>CAVSVN010000001.1:0-571913 GCA_963731415.1 uncultured Chloroflexia bacterium
GACGTTGCCAGTATTATCGCGGAAGGTTGAGCGTAAAAGGTAATCGCAGCCCCAGCGTAGAATCGCCAGCATATGCGTGTCTTGTCCAGCACTCACAAAGGCATCGTGAAATTCGTAGAAACCCCAGCCGAGGGTAGAGATCGCGTATCCCTGGGGCAGACCGAACTTAACATGATCGCCAGCATCGTGAAAGCCGCCGCTTACATCAATCGTTCCCTTTCCGGTTGGATCGAGCCATTGACGATTGGCTGAGATGAATGCTGCTGACATATTTGTTCCAATGTTGGAACTATTCATTGGTTGAAGTGGCACAGCTGCATCTTGTAATTCGCTATCGCCGCGCCAATCGAGGAGTCCACTGCCGACTCCTGGGCCTGACTTTTGTGCATCGTAGAAGTAGATCGACATCTGTAATGCTGCTGCGTAGTTATATTGGGCCGCAGCAAGAGCCTGAGATGCCTTTTCTGGTAAAAAACCGATAGCCGTACCCAATGGCAGAGCTACTAGTAAGTTGCGTGCCTGTTTCAGCAGCTCACGTCGAGATGTGATAGTTGCCAATTCTTTGTCTCCTTTGAATGTACCCGTATGGTAGATCGTTTTACCGCCAAAATGAGAAGACATATACATGCTCAGAAGTATGTATCACTTCATCCTTATAGAATGGGCATGAGATGTTCGGTAATGTTTTGACAGAGCACTACAATGTACTGCCAGACACGCTATTGAGGTGTAAATGAGGTCGGGCTGCGATCAGGTGGATGGCTTCTGGGAAAGAACATAACTCCCTCCTTAGAGTTTTCAATTTCCTGTTGGGCTGGAAAATCCTTTTTCCTCTTTATATAGTAGCTTATTTGAAGGGTTTTTGTATATATTTTTGGTCATTCTTTGTTCAGTTTGTTTTTGAACTTCTCTTGTCATCTGGGTGCCGTAAACGCATCGGCTCCAACAAATAAGCGGATTTCCTCAAAAATGACACATGTTAAATAGTTATGCCAATGGTAGAGTAATCAGAGCTAATTGTTAAATTATTGCAAAGGATTAATATAATTTGCCAAAATCATTGACAATATTTGTTTTTATATGTTATTATTGTCATAGATTTAGTAAGAAGTGCCAGTGAGATAGATGAATATTGTCAAGATGGTATGAAGGAGAGCAATAAAAGAATGTACCCATTGATAACGCGTGATCCGGTAAGTGGTGGCGAAATGATCGCGACACGGCTGGAATGTCCTGAGAGTGGCATTGTCATTGAGGGACGTTTCAGCCTGGGGTGGATTGGTCGCCTGACGCGTGAGCAACTCGATTTTGTAGAATTGCTTGTCAAGCATCGAGGCAATGTGCAGCGATTGGCGGCGGAGATGAATGTTGCCTATAACACAGCCCGTAGTCGCCTGGATGAGATTGTAACCGCGCTGGGTGGTGTACCTGAGAACAATGGACACCTGGATCGACGCGCAATTCTCGATCAGCTTGCTGATAAGCAGATCAGCGTCGAAGAGGCGATGCGTATGTTGAAAGGCTAAAACAATGGCAGCATCGAAGGATGAGCGTGCTCGTATCTTGCATCTGATCGAAGAGGGACAGGTTACTGCTCTACAGGCGGCACAATTATTGGATGCGTTGGAGACAGATGGCGAGCGTCCTGATGAGCATAGTCGAGATCGCATCATACGCGTGCGTATGACTTCTTTAAATCCCAGAGTGCAGAAAGCCAATCTAGCTGCAACGTCTGCCAGTCAGCCTCATACGAGCAAGCTTGCATCTGGGGACACAACTCTTGCCTCAACTTGGCAATAGCGCGTTGGAGGATCTGTTGCGGACTATCGATAGCCGCGCGGCTGGTCGTCTTCTCGATCTGCAAGACCTGGACAGAGGCGAACGTTTAGAGATTTTTGTTGAATAATGCAACATTAAATGTAGGGGCGCCGTTTACAAGCCCGTGTGGCCCATTGACCAAAAACCCGTATGGTTCACCACATCAAAAATAAGGAGAAAGCAATGCAACAAACATTTCCTGCTGGCACGGCCCAGAGAATCGTAATGTTCGATATTCGTGGCGATCTATTCGTTCATGGATGGGAGCAACAGACGATTCAGGTAACGACCGATGGCCGTATCGATCAGTTACAACCAGAGGATGATACGCTCACCATCAGAAATTGTAACGATACATTGAGTTAATGGTTCCGATCGAGACAGTTATCGAAGCAAAGAATATTAATGGTGGTGTGGTGATCGAAAATGTACGCCAGGTTGAAGTAGACGGAATCGGCGGCGATGTTTCTATAAAGACAATCAGTGGCGATGTAGCTGTCACAAAGATCGGCTGGTGATGCCGCTATAACCTCAGTTGGCGATGAGCTGGAATTGACTGATATTGGTGGTGGCCTTTCTGTGAAGCAAGCATCTTCTGTGCATATTCGAGGCCGCATTGGTGATGATGCCTCGTTTACAGAGGTTGAGCGTGTCGATATCGAGCGTATTGATGGAGATCTCGTGCTGATTGATATTGATGAGATCATCGTAAAACGGGTGCAAGGCGATCTTTATGGGAAAAGTGGTATCGCTACTATTGCATGCTGGTACGATTGGTGGAGATTGCCAGGTACAGGGTGATGGCAATGCTGAAGTGTTGTTGGGAAGTGTCGGTGGCGACCTTGCCATAAGTGGTGCCTCACGTTTCGAGGTAGGGAATGTGGGAAGCGATTGCCTGGTCCAGGAGAGCGCGAATGGGGAGGGAAAGATCAGTAACGTTGGTAGCGACCTGAAGATACTTGGTGCAACACGTTTGCAGATCGGCAATGTAGGTAATGATTGTGAGTTGCGTGATGTGCAGGGTGAAGTTTCGCTGAGCCAGGTGGGTAGCGATGCAACGCTATTAGGTATTGCAGGCAATCTGCGTGTGGGCAATATTGGTTCCGATGCTCATTTAAGAGGTATTGGTGGAAGCGTCAACATAGGGAATGTTGGTTCTGACCTGCTATCTACAGGCTGTTTTTCCGGCGGATAGCGAGGTACATGCCAGCGTCGGTGGTGATGCACGTATTGTGTTGCCAGAGAATGCCAATCTGACTATTCGTGCACGTGTAGGTGGCGATGTGAAGGGACATGCGATCGTCTCCAACTTTGCAGGCAATTTTGTCAATCTGGTTTATGGAGAGGGCGCTGCGCCAGCTCGAATTAAACGTGGGTGGTGATCTCGAATTGCAGAGTAGCGAGAGTCCACGTAGCAGCAGTAGCAAGAGCGGAAATGCTGGCAACTGGAGCAATTTTGGGAGCAATTGGGGCACAATTTGGACGTGACTGGGGCCGTTGGATGAGGATTTTGGCCGTGAAATGGAGACGAATCTTGGGCGTGATATTACAGCGGCTGTTTCCGAAGCTACTGCATCAATTGGTTCTGATATTGCCAGTAATATTGCGGCAGCAAAAGAACAGGCTCACCGTGCCCAACGTGAGGCCGAGGAGCAGCGTCGTCGTGCAGAACAGGAGAGACAACGTGCGAAGCGTGAAGCTGAGGAGCAGCGTCATCAGTGCCGAACAGGAGAGACAACGTGCGAAGCGTGAAGGGAAATGGGCAGGAGAACAGAATCCCTACTTCAATGTGCGCATCAACGAGCGTGAGTGGAAGATGGGTCCTGATCGTATCGATGCCATTGTAGAGCAGGCGCGTGAAGCTGCTGCCGAAGGTGTCCAGGGAGCGTTGGAAGCTGTGGAGCAGGCGTTGAAAAATATCCATATCAATGTGCCCCCAGTGCCGCCTACGCCACCACGCCCAGCTACCCCGCCTGCTCCTCCAACACCACGCCCAGGAACACCGCCAGTTCCTCCAATACCAGGTGAAACGGCAACATCATCTTCGACTGCATCCGCAATGTTCGCATGCGACCAGCTGATGCTCGATGAAGCATCGTCGATCTATAAATGGAGAAACGCCGATACAGAACGAAAGCAGGTGAGCATTCTCTTCCCACAGATGAAGCGTCGGGGAAAGCGGCAAATCTCGACCAGGAACGCGAGGCCATTTTGCGTATGATTGCCGAGGGCCGCATCTCACCTGAAGAGGGCGATCTTTTGTTAGAGGCGCTTGGCTCATAGAATGTATTGCGTTAGTAACGCATCTGGCAGCCTGCTCCAGCTTCGTCCATTGTACCCGTAGTCATTAGCGATGCTTCTGTTCGTACATGCTATCATCGCACCCAATACATAAGCAAGTAGGGGCGCAATGCAACGAGAGTGGAATAAGCCCGGATGCGCTTTAATACAGGAATATTGCATTCATAGAGACGATTTTAATACATTTGGTGGAAACCGTCATGCTCTGGATGATTTCAGCCGTCTACTACACCGCTTGCTCTTGCCGTGTACTACTTTACTATCAACTGACTTGACCTCTTTCCCATACAATACTGCATTGTCCATGTAGTCAGAGTCCACATTGCCAATAAAACTCCAACAAATCTTTTGCACTTTTCGAGAGAAGCATCTTGCAAGGACTGCAGTAAAAAATATGTTGAAACCATCAATCCTGCATACTTAACGGCTACTTCAAGCTGCTCCTATTCCTCCTTGAATTAAAGGTCGAATCTGCATATAGCCATCCAAGAAACCTGTCAATAGTGGAGGCTGGAAAACTCTTTTGACGAAACAGAACATAAGTGTAGCTCATGGCAAGATCCAGTAGGGAAGCACCAACTGTCACTTCCTCCCAATCAAGTAAGGCGGAAAGTTGATCGCCAACGAATAAACAGTTGTAGAGGGTCGCATCGCCATGAATAATACTCTGTGGTAGAGTGCTGGCTGAAAATGGCGTACCTGCTCGTATGCTTGCAGAAAGCGGTCTATTTGCCTGATTATCGGCAGATTGTTGTGCAATATTCAGTGCCTCTAGAAGATAATTTGCATTCATCCAACTGCGTTTGTGTGGGAGTGCGTCGGTTGGGAGAAGATGCAACCGGGCAAGATGAAAACCAAACTCTCGATTGACTGCAGCAGACCTTTCTGGAATGTGTCCTGCTTGTTTTCTCTGTACAACTGCAAGTATGTTTCCATCTTGATAGAATGAGGGGCCGTGAGGAGATGAAAGGTAGTATGCTGCAGGATAGGCATAATCCTTTAACCTCTGTAAGATAAACCATCTCCTGTTGCAGAATCTTCCAGAGGATGATTCAGAAGGAGCTTAAAGATAAACTCGCCCATTTCTGTCGTCACCAGGTAATTTTCGTTGGCATTGCCACCTACTTGTTGCTGCGAAAGTACTGAACCAAGATCGAAGTAGGATGAAATAGCTGCAAGTTGTCGTTCAGTAGCAAAGCGAGTCATCCTCCTCAAGTCAACTTTCATGTATGTACAATCCTTTGTAGCGCCTGCACCAGCTTATCAACTTCATCTATAGTATTATAGTGAACGGCCCCTACACGCACAATGCCACCCTTGCTCTTCCAATCCCAGGCGCTCCAGTACAGCCAGTGCATAGAAATTACCGTCCCATACGTTGATGTTCTCTTTACCTAATGCTTCCGCAACAGCTTGTGGATGCCAACCCTGCAAGCTAAAGGAAAAGGTGGGGACGCGTTGCTGTATGCGTTCTGGATCAGCAATACCCCAGAGGTGGAGTCCTGGCACAGAAAGCAATCCTGCCAGCAGCGCTTTACTGATGTCAACCTCATATGCTTCAATCGCAGCCATGGCCTGTTTAAGTGCCAGCCTTCGTCCACTAAAACGCTGCTGGTAGTGCTTGCTAAATTCAGCTGCCAGATGTTTTGTCCCAGTTCGGCCAGATATTCTACTACGCCGAGCACGCCTGCGATAGACTCGAAGCTCTGTGTGCCCGTTTCAAACTTATCGGGCGGCAAATTCCCTGCCGGGCGCACTTTATATGCCTTTAGGCGATCTCAGCAACTCATATTTTCCGTAAAGGATGCCGGTATGGGGACCGAAGAACTTGTATGCTGAGCAGGCCAGGAGGTCGCAGTCCAGTTCCTGCACATCAATGGGTTTATGGGGAGCGTGCTGGACGGCATCGATAAAGCATAGTGCACCAACGCGATGAGCGAGTTGCACGATGCGCTGTACATCGTTGACCGTGCCAACCGCATTCGAGGCATAGCCGACTGCGACGATCTTTGTGCGCTCCGTAATCTGCCGTTCCATCTCTTCCATATCGAGCGTGCAGTCTTCAGGGTGAATATCAACCCAACGTACCTGGCAGCCGCGATCTTCAGCAATCAGCAACCAGGGAGCGATATTGGCGTCGTGATCCAGGCGCGTCACTACAATCTCATCGCCGGGATGGAGGGTACGTGCAAGGCTGCGGCTGATGTGTAGTGTCAGGCTCGTCATATTCTGCCCAAAGATGATCTCTTCGGGTCGTGCAGCATTCAGAAAATCGGCCATCGCCTGTCGTGCTTCCCATACAACTGCATCGGATGCGCGACTGGTGCGAAACGAGCCGCCGTGATTGGCATTGTTGTGCAGGTAGTAGTCTTGCATGCGTGCTATGACTTCCTCGGGCCACCTGAGTGCCGCCAGGATTATCGAAGAAGAGCGTCTCAGGGGTGAGCGATGGGAAGTGCGAACGAACGATTTCTGAGTTGAGCATGATGTTGTGTCCTCCGAGGGAAAGAAAAGCCCTGTTACGTTGGAAGCAAATATAAGCACCTGTTTGCCATTGTATCACGCCGTAGCAGACCTGAAATTCCTGTGGCCTGGATTCCGCTACATCAGTGGAATCCAGGCCACATTAGTGAAGATCATCACATCATCCAGTTTGTCGTCTTCCAACAAGGACACGTTCCTGGTCCGTTATCAGGTTGTGATGAATTGGTCAGGCTTCATCTTTACGGGGGATTCGACATAGAGGCTCTTGTATTCGTCCTGGATGCCTGAGTTGTGAACCTGGATGGCGAGCGGGCCTACCCTACCAGCGGTTTTATCCTTGAAAACGAGGACCTCTACCGCTTTGCACGTAGTCGCACCCGCGCTGAGGGGACAGCAAGCCATTTGAGCCACGCCGGTTGTCTGGTTGCCCACGATCTCGCATTGTGCCCATTGGTTGACATTGATGTGTTTGTGCGCTATCGTCTGGAACAGATTGTTACCATAATTGTTATGCCCCGGTCGGTAGTCCCAATGGTTACCATTGGGTACTCCAAATTGCAAGCCGCTGAGAGCATCGCGAATCGGTGCGGTAGTACCCCAGATGAGAACGGTGGGGTAGTGATTTCCTACGATCTGCCTGACGTTGAAGATCCAACGGAAACTCCCGACCTGTTGCTTGTTGTAGTAGATCCATCCTCTAGCGATGCCAGTACCATGGATGGCACCATTTTTGACGACCCATTCCCCTGCTTTGGCGGAGGTCCAGCCATTGAGGGTTTTGCCATCAAACATGGAGCCGAGATAGGGGTCACCGTAGGGGTTAGTGCTTGCTTTTGTGGTGCTCAATCCAGTGCTTGCCGCGCGGGCTGACAGCGATTCCTGCGCGTTCACGAGCCAGAAAGAGAAGAGCAGGGAAAAAGCTACCAGACAAGCCAATCCGATACTTACGAATTTTCTTTGGTGCAATTGTGTATACCTTTCTTCCTTGAGTGGTGGGAACACATCCACCTGGGAGAGCGAGAACAGCCAGTTCCTTCTGGAGTCTCACCTCTGATAAAAAACACGATACAAAAAAGTACATCAACTAACAAACTGGCTGATGATAGTAATATAACAGAATTGGAAACCCATTGTCAACACAGTTGACGATATAGGGAGTGGGCATCATTTTTTTTGCGGACCTGATGTAAGGGTACAGTGAACGGAGTGAACAAGCCCGTGCGGCCCCATCGTGGTCGGGTGAGAGCCACGGGCTTGTTCACTCCGTTCACTGCACCCCTACACCTGGTTTGATCAAGGGATGAGATTGCACACGGCGAAAATGTGACGCCCACCCGACGATGTGTGCTGGATTATAGCGGCTTGAGTGTGGAAGGAATAACTCTTCTGGAACGGAACAGTAGTATAATTCGTGTAACAACAAACGACTGCATAACCATGATAGCTTACAAACAAAGGAGACAACATACATATGCAGACACGACAACTCGGAAACTCCGATTTACATATTACTCCACTTGGTCTGGGTACCTGGGCGATTGGTGGAGGTGGGTGGGCCAACGGTTGGGGATCTCAGGATGATCAGGAATCAATTGCAACGATCAAACGTGCACTAGAATTGGGCATTAACTGGATCGATACCGCCGCCATTTATGGTATGGGCCACTCGGAAGAGATTGTGGGTAAAGCGATTAAGGGGCGCGAGAAACCTTATATCTTTACAAAATGTTCGCTAAAGTGGGATGAGAAGGGCAACGTAACTAATAATTTGAAGGCGGATTCTATTCGTAATGAGGTCGAAGCAAGCCTGAAGCGCCTCGGTATTGATGTGATCGACCTGTACCAGATTCACTGGCCCAATCCTGACGCTGATATTGAAGAGGGATGGAGCACATTGGCCCAATTGAAGCAGGAAGGCAAAGTGCGTGCTATCGGTGTCTCCAATTTTAACGTTGAACAGTTGCGCCGTGCTCAGAAGATTGCACCTGTTGATTCGCTTCAGCCACCATATTCATTGATTCAACCAGATGTGGAAAAGGAGATTTTGCCTTTCTGCCAGGAGCAGAATATTGGCGTGATCGCCTATTCACCAATGGCTTCGGGACTGCTCACGGGCGCAATGACGAAGGAGCGTGTCGAGAAATTTCCTGATGATGACTGGCGTAAAAACGCGCCAGAATTTACTGAGCCGCACCTGTCCCGCAATCTAGAACTGGCGACTCTATTGAGCGATATCGGCTATCCCTATAATCGTACACCCGGTGAAGTTGCGGTAGCATGGGTTCT
Organism: uncultured Chloroflexia bacterium; assembly: GCA_963731415.1. GTDB lineage: Bacteria > Chloroflexota > Ktedonobacteria > Ktedonobacterales > Ktedonobacteraceae > JACDAE01. Next base: position 8,890 of record CAVSVN010000001.1, read on the forward strand.
GCGCAATCCAGCGGTGACTGGTGCTATCGTTGGTGGACGCCACATGCGCCAGGTCGAAGAGATCATTGGAGCCGCCGAGTTCCAGATCGATGAACTGGGGATAGAGCAGATCGATAAGTTCCTGCGCACCCATCCATAATCACCGCTCCCTGGTCCGTAACAGGTTTACACATGAATGCTCTGTTCATCTTGATGTGAAGGATGCCACAGGTGTAGTTCTCTCCCTGAAGCTTTTTTAGGGAAGGAAAACGAGCAAAAAAGTAGGGAAGAAGCTATTAGGCGCACAGGTAGGGAAGCCATTTATTATTCCGTGCACGCATATAATTTCGTGCATGGAATAATAAATGGCTTCCCTACCTGTGCGCCTTGGTGATCACAAGGGAGAGAACGTTTACAAGGAGACGCCCTATGTTAGGGAACGCTTAAGAATATTCATTGTTGTGCCGATAGAAAAACAGGTAGAAGTATAATTGCAAGTTTTTTCTAGAGGTAGGCAATGAAGCATTTCTTTCAAGTCTGGAGTGCCTGGTGGTTTGCCACTATGGTACCTGTACATACACCTCCGACAACGCTGGCTGAAGAGAAAATATGCGCAAAGGAAGCTTTTAAGTGCTATAATGTTGCTTTCCTTGATAATTGATATAATAGTAACAGTAATATATTTTTTTAGCGCAGCTTTCCCACAAATGCTTTTTTGTGCTATAGAAGATTGCTTCCTCCTGCTCTGCGCTCTGGTTCAATCGACGTGGGAACGCAGCATATGCAGCCCTGGTATTTTTTGCCAGTGAAAGTATTCAATGCTCTTATAACAGCGCATATTATCTCTCTATCCGATCCACATTATATATTGTGGACATTTTCCCCCATGTGTTTTGCTTCTGGCGGGTGCTGGCATGTTTTTGCCTGCCCGTATGGTTTTTCTTATGGCGATAGGTGAGAATATATTGATTATTTTGGTATCTCCTCGTTGTGCGCCATAATCAGATCGTGCAAATGCTCTCTCCCAAGAACTTCAGAATATGCTGATCTTTTCCTTCATTTTGATTTATGTCAGCGCTATAATTGGTGCAATAAATGCGAAAATAACGCGAGAAGCGGTTACTCAGGCTGACCGTGCGACTGAATTGGAGCAAGCTCATCATTCCCTTACAGATGCATATACGCGCTTGGAGAAGGTTCATTCTGATCTTGAGGCTGCTCATAAACTGATTCAGAAGCAGGCTTTAACGGATGGTTTGACTGGTCTTCCTAATCATCGTGCAGTTGTGGAGCAGTTAGAGAAGGAACTGGACCGTGCTCGACGCTATAATCGTCCATTCTCACTACTCTTCTTTGATGCCGATCGCTTCAAACACGTCAACGATACTTATGGACATGGAGCTGGCGATGCGGTTTTGTGTCAGATCAGTGAGCGAGCTAGGAGTATTTTGCGTGGTGGAGATACGCTGGGGCGCTTTGGAGGCGAAGAATTTGTGCTTCTGCTGCCTGAAGCAGATGCCGAAGAAGCCAGGGTGGTTGCGGAACGTGTGCGTGCGATAATTGCCAATGAACCAATGGTTCTAAAAGAGGATGCAAGTTGTCTGAGTACAACAGTGAGCGTGGGGGTGGCAACGTATCCGATGGATGGGTATGAGGAGCAGGAGTTGTTGCAGCAGGCCGATCAGGCGATGTATATGGCGAAGCGGCTGGGACGCAACCAGGTACGTACGGCTATGGAAGCGGTGCGTATGAGCGCTGATGTGGAACTGATGGCGATCTTGCAGAAAGAAGAGCACGCGAGGCAGAGGCGCGTGAGGGAATCACGCCAGAGCGCATCCGCGAGAACTATACCGTAAAGATAATTTGTTCGCTGATGAACTTGTTGGAACGGCGTGATCATGGGATGAGTCAGCATGCCTATGCGGTGAGTGACCTGGCGACCTCCATAGCACAGGCAATGGGGCTGGAACAATTCCAGGTGTCCAGAATTGGTATGGCCGCTTTATTACACGATATTGGCAAAGTCGCTATTCCAGATATGCTTTTGCAGAAAGCTGGTCGTCTCACTACTCATGAGCGAGCGCTTCTAGAGAGCATGCTGAGCTGGGGGCGCAGATTCTAGAGGCCAGTCCTTTCCTACATGACCTGGTGCCAGCGGTACGCCATCATCAGGAGCACTGGGATGGTAAGGGGTATCCCGATCAACTGGCACGAGAGGATATTCCGCTTGCAGCACGTATCATTGCGGTAGCGGAAGCCTATGATGCGATGATGAGAGATCATCCCTATCAAACAAGTCGTACTTCAGAGGAGGCGTTGAAGGAATTATGGCGCTGTGCAGGAACCCAGTTTGATCCAGAGTGGTCCAGGCACTCTCAATGCTACTGCCTGACCAACATGAGCAGCAACCGCAAGAGGTACCCGTCCTGGCTCCTTAATGCTTCCGTGTCATCCACCAGGAATTAGCACCTCAAGCATATAATTAAAATGAGATGCAAATTTATTGTTGCATTATGCAATTGAGATGAAATGGAGGTACTTTATATGAAATTGAGTGCACGCAACCAGCTAAAAAGCAAAGTAAAATCAGTAAAACTGGGTTCGATCATGGCTGAAGTCATCGTTGAATTGCCGGATGGGCAGCAGATTGTGTCGGCGATTACGCGCAGTTCAGCCGAGTCACTAGAGCTTAAAGAGGGTGATGAGGTAGTCACTATTATAAAATCGACTGAGGTAATGATCGCACGAGACGAGTAATATACTTTTAGGTTAGTATATGTTTCATAAGATGAAGGCTATTTTTGAAGTCTCTTGCAGGAGAACAGGGTAGGGACGCATGCAAGGTGAGGCCCTACCCTGTTCTCGAACGTTTTTCCCTGAAAACACCATGTCTCTGCGGACAGAGACGAAAATGAGGATCGTTCGCGACGATCCTATTGTTGAGGAAGGATGCAGAGTATATTTTTGAGCTTAAACGATAGTGACCAGCCAGCGTGTGAACCATGTTCCTGCCAGGCGTATCACTTCGTCGATGTCTTGTTGATCTGTGAAGAGTGTTTGTACGCCTGCAACGGTTTGAAATTCTTTCTGTCCCTTCAATCCTGTCAGTAGTTGCTGATTAGCTTTCACGTTCTCTATGTCATTTTCGGCAGCGATGAGGAGCACCGGAGCAACAATATCTCCGAGATGAGTGTGTAACCAGTTCGACGTTCCCACCTCCTGAGACGACGGCACGTACATTGTCTGGCCGCTCGGCGGCGGCGATTAGCGCGGCAACTCCAGTGGTTCCTATACCAAAATAGCCGATAGAGAAGTTTTTGGTTTCCTGATACTCTAGTAACCAGTCGGCCATACCGATGAAGCGCTGCTGCATAATATCGGTGTTCTGCCCAAAATAGCCTGTAAGTGTCTCTAATTCCTTCTCTTCAGGTGTAAACATCTCTACCTGTAGTGTTGCCAGTTGCTGTTGATTAAAGGTCAGGGCAGTAGTTGTCAGGGAAGAATGAAACGCATCGCTCTCGAAGCTACGAGGTAGAATTACCAGTCCGTGGGCGTCCAGTTGGAATATTGAGTACTCCATCCAGGATAACCGCGCCAGCTTCGACGCGAAGCAGGTGATTTGTGCTTTCAGATTTGTTGGTGCTCTCCTCTATCATGTGTATAGCCCTCCGCTTGTAGTATGATGGCATCTTGTGCAGGATGCTGTTCTGTTTGAAATAGATAATGTTTTGTTACCAGAATATGACTCCGAGCAAGAATTTAAATATGTTCCATTGTATCACGATTGAAGTGGACGAGAGGGTTCGCTGAAATTTGAGCAAGAATGAAAAACCTGACCGCTTTATCTATCCAATGCGAGAATATATTGTCGAAGGCTTTTCTCTATGATACGATTGAGCAGAATTTGTCGTAATTATAAAATCCCATGATTAAAGGAGACTTTATGCAGATAAATATCCCCGCAAGCTGGCATGCATTACTCGAAGAAGAATTTGAGACAGCCCTATTTCCAGAAACTACGACAATTTGTGGACGAGGAACGTCAGAACTATACAGTTTTCCCGCCCGAACAGGACGTTTTCTCCGCTCTGAATCTGACACCTTACGAACACGCAAACGTCCTCTTATTAGGCCAGGACCCCTATCACGACAATAATCAGGCACATGGACTCTGCTTCTCTGTACGGCCAGGTATCAAGCCGCCGCCTTCGCTGGTCAATATCTTTAAAGAGCTACACAATGATGTTGATTTTCGCATTCCCAATAATGGCTACCTCGTCCCCTGGGCGCAACAGGGAATACTGATGCTCAATGCTGTGCTGACGGTACGTGCTCATTCCGCCAACTCGCACAAAAATCATGGCTGGGAGATCTTTACCGATGCAGTTATTCGTAGGCTCAACGCGAAAGAAGATCCCGTTGTCTTCGTACTCTGGGGCGGCTACGCACAGAAGAAACGTAGCCTGATCGATACCACACGCCACAAAATTGTGCAGTCCGCTCACCCATCACCACTCTCCGCCCATAACGGCTTTTTCGGCAGCAGACCTTTCTCGGCGATTAATAATGCATTACGCGAGACTGGCAAACCCGCAATCGAATGGCAACTACCTGATCTGTAATATCCATCATTCATCGTTCCTTTTCAAAATGTCGTAATATGGATAGGGATTTTGTTGGAGGGCGCGATAAATCAGGCCCGTACGGTGGGCGGCATGAATGCGGCCCGTACGGAGGTCAAATTAGCATAAATATTTTGTATAGGGGGCACGTATGATGCAGAACACGGTGGATCAGAAAACGGACTATAAGTCTCCATTCGTGTTGGGACTCGATGTTGGAACTTCGTCGACGCGCACATTACTGTTCGATGCAACAGGAGCAACGGTCTCTCATGTCCAATCGCAGCGCACCTATCAGCTCACAACTTCCGATCAGGGGGAGGTCTCGGTCGATGCGGATATGCTCCTGGCGGTCGTTGCCGAAACAATCGATGAGGCGTTGAAGCAGGCGGGTTCTTTCGCTCAACAGATCGCCGCTGTCGCAATCGATACGTTCTGGCACAGTCTGCTAGGCATCGATGAGTCGGGTCATCCTCTTACGCCTGTGATTACCTGGGAGGATACACGTCCTTATGGGGCAGTTGCTGGATTGCGTGCGAAACTCGATGAGAAGACTATTCATGATCGCAATGGTGCTCGTTTCCATGCCAGCTACTGGCCCGCTAAGCTGCTCTGGCTGGCGGAGCAACAACCTGAAATGTTCAAGCGTGCGGCAAAGTGGCTCTCTTTCGGAGAGTACTTGCATCAAAAGTTTCTGGGACATTCAGTCTGTAGCCTGTCAATGGCATCTGGTACTGGCCTGCTCGTTACTCGTGAACGCAGGTGGGATGATGAGTTGCTGCATGTATTGAATGTGCGCCCGGATCAGATGCCAGAGCTGGGTGATCTCAAGGATAGCATAAAGGGTCTGACATCCGAATATGCCGATCGTTGGCCTGGTTTGTGCAATGTTCCATGGTTTCCTGCCATTGGTGATGGTGCGTCGGCCTGTATCGGTTCCGGCTGTGCTTCAAGCGATAACTGGTCGCTTACTATTGGGACTTCCAGTGCTCTTCGTGTGGTCATTCCACCGGAGCGGACGGTGCCGCCACTTGGTCTCTGGCTCTATCTGATTGATGCGAAACGAGCTGTACTTGGGGGCGCACTCAGCGAGGGCGGCAATATGCTCACCTGGTTGGATACTGTTCTCAAACTGCCTGCTTTTAAAGATGCCGAGCCATTGGCTGCCGCTATAGAACCGGATTCGCATGGCCTCACGATTCTCCCCTTCATCTCCGGTGAGCGTAGTCTTGGTTGGCATGGCGAGGCACGTATGACTATTGCTGGCATCGGTCGCCATACGTCTCCAGCTGAACTGTTGCGAGCAGGTATGGAGGCGCTGGCTTATCAATTGGCGATGGTTTATGAACAGATCTGTGAGGCGCTTGGTGTAGAGCGTGGTAAGCCCAAAGTTATTGGTAGTGGAGGTGCACTCCTTGGCTCGGCACTGCTGAAAAGCATTCTGGCCGATACACTCTCTACGCCGCTCTATCCCTCGCGTGATCAAGAAGCATCGGCGCGTGGTGCGGCTCTGCTTGCTCTGGAAGCGATGGGCGTTATTCCCGATATTGCTCTCGTCTCACCAAATCTAGATGAGCCTACGCAGCCCGATGATGAGCGTGGCAAATGTTATCATCTAGGGATGGAGAGGCAACGTAAGCTCTATGAGTTGTTATTGGGTCCTATTTCTTGATGTAGAGGCACGCCTGGTAGCACCACATTAAGATATTGTTGGCGAAATCAAAATTATGCTCATTGTGGGGAGGTAAATAGCGTCACTCTGAGGATGAAATAGCAATTCGCCAACAATATCTTAATGTGGTGCTACCGATTGTTTAAAACTGTCACATTAGTTTGAACCATACCTTAGTGCTTATCCGAAAATCCAGGTTTGGTTCTGCATTCAAGTAACTTCAGATAGGTTTTCGGATAAGCTCTTAAATATAAAATTGTGCAAGAAGGAAAGCTAGAGCAAATGGCAAATAAACGACGGACAAGTTCATCGACTGCAGGGAAACACTCTCAACAGCGACAAGAGGCAAGACAAAATCGTACCAATAGTCCGCAGAGCCAGCGAAATCGACGCAGGCGTGTCACTTCGAGGCGTTCTCCATGGCTACTCCTGGGGGGTGCTGTTATTTTGATTGCTGTTATTGTCGGTTTCTTTATCTACCTCTCAAATCAGCCAGGTTCAACGGGGAGTGGTAAATCGACGGGTAACACTACTGATGCTACCACGTTCAAAGAAGTGACGAATGTTGATTTAGGACTGCTTTCTGCGGTTGGAACCGGTGGAGTAGCCAACCCATTTTCAAAGATACAAAAATCTTCTTCGATTCTAAAGGGTCCCACTGGGAAGCCAGAAGTGTTTTACTATGGTGCGGAGTTCTGTCCGTACTGTGCCGCTGAACGTTGGAGTATTGTGGTTGCGATGAGCCGTTTCGGGACATTCAAAACCTTAAGAGAAACTACTTCTTCAAGTACCGACACCTATCCCAGTACTTCAACCTTCACTTTTTATCAGAGCACTTACAGCAGTTCTTATATTGATTTTGTGCCTCTGGAGAATGAAGACGAGCAACATAATGTTCTACAATCTCCAAATGCGGATGAACAACAAATTCTCACTCACTATAATGTTTCTGGATACCCTTTCATGGACATTGGTGATGGTTATATACTTACACTTCCGAGTTATGATCCCGCTGTGCTGCGAAGCAATCCTTCGGATCAGAATTCTACCCCACTTACTCAGCAGGATATTGCAGCTCAACTCTCTGGTCAAAATCAGCTCTCAAAGAGTATTCTGGGAACGGCAAATTATCTGACAGCCGCTACCTGTGCGATTACGAACAATCAGCCCTCAACAGTCTGTAGCGATTCTTCAATTCAGAAGATTGAAACATCACTCTCCTCAGCAAAACAATCCAGTGTGACCGCTGGTAACTCAATGGAAGCTACAATTAGGGAAGCTCCTGTCGCAGATATACGGCGCAGATCAATGTAGGTGCTGCGTTTTCGATTTTCAGGAGAATCAACGATGATTCCGAGTCGGAAACGCAACCCTATATTGTCAATTGTGTCCCTTGTTAATGTGCTGCCGAGCAGTCGTACAACTGGTTCGCGCTGTTCTGACTGGAACTAGAGCTAGATTGCAATGTTGACCAGAAGTTCTTGGGAACCTGTTTACAGTGTTGCGTCACCCAGGTTGAAAGAGTGCTCTGAGCACCGAAGCCACCTGCCACCACCCCTACCTGCAAAGTCTCTGGCAATATTTCTATATTGCGCAGGTAGATCATTGATATTAAAGCCTCCTCGTCCTGAACCTGTCAGGAAGAAGCGTACCGTACCGTTCGAGACCAGTTGTGCTAGCTTGCTGGTGGTGAGAATAGGATCGCTACCACTGAAGCCACCCATCGCCATGACAGGCCTGTTTGTTGCCAGAATGATGCCGTCAGCGGTCATCGAACTGGCGGTGGCGACAAGGAATTTCGCGTTCCCCTGGTTTGTCTCCAGGTACTTTATTAACATGGGATCTTCATTGGCACTGCCAGCAAACGCGGCAGCAGTTGCCCCTGCTGCTCCACCAAACCCCTGATATGCTCCACCGCTCGGTCCAGCCGTTGGCGATGACGACTCGGTATTTTGTATAACGGATATCGTCGACCATGTTGCAGGTGCGATCAGCAACGCCAGTACTCCTACACATAGAGCGGGTATAAGGTAGCGTGTTTTGCGCTCATCGATGCGCATACGTGGGAGCAGACGAGCAAGCAGGAGAACCACGGCAGCAATGACGCATAGGATACCTATGAGAGGAATCATCCACTGTCCCCATGCTGGATAGCTACTGAGGATTGGGAGTTGTACGGCGGCTGTAGCAAGCAACGCGATGGGGAGGAGCCAGCCACGCCAGCCCGGTCGTCGGTAGTCCTGCCACATAACTACGATGCCAATGCCGAAAAGAGCGGCCACACCTGGGGCCATCTCTGTCAGGTAGTACTGATGGGCGATATTTTCCACACTAAAGTAGATGCCCATAGTGAGTAACCACATGCCCCACAGCAGAAGTGATTTTTGTTGGCGATCTTCTTGAGGATACCAGCGGCGTTGCCACGCGAGGGCAAGCAGTCCAGCAATAGCTAGAGGAAGCAACCAGCCTATCTGGCTTCCCAAAGAGGTTTGAAAGAGTCGCAATGGACCTTGTCCACCCCCACCAAAGCCACCACGCCCCACGTCCGTTCGCTCCACCGTTTCCACCTCCGGGGAATGGAGTTGTGCCATTTCCCGCAGTCGGCGTAGATCCGTTGCCAGTAGAGTGTGCTTGAAGTTGTTGTACCGGTTGCAGGTCGTTGTATATTTCCTCCTCGACCACCGCCAAAGCCGCGCCCAAGGATACGGTTGAGGCCATTATAGCCAGTTGCCAGGCTGATCTCTGAGTTATCCTGTGTTGAGCCAACGTAAGGTCGCTGTGTCGCAGGTGTCAGATCGACCGTTACTATCCATACTGCCGAGACTGCGAGCAATACCAATAGTGCCAGAGCCAGGTGCCAGATGCGCGTCCACACTTTCCCTGGAGCTGCCAGCAGATAAAGCACACCAAAGGCCGGGATTACCAGATACGCCTCGGCCATTTTAATGTTGAAGCCGATGCCGACAAATGCAGCACTCAACAGCAGCCAGCGCAGCTTTCCCGTCTCCGCTGCCCTCAATACAGCCCACGCTCCCAACAAGAGGGCCAGGGCCAATGTGCTATCTATCGTATTGTTGCGGTTCGTGACCACGCTAATCGGGCTGATTGCCAGAGCCAGTGCCGCCAGTAGACCTGCTACTACTCCAAAATGGCGTTTGACCAGGAAGTAGAGCAGCAGTACTGCGCATACTCCCGAGAGCGCCTGAGGAAGAAAGATGCTAAAAGGTGTGAAACCAAATAGCTTCGCGCTGATAGTCTGTAGCCAGAAGCCGAGAGCCGGTTTATCGATAGTCACAAAGCCACCGGGATCATAGGAGACAAAGAAGAAATTATGCCAGCTATCCAGCATGCTTCTCACGCCACTGGCGTAGAAGAGATTCCCGAAGCCATTTTGTCCCAACTGGAAGAAATTCATGAATAAAGAGATGAGTATTACGATGCCCAACAACAGGCGTTGCCATAAGGGAGATAGGAAGGATGCCTCCCGTTCAGCAACATACTCAGGCTGAGTTGGTAGAGCTATCGCTGTATCTTCAGCCATAGATATGCTCCTTTTTTTCTATTGTACGATGATTGTGCTCTTTGCCAGAAGTCTTTAGGCATGGCAAAGAAGGTAGGGCTTGCCACGTCTAAATGTAACATCTAAAAACAAACAAAAACTCTCGAAACTGTAAAAAAAATGTAAAATTCTCTTTCTTCAGAAACAGACAACTTTTTGCTGAGTGCTTCGTATTTTTAATAGGAATGACGTGTACATGATGCAATAAGATCGGGAGAGATTATGGATAAAGAGCGCTTAATCAGTGAGATACTCCTTCTTCCTCAGACGGCTATTGAGTACCATCTTAGTAAACAACTGGCAGAGCTTTTTCCCGACAAAGGGTTAATTGAGGGTGATATCGGCAACTTTGATCTACAGGGTTATGCCGCTGCCGGGCATTGTACATTGACCGGTAGAACGTTCACATATAACCAGACGACAACCCATTGGAGGGGGCGAGAACCGGAAATGATGCAGTGGCAGTATATGGGCATACATCCAAATGCGATCATTAATGGACTTTCTATGACTCAGCCATCAGCTTCAGAAACAGACACCGCGGATATGTTTAAAAAGGCATGGCTCGAAGTACAATGGCAAGGCTTTGAGTTGGATGTGTTGGTGTTGCTCTGTAATGATGGACAGTTTAATATGTATCATCACTGGATTCTGGCAGACAATCAAGACATCGCACGCAGCTTTCTAGCATCTGTAAGCAAGTGGAGTACCGAGATACGAGGTGAAGTGCTAGTCTTCGATAATGGTCACTGGTACAAGGACGAGCATCTCTTTCGCGATATCAAAAACGCCACCTTTGATAATTTGATCTTAAAAGGAAGTTTGAAGCAGGACATTCGCGACGATATCACGCAATTTTTTGCTGCCCGGGAAACCTATGAAGAATGCGGTGTCCCCTGGAAGCGGGGTATCTTGTTCGTCGGACCTCCCGGCAATGGCAAGACGCACGCCGTAAAAGCGCTCATCAACTCGATCAAGCAGCCCTGTCTCTATGTGAAAAGCTTTCGTACGCCTCACGGTGGCCCGGATGAGATGTGTATCCGTGAGGTGTTTGACCGTGCACGTAGAACTGCCCCATGTGTCCTGGTGCTGGAGGATCTTGATTCGCTGGTTACAGCGCAGAACCGTTCCTTCTTTTTGAATGAACTGGATGGCTTTGCTGCGAATATTGGTATCGTTGCCCTGGCAACAACCAACCATCCTGAGCGCCTTGATCCCGCTATTCTCGATCGTCCCAGCCGCTTTGATCGCAAATATCCCTTTGATCTGCCGGAGTTGTCCGAACGTCGTTCTTATATCAAGCTCTGGAATGATACGCTCAAACCTGCCTTGCGTCTCTCGGATGAAGGTGTGGAGAAAGTAAGTGAGCAGACAGAGGATTTTTCGTTCGCGTACTTGAAGGAACTCTTCCTCTCTTCTATGATGCGCTGGATCTCCAGTTCACAGCATGGATCAATGGACGAGGTGATGCTTGGTCAGGTCACTGTGCTACGCGAACAGATGGTCAGCGCTATTGCGATGTCGGAGCCGGAACAGATCGATGAGCAACCATCCATGCCGCCAAGATTTGTCACAAGGATGATACGACAGGGTCACTTTCGCGGCGGAATGTAAAAAAGATGCTGATTTTGCACTCTTCCTAAAATGAACAAATGTTGATATACTTATCTAAGTGGAAATGCGTTTATGATTTTGGGAAGTACAGAGACGAAAACGGCATCTATGACACCCTGCACACCCAGTCTGTCAGCATTATATTGTATGAAAGAGAGAGGTATGATGTCACAAAAACAGAGACTCATCCAGCTAACTCTACCTGCTATTGGCCTTCTTGGCCTGCTTATCGGTGTGTACCTGATTGCATGGAGACGTTTTGCGAAACCAGCTCCTACGCCCACAATCGTGAAACATTCGCTTAATACCTCGCCTGATGAAACCATCAAGTATTGGACGGTAGACAAAATGCACGAAGCGAAACTTGTCGAGTTACCGCATGTGAAGACGCTCAAGCATAATAAAAAGCACTCACACAAGTCTCGTAAACAGCATTCTTGATCAAAGGAGAGGAATATAATGCCACGACCCACTCGGACCTCCCTGGCTGTCAAGATCTTTCTTTGTGTGCTTGCCAGTGTGTATATAGCTTACCTGTTTGGACTGTCGCATTTTCTGTATCCTGCGTTATGGTCGCCTTCGACTACGATTATTGATCACTCAGCCGATACGAGTTCCAACGCTTTTGGGACCTATTGGACCGTAGCAAGTATGCAGGCTGCTACTGATGCGGATCAGCAGATAGGCAATGCTGGTACTCTTACTCAGGAGAGCAATGATCAGAGCGCAGGTAAAGCGGCCCAGCAGCAGGGGCAGCCACCACAAAATGGGGATGCTGCCTATCCTCTCTCCTCGACGGTTGGGAAAGTCTTTATGACAAACGCATCTGGTCAGAATATGGTCTGTTCGGGTACAGCCGTTGTGAGTGCGAACCAGAGCGTGGTTGACACCGCTGGGCACTGTCTCTATTGGAACGGTGGCTGGGTGCATAATGTGATCTTCTGCCCATTGTACAATAATGGCACTTCACAGTATGGGTGTTGGGCCGCGCACGATCTGGAGGCACCTGCCGATTGGATCGATGCCGCGCCAAATGACTATCATCATGATATGGGCATGGCGATTGTGTCTCCTAATAACGAGGGGACATTGACCAATGTAGTTGGTGGTGCTGGATGGGCATATAATCAGTCGATCGATCGGTCTTACTCTGCTTATGGCTATCCTGCCGCGCCTCCTTTTGATGGTCAGACGAAGCAATCGTGCGAAAATGAGATGGGCAAGGGTGCGCAGCATGGTGGTGGTATGGTGATCTCCATTCCTTGCAAGATGAATGGCGGCTCCAGTGGTGGTCCCTGGTTCATTCAGATCAATGGGAAGTGGTATCTCGATGGTCATAATGATTTCATCAGTTATGCACAGCCGGGACGCATGTTCTCACCCTATTATGATGATACCTGGTATGCAATGTATGAAAAGGCTCAAAGCGCGTAAGGGTAAGGTGCATGTTGAGGAAACGATAGTCATGACCTTCGCAGACGAACTGGCTGAACTCGAACGGACTGGCTCTCGGACCCTGGTGGTTACGCCCGACGAAGCATCAGCGGCAGCCAGGGGGCCGAACGCGCTCGACTCCAGTCGGCGTGCTGTTTCAGCCAGGGCTGGCCGCGAACAGGGAGGCTTGCTTGCCGAGAGCGTCAGGCGTTTCTGGTTAGAGTAAGAGGAAAGATCGTATGTATGAAACGAATGAGGAACTTGAATCTCTTCAGGTATTACTAGATCTTAGTATTGAGCATGCAGGTACATTTTTGTATCAATCGTTTCAAATGCCTTCTCATTCATTGTCTGCACGTCAGTTAATTCACTTCTGGCGGGGATCGCAAACAATTGCTTTAGCGACGGTCACCAAAAGCTCTGAGCCGCGCGTAGCTCCTATTGGTGCTGTGCTATTTCACAGACGTTTTTATGTTCCGACTGTATTGACTGCGATGCGTACGAAGCATATTATGGAACGCCCGATGATCAGTTTTACCTGTTATCAGGAGAACGATCTTGCCGTCATTGTGCATGGGAATGCGACCATTATCCCGCCTGACAATCCTACATTCTTCGATGTAGGAGCATTCTTGCAAGAAACGAGTGGGCAGAATATTGGTGAGTGGGACGAAGGCATCTTTTTACAGATCACTCCAAAGACCCTCTATACGTTTGTTCGCTATCCTAACCTTTATCCCGAAGATTAATACCCTATCCCACCAGTTCTGCCGCATACATAATCAGCGAACGTACGTGTGCGCCGAACGTTGCGAAGCGCTCGTCCTGTGTTTGCCCATGGTGCCAACGCGCGTAGATTTGTTGGACGATCACCGCTAATTTGAAATAGGCGAAGGTCATATAGAAGTTCATGGAGGAGAGATCACGCCCACTTTTCTGTGCGTAGAGTTCCATGAATTCTTGCCGATTGATAAAGCCGGGCAGAGGTGTGACCGAAGGGAGAATGTTCCGTAGCGTTTCAGGGTCGTCGGCAGTCACCCAGTATGAGAGCGAAACGGCCAGATCGAAGAGAGGATCTCCAATCGTTGTCATCTCCCAGTCCAATACCGCAACGGGTTTTGAAAGATCGTCTGTAGCCAGCAGCATATTGTTCAGCTTGAAATCATTATGAATGAGGGTCGCAGCAGGACTGGTTGGAACGTGTTCAGCCAGCCAGCGGGTGAGCGGCTCAACCTGGGGAATGGCATCGGTCTGTGCACGGAAATAGCGCTCGATCCAGCCTTTGACCTGGCGTCCAAGGAAACCATCGGGATGTCCAAATGCTTTCAGACCACTGTTCTGCCAATCGATGGCGTGAATCTGTACCAGCGTCTCAACGACGGTTAGCGAGATCTGACGACACAGTTCAGGAGTGGGCGAGATATTTTTGGGAAACCTGTTATTTAAAACAAATCCTTTGCGCCGTTCCATAATATAAAAAGGCACGCCCATAATTGAGAGGTCGTCGCAGAAAACATATGGTCGAGGAGCCAGAGGAAAGAGGGGGGAAATATGCTCTAGCAGGCTGGCCTCACGTTGCATATCGTGCGCTTTTGGTGGTACTGGTCCAAATGGTGGACGGCGTAGCACGCCTTCCCAATCTCCTAATTGTAGCAGGTAGGTCAGATTTGAGGCTCCGGCGGGAAATTGGCGCACCTGCAGCGTTCCACTCGCTTCCCGGCATTGAGGAATATGGATGCGCAGATAGCGTTCGACCAGTGAGAAGTCGAACGCCTCACCCGCACGAATAGCAATAGTTTCTTCATGAATGCTCATACTCAATATCTCCTGCTTTTGAACCCTTCATTGGGCAGAAATTGAACCCCTTTTTTGTTCTATGAGTTATATGAGTATAGCATATGGGAAGCGTTCCAACTTTTCCCTATCCATAGCGTAGTAATTACGAAAGCATATGTTAGTTGTCTTCTAAGAGAGTGAGGAACCTCTTTTCATGAGCATAAATCCTAATCAGGGTCAGAAGCCTGATCCAAACGATCCCTATGGGGCGTATAGTGGCTATGCCCCGCAGCAACCGGCTCAGCCGGCCCAACCAACTCCCGATGATCCATATAACAATCAATTGTATGGTCAACAAGGTAATCCACAGCCGACAGGAGGATATGGGACAGGTCAGCAGTATGGTACGGGCCAGCAGCAGACCTACCAGCATATGGTACGGGCCAGCAGCAGCAGGCATACCAGCAGACCTATCAGCCGCCGCGTAGCGCCTATAATACCAGCAGCTCTTCCGATCCTTCCGGCCCCTCTAGTATGAGTATGAATCCCAGAATTGCTGCTTTATTGAGTAATGCACTGATATGGATTGGGGGCCTGTTTTTCCTCTTTGCAGAGAGGAAGAATCGCTTTGTGCGCTTCAATGCAGCACAATCGGTCCTCTTTTTTGGAAGTGTGAGCATTGTGTTTGAAGTACTTCATATTCTGGGGTTCCTGACACTGATACCGTTGATCGGTTGGGTGTTTGGCTTCATCCTTAGTGCTGTGAGCCTTGTATTGCTTTTAGGTGCGGGGCTGGTCTGGCTCTTCCTGTGCTTCCAGGCGTATCGTGGTGCGAAGACGAAATTGCCATTCTTCGGTGATTATGCCGAAAGACTGGTAGCACGTTTTACACGCTAGTATGGTGTTTCCTCCTGGCCGATCCCCATTGAGGAAACGTCCTGTTCTTTTGGTAAAGTAGGATAGTAGATGACGCGCATTCTCTCGTATAACATTCTGGTTGGTGGGACGCGTCGTGTTGACCAGTTAACCACAGTGATCCGTTCAGCGGATCCCGACGTGGTTGGATTGGCCGAGGCGACCGATCCAAAGGTGGTTGAGGAACTGGCATCTCGTCTGGGAATGCAGTTTCGCGTCACAGGCTATGGTAAGGGGGCGAGGGACTGGAATCTTGCAGTTCTGAGTCGTTTGCCTATTCTCTCCACACACGTGCATACTCATCCTGTTTTCGACCGGAAGTATCTGCTGGAGGTCCAGGTTGAGGACGGAAATGGTTCCCCTCTAACAGTTTTTGTCATTCATCAGCGCTCGGAGTTTCAAAAAGGGCCGAAGAGTAATCATATCCGGCGTGCTGAAGTGCAGGAAATATTGCGCATTCTGGCCGCTTACCAGGGACAGCCACACCTGATTATGGGAGATTTCAATTCGTTAGCCCCTGGTGATGCGTTAGAGGCCAGTCAGATTGTTGCGTTCCACTGTACATAAACAGCCAAAAAAGCTAAAACCAGGGAAGGCGCGGTCCTGGAAGAAATTGAGGCGTAAGCTGGTGCGGCAGGCTGTGGGCATTATTGCAAACAACAAAGCTGGTAGTTTTATTGTTGATAAAGTGGCTCCTCGCTACATGCAGGGTGGTATCGATCTTTTCTTGCAGGCTGGTTATGTTGATTGTTTCCGTGCGACGAATCCTGAGGCAGCTGGTTTTACCTGCCCGGCTATCGTACCCTCTGGGCGTATCGACTTTATCTTTGCGAGTCCTCGAATTGGCTGCACGTCTTGCCAGTAGTGATGTGCTTAGTTCTGTACCTGGCATCCAGGTGTATGAGGCCAGTGATCATCTGGCGGTCTATGCTGATTTTAAAGCGACATAGTTCTCGTTGGTTATGGTTGGCGAGCGAAAAACATCTCCTTTCAAAAAGGAGATGTTTTTTTAATGCTCTCATTATAGAAGATAATAAGATTTTTAAATCAATATGCTTGTATTTTTATAATTTATATTAATTTGCTATAATGGAGGATAGTTATGGATCTGGAACGATTGTATGTATTTTTCTTTTTGAGGGTTCATTGAGTCCATATCTTTCGCACAAGAAGATCGGGCGGAAGGTGGAAGTAGTAAGGAGTGTGTTGTGTTATGGCTGGAAGAGTTTATGAGACATCTCCTGTGCAAGGGGAGCGGCTATCTGGTGAATGGGTACAGAGTAAGGTGCAGGAGGAGGTTGTGAGGTCGGGGCCTGTTCATGTGTGGTATCGTTTGACAACGCCGCATAGATATGCGAAGCGTGCTACTGCTGGTCAGCGTGAAGTGATGAGGCGTACGCGTGTTGCCAGTATACTTATGTTCTTCTTATTATTGCTGCTTGTAACGCTTGTTTTACCGGCAGCTCTTCTGGCTGGCGATAGAATGGTTCTTTTGTTCGTTTGTCTATTACTCTCTGTGGTTCTGGTTGCTATTCTCTTCAATCGTTGTGGAAGATTTCACATTGCAGGCGGACTCGTGGCATGTGGTCTTTCAGGAGTGTTCTATACCGCTATTCTGACAAATCCAGCGGGCCTAACTATCGATTCATTGTTGTTATTTAATGGGCTGATTATTGCTGAACTCTTTATTGCTTCCCTATTACCAGGAAGCTGCATTTTTCTGGCGACGCTAGTCAACAGTCTTTTTATTGTAACGACTTTTATGATGATACCAGAGACGACTGAGCTTGCGCATGTTATGCAAACGAAGGTATATGTAGTTATCATGTGGCTTGTGGTCTTGCATGTTGTCATCTCTGGCGTTGTCTGGCTCTGGGTCTCCAGTGCTAATCAAGCTAATGAGCGTGCTGACCTGGCTGAGGAGATTGCTACGCGCCAGCAAGCGATTGCCGAGCAAGAGCATAGCGTTGCATTGCAGAAGCATATGTTGGATAGTAGTATTGGGCAGATAATGTGTACACATGTGCAGGTTGCCAATGGAAATTTCACTGCACGGGTGCCCGTGCAGGAAGTTGCAGCCCTTCAGCCTCTGGCTATTGCTTTGAATAATCTGTTGAATCGGCTGCAACGCCTGCGCCAGATTGAACAGGAATTTTTGTCTATATTGCCACACCTTCAGAGAGGTAGGCAGGCAGAATATGAATTGCAGCGTGCGAAAGGTGAGCTAAACCTCTTGCTGCAGGCTATACGTGAGGGTCGACAGTCGAATCGTTGCATTCGTCTCCCACGGGGGGAGCGGGAACGCTCCTTGATCCGCTCTTTCAAGAGATGAACGGCCAGTATATTTCGCTTCTGCCTTCCTATGGAAAAAGTACGACAACACCGCTTCCAGCGCCTGATGGGCTGTTAAAAGATGGCATGACAACGTAGGGATGCTATTGTGGCACCTTGTCTGCAACTATTTCAAAAAATCCGAAACCGATGAAGTTACTCATGGGCAGAAGAGCACTGGCTTTTCGCAAGAGAAGTGAAATTGTTCTGAGTGAAGCAGGAACCAATCATTGTTATAGTCTGCCTATACATGTCTAAGTATTGGAGAACGGTTATACTAAAAAGAGGGACGTATTTAGTATAAAGGGCAGAAACATGGAGCAAAGATTCCCAAAGAAGTCAGAGAGTATGGTAGTCCATCGCCCGCAGCCCATAAAGGGCAAGGACGAGGATGATATTGAAGCTTCTGCATATAACAGGCTAAAGGAGCTAGAGGCGCTATCTCGCAGAAGCGAGGAGCGTTATGCTGCTCTAGCTCAGGCAATTGCTCAAATTACGTGGACGGTAGCTCCAGATGGTAAAGTGGTGGAGGATAATCCTTTCTGGCGTGCCTATACGGGACAGAGTGAAGCCCCAATAAAAGGATGGGGATGGTTAGAAGCTGTTCATCCCGATGATCGTGCTCGTGTTGTGGAGGTAGGGCGGCAGGCAATTATGAGTGGGACAATGTATGAGACAGAATATCGGATCCGGCGTGCGGATGGTGTCTATCGTTATTTCCTTGTGCGTGGAGTGCCTATTTTTGAAGAAGATGGGACATTGCGGGAGTGGGTCGGCATCTGTACCGATATTACTGAGCGCCAACTTCTGGGAGAGCACTTGATGGCGCGTGCTGGTCAACTAGAAGCGATCTTTGAGACTATTGCCGATGGGCTGGTTGTCTATGATCAGAAAGGGAATGTTGTACAGACAAATATCGCTGCCCGCCAGTTACTAAACCCAAATTTGAACGGTTATGAGAGTGATGTGTATGAACGTCTTAAAACTTATGCAATGAGGGATGAACATGGTAAAAAAATTACCTATGACCAAATGCCATTAGTACGTATACTACATGGTGAGGAGTTAACTGGCAATAATGCGGTAGATATTCAGTTGAGTATGTTAGATGGGAGGAAGATTCAGGTAAATGCCAGTGGTGCACCTATGCGTGATAATGAAGGATGTATCGTTGGTGCGGTCTGTGTGTTTCGTGATGTGACTGAACGTCGTCACCTTGAGGTTGAGCATCTGCGTCTACTGGCAGCACTGCAAGAAACCAATACTCATTTAGAGCAGGTCAATAAAGTGCAGAGCGACTTTATCTCCATCGTGAGTCACGAATTTCGTACCACTCTGACAGGCATTCAAGGGTTCAGTGAATTATTGCGTGATGGCGATTTCGATGCGACGGATGTGAAGGATTATGCCACTGATATCAACATTGATGCGCAACGCCTAAGTCGGATGATTACCGAACTGTTGGACCTGGAGCGTATGAAGTCCGGGAAAATGGTATTCCACATGGGTCGTTTAAACCTTAACACATTGCTTATAGAAGTGATTGAGCGTACGCGTATCAACACCCTTCATCATTCCATTCATTACAACCTTGAAGAACCCCTTCCAGAGGTTATAGGTGATAGTGACAAGCTGACTCAGGTGGTGACCAATCTGCTCTCCAACGCTATAAAATACTCGCCCGATGGGGGAGATATTCTGATAACGAGCCGAAGAGAAGGGGATTTTGTGCGTGTATCGGTACAGGATTCCGGTATGGGCATTCCTGCTCAGGCATTGGAAAAGATATTTACTGCATACAATCGTGTTGATTCAGAGAAAACACGTTATATTCAGGGTACGGGCCTCGGTCTCCCTATTGTGCAGCAGATCATTAAAGGGCATGGAGGCATGGTCGGTGTAAAGAGCACGTCCGGTCAAGGCTCAACCTTTTATTTCACGCTCCCTTTATAGCATTTCGTCCTCTCTGTATAACCGTAACCGTCGGTTTTCGTAAGAATAAGAGGACGTAAGAAATGTTATAAACTGGGAGCAATATCGTGTCCAATCAGCAATCTCTCTATTCTGAAGCGCTGGCGACCGCGTATGATGTATATGGGCCAGTTCACGGCCTTCCACTCGTTTTTTTGCACTCAGGTGCTCTAACCCGTAAGATGTGGCAGCCGCAGATCGATGAGCTGTCCAGATCATTTCATATTATTGCGCTTGATCTCCCTGGACATGGTGTGCTGGCCCGGTATGCATTTAACCTGAAGATGGCAGTGGAGGAAGTTGCTCAGATTATCAGGAAGGAAGTGCAGGGACAGGCTCTGGTGATCGGTCTTTCGCTGGGTGGTTTTGTCGCGCTTGCTCTTGCTTATGAGCATCCAGAACTCGTAGCGGGTATAGTGCTCTCAGGGTGTAGTCTGGATACGCAAGGCATGAGTGAAACGTTGCGTAAGATGCGAGGAACGCTGCTGGCAAATAATGTGGCAATTCTCGACCGCGTATTGGCAACGGTTACCGAAGGATTGTTCCGTCGCTTCTATTCCGATCAATTTGTCTCAGCTCAAGCTCAGGCAGGTATTTACTGGAAAGGCGCAGGTCAGGGATTGCTTGAATGTGCAGGTAAGGATTTTCGTTCGATGTTGCATGCTTATCGAGGTCCGGTCCTGCTGCTCAATGGCGAAAATGACAAGAATAGCCGCAAGAGTGAAGAGGTGTTTCTATCAGCCGCCAATCAAGATAATATCCGAGTCCAGGCACTTCCTGAAGCCGGGCACCTCTGTAATGTGGATCAACCCCGTGGCTATAACGACGCCCTGCGCAACTTTACGCAGGCCGATCTCTATCATTCCTATTCCTATGGCTATCAAGGGAATAAAGAGGGTGAGCGCGAGGTATTTTATGTGGAGTTTGAGGAACCCCAGATGGAGCCGCCGGAGGATAGAATGGAATAGTATATTGGAAGTGGTTGCTGATGCGTTAATGGACACTCCTGGCCCAACCGAAATTGCCGAGATCAACGAGGTAAACGAGACGGTATATCGCGCTGTCTCCGACCTGTCCGAACGTGAGCGTCAGGTTGTTATGCTCTTCTATGGCACTGGTTACGCACTCAAAGATATCGCGGCATTTCTGGAAGTACCCGTTACTACAGTCAAAAAGCGGCTCTACGATGCTCGTCAACACCTCAAAGATGAGCTGATTGATGTCATGCGGGATGTCTTGCAGAAACAGCGTCCATCAATTCTCGATACGTTTCCGGCAAAGGTGCGTTTGCTGATTGCGGCGAGGCTTGGCGACATTGACACCGTCAAGGAGTTGCTTGCTCAGAGTCCCATGCTCCTGAATATGAAGGTGGAGTGGGGTGAAGTGAGGTATCAAAGGGTGGTGTCGGTTGCACCAGGCTTTACAGTCCTCTACACGAGGCCGCAATGAACAATCATGCAAGTCTAGTTCGATTGCTTTTCGATTATGGTGCCAATAGCAATATGCGTACCAGCTATGGCTTAACTCCTCTACATGGAGCTGTGCTCTACCATTGTCATGAAACTGCTGCTGTCTTACTCGCGTGTGGTGCAAATGCTGAGTTACCTCTTTTCAACGGATTGACGGCCCTGCACCTGGCAGCTATGAAAGGCGATATCGAGATGGTACGCCTGCTCCTCACGCATGGAGCAGATATAAATTGTAGAAGCCGATATGCCCACACTCCATTACATTGGGCAGCACTCAAAGGCCACGTCGAGGTTGTGCATCTGTTACTCACTCACGGAGGGACTGATCTCGATGCATGCGATGCTACAAGACCACATCCTATGACTGGGCTATTGCTAGAAAGAATAAACGATAGTTATGCTCTTATCAAGAAGGGAGAATACCATGACTATGAATTCGATACCTGTAGGCAGTGCCCTCCTGGGATGCGTCATCAACGCCAACGGAGAGCCGATTGATCACAAAGGCAACCTTGATTCTGCTCCGCACTTACCGCTGTATGTGCCGGATGCTCTCAATGCAAGGCCTGACACCACTTCCACACGAGTGTTTGAAACCGGAATCAAAGTGCTTGATCTGATGGCTCCCGCCTCCTATGGGAGTATCATTGGCATGATGGCAGGACCTGGCCTGGGCCAGCCAGTCGTGGTGGAAGAGATGACATGCATACGCTCATCACTCACCATCAAGCCGTGATTGTCATTGCTGGAATGAGTGAGACTACCTATGATGTCAGCAATCTGCGCGAGATGGCGCGTGACATCGAGGCTGAGGAACGCATCGTTATGATCTTCGAGCAGACAAACGACGCGTTCTCTGTACGTCAGCAATTCCTGCGTACCGCGATGACCGTAGCAGCACATTTTGATAGTGCGGGACACGAGGTTCTTCTGGTTGTTGATAGTCATGTTATGGTACAAGAGAATATAGCCGATTTGCAACAATTTACCGCGTCGAGAGGTATTACCAGCCTCCTGTTTGTGTCGATGAATGATAACGACCAGCCGATGGACAGCAGAATGCTCAACGCACTTGATGTGCAGTGGTGGTTCAGCCGATCACGAGCAAAACAAAGCCTATGGCCAGCGATAGACCCGGTAACCTCGCGCTCACGTGTACTGGAAAGCAATGCAGTGAGTAAGGAACATCGGCAGGTAGCTCAACGCGTGCGTGACACTTTACAGCGTTATTACGAATTGCGGGAGCAGGCGGGAAGCGCTACACTCTCTGAGGAAGATCAACGTCTGCAGGCACGCGGTGAGCGGATAGATCTTTTTTTCACTCAACCATTTGTCGTTGCAGAGGCATATACCGATCTTCCCGGCACATACCTGACCATCGAGGAGACGATCAGTAGTTTTCGCGATTTGCTTGATGGGCGCTATGACAATGTGCCAGCGCAATCGTTCAATTTCGTGGGTAGTATTGATCAAAAATGAGTAAATCCTTTACGTATCGAAGTGTGAGTTTATTAAGATTAGTTATACCCATTATGCGTTCAGATAAACGTATGATGGGTATAACTAATAGGAATGTTGTTGAGAACGGGGTATCAACAATCAACTGATACCCCGTTTTTGAAGCCTATTTCGTCGTCTCAGCCTGCTTCAGCAGATTCCCCTCAAAGCCAATCGATGGGAGCAATTGTGCCTGGGCCTGGGTGCTCAGGGGCAGACCCCAGAGTTTGATAAAGCCGAGTGCGGCGTTATGATCAAACTGATCGCCACTATCATAGGTTGCGAGGCCGAGGTTGTAGAGCGAGTTATCAGACTTGCGTCCGACAATCGAACATTTACCGCGTCCGAGTTTGATGCGCACTTCTCCGCTGACGAAGCGTTGCGTACTCTGGACATAAGCGGCGAGATCCTGGTGCAGAGCGCTGTACCACTGACCATCATAGATCAGGCGTGCGTACTCGTTGGCAATAATCTCTTTGAAGCGCAATTGTTCGCGGCTCAACGTAAGACCTTCCAGAGCTTTGTGGGCGGTATGGAGCACGGTTGCGGCTGGAGCCTCGTAGATCTCGCGCGATTTGATGCCAACGAGCCTATTCTCAACGTGATCGATGCGCCCGATGCCGTAGTTACCCGCAAGCCTGTTCAGTGTCTCAACGAGCACATAGCCTTCCATCTCTTCACCATTTAAACTGACGGGAATGCCATTCTGAAAGGCAATTTCTAAGTAGGTCGGCTCTTTGGAATCGGTTGTATCGGGATTGCTGGTCCAGGCGTAGACCTCTTCGGGCGGCTCAGCCCAGGGATCTTCCAGAATGCCGCATTCGATGCTGCGTCCCCACAGGTTCTGGTCGGTCGAGTAGGGGCTGGCATTGGTGGCCTGAATGGGAATATTATGTTCAGCTGCATAGGCAATTTCGTTGTCACGCGTCATGCTCCACTCGCGAACGGGTGCGATGATTTTGAGATCGGGTGCCAGCGTGTTGATGGAGACATCGAAGCGTACCTGGTCGTTGCCTTTGCCCGTACAGCCATGTGCGACCGCTACCGCACCCTCCGCACGCGCAACTTCGACCAGCAGGCGAGCAATCAATGGACGAGCCAGCGCCGTTGCCAGGGGATATACGCCCTCGTAGATTGCGCCAGCCTGTAGTGCAGGCCATACAAAGTAACGCGTGAAGTCGGCACGACCATCCACAACTAATGATTTGACCGCACCAATCTGAGCGGCACGAGCAGAGATGGCTTGCAGGTCGCGTTCATTGCCCACATCAATCGTCAGCGCGATCACGTCCAGATCGTATTTTTCTTTGATCCAGCGGATAGCAACGGAGGTATCGAGACCACCCGAATAAGCAAGTACAACTGTTGACATATTATTCCTCTCCCTCAGTCGATGTGACGTTTTCTGTTCCAATAAGGTGTTGAATGGTTGTTGTAAAGGTAGCGGTGCGTTGATTCCAGATGGTCTGTGCATCCTCAAGACGCTGCTGGGCCTGTTCCAATCCCAGGTTGCCTGCGCCACCGAGATGACTGCGTGCTTTCAGGCGTTCGACGAGTTGTTCCTGGCTCTCGACGGGTAGATCCTCGTGACGATCAAGCAGGGCCGTCACTTCAGCACCTACGATGCGATAGGTGTCACGAAATGGCATGTTTGCGCTCTTCACCAATTCATAGGCGCGATCAGTGGCGAATAGTTCAAACGTGCAGGCTGCAATAAGGCGTTCACGATTGACCTGAAGGTTGCTTATGACAAGCGTGCAGATCTCCAGGCAATCGTGAGCTACGTCCAGCGCTTCCATGAAGGGGCGTTTGGTCTCCTGATAGTCCATATTGTAGCCGGAGGGAAGTCCACTGGTGATGCCCATAATCTGCTGTTGCAGTGCGAGCATCGTCTGAGTGCGAGCGCGTACCAGTTCCATGATGTCCAGGTTGCGCTTCTGTGGCATGATGCTGCTGCCTGTGCAGAGTTCTTGTGGGATCTGGAAGAAGGCATACTCGGCGGTGGTGAATAGCAGCGTATCCTGTGCCAGTTTGCTCAGATCGAGCATAATCTGTGCCAGTGCCTGTACAATAGCGGCTTCAATCTTGCCCCGGCTATTTTGTACATAGATGACGTTATTCTGCACACGTGCGAAACCGAGTTTGTCGGCTACGAACTGGCGATCAATGGGAACGGGAACGCCATAGCCAGCAGCCGAGCCGAGCGGAGATTGATCGTTAAGCTCGTAGGCCGCTGAGAGCAAGCTGTTCGTCATCAAGAAGTGCTTCGGCAAAGCCAGCGGCCCAGAGTCCGAGCGAAGAAAGCATGGCGCGTTGCATATGTGTGTAGCCGGGCATGGGAAGCTCTTTGTGTTCTTGCGCGAACGTGAGCAAGGCGGAGCAGAGATCAAAAAGCTTTGTGCTGATAGCATGCAACTGTTCTTTGCCATACAGGCGCAGATCGAGCAATACCTGGTCGTTGCGTGAGCGTGCCATGTGAATTTTTTTGCCCGTGGTGCCCGTTGCCGACACCAGAAAATTCTCAATGCTGGTATGAACGTCTTCATCGGAAGGCAACACTGTAAACTCGCCTGTTGCCTCCAGGGCTAAAATGCTGCATAGGGCGGAGTGCAGTTCCTGATATTCTTCCTCACTCAAGAGGCCAATGTGTTTGAGCATAGCGGCATGTGCGAGCGAACCCCAGACATCATGGCGAATCAGGCGAACGTCGAGGGCGCTATTCTGTGCTGCCTCGAAACGCTCGACTTTTTCATTTACGCTATAGCCCTTTTGCCAGAGCTTGGTCATTGTGTGCTACTCCTTCAACGAAATGTTGCAGTGGAAGGAGATGGGTACAAAAAAACTCCCATCCCTTCCTTGAACATTGAAGGGACGAGAGTGACGGAGATTGAACCTGTCACACCCGTGGTGCCACCCTACTTGTCTTTCAAAGTGACCTGGTCCTACAACGATGTAAAGCAGGGAGAAAGACCTCTTTTTTCCCGGTTCTATGCTGCGTGGGAACCATCCACCCGGCCTACTTGCTTTTGCTGTCCACTGGAAAGCTTTCTTCGGCCAGCCGCTCACGAATGCGTTCTGAAGAGTGCATTTCCGTTCCGAACTTTCACCATGCATCGGATCGCTGTTGGGTGCCTCTCTCATACTTTTTTCGTTCAACGCGGGTCAGTCTACTGTGTTTTTGCGCTCTATCACCACCGTAGGGGCGTCACCTTGCGTGCGCCCGGTTGCTAGTACCTGTATTTCTCGGGACACAGGGCGCACGCAAGGTGACGCCCCTACCCTGGTTCCCTGAATGGACAGAGATCCTTTATGATTGCTTACAGTTAAGGATAGCAGCAGAGGCCGGAATGTCAATTTTCAGACTGTCCATTTTGCAATGGACAGTCTGACTACCAGAATTCGAATATGTTAACTACATACAGCGCCATTGAGACTAAATGTCGTTGGAGCCGTATTGGTTCCGTTTGTGGTGGCTAGAAAGCCAATTGAGCTTATGGTAGCTCCTGGCGCAAGTGTACCGTCATAAGAAACATTGGTGAGTGTCACCTGACTGCTAGACTGTGCATACGTCGCGTTCCAGCTTTGCGAAATTTGTTGACCATTGGCAAAAGAGAAGGTCAGCGACCAACTATTGAGAGTTGTCGAGCCAGTGTTGCTAATAGCTAGAGCGCCCTGGAAGCCTCCTTGCCACTGATTGGCAACCGTGTACGTCACCTTACAGCTTGAACTGCCCGACGGCGTGGGTGTTGTACCGGGCGTAGGTGTAGGTGTGGTACCAGGTGTTGGCGTAGGCGTTGTACCGGGAGTTGGTGTAGGCGTTGTACCAGGAGTGGGTGTGGATACGCTTCCACTGCTTCCAATTTTGAGCATCACAACACCATGGGATGGGACATTGGCGGTGTAACTGTTTGAGAAGGAGCCCAGGTCTGTATGTGCCCATAGATCTCGTACGCTTGCACTTCCTGATACACCGATGTTGCTCCAGTTCGCAGTAATATTCGCGGCTGAGCCGCTGCGATTGAGGAGCACGACCGCTACGCTTCCACCTTGCAACTTTTTCGACCAGACTTGTAAACCATTGCCATTATCGGCCACCTTTGTGCCCTGAACTCCTAGAGCGTCCTGGTCTACGGCGATGACTTCACTATTGGTAAGAATCGCTTTGGCACTCGCTGACATGTTTGTCATGTCGTTGCCCAGAATTAAGGGAGCAGCCGAGATTGCCCACAGGCTAAAGTGTGACTGATCTTCGGTAGTACTCATACCTCCGTTGCCTACTTCAAGCATGTCTGGGTCATTCCAACCGCCGGGGCCAGCATAGGAAGCGTGTGCAGCGTTAGAATCGAAATTGCTCAGCATACTGGTCCAGTTATCGCTGATATCGCCTGTTGTGCGCCAGAGGTTGCCGACACTCGGACCCCAGGTCCAGACATTGCTCTGGCCCCAGTCGCAGAGGCTAAAGACAATCGCTCGTCCACTACTTTTCAATGCATTGCTAATTTTTGTATACTCGGTTTGCGCATCAATTCCGGTACTGCTACACCAGTCAACCTTCAGATAATCTACTCCCCAGGATGCAAAGGTATTGGCATCTTGCTGCTCATGGCCGTACATTCCAGGATATCCTGAACAGGTGGCCGTGCCAGCATCCGTGTAAAGTCCCAGTTTCAGTCCTTTGCTGTGGACATAGCTAGCGACGGCTGAGATACCATTGGGGTATTTGCTGGGATCAGGAACCATATTTCCATTCGAGTCGCGGCTTTTGGTGGACCAGCAATCATCGATATTGATATACTGATAGCCTGCGGCCTTCAATCCACTACTGACCATAGCATCGGCCTGTTGTTCGATGGTTGAGGCACCAACGGAACAACCAAAGTGATTGTAGTTGTTCCAACCCATAGGTGGAGTGAGTGCTAATCCATTATTCTCAGCATGTGTCAGTTGAACACCGGGTCCAAAGGCTAGAAAGCCACCCAGACCCAGTATTAGGAGCAGTGAGAAAATCGGAAGAAATGTATGTGCACGCATCTTGCGCATAAGAACCTCCCTGTCAGGATCTTCTTCCTAAAAGATCCTCAGTATAG
Organism: uncultured Chloroflexia bacterium; assembly: GCA_963731415.1. Classification (GTDB taxonomy): domain Bacteria; phylum Chloroflexota; class Ktedonobacteria; order Ktedonobacterales; family Ktedonobacteraceae; genus JACDAE01. Next base: position 36,816 of record CAVSVN010000001.1, read on the forward strand.
TCCATTCAAAAAGTCAATAGAGTATAGTGTTGTGCCAGGCCCAGATCCCTTTACAGGTATGTCTCTTGAATTCTTTCTCGCACAAAAAGGGAAAGTAGGTAGAGAAAGTGTAACGGTTCAAAGTCCCTATTGTCAATATCGTTTCATATTATAATCAGTTTCGGTACCTGTGGCTGAGATGCGAGAGGTGGTTAACGAATGAAACGAGGGATATTTCTTGACCGTGAAAGAAACGAGAAGGTAAGAGTTGGTTGAAAAGAGAAGTCATAGAGTGAGGGAAAAATGAGTTTGACACAACAAAACAGCGTTTCACACAGTAAAGATAATGCGCATTTTTATAGTGATCCGCGTAGTCTTATTACCGTCGCATTATGGATCGTGGCTCTGAGTACACATGCGATCCTTATGCCGAGATTGGTGCGTGAGCTGTACACGGATTTTGTGAAGCATCGCTCATAGCGGTGCTTCTGTATTTGCTCTATCAAGGTTTATTTGGATAAGCCAGGTTGCAGCGTGAATGAAGAGTACTATTGGAGATCCAAATAGAACTGTAATTGGCCTTTCCTATTACGGTTAGCCTGGTCCAGAAAGATAATCCAGGTCCATTATCAATAATATCTATGAACAAACGCAACGAGTTGTAGGGCATCAACAAGCAACAAGAGATAGCGCTTCTGGTGAGTTGTTTTTTACTCATGCAGGTACTTTCTATGATTATTCTGACTCCCAAATGCTGGATATGAAAAGGCAGGTAGTCATGAATACTGGTATAGAAAATATTTCTGTGTGGCATTTAGGGTGGAGACTAATGGTTTAGGAATTAATGTATACACCGGATGTACTCCAAAATCTGCCTCTTTTCTAGGAGACAGACCTGAACTCCTCATGAGATGATTGTTTGAGTTTTCCTCTACCCTTTAGTGCAAGGAAATAAAAAGCAGGTCACCGTCGAATGAGGCTGTCTTGCTCAAACGCCAGGAAATAAATAAAACTGTCCCTTTATGCACGACTCACATCCCCATCCCCACCACAAACGTGTGATCCAGCGCGACCTCAAGATTGTACATCGTCTTGCCACCGGGCACAACTCTCCAGCCACTCACGATGCCCGTCTGCCCATTCGCCTCCACGATGTGCAGGCCCAGGGTGATCTGCCCAACAGGCAAGAAGCCTTTCTCCACCGTCAAGAAGGGGTGCTTTTTGTTGGTGTGAATGACTTCCGAAACGGACTTGGTCGTCTTGCCTTGCTTGATGGTGTGGGTGAGGGTGAGATCAACCAGGTCGTTGTCGTGGCTGATCCAGACATGCAGGATCGGTTGGAGTTCCATCTTCTTGGTCGTGGGATTGTAGGCCCAGACCTGCTCACCGGTCTTGAGGGTGCCGATGGCTTGCTCTCCGGCTCGGGTGGCGACGACGGTAGTGGCGATGAAGCTGAGGCCTGCTCCGCAGTCGGCGAGGGCATCTTCTCCCACATGTTCGAGCAGATCGGCTCCTACGTGCTCACCAATCGCCAATCCACGCATCGCCTCGCCTATGCCAGTGAACATCAACACGTCGCTGGTTGCGTTGACACCCAGATCGAGGCCCGCCCCAGCTTTGTCGTACCAGGGAGCACTGGTGCCGAAGATGGTGTGGACGTCCTTGACCATTGAGGGAATGCCCGTCGCCATATCCAGCAATCCTAGGCCAATGGATTTGGCGCGATCTCCGAAGGAGGGACTTGCTGCCGGATGATGCACGACGCGGCGTGGAGCGGGTCGTGGCGTGGAGTGTCGCACCGGAGGATGATAGACGTAGACAGCAGGCGTGTAGGTGGACCAGGAATAGGTGCCGCCACTATGCCAGATCCCCGTGGAGATCGAGGTATCGAAGGTGCCATTTTCCCCGTATTATAACCAAAGATGTAGAGGTTATGATTGGGTTCGATAATGGCTGCCTGCCCGGTTGCGGGATCGTACATCATCTGTCCAGTAGGATCGGTATCGGTCTCCGGGTTGCCTCCTACATAAGCATAAGGGTCCGCGCCTTGCAGGTTGCCCTGTACATCGTCGGCAGACAGGAAGCGTCCGATCACCGGATCGTAGTACCGCGCTCATAGTAGTCCAGGACGACATTCACCAAAAAGATTTGAAGTCACTGGCTTCTATGTTGGTTTGGAGGAACCTGAGTCATTGAAATGTGTCTGGTATGTTCGTACATCTTTGAGATTGACGTCTTTGAGATCGGTTCCTTTAAGGTCGGCATAGCTAAGATCAGCATAACTGAGGTCAACCCCTTCAAGATTAGCTCCTGTGAAGTTGGCATCTCTGAGATCAGCTCCTTCGAGACTGGCTCCTCTAAGATCAGTCCCTTCGAGATTAGCCCCTTCGAGATTAGCCTCTCCGAGATTAGCCCCTTCGAGATTAGCCTCTCCGAGATTAGCCCCTCTAAGGTCAGCACTATAAAGGAATGCCTTGCTCAGATTAGAACTCCTGAGATTGGCTTCGAAGAGATCGGCCTCGTAGAGGTTAATCTCACTAAGATTAATAGCTTCATTTGGATGATTTTGTCTCCATTGATTCCATTCCTCTGTTCCTCGTCGAAGGATCTCTTCTTGTTCTGCTTTTGTCATTATGCTCTCCTTTACAGTATTCTTATTATAAGACAACGGAATGAAAATGGACAAGAACCAAAAATTAGCTATCACGTACTTCAGCAAAATAACTATTGGAAATACTTTCTATCTCCAACAGTTATTATGCTGTTTGATTTAGGGGAACATATCTCCCATCTCAAATGGATCTCCAAAATCAGATGGATAATTTCCTCCTAGTCCACCAGGGTCATCTATTGGTATATGAGTATCATTGATCGCACTTGGAACATAGTCTGGACTATTAGGATCAAATGAACTAGCTCGATACCAATTACCCCTTGCATCTCCATATTCTCGAACGTTTCCTGTGGTTCTAGATACCCGCGCAATCCAACCTTGAGATGCATTACCTCCTGCTGCTGCAGGATTAGCGTCTTCAGCATGGGCCTCTACCATCCATTTTGTTCCACTTCCATCTGTCCATTCCCATTTGTAACCGTCATTTTCCTCTATTCGGAGTAGATGCTCAGCTTGATAAGCAAAACATGTAACTGCAACGTTAAATAAATCGAGACGTTCTTCTCTATCATTTCAGTGAGTAAGAACCTCCTTATCTATGGTGGTCGCCAGAGGTTTCATTCCTCGGGTCCTTCTTGGAGCTTCTCTTCTTGTTCTGCTTTTGTCACTGTATTCTCCTTAATTAAGTACTTGTTTAGAGTATATTCTTACCATGTATCGGTTTCACCATTAAACCATGGGCCAAGAACAGTTTCAACTACATATTTCGGCTTGCAGCCTTCTTTTCTTTCAACATTTTCGAGATCTTTCCGAATTTGATGCGTCGGCACATTTGCATCTTTTAACAAGTGCTCGGCTAACTTCAACTCATCCCATGCTTTTTGGAAATTTCCACATAAACAAAATTCCATTGCAAGATTCTGATGTGCTGATACATTTGTTGGGTCTGTTTTTGACGCCTGTTGAAATGCGTTAATTCTTTCTTCAGGGCTTTGTAGCAGGAGGCCTATTTGAATAAGAGCAATGATTTTTGCTTTTTTATTATAAGAAGCAAGATGAATTACTTTTTGAAAGATCGGAAATGCATCATTCTCAGATTTTTTAGGTCCATATCTCATTGCATACAGTTCTCCTAAACCTAAAAGCGCCATGATAAAGTCAGGTCGAAAAGTCAAAGACTGCTCCAGTAGTTTTGTTGCACGTTCCATGTCATCAGTTGCAGCATAAAGAGCTAGTCCATAATGGCATAATGCAAGTGGATTGTTCTGGTAATCTCTTAAAAGTTTTTCATAGAGGGCATATGCATTAGTATAATCTCCCTCTTTCCAGCTTTGGCGTGCTTGTTCTAGTTGCCTTTTAAGTTCTTCCATGTTTCCCTCAATTTATATTTTGACTTTTTTGAAAGAGGCCAGAAAAGAAGACATCTTTTTGGCCTCCTGGCTCGTTATTTTTTAGAGTCTCCATCCTTCTAAGAGTAAGCGTCGGCAAGTAAACGCAGGGTAGGGAACGCCCCTACCCTGTTTTTCCTGAATAGACAGAGAGTCATTTTCATTTAAGAAATGCGGTTGTTAAACGATAAACCCCATATTTGGAGATTCGAGCGAAAACTTTAGTACCACCGTAATCTTTTGAGAAGTCAACAAAAGTGTTTGGAGAAACACTAGACAGTATATCTTGATGATTTTCTGCAATTGTATCTCGCAGCACGCCTTTGAGATCTTCCAAGGAATTAACGCCTACGCGGCTCCAGTCGTGACCGGCAGCATGTTCTGTATTGTTCAGGATGTGATTCCAATTGTTGGGTTGCACTTTACTAATCAGGTCATCTGCAAATTGATAAGCTTCATTTCCACAATTATGCACGACCCACATCCCCATCCCCACCACAAACGTGTGATCCAGCGCGACCTCAAGATTGTACATCGTCTTGCCACCGGGCACAACTCTCCAGCCACTCACGATGCCCGTCTGCCCATTCGCCTCCACGATGTGCAGGCCCAGGGTGATCTGCCCAACAGGCAAGAAGCCTTTCTCCACCGTCAAGAAAGGGTGCTTTTTGTTGGTGTGAATGACTTCCGAAACGGACTTGGTCGTCTTGCCTTGCTTGATGGTGTGGGTGAGGGTGAGATCAACCAGGTCGTTGTCGTGGCTGATCCAGACATGCAGGATCGGTTGGAGTTCCATCTTCTTGGTCGTGGGATTGTAGGCCCAGACCTGCTCACCGGTCTTGAGGGTGCCGATGGCTTGCTCTCCGGCTCGGGTGGCGACGACGGTGGTGGAGATGAAGATGAAGCCTGCTCCGCAGTCGGCGAGGGCATCTTCTCCCACATGTTCGCCGATAGCCAATCCACTCACCATTTCTTCCACATTAGGAAGCCTTCGCTGAATTATTGTGTTCTCTGTGGCATAATTGTTAGATATGGAAGCATGTGAGGGGGAAAAACAGGGTTCTTATCGATAGATGTTGATGAATATTGTATATATAACTGAGATAGAAAACAAGGATGAAAACAAGTTCTTATTGAGGAAAAAACAAGGAAATAGAGATGGATAATATTGAGGTATTGCTTAATACTGCTACACGCTTTGAGATAATTGAAAGTATCTTTAGCAAACTACGCCGATACTATATTTTTCCAGAAACTGTAGAAGAGATAGAAATATCTATTCGTCAACGACTAAGTAATGGCGAATATGATGCGCTTACAAATGGAGCGGATTTTGCTGAAGCGATAACGGAACACCTGCAGGCGATCAATCATGATAAACATCTTCGCGTCTTTTATAGTACTGTTGAGATACAGGTGAGAGATGATGAAAGTCAACTTCAGAAATTGGATCATTCACGCTGGCCTCTACGAAATTTTGGATTTGAGAAAGTGGAACGCTTGCCCGGCAACATCGGCTATCTTGATTTTCGCGCTTTTTATCCTGTCGAGGTTGCCGGATCTGTTGCTGTTGCAGCCATGGTGTTTCTCGGCAATATGAATGCTATCATCATTGATTTGCGCAAAAATCATGGTGGTACTTCCTCGCTTAGTGCGTTAATCTCAAGCTATTTTTTCCATCCAGAGCCGGTTCATCTTGGTAACTATTATTGGCGAGTAGATGAGAGTACGCGCCAGGCTCGAACATATATGATGGTCCCAGGTGTTCGTTATCCAGACAAGCCTCTTTATATTTTGACAAGCCATGAGACTCTATCAGGGGCTGAAGGATTTGCCTACAACTTAAAAAATTTGAAACGTGCGACCATTATTGGGGAAATTACAGGTGGAGCTGCTCATATGGGATTTTCGTATCGCCTCAATGCTCATTTTGGTATTTTCATCCCGAGTGTTCGCCCTATTAATCCAATTACAGGCACGAATTGGGAAGGAACTGGAGTGATCCCTGATATCGAGATTTCTCAGGAAGATGCATTGCAGGTAGCTCACAAGGTAGCGCTCAAGAAGGTGCTTGAAGATATCAGGAAGACTTCATTTCAATCAGAAGCGTTTCTTGTACAAGAAATACAGAGAGAACTTGCAAATATGGAAAAATCTCCTTTTAGCTAACGGTGTAGATTTTCATCTCTAATTTGAGAGAGAATATGAAATACCTTTTAAGTTGTTGTATCTCTCTCGAATTCGACTCTAACCCACGTTGCTTCGCTTTAAAAAAGCCTCAATATCCCCATTGTAATACACGGTAATTTCCACTGACCATGCTGCAATAAAGAATTTTGGGCTTTTCTTTCTTGAATGCTAGCATCAGATATTGATTGAGAGAAGGAGATTCCTCTCTCGATACAATACACTGGAACTTTTCGCGTTTCTGTTCCTCCTACATACTCTCGGATAGGTGCGGCTTCCTGCTCGGTCGCCAGCCTAAATGAGAATTCGTTGCTAAAGTTGGTTGGGCAACCGATATATTCAGTATGTAGAAATCTTATGTCTACTTTATAATATTCTCGTCTTCCTTCATCGGCAACAATCAGCAATGTATCTTTATGATCAATCTCTTCTAACCTGTAGTATTGTCCAGTAACTAGATTAGCGACATCGATATCAGTAAATTTCCTTGTCTGCACTTTTTTGCTCCTTTTTGAAAATTAGTCTAAGTTAGCCCTAAATATCCTTTGACCTTCAAACAAAAAGATAGAAGATCAAAGGACATAATGTTATTTAAACGTGCTGCTAAAAGAGCGTATCTGGTAGTCCTAAAGGATCTGTAAAATCAGATGGAAAATTTCCACCCAAACTGCCTGGATCATCTATTGGAATGTGAGTATCATTAGCTGCTTGTGGATTAAAATCGGGACTATTGTTCTTTACCGACTCCTGGTACATCTCTAGATACGCGGGCAATCCAACCATGTGAAGCATTTCCTCCCGCAGCATATGGGCCGCTATCTGGTCCATGAGCCTCTACCATCCATTTTGTTCCACTTCCATCTGTCCATTCCCATTTGTAACCGTCATTAATATTATTACGAGGATAAAACGATTGTGGTGTACCCTCAGGTAGTCTAGCTCTAATTTCCGAGAGAGAAGCACCCTGAAGACCTGTAGGATCATACTGGCCTGAAGCCATAGCACTCAAATAAGAACAATTATCATTGTGCACAACCCATTGCCCAGCACCAACAGTAAATGTATGATCCTGCGTCACTGTCAGATTATACATCGCTTGAGTGCCGGAGATGGCTTTCCATTCACTGACGACGCCAGGGGTTCCAAGTGCTGTTACCACATGCATCCCTATGTGTACGTCGGCTACGGGAATAAAGCCTTTCTCCACAGTTAGGAAGGGATGCCTCCGATTCGTGTGAATCACCTCACTTTTCTTTTGTATTGCTTTGCTTCCGTGTGCAGGAGTTGTAGATGTAATCGTCAGATCAACCAGGTCATTGTCATAATTGACCCAGACAGAGACAATGGGTTGCAACTCCATTTTCTGCGTCTCTGTATTATACGCCCAAACTTTTTCTCCCGCTTGTAGAGAAATGATTGGTCGTGGACCTTGTGTCGTTGCTACTCTGGTTTGCGGGGTAAAGCTCATTGCATCTTCGCAACTTGAATTCTGCCACTTGTTCCAACTATCAAAAGCCTTTTTGACGTTATGCGCAGCGGAACGTATCGATCCAATCAATTTTTGCAATAGATTGGGTTTGGTAGCGTGGTGCACAACTCTACGTGGGGCCGGTCTGGGAGTGGAGCGATGGATAGGAGGATGGTAGACCTACACCGCTGGGGTGTAGGTGGACCAGGAATAACTGCCCCCACTATGCCAGATGCCCGTTGAGACGGAGGTATCGAAGGTCCCACTATATCCGGTGTTGTAGCCAAAGACTTCGATGTTGTGGTTGGGTTCGATGATGGCCGCCTGTCCACTGGCCGGATCGTACATCATCTGGCCGCTGGGATCGGTGTCGGTCTCCGGGTTGCCACCCACGTAGGCGTAGGGATCGGAGCCTTGCAGATTGCCCTGCACATCATCGGCGGCCAGGAAGCGCCCGATCACCGGATCGTAGTAGCGTGCCCCATAGTAGTCCAGGACGACATTCACCAAAAAGATTTGAAGTCACTGGCTTCTATGTTGGTTTGGAGGAACCTGAGTCATTGAAATGTGTCTGGTATGTTCGTACATCTTTGAGATTGACGTCTTTGAGATCGGTTCCTTTAAGGTCGGCATAGCTAAGATCAGCATAACTGAGGTCAACCCCTTCAAGATTAGCTCCTGTGAAGTTGGCATCTCTGAGATCAACTCCTTCGAGACTGGCTCCTCTAAGATCAGTCCCTTCGAGATTAGCCCCTTCGAGATTAGCCTCTCTGAGATTAGCCCCTTCGAGATTAGCCCCTCTAAGGTCAGCACTATAAAGGAATGCCTTGCTCAGATTAGAAACTCCTGAGATTGGCTTCGAAGAGATCGGCCTCGTAGAGGTTAATCTCACTGAGATTAATAGCTTCATTTGGATGATTTTGTCTCCATTGATTCCATCCCTCTTGTTCCTCGTCGAAGGATCTCTTCTTGTTCTGCTTTTGTCATTATGCTCTCCTTTACAGTATTCTTATTATAAGACAACGGAATGAAAATGGACAAGAACCAAAAATTAGCTATCACGTACTTCAGCAAAATAACTATTGGAAATACTTTCTATCTCCAACAGTTATTATGCTGTTTGATTTAGGGGAACATATCTCCCATCTCAAATGGATCTCCAAAATCAGATGGATAATTTCCTCCTAGTCCACCAGGGTCATCTATTGGTATATGAGTATCATTAATAGCGTCTGGATTAGAGTTAAATAAGGTTACAAGATGTCTTGCTGCTAAGTTATATAATAAAAGAGCTGTATTGAATTGACATAATTTATATTTCTATGGATAAAATTGAGGGAGACCTCAGAATAAAATGCATCCGACTATTAGGCATGGAAAAGTATTATAATAGCTGAGGATCATAAAGCTCTTCCCTTAAATTTTACACATTCTTAGGAAGGATCTTAATCATGCAATTGCCGCCTGATGCCAACAACTCTACCCCTGAAAATTCTGCGGATGGTAAATCCCTCTCTGATCTCCATCCATATTTTTATGCAGCTCAAGTTCCTCATACGGAGGATAATACTATTACAAGTGATGATCAAGCAAGTAACTTTATTCTTCATAAAGCTCCTCCACCCCCCCTGAACAACAAATTTACACGTACACGCATATTCTGGAACAAGAGGACTTATATTTTAGTGGGTTTAACGCTTCTTATAATAATTTCGATTGTTGTTCCTGTTTTCTTTTCACAAAGATTTTTTTCTCCCCGAAAAGCTACCTCTACGCCCGAGGTTGTAGCAGTTACACCAACTCATACGCTTCTTCCACCGCCAGGTCGAGCGATACTTCCAACGCCAGGGAAGATCATGACAGGTGTACATATAGCTGATGATCTGAAAGTTGTGTCTTCTTTTGAAAAGGATGCTGGGAAAAAGGCATCGATTGTAGTGTTCTACCAGGCATGGGGAGAGACAGAGGGCGATCAAAATTTCCCCACTCTTTGGACAACCTCTGCACGCAATCATGGCTCTCTTCCTCTAATTACCTGGGAGCCATGGGCATCTGGAAGTTATGATCAGCCAACTTACTCGCTAAAAAATATTATCGCCGGTAAATTTGACGATTACATTAAGCAATGGGCGCAAGATGCAAAGGCATGGAGATACCCATTTTTTCTGATTTTTGCACCTGAGATGAATGGTAACTGGTTTCCCTGGTCTGAAAGTGTCAATGGCAATAAAGCAGGAGAGTTTGTGCAGGCGTGGCGGCATGTTCATGCTATTTTTACTGCTATTGGAGTTACTAATGTAACATGGGTATGGTCTCCAAATGTCGAGTATCCGGGTAGTACTTCGCTCTCGGAATTATATCCTGGTGATGCCTATGTCGATTGGACTGCCATAGATGGTTTTAATTGGGGATCAACGAACCATAATAAGTGGTTGACGTTTTCCCAGGTATTTAGTCCAACTTATAAAGATATTCTGAAAATTACACTGACGTCAATGATGATTGCTGAAACTGGCTGTGTTGAACAAGGGGGCAACAAAGCATCCTGGATCACGGATACGTATTTTATAGAGTTACCAAAACGCTTTACCTCAGTTAAGGCAATTGTATGGTCGGATCAAACGACTCCTGAAGACTGGCGCATTGAGACATCGAAGGCTGCCATGAAAGCATTTTCTAAGGCAATGCATTCATCCCTTTATGCCTCGAATATCTATGGGGGTACCTATATCGGAGGTTGATCTTGTGCTGTAATTGAGGTTTGGTTCGTGCATCTGCTAGTTTTGAAATCGTCAGGGTTATCTTCGTAGCTCATAGAAGATGCCATCACGCATTGTGCGTAATGGCATCTAGCAATAAATTTCCGAGGTCGTGTAGTGATTTGAACTGTTGCGATTTTTAACACTAAGATTTCTTTAATATGTAAGAGGTACCATTAAGTTACCTAAATGCCTTGTCAAACATTGTAATAAAATGATTGAATGAATTAAGATGAACTTAATATTTATGAAATGAGGATATATCTTTGGATAGGCTAGATTCTGATACAGGCAGGGAGAATAGGCGTAAAGTTACTTTCTATCCCACAACAGATCCAGGCTTGTCTATCGGGATGTCTCGACTCACCTTGCCCTCAATTCAACCACCTCTAGAGGAGGCTATGACCATACCAATGCCTGCTTTTAAGCGAGGAGTGGAATATGACCTATCTATCTTTGAGACATCACCTATCTCTATGATTGTCGAGGAACAGATATTAAATAGTAGCGGCCTGGAGCAGGAGGAAGCTATGACCTTATCAATGCCTGCTTTTAAGCAAGGAGTAGAATATGACCTATCTATCTTTGAGACATCACCTATCTCTATGATTGTCGAGGAACAAATATTAAATAGCAGCGGCCTGGAGCAGATCGTAACCCTCAGAATACCAAAAATCCCTAAGGTTTTGAACGCAGAGGATGACGAAGCGTTTATATTACAGACGGTGTCTATACGCACAGTCAAGAAAAAACGAGCCAGAAATAGAGCAAGAGCTCTATTGACAAGTAGTGTTGTGCTGTTATTAAACATTCTATTTCTTAGTGGACTGATAGCAATTATAATAGAGGTATCTAACATCATTTACAAATTACAAATGCTGGTAGTACTACTCATTGCATTCTCATATGCTGCAAGTTTATACCTGAAGCGCATCCGTAAAGCACGTCAACAAAAGTATCTCACTGTAACTCAATTTTTACAAGTAGCTAAAAAAATGCGTTCTTCATCCGAAGATGATATGAAGCATTTTAAACTGGTTAAGCAAGACACGATAACCTATCTTCGCGCACTTAATATGAAGGATCTTAAAAAGGGCACTAGCGAATGAAAAAAAATCTCCTCTGTCTCTTTCTCTATATTGTATTGATAGCAATGATTGTTTTTACTTTTCTAAATCACGATACTCTACCGGGGAAGCAGACTCCCTTTTTTCGTTATATATACATTTGTATGATTACAGTCGGTATTCTTTGGGTAGCAAGAGCGACGTTCTATACACTTCTTGCTCCCTGGTACACTTATGTCTGGGAGCGGAGAAGACGATATTATGCCCAACGGCATTTCAATCCCCTGGTTTCAGTCATTATCCCTGCATGGAACGAGGAGGTTGGACTGATTGCGACGATTAAAATTCTTATAGTTAGCTCCTATCGTCCCCTTGAAATTGTCGTGGTCAATGATGGATCTACTGATAGATCAGATGAAAAAATGCGTGCCTTTCTTCAGAAGTATGAGTCCTATGTACAGAGTTTAGATAACTATGTACCTATTATCTATCATTACCAACCTAACAGTGGAAAGGGTGGTGCTCTCAATACCGGTATTGCACTTTCTCATGGGGAAATTATTATTACATTTGATGCGGATTGTGTTGTGCACGAAGATGCGATTAAACACTTTGTATCCTACTTTTCAGATCCCGATGTCATGGCGGCAGCTGGTAATATTAAAGTTGGGAATACTAAAACTGTTCTTGGGCTTGTTCAGGCACTAGAATATTACCTCGGCTTTCAGATTAAAAAAGCTGAAGCATTGCTTGGTGTCGTTTTTGTTATCGGAGGGGCCGCAGGCGCATTCCGTCGAGAAATCTTTTATAGGTTAGGTGGCTATAATACGGGTACACTGACGGAAGATCTGGATCTCTCGTTACGCATTCAAGAAGCGGGAATGCGGATCGTGTATGCTCCCGAAGCGATTATTCATACAGAAGGACCAACAACTCTGGGTGGCCTTCGTAAGCAACGCTTGCGTTGGAAGCGTGGACGCCTGGAAGCCTTGCATAAGCATCGATCATCATTTTTTAAGAGAAAGAAGAATAGCAATATGCTCTTCTTTTGGATTATTCTGCCACTAGTTATTCTGGGAGATATTGAGGTTGTTTTAGGAACTACATATATTTTTCTATTGTATCTCTACTCGTTTTGGCTTCATAATTTTTCGATTTTGCTTTTAACGATAGGCATTGATGCTGTGATACTTTCACTACAATTCAATGAGGACCGAGCTTTCAGGAAACTATCCTATTTCCTATTAATACCCATCGCATGGTTCCTTTTTCATCTTGTAACATTAGTTGAGTTGGATTCACTTATGAAAGCACTCTATACTTTTCATCGTAAGCGTGAAGTTAAATGGCAGAAATGGCAACGTACTGGCGTCGCTGAATTCTTAAACTTTATTCTTCTGGGGAGGATTCTATAATATGCAATTACCACCTATGCCTAAATCTCGTGTAGGAAAGTTTATCATCGCTTCCACATTCTTATTGACTCTTATCTTTGTGTTTGCTATCCCTCTTTTTGCGTGGAAACAGCTTATCTATCCTGATAATTCAAATAGTACAGATTCGCAAAATACTACTTCTGACTTTATGATCAATGCTACACCTGCTATACCTTCTGGACCAATGGGTAAACTTATTCAACCAGCCACAGGAAAAGTTATGACTGGTTTATCAATATCAGAAGATTTAAGCGTTATAGGTAAATTTGAAAAGAATACAGGCAAGAAAGTATCTGTGCTCCTGTTCTATCAAGCATGGAGCGCTGCAAATGGCGAACAGAAATTCCCTACGGGTTGGATGAATGCTATACGTAATCGTGGATCAATTCCTCAAATTACCTGGGAGCCGTGGATAGGTAAAGCGTATCCTTTAGATAATGATGAGCCAGAGTTCGCATTAAAAAAAATTCTTGCTGGTCAATTTGATGGATATATTGAGCAGTGGGCGCAAGCAGCCAAAGCATGGCGAAATCCCTTTTTTCTGCGCTTTGCCCCGGAGATGAATGGGAACTGGACTCCTTGGTCTGAACAGGTAAATGGCAATAAAGCGGGAGAATTTGTGCAGGTGTGGCGTCATGTACATGATATTTTTAAAGCAGTTGGTGCGACTAATGTGACATGGATGTGGTGCCCAAACATCAACTATCCTGGTAGCATAAGGCTCTCCGAACTGTATCCGGGTAATGCGTATGTCGATTGGACAGGGATGGATGGTTTTAATTGGGGCACTACTACCCAGTATAGTAAGTGGCTGACGTTTTCCCAGGTTTTTAATTCGACTTATAACGATATTCTCGCAATAACGAAGAAGCCGATAATGATTGCCGAAACTGGTTGCGTTGAAAAGGGAGGTGACAAAGCAGCCTGGATCAGCAATACCTACTCTATAGCCCTACCTGAGGATTTCCCAGCTGTTAAGGCCGTGGTGTGGTTTGATCAGGTGACCCAGCAGGACTGGCGTATTGAATCCTCGGCAGCCGCACAGCAGGCATTCTATCAGGCAATGCAGTCACCGATCTATAGTGCCAATATATATGGAAATTATCATGGCGGCTAATCTGATATTTATGCAAGAACCAGAATAGAGCACTATTTTAACCTTGTTGTAGTTGCGGATAAACTACATCAAGCGCCAACGTCAGGCAACGTACACCACCACCAGCCTTGAGAAATTCGGTCACTGGAGAGACACATACCTCGTAGCCCCATTTGTGTAAGATACGCTCAACACGGGCCGGACAATGGGGCATGATAACTGTGCTGCCGACGACGATCGAGTTGGCGGTGAAGGCGAGAGCTTCATCCAGTTCAAGGACGAGCGGCTCAGGAATAAATTGTAGAATATCCTCTGCACTACTCCGGTCCCACACATCGGGAGCGACAATTGCGTGACGTTCATCAAGAGGGCAGAAGCTGATATCCAGGTGATAGAGCCGATCGTCGATCAGGTGAATAGAATGGAATGGAACGCCGAGCTGATTTGCCAGTACGGCGTGTGCGGCCAGTTCTGTACGAAAACCGTAACCAGCCACTAACTGTCCATTGACCATAAAGGCATCGCCACACCCCTCAAAGTAGAGATGGGGATCGTTGGAGAACTCTACAACCTCAAAATCATGAGCGCGAAACCATTCATTATTGTAAATCACTTCGGGCTGGCGTTCGGGAAACTTAAATTTGCTGGGGATAAAGGTGTGGCCATTGACCAGTCCCGCATTAGCGGTAAAAACGAGATCGGGTAATGCCTGTACGGGTTCCATCGTCAGAACAGTTCCACCTGCCTGCTTGATATTGGCAACGAGATTGTCCCATTGTTTGATGTGCCAGGTCGCGATCAGGTGCAACCTGCGTGTGCATCCAGGGATTTATTTCATAGAAGACGCCGAAATGATCTGGAGGGCACATGAGATAGGTGCGACCCCAGTTTAGAGCATTATTAGTAGATGCAGAACTTTCTAAGAAATCTGAGCCAGCCATCAAGCAAACTCCTTTTATCCTGCTCGCGCCAGTGTGTCGCTATATCGCATCGGCGAAACATCTTTCGTCGGGAAGCTATATACGTTCTTAAACGTCCGGTCCTAAGGCAGAGTAACATATAGTGCATACTTTATGCTGTTATGTATTGTGCATATTGCATAAACGTATGCAAGGCCACGGAGTTGTTTCATAATTTGTGGAGAGACACGGGCTTGTTCGCTTCGTTCACAGCACCCCTACTGCTCTGTCAAACGTCATGGCGCGATTTCTTTGGATGGGAGCACGAGCGTATTGGGGCACGGGCTTCTTCGCATGCGCTCAGTGCGCCCCTACACCAGAAAAACGGGCCGCAGGAGCCAGAGCCACGATGAAGGGATGTAGGGGCGCACTGAGCGCATGCGAAGAAGCCCGTGCGCTTCCCGTGCGGGCCCTCTCCACCAACGATGCCCAACCAGTATTAAACCGTGCGATGTAGTTTGATAGTCCGCTACATTATTGAGTTCAGGGCAACAAATTGTGTTTCCATCAACTGGAGTTGGTATACCTGCTAACCGGTATTTCTCACACCAGCGGCAATCCCATTAATGGTCAACAGGACGGCATATGTCAATTTATCTTGCTCATTCTCTTCATGGTTGCTTTCGTGGCGCGGATCTCTATCGGGGATGCCACCGGAGGCACGCAGGCGGCGGAGCAGTGCTACCTGGAAGTAGCTCAATGGATCGACATAAGGGTTGCGTCGTCGGATAGATTGTTGCAGGACGGGTGAATTGTCGAGCAGCTCTTTCCCGCCAACGATGCGTATCACATTGCGCCGTGTGCGTTCATATTCTTCCTCGATTTCGCGTGAAAGTCGCGTGCGTAATGCCTCATCTTCAACGAGCATGGCATAATGTTTGGCGATATGCATATCGGCCTTAGAGAGCGTCATTTGCAGATTGTCCAGAAAGGCACGCCAGAAGGGCCAGTGCGTATAGAGGTATTGCAACTGATCAAGGTGAGCTGGATCTTCCCCGATATACTCTTCAATTGCGCCCCCGACGCCGTACCAGCTTGGTAGGACGTAGCGGCTCTGCATCCAGGAGAAGACCCAGGGAATGGCGCGTAATTCTTCAATGCCGCGTCCCTTTGTTCTGCGTGCCGGACGTGAGCCAATGTTGAGCCAGCCCAGTTCTAGCAGCGGAGTGGCCTGCTCGAAGAAACTCAGGAAGGTTGGATCTTCGTAGATGAGCTGGCGATAGCGTTTATGGGCGCTTGTCGACAGGGTATTCATAAGCGTGATCCATTCAGTGGGTCGGACTTGGATGAATACGTGTGCTTCGATAATACCTTCATCGGGAATGCTTGATTGCACAACGCCAGCGACAACCAGTTCCATATTTCTGATGGCAATCTCGTGTTGCCCATATTTGAAGGAAAGCATCTCACCCTGCTCGGTAATGCGCAGGCGTCCATTGACGGTTCCTGCGTGGTTGTCCAAGGATGGCTTGATAGATGGGGCCACCACCGCGCCCAATCGCGCCACCGCGACCATGAAAGAGCGTAATGCCGATGCCATGCCGTCGTCCTAGAGCAGCAAGGCGTCCCTGTGCCTGGTAAAGTTCCCAGCTTGACGTAAGAATACCACCATCCTTGCTACTATCCGAATAGCCAAGCATAACCTGTTGTTCATAATGACATTGGGAGACATAGGCGCGATAATGAGGATGAGTGAATGCCTGCTTAAGAATATCGGTGCATTCATGCAGGTCATGAATAGTTTCAAAGAGCGGCACGATGGGAAGATTATTGATGCCAGCCTCTTTACAGAAGAACTGAACCTCAAGCAGATCGCTTAAGCTATTGCTCATGCTGATAATATAGCAGGTAATAGCTTGTTCTCCAAATATCTCACGTGCTTCACGAATGGCATGGAAGGTATTGAGCACATGCCAGGTCTCTTCACTCAGCTTCAGATCTGGGCGTGTGAGCAGGCGTGGATCACCTAGCAAATTATTCAGAAGATAGAGGCGTGCGGTCTCATCGATCTTCGTATAGTCTTCCTCAAAGAGGCCGGTGACGCGCAGCAGTTCGGCGAGAGCGGCGGCATGGCGTCCGCTATGTTGCCGCACATCCAGCGCTACAAAGTAAAAGCCAAACACTTCTACCTGGCGTATCAGCCGTGAGATAGCTGACCGTGTGCAAGATCGTATTCGCCGTCAGCAGAGCAAGCTATCGCGTACCAGGGTAGAGATCATGCAGCAGTTCATCAGCGCTTTTATAGGCGACAGGATATTGCTGCCTTTATCAGCTAGAAGCTTGCTGCTTAAAAGACTGTGAAGTCACGTGCTCTGGATTGCACTTCTGCGGGTGACATGAGTGTTGCTTCCAGGCGTTTCCACATAAAGGAAAGTTTGCGCCGATAGGGTTGCAACAGCCACTTCTGGACCGAGTTCATTGTTATATTCGGGCAGACGAGCCGCATCTTCGTCAAGAGAATTTCTGTAAAGCTTCTGTCACACAGGAGTAATTGAGCGATTGCGAAAACTCCTGGGCCAGTTTCTGGATGGCGCTGCGATAGTGTTCAATGATATTGGTGCGTTGCAGATTGCAGGGCGGTGAGCATCGTTTCCGGTCCTACAAATGGGTTGCCATCCTGGTCGCCGCCGATCCAGGAACCCAGGCGTAAGAAAGGGGGAACTGTAAGATCGGGATATGCTTCGTGTAATAGTTCTTCAAATTCGCTATAGAGATCGGGTACGGCATTATAGAGGATTTCGTCGAGGTAGTAGATGCCCATTTTAATTTCGTCGAGCGGCTGTGGGCGCACACGGCGTATGGCATCGGTGCGCCAGAGCAGGTCGATGACACCTTCCAGTTCATGTTGCCAATGTTTACGTTGGCGGGGAGTCATCTTCTCATGTTGCTGATCCCAGACTTCCAGCAGGTCGGCGACGCGCCGTGTTTTTGTGATCAGGCTGCGTCGGGTTGCTTCGGTAGGATGAGCGGTAAAGACCAGTTCAATCGAAAGCTGGTCGAGCAATTTCTGGACGGTAGCGAGCATCCAGCTCATTTTTTTGTAGGAAATGGATCAGAGCAGCGAGAGATCCGCGTTGTGGTTGGTCTTCGTGACTGGCCTCGTAGTCCCGACGGCGACGGATGCGGTGATATTGTTCGGCGCTATTGACGAGGTGAAAATAGACGGTAAAGGCACGAATAACGTCGATAGCGGTATCCAGGCTACAACTCTCGACGATCTGCATAATCTCCTGGTCAAGTTGTCGTATTTCGGAGCGTAGCTGTTCCGCTTCTTGCTGATGAGGCATCAAGGAGTTGCTGATCGCAATCACGCAAACGTTTACAGGCTGCGCGTAAACGCTCGACGGTAACAAAAACGGCGTGGCCTCTATGTTGTTGGATGGCCTGCCCCAGCGCATTGCCGAGGGTCCGAATATCCTGGCGCAAGGGAGCATCTTTTTCACGACGGGAATCAAATTCTGGCATCAGTCTATCCTTATGTATAGAAAGACATCTCAGCAGCCAATCGAATTCCTGGCTGTTTGGCGCAGCATTGAGCCTTTATCGCAGCCATTTTATCACATGTAAGAATGTTCTTCACCAAAGCTGTGTGAATTGAGAAGTTTAAGGACCAGAATCTTTACCCAGGTTCGTAATGAGCCAGTGTCCATTAAATTTTGTAAGTGCGTACGTGGTGACATATTTGCCTGTTGGTGCCGCCATCTCGACCTTTCCCTGTTCATCAAGGTATGCATACCGAGACCAGATTGTTGCAGCGACAGTCACCGAGGCTGTTGACCCATCTATAAGAACCTGACGCCATTCTATGTCACGGATGCCTCCCCCTAGACCATGAATTTGCCCCTTTGCCTCAGTGGCAAGCGATGTATCTATGTTCGAGGCAAAATTCTGGTAATCTGAACAGCCAGCAATTTCGAGCCTGTGGGGTCCGGGAATTCATCAAAGCGGACAAGCCCGTGCCCACCCAGCGTTGTGATGAAAAACGTAAAGTGCACAAATCCAATCTCCAGAAAAAGGCAACTAAAGCTCTCCCCTTCCGTTAAAAAGCCCTCGGAGGAGAGAAATGTATGCTTTATCTATAGGTGTTGTGCACCTTGCACAAAATAAAGACCTGTGTGTTCTTATAAATTGTCTCTTTCTTTAGGGTAGAGATATTCTTATACTTCATTACAAGAAGAGATAGAATGAGCTGCGCAAAGCGGCGTCTTCTCCCTCTACGAAATGAGCCGTGATGGTCACCCTATGGTAATGATGCCTTGACGTCGTGCATGTTTGAAGAACACTAAAAAGGGAGTACTGCATGGCAGCTCAACCGACCGAAGTCACAATGAAGCCAACACTTGGGCTTACAGGCGTGACGATCAATGCTATGGCGCTGATCGCGCCGGGCGCTTTCCTCTGGACCACGTATGCAGATTCAAGCGGTTCCTACCTCTGCAATGAATATGTGGGCCTCTGTATTTGTAGCAACGGCAATTGCAATGCTTACGGCAGTCGCGTATGCAACTCTGGCAAAGCGTTATCCTGAAGCGGGCGCAGGTAGCTCTTACTTCTTCGCAGAAGCTGCTGTCTTACAGCAAGAGGAGCATAAGCACTTCAAGTTCGCACGCATAAGTAAATTTATTGTTGGTTGGACCTCGCACCTGTATTATTGGGTCTATCCTGGTGTGATGGTCGCGTTCATGGGTCTTGTCATTACTTACATTATTCAGACGTTCGTACCCAGCTTTGGTGCTGGCTGGCAGGAAGTGCTGGTCTGCATTGTATTCGCTATTATTGTCGGTTGTATTGCCTACATTGGTGTTTCCGGCGCGACAACTGCGAACATTATCATCAACATCATCCAGATTGTTGCTCTACTGAGCTTCTCAATTGCGGCTATCGTTTACCGTGTCCAAAATCCTGGAGTGCATTATCTTCATCCAAGTGCGTTGAGCGTAATCACACCGCATGATATGGGTGGTCTTATCTTCCAGTCGACGATTGCTATTCTGCTCGTTGTCGGTTTTGAATCGGCGACCGCACTGGCAGCTGAAGCGAAGAATCCGCAGCGCGATATCCCACGTGGTGTGTTGCTCTCCCTGGTTATCCAGGCGGTCATTTTCTACTTCTTTGAGTACTTTGCCGCCAACTACTTTGTCAACACTGGTCTGAAAAATCCCATGGAACAGGTTTCACCGCTGCCAATGCGTCTGTTGCACCGATTGGTGATATGGCGCATATCATTGGCGATAAACTTCTGGGTGGCAATGGTCTGGCGTTCGCAATCATCCTGGCTGCTACTGTGGTTATTGCGCTGCTCGGTACCACGCTCTCCTGTCTGAATACTGGTGTACGCGTAAGCTATGCGATGGGTAAAGATCGCGAAATCCCAAGTATCTTTGGCTTGCTGCATGGTAATTTCCGTACTCCTCACCTTGGTGTAATTATCCTGACAGCTGTCTCGGCGATTATCGGTTCCTATGGTGTGCTTAACGTCGACAATCTTACACAGGTGACGCTCGTTTCAAATATTGGTACCTTACTGCTGTATGGTATGACCTGTATCATCTGTGTTGTTGCTTTCGCGGGTGTTGCGGGTCGTAATGTCTTTTCGACAATTATTGCACCTGTATTGGGTGCAACGCTCAATATCCTCTTGTTGTTTGGTGTAATCTACTACGCGATTACTACAAATGGTGTCAGTACACAGAGCGGATACAATTATTGCTATCGTCATCGCTATTGTGTGGTTGATCCTCGGTTTTGTCTACCTGTTTGTTCGTCAATCGGTCTCTGGTGTGCCCATCTTGCATCCAGAAGATCATAAGGAGACAATAGGATCATCGGTGATGCTACTTGCTACTCAGTAGCTACTAGCAACAAATGCGTGCACATTGTATTGATGAAAGGCAATGTGTACGCATCTCAATATCCAGGTTGTGGTGGAGGGTAGTGGGAATAGCGCTTGGGTGAGGTTCTTCGCAAAAATAGGGCCGCACCTCTAGCGCTTTCCTTGCTGGTGTTTAAGCCTCTGGTGTGCTATACTAATTTCAGACAGAAACAGGAATCCCGCAGAAGCGACATGGGTTTGAACGTTCCCAGGCAAAACGTCCCTATGAGGGAGCACCAGAAAGGAGAAACGGCGCTTTTTTTTCCTCTATCAACTCACTGGAGAGGATACGGCCGTAGAGTCTGATGTCGACAGCATATACGCCAGGCACACAGATCGATTACTATGAAATTATCCGTATGCTGGGGCGCGGAGGTATGAATCGCGTCTATCTGGCCCTCGATAAGCGCAATCAGCAGAAGGTAGTTTTAAAGTTTCCTAACGAGGATCTCATCGGTAATGTTGCCGTTTTTGAACGCTATAAACGTGAAGCGGAGATCGGCAACCGCCTTAACCATCCCCACATCCAGCATCTCCTCAATATGAACGAAAAACGACGCGAACATTACCTGGTGATGGAATACATTCATGGTACGACGTTGCGTGACTGTAATGGATGAATATGCTCCTGGTCCGATGCCTGTTGCCTGAGGCGTTGCGTATTATTTTGCAGGTCTGCGATGCATTATCTGTACTCGCATGAGCATGGCGTCTATCATCGTGATATCAAGCCTGAAAATATTATGATTGAGGAAGATGGCAACGTCAAAATTATCGATTTTGGCGATTGCTTTACTGGAAGGTGCGCGTCGTGTGACATGGCGTGGACTCTCTGGAACTGTGGGAACGCCTGATTATATGTCTCCAGAACAATTAAAAGGCGAACGCGGTAGCGCCGGCTCTGATATCTATGCGGTTGGGGCGATGCTTTATGAAATGCTGTGTGGCCATCCACCCTTCGAGGGCGAGAATGTGTTTGCAGTGATGAACCTGCACGTTTCGCAGGATCCACCTTCTCTTCTGGAAGCGAATCCTCATCTCTCTCCTGCTCTGGCAACTGTGGTCATGCGTGCAATTCGCCGCGATCCCGAGAAGCGCTATCGATCAATCGAGGATATGCTTCATGACTTGCGGAATCTGGAGGAAGTAAAACCTGATCTCCTATCAACCAGATACCCTCAGATAGACCGTACTGGACGCCAGATTATTACCGCAGCCATTGTGGTTGTTGCCATCTTTATTGTGATAATCGCAATTGGACTTTCTGGCACAATTTGCACATCACGCTGCCCGCTGATCAGAATACGCAATCACCCGACCGGGAGAATTGTAATACTGTGAAGCCAGGAGTGTAGGCACTTTATACACATAGAAGGCTTGTTTCCTTGCGACCTCAGTATGTTATACTCTCTTCACTGGTAATGTTGCCAGCTCCTATCTATGAGCTATGTCGCTCTAGTGTCCGGGTTGCTCCAATCATTTACACATTTTCTGCGTTTGCTGTCCACCATGGTCCACCATACTTTGTGTGTCCCATACTACAAATAGAAGAAATGACATCCTCAATCAGCGTCAGATTGATGGATACTGGCTCCAACGTCGGTGCCTCTAGCATTGAGCAAATAGTCTTTTATGGGAGAGCAATGCATGAAGCACATGTTTGATGCATCCAATTCTGTCGACCCTCATTATCCCCTCTACGATTCGCGTTGGGAGCATGATGCCTGTGGCACAGGTTTCCTGGCTCATATCGGTGGGGAAAAAAGTCATTTGATTGTGCAAACAGCCCTCGAAGCACTCGCCCGCCTGACTCACCGTGGTGCTCAGGATGCCGATGCTGAGATGTATGATGGCGCTGGTATCATGACTCAAATTCCCTATGATCTGTTGCGTGATGAACTTGAGCGACTGCATGTGGGTCCATGTTGATGATCCTGCTGATCTGGCTGTGGGTATGATCTTTTTACCTTCTCAAGAACGCTCACCAGGCGACCTATGAGGAGAGTCGACGCATTATCGAGCAAACGCTCACCGAAACCGGCCTTGTTTTTCTTGGCTGGCGTACTCCCCCTATCGATTACAGCATCCTTGGTTCTCGTGCACGAGCTACCGCTCCCACATTGCCCAGGTTTTGGTCTCAAGACCGGATGATCTCTCTTCTGATTCTTATGTCAGAACACTCTACTATGCTCGTCGTTTGATTGAACGACGCCTGTACACGGCTCAGATTGCCGATTGCTACATTGCTTCTCTTTCTCATACGACGCTCATTTACAAGGGTTTGCTCGCTCCATCCGATCTTCCTCGCTTCTACCGTGACCTGGATGATCCGCGCTATACCAGCGCTCTCGCCGTGTTCCATCAGCGTTATAGTACTAATACATTTCCTTCCTGGCCGCTTGCGCAGCCTGTACGTATGTTGGCTCATAATGGTGAGATCAATACGGTGCAGGGCAATAGTAACTGGATGCAGGCGCGTGAAGAGGGTCTCACATCGCCACTCTGGGGTGAGCAAATCAAGGATCTTCTTCCCGTGATCCAGCCCGGTACGAACAGCGACTCAGCCCAACTTGATAATGTGCTGGAGCTGTTGAGCCTCTCTGGTCGCGATCTACTCCATAGTATGCAGATGCTGGTTCCGCCCGCCTGGGAACACGATCCAGAACTGAATGACGCACAGCGTGCCTGGTGTGAATATCATGCAGGTATTATGGAACCCTGGGATGGTCCAGCCGCCCTGGTCTTTACGTGATGGTCGCATTGTTGGCGCGGCACTGGATCGCAATGGTCTGCGTCCGGCACGTTATACTCTCACCACCAGGGTCTGCTGATCGTCGCTTCTGAGGCTGGCGTCATTTCGTATGAGCCGCATGAGATTGCTGAAAAGGGTCGCCTTGGTCCTGGTGAAATGATTGCCGTTGACGTGGAGCAGCATCGCTTCATGCGCAATCAGGAGATCAAAAATGCCCTGGCTCACAAACAACCCTATCGACAGTGGCTTGAAAATAATCTTACCTACCTGTCGGAACTTACCGTTGAGGGAGCGGAACAGAACGCTAGTGTTCCTGATGCAGGTGACATTGTTTGCGCGCCAACAACTCTTTGGATACACGCATGAAGATGTCGAAATGGTGTTGCGTCCCATCTTGACCGATAATAAGGAACCAACCTGGAGTATGGGCGATGATGCGCCGCTGGCCGCGCTTTCTACGGTGCCGCGTTCCTTCTCAGATTACTTCCGCCAGCGTTTTGCGCAGGTGACAAATCCGCCGATCGATCCTTTACGGGAACGGATCGTGATGTCGCTTGATACCTATCTCGGTCGTCGTGCAAGCATGTTGACGGAGACGCCACAACACGCACAACTCTTGCGCCTGTCAACTCCTTTGTTGACCGAGGCACAATTGGATGCATTAAGAACTCTACAAGATCCACACTTTCGCTCGCGCACTCTTGATACGACGTTCTCTATTGCCGATGGTCCTTCCGCGCTCGAAGCAACCCTTGATCGCCTGGAGCAGGAAGCTGTCGCCTCTATTGAAGAAGGTGTTACACTCCTCATCCTAAGCGATCGTAAGGCTTCTACTGAGCAGGCACCTATTCCAATGGTGATTGCGATGGGAGCTGTACATCATGGATTGCTGCGGCGGGGGCTACGTACGCATGTCTCGCTGCTCTGTGAGACGGGACAGCGTCTGTGATATTCATCAGATCGCCGTGCTTCTGGGCTATGGTGCGGAAGCTATTGTGCCGACGTTGACCCTGTCGAGCGTACGCGCCCTTGCAGGAGATCGTCACCTGGAACATCTTTCACCAGAGCAGGCAACCGAGCGCTACTTTCATTCAGTGGAAGAAGGTTTGCGCAAGGTAATGGCTCGTATGGGCATTTCGACATTGCACAACATCGTTGGAGCGGGACAGTTCGAAATCGTTGGCCTGACACCACAATTTGTAGAACGCTGCTTCGCTGGTTCTGCCAATCAAGCAGGCAATGTAACATTTGCACATATTGCAGAGCACTTAATTGCGCATTGTGCATCGCTTGCAGCAGGGGATGGATGTACCCGAGGCGAGCACGAAGAGGCGTAAGTTGAATGATGTGGGTCGTTACCGTTTCCGCCGTGATGCCGAGTATCATGCATTCAATCCATTGATTATACGTGCGTTACAAAAGGCCGCGCAGACCGGCAGTAGTGAAGATTATCATCAATTCACGTCGATGGTTTATAAGCGCCCACCTACTGCTTTGCGTGACCTGCTAGCGTTTGTGCCGAGGACGCCTGTGCCTTTGGAGCAGGTGGAGTCAATGGAATCAATTCGTGCTCGCTTTGTGGTTTCAGCCATGTCGGTTGGAGCGCTTAATGCCCAGACGCATCGCACTATTGCGGCGGCGATGAATAGCATTGGTTGTCGTAACAATACTGGTGAGGGTGGTGAAGATCCCAACTGGTATCATGAGACGCTAGAGGGGTATCCTGTCAGTAGTAAGATCAAGCAGGTTGCCTCGGGACGTTTCGGTGTGACGACCGAGTATCTGGTGCGTGCGGAAGAGATTGAGATCAAGATGGCGCAGGGTTCGAAGCCAGGTGAGGGTGGTCAGTTGCCGCCAGCCAAGGTCTCGCCTTTTATTGCACGTTTGCGTCATACTGCGCCGGGCATCTCGCTGATTTCGCCGCCACCGCATCATGACATCTATAGTATCGAAGATATCGCTCAATTGATCTATGATCTGCACCAGGTCAATCCAAAGGCGCGTGTTGGAGTCAAGCTGGTTTCGGCGCAGGGCGTTGGTACGATTGCAGCCGGTGTTGCCAAAGCGCATGCTGATTATGTATTGATCAGCGGGCATGATGGTGGAACGGGTGCATCGCCGCTCCAGTCGATCAAGCATGTTGGTCTGCCCTGGGAGCGCGGACTGGCGGAGACGCAGCAGGTTCTGGTACGGAATGGGTTGCGCACACGTGTGCGTGTGCGTGTCGATGGTGGGTTTAAGACGGGACGTGATGTGATCATTGGAGCGTTGCTGGGTGCGGAGGAGTTCGGTTTTGGTACCTCTGCTCTTGTCTCGCTTGGTTGTGATATGGCGCGTCAGTGTCATCTCAATACATGTCCTGCGGGCATAGCTACGCAGCGCGAAGACCTGCATTGCCAAGTTTACGGGCAAACCGCAATTCCTCGTCAACTATATGACGCTGGTGGCTGAGGAGGTACGTGAAATTATGGCGAGCCTGGGCATTACACGCTTTGATGATCTGATTGGGCGTGCCGAGTCTGTTGCAAGATATGAGCGAAGGCGATCGTTGATATTAGCGGATTACTTGCTCCTCAGCCTATCAAATCGGTGCCAGGTGCGCATAAAGATGTTCCGGCCTCTACTGTTGCCAATCTTTTGCTTGCGGAAGCGGAAGAGGCGTTGACGGGAGAACGCAGCGTTATCACGCAGCATATCATTCGCAACGATGATCGTTCAGTAGGTGTGAGCCTGGCGGGTGAGATCGCACGCCGTTATGGTAATGACGGTCTGCCAGGAGTGAGCATCACCTGTACCTTCCAGGGTTCGGCGGGTCAGAGCTTCGGAGCATTCAGCGTACCTGGTATGCGCCTGATCCTCAATGGTGAGGCCAACGATTATGTTGGTAAGGGCATGACTGGTGGGCAGATTATTATCAACCCGCCAGGGGATTCGCATTTCGCCTCGCAGGAGAACACGATTGTTGGCAATACCGTTCTCTATGGAGCGACGGGTGGTTATCTCTTTGCCGCCGGGCGAGCGGGTGAGCGCTTTGCCGTACGTAATAGTGGTGCGCTTGCAGTCGTTGAGGGCGTTGGAGCTCACTGTTGTGAATATATGACTGGTGGCATGGTTGTTGTCCTGGGTGAGACGGGCTACAACTTTGGTGCGGGCATGTCTTCCGGCGTCTCCTATGTGCTGGATACGGCGGGCACCTTCCCAATTCGTTGTAACACGGAACTGGTTGGCCTGCATCGTATCAATGAGCAGCACGAGATGGATGCTTTACGTACTGTGATTGAATGGCACGCACGTAAGACGCACAGTAAATATGCTGAGCAGATTCTGGACCAATGGGATGCAATGCAGCTCTTCTTTCTGGCGTGTGCAACCACACGGAACAAGCACCTCGGCATGCGATTTCGTTGATAGTGGCGAGTATGATGCGCATCTTATGAGCGCATCACATTAGAAAACATAAATGTGTGCAATATGCTGGAAAATTTATAAATTTTCCAGCATATTGCACACATTTATGTTTTCTAATGTTTTTTCATGTTTTATTCTCTTCCCCGGCAACAATCCCAGCGGCCCTTTTCCATGAAGACATTTCTGGTCCTCTTGCCTCATCCTTGAAATGGTAATCGTGTTTGCGTATCAACTCCTGTAATTGCTCGTCAAGCCTTTGTAAGCAGACTAATTCGGCCTTTCGTAACAGGGAGAGCCAGTCGCCGGACATATCGGGCATTTTGAGGGTGCAACTGAGATTGAAATGAGGCAGGCAGAGTCCATGCGGAGGCCTCTAACTGGCGATAAAAATCTGGATCGAGCAAGGCTTGCCGCAGGGTATGAATATAGCGGATCTCGGCCTCCTCTTTGCGGTGACAGGCGGGCATTGCTCTGGCTCACGTTTGCTACTGTTCTCAAAGAGGCGTCGGAACAATCCGGCCTGTGTTATTTGCTCTCACCAGTCCCATTCTTCTGGAGTTGTTCAGCCAGGTCGGTGATGATATCACGATATGCCTGGGCCAGTTGCAATGTTGCGCCCATGTGGACCAGTTGCCATGTATGTTGATTACAAAACCCTGCGTACGTTGGAGTTCTTTGCGTACATCGACATCCGTGAACAACTCATACTTCCAGGTATCCAGATAGCGAGCTATGCTTTCCTGTGTCAAGTCGACAGAGGAGGACAACCCTCTTGCGTGCATGCGTATAATAGAGTCTGGAATTCACGAGATTTCTGCATTGTTACAACCTTTGCACTGCTTATTCGTCTATTGTTTAGACGATACCTTGTTTTGAAGAAAATTTCCAGAGGGGAGTTATCTAATTCCGTTTTAGAGAAATGCGAGTAGGGGTTATCTATACTTATTCCAGGTGATACAATATCAGATGAGTTCTTTCCCTGATTATTATACTATTCTAGGTGTAGCTGTAGATGCACCACCTGCAACAATTAAAGCTGCTTTTAAAAAACTGGCCCTCCAGTATCATCCCGATATCTATAAAGGAGACGATGCGCAGGAGCGTATGCGTAGTTCTGCTGCAGGCATATCAGACGCTGAATGATCCTGAGGACGCGCAGGAAATATGATGCCCGCCGTTCAGAGCATATTCAGGATGGTCATATCTATCGTCAGAGTGCTTCTGACGCGCGGAGAGCATCCTCGACAGGCACACGTGCACGTGCAGCAGTTACGCCGGGGGCGCGACGAGATCGCCAGCGCCACTACGATTTTCCTGATTTTCACGAGGGGCGCTCAGTCAATATTGATCTAATAAACTTTACCTATACTCTATCGGCTGCAGATGCTCGTACGTCTTTTGCAACAGGGCGTTTTGCGTGGCGTGGCACTGGGTGATCGAGAGTTACTATTGCCATCGTTGTTCCCACCATTGGAATGACGCAACTGTAGACAAAAAGCACCTTCCCGACTTTTGTCCAAATTGTAAAGCTACCGATTGGAAAGAATACCTGCTTTTGCGTTGCATTCACTGCTCCGCTGTTTTTGAAAGCGAGCAGATTCGCTACGAAGTAGGCTCTATCAATTATGGTAAAGGTCATCGGATGGGGGAGGCGGAACTTTGCCCGCCTTACGAACTCTTTCCACTCTGCCCTTACTGTGGTACTGCTCGCTGGTGTCCTGCTGAAGACGCTCGTGTCAGCGCAATGCGCGAGTTAGCTGTTCGTCGTGCAGCTGTTAGACGCGCTGTGTGGATCGGTGTTGCGTTAGTGTTGGTGCTGGTCGTCGGGGTGGTGGCCCTGGTGTTACATTGATAAACAAATGCGTAGGCGCGTGAGTTGGAGTCAATAGGCAAGCACACACCTCTCCATTTATTGTTCAAGGAGCCACGGTAAAATTGACGACCTGGGCCAGTATTTTATCTGTACAAGCAGTCGAGCTAGCCCAGGAGATGGAGACTGAACCTGCGCCTGCGCTAGTTGCAGAAGCAAATGAGTAGGCGTGTTGTGATGCCTGGGCCTACAGCAAATGTGAACTGCGAAAATTGTTTTTGATTAACGTACCAGATCAGGCAAACGGCTCCTCCCGTGTTGACGGGGTGAAGCATGAAGGTGACGAAGATCTTCTGGTTGACCGTGAAGGTTGTTGTGGCCTGAGAGAGTTGAGCTGTATTGAAATTAAGGCTGCTGCCCGTCTGTGCATTATCGATATATACTTTCCGGGAAAAGTAGGAGTTGGTTTTAGCAGTAGGAGAAGCGTAGGAGTAGTATTTGCCTGTGAACTTCTCTGCGTTCCAGGTGAAAGAGCTTTGTGATGTTGGTGTATTTGCACTTGGTGGAAGCGGATTGATTCGTGGTAGATAGTGATGGGAGGTTCAAGGAGATAATATAGACAAGCAGTAAGATGAGGCCACCGGACAACACACACAGGCCTGCTATGGTGAAACCGGGTTGCAGCGTATGATCTGGAATGTGGCTCGTCCAGGTCGCTGAGGGGAGGCTGAGGAAATGGTCGAAACTTCATTGCATCAGGGGAGGCGTTCTCTGCTCTGGTTGAGAGGATGATTGCCAATTTGCGGGTTGTTCTGGAGTGGATTGAAGTGTTTTATCTGGATCTGGTAATAGTATCTGGTTGGACTGTCTGGGGACTGCTCTGTTCCAGATGAAGGGAATAGCTCGATCTGGCGTCTCATTATTCGTTTGTTGCTGAGCAATTGCAGCAGACTGTTTCTGGAAACGTCTCTACATCTGCTGGAATATTGTTCTGTTCCTGAAAAGACGGAAATGCATATTGTGGTATTTCAGCTTGATTATCGCTCTTTTCTTCAGGTTCTCCGGCTGCTTTCCCGCACCGGGGGCAGTGTGTGCGTTGTGGCGAAAGCGGTAACCCGCAACCGGTACATCTCATGGTAAAATTACTCCCTTTGCTGAAATCTGTGTTATTGTTTAAATGCAGGCATATTTTATAACGTGTGTAGAGAGTGCTGGTAAAGTGTTTCGCATTTTGTATAGGACATTTGTCTTCTGATGTGGCTGTTCTGTAAGAAGCGTACCTTGCTCTTGACACTATTACATAGCACAACTACAATACATGTAAATGATAGTTGTCTGTGGTTTTGTGGAAGTGTATACGTATCCTCTGATACGAAAGAGTACAGTCAGGCGGGAAAAGAACGTGACACAAAGTGCTAACAATGTAGAGCAGGTGCTGGCTGAGCATATTGCCCGCTTGCGTGCCATGCCTTCAACATGTTTCGGGCGATAGCGACGGACCTGAAGAGGGTAGTGATGCCTGGTTGCTTCTAGATGCCCTCATCGGAAACGATGAAGATGACAATGAGATGCTGGCATCTCGTATTGAACAATCAGGGCGCTGGTTGGCTGAGCAAGGAGGCAAAATTGATGCACGCCTGAGTGGCTTGCAGCACTATGTCGATACCCTTGCTTCTGAACTCAAAAAGATTTTTGTAACCCAACCGGAACTGCTTACTGAAGCTATTTCACGCCTGTACCGTTTGCAGTCGATCTGTGTTCTGGCTCTGACACGTGGTTATCAGAGTGTGACAGATCAATTTATGGCTGATCGATTACAAGCGACTGGGCGTCTTGAGCAGCGTCTGGTTGCATTGCAGCGCATCAACGGTGTCAGTAATTCCACGATGGATCTCGACCAGACGCTGGAAGTGACGGCGCAGGTGGTTGCTGAAGAATTACAGGTGGATCTCTGCTCGATCTTCTTTTATGACGAATTGCAGCGAATGTTGACGTTACGAGCGACTAATGGTCCGCGACCATTGGGCGGAATGCATTTTACGTTGCGTCTGGGTGAGGGGTATAGTGGCTGGGTTGCCGATCGAGGGCGTCCTCTGGTGGTTCGATGATGCGATGGCCGATGCGAACTTTGCGGGTGAGGCGCAAGCGTACAGCACTGAGTATCATGGTCTGATGGTGTTGCCCATTATCTTCTTTGGGAACGATGAGCGCCTGATCGGAGTTATCAGCGTGCAATCATCGGAGGTGCGTGAGTTTAGCCGCGATGAAATTGGCTTTGTTGAGGTGGTGGCTGGTATCGTCGCGATCAGTATTGAAAACGGCCATCTCTATGAGCAGACAGATGAGCAGTTGCGCCGCAAGGTCCATGAGCTGGCAACTCTGCATCGCGTTTCCTGGATTATCGCCTCGACGCTTAATCTGGATGAAGTATTGCAGATGATTACGACACAGGCTGTGCATCTGTCGGGGGCCGAACGTTCCTGTATCTTTGAGCTTGATCCCGACCTGCGCCGTCTGCATGTGTTGGCGCACTATGGCCTTGATAATGGCCTTGTCAGTCGTATTCAGATTGGTGTTGGTCAATGCTGTGCAGGACGTTGTGTGCAGACGGGCAGGCCCAGTATGAAGGTTGATTGCTTTCATGCTGATGAGCACTGCTTTATCCATAATGATCCTTTCATTTCGGCGGAGATTCACTCGGTGCTCTGTGTGCCGCTTAAAGTGAAGCAGAAGGTGTTGGGCTGTATCTGCATTTATAGTAACCATCGTCATTTGCTGAGTCCCGAACAGATGCAACTCGTCATCACATTTGCGAATGAGGCGGCGATTGCAATCGATAATGCGCGTTTGTACGAGGAGACGCGTCGTGGTCTAGAGCTAAAATCGGTGCTCTTGCGCGAACTGCATCACCGGGTGAAAAATAATCTGGCGACGGTGGCTGGAATTTTATCGCTGCAACGTCGTCGTACGCGCTCTTCCGAAGTACGCAATATTCTGGCGGAGAGCGTCAATCGTGTGCAGGGACTGGCGGCGACGCATGATCTGTTGGCCCATGAAGATGTCAGTGAAGCGCGTGTAGACGATATTGCGCGTAAGATTGTTGGGGTGGCGAATGCAAATCTGAGTTCGCCCGAGAAACATATTACCATTGTGGTCGAGCCGAGTCCCGTTATCATCCCCTCACGTGCCGTAACCATTCTGGCCCTGGCGATGAATGAGATGATCTCAAATGCATTTAAACATGGCATGGTAGGGCAAGTCTGAGGGAACGGTGATTGTGCGTGGACGGGAAGAGAATGGTTCGGTAATTGTCCAGGTGATTGATACGGGGCAGGGACCAATCGCCGAGGTGAGTGCGGAAGAAAGCGGTGAGGGTACTGGTTTCGAGGGGTTAGGCCTCTCACTGATCAAACACCTGATAGGTGACCTGGGCGGAACCTTTTCGCTAAGACGCGAAACTGCGCCCAGGCTGAGGGGGAGCTTGTAAAAGAAAATCTTGCGGGTAGCGATTATACTGTTGCCGAAGTGCGTTTCCCCCTTGTTCGTCGTAGTCATCCCTGAGCGCGTCTCGTCTCCGTCGTCTCATTAAAGCTTACAGGATGGATACAAGCGACGAGGATGTGTTCTTATCTTGAAGTGTTTGTTGTACGTATGTTTTGAGCACTATGGTGGTTTGTAGAGGTGAAATAGTATGCATGCTCCTGCAAAAGCAAAAATTCTGGTGGTTGAGGACGAGCCGTCTATTCAACAGGTATTGTGTTTCTTTTTAAATCATAATGGCTTTGAGGTGCTTGGCGTCTCGAATGGTCAGGATGCCATCCGGGCCATTGCAGAATTTGATCCTCAACTCTGTCATCCTGGATCTGATTATGCGTCCCGTTTCAGGTTGGGATGTCCTTGACCTGGCTACGCATAAATCGTCCACCTCCTCCTCTCCCGGTCATTGTCCTGAGTGCACTTGTAAATTTAAAAGAGCAAATGCATGGTTTTGAAGAGGGAGCGGTGGAGTATATTACAAAGCCTACGCAGCCGAGTGCGATTGTTGAGCGGGTGCGTACTATTCTTGCAATGAGCGCGGAGCAACGTAAACTGCTGCAACGCAAGCGGCTGGATGAGCAACGCAGGACGCTGGCACGTCTTTCTAGAACACAACGGGATGAATTTGTCTATTGATCCATCTTTGTTGATCACACTTGGAATGTCTATGGATGGGTAAGAGATTGTCCGCATTTATAGCAAAAGCGGTTGCTGGCGGGATTTGTGGTAGAGCAGAATGGGCACTGATTCATCTGATTGCCGCATTGTGTACAGAAACGCATCTGCGGCTTATTTGCTTTTCTGCAATAGGGGCAGAGATAGATTGCTTCCATTGATGCGGAGGTGCGAGAAACGGTGAAATGCTCCCTCCTGGTAGAGCTTGCTTTAATGCATCGGCCATATCACTTGCTCGCTGGTAGCGTTGCTCCGGTTTTTTCATCAACGCGGTCAGAATGACATGTTCAATAACTGGATTGATGGTGGGATGAAGTGAAGATGGACGTGGTGGAGGATCATAAATATGGCTATGTGCGAGAGCGTGGTAGTTATCGCCACGAAAGGGAGTATAGCCGGTCATTGCTTCAAAGAGCATAACTCCCAGGGCGTAGATATCAGCTCGTCCATCGACCGCTCCACCTTTGCATTGTTCGGGCGACATATATTCGGGCGTACCAACGCCAGCTCCTGGCCGTGTCAGGCCTTCTCTTGTACTGGCAAGCACCTTTGCAATACCAAAATCAGAGAGAATAGGGCGGCCAGAGCCATCCAGCAAGACGTTGACGGGCTTGATATCGCGGTGGATAATCTTCTGTTCATGTGCATAAGAGAGAGCATCTGCCAGTTGGGCAAAAATAGACACGACTTCTAGCGTGTCCATGCCTTTGCCCTGAAGATGCAATTGATCGAGGCGCTGCTTGAGCGTTCCTCCACTGACCAGTTGCATAACGATATAGAGGTGTCCGTTTTGTTCACTGGCATCATGAACAGTGACGATATTAGGATGCGACAGGCGGGCAACCAGCCTGGCCTCCAGATTGAAACGCTCAACAAAACTGCTGTCAGCGGCATACCAGGGTGGAAGAACCTTTATCGCAACTTCTCGATCCAGATTCTCCTGATATGCTTTGTAGACCCGTGCCATTCCCCCCTGTCCCACGGATGCCAGAATGCGGTAGCTGCCGAGCATTGTTCCAATCAGTTCGTCTTGTTGCATCATATTATTATGTCACGTATTATCTTTAGGAGGGTGATATTAGTGTCTGCCAAAGACAAGGACGGTTTGACCAAGTTGGACACGGTCGCCTTCTTGTAGTGGATAGGTCTGATTTTTGCTCACGAGCTGCCCATTGACCTTGGTCCCATTCGCGCTTCCCTCATCTTTAAGGGCATAGTTCCCATTGCCCATATTGACGATGGATGCGTGTAGACGTGAGACGGCGAGGTCTTCGAGGAAGATATCACTCTCCCGGCTACGTCCAATGCTCAAAGACTTCTTTGCGTACTTCGTAGACGCGCCCTGGTTCTTTGCCTTCTTCTACCTGTACGAAGCCGAGTCCGCCTTGCGGTCCTGTTGTGCGCAACATGGTTTTATCGCCATCGTTGTTTGCGAACATGGTAGGATCTTGCATCATACCAGGAGTGCCTGGCCCGAAGCCACCTTGCTGTGCCATTGTGGAGTTACCGGCAGGAGGGCTACTGACAGGTGCCAGCCGGGCTTCCCCACTGAGTTGGCAGGTTGCTGAGCGGCTTGTGCGGCCCAGGGATCTGCGTGGTGCAGCGGGTTGTCCCCATGCGGGACCGGAGCTATTATCACCATAGGCTGCTTGTGGTTGTTGTCCCTGTTGTGGAGAAGGCTGAGCGGCCTGAGCACCCCAGGGGTTGGCTGGCTTGAGCGGGTTGTCCCCATGGATCTTGAGCGGGTTGGGCCGGTTGAGCAGGTTGTCCCCATGGATCTTGAGCGGTGAGCCGTTGAGCGGGTTGATCCCAGGGTACCTGTGCGCCCTGATTTCCCCAGGAATTGGCGGCGGGCTGTTGAGCGGCGGGTGCGCCCCAGGAATTAGCGGCAGGCTGTTGAGTGGGAGGTGCACCCCAGCCACCGGGCTGTTGAGCGGGTTGCTTGGGGCTGGTTGATTGCCACCAGCATTCCAGGAATTTGCTGGTTGTGCGCCCCAGCCACCGGGTTGTTGAGCGGGTTGGCCCCAATTTCCGGCGGCATCGGCTGCTCCCCAACTGGCCTGTTGTTGTTGAGCGGGCTGACCCCAATTTCCGGCGGCCTGACCAGGAGCGGCCTGCTGATTCCAGCCACCGGGAGCACCTCCCTGTGGATTCCAGCTGCCAGCGCTTCCTGGTTGTTGAGCGGCCTGGCGTTGCCAGTCGCTAGCACCATTTGCAGCAGGTGCTTTAGATCCTTTTTTTCCCACTGCGGAAAAGCCAGAAGGAACCAAGGGCCAGAATCGCAGCAATGATAATGACAGCAATAATAATAACAGGCATTGAAACTGGCAGCGCAAATGTGACGGCTGCACTAACGAAAGCATCCATTATAGTTCACCCCTCTGATCGTAGGGGCGGCAGAGCACCGCATCTCTTTCATCATGAGAGCGGGCATTGTGCCACCCGATCTAAATCAGGCACCCGACATTGGTACCCCTACAGCTGCGACTCAGCGTGTATTGACAGCACTGTTATCGCAATTCAAAACGTACCTCAATGCTGCCAAAGCGCAGAATATCACCATCTTTGAGGGTACGTTCCTCATGTGGTGTCAAGATAACTCCATTTAAACGTGTTTTATTCAAGGCATTTAGATCTTCAACGGTATATTTGCCCTGCTGGTTGCGCAGATATGCATGCCGCCTCCCGACCGTCTTGTCTGCCAGGTTTATTTCGGGGAAGATACCCAGCGTAGGGTCTTTTCTTCCTACTACCATTAAATCACCTCGTAAGGGAATAGACTCCCCATTTGAGATAACTATGACTCGTGCCTCTTTTTGCGGGGCCAGTGGGGACTTATTAAGATAGCCTCCATTTCCTGGTCCTGCTTCGCCTCCTGCTCGTCCAACGCGTTCTGGCAATGCCTGGACACGTTCCTGCAACTGTTCAAGCGCTCCAATAAACTCTTTTGGTGTTGCAAAACGATCCGCCGGTGACTTTGCCAGTGCCTTCTGCATAAAGGTATCCATTTCCAGAGGCAGGTCAGGTCGCAAACGGCAGACCGATGGAACATTCTCGTTCATATGCTTGATCACGATGTCAACCGCTGTCTCACCCTCAAAAGGAGGACGGCTGGTAAGCATTTCAAACAGCACCGTAGCAACCGAGTAAA
This sequence comes from uncultured Chloroflexia bacterium, assembly GCA_963731415.1. GTDB lineage: Bacteria > Chloroflexota > Ktedonobacteria > Ktedonobacterales > Ktedonobacteraceae > JACDAE01. The sequence goes on from CAVSVN010000001.1 coordinate 72,974, forward strand.
GATCAGAACGGGTATCTGCCGAGCGCCCACTTTCCGCCTGTTCGGGCGAGATATAGTAGGCGGTGCCCATAAATACGTTGGACTGTGTCAGGGTAACGGTTTCCTTGCCCACGTGCTAACCCAAAATCAGTGATTTTGATCATATCACGCGTGTTGACAAGGATATTTTGTGGCTTGATATCGCGATGTACTACCCCTTGTTTATATGCCGTATCCAATCCCTCCGCGATCTGCCGTGCGTACTTTAACGCTCGCAGTGCCTCCATTGGCCCATCATTGAGCATAAAGTACTTAAGATTCTGGCCGTCAATATAATCCATCACAATATAATTCATATTATTGTCTTCGCCATATGCAACAATACGTACAATATGAGGATCACTGAGATTTAAGAGAATATGGGCCTCGCGCTGAAAACGAGCAAGCAATTCGTCATCGTTCGAAAGCTCAATATGCATGACCTTTAAGGCATAGATATGATTGTTTTCGATATCGCGTGCAACGTAGACGGTGGCGAAACTCCCTCTTCCTCGTTCATCAATGAGTTTATAGCGCCCTTTAATGGTACGGCCAATCATATCAACACCCATGACAGCGATCTCCTTATCCGCTAAGGCTACTATCAGCGACCATATTATACACCATCCGCTCATCTGTGTCATGATAGTGTTTCTACGGAGATATGTTGGCCTTGTTGCACTATTCTCTGTTATAAAAACGAAACAGATCTTGATTATTCACATGAATAGGAGGGGATATATATCATTGTGCCACTGGTGTCGGTGGTGGTCGTAGAGGAAGCGCAAATCCCCAATCGAGCAACTTGGCTGCATCAGTAAAACGCACGTTGGATTTTGAGTGCTATCGTTCAATAATGCTCCAATCAGGTGATGCCCTTCGTTGGTTGCTGAGAAGACCAGGCAATAGCCCGCTTCAGGCGTGAAGCCAGTCTTTACGCCTAGCGCACCTGGATATACACTGAGCAGGTTATCGGTTGTCATCCAATCGTAGGCATGATGCGTCGGCTGTTGCTGGCAATTTGTATTCTTGTAATGCGACGATCTGGGCAAAAAGAGGATTACTCAATGCGACACGTGTGAGTTGCACGAGGTCGGCGGCGCTCGTATAGTGCTGCGGATCAGGCTTGTTCTGTGCTGTTAGATAGGTGAGTCCATCAGGATTGATATAATGTGTCTGTTTCAAGGTGCATCCGTTGCGCATACTGGTTCATGATATCCACAAACTTTGCGGGCGATCCTGCGATGCCATCTGCAATAGTGATGGCGGCATCATCGCCTGAAGGTAACATCAGTGCATACAGCAGGTCTACCATGCGTATCTTATCGCCGACTACCAGAAATGCGCTGCTTCCCTGATTTTTCTTGACTTCGTCAACCGCATCTTGCTTCACAGTGACGACTTGCTGCAAATCTGCTGTCTGGAGTGCGATCAGCGCGGTCATAATCTTGGTCGTGCTTGCCATAGGGAGGCGTTGCTGGCCGTTTATATTTACCAGTACATGCCCGGTATCTGCATCAAGTAAATATGCTGCCTTTGCACCTACTGCTGGTGGTGTTCCCTGAATGGTGAGAATAGGTTTTGGCGTGGGCGTCGGAGTTCCAAAAGAGGAAAGCACACGTGTCCCAACTGGAGTAGTGCCGAGGATCGCGCCAACTCCAATGAGTAAAACCATCGCCAGTAAGAGTAAGATAACGGCAAAAATACGGCGTAGCATAGAACTCCTCTTTTTCTCTTTCATTACAGCATCACTATCATTATATGCAAATTTGAACGAAGGTGGAGAGCGCTTTTTCACATCTGGACCAATTTCTCCTATCCGGTCTCGTATCCTTTTTAGCATGATCGCCCGTATTACAAAAGAAGACTGATGTGTTTCCTTCTTGTTAGATACAGATTGTTGTATCGCAGTTTGGAATAGAGGTTGTAGGGAGAGGAAGTAAAAAACGGCCTGTAGAATCAGGAAAGGAATCAATGAAATGAAATCAAATGTACATGAGCCAGCAAAAATGCAGCAGGCCCAACATTCTGCGCGTCGTGCTGCTACCAGCCACTGGGTAACGATGTTTGCACGCTTCGGCTATGCTGCAAAAGGCGTTGTCTACCTGATTATTGGGGCACTTGCAGTAGAATTGGCGGCTGGCAGAGGTGGTGCTGCAACCGACCAGAGAGGTGCGTTGCGTACAATATACGAGCAGCCCTTTGGTAAATTTTTACTCATTGTTGTTGCTATTGGCTTGATTGCTTTTGCACTATGGAGTTTTATCCAGGCATTGTTTGATACTGAAGGCAAAGGGAAGAAGGCAAAGGGTATTCTGGGCCGCGTTGGTTATGCAGTAATTGGTATATCCTATGGGTTGCTTGGGGCTAGGGGCCATTCAATTGGCTGTAGGTACTGGCAATGGTGGACAAAGTTCAACTTCTTCAGCGCAAGACTGGACCGGAAAAATACTCCATTATCCTGCTGGCGTCTTCCTGGTCGTCCTTATTGGTTTGATCGTCCTGGGAGTGGCGGGCTACATGTTCTACCGTGCGTATTCTGCTAATTTTAAGAAAAAACTTGCATTACAGGAAATGAACCGACATGTACGTAAATGGGGCGTTTACCTGGGACGCTTTGGCTATGCTGCTATGGGCGTGGTGTTCTGCTATTGTGGGCCTTTTCCTGATCATCGCGGCCGTTCAACCATAATCCCAGTGATGCAAAAGGGCTGGATAGTGCTCTCCAGGTAGCTTTTGCATCAACCGTTCGGCCCTATTCTACTGGCGATAGTTGCTCTTGGCCTGTTTGCTTACGGGGTGTATTCTTTTGTGGAGGCTCGCTATCGTCGTATGGCTGGGCAGCAGTTTGGGATGAGATAATAGCAGATTTATATTATTGAATTGTATCGCTGTAGGGGCCCGATTCCTACGCCCGTGCGTCGGTGTGCCAGATGTATGTTGTTCATCGGCACACGGGCGCATGCGAGGATCATGCCCCTACGCATATGACATTTATTTCATACATTCCTGTGCAAACATACGTACTGCTTCCAGTTGTGCCGAATCCTGCATAAACAATATTACCTCCTGGGCACCAGCTTGTTCAACCTCTATCAAGCGTTTGCGGATGGCGTCTGGTGTTCCGACCAATGCACGCTGACGTAGCTGATCGGCAGGAATATTGCGTAGATAGGGTCCACTTTTTGCCAATGCTTCAGCGTCGGTCTCTGCGATGGCGCAATTGAGCAGGACAGTGCGATGAATCTCATTATAATCGCGCCCGACGTTCTCACAATGCTGTTTGATAATGGCGAATTTACGTGCAAATCCCTCGTTATCTAGATGACCAATGTTGCAGGCATCGCCGTATTGGGCGACCATCTTGAGCGTGACCTGCTCGCCAGCCCCTCCGATAAGCAAGGGAATATGTGGCTTTTGTACGCCCTTTGGCTGGTTGATTGCACCATGTACCTGGGCATATTTGCCCTCGAAGGTGGCCTCTTCCTGTGTCCACATGGCGCGAATAATCTGCACGGCGTCGCGTAGTTGGCGTAGGCGGGTCGGACCATCGGGAAAAGCATACCCATATGCGCGATATTCCTGCTCATACCAGCCCGCGCCAATGCCAAAATCGAGCCGTCCATGGCTCAGAACATCAACGGTACTTGCCATCTTTGCCAATAAGGCTGGATTACGATAGCTGTTACAGGTAACCATCTGCCCGATGCGTACACGTTTTGTATCACGTGCCAGGGCGGCGGTACTGGTCCAACATTCAAAGGTTGGTTCTTGTGTTGGAGTGGGAACGGTATGAAAATGATCAAAGAGCCAGATCGAATCATAACCCAGCGCTTCAGCTTCCTGAGCGACACGGGTCATCGTCTCATATGCCTCGACTGGATCAGCAATCCCCACCAGGTCCATACGCCAGCCTTGCGGAACGATCAAGCCAAATTTGAGTGCCATTGTACCGAACTCCTTCTAATCGAAAAGAATACATCTGGACTTTCTATCATATCACAGGAGATACTTTTTAAGGATTGCCGAAGGTTTTTGTGGCATCTGGAGCTATATCATGATGCCCGACAAGAAGCCTTTTTTGATCAGGTTGTTTCCTGACAATGAATCCGACGCGGTTGAATATCAGCGATTGGGCGATCAAAGAGGCCTGATTGCCCGTCAAGACGAAAAAGCTGGGCGAAATCTTCTGGTGCGAAAGCTCTACGCAGGCGAGCTGCATAGGATGTGACCAGTACATGCAGGTAGTGTTCAACATCGTAGTCTCGTCGTTCGCCGATCTCGGAGCGATGGGCGGAAGGCTGAGGAGCTTTCTTCATGTCCATTGGTGTCATCCCACGTTTCACCCGCAGGAGCTTCGTCGGCTTCTTCTGGTAGCCATGTGTAGGTACCGGGACCGGTACGATAGAAACGTACACGTTCACCTGGATGCCAGCGTTTACGACCTGCTGCCAGCAATGCTTCATATTGTGGCTCGGGATGAGAGGCACGTGCCGCCTTATAGGCTTCAGGTGTCTTGGAGAGGCGTACCCTTGCCCCCAGGTCTGATGCTGGCAGACGGCGGTAGTGCAGATCATCAACCGTTTGCTGAAATATCTGATAGAGGCCGGGAATATCGTTGGTCATGACGTAGAGCAAAGCTTGATGCAGAAAGCGTTCACCAAAGGGCTCGGCCCGGCTTGAACGCAGACGCTACCCCGTGGACGATCAAACGGTCATTGTATGTCAATAGCGCATAGTTTTTGACCATGTGGCTGAACATAGCCCGATAGCGTCCTTCGTATTCCAGCCGGATGCCTGCGGGAAGTTGCGCTCCAATCTCACTAACGAGCGCACGTTCCTGTTCTTCGCTCCAACCTTGCGGGACAGCGAAATACACTCCATCAGTATCCGCTTCTATCAGGGCCATGCCACGTTCTCGTAGCGCATCAAGAACCTTGTTCAGCAATTCTCGTCCGCGCCTGGTTACTTCCCCGGCGGCACGACTATCGGCAAATAGCGCCATCTTGCCTGCTCCCATGTATCCGTAGGCCGCGTTGATCAGAATTTTCATCGCCGCCTGTGTTGCCTCAGAACGATTGGCTGCCAGTGAATCCAGGTGCCGCCGAACGTGCCGTCGCTTTATGCGTAAGGCGTAGATCGGTCAGGCGTCCCAGAATGCTGAGCAGGACGCCCAGGTGATCACAGGCTGGTCCTATCTGAAATGTACGCATCAAAGAGGGATAGAGTGAGGCTACATCTGCCTTGACCACCTGCTCGGCAATCCCTTCGGCGAAGAGAAGCGTCGCGCCACCTTCATGCAGCCCCTGTTCTCCTTCCTGTTGCGATGCCTGATAGGGAAGTGCTACCCCCGCTCGTAGATAAGCACGCACCAGCATCGGTTCAAGAATACCCATCGCTGGTCCAGCCGATGCCAGGCGTTCATAACGGCGCGGTGCCATACTTGCAAGTACGAATGGAGCACCGAGCAGGCGGCGCGAGAGGCCATCGACCTCTTTTACGTCATCCAGGGCATAGTGACGCACCAGGTCTGGTTCGCGCGGTAGGTAGTCAAAGATCTCCGAGCCTTCAATGTAGACGCGCTCGGGCGATGCGATGCCGAAATAGCGTGCGACCTCTTTGAGACGATAACTGGGCAGTCGCGTACAACGAAATCATAGCGTCGTACGGCATCCAGCGTATCAATCAATTCGCGCCCGGCTATACTGTAGCGTGTGCGGCGACGTGCTTCCGGTCCTATGGCCAGTGTCTCCTCGCGTCGCTCTAATTGTGGTGGCCCACCCTGGCGTCCCAGATGCAATGGTATATGTAAAATAGAGGCACGTTGCTCCAGAAATGGCAGATCGAAACCGAACAGGTTATGATTTTCGATCACATCTGGGTCACGCTGGCGGATCAACTCACACAGATCTTTAATTAACTGTGCTTCCTCATCTGGTGTGGAGGCTTCAAGCGTGGTTGCACAGCCACGATTATCATAGATCGCGACCAGGAAGATGCGCCCGCGATGTGGATCAAGTGCAGTCGTCTCCAGATCAAATTGTAAGCGGTGCAGATCCTCGTAGTTCATGTCCCGAAAATACACGCGCCCACTACTCATCAGGTACTGCTCGACTGGACCCACACGATAGTACTCATCGAGTTCATCCAGCCGTTGATCTTTCTGCCAAGTCGGCGTGTCGCGCCGCTGAGAAGTGCGCGTTCAAGAAAGCGGCCATCACGTGCGGTAATCAAATAGCGATAAGATGTGGTGGGTGCGTAGGTGCAGCAGGACTTTCCAGTTCACGATAATTCACAAGCGCGTTCTCGCCGCCAAAGGCCGTTGTAGGGAGCAGGGCGGGTCCCAGGTGTGCGAGATCTGCCAGCGTCGTTGCGAAGAGCCAGGGTCGGAAGCGTTCCTGGCGTACAGATCACCTGTTCACCCTCGCGCCGCCAGACGATAGCCTGCCCCTCGCGCTGTGCCCAGACCGAGACGATGCCCGGCGTTGGGTCCCAGCCAAACAGGCGCTCGTCTTCAATCTGCATCTCATCACCTTCGTGCTGTCTTATAAGGGTTCATTGACCCAAAACGTAGGGACCCGATTTATCGCGTCCAACAATTTATTGCGTGATATAAGTTATTCTAATACTATTTACCATTTTATAAAAAGCCATGAAAAGAACATTTATTCCAACTATACCACAAAGGATGAGGGTACGGCAAACATGAGCTGTAATCTCACTCCTTGTGGTCGCTCTCCCCGCTCCGTGCTATAATATTACAGGCATTGCTTTTTGGCTTCGCGCCCACGGCATGCCGTTTTTTTTCAGGTGAGAAATAAAAATATGGATATAGTATTCGCTGATAATGTAGATACATTCGTCACTCCCAGTCTATGGTCCGTCCATTTTGATCGTGCTCTATTGCTTGCTACCTTATATCGTGCTACTACACGCGCCGCTCTATCGGGCCGTACTGTGCTTGCCAGCTTTACACAGCCAGTAGGACCGTGCGATCCCCTCACTGTCTTCAGGGTGTTCTCGCAACAAGGCTTGGGAGAGTGCTTCTTCTGGGAAAAGCCCGAGGATCAGAGAGCCTTTGTGGGCATCGGTACCGCTACCACTATTGAGACGACCGGAACTGATTGTTTGAATGATGCGGCAACTGCCTGCCGTTCCCTACAACGCAATGCCGTCGTCGGCTTCGCTCCTGGTAAGCTTCCAACGCATGTGACGGGACCGATCCTCTTTGGTGGATTTGCCTTTGATCCTCTTCGTCCCGCGACCAGTCTGTGGGATGGCTTTCCCGATGGATTGCTTGTCCTGCCTCGTGTGCTTTTTAGTGGGGGCGAGAAGAATGCCGCTCTAACGGTAAATCTGACTGTCGAGGCAACCGACGATATTGAGCAACTCGCCGATGAGATCACAGTCACTATACTACGCCTGCATACAATGGTAGAGCAATTGCTCGCGCAGCCGCAACCTGTAATGCCGCCTTCCAGCCAGCTTACTGTGCAGGATCTTCTCCCGGCATCGACATGGAAGAGCCTGGTTGCCTCCGCTGTGCAGCATATTCAGCAGGGTGCTTATCAAAAAGTAGTGCTGGCTCGTGCTGTCGAGGTTACGCGGTGAAGATGCTTTTGCGGTTGATGTGCTTCTGCAACGTCTGCGTGAAAGCTACCCTGGTGCCTATATCTTTGCTATTCAGCGTGGCACACGCTACTTTGTTGGTGCCACGCCTGAGCGCCTGGTCTTTGCGCAGGATGGGCAGATGCGTACAATGGCGCTGGCTGGTTCTGCACCACGTGGAGCAACTGAGCAAGAAGATCGACAATTGGGTATGGAGTTATTGAATAGCGAAAAAAACAGGCGTGAACATGCGATTGTGGTGAATATGGTGCGCGGTGCGCTGGAAGATCTGTGCTCAACGGTTCAGGTTGCTGATGCGCCGCACCTGCTGAAATTGCAGAATATACAGCATCTAGAAACACCTATCACGGGCGAATTGCTTCCCGGTCATAGTATTCTGGAGGCACTTCATGATCTACATCCCACGCCTGCGGTTGGTGGTTTTCCCCGTGAAGCCGCACTGGCTGAGATACGCGACAATGAACAACTGGATCGCGGCTGGTATGCTGGTCCCATCGGTTGGATTGATAAAGATGGACATGGCGAATTTGCCGTTGCATTGCGCTCCGGGCTTATTGATGGCAATAAGGCAACCCTCTTCGCTGGCTGTGGCATCGTCGCCGACTCAGAACCCGATAGCGAGTATGCGGAGTCACGTTTAAAATTAAAAGTAATGCTCATGCGAGGGATATCATCGTAGGGGCCGCTGATTGGGTGGATGTTCGGCGCCCACCGTAACGGGCCCGATTTATCGCGCCCAATGGCGCGTAATGCCCTACACATACATACATATCAAAAAAGAATGAGTGAAAACTATGTCGGTCATACCAACGATGAGCCGGGTTTTCTTAACCCCACATATGTATATATAGGAGCTTTTGTTGATGAATTGCAGCGTGCAGGTGTGCACAACGTCGTGATCTGCCCCGGTTCGCGTTCAACTCCCCTGGCAATGGTGTTAGCGGAACAGGCAGGTATCCACACCTGGATGCATGTCGATGAGCGTTCGGCGGCCTTTTTTGCATTGGGTATGGCGAAGCGACTCGCTCAGCCCGTCGCGCTGGTTTGCACATCGGGAACGGCGGCAGCAAACTTCTTTCCTGCGCTCGTCGAAGCCCATTTAACTCATGTCCCTTGCTCGTTCTGACCGCTGATCGTCCCCATGAGTTGCGCGATAACGGCGCTCCTCAGGCAATCGATCAGAATCGGCTCTATGGGGCACACGTGAAATGGTTTGTTGATGTAGCGCTACCCGAAGCGAACAATAATGCTCTGCGCTATATTCGTACACTGGCTAATCGCGCTGTAGCTTTAACAAGCTGCCATTCCAGCTGGACCAGTGCACCTCAACATGCCCTTTCGAGAGCCTCTGGTGCCTGATGCGCAGCCTGATCAGCCGCTTCCTCCCCTGCGCAGCGTGACCCGGTTGCCTGGTATGGGCGTCCAGATAACGTTCCCTATGTCGCTGTAACCGAAGCGCAACGAAGCCTTGAGGATAGTAGACTTATCTGACTTGCGTTTGCTTGATACTATTCGCGCTACTCCACGTGGCCTTATTATTGTTGGTCCCTGCAATGATCCTGAGCTTCCCGAACTGGTAACACTTCTGGCGCAACGAACTGGCTATCCTATTCTGGCAGATCCACTTTCGCAATTGAGGAGTAGTTCTCTAAATTCTCACTTTGTGCTCTCAAGCTATGATGCCTTTTTGCGTATCGATGCTTTTATAGAGCACGTTGAGCCACAGTTAATCCTGCGTTTCGGAGCTATGCCAACCTCTAAACCTTGCTGCTCTACATGAAGCGTTATGCGTCCTGTCCGCAGATCGTCATTGATGGCAATGCAGGCTGGGAGGAACCAACTCAGCTTGCCAGCGAGGTGATTCATGCTGATCCGGTTTCATTGTGCCGCTCACTGCTTCCATTTCTAGTGAATGTACCTGAACGCGACACACAATGGAGCGAGAAATGGCAACGGGCCGAGCAACTCACGCGTCAGGCGCTCCAATCCGCCATTCAGGATTTTGAGCCACTCTTTGAAGGTCGCGTCTTTACCGAATTGGCAGCTCTCTTACCGCAAGAGACGACGCTCTACGTTGGGAATAGTATGCCCGTACGTGATCTGGATACGTTCTTCTGGGAGAGTACTTCTGCGATTCGTATTATGGGTAATCGTGGTGCGAATGGCATCGATGGCATGGTTTCCAGTGCGCTGGGAGCGAGTGCAGCTAATAAAGAAGGTCCAACTGTACTGGTGATTGGCGATCTCTCGTTCTTCCACGATCTGAATGGGCTGCTAGCTGCGCGTTTGCACCAGCTCGATCTGACTATTATACTCATCAATAATGATGGAGGAGGTATCTTTTCCTTCCTGCCCCAGGCATCCTATCCTGAGCACTTTGAGCAGCTTTTCGGTACGCCGACCGGGCTGGATTTTGCTCCGGTCGTGCAGATGTATGGTGGCTCGTTCCAGCGTATCGCCGATTGGCATGAATTCCGTTCGGCCGTGAAACGAGAGTATTACTGCTGGGGGATCTACACGTAATCGAGGTTCCAACTGTGCGTGACAGTAATGTACAGATGCATCGTCAACTCTGGCAGGTCGTTGGGAATGCGTTTGCCAACCATGCGGAGGAACCATTCAACACGGGTAGGAGCGTCACCTTGCATGCGCCCTGGTTCGGATAAACGAGGTGCGTTGGTCATCGGGGCGCACGCAAGGTGACGCCCCTACCCGGTTCTCCTGGAAGCATGTAGACCTATAAAGTAGAAAAGGGTTCAACCAGAGCCGTGTTATCCACAAGCAAATGATTCAGATCAATGGCGTAGCAGATTGGTATAATACAACGAGACGCAATTCCTGCTGCAACAAGGGTACCTACCTTGGTACTCTTACATGGCTTTACTGGTAGTGCTCTAATTGGGAAGCCTGTTTGATACAGCTTGCCTTGCCAGGTATGCGCATGATTGCGCATTGATATGCTGGGCCACGGTCAATCCAGTGCACCAGAGAGCCTGCACGCTACACAATACAGCATTGCCAGGACGATATTCTTGCAACCCTCACAGAGCTTGGTGTGGCTCCTGGTGAGGCAATTTTACTTGGCTACTCGATGGGCGGGCGTATTGCGCTCTACACAGCCTTTTCGCATTTCTTCCGTGCTCTGATTCTGGAGAGTGCTTCCCCTGGATTAGCGGATGCGGCAGAACGGGAACAGCGTCGTCGTAGCGATGCAGCTTTGGCCGAAAGTATTGAACGGGATGGCGTTGCAGCCTTTGTAGAACATTGGGAGCAATTGCCCCTGTTTGCCAGTCAGAGCAATCTGGCGCTTGAAACAAGACAGTCCTTACATCGTCAGCGCCTTGCTAATCGAGCACACGGGCTGGCAAACAGTCTGCGCGGTGTTGGTACAGGTGAGCAGCCAGCTCTGCATAGCCCAATTGGCGATCTCTTGCAATCCCTGTCCTGCTGATTGCAGGAGAACTTGACACAAAGTTTTGTGCTATTGCCCGGCAGATGGAGCAGCAACTGCCCCATGCAACATTGCATATTGTACCCAGGTGCGGGTCACACTAGTACACCTGAGAGCAGCCAGACCTGTTTGCCCAAGTGGTACGGCAATTTTGTTTGCAGCAATACTTTTCATCTACAATGAATACATAAAGGAGAAAATCTATGTCAGTCGAATGGCAAAAAGTCCGTGACTATAGCGACATTATCTTCGAGAAGGCCGAAGGAATGGGTAAAATAACGATCAACCGACCTGAGGTGCGTAATGCCTTCCGTCCTGAAACGTTAACCGAACTGATCGACGCATTCAATCGTTGCCGTGAAGATCAGGAGATCGGCGTCGTCATATTTACGGGTCAGGGTGATAAGGCGTTTTGCTCAGGTGGCGACCAGCGTGTGCGTGGTGAAGGTGGCTACGTTGGGAGTGATGGTGTTCCTCGTCTCAACGCGCTCGATCTGCAAAAGGTCATTAAATATCTTCCCAAACCTGTGATTGCGATGGTCGCCGGTTATGCTATCGGTGGTGGGCACGTCCTGCATCTGCTCTGTGATCTCACTATCGCCGCCGATAATGCTCGTTTTGGTCAGACGGGACCGCGCGTTGGCAGCTTCGATGCAGGTTGGGGAGCAACCTATATGGCTCGCGTCGTTGGACATAAAAAAGCCCGCGAAATCTGGTACCTGTGCCGCCAGTACGACGCTCAGGAAGCTCTGGACATGGGATTGGTCAACACTGTCGTTCCCCTGGCACAACTGGAAGAGGAGACCGATTCAGTGGGCACGCGAGATCCTGGAGAAAAGCCCGATCGCCATCCGCTTCCTCAAATCCGCCTTCAATGCCGATACCGATGGCCTGGCTGGTATTCAGGAACTGGCCGGTAATGCAACCATGCTGTACTACATGACCGAAGAGGGCAAAGAGGGCAAGAATGCATTCCTTGAGAAGCGCAAACCCGATTTCTCTCAATTCCCACGATTACCCTAAATGTAGGGGTCGCATCGACGCCGCCCACCGTAGGGGCCAGATTTATCGCGCCCACCGCGATTACCATAAATCTGGCCCCTACGATGTTATTCGCCCAACTGCAAGTGTGCTATATCATTTAAGAAATAGAGCACACGCTTCGTTGCGAACACCCGTATAAGCGTAAGAGATGTATTGGCGCTGGGGAAAAAGAATTCTTTATCCAATCCAAGCACTTCAGCAACATATGCGTTAATCACTCCACCATGGGCGAAGATTACTATCCGTTGCCCGATATGATTGTGTGCAATTTCATCAATGGAGTCAACCACACGCTGCCGAAAAGCTTTGGAAGATTCACTCCCTGAAAGCGTATCCCAACTGCCAGTGCTGCCTACTGCTCGTATGATCTCTACCTGCCGTGCCTGCAGGGCTTTTGTGAGCGCCTCCAGGTTGTCACCTTCTTTGACCTGGGAATTGGAACAATATCGCCCAGCATGACCTCTTTAATGCCTTCAACGATTGTAAGAGGCAGTTTTTGTTGTTCGATCAAGGGGGCGGCGGTCTCCTGGCAACGGAGTAGAGGGCTGCTATATGCGGCATCAAAGTGCAGCGTTTTCAGACGTTGGGCAACGGCTCTGGCCTGTTCGCGTCCCTTCCGGCTGAGGGGAAGATCATCATAGATACCACTGGGAATGATCTCGTCCGGTCCTGGAATGGCGTCTCCGTGACGGATAAGAAAGAGTTCGGCGGCGCTTTGACGCCGCATTAAAAATGGATCATTGCTTAGTTCGCTCATGTTGCTCTATTGTTCCTGATGTTACGGTTTTCAGGCTCTCCATCCTTCCAACGGTTTTTCCTGGAAGGATGGAGAGCCTTTTTTGAATATTCCTTGCTTATTGTACGATAAAACGAAGCGTCTGAATCGATGAGACGTCTGTCTCCCTTATGCTGTTCGCGCGAAATCCTCAGTGAGCCAGACCTGTGAATTCTGAGTATTTACGATGACATCGATCCCTATGATATTGGCGTTTGACAAAATATTCTGACGGTGACCATCGTTGGGTGGCTTTTCCGCAAACATCGATTGATTTAAGCTTACAGCAGTCTGTGTGGCATCGCCAAATCCATAACCAATATTTTCGGCCACTATTGTCCATTTTACACCCTGGGCGCTGATACGCGTGCCCAGATCGGCTTCACCAGGGAGCTGGTGTGAAAGCTGGTCTGCCGCCAACATTTTGAGATTATGCAGGTGAGCACTATTGATTAATGCATTACTCATTTGTAGTGCAGGCAGGTTCATACCAGCACGCTCCTGGTTGATTAAGGTCAATACAGCTTGAGCCGCCGCAGACGAATTTGTGTATCCTGCACCACTGGCTGGAGTAGCTGTCGGTGCTGGCTCCTGGGTCGGTAGCGGTGTTGGTACTACCGGGACTGCTGTCGGCGTTGCAGGCTCTACTGTGGGTGTCGGGGTAAGAGACCCTGACGGTGCAGAAGCTGTAGCCGTTGGAATCGGCGTTGGTTGACTACAATACCACCAGCAATGATGGTTGTTTTTAAGCGCTGTCGTAGTTGCGTAAGCCTGTGCCTTTGCTATAGAAGTTCTTGTACTTTTTCTGGTTGCCTGCTGCGCGTGTGCCATATTTATGGCAAATGCAGCCACTACAACAATAGATAACATAAGTACAACTGCACTTATGTAGATTTGTCCTTGTTTTTTCATGGATTCCTTCCTTTAAAAATAGTGCGCAATCCTGCAATATTGTTGATTGCCATTTGTTGATTGCCATTTAAGGATATCGCTTTTTATATGCGTGTTTGTTCAGAGGTAAACAGGAATAGTACTTTTCAGTATGGAAGATTTTGAGTTCTTAACCAGGATTGATCATATGAGGGTAGTTGTGCTTCCAAAAAACCGTCTGAATAGGGGTAAGAATCCGGTGGATGCTCTTTTCCTTTGACGTAGAGGCGTGAGCTGGCCTCCGCCCTGTTCCTGCACAATTTGCATTCCCTGGATCGGGCGGAGGCCAGCTCACGCCTCTACGTCAGTTCCCATGATTTGATGTATTTGAACGGGATTGAGGCGTCACCTTCGAGTGCCCCTACCCATTTTATTTAGAATCATGCATTCAATTGGCGTACAACCGATTTTGCAAGTGAGCGTTTATGAACCTCGTCCGGGCCGTCGACGATGTGCATGGTGCGACCATGTGCCCACATGGAGGCAAGCGGGAAGTCGTCGCTGACTCCTGCGCCGCCAAAGAGCTGGATGGCGCGATTGACAACGGTAGTATGCATCTCAGGAACGGCAATCTTGATCATGGCGATCTCGTTCTGGGCCGCCTTTTTGCCTAGATTGTCAATCGTCCAGGCAGCTTTGAGCGTGAGCAGGCGCGACTGTTCGATCTCGATCTGGGAGCGTGCGATCCAGTCCTGAACCATACCCTGTTCGGAGAGCGGCTTGCCAAATGCGACACGAGTGGCGGCACGCTGGCACATTAATTCCAGAGCACGTTGAGCGGCACCAATAGAGCGCATGCAGTGATGAATACGACCTGGTCCAAGGCGTGCCTGGGCAAGCGCGAAACCGCTCCCCTCCTCGCCGAGCAGATTGCTCACGGGAACACGCACATTCTCGAAGAGAACCTCACAGTGGCTTTCGTTATCCAGATATCCCATGACAGGCAGACTGCGTACTACCGTCACGCCAGGCGTATCTTTAGGGACAAGAACCATGCTTTGTTGTCGATGGCGGTCTGGATTATGCGGATCAGTCTTGCCCATAACAATAAAGATGCGACAACGTTCCCGCGCGGCTCCAGAGATCCACCATTTGCGCCCATTCAGCACATACTCGTCTCCTTCACGCCGAATGGTGAGCTGAATATTGGTCGCATCCGAACTGGCAACATCCGGCTCGGTCATCGCAAATGCTGAACGTATCTCGCCCGCCAGCAGAGGACGTAACCATTGCTGCTTCTGCTCAGGCGTGCCAAACTGGGCCAGGATCTCCATATTTCCTGTATCAGGCGCGGCACAATTAAAGACTTCGGACGCCCACGATACACGCCCCATAATTTCTGCAAGGGGTGCATACTCCAGATTGCTCAGACCAGCACCATATTCAGCTTCGGGCAGGAAAAGATTCCACAGACCCTCAGCTTTCGCTTTTACCTTCAGTTCGTCTAGAATTTCAGCATGATGATGAGCGATCGCCGGATGCCTTAATCTGGTCTGAATATGTCTGTTCAGCAGGATAAATAAAGCGCTCCATAAATGCGCTTAGTTGCTGCCGTAGCACATTCACTTTTTCTGAGTAGGAGAAATCCATCGTTGCCGCTCCTTTGCTTGCCATTCTTCTGTAGAAAACTATACCACATCAGCGACATTCATCATTAACGATAGCCAATTTTTCATCAATAAGATACTCTATAGAACCTATTGAAACCCTTTATCCATTGAACGCGTGAAGAATATATGCAGAAGGCAAAGAGTATTTTACTTCCTATATAAGGATGAAAATTACTTGTAAAAATGTTATAAGGAGTGAAGCATATTCGTAGATTATGTAGAACTCTCTGTAGAGGCTGCGTTGAAGACGCCCATACCAATTCCAGAAAGTTCAGAGAAAACTGGGAATAACCGACTCGGACCCTCTGTTATAACAGGTACATTAGCAATCACGAACAATGAGTGCTAGACAAACAAATCATTCGATATGCTATAATTTAGCAGTCGCCTGACGGGTCTGCTAAACAAGATGTGGGATACATTCGCATCTGCATATGACGAGGAGCATAAAAGATATGAAGTGTGAAAGATGTCAAAAGAATCCTGCCCGTGTACGTGTGGATCAGATCGTTGATGGACGCCGAGAGCAGCATTATCTCTGCCAGTCGTGCGTTGATGAGTTGATGAGCATGATGGGTGCAGGCGGGTAGCTTCGAGGGTACGCCTGGTGCTCCCTTTGGCTTCTCTGCAAACAATAATTCTGCTTCTGCTGCTGGTGCCAGGGCAATGGCCGTGGTGCCACTGCTACTGCTGAGCAGCAAGCTAAAAATAGTAAAACACCAACCCTTGATCAGTTTGGACGCGATCTTACCACTGAGGCTGCTGAGGGAAAACTTGGATCCAGCCGCCGGTCGTGAGCGCGAATTGCGCCGTATGATCACCGTTCTGGGTCGCCGCCAGAAGAATAATCCCGTTCTTATTGGTGAGCCAGGTGTTGGTAAGACAGCGATTGTCGAGGGTCTTGCCCGTCGTATCAATGATGGAAGCGTTCCCGCTAACCTGCGTGGCAAGCGTATCGTCTCGTTGAATATCGGTGGTATGGTCGCCGGTGCGATGTTCCGTGGTCAGTTTGAGCAGCGTATCAAGTCTATTCTTGAGGAACTGCGCCAGTCTCCCGAAATTATCGTCTTTATCGACGAGTTGCATACCGTCGTTGGTGCTGGTGCTGCTGAAGGTGCGGTCGGTGCCAGCGATATGATCAAGCCTGCACTGGCACGTGGCGAACTGCGCTGTATTGGTGCTACTACGCTTGATGAGTATCGCAAACATATTGAGAAGGATGCCGCGTTAGAGCGCCGCTTCCAGCCAGTCATGGTCAATGAGCCAAGCGAGGAAGAGGCCATCGAGATGCTGCGTATGGTGCGTGCAAACTACGAAACGCACCACGGTGTCAGCATCACCGATGAAGCCATCGAGGCAGCCGTGAAACTGTCCGATCGCTATATCAATGATCGTTTCTTGCCTGACAAAGCCATCGATGTGATGGACGAGGCTGGTTCTGCTCTGCGCCTGGAGGCCAGCGAAAAAGGTATCGTCAGTCCAACACTCATCTCTGATCTGGAGAACGAACTGGCGGATATCCAGGCACAGAAAGAAGCCGCCGCCACTGCCGAGGATTACGAGCGTGCTGCGAAGATGCGCCAGCAAGAACTGGTAGTGCTGGGCAAACTGGAGAATGCACGTTCCCAGACAGACAACAGTTCCGTCTCTTTGATGGTGACGCCTGAGCATATCGCGCACGTTGTTGAGAACTGGACCGGCGTACCTGTAAGTCAGATGCTGGAAGGTGAGCGTCAGAACCTGCGCAATCTGGAAGAGGATCTGCACAAGCGGGTGATTGGTCAGGACGAAGCGATCAGTGCGGTGGCGCGTGCCATTCGTCGCTCACGTGCAGGTTTGAAAGATCCCAAACGCCCAATTGGTTCGTTCCTGTTCCTTGGACCAACCGGTGTTGGTAAGACCGAACTTGCCAGGGCGTTAGCTGCCGAACTGTTCGGTGGCGAAGAGAACATGCTCCGCTTCGATATGTCGGAGTATATGGAGCCGCATACCGTAGCGCGTCTGTTCGGTAGCCCTCCGGGATATGTTGGCTATGACGAAGGTGGTCAGTTGACCGAGCAGGTGCGCCGTCGCCCATATAGCGTCATCCTGTTTGACGAGGTTGAGAAGGCACATCCTGAAGTCTTCAATGCTCTGTTGCAGATCATGGATGATGGTCGTCTGACGGATGGTCAGGGTCGCACGGTAGACTTCAAAAATACCGTTGTGATTATGACCAGTAACGCTGGTAGTAGTGATCTCAAGCGTGCGGCACGGATCGGTTTCGCGGCCAAAAAGGACGAGGATGTTCGTGACGAGCAGCACGAGGCGATGCGCTCAAAGGCAATGGAAGGTCTGAAGAGGATGTTCCGCCCAGAGTTCATCAACCGTATCGACCAGATCGTGGTCTTCCATGCACTGGGCAAGAGCGAACTGAACAGCATCGTTGAACTGATGCTGAACCAGGTACGTGTCCGCTTGAGTGAGCAGAAGATCGAACTGGTAGTTACTGACGAGGCGCGTGACTTCCTGTTGCAGGAAGGTTTCGACGAAGAGTATGGTGCTCGACCATTGCGCCGGGCCATCCAGACCTATGTCGATGATGCGCTGGCCGATGCTTTGCTGGCAGGCGAAATTGCCAGTGGTCAGGCAGCCGTTCTGACTGTACACGATGGCAACTATTGCCGTCGTGTCACAGGAAGAAATGTCCAGGGTTGCTTAATATAGATTGATATAAAAAGAACCATGCATGTCTCATACGAGATATGCATGGTTCTTTATTTGATTTCTTGCAATAGTCGCTTCAGGGCACTGTGTGTTTTCTCCGTCTTTGGATGCTCCTGACCAAGTACCTGTTCACGAATTGCCAGAGCCTCTTGATAGAAGGTGAACGCCTCCTTAGTCTGCCTCTGAAGGTGGTAGAAGCATGCTAGATCATGCAGAGTTTCTGCAGTTTTGAGATGCTGTAAACCCAGATGTTGTTGGCGAAGCATCAGAGCGCGTTGATATAAGGACTCGGTCTGCTCATACTTACCTTGCTCACGGTAAAGGTTGGCCAATCCATTGAGGGGATAGGCAAGCTGAGGGTGTTCTGAACCCAATACCTGTTGCCAGATGTGTAAGGCGCGTTGGTACAAGGACTCAGCTTGCTCATATTTGCCTTGCTCATAGTAAAGTTCCCCAAGGTCGTTGAGGAGATGGGCAACCAGAGGGTGCTCAGGACCAAACGTCTCTTGCCAGATGCGTAAGGCGCGTTGATACAAGGACTCAGCTTGCTCATATTTGCCTTGCTCATAGTAAAGTTCACCCAGGTTATTCAGGAGATAGGCAACCTGGGAGCACTCAGGACCCAATGAATGTTGCCAGATATGTAAGGCGCGTTGATACAAGGACTCAGCTTGCTCATATTTACCTTGCTCATAGTAGAGTGCGCCCAGGTTATTCAGGGGATTGGCAACACGAGGGTGCTCAGAACCAAGCGCCTGTTGCCAGATACGCAAAACATCCTGATACAAGGACTCGGCCTGCTCATATTTGCCTTGACGGTAATAAAGGTTGCCCAAGTTATTCATGGGAAGAGCAACCTGAGGGTGCTCAGGGCCAAATGCCTGTTTGTTGATTGAGAGGGCCCGCTGAAGCAAAGGTTCGGCCTGGTCATACTTGCTTTGCTCGTGATACAGTATGCCCAGGCTAATAAGATCCTGAGCAACCTGAGGGTGCTCAGGGCCAAATGCCTGTTTGTTGATTGAGAGGGCCCGCTGAAGCAAAGGTTCGGCCTGGTCATACTTGCCCCGACGGCAATAGAGGAGAGCCAACCGCTCAAGCGATGTTGCCGTCAGGGGATGTCGCGCTCCCAGCATCTGCTCTCGGATGTGTATGGTTCGCACAAAGAGCGGTTCGGCTTCGGCATATTTGTTCTGTTCAAGGTAGAGTGTAGCCAGCCCGTGTAGTGCTTCCGCTACCAGGGGATGCTGTGGGCCTGGTGCCTGCTCTCCCATGTGTATAGCTTGTATGAAGAGCGGCTCTGCCTGGGTATACTGTGCACGCTTAGTGAGGTAGGTCGCCACATGACTCATCAAGGGAAGACGGAGCGCTTCCTCGTTCTTCCATTGATCACTCAGGAACAGACACCTCTGCGCATGAGGGAGCAACTGTTCACAGACAGTCCAATAGTCAGCTTGTATCCCTTCGCTAGAAGGGAAATGCCGGGCCATCAGCTCAATTACCCGTCGTGCCCAAATGCGCTGTGTAGCTTCTGAGAGTCTTCCCTTGAGCACTGCCTGGACCAGGCGATGGACGATGATCGTATGTGTAGTGGCTTGTCGCTGAATTAAGGAATAGGAGAGAAGCACTTTGATGGCTTCAGAAAATGCCAGTGGATCAGTCATTAGTGCTTCAAAAGTTGGGTCAAGCGAGGATCCACCTTCCAGGAGGAACGTTTCGGGAATGGCTTCAGGAGCCAGAAATGCACAGACAGTTAGTAGCTCTGCTGCCAACCGATTGCGCTGCTCAACACGCTTAAAAGCCAATGCAAAGGTTCGGCTTACCGAGAGTGGATGATCGCTGGACGGCTCATGCTCATTTAGGAGACGATACTGTGCGGTTCGGAAAAGGTGCAGATAATCTGACGGGGTGCATTGGGTCGCCTCGATATAAGCTCCCGCTTGCTCAAGGGCCAGTGGCAGCCCTTCCATCTCGGAAACGATCTGCTGGACGACGATCTCCTCTTGCAAATCAATCGGTGCACGCTCCTCATCCTGGTGAAGGCGTTTTGTCCGAACCAGTAAAAAGTCATGCCCTTCCTGCATCGTCATCGGAGATAGTTCCACTGTCTGTGCCAGAGTCCCCAGGTCCTGGAGGCGTGTGGTAAGTAGGAGTGCACCCTGATCGGTCGCTGGTAGGAAGGGCTTGAGCAAGGAAAGATCTTCTACGTTATCGAGTATCAGGAGCCATCCCTTATGTCGGTTGAGCCAGCGCAGGACAGCCGCCACGATCTTGCTTTGATCTTCCTCTGTCTTTTCAAACAGAGAAAGTTGATCAGCCAGTGCAACAAAACTGGAGACGAGAGTTGTCTGAGTCTCAGCTTGGATCCAGAGGATTGCCTCGTAGTCGTAGCGATGCCGATAGGCGTATTCAATGGCAAGTTGTGTTTTCCCGATCCCTCCTATGCCATGCAGAGCGTAGGATTGAGTGGTAGTCGCGCCGGATGACCGCTGGGTAAGCATGGTGTGCAACTGCGCTAACACATCTTCGCGCCCAGTAAAAAATGGATTGCGTGCAAAGGGAACTTGCCAGTAGAAGGAGACTACGATGAGGCTTGCCTCTAACAATATTCGAGTCTCTTGCTCGTTCAGGCACAGTTGCTTCGCCAACTCCACCACCATCCCCCGGCTATCAGGAAGGTAGGCACCTTGTTCCCAACTCGAAATGGTATTGCGATGTACACCCAGTTTTCCTGCAAGAGCAGGCTGACTCAAGCGTTTCTGTTTCCGAAACGCCTTCAAGACCTCTCCGAAGGGTAATCCCTGCATGATTTTTCCCTCTTTCTGTTGGTGTTCTGAAGATAGGAACCATCACATACTATTGCGATGGTTCTTATCTTACCATAGAAGAGGTAATGAATGTCTGAACTGGATTTTTTCTAGTGTTTTGAAGGCATTGATCTCTTGCATATTTGGTGTGCCCGAGAAGCGGCTGAGGTATATCCATTAAAGTTGTGGGTAAAAGACAGCGTAAGCTGACACTCCTACCCACAGGACGCTGAAGCTAGCTTTGCTTATTATAGCCGGCTCCATCATATTTTTTCAAAATTGTCCTGGCTTCCTGACCTCTTCCATCGGAGCGAACAACAACGACAAAATTGCCGCTACGGAATGTCTGTTCATAGTACTGAATTTCCTCTGGCCCGATACCCATATTCTGGACCATCGTCTGGATATCAGCCGTCGTTTCATCCTGCCGTTCATTTGGGAAGACCAGCATGTCTTTAATGCTTTCGAGAAAATTTTCGCTGGTAAACTGTTGCGAATAGCGAATCTGATCGCTGGTGAAACCAACGTTATGAAGTTCCTCTATGGCGTTCTCTGCTTTCTCAGAATTGCTGAATGTAGCAATAATAATACTCTCGTTTGTACTACTGGTACTCATTTTTTTCCTCTTTATCAAGTTACAAGTTGAGGAGCACTCACGCGCAAAGTTGCGAACGTAGTTCCTCCCCATACACGATTTTACAAAAAATACCCCTATAAGTAAGTACGTTGCTGGACCGGAAGATGATACAGAGAAAATAGGGATGAAACTGTATCTTTTACCTCAATCCGATCGTGATAGTACTAGAGTTTACAGCCTTTCCGTGTAAAGAGCAGTTCTATAAATGCAGTTCTACTGCTATATCGTTCATAGAGTGAGAGAAGATATTTTATGGCCGTAGATAATGAGAACGAGCCAGAACCTGACGTTATGGTTTCGTCTGTAAGAAGTGGGGAGCAGCGAGAGGTAGAACGGAAGTTGCGCGAGAGTGAAGAGCGCTATCGCGTTATGTTTGAACTGGCGGGAGTTGGTATCGCGCATGTTGGTATTGATGGACGCTGGCTGCAGGTGAATCAAAAGCTTTGCGATATCGTTGGCTACACACGTGAGGAATTGCTGGAGCATACCTTTCAAGATATCACCTACCCGGACGATCTTGAGCCGACTCTTGAGTATATGCGCCGCTTATTACAAAATCAACTGCCAACTACCACTCTGGAAAAACGTTATCTGCGCAAAGATGGATCGCTCATCTGGATCAACCTGACGGTTTCACTGGTACGCGATGCTACAGGCAATCCACACTATTTTATCTCCGTCCTCGAAGATATCAGTGAGCGTAAAAGAGCGCAAGCGAGAGTGCAGGAACGAGAGATAGCCTTACAGGCAGCGAACCAACGCATGGAGGAGTTTCTAGGGATGGCCAGCCATGAATTAAGAACGCCACTTACCACTATTAAGGCTAATATTCAGCTAGCGATGCGACGCTTAAAGACGCTTTCTGGAAGAACGAGTTTTGATCTTGAGGAGATGAATGGTAAGGTCGGTGCTGCACAGGATATGCTAACACGGGCGGAACGGCAGGTGGGTGTCTTGAATCGGCTGGTTGGGGATATGATCGACATTTCACGTATCCAGTCGGGCAAACTACAGATTCATCTGCACCCGGAGCCATGTAACCTTGTTACCATTGTGCAGGAGATCGTCCAGGAACTGCGCAAAGCAGTGCCTGGACGTAGTATACTGTTAGAGACAACTGCCGTAAAGGAAATCCCGGTTCTGGCTGATCCCGATCGCATCGGGCAAGTGCTTACCAATTATATAGGCAATGCCCTCAAGTATTCGGAGGTCGAATGCCCGGTCACGGTTCGCCTACAGTGTGAGGGGAAGTCTGTTCGTGTCTCTGTAGAAGATGAAGGGCCGGGACTTTCTCCTGAAGAGCAGAAGCAGGTATGGGAATGTTTTTACCAGGCACCGGATGTCAAAGTTGTAAATGGTTCAGGAGTCGGTCTGGGGCTAGGTCTTTATATCAGCCAGACAATTATCGAACGACATTCCGGGCAGGTAGGACTGCACAGCGTACAGGGTGAGGGTTCCACGTTCTGGTTCACCTTGCCAATTGTGTAGCAAGATGGTGGAGAGCAAAACATGAAATTACGGAACTGGGCGAGTATGGGGGCAATGGCTCTAGGGACAGCGGGCGTTGGCCTCGCTCTTAAGAGTATGCTACCACAACATTTTGCAACAGAGCAGGCATACAAGACAGCGGAAGAACCTTTGAACAGGTCAACGTGGCCCGAGATTGAGGTCACATTTCTGCGTTGTGGTCATGTCACCCTCCCAGAATTTCCTGGTAGTACGTGGCGCGTTCTCATTGGTACCTCATGTGAATGCATACAGTGCTGTCCTGATTCGACATCCTATGGGAACATTTCTTTATGACACCGGTTTTTGTCGTGATATCTACTCTTTTCTCCGCAATCAGTCGGTCTTGTTTCGCACGTTATTAGGCAGTTTCGTCTTTGAGCAGGCGTTGAGCAGTTATCTGCAGCAACTGGAGATGAAGCCAGATGACCTGGATTTTGTATTGCTTTCTCACCTGCATTGGGATCATGTCAGTGGTATTCCCGATCTCCCCGGCGTGCTGCTACGGATCAACCGGGTCGAATATGAAGCCGCTAAGGCGGACAGATCACGTTCGGGCATCTCTGAATTGATCTGGCAACTTATGGGCGATAATCCACACGAATTATTTGATTGCGCGGGACCAGCTTATATGGGTTTTCGCTCTAGCTATGATCTCTTTGGTGATGGCTCGCTTATCCTGGTGCCTCTACCAGGTCACACGGCAGGTAATACCGGGCTATTTATCAATCGGGCAAGTGGTTCACGCTTTATTTCTGGTAGGGGATGCAGCCTGGAGTGCGGAGAATTACATGTATCCGGCAACGATGCATCCCGCCCTGTGGTCCCTGTTCACCAGTGACGATGCCAGCGCCCGCCAGACACTGATCGATCTC
Organism: uncultured Chloroflexia bacterium; assembly: GCA_963731415.1. Classification (GTDB taxonomy): domain Bacteria; phylum Chloroflexota; class Ktedonobacteria; order Ktedonobacterales; family Ktedonobacteraceae; genus JACDAE01. The sequence goes on from CAVSVN010000001.1 coordinate 96,959, forward strand.
CATCGCTTCTATCGTCGACATCCCGACATTCCTGTGATTGGCATGCACGATGCACATATGCAAAAAGCATTTATGACAGTAGAAGAGAAACGCCTCGTCAAAGCATAACAAGGGAAAAATTTGTCTGAACTCAGGTAAATATGCTACACTATGCCTGAAGAAGAGGTACAGAAAATCAGGATGACGATGAGAGCAACACATCCCAGAGTCTATATCGATAGCCATGGTCGGCATATGCAACGTATGAGTTTTGCACAAAGGAACAGCTTGCGCAAGGTATACCTTGCCCAGAATCCCAGCTGGCGGCATCCGCTGGTTGGCTATCTGCTCTGTCCGTTTATTGTTGCTTTAGCCATAGTGGGCACACTTTTCTTGCAAAAAATGTTGGGCATACTCAGTTTTCCTGGCGTATTCCTTATTCTTAGTATTTTGCTCCTCGGAATTTTCTGGGGTGTTGGCCCATCTCTCTTTGCTGTTCTATTGAGTACCTGCTTACTTTGTTATTATTTTGTTCCTCCTATTGGCCGCTTTATGCCTACCACATGGCGCGATGGTGCTCAACTGATACCATTTATTTCTGTCGGACTCATCATCTCTCTGATTACCGCACAACGTGAACGGGCAAGGCTCAATGCACTTGGTACTGAACAGGAATTATATGCGTATGCAGAGGAACTGGAAGTAACCAACCGGAAGCTCGAAGAGGCCAATCGAACAAAAGATCAGTTTCTTTCCATCGCATCGCATGAACTGAAAACCCCCATTACCTCTATTCGTGGACAGGCCCAACTCACAATGCGTCGATTGGCAAAGCAGAAAGATCCTTCACCTGAAATGGCAGAGATCGGTACAACACTCAAGAAAATCAATGATCAGACGACCCGCCTGACCTCCCTCATCGACGAATTAATGGATGTGAGTAGCATACATGCTGGTAAACTGCAATTGAGGAAGCAAAACTGTGATCTCAGAGATATCTGTCGCGAGGTTGTCGAAGATCAGCGGCTATTGAGTGGGCGTCCGATTCTACTGAAGATGCCGGAGAAACCTATGCAAATGCAGATTGATAGTGATCGGCTGGCACAGGTGCTTGTCAACTTGATCAGTAACGCTATCAAATATTCGCCCGATGGGAGTCCGGTTGAGATAGTTCTGGATGAACGCCCTTCCATCGCCCTAATAGAGGTCAAAGATTCTGGCAAAGGTATCCCCAAAGACCAGCAAGAGCATATCTTCGAGACATTTTATCGTACTCCCGATGCACAAACCTCGTCTAAGCGCGGCCTGGGATTAGGCCTGGCGATCTCCAAAGACATTGTGGAGCGTCACAATGGTCATATCTGGTGCGAGTCCGAGCCAGGGCAGGGCAGCACCTTTTTCGTAGAATTGCCTGCATGATATTTGTCACAAGGGATTTAGATGTCCTGCAAATTTGCTTCCGGCACACTTGATAGATGTAGCATTGTATATTCCAATTCTTGCCAGACCTCCATTTCGGCCTGAAGGCGTGGAAGAAGCTCTTGCTTGCGCGTTGCATCCAATATACGCTGCTTGACCCGTTGTTGGAAGCTTGCAAGTATCGGGCGTTGAGTCGGATATGCAGGCATAACAACCATCTCAATCTGTTTGGAAGTGTAAAACTCATCTTGCTCGAAGAGAAGGACTAGCATCTCCGCATATGCATGAATCAAGTCCAGTCTTTCCGTCGAGAAATATTCTGCCTGTACACTGATAAGACTTATACTTCCAGCAATGCAATCAGCCATCTGGATAGGGAATGCGACCACGCTTTGTGCATCGGGAATGTGAGAGGGATACCAGTTTGCTCGTTCTTCACTGCTCTGTGTAAGGATTGGTCGCTGGCTCCTGTACTGTGTGACCTATCTGTGTTTCAATGCCATGAAAAGATGTCAGCCCCTCAATTTTCCTCCATATTCCAGTTCCCCGACCGAGAATGGTGCGCACACTGCGTACTTTACCAGAGGAGGGTGGCATACATTTCGCAATGAAAATACCCAGGCCGATCTGGTGAGGATCCAGTTGTGCCAACATTTGCTGCAAAATAAGAATACCCAGGGTTGAGCTACGCAAAATGGATGGATTGCTTGTATAGGTCTCCAGGGCGTTAGCATAGAAACTTGCCGGAATCTGGAATAGTTCCTCTTCCCCTTGGAGATCTTCATGCAACAATTCTGGATAGTCCTGTGCCAGGAGTTGGATGAAGCGCTCGCGTTGTTCTGGTAGCATATCTAACAAGATCCGTAAGCTACGTAGACGAGGTGAGGATATTCCTGTAGCCCAGCGTGCCAGCGTAATCTGATTGACACTGATCGCACGTGCAATCTGTAAGCGTTCCTGTGGATCTTCCACAAGCTCCCCCAGGAGTTCCCTCCATGTCTGCGGCTCTTCCATACGTTTTTCTCGTTCCTCAGATATTACCTGAATAGGACAATTCTATAGGTGTCTTCCATTCTATGAGATGTCGGAGTATGCGTCAACGATTTTATATCATTATAGTCATAGTACTTAGTAGGAGATTTGTCCCCGCTTGAAAAAACAGCTATAATGAGTCCGTGATATGGCTAAACAAGCTTTTTTACAGCCAGAGCAAAGGTTGACTAGGAGATTTGTCTCAGGTTGCAAAACACCGACATCGAGTCCGTGATATGGCTAAACAAGCTTTTTTGTACACCAGAGCAAGTTGACTAGGAGATTTGTACCTGGATTGCAAAACTTCCATATCGCGTCCGTGATATGGCTAAACAAGCTTTTCTGACACCGGAGCAATGTTTGATTTAGCTGCGACAGAGTTATTTGCCAAGCTTAAGAGGACTTTCCGTCCATGCATCAGTAGGACAGGACAAACGGTTTATTGTGCATCACAAAGATGCCCTGGAGGTCTTAAAGGGGATAGTTAAAGTTCAAATATGCTTAGTCCGACTGTTCTCTCCAGTATTGTCTGAGATGCAATTATTATATGTCGTGTGGCACGTCAATCACTCGACTACGTGTCCAATTGGAAAGAGGTTAAGGAAAACAGATGCTTACTAAACCAAGAAATGCTCCAAGAGCATCAAACACATCCATGTATGCGCCAAATAGGCGACGTCGCTTATCGCCATTGATGATTATTGGCATAAGCGTTCCACGTCCTACTCGCACTTATTGGGGTAGGAGTTGTAGTTGTGCTGCCAAAATACTTTCGCATGCAGCGGCAACACCAGCTGTTCCTAATCCAAATTGTACGCGTAATAGTACCTGCAAATCCATTATCTGCTCAGGGACTTGCAACTCCCTATAGTTGGTTGCACCAGATGCGGCTGCCAATGGTCCCTGTAATGAGGCCAATGCCAATCAGGGTGCTTTCGTCCAGGCAACCATTTACGATCCTGCCACAGGCAAGATTCAGCATCTATAGCCCACTGGTTATTGACCAGGGTACACAACCAGCAGTAGTTCCAACCGCTCCAACGTTACCTGCCGATGCTGTTGTCGGCCTCTGGTTCGGTTTTAATGGCACGAACCTGACGCTGCAAGGCGCACAGGCAAACACATTGACAAATGCAAAATGCGTAAATGGTCTTACTGGATCAATCTTCGGTCAGTTTGCTTACTGTAATGCCGTCGAGCTTCTTTCCTGCTGTCAATCAGGCATTGCCGCCGGGAAATTGCGCGGTGCCCCCACTGGGAACCGCAAAAGATGGCCTGACCTGCCCCACCTCCCGCGATTTCAGCGTTGTTGACCAGGACCAGAGCGACAACGTGCAGACACAGTACCTGGCAAATGGCAATGGTCAGACCGCTCAGCTCACAGCTGCTAACCAGGCTCAACTGGCGAACGCAACGGCTCTGGGCAATCCAAGTGATAACGCGCTCGTCTACCAAGTTCATTGAACCCGCTCTAGGTTGTACACCCTGGACGGTACCTGATCTCGCGAACAATAATACACCAGTACCTACCCTGGCACCGATGAGATTACAGGCAGCAGCATGCCAGCAAGCGCCTATCGCCCTGGTGCCCCTGACCGATCCTATGACGCTGAACAACGCTGCTGCAAGTGCGCAAAAAACAACGCTCTATCGCCGAGGTTCAGATCAGCCTCCTGTCAATGCAAACAATCCTGCAACCAATGGTAGCGGTACAACGTATTGTCAGAATCTGGTGGGTACTGCCGGTCTCACACGTATCAAAAACGACATGCCTATGACGATCAATGCGACATCACCTGCTCCTGCCATGGCGAACTCACTGTTCACCTTCCTGGCGATGCGCTTCAATCAGTCCTACACCAATCTTGGTTGTCAGGGTCTGCTCAATAATGCACCCAATCCTGTTGCACTCACGATGACCAATGGTATAGTAACGGCGGCAACCATCACGTTGCCTGGTACGGCCACCACCGGTACGACTACCACTACAACACTACACAGGTTGCTACTGGTACAGCCACGATCAATCTGAATGCGGATGCTGGTAACGCTGACCTGACACTGACGGCTACCTATCCAAACCATCCCAATGCACCGATCACTGTCAGTATTGTAGACCACGGCTGGTGCTAATGTCTTCAGTCAGCAGATCAACACGGATAACAACGGCCAGACGAGTCTCAATTCGGCAATCAATGGTCTGCAAGGCTTGACGGCTATACCCAATACCTGGATCTATCAAGTTGCTGATCCGAACATGAACAACACTGTTGTCGGATCTGGTACCGTCGTATCCAATGGCACGACTGGGACTGCTACCCTGGGAACGCTTACTACCGCTGCAAATCCTGCCGCCACCTGCACTACAGGAACAGCTGCCAACGGAACAGCCGCCAACGGAACAGCTGCCAACGGAACAGCTGCCAACGGAACAGCTGCCAATGGAACAGCGCCAACGGAACAGCCGCCAATGGAACAGCCGCCAATGGAACAGCCGCCAATGGAACAGCTGCCAATGGAACAGCTGCCAATGGAACAGCCGCCAATGGAACAGCTGCCAATGGAACAGCTGCGGCAACTCCTGCGGCAACGGCAGCAGCTAACCCGGCCTGTAACAATGCTACTGGTCAGACTACTACACCAGCTGCACCAGCCGCTACGGCTCAGCCTACTGCTCCTGCCGCCGCTGGTCAGGTAACAACGGCCAACGCTCCATATAACGGAGTGAAAAAGCACAACCACCACATGTGGTAAAAACACCGATGCTACTGGCATGAAGGGATGCACCAGTGAAGTTTTTACTGGTGCGTTCCCATCCCTGCACTGGTAACGAGCCATTCGTCACTATCATGTCTGTTTTATAGGAGAGAGAAAAGGAGAGCGTGTGAAATATTTCACCCGCTCTCCTTTTCTCTCTTCTCTTTGCAAATGCATCATTATTTTTTTGAAGGAGAGGTCAGTAAAAGAGGCTCTTCAACTTATTTGTATGTACAGATGTTGAGCTTAGTGTTGTTTGGCCTTTTCTGCCGCCTCTCGCTTATCCGCTTCTTTTCTACGAGGGCAGGTACGTGCTCTTCACAATAGAGGAAGCGACGATTATTCGGTAACAATTGTGCATATGCCGCTGGCTTGCCACAATTAGTGTCTCGCAACGTCCCACACGTGTTTTTACGGCATTCATAAAATGAAATCCTCCGATTTATTATTCATAGGCATATCGATAGTAGCCATATTTGATTGTATTAATATATACTATCATACCACACTGGGGCTTTATTTTTATATACATGCGGGTGAGCGCACGGGTTTATGCAACGGAGTGGCATAAGCCCGTGCGCTCACCATATATCTGTGTCATACTACAACACAGTCTTTGTCTTCTCCAACCAGCGTTCCAGTTCCTGACTGGTAACCGGGCGCGACCAGAGATATCCTTGAGCGCAATCACAGCCATAAGCGATTAATCGATCTGGCGGTTTCCTGATCTTCTACTCCTTCCGCCACGACTTTCAATCCCAGATCACGCGCCATTGTCACCGTGGATTGCACAATTGTTGCATCTACCCGGTCAGTGATCATCTGTTTCACGAAGAGGCGATCTATTTTTAATTCGTTTACTGGCAAGCGTTTGAGATAGGCGAGAGAGGAATATCCGGTACCGAAATCATCAACGGCAATCTTTATTCCCATCTCACTGATACGGTTCAATATCTCCACACGCCTGCCCAATATCAGCCATGACGGCGCTCTCTGTTACCTCTACACATAATAACGTGCAGGAAGCGCGTAGCGATCAAGTAAATTAGCAATGACAGTTGGGAGATCGAGCTTCATGCAGGTTACATGCTGATAGATTGACAGACATGCTTAAATGCATTCCTCGCTGTAGCCAGTCTGCACATTGCTTAATAGCAGCTTCCAGAACCCAGATGGAGAGGGGTTGAATCAGTCCTGTTTGCTCCGCAAAGTGGAATAAATTGGTCCGGGGGCACGCAACCATACTCGGGATGGTTCCAGCGTATAAGCGCCTCAACGCTATGGATGATGCCCGTTTGCAGATCGATCTGTGGTTGATAGTAGAGGACTAGCTCTCCGTCTGCAATTGCTGCCCGTAGCGCACCGAGAAGGCTCAGACGACGCGGAGTATAAGGGTCCAGTTCAGGCTGATAGAAGACATATGCTGCTGTGTTTGCGCTTGGCTATATACATCGCTACATCTGCCTGCCGCAGGAGCGTTGAAAAATCGGTATTCATGCGTAGATGAGAGGGCGATGCCCATACTGGCCTCGATATGCATAGGAAACTCCTGGATGAGAAATGGTAGATCAAATATGTGAGTATATTGTTGATCACAGCCTCGCGTGCGTTCTTCTCATCTGCTCCCGGCAAGAGAATGACGAATTCATCGCCACCCGTCCGCGCCACAGTAGCGGGGGCATCCAAGGGCATCACACAGGCGTCTCCCAACCTGCCGCAGAATGAGATCGCCTCTGCTGATGTCCAAATGTATCGTTAACCTCCTGAAAATGGTCCAGATCGAGGAGGAGAGGGCAAGATCTTTTTGCTCCTGCAGCCTGCAATTCTTGCATCACGCGTTCTTGTAATAATGTCTGGTTCGGCAGGTCAGTCACAAGATCATAACAAGCCTGATGCCGCAATGCTCGCTCCATACGTACTCGCTCAGTCACATCGAGCGCTACGGTAATGACTCCGATAACCTGTTCTTTTGCATCATGCATAGGAATCCATTGTGTCTCAAATGTGAGAGAGCCAATATCATATTGCGATAAAAAATGCTTCTCCCGCCAAGCGCACGGCTGGTATCCGAGAGGAGAGCCGGGATAGTCTTGATAGAGATCTCGAATATCGAACGTCCTATTTTATTCTTATCTCCTTGCCCCAACGCTTTTAGATTTCGTCCCTCTGAAAAGATAAAATTTCCGTCGGTCATCAATGACGGATAATATAATGGGAGCATTTTCCATCGCCGTCTGATAGTATTCTTCGCTGATGCATAGAGAAAGCCGCATTCAAAGCTCTGAGAACTTCATATTATTGCGTACAAAATAAGGTGAATGCTGGCGTAACGTAACCATCGAAAATGCAGAAACAAGGCAAACAATATCAGGCCCGACAAAGCTTCAGCGATCAGCTCTACATGGATGAGACCCATATATTTTACCCTTGTAAGTTTTCTCCCAGGCAAGGAATGAGCCAGGAGAATGGATGCACTTCCCTTTGCCATTGCGAGTTCCGTTAATTAACAACCATAGAGGAACGAAAGAATGCAAATTCATACTTTCCTCTTTTAGTTATCGGAAAAAGTGCGTACTTCAACAGGGTGAATTTCAAATGGAGGATAGGGCGCGATTGAGCACGCCCATGAGGATCAAGCTAAAAAACGCGTGCAAATAAATCATTCTCGCCCACCACATCCGGGCCAACACGGGAGGCGGCGAGTTGGTAGATTTCGGTGCTGCGCCACTTGCGTTGTAGCTCATTAGGTAGACTTAACATGGCATTATTGGGATAAATCTGTGTGCGATGCATGGTCTGGGCAGCAGCTTTGAGGTCTTGCCAGCGCTCAACATCAAGCATTACGCTGATGCGATCATCTGGTATCCCCATATCGGCAGGGTCTCTATCCTTGAACATCTCCGCTTCTTGCCCCTGCATCCACTCCGCAAGCGTCTCAAACTGGTGGCGCGAAAGAGAGGTGAAATAGAGCTTGGAGATGGCATGAGCGGGTCCAGCTTCTGGATATTGCACACCATCGGCGGCAGAATGGAATGCTCCTACAGTATTTTTGTACATTGCGATATGATCGGGATGACCATAGCCGCCAGTCTCATCAAAAGTGATCATAACCTGGGGACGAAACTGGCGAATGATGGTAACCAGCTTCCCAATCACATCAGCCGGGCCAGCATTCATCAAAGCGTGCGGATAGTGAGTTCGCTGGCGACCCGCCATACCCGAGTCACGATAATCAAGAAACCAGAGATGGGGTACGGAGAGAACATTGAGCGCTGCCCGCAACTCATTCTCCCGCACCTGTCCCAGATTCTCCTGTGTTGCCAGGACAGGATCAGAAATCTCACCCACCTCGCCTCGTGTTGCATAGATCAGCCCTGTTTCAACGCCAAGCGAATGATAATGCAACAAAGCTCCTCCAATCGAACCTTCATCGTCGGGATGAGCAAAGACGCCGAGTAACCGTTTATCTGCCATAAATCCTTCTACTTCCTCGCTGCAAGAGTATCTCTGAGGTTTGAGTTATGGATACTTTACCATCTTCTCTGATCCACTGCAATAAGAACTCTACATCACTGTAGCATTGTGCTGGAAGAACTGTCAATTTTAATTCCTACTACACTAATCCCTGAAGAATAGAATAAATGTGTAATTACCATCTCTATCTTTTCTGTGGCAAATGTGATACAGTATTACCGTATCTGGCCTGCATACCTTTTGCATGGAACAGTGAGAGGAGTGCAGCCAGCAAGAGAAAGCGTACGTATTAAAAGTGCAACGGAAGATATATAAAAGGAGAGAGCACGGTATGGCAAGAACGATTCTGGATAAGGAACTGCAAGCTCTGAATGAGCAGATTATACGCCTGGGTTCTCTCGTTGACGAGGCGTTGGAACTGGCATTGGATGCTCTGGCGAAGGGCGATATTGCTGCCGCGAGCATGGTTATTGAGAACGATAATTTAATTGATAGTTTACGTATGGCTATCGAAGAACATACAGTTCGTTTATTGACATTGCAGCAGCCACTAGGTGGACGCGATCTCCGTTATCTCACCTCATCACTCTCGATTGCGGGCGACCTTGAGCGTGCAGGTGATGGTGCAGCAGGCATAGCGCAAATTATTCTGCGTATGACTCCATTGCGTGATGACAAGTTATCGCAGATCAAAGTGGACAGTGATGGTGCTCCTGACGCGAGGTGGTGAGATCACTGAAGCTTCGGTGACACGTGGTATGCTCGACCTGGGTAAAGAGGCACGGCGCGTCCTGCAAGGCACAATGAAGGCATTCGCCAATCGAGATGCACGAGCGGCTCGCTATCTGCGTGAAGAGGATGATGTTGTGGATGTACGTTATCACCTGGTACGCCACGATCTGATGGCAATGATGGCGGGTGCACGTGCGATACCGGCCTTGCAGAATGACTCTATGATTCTGCAACGCGTCACGTACCTGCTCTGGATTGCCCATAAGCTGGAGCGCGTCTCCGATCACTGCACCAACATTTGTGAGCGTATCGTCTTCACAGAAGAGGGTGAGAACATTATCCATGAAGCGGATCCGGCATAATCGGGTTCGTGTGCGATATGAGAATTCGGAGGTCAGGGTAGGTAGACAAAATTTCCCAGGTACGTTATAATGACACCCATATTCTTGCGTTAAGAGGAGGACGGGTCTTCGCCTCCTATGAGGAGTTTAATTTACCGTGAAAATCATTCTATTACAAGATGTTGAAGGTCTGGGAAAAGCTGGCGACTTAAAAGAGGTTGCCAATGGATATGCCCGTAACTATCTCGTGCCGCGCCGTCTGGCGGCTGGGGCTACACCAGGCCTTGATCGCAAACCGCACCCAGCGCATTGCTCTGAGCAGCGCCGGGTAGAGAAGCGGTCCGAGCAGAATAAACAACTGAGCCGAGCGCTTGAACCAGGTAACACTTACATTTAAAGCCCGTGTGGGTAGTCAGGGGCGTCTCTACGGCTCAATTACAAGTCAGGACGTTGCCTCTGCTCTCCGTGACGTTGAGAAAATTACCATTGACCGACGTTCAATCGATATGTCAGAGCCGATCCGCACTCCGGGCACATTTACATCCCGATCAGAGTTGCCAGTGGATTAGAGTCAAAGTTACCATCAATGTGGTTGGCGAATCAGCGGTAGCTGCACAGGTATAGAGCTCTGTCGAACAATAAACACTAATATATCACGCCTGGGGATGCCATGCCACGCATGCTCTATTATCTCCTACTTCTGGCCGTCGTAGCTCCTGCTCTTTCTTTCATTGGGGGTGCAAAACTAGAGACGGCCATTTTTATTTTTCCGCATTAAGTCTAATCCCGCTCGCTGTCGTTTTTCTTCAATGAGAATGTGGCTACATGGTTAGATGTTGGAGCATACCCAAAGCCGACCAAGACCAACGAAAATGAAATTAGGCTTACCCGCTACTTCACTCCATTCCTCAAAGCCTCTCCAAGGTACTTTCCCATTTCTAAACCGATGAGGGACATGAGGATGCTTATCGTTGCTATAAATATTGCGGTTAGTGGAAGTGGAACATGATAGAGGCTGAGAGCAAAACCAACCACAAGTATTGTCAATACCCAAAACAAAACCCATCAAAATCAAACGCCTTGTTTTCAGTTCATAGATTTTCGTCCGTTCTTCTTTGTATTGATTGGCGCTTCGCTTACGCACCTGCAAGAGAGTATAGAGGCCGGAAAGAATTAACAATGCTGCTCCAATATAGTTACCAAAGTGCCCAATAAATCTAGAAATCTCCTGACCAATAAGAAGTCCTAAAACAGGCATAAAACCTTCAAAAAAGCCGAAAATAAGAGCAATCTTCAATCGTAGCTTACCATCAACGCCACCCATGCCAATGCCAATAGACGCCGCGAAATTGCCTAGACCGATAGAAACGCTAACTAGAAACAGATGATACAATATCATTATGATTTCTCCCTGCTTTTAACTTGTTATCATAATAGCTTACGTAGCTCACGACGTAACAACTTGCCCGAAGAGTTCCGTGGAAGCGCATCCACAAAATAGATCGCATGCGGCAATTTATAACGGGCAAGATGTTGGTCAGCATAGTTCAGAATACTCTCAGCGTCAGCAGTGCTACCAGGGCGCAAGTGGATAAAGGCAACAGGCACCTGCCCCCATTGAGGATCATCCTGGCCGCATACGCCAGCTTCCTCCACGTCAGGGTATCCCATAAGCACAGACTCGATTTCGGCAGGATAAATGTTTTCTCCACCGGAGATGATCAGGTCATTGCGGCGATCAAGGACATAGAGATAGCCATCGGCATCGAGATAGCCAATATCACCAGTAGAGAACCAGCCATCACGAAGAGCCGAACGCGTGGCCTCGGGTCGATCTGCATAACCAGGAGTGATCGTCGGACCTTTGAGATAAATAGTGCCAGGTTCATCTGGCAAGCGCTGGATCGATTCTCGTTCATAATACGTAATTGAACTGGCAGGAGCGGACGACCAGCCGAGCCAAGTTTACGCAGAGAGTCCGCTGGCGCAAGCGTAACAGCCTGAGAGCAGGCTTCCGTCAAACCATAACTCTGCGCAACAGGGATCGCCCGACGCGCACAATCCTCAAGCAATGAACGCGGCGCGGGACCACCACCCAGAAGCACACAACGCAGCGTGGAAGGAAAACGAGCATCCTTGCTCCCCCTCATCGAGATTGACCAGCATACGTTGAAGCATAGTCGCAACAACCGAGATAATGGTCACACGCTCCTCACAAATGGCCCTGTTTACAGCAATGGGATCAAATTTCTCCTGCACAATGACGCTAATACCATAGATAACGCTGCGCATGAGGATGGAGAGGCCGCCGATATGGAAAAATGGCATACATGCAAGCCAGCAATCGTCAGGCTGATGACCCAGATTAAGTGCAGAGCCAATAGCGTTCCACCACTGCATTCCATAGGTAATAAGCACGCCTTTGGGATAACCAGTGGTACCAGAGGTATACATAATGGCCTGCGTGGCATTTAGATCGATCAATGGTTGCAAGGGAATAGCAATTTCATCAACATCGTGCAGAAACACATCAGACTATCGGATGAGGTCAATAGCGTGGTATGGGCCAGGCGGGGGAGCACTTCCTGTATTTCCAGGGAGGTCGTGGTATGTTGTTCGTCACTCACAAGCAGAGTGGCGTTCACATCCTGCAGTTGCCAGCAGAGTTCGTCCAAGCGTCAGGCGAGTATTGAGTGGGACGAGGATAGCACCGAGGCGCGTTAAGGCATGTACGCAGGTGACATAAGGCAGCCCATTTGTTGCCAGCAGGGCAACGCGGCTTCCTGAGCGCACCCCTATCGCGCAAGCTGGTGAGCAAGGTGCGTAACCTGCTGTTCAAGGGTAGCGAAGGTCCAATGAACATCTTTATAGCGAACTGCCAGGTGTTGAGGGAAGTTCTCGGAGCAGCGTATGAGCCAGTCTGGTAGCAAGGTATCAGATGTCATAAAGAATCTTTTCTATTACCTGTATAGTAAGCAAGAGCATCTCTATCCAGATGAATGCCCAGGCCCGGACCTTCGGGAACGGCAAGAAAACCATGATCAAGAGCCAGATCATCGATCAACAGATCATCGGCAAGCAAGTGCAGCGTAGCAAGTCCACACTCCAGCGTGACTTCTGGTGAAGCGGCAGCAAGGTGGAGCGCACTGGTAATACCAACACCGGACTCAATTGTACTGGTAATAACACATTGTACATCATGTGCGTGTTGCCTCGGAAATAATCTGTCGTCCCATACGCAGGCCACCAGCGAGCTGCGGCTTGATGATAAGAACATGGGCAGCCTCATGGGCAAGAACACGACGAGCACTTTCCAGATTATAGACGGCTTCATCTGCCGCGATGGGTACAGCAACATTATAGCGCAACGTACGCATACCATCCAGGTTATCGGCAGGGAGTGGCTGCTCAACATACTGTATATCATAAGGTGTGCATCGTGAAAGGATAGTTACAGCCTGAGTAAGAGTCCAGGACTCATTAGCATCAAGGCGCAGGTGAACAGCGGAGCCAATAGCCTCTCGAACAGCCGCAATACGCGCGATTTCAGCCTCCGGGTCTCTCCCACCAACTTTGAGCTTAATACAAGAATAGCCTGCCTCAACGGCTTCGCACGCACGCACAATCGTCTTTTCCATCGGAAGAGCGCCAATCACAACATTAACAGGTACCTGTTTCTTAACCCCCATTCCCGTACGGGCCCGATTTATCGCGCCCATGTGCAATGCTATCACGCCCCCCAAAAATTCATACACCCCACATCCCATACATTTCCCCATTGCATCTAATAGAGCACCCTCCAGGCCAGCTAGAGTAGTAGCAGGAAGGCCAGGTGTCTCAGTATACAGGAAATTGATGGCATCCGAGAGTGCTCTACCTGAGAGCTGTGAGGAGAGTGTAGAGAGAGGGGTAATGGCTGTATTGAGGTCATCTCCAGCAAATTCGGGCATGGGCGCAATTTCACCGAAGCCAGAGAGATTATTATCTACGATAACCTCGACAATAGCTCCATTACGTACGTTCAAGGTACCGTGTGCAGTGGTAAAGCTGCTGCAAAACGGAATTGTGTATGGGAACCAGCGTATATTTTTAATGTATTGCATATTGAACCTGGCGTATCTTGAGGAGGGCGCACAAATTTCTCAAAGAGCAAAGCAATCAGACGAGGTGAGTACTCTTTTCTAAGAACGTATCAAGAAATGGATGGAGATGCCCCCTGAGCAGAATCACTGGTAGGTTCAAGGGCTGCCAATAGATCCTTCAGGGCAAATGGCTTTTTGAGTACTGTAAGCGTCGGGAACTTGTGATGGATTGAATCCAGAGCGGACGCGGGCAACGCGGAGACAGCGATGATGGGCAGATCTACAAAATGCTCTCGTATCTGCTGTATGACCTGGCCTCCCGCCAGATCCGGTAGCAAAAGATCAACAATCATGGCATCAAACATAGGATCAGGAGGTTCATTATGGAACAGGACCATGAGTAGATCCCAGGGGTTATTGTACACAAACGCTTCATGACCAGTAAACTCTAATAATTCTCGCAACATCCCACAGATAGCCGGGTCGTCATCAAGGATAGCTATTCTCATTGTGTCCCCTTCTTTACTAATCCCTCCTTAGAAAGAGTAGCAGGATTGTTAATCAATGTCAATATAAATGCTTAAAAAAGTACCATAAAGGAAAGAAAAATGAGTTAGCATAGTACTGAACTGGCAAACATCATGGCGCACGTTCCTGGATGATGCTAAAACTGGTATGGTAGGATTGCCGACCGCCTAGTTACTCTACACATACGCGTAGATGGGCCTCGGGAGGTCGAGAGGAGCGCAGCTACCCATTGTTTCGATTGAGTTTGCCAAGCAGTACGGGCCAGATTATGCCGTTTAACAATTTGATCTGGATATCACAGGTGACTACCTTCCCTCATGAATGGGGCAGGCGAACGGACGCGCTAAAGCTGGTCCCTACATTGGTCCATTCTATCCACATCAATTTTTTAAACGGCATTATCGCGCCCACAGTGAGATGAGTAATTTCAAGCCAGGCAATGCCCTGGGGCTGCACCATATGTTGAGCAGGAAGGCTTCCTGGATAGTGAGCGGGATCATCCCACTGCATAAAGAAAGGCAGCCATCCCTCCGCCAGTGAGAGAGACAATCCGGCAGCCTTCCAGGTCAGCAGTGTCCCATCGGGGCGAAGCCTTGAGCGGTTCTCTGGGGTCAGACCTCGTTCTCTGGCGATCTCGTCGATATCATCTGTACGCAAGGACCAACGCACCAAGCGATTTCCCTGTTGTGTTTGGTGAATCAACGCTGATCCGAACGGATTGCGCAGGGCTTCCTGCTTGTCCACAATTCCCAAGATCTCAAAGTAGGCATCCCCTAAGGGAACGATGCGGTTTGCCGTTCCTAATCCAGGGTGACGTCCCCCATCGACTACAGTGAAGCCCCGTGCCTCGATCTGTCTCGTTGCAACGTCCAGATTTTGCACTCCATAGATCACTTGCGAGAGGGTCAGCACGACACAGGCTCCTTCAGATCAATATGCATGGTGCATGAGAATGGAAAAGATATGCTCATCCTTTCAGTTTATCACTTCTTGAAGCAGCACCGTTGCGTGAGATCCAACCTTTCGGATAATTCGCACATCTTGCGCCAAACCTATATCCCGAAAGCGCCAATCTCTAGTCCAATCTGTAAAATTCGCTGAAGGGTAGAAATCAACCAGGAGGCCATTTGAGAAACCGCCTCTGGAGCCGTTATGATGAAGCGTTTTTGGTAATTCAGGATGCCATGAATGCAAGCAAAAATGACTTGATGTTCGGACAATCCTTTCGGGCCAGGCTTGTGTCCAACGGTTCTGTGTCAAATGTGCCAGTTCTGGAAATGCATTCGAGCATTCAGCACCAAATTTGCGGTGAATCATGAGCACTGAACTTACAAAAACGGTACACGGCTAGTGGCTTGTAGAGCGGCTTCATCTGCTCCTCATGGAGGTGCTGCTTAAGTGGAAGGGCAAGTGCTCATGTCGGAGGGCTAAACGCGCCCATGTCGTAAGTCATTTACCAGCTCACTTTACATTTATGCCATATATCTGTATTATTGTATATAGTGTATAGAAAAGAGGCTTGTAAAGTATGCATGAAGCAACAGAATCTCGACGGAGACGAGGGACGCGCTTTTCTGTGTCGCCCATTATGACTCTTGGGTTCTGGCGTTTGCGCCAGACATGGTTTCTCTTACTGGTTACTACCATTGGCATGATAGCCGCCGTTATCATTGTCTGTGCCGTTCCGCTCTTTTCAGATGTTATGACTACCGCTGGTTTGCATAACACCCTGCGGCAGGATCCCTATGCCTCCGAACTTGAGGCTGACGCTATTACGCAGGGTCTTTCAACACAGATTGTGCAAAATGTTCATGGGCAGATAAACGGTCTCTTCCAGCAAAATCTTGGCCCTCTGGCTTCACCCTCTGAATATCTGTTGCAATCGTCGGATTTTACTTTCTCTCCTGTCTCTAATCAGAAGCAGTTGAGTATATTTGCCACATCGATGCAACAAGCAAGGGCGCACCTCTCCCATATTCAGGGTCGTATGCCTGCTCTAACAAGTAATCCGGGCAGCACTATTGAAGTTATGTTGAGTGCTCAGAGCGCGAAGAGTTTAAAGGTCAAGATAGGTTCAGATCTCCACTTCGCATGGAACTATTTTCCTGTACAGGATAGTAATCCCAGCCAGCCAGAGTCGATTCATACATTTCCCATTACCGCACATGTAGTGGGTCTCTTCGATGTGGGCACTGCAGACATTCCGTACTGGCATGGCGAGAATTTTGCGCCCCTCGCGCTCCCTAATGGCAAAGTCATGCAGAATACCTATAAGATATTGCTTTCTGATAACGCTTTGCTGGCCTTCGCTGACCATGTGCGCACGCTCAACCATTCTGATGCTACTTATTCAGCCTCGTACGGATATTCGTTGCACTGGTATTATCGCCTCGATATAACGCATATTACTATCAATAATCTGGATGCACTGATTGATCAGACCACCAACCTTCAATCGGCATTCTCCTCACAGTATCAGGATGTTTCGCCTGGAAGTTTTGGTGGCCCCTCCTCATTTCCCTATTTAACGAGAGCTTCACTCTCCAGCGAAGTCCTCAGTCTTGCCGATACTTCAAGCATATTGGAGAACTTTAGCAGCCGCTACGATGTTTCGCGTATTCCTGTTATCGTATTGACGATTCAGGTTGTTGCGCTGATCCTCTTCTTTGTTAGCTTAATGACAAATCTGCTGGTTGATCGTCAGTCTGACGCGCTGGTCCTGTTACGTAGTCGTGGAGCCAGTAGTGGTCAGGTCTTCTCGACGCTCCTGCTCCAGAGTCTCTTCCTGGGCCTACTCTCCATCGTCGTTGGACTCCCACTGACAATGTTGATCGTGTTGGCCCTGGCCCACGCCCTTTTGCCCGCCGTGCAGCAGGATGCCCTTTTACTGATTACGAATAATCCGTTGCATGCAGCCCTGAACCTGGTAATCTATGCAGTTTCGATCGTACTGGTGATGCTGCTGACAATGAGCGTCTCGCTTTTCTTGATTGCGCGTATGGATGTGCTGGCAATGCGGCGTGAACAGACCCGTTCCCAGAAGCGTCCTTTGTGGCAGCGGATGAACCTCGATGTGATTGCAGGTGTGATTGCCCTGGTGGGTTATGCCATTTCGTTGTATCTGACTGGACTTGGCTCTGTCACGCAAGGAGATGTGACAGCGTTGATCACGACGCCACTCTCAGTCATTGCTCCATTTTTCCTGGTGATTGGCTGCATGCTCCTGTTCTTGCGTATTTTTCCGCTGCTTTTACGCCTGGCAGCGCGTCTTGCTGCACGAGGACGGGGAGCAGTCTCTATGTTGGCATTCGCCCAGGTATCGCGTTCACCACGCCAACCGTTGCGTATGACTATGCTTCTTGCGCTCTCTGTCGCCTTTACTCTCTTTACTCTGGTCTATATGGCGACTCAAACACAGCATATTCAAGATATCGTGACCTATCAGGCAGGTGCGGATTTCAGTGGAGATATCTCGAACAACGCCAGCTTTAACAGTAGTACTACGAGCAAAGAGAATCTGTATAATCCCACGGTGTTGATTCGTCCGTATCGCTCGATCTCTGGCGTCATTTCTGCCTCCGCTGGTTTTGTAGATCAAGGAACAGCCGGTAATGCAGCTCTGCCTATATCCTTGCGTGCAGTTGATGCAAGCAGCTTTGCCAACACGGTTCTCTGGTCTTCCAACCAGGATCACCAGACCGCGAATGTGCTGCTCAAGAATTTGATAAGCAGGCGACAAAATGCGCTAAATGCTACGTTAATTCCTGCGATTGTTGATACTACAACGATGCAGACGTTGCACCTGAAAGTTGGATCACTCTTTAAGTTGAAGGTAGATAACCAGCTTGTTAATACCTCACAGTGCGTTGTGGTTGGCAGCGTCAGCCATGTTCCAACAGTCAATGATCGCACGGCCCAGTCGGGTTCGCAGGGATTTGTGAACACGGGCGGTATTCTCATCGATTACCAGACCTATATCGCTGTCTATCAAAAGGAGGCGAAAGCGAACAGTAGCACTTCCTTTGCTCAATTAGATACTCCAACCATCAATCATGTCTGGCTCCATTCATATGATGATGTGGTATCGCTTAACAGTATCCGTACTGCGCTCAAGCAATCCAGTATTCAACTATTGAACATTGTAGATCGTCGTGCTCTGCTTGCTGACCTGAATGCTGATCCCCCATATCTTGTCCTGAGTGGAGTGCTGAGAATTGGTACCGTAACTGCACTGCTCCTGGCCCTGATTGGGAATCTGCTCGCCTCGTGGCTGACAGCTCGTACACGGCTGGCTAACTTCGCGGTCATGCGTGCCCTTGGAACATCGCCTGCCCGAGTCGCCAGCATCTTGATGTGGGAGCAGGCGATTGTCTATGCGATAGGTTTATTATTGGGGATAGCCTTCGGAGCGCTGCTCTCGGCGACGGTGATTCCTGCCCTGAGCCTTTCAAACGTCAATACAAACCTGTCCAGTACGCAGTTTTTTGCCTTGCAAACGGCCTTCCCAACGCGTATTGTCGTTCCAGCAACATTGCCATTGGCACTCTTAGTGCTTGTCGCGATCTATGTCATGGCCTTGCTCATGATGGTGCGTATCGTCTCGCGCCCATCTCTTGGGCAGACATTGCGCCTCAACGAAGACTAAACCGTAGGGGCGTCACCTTGCGTGCGCCCTGTTCCCTTGGATGCCGCACTTTGCCTTTCCGGTTTTGCCATGGGGAATCAGAATATATCTCTAGCAACGTTCTTTGCAAAATGTAAGCTATTGAAGGAGTATTTATTCATGACAACCACGACGAACAACTCAGCAGGAAATTACGCTTCTGTCAATGGAATCAGCCTGTACTATGAGATTCATGGAACTGGCAAGCCTCTGGTCATGCTTCATGGTGGTTTTGGAACCTTTGAGACGTTCGCCGCTCTTTCTCCTGCATTGGCTGCGAAGCATCAGGTCATTGGTGTCGACCTCTATGGGCATGGACGCACCGCCCTTACGGATCGCCCCCTCCGTTTTGAACATATGGCTGACGATATTGCTGGTTTGATAGAGCATCTCGGACTCGAAAAAGTCGACCTCCTTGGCTACTCTCTTGGTGGTGCCGTGGCTCTGCAGACCGCCATTCGCCATCCAGAACGGGTCAACAAGCTCGTGCTGATCTCTACACCGTTCAAACGGGCTGGCTGGCATCCCGAAATGCAAACAGGCATGACAGCCATCGCCCCTGAGTTCTTTATGAGGACCCCCATCTATGATGCCTATCTCCATGTTGCGCCAAAACCAGATGATTTCCCTCGATTAGTCGCCAACATGAAGGAAGCGATGAGTCAGGACTATGATTGGACAGAGCAGGTTTCCGCGTTAAGAAACTCCCACGCTGATTATCGCTGGCGATGCTGACGGTCTTCCTCCTTCTCATGCGGTCGCATTTTTCGCCCTCTTTGGTGGTGGAATGAAGGATGCTGGCTGGAATGGTGAACATCTCATCTCATCGCAACTTGCTATCTTACCTGGTGCCACTCATTACAATATTGTGTTCCTAACTGATCTCCTCCTTCCAGTTCTTTCTCCCTTTCTTGACCAATGAGAAGCGCAGCACACGAACGTGCTTTGATCTTGCGTAGAGAAGGGTAAATTTCAACATTTTTATACAGCTCACCCGTACTTTAGGTAAGATCTTAGCATATTTTCGAGTATCAAATACAGGAGGTAGCTATGCCGCAGAACTCTTTTTCTATCCGGCAATTCGAAGCCAGGCGCGTACGGGTTGAGAGCACCCGCTCATTCGAGGAAGTCCTGCTGAACTTGCAGAAAGTGGTGGGGACGAAGACCATCCTGCAAAGAAACACCCAGGAAGCAAGTTTTGCACCTACCCGTGAGCAATTTGAACACGCCATCCAATCTCAGGTGGGAGAAAGCGACTTCATGCTCTTCTTTGCTATCGACTACGCTCAATGGCTGCCTCTCTTTGGTATTGAGCGAAAGGTCGTGCGCTGGATTTTGGGGAATCCTTTGATTGCTATCACTATGATCCAACACGACATCACTGCCAGCTTATTCGCTCCTATCGAATTGTTACTCGTTGAAAACGAGTCGGGAGATGGAGCCACCGTGATCTATGATCTACCGTCCTCACTGATGGTGATTGAACCCAATCCAGCCTTGGAGGCCTCCGCGCGTACCCTCGACAGCAAGTTAGAGGCCCTGGTAAGCCGCGTGACTGGTGTGGTAATGGACCATCAAGAAAATGAATTGCCATGACCAGGCAAACACTGCTACAACGAGCCGAAACGTCCATTCCCGTTGACGGGAGGGAATAAATATCATGTGATGATTCCTTATATAATATATAATACAAATGCTTGCGCCTGGTCTCCCCCACATCTCTGCTTCGTATGGGTCGTGTGAACTGGTACGAACGCTCAAAAAATGAGAATAGTTCCATCTCACAGGCGTGTATGTTATAATCAAAAAATGAGACAATTTTTGTTTACTTCAAATGTAGACGCAATTCATCTACTATATCGCGCACATTGTGTGCTCCGCACAACTATCGAACGTTACCTGCTTGCCGCCGGGTAGCGACGCTTCATATTGCCCCTGAATAGCTTCATCACGAGAGGCTATTGATATACAACTACACAAATTAGCACAGCATCCGTATGGTCACATTCAATACCGGGTATTTAGTCCTCTAGAATGAATGTCTTGCTCCACGGATGATCAGATAGCGGGAGGAAACCAACAGTTATGGATCTCATGGATAAACTTGCCAGCCTGGCACAACGTTATGAAGAATTAAATGCACTGATGGCGCAGCCAGAGGTGCTCGATGATATTCCACAATTACAAAAATATGGTCGCGAACACGCAGAGCTTGAAGATGTCGTGCAGAAGTACCATGAACTCGTTGATACCGACAAACAACTCGCCGAAGCGCACGAAATGTACGATATGGAAGAGGATGAGATGCGCGATCTTGCCCATGATGAGATCGAGCGCCTCAAAGCGCAGAAAGAGCGTCTGCTTAACGAAGTAAAGGTTGCGTTGCTGCCCAAAGATATTATGGATGATAAGAACGCAATTGTGACTATTCAGGGTGGTGCCGGTGGTGACGAAGCAGCTCTCTTCGCGGGTGAACTCTTTCGCATGTATAATCGCTATGCCGATACACATCGTTGGAAGATCGAGGTTATGGATGCGAACGAGACCGAGCAAGGAGGGATTAAGGATGTCACCTTTGTTGTCAAAGGTAGGGGAGCTTATAGCCGCATGAAGTACGAGGGTGGTACTCATCGTGTACAGCGCGTTCCCGTCACTGAAGCCAACGGACGCATTCATACCTCTACAGCTAAAGTGATTGTGTTGCCGGAAGCTGATGACGACACCGAGATTGAGATCAAGGATACAGACATTCGCGTCGATGTCTATCGCTCAACGGGGCATGGTGGTCAGAGCGTGAATACCACCGACTCAGCCGTCCGTATCACTCACTTGCCGAGTGGGCTGGTTGTTACCTGTCAGGATGAAAAGTCGCAGCTTAAGAACAAGCTCAAAGCGATGACCGTATTAAAATCGCGCCTGTGGGATCTGCAGGAGGCGCAGCGTCAGGAGGAATTGAGCAAGAACCGTCGCTCCCAGGTACAGACGGGCGACCGCAGTGAGAAGATTCGCACCTATAACTTCCCGCAGGATCGCGTCACTGATCATCGCATTGGTCTCACACGTCACAATCTGCCCGGCGTGCTCAATGGGAACATTGACGAATTTATCGACAATTTAATTACCGCTGATCAAGCGGATAAATTGCAGAGCGTGTTTCAGTAATTTCTAAAGAACAGGTCTACACAATGCCATTGGAACAACCACAAGCGATCCGTACCATCTTCTTCGACGCCGGTTTTACGCTACTACGTCCATATCCATCACTAGCGGAGATCTGTCAAAAGGTCTGCCAACAACTCGGTCTGCATGTCAATGTGAGCGAGGTGGAGCAACGTATGGACGAGGCCGAGGATTACTTTTTTCGTCAGTCGCGCAATAATCGGCATACCTGGGCCAGCGATCAGGCCATCAACGAATTCTGGATTGGCTATTATATGACGTTGTTACGTTCCCTGGTCGTCGAGCATGACGAATCTCGTCTTTACCAGCTCGGCGTGGCTATTAATGAGGAGTTCGATAAGCATACCAGTTGGGAAATCTTTCCCGACGTACTACCCGTTCTTCAGGCGTTGCATGCTCGTAACTACACACTGGGCGTGATCTCAGATTGGGGGATTACGCTCGGTTCTATTCTACGCCAACACTCACTCACTCGCTACTTCGACTGCTTGCTTGTTTCAGCGACGACACGTTATGCCAAGCCCTCGCCGATGCTCTACCAGCAAGCACTTGAGCGAGCGAATGCTATTCCCGACTATACGTTGCATATCGGCGATTCCTACATTCACGACGTTCTGGGTGCTCGCTCTGTAGGAATGACGCCTGTACTTATCGACCGTGCAGAAAATTTCAAGCCAGGGAATGTGGATTGTCAGCTCGTCCATTCGCTTTACGGGGTGCTTGAATTACTTGAAATCCCATTATTGTAATTAACTGTAGGGATCCGATTTATCGCGTCTTGTTTCTCCAACGAGTCAGCCAACTGGAAAGAGTTGAAGATTATGCACAATGCTTCCCTTATCCAGTTTTAAAGACGGAAGCTCCGATTGACCTGTTTTATGAGTTTTATGCTCCCGATAATGGTTGAGCTGCTGGCCTAAAGGGGCTGTATCTTCCGTATAACTTCGATGCCATTAAGGTGCATATGATATAAAAACAGCAAGTGCATCACATTAGCATCATGAGGTAGAGCCCCGATTTCTTTAGCGGTCTCCAATGACGTATCATAGGTCTGTACAGCGTTGGCGGGAACAAGAATGCGTAGCCTGTTATTGCTGGCATTAGCTGAGAGCTTGAGGTGCATAGCCAGTTGGTACACGCAGAGATCAGTACAGTTTCCGACGATAATTGCTGTGGTTAGATCGTGATGCTTATCCATCCATGTATTGAGATCGGTACCAAGAAATGCATTGAGCGAATTTTTGGAGACGATGGTATACAGATCGGCGAAGGGAAGCTCCGCCAGTTCGGGAATAGTATTGGCCTCATTCGTACCAAGTTGGCAGTGTGGTGGAAAGTCGGCGAATTCAACAGACGCGGGTGTATGGCAATCCTGCGCCAGTACGAAGTTGCGTACACCGATGGCGTATGCGTCTTTAAAGGCCGTGACCACTTCTGGAATAATGCCCTTGATACGTGGACTGGAAAGTGGTCCTTCGTGACAGAAGCCGTTGATCATATCTACGCTGAACAATGCGACGCGTCCCAATTGTGCATCCACCACCAGGTCTGTCCAGGTGCTCTCTGTTAGATCATGCTCCCATGTTACAAGTGCCTGCAAAAACTGTGTTGCCTGTCCTAAAAAGTTTTCAGGAATTGTTGAGTCTTCCATGATATCAAGCCCTCCTCAGAGCTTATAATTACTGCTCCATCAACCTTTATTCAACGCTGCCATACTGACTTCCCAATTGTAAGGGCCACGTTTACGAAACCCATGCGACCTATAATTTTGCTTCTGCCGCTGGATTGAAGCGATACAGACGAGCGGGACGATGAGTTCCCTCCATTTTTTTAGCACCCGTATCTTCCAGAATACCGGTAGCCAGAATCTTTTTGCGAAAGTTACGTTTATCAAGTCTTTTGTGTTGGATAATTTCATAGACGCGCTGCAATTCACGTAAAGTAAACTGTTCAGGCAATAAACTAAAGGCAATCGTCGTATAATCAAGCTTGTTGCGCAGACGGTTTAGAGTGTAATCCAGAATTTTCGCGTGATCGAAGGCCAGCGGAGGCAGTTCATAGACAGAGAACCATTCAACATCGGCTGCATCACTGGCCGCTTTAACCTGCAAGCGTTCGGAGTCCAGCAGGGCAAAGTATACCACAGTAATGACGCGTGTACGTGGGTCGCGCCCTGGGTCGCCAAAGGTGTAGAGCTGCTCAAGGTAGACATCCTGCACGCCAGTCTCTTCCTGTAATTCACGCTTGGCCGCCGCTTCCAGTGATTCATCGATATTCACAAAACCACCGGGTATGGCCCACATGCCCTCAAAGGGCCACGAACGGCGCTTGACCAACAGAATCTGTAGATCACGCTGGCGCAGGCTCATCATAACTACATCAATCGTTACTGAGGGCCGTTCATATTTGCTGGCATCATAATGATGTGTCTCTGCCTCGCTGCTCTGCTCTTCCGGGTGATGATCGCCCTGTTCAATCGCCTGAGAACCATTTCTCTGCTCTTCCATATCTTAGCACAACCCTTCCGCTCTCTTATGAATAATCGATTTTTATATCTATGTCCGATAATAGGCTCGACAAAACGCATCCAATGACATATACTCTAGTAGTAGAGAATAATATCCCGCCAATCTTTTTATGATAGCCCGCTTAGTGTATCTTATACACTAATATACGTTATGCGAGGTGTGCTGTCAAGTCATAAACATATCATCAATGTCACGCTAATAAAAATCCCTCTCGTCATCCTGGAGATTAGTACTTTGTTGCCATTACCACTCTCATGTGCTTTACTAAGAACGGGAAAAAACAGGTAAAATTTCTGCTATTCCCCAGAATTTTGTAGATATTACAGGTGGTAGGCAAGAGCGCTGGTTATGAAGAAGAGTGTGACGATTCGGGATGTAGCACTGCGAGCGGGCGTATCGATTGCTGCTGTATCGCGAACGCTAAACCAGAGTGGGTATGTCAGCAACGAGGTTAAGCAGCGGGTACGCGAAGCGGTGCAGTTTCTGCACTATCGTCCACATGACTCTGCACGTGGTCTCAAACTGCAACGCACCAATACTATCGGGCTGGTAATCGCAGATATCACGAACCCATTTTATGCAGAACTGGCGGCAGGCGTATTGAGCAGCGCCAGAAAGTGGGGTTATCACGTTATTCTGGCTGCGATGGATGAAGAGCCTGCACAGGAAGAAGAGTATCTGAATGTGCTTATGGAGAAGCGCGTAGATGGTATTCTGGCGGTAGCAACGGGCCAGAATACGCGTCTATGGCGTGAAGCAATCGATCTGGGAATTAAGGTGGTACTCGTTGGTCGCAAGATTGCCTCTTTACCTGACGTGGATGCGGTATTGCTTGATAATGTCAAAGGTGGTTACGACGCAACGACATATTTAACGTCTCTGGGGCACCGCCGCATCGGGATTATCAGTGGTCCACTCTCGACAACGACCGGGCAGGGACGTTTGCATGGCTACTATAAAGCGCTTGAGGAGGCCGCATTGCCGATCGATCCTGAACTGGTGCAGATGGTAAGTTTTAAGCGCAAGAGTGGTATTCAGGCGATAGAACAATTACTGGCTCTACGCAAGCCGCCAACCGCTATTTTTGCCTCAAACAACCTGCTTGGTGAAACTGCGTTGTTTGCGCTCCGTGAGCGTGGGGTACAGATTCCAAAGGATATCTCGCTGGTCATGTTCGACGATGTGCCGTGGGCATCGCTGACAATGCCCCCACTTACAGTTGTAGCCCAACCAATACCTCTTCTAGGGAAGTATGCGGTAGAGCAGTTGATGCATCGCCTGCAACATCCAGACATTCCAGTCTCCGAGGGGCGAACGATTGTCCTGGAGCCAGAGCTGATTATACGTGAGAGCTGTGCGCCACCGATGCATTTACCCATCTCAGGGAATGACCCCTAAGTTTAGGGTGTGGTTCATTTTTTGCGCGGCTGTAAGGGGCGCAGTGAGCGGAGCGAACAAGCCCGTGCGCCTCCGCTATACTTATTACATCCAGGCAGATTTTTTCTGCAGATACGGAGAGCATCATGGCACCCTATGACGCAATACTCATCCCTGGCGGGGGCGTTAAAAACAATGGGGAACTACCTCCATGGGTGAAGGCTAGACTCGATCATGCTATCAAGATACGCGACACTGAATACATAATTACGTTAAGCGCTGGTACAGTATATAAGTGCCCACCTCGCGATGAAAACGGATTTCCCATCTTTGAGTCCGTTGCTGCAGCCCAATACTTGATCAATCACGTCGTCAATCCAGACGCGATACTCACCGAAACGAGTTCTTATGACACCGTTGGAAATGCCTACTTCTCACGAGTCATTCATGTGGAACCGGGAGGATTCAAGCGCTTGCGCGTTATCACTTCAAATTTCCATATGCCTAGAACTAAAGCTATTTTTCAGTGGATGTATAGCCTCAATAGCCAGGCAGGGGAATACCAATTGACATTTGATGCCGATAGAGGATGTCGGTATTGCAGATGATGATTTGCAAGCAAGGCTTGATAAAGAAGCGAGCAGCTTAAAACAGTTTCTAAAAAATACCGCGCATATTCATAATTTGCGCGATTGTCATCAATGGCTATTTACAAAGCATGCAGCTTATGCATTATCAGTGACACCAGGGCAACTAGCAGACAAAGCGATCAATACATATTAGTATTACACCTCGTAAGTAGTAGTCTGATCACCTTTATTGCTCCCAATTTCTGGAGGGACCCGGTTATGCTCTTGAACTATTCAAACCAGATATAATTGGCGGTAGGGGCCAGATTTATCGCGACCTCGCCGCTTGCCCCATTCATGGGGGAAGGTGTCTAGCCCCGACGCAGGTCTGCGGAAGCAGGTCTCTGGATTAAATTTTAAACAGCATCACCGTGTCTCCGATTTACCGCTTCCTCCCCCGTACCAATGAATCTTGGCAGAGCTATATATGTCAACTCTATCACGCATCAGTTCGTGCTATTACCATACGCGGTCAGGTGCTAAAGCTTTTTAGGTGAGAGAATAGATTTTATCGATTTTTGCAGAAAAGAGGGCAAGCATGAAATACGGCATTACGCTACCAAATGGTTGGACGATGAGCCTGGTAGGGATTAAAGATCCCGTTGAAGCGTATGAGACAATGACAAACGTAGCTAAGGCCGCTGATGAGACAGGTTATGAGGGAGTCTGGATAGTTGATCACTTTCATACAGTCCCCACTCCCTCTCAGGAACTGACATTTGAGTGCTGGATGTCGTTGGCTGCGCTGGCTCGTGATACAAAACGCATCCGTGTGGGGCAGATTGTCACCTGCAATAGTTATCGCAATCCGGCCTTGCTGGCGAAGATGGCGAGCACCCTGGATGTGTTGAGCCACGGTCGTTTGAACTTTGGAATTGGTGCAGGCTGGTATGAGCATGAATATCGCGCGTATGGTTATCCTTTTCCCGATGCTCCCACCCGCCTGCGTCAGCTCCGCGAAGCACTCCAGGTCATTCACGCCATGTGGGAGCAGGAAGAGGCGACCTTTGAAGGGCAGTATTACCAGGTGCGCGGCGCAATTAATCAGCCAAAGGGTGTGCAGAAACCGCACATTCCAATTCTGATCGGTGGCGGCGGTGAGAAGGTGACGTTGAAACTGGTAGCGCAGTATGGTGATGCCTGTAATGTGAGTGGCGACCTGAAGACATTGGAACACAAATTTTCAGTACTCAGGCAGCACTGTGAGTCAGTGGGACGCGACTACGAGACCATTCGCCGCACCACTGGTTCGTTCTGCTCCATCGCCGATAGCGACGAAGCGGCCCAGGCTCGAGTTCCCGATTTCTTCAAACCAAGAACTCGGTGATACCTCGCTGGTTGGCACTCCAGAGACGATTCGGCAACGCATCGCCGCTCTGGAAGCTGTGGGTGTGCAGGAGATTATTATAGACTTTCCCAGTGCGACCGATCTGACTCCGTTGTATCGTTTCGCCCAGGAGTTCATTGCGTAGAGGCGGCATTGGCGACACATAGGACCATGTTGACGACGCCCATTTGCAAGTGGACATCGTCAACATGGTTCTAATAAGATTATGACTCGCCAGACAGAATTGGCGCACCTTCCTCCAACGCTTCAGGCGCTTGAGCAGACTCTACCTCACTATGAATGTAACGCTTGCCACGGAAGAGCGAAGCAATCGCGCTAATCAGGCAGAGAGCCGCCGAGAGATAGAAAACGGCATGCAGACCAGTCATAAACGGATTCGAGATCAGGTTTGGGAAGAAGCTTTTGCCCAGGATATTGGCCTGACTCGCGGCAGGCAAGAGCTGTAGAGCGGCCTTTGGAACCAGTGTCGCCATCGGGTTATAGCCAAGGAACGCTGCGAAAAGCGCCGCAATCGGTGGCAGAGCCAGCAATCTTATTCGCGATTGTCGCAGGCAGACCTGCATGTATCAATCCAGTGGAGAGCGTGGCAGGCAACGATGCCGCCAGACCAAGCGTCACGATGCTAAAGAATACCGCCAGGCTCATCACCGACGCAGCATTTGTCGTTGTCGCATTCATGCCAGACGCTGTTCCACGCTGATCCGCTGGCACGCTATTCATCAAGGCAGTTGTGTTTGGCACCTGGAAGAGTCCTTGCGCAAGACCCATAAGACGCCAGCAATATTGCGAACGAGACATAATTGAAATTCGCCGGGAGCAGAGTCAATAACAAGAAGCCTACCATCTGCAAAAACAGGCCAGCGGTTGCCAGCAATTTTGCCCCCATGCGGTCAGAAAGAATGCCACTGATGGGTCCAAAGATGATTGAGCCAACGAGCATTGGTAAGATGTAGATGCCCGCCCAGAGCGGTGTATCAGCATAACTATAGCCGTGCAGGGGCAACCAGATTCCTTGTAGCCAGATGATCAGCATGAACTGTAAACCAGCTCGTGCCAGGCCAGAAAGGAAGTTGCTGAGCGCTCCGATAGAGAATGCACGAATTTTGAACAACCGTAGGCGGAACATCGGATCAGGAACTCGCGTTTCAATGAAAACAAAGAGTACCAGTAGCACAATGCCTGCGATAATACCTGCGATAACATAAGGACTACTCCACCCAACAGGCGACGTTCCATATGGCTCAATTCCGTACGTCAGGGCCAGGAGCAGAACGACTAATCCCACAAAAAACGTAATATTCCCTAACCAGTCGATCTTCTGACCCTTGTTGGGCTTTGATGTCTCGCGCAATTTCAGATAGGCCCAGACGGTGCCAAAGAGACCAAAGGGAACGTTGACCAGGAAGACATAGCGCCAGTTAATCGCGGCCAATATTCCACCCAGAATGAGGCCCAGGATTGAGCCGATGATACCTGCTACCAGGTTGATCCCCATCGCCATGCCGCGTTGTCGCACTGGAAAGGCATCCGTCAGAATCGCTGTGCTATTGGCCTGCAGGAAACTACCACCAACCGCCTGTATCATACGAAAGATGATCAGTTCAAGTGCCGCTGAGTTACCTCGACCGGGTGTCAGGAATAGTAAGATACTCGCCGTCGTAAAGATGGCAAAGCCTAGATTGTATAAGCGCACACGACCGAGCATGTCGGAGATACGTCCGAACGTTACCAGTAGTGTTGCCGTTACAACCATGTACCCCAACAAGCATCCAGAGAAGATAATTAGTTTCACCTGGGGCGAGAGGATTAATTCCAATGCCATTAAAAATTGCTGGCAATGCGATAAGCACGATATTTGCATTAATCGTAGCCATCAAAATGCCAAGAGTCGTATTCGAGAGTGCGACCCATTTGTACCTCGGCCCTACCTCGACCGATACACTTCCATTTGCAGACATGCTGGTTACTCCATATATGTTCGCTTGATAGAGAAATTGCAGGAACGTGCAGGCATTCCTGTACGTGATTAGAGAAATCATTCAGTTGTGGCCGCTTTTGCGGCGATGCCGCTCAGGTACACAGAGAGGAGCTCAGCAGGCGACCCATCTTCGTAATTGCCTGCTAATCGATCCTTCACACTTTGTGCTCGAACAAGGCTGATGAATGCTTTGAGCATCGTAGAGGTCGCGATATCTTGCCGGAACTCACCGCTCGTCTTCCCCTCCTCAATGACCGTTGCCAGCGTATCAGAAAATATGCGTGCATTCTCTGATATGGAACTCTGGCGATCATTTAAAGCTTTTTGCGCCTCAGGACTATTACCTAAGGAGTAATAAAGCTGGGCACGGCGCAGAAAAAAATCGTCGCTGATAAGAAACTCAAAGAGCTGTCGTTAATTTCTCTACGGCGTTCTGTTGTATTGCAGCAAGCTCCTGAACATGCAATGCTACTCTCTGAAGGGCACGCTCAAAAATCGCGGCCACCATAAGGTCTTCTTTAGATGAGAAGTGCGAGTAAATGGTAGCGGTGCCAATGCCAACTCGTCTGGCGATCTCATCCAGGGAGATATCGTAATAGCCTTTTTCCGTGAAGACCTGTTCAGCAGCTTGTAGAATGAGTTCCTGACGTTCCTGGCGTTGTTTTTCGCGCAGAGAGCGATGAACGCTATCTACGTTCATGAGTATGCTTCCCTCTCCATCTTTGGGATTACGAATAGCCATCGTTATGTAATGATGCTTCTATTTATGACTCAGTAGTCATAGTATAATCTACATTTACCTATCTGTCAATGGTAAGACATTGCGACAAAGTTGCGACAGTTGTATGATTGTACTGTGACAGGTCATGGGTATTCTAAAGGGGAGGCAAAGTCGAAGAACTATATATACGTTTTTGTAGAAAAATAAGATGCCTGTGACGGAGCAAAAATTATGATCTCGTTACAATTCTTGCAGAATATGCTCAATACAGTAGGCTATCCAGCAGTCGTGCTATTCGTTTTTATTGAAAGCACAGGAATTCCGTTTCCTGGTGAAACGATGCTGCTACTGGCCTCGTTTTATGCTGCAACCAGCGGTCATCTATCGTTACCGGGCGTGATTGCCTGTGCTGCGCTGGGAGCAATTCTGGGTGATAATCTTGGTTACTATGTTGGACGGGTGGGAGGAAGAAGATTTATTGAGCGCTTTGGGCGCTACCTCTTTTTGAAAACCGAGCATCTTGATAAGGCAGAAGGATTTTTCAGAAAACATGGCGCGAAGACCGTTTTCTTTGCCCGTTTCGTCACACTACTACGCATATGGGCGGCATTTCTGGCGGGTGTCAATAGAATGAACTGGCGCACGTTTATGTTCTATAACGCGGCGGGCGGTATTGCCTGGGCAACTCTCATGGGAACGCTTGGGTATATTGCTGGTAACTACTTCCAGAATCATTTCGATCAGGTGTTATATCTTGCCCATGTGCTCGGTTGGACTGGTCTGGGCGTGGCTGTCGTTACTGGAATAGCTGTTCTCGTATTCTTTAAATTGCGCCGCCGTACTCATCCACCAGTGGTAAGCGAAGAGCAGGAGCAGAAGCCAGAATTTTGTTGAGGTATCATAATACATCGTCAAACATCACTGGATCATCTCCTCGTTAAGCGTCAGATTGTTACCAAAGAATTTCTTGCTACCTAGCGTTACACTCCCAGCAGCCAGAGTTGTGACGAAGGCGCCGACGCCTCCGGTGATATCGTTCTCGATCAGTACCTGGCTCAAGACGGTTCGGCTGGTGTAGCCAACCGATTAGAGAATACTCAGTTCACGTCGGCGCTCAAGCATTGTCTGGGTGACAGTATTGGTCACGATGTCCTGATCCTGTAAGTAGGTCTCTTGTTCACGTACGTCTGTCATAGAAGGAGTACAGAGGATGAGTGGAATAGAGGAAGTCTTTCCTTGCCCATGTAAGGATGTGGTAGCAGGCAAAAAGCCCGTTACCACATCCTTACATGTTTCTTTCTACTGTGTGACTACCATTCGTCGCGGTGGTGGTGATGTTCACGTTCTTCCCGGTGCTCCTCGCGCCGTTCTTCCTGTTCCTCTTGACGCAATTCGCGTCGTTCTTCCCGTATCTCTTGTTGCTCCTGGTAGAGTCTGCTGCTGAGCATATGGATTTTGCTGATAACGCCCTGGTTGTATCCATACTGCTGAGGAGGTTGCTGGTAACCATATTGTGGCTGCTGCGATAACCATATTGTTCCTGATAGGCATTTTGCTGATGGTGCGAGAGTGCATGTTTGGCAATCAGCCCGACGAGACCAAGCGCAGCTCCTGTGAGTAAAGGATGGCTCATAATGCGCTGAAGCATATTTGGCTGCTCTTGTCCCAGGCGATGGAATGATTGTGCCATCGACCACGTATCGTTCGGGTCCATATAGTAACCCTGAGGCATCTGCTGGGCCAGGGCTACACGTTGTTCATAGGGCATCTGCTCAAAATGCTGCTGATAGATGCGCTGCTGCATATCCATGGGTGCACCGTGCATAAACTGGAACAGATGTCCCCATATCTGATTATTGTCAATTCCATAGTAATTGCCGTTATCGTATGCCTGAGCGTATTGCTGGTACATCTGCTGATTATTCTGATCGAAAGGCCACATAATTTGTTGCTCCTTTTCGCATTTTGTTTTTTTATGGGTGGAGTTATGTACTTTCCATTGCGACAAGTACATGTTCTCTGATTTAAAACCATTTTTCTCTATTGTATGCCAGAGGCAAGGTAACATATTTCTTGTGTGTATGTCAAATAGTGGTTTATGAGGAACGAGCTGTGTTCTATAGGGTGAGCCAGTTCACAGCCTGGATGTCTGCTTTACCATAAAATTCGGAGCATAAGCGCAGCAACGGGATGATTTATGATAGTATATGTGT
Source organism: uncultured Chloroflexia bacterium (assembly GCA_963731415.1). GTDB lineage: Bacteria > Chloroflexota > Ktedonobacteria > Ktedonobacterales > Ktedonobacteraceae > JACDAE01. Next base: position 129,940 of record CAVSVN010000001.1, read on the forward strand.
TATTATTCATAGAGAACATATCGTAGGCACTCATCCCCTTTCTTACAGGCAAACGCTGTACATCCATTGAGAAAAAAGTGAAAAAGTGAGACGAACTTCTCTATCATTGTCGTACTTATAGAGATGGATATTGTATCCCCTGACCTTTTACATGAGTTGTATCTGTGATTATGCGCCCTGAGTGGGCGCACCTATATGTAGAGGACTTATTAACACGATTATGCACGAGAAAAGTATCCACACACTGGAATACCCAAAATACTGGCGAAGGTGGCGCATGAGGCCGCCTTCTCGGCCAGTAAAGATCTGGTGATGGCGCTCGAACCAACTCCCAATCTGGAGGAGGCGAGCCGTCGCCTCGCTTATACAACAGAGGCTTCGCGTCTGATTGATCTAAACGCCGACGCAGGTGTGCGTGGTGCTCATGATATTCGTCCCCTGCTCATTCGTGCTGCTCGTGATGGTGTCCTGACTCCGACTGACCTCGTAGAGGTATTGGAGACGACGCGGGCAACGATCTATGTAGCACATCTGCTGACGAAATTGGATGCCGAGACCTTTCCCCTGCTCCACATGCTGGGGCAGGATATCCCCATGCGCCCCGTGATTGTGCGGCGTATTGAAGAGACGGTGAGCGAAGAGGGCGAGGTTTTAGATACCGCCAGCCCCGCATTGCGCAAGATCCGCTTCGATATTCGTGGGGCCAATCAGCGTTTGCAGGAACGCTTGCGTACACTGGTCAATGAGTTCGGCAACTCATTGCAGGAGCCGATTGTCACGATGCGTAATGATCGCTACGTTATTCCGGTCAAAGCCGATAGTCGTAGCCATGTGCGCGGTATCGTGCATGACCAATCGTCCAGTGGCGCGACCGTTTTTATTGAGCCGATGGTCGTGGTCGAATTGAATAACCGCGTGCGTGAATTGCAGATTGAGGAGCGCCAGGAAGTTGAACGTATCCTGCGCGTACTCTCAGCAGAGATCGGACGCGAAGCCGAGTCGCTCAAAGTTGCGGTCGAGTTGCTGGCCGAGTTTGATCTGCACCTGGCAAAAGCCCGCTATGGTCGCTTGATCCGTGCCAGTGCACCGCGCTTGAATGATCAAGGTCGCATCGATCTGCGCAATGCTCGTCATCCATTGCTGACTGGTAAGGTTGTTCCCACCAATTTCCATCTGGGGCGTGACTTCTTTATGGTCGTGATCACTGGTCCAAATACTGGTGGTAAGACGGTCGCTCTGAAAACGGTAGGCTTGCTGACGCTGATGGCCCAGGCGGGATTGCATATTCCAGCGGACGAGAATTCGGAAGTTGCGATCTTTGAGGAGATCTTCGCGGATATCGGCGATGAGCAAAGCATCGAGCAGAGCCTCAGTACCTTCTCGTCGCACCTGACACGTATCATCGAGATCCTGCGCCGTATCGACGAAGAGCAGAAGCGCGGCGTACCGGAGATCTCTGGCGCATTGGCCGAGACGCTGATCAATAAGAGCAGGCAAGGATTCTCGCGTGATGGTGCTCTTTGACGAGTTGGGCGCGGGAACCGATCCCAGCGAAGGTTCGGCCCTGGCGCGTGCCATCCTGACCTTCCTGTTAGAGCGCCATGTGACCGACGATTGCCACAACGCACTACTCGGAACTCAAAGCGTTTGCGCATGAGCAGCCGGGCGTGGTCAATGCCTCGGTCGAGTTCAATATTGAGACGCTCTCTCCAACGTATAAACTCAGTATTGGCCTGCCGGGACGCAGTAATGCGCTGGCTATTGCCAATCGACTTGGTCTGGATGAGCGGGTCATTGAGCGCTCCCGTGAGTTTCTGGGTACTGCTGGTGTGCGCATGGAGAATCTGCTCGAAGGGTTGCAATCTGAGCGCAAGGCGGCGGAAGATGAGCATTTCCAGTTAAGCATGGAGCGTACTGAGGCTGAATATCAGCGCCGCCAGATTGGAGGAGGAACGTCATCAAGCTGGAGGAGGATCGTGTCAGAATTCTCAATGAGGCGCGTGCTCAGGCGAGGCGCGAAGTAGAGGATGTGCAGACGCAACTGGCGAAGATCAGAGTTGATGTGAGCCGCATCAATATGACGCCGTGAACGCCTGGGTGAGGCACGTACGATTGCGCGTAGATCTGGAGGAGAAGATCAGGCCATTGCCGGAGCCGCTGCGTCCAAGGAGCAGGGAGCCGGAGGTAGAGCGTGCTGAAGGTCCATTGCAGATCGGGGATACAGTCCGTGTGCTCAGCTTTGGGCAGAACGCCGAACTGCTTGGTCTCTCAGCGGATCGTAGTGAGGCCGAAGTACAGATGGGTGCGTTGCGCTTCCGCGTGAACGTCGACAATATCGAACGTTTGAGTAAGCGCAAAGCAGCAGTAACCGAGCCACAGCAGGCGAAGATCAGCGTTCCACGCTATGAGGATCGGCCCGAAGTCGCTACCCAGCTTGATATGCGTGGCTGGCGCGTTGAGCAGGCGCTGGAGGAACTGGAGACCTACCTGAACGATGCGGCGATGTCTGGCATGTCATCGATACGTATTGTGCATGGTAAGGGGACAGGAGCGTTACGGCAGGCGGTTACGAGAGCACCTTGCGCATCATGCCCTGGTCAAATCATATGCATCTGCGCCTCCGCAAGAAGGTGGCGATGGCGTGACGATTGTGAAATTGAGCGCATAATCGTTTTATCCATGCGAAATGGATCGATAGGTATTGTCAACACGGGCTTTAAACTGCGCCCTACAGACAATGCCTATCGATCCTTTTTTATGTTTTCTGGCCTTGCCGCGTCCTTTTTGTAGAGGAGATAAGCAGTGTCTATACATGTGGAAACAGTGGTAATGCAAGAGGATCACATATGTAGAAACATATGTCAGGAAATTGTCATAGATAAGTATAGATGCTGGCAGAACTTCTCAGTTATAACATAAATGTGAGGTATTCAACTCAGAGGTATGGATTCTCACATGAGGTGTTGTGAAACTCAACAGAACGCCTGGTGAGGTCAGGAAGGGAACACAAGATGAGTATCACCGTATTGATCATCCTGATGCTGATCGCATTTATCATCGGTCTGGTAGCAGGAGTAGCGTTGGGGCGTCCCCGCTTCTTTTAGTGAAGGAGGTCAATCCTCCAAAAGGAGATTGCACATGATTACTATTGATATGGTGCTGATCCTGGTACTCATCTCATTCATCGTGGGTCTGATCGTGGGCGTGTCACTGATGCGTCCCAATGTATACAGATAGGGGAGATCGTGTGCGAGATCCCTATCGACTGAGTGAGGTCAGTGATATCAGGCAATCGTACGTCGTTACTTCTAATACAATACTTGTATCTTAGAGAATCGTATGTTTTGCTCTACCCAGGATTGTCAGTGAGATCGCCCACTCACCGACCCTCCATTGTCCATAATTGCGCAATCTAGCCTCCATACAAATCCTCTGCAAACAATAGTCATGAATGGCTAGTCACATTCCCCTACCGTATGCTAATCTGATAGTGCTAAGAGTTTTGTATTTGGAGCGGAACTTTCTGTATATTCGTATTATTTAGTAGGAATAATGCCGGGAGTATTCTTCTCGGACGGACGTATCTAAAATGTAAATGGAGGAAATGACCTTGGGCGTTTTTGACAGAGCGAGAGATTTAGGTGGGCGCGGCTTGCATACCGGTTTAAGCACAATGGGCGATTTTGAGAAGTTTATTCTGCGTGGAAATGTTGTCGATCTGGCGGTTGGCGTTATCATTGGTGCGGCTTTTAATAATGTGGTGCAGGCTTTAGTTAAAGATATTATTACGCCTTTGATTCCTGGTGGGGGTCAGAACTTTGCAAACTTCAGAATACCTATCTATGGTAATCATGCGTATCTTCTGGTTGGCGATCTTATCAATACTATTATCAGCTTTTTGATTATCGCTGCAGTTGTTTACTTCTTCGTCGTGAAACCGATCGTTGCTCTACAAGAAGGTTATGATCGTCTTCACCCAAAGAAGCCAGCGGCTCCCACAACGCGCGAGTGTCCTTATTGCCTGAGTACTATCCAATTGGGAGCGACGCGTTGCGCATATTGTACGGCGCAGTTGCCACCAGCTGATACGCAACAGGCGGCCCAGGCGAGGTAGGTTACACCACGGCGGGTTTATAAATGGCACCCGTACACCATAGAGAACGTGAAATATGTTATTGGTTATCATGTATCCTTATGGTGTACGGGTGCCATTTATAAACCCGGCTGCATTCATTCATAACATTCCGGCGCTTTTTTAAGCGTTTGCCATTGATTCCCATCGTGACCAAAGACAACCAGTTTGACATCCTCACTCTGCACCAGATTTAAGAGTTTCCGCGTGCTGGCACGCAATTGCTCCTCGTTGTCATCCATCGGCCATGCCCGGCGATCAGGAGTGAAAAGGTGTTGCATCATGACCGCGTCGATCGCGAGCAACACCAGGCCGGTCTGTGGTAGGTGCAGCAGTACCGATTGGTGTCCAATGGCATGTCCACTGGTCTCAAGCAAGGTCAGACCGGGCAAAAGTTCGGTATCTCCATCAATCATTCGATAATGCAGTGCAGGAGAATCCCAATGGGTTCGTGCGGCGGCAAAACGCGGATGCCCGCTGCGTGCCAGTTCGTAGTGTGTGCGTTGGACAACAAGTTCTGCATTTCTAAAAGCATCATGATATCCTGCGTGATCTATGTCGAAGTGGGTACAGATGAGAATATCAATATCGTCGGGGTGGAGACCAAGATTAGAGAGATGCTCGATCACATTTTTTTCTTGTCTGGCTGGTGGCATTCCAGGAGGTAGGGGAGCATCTGCAGGGAGGCCGCTATCAATTAGGATATGCTTTTCATCGCTGGTCTCGACGAGATAGCACCCTGATACCATTTCCAGCGCCCGGCCAGTTGCGGGTACAGTCGAGATAGATAATTGGAAAAGGTAGAGTTTCTGGGGAGTCGAAGTGTTTGTCGCCATTCATCAAACCTTTCTCGATATTGTACAAATCTCTCCAATGGGTAGAGGCGTCACCTTGCGTGCGCCCGTAGCCAACGACAGTGTTCATCGGGAAGCGGGCGCACGCAAGGTGACGCCTCTACCCGGTTCATTTAGTATCATAAATAGAGTATATGAGAATTTCCAGGTAGACACTGTAAAAAACATTACAGACAAATGACGATTTTTATGCTATGGTTGTGCAAGAGGAAGGGGCATAGGATGCCATATGTTCCATGTGTTTGTCTTCTTGCGTGTGTGTGTGTGCTAAGGTATACTGCAAAAGGACAAATCTAGAAGCAGGGGGTATGGCAGGCGAGCAGTTGTCTGTTGAAAGCCCTCCCTGATTTTATATGGAGGAAAGAGTATCCATGTCGTCGACATCTGAGCCTGTACGCCTGGAAGATAAGATACGCGATATCCCAGATTTTCCACAGAAAGGCGTCCTTTTCAAGGATATCACACCCCTGCTACAGGATGCGGCAGCATATCGCGCTGCGATGGAGCGCCTGGCCGCTCACTATGCAGGGGCTGGTATTCAAACCGTTGTGGGTATTGAATCGCGTGGTTTTATTTTAGGTGCTCCACTGGCATATCTGCTCAATTGTGGCTTTGTGCCCGTTCGTAAGTTTGGGAAACTACCTGCTCCCACTATGAGCGTAGAGTATGCGCTGGAATATGGTACTAATGTCGTGGAGGTTCACCGTGATGCCATTAAGCCGGGCGAACGTGTCCTGATCGTTGATGATCTGCTGGCAACCGGTGGTACGGTGTCAGCTGCGATAGAACTGGTCGAGGGACTTGGCGGGCATATTGCAGGCATCGCTTTCCTGGTTGAACTGAGCTTTCTCAAAGGACGTGATCATCTAAAGGGGCACGATGTCTTTGCCCTGATCAAATATTAATGTGGAACTGCGTTGACGACGCTCGGACAATGGGCGTCGTCAACGTATTGCCTCAAATCACTATCCTGCCGTTGTCACGCGCCCATCTTCCCGCGTACGAGCATCAAATTCGGCTTCCTCTAGAAACATGCGCTTCAAGAAGTGTCCCGTATATGACTCCTCAACCTCTGCAACTGCTTCGGGTGTGCCTTGAGCAATGATGTATCCACCCGCATCACCACCCTCAGGTCCCAGATCGATGATCCAGTCAGTACTCTTAATGACATCCAGATTATGCTCAATCACAACGACAGAGTTCCCAGTATCCACAAGCCGCTGCAGTACTTCGAGTAGCTTGTCAACATCAGCGAAATGCAGCCCTGTGGTTGGTTCATCCAGGATATACATTGTACGACCCGTGGCGCGACGCGATAGTTCAGTTGCCAGCTTGACGCGTTGAGCCTCGCCACCGGAAAGTGTGGTCGCTGGCTGGCCCAGTCGCATATAACCCAGGCCGACATCGTTCAATGTCTTCATCTTGTTATAGATCGATGGCACGTTGGAGAAGAAGTCTGTCGCATCCTCGACGGTCATATCCAGTACGTCGGCAATGCTCTTGCCTTTATAGTGAATCTCCAATGCCTCACGATTGTAGCGTTTGCCAGCACAGATCTCACAGGGTACATAGACATCGGGCAAGAAGTTCATCTCGATCTTGACGATGCCTTCACCTTTACAGGCTTCACAACGTCCACCCTTGACGTTGAAGGAGAAACGCCCTGGCTGATAACCTCGCAGGCGCGATTCCGGTACCTGGGCAAAGAGTTCGCGGATACCCGTGAATGCATTGGTGTACGTTGCAGGATTGGAACGTGGCGTACGTCCAATCGGCGACTGGTCGATATCGATCACTTTGTCGAGATGCTCCAGCCCCTCAATCGTGTCATGTGCGCCCGGTCGCTCGTGTGCACGGAAGAAGACGTGCGACAGTTTGCGATACAGAATATCGGTGATCAACGTGCTCTTGCCTGAACCTGAGACGCCAGTGATGGCGACAAATTTGCCCAGCGGGATCTCAACATCGATGTTTTTAAGGTTGTTCTCGCGTGCTCCCTTAATAACCAGGGTGTTGCCATTGCCAGGTCGTCGTTGCTCAGGAATCGCGATGCGTTTGCGCCGCGACAGATATGCGCCCGTGAGCGAGTTGGTGTTGGCGAGAATCTCGTCAAAGGTGCCTTCGCCAACTACATATCCACCATGTTCGCCAGCTCCGGGTCCAATGTCGATGATGTGATCCGCTGCTCGCATGGTATCTTCGTCGTGCTCGACGACGAGGAGCGTATTGCCCAGATTGCGCAGGCGTACCAACGTTTTGATCAGGCGCTCATTGTCGCGCTGATGCAGGCCAATACTGGGTTCATCGAGAATATAGAGTACACCCATCAGGCCCGAACCAATCTGTGTTGCCAGGCGAATACGTTGCGCCTCGCCTCCTGAGAGCGTCGCCGCTGCACGATCTACCGTGAGATAGTCGAGTCCAACGTCGATCAAGAATTGCAAACGGGCGCGGATCTCTTTGAGAATCTGGCGTGCGATAAACTTGTCTCGCGTGCTCAGTGGACTTGCTACCAATGGTCCGTTGGTATCGATCGGCGTGAGAGGATCACCCAGCAGAGATACTACCTCGTCCTCTTTATCTGCTTTGCTCTTTTTGCCGTTGCTTTTTTTCTTGCTCACTACAGCGATAGCTAGAGGGTTCTGCTGGTGCCAGTTCCTGAGTTTCCAGATCCTGGAAGAAGCGTTGTGTTAGCACAATCGAGAGTCGCGTTACCTGCACAATATTGCGTCCGCCAACCGTGACAGCCAGTGCCTCTGGTTTAAGACGAGCGCCCTTACAATCGGGACAGATACGAGCCGACATGTACCCTTCGATCTCTTCGCGTATCCCTTCGCTCTCGGTCTGCTTATAGCGCCGATCCAGGTTGGGAATGACTCCCTCGAAGTTGACATTGTAGGTGCGTGTATGACCATGTTGCGGAGTATAACGAATCGCCAGTTTTTCGGGCGTTCCGTAAAGAAGCTTCTGTTGTAAATCCTTACTCAGTTCTTTCCAGGGTGTATGCAGGTCAAACGCATAGCGCTCCGCCAGTGCCTCTAGAATTGCACTGTGCCACTGGCTTCCGTTGACGATCTTTGCTCCATGGGGCAATTGCGCCATCCAGCATGCTCAGTTCGGGATGCGTCACGATCAGTTCGGGATCGATCTCCTGCTGCGTGCCCAGTCCTGTGCAGGTGGGGCAGGCACCATGTGGGCTATTGAAGCTAAAGGTGCGTGGCGCAATCTCTGGCAGGCTGATGCCACAATAGACGCAGGCCGCTTTCTCTGAGAAGAGAATCTCTTCGCCATCCACAATCGAGACGAGCACAACGCCGCTACCCAATTTCAACGTCGTCTCCAGCGAGTCGGCCAGGCGTTGTCTAAAGGCTGGATCAACGTCCTCGTGCAAGAATCTCTGCAAGTGAGTGCTTCGATGATTCCATCCTCATCCTTGTATGCTTCTTGTGGAGCATTGACATCATAGAGCGCGGGTCGTTCGGCTACACGCTTCTGTATCGGATTCTGCTCATCGGTATTCTGCTTCTTACCTTTGCGGATAACCAGGCGATCAACGACGACCTCGATGGTATGTTTCTTCTGCTTATCCAGCTCGATCTCGTCGCTCAGATCAAGGATCTGCCCATCGACGCGTACACGCACATAGCCTGCACGACGCATCTCCTCAAAGATATTTTTATATTCGCCTTTGCGTCCCTGGATCAGGGGTGCGAGCAGAAGGATACGAGATCCTTCCGGTAGACTTAAGACGGCATCGACGATCTGCTGCTGCGTTTGCTGACTGACTTCGCGTCCACATCTGGGACAGTGCTGATGCCCAATACGGGCATAGAGCAGGCGCAGGTAGTCATAGATTTCAGTAACGGTTCCTACGGTCGAACGGGGGTTATGTGTTGCGCCTTTCTGGTCGATAGATATAGCAGGAGAGAGACCTTCGATATGTTCAACATCGGGCTTCTCCATCTTATCCAGAAACTGGCGCGCATAGGCCGAGAGCAATTCGACATAGCGGCGCTGCCCTTCGGCAAAAATAGTATCGAAGGCCAGGCTACTCTTGCCAGAGCCAGAAAGGCCAGTGATGACCACCAGCTTATCGCGAGGGATGGTCACATCAATGTTTTTTAAGTTGTGCTCACGAGCACCACGAATAACAATTTTATCTAAAGGCATAGAATTTCCAACCATCCGTTACTGAGAATCGTACATATAAAGGACTATCGACTGTTTGTGAGCACCTTTTACCTGTATCTCTGTAATGTGTTGGGTTCGATGCAAACAAACGTTCCATGTAACACTACTATACTGACATGTTTGCGTCAAGTCAAGTGGTAACATAATGGAGAGACCTATAGCAGGACGGCTATACTAATATAAAGAACAATGAGCATGTAGCTATTATTTCCTATTACAGAAGAGAGTTTTCGAATGGTACTGGCTCCACATGCTGTTGTACTGGAAAGATAGACTATAGTAGAACAGATCAGGTGCAACCTGGGTATTGGAGTGTGGGGTTAAGAGAATTACTTGAATGCTGAAATGAAATACGTCATGGGAGACTTGCATGAGGGTGGAACTGAATTTTGAGAAGCGCTACCGTCTCGTACGAGAGGTGATCGAGACTATCGTATTGACACTTCTCATGTTCCTGGTCATCAATCTGGCGGTGCAGAATTTTGATGTTGATGGTCAGAGCATGGAGACAAGTCTTCATAATCAGGAACGCTTGATGGTGGATAAATGGACCTATCTCTTTCATCCCCCTTCTCGTGGTGACGTAATCGTATTTCTCTCACCGCCAAAAGCAGGAGAGCCGAATACAGATTTTGTGAAGCGCATTATCGGTATCCCTGGTGATGTGATTACTATTCGTGGCACAACGGTGTTGTCGATGGTGTGGCGCTGAATGAAACATACATTAACCCGATCGAGCAAGGAACGGGCGGTAATCCTATTCAGAATATGGTGGTGCCGCCGGGTAACTACTTTGTGATGGGTGATCATCGTTCGAATAGCTTTGACTCACGTTACTGGGGTTTCCTGCCACGCAGTAATATCATCGGGCGTGTTGCGCTGGTCTACTGGCCTCTTGGACAGGATAAGATGGGTTGTTGCCCAACGTCTCCTCCGTCTTTGCCAATATCCATCAACAGGCCAGTATCCCTTCTACAACACAGCAAGCGGGCAGTCATGGTATTCTTGATGCCTCTGCCGTTCTGCTTTGCATCGTGCCCATAGTCGTTGTTGGTATACGCAGGAGACCTCGCAAGCGTAATCGTCTTTTCACAAGAAAAGACGATTAAATTACGTCTCTACGTTTATGCAGCCTTCAGCGTTAGATCCATCTCATGATCTTTGAGTTGCACGTTTTGAATCGAGTACTTGATGCGGTTTTGTGCCTGGACCAGGTATTTATCCAGAAGTGGCTTCAGCTCATCGGGTGACATAATTAGAGAGAAAGGTCCACTAATTCCGACATTCGTTGCCACCAGCTGGCCGTTCTGTACTGCTGGTTTCATTGAGATTCCATTACTCAGACCGTATGTCTGGAAGCTAATATTCATCCCATCAGGTGTAATCTGTGTTGCAGGATTTTTAATGGGATCGTTTGGTGCCAGGCTCAGCACGAACAGATTATTGATTGCATTGTCGGTTATCGGAATCGGAGGAATTGTTGTTCCTGCTGGAAGTGCAGGCAGCGTAGTTGGAATCTGTTGCACTCCTGCGGAAAGGGCGTTATTAATCTGTGTCTCCGCCATGTTGTGCAGATAGGGACGAAGCAGGAAGACCCAGCCTAGCACCTACTACAAGAAGCAAGATGACTAATACAGTTAAACAACCTACTGCGCATCCCGCCCGGTTACGATCGTCGCCTTGGACGCATTCCCCGTCTACTATCGGCAGTTGGAGGCATATTTGCTCCTCTATCTGAAGTATTATTTTGATAATATGGTAACGGGGCAGGTGGCTGAAAAGGTGACATAGGTGCTCCGGCCTGGGACTCCTGGGTGGGGGATAGGTATCCATTGGGGGGGTGGCTGAGGTGGTCCAGCTGGTTGTGTTGGTGCCCAGGGTGGTGCTGTTTGCTGTGAACCGTAGGCTGGTGGAAGTGTCGGGTGTTGTGGCAGGACGCGTGCAGTATCATCTGTAGATGCTGACTGTGCAGGAGGGACGATGCTCCTGCATTGTTTCCCTGATAAGGCTCATTAGTAGTTGTGCCACAATTTGGACAGAAGCGTGCTCCTTGTTGCAGGGGTGCTCCACAGACTTTACAGTTCATAATGTTTTTACTCCATTGTATTTAGAATTCTCGCCGCAAAATTTCATTCATTGATGTGATAATTTGCTGACGCATCGCCGGATCGCTATTGATCGTCTGAGCAACCTGTTCGATCAGTGTAGTTTCTGTAGTGCTATCGAGTTTATAGCCGTATTGTTGATGAACGGCGACCGCAGCGGCACTGCGAATCTTCTCTTCATCACTCATTTCTGGCGCTGGTGCTTGTTCTCATACTACGTTCGCTGGTAGTGCCGGGCGGGCTATCTCCTGTTAATGGTTTAATACCATCGGCGGCGAAAGGAACATCTGTACCGATCAGATGTGCTGAATGGAGTGTGGCCCGATCAATATGCACTATGGCCGTCTGCGCCTGTTCGTCCAGTGCGGTAATAGTTCCTTCCAGGTAGATGACTTCTGGTGCGCCCCAATAGACACGCTCTCCAAGATGGAGAATCATACATACCTCTTTCTCTATCTTTTCAAACAATGATTACAATTTTTATACGTTGAACACCTGAAGAAGTTCCATCTGTTTTTCCTGTACATCAATAGTTTGCGGTTATTGCTGTAGATCGCTCGTGGTGATGATCTGCTCAGACTCAACCAGTTCAGGCTCGATATCGTCATCATGCCAGCGAGCAAGTGCATAGCCCAGACGTGCAAAGCCACTCTGCATGAGCAGTTCACCAACGATATAGAGAAGTTGGGCAAGTGCACTTCCTAAAAAAGAGCCAGGGTCATAGCAACAACAGTGGAAATTAGCAGCCAGCCAACGGAAGTGGGAAAGAGGCGTGCTCGCATAGTCTGCACTCCATAGAGCAATGCCCCGATCAACATTACGAGATCAGTAAGGTTAAGGATATTGACGAGCACAGGGGGGACCGATTGTGCGGTTGGATGAGCGGTGGTTGTGGCGATAACAATCTCTTCTACGTTGACTCCCAGCGTTGTTATCAGCCAGGTAAGCCAGAGTATAAAAAAACCAATGGTGCCCAATATGCCCACCAGGTCGCGCTGCTTGACGTAGGTACCAGGCAGACCTATCAGGACGAGCAGTCCGCCTAGCAGGCTTATGCTTGCGGTGAGAAGGAGCGGTGCAGAAACGGTAAATTCAACCAGCAGGATGAGAATTGAGAGTAGTGCACCAATGAATAACAACCAGCCGCACCAGCGCATTTGTTGAGGAGAAAGAAACATTATTTTAATCCTTCCAGCAGGTCCATGACCATCTTCGGTCTGGTCCTCATTCAGTGGCATAATGCCTATAATACCCACGTCTTGATAAAGAACGCGTTGCCTCTATTGTATGACACATGGAAGGAAAGTGAATAGGCATTACTTGCTCTAGCATTGTGATCGTTTTCATTTGCAAGGATGGGGCCAGGCGCAGGTGATTATTGTAATGTGAAGCAATCATCCAATTAGTGAGACAATAAGGGGCAGCAGAGGTTAATCTTGTGAAACTTTAATATTTTTTATATGTATTTTATGCTGTTTCTTATGTTAGAATAGCTCAGGGATGACTTTACAAGAACTATCGGTGACTGCTGGTATGCTGAAAAGACGAGCATTTTTTGCTCATGCAGGAAGATAAGGTACGATTTTGCGTCTTTCTGCACCTTTTGGAGGATAGATTTATGATCTCTATCTGTATTGGAGTGGATAAGGTGATGTATTATGCCCACGGATAAAATTTATCACCTTGATCTACAAACACTTATAAATTTTCTGCAAGACCAGTCGGCTATACTCTATACGACGGTCGATATTCCAGACATCAGGGGGCCATGTCATGGATATATATTTGTCAGGAAAAGAACGATTATTGGTTGTCAGATCCAGTCTCAGGATGGTGTAATACTGTACAAGGATCAGGAGGCATATATGTTGCTGAGTACAAAGACACAGTGGCAGATGCGTATTGATTCCAATATTGATCAGACTTTCAGGTCGATGAGGCAACAAAATACGCAGAGTTTGCAGGCGTACACAGATACCAATTCTGCGCCAGTCTTTTCCTGTTTCATATATTCCTAGAGCGGTAGGAGCGCTGGAACCCTATCTAATGAATGGCTACACGTCGAAACAACGTCTCGTTCTGCGTACAGTATTTGCAATGGTCAATGGAGAGCGTAACATCGAGCAGATTAAGGCTCAGCTTAATCTATCTTCTGAAGCTGTTGATGATGCACTTATTTATCTCAATTCAATTGACGTAATCGAATAGCAATGACTAAGGAACAAGGATGTGAAGGTATTGCTCACAGGAGCCTTTGGTAATATTGGTTTTAGCGCCCTCCAGGAGCTGCTCCGGCAGGGTCATACCGTCCGCTGTTTCGATAAGAAGGATCGACAGACAGAGAAGAAGGCGCGGCAGGTTGAAGGCAAGGTCGAAGTAATCTGGGGAGATCTGCGTTGCTCCAGGGAGGTAGCTACGGCAGTGCAGGACCAGGAAGTTATTGTACACCTTGGATATATTATTCCTCCATACATCGAAGAGGATCTGGAGATGGCGCGTCAGGTAAATATGGATGGTACACGTTACATTTTGGAGGCTGCCCAGCAGCAATCTCAGCTGCCAAAAATCTTGTTCGCCTCAAGCCTGGACGTATTTGGTTTCACACAGAATCAGCCGCCTCCTCGTAAGGTGACTGATCCAGTACAGATGACCGATGAATATACAAAACATAAGTTGTATTGCGAGGCACGAGTGAGAAATTCGGGCCTCGTCTGGTCTATCTACCGCTTTGCCGATGTTCCTCCACTTGCTCCCCGTCGTCCGCATCCTATCATGTACAGAATACCCCTTGATACGCGTTTTGAGATGCTCCATACCTATGATGCTGGTCTGGCAATTGCAAATGGCGTTGCGTCTACTGAAATCTGGGGCAAAGTCTGGCTTATTGGTGGTGGTCCTACCTGCCAGGTACGCTATCGTGATTACCTGGGTCGTATGCTGGATGCGATGGGAATCGGAATGCTACCAGAAAACGCCTTTGGTCACGATCCATATTGTACCGATTGGCTTGATACAGAGGATAGTGAGCGCCTTTTACATTACCAGCGCCATTCATTTGATGAGATTATTCACGATGTTGTGCAATATAATGTTCCTCCTGCACCTATAAAACTGTTGATGCCACTGCTTCGTCCCTTTGATTCGAAGATGGATAGTAGGGTTATCTCCTTATGTGATCGGATAGAACTCTGTCAATTATTTGACACCCTTCGCGACATCACTTCCGTAGTATAATAAAGTGCATTTATTATAAGGAGGATCTGGTGTCGATAGAGCAGATCAACGAAAAGCATCCTCATGGGGGTGATTGGCTGCGCGAAATTGTGTTTGGCCTTAATGATGGCCTGGTGACAACACTGGTATTTATTATGGCTGTAAGCCAGGTTGCCCCAGGTCATTTGCTCTTGATTGTGCTTGGTGAAGTGCTGGCCGGGGGTATTTCGATGACCCTGGGCGGTTTTCTATCTGCGCGAACAGCTCAGCAGATTCTGGATCAGCGCATTGCTACTGAGCGCTATGAAGTTGAAAATGAGCCAGATGAGGAACGTGCGGAACTGCGTGCTATCTATCATAAAAAGGGGTTTCGAGATCCTCTATTGCACCAGGTCGTTGATCATCTCACCGCTAATCGTGAGCGCTGGCACCAGGCGATGATCCATGATGAGCTGGGCGTGGTTGAAGAAACAGAGATTCGTCCCCTTCAGCAGGGAGTGCAGGTAGGTCTTTCTTTTTTAATTGGAGGTCTTATTCCTGCTCTGCCGGTGATATTTTCACTCCCTTTGTCCAATGGTGGGCCTATGGACTTACAGCCTGACAGCTATGACGCTTGGAACAATCAAGGCTCGCTATACACGCCAGGGACCATTGCGTGCTGGCATTGAATTTCTTGTGATTGTTACTATTGGTACGCTTGCTGGTGTGGGAGTCGGATTGTTGTTGCATGCAGGTTAGCTCTATGCATGGGTGCAGGCGCGATCATGCGGTTGAATAAATAAATCTGGATATCGTGGGCGGCTACCTTCCTCCATAAATGGAGCAGGCGGATGGACGCGATAGAATCCTGGTGCCCTACCTTGGAATATCCTCGATTTTAATAGTTCAACTGCATTATCGTGTCCATCGTGCCGTATTAATAAGCCCCTCGTCTTCTCGTATGAGACGACATCTGCAAGAATTTCGTCGATTGAGGCAAGGATGTCCTGGGAGAGCGAAATTTCGCTGGCCTTGACGTTCTCCTCGATCTGTTCTGGTCGTGAAGCACCGATAATTGCAGAGCTAACGTCTGGCTGACGTAGAATCCAGGCCAGCGCTAATTGTGAGAGCGTATAATCGCTCTGCTGCGCGAGGCTCTGAAGTTGTTGTACTGCCGTCAACGTTTTGTCGCTCATAAGATTGCCACCCATGAAATTATTGACCTCTGAATTGGCGGCCCGTGTGCCCTGTTGCGGCTGCTGACCAGGCTTATACTTGCCCGTGAGAACACCTTGTGCCAGATGGAGAGAAGACAACCTGCCCAATACCCTCCCGTGTGCATAAAGGAATAACCTCGCGCTCAATATAGCGCGTGAGCATATTATAGATTGGTTGGTTGGATACAATCTTATCCAGGTTTAGTTCGCGTGCAGTATGAACTGCATCACTAAGCTGAGCTGCCGACCATTCTGAAACACCCGTGTAGAGCACTTTTCCTTGTGTTACGAGATCATCGAGTGCACGCAAGACTTCTTCTAGAGGTGTATCATAGTCATAACGATGGCACTGGTAGAGATCGATATAGTCGGTATTGAGGCGACGCAGGCTGGCGTGACACTGCTCCATGATATGTTTGCGCGAGAGACCACGATCATTAGGACCATCGCCCATCGAAAAATAGACTTTGGTTGCCAGCACAAAAGATGAACGCGGGAAGTCGCTCAAGGCTCGCCCCACCACCTTCTCTGCCGCGCCACGATTGTAGACATTTGCTGTATCAAAGAAATTGATGCCCGCTTCATATGCTTTATGAATACAATTGATGGCGATCTCTTCCTCAATTGCATTGCCATAGGTTAACCAACTTCCCAGACCAATGGCACTTACGCGCATACCCGCACTTCCTAAACGTCGATATTGCATAGTTTTCCCTCACTCCTTATTTTGGCTTTTATACTGCTATCTCTTCAATTGTTCCAATTCTCTGCTCTTTCCCTCGTACCTCCAATTGTTGCTTCCAATCATCCTTATACTTATCCATCGTATGGACCATGGTATGCGCGATAGCTAAATTTCTATACCACTTATGATTGGCTGGCACAATATACCAGGGAGCTTCATCTGTACTACATTTGCTGAGCGCATCCTCATAGGCATGTTGATAGTCGTTCCAATATTTACGTTCAGCCCAATCACTGGATGATAGCTTCCAGGCTTTATCCTTGTCCTGTTCGCGTGCCAATAGACGGCGTTCTTGTTCGTCATAACTGATATGCAGAAAGAATTTGAGCACAATTGTTCCGTTGTTGGCTAGCAACTTCTCAAAGGCATTAATCTCTTTATAGCGACGACTCCAGACCGCCTCTGGCACCAGGTTATGTACGCGTGCAACGAGTACATCTTCATAGTGGGAGCGATTGAAGATGCCCATCATCCCTTTTGCAGGTGTCACTTTATGAATACGCCACAGGAAGTCATGTGCCAGCTCTTCGGGTGTTGGCTGTTTGAATGCATGTACCTCGCACCCTTGAGGATTGATCCCTGAAAACACATGCCGAATGGTACCATCTTTGCCGCTGGTATCCATCCCTTGCAAAATTATCAGCAGGCTTTGTTTTTGAGCTGCGGCCAGAATCTCTTGCAAATCGCTTAACTCGTTATTGAGCTCTATCAGTTCCTGCATTGCCTTTGCATGATCGGAATGCTCATCAGTATAACCCGGATCGTAATCCTTCAAATGAACTTTGCTTCCCTCAGCAATTTTCCAGGCCAGATTATTGCTCATAAAGATCACCTCTTTCTCATCTTTAATCCTTTTATTCTAAATAAAGGGTATGCTGTTTACCAATCTTGCAAAGGTGCTCTCCCATCCCGCCAGTTCCATTCGTATCACGTAAAAAGCGCACAATGAGCTGGTCATATGGTACGCCCCAATCGTGAAACGCACTGAGACAATCACAGAATGCCTGAGCATGCTCTTTACCGGGCTGGCCAATAATTGCTCCATCAGCGCTATAAAGTTCGCTGGCTGTCTTTTCTGCGTGTCGAAGTTCGTACATCAGCCACTTATGGTAAGGATAAAGAGTGCGATTAAATGCCAGAATCAGTCTGCTGCCGTACAGCGTCATATTCGCAACTGCCTGAGTCATAAGATAAGCATCTTGCCGCTTCTCCGCCTCGCGTACCATCCAGTTAGCCACTATGACCTGGCTATAGAAGGAAATAAGCTTCTCATGTTGGTCCTGATCCTGGTAGACAGGGATACGTTGTAGCAGGGCTTCCAATTCTGGAATGTGTGAATAACCTATAAACGCTTTGAAGAAAGCGGCACGGGCTGGCTCACTACCATGATCGGCGGCGTCACGCAAAAATTGCAGATCAACAACTTTCCCTTCTGCATAGCCATCTGGATAATCACATACTTCAGTATTAACATACCAGAAATCGTTTTTTGCCGCTCTCCGTGCGTACTCTTCATCGCTGGCAATCAGCAGAATATCTACATCTGAATTTGGAAGCGCCCTGCCTTTCGCTACCGAGCCTCCAATGATCATAGCCGGAAAGCGAGGATCATCCTTGAAGAGTTCGACAAGGCGATCAATCACGCGCTGATGTTGAGGAGCAATCATGCAACTTCTCCGTTTTTTACTATCTCTATCCTTCGGCATCCTTCGGCGAGAATATGGATAGAGGCATCACCTTTATAGAGAGAAGTGTATGCCAAAGGGCACCAATTACGCAAAAATTCTATTGTCTTATCAACAGAATAAACGATACGACGTGTTATTGTATACCATAGGGAATGAAGCTGTTATAATGTTAAGTAAGAGGCCTATGATCTTATCTAGCATTCTATAAAAAATATATATGAAGTAAAATGCGCTATGAGTGAAACATTCAGACCGCGTCATGCGTTTTATGAGTGTTAAAGCTAATATATAACCTGTGGTAGAAATAGGATGTAGCCAGGGGCGCTATTTACTCTGTTCTAAACTTCTATATTTTAAGAGGGAACTTTAATGTCCAGCAGCACACCGGACGATAGTGACTTGCCAGGAATTGTTTCTCCTGACACCGATGCCTCATATAATGAGGAGAATATACCACTGCATTCTGAAGCAGATAGTGATGATAGAGATCTTCCTCCTGTTGATCCACCTTCAATAGAAGAACATACCTTGCCAGGTACAACTACTGAGGTAGATAACGCTCCGGCTGCACCAGAAGTACAGGAGCATGATGCGTCAGGAAAGGGAGTTGAGGAGGGCGAGGAGGAGATAGAGAAGCTCGAAGCAACGATTGATGAGGTCGAGACAACGAAACTTGTTCCTGTTAACGATGTTCAGGCTGATGAAGAGGAAACCAGGGAGTTTACTCCGTCAACTGATCCAGATGAAAGCGAAGAGGAGACAACGAAACTTGTTCCTGCCGATAATGTAGAGGTGAGTGAAGAGGAGACAACGAAACTTGTTCCTGCTGATGATGTAGAGGTGAGTGAAGAGGAAACAGAGAATCCTGACTCAACTGATACCGTGCAGATCAGCGAAGAGGAAACGAAGAAACTGGACGCAGGGGATGACGTACAGTCCAGTGTGGGTAGAACTGATGAAGAGACAAAACAACTCGTATCCTCAGAACGTTCAGAAGATCAGAACGTCCTTGTAGGAAGCGATAAAGTACTGCGTAAACAGCTTTCAGCGCCAGTGTATCAGCTCGAAATTCCGCAAAAGCGACGCTTTACACGCTACTGGATACTCTCGGTGGCGCTTTTGTTCTTTTTATTGGCCGCTATTCTCACGCCGCTGATCATGGTGGTAAGCTATGGAGTCAACGCCTATGCGACCTATAATCTCTTACGTGCGCATGCGTATGGGGGTGTACAGCATCTACTGACGGTCAAAACGATTTTTACTGGAGCGTCGTCTCATCCAACAAGTGTACTTGATGAGAGCAAGTTGATCCGCGCCCGGCAGGAAATTGTGGCTGCGCATGACGATTTTGTGCAGGTACAAGTCTTAATCAAGAATACTTCTCTAATTCATACGGTGACGCAGTATCTGCCTCAGTATCGTACTCAGGTAAGCCAGCGCTCTTTCAGCAAGTCAGATCGGTATCGATGCAACGCTGATCGGTGAGGAGGTCATGTCAACTGCACTCAAACTGGCCCCTAAATTTCATGGTCCACTGTTGAGCAGTAATGCTCGCACTCCCCTCGTGACCGCAAGCGATCTTACCCTTATTGGGAACACCGTCGATGTGATCATGCCCTATCTCAATGATATTCAGGTGCAGTCACGGACACTCTCTTTACAAGCACTGCCTATTAGTAGTAGTCAGCGAACGCAATTGCAGGCTGCTTTCCAACTTTTGCCACAGGTACAGACGCTCCTGCAACGAGGGCGTGAGCTGTTGGGACCGGCGAACTGGTTGTTGGGTGTTGATCAGCCGCGTGTATTTCTAGTGCAGACGATGGATCGTGCAGAACTGCGTCCAACAGGTGGTTTCACTGGTCAATATGGGGAACTTTCGATCAATAGTGGTCGCGTTGGTCCCTTCTCTTTGCATGATATCTCCGGCGTCGAATATAGCGATAACAGCCCGACTATCGGACAACTGGCTCCTGACTGCTTATCGCTCCTGGTGGCCATTTGCGAACTGGGGTCTACGTGACTCGAACCTTTCGGCAGATTTTCCCACCTCCGCTCGCATTGCTATTGGCGAATACAAGCACGAGGTTAACCGTAATGTTGATGGCGTCATCTCGTTTACGCCCTTTTTCATCGAGCATATCTTGCAGGCCATCGGACCGATCTACATCCCGAAATATAATGAAACGATCACTGCGGAAAATCTGGAGCAGAAGTTACACTACTATCAGCTAGATAACGCAGGTATTCGTAAGATTGAGATTGTTGAACATGTGAAAAGTGATGATCCCAATATACGTAAATTGTTTACCTCGCAGGTGGCAAGCGTGCTGATGGGTCGCATACGCCATGCTGATCCTTCTGAATTGCTCTCTCTCGGCTTGCAAGTGCTTCACGATTTGAAGACGAAAGATCTTCAGGTGTATATGACCAACCCCCAGATCGAGAGCTTACTTGAACAATACAATGATGCCGCTGTAATTGATCGCTCAAATACGCATGATGGCCTCTTAATTGTGCAAGCGAATGTGAGCGCGAGTAAGGCGTCGCAATATGTGCAGACCAACTTGCAGGATACGGTCAAACTGGATGCAAAAGGTGGGGCAACTCATACGCTACAGATGCACCTGATCTACAATCAGCTCGGTCCGGTGTATGGACTGGATACCTATCGCGATTATATACGCTTCTATGTACCGGAGTCGTCGCGCTTGCTCTCAGGAGATGGTTTTGATACCGGGGTGCCTCTGTGTGGTGGAAATCTGGCAGCCTGCTCACCGAATGGAGTCTATCCGCATCAAGAACTGGTCTGTCCAACCGGGCAGTATGATGCCGGTGCTGCTGCACAGATGATCGACGATCCCTACGCGGGTGGATGGCATCCTATTGATCAGATCGGGCCACCTGATAATACCAGGAGCGATGTGCCGGGCAAGGGTATGTTTGGCGGTTATGTGGTGATTCCCAAGAATTGTTCCATGACGATCACGCTCTCCTGGTATGTGCCATCGCTCGGTCATGGTAGCTATGATCTGCTATTTCAACGCCAGGCCTCAACGTTCCCCTCGCTCGACCTGACCGTGATTCCTGCAACTGGAACATGTGCCGCCACTAATAACTCCGGGTTGCACTATAATGGGATTGTAACGCAGGATACGGGGTTTCAGCTTAAAAACGCATCCAAATCCCTATCAGACGCCGGGGCATGTTCTTTAGTGGAGTCAAGTGACCCATCTATTATGCCATAGGATACGCTTATGCAATCTCCTTGCAGGATAGGAACATTACCAATATAATTGACAAGGTTACAGAGAAGTCGTATAGTATCAAAAAATCTAGCGTTTTTGCCGTGAACTCGTGTTTGTTTTATCGCAATCGTGTATAGCGATTGCTGGGATGCTTGTGGAAGAGAAGTTTCCATGGAACAACCAGCCCTGTTAAGTATAGTACGTACCGATACACGTTATCGTTTTCGCCTGGATCTCCCCGACGGTTCAGTACCCACAGGCCAGGAATATAGCAACGAACTCAATGGAGAGACGCGCGAGCGGTTACGCCGTGCTTTGCAGTCCGCGACCCAATCGATGCACTCATTGGCTACAATGGAAGTGAAGCGTCAGACGGCTAAGCTTGGCGCGGTCAATGACTCACTGCTCACATTGGGAAGTATCCTTTTTGAGTCATTGTTGCCAGCGCCTTTACAAGAGGCGTTGCGCCACCTGGACTCACCATTGATTATTAGTACAAATACGCCGGATATCCCCTGGGAGCTGATGTTTGATGCCAGCACTAAGCCAGGGCGTTATCTCTGTCATACACTGTCTATTGGACGCGTGCTCCATTCTGCAAATCGAGAACGAGATACAGCGCTACGTCCTTCTCTTCCCGAACGTCCAACACGTAAGATGGGACGGCGGGAGGCGCAAGGACTTACCGTTCTCTTCCTGGTGAATCCAACAGGAGAGCGCTCAAGTGCCGAGGAGGAGGTCGCTTCCCTCTGCACAACGCTGCCAGAGTCAGTGTCACGTATTATCCTCTACCGTCAACAGGCAAATCAGCTTGAGATGCGCATGCGTGTCAATGCTGAAATGCCCCATGTATTGCATTATTCGGGACCGCTTCCTCTGACGACGAACGCTGGTGATCCGGTGCTGGCCCTGCCCGGTAATTCACGCTTAGACAGTAATGTCGTTGAGCAGATCTTACAGCCACTTCCTAAGCGCCCCCTTATTTTTCTCAGTTGCCTTGAAGATGAGCGCCTGGGTCGTACAGGTGTCAATGGACAGAACCAACAGGATCGCGATGAACTCATGGAACGCCTGGCTGGTAATCTGTTGAAAGCGGGCGCTGGCTCTGTGCTGGTATTGCGCTGGCCTGTGAGCATGCAACGTGTTTCTGAGTTTGCAGCCCTTTTCTACCAGGACGTGGTTGACGGTGTGATGCTGGGCGAGGCGCTACGGCGTGCTCGGGTAACCATGGCACAACACTATATTGATGATACATCCTGGATGAGCTTTACCCTCTACGGTGATCCCATGCAACGGCTGGTGGCAAGCTCTCTTTCCGAGAAAGAGCGTCCTATAGAGCCACGCCTTGACCCTTTTGAAGATACGCAGATTATGGCTCCCATCCTGCCTTCTTCCGGCACGCCAGATCGCCGTTTCCTACGAGCTGTGCTGGAACTCGCCCTGGGTGAAGCGCGTCGTATGCATAAAGACTACCTCGGCACGCCCCATCTCTTTATTGCTCTCACTAAACTGGATGGTGGCTGTACCCAGGATGCTCTACGTAGCCTTGGCTTCTCTCCCAAGCAGGTGCGCGATGTAATACGCCTCGCCCTTGGTAATGGAAAAGCCACAAGCGATACGCCCATTCTTCCTACACGTCGCTGCAAAGAGATTCTGCAAACAGCCGAACGTAGCGCCTCCAGTTCAGGCTCATCAGCTGTTGATGAACGCTCCATCGCTCAGGCGGTTTTGAGTGAAGGTGATGGCGTAACTCATGAACTCCTTACCAAACTTGGCATTAATCCATCGCAATTAACCGAACTAGTTATGTCCAGCAATGCGCGGGCTTTGTTGGAACTGGTGCCTTCTGTCGGGGCAAGCCCTGAGGTTATTCAGGAGGAGTTGCCCGATGCGATAGGGCCGGAGAGCATGGGAACTGCGAAGGGGATCGGTAACTCCGTGCTGGAACGCCTTGGCCGTGATCTGACAAAACAGGCCAGTAGCAAGCAGTTAACTCCGCTCATCGGGCGCGATAGAGAGATTCGTCAGTTGATGCAAACGCTGATGCTTAAGGATCGCAACAATCCTATTCTCATCGGTGATTCGGGTGTTGGCAAAACGACGATTGTAGGTGGCCTGGCGCAACGTATCGTTGATGGCAAAGTACCTCCAGAATTGCGTGATAAGCGTTTGATCGAGCTGTCCGCCAGTTCACTCGTGGCGGGTACCAAGTATCGCGGCGAGTTTGAGGAACGCCTGCTCAAAGTGCTGGAGGAGGCAGAGGGTGACGGCAATATTATTCTCTTCATTGATGAGATGCACCTGTTGATCGGGACCGGGCGTGCTGCGGATGGAAGCATCGATGCCGCTGGTATCCTGAAACCAGCTCTGGCTGGAGGACGTTTGCGTTGTATTGGCGCGACGACCCCTCAGGAGTATCGCACGATCGAGAAGGATGCTGCAATGGAGCGCCGTTTGCGTCCCATTCAGATCGAGGAGCCATCTACTGAAGAGGCTCTATCCATCCTGACTGGTATGCGTGAGCTATATGAGCAGCATCATCACGCCACTATTACCGACGAGGCATTGCAGGCCGCCGTCAATCTCTCCATCCAGTACCTGCCAAATCTGCGCTTGCCCGATAAAGCCTGCAGCGTGCTGGATGAAGCCTGTTCGCAGGCGCGTGTCTTCTCAATAGAAAACGAGGAACTGGATCCCTCTAATGAGCCTGATCATCCCGTTATTGATGCGTCGATGATCGCTGAAGTAATCTCATCGCGCACCGGTATCCCTGTTAAAGCGCCTGGACGTGAAGAACGTGACCGCTTGCTGAGCCTGGATGCACGCCTCAAATCGCGTGTGATTGGGCAGGATGAAGCGATCAGCCGCGTTGCGCAGGCAATTCAGGTTGCTCGTGCGGGCCTGAAGCCGCGTAACCGACCTGCTGGCGTTTTCATGTTCCTGGGGCCGACGGGAGTTGGCAAGACGGAATTGGCGCGTGCTCTGGCATCTGAAGTATTCGGCTCCGATGAACACCTGATTCGTGTTGACATGTCCGAGTATATGGAGAAGCACGCCGTCTCGCGTATGGTCGGTGCTCCTCCCGGCTATGTTGGCTATGATCAGGAGGGCCAGTTGACGGGCAAGTTGAGGCGTCGTCCCCACTGCGTGGTCCTGCTCGATGAAGTGGAGAAAGCTCATCCAGAGGTCTTCGATCTCTTCTTGCAGGTCTTCGATGCTGGTCGTCTTACCGATGCGCAGGGCCATACTGTTGATGCACAACACGCCATCTGGATCATGACCTCGAATGTCGGTACCGACATGCTTGGCCGTTCAATGCCCAGTGGTTTTCGTGCCAGCATGAAGGGCACCGCAGAAGAGATGCAGCGTGATCGCATCATGGAACGCCTGCGCGATACCTTTCGCCCGGAGTTTCTCAACCGTATCGATGACATTGTGATCTTCCATCCGTTAGATCAAGATCAGGTGCGCTCTATCGCACGCCTGCAACTGAACGAGCTGGCCGCACGCCTGCTCGATCAGGGCCTGATACTGAAAGCGGATGACAGCGTAATCGATCTACTCTGTAAGGAAGGTTTCAGTCAGACGCAGGGTGCGCGTCCTTTACGCCGTGCCGTTGAGCGTCTTCTCACGGTTCCCCTGAGCCTGCGTATTCTGCTGGCGAATATTCCCGAAAATGGCGAAGTGCACGTGAGTGCTGTTGAAGGCAAGCTTGCAATTGATATTCGTGAGCCGAAGACCTGTGATGCGAAAGAGGATAAAGAGGAGGAGATGGCGGAGGTGGTTGAGGATGCAGAGGTGAGCGCGGGTTAATCTCAATATGCTAAAACTGTGCTACGGGCCAAACTCGCTCACATAGTGCTGAAAGCTGGTCAAGGCTTCAATGCATGACCAGCTTGTCCTCGTAAGTTCCTCGCGCCTTTTCTCCACAGCCACAATGGCTTGTTCAGGCCGACCCGCCACCAATTCATCGAGTACCGACTGAATGGCGTTGAAAGGGTACCCTGCGCCTCTGAGCAAGGCTACAACGCGTAGACGACGCATCTGTTGCTCGTCATAGAAACGGTAGCGGTTGTGCTGCTCGCGAACCGGGTGCAACAAGCCCTGCTGCTCCCAGAAATGCAAGGCGGAGACACGAACACCCACCTGTTTGGCCGCCTCACCCACTCGAACCCGTTGAGGATGGGAGGTGCTTTGCAAAGAGGCGGACCCGGCAGCCAATATACGCAGAGCAGAGAGCGTCTGCTCCACCTGAAGGCGTTTGAGAGCTTGCTCAGCGTGGCGCTCGTCGATAATCGCAAGCGCAACGGGAAGGTCGCCTCGGTGAAGCGCTTGCATGATCGCCGACGTTCGCTGCCAGCCGTAACCAGAGACCATGCTTTTCACCGTTTTAAGTGCAGCCAGATGGTGATGGGTGTAGAGGCGATAGCCGCCTGGACTCCGCTGTGCTTTCGGAATCAAGCCACTGGCCTCGTAATTGCGCACTTGTTGAACACTAATGCCTCCAGCCAGTGCGAGATCGTGGGTACGCAGATAGGGACGATCTGTCATGTAAAACTCCTAAGTGCTTTTAGAGACTTCTTTCAATGAGTATCCTTCTTTCTACCACATTGAACAAGCATATTGAGCCTGAATAGGGATCTGGCGTATGCATACGCAAGCTCTGCATGCTGCCTTACCCTCCAATTGGGCATCAGTGTTGTACAGTAGAAAGGTGATCTATAAAAAGCCTGGCCAGCGCGGGATCAAAACATATGTATACATCTGAATAGGAGTGCTGCCCCAAAATGGTGCAATAGATGACATACTGTTGCCGATATTTGAGGTAGCCACGAAGCGAATGATGGAGGGAACTCACATGCCTGAAGCGACATTACATGACGGAAGTACCATTGAGATCGAGATTCACGGCGCAGGACCAACCCTGCTGCTACCAGTTAATCCACACCCGGTGACCGGGCCGTTGGCTGAACAAATGCGTCAGTATGGTACCGACCCGGCCCTGGGCCAATCGCTTATCAAGGGGCTGAGCGATGCCTTTCGCGTGATTGCCTTTGACTATGAAGGCCAGTGCCTTCGTATACCGAAACCGGAAACGCTGACACCGTACAACGTTGCGAGCGATATTCTTGCCGTAGCCGATGCTGTGGGGGCGCATCGGTTCGCCTACTATGGCTACTCCTGGCTTGCGTTGATCGGGCTTCAACTTGCCATTCGGACCGACCGCCTGTTGACACTCATCATGGGGGGCTTTCCTCCCCTGAACGGGCCATACGAGGAAATGCTCAGTGTCACTACTGCGGCCTACGAGATAGCGAGCGGCACGCGACCAATGCCGTCAGCAGATGAATCCGAATGGTCTGGCAATTCTCTATCAAGGGATCAGACCTGGCAATTTGTCACCCTTTACCAGGCATTGCAGGGGTTCGACGACCGGGCTGCTCAGGCGCGGCTCACCTGCCCTCGCCTCTGCTTCGTTGGTTCCAAGGATGAGATCCAGTACAGCAAAGACTGGGGGAATGTGGATGTGAGTTTAGCGGGTCCAATTGTGCGTGGACAAGCACTACTCTCTGAACTCGGCTGGGGTGTGCAAGTGCTCGATGGACTTGACCACATCCAGGCAATGCAGGCCAGACATGTGGTGCCAATCCTGCGTTCGTGGTTGGCGTCCCAGCTTCAGCCATAACCTGTTTTCCGTGCAAGAATCCTTCCTCGGCTCAGTGAAGCGCGGATTCTTGCACGGTCCCCGTGGAGGACGAATGAGCAGTCACGCCGATTCAACTGTCACTATCCAAACCTCTGCGGAATCTGTCTTGTCGCCGCCTTCGTGGTGTCGAAGCCTTACGCACGTTCTTTCTCGATTATCTCTTACTAACACTCACGCACCCATACTCGCATTTCACCCGGCTCACGCTGATCCCAGGCATAATAGGGGATTGCAGTCAGCGTATAGGGTTTAGATGCAGGCGGCGTAGTACGATAGAGCGTATTGGCCCAATCGGAGGTTTCAAGCGCCTGAACTTCACTGGTCAGCAACGCAATTCCGCCCAGCAGGTCAGGGACAAAGCGTTTCTCAAAGGTCGCACTGGCTGGGAATGCAGATCTGGTACAGTAGAAGCGGATTATCGCTACTTTCCACGCAGTAGAGTAACGGCCCAGAGCGCAGTGCGATATTCCCTACATTCTCACGTATGGCTGGATGCGGATAGATGCGCTCGACAGGCATCTCCAGATGTAGAACCAGAATATCGCCGGATTGCCAGGTGCGTGTAATGTGTGCGTAGCCTTTGCTTACTTCAAGCGGTATATCCTTACCTGCCAGTGTTAGACGAGCATGGGGACACCAGCCAGGAATACGCAGATGCAGCCCAAATTCAGTGGGTTCGTCCAACTCTATCTCAAAACGTACATCACCATCCCAGGGATAGTTGGTCTGCTGGTGCAAGATGACTTTGTGTGAGCCTACCGACAGCGTGCTGGTACATTGGGCATACAGGTGCACCAGAATATCGCTATTGGTAACGGTATAGAGGTAGCTCCCCAGCGAGAGTAGCAGGCGGGCGATATTGGGTGGGCAGCAGGCGCAGTTGAACCAGGGCTGGCGGTGATGCGTTCCGTTGCTCTCCAATGGGTTCACATAGAAAAAAGAGGTGGCGTCGAGCGAGATTCCACTCAAGATGCCATTATAGAGTGCTTGCTCCAATACATCCGCATAGCGCGAATCAGCATCAAGTTGCAATAAGCGCTGGCTCCACATAACCAGACCAATTGCTGCACATGTCTCAGCATACGCCGAAGAGTTGGGCAGGTCATAATCAGCGGTAAAACCCTCATTTCCCTCCGAGGAACCCAGACCGCCAGTGATATACAAACGTTTTGAGGTGAGTTGATTCCAGATATCTTTGCAGGTCTCATACAGACTTTCATCGTTCAATTCACGTGCAAGATCAGCGACAGCACTGAACAGGTACATGGCGCGTACTGCGTGTCCCACGATCTCATGCTGTTCGCGTACTGGTACATGTGACTGATTATACTCGTACGTTCTGGCCCAGAAGTTAGTAGGTGGCTCCCCACGCTGCTCGGCCTCTACATCGAAATAATGAGGAGGGCGCTTGCCTCGTTCCTCAATAAAGTACTGGCTCAGGTGAAGATAACGAGCTTCATTTGTAGCGTGATACAGCTTGACTAGCGCAAGTTCGATCTCTTCATGTCCACTATAGCCTCGTCGTTTGCCCTCTTCCAGGCCGAAAGTCGCGTCAATATAGTCAGCATAGCGGCAAGCAGCGTCGATGAATACACGTTTTCCGGTCGCCTGAAAATGTGCCACGGCGGCCTCAATCAGGTGTCCGGCGCAATAGAGTTCATGATAGTCACGCAGATTGGTCCAGCGTTTCTCCGGCTCAACCTGCGTAAACCAGAGATTGAGGTATCCATCAGGCTGTTGCAGGGTTAGCAGGAACGCGATGGCCTCATCAACAAGCGTCTCAAGTTGAGCATCTGGATGAGCCGCCAGGCTATAGCTTGCGGCCTCTATCCATTTAGAAATATCAGATTCCCAGAACACATAAGGGATGGGATGCATCCCTGCCTGCCACTCCTCTCGGAAATCCGTAAAGTGCCCGTCTTGTTGCATCTGTTGATAGATCGCGGGTAGGGTCTGCTCATGGAGTGCCTGCAGGCGAGGTCCCCAGAACGCGCCCTCAAAGAGAGTCGCCGTGTGTGCGACGGATGATGAGCGCAACGGCATCTGTGCATTCCCTTGTATGTGGGAAGATGATGATGAGGTCATTTGGCATCCTTTCATGAGGAACTGGTATTCACACGACCCGGTCCAATCTATAACGTAATTATATTATACGAGGAAGGATCAGGACATTCCCATTGATTGATGCAAAATCGGGTTCCTATCCCTTTTCTGACAGGCTAGCCCACAGATACTGTGTAGCGTATGCACGCCAGGGACGCCATGCCTCAGCTCGTTGCGCAATGTTTTTGGCATCGGCGGGCAATCCGTGTTGTTCAAAGGCTCGTCTCAGGCCGAGATCGCTTCCGGGAAAGGCATCAGGATCGCTGAGTGTGCGCATGGCAATGTAAGCCGCTGTCCATGGTCCCACGCCGGGAAGCGCTTGAAGACGTGTAGCCGTCTCTTCACGGTCGGCACTGGCATCCAGTATCAATTCTTGCCTGATAACGCTTCGGGCTAATGCTTGCAGTGCCGTAATGCGGCGTTGTGTTATGCCCAATCCATCCATATTGGCCTCAGCTATGACTTCAGGAGATGGAAACGTGTGTGTCAGAGAACCATCAGGAGATGCCAGGAGTTCTCCAAGGGATGTAACGAGCCGTCCCACAATCGTTCTTGCACCCGTTATGGAGATCTGTTGCCCAATGATCGCCCGGACGGCAAATTCAAAGCCATTGATTGCTCCCGGTACGCGCATTCCTGGACGAGAATCGATCAACGGAGCAAGTAAAGGATCAGCCCTCAATACGCTGGCAATTGCGGCAGGATCAGCATCTAGATCGAATAGCCTCCGACATCGTTGAACTATAAGATTGAGGTCGCTCAGATCGTTGAGTTGTACATGAATACGCACAGCATTGCTAGCGACCATCGGCTCGATCTCGACGATACCTCTCGATTTTGCGAATGCAACGCTGCGCCGATAGCGTCCAGATACGACCTCTTCAACGCCTGGAATAGTGCGTTTCTCAAGATAGGTGAGGAGCGCTTCTGCATCAAATGGAGGACGATATTGTAAGCGTAAAGACAACTTGCCTTCTCCATTGCTTGTCGGCTGAGCATGTCGACGCAATTCGGAAGGTGCGCAGGCAAAGACTTCTTGCATGGTATCATTGAACTGACGCACACTCGCGAAACCGGCAGCAAAGGCAATGGTGGTCAGCGAAAGATTAGTCTGGTCAATGAGCAGCCGCGCAGTTTGGGCGCGACGACTACGCGCCAATGCAAGTGGTCCAACACCTATCTCGGCCACCAACTCGCGATGCAGATGCCGCTCACTCACAGCCAGGCGACTCGCCAGTCCTGGGATGCCCTCACTATCTACAATGCCATCAGCAATCATGCGTAATGCACGTGCAGCCAGGTCGGCGCGTACGTTCCAATCTGGCGAACCAGGACTGGACTCAGGATGACAGCGACGGCAGGAACGGAAGCCCGCAGCCTCCGCAGCAGCCGCACAAGAATAGAAACGTACATTCTGAGCATACGGTGTTGGTGCCGGGCAGATGGGTCGGCAATAAATTCCGGTCGACGTAACCGCTGTAAAGAAACGGCCATCGAAGCGGGCATCACGACTGCAAAGAGCGCGATAGCAAAGATCAAAATCATCATGTATCTGTAGCGTATCCATGACTCGATCATACCCTAAATTCGCCCGTATTACTAGCGCTTTTCGGACATCATCATCAATTTTTGCCTCTGTTCAATGTTCCTTCAGAAGGATGGAGAGCAATGGTAATGTCCGAAAAGCGCTAGCAATACAGGCGATTTCAGGGTATCATGCCAGGTAGATGACCGAATAGCGTCTTTGAACTATTCAAACGCGGATATGTGAGGGGGGTTCATTTTTTGCGTTCACGACGCCAATATTGGAATTCATCAATGCAAAAAATGAACCGCACCCTTTGGATGTGGGGGTAGGGACCAGCTTTAGCGCGTCCACCGCCTGCCCCATTTATGGGGGAAGGCAGTCACCCACCATATCCAGATTTCTTTCTTCAACCGCATAATTCGCGCCCCCCTTTGCTCAGGTGAGGAAGTATTCTTTGAAAGGACGAGATAGTGAGAGAACTCCAGCTTGATCGTATAGATTCGCCTATTGGCACAATTCTGCTTGTTGTTGACGATAATAAACTCTGCTCGCTTGATTTTGCAGATTACGAGCCGCGTATGATGACCCTGTTGCAGCGACGTTATGGTAGTTCGATGCAACTGAGGCAAGTGAACGATCCCTGTGGCTTTAGCAGTCGAATACGCGCTTATCTCGTGGGCGATTATGCCTGCCTGGATGCCATTCCGGTGAGCACAGGTGGGACGCCCTTTCAGCAAGAGGTCTGGTTAGCGTTGCGCAGTATTCCACCGGGGAAAACGCTTACGTATGGAGAACTGGCTGTGAAATTGGGGAAACCAGGTGCTTATCGTGCTGTTGGGGGTACAAACGCGCTCAATCCTGTGGCAATCGTGCTTCCCTGTCACCGCGTCATAGGTGCAGAGTTCGTCGCTCACAGGCTATGCTGGTGGGTTGGAGCGGAAACGCTGGCTACTAAAACACGAAGGATGGATTGTGTAGGAGGTCGATGTATGAAATGTGAGCAACATAGATTTCGGGTCGAGTCAGGAGTAGGAAAGTAGACGAGAGAGAGACTGGCCCTACATCCAGCCTCTCCCTTATCTATTGAGGGGGTAATTTATGAAATTGACCTGCTGTGAGAGTGATAATCGAAGTAAATTCTGAAGCGATGTTCGTACGAAGTATGACAGAGAAAGCTCAACAGCACAAAAGCGGAGCCATGCTCAACGCTCTCTACCCGGAGCACTACCTGCTGCCAATGTTCCGAACAACACTCACCAGAACTCGGTGGCACCCCAACGATCATCACTCTTCACTGCTTATAGTATACTCCTTGCCACTTTGCGCCTTCTTTTTTTCTGCTTTATTTTATTTGATGTTTCCTTCTGTTCTGAAATGTCTTGCTAAGCGTTGTAAGCAGAGAATTGTCTACAATATTTACCCTTTTTAGTGGCTATGTTATATAAGATTTTTCCTGCCTTACATAAGACAATGTTTGGTCGGCATGAATGGGGAGCGAGCGGTGGGCGAGATAAATCTGGCCCGTACAGTGGTGGGTGTGTGATACACTAATGCAAGAACTTAAAAAGACTTGCTATAATTTTCTATTGAAGGACAATTGGGTATTATGATTGAACGTTACTCTTTGCCAGAAATGGCTGCTATCTGGTCGGCGGCCCATAAAACGGATAAGTGGTTACAGGTGGAATTACTGGTTTGTGAAGGATGGGCGCGGGAGGGAGTCATTCCTCGGAGGCGATGGAGAAGATTCGTCAGGCCAGGCTATAATGCGCAGCGTATGCAGGAGATTGAGCAGGAGACGCATCACGATGTCATCTCCTTTCTGCGCTCAATTCAGGAGCAGCTTGGACCAGAAGGCCGCTTTATTCATCTGGGGCTGACCTCCTCTGATGTGCTTGATACCGGGTTGGCGGCTCAGATCAAAGAAGCCGGTCAACTACTCAGCTACCTCGTTGGAGCGACTGGTGCAGGAGTTGCTGCACAGGCAGCAGTCAAGCACAAATATACTTTGATGGCTGGCCGTTCGCATGGTATTCACGCGGAACCGATGACCTTTGGCCTGAAGATGGCTTATGGGTGGACGAATTGCGTCGTGGTCAGCAGCGCCTTGCCGCTGCTGTTGGAGCAGGTCACCGTCGGCAAAATCTCCGGGCGCGGTCGGGACGCATGCTACTGTTCCGCCGCAGATTGAAGAGTATGTATGTGAGCAGATGGGCCTGGGTGTAGCAGCCGGTCTCCAGTCAGATCGTGCAGCGCGATCGCCATGCACATTTTATGACTACGCTGGCACTGATTGGAGTTCTTTGGAGAAGATGGCCCAGGAGATTCGGCATCTGCAGCGTACTGAATCAGCGAGGCATTTGAGCCATTTGGCTCTGGTCAGCAGGGTTCCTCGGCTATGCCGCATAAGCGCAATCCCGAACTATGTGAACGTGTTTGTGGCCTGGCGCGGGTCTATGCGTGGATACTCCGTCACCGCCATGGAAAATGTAGCGCTCTGGCATGAGCGTGATATCAGCCATTCTTCGGCTGAGCGTATCATTATCCCTGATGGCTGCATGCTGTTGCACTATATGCTGCATATCTTTACCAATGTCATGGAGGGACTGCAAGTTGAGCCGAACGGATGCTGGCCAATCTAAATATGACGGGAGGACTGCTCTTCTCGCAGCGCATTCTGCTTGCTCTGATCGACAAAGGTGTTGGTCGCCAGGAAGCTTATAAGATGGTGCAGCGCAACGCCAAAAAGGTCTGGTCTCTCGCAAGCCAGGGGCCCATTCAGGGACCGGCTTTACTTGAAGCCCTTAGCAGTGATGCTGAAGTAATGAGTTATCTCTTACCAACAGAGTTGCAGGAACTCACAAGCACCGATTATTACATCAAATACATTGATGTTGCCTTCAAAAGAGTTGGCTTATAAACCCTGTATGCCTGTGATGTACGGGCCGCGTTTACGCCGCCTACCGTAGGGGCCAGATTTATCGCGCCCATGAAAAAGGATTTTACCTACTTGGCAACCTATCAACAATCTAGAACTGAAGAAATCACTGTACAAAAGGGGCCGCGCCGACTTGTGCTGGCGTTGCTTCTTATTGTATGTCTTTTCGAGCTGTTTTACCTGTTGATTGTGGCGCTCTCACCATTACGAGGGCTTCATCTGAGCAATACGCCGCTCGTGACGGCAAATTCCTGGACGCTTGCCCCTTTTTACCTGCTTGTGTCAATATTGCAGCCCCTGGTTGGTTCATTGCTGTATCACACAGTGTTCGATTCCATGCTGCTGAGCACAACATTTCTAGGTATGATAGCTTTATACCTGCTAACTATTGTCCTGATCGTGCGCAGGAAAATAGATGAGGCGTGGTGGCTCTACCTATTGCTAGGGGGAGCATTACTCTTCGGCATAACCATGCTTTTCCAGCCCCGGCTCTTTTCGGATGATGTCTTTACCTATATCTTTTCCGGGCGCATTCTGACGGTCTATGGAGCTGATCCACTGAATGCTGCGCCCAACCAGTATCCTGCCGATCCTTATCTGACCTGGGTTCTTTCGGGACGTAGCGCACCGAATATTTATGGTCCATTGTGGATCTGCATAGTAGCGTTGTTTGCTGGAATAAGTAATGTGCCTGTCTTCTCGCTGTTGCTCTTCAAAGGACTTGCGCTATTAGCTCACCTGGTTAACTGTATATTGATCTGGAGCATTCTAGGTGAGATTGCACCAGCACGTCGCGTTTCAGGGACGCTGCTCTATGCCTGGAATCCGCTTGTTATTATAGAACTGGCTGGAAGCGGGCATAATGAGGGATTCTTCCTCGTTCTGCTCTTGCTGGCGACGTGGCTCTATATCCGCTATGTGCGTACTCAAAGACTCTGGCTTTTCCTCACTATGCTTCTAGTCTTTGGGCTGGCGATCAGTACGAACTTGCTGGCTCTGTTGTTGGCCCCGTTCTATCTATGGTTCGATATGCGGGCAGAGCGTTCCATTTCCCGTGCAGTATGGGGCTTCTGTATGCGTTTAGGGTTGATGTTAGTGCCGGGAGTGTTGATTGCATTACCATTCTGGCGTGGTGCGTCCACCTTCTTTGTCGTTACTTCAGCGGTTGATATCCAACACTTTGTGCATTCGCCAGTTGGCACATTGGTTTTACCCATACGTGCCCTGTTTACGTTTGTGGCGAATGTAGAACATTTTCCCCCTCTTTTAAATCCTATTGGAGCCGCCGATGTAACGCTACGCGCTTCGGCACTCTTCATTTTTGTACTTATTTATACCCACCTTTTCGCGAAGGTACGTCATGCACCAGGAGGTGTCGTACTCCCATTAAGGAAAAGGCGCGTGGAGGCGATAGATATTGAGATGCGCCTGCCAGCTTTTGATGTGCTATTTTATAGCGGAGGCATTGCGATCTTCTGGTATCTGATTCTCGTATCGGGCTGGTTCTGGCCCTGGTACCTGCTCTGGTTGTTATGGATAGTGGTGTTGCGTCGTCTTGATGCCTTCACCATTGCTATACTGATATTATCGGGCACAGCGCTTTTCCTTTATGCTTTTGTAGGATTTACCAGGGGACCGATTGCGACGTACCAGGCAGCGCTGATCTTTGGTATACCCCTTATCTTCCTGGTTCTCGCAAGAATCAGGCGGCGGAAAGGACTGGAACTATCCCATGAGCGACGAGGTGAAACAGCGTAAGATTGAGCATGTGAACGTTGCTCTTGAGCAAGATGTCTCAGCACCCCAGCGAGCAAACTGGCAGGATATTCATTTTGTGCATCAGGCATTGCCAGAAGTAGATCTGGACGTGATAGATACATCGGTAAATTTTCTTGGACATAAATTGCGTTATCCTATCTTTGTATCTTCTCTCACGGGAGGACATCCCGATGTGACCAGTATTAATCGCAACCTGGCGCGAGCGGCAGAGCAATATGGACTGGCGCTCGGCGTGGGAAGCCAGCGTGCAGGCATTGTCAACCCGGATGTTGCTTCCAGCTATGCTGTGACGCGCGAGATGGCTCCCAATGCTTTTTTGATCGCAAATATCGGTGCGCCACAGTTGATTCCACAGGAGCGTCATGAGCCTTTTACGCTTGAACAGGTGCAGCGTGCCATTGATATGATCGGGGCGAACGCGCTGGCTGTACATATGAACAGTCTGCAAGAGGCAGCACAACCTGAAGGCGATCGCCGTTCAGTAGGCGAGGCGGCGGCACTCAAACTGCTAACCGGGCAGGTGAGTGTGCCTGTGATTGCTAAAGAGACTGGTGCTGGTGTCTGTCGTGAGCAGGCTATGCTGTTACGTTCCTGTGGTGTGGATGCTATTGATGTCGGTGGCGCGGGTGGTAGTAGCATGTCGGCGATGGAGGCTGCTCGTGCTCAGTCGCGTGGTGATGAGCAGATGATGAATATTGGAATGCTCTACCGGGATTGGGGTATTGCAACACCTATCGCGGTTGTTGAGGCCAGAACGACGCGCCTCCCGCTTATCTCTACTGGTGGTGTGCGCAATGGCCTGGATGTAGCTCGTGCGCTTGCTCTTGGAGCAAGTGTTGTTGGTATTGGTTTCCCCTTCCTCAAAGCGGCCAGCGAGAGCTACGAGAAGGTCTGTGAATTGTTGGAAGGCATTGTGGCACAGCTGAAGGTTGCGATGCAATTAAGTGGTGCAGCGAACATTGCGCAGCTACAATCAGCTGATGTGGTGGTAATGGGAGCTACACGTGAATGGCTGATGTTACGCGGATTTGAGGATGATCTGAAAGGGATGGCGCAGAGGCGCTGGAAGCATGTATATAGATAGATGGTCCTTGAGTATTAACAGAACGAAAAGCAGTGCTAAGGAAATTGTCTTCAGAATTGCTGAGGTTGTTGAGAGAACTATCCTGAAAGTGAGATGGCTTCCAGAGGCGTATTGAGATGAGATTATTAGGAAGAAGCAAGTGCACATTTCATTGCAAGAGAGAAGACGATGCAGCAAATGCAACGGACGAGGGATGGCAAGTGGTACCATGGATGCTCGTTCCACGATGGTTATGTCATTGCTCCGGTGGAATTAGTAGAGAAATACTATCAAACGTGGCTGAGTAGTCATCGAAATGCGACAGAAGAGATCAAAGAGAAACTCAAGAATTTGATCTTCTCTGCTGATTTGTGGGATGTCTATGCTCAAGTTATGACAGACATCACCATTCTTGAAGTTTATGCAATTGTTGAAGAGCAGCCTGATTCTCAATGGCACCTGTGTTACCGCTTCTTAGGAAAAACAATCATGACCGTGACCGTCGACGAGGAGTCGCTGAATGCATGGTTACTCCACGAAAAGGCAAA
Organism: uncultured Chloroflexia bacterium; assembly: GCA_963731415.1. Classification (GTDB taxonomy): domain Bacteria; phylum Chloroflexota; class Ktedonobacteria; order Ktedonobacterales; family Ktedonobacteraceae; genus JACDAE01. The sequence continues at coordinate 166,975 of CAVSVN010000001.1, forward strand.
ACAATTTTTACAAAGCGGATCGCATCCGCTTTCTGGTGTCTATATGCTTCCATGTGAGAGACCGTAGATACCACCTGTTTTTGTTGGGATGCAAGCACGAGCGAATACCGATGACCGCCCGATATTGAACGCCTCTCTCTGCTTGAATATGATCACCTTGGGTCGATATACGTTCTCACTTCCTGATGGCAATGAAAACACCTGAGTTATCAAACGTTTAGCGTTATAACTCAGATGTTTCTACGTAAAGAAGACACATTTTATTGATTATCGTGTCCTGAACGTGACAGGAATGTGCTTAACTCCGTATACGATATCGCTACCCATCGACTCTAGAGGAATATCGCGCACACGGCGTATGTCCTGTAAACGCTCAAGCAGCAGCGTCAAAGCGATTTTCGCTTCCAGGCGTGCGAGTGGGGCACCGAGGCAGAAGTGAATGCCATGTCCAAAAGCGATATGGCGATTTGGAGTACGCCGAATATCGAAAGTATCCGCATTGGGAAATTGAACTTCGTCGCGATTGGCCGAGCCGATCTGAGCCATGATCATCTGTCCTGCACGAATGTTCTTATCTCCTACCGTTACGTCAGCCACGGCATGGCGATACATCATCTGCACGGGAGAACGATAACGTAATACCTCTTCAATCGCCGCTGGAATCAAATCAGGCTCCACCCGTAATTGTTCCATCACCTCAGGATGCTCATCAAAGCAGAGAAGCGCATTGCCAATCAGGTTGGTCGTCGTCTCGTTTCCGGCGACCAGTAGCAGGATGCAGAAACCAAGCAGTTCGCGCTGATCCAGGTGTACTCCATCTATCTGAGCTGCCAGTAATGCACTGATGAGATCGTCTTCAGGGTCTCGACGACGCTGCTCGATCATATTGAGGAAGTACACGCTCATCTCATGTTGTGGATTATTGCCACCCGCTGATGTACCTGCAACAATCGCATCAGACCATAATTTGAAGCGTTCGCGATCTTCCTGAGGAATACCAAGCATCTCCGCAATGACAATAACTGGTAGCGGATAGGAGAGGTCATCAACGATATCCATACGCCCATGTGCAACAACGTTATCAAGTAGTTCGGTGACGATGGTCGTAATACGATCCGAGAGTCGTGCAACGCTCCGTGGCGTAAATGCTTGCGTCACAAGGTTGCGCAATTGCCGATGGCGGGGCGGATCCATTGAGATCAGGCTATTACTTAATGGATCCTCTCCCGGCCCACCAAAGCTGGAAGAAAACGCTGCATAATCAGAGAGAACGCGTAGTACATCATCGTAGCGGAACACCTGCCAGATACCGTACTGCTCATAGTAATGTACCGGATTGGTCTTCCGCATCATGCTATACCATGGGAAAGGGTTGAGGAGTCGATCCTCTTTTGTATATTGCATCCAATTGATCCTTGTTTTGCTTGTGAGATAGATCCTTCTACAACGAGAGAGCGCCTGTTTTCCCTACAGATCGCTGTGCACTATTGCTGCGATATATCGAATATATTATGATATACTGTATATCATAGTAGAGGAATAAGTCAAGGGACAGAGAGGTTGGAGGTGTCGAGTTTATCTTATAGGCGCACTTATTTATATTTTTTCAGAAGGCTTGTTTTCTCATAGAACTATTATACATCTTTTTAAAACCAGGAACTCTCAGGGCATTGTAAAATTCCTGAGGTCGCCAGGAGTATTCACATTCGCAAAAGAGCGTAACAGGGGATCAACTTTGCGTAACTGCGCTTCCTCTATATACTGCACGGGTGCAATCGCTAGCAGGCTGCGAAGGTCGCGTCGTCCATGTTGCAGACATGTTTCGAGAGTGGGAAGAATGCTACGTGGGTAGAGAGCAAGGAGCACTTGAGGGACGCCATCTACAACTGGAATCAGGAGAGACTCGTCCAGGGGATAGGAGAGCAGGAAGGCGAGCATATCCTTTTGCACAAACGGCATATCCACAGCCGTCACCAGTGCATGTGACGCTTGAAGTGTGCTCAAGCCGCTATATAAGCCCATTAATGGGCCAGCGGCGGGCACCTTATCGTTCACAATACGTACAGAACGCGCTTCCTGCGCTGTCAGATATTTTGTGTAGCTGGTTGCCTGATCTTCGTCGCGTGTTACCAGTACTACCTCGCTGCATACCGTTGTCAGCAAACCGATGAGATGTTCGACAAAGGTTACCTGCTCCTGTCCGGGTACAGTTAGAAGTGCTTTATCTCTTCCCATACGCCTGCTGAAGCCACCTGCGAGAATAATTCCTGCTACGTTTAACGCCATCTCTTATCTTGAGGTCACTTTTGCCTTACGCTTGTTGCCCTTAGGAATGTATTGCTGCCGATTTTGATACGCGATAAAGTTGGCTCGTTCTTTAGGGTACTTTCTGACCAGGTAGGTTACCCAGAGGACAGCCCAGGTGAGCAGTCCTACAAACCAGAGATAGCGCCAGAGACGCCAGGCGAAGAAATAGGCATTCAGAGCCTCACGTGCGCCTATGATAGGCAGGCCAATAAAGCAGATGACGGCAAACCAGCCAAGATAGCGATCCAGCATGTATTTAAGAATAGGTCGATCCTTCACGAAGCGTTTGCGCCCTTCCACCGAATAGTAGAAGCAGATCAGCAAGCCAGCCAGGCAGAAGATCAGGTACGGCCAGAAGTAACGGAATGGCTCAGCTGTGGTGCCCCCGCCAGCTGTAAGTGGATCTTGAAAGAGCCAGTTATATAGACTGAAATTAGATGGCATGAGATGTCAACTCCCTTCCTGGTATATCCATTGAATGATTGCAGTTAATGATAGCATGGATGGGCCAAAGAGTCCAGATTTTTCTTTTTATATTTCATATTACGATAGAGGTGGTAACAGTATCAAGGCGTAATGCCTTCGGGCGTGCGGTTCATTTTTGTTAGCCTGGAGGAGGGATGCCGTTGATAAACTTGTGCATCAAGGCCAACAAATGAACTGCACGCTGCCTTTGGATGAGGCAGTGCTTGTAGATCAATATCTAATTAATAAAATTATATATATAAATTCTGTGCCTTTCTATACTGGCGAGTAGATAGGAGTAGTGTTAAGCAAGGAGGATTTTTGTTTTAGTAAGAAAGGTATGAGAATGAGGCGTCAGATACTTTTACTGACAACAAACATTGTAGCAGCCGTGTTGCTAACAATATGTGTAGGCGCTACGACGTATGCTCGTCAGCCGAGTCGGGCGACGGTTCTTCCCTACCCTGGGGCTTCTCAAGATATTGGAGCTGTGGGAGTAGCGGGTTCTGCCACATCAAATGGAGATACGTTAACTGTCCAGAGATCAGGGACCGATATCTAGTATGCTGCCGATCAATTTCGTTATGTGTACTAGCCTTTACAGGGTGATAGGGTGTTATTTGCGCATGTAGATAGCCAGAGCAACTCTGATGCATGTGCTGTGGACTACAGTTTCTAACACAAGCTATACCAATGATACAAACCTGGGAAAACTGATAGGATTTACTACACCAATCTCGGCGTAATACATTCGCCTGGTTGGTATAGATTCCAGTTTCTACATTACCTTATACGCTTGAAGAGTTCGTTATGTATGGATATACCGCTATTTAATATGAGAAAGATGTCGGAAGGAAAACCCTTCTGGTATTTATTTTAGAATGCTTTGTAGATGAAAATAATATCCTATATTGTATGCTATTTTGAGGTCTATAATATGTATAATATACAAATTTTACTCTTCTATTGAGTGTAAATCAAAAAAGTGAAATCTATATATTGTGGACTCTGGGTACACTGAGGAAGACATGGAGGTAGAGTCATTCAAGGAGGAAGGCGTCTGGTATAGAAAGGAAAAAGAATGAAGCGTCGGACAATTGTTACGGCCACGAGTTTCACGCTGCTAATCCTGTTGACGACATGTATCTCTTCAGGGGCGCATGCTCAAAGCCAGCCCACGGCTGGAGGTATTTCTGCTCTTTCGCATGTTCTTAAAGTTGCACATGTGCGTGTTGATGGTGGCCCTAATACAACATCTTCTGGTTCAGCATATTGGGGACCTCCTGGCCCACGTGGGCCACAAGGACCAAGAGGAGTAGCAGGGCCGCGAGGACCGCAAGGAGTGGCGGGCAGTGGAGGAGCACCTGGAGTTCCGGGTGTGCCTGGTCAAGCTGGGCAACCGGGATCGATAGGTAATGCAGGCCCGGCAGGAGATGCAGGCCCGACAGGGCCTACCGGGCCTGCTGGTGGTCCAGGTGCTCAGGGAGTAACGGGTTCGACAGGGGTTGTGGGAATACCTGGACCGTCACCCTCTGACATTGCAAATTACGGGAGTGCTCCGATTGTAAGCTCAAATGCGCCTGGATCAACTGGGAGCATGGCTACAGATTTTGATCTTACGACTGCATGGGCAAGTGCGATAAATGATCCTACACCCACAATAACCTTGAACATGGGTTCAGTGTATCCAATTAGCGCAGTACAACTCTATTGGGGGGATGCCACTCCTCGAACGTTCCATCTTGAGACTTGTGCTGATATTACAGCAACTGCTGTTCGAGCTAATACTCAGCGACATGTGGGCCCAAACGGCATTCGACCCAATACTCCCCCTGGTCAATCCTGTGAGCCTACTGGTAGCCAGACTGCAGCGCCCTGGACTCCGATTCCTGGCACGAGCTATACCAATGATACGAGTCTGGGAAACTTCATTACGTTTCCAAAGTTTTCCACTCAATATATTCGTTTAGTTGGCACGAATACGGACAGTACCTCTTACGTCCTTAGAGAGTTCCAGGTGCTCTCTACCGAATGGTGGTAGTACAAGAAAGTGTCAGAAGGTTTCCCCTCTGACACTTTTCTCCTGTTAAAAAGAGCTATTCCTCAGAAGGAGTGGGCTAGAGGCGCATTCGTGAGAAGAAATCTATGTATTGTGGACTCTGGGTACACTGAGGAAGACATGGAGGTAGAGTCATTCAAGGAGGAAGGCGTTTGGTACAGAAAGGAAAAAGAATGAAGCGTCGGACAATTGTTACGGTGACGAGTTTCGTGTTACTGGTCCTGCTGGCGACGGGTGTTACGTCGGGGGCGCACGCACAAAGTCGCCATGAGGCAAGAACTATTTCCACTGGGCGAACGAGCCAGAGTGTTGTTTTCCTCTCGAAGAGGAGTGAGTATGGGACTCTCAACTCTTCAACGATCGGACACGAGAGCGGGTTCCTCGGTAAGCCAGAGAGCAAAGCAGAGATTGCAGGGACAGGCAATGAAAGCTGTAGATCAGCAGGCAGTGCTAGAGGTGAGAGCTGAAGGGAGTAAGGATATGCGGCCTTCTGCTACCCCAAACTGGGGAGTGCAAGGACCTCCGGGACCTCCGGGACCACGAGGACCAGCAGGGCCAGCAGGGCCACGCGGACCCGCTGGGTCACGAGGACCCCAGGGATCAGCGGGAGTTCCTGGTGAGCCAGGTCAAACTGGACAAACTGGACCAACAGGCGCACCAGGACCAACAGGACCAACAGGACCAACAGGTCCGGCAGGTGCACAGGGTCCTCAGGGAATAGCAGGTCCGACAGGGGCTATAGGGATGCCTGGGCCATCATTATATGAAAATTATGCCATGTACAGCCCTATTGCTCCAATTGTAAGCTCAAATGCGCTTGGATCAACAGGAAGCATGGCTACAGATAATAATTTTATGACGGCATGGGCAAGTGCGATAAATGATCCTACACCCACAATAACCTTGAACCTGAACGGCGTATATCCGCTTGCTGCGGTATACCTTTACTGGGCAGATAGCGCCCCGCGCACGTTCCATCTTGAAACATGTGCGGATATTCCTGCTGTCATGTCAGGTGTGACTGTAGTAACTCCGGCTCAATATTGTGAGCCTACTGGTAGCCAGACTGCAGCGCCCTGGACTCCAATTCCTGACACGAGCTATACCAATGATACAAGTCTGGGAAATTTCATTACGTTTCCAAAGTTTTCCACTCAATACATTCGTTTAGTTGGCACGAACACAACCAGTGCCTCTTACATCCTTAAAGAGTTCCAGACTATCACTACCACCGACTGGGGTGGGTAGTATAAAGAAAGTGTCAGAGGGGAAACCTTCTGACACTTTTCTCCTGTTAAAAAGAGCTATTCCTCAGAAGGAGTGGGCTAGAGGCGCATTCGTGAGAAGAAATCTATGTATTGTGGACTCTGGGTACACTGAGGAAGACATGGAGGTAGAGTCATTCAAGGAGGAAGGCGTTTGGTACAGAAAGGAAAAAGAATGAAGCGTCGGACAATTGTTACGGTGACGAGTTTCGTGTTACTGGTCCTGCTGGCGACGGGTGTTACGTCGGGGGCGCACGCACAAAGTCGCCATGAGGCAAGAACTATTTCCACTGGGCGAACGAGCCAGAGTGTTGTTTTCCTCTCGAAGAGGAGTGAGTATGGGACCTCAACTCTTCAACGATCGGACACGAGAGCGGGTTCCTCGGTGAGCCAGAGAGCAAAGCAGAGATTGCAGGGACAGGCAATGAAAGCTGTAGATCAGCAGGCAGTGCTAGAGGTGAGAGCTGAAGGGAGTAAGGATATGCGGCCTTCTGCTACCCCAAACTGGGGAGTGCGAGGGCCACAAGGACCTCCGGGACCTCCGGGACCACGAGGGCCAGCAGGGCCAGCGGGGCCGCGTGGAGTAACAGGTCCGGCAGGGCCACAGGGATCAGCGGGAGCTCCTGGTCTGCCAGGGCAACCTGGAGTAACAGGACCAACAGGACCAACAGGCCCAGCAGGCGCTCCAGGCCCAGCAGGCGCATCAGGCCCAGCAGGCGCTCCAGGCCTGGCAGGCCCACAAGGATACATGGGAGTGCCTGCACCTTTATTAGGTATTGCTTCTGGCGATCTTAGTGGTACTCCGCTTGTGAGTTCAAATGCTCCTGGAACCTTTACTCAAAGTACCGGGCTTATGGCTGTAGATGATGATTTTACGACAGCGTGGTCAAGCGCGATCAATGATCCCAACCCCACGATAACCTTGAATCTGGGTTCAACGCGTAACCTCTATGGGGCACAACTCTACTGGGGTGATAACACTCCGCGCACATTCCGCATTGAGGTATGTAATGATGTTGCGGCTGTTGCCGGTCCACCAGCTTCCCCCGCTCAATATTGTGAGCCTGGTGTTGGTCAGAATAGCCAGGTTGCAGCGCCCTGGACGCCGGTTGGTAATCCCTATATCAACGATACAAATCTGAGCGACTTAGTTGCGTTCCCAAAGACTACGGCGCAATATATTCGCCTGGTTGGCATGAACACGGCGGGTGCCTCTTATGTACTTGATGAGTTCGAGGTAGTTCAATATTAGTTAGTACAAGAAAGATGTCAGAAGGGGAAACTCTCTGGCATCTTTTCTCATTTTTAGAGTCCATTCTATACCCTTTTTCACTCGACTTCTCTCTACCAATCTTTGTATAATGACCTGGGTCTCTCTTTTTAGCAGGCAAGGAGTAACAGGCGTATGCGACGAATAGCGATACTGGCTGAAGGTTTATTTGAATGGCACTATGGAAAAACAGCGACAGGTGTCATCCGTTATGGAAAAGATACCGTTGTAGCTGTTATTGACAGTACTCATGCTGGACAGGATGTTTCACAGGCGCTTGGTGCCTCTATTGGACAGGGTATTCCTGTGGTGCGCGATATTCACGAAGCCTTGCAATACCAGCCGGACACACTTTTAATTGGCATCGCCCCTCAGGGAGGTGGATTGCCGGAGGCATGGCGCTGGCAACTGCTTGCTGCAATTGATGCTGGATTGAACATTATTAATGGTCTGCACGTGTTTATTTCTGAGGATGAAGAGTTAGATGCTGCCGCTGAGAAGCGCGGAGTGACGATCTGGGATGTGCGCCGTCCACCGGATCGCAAGCGTGTTGCTCTGTTTACGCCTCACCGTCCTGGTAGTCATACGATTCTGATGGTCGGCTCCGATTGCGCCACAGGAAAGATGACGGTGGCGCTTGAACTGGATCAGGAAGCACAGCGGCGTGGCCTCAATAGCACCTTTCTGGCGACCGGGCAGACTGGTATTATGATTGCTAACAATGGCCTGCCCGTTGATCGTATTATCAGCGATTTTATCGCAGGGCTGGTGGAGGAGATGGTGCTGGATGCCTGCAATCAGCACGATTGGGTCTTTGTTGAGGGACAGGGGGCGCTCAACCATCCAGGCTATTCTCCTGTGACATTAGGATTGGTGCATGGTGCTCTGCCTGATGCTATGATCTTCTGCCACAAGGCGGGTACTCTGACGATTGAAGGCTATGAACATTGTCCTCTACCCTCATTGAACCGCCTCATTGAGATTAATGAAGAGGCTGTGAGCTGGCTACGACCGGAGCGGAGTAGCAAAGTTGTGGCAATCTCCCTCATCACGCACGGTCTTGATGAAGCTGCTGCTCGTGATGCTATTAAACGTGTGGAGGATGAGACCGGGCTACCTGCAACCGATGTCTGGCGTTTTGGAGCGAGTGTATTAATGGATGCTCTCAATGGGTGGGCGCGATAAATGCGGCCCGTACGGTGGGCGGCATAAATGCGGCCCGTACTATTTTGTTGATCAGGTGACTGTAGGGTACTTAGAAGAGTTTAAATAAGGGAGAGAGGAAGAGGATGTATATATTTCGTGATAGAAAAATGATGTGTTTTGGAGTAAGTTGATGAAAAAAGATTGGGTCGGTCATATCTGCGACCGTATAGAGCAGCATGTGCAAAGAACAAAGGGTGAGGATGCGACGATTGTCTGTGCTTCGGGTATCAGCCCTTCGGGTCCCATTCACCTGGGAAATCTACGCGAGGTGATGACGGTACACCTGGTGGCGGAAGAGTTATTGAGCCGGGGACGACGGGTCGAACATCTGCATTTTTGGGACGATTTTGACCGCCTGCGCAAAGTTCCCGCAGGTATATCCCCTACGTACGAGAGTTATATCGGGTGCCCACTGGCGGATATTCCCGATCCTTTTGATACCTATGATTCGTATGCTACACGCTATATGACCGATTTTACACAGAGCCTGGCACGCCTCGGAATCTATCCCCATTTCATTCGTCAATCGGTCGCTTATCGTAGCGGGGCCTATACTCCGCAGATTAAAGAGGCTCTGTCGCGACGCTTCGAGATCTTTGATATCCTGGCGCAGTTCCAGACACTGCAAGCCCAGAAAGAGACTGTAGCAGAGCGCCGGGCCGCGTACTATCCGTTCCGTGTCTATTGCGAGAATTGTCATAAAGATACAACGACGATTACGCAATATGACGAAGCAAGCGCGAGTGTTGCTTATGGCTGTCAATCTTGCCAGCACAAAGGCGCGTTCAATCTCGACGAAAGAGTAGAGGGGAAGCTGGTCTGGAAGGTTGACTGGCCGATGCGTTGGAGCGTTGAGCGCGTTGACTTTGAGCCGGCTGGAGAAGATCATTCCGCGCCGGGCAGTAGTTTTACTGTTGGACAGAGAATCGTGCGTGAGATTTATGCGGCACCTGTACCACAATATGCCAGCTATGCATTTGTGGGAATGGATGGACGTTCAAAGATATCCAGCTCTGCAGGTACTACGGCGACGCTCTCTTCTGCGCTTGATATTGTCGAGCCATGTACTCTGCGCTGGCTTTATACGCGGCGTGCTAACAATCAGTCTTTCAATATCGATTATGGTCAGGGTCTGTTGCGTCAGTATGACGAATGGGATACGCTCGTGCGCCAGGTCAATGAGGGTAAGGTCAGCGAAGTCAATCAGAAAGCGTACGAACGGGCGGTACGTACCTCGCATGGTGAAGTTCAACGCACTCCTCAACCAGTTGCATTTTCGTTATTAACCTCCGTTCTGGATGTGACACAGGGTAATGTGGAACAGACGTTGCGCGTAGTTGCACAATCAAGTCAGAAAGGGAGCACTGAACTGCGGCCAGAAGTGTTGGAGCCGCGTCTAACCTGTGCTCTGAACTGGGTAACGAACTACCTGCCAGAAGACGAGCGTACGCACATTTGCTCATCGTTCAATGAAGCGGCGTATGAACAGTTCTCTCCGCAGGATCGCGCTGGTATTCAGCTCCTTGCCTCGAAGCTTGATGATGCCTGGAATCTCGCTGACTTGACGCAACTGGTATATGGAATTCCGAAGATGGTGCGTGGTCTCTCTCTGGACACATCGCCTGATGATGAGTTGAAGCAGGCGCAGCGCTCTTTCTTTATTGCACTCTACATGCTCATCTGTGGAAATGATACGGGGCCGCGTATACCGACGTTGCTGCTCTCGCTGGGAAAAGAGAAGGTGAAGTCGCTGCTGACAGCGGATGCAGTTGTGTCTGGCAGCGTGTTATAGAAGAAGCAAAAGAACAATTTTATGAGTTTACTCTCATTAATGGGAAAAGGGCGTAGGGGCGTCACCTTGCGTGCGCCCCTACGCCCTTTTCCCATTAATATAACAGTAATTGCATTAAACGCTCTTATGGACCCGTCTGCACACATCCACTCTTCGCATTATCCCATTCTTGCTGCACAATATAGGGATTACCGTTCCAGTTCTCGTTCGAGCCATCGGAAGCAGTCTGGCCGTAGTTATAGGCGCATTTGTCGCCGATCTCCTGCCCACCGGAGTCTATCCAGGCATTGATAAGGGGATCGGTTGCAGCTTCCATCTGCTCGTGCGAGGTGGTGCTGATCTCTGCATCGGCATCCGCATCGTTATTTGGGCTACCAGCGGGAAGAGGACCACAGCCCTGAGGATCGGTTCCATCATAAGGCATCGCGGCGTAGATGGTATTCGTTCCAAAGTAGTTGTGATAGGCACAGAACTGCGAGAAACTGCACGAACCGCTGGCACAGATATTTTCACTTTTCGCGGTAAAGACAAAGAACATCGTAGTGATGTCAGGCGTCCAGCCATTCGTGCTCAGAGCTTTGCTAACCTCGTTCTGAATGTCTGAGTCCTGTAGCGTTGTAGACGAATACGGTGTTGTATCAACCCAGGTGCCAGCCAGCGTAGCATTGTTGGGCGCACTGCCACTGGAGTCGGTATACTGAGTATTATTGTGATAGAGCCCTGAGCTTCCTACATCGTTAAAATAGCGTTGGAGCAGAGTGTTGTAGGAGCTACTGACAAATGAACCCGTGGGTTCCCAGAAGATTAGATATGCCTGCATGGTTCCGGCCATCACGGGACCACCATTATAGACAAGGTTATTAGTTCCAGCTTGTATGGCATTTGCCCGTAAACCATGCCTCGATGGAAAAAAGTGCGGTTGATGTGTCTTTGCGTCTGGATAAGCAGCTCTAACTGCCTGGGGGATCAGGATTCCTGTTGTCAGCAAGGCGAGGGCGATAGCTGAGAGTGCAAGAGTCCTGGGGACGCGTATGGTCATAAAAACTCCTTTCCCCATAATGTGGCACCCTGGTGTCACATGTACCAATAGCGATAGCGAAGGCGTCATGTAACGTCTTTTCTGGGTAAATAGACGTGGTAAGCAGGTATTTTTGCTTATATGGGTCCTGTTTTCCTACACTCACGCCCCTATCCAAAGTCTTCGAGATCGGGTATAGTGAACGATGCAACTATTATGTCCATTCAGTACAACGATAGAGATAGTGGTTTTTTACAGTAATAGAGGGAAAAGAGCATGCATATTGATGCAAGACCAATTGATCTCAAACTCACAACGCCATTTCGCATTGCCAGGGATGTGCAACATACGGCATCCAATGCCATTATTGAGATAAATTCCGAGGAATATACAGGCTATGGTGAGGCGGCTCCATCCGAGTATTATGGTGAGAGCGTAGAGACGGTCTTTGCCTGTATTACCATGTTTGCCGGTAATCTGGGAGATGATCCTTTCGTGATAGAAGATATTCTTCAGCGGCTGGACAGGGTTATTCGTCTGCATCCTTCTGCTAAAGCTGCCGTAGATATGGCTTTGTACGATATTGTGGGAAAGATGCTCAACGTGCCACTCTACAAACTACTGGGTCTCAATCCTGCACGCACGCCACGAACATCATTTACAATAGGCATTGATACCCCTGAGCAGATGGCGAAAAAAGCTTTATTAGCAAGCGAATATCCTATCCTCAAAATTAAGGTTGGCACAAAGAATGACCTCGACAACTTGAAGGCTATTCGTGACGTTTCCAATGCAATTCTTCGTGTTGATGCGAATACCGCCTGGACGCCTAAAGAGGCAATCAAGATGATAAACGCGATGGCACCTTACAATATCCAGTTTGTGGAACAGCCTGTAATGGCTCATGACCTGGCAGGGCTAAAACTTGTGCGGGATAATGTACCATTACCGATCATTGCTGATGAGAGCTGTGTCGTTCTGGAAGATATTGCGCATGTTGCCGAATGTGTTGATGGCATCAATATCAAACTTATGAAATGTGGAGGGATATGTCACGCGCTCAAAATGATTTCTGCTGCGCGTGCATGTAATCTGCGTATCATGCTTGGCTGTATGATCGAAAGCTCGCTTGCTATTACTGCGGCAGCACATTTGACGCCGCTGGTTGATTATGCTGATTTAGATGGGAATCTGCTTGTTGACAACGATCCCTATGTTGGTGTAACCGTAGAGCATGGGAAATTGCTCTTACCGGACGGGCCAGGGCTGGGAGTGCAGATACGGTAGTGGCCGCGTGGGCGCGATCAATCTCGCCCGTACGGTGGGCGTCGTAAACGCGGCCCGTACGAGCATCATTGGAAGAATTGTTTGAGTTGGGATTCTACAAGGGACCAGGGAATGATCATGGGCTTTTTATCGACCGTTACGTTGACGGTATTTCCGCTGACGGTATAGCTTCCTTCAACACCACGCCCGGAGAATGAACCTTTATTGGTATCGCCAGAAACCTGAGCACCATTGTCTGCGGCTGTCTTGCGAGCGCGTGCGAGTAATGATGCCGCATCGCCAGTAAAGTTAACGCTAAAAGATTTTGACATTTTGTTGCTCCTTTACTTATTTGTCTAGAGTGATGAGTTATAACAAAATGGTCATGATCAGAGAGAATGAGGAGACTACAAAGCGTGCCGATAATCTCTTATCGGACACGCTTTAAATCGTTCTTGGGTCTCCATCCATTTGGGGGAACCAGGGTAGGGGCGTGTGCTTGCCACCGCCCGCGTGCCGACCAATTCGCATTGCCTCACGCGGGCGGTGGCAAGCACACGCCCCTACCCTGGTTCCGTGGATTTCACCCGCAAGGACAGAGACCCTCATTTTTACTTGTAAATGTTCATGCCACCTCTGTAGGGGCGCGGTTTACAAGCCCGTGTAAAAGGACAAGCCCGTGCAGAAACCCAAGCTCATGCAGAGACTAGCTTGGTTGGCAAGTGCGGCGTTGTTTGCGGCGCTGTGCGGCAGCTTTCCGTTTGCGACGAGCCTGAGGACTCTCATAGTGAGCACGGCGACGTGCTTCGGAAAGAATACCATCCTGCTGCACTTTACGATTAAATTTTTTAAGGGCGACCTCAAATGAGTCGCCAGGATTGACTCTTACTTCGCTCATGGAGATTACCAGCGCGATCTGCGATCATTCGAGCCACCAGAATTCTGAGTCTGGAAGCAATCGCTGCAATAAACGGGCTTATCGCCTCTGGGTTGGAAGGGAACCTGGGCTTCATTTCCACAGCTTGAGCAGGTGGTGCTGTACATCTGACGTGCTTCTCGTGGGGCACGGCTACCGCCACCAAAACCGCCACTGGCTTTGCGTGCGGAGCGGCATGATGGGCAACGGCTGGGAGTGTTAGTCAATCGATGACTTTCGTAAAATTCTTGTTCTCCAATAGTGAAGACAAATTCCTGATTGCAGTCGCGGCAAACTAACGTCTGATCACTTAATGCCATGTTTCTCTCAATTCCTGGATGTTTTTATCCTGATATTCTTAATAACTCGTGTACGGCGCGGTCTGCAGCGGCTTGTGGCGACTTAAACAGAGTGTCTCCTTTGAGCACCATTGCATTGCACTATACAACGCCCTTGAGTATATCATACATTGCCCGCCAAAAGCGCAAAAACATTACCTATTTTCTAACCTCGTTATGAAATGCCTGTCACTATCTGACGGCTATGTTATAATGAGGGGCAGGCGGCTCATACCCCTGTACTGGTATCGCTTAAGAGGAGACTTATGCCAACAATGACGGCGGTAAATGCCTCATCTTTAAGAAGATTCTCTTGCTGCTCCATCCGTTTCAGGAGCATTCCCATCATCAAGATTTGCAAAATACTCCAACAAGAGGCGATGGATGAAACTGTATCCTCCCCCGACGCGCTGTAAGAGAATACAGGCAGTCGCATTATCAAGGAAGCCCTGCGCATGCCAGGGGAAGACATGTCTCCTATGTAGTAAGCGGCGCAAGGCAAAATGTCGCAGCACCGCCCATCCACCACTGATCGCCCAGCCAAGTAAGCCACCACTAATGGCAAAAAGCCACACAGAACTTAGCGCATAGCCCAGCCCCTTATCCAGTCCCTCATTCAGCCCTTTACTCAACCCCTCGTTTAGCAAGTAGCTCAGCCAGTTGCCCAGAAACCCGAGGATTCCGATAGTACCTGCACTGAGAAGGCCGATGATAGTACTATTCACAGCAGATCGTTGCACGCCTTGATTGAGACTCTGCCGATCCTGATCTTCAATTTGTTCCTGTGCGATACTTTGAAAGAGCCCCAACCCGAGCCAATAACCCAGTCCGATGCCCATCCCAACGATCAGCCCCATCATTAGTCCGTCGGTCAGACCTGTGTTCAGCCCAGATCCCGGTCCGCTGGTGAGTCCTTCACTGAGTCCGTAGCTCAACCGGAAGCCCAGGTTATTGCTCAATGGGAGGCCCAGACCGGTGGTGATTCCGTAACTCAGCCCGACGATCAGCAGAAGTCCAATCGCCAGTGCTGCACTGGCAACACAGTGTTCAAGAGAGCGCAAACTGTGAAAGAACCTGCTCCTGCTCCAGCGCAGCCGCTCTGTTAGCCCAACCTCTCCTCTGTTCTTCTCAACGATCAGACTGATGGGAAAAATAAGGCATCCATAGCTCAGCAGAAAGTTGAGCCCGGTACTCGGCCCATAGATTGCTCCATAGCTCAGTCCGGTACTTAGCCCATAGCCGAGTCCGAGAGCTATCGCGCCAAGGAGTGCACGCTGGATATGAAGTGTAAAGAGCAGGCGACGCAGATACGCAGCTACCCCTTGGGCATCGGGAGAACTGCGGCGAGAAGATAAAAGTGGGAACAGAACCAGGAGCAACCAGCAAATAAAGCCGATGATGCTGCCGTAGATCAAGCCGTCCCGTACCCAATCAATGGCCCCATATTCTGGCCCCAACTCGAAGCCGAAACTCCCTACAATAGCAAGCCCTATACCAGTGCTGATCAGCGCTCTGCGCAGGTTGCGTCCTCGCGGCCTCCTCTGATCTGTGGTAGGAATGCTCCCCTCTATGCCGATGCCGGTCGCCTGGCTAAAGCAGCTCGCCAGCACGCAGCCAATGATTGCTGCCTGAATGCCAGTTGTAAGATCAACAACCGTTTGCAAAAACATGCCAATGATGCAACTTGCCAGTATGCCAAGGAGGAGAATAGGCAGGCGCATAGTCAGCCAGAAAGCACGCTGTTGTAGGCTATCTGGCAGCCAGTCTGATTGCACACGCTCCAGGTAGAACACGGTCTGGTAGTGTTTCTGTAGATTGCGTGCCAGCCAGTTCAGCCACGAGCAGGTCTGTTGGAGCGAATAGCACTTGAAATCTCCTTTCTGCCCGACCATGTGTGCTACATAATCGGTCCAGATCTGCTCTTGCAGCGTAGATATATCGTGGGAGAGCGTTGGCACCGGGTTTTTCAAATATGTCAGTGTCAAGATACTCAACTTCAGAGGCGTGGTGGTCAGTTCCTGTAATGCCAGATTGGTCTCAAGAGTCTGCCGTAAGGCATCCAGTGGTTGTCCGATCTGGTCAAGAGCAGTATAGACCTGTTCAAGTGTCAACGGCTGGATGAGCACAGCATGCTGGAGTGCCAGTTTCTGCTGGCTGGCGGCGTTTTCATATTCTGTCCGTCGGGAACAGATGACGAGCGGAACGAGCAGATGCTCACGATGATAGGCATTGATGGCGGCAATACAGGCTGAGCGAGATGCGGCATCCATCTCATCCAGCCCATCGAGCAGTGGTAGGATCTGTTCGCTGCGTACCCACTGTGTGCTGAGGTTCTGTGATACATCGTAGGTCAGGGCCAATTGTTCGCTCATCCAATCTTCCAATGCCGGCTTCTTTTCGGCCCAGGACGAGAGGCGCAGTATTACCGGCAAGGGGTGTGTTTCCTCTTGCTCTGCCAGTTGCACTAACATCTGGGCAAGATGGAGCAGTAATGTGGATTTGCCTGCCCCAGGTTCTCCCAGAATGAGCAATTCTCCCTCGGACGCTTCGTAGACCTCAAGGATCGAAGTGCCGGGCGGAAGAATTTGGGCACCCTGTTGCGACAGGCGCACCAGCCGATTGGTAGCATTTTGTACCGCATTGGGCATCCCAGCAAGACTCAACTCGATTCGGACGATTTGCTGTAACGAGTAATCCAGCAATTCACTATAAGCATGGCGCAGACGGCCAAGCATTCGCGATCGGTTCTGCAGTTGCATAACAGCAGTACGCACTTGTTGAGCGGACGACACTGTTGCTACTAGAGGCTGCCCTGTATGCTGACCGATATCATCGACATGTTCGTCTGAGGGTTTCTCAGCAGGGTTGTTCGAGGGTGCTGGAAGCTTTGAAACGGGAGGATCACTCTCTTCTAGCTCCCTTTCGCCCGAATTGAGCAGATCCAGTTCACGTAGACTTTTCTTGAACAGCTCACTGAGCTTCTGACGAAAATATGGAGAAGGATAGGCAACTCTCCTTTCCCAGCGACTCACTGTCTTCGAATCGGTGCCAATCTTCTCCGCGACATCTTTTTGAGACCACCCGCGTTCCTCGCGTGCCTGCTTGAGCAGCATATTATATTGCACAGCCCGGTTCCTCCATCAAAGATGCCTCCGTTGCTCCTTTTCTCGATCTCATAGAACAGAAACAAAGTCAACTTTACAATAACATATTTGCTGTCTATAGCGCAATGGAGTAGAAAAGTGGTTTAGGGAGAGCGGTAAAAATAAATACCAGCATTGACCTATAATTCAGCAGTAATACCTGTATAAGATCTGATGTACGTTATTTTAACACATCCCTGAGGAAGAGTCAGGTATAAAACACCCCAAAAGACGACTCAAAGACGACTCAAAGACGAGCATTTGTGGTTCTAGAAATGACCTTTCTCCGGTAATCTTCAAGCGAGAGGCAAACCTGATCGGGAAGCTCTGGCTTGAACGAAAAGGTTGGAGATCTCTTCGTTCAACGGTTACCAGAACAGGTGCGCTCTTATCGCAACTCTGTTGCCGAGGAACTCTACTTTCAGATCGTTATGAGGAAAAATGGTCGAAATGAGTCTTTAATGAGTTGATGGGAAGGAGGAAAACAGAGCAAAAGAAGACTTCTCACTACGTTCCGTTCGCATGTTTATGAAAGATGAAAGGAACCCATATATGTTTCAAGCATCGTCAATCCTGAGCCCGTTGCTCAGATAATAGTGCCCGTTACAACGTTTCCATCGCTAGTAAAGTGCCGGCAGGTGGAGAGTTCAAAAGCTTTTACGTTCTGCATTCCGCTTATTAGTCCTCAGAGAGATTTTAACAAAAATGTGCGACCGGAGCGATGCAAGCCTTCGATAGAAGGAAACGACTTGAAAATGGTACTTTTTACTGATACAACTTTTAGTTCATTGAAGGAGTAAGAAAGAATGGAAACAGAGAAGAAGAGATTCCAGAGGAAGCGCTTTCTGACGAAGACGCTAATAGTGGCGGTGCTAATGGTGGCCGTGGTGGCCTCTGTCTTCGCGGCGCAGCCAACAACGACCCATGCGAGCGCGTATGGCATCCAGTACTGGGGTGCGTTCACTGTGAACATAGGTGGTCAGTCTGTGGGCATTCCGTCGGGCCAACTCTGCGCACTGGATCAGCGGTAAAGGGTTGTATGTCAGCTGGGATGGCGCGAACTTCGGGTCGGCCGGGTGCATCGGCGACCCGTCGATGCGCTTCACATATGGGTATGGCGCTCAGCGCCTGAACGGAAGCGTTCACTGGGGCTGCAGTCACGTCGGGCAGTGGAAATACACGCTGAACCGAAATGTGCTGCGAGGTACAGCCTGCGCCGAGTTGTGGGCCCATGACTGGCGGGTTCTAGTGGCAAGACAATGTCACTTTGTATCATAATAGGGCAAGTGGACCGGACGTAAATTGGGAAATGAAATGGCTCTTTCTCTATGATCACCTGGGAGAGCCTTTCAAACCCTGAAGCATTTTTGAAAAGCGAGGTCGCCTGAGCCGACTCAGGTGACCTCGCTTTCCTCTAAATTCAAGTTGCTGGGCTGACCTCCAATGCCTGACTTCCCGGTACAAATTGAAGGGAAACACTTTCTATGGTGGATACACAAAGAACTCCTGATTTGAAACGGTTATCGCTTCTCTTGCGCTGTGTGCCATTCTGGCGTGGGTTGATTGGAGTGATTCTCTCATTGCTCGCAGCCGTGTTCTTTTTTTCTCCGATCATGACATTCCTGATTACACCCATCATAGCTATAGGTCTCGATCCCTTAACTACCAGTTTGATCTCTGCGCTGCTTTTAATTACCTGTGCCGCCCTGCTCAGCGCTCTAGTGAGCCGACAACGCTTAAGAACTGCCATTGGAACCGACATCACGTATAGCTTCAGCTACGTGTTGCCATTCTTTCACCAGGAACTGTCGCCGCACTACGATCTCAGTGGGCATCTTGAAGTGCTCAACGCGGGTGTGCTGGTGCATACTATTTTTGTTCTCCTTGCCAGTGGCTTGTTTTGTGCCTATCTGGGCGCAGCCATGGGGAGTGCTCTGGGTGAAACGCTGCTCGATCCTATCTGGCAACTGGCGCGCCTGATCTGGCGCACACGTTTCATCTCCAATCGGGTCGCGAACCAGGCAACTGCCGGACAAAATGCGCGTCAACGCGGTATGTGGAGCCTTGTCTCCGTCTGGGTCGGTTTTTTCATGCTGCTGGGGATCATTTTATTGAGCAGCAGCATTGGCGAGCTATTATTTTATTCACCCGCTGTTGGGGTCTACAATTCCCCGGCTATTGCCGCACATGGCATCTTGATCGCTGATAGCATGGTCAGCCCGTCGTTGCATGGGCAACGGCGTTCGTTCCTGGTTTACTTACCTCCATCCTATAGGGATACAGCAACGCCAGAGCGACGGTATCCCATCCTCTACCTGCTTCATGGCTCTCCAGGTAGCGAGTACGACTGGGTCAGGGGTGGCAGAGCGATAGAGTCGGCTGACACGCTCATCGCGCAGGGAAAGATCTCTGAATTGATCATGATTTTTCTGGATGGGAATGGACGGAGCGGGGAAACTAGCGAGTGGGGGAACAGCTTTGATCAGGAGCAACTCATGGAAAACTTCGTGGCTTTCGATCTGGTGCATTTTATCGATCAGAAGTATCGCACAATCTCCACGCCGGGCTACCGGGCAATCGGCGGCTTCTCTATGGGAGGATTCGGTGCGATGAATATTGCGCTTCATCATCCCGATATCTTTGGTTCAGTTATCTCGCTGGCAGGGTACTACATCGCCGAAGGGAGCATCTGGGGGCAGAATAGAGCCTATATGCAAGCCAATAGCCCGGCCCTGGTCTTGCCTACCGATGCAGAAGCCTGGAAGTTGCGCATCTTTCTAGGAGCGGCAACAAAAGATCAACCTTACTACATAGATACCCAGCAATTTATCCTGGAACTAAAGGCGCTTCATATGGACTATACCTTTGATCTGGAGGATGGATATCATACCTGGAATGTCTGGGAAACTCAGTTGTATCATGGATTGCTCTGGCTGCAGTGGAGATAATGGGAAAATGGTTCCTGGCACCAGGATGTGTTATATTGGCACAATGAAAATATGTATTCTGGAATGGAGATACGGGAAGGTATGCCTGGTCGAGAAGATGCGTATCGGTTGATGACCGATCATGTAAAAAATGAGAATTTGCAGAAACATATGCTTTCAGTTGAGGCAGCGATGCGCTTCTATGCGCGTAAATATGGTGAGGATGAGGAATTATGGGCTATGACTGGACTGTTGCATGATTGTGATTACGAGGAATATCCCGATCTGCACGATCATACCCTCGTTGCCGCCCGCTGGTTACAGGAGGGTGGTTACGATGAGCGTATCATCTACGCAATTCTGGCGCACAATGATCTCAATCTGGCTACTCATCCACGCAACGATCTGCTTTCCAAAGGACTTTATGCCTGTGACGAAGTGACTGGCATGATCATGGCTACTGTTCCTGTTCGTCCCATCAATCCTGGCGGGTTTGTGGGAACCATCGAACAGGATGGCCAGATCGTCAACGTGGCCGCCATTGCCTTTGATGACGGGCAGGTTGCCCTTATGAGTCTGATTGGGTGCCATCTTTTTTAGAAATCGGGATGCTGTGCTGCCACGTATTCGATTACCTCTCTCAGCACCATTGCGCCCTGAATAATATCAGGGATGTCAAGGCTTCCATAGCCGAGAAGGAGACCAGAGCGGTCTGGTGTGCCAATGTAGTAGGCATCAAGCGTAGTGATGATGACATTGCGCTCACGTGCAAGACGTGCGACGTACGAGGCGTTGATATCAGAACGCAATTCCAGGTAGGCGTGTAGACCTGCCTCAAGCCCCCGTAGGGAAGCCAGAGGAGCCAGAGGCGTAAGGATGTTTGCGAGGGTGCGGCGTTTCTCAGCATACTGGTGGCGCATCCGTCGAATATGGCGTTCCATATGCCCATCTGCGATAAGGACGGCAAGCATCTGTTGAACCGACCACGAGGGGTGTTCGTTCGTCATGTCTTTGAGGTGCTCCACTTGCTTGCGTAGAAGCGGAGGTGCGACCAGATACCCTATCCGCAATGCAGGCGTCAACACCTTTGAGAATGTCCCGATATATGCCACTCGTCCGGTCTTGTCGAGACTGGCTAGGGCTGGAAGTGGAGAGGCATCAAAGCGAAACTCACTATCGTAATCATCCTCTATGATGAGACTATCATTCGTCTCCGCCCAGGTTAACAAGGCCATGCGCCGTGCGACGGAGAGCCGGGCAGCAAGCGGATATTGATGCGATGGCGTTGTATAGACGAGCAGGGGTGCTAACGGTCCGCTTGGTAGCAACTCTACCTGCGTCCCATCCTCATCGAGAGGGAGAGGGAGAAGGTACCCACCTCGTGCTTGCAAAACGTGTCGAGCGGCAGGATAGCCGGGTTCCTCAAACCCAACCGCATCGCCAAGAGAGAGTGTAGCGCGTGCAACCAGGTCAAGTGCGTGCGTCGCCCCTGCGGTAATCACAATATCGGCAGCCGTGCACGCGATGCCACGAGAGCGACCGAGATAGGTTGCGAGAGCCTCCCGAAGTGCGAGATTGCCATTGAGAGGTCCATAATCATTAGGCGGCTGGAGATGGGTGACAGGTTTCCATGCTTCTCGCCAGATACGAGGAAGAAGAGATGAGAGAGAAGGTGTTCCCAGTCGAAACACGATGGCATGTGGAGCAACAGGCTCGTTTGGTGAGACGGCTGATGCATGTTTTAGCCAACGTGGAGGAGTGCTTGGTATGGAATATGGGAGGCGGCACGGAAGCGGAGGAAGATCACGCCCGATATATGTCCCTGAGCCACGACGACTTTCCAGGTACCCTTCAGCAAACAGCTCGTCGTAAGCTGAACTAGTCACGGTACGTGATACCCCAAGTGTCTGTGCCAATGCTCGAGTGGATGGGAGCCGCGTTCCCGAAACAAGACGACCGTCGAGAAGTGCTTGCCGGAGTTGCTCACACAGTTGCATATGTAACGGTGAACGGCTGGTGCGATCAAGAAATTTAGTGGAAAACCAAGTTCATATGCGTCGTGTAGTATTGTCATGATGGTCTCACAAGTGGCTTCTTTAGATGTACAGGATGTGGCACTTTTGGAAATGCCACTCTTCTGGAAGTATACCTCCTAAGACGCGCGAGCACAAGCAGACGACGTATATTCACTTTTCACATTTCTATTGCTCAAGGAAGAAATAATGCAACGAAACATCACAATCCAGATTATTCAAGCCGAGACACGACATATTCCCCTCATCGTGCCATTGTTTGACGCGTACTGCTGGCACCGCAATACTCACTTCTTTTCGTATGATGTTCTAACCTCTGAAAAGCCTTCCTATTCTTGAGGAAAGACAAAGTGCCGACCCGCGATGAAATATCCAATCTGAAAGCACTGGAAGCCACACCGAGAGAAACCCTTCTCCTGTGGTTAGAGGTTTTGCAAGAACTCGATCATTGCTGCACTGACTTCAGCCGCACGCTCTTGTTGAATCCAATGTCCGCTATTTGGTAGCAGAACTGCTGCCTTCAGGTTCGGGACGAACCTCTGCATGTTGGTAAGTTGCTGTTGCCCACTAGGAAGAAGCACCACGGGATCACGAGCACCTGCAATAAACAGCACTGGTGGTATGATGATGGCGTTGTGCCAGGGTGCCATAAGCTCCCAGCTCTTCTCAATCATTCGGTACCAGTTGAAGCCGCCTGTGAATCCTGTCCGTTCGAGCGTTGTCGTGTAATAGGTAATATCAGCCTCTGTCAACCACGCGGGAAAAACCTCTGGATCAGGAATGCGGTCGAGCATACCTTGCCCCTCCGGGACTACAAGCACTCTCTCTGCTCTCTGTTGTACATTCCCCGAAAACGCGTAGAGGAATTTCCGTATGGTCGTACGAATGTCACGTTCAAACTCCGTCTCTGCGGCTCCAGGCTTCTGGAAGTAGTTCATATAGAAGCCCTCGCCTAACGCCGACCGTGCTGCTGTCAGCCTGCTTACTGGGCCGCGAGGGTAGTAGGGTACACTGAGTGCAATCACGCCGCGCACCCGGTCGGGTCGTAGGAGTGCCGAGTTCCAACTGAGTGTAGAGCCCCAATCATGTCCTGCCATGACCGCTGTTTCCTCGCCGAGCACATCCATGAGACCTATCACATCTCCCACAAGGTGTAGCTGTGTGTAGTGCTCACTCTCAGCAGGTCGGTCGGTTTCGCCATAGCCGCGTAGGTCAGGTGCGACGACATGGTATCCAGCATCAGCTAATGTTGCAAATTGGTGCCGCCAGGAGTACCATATCTCTGGAAAACCGTGAAGCAGCAGAACCAGCGGACCTGTACCCTGTTCAGCGATATGCATGTGAATGCCGTTCGTTTCAATAAATCTATGCGTAATCTGTGTCATACGTTTCCTCCCGTAGCACTTTGTTAAAGAGAGAGCAAAATGCCTTTCTGTTTCTACAGCATCAGCAGCGTTTCAGTACCTTCATCCATCGCTGAAACGATCACTTCACAAAATTGTCTTCATACTCGCTCCTGTCCCGTCCATAGCGGCGTCACTGATACGGTCAACGAGGAAATTGCGTCAGGTAATTGGAGGTCATGAGGATCTTTCCAACAAAATTCTGGAGCAGGGCTGAGCACCATGTGTCGTTGCCAAAGACTTCCACCCGTTTGTTGAATTGTCGGTTCAAGTGTTTCATACAACGTATCGTATGTCATCCCTGAAGGTTTCGCAAACCAGTAGGTTACATGAGGTGCAGTAGAATTCAAGTCACCAGTATGGTGCCGATACAAACCACCCATCCCCCCAGCAGCCCGCTGTGCAACCTGATGATGTGGTTCCTTGCGGAACCCGCTCACGGCATCTTCGTTGAGTAGGTCAAGGGCACCTGAGTTTTCTACGATATACCAGTCCTCATACGTTTTCTCGTTTCTCCCTATCCAGGGAGCCTGCTCCAATAACAATACTCTTGAAGAAAGAAATCCGTGTGGCTTGTGTGCAGAGAGCGTCTCATGGAAACGGATCAGGTGTTCCTGATAGATATGAGGTTCTATCTGCGCTTCACGCCAATGCCAAAAAACATATGCAAGCATGTATTTCCGCCTCTTTCTATTGGATAAACAATTCAATGGAGCTTTCCTTTTTCTTTCCTCTTTTTGTTGTTCATTGCAATATTGCTCTCTTTCATCAGTACTGTAGTTTCCATTGTTAGGAATACTCACTCTGCAAGGAAATACCTATCTCACCATTTGTCGTTCTCTATAATCACGGCTTGCCTGTCTACCTGTATGCGATCAACCGCTAGCTAGCAGAGCACGATCATGTAAGAGGTGGGTAACTTGCTCTACATAGTTCATAGGATCAGCCTGTGGCTCGAATGCAATCGAAATGTGACCTTCTTTGAGAGGGATGACGAGTTGAAAAAAGAACCCATAGCGAATGATTATGTACATCAATCCTCCGCAGTCGATCTCGCCTCGTTGCCGCGTGAGTGTCAGAAGCGTGGGATTGACGAGGAGTTCTTCATATCGGTCAGAGTCCGATGCGGAGGCATGGAGGATATCTGGTCGCTGTCGTATGAACAACTGACCTGCTGAGTAGACAGAAACATAGCGGATCTCTTTAGTCAAGTGGAATAGGGTGTCTAGAAGTGTGTTCATAACTTTCCTTTAAATGTTGGATTCAAGCTACCGCAAGCAACACCGCTTCTGCCATTTTCCAAGGAAGTGACTGTTTCAACTCTTCATCTCCATTTTTCATATCGTTCAACGTGTTGGTTCGGCTTGTCTAGTGAAATCCATGGTCCAATTGGTTTCCCAAGTGCTCCCTGTATCAAAGGAGAAGGCTTGCTCCCAGTGTGCTGTCTCAGCGGTACGATTGTACGTGAGAAAACGCACATGAAAGGGTCTGCCATCAGGTGGAGTAAGCACTTGATAGAAGGTCCCAATCCCTTGCTCGAATGATCCAACGAGAGGGGTAAAGTCTGCTGGATTGCGATTGTCCAGCCATACCAGTGACCATGTGTTGCTTGCATCATCAAAGGTACGAATATTGAGTCCTTTCACATGTTGTCCGTTCGGAAACGTACTCTCGTAGTGATCGATCCTGACCCGACCATCGAGATGTTTGGTCCCCATCCCAGCAATCCCTGGAAATTCTTCCCACACAGCATCCTGGTTCTCTTGTGGGGTATCAACGAGTGAATGCATTTTCTTCCGTCGATTAAGAACCGTCCATGTGTGGAGATAGAAATCAAACTCGTGTGCTCCAGATGGTTGCTTCATAGAAAATCCTTCCTGCTTATAGTGGATAGTAACACGCCTGGCTATTCAAGAGTTCTACGTCTATGCAAGACAAGAGAGATAGTACAGTACAACGAATGAGCAGAAAATAGCCACCACGTACAAAAATAAAGAACCACTTGAAGTGGCTTACCCTTCTTTGTGAGAAAGCATCTGTCCATGAAGCAAGTAATGAGATAGCCGTTTGCCAGGATGAAATACAGGTCTGATAATATTCCTAAGTAAACGCATCGAGATAGATATTCCTGCGTAATTTGTCAACCAAGATTGACAAGCTCTATCACCCTCTCTATACTTTGAACAAGCAAGATAGTCATGTAAGGAGGCTCGGATGGAAGAAAGCTATGATCATCCCATTTCCCTTGAAGGAGCGCACTTGAAGCATGCTTTTGGCCCTGGAGCAAATGGCGTTCAACTTCATTACATTCGAGCGGGTCAGGGACCCTCTGTCGTCCTCTTACATGGCTGGCCCGGCTTTTGGTACGACTGGCGACGTGTTCTTCCTCATCTTGCACAAGAGGCAGATGTCATTGCTCCAGATTTCCGAGGATTTGGCGAGTCCGAGAAACCTGACCTTCCTCCGCTAGAGGCATATACACCTACCATTTTTGCACAAGATATCCTTGCATTACTGGACCATCTCAACGTTCAAAACGTGGTCGTGGTTGCTCATGATTTTGGCGCGACTGTCGCACAAGTACTGGCCCGGCTAGCTCCTGAGACGATAAAGGCCCTTGTCTTATTGAATCCCCCCTATGGAGGAGTGGGGATGAGACGCTTTGAGCCAAGCGTTCAAGCTGAACTATGGTATCAACACTTTCACAATTTGCCGTGGTCTGATCAACTCATCGGGCATGATAAGGAGACTCTCCGTTTGTATCTTCGTCACTTCTACACGCATTGGCTCGGGCGTCAAGAGGCCTTCGATGCCCGTGAGTTTGAGACGATTGTCGAAATGTATGCGCGTCCTGGCGCGATGCGAGCCAGTATTTTGTACTATCGAGCTAGAGCTGCGAGACGATTGCAAGAAGCCGCTATTGTACCTGAAACAGTTCAGATTCCGCAGCCAACAACAGTGCTGTGGGGACAAGCCGATCCAGTGAGTCGTTGGGAATGGTCTGATCGACTCCCAGAGTATTTTACCCAGCTTTCTTTGTCTTACCTTCCTGGCGTTGGTCATTTTGTCCCGTTCGAGGCCCCTGATGAGGTGCTTAAGGCTATTCAGTCAACCCTTTCTTTTCTTTAGTGGTATGCACACCTTTTCATTACCTTGAGCATACCTAAGAGTGTGTCGTGACACAAGAGCCAATGGAGGAACCTGTAATGCTATTGCCTCCTCTACTTTGAGAAGTGTAACAACAGCTCTTTGTTTCGCCATCTTCTCTTTGCCTCTATGTGAAGCCAAACCATTCGTGGCATGGTGATGAAGCAGAAAGTGGACCTTGCGTCCATATCTCTTTTCGCATACTGTATATATAGGATACACTACTTTAGCATCTCTCTATTGCATGAGGAACATCCCTCACGAAGCGAAAGCGTCTCAAGGAAAAGCGTTATGAACTCAATCCCTCGAAATGCAGCTCTTATTCTCATTGATGTGCAAAAGGGCTTTGATGACCCTGTGTGGGGCCGTCGCAACAATCCTGATGCCGAGACGAACATAGCGTCCTTATTAACTGCATGGCGGCAAACGGAACGACCCATTATTCATATTCAGCATTGTTCTCGCAATCCATATGCTGTGCTCCATACAAGTGCTCCAGGAAATGCGATCAAAGATCTCGTGTGTCCTCAAGGCGAAGAACCAGTGCTGCAAAAGCAGGTGAACAGTGCATTCATTGGGACCGATTTAGAAGAGCGTCTTAGGCGAGATGGTATCACGACGCTTATCATGACAGGACTTACTACGAACCACTGTGTCGAAACGACGACGCGGATGGCTGGCAATCTCGGTTTTGACGCGTACTTTGTCTCTGATGCGACCGCGACCTTTGATCGAACGGGACCTGACGGCGTTCTCCATACAGCAGAAGAGATTCAGGCAATAACACTCACCAACCTTCATCAGGAATTTGCAACCATTGTGACAACAAATGACGTGCTTAAAAGCCTCAGATGAAGTGCTGTGACCCAGGATTCAAGCAATATGAGATCGAGGTTTGTCCCCTGAACTTTGAGCATCCCCAGAATATCATTCCATTCGGCATCATCATTCATCCCATCAATTCGTGACTGTTCATCGTGAAAATACCGCTGCAACTTGAACACAATCATTTCTTCGGCTGAGGCCATCGGAAAGGGAGGATAGCATTCATCAATAGGAGACGCAGTCATGAGGGAAAGCATCTGACACCATACCGCTTTCTGGATGACCATATTAGCACCAAAGGCACTATGGGAAGGTGATTCCTGGCACCAGGATGTGTTATACTGGCACAATGAAAATAGTTTCGCTAGATGTATTCTGGAATGGAGATACGGGAAGGTATGCCTGGTCGAGAAGATGCGTATCGGTTGATGACCGATCATGTAAAAAATGAGAATTTGCAGAAACATATGCTTTCAGTTGAGGTAGCGCTGCGCTTCTATGCGCGTAAATATGGTGAGGATGAGGAATTATGGGCTATGACTGGACTGTTGCATGATTGTGACTACGAGGAATATCCCGATCTGCACGATCATACCCTGGTTGCCGCCCGCTGGTTACAGGAGGGTGGTTACGATGAGCGTATCATCTACGCAATTCTGGCGCACAATGATCTCAATCTGGCTACTCATCCACGCAACGATCTGCTTTCCAAAGGACTTTATGCCTGTGACGAAGTGACCGGCATGATCACGGCTACCGCTCTGGTACGCCCCAATAAAAGTATCTATGGTCTGGAAGTTTCTTCTGTACGTAAAAAGATGAAGAGCAAAGGTTTTGCGGCAGGTGTGAATCGTGAAGATCTCGTAAATGGTGCAGCAGGACTGGGCGTCGATCTTGATGAGCATATCGCCTTCGTTATCCAGGCCATGTCAAGCGTGGCCGATACTCTAGGCCTGGCTGGTGTACAAACTCCAGCTTAATAGCCGTATTCACGATACCTATGTATAGCGCACTTACGTGTTCTTACAACAAAACAGATTTCTACGGTAATTAATGAGATGCAACAACGAGGACAACTACAATATCAATCGCAGCGTATCTTTACAGCCAGCGAGGTAGCCGAGTTCGAGTATTGTCCCCTTACCTGGTGGCATGAACAATTTGAGCCGCTGGCTCAGGCCAATACGGAAGAAATATTTGCTCGCCTGGTGGAACTGGAAGAGGAGCACGGCCCGCAGGCACCCGGTTTACCAGAATATCAGGTAGGGGAACAATTGCTCCTACGTCGTGGAGCCTTCGAGCAAGGCATCCAACAGCACCAGGAGCATGCCGACGAGGTGGCCGAGATCGAAGAGGAGCGTGTTAGCTTCGTAAGAAATGAAGATAGCGCACGTATCATAGGACGAATTGCCCTTATTGCGTTGCTATTGGCACTACTGTTGATTGTGGCATCTGTATTATTGACGCTGGTTTTGCACTAATTGCGTAGGTTGGTGAAGGGGGCGGGCTTGTAAATCGCAAGATTGTTCAAATAAATCGAAGCATGGGAACTAACGTAGGGGCGTGAGCTTGCCTCCGCCCGGTTCCTGCACGATTTGCGTTCCCTGTACCGGGTGGAGGCAAGCTCACGCCCCTACGTTAGAGAGAAGCGTTCTTGGTATTTGAACAGATTGTTGTGAACCGTACCCCTACAGAGGAATAACGGGTTTATGATAAGCAACATCTTGTTTCCTGTTGGATTGGGCTTGCTGGTTCTTGCGCTTGCCATTCTCCTGTTACTGTGGAACGAACGGCGTTCGCAGCGTAATCGCCTGTTGCGAGAGCGGCACCGGGCGCTGGGCCTGCCGATGGGAGAACTGGTGTATGAAGATGCGGATGGGCAGGGTGAGGCGCTTTCCTCCAGTCAATATCCTCTGACGGGCAAGCCGGATTATGTCGTTCAGTTGCCTGATGGCCGCCCGGTTCCCATCGAATTGAAGCTGAATGTAGAGGATGCGACTGCTCCATATAGCAATCACATCGTCCAGGTGGGTGCGTACTGCCTAATTCTGGAAGATTACTTTGAACTACCACCCACGCATGGTATTTTGCGCTACGCCGACCGTGAATTTACGGTTGAATACACCCCTGCACTCCGTAAAAAGATTATTCGCCTCCTTGTTGAGATGGAGCGTTGCAGCGAAATACAACCCCCCTCGTTGTTACGCCAACGAGCCACTAAATGTCGTGTATGTACGTTCCAGGCCATCTGTCCAATTGGGAGGAAGACAGTCGGTTCGTCATCTCTAAAATAGTGCAAATATATACTACTTGATGAAAAATATCTTACTTGTAACTGGTATATTAATTATCACGTACTGAATAAATAGGTAAAAGGAATATCTGCTATGAAAACGCCAGAGCAATCACCTATACCAGAGAATGGGTATGTGCTTAATCCTGAAAGTGCGACGGAGATGGCACGCTTAATGTTGCAGGACCGTTTGATCAACGAAATGATGGGTGGACTTTTTCCTGAGCGGAAAGATCTAGATGGAATTGATTGCATTCTGGACATCGGATGTGGTCCTGGTGGATGGGCGCTGGATGTTGCACGTAGTTACCCAAAGAAAGAGATTACAGGTATCGACATCAGCGATGTAATGCTTATCTATGCAAACGGGCAAAAGAAACTGCATAAACTGAAGAATATTCATTTTAAAAAATGGATGTGCGAAGAAGGCTAGAATTTCCCGATCAATCTTTTTCGCTAGTAAATATTCGTCATGCAACAGGATATATATCAAGGAACGAATGGCCGTTGCTGCTCAAAGAATGTGCACGCATCACGCAGGTAGGCGGGAGTTTTGCGTGTGACCGAGACTGATCGTGTAGGGTTAACCAACAGTGCTGCATTTGAAAGATATACGCACTATCTTACCCAGTTAATTGCCAGAATGGAGTATGGCTTTGCAGCTGACACCTATACCGTTGGCATGAGTCCAATGCTTGGGAAGTTGCTGCAAGGCGCGGGATACAGTGATATACAGATGAGATCCCATGTGCTTGATTTTTCGTATGGAACGAAATTTTACTCCTGTTCAGTTGCAAAATATGGAGATCACTTTTCATGCGTTGCAGTCTCGAATCATTGAAATGGGCATTGCAATGCAAGAAGAACTTGAAATAGTCTACGAGGATGTGATAAAGGATATGGAAGATGAGACATTTTGTGGTATAGCATATACTTTTACTTTTTATGGAAAAATATAATAAAATATTATATAAGCGAATTAAATATCAAAAAAGAGATGAAGAAAATGCGAATGTAAGGTATAGTCAGGAAGAGGATATGTTTTTAGAGAGGCATGAGAGAGTATTCAGAGGGAGATTTTTATGACGACGCCAGAGCACTCATCTCAGTATGGACATGGATATGTATTCGATCAGGAAAGCGCGGTGGAAAAGGCTCGCCTGTTATTACAGGACAGGCAGATGAATGAAGCCATGGGAGGACTTATTCCTGAGCAGAAGGAAGAGAATTTGCAAAAGATGTTGAATGTGCTTGATATTGGCTGTGGCCCAGGAGGATGGGTGCTGGATATGGGGAAAAACTATGAGCACATGTACGTAACAGGTATTGATAATAGTAAAACCATGATTGCTCATGCACAGGAGGAGAAAAAGCTGCACGGCCTCAAAAATATTGAGTTTAAGGAGATGGATGTGTTGGAGGCCCTGAGCTTTCCCGATGCTACATTTGACCTGATAAATATTCGGTACGCGGTAGGATATGTCCTTAAAGATCACTGGCCGAAACTCTTGAAGGAATGTTATCGTATAACGAAGAGCCATGGAATATCTCCGCCTGACTGAAAGTGATAGTATGGGGTTGACCAACAGTCCTGCTTACGAAGAACATCATCGCCTGGGAACGCAGGCAATGCAACACTTCGGGTATGGCTTCTCTCCCGATGGGTCCACACTTGGTATTACACCAATGTTGAGCTGGTTATTGAAGCAGGCGGGCTATACAGAAGATATCGGTATGAAGTCCTACTTTTTCGATTTCTCCTATGGAATGCCTTTGTATTCAAGTCATAGACAAAACATAGAGATTGTTTTTGAGGCAGCCCATCCTTTGCTGACCCAGGCGGGAGTTTGTAGAGAGGAGAAATTCACAATCTTTATTTGCAGATACTAGAACAGATAAGCAAAGAGGATTTTCGTGCAATAGGGTATGTACTTACTGCCTGGGGAAAAAAACCGTCGGGAATATAAAATGGGATTTAGGGGACGAGGCGACCATTTTTTGTGTTTCATTGCATGGAATCTGTAAGTTCAGCAAGGGTAGTCAGTTCTTATACTTATGAGGAGTATACCTTCCTGTATGCACTCAGGGCTTCGGGAGTAGGAAGAAAAGCATAATTTTCATTTATTTGTAATAAAACGTTATTACAATGGCGGTATACCGATTACTTTATCTTCTTGCTTGTGAAACGTTTAAAGAGAGCAAAGGCCGCGAAAGATTAAGATATCATGCAAAAAATGAAACCGATAGCACAACATATGCAGGATAGCCCAGAAGAAAGAGTCCTTGCTGAAATCCCTCAAACTCAGCATTGTATAAAGTCTCTAGCAGAGTTTCTGCGGCGTATTAACGCAGTAGTCGTCGCGGTCAGGCATTCATCATTAGCATGGAGCAAACAGCCAGATGCACCACAGCCTATGGAGATGTCTGATCTTTTAACTGGTCGTTATAGCCAGGATGTTTCACGTCGTTCGTTACCATCGAGTGGGCTAGAAACCAAGCCGCCACCAGGTAACAGCAACATCGCCCGATCCACTGATGATGCAGATTTTCCAGACGCACGTGCGAAGTTATTTGCGCAGTTGGGAATCGGGAGTGAGGATCCCGAATGCATCAGTGGAGGATATTGAGAGGTTGATTGTTTCATTAAGCCATATAGAGGTCAAGAAGAGAATAGACGCTGCCCACATGATAGCTGCCCTCTACGACAAGCTTTCCTCGAAAGAACAGATGCATGCCCGTATCAATCTCATTCTCATGACATGGCGTGATGCCGATGCATATGCTCGCATTGCAGCGATCAAAGCACTTGGCAGGATTGCAGCACCTGATGTTGCGGAGGCGCTGCAAATTGCCTTGCGCGATGAGGAGAAAGATGTGCGAGCCGCCGCTGCCAGAGCGTTAAGTGGTATACGAGGGAAAATGCCGATCAGTGCACTGGTTGCCGTTGCAATGCGCAAAGAAGAACATTGGAGTGTACGAGCTGCAGCAATTCGGGCAATGGGCGCGTCAGGTGAGCCTGTCTATCTGAATGCAGTTAACCTTACATTGGATGACGAAGACGACTCTGTACGTATTGCTGCAATGCATGCTCTGGTACAATTGAAGGGTCTGGACGCTGCGCCCCGGCTGATTTTGATTGCTCAACGCGATAAGAAGATGCATATCAAACAGGCGGCTATTTTAGAGTTAAAGAATTTGACAGCAGGCGATGACGAACGTCATACTAGAGAGGAGAGGATACAGGGAAGGAGTGACCAGCAAGACTGAGATCAATGGGGGATGTATGACAGAAGCGAAGCAGTCCGAGAATAGCTACATCTTTGAGGCTGAAAATGCCTCAGAGGTAGCACGCTTGTTGGAAAGAAAAGCCTTTTTTAAGAGAGCAATGGGAGGAATTTTTCCTGAACGATCTCATCTTGATGGTATTGTTCACATTCTTGATATCGGTTGCGGCCCCGGCGCGTGGGCAGTGGATGTGGCAAAGAGTTATCCTGATACAAAGGTTGTAGGCATCGACATTAGCGAAATGATGATTGCGAGTGCTGAAAGCGAGGCTCAGAGATGTGCATTGGAAAACATTACATTCCTTAAGATGGATGCATTGCAGCCATTGCAATTTTCAGACCAGCGCTTCGATCTTGTGAATTTGTGGGCGGCCGTCGAATATATTCCGCGTCGGAACTGGAATGCCTTGTTGCAAGAATGCTATCGTATTACGCGACCTGGTGGCATAGTGCGACTCGTAGGATCTGATAGAATAGCGCATACCAACAGTTACGCCTTTGAGAGGTACCACTATCTCTATTCTCAGTTGTTGTATCAGAGGGGGTATGGCTTCTCTCGTGATGGATATACATTTGGTTTTACCCCGATGCCTGGAAAGCTGTTTTCTGAGGCTGGCTACCAGCGTACATACATGAAATCCTATGCGCTCGACCTTTCCTATGGTACACTGTTTCAGAAGGACTATCGGCATATTATCGAGGTTCGTTTTGAGAAAGTGCGGCAACAACTTCTTGAGAGAAGATTGGTCACACTCCAGGAGCTTGAAGATACTTATTCTGCTTTACTCGTTGATATTGCTCAGGAGTCCTTTTGTGGAGTTGCCTATCCTTTGATCTTCTGGGGCATAAAATAAACTGCGGCATGTTCATCTCGTGCCTCATAGCTGTGATGCATTCTTTGAGGGAAGGAACACATAATGTCAGAGAAGTTTGACAAAGACAAGCTCTTTACCTGGCTTTACGATACGGAGAGAGCACGCTTGCGCCATTATCTTATCACTATGGGAGTTCTGGATAGCCCCGATGATATCATTCAGGAAGCTTATCTGCGTGTCTACGATCACATGGATAGCTTCAGCAAACCGATTAAGCGTGAGAAATTGGTGGCATATCTCTATACTACTGCGCGGAATATCGTTTACGATAAGCACAGACATAAGAGACGGGTCAGCAATATAAAGATAGAAACTGACGATATTTCACTGCAAAACGTCCCGGACAATGCACCCTTACCGGAGGAGGTATACGAAGAAAAAGAATTGCGGGAGGAGCTTAAACAAGTTGTTGAACAGTTGCCGCAGAAGATAGCGGAAGCGGTGAAGGGTCTTCTTGACGGAAAACCGTTTGAGATTATTGCACATGAGGTAGGTATCCAGGTGCCGGCTTTAAAATACAGGTTACGCAGAGCCAAAGATTTATTGGACGACATATAATAGTTGATGGTTGCTGGATCGTTCACGCCCCTATGCATCTGTGCAAAAATATGATGCTTATCTCGAACTTGCCCATCAATTGACATTCCCCATCCCTGGGGCATACACTAACAGGTATTATAATACCAGAGCAGTATCCACGTCAGAGTATTTATGTCTCCGTCCCCCCTGGTATGTATCGTAGCGGACGAGGAATAACATATCTTCCAGATGTAAAGTGAGAGCAGAGAAAATGAGTGCTACAGTACATGAAGTCGTTGAATTAACCGGTCACATTATTGACTCCTGGACCTTGCCACGTGCATGGGATATTATCATGGATCGTGGCGGCAACTTTGAAGTTGAGGAGATGCGTGTCGGCAGGCACAAGACAGAGTCGAGCTATGTGCGCCTCAAAATCCTGGCCCCCGATAGCGAGGTGCTTGAACTAATTCTGACCGAGTTGCAACAGATCGGTGCCGTTCTCGCCCAGGGTCAGAATGCGCAGACCGCCGTTGTTGAGCAGAATGGAGTATTGCCCGAAAAGTTCTACTCGACGACCAATCTACCTACACAGGTGCGTGTCAATGGGCGCTGGATCGAGGTTGAAAATATCGAGATGGACGTTGCCGTGGTGATTGAGCAGGAGAAGGGACGTGCATATTGCCGACCGATGCATGATGTACAGGTGGGCGATAATGTCGTGGTTGGGCATGATGGTATTCGGGTGCAGCCCTTTGAGCGTGATCGTAATCGCGAGGCGTTTGCGTTCATGCAGAGCAATGTCTCTTCAGAAAAGGTCAAGGTGCTGGCAATTCATGAGATTGCCAACCAGATGCGCGAGACACGCGCACGCAATGGAAAAATCCTCTTTGTTCTTGGCCCTGCCGTTATTCATACTGGTGCAGGTCGTTATGTAGCAGAGTTACTGCGACGTGGCTATGTCCAGGTCATCTTCGGCGGGAACGCGATTGTGACGCACGATGTTGAGTCCGCCCTCTTCGGCACTTCGCTTGGTGTTGATCTGCGTAGCGGCGAACAGGTCGAGGGTGGACATCGCAATCACCTACGAGCTATCAATGCTATCCGTGGTGTCGGCTCTCTAGAGAAAGCTGTTGAGACAGGACTGCTACGCGACGGTATCACCTATGAAGCCCTCAAACGTAATATCCCGCTCGTTCTGGCTGGCTCTATCCGCGACGATGGCCCCATGCCCGGGGTGATCACCGATATGCAAGAGGCCCAGCACCGTATGCGCGACGAGGTGCAGGGCGTCGAAATGGCCTTGATGATTGCCTCGATGCTGCATGCCATTGCTACTGGTAACCTTCTGCCCTCCTGGGTGCGCACCGTTGTTGTCGATATCAATCCAGCAGTCGTCACCAAACTGGCCGACCGTGGCAGCTTCCAGGCCGCAGGACTGGTCACCGATGCCGAGCTATTCCTACGCGAGTTGCTCGAAGCGTTGTCATAATGCATATCATATAGGGATGACCCGAATTGAGAAGGTGGTATCGGTTATTGCAAATATAGCATCCACCTTCTCAATTCTCATCTCTTATCTGTTGTAAGTGATTGTCCGGTCAGATAATTGTGTCATCTCCTCACTGATCTGCCATAGTCTCTGCGCCACTTGCTCATCGTAGGATGCTTTTGCGGACCGCGCTTCCCTCTTCTTGATGAAATATTTTCCTGTGACCTGCTCCACTTCGGGCGCGGTAGCAAGATAGAGCGAAGTCTCTGCACCTTTCTCTGGACTGATAAAAAATAGGCGAGCGAGAGGTACCTTTGCAAGGATGCCGATGAGAGGCGGCGGGTTGCGCAGAATATTTGTGCTGACGGTACCAGGATGCAGACAGTTGACGGTAACTCCTGTTCCCTGCAAGCGGCGTGCTAACTCATAGGTGAATAAGACAAGCGCTAACTTTGTGTGCTGATATTGTCTAAAACCGCTGTATTTCCTGGTCGCCTGCAAATCATCAAGTCTGATCTGTATATTTGCAGGTACCGATGCAACATTGATGATACGAGCAGGAGCGCTGGTCTTGATGGTATCCAGTAGTAGATTGGTGAGCAAGAATGGAGCGAGATAATTGACGGCCAACATTGTTTCGATGTCATCGACCGTCGTTGTGCGGTGTCCTATCATCACGCCTGCATTGTTGATCAGTACATGCAGCGTCTGATGGTGAGCTAAAAAATTGCTGGCAAGTTGACGGATTGCTGCCTGTGAAGAGAGGTCTGCGATGAATAGCTCAATAGCCTCGTTCCCGCTACGCTGCCTGATCTCATCTCGTATTGTTTCTCCTTGCTCAGCGTTGCGAGCTATCAGTACGACATTCGCTCCTGCTCGCGCTAATCCCAGTGCCGTTGCTTTGCCAATACCTGAAGTTGCACCTGTAATCAGACAGACTTTTCCTTGCATGGTAGCTTCAGCTTCTGCCATACCTATCTCCTTATCCAGTATATTTATTCTTTTGTTGGTACAACGGGCGTATTGACATGCTCTTGAAAAAAGTTCAGGACGCGATGCCACGAATCGCGAGAGGCACCTTCAGCATAGCTACCTCCCTGGTCATTGAAAAAGGAGTGGCGCGTATTGGGATAAATCTTGATATCATGGGGGATTGCATAGCGGTCCAGTTCGATATCCAGTTTCTGGCCTGCACGCGTCGTAAAATCCTTGTCGGGATACGAACCAATGACGGGACAGATACGGGCAACCGCTTCAAGTGGGCGTGGGTTTGCTGCATAATACGGCGCAATGGCTTTCAGTCGATTATCGCTACAGGCCCAGGCAATAGAAAAACCGCCGCCCATGCAAAATCCAATCGCTCCCAGGCGTTCTGCATCTACCCCAGGTTGCTCGGTGAGAAAGGTCAAGGCATCTTTGAGATTCTCAATGCTCGTGTTATTGAGCGGCTTCAGCATCATCTGGCTCATAAAGCGAAACATGCAGACTGCCCGGTTGCGGCCAGCAAAGAGATCGACCGCCAGCGCGATATATCCTTCAGATGTGAAGCGGCGTGCAATATCTTTAATGTTATCGTTGAGTCCAACTATCTCGTGGATGACAACCACGGCAGGAAATGGGCCATCACCCTCCGGCTGTACCAGGTAGCCATCAAAGGTGGAACTTCCAGAAGGAATTGTTACAATCTGTTCCGCTTGCGTCATTCATCGATCCTTCTCTTATGAACAGGGAGCAAGCACTCTATAATGAGGTAGTACGCCATACAAGAGTATCCTTTACCTTGAGCATAGGATGAAATTTTGTAGTCATCTACCTCAGTATATCTCATGGGGAGACGCCAGGGTCACTATAACAGTTAATAAAATAAAGCGCGGCAGATCTGTAAACGGTGTATCCATCCCACTCACCACTTCAGCCCTTTATGTCATGGCACCTTTACATTGACCGCCGCTGCTTTTCTGTTAATCTTTAATAGCTGCTTTGTAGAAAAGAAAACTTTCTGCTAAATGCTTCAGCAAATTTCCTTCCTGCAGCCTTAAAGTTCCTAGTCCCAGTCTTTATCTGACCACCAGCGACCAGACATAGACATCCCATTCATGTTTGTGGAAACAGACCTGAATTCAAAGAAGTTTCCATCGCGTGGATTGAGAAATCCATTTTTCTTGAGAATGCCGGGTGCGTCAGCCACTGTATTTACAAGCAGAGTCTCAAAGACACGGTTGTTCGCAGGTCGCATACCACCAATTGCACGGCCAATCGCGCGGTGCTCAGCTTCTACCCCACCGATCTGGGCTGCAACCTGCACGAGGTCTGGTCGTCCCAACATCGCGAACTGCTTACCAGCGGCAATATAGGCAGCAACAAATAATGCTTCCAGTTCTTGCTGTACCTTGATGAACAACTCAAAGCGCCTGAATGTATCATTTCCATAGGGGAAACTAAACTTATGTGTTAGAGCCTTTGCGCCCTGCTTTGCCAGAAATTGCTGGTGAATTTGCTCTTCAATCAATGCTGCTTTAATATCGAGGAAACCGGCATCGCTAAAGCCCAGTCGATCGGCGTTCTGGAGAACATGAGTATAGAATACGACGGCCAGTTCCTCGGCTGTGATGGCGATGTTGAGGATGCTCGCGATTGTGGCATTTGCAGCTGCGGTATTCATGGTTGTGGTATTCGTGGTTAAGTTTCTCTGAGTTGACCCATTGACACCATTCCCTAAATCTGCACTGGCAGCGTGAGTCAAACCACTGTTACTCTTTTGACTGAAGTAAACACCTACGGCGGCAAGTCCTCCTGCAGCACCCAATCCTGTTGCCCCAACGAGGGTACCTTTCAGAACTGAACGACGTGACGAACGAGGGGCCAGGCTTGAATTCTTTGGCTTCATGTGATTCTATTTCCTTTCCAATCCAGTACGTTTTCCCTATATTGCAGAGTATCTTGTTCACAGTTCTGCCGTTCCATCTCTTATCCTGGAAACAGGTTGAAAAACACTCCTTCCAGGCAAGAGATGTCCCGTTGTACATCCCTGTGACTTCCTTGTATGTGAATATACACGGGCTTGAATTTAGCTATTTACCGGAGGGTGAGAAATGTACTGGAAGTCCTATGCCTGCTTCCTTCTAGTGCGCTCGTAGTGCTTGCCAACTTTGGCTCGATTACCACAACTCTTCATATCGCACCAGCGCCGACTGTGATTTTTGCTGGTATCGAGGAATAACCAGCTGCAGTCGTTTGCTGCGCATTCACGCGTCAAAGGTAACTCAGCAGAGACGAGAAACTCTGCTGCTGAACGTGCTATCTGCCATACCATACGTTCCAGAGCTGTCTCTTTTCCATTCCAGTCCCACGTGAAACCTTCCTCTTTTTGAGCAATGCACGCTCTACTCATAGCCTCTGTAAATGCAGCATTGAGCGCCTGTAAATCTGTTGCCTCAGGTGAATCCTCGCTGGCTATCGCTGAGAAGATACGATAGAGTGTTTCGCGCAAATCGATTGCTTTTTGCAGTACCTGTGTTGCCTCTGCTGGATGACGTTTCGCTTCCTCAAGCAGAAGCTGCGTCTCCTCAGGAGACAGAATACCTGCCGCTTGACTCCAGCGGGCGAGGTCTGAGTAGGTAGTGAAATGGTCACGTGCTGTGCTTGTATTACGATCATGCAATGTGTTTGAAAAATCAAGGCATAGGTGGTTGCCTACAAAATCAAAAGGTTCTGCAACTTCTTCTGGCTCGTTCATCTCTTTTCTCTCTGTGAATACTTCTCTCTCTGGGCTAA
Organism: uncultured Chloroflexia bacterium; assembly: GCA_963731415.1. Classification (GTDB taxonomy): domain Bacteria; phylum Chloroflexota; class Ktedonobacteria; order Ktedonobacterales; family Ktedonobacteraceae; genus JACDAE01. Next base: position 206,592 of record CAVSVN010000001.1, read on the forward strand.
CCTCCAAAAAACACTTGACAGGTTAGTTTTTATCATGTATCCTTTAACTAGTTAAAACATTTTAGCCGGTTAATTTATTCTCTGTCAAATGGATGATTGTACCTTGTAGGTCAGGGACGAGAAGGATGGATGCTTCAGCGATGGAAAGGCTAGGGATAATGCTGCCTTTAGATTTTGGTGGTCATCTAAGGCTCCATCGCTATAATTTTCTTTTACAGCAAAGAAAGCAGTTATTGAAAGTCAAGGAACATACAGTAGTATGTAAGGAGGATCGTATGACAACACTGGCTATACTATTCATTATGTTCGTATTATTGGACGTAGCCGCTCTACGTTGGGGTTATGATAGTCGAGACGGTATCAATGATACCGAATGGAGGCGGCGACAAGAATGGGCGCTCTCTCATTTGATGCATCATGATTAGCCTTCTGGCCCTCCTCATCTGTCGGTCCCCGATGGTATAGGGGTGCAATTTACAACATTAATTCTAATCCATTCGATCAAGGCGTGGCGAAATGAAATCTTTTGCACGATATATAAATAAATCCCGTAGGGGCGTGTCCTTGCGACCGCCCTGGTAGCCGATGGTGCAACGGGCCTCCAGGGCGGTCGCAAGGACACGCCCCTACGGGAATGGATCACATTTTCTGCAAAAGATGCATTGATCTCATGCCTTCCAATCATTTGTTGGAGTCAATGAGTTTACAAGCTCCTACATCATCATGATTAGTTGGATGAGCGGTCGGCATCGGGTTCATAATAGGTTGCCATTGTCTCGGCCTGCTGTGCCAGTTTCCTTAACTCAAAACGTAGTTCAGGAGGCTGGCGCACAATAAATGGGCAGCCGAGACCCATCAGGACATAGGCTATCCAATCCAGCTTTTCTACATAACAGCGAAAGGTGACACCCTCATTTTCCTGTTCCAGGATAGCAAGCGCTGGAGGAACTACCCGCCGTGCATTCTCCAGCGTTGTTTCAAGTAGTACATCAACCTGCCAGGTGGCGGGAGTATTGGAGATTGACTTCAAGACGTGAGCAAGGCTATCGAAATCTGGCGGGCGGAAAAATGTATCTGCACGCATCTCTGAGATCTGAATGCGATCCAGGCGAAATGTCCTTAGTTCTGTACGCAGGTGACAATAACCGACCATGTACCAGAAGCCGGATCGATAGACCAGTCCATAGGGATCAACGATGCGTTCGGTCTCTTCCGTTGCGTTCCAGTTCCGATAACGCATCCAGACTTGCTTCTGTTGTTGGGCTGCTGCACACAATGTAACGACAACTTCATTGTTGGGAACGGCACTGGAGGGTTGAATATCGAAGACCAGCGTTTCCTGTACTGCCTGCACGCGTTCACGCAGCATGGCAGGTAATACGCGCTCAACCTTTGCCAGCGCTCCTTCGATGGCTGGTGCGGCGACTCCCAGACCTGTCTTGCGTGCCATCAACAGTCCAAGTGTTAACGCGAGTGCTTCATCGTCAGTAAACATCAACGGTGGCAACTTGAAGCCGGGTCGCAAACGGTAAGATCCGTAGCGCCCACGCTCGGCCTCAACGGGAATGCCCAGGTCTTGTAGCATGGTGATATAGCGTCTGACTGTGCGTGCGTCGACTTCCAGCCGGGTTGCCAGTTCGGGGCCACTGATACGCTGCCGGGATTGGAGCAATTCGAGCACTGTCAGTACACGTGTCGCTGGGAAATACATAATGGTTTCCCTTTCGATACTCTGTTCTAAACAGGACTCATTATAACCGCATTTTGTGTTAGACTCAAGATATGAGTTCTGATATTGAGCACTATCACCAGCATATTCCAGATATTCGTGCCTGGCTTTTTGCTCAATAAGTCTTGCTTTATCTCCTCTTTTGAGAGATTGGAGCATTGTAAAGGCATAGTTTTTAAAGAAAGATAGGAGACAGGATATGACCAACGACACCGCACTGGTAATCATCGATGTACAAAAAGGATTAATAGCTGAAGCCTACCAGCGTGACGAAGTTCTTGAGCACATCAACACATTGCTTGCCAGGGCTCGTACATCTGGGACACCTGTTATTTATGTGCAGCACGATGGACCGAAAGGGGACGAACTAGAAGTAGGGACTGACGGATGGCAGATTTCCCCGGTCATCGCTCCTCAAGAAGGCGAACCAATCGTGCGTAAGCGTGCATCGGATGCGTTCTATGAAACCTCATTGAAACAAGAATTGGATCGGCGTCGCATTCGGCACCTGGTCGTAGCTGGTGGACAGACCCAATATTGCGTCGATACAACCGTACGCCGTGCCACCACCTGTGGTTATGAGGTTACTCTGGCTGGCGATGCACATACTACATTCGATTGTGATACGCTCACTGCGGCACAGATTATCGCCTTCCATAACGAGACGCTGAACGGTTTTCAGACCGATACCTACAATATTATTGTAAAACCAACGCGAGAAATTGTATTTTGAATGGGAGAAGAAAGATATGACGGACCCGACCACAAAAGCGGAATTGCTTGCAGCAATCTCTAATGGCTATAATGCATTTGAAAAGTTACTCTCACCACTTCCTCAGGAGCAGCTACTTCTGCCGGGAGTGAATGGAACGTGGTCTATTAAAGATAATATTGCGCATATTGTGGCATGGCATCAACGTTCCCTTGACTATCTCTCAGCGGCTGCCCAGAAGAGGGTGCCGGATCAACTGCCACAAGTGGTCGATGGAGAGGGGGTAGATCAGACCAACGAAGAGTTCTATCGAGAGAATAAAGATCGTTCTCTGAATAGCGTGTTGGAGGCATTCCGTACCAGTTATATTGAGATAGTGGGCGCGGTGCAGGCTCTCAGCGAAGAGGAACTTTTTGAGCCGACACGATTTGCCTGGATGAAAGGGACTCCGCTCTGGCATATCGTAGCATGGAATACTTTTGAGCATTATCAGGAGCATGCTGAAATCATCCAGGCATGGCTAAGTTCACGAAGCGTTTAGAAGAGGAAATAGATTCATGGCGCTTACCATCTCACGGGAGGAACAGGCACGTCGTTTCCTGGTTGCCTATCATTTTCAGCAGAGCGATCTGCCAGGTGCCTTTGCACGCCTGGGAACAGTGCAGTATGATCCTCTCAATCCTGTTGAGCGCAATCCCGATCTGGTGTTGCAGGCGCGTGTTCCCGGTTATCGCGTCAATGACTGGCAAGAGGCGGCCTACACAGATCGTCTTATCTACGATGCCTGGGATAAGCAGTTCTTTCAGTTTATAGTCAACAAAATTGAGCAATCACCCATATCTCAACCCTTAAAATCATATATCACATCAAACATAAAGTCTGTCACCGGACGCTTACTTGAGAAGGGCAAGAACTACAACATAACGTCTTTTAGGTTGTGGTAAGCTGTTTTCTACACCTAGCAGTTTGTCGGAGAGAAGCAGGTACTCCTCGTGTAAATCCCAACATTCTGCTGGCGAAAATGGCACCATTACCCTGTGGGTGAGTTATCTCAGAAGTCCGGGAAGAAGCCTTTGAGATCAGGATCATTCTACAAATTCCGCCAGCAAAATGTTGAGATGTACACTTCAGGCGGTGACCAGCGTGCGCAAGATCGTGTCGATCGAGGTGGGTTTGGTGCCACTTGCCCGTTCTACCGTATCTGTTGGAGTCTCTGTCGATTCATGGGTGACCCAGCTAATAAGTCTCATCGTGGATCTCGCTGCATCTGCTGGTACGCCTTTTGCAGTGACCTGGGCGATGATTTCTTGATCTGGTAATGGGTGTGCTGTTATCTGGTGATCGGAGAGGCTGGAGAGGCGTGATGCCAGATCCGCGAAGCTAAGAGCCTCTGGTCCGGTGACATTAACTGGTCCCGTGGTTGTCAGTTTGCCTATGAGTGCACCGGTGGCGGCACGTGCACAATCTTCGCGAGAGATCCAACTGTGTTTGGCCGAGCCTTCTGGAATGAGGAATTGCCTTTTGACCAGCAGGAGATCGATGAAATCCTTGAGTATTTCGGCGTAAAAGCTGTTGCGTAGCGCTGTCCATGGGACGCCGGATGCAGCGAGAGCAACCTCGGTTCGTCCATGATCAGCAAGGAGGGGATTCGCGCTGCTTGGGTCGGCGTGTGGGGTTGAGGTATAGACAAGATGTTTGACTCCGGCCGCTACTGCGCCTGCTATCGCTGCTTTATGCAGTTCGACACTCTTGCCGACCACGTAGGTGCTGATAATGAGCAGTCTGGTTGCGCCTCGATACGCGGCTGCGAGCGTGGTCGGATCGGAGAAGTCTGCGCAGCGCACGATGACTCCAAGGGACGCGATATCTGCGAGCTTTTGTGGATCACGTGTGGTGGCAATGATCTGATTGGCGGGAACCTGGGTAAGCAGATGTTTGATCACAAGGCGACCAAGATGCCCATTTGCACCGGTGAGAGCATACATAAGAATAATCCTTTTTGTTTCTATCGAAATGTTCTTCAGGAAAAAAATGGTGTTGTTTCGTCTCAAGAGGCGCGTGAACGATGCGACCTCTCTGTGTTACTATAAGGTGATTCCATTCTTTTCACAAGATGGCACTCAAAAGTGGCATAGTTACGAGAAAGTAAGGAGTCTCCTTAACGGAACGCTGTCTGCTGTTTGCAATCAGGGACTGAAAGCGTAAGATGTATGAAAAGAGAGGTTGTTCTTTGAGAGAAGTGGTATGAGCAGGGCAGAGAGCTTGCCAGAAGGCGTACCCCTAAAGACAGGCATGCCTCTGGATATTGCCCTGTCCCTGTTGAAGCCCGATGAATTAGAGAAGCTGAAAAACTACGTGACTGCCTACATGGCAAAGCATAACAGCGACGAGGCGTAAGCAGCCAGGCAATTGCTACGCTACCCGATTGTCATTGCCTGACAGACCTCTTGCGCTATGCCCGCTTCAACGCGTACGCTGTTGGCACGCAGGTATCTGGCGAAGTTTCCAGCAGCTACCTGTAGCGCATCCAGCAAGTCAGCCGTGGGCGTCACATCTGGCTCCCACCACCAACGGGTAATCGTCCAACACCCTCGCTCCAGGCGACTATCCAGCCGGGCGACAAAGCGATCCTTGTAGAAAACCGGCAGCACATAATAGCCCCAACGGCGCAGGGGTTCGGGCTTGTAGACTTCCCAGATGTATTCAAAATCGAACAACTGCATCACGCCGCGCCGATCCCACAGCAGGCTGTCCAGCGGGCCTAGAAAAATGACACGCGGTGTGGCAGCAGGAGCTTCTAACAGCTTGAGGGCGCTCGCGGGCAGATATGCGGGCCAGCTCTTTGCGCCGCTTTCGCTTATCAGCACGGGTACAAGCTGTCCCATCTCAACCAGTTCTATGAAGGCTGACGCACGCCGGGCTGTCGGGCCACAGCCAAACCAGATGCTGGGTTCCCCGGTAGGACGGATGAGGCCCATGCTCTGACTGCGCCGAGCCAGCATCCAGCGGATTGACTCGTCCTCATCCTCCAGCGGCGGTGCGTAAAAGTATTCGGGGGGAATAACGCGCTCAGCCCGGTCATAGTAATGGCGACCACCCTGGCGATGATGGGTCACAATGAGCCCACGATCCCACAGTGCTCGCAAGATATGCTTAATGCGCTTGGGACCATACCAGGCGCTGCGGTCGGTGAAGTGTGATTGATCTTCAAACTCCAGCGAGGAAAGCGGCCCGCGTGCATCCAGTTCGGCCAATGCCGCCGCCACCGCATCAGCATGTTCCTCTAGTTGAAGCGGGTGCGAATTATAGGAGCGGGTGCGCAGCCGGGCACGCATGGGCCAGTCAGCCACAGGCACCAAACATGCCATTTTATCCCATGCGTCGTATACGGCTCGGTCGATGTAGGCCGTCTTTTGCCAGTCATCGACCTGATAGCTCGAAACTCGTGCCTGCAAGACCAGATCCGGGTTGCGCCCCACTGGGTTGAGCGGGTCATATTGTACAGTGCCCAGGCGCTCAAAGACGCCTGGCACATCGGTTAGGGTAAAGTGATAGGTAGCCAGAAAGCGCCGGGCTTCGGCGCGCGAAAGTGTCAGCATCAACTCGTGTCCTCCAGTTTGTCCGCATTGCTTTGAGTGTACCATGAAAAGAGGACAGTTTTCGTCCTGTTGCGGACGAACCCAGGCAGACAGATACGAGAGCAACAGCGCGGCGTTATGCCACCGTACCGAACAGTGCCTTCAATTCTCCAGGAGGATAGCGGATAGTCTTGTTGTATGACGTTTATAGGTAAGACCAGGCATGGCCCATGACTGGTCCCGCCGTGCCTGTATTCGTGAGATGTACCGCCCCTATCATGATCGTGAAGTATTACACGCCTGGATTCGCGTCTCGAAAAAGGTATATGGACCATTTCAAACTGGTGGTGGGAGGCAGATGTTGTGCCCGATGCTGAGATGTTGGATGCTCTATGTAATGCTACGACTCGCTTTTTGCAGTACCTGGGTGCTGAGAGTGTGCGTGTAGATGAGAGCGTCGATGCTGTTGCGAGGGTGGTATTGCTCAATAGTGTCAGGCTTGAAGCATAAAGAAGGCACGAAGATGCAGGCTGCATTTTGATTCATACGCACAATAACGTTTTGTTCAGGAAGAGTAACATCATAAGTCACGCTATTGTGGCCCAGAATCATATGTTGAGCAGATAATGGAGTAATGCCCAATACGGCCCGTACTAATTCCATGGCATGTTGTTCATTCATAAGGAAATTATAGCAAATATTTTGAACTCTTTCAATGTATTTGGGCAAAGACTCTAAACTCTTTACATCTTCAATCACTTATGCTATGCTTGACTCAAGCAAGAAAATAATGATTATGCTTATGCGAGACATGTTCCTTCCCAATGGCAATCAGGGAGGCGACGCCACCGACTGAAAGCGTGCCTGCCAGCAAGAAACGAATACCCCTCGCCAGCCTGTACCGAGCAAGCAAGGTACACGGTCCGACCCCGTTACCAGTCATAAAGAGCGTGTCATTAATGTAGGGGCCAGATTTATCGCGCCCGTCTGGGTGCACCCACACGTTGTGATAAAATCCGTACCTGATCCATTGAAAGACACGAAATCTGGGTGGAACCACGAAATGCGTATACAACCTTTTCGTCCCATTGGGGATGGAAAGGTTTTTTGTTGTGTTTTGTACGCAGGGGCCAGGTTTACCGTCGCCCATCAGTGTGTTAAATCAGCTTCCCCAAAAAAGGAGAATTCCTTATGCCAGAGGCAATAGAAGTACAGGATCAGGAATCAGTCAACTACACGCCGCTTCAACGTATGCGCCACTCCGCTGCACACGTGATGGCCGAAGCTGTCCTTGAACTGTTCCCCGAGGCAAAACTCGGCATCGGACCCGCCATTGAAGATGGTTTCTATTACGATTTCGACCTACCACGTCCACTTACGCCCGAAGATCTACCCGACATCGAGCAGCGTATGCGACGCATTATCGCTGGAAAGTATGCGTTCAATCGTGATCGCTGGCCGCGCGAAAAGGCGCTTGAGTACTTCAGCGCCAAAGATCAGCCCTATAAAGTCGAGTTGATCGAGAACCTGCCCGACGCCGAGGTAGGCATCTATACGCAGGATACGTTCCTGGACCTGTGTCGTGGTCCGCACGTCCAGAACACGGGCGAGATTGGACCAATTAAACTTATGCGCGTCGCAGGGGCCTATTGGCGTGGTGACGAGCATCGTCCGATGTTGCAGCGCATCTATGGCACGGCCTGGTTCACGCAGGAAGAACTCGACCAGTACCTGTGGCGCCTGGAAGAGGCTATGAAGCGCGACCATCGGAAGCTTGGTCGTGAGCTAAAGCTGTTCTACTTTAGCGATGAACTGCCAGCAGGCGTGCCGATGTTCTATCCACGCGGCGAGATGCTGCGTCACTTGATGGAGACGTACGTGCGCGATACGCAGGAGAAATATGGCTACCAGCACGTCTGGACGTCGAACCTGGGCAAAGTGCATCTCTACAAAACGTCCCGCCACTGGTATACGTATCGCGAGAATATGTTCCCGGTTATGAAGGGTGAACAGGAAGCATCCGAGGATGATGGCTACATCCTCAAGCCAATGAACTGCCCGCATCATATTACGCTCTACAAGTCGCAGATGCACAGTTATCGTGAACTGCCAGTGCGCTACGCCGAGTTCGCGACGCTCTATCGTTATGAGAAGGCTGGAACGCTGACGGGCCTGGCGCGTGTGCGCAGTCTCACGCAGGATGATGCTCACGTCTTTATGCGCCCGGATCAGGTTCAGGATGAGTTCAACAATGCTATTAACCTGACGCAAGAGGTCTTCGAGACGTATGGCCTCACGGACTACTGGGTACGCCTCTCGCTGCGTGATCCAATGAAGCCAGAGGACTACATTGGTAGCGAAGAGATCTGGAATACGGCTGAAACGGTCCTACGCAGTGCCGCCGAAAGCAAAGGTATTGCTTACGAAGTGGGAATTGGTGAAGCTGCATTCTATGGCCCTAAAATCGACTTCATGGTACGTGACGCGCTTGGACGTGATTGGCAATGTTCGACGATCCAACTCGACTTCAACCAGCCTGAGAACTTCGAGATTGAATATATCGGTGAGGATGGGCAGCCACATCGTCCAGTCATGATCCATCGTGCCGTAACGGGTGCCACGGAGCGCTTCATGGCGTTGTTGATCGAACACTTCGCCGGAGCCTTTCCGGTCTGGATCTCGCCCGTGCAGGCAATGGTCATTCCCATCGCCGATCGCCATATCGAGTACGCCAATAAAGTGCTGCAAAAGCTCAAAGGAGCCGGCATGCGTGCCGAAGTCGACACGCGCGGTGAACGTATGAACGCCAAGATTTGCGATGCCCAGATGCAGAAGATCCCATACATGCTCGTCGTTGGCGATAAAGAAGCCGCCGCCGAAGCTGTATCCGTCCGCCTGCGCAGCAACGTCGATCTCAAATCGATCCCCTTGACGCAGTTTATCGAACACGTATCCGCAATTAGCACGCGCAAAAGCCGCGAATTGTGGGAGCTATAAGGTAGGAACCCGGGTGGATGACTCCACGCAAAAAATGGATTTGGACAAGAAAAGGCTTGCCCCAAGGGCCAAATTTTCCAGAGTAGGGACCATCTTTAGAGCGTCTGGCAATTCATTGAGGAGCTTTCGAAAGCTCCTCAATGAATTGCCAGACGCTCTAAAGATGGTCCCTACCCCATAATTCCTAATAGAGCCTATAATTCACGCATTTTGATGTGTCATGTTTAATCGGAAATCTTGAGCTTATCCTGCAAAGATTGTTCCGTCCAATCCTCTAAAAAGTCCAGAATAGAACGGCGCGTCCTGCGCATCGGATTATACTTTGATGGAAGGATATGCAGGGACTCAACCGCTTCAGGAGGAAGAAGTGCAAGTATATGCTGGAGGAGATCATCAAAATCGAACGGCCTTGCGAGATAGTCATTCGCGCCTGCCGCTAGAATACTCTCCTGGCTCTGTTTGTTTGAACTGACAACCAGAATAGGAATAGTGCGTGTTCTCTGGTCATTGCGTAAGCGTCGGCAGACCTCACTGCCATCGATAAATGACAACTCCAATTCAGTAATGATAAGTGCAGGTTGGATACGTTGCGCGAGCCTGATCCCTTCCATTTCATCTGCCGTCGATACTACGTGCAGACTATCATAGCGCAGCCCCGATTGGATGGTTTCTGAAATATTCTGTTCTGGATCAATTATCAGGATGACTGGGCCGTCTTTTTCTCGCTGCACTGTTTCTCTCCTTCTCTAATAAATGGTTGCTCTTTCCCTATTCTAAGGCGTTTCTTCCCAATATACAAGCCCTTGCCTGCCTATTTTCTCATCATTTTCATGGTCAAACCGCACAATTTTGATCCTCTTAATAAGGAAAACATAGAAGCGTATGCACTAGATTAAAATACCGTATTTCATGTATACTAGTAGTATAAACTCTTCTTTGAGAGTGATCAGTAGAGAGCGCGAACACACATACAGAAGGGAACGTCATGCATGGCCCAATACAGCCAGGAACAGATGATCCGTTTAATGGCCCTTTCGGGAGATGTCCTGATGGCGACGTTACTTATTGATCGTAACGACAATATCGGTACGATGCGAGAATTTCGTGATGGCATAAAGTATATTACAAATGCGAAAAACAAGTATCCACGTAACGCATTAATTCAGAATATGATAGTCGGTGCGGATAAGTCGATCCAGGAAGTTCAAGCCTATACTGTAAGTGAACGGCAAGAAGCTGTCTGGGCCTACCAAAATCGTATTGACGCGACTATTTCAATTCTTGCAAATGACGAAGAAGCAAAAGAGTTCAAGCGCATCCTGGTCGAATTGGCCCAGGCAGTTGCAGGAGCTGCCGGATTTGGCATCTTCGGAACCGGAGAGAAAGTAAGCGTTGCCGAAGCAACCTTTATTGATGCTTTGAAACAACGCCTGGGCGTCTCATAACGATCCTTTCTGACTAAAAAAACATGTAAAAGGCGTAGGGGCGTAACTTTGCGCGCGCCCGGTACCTGTGAAACATTGTTCATCGGGTACCGGGCGCACGCAAAGTGACGCCCCTACGTCTCAAGATGAAGATCGTATTTATGCCAGGTATTGATACGCTGGCAAGGTCAGAAATTCCACAAACCCATCGTCAGTAATGATCTGATCGAGGATCTTTGCAGCAGCATCATAGCGTCGACGAGCATAAACTGGTTCACCAATAGTGGCTTTGATCTTGTCCAGTTCTTCCTGCACTAATTGGTGAAAAAGCTCAATGGTGACTTTACGCCCATCGTTCAGAATGCCCTTTGGATGGTGTAACCATTGCCAGATCTGTGCCCGGGAAATCTCAACGGTGGCGGCATCTTCCATCAGGTTATTGATCGGCACACAACCGGAGCCGCGCAACCACGAGTCCAGGTATTGTAGACTGACACTGATATTATTGCGCAATCCCGCTTCGGTAATGGTGCCATCGGGAACCTGCAGAAGATCGGCAGCCGTTACATGAACATCTTCGCGTTTGCGCTCAATCTGGTTGGGGCCTTTCATCACAGCGTTGAACTCTTCCAGAGCAATAGGGACCAGGCCAGGATGCGCGACCCAGGTGCCATCGTGTCCATCGGTAGCTTCGCGATGCTTATCGGCTCGCACACGTGCCAGAGCCTCTTCGTTAGCTTTTGGATCGCTCTTAATAGGAATTTGTGCAGCCATACCACCGATTGCATGAATGTTGCGGTGATGGCAGGTCTTGATAGCTAGCAGCGAATACGAGCGCATAAAGTGCGTGGTCATCGTAACCTGGGCGCGATCAGGCAGCACAAAATCGGGAACGTTGCGAAACTTTTTGATTGCGCTGAAGATGTAGTCCCAGCGCCCACAGTTCAGCCCAGCCGAGTGTTCGCGCAATTCGTAGAGAATCTCGTCCATCTCGAATGTGGCGAGGATCGTTTCAATAAGGACCGTTGCGCGAATCGTGCCGCGTGGAATACCCAGTGCCTCCTGAGCCAGAAGAAATACATCGTTCCAGAGGCGAGCTTCCAGGTGGCTCTCCAGTTTTGGCAGATAGAAGTAAGGGCCACTACCCCTATGCCAGTAGACGCTGGACATTATGGAAGAAGTACAGCCCGAAGTCGAAGATACCGCCGGAGACGGGTTTGCCATCCACAAGAACATGTTTCTCGTTCAGATGCCAGCCGCGCGGGCGTACCAGCAGTACAGCAGTCTTCTCGTTCAACTGGTATTCTTTCCCTTCGGGGCTGGTATACGTAATTGTGCGCTGAATAGCGTCGCGCACATTGATCTGACCCTGAATTGTCGCTTCCCAGGTTGGGAGAATGAGCATCCTCGAAGTCGGCCATAAATACTTTTGCGCCCGAATTGAGCGCATTAATAACCATCTTCCTGTCCACGGGACCCGTGATCTCAACGCGGCGATCCTGCAGATCAGGCGGAATCGGTGCAACCGTCCAGTCGCTGGTGCGAATGTGTTCGGTCTCTGGCAGGAAGTCCGGCATTTTACCTGCATCAAGCTCCGCCTGGCGTTGCACACGTTTCTGCAAAAGTTCTTCGCGTCTTGCCTCAAAGGCACGCGATAATTTTGCAATAAAGCTCAAAGCCTCAGGAGTCAGTATCTCAGCAAACTCAGCAGAAACGGGCGCATTGACCTCAATTCCTTCCGCATATTGCGTTGCAGCTTGATTTGTTGTCATGGGGTGTTCCTTTCAACTCAACTCTGAAGACACAATTCCCATATGGGGTATATTGTCGCATATGGTCTTGCCCGTAGCAAACCGGAGTGATAGGAAGCGACCGCAAGGCGCATCATTTCCATGCACAGGACCAGTGATACATGGTAGCGATGTTCCTTGCGGTCACCGAAGGAAAGCGTTGCAGGTCACCCGTAACCCGCAACGCTACGAATTAATCAAGGGAAAGGAACTGTTCTTCTTCGGAAAGGAATTGTTCTTCTTCAGTCGAACCAGCCAATGCGATGGTAGAAGAGGTGCCGCCAGCAATCACCTGAGCCACTTCATCAAAGTAGCCCGTGCCAACCTCGCGCTGGTGCCTGGTTGCTGTGTATCCATACTCTTCCAGACCGAACTCTGCCTGCTGCAATTTAGAATAAGCGGCCATGCCGTATTGCTTTATAGCCGTGTGCCAGCTTAAACATGCTATAGTTAAGTGCGTGGAAACCGGCCAGCGTAATAAACTGGAAGGCGTATCCCATCTTGCTCAAGCGTTTGTTGGAAGGTTGCAATAGTATCGGGATCAAGCTTCTTGCGCCAGTTAAATGATGGTGAGCAGTTGTACGCCAGGAGTTTGCCGGGGTACTGTTCATGAATCTCACGTGCGAAGCGCTCTGCCTCGCGCAGGTTCGGTTCGGAGGTTTCGCACCAGAGCAGGTCAGCGTAAGGAGCATAAGATAATCCACGGGCTATCGCGGACTCAATACCACTTCGTACGGAGAAGAAACCTTCAGGCGTGCGATCGCCAGTCAGGAACTTTGCATCAACAGGATCGATATCTGAGGTAATCAATGTAGCGGCATTGGCATCGGTACGCGCAATAAGAACTGTTGGCACGCCCATCACATCGGCGGCCAGGCGTGCCGAGATCAGGTTGCGAACTGCGTTCTGTGTTGGAAGCAGGACTTTGCCGCCCATATGTCCGCATTTCTTCTCAGATGAGAGCTGATCCTCAAGGTGCACGCCAGCAGCACCCGCCTCAATCATTGCTTTCATTAGCTCAAACACATTGAGAGGGCCACCGAAACCGGCTTCTGCATCGGCTACGATTGGTGCGAGCCAGTAGGTGTCATCATTTCCTTCTGCCGTCGCAATCTGATCGGCGCGTCTCAAGGCATTATTAATTTTGCGTACAACATCCGGCACACTATTAGCCGGGTAGAGGCTCTGGTCGGGATACATATTGCCCGCCAGGTTTGCATCAGCCGCTACCTGCCAGCCACTGAGATAGATAGCCTGCAAGCCAGCTTTTACCTGTTGTACCGCCTGGTTGCCAGTTAATGCTCCCAGTGCAGCGACATACGACTCAGTATGCAGCAAATTCCACAAGCCGTTCAGCACCCAGACGAGCCAAGGTATATTCAACTGTAATAGATCCACGCAATTTAAAAACATCTTCAGCTGTGTATGGACGTTTCACACCCTGCCAGCGTACATCTGTCTCCCAACTTTTTCTAAGTTCAGCAACATGTTGACTATTCATCATGATCTACTTTCCTTTCGGCTCCTGGAGAGGGCACATTGGAATAGGAACAACTTCGTTCTCTTATCGCATATTCCAAGGGTACCATGTTATCCCCCAAAAGGTCTATCTTTTTGGGCTAAGGAACGTGAGGTAATGCATAAGGAAATAGTTATAGATTGTAATGGTAAGGTTAAAGGATGGTTAAAAGTTCCTATACTTCTATCCTATATTTACTGAAAATAAAAAGGATATTTGTTTTCGGAAGTAAATGTTACGACCGAGACTCGTGTGTAGTATCAGGAACTGGGCATAACCTCTTGCTTACTGTAGAAGGTTGTGTTGGAGCGATGAATTAAGTATTTGTAGCATGCAATCTGTAGATATTCGATTAGAATGTCCCGTATATGGATTATCGCTGGAAGGGAGTGTACCCTTATGGAAAACAGATACAATGTTGTTAGCAACACTAAAAACCGCTTCCCTGGCTCTTGGCGTGCAAAAAAGCAAAGCGTGTGGTCGACATTTTTAGCATGGTGGTACCGTCTTGCGGCTCCTTCAGAGTTATTAGCGAGCGCTAATTTCGCGCAGCGAGAGAAGGTACGGCATGGAAGATTAGCCGCTATCGCGGTACCCATTTTTATACTGTTTTTGTTTCTGCTGCAACTACAAATGTTTGCTTCTCATCATCCGGGGCCTTTACTAGGATTATTAGTATCACTGGTACCATGGTCTTTAGTATTGTTCTTAAACCGGAAAGGTTTTGTGAAGATTGCTGGTGTATTAGCTCTCATTGTACTTTATATTGGAGAAACGGCCTCCTTATTCCACTATCCAGGTGGGCTAACGCTCAACAGCATCTATACACTTGATTTTACCATCATGTCTGATCTGCTTGGCCTTGCATTCTTTTCTGCTAATAGCCTTGTGGTGATTTTTAGCCTGAATATTATTGAGGTATGGCTGGTGGTTATCTATGCACCCCACGATATTGCTATAACGCAAATGTTAAATAATACCCCATTAACGATATTTTCTCAAATATATACTCTACAATTGTTTACTGCTCTCGTTCTCTATATCTGGGCACGTAGCGCAGAAAACGCACTTGTACGAGCTGATCGCGCCGAGGATATAATTGCGTTTGAGCGTCGAGAGAAGGAGCGGCGCGAATTGGAACTGGAGCAAAAGCGCTACCTGGATGCTGGTATTCAGCAGATTTTGCAGACGCATATTGCTGTTGCGAATGGCGATCTTAGGGCACGTGCTCCCCTTCATCAAGATCATGTACTCTGGCAGGTTGCTGCTGCGCTCAATAACTTAATCTCTCGCCTACAAAGTTTGAGCATCAGCGAACGAGAACTCAGGAAACAATTACATAAAAAAGAGCAGATCCATGATTCCAGAGGATAGAGGTGTGTGCCACATCCTCTATCCTCTTTGGAAGGCGAGACGAGAAATGCCTGCTTTTATGCTCCATGGCACTTCTTGTACTTCTTTCCACTTCCACATGGACATGGATCATTGCGCCCGATCTTTCCGATAGCGTTTCCACCATTGCGTGGCTGCGTTCCATTTTTGCGCCCCGGCCCCTGGGTAGCCTTCGTCCGCTCATTACTACCATCGGTTTTGGCCTGACCGCTGGCACGGGCAATGTCGTCGGTGTTAGTCTGTACATTGCGTAGCTGTTTGCGCTGCGGTTCGGGCGGCTCAAGGGTAAGAGTCATCTCGTTACGCATAAGTTTGAGGAGCGCATCGACGGTGTAATGTTGAATCGCTACCTTTAATTCGTCGAACATGCGGAAGGCTTCGTTCTTGAATTCGACCAGGGGATCGCGCTGAGCCAGGGAGCGGAAGCCAATACCCTGTCGCATCACATCCAGAGAGTCGATATGATCCATCCACAGGCGATCTACTACCTGCAAGAGATAGCTACGCTCAAACTCGCGCTGCGGCTCAAAGTTTTCTATGCCCTGTTCGCTGGCCTGATTTTTCAGTGATGCACCACGTTGTTCGTAGTGCTCAATAACGAGATCAATCAGGTCTTCCTTGAGCTGATCACGGCGAACGGCGTGCATATTCTCAGGAATCATCTCGGCAGGAATTTCGACCCAGACTTCCAGCGTTTTGAAGAGCGTTTCCAGTTGTTCCTCTTCAGTGACCATGTTGCTAGGAATACAGGCATCTACAATTCTGCCTACTTCTGAGCGGATCATACTCAGAATGCGCTCATGCATATTGCCGTGTTCAAGGACTGCTCGTCGATCCGCGTAGATGACTTCGCGCTGCTTTGCAATAACATCATCATAATCGACGACGTGTTTACGCATGTCGAAGTTGCGTCCCTCAACCTGGGTCTGTGCGCCCTCAATAAAGCGCGAAACGAGCTTGCTCTCCAGTGGCATATCCTCTTCCATGCCCACACGTTCCATAATGCCCGCGACACGGTCGGCGGCGAAACGGCTCATCAGTTCATCATCAAGGGCCAGGAAGAAGCGCGAGGAACCTGGATCGCCCTGGCGTCCGGCACGACCACGTAACTGATTATCGATACGGCGCGATTCGTGGCGTTCGGTGCCGATAATATGCAGGCCGCCCAGTTCCAGCACTTTATCATGATCTTCTTTGCATTCGAGAACCTTCTGCTGGAAGAGTTCCTCTTTTTCACCCTCCGTCATATTCTCAATGTACTGACGGATCGCCTCTTCCTTCTCCTCACGCTCATCTTCGTTGCGTTCAGGCATATCGTGGATATAATCGACGTGTTCGGCATGTTTGCGCAGAATGCTATCGAAATAGCCTTCCGCGTTGCCTCCAAGTACAATATCGGTACCACGACCAGCCATATTGGTGGCGATGGTGACGGTACCACTGCGTCCTGCCTGAGCCACGATCTGCGCTTCATGCTCATGATACTTAGCATTCAGGACGTTATGTGGAATGCCTTGCATATCGAGCAGGTGCGAGAGATGTTCAGAGGTTTCGACCGAAGTGGTGCCGACCAGCACGGGCTGTCCCTTCTCGTAGCGCTCTTTGATCTCTTCCACCACGGCTTTGAACTTCGCGTCGCCTGTACGATAGATCAGGTCGGACTGGTCCTGGCGAATGTTCGGCTTGTTGGATGGGATGGCGATTACGTCAAGCTTGTAGATTTTGTTGAGTTCTTCAGCCTCGGTAAGCGCGGTACCGGTCATGCCAGCCAGTTTCTTGTAGAGACGGAAGTAGTTCTGGAAGGTGATTGTTGCCAACGTATGGTTTTCGCGTTGAACGGCCACGCCTTCTTTCGCCTCGATAGCCTGGTGTAGGCCCTCACTATAGCGGCGTCCCGGCATCTGGCGACCAGTGAATTCGTCGACGATGATGACCTCGCCATCCTTGACGATATAGTCTTTGTCGCGTTTGAAGAGAACCTCAGCCTTAATCGCGTTCTCCATATACCGTGTCAGATCAATGTTGGCCTCTTCGTAGATGTTCTGTACGCCAGCCAGTTGCTCAATCTTCGTGATGCCATCTTCAGTCAGCATGACGACGCGCAGCTTCTCCTCCACGGTATAGTCGATTTCGGGTTTGAGGCGAGGTGCCCAGCGTGCGAACTTGCTATACATGTCGGTGGATTCCTGGCCCTGACCTGAGATGATTAATGGGGTACGTGCTTCGTCGATCAAGATATTATCAACTTCGTCGACGATGGCGTAGTTCAGTTCGCGTTGTACCGTCTGATCCAATGACGTAACCATGTTGTCGCGCAGATAGTCGAAACCGAACTCGTTGTTGGTGCCATAGGTGATATCACATTGATATGCGGCCTGGCGCTCAGCCGTTTGTGGTTCAACTGCATTGACGATAACGCCGACGGTTAAGCCCAGAAATGTATAGATTTTGCCCATCCACTCGGAGTCACGTTTCGCCAGGTAATCGTTGACGGTCACCAGGTGGACGCCTCGTCCGGTCAGAGCGTTCAGGTATATTGCCAGGGTCGCGACGAGCGTTTTACCTTCACCGGTCTTCATCTCAGCGATCTTGCCCTGGTGCAGCACAATGCCACCAATCAACTGTACATCGTAGTGGCGCATCTTGATCGTACGCCAGCCAGCTTCACGCGTAACAGCGAACGCTTCCGGCAATAGATCATCCAGCGTCTTGCCAGTGCGATAGCGCTTCACTATGTTGGGAAGCAGCTTATCTATTGCTTCGGCCTTGATCGCCACGATTTCGGGTTGCAGCTTTTTGAGAATGTCTCCAAGCAACTGCTCCAGACGCTCATCTGCTTTATCGTCTGAGTTGCCAGCCGCGTTTTTAGCCAGTTCAAAGCGCTTCCAGGCCTGACCGAAGGCATCATTGAGTTCTTCCTCATCGACCTCTTCGATAGCGGACTCAACTTTTTGTAGCAGGCTAATTGTGGCTTGCTGGGGATTGCTGGCTTCATCGGGCCACTGCTGATTCTTCTCAGCCCTATCCATAGCTGCTGTGACGCGCAGGGTATTAAATAGCGGGGAAAGTTTTTCGTAGCCTGCTTCAAAACAATCTGAGAGGGTATCCTGCAGGTGGTCTTTGAGGTCTGAAACGTGATCGTGGCTGTAATCCAACTTCTGACGATATTCCCTGATCGCTATATGGAGCTGCTCATCGTTGCATTGTTCCGCCAGTGGTTCCACTTCTGTGAGGGCTTCCTGGAAAAGCTTCACCAGCTCATCTTCCAACACGATGCCGCCTTTGAGATGAAGAAAGAGTTGCGAACGGAACTCAGCGGTTTTCGCTGCTAATTCTGCATCGCTCAGCTTTTTCATCGCCGGTTCCAGTGCATTAATTTTATCAACGATAGGCTGTATAGCCTTTAAATCCTTTTTATTGGGATCACCCATGATTTTGCCAAGTAACTGCATAATAGCGCTTTCTCCTATAAACAGACATGCGTGCTGCGATCTTATAGATATGGGAATATTCCCTGGTAGAGCGAAGATAGATGTGCTCATTATACCATCTTCCGGCCACTTCTCCCTTTATGAAGATGGTATAATGAGCATTGCCAATTCCTCATAGGCATATACGAGCTACTACATCTTTTGTTGTAGGGATTGTGCTTTCCTGTTGTGTAGAGGGGTTATCTGTATCCGTGCCAGCTATCTGCTTCAGTTATCTGCTCACTGGCTACGTTGATAGGATGCAGGTAATGATCCATCGCCATCCACAGACTGCGACTATGGCGGAAGAGGAGCAACGGCAAGAGGATCGGCAGAGGCGCTCCCCATAACAGAATCGTTAAGATGGGAATAGACTGGTTAGCTGCAAGCGGAATAGCAAAAGCAGTGATTACCAGTTCGCTGATGACCAGGTTAATCGCCATTGCGCTGCTGAAGTAGCCCTCTTCACGCTCATAATAAAAGTGGCAAACGGGACAGGACTCGTACATCTTAAACACGCCGCTGAACAGGTGACCCTGGCCGCAGACGGGGCAACGGAGTAAAAGTCCTCGTTTGAGAAATGTTAGAAATCCTGGCATATAAAAGTACTTCTCTGTATCTTTCCTGGAAAAATCCAGTCTCTTCTACTGATGTGTTTTGTATTTCCTGATTACACTCATAAAACAGTATAACATGCCTGATTTATTCCTGTATATGATTGTGTGGAATGGTTAAAGAGGTGTCGATGAGAGAAATTCTCCCGAGGATATAGATTTCTAGAGTATGGAGTCCTTTACAGATTTTTTACAGCTTATTGTCTTTTTTATTGATATTTATCAGATACTATAGTGGTGAGTGAGAGCCAATAGTAGGATGATCCTGGTGGCATTCAGACTCTGGCTATGCAGAAATATCATGGCTCGACCTCTCTCATCAAGGCTTAATCTTTTTGTGGTAAATAAAATCTGTTTCCTTATCATTATTGAGCGTCAGGACTATAGATAAATTGGATGTCAGCTCAATACCGGGGAATAATGGAGAGTAAAACCACAAAAAAGTTTTTCAAAAAGGGTACATACGGTGAAGAAATTCATTGTTTCTGTGATCATTATAGGAGTCTTCGCTCTCTATAGCTTTATGTATAACCATTCAAACTCTGCTGCAGTCTTGCCGGGTGATTCGACGACTTCAAGCTCTTCATCGCGCTCATCTACCCGTACATCCTCTCCCACTGCTACGCCTACTACATCTGCATCTACACCGCCATCCACATCCTCAGCCGTAACGCCGACTCCGACACCTGCGAGCCAGCCGGGCGCTCTCTATAAAAATGGCTCATATACGGGTAGCGTCGCAGATGCTCATTGGGGCTATATACAGGTAAAAGCAATCGTGCAGAATGGCAAAATAACGGATGTGCAGTTTTTACAGTACCCCAATGACCGAAATCGCTCAGTGATGATCAATCAGTATGCCGATCCTCAACTGACCAGTGAGGCGATACAGGCGCAAAGTGCTAATGTTGATATCGTAACTGGAGCAACTGATAGTAGTGAAGCGTTCATGCAGTCACTCTCAGATGCTCTTGCACAGGCAAAAGTATAGCAATGAAACAGACACGTTTGATTATGGGTATGCCAATTACGATTGAAATTTTGGATGCAACGATCACGCAAGATGACCTGGACGACGTTTTTGCCTACTTTGTCTCGGTTGATGACATTTTTAGTACCTACAAAGAGACAAGTGAGATCTCAAAAATCAATAGAGGTGAGCTTCGTCCTGCACAATATAGCGAAGATATGAAAGTGGTTCTGGCTTTAAGCGCACAGACAAAAAAAGAGACGGATGGCTACTTTGATATCGAGCATAATGGCATATATGATCCTTCAGGTATTGTCAAAGGGTGGGCCATTCAGAATGCTGCAAAGATGCTCCGTGCAAGAGGATTTCGTAATTTTTATGTTGATGCGGGCGGTGATATTCAGGTTGCAGGAAGTAAACATGGCGATCCCTGGCGTGTCGGCATCCGCAATCCGTTCAACCGTAACGAGTATGTGAAAGTGCTTGTGATCACTGATCAAGGGGTTGCTACCTCCGGCACAGCTATTCGTGGTCAGCATATCTATGATCCATTTAATCAGAATACTCCACTGGTGGATGTTGCCAGTATAACTGTTATTGGTCCGAATGTTTATGATGCAGATCGTTTTGCAACCGCTGCATTTGCTATGGGGAAAAGAGGAATTCAGTTTATCGAAAAGTTGGCAGGCTTTGAGGGATATATGATCGATGCTCACGCAAGAGCAACCTATACAAGTGGATTTGAAAGGTACGTACTTCAAAAATGATGAAAAGCATAGATTATATAGTAGATCGTGTAACTATGTATCGCCTGGTGCTCTATGTGCTGATTGGCCTGATCGTCATGGCGGCCATTCTGGCCTATTTCAAGCTGCTCTCCTTTTCTCCATTCTCCTTACTTGCTATCAACTCTGTTCCTGGTCTTCATCTGTTGGGCAATGAATAGCATCCTTGCTTACGTATTTGAAGTACCGACCAATATTAAATCATCCTATCTCACAGGCCTCATTCTCGCGCTGATTCTTGATCCAGCACAATCGCCCGGTGCGTTTGTGTTCCTCGGTTGGGCGGCCATACTGGCAATGTCTTCAAAATACATTCTCACATTGTACAAAAAACATATTTTCAATCCAGCAGCTATTGCCGTTGTTATTACCTCATTTGTGCTGGGAGAATCCGCCAGCTGGTGGATCGGTACCACAGGTATGTTGCCTGCTGTACTGATTGGAGGATTGCTCATTGCTCGCAAATTACGGCAGACAGACATGGTAGTGAGCTTTTGTGCCGCTGCGTTTGTCAGTGTCTGTGCCGTTACTCTGGTACAAGGCAGGAACGTCTTTACTGAAGTGAAGCAGCTATTGCTCCTTTCGCCACTCTTTTTCTTTGCATTTATTATGCTCACGGAACCGCTTACGGCTCCTCCGACTAAAAACTTGCGCAGGCTTTATGGTATCCTCACAGGCGTTTTGTTTATTCCGCAGTTGCATGTCGGTCCTATCTACTCCACACCGGAGCTGGCATTAGTCGTTGGCAATGTTTTCTCGTACCTGGTGAGTCCAAAGCAGAGAGTTGCGCTAAGACTAAATAAAAAGCTCAAAATGGCACCGGGCATTGTTGACTTTATCTTCAAATCTTCGCAAAAGCTGGCATTTACACCTGGTCAATATATGGAATTTACGCTGGCCCATTCTCATCCTGATAGCAGGGGCAACCGCCGATATTTTACGCTTGCGTCATCGCCAACGGAGAATCTCGTTCATGTAGGCATCCGTTTTTATGAGAAGGGTAGCAGCTTTAAGAGAGCCATGTCCAGTATGGATGCCAGGACAAATCTCGTTGCCGCACAGATCGCTGGGGACTTTACGCTTCCTTCCGATCCTCAGCAGAAACTGGTCTTTATCGCTGGTGGAATTGGTATTACACCATTTAGAAGTATGTTGAAATATCTGCTCGACACTCAGCAGAGACGCGATATCGTCCTTTTTTATGCTAATAAAACCATCGATGAGATTGTTTATAGAGATGTTTTGAACGCTGCACACACGAAACTTGGCGTCAAAACGTTCTATACGCTGACTGATACCGCTGCTATTCCTCGCAACTGGGGCGGATTGGTGGGCAGAATCAATGAGCAAATGATTTTAAGTGCGATTCCAGATTATGAAGAACGAACCTATTATTTATCCGGCCCACCGGATATGGTGAGGGCGTATGAAAAGGTCCTTGAAGAATTTGCACGTGAGGAACGACCAGATAAAAAAAGATTTTTTCCCCGGTCTCGTATAGAGAAAATGGGAAGGACGCTCTTATTCCTTAAGGCAAACGGCTTGAATTAGATCATCTCTATGTGTACGCATATAGAGCACACTGCCAAGAGATACCAGGCCCATTACCGTAGAAAAAGCCATCAATCCGTAAAATCCGCCCAGGTCGACACAAAAGCCACCAAGAATAGAGCCAAGCAACTGCCCGATTGCCAGCACAACCGAGTAGAGGCCCATGACAGCGCCGCGCTGAAATGGCAACGTATCGGCCAATGCGCTCATCTGTGTCAGGGCAACAGGAGTAAAACCGCTCAGGAGTAGCATACCTGGTATCACGAGAATAACCAGGGAGAGCACGAGAGGTTTAACATTGTCGGGTAATGCATAGGGATTCTCGGCCAGCCCATTGAGGATGGTGAGCGAGACGATTATCAGTGCAAGGCCGCCGAGACTAATTAGCATCACTGTTGTACGGCGCACGCGTGTAACCAGCGGAACCCATAGAACCATGCCAAGCAGGAATGTTAACGCAAAGACGCTTACCCAGAGCGAGGCCCCCATCTTACCAAAACCCCCATAGAGCAACTGGTGTGGATGGCGTGCATCAGCAGCCGGATCAGGATAGGCAAGCATAATCAGAATGAGCGTTGTCCACGATCCCACCAGTGCATTGACAGAGAACCAGGCAGGCAAAAAAGTGAAGATGCGCTTATGACGAATCACCGTCAGACTGGTAAGCAGCGAACCGTGTTGTTCCATTTCATGATGCTGTAAACTCTCCTGCAGACCAGTATTGACGAGGAGGAGGACGAGCAAGTATATGCCGATCACTACGAAGAAGCCTCGTGTTCCCATCGCGCTGCTGATCTTGCCGCCAATAGGAATTGCGAGTGTGATGCCAGCCACGGTAACGATTTCAAATGCCGTCATGACGCGTACGCGCAGACGTTCTGAACCCGCGCTAATATCAGTGATGTATCCAAGGGTGGCGGGTACATTCATACCAGAGGAAACGCCTTCAATCAGACGTTCAACTAATAGGATGAGCAAAAAGAGAATCAGTCCAATATTGATCACATGAACGTCTGGTCGAGGAAATAACCGGGTCGCGAATAGCACACAGGTAGTTGCCATAGCGGCCAGTAGAGGTGACAGCAGAAGAAAGGGTCTGCGCCCGATACGATCAGAAAAGCTACCGACCAGGGGAGAGAGCAATAATTCGGTGATATAGAAGGATTCGAGGATCAGAACAACGACAGTTGCCGAACCAAAGCGTTCGCCTAAATAGAAGCTCATGATTACAAAACTGATGCGACCAGCAATGCGTGTCAGTAGAGCGGCGGCAATAGCAATGCTAAGAGAACGTCTGGCAACAGGTTCTCGTAGAGTGCGCACCTGCTCTACGGCTCAGCTTTTCCTGCTTCGCCAATGGTAAGCACATGCATGTTTTTTGTCTGTTTTGCATTGTTGACAGGCATAATCTCGTGTCTGTTTTCTTTCGTCACGATATCGCTTTGACGAGAGGATAGTAGTACTACTCACTTAAGTAGACATGTAAGGTGCTACACATAATAGATCCTGTTTCAGGACATGATGGGAGTTTCTTTCTCTTTTTCTCTTCTTTCTATGACGAATAGGAAGTTGAAATGGTCACTTATCTGATGAGTAATGAGGTGTAGACAATGAACAAAAAATTCACTATACTCTTTTATATCATTGGATGCTAATACAAATAGAAAAATATACAATAAGGAATAGCTATGAGTCGTGCTTCTTCCAATGATCCTGATGATTTCGCGGTCGAGATTACCTCGTTAGACACGCCAGAAACACCCACGCAAACTCCTAATCATTGCTGCAAGGATCGCACCTGACTCCCAGAGTACGCACCTGGCTAACAATTTTGTCTGTGGCGGGTGGTCTTCTTGCTTATTTTTCTGGTGCTCTCTCCAGTTCTATCATCTCTGTTGGCAAAGAAAATGAGTACGCCTCCAACGTTCCATTTACCTCCTGCGCAGATCAAAGACGTTACCGTGCAAAATGATATTGCTTATATCACCTCTTCAGATGGAACATTTCGAGCTTTGCGCATCATAAATGGTTCTTTGCTCTGGAAACGTAAGTTAGTGGGAAAGAGTATCTTTTTTTACAAATGATACAATCTATACTGATTACGATAGTAAACAGAAATCTATAGTTCAAGCGCTGCGTGCAAGCGATGGACGTGTGCTCTGGACATTCAAAACTTCTTTAGATATTAGTCCGCTGATTATAGATAATGGAACTGTTTATCCTCTATTTCAAATCTCTTCCCAGGGTCATATATTGACAGCTTTAGATGCTAGAAATGGAGCCGAACTGTGGCACTATGCTATGAATGTATCACAGTCACAGAACGTAGATGTCCAGGCAATGCAGGATAAAATTTATGTTTCCGTGTGGACAGACTCTCAGACACCGAATATGAATCTTTCTGTCTTAAAAATTAATGATGGTACGCAGCTCTGGCATGTTAAAGCCGCAACTATGCAGCTCCTTCAGAATGATCTGCTAACTATCACAACAAATGATGGTTTGCTCAGAGTGTTACGGGCTGATAATGGGCATGAGGTCTGGCATTATCGAAATTCTAATAGCAGTAATTTATTTCCTATAACAGGAAGTGACCTCTTCTATATACAAATGCCGTCGGGATCGTTGCAAGCGTTAAGGGCTGATAGTGGAGCATTAGTGTGGACATACAAGGATCCGTGGGGGATAGCACAGGTTTTTCCAGAGGGAAATGTAAATGGAGTGCTCTATCTTGAGACTGGCGATGGCTTTATTGTTGCACTACGAACGAGCGATGGAAAGCGACTCTGGCATGTGCGTCCTGTCTCTCCTCCATATAACTCTGACTTAATTCAGGTCGAGGATGGAATTGTGTACTCATTTACCACCATTGGGGAAGCGCAAGATGAAACAGTTGTAGCTTTACGTGCGAGCGATGGCTCAATTCTCTGGCGGCGTCAGATAGGCGCGTCTAGTAACAATATGCTCCTCAAGCATTTAATGGTCTGCTTCTTGCTGACTCTGGAAGTACTATTACTCTATTGCGTGCACGTGATGGCGCAATACTCTGGCATGCGAACTATGTACAAACTGCTTCACAATATGGCTCCGGTTTCTTAGCTCTTGCGAATGATATAGTGATACTGCGCTTATCTGATAATGTCGTGGTCGCACATCAGTTAGAGACTGGAGCTGTGCTATGGCGGTATCCTCATTGAAACTTATCGTGCCCACGCGTTCCAGGAACCATGACAATGCAAAATGACGAAACCGGAGCACAAAGAGCGCTAACCTTCTTTACTCATGCAGGTCTAACCCGCCTGCTAGAAAAGGTACGTGCCAAATACATTGCCGAAGGGCAGGTACGTGGACAGATTGTGCTAGAGGATACCATGCCAGGAGAGCGTCGTGAGCTTGCCAGTTTTCTCGGCAAGCCTCCCTACCGGGATGATACGCTTCGCATCAGGCTTGTCGAGATGGACCAGGCATTACGCACCAGCGGCTTTGCCTGTTCTCTACTAGACGTAATTGCAGCGCTGCACCCGGACGAACCGCTAGAGACGCGCCCGAAAACAAACTTTACTATAGTGGCGATTTTGATCTCAAGGGTTTGCAGATCGCTGCCCATTTGCTTGCTCGTTATCCAGGTCGTTGTCTGCCCTGGCGCTTTGATCCTCAATCTTATGATCAGGCGCTGCAATCTGAAGGGGTGGCCGCGCATACGAATGAACTTGAGCAGTTGAATGCATTGCCGCCTGTTTTTTCCTCATTGGTTGCTTCTATGCAAGAGAAAAAGAAGTGGGCTTACCAGGAGGGAATTGTGCGTAACTTAGTGCAAAATATAATGGAATGCATATTATAATGAAATAGGAGCAAGGAGGCAGTGAAACAAGCCTGTGAAGCCAGTTAAAAATCTTGTGAAGCCGCCTATGAAGCGCCACATAAACTTGTTTCACCATGCCCCTGGCTAAAACTATCGAAAACGATGCTACCAGGCGTATGCTTCTGGTGCTGGGCCACCGGGACCAGGGAAAATCTCATCCAGTTTATCCAGTGACTCTTGCGATAACTCGATATCAAGTGCGTGCAGGTTTCCATCCAGTTGCTCTTTTGTGCGAGGGCCGACGATTGGTCCCGTTATCACCGATTGAGCTAGCAACCATGCCAGTCCTACATGCGCTGGCTCCTCACCCAGTTCTGAGCAGAAGCGTTCGTATGCTTCCAGCTTTGAGCGATTCTTCTCAATTTCTTGCTGGATACGTGGTTGTGAACGGCGTCCCTGTTCCGTCTTTTGTAGCACTCCACCAAGCAGGCCACCGGCAAGTGGACTCCACGGAATAACTCCAAGTCCATAGGCTTCACAGGCTGGTAGAACTTCAAGTTCGGGAGTGCGTGTCAGTAGATTATAGTGGGTCTGCTCAGAGACCAGGCCCAGAAAGTGGCGGCTCTGTGCAATTTCGTTGGCGCGTACGATATGCCAGCCCGCGAAGTTGCTGCTCCCGACATAGATAACCTTGCCCTCCTGCACCAGTTGCTCCATTGCTTGCCAGATCTCTTCCCAGGGAGTGTTGCGGTCGATGTGATGCATCTGATACAGGTCGATATGGTCGGTTTGCAGACGACGCAGACTCTCTTCACACGCCCGTTTAATATGATATGCCGAAAGCTTTGATTGATTAGGCCAATCGCCCATATCACCATATACTTTCGTCGCCAGCACCACTCGTTCCCTCCGTTGTCCTCCCTGTGCGAACCAGCGCCCGATAATCTGTTCGGTATAGCCCTCGCCTTTACGCCAGCCATACACGTTGGCAGTATCAAAAAAGTTGATGCCGCTGCTCCAATGCTTGATCCATGATAGCGAAACTATCGGCTTCACTTGCCTCTGGCCCAAAGTTCATCGTACCAAGGCATAAACGACTGACAACCATGCCAGTTCGTCCCAGATGTGTATATTGCATAATGGGTGTTATCTCCGTCTACGAACATCACTGTTACGGCTCTATCCATATTCTGATCGTTTATTTCAGGGACACGTAACACGATGGTTATCGGTTACATGGCTCTCTATCTATGAGGAAATATTCACCGGATTGCCAGTCTGTGCTGCTTCAACGGCTGCAAGCATCAGGGCCAGTGTCTTGAGGTTATTGCGCCCCGAAGTTTCGGGTTCCTCGCCCGTCTGTACAGCCTTCACAAAGGCATCCAGCGTCCCATTTCGATCAAGCAGAGGCATTTCAGGTAATTTGAGTGAGCGTAGACGTTTGCCCAGAGGACGCACGGCGACATAATCAGGTTTTTCACCCCGGCTGGTGGCAATAATTTCACCACCCTCACATTCGATATGCCATTCGCCAGCCCAGTTGGTCTGGGGTGCTGTACTCACCCAGCTCCCGCTATAGGTAACGACGGCTCCGCCATCGAAGGTGATAAGTGCTGATCCCGTAGGATCCTCAATAAAGTTGCTCCAGGCTGGATTCCATGTTTGACACGTAATATGGGTTGGCTCTTTGACCAAGCAGCATACGCATGAGATCGAAATGGTGAATAGACATATCTACCAGCAGCGGTTGCCATAATCTCTGGTGAGCGCTTCCACCTTTAGGCGGAGTATTTGCATAACGACGAAAGTTCAGGTTCACGTTGCCAACTGGACCGAGCGTGCCCTCCTGTATGAGCTTCTGTACCACCTTCACAGCCGGATAATAGCGATAGTTCTGGCTAATCATGAGCATGCGCTTAGACTGTTCTGCCTTTGTGACGACGCGTTGCGCTTCCTCCAGTGTAGGCGCGAACGGTTTTTCCAGGAGCACATGTTTGCCAGCGTCGAGAGCTGCCAATGCTATCGGTACGTGTCCCTCCAGGCTGGCGGTAATGAGCACTGCATCAGCATCAACGGCTGCCAGTGCCTCGTCCACTGAGGTAAAATAGCGCTCTATAGCTAAATCCTTCTGCGCGATAGTCAGCATTTCGGGAACAGCATCAACGCCTGCGACCAGTTCGACCTCTTTATTTTGTGTGACAACGGTTCTGGCCCAGTTACGTCCCCAACCTCCCAGTCCCACCTGTATAATACGCAGCGTCATGAAGTCTCTCGTTTCTCTAGAGTCGTGGACGAGCTTATAAATCGCGCCCCTAGATTTGGAGCAGGATTTATAAGCTCGTCCGCATTCTTTTACAACTTCGTTCTGGTGGTATTGTTCAATATTGAAAGAAGAGAAGTCAAGCGGCTTCTCTCAATTCTCTTTTTCTCTAAGGAAGCAGCGCGGCGTTTTCCTCTTTCCCGGTTGGTGCTTCTGTCTCAACTGGTGCTTCGTCGTATTGTTTCTTCATCGGCACATCTTTCATTTTTCTATGACGCTTGCTTGCATCGGTTAGAGGCAACTTATAGAGGGGAAAATGTAGTAAGATAAAGGATCATTTCTTCAAATCACCCTAAGCAAGAAGAGCCTCTATTTCTATAAAAAGGAGTTTCCATGAGCGAAACAATCGGGTTTATCGGCCTCGGTAACATGGGTCATCCTATCGCTACCAGTATTTTGAAGGCAGGTTTTCATGTGCATGTTTATAATCGTAGCGCGGAGAAAGCAAAGACCGCTAGTTGAACAGGGAGCGCATCAGGTCTCTCGACCATGTGATGTCGTTGAGCCAGGCGGCATTGTGGTCTCGATAGTTGCCAATGATAGTGCGTTGGAGAGTATCACATTGGGTGAAGGTGGGATTCTGGAGCGCCTGGGACCCGATGGCATCCATATTTCTATGAGTACTGTTGCTCCTGCTACGGCCCAAAAGCTGGCGGAGGAGCATACGAAACGCGAGAGTTTCTATGTCGCGGCCCCCGTCTTCGGGCGACCAGATGCAGCGGCAGCCAGAGCGTCTCTGGGTCTGTGTATCCGGTGCCGATGCGGCGAAAGAGCGCATCAAACCAATTTTAGAAGCGATTGGCCAGGGTATATTTGACTTCGGCACAGCTCCCTGAAGCTGCTAATATTGTCAAGCTGGTTGGTAACTTTATGGATTGTTGCGGCGATGGAAGCCATGGCAGAGGGGCTAACATTGGCTGAAAAGAATGGCGTCGAGCGTACAAAGGTGATTGACATGCTCTCACAAACGATCTTCGCAAGCAGGATCTATCAAAACTATGGTGGCGCTATTGCCAGAGAAAACCTATACTCCCGTCGGCTTTGAGATGAAGCTTGGTTTGAAGGATGTCAATCTCGCTTTGCAAACTGCCGAGCAGTCCCACATGCCCATGCCACTTGCCAGCCTGCTCCATGATCGCTTACAAACAGGTATCGCGAAAGGACGGGGCGAAATGGATTGGATGGCAATGTCGCTTGGCGTCTCCGAGGATGCAGGCATTTAAATGTCTGGGGAAGGAAATCGGACGGATGATAACGGATGGATAATAACGGACGGGTCAAGAGAGAGGATCAATCCTATGAGCAAGATCGTGGACACCAGAAACATCGGTTCTTATACACTTTCCATCTATGATGATGGAGCAATAATAATTGAGGCTGCGCAATTGCCTGAACCCGATAACGTTCGATGCCGGGCAGGCTCAGGAATTACTACAATGGCTCTCACAACAGACAGAACCTGTTGCAGCCGGAAATTTACGATGCAACCGCCATGCCCGTTACCAGCGGAGCCTGTTGAGAGTAGCGAAGCGATTGCGCAACGTGTGATCGAGTGATGCCATCGCCCTGACGCGTGAACACCATCCGGCGAGTCTCGATATTGAGAATAGAGATCGCTTTATTGACCAGATCACGCGTGATCCTGACATAAAACCATTAGTCACTCAAGGCAAGATCTCACGCAAGCAGATTATGCTCTGGATAGAGCAACGCCTGGGAGTGGCCGCGCCTTCACTATGGACGCAGGACATAAGAAACGTGGCCGCTGAGAAAAACAACATTAATCCATCTAGGGGCCTTATAATCGATTGGCCCCCACCACTCATCCGCCATCATCTATCACCCATCCGTCACCATCGTAAAGACAGCTCGTTCATCGCCGAAATTGATGATATCGCCATCTTTCAATAATATACGTCCATAGATGTGCTGACCGTTCACCTGTGTTCCGTTGCCACTCTTGAGATCTTCTATATACCAGCGCCCCTCGAAAAAGCTGAGCTGTGCATGACGACGTGAAACGGTTGGTCCAATAATAATGAAGTCATTGCCCACTAACCGTCCAATTGTCGTAATATTCTGGTGGAAACGAAATGCACGTCCCTCCATTGTCCCGGTCTGTAGCAACAGGCGAGCAAGGATAG
Organism: uncultured Chloroflexia bacterium; assembly: GCA_963731415.1. GTDB lineage: Bacteria > Chloroflexota > Ktedonobacteria > Ktedonobacterales > Ktedonobacteraceae > JACDAE01. The sequence continues at coordinate 237,389 of CAVSVN010000001.1, forward strand.
GGCGACCATTGGGGGCCAGGTAGCGATCAGCGCTTGCTCCTTTATTCGACAGATCATCGCCACAGATAATGCAGTGGCGATGTCGTTCGTGCATTCGGCTCACCACAACGAAAACAGATGAGAGGTGCCTGCGGATAGAAGATTATATGCCTGCCTTGATGTCGGAGGCGTATTAAGTTGACCATTTCCTCCATTTCTTCTGCCCCTGATCGCTGGTCGCAAGTGCATCGGTCAGTACATCGATAAGTTCGGTTGCGGATTGATAGCGCTGATCTGGCTTTTTGGCAGCCATTTTCACAATAATCTGTGCAATAGGAATGGGACATTATAATCGTGTACCAGTTTTTCAATCGGCAATGGCTCATGAACATGTTTGACCGACATGCTGAGCGGATTGTCGGCATGAAAAGGTGGTTTACCTGCCAGGCAATGGAACAATACAATGCCCAGAGAGTATATATCCGTTCGACTATCGATTGCCTGCCTGGTTCCTTGTTCAGGCGACATATAATGCGGTGTGCCGATCTGTGTTCCTGTTCGTCGTAATGTTGGTTGTCTCCTGCCAGAATCTTCGCCAGCCCAAAATCTGTTAACAGAAGATGTCCGTTGTCACGTAGGAGCATATTCGCTGGCTTGATATCGCGATGAATGATGCCATTGCGATGTGCGCAATCCAGCCCTTTCGCTGCCTGAATGACAAAATCGATGGCCTGTCTGAGAGGTAGAGGTTGTTTAGGCGTTCTTTGAGCGTGCCTCCATCGACATATTCCATCGCGATATATTTGATACGATCCTGCTCCCCAAAATTATAGATATGCACAATATTGGGAGTGGGCCAGGCGAGCAATCGAACGAGCCTCCTGGACGAAGCGCTTGAAGAAGACTGGATCTTGTGCATGCCGGATTGGCAGGACTTTAATTGCGACATAGCGATCCAACGAAGGCTGGTAGGCTTTGAAGACCGTTGCCATCCCACCCACGCCAATGCGTTCAGTGACCTGGAACTGATCGAGTTGCTGCCCGATCAGTTGATTCAGGTCGTCATCTCTCTCCATATGTAAGAAGCGTTCGGATCCCATACCATTTCTCGATTTCTGTGTTGTTTCTTAGTAAGAACGCGGATGGGCAAGAGTATTGTAGCACGATTCTAGAGTTGTGGACATAAAGTAAGCTAAACAGCTAAACATGACAATTGTTGTCATATTTTTATGCTACAATTGCAATCAAAACTACAAATCACCCTCATATAGCCGGGAAGGATATGCTATGCGTGCAGATCGCTTACTCTCTATTCTACTACTCTTACAGGTTCATCAGCGTATAACTGCACGCGAACTGGCGAAACGGCTGGAAGTCTGCGAACGTACCATTCATCGTGATATGGAAGCGTTGGGAATGGCAGGCATCCCTATCACTGCCGACCGTGGTACGAATGGCGGCTGGAGTCTGTTTGAGGCGTATCGTACCAATCTGACAGGCCTTAACGAAGCAGAAGTTCAGGCCCTCTTCCTCTCAAATTCTACCCGTTTGCTTGCTGACCTTGGTCTGCAGAAAGCTGCCGATGCGGCTCTGATCAAACTGCTCGCCGCTATTCCTTCTATATCCCGCCGAAATGCTGAGTACGTGCGTCAGCGCATCTACATCGATGCCACAAGCTGGCATGCAAGTGAAGAGGATGACGTTTCCTCTCTTTCTATATTGCAGGAAGCGCTCTGGCGTGAACGCAGGCTGTTGTTGACTTACCAACGTGGCGATAATGCGATTGTGGAGCGTGTAATTGATCCCCTTGGCCTGGTTGCTAAAGGGAGCACATGGTACCTCGTTGCCGCCATTGAGCATGAGATGCGCACCTATCGTGTCTCTCGTATCAAAGGTGCGACTCTGCTGGAGCAATCTTGCACACGGCCACAGGATTTTGATCTGGCAACTTACTGGACACAATCGGCCAATCGTTTTGTCGCGGCTATGCCACGCTATCCCGTCACTGTTCGTGTCGCGCCGGATGTGCTCGAACATATCTACCATGCGGGAAGATATGCTCGCATCGAACATATGGAAGCGCCCGATGCCGCTGGCTGGATCAAACTCTCTCTCTGCTTTGAAATGGAAGAGGCGGCCTGTGGATATATCTTAAGTTTTGGAACACAGATGGAGATTCTGGAACCTGAGGCGTTGCGTGCGAAAGTCATCCAACTTGCAAAAAGTATAGCTGCTTTTTATATATAAACCCTTCCTCTTTAAATTTAAAGAAAGAACCTGCTATAATTGGATGGGGGCCAGTTTTACACTTTCTTTTCCTTTGTAAAAACACTTCAAACCAGTTGTACGCCTTTTTGAAAGGAGTCAATCTATGCCTTTTTTTGTGTACTCCAGAAGAAATTATTTCCTCAGAGCTACGATTATTATTGCTGCCATGTGTATGTTACTTCTAGGCAGTTTATTTCTGCGTGTCGCGTCTGTACACGCCGCCAGTTCATCACAAAATCAACAGGTGCAAACGTATAATAATGTGACTAAAGGGCACTATTACCCCGGCGGGTATTGCTGATCTCAAAAATCCTCCTCCTGTGACCGATGCTCCACTGCACAGGCGCGTTGATAAGGGAGTGCACCGCATTCCTGGGCAGGCAAGCGCTATTCGTGGACAGGTGGTGAATGCTCCGGCCTTCTCCCGCCACACGGGCCGTATCCTGGAAAATTTCAATGGTGTCAGTAGCCTGGATAGCGAGGTCACCAATTTCGGCGCTGAATTCGAGCCGCCCGATCAGGGACTTTGTGTTGGCAATGGCTTCGTCGTCGAACCCGTGAACTCGGCATTCACGATCTATCGCACCAACGGCTCAGTTGTGCTTGGTCCGCTCAATGTCAATGTTCTCTTTAATGAGGGACCGACAGAGTTTACAAGCGATCCCCGTTGCTACTTCGACAAGTCATCCAATACCTGGATCGCTACTATTCTCTTTATTAACAGTGCGAATACGGAATCGCGCACCGATATTGCGATCAATCGGAGCGGCAATCCAACAACTCCCTGGACTGTCTATCATCTGGATACAACCGACGATGGCACGAATGGTACGCCTGTTCATGCCAGTTGTCCTTGCCTGGGTGATCAGCCGCTCCTGGGTCTTGATGGTGCAAATGTTTACATCAGTACCAATGAATTTGCCCTGGTTGGCAATGGTTTCAACGGAGCGCAGATCTAGCGCTCTTGCGAAGTCGCAACTCTTCTCCCTGCACCTACTAACTTTGTGCATTTCGATAATCTAACATTGGTGGGGCAGTTGCGACTTCGGTTCAACCTGCCATTACTTTTGGACATTCCGATGCAGGCTTCTTTCTGAACTCCCTCGATCCTCTGGGCACCTCCGATAATCGCATTGGCGTATGGGCAATCACGCATCGAGAGAAGGTGAAAAAGGTGGGTTTCCGACGCTCTCCAGCATTGATCCTGAACTCGGAAACCTATAGTATTCCACCTGCCGCAATCCAGAAGGGCAAGCACCGCTACACTGGATTAGGGTGACGATCGTATGCAACAGGTTCAATTCATCGATGGAAGTCTATGGGGAGCATTGGGTACGAGTGTAACTGTTCCACATGATACGTGTTGCTCGTGCTGGTATTGCCTGGTTTCAGAGTAACTCCTCATGTGCGATCATGAACTGATTGGCAAGGCGAGATAGAGAAGCAGGGTTACGTTGCCTCAGCTGGCAATTACCTGCTCTATCCTGCCATTCAAGCCGGTCGGGATAACTAGTGCCGTCATTGTTTTCACGCTTTCAGGATGCAACCAGTTTCCCCAGTGCCGCATATGCAGTGATGCCGGAAGGTTCCCAGTCCTTTAAAGATATTCGCATTGCTGCTGAAGGAACGGGTCCTTATAATAAGGGTACGCGTTGGGGCGATTATTCCTGTGCGATCCTTGACCCTATCAGAATCGTTTCTGGTTGGCGACGGAGTATGTTCCACCTGTGAGCAGCCAGACAACCGACGGGATTAATAACTGGGGCACGCGCGTCTTCGCTGTTGACGGACGCTCATAAGTGATTGGCCTCCACCTCTGAGCAAGATGAGAAAAAAATACTTGAGGCGAGTTGTAAAATATTTGCACCTCCCACAGGTATTTTTGCTCAATCGAGGCTTACTGTAATTATGTTGTTCCTGGTTCCCGCTTCATTGCCCAGAAAGGGATCTGGCTCTGTGGTTCAACTCCAGCCTGAGCTACTTGAAACCCTCTAAATTCGTAGAATGGAACATTCCTCCCGGTGAAGGTTTCGAGATAACATGGTAGACCCTCTGCATCCGCTCTCTGGAGAACCGGACTTAGCAATGCTTTTCCAATTCCCTGACCCTGCTGATGGGGAGCAACACCTAGCAATTTTAGATACCAATGTGGGCTTTCTATGACCTCTTGATGAATGTGTGGAAATAACTGAAGGCAGCAACAAAGCGTTCATAAGCTTCTTGTCCAAATCGTTGCTCCATTTCGTCTGATATTGTTTTGTGCTGCCTGCTCATTTGCGTGAGGTGGCATCCACACAGCTACACCTTCTGGCTGGTCAGGAGTTGTATATACCGTATGTGTAGAAGCTCCTTCACGTACAGATGTGTAAAAAACCAGAAAAAAATACGCCTTCTCGTTTCAGGATCAGGTGCCGTGTAGATATTGAGCGGATCATTGGAGAATGCTTGCTCAAGCACCTCCCAGCTAAGGGTATTTGTTCTTCCGTAATCAGCGTAATTTGAGGAAGTTTCCTCGTCATTGTCCTCTTTCTCCCCATTTAATGTATTACTCGTCTGTTCGCTCACTGACACCAGCCTCTGCAAATGTGAGCATCTCACGATGTGTACGTAATGCTCCCTCGATAATATTCATCGCAAGCGTTGCTCCGGTTCCTTCACCCAGACGTAGTTCCAGATCGAGTAAAGGGTGCAGGCCCAGATGCTTGAGAATATGACCTATGCCCCTGCTCTACAGAGGTATGTCCTGCAATAAGATAGTTGCCAGATGTGGACTCAGTTCTGTTGCAATCAGAGCAGCCGCGCCAGCAATAAAGCCATCGATGACGACAGGGATGCGTTGAGAACCAGCTGCCAGTAGGACGCCTACCAGTCCCGCGATCTCTAGCCCACCAACTTTCATCAGCACGTCCAGAGGATTATCTTTATCTGGTGCATTCGTTGTCAGGGCACGTTCAATATACGTTAATTTTGTGCTCTAATTGTTCATCGTTCAGCCCTGTGCCGCGTCCAGTAACATGTGCGACGGGAAGCTGTAAAATAGCCGCCGTAATAGCGCTTGCCGCCGTTGTGTTTCCGATGCCCATCTCGCCCGTCGCGACCAGCTCAGCCCTTGCGCCACCTGTGTTTCCATAACATCGATACCAACAGAAATGGCTTCCAGCATCTGCTCGTGCGTCATTGCTGGCCCCTTTGCCATATTCGCAGTCCCGTAAGCGACTTTCCGTTCAATCAGGTCCGGTGCGTGCAATTCGGCAGCCACTCCGATGTCGACTATAACTACTTTTGCTCCTGCCTGCCTTGCCAGAGCATTGATAGCTGCACCTCCATGGAGAAAGTTGTGTACCATCTGTGCAGTGACGGCGGATGGATAGGCGCTAACTCCCTCCTCCGTTACGCCATGATCTCCTGCCATTACAATAACAACTTTTTGCTCTATGACAGGTGTGACGTGGCGTGTGATGCCGGCAATCTGAATCGCCAGCTCTTCTAGTCTTCCCAGGCTGCCTGTAGGCTTCGTTAAAACCTGTTGTCGTGCTCTAGCCTGCTCAATAATGGTGCTATCTGGTGTGTCTATGCTTGCTGCGATATCGAGTATCTGCTGCATGGCTCTGTGTTGTTTCAGGGATGTGCTCTCTTTCTGTTATAAAACTCATCTGAAAATTTTTATCATTATATCCTAAACTCTCAGGGAGACAGAGCCTATGAAAGAGACCGTCACTTCAGTGGCATATTTGGGCAGTTTTATAGATGTAAAATAGCTATCATACAGATATGTTATTGCTTCTATCATTGGAGTAGATGCCACATTCTGGCGTGTCTCCTGGATAATAGGAGTGATTTTTGTTATTGTCCTTGTTGCTACTGTGTTTATTTATATGTGGTATGTCTCCAGTCTTGAAGAAATGCCATGATATGCACTTGAGCACGATATTGCTCATTAGAACTGAGAATCAGGATGCAAAAAGATACAGGTCCAGTCGAGACAGAGCAGAAGTTTCGCCGTCTCTGGCTGGTTCGGCATGGCTCCACGCTCTGGAATAGCCAGCAGCGCTTTTGTGGCCATAGCGATATTCCGCTCTCTTCAGAAGGACAGACGCAGGCTCGCTGGTTAGCACGTCGCCTACGTACACAAAAGATTGCAACGATCTATAGCAGCGACCTGCTCCGTGCGCATCAAACGGCTGAAAGAATTGCTATGCAAGCCTTGCCACCTGTACAGGTCGCGATTTCCTCCTCCTGGCGCGAAATCGCCTTTGGCGCATGGGAGGGTCTCACCTATGAGCAGATTACGCAGCAGTTCCCTTCTGATCTGGGTTTTTTCTCTGATCCTCTTTCTACCCCTCCACCAGGGGGCGAGACGTTGCAGGCTCTCGCAGATCGCGTGCAACATGCATTCATAGAACTTGCTCAAGTAGCTTCTTTGTCAGACGATGGAGATATCGTTCTCGTCAGTCATGGCGGACCATTGCGTGTCCTTCTCAGTATCATCCTTGCTATGCCACTAGAGCAGCAATGGCGCTTGCATCTCGCTCCCGGTTCACTGAGCGCTATTGATTTTTTTCCGCTAATAGACGACACTATGCCTGTAGCAACACTCGCATTATTCAATATGCAACGGCCTGCTCGTTCGCAACGCACGCATTTGTCTTAGCTATCATAGGCGCTGAAAACGTCAGGCTGCTATTCCAAAGGATTTTGATAGTATGCCTGATCGACACTCTTTACATGAATATTTTCAGAATGTTACCAGCAATTTCCCGCAATCTGGACCTGGTTCTGGTAGCCCACTTGATCAATTGAGAGAGGTAGTTGCCGCTATACGCTTTCTCACTATTCTGCCCGTTCCTGGTGCCGCACAATTGTTTGATACAGATGAAGAGGCTATGCCTGATCTGATTATTGGTAGCGCATATTTCCCGCTGGTTGGTCTCCTCCTTGCTGCTCTTTTATGGCTCCTGTTGCTTGCGACTGGTTCTCTCCTGCCACCTCTTGTCCTGGCAGGACTGCTCGTTGTAGTGCAAACTGTGTTGACGGGTGGTCTACACCTGGATGGACTGATGGATTCCTGTGATGGTCTGTTTGGTGGTAGCACTCCTGAGCGTAAATTGGAGATCATGCGCGATAGCCGCGTCGGTAGCTTTGGGGTGCTGGGCGCAGTCTGTGTCTTGCTGTTCAAATTTGCCGTCTTCGCCAGTATGCGCGTCCATCTTCTGACGCTGACCCTATTTCTGGTGTTGCCCGCTGCCCGTTGGGCAATGATTCTGAGCGTGCGCTTGTTCCCTGGTGCACGTCTCTCCGGCCTTGGTTCCGCTTTTCGGCGTACCGTCACCGGGCCCCGCCTGCTTGTAGCTGCTATCACCTCGCTCATTATTGTATTAATCGTCGGGCACCTGGTGGGTCTGCTCATCTGGCTCGTTGGTACTCTCGTGGCTGTTGCTCTCGGTGCTCTGATCGCTCGTCGCCTGGGTGGGCTTACGGGCGATAGTTATGGAGCTATCGAAGAAGTTACGGAGATTGTGCTGCTCCTGCTCATTATATTGCTCCATTCCTGGTTCTAGCAAGAAAGGACCTTCATGTCTACACAGAACGATCGGGAAAATGCTGTATCCTCTTCTGATGAAAATAGAGTGTGGTCTGCTCCGCAGCTTATTCTGATCCTTGGTGGCGCACGCAGCGGCAAAAGCACCTTTGCCGAACAACTGGCGAAGCGGAGCGAACGCAGCGTTGCCTTTATCGCCACCGCGACTATCAGCGACGACGATATGCGCTCTCGTATTGAACGCCATCAAGCTGCTCGCCCTGCGAATTGGCATACTCTTGAAGAGCCGCTTCAACTCTCTCTCGCTGTACGTCAAGCCGCCTCTCTGGCTGATGTAATACTGCTGGATTGTATGACGCTATGGGTCTCCAACTGGCTCTTTAGGCAGGAGAATATCGATGATGAGTCGCCCGTTACATCACACTTTTATGAAAGTGCCCTGGCCGAGATTGATAACTTGCTCATCACGCTCAATATGCTGGACTCCCAGAAGACGCTTATTATTGTCACGAACGAAGTCGGGCTTGGGATTGTGCCTTCCTACACTCTTGGCCGCGTCTATCGTGATGTGTTGGGGCTGGTCAATCAGCGGTTGGCCGGTGCTGCTAACCGCGTGTATTTGATGGTTGCGGGATTGGGTGTGGATATTAAACGCTTACATGAGGAAGCGACCATTTAAAATAGATCACGTCGGTACTGTGTCAAGGTTCAATTAAAGTAGGTTCTCCATCCGTCCATGAAACCGGGTAGGGGCGCGTGCTTGCCACCGCCCGCGTGCCGACCGATGCGCGTTGCCCCTACCCGGTTTCATGGATGGACCCCTAGCGATTTTTGGTTCCGTAGTTAGGGGCTTCTTTAGTGATAATAACATCGTGGGGATGGCTTTCGCGCAGGCCAGCCCCAGTGATGCGCACGAATTGCGTTTTATCCTGCATGTCCTTGACGGTGGCCGCTCCCGCATAACCCATCGATTGCTGCAAACCTCCGACGAGTTGGAAGACAAGTGGACCAAGCAAACCTTTATAGGGAACGCGAGCCTCAATTCCTTCCGCAATAAGATGCGTCTCATCTATGTCGCCCTGAAAGTAGCGATGTTTACTATAACGACGCTGCTTCATGGCCCCTATCGATCCCATGCCACGATAGTCTTTGAAACGCTCTCCATGTGAAATGGTGAGTTCACCAGGACTCTCGTCAACTCCAGCGAGCAGGCTTCCAAGCATAACGGTGTCAGCTCCAGCAGCAATGGCTTTAGCGATATCGCCGGAATACTGGATGCCGCCGTCACCAATAATGGGAACGTTATAGCGACGAGCAACACGAGCACAATCGTAAATGGCCGTGATCTGCGGCAGACCGATACCAGCAATAATACGGGTCGTACAGATAGTTCCAGCTCCGATACCAACCTTCACCGCGTCGGCACCAGCCTGGATCAGTTCCTCTGTAGCTTCTGCAGTGACGACATTGCCAGCGACAAGCTGAACCTGTTTGCTGAAATGATCATGAATATTGGCAACTGCTTCGATAACCATATGCGAATGGGCATGAGAAGTATCGACGACCAGTACATCAACGCCTTCTTCAATCAGTGCGGCACTCCGGTCCATGTAATCAGGTCCGACACCAATGGCAGCGGCAACACGCAGACGACCATACTCATCTTTGGCAGCATTAGGATAGAGAATCTTCTTCTGAATATCCTTCATAGTGATTAGCCCTTTAAGCATGCCATGCTCATCTACCACGGGCAGTTTTTCGATCTTATAGCGATGGAGGCTGTCGCGTGCCTGTTCCAGCGTGGTGCCGACCGGAACAGTAATCAGGTGATCACGCGTCATCAATTCAGAGACAGGACGCTCGAAGTCGCTTTCAAAGCGGATATCGCGGTTCGTCAGGATACCAACCAGCTTGCCATTCTCTGTAATGGGGATACCAGAAATGTGAAAACGCTGCATGGCACTGAGCGCATCTTGTAAGGAAGCATCCGATCCCATCGTAATCGGATCAGTGATCATGCCTGACTCGGAGCGCTTGACCTTATCAACCTCCTGGGCCTGATCTTCAATGGATAAATTGCTATGAATAACACCAATGCCACCCTCACGTGCCAGAGCTATCGCCAGTCGGGCCTCTGTCACGGTATCCATGGCTGCGCTCACAATAGGAATATTGAGCGTGATGGAGCGGGTGAAACGGGTCTGAGTGGAGACTTCACGAGGCAGGACAGAAGAGGCAGCAGGAACTATTAATACATCGTCAAAGGTAAGTCCTTCTTTGGCAAACTTTTCTTCGAAAGCGCCTGGGTTGTGCGCTCCAGACATGATCGTGGTATCCTCCTTATAAAAAAACGCCCAGCACGCGTTTTCGCACCGGGTTTGTAAACGGCACCCCTACACCAGAGGAAATGGTCAAATGGATCTTGCTTTTACTTTTTAAAATCTACATTCCTAAACGTTTGAATATTCCTGATAGTGTAGCACCTGAAAATAGTGGCGTCAAATTTTCTTTTTGTGTTTGGAAGTGGTGACTGCAGCGGCTCGAAAATGCTTATCGCTGGCATCTCTGTTAGGAGGAGGGAAATACACTGTTGCAGGATGATTTCGTATTGGATGTCTGGGTCGTGTTGGGAATTGAGCATTATATAAGACAAGGACCCATTGCTGAATAATTATTTACAAAGATCAGCAACAGACTCCTGTCTTAAACCATCTAACACACATTGAAATGTTTTCTCTATATCGGCTAGAGTGTGCGTCTGCTGCGACTACCCATGACCAGGTTCCAGACAACAACAATGATAGCGATGACCAACAACAGGTGAATTAGACCACCAGCAACGTGGAATACGAGGAAACCAAGCAACCACAATACGAAGAGAATAACTGCAATTGTCCAAAGAAGACCTACCATGATCTTAACTCCTTTACGATCGAACTATTATTATTTCCTCAAATTGATTGGCACCGGGTTTTGCTCGTCTCTATTACTACAGCCCTTCCTCGCCAATCGTTAACCCTGTATATTAGACACGTAAGACCGACCAAAAAGATTTAAACTACCTCAATTAACTGAGGCTACGTCGACCAATTGGAAGCAGATAGTATCCAGCACAAGCAAAAATTGGGCAGAAACGCTCCGATTTGCTATAATTGTTCCACACGCGCTTGTTCCGCAGGATTTTGTGGAACAATTCTAGATAAAGGAGCAAACTCTATGTCTGCTGATGCGCAGACGACGACGCAGAACGCTCAACCGACAGCTCAGGTGCCGGGAAATGAGGCCATCGTCGTTGATAATTTCAGTAAAAGTTATGGCCCAAATCGGGTCGTTGATACTTTACAATTTACGGTCCATACAGGCGAGGTATTCGCTCTGCTCGGTCCCAATGGCGCGGGCAAGACAACAACCGTGGAGACGCTGGAAGGGTATCGTGCTCCCGATCAGGGAACAATTCGTGTACTGGGACTTGATCCCATTCGGCAGGCACATATTTTGAAGCCACAGATCGGCGTTATGTTGCAGCAGGATGGACTCTATCCAGCACTCACCGCACGCGAGGTACTACATCTCTTTGCTGGCTATTATGAACAGCCTCAGAACCCCGATAGCTTGCTCGCACGAGTAGGACTGGCAGGCGCGGCGAAAACACGGTGCCGCCGTCTATCAGGCGGCCAGAAGCGGCGTCTAGCATTGGCAGTTGCGCTCGTTGGCAATCCTGCGCTCGTCTTTATGGATGAACCGACCGCTGGTATGGACCCACAGGCAAGGCTGACAACCTGGGAGATCGTGCGTGACCTCAAAAATAGCGGCGTCACCATTCTCCTCACCACGCACCTGATGGACGAGGCCGAACGCCTGGCTGATCGCGTGGCAATTATCGACCACGGACGCCTGATCGCACTCGACACTCCCGGCAACCTGACGGGTACTCAGAACGCCAATATCGTCCATTTTGTAGCTCCTGAAGGATTGGACAGCTACACAACTCGCCGCCCTACCATCGGCACAAACGGCCAGAGAGCAGCGTCCGGGAAGCTATGTCATCGAGACTGACAACATTCAGGCATTACTGGTCGAACTCACCACATGGCTACAAAATCACAATATCACCCTCTCCGAACTGCGGGTAGGACATGGATCGCTGGAAGACCTGTTCCTGCGCTTAACTGGATCGGAGGTTAGAGACTAACATGGCAACGCACAATACACTCTACTTCTGACAGCAACAAGGCAGCACCATTTCTACGCCAGGTCCTCACCCAGGTTCGCTACGAACTATTGCTCACACTGAGACGAGGCGAGAATATCCTGGTAACGCTAATCGTTCCCGTATTGTTGCTCATCTTTTTTACCTCACTCAATATCATACCGACAAAAAATGGTAGCTCAATCAATTTTCTCTTACCGGGCATCCTGGCCCTGGCAATTATCGCAGCTGGTATGGTTAATCTTGGTATTGCGACGGCCTATGAGCGCTATTATGGCGTTTTAAAGCGGCTCGGCAGCTCTCCTCTTCTCGCGTAGTGGGCTAATCCTTGCCAAGGTGATCTCGATTTTGATATTGGAGATCGTGCAGGTGCTTCTATTGGTCGGCGTCGCGGTTGTGCTCTACAAATGGCAGCCAGCGGGATCGGCCTGGTTAGCACTGGGCGTCATCGTGCTAGGAACTGTCACTTTTGCTGGATTAGGTCTGGCGATGGCCGGAGCGCTACGTGCCGAGCTTACATTAGCGGGTGCTAATGCGCTCTTCCTGCTCTTCCTGCTCATCGGTGGTGGTATTCTCCCATTGGAGCATCTCCCAACGGTGCTGGCCGATCTCGCGCAGGTTCTTCCTGCAGCCGCGCTCACCCAATTATTGCAGGCCAGCATGACGAACGGTGCCGCACTTCCCATTTCATCATTGATCGTTTTGGCGGTATGGGCCGTGCTGATTCTAGGGGTGGCGATACGTACGTTTAAGTGGGAATGATTCGTGCACGTGAAGGGCGAGTTGTGGGTTACGGACGGGCTTGTGAACCGCGCCCCTATTTCGTCCTACCATCCAACTTCCATACCCATTGATTGGGGCATGTATAATCGAGCACGGCGATGTGGCCCTGACCAAATGAAGAGACGATAAACTGAGGAACAGTAGAAGACTGGAGCCGATTTTGTTTGTCAGGAAGCAAAATAGATATGCCATCAAGCTCATGCACCGCGCAATCGATGCATGGAACATGGCAACATGGCTAATCATAATATCAACATTGAAGTTGACAGTTCGCGTTTGCAGCATTATAGTCAAGCAGGTGTGGCACTATCGTATCGTTATCCGCACGAAAGGGATCGCGGAAGGTATAATCGGTTTTATACGGATTATCGGGGGAAGCATGAGCAAACGCATAGGCTTCGGTACATAGATTATACTTGAATGCGCTATTGGGAGTACGCGCCAGCCCTGATTGTGGAGGTGGCAATATCCCCATATACTGATGTAAAGTGAAAAGAGCCGCACCGATCAAGACAACGCCAATGAGTACAAAAAGCAGCCAGCGTTTCATGCAAGTTCTCCTCGTATCCTCGTAGCGAGCATCATAAACGTGACCTCTACATATCGGCGAAACCTTCACAATGCCCACGAATGCCGTCCGGGCCAGATTTATCGCGCCCATCGTACGGGCCGCGTTTACGACGCCCACTGCACGGGCCAGATTTATCGCCCCCATACGCGTTTCTCAGATCAAGGATCAACGGCTCTTTCTACCTGTTGTCACCGCTTGTTCCTCTTCGACATCGAACTCTTCGTCCGGCTCAGGTTGCTGTAAATTCAGAATTGTAGCCAGGAACATAACTAGTATTAACACATGCAAAGCAGTACACCAGGCACAGATACGGTGCAGGCGTACCAGTTCCGCGTAGACGAGGTAGAGCACAGTCAGCATACCAACAAGGGACCAGGCGAACTCGGCGATGCGCAGATTACGGCGCTCCGGCCAGAGACGCCAGGAAGCGAATGCCAGCCCGGCCATCACAAGGCACCAGGCAAGACCAGGAACTGTGATAGGAATGGTCGTGCCGGGCACAACCGAAAAAGGGCTGGAAAGCACGCTTGCACAATCAACAAGGCCAGTCGTCGAGCAGACCAGCGGCACCTTTGCATAGTGTACGCTCGTCAGGTAGATAGAGATAGCTATACCGACCAGCGAAAGGGCAAAGATCAGAATTTGCCCACTCGAACGTCGCATGAATGTCATAAAACCCCTTCCTCCCAAATAATTCAGTAGCCTCTAGTTTATAGTATACCCTATACAAAAAGAATTTACGTAGGGGCGTCACTTGCGTGCGTCCGCGTGCCGATCAACACCGTTTCATGCCCATCGGGGCGCACGCAAGGTGACGCCCCTACCCGGATGTTCTTGATTCGTCCTGATTTAGTTTCAACCAATGCAGCCTCCCTCACGCTCCTGCCGGGGAGGGGGATATATCACTATACATGGTACAATAGTGCTATGCCAAAAGAAAAGTAAAGCTCTCAGAGAAAGCAGAGCATATCACTATCGACCATCATCGTCTCTACTACCGTAGGGCTGGTAGTGGTACGCCACTTGTGCTTATTCATGGGTATGGCAATTCAGGGCATATCTGGCAACGTACGCTCCCATACCTCGCACAACATCACGAGGTCTTTATTGTAGACTTGCCGGGCTATGGGCATAGTAAAACGAATGGAGCCTGGCATCTGCGCGAAATGGCTCCATTGCTGGCACAATGGCTAGATAAGCTTCAGTTGTCACCAGCGGCATTAATGGGTCATTCCATGGGAGGCGCTATCGCAATTCATCTCGCCGCCCATGTACCTGAACAATTTAATCGGCTGATACTGGTAAATGCTGCCGGAATACCTTTACAGACACACCTGCCCGGATTGGCTGCGCGTTCGCTCCAATCCTTCTTCCAGATTGGCAATGGAACGCTGCCTCTACCTTTGGTGCGCGATATGTTGCAACCACGCATTTATCTCCTGTGGCAGACGGCACAGGAGATGAAGCGCAGCGACTTCCGTGCAGAACTGGCGCAGATCACTATCCCCACATTGATTATCTGGGGCGAGCGTGACGTAATGTTGCCTATTGCGCTTGGTCGTGCGCTCAACGATGCATTACCACATGCCACATTTATAACAATGCCTCACTGTGGACATCGGCCCATGCTGGCACAACCCGCACAGTTCAGTCGATCTGTATTAGCTTTCCTGCATTCATGATGCCGGAACAACGATACCTTGCTCAGAGACAAGTTCAACCGCCAATGTTTTGTATCCAACCTCGTCGAACAGCACCACCATCTTATCGCCCTCATAACGTAGCACCAGCCCTTCGCCCCAGGAATTATGGATAACGCGAGAGTTGATAGGAAAAGGCATATTCTCCTCGTCCTCCTCCACTGTAATACCTGCATCACAATTGTCGCAGAAGCCACATGGATCATCGATATCTTCACCAAAGTAGTTCAACAGGTATTCACGGCGGCAATCCGCAACTTCCGCGTAACCACGCATCATCTCAATACGCGAATGATCAAATTCGCGCCGCGATTTATGCGCCTCAAGAGCCTCTTGCGCGACAGCTTCTAGATCGAATGTCTGCTCTTTCTCCAAAACGATCTCGCCAGTTGGAAGCGTCTCTATGAAGCCAATCTCCTCCAGGCGAGTGATAGTTTCGGCCAGTTTTGTGTGGGAAAAACCAGTCTTCTCCTGCAATTCGTGCAATACCATTGACTGCCCATCACTTTGCTGGATAACACGTGCCACCTGCTCCACCTGATCGAGGTCAATACGCCCACTACCGGCAAAGAAACGATGGATGTGCAGGTCTTCCGAGCGATAAAACAGAATAGCCTTTGTATCTTCCCCATCGCGTCCAGCACGCCCAATCTCCTGATAATAGGAATCAAGCAAATCACTGATGTCATAATGGAAGACGAAGCGCACATTTGGCTTATCGATACCCATCCCAAAGGCAATCGTTGCTACAATCACCTCTATCTCGTCATTCTTAAAACGGGACTGCGCCAGTTCACGCTCAGATGTTTTCATACCTGCATGATAGAATGTCGCCTTTACGCCACGCTCTACCAGAGCTTCGGCAATCTCTTCAGCATGCTTACGCGTGGCGGCATAGACAATACCAGGCTTTTCGGTTTCAACGACGCGCTCAAGTAAGGCCCGTTTTTTATCGGACTCGCTATAAAACGTCTCTACTCCAAGCCAGATGTTGGGGCGGTCAAAACCTTGTACCACGACATGCGGATCATGCATCCCCAGGCGCTCCATAATCTCTTCTCGTATCAGAGGGGCGGCAGTTGCAGTAAGAGCCAGAATGGGTGGACGGCCAAGTGCATCGATAACCGTATTGAGGTGCAGGTACTCAGGGCGAAAATCATGGCCCCACTCGCTGATACAATGAGCTTCATCAACCACAAACAGCGCTGGATGAGCAGCTTTAATCGAGGCCAATAGTTCCTCATTGCTAAATTGCTCAGGGGCTAGAAACAGGTAGTTCAGCGTACCCTCTTTGAGGTCGTGAAATACCTCCTGTCGCTCCGTAGCACGCATCGCCGAGTTCAATAGAGCGGCTTCACCCACGTCCATCTCCTCGATAGCTTCAACCTGGTCGCGCTGTAAAGCAATCAGAGGTGATACAATCACAGCTGGACCAGTCAGAAGCTGCGCTGCAACCTGGTAGATCATCGATTTACCCAGGCCAGTCGGCAGAATTGCCAGCGTATCATGCCCATCCAGAACCGCCTTAATGGCTGCTTCCTGTCCCGGTCGGAAATCTTTAAAGCCAAACTTCTCACGTACAATACGCCTGGCACGACGCGTATCACTTTTCCTCATAAAGCACCACATTCCACCAATAGCATCTATTGAGTACGCAAAATTTTTCCATTCTACGACACACTCCATTGTATTAAGTAGGGGCGCAGTTTACAAGCCCGTGTGATTGATCGCGCCCTCCGTCTTCTATCTAGAAACACGAATAAGTGCCGAGAATGGTTTACTTGATCATGAACTAATTTACTTTATTTGTTGCCAATGGAGAAGCCTGGGTTACTACTGTACTTGCATTCTTGCTCTGATTGAGTGCAAAAACTGTCGCTTCAATCATGCCCGAAAGTATATCAGGTGAGACCTGGACATTTAAATGGGTCAACATACTGCTTGCCAGATCCATAGCGGCAGCCTTTTTCTGTGGACTACTCATAGTATCGTCAGCTGTTTGTTCGATAGCAGGAACCACCGTATTTACGATCTGTTCCACAATCGCTCGTTTCTGCGCAGGCAAACCTTGAAGCAAGCGTTGATACACCAGAGCGGCAAGCGCGGTCAAAGGTGGCAGGACAATGGGAAGAAGCATAATGGCAATCTGAAACCAGGTAGGCATATAAGGTTTCCTTTCTCGTGTGCAGGTATTAACCAGGCGCTTTTTTCTCATAAAGAGCCATATCAGTTGTATTCTATGTACGGGTAGAACCTGCAAATTTAGGGCACATTCTCATCTATGTCGATATATGTTTACGCACCTCAAAGCGAAAAACAGACTCGCCATGCAATTCCCAAACGCGTTGAAAATGTGATTTGACGATTGGCTCGAAACCAACCAGGTAGCGCTGGGTATGTACTTTTTTGAAGCGAACATCGTGTTCAACGAGCTGCAACATCTCCATGAAGAAGGCTTCCACATCCGTCATAACGCTGAGCAAGCCATCGTTGACCAGCGAGGTAAACATACTATTTAGAAAGGTCTGATTGAACAGTCTGCGTTTCTGGCAGCGTGCTTTGAGATGCGGATCAGGGAAATGCAAATAGAGTGCTGAAAGCGAATCCGGGCGTAAAAGAGGATACATCAGGTGGAAGTCGGCGTGATGAATTTGATATTTTGCAATTCTAGCGTGAAAGCCGTTTCAACTGCTTTACGCAGAGATGGACCAGAAATGTCGATACCGACAAAGTTTGTGCAGGGAGATTTTTCTGCAAGCGAGCAAAGGAATTCAGCACTTCCACATCCGATCTCAAGTTCGAGTGGTGCGGAGTTATTGAACAGGTCGTGCGACGTGATGCTCGGCAAGATCTGCCAGTCATGATACAAGGTAGCAGGAAGATAGCTCAGAAGATAGCGATTAAGTACCCGTTCGTCAAGCTCTTGCGCTTTTGTGTGGCGTAAAAATGTTCTTCTCATTCGGCATTCTCAAATTCAATAAGTTCCCCAGCCGTTTTTGAACAAGGGCACCGTTTACAATGTCTGTTGGTCACGCCAGGCATCAATGTGCCAGATTGCTTGCCCAAACAGTCGCCATGCTCCAACCAGGAATACGATAGCAAACACAACCAATCCGGGAGCGAGCAGAAATGCTCCACGTGCCAGATCATCTACCACATCAACAATCTGAATAAGGGCGATCAATACCATAAATCCGGCCAACATCTGTCGTGCTCTCAACGCTAATAGCAGAAGCAGCATTACAGCCAGCGCCAGACTTCGTGCAAACATATAGTCTGCATAGACACGCACCGCATCTGTCATAGGATTACCATTCGTCAATAAGCGTAGGATCTACTTTGCTAATCACAGCACCAACTATACTCAGTAAAGCTCCTACAATCACTACTATGGACACCCATAGTGGAATGTGTACGCCCAATGAAGGTATCTTGAGATCATTAGCCTGCACTAGCATCATTCGACTGTGCCGATTGCCTGTTCATAGTTGATGCTCCTTGCCTGTTCAAAATAGTACACATGATAATTTCACCAGAAGAAATCCAGCATTTTATTGTAAAACGTAGTTTCCTGCATTATAACTCATCTCTTCTCAGGTATCATCCATCTCAGGGTTGAAAAACGGGTATGCGTGAATATCAACCTCGGATCAACCCTGACCAATAAACGCTTTGACAATTTCACTGTAGTGTACTAGAATTGCTACCAAAGCATAGAGGCAAGGGGATTCCGCTATCCACCAATGCGGTGACGATCCTGAGGACTGAATGTGTCAAGCAGAAAAAATGCTGTGGTGAGTAGAGCGCATCCTCGTTCAAAAAAATATAACAGGGGAGCCAGGGGCAGCATGCAAAAAGGACGCATTACAAAATATCAACCGTTTCCACCTATCGATTTGCCCGATCGACAGTGGCCCTCACGGACCATTACCAGCGCACCAATATGGTGCAGCGTCGATCTGCGCGATGGAAATCAGGCACTCGCCATTCCAATGAGCGTAACCGAAAAATTGGAGATGTTCAAGCTACTGGTACAGATCGGCTTCAAAGAGATCGAAGTTGGTTTTCCAGCGGCATCACAGATCGAATTTGACTTTATTCGCCGCCTGATTGAAGAGAATCACATTCCCGATGATGTAACGATTCAGGTACTTGTGCAGGCACGCGAGGAACTGATTGAGCGCACCTTTGAATCTATTCAGGGCGCGAAAAAGGCCATCGTCCATCTCTACAACTCGACTTCACCCCTACAACGCCGGGTTGTATTCGGCATGGAAAAACCAGAGATCGTCGGCATCGCGACGCGCGGTACACAACTGGTAAAAGAGCTGACCGCAACGATTCCTGAAACGCAGATCATCTTTCAGTACTCGCCAGAGAGCTTCTCATCGACTGAAATTGAATTCTCGCTGGAGATCTGCGAGGCGGTCGTCGATATCTGGCAGCCAACGCGTGAAAACAAGATCATCCTTAATCTGCCAGCCACCGTTGAATTCTTCACGCCAAACATTCATGCCGACCAGATCGAATGGTTCTGCCGACACATGCGCAATCGTGAAACCGCCATCATCAGCCTGCACACGCATAACGACCGTGGCACAGGTATCGCTGCAACCGAACTGGGATTGCTGGCGGGCGCTGATCGCGTGGAAGGCACGCTCTTCGGCAACGGTGAGCGCACTGGAAACGTCGATATCGTTACGCTTGCCCTCAATATGTACACTCAGGGTGTCGACCCCGGACTGGACTTCAGCGATATCAATGCAGTGAGCGCAATCTATGAAAAGTGTACTCGGATGGGCATTCCACCCAGACAACCATATGCGGGTGAGTTGGTCTTTACTGCATTCTCAGGTTCGCACCAGGATGCGATCAACAAAGGTATGACTGCGCAGGACTCAGAACCCGGCGCTCTCTGGCAGGTACCTTACTTACCGCTGGACCCCAAAGATATCGGGCGCACGTATGAAGCCATCATTCGCATCAATTCGCAATCGGGCAAGGGTGGCGTGGCGTATGTGATGGAGAGCGAGTTCGGCTTCCAATTGCCCCGAGCCATGCGTATCGAATTTGGCAAGATTATCAACACCTTGCTGATCAGAGCGGTGAAGAAATTCCGAGTAAGGGAATTTTACAGGCATTTGAAAAGGAATATCTACAGCACACTGGCCGCTTCAAGCTTGACACATTCTCCACTCAGACCATTCTAGATAGCGACGGCAACGAAACGGTAGAATGCACGGCAAGCGTCCTTGTCGATGGCAGCCTGCACACAGTACAGGCATGCGGTAACGGCCCTATCGATGCCTTTGCACGTGCTCTCAACCGGGCTGAGATCGCAAACTTTAAAGTGCTCTCTTACTCCGAGCATTCATTAAGCCAGGGAGCCAGTGCCCAGGCAGTCGCTTATATCCAGATACAGATGCTCAACGGGCAGACATCCTTCGGTGCAGGCATTGAGACAAACATCGAGGTCGCATCCGTTAAAGCCATGCTCAGCGCATTCAATCGGGTGCAGGCAGAGACAGAGGCAAGTTGTTTATAGCAATGCCACCAGAGATCGTGTGTAGGGGTCATTTTGACGGTGCCCACGGTATCACGCCATGAGTCATCCCGGACTGTGATACCGTTGGGAAACCCGTCTTCTCCTTGGGAGGGAATCGGGTCGCAATCGGGGTAGGGGCGTGTCCTTGCGACCGCCCTGGATAGGCCTGCAAGGCGGTCGCAAGGACACGCCCCTACGCAAGCGATTTAACGGCTCAGAATAGCATCAATTTTCGCAACAACGCTCACTAACTCACCACGTTCTCCTGACGTCCAGGCGCTCAACCAGCGCCTGTACGCGCTCTAACAGCACCTGCATTTGCCGCCTGCAACGCCTCTGTTCCGCCATCAGTTATAGTTACATAAACCTCGCGCTGATCAGTATTAGGGGTGCGTGAACGTGTAATGTAGCCAAAACCTTCGAGGGTATCCAGCATACGTGTTATTCCAGCAGTTGTCAGCCCCAGTGGCTCGGCCAGGTCGCCAACGCGCATGATCTCCTGTTGCATTTCATGCTCTGCCAACAAACTAGCGTACGCTGTTGTGGACGTGAGAGCGGACCAAACTGCCGTCCCAGATAGCTATTCCAATGTTCTAATGCCTGAGCGATTGTCACCACGTCGTCGTTAAACATCTCATCCACTCTCTCACCAGTAGTAGATAGAAATTCCTATAACTACTAAAAGCCCACTCTGGCTAACATCGTTACGTACAGCTTGTCTCTTATTTCTCTCCTGCTTCGTTTTATTAATGGGAGGGCAAGGCATCAAAACGTAGCCGCGCGCAAGACAATTTCTAACTCTATTGACTAACGCAATCAATTAATGATAGTATCATTAGTATAGCATGGAGCATTGCTACGGGCAAGCCCGATGGATTGCCACTCTGCTCAAAATGCAACCGGGATAACGACGGAGGAACTCTGTATGCGTATTCTCATTCTGGGCGGCGATGGCTACCTCGGCTGGCCCCAGTCTCTCTACCTCTCCAGTCAAGGACACGACGTTACCATCTTCGACAATTTCACACGCAGGCATTTCGATCTTGAACGCGGTTTCGCCAGCTTACTTCCCATCTATACGCTGCACGAACGCATTGCCGCCTGGAAAGAAGTCTCTGGAAAACAGATTCAACTGCGCGTTGGCGACACGATGGATTACGAGGCGCTTTCCTCTGTCTTCCGGGATGTTCAACCTGAAGCAGTCGTCCACTTCGCTGAGCAACGTTCAGCTCCCTATTCGATGATCGATCGCAAGCATGCCGTTTATACACAGACCACGAATGTCATCGGCACGCTCAACGTCCTGTATGCTATTAAAGAATTTGCGCCCGATTGCCATCTTGTGAAACTGGGCACGATGGGAGAATATGGCACGCCCAATATTGATATTGAAGAAGGATTTATCGAGATCCAGCATAAAGGCCGCTCGGACGTTCTGCCATTCCCAAAACAACCTGGCTCGATGTATCATTTAAGTAAAGTCCATGATAGCCACAACATGATGTTCTGCTGCAAAATCTGGGGATTGCGTGCCACCGATCTGAATCAGGGCGTTGTGTATGGCGTTGAGACCGATGAGACCGTGCAAGATCCACGCCTGGCAACACGCTTCGATTACGACCAGATCTATGGTACAGCCCTCAATCGCTTCTGCGTCCAGGCATCCGTTGGATATCCTCTTACCGTTTATGGTAAAGGTGGGCAGACGCGTGGATACATCAATTTAAAAGATACCATCAGGTGTATCGAACTGGCGATTACCTCACCAGCTAAAGAAGGCGAATATCGCGTCTTCAATCAGATCACCGAGCAATTCTCACTCCTCGAACTGGCCGAAATGGTTACCAACCACAGCAAGCATCTTGGATTAGAGACTCAGAAAACGCATCTTCCCAATCCTCGCGTTGAGGCCGAGCAACATTACTATAACGCCACTCACACCCGCCTTATCGAATTGGGACTTGAGCCTCATCTCCTAAATGAGTCCGTCCTTGAATGCACTGATCGGACTGGCAATCAAACATCGAGAGCAGATCGACCGAAACCTGATTCTGCCGACCGTCAACTGGCGCATGACAAAAAATGAGGTTGATCGCAACGACTCCTGATAACTACAATGCAATTCCTCAAGAGAAGAAGCCGATCAATAATTGACACAAATCTCCTGATTCGCCTGCCTGTTCCAGGGCTTATAAGCCCGAATGCTCTCCTACCTTCTCAGCAATCATCTTCGGGCTATGTGCGATCTTGACAAGCAGTTCTTGCTGGGCTGCTGCATCAGGCAGATCCAACCCAGATTGTGCTGCTCAATAAAGCGCAGATTAGGCGTCTCCTGGCCTGGAATAAAGGTCGTGACAATAAATGGTTTCTCTAATGTGAATGCTTCAGATATAAAACTTGCACCCGCCTTCCCAACAATCACATCAGCCGCCGCCATGTAAGGGGCAATCTTCCTGGTAAAAGGCAAAACGCTCACCTGCTCATGACTTGCATAACGTTCCGCTATCTTTTTATTATTGCCAGCCGCTAGAATAATTTGTACTGGCACTCCTGTACTCAATAGACCCTTAATCATACGATCAGCGCCTGCTGATCCTTCTGCACCTCCCTGAAGAAAGAGGGTAAAGAGAGTTGGATTCAGAACTGAGAGCGGCGAGCGTTTCCTTTCTTTCAAGTGGAAGGATATCTAAAAACTGACGACGTATGGGCCTGCCTGTAAGATAGAGACGATCTTTCTCAATACCTTGTTGCTAGGGCCTGGGCAAAAATCTCGCGTGTCGGGGCAAGATACGCATCGGCCCGTTTCTCAGTCAAATACGTCATATGCAATTGGCCCAGATCGGTAAGCTGAAAGACGAGCGGGACACGTTTGCGCTGATGGTCATTGACACGAGCAGTAGCATACGACAAAAACGCCTGCGTCGTTATGATAAGCTGAGGCTGCACACGAGCGACGATACGCTTTATACGCCTATAACTCAGTAAAGTAAGGATGAGATGAAATGCAAATGAGAGGACTTTATTATCGGTAAAAATATATTGCCACTGTAAAAATCTTACACTATGGCGACTCACCCATGCATACCAGCGATTAGCCGCACCAGATTGTGCATCCTCAATCACAACCTCGTAGTTCGTCTCCAGCATTTCCTTCAATGATTGCGCAAGATTTATATGACCACCACCATTATGGATGGTAAGAATCAAAATAACGGGCTTTACTGCCGGCATCAACATCTCCTCAATATTATTGTCCTAATCAGAAACAGGTAAATGACCAGTATTTTGCTTGGGCATACTTTGTAGCAATTGAGGCATCTCAGCTGGCTTATTCACCTCTCTTGCGATAGCTTTCAGTAGCACTGGCATGACTCTGCTGACGTATCTTCCGCATAAGAAAGAGGGAAAGAGCGATAGCTACTCCAGCTGCGAGAACAAGGCTGGAGAAAGCTCCAAAGAGGCCCGCCACTTCCTCCCAACTTGCGGCAAAGAGAGATCCCAGTCCAAGAGAGATGAGTACACTCAATATCTGGCCGCTCACATCCCAGAATAAAAAACGCTGATAGGGATATTCTTCCAATCCTGCGAGAAAATTTATCGGGCCACCAAGGGCTACAATCAGAAAGCGTGTAATAAAAACTGTCCACCCTGCTCTCCGTGTGAAGTAAGTACGGGCACGCTCCATTGATTGCGGGGTAAGCCAACGCAACCGCTTTTTTTGCATCAGCCAGGCCAGGAAAGCCGTTCCTACACGACGACCAATAAAGTAGTCAGGTTATCTCCCATAACGGCGGCACTTAAAGCAACCGGAAAGAGGATAAAGATATTGAGATCACCTAAAGTGGCAAATGCCCCGGCACCAAAGAGGAGTAGCGAACCAGAAACAGGGACACCTGCGGCAGCAACGAAAACAACCAACCAGAGAGCTACATACCCATAATGCTGCAACGCACTGATTAAAAATGCGTTCAAGCGTTCATCCTCCTGCAGGTAAAAATGGTTCTATACCGAGAAAAGCTTGTGGTACCTGCACAAAAAAAGTAGAATGATGATTTTTACGATACACCAGAATAGCTTGTTGAACAGTATGTACTACTCGATCTACAGGCTGCCGTTTACGAGCTGCAATATCATAAAGGGTTGAATGGCGCAACTGATAAGAATTGCTTATGGTGAGGGTATGTCCCAGATAATCTTCGGGGACATGATACACATGAGAAATGACGTGAACTGTCATCCATGGATGGACTGTACTCACGTCCCCCTTTTTGACCGCAGTATATTGATGCTGGAAACTGCGCATAGCCTGAACGGTTTCTATAGCACTAAAGGCTAGCAATCCCAGTATGAGAAGCAATGAAAGGAAGATTAGCCTCAGTTTACTGCTTTCACTCAGCCTGTTCAACGTCGCTCACCCCTTCTTGAGCACTTACAACCGGGGTAGCGCAAGTTCGAGACTCATCTCATTCCTATGCATACCATGGACCCGCGCGTACCAATATTTCTTCAACATATTTCTCTCTAATAATACCATGTTCAAGCAAGATATGCTCGGGTCAGGACTGCATACACAGCCCTGACCTTGAAAACCTCTTGCCATGAGCCTGTTTACCTGCTATACTATCGCTGAAGACAGTGTAGCTCAATGGATAGAGTGTGTGTCTCCGGAACACAAGGTTGCGGGTTCGACCCCCGCCACTGTCACTATTATTCTTCACCTTCTTCCACATCGGCTATCGTCCCCAACTCAGGAAGCTCGCCCTCGTTCTCCACTTCAAACAGATGCGCGAAGTCTGCTGGAAGCTGAGCACGCACATCATCTATCTCGCCCACCGTGACTACTTCGGCAAGCAATCCAATCACCACCCGCGCATGAAACTCGGCATCAGCAAGCGGTACACCTTCACGCTCGGTCACACGCAAGAAGAATTCATCCAGGCCATATTTCTCTCCATAGGGCGTAGACGTATACATAAAATCGGCAAGTTCTGCTGGAAGTTGCGCGGCAAGATCAGCTGCTTCATTTCCTTCCAGGCGTTCAGCAAGTGTTGAGAGAGCCGCCCTGGACGCATTTACGGCCTCGTCAACAGTTTCAAGACGTGCGCGTCTCCGCACTTTTCCGATAAACTCTTCATATTTCATAGCATTTATCCTCCTGCTTCATTTTTATTAGAGCTTTTCTTCTCGTTAATTTGTCTGTATTACGGTTAACCGTCAGCAAAAGTTTCCATTCCCTCCCACTAACTATCTTCTTTACATTTTATTTGTGAAAAATACTTATTTTTATGGATTGACATCTATTACATTTTCATTTATGCTTCTAGTGAAGAAAAAAGAGGGGATATGTAGTATCAGGAGGGATATATGGCAACACGCTCTTCACAGCAAAACAATGATGGACTGATTCGGCAATATCTCGCCCATCAGCAGACGATGCCTTATCAGGCAGCCCCAACACCTGCTGAGTCTATATCTGATCCTGTTGTCACTCCACCGCCATCTGGTATATCTGGTACATACCCACTGCAAGCCCTATCCAGTTCAATTGTCACATCGCCGCCATTCGGTATATCCAATATAGACTCATCCCAGGTTATACCGGGGATGCCGGAGATGCCGGAAAAGACTGTACTCACTCCTCCGAAAAAGTTGCGCATTCGCTATGCTGTTGCCGCTGTCCTTGTTTGTATACTTGGAGCAGGTATGTATTTTATCTGGCACACATCTCCCTCTCCAACAACCGCAACGGTGAGCACAACACAACAGCAATTTAGCCTGGCACCAACTACCTCAACGCTTAAAACTGGAACTACAGCTTCTCCTGTCGCCGCCAATGGTAAGATACAGGTTTATATTGTGGGAGCGGTAAAGAATCCAGGCGTGTATACATTGGAAGGGAATGCACGCATCTACAATCTGCTTCAGGCAGCGGGTGGCCCACTACCCGAGGCCAATCTCGTCACACTCAATCTTGCGGCACGACTTAGCGATGGGCAGGAAATTTATGTCACACGTGTTGGAGAAACGCCACCTACGTCCATAAGTAGCACTCTAAGTAGTACTCCCAGCACAAACATAACTGGCACAACTGGAGGAACAACGACTCAGCAGATCAACATCAATACAGCGAGTGCCGATGACTTGCGTAAGGGACTTCATATCAGTAGTACGAATGCACAAGCCATTATTACCTATCGATTACAACATGGTGCATTCACGAGCGTAGAAGAATTGTTACAGGTTGTGAGCCAGGCGACATACAAGAAAATAAAAATGAGGTGAAAATTGCATGATAACCCAAACATAGCATCACGACAGTGATTGATGGAGCAATCTGGATCGTGTGTATTGTGCTGGGCATGCTGATTGGCTCTATTCTCGGACGCATCCTGGGTCTTCTATTGGGCTGGATGGTGGCAAATTCGTTGGATGAAAGCTTGATTGCTGGAGGACGGATCGGGCAGCAGATAGGGAAAGTCGTTGGTGTAGGCCTGGGAGTTGGCCTGGGCGTCTTTGGCGCGTTATATGTAACGACATTTGTCGCACAGTCTTTTCCTCACTGAGGAATTTCAGATCTCATGATAAAAAAGTGGCAAGGGAGGGATGGAGAATGCAACAGGAACAGCAAAAGGTTGATCTACATGGATTGACTCTGGTAGCAGGCTGCGTTAGCGCATGGTCGGCTGGTATTTTTATTGATCTTTTAGTACTATACCATCATTCGTGCTTCTGATCGGAGCAGCAGTTACACTTCGTACTCATCCTCTTACTCTGGCATGATAGTCAGAGCCGTTTGATAGCGTGTATGCTTCTTTGTCTGTTTCTTGGTGCATGGCGCTATAGACATTCCTCGCTCGCGAATGACCCATCGGGCGCTCTCTACCTTCTATTGGGCGTTTCTGTCATGGTACGTGGCACTGTCTCAGATGAGCCAAAATTGTATGGGATAAAATCACCTGCTCTCTGTAAGTGATAATGGCATCAGCCGGGACAAGGGCACAACATGGCAGGATGCTCATGGACAATTAACAGTGCAAGCACCAGGAACGGAAATAGAGGATCCTTATGGAGCAAACTATGGGAGTGTCGTCGAAATACAGGGAAAACTCCTGCCACCGCTGCCTCATAGCTCACCTCCCAATGTTCTGGTAAACATGTTCTTCCCACGAATTCGCGTCACTGCTACCGCCGGCAATCCTATACTTGCAATGCTCTACTCCTGGCGCGTCACGTCTGAGCACCATCATCGAGCAGGTCTTACCCCAACCAGAAGCTGCGCTCCTCGTCGCTATCGTACTGGGATTGCGTACGCCGCTCTCCATCCACTTGTTCAGATTTCAACAACACTGGTACCGCACACCTGATCGTCTCCTCCGGCTTTAAAGTTACGTTGCTGGCTGGACTCGTTGCCAGTAGCACAAGATGGCTCTACTACTGACAAAATAGAGCACGGGAAATTCCTGCCAGCGCAAAAACATGGTGGATGGCGGCGTTGGCTCTCAACCGTCCTCATCATGATGAGTATCGCTGCCTATACCATCCTGAATGGAGCCGGAGCGGCAGCTATACGAGCAGGCATAATGGGCTGAACTTCTGGTGATTGCACCACGCATAGGACGCACATATAATGTCTATACGGCACTGGCATTTACAGCACTCTTAATGAGCTTGGGTGATTCTTATATCCTCTGGGATAGTGGATTTCAATTATCGTTTCTGGGCACGTTGGGCATCGTACTGTTTACTCCATTTTTCCAACATTTGCTGTCCCAATTGCACGTCTTCCTCTTGGTCATATTATTACCGAGAACATCGCCGTAACACTGGCCGCTCAAGTGGCGACATTGCCCATTACTTGCCTTGGATTTCCATGTGTTTTCGCTATTGCTCTTCTTGCAAATATGCTTACCGTTCCATTACTAGGAACATTGATTATGTTGGGCGTTCTCATCGTGTATTGGCCTGCTATTTCTTCCCCTTGCCCTTATCATTGGTTGGGTAGCGCTCCACTCCTCAATTATGTTCCCTATATTGTGCAATGGTGTGCAAGCCTGCCATATGCTCATCAATATTCCATATCACGATCGGTACCGCATGGTGCTATTATGCTCTACTTGCGCTTCTCGTGACTATTGCGCTCAGAAAATGGCCCATTGCGACTCCTTCCAAAGAACATGACACAAAACAGAGAACATGATACCGGGACTCTCGCAACGTCCAGATGGAAACTGATACAACTGGGATGGCGCTGCTTGTAATCAGCACTGGTGTAATAAAACAGTTTTCACGGGCGAACCCTAACTTGACAGTAACATTCCTCCATGTCACTTCTAAAGGACTGCCATCAGGGAGAAGCAATTTTGTTGCGCACGCCAGATGGCAAAACGCTCTTGATTGATGGAGGCATGGATGCTGCGTCGCTGGACCAGGAACTGGATAGCCACCTGCCATCATGGCAGCGTTCACTGGATGCGGTTGTCCTTACAACACCCAGGCAAGATCATATCACTGGTCTACTGGATATTGTACAGCGCTACGCGATTGGAGAAGTTATCGATGGGGGAGTACTTCATCCAACTACAACTTATGCCCGTTGGAGACGTACAATTAGTGAACGCAACAATCCTTATCTGCCAGTTAGCCAGGGCACAAATATTAGCATAGGAAGATTTCGTCTCTCTACAGGTTCTGTGGCCTGCCTCTCCTTTGCACAAAGGGAGCAATGAAGCACGTGATAACGGATTAATTCTGCGTATCATGACGCCAGGATTACGCATCCTGCTGCTTGGGGCTGGCGCACAAAGTACATATGCTCTTTCTGGGTTACTGAATACCATAGATACGACCTATCTGCAAGCCGAGATTGTACAGATGATAGAAGAGACTAGCGTTCCTTTTCCTAAAGAGCTAGATAATGTTTTACAGAGAGCCAATCCCGCTCTACTGCTCATGACACCACTGCTGCCAGAGTAAGAAGCAGAAAACAGGTACACTCTCTGCAATCAAAGTCCCACTCATCCGTACAAAGAAAGAGCATGGCAGAGATATTCCAACGATACGTACTGCGCAATCCGGAACTGTTCAGATCAGTAGTAACCAGACAAGGGTGGAGTGTAAATACGCTATAAATTTCATAGATAAGTGTATAAGAGAATGATGGAACGGATGTTTTGTAAAAGGGATACGTAACGATGATTTGTCAACAATGTAGAAATGAAATAGCTGAGAATGCAATTATTTGCCCTGTCTGTGGTACACTCAAATCTCCAGTATCACAACAGCCCGGCAAAGATCAGGCGTATCCTCAAGGAGAATTTCAGCAGCCACCTGAGAAATATGGCTACTACCAACAGAACAATCGCGAAGGATATCAAGGTGGTTATGCGCCCCCTCCTCAGCAACCCATCAATCAGCAAGGGTATCAAGGATATGCTACCACCGCAACAAAACTATGGATATAGCTCCGCCTTATTCTACCAATCCCGGCCATACGCCAAACATCAATGTAACAGTCATTAACAATCCTTCTGGTGGGAAAAACGATGGTGCACTCATTGCCGAAATTATTCTTTCCCTCCTGGGCATATTCGGCATCGGCTGGTTGACTAGCTGGCGAGACAACGGTAGGCATTATCTTGCTGCTCGGCAGCTTCTTTCTTTACTGGCCCATTATGTTTTTCGGCACACTTTTTACGCTAGGTTTAGGGTTGATCTTCCTTGGTCCACTGATGATTGCGTCCATTATCATTAACGCAGTGCTTTTGAACAATGCTATAAAGCGCAAAGCAGCACCATTTGTGATTGTCCAGCAGCCCCCAATGCAAATGCCCCCACAACACTAGTAAGAAACATTGTGGGAGCAGAATTGCAAGTCTAGTAGCACCATTCTGACTTATTTAGGGAAAGCCAGACGGCGATACTTTTCTTTTGACTCTAACCATGCTTCGTCGGAGAGACCGAGCTTCTCGCGTAACGTATCGAATGAAACTCCGGCCTGGAGTTGTTGAACCGCAAAAGTATCGCGCAACAGCTGCAAAGTGACACGCTTCTTAATACCAGCAGCTTTTACTGCGCGTGCCAGAATATAGTTTAGATTGCGATCAGTGCAGTCAAAAATGGTATCAACAAGTTTATAGCGCGTACGATATGCCTGGAAGATATCCGCAAATTCAGCAGGCAATGCGAGCCGTCGCTCACGATGCTGCTTGCCAGTGGCGGGTGCAAAGTGTACCGTTATCAGAGGCGTCTGTGGGTCGGAGAGATCGATATGCTGCACCTTCAGCCCCATAACCTCTTCTTTTTTCAATCCTCCATAGAGAGTGAGGTAAATGAGACAACGACAACGGGGATCCTCGGTAGCGGCATCAAGTAAGCGCTGGACCTCATCTGGAAACAACAATTCTGGTAATGGTGGCAGAGGACGCTCCAACGTTAAACTGGCCGCCGGATCTTCTTTGATCACGCCCTCACGCGCTAACCAGGAAAAGAAATTCTTCAGAAAAGTCACCCGGCGGGCCATCGTTTTAGGTGCTGGCGTCTGCCCCTGGTTACCAAACTTCAATTTCATCAACCAGTCGGTAAGATGCTCTTTTGTGAGGCGACCAACCGGCGTATTATGTCCATGATAGTCACCAAACATCTTCAGATCCGAGAGGAAGCAGGTCACAGTATAATTTGACTTACCACGTAACAGTAATTCTTGCCGATAAGGAAGGGCGCAAGCAGCAAGGCTCGACTGATCGGTAAGTGGATTGGTGCGTATCATGGGAGGAAAAGGTGTCTCCAAAGGGTCGGGGGGTTCCGCAATCACGGTTGGAGCACCAAAGAGACTGGACTGCAGGACAGTGCTATCGTCAGTCATAACCGGATCGGGTTGCTTCTCCGGCTGGTGGTCATTCTGCATACATCTCTCCTTGACAAATTTTAGTGTTCAGGATGGTATCATATTTCATTATAGCAGAATGATACGATTTGGCAACTCTGTTCATATTTCCCATTACAGCATGACTCTCCCAAAAACACAAGGACCTTTTTGAGGATTATCTCAAAAAGACCCTGATGCAGCATCAAGCTTTCTCTATGTATTTGAAAACCCGGATCGACTACTTACTATCTTCGTCGTTATCCAGGTCTTCAGGCTCAAACTCTCGTCGTCTTCGTCCTCTTCATCCAAATAAGACAGGTCCGCATAGTCAGGTGAGTATGACTCTTTGCGAATCTGAATAGTTGGATGAACAGTTGGGAAGGGTTTCAATCCTCCCTGTGCATTTGGACCTTCCATTTGCAGCTCGTAATCGGGTGCACCTTCACGTACTAACACCTCTTCCCCCATAGCCACCGACTCGAAACCCAGACGTCTCAGATCCATAACCATGCCTGGCCATGTATCTTCGGCATCAACCGCCCACCACTCTCGCCCCATATAGCGCACAGGTCGTACGCGTAAAGGTCGGTTGAGATCGCCCAGATTTGCCAACAACGATGCAGGTTTACCCTCAGCTTTTTTCACGACTATAACCGTCCCTTCTTTACTCGGGCACAACTACACATTTCTTTCCCGCTACCTGACTTTCTACCAGCGAAACAAGATATACATATCTCTTCTTCGCCAGCTTCTCTCAGACGGAAATCGGTTGTATGTTCATACGATACCACAAAAGTTCATCCACCTGCCAGTAAAATCATCCATATTTATCGTCAAAACATTGCACTTATAACACGTATAAGCGAATTTTATTTTACGGCTCATCCGCTCATTGACAGCATCCGCAAAAAAAGAGCATATTGCGGCGTATAAGCATTAGAGAGATAAAGCATCTTTCACGCTTCCTGGAGAATATTTTTATGAGCATGACGAGAAAAATGTTCAAGGCATTGCCAGATACAACCTTGCGCCGTATGCGTAATACTCCCAGCTATTTCTTCCTCATCTGGCGCTGGGGTACATGGTTATACGCCTTGATTGTGATTGTGGGATCCGATCCAGCATATAAAAACACCCCTGTCTATAATACATGTCTGTATCTTCTCATCATTACCCTCTTTCAGACACTGATCGTGACACTCTATGCTCCAATGTTTCAGGCCTTTCTACCTCGTACGAGTCGTCAGCGAACTGCCCGCAGTCTGCGCCAAAGATTACATCGCGCACCCACTGAAGATACCGAGCCAGAGATCACACCTCCCCTGGTACGTACGCGTAATATTTATTGGGATATCGCGATTTATGGCCTTGATGTCATCATCTGTGGCCTCGTTGTGTATTACAGTGGTCCCTTTGGCAAGATGCCAAATTTTGGGGTGGGTTCACCATTTTATCGCTATGGGATGTCAACCGCATTCGCGGCTGCACTGGCATATCGCTATAAAGGTGGATTAGCCGCCGCTGTCGGTTATGATCTGTTCGTGCTCCTGGGCATTTTTCTTCCCGGCTCCCGGCCCTTCTTACCATCCCAATATTATTGATATTGCAGGCTCACTTATTGATACTCCCCTGGCCGCTATCCTCGCAGCATATGTCGTATTCTTGCTTGCGCAGTATACCAGTAGCAAAAAACAGGTGCAGGGAAATGTACGCCAGCAAAAAGCTCTTCGCAATATTGGAGAGATTATCCTGCGCCAATCTGGGGATAAACAACGTCTGCTCCAAAAAAGCGCCGAGGCCATCCGTAGCGGTGGTCACTTCCAGCGCCTGGTCGTAGCCCTGATTACGCCTCCAGCAGGTGAAGAGACACTATATGCCACAGAAAAACATGATGTACCGCCTTCATTAGAGATCGAGACATGCATCGATGTAGATATATCTGTGCCCGAACCAAAGCTACCAGATAGGGATGAGACAAACCTTCAGTGGGTTATGACAACTGGTAAAAAATTGACGAGTTTTGAGCAACTTGCTGGGATCATTGATCCACAGGAAAAATATGCACGCCTGTACCTGCCCTTTTTTAAGGATGGACAGGTGCAGATGGTCCTGGGAGCCGAAAGCCTGTGCCGCGCACCTTTTGACAGCAAACAAGAAGAGTTTTTATCGACCGCTGGCAACCAGTTGCTCGTTGCCCTTGACAATATTCGTCTGACTGAACAAACGGTCCAACTGGCTGCAACGGCGGAACGCGTACGTATTGCACGCGAAATCCATGATGGGATCGCACAGATTGTCTATATGCTCAGCCTCAATGCGGAAACATGTGCGACCCAGGCCCATCGCATCGTTGAAGCATCGGAAGAGGACGCAGAACTGGTCACACCACTTGCAGAACGTCTCGATAAATTAGTTACAGTCTCCAAACAGGCTCTGTGGGAGACGCGCAACTATATGTTTTCTCTGAAACCACTGATGAGCGGCACAACAACACTTACCCAGATGCTGACCAATCAGTTGCGCGAGTTTGAAACGATCAGCGACCTACCCGTACACCTGGAGATCAAGGGAACAGAGAAAAGCAACGCTGACGATAGAAAGGCTGCATACAGGCAGGCCCAGGTTGGTGCCGCGATCTTTCGTATCGTGCAGGAGGCTCTCACTAATGCATACAAACATGCAAACGCTACTCAGTTATGGGTAAATCTCACGTATGCACCCGATGATATTGAGGTCTCCATATATGATAATGGATGCGGACTGCAATCGGCATATTATAGCTATGATCTTTCGATGAAGGGCGATCACCAGCGTATCTACTCTGGCCACGGTCTGCGCGGCATGCATGACCGGGCCGAAGAACTGGGAGGAACTCTTGAACTGGTCGAGGTGCCTGAAGGTGGCGTCAAAGTACATGCGCGAATACCAATCTAAATGTAAATAGACATAGAGGGAGGCCTAGGAATGGCAAAGATACGTCTGATGATAGTTGACGATCATGAAGTGGTACGCCTGGGTATGCGTGCTGCGTTTGAACTTGAAGCTGATATCAGCGTTGTTGGCGAAGCCAGCAATGGTGCTGAGGCATTAGCAAAAATGAGTGTACTGGACCCACAGGTGATTCTCATGGATGTACGTATGCCGAAAATGAATGGCATCGAAGCTTGTCGTGAGATCAAAAGCGCTCATCCGACTGTCTCCATTCTGATGATTACCTCATTTACCGATGATGAAGCCGTTTTTGCCTCAATCATGGCGGGTGCCAGCGGCTACCTCTTAAAAAATGTGAGTCGCGCCGAGCTACTCAAAGCCATTCGCAAAGTTGCAGCAGGCGAGTCGTTGCTCAGTCCCAACGCTGCCCAACAGGCAAAAACACGCATGGCAACTCTGGTTAGCGGGACAGCACAGCTTCCCGGCGAAGAACTCACCGAGCGTGAACGTGAAGTACTGGCGTTAGTGGCAAAAGGCTATACGAATAAACAGATCGCGGAGGCGCTTTACGTCACAGAGAAAACTGCTCGCAACCACGTCAGTCATATCCTAGATAAGTTGGGATTAGCCACGGCGTAGTGAGGCGGCGGCTTATGCTGTTGAACATAGACTGACATCTACCCAAAAGCATACGCGGCAAAATGAACAGGGTTAGCCTACTCATGAAAAAATGCTCATTGTAGGAGCATTATCGCGCCCATCGGCCCTTCATTGCTATGCATATCAACAATATTGAGCAACCTTTGCCAACAATTCATCCATCTCGAAAGGCTTTGCTAAAAAGTCATTGACCTCAAAAGCCTCGGATTCTTTAGCGGCTTTAGGGTGAGCGGAGAGCATGAGGATGGGAATATGTCTTGTGCTCTCCCGGCTTTTTAATTGTCTGGCAATCTCGCGACCATCTCTGCCTGAAAGCAACATATCCAGAACGATGAGGTCGGGATGCTCCTGATGCGAGATCTCTTCGACATCCTCACCCCGGTCGGTTGTCACGACAGTATAGCCTTCATCCTCTAACATAGCCTGAATGGCCTCTAAAATATCGAGATCATCATCGACAAGAACAATTTTTTTTGTGGTTGTTAGCATAAAATTCTCTTTCTACAGCTTATTTGGTAGTACGGGAAGATATTTCCGCAGTTTTGCCGATTGGAAGCGTGAAGCTAAATGTAGAACCTTCCCCTTTTTTACTCTCGACCCATATGTGTCCATGCAGGCGGTGAATAATTTCATGTGAGATATAAAGGCCGATCCCCAATCCTGGGAATGTCTTTTCAACAGGCTCCGGGACATGATAGAAACGTTCAAAGATGTTCTGTTGATAAACCTCTGCAATGCCAATGCCAAAATCCTGCACGCTCACAATTACAAAATCCTGATCACTGGTTACACGAAGTAGCACTTTATTAGCGTAAGGCGAATACTTGATAGCATTATTAAGCAGGTTGGTCAGTACCTGTCCGACGCGGTCTTTATCTGCATGGACCGGAACAGCGATAGTGCTTTCGACCAGAATGCGGTGAGTCAATGTTGTTCCCTGGAGGTTCTCAACGGTTTCCTGAATGACAGCGTTGAGGTCAAAATCTTCAAGATGGAAAGGGAGGATCTCGCTCTGCATTTTTGAGATTTCCAGCAAATCATTGATAAGAATGCTCAATTTGCCCAGTTGTTTGTCCATACGAGTAAGAAAGCGAGATGCCTGCTCGTCGTTAATCTCTTTGAAACGACGCTGGAGTATCTGAGTAAAACCTTTGAGACTGGTAATAGGAGTTTTTAATTCATGGCTGAGAAGGGCTACAAACTCATCCTTACGTGACTCAAACTCCTTCAGTTGCTCTTCTGCCAGTTTGTTTTGTGTAACGTCTCGTGAGACACCTATCAGGCCGATGGCAACGCCTTGTTGATTGTATAGCGGCGTTGTCTTTATGTCAATCCATACTGCGCGACCATCTTTCGTGCGTCCCTTCCATATGTTGACATAATCGTTGCCCGCGAGAATATGTTGAAGGTCTGAAGCAAGCTGCTGTTGATTCATATCGGGGTACAAGAGGGCGGGCGTTTTGCCAAGCATTTCTTCTGACAAATACCCAAATATCTGTGTAGCGCCTGTATTCCAGTAGGTGATGTTGCCTTGCAGATCAGTCACAATGATGCAATCTCTTACGTTTTGCAAAATGTTAGCTTGAAAGAGTAATTGGTCATTGATGTGCTGTTCCCAAATTTGCTCATCTTTCTGGGTGGAAGCAAGCTGAGAACTTTGTGGTACTCGGTCCTCCGTCTCAGACATAAAAGTGAAAAATCCTCTCTTGTGGTGAGTCAATGAACCTCTTTAGTGCCCTCGTCTATATGCACTCCATACAGAAGAGCAAGGACGCTTTTCGATCTATTACCAGGATATTACAATGTCTGTTTATAGTACGAGTCATCTCCCTGTTTGTGTGACGAAGTTATAATATCGTATCTCATCAGCAGAGCAGTCACGAGTACGAGCATGTGCTAAGTGGAAATTTGTTTGTGTTGGATAGAGTGAGGCATATTATGTTGTATGTTTCGCAGGAAATTGCTCAAAACCAGGATAGGGGCGTGGGTGGGCATCATTTTTTTGCGGTGTGCAATCTCATCCTCTGATCAAACCGAGCGTAGTGCTCTGTCAAAGGTCATGGCACGGTTGCTTCGGATGGGAGCACGAACGTATGTCCAACCAGTATCAAACCGTGCCATGACCTTTGACAGAGCACTATCCTGATTTCTCCTTAGTGGACGGAGAGTTACAGATCATTGTTCGTTCGTGAGTGGCCTGGTTGGAATTGGTGATAGTCCTTGCTCATAACGGGTTTTATCGTAGTGCGAACGCTCTTGTGCCCGTGTAGAAAGCGTTTCATCAACCCAACGTGCCAGTACAGCTCCAGTAAACGCGCCACCTGCCAGCGCAACGATTTTTAGCAATGCCGTACCGAGGTTATTCACTGCCTTGCTCCTCTCCATGATGGGAAAACGTGTCTCTCGCATATATCTTACTATATATAGTACACATTCAGGAGAGGTAAAGTTTCGTATATTCTTTAGAGTAGTCTGACAAGAGGCTCTGAATCGGACGATACCTGTTTCTCCTTATTGTATGCTGCTTTGTCAGGGAGTGATGCAAAATATTCAAGCAAGAAGCGATGAATAAACATATAGCCACCGCCTACTTTATGAAGGAAGATAGTAGTTGTAGCGTAATCCAGGAAGCGATCGAGTTTTAACGGAAGAGTTTTTGTCCTCCAAAGAATGAGACGAAGGATGCCATGCTGTAGAGCAGCCAGGCCACCCAGTAATAGACCAGTAAGAAGGCCCGCAGCCAGTCCTAATAAGAGAGTTGTATGAGAAGCTATAGTCAGTCCTTGCTTCAAGCTAATTTGAACTCCATCTTCTACCAGGGCGAAAGTGTAACTTCTCGTCTGTAGAGATGCTAGAATGCTCGCCACAGCAGAAGCAAGTATGATACTAAAGATGTAGCTGGTTGCTCCTATGAACGTTCCGATAATGCAGCTAATGAGGCCGTAGCGCAGGGATCGACGAATGCCCTCATTTGCTCGATAGCGATGCTGATTGGCGAGTTCACGGCTCGAAATACCCTGGAGGATGGCAAAAACGAAGCAGTAGCCGAGGGCAAGAAATAAGGTATCGCTCAATCCTACGCTCAATATGTTATTCAAATTACCCTGCAATGCCTCTTTGAGTCCATAAGTCAGTCCAACGGTAATGCCAATTAATATAACCTTCATGATATGCTTTGGAGCACGGAAGCTGCGCCAGAATCGTCTCCATGACCAGACAACGATTTCGGAGCGATGAATAATCCCGTTATTTGTATGAAGCAGAAGCAAACTGATTAATGCTCCAAGTAAAAAATTATGGAGCGTTTCGCGTATTCCTAACGACAAGTAGAACAATAGGCTGTAATGAAAGAGACCTTGCCTGATGACGTTTGTTAAGATATTGCTAATGCCACAGATCGGACCAATGATGAGGCCGTTGGTAAGATGCTCGAAGAGTGGATTTTTGGGCTTGCATCTGGATGTTTGCCTCCTGTAAGCTTTCCAGCGTTTTTCGCTTCTGTTCTCCTTTGAAGAAATATATTCATGAGGAAACTCATGATGCCCAGATATGTACCGTTGATCAACCCATCAGGCCAACCTTTTGAAAAGCCAAGGAAAAGAATAGAGACCAGGCCGAGAAAAATGGGTGTTATAAGTAGCTTTCCTGTGAGCAGGTTTTTCTTAGGGCTTCTCCCCGTTCCAGCTGCGTTTTCTAAAGATGTCTGTTCGGGTTTTCTGCCGCTGAAGAGAAATCCCATCAGCAAACCATAGAGTCTATCCAGGAAGACAGATTTGAAGTCGCCGGCATGAAAGAACAGATCATTGCTGAGTAAACTTGTAAGTCCGCCAAGAAGCGCACCGGGAAGCAGTACAGCGATCCACATATATATCTGCTGCCACCTTACCCTGTCAATCCATTCAGGCTGTATCTGCTCGATATAGAAGACGGCCTGCCTCTGCCGTTGCATTTTTCTTGCCAGAGAAGCAAGCCAGTTTATCGATTGTTGAGGGGTATGCGAGAGAACGAGGAATTGGGATGGCGTTGAAGCATCTGATCCACGTAAGTATGAAAGATGTGCTGTTGGCGTTCCGTTGAAGAGTGCAATGCCAGGAGTTCAGCGGGCGCTTTATTCTGATAAGCTAGTGTGATGATGTTGAGCATAAGCGGTGTTGTGATGAGTCTTTGTAATAGCGGGTCTGCACGCAAGAATCTGATAAATGGCATGAAATTTTTCACCTGCTCTGACAAAATAGTCTGAAATCTGTTGTATTGTAAGTGACTGCACGACGATGGCTCTTTGTAGAAGCACACGTGGAGGGAAGAGCAGGTATTCCGTTAAACGACTGCATACAACCAGCGAATTGAGTCCATGCTGCTGTTTATAGGTATTAATAGCGATAATGCAGGCGGAACGGACGTTTGCATGTTACTTCATCCAGTCCATCGAGCAAAGGAGCAAGCTATCTCAGTATGAAGCCATTGGCCCGCGAGGAGACGTGGTATCTGATATTTGCTATTTAACTCCTCAATAAGCCATTGATCGATCGGCAGTTGCTTCTCAGCCCATGAAGACAGCGGAAATATTACAGGGATGGGGGCAGACTCGTCTTGTTCAGCGCGATCAAGTAGAACACGGGCTAATTGTAATAACAGCGTAGTTTTCCCCGATCCAGCTTCTCCAAGAATTAATAATTCACCACCGGATTGATCATAGATCTCTGTAATTGAGGTGCCTGGAGCAACTGCTGGGGAGTGCTTCTGTGTTGATGGAGAGTTGAAGGCCAGGGCGTAGCTATCGCATCTTGTTTTTCGCGTAATTCAGGGGTAATAAAGGGCGCTTCCTGCAGAGATGGTTCTAATACTCCAGTGATCCAGAATATGCGAACTTTTTGAATCATACGTAGACGATTTCTCTGTTTAACAGGGGCCAGCGTTACGGTGTATTGATTTCTGCCCTGCGGGTCCGTTTCCAATGAAGCAATAGAAGTGGCATCGCCAGTTCTGTCAGGGTGGACAGAAATAGGTTTTTGCGAAAAGTAATAAAAGAAAGGAAAAAAGTTTGAAGGTTGGGGCGCGACTTCAGAAGCCGGGGTGGGTTCAACAACAGAATAAAGCTTTTTTGCATTTGCTTGCCTGTTCTAAAGATGTGCGAAATCCTGAATGAGTGCTATAGCGTTGCTGTGGATCTTTTGCCAGAGCTTTCAGAATAACCTCTTCGACTGCCTGGGATAGCGAAGAATTTTTGCTGCGTAATGGTGGTGGAGGAGATGAAATATGTTGCATGATGATTTCTGCATCACCACCACGAAAGGGTGGGTAGCCGCAGAGCCATTCATAGGCGATGATGGCGAGCGAGTATTGATCACTGGCAAATCGAGGTTTTCCGCGCAGTTGTTCAGGAGCCGTATAGGGAAGTGTGCCCGCCATATCTTGACGACTCAATGAGATCGGGATCTGGGCGCAAGGAGGGCCAGGCCAAAGTCGCTGAGCATAATTTCTTGTCGCTCGTTCAGCAAGAGATTTTCCGGTTTAATATCGCGATGAATACATGCTGCTTATGGGCATAGTGGAGCGCCTCTGCTGTTTGCTTGACATAGGTGATGACGGTATCGAGAAAAAGGCGGGTGCCAGCGGGATAAATGGTGCGTAAATTGCCGCCAGCGATATAGTCGAGCACCAGAAAGGGGATATTTTCTATGACGACACTATTTTGGATATATGTACGTTTTGGAGCGATTGCGAACTCAAGGACGCGGACAATATGAGGATGAGAAAGATTGGCAAGGAGTTTGGCTTCCGCCAGAAAATGGTCTTTTTCTTGTTCAGCCAGTACCGTGCGCAAGACTTTGATGGCCGCCGGTCGTTCAAGATATTGGTGTTCAGCCAAATAAACAGAAGCAAAACCTCCCTGTCCAAGTAAACGGATCAGGCGATAGTTGCCAAGATAATGACCAGAGAAATCATCCTTGATATCGTAGTCATTATGGTTTATCAACGTTTATTTCTCCTGAAAGTATGATGTTAGCTGATAGACTATCCTTTTGTTTACGAGTTTCTTGGCGTAAAATGTGCCTGATTGTTCTCTTTTTATGATACTGTGAATGGACTGAATACGCTATCTTTTCCCCCAAATGTACGATACCAGTGTTGTGTATGGATGAGTTTATGAGTGCCTGCTAGACTGAGTTGTGCTCACTCATGCCAGGGTTACAATAGAGTCTGCATCCTTGCCGGGAAATCCACGTACCCCCTACCCGGTTCGTAGATCCGTATAAGATGCAATTCAGCCAACTTCCCGTTTTTGAGATGGATACTACCCATAAGGGTGATGACTCTGGTAGAATTGTGGCAATATTTCGTTCATGTGTTAAAATTTACTACCAGATTGTATTTGGAAAAAAAGTCTTATGTTTGTGGGATGTGAGGGTACTGATGGATGATTTGCGGCGTCATATCCAGATTGCGCGTGGGGATCTCCCGGCTGATCTTGTCCTGCGCAATGCCAGGCTCGTAAATGTGTGTAGTGGTGAATGTTACCCGGCTGATGTTGCCGTTGCCGATGATCGTATTGTGGGAGTGAGCGAACCGGATGGAGGATATCAGGGGCGGCAGGAACGAGATCTGCAAGGTCGTTGGCTGGCTCCAGGCTTGATTGATGGGCATATGCACATTGAAAGTACTATGCTGGTGCTCTCCGAATTTGCACGTCTTGTGGTGCCGCGTGGCGTGACGGCAGTGATGCTTGACCCTCACGAATTTGCGAATGTCATGGGCATGGAAGGAATTCGCTATGTGTTGGAAGCTGGCCGTGGACTTCCACTCTCTACCTATGTAATGCTCTCATCCTGTGTTCCCGCTTCATCCTACGAAAGTCCCTATCGTGTATTGATGGCTGAAGATCTCCTGCCGCTCTTGCAGGATGAGCGTGTGTTGGGCCTGGCGGAGATGATGAATATGCCGGGCGTCGTGCAGGGCGATGAGCAGGTATTGGCGAAGATTATGGCGACGCGCAAACAGGGATTAGTCGTTGATGGACATGCCCCCGGTCTGCACGGTCACAACCTTTCAGCATATGCCATGGCTGGCGTTATGTCTGACCATGAGTGTACAACGCTGGAGGAGGCCCGTGAGCGTATTCGCCTGGGGATGTGGCTGATGATCCGCGAAGGATCGGCGGCTCGCAATCTGGACGCATTACTGCCAATTGTGAAAGAGCTGCATCCGCCACGCGTTTTCTTTGTGACCGATGATCGTGATCCCCAGGATCTGACGACGCGCGGCCATATCGATTCGATGGTGCGCCGTGCTATTGAGTTGGGACTTGATCCCGTCGAAGCTATACGCCTTGCTTCCTTGAATACAGCACAATATTTTCGCCTGTATGATCGTGGTGCTCTTGTACCGGGCTATAAAGCGGATATGGTGGTACTGGATGACCTGAATACATTTCAGGTAGAATCAGTCTATAGAGATGGAGCTACTGGTGGCACGCGCAGGAAAGCTTTTGGTCGAAACGCCTCCCGAGGTTTTTAGTGGCATGACTGATACAATACATATAGGCAACATATCAGAGGTCGATCTGCGTATTCCTGGTAGACCGGGACTGGTTGAAGTCGTGGGGATCGAGCCTGGACAGATTACGACTCAACATTTGCGCGAAGAAGCGTCTTTACGGAATGGTGAATTGTGGCCGATCCAGAACGAGACCTGCTCAAGCTGGTCGTGATTGAACGGCATCATGCAAGTGGAAGAGTTGGATTGGGTTTAGTAAAGGGGTTTGGCATCAAAAAAGGAGCCATCGCTTCAAGTGTTGCACATGATGCGCATAATATAGTTATTGCGGGTGCCAATGATAGTGATATTTTGTATGCGGCGCAAGCACTGAAGGAGATAGGTGGTGGTTTTGCCTGTGTTGTGGATGGAGTTGTTCAGGCAAGTGTACCTTTGCCGATAGGTGGCCTGGTCTCGCCTTTACCCGTTGCTGAACTGGTGCAGCAATTACATGCGCTCGATGCTGCCGCGGCTGAACTTGGTTGTACTTTAGAGCATCCTTGTATGACACTAAGTTTCCTCTCGCTCTCCGTGATTCCAGCACTCAAACTGACGGATCAGGGGCTGATCGATGTTGAAACGTTCTCTCTCTTACCACTACAGCCCTTAATATATTTATGAAGGCTACACATTTTGAGGATACAGCACTATGCTACTGAAGCTTGTTGAATATCATTGGGCGGAGAGTATTGAAGATGCGCTTCTGCTTCTGGCACGCCTTGATGTCAAAACGGTTCCTCTTGCCGGAGGAACCTATCTGCTTGGTCTACAAGATGATAGTATTCAGGCTGTGGTCGATCTCCGTGATCTTGAACTGGCATATTTTTCTGAAGATACGCGCTATCTGCATATTGGCGCAATGACGACCCTTCAGCATATGGCCGACGAGCCTTTACTCAAGGAATTTGCGACCGGGCTACTTGGCTCGTGCAGCTCTTGTATCCTCTTCTTCACGCTTGATTCGCAATTGTGCGACGCTTGGAGGAACGGTTGCGCAGGTGGTCCTGCTCAGGCAGATCTCCTCACAGCCCTGGTTGCGCTGGAAGCTGAAGCTGTAGTACGTTCTGGTTCAAAAACGCAGGTCAATTTGAGTGGTGGTACAGCGGAACGTCCAGGCCTTGCGCTCTCTGGTGTTATTTATAAAGGAAAGCAGGAACGCCGTTTGCCCTGTGGGACGTGTGCTAGTGAGCGGCGTCCTAATGAATTGATTCTGGAAGTGCGTTGTTCCACGTCCGGCAACAAGTTGTGGAACATCATTTACGCGCATCGGACGTACTCCTACTGATGCAGCTCTGTTGAATGCAGCAGCGGTGGTGGAGATTGAAGATGGCGTGTATCAGCGTGTGCGCGTGGCAATGGGGGGCGTGAATATGGAACCAGTGCGTCTTCGCAGGTGTGGAGCGGCAACTTGAAGGGCAGCCAGCGGCACAGTTTCAGGATAGTGAACGTCTTCAGGCCGCATTACGTACGGCAATGAATGATTTTCGTCCGCCGACGGATGCTCGTGTGAGTAGCGGTTATCGGCGTGTTAGCGGTCCCAGTCTGGCGTATCGTGTATTAGAAGAGGCAACAAACGTCTCTCTCTGGCGTGGAATGGTTTCCTCTGGAAAGAGTGTGTAGACAGCGTATGGAACTCGAACTCAGTATTAATGGAGTGATTGAAAGCCTGGACATCGCTCCCAGCGAGACGTTGTTGACATTACTACGCCGCGAGGGATACAGTAGCGTCAAGCGTGGTTGTGAGACAGGTGAATGTGGTGCCTGCACCGTGCTGGTTGATGGTGTACCACGTCCAAGTTGTGTGATGTTGGCGGCTCAGGCAGGTGGATGCACGCTTGCTACGGTAGAAAGCCTGGGAGCAGCAAACAAGCTCCATCCGCTGCAGCAGTCCTTTATCGATGTTGGTGCGGTACAGTGTGGCTTCTGTACGCCTGGTATGTTGCTTTCAGCTTCGGTACTGCTCAAAAATAATTCACAGTCCTACTGAGAGCGAGGTACGGGAAGCGATCTCCGGTAATCT
This sequence comes from uncultured Chloroflexia bacterium, assembly GCA_963731415.1. Classification (GTDB taxonomy): domain Bacteria; phylum Chloroflexota; class Ktedonobacteria; order Ktedonobacterales; family Ktedonobacteraceae; genus JACDAE01. The sequence goes on from CAVSVN010000001.1 coordinate 281,992, forward strand.
CTGTCGCTGCACAGGATATGAGAAGCCTGTCCAGGCAATAATGCGAGCGGCAGCGCTTCAGCGTGGCGAGACGGTCGAGCCAGCGGAGCAAAGCCCTGCAAATCCTTCCAATGGAAGCGATAACTGGCAAACAGTCTGCTATTCCTAATAATGAGAGGCTCGGGGGCAACCGCTAGTATTACCAATTGTCTCCACCTCAACATACTGCTACCCTGACAATTGCCCGCTATTCATCTGGTCGAACCTAAATTGCAGGTGGTGGGCAAGTCTGTGCCTGCAAGTAATGCTGTCAAGCTGGTGAGTGGGAAAGCTACTTTTGCCGCTGATAGCAGCATTCGTGGAATGCTTTATGGGCGTATTTTGACCAGCCCTCATGCACATGCACGTTATTCGTGATATCGATATTGCACAGGCAAAAGCGTTGCCCGGCGTGCATGCTGTATTGACCTATAAAGATGTGGAGCGTGTGCCCTATTCTAGTGGTGAGCATTCTCCTTCAGCATCTGGCCCTCTTGATCAATATATGCTGGATTATATTGTGCGTTATGTAGGTGATCCCGTTGCAGCAGTGGCCGCCGAAACGCCAGAGGTTGCTGAGCAGGCGCTTGCTTTGATTAAGTGTCGATTATGATGTACAGCCTGCCATTCTGGATCCGCGCCAGGCTCTGGAAGCGAATGCACCTTGTCTGCATCCTGAAGCGGAGTCACAGGGTATATATGATGCAAAACGTAATATTGCGGCGCGTATGCGGACCGAAGTGGGCGATGTTGAAGCAGCATTCGCAGCGGCCGATAGAGTGATCGAAGGCGAATATTTTGTACCGTTGCAGCAGCCAACTCCCCTGGAAAATCACAGCGCCATCACCTATTTTGATGAGGATGGCAACCTGGTTGTGCGTACCAGTTCGCAGGTGCCTCATTATATACGCCGTACATTGGCTACATTCTGAATGATTCCAGCGCGTCGCATTCGCATCGTCAGGCCGAGATATTGGTGGTGATTTCGGTGTGAAGCAGGAACTGGTGTTGGAAGGTCTTTGTGCGCTATTTAACACTTGCCACAGAGCGTCCGGTTATGCTGGCCTATTCGCGAGTCAGAAGAAATGCGTCATGTCTCCCAACAGCATCTCGTCCGTATGAAGACAGGAGTGAAGCGTGATGGGACGATCGTTGCCAATCAGATGGTGCTCCTGACGAGTACTGGAGCGTATGCAACCCATCCGCTTATCACACAGGGGCGGGCTCTTTTGGTGCGCTTGCGCTCTATCCGTGTTCCAATATGCGTTTTGCCGCCGAAATACTTGTACACAAACACGCCACCTTCGGCGGCCCTGCGGGGTTATGGTGCGCCAGCGGAGTTCTTTGCGCTCGAAAGTCATATGGATGAGATTGCCCGCCAGGTTGGTATCGATGCGTTGGAGTTGCGGCGTAAGAACTGGATTCGTATAGGTGATGCCTATCCTCTGCAAAAGACGGCTCCGATAGGGCGTGAAGCCGCCATTAAAGTTGATAGTTGTGCGCTTGCCTGCCTGCTTGCAAAAAGTTGAAGAGAGGCTGCGCTGGCGTGAGATGCGTGGCAAGGTGAGTAATGGTCGTATGCGGCAGGGGAGTGGGAGTGGGACTTTCCTTGCATGGCAATCCTCTAGGCGAGAGCAACGGTGAAGTTGGTACTGGAGGAGCTATTATCAAGCTCAATATCGATGGCTCATTTGATGTTTTTGCCGCTGCAAACGAGGCCGGCAACGTCTCCACGACGCTGCTTGCGCAGATAGCGGCCGAGGTGTTGGGTGTCTCAGTAGAAGATATCCTGATGCATACCTCTGATAGCGCCATACTCCCTTTTGAGTCGGGTGCCAACGGTTCCGCAACACTCTATGTAGATGGAGGAGCAGTCCAAAAAGCCGCTGAACAGGTGCGGCGTCAGATACTTGTGGTCGCAGGTCGTATGTTGAATACATTGCCAGAGAACTTGAAGATCAATGCAGGGGTCATCACTGCACCGAGTGGGCAGAAGATAACGATCGCCCAGGTTGCCGAGCATGCGCTCTATAACGAGAACCGCCAGATTATGACAACGGCATCATGGAAGGGCCAGCGCTTCCCGCTCTCGTTTGCGGCTCAGGGCGTCGAGGTGGAGGTGGATATGGAGACCGGGGAAGTGCGCGTCCTCAAGGCAGTCACTGCCGTTGATGCGGGCAGGGTCATCAATCCTATGCTTATTGAGGGGCAGGTAGAGGGAAGTGCGACGCAAGGGCTGGGAAGTGCGGTGAGTGAGGAGTTGCTTTACGATCAGCAGGGCAAGCCATTGACGACCAATCTCAGCGAATATCGTATATACACGCGCCAGTGATATGCCCGTGATGCAGACCTATCTGATAGAGACCGCTGCTTCCTCAAGTCCCTTTGGAATGAAGGCCGTTGCCGAAATTCCACTCCAAGAGCATGGCTGCGGCCCTTGGCAAATGCTGTCGCGGACGCGATAGGTGTGCGCATTCGGCAGGTGCCATTGACGCCTGAGCGTGTGTTGCGTGCGATTCATGCGCAGGGGGCAAGAAGGTAATGGGCTGATGAAACACAAACGCGCCGACCATGCCGACTGGCCCCGCCTCCCCAAAAAACGCTTCGTCATGCAACACTATCCACCTCAGCATTTACAGGCTATATTTCCTGTTATGCCTCGATGAGGTGCATCACGCCCCTCATGGAGAAACATATCAAGGGCACGATATTTGTCTTGCCGATAAAGGCTATACCTGGCTACAGCAATTTCCCAGGATACACACTATGCCGTCACCACAATTTTCGATGCAGCAGGGACGTTAGTACGCTTTTATATCGACATATGCATGCGCCATAACGTTGATGCGCAAGGAGTGCTCTGGTACGATGATCTCTATCTTGACCTGGACATTTCGCCTGATGGTGAGATCACGTTGCTGGATGTGGACGAACTCGATGCTGCTCTCCGTGACGGTGAAGTCACGGCCCTGGAGTATGAACTGGCATGGCGTGAGGCGAACAGTTTGATGACCGCAATCGAAGAAGATATGTTTCCCTGTTGTGGACGAGCGATACTTATAGGGATGACCTGTTAAAGCGCATTCCACATGCATCGTAAATGCCAATACTGTTTAAATACCGAGAACAATTCCTCCTGCGTAGGGGCTTGGGCTGGCCTCCGCCCAATTATGGGAATAAGATTGTGTCGGAATTGGGCGGAGGCCAGCCCAAGCCCCTAGCGAATTACCTTCATTTGTTTTATTTGAATTTTATGATTGCAAACGCAATTCTTGTAAACCTTGACATTTACCGATAAATAAAGTAATCTTCCTTTACAAGCAATTGACCGATGAGGTGACAAAAGATGTTGCGAGATCTTCTTTATTTTATGCTTACTCTCGGTGATGCATGGATGCCGGGTCAATGACAATGCCAGACGGAGAGGTAAGGCGTTCGTTATTGCCTCCCTACAATGATGAATAGGGGAAATAATATGATGGCAAAAAAAATATTCAGGTTATCCGTAGCGTTTGCGTTCTAATTGTGGCTCTCGTGCTCGGTACACGATCTCATTGCTACTCCCACTCCTGCAAGTGCCGCCTCCAGACTCACGATGCTTGGTGCCGATGTCTCTTCATTGCAACGTAGCGAAGATCTTGGAGCGAAATATTATTATGCAAATGGCACACAGGGAGATCCATTACAATTCTCAAGGATAACGGAGTAAACTACATCCGCTTGCGCATCTGGGTCAATCCGAAAAGTGGCTACAACAACGAAACCAAAGTCTTGCAATTTGCGAAGAGCGTCAAGGCGAAGGGTTTGAAGTTGTTGATTGATTTCCACTACTCAGACACCTGGGCCGATCCCAGTCATCAGAGCAAGCCCGCTGCCTGGGCAAACCACAACATTAACCAGCTCCAGACCGATGTGTATAACTACACTTATGGAGTCTGTACCGCACTCAAGGCGCAGGGCACAACGCCTGATAGCGTCCAGATTGGCAATGAAATCAATACAGGCATGTTGTGGCCCACCGGAGAGGTCATTAATAATAACTTTACGAATCTCGGCCTGCTCCTGAAATCAGGCTACAATGCCACGAAAGCCTGTAATCGTGGGACGCAGGTGATCATCCATACTGCCGATGCTGATAGCGATGCGCATGCACGCTGGTTCTATGATGGTATCAAAGCGCAAGGCGTGAATTGGGATATAACTGGCCTGTCCTACTATTGCTACTATCATGGTCCAATGTCAGGGATGACGAACGTCGTTTCCGATATGACATCGCGTTACGGAAAACCCACCATCATCGCTGAAACCGCCTATCCGTTCACCACCGCAAACGCTGATAGTGAACCAAACGTTGTGGCTTCATCGACTCCTTGCTCTGGCTATCCCGCAACCTGGACTGGTCAATACGATAACTTCAGAGATGTTCTGGCGGCTGCTCGCGCAGGTGGGGCCGTTGGTGTATTCTACTGGGAGCCAACCTGGATCGCGACCCTGGCAATGGTTGGGATCCCACCAATCCTAATTCAGGCAACCAATGGGATAATCAAGCGCTCTTCGGCTGGAAAGGGGTGCTAATCCTGCCATTTCTCTATTCAAACCATAAATCCATACGCCTGGGTTTGTAAACACATAACATGTAAACGCGTAAAAAGGTAGGACCCATCCATAGCGCCGTGTTACAAGCCCGTCAATGCGGACGTGATGACTCCTCTTTTTTTATATGCCCTACGCAATTTCGGAGAATAGCCGCCCCCGTCCTTCTCTGGTATAATATTTATTGGAAAAAGCTGATTTACAGAGAGGAGTCGATTGATGGCGCGACGCTTTCATCCAAGGAGCAGGCCCGCAGAGAACCTGCGGATTGTCTTAGCCACTATTCCCTGGAAACTCCTCCTCCTTATACCAATTCTTGTTGCCGTGGCTATTCCAACATACCTGTTTGGTTCACGCCTCGGTACACAGATTTTCCCATCCATCACGAAATTGTTTTATACAGCTTCGGCTCCTGTCCCCACCGCGATGCCAACGCCGTATCCTGCTTTCCCAGCCGTGTTGCCATTGGCAGGATCGCTTCGCTATACCACGGGTCCATGGCGATTCTTGTGACTCCGTTCTGACCTTTCAGATGAATATGAATGATGCTGGTCAGGTCTTCAGTGACGTGAAGCCAGAGACGGTGAAGGCGCTGGATAAAACGGTGGGCCTGGATTGTCATGCCTTACAACCAGGAATGACAATGACGTTGTCGCCACAATATCCCCTGGTTGCCTTTGGGTGGTATTGTGCAAAAGATAGCATCAAATACTGCCGCCCAGGTGATCCCAACTCCCTTGATTAATGTGCCACAGCAAGCCTTAGCCCCTGATTGTTCTGGTGGCTGTAATCTTACCGTGCTGTCTGGCTCCACAGGTGCAGGTTCATTTGCTTGGTACAGACAACGTTAGCGCTACACGTTGGCTCCTGGGTCTGGGCGCAGGCAATGCTTGCCCGTAAGCATGTTGCTGGCTTTGACACCTATCCCTATGCAGATCCTGGTGCATCTCTCAACGGAATGTCGTTAAGTGCCTGCGATTTTCAGGCAGACAATATTCATGACAATAACTCACTTTCGTGCGACCAGATTTCACCCAATACGATTGATGACGATGGTGGTGCGTGGCTTTTTGGCGTGACTGGTCCGAGTGCGCTTGATCATTGGGGTTATCACTTAAAACTGCCGCAGGGAACGCGTGTGTTGCTCTGGCTCACAGCCCAGAATGGTGTCTTGACAGTTTCATACTGGCAATCCCGTATACCGATTTAATAGTGGCACAAATAAATACGTCAAGATATAATGTAGGTGAGCGTATAAAATTCGCATGAAGCGTACCTGAAAGGCAAGAAATGGAGATTGTTTGTAATGAGAAAAAGATATTCATGCCACCAATCGTTCCAGAACTCTGAACAGCGTTTTATTCATCGTAAAGCGGATCATAAGCCCTTTGCGAGAATGCTCACCCGGCGTGAACTCCTTGCCTGGCAACTCTTGCTGACATTATGGAAATTGCAATCGGGTAATGGCAATACAGACGGCATCCGTTGGAACCATCAATGGGTAGGGGCGCAGTGCAACAAGTTGGAACAAGCCGTGACCTGTATGGATGGTAAGGGCGCGGTGTAACGAAGTGGAACAAACCCGTGAAGAAACCCAATCGGTCAGTGCAGGAGATGTATTATGATAGACCTGGAGGGAAAAAACCTCGGTCGTTATGAATTGCAGCAACTCATTGGTCGTGGTGGGATGGCCGATGTCTACCTGGGTTATGATCCGCATTTTGAGCGTGATGTTGCTATCAAGGTATTCAAGCGTCAGGACGAGGAGATGCTCAGGCGTTTTATTCGCGAGGCACGCATGATGGCCGCGCTCCACAATTCCCATCTTATGCCTGTGTATGATACTGGGTGAAGACAGAGTTGAAGGCTTTCCGCATTATTATATTGTGATGCCGGTGATGAGCTGGAGGCACGTTACGGGCACGAATTCGCCGCTCTCCGCTCACCTTGGCTGAGGTGTGTCGGACTTAAATGACATTGCCGATGCTCTGGATTATATTCATAGCCGGGGCATTATTCATCGCGATATTAAAGCCTCCAATGTACTTGCTTGATAACAATGAGCATTGTTACCTCTCGGATTTCGGTATTGCACATACATCCACGGATGCGACACAATTCACCAGCACAGGCAATGTGCTTGGTACAGTTGACTATGTCGCTCCCGAACTTTTCGAGCCACATCACAAAGCTGACGTACTGAGCGATCTGTATTCTCTAGGTGTGCTGCTCTTTGAAATGGTGACTGGACAACTGCCTTTTCGCGGTGATACGCAGATGGTCGTTGTTGCGATGCATGTGAGTAAGCCACCTCCATTGCCACGTACCTTTGTACCAGATATCCCGCCATTGGTTGAGCGTGTGATGCTGCGTGCCCTGGAAAAAAATCCAGGGCTACGTTATCAGAGCGCAATCGAACTGGCCGATGCGTTCTGCCGGGCGGTAAGTGGTCGTCAAACACAAGACTGCATGAGATTGCGGCAGACATCTGTGTGGAGAGAAGATGATGCCGCGGCTCGTACGCTGCGTGCAGAGCCACTGATCCTACCTCCTCTCCCGCTCACCCACAAATGGCGAGATCGGCTCCAGGTGCCACACACAACTGGAAGTTATCCGTATGCTCCCGCCGAATATCGAATCGCAGGCGTATCCAATGCAAGCTGCAGCGAGCCTGTTTCATCAGAGCGTAAACGTGGTCAGTATTGTGGCCGTATTAGCATTGGTGCTGCTGTTAATTGTCGCTAGTACCAATCATCTATATCACTGTGACGCATACATCTGGTAATACATCTATCTTTACCTACTCCCACTATAGCATCAAAGTGCTACGACACCAACGCCGAACATGACAGCAACAGCTCATGTGAATGGAGCGACGGCGACCGCTCAGGCGGCAAGCAATGCAACGGCAACAGCGCAGGTCAGGGCAACAGCGACCGTACAGGCGATGAAAAATGCGACAGCAACAGCCATAGTTGCTCCCACAGCGACCGTGCAGGCGCAAGTTACCGCGACAGCAGGCGTTATCCAGACGGCAACCGCTGGAACTCCTGGCTATGCAGATACATTGACAAATGCAAATAATCCAGCCACACAGCAAGCAAAGTGGGATAATGATGCGACGCATTGTGTGTTTGAAGCTGATGGCTATCATGTGATGCAAAAAGCATCGGATCTCAGTAATGCCTTGAAAGGGTGTATCGAGACTGGTTATACCTATACGAACCTGGCGTTGTCAGTCGGTGTGACTATTATAAGTGGGCATACAGGGGGAGTTTTCTTTCGTGTCAACAATCAACAACTGGGTGGTGCGTATGCGGGCTATCTTTTCGAGGTTGATACGCAGGGCAACTACAAGATTTCGCATTCTGGTAACTTCAGCCTTGGTAACGCAGCTTTGCAGGACTGGACACCTTCACAGGCTCTGAAGGGTGGCACCAATGTCAAAAACACGCTGTCTATTATTGGCAAATGGTAATACATTAGATTTCTATGCAAATAACGTCTTTCTGAAGGAAGTGCAGGATGCGACATACTCAACTGGCAATATCGCGTTCCTGGCAACCACAACTCCCGGAGGCGCAGATGCCGACGTTGTCTTATACAAATCTGCAGGTGTTCAAGTAGTATGAGTTATCCCGAACGTTTGAGGAGCATGACAGGCTCCTTCAAACGTTCGGGATAACTCATACTGTATTATTATTGTGCGGGATCGCCGAAGATGGTATAGTGCCAGCCTTTGCGTGCTTCGCCGCTGAGTTCGATCAGTACATGCTTGATCTGAGTGTATTCCTCGAATGAATACACCGACATATCTTTCCCAATTCCGCTCTCTTTGTATCCTCCATGCGGCATCTCAGAGGTGATCGGCAGATGGTCATTCACCCAGACGGTACCGAACTGCAATACTTTGCTGGCATGCATGGCTTTATAAATGTCACGCGTCCACACGGAAGCAGCCAGTCCGTAGACGACATCGTTCGCCTTCGCCAGTACTTCCTCCTCCGTCTTGAAACGGCTCACGACAACCACTGGCCCGAACACTTCGCTTTGCACAATCTCGGCGTTATTGCGATCTTCCGCGATAACGGTAGGAGTGAAGAAAAAGCCCTTCTCAAAGCCTTGAATATTCGCACGTTTGCCACCAACAAGAATATTAGCTCCGGCACGTAGCGCACGCTCAACGTATCCCTCAACGTTATCGCGCTGTTTGGCCGAGATCAATGGTCCCATGTCGGTGCTTTCGCTGAGCGGATTCCCGACACGAATCTGTTTGACTTTCTCGACAAACGATGCAAGAAATTCGTCGTACACGCTATCCTGCACATAGATACGCGTCGCGGCTGTGCAATCCTGTCCACAGTTGACATATCCACCGACAACGGCTCCATGAGCGGCTGCTTCAATGTCGGCATCTGCGAATACAATGAAGGGGGCTTTCCCACCCAGCTCAAGATGCACACGCTTGATTGTATCAGCGGCGGCACGCATCACATATTTGCCGCTGCGTGTGCTCCCAGTGATAGAAACCATGTTGACATCTTTATGGCTAACGAGGCTGGGCGCAACTTCAGGACCATCGGCGATAATGTTCAGCACTCCCGCTGGAATACCTGCCTCAAGGGCCAGTTCACCCAGTTTAAGCGCCGTGAGTGGCGTCTCAGGTGATGGCTTGAAGATAACTGTATTGCCGGCAGCCAGCGCTGGACCAAGCTTCCAGGCTGCCATCATAAAGGGATAGTTCCAGGGAGCGACCGAAGCTACCACACCGATCGGCTCACGACGGATGATGCTGGTATGGCCGCCTGTATACTCGCTAGATGCGCTGCCAGCCAGGTGACGGGCTGCACCAGCAAAGAAATGCCAGTTATCAGCTGAAAATGGAATATCGCTATCTCGTGCCAGCTTGATCGGTTTGCCTGTATCCTGCGATTCCAGGGTTGCCAGTTCTTCCGTGTGCCCTTCAATCAGCAAGGCAAGCTTTTCTAGAATAGCTGCACGAGCACCATGCGTGAGTTCTGACCAGCGGCCATCATCAAATGCTGCGCGTGCTGCTGCAACCGCGCGATTCATATCTTCCAGCGTACTTTCAGGCACCAGGGCAACCGTCTCGCCAGTCGCCGGGCTGATATCTTCAATGGTCTTGCCTGTACTACTTCCAACTAATTCGCCATCGATCAGCATTTTGTATTCGGCCATGTTGATTGCCCCTTTCGGATGACTAAAATATTCTCTTCTCGTAGCAAAATATGCTTTCTCTGTCAATATTCGTAGATTTTTTGGCGATAATCTACGAATAATAGCATAACGCTAGCCATTTGTTTTCATTGTACCACGTGAGCATCGTCAATGTAGCCCTACATATTTGTATGGCACAAAAGAATTGATGTCGATTTCAGACGGGGTTTATATAAATTTCTCCGACTCAACCAGAAACTTTTTGAGTGTAGAAAGCGTGGAATACTATGTAAGTGTTCCAATATTGGAATACAAGAGATGTAAAGCTAAACAATAGAAATATTGAAGAGAAGGAGCATAAAGACATGCAAGGGCAGCAAGCAACCTCGATCAGTAATACGTATTACAATTTAGTTAGCGCCCTGTATCACTCGCTTGAGTCGGCGCAGACCTACGCGACCTATCTGAAAGATGCTCAGCAGTCCAATGATCAGGAGTTGACACAGTTCTTCCAGTCCCTGCAGAACAGCGCGAACCAACAGGCACAGCAGGCGCAACAGTTACTCAGTCGTTACAGCAAGTAGTAAATGTTTTTAGAATAGTGATATAGCGGCAAAGAAATTAGCCGGACTTGGGCATCAGCTCGGACAAACCGGCTCAGCCCTTAGTAGTGCGTGAGAGAGGAAGTGTTCACTATACCCATACGTCTAAATTTCGTGTAAAATGAAAAAAGAACAGGAAATAATGAGTAACACGGAATTTTGAGGTACACAGGGAGGCAATAGATGAAGCTAATAGACAGATGATAACGTATCATATTCAGAAATATTGAACATGGCAAAGCCATAAATATAAGTAAGTGCACCGAAAAGAGCAGATGTTATTTGCAGGATCCTTGTCTTACACTTGTCATCTCATTTTCAATATTGTCAATGGCTGCATAAGATGCATTATACGGTATTGCCAGTGATAAAGAATCAGCCTGATCGATAAGCGCATGGTCTCAGAAGCGTAGGACGAAGGTATGAGAGTGCATTAATAGCACATGACCTTCAAATTGAGGGGATAATGCTTGATATAATTTGTAGATGATGAGGCATCCGTATAAGAGGGCAAGATACCGACGATATAAGGCTCATCCTCCCGTAGGGCAGCAGCGATCCCATCAGCAAGCAAAGAAGTCGATGGACGGGTAATGACGGAGGAGGTATCGGGCGCAACCAGAATTACCTTACAACGATCAGCAGGAACGCTCGACGTCATCTTCAAACTTTCCATCGCCAGACGCGCCTTTTGGAGATGAGTTGAGTTATATAAAGAGGAGATATCTTCATAGATACGTGTAGAGAATTTGCAGAAAGATCAAATTGCTGGTTCACGATATTGCGCATCAACAGCTGATATGGGTTAACGAGTGAGGAGCGATGTGCCAGGAATTCGCGAGCAAGTCTGAAGACATCGTAGGGTATGAGAGGAGCATGTAGACTGCGAATAAAAGACTGGTGCCACAATGCCCGGCAGTACAGCTTCATAGTTACGATCACGCAAAAAGCGTGATAAAGAGAGCGCACGTGCGTCAAGGAAGAGCGCTTTCATCCATGTTTTCCTATCTATAGTTGGTAAAAGAGAGGGATGAGGACGTATAATACGATTGATACGCGGATCATGCTGGAAGAGTTCGGATTGCACATTATTGCAAAGAATATCGATTTTGCCATAAGCGGTCGGGATCATTTTTAATAATTTGATCCGCTGTACAGGAGGCAACTGCGACCGCATCACCGATCCAACAGGTGGAATCAGCAAGAAACGAGGAATATCACACTTTCCTTATGCGCCCGCGTCGGTTGTATAGAAAAATCATCATAGTTGGATGTCTGTTCATCAGGCATCCTTTCTGCCAGTAGCATGCTTGTCCTCCACGCGATATATCAATTTCCTACTATCACACGTATTAATATCAATCACAACAATCCTAGAAAAGCAGTGCTACAGATAGTACGTTTCTCAGCAAAAAAATGTTTCTACACCTCTAGAAAACGATTGGAAACAGGGTAGGGATTGTTATCTTGTTGGACGAAGAAACTTATTGTATCCCCCCTATCGTTCTCTCTACAGGTGGCGTATAATCCAGAAAGGTAATCTGAGTATCTCATAAGGAGGTTTCGCGTTGGTAGCGATTCATGAAAACGACCTGGCATCCATTACTGAATTCGTTTCATGAGGGTATCTGCTGTCTCACAGCACAGGGCGAAGTCCAATGTTATAACGAGACGGCACAGACTACATTGGGGTGGATGAACAATTCATAAAAAATACCATGCCCTCGCTTCCCGCCATCGCACAGAGGTTTAGCCGGCGAAGAAGTCAGACATGAACTGGTCCACGTAAATGAGCAAAGAGCTTTGCTCGTCAATGTGAAGCCACTCTACGAGGGAACAAACACAGTTACGCGCATCGTAGTTATCTCTTTTGATGCCAGCGAAGCAGTACAAATGGAGCGCCAGGCCGATGCGGCATTGCAGGTACTGATCGAAGCTACCCTTGACACAACAGGTTGAGGAGATCGAAGAGGCACTACGACGCGTTGCCGCCCTTCTGCCACAACTAGAATCGGTTGACCATGGTATCGCTTTTCGCCTCGAAGATACGACGCTGATCACCAGTTGCATATTTGGTACAGGCAAACAGAAATACGAAGAATGGCATAGCGAACTGATAGCGGCTAAGCTGAACATGGAAGATGCTCTAAAACGCCCTGGATCAGCATATTTACACGCATTGCAATTGGCCCAACCAGTGATGATTGATTTCACTGATAGTAACAAGCATTATATAAATCCACATAATTTGCAGGCCGCCATCTATGCGCCTGTGATGATAGATAGCAAGGTTGTTGGGCTACTGGGAGTGGAAAGAGAGCGTCCGCGAGACGAATTGGGAACATTTTTCCCATTATGGAGCATTCAACTTCTTACAGCTCTGGCACGCTTGACCAGCATGACATTGGAAAAAACGGCACTGCTTTCCAGTGTGACGCAATGGCAGGACGAAGCGGTATGGCACAAAAATTGCTTTATCAAAAGGAAGAGTTTCTCTCGTTGGCGGCGCACGAACTCAAAAATCCGCTCACGGCTATTCGTGGGCAGGCACAGGTGTTGCGTCGGCGCATCAATCGCTCGTTGCACCTTAATGTCGAACCAGGCGAAGAGGAGATGAGCGATCTGCTGAAAAGTCTGGGCAGCATTGAGCGGCAGACACATCGCATTGAGCAGATGATCAATACACTGCTGACGGCCAGTCGCGTCGATCTGGATCGCCTGGAACTGAACATGCAACCGCTGGACATCGTACCATTGATCAAGCGTACGGTTGAGTCGTTTGTTCCCCAGGCCATCAATTCCGAACTGCGCTTCCTGGTTGCAGGAAGACAGATACAACTCGGAACGGATCAACAAGTAAACTTGCCTGTTATTTCTATTCTGGGGGATGAAAGCCAGATTGAGCAGATGGTAGCCAATCTGCTCAGCAACGCTATTCGCTATAGTCCGCATGGAGGACCAATTATCGTCACAGTACAGAAGAAAGAGGATAATTTTGTAGAACTCTCTGTACAAGGACTCCGGGATAGGCATTCCAGCGGAGGCATTAGCAGCACCTGACGGAGCGCTTCTACCGTGCAGAAAATGCGCGTCATGTGAGTGGGCAGGGATTGGGGCTGGGTCTTTACCTGGTCAACGAGCTTGCCAGAAGACATGGTGGACACCTCTCGATTGAGAGCAAAGGTATCTGGGTGAAGGGAGCACGTTTCGTATCACGTTTGTAGGGTGGCAATAGATACAGATTATATTAGCCTTAACATTTTATTCTTATTTGTCACGCGCTTCGGTATGCAGATTCATCCTTCATAGAGGTCATCAATAGGGAACTGAAGATCAAGGACTTGCTAATTTGATCAGTACTTCCCGGTCCAAAGGTAGAGAATTTACCAACCGTCATCTTCACGGCGATAGACTTTCTATAAGCAATGCATTGAGAGTCAACCATAACATATTCTTGTACAGTCTGGACATTCCCGGTAATAGGCAAATGTCTGATTATTCGATCAATGATTACAAGTGCTCGGTGAAAGCACTGCGCACGATTAAGCGTGGATACTGTATCATGTCACTCAGTTCCTGATCACGCCTGTCACAACTCACAGTAACATCAGGATAGATGTTAAAGCGACTGCTCACAAAGTTGCAGGCCGGATATCCGGGTTACTAGAGGCCACCTGAGACTTACCACGTAGCGCACTGTAGATCTGTTAACTTCGATTTGATGAATATCTGTGTTCATGTTTCTTCCACCTTTCATTAAGCTCACCATGCAAAATACTCGTAACGTTTCTCTTTACTATTACGATCGAGGAGCAGATAATCTTCTACATCTATGTTCGGATATTCAGGTAATGCCATTTTTCTCATCCCCTTTTATTGTCATTGACGCTGTTTCCAGCATCAACTTCCTATTATAATGCATACCAATCTGCCAAAATCGTTTCACAGCACAGTTTCTAGACTATTAGCTTATACAGAAGCATATACATCGTATAATGGCAAGAGGAGTGAGTAGATACAAGCTCGATACCTATTGTAAAAAAGGGCAAAGTTTGTTACATTATGCATAAACGCACGCCCATACGAGACGTGTGCGGTATGTGAGATAGAAGATGAAAAGATATAATCAGGAGGATTTGTAGTGGTAACTAGATACCCATAAGGAAACACTAGGATTTCAGGCAGAGGTAAAACAACTGCTTGATCTGATGATTCATTCACTGTATAGCAACAAAGAGATCTTCATGCGCGAGTTGATCTCCAATGCTTCGGACGCAATAGATCACCTGCGCTTTGCAATGCTCTCGGATGAGACGATCCGTGAAGATGATAGCGACGATGAATATCCATGTAGCATTCGATAAAGAGGCGCGAACGATCACGATATCTGACAACGGTATCGGCATGAACCGTGAGGAAGTGGTTGAGAATATCGGCACGATTGCACGCTCTGGCACACGCGAATTTTTTCAATCGCTCACGGGCGATCAGAAGAAAGATGCCAGCCTGATTGGACAGTTTGGCGTCGGCTTCTATTCCTCGTTCGTGGTCGCTGAACGTGTAACATTGGTTACGCGACGTGCGGGACTGTCTGCTGAGCAGGGCGTGCGTTGGGAGTCGGATGGCGCGGGCGAGTATACACTTGAGACCGTCGAGAAAGCTACACGCGGCACCGATGTTATCCTGCACCTGCGCGAAGGTGAGGACGAATTGCTGGATGGTTACCGCCTGCGCACGATTATTCGCAAATATTCGGATCATATTATGGTTCCGATCCTGATGCTACGTGATAAGCAGGATAAAGAGGAAGCGAAGAGGGAGTAGTTGAGGAGAAACCGAGGAAGAGCAGGTCAACAAGGCTTCTGCACTCTGGACGCGTTCGAAAAGTGAGATTAGCGAAGAAGAGTATAACGAGCTTTATCGCCATATCTCGCATGACTTCGGCGATCCGCTGGCCTATGTGCACAGTCGTATGGAAGGTGCCTACGAATATACGTTGCTGCTCTACATCCCTGAGCGTGCACCATTCGATCTGTGGGTACGCGAACGACGGCAGGGCATGAAGCTCTACGTGCGGCGCGTCTTCATCATGGACGATGCCGAGCAATTGATGCCCAACTATCTGCGTTTCGTGCGCGGCATCGTCGATTCTAATGACCTGCCATTGAACGTATCACGCGAGATTTTGCAGCATAACCGCCTGATCGAAACGATCCGCTCAAATAGCGTCAAGAAGGTGCTGGGCCTGCTCAACGATCTGGTCAAACAACAACAAAGAGAAGTACACCACCTTCTGGAAAGAGTTTGGGCGAGCGCTCAAAGAAGGTCTGGTGGAAGATCCGACCAACCGCGAGAGCATCGCCAAACTGTTGCGCTTCGCCTCAACATATAATGACAGCGATGTGCAGGATGTCACCTTTGAAGATTACATCGGGCGCATGAAAGAGGGACAGGACAAGATCTATTACATCAGCGCCGAAAGCTATGGCGGGGCCAAGGATAGCCCCTTGCTGGAGATCTTCAAAAAGAAGGGCATCGAGGTCCTGCTGCTCTCCGATGCAGTTGATTACCTGATCGGCGTCGAACTCAATGATTTCCAGGGCAAGCAACTGCAATCCGTCTCCAAGGGTGCAATTGACTTGAGCAAGCTGGAAGATGTCGAGGGACAGACGAACGAGGAAGGAAAAGAGAGCATCGGCGAGGGGAAGGACCTGCTGGAGCACCTCAAGAAGGTTTTGGAGGAGAAGGTCAAAGAGGTACGCATTACGACGCGCCTGACGAGTTCTCCTGCCTGCCTGGTCGTCGATGAATATGATATCGATCCCAACTTGCAGCGGCTCTTAAAGGCATCTGGGCAGACGTTGCCATCCACAAAGCCAATTCTAGAGATCAACCCGCACCATCCAATTATCCTCAAATTGCAACACGAGGAGAACGAGGAGAGATTTAGCAACTGGGCATATGTTCTGTATGATCAGTCAGTACTGAGTCTGGGTGAGCAGTTGGAGAACCCGATTAGCTTTGTGAATCGGTTAAATGAGTTATTGAAACAACTGTAGACAAAGTAGGGTAGGAACACAAAGTGCTGCTCCTACCGCAGGCTTTACTCTGCGCATAAGAGAATGACTAAGCTCTTTCCGCTTTGATTACAAAAGATGTCAAGTAATAGGCTGGTTCCCATTCGCGAATTGTCTATTCTGGCTCTCAATAGGAATATTTATCAACCCTCGTTAGATCGAGAGTCGGTCCAATTGTACGAGGCATAGTAGGGGGAAATAAGAGCTATCATCGTCATAAGGGTACTCGCATAGCATCGTTTCCACCATAGACAACTTCCAGATCTAGCATCTGTCAGTTCCAGCAACTTGCTTTCCTCTAACAGTTATCTTTTTTGCTCATAATCGTCTTTCCTTTCTTCCAATTAGCAATTTTCAGGTAAAGGTATCGATATGCTTTACCTGAATACCAGTATATTTTTACCCCCAAACACATGTATAGCCCAGGAGACGAACATAAACAAATACCTGCTCCAATTGGTACTATCTCTCTGCATGAGAGTCCACAAACGTAGCGGTATATTTGATCACTTTCCAAGAGTGGCAGGGGTGCCGATAGCGAAAACAAACTGGTGCTTGTTCAACACAAACGTGAAGGCGATTTTATTCTGTAAGATAAGCGCATAGACAGGCAGAACGCGCCCATCTTGCAGGCGAAGCGTGCCATATAAGCCCTCGTGGTCCAGAATCATTACTCCACCGAAGGGCGTCTTCTGATCCGGCCCAGCCGTTATAAACGCACTCAGATCAACGGCAACGACGTTTTGCGGATTTAGTACCGGAACCAATGCCCAGATACCAGTGCGCAGAGTGATATCAGCGAAAGAGACGACGAACGTTCCAACGTATTTATTGTGCCCCTGTGACCGCGCCGTTCCTTGCCAGACAGTCCCCAGGCTGTAAGATATGTTGAGATGAATACTACCATCTGGCTGAAAGCTACCTGCGACTCTGTGTACCGAAGAGGAATTGGCAACGACGGCACCACTGAAAGTACCATCCTCCCTGATATGCAGAGTGAGGCCACCCTCTCCATTAGCGTGCCCCATAGTTCCCTCACCAGAACCAGCCGTGACGAGAGAACGAACGAGTAATAGCTGATACCGGATAAAACGTTTGATCACTTGCTTGTTGCACATGAGATTGACGAACGGCAGCCAGACTAACAGGTGATAGCAAGAACAATGCAACGACGGGAGTAGAAAGGTCAACAGGAGATAAAACTTCTTCATGTTCAAAAAACCATCCCTTCTTCAAATCAACGTTTTGACTTCCGTATACGTAAAAAATATTGTGCTTTATTATATACTATTTGAATGGTATACATTTTGTTTTGGTAACGAAAAAGTGAGCATTTGATTGGTCGGAAGTTACTTTTTTAGAGGAGCCTCTCATCATACTTTACTTACAAACACTTTACAGATATTTGCGCACCCTCTCATGGTTATTTCATGTCCACACACTATCATTTAAGCGAGGAGAAAAATATGGGAAACATATTATCGCCTACCGCTCTGCGGACCAGAGTAGGAACGTCACCTGGTCCGCCTGAGACATAAATTTAACAAAGGACAGAAAAAATAATGGACAGAAATTCATATGATGCTTCAATAGATTGGTTACAACAATCTCCTGCTAATAAACAGGAGTCACTATATAGAGACCATCAGGGATCAGTACAATCTCAGACACCAACCGTAGCCAAAAAAGCAGCGCCTGCGAAACAACCGCGCATGCCAAAACAGAAGGCGCTTGAACTGGTAAGCTCACTGAAAAAGGGGATCGTCGTCTCATCCGTTATGAGCTTTGGTCTGATTAGTTTGCTCGTTACTGGTCATGTCATTGGAACAACAACAAGTGCGACAAGCACAAAAACGCCTGTCACCACGAGTAGTTCCACTGCCACAGCAACGTCATCCATCGCGGGCACAGCTACGGCAACGCCATCCACCAAAAAATCTTCAGTTCTAGTACTTCCAGTTCGTCCAGCAGTTCTAGCGCTAGTTTCGGAACAAGTTCATCCCAGAGTTCTGTTTCTGGTACCAGTGTTTCTTAAGCTAGATATCTTAGAAAGGGGGATTTTATGAGTCTGTGGGAAACAGTCACCTGGGATATTGCGCGGGCAGGTGGCTTTACGGCGTACATACTATTAGGATTATCAGTTGCACTGGGGCTGGCCCTTTCAATGAAATGGCAATCGCCCAGTAAATGGCCTCGTATTATTAATAATGAACTGCACAATTTTCTCGCGCTACTGGCCCTGGTTTTCACGACTGTACATGTACTGGCGGTATGGATCGATCCTTATACAAAATTTGGGTGGAATGAGGTATTCATTCCATTTCTCACGTACTATCGCACACTATGGATGTCACTTGGTATCGTCGCGCTCTACCTCGGTATCGCAATTGGTATCAGCACATTGCTACGACCCTACATTGGCTATAAATGGTGGAGGCGTCTCCATTATGTCACGATAGCAATCTATATACTGGTAACGATACACGGCATTATGACTGGTAGCGATACAAAGACAGCATGGGGTCTCGGTATCTACGGCGGTAGCATTGCAGTGATTGGTCTGCTATTAACAAGGCGCATCGTTCTCTCGGTGAAGGCACGCAACCAGAAACGCGCTGTGCCTGTTGCAACCGCTAAACGCCAGCCCGGTGCAGATCGCAGGTGCCACGATGAATCGCAGCTGCGTCAATCATATACACCACCAACGCGGGAAGCACAACAGGCCTATCAAAACGCCAGAAACCGCGCATACGACTCCCGCCGATAGGGGCAACGGTACGGGCCAGATGATGCTCTTTAAAAATGAAATGTGGATATGCCGCACCCACCGTACGGGCCGCGTTTACGACGCCCACCGTACGGGCCGCGTTTACGACGCCCACCGTACGGGCCCGATTTATCGCGCCCGTGGGTCGTACACAGACATGGGCGTCGTATCCACATTTCATTTTTAAACACCATGATCGCGCCCGCACGTATGATCCTACCCAATCACCTCAGGGTTGAGAATATTGGGTGGGCGTTGTCCAGAATAGTGCGCAACGATATTGGCACAAGCCATCGTCGCCATCCGCGTGCGCGTCTGCAGCGAGGCGCTGGCGATATGGGGCAGCAGGACAACATTCTCCATCTGTAACAAAGCAGGTTCCACGGCTGGCTCATTCTCAAAAACGTCTAGCCCGGCACCTGCAAGCACCCCATCCTGCAACGCCTTTACCAGAGCTTCCTCATCTACAACCGGACCGCGTGCAGTGTTAATCAGAAATGCGGTCGCCTTCATCATATGGAGTTCGCGTTCGCCGATCAGATGGTGAGTCGAAGAATTATAGGGTACATGGATGCTTATAAAATCAGATTGCTGAAGTAATTCCTCAAATGGCATATAGCGCATATGATAAAGAGCCTCATCTTCCGGCGACATGCGTGTTGTGTTATGGTAGAGCACCGTCATATCAAAGCCCTGCGCACGGCGGGCGACTAAGCGACCAATACGTCCGGCACCAATTAATCCCAATGTTGCGTGGTGCACATCAGCCCCACAGAACAGTAACGGTCCCCAGCCAGTGAACTTTCCTGCCCGCAAGAAGCGTTCGGCTTCGGGAATACGACGCGCCACGGACATCAATAGCGCAAACGCGAGGTCAGCCGTTGTATCTGAAAGCACGCCAGGCGTATTGCTTACCGCAATGCCCAGGCGCGTGGCTGCTTCTATATCAATGTTGTTATAACCCACCGCCATATTCGCGACCATCTTCAAGCGTGGCGTTGCAGCGGCACATGCCTCTAGAAAGCGAGCATCGATAGTATCTGTCAGCAAGCTATAAATGTAATCGTGCCCGGGGCCACGTTGCAGTAACTCGTCGTAGGACCAGATATTTCCCTCTACTTCATTGCGCTCTACAGTTCCAATGGCTTCGAGCAAGGGATATGCGGGATCAGGGATCTTCTGGGTGATCAGGATTTTCGGGTGATTTGCCATAACGGTCCTCCTAAGCGATTAGTGTTTCATTTTAGCAAATTATCAGGTACTGGTGCAAACGGGGGTAACAATCAGGCAAGAAGAGGTGGCCGTTAGCGATACAGTCACTATTGAGATTGATCTGGAAGTTGTTAACCAACCTGCCGAAGCCGAAGCCGCTGTGAATTAGCTACACGTAGCTACTGCTATGCTTGCTGTTTATGACAACATTTGCATTCTTGGGCTTTCTCTACAACTATAATAGTTTAGAGAAGGTTACATATCTCTTTCAATTGGCGCATATCGAGATATTGACGCAGGTGGGCAGCCAGCTTATCGTATTCGATCTGACGGTCAAAAGAGATAGATTCTGCTTTTATGGAGTGTGTAGAACGGCGCTCTATCAGTGTTGTGAGCACTCTTTGTCTGAAGGTATCGTTCTCAAAGAGGCCGTGGAGGTAACAGCCTGCACACCAGCCATCGGGACTGAGCCATCCATCGTTATCTCTATCCTGAATTTCAAAGGCGGGAGTACCATCCTGGGCCAGGAGCGCGGCAGTACGACCAACATGCAATTGATACGTCCGCAATGTTTCTCCATTGAGTCCAGCGAACAGGCCATGTAACGATGCTGGCGCTACCTTCACCTGAGATTGTGTCGTGATCTTTTCATCTATTGCCGTAAAAGCGGTTTCGATAGGAAGTAGATGCAGGCCAGTTTCTACAGTGCCCACGTCACTTTCGGCACCTGCCAGATCATAGATGCGTTGTCCAAGCATCTGATAGCCGCCACAGATACCTAAGAGAGCACATCCATTCTTAGACATTGACGAATATGTTGAGCTAAACCCTGACGCCAGAGCCAGGCGAGATCTGACAATGTATTTTTCGTTCCCGGCAAAATAATCAGATCTGGTTGAGCAGGAAATTCGGTTGGGGAGGCGACAAAGGTGCAATCTGACCATCGGCTCAACGGCCAGGGCATCAAACTCGTCATAATTACTCAAATATGGGAATCGCACAACAACGATTTCCAGCGCTATTCGCAGATTCTGGGAGGCTGCAGCACAGATGCAGTTCCATCGTCCAGGGCCACGGCATCCTCTTCCGCGATCCGAATATGGTGAAAGAACGGCACAGTGCCCAAAACCGGTATAGCGCTCCGTTCAGCAAGCAACTGCTCACCATCGCGCCAGAGGGACAGATCACCACGGAACTTATTCACGATAAGCCCTTTGACACGAGCGCGATCTGCAGGCTCTAACAACATCAGCGTTCCCAGCAACGAAGCAAAAATGCCGCCACGATCGATATCACCGACCAGCAAGACCGAAGCATTCGCCAATCGTGCTACGGCCATATTAACCAGATCATATTGTGCAAGATTCAGCTCGACCGGGCTACCAGCACCCTCAATAATGACCAGATCGTATGTGCTGCGTAGATGATTGAGCGCCTGCTCTACAATCGGAAGCAGACTGGCACGGTTGCGATAGTAGTCGCGTGCCTCCATCGTAGAAAGCGGACGCCCCATCACGACCACCTGGCTACGAGATGAACCTTCGGGTTTGAGCAAAATAGGATTCATCTCTACAGAAGGCTCGATACCAGCTGCTTCGGCCTGCACCACCTGAGCACGTCCAATCTCTTTACCATCGCGCGTTACCCACGAGTTCAGTGCCATATTCTGTGCCTTGAATGGTGCAACTCGCCAGCCCTCCTGCGCAAAGAGACGACATAAGCCAGCTACCAATGTACTTTTGCCAACCGTGGAAGCCGTTCCCTGGACCATAAGCGTTTTTGCCAGAGTCATACTACCTCCTGCAATGCCTGTAATAACTGTTGCCATTCAGATGCTGGCCGTGTGGCTACACGGATATATTGAGGGAGACCAAATGAAGCGCAATCACGCACCAGCATCTTCCTATGGAGCAATTTCTGCCGTATTATACGCGCATTTCCGACATCAATCAGGCAGAAATGGGTATGCGAAGGTATAGTAGGAAATCCGCTCCGCAGCAAAGCAGAAAAGAATTGCTCACGCTCACCTGCAAGCCTGTTGAGCGTTGTCTTAAGATAAGAACGATCATTTACTGCTGCAACACCCGCTGACTGGGCAAACGCGCTAACATTCCATGAGGGCAACTGCCCAAGCAAACTTTCTATAATCTGAGCTGAGCTTACAGCATAACCCAGGCGTAAAGCGGCCAGGGCAAAATCTTTTGTCAGTGAGCGCACAATAATTACCTGCCCATCTCGCGCATACTGTAACAACTTCGACGAGGAATGAGGATGCAGCCGGAAAGACAAAGTGCCTGTACGACTCATCGATGACCAGCATCGTACCCGCACGTTGACACGCTTCGACCATATGATAAGCCTGCACATCATTGAGATAAGTGCCAGTCGGGTTATTTGGGTTGCAGAGCCAGGCAATTTGAGGTTGCTGCTGCTGTAACCAATCATCTAGAGTAGCAATGTTCAATTGAAACTGTTCATCTACCTGAGCACGAAATTCGCTGACAGTAGCTCCGGTGGCCCGGCTGGCTGCGGAATATTCACCAAAAGTTGGACCGAGAATCGCTGCTTTTAGTCCCGGTTGCAGATAGGCGCGGGCAATTGCCCAGATCAGTTCGCTGGCACCATTCCCGCAGATGAGCGAGGAGAGCGGACATTGAAATGGTGCCAGTTCGTGCGTCAGAAGCACCTGGCGCAATTGCAGACAGTCGCGGTCAGGATAACGTTCGATAGAGGTGCCGGAGATCGCCTCTCGGACGCGGGGCGAAGGACCATAGGGATTAGAGTTGACGCTGAAATCGAGGATATCTGCTGGTTGCAGGCCCATGTCAGCCAGTTCGGCATAATCGGGCGCACCATGAACAGGTCGTTCGCCACCTGGATTATTCATAGTTGATGCTCCGACACAGCTTGATCAGCGCAGTTAGCAAGACGGCAAACATGCCGAGACGCTGCACCATCAATTCCGCACGCCTGATATCATGAGTCGTAATAACCTTACCAGGATCGCCCAGCACATAATGATCAACTTTCTCCAGTTGCACATCCAGAGCACCAGCAACAGCCGCCATGGGATGACCAGCATTGGGACTGGCAGTTTTACGGGCATCCCGCCACCAGATGTGCAGAGCGTTGCGACGATTGCCAGCAAAAAGCGGCGCACCGCTTGCAATCATCAAGGCAGTTAAGCGGGAAGGAAGCAGGTTCAATAGATCATCAATCCGGGCAGCGGCTTTACCCAGGTATTCATAACGGCCATGATAGCCAATCATAGAATCAAAGGTGTTGTATAAACGGTAGAGCGCTGTTGCGGGCAGACCGAACAGTGCATAATAAAAAAGTGGCGCAACCACCGAATCGCTCAGATTTTCCGCCAGCGACTCGACAGTGGCGGCGGCCACCAGTTGCGGTGTCAGTTGCGAACGATCTCTGCTAACGAGATTTTGTAATGCTTCACGGGCGGCAGGAAGATTTTCCTGCTCCAACGGGAGACGTACACGGCGGCCTGCGTCAGATAGCATATGCAGGGCGAAGAATGGTTTGAGTGCGCTCCCCTCGATGACGGCGTAGAGCAATATTCCGCTCACCGTGAAGCCCCGGCGATACGCGGCAGTGCGTACCCAGAGGGCAATACGATGAACGAAGAGAGTTGGGAGTAAGGCAAAAGGAGCGGCCAGAAATAGCATCGTTCCACCATACAAAAGTTGGGCGCTATTGCCCTGGGGTGCGGCCTGCTCCAGGCGTTTGATCAACTTGCCGTACCAGACGACGGGATGGTAAGCGGCGGGAGGTTCACCGACGCGGTCCAGGGCAAACGCGAACAAGACCGCGCCTGCCGAGGAAATGCAATTTGAGATGGGCGTCGTCAACGCAGCCCCTATAATTTTGATAAAGTTCATTGTGTCCTTAAGCCATTTATAATTCCGTGCTCCCAGACAGAACCCTATACAGAAGCCGAACAATCGGCGGGCAAGGCACCGGAGAATTTATCGGGATGGACGACCTGTGCCACACAACGCAAACCTTCGACCAGGCGCTGGCTCGGATGCTGCATCAGATTGGTGTTGATGTGATAGACATGGCGATTTTTCACGGCATCGATGTTTCCCCAGTTGGCACGCTTGTACACAGCCGATGGTTGCCCACCATACATTGGATCTTCCGTCAGAATAACGTAGTTCGGGTTGGCACTGATGACCGCTTCATCTGTGACCTGGGGATAACCGCCATTGCTGGTATCATTATGGAAAATGTTAACTGCATTGGCATCCTGCAACAACTGGTCACCGAAAGAATTGCCACCGAAGACGTAGGGCTTACCAGCTGTGCTATCATCTACTTCGAGCAACACTTTGGGAGCAGGGGTGCCAGCTACTGCCGCTTTAATCTGAGCAATCTGCTGCTGAAGCTGCTGTACGAGCTTTGTAGCGGCATCCTGGGTGAAGGTTAAACGTCCAACGACCGCTATCTGTTGAATTGCCTGATCAAAGTTTGCATCGGGGAGGTCGACAACATTCAAGCCCAGAGCTTTTAATTGTGTATCGCTCTTTGCGGTTGTGCCACCATCGCTCAGCACAAGATCTGGCTTTAATGCGACAATCTGCTCAGTGTTAAATGCCCCATTGGCATTCGATATGTGTGGTCGCTTCGTCAGGTCCGCAGGATAGGTGGTGTAGTAATCGACGGCAACGACTTTACTATCGAGGTTGAGCGCCCCGAGAATTTCGCTGGTACTGGGCACAAGCGAGATGATACGCTGCGGCGCACTTTTGGAATGGCGATAGGTGTTCCATAGGCATCGAGAGCAGGTGCAGGTGTCGCAGTGGGCGTTGGTGCAGTGCTAGTTGAGCTTGAACTTTGTCCACATGCCGCTAAGGAATACGAGACAAGATAACAATAAAAGCAATGGAGAAACGAGAAGAGATGACATGTTTGCGCATCGGATAGTACTCTCCTTGAGAACGAAAACACTTGCAGTCACCTCGCGCAAGGGGAGAAAAATCAACCGGAGATCAGAGAGGAAGATATGATACCTATGCTCCAGCAGCACGCTCCTTTTTACGCGAAGGATCATGAGCAGATACATCAGGCAGGTCTCCTGGCTTCTGGCTCTAACGCTCCTCATGCTGCCTTCCCATTCATACTTAAGAACAGTGGCCTGTACTCATTTCTGAGTTGCTGAGTTGCTTACCAGTTACAGTAGCGCGACTGCGTCGGATTTGCACCGACTTCCCTATTCTGCCGGAGTTCACATACCGGCCACCTGATGATACCCTGTACAGTTCACAGGGTAGTGATAGTATAGTCATGCAGGTTAAAGAATGTCAATTCAAGATAAATGAAGGTGAAGGGTGTCACGGTGGTTGGTTCAGGAATGCGAATAATTCATTCCAGGGATAGGGGCCGGGACAGAAGCTGCGATGTACAGGGTCCATCGAATAGTGGCCGGTGATGCCGCCATGAGCATCGGCCCAGCGTCTGGGAATGTTGTAGCGGTCACAGATCGCTTGACCAGAGCAAAGCTTGCCTGTTTTTGAATTCGGTCAGTTCATCAGAATTATCACGCGACGGTTTTACGTGCTCAATGGAGATCGTTACGAGGTTAGGGTTCAAGTTGCGTGACCACCAGGGATCGTGTCCTTTCGTCACCCCACCATTACCCCAGGCAGAATCCTCCTCATCCACAGAACATACAAGATTCCATCCCGCCCGATGATATAGTGTGTTGCCACATCGGCCTGTTGAAAATAGTAACCCACCTCCTCGGCACTAGTGAAGCCGGCGGTGCCATGAATAATAATCCAGCGTGGTGTATGGCCGGAGCGGCCGGGAAAATAGTTATTTGAAGGTATCCAGAGAGCGTTACGTTCATCCATTAAAGTGAAGATCCTTTTTGTCTACGTAAAAATAAGGGAAGCCAACGTTCCTCTTGAAAAGAAGGTAAAAAGACTCAGCTTTTATTGCTTCATTATATTCTATTAGCCATCATGTCCTATACCATTGCGTCATGGAGAGTGATAGGTTAGAATGGGTAAGGTCGGACTCACTAAAATCAGTATATGTAGACCGTGGCCTTCAATGGGGAGGAAGAAATGGTTGATCTAAAACAGACGTTAAGCCGTTTTTTGTCGATTCCCGGCGTACGTCAAGCTATCCTCGTCGGCAGGGATGGCCTTATGATTGAAGGTTTAACTCGTGACGGCAAAGAGGATATGGAGGCGGTAGGTGCTATTACCACCACTGGCTTAAGCACAGCGGAAGCACTTGGGCAGGAGATTGCGCGTGGCAGCGTCGTTGGAGTCCTCATGGAATATGAGCACGGCCTGGTGAGCGTTGATCCTCTGGGGGAATTTGCCTTGATGGTAACCCTTTTTGATAATGCCTCAAACATTGGTCGTGTACGCCATCTGGTGAAGGCGAGCCGCAATGAAATTCTTGAGGCTCTTGATATCGCGTAGCGCAACATATATAATAAGCGAAATCTTATGTCAGGCGTGTACACGGAGGGCGGCGCGTCCATGGAACAATTGACCAATCTTGTCATCTCGGATCGTGAACTTACTTCTATCTCGACAGTCCTTGTAAAACTTATGAATGATACCAATGCCACTTCTACTATGCTTATCGATAAAAGTGGTCAGGTGGTTGCTGTACAGGGAGCAGGTACACGACGGAATGCGACGACTCTGGGCGCTCTGCTCGCTGGCGTCTTCTCATCTTCGCGCGAAGTTGCCAGGTTGCTCGACGAGAAAGACTTTCGCAATATTTTTCAGCAAGGAGTGCAGGAAAACATCTATACATCCATGGTCGAGGAGCAATGGCTGCTTGTCATTATCTTTGACAAGTTGACGCATATTGGCCTGGTCAAAGTGCTTTCAAAAAAGGCTTCAGACGAGCTATACCGCGTTCTGGAGCGCGTTCGTACCGATACTACCCGCACGAAATCCTCCGTGCTCAATCTGCAATTTCGCTCTTCTGTTGAGGATACCATTGATCTGCTCTTCCGCGATTAGAGGAACAGGCATATATGGCGCTGATCAATATTGCATCTCACGAGATCCATTGCAAGATCGTCTACTACGGTATTGGATATTGTGGCAAGACAACGAACCTGCAACATGTGTTTAAGAGCATCAATCCCAACGCTCGGGGCGAGATGCTCTCTATTGCGACTGAAACTGAACGCACGCTCTTTTTCGATTTCTTGCCCCTCGATCTGGGTACCGTACATGGCTTCCGTACACGCTTTCATCTCTATACGGTGCCCGGTCAAATTCTTTATGAGCGTACCCGCCTGGCTGTACTCAATGGCGCAGATGGCATCGTTTTTGTCGTCGATTCACAGGCCGAAAAGTTTGAAGAGAATGTGCAGAGCATCTCTGAACTGGAGATGAACATGCGCCGCATCGGGAAAGATATGCGTACCTTTCCCCTGGTGATGCAATGGAACAAGCGCGACATGCCCAATGCTCTTCCTGTTCCCGTGCTTGAACGCTATCTGAACCGCCGCCGCGCTCCCAGCTTCGAGGCGATCGCCGCCGATGGACGCGGCGTCTTTGCAACCTTGCGGGCTATCAGTAAAAATGTGATGGCACAATTATAGGGGCCGCGTTAACGTCCATTGTCTCCAACAAATGATGGAATTTCAAAAACGGGGCATCACCGATACACTTGTACTTCGCAAAAAACCGTAGGACCCGATTTATCGCGTCCGTCGCTATTCATGGCGTGTCCCATATTACGCGTAGGGACCCGATTTATCATCTACACGCCGATAAATCGATGGACGCGGTGAACCGGGTCCCTACTCTAGCTAATTGCATAGAGTCGTACACGTCGGGGTATATCCTGCATTTCTTGTGTCGCGCCCATGCCTGCCAGTGCCAGCGAGGCTGAGAGGCGTATTAAGCGGGAAAGACGTTTATTCTGCGCGATATGTTGCAGGGGAGCAATCGTTTCTTTCTCATTGTATTGTGTGAGCAGCCAGATAACTGCTTCTCGTTCATCCTCATCTGTGTGGAGGAGTGCGCGTACCAATTGGGTGGTAAAACGGTTGCCGAACGTCGCTTTATGTTCGTTCAGGCGTTTTTGTAGATCGCTGGTCGTCAGTGTACTACTGGTTGTAAGGTAAATTAATTCGGAAATTGTGTCTCGCAGATGGCGGTGAGACTCAAATGCTACAATGTTTTGCTTATGTCCGGAGGCGTTGGAGGTACCAGCTATATGCTGGGACTGCCTGGCGTCCCAATTTTCCATCAAGATATGCCTTTCGAGAGCGTGAAGTGGCTCCCACACACTTATGATCCCAGCGGAGAAAATGCTTCGCTGCGGCTTGCTAACAACTGTAAAAGTGTTTGTAGTCCTGCGCGTGCCCCAATGCGTTGCTCTTCAGTGAGCGTCGTGGCGGCAGCAAATTCGTCCTCATCCAGCAGCAGGGGCTTTCCCTGTGGATTCACCCATACATCCAGGAAGAGATCAATTTGCTCTATACGGTCATCAAAAATAACTGCTGGCTGGGCAATGTTGCAATACCAGCCTTTGCGTTGGCCATCTGACCCTAGAATATCAAAAATATTGAACCAGCGATCACTATAATAGTACTCTGTAAAAGAGTCTCCAGCTTCAAAGCGCGTATAACCCAGTTCTTTTGGTGGATTTGACCACGCCTGCCTGGATAATGACTCTCGTGGGAGAGCGCTCAATGACCTCACCCTGGTAACGAAGCATTTCCGCGCCTTGCGGATCTTGTTTGATGACTGTGATCATGGTTTTCTTGCTGTCCTTAAGTCATCGTTCAAACACTGTATAGTGTATCTCAAATCTACCTAATAGTCAAAAAATACAACTTCCTTCTTTCTAAATTCGTCCTCAATCTTGATCTAATGTCTATTTTCTCTCAGAAGAAATAGAAAGGGTATAGATTAGAGATAACTTTTCTGCCGTGCTATGGTGAGGAGAGAGGCATGCCTTGCAAAGAAGCTTTCTGTTGTTCCAGTCTCTTGCACCCATGCCGAGAGTTGAACTTTCTTAATTGTAAGAAAATGTACAGGTCCTCTAAGATGTAGGCCCAACGTACACGATCAACATAGCACAGAGGAAAGAGCTTTAATGATGCGAACACGCTTCTATCTCTTACTGCTGCTCATCGTAGCGTCTCTGGTAGTGGTGCCAGAGGTGAAAGCGCACGAAGCAGTGCCAGTTGGGACATGGACGGCGACTGGAAGCATGATAACGGCCCGCTATGGGCATACCGCAACATTATTAGGGAATGGAACTGTTCTTGTAGCTGGGGGTCAGAACAACGCTGGTCAGGTACTTGCGACTGCAGAAATATATGATCCGACAAGCTGGGACATGGACGGCGACTGGAAGCATGATAACGGCCCGTTATGGGCATACCGCGACGTTATTGAACGATGGCAGAGTGCTGGTGGCCGGAGGCCAGGACAAAGCTGGTCATGCAACTGGTACAGCCGAAATATATGATCCGGCGAGTGGAATCTGGACAGCAACTGGGAATATGCTATTTGCTCGCACCTTCCAGACAGCGACGTCATTGGGGAATGGGAAAGTGCTGGTGGCCGGGGGTCACAATGAGCGTGGCAGTGTTATCTGCAATGGCAGAAATATATGACCCGGCAAGTGGAAGTTGGCTGGCAACGAGCAATATGATATTTGCTCGCATGTTTCATACCGCGACGTTATTGAATGATGGCAGAGTACTGGTGGCCGGGGGCCGCGATTACAACGGCAGTATTCTTACAACGTCAGAGCTATACGATCCAACAAGTGGCATCTGGACAGCAACCAGGAATATGAATGTGGCTCGCTCATTCCATACCGCAACATTATTGAAGAATGGGAGAGTGCTGGTCATTGGTGGGGGTGCCAGATTGGCAGAAGTGTATGATCCAGTAGCTGGAACCTGGACGGCAGTTGGCAGTATGGCCGTGGCCCGTGTATCTCATACTGCAACATTGTTAAGCAATGGCACAATTCTTGTCACTGGTGGGCGAGATAACAATAGCCAGGCCATCGCGACAACAGAGATCTATGATCCGACAAAAAAATCTGGTCGTCAACTGGAAGTATGACCGCAGCTCGTTGGGGGCAAACAGCGCTATTGCTGGGAAATGGGAAAGTGTTGGTTGTTGGAGGGCAGGATAATGCTGGTCACGCACTTGCTACAGCAGAATTGTTCGGCTTTGCTGATACGACTGCGCCGACCCTGCAACTGCCAGCACCGCTAAGTGTAACTGCCACGGATGCGCAAGGAGCAACGGTTAACTATAGTGTCACGGCTACTGATCCTGATGATACAGCCAGCCAGATTACGACAAGCTGTACACCTGCATCGGGCAGCGTTTTTCCGATGGGGACAACAACGGTGAATTGTAGTGCGCAAGATCTGGCTGGGAATACAAGTACAGGAAGTTTTACTGTGCAGGTTGCTGCACCAGATACGACTGCACCAACATTGCAACTGCCAGCACCGATCACTGCCGATGCAACCAGCCCACAGGGGGCAACAATCACATATACCGTCACGGCCACTGATCCTGACAATACAGCTGATCAGATCACGACGACCTGTACGCCTGCATCGGGCAGCGTCTTTCCCCTGGGGACAACAACGGTGAATTGTAGTGCGCAGGATGCGGCTGGAAATACGAGCACAGGAAGTTTTACTGTAACTGTTCAGGATGTCACAGCACCTACGCTGCAAGTACCGACAACAATCACGGTCGAATGCTACCAGTCTACAAGGGGCAACCGTTAACTATGCAGTAAGCGCGACTGATCCTACGAATACTGCCGATCAGATCGTGATTGGCTGCACCCCACTATCGGGAAGTGTCTTTCCAGTAGGGGCAACAACGGTTGATTGTAGTGCGCAAGATCCGGCAGGCAATACGAGTACAGGCAAGTTTCCGCGTGATTGTGCAGGATGTCACGGCACCAACGTTACAATTGCCTGTAACGATCACGGCAGATGCCACAAATGATCAAGGCGCTGTCGTGAATTATACTGCCACGGCTACCGATCCTACGAACACCCCGGATCAACTCACTGTGAGTTGTACGCCGCCATCGGGAAGCGTCTTCCCAATCGGAACAACAACGGTGATCTGTGGTGCACAAGATCCAGCAGGCAATACGACCACTGGAAGTTTCCAGATCGTTGTCAGCCCTAAGGCCGTCATTGTAAACATCCACACCTTATAAAAGCTACGATTGCTGTGGGGTGCCGTGGGTGGAATAAACCCATGCACCTCACGTGCCTCACGATGAGCCTGACAAAGAGTGTCCTGCATCAGGCTATTGTGGGCAATACAAAACTATACATTTGATAGCTGGAAGCCGTCCACGTGCTATTTTGTGGGTTTGTTGTTGGTACGAACTCAATACGCACACTCACCGCTGTTTTACCAGTTGTCAATGCGGCTGGCAAGGGAAAATCTTCATCGCGCCAGCAACGCGGATGTCCATCCGCGTCGACGCTATTTGAGCCACTGGCATCGTACCATGTCCCGGCAAAGAGCGTTATCAAGATAGACATTTGCACGCTGATTCGCAACGCAATCATCGAACGTTCGTCGTAAGAAGGCTCCAACATTGCGAGGATCAAGTTTCATCGTAAAGCTTGCTGGTGCCGTTGTAGCTGTCTCATCCATCAGTAATCAATGGATTATGGACAAGATATTCGTAGGCCGCCGTCATTTGATAACTTTGTGCGCCTGTTGCCTGATAACCATGTACAAGGCGGCTGGTCGGTATTGCTGGCGACACACTGTCACTGAAGTAGAGCTGTCTGAGTAGGAGTGCCATACCAGAGCATCGTGGCCCGATAGGGATTAGGTACTTTCATCCACTCCCCCATGTTCCCAGCGTACGCGCAAGTGACGATTGAATGGAATAGAATCCGCAAGCAGAAAACGATAAAGTGCAGCTCCATCCTGATCGCTACCTGCCGGGTTATTTGTACTGCTGGGGAGTCCACCGAGCGGAAGCGAGACCTGGTTGCCGCCATTCCAATAATTGCCGCCCAGCCCCCATTCCTCCGTCCCTGTTCCGGCTATCTGTGGCGTCCGGCTATCATCAATATAAATGTGTGGATCGCCTTCAAGGGTGCTGCCGGGATTGGCAAAATTGATCACCGTTCCGACCAGTTTTCCGCTGCCCTGTACATCCAGAAATGTCATATCCGCGCCAGCCTGTGGATGTGGGATGCTAGTGTAAGTTGCATGAAACGTACCCCACCATTGTTGAGGATCGGAGAATGGCTCGTAGCGCACATTCCAGGTGATAGCATTCAAGGGAGTATGTGGCGATCATTGCAATATGTGCATGAGAAGAAAATGGCATCGGCCAGTAAAGATTGAAGTTCATAGCGCCGTTGGCATCAGTATTCGCGCCAGCAGTCCAGCCCTGCACCAATGGACGATTAGCAGGTTGATAGACACCTGCCCCATCACCTACCAGGAACTTGATGGGAGCACTGACATCGGGTTGTGTCTCTCCATCCCAATAAATCAACAGGCGTGCATTGCCGAAACTTGCCATTTCTGACGCCGGAACCTGGAATGTCAGTGCGCGTATCTGGCTGGGACCAGTGAGATTAACGACAGGTGTCTCTTTGCCAGTTGAGAGGGTAAGATGACCGTTTTGTTGTGAGAGAGTTGTGGTCGTGATAGTCCTGCGCAGTGCAACGTAGAAGACTGGCAACATCGCTTGTATTTGTATTACTATTCCAGGTGCCGACAGATGTACCATAGGGCAATTTGCGATAGAGCGCGTAGAAATTGCCGTTGGTATGTTGAGAGGTCCACGTCATGCTCTGCTGAAATGGGATGGCAGTTGCCATGATGCTGCTTCCTTGCGTCTCCTGCTGGTTGAGTGAAAGTGGATAAGGAAATGTACTGTGCTGGATTGGTCGTCGGATTCATCTGGCCGAGGTCGTCTGTGGTAATTGTGCTGGCGTGTTGCCCGTCCAGCGAGAGATGCCATGGCGCACCATAATTCTCCTGCATGCGCAGAAAGGTAACGATGCCCGGACCAACCTGATCAAACAGGACATGTTCACCATCTGGGAGGACGCGCAGATAATGTGTTCTATCGACATTGCTGCCGCCCAGGTCAGCGGTAGATTGTCCTCCACCCGATCGCCCATTTCCAGGTACGAGAGCTTATCCAGGTGCCGGTAGGCATCAAGGCCGAGATAGAGAGGTGGTGCTGTCTCAGTATTTTTCGCAAGAGAAGTATGATATGTTTTGAAGAGCATGTGTATTTTTACATGATCTGGTTGATTTGATGTGCAGGGGTAGTAGGCCAAAAATGGATGGATAGCAGAATGATTGCAAAGAGACAGAGGAGGGGTCAAAATGAAGCGAGTAGGAGAGTAATGGCGGCGCATATGCGTTCGCCTTTCTTTTCTGCAAATACGCTCCAAGAGAAAATATAGCGATATTGTACGGGCCGCATAAATGCCGCCCACCTGTCGCAACGCGGCCCGTACGATATATGCAAATTTAAACGATTGTAACATGGGTTGGAAGCTTTGTGTGTTGGTCTGATCGAACTCTTTTGTCGGAGTCGAATAGATCAGCGTAAATGTCTGTGTTGAAGCGGTGCGTTGAGGATAGTTGCTGGAAAGGACAACGAGCTTCAGGCTAGTTGTTTGCCCATTGGCGGTAGTATCTGCAGTTGCCTCACCCTGACTCCACGTATTGCCGCCCATAGTAAGTGTTGGCGTGACATCGACCTGCTGAAAGTTTGTCCCTGTCACCTTAAAACCATTAAGTCCCCCTCTAATAGCCGTTGTAGGTGGAATAGCGCCGTTGGGATTGGCAATCTCCTCAATGATGAAAGCTGTCAGACCCTGAGATCAGTAAAAGTAACAATCGATTCTTTCCCTTTCACCGTCCATCCCTGTGGATACCCAATGCTATAACCCTGTCCCTGATAGGTCGTCAAGCTGGGTGTTGGTATTGGTGTAGGTTTCGTTTTTGCAATAGCGTTATTGCTATTTCCGGTAGTACAGGCGCTTAGCAATAATGTTAGTAGCAAGCGCAAGCGAACAAGGGAAAAAGTGAAAATGTGTTTGCAGTATTGGCCATTTCATAATGCAAGAAAATCCTCCTAAGATTTTTTCGTATGGTACAGAATTGGTTTACCCCGTTTGTATAGAAAATAATAAGGGTGAGAAATACGTAACTTTGCGCCATTATAGCAGATTGATTCAATTGGATAGAAATGGCTTGCGGAGGGGCGTGAGCTTGTCGCCGCCCCGTTTCCGCACGATTTGCGTTCCCTGGACGACCGGAGGCAAGCTGACGCCCTACGAAAGTTCTCTTCATTCGATTTATTGAGCGTTGTTGCCGTAAACGCGTCTCCTACAATCTCCGTATAATAAGAGAAATTCCCTGGATATGCACGTACATGCTGATCAT
Organism: uncultured Chloroflexia bacterium; assembly: GCA_963731415.1. Lineage (GTDB taxonomy): Bacteria > Chloroflexota > Ktedonobacteria > Ktedonobacterales > Ktedonobacteraceae > JACDAE01. The sequence goes on from CAVSVN010000001.1 coordinate 316,886, forward strand.
TCCCGATTGCGATGATGTGGGTCGCGATCTTATCCAGAAAGTAGCGATCATGCGAAACGGTCAGAATTGTGCCTTCAAACTGCTCTAAAGCTACCTCCAGTACCTCCACTGAAGGAATGTCCAGATTGTTCGTTGGTTCATCGAGCAGCAGGAAATTCGCCTCGGTAAGCATCAAGCGAGCGATCTGCAGACGGCTCTTCTCGCCTCCGCTCAGATTGCCAATGGTCGTATGCATATCTTGATAGGAGAAGAGCAGGCGACGCAGAACTCCTATGGCCTGTGCTTCAGTAATGCGCTTCAATCTCCGCACAAAATCGAGCGGCGTGCTATCGAAAGGTAATGTCTCCTGTTCCTGAGAGTAATAACCTACAACAACGCTGGCCCCGATCTTCACCGTGCCCGTATCGGGCGGCATCATCTCCAGCAGCGTTTTCAGAAGCGTCGTCTTGCCGCTGCCGTTTGCTCCAACGATGCCTACACGCTCTCCATAGAGGATGGTCAGATCGAACGGTGCAAAGAGCTGGCGACCGGCGAGCGTTTTGCTCAGTCCCTTCACTTCCAGCACTTTCTTGCCACTGCGTTCAGCATCGAGATTGACCTTGATTTTATTACGTTCCATGTACAGGACGCTCGGCGAGTTCCTCTTTAATGCGTGCGATGCGTTTCTCCATGCTATGCATACGGCCCGTAAACTTATCATTCAGCTTTGCCCACTCGCGCAATTGTACCAGGCTGGCCTCTAAGCGTTTGATCTCGTCCTTCTGGTTCATATAGTACTCATAACGTTGTAGAAGTCGTCGTTGTCGCTCTTCGACATAATAGCTATAATTGCCATGATAGATGTCGATGGTGCCATCCTCAAGCTGGAAGATCTTGTCAATCGTCCGATTTAGCAGGTGGCGATCGTGCGAAATGATCATCACAGTGCCTGGATAGTCACGAATATATTGCTCCAGCCAGTCTTTCGCCTGCATGTCGAGATGGTTATCCGGCTCGTCCAGATAGCAAGAGGTCAGGTGTTTGTACCAGGATGCGTGCGAGGTTCACAATCTTCTTTTCGCCCCCGCTCAAAGAGCCGATGGTCTGCTGATATTGATGTGGCGCAATTCCCAGTCCCGGTCAGCACAGATTTCGTCTTATGTTCAACCATGTAGCCACCCATCGCCTCGAAACGCTCCTGTGCCTCTCCATATGCCTCAAGCACTTCGCTCATTGCATCGGGATCGGCAGCAATTTCGGGCGCGGCCATCTGTGCTTCGAGCGCATGTATCCTCTCTACAAGTGCCGCAAATTCGCTGGATACCTCCTCAACGATCTCAAAAACTGTTTTGTTGTATTGGCTTGTGGCGATCTCCTGTGACCAGATAGCCCAGCGTCATATTGCGCTTGCGGGCAATCGTTCCTTCGGTAGGATTCTCCAATCCAGCGAGCAGCTTAAAGAGCGTTGATTTGCCGCAACCATTTTCGCCGACCAGTCCGATACGTTCCCCTTCAAGGATATCCAGATTAATGTCGTCGAAGACGGAGTTGCCGCCAAAATCTTTGCTCACCGTAGAAAAATTGATCAGTAACATAGCTTCTTCCTTTGCTTGTTGTCAATGTATGGACGGAGCTTATAAATCGCGCCCGTACAAGGGAAAAGATGACAGAGTGAAGGGCCTGGCTCTGTTATACAGAGGAAAGAAGCTTGAGGTGACTGACAGAGAGGGGGAAGAGCAGTTTCACGCAACGAAGGAGAGACTTACGACTCAGCTAGCTGTTGAGTGTAAGCGACATCATTGGATCGGCACCACTTTCCACCGCATAAGCAATTGTGCCAGGCTTATGCGGCGAAAACAGGTGAGATGCGTTGTTTATAGAAGTAATGATGAAAGGCCAGCAGGGGAGCAATGCGATTTTGCTCATTGCGACATGTTTCGGTGTTCATAATTTAAGCGTAACATTACAGGATTGGGGGTGTCAAGGCTATTTGGCTGAGATGCTACGTCGTCACTTGTCGCAATAAACGCTATTCGTTCCGCCGATATTCCAAAAGTACTATATCCCTATATGCAGACTTCACTGCTTGCTTTCCCGGTGTAGCAAGCTTACGAAGCCTACTAAGAGTGAGGAAAGGCGAGGGGAGAGAATTTTTGGTAAAAAACTGATTGAACCCCTTCCAAAGCGACTTTGCCTGTGGTATAGTAGTCGCGGAGGGATGGCAGAGTGGTCTATTGCGGCTGTCTTGAAAACAGCTGGGTTAACAGCCCCAGGGGTTCGAATCCCTTTCCCTCCGTTCCAGTTCTGAGACAATGGAGTCTTTTCTGGATATGGTCAGTTTTGCCACCTATATCTCCTGGCTGTTTGAGAATATGACCTTATCTCAATGAGACGTTGACAATGGCTGTCACAACGTACTTCTATGCAAGAAATGGTATTAGTTGTGTACCATGTATATACGACCTATCGTAGTGGACTCTTGTGCAAGTGTGTTATCTGTGGGGGATAGCGACAAGCGTGCAGGAGCCGTTTTGTGGACGGACGGTGAATTACTGTGTTGCGAATAGGAATGTTAGAGCAACTCGATCTAGTCAAGCGTTTTACGCCGGGTCGAAACGTATAGCAAGACGGGCTTGATGATAATCAGGCAAGAAGGCCAGTGGGTAGAACTTTATTTCCGTGATGGCCGTTTGATGTGCCTTGGCCCGGTTCGCACAAATGCAACCCTTGGAGAAAGATTACTAAAAGATGGCGTAATTTCTCCTGTTGCTCTGAAAGAAACGCTTCTTGTTGTGGGCGATGCCCAGCAGAGTGAGACGCGTATGGCGTTGACTTGATGGATCTAGGCTATGTAAGTCACGAAGAGTTACGCGCATGGGCGACCTATAATGCAATTGAAGTCTTGGTGCCCTCCTTTCCTGGAAAAGCGGCGAAGTTTCCTTTGGGGAAGAGGCAACACCTCCATCTGATCGCCTGCTAGTTGCCCTCTCTATCTCGGCTTTGCTTTCTTCTATTGTGCCGAAACCTCAACCGCTCCCGTCTTGCAAAGCTAAACCTACCCAGGATCTTGGTCAACCTGCTCCCGTTCTTGCAAAGTCTAAACCTACCCAGGATCTGAGTCAACCTGCTCCCTCGTGCATAACTGTTCCTGATGTCCCGACACTCGTCAATGCCTCTGATTTACTATTGGGCGATTTTGATGATGCGCCTCTCACGACATGTGTTTTCTTCTACTGATGCACTCTCAGCTATACTTACTTCTAATGATACCAATAATTCTGCGCAAAATGTGTCTGGTGCATCGATAGTTGCAGCCCGTCGCAGTGATGAACCCTAAACCGCCAAAACGGATCGATACTTCATTTATGCGTCCCGACATGATGCTTACACCTGTTGATCTCTCGGCGGCACGCGAGCGTAATCCCCAAGTCCAACTGACTCCAGATCAGTGGCGGCTTCTAACAAAAGTGGATGGTCGCACTTCTTTGCAGGCTGCCTGCATGGATCTAGCCATGACACCTGAATTGATCTGCCAGGTAGCTGGAGAACTGATCGTGGAAGGCTTAATACAGCTCTCTTTGTCTTCACAGGTTCAGATGAGCGAACTTTCTCCGATCTCCAAAGAACTGGTCTCATCCGGCATCAATAATGGATATGTTGTTCCCAATTATGCCAGTGCCGTTTCTACTTTGCCCATACGGATGCTCACCTCAATTTACCTCGTCTTTTCCTTGTGAAACGCAATCGCAGTGGGGTAATGGTGGCAATGGGGCAACGTTTGTGCCTGGGCGCGGCTGGATCGCTTCACCGCAGCCTTTACAGCCCTTACCGACCAGCGGTCCATTAGCTGCTACATATAGCGATATTTATGCTCAGGTCGGGAGGGGGTCGCTAGCGACCCCTGACACTCTTTGTCTAAAGAAGTTATGTGGGATGAAGAGGTATGTGTGAAGGGAAGTCATATATCATTTTCCTTCCACAGTCAGAAGGCTCCGATGAGAATGGCTTTATTGCTGGCATGTTGGTTGGTCGTAGCGCTGCTATGCAAGAAGTAGCAGCTCTTGTACGCCAGATGGCTCTCTATCCAACGACAACGGTATTATTACAAGGGGAGAGCGGTACTGGAAAAGATGTTGTTGCCCGTGCTATCCATGAGTTAAGTAGTCGCGCTTCCTATCAGTTTGTTGCCATCAATTGTGCCGCTATTCCCGAAACATTGCTGGAAACCGAACTATTTGGTGTCGAGGCTGGCGCTTTCACCGATGCGAAGGTTTCACGTGAAGGATATCTTCTTGCATGCCGATGGTGGAACTCTTTTTCTGGATGAGATTGGCTCAATGCCGCTCATTCTGCAAGCAAAACTGCTGCGCTTTCTTGAAGCTCGCAGTTTTCGTCGTGTTGGCAGCACCAGAGAGATTCATGTGAACCTCCGCGTCATCTCCGCTACTAATGTTGATCTGCAAGCTGCAGTGACTCATAAGACATTTCGTGATGATCTCTTTTATCGTTTAAAAGTTATCACCATTACTCTACCCCCATTGCGTGAGCGTCCCGAAGATATTGAGCCACTGGTGACATACTTCTTAAAACTGCATAGCGCTGAAGGTATGGAGCCACTGCGCATGAGTCCTGAGGCCCTTGAAATTCTCCAACACTACTCCTGGCCTGGCAACGTGCGCGAACTCCGTAGCGTGATTCAGCGTGGGCAGATTCTCTGCGACAATAATGAAATTTTGCCGCAAAGATCTGCCGGAGAGCATTCATCAGGCCGCTAAAAGTAATGGTCAGCGGCTGCAAGAACTGCAACAGCAACTGCACCTTCCATCCGAAGGCATTGATTTACCGGCTTTTCTTGGCAATATCGAATATAATTTTATTCAGGAGGCGCTCGAACTCTGCCATGGCAACCAGGTGCAGGGCGGCCGCTCTGCTTGGTATCTCCCGTGACCAATTGCGCTATCGGATGTCACGGAAACGGTAAGAAGGAAGCTTTATACCTCAGGCCAATCAAGCATCATCGCTTGTGCTGTATCGCCTGGATGTATCACGACGCCACCCTCCGGCACGATCACAAACGCGTTCGCAGTTTAGCAGAGAGGTCATCACATGCGATCCCTGGTTGCCCGTCGTGTGTGCAATAAAGCGACCATCCTGCCATGTTACATGTGCGCGTACATAATGGCGACGCATTGCGCGATCGCTGACGCCATCTTCCACAATCACATCTATCTGAGGTTTGAGCAGGCGTGATATGCCCCAACATCTTGCGTATCACGTGGACGCCCAAAGAATTCGAAGGTTACAGCGGTAGAGACTGGATTTCCCGGTAGACCAAGTAATGGTGCTGCCTCCAATATAGCCAAAGGCAACAGGTTTTCCTGGTCGCATATTAATACGCCAGAAGTCGATGTTGCCCTGCTCCTGCATGATCTTCTTCACCAGATCGAAGTCTCCCACGGAGACGCCGCCGGAGGTCAAAATAAGGTCATATGTCATGGCTTCGCTGAACTTTTCACGCAGACTCTCAACTGTATCACGTGCTACTCCCAGGCGATGGGCTTCAGCACCAGCCTGCCGTACGGCCGCTTCGAGCAGGTAGCTATTGCTGTTACGGATCTTTCCTGGTTGTAAGCTTTCTCCAACATCAATCACTTCATCGCCTGTTCCCAGAATTGCTACGCGTGGACGGCGTATGACGGGAACCGTTGCCCAGCCCAGTGTTGCCAGTATCCCGATCTCCCATGCGCCGATCTCAATTCCATGTGTCAGACTGTCTGTCCCCGCTGGATGTCTTCACCTGCTGGACGAATATTGTTCCCCGGTGCAACCTCCTGTAAACTTCGACCCATGTACTATCAGGTCCATCGGAGCGTGTCAATTCTACCTGAATCACTGTATCGGCTCCTGGTGGCACAGGTGCACCTGTCATAATGCGCATCGCCGTTCCCTCTTCAACCGCTGAGTTGGCCACATATCCAGCAGCTATTTCCCCTGTGACACGCAGTCGAGGTGGCTGTCCATTACTGTGCTTTGCTATCTTTGCTCAGAAGGGCAAAACCGTCCATCGCAGAATTATCGAAGGGAGGAATATCCTCTTGCGCTACAATATCCTGTGCAAGTACCAGTCCGAGCGATTCGGAGAGAGGGACATGTGTAATCGCAAGGGGTTTTATGTCCGCAAGTATACGTTCGAGGGCTTCTTCTACGCTTAGCATACTCAGGTTGCCTTTCAAGATGGAGTTGATCGGGACACAGTACACAATCTGGCCTCTACCTGATCATTGTACCTATGGAATGACAGCAAAAAGCCCGACACCTGAAATAAAAAGGGCCGGGCTTTTTGCTGAAATAGTACCTCGTACGGGATTCGAACCCGTGATCTCCGCCTTGAAAGGGCGATGTCCTAGGCCGCTAGACGAACGAGGCGCATGCAATACTGCTCTCGTATTGCTTTCACGGATTTTACTCTATTGTTATTGCTTTGTCAAGCAAAATTGAACCAATTCGCGCCTTCACGCTCATTAGTCGTAGCTTCCCAGAATCATAGTAAACTCGACCAGATTATTGAATGGATCACGGCAGAAGAAGCGGGGACGATTAATAATTGGCGTCGCTTCGATAAGCGATATAACCAGCTTCAGTAAGCCGGGCGCGGTATTGTTCCAGATTCGGGCACTTCAAGACAAAAGTGGTATTGCGCCAGTGGATCAGCCAGAATCGGGTCAGGGATAAAGTGCAGTTCCATCTCACTATCACCGACGCTGAACCAGATTACATTGAGATCTGCAAGCGCTTTTGGTGTTGGTTTCTCTTCCAGACCAAGTACTCCCCCATAGAATGCACGTATAGCGTCCTGGGCACCAGCGGGAATGGAACAAGAAACATGTTGTAAGCGAGGTTTTTTCATCGTATTTTGGCCTTTCTCAAAAACTGTGCTACTATAGGTATACCGCAAGCGATGAGCGAGTTCCTGAAAGTATTGGCGAAAGTGTATCCCAAAATTATGTCTTACGTCAATGGAAGAGAAATGGAGCTTGACTCCCGTGTGCAGGTGAACGTTGAGCCTGTGGAGGAACTGGAGCCGCTTTGAGGCGCATAACAAGCTATCTAAATGACTGGCTGATTATGGATATACACTCCTTCTCGTCGGAGAAATTTACTCTTCGAGTGGGAAGTCACTTCTTCCGCTGGCGTATCCAGCTCTGGTTGCAAGGCATTCAAAATGTGGAAAGTACACAAACGCATATGAAACAAACATTGCTCATTATTCGACATGGGCAGACAACATGGAACGTTGAACATCGTCTTCCCGGACAATTACCTGGAGTTGCTCTGAATGACGACCGGGCGACAGCAGGCTGCTCGTCTTGCCGATGCTCTTTCTGTGCTTCCCATCAGTGCCATTATCAGTAGCCCTCTGGAACGTGCACGTGAGACCGCCGAATTTATTGCAAAGGGGCGCGACTTGACTATACAACTTGAACCGGAACTGATGGATACCAATATTGGGCCGTGGGCGGGACAGGTGATAGATGAACTGACGAAAAATGATCCTGCCTGGAAAGAATATGTCAAAGATCCAACGGTCGCTCCCGAGGGAATCGAGACGTTTCCCCAGGTGCAGCAACGTTCTGTCGCGGCAATTGAGCGCTGGCGTAAGCAGGAGAATATTGGAGCCTATCCCGCCTTCGTTGCTCATGCGGATGTGGTGAAACTGGTGGTTGCTCACTATACCGGTCTGGAGGCAAAGCGTGCGGGATCATTGTTTATTGACAACGCCTCCGTCAGCATTATCGAAATCGGCGAAGAGGAGCATCATTTTCACGTCCTCTCAATTGGCTGGAGTCCACGTCCAGGCTGGCTCAAACCGCCCGTACCTGTACCTCCACAGAGCAAAGAACCCGTGCAAGGAAGCTGGAGAGCAAAAAACCTGATACTCTGTTGATTGCCATGTGAACCTTTCAGAGTAGGGACTCCGCCTCGGTGGCATCCAGGTATCTATTCCATTTCACCCTTGAGACGTTCAGATGACCAGATATTGCTTATATATATTAACCTGGAAGGGAAGCTCGCATGTTTGATCCACGTGATCCTTATGAACGCCTGTATTGGCACTATGATTCGAGACGACAGCTCTCGGTAGCGGAAATTATTGCGCTTGGCAGTGTGGATGCAGAGACTGCCGGGCTTGTCTGGCTACTCCTGGAACATGGAGCTTCACTCACGGTAGCCGGACCAACTGATCCTCAGCCAGGTGTGGGAAAAACAACAACCCTGAACGCGCTTCTCCAGTTCTTGCCTGAAGGAACCGGTCTGGCATACATGTCAGGAATGTACGAAAACTTTTCCTTTACACGTCTGCCAGATATTGATCCCGCAACGACCTACGCACTTTGCAATGAGGTGAGCGACCATTTACCTATCTATATGTGGGGACGTATTGCTCGTCGCTTCCTTTCCTTCCTGCTCAGGGATATCACGTCGCCACCAGCGTCCATGCCGACACCATCCAAGATGTTATGCATATGTATCAACGCGACTCTGCGCTTGCCTGTAGATGATATACGCCGCCTGGGACTGATCATCAATATTGGGCTGGTCGGTCGCTTATATCCACCACGCCGCCGCTGGTTCACCACTCACTTTATCCAGCCTGACACCTGATCCTCAGCGTCCAGATGCGGTCGTGCCCATTCCTCTTTCGCTCTGGAATGAGTTTGACGACACCTTTGAGCATGCCGATGCATCTATCCTTGATGAACCTTGCTACCTGGTTTGGTCTATCTTCCGATGCTTTCAATCAGGCGCTCAAACTACGTACTGACTGTTTGCAGGAACTCTCACAAGGTTCAGCGATCGATGTGGATGAGATGTACGATGCCATCAACGAACTGCGTCATCAGAAACAACCAACCATAATTAGGAAATAGGATGAGTCACCTTTATTGTTTTACTTTATGTATTAAAAAGAAAGGAGGTTTTAAGATGTTTGAATGTACGCAATACGCTGGCGAAGGACGCTGGCCGCGCATCTGCAACGAATATTCCTAAGGGAGTAGTGTCTTTACAGAAACGCACCATCATTCAAATGTATGCAAAACGATATAAGGGTGTGCTTTACAAGCCCGTGAGAAATCACAACCCTTGATATATTGCTAAGACACTCTCTAACCATCGGAAAAAGAGGAGCTTATCTGACATGTCGTATTCTGTTGCCATGCTCAGTGTCCATACATCGCCTCTGGACAGTCCAGGACGTACCAAAGACGCTGGCGGCATGAACGTATATATGCGCGAACTGGCGAAAGCGCTATCCCAGCAGCATATCACGATTGAAATTTTTACGCGTTGGACCAATGAAAATACGCCACAGATTGTACAGTTGACCCGTAACGTGCGCGTCATTCACATCAAAGCTGGACCAGTTGCTCCCATTCATAAAGATGACCTCTACCAGTATCTTCCCACGTTTACCCGCCATATCGAAGAATTCAGGCAGAATGCATCTCTTCAATATGATCTTGTCCATAGTCACTACTGGCTTTCAGGCGTAGCTGGTATGCGCTTAGCTGATCAGTGGGATATACCTCATGTGACGATGTTTCACACGCTCGGACGCTTAAAACAACTCGCCAATCCTGCCGCTCCGGAACCTGCATTGCGCCTTGAGATGGAGCAGCGCCTCATTCAACAGGCAGATTGTATCATCGCTGCAACAGTAGATGAGCGTATGCAAATGATTCGTTATTGTGGCGTACCTTCTAGTCAGATAGAGATTATACCCTGCGGTGTCGATCTCAAGCTGTTTGTTCCACAGAATCGTCAGCAGGCACGAGAGCAACTTGGCTTAGAGCCGAATATGCCACTGCTGCTGTTCGCCGGGCGGCTCGATCCATTCAAAGGACCTGATCTTTTGTTGCGTGCAGTGGCCTTATGGAAAAAGATGCTCAGATCGTCATCGTAGGTGGCAAGCTGGAAGAGTGATAAAGATCTACAACAATTGCAAGAACTGGCCCGGAGAATTGAATATCAGTCAGCGCGTCCATTTTCTAGGAGCGCGACCGCAGCAAGAGCTTCCTCTTCTTTATAGTGCCGCTGATGTAACGGTTGTGCCATCCTATCATGAGAGCTTTGGCCTGGTTGCTGTTGAATCGCTTGCCTGTGGAACACCTGTCGTCGCGACGCGAGCTGGAGGGCTTACAAGCGTAGTGCAGCATGGCGAGACAGGCTTTCTGGTGCCACGCTGCCCCGGCTTCTTTGCCGAACGCCTGGATACGCTTCTGAGCGACTCAGACCTGTATGCGAAGATGTCTGCTGCAGCTCGTCCTTCCGTCCTCCAATTTAGCTGGATGAGCATCGCCGACCAGGTCCATACCGTCTACGAAGAACTCGTGAACAAAACACAATTGCCTCGTTGCCCAGTAGGGGCGACGTTTACGAAGCCCAAGTAGGAGCGACGTGTTTCTTAACCTGGCCCAAATGATGAACAGTTCTTGATCAGGGCCAGCTTGTCTCCGTCAGAGGAGTGACCATCACTTCTTGTAAGGCAGACTCAGGAGGAATCTGGGCTGCGAAGACGATAGTGGAGGCGACGGTGGCTGGATCTTGCAGATTTTTCTCTTCGGGCATGGGGATGCCCTGATCGACGAAGCGGTCAAAGAAGTGAGTGCGCATGCCGCCGGGGATGATGGTGGTGACGCGAATGTTATCGGCCCGACCTTCGACGCCGAGGCCACGACTGAAACCGATTAATCCCCATTTGGTTGCATGATAGGCAGAGGCATTGGCCCAGGCGCGTACAGCAGCAGTGGAGGCCACGTTAAAGATCTGGCCTCCGTGTTGCTGACGCATGATGGGTAGAGCAGCTTTGGCAAACAGAAATGGTCCACGCAGATTGACACCAATCACCCGGTCCCATTGCTCAACGCTCATCTCTTCGACGGAGACGGTATGATCGATGGCGGCACAATTCACTATGATATCCAGGCGACCAAACTGCTCGACGACGGTTTGAACGGTAGAGAAGACGGCATCGGCATTGCTGACATCACAGGGCAGGGCGAGGCTCTTAATATCCTGTGTGAGCAGGCTTTGACTGACACGTTCAGCACCTGCCTGATTGAGATCGATGCAGGCGATGGAGCAGCCAGCAGCTGCAAATGCGCGGGCGGTCGCTTCACCGAGGCCACTGCCCGCGCCTGTGACCAGGACGACCTTGCCTGTAAGTTGTTGTTGCATGAGTTGTTCCTTTCTTGATTATTGGCGAGACGCCCATACAGTGGCATCCACCCAACGTCTATTTTTGTTGATCTTCCATCCTGTGAAGGAAAATCCCGGATTTGCCGTAGGGGCGTCACCTCGCGTGCGCCCGTAACCAGATGAGCGATGTCCATACGGACCGAACAGGGCGCACGCAAGGTGACGCCCCTACCCTGCCCTCGGAAAAACATAGATACATTGATAATTTGTGTCTACATAACACGTGTGGGTAACACATGATATTCGTTTGCCAGGTCCTTAAAGAGTTCGGTAGCGTTATGCGTGCGATCTTCTACCTTTGTTGGCAAGCCGAGATGGTACGTGCCGCTCGGTAGGATGCCACAGCCACCATATTTACAGAGCAGCAAGAATTGAACGACGACCTCTTCTCCAGCGTGTTCGGGCGGCAGACGATGCCACCACGAGAAGCCACCAACGTCGAGTAGCTTTGCACGGTCGAAGAGAATATTAGCACCACCGACCCAGGCGACTTTGTAGCGCACCACTTCACCGTGAGAAACCAGCCGCTGTTCCAGATGTAAAGGATTGGCAGCATTATTTACCAGGTGGCGCTCCCAGGGAATTGAGTCGGCGTCGAATGGCTCTGGCATAACTGGCCCGTTCCATAGTTCGATGTTTTGTTGCCGTGGGCGTACATCATGGAGGTAGCCCAGTCCAGTAGCAGCGCAACCAACGAAGCCACAGCCCTCTTCACACAGAACGGAGAGCATACGTTGCATAACGGGTGGATCGAGAAGTACATCATCGTCCATGAAATGGACATAAGGAGCACTGCTCTGCTGGAGTAGAAACTGGCGCTGTTCTGCCAATCCACGGCGCGGCAGATGGCGATGAAGCGTCACATTATGACCATGCCAGCGCAAGGCCTGCACGAGCGTTTGAATCTCGATACTCTCCAGGTAACAATTTTCCTCTGGAGTCTGATCGGAAATGATGACATTGAAATCGCTAAACGTCTGACCCAGCAGGCTGGTTAACACCACTGCTAGCCCAGTTTTGCGATCACAGGTTGGAATAAGTACATCGACGAGAGACAGAGAAAATCACCTCCTCAAACGAATATGGAAACTGACGTAGGGGCGGAGCTGGCCTCCGCCTGGTTGCTGGCACGATTACGTTCCGTGGACCGGGCGGAGGCGTGGACCGGGCGGAGGCCAGCTCCGCCCCTACGTCAAGGGGAAACGTTCTCGATATTTGAACGATATTGCGATGTATCTCGCCCATGTGCCGCCAGAAGCGTCTCATAGAGCGAGGCGGTACGGAGCGCAACCACGGGCCAGGTAAATTCCTGTTCAACGCGCAGACGTGCGGCCAGGCCCATCTGTGTACGCAGCTCATCATCAATGAGCAACTGGTGCAGGCGTGCAGCTAGTGGAGCAGGATCGCGTGGAGGAACCAGGAAGCCTGTTTCACCATCGGCGAGTGTATACGTAATGCCACCAACGGCAGAACCGATTACGGGGCGACCACAGGCCATTCCTTCTAGAGGGGTGAGGCCAAACGGTTCATACCAGGGCGTTGTTACTGCAACATCGCCTGCACTGTAATAGTCACGCAGAGTATCCTGCTGGCGTTTGCCAACAAAGCGTATGTGGTTCGTCACGCCAAGTTCGGCGGCCAGGCGCTGTACCTCGCCGATCTCCGGCGTAGCTACAGGGTCGGCATCGACCGTTTCGCCGCCCACAATGAGCAATGAGACCCTTTGAGTACTTGCTTCCGCATTCCATCCGTACTGGCGTATCAGGATTGCCAGAGCACGTATGATGTTGCGCACATCTTTGCGTGGAAGGAGCCGTCCGACATAGACGATGACCCGATCAGTTGTATCCAGCCCGATACGTTGGCGGGCCTCATTCTGGGGGACGGGACGAAAGATTTTCGTATTGACTGCTGAAGGGATGGTCACCACTTTGTGCACATCAGCTTTATAGTCATTGACCAGTTCGTCGCGTTCAGCCGGGCATTGAGCGATCAGGCGATCTACATTGCGTATCACATGCAACTCGGTCCGAATACGATCACCGGGACTGGTATCGACCGCTTTCTGATGACGACGTTTTGTTTTGCCCATCGCATGAAAGATCTGCACGACCGGAATACCCAGGAGGCGGCGCAGTTCAGTTGTAACCCAGCCAGACATCCAGAAATTGCCGTGTGCGAGATCGTAGCGTACCTCGTCGTGGAGACGAAAGCGCAACAGGGAGTCACGAAATTCTTCCATGAAGGGCCACAATTCATCTTTGGGACGCGGTTGAGGTGGTCCCGCAAGCAGGTTAATGACGCGTACGCCAGGGGTCCATTCGATGATTTCAGGAGTATCGGGATTATCACGCCGGGTAAAGACATCGACCGCGTAGCCACGCAATGCCAGGTTGCGGCTCACCTCATCCACATAGACATTTTGTCCGCCAGCATCCGCGCCACCAAGAAGGGCGACGGGACTGGCATGTTCACTTAAAAACGCAATCCGTGTTGGTCGGTCCATTCTTTTTATCCTTTTATATCAGCTTCTGACCGTGTACACATTGCGGTCAAGCACCTGGGCAAAAGCAGCGTTCCAATCATGAATGAAGCGTTGCAGGCCGAAACGCTGATGGGCAACCTCTTTTGCATACGCGCCCAATCTTTGTGCTTCCGTAGGATCGGCCAGTAAACGGCGCATATGTGTCACAAGTTCATCGATATTGCAGGAAACATAACCGCTCTTCCCATTCTCGATCACGCTTGGTAGCTCAGTTGTTGCCAGGGCGATCACGGGCATACCAAGCGTCATCGCCTCGATTACTGCAAGCGGAAGGCTCGTGTAACGAATAGGGCTGAACAGGAAACGATAAGCTGCAATGCGTTGATGCAGGTGACGATAGGGAACGTCGCCCAGTCCTCCCAGAGACTCTGTTTGCATACCCACAGCGTCGATTGGAAGCTCCTTCTGTACCTGTAAAAAGAGATCGTAGCCAGTGATACGCGGTCGTTTCTGCATGCCATTGATTACTCGTAATACCTCGTGCGAGCTGTCCCGAATATATCGCAGCTGGATCGATTGCCACGCTATGTTCGATCACTGTGGTGGGAGTGCGCCGATTATCCCACATCAGTTGATTATAGTGGGTCACATGTACTAATAACACGTCCGGGTCATCAATTGGGTGACAGGTATCAGTCGCGTGAGGTTTTGGGGTATTGTGCTCCAGGTAGATTTTGGGCAGGCGCTGCTGCTCAGGACTGAGAATCTCAAGCGCATCTTCAAAGTAATTTTTCGGTGTCTGGTAGATAATCAGGTCAAGATCGAGCTGCCGAACCTCCTCAGAGGGTACCTCACGTACATAATCTGGAAGATCAAAGGTGCGACCTCTACCGCCATATCCCTCTGGTCGTCCAGGTTTCACGGGCAGGTACCAGTCATGATCGATGCGGGCCAGGGTATTGAGATAGCTGCCGTGAATGTGCCAGATCAGAATTTTTAGACGTTTCACAGGTAATTTCCTCTCCAAAATGACGCTTTTGTAAGAAAACTCTGCGCGAGTGGAAGCACCATTTCAGGGTTTAGCCAGTGCAGGCAACGATGATCAATAGGGCATTCCCAGTATTGGCATGGACTACAGACGACCGGGCGGCGCACAAAGGAATGACGTACTGTATCCAGTGGTGCCCAGCGCCGGAAATCAGCGGGACCGAAGATCGTGATGCTCAGTGTATCTAGAGCGCAGGCGATGTGAGATGGCCCCGTGTCATTGCTGATGAAAAGATCTAATTTGCTCATAAGCGCCGCAAGTCCACCGAGTGAGGTTTTCCCTGCGAGGTTCAGTATGGGCGTCTTGATATGCTCTAAAACTGCCTGTGCTGTTTGCTCCTCATCTAGGCCTCCCGTCAGGATGATCTGCGCATCGAAACGCCGCACCAGATTGTTAGCAACGGCGGCGAAGTATTCAGCGGGCCAGCGACGTGCAGGAGGACGCGCACCAGGATGCAGGCCAACCCACGGTCTCCCAGCCTGAGGGAGAGTACGCAGCAGAGTGGAAGCTTCTATATGATCCTCTTCAAAAAGCGGAAACTCCAGATGAGGATCGAGCTGCGTACAATTCAGCAGCGCAGCAATTCCCAGGTTACGCCAGATCTCGTGTTGATCGTGAGGATATGGCGCTCCCATCAATCCCTCTGGAAGTGTGCCTTCATAATAACCAACAGTTACCTTACTTCCGAGTTCCAGTGCCAGAGGATTGCTCGCTTGTCCGCTACCATGCATCTGAATTACCAGATCGTAATTGTAGGCACGCTGCTCTGCCAGGAAATGAGCCGTGCACTGTGCATCGAAGGGGTGCTCCTGAAGACCAGGATAGCCAGCGAATGCAACGAAGCGGTCAAGATAGTGAGAGTAGCGCTGCACAAAACTGCTTGCCCAGGGAAGACCAATCAGCGTTATTTCAGCTTCTGGAAAGCGATTTCTTATAGCACGAAATGCTGGAACGGCGACCAGGAGATCGCCCAACTGCAAGGCACGCAGGATAGCGATGCGACGAGGTGACGCAAGCATGTTCATCGTACACCTCTCGATGACACTTCGATGCCAGTTCTACTGGCATCGAGCAGAAATTCAGCGGCGGAAACGACTTCTGAAGGAGGAATATCCAGACATGGCAGGCCAATGGGACATTCAAACAGGTAGCAGGGATGACAGGGCGTTGGGCGGCGTAGCAAGTGAGCAAGCGTCGCGCGTGGTCGCCATGCCTCCTCCTGATCGGTACCGGAGAATAGAACTACCTCTGGAATGCGTAGTGCGTCGGCCAGGTGCATAGGCAGAGTATCGTTGCAGATCACCAGCGCGGCACGCTCAATCAATGCCGCATATTCCTCTAGCGTCGTCTCTGCAAGCAGGTAGTGTGCGCCTGGCGCAAGGAGACGCATCTCATCAATCAGAGCTGCCTCTCGTTCAACCGCCGTTACCAGCACAGGCCAGCCATGCTGCATAAGTGATGCTGCAACTGTCGCGAAACGTTGAGTAGGATAGCGACGGGCCTTCGCGCTGGCACCGGGATGGAGCAACACAAAAGGACGCCCGGTATCTATACCCTCCTGGATTAAGATTTCAGATGCCTTGTTGCGTGCTTCGTCAGAGATGAAGGCAGCCAGATTGCGATCTTTAGCGACGAAGCCAAGGTGCTCAACGAGGCGCAGATTGCGTTCGGCCTGGTGCATCTCGTCGGGAGCGCCCTTTAACTCGGTTGATAGGATACTGCCACCAAACTCTTTCGACTCACCTGCACGTAGAGGAATGCCAGCAAGGTAGCAGGCATAGCCGGGCGCGTGTGGTGTCTGACTAAACGAGGTAAAGATGAGCGCGGCATCGAAATGTTGAGCGGCAAGCAGCGTGATGAGTTCCTGCTCACGTTGAGGATCAAAGGGAAAGCGGCCTCCCACATCCTGCCATGTAGCACGCCAGACGAGAACATCATCGATCCAGGGAAGCAGAGAAACAGCCGCCGAACCGGAAGGACTTGCCAACAGAGTGATGCGGGCATGAGGCAAGGTTTCCTTAACAGCTCGTAGTGCGGGACCCAGCATGATGACATCGCCAATGTTATCCATACGTACCGCCAGAATGTTTCTTGCTTCCAACCAGGAATTCATTCCGTCACCCCCTCGTATGGTTGAAGCACTGCTTTGCCCACCTCTGCCAATAGATCAGCGGCGGCCTCAACCACCATAGTAGGCGAAACCTGGCGCAAACACTCATGCTGATAGGGGCAGACGCGACTATAACAGATGCGACAAGATACATCATGGTAGAGCTGGCGATGAGGTACCTGCCATGGCCCCCACTGCTCAGGCGGATTTGTGAGGGCAAAGAGCGCGATAACTGGCGTCTTTACGGCAGCGGAAACATGCATTGGACCCGTATTATTGGTAATGGTCAGATCAGCCGTTTTGATCAGAGCGCTAAAGAGTGGAAATGGCAATGCACCGGCCATCGCCAGCGTTGAGGCACGATTCTCAGGCCGCACCTGTTCAAGCACCTGTGCAACAAGCGAACGTTCATCCTCAACACCTGTTACAACCACAAACGCCCCCAGACGTTCAACCAGCAGATCAATAACCTCGACATACATCTCCCACGGATACGTGCGAGCAGGCATACTACAACCAGGATGCACCACCACTGTAGGGGCCCGATTTATCGCGCTCACCCTACGCGCTATATTTACGCCGCCCCTATCCAATAACGATGCCACCTCATGCATTGCATCGTCCGGTACATCCAGCACCAGGGAACGATCGTCCGTGCTCATACCAAGTGCAGATACAAGCTCAAGATTATGCTCGACCTCGTGAATGATGCGTTCGGGATGTTTATAGCGCGTGGTAAGAAGCGAGCCGGGACCATCAATAGAAGCAGCAGCGCGTAAGGGAATGTCAGCAAGATAACAGAGATACGCTGCTGGCAAGGAACTCTGGCGGAACGAGGTAAAGATAATCGCGCCATCAA
The DNA here is from genome assembly GCA_963731415.1 of uncultured Chloroflexia bacterium. Classification (GTDB taxonomy): domain Bacteria; phylum Chloroflexota; class Ktedonobacteria; order Ktedonobacterales; family Ktedonobacteraceae; genus JACDAE01. The sequence continues at coordinate 334,626 of CAVSVN010000001.1, forward strand.
AATGACGAGCTTTAATGAGTGCGATCATCTCCTGTTCACGCTGGCTATCCAGAGGGAGTTTATGCCAGGGGTCCATCCAGGGAGCCTGGTAGACGAGAACATCAGCGAGATCGGGATTAAGGGCGGCAACCTGAGCACCAACAGGGCTGGCAAGTAGCGTCAAAGAAGCCTGGGGAAGCGACCTCTTCACGGCATGAAAAGCAGGGGTGGTGAGCAGCACATCGCCGAGATTATCCAGGCGTATGAGTAGTACATTGCGTACAGAACGCCAGCGTTCGTCAATCATAGGGACCTCCGAAAGCTGGAATCGAGTTGTGTTTATCGGATGCCAGGGCAAGAATACGCTCGATAATCTGGCTGGTACTCATGCTACCGGCCAGGGGCAGGATGACCACGCGACCACCTCCAGCCTGGACAGCCTCTGCTTCAGGAAGAGCTTCGTTTGCATAATCACCCCCCTTGACGTGGATATTGGGACGTAGCGTACGAATCAGTTCGGTAGGAGTATCTTCAGCGAAGAGTATTACGGCGTCGACCATATCCAGCGCAGCTACCAATGCCATGCGGTCGCGCTCGTTTGTAATCGGACGACTCGCGCCTTTCAAGCGCCGGGCACTGCTATCGCTATTGATGCCCACGACCAATAGATCGCCGAGCGCTTTTGCCTGCCGTAGAAATTGCACGTGGCCTGCGTGTAGAATATCGAAGACGCCATTGGTAAAGACGATGCTACGACCAGAGGCACGTTCCGTATCGAGTTGCGTTACCAGTTGGAATAGCGCTACGTGGGTATCAGTTGTAGCGGATGCATCCGTATAGGTACGCAAGCTTACACGTTGTAAAAGTTCCTGATAATTCACCACAGCTGTCCAGCGCCTGGTTACGGCGATACCAGCGGCATCCAGCGCGATACGAGCTGCTTCAGCAACGCCTCCGCCAGCTGCGAGAGACAGAGCGAGAGCCGATGCAAATGAATCGCCAGCGCCCACATCATGAGCGGAAGACACAGGATGAGCTGGAAGATGGAGCGTCTCTCCAGAGCGATTCAGCAAGAACACGCCATGTTCAGCCAGTGTAATCGCTACTAATTCACAGGAGAGCAACGAGAGCAGGTGCTGTCCACAAGCTTCAATCTCCTCGAAGCCCTGCATAGTAGAGGCAGAAGGAACGCCGTCAGGGGATAGATTTTGTTGTCCATGGCCATATTCGCGTAGCAACTGCGCCTCTAAATGATTTGGCGTCACAATCGTTGCCTTGAGATGGCGAAAACGGTGTAGAGCCTTTGAATCGATCAGCAGCACTTTTGGTTGAGCTGTATGCAACTCTTGCAAACGAGCAATCAGCGCATCCGACAGAACGCCATAGCAGTAATCGGAGACGACAACCAGATCGCACTGTGCATAAGCTATATTCAGATTAGCCAGCAGGCGCTGATGAGTAGTCGCAGTATAAGGGTCAATGAAATTGTGGCCTTTTTCTCCACCCTCATCGAAGCGTACAACGTACTGACCATCGGCGAGGATACGCAGTTTATGAAGCGTTGGGGCCTGTTCATCTTCAACCAACCAGCGATCACTTATGTTGCGTGCATGCAATTCTGAGCGTAATAGTGTAGCGGCGATATCGTGTCCGACGACGCCCAGAAAGAGCACATCGGCTTCAAGGGCACGCAGGTTAGCGGCAGTATTCGCGGCTCCACCAGGGAGGCGATATTCAGCACTTTTGCGTACTACGGGTACTGGTCCCTCGCTGCAGAGGCGAGATGCCGTTCCTTCCAGATAAGTATCTAGCATCGCATCGCCGATTACCAGCACTCGAAGTTGACGGAAGCGTTGCACCAGCTCAATCGCCTTTGGAGAGGGAAGCTCTGTGGACAGGGCAAAAGATTGTGTAGAGGCAGAAGAACGGCGATTGCTAGATGATGCGTCATCTATCCTATCATTCTGCATATGTCCTCCTGTATCTTCTGGCTGCAAGGAGAACTGGAATCGGCAAGCACTTGTGGAAGTGACCACGAGGACGGGCGATAAAGCAGGTCCAGATCGGGAGCCAGCGATTCAATGGTCCTGATGGTGCGTAGGGCGTGGTACGTATCCGGTGCTACAAACGTTGGATAGCGAAGTGGCTGTGTTGGCAGCGCTTCGGTACCAAGATCGACCAGGATAGTGTGGCAACCAGCCCGATTGCCTGCTTCAATATCATCGAGAATGTCACCGACAAACCAGGAATGTTGCAGATCGATCTCAAGATCGCGTGCAGCTTGTAGCAGCATACCCGGTTGTGGTTTGCGGCAAGAGCAACGATATGCCAGTTCAGGAATCACTCCATCGGGATGATGAGGGCAGTGATAAATGCCGGAGAGATGGACACCCAACTGAGCAAGTTCGGAGGTAAGATACTCATGCATACGTTGCAGATCGGCCTCCGTGAAGTAGCCACGAGCAATACCGGCCTGATTCGTAATGATTACCAGGTCAAAGCCCATCTCTTGCAAGCTACATAACTCAGGTCCGATCGTATCGTAGAGACGTAGATGTTCGGGGCGCGATGGATAATGGAAGGGATGAACCAACGTACCATCGCGGTCAAGAAAAAGAGCACGACGCATTATGAAATTTCCTCACCTTCACAGCTCGATAGCTGCGTTTCTGCGATATCGCAGAGCATATGTGTCACAAGCATATGCAGTTCCTGAGCGATGGCTGTATCGAGCACAGGGACGCGCAGGGTGATATCTGCCAGATGCTCCAGGCTGCTATGGCTATCACCAGTAATAGCAATGACCGTCATCAAACACTGACGACCAGCTGAGGCAGCACGTAAGAGATTTTCAGACTCACCACTGGTGCTGAACGCAATCAACAGATCTTCAGGTTGCCCAAAGGCAGATACCTGGCGAGCAAAGATATCCTGATAGCCGTAATCGTTGGCGACAGCAGTCAGGATCGAGGTATCAGTGGTAAGCGAGAGAACTGCATAGGGGGCGCGATCACGTTTGAAGCGTCCGACCAGTTCTGCTGCGAAATGTTGTGCCTCAGCTGCACTACCACCATTGCCCATCACTAAGACTTTGTGTCCGCTGCGCAACGTTTCTACGAGGCGCATGGCTATCTCGGTCAGCACCATTGCCCGCGCTTGTAGGTGAGTCAAGGCAACATCGAGGATGGCTCTGCGGCTGACAAGGGTACTGACGATGGTAGCATAGTAATCAATACCTGGCACAGGTAATGGAGAAATAGTATTATTATAGGTATCGGGTGTAACAATAGCATTTTCTTCATGACTGGATATTCCCATACGTTTCTTCTCTAACCTGTAAACGATTACAATAACAGCTTAAACGAGCGACTGTGGGTACTATTCAGAGCCTGGACGCAAGAGTTGAGCTAAACCCTGCTTATCGTTATTATAGTACCCTGATTGAACGAGGAAATACAAGTCAGCAATAAACTGTTAAGTTTATTCCAAGGAATTCTTAAGCATTCTTATATGGAAGAGGTGTAAATATTCTGTAGGGACGGATATTTCTCTTATCTGTGAGTGAAATATGCTGGCCGGGTGTATGTTGGGCTACATTCCGGGTGTGGAAATGTATCATTTACCGTACCGGACAGCATATTCTCGCAACGCTATTATAACATATATCGATGAAGAGATTGCCTGATGAGATGTCAGTTTTCGCCATTTATGATATCGGGCCTAAAACTTCAAAGTGAGCGTTTGATAGCCTGACCTGCCCTCTGCCACGCAGTATAAGGCCGAAGTTAATGTACGAATTAGGATTTACTACATCAAGAACCACTTCGTAGAGCGTCCAATCCGTGGTACCATACAACGCACATTTCATTCTCTCCTCGTTTACCCCGATTCCCGTACTTATGAAGAGAGCTGCCTGTTGCTCAACACCGATTGATTTAATGAGAGCAGAGAAACGTACACGCTTGCCACGATAGTCATGCGGACTTAAGGTCTGCTGGAGGATAAAATCACCGCGTGGCTCAGGTTTGATTGATGCAATGGTGACGCCATGAACGCCGTCAGGGAGGGTCTTCTTATCGACAACACAGGTGTAGTCCTGAGGGAAAGAGCCTGTCGGGTACCAATATTCGAGGTCATGCGTAAAATTTAGATTTTGCGGTTCGCGCGGAGGTGGGATAATGCGTGTTCCAGTCAGAGGAATACTTTTGTCGACAGCAGCAAAGTGAATGCTATCCAGCCATACTTTGCCGTGACCTTCCATACTAAAGCTGATCTGGATAGAGTTTGCATTAGTGGGGACATCGATAGTCAATTCATACGGCATCCAGTCGCTTGTGCCTTCCACCGGATGCTGTTGAGTACTCGTCATATGTTGAGTTATGCGTACACTATTAGGTTCAAGTGCGGGACCTATGACCGCTAAATGGAAATTAGCCCGCTTCACATTTTCTGCTTTTACATAGGTCGTCATACGGAGACGTTGGCCGCGATAGTTGGTTGCCAGAAATCCTTCATGCGTCAATGAGATCATTCTATCCCTGATAAATGTTTCTTGTGTGGATAGCACAGAGTTGTACAGCGTAAGAACGAGAGAGCTTTTCCCATTGTGGGTGATGGTTGAATCAAAGTGAAGTTCGTAGGGTTTTGGGTTGATAGGATAGCCGAAGATCATCCATCCACGTAAGGCTTGTGAGAAATCCAGGTTACGTGGAGTGCTGGAGGTAAGTAAAGAGTTAAAGTTAGCGGCAGGTTGAGAGGTTGTACGCAGAGGTAGCCAGCGCATCATAGCAACAATAGTATCGATCTGCTGCTCCTGAGTTTCACCTTTGCCCACAAGGGAAACACCCATAGTGTGAAAAACTTCTTCGGCGACGGTCAATGCACAATGCAAACGAAAGGCAAGAAACAGGGCATCCTCAAGGCGTGCTTTAAGGGTATGAGAACCATTGCTCGTATGTAACTGTACCTGGGCATAGAGGAGATCATCCTGTAAGGCATCAATACTGATCTCTTCAATTGTACCACCCAGAGCAGCGAGGATATGGGCAATAAAATCGCTTGTCAAAGGTTCGGAAGAAACAGCTTCATCATAAGAGAAGGTACGGGTACGGATATCTGATAGATGGCTCCGTATATTGGTAAACAAGAGCGGTAGAGCCATCTGATGCTGCTCATCGAGTAGCACAACAATGCTGTGAGAAGATTTTTCCTGGTGCAGCATTCTTGCCAGTTTTACGGGAATCGTTGCCATTATTTCACCACCTCGTCGTAAATGCCTACAACAGTGTTGATAGCTTGCTCATCACCGACAATTCCTTTGAGTTGATTGTGGTAGTCACCTAAGCGTTGATAGCGTTGTTTGATGGCCTCATGCGATGCGCAGCTAGTAAACAATCTCATATGCTGGATAACCTGGCACTCTACTTCGATCTGTGCACGCAGTTGTGCGATTGAGCTTTTATTTTCATCCATGTTTTCTCTCCTAAGGCATCTGGTAGTCTCTCAATAATTTCTAAACTACCAATTCTCTCAAAATTATTATACATGGTAATTTTGAGATTTTCAAGGAGAAATTATAAAATCTATTTCTTTTGAGAGTTTCTATATGGTATAATCAGAGCAAGAATAGAAATTGGAGACAGAGCAATGTCCAGATACCTTACTGCTAGCGAGGCCATCGAGAGGCTGAATATTCCAGCTTCCACCTTTTATCGCCTTGTGAAGGAAGGGAAGATTACCAAATACTATCCCACGGCTGTTAGCAAACATGGAATGTATCGCCCCGGCGAAATTGCGCAGTTGAGGAGCCAGTTCAGGCAAGAATCAGAGGTTGGAGAGGTAGGAGAAACGGGCTGGCTAGAAAGTACTGATATCGGAAATATCTATGATCTGGAGTACCCCATTTTTGGGGATCAAACTATCAACCCAACCATTGTCAGAAAATGGTATGAGCGAAACCCATACATCTATCACCTTCTTTTCAAGAAAGGTGAGCGGCGCGATTTATGGGGTGTGATGAATATGCTCCCACTAGAAGAGGAAACCATTTTTAAGCTCTTGCGGAGTGAGATACGCGAGGCTGATCTTGATCCACAACAAGATATTCTGACGTTCGACAGGCCGGGTGTATATAACCTTTATGTACCTTCCGTTGTCCTACGTTTGCAGAAATGGCAACATTTTGTCGTATTGATCAGTAGCGTCTTCGACTATTGGTGTGCTCAGGCACCAGAACGTACGGTTGGCAAGATATATGCGCATGTGGTGAGCAAGCAGGGCGAGATGTTGGCAAAGAAGCTCTTCTTTTCCCCTCTCTGGCACATCAGTGATAGCGCCTATATGTTAGACCTCCATCGGCCAAATCCATCTCGTCTCATTCAAAATTTCCAGCAGTGTGTGGAGCGCAAAAGCGTGGAGGGTAGCGAAGGCAAATCGTCATAAATACGCTCTTCTGTTGCAATGTGAAAAAACGCAATGCATCATGATTTAATCCGTTAAATCATGATGCATTTTTAATGTTAAACTATTAAAAGCATGTTACAATATATCATGTAATGTAGTACTTTCTGTCTGGTTTAGATGCCCTCTCTGATGATCCCATGAGGATAAATGTAGGGGCGTGGTTTCACAAGCCTGTATGATGAAACGTTCCTGAGTGGAAGGGAGGAAGGCGTGTGCGCTATTTCAATGCTCTATCGGTAAGTTTTCTCAAGGTACCCTGTATTGTACGCATCTGTATCGTTGTATTGTGTTTTGTGACGTGCTTTATTGCCTACCTCTTTTCACAGTTTAATGGTCCTCTTTTAGCACTCCCTCTAGCTGTGGCTGCCTGGCTTTTTAAGCAACGTGGTACCTTTTTAGGAACGGGTCTTACAGCTCTCGCAATGGCTATCGCCATAACTGTAAACAATCATAGTATTTTCTGGCCTTCTCCTCTGCTTACCGGTTTTGTTACCGGCATGATCGCCTTACTCACAGAAGGTTTCTTTATTCACTATCTGCGTTATCTCTTAGATGTGGCGGAGGCGGCGCGTCAACAAGCTGCGCAGGCAGAACAGCAGAGGCTCATTGCCTATGAGCAGCAGGTAGCAGCTTTGCAAGCGGAACAGAATATGGCCAATGCTTATGAAAGGCAGCGGCAGCTAAATCAGTTAAAAGATCAGTTTATTTTGAATGTAAATCACGAGTTGCGCAGCCCTCTCATGGCCCTTGGTGGTTGGCTAGAAGTGCTCAACCTTTATCACGAGCAACTGGATAGTGCGATGAAAGCAAACTATCTCTCTAAAGCGCTGGAAAGTTATGAAACTATTCTGCTTCTAGTTAATAATGTGCTAGAAGTTGCGCAGGTCAATGAGATGAAACCCTTGCAGATGGAGGTATGTCAGCTTGCCGAGGTGGTGCGTGAGGAGCTTGAGGGTTTTGACCCTCGTGCCGTACGCGATTTCACTATTCAGGTGAACATTCCTGAGCAACTCAGTGTATGGGCGAATCGACACTATTTGCGCCACGTACTCTGTAATCTGCTTTCAAATGCCTTCAAGTATGCCCCCAGACATACGCCTATCATCATTGATGCCTATATGGCTGATAGTCGTGGACAGACCGATGTGAATTCACAGATTGCTCTCTGCGTCAAGGATGCCGGACCTGGAATCCCACCTGCGGAACAGCCGTTCCTCTTTGAAAAATTTGTGCGCCTCAAGCGTGATCTTGCTACATCAGTGCGAGGATGTGGTCTGGGACTTTATATCAGTAAACAGTTAGTTGAAGCTATGAGCGGGCATATCTGGGTGGAGAGTTCTGGCCGCGAAGGAGAAGGAAGTTGTTTTTGTTTTACCTTATCCTGTGCTACTGACACTAATGCAGGGCTTGAGCCGTGTTACACATGAGTGAGAAGATAGCCCCTCGCAATCTGGCAAAATAAAATAGATTAGCAGAAATGTAACAAACTTCCTGATTTTAGCGCACTTGGATGCGCGGAAGGTGTATAGTTATGCGTACTGTCCTTATTCTTAATCCGGTCTCAGGTGCTTCTATGTTAGCTTCAAATGAAGGAGAAGGGGAGCAATACGAGGAGCGTATCGTCACGGCATTACGAGAGCAGGGCATTGAACCCGAGGTGCGGCACACGACGCCAGAAGATCCAGGGCAGGGACTGGCAAGGCAGGCAGCCGAAGAGGGCATAGAGAGTATTATTGCCGCAGGTGGCGATGGCACTATTCATGCCGTTGCGACAGGATTGATTGGTACAAAGGGAACGCTTGGAATTATCCCTATAGGAACGATGAACAATATAGCACGTAGCCTGCAAATTTCTGAAGATATTGACGAGGCATGTAAGGTTATCGCGGCAGGAAAAATGCAGCGTATCGATGTGGGCAAAATCAATGACCAGGTGTTTCTAGAGGTTGCGGGGATTGGATTAGAGGCAGCACTCTTTCCAGCTGCCGAAGAGATTAAGAGTAAGGGATGGACCTCCACATTGCGTGGTATCATGGAAGGACTCGCGAAGCTGTTCGCTTTTCAACCGACACGTTTTCGCATTGCTTTTGACGAGCGCAGAAGTCGATCTTACAACGCAATCCAGGTGAGCGTGTGTAACACACCCTATTATGGAGCACATCTCCGTTTTGCGCCGCATGCGGTGATGGATGATGGGCTGCTTGATGTCTTGATCTACAAAAATTTCAGTAAAATGGAATATCTGCGTCATGCCTTCTCTATTAGTCAGGGGAAGCGTGCGTTTGTACCGAAGATTACGCAGCGCAAAGTGAAATCAGTTCGTATCTCGACTGAGACATCGGTCGAAATGCATGCTGATGGAGTTCCCCAGGGTGTTACGCCTGCGACCATCACAGTGGTACCAGGCGCATTAAACGCATTTGTGCCCGAGAAGGTTGCATCTGGACGCAATGTCAGTAGTGAGACGCGGAAACGCACACGACGTTACGTGCGATCTCGAAGCCAGGAGTTATTCAAGGATGACGAACTGACGAAAAAAGAGGAATATATAAAAGAGAAAGGCCCACTCTATGTCAAATAGAAATCGTAAAGCGCCAGAGGTATCCACCAGTACGGGAACGGGAACAGGATTACCGCAGATACCTCCAGTTAATTTACCAGATGTCGCATCCGTAGTGGTGGAACAGAATGTCAAGCCAGCAGTGAATGAAGCGCAACGTATAGCGGCGCAAACATCAGTATCGGGTCGTCACGCGGTTTCACGCGGCACAATTTTTATGGCACTCTGGCTCTGGCTGCTGTCGGGCATTGTCATGATTTCAGTAATAGCACGGAAGACTCAGTTGTTTCCTGGTGACATAACGATTACCAGAAAGCTACAAAGGCGGCAAAATCCTGTGGTGCGGCGTGTATTTTATGGTATCTCCGAGATCGGGTTTCCCAAATGGTCTGTCCCTTTGACGATTGGCAGTGCGGGCATCTTCTGGGCGCTCCGCTTCCGTTTAGAGGCGATCTTCGTCTTGCTCACTTCCACCTCCACTCTTCTAAATACATTGGTCAAGGGTCTCATCAAGCGTCCACGCCCAACCAGTGAACTGGTTACCGTTGTGCGAGTCATCAACGAGCCAAGTTTCCCTAGCGGCCATGTAATGTACTATGTCAACTTCTATGGGTTGATGATTTACCTGTTAGCAACCAACTGGCGTTCGGGCAAACTGCGTAACATTCTGATCTCTATTTTTACTGGATTAATTAGCACGATCGGTCCATCACGTGTGTATCTGGGAGCACACTGGCCCAGCGATGTGATGGCTGGTTATGTCTACGGAGGATTATGGTTCAGTGGCCTGATGGCGTTGTATCTGCGTGCCAAGTCCTTGTTGCATCCCAGTCGTGGGAAGGCACCTGCGCTTGTGAAGCCTTTGCAGCAGCCGGGAGATGATGAGGATGAATAGGGTATTATAAGGAGTATCTCACTACTTATAAGGGTAAACAAATCTCAAAAATGGAGCCTTTACCAGGAGAAGATTGCACTTGGATAGAGCCATTGTGCTCTTGCGCGATCCAACGAGCGATGGAGAGACCAAGGCCGCTACCTGTGAAATTGCTTTCGCTCCCTGTTGCCTGATAATGCGTGCGGGACTGGTCTACGCGGTAGAAGCGCTCGAAGAGGTAAGGTAGGTGTTCCGCAGCAATTCCTGGTCCCTCGTCAATAATCTGTATTCGAGCCTGGTCTTGCAGGCGGTCTAATCTGATATCAACGCACTTACCGATACCATCACTGTATTTGATAGCGTTTTCTAGCAGGTTGGTACAGAGTTGTGTGAGATAGAGCTTATCGCCATAGACGAAGAGCTCATCCAGATGCGAAAGACGGATCTCAATTCCGTTCTGTTGTGCCTGACTGGCGAGCCGTTCTACCGCATCGATCACGATTTCGCTAAGATCAACCTGCTCACATTGTAGTCTGACTTGCCCTTGATCTGCACGAGCTAGCGTCAGTAGGCCATTCACCAACCTGGTCATACGCAGGTTCTCCAATTGGATGATTTCCATCACCTGGATATATTCCTCACTGGCATGAGATCGTTGGAGCACGCGATCAATCTCGGTGCCGATGATGCTAAGTGGAGTACGTAGTTCATGGCTGGCATCAGCAGTGAATTGTCGCTGGCGTTCAAATGCTCCTTCCAGACGGTCCAGCATGCTATCAAAGGTGGTAGCCAGTTCGCCTAATTCATCGCGTCGTTTCAGATTGAGGCGGCGGTGCAGATCTGTCGCATTGATTTCCTGAGCAGTACGGGTGATCGCCTGCACTGGACGTGTGGCCCTGTAAGCCAGCCAGTAGCCCCCCACGCTGGAAACAAGTAAGACGAGCGGAATGCTAATCACGAGAATGTTTAACAGATGATTTAACTGATCTAAGATATCGGTATGCAGACCCACCAGTACAAAGTTCAGGATTCGGCCTTGTCGATTAGTAATAGTGACCATTTCGAATACATACTCGCTCCAGGGAGGTGGAGCCGTCTGGTCGATGATCGGCGCTCTTGTGGAAAAGAAATGAATGTCCTGATTTCCGGCGGCGCTAAAATCCAACTGTGTTTGGCTATTGGCAGAATTTGCGGTAAGAAAAAAGTGCACAGGCAGGCGGTAAAAGTCGAGGTTACCAGGCCTACCAGCAGTCTGAATAATTTGCCCCTGGGAATTGAGCAAAACGCTAATTGTAGTATCAGCATACATATCGGCATAGATGCCACTCTTGATGTTCTCCATAGAACCTGGTTGAGGAGTATACAGATCCGGCAGCGTCCGAATCGCCTGTTGTAGATTGTTATCTGCCTCATTGTAGAGTGTGTCCTGTTGAAGCAAATAGATGGTTGCACTGAAGAAGCAGAGAATTATAGCCAGAAGTAGCAGGTACCAGAGCACCAGTCGGAAGCGCAAGCTATAAAAGTGCTGCTGCAGGCGCTTTGTGCGAAGAGTTGCTTGCATTGTGTCTGACCTCCTTACTTGTTTTCACAGACACGCAGCCGATAGCCGACTCCGTAGATGGTCTCAAGCTGCTTTTCGGCGAACGGATCATCGATTTTGCGGCGTAAGCGTCTCACATAGACATCCACGACATTAGAGGCGCTGATGAAGTCATAGCTCCAGATGTGGTCCTCGATCATTTCACGCTTTAGCACCTGGTTGGGATGGCGCATGAAATACTCCAGGAGCGCAAACTCTTTACCATTCAGTTTGATATGTTCATCTGCTCGTGTGACTTCATGTGTCGCTGGATTGATAACCAGATTCCCGACGACCAGTACGCCGCTCTTCTGAGGAGAGACACGTCGTAAGAGTGCACGCAGACGTGCGAACAGTTCATGCAGTGCAAATGGTTTGACCAGGTAATCATCGGCACCACTGTCGAGGCCCTGAACGCGGTCCTCGATTGTATCACGTGCTGTGAGCATTAGAATGGGAGTCGAGATATGGTGTTGTCGTAGCGTGCGACAGACCGCAACACCATCTTTGCACGGCAGCATGATATCAAGAATAATCGCGTCATAATCCGTACCCTCGGCATACGTTTCGCCCTCTATACCGTCATAGACTGTATCGATGGCATATCCCTCTTCAACCAGGCTCTTTTTTAGCGCCTGATTCATATGATAGTCGTCCTCTATGATGAGTATGCGCATGGGTTTCAGCCCCTTTCCAGTTCTTCTAGTATGCACCAGAAAGATGACAGAAATATGAAATGTGATTTCATTTCATTGTCATGATTTTCACTTATATTTCTTCCGAACGAGAAAACCGTCGTTTTAGTATCCTTAAACAGGCCCTAGAAGGACAGTGGCTCCTGCCACTCCTAGAGGAAAAGTATACACACAAAACCCTACAATATCAAGTGAAAATGCGTGAGGAGAATAAAATTGTGAAAAGCGCAATAATTGAAGTTGAGCATGTATCGCGGGCAATTGGTTCGCGGAACAAACAGGTAATGATTTTGAACGATGTAACCTTTGCGGTACCGAACCAGAGTCTTTTTGCCATTAATGGTCCCTCTGGTAGCGGAAAATCCACGCTCCTCAATATCCTGACGGGTATTGATCGTCCCAGTAGTGGGCGTGTCATGTTCGCAGGCGAGGAATTGAGCGCACGGAGCGAAAATAAGCTGGCATACTGGCGGGGACGACATGTGGGAATTGTCTTCCAATTTTTTCAACTCATTCCAACGCTTACAGCACTGGAGAACGTGCTGCTAGCCCTTGAACTGGGTGGGGGTGGAGGTTTGCCGCGTCGGGCGTGGCGTGAACGTGCACTCAATTGCCTGGAGTTGGCTAGCATCAAAGATCATGCTCAACGGTTGCCCTCTGAACTGTCCGGGGGTGAGCAACAACGAGTAGCGATTGCGCGTGCTCTTGCCAATGATCCCCCCGTCTTGGTAGCTGATGAACCAACTGGCAATCTCGACTCACACACTGCTCACCAGGTCTTTGATACACTGACCAATTTAATCCAGCAAGGAAAAACGGTTATCTATGTCACTCATGATCGTGATCTGGCTGGGCGTGCGAGTGAGCGTATTGAGTTACTTGATGGGCGTCTTCTGGATACCTATTCTGTCTCCACACCTTTCATCACCCCTGGAGGTGTACTGTGAACGTTTCCAGTGTGCTGATACGTAAAGCCATTACCGACGTTACCCACCGGAAAGGGCGCACAATTCTGGTAATTCTGGGCATTTTGATTGGCGTGCTTGGTCTGACTGCCGTGAACTTTGCCGATGATATGATGGGCAATGCCTTCTCGTTTCGCTATAGCAGCAGTACTCTGCCCGATATTGCTTATAATACACAGAGCCAGGCGATTAATGCCTCTTTACTACCGGGCGTACAACGAATTGCTAATGTTGCCCAGATACGCCTCCGTACCGAATACGATACTCGCTGGCACATCAATAGTGGTTCCGGTTATACACACCTCTCGATTATGGGTAATCCTGATAACTTGCCCAACGTCCTGGGAACCTTTCAATTGACCAGCGGTCACCTGCCTGGACCTGGCGAGATTGTTATGGAATCCAGCGACAGTACGATTCAGCCGTTTTCACTTGGTGATACTATCACTATTGATAGTGCCAACGGCACTGCTACTCTGCGCATTGTGGGTCTGGCACGCACTGGTGGCAATATGTATCTGAATGGACTGGCATATATGCGACCTGATGTTCTGCAACATCTGGCACATCTGAACGGACCAAATGATCTCCTTGTCAAACTACGTGTGGCGAACCAGGAGACCCTCCAGCAAGCCGATACAGCGGTCGTACAGTATCTACATCAACATGGCCTCCAACGCGTCGGAGCGAGTGGGCAGGTCAGTACTGACTCTAATCAAGTGATTGTGAGTAGTGTATTTAATGTGATCCGCGTAGTTTCGCTCATTGCACTCCTGTTAGCCTGTTTTCTGCTGATCAATACGGTTAGCACATTGATCACTGAGCAGATTCCTGTCATTGGCACCATGAAAGCCCTGGGTGGTCAGCGTAGGACTATTATGCGCGGCTACCTGATCTCTGTGGGCATCTATGGAAGTGTGGGCACAGCACTCGGCATTGTTTTGGGTATTGTTGGCGGTACTGTGCTGGCCCAAAAGTTTGCCGCATCTCTGGCTCTGAACCTCGGTCCTTTTACTCTTTCGCCCCAGGTGATCGGAATAAGCCTCGTAGTGGGACTGACTCTGCCGCTACTTTCTGCGCTCATTCCACTGACACGCGGCACAAGCATCACAGTACGGCAGGCAATGGCTGCTTATGGAGTGCAATATACTAGCCGACGAGCATACTCTGTAGCCCGTAGCCTTTCGTGGGTGCCACAAACAACTCGGCTCAGTCTACGCGGCGTTTTTCGCAAACCATTACGGACCTCTTTGACGTTGCTTGCTCTGACGCTCTCCGCAGCAGTTTTTCTCTCGGTGCAAACGACAACTGCCTCAATTGGTGCGACTCTGAATGAAGTGAATCATACCTATAGTAGCGACATGACGATCTCTGTGGGCCTTCATCCATACCAGCCGTTGCTCACTCTGCTGAATCAGGTTCCCAACGTAGCTCTCGTCGAACCACGGTTGATACAGACGGTGCAGTTGCCACTGGTTGCCCAGGGTCAACTAGATCTAGTCGGTCTGCTACCGGATACACAATTCTACCAGCGCCATGTGGTAGCAGGGCACTGGCTGGCGGCGAATGAGTCGAACACGTTGGTTCTGAGCGATATAGCCGCTGGGAGCATGGGTTTGCACGTTGGCGATGAGTTGACCTTTGTTATCAATCAACATTTAGAGCACTGGCAGATCGTTGGTATCGTTCACGATCTCAATAAGGATGTGGGGCATACACTTGGAGTTGCCTATACAGGCATCCAGGGATTGAATGCTCTCGATAATACGCCAACTAATGTGGCATCAGACTTGATGGTACGTGCTCACAATCATTTCCCTGTCGCAGTTGATAAGCTAGCGAAGGTCCTCTACGCCATCCTGAATCATAGTGGTATTTCGGCTGAGGTTACTACATTGCAGCAGCAGATTCAACAGAATCAGGGACCAGCGCAGATCGTCTACGCCATTTTCGATCTTGTGACTGTGGTCGTAGCACTTGTTGGTATTCTAGGACTTTTCAGTACGCTCTCGTCATCTGTGCTCGAACGCCGCCTCGAAATTGGCATTCTGCGCTCGTTGGGGGCCAGCAATGGACGTGTAGCTCTTGTTTTCCTGATTGAGGGACTCATGCTGGCGGTTCTGGCATGGTTGGTCGGTTCGGCCCTTGGTGTACCCGGTGCTTATGGTCTCGTTGCAATGCTTAGTCAGCAAGTTGTGCCTCTCGATTTTCTCTTTAATCCCCTGTTGATTCTGGTGACCTTGTTGTTTGTCCTGCTTGTTGTTACTCTGTCCAGTGTTGGTCCAACTCTCACTGCATCACACCAGCGTATCTGTGAACTGCTGCGCTACGAGTAGCTTACAGTAAAGGGCCTGATGATGCTCTTTAAATAAATAGCGGAGAAGCTACCTACAGAGGTAGCCCCCATTACCTTTTCAGCAGTTAACGGGGAGCTACCCCTCTGTAATCCCTTAAAAGGGTTACACATAGCTGATTAAGCTCCCCTAAACATTCCTTTAACATTCCAGTGATATAATTGCTCCTGGTGATGGATCAACGAAAATGTAGCCTTTTGATCGTTGATACCCGTAGTTGTATAAAGACAACATCACCCTATTTTTAGAAAAGGAGCAAAAAAAGCATGAAAGGAATTGGGAGGAAAACTCTTTGCACGTATGACGCTGATAGGCACAATGATGTTCACTCTGATGGGCATCGGAGTCGTATCATTTACTCAGATGAGTCCAGTAGCATATGCGGCAAAGAGTACGAACAGCTGCGATCTGGAGGCACCTGGAGGTACAGTCAAACACGTTATTTCTGTGGTTTTTGACAATGTGCATCTCACACGTGATAATCCCAATGTGCCATCAGATCTGGAGCAGATGCCAAATCTGCTGAATTTCCTCAAAAATAATGGTACTGTCCTTGCCAATAATCACACACCATTGATTGCGCATACTGCCGACGACATTCTGACGGGCTTAACTGGCGTGTATGGAGATCGTCATGGGCAGCCAGTTACCAATAGTTATCGTTATTTCAATCCCGATGGAACCACGAATCCAGCTGGCTCCTTCGCGTACTGGACCTCACCCGTGGATGCTTATACCACAGCGACGCCGAGTGATACAACCTATACAATGTTAGATGCGCAAGGCAAAAATGCGCCCGCACCCTGGGTTCCGTATACACGTGCCGGATGTAATTTCGGTTCGGTTGCTACTGCGAATACAGTTTTAGAGAATATTGGTGTTGATGTTCCCACCGTCTTCGGTGCAAATTCACCTGAGGTGGCGGAAGTAAAGGCTAATCCGAACAAGGCTACCGCCGATTTTGTGGGTATTGGTATTCATTGCGCGAAGGGAAGTGCGGTCTGTGCCAACGGGCAGGCTGATCGCTTACCTCAGGAGTCCGGCGGCTATGCAGGGTATCAGGGACTCTTCGGACATAAGTTTGTTGCGCCGCAGATCAGCCCGAATGGCCCATTGAAGGACCTGAACGGCAATGTCATTAATGATGGCAGTGGCAATATTGGCTTCCCCGGTTTTGATGCTATGACGCCCGCTGTCTCGTTGTCCTATGTGGCCGCGATGCAGGAACATGGCGTACCAGTTACGTATGCTTATCTCTCCGATGCGCATGATAACCATGCTACCGATACTGCGTTTGGTCCTGGCTCAGCTGGCTATGTCACGACACTGAAATCGTACGACGACGGGTTCGGTAAATTCTTCACCCGGCTGGCGAAGGATGGCATCAACAAGAGCAATTCGCTGTTTGTCTTCACTGCTGACGAGGGAGATCATTTCGTAGGGAGTGCGCCTGCTCCTGCGAACTGTAATGGAGTTACGGTCCCTTGTAATTACAGCCAGATTGGCGAGATAAACGTCAATACTACAGGATTGCTGGCGACTCAGCAACATATCACAACGCCTTTCACTGTTCATGCCGACTCTGCTCCAAACTTCTATCTTACCGGAAATCCTGCGCAGGGTGCGGCTGTAACACGGACATTTGAGCGTGGAGTGGCCGCGCTCACAGCGACAAATCCTCTTACAGGTAAAACAGATAAACTCACTAATTATCTCGCCGATCAGACCGAGATGAAGTTGCTGCACATGGTTACTGCTGATCCAGCGCGTACGCCCACATTTACCATGTTTGCCAAACCTGATTATTACCTGTACGCGGGAGCGCCCAATTGTAACACGGCCTGTGTTGCTGAGGAAGCTGCTTTTGCCTGGAACCACGGCGATGTATCTCCAGACATTAATACGACATGGCTTGGTATCGTGGGACCGGGAGTGCAGCATCTTGGTATCAACAGCAGCATCTGGGCTGATCACACCGATACGCGCCCGACGATAATGGAGCTACTTGGCTTGAAGGATGATTATCAACACGATGGGCGCGTCCTGTTCGAGTTGCTGACCCGCAAAGCGTTGCCAGATGCGGTGCGCGACCATCTCAGCTACTATGAGAATATCGCACGCATCTACAAACAGATCAATGCCCCTGTCGGTCTGTTGGGATTGACCAGCCTGGCTATCTCAACGCAGGCATTGGAAAGCAACGCTCCAGGTGATAGCATGTACACTCAACTGGAGAATTTGTTGCGAGGCATTACTACGCAGCGTAATGCAGTTGCCCGGCGCATGATCGCAATTCTGGAGAATGCAGAGTTTGGGAGTCACGCAACTTCTGATTATGCAATATCTGCGCAAGGACAGGCATTGCTTGGTCATGCCCAGGCGTTGTTGAGGAGATAGGCACACGGGCTTGTAAGCCGCGCCCTTTACACCGTAGGGATATATGCTCTGGCAAACGTCATTGCGCACTTTTTCCAATGTGGATGGAGCACGGGCTTATTCGCTGCGCTCATCGCGCCCCTACACCAGCCGAGAGACCCTGGTGTAGGGGCGCGATGAGCGCAGCGAATAAGCCCGTGTGCGCCGCTCTGTCAAGGTTCATTGGACACTTTTTCGTAACACTGAATGACTTCCCTCCCACAATCTTCTCCATGCCCCTACTTTTGCCCGAATATACCTTTTAAAGCATTGCTACATTCAGCAAGAGCCTCCTTACCGCGCTCAAATGGCCTGCTCACAAACCCATGAATCATTCCATCGTAGCGTGTCATGGTGACAGGTACGTCAGCTTCTTTCAGACGTTGACTGTACAGTTCCCCCTCATCACGCAAAGGATCATACTCGGCAGTGATGATTAAAGCTGGAGGCAGACCATGCAGATTGGGTGCCAGGAGCGGAGATGCTAGAGGATTTTTCTGCTCATCCTCGTTGTTCAGATAATGATTGGTGAACCAGATCATGTCTTCCCTGGTCAACCCGTAGCCCTCGGCGTTCTCTATCATGGAAGGGGATGAACCCGTCGCATCAGTGACGGGATAGATCAGCAATTGAAAAACCAGGGGTGGACCACCTCGATCTCGTGCCATGAGCGCGACGACAGCGGTAAGGTTGCCACCAGCGCTATCTCCACCTACAGCAATGCGCGAGGCATCACCATTCAACCGGGTAGCGTTCTCAGCTACCCATTGTGTTGCGGCATAACAATCTTCGGGTGCAGCTGGAAATTTGTGTTCAGGTGCGAGACGGTAGTCCACTGAAACGATAATACAATTTGCACCATTTGCCAGATTTCGGCACACATTATCATGCGTATCAAGATTGCAGACCACCCAGCCTCCGCCGTGAAAGAAGACCAGCAGTGGAAAAGGACCATTGCCAGCTGGAGTATAGATTCTGATCGGTATCTCGCCCTGCGGCCCTGGAATGGTCCGGTTTTCAACGTGGGCGATCGCTTCTGGTTCGCCCGCTAAAACTCAGTTCCATTTTCATGGCCTGACGCACCATTTCAGGAGGAAAGGTATGCATCGGCGTGGGACTGAGAGCCGCCATCTGATCCAGATACGCTTGAGCCTGGGAGTCGAGGGGCATAGCAATTTCCTCCTTCTCTAATTAAACTAGACCTCTACCTGTACACCATGCCAGAAGGCGATATGATCTTTAATCTGTTTCGCCGCATCCTTTGGCTCAGGATAATACCAGGCAGCATCGTTATTGACCTGTCCGTTTACTTCGAGCGAATAGTAGCTGGCAAGACCTTTCCAGGGGCAGGTCGTATGGGCAGAGCTTTCTCGCAGATATTCTTGTTTGACAGCTTCGCGTGGGAAATACTGGTTTCCCTCGACGACAACGCAATTATTACTTTCGGCTATCGTCACGCCGTTCCAGGTTGCTTTTGGCACAGTATGTTATGCTCCTTCTAAAAATGCCATCGTGCAAGTGGTATTTCTCACACGATATAACGTCTTTTCACAAGACGGCCCATTGTTTGTGAGCGGGTCATAATACTATTATAAAATATATATGGCTCAATGATACAATGCATTGTGAAAGCTCTTTTTTGTATCTATTATTATTTACCAATCAGGTATTAAAGGAGTACGCCAATGGAGATTCTCCGTACGCCCGACGAACGGTTTGAAAATCTACCTGACTATAATTTTACCCCTCATTATATAGAGGTTGCTGGCTTGCGTATGCATTATATTGATGAAGGGCCGCAAGGTGCTGACCCTGTCTTTACTGTTGCACGGCGAACCTTCCTGGTGCTACCTCTATCGTAAAATGATTCCTATTATTGTTGCGGCGGGCTATCGTGTTCTCGCTCCCGATCTCGTCGGCTTTGGACGTTCAGACAAGCCAGCTCAGCGTGAAGATTACACCTATCAACGCCATGTAGATTGGATGCGTACAATTCTTGAGGAGCTTGATCTGAGAAATATCACCCTCTTCGGTCAGGATTGGGGTGGCCTGATTGGACTTCGTCTTGCTGCTGAGAACGAGGAACGCTTCTCGCGCATTGTGGCTTCAAATACTCTTCTTCCTACTGGCGATGTGCATCCAGGTGAAGCTTTCCTCCGCTGGCAGCACTACTCTCAGGAAGTCCCAGCCTTTCATGCAGGAGGCATCATCAAAGGCGGTTGCATCATCAAGCCTTCATCCGACGTTATCGCAGCCTATGATGCACCTTTTCCTGATGATCGTTATCTTGCGGGTGCTCGTCAGTTCCCCTTGCTGGTTCCCACGACTCCTGACGATCCTGCCTCGGCTTCCAACCGTGCCGCCTGGGAAGTGCTCAAACGCTGGCAGAAACCTTTCCTGACCGCTTTCAGTGACTCTGATCCTATCACACGAGGAGGTGATCTCTTCTTTCAGAGAAATGTTCCTGGTACCAGGGGGCAGCCTCATACGACTATCGCAAACGCTGGTCACTTTTTACAGGAGGATAAAGGTCCAGAGTTAGCAAGCATTATTGTAAATTTTCTTGCACACACCAGCTAGGAATTATGTACAACATGCCAGCACTCTTTTGCAATCTGCCAGTCTTCTTCCGTATGCACAACCAGCACACGTATCGCTGAAATCTGTTGTAGCGATATCTTGATCAATCGGTGAGGCCGCATTCTTCTCAGGATCAATCTTAAGATTAAGGAAGCCGAAAGCTTCACATGCAGCCGCACGTATCTCTGGTGCGTGCTCACCAATTCCAGCTGTAAATGTAAGGACATCTATTCCACCGAGCGAGGCTATCATGGCTCCGATAAAGTAGCGCAGGCGATAGATAAACATATCAATTGCCAACTTTGCACGCTCATTACCCTCCGCAGCAGCTTTCTCGACCTGGCGCACATCATTAGATATGCCAGAGATACCCAGAAAGCCAGATTGCTTGTTCAATACCTGGTCCAACTGGTCCGCTGTAGCATGTTGCTCTCTTTGCAGGTAGACCAGGATGCCAGGATCAATCGAGCCAGTGCGAGTGCCCATCATCAGCCCTTCAATTGGCGTAAATCCCATCGATGTGTCAACGCTGTGCCCACGCTGAATAGCTGCAACCGAACAGCCATTGCCGAGGTGGCAGTTAACGATGCGTAGCGAGTTTAGATCACGTCCTAGAATGTGAGCGCTCCGCTCAGAGCAATATTGATGACTGGTGCCATGAAAGCCATAGCGCCGGATATCTTGCTCGTACCATGAGTAAGGACCGGGATAAACCACTCTTTCCAGGGGCATCTGGCTATGAAATGTTGTATCAAAGACAGCAACCTGGGGCACATCAGGCAGAAGGCGCTCCATCGTCTCGATGCCTTCCAGGTTGACTGGATTATGTAATGGTGCGAACGAAGAGATGCGCTGAATCTCCTCTTTCACTTCTGGTGTGATTCTTGATGCTCTCAGTATAATGAGGTCCGCCATGTACAACGCGGTGCCCAACGAGATCAATGTCGGCAGGTTGCTCAATGACTTTCGTCTTGCCGCTCCACAACGTTTTCAGCATCTGCTCAACGATCTCAGAACGCGAACCCACTGAGATCTCCTGTTTAACGGTCTGCCCATGAGTGGGAGTAATCTCTAGCGTGGCGGTTCCTTTTTCCTTCGTCCAATCGGCATTGCCCTCCCAGAGTGGCTCTGGCGGCTGTGTCGGTAGAGTATCTCCAATCTCGTATAGACGGCTCTTCTGGCTGCTGGAACCAGCATTCAGGACGAGTATTTTCATCAATATCTTCCTTCCATACAATAGAGTCTCTCTGATGTATGTCCTTTTGTTATTGTATCATCGTTATGCCAGTTGCCAGAGATGTTTATGCAAGGAGTAGTATCTCCGCTCTGGAAGTAAGTGGTGCATAGAGAATATAGTATTTATTAGTATTCGCACTTACATGCAAGTCATGAAAGGGCAAAGTCTTTGCCGCTCCCCTGAAGGAAAGTATGCACACGAAGAGATTGAAAATACAATAGGGATAAAGTAATTTATTTAGGAGTACTAATGTGCCAAAAAAATCTGTAATTACCGCGCAGTATGTTTATGTTGCCGGGCGTCGGATACGTTATCTTGTTACAGGCGAAGGTGAACCTCTCATTCTAGTGCATGGTCTGTCCGCTTCGACGCTCTGGTGGATGCGCAACGTTTCTGAACTCGCACACCACTATCGCGTCTATCTGGTTGATCTGCCCGGCTTTGGTGCCATGCATTTTCCGCGTGGTCGTTTTGTCCTCACCAATGCCGCGTCCTGGCTTCTCAGCTGGATGGAGGCGATTGGCCTCAAGCGTGCGCACTTTATTGGTCACTCTATGGGTGGTTATATCTGTCTGTGGATCGCTGCACATCATCCTGAGGCTGTCTGCCGCCTTGTGCTTGTCGCCCCGGCGATCAGGCCGCATGTGCAGACCGTCACTGGCTACTTTGTGCCTCTGCTGATTGGCCTGCGCTATGTTATGCCCAGCTTTCTATGGATTCTGTGTTTTGATGCCTTGCGTGCGGGCCCTCTAACGCTGTTGCGCACAACGCGCGATCTGATTGCCGTAGATGTGCAAGAGGAGATTCAGGCCGTCACTGTTCCCACTCTGCTTATCTGGGGCGAGAATGATACGCTGGTTCCGTCCTCGCTAGCATACGCATTACATAAAGAGATGCCCGACTCAACCCTTGTTCTGTTGAAAAAAGCAGGCCATATATGTATGTATGATCGTCCGCGCGATTTCAATTCTGCTGTCCTGGCATTTCTTCATGAGTGAAGATGATGTATAAGTAAAGGTTGGAAATGAATTTACGCGTAATCTTAACCTCATCTCAACTGTATCATAACCTGATCAGAACGCTTATTCTAGAATGTCTATGCTATTATCATTCTGTGAGGTAAATACGTATATCTCACTTGAAATAAGTTTAGTGGAAGGGAATAAGAAAATGGATCAGAATTATGGTAATGATTGTCAAACAGGTAGTAAGCGTACTTCTCTACAAGGGAAACGCCTCTTTGTGGGAAAGGGGAAGTGGTTATCGTTAGCAACATGCCTGGTAGTGTTGCTGGTTGCTGCGTTCACATTGCTGCAAGGAGCGTTTTCGGGTACGCAAGGTGCACATGCGGCATCAGTGAAGCCTACCACGCCGTCGAAACAGGTAATATCGTCGAAGCACGTAGTGAGTTCTTCAAAACATGCACACTCACCTTCTAATGTGGGAAAGTCCAGGCCTGTGTTGATTGCTACGCCGCTTAGTCTAAGTTTTAGCGCTTCAGCATCTTCACAGGTTCCTCCACCTCAGATTGTTACCGTTAAAAATGGTGGTACAAGGGCGCTTTACTGGCGTACTTCTGTCAGCCCATCAACTACTACCTGGATAACGCTTCCAGCTCTGAAAAGCCAGTCTCTAGGAGTAAGAACTTCTTCTGATGTACCCGGTCAATTAAAGGTCTATGTTGATGCTGCTAAATTAAAAGCAGGTACGTATACAGCTCAGATAATATTGACTGGTACTGATCAGCAAGGTCAGACTACTGGAGGAAGCCCTCAAACGGTTGCGGTAACGCTAACGGTTTCGTGATAGAGGGTATTCTGCAACAGGTTCCCGGCAGTAAAACACTGCCGGGAGCCGCGAAGGTCTACTTTTGCTTGCTGGTGGGTAGTCCGCTCAGGTGTTCCATGAACTGGAGCATGACCGAGTAGTCCTCGTCATGTCCCTGTGCCAGTGCAGCTGCATACATCTGTTCAGCAGCGGCGGTAGCAGGCATCGGAACAGAGAGCTCGGCAGCCATGCGCATAATCAGGCTAAAGTCTTTACGCATCATGGCGAGGGCAAATGTGACCGGGTAATCCTCGTTCTTAACATTTGCCAGTTTGGCTTTATGAGCAGGTGAAATAGCCGTTGTCTGCCCCAGTACGTCGATAAGTTGCTGTCTATCCAGACCTGCTTTTTCGCCCAGAGCAAGCGCTTCGGCGACGGCTTGCAGGCCCAGACCGAGCATTGTATTGACAACCATTTTCATCGTGGTACCTTTACCACTCGCGCCCATGTAGAAGATGGATTTGCCGAAGTGCTCTAGAATTGGTTTGCATTGTTCGTAAATCTCTTGTTCACCACCAACAAAAATGACCAGGTTGCCCTCTTTTAATTGAGGAGTACTCCCTGATACAGCTGCATCGATCATATGGGCATTTTTCTCTTTGATCACAGCAAAAATGTGGCGCGATTCTTCGGGTGAGACGGTGCTGAGATCAATAAATATCGTCCCGGATTTTGCGGCAGCTAAAGCACCATCCGGGCCATGCATAATGGCTTCCAGCGCGGAATTGTCGCTTACCATAGACATAACGACATCACATGTTTCAGCGAGATCACGTGGATGGTCGGCGACTTTCGCGCCCTGCTGTGCTGCTTCCTGGGTTTTCTCTTTTGTGCGATCGTAAACAGTGAGCTGATAGTCTGCCTGTAACAGGCGTTGTACCATCAGGTTTCCCATATTGCCCAGGCCAATGAAACCAATACTCGGTTTGTTTTTTGTATTGTTCGTTGTCATGATGTGTGTCCTTTTTGGAATAACTGGTTTGAGAGTAAACTGTATGGTGAATTCTCGTGTGTTTTTTCTCTATTAAAGGACACGACTGAGACGTGTAAGAAGGTGATGGAAGTAGATATGCTGGAATAAAGTAGGCTGAGCTATGATGTAAGATGGCGGAGAAGACAACTTAGAGGTTTTGTATGCGATACCAGTAGTGATAAAGCTCGTGGAAACCAAACTTCTTGTATAGGTGCAGTGCGGCTTGATTGGCATTGGTGACTTGAAGATATGCACGACTGGCTCCATGTTGCCTGGCCCAGCTTAGCATAGCGGCTACTAATTGTGTGCCATACCCTTTATTCCTTTGTTCTGAATCTGTTACGATATCGAACAGGCCAAAAATGTCGTTTTCCAGCATGCCTAATCCGCATGCAACTGGAACTCCGTCATGGTAAAGAACGGCGCATAAAAGGTCGCATGCGCTATGTGCGAGCATCTCAGAATGAATTTGCTGTTGCTCAGTGGGTACTTGCTTGAATTGATAAAATAGCGATAACCATTCTGCAAGCGGAACATTGTTTAATGCGGGACGATGCGTTGTTGTGTCAGGAGAGAGTTGTGTAGATAATACCAATGTGTGATCGATGCGTTGGTAATTGCGTTGTGCCAGGAGCGAATTGAGATCGGCGGTAGCAGAAGAGAATGATAGAAGGCGAAAGATTGTGGGTAATTGTTTCTTATGATAGAAGTTCTCACATGCAACAATTTTTTCTTGTACAGGAAGAAAAGATGTATAGATGGGGGTGATAGAATTTGCCCGTTTCGTATATCCTTCCGAGAAGCGTAGAATCCATCCATCAAAGAGCATCTGCTGGAGAGCAGGCCAGTTGTTCAAAGAGGCTTCTTCGATGCGCCTTTCTAACATAAGATTGTTCTCCATCTTGCCTCATCGACGCGACACTTTTGCTCGTTTTACAATTCCAAAAAGTGCTGATGAGAAAACACTAGTATAGTGCTCTGTCAAAGGTCATTGGATACGTTTTCAAATTGGGGCATACGACAACATGGGACACGGGCTTGTTCGCTCCGCTCACCGCGCCCCTACAAGAATCGCGAGGCCCAATGGTAGGGGCGCGGTGAGCGGAGCGAACAAGCCCGTGCGCCCCACCCAGGAAAAAAATTCTAATATTTTGTTAAGACTAGCCGTCCAACGTGCTGGTATCGCCGACAGGTTCGCCGAGTTCGCGGGCACGAATGACGCGGCGCATGATTTTGCCGGAGCGCGTCTTGGGCAGGCTGGGTGCGAACTCAAGTTCATCGGGGACAGCGAGGGCACCGACAGTTGTGCGTACATGCAACTTCAGTTCCTTCTCCATCGCTTCAGATGGCTCGAAGCCCTGCTTGAGGATGACGAAAGCCTTCACATGTTCACCTTTCAGCGGGTCCGGTTTGCCAATAGCAGCAGCTTCCGCAACCGCAGGGTGACTGACAAGGCTGGATTCAATCTCCATCGAGCCAAGACGGTGCCCGCTCACTTTGATCACATCGTCCACACGTCCCTGAACGCGGAAGTAACCATCTTTGTCCTTGGTAGCGGCATCACCAGCGAAATAGACATCGGGAATGACGCTCCAGTAGGTCTGCACATAACGGTCGGGATCTTTGTAGATGGTACGCATCTGTGCGGGCCAGGGATGGCGTATGATCAGGAAGCCACCTTTCTCGGAGCCGACACTGACCCCGTTTCTATCGACCACGTCGGCTTCAATGGTTGGCAGAGGACGGCTGGCACTACCTGGTTTCAAGGGGATGACAACGGTCGGGCTAATCAGAATCATGCCCGTTTCTGTCTGCCACCAGGTATCCATGATGGGCAATTCGTCATGCCCGATATTGTGTCGGTACCAGATCCATGCTTCAGGGTTAATTGGTTCGCCTACTGAGCCAAGAATGCGCAGACTAGAGAGGTTATGTTTCTTCGGCCATTCCTCACCGAAGCGCATCAAGCCGCGAATCGCCGTGGGAGAAGTGTAGAGAATCGTGACTTTAAATTTCTCCACGATTGACCAGAAGCGATCGGGTTGCGGATAGGTGGGAACGCCCTCGAAGAGTACGCTGGTAGCTCCATTCATCAGGGGACCATAGACGATATAGCTATGACCAGTTACCCAGCCGATATCGGCAGTACACCAGAAGACATCATCGGGTTTGATGTCGAAGACGAATTTAGTAGTTGTGTAGACACCGACCGCGTGACCACCCTGAACGTGCTGTATGCCTTTGGGTTTGCCCGTGCTACCGCTGGTGTAGAGGATGTAGAGTGGGTCCTCGCTGTCAACGGGTTCGCAAGGGACGAAGGTATCTTCAGGAATGTCAGCCAGCAGTTCATCCAGGTAGATGTCACGCCCAGCTTGCATCTGAACATCACTACCCAGACGACGCACCACAATAGCTTTTTCAATCGTTGGCGTCTCTTTGATGGCTTCATCGGCAAGCTTCTTCAGTTCGATCAGTTTGCCGCCGCGATAGTTGCCGTCGGCGGTAATCAACACTTTAGCTTCTGCGTCATTGATGCGGTCGCGCAACGAACTGGCTGCAAATCCACCAAAGATGACAGTATGGACCGCACCAAGGCGAGCCACGGCTAAGAGAGCAACTACTTGCTCTGGAACGGCAGGTAAATAAATGGCGACGCGATCACCCTTCTTCACGCCCAGATTTTGCAGGCCCTTTGCCATGCGGTTCGTCAGGACGTAGAGATCCTCGTAAGTGAGTGTGCGATTGGAGCCATCATCGCCTTCCCAATAGAATGCTACTTTTGAGCGCGTGGAAGTCTGCATATGGCGGTCGAGGCAGTTATATGCGATGTTGAATTTACCACCCAGGAACCATTTGAAGAAAGGCTTTTCGGTCCATTCAAAGGTCTTCTGCCACGGTTCAAACCAGTGTAG
Source organism: uncultured Chloroflexia bacterium (assembly GCA_963731415.1). Taxonomy (GTDB): domain Bacteria; phylum Chloroflexota; class Ktedonobacteria; order Ktedonobacterales; family Ktedonobacteraceae; genus JACDAE01. The sequence continues at coordinate 362,038 of CAVSVN010000001.1, forward strand.
CTCTTTCGCCATGTCGTCCCAGAACTCGAAGCGATTTTCCAGGGACCATTTGTAGAATGCCTCGTAGTCATCGAAACCTTTAGATTTCATATACGCAGTAATATTTGCGTGCTCGACGGTGTCAGGAGATGGCGGAAAAACTCGTGTTTCCAACAGGAACGTGTCGGTATTCTCAAAGCCAAGGTTGCTCATAATAGAATATCCTCTTTGTCTAGTCTGCTACAGATACGATTGACGAAGACTGACGATAAAGTGCTGATGGTGGGTGCTCTGGAGAGTGCTTCCTGGCGTGACCAGATGCTGTTTTGGGAGTCCTGTTTCCGCAATTTTCCAGGTCCCTACCGATTCCCTGTTTCATTATGTAGGGACCGACAAAGCTATCGGCCCCTACGGAAAGTGTGGATGCTGTAAAGAAAACGGAACGGATCTATTAAGAGATCGGTCCCACTGGCAACGAGAAGGCGGATCTGCCAGAACTCAGTAGCCCGGCCAGTGCAGTGTACCATGCTACGATGGCGGTGATGATACCGAGATAACCACCCAGAGTGTGGAATGTGGTTGACGGAGCCAGTTCACCAATGGTGAGACACAGAAAAGTCAGGGTAAGAAAAGCGAAGACTGCGATAAGTGCCATATTGCTTTTTAAGGTAGCAACGAGCAGGATAGCGGTGATGATTGTCCAGGCGAGAAGATAAACGCCAAGGGCTTGATGAATAGAAGTTCCTAGCGTACTTCCAATACCAAAGCCAGGAATAAAGATTGCAGCAAAGGAGAGCCAGAAAGCGCCGTAAGAGGCAAAAGCGGTAGCTCCGAATGTATTACCGGTCTTAAATTCCCACATACCTGCAAGAAGCTGGGTAAGGCCTCCGTAGAAGAGAGCAAGTCCAACAACGATAGTTGTTGCACCAGCAGGGAACCAACCCGCATTAATGGAACTCAAGACAAAGGTTGTGAGTGCGAATGCAGAGAGTCCAAGAGGGCCGGGATTTGCGATAGCCGGTGCAGCGTAGGTGCTGTTTTCGGTTTCTGCGGCGTATTGAGCCATAATGTTCCCACCTTTCATGACTGAACTAATGATACGTGTACTATGTGTACAAACGGGTATAAACGATCCATGTTTAGTCCTAAGTATCAGTATGCACGGCACCATGCCTGTGCGAGTAGGTAGGATACCTTATCCACTACCGTGTGGAAAAGGCTTCAAGCTAGAACGTTCTGCAACTTATCGCCTGTCGTCGACGTGGAGCGAGGTTTCTCCCTCAGATACCGGATAAGTCGAGATGTATTGAGATAGCGCTATGGGTGAGCAGCCGGAAAGCTCTTATCCTCCTCCTTGAAGACCTCGATGCCGACATAAAGCGCGTCGATATTGTCAGCATACTTTACCATCAGGCCTTTTGTCAAGCCAGATTGGGAGATCAATGTATCTGGATAAAGCTCAGCAATTAATAGATGAGGATATTCGTGTAAACTTTCACAAATCCATACAACCAGGCAGCATCATCCTTCGACATATTCACACAACCATGCGAACCATGTAGAGAATACTGTGAACCACCTGGATCGAGGTGAGGAAAGTTCGTGCCTGGACCATACTCACTGCGCCACCAGCTATCGTGCAAGAAGTATCCATTGCTGTGGAATTGCATGGCATAATTGATTGGCGTTGGTGGATACCAATCCGGCGAAGATTGTGGCACATCCGCTTTAAATTCAGTTGGCGACTTTTTCCCCTCAACCCACCAGGTACCAGGAGGCGTAGGTAAGTCTGGTTGTCCAGTAGTGATCTGAAATGCCTTGACCAGTTTTCCATTCGTATAAGCACGCAATGCCTGCTCGGCTAGAGAAACGATAACCACGCTCGATTTCATATAGTTGTTTTGTTGCATCAACTGCATATCGGTATGATGAACCTGACTGTAGGGCGTCGGATCGCTAAAGTCTGCAACCATCGCGTGGAAGTTATTCAGATCCATGTTTACATCTTCAACGGCTTGCTGGTAGTCTGCCAGCGTTTTTGCCGCCGATAGTTCACCCTGTAACCACAACGAACTGGTCGCTCCGTTTGCTGAACCATACTCATAGCCACGAGGGTAGGTCTTATTGTCATAGGAGTCATAATAGGTGTGCTGCTTCCCAAAACTGGTCGCATCCTGCCTCAGTTCCTGAAAGAGGGAATTGCCCTCTGTTTTCATCGCCGGCATCTGTATTGCCACAACATGAGAATTCAAAGTATTCAATGCAGTCTGATAGGCCGTACTGTTGTTAGCGTTATGAAGTGCCTGTTGATCACTGTTATACTGTTGCTGGTAGGAAGTGACATCACCTTTATAGTGTTGTAGCAAGCTGATCCACTGCTGGAACGCCTGTAGTTGCATATCTCCCTTATTTTGCAGTGAAGGATTAATCGCGGGTGTAGGTATGCTATTTTTTGCCGTAGAACCGGAGTTCTGAGCCGTTGTTTGCCCACAGGCACTCAGTAAAACGATGCAAAGCAAAAGCACACTGAGCGTTAGTGTCCGCACGTGACGTTGCAATAAGGTATGTATTTGTACATGCGCGTTGCTCATAATAGTATCCTTCACTTTATCGATTACCCTTTCTGTTGTTAGTCTATCGCGTTTTTAGGTTGGCGTCAAACTCATGTAGGGTCTGCAATTTTTATCAGACCCTTGACATATCCTAATATTATCAGTTACTATATCCGTAACAGATATATCTGTTACGGATATAGTAACTGGAGGTGATATGAACAAAGAGAAGCGTGAGCCAGAGGCATTTCTTCCGCTCACACCTGCTGTCTTTCATATTCTGCTTGCTCTTGCTGATGGTGAACGCCACGGCTACGGCATTATGCAAGAGATCGCTCTGCGCACGGATGGAAAGATGCGTATGGGGCCGGGAACGCTCTATGGTTCCATTAAGCGTATGTTGGTGGATGGGTTGATTGAAGAACTGGGTGAGCGTCCCGATCCAGCACTTGATAATGAGCGAAGGCGTTACTATCGCCTGACCGGTTTTGGGCTACACGTAGCCCAGGCTGAAGCAGAGCGATTAGCTCAACTGGTAAATGTCGCCCAGTTTAAACGCTTGCTCGGCGGTGCAGGATCATCAGGAGGTGGGATATGACAACACAGCCTTTACATTCTCCTTCATCTGCTGAACGGCTCTACCATGCGTTGCTCTGGCTCTACCCGGCGCAGTTTCGACATGCTTATGGACGCGAAATGCTCCAGATCTTTCGTGACTGCTATCGTGAAGAGCAAGGGCAGGGCGATTGGGGTATGGTCAGGCTGTGGGGCCTTGTGCTTTCTGATCTTGTTACGTCTGTCTGTGTTGAACATTGGAAAGCGTCAATAACATTCTTCAAATCAGTATTAGGTCTGGAAAAGGAGTCTCTTATGACAAATGCACTGCTTAACCTTGATGTTGCTCTCCGTACAGATATTGGACACCGTCCCAGCAATGAAGACAATATGAGTTCGTATGTGCCAGAAGATGCGCAGGTGATGGCGAAAAAAGGTGCACTCTTCGTGGTTGCCGATGGATTGGGAGGTCATGTACAAGGTGAAGTGGCAAGTGAGCTTGCGGTGAATACGATACGTGACACTTATTATCAAGATACAGACGAAGATATTGCTCTATCACTACGTAAAGCTGTAGAGTATGCCAATGCCCTCATCTGGCAGCGAAACAGTGAAAAATTTCAGGACGCAACTGAAGATCAGAAAGCACAAGCGGGTATGGCTACGACATGTGTTGCAGCGGTTTTGCAGAATGATCGTGTGTACGTTGCCAATGCAGGGGATAGTCTTGCTTACGTCTTCAGGGGTGGGCAGGTAATGCAGATTGCGCAGAATCACTCATGGGTTACTGAACAGGTACAGGCCGGTTTGTTGACGAAAGAGCAGGCGCGTGTACACGAAAAACGCAATCTGATTTCACGATGTCTTGGAACAAAGGCAGAAGTGGACGTATATGTTGCTTCGGAGACGGTACAGGATGGTGATATTCTGCTCCTCTGTACCGATGGCCTCTGGTTGCTGGTTGAAGAGGACGAACTGCGCTCTATCGTTGAGCAATATGCTCCTCAGGAGAGTGCGAAGCGCCTTGTAGAGCGTGCTAATGAGAATGGTGGCCCTGATAATATTACGGCTGTCGTCGTGCGCGTGTCCCTGAAAGCCTGACCTGATTGAGGCTGTGTTTCCGCCACCTGCTGTCGGAAACGCAGCCTCTAGTTTGTCGTGCACGACCACGTTTGACTTAGCTCCAGGTAATTTTGAATACCCAGGCAGATGAGCCACTTTTCTGAGCGGCTGCCGGGACGGTGATCACTAGTGAGCCGTTCTGCTGACTCCACTGTAATGTGCCTGCGTATCCAAGCAATTGAATAGTGTCTCCAGCTTGAATAGGCACTGGCTCATTGACAACGACCTGATTACCCGGTCGCACCAGGGATGTTATGTAGAACGCTTTATTCGGGCTGATGGTGAAACGCAGATTGCCAGATGCCTGCGCTCGCCACCAGTAGGTCGTGTCATAGATGGCCTCACCATTGATCTTGAGCCAGGCTCCCATCTCCTGTAAACGCTGCTGCATAATTGCCGGGATGGTGCCATCAGCTTTCGGTCCAATATCGAGCAGAAGGTTGCCATTCTTACTCACGATATCCACAAGCTGAGTGATTAACAGATCAGCTGTTGCATAACTGCCATCGGGAGTAGCCGCATTATATCCAAAGGAAAAAGGATCGATTCCGCGATTAGCTTCCCACTTTTGGGGACTGAATGAGAAGCTGGACTTATACTCAGGCGTTTTATAGTCATACTCGGGAATACCAAAACGATTATCTACCGTCACCTGCTGGCCCGCAGTAAGCGCCTGGTTAAAGTAATCTGCGAAAACCGTACGGCTGTCGTTGGGTCCGCCAATATCAGCCCAGAGGTCATCTGGATGATATTGATTCACCAGTTCAAGCAACTGCGGTTTCTGGAAGTCATTCACGTAGTCATTCACAGGGATATAACCGGTATAAGTAAGCGGCTTACCGGTTACAAATTGGGTAGGAGGTCCACCAGGGAAGGACGTTCCTTGCTTATACACAGCATATGCGGGATTATACCACTCAGGCAGTGAGTAGTAGAGGCCACGCTTCAAACCGGGTGCATAGGTCGCGGCGGCATCAAAGAGCATTTTCACAAGATCTTTCTTAGGCCCCATTTCTACCGCGTTCCGATGGCTATATTTCGTCTGAAAAAGGGCGAAACCATCATGGTGCTTGGAAACCAGCACAAAGTACTTAGCTCCGGCCTGCTGGAATAATTGGACCCACTGTTGTGGATTAAAATTTGCTGCCGTGAACTGAGGGATAAAGTCATCGTACTGCGAATTGGCACCGTAGGTTTGCAACTGGTGTTGATATGTGGGATCGCTTTTGTCGTTCATCTGATGCCAATACCACTCGGCATATTCTTTTCCCACAGGTGCCCAGGCTGGAACCGAATAGACGCCCCAGTGAATAAAGATGCCGAACTTGGCCTGGTTAAACCAATCAGGTGACTCATGCTGCGAGAGCGAGGCATCAGTCGCAGTGTATGTCGCAACACCAGCAGTGAGTGTAAAGCTTATCTTATCACCAGTGCCACCATTCACAGTGGCTACGGCGGTCGCTGCAACCTTACTCCCATTCGCAATTGAAGATGCTTTCGTGACGCCGATCTCCACAATTGTCTGCTCACCAGGAGCCAGTTTAGAGATAATCCCAGGCACGACTGTTTGTATGCCCGTAGCTGTGATACTGAGCGTTGCGCTGTGCGACGTGCTCAACCAGTGGCTCCCGGCGTTCTGGACCGTCGCCTCAACAACCTGTGCCAGCCCAGAACTGGTTGAGGATATCTGCCTGGTCGTAGAGCGCACGCTAAGTATTTTGACCCCATAGGTCGGCGTAGCACTGGTTGGCTGCAGCGTTAGAGCAAACACATGCAGGCTGGCAGTGTTCGCAGCAGGCAAAGCACTTTTTGGTAGTGTCAATGAAGCAATCACAAGTGAAGCATCGATCGACACCTGGCTAGCATATATATGGACCGGGTTCGCATCGGTTCCAGTTGAGGTATAGCGAGAAGTCGCATTGATCGCATCGGAATAACCATTATACCAATCAGACGAGCTTAGCGTCGCGGTACTGGTTGAGCCATTGGTGTAGTGGATCGTGACTGTACCGCTCGTAGGGCCATAGCTTGATGAAGTAAGAAATGTGGCCTGTTGATACTGGCCCTGTGGGAGCGTAATCGATTGTCCAAGTGCAACAACATTATCATTCGCGTTGGCTGAATAGTTCGGAAACAGATATGGAACACCGTTCAGCGTTTGCTGTCCACTGGCAGGCAGTTGATTGGCGGGATAGGCGTACCCCGAACCATCAAAGTTGGCCTTACCAGGTGCACTTCCCACACCTTTGTTGTTAAAATAAGAAGATAATGATACTGGTGTTGTGGAGGTAGCTGCATTCGCGGCGTGAACGTTTTGAGAGGCTAACCATTTTGCTCCAACCACTGCGACACTGGCAGCGCTAGCGGAGGCTTGCAAAAATCGTCGGCGATTGATATGCTTTTTCATAAAGAAATAATCTGTCCTTCCTTAGACGCTGAGATGAATACTATATTTTGTATACAGAATATGGTATTCATTGATCAAAGTCAAGATATGAGCCACACCCAAATTTGGATATGGCTCATAGTCGAAGAAGTTACAAGCGACCTATATGCAGACTATTTCTCACAAAGCAATCGTAAAGAATAGTTTAACGTATCATTGTGTGATAGTTGCTATTCTGGTTATCACTGCCTGCGATCTGTACCAGCGTGGCCAGGTAGCTGCCATCAGGCTGAACCTGGGCTGTAATCTTGACGATAGACCAGCTATCGATATTGTCTAGTGATGAAGCCCCATCTACCTGCGTATTGCTATCGGTGGCGAATAAGAGTCGATGGTGGTGCCCTGGATTGATGATGAGATTTCCGCTGGCGCTATCATAGTACAGGAAAAAGCCTACAAAGGTCATCTGATTTCCTGTGCCAGGAGCTGCTTGAATCTCGATCTTCAGCACGCTATAGGTGCCATCTGTATGCAGCTGTACAAGGGCATGAATTGCCTGGCCGCTAGCTAACGTGCCGGGTGTGCCATCACTATTGACAATTGTTGTCTGTGTGCTTGCTTGCAGAGAGAAGTTCTGACCATCATCGGTCGACATATTCAGCAAGCCACTACTTGCATCATAGAATTGTACTGTCCCTTGCAGAGAGAGCATATTGCCCTGATCGCTCCCTTGAGAAGAGAGTATCTGGGTGAGGGTCATGCTACCATCGCTTGCAATACTAATTTCCATCTGATAGACGCCACCTATCTGAAGCGAGGCAAGCAAGTCGGAACTTGCATTGATAGTAGAGCTATTTCCCTGTTTATCGACTAACGAAAATGTGCTCGCAGTCGTGTCGATATTGCTGACCATACCTATCACTGTGAGAGATTGGCTGGTGGCATCTTCGACGGAGACGGTTTGTACCTGCAGATTACCTTTGTTATCACTGCTTCCGCTGATATCCAACTTCTCTCCTATATGGAACCCAGCAGATTGCTTCTGATTCTGTACGACGGAGAATGCGGCCCCCACTGGAGAGACAAGCGTCAAAAGATGAACACGAGCATTCATATGGCTGACGATACCTCGTGCCTGAAAATGAGAATGAGCGGCAACGATGCGGTATGTTGAGGCAACCAGTGTACCAGCAGCACTGAACTGCGCTTTTATAGCAAGTGTGGCTCCGACCTGGATAGTCGCAATGTGAGCATGTGGGACAGCGATGGTAAGTACCGTGCCGTCGCTGAGTGCAATAGTAATCAAATTGGCATTTTGATCGACCGAGGCAACAACACCTTGCAACTGAAACGCAGCTTTGTTACGGCTCTGAATTTGAATTGTTACTGCGTCCATTTCGCCTGCATTACCTGATTGTCCCTTAACAGAAACAAGCATATTAGAATTGAGTTGAGAGGCGGATTGACCTTTTGCGAAACGCGTATTGGCTGTCAGATGAAAGGTGAATGGCGTACCAGAGTGATCTAGTAGCGAGAATGTTACGTCATTGCTATTGCTTCGATCCACCTGGAGTATTAATCCTTGATACGTCGATTGGTGTGCGGGTTGGTGGCTCACTCCTTTTGCCTGAATAGCAGTTCCAGAGAAGGCCAATGTGAATGCCGCCATGAACATGCAGAAAGTCAGCGCTATAAAAGTTCGTAAGCCGAAGAGACGAGAATAAGAGTTTAAAGGGAACTCTCTTTTTGTATGAGTTTTCAGTAGATGAGTTTGCGCAATATAGGGGGTATAAAGCACGTGCTAAATCCTTTCTGGGGAATTATGGATACAAAAACATTCGATAAGCAAGACACCTGGCTGAAAGATAATTCATATAATCAGCTTTTAGGCCAGCTGTTCCTTGTAAACTAATCGGTACAATCGATAAAAACTTGAGGAATGAGAAGAGAAGGTTTTAATTTGTAAACAACCTTGACAATATTATATTTATACGCTATGTTCACTTTTAATCGTTGCAATGTAAAGTTGAATATCTGGAAAGCGCGAGTAAGATTTTTAGCGAAGCGCAGCTTTAAAAGACTGAAAAAGGTTCCTTTGTGGCCACGTTTCGTGTTAGACTGATGGGAGATTAAGAAAAGAAAGAAGATAGATTGTGAAAGGAGATTATAGCAATGACTGGAGGACTTCCCGACTTTTTTAAGTATAACCTTTGGGCAAACTTGCGTTTGCTCGACGTGTGTGTACACCTGTCCGACACACAACTGGATGCTACTATGGGCGGAACCTTTGGTAGTGTACGCGAGACTCTCATGCACATATTCGCTGCTGAAGAAGGCTATGTGCGGCATTTTACGGGAACATCTCCTACTCCGCGTCTTAAAGAGCTCACCGCTTTTCCAGGCTTCGATGAGCTGAGACGACGAGCAGAACTGTCGGGAAAAGAGCTGATCACTATTGCAGAGCATGGTGAGCTGAGTCAGATCTTCTATCTTGACGAGGGGACCTATGAGGTCCCAGCCATCGTCGTGTTGATCCAGGCCATCAACCATGCCATCGATCATCGTTCACAGATAGCCACTCTGCTGAGCCAACAGAATATTGAGCCACCCGACCTGGATGGCTGGTCCTATAACGATGCAATTTACAGACATGCCAGTGCCTGAGCAAGTACATGCTTCTGTTGTTGGATCTGCTCATACCAGTGAAGCGTCTCGCGCAGATTGACAACGTTCCCGATAACCGTGGTGGCGGGAGAGTTAAGTCCTGCATCCAGGGCGCGTTGAGCGATATCCGCGAGGGTACCTGTAACTACGCGCTGCTGTTGGGTTGTACCTTCCTGGATGACGGCGGCGGGTAGTTCTGGCGCAAGACCACCAGCGATAAGTCGCTTTGTAAACCTGGGGAGTGCTTTCACACCCATCAGAACGACCAACGTTCCACCAAGACTTGCCAGAGCTTCCCAGTTGATCTGCTGCGCAGGATCTTTCTGTCCTTCATGTCCGGTGACGATAGTCACGGCTGAGGAATAATCGCGGTGCGTAACTGGAATACCTGCGTAGGCGGGAACAGCGATAGCGGAACTTATGCCTGGTACAATCTCGAATGGTATTCCAGCCTCAACCAATGCTTCGGCCTCTTCTCCACCACGTCCGAAGATAAACGGGTCGCCCCCTTTTAGACGTACAACCATGCAGTTCTGGCGGGCGTAGGCGATCAGGAGTTCGCTGATCATTGACTGTTCCAACGGATGGTGCATCGGTCCCTTGCCTACGAATACGCGCGTTGCTCCAGGGCGCATCTCATCGAGCAGTTGGGGATTAACCAGGCGGTCGTACAATACCACGTCGGCTGCCTGTAAACAGCGTAAAGCCTTGACGGTAATGAGATCGGGATCGCCAGGGCCAGCTCCGATAAGGTAGACCTTTCCTTGAGATGATAAGTCGTGAGTAGAATTGCTAACCGACCATTCGTTATGTATGTGGGTATCCATACTTGTCCTTTGCCTCTCTGAACTTGTAGAGAACACGTTTTCCTGTTGCCAGCTTTCTGGTTGGAATGTTATTGGACGGTAGCTAACTCCATTGTAAGCGTATCGGTCGAGATGGGAACTCCGTAGCGTTGCAGCAGTTCGGCAGTGAGAGCCAACGCCTGTGGCATGTTATCTTCAGTGAGCAGCGTCAAAATCTCCGATGAGAAGAATTCACCGAAGAAATCGTCGCGCTGGTCATAAGGGATGCCTTGCTGACGCAGATGTGTCCGTGCGATGACTGCAATCTGCATGTAGCTATCATAGGCTGATGGAAACAATCCTTCCAGGCGTTGACGGATGCGCTTGGAGAGACTGGGGCTGGCACCTTCGGTTGACACCGATATGGTCAGTTGACCACGGCGCAAGATCGAAGGTATGATGAAAGAGCAACGTGCAGGCAGATCCACGATGTTGACCAGTTGCCCTCGTTCCTGTGCCTCATTCCAGATCGCCTCCGCCAACTGAGGGTCGTGTGTCGCCGTTGCCACCACGACAAATGCGCCTGCAAGATCACCCGGTTCGTATGCCTTCTGATGCAGGGTTATCTCTTGACGCGCTGCCATCTCTTGCAGCTCTGAACAGAATTCAGCGTTCATGACCGTAACATTTGCACCACTTGCACTCAGTGCAGTCGCCTTTTCTGCTGCGATGCGATCACCGCCAATGACAATGGCCGGGCGATTGCGTATGTCGAGCATAATAGGATAGTAATTGGGCATAAACGTTGTTCTTTCTGTATGATGGGCGTCGTAAACGCGGCCCGTACGGTGGGCGTTGTAAACGCAGACCCTACCGGGTTCGGACTCCTACGGGTACTTCATAGCCGACACGAACGTGCAATTGTTCGATGCCGAGGCGATGGCAGAAATCGCCAAATGTTTCTTCTGGCAAACGTTCATCACGCCAGAGTGCCAGTAAGGGATGAAGCGTCGCCACGACGTTGTTGATATGAACCGATGACGCATAGAGCGTGTTCAGGCGCGTATTGGCCCAATCTCCACCAACGTAGATATTGTAGACATCTTTTGTGCGCCCGACGAGGCCGATATCGCCCATATAGGGACGCGCACATCCATTGGGGCAGCCCGTCATACGTACGCTCAGCGCTTCATCGCCCAGAGACAGTTCTTGCAGGTCGGCCTCTATCTGTTGTATCAATGTGGGCAGGACACGTTCAGCTTCAGCAAGGGCCAGGCCACAGGTAGGTAGTGAAGGGCAGGCCATAGCAAAGCGAGCAGTTCCGGCTGCCTGTGGATCTGTGGCGATACCATAGCTGAGCAGTTTCGCTTCAAGCGGACTCCGTTGCGCTTCTTCTATGTCGGTGAGCAGAATATTTTGCTGCCCGGTCAGGCGAATGCCAGGATGGAATTCTTCGACCACGGCGCGTAGTCCTGTACGTATCTGCTGACTGGCCGTATCTTTAATGCGTCCATTCTCTATGTACAGACCAAGGAACCAGCGTCCATCAGCTTGCTGGTGCCAGCCCAGGTGATCCTCGACATCGTGTAAGATAGCGGGACTCGGCTCCTGAAGTTTGCGACCGAGGCGTTGCTCTACCTCTGAACGGAACCAATCGATGCCGCGTTCCTCGATGACATATTTCATGCGTGCATGCTTACGATTTTTGCGATCGCCATAATCGCGTTGCACAGTCACAATCGTCTCGACCACCGGAATAACTTCATCGACTGCCACATCGCAGAACGGTTGTGCCAATAGAGGATGCGTCTCAGTCTTGCCATGTGTCATCCCCATGCCGCCGCCGATGAGAAGGGTAAAGCCTTGCAGCACCTCGCCATCGAGACGTGCGACCAGTCCAACATCTTGCGTGTAGACATCTACGCAGTTATCACCGGGAAAGGCCACACCGATCTTGAACTTGCGTGGCAGATAGGTAGGACCATAGATCGGCTCAACAATCTCAGGCTTCTGCTCCTCAACGGTATGAGCTTTTTCACCATCGAGCCAGATCTCATGATAGGCTGTGCTATGTGGTGCGAGATGCATAGCCAATCGGTGTGCAATCTCCTGTACCTGTGCCTGAGCGCGGTTCGCGGTGGGAGCGGGACATGCCATAACGTTGCGGTTTACATCACCACAGGCGGACAGAGTAGAGAGGAGAGATTCATTAATCGCAGCAATGGTTGGGCGCAGATCACCTTTGAGTATGCCATGCAACTGAAAACCCTGTCGTGTTGTAATGCGGATCGTCCCATTCGCAAAACGTCCGGCCAGATCATCTTCGACCAGGTATTGTTCGGCTGTCACTGCACCACCAGGAATACGCGAGCGTAACATAAACTGGTACGCCTTCTCTACATGCTCAGCCTTGCGCATCTGACGAGAATCGCGATCTTCTTGCTGATAGGTGCCGTGAAACTTGATCAATTGTATCTGATCTTCGCTGAAACGGGAGGAACCATCTTGCAATTCCTCCGCAATCTGCCCATGCAGGTAGTTGCTGGTGATCTTGATACGCTCGACCTTGCTTCCCTCACCTGGACCCAGGTGTACAAGGTCATTTGGGTTTTCATCCCTTTCAACTGCCATTATCGCATCTCCTCTTTATTCTGATGGAGCCAGAGCTTTGACCTGTGGATGGGAATATGGATGTCAAAACCACTCTCTCCGTCACAAATATGGTTGCTATGTCCCTTGCTTCTTAGTCAAAAAGTTGATATAGTAGATCAACAAAGGCCACTAACTTTACTATAGAATAGAGTCAACGTGGCACCTTGTCAAGTCTTTTATCAAGGAATGTCCAGTAAAACTGGTACATTATGTGAGGAACCACTACATGAACTTTCTCTTAAGTTGCATTTCGACACGCCATTCTATGCTCAAAAAGCATTGGGTTCAAACAAAGGACGAAACTCAGTGTCCCGTTACTGTCCTTGGAAATCTGCGTCCGTCTCAATCTACAACCCAGGTGACTGTTCGTGGAAGTCTTGAGAAGCCGAAAGAAGATCAAGGCGGATTACTATGCCTGCTTGATGAGAATGGGCAGGCTTTGGAGCAGGTAGAGTTGCCAATGCCAGCTGGCATGACATTCTCTGATCAGGGTGTTCTGGTAGCCTCAATTGAAGAGGTGAATGAAGTAACGCCCGACCTTTCTACCATCAAGAGAAATGTGGTAAGTCTTCCTCCATTCAATATGTTGCACTCCTTATCGCGCTCCAGCCGTGGCTACCTGGTAGCCAGTACAGGTGTGGATGCGATCCTAGAATTTACACGCGAGGGCAAACTGCTCTGGAGTTGGTGGGCAACCGAGCATGGCTTTGAATATACACCTAAGGGAGAGCGTCGGATTCTGGACCTGAACGGCGATTATCGAGGTACGAAGTTTGGCACACTGGCGCAGACTACGCATGTCAACTCGGTCGCTGAATTGCCCGATGGGACTGTACTTGCATCTCTCTTTCACCAGGGAATGATTATCAGAATCGACCGTGAAGACGGTTCCTGGCAACCAGTCTTAGAAGGTCTTGATCATCCTCATTCTGTACGCATCCTGGCGGATAATTACTTCACCGTTGCTGATACCGGGCGTGGGAGAGCGTTAATGATCAATCTCAAAGATGGAAAGGGACGTATCGAGGCCGAGGTTGATGCTCAGACTAACTGGTTGCAAGATTGTGCCTATGATCAGCACCATGATAACTGGATCCTTGTCGACGGGAAAAACTCACATGTCACGCTGCGGGCAGGAATTGCAGGTGAGAAGCCGATTCGACGCTTCGATCTCGATCCAGAGTGGCGTCTGTACGAAGTGTTACCGCTTGATGGGCTTGCCAGTTAACATGGTTATAGCAAATGGGTAGGGGCGTCACGCCCTACCCATTTTTCTGATATCTCTACCTCTTTCACAGATGCCACAATCTGTGCCACCAGTGCCTCAAAATGTTCATTCCAGCTATATTCCTCGGCATAGAGGACGCCTTGTCGATGGGCGACCCATCTCATATCTCCAGGTTCATGAGATCGCAGGAAGAATGGAGTCCTCTTTGTCCTTGACTCGTTAATACAGATCGCTTATGATACAGGTCACTTATAATAGCGTGAGGCTGCAATGAAGAGTATATTGTTAACTGGTGGTGCAGGCTTTTTTGGCGATATCGTGAAGAAAGAGTTAGTTGATAATGGCTTCAGAGTTGTTTCTATAGACCTGGAGAAAGATAGCTTTGTTCACGAAAATTTCACTGCCATTCAGGGTGATATTCGCGACTTAAAACTTATGGAGAAGATAGCATCAGAACAGAACTTTGATGCTATCTTCCATGTCGCTGCTATTTTAGCGCATGCTGTTAAGGATAACACCGTTCTTTGGACAAGCAATGTTGATGGCACTCGCAATGTTGCTGAAGTTGCCAGGCGTTTTACTATCCCAAAAGTAGTCTTTACTTCCTCCAATTGCCTGTGGGGCGAGAGTTTTAACCGCCCTGTGACGGAAAATGATGCACCCCGACCAGTAGAAATCTACGGTCGGTCCAAGTGGGAGGGCGAAAAAATTCTTCAGGAATACAAAGACAGTTTTAACGCGGTTATTTTTCGTTGTCCGACGATTATTGATGCTGGTCGCCTGGGTTTGCTGGCTATTCTATTTGAGTTTATTGATGAAGGCCGTAAGGTCTGGGTAGTGGGCGGTGGCAGGAATCGCTATCAGTTTATATATGCTCAAGATCTTGCAAATGCCTTTATTAAGGCGCTGGATTACAATAAAAGTGCTATATTCAATATAGGTTCTGATGACGTTCCGACGTTCAGAGAAGCTTATAACGGTGTGATACGTAAGGCTGGCACAAAAGCGCGTGTTGCTAACTTGCCGCGCAGTATTACTATTCCAGCGATGAAGCTTGCTTATGCGCTTAAACTCTCTCCGCTCGGACCATATCAATATAAAATGATAGCCGAAAGCTTTGTTTTTGATACTTCTGCAATCAAGAAAGAGCTAGGCTGGACACCAACTCTTACTAACGAAGAAATGCTGTACAAAGCTTATCGGTATTACCATGATAATTTAAGTGATATTAAGAATCGCACAGATGTATCAGCGCATAAACAGGCAGCGAAGATGGGCATTATACGTCTTTTGAAATGGATTTCTTAAGCAGAGGAGCACCAATATATGCAAAAATTTCTGCGACGGCGTTTAAATGATGGCGTCTTTTTCGTCGTTCTGATGGTTTTGCTTGGCGGTTTCGCAATCCTGCTTCACATCGATGTAATGCACCCATCGAATGTTGATGGTAATAATTTAATTTTACAGGCACAAGCCTGGCTGCATGGTCATTTAGACATCGCAGTACGTATTCATGATGCGATTCTTATTGATGGCAAGGTCTATATTATCTATCCCCCGCTGCCAGCGTTGCTGATGGTCCCGTTCGTTGCCGTTCTGGGGGATAAATTCAGTGATGTCTGGTTTACCTGGGCGTTTGCTGCCTTGAATATTGTGCTCTTATTTCGCACGCTTGAGGTGATGCGTGTGCGCCGTATTACCAATCGCCTGCCGCTTGAAAATCTGATCATGGCCCTGACCTTTGGTTTTGGCACGATAGCCTTGTGGCTCTGCCTGGGAGGCAAGGTATGGTTCACCGTTCAGACGATCAGCATTTTTGGGATCTGCTCACACTCCATAGTACTCTCAGCAGACGTTGGCCGCTAGCGACATTGGGAGTAGGCATGGTGGTGCTCACGCGTACATCTGATGCGCTAATCGGCATTGTCCCTCTGGTTGTCTATCTGCATGATTTAGGGATTGGACGCCGCACACAGAACCAATGGCATCTTCTGCCGCAACGCTGGCCCTCAGTGCGTGAGTTGACGGTAACGCTGGCCCCGTTCGCTGTTGCCTTGCTTATATACCTGGTTCATAACAAGCTCTACTTTGGTAATCCTTTGAGTACAGGTTTTGATATTCAGAATCAACAAAATTATCCTGGTATAAAATATGGCGTATTAAGCTGGCATTATATCTGGCCCAATTTCGTGGTTGATTTCCTGCGCTGGCCCGCATTTAATTTCTCTGGTGCTCTTGATCTCCATCCACAACCTGATCTGTTCAGTAGCGGCGTTGGCACTAGTATATTCTTTAGTACACCGCTGCTAGTGGTCTTTCTCTCCGCGCCACAAGGGAAGACACCGCAGACCTGGCTACGTAATACTTTTTGGGTCACGGTCGCGCTTATGCTCCTGTCTGTATTGCTCTACTGCACAACGGGGTGGAATCAGGTTGGTTCACGCTATCTGTTTGGACTCTATCCACTGCTCTTTTTGCTCCTTGCACAACGGGCGGCCCCGCTAGATATGCGCTGGATCGGCCTGGCAGGCTTGAGTGTCTTTATTAACCTCTTACTCGCTCGAACCTTCTGGGAAGGAGCACCGGGAAATGTCTTCGTCGCAGCAAGCGCAGGGATCGTCCTGGTAGTCTGTGCGATTGCCATCATTCTACTGCGGAGACAGAAGCAACAACGTGAAGAGGTCGCTCCGCCTGCTCCGGCACTCGTTCAAGCTGAGTTTGTCCATAGTGATGCATCGGCTGTAAAATGATTGGTACTCAACCAGGGAGGCTATAAATCCTATAATAAATTGGAATTTTGTTTGATTCAGGCTTTTGAAAGAGGTTAGATTATGTCTTTAATTCATTCATATACCAATGATTCAACGGCACCCAATATGCAAAGCGTGCCTGCATCTTCTATAGAACAGATACCGAAACATGTAGTGATTATGGGAGCAGGTCCCGCTGGCCTGACGGCAGCCTATGAACTGGTGGTCCATCAGCAGGTTGGTGTTACTGTCTTAGAAAAGGATCCTCACTACGTTGGCGGTATCTCACGCACCGTCGAGCATGATGGTTATCGCTTTGATATCGGCGGTCATCGTTTTTTTTCCAAGAGTACTGAGGTCGAAGATCTGTGGACCGAGATTATGGGTGCTGATTTGCTTGCCCGTCCACGCCTTTCCCGTATCATCTATCAAGGTAAATACTTCGATTATCCACTCAAAGCCTTCAATGCCTTATTTAATCTCGGTATAATCGAAACAATTCGCTGTATTGCTAGCTATGTCAAAGCTCGTATTGTGCCGAAACGGCACCCCAGAAGTTTAGAAGAATGGGTGACCAATCAGTTCGGCAAACGCCTTTTCGAGATCTTCTTTAAGACCTATACCGAAAAAGTCTGGGGAATAAGCACGAAAGAACTCTCCGCCGACTGGGCTGCTCAACGCATCAAAGGGCTTAACCTACTTGAAGCCATCAAGAATGCGCTGCTCCCTCAAAAACCCAAAAAAGACGGCGAGGTGATCACAACCCTTATCGATGAATTTCGCTATCCGCGTCGCGGCCCCGGAGAACTGTGGGAGAGGACCGCAGAGATCATTGGCCAACAGGGCTATCCAGTGATGATGGGGAAGGAGATTGTCAGCATCCAACAAGATGGCAATCAGGTCACGGGCATCGTGACACGTGATGCCGATGGCAACACTAATCTGGTATGCGGTACCCACTACATTTCAACGTTGCCCATGCGCGAACTGGTCTATGCCTTTGATCCTCCTCTACCTCCTTTCGTTCGCCAGGCCGCTGATGGATTGAAATATCGTGACTTCCTGACGGTGGCGTTGATCGTCAACAAGGCAGAGATGTTCCCTGATAACTGGATCTATCTGCACGATGCTGATATCGTGGCTGGGCGCGTCCAGAACTTTAAAAACTGGAGCCCTGACATGGTGCCTGATGCCAGCAAGACCTGCCTGGGATTAGAATACTTTTGTTTCGAGGGCGATGGTTTGTGGACATCGAGTGACGAAGAACTCGTGAACCTGGGGAGCAAGGATCTGATGAAGCTCAAGATGTGTAAGCCCGAAGAGATTCTCGGAGGCTTCGTCGTGCGTCAGCCAAAGGCTTATCCTGTGTATGATGATGAGTATAAAATGCATGTGCATACGATCCGAGATTACCTCGAAGCGAATGTTCCCAATATGCAGCTGGTCGGGCGCAACGGTATGCATCATTATAATAATCAGGATCATTCGATGATGACCGCTCTGTGTGCGGCACGTAATATTGCTGTTGGAGCGAAACTCGATCCCTGGAGCGTCAACACCGATGCCGAGTATCATGAGGGAACACGTGACCTCGAAGATAAGTCAGGACGCCTCGTACCACAACGTGCCATGGCGGCAGAAAAATAAGTCAACCAGTCATTCGAGGAGCATCAATATATGCAAAAATTTCTGTGGCGGCGTCTGAATGATGGTATCTTTTTCGTCGTTCTGATGGTTCTGCTTGGCGGTTTCGCAATCTTGCTTCACATCAATCCAGCGCATCCATCTGGTGCTGATCATTTCATCTTACAGGTGCAGGCCTGGTTGCATGGTCATTTAGATATAGGAAGACATGTGAATGATGCGATTCTCGTCGGTGGCAAATTCTATATCGTCTTTCCTCCGCTACCAGCGTTGCTGATGGTCCCGTTCGTTGCCATTCTGGGAAATAAATTCAGTGATATCTGGTTTACCTGGGCGTTTGCTGCCTTGAATATTGTGCTCTTATTTCGCACGCTTGAGGTGATGCGTGTGCGCCGTATTACCAATCGCCTGCCGCTTGAAAATCTGATCATGGCCCTGACCTTTGGTTTTGGTACGATAGCCTTGTGGCTCTGCCTGGGAGGGGATGTCTGGTTTACATCCCAGACGATCAGCATTTTTCGGATCTGTTCACACTCCATAGTACGCTCAACAGACGTTGGCCGCTAGCGACATTGGGAGTAGGCATGGTGGTGCTCACGCGTACATCGGAGGTGTTGATTGGTATTGTCCCTCTGGTTGTCTATCTGCATGATTTAGGGATTGGACGCCGCACGCAGGACCAATGGCGCTTTCTGCCCCAACGCTGGCCCTCAGTGCGTGAGTTGACGGTAACGCTGGCCCCGTTCGCTGTTGCCTTGCTCATATTACTGGTTCATAACAAGCTCTACTTTGGTGATCCTTTGGGCACAGGTTATGATATTCACAATCGGCAGGATACCATGCATTTCAAATATGGCATAGTAAGCTGGCATTATATCTGGCCCAATTTCGTAGTTGATTTCCTGCGCTGGCCAAGCTTTTATTTCTCTGCCATCAACGATGTAAGTCCACGACCTGACCTGGTTATCGATGGTATTGGAACAAATATGTTCTTTAGCACCCCATTGTTGGCGATTTTTCTCTTCGCTCCACAGGGAAAGACCGCGCAGACCTGGCTGCGAAATACTTTTTGGGTCACCGTTGCGATTCTGCTCGTGTCAATATTGAGCTTCCAGGCCGCCGGAGGAGCTCAGGTTGGTGCACGTTATGTCTTCCCCCTCTATCCACTGCTCTTTTTGCTGATGGCGCAACGGGCTGCTCCATTAGATACACGCTGGATCAGCCTGGCAGGCGTGAGCGTCTTTATTAATCTCTTACTCGCGCGAACATTCTGGGAAGGAGCACCGGGAAATGTATTCGTGGCAGGAAGCGCAGCTGCTGTCCTGGTAGTCTGTGTGATTGCCATCATTCTGCTCCGAAGGCAGAAGCGACAACTAGAAGAGATCGCCCCACTAGCTCCAGCAATAGTCCCTGATGAGTTCGCTCGTAGCGATGAAGCGACCGCAAAGCTAAACAAAGAGGATTTCGTAACTGGCTCATCCTCAATTTAAATGAGTTTGCTTGCTTACTCACAAAGGCGGCCAGAATCGACTCATTTTTTGCATTAATTCATCACCGTAGGGGCCGCGTTTACGACGCCCACTGTACGGGCCAGATTTATCGCGCCCACGGCACGGGCCGCGTTTACGATGCCCACCGCCCCACGCAAAAAATGAAGGGCACCCAGAGGCGATAACATGGGGTAAGGGCGCTCACAAAGAGACGCCTTTACCCCATATATCTTGAAGGTTATGCCTGTACGATTCCAGTAGATGTCTGCTGTTGAAATGCCAGAAAAGGACCACTATGATTGCCCGGCATATAGCCATGCAAACGCGTGCCACCTTCCTCATATTCCTCGCTCTCAATGGTGCCGAACTGGTGGAACTGAGCAACCAGTTCACCATGATCGTAAGGAATGAGCACATCAAGCGCTACAAACTGGCTGGTAAGCGTCTCACTGACACAGCGCAGAAGAGCATCGATACCTGTACCTTGAGCCGCCGAAATCTGCACGCTCGGTAATGTTGCTGCAAGGCCGCCGAGGTGTAGAGGCATATCTGTAGGCAAGCGGTCGATCTTGTTGAGCGCTACGACCATAGGAAGACCACCCGCACCGATCTCTTCAAGAACCTGCTCGACCGCTTCAATCTGTGAATGGACATGGGGATGCGAAGCATCAACCACGTGAATCAGCAGATCAGCCTCAGCTACCTCCTCCAGTGTCGCCCGGAAGGCGGCAACCAGAATGGTAGGTAGACGCTGAACGAAGCCAACGGTATCAGTCAGTAATACTTCCTGTCCGCCCGCGAGTCGTGCACGCCTGGTCGTAGGATCAAGCGTTGCGAATAGCTTGTTCTCAGCCATGCTATGCGTTCCGCTGGCGAGACGATTGAGTAACGTCGACTTGCCCGCGTTGGTATAGCCAACCAGTGCGATCACAGGTGGACCCGCATGCTGGCGGCGTTCGCGGTGCTGCTGGCGCTGAGCACGTACCAGGTCGAGTTCTTCCAATAAATGCTCTTTCTGTCGACGTAATAAGCGGCGGTCAAC
The DNA here is from genome assembly GCA_963731415.1 of uncultured Chloroflexia bacterium. Taxonomy (GTDB): domain Bacteria; phylum Chloroflexota; class Ktedonobacteria; order Ktedonobacterales; family Ktedonobacteraceae; genus JACDAE01. The sequence goes on from CAVSVN010000001.1 coordinate 382,887, forward strand.
CTCAATCTGTTGTTCACCTTCGCCGCGTTGTTGTGTACCACCTCGTTGGCGCGAGAGGTGGCCCCACAGACGTGCGATACGTGGTAGATCGTATTCTACCTGTGCCAGTTCTACCTGCAAGCGACCTTCACGCGTACGGGCACGCTGACCAAAGATGATCAGAATCAGCGCTGTCCGATCAAGAACCTGTACCTCCAATTCGCGCTCCAGATTGCGGTGCTGTCCGGGTGCTAGTTCGAGGTCAAAGATGACCGCATCACAATCGTGGAATTTTGCCAGTTCTGCCAGCTCCTTTACCTTGCCAGAGCCGAGCAGTGTTGCAGGATGAGCACGCTCCAGGTTCTGGGTCAGACGATCCATGCACTGTATGCCTGCCGTTATCGCCAGCTGTTCCAACTCCTCCAGTGATTCCATCATCTGCCAGTCAATACCTGGCATATCAACGCCGACAAGGATGGCGCGTTTTGGGGCGTTGGAGAGCAATCCATTCAGTGGCTTATCGTCGCCTGTATATGTTGAGTGTTCTGCCATAGAGAACTCCTTTTTATTATTATGGTTGTAAGCGTAGGTATTGTAGTTCTATACCTGGGAATATTCTGGCGGTTGGAATATGGAAGGGTGAAGGGGTTTTCGTGGCGATGAAAGGCGACGGGAAGGGAGTAAGTTTGTGTCGCAAGCAATCAACAGCAAAAAAAACGTCTTCAATACCATATACCAATGTGCGAGACACCAGCAAAACGTGATGTAGCACAGCCAGATGCATGTAGCAGGGCAGGTACAAGGTTAGTTGAAGATCATTATCACTGTTGTGTTTCTCCTGTTGAAAATGTTACCTATAAATAATACACGAAATTAAGCGAAAAGTCAAGGGAATTTTTGGCATTTCGGCATTCCGCATGCCAAATTATTGGAATAGAAGTCCATTTTCCCTTATCCTATCAGGCTATCTCTATAGTAAAAGGGATGATACCGGCATCATTTTTAAAAAGGTACTGGCATAACTCGAAGCCATCTTTCCAATCGTTTGTGCTCCCATCACTATGGATTTTCGCTTCGGGAAAATGTTTCTGAAATTGAATCAGAGCAGCAACTACAGCAATGTCATATGGTTTCCGAGCAGTTTTACAAAATGGACGGGTTTCAAACTGTTCCCAATTTAACGCTGCAAGACATATTTGTGTATTCAAGTAAAAAGCCTCATGTCCCTGGTTATTCTTTGCAGGTCCATTTATTAGGACATAATCAGGCTCGACGATAACAGCATTGGTACCCTCTGTATCCCATACGACAATTCCTCTCCGCTGTATCTCATCAAGGATGAGAGCTACCTCTTTGCTCCAAAGGGGGAATTTTTCGGATGTCTCTTTTAAAGGAGCATCCCATTCATAATAATGTGTATAACTCAATTTATCTCCTTCTAAAGAAGAGTGCTCGTCTACAATTTCTCTTACTTGCTATACGGAGTCAGAGATACATGAAGCACTCAAATCTCTATGAAACTCATTTCTTTGCGGTTAACAGGAAAATGGTAATAGACAACAGGTCGTTTTCAGGTCTATTAAAGTGATCTAGAATTTCGGGATGTTAGCGTGTATCATGATCATACTTTTTATGTGTTCCGAGAGGGACAAGCAGTATCAGCGCCATCGCTCCCACTAAGAGTATCGCACCGAGGAAACCGAGCGAGCTTAGTTTTTCTCCGAAGAGTATCCATGCAAGGAAGGCTGCTGTTAAGGGTTCAAACAGTGTTACAAGACTTATCACCGTTGCCGATAGTGAGCGCATGCCGACCTGAAAAAGTCCATATGCAAGAGCCGTAGGAATGCATCCCAGGTAGAGCAAAATGAGCCAATCCCGTGCTGGATACGTGATCACCAATCCGGTTGGTAAAGCAAAGAGGAAGAGCACCAGTGCCCCGGTCCCGAATGCGATGGAATTAACCTGTAAAGCATGGCAACGGTCAGTGAGGAATTGTCCACAGAGGATAAATCCTGCATAGCCGCATGCCGCGAGAAACGCGAGAAGTACTCCGGGTAGTGAGACGCTAGCTTTGCCCATCAGGTGAGAGGGGGTAACGACCAGAAGAATTGTGCCGCCCAGTGCACTTGTTAAAGCTATAAGCGTTATTGGTCTCAAAGGTTTTCGTATTATGAGGGCAGAGACGAGCGCAACGATCACAGGTGCACCACACAGAGCAATCAGTGTAGAGATGGTCACGCCAGCATAGGGGATAGCCGCACTGTAACAACTCTGGTAGAGTGCCTGCAAACCTCCCATAATTATCATCACTGCTCTATCGCGGCATTTGATCGGAAGGGAGCGTTGATCAGGGAATATCCAGCGTGCAAGAAAAAAAAGAGGGGCGGCAATAGCCAGGCGCAAGAAGGCCAATGACAGAGCATTTGTGCTCACGTGTGCGTAAATAGCTTGATTCGCAATGCCGACCGTTCCCCATGCTATTGAGGCGCAGACAATGAACAGAAAGTCGCGCCGATCTGTGTTATGAGAGATCATGAAACATCCTTTGCTCGATTACAAATGTAGAAACGAAGTAAAAATGTAGATCGGGCAGGATAAGGTCACAGTAAAGGAACGCAAACCAGCAGATGGTATACGTGTGGAGGATGAAACCGTTCTACCTGCCCCGGTGGGTGGCGGCGGCAGGTGGAGGTAAAATAGAATATGAACAGTAAAATACGAGATCAGCCATGGCTAATATGCCCTTCTCTGAGAGACAATGGAAATCTTCCATCAACATTCTATCAGAGATAGGGCGATATTGCCAGGTCAGTCTGGGCAGCCCTATTTTGCAAAATGAATAGGTAACTCCATCAGCCCTCTTACGCTCTTTGTAGCAGATCATCATATTTCGTATCATACACCATAATTCTTCCCTCCGGCATGATCAAAAGCGTGGTGGGATTGATGTTGCGTACGAAATCAACATCGTGCGTGACGGTGATGAGCGTGCCATTGTAGCTGCCCAGGGCCTCGCCGATGATATTGCGCGAGTTGACATCAAGGTGCGTCGTTGGCTCGTCGAGTACCAGCAGATTCGGACCCGCCAGTACCATTTTCGCCAGCGCTAAACGCGTCTTTTCACCCCCGCTCAAGGTTTCGATCTTCTGAAAGACGCGATCACCATTAAAGAGAAAACGGCCCAGGATGCTGCGCACACGCTTTACATTCTCCGGTAAAATCTCCGTCGCCTCGTTGAGCACAGTATTGTCGTAATCAAGTCCCTCATTTTCCTGCGCATAATAGCCCAGTTCTACGCGGTCGCCCATCGTCACTTTGCCTGCATTGAGCGGGGTGACGCCAAGCAGAGTACGCAGCAGCGTTGTTTTACCTGCTCCGTTGAGCCCGACGATGACCATACGTTGTCCGCGCTCGACTTCAAAGTTGATGTTAGAGAAGATCTCTCTGCTACCATAACTCTTGCTGAGATGGTCTGCACGCACTACTAGCTGGCTGCTCGGTAGACGCACCGGGAAGTCGATCTTGATGCGGCGGCTGTTCTGTGGTAGTTGCGGTTTACTGACCTCCAGGGCGACGATACGTTTGTCCATTGCGATACGCTGTTTCACACGGGTTGCGCCGAAGCCGCGCAGTTTATCTGAAGTTTTGCGCAGGCGAGCGATCTCGCGTTCCTGTTGTTGCTTCGTGCGTTCCATCAATGCCAGAGCGTCGCCTGTGACGGTCAGGTAGTTAGAGTAGGTGCCACGATACTCTTCAAGTTTGTGCGTGAACTCGTTGAGGCGCAAGACCTTATTGATGCTGCGATCCAGCAGGTCCAGATCGTGCGAAATGATCAGCAGTGCGCCTTTGTAGCTCTCCAGAAATTCCATCAACCACTCAGCCGCCTCTACGTCCAGAAAGTTTGTAGGCTCGTCCAGCAGCAGTAGTTCGGGCGATTGGAAGAGCAGGCGTACCAGGGCAAGCTTTGTTTTTTGTCCACCACTCAGCGTACTGACCGTTCGGTCCAGAGTCACGCCACCGATATTGAGGCCACTGATGAGCTGCTCAGCACGTGCATCGGCATCGTAATAGCCGAGGCGCTCAAGAGCCTCCTGCGCCAGATCAAAGTGTTCTAAGAGCGTTGGAAGGTTGCCATTGGTTGCGTTACCGATCTTGAGAGAGAGATCTTCATAAGTAAGAATGGCTTTAGCAAGACCCGTGCTATTGAAAATGAAATCACGGGCGGTCTCTCCTGCGGCGACGGGCGTTTCGTGAGCAACATCCTGTGAGAGGTAGCCATAGGTACGCGGCAGAGTTACGGTCCCGCCGTCTGACTCATGAAGACCCGCGACGATCTTGAGCAGAGAACTTTTTCCCGCCCCGTTGACACCGATCAGACCGGCTTTTTCGCCAGGAGCGACGGTAAACGAGACATCGTCGAGAATGAGGCGCGGCCCATATGAAAGCTTAATATGATTAACTTGCAACATAACTATTTCGTATCCTTTATGCGCTTCCCGTTAGCAATAAAACTGTAAGAATGAATACATGGGAATATAGGCTACCTCGTTGCTGTAGAGCTGAGGCGGCAGGTGAATGGGCATACTCTCGTGCATGAATGGAGTGGGAAGCACACGGTGTCGCGGAACAATTCAGCAACGGAAGAGTGTTGCCCGGCGACACACACCATGAGAAGAGAGTTGACGGAGGAAAAGGACTGGAAGATGCTAGAATTGACATAGAAAAAGCTCACTCTACAAAGAGTAAGCGCAAGCATCGTAACGTGCCGCTTCCTGCCGTATGAGCCCAACGTAGTCGCTCATGCGGCGGTGTAAACTGCGAGATGGAATGCCCTTTTCATCATTTTCCTGCTTTAAAGTGAATATATTACAGTATCCACATAAAATATTACCATCTTACGTTCGCGTTGTCAAGAAAATCCGAGGATACAAGAAAAAAATACCCTGATAGGAAATTTAGGAAAATATTATATTGAGCAATACTATATAGATATTTGTACGTTGTTAAGTATGTGGCAGAGATTGTCCTATCTCAGATCCAGGCTCTTTAGTACATTCATATGCTACACATTGGCAGTGTATACGAATTGCGACTGTACAATCGTTGATAATTTAGTGTAAGTGGCTTCTGAAAAAGATAGAGGGACATGTGGAGGTGGAATATAAGTTGATCTATTGTTTTGCATATTATTTTAAGAAGGACGCTTCAATGGCATCGTATCGAAAAGTAGTAATACCGTGCATCTTAGCAATAGCTGTAGTTGTAGCGGGAGTAGCGACAGTCAGTTTGACGCTACTGAAAAACACTGGTTCGAAGGTTCAAGCGGCTGCTCCAACCTTGCCTTACAATGCGACCGCAAATGGTCCTTATACAGTACAAGGAAATATGATTTTGGGTGCCAACGGTGCACAGTATATCTTCCATGGTATCGGACGTGATGGGCTGGAATATAATTGTTCAGGAGAAGGTCCACTCGACCAGAAGAGCCTTTCGTATATGGGACCGGGTAAAAATACAGCCACGGCAACCTATTGGGGAGCCAATACAGTACGCCTTCCTGTTTCAGAAGGCTTCTGGCTCTATGGTGCACCTGGTTATCCCTGTAGCGCTCAACAATATCATGCAGTTGTGGCGCAGACAGTGAACAATCTGACCGCTTTGAGATTGAACGTTATTATCGACCTGCAATGGGTGGATGCTGGAAGGCAATCGGGTCAGGGTGGTGCTCAATGGCCTTCCCCGGATGCTGATAGTATCACGTTCTGGACTCAGGTTGCCACGCTCTATAAAGGATATTCTAACGTCCTGTTTGAGCTGTATAACGAGCCTTATCCCCCAGGTTGGAATTGCTGGGCGAACGGCTGTAGCTATACAGGTGTGACAGGCTATTCCAATGACTGCTATTGCTCCAAAACTGTAAGTTATCAAGGCATAGGCATGCAGGCACTGGTCAATACGGTACGTAATACTGGCGCAAACAACCTGGTGATTGTAGGAGGTGTAAATTGGGGTTATGCCTTGAACGGGCTTCCTACTTACGCACTCAGGGGATCGAACATTGTGTATGATACGCATCCTTATCCCTATGCGAGTAAAATGCCTGCTACCTGGAACAGCTCTTTCGGAGCTATCAGCAGGACATATGCCGTCATCTCGGCGGAGAGTGGCGAGTATGACTGTAAGACTGCATATGTCAGCCAGTTGTACAACTACCTGGATTCGCTGAAAATTGGTTGGGTTGCCTGGGCATGGTATGCACAACCCGCTGGTTCCACTAAGCCTGTTTGTGGGTACCCACAGCTCATCTCCAATTACCAGGGCAAACCAACAGTTGCAACTGGCCAATATATCTACCAGCGTCTACAGAGCTATATTCCAGGCTCCAAGGTACCACCAACGAGTGGAGGTGGCTCCGGCCCGGTTACCATAAGTGGACCTGTGAATCCATGGAATGTTCAACATATAAACCCGTGGAAAGGTACGGCTCCGCTCGCTCCGACGCCTGCTGTACACGCTACAGCAACTCAGGCAAAGAGTACGAAGCCTAAAACGTATAATGTAACCGACAAAGTAGAGCCAACCAGATATAGGAAAGGCTGATCAACCTCCGGTGGGTTTCAAATAAATCGAATCTTAGCACGGTCTGATACTGGTTGGGCATACGTTGGTGGGGGGAGCGCACGGGGAGCGCACGGGCTTCTTCGCATGCGCTCAGTGCGCCCCTACACCAGAAAAACGGGCCGCAGGAGCCAGAGTCACGATGAAGGGATGTAGGGGCGCACTGAGCGCATGCGAAGAAGCCCGTGTCCCCAAATAAGCTCGTGCTCCCATCCGAAGAAACCGTGCCATGATGTTTGACACAGCAGTAGAGGCTGTGTCATAAGTCTCCACGAGCCGCCCTCCAATGTTCGCTTCACATGGCTTCAGAAGCCGTAAGAAGCTCAAGAAGGTGAAATGGCTTCCCAGGCCTTATGACACAGCCTCTAGGGACCCGATTTTATCGCGTCCGTCGCCATTCATGGCGTGTCATAAATTGTGCGTAAAGATCGATTTTTCATATACACGCCGATAAATCGTTGGACGCGATAAATCGGGTTCCTACGGTATTGGAAGCATTACCTTGTATTCGTGGCTTCCATTTTAGGAATGCTGTCATTCGTTGGAGTCAATGAGGCCAGCTCACGCTCCTACACAGGAGGAGGACATTCTTGGTAGTTGAACGATATTGGCGTCGTCAACATGGCTCTTACCGTAGCCAGATCGGCATCTCCTCATGTCCCATTCCAAAGTGATGCGCAACCTCGTGCAGTACGGTCTGTTTCACTCTCTCCTTGATGAGATCAGGATCGTTATGGCAAATCTTCTCAATATTGTGCTGGTAGATCGTAATGCGTTCGGGCAACATCTGCTGGTTGCTTCCCTGGGCCGGAAGTGGAACTCCAGAGTACAGGCCCAGAAGTAGAGCGCCCTCTTCCACATGGGAACTCGATACTTCCACATCTGGCTCATCCTCCACGATCACGACCAGATTCGCCATCTGCTTCTGAAACTCCTCTGGAATAGAGTCTAATGCTTCTCGCACAAGTTGCTCAAATGATCTGAGTTCATCGGTTTCATCTTCCTCATTTTCATCCTGATCGCTTACCTTCTCTATTGTTTCCCCATCCACTGCCTCTCCCTCTAATATTTCTGGATCGGGTAGCGCAACGTTACCACGGCCTATATGACGTTTTTTGTCCAGTAGCAGCACTCCAAACATAGCAAAGGCGAGCACCGCAGCGAGTACGAGCAGGCGTGAAATTTCGTCAAATGAGTTATTGAGAAAGACTGCCAGCAGGATGATGGAGACAAAGAAGCTGAGTAGCGCAAAGAATGAACGTGCGCTCTGCTCATTGCGTATACTGATGTTCTCATCCTCTTCGGGAATTGCTTCATAGTCCTCGTGGTCTTCCGCAGTGGGATCTATCTCAGCCATCTTGTTGCTCCACAGAGTTATATTTGTTCTATTTATGTTAGATACGTTTGATCTCTGCACCAGGTTAATGATTCTCTTCTATTTGGATAGAGTAAGGAATAGGACGATCTAGACTAAGAGCGTGTAGGGATGCTACACTCAAGAATACAATATGGAAAAATATTCTAAACACATTCACTTGTCGAAGCATCGTGCTACCTGTTTGTTGCCGTCAAATAGTCTCTGTAGTGCTCTGTCAAGCTTCATCGCACAGCTTCCTGGTAAGCGAGGGAGTAGGGAAGACATTTATTATTTCGTGCATCAAAAAAATGCAAAGTTGGCAATTGATGCACGGAATAATAAATGTCTTCCCTACCGACACGTTCAAGAACCCATGCAATGATGTTTGACAAAGCAGTAGGGGTGCCATTTATAAACCCGTGAGAAAGTAATATGGAAATACAATAATGCAAATAAACCCATCATTCCTGAAACAGCTAGCTCCTCCTGCATCTACGAGCAATAGCGCGGAACACTATCTGGCAGAGAAGGCTTCAGCACGCAAAATTACCTGGCTTGACCTTGTAATCAGCGGAGGCATCCTCTCGGACCTTGTATTGTCCCTGATCATTATCACAACAAAATGGTGGTACATCGGAACAATCGAGGTCTTTTTGTCCCTCTATCTACTGGTATGGTTACTGGCCCGAAGAATACGTCCTCTGCTTGCAAGATTGTTATTAGCGGGCTTCATTGCGGGCCTGTGCGAACTATTTACCGATGCCTCTGGTCAATATGTTGCGCACTCTTTGATCTATCCTGTGGGGGAAGTTGACACTCTGGACTTCACCTTTATATATGCCACTCTCCTGGATGGTAATACTAACTCACCTCGGCTACATAACCTGGAGGCTACGAGCACTTCTGGGATGGCGCAGAGCCTCGCTTTTAAGTGCCATCCTCGGTGCAATTCAAATTCCTCTCTTTGAAGAGATGGCATACTACGGTGGATGGTGGCGCTACAAACCTGTGCATCTAATGATTGGGCATACTCCGATCTATGTCTTGCTGTTTGAAGGATTGGTTGTCGCCGCTCTCCCGCTACTCTATGATCGCATTGAGCGTCGTTCATGGAGACAGGTTGCGCTGATCGGTGTCATTCTAGGCGTATGGATACCCGTTGCTGCTCTCGTAGCATGGCTCCTTCTTGGATTATGGTAGTTGATCCACTCTCTCCCCGGCAGAGATTGTGTTCTAGGGGTGCCAGGAAGGAATTCAGAGGCGAGAACGGATGATCGTCGAGCGCACGGGCTTATTCCGCTCCGCTCCATCGCGCCCCTACAGTACGGTTCCTCCTCTTTTGCCGCTCGTGCATATCAAAGTAGGGGCGCGATGGAGCGGAGCGGAATAAGCCCGTGCAGCCCAACTGTCGGGGAGAGAGAGTTGATCCATAATAGGGGGCTGACCGCCTTGATTGGGCGGGTTGGATGGCGAGCGTGTGGGCTTATGAATTGCGCTCCTACACCATTGGTAGCCGTCAAATCAAGGCGATCAGAACAATGGATCAAAGCTAATGCTTCTCGACCGGGAACTGTATCTCTGTAACGAACTTCGCCTGGTCGCCACCACGCTCATATTCAAGATTGAGTTCGCGATTGGGACCACTGATATGGTAACCACTCGTTTCAATCCATTTGAGAATCGCGTTGTAGGCCTGGTTCATTGTGCTGAAACTACCATGATGAATGACTGAGGCCATCGTCTCGACGGCTGGCAATTCATCTACTTTCACTTGCTCGCTAGCGTTGATCGAACCTGTAAAGGGCATACAGGCTCCAACGCTGATGTTGCGTTCGTTGAACTCACTGTCATAGTAGAGCGTGGTAGCAGGTCCAGTGCAGGTCGCTCCCTGTTGATTGATATATCCCATCACCTGGTCGAAGAGACGATCAAGCGTGGGTCCTATCACCTCCATGCTTGGAGCGACGCCGCGTATCTGAGCAACCTTGAGTGGTGCAACCTTCTTGAGAACTACATCATATGTTGGCATAGTAACCTCCTGTTCAAATGCTTGTAGCCATGCTTCTATCCGTACCAGTCGAGCCTGGCCTTCCACGAGTTGCTGCTGCAGTTCGGCCTGCTTTAGTCGCAGCATCCCCCGTATCTGGTCTGGAGTCAGATCCTTATCAAGTAACAATGCGATCTGCTCCAGTGACAGGCCCATATCTTTCATGACCAGTATGCGGTTCAGCCGGATGAGCTGGCTGGCTGAATAGTGACGATAGCCAGTGAAGCGATCCACGTCGAGCGGCTTGAAGAGGCCGATCTCGTCATAGTAACGCAACGTTTTCACGGGTACGCGACTAAGTTTAGAAAAGTCGCCGATAGTAAGCATCTGTCTTCCTCCGCGCGTCGGTTTTACGTTTCTCGTTTTGTCCAGAAAGCTTTCTTGTCTCTACTATACAGGCTCCAGTAACGGGAGAGTCAAGTACCTATTTAAAGAATCTTTTGGGTCTCCGTTTTTCGAGAGAAAGTAGAGGCATTCCCTTGCGACATTGACTCCAACCTATTCGAAAAAATACAGCGAGACCATGGTGCCAATGCATGAAAAACATGTAACACTGTAGAGACCCGATTCATGCTCTTTAAAAAATTACCCTAGATATCCATTTTTCGATACCAGAAGATGACCAATGTAGGGAAAACATTTATTATTCCGTGTTCCCTTACAAATAGTCTGGCACAGAATAATAAATGTCTTCCCTACACACATCCTCTTTGATCGAGCAAACAGAATACCCGGATCAATTTTTTAAAGACCATGAACCGGGTTCCTACTGCTTTGTCAAACATCATTGCATGGGTTCTTGAACGTGTCGATAGGGAAGACGTTTATTATTCCGTGCATTAATTGCAAATTTTCAAATTTTGCACGGAATAATAAATGTCTTCCCTACTCCTCGCTTACCAGGAAGCTGTGCGATGACGTTTGACAGAGCACTACGGCGTTTGGCGTATTTCAGTAATGCATCGCGCACTTTTGAGGACATCCAATCATTTGTTGGAGTCGGTGTCGCAAGGACACGCCTGCTACCCAATTTTGACCAATTTCCCTCTTGAAGGATGGAGATCCCACGTCAACCCTCTCTTGCCACATGCCCGTTCTTCAGCTATACTGCATATCAGCCGAGCAAGAATGCAATTTTCCATTGTACCTGTGTATTACCCTTCCTATATAAAGGAGAGGACGAAGATCCGATGGTAGCGGATGGCAACAAAGACTTTTTCATCAGCTACAACAAAGCTGATCGCGACTGGGCCGAGTGGATCGCCTGGCAACTAGAAGCCGCAGGCTATACCACCATCTTGCAAGCCTGGGATTTTCTCGCAGGCGGCAACTTCGTGCTGCAAATGGATGAAGCGACAAAGCAGGCGAAACGGACCATCGCTGTGCTCTCTCCCGACTATCTGACCTCCCTCTTTACACAGCCCGAATGGGCGGCAGCCTTTGCAGGAGACCCGACAGGAAAACATGGCAAGCTCCTGCCCGTCCGTGTTCGTGAGTGTGAACTGGAAGGACTCCTCAAGCAGATCGTCTACATCGACCTGGTCAGACTTAACGAACTGGAAGCTAAAAATAAATTGCTGGCAGGTATTCGCCGTTCTCGTGCCATTCCTTCATCTCCTCCCCCACTTTCCCGGTGCTACATCATCATCTCCGCAACGCCATCTCCCGCCTTTCCTGGCTCCTCCTGGCCGCTGATCTCGAATGTGCCCTATCGCCGCAATCCCTACTTCACCGGGCGCGAACAGTTACTTCAGGATGTCCATGAGCAGCTCTGCGGCACAAAAGCCGTAGCCCTCACTCAAACACTGGCAATTCATGGCTTAGGAGGCATCGGCAAAACGCAAACAGCAGTTGAGTATGCCTATCGCTACCAGCAGCACTATCAGGCCATCTTCTGGGTCCGAGCCGCCGCAGTAGATACGCTCTCCTCCGACTACGTAAGCATCGCCGAACTGGTGCAGCTTGATGTGAAGGACGATCGGGACCAGATTCATATCCTCCATGTAGTGAAGCAGTGGCTGAGCCGACAGAAGGACTGGTTGCTTATTCTGGATAATGCCGATGATCTGGCGATCATTCCCGAATATTTACCTGAGGGAGAGAACGGCCACATTCTGCTCACTACCCGCGATCCAGCGGTCGAGGGGATCGCACGAGGGATCGCGGTTGAGCAACTGGACATGCAAGAGGGGATCGATCTTCTATTGCGTCGTACTCGTGGACAACAGCCTGAAACATCATTGCAACGGGTTTCACAGGAAGAACAAGACGCAGCTAGAAGTATCGTGACCGCTCTGGGAGGGATTCCGCTAGCTATCGATCAAGCTGCGGCTTATATTCAACAAATGCAGTGTGGGCTTGTGCGCTATCTGAAACTCTATCAGCAGCATCGTGCCGACCTTCTCAAGTGGAAGCGACGGCTTCCTTCGGATTACCCCACAACGGTTGCTGTAACCTGGGGTCTTGCCATTGAGCAGGTAGAGCAGCGTAACCCGGTAGCAGCCGAGCTATTGTCCCTATGTGCTTTTCTGGACCCGGATGCGATCCCCGAAGATCTTTTGCAAGCGGGTGCCTCAGAATTGGGGCCAGTATTGCAACCGCTGGTGGAAGATGGTTTCCTCTTCAACGGGGCCATCGATGTGTTGCTCTCCTTCTCCCTGATCCGGCGGCTTGTTGATAGTAACAGCCTTGCGATCCACCGTTTAGTCCAGGTAGTGATCAGAGACCGCCTGGACATACCCACACAGCAGCAATGGGCCGAGCAAGTAGTACGTGTGGTCGATGCTGCTTTTCCCGATGTTGCCTTTGAGACCTGGGAGCAGTGTCAGCGCTATCTGCCCCAGGTCTTTGCCTGCTTCGATCACATCAACCAATATGGTATTCAGACAGAAGCAGCCTCTTCATTGCTATATCGAGCGGGATGGTATCTGCAGGATCAGGGACGCTACACTGAAGCTGAACCACTCTGTCGTGCAATCACTAGAGATCAGTGAGAAGACGCAGGGAGGCCGAGCATCCTGAGACGGGAGAAAGACTCAACAATCTGGCGAATCTCTATCGAGCTCAGGGAAGGTATGAGGAGGCAGAGCCATTGTATGAGCGAGCGTTGCCATCAGTGAGAAGACGCAGGGAGCCAAGCATCCCTCACACGGGACCAGCCTCAACAATCTGGCGGGACTCTATCGAGCTCAGGGAAGGTATGAGGAGGCGGAGCCGTTGTATGAGCGAGCATTGCCGATCAGTGAGAAGACGCAGGGAGCCGAGCATCCCTCACGGGACCAGCCTCAACAATCTGGCGGGACTCTATCGAGATCAGGGAAGGTATGAGGAAGCGGAGCCATTGTATGAGCGAGCATTGGCAATCAGTGAGAAGACGCAGGGAGGCCGAGCATCCCACAACAGGGACAGACTCAACAATCTGGCGGAGCTCTATCGAGCTCAAGGAAGGTATGAGAAGGCGGAGCCGTTGTATGAGCGGGTGTTGGCGATCTATGAGAAGACGTTGGGAGGCGAGCATCCTTGGACAGCGAGTAATCTCAACAATCTGGCTCTGCTTTATCAAGCTCAGGGAAGGTATGAGGAGGCGGAGCGATTGTATGAGCGAGCGTTGGCAATCAGTGAGAAGACGCAGGGGTCCGAACATCCTTCCACTGCTAGTACCCTTTATAGTCTGGCCTATCTCTATCAAGAGCAAGGTCGTAATGAAGAGGCGGAATTGCTCTATAAGCGAGCTCTAGTGATTTATGAGAAGGCACTTCCAGAAAATCATCCCTGGATTGTTGCTATCTTAGAACACTATGCCAGTCTCCTGGAGCAAATGCAACGACCAGACGAAGCTGCACAACTACAAGCACGCGCCGCAGCCATCCGCGCCAAGCGACAATCATAAGCATTTCTTGTACCCTGTACATATGTTACATTCTCACACCCACACCCTGTAAGAATACACCATTGACATACCCCTGATTAGATGGTATTTTTTACACAGTACAAAAAACAACTGAATAACACAAAGCGTTGAAGGGACGAGTAACAGGTTCCGTTGCATCCAGAGAGTGGGCCACTGGTGGAAAGCCCATAGCAAACATCCTGCGAAAAAGACCCCGATGCTGCAAGAAGAAATCACGCGAACGTAAATTTATGTCCGTCGAAAGTAGACCTTGTCGGTAATCCCCGTAATCGGATACGTGGAACGGCGACGACCCATACATACATAACGTCGCACGTACCCAACGAGGTTGCTATCGCGAGATAGCAACGAATGAAGGTGGTACCACGAGAGCCAGATATGTCTAACATATAACCGCTCCTCGTCCTTCGCTCAAGCGGAGGATGGAGGGCGTTTTTATTTGCCCTGTATCCTATCCGTACTGATGTGTTCATAGTATACATAAGCGAATAACACAAAAGCGTTGAAGGGACGAGTAACGGCTCCGGTATCATCCAGAGAGCGGGCGATCGGTGGAAAGCCCGTATGAAACAGGCCGCGAAAAAGACCCTGATGCTGCAAGAAGAAATCGACGCAACATAAATCACTGCCTTTACGCATGGTGTAGGGGTGCCATTTATAAGCCCGTGTCGGCCCACAACCCGATGCGTGCCGTCGAAAGTAGACCTTGCCGGGTAAACTCCGTTAAAAGATGTGTCGAGTCGTAATCGTCAGATTACGCAACTCAACGAGGTTGCTGCTGAGAGGCAGCGACGAATGAAGGTGGTACCACGAGAGCTATACGCTCTTCGTCCTTCCCCAATGTGGAGGATGAAGGGCGTTTTTGTTTGGCATCGACGGATCCTGGGCTGTCATATTGAAGCAGGTGATTGCGCGGTTCCCCCATAAATGGGGCAGGCGGACGGACGCGATAAATCGGGTCCCTACCCTGGCATGGATTGTGGGTGGGATAAGTCAAAACGAATTGTGGATGCGATAAATCATAAGGAGGAACGACATGGTTGTACAGAACGCGGCCCATTGCCCGGAATGCGACGCCGAGGTATCGTTGCAAGGTCTGATGGTAGGCGAGGTCGTCTATTGCCCCGACTGCAATGCGGAACTTGAAGTATTGAACGTGGAACAGCCAGAAGTGGCACTGGCACCAGAAGTCGCCGAAGACTGGGGCGAGTAGGCGAGTACAAAGAGAGGGAATGACTCAATGCGCCTGGCTATTCTTGCATCACGCATACGCGTAGAAGAGAAATTATTGATCGAAGCATTACGGCAGCGTGACATCGCCTTCGATATTATCGACGATGGCGAACTGCTTGCTCGATCTGGAGAAGATGGGCGAGCAGTGGCGTCAATACGATGCTGTTCTGTGTCGCAGCCTGAGCCAGGCACGTGCGCTGGCCGTTACCTACGTGCTCGAGCACTGGGGCATTCCCGTCTATAACTCGGCTGCGGTAACGGCAATCTGCAACGATAAACTGCTCACCACTCTGGCGCTGCTACGTGCTCATGTTGCCGGTTCCACGTACAAGGCTTGCCTTTGCCGCCGATACCGCCGTGCAGGGCATTGAGGAACTGGGCTATCCGGCGGTGCTCAAACCGATCACAGGCTCGTGGGGCAGATTGCTGGCACGCGTCAATGATCGCGATGCCGCCGAAGCTGTGCTGGAACACCAGGAGACGCTAGGTTCCTATCAACATCATATCCATTATATTCAAGAGTACGTCAGCAAGCCGCAGCGTGACATTCGCGCCTTCGTCGTCGGCGACCGCACCATCTGTGCCATCTATCGTACCAGCGAACATTGGGTTACCAATACCGCCCGTGGCGCAGTCACAAGCAACTGTCCCGTTACTTCTGAACTGCAACGAGATCTGCATGAGAGCAGCTCAAGCGGTTGGAGGCGGCATTCTCGCCATCGATCTGCTGGAAGATCCAGAGCAGGGCCTGCTGGTCAATGAGATCAACGCCACGATGGAATTTCGCAACAGTATCGCTCCCACGGGCGTCGATATTCCCAATGAGATGCTGAATTATGTGCTGAGCAATGTACGAGAGGAGGTACTGCGATGAGTCAATTACGAGTCTCAATCGTTGGTGGCTCTGGCTATACCGGCGGCGAACTGGTGCGGCTCCTGCTGTTCCATCCAGAAGTTGAGCTGGCGCAGGTAGCATCGGGCAGTCGAGCTGGACAGTATCTGCATAGCGCACATCCAAATTTACGCAAGCTTACAAGCATCCGTTTCTGCCATCCCGACGATCTGACATCATGCGATGTGTTGTTTCTCTGCCTGCCTCATGGCGTCTCGTCCGAGTCGATTGAGCGCTATCGCAGCCTTGCACCACGCGTCATCGACCTGGCTGGCGATTTCAGGTTGCGCTCCGCCGAACTGTATGAAGACTGGTACGGTGAGACGCATAACGCGCCCGACCTTCTGTCGAAGGCAGTTTACGGAATGCCTGAACTACATCGCGCAGAGCTATCCGAAGCGACACTTGTCAGTGGAACAGGCTGTATGGCCACCGCCGCCATTCTAGGGTTGGCCCCCCTCTATCGTGCAGGCGTGGTCGATACAGCTATTCCCTTAGTCGTTGATGCCAAGGTCGGTTCCTCCGCCAGCGGCGCAACGCCAGGGGCAAGCAGCCACCATCCTGATAGAAGCGGCGCAGTTCGTTCATTCCAACCGACCGGGCATCGGCATACAGCCGAACTGTTGCAGGAACTGGGCCAGGTCTCAGGAAAAGAGTCCGGTGAGCAGCTGGATCAGATCATCGCTTTCTCCGCTACCTCGGTTGAACTGGTACGCGGCGTCCTGGTCACGGCACATGTGTTTGTCAAAGAACTGCTGGACGAGCGAGCGTTATGGCGCATCTATCGCGAAGCTTACGGGCGTGAGCCTTTCATTCGCCTCGTCAAAGAGCGCAGCGGTGTCTATCGCTATCCCGAGCCAAAGATTCTGGCAGGCAGCAACTACTGCGATATCGGCTTTGAATACGAGCCAGAGCAGCAGCGCGTAGTTGTAATCTCTGCCCTGGACAATCTGATGAAGGGTGCGGCAGGAAATGCAGTGCAGGCATTCAACGCCATGTGCGGTTGGGACGAAACAACTGGGTTGACCTTTCCCGGCCTGCATCCCGTTTAGATTTTTTAACTGCATATGCGTACTGGGCCGCGTTGGTACGCCGCCCATCGTAGGGGCCACGATTTATCGCGCCCATGTCGATATCGCGCCCATGCTGAATATACAAAACGACGAAAGGAATAGTGCTATGAAGCTTGCAGTGATCAAAATTGGTGGAGCATCCGGCGTTGCGACACAAAATATCGTAGCTGATGTTGCCCGTTGTGTAGCCGATGGTTTGCAGGTCGTCCTGGTACATGGCGGTTCTGACCTCACCAATACGCTCTCGCAGCAACTGGGCCACGAGGCGCGAATGATTACCTCGCCCAGCGGCATGACCAGCCGCTATACCGATGCTGAGACGTTGCGCATCTTCGCTATGGCCGTTGCGGGACAGATCAATACCGAGTTGGTAGCGCTCCTGCAGCAACAAGGCGTCAATGCGTTGGGACTGGCGGGCGTCGATGGCCGTTTGCTCGTTGCCAGGCGTAAGGCCGTTGTGCGTTCTCAACTGCCGGTGGGCGCGTCCAGATTTTGCGCGATGACTACACCGGACAGATTGAGCAGGTGAACGGCGCATTGCTCAAACAACTGCTCTCTATCGGTCTTACTCCCGTGATTGCTCCCCTGGCATTGAGCTATGAAGGTGAGCGCCTGAATGTCGATGGTGATCGAGCTGCTGCCGCTATTGCGGCCTCGCTGCATGCCGATGCGCTGGCAATTCTCACCAATGTGCCTGGCTTGCTGACTGATCCATCCGATCAAAACACACTGATCTCTGGTTTCTCCGCCCATCGTCTGGACGAATATATGCAATATGCGCAGGGACGGATGCGCAAGAAGTTGCTGGGAGCACAGGAAGCTCTGCGCGGTGGCGTGCCGCGCGTCTGCATCGGCAATGCTTCGCTACAAGAAGTTCTAAATGGTGAGGCACGACGATTGAGGCATCGGTACCGGTGATGGCAGGAAGGACGCTCTGATGACAACAACAATGACAACGACAATAGATCGAGAGAATACGTACACCAGCGGCGTCTACGGCAAACGTCCAGTCGTCATTGTGCGTGGTAGTGGCGCGTTACTATGGGATGCCGAGGGGCGCGAATATATCGATTGCATGGCCGGTCATGGCGTAGCTAACATAGGACATGGCCGACCAGAGATCGCCGCAGCCCTTGCTGAGCAGGCGCAACGCTTAATCACCTGCCCCGAAATTGTCTACAACGATGTACGTGCACGCTTGCTTGAGAGATTGGCACATCTCACGCCAGAGGGATTAGAGCACATCTTTCTATGTAACAGTGGAACTGAAGCGGTTGAGGGCGCATTCAAGTTTGCACGTCTGGTTACTGGACGTACAGGTATTATCGCCACACTACGCAGCTTCCATGGTCGCAGCATGGGAGCGCTATCGGCAACATGGGAGCCGCATTATCGCGAACCCTTTGCGCCGCTTATTCCTGGTGTCACCCATATGCGCTATAACGATCTGGCTGCCGCAGAAGCTGCGATTAACGAAGAAACTGCGGCAGTAATTATCGAACTGGTGCAGGGCGAAGGTGGCGTGCATGTGGCGACAGAAGAGTATGTGCATGGAGTGGCACGCTTATGTCGTGAACGTGGCGCTCTCCTGATTATCGACGAGGTGCAGACAGGCTTTGGTCGTACAGGAGAACTTTTTGCCTGCAATCATTATGATGTGCAGCCCGATATCCTCTGCCTGGCGAAATCGCTGGCGGGCGGCGTTCCAATGGGAGCGATCTGCCTGGGAGAGCGTGTGATGGAGAGTGGACGTATCACGAAAGGCGTACATGGCACCACGTTTGGCGGCAATCCGCTTTCCTGTGCCGCCGCTCTTGCCACACTTGACATTATCGAGCGCGAGGAACTGCCAGAGCGAGCCAACAGGCTGGGTGCATATTTGAGGGAGCGCCTGCAAGCATTGCAATTTCCCATCGTGCGCGAGATCCGTGGACGTGGCCTGATGATCGGTATCGAACTCAAGCAGCGTGTGCAGCCTTATCTTGAGACATTATGTGAACGCGGTATTCTCGCTCTTCCGGCTGGTCCCAACGTGTTGCGCTTGTTGCCGCCCCTGGTCATTAGCGAGGAGCAGATTGATCGCGTGCTGGTTGTGTTAGAAGAGGTTTTGCGTGTTGTGCCGCAAGGTGCAAGGCGACCCGCACGCAATCAGCCATCATCCGCAAACATCACCTCTCTGGCACCGATGCCCGCGACCGGCACCCCAACGGCATCGGTGTCCTCAAACAATGCCGTAACGGACCATTCCGCCACCGTCAATGCCTTAACGGAACCATCACCCGCCACCGTAGGGACCCGATTTATCGCGTCCGGCGATTTATCGCCTGATATAGCCGATAGCCCCACGTTCCCCACATAGGCGCGGCGATGGGTGACAATCCTGATGTTGCTCTCCTTGTGAATATGCTGCGTATCCCCAGTTATTCTGGTGAGGAAGGGACGCTGGCTCATTTCCTCGCTGAACAGGCGCGACAGAGAGGATTACATGCCTATGTTGATGACGCAGGAAACTTTATAGCAAGTACTCATCGACCGGAAGAGGCCGATCAGGAGCCGATAGTGCTTCTGGGCCATATGGACACGGTGCGTGGAGAGGTTCCGATTCAGGATTGAAGATGGTCGGCTGTATGGACGTGGCGCAGTTGATGCCAAAGGACCTCTGGCAGCATTTGTCTGTGCAACTGCTCGTCTCCAGAATACTGTGCAGCGTCCAATCGTCATTGTCGGAGCGGTTGAGGAAGAGTCGGCGACCTCACGGGGAGCGCGTGCGGTGGTGAATCGCTATCATCCCAGCGCCTGCATCATCGGCGAACCCAGCGGAAGCGAGGCCGTAACCATTGGCTATAAAGGACGCCTGCTGGTACATGGCACCGTAACGCGCTCATCCAGCCACAGCGCTGGTCCTGCACAGAGCAGCAGCGAGGCGGCGACAGCATTCTGGGAGCGTGTGCGTCGTCATGCAGAAGAGTGGAATCAGCAGTCAGCACCTCCCGGTTCCGCTTTTGCAGCCTTACAGCCTTCGCTACGTAGCCATCAATAGTGAGCATGATGGCCTGGAAGATCGCACGCACTTGATGATTGGGTATCGTTTGCCGCCCGACTACGATATTCCAGGTCTACGCGCGCAATTAGAGCAATGGGCGAGTGAAAATGATGTACAGATCAGCTTTTCTGGTGAGGAAGTAGCCTTCCAGACCAATCGTACCATTCCGCTTGCTCGTGCCTTTAATACAGCCTTGCGTGCTACAGGGGTACAGCCTACCTTTAAGTATAAGACGGGAACATCGGATATGAACGTGGTTGGCCCGACCTGGGGACAAAACATCGTTGCCTATGGTCCGGGAGACTCAAGCCTCGATCACACGCCGCAGGAGCATATTCGTATCGCTGAGTACAATCATGCAATTGATGTGTTCACCATAGTTTTAAAAACGCCGATTTAATAAATTCAGTATCCTTGCAGGGGAAAACGATCGAAACTGGGTAGGGGCGTCACCTTGCGTGCGCCCAATGCCAGATGAGCAATGTCCAGCGGGAACCGGGCGCACGCAAGGTGACGCCCCTACCCAGTTTCCCCGACAGGACGGAGAAAATACAACAGGGAGAGAGATCGTATTATGAGAACGCTTGCCATCCTCGACTCAACGCTGCGCGAAGGGGAGCAGTTCGTCGGAGCCTTTTTTAGCCTGGAACAACGTCTGAATATCGCGCGTCTACTGGATGCAGTTGGCGTCAGCTTTATTGAAGTTCCTTCGCCGATTGCATCGCCTGAGACGCATAACGCGGTCCAGGCGCTGTGCGATCTTGATTTACGCGCACATATTGTCGCCCATGTGCGCTGTGTTGAGGCCGATGTGCAGGCCGCATTGGACACGCCTGTCTATGGCATCAACCTCTTTTATGGCACCTCAAGCGAGTTACGTTCATTCAGCCATGGTCGCCATATCGACCAGATGATCGCTGATGCGGTACCACTGATTCGACGTATTCGTGCAGCCGGACGCTATGTACGTTTCTCGGCTGAGGATGCCTTTCGTAGCGATCTGACCGATCTCCTGACCGTCTTTGACGCCGTTGTCGAAGCAGGCGTGGAGCGCATTGGCCTGCCTGATACCGTGGGCATCGCCAGACCACGCCAGGTTGAGAATATTATTCGCCTGTGTGCCGACCGCTATCCACAAGTAGGAATTGAGTTTCATGGTCATAATGATACGGGTTGCGCCATTGCTAATGCCGTCTCAGCGCTGGAAGGTGGCGCGGATTGCCTGGATGTTACCGTGCTGGGAATTGGTGAGCGCAACGGCATTACCTCGTTGAGCGGCCTTATCGCCCAACTCTATATTCATTATCCTGAACTATTGACGGGTTGCGATCTGACCCAACTGATCACGCTCGATCAATTTGTGGCGAATGGTCTGAATCTTACTATTCCTTTTAATACCCCAATCACTGCTCCTAATGCATTCACGCATAGAGCAGGTGTTCATACAAAAGCTATATTGCAGAATCCACGCGCCTACGAGGTGCTCAATCCCAGCGATTTCGGGCTGACGCGCCATGTCGACATTGGCTTCCCGCTATACGGGACGTTACGCGGTCGGATATCGTGCGGCCCAACTGGGATTGCAGCTTGATAGCAGCGAGATTATGCAACTTACGCAGTCGCTAAAAGAGCGAGCAGAGCACGGTTCATTGAGCCTTGAAGAAGTTGATACGTTTATTCATACCTGGTACCAGGAGAGAGGAAATTTAGTATGGGAACGTTAGCTGAGGAGATTTTTAGCTACAAACTGGGCCGCCGCGTAGAGCAGGGCGAGACCGTCGTAGTAGATGTTGACCATGTGATGAGCCATGATACGACGACGCCTCTGGCAATGCAGGCTTTCCGCAAACTGGCACCATTGACAGGTGGACGCGTATTTGACTCGAAGCGCTCACACATTATGTTCGATCATATTATTCCAGCATCGACCATTCAGGCGGCGACGCTGCATCGCGATATCCGTACGTTTGCAAAGGAGCAGGACGTACCGATTTTGCAGCAGGGCATCTGCCACCAGGTAATGCCGGAGATGGGCTTTATTGTCCCTGGCGACATCATCGTGGGTGCCGATAGTCATAGCTGCACCTATGGAGCCTTTGGAGCCTTTGGTACAGGCATGGGTTCAACCGATATCGGAGTGGCCTATGCAACCGGGCGCAGCTGGTTCCGTGTTCCCACAACAATCAATGTGCGCCTGATGGGTGAACTGGCTCCTGGCGTGTATGCTAAAGATGTCTCGCTGGAAATGGTGCGTCAGATCGGCGTCGACGGAGCAAACTACCGCGCTCTTGAGTATAGCGGCGATCTGGTGGAGCGTTTCTCGATCAGTGAGCGCATGACCTTCGCGAATATGGCTATCGAAATGGGTGGCAAAGCAGGTCTCATTGCACCCGATGAAACGACACGAGCATGGTTACATGGCCGTACCGAGCGCGAGTATCCCATGTTGGCCGCGCACAATCCAAACTATGAGCGCGTCGTAGAGATCGACGTATCCAGGCTTGCACCACAGGTCGCCTGCCCACCTGATGTAAATAACGTCGTCTCGGTTGGACAGGTTGAAGATGTGCAGATCGACCAGGTCTTCCTGGGCACCTGTACGAATGGTCGCCTGGACGATCTCGCCATTGCCGCCAACATCTTACGCGGCAAAACCATCCATCCAAGCATACGTATGGTGGTCATTCCAGCCTCGCGCGAAGTATACCTTGAGGCTATGCGTCTCGGTTATCTAGAGATCTTTGCTGAAGCGGGAGCGTCGGTCGGCACGCCCGGTTGCGGCCCCTGCATCGGACGGCATTTCGGCGTCCTCGCTCCCGGTGAGCGTGCGTTGACCACCATGAACCGCAACTTCACAGGTCGCATGGGTGATCCAACCGCCGAAATCTACCTTGGCAGCCCCGCAACCGTTGCCGCATCCGCGCTGACCGGACACATCACCGATCCCCGCGAATACCTGTAGGGGCCGCGTTCACGCCGCCCACCGTACGGGCCCGATTTATCGCGCCCACGAAATCGGCCCGATAGAAAAGAAAAGGAATAAACAAATGGGACGCATATGGAAACTTGGCGATAACATCAACACGGATATCATTATTCCGGGACGCTATAATGTAACGACCGATCGTGCGCAACTCGCACATTATTGTCTCTACGAAGTTCTACCAGAATTTTCACAGCAGGTACAGGCAGGGGATGTCATTCTAGCTGGACATAACTTCGGTTGTGGCTCATCGCGTGAGCATGCACCAACTGCAATTCTGGCAAATGGTATTCATGTAGTCATTGCTCGCAGCTTTGCGCGTATCTTCTACCGCAACGCCGTGAATATCGGTCTACCTGTGCTCGTCTGTGAGGAAGCGGTGCTGGGTAGCGAGGACGGTCAGCAGATAGAGGCAGACCTGACGACGGGCATTATTCGTAATCTTACGACCGAGCAGACATTCCAGTCCGAACCGTTAGATCCATTTGTGGCGCGTATCGTAGAGGCCGGTGGCATTCTTAACTACATCCAAAAAGAGGGGACATTACGATGACGCGCAGGCAGCTCCAGTCGTCGCCGCTGGTCTGCGTGATTGCGGGTGACGATGCCGCTCCAGAAGTGATGCGCCCGACCGTCGAGATTCTGCGCGAACTGGTGCCAGCTCTCCGTTTTGTCGAGCCAGCTTATGGCCGCAATGCGCAGAAACTCTATGGTGAAACCTTTCCAGCAGAGGCGCGGGAGGCCATAGATAATGCCGATTGCACGCTTTTCGGAGCGAGCGGTGGACCGAGCCGTCCCATTCTGTGGTACTTGCGCTGGGGGAAAGAGACGTATGTCAACATTCGCCCGGTGCGCTGGTATCCAGGGTATCAAAGCCCTATGCGCAATCCCGAACGCATCAATTATGTCATCGTGCGCGACAATCTGGAGGGCATGTATCCGCCGCGCGAGGGTGACATAGCAGAGTTGAGCACGTTAAGCAGTAGCACTTCCTGGTGGCAGGCTCCTCCCGTTGATAAAGTTGGAGCGTACGCCATCAAGGTGAGCACGGACGAACAGATGAACCGTGTAGCGAATGCCGCCTGCGAACTGGCTTTAGAGCGTCAGGCGGCAGGGTATCCTGGCCGCGTAACGCTCGGAGCGAAATACTCAATTCAGCCGCGTACCGATGGCCGTTTTCGTACTCTAGTGAAGGAAGCGGTAAGTCGGCATGCGAGCCTGACGTATCAGGAGTTCCTGATCGACGACATGGCGCGACGCATGGTTGCGGTTCCCGAGACGCTTGATGTTGTGGTGCTCAATAACGAGCATGGTGATATCCTCGCCGATGTTGCCAGTGGCACCATTGGTGGCCTCGGCCTTTGCCCTAGTGCCTGTTATGGTGAGAACTATGCCTACTTCGAGCCAGTGCATGGTTCCGCACCGGATCTGCTGGGGAAGGATGCCATCAATCCCACCGCTATGTTGTTGTCTGGCGCGATGATGCTCGACTATTTTGGCTATAGTGAGCAGGCGCGGCATCTGGAGAGTGCAATCGAGCTGGTGTATCGCGAGGGGAGTGTGCTGACGATTGACCAGGGAGGGATGGCGAGTACGAGCGAGTTTGTGACGGCAGTGAGGAAGCAGCTTGTAGGTACATCTGTGGAAAGTCACACGTAGTTTGAAAAGCACACGGAAAAGCACACGGGCTTGTTCGCTCCACTTACCGTGCCCCTACAATGGTGTGACGGGTACTTAGCAGCAAAGTATGCGATGAAACATTGTAGGGGCACGGTAAGTGGAGCGAACAAGCCCATTTTCCCCGGCAATCCGTTGCCACAAGCAAACCCATCGCCCTCCCAAAAAATCGTGCAATTTTTGACTTGTGGGTGCGGAGTCTTTGGCTGCGATGGTTCCTATGTACACGTCTCTTGCATTGATACCGCTTTAATTCTACAAAATAGCTATCATCGCTTCAACCATTCTCTTCAATCATCATTCGAATACCATTTGGATTGGCTACAAGTTAAGAACATCGCGCAAGAGATAATCGACTATCTTCAGATGCTTTATGAGCATCATCCGCAAGCATATGTTACGACAGGGTATGCGGGAGAAAATCTCCTCGATCGTCTCTCTATCTACCGCAAAAGCTCTTTGTTAGCTCTATGAAAGAATGTCAAGGAGTGGCACATTCTTTTCAAAATCGGCTTAGCTGATTATGGGTCATTTGACACTGTTTACCTGATATTGCCCCATGTATACTTGAGGTATAGGTGATCAAGTCTTTCACCTGGGCATTGTGAGGGAGGTGTTTATGTATCCGTGGTTACATCTAGGACCGTTTGCAATCTCTACATATTCATTGCTATTTCTCTGTGCATACATCGTTGGTGGTCTGGTGACCTATTACGAGGCGAAGCGTCAGCATCGGGCAACCGAAGCGATCTTGCGTGTGGCTCTGGGCGCATTAGCAGGTGGGCTTATCGGAGCGAAGGCAAGTATGCTGATTTTCCTCGGTCCCACTACCTTTATCAAAGATCTTCCCTATCTGTGGTATAGCGGCCAGGCCTGGACGGGAGCTTTTTTGGCGGCTATCTGGGTGTGTTGCTGGTCAAACGCTTTAATCATATCAACTATCCAACCGGCGATGTTTTTGCACTGGCTCTTCCGCTGGCTCAGGCAATTGGGCGATTGGGCAATCTGTTGGGTGGTGATCCCTTTGGGCTTCCCAGCACTCTCCCCTGGGCGATTATGCAACATGGTGTGCGCCGTCAGCCCTCAGCCTTCTATGAAATGGTCCTCGACCTGGTTTTGTTTGCTATTATTCTGCGCTTACGGAATAAGATGCCACGTTCAGGTGATCTCTTCAAGCTCTATGTGGTTGGTTACTGTTCCTTCCGTTTCCTGGTCGATTTTACCCGCGCCGATCCCCGTGTCTTGCTGGGCCTTACATTGGTGCAGGTGCTCTATGTACCAACCATTGTTGGCTTTAGTTATAGCCTGTGGAGATCATACTGTGAGAGCAGAGTGACGAGGACTATACCTGATGGGCGGGCAACCAGACCCGTTTAGAGAAAAAAGGAAGACGCAGGAATTACTAGTATGCAGAATGAAATGCAACCACTACCTCCGCAACCATCACGTGCAGGTCAATTCTGGCTCGGCATCGGCCTTGGATCTATTCCGCTGGTGCTGGCACTCATTACCGTTGGATCGCTCAGCAGCGGAGCGGGAGGAATACTCCTTATCATCACCCTGCTCCTCTACTGCGTCCTACTCATCGCGGCTATCGTTTGTTTGATAGTTAGAGATGTACGCTATCTAGGTTATGGCCTGTTAACAATGGTCTGCACTATTCCCATTATTGCCGTTGTTGCCTGTGCAGTTCTACTCGCGGGATTTACTTCACACCCATAAGGAGCGTAACATTATGCGCAACCGTAAATCCGGTCACAAAGATCAACCTGCTCAAGAGATTACTCCAGTGGAGGCTATGCCTGTCCCAGGAACGGAAGATCCACTGATGGTGCGCCATGATCGACCTTATATCTATCATAACTTTACCAATAGCCTCTGCCCACACTGTTTGAAAGTTATTCAGGCCAAGATCATTTTGCAGAATGAGAAGGTCTATATGCTCAAGACGTGCCCCGAGCATGGCGCGATGCGTACACTCATTTCTTCTGACATTGCATACTACCTGAGTCAGAGTCAGTACAATAAGCCGGGCACACTGCCCCGCCATTTTCAGACGCGTGTTGAGCAGGGCTGTCCCCTTGATTGTGGGCTGTGCACCGACCATGAGCAGCACACATGCCTGGCACTCGTCGAAATTACGGAGGCATGTAATCTACGTTGTCCCACTTGCTTTGCGAATTCCGATGTTGGACGCTTCTCTCCGCTCGACGAAGTGGAACGTATGCTTGATACCGTTGTGGAGAATGAGGGATACGCGGATGTGGTGCAGTTTAGCGGCGGCGAACCAACACTTCACCCTCAGTTGTTCGAGATATTGGAGATGGCGAAGCGCAAACGCATCAAGGCAATGATGATCAATACGAATGGAGTTCGCATTGCCCGCGACGAGGACTTTGTGCGCAAGCTGAGTGCTTTTAAGGGCAACTTCGAGGTCTATCTGCAGTTCGATGGCTTTCGGCAAAGCACCTACGAAGAGTTGCGCGGATTAGATCTACGAGCGGTCAAGCAACAGGCCATCGCTAACCTGACAAAGTATGAGATTCCGATCAACCTGACGGCAACGATTAAACATGGCCTCAACGAGGATGAGATCGGCGCAATCGTCAAGTATGCAGTCGCGGAGAAAATGGTGCGTGGAGTCACCTTCCAGCCTGTGACCAACGTTGGTCGCCACGATAACTTCAATGCAATGGAGCGTACGACAGTTCCTGATGTGATACATGCTATCAACGATCAGACGGATGGTATGTTCCGCACTTCGGACTTTGTGCCGCTGCCCTGCCATAGCGATTGCATCAGCATGACTTATGCATATGTGAAAGGGAAAAAGGTCAAACCTTTGCCACGCTATATCGATGTCAAGGCGTACCTGGATGTGATTGGCAACCAGGTGAACTTCAAAATCGAGGATATGAAGGATGTTGTTGGCTCGGCACTGATGCGGCTCTGGTCAGCTTCCATGCCATTGAGTACGACGAATGCGTTACGTGACTTTAGCTGCTGTCTTCCCGTTGCTCCCCAGGCGTTGACGCAGCAAGAACATGGTAGCGTACTGTACGAAAACATGTTTCGCATCGTCATCATTGCCTTCATGGATGCCTGGAACTTCGATGTGCGCTCGGCTAAGAAGTGCTGCGTCCATCATGTGCTGCCCGACGGGAAGATTATGCCGTTCTGTTCGTATAACACGCTGCATCGTCCAGGTTACATGCATAAAACGCGCTTCCGTGATACGCTTGCTCTATCCGAGAAGAATAGCGACAACTATTATAGTGAGCGGGAGACTCCTGATACGATACATATGTCACCGGGCGAAGTATAAAAAGGGAGGCAACATGAGCTTCTTAGCATCTGCTTTACCGTGGCGGGGATTGCTCTTCTTTCCAGCATTACTGATCTTCATCGGTGTGTTGCTATTCAGCACGACAACGCTGGCATTTTTTGTCAAGCAGAAAGTATCATTCACTCGTTTACAGAAGATTTTTGTCCACTTTCCGAACCTCTCCGGCAATGTCATTGCAGCATTGTTAGGGGCGGCAACCCCATTCTGTACCTGTACCGCCGTGCCACTATTCCTGGGCATGTTAGAGGTAGAGATACCGCTCGGGCCAGCAATCTCATTCCTGCTGGCCTCGCCGACCATCAACTTTGGGGCGATTATTCTGCTCATCGTTGTCTTTGGTTGGCGGCTCGCTCTGTTCTATGCTTTTGCCTGTCTCATTGCTGCTACTACGGTAGGTTGGATCTTTGGCCGTCTGCCTCGGAATGGAGTGTTGCGCGATTATCTCTGGCTAGAGGAGGAGGATGCCGTGCCGGGCAGTACACGGCTCGCTCTCAAAAAGGCAGCTCTGCTCGGTCGACAACTCACGCGCAAATTTCTGCCCTGGCTTGCTCTGGCAACACTGGCCGGCATCCTGATCGACATGTTCGTACCAACAAATATAGTACTTCATCTGGGTCAATGGGGAACGCTTGCAGGAATAATTCTGGCTGCGTTGATTGGAAGCATCATCTACGCGGATATTCTCTTACTCATTCCGATCGGCTTTGCTCTTATTCAGCATGGAGCCTCTATGCCTATCGTACTGACCTTTATGATTGCTGCTTCAGGACTCAGTCTGCCTGAAATAGTTGTGCTTGCGCGTGTCTTACGGCCTCTAACCGTGTTGCTATTTGTTGCTGCAACGCTGTTGGTCTATATCGTATTAGGCTTCGGTTTTCTCTGGCTGTAGAAAAGGATGCATGCTTTAAATGTAGTCAGCAATCCCATCCTCGAACGATTCCTGATCACCGTCTCGCAATCCATAAAGAGCCTGTAAAAGAGCAAAAGTGCTTCGGTAAAAGTTCGCCCGTTCCAGCATTGATTCTGCCTCTGGATATGCCTTGCAGATGCGCTGTAAGAATGCATCTCCGCAGGTTGAGACAGAGGCGATATCGAAGGCTGGATCTCCAATAGCAATAAAGCTAAAATCAATGATGCCACTAATTTTTTGAAATGCCGGATCATAGAGAATATTGCTTCCACCAAAATCGCCATGCCTGATCGTGGGAGTGTAGGTAAAATGACCTGGCTCGTTCAGAAATGTCTCAAACTGGTGCGTTACCTCCTCCCGAGCATCTAGACGCATATAAGGAAAAAGTTTCTCGCGAAATGCCTCATAAGTTTCTTGCCATTGAGCACGATCATCGGCGTTATGCAACGTCATTGGTAGAGCATCCACAGGAACATTATGCAATTCGCGCAAGAAGGAGCCGATCTGAGAGGCAAGATGATTCAGAATATGTTCATCGGTGATGCCCTTAAGGACCCCTTGCGACAATGATTGTCCAGTAAGCATATGGTATCCCATAAAGTTCTCGTTCACAACTGGTTTATCCACGCTAACATATATAGGATCAGGAATAGGTAGTGTTTTAATAACTTTATTCAGTGCATGTAGCATCGTAACCTCATACACCATAATTTCGGCTGCCTGAGTGAGCCGGGGAAAACGAAAGATCAGATCATCGTTAATTTGCAGGATATCATTAAATTGCCCGTGTCCTAGTAAACGAGCTGCTTTGATATCCAGTTCTGGATAGATATGACGAATTTGTTGAAGATAGAGTGTGCTGTTATCCATTTTTATCCTCCACCAACGATGTGAGCTTTTATTATACTTTCTATTAAACCCCATGCGATGCATCTGCTGTCGTGAGAATATAGGTGATGCTATCAATGGTTGTGTATCTCCCTTGCATACCCATTCGTACCAGAGACATAAGCATGCAATGCTTAATATAATATGGGTGTGAAACAAAGTTGTTATGAGGAGTTGCTAATATGCAGAAAAAGACACAGCAAAATAATTGGATTGATATTTCGGTACCACTTCACACAGGCATGGTCCATTGGCCGGACAATCCTCCGTGCGAGATAGAGCTGGTCATGAGTATAAAATCTGGTGATCCCTGTAACCTCTCTCGCCTTTCGATGGGAGTGCATACGGGAACGCACATGGATGCCCCATTCCACTTTATTCCTGGTGGCAGGACTATTGATACTATGCCCTTTGAGGCAACAATCGGCCCGGCACGTGTCCTCCAAATCAATGATCCACAGGCGGTTAAGGTCGATGAGCTAGAACCCTATGCCATCCAGCCCGGTGAGCGTATTTTACTCAAGACCAGCAATTCGACACGCTGCTGGCAGAGCGATACGTTCGTCGAAGATTTCGTCTATATCTCGCATGAAGCCGCCCAATATCTGGCCGAAAGAAAGATACAGACGGTCGGCGTTGATTATCTCTCAGTTGGTGGTTATCGCATCGATGGCCCTGAGACACACCATGCACTTCTCTCCGCAGGCATATGGATTATTGAAGGCTTAAATCTGTCTAACGTGCAGCCAGGTTCATACGAGTTGACCTGCCTACCTCTTAAGATGATGGGAGCTGAGGGAGCACCAGCACGAGCTATCTTGCGTCCCATAACTGAATAAACTTATGTCGATTTTCCACCCATGTCTTCTTGAAGCCTTTAGTAAGGAAAAGGTAACAAAAATATAAAAGTTAAGAGAAGCAGCATGCCAACTAAAGCGACGCCCATCATTATATTAGCAATAATGTATA
This sequence comes from uncultured Chloroflexia bacterium, assembly GCA_963731415.1. Taxonomy (GTDB): domain Bacteria; phylum Chloroflexota; class Ktedonobacteria; order Ktedonobacterales; family Ktedonobacteraceae; genus JACDAE01. Next base: position 413,812 of record CAVSVN010000001.1, read on the forward strand.
TTGGTCGTCGATAATTTGCTTGTCTAATCAGAAGCCTTAATGCGATGGAAAACGACATGACTGCATTAGAATAGATGGTGAGAGATACCTTTCCTGGAGAGATAATATCCATTATGCCGGATGTGATAAGCAAAAGGACAATGATCGTATCTATCATAAGGTAAATTATTGTACTTTTCTTTCTTTCATTACGGGGCGTGTGAATATAGGCATGATAGTTGATAATCATAAACAGGATATTACTGATATTGAGTATCACATCACAAATGACGAGTAATACTTTTATCATGTTCATGCATCCCTCCTTCATCTATTACACGTATGTCATGGATCGATAAGGTCCTATGCTGTTCAATACATTCTTTCAGTAACCCATATTCATATTTTATTTTTGTACATATCCAACGTCTATTCTCTTGTACGGTCCGCGTTTACGAAGCTCAGATGCTTGCGACATTTATGCGACAAAAATTTGAATGTATTGCAACAAATTTGCTACAGTTCCTTGATACTCCCTTTACATTGAACTGGTATAGTATGGTTGTAGTAACGTAAAACCATTTTCATTAGAAGGAAGGAATCCGCTATGTGCACTCAGGTATTGCCACAGGAAGACTTTTTTATCTACGTTCCCTTGTTACACACGGAAGGATCTCTCATTTCCGAGCCGGATTCCAGAGAAGAGAATGCACTAAAGCAGACCGCTCACGAGGACTGGATACAGATACCCCTGGCAGAACGTGTTGTAATCTATGCACATGTTTGCAGCGAAGAGGTGCAAGAACCTCTTTACGCGTAATTGTTTTATCCTGCAATATATAGAACTATTCAAATGGCTGTTTGTGGCGCTTGCGAGCGCTACCACAGCCACTCCAGAAAAAAACACTCCTCGTTACTCCATTGCTTTATTTATTCTCGTACTCTATAGCCAGTGCTGTAAAAGGAATATCTTCCGCCCACGCTTTATGCAATTTGCCTTTCGGCCATAAAACCGCTTCCCCCGCCTGCATTTCTGTTTCTTGACCATCCACACGTACTCGCCCTCTTCCATTAATGACGACGAAAAGAATAGAAATTGTCTCCTTCACACTTTTAATAGGATTATACGAGCATAGTCCTGTATATGCAATTGTTCTAGAGTATCTTTCCTCCCGGTGCTATGATAAATAATGTGGGAAATATAAAAGGCACAATAGAGTGTTGCATTGCCCTCACCGCTTGCTGAATTTTCAGGTTGAGCAATGCACCCATCACAGAGAAGGAGTATAAACACAACATGAGTCATATACACGTTAAAGTCGAACGAACAATAGATGCAAAAGCAGAAACGGTCTACGAAACGCTGACAGATTACAGGTGGAAACATCCACAGATATTAACCTCAAATTTTGTGGATTATACCGTGGGGAAAGGTGGCCAGGGTGCGGGTACTGAGATACACTTTCGTCTGCGTGCAGCTGGCCGCGAACGTCCTTATACTATGCTGATAGAAGAGCCTATCAAAGGAGTGGCTATTACTGAGCGTGATCTCAATTCTTCGCTTGTAACCACCTGGACGTTGACTCCTATTGGGAACGGTGAGGGTACAAAGGTACGCATTGATACTGAATGGGAAGGTGGCACGGGCGTTGGTGGTTTCTTCGAGCGCACATTTGCCCCGCTGGGAATGAAGAATATCTATACTGAGATACTCTCTAATCTTGCCGGATTGGTACAACCATCACAGACAGCACTTGAGCCGAGTACTGCCTCAAAGCCCATTCTTCCCATACTCATTGGAGGAGCAGCCGCTGTTACTGCTATTGCTGCTGTACTGATCTTACGCAATCAGCAGAAAAGCTGAGATTTTTTGAAAAATTGAGGCTCTACTGCCAATTAATGGTAAGAGGCGTAGGGGCGTCAGCTTGCATCATTGACTCCAATCTATTCGAAAAATACAGCGAGAACATGGTGTCAATGCATGAAGAACATGTAATACCGTAGGGAACCGTTTCACCGCATCCGCATTTATTGGATAGTGGCCCCAGATCGATGAATCGCGGACGCGGTGATGCTGTTTAAAAATTAAATTCGGGTACTAGAAGATGACCAAGGTAGGGAAGAAATTCATTGCTGTTGTGTCATACTATGCGGATAGTTCGCTTGTGGTTGTTCATGATAAGGGTATGCCGCATCTGCTTCTGAATATCGTGTGGGATTTTGTAATGTTGGGCGATATCCTTGCTGATAGGATTGTTCATGTGGATGGACAAGTTGTGAACTTGCTTTCCTTGAGAAGCGTGCTATGAAGGGTCTATAGAGCGTAGCGAGGAAGAGAGAACCTCCGATAGGAAAAAGAAACGCAACCCAACCTGGAAACCATTGGTAAGTTGAGCCTGCAATGGAGCTAAAGATAAGAGCAAAGAACCAGAGAGCAACATGTAAACTCCAATAGAGGGCTTTTACGCTCATGCGTGTGCAGAGTGTACCAATTGCTATCCAGGCAACAAGAAATAGCAGGAAGATAAGCGTCGAGACATTACCGCCATCATCAATAAATTGGCCTGCAAGTAGAAAGGCAAGAGGAATACCAGCGAGAAATAGCCCGAATATAATGGCAAATGTATGTAACAAGTTTCGTTTTTGAGACAAGTGAATTCCTCCTTAGCTGCTTCGTAATCAAATCTATACATTCTGTTCATCAAACAGATTGAGCGGTCGTACTCTCTTAGTCATATCCACACGAATCATTACACAGTCGATTTTTCGTAATATCTTTCGTTCTCACCTCACAAATTCCCAGGTATCCCCCACACAATGCTTCCAACAACCCGTAGCGTTATATTCCCACCTGTGTATGTTCTGAGCAGTATCTCCCTTGCTTCCTGATCAAATGCTTGCGCCCGCTCAATGCCCATGCGCTCACGAGAGAAGCCGCTACGTGAGTGATAAGATTCGATATAATCATCGATAGATTGCACGAATGCAACCGGAGCCGTTTCCTTCTCTCCAACCTTGCGAAACAGCTTTTGTTGCTCCATGGCTTCGATCATATCATACGTATAGTAACCTTTATTGGTTGTGTAGTGCGGAATAACCTCGCTCAGCACTGCCCAGGGATCAGGCTCTGCTTCCAGTTCTACAATTGCCAGATATCCACCCGTTACCAGCATCGTGTGAAAACGGGGCAATACAATATTCCAATTCATCCAGTGCAGGCTCTCTCCCGCCGTTACTAATGCATAAGGTGGAGCGAGTTCGACCTCCTCAACACGTCCATATAACCAGCGTAAATTGGGATGATCGCCATTTGGAAGATGTCTACCTCGTTCGATCATCTCTTGCGAAAAGTCTACCGCATCGATACTCTCGACGCGCTCAATGAGATTACGTGCGATGTTGCCGGTACCGCATCCAACATCAAGCACGCGTCGAGGTCCCTCAACGATAAGCCCTTCCAGAATATCGAATACCTCAGTTGGATAGGGTGGGCGATGTTGATATGCCTCTGCTATGCTACGATGCTTGAATACCTCTGCGTGTTCAAGCGCGAAATAATCAGGTTTCTGAAACATCTCTGAGGCTCCTTCCTGCGATTCTCTCTATGCTTTCTTTAAATACAGATTATAGGTAAGAAACTCCTCGTCTCGTTGCCACCCGTTTGCTTCATACACTGATTGTGCCGTATAGTTATCGACGGCTGTTTGCAATGTCAGTTCCTTTGCTTGCGTTTCTATGCCAAAATCCCGTGCACATTCTAATAAAGCTTTACCTGCACCCGAACGCCTGGCTTCCGGCGCAACAAAAAGGTCGTTCAGAATCCATATACGTTCCATCGTGGTAGATGAGAAAGAGGGATATAATTGTGTAAATCCGCAGGCGCGTCGTATACCATTCTCGTCAATGCTAAATGCCAGGAAGATGACTGAACTCTGCTCCTGCAATCGTGCACCGAGAAAGCGTTGTGCACCTTCTATATCTGTCGCTTGTTTATAGAATTGGCGATAGGCGTCAAAAAGTGGAGCGACCAGGGGAAGATCGTCTCTATTTGCTTTGATGATTTCAATTTGTATGTTCATACGTTTCTATCCTTCTCATATTGTCTGCTCTATTGCCAGGGAACTCCTTTGCATGATACAATTTTGTAGATTGAAAGTCTACAGTTTCAAGATTGAGAGGTGCCCCGGTGGCTACCACCATCATTCTCGTGTGCTCGTGCAGTATGGTTTCGCTGGCCTGAGTACACCTGGCATATGTTTTATAGAAACGTTGCTTAACGTTCCTACCTTCAATCACGGAACTTTTTTGCGTTTCGTGTTCTCCTCCTTTGCCTTTTGCTTATAGGTGTACCTGTTCCTACTAGCTTTTCGGGTTGTTTGCCTCCACGAGCCATACTGTCTCCTATCTTCTATTACGTTGATCATTCCAACGCTTTATTATGGAGACAACATTATGGACACATTCACAGACGTACCAGAGAAGGAACCGGCGGAGATAGCCACCGGAAAGCATGGGTTCTTGCTCAATCGAAATTTTGCCTTGCTCTGGACGGGACAGACGATTTCGGAGCTTGGTTCACACATTACCAGGCAGGGATTACCGCTTGTGGCGAGTCTAGTATTGGGCGCTACAACTATACAAATGGGATTGCTGGCCGCACTGGAGATGTTCCCTGTCTTGTTGATTGGTTTACTTGCAGGGGTATGGGTGGACCGTCTGCATCGTCGCCCCATCCTGATTATTGCCGATCTTGCACGCGCGGTATTGCTACTATTGATACCCATTGCAGTCTTGCTGGGCTTACTGCGTATTGAGCAATTGTATATTGTAGCGATCCTGATAGGTGTCTTTACGGTATTCTTTGACGTGGCGAACCAGTCGTTCCTTCCTCTATTGGTAACACGTGAGCAGGTCGTTGAGGCAAATAGCAAACTGAGTGCCAGTAGTTCGCTGGCGGAGGTTGGTGGCCCTGCTCTGACAGGCATATTAGTACAGGTTATGACAGCCCAATTCGCTATTCTTTTAGATGCGCTGTCTTTTCTGGCCTCAGCTCTCTGTGCCGGATTGATCCGTGTTCATGAACCCTGTCCAGTAGCGATAAAAGAACATCGGCATCTTTTGCAAGATATACGTGCCGGATTAGCCGTAATAGTGGGCAATCCAGTACTGAGGACTATCATGCTCTGCTCCAGTACGCGTAATTTCTCTGGAGGTGCCTTTGCTGCTCTGTATCTGCTCTACGTGATTCGTGAGTTGGGAATGACACCATTGCTTTACGGTGTGTTTGTTGGTGCCGGTGGAGCGGGTGCATTACTGGGGGCATTGATGGCGAAGCGGCTGGCGCAGAGTGTGGGCATAGGACGCATCCTCGTAGTCACCGCACTTTTGCATGCAATGATGATGCTAGTAACTCCGCTTGTTGGCGGCTCAAAAGTAACAGTTGTAATACTGCTGCTGCTGAGTCAGTTGATTGGTGACTTGGGCTATGCGATTTATGAGATACACGCGCTAAGCCTGCGCCAATTGTTGGTTCCCGAGCATTTGCTGGGACGAGCAAATGCCAGCATGCGCGTATTGGTAGAGGGTATGGTCCCAATCGGCGCACTGTTAGCAGGCTTTGTTGCTACAGGAGTTGGTATACGCATAACATTGCTGATCGCAGCATGTCTCTGCTGCTTGCTTTTGCCTGTATGGTTGTTATTCTCGCCTCTCTGGCGAATGCGAGAAGTATAGATTAAAAGGTAGACTATGTACCTGATAAAGATGAGATTTTCACGAGAAATGCGCTTGAGAAGAGAGGAAAGAGTAGTCTGAGCAAAGTCGCACTGTTATTGGAATAAGCATTACCCATGGTGTGTTATAATAGGTGTATGACATCAGAAAGAATTGTATCGCTTCTGTGAGAAATGGTTTCTTCGAGCGTCAATGCATTGAGAGATGTCATCACAGGAGCATACTAAGTTATGAGACTTTATGTTGGGGGACTTCCCTATCAAACAAATGAGCAGGATCTGCTCGATCTTTTCGGACAGGTTGGAAACGTTGTTGAAGCTACAGTAATCACCGACCGTGATACCGGACGTAGCAAAGGCTTCGGTTTTGTCGAGATGGGCGACGACCAGAGCGGCCATGCCGCTGTTGATCGACTCAACGGTACTCTGTTGGGCAACCGCACTATCACCGTCAACGAAGCACGCGAGCGTCAATCAGGTGGTGGCGGCGGCGGAAACAGAGGCTTCCAGGGTGGAAGAGGCGGCGGCCGCAATTCTGGTGGTGGCGGCGGCGGCGGCTATCGCGATCGCTACTAATTTTTGATCGCGTAAAGCCCGGAACGTACTCTAAAACGTTTCAAATCCTATGAAAAAAACGACACGTTAGCAGATAAGCTAGCCTGTCGTTTTTATTTGTATACGTTATACTTTATTCAGTAATCGCACCTTCTGATGCTGACTTGACCAGCTTGACATATTTCGAGAGCACACCTTTCGTATAGGTTGGAGCTGGTGCCTGCCACTTCTCCAGGCGATGCGCAATCTCCTCATCACTCAGATCAATGGTCAGAGTGCTGCTCTCGGCATCGATGGTAATGATATCTCCCTCTTGCACGATCGCTATCGGACCACCCACCTGCGCTTCAGGAGCCACGTGTCCAACTACCATGCCATGGGTGCCGCCAGAGAAGCGTCCATCGGTGATCAGGCCGACCGTCTCCCCATAGCCCTGTCCAACGAGTGCCGAAGTTACAGCCAGCATCTCGCGCATACCTGGGCCACCCTTTGGTCCCTCATAGCGGATCACCACAACGTCGCCATGCGTGATTTTATGGTTCATGATGGCGTCGAACGTCTCATCCTCAGAGTTAAACACTTTGGCGGGTCCACGGTGAACAATGGATTTGAGGCCAGCAATCTTACAGACCGCGCCTTCCGGTGCCAGGTTGCCTCTAAGAATTACCAGTGGACCAGTGGGATGCAGCGGCTTTTCGAGCGGCATTACAATGGTCTGTCCCTCGGCCAGATCGGGTGCATGCTCAAGATTTTCGGCTAATGTTTTGCCCGTAACCGTCATTGCATCACCGTGCAGGAAGCCAGCTTGCAACAGGTACTTCATCACGGCCCATGTCCCACCGACGCGATCGAGGTCGGCCATGACGTACTTGCCGCCCGGCTTCAGGTCGGCCAGGTGCGGAACTTTGTGTCCGACGCGTGTGAAGTCATCGATGGTCAGCGGATAATCCATCTGCCGGGCGATGGCAACCAGGTGCAGCACTGCATTGGTGGAACCCCCAAGAGCCATGACCAGGGTGATCGCGTTCTCAAACGCTTCCTTTGTCATAATCTTGCGCGGTGTAAGATCTTGCTCGATCAGTCTCACCACCGTTTGCCCTGCTTCATAGCAATCAAGCGCCTTGCGAGCAGTCACCGCAGGCATCGACGAGCCGCCGGGCAGACTCATTCCCAACGCCTCGATAGCGGAGGCCATGGTATTCGCAGTATACATACCACCGCAGGAGCCAGCACCTGGAATAGCACTGCACTCGACCTCGGCAAGGCGTTCGCGGCTGATCTTGCCCGCGCTATACTGGCCGACCGCTTCAAAGACGCTCACAATATCCACGTCCTGACCACGGCATACGCCGGGAAGAATTGTTCCACCGTACACAAATAAACTGGGAACATTCAAGCGTGCTAGCGCCATCAGGCAGCCGGGCATATTTTTATCGCAGCCGCCGATAGCTACCACACCGTCGAAGCGTTGCGCGTTGCTGACCAGCTCAATAGAGTCGGCGATGACTTCGCGGCTGGGTAACGAGAACTTCATGCCTTCGGTGCCCATTGAAATACCATCGCTCACTGTAATGGTTCCGAAGATCTGTGGCACGCCGCCTCCGACGCGCACACCTTCGCGTACTTTCTCCGCGAGACGATTGATATGCGAATTGCAGGGTGTAATCTCGCTCCAGGTGCTTGCTACACCGATTAGAGGCTTGTTAAAGTCTTCATCCGTCAGGCCCACTGCACGGAGCATAGAACGGTTGGGAGCGCGTTCTGTCCCTTCGGTGATCATCTTGCTGCGACTGTTCAGTGCCTTATGACTGGCGTTCGTTGATTCATTTGTTTCGGACATAAGAGTAATGTTTCCTTTCTTCGGCGTAGGGGGCCAAATGTACCCTTCTCGCATCTGCGCTTATCGTGGCACTATTATACACGAGATGGAAACATGTTCCTAGCGCTGAGTCTCCGCAGGGTGAGGTTCATTGGTGTATCCTGGCTATGTTTCCCTGCGTAGTATAATCAATTGCACATGCCATAAGGAAGCGCTGGACTCCAATCCAATTCTCCTTGCATGGCTGCACATAAATTTACGGGGGAGATCAAGCATTTGGGCGTAGTTTTAAAGCGAAGCGAATGGATAATGATAGCGGGTGCTGTCATCACTACCATTCTAGCAGGTCTATTTACGGCATTTCAGGGCAATGCCGTGCTCATTTTTGTTGTTTCAGCAATTGCACTTGCTTTACTGGCAGCGCTGGTAGGGCAGGCAACCGACCAGGTAGGAGCACGACTGGGGCCGGGAGCGACGGGGGTATTGCAATCGGCACTGGGCAATCTACCAGAACTCTTTGTCGGTATTTTTTCCCTACGAGCAGGACTCATTTATGTAGTTCAGGCTGCATTAGTTGGCTCTATTCTGGGCAATAGCCTGTTCGTACTTGGATTGGCATTTTTTATTGGTGGATTGCGTCATGGCACGCAAAGCTTTTCTTCCGAACCTACGCGTATGATTGCTATGTTGACGCTGCTGGCGACGGCTGCATTAATCATGCCAACATTGGTGCAAGGGTTGCATACGCCAGCTGTGGGTCATGAAGGTGGATTGAGTATCGCGTGCGCGATTATTCTGCTGGTGGTGTTTCTATGTAGTATTCCTATTTCTTTACGTGGGGCACCTGCGAGTCCGTCACAGGAAGAGGAAGATACGCACAAATGGCCTATATGGTTGGCTATAGTTGTGCTTGTGGGAGCGGGAGTTGGTTCGGCCTTTGTCTCCGACTGGTTTGTATCTGCGCTGACACCTGCTATCAAACTGTTACATATCTCACAAGGGTTTACTGGTCTGGTCATTGTCGCGCTGGCTGGAAACGCAGTAGAGAACGTTGTCGGTGTCCAGTTTGCAGCACGCAACAAGGTTGATTATTCCATCAGTGTCATTCTCAATAGCTCATTGCAGGTTGCTCTTGGTTTAATTCCGGTGCTAGTATTGCTCAGCTTTATCATTGGCGGAGCACATCTGCTCCTGGTACTGCCACCATTATTAGTTGTAGCATTAGCGCTAACCGCCATTTTAAGTACCGTCATCACTGTTGATGGTCAATCAACATGGTTGGAAGGTCTGACACTGATGGGCCTATATGCTATTATTGCCGTTTCATTCTGGTGGGGCTGAAACGGGACGAACTATCCGCGCAAAAGTTGCTCTGTTTCCTGGAGGTTGCGCAACGTCTGCTGGTATTCCAGAGGGAATGCCTGCTCAGTAAAGATATTCAGTGCTTTACGATAACACTTCCTTGCTTGCTCTAGATTTTCGCGTCGGTTGCCGCTGGGACGCTTGAGATGAACATTGCCCAGGCTGACCAGCGTTGCGGCGCGTTCTACCGGGAAGGATTCGAGCGTGTATACTTCATTGAGAGCACCTTCATAGCATACAATGGCGCAGCGTAGATTTATATCCATATCCATTTCGATCTCTTTCGGCTGGGCATGTTGGAAGATAAAGCCCAGCTTCGTATGGATTGCGGCCCATTCGCGCGGAAAACCTTTTTGTGTAAATACCGGTAATGCTGCTCGATAACAGGCTAAAGCACGTTTTAAGTTATCTGGTCGGTCCCCTAGAATACGTTGACGGTAGGCATCAGCGAGATGTGTCTGCGCGGTTGCCCAGATAGTGGGAAACAGGGTACGGGGAACAACGCGAAGGGCCATCTCGTGGCAATAAATGGCGTATTCGATATTGTCCCCTGCTTTACCCTGGCTGCGATATGCGTAAGCACATCCCATGTAGGTTTGCAGCATCGTCCATTGTTCTGGAAACGTGTCGCGGTTATAGACCCAGAGCGCAGACTTGTAGCAGTGGATTGCCTGCTCGATGAATTCTTGTTGTCCGCTCGCAACGCCATAATGCTGATAGATGATGCCCAGTTGACTATAGGTTTTGGCGTACTGGAATGGATAGCGCTCAAAGGTGTAGACCTGCAAGGCTGCTACATGATAGCGCCATAGCCTGTTCAAGCATATCGATATACTCTGTCTGGGAGGAAGGATGTGGTCCTTGCAGAAGTGTGTATGCAAGCTCATTTTGTAGTTCGGCAATGACCTCTAGTGCAATGCTTCTATCATTCTTCGCGCGACCCAGAGCTTCTCGCAGGAGGCGAACGTGATTTTTTGTAGTTCGGTCAGGTCGGCGTAGCCGCACCAGCTGCATACGCTGCTCTTCCAATTCGGCTAACCAGGAAGGTAGATCGAGGGCGAAACCCCCATAGGTGTTCACGTATGCTTCGCGAATAGCCTCGGTTTTATTGCCACGACGATGTACATCGTGCAACAATGCTTGCAGATGTTGCATCTGCTGTTTGATTTCTATTTTATCTTCAACCTGGGCGACGATGAGTCGCTCCAGTTCTCTATCGGTCTCATGTCTCCATGAGGAGCGTGTTCGTTTCTAAAAAGTGACGCCCTTTGCGTTGATCACGCATGCTGACATTGAGCCACTCAACAAGCTGTTGAAACAGATCAAAACGCAGGAGGTTATCTGAATAAATCATAATTGATACATCCTCTTCTTATAACTGTTAGCAACAACTGACCTCCGTGCCGCATGTACATTTCAGAGAGAACTATGAGAACGATAGTGTGCGGCAAGTAAAGATAAGACGTGCAAACCCTTTACCTAGATAATAAGCTACAATGTGCGACATTTGAATATCAGGAGGTTAACATTTTCTTATCATCTATTTCTACTTTGTTTTGTGTCTCTAGTATATATAAGAAACGCCTTTTCTTTGTAGATCGAGGATCTATTAGTTAAACTCTACTATCTCAGCACATTTCGCGCTAGCGAAATTGTAATATCGCCTCAAATATGTACACGTAAATGTTATTTATATCAACGAGGTGCCATACGGATTCCACCATCCAGGCGAATTACTTCACCATTGAGCATCGTATTTTCGATAATATGTTTTGCCAGGGCTGCGTGCTCGGCTCGACGACCCAGGCGCGATGGAAGATGCACCACCCGTAACGAGGATGGTTTTCTTTGTGAGTCTCCATGATATCTACCTTTTTCTGCTCGTTGTGTTTTCATCAATGTTTTCTCACGAGTCCTCTTTTTATAATACCTTGTGATACATACTATTACTAGACCTCTGGTACTCTCTTGTCTTTGATGTTAGACTCTTTCATGAGGGATCGATAAGTTGCGAATGGCAATACCACCGATAAATCGAGGACGCGGTACACCTGGACCCTAGAGATAGGGTAAATGATTTTTTGACAATAGAAGGATTGATTTGGTGAATAGAAAACAGGAGCGCATTCATCTGCTTGAACGGCAGGTTGAGCGCTTGCAAAAACGTATCGCTCTTCTGGAGCTGCGCAGTAATAAGTATTCGTGGACGCGGGTGGCTATTTTTTTTGTCGGCCTCGGTCTCGCGATCCTTGTCTTTTTTCTGCTGAACCGCTGGTGGGGCGTTGGCCTCGCCGCTGCTCACTTTTGTGCTTTTCGCAGTTGCGGCACGCTTCCATGCCAGAATTGAGCGTAGTCTGGCACGACATAAATTGCTGTCACATATCAAAACAATACAACTTGCACGCATACATTTAAATTGGGATGCTATTCCGCCCGCTTATCCGCTTGATCCAGCTGGAGAACATCCCTTTGAAATCGATCTCGATATTACTGGCTTTCGCTCTCTTCATCAATTGCTCAATACTGCCGTTTCACGCGAGGGAAGTCAGCGCCTGCACGAATGGTTGCTGACAACAACGCCCGATCTCCAGCTTATTCGTCAGCGGCAAACATTGGTAAGTGAGCTTGCACCTCTAACGCTGTTTCGCGATAAACTGCTGATGAACTCTTTACTGGCTTCAAGGCGTACCTCTCAGCAAGTGGAAGGTAAACGTTTATTAAACTGGTTGGGGCAGCAGTCGCTGTCTACTTCGTTGCTTCCATTGCTGCTGGGCGCATCTGCATTGTGTCTTCTCACAATTGTTCTGCTACTGCTCAACTTCTTTGCAGGTTTTCCGCCGCTGTGGATGTTCTCTGTTCTATGTACGCTTGCTTTGTTTTTTTCGACGGCTCACCTCCGAGGCGATCTTTTTGACGATTCGTTCTACCTGCGCGACGCCTTTGGTACGCTGAGTTCGGTCTTTGAGTACCTGGAACAGTATCCATATGGACACCACCTGCACCTCAAGAAGCTGTGTCGAACCATTTTTCGTTGATCGTGAGCATCGTCCCTCATTGTTATTGAAGCGTACCTCGCGTATCGCATCGGCATCGACCCTGAAGAATAATGGGATTCTCTGGCTGGTGATCAATGCACTGGTGCCGTGGGATGCCTATTGTGCGTATCGATTGCAGCAATGTAAAGTACAGATCGCAACATCATCTTCCCAGTATGGTTGGATGTCTGGTTTGAGCTTGAGGCGCTCTGTTCGCTGGCGACCTTCGCGTACCTCAATCCTGAATACACAATGCCTGCTATTATGTCTCCTGATGAGCAAGAGGGTCAGGCTGTTTTTAGTGGTCAGGGGCTGGGCCATCCTCTTATATCCATGGAGAAAAAGGTGACGAACGATTTCACTATGGCTAAGCTGGGCGAGGTTGTGATTGTTACTGGCTCGAACATGGCTGGCAAAAGTACCTTTTTGCGTACTCTGGGCGTGAATTTATGCCTGGCATATGCCGGTGGGCCGGTCGATGCTACAATGTTGAATACCTCGCTCTTCAGGCTTTTCACCTGTATTCGTGTCAGCGATTCGGTGGCTGATGGCTATTCCTACTTCTATGCTGAGGTGAGGCGTCTCAAAGCGTTGTTGGGAGAACTGGCAAAGCCTGGACAATTGCCGTTATTCTTCCTGGTTGATGAGATCTTCAAAGGGACGAATAATCGCGAACGCCTGATCGGTAGCCGTTCATATGTACGGGCCGTGGTTGGGCGCAACTGTGTTGGACTGATCTCCACACATGATCTGGAACTGGTGCGGTTGGCCGATATTCTGCCCGGCGTTTCCAATAAGCACTTCCGCGAAGATGTGATCGATGGGAGTATGGTTTTTGATTATGTATTGCGTTCCGGTCCCAGTCCCACGACCAACGCGCTCAAGATTATGCGCATGGAAGGTCTGCCGATTGAGGAGGGGTATGAATCATAGCGATCATGTCCGTCTCTTGCGCAAGGGTATGCCCGAATCAGGTGGTACATGGGCTGATCTTGGTTCTGGTTCAGGCGCTTTTACCCTTGCCCTGGCCGATCTTCTTGGAAGGCCGGGCATATCTATAGCATCGATAAAGATCGCCAGGCGCTCAGGGAGCAGGAGCAGGCAATGCGAAGTCTTTTCCCTTCCATAACTGTAGAGTTTCTCATTGCCGATTTTACGCAACGACTCGATCTTCCACCTCTTGATGGGATAGTAATGGCGAATTCGCTCCATTATGTACGCGACAAGGGAGCATTGTTGCAACGCATACATTCTTATCTGAAGCCAGGAGGGCGTTTGCTCATCGTTGAGTACAACGTTGATCGCGGCAACCTCTGGGTCCCTTATCCGTTTTCATATCCTACCTGGGAAGGTTTGGCGCGGCAGAACGGTTTTAGTAATACACAACTGCTAGAGAAAGTGCCCAGTCGTTTTCTGGGTGAGATATATTCGACTGTTAGCCTGCGTTAACGTTCGAGCTTAAGTTTCATCAGTACGCCTGAAGAGCCAGGTCTACCATTCGAGCACCGAGGTCTTGATTTCCTTCTCAATCTCTGTCGTTTTCCTACGTAGCATCAGACCCAGCGTCCAGCCCAGCGTAACGCTTCCTTCACCCAGAGGAATAAGCCATGGTTGATACCAGGCTCCAATGTGTGAAATGATGGTTCCTAGAATGCGCAATGTAACCGCGAATGGGGTCATGTTGATCGTGAGATAACGACCCACAGCCGATTGCTTGTACTTTTCCAGGTTGACCCATTTGATCATGATAACTGAGACAATGACGGATGGAATGATGCCAAGAACCAGTCCAGCCACTAATTTATGCCGCCAGAACAGGTAGAGCGAGATGATTTCCGCACTGATATCGGTCAGGAGTTTGAGCGGGTGGATCTGATGGTAGAGCTGTTTCTCTTTTGGGGTCATCAGGCATCTCCTTTACATGACTCCTTTTTATATTTATGGGTATTATACGATGAATTCCTCACAGAGTCTAAAGTGATGCGTATCATCCCCCATCGACAAAATCAATTTCTTCTATTTATATTTAAAACAGGTTTCAGCCCTCTTCATGTGAAGGTGAAATAATGTTCTCGTCAATTGTATTATCATGTTCCTGCAAAGGTCCACATACTGCCAGTACCTCTTGTTCTAATGCACCAAGGCGATCCTGAAATACTTTGAGATGCTGCAAGGTCTGAATATAGGTTGGAGTGTCGGGTGGCTGTCCCTGCTCAGAATATTGCATAAGGATCGCCAGGTCACGCAGGACATCACCCATCGCAAATTGAAGTGCCGCTTCGTAATTAATAAGTTGTTGTGTGTCCATCGGCTGCACCACTTTCTGAGCATAGCGAGAAAATAGATAGCTTCATCTATTATACAACTCATTCAGTTTAGCATTGACATAATTTGACGAATCGAGGTGACTTGATTCAGAATCTCGTAGCGGTCTTTTGCTTTCGGAGCGAGTTCGAGATATGCCATCAGGTCATGTAATGCGCGTGCATAGTGTTTAAGTTGGAGATGGATCAGGCCGCGATCACGGCGCTCAATCGCTATACGCGGCATGAGTATGACCATTAAATTGCTAATCGTGAGGCCACGTATATAATCATCGTTGCGCAGATAGATCTGCTTCAGATTGTTGAGCATACGATAGAGGAATTGGCGGGAAGAGACGGGTGCGAACCAGTGGGCATGCAGCTTGCTTTTGCCTTCCGCACTACGTCCTGTGAGTTTACGAATACGCTCGTGACACTCTTGTTCGCTGAGAAAGAGTCCTTCTTCAAATGGATCAATATAGATGAAGTGATCCGCCACACTACATCTTACCATGAAGTGGTAGGGCAGACCGATGCCATCGATCTTCAGTCCTACTCGGCGTGCAACTTCTATGTAGAGCAGAGAGAGCGTGATAGGAATGCCAACATGTTTCTCCAACACGCGATTAAAGAAGCTGTTTTCGGGATTCATGTAATCGTCCTGGTTACCATGAAACTGTTCTTCCGTGAAAAGTACCTGGTTCAGGGTGTGTAAAGTAGTTAAGGAATCAAGCGCTTCCGGTATCTCACCTTCGGATGAAGTGAGCACCATACGAACTCGACGCGCAAGCGAGTCGAGCTGATTGATATAATGTGTCGTATCGAGGTCCGGGTACTCAATGCTTGCAATCAGGAGTGCTGCCTGGGCAAGGTCAATGGAGGCATCTTTGCCTGCAGCGAGGGTTTCGAATGCTCGATAGATACGTTGTTGAGCTGTTTCATTCGGAAATCTCTCAGTCATACCAGGGCATTTAACCATAAAACTCCCCTTTAACGCAAGTTTTTGGTCGTGATATGATGATTGGGTTGTAATTGGTTGAGTAAGAAAATGCCTGAATAGGAGCGATCCCGATGCATTTTGTGAATCTAGAGAATGTCTGGCCCATCGAAAAACCACTGAGTTTTTCCTTTCTACAAGGTGGTGTAAACAACCAGGTCTGGAAAGTAGAGATGGCGGAGGGAAATTCCTATGTACTGCGCCTCATCCCCGATAGAAACTATATTGCCCATATTCGCTACGAAGTCGCTGTACTTAGGGCGTTATCTGAGAAATCGTTACCATTCTTGCTTCCTGTACCTGTCAAGACGTGGGATGGGGATAGTATCGGTACTATTGAGCAAGAAGATGGTGAAGAAGTTTTCGCCTTACTGACTCCTCTATTGCCAGGGCGATTGCATGATCGCAATAATGTTGCCATTGTTGCTAATGCTGGTGTAGCTCTTGCTCAGCTTGATTCTGCTTTTGCGGAAATTTCAGATATGGATATAGCTGAGGGAGTTCCGCTGTTTGCGACTTTTGGAGAACTGGCGCGTTGCCATCCATTGGTACCTGATCCTCTTGCGGCTGTTGAGCGACTTCCCATTGATTCAGAGCAAGCCACAAAGATTCAGCGCTTTCTTGCTAGTATTATGGAGAGAGTACCTGATCTATATAGAAGGTTGCCTCAACAGTTTATGCATCGCGATTATGATCCGAGCAATATCCTTGTAGATGAGCAACGAGTGACAGCTGTGCTGGATTTTGAGTTTGTCGGAATCGATCTGCGTATTCTCGACCTCTGCGTAGCGCTCAGTTGGTGGCCCGCTAATGTGATGGGTACAGGAAAAGAATGGGCATTGATTGATGTGCTTGGGCATGCTTATTGCAGCCACTTCCCTCTCAGTGAGGAGGAACTGCTTGCTATTCCAGATGTCTTTCAGCTCCGTGATGCTTTATCGTTCGTCTACCGCATGGGGCGCTACCTTGCGGATCGGGAGACGGACCAGCGAATAAGCCCGTGTGCACCGCTCACCTTGCCAAAAAAGGACGTAATGAAGTTTGCCAATGCAATGTGGGTAGGAATGGCTCCTTCCTACCCATATCATAGTAGCCTGGATGGAATACACAGCATTTTTATAGCTGCGTCATGGCGCGTGGTATTTGTGGCAACAGATCGGAGGCGAGCAGACCGGCATGCCCAATCTCGGAGCTGACATTGTTGGAGGCAGCCGTATGCAGGTAGACGCCAGCACTGGCAGCTGCAAAAGGGTCCAGACCTTGCGCGAGGAAGCCAGCGATCATGCCTCCTAACACATCTCCGGTACCTGCTGTAGCAAGAGCAGGATTGGCGTCCCAATTGATACGAGTGCGGCCATCCGGGTGCGTAACGAGCGTGCAAGCGCCTTTGAGCACCAGTGTAACCTGCCAGTCTTTTGCTTTCGTGCGTGCCAGTTCCAGGCGATCGACATTTCCGCCGGAGACTTTCAGGCCACCGCAGAGACGACCCATCTCGCCAGGGTGTGGAGTGATCACTGTACCTGTAGGTAGTAATGTCCACCAGCGTTCGAGAGCGGAAAGGTTATTCAGGCCATCAGCATCAACAACGAGCATTGGCCGCTTCTCTTCCGCCTGGTTACGCAGATACTCGAGCACCTGGAGCAATACCTCGCGCGTATTAGCTGACTGACCCAGGCCTGGCCCAATGAGGAGCGAACGGTAGCCTGAGAGATGATCGGTAAGTGTTTTTGCACGCTCAAAGCTCCCTACACTCTCATCGGGCAATAACACAAACGTCGACTCGTGAAATGCACTGGCGTAAATGGGTAGCATCTTTTCTGTTACGGCGAGGGTGATCAGTCCAGCTCCGACACGTGCAGAAGCCTTGCCTGCGAGGTAGGCCGATCCGGGATAGGGAAGTGATCCGCAAAGCAGCATCACTTTGCCGAAGGTGCCCTTGTTACTGTTGAGGGAACGCTTCGGAAGGAGTGTACGTACCAGTTGCCCATCCAGCATCTCCGTTTGTATCTCGCAACTCATATCAGGTGGCAGGCCAATATCTCCGATATAGAGATCGCCGATATAGTCACGACCAGGAAAGAAGAAAAACCCCTGTTTGGGACAGGCGAGGGTGATGGTGATGTCAGCGGAGAGCGTGCCTGGATCAACGTCACCTGTATCGGGATTGAGTCCGGTCGGTAGGTCAAGGGCAACGATCTGGAGGTCCTGGCGTTTTTCGCGCTCCTGCTGGACCCTCGCTAATAACGCCCGCATATCGTCGGGCAGTGGCCGAGAGTGTCCTGTACCCAATAGTGCATCTACGACATAATCAGCGCTCTGCAGGAGTGATTCCAGCTCGTTTTGTGTCTGTCCCTCGTTCACATCCTCGCCACGAGAGACCAGGTGGCGCTCTTTCCAGTGATAGAGACTTACCAGGGCACCACTTTCTGCTAAATGCTGTGCCATAATCAGGCCATCTCCACCATTATTGCCCGGCCCGATCAGAAACAGCACTTCCAGGTCGTTCATTGTAAAATGAGGTAAAAGATGGGCTTCAAAGATATCTGCTGCACTTTTCCCTGCATTCTTCATTAATATTTGGGAGGAGAGACCATACTTGCGATCGGCCTGCGCCTCCAGTTCTCTCATTTCCGAAACCGTAACTATATGCATGAAGGGAGCCCTCCTGGCGTATTCTTGAGTATTATTCGAATAGCTATACGTTATTATTTTACATGCTGTCTGAGGGATTAGGGAAGAGGGAAGGGAAGAATTTGCATGTTGCAATGTGCATTATCAAACCTTCCTCGAAGAGTGTCTGGGCCTTCATCGTGAAGGCCCGACAGATCTGCATGTGCAGGAGATATCTCTACCATAAGTGGACAGCCTTCTTAGCTATGAGAGAACAGCTACACGAGGGGACGTTGAAGGGACAGGGACACTTTTCGGTACTTTCACCTCAATGCTGCTGCTTCCCTTGCTTGTCCTGATAACCTGCTTATATATCTGTTCGTATTTTTCAGCCATGGCGTGTGCGGAAAAGTTTTGCTCTACATATGCAGGCAAGGCACTTCTATCGATCTCATTGATGCGGGGAATAAATTTCACCATTTCAGCGAGATTCTGAACCAGGAAGCCATTTTTGCCATGCACAACAATCTCTGGGGCGGCTCCGCGAGCAAATGAAATGACAGGGCAGCCAAACGCCATTGCCTCAACCATAACAATTCCAAATGGCTCCTCCCATTCAATAGGATTGAGGAAACCACAGGCACCGCTCAGCAAACTTGCTTTCTGCCTTGCATTCACCGGGCCAATATACTTGATCTGTTCATTATCGATCTGTGGCTTGATCAACTCTTGAAAGTAAGACACTGATTCTTTGACGTAACGATCAATGGTACCAGCCAGGACAAGCCGTACATTTGCTCGCTTTGCCGCTTCAATCGCCAGGTGCGGTCCCTTCTCAGGCATAAAACGGCCTAGCCATACAAAGTAATTGTCTCTTTTTCTACGTGTAGGAGGCAGCTGATTTACCTCTATGCCATTGTATACTACGCCTACAAAATTGAGCGGTTCCTTTGTATGAGCACGAGCGGATTCGCTGATTGCTACAATTGGTACAGAAGGTGCCCAATCCATATAATAGCGGTCAGCATCACCAACCCAGCCGCCGGTACCATGATCAAAGGGAAAACGGCTATGTAGTGTTGTCACATGGGGCGTATCAAGTGTGGCTGTGAGAGGAAACGCATACATATCAGCACCGGATGAAAGATGGGTGTGTACAATATCGAAATTCTGCGCTTTCACCTGTTCCAGTGACTTTTGCAGGTGATAGAAGGCTTTGAGATGCATCGTCCAGGGAACACCCTCTCGAAGCAGTGATTTGGGGAAAAATGACACAAGATTTGCTGATGTCTTTGCGTCACCTGGGGCAAATAAGGTCACATCATGACCCTGCGCTACCTGCTCTTCCACCAGGTTATAGATGACGCTCTCCGTTCCGCCATAGTTTTTCGGTGGAATAGTAATCCAGGGAGGAGCGATCTGTGCAATTCTCATAATCCTATCCTTTTTATTTAACCTTATCCTATTAGTATCACGTTTAACTAGAACAAAAAGAATACATCAGCAAGCGAGATGTAATTGAATTGGCAAACGAAAATGTCCTGCTCTACCAACGAGTGCCCATCGTAGGGCCCAGATTTATCGCGCCCAGATTTATTGTGCATAGGAGGTTGAAAAACGAAACACACCAGATATCTTTGTTGTACACGGTACAATGATTCAGGTTGACCATATCGACGGCATAGATTAAAATAGAAAGCAGCGATCAGTGGTGGAGCAGGAGCGCGGACAAGCACCTGTTTGCCTACTGGATTAAGAGGAGAAATATGCGCATTCGTAAAGCAGTATTACCCGTAGCGGGACTGGGGACACGTGTACTCCCGGCCAGCAAGGTAATTCCCAAAGAGATGTTACCCCTCGTCGACAAACCGACATTACAATACATCGTTGAGGAAGCGGTTGAAGCTGGAATTGAAGAAATTATATTTGTGACCAGCCGCAGTAAACGCAGCATTGAAGATCATTTTGACGTGTTCCCTGAGTTAGAGCAGGCCCTGGAGCGCAAAGGGAAGCAGAAGGAACTAGAAGCATTGCGCCATGTGCAAACGATGGCTACCTATACATCCGTACGGCAACCAGAAGCTCTAGGATTGGGGCATGCGATTCTGTGTGCGAAGGCATTAGTGGGAAATGAGCCATTTGTCGTCATGCTGGGTGATGAACTGGTTGCTCCTGAGACGCCTTGCCTTCCGCACATGATGGAGATTCATGAAAAGTATAATGGGTCCGTCCTCTCACTGTTCACCTCCCCGCGCGAGCTTATCTCCTCTTATGGAATTGCATCGGTTAATGAACTTGAAGCCGATGTGGTGCAGGTTTCGCATCTGGTAGAGAAGCCTCCTCTGGATGAAGCTCCTTCCGATCTGGCTGTAGCTGGTCGTTATATCCTCATGCCAGATATCTTCGAGATGCTTGAAAGAACTCCTCAGGGTCGAGGCGGCGAGATTCAGGTCACAGATGCCATCCAGATGCAGGCCGAGGCCGGGCATTGCTATGGATTACGTTTCTCTGGCATCCGCTACGATACAGGCAACCCTCTTGGTCTGCTCACCACGTCTATTGCCTATGGCTTGAAGATCCCGCTATTGCCCCCGGCCTGCGTGAGTATATGCGGCAAGTGTTGAAAGAAGAATAACTCCATACGGGCCACGTTTATGCCGCCCATCGTCCTGGCCCGCTTTATCGGGTCCAGGTAAACGCGGCCCTATGGTATTATTGTGGATTGGCGACCTGGCTGGTTGGTACTACGATATTGCCTAAGGTACCACACCCATTGAAGCGCAGTTCATTTGAGGCATTGACGAGACCACTGCAGGTATACGTTCCAGTATTTCTGGCCGGACGAGGTATAACGCGGTTTTTCACTGCATCTGAGATCGTACAACTTGTATTTTTCTTTTGAAGTGTGAAGGTATGCGTTGTGACGGTATCGACGCCACCGAAGTTCACAGTCAAAGACGCCCTCTTGCATTGCTGAAATGCCTGCCAGAAGCAGCTCCCAGCCGCGTTGGCCTGCACATTCCCTGGTGTATTCGTGGTAGCTCTCGTGCGCATAACACCTATAGTGCCGCATTTTTGCACAGTTTCAACTGTGGAAGTGGGTTGTGAAGCTCCTACGGTAGTGGTGCCGCAACCTGTAATGAGGATGCCAAACAATGCGATTGACAGAAATGTTCCCAATAGCGAAGAGAACACCAGGGGCCTACGCGAGTTCATGAAATTTCTCCTTTTCCACAAGAAACAACGTTGGGAGCGCAAGTTTTGACGCGACACCCTCATATTCTTATTATCATCTTACTTCCAACTGCATATACCAGTATGACGTTATTTTTTCCCAAAAGTTCCCCTACTTGTCTTTCAAGAACACTCGCGCTATAGTAGGGCAGGAAGAGTTCCGTTATTTTTGCTGCAAGAAAGAAACTTCTAAAATAACTATGTCACGTGACATAAAGGAGCATGTACGTTGGGAGATTTTATTCTTACCCTGCATTCCTATAACGTCTACCTGGTGATCCTGTCAGGTGCGATTACCGGTATCTGGGGCCTTATCCTTTTTTTTAGGACAAAAAATACTGTTCAGCCTATAAGCAAGCCTGCTATAAAAGATGGCGATACGGCCAGCGAGAGCAATTCTGAGACAAACGAGGTCACTACAGATAGCGCCAATGTCGTCAATGCAGACTTCAATGCACGCGTAAAGCCATGGCGCAGAGCCCTGACCATTACCGTTATACTGGCACTTTTGCAAGGAGTGTTTGGCATAATTATGGTTCTTATGGGCAAGAAGCCGGGAGCGCCGGGAGACAACCTCTACTATCTGCACTTCGTCTATGGTGGTATTGTTGCCCTGGTTATTCCCATTGCAACTACTTATGCGACGGGAGGCAAAAATCCACGTCGTGACCTTCTCATATACAGCCTTGCCGCCTTAATTCTCACTGCTGCCGCTGTTCGTGCCTGGATGACTGGCCCAGACGTGTTCAGCCTGTTGCCCTGATTAGGAGTACTCTATGCGAGCTTCTTTTATTCATATCGCGGATACGCACCTTGGCTATGAACAGTATGGTGTGCGAGAGCGCTTCAACGATTTCAGCCGTACATTCTGGGATATTACTGACGATGCTCTCAGGCGCAACGTCGATTTCGTGGTCATTGCAGGCGACCTGTTTAATAAGCGTGCGATCGATGCCCAGACACTCATTCATGCCATCGAAGGACTGAAGAAGCTCAAAGAAAACAATATCGCCGTCATTGCCATCGAAGGCAACCATGATCGTAGCTATTATCGCGATGGCGTCTCCTGGCTTCAGTTTTTATGTTATCAAGGCTTCATTACGCTACTGGCACCCACTATGCGCGAAGGTGCTCCACTAGTTACTGCCTGGCAGCCACAAACCATGTTGGGTGCATATGTTGATCTACTGGATGGGCGTGTGCGCGTCTATGGGCTGCCCTGGCAGGGAGCTGCCACTGTACGCACGATGGAAGGCATGGCGCAGGCGATGACGGCTGTACGTGCGGAAGAAGATGAGCAGGGCGTTGAGTACCGCCTGCTGATGATGCATACTGGCGTTGAGGGAATTGTAGCACGTGTTCAGGGTCTTCCCTCAATGGCACATTTCCAGCCTTTACGCTCATGCGTCGACTACCTGGCACTTGGTCACGTACACAAACCCTACGAGTTCGAAGGCTGGATGTATAATCCTGGTTCCACCGAAACCTGCGGCGCGGAAGAGGCACAATGGGAGGATCGTGGCTACTACTATGTCGAGATAGACACTGATATGCCTGAGCGTATCATCGATCCTGAGCGTAAAGAGCGCGTTCATCATGCTGAACACATCAAGAGCAAACGCCGTCCCTTTGTGCGTCACAATTTACGTGTAGACGCTCTCACTACACCAGAGGCGCTCTATGATCGCCTGGAAGATTACTGTCGGCGTGAAGGTCTGCTCTATCAAGGAGCTGATGTGCAGCCTCTGGTACTGGTCCAGCTTTCGGGTACGCTGGCCTTTGACGCGGGTGCGCTCGATCTGCCGCGCATGGAAGAAATGGTACGCAACTACTTCCAGGCGCTTTTTGTACGTATCGACAATAACACCAACGATCAGGATTACGTGCCTGACGATAGTGAGTTTGACGGAAACAACCGTTCCCTCTGGCATGAACTGGAGCGTCGTATCTTTGAAGAACTGGTTGCACGCGATAGCCGTTACCTGCCCGCGAAAGAACAGTGGAGCGCAGTAGTTGCTGAACTCAAACAGAAGGCTCTGGAGAAGGATGATCCAGTGCGTATTGCGCAATTGTTACGGGATAAGCGAACGGAATTGTTTCATTCATAGTATACCGAATATTATTGCTCTGGCAAAGTTCATTCGGTCCTTTTTTGGCAAGGTGAGAGGGTGCCCAACGGGAGGGTGATTGAGCGCGCACGGGCTTATTCGCTCCACTCATCGCGCCCCTACATCCCTTCATCGTGGCTCTGGCTCCTCCGGCCCTTTTTTCTGGTGTAGGGGCGCGATGAGCGGAGCGAATAAGCCCGTGCTCCACCTTGGAAAAAGTGCGCAATGCTTTTATTCAATTTTTTTTCATTTTTACTCGAAAGGAGGCAGGGTAACTCTATCATGAAACTTGCACTTAAGATTACACCACAACGCAGCACACAATATGCACATATGACGAGTGCACTGGCTCTGCCTGAACTGCTTGCCAGTCCATGTGCAGCATTCATCTCGAACGTAATTCCCGTGACGTTGGCGGGTCAGAATTATCTGTTAGTAACCGTCGATGATACCCGCCTGTCATCTCCCGACACCTTGAATGTATTGGCACGCCTGGGAGCAACAAGTGAGATCTATGAATACTTTGAGCACATTGGAGACGTGCCAGGTCCCCTGCTACGTCCAATGGAACTCCAATTTACGCCATTCGTGCCACTAGAGATGGCCGAGACAAGGCGCTACAAAGGCAAGACGAACGAGATCTTCACGCGTGTTTTGCTTAATGTCGCGCTCTTTGCTGGTAACTACGCTCAGCACTATGCCGAACGTTTACGTATCCTTGATCCACTGGCAGGAGGAGGTACCACGCTCTTTCTAGCACTGGCAGCTGGCTATGACGCCTTTGGCGTTGAGGTTGAGCGCCAGGATGTGGAGACGACCGCCGTGTTTGTGCGTCAATATCTGGAGAGTGAGCGCATCTCACATAAAGAAATGGACGAACGTGGGCGTAGAGCAGGCCATCGCTATCAGTTTGAGATCGGTCCCAGAAATAATCGTCATCTGCTCGTTCTGGCGCAAGGTGATACGCGAGAGGCCGATCTACACATGCGCGATATCAGCGGTGGCCCTCGCATGCATGCCATTGTGGGCGATCTTCCTTATGGCGTTCAACATTTTGGCGATATCTCGTCCTGGCTTGCTGCGGCGTTGCCGGTATGGGAACGTATGCTGCTTCCTGGCGGGACATTAGCGTTGGCGTGGAACGCTACACGTATCGAGCGTGCCGCGATGGTGGAGTTGATAGAAAGCCGGACGAAACTGCATGTGCGCAACGATGAGCCTTTTACGCAATTTGCTCATGCTGTGGATCGTGTCATTAAAAAACGTGATATTGTGGTGAGTGTACGAGAAATGCAACTGGATTAATGGCTACCTGCCCGTTGCAAAAAAATAAACCACTTTCCCCAAAACCTGCATACCTATACAACACCGTCTCCGGTCGCTTATAATGACAGTGAATTACTGTACATTGCAACGTTGCATGTTGACCCAGGAGCCGGGGAAGCAGCGGAGTTCGTGGCTCCATACCAGCCTGTAGGGCAAAGAGGTCCTGCTCGTCGGTTGGCAATGCAAAGCTTTGAGGTATTGATATGCGTAATCTCCCAAATATACTGAGTATCAGTCGGCTGATCGCGACAGCCGTAGTGTTCATATTAGTGCTGGTCAATCAGCCCTGGGCCTTTCTGGTAGCCACGCTACTGTTCTTTCTCGCGTCCGTGACCGATCTGCTGGATGGCTACCTGGCGCGGCGTTTCAGGGTCGTCTCCTCGTTTGGAGTCTTTCTGGACCTGACCGCTGATAAGGTATTTGTCTCAGCGATTCTGGTTGCCCTGGTACAGATCGCTCTTGTGCCAGCATGGATTGTCGTCATCATTATCGCGCGTGAGTTTCTTGTAACGGGCCTGCGCTCAATGGCAGCGGCAAAGGGGAAGGTCATACCAGCGGGTATGTGGGGTAAACAGAAGACGTTTATTACGTTACTTGGTATTGGCGGTCTTCTACTGGCGCGAGGGTTGGGTGCGCACCTCCTCATGCTCTTTCCGCCCATGCTCGTTTTTAACAGTCAGACGCTGAATATATCTGAACTGCTGCAGCTCGTAGCCGATGTGTTGCTTATTCTAGCAACGATCTGGACTGTCTTCTCTGGCATCGAGTATACGGTTAGTGCTCTACCGATTTTTCAAAATGAGCAGGCACCTGCTTAGCGAGTGGACTCATCAGCGGTTAAAGGTGTATTGGTTGGGGCGGAGGGTTTCCGTCCCAATTTGCTTTCGGTGCCAGCCAGTAAGCGACGAATGTTGTCGGTGTGAAAGAGAATGACGAGTCCTGGTGCTATAAGCATAAAGAGCATCTGTGGAAGGCTGACGCGGGCAAAAAAGGTGGGATCAGAGTGACCGAGCAGGAAGAATAGAACGCTGCAGAGCATAATGGTCAGAGCACCTACGATGGAGCCAAGCGAGACATAGCGCCAGATAGCCATTGTGCTAAAGGTTGTAATCGCGGCAATGAGGACACTGAAAGGTGAAAGGATCAGTACTGTACCCGCTCCAGTTGAGACACCACGCCCGCCTTTAAATCCGATGAAGATGGGAAAACAATGTCCAAGCAGGGCGGCTAATCCAGCGATACTGGGACCCCAGCCGCCCACGTAGAGAAGCGGCACAAGGGTTGCAATTAGAGCGGGACCGATGCCTTTTGAAAGATCGACGAGGAAGACAATAAGGGCAGGTCCATTACCCAGTGTACGTCGTACATTCGTCGCACCAGTTTTATGACTACCATAGGTGCGAATATCAAAATTTCTGCCGCGCAGGAGCTTCCCCATCCAGTAACCGGAGGGGACCGAACCCCATAGATATGAGATGACCGCAGTGAGCAAAAGCACGCCAATGATACCAGGCATCTTAGCCCTCCTTCTTCCATCGCGACCAGTTTTTCAGGAAAGCCCTGTATCTGCAAAACTATCCTTATCTTATGGCTCTTGTTTGCCCCATTATAGACTTATTTTAGCCAAATTACTAGCATCATCAAACTGGAAGAAGAGCGAAAAGGAGTGAGGGGCAGCCGGGTATTGTGGTAGGGAAAACGAACGGTCAGAACACCCATGTCTCAAGCATTCTGCGGGAACCTGTGGTGGCGCTGCCCCTCACTAAGGAATATAATGATACAAAGGGGAACTCTCAACATTTGGTACGAATCTTCCCCAATGGTACTGAAGATAAAAATAATGGGACCAACACAACCCTTTCTTGCAGTGATTCGTAAGCATTGATAGAATAGAGATCATGGTTCAGACAAATATACATGAAGAGGTAGATATATGAACTGGTACTTGCTGGCCGCTATCCCTGTGCTTGGATTGTTGGTGCTGGTGCATGAGTTTGGTCATTTTATTGCGGCGAAGTGGGCAGGTATTCGTGTCGAAGAGTTTGGACTCGGCCTTCCTCCCCGCATAGTTGGCGTGCGTAAGCGCGATACAGGTGGCTGGGAAGTTGTCTGGCTAAGTGGAAGAGGTGAGGAGAATGATTACCTGGCGCAACAGCAAGGAATGAACTATAGTTCTGACGCGCCTCCTCATCATACCATCTATTCGCTCAATTTTCTACCTATTGGTGGTTTTGTGCGCATGCCGGGTGAGAATGGCGAAACCTATGATGAAAACGGCAATTATGATGCAGGAAGTTTTGCCGCCAAACCAGCTGGCAAACGCCTTATCGTACTTGTTGCAGGCGTGGTAATGAACATTATTCTGGCTATGGTGCTGTTCACTGTCGCCTACAGCCCGGCGGTTGGTGAGCGTGACTTCCAGCCAGTCATCGCCACCGTTTCACCAAATACCCCTGCGGCTACGGCTGGCCTGAAACCAGGTGATACTATTATCTCAGCCAATGGGCAGAACATACAGGTCTTCTCACAGGTTCAATATGCTGTCCAGAATGCTCTCGCCACGTTAAAAGACACAGGCCCCACTGCAAGCGTTCCCATTCACCTGATTGTCATCCATAAAGGCACTTCAAGTCCGACCAACATCACGGTTTTCGCACGCTTGCATCCTCCACAAGGGCAGGGAGCATTAGGGGTTACGCGTACCGAGCAGACAAAAGTGATTACTGTCCCCTTGTGGGAAGCTCCTATTAAAGGTGTGCAGCAGACAGTAACCAGTGTTCAGCAATATGTACAGGGCATTTTTCAGATCGTCACCGGGCAGGTGAAACCACAGGTTGCTGGACCTGTTGGTATTGTAAAAATCACGGGGCAGGTGGCGCAGAGCGTTCCAGATCAAGGCTGGTGGCCCATCCTCAGCCTGACAGCCATTCTCAGTCTCAGCCTTGCCGTCATGAATATCTTGCCTTTCCCAGCTCTCGATGGTGGCCGTGTCGTTTTGGTCCTGATTGAGGTCTTACGCGGTGGCAAGCGCCTCAGACCCGAACGCGAAGGTCTGATTAACCTTATCGGAATGGCCGCGCTCCTCACGCTGATGGTTGTGATTACTATTAGCGATGTGACGCATTGGTAACATGGTAACAGTATTGGACACTCTACAGATAGGGTGAAACAATTGCATCCCTGGGGTAGGGGCGTCACCTTGCGTGCGCCCCGGTTCCCACTCAAAGCGTGTTGTGGGGTGGCAGGGCGCACGCAAGGTGACGCCCCTACCCCAGGGAAATGTGCGCAATGAAATTTGACAGAGCACTACCCATATCCATGCAAACATAAATTCCACTCTGTTGTTTTTTCCTCTGAAACTTTTACCCTCCTAACTAACGTGAAGACACTAATACAGTATTGCATCTACCGGGGTAGCCCATAGCTTCCTTCCTTTGGGATGTTTGCTCCCTTTTAAGATTGCTTTGAAATTATAAATGCCAGGCATATCAACGTACCTAAAATCTGTAATGTGTCCATTAGTGCAAACAAAATAAATGGAAGAGAACACGAATTACCTCTCTCATTTCATGAGAATATGATTAATAGGGCAGAGGGGTATACTGAATGAAGATGGCATAAAGCAATTTCTTTTGTTGAGTTAGGCGAATTTTAATGCATGCAGTTCATTTTTGAATGAGGAAATACTTATGAAAAACACGCCAGAAGATCGCTCGCAAGCTAAATTGCCGACAATTCAACAGATAAGGAGAGAGTATAACCTTACCTCGCGTGTCGTGGCCGCAACAGCGAACGTCGAGTTTAGTACCGAATATCTATTAGAGATTGGTGCCTTCGTTGAACAGAGAGATGCACTCAAGGTGTTACAAGCATTATCAACGCTCACTGGTGAGCAGTATACATTGGAGAACGTAGGCGGTCTCTGCACATCCACACTATCAGGGATGAAAGAAGAACAAAACCTCCGATATTCATAGGGGCACGGTTCACAAATCTATGTAGTCTCGCATAGTTGCCTATAGACGAACTGGTATGGAGATAACGCTCGTATGCTGAAACGCTGTGTGCACAAACTCTCTGTTAGTTGAATAAAAAGAGACCAGGGTGCATCTGGAGTACCCTGGTTCTCTTTTGCTGTGCCCAGTTAAAACATCGGGCGAATGGTAAGAATCGTATAGGTAGTGACACCACCCGGAGTAACAACACTGACCTCATCACCTACATGATGATTGAGCAACGCTTTGCCTACGGGCGACTGATCCGAGATCAAACCAGTCTTTGGATCGGCCTCAAATGTTTCAACAAGCTTGAAACGTACGCTTTGAACCACTATCGCTCTCGACTTCAATCTGCATACCAATACGAACAGCCGGGGGACCATCGATCTGATCGTGCATGTCCGGTGTCATAATCTCTGCCAACGCAAGCAAGCGATCAAGTTCTAGAATCTCGCCCTCGACTTTCGCCTGCTCATTTTTCGCATCTTCATAAGCGCTACTCTCGCTGATATCACCCGCCTCTTTCGCTTCGTGGATATAGTCAGCGATCTCTTTGCGCTTGATAGTGCGCAGAAATTCCAACCGTTCTTTTTTCTTGGCAAAGCCTTCGGGTGTCAGGCGATATACCTTACGATCAGACCTTGCGTCACTCTGTCCACCAATACTCATTGTAAATTTCCTCCTAATTAGTGAGAATCACAACTTACGGTTGGCATTCTCCAGACAGCCGCCTGCGCTGTATGCCTGGCAAGTTATTCATTCCTCTTCTTTTTGCGTTCATTAATGGTAGTTCATCAATGCAGGGATAGAATGATCTATCGGCAGACACGATAGATCAGGTCCTCCCATAATGTTTTCTCCGTGAAGAAAACTTCATAAAACACTTCCATCAGCGCCTCTTCTCGTACAGTTTTAGAAAAGAGGATGAATACCTGCGTCGACAATGCAACGACTTATGCCATCTGGAAACTGGTCTTGTTAGCTACCTCTATTAATAAAGGCATCTTTCTCTTCGTCCCTGCCATCGTCAGCGTTTCCATCGTGTTCGCTATCTGGTGTCGCTGGCACGTTCTACATATACGAAACGCAGCTGTTTAATACACATGACGGTGATTATACGTTGTGAAATACGGAACGTCAAGAGATTTTTCTCCACTTTTCTCTCTTCCTTGTGCATTGGTTTTGAGTTCTTAATGGAGAAACATTATCATGCTGAATCAATATTCCCTCACTGTCCCTTCATTTACATAGAACGTTACCAGCTAACTAATTCAACGGCTCGACTATGTTCTATCGACATATATATGAATTATTTTATATTTTGGATAGGCAAATTTCAATCCATGGCTGTAATTATACTCTATTTAGGATAATGAGAGGGCTGAGTGAGCAGCCTGTTCTCTCCAAGAACAATGAAATTCTATCCTGAAACAAAGCGAAATAATCTGGTGTTACAGATGGGGCATGTTCCTTCCATGGCATTACGTCCATTTTTTGTAACTATTTTGTGTGCGTTGTGCATAGAATGTTTCTGCTTACATTTCACACAAAATGCTTCGACCGTTATGGTGTAGACAAAGTTGCGCTTTCAGCACCGATTTGCAGGTCAGAAGGTTGAGAATTCTCAACCTTCTTCATGCTGAGAATATCCGCTTCCAGTGAAGATGGAGCTGTCAGAGAGCGTGAAGGTGGTACTTGATGCATCTTCACCTGGAGGATTTTTTGTACCAATAGCCATAGGTATCTCTTTGTGTACTGTATCCTGCCAACGCAGAATAGCAGCTGCAACATTCTGAGATGCTGATGCGTGTATATGGTAACGGCATCATTGAGAAATATTGCCTGTACATGTGGCAAACTCATGTAGTGATGCGTTACAGAGTTTATACGAGGTGGATTGGATGCCATAGAAGTAAAGTTGGTTGCGAAGGAGTATCAAGTCTGACATCAAGATTGAGTTTACCAGTGATAAAAGCCAGAGCTGCGTATTGAGCACCCAGTTGATGTGCAGCAGCAAAGGAGTAATTGAGATCGTCATTGTTGGCAAGCCTTTCGTTGAGCTGCAGTCCAATAATCTGGCGCAAATGATGCGTGGTGTAAGTAAGGCATAGAGAAAGGTACTGAACAGTGTACTGCGTGAGATCATACGACTCAAGCCAGGGATCAATGAGGGGAAGCGGTTCACAGAGCCCGTTGCTCGATCTGTGAGAGAAGCACCAGTTGTGTGCACAATTCCGGCGAGCTGGCTGCAACAGCGAGAGCATAATTACAGCTCAAGCCACGGGCAAGCAAGTGTAGCAGGTTGCTGCACAACATCGCGCAAGAAATCTTGACAGAGAGCAACAAAAATATCGGCAGTATAGTCAATATCAGGTGCATCTGAAAGGCCAAAGCCCAGCAGGTCCGGCGTATACATACGATAATGCTGCGCAAGACCTTCCATAATAGGAAGCATTTCATATGCCGATGCGCCGATGCCAGGGAGCGTGTAATAAAAGCAAAGGAGGCGCATCGACGTTCCCATGCACTTTATAAAAGATATGCCCATACGTCCATTTATATAGATGATGCAGCACCTGGTAAAAAGCTTGCCAGAGGCTGAGGAGTTTTAGAATATAGCGTAGAAGTAGAAGCAGGCCCCCAAGAAAGACAAGACCTGGTAGTAACAACAAGTTTTTAACGCGATGCATAAAACGACCTCCTGGTGTCAAGGGTAGCGTGTATCAGTAGTATAGCATGTTACTGGATGAAGTGCTATACGTCATGGAGACTAAGCAAGCATAATTTTATTATCGCTTGCTTCTTCTATATTATCTATTCATGAAAAATTTTTAATCTTTGTAGCGGTAGAGCGAGCGAGGTTCTCACGGAGAAAAGGATGCGCATTATAGAAAGTTTGAAGGAGATGACAGAGACTGCTCGTGGCTGGCTTGCGGGTGGTTCTGTTGGTTTTGTGCTGGTCAAAAGAGAACTTCATGAGGGACATATGCACGCTCATCCAGGAGGCACAAAAAGCATGTGAGATCAGTGTTGTTGGCTTATTAGGATGTTGCTGGCCGTTTGCTACTAATGAGGAGAGAGCACAGTATCAGCGCACCTGCAGAGGCGAAGGCTACACGTATTGGGCAGGTATCAACAATCTCGTCGTCTTCATTCCGCGTTTTGAGGAGATATATCCAGCCAACTGTTCCAGACCATTGTGATGCCTGATGGCCCTCCAATAGAGCAACTGAGCGAGAGTGAGAGGGAGTATATCCGTTCAGTTCTTCACGTTAACTGTTAAGTTATTTCATCTCGTGCGTCCAGATGTTGTGTATTTTGGGCAGAAGGATGCCTTCAGATTGCTATTTTGCGCCAGGTCATACGTGACCTGAATATCGATGTACATCTACGTATGATGCCAACCGTACGCGAGAGCGACGGATTGGTGCTCAGTAGTCGTAATCGTATGCTCTCGGAGGCCGAGCGTCAGGCGGCAGCATCAATTTATGCTGCATTGCTGGCTGGAAGAGCCCTCATTATGCGAGGGGAGCGTCGTTCCAGTGTTGATTGAGCAGGAGATGCTCATCTGTTGCAAGCTAACCCTCTTATTTTGCTTGAATATGCCGGCGTTTATACTTCTGATACTTTCCTTCCTGTTACTGAAGCTATCCCTGGTATCATTCTTTCGGTTGCAGTACGCATAGGTACTGTTCGCCTTGTTGGATACAATTACCTGGCTGGAAAATGGGCAATGGAGGATGTAAGAGAAAGTAAATGAATGACTCTCCAGTGTTTCTCTTATTGACAGCGGCTTAAGACAACAGTAATATAGGAAGGAATGCCGCAGCAGGAAAATTACCTGAGCTGTATAAAAGGTTGTTAAGAGGTGCTCAATTGTTAACATATGAAGATGTGACCGCATATTTCCTGAAGGCGGCAGGCGACCTTGCACTGACGACTCACCCTGAGTACTGGTTCAATTCACGTTCATTGGAGCGTGAGTTTGCCTGCACGTGCCATGCTGGGAGTTGTGATGAAGCGGAGTTGCGCAGCTCCTGCACCGTTTCATTCTCCTGGGGAGCGCTGGATACTGCTCTATCATTCGATGGGCCTGTCGGGGTATGCGAATTTTTTCATGGCCCCGATGCGGCCTGCCCACATCTGCGCACCAGATGCCATTCCCCCATTAGTATTGGATTTATCTTATAGTCTATGCTCTGCATGGCTCTGCAATCTCTGAAGCCATGCTCCTCTCACTCACACAGATGCTTCGCTTGCATGCCAGCGAACGCAGTAGTCGTACAACCGAGACGCGCCCAGGGGTGAGCATGAGTATTGCAAGATAATCGCTTGCAACCCGATATGTTGACGCTTCAGCAGCGGGTGGAATTGCCTATCTGGCATCCTGAGGGAATGCATGGCTTGCACGATGATGCCTATACTCGTACTCAATCTGATCCTTATACGTTGATGAAGACGAGGAGAACAATGGAAGTAATCATCGATGACCCACACCCGGAGGACTGGTTGCCGAGGTGATGAGTAGATGTGTGTCAGGATATTATCCATGTGCTTGATGCTCTGGACGCGGCTGTTTCGTTTCATCAGTAAATGCGTTAATACATTCTGCTGGGTCTGCGCCTGCGCTCAGGTGGTAAAAGTACATCGATAGCATCATCGACC
This sequence comes from uncultured Chloroflexia bacterium, assembly GCA_963731415.1. Lineage (GTDB taxonomy): Bacteria > Chloroflexota > Ktedonobacteria > Ktedonobacterales > Ktedonobacteraceae > JACDAE01. The sequence goes on from CAVSVN010000001.1 coordinate 447,535, forward strand.
GTCACCACACCTTCAAGAATGCCTTCTGTGCTCACAACTGGAATTGCCAGCAGATTATATTTTGCCATTTTTCCGCCACATCATGTGCATCCGTATCTGGTATGACAGTGGGAATGTCGGTCTCCAACAGATTCCTGTAACATCTGCGAAGGGTTGCGACTAGCAGACTCCCATAATGAGACGGAGCCAAGTACCTGGCATTCGTCCTGCGTTTCGTCGGCAACACAATAGACATAGGGCAGGCGTATATCGTTCTCCAGGATATTATTGCGCACGATCTCCAACGCTTCCGCGACTGTATGCGTCCTGGTTGAGTGCGACATAAGCTGTCGTCATCAGTCCACCCGCTGTATCGGCCTCGTATTCGAGCAGTTCCTGTACATCCTCCGACTCTTCAGGATTTATGAGGCGCAGGAGTTCCTGCGAGCGCTCCTCGGGCAGCGTGCGAGGAGGTCGGCGATTTCGTCCGGTTCCATTTCTTGCAAAATAGTTGCCGCCACGTTCAGGAGGTAGATTGGCGAGAATATCGCGTTGTAGATCCGTATCAATCTCTTCCATCGTATCCGCAGCCGTCTCATCATCCAGTCCCGCGATCAGGCTTGCTCCTTGCCCAGGAGTGAGCTGATGCACGATCTGGCAATATCAGCAGGATGAAGATCTGCCAGGTGCCCAAGAGGGCGCGATGGGGTATGTGCAACAGTCGTTACCTTATCTGCCTCTTCCTGTTGCTGCGACCTGATCAAGCTCGATCCGCTCCCAGGGGAGCAAGTTCGCGGGTGCACCCCGGTTTTTGCCCAGCATCCAGGCGGGAGCAATACGGCGTATCAAGCCAATATTGCTCGTGTCAATGCCCAGGAGTTGCCAGTCTTCAGCGAAGCAGACATCATTAACGCGTACAGCCTTCTTGCGTTTGATATCAATGACCTGTTTATCCAGCACTTCCTGTGCAAGGCTGATCTCTTGCTCATCGGATGATTGCTGTATCAGTTCTGAGCGCGAAAAGCGCAAGCGTAAGAGATCATCCTGCCATTCCACTGCAGTAGGGGGAACACGCCAGGGAGAGTCATCATCACCCTCAACAAGCAATACGTGAGGGTAGGTTGCTTCGTTGCTTCCTACATCCTCTGCTCGTATCAGTATATCAAGAATTTTGCCCAGGCGTACTTCCTGTGCATCTTCTACAGGTGTGCCAGAGTAACTGGCTCAGGTACAACATAGTTCTACATCTCAACACGAAATTCTGGTGACGCAATACTTGGTTCTAACTCAAAGGTCGTGCTAATCTTCCTGTGCGCGGCTTTTGACATTCTCCACGCAAGCCGCGATGAAATCACGGAAGAGAGGATGTGGATGGGTGGGCCTGCTTTTGAACTCGGGATGAAACTGTGAAGCGACAAACCATGGGTGATCAGCTAGTTCAATGACTTCGACCAGACTATTGTCGGCCGAGCGGCCACTGACGATCAAGCCATGACTCTCCATACGTTTGCGGAATTCGTTATTGAACTCGTAGCGATGGCGATGGCGCTCAAAGACGATAGGTTCGCCGTAGGCCTGATAGGTTTTTGTGCCAGGAGTGAGGCAGCAGACCCAGTTGCCCAGGCGCATTGTGCCACCTTTGTCGGCGATCTGGCGCTGCGTGAGCATCAGATCAATGACGGGATTGGGACTTTGCGGATCAAATTCCGTGCTGTTCGCGCTGCTCCAGGCCGAGGACATGGCGTGCAAACTCGATGACGGCGACCTGCATACCCAGGCACAATCCCAGGTAAGGAATATTTCGCCGCCGTGCGAAACTGGCGGCTTTGATCTTGCCTTCGATGCCGCGATGCCCGAAGCCACCCGGTACCACGATGCCTGCCACATCTTCCAGGGCTTCGGTATAGGACTCGCCCATTTTCTCCAGTGCTTCAGAATTGATCCACTTGATGCGCACATCGACATCATGAAACCAGCCGGCGTGATCCAGCGATTCTGCTACGGAGAGGTAGGCATCATGCAGATCTACATATTTGCCAACGAGGCCAACGGTCACTTCGGGGCGTGGGCATTTGATCTTCGCAACCAGGTTCTGCCATTCCTGCATCTGAGGTTCCTGTTTCTTCAGGGCAAGTTCCTGTACCAGGTATTCGCCCAGGCCGGCATCTTCCAGAACAAGTGGCACCTCGTAGATCGTATCTGCTGTGAGCAAAGGAATGACGGCTCGCGCTTCAATATTGCAGAAGAGGGCAATCTTCTCACGTAATTCAGCGCTTACCGCATAATCTGAGCGGCAGAGGATGACATCGGGTTGAATGCCGACGCGCAACAATTCTTTGACACTATGTTGAGTTGGTTTCGTTTTCAATTCCCGGCTGGCACCCAGATAAGGCAGGAGGGTGACGTGCATATAAAGTACATCGTGCCTGCCCACATCTTTACGCATCTGGCGAATGGCTTCAAGAAATGGTTCGCCCTCAATATCGCCGACCGTGCCACCAACTTCTACGATCACCACATCGGCGTCCGAGCGGCGTGCCACAGCGCGGATGCGCTCTTTGATCTCATTGGTGATATGCGGAATGACCTGGATGGTGCCGCCCAGGTATTCTCCGCGTCGCTCTTTGCCAATCACCGAGGCATAGACCTGCCCGGTGGTGACATTATTAGCCTGGTAGGAGGGTTCATCGGTGAAGCGCTCGTAATGTCCCAGGTCGAGATCGGTCTCCGCGCCATCGTCGGTCACGAAGACTTCACCATGTTGATAAGGAGACATGGTGCCAGGGTCAACATTGATATAGGGGTCTAATTTCATGAGCGAGACGGAGACTCCGCGATTTTTGAGGAGGCGTCCTAGCGAGGCGACGCTGATTCCTTTTCCTACTGACGATGCCACACCGCCCGTGACAAAGATAAATTTTGACATGCTTCCTCCTTACGCGAGAGCCTTTGTCGTTATAAAGATATATCCAGGGTAGGGGCGTCACCTTGCGTGCGCCCGTTTGATGCGTACGCCCATAAAGCCTTGCGTACGCCAGCATTTCCTGGGTTTCAATGTATATTATTTTGGTGTAAGTACAACAATCTGCATTTCTTCTGGTAGAGATGCACGTGTGACGCTCAATTTTGCTTGCGGATTGATCGCTTCAACACCCATCTCGCGGCAAAATTTGTTGAGAGGATCAGATCCATCCTCACCCATGCGATAATGCATAGGGATAGCGATGCGCGGCTCTACCTGACTAATAATTTCCGCCGCTTGCGCGGCATTAATCGTATGCTGACCACCTATTGGTAGTAATAACACATCGGCATCCGCAACTTCTTCCAATTGTTCTTCTTGTAACGTATGGCCCAGATCTCCCAGGTGACAGATCACCAGATCGTCCATATGGATGACGTAGATCGTGTTGCGCCCATGTTCCTGCCCATGTTTATTGTCATGATACGAGGCAATGCCAGTAATGAGCACATCGCTGATCTCATACTCGCCGGGACCTCGTACGACACGTGGCTTGCCGCCCACCCCCTCGACATAATTATGCCCAGGATGGTTGTGGCTGATGGTAACAATAGAGGCGTTGATCTTGCTCAGCAACCGGGATGCGTCCCCAGAAGAGGGATTTTGCTGAGGAGAGAAAGGGTCGGTAACAACTGTAACATTTTTGCCACGCAACTGAAAGCAGGCGTGGTCTAACCAGGAGATTTCCATAATGATTTCGTTTCTCTCGCATAAGTTCGGGCGGGGACCTGTGTCCTCGCCCGGATTGTATTGTACCATAGGGATAGGCGTTCTACAAGGGCATAGCCCTTTCGATTCGGCTTCATGCCCATCCCTTTTTAATTGTTTATTATATCCTATACGTCTTATTTCTCAGTACCGGAAAAGAAAAATGATCAACCTGACAGATATTCTTCGCGCTGATGCTGGCAATGCTCTGCCGTGCATCTTTTTCCAACTGTGCCGTGCCAATCTGAATGATCAGAGTTTTGTAGTAAGTTCTAGCTCGTTTGTATCCTCAATAAGTTGCTGGATAAGGGCCTCAATGCGTGGAAAACGCGCCTGAACGATTGCTAAAAGCATATGTCGTTGCTGTTCTGCATAGACTTTGCTGAATTTCTTTCTGTGCTTCCTGTTTGATATCCTGATAAATCCAGGTATCTCTTAATATAATATACGATCCCGACATAACATCCTCCATCCATGTATAATGCATTGATTGTACCATATATATGGGCTATTGTCGAGAACAATAGGTTCTGGCGTTAATGGAGTTTGCCTCTGATTATCTTCAAGAAGAGTCGCTCTCAAAATCTCAGAATCTATTTATCTCTGGTTTCTCTTACTTTTTCCTCCGGTCACTCGTATTAGAAGTAGGGAAGTATTCCTTCCTCAAAATAACAATGTGAAAGAAAGCCAGATACGATGTCGATTCCAACACAGGATCCAGAGAAGGTTGATGCTCCCGAAAAGCAGTCAACGCTTGCAAGCTTCAGACCTATTCTCAAAAATCGCAATTTTCTTCTTTTATGGATCGCCCAACTTATTTCACAGATCGTGCTCAACGCGGCAAACTTCGGCATTATTTTGTTGGTGAATCAGATCACGAATAACAATGTCATCCTGGGCAGGTGTCGCGATTATTGCCTTTACATTGCCTGCTGTCCCATTTAGTGCATTGGCCGGTGTGTTGATAGAAAAGCAGAACAAGCGTCGTGTATTGTGGGTGAGCAATATCCTGCGTTTTGGGACCATGTTTCTCATCGTGATCTCCTTGCAGGCTGACCGCACAAATCTGTGGCCTCTTTTTACATTAAGCTTTCTGACTTCGATCATTGGGCAATTCTTCAGCCCGGCAGAGGGAGCCTCGATTCCTTTGCTGGTTGGTGAACGTGAATTGTTGCCCGCGCTCTCGCTCTTCAACATCTCGCTCTCGGTGGCTCAGGCCATAGGTTTTCTGCTGTTGGGAAGCCTGATCGCGACGATTTTTCCTCCCTTCACCTTATCTCTAGGCTTCACAACTTTACATGTCCAATCGATTGATATGTTGTTTGTGATTGCCGGAGTATGCTATGTTATTTGTGCTATATTGATTCTGGCCATTCCTGCGTAAAGCCTTTGATGAAGCACACCTCTTCAAACGGAGAAAAGATGAACCACATGTCCAGATTGGTCAGACGATCGAGGCAATATGGCATGATCTGGTCAGTGGTTGGCGTATCGTTGCTGCTGATCGCTGCTCTATTTCGCGGTCATTCAGGTCTCTATCGCGAATGTCCTTATGCTTTTGATTGGTCAGGTGGCTGGTGCTTTTGTCAGTGGATTTTCTGGATCGTCCAACAACGTATATGTCCCTCATGCTGGCTCCTGCCGCGTTCGGCCTGGTGGGTGCATCGTTTCTCATGCCCGCTTTCTCTCAACGCGTGGGAAAGATACGCCTGACAATTACTGGACTGATTGCTTTAGCGTGGGTTTCATTCTTATTTCCAGTAAGCCATTGGTTTGCACTCACAATCGATCCAAAGAATGGACCCCGTTCGCCCTGGTTTTTATTGTTAACGGTGTTACTGGTCTTTGCATTGGGCGTAGCAATAGCATGTGTCAATGTGCCCGCACAAACAATCATGCAGGAACATGCTCCCGAAACCAGCCGTGCACGTGTCCTCTCCTTGCAATTTATGCTTTACAATGCTGGATCAATTCCCGTGCTTCTTGTTTGCTGGCTTGATCGGCCAGAGTCATGTGGTTTCAGCGAATTGATGATTGTCATCGGTCTTTCCATGTTGCTCCTATTGTGGCTGGGGGGTGCGTTATCATCAGGCGTAATAGACCGCAGAAATACTATGCCTGCGGAGACAACCTCTTCATAATCCAGCCTCTTCAGGTGCCTCTTTCTTGCCGGGCCAGTTCGACGAGATTAAGCACCAATGGATACGCATTATAACTTCCCAGGCCAGTCGCCATGTCGTATCCTCGTGTTGCCGGATAACGCCCGCCATTGAGTCCATTGTTATCGTTATTGCCTTTTACAATATCATGAAAACAGGCCGCATATTTTTGTGGATCTCTGGCAATCTGATAGAGTAGTGGATTGATGAAACCAAGGGTATGGCCGCCATGTTGCAGCGATATCTCATTCGCGAGTGCTACCAGCGCGGCCCACAACGGTGCCGAGGCTGAGGTGCCACCTACAACATTCCACGGCGTGCTATTGCTACAGACCGTTGTCGCCTTTGCTGAACAATACATAATATAGCCATGATCGGCATTGGCGTGTAATGACACATCGGGCGTTTCACGGCAGATTTTTCCATTTGGAGCGCCACATAATTTACCTGTACTATAACTATTGTGTACCCCAGTCATATTTTGCCATGCTGGACTCTCCCAATATTGACTGATACCTCCTCCTGATGCGCCATTGTAGCTCTTTGGTGGCTCCCTCGTCGTATTCCAGGTCGTTTCATCCCCATATGATGCTGTATCTTTAAGTGAGAGGCTGGTGCCACCCACGCTTGTCACAAACGGTTGTGAGGCTGGATCGTCTATGCCAGTTTCCTTCAAAGGTGTTGTGGTATCTCCCAGGCAGCCCGCACTTCCGGTATCGCCTGTAGAGGCGAAGATGGTCTGGCCCTGTGCTGCTGCTGTGGTGAATAGGATGTTTTCTTGCCTGATGGTTGCGGCATCCAACACTTTCTCACACAGCCCCCAACTGGTACTTACAATGGAGGGGCGCATCTTGAATAATGTGTGCCCATTGTGAGAGATAGCTGGTTACATCATTGCCCGCTTCGTATATTTTCAACATTTTCAGTTGAGGAACCGTGCTTAGTACCAGTTCGGCATCGGTTTCAACCTCCAATGCTCCTTCGTCGAGCTTTCAGATGTTTCTCAATTGGAAGTGCCTGTATTATGGTACGGCTCTTGCCAAAACAAGCATTATATGCCATAATGTCACTTTTTACGAAGGGCGACAATTCAAAGAGTGCAATCGTCTGCCCCTCACCGCGCACATGTGCTCGATAGAGTCCATTCAGATTATACGCTTCTGCAAACTGGTCAGGTGCCAGGTAATTTTTATTATGTTGTGGACAGGTGGACGGCGATGAGGTGCTGTGTTGCAAGCCGATGCACTGAAAGTTGTGTTGGATACCAGTGAAGGGCATTATTCAGGCCGTTGATTGCAATAATGTCGTTCGCAAAACGCATTGGAAGCAGGGGATCGCTATCGTTGGCGTAGTAGATATGTCCATCTGGTCCTGTATAGGTGTGCAGCGTAACATGAAATGTCTGCTCAACTTGCTGCACCGTTCCACTGAAATCCAGCAGCAGACGATGCGTATAGGTATGCGTGATGGTAAAACCTGTGCTTTGTAAAAATTGCATAAGGGTCCTATATGTTGTCACCGTTGGACTATAAGTGGTAGTGTATTGGGTTGAGGTGAGAAAATGATGATAGTTGGCAGATGGTAGCACGTACGACATTTTGTACATAACGATGTAAACTGATCTGATTCTGTGGGCGCAGACCAATTGAGAGGGCGATATGTTGTCGTGTATTGGCCGGCCCTTGCAAATGGCTGATGGTAAGCAGTGGTGATGTCGTACCTGTAAGTGCAAAGAGCGCCTCCCTGGCTTTCGTTTTCTCGTGTGGCAAATATAAGCATTGTGCGGCCACCAGTTCCAGTGCTAATAGAATAGTCATTAGCGATAGTATATGTGTAAAAAGATGTCTGTATAAATGGACAGAATGGTGATATTTAGATAGCATTAAGAAAACCTCCCTATGTGAGTAGTATACGGGTGCTAGAAACAGGCTCAAGAGTAGAAAGCGCTATATAGGTCTTATCTTTGCTCCTTAAAAATGGTTTGTATAGGACTTATCTCTCACTAGGTACAGCTCTGAAACCCGTAAGAAAACTCTCCTGTAAATGCATCGTGCATGCAACGTGGTATCAAATAAGACAAATTTATACCCAAAGTAATGGGAAAATAGTGGAGGCATCTCCTGATATGTTCTATTCAGTCGCTATTCCTGGTATACTACAGACACGTGTGGGAGCACTCCTTATGGGAGGCACCTTTGAGAGAAAGAGTATCTACTAGCATGCCAGTGGAAAAACATGCGGAACACCAGGGAGTCGATATAGTGGACGAGGTTACACTTGAGTAAGCTCTATGAGCAGTTCCGGCGTCCTATTCACTCCTATATTTATCGTCTCATCGGTAATCAAGAAGATGCCGATGATATAACGCAGGAGGTATTTGTACGTGCCTGTACCTCCTGGAAGGGCTTATACGAACGTGAGCACCTTTCTGCATGGCTCTATCGTATCGCAACGAACCTGTGTGTGGATGCGTTGCGCAGGCGAAAACGCATCTCCTGGTGGCCTCTAGCGCATCGATATCGTAATGACGACTCAAGCGAAGAAGTCATAAATGACGATATGTCTTCTTTTCTTTCTGATACAGGAGGGATTCCGGAGATTGCGGAGCGAGAGCTGATTCGCCATACTTTAGCACATATGCCGGAAGAATATGCTATCGCGCTCGTTCTTAACGCCGCACAAGGTGTACCCTATCAGGAGATTGCCGAGATCGTGGGCATCTCGCCTAATGCTGCCGCAACAAGAATTTCTCGCGCTAAAAAGATGTTTGCTGAACAATATCACCGTCTCGGTAAAGAAGGTGTTGTAAAACAGGAGAAACGTAAATGAACAACACTGATTTACCACCACTTCCTTCAACAGGCGTGATTAGCCCGGAAGTATGTGATGCCGTAAGCCTCTACCTGGCCGTTTCACACGATCTGACAGAAGAGCAGAAGCAGCGCGTTTCAGCACATTTGAAAGTATGTCCGCAATGTGTCCATGAATATCGTCTTGTGAAACGTTCAGCGCAATTAGTCAGTAGCCTTGAAGGCTCTGAACCATCTGCACGCGTTGATGTAGCCGTTATGGCGGCGATTGCTGCACGTGCAGGCACCAATAGCGTTCTTTCGATACTTCAGCATCTTTGCGCTCGATACCGTACAATAATAGAAATAGTGCGACGTAATAGACGCAGACGTGTTCCTATTGGTGGCCTTGTTGCTGCCGCTGCTGATACTCGTCGTTGCGCTCGTTGGCGTATTGCACTTTGTGATCATGCCGGGTGGAAGTGCATCAGCTTTTCAGGTCCCTGCCGGTGCCTGGAATGGTGTCATCTATCATACGCAGACCGTCGTTTCCAGTAATGGAGATCAGTATCATGTCGCAACTTATCATGATATGAATGACGATATGATGAACGTCGAAACCACCATGGGCACAAAGCTCGATGTGATGGCGGTCAGTGATGGTCACCAGACCCTGGTTATGGATATGAAGCATAATGTCATGCAAATGAACGCTAACGCATGGCTCACTGATGACTCTATGTTTAATCTGAATCAACTGAATAAAGACCTGAAATCTCATCAGGCCACTTACCTGGGCAAAGGTCAATATAATGGGCAGGAGGTCTATCGTATTCGTGATGAGAATGGTGATATTCTTCTGCTTGACATGCACTACAAACCCGTCAATGTTCTGCAAAGAGCAACGGTTCTGAGCACGGCAAAGCAATGTACGATAAAATGCAATTGTTGAACAATGCCCCAACATGGCATGATGGATATGACCCCACCTGCGGGTTTTAAAACGGGAACATTGCCCACCAAACCTTGATGCATCGGTTTTCTCAGTCGGGATAAAAGATGTATTTGTTCTGAACTTAAATCGACATGTATGATGAAATGTGTAGTCTGAATGAGAAGATAGGGTGTCTTCGTGGGTATGTAGTGTAGGGTCTATCGTCATATTCTTTGATTTATCATATGCGTAAGGGCGTCACCTGTGCGCAGCCGCAATGGTTATTGCACGGCGCATACAAGGGCGCCCGCATATGGTTAGTTTTTCTATTTGACCATGTTGCTGTTCAGACGATAGAATGGAAGGTGAAAGAGCCACAATGTCGTGTTACTAACCAGGGAGAAAATATCATGACAGAGCGCATTCCCGTGATCGTAGGTGCCGTGAGGACGCCAACCGGAAAATTTCTGAGCCACCTTGCCAGTTTTACTGCTCCACAACTGGGAGCCATCGCCATAAAAGAAGCTGTACGCCGTTCCGGTGTTGCACCTGAAGCTATTGATGAAGTAATTATGGGTAATGTTGTATCAGCGGGTGTTGGTCAGGCACCAGCTCGCCAGGCAGCCCTTCATTCCGGGCTGCCCGTCGATATTCCAGCCTTTACCATCAACAAAGTCTGTGGATCGGGCCTTAAAGCGGTGATGCTGGCGGCGCAGGCTATTCGTGCCGGCGACGCGCAGGTCTTTGTCGCGGGCGGCATGGAGAGCATGAGTAACGCTCCGTATATCCTCCCAAAGGCCCGTACTGGCTATCGCATGGGCGATGGTAAGATCGTCGATAGCGTTGTGCATGATGGCCTGTGGTGTGCCTTTGAAGATATCCATATGGGCAATGAAGCCGAGATTATCGCCGAGAAGTTTGGCGTCACACGTGAAGAGCAGGATCGTTTCTCGCTACAAAGTCACCAGAAGGCCGCCGCCGCCACTGCCGCCGGGCGTTTTAAAGAAGAGATCATTCCCATCGAGATCAAGCAAAAGAAGGGTACTCTCATCATTGATAGCGATGAACCCATTCGCGGTGATAGCTCAATGGATACGCTGACGAAATTGATGCCCGCATTCCAGGAGGGTGGAACTGTCACCGCTGGCAATGCACCCGGCCTGAGCGATGGTGCATCCGCAACAGTCGTTGTCGATCAGGAGTTTGCCCAGGCGCAAAATCTGACCCATCCTGGCTCGCATTCTCGGTTATGCTACGGCTGCCATTACGCCACGCTATATCTTCGCCGCACCACCGCGTGCCGTTCACCGTCTCCTAGAGCGTACAGGCCTCAAGATGAGCGACTTCGACCTGATCGAGGTCAACGAAGCCTTTGCCGCCCAGGCTCTCGCCAATGGACGTGAACTTGATTGGGACTGGTCGCGTGTCAACGTCAACGGTGGCGCGATTGCCCTGGGTCATCCCATCGGGTCCAGTGGCTCCCGCGTGCTCACAACTTTGATCTACGAGCTTCGTCGTCGTGGTGGTGGTCGTGGATTGGCAACCCTATGCCTGGGTGGCGGTGGCGCTGTGGCAATGGCCATAGAAGTGTAGGGGCCGCGTTGACGGCTAAAATGCTGTGTAGAGGAAAAATGGTGGTAGGGGCCAGATTATGCGCTTGAAAAAAGAAATTCGTCATGCCAGGAAAACATTGGAACAGGCGTAGGGGCGTCACCTTGCGTGCGCCCTCGGACCCACTTTACGCCCGTCCACCAGCAACGAGGGCGCACGCAAGGTGACGCCCCTACGCCAAATTTCCCATAACGTGCCGACCAACAACAATCTCAACCACCCCCCGATACTGGTAATCCCCCAGCATAAGTATTACAATGTATCCCTGATCAAAAATTATGTAGCGCAGATATAACGCAAGTCACTTCTTGCCTTGTAACTCCTGGAGGAGACCTCATCAGCATGCTTGAGCAGAGATCGACAGAGTCACAGCCGCCTGTTGTCGAACAAGGCACCCTTTTTGATACAGCGGAATTGGAGCGCCTGACGGTGAAGCGTACGACATGGGAAGAGACGACACTCAAGAAATCACTTGAGCGCCTGCCTGAACGTTCCCATCTGATGACGACTTCGAGCGTACCCGTGAAGCGCGTCTATATGCCACAGGATAATGCGTCCCTTGATTATACTCGTGATCTCGCTATGCCGGGCGAATATCCTTATACGCGTGGCGTGCAACCAACTATGTATCGCGCCAAACCCTGGACTATGCGTATGTTTGCTGGCTTTGGTACCGCTGAAGATACCAATGCACGCTTCAAATATCTGCTCAAACAGGGCCAGACCGGTCTCTCTACGGCGTTCGATATGGCGACGCTGTATGGCTATGATACTGATCACCCATTAGCCGCAGGGGAGTTCGGCAAATGTGGCGTCGCGATCTCTTCATTGGCCGATATGGAGATCTTGTTCGCTGATCTGCCGCTGGATAAGATCACGACCTCTATGACGATCAATAGTCCCGCCGCCGCTATCTGGGCTATGTACATCGTGAATGCTGAGAAGCGCGGTTTCCCTATGGCCTCGCTTGGTGGCACGCTGCAAAATGATATATTAAAGGAATATACTGCACAGAAGGAATTTCTCTTTCCACCTGAACCCTCGCTCCGGCTGGTTGTTGATACCATCGAGTTTGGCACGCGCCATATGCCGCGCTGGAATACGATCAGCATCAGTGGCTATCATATCCGTGAGGCGGGCGCGACGGCTGTGCAGGAACTGGCCTTTACGCTTGCTGATGGTCTGGCTTATGTCGATGCTGCCTTGGAGCGTGGTCTGGAAATCGATGAATTTGCGCCGCGCCTCTCCTTCTTTTTTGATGTACATAACGATTTCTTTGAAGAGATTGCCAAGTTCCGCGCTGCTCGTCGTCTGTGGGCCAGATTGATGCGCGAACGCTATGGGGCAAAAGATCCGCGCTCCTGGCTCATGCGTTGTCATGCTCAGACCGCTGGCGTCTCATTTGACCGCGCAGCAACCGGATAATAATATTGTGCGTACAACTATCCAGGCTTTGGCCGCCGTTCTGGGTGGTACAAACTCGTTGCATACCAATTCGCTTGATGAGGCGCTGGCTCTTGCCTACTGAACGCGCTGCCCTGATTGCTCTACGTACACAACAGATCATCGCCAGCGAGAGCGGCGTTACCAATACCGTCGATCCTCTGGGTGGCTCCTACTTTATCGAGTCCCTGACCAATCAGACCGAGCAGGCTGCTATGGACTACCTGCAACGCATTGATGCTCTGGGTGGTGTGCTTGCCTGTATCCAGAATGGCTTTTTCCAACGTGAGATTGCCGAATCCGCCTATCGATACCAGCAAGAGATCGATCAGCACGAGCGTACTATTGTTGGCATCAATGGCTATACGGTGGAAGAGGAGATCAAAATTCCAACCCTTTATGTTGACTATGAAGGTGAGAAGGCCCATCTTGAGCGCCTCAATCGTGTGCGGCGTGAACGCGACCAGACGGCTGTACAGAGAGACTCTGGCTAGTCTGCGTCGTGCCTGTGAAGGAACCGAAAATACTATGCCTGCGCTACTTGAAGCCGTCAAAGCCTATGCTACTCTAGGCGAAATCATGGATGTTTTCCGCACGGTCTTTGGCGAATACATGGAACCCGCCGTATTTTAGCTATTTGGAGGAAAACATGTCCCAGATTCAACGCCAGGGTCTTATAAAAAAATCCACCTTGACGGAGATGGAACTTGCTAGAGATTGAGCAATTAACAGAACTGTGTAATACGCTATGAAAATCTTTATATGCGCTTGAGCTTTACTATGTTGCGTGAGCGCTCCGGTCGAGAAAATAACGATTTCCTCTACTATGAGCAGAATATGCTTGTTGGTTATCTTGCTCTGGATGAATGGGGAACGGACGAAAAAGAGGTCATCGCTATGGTTCATCCAGATTTCAGGCGCAAAGGAATTTTCTCAGCCCTGCTTGCCGCGGCCCGAGAAGAGTGTCAGTTAGAGAGCAAATTCCCCGCTTCTGTTGGTCTGTGAGCGATCTTCGCGCAGCTGGACAGGCATGTGTAAAAGCCATTGGGGCCAGGCTCAGACTTCTCTGAACATGAAATGGTACTGGAAAATTTCCAGGAACGTTATACATTTGATGAGCGTCTCTCCCTACACGAGGCTGGGAGAGATGATATCGATGCTGTTGCCGCAGTACTATCTGCCAGCTTTAACGATCCTGAGCCATTGGTCACGGCAAACTTGTTGAAGAGATTTGCGCAAGATGCACGCCCTCGCATCTATCTGGCAACCTTTGGCGAGGGCGAACTAAGTTGCCAGGAGCCTGTAGGAACGCTGCGCCTCGACGAATTCGATGGTGTCATCGGTATCTATGGTTTCGGCGTGGTGCCCGATTACCGTGAAACGTGGCTATGGTCGTCAGATGCTGGAGGAGACGATCCGCATGATACGTGCCACCAGCCAGCAAACCGATCATGCTCGATGTGGAGACGGACAACGCTCCCGCCATCGGACTCTATACGTCCTGTGGTTTTCGCATCAAAACAACATATGACTATTATCATGTATCCGCGTAGGGGCAAGATTATGCTGTTTCAAAAAATAAATTGGATATGGGCTAAAACAAAATTCATTCCCTGTGGGAAATTTGGCGTAGGGGCGTCACCTTGCGTGCGCCCCCGGACCCGCTTCACGCTCGTCCGCCAGCACGAGGGCGCACCCGCCAGCAACGAGGGCGCACGCAAGGTGACGCCCCTACGCCAGTTCCACTGTTTTCCCTGGCATGACGGATTTCTTTTTTTAAACGGCATTATCGCGCCCATCGTCCGGGCCGCGTTGACGCCGCCCGTTGAGTTATCGCAATCTCTTTCCCATGAAATAATAATTTAGAATAGAGGAAATTGTAGCAATGTACTGGTTAGAATTAGCCGTCCAGGTCCATCCCGACGCCGTAGAATCCGTAAGCGAACTGCTAAGCCGCTACACATCCGAGGGTGTTGTCATAGAAGAGCCGATAGAGTTGATTGATGAGGGGCAGGAGTACCGCGTCCTGACCGGACAGCCCGTGCATGTACGTGCTTATGCGCCTATTGATGGCAAGGAAGAGGAAGCTGCGTCAGCGTGTCGAAGAGGGATTGTGGCACTTTTCGAGCCTGGAGCGCACATTTCGTTGGCAAACTGGAGACGCGCACGGTCAATGAAGAGGACTGGGCCAATGCCTGGAAAGAATACTTTCATGTCACCCATATAGGCAAGCGACTGGTCATTCGTCCTTCCTGGCGCGAGTATACACCGAAACCCCACGAAGTTGTGTTGACACTTAGATCCCGGTATGGCATTCGGTACCGGGCTGCATCCTACCACGCGCATGTGCCTCGAACAACTGGAGGAGTATGTTCAGCCAGGAATGCGTGTACTGGATGTCGGAACCGGTTCGGGGATACTCTCTATCGAGCCGCACTGTTCGGTGCGGAGAGCGTCTATGCCATCGATAATAGCAGTGTTGCCGCCGAAAGTGCCACCGCGAATGTTGCGTTGAACGGACTGAGTGAGCGTGTCAAAGTCGTGCTTGGTCTGCTAGACGATGCGGAAGCTACGCGTATGGCGGGTCAATATGATCTTGTGGTAGCGAATATTATTGCGCATATTATTGGATCAATCGCTCCTCAACTGGCCCGTGTGATGGTTCCTGGTGGCTTGCTTATCGCCAGTGGTATCATCGAAGCGCGTCGCCAGGATGCTGAAGGATCCGTTGCGGGAGGCAGGATTGGAGCTGGTTGGGCAGGTGATGATTGAGGATTGGTTGGCGTTGATCTGGAGGAAGAGAGAGTAAGAAGTTTATGCACCGTTTTTTCATTCCACCTGACCTTCTCAAAACTGATAATACCTTACTCATCTCTACCAGAGAAACTCTCTCATCAGGTAAAGGATGTCCTGCACCTCGCCATCGGTGAGCAACTCATCCTTTTAGATAATAGCGGCGACGAAATACTCTGCTCCATCGTCAAAAGTGGACGTTCAGGCGTCGAAGTCGAACTATTAGAGCGTAGAGCGGGTAAAAGCGAATCACCCATCCGCATCATTCTATGCCAGGGATTACTTAAATCGGCCCGCTTCGAGTGGATTCTGGAAAAAGGGACAGAACTGGGAGTTGCAGTCTTTTCCCCTGTACTGTGTCGCCGCTCCATGTCTGGTCTGGAGGATGCTGGTCCCAATAAGATACAGCGCTGGCAACGCATCATTCAGGAAGCTACCGAACAATGTGGTCGCGCACGAATGCCCGAATTGCTCCCTATTCGCTCCTTTTCCACGCCCTGACCCACATGCCCTCTGGCGCATTGGCCTTGATACCCTGGGAGGAAGAGCAGGGATTGAGCTTGCGTGATGCTTTGAGGAACACTATCGCTGAACGAGAAAGGAATAGTGGCCCCAATCCACTCACTGTCGTACTCTTCATTGGCCCAGAGGGTGGCTTGCTGGCAGAGGAGATTGAGCAGGCCCGTAGTCATAATGTACAACCAGTCACATTCGGGCCACGTATCTTGAGGGCCGAAACCGCTGCTTTAACATGCAGTCGCAAACGTTATGTATGAACTATCATAGAGGCCAGATTTATCGAGCTTTGAAGAGCGTATATCGAGTAATCAAACGGGATAAATGTATAGATCATCTACGCGAAAAATGTTACAATTGGACGGGTGGTAGGGGAAAGATCTCTTTGAAAAGTACGTGTGGCAGTGCTCTTGCCGGATGATGTGACAAAACTACATGTGTCAGCCGCTGGAGGAGGTGCGCGTGGGAGTCTTGTCTCGATTATACTTTTCAGCTGGATAGACAAACAGTAGGAGAAAAGATCATGACCGAATCCATTCAAGCCCGTCCACTTGTGCCCAATCCCCCTCAAAGACTTACTTCATAGAGCAGTATCAAAACGTTCGACGCTTCTCTGAGCATCTCTGTGAACCGCTCGTCACTGAAGATTATGTCGTTCAGTCGATGCCAGATGTTAGCCCGACGAAATGGCATCTGGCCCATGTGAGCTGGTTCTTTGAGACATTTCTGCTCTTTCCGGCAATTCCTGGCTACCAGTCTCTGCATCCCCAGTATGCGTACCTTTTTAACTCGTACTACAATACGCTTGGGGAGCGCCATTGTCGCCCCAACCGCGGCTTGATCTCGCGCCCCACGGTTGCAGAAACCTATCAGTATCGAAAGTATGTTGATGAACAGGTTCTTGCTCTGTTGAACGCTTGACGAGCAACGCCTGTCAGAATTTGCACCCATCATTACGCTTGGCTTCCATCATGAGCAGCAACATCAGGAGTTGATGCTGACCGATCTCAAGCATGTTCTCTCCTGTAATCCACTTTATCCAGTATATAGAGCACGCTCATCTACAGAGACATCGCAAGTTCCACCGCTGGAATGGGTCTCTTTTCCTGAAGGGATCTATTGGATCGGACATGAGGGCGAGGGATTTGCCTTTGATAATGAAGGACCACGGCACCGAGAGTTCTTGCAGCCTTTCCAACTGGCCTCGCGCCTGGTCACAAATGGCGAGTACCTGGAGTTCATAGAGGATGGTGGCTATCAAAATCCCCTTCTGTGGCTCTCGGAAGGTTGGAGCACCGTGCGTGCGGAAGAGTGGCAGGCTCCCTTGTATTGGGAGAAGCGCGATGGCCAATGGTGGACGATGACGCTCTCTGGCATGCGTGAGGTTGATAAAGCCGAACCCGTCTGCCATGTCAGCTACTATGAGGCTGACGCTTATGCACGCTGGGCGGATGCACGCCTTCCCACAGAAGCCGAGTGGGAGGTTGCTGCACAGGATATTCCTATTGAAGGAAACTTTGTTGAGAATGGTTTGTATCATCCGACTCCATTGAACACTTCCAGTGGCAAACTTGCGCAGATGTACGGTGATGTGTGGGAATGGACGCAAAGCTCATATGCGCCTTATCCAGGCTTCCGGCCCGGCCCCGGAGCTATCGGCGAGTACAATGGGAAGTTCATGTGCAATCAGTATGTCCTGCGCGGTGGTTCGTGCGCCACCTCCCTTTCGCACATTCGACCTACCTATCGCAATTTCTTTCCGGCCAACGCCCAATGGCAATTTATGGGTATTCGACTCGCAAAGGAGGTGTAACATCCAACAGCAGAGAAAGAGTCCTCTAGAACTCTATGATTTTGAACCGCAACGGAACACATTTCGCAACGATGTCCTGCAAGGGTTACAGGATGCGAAAAAAGAATTGCCTAGCAAGTACTTTTACGATGATGCGGTTCCCAGCTATTCGAGCAGATCTGTCTGTTAGATGAGTACTACCCTACGCGTACTGAACTCGGCATTATGCAAGAGCATATGCCTGAGATTGCATCGCTTGCTCGGACCTGATTGCTTACTCATTGAATACGGAAGCGGCAGCAGTACGAAGATTCGTATGCTCCTGGATGCGCTGCACAATCCGGCTGGCTATGTTGCCATTGACATTGCGAAAGAGCAATTGCAACGCTCTGCGGCATCGCTCTGCCGCTGCTTATCCAACTCTGGCGGTGTTTCCAGTCTGTGCGGACTATACAAGCGATTTTGAATTACCCCCATCCTCGGTTCCTGTTTCAAAAAGAGTTGCCTACTTTCCTGGATCAACCATCGGCAACTTTGATCGTGAGCCTGCTATACACTTTCTGCAACAGATTGCCAAGACCTGTAAAGGAGGCGGTTTGCTGATCGGTGTGGATTTGAAGAAGGACTTCAACATCCTGCACCGTGCTTATAACGATGCACAAGGTGTGACTGCTCATTTCAATATCCATCTGCTTGAACGTATCAACCAGGAACTGGATGCCGACTTCCAATTGGACCAATTTAGTCACTATGCTTTCTATAATCCTGGTCAGAGCCGGATCGAGATGCATCTGGTGAGCCTCAAGCATCAGGTTGTGCATATTGGAGAGAGCGAAATTTCCTTCAAGTTGGGCGAAAGTATCTGGACGGAGAGTTCGTACAAATATACTCTGGAGGAGTTTGCGCAACTGGCGGCCTGTGCAGGATTTACCGTCGAGCGCGTATGGACGGATGCACAGCAGTTATTCAGCGTGCAGTATCTCAAGGTTGTATAGCCTGATACTGCGAGGGGACACGGGCTTGTAAACGGCGCCCCTACACCACTACAACTCGCTCCATCACGGGGTATCGTAGTGGTGTAGGGCGCCGTTTGCAAGCCCGTTCGGACACGGATCCCTTTACCATAAACATATGCAACGAACTAATCGTTAGAAGCTCCCTCTCCATGCAGCAGAGCGTGTACATAATCCTCTACATAGTGCCGCTCATCGACACCATCAATAACCATACACTCGGCGACTGAGACGATCTGTGGCGCAACCTCGTGCAATACACTGATAATCGCACGCTCATTGCGGCTATCCGCGTTATGATCAGTTACAAATGCAAACAATTCATCGGTAAATTTCTCTTCGTTGGCAAGCAGATGAAAAATGTTGCTGGACATGCCTAATAGCCTTTCGTGACAGTCGTGAGAAGCAAACTCGCCTTCTCACGCGCTCCTATACTTGTCTTTCACTTATACTAAGCATATTCTTACATACAATCACTACTGCAAAATTAGGCATAGTAAGAATATGCTTACCGTGTCAAGCTCTGCATGAGCCGTCTAATTTGGCCCTTATACATTGCCAAATTGCGGCACCATCTGCTTCAATATTCTGTATATTTCATCTCGTGCGTCAAGTGGTAGCACATCTTGCTGAATTAGTTCAATAAGTGCTGGAATATCGGATGGCTTCAGCCCTGTTGTTCGTCAAAACCGGTTGCCAGTATTGTTCAAGATATGCCCTGGCCTCTTCTCCCTGTTTCAGGGTCAGGATAATACGTATTGCTTGTGCACGTCCGCATAATTAGCGTCTCCCACTATTAGAGGCGTTCTAGCAGCTTTCAGACGTACTTCCGGAGCTAAAGTATCATCTTGTGCCTGTTTCCAGAGTACCTGGATCGCCAGCTCCCTGTTTGCTGAACGAGGAAGGCTTGCCTCATAAAGATCTTGCGCGATCTGGATCTGTTGCAGTTGCGAATGTTCCGCTTTTTGGAGCAATTGTAGCCAGCACCTGCAACGCCTCCTGTCCTTCAGTTGATGCTGTCAGATCGTGATCGTAGAGCAATTGAAAGATTTCGCTGAGCTTCCTCTACCTTGAGATCGGGTGTCCGAGCTATGGCTAGCAGCATCTCGACCGCTTGCAGGTTTTCCTGTGAGTTGAGCGGGCTACACCTGTAGAGGACTTCCAACCGTCTGTAATTTTCTCTTCAAAGGAGAGGTTTGTTTGTCGGGTCATTTGTAGAAGTTGTTGTGTTGCCTGTTGTTGCTCGCTTGAGCCATTGGGACTACTACCATAGAGCGTTTCAAGGAGGCGTAGCGTTTGCTCAAAAGAAAGTTCGGGACGTTGCAATGTCTCTGTAAGCAGGGCAATGATACGTTGTCGCTCGTCTGCCTCATCATGATTGTTCCAGGAGAGCGCTTCGCCAATTTCAACGATCTCTTCTATGCTCAGTATCGGATCTGTTTGCGCTATCCAGTAGACGTTGTGCTGCTTGTAAGCGGCGGTCAGACTTTACAAGAACCTGATAGAGAATATATGTGCATGCCACCAGTTGCTCAAAAGGAATGGCACCGCTTTGTAGGATGGACAGGAGTTTGTCGGCAGCGTTCTCCCAGTCGTTGAATGCGCCTGTTGTGGCTGAATAGGAGAGGGCGTCAACCAGTAAACGCGCCTGTTCAAGTGTCACGTCTGGTTGCTGTAATGCTTTCTAATAATGTATGGCTGATGAGGCGAACGATTTCGTCGGGAATGAATGGTCGTTGCAAAAACGTGCGCATTATCTGTACTGTCTGCTCAAATGATAGTTGATGGCGCACAATTGCTTCCAGCATCATCTGTACAGCCTGTAATTGTTCTGGTGCACCATTTGGATAGCATTCGTAGAGCGCCTGAGCTGCCTGTATAGCGCTCCAGGCCGAACTTTCTGGTTGTTGTACCAGTTCGGTAAGCACTTGTTGCGCCTGAGTCTTTAATTCATTGGCAGGAGATATGTTCCGGCAGAGCGTCTGTGCAACCTGAATTCTGATGTCCTCGGGAAGAGTGTTCTGTGCCAGTAGATCGAGCAATGTTGTACGTCCCAACTGGCTATATTGTTGCGTTTTGAGCAGCGCGGCAAGTGCATCAATAGCATATATACGTTGTGAAGGAGTATGGTGATGTCTGTATCGAGCTTGCTGAGCCGTGCGACGATTTCGCGTGCCAGATTATTCTGTACCGTGATTTCCTCTTGCAGGCAGGCACAGGCGAAAAAGAGATCTTGCTGAATAATCTCCGTATAATTGCTGCGACAGCAAACTTTCCCATCCGGTGGGTTAAGAATCATCTGGATCTGCATGGTTGCTCTGACCGGGCCAAGTTTGCCAAAGAGCAGCAGAATCACTTCCTGCCAGTAGGGATCATGCAGGTGCCGTGTGAGAAATGTGTTCAGAATTATATTGGCATTCTCTCCAGGTAGATCGGGGTGAGGCGGATCAGCCTGGCGGAAGTAGATATCAAGGGCTGCGAAGTACTCCTGAAAGGTTCTATGGATGAAGCCATAAAGATCCTCTCCACTTTCATCTCTACCGCGCTTGACGATCAGACCTGTTTCTGTACGCATCAGTTCAAGGAAGCGTTCAGCTTCAAGCTGGCGTTCTTCGGGTGAGAAGAGTTGGCGGCTCTTGAGAAAAAATTCAACCTCGGTCTGCATCTGCGTCAATGTTAAACAGTCACCGTAGAATGCACTACTTCCCATGTCTTTTTCACGCTCTTGCAAGCGTTCATATAAGACGAAAGCCAAGGTGAGCAAGGCAGGCGCGTTGTACATCACGTGTCATCTGCATATCTTGCCAGCGTTCGTTAGTACCTCTTCTACGTGACCACGTATCCAATAAGAGATCAGCGCAGCGATCGTAAACATGAACGCGTCGATCCGGCAGACGCTCGGTACGATGTAACGTGGTAATAATTGTTAAGAGCAACGGATTTCTGGCGAGAGTATGCAGGCGCGGATTGCCCTTGAGCGTTTCATAGAGCAATGCAAGCTCCTTTTGATCCTCGTAGGGCAGTGGTGCGAGTTGCAATACACGGTTATACCAGAGTTCCAGAAACTGGCGAATCTGTTCATCATCTAAGTTCCTGCACAATAGCATGTGTAAACCAGCGCTTCGAGAAGCCGAACAATTCATACCCTACCGGGCGCGATGTGACCAGAATGCTATTGCCACGATACCGTTGCGCAATCTCTTCGATCATATCAATCAATGTACGCCGTTCATCAGAGTCTGCTATCTCATCAAGACCATCAAAGAGAAAGAGGAGTGCATTCTGTTTGAGCAGAACATCAAACATATGGGTGTTCGACTTCGATTGCCATCCGTCCCAGTACGATCTCAGTTGTATAAGCGAAGATGCTTGTATCAGGATATTGTGCGCGAATCTCCGAGAAATCGTGCAGTTCGACACGTAATGGTACCGGTTTCCCTGGTAATAACGGTATATTGCTGAGTAAAGCGCGTATTGGAAGGAAGTCGTGCCGCTGCATGGCTCCACGCCAGGTAACGGGTGATCGTTGACTTGCCAGAACCCGGTCCTCCCAGGAGTACAACATACGGGAAATTTTTCAAAAGTGCCAGAATAGAAGCATATTCCAGATGTGCCAGATTGCGTCGGTTCCTGTAATGCTACATGAGGCGAGACAAAGATCGCATTCAGTTCCGCATCCCTATCTCCTCGCTCTTCTGGAATGACGCTGGGTAATTTCAGGGAGTCATATGTTCTTTCAACATAAGAGAGGTAGGCGGTGACATCTTGCTCGAACTGATCGCTTGTATAATCGAGCGTGGTTGCCTGGAGCAGTTGCCGAACGCCTGTGACCAGTTCTTGTATACCTTCAGCGATCTGAGGCAGGCGTTGCTGTGTTGTTTTTGCGGCACGGGCGTTGAGTACTTCACGCACCTGCGGACCAAAAACCTCGTCATTGTATAATTCATCCAATAACGCTGAGAAAAAACTGGCTGAGATAGGGTGATGCATCAATATCGATGAGGCGATCTGTGCTTGTGAGAGTGTTTCGAGACGCCGGGCGCGATTGTAGATATCCGAAAGCGCCTTAAGATCTGGTGCGTCAGAGAGCGTAAAGAGGCGCAGCGACTCCCGGCGCAATTCTTCATTATGAAAGCCAGGTTGTGAGAGCACGACGAGAATGGCGCGGTACTGATCGCGTTCACGCGGCGTTTGAAATGGACGAATGCCATGCTCAGCAGCCTTTTGCAGTGCCGATTTGAGATGCTGTATCCGTGTTCTTTTTGTGCGCCAGCGTGTAAACCAGCCGAAAAGCGTTTGCTGCCCCTTCTCCACATCAGAATTGAGTAAAGTCTCTCCGAGGGCAGGTAACCATACCGCAGCACTTTTAATGAGGAACACAATAACTGGGGTAAGTGGATCTACCAGCATCTCATCACCACCTTCTCACCTATGCATTGTATCTTTGCGCTGATTATGTTTGAACATATGTCTTCTGATTTTGAGTATACAAAGTTGAATGTGCATTGTCAATCAAATCGAGATGAGGATATAGATAAATATAGATACAGGTAGTACTATATAAGAATACATAACAGAGGATATGTGCCCGTTCGTGCCAAATTTGTGCCATTTCTCTACGCCTTTGTGTTATACTTTTCAATGGGGATTACAGTCATTGGACAACGATGCTTAAAATAAAACTCTCAAAGAGATTGTTCGTAGCTGTAAATACAATGAGGGGAATACGTATGATAGATTCATTTTCACGCTCAGTAATTCGCCTTACGGGTCAGGCCCGCTCTTTTCAAGCAAATATCGCTGATGAGACGGTGGAAAACCTGGTAAAAGATGCGAATGGTTGCGAAACATCGCTTGCAGCAACTCTATACTTATGCCGAAAAACAAAAAATTGATGTCAATCAGTACTACCCACAAATAGCGAATATAGAAGAAAGCTTGCAGGGTGCCAGAGCACAGATTCAGCAGAAAATAGACCTGGCTGAACCAGGCAAGTTACCATTATGGATGCAGTCGCTCGGATCGGTCAATATCGCTTTGCGCCTCGCCTCTGGTTTGACACATATTGCTCGCCGTGCCGGTGGCATGAATATTCTCCAGCAATAAAGAGGTATCCGTACCATGCAAATTCCCAATTTTCAAGCCGTCCTTGAGGCACGTCGACGTATCCGCCCCTATCTGGCGCCTACACCTCTGTATAGCTATCCCGCCATTAACGCCCTGATCAATACCAACGTTTTCATAAAACATGAGAATTATCAGCCTGTAGGAGCCTTTAAGGTGCGCGGTGGTATCAATCTTGTTTCCCAATTGGGTCCAGAAGAACGCCAACATGGCGTGATCGCTGCTTCAACAGGCAATCATGGTCAGTCGGTCTCGTATGCTGCCCGCCTGTTCGGTGTGAAGTCGCGTATTGTAGTGCCCGAAGGCGCAAATCCCGGCAAAGTCGCAGCTATGCAAGGGATGGGTTCTGAAGTTATCCACTATGGCGCAACGTTTGATGAGGCAAGGCAGCATTGTGAGGAACTGGCAAGAGAACATGGATATCGTTATATTCATTCAGGAGATGAGCCGCTCTTGATCGCTGGCGTTGCCACTGCTACTCTGGAGATGCTGGAGGATGAGCCTGGACTGGATGTGATCATTGTCCCGATTGGTGGAGGCAGTGGAGCGGCAGGTGCATGTATCGTAGCTGACACCATCAGCCCTACAACGCGTGTTATCGGCGTTCAATCGGAATTATCGCCATCTGCATATGAAAGCTGGCGTCAGCATCGTTTAATTCCCGCTTCCAATCGCACATTCGCCGAGGGACTGGCGACCGGTACAGCCTTTGAACTTCCACAGACCATCCTCTGGGAGCGTCTGGACGATTTTATTCTGGTCAGTGATGCAGAGATTCAGCAAGCCATGGTCTGGATGATTGAACGCGCTCATACGCTTGCCGAGGCCGCAGGGGCAGCCACGTTAGCAGCCGCATATCATCTGCGTGATGGGTTACATGGGAAGAAGGTGGGCATTGTGTGCTCTGGGGGCAACACATCATTGGAGCATTTGAAGCGTGCATTATCCTCACACGTTGGCTAATGTATTCAAGTCTGGTCCATTATTGCAACTTTACGGATGCGCAATGCAATATATGGCTTGCCAGGTAACTCAATCCGACATGCACCCCGGTATACACGCCAGTAGCTGGCGTAATAGTCATCTCCCAGGTATCAATGATATCAATCGTAAATGTGCGTGTCATCGGGCAAGGTAAGCAGGCGGAAAGAGGGCTGATGGATACCGAAAAAGAATTGGTAATACTCTCTTTCTATACCATAGGCCAGATGATACCCAATGCGTTGCGGCATAAGTCCCTTGCCGGGTGCCTCCTCTACAAGCTGGCGCAGAAACCTGATGCGTGCAGGACTTTCCCCATATAAAATGCCACCTTTAGCCCACCAGAGGATATCTTGTGGGTGCATATACGTTTCACCATGCCCAACATAACAACTCACGAACCATTCCTTCCCAGAAACGATAGACCATCTCCATTGCCGTAATGTTGCCCCAATCGTGATGAATATTCCCTTCATAAGAGCATTCATCGACAATAACTGGTTTACCATAAAGATCATGCCACTCAGTTACCCTGGATAGATCTTGATGTTGGACGCTGACATGTGTTACCCATGGACGTGTATGGTCATAAAATCCTCTGCAATTATGGATAGAGCGCAAATGCTGGTAGGGATCTTCCTCCTGTACAATGCGAAAAAACCTGTTCCAATCAGCCAGCGTTTTTGTCTCCATTAAGTCAAATTCATTTGCCAGTGACCACCAGACGTTACGATAGGCAGCCAGGCGTGCAATTGTGTAACGTAGATAGAGATCATCAGTTTTCTGCATCCATCGTTGCATAGCCCCAACGGTCATAGGGATGAAATAAAATAATGTCAGCCTCAATGCCGAGATCTCGTAAAGCGGCAATTCTGGCTCTCAAGATGTTGGAAAAAAAGCACATTGAAGCACTGGAAATTCCATCCTTGCTCAAGTGAGCCTTCAAATGGATGATACAGCGGTTCATTATCGATTGAAGTCATAATGTTTAGGAAAAATACACATGCGTAATTTATTAAAAGGAGCCGTTTGCAATGTACGTAAGGTTACTTCTTCCAGTTCATCTCCCTGGTGCGTCCAGGCATAGCAGGTGGTGCCGAATGGAAAATAAGCGTTACCATCGGCATACTGAAAATGGTAGCTATCACGAACACTGACCGGACCGTAATTACCCTCAGATGTTGCCTCATAGCACACAAAGGTACCAGCGTGTCCATCTAGTAGTGAGTGATTGCTCTGTGTATGAAATGTCCATAGACCAGGGGTATCGGGCATAAAGCGGATGTGATATATCCCTTCACCATCGTAGAAGCCAGTGAACTGCAATGATACGATGTTTATATTGAAATCGTGCCTGTAATGAAATATCTATAAAAGGATTTCCATCTGAAGGGCCATTAAGAGACAACTTCGAAAATATTCCATTGTTCAACTGACTCACTCTTTTGTCGTATCACCATGAATTCAGGTTCCTTTGTAGATAAACGGACTAGATACAGAGATATAGTGGTAAGCGCAACACCAACAGTTCAGTGTATCCTTTCCGATCCCATTTTTGCAAATTTGTATTTTTTAAAATACATTTTCTCTATCTCTTGTTCACATTGAAACAACATGTTACAATAGGTTAAATTGAAAGTCAGTACATCGAAAAATTAAAGAATGTATGAATGAAGAAGTGAAAGCTGGACAAGAGAATCTGGCAGAAATTCAAGATTTTGTAGCACGTTATCCGTTTCCTCTTGATCAGTTTCAATTGGATGCGATTGCCGAACTTGTACAGGGGCAATCGGTTCTGGTTGCGGCACCTACTGGAACGGGGAAAACACTCGTTGCGGAATATGCTATGTGGGCGGCGCAGCAACGTAATCAGCGTGTAATCTATACAACACCCTTAAAAGCGCTCTCCAACCAGAAACATCGCGATCTCCGTGAGGTATATGGCTCCGACGCCGTTGGCCTGGTGACGGGCGATATCGTCGAGCATAGTCGCGCCTCAATTGTGGTGATGACGACTGAGGTCTATCGCAATATGCTGCTGGAAGAGGGTGGCAGTCGTTCAACTGATTCCATCAGAACTGGCGGATGTAGGCTTTGTCGTCTTCGACGAACTTGCATTATCTCAGCGATATAGGCCGTGGTCCCGTGTGGGAAGAGGCGATTATCTGTTCGCCCCCTCATGTACAACTTGTTGGCCTTTCTGCAACCGTGAGCAATGCCGAGGACCTGGCAAGCTGGATCAGTCGCGTGCATCGCCCTATCTCCCTGATCGTACACGAACAGCGCTCGGTTCCCCTCGAACATTATTACTTTCTTGATGGCAAACTTCATCTGGTTCAGGATGCCGATGGGAACCGCATTGAACATTTCCCAAATATCGGCGGTGAGGCAAAACTGGCTCAGATGGCTGCTCGTAGCCGCATCTATACTTTCGATGATGACGACGAAGACGACGAACTGGATGATGTGTGGGAGGAGCGCCGGCGTGGAAGACGCGGGAACAGGCAGGCCAGAAGAGAGGTCCACAGAGGTGAGGTCAGTCAGGAAACGTCGGGAGAGCCTCAAGAGGCAAACAAACAGCTCCGTTCAGGAGAAGCCACGTCCTAAGCGTCCTGCCGAGCGTAGAGCTCCACAACCAGGCGAAGTATTGATGGCTCTGCGCGATGCAAATATGCTTCCATGCCTCTACTTCTTACCTGGACGGCGCGTGGTTGAAGAGGGCGCGATGAGTACCGCACAACACCTCTTTACAACGCCAGAAGAGCAGGCATTGATCAGAGAAGAGATCGCTCATCTGGCAGGAAAATCTGCCGGAGGAGGATCGCAATCTGCAACAGGTTCATGCTCTGCTTGGACTTGCTCCCACGCGGCCTGGGCTTTCATCACGCTGGCCTGATTCCAGGCTTGAAAGTGCTGGTCGAGACGCTCTTCTCTCGCGGTCTGCTGCGTGCCGTCTTTGCTACCGATACGCTGGCTCTAGGTATTAATATGCCTGCTCGCTCCGTCGTGGTAGGAAGCCTGAGCAAGTTTGATGGTCAGGAGATGCGCCTGCTCACCCCAAACGAATATCGCCAGTTAACGGGTCGTGCCGGTCGTCGCGGTATGGATGTACATGGCTCAGCGATTATTCCCTATTCGCCCTGGGAACCATTTGAGGCATCCTTCCAGCGTATCACTGGCGACCTGCTTCCCGTAACAAGCTCCTTTGTGATTCGCTATAACTCCGTGCTCAATCTGTGGCGTCCCGGCGATATCAAGCATCTGCGCCGCATCTGTGCTTCTAGCTTGCGCGAGTATCAGCGCTATCTGCTCTGGGAACTGAACGAACTGCATCGCCTGGAGAAACGCTACCAGAAGGCCAGTAAGTCCGGTAAGAAAAAGAAAGGTCCAGCATCCGATGGTGCTTTACAGGCACTTGAGAAGAGACGGCAGCGCATTGGCGATTTTCCCTTGAGCCGCGCTGGTGCAGCGGAACTCGATGGAACCGTCTTTGCCTTGCGTGCTCTCGGCTTCATCGACCAGGATGATCAGCTCACAATCAAAGGTCGCTTGCTGAGGAGTATTTTCCATCCGGCAGGCATCACGATTGTGGAACTGATGATGAGTGGAGCCCTCGATGAACTTTCGGCGAACGAGCTGGCTGAGGTTTGTAGCTGGTTTACCTTTGATAACGACCGCCGCCTCAATAATCGCAATGTGGTGCATGCTCGCCTGGTGAAAGTGCGTCGTGAGTTGTGGCAGATTGCTCAGCATGTGCATGGCATTGAGGAGCGTGCTGACATCAATCCAACACCCGGTATCGTCCCCGAATTTCATGGAATTGCTCTGGCCTGGTCGCGGGGAACGTCGCTCAATGGCTTGCTGCGGCGCATCGACCTGGCGGAGGGTGATATTCTGATGATTTTGAACCAGACCATTGATCTGTTGCAACAGTTACAGTCTGCCATCGGACAGGTGGTGGATGCCAAGAGATATCTGGGAACAGCCTGCACCTGTGATGACGGAAGGCACTCCCGGCGAACGTTCAGCATCCTATCAAGCAAATAAGCGTGTTGGAACAATTGAATGATACAGCGTGAGCACATGGAACGTTTGCGTCCTCTGCTGGGGCAGGCATCTGCTTCGTTGAGGCATGGTATTATTGTTCAGAGCCGCACCGTGCCTTCTATGGTTGCTTCTATTGGTGATGTGCTGTTCCTCTTGATGCTGAAGAGGACCGTGATGCGCATGGACTCAACGATCCACCAGCCTTTGTGGGAGATGTGTAGTCGCGTTTAGTCTACGAAAACGCAATTCTCCCACCATTCCAAATTCTCTCTCTCCTTGTTTATTGCTATAAATGGTGTTCAATCGTATCTCAGGCTGTGTCAAACATTACTTTGGTCATACTTTCAAGCCCAATACATTGTCAGAAGCATGTAAGTTGACTAATATGTACAAAGATATACTCGTTAGGGAGATCTTATAGATCCAATAGGGGAGAGGCGTGGAATACTTCAGCCGACAGGTAACGAATGTCAGCATTAAAGAGGGGTAAAAATTTCATGAACGCAGAAGAATTAATTGGAACGGTTCTGGGCACCTGTACATTGCAGAAACTGATCGGACAGGGTGGAATGGGCGCGGTCTTTCTGGCGCAACAATCTCGTCCGAAACGTCAGGTGGCCGTCAAGGTGCTCTTGCCAATGACACCTTTGAGCCGTAACCAGCTTGCCGCGTTCCTGGAACGCTTTCGCCGTGAGACCGATGCAGCTGCTTCGTTGGAGCATCCGAATATTACGCCTGTACATGAATATGGAGAGCGCGATGGCCTGGCCTACCTGGTCATGCCTTACATTAGCGGTGGTACCTTGCGCGATGAGATGGAACGCGAGGGACCGCTGCCGCTCGCAAAAGTCGTAAACTACCTGGATCAGATCGCTGCCGCGCTTGATTGTGCACATGATCATGGCGTCATTCATCGTGATATCAAACCTGCCAATATTCTCATGACGCCGGAAGGACGCCTGCTCCTTACCGATTTCGGTCTCGTGAAAATTATTGACGAGGGGAAGGCACCTCAGATGCGCCTGACTGGCGCTGGTGCACCCGTCGGTACACCGGATTACATGGCTCCTGAACAGGTAATTGGTGAAGAGATTGATGCACGCGCTGACCTGTATTCGTTGGGCGTGGTTCTCTACCAGATGGTGACTGGAACAACACCCATTCCAGGGTGAAACTCCCATGCAAATAGCGGCACAACATTTGCAGATTCCACCCCCTTCTCCACAGATGTTACGTCCAGATCTTCCCGTAACGGCGGAACAGGTGATGTTGCGTTCTCTGGCAAAACGCCCTTCTGATCGCTATATGCGTGCTCAAGATCTGGCAAACGCCTTTCGTATGTCTCTGATGGGCACTGGAATACAGCTGGGCATGAGTCCCACCTATTCCGGTTCATTCAGTACCGTAACGGGTCCACGTATACCGATGCCGGGCGAACTCTTCGATTCTGGTCGCCAATCAGCGAAAAGTAAATGTTTTTCCCGTTATGGCAGAGAGGCGATGTTTCTGTCAGGAGTGATCGCTTTGAGGAGACTGGGATGGTGCCAGCAGCCACAAATGGTTCTCTTCCTGTCCACGTGCTGGTGGTGGCTTGCTCTCGCGCACCGGAAAATTTCCCCAGATCGGAACCGGAATGCTGCTGGCCGCCGTCGAAAGTCCGGTCGATGGTTCCTTCTACCGATGCATTTCCTAGATCCTGGTATGGTTTCTCCTCTAGACAACAAAGACTCTGACTGGCACATTGCCCGCATCAGGTCAGCCGGGCAATCCCAATACCGTGAAGCTCACCGGTCCTGTCAAAGTCGTCCAGGTTCCAGTTGCTGGCCAGCCAGGCCGCTTTGTCACTGGTCTCTTGCCTATGTTGCCTCAGACGGCGACAAACAGGCTAAGATGAGAAAAAAGCTATGAAGCCATGGGTGAAATTTACTGCCCTGGTAGTAGCTATTATACTGATACTGGGAGCTGTAGCTGGTGCGGTTCTATTTGTTCGTTCACACCCGAATGTAGCGACGACAACTGACATCAGTCAAAAGTAAGTACTGTACCAAACGTAAAGGCAACTGCGATAGCTCAGGCGACCGCGGCCGCGCAAGCGAATATCATTGTGAATGATCATCTGGATCGCAACATTAACAATTGGTTGACGACTCCGGCAAATGTATATGCCTTCAAAGATGGAGCCTATCATATCACTGATCGTGGAAGATAATGGACGTGCAACTGTATTGCAATCTGGCAATTTTACCGGTCAGACTGGTCTATTCATTGACCATGCAGGAAGTAAATGGAAATGATGCTTCTCCTGCCAACTCCTTTGGCATGATTTTCCGCTTTAACCAGCAGACAAAAGGTAATACAACCATTACCAGCTTTCTATAGCTTTGAGGTGGTGAATACAAAGGGTGGCGAGTACCAGTTCTGGAAATATGATGACGCCAAAGGAACGAAAAACGCCTGGACAAGGCTCTGGCACGGTAATTTCGGCAAAGAGTTTCATCAGGGTCATGGAACACAGGCCAGTAATACATTCAAAGTATTCATGCAAAGGCAACTCTTTTACTTTCACTGTGAATGGGAAAATGGTGAAAACGGTGCAGGATAAATCATTTCAGAGTGGAATGATAGGGATGATCGTTAATTTGAATGGGACTGAAGTTGCCTTCAAGAATTTACTACTTACGCATAATTAAAGGGATTTGTTCATGAATGCAGAAGCGTTAATTGGAACGGTGCTGGGCACCTGTACATTGCAGAAACTGATCGGCCAGGGCGGTATGGGCGCTGTATTTCTGGCGCAACAGTCACGCCCGAAATCGCCAGGTTGCGGTGAAGGTTTTGCTCCCCATGTCTCCTCTGGCACCTAACCAGCGTGCTGCTTTTCTCGAACGCTTCCGTCGCGAAACCGATGTGGTTGCGTCTCTTGAGCATCCTAATATTATGCCGGTGCATGAATATGGAGAGCGCGATGGTCTGGCCTACCTGGTCATGCCTTATATTAACGGCGGAACACTGCGCGATGAATTGGAGCGCGAGGAACGTTTGCCGCTGGAAAAAGTGGTGCTCTACCTGGAGCAGTTGGCGGCCGCGCTCGAAATTGCTCATGAACATGGTGTGATCCATCGCGATATTAAACCCGCCAATATCCTGGTTCGTCGTGAAGGACGCTTGCTATTGACAGACTTTGGACTGGTGAAGATCATCTCCGAGGGCCAGAGTGCCAGTTCGCGTTTGACAGGTGTCGGTGTGCCTCTGGGAACACCCGATTATATGGCACCTGAGCAGGTTATGGGCGGAGAGGTCGATGCTCGCGCCGATCAGTATTCCCTGGGCGTGATTCTCTACCAGATGGTGACTGGGACAGTACCCTTTAAAGCCAATATGCCAATGCAGGTCGCTATGCAACATATGCAGGCACCTCCTCCCTCCCCTCGTGCACTTCGTCCTGAACTTCCACCCGCTGCTGAACAGGTGATATTGCGTGCACTTGCTAAGCGCCCAGATGATCGCTACAAAAACGTTCAAGAATTTGCCAGCTGCGTTCCGCCAGTCCTTAATTATTTCTGGTGTCCCACTTCCCGATTTTAGCGGTTTGCTGGCACCCGGAGGGCTGACTGATATCCACCTTTTTACCCCTCGCAGTCTGTTTGATCCCATGTGGCAGGGACCATCCACCGAGAATGGTACGGGTAAATGGGAATGCGCTGGCGAGTACATCTCCACAAGCTTCCCAGAAGCATCGCAATGAACCAAGAAAAGATATTATTGGTAAGACCAGCATCCCAATGCCTTCGCTTACGGCATTTATGCCGCCGAATAATACCCCACTTCCTCCCATCGGAAAATGCGCAACCAGCAAGTGACGCAGGCAGCCAAGAAGTGCTTCACCATTGCCCGGTCGACCCGTTCTTGGTCATAAATTTAACCTGCGTCGTCCTTCTGGCGACATTGGAGAACACCTTTCATGCCTTCACCTCCTCAAGTAGATGGTACAACCTCTGCAAGATGTTCAGCCCCTCATAGCTAATTTGTCTGGCATTTGCACTGCCCCGGAAGGTTCTGGCTTGCGTCCTGCACCAATGGCATTACCAGGACATGGGTTGACTGTTCCATCTTCGCCTTCTGAAAAGTCGGGACTTACGCCCATCACCTGACTCGGCTCCTGGGACAGATCAGGCTTGCGTCCTATGGGACCTATGACATCTGGCAGGTTCAGGTCTACAGCCGCTCCCATCAATACCAACCGAAGCGACCGATGAGCATCCTTTCGCCTCTTCTCCCATTGAAAATATGGGCACACAATTTTTCCCGTTCGCTGGATACAAATAGGGCAGCCGAAAGTGCTGCTCCATTGCAATCTGTAGAGAAACAGACGAATACTGGATCAGGAATGGGATCGTTTAATCCTCCATCTGTATTTCCTTCCCACGACTGGCGTGTCCACTGGTTCAACAATCCAACCTCTCGATGGCTCACCAATACCGACATTTAATGGTTCGACAACGCAACTACCCGGTAATCCAGTGACTCAACAACTCGGTGCTTCAGCGACACGTCAACTTACCGGAGCGCTGGTAATGGGCAATGTGGGAATGAGTAATACAGATACTGGTAATACTGGGATGATGAAATTGGCACAGGCTGCTAAGGTGGTTCAGGTTCCGGTAGCAGGTCAGCCAGGTCGCTATGTAACTGGCCTGTTACCTGTACTGGAGGAGCAAAAAACATCTTTGCCACCACCTATCGCAAAAAGGGTTGCCGCTGTAGATGATCTTGCTCAAGGGACGTTTGAAACTGGTTGTACTGATTGTAGTAGTCGCACTTGTCGTCTTCAGTTCCTTTGCTTTCTTTCTTGCTCAATCTCATAATGGCTCAACCGCCAATGGAGATAAAAATGATACCGGACAGAATGCAGCAGCAACTGCACTGCTAATGCTACTGCGACTGGCGATTCTAATGTAATCGTGAAAGATGCCCTGGATGGCAATGGTGGCAATATTCATAACTTACTCCTTGGTAGTAGCGGATGGATCACTCTATGCATTTAAAAATAATGCATATCATATTACGCGTAAATAGTGAAAATGCTGCGATTGCTTTGCTCCCGAGTGTATCTATGCCTGATGCATTTACCTACACACTTACTATGCAAGCTATCAAAGGTGATGAAACGGGGGCAATGACAGGCTTTAATCCTTTGGCATGATCTTTTGCTTTAATCAGCAAACAAAAGGTAAAAAGACGATTACGACTTTTTATAGCTTTGAGGTTGTCAATGCAAAGAAGTGGTGAGTATCAGTTCTGGAAATATGATAACTCTCGATGGCGGAAACAACAATGAATGGATCAAAATCTGGCGATGGTAATTTCGGTAAAGAGTTCCATTCAGGGCCATGGACCTACAAGCAACCAATACATTCAACATCTGTCATGAAGCAATAGCTTCTTTACTTTCACGGTGAATGGTAAGAAGGTGAGAAAAGTGCAGGATAAATCGCTTCAGAAGTGGCGGGATAGGTATGATTGTAAATTTGCAAGGGACTGAAGTTGCTTTCTCAAATCTGCTGTTGACAAGTAATTAATCTGACCTGGTCGGGTCTTCTGGGGCTATTAGCCCCGGTTGAAGGGATCGATTATACATGCTGAATGCTACTATACTGTTAATGCCTTTTGTGACACATGTGGTGCATGGGTTACGCGAGAAATTTGACCTGCTCATCTCTATAACATTATGGATCTCTCTTTTTCTGTGTTTGCTAAATATTGCTCTGACGATTGTCTTTCGTAAAAGGCACATCTGGGAATTGGCGTCATATGGGTATTGCCTGTATCATTGAACTGGCTGTCTTTGTATTTGCGCTCTTGCTCCACTTGAGTCTCATTACAAAAGTGCCCTATAATCTTCCACCAGGCTTACCTTTCGACCGTGCTCAGATTGGTGCTGCTCTGACTATCGCCATTGGTCTATTTCCAGCCGCTTACTGGCATCGCATCAATGTGTCCGACCTGCCAAAACGCATCGCAGATGACGCAAAAGTTATTAAAGATCGCGATGGCGGCGTGCGTGTCCGTAGCGATGCACCAGGCGAATGGATGAATTAAAGCTGCCTGTTCTAGCATTCCGTACTACGGGCGCGATAAATCTGGCCTCGAACGAAAGATAGGCCGTTATATGACGCGTGAAACCGGGCAGAATTTATCATCGCCTACCGCATCAATGTGTCATGTATGACGTACATCGCAGTACGCCCACTACCCGTCAATCTCAATCAATTTCCTCGCCTCGCATAAACCCTACCAAATGGTTCTCAATCAGTCCTCTATTGGATATATCTCTTTCTTTTTCGTTTTGTATAGTGGAATACCTTGACAGTGAAATAGCTATAGGTTATATTTTTTATAGCAGATAGCTATAGAGGCGATACTAATAAAATATATAAAGGATTTGAACATGGCAACATTTCCTGAACCATCCCCTGTGGCCTCTCAGACTGCTTCATCGTCACAAGGGACTGATGCGCAATATGCAGTTGTGACACGTGGTTTAGTACGTACCTTTGAGCAGAAAGTGGCTGTCAATAACCTGAATCTCTCGGTACGTGCAGGTGAGTTTTTTGGTTTTCTTGGTCCTAATGGAGCCGGAAAATCTACGACGATCAAGATGCTGACTGGTCTTTTACGTCCAACTTCTGGCGAGGTCTGGGTAAGCGGCATCGATGTGTGGCGTGACCCTTTGCAGGCACGTGCCATGATGGGCGTTTTGCCTGAATATCTCAATCTCTACGAACGTTTGAGTGGACGCGAGTTTGTAACCTTCTCTGGTCATATGTATGGTGTGCCTGCCGTTGATGTACAGCAACGCACCGAGGAATTGCTCAATGTTCTGGACCTGGTAGATGATGCCGATAAATTGATTGTGGACTATTCAGTCGGTATGCGCAAGAAGGTTGCGCTGGCAGCGGCTATTATCCATCGTCCCCGTGTTCTCTTCCTTGATGAGCCGTTTGAAGGGATCGATCCCGTCAGTTCACGCGTGATCCGCGATATTCTGCATGATCTGACTCATAGCGGAACAACCGTCTTCTTCTCTTCCCATATTATGGAGGTGGTGGAGCGCCTGTCTACACGCGTGGGTATTATCAACCAGGGCGTGATGGTTGCCGAAGGGAGTCTGCAAGAATTGCGTCAACGGGCCAGTGGTGACAGTAAAGATGCCAGTCTGGAAGACATTTTCTTGAATGTGATTGGTGTGCGTAACGAAAATCATAACCTCAGTTGGCTTGAGCAATGAGACATTGTGTTTTGCATCTGACCATTCTTGAGGAGGGAAAATACTGTGATCATTCATAGCGATAAATTACGCTGGTTATTCTGGTTACGTTGGAAAATGTTCCTGCGTGGTTTTACACGTGCATCTGGACGCGTCACTTATATCATAGGCACGATCTTTCAACTTCTCTTCGGTCTGCTGATCGGTGGAGGTGTTGGCATCGGTTCCTTTTTTGCCTATCGCTACCTGCCAACGCCCGCCAATAGCGAAGTCTTTTTCTGGTTCTGACGGGAGCCTACTTGTTCTGGCTGGTTTTGCCTTTGTTTGAATATTCTGTAAATGAAGGACTGGATCTCTCAAAACTGGCTCTCTTCCCGCTCACACGCCTCGAATTGATGATGAGCCTTCTCTTCTCAACGCTGCTGGATATTCCCACGCTTGGTCTGTTTCTTGTGCTTGGCAGGTGTGGTTGCAGGTTGGGCATTGTCCGTTCCTCTCGCTCTGTTTGCGCTCCTGACTATGCTCATCTTTTATGCGCAGGTTGTTGGTATCAGCCAGCTCGTTCTGGCCTTGCTCGCCCGCACATTGCAGAGCCGCCGTT
The DNA here is from genome assembly GCA_963731415.1 of uncultured Chloroflexia bacterium. Classification (GTDB taxonomy): domain Bacteria; phylum Chloroflexota; class Ktedonobacteria; order Ktedonobacterales; family Ktedonobacteraceae; genus JACDAE01. Next base: position 484,314 of record CAVSVN010000001.1, read on the forward strand.
TCCGTGACTTGAGCGTGATTGTCATCATTCTATTCTCGTCATCATGCTACATTGTTTCACAACTCGTGGTCCGTGGTCTGAGCTCCTCGAATTTTATTGATGCTTTGAAGAATGCTACGTTTTCACACTACCTGCAATGGCTTCCTCCTGGTATGGCCGCACGTGCCATTCAGCAAGCCTCCATTGGTAACTGGGGTATGAGCTTTGCCTGGCTGGCCGCTTTGCTCGTAGTAACAGGCAGTCGTGCTCTACCTGTGGCAACTGGTGGTTGAGCGTGGCCTGACCTCTACTGAAGGTGGAAGTACAGTCAAGGTTCGTCGCCGTCGTGTCGTAGAATCCTGCTCATGCTACAGACCACTTCTACAGGCATATGGGAGCGCATTCTTCCTGCCCAGGTCCGTGCAATAGCACTTAAAGACCTGAAATACTATCGGCGCGATCCACAACTGCTAGGTTTACTCTTCTCAGTCGCTTGTCACTATCGGCGTATTGCTATTCGTTACGATAATCAATACAGGTGGTGTGAATCGCATAACGATCTTTGGACCCTGGGCAGTAATGATTGCACCACTCTACATATTCCTCTCGCTCTACTCACTTTCCTATAATGTGCTTGGCTTTGAGCGGCAGAGCCTGACAACGCTCTTTCTTTTCCCGCTTGATCCAAAGCGTATGCTATGGGGAAAGAACCTGGTTGTGCTGGGCATTGGTGCAGTAGAGATTGCTCTGGTCATTGTGGTGGCTGCTTTTCTATCGCATGCATGGGGTTTTGTCTTGCCTGCTTTTGCAGTTGGCCTGGCAGGTATAGGCGTCATGCTGGGCATCGGGAATGTTACCTCTGTTTTCTTGCCTATGCGTATGCGTCAGATGGGGCGTGGTTTCCGAATGGGTGGCGCAAATGCATCAACGCAGAATGGTTGCTTACGTGGTGTTATCTCGCTTGTAACATTGGCTCTTATGCTGATCGTGCTGATTCCAGTCGGGCTGGCACTGGTCCTGCCTGTGATCTTCTCCGTGCTCTGGGTGTGGATTATCACTATTCCCCTCTCCGTAGTGTATGGTGCTGCCATCTACTTTGGTGTAACGGCGCTGGTTGCTCCACGTATGGTTGACAGGATACCTGAGATTTCTGCGGCTACAACACGCGAATAGTCGTAGCTGAAAGTGACAGGCTCTACAGCTAGGAAAGTGTAGGGCGCACCTAGTGCCCGTTGCAGATTGCGTGTCTCGCGTAGCAGACCTGCCTCTTCTTTTTCATCATCTCCGTTTTGCCTGCGTGTTTTGGAATATCTTCTAAACAAAAGAAGTGGCACGATAATTAAGGCAACCACGAGTATATAGGCTCCAATATTGAGAATCTTGCTCAATGGGGAGTTTTGTGGCACGGCAGGTGGATAGAGACCTGTAATGATAAATTGTGGGTTGCCTCCCACATGAAATGTGGTGACGGTCGCGCGGCCAGGAATATCGAGCATGGCAACACTACCATCCTGCAAGCGCCACAAAGCCCAGTTGCCCATCGCTGGTGATTGCGATAGATGTCGGTGGGTTGCTCAGTTTGATTATGCGACCCGGCTCATGGGGAGCGCGAAGCCTGCATTCACTGGCGTGAGAACTACGAGTTGGTTATGTGCCTGGTCGGGTACATATATTTCGCCCGTATTTTCGTTAAAATCCATCGGCCCATATTGTCCACCCGTAACCAGTTGCGTCACTTTGCGCGTGGTGAGATCAACTGCCTGGACGCTTCCATTCTGAGTTGTCACGTAGATGGTAGCTCCTGGTGGAATGGTGATATAGCGTGGGTCCACCGGGGATGACGATGCTCCCGATCACTTTTCCCGTCACATCGTCAAATGTCGTAAGCGTGTTCCCGGCAGAGACCCAGAGCTGATTGCCTGTATCACCCGAGAGCGACGAGCCAACGGCGGCGATAGCGATGCCATAAACAGGGCCGTTTGTCTGAAAGGTATGCTTGATTTTACAGGTTGTTGGATCGATCGCACTGACGCTGGATGCTCCATTGCCGGCTACGAAGAGCGTATTTGAGCCATTATCTATTGTTAACAGGCTCGGTTGACCAGGAACACTTGCATGGCAGATTTCGTTTCCAGTATTGGCGGCCAGAACAGCAACCTGTCCCTGATCTGGCTCTGTCACATAGAGAAAACTGCCATCCAGGCTGAGGAATACTGTGTGCGGACTTCCATTCACAGCAATAGTGCGCGTGACTTTCTGCTGGCTTATGTCGATGACGCTAATGCCACTATCTGTTCCGGCTACATAAGCTACGTTAGGTGCGCCACCATCGGCATGTGCAACTATCGATAGCAGCAAGGCTGGCAGCGCAATGAGTGAGTGCCAGCATAACTCGACGAATTATATGTAACATATCTATCTCCCTTTTCTCTCTATTCAGGCTTTTGGCGTCAATGATGTCCATTGCCCATTATCCTGATTGAAACGATAGATCTCCATAGGATAGGAGAGCGAGAGATAGAGCAAGTGCGCTATTGTGAAGATCGGGTACCAGGTTTTGCAGATTGCCTTTGATAGGTGGTAAGCGTAGTCCAGGTGCGACCTCCATTTGTGCTCCGATAGATTGCCTGGCCCGTTTTTCCGTACAGGAGTTGTGCCTGAAGTGGTGACGCAATGAGCGAACCGAACGAGGATTGCGTATAAACCAGCTTAAAGCTCTTCCCACCATCGTTTGATGCGTAGATACCCGCGTCCCCTGAAGCATAAATGGGGCTATGTGGACCGGACGTTGTCATACCAAAGACGCCACCTGTAGTGCCGGATATAACCTGCCAATGGTTTCCAGCGTCACTACTATGTGCCATTCCATTATTGCCGTATGCGATCAACTGACCAGGCGCACCGGGTACGGCGAATAATCCAAGAATACTAAAGGGAAGTGCACCGGTATTCGAAAAATGCTGCCCTGCATCGTGGCTGACTTTGAGTCCCTGTGGGCCTTCGTTGGGCAGATAGATATAGGTTTCCTCGGCGGAATCATTGCCCGGCGCAACAAAGTACATACTCCCAATCGTTTTTGTGGCGATCGCAAGTTGCCATGTAATTCCCCTCATCAGCACTGGTATAGAGACCAAGCGTCCCCTTCGCATTTTGAACTGCTGGCTGCGTGATCACATACAGGCGCTGCGGATCAAGCGGACTATTGACCAGTGAGGTTGTCATTAATCCATCCATTGGTTGATTCGCACCAGCCGCAACCTCGTGCCAGCGTCGTCCCATCATCGCTGGAGCGGAACAATCCATAGTGTGTTGCCAGCATCAGCACATTATTCGGAAGCGCAAGCAACGAGTGCCCATGATTATTCGCTCCTCCAAAGCCATTCACCGGCACAGCAGGTGTCGCCGTTGCTGTCGAGCCTGTATTGCTTCCACAAGCTGCCAGAAGCAAGAGCAGCAGGCCAGAGCATAGAGAACGAGTCGCGTAGCTCCTTGTTGCTGTGTCTAGAATGTATATTCATGATAATAAGTTAATCCTTTACCCTTCCATGGTTTTCCAGTAATCATCCATTATAGCGCTATCAATCCTTTGCTACTATCTTTGCACTTGCCTCATGAAATTTCAAGTCTGAGCGTCCGTATCTCCACACGCAATCCCCAGTTTCCACCCATGTCCAGATTCCTGGAGCACTAAAGTTGCCTTTTCCATCTGGCTGCAACTTGATTGGAGTCGTACCCATATCCATCTCTAACATCGTAGCATAGATCGACACACTGACATTTGTAGCTTTAACTCCGTGATTATCAAATACGGTTACTGTAAAAGTGTTGGGACCGGAGCTGTCAGGCGAGACGATAAGCTTAAGAGAGAATAGCTTATCGCTCGTTTTTACCGTTGTCGTAAATGCTTTGACCTGGGTGGCAATTGTGCCTGATTCGCCGTGGCTAGATTGGAGCGTTCCAGCAAAAACACTCAGCAAACCAGTACAAATAAGCACCGCAATGCCCAGCAATGGCTCCCAGCGCAACATGCCTGTCAGCTTCCTCGTTTGCTTCTCTATATTAGCTCTCTAAAGGCTTGCTCGACTCCTGCGAAACAGGCTGCGTACCTTCCTCTTCGCCTCCAGGAATGGTAATAGTCTCGATGTTGTTCTCACGTTCACGATTGCTAGATACTTCTTATAGTCTTTAGCAAGCGAGGGCGTAATAGGCCGATGTGAAGAGCACTTGTTACCATAAGTGCAGCTACAAGCAGGCCTTCACGATTAGTGCTACGCCCATAAGCGGTCGTGGTCAACTGATCGAACGAATTCATATGTACGGTGGCAGTAAAGGGACCGGTTACCAATAGAATAATAATGCCAGTGATAGCGAGTGCTGCAGTAGTGTGGGAAGTATGGAAATTAGTGAGCGTACACGCTGCTAAAAGCGCGTTTTCTTTCAGAGTAGGAAGATAGATGGTGGCAATGTAGATCATGCCGCCGACCCAGAGCGAGGCGGCCAGCAGATGAAGCCAGTCTAGCATCACCGCATAGATCAGAATATCGCTGCCTACTGCCGATGCATGGCCGGACAGCGTGAGAGCGAACAGCAGCGCCATGCCGAGGATCAGGTTGAGCCAGGAAATGATATCCATGATGTGTCGTGGAATGTTTTTTAGTCGTTAAAGTAATGATGGCCAGGACTATCGCCAGCAAGACCACGATCTCACGCATCATCCAGTACGTGCCGAAGCGTCCGTTCGGTAGCCAGGCTGACGAGTGTGGAGGGCGTGAAAGATTGCGTAATATTTCCATCTGTCAGCGTCAATGCCTGTCCCACGATCACACCAATATTTGCCAGCAGGAGCAGCAATGAGAAGGGGGAGAGAGAATTGGCGGTCGAAGCGGTCTTCGTGCTTGTTGCTCTATCGTCTCTTGTTCGTCGTTTTCTGTATCAGTAAGTTGCAAGACGAAGATGCGCCAGAGTTGTGCTCCCACCCAGAAGACTGCGCCTAGATCGACCAGGGTGATCATAATAAAACTGAAGAATGTTGGGCCGTCGAGCTGACTGGAGTTACTTCCACTATTGGCGCTATTCTGTCCTGGAAGTGGTCCATTCGTTTTAGGCACGGTACCATTGGGTTCAGTGACTGAGAAAAGAAAAGATCCGCGCAATACATAACCATCATCGGCGGATTGCGTCGTCCAGAGCACACTATAGGTTCCTGGAGCTAGAATTGGTTGCAATGCAACATCCATCTCTGCGTAGTCGGTAGAGGAAATATGAGCATTGTTAAGATCTATGCGCCGATTAGAAGTGTTGACTATTGTCGCTGTACTGTTGCCAGAACTGAGGTCTTCACTAAACCACATGCGTACTTGAGTAGGGGCAGAATTGAGCATGGCATTCTGTCCAGGATCAGAACGCAGCAGAATGGCTTGTGCCTGGCTATGTGCTGGGAAGAGAAACAGCAGAGTATGAACTAAGCGGAAGCGCGATAAAAAATGCACGTCGCATTTTCTGTAATAGATATAAGATAGATCGCATAGTCAGAGTGTCCAGTCTTCAAGCCCATGAAAGCTAAATTTATCCCTCCCTTATGAATATGCACTCTTTTAGAGAGATCTCTACTAATTACGATATGAATACCAATATTGTCACAGGGAAGTCCGATGGAAAGTCTCTACCATGTTTAACGTGCAAAGTAAAATGTGGTTGCAATAGAGCAAGATGTACGATATACTCCTATAGTGGAAAGCATGGAGAGGGATGTCAATTAAATACAATTATATTTCAGTTGAACTTTAAAAAGGATTGGATAGTAGTGTGTCTCCTGAAGCATCCTGCCATTAAAATGAGATATAATAAACCTGTATGGAAGACACAAATGCCATAAATAATACCAGTGATGACTTGCCGCATTGGAAGAACTGCTCCAGGTAAAATTTCAGGATCGTTCATTATTACAGCGAGCGGTCACGCATCATTCATGCTGCTCAGAGACAGCTGTGCATGATTCCTATGATACGCTCGAATTTCTGGGTGATGCGATTATCAGTGCGCATGTTGTCGAATATATTTATCGCACCTTTCCCGATGCTTCGGAAGGAGAGATGACCACGCTGAAATCAGAGGTGGTCAGTCGTCGTGCTTTCGCTTTGATCGGGCAGCAACTAGGACTTTTTCCCTTTATTCGAGTGGATATTGCTAACCTGCGTACATTTAATGAGCGGTCACGCGATTCGCTCTGTGCCGATGTGCTGGAGGCTATCGTTGGTGCAATTCATATCGATCAGGGAGCCGAGGTGGCACGTGCATTTGTCGTACGTGCAATTTTACCTATGGTAGAACTGGTGAATCGGCAGGTGCTCGATACAAATCCCAAAGGGCGTTTGCAAAAGATTGTCTTGCAGCGTTCTGGTGCCCTGCCACGCTACCGGGTATTGGAGCAGAGCGGACGCAATAACGATCGTATCTTCCTGGTTGGTGTATTTGAGCACGAAGTTCTCTTAGGCGTGGGAAAAGCTTCCAGTATAAAAGAAGCTGGCCGTATAGCCGCTCGCGAGGCACTGGAACTTCTGCGCAAGAAAGATAAATTGTAAGTCATTCATGCTGCAACACGATATCCTCAGTTGGTATGAGGCAAGCTTACCCCCACAGGAACGCAAGGTGCGCGGCCATTTCTCGACTCCACCACAACTGGTTGAGCGTATCCTTGATGCCTGTGGCTATACAGCGGATAAAAACCTTTCGCGTATCCGCGTGCTTGATCCTGCCTGTGGGAGTGGAAATTTTCTGGCTGGTGTTGCATCCCGTCTCCTGGCTTCCGCTCGTCGTGCGGGCCTCTCTCATAAGGCACAGATCACAGCAGTACAGCGCAATATCTGGGGCTTCGATCCTGATCCTGTTGCCTGCTTCCTCGCTGAGACGCAGTTGCGTACTATCTTGATCGAAGGAAGCAATGAATGTTACACACATGGCATGTAGGGCGTGTAAGCATAAACAGACATTTCCTCTTCACATTCATCAGGCCGATGGCTTGGCCTTTCCCTGGGAGCAAGATGCAAATATTGATCTTTTTCTTGCTAATCCACCCTACCTGGCGACGAAGAACAATGATCTCAGCGGCTATCAATATGCACGTCAGCGTGGACAGGCCGATAGCTATCTCCTCTTCTTAAACCTGGCGTTGCAGGTAGTACGTCCCGGTGGCTGGATTGGACTGGTGATCCCTGACCCTGTTCTGGCGCGCACGAATGCCACACTTGAACGTCAACGCCTGCTTGAGGAAACAACGATCCATGCCCTCTGGCACCTCTCTGGCGTCTTTCCCGCTTACGTGGGAGCGGTTGTTATGGTCGCGCAGAAGCGTCCTCCACCGTCTGTACACCAGATAGCGTGGCTACGTGGAGCGTGGCCGCGCCAGCATGAGCGTGATGCCAAAAAATACATGTCTTTTCTCAAGAGAGTAATCCTGCCCTCTTACATAAGAAACATCTTATTCCACAATCACTCCTGCGTAGTCAGCCAGGAGCCGAATTACGTTATCTGCTGAGCGATATGCAGGATGGACTGATAGGCAGGCTACATGCTTACTTCTGCACTAATCAAGCTATGCAGTGAACCGTTTTATACCTCTTGAGAACTGGTAATGATCCGACGTGGCGAAGAGTTAAGTAAAGATAGTAGTTTCCTTGTGCAGAAAAAGCCTGAGGATGAGCAGGAATGGTTGCCCGTCTTGCGTGGAGGCGTCGATCTCCAATCCTATACTCATCCCGTTGCTGATTGCTGGATTCAGCGTGAGAGAGTAATGAAGCCTCTAGAGCGTTACCTTATGCCCAAATTACTTGTTGTGAAGAGTACAGGTCGCCTCCAGGCTGCATTAGACCTGCATGGTCATGTTGTGTTGCAGACGCTCTATCTCCTGTGTCCACTTACAGACGATATACATGAACTTTATTTCTTGCTGGCATTCCTCAATTCTCGCCTGCTTCAACAGTATGTCTCTGTGTTATATACGGCCTATAAATGGGTGCAGCCTCAGATTGAGCAGCATGTATTGGCGCATTTGCCTATTCCTACTCTTGAAACCTCTGAGAAAGCATCTATCAGCCAGCGAGCGCATGCTTTGCTTTCTGCTTGCAGTGAGATGAAGTCCATTGTAGAATTGAATGAACGAATGTAAGCAGATATATGAAGAGCAAGAGCGTGCGATCTGTGCCCTTTATGAGAAATTTCTGCCTGGTCGTTAAGACAAAGGAGTCATTTTTATGGTCGCGTCCTATTCGTGTGTTAGTGGCTAAGCCGGGTTTGGATGGGCATGACCGTGGTGCCAAAATTATTGCGCGTGCTTTACGTGATGCTGGGATGGAGGTTATCTATACAGGCATTCGTCAGACGCCCGAAATGATTGTTGAGGCCGCAATTCAGGAAGATGTGGATGCTATTTTGATGAGCATTCTCTCCGGTGCACATATGGCGATTTTCCCAAAGGTAATGGATCTCCTGAAGCAGAATCAGGTTGATGATGTGCTGGTAGCCGCTGGAGGTATCTTGCCCGACGAAGATATTCCGGCAATCAAAGCGATGGGGATCAAAGGCTGTTTTGGGCCGGGTGCACCACTGGAGACGATTATCCAGTTTGTGCGCGACAATGTGCAGGCTGATCGTCTGACGGTTGAGGTATAGGTGCACTTTGCAAAATATTGTGGAACGCCTTCTAAGTGGAGATCGTCGTGCTCTTGCGCGTATGGTGACCTTGATCGAGAGCGAAGCTCCATCCTCGCATCGTTACCTGGCAGAACTTCATCAGCATACTGGTCGTGCTCACATCGTCGGTGTGACGGGCGCTCCGGGTGCTGGGTAAAAGTACGCTTGTGACACGTATGGTGCGCGAATTGCGTAAACGGAATGCGAAAGTTGGAGTCGTGGCGATTGATCCGAGCAGTCCTTTTTCTGGTGGTGCCATTCTTGGTGATCGCATTCGTATGATGGAACTGGCTGGTGATCCAAACATATTTATTCGCAGCATGGCCAGTCGTGGCAGCCTGGGTGGCCTCTCCTCCTCAACGCGCGATGTCGTACGTGCCATGGATGCTGCTGGCTACGATCCCATTATTATTGAAACGGTCGGTACGGGCCAGGCTGAAGTCGAAGTGATGCGTACTGCGCAGACCGTCCTCGTCGTTGTCGCTCCCGGCATGGGCGACGATATTCAAGCCATCAAAGCCGGTATTCTGGAGATCGCCGATATTTTTGTCGTCAGTAAAGCCGATAAGCCCTCGGCAGATCAGACGGTAGCGGAACTGGCAATGCTGCTTAGCCTCGATTCCAATCGTCGGGGAGCCACCTGGCGTATTCCCATCATCAAAACATCCTCGCTCAAAGAGCAGGGAATTGAGCAACTGATCGACTGCTATTCAGCAGCATCAACAATATTTGCGAGACGAGTGATATGCTCGCTTCACCGTGCTCAGCGCCAGGTACGTAGCGAACTGCAAGCCTTAATTCTGCATGCCGTAAGTGACTCATTAAAAGCTGAAGTAAGCGAGGAAGAATGGGAAACCCTGATCGCCGATATTAACGAGCGCAAACGCGATCCCTATACGGTCGCGCAGCGATCTCCAGGCACGCATAGGTTTGAAAACGTAGGGACGTCACATTGTACTACTCCTATTTACAGAGTACGCTTGTACTGGATACAATAAAAACGCATATGTATCTACTAATACCATTAAAAGATATATCTAAAAAGGAGTCCAATTAATGCTTTCCTTTCTGTCAATCTTCATCGGTGCGTTTCAGATTGCGCTAGGGTTGATCGCAATCTATCTTGGTATCAGAACCTATATTCATCTCTGCTCAGCCAGGATTACGACCGGGGGGGATATGGTCAGCGATCAGCCACTCTTCTTTGCGCATGTTTTGACTGAGGCAGATGCGCCTCTCTATATAGCGTCAAAGCCACTTTTTACGCTTGCCTGCGTGACCCTCATTGGTCTACTCCCTCTTTCTTTTGGGGTGTTATTATTTGTGAGAGTAGTTGGCGTGTTCTAATAAATAAGTATTTTTTTGTTTGTAGAAGTAGTATTAGCTGCTTTTCCCTTGAAAAATCTCTTGCAATCGGTTAAAATACATATATCACTCATATAAGAGTTTACACTGTAATTATCTGGGGGAGATTGGTATGGGGTTTACGTGGCAGGGAAATTCACCGGAGCAGCTTCTCACAGAGCATTTCTCCATTACGACAGGTTTTCATCCTGGTCAACGGGAGATTATAGAGCAACTTGTGCAGGGAAAACGGATACTGGCTATTCAGCGTACGAGTTGGGGAAAATCGCTGTGTTATCAGATGGCGAGCCTTTACTTTCCTTATCTGACCATCGTCTTTTCACCATTGAAAGCGTTGATGCGCGATCAGTGTCAGCGCTGTAATAGCCAGTATTCCATTCCAGCAGCGATTGTCAGCTCCGATTTTAGCGAACAAGAGAACCGGACAACCTTAGAACAGGCGGTAGCAGGCCAATTAAAAATGCTTTTTATTGCACCAGAACGCCTGAGCAATACCCTCTGGCAAAGCTACGTATTACACATGAGTATCAGTATGATTGTCATTGATGAGGCCCATTGTATCTCCACCTGGGGCCATGATTTTCGCCCGCATTACCGCCGTATTGTACGTCTATTGGAAGCTATTCCCTATTATATTCCCGTGCTTGGCTTAACGGCGACCGCTAATAAACGTGTCGAGGAAGATATTCTGCAACAGATGGGCAAGAATGTACAGGTTATGCGTGGCACGATGCGACGCCCTAATCTGTCCGTTCATGTTGTTTACCGCAACGGTGATAGAGAGAAGCTTGCCTATCTCGCGGAAACGCTTCCTCATTGTCCCGGTACAGGCATTGTCTACACGGCAACCAAAAAAGATGCGGAAATGGTGGCCGCCTTTCTCTTCCAACAGGGACTATCCGCCGATTATTATCACGCAGATCGCGATGATGAAGTGCGGCAGGATATTGAACGAAAATTGATGGCGAATCAGTACAAGGTCATATGCTCTACCAATGCGCTCGGCATGGGAATCGATAAACGCGATGTACGCTTTATTGTGCATTATCATATCCCTGCATCACCGATCCATTATTACCAGGAAATGGGAAGAGCTGGTCGTGATGGCAATACGGCATGGTGCATCTTGCTCTATGATCCACAAGATTTAAGCATTCAAAATCACTTTATCACTGGTGCGAAGCCAGCGGGCGCTTATTATGAAACTGTTTTATCTCTGCTTAGAACTTCTCATCATGGATTGCGTGAAAGTGATATTGTATGTTCAACTGGCTTCGCTCGCAAAACTATACAAAAGCTCTTAAGCGATTTAGAAGATCAAGGTTTTATCGAACGTAACATCAGAGATCGTTCGTATACATGCGTCTACCATTCCGGCGCACCTGATTTCTCTGAGTATGATAACTTGCGCGAACAGAAATTACGTGAGTTAAATGATATACAGCAATACGCCCTCTGTGGACAGTGCTACATGGGGTATTTGACCGCATATCTTGGAGATCAGCCGGGATACTCCTGTGGGACTTGTAGTTATTGTCAACCGAGAAACTTTCCACTTATCACACCGATGCAAAGAATACAGGAGACAGTAGGGCGTTTTCTTGATCAAGAATGGTTGCCTCGCATCAAAAAACAGCGTGAAACCACATCTCAGCCTATCGGGCAGCTTTCTTTATTGACTGCTTCTAATAAGGAATAATATGTCTATCACAACCCTTGACCTGCGGGGTCGCGATCTCATCATTCTACCGCCAGAGCACGAACAACACCTGTCATTATCCGAACTCCTGACGATGCTGTTCGCCACATATCTTCCTGCCACTATTCTCTCTAGCTTTGCTCTAGGATAAACGGCACCATTTCTTACGTACCTTGCCTATCCATTTCAGCTCGATCAAACGCGCCTTGCAACAACAACAGATCCCTTTTACCGTCGCCTTTGATGAACGGCCCGCATTATCCCATCCAACGCAACTGGCAATGGAGCCACGTCCCTATCAGGAAGAGGCGCTTACAAACTGGCTGGCGGCTGGTAGTATGGGCGTGGTGGTACTTCCCACGGGCGCTGGAAAAACCTTTCTTGCCGCAATGGCCGTTCACGAAACAGGGCTGAAGACGCTGGCAGTGGTGCCAACGATTGATCTGCTCCAACAATGGCGGAGTGCTCTTGCCGCAGCACTTTCGCTACCTTTGGACGAGATTGGTATCTTCGGTGGCGGTGAGAAGGATTTGCAGCCGATCACGATCATTACCTATGACTCGGCAGCTCTCTATCCTCGCGAACTACGTCACTTCGGCCTGCTGATCTTTGATGAGTGTCACCATCTGCCTGCACCAACCTATCGCCTGATCGCCGAAAGCGCCTTTACGCCCTTGCGCCTGGGCTTGAGTGCTACGCCTGAACGTAGCGATATGGCCCACATGGATCTCGATGAACTGATCGGCCCTGAAGTCTACCGCCGCTCCCCTGCCGAATTGACCGAGGGACGTTTCCTGGCACAGTACCAGGAGAAGCGCATCGATATTGCCCTGTCGAGCGAAGATGAGGCGCGTTACAGCGAACAACGCCGCATCTTCCGTTCGTTTCTCCAGCGCCGTCACATCGTTTTGCGCAGCCCAGAAGATTTCCAGCAGAAGCTCATCTATATGAGTGCACGCGATCCAGAAGCTCGTACCGCGATGCTGGCATGGCGCGAGGCTCGTAACATAGCCATGAACGCGCCTGCCAAATATACCGAGATTGAAACCCTACTCCGCCTCCATTCCACCGATCAGGTAATTCTCTTCTCCGAATACAATGCCGTAGTAGAGGAGATCAGCCGTCGCTTCTGCATACCGAACATCACCTATAAAACGCCTGCCGAAGAGCGCCGCACTATCCTGGATCGCTTTCGTTCTGGCCAATATACCAAACTGGCAACCGGACGTGTTCTCAATGAGGGCGTTGACGTGCCAGATTGTCGCGTTGCAATTATCGTAAGTGGCAATAGCACAAAGCGCGAATATATCCAGCGCCTGGGCCGTATCCTGCGTCCCAAAGAGGGACAGGCTCAGCTCTATGAACTGATTACAAGTGGGACCACTGAAGAGGAGATCGCGAGGAGAAGACGGTAAAAAACCGTTGCGTACCAGTAGTGCTCTGTCAAAGGTCATGGCACGGTTTGATGCTGGTTGGGCATCGTTGGTGGGGGGAGCGCACGGGCTTCTTCGCATGCGCTCAGTGCGCCCCTACACCCGTTCATCGTGGCTCTGGCTCCTGCGGCCCGTTTTTCTGGTGTAGGGGCGCACTGAGCGCATGCGAAGAAGCCCGTGTCCCCAAGACGCTCGTGCTCCCATCCGAAGAAACCGTGCCATGACCTTTGACAGAGCAGTAGGAACCCGATAATGCGGTTTAAAAAATTGATCCAGATATCAGAGGTCGTGGAGAAACCGCAATGTAGTAGGGAAGCCATTCATTATTCCGTGGCCCTTCCTAACCGTGCCAATGAGTGATGGAGGATGGAGGGAGTACGGAATAATGAATGACTTCCCTGCCAGGATCTTCTTCAGGTCTCGCATTGGAGATATCTAAACATATGAAATGTTTTTCTTGCAAAGACTCAATCATACGGAAAGGTCAATCACAGGACACTCTAAAGGAAATCAGGTACCTTTAGAGCGTCCTGTGCGGCGAAAAATGTTAGTTCACGTTATCAGTAGCCTGTGTTGCTTGCCCCTGCTTGCGCAGCCAATGTAGTTGTGGCGACAAACCATTTGCCGCCTACCCCTTGCCCTGTGATCTGTCCAGGATCAGTATCTTTAACAAAGGTATAGAGCAGGTGGCCATTGTATTCCACCTGATTGCCATTGGCATTGTTCAACGTACTCAACTTTCCAGAGAGGGGGGCATCAGCGAGAGGCGTTTCTGAACCTTTAGCGAGCAATGGAGGCCATGCGTGGCACACTCACCAGAACAGGCGAGCTTTGTCGGGCTGTCAGGTGTGAAGTAGTACAAGGTCAACCTTGTGCATCAGTAAGAAGTGTCTCTGCTTTGCCACCCACAATTGCTTTTGCTGTTCTGATCACATAGGAAGACAGGTCGGGTGTGGCGACATACCATACTTTTCCTACGCCTTGCCCTGTAACCTGACCAGGAGCGGTATCTTTGATAATGTATAGAGCAGGTATCCGCTATACTCTACCTGGTTGCCATTGGCATCTTTGAGAACGCTCAGTGTGCCGGGAAGGGAAGTCGTACTGGTAGGTGTGCTGCGCTAGAGGTCACCGGAGGCCAGGCTACAGCGCACTTGCCTGTACAGGCGAGCTTCGTTGGGCATCAGGTGTGAAGTAGTACAATGTCATGCCGTGTGCATCGGTAAGAATTGTCTCCGCTTTACCATCTACAGTTGCCTGAGCTGTCTGAATGGTAGCAGGTATTGGGAGTAGCAGTGGGAGTGCTGGGAGCAGTCGTAGGCGTGCTCCCAGTCGAGCCGGTACTGGATGTGCCACCACACGCACTGACGAGAATCATAAAAACAGTCCAGTGGCTAACAAAGAAAGTTCGTTTAAGTAATGTTGCCATAAGTATCCTCCTGAATGAGAAATTGTGCAGTACTATCATTCCTTCTCTACGCAAACCAGATAAGTTTTCTGGATCGTTGAAGGTGCTACTTCAAAAGATAACAACTCTACCTCAATCGCAGTTCAATATAAGGTAACAATTCGCTAAATTGAATTTGTGCTTTTATTTCTATATTTACCGGATTGTTACCTGCCATTGAGCATATATTGAGGTAAGCCAGCTATCCTTTAAACAGATGGGCTAGTGGGCTAGCGACGACAAAAGGGAAATAAGGGATGTTTATGGTACAATCCCGAAGTGAGCAAATCTTCTGCCTCTGCTATATGGAAGTCCGTTTGCTAACGATTTGGTGCTTTAGTCGGACGATTTAAGGGAAAATCTTAACAACGGAGGAACAGGCGTGGCAACTCGTATTCTATTGGTAGACGATGATTTACAGATTTTGCCTTTACTTCAGCGCGGTCTGGCTTTTGAAGGATTCGAGGTATACACGGCTACAGATGGTGAATCTGGTCTGGCGGCTGCAAAACAGTATCAGCCACATCTTGTGCTGTTGGATATCGCTATGCCAGGACCAAATGGTTTTGAAGTGTGTCGTCGTTTGCGGCTGCAAGAAGATATTGCGATCATCATGCTTACTGCTCGTGATGAGGTGATGGATAAGGTAAATGCGCTTAACCTGGGGGCAGATGATTACTACCCAAACCATTTGCATTTGACGAATTGCTGGCTCGCATCCGTGCAGTGCTACGACGCCACAAAGTAGGCGGCGAACCTCTGGTCTATGCTAATCTGGAACTTAATCAGGCAACCAGAGAAGTACGACGAGGGGAGCTGGGAGTAGAACTCACGACTCAGGAGTATAATCTTCTATTGTTCTTTATGCGCCATCCCCGGCAAGTACTGAGTCGAGAGCAGATTATGGAGCATGTCTGGGGATATAATACAGAGGTCGATACTCATGTGTTAGAAGTGTATATTGGTCATCTGCGTCAGAAGCTTGAAGCGCAGGGCGGAACGCGCTTACTTCAGACGATCCGGGGCTATGGTTATGCTTTAAGGGAGTAAGCTTATGTATATCCGCACGCGCCTGACCTTGTGGTTTCTGTTTATCCTGACACTGCTACTGGTGGCATTTAGCATAACTATCTATCAACTCACACATAGTCAATTGTTGACATGGGTTGACCAGGATGTGCATCAGCAAGCGACGACTCTAAGGGTCGCATCCACTTATGTCCAGGAACGACAAGACTTTGTGTGCCTCACATCGATGTCTTCCGCACGCCGGATGTCTATCTGCAGGTGCGAAGTCCAGAATGGTACTGTACTCGCCAGTTCGAGCAACCTTGAGCAACATATGCTGCCCATCTTGTCTGATACCCCTGCAGCAGGTCAGATGAAAGAGATGTTGGTAGACAAATTGCTCCTTTTCGTATACTGTCAGCCAATAATGATCAATCATCAGTTGCAGGGATATGTTATCGCGGCCCATGCTCCCCAGACTATCTACTACGCATTGAGTGCAGTTGAAAAACATCCTCATTCCAGGAGCCATTGAGGCTTTTGTGTTTGTGGGAATTGTGGTCTGGCTGCTGGTCTGGTGGGCGATGCGTCCCCTTGAGTCTCTGGCTATCACGGCTGCTGAGATTGCTGCTACGAAAGATCATTCCCGTCGTCTATTTCCTCGCGCAAGCATAATGATGAAATTAATCGTCTCGCTCATACTATTAACGGCATGTTGCAGGCGCTCGAAGAGGCCTATCAAGAGGTGCAGAAAGTAAATGATCTCCAGAGCCACTTTCTCATCGACGTTTCGCACGAACTGCGTACTCCTCTCACGGTCATGCTTTCTTCTCTTGATCTGATTAAGAAGGTAGGAGCAACTGACCCTGAGTTCCGCGCCAGTTCCCTGGAAAGTATGCGGGTAGAAACCGAACGTATGGCTCGTATGGTAACACAATTGCTTATTCTTGCCCGCTCTGATGCCAATGTCACTGCCGCCTATGAACCTATCCTTGTACGAGATGTGGTTGCCGACCTCTGTGGCCAGCGCCATCCAACCGATAATGAACCCACGCTGGAATGCCATGATCTGGAGCAGTTAGAAGGTGCGCTTGTCTGGGGCAATCCTGATTACTTAAAGCAACTTTTTCTCATCTTGCTGGACAACGCCTTCAAATATACTCGCTCATGATGGCAAGGTAGAAATTTATGGAAGCATGCGTGAAGGAATAGTTACCGTTATGGTAGCCGATACCGGTATTGGTATTCCCCCCGCCGACTTGCCCAGGATTTTTGACCGTTTCCATCGGGCGGAAAATGCTCATTTCCGCTCAGGTGCAGGTCTGGGCCTTGCCATCGCCCGGCGCATTACAGAGCAGCATAAAGGAAACATTGAGGTCACAAGCGAACTGGGCAAAGGCAGTCGCTTTATTGTCACGTTGCCATGCCTCTAAGACATCTCCTTTACTCCTACACGGTTCATCAGCCTGGGCTGTTCATAGACCCGGTCTTATGCTGCAATAGAACAGAATGTCGTGCTTTTATTGCGCTTTCATCAACAAGTTCCTGTGCCGCCAACCGATCAGCCTCAATCATCATTCCATAATCGGCGATTTCACGCTCACGGCGTACATCGTCCCATCCCAACACATCGCCTGCCAGTTCGGCAACTCGTCTGGTCGCTCCCATCCCTGAGTCTCGTGTCTCTATCGCAATATGAGTGCGGCGTTCCAGAATATCATCCAGATGAAGCGCACCCTCGTGGCTGGCCGCATACACAATCTCAACTTCAAGGTACTCTGGTGCTCCCTCGATTGGCCGGGCAAGCTCAGGGCGCTCATTCAACAGATCGAAAATCTCGCTAACGAGCGATCCATAACGCCCAAGCAGGTGATCAATGTAAGAAAGCTCCAATCCACTTTTCGTAGCAAGCTGCTCCCTCTGGTTGCATAAAACATGCCATCCCGTTGCCCCCAACAACGGCGTCATCTCCGTAACCGAAGGTGAGGGGCACCGCCAATGTAGGGGCGCGGTTCACAAGCCCGTGTGACCCGGCATCGTGCTCGCCACCAGCCGCATCCATAACATCCTTTGCCATTACTCGATAGGTTGTATATTTACCTCCAACAATCGTGAATAGACCTTCAGGACCCTGAAGTACGGCATGTTCGCGACTGAGTGCCGCTGTCTTCTTGCCTTTGCTACTGATGAGTGGTCGCACACCTGCATAAACGCCAACGATATCATTCTGTGTGAGAGGTGTTCGTAGCCATTTATTGACTTCACTTAGCAGATAGTTAATATCTCTGCATTCGCCACCGGTTCGTTCCGCTCGAAGTCCCAGGGAGTGTCAGTTGTTCCGATAATCCAATAGCGTCCCCACGGTCTGACCACCAGCACACTATCCCCTGTAGGGGCAATAAAGCCTGTGGAAGAAGTGATGCTCTCAGCTGGGACGAGAATATGAACGCCTTTGGCTGGTCGAACCTCTACCTGTGCCTCGCCAGCCAGTTGCTGCACGAGATCCGCCCATACTCCTGTCGCGTTGATCACACAGCGTCCATGTACTTCTAATTCCTGGCCCGTTTCTGTATCTCGTGCCTGCACACCCACAACTCGAGAGCCATCGCGCAGCATTCCCGTGACCTCAAGGCGTGTGCCAATGAGTGCTCCATACTGTGCTGCCGTACGTGCCACGGTCAAGGGTATGGCGAGCATCATCAAAGATAACATCATAATATTGTACCGCCCCTGTGATACGTTCGGCATTCAGAGCAGGCATCTCGCGCAATGCAGTATTTTTCAAAAGATGGCGATGTCCAGGCAGTTCTTTGGGACGAGATCCGCCGATGAGATCATACAGCAGCACGCCTGCCCCCATGTAAGCTCGTTCCCATGCGCCATGACTCAATGGAAAAAGAAATGGTGTTGGCCGTGTCAGATGAGGACATAGTCGATCAACCATCAGATTGCGTTCGTGCGACGCCTGCCTGACAAGTGAGAAGTTGAATTGTTGCAGGTAGCGCAGACCCCCATGAAATGTTTTGCCTGAGCGCGAGGAGGTTCCGCTGGCGAGATCCTGTGCTTCGAGTAGGGCTACAGTCAGCCCACGACTGGCAGCGTCCAGCGCTGTACCTGCCCCCGTCACTCCACCTCCGATCACAATAACGTCGAAGATTTGCTCACTCATCTGACGAATTATCTGGGTTCGCTGCTCTGGCCCCAATTGTGTGGATTCCATGTTCATCTCCTGTGAAATCTCTGCCATTGTCACATGCAATTTATTCTAAGTAGTCATGTAATTTTTTAACGGTGGATCCCATATATTTGATAGTAAAGACCTTCTCAACTGATATAAGATGCTTGTTGTATAAGGAAAAGCCTGAATTTCTATATGAAGACTTTTTAATTCTACTGAGAGCGTATCAGTCAAAGGATGTTTAAAAGCGTTCCTTCTCGTGAATGAGCCTCTTAATGTGGTATCAAAACAATCTACCTTTCCAGAGAGGTGTATGCCTTCCAGAGCAGTAATAGGAGAGAACAGAGATGGATTTCAATCAACTGATCAGTTACAGCTGGTGTCTATGCAAATGTATCAACAGATTATTTGTTTTCCAACGATGGACAGAGTCAATCAGGCAAGACTACTTGGCATCTCCTGACTAGGAGGCGCATCGAGAAGGAAAGGACAACTGCATACAGAATGTGCTGCCCGTGAAGCCTTAGAAGAAGCTTACTTTGAAGTATTCGTCCAGCAAATGCCTCCACAGTAACTATTGGGGAAGTCTCACTGGGGAATATGAAGTTGCAAGCAAGACCTGAAGAAAGGACATTTTGAGAATATTGACCCTTTTTGAGCATGTATTCTCAGGAAGCTGACATGTGATGTTCCCCCATAATCCTTGTTAAAGTGCGCAGTCCTCGCCGGATCGCCCTTATCAAGAAGGAGTGTAATGGAATGGCGAAGCGGTTGAAAGTGGCTTGGTCAGTTTGGACTGCCTAAGTAATGTTGTGAGGTGGTCTCATGGACAACGTTGGGTTTTGCTTATAGTTGGGTATTATGACGCTTAACCCTGAACACACATTCGCTCCGCTACCCGTTGGACACGATTTGATCGGTAAAGCTAGTAAGCGAAGCATTGGGAATCTGTGCGTAATAGAGACGTGCCTGCGGATCAGTATCAGGGTACTGCAGGCGAACTACCGACGCTCTCTTTGGTGACAAGAAAAAGCGTACCAGGTTTGAGCAGGTTTGCATAGCCCGTATAAGATTGCTTATTGAGGTGTAATGTTCCCTTGTTATATGCAAGCTAGCCAGTGGGCAGGACTATTCTCCAGCGTGTTACTGACGAGCCAGGCATAATATACATATCCCTGCGGAGGAGGTGGAACGTTGCTCATGTCGATCTCTATCTGATCATAGTTGCCAGACTGCAGCATGTGTACTGTGGAAAAACATAACATGTCCCGACAACGGAAATTGGTACTGGTTTGGGAGTATTATTTGCTTGCAGAGCAAAAATGCCTGATCCTCCTACAAGCAAGAGAAGGAGGAAGAGCATGCCAAAGAGAAGTGCACGCTCTGCCAGGAGGCGTGAACTGGAAGCGGGAAGGGTTTCTTTCCCAGGTAATTGTTCCTGTACCTGCTGGGTTTGCTCGGAACCTACGGGAACGAAGCCAAAATAGGGCGTATATGCAGATTGGGGAGGCCTGCAATGGCCTTGCTTCAGGCAATGAATATGGAGGCTTGTAGCTTCTGGTTGTTTTTGTTCCTGCGCTCTAACAGTGGTGTATATCCATTCCGGGACCGGGAGTATGCGGAAGGAGTCATGAGGAAGTGGCGACATCCCCGGAAGTCGTGTGTATACCCGGCGCTTGCTGATGATGTGCTGCGTGCGGGTAGTGGTATATTCAAGGCCTGAGCCAACGCATTGTCATATCTGTTGCGCTGAAATAGCGATCTTCAGGATTCTTGGCAATACTTTTGAGGATAATCTGCTGACACGGCAGGTGGAATATGAGGATTGATGAGTATAGGCGGCGTTGGGATTTCGTGGATATGTTGCATAATGATGGCGATAGCCGTGTCGGCACGAAATGGCGTGACACCGGTTGTGATCTCGTAGAGAATAATACCCAATGAATAGAGGTCGCAGCGCCTGTCACCGTGCTGTCCCAATGCTTGCTCAGGTGCAATGTAGGCCGGAGTGCCAATCACAGAGCCACGCACGGTCCCCGTTTGCATACCTTGCATGCGAGCAACTCCGAAATCCGTCAGAATTGGTTCTCCCATGGTTCGAGCGGTAGGAAGACGCTGGTCAAGAAGGATGTTGGCGGGTTTAATATCACGATGCACCATGCCTTTCTGATGGGCGTAATCAAGCGCCCGACTGGTGACGGCGAAGAGATAGACAATATCGCTCCATGACGGAATTGTCCCTTTGCGCGAGGTGCTTCCAATATAATCAGATAACGTTTGCCCTTTGACATAATCCATGACCATATATGGTGTCGGTGTCTCCGATTCCGGTGGTTGCGAGACCTGGAAATCATGGATACGTACGATATTGGGATGGTCCAGGGAAGCAACAAGCCTGCGCCTCGCGCTCGAAGCGTACCAGAAAATCAGCGTCATGTTTCAGTTCTGTCAAGCATGAGCTTGATTGCGACATGACGACGTAACTGGGGATCGAATGCCTTCCAGACCTCTGCCATGCCCCCGCGTCCCAGGCGGGTCTGCAATTCGTATTTTCCCAGATGGCCGTGACCGTGTCGGTTCTATGCTCATGCGTCCTCTTTCCTCTATTGAAACCAGGATCACTGCCTTAGAGACTCTGTGGTAGATCGCGCGTAATGGTCAACGTTGCCAGTTGCTGAATTTCGTAGTGTGCCTGGATAACGCCTCCCTGTACTGAGTATTCGTGATCGGATTGAGCTGCCCGATGTAAGCATACGTGGCGTATGTTACCATTTGATCCAGCAACTCACCCATTGCGGGCTGCTTTAACTGATTGAGATTTTGCCCAGTCAGGAAGAGCGTTCTGGCATCTTCGTGTACTTGCTTGAGCCAATTTCCTGCCCTTTTAACATCATCGAGAATACGTGCAGTACGCTGGCGCATTTCTGGCGAGATGTCCGTTGCTCTGGCTATCTGACCGACATGTAACTGCACATGATCGATATAGCCAGGTGGATCTACATTATAGTTGCTTGGTATCTGGTGCTGCGGATCAACCGTCAGAAGCGCGACCCTGCCCGTAGCCCGATTGACGAGGATCGGCGTTCCCGTAGGCAGATCGACATGGACATTAGTGGTGCCATCCAGATAATCCAGAATGCGTATAAACTGCTGCCTCATCTGATCGAGTTGCGTTGGCGTTGTCGCGGCACCATTCCAGTAGTCGCGTGCACTGATAGACCATTCAAAAACCTTCTCAGTATTTTTGAGCATCCAGTTATCAAGGCCGCCAGGTAATCCCAGCACCTTAATATTGGTTTCATTATAAAAGAGATGACGGATGTGGATCAAGGCGCTGAAGCCGGGAGCGTCGCCGGGAATTTGCCCTTGCGGAATCTCTCCATAATAGCGCCATGTCGAGCGATCCGAAGAAGGAGCTGCTGGCGTCTGATTTGCGTCTTCTTCAGTAATGAGAATGCGACTGGTGGTAGAGATCAAATTGTTGTTGTGCTTATCGCCTCAGTAGGTGAAGTTTACCTGTTTATTATGTACAGGTAGATTGTTTGTGAGTAAGAGTGGTGGTTGGATAGGTCGTGGTCCAGTCTGATCTTTTGTTGCAGTGGATTTTTGTCAGGTAGTAACCAGGCATAATAGCTTTTGCCAGGATGAGGATCGGGCACATTTTGCAGTGCAATTTGTATGTGATCAGCGATGCCCTCGGCTGTTCCATTTACTGATTGTCCGCTGCTGATGTAGTATGCGTGTCCTACAATAGTAGCTTGTTGCAACGGGAGTATGGTTATTGAGAAGTGCATATGTGCCCAGTGCACCACCCAGCAGGAGGACAATTAAGAGGGGAGTCAGGATCATAAGAAGTGTATTGCGGTTCTGTTTTTTAGTTAAGGGTGCTGAGGTGTATATGGGTGGTGGTAAGGTGCGGGCGGTAAGATGTTTGTGGGTGGTCCAGGTGTCATGGCTGGTGTTGGTGTTGGGTAGGATAGGCTGGTGTGAAGATTAGCGTTGGGAGTGCTATTGGATCCTGCTTGTTGGTGCTGGAATCTTGAATGGGAGTGGAGATAGTCTTCGCGTTCTGTATATCAGACGTGGGACGTCGGGACCAGGGGGCAGTGGGTGTTGGCATATCCTCGTCATGGGGAGAGAGATGATGGCTGGCCGAGTATCTCGGGGCGAGGTACTTTCAGAGCATCTGCCAGTGTCAGCGGTCAGCGACGAGGCGCTATCGAAACGTGCGGCTGGATCTTTCGCCAGGCAGCGCATGATCACCAGTGCCAGCGGTGGCGAAATGCGCGGATTGATGAGGATGGGAGCCGTTGGAGTAGATGGATGTGTTGTGTGATGACATCAAGCGGGGTATTGCCACGAAATGGCGTTACACCTGTTACGATTTCGTAGAGGATTACTCCCAACGAGTAGAGGTCGCTACGTTCATCGCCTGGATACCCACGGGCCTGTTCTGGTGAGATATAGAGTGGGGTGCCGAGTTGAGCGCCGCTTATACTTGTTGCGGAGGTACTTAAAAGTTTCGCCACGCCAAAATCGGTCAGAATTGGTTCACCCATCGTATTGTGGGTGGTGTTGCGTTGATCAAGGAGAATGTTAGCTGGTTTAATGTCGCGATGAATCATCCCTTGCTGATGGGCATAGTCTATTGCCTGGCTGATAGATGTAAAAAGATTGACGGTCTCTGTGGGCGAAGGGATTTGTCCACGGCTGGATGTTTTGCGCAAATAATCAGCCAGTGTCTCGACCTTCGACATAATTCATGACCATATAGGCAATGGGGGATTGTGCGTCTTTGCCATCATCGTCTGGTTGGAAGATCTGGAAATCGTGCACCTGCACAATATTGGGATGGTGGAGTGATGCGATCAACTGTGCCTCGCGTCGAAAACGATTGGCGAAGTTGGGATCATCGCGCAGGTTAGGTTGAAGAACCTTGATCGCGACGTAGCGTTGCAGCTGAGTATCGAGGGCCTTCCACACTTCAGCCATGCCTCCATGGCCCAGCCGTTCCACAAGTTCATATTTCCCCAGCCGTTTTGGTGTTGTATCCATTAGCTATCCCTATTCCCTTGCTTCTCTTCTTGATGCCTTTGCTCTAGGCATTCCATTGACCTCTTCGGGTTTGAGTGGTATCCTTCCTCGCTGGAGGAGGCTGTTCCATTCTTTCGACCCGCTTGAGGGTACTGACTAGCCACAGGTTACGCCCTTTGCCGTGCATGGTTGGATATTAAAGGTGGCGAGGCGTTGAATATTATAATGGATTTGCGCGACGCCCTCCTTCACTTGTAATGTGCTGGGATCTGTCTGCCCGATGAAGGCGTTATTTGTTTGTGTGAACAGATCGTCAAAAATTTTTGTTGCGGCTGGCCGGAGCAGTTGACTCGCGTGGCATTTGCAGAAGCGTCTCTGCATCTTTATGAGCAGTTCTCTAACCAGAACTGAACATTGTCGATAGCGCTGTTGATGCGAATAGCCAGCGCTTTCTGATCTGCATTGACGCCGGGTGATTGCGTGATTTCCCGTAGATGTGTGCCGATATGTTTCAAGTAGCCAGGTGGAGTTTGCGTCGGATCAATCTCCAGCAAGCCTACACGTGCTATCGTCGGGTCAACCTCGATTGCCGCTAACCCTGGTGGCAATTTCTCTGTACGCACAAACTGCGATCCATCAAGGTAATCCAGGATGCGTACAAGCTGCCGTTGCTTAAAGGCTGGATCATTTGAATCTCTGGCACTTCCGGCCCATTCCAGTAGCTTCTGTGTATTTCTAAAGAGCCAGATATCCAATCCTCCGACAAGTCCAGCCGTCTTCAATTTGGGGTCCTGCGCCAGCAAGTGGCGTAGGTGATTGAGTAAGCTGAAATGATCTAGTGTATCGACTGGGTTAGGCATCTCTGAAAAAGCTGCACCAAAGATCCAGGCACTTTTATCAAGAGTATAATTAACTGGTGGTCGTGCTTGCATCTTCTTCGGTGACGAGGAAGCGGCTATAGCTAGCCAGAATATCGGTATGATGGCTGTCACCTGAATAGGTCAACGTATGCTGCCCCATTCTGAACAGGAAGTGTGCCCAGCAGCAGTGGGCAGTGCCTGCGCTTTGCTATCGCTTAATAACCATGACATAATAGCTTTTACCTGCAGGAGGAGGTTGAATATTCTGTAATGAAATCTGCATCTGATCGGCTATTCCGACATTGCTGGACAGGCTGATCTGGCCGCTATTCACAAAAAACGCGTGTCCAACAATCGTGTTTTGTGCCGGAGTTGCGGCTGGTGTCTGCTTGAGCTTGAGAAAGGCAACTATCCCCACCAAGTACAATAATGAAAGCCAGCAGTACACCACCCCATAGTAGAAGGATCTGCGCTTTTTTGTGCCAGGGATTGCCAGTTTGCTGGCTGGCATCCATTATTTCATACCTGTGTTGCGCAGCATAGTCCCTTGTAGAAGGTCGATTGGCGCTCATGCTTCCTCCTCTATTGCTCTATGTAAAATACTTGATAAGCACTATAATACAAGGAAACGAAGCTAACTTAAAAGAATATATTGAAAAAATGTTACTGAGACTAGTATAAAATAGAATTGGGGCGTTGCCAATGGTATAAGTCACAAAAATTCGCGTAGTTATTCATCAATTTGTCTCTATCTCGTGTCTGCCATTATTGTCCTTGCATAACCACCGTCAGAGGGGCCCGATTGTCGCTCGCTCCGGTGACATCCCCCTACTAGCATTGACAGCGTGTTCAGGCATGCTGAAATCAAGTTCAGCTATATATTGAGCCTCGATATACGCCTGTGAAGCACCAGCAGAACCCAGAACGGGCTGTGGGGCTGGATCAGGTGGTATCGTACGTCCAACATAAGAGTCGACTGCTGTATTTTTAAGCTGGAGAGCTATGCTGATAATTGTTGGATTGTTCAAGCAGCAGCTTTCAATATATCAACGTCATAGGTACGCATTTTTTGCACCCAATGTTCGCAGATCGCTCAGGGCATTTTCAACATTTTGCACATGCTCTAACTGCGCCTGATCTCCTTGTGCTGACTTGTTTGAAGGCGTCTAATTGTGCGGCCAGGATATCGAGATAGCCCTGCTGCTTTGGGGAGGAAAGCAGGCCAATTGACACATGCTCCAATGGATGATATTTGTGCGGGCAAGTCTCCTGTGCTTAGCGCATAATTTGTTCCATCAATTACTTCTATGATGCGTGTGGCCTGCCGCCTGACCAGCCCATATATCGGGCTGTAACTTGCAGACTATCATCGATACTACCTGCTTTATCATTTAAAGATTTGATGGTGTCTAGCAGATCAGTAACCACGCTTTGATGATTGGGTAGCCCTGGTGTGGCGTAGAGAATGTTTTTGAGGTAAGGACTGGGTATTAGTATCGAATTGTGCCTGGTAGACTGTTTGATTTGACGGTGTCTGAGGAGTGCTGCCGCTACTTTCTTGCGT
The DNA here is from genome assembly GCA_963731415.1 of uncultured Chloroflexia bacterium. GTDB lineage: Bacteria > Chloroflexota > Ktedonobacteria > Ktedonobacterales > Ktedonobacteraceae > JACDAE01. The sequence continues at coordinate 510,569 of CAVSVN010000001.1, forward strand.
GATACTAAAACCCTGGATTTTTGTCAACAGGTTGCTATGTGTTTTGTCACCTGGATAGGTATAGGTGATCGTGCCGTTTTGCAGAGTGAGTGGTCCCAGCAACTGCATCTGGCCGTTCTCATCTTGGAACCATGCAACATAACTTTTCCCATTGGCAGGTGCAGGTACGTTTTGCATTTCGATACGTATCTGGTCGTTATGCCCTAGTGCATCATCCAGGAAGAAGGCATGACCAGCTTCGTCGCTGCCTTTGCCGTCGTTGCCGCCTGTTGTTTGCTCATAAGCAACTTATTCGCCCCAAAGGCACTTAAAAGCACAAATAAGATCAGGAGCAAACTACACAGGCAAGATAGATCGGTGTGTCGGTAAAACGTAGATCCTGTTTTATGTGCTCTTGGCTGGCAGTGGAGCTGGTGGAGCAATAGGTGGCGTTGGTGTCTGAGCTGTCTGGTGGCGCTGAAGGGACACTATTTTATTTGATTGTGTGTAGCTAGGAACGCGTATCTCGCCAGTGTTCCCTAGCTGGTATGGCTGGCAATTTTCCCGATTGCGCGAGCCGTGTTGCATTAATGGGGGCACAGGCATATGATGGATTGGTACGGATTATTGGATATTTGCCTGAAATACCGGTAAGTGGACCTGAAACTCTGGGTAAGTGGTTGTGAGATAGGAGCATGTAACGGTAATTTTGGCATGGCTGCGACACACCAAGAATTGAACCGGTATTTGTATTCCTGGTATATACTCCCTCTTCGTTACTCAGCCGCCATCTTCTCGCTGGAAATATTGAGTGTCGATTGTAGCGAGCAGGCATCCGCAATAGCGGCTGCGAGCAGAGAAGCTTTACTATAACGTGCATCAGGATCTTTAGACATCGCACGTAAGAATGACTTCTGAGAGCTTCGTTGGGATATTAGAGTTAATCAGACTAGGAGGTGTTGGTAAGGTGTTGATATGTTGCATCATGACTGCAACCGAACTCTCGTCACGGAACGGTTGTACGCCTGTACAGATTTCGTAGAGTATAACTCCAAGAGAATAAATATCGCTTCGGCTGGTGATGGCATGTCCTTTAGCTTGTTCTGGCGACATATAGAGCGGAGAACTGATGCCCGCGGCATTTCCCAATAATTGTGCAAGGCCAAAATCGCTCAATTGTGGTTCGCCACCTTCAAAACGTTTCGTATTATGCCTGGCAAGTAAAATATTTCCTGGCTTGATATTGCCATGCACAAAACCTCGTTGGTGTCCATAATCAATTGCTACACCCAGACTGGTAAAAAGATAGACGATCTGCTCCGGCGAAGGAAAAATGCCCTTATGCGATGTGGCATTGATATAATCAGCAAGCGTTTGCCCTTCTACATAATCCATGACGACATAAGCGGTCGTCTCATTTGCCTCGGGTGGACGCGAAATATTCACCTCGCGTACACGCACAAGATTGGGGTAATGCAAAGATGTAAGTAAATGCCCTTGTTGCGCAAAGTGCTTCATAAAATTAGGGTCCGACTGTAAATCGGGGTAGAGCAATTTAATAGCAACATCCTGATGCAAGAGCGGATTATGGCCCTTCCATACCTCACCTGCACTTCCCCGTCCCAGTTGTTGCTCTAACTCATATTTTCCAATGTGTCGTGGGACCGTGCTCATCACCATCCTCCAATTCTGCAATATGGGCCATACATATATAGATAGGCCCATCACTACCATACCAGATAGAGGGCGGGCTTGCCAATAGTACAGGAGATAATTCCTACTCTGCTAAAAATACTTTTCAGCAATATAGACAAAGATTTCTTTAATCATCTTTCACCAGCCTTCCTATGCGTTATAATACGGTGTGTTCTTAACAATTGAATTTCTCAGCACGTCATTGGTCCTACCTCCAGAAAGTTTACTAATCATTCCACTATAGTATAGAATTAGAACATATGTTTTGCAATACCTGAGAAGAATTTGGGTGTCCAGTTCATTGGTTATGTTGAAAGGAAATTAGCACGTGCGCTTCAGTCTGCAAGATGTCAAAAAATCAGTTCGTGGTCGCGATATGACTGTCTCCCTTCATTTCTTGCGTCCAGGAGAAGTTCATGCCGAGATTGAGCGGCTTATTGCTTATCATGAACGCCTGCTCGGCCAGCCCCAGCGCCACTTCTCGCTCGATGATGCACGTGCCTGTATCGGTGATTACCGTCTTGCCCATTGCCTGATTGCCTGCCTCAGCAACTGGTATACCTGGCGTTCCCGCTCATGGGATGCCGTAATACAAGAAATGACGACCCACCTACACTGGATGATATCTCATCTCCTATTCAATTGCGCCTTGCTCTCTACAACTATGTCAATATTCATCACCAGGGCTTTCTTGATACCCATACTCGCTCTCTTGCTCTGCAAGCATTTGCCGAATTATACTTGCTACGCGTCGCCGACCTTGAGTATCTGCTTGTGATGGATAGTGAAGATGAAGCTATTCTTGTGCGTGAATGCTCCTCAACCCCCTTCTCCTGACGAAGTGGCGGCGCTTTACAATCAATGGGTCTTTGAAGCCGCGCTCTTCAGTGCCTCAAATGTGCATTTCGTGATCGATTGTAACGCTTTTAGCAAAGTGCAACAGGAAGCTGATTCCCTCTCCAACTCAACTGTTGTAACGGGCGCGGGCATGGTTATCAAGCGCCTCTGCTACCTTGCGCACAGGCTCGGTGTTTATTATGATCTCGCTTATGATGCGCAAGAGTTCACTCTTGAAACAGCAGGTAGCTCCTGATCGCCTGCATCTTACGCTCTATGGTCCTCAGGAGGTTACAGGCGCACCGCAGCAGTATGGCATGCGCCTCGCCCGTCTTTGCCGCTTGCTACTTGGTTATGCTCTTCCAAAGAGGGACGTACGAAAAAGAGGTCACACGCTTTCTAGTGCTATCGTGGAAGCTGAGGCGACTATCCACTTTCTGCAACGTGCGTACAATTTTAATATGGATGCGCACTTGCTCCAATTGTTGCCGCCATCTACCAATCTTGAGTCAGGACAATACTCCCGCATCAACGGTGTTTGATAGCAGCATTGAGCAATCATTCTCAGCTTCCTTTGTCTCATTAGCCAGTAGTCAGGGAGTAGATGGCTGGCGTCTGGAGCGCGAACCTGAGCCTCTGCTGTTGGCTTCCAGTATCTTCATTCCCGATTTTGCTCTTACGCGGGGGCAGCGGCGCATCTACGTCGAGATCCTTGGCTTCTGGACGCCATCATATCGTGAACGCAAAATCCAGAAGCTGCAACAGCTTCTGGATCGCGACGATCTGCTGCTGGCTATTCCTATAGACGCAAAAGATGCTTTTGCCAGTATCGCTCCTCATTTTCCTATCGTCTACTATGATGGTCAGCTCTCGGTCACTCACGTATTGCAGATGTTACACAGCCGTTATGACGATTTTGCTGAGCGTCTTGAGCGGATCGATATACTGCTGGTGCGAGAGCGGGTATTGCGCGAAGGTCTGTTACCTGAACGTCTCTGCTACGATCTGCTGCATTGTTATCGTCGTTCCGAACTTCCGCAGGCCGCTGAACGCGTGGTTGGAGCTAGATATCCTGTTTACGCCCGGTATCGGACTCTATTCGCTTGCATGGTTAGCGCAATTGAAAAGTTCTGTTATTGCCTGGTTACGTGATATGCATAGTGCAGTCCTTGAGCGAGGTTGTGCAAGAGATGCGGCAACGCTGGCCTGAACTGTCTGGATGTGAAGATGCAACCATCGAAGCGTTACTGGGACTCTGGCCCGAAATACAGATTCGCCGCGCTTCAATTTTTGAAGCGGTGAGTAGAGATTGTGGATGAGCAGGAGCCAGCACGTGAAGAGGTATCGGTTGATGTTGAGGAAGTTGCTGCTGGAAAAGGTGCGAAGAAGCTGGTGCGTGAGAGGCGTGTTGCAACAAAAAAGCGTAGCATTGTTGAACAAGAGGCTACGCAAGGCGATTTGTGGGGTTAACCTGCCCCAAACAAACCCGCGTCCCCACTGGTGTAGGGGCGCGATTTATAAGCCCGTCCGTCCAAATAACCCGTCCGTCCAAATGCCGTCCATCGTCGATTTACGAATTCGTCACAACAACAACCTTACCCTTCACCTTGCGGTCAGCAACATATTGAATGGCGGCAGGAGCTTCAGCCAGCGGATATGTTGCCGAAACAAACGGCTTCAGCGTTCCCTCGCCGATCCAGGCAAGCAATTGCTGAAAATTCTGTATATAGCTCTGTGGTTCGCGCCGGGCAAATTCGCCAAAGAACACACCCACAATGGAGCAACCTTTGAGCAGAGCCAGGTTAAGAGGGATGCGTGGGATCTCTCCATTGCTAAAACCAACGACCAGAAAGCGACCTTCCCATGCCATATTGCGTAACGCCAATTCTGAATAAGGGCCACCGATCGGATCATACACAACATCGACGCCGCGATTCCCATGTGAGCGTTCTGACGCGCTCTTTCAGGTTTTCGCGTAGCTATAGTTAACCAGTTCATCTGCTCCGTACTGCTGGCAAACGGCTAACTTCTCGTCGCTAGAGGCGGCTGCAATGACCTTTGCGCCCATCATTTTGCCCAGTTCTACCGCCGCCAGCCCGACGCCGCCAGCAGCTCCCAGTACCAGCAGCGTTTCGCCTGCCTGTAAAGAGGCTCTATCTTTGAGGGCGTGATAAGAGGTTGCATACGTGAGCGCGGAGGCGGCTGCCGGAATAAAATCGACGTTTTGGGGTAGAGGGATAAGCTGCTTCTCGTCTACTGCAACTTCTTCTGCAAATCCGCCCCACATTGGTAGTGCCATCACTCGGTCACCAACATGGGTAGTGAGTGACCCCTTTGCCGATTTTTGTGACAATGCCGCTCACATCGGTCCCCGGCGTAAAGGGGAGATCGGGCTTGAACTGATATTTGCCTTCTATGATCAGGGTATCGGGAAAATTCACGCTACAGGCTTTTATCCCTATCACTACCTGTCCCTCGCCTGGTTCAATCGGCGCAACATCTTCCAGTACCAGCTTCTCTGCTGGCCCGAACTCTTTACAAATCAATGCTTTCATCGTTTTCGCCTTTCTTTGACTCCCATGGTTGAAATGGAAGGAAGAGATTTTCAGCTATCCCAGATTTCTCCTAATCTCGTCAATTGCTCTCGATATTCAATTCGCTCAATCCATTCGTCGGCCATGCTTTTTGTCCTGCATATGCTCCGGCAAAAGCTCCAGTCAGGCACGCGATAGAATCTGAATCGCCTGAACTGGTGGCTGCTCTTTTAATTGCCTGCACAGGGTTGTGTGGGAACAGAAGAAAACAAAGCAGACCTGTTGCCAGAGCCTCCTCCGCTATCCAGCCTGCACCTGTGATCTGACATGGGTCGCTCTCACGATCCATGCAACGCTCAATGCCTGATCCAACCGATCAAGAACCTGCAAACATTCATCCCACCCACGCGTAATATATTCCGCTGGCGAAGACTGGTGCGAACGTTTCCATAATGGACCCAACCACTGTTCATGATAGACCGTCCGTTGACTGAGAGCATACGCGCGTAAACGTTGAGGTAAGACCTGCAAGGTCTCTGATGATGCTAGTCAGATCAGCAATTGCGGCAGCAGTTAAATCTGCCGCCGCTAATCCCGTTGGATGCCCATGCGTAAGTGCCGCCTGAAATTGAGCGATAGCGGCTCGTGTTTCATACGTAATTCCACTCTGTCCAAGCGGAAGCAGACCTACCGGAGCAACGCGCATATTCGCTCCACATCCTTTAGAACCCATCACTGAACATTCATACCATGGCTAGACCTGTTGCCAGTTTGTCGCAAGCGTCCATGCATGTCACGCCGGGAGCACGATTATTATCAGGACTGTTGTTCCATCTACAAAAGCTTGTCTGAGTGGAGCTTCCAACGTAGCAACTGTATAGGGCTGTGTAGCCGCTAGCAGAGCATTGCCAACCGCCAGCGTCATCTGCGTATCATCGGTTACGCGTATAGGGTTATCCGCTGGCATTTGAGGGCCATCGACGGGAAAACGCTGCAAAATTGGGTCATAACTGAGGAATTCTGTATCTGCTCCCAGGGCATCACCGAATGCAAGGCCAAAGAGACAGCCAGAGGCGCGTTTGTCAAAAATAGAAGAAGTCATTGTTTATTCTCCAATTTGCTTTATAGCATTCCCGTAATATCATTCCTATACAGCACCATACATGCAATAGCCCCAACAGTAACCGTTTCCATCGCCTGACCAAGTATCTGCTCACCCGCCTGCTCTGGCTTCACAACAACGTTCCATGTTCCATGCGGTAGACGAAACATTGTATCCGACGTATTTGCGTTGTAGATGACAATAATCTGTGCCCAGCTGTCCTCTACCTGCCGCCCGTTCAATGCAAACGCTATCACGTTGGCTGGACTGTCGAGAAAGGTAAGATTGTTGCGGATCTCGCTCACGGATGTCATACGAAAGGCTGGATGGTTCCTCCGCAACTGGATCAGTCCGGCATAGTAGTTAAATACGTTCTGGTACTGAGCTTTGCGTGACCAGTCAAACTTATTCACGCCATCACCCGCATTATAACTATTATCATTGCCATTTTTAGTACGCAAAAACTCCTCGCCACCCTGCATAAACGCTATACCCTGAGAGGTAAAGATGATCGCCTGGGCCAGTTCATCCATCCGAATACGCTGCGCCTCCTTCAAGGAGCCATTGCAGGCTGCAATCTTATCCCATAGCGTAAAATTGTCGTGACTCGTGACATAATTGATCGTTTCAGCGGGAGACGCCGTAAAATCATTGATACTGCCCTCTACGCCTCTCTTTACGGCATCAATCTGTCCCGTGTTGCCTGTTGCGAAGCCTTGCTCCCTGGCATTGAGCGCACTGCCAAGAATGGCATTACGAATATTGTCATTGAAGACGCCGATGCCCAGGTTCTTTTGTCTTCCCTTTGAATAGCAACTGGTTCTCGGGCAACCCTGAGTGCCCTCCAGTCCACGGTTCGCCATAGATAAGGCCATACGGATTTAGTTGCATGCACGTCCTGGACTACCTTGCTCATCGTATCTACACCGACCAGCGCCATCAAGTCGAAGCGGAAACCGTCGATGTGATACTCCTGTACCCAGTAAGTGACTGAATCACGCACGAGTTTCTGTACCATTGGCCGCTCAGTTGCAAGTTCATTTCCTACACCTGACCCATTGGTATAGTAGCCGGAATAGTCGGTGCGGTAATAGTATTGAGGCACGATCTTGTCGAAGTCTGAAATTCGCGTAGCGAAGGTATGATTATATACCACATCCATAATAATACCCAGTTGAGATGCATGCAGACTCTGTATCATGCGCTTGCATTCGGTGATGCGTGCCGTTCCATGTGGCGTGCTGGCATAGGCACCTTCAGGCACATTATAGTTGCGCGGATCATAGCCCCAGTTGTACTGGCTGCGGATCGTTCTCATCGACGCTGGCAAAATCCTCAATCGGTAATACCTGTACATGCGTCACACCCAAGCTGTTTCAAGCTATCCACGCCCGTTACTATATCGCCTGGTCCCTTTGTTCCTCGCTCGGTAAATGCCAGGTATTGCCCTTTATGCGTCATTCCAGAATTACCGTCGATCGAGAAATCGCGCACATGCGTCTCGTAGATAATCGCGTCAACAGGATCGGCAAGTTGCTGATAACGTATCGCTATTCCAGCCGTCAGGATTGGTCTTTGCCAGGTCAACAATCATTCCACGCGTCGCATTCACCGCAATTGCACGTACATAAGGATCAACCGCTGTCTGTGTTGTACCCTGCTATAGTGACCTGGTAGAGGTAATACCAGTTCTCCAGATTGTTGCGTATTTCTGCATACCATGTTCCTTTCTCGCTGCGTTGCATATCTACATTTCGTGTCAGAGGACCCGTCTCACTATTGTAGAGCTGCAATTGCTACATCCGATGCGGTCGGTGCCCAGACACGGAACTTCGTACATTCACGGACTAAATATATTGCCCAGATCGGACCCGGAATAGGTATACTCATCACTACTGAGCACACCACGTGCAATAACCTTGCAGCCAGAAAAGCCTTTCAGTGCTAGTTGCAGGGATCGTGTTATGTCTACTTTCTGTCTCCAGAGTGATCTGAATGAGTGATGTTTGTAGGCCTGCTGATGAGAGTGGTAATGGTGCGGTGGGATTGTTCAGCGAGTCATAGACCGTTGTTGCTGGCTCTTGAGTTCAAATGGGACATAAGAAAACGTGACCTTTGCTCCACCGGGTGGTACTGTCAGCACGGCATGTTTCAGATGGCAAGGCGCCATCCCAGTCCTCTATTAAATGCGATTTTGTAGTGATATGTGCCTGCTGGCAATATCCCTGTAAACTGGTAGAGATTGGTATTTACCTTTTTCAGTAGGGTCGCGTCATCCGTCAGGGTTCCAATCTATCTGTGCTCCAAGCAGATGTTGCAGATCGCCTACCAGCACTGGCGAATAAGTTGGAGCGGTATCGATGGCAACGATTTGCAGTTTCTCTCCGCTCATCATATCGGTAACTATGGCATTACTTATGCTACATGGTAGCGTAATATTTTGTGAGAGTGATGCAACAATTGTATTTTTGCTCTCTAGATAAGCATTGACAATATGTGGTGTTGCAGCAGTGGCTTGCAGAGAAGATGTATACACGTTTGAGTCTCCTGCTATAGAGCCATATTTCGGCCTGTCCGTTCATAATTGAATAAAACGGTCCTGGAGATATCTTTGGTCTGCCATTCCTTTTGCTTCCCATAACCCGAAGCCAGCCTGTACAGATCTGCGTCAGAAAGAACAAAGTCGCAGTCTTAACCGAGACGTCTAGTCCGGCGTTCATCATATCAGAAGCAATCAGAGCAAGTCCAACCTACCAATCAGAAAAAGTCATACCGAATTATACTAACACACCTCTACCCAGAAAATGTAGGGGATCATCGTTTCACCGATCCTCACTTGATCACCAGTGACGTTCATTGCTGCGCTGTAGGCTCTGATGAGCGACAACTGCGCTCCTCAAATATTGGCTCCATCCTAATTAGCAATGTTATTGACATGCACGCTTGTATGGTATATTATGTTATATAGAACAAAAGTTCTAATACCCAATGACAAGCAACATAAAAAGAGAGGACGGTAAGCAATGTGGACCAGAATTACACCCGACGTTCTCGGCACACCTCGCCTGCTGGCAGTCAGCTAAGCTGACAAACAGCGCATTTTATTTGATGAAGACGACGAGTATGATGAAGCCTTTTCTACCCGTATGCCCAGTAGTGCGCGTCGCTATCATAGCGATACCAAAATAGAGAGTGGGCGCACACGAGCTGATGTGCAGGCAATGACCGTTCTACAGATCAGGTCGCAGAAATGCTATTCCCCCGACGTAGCTACACAGACAAATGTACCAGCCGTACATCCCGGACGGCGTACGACAGGACCAGTAGAGACAGAAGACGTAATACCTCATCGTAGCCGCAACTTATCTCTTCGTCCTCAACAGGGCTTTAACTGGTCGCGTTTCCATTGGACCATTTATGTTGGTCTGGCTATGATGGTTATGTTAATTGGTTGGATCGCCTTGAGTTCGTTTGCCAGTTGGTGGCAGGTGACGCAAGATGATTGGCACTATGGACGCCCACGTACTTTTCAGACCGACTATGTAGTTGGTCATAACGATTCGCTTGCTAACCCCAGCCATTTTATTGCTCTGAACTTAAACCGACATGTAGATATTATTGAAATGCCGGGCGGTGATGCAGCAAAGGCAAAAATCTATATTGGTCCTGTCTTGATCGGTCAGGGCCAGGATCTGGCTGTCGTAAAACTTAGTTTCAAAGATGTGAATGGCGATGGCAAACCCGATATGATTGTAAGTATTCAGGATAGCCGTTTTGTGTTTATCAATGAGAATGGAAGCTTCCGCCCGGCCCGACCAGGCGAAAATATCCAGATATAATGGTTTGTCTTATGTAAACAAATGGAGGCCTCCTCAGGGGAATTCCCCTGAGGGGGCCTTATTATATAGCTATTAAGACGCCGATCTCTTCTAAGTGTAGAGTAAGGTTGTAGGGTATCTGGATATGGTAAATTTGCACATAGGATCTATCCAGATGCAATTAGTGCAATTTTTATATACCACTGCTCGAAGTTGAAGCCGTCTTTGACTCAAGCTGTATGCTGGCAGCAGACCTCTCAGTCTGTTGTTGAACGATTACATGTAATTGGGGAAATGAGCTATTGGACGAACTAGAAAGCTCAGGCTCTGACTTTTTTTCCCGTTCTGGCCTTAATGCCAGCGATGCAAATACAATCATCCATGTGAGCAGCAATCCCATTAGCAACCAGATAAGTAATAACTGTATCGGTGTCATTGTGGTTGGTATATCCACAGTTAGTGTCCTCTTTCAAGCCGTCTGCAATTCAGACGGCATAAATTACCGTATTCTAATAGACGAAGTATATAGTCAAAGTTAACAATGTTTCAATAGAATAGTATTTCAATGCCAGGTTGGGTATATTTCCTGTCTGACCCTATTGGGATGACGAAATAAAACGCGAAAAAGTTTCATCTCGCTCCTTCAATACCTTTTCTTGCATTGGTGTCCTGACTTGTAAATCTTTTCTATGATTGGAAGTCACCTTGAATGCGCCCGATGCTAGCAACGTATTCATCGGGAATATTTCAAGGCGCTTTCCTGGTGAGACCAGGCATTAGGATGCAGAACGTTGCGGACTTGTTCTTTTTACTGAAACCTGTCACAATAGCTAGAAAGTAATCAAAATAAAATAGACTCCTTCTTTTTTATAATACGTAAAGGATACAAATGATGGGTCAAGTGAACTGGCAACGGACACGCGACATATTAATCTGTGTAATCTGTATCGGTCTTATCTTCTGGGCATCCTGGTCCGTGTTGGGCCAGTTTGTGGACGCTATTCTCATTCTATTGCTCTCGATGGCCATTGCATTCCTGGTAACACCCGCCGTCAATCTTCTGGTAAAAAATGGCTTTCCTCGCTTGCTCGCTGCTTTGCTCTGTGTATGTGATTGTGCTTGCAGTGCTTGTTGGTCTGTTCTATGAATTGATCTTCTCGCTCATTCAGCAGGTACAGGCAGTTTATGCTACTGTTGTGGGCTTTTTTAATAATCTGCCTGGTTGGTATGGACAGGTATATACTTTTCTCTTAAAACAAGGTATTCCGCAGGCAAATATTGATGCTGCGGTCAATCAGATTCGTGATCAGGCGGTGTCATTTGCGCGTTCCGCCGCTGACAAATGCTCTCAATATTCTCTTTATCCTGTCAAATCTTTTTATCAATATTGCGCTGGTAACGGTGTTGAGCTTCTATCTCACTCTCGATGGGAAACGTATTCGCGATAGTATTATCAGCATTGTTCCCAAACGTTCACTCTCAAATGTGCTTTTGTTTGAGGATGCTCTGAACCGCGTCGTGGGCAACTACATTCGTGGACAATTGACGCTGGCCCTGATCATTGGCATCTGTGCGGGTGGTATCTGTCATTGTCACTGGCCTGGGAAACTATGCATTGATCGTGGGTGTGCTGGGCTTTCCTTTTTGAGACCATTCCTATGGTAGGTCCGTTTATTGCCTCTATTCCTGCAATTTTGCTGTCCTTGTTCCTGCCCGATCCTTTCCCGCGTACATTCTGGATCATCGCTCTGTTTATCATCGTACAGATGCTTGAGAGCAATGTGTTAGGACCGCGTATCGTGGGTCATGCAGTTGGTCTGCACCCTGTTGCAGCTATTATGGCATTGCTGGTTGGTGCTAAGATGTTTGGTGCCCTGGGTGCGCTCCTTGCTACTCCCGTCGTTGCCGTAAGCTGGGTCGTCATCGCCAGCATCTATCGCTCCGCCCGTGGTGAGAGTCCTGACGTGATGCTGGCAAGCAAACGCGCTCCCTGGACCTTCGTCGCCCCAAACGTCTCGCTCATCGGGGCAAACGTTCAAATGGGGAAGATGATGAACATAGTGACCAGCATGGAGATGCTACTGCTGATCTACGCTGGATAGCGAGACTCCTGCAATGGATCTATCAATGCATATAATGAAACGGTCAAAAATCCAGAAACCCGGAATGTAGGGGCGCGAAAAGCATCGCCCACCGATTCATTGTATTAGATGATGACCTCAGTTGAAAATGTAGGGGCGCGATCAATCGTGCTCCTACATCTGATGCGAAATAGGAAATTATGATGCCCCAAAGGTGCGACGCAGTTCATCTTCTCCCTCACCTGACACCAATGCATACACATCATCGTTGGCCTGCAAAACGGTTTCGCCCGTTGGAAAGATGGTCTCTCCATCACGCATGATCATCGCCAGATTGGATTTGCGCGGCAGATTAATCTGGCTAAGCATCTTACCCGCAATCGGCGACAATGGTGGAATACTCAGTTCTACGACCTCCAGACCCGGCCTTCTTCAATGTCATCAATGCAACAAAGTGCAGACCTGGTAGCTCAGATTCGATGAGCGAGAGAATAGCTTTGGTCGGGCTGATCGTGACATCAATGCCCAGTTTCTGAAAGAGCAATCTCGTGAATCGGGTTGTTCAGACGCGCAATAGTACGGCCCACGTTAAAACGCTTCTTCGCCATCTGACAGATGACCAGATTGTCCTCGTCTTCACCTGTTACCGCAATGACAACATCGGCGCGCCTGGCACCCGCTTCTTCCATCGTCCTGGCCTCGCACGCATCACCCTTCAGGATGGATTGCCCCAACTCATGGCTTAATGCATGCGCACGCACGCCACTTTTCTCTAGCAGCAAAACTTCGTGCCCCTGGAGTAGCAGATTTCTGGTGAGGTAGTAACCAACATCTCCCCCACCTCCAATGATGATGTACATACAGATGCCTCTATCCTTTTCTTTGTTGTGCTCATTTTATATTGCACTCCTCATATTCCAACAATATTGTACCTGGAATATGAGAACAAGTCCTTGCTAAGCATGAGCCGATATCTTACTTCTTTTCCGAAAGTGCATCGAAGAGCATCTGCGCTCCAACCAGCGTGGGGCAGACCGTCTCCAGTCCTAACTCCCGGTATGTGCTCTCACGGATAGGATCATAAATACGGCAGACAACCTTCTTAACATGAAATATCTCTTTGGCAATCTGACTCGCCATGATATTCCGATTGTCGCCATTCGTGACCGCCGCAAATGCGTCCGCCGTTTCGATGCCCGCTTCCTTCAATATCTCTTCGTCAATGCCGCTTCCCTGCACCTTCTCTCCCTTAAATGTCGCTTCAAGGCGCTGAAAGGAATCTGTGTTGCTATCGATCACCGTAACTTTATGTCCTGCCTTGTCCATGCTGGTGGCAAGCGTTGCGCCAACACGACCACAGCCCATAATAATAACTTTCACAAGTAGCCTCCTGCCAATCAAAAAGATTGATTCTTGGGTAAATTACTCCCTGATCATTATAGCACGAGAAACGTCTTCCCTTGTGCTCTAACACTCTCCTCATACGTTATCATAAGTGGAAATGCTTTCTCTCATCCATATTTTTTTAGAATGCGAGTAAATCTTATGCTCTCTCATTATAAATTATGCCCGGTATCCTCAGCGCAACGACAACAATGGGATACTTTTGTTTCCAATGCTCCGTCCGGCCATCTTCTGCAAAGTTGGGGCTGGGGAGAACTCAAAGCGCACGCTGGTTGGTCTCCTTTACGCCTTGCTCTCTGGCATGAAGACGATATTGTTGCCGCCGCTACTATCCTACGCCGTACCGCTGCCCCATCTTCCTTTACGCCTCGGCCACCTTGCTTATATCCCAAAGGTCCCGTGATCGACTGGTCAGATTCCATTTTATGTGATGCCTTTTTCTCTCAACTTACTCCATATTTACGTAAACAAGGCGCTATTGCTCTGCGTATGGAACCAGGAGAGGAGACGCTCTGCAGATGAGTTGGTCTTAAAGCGCCTGCTGGCTATGCATATGCGTTCTGTTTCTCCTATTCAGCCTTTGCGCACGATTATCCTCGATCTGGCTCCTTCCGAAGAAACATTGCTGGCTCAGATGAAGGAGAAGTGGCGCTACAATGTCCGTCTCGCCGCCCGTAAAGGTGTGACCGTTCGTGTTGCGGAGACTCCTGCTGATGTGCATGCCTGGTATCGTTTGTTGCAGACTACGGGCGAACGCGACCAGTTCGGTATTCATTCTTCAACTATTATCTGGATGCCTGGCACATCTTTGCGCCCCATGATCAGGCTCGTCTCTTGCTTGCCGAGTACGATGGTCAACTGTTGGCCGGCATTTTCGTGGGCCTCTTCGCTCGTCAGGCTATCTATCTCTATGGTGCATCAAGCAATGAACAACGCCAGCTCATGCCCAACTATCTCCTTCAATGGGAGGCCATTCGCTGGGCCAGGCAACAGGGTGCGCACTCCTACGATTTCTGGGGTATTCCCGCAACCGATGCCGAAGATGAAGCTATGGCAGGCGTCTATCGCTTCAAACGTGGCTGGGGTGGTCGCATCGTGCAATTCCCTGGTTGCTACGAGGCCGTGTATCGTCCTCTCACCATGCGTATTGCGAGTAGATTTATGTAAATGTTATGAGGTACACTATAAAGCATGACAGAATTGCCCTTTGAACTAGAGACTGACCTGGAAAAGCAGATCGCGGCAGACCCTGAATGGCAGGAAGGTATTGACTGGGGAAAACCCCGTACGGGCCATCTGGAAGGACCCGTCAAGTATCATATCGCTGACGTACTGGCAAATATTGATCGCCAATGTCCAGCGAGGAGGAGCGCCGGGCTTTGCGCCTGATTGCTCTTATTCATGATGCCTTCAAGTATCGGGTGGATGAGTCTCGCCCCAAAATCGGTACCAATCATCATGCCCATATCGCTCGTAAATTTGCCGAGCGCTATATCCACGATCCTGTCTTGCTCGATCTCATCGAATTGCATGATGAGGCCTATAATAGCTGGCGTCTGGGTGCCTACCGCAATAAATGGCATCATGCCGAAGAGCGCCTGAACAATCTGCTACAGCGACTTGGCCCTGCTCTGCCTCTCTACGTCCGTTTCTTCCATGCCGATAGCGAAACCGAATTCAAAAGATCCCGCCCCCATTGCCTGGTTTGAGCAATTTTTCAAGAACAAAGGCCTTGCATTTCCCTTTTGTTATCATATTCTCTTCCCCATAAGTCCTTATAATGCTCGCTAAACGTCCTCTGTTGCCCATATGGATCACTTTAGCGCGTTCTTTTGCCCTCTTCTCAGGCGCTATATATCATAGGGGCTATAGGGCGTCGTAAACGCGGCCCCTACATGTGGAACATCGTAAATGCGTGGCCCTACATCTGTAACACATAGTACAAAATGGAGGATTTTATGCGAAAATCGCCTTTGTTTATGCTTTTGTTGCTTTCGGGTATCTGTATTGTTGCTGTCATTTCTCTCTCGGCTATGCGCTGGACACATCTGCAATCAGATATTGTGCATACATCTACTCACATCCGCACAGGCTGACGGACCCTATAGCACGTCTCAGGCTTATCTTTATTATGTTTTAAAAGATTCACGTGGCTTTGTGATTGCTCGTGCTCCTGAGGGAAGCGCTCATCAACCGCTGAGTGCTCCACAAGCGCATTGTTCCGATCGGCTCAGGTTTTGGCACATCTACTGCGGATGCGGTGCTTTCTCTACAACTTTCGCCTGATGGACGCTATCTGGCAATCGATGGAACACGTCCGGATGTCGAGTGGGTCTGGGTCTTTGATACCCGACAGAGCAAGATTAACCTACTCTCCATCCGATGCGCAGGGCAATTTCTTACGCTGGCTGCCCGGTGGCAATGGACATACATTTCTCTATCGCCCAATGTTTCCCGTTGGTCCGGTTCCTCCAGCGAAAGTACAGGCCTGGCGTGCCACACTCTGGCAGGTTGATGCCGCAACTGGTTCTCACAAAGGTATCGATCTGGGAGTGCCTTCTGCCGATCTTGTTGATGCTGCCCCTTCACCCGATGGCTCGCGTATCGTCTATTCCACCACTGCTGGCCTGAGCCTGGGTAGCGATACCTGGCTGGTCAATAGCAATGGGAGTGCGCGTAAGCATCTCTTTAAGAACAAGGGGTCGAGGCGATCAATGCGCTCTTCTCCTGGTCTCCCAATGGCAAGAACATCGTGTATGAGCGGCTCGTCGATAGCGCCACACCGTTTCTCAATGCTGGCCTCTGGTTGATGAATGCGCAGGGAACGCAGTCACAACGTCTCGCAGATACCGATGGTGGTCATGGCTATGCTCCATCCTGGTCGCCTGATAGCAGTAAAGTCGCCTTTATCGTACGCACAAATCCACACAATGTTCAGGCGAATGTCCAGTCACAGTCGTTGCAGAGCGCTATTAACGTCGTTGATATCGCAAGCAAAAAGATCTACCAGGTAGCTTCTCCGCAGGAGACAGGGATGCAACTCAATATCAATCCCGCCTGGACGACTGATAGCACCCACATTACGTTTACGGCCTTAAACGCGCCTAATCATGTGCTTGGCGGAACGCTTCATTACTGGTCGGTACCTGCAGTCTCTGCGCAGGTACATCCATCTGCAACGCTGCTCACTACACCTATCCCACATGTTGTGGCCGTCGGATAATCTTACCAACATATTAGAAACCTAGGAGCGTCACCTTGCGTCATTGGTTGATACTCAATCAGAAGGAACCGAGAAAATCTGGGTAGGGGCGTCACCTTGCGTGCGCCCACATGCCTCATAATGATGCCTAACGGAGACTCAGGCACAAGATGATGCCCCCACGTTTCCCTATCCAAGAAAAAGAGGAGTTTTTAAATGCAATCAAAACAAAAATGGATGCGAGTCAGTATCTCTTCTGCTTGCCTTGCTTGTCAGCATAGTAACCGGATCAATAGCAGTCCATGCAGTTTCATCTTTTCAACAGAGGCAATCAACTTTTTCAGGACGCAACAAGGATCAGGCACCTACGCCTTTTATGCATCGACCTTACTATGGTAGCCGGACTATGGCACAGCGTACGCGTTCGCTCTTCGATCACGATAAGCCAGACTATGAGCAGGATGGCATTTTCGTAAGTTATACTGGAACGCGCCTGACTGGTAATGATGTCAATAACTGTACTCCTGGCGTAAATTGTTATGATGGACATAATGGCTACGATCTTGATATGCGCTTTCGAGCCAGTGTTGAGTGCGGCAGCTGGAACCGTTATTCGTGCGGGATGGTACAATCCCGTCAACCACAATGATTCGTTCGGTCTCTGGGTCGCGATCGATCATAAAAATGGTCTGGCGACAGCATATGGCCACCTGAGTGCAATCACTGTGACCAATGGTGATCAGGTAGGTGTGCAGTGGCAGATTGGAACGAGTGGTACGACCGGCTCGTCAACAGGACCACACCTGCATTTTGGAACCTACTATCTGAATAATGTCGCCTGGCAACCAACCGATCCATTTGGTTGGGAAGGCAACTATTCCGATCCCAATACCGTTGCCGATAACTACCTCTGGGTCGGTAATCCTGAAGCCAATGGCTCTGTTCCTGATCCTGAGTGCTAATGGTAGCGCCATCGCTCCCGGTGCAACTCTGGTTGATGACGGTGATAAGGGTTGGAGTAGCACTGGTAAGTGGACTCTCGATAAAGCGGCGGGTGAAATCAACGGCGATCTGCATTGGACATACACCTCTTCCACTTCTACCACAGCAACTTCCACGTGGCATCCAACGATACCAAAGGATGGTAATTACGAAGTAGGTGTTTACATAGACCGACCTATGCCAGTAGTAGCTGGGTTCCCTTTACCGTGAATAGTGTCAATCCCGGCAACACGAAAGCCTCGGTCAGCCATACCGTTTATGTCGATCGAATCGCACGTCGGCAATTTCCAGGGACCATTTGGTACCGTCAATACCGGTCCTCAATGGATCAGTATCGGCACCTACCATTTCAAGGCTGGAACCTCAGGAAGTGTTGTGATGAGCAATGCCACAGGTGAGGACGGGCAGGAGATTGCTGCTGACGCGGTAGAGTTTGTGCCTGCGGGTTAGGTGAGGGAGTCAGTCCGCTACAATGACCATATGTTGTCGTCGAAATTGGTTGAGGTCATTGTAGTGGAACTGTAGTTTTTCCTTGAATTATTGGCCTCTACCCTCCCCCGCGAAAATTAGGCCCCCTTGCTACACTGTATATAGGGATAAAAAAGAGGGCCATATGAGCAGAGATAACAACGAATACAGAAACACCATCAACCAAAATACCAGCCGCACCAACTCAACTGCCCTGACACAAGATATATCAGCGGATCAATATCGTATGCTCTTCGAAAAGCTACCGCAAGCAGCCCTCTACTACAACACTAATGGACACCTTCTCGTTGCCAATTCTGCCGCTCAACGTATCCCTGGCCTCTCACCCGATCAACTACATAACCATAACGGACCCTTATTACTCTGCGATGAAGATGGCCGCCCTCTCCGTGAAGAGGAATGGCCCCTCCACCGCGTCCTGGCTGGCGAGACTTTGCAGGATACTACTGCCGTTAATATCATATTGCGTGGACCACAAGAGCAAGAGCGACAGATGAACGTAAGCGGGCAACCACTTTATGACGCTCATGGTCAGCTCCTGGGCGCGATCATCACGTTACATGATGTCACAGCACAACGCAACTCTGCATCTCGTACTCAACGTTCGCTAAATGCTCTACTGGCAATGACCGATGCTATGGTTCAGCACGATGAGAATTCAGAAGCAACCGTTCCCCTTGAGGACGAAGGTGAGGTCTCCGGTGCTCCTCTTGAGAACGAACAGCCAGAAGCAACTATTTTTGAGCGCTCCTTGCTTGAACTTCCTTGCCGTCTCTTAGATTGTCAACGTGCAGCAATCGTACTCGTTGACCCCCAGACTGAAGTTCTGACTCCCGTTGTTATCGTCGGTATTACGCCTGAGTATGAACAACATTGGCGTAATAGTCTCTATGGCGCACGGCTGAATAGCCTCCTCGGTCGCCAGGAATTTGTAGAGCGACTGCGTAGCGGTGAAATGCTCTCGCTTGATGCCTCTCATCAACTCTTTCGCGACCTGCCATCGTACAAACTTATTACTCCTATTCTCAAGAATGGTGGACTTATTGGTATCTTCTTGCTCGCCTATGGGAACGTCAAACCGGCTCTCGCCTCTCAGGAACTGGCAATTATCCATGCCGTTGCAAACCTGGCAACACTGCTCCTTGAGCGCGAGAAAGCTCTTCAGGATCGCAATTCCGCCCTACAAACGCTGCAGATAACCAACAGCGAACTGGAACGCATCAGTAAGGCCAAGAGTGATTTTCTTAGCATCGTCAGCCACGAATTCCGTACCGCTCTCACTGGTATTCAGGGCTTCAGCGAAATTATGCGCGATAAAGATCTAAGCGTTACTGAGATGAAAGAATTTGCTATTGATATTCATACCGATGCACGTCGTCTCGTACGCATGATTGCTGGTATGCTTGATGTGGATCATAAAGAGTCTTCGCACCTGCAACTCAATCCGAGCTGGCTGGATCTTAATGCTATCATTATCGATGTTGCTTCTCGTATGCGCCAGGCAAACCCTGGATACGTCATTCGCTTGCAACTTGCTAATGCCCTTCCCATTCTACGAGGCGACTACGAGAAGCTTGCGTCTGTTGTCGCCGATCTGCTACAAAATGCTGTTCTGTACTCTCCTCCTGGTGGCGAGATTTCGGTGAGTAGCCAGCTTGAAGGCAATGTCGTTCATGTATACATACGGGATTATGGTGGAGGTCTTCCAGCAACCGAGTTGGAGCGCATCTTTGAACCTCACGCGCATAGTAATGCGAATCCCATCTTCCACATTGAGGAGGCGCGACCAGAATTGTCCATTGTACGCGAGATTGTTCAGATGCATGGTGGGCAGGTCTGGGCTGAAAGTGCCCCAGGCAAGGGATCTATCTTTCACTTTACCATCCGTTTTACTTCACGCTAGAAAGAGAGGAATACGATGGCTCGCATTGTCTTTTGTGAGGACGAAGTGCTGATCCAGAAACTCGTCCGTATCATGTTGCGCTCGACCGAACACGAGCTTTACCTGGCCTCCAATGGCTTTGAAGGTCTGGAACTGGTTGAACAGGTGCGTCCCGATCTGATCTTTACTGATATCTCTATGCCCGATTGTGATGGTTACCAGTTCGCCGACGCCGTCAAAGCTCGCCCCTATCTCTCTCATATCCCCATCATATTCGTCTCAGCCTTCGCTCAGCAAGCTGAAATAGAGGAAGGCTTTCGTCATGGAGGCGTTAGCTATATCGTCAAACCGTTCAGTGCCGCCGACCTCTATGAAAAAATTGAACGCTTCTGCAACCAGGAAGCGCCCCAACTCTGTAAAATAATTAGAGTACCAGAAAGGTACAACAAAATTTTTGTGAAGAATGTTTATGAAAAAACATTAGGAGATAGAACTGTGTCTAGTAATCGTGGCTGCTTTTTCAATACTGTACTTTTTCTTGTAGTCGTTTTCGTGCCTGTTCTCGGTCACATTCTGGCGACGCTTATGGTACTGGACGATGATCATTCCACGACGGGCAAAATTCTCTGGCTCGCCGTCATCTGGCTTATGCCGCCCTGGGTTGTGCTTGGTCCGCTACTATACCTGCTCTTCGGACAACGCCCACGATCACGAGGCCGCATTTCCTTTGGTCAGCCCTCTACACCCTATTACTATCAGCAACAACAACAGCAAAACCCGCCATATCAATATTAAAACAGCGTATGCTTTCGTATGATTATCGCAGGTGTCCTCTCAAAAGGACACCTCTTTTTTGATGATTTGCCTGGGCACGATAATCCTCTTGAACGATTCAAACCGGATATGTGGATGTGGGGTAGGGACCAGCTTTAGCGCGTCCATCCGCCTGCCCCATTCATGGGGGAAGGTAGCCACCCGCCATATCTGGATTTTTTCTTCCAATCGTATCATCTGGCTCGTACAAATTTGTTTTCGCATTTTTTACAACACTGATGCATTTTCTACGTATCTACAGAAGAAACGGCTACATATTTTTCTATAGATCATACAGGAGAGCGCTTATGAGCCTGCTTATTCAGTTCTTCGATACCATCGTTGCGTATCCCATCCTCAATGTCTTGCTGACTTTGTATCACGTGGTCGGTAATTTTGGCCTCGCTATCATCCTCTTAACGGCTCTCGTCTTCGTACTGACACTCCCCTTAATGCGGCGTCAAACGAAGTTTCTCAAAGCTCAACAGTCTCTACAGCCAGAGATAGAGGCCATCAAAAGAAGGTATCCTCATGATCTGGCCGCTCAAACAACTGCACGCCAACAACTATTCAAACAACATAACGTTCCTCTGATGCCGCCCATCATTCCTTCGATAGTGCAGGGCCTCGCCCTCTCCGGCGTCTTTGTCGCGCTCAATACCGTTCTGCATAACGCTACATTGGGCACTCTGAACCGGATTATGTATCCATTTATGATCCATTTTGTACGCATGCCCGACTTCAGTTTCACCTTGTTTACAGCTTTCAATGTGGCCTGGCATATCTCGCTTGGCTTGCCCGACCCTACGCACATCTTGCCACTTATGACTGGCATTCTCACCCTTATTCAGATGCGTATGGCTCAGCCACTCAACCTTTCTGAAACGAGAGAGACGTTGCAGCAAACTGCGCATGCCCTGCAATTACTTATGCCTCTCCTGATGGTCGGTATCACTCTTTTCTTTACCTGGCAGTTTGCTGCTGGCATTGCTCTCTATCGCCTGACCTTCCTCATTATGACCACCATTCGCCAGTACTTCAACACAGGTTGGGGTTCTCTCTGGACGCTTCCGTCTCTGGCATTGAGCAATCAGGGTGAGGATGCTGCAACTCCTCAACACACTCCTTCGCGCCGTCATCGAGCGCGGAGACGACGAGGTGGTGGCAATGCCTCTTCACGTCGTCGTAATCCAAAACGTGGCAGGTAACGGAATAATCTCTCTCATTCTCTTATAGACATCCAATAAAACAATGTGACACACTATAACGAGATATGTTTTTCTGTCGCAACGTTGCGCCAGATATTCCCAGGAGGCATCTTTCCATGGCAACACAACTACGCGAAGCCGTCATTGTTGAAGCAATACGTACACCTGTTGGACGCCGCAACGGTAAGCTCAAAGACTGGCATCCCGCCGATCTGCTAGGGCACGTCCTTTCTACCCTCGTCGAACGTACTCATCTCGATCCTGCGCTGGTCGATGATGTTATCGTAGGTTGTGTGAGCCAGATAGGTGAGCAAAGTACCAATATTGGACGCAATGCCGTCCTTGCCGCAGGTTTTCCCGAATCCGTTCCCGCCACAACGGTTGATCGTCAATGCGGTTCCAGCCAGCAAGCCATCCATTTCGCCGCCCAGGGAGTGATTAGCGGCGCTTACGATATCGCCATTGCCGCAGGCGTCGAGTCTATGACGCGCATTCCCATAGGCTCGAATGCTCAACACTATGGCTCACCCTTCAGTCCACGTATGCTCGAACGCTATGATGACAGGCTGGTCAACCAGGGCATCAGTGCCGAGATGATCGCCGCTCGTTGGGAACTCAGCCGTACACAACTCGATGCTCTGTCGCTGGAGAGCCATCGTCGCGCCGCTCATGCCACATCTGAAGGCTATCTGGCATCACAGATCGTTCCCGTCTCTATCAAAAATGAAGATGGCACAACCACACAGTTCGACCGCGATGAGGGTATCCGTGCTGACACTAGCCTGGACAAGCTGGCAAGTCTGAAACCTGCCTTCAAGGCTAATGGCGTCATCACCGCTGGCAATTCCTCCCAGATCAGCGATGGAGCCGCCGCTCTCCTGATTATGGACCGCTCGACAGCTGAACGCCTCGGCTACAAACCGCTTGCCCGTTTCGTCTCATTCGCCCTCGCCGGTGACGATCCCATTTTTATGCTCACCGCTCCCATTCCTGCCACGCGCAAAGCCCTGGCAAAATCTGGCCTCTCGCTTGATCAGATCGACCTTATCGAGATCAATGAAGCCTTTGCCAGCGTCGTCCTCGCCTGGCAGCATGAAACGCAGGCCGACCTGGAAAAAGTGAATGTCAACGGAGGCGCTATCGCCCTCGGCCATCCCCTGGGAGCTTCCGGCGCTCGTATCGCTACCATGCTCGTCCATGAGTTAGGACGCCGCAATGCTCGCTATGGTCTTCAGACAATGTGCGAAGGCGGTGGCCTCGCCAACGCCACAATTATCGAACGTCTACCATAAAACACGCCCCAACGTAGGGACCCGATTTATCGCGTCCAATGCAATTAATTGCCGGTACAATATAAATCGCGTTCCTACCATTTTCATAATCAAAAATGAATAAACTTAACAAACTCATAGATTTGAAAAAGCCTTACATCAAACCATGCAAATTTCCCTTACCGACATTGCAACCTATCTCGATTCCTGCCTTGGTAGCACCCGCTTCCCGCAAGATCAGAACGGCATCTACCGCCCTTCACAACACCCGGTACAGCGCATCGGAGTTGCGCTGGAACCCTGGCCCGATATCGCACTATGGGTACGGCGTGAACACCTTGATGCCCTCTTTCTGCACCGTCCCTGGCGTCTGGATCTCAATACACTACCCACCGAAGTAGGAATTCTCGCCTATCATCTCGCTTTCGATCTCACGCTGACCTTTGGCATGAATATGCGCCTTGCTCACATCTTGCAGATGAGCCAGCTCACGCCCTTTGCCTTTAAAGATGCTATCCCTTTCGGTATGCTCGGTGATATTCCTCCCATCCCATTACCTGAGATTACGCAGCACTTACGCCATATCTTCGGTGCTGCTCCTGTTATTGCCACATCCTACACTGAGACAGTCAGCCGTATCGCCATCGTCGCTGCAATGACCGATTCCCTCATTCGCGAGGCCGCTGCACTTCACGTCGATCTCTACATAACAGGGCAATTTCGTCAACCTGCAAACAGAGCTGTACAGGAAACTCGCATGACTGTCGCTACTATCGGACACACTTCGGGAGAGGTGTGGGGATTACGCGAACTGGCCCATCTGTTGTATGAAAGATGGCCCAGTCTCACAACTGTACTTGTTCCTACTTCCGTGCCAAAATAATCAAACCAAACAGCTGCTCCTCATGTCCAGCAAGCAATTCCTCAGAAAGATACCCTTCCGGCACTTCTCGCAAGGGAATATCCAGCATAGTCAGTATACTCAAACCATTACCTGTAAGTGCCTGTAAGTAATCATCCCTTGTGTGAGGAACATTAGGGAGAAGATACTTAACTCCTTCCCGTTTGAACTGAGTACGCCATCCCGCTTGAACACTACCAGGATGGAAATCTGTAATCAACATATACCCACCTGGTTGCAGGACACGCACAAATTCCCTGATCGTCGTACTCATATCAGAAACATGACATAGCACGAGTGCGCAGATGAGCAGATCAAATTGACCTTCTGCAAAGGGCAAACTATCCTCAAGTGAGGCAAGTTGAAAGTCGATAGACAGCCCTTCGTGCTGTGCCTTTTGTCGTGCTACCTCTAGCATCTCAAGCGACTGATCAAGCGCCGTTACATTTGCTCCCTCTCGTGCCAGCTTTAATGCATGTCTCCCTGTACCAGTACCTATGTCTAGAAGACGCTTAGCATCAAGCTGAGTTAAAGTAGGGTTAACATAAGCTTCTTCCACCGCGATTAACGCATTGTTTTCCTGGTCATATGAAGCAGCCCAACTGGCGTATCCTTCTTGTGTGCTAACTTCTTTGATGAACTCTTTTTCGTTCATAGTTGATTTCTCCTATCATTATTATGAGCCATTTGTTCCTGGAAATGTTTAATACATAATGTTATAACATGCTTGTAATACCTATATGAAATTGGTGCCAGGTCCGGTAAGGCCAGATTTATCGCGCCTACCGTACGGGCCGCGTTTACGACGCCCACAGTCCCCGCAAAAAAATGAACCACACCCGATCATATCCTCTATCTTGTACCCAATCCTTTTTTCTCGTATACTTTCAAAGAGAGATGCATCTCATCTCAGTTCACGTTTTCAAGAGATCTTTTATTAAGGGCGGGCGATGTTGCAGCAAGCTAGAAAGAGAGCAGAAAATGTCAGCAGAAAGCGAACTTGCAGGACCACTATCAGTATGGATAGCACGATTACAACAAAAAGTGAACGCTCTTGAGGAAGCAAGCAGAGAAACAGAAGACAGGCAGATGCTGTTAAAAGAGATAGCTACCTGTGATACGTATTGGAAAAAAATCTACGTTCGTGCAAAAGATTTTGTGTTTTCCACTCCTCAAGGCCCCCAGATGGCTCGTGATCTTGCCCGTATTCAAGAACAACTGACGCTCATTCGGAACAATGTTCGTAAAAATTCTACCTGGGCACCATTTACCTTAAAGAGAGAGGCCTGGGAACCATTCATGGGAGAATAATACAACTTCACACAAGCTATTGATTGAATCATCCAATGCCATTGTAAGGGCGCGGTGAACGAAGTGAACAAGCCCGTGCCGCCGACGTGCCGCCCATATACGACAAGAGAAAGGATGTCTATCTTGACCGAAGCCACTTCCACAGATCAATGGGATGAGAGCAATTCCCAGTTTTTTCTTGATGTAAGCGATATCTTCGTTCCTGGTCGCGTGGAACAAACAGCAACCCTCCTCGATCTCATCCCTGCCCGACGAGATGAGGTCTTCACGCTCGCAGAACTCGCTGCTGGCGGTGGAGAACTGGCAGAGACAATCTTAGACCATTTCCTCAATTGTCACTATCTCGCGCTCGACGGATCGGAAGTGATGCTGACACAATTGCATGAGCGGCTGGCTCGTTTCGGAGAGCGCGTCGAAATCCGCCAGTTCGATATCGCCGCACACGATTGGCGTACACAACTTCCTACACCATTACGTTGCGTTCTCTCTTCGTTATGTGTGCATCACCTGTTTGGTGGGGAGAAACGCCAGCTTTTTCATGACATGCGCAAGTCCCTGGAACCAGGAGGCGCACTGCTCCTCGCCGATATTATCAAACCTGCCAATCAGCACATTGCACAACTTTTTGCACACCAGTACGACGGAATTGTACGCGAACAGAGCCTCGCAATTAGAGGCGACCTGAGCGGCTTTCAACGCTTCAACGAACTCGAATGGAACTATTTCCTCCACGACTACAACCTTTCCGATGCCGATACTATCGATCACCCCTCCCTTCTCAATGATCAGTTGCGCTGGCTCAGTGAGGTCGGTTTTAGCCTTGTCGATTGCTATTGGATGCGTGCTGGACATGCCATCTTCGGCGGGTATAAATAGGTAAATCATTATACCTACCCCATTTCCGTACGGGGCAGATTTATCGCGCCCACGTAAACGCAACCTACATTTTATTTATCAACCACTCTCTCGTTTGTACTATTGGGTCTGTAGGAAGCACTAGAAAGGTTTTCCTTGTTGCTGTTGTGCTTCTATGTTAAACTATTGCTGTACTCTATTAAATGCAGCGAAAAAAAGCTTTCATATGTATGAAGGAGTGTTATGTCTACGTCTACCTGTCCGGTTTGTCATGGCCCCGTCAGTCCGGCAGACGATATATGTGAAAATTGTGGTGCCGTGCTCTCTACCGTCTCTTTGCCGCCAGTGATGCACAACGCCTCTGCTCCAATACGTTCTGCGCTTCAAGTCACACTGTATGCCCAAATTGCCAGCAGCCAGTCGTTCCAGGAGAAGACATCTGCGAACATTGTGGAGCAGTGCTAAGCACAATCACGATACCAACATTCCAGGCCGCACCCCCTCAGGCATCACTCACACAACCAACCGTCTTCACACAGCCTACGCAGAATGAATGCCCCCGCTGCCACGCCCGACGTATTCCCGGCAAATCCTTTTGTGGCAAGTGTGGCTTTCGATTATGCTGCTGAGGTAATCGCTCCCAATCTTGCAACCTGCAACCGCTGAAGTGCAGCCTATCCAGCTCAAAATGGGTAGTGTCATCAACGATAAATATAAAGTGGTGAAGCCCATCGGCTCCGGTGGTATGGGTTCGGTCTATCTCGCGGAAGACCTGGTTTTGAAGCGCCAGGTGGTTGTCAAAACCTGCTCACCGATGCAACGCCCGATATGGTCGCGCAGAGCATTAAAGAACGCGAGTTTCTGGCTTCAATCAAACATGCCAATATCGTTTCAATCTACGACTTTATCACGATCGGCCAGCAGGGCTATATCGTGATGGAGTATGTGCAGGGCAAGACGCTGGACCAGATTATAGAGGAGCAGGGCAAACCTTTTTCGGTCGAGGAGGCGATCCGCCATATTCTGGGTATTCTGCCCGCTTTCTCTTATCTGGCGAAACTGGGCCTGGTCTATTGCGATTTCAAGCCTCAGAACGTCATGCTGGAACAACTCAAGGATGGCTCTGAGATTGTGAAACTGATCGATCTTGGTACGGTAATCAAATATGCTCCTCGCCCCGATGATGTCTATGGCACTCATGGTTTTTATGCCCCTGAGGCCGTGAAAAACCCTTCACCCGAGACCGATCTCTATTCTATCTGCCGCACGCTTGCCTATATGGTCACGCTGATGGATCTCGCCAATCCCATCTTCGGTATGCCCTCTTCTGAATACTATAAGGCGTTCCGTGATTATCCAGCGCTCTACCGCCTGCTCTACAAAGGCACCCATCCCAAACCCACACAGCGTTTCCATAGCGCCGAGGAACTGGCAGATCAGCTAAACGGTGTCCTACGCCTGGTCACAGGCGGTACTCTAGGAATGCCCGTCAATTCGCGCCTGTTTCTATCCAGCATTATGACAACTACTGGCAAGCTCGGTCTGCGTGGCGAAACGGTGCTTGATGAGAAAGATAAAGCCATCAGCGTGTTACGTTATGGTGATCAGTCGTTGCGTAGCGGCAATTTTGTCAATGCCCTGACATTTTATCGCCAGGCTCTCCACGTCAATCCCATGAGCGTTGATGCCCATCTGCGTATCACCGAAGTATTGATCGAGCAGGGCGAGTTCTCGCAGGCACTCGCGGAGGTGACGAAGGTTCAGCGCATGGCCCCCGGTAACTGGAAGATTGCCTGGTATACCGGTCGCTTGCTAGAAGCTCAAGGGAAGCTCACTGCCGCAGCCGATCAATACCGTGAATTGATGTCTGATCTGCCCGGTGAACTTCCTCCGCAACTTGCGCTTGCCCGCGTAAGCGCTCGCCAGGGGGATGATCCTATGGCAGTAGATCTCTTCACCAGCGTCCTCAAAGCTGATCCTGGCAATACCGATGCGATCTTAGGCGTCACAAACTCGTATCTCAATCTCAAGCGTTGGGATGAGGCTGCTCAGGTTTTGAGTGGTGTCAGCGAGGCCGCTGCGAAGTACATTGATGCCCAGTTGTTACTCTGCGATCTTTATATCAATCGTATGACAGCCGCTCTCAATGCAGAATGTGGAACGCGCCTCCCATGCTGTACAGACGCTTGCTGGACGTACTGAAGATGCACGCTACTATCTGATACGCGGCGATATCTATCGCGCCGCGTGGCAATTGGCCCGCCAGCAAAAATTGGCAGCCAAAGCCGATATTGCAGGCGTCTCCGATGCTCAGTCCTCGCACATCTGGGAATTGCCGCCGAAGAAAGCTATAAGCAATATCTCTTGCGTGCCAATCAGCCCGACAATCGAGAGAGAGTTGTCCGTCACAAACTTGAGGTCGCTCCCTGGCGTCTCTGGTAATGGTGCTAATATCGAATAACATGGATTTATAGCGAAAGAAAAGGAAATATCCCATGTTTACTCTTGCGGCCTATAACAACCCATACCTGCGCCTGAACCAGAATACGATGCAGGCAGTTCTCTCACTGACTCTCGATGCCGCGACAAATGTTGCTCCCGTTCCCCTGGCACTGGGTATCGCGCTTGATCGTTCCGGCTCTATGGAAGGGTCTCAAGATGCGTGCCGCTCGTGATGGTGCGATCAAGGTTGTGCAGTCGCTCGATGCAACGATGACCTTCCTGGTTGTGACCTTCAATGAGAATGCACGTGTTGTCTTTGGTCCCGCTCTCGCATCTCCTGACAACAAAGAGCGAGCGGTAAAAGCATTGCAGACGGTCTATGCCAATGGTGGTACACGTATGAGTACGTGCCCTCAATACTGATTGTCGATCAGTTTGGTAAGGACCAGGCACGCGCCACAAAAATTCTCGTTTCTGACGGATGGCAAAAACGAGGGCGAACGCCGCAATCGCTTGATCAGGCCGTAGATCATTGCACCGCCGCCAGTATCAATATCAATGCCTGGGGAGTTGGTACCGATTGGGATGCCGCCGAACTTCGCCACATGGCCGATGCTACCCATGGTACTGCAGACATCATTCCCACGCCAAGCCAGATCGAAGCTGCCTTCACTGCCTCTTTTAGCGAGATGCGCAAGATCGCTATCACCAATGCCCGTCTGCAACTCTGGACGCCCAATGGAGTCAAAATTACACAGATTCAGCAGGTCTATCCCTCGATTGCTCCGCTCGGTATGGAGCCAGATCCAACTAATCCGCGTCAGCAGATCGTCGGTATTGGTTCATTTGCTCCCGGTGAGCAGCACGATTACCTGCTCAATATCGAGATGCCGGTCTATCCTCCAGGCCAGCAATTTATGATGGCGCGTCCCTCCGTGCGTTACTTTGTGGGTGGGAAAGATGAAGTGGAGGAGAAAAGTGCACGTGAGGGCTGGATCTTTGTGCAATGGACCGAAGATGCGAGCCCTTGCCAGCCAGATCGAGACGCATATCGCTCACTATACCAACCAGGAAGAACTGGCGCAATATATCAAAGAAGGCCAGGTCGCGCTCTCGCTCTGGTGATAGCGAGAAGGCTACACGGCTGCTTGGCAAAGCTCTGGAGATCAGCCAGCGCACCGGCAATGCTCCGATCACTCGATTGCTTGATAATATTGTGCAGCGCGATGCCAATGGCACGATTCGTCTTAATCAGCAGGCCGATGCCGTTGCACGTAAAACGCTGGCGATCAATATCGGTCGTACCTCAAAATTGAAATACGTTTAAGCTATGAGAGATTATCACCGTGATTATGCAACAAAAGCAACCAGTAACACAACAATCTATACCTCCGTCAAATACATCTACAAAAGTCGCACCTGTTGTACGGCATCAATCCGCTATTGAAAAGCTCTGGCAACAGACGAGAGGGACGCTCAAAGGCCGCTTTATATTGCTAGCCGCTTGCATTGTGATTTTCGCATTAGCCCAGGCTCTTTTCTTTGCCCATTCTTTCCAGCAAGCATCCAGTGATCTTGATACGATCAATAGTGGCAGCATTCCAAGCATCGATGCCGCTCAGGCGATGGCGCAATATATCGAGGATATCGACGCTAAATCAGCCGATTACCTTGCAACCGCTCCTCTGACTACAACCGTACCGTGCTCAATCGTCGGTACAACCTTTAATCCTGGTCCTTTAACCGTTCATGATTGTGACGACCGTAATATCAGTGCCGAGATTGTGCTGGCAAACCAGCAACTGTATCTCGCTATTCATAACGTCACCTATCCCGGCGAACGTACCGCGACCGAACGTATCACCGCTGGTTTCGAGGATTATATGGCACAGGTCGCTATTATGCGCCACGAATATGATCTCGCTATATCGAAGACCAATACACGCGACGTTCATATGCAAAAAGCCCACGAAGCTTATATAGCTGCTAACGCCATTTTAACAACAGCTATTGTCACAAAACCAACTAGCCAGACCGCGCAAAATTATGTCTACGACGAGAAAATTTGCCTTCCTGTACTCTCAATGGTCAACGTGTGGCCCCGACCGTATGGCCGCTTGGCAGTATGCGCGATAACCTTGACTGCCTTAGCTCTATCAATTATAAATACCTCACTACTGCCTATGACGATACGACGAATTTCCTGGGATATACCGTCGTGCTATCCATCATTTTATGTATCCTTTCATGCCTGCTCGTCTCTGGCACGACTGGATATATGGCTGCCAAAACGCATCGTGTTATCAATATTGGACTCACTCTGGCTGTACTCATCAGCATCATCTTCAGCATTACGGCGGTCACGCTTCTTGCTCAATCCTCTGGTAGGCACGGCAATTTTGGGCATATGGTGAAGGACGACTATGATAGTATCTATTACGCTGCTCTGCTCAAGAAAGATGGTACTAATGCGAATGCCGACGAATCGCGCTGGCTTATCGCCTTGGAATTCAACAATCAAGCCGAAGCTGCTCATTGGCAACAGGACTGGCAGAACAATACTGCTCAGGTAACACAATTAATTAGCCGCGCTCAACACAACCAGATCTGGGACGAGGAGCTGCAGCCATTAGCTGATATGCAAGCGGATTGGAGTAAATACTATCAGATAGATAGCACGATCCGCTCCGCTGCGCGTAGTGGTAACATTCCCGCCGCCGAAAAAATAAGTACTGGCATATCCAACGCCACCTTCGGCAATTTCACTGATGCTGTCAATCGTCTAAGCCAGGCCAACCTCGATCACTACAATATTACTCTGAATGCTACTCAGGGTGCTCTGTCTCTCTACGTATTCCTCAGCCTCATCCTCTTTCCCCTCATTGGACTGAGTGCTGTCTGGGGAATCTCACGTCGGCTCAGGGATTTCTAGTACAAAAGTGAGTAGCTCATGCATTTCTAGTACAAAAGTGAGTAGCTCGTGCATTTTTTTAGTAAACAACGATTCTTTAACAATCCCCAGGTAGATTTGTATGCGAATTCCCTTTCTCATACGTGCAATAAATATGGCATCTATGCCGTATGGAACTATTACTTTGTGTTGAACACGCATGATTGCAAAGAATCATGCACGTAGTTAAGGAGAAAATTGATATGGCTAGCGATAAAGAAACAGAGAAGCCCCAACCTTACAAGCCAGAGCATCCTGCTGATGCAAAGACCATAAAGAAGGACCAGCAGGAAATTCGTGAAGCTGCAAAGCATGCCGCGCAAGAGGCTGCTTCCGAAGAATTAGGTGACGAGGAACCCATCAGCCGTGAGCAGGCCGAAAAAGAATTGCATGAGGCGGTTCGCAAAGTGCAACAGGAACAGAAAAAAGGGAAGTAGTTTCCCTTGATGGCTCAGGATATTTGATTCTGAGCCATCTTTTCTTAAAATCTTGCTCCAGAAGTCGATGGGGTGCAATTTATCTACGAACTTCTTTTGGGATAACGTGGATCTGTTGGAGTAATAGGATGTTCGGGCTTAAAAGACCATTCCAGTTTTAGATATCTTTTCCCATCCATATGAGCCCAAGGAGTAAGATCAAACAGGAATTTCGACTGTCCTACTGGATGGACCAGTTCTCCTGATAATCCACCGAACCGTTTTTTCCAATCATCAATAGTGTTAGGTGTTCCCTGCATAGGTTTCCCTATTTTACTCTTTTGTTGTGACCAATCAGCAGGGTCTATGTCTTCGACATCAAGGATTAAGTCCCCAGGAATGTTCTTCCAGGCTTTTGATGCGACCACAATTGTTCTTTTCATGAGCTTCTCCTTTACGAGAGACTATTAACACGGCTCACCGGTGTTGTAGAAGTAGGGATAACAAAGCACGCCAGTCTGGTAATCGTAACAATAAAAGACTTCATAGTACGTATTGTAATCCCAGCAGTCGTAATTGGCACAATCTATTTCTTGCATGTCACACTCTACCTCTTCACATTCCTCAAGATCAGCACGCGCAAAAGCAAGTGGGGGTTGTGCCAGGTACTTAATAGCTGGAACAAATGCGAAAAGACTTGCACCTAGTTGAACAAAGCGGCGGCGCGAGAAAAATTCTCGCTTTTTTCGCGGTTCTTTCATAAATTCTCCTGTCTTATAAGAAATGAGGTCTCACATATTGTAAAAAAGTGTAAGAGAACCATGTATATTACAGCATTTATGCTGTAATATACAGCTCTTTGTAGTAGTAATTGTCGTGCGATGAAATGAAGCGGCCTTTGCAAATTACCAGATCCCCGGTATAGATAGACATTATCTACATTATTCCATTTCCTTAAACCACCATATTATCTTGAACACATATACCTGATTTCTATCCTGAGGGACTAGGGAGAAGGCGTGTCTTTTTAGCAAACCGATGTCGCTTCCATAAGTTCCACCCAAGCCAACTATAGAGGCTTATGAACAATATAGAGCCAACAAGATAATAGGAATATGAAAGCGGTGCAAAAAAGAGTGTCAGGAAGACGAGGCATATAGCCAGGAAAAGCTGGATGAAGAGAGTTAATATGTTTGTTTGAATGCCACTACGTTGCAGTGCTTTTCCATAACAGCCACAGTCATCAGAAGCCAATCTAGTTATGTGTTCCACTATGTGGAGTACGAAAAAAATAATGAAAAGTGCAAAAACAGCGATTGTTACGATAGATTTTACTGTATCTGTTGTTATAAGGAGGGCAATAGGGAGAAGAATTTCAAAATAAGGAAACGTTTTTCCAATAATTTTAGCGTTTCGATCAGAGAAACGATATCGATAGTGAAGAGTAGAGAGAAAGAACCTGGAGCGGTCAAGCTTGGCAAGCCCAGCAACTCCTAAGGCTGCTGCAAAATAAACATCTAGGATGAAATGTAGAATACTCATAGAAATCTCGCTATTTAAACTATACATGACAAATATAGATGTACTTATAGACAATGATAACATATTATAAAGAAATGTCAAGGTGTCTAAAGATGGTATTAAGCGGATAGCTTTATTAGCTACCCTGAATAACTGGTAGAGCAATTGGATATCTGATAGCTTTGCTGAGTATAATCCTTGTAGTAGCGTTCAAACACAAGGTATCCATGCCGAACGATCAATAGCGAATTAAGGTATGGACGTGTCTCTTTAATATACTCGTCTAACTTTGGTACAAAAGTTGGGTCCATCCCCTGGTCCTGGAGCGCAAATTCACGCCAATCTTCAGTTGGCCAGTAGTCCCTTTGTATGTTCATAGGACAATTCCTTTTTTGCTAATTTATTATTATCTGTAGTCCGTTAATACCCTATTGTTACTAAGATGTAGCATATCTTTTTTCTATTTAGGAAGTATAATAGAGCGAAGAAAAGCCCTGTCTGGGCTTAGTTAATTTACAGAATAAAATATGCCGACAAGAGGAACCCTATGCAACCTTTGCCACAAAACATTGCCTTTATCATTATTGACGTGCAAAAAGGCTTTGATGATCCAATCTGGGGGCGAAGAAACAATCTTCATGCAGATGGGATAGTTTGTAGCATGATGCCTTTAGATGGAGTGAAGCTAGTACGAAAAAGTGGTACCTTCTTCCCTGTTTTGCTATCTATGATTGACCGAACCATATACTTACATGTATCATTAATGACTGATTATGCATAAAATAATTTCATATTGAATGAGTGAGGGCCGCATTATGCAGTCTTTTGATGATCGTTCGCGTAGTATGCTCAGTCCTGTATCGGAGCAGGAAGCGGGTCAGCTTGTTCCAGCTACCGAGTCGTTAATTCAGGATGGTAGCCTCACCCAGCTTCAGGTCATATCTGACGGTACCGATACTTTATCCACTCAGCCGTCGCTAAATCTTTCTACGGTGACAAATCCACTCACACCACCTCCTGCATCTAATGTCACACGCGTCCTCACTGGAACACTCGCTGGATCTGGGGAGGCGACTGCGCAACGTACTCCCGTTATAATTAGAGGCAATATGAAGAAGGCCGGGCCTACTTCTCATATGCCCCATCCTGGACGCCGCAAGATTATGAGCTTTGTTGGAATCCTTGTCGTTTTTCTGGTTGTATCTATTTCTCTTTTGACTGCTACACCATTGGGCCATACTGTTGGTTTGAACCTTAATCCCTCGTCTTCAAATGGTAATATGCAGGTGGCAAGCAATCACACTAGTGGCAACACAGTGGATTCCATAGTTGCTCAGGCTACTGCTACTGCTGTCTATACGCATCAGCAGTCTGATGGGTATGATCCGTATGCGAATGGGAGTATGAGCGTTGCGAGTGGAAATATTTCGCGTCCCTGGCCTTATGGTCAATGCACCTATTGGGCTAATTATTACTATCATCAACTCACTGGATGGTATGTAGCCTGGTCCGGCAATGCTGATCAGTGGGTTGCGGGTGCAAGCGCTGCTGGTTGGAATGTCTCAACGTATCCTCACGTGTACTCGATTATTGTGCTGATGCCTGGTGTTCAATATGCCAGTTATACTTATGGGCACGTGGCTGTGGTCACCTCGATCATTGATAGTACGACTGTCATGACCAGTAATATGAACTGGTATGCTAATGGAGGTGGTCTAGGGATCGTCTCCAATGTCGAATTCAACTATGGTCCTGGTTCTGGCGTCTATTTTGTGTGGCATTCCTGATTGTTGATCGGCTATATCAGGGCGATGTCTCTGATTTCATTGCAAAAGCTTCTTCTTATTCTGGGTGCGGAGTTGAGCGCAGACGTTTCACTTGCGAGATACTCCGCTTCGTTTTGAGCCGCCGACGCCGACTTGCTGGGCTGGAATGGGTCGGTTTGCGCGGCGTTGGCACTTCTTGCATAGCCTGTAATCTGGCTGCCATTCGTTCAAACGCCATCTCGCGGTTTGCATTTTGGGATCGTCTCTCGGTTGCCGTCACCATGATCCCTGTTGGTCGATGGACGAGGCGTACTCCCGTTTCGACCTTATTGCGATGTTGACCACCCGGTCCACTTGCAATAAAAAAATCCATGTCGCAATCCCGTTCTAACGACGCACGATCCGTTGGATAAATCTCTATCATTGCTCAATTATAGCATATACGGTACTGAGAAACTGGCACTCTCATTCCATCTAAGACGGCAATGGTTTGATGATGGACATCAGGTGCATGAATGGGATTACTGATGTGTCATTTTCTTCTGGAAAAATACTACCCAAAAACTGTCAGATTTGCTTCGTTTTCCCGTAGTAATAGTAAGCTGGCTACAACGCCAACGACGATACGTACGGATAATCTGAGCATATCGTCATTGATCTTTCACAATCGAAAAGGAGGTAGATCCCGATGATCGCGGGAGATAAGAGTGCATGAGAAGATCTCTCTCTCATCCAGCAGGCCCTTCTTCGGCCCCCAATAAAGAACAGCCTGCCGGTTCGCTTCTAGAGAGAGATCACATCTGGAACCAACTGACTCAGGATCAGTATGACTCCTACTATAGAATGGTCTGGAACGTGGCATATCTGATCGTGGGACATCCACTTGAAGCTGACATCGTTGCAGACAAAGTCATGACCACCCTTGAGACGCGTGTGAATCCATCATCAACAACTGAGATAGAAACGCACCTTCGCGTCCTGGCCAGGAGCCGAGCATTAGATTGTCTTGAATCACCTATGCACCGATTCCGCATGCGATGCAGGTCGCTGATACGGCAGGCCGACGAGGAAGAGTACGAAGCAGCATCCGCATCGCAGTGTAGTATTGGAGCGGAAGAGGAATTTTTTTATGAGGAGGAACGCGAACTCTTCGCCCAACAATTCGCCCAGGCCATGAGCCGCCTCAATGATCTGCAGCGTGCCTGTTTCGTCCTCCGTTTCGTCGAGCATATCAAACCGGAGGAGATTGCGCAGATGTTGAAGATTCCTGTTGACACCGTCTACACGCAGGCATATCGCGCGAGAAACCGCGTCGCCAGGCTTTTGACAGATAGGAGAAAACATGTGAGCAGCAGCAAAAGAGAGGAAGGAGGTTTTTCCGGCAAACGGGAAGTGCCGTAGAGCCGGGAAGAAATATTGGACAACGTGCCTGTGAATGCACCGTCATTCACTGATAGACAGGGAGCTAAATCCTGTTATGCATGGGGGGCATGCATCGAAACGACTCTTCTGACAGATCTCTCGGAAGAGGAACGCGCTCGCCTCGCCGAACACGTCAAAATGTGTTCGGCGTGCGCCCGGCGTTTCCGAAAGTATCAGGTTATTGAAGAGTTTGCAGGAGAACTTCCTCAATACAATTTATGTAGACAGGTCAGGTATCTATCGTGGATACCAGGAGTACAGCGACCAGAGAAAAGGAAAGAGAGTCTATGCCGAACAGTCCTTTCCAGAGTGAGAAGCGTTATGCGCCTTGCTCGTTGATTTCCCAGAAAGGTGTAAAGCCTGAAAAAGGAGGAACGCTCTACTATGTACTGGTGCACGCATTGCGGAAGAGTAACGCACAAATCCAGAGGTGACCCTGGTAACAACTTAATATTGCTTAGCTCATAGCTAATAAAAAAAGGCCTGGATATAAATAACCAGCCGTTGGGAGCCATACATTTAGTGATGGATGGTGGCCTGACATCGGGAAGGTAAGAGAAACCTTCATACCTTACAGGAAGACGGTTGAATGATCCGACCGTCTTCCTGGTCTCATCCCCAAAAAGAGGAGTAATATGGAAAAAGAGCAATTCATCCGTGAAGCGCTGTGTTTGCCAACGAACGCAATTGACTATCATATGAGCATGCATCTGTCAGCACTCTTTCCCGAACGAGCGCTTATAGAAGGAGAGGAAGGACTTTTTAATATAGAAGAGTTTGCGCGAGCAGGCCAGTGTGATCTGACATCCAAAACTATCGTCTATAATCAGGCAACTACTCACTGGCGGGCACCGGAAATAGACGCTATGCCGTGGATGAGGTCAGCGAGGTCTAAATCTCATATCACTACTGTTGACCACGGGGAAGCAGAACAGCAGGTCTTTAAACGCTCAAAGAACGCCTGGCTCGAAGTTATGTGGAAGGGTTATACTTTTGATGTCATCATCATGAGCTGGCATGTGGGCTTCAGTTCTACCTATCACTACTGGATTCTTGCTAAGAGTATGCAGGGTGCCGAAGATTTGTTTGTGGAAGTCTGCACATGGAACAATGAGATACGAGGAGAAGTACTCGTCTTTGATAGTGGATGTTGGCGCAAAGATGTGCAACTTTTCCATACAATCAAGGGAGCAACTTTCGACAACTTAATATTGCGTGAGGGTCTCAAACAAGACCTGCGCGAGGATCTCGAACAGTTCTTCTCAGCTCGTGAGACTTACCTGGAGTACAATATTCCCTGGAAGCGTGGCATTCTCCTTGTTGGCCCTCCGGGCAATGGTAAAACACATACAGTGAAAGCGATTATCAATACTATAGGTCGGCCTTGTCTTTATGTGAAAAGTGTGCGAACAGAGCATAGTACAGATGAAGAAAACATTCGTGACGTGTTTGAGCGTGCTCGCAAGACGGCTCCTTGCATTCTAGTACTGGAAGACCTTGATTTATTATTGACAGCAGAAAATCGTTCCTTCTTCTTAAATGAGCTTGATGGCTTTGCTGCAAATACTGGCATTGTCACTCTGGCCACCACGAATCATCCAGAACGGCTGGATTCCTCAATTCTTGAACGGCCCAGCCGCTTTGATCGCAAATACCCATTTGATCTACCAGAGCAGCCGGAGCGTAGGGCATACATTATTATGTGGAATGCAACCCTCCAGGAGACATTACGTATATCGGATGCTGCTATCCTTCAACTGAGTGAAGCAACGAATGGCTTTTCTTTTGCATACTTGAAAGAGCTGTTTCTCTCAGCAATGATGCGTTGGATTGCGCGTCCGCAACAGGGGGCAATGGAGCAATCATTAATTAGCCAGGTTGATGTGCTGCGTGAGCAGATGATGAGCACAGTTGTGCAGACAGCTGAAGCCGAGAGTGAGGAAGGCCGGATTGAAAATGGCCGAGATTGTTAATGCTGCACTGCCAGACAGGTATGGAGTGAATGTCAGCTTAACGAGACACCTCTGCGCATAGCTGGCCCTGTTATGGCACGTCCAGTAAAGGGATCAAGAGTGTGTACTCCTAGATAGAGACCCAATCTCTGGAGAAGATGCAAGGCGTATTTGTGTAGTAGAATCTCACTAAATGGGATAGAGCTAGAGAATCGGGTATCAGGAGTGCAGCTGGATTGGCGAGGATCAGAATCGCCAAATGCCATGCTACAACATGCAGTCGAGACATCATGATCTCTATGCTGTTCTCTCTCCATGACGCTTTGGCTCACTGGATCGGTTAACCTGAGCGGCGGAGGCAACTCCGCCGCTCAGGTTAACCAAATCCTTTGATGAATCACACTTCTCAAGCCCCATTGCGCAAACCAAATGTGCAGTGAGGATCTAGATGGCTGGCTACGACTTCTCCCCTGGCTTCCAGCGCCGCTTCATATCGCTAGCAAAGCTCTCATACTGCGCGTACAGGCAAGATCTCTTGGATCTCTAAGTTATGGGCGATAGGCAGAACAGCCATGAAAATTTGATCAAGCTCATCGTGGGACTCTGCATCCATAATGCCTATTACGAGCCTCTGCCCGGCAACCTTGTACAGGGCTACCATCTTGCCTGAAGCTTTGGCTGCTAGCGCTGCATCCGCCTCCTTATCCCACCAGTGCCACATTTCATCAAATGACCAATCTTTAGGTTCGACGCGTACTTTAAAGTAGTACAGCATAGTAGGC
The DNA here is from genome assembly GCA_963731415.1 of uncultured Chloroflexia bacterium. Taxonomy (GTDB): domain Bacteria; phylum Chloroflexota; class Ktedonobacteria; order Ktedonobacterales; family Ktedonobacteraceae; genus JACDAE01. Next base: position 550,204 of record CAVSVN010000001.1, read on the forward strand.
TTCTCCTTTTACTTTATCTGACCCGTTGCCCCCTGGACCAGCCAGTTGGTAGTGGTGAGCAGGTTATCGACATTTCCGACCTGGCCTGCCGGGATGCGAGCGGTGCCGTGGTTGTCCATAATTGGGCCTTTGAATATCTGCAACTTGCCGGAGATCAAGCCTGCCTTGTCTTGCTCTACGAGTTGTTTCGCATCGCTGCTCACGCTAGACCCATAGGGAGCGATTGCGCTATAGCCTTGCTGCAAGTTGCCTACGATGTTCTGTGATTTCCATTTTCCTGCAATCACATCTTTGGCAATCTGCGTGAACAGGGGACCCCACGTAAAGCCAATGCCGGTGAGCCAACCGTTGCTAGCGACGCTTTGTACGCACAGGCAATGGAAACCAATTGACATAATATTGCGCTTGGCGGCGGTCTGGACGGTTGTTGAAGGCGAGTCAACGATCATCGTGACAACGTCGACACCACTATCAGCGAGTGCGTTGACCGCCTCTGCCTCCTTGGACGGATCTACCCAGGCATCATCGACAATAACCTGCGAGGTGGCCTTGGGGTTGACGGATTGCGCTCCCAGCTCGAACGCATTGATCGATGTGAGGATGTTAGGGACGGGATATCCAATTACCCAGCCTAGTTTGTTGGTTTTGGTCGCTTTGCCTGCTGCGACCCCCATCAAATATTCGTAGGCCGTGGTATCTGACCAGAATGTTCCAAGATTGGACGCGAGCTGGTTGCCAGCAGCGTGTTCGAAGACGACGTCTGGATGACGCTTCGCTACGTTCAGGGCTGGCTGAAGGTAGCCGAAGCTCTGAGCAAAGATGAGTTTTGCGCCCTCCGCGATCATGTTCTCCATCACGCGCTCGGCATCGGCACTCTCCGGGACGTTCTCCGCCTCGATCAACTTGATACCAGGGACGTTCTTCACCATCTCCTCCAGGCCGTCATGCATAGCCTCGTTGTAGCCCAGGTCGTGGATCGAGCCAACATGTAGCGCACCCACAACGAGCTTCGTTGTTGTCGTACTATCCGTCGACCCGCACCCGACAAGCAGGAGTGCAATGATGCTCATTACGCTCAGCAGTTTTATAGGTAGAGATAATTTCATAGATGAGGTTCTCCTTATCAATCCGTTGCTATTTGATGTGTAGCTTACCGACTCCGAACAGCTTAAGATGTTTGTGCTCCTTCAAATACCTCCTTTAGTCCTTCCGGCATCTGGTAGCGCCGTCTTCGCCCCAGCAAGAGCAACACGAGGAGCGTGAGTAGATAGGGGATCATGTTAAGTAGGAACGGTGAGATCGGAATGTTGTGGGCCTGCAACTGCAATTGGAATGCGACTGCCCCCCCGAACAATAGCGCACCTGCAATGACACGTAGGGGACGCCAGGAGGCAAAGATCACTATGGCTACTGCAATGAAGCCCTGTCCGGCGGTCATATTCTCAACCCATGCACGTGCATACGACAATGAAAGCTGAGCACCACCCAGGCCGCCGAGCATGCCTCCGATGACCAGTGCCTGGTACTGGATCCATTGTGGATTCAGGCCAGTGGCAAAGGCCACCCTGCGGCTCTCGCCCACCGTGCGCAACCATAGACCCCAACGTGTTCGGTACAGTGCCCACCAGACAAGCAAGGCACACGGTACAATGCCAAAGGTCAAGACATCGCCCTGGAAGAGTATCGGTCCGACCCATGGAATCTGTCCCAGCAGGGGAATGCTAAACTGATCAAGCCCGTTGATGCGCTTACCAACAAAGTTGGCCCCAACCAGAGCAGTCATGCCCATAGCCAGGAAGTACAAAACCAGCCCACTGGCTAACTGGTTTGCCTTCCGCGTTACAACGAGAAAACCTAACAAGAGGTTGAATAGGCCACCTGCGATCGCTGCGACCAGCAGACCCAGATAGGCATTTCCGGTCTGGACGGTAGCGATAAATCCGAAGGCCGCCCCCATGAGCATGCAACCCTCCAGCCCCAGGTTGACTATCCCTGCTCGCTCGACGATCACCTCACCCAGGCCCGCATACAGGATCGCTGTGCCCGAGCGAATTGCACCGGCAACCAATGCCTGAATGAATGCTGCGATACCCATGATATCCATCACTTTGCCTCCGATCTGCCGCGCAGGGCCAGAACCACAAAGAGGGTAAGGGCCATAAGGATGTTAATACTGGCGGATGGTAGATTCTGATTAAGTTGTAATGAGTCCCCACCCGAGAAGATGATAGCTAGCAACAGGGACATCACCACGATCATCCACGGGTTATGGGCTGCGAGCCAGCTCACCAGGAAGCCGATGTAGCCATAGCCGGGCGAAAGGTCGGGCCGTAGCCGCCCCTGGATAGCCGATACTTCCCCGAATCCGGCGATGCCAGCAAGAGCAGCGCCTATCACCAGCGCAATGACGATATACAGTGTGACGGGGATTCCAACTCGCCGTGATGCCTCTCCGTTACCACCAATGGCACGCATCTCATATCCCCACCGCGTGTAACGCAGGACGAGAAATAGGATTACGACGGCCACCAGTCCGATCAAGATGCCTGCATGAACTCGGGTGCCTGGCAAGAGCGGCAATTGAGCTGCGGCGACGAATGCCGTCGACTGCGGGAAGTTCCCACTCGTCGGATCTTTCCAGGGGCCAAAGACGAAGAATTGAACGAAGAGGATCGCCACATAGTTCAATAACAACGTGCTGATCGTCTCGTTGAGCCAGCCGAGAGCACGCAGCAAAGCAGGGAGGAGTGCCCACAATCCTCCGCCGATCATACTCATAAGTAGCATCAAGGGCAGCAGTAGCAATGCTGGAAGTTGAGTGAAGCTCAGCGCGGCCCAGGTGGCCAGCCAGGCACCTAAATAGAGTTGTCCTTCGCCACCAACGTTTACCAGTCCCAGGCGGGCTGGCACCGCCACAGCGAGTGCACACAACAGGAGGGGAATCATCTTCACCACAACCTCGCTACGACCGTAGTCAGTGCCCAGGGTGATCTGAAGCATGCCTGCGTAGGTAGCGATGGGGTCCTGTCCCAGCAGCAGCAACACCAGAGCAAACACGCCCAGTGCTATCACCAGTGCACCGACAAAGTACAGCCCCTCACGCAGACGAGGTGACTGCATCGCCGGGAGGAGCAGCTCTTTGAATTGCCAGTCGTTCTTCTTGTTTGCTTGTACTTCAGCCATTGCTTGCTCCTATCTTCTTTTCATCTTCGGTCATTGCTTCCTCCCCCCCTGTCATCAGAAGACCGATACGGTGTAGGCTTGGTTCCTCGTCAGAACGGAACGTGCCCACAATTTGTCCGCGATGCATCACTACAAGTCGATCGCTCAGTGACAACAACTCGTCCAGATCTTCGGAGACCAACAATATAGCTGTTCCAGCAGCACGCAATGCACGCAATAGCTCGCGTGCAGTCTGTGCGGAGGGCACGTCCATGCCACGCGTCGGGTAGTAGCTCAGTAAGAGTTTCGGCTGGCGAGCCGCCTCACGTGTGAACACGACGCGTTGGATATTGCCACCAGAGAGGGTACCGATGGGTGCCTCCAATGCAGGCATGCGTAGACCAAAGCTTTGCAAAGCCTGTACGACATATTCCCGCGCCTTCCGCCAGAGCATGACCAGCCCACTCCTACTTGCGAACTGTTGGCGCATCGGCAGAACCATATTCTCAAGTACGGTCATCGTGGGGACGGCACCCTCGCGCAAGGGATCCTCGGGGAGGCAGGCAACTCCCAGGGCGATCGTACGTCTGGGAGACCAGCGCCGTACCGAAGTGCCCAGCAGTTTCATCGAGCCGGAGCTGCTGTGACGCAGTCCCTGCACAAATTCGCCAAGCTCCTTTTGTCCATTGCCGGCAACGGCGGCTACGCCCACGATCTCTCCAGAGTTGATCGAGAGCGACACATTGTGCAGATGTACGCGACCAGCCGGGTCCGGCACGTTCGCATCCCGAATGTCAAGGACTGGAGTGTCACCGTGGTCCGAGACAGTCGGAACGGGGGAAGGGACATCTTGTGGGGTAGGAGTAGTCGTAGCTTCGGCCTCTGCCTGCGAGGTGGCCCCAAGCATAAGGGCGACCAGTCCAGCTTCGGTAGCCCCTGCTTCCGCTACGGGCATAGTTGCGGTCACCTTTCCGCGTCGCAGCACGGTTATGCGGTCGACAACGGCCAGCACCTCGCGCAGCTTGTGGGTGATGAAGAGGACTGCTAGCCCGTCCTTCCTCAGTTGACGAAATACCTCCAAAAGTTCGTCTATCTCGTGCGGGGCAAGCACACTAGTAGGCTCGTCGAAAATGAGGAACTCTGCCTTGCCCAGCAGCAGCTTGATGATTTCCACCTTTTGCTGCTCACCGATTGACAGGTCGTAGACAGGTGAGCGGGGGTCGATGCGGAAGTTGTACCGCTCCGAGAGTGCTCGAATCTCCTCTTCCAATGCTTGCATCGGCAGAATGAGCGGTAGGTTTGGCATGACAAGAGCAACGTTTTCTGTGACGGTGAGTGCGGGCACAAGCGTGAAGTCCTGGAAGACCATACCAATGCCGTGCTGTCGGCCCTCGCGTGGCGAATGGATGCGGATCGGCATACCCGCACGGCTGATCGTACCTGAGTCTGGTTGATAGAAACCGTACAAAATCTTCATCAAGGTGCTCTTTCCGGCACCATTTTCGCCCAGGATAGCGTGGACTTCGCCTCGATAGACATCGAGATTGATGTTGTCGTTAGCCAGGACATGGGGGAAGCGCTTGGTAACGCCACGAAGGCTAAGGTCAGATGGTGGCGTTTCTGTGCTCACGGGCTTATTAATCGCGCCCCTACCAGGAGATCCTGATTCGCCGTGCTCTATCGGATAACTACTCATATGGGGAACTCCTTATCAAGCTATGATTCCTTTCCTCTTACTTGAACTGTAGGAGTGGGAGAACCCCACTCCTCAATTTTTAGCCATGACGAAGGAGAAGGGGATTCCCCGCCTCCTTCTGCCTGGCAGAACGGAGAGAATGGGGATGATTTGCTACATCTTCAACTCAGATGAGAACATACGAGATATGAGGTAGTGCTCGACCGCGTCGGTGAGGTAGGTAACCACCAATGAGCAAGCAATAGCACGCCACTTTGTGTTGGCATCCTTACCTTGTACCGTCATTGGTTAAATTGCACAGAATGGCTCATCAATTAAGCCTATTAACAGGATAACATCCAGGGTTACTCGTGCTCTAGTGGTATATTTACCGATAGTTTTGCCCATTTATTGTGCACATTGCACAATAAATGGGCAAAACTTTGACTACTTGTATACTTGACAATTGGGAAAGGGTAATGCTACGCTTTTTGAAAATGATGAGATTGAAGGTAAATTAGTATCACTCTCTGGAGGTAATTAACAATGCCAATGCTCGGTACGGTTGACGCTGAACCATACGCCTGGCCATTCGACGGTGGGATCGACCCAGGCCACACTGCACTGGTCTGTATTGATTGGCAGGGCGATTTCTGCGGACCCGGCGGTTATGTCGACACTATGGGATACGACCTGAATCTCACACGTGCGGGCCTGGAGCCTACCGCCAAAGTGCTCGCCGCAGCACGCGCCGTTGGGATGCATGTGGTGCATACCCGTGAAGGGCACAAGCCCGACTTGAGCGACTGCCCAGCAAACAAGCTATGGCGCTCACAGCGCATCGGTGCGGAGATCGGCTCGACCGGTCCGTGTGGGCGCATCCTCGTGCGCGGTGAACCCGGATGGGAGATCGTGCCAGAAGTCGCTCCAATCGATGGCGAGTGGGTGATTGATAAGCCTGGCAAGGGTGCCTTCTATGCTACCGAGCTTGAGCTTGTCCTGCGCACACACGGCATCACCCACCTCGTGTTCACCGGGATCACCACCGACGTCTGCGTCCACACGACGATACGGGAGGCCAACGACCGTGGATATGAGTGCCTGCTGCTCAGCGACTGTACCGGCGCGACCGACTACAACAACTATCTCGCGGCGCTCCATATGGTGAAGATGCAAGGCGGTCTTTTCGGGGCGGTTGCACACTCGACCGCGCTCCTCGAAGCCCTGCGGTAGCGCCTGGCTCGGTGAACCTGTGCCAATTGAGTTTGATGCCTGGAACATTCCTCGATCTGGCAATCCGCCGCAAGGTTGGGTTGCCTTTTGGTTCCCATTTGTCTAAACGTCAACTATTATCATGCCAGCAGCTTTATGACCAACCTGTCGCTTAGAAGAAAGGAGTCAAGAATGAGCATCGACGCGGTGCGGGAGGTGGCTCACCGTCTCCTCGTCTCGGCGGGAGCGTTAGCCGCATTCGGGGCGGTACTCGAACAGCGGATCGATAGTATCCCTGTCTCACAGGAACTTGAGCTTCGGCTCATGGAGGTGCTCCGCGTTCTGGGTATTGACGAGGAACTAGAGGGGGTGAGCACAGAGGCGCTAGCAACCCTGCTCGCTGAAATTCGTCTCACCTTTCTGCAAGGTGTAAAGCTGCTGTATAGCCCCGTACTCCAGCCAGGATGGACCCATACAGAAGCAGAACTCCTCCTGAGCCAGGGGCAAGCCTCTGCCCCCGTCGCTTCCCTATTTCAACAAGTGGTGATCCCACAGCTTGATGGATTGGCCGCACGTCTCTCAGCACCGACCGCATCGTTCCTTGATGTGGGAGTCGGGGTAGCGACAGTCTCTATCGCAATGTCCCGGCAGTGGCCTGCGTTGCAGGTGGTCGGTATCGACCCCTGGGAGCCTGCACTTGCACACGCTCGTCAGAAAGTCGCAGCCGCAGGCCTCGAAGACCGTATCAACCTCCGGCATCAAGCTGTCGAGGATTTGACCGATATCGCAGCATTCGATCTGGCCTGGTTCTCAACTCCATTCATTCATGCAGATGTGCTCGTGTTGGCACTGCAACGTGTGTGGCATGCTCTGCGTCCGGGTGGATGGATCTTTTTAGGGATACTGAACGCAACGGGTGAGCCGTTAGCGGCGGCACTTGCACACCTGCGCTCGGTGTATTGGGGGGGGCAGCCACTCGTGCCTTCTGAAGGCAGAGTGTTGCTGGAAGAGAGGGGCTTTGATCAAGTGCAGGAGTTTGCGAGTTCCCCCTCGGCACTCGTTACCCTGGTTGGGGGGCGTCGCCCGTTGTAGGATCCCAGCTTTATTCTGGCAAAAATCCTCTGTCAGCGTCGGTTGATTTCTGAGCCGATTTAGGGGCATTGTGCTTTAATGGCTGAGCGATTGCAGCAGATTTCTCACACGGTATCAAAGCTGCTACGCTTGCTGTTGCCCGTGCAAAACCCAACCACTACCTACAGTAAGCGTAGCAGCCTTGATACTACCCTCTTAGTTGCGTTTATCTCAGTAGATAAATACTATGTCAATGGCCACATTGAAGCCGCTAAACTGGTGTGCTGAAGAAAGGGCTTTACTCAATGGACGTACTTGCTCTGATCATCATTGTGGTACTCATCATTTACCTGATGCAGGTGGGTTTTCCCCGTTCTGTGCATCTACAATAGTTCCTGAGCGACCTGTCCGAGGACGGGTTGCGTGGGAACAACTTTTGCGTGATATGGGAGGATAGACATGAGATATGTTCTATTCATCCTTTGATACGATCGTTGCCCTTTCCAGGAAAGACAATCCCTTTAAGGGCAACGATGTTTTTCGCTTTTGCCTATGCGCCACACTGCTTCCATCCAGCTTTTAAAGCAAAGGGATCACACCAGTAGCGATTACTGGTATTGAGAGAACTTAATCGTTGCCCAAACCAGGTCGTGTAGAGCAGATGTGCCCCGCTATCCTGGAGCTGGAAAGTATCTCCAGCCCGCAGATCAGTAGAACTAGGCTGAAATCCACCAGGTGCAGGGTTGCCATTCCATTGACTATAATTGACTGACTGGATGGTTCCCTTGATGCTGCCATCTGCATTCTCGGTAAAGGTGATTTGGGCCGTGCCATTACACATCTGTCCTGCCGAAGAGCACGGTCCAACGTTCCACTGCTCGTGGCCCGTCTGGTTTGCCTGAATTGAAAGCAATGAGCCGTGGACTTCCCACTGACCAACATATAATGTGAAGGCCGCTTGAGCATCCACTGTTGGGGTAGAGGTGGCCTGCTGAATGTCTCCTATTGGTGTGGGAGTAGCCTGAGTATCTTCGGTTGGTGTCGGAGGAGCCTGTTGAGCACTCGCTGTTGATGTAGGGGTAGCCTGTTGAGCAGGTACGATTGGCGTCGGAGGAGTCTGGGCAGCTTCCAATGAGCTACATCCACAGAGCAAAACGAGAGACAAAACAAGAAGCAGGCAGTATTTATTTCTGAGAGCGCAAACGAAATTGAACATAGCATTTCTCCAATAAAGCATTCTTCATTATGTATTGATCTATTTAATCTGTCGTCCCCTGATTGAAAGATCTTCTCGTCCCAATGTGTGAAAGCTGTCCACGTGTTCAAGGCTGAAAGTTCCCGATCAGAGTTTTAACCAGAAGGGCAAGCCGATTCTCTTCTGCCTCTCAGGATAACAGAAAATGCTGTCTGTTTGATGGATATTTTCCATAGTTTTTTCGTGAAATACTTCACGTTGGTCAGACGATGTTCACACAACTCGGCGAACAGCAGGTAGTATACTATTCATTAATATCTTGATGACGCTCTACTGGTGGACTTGGCCCGAAAAAACGGAGAGGAGGAATTTGGCGATTACCTCACCGATTCTTGATGCGCTCGCTCAAAAGCAAGCGGACTACAATACTGTAACGTCGAATGTAAACGGATGGGATTGTAGAAACATTCCAATCTATCATGCCATGCTCTTACAGTTGTGATCGATGATAATTCACCCCTGCAGAGCAGGTGCCCCTTATTTAGATAGTGGTCATAGTATAGCCAGTAGAGCCAGTTTGCGCAGGGGCTTCTGGAAGCCAAGTATTTCTGTAGGTATTTTGGCGAATCAAACGGATCAATTCGGCCCGCTATCCACGCGAAGCGACCTGGGAAGCGCTCAGAGAGTCTCAGTTCAAGAGTACCTCTCTTTGGTAGATAAATAGTAACTATTGAGGGTTCAGTTGAGAGAAACGAAGCAGCAAACTTTCTCGGCCCTATTCATTCGATGTTTCCAGAAATGAAGTATTCTGGTAGACCTCGGCGACCGGGAAACGAAAACCAAGGCTTGTGAGTTCGATGGTATCGGTGAGCTCTAATGTGTAGAGCGACCAGAAGCCCTGTTTCTCGCGGCGGAAGATCTCGACGAGGGGAAACTCTGAACTGATCAGCAGATATTCTTGAATGCTGGGGCAGGAGCGGTACTGGAAGGATTTCTGGCCTCGATCACGCGCTTCAGTGGTGGGCGAAAGGACTTCGGCCACAAGAGAGGGGTACCGGATGGCGTCCTGGGCGCCTCTGTCGCGTGGATCGCAGCTCACCGTCACGTCCGGGCAGACGCGGTACTGCTCCGAGAGTTGCACATAGACATCGGAGTTGTAGACAATACAGCGGCGACCACGTAAGAAAGTTTGTAGCAGGGCATTGAGATTGGAGCCGATGATGGCATGATCTGGACTACCCCCCGTCATCATATAGACCCGGCCATCCAGATACTCGTAGGCATGTTCGGGATCATGGCCGACAAGAGCAAGATATTCTTCAAAGCTCATTCGTTCGTACGGAATGCTGGGTTCAATTGCCATCAGTTATGACTTTCTGCTCTAACTTACTGAGAGATCTGCCAGATTTTGCCTCAGTCCCATTATATCATGCTTGAACATTTCCTTCTAGTGAGAGGATTGTGACAAGAGCGGCTGTGGTGTAAAAAGAAACGAGAGGCAGGAAGAGTAAGGATGCCAATGGCTGGGTTAGACCCCGAAGACATGTTTTTAGATGCGGGAGCCAGACTGCTCGCGCTTGCTTTCCAAACGTTTTGCTCTCAGTTTTGCTTCAATTCGTTGCTTCATGGGTCCACGAATATGCTCCATAAAGCGAGGCGAGAGGCTTGTTCGTGAGATTGCTCATTGCCTTCATGTATGACGTGGAAAGGGGGTCACGACAGTCCTGTTCCTCAAATTCTCTTGTTTCAAGCCAGGATAAGATACTCAATAAAGCAAGGCGGGAAGCGGCTCTATGAACCGACTTCCCGCCTTGCTTTAGGGTGCCGAAGGGGGGACTCGAACTACCTCTTGTCAATTTTTACGCTGGCCTGGTAAGGGCCTGCGCGGGCCTGTAGGGCGGATGGGCTCTTTCTTTTTGTCCAATCTTGTGGAGCCATATTGATCGTTGTTGAACTGGTATGCTCTCAGTTTTGCACTCAATTTTTGGGTTCCGCGATATCAAAAATGACTTTTGATGGGATGTCTGTTTAGTATAAACTAATAGTGGATCTTCCTTAAATTGGGGGGACGCTGCCTGTTTGATGCTGAATGATATACTCCTGAAGGAAATGTACGTAGGTATTGTTTCATCATTTCAGGAGGATGATGGAGATGGAAACATCCCCGTTTCTGCCCTTACCCGAAGGGATGGGTATTGGTCAGATAGAAATCACCGCAACTCAGCTCACCGTGGAAGTGATCTCCACACAGCCTTGCGCCTCCTGCCCTGAGTGTGGAAGCCTCTCCGATCATATCCATTGTCACTACCAGCGAACGGTTCACGACGTTCCCTGTGGCGGCCGCAAGATGGTGCTTCAACTCAGGGTGCGCAAGTTTTCGTGCTGGACAGCCACCTGCCCACGAAAAGTCTTTGCCGAGCGGCTTCCCGATCTTGTCCTGCCTGGGCCAGGGTGAGTAATCGTCTTCTGGAAGAACTCAAAGCAATTGGTCTTGCAGCCTCAGCTGAAGTGAGTGAGCGCCTCGCTCCCCGATTGGGAATGAAGGTGAAGGCACCAACCCTGCTGCGCTACCTGCGTACGATCGAAGACCCCCCAAAGCGGATGTTACGCGTGCTGGGAATAGATGACTTTGCGATGAGACGTGGAGACACCTACGGAACGATTCTGATCAACGTCGAGACAGGAAGCCCCTTGATCTCTTGCCTGATCGCACCGCCGAAGCGGTCAAGCCCTGGCTCTGCACGCATCCAGAAATTGAGGTGGTTACCCGGGATCGGGCCAGTGCCTTTGCCGATGCCGTGAGCTAGGTCTTGCCTCATGCCGCTCAGGTTGCGGATCGGTACCACCTCGTCCAAAATCTGCGAGATCATCTTCAACAGTTCCTGGATCGCAAGCGCACCTGTTTACCAGAGATTGAGGATATCCCACTCAAAGAAGGACTCATCAGAGAATCAGAGCCTCAGAGCTTCTCTAGCTTCTGAGACAAGCCCTGTGATGAGTGATGCCGAAGGATCCAGTTTATCCGATGAGAGAACCATCGGCCCGAGGCCCACGTTGGGGCAGAAACGCCTGCACAGAGCAGGAGATCGAGCTTTCTTCCTTGACTTCTGCGGAGCGCAAGAAGAAGATCAGCCGAGACAAGCGATATGCACGCTATGAGCACATTCTCGCCCTCCACCAACGGGAATGGGACAACGAGCTATCGCCCGTGAAATGCACATCAGTCGGCGTATCGTGCATCGCTATCTTTCCGCGAAGGCTTTCCAGAACGCGCTCCAGGCACTGGGGTACGTCCTAAAGGGAAGAGCAAATTAGACGCGTATCTGGCGTATCTGCGTGAACACTGGAGTGCTGGAGAGCATTCAGGCTCACGTCTCTTTTCGTGAGATCAAGGAGCGTGGCTACACTGGTAGCATCCTTGCTCAGGCGTTTACTTGGGGAATGGCGAACAGAACTGCCTCCCAACGCGCGGCAAGGATCACCACGCAAACAGCGTCTGGCTCCCAAGCCCAGAAAACGGCGTCTTTCCTCGCGCGGTGCCGCATTCCTGATGATCTTGCCCCTTCGAAACTCACGGAAGATGCAACAGCAACAGATAACGCAGATGAATCAACGAGGATCTGCGCACGGTCTATCTCTTGAGTCAGGAATTTGTCACGATGCTCAAAGAACGCCAAGCAGAGGCCTTGGACTCCTGGCTCACGCGAGCCAAAGCCTGCCATGTGACCGAACTGAGTAGCTTTGTCAATGGGATTCGTCGAGATTATGCCGCTGTTCGTGCGGCATTCTCCTTGCCCTGGAGTAATGGGATCACAGAGGGACATGTCAACCGCCTCAAATTTCTCAAGCGCCAAATGTTCGGTCGTGCTCATCTCGACCTGTTACGCGTGAAAGTTCTTCATGCTGTGTAGTCACTCGTATTTTATATTCTCTGGTTAGGTGCTTTTTACTTCTTCTGCTCTCATCCAGTTCTCTCGTGGTTATGAGCAAACAGGCACTATCCCCCAAATGTGAGGAATCCACTTTTCGTTTATTAAAGGTTCCCTCAAGTGGCTCACTATTAGGGCTCATCCTCAATTTAAGTGAGCCACTATTAGCACTACTCCACAAATTCGGGGGAAGATCAAACCAGCTATGTCCCATTCTTAAGGCAATTGATGAGGGAATACGCCGAGTTACTGTTCCTCCCAAAGAGATGGAATGCCACCCTTCTTTTGGGGGGAGACATTCAGTCAGAGAGTTGGCTACACTGAATGATATAGCAAATACTTGATAAAAGGAGATGCAAAAATGCCAAACGAAGAAGAGGAAAACAAAATAATTTATAAGGTGGTTGTTAACCACGAAGAGCAATATTCGATCTGGCCCGCTGATCGCGAAAATCCTCTCGGCTGGCGCGATGCGGGTAAGAGTGGGCTCAAGTCCTAATGCCTGGCGTATATTAAAGAAGTCTGGACTGACATGCGCCCTCTAAGTCTGCGTAAACAGATGCAGGAGCTCACAGGGCAGCCACATTCCTAGGATCGTTGAATGAATTATAAATGTTGTGTTTCGTTATAAAAAAGATTCAGGTGGAATATCTCCATGAAAAGATATTGCAAAGCGTACCATTTGAAAGCTATGAGGCAATTTACTGATTGGGTAGAGAAGAACGAAGAACAGCAAGCCCTTCTCTCTGATGACGATATCGTCTATCTTTGGGACAATTTTACAGTTGTTAAAAGTCCTATCATTCCAGATAAAGCGATACTCTTTGATACGGTAACTCCTGAGTGGCAAACATTTTGTAAGAAAACATTGCAGTTTGAGATTCCTGAAGATTTGCGTTACGCCTATGAAGCATCCACACCACAACGAACACAGGCAAGTGAGTTTACAAAAGAGCATAGTGAGACAAAGGGATAAGACCCACACGGTTCTAGTTTGGTGATCTTCTCATTAAAATACTATTTTTGCTAGAGCGCTGAAAAGAAAAGGAGAATTGTTGTTGTCATGAACGAACTTGTACAACGCCTTTCAACAGGAAAGCATCCTGTGGCTGTAGGTGGACCGAAACCATCGCTCGAGGAATTCAGGAAACGTGTCGAAGATATGGGCTATGTTTTTATCAAATTCACAGATACGCGCGGTGGCACTGACCTGGGAGTAAGAGTTGATAAAAATACTACGCGCCTCAGCCAGGCCAACTTTGATCAGCGTACCGGCACAGTTCACATCGAAGGAACACTCACACTAAATTACGTAAAAGTACTTTGTGTTGCTGACATAGACCTGGAAACGTTGAGCGGCAACGGGCATCTTGTAGCATTGGAAGAAGTGCATCCTTAGCAGATATATGGTGCAGAGCCTGTCCGAGCAGCAACACTGGAACGTTTTGCTTCTGTGCTCGCTCTATGCGGCTTCGTTCCCAGGTATTCTTTCCTTGTTATGGTCTGGCTGAGACGACGTTCATTGTCTCAGGTGGTAAAATTGAGGAGCCACCCATCGTACAGGCTTTCTCCACTAATGTATTAGAACACAATCTGGCGATTGCGGACGCCGAACCGGGCCTACATGCTTCTTTGCTCGTCAGTTCTGGTCACGCTGGTGATGGACAATGTATTGAAATTGTTGATCCTATCTCCCATAATGTGCGAAGAAGGGCATGTCGGCGAAATCCTGGTTTCCGGTTCCAGTGTAGCGAGGGATATTAGCGGCACCCCGATGAAACGAGAGCGGTTTTCCAGGTACAGGTTGCGAAACATAAAGAGAAAGCTTTCTTACGAACCGCCGACCTCGGCTTCTTCTATAAGAATGAGTTGTTTGTTACTGGTCGACTCAAAGACGTTATTATCCTTCGTGGCAAAAACCACTATCCACAAGGTATAGAGCTAACTGCGCAACGATCTCATTCCGTTGTGAGAGAGGTGGGAGGAGCAGCCTTTACCATTTCTGTGAACAACTGGTTATGGTACATGAGGTAGAGCGTGTAACGTCATACTCTTCCTCAAGAGATTGCCAGGCCATAGCAGAGGAACATGGGTTGCAAACCTATATAGTTTGCATTACAGCTTATAAGGAGTATCAGATGTCAGAAACTCATAAACATCGCCTCTCTCTTCATGAGCAGAATAATTCTCTCCTCAAGGAGTATATTGCATCTTCCCGGCATCATTTGCTCAAGAACGTATCTGTTCCTGATTGAATTAGTAACCCTGACAAACTCCAACAACTGAATGTATCGCTTTTCGTCTTTCAGGGCCGCTTACAATACACTTTCTCCAGGAGAAATGGATATGCTTGTTCAGCGCCACGAGATATTGCGTACATCTATTGGCATAGTAGATGGACAAGTCATGCAGTATATTCAAGAAACCATGCATCTTCCATTTACTCACCAGATATTGGAAACGGCAAAAGGACAAGAGCAAGATGATACAATCAAAGAGATAACACAATCATTTTTACAGCAACCTTTTAATCTTTACAATAACCTCGTTGCTACGCGCCTGTTTATTAACACTGAATACGGATGAACATGTTGTCATTCTCTAGCAGTACACCATAGCATCTTTCACTGGCCGGTCCTCCGATATCTTTTTAACTACCAACCAGAAGAACAACGCTGTATCACTCTCTTGTCAACGGAACACAATTTACACTACTACCAGAATTGATGATTTAATATGCCGATTATGCTGTCTGGCAACGTCAATGGTTACAAAGGAAAGAGGCGCGGAAAATCTCCTCCATTAACTGGCAAAATAAGCTTACCGATATGCCTACCCAACTGCTTTAAGCACTGATTATCCGCTTTCTCACCTTACGTAGTGATAAAGGTGCAGCCTCCAGAATTCGGTCCTTGAAAGTCAATTCACGCTTTGCGAAGGTCCGGTAACGTATTTCTAATAACAGATCTACCAATGGCATGCTTCTATTATGTATTTTCCATACTCCTGCATCAATTTAGTAATCAGGAAGATATCAATAGGCATCCACCGGAGGAAGAAACCGTAAAGAATTAGAACATTTGATCGGACTGTTTATCAATACATTAGTAGTGCGTACACAACTCACCCTGTAAACTGACAGTGAGAGAATTGCTTGCACACGTTTGTAAGAACGCAAAAGAGGATTATGCACATGAAGAATTCCCCTTCAAAGAGAAAACTCGTAAAAGCCATTCACAACTGAATGCTAATGTGAATTTAAAAGCACCTCTATTTCAAGTGATGTTTTTTATACCAGCAAAATACACTAGAAACATTACACCTGTGACCATTTGTCATTTAAACAATTTAGATTAATAAAGCCAGACCGCAAAATTTGCGTTATCATATGTCAAGCTTCAACAGCCATCAGTGGGGCTTAAAGGTTTCTTTGAATATAGTTGTGATCTGTTCCTCCCCTCGACAATTAGTCGCCTGGCAGAGCATTTCCATCTGCTCCTCGCCAGCATCGTTACAAATCAGGAGCAACCACTAGAGCATTTACCTCTGCTCACAGCACAGGAGGAGGTTCAAATAGAGCGTTGGACGCCGACCCATCCCCGCACCCCGTGGCCAGCACCCTGCCCACCTTGATTGAGGCTCAGGTCCAACGCTTTCCTGGCTCCGGCTGTCCGCGACGCACCCACACCTTGAAAACTATCAACAACTCAATCGTGCCAGCAACCACCTGGCAATGCGCCTCCACCTCGGCGTTGCTCCCGAGGTCCCTGTCGGACTCTTTGCCCAGCGTTCCGTTCGACCTGCTCTCTGTCGCTTGCTCGCTATCCTCAAAAGCCTGGGGAACTCTTAAATTCTGAGTACTTTCTTCCCCTCCCAACGCCTCGCCTCCATCCTTCAAGATGCTGCCACCTCTCCATCGTCCTTGCCCAACAGAGGTCTGCTTGCTCCTCCCTTATCCTCCCGACGATGTACCTTCCTCCTGCTTGACCGTGTCCATGAAGCTGGGAAGAGGAACATGGAGCGCAATCTCCCTGTCGGGCCTCCTTCCACTGCATCCTGCATACCTGATCTATACCTCCGGCTCGACCGGACAGCCCAAAGGCGTGCTTACCACCCAGGCCGCATCTGCAATCGCTTACTGTGGATGCAAGAGCAATACGCTCTCACCCCTCAGGATCGCGTCTTTACAAACACTGACGCCTTTGATGTCTCGGTGTGGGAGTTTCTTCTGGCCTGACTCAGTGGAGCTTGCCTGGGGCCATGGCTCGTCCAGGAGGCCATCAGGAGCGACCATCTTATTCAGTCATCATCAAAAAGCAGATCACCACCCTACATTTCGTCCCTCCCATGCTCACCATCTTCTTACAGGAACCCTTGGCCTGCTGCTGCACCTCGCTGCGTCTGCTGCTGTGCAGCGGAGAAGTTCTCAGCATGCAGACGATGCGACGTTGCTTGCACACCTTGCCGGGTGTCCAACTGCACAACCTGTACGGTCCAACGGAAGCGGCCATCATGTCATCAGTCGGGATTGCTTGCTCTCTCGCACAACTCGTCTTCTTATCGGTCGCCCCATTGCCAATACGCGTATTGAGATCCTCAACCCCCACAGCTGATGCGTGGCTCCTGGCATGATTGGGGAGATCATCTGGCGGGCGGACCGGAGCACGTGGCTATCATCAGCGTGCCGATCTGACCGCGCTTGTCTCCGATGCTTGGAGTGGGCGAGAGGGGGAGCGGCTCTATCGTACAGGCGATCTGGGACGCTATCACGCCGATGGGACTTTGGAGTTTTAGTTGCGTCGACTAACAGGTGAAGCTACGCGGATATCGTATTGAGTTGGGTGAGATCGAAGCTGCCCTCAAGAGCCACCCACAATTGCAGGATGCTGTGGTCCTCTTGTCGGAGGATCTTCTCACCCGGCGCAACTGGTTGCCTATGTCGTGGGCCTTCAAGGAGCAAGATGGCTCGATTGAGCAACTGCGTCGCTTCCTCCGTCGAGTGGCTCTCCGACTACATGGTACCTGCTCTCTTCATGCCCTTGGAGCGCTTGCCGAACCCCCAACGGCAAGGTGGACCTGCGTTTGTCCCTTCCCCCCAGATCAGCGGGAGACAACACACCACTTTGTGGCTCCACGCACCCCTCTGGAAGAGATGCTGGCGACGATCTGGAGTCGTGTGCTTGGGGTCGAGCCTGTGGGCATTTATGATGATTTCTTCGCTCTGGGCGGCGAATCGATCCGCAGTATCCAGATCCTTTCGCATGGCTCGTGAATCAGGACTTACTTTTCCCCTTTCTCAAATGTTTCAGGCATCCACCATTGCCGCGTTAGCACAGCACCTGCGCAAGGGGAAGGAGAGCGAGCAAGAGGAGTTGGTGAGCCAACCCTTTGCTCTGCTTTCGCCACAGGAGCGTGATCGTCTGCCTCCCAGGATGTGGCAGTATGCTGATCCGCTGACGCGCGCTTACAGGCCGGAGTGAAGCACCGACAGCATTTATAACCGTGAGACCAGCGCGTATCACGATGTCTTTAGTTACCATTTACATACTATCTTTACCAGGAGGCGTTAGCTCAAGCGTTACAGATAGTGATCCAGCGGCATCCGCTCTTGCGCACCTCATTTGACTTGCATACGTTTGAAGAACCCCTGCAACTGGTGCACCGCCAGGTACAGCCTTGCCTTGAGATACAGGAGGAGGTCAGGAGGGTGAAAGAGCAGGAACGCTGGTTGCAGGTTAGCCTGCAGCGAAGAGCGGCACCGGGTCCTGGACTGGGAGCAGGCTCCTTTATTTCGCGTGCTGGAGAAGGTGAATCCGCGCACTGAGCTTTCAATTCCACCTTGAGTTTTCATCACGCGATCTTAGATGGCTGGAGTGTCGCTCCTGCTCACGGAAATGTTCCAGGAGTATTGGCGGGTGATCCGTGACGAGCCGATCCGCAAAGAGGTACTGATCCCCCAGCTTCCGGGAGTATGTTGCTCAGGAGCAGCAGGTGCTGGCACGTGCACATGCCCGAAATAGGAAGATCGCGCAAGCAGGTCAAGGATCAGCCACACCCGATCGCCTTAGGGGAGTTGCCAGCTTCTTCTGAGCAAGTGGGTATTGCCTTCTATGAGGTGCCCATTGCTGTCTTCCTGCACTGCTTCCCTCAAGCCACGTGGCTCAGGGGATGGCGGTCCCATTGAAAAGTGTGTTGCTTACGGCTCATCTCAAAGTGTTGGGGATGCTCAGTGGGCAAGATGATGTTCCTCACAGGAGTGATTGTCAATGGGCGTTTGGAGGTAGCAGGAGGTGAGCAGGTCCTTGCAGCCTTCCTCAATACCGTCCCCTATCGGCTCGTTCGTGGAGAACACCGATGGATGAGTTGATCCACTACCTTTGCCCGTGAGCAGGAGCAGCACCCCTATCGACGCTATCCTCTGGCCCAAATCCAGCACGTGGCGGGTCGGGAGGTGCTCTTTGAGACGGCATTTAACTACGTGCACTTTCAATGTCAATCAGTGCCTGGTGCAGGAGGGAAGAGTGCGAGGGTGACGGGAGTCAGGCGTACGAAACAGGAGACCAACTTTGCATTGGTGACGAACTTTAGCCTGGAATCCCTGAGAAAACGAGCAGTTGCAAGTGCGGCTCGATTATGAGCGGAGTCGTCTGAGCGAGGAGCAGGTGAAGCGGATAGGAGCGTACTATGTGAGCGTGTGTGAGCAGATGGTCAAGGCACCTCAGCAGAAACACACTGCGTGCTGTTTACTGCCGATGGAGGAGCAGATGGAGCAGATAGAGCGGTGGAATGCGACCCATTGTGAGTATGAAGCAGCGGGATCAGATCCTCGCACCTTCGAGCAGCAGGTCAGGCAGACGCCGGATGTGGTAGTGATAGGTTTGGGCAGGGAGCAGCAGATCAGTTATGGGCAATTAGAGGAGAAGGCCAACCTGGTTGCGCAACTGGGCCACCAGGTAGGACCGGAGGTGGTGTCCGTTGTCTGGAGCGGTCGCCAGAGTTGGTAATCGGGCTGTTGGCGGCGTCGAAAGCGGAGGGGCCGACGCGCCGACCTGATCCGGCTTATCCGCAGGAACGACGGCCTTCATCATTGAGGATTTCTAAGATTCCCATTCTGCTCAGTCAGACGTATCTTATAGATATTTTGTCCCACTGTGATGCAAAGATCCTGTACCTGGATGTTATTGTTCAGGTAGTTGCTCAGGAACCATCAACTAGGCCGATATCAGTTACTTCCAGTAGCAATCTTATGTATGTGCTTTATACCTCAGGCTCGACCGTACGACCGAAAGGTGTGATGGGTACATGGTGAACGATCAATCGCCTGGCCTGGATGTGGCATGCTTATCCATTAAAATCAGGAGAAGTATGCTGCCAGAAGACATCGCTTAACTTTGTAGATGCAGTGTGGGAAGTATGGGGTCCCTTACTTCAGGGTGCGACTTGCTTATCCTGAACAGCATCGTAAATGACCCCATTGTTTGATAGAAACACTTGCTCAGCAATATATCTCTCGCATTGTACTTGTGCCATCATTATTACAGGTGATTTTAGAGATATCCGATTACCTGGAGCGCCAACTTCCTCTATTAAAGGGTATGCATTGTCAGTGGTGAAACACTCACCGCCGACCTTGTAGATCAGATATTTACCCGTCTTCCGCATTGCACCCTGTTGAATTTCATATGGCTCATCAGCTGCTGCTGATGCGACTTTCACGAGGTCCACCCGGACCCATAGTGTTTCTAACATACCTATCGGGCGGCCTATTGCTAATATACAAACATATATTTTAGATTATCATCTCCAACTCCAACCTGTTTGTGTGCCTGGAGAGTTATATATTGGAGGAGCAGGGCTATCCAGGATATTTAAATCGGCCTGATTTGACCGCTGAAAAGTTTATTCCACATCCTTTTGCACAAGTACCAGGTGAGCGACTCTATCGTACAGGCGATTTTGCGCGCTATAGATCGGATGGCACCCTGGAATTCTAGGCCGCGTCTATTAGCAGGTAAAGCTACGAGGTTATCGCATTGAGCCAGCAGAAATCGAAGGGAGCGCTCCAGCGGCATGAGGCGGTTCAAAAGTGTATTGTGGACGTGCGAAAACTATGGAGGAAACAAACGAAAACTTGTGGCGTATATGGTGGGGCATGAGGGAAAAGAGATCAGCACTACTCAGATGCGCCTGTTTTTAACAACAATTACCCAGATCGTGCCTTCAGCTGTTGTCGTACTGGTACTGGGTTTCCGTTGACTCCCAACGGTAAATTGGATCGGCGGCGCTCTACCAGATCCACATGAGCAACAGCAAAGATCTCATGACTATGTAGCACCGCGTACAGAGTTAGAAAAGCAGTTAGCTGCAGTCCTGGCTGAGGTTTTGCATATAGATCGTGTTGGTATCTATGATGATTTTTTTGAACTGGCTGGAGATTTAATTGTTAGTATCCAGTAGTCACACGAACGTATCGAATGGGTTGTCTCTTACCCCTCAACAACTCTTTCAATATCATACTATTGCTGATCTTGTCGAAAACATAGAATATACGCCATCGAATGTAAAATACAGTATTCAGCTATTGTTAACAAAAAGAAATCTTTCTGCCAATGCTCTTTCACTAGTGAAATTGAATGAACAGACGCTAAACAAATTATTAATGACTATTGAGGAAAAAGATAGAGCTGAAGGACTCCATCATGATAATGAAAAATGTAGAGGATATCTATCCTTCTTGAATGCAGCAGGGTATGCTTTTTCATACGCTCTATGCACCGACTCGGTGTATATTTTGAACAGCTAAGCTGGATAATACGAGGAGATCTAAATATCTTTGCTTTTGAACAGGCCTGGCAACAGTTAGTTGATCGATATGCTATTCTACGCACTATTTTTATTTGGGAAGGGCTGCCTGAGCCTTTGCAGGTCGCAACGGCAGACACTTTCCTGGCAACATTATGATTTGCGAAATATATCTCCAGCCCACCAGGAGCTACAGGTGGGTTCTTTTCTAGAGACTTGATCAAGCGCGTGGTTTTGAGCTTGGACGAGCACCCTTAATGCGTCAGCAATTGGTCCATTTAGCTGACCGCACCTATCAATTTATCTGGAGCTTTCATCATATTCTTCTAGATGGAATGGTCTGTCGCCATCCTTTTAAAAGAACTTTTTATCTTTTATGCGGGTTGGTGCCAAGGACAAGGTGGCAGCCTGCTGATAGTCCATTATATAGGAACTATATCGCCTGGTTGCAATCCCGGAACATAGTGCAAGCAGAGGAATTTGGCGTGAGCATCTCAAAGGTTTTACTGAACCAACACTGCTGCCGATGAGTTGGGCTCGTACTGATCCAGAAATACATGCAATATTACGTACAGACGGCAACAAATATTTCTTCTGAAGAAGAGAACTGCCAGATTGTATAAAATACGCGGAGCAGCTAACTGAAAAGTCAAGAACAGGCACA
>CAVSVN010000002.1:0-11283 GCA_963731415.1 uncultured Chloroflexia bacterium
GCGTCCCTGCGCGGCCAGCTCTGAATATCCACGGCATCCTTACGGCCAGCAGCATACTGTTCTGCATATTACCTGTGGTGGTGGTTGGCACACGTGTGAAACGCAGTAAGAAGGTTACTTCCATCTGGCGAAAACGTGCAGATGGTTGATCATGCTTTATCAAGGTTCATTGAATTTGAAAGATGAAATACATTTCGGGGGAACATGCATGAATGCTGAAGTCGAAGCCGAGCTGAATTTTGAGAAGCGCTACCGCCTCGTGCGAGAAGTGATAGAGACTATTGTACTGACGCTTCTCATGTTTCTGGTCATCAATCTGGCGGTACAGAATTTTGATGTCGATGGCCATAGTATGGAACCGAATTTTCACGATCAGGAACGCCTGATGGTGGATAAATGGACCTACCTCTTTCATGCACCCGCTCGTGGTGATATCGTTGTCTTCGTTGCCCCTCCTCAACCATCGCTAGATTATGTGAAGCGCATTATCGGCTTGCCAGGCGATGTAATTACTATTCACAACACAACTGTGATTGTGGATGGTGTAACGTTGAAAGATACCTTCGTTAATCCAGCCAACCAGGGAAATCCATTTGCAAGTAAGACCATCGAGAATGAGGTAGTGCCGCCCAATGACTATTTTGTGATGGGCGATAATCGTGCGAACAGTTCGGACTCTGCGCGACTGGGGTTTCCTGCCACGCAAGAATATTATCGGGCGTGCTGCGCTGGTCTACTGGCCTCTTGGAGAGGATAACGATGGGTTGTTGCCCAACGTCTCCTCCGTTTTTGCCAATATTCATCAACAGGCCAGTACCCCTTCTACAACACAGCAAGCGGGCAGTCATGGTATTCTTGATGCCTCTGCCGTTCTGCTTTGCATCGTGCCCATAGTCGTTGTTGGTATACGCAGGAGACCTCGCAAGCGTAATCGTCTTTTCACAAGAAAAGACGATTAAATTACGTCTCTACGTTTATGCAGCCTTCAGCGTTAGATCCATCTCATGATCTTTGAGTTGCACGTTTTGAATCGAGTACTTGATGCGGTTTTGTGCCTGGACCAGGTATTTATCCAGAAGTGGCTTCAGCTCATCGGGCGACATAATTAGAGAGAAAGGTCCACTAATTCCGACATTCGTTGCCACCAGCTGGCCGTTCTGTGCTGCTGGTTTCATTGAGATTGCATTACTCAGACCGTATGTCTGGAAGCTAATATTCATCCCATCAGGTGTAATCTGTGTTGCAGGATTTTTAATGGGATCGTTTGGTGCCAGGCTCAGCACGAACAGATTATTGATTGCATTGTCGGTTATCGGAATCGGAGGAATTGTTGTTCCTGCTGGAAGTGTAGGCAGCGTAGTTGGAATTTGTTGCACGCCTGCGGAAAGGGCGTTATTAATCTGTGTCTCCGCCATGTTGTGCAGGTAGGGACGAAGCAAGAAGACCCAGCTAGCACCTACTACAAGAAGCAAGATGACTAATACAGTTAAACAACCTACTGCGCATCCCGCCCGGTTACGATCGCGCCTTGGACGCATTCCCCGTCTACTATCGGCAGTTGGAGGCATATTTGCTCCTCTATCTGAAGTATTATTTTGATAATATGGTAACGGGGCAGGTGGCTGAAAAGGTGACATAGGTGCTTCAGCCTGGGACTCCTGGGTGGGGAGGTATCCATTGGGGGGGTGGCTGAGGTGGTCCAGCTGGCTGTGTTGGTGCCCAGGGTGGTACTGTTTGCTGTGAACCGTAGGCTGGTGGAAGTGTCGGGTGTTGTGGCAGGACGCGTGCAGTATCATCTGTCGATGCTGACTGTGCAGGAGAGGGCGATGCTCCTGCATTGTTTCCCTGATAAGGCTCATTAGTAGTTGTGCCACAATTTGGACAGAAGCGTGCTCCTCGTTGCAGGGGTACTCCACAGACTCTACAGTTCATAATGTTTTTACTCCATTGTATTTAGAATTCTCGCCGCAAAATTTCATTCATTGATGTGATAATTTGCCGACGCATCGCCGGATCGCTATTAATCGTCTGAGCAACCTGTTCGATCAGTGTAGTTTCTGTAGTGCTATCGAGTGTATAGCCGTATTGTTGATGAACGGCGACCGCAGCGGCACTGCGAATTTTCTCTTCATCACTCATTTCTGGTGCTGTTGCTTGTTCTATACTACGTTCGCTGGTAGTGCCGGGCGGGCTATCTCCTGTTAATGGTTTAATACCATCGGCGGCGAAAGGCACATCTGTACCGATCAGATGTGCTGAATGGAGTGTGGCCCGATCAATATGCACTATGACCGTCTGCGCCTGCTCGTCCAGTGCGGTAATAGTTCCTTCCAGGTAGATGACTTCTGGTGCGCCCCAATAGACACGCTCTCCAAGATGGAGAATCATACATACCTCTTTCTCTATCTTTTCAAACAATGATTACAATTTTTATACGTTGAACACCTGAAGAAGTTCCATCTGTTTTTCCTGTACATCAATAGTTTGCGGTTATTGCTGTAGATCGCTCGTGGTGATGATCTGCTCAGACTCAACCAGTTCAGGCTCGATATCGTCATCATGCCAGCGAGCAAGTGCATAGCCCAGACGTGCAAAGCCACTCTGCATGAGCAGTTCACCAACGATATAGAGAAGTTGGGCAAGTGCACTTCCTAAGAAAAGAGCCAGGGTCATAGCAACAACAGTGGAAATTAGCAGCCAGCCAACGGAAGTGGGAAAGAGGCGTGCTCGCATAGTCTGCACTCCATAGAGCAATGCCCCGATCAACATTACGAGATCAGTAAGGTTAAGGATATTGACGAGCACGGGGGGGACCGATTGTGCGGTTGGATGAGCGGTGGTTGTGGCGATAACAATCTCTTCTACGTTGACTCCCAGCGTTGTTATCAGCCAGGTAAGCCAGAGTATAAAAAAACCAATGGTGCCCAATATGCCCACCAGGTCGCGCTGCTTGACGTAGGTACCAGGCAGACCTATCAGGACGAGCAGTCCGGCTAGCAGGCTTATGCTTGCGGTGAGAAGGAGTGGTGCAGAAACGGTAAATTCAACCAGCAGGATGAGAATTGAGAGTAGTGCACCAATGAATAACAACCAGCCGCACCAGCGCATTTGTTGAGGAGAAAGAAACATTATTTTAATCCTTCCAGCAGGTCCATGACCATCTTCGGCCTGGTCCTCATTCAGTGGCATAATGCCTATAATACCCACGTCTTGATAAAGAACGCGTTGCCTCTATTGTATGACACATGGAAGGAAAGTGAATAGGCATTACTTGCTCTAGCATTGTGATCGTTTTCATTTGCAAGGATGGGGCCAGGCGCAGGTGATTATTGTAATGTGAAGCAATCATCCAATTAGTGAGACAATAAGGGGCAGCAGAGGTTAATCTTGTGAAACTTTAATATTTTTTATATGTATTTTATGCTGTTTCTTATGTTAGAATAGCTCAGGGATGACTTTACAAGAACTATCGGTGACTGCTAGTATGCTAAAAGACGAGCATTTTTTGCTCATGCAGGAAGATAAGGTACGATTTTACGTCTTTCTGCACCTTTTGGAGGATAGATTTATGATCTCTATCTGTATTGGATGGATAAGGTGATGTATTATGCCCTCGGATAAAACTTATCATCTTGATCTACAAACACTTATCAATTTTCTGCAAGACCAGTCGGCGATACTCTATACGACGGTCGATATTCCAGACATCAGGGGGCCATGTCATGGATATATATTTGTCAGGAAAAGAACGATTATTGGTTGTCAGATCCAGTCTCAGGATGGTGTAATACTGTACAAGGATCAGGAGGCATATATGTTGCTGAGTACAAAGACACAGTGGCAGATGCGTATTGATTCCAATATTGATCAGACTTTCAGGTCGATGAGGCAACAAAACACTCGGAGTTTGCAGGCACCAGATACCAATTCTGCCCAGTCTTTTCCTGTTTCATATATTCCTAGAGCGGTAGGAGCGCTGGAACCCTATCTAATGAATGGCTACACGTCGAAACAACGTCTCGTTCTGCGTACAGTATTTGCGATGGTCAATGGAGAGCGTAACATCGAGCAGATTAAGGCTCAGCTTAATCTATCTTCTGAAGCTGTTGATGATGCACTTACTTATCTCAGCTCAATTGACGTAATCGAATAGCAATGACTAAGGAACAAGGATGTGAAGGTATTGCTGACAGGAGCCTTTGGTAATATTGGTTTTAGCGCCCTCCAGGAGCTGCTCCGGCAGGGTCATACCGTCCGCTGTTTCGATAAGAAGGATCGACAGACAGAGAAGAAGGCGCGGCAGGTTGAAGGCAAGGTCGAAGTAATCTGGGGAGATCTGCGTTGCTCCAGGGAGGTAGCTACGGCAGTGCAGGACCAGGAAGTTATTGTACACCTTGGATATATTATTCCTCCATACATCGAAGAGGATCTGGAGATGGCGCGTCAGGTAAATATGGATGGTACACGTTACATTTTGGAGGCTGCCCAGCAGCAATCTCAACTGCCAAAATCTTGTTCGCCTCAAGCCTGGACGTATTTGGTTTCACACAGAATCAGCCGCCGCCTCGTAAGGTGACTGATCCGGTACAGATGACCGATGAATATACAAAACATAAGTTGTATTGCGAGGCACGAGTGAGAAATTCGAGCCTCGTCTGGTCTATCTACCGCTTTGCCGATGTTCCTCCACTTGCTCCCCGTCGTCCGCATCCTATTATGTACAGAATACCCCTTGATACGCGTTTTGAGATGCTCCATACCTATGATGCTGGTCTGGCAATTGCAAATGGCGTTGCGTCTACTGAAATCTGGGGCAAAGTCTGGCTTATTGGTGGTGGTCCTACCTGCCAGGTACGCTATCGCGATTACCTGGGTCGTATGCTAGATGCGATGGGAATCGGAATGCTACCTGAAAATGCCTTTGGTCACGATCCATATTGTACCGATTGGCTTGATACAGAGGATAGTGAGCGCCTTTTGCATTACCAGCGTCATTCATTTGATGAGATTATTCACGATGTTGTGCAATATAATGTTCCTCCTGCACCTATAAAACTGTTGATGCCACTGCTTCGTCCTTTGATTCGAAGATGGATAGTAGGGCTATCTCCTTATGTCATCAGATAGAACTCTGGTCAATTATTTGACACCCTTCGCGACATCACTTCCGTAGTATAATAAATTGCATTTATTTTAAGGAGGATCTGGTGTCGATAGAGCAGATCAACGAAAAGCATCCTCATGGGGGTGATTGGCTGCGCGAAATTGTGTTTGGCCTTAATGATGGCCTGGTGACAACACTGGTATTTATTATGGCTGTAAGCCAGGTTGCCCCAGGCCACTTGCTCCTGGTTGTGCTTGGTGAAGTGCTGGCCGGGGGTATTTCGATGACCCTGGGCGGTTTTCTATCTGCACGAACGGCACAACAAATTCTGGAGCAACGCATTGCGACTGAGCGCTATGAAGTTGAACATGAGCCAGATGAGGAACGCGCGGAACTACGAGCTATCTATCATAAGAAGGGTTTTCGAGATCCTCTATTGCACCAGGTCGTTGATCACCTTACGGCTAACCGTGAGCGTTGGCACCAGGCGATGATTCATGATGAGTTGGGGGTGGTTGAAGAAACAGAGATTCGCCCTCTTCAGCAGGGGGTGCAGGTAGGTATTTCCTTTTTAATTGGAGGTCTTATTCCTGCTCTGCCGGTGATATTCTCACTGCCCTTTCTTCAATGGTGGGCCTATGGACTAACAGCTCTGACAGCTTTGACCCTTGGAACCATCAAGGCTCGCTATACACGCCAGGGACCATTGCGTGCTGGCATTGAATTTCTTGTGATTGTTACTGTTGGTACGCTTGCTGGTGTAGGAGTTGGATTGTTGTTGCATGCAGGTTAGCTCTATGCATGGGTGCAGGCGCGATCATGCGGTTGAATAAATAAATCTGGATATCGTGGGCGGCTACCTTCCTCCATAAATGGAGCAGGCGGATGGACGCGATAAATCTGGTCCCTACCTTGGAATATCTGATTTTAATAGTTCAACCGCATTATCATGTCCATCGTGCCTATTATTAGCCCCTCGTCTTCTCGTATGAGACTACATCGGCAAGAATTTCGTCGATTGAGGCGAGGATGTCCTGGGAGAGCGAAATTTCGCTGGCCTTGATATTCTCCTCAATCTGTTCTGGTCGTGAAGCACCGATAATTGCAGAGCTAACGTCTGGCTGACGTAGAATCCAGGCCAGCGCTAATTGTGAGAGCGTATAATCGCTCTGCTGGGCGAGGCTCTGAAGTTGTTGTACTGCCGTCAACGTTTTGTCGCTCATAAGATTGCCACCCATGAAATTATTGACCTCTGAATTGGCGGCCCGTGTGCCCTGTTGTGGTTGTTGACCAGGCTTGTACTTGCCCGTGAGAACTCCCTGTGCCAATGGAGAGAAGACAACCTGCCCAATACCCTCCCGTGTGCACAAAGGAATAACCTCGCGCTCAATATAGCGTGTGAGCATATTATAGATTGGCTGGTTGGATACAATCTTATCCAGGTTCAGTTCGCGTGCGGTATGAACCGCATCACTGATCTGAGCCGCCGACCATTCCGATACACCTGTATAGAGCACTTTTCCCTGTGTCACGAGATCGTCGAGTGCACGCAGAACTTCCTCCAGGGGCGTATCATAGTCATAACGGTGGCACTGGTACAGATCGATATAGTCGGTATTGAGGCGGCGCAGGCTGGCGTGACACTGCTCCATGATATGCTTGCGCGAGAGGCCATGATCATTCGGGCCATCACCCATCGGAAAATAGACTTTGGTTGCCAGCACAAAAGATGAACGTGGAAAGTCGCTCAAGGCTCGCCCCACCACCTTCTCTGCCTCGCCACGATTGTAGACGTTCGCCGTATCAAAGAAATTGATGCCCGCTTCGTATGCTTTATGAATACAATTGATGGCGATCTGTTCCTCAATCGCATTGCCGTATGTCAGCCAGCTTCCCAGGCTGATCGTACTTACGCGCACACCAGCACTTCCTAAACGTCGATATTGCATAGTTTTCCTTCACTCCTCATGTTTGCTTGTATGCATGCTATCTCTTCACTTGTTTCAACTTCTCTAACTCCTCTTTCCCTCGTGCCTCTAATTGTTGCTTCCACCCATCCTTATACTTGTTCATAGTATGGACCAGGGTGTGCGCAATAGCTAAGTTTCTATACCACTTGTGATTGGCAGGCACAATATACCAGGGAGCTTCATCTGTACTACATTTGCTTAATGCATCCTCATAGGCATTCTGATAGTCGTTCCAATATTTGCGCTCAGCCCAATCGCTGGACGATAGCTTCCAGGCTTTATCCTTGTCCTGTTCGCGTGCTAGCAGACGACGTTCCTGTTCGTCATAACTGATGTGCAGAAAGAATTTGAGCACAATCGTCCCGTTGTTTGCCAGCAACTTCTCAAAGGCATTGATCTCTTTATAGCGACGACTCCAGACCTCCTCTGGCACTAGATTGTGAACACGTGCAACAAGTACATCTTCATATTGAGAACGATTGAAGATGCCCATCATCCCTTTTGCAGGCGTCACCTTGTGAATACGCCACAAGAAATCGTGTGCTAACTCTTCCGGTGTTGGTTGCTTGAATGAATATACACGGCATCCCTGTGGATTGACCCCTGAGAGCACATGCCGAATTGTACCATCTTTGCCGCTGGTATCCATCCCTTGCAGAATCATCAACAGGCTCTGCTGCTGAGCGGCGGCCAGTGCCTCTTGTAAATCACTTAACTCGTTATTGAGCTTTTCTAATTCCTGCTTTGCCTCAGCATGATCAGTATGCTCACCAGTGTAGCTCGGATCATAATCTTTCAAATGAACCTTGCTTTCCTCTGTGACTTTCCAGACAAGATTACTGCTCATTGTGCATACCTCTTTCTTATCTTTAATCCTTTTATTCTAATCTTATTGAATAGGAAAAGAGCAAGCGCAACAGCAAAAAATGATATATTTTAAGCAAACATAGTAAGGGTTAATCACTGCGCTGCTGGGTAGCTATTGCATCGTCTCATTCCCATAAAACGTGTTATTCATAGGGGCCGAATTCACGATGATCGGCTCTCGTGTTCATAGCATTCAAAAAAGGAACGATGCAGCTATGCCAGATAGAGAACCAACCGTTCCCCTTGTAGAACGTCATACACTCGCACAAAATGCAAATTCGGGAGCGCCAATGCAAGGAAGCACTCCACCAGGTAGCGGTCCCCATTCCTCTGCACGCCAGGAGTTAGCGCAACTCTTTCGGCAGCATAAAGGCTTGAAGTGGCTTCTAATACTCATTTTGCTGGCAATTATAGTGCTTTTAATCGTTGTTTTTGCAACCACTTATGCGTCGAACGGAACATTTTCTTCTGCCAATTCCACTAATCAGGGACCAGTGACACGCAGCTTTCAAGTTGGGGATCATCCATTAGTAATCATAAATGGACATGGAAGTGATGTAAATATTCATGCTGGAAGCGCAGGCTCCGTCATCGTAACTGCGCGAAAGCATGGAAGCAATCTGGGACCAGATTCCAACGATACAAATATACAATATAATCAATCCCAGGACACTCAGGGACGCGATCATCTCACTATTGGATCTGATCCCGCTTTTCATGATATCGATTATGATGTGACGGTACCTGCCAACGCCCAGGTGCAGGTAGCAGTTAACTCGGGTTCAATTGCCGCCAGCGGCATTAGTGGTATCAGTATAGATACGGGCAGTGGAAGCCTGGATGTCGAGAATGTGCAGGGGCCAGTGAACATTCATACAGATAGTGGAGATATCACCGCCCGCAACATAAAGGGGCAGGCGACGATGGAGGCAGGCAGCGGCTCTATCCGTGTCACTGGAGTTAATGGTCAACTAAAAGCTACCACGAGTAGCGGTGATGTCGTTGTAAGAGGAGCTAGCCTGAACGGACAATCGACTTTAAAGACCAATAGTGGCTCAGTTCGTTTTGAAGGTGCCCTTGATCGCAGAGGAAGCTATCAATTGGCGACGAATAGCGGTGATATTGATCTGACTCTGCCGGGCAATGCAGCGTTTCAACTTGCTGCCACAACCGGATCTGGCTCTGTCAATAACGCATTTGGTAGTAACCTTGTAGGCACAACACCACGCGCACAGATTACGGCCACGATCGGGAGTGGATCTGTGGTAGTGAATAAGGCGGCATAAAGATACAACGTTACAAGGGCTGGGTCCAAAGGCGTAGGGGCGTGAGCTTGCCTCCGCCCGGTAGCCCGCTTCTGCATCGGCACCCGGCGGAGGCAAGCTCACGCCCCTACGTCATCGGGTTCCATTTCCTGCACGAGCGGCAATTTCGCCTGCCTCGCTTCAATTAGTTGGAGTCAATGCACCTTGCGTGCGCCCCGGACTCACTTCACGCCCGTCCGTCAGCAAGGGGGCGCACGCAAGGTGACGCCCCTACGCCTTTTCCAATATTTCTCCCTAAAGGAGAGAATTCTTGTTAAAAGGGCTATATAAATAAAAGGTATGCTGTTTACCAATCTTGCAAAGGTGCTCTTCCGTCTCGCCAGTTCCATTCGCTATCACGTAAAAAGCGCACAATGAGCTGATCATATGGTACGCCCCAATCGTGAAACGAACTGAGGCAATCACAGAATGCCTGAGCGTGCCCTTTATTGGGCTGGACCAGTAATTGCTCCATCAGCTCTATAAAGTTTGCAGGCTGTTTTTCTGCGTGTCGAAGTTCGTACATCAGCCACTTATGGTAAGGATAAAGAGTGCGATTAAATGCCAGAATCAGTCTGCTGCCGTACAGCGTCATATTCGCAACTGCCTGAGTCATAAGATAAGCATCTTGCCGCTTCTCCGCCTCGCGTACCATCCAGTTAGCCACTATGACCTGGCTATAGAAGGAAATAAGCTTCTCATGTTGGTCCTGATCCTGGTAGACAGGGATATGTTGTAGCAGGGCTTCCAATTCTGGAATGTGTGAATAACCTATAAACGCATTGAAGAAAGCGGCACGGGCTGGCTCACTACCATGATCGGCGGCGTCACGCAAAAATTGCAGATCAACAACTTTCCCTTCTGCATAGCCATCTGGATAATCACATACTTCAGTATTAACATACCAGAAATCGTTTTTTGCCGCTCTCCGTGCGTACTCTTCATCGCTGGCAATCAGCAGAATATCTACATCTGAATTTGGAAGCGCCCTGCCTTTCGCTACCGAGCCTCCAATGATCATAGCCGGAAAGCGAGGATCATCCTTGAAGAGTTCGACGAGGCGATCAATCACGCGCTGATGTTGAGGAGCAATCATGCAACTTCTCCGTTTTTTACTATCTCTATCCTTCGGCATCCTTCGGCGAGAATATGGGTAGAGGCATCACCTTTATAGAGAGAAGTGTATGCCAAAGGGCACCAATTACGCAAAAATTCTATTGTCTTATCAACAGAATAAACGATACGACGTGTTATTGTATACCATAGGGAATGAAGCTGTTATAATGTTAAGTAAGAGGCCTATGATCTTATCTAGCATTCTATAAAAAATATATATGAAGTAAAATGCGCTATGAGTGAAACATTCAGACCGCGTCATGCGTTTTATGAGTGTTAAAGCTAATATATAACCTGTGGTAGAAATAGGATGTAGCCAGGGGCGCTATTTACTCTGTTCTAAACTTCTATATTTTAAGAGGGAACTTTAATGTCCAGCAGCACACCGGACGATAGTGACTTGCCAGGAATCGTTTCTCCTGACACCGATGCCTCATATAATGAGGAGAATATACCACTGCATTCTGAAGCAGATAGTGATGATAGAGATCTTCCTCCTGTTGATCCACCTTCAATAGAAGAACATACCTTGCCAGGTACAACTACTGAGGTAGATAACGCTCCGGCTGCACCAGAAGTACAGGAGCATGATGCGTCAGGAAAGGGAGTTGAGGAGGGCGAGGAGGAGATAGAGAAGCTCGAAGCAACGATTGATGAGGTCGAGACAACGAAACTTGTTCCTGTTAACGATGTTCAGGCTGATGAAGAGGAAACCAGGGAGTTTACTCCGTCAACTGATCCAGATGAAAGCGAAGAGGAGACAACGAAACTTGTTCCTGCCGATAATGTAGAGGTGAGTGAAGAGGAGACAACGAAACTTGTTCCTGCTGATGATGTAGAGGTGAGTGAAGAGGAAACAGAAAATCCTGACTCAACTGATACCGTGCAGATCAGCGAAGAGGAAACGAAGAAACTGGACGCA
>CAVSVN010000003.1:0-327204 GCA_963731415.1 uncultured Chloroflexia bacterium
GATAAATGTACTGGAAGAAGGTGGCTTTCAGAAACTGGTGGAGAAGGCCGTGGAGCGAGCAACAAAGCGGGCAGGGGAGATGGGGAGAGAAGTTCTATGATATTTGGTCTAGTTGTTAAAAAAATACAGACGCCCCCAGATAGAAACGTTTATTGTCTTGTCTTATGTCTTCTGCTATACTCACAGCAGGTTTCTGTCTTTACGCTATTTTCAGGAAGACTAAGCATACTTGCAAGTGCAGAATATGCACCTGGAGGGTTCTCTCGTGGGAAACACTAAATCTGAACAATTTTATAATGACTTTGATATTGAGATCTCTAGTTTAGATGAGTCAGAGACCGCTACTACCTCGTCTCAGCCATTGCCGCACGTTCGGAGATCGGGTCTTTCACCTCGCCAGCATAGGCAATATCTGCTTCTGCTTAATGTTATACTTATTCTATCTGTTATAATTCTCGTGTTTACGACTACTTCCCTACGTGGACTGGTTAGCGGCGTCTTTCATCGTCCAATGCCAGTTCCGACTGCCACCATAGTTCCTGGTACTGATCTCTTCTATATTAGAGCAGATGTCCCGTGGGGACAGCTCTTTGTAGATGGACATCCGATTTCTCTGCCTGCCATAAGTATCGCTCCCCCGCTGCGCTTCGCGCGAGGGCAATACCAACTCAGTTGGCGAGCTGCCCCTTTTCTTGCACAACAATGTATGATCTCGGTCCCTCCCAATTTTGCGGATACATGCAATGACCGGGAGACGGCTCAGGTGAGTTCTGGGCTTTCTGCCTGGGTGATCAGCTTCTCGGAGTCTCTGACAACGCTGGCAGCTACACCTCGAACTACGTTGCTCCAGACGATACAAACGGCACTGGATGCCCGGCAATCAAGCGATATAGTGCGGCCTGGAGAATACTATATGCTTGCCCCAAATGATCCTTCCTGTAAAAGCAACCAGGCGCGGAGATATCGGTGTACAGCTACCAGCAGCCAACCCTTGAGAGCAACACTGAGCTTTCAGTTAGACACAAATGAAGCTTCGCAGGAGACATGTATCGCCTTTCAACCAGGGAATTGTACGCTGAACAATCAAGATTGTCGCTTACTCTGTACTGACTTCTTCTACACGGCCTCATCTTCGACACGAGAATGGAATGTGTTCGCACCGGTTCTCTCGCTCTGGACATTCGCGACCATGGATGGACGGGTACTGGCACGCAATGTCCCGGATGATAGCGCTCAGGATTATGCAACTGGTCAGACACTTGATGAGTCACTCATGCCTTTGTATGTTACATGGAACAGCCAGGGATGGCATGTCGCCCTTTCCAGCAATATAGATAGCCCCAGCTACTCCGGGTCCAGCTACTTTGATCCTGTGTGTGCCGCAATGACGCAACAGGTAAAGACCCTTAATTCACTAACAGACGCAAACGGAGCATCTCTATCCCTACAATGGCAATTCGCTTCCGGGACACTGCCTGCCGCTGGCTGTCAGGCACGGGGAATACCACAGCCAGATGGTGGATTGGCAAGTCCCACCCCATCTCATGTTCCTCAGCCAGTGCCCTATTATCTGCAACGTTTTGGCGTACTACTGGCGGTAAACAAGCTGGCTCAAAGCCTGGAACCGTCTTTGCCGCGCCTCGATGCATATGAGCAGCAACTGGCGCGGGGGCTAACCAGGGGATTTTTCTAATCAACTTACATGATTATGTAAAAGTGATAAAGTAGCTCTAAAAACAGGAAAGCATGGAGGGGGGCAACTCACATGTCACAGCAAAAAGAAACCGAACGTGTACGCGAGATTTATGATGAGTCAGCCGCCCAATATGACAGAGCAATAGCATTCAGCGAAAAACTTCTGTTTGGCAATGGCCGGGAATGGGCCTGCTCCCAGGCGCAAGGGCAGGTATTGGAGATTGCCATGGGCACCGGGCGCAATCTGCCATTCTATGCAACCGATATGGAGATCACGGGAATCGAGATCAGTCCTGCCATGTTGGAGATCGCCCGGCAGCGTGCACGCGATCTGCACCGAAAGGTCGAACTGGTTGTCGGGGATGCCCAGGCGTTACCCTTTCCCGATAAGCACTTCGATACGGTTGTGTGCACGATCTCGCTATGCAGCATCCCCGACGAGCGAAAAGCCATCACGGAGGTGAAGCGCGTTCTACGTCCTGGTGGTCGCTTCGTTGCCTTTGAACACGTACGCAGTCCAAACCCCATCGTACGCGGACTTGAGCACCTACTCGACCCTTTTACTGTACGTACTCAAGGAGATCATCTGCTACGTGAACCTGTAGAAGCGGTGCAGGCGGCAGGTTTTCGCGTCGATTATCTCAAACGGCTGAAGCTGGGTGTTGTTGAGCGTTTGATTGCACAGAAGGATTTTTAAGAAAGATATTCAATCTCCGCCTTGCTGGGATCGCAAGCCTGGAGGAACACCGTATCTACTGCTCAAAATGGTTCGCTGCATATCCCCTCATTATGAGTGATGAGGGGATATGCAGCGAATGCGCCCAGAAAGCATCAGACCCGCTTTTGCCCAAGTACAGACCAGTAACCAGTAACGTATTTCTTCTCTTGAACAGATAATCCGAGCAACTTCATTTCTTCAGGATAGTTGTAAATTGGGTGTACGGCGTTGCCCGCAAGTGCCCAGTAGACCGTCGCAACTCCGTACCACAACAGTATCTGGGAGGCACGAGACAACAGATTGCCGTGGGGATAGGCAAAATCGCCGATAACGATTTTCGCGCCTGGCTTGCCGAGCTTCACCAGATGTTCCAGGAGTTTGACCATCGTGTCTCGGTAGAACACATTGAGGAAGAAATTTGCAACTACCATGTCGTACTGCTCATAGTCGGTCACCTTCAGAATATCGCTCTGCACCTGGGTAACGGCAATTGGCGTATCGCTCTCCTGGTTGATCTTTTCCAGATTTTGTTGGAATTTCCATAACATTGTTTTCGATATATCCACCACAGTCACATCAGCGCCGCGCTGGGCGGCGTAGATGGCGTCCATCCCATGACCAACACCTACGAACAGTACTTTCTCACCCGGATGCAGGTAGTCGAGCATCGCAACTCTGCAGCTATTCACCGCAGCGCTGGTCGTCAACTCATAGAAATGGCCTGCCAGCCAATACTTATCTCTCATTTACAATTCCTTTCTTACATGCTACATATATTTTCTCTATTGCTAAAGAAATTTCAATCATTTTCTGATGATGGTGGAAGCTCATCCGTTGTTTGCTCCTCTGTCTCTGGCATGTCCTTCCTCAAACAATTAGTCAACAACCCAGATGTCCACAACTGGATAGGAGGCAACCATAGGTTCAAACCAATACGTTTCAGCACTCTTGGAACCTTTTCCCTCAATTACGCCACTCTCTTCCTGAGCCTGAAGAGCTAAGGCATGTTCAGGTGGCTCCTCAATGCGAAAAGGGTATCCATCAGCAGGGATTCGAGGAAGTCCATCTTCTTCAGGAAGCCTTACCTCAAACTCATCTGGACCTGGCTCCATTGCCTGCAAGGTCACGGTAATTAATTCTGCCCGACTGAGAGCAGGAGGGAAAAGTATATAGCCCCCAACGGGATCACGGCTCATAGAAAATTGCTCCTAGCTGTGCAATCCTGGATAAGCTCGTGCAAAGAAGGCTCCCGAGGGCAACCATCGCTTTTCATAAGCCTGAAGAGATGGTTCCTGCTCACGCCAACGTGCCGCCAAATCGGCTTCCAGGTAAATCAACCAGTAAGCGGGCCATTCTGCCATCAATCGTTGGACATCTTTCTGCTCCAGAGCAGGCAATTGAGCATCTCGATATTCGATCTCTATCATCTGCTCAAACTGGCCGAAGAAGCCAAAGGTAGCATTTCCTTCTTCACAGAGTGCTAACCAGCGTCTAGCCATCCGATCTCCTCCCCCTCAATTCAAATTCTTATCTAGCTCGTTATCAGAACAAGTTACCCGAACACTCTGGTAAAAGCCGATAGACTGATCAAACCAGTAAGCCTCGGATCGATCTGGTGCTTTTTTTATGTCAAATCCACCATCTCTACTAAGAGCAAGGTCATATAACGCTTGTTCCTGTGGTAGGGCTGATAGATCATGATCTTCCTCCTCATTTGGCAACCAAATATTCAGGTTGTCCTGAAAAGTCAGTTCCATCGTACTCAAGACTAGTTTGATTAAGGATTGACGGTCCGATACTGTGGAAAAGAAAATGTAACCACCTACATCATAACTTGACATATGTATTCCCTCTTTTTGCTTTCAATTGATTAAGTTCTTGGTATCGGTAGCATCTTGCCCCAGTCTGGTGGTACTGGAGGTTCATATGGAATGCCACCAGTTGATTGTACAGTAACAGTCACACCTCTATCTTGTCCCAATCTAATCAAGTTTCTTGCAATATCGCCTGGTACCCCCTGAGGTAGATCTACGATGATATTTGTAGATCCTTCCGCTATTGCACCAATAACTTGATCCCGTAATTTCTGCCACTTACCTGTGCGCATTCTCAGGTTACGATAATTTTTGACTTCTACCCACTTTACAACTCCATTTTCTTCAATGATAATATCTGTTTCGCCTTGCTGCGGATTTACATATGGCACAGAGAAATTCACCAGTTTGACGTTAGGATTGGTGAGGCTTTCATAATAATAATGCTGTATCACACCCCACTCTCCCTCAATCCCAACCAGGTATGACTTCCATCCTCCTCCGTCTTCTCCTAGTTGATTATCAGTAATCAGGAAGGGATCTAGAGCATTTTGCATTGGTGTGAGCAAATCTCTATTTAGACGCATAAGGAAACGTTGCATCGCTTCATGGTAAGCTGCATTATTAATAGGACTGTTTATGATGTCTTGTCGGAGTTGATTAGCCTGAGCTAGCATCTGAGTAAATCGCAGGTAATTATACACCTGATGCGAGGTAAAACCAGAGTGCGCCTTTTGATATTGTTCGACAAGGCCAATGAATTTGAGCTGTTGTGCTCCAGTCAACTCTCCCATCATTTTTGCAACATCAGCACCTTGAAAGAGCGCAACCATTCCTCGCGTGATAATCGCTTCTATTGTGTCTCTCCCATACCCTGCTCTGACCAGATCCTCAATCTCCCGTTGATCATATGTTATGCCAGCAGCGCTTAGCTCTGCAATAACATCAGCAACGGTCCTCCTTTGCACATCTGTTAAGCTGTTCATTGGAAGATTAGGGAAAAAGCTGCTTCCAGGTGGTGCGAGAAAGACTTTCGCATCCGTCGGCTCCGGTGGCAACGGTGGAGGCGGCTCCTCACCCAGACCATTCATCTGGCGGCCCCAATCGGATTCGTCGTATTCCATGTCCTGCACAAGCTGAATGGCGCCAGGGGGAAGCGCACAAGCGGCTGCAAGCGTGGCATCAGAAGGAAAGTCAGGATTGAACGCACGGGCCGCTGGCCTGAGCAATTCCGGGACGTTGCGATCCTGATCCAGCGTATAGGCATAGTCGTCGGATTTTGCGTAGAGCGTTTGAAGGTGCTGATAAATCAGGTCAGCCGTCTTCTGAGAAGAACTGGTTGCCGAAGCCAGTTTTGGCGAGGTATCACCCTGAGCGCCCGTAAAGGAGAGCTCAACCTTCAGATAATCCAGCAGCAGATTGAAGAGACTCTCAGCAGCTTTGCCCTGGAAGGGTGGCGAGGCTTCAAAAAGCGACATCACGGCATCCCGCAGCGCAATTACCGCGTTCTGATGATTGAGATCGAGCGGGTGCGTTTGCGCATGAAAGTCGTTGAGCGTGTTGACCAGCTTCTCCATCCGCGCGATCTCGCCCTGCAAGGAGTTATAGTCGCTGCTCCCCTGAGGAATGCCACCCCGGTCATCAAAAAAACCAGTGAGGCGTGCGTTATTGAACGGATCGGTGAACTCATTCCAGCATCCTTATTTCTTTAATATGTATTGTTATATATTTATTTACATGAATATAATGAGCTAAAAAGCTCCATGCTCACGCGGCGTGAGACTTTGTCGAATGTCGTTCTCATTGGCCTCTATCAGGTCCAGTGCCGCGAAAAGGGTGCTTGCCAGTTGCATCTGCCAGTTGTACAAATCGCGCATGCGTTTCTCGTGAGGATTGAGTACCGAAGCCATGTAGCCAGAGTCGTCGTTTTCGTTGAACCAGGCCTGAATGCCGCTCCAGGTGGTCGTATGTTGTTGCAACGCCTGGTCCGCCTGTACCAGAATGCGTGCTGCAACCTCGCGAATGGAATCGATGGGGTAAATGGTAAGATTAGGATCGCTTGTTCCGCCGCCGGGATCATCTTTTATAGATGGCATATCCAGTTGACTCCTTTCATCAAGAGAGCAATCCCCTTAAAAAATGTTTTTCCCTTATAGTATTATTGATAGTATTATTGTACCCAGGTTTTTCGGCCAAAAATGGGTTCTGCCATGGAAATTCTTAAGTAGTGTTTCATTATGTGTATGCGTTGAACGTATCGAAAGATTGGGAGCTGCCTGCCGAATTGGTATACGTAGATATAATAACAAAAAGCCTTTAAGAAGGCAAGCCCAATAGAGGCACGAGGAACACATTGTTGCAGAAGATACGGGCTTATTGGGGACACGGGCTTCTTCGCATGCGCTCAGTGCGCC
This sequence comes from uncultured Chloroflexia bacterium, assembly GCA_963731415.1. GTDB lineage: Bacteria > Chloroflexota > Ktedonobacteria > Ktedonobacterales > Ktedonobacteraceae > JACDAE01. Next base: position 6,642 of record CAVSVN010000003.1, read on the forward strand.
CCTACACCAGAAAAAGGGCAGGAGGAGCCAGAGCCACGATGAACGGGTGTAGGGGCGCACTGAGCGCATGCGAAGAAGCCCGTGCGCTCCCCGTGTGGACCCTCTACATCAGAAGCAACCATTTGATGAAGCTGGTTGGACTACTACCGCAACCCCTTCAACAGATAATACTCATTATTCCAGCGCAACTCTTTCTTGAAGGAAGAAATGGTAGTATCCTTATCGATCAGCAAGAATTCTACGCCAGCGATCTCCGCAAAATCTTCCAGATGTTCAGCAGTAAGAGCATAACTAAAGCTGGTATGATGGGCACCACCCGCCAGAATCCAGGCCGTGGCGGCAGTCTTTAGATCGGGCTGAGGGAGCCAGAGAGCACGGGCAACCGGGAGCTTCGGCAGAGGCTCATCGGTAGGCACGCCCTCGACGGCATTGACGATCATACGATAGTGATCACCCATATCCACCATTGACGCCGCGACCGCAGGGCCAGTGCGAGCATTAAACACGAGGCGCACAGGATCGGCTTTGCCACCAATAGAAAGAGGATGAATTTCGAGCGTGGGCTTCTGATCACTGATAGTTGGGCAGACTTCAAGCATGTGTGCACCAAGAATCTTCATCCCGCCATTCTTATTGAGATGATAGGTATAGTCCTCCATGAAGGATGTTCCACCATCCAGGCCAGCGCTCATTACTTTCATGGTGCGCACCAGGGCAGCAGTCTTCCAGTCGCCCTCCGCGCCAAAGCCATAGCCATCAGCCATCAAACGTTGGACCGCCAGGCCGGGCAATTGAGTGAGGCCGTGCAGATCCTCAAAATTGGTGGTGAATGCTTTATAATTGCCCTCCTGCAGAAAACGGCGCAGGCCGATCTCAATACGCGCACCATCGCGCAGAGATTGATACTGGCTACTCCCCCGCCGTAGAGATGGTGCAATCTCATAGAGCTCGTTATATTCTCCTACGAGCTGGTCAACTTCGGAGTCCGTCGCCGCATTCACATACTCGACGAGATCGCCGACACCGTGCGCGTAGACATCATAGCCAAGTTGTATCTGAGCAGTCACTTTATTTCCTTCGGTGACAGCCACTTCGCGCATGTTGTCGCCAAAACGAGCAAGTTTTGCACCTTGCGTATCGGCCCAGGCACAGGCGGCACGCGACCAGGCACCCAGGCTGCCCTGAACATCTTCATCCTGCCAATATCCAACAACCACCTTGCGATTTAAGCCCAGGCGGCTACCGATGAAACCAAATTCGCGGTCACCATGAGCGGACTGATTGAGATTCATGAAGTCCATATCGATCTCTGACCAGGGGATATCGCGATTGTATTGTGTATGCAGGTGAGCGAACGGCTTTTGTAGAGCAGTTAAGCCGCCGATCCACATCTTAGCAGGAGAGAAGGTATGCATCCAGGTAATCAGGCCAACACAGTTTTTGTCCGCGTTAGCTTCCAGGCACAACTGACGAATGGCATCAGGAGTTGTTAGAACTGGCTTAAAAACGACATTGACGGGAATTTGTGCTGACCGGGAGAGCGCCTGGGCAATCTCCTGAGAATGTTGCGCAACTTGCTCGATAGTTTCGGGGCCGTAGAGATGCTGGCTGCCAGTGACGAACCATACATCGAACTGTTTGAGGTCGATCATGCGTGATTTCTCTTTCTTCCATTATAATTACAAAGAACTTATCAATGAGAGATCTTTGCAACGAGTCAGACGATCAGCCTCCGTGCGAAATAGAGTATGAAGGAGGCTAGACGCTAGCTATGGGATTGCGATGGAGCGCAGGTCTGTGGATAACCATATAAAATTATATGTCCTCTCTCAAATAAGTGTCAAGAAAGCTCTGTTAATAGTTGTGTTTGAAAGGTAACTCGATTATGTGATGTATTTGTTGTTCTTCTCATGAGTTTTTCTCGTACCATAACAAAGGCACTAGCGCTCTCCGACACCAGATTTTACCGATCTGGTGTCGGAGAGCGCTAGTGCCTTTGCCTCGGGCCAATTAGCTTATGGTCCCACTAATGTATGCCTGTGCCTTGTTCCAAGCCTGGACAGCGACCTGTTTTCCAAGAACACGCCCATCCTGGTCTCCTTGATTGAAGTGAATGCCACCATACTGGCGCGAGATGCCAGCCTCAGCCGCGGCAGCCGAGAAGGTTGGCCAGGAAAGAGTGACAGATGTAGAGGGTGCGTAGCCGGGTTCGATCAGCGAACTGCCGGGTGCCGCCGTGAACGAGTCGCCGAAGGTATCGCTACCCGCTGACTGCTGCATGATATAGGCACCAGCGGCACTAAACGTACTGTGGCCGGAGACATACTCAGGGAACGCCGGCGTCACCACAAATGATTCCTGGTAGGGGAAGAAATTTATGCCGTCAGACATCGTTATCGTTCCCTTGCCGGCTCCACCCCAGCACGTTAAAGGCTTGCCTGCATTCAAGTAGCGTACCGCAGTGATGGGTCGTATATACTCGTAGTAGCGTTTGCATTCCCAGCAGGCAATGCTGGCATCAAATACCGCATTAGCCAGCGCGAAGAACATCTTGACATCTCCGCTGATATCATGTTTGTTCTTGCGTGAGAGAAATTGGGCCGAGGTAAACTGAGAAAAGAGCATCCAGTGGCCGGGAGGCGTCTCAGAGTGCGGACCGTTGGCCCAGTAGTCGGCAATCGTCTTCGTTGTATCGGTGAGGTTCGCGTTATAGTCAACAATCGTCGCGGCCTGGCTCTGGTAGGCCGCGTCATGCATTGCGTCGGCAGGTCTTATAGGACCAGCAGGTCGGAATTGCGAACTCGATGTTAGCGCAAAGGGAGCGACCGTACCCCAGTGTGGAGTCAGATATTTTTGAGCTTTCCCATTCACGATCAACGGCTGCCAGTGGAGAGGATCGATCTGAGTAATTGACAAGCTTGCATCATTTATCGGTTTGTAGCCAGTAGTATCTGCATAACCATTGAGCTGGTTCGCTCCATCGCCATGACGGTACGAAAGAACCGCCTGGGCTGCAACATTGCCTATTCCACTGAGGCTGGTCGGATCCATATTGCTGTCAGTGGGATCATATCCCAAAGAGTTCATCAGATTGTCGAAGACTGATTTCTCAGTTGGGAAGAGATCGATCAATGAATGGTAGGCTGCATAGCTTACCGAGGTATCTATCGCCTTCCAGTTCCTCCTGCTTTGTTTCGGGATGCCATTATTTTGAGTAGGTTTTGCCACATTATCGTATGTGGTCCACGCATCGTACATGCTGGTATGCAGAATCGCCAGCGCTCGTGAGCCTACAGTCGGGCCAGGGTTGACATCGCGGATGGCCTGCAAGGCCGCATTGTTCCACTGAATCACAGTATTGTCGGGAGTGTTCTTGGCAAACGTATTGCTGCCCTGCAGCCCAATCCATGATCCTACTCCGGTCGCGACGACGGCCAGTCCCAGTCCTGTTTTCAGCACGAGCCGTCTGCTGGGGTGAGCGTTGAATGCTGCGATGGTGCCTGATTCCTCCTTTTTTTCTGATGGCAATAGAGAGGATGTTTGGATCTCATTCCGCGTGTTGAGGTCGGCGTTGCCCTGATCTCTCTTCTTCTTGTTGTTCACTTTTTTCTCTTTCTCTTCGTCATGAATGAGTCGCTTTAATACAAATGGAAAAAGGGGAATGGCATGATATGGTAAAGAAAGCTCAGCAAATTAAAGGTTCATTTCTCAAATGGCAATTCCTGTGTGAAGCACTCTATGCAAAGTAACTACTGCCATTTCCCTCGTACGCACTACATAAGTATAACGCACGGTCACTGCATGGAACTGCAAAAAATAGATGTATAGGAATAAAGTAATGATACACTAAAGAGAGAGGAAAGAATTAACGAATTTTAAAGAGAGACAAGAAGAATTATTGCAGCGATTAATTTAGCAACAGTTTCCACAACTCTTCCTCTAGAGATGCTGCTTCTCGCGTGCTCCCCCTGGTTGGTAATCATCAAGCGACCCAGGCAAGGCCCGCTCTGCTTCATCCTCCAGGCGATGCTCGTTGCGATGTAAAAAAAGCAGAGACCCCAGGATGAAAACTACTGCCAGCACGATTGCGATGGTGCCGATAGGCCCCGTGAAGCGATGGATGTTGTCACCGAGGAAGTACCCTCCCAGTCCATAAAGCGTCGCCCACACAATTCCTCCCAGAGCATTAAAGAGCAAAAAGCGAGACCAGGGCATACGGTTCGTACCAGCCAGGAAAGCGGCAAAAGCGCGGAGTACGGCAACGAAGCGTCCAAAGAAGACCACTTTGCCACCATGTTTCATAAAGAGATACTGCCCCAGTTTTAGCCTGCGCTCATCCAGGCGAATGTAGCGACCGTAGCGACGGAGTAAACGATAGCCACCTTCGCGCCCAACCCAGAAACCGATATTATCCCCCAGGATTGCCCCTGTAGCCGCCATCACAATCACGAAAGGAATAAAAAGATGATGTGTTTTACCAGCATAGACGGAAGCGACAAGTAGTATGGTTTCGCCTGGGAAGGGAATTCCTATGCTTTCGATGGCCACAAAGACGAGAACTGCCCAATAGCCGTAGGTTGTAAGAAGATGCGTCAAATCAAAATGGAACATAGATCGTGTGCTTTCTCCATTCGTGCTGTATAGTGCTTTCTGTAAACCAGACAATATCATGGTCTACCATTAGAGATCGTCGACCTCTTTTATGTATACGGACAACATCAATGAAAAAGTTCAGGATCTGCATCCTTCGAGGGGAAAAAATCGTGGGAATGGGCGTAGGGGCGGTGCTCGCCACCGCCCGGTACCCGAAATCACCATTTCATAGCTTCGTTAATCCGCGAGCTTTTCTAGCACAAAATCGCATAAGCCACGGATATGACGCTCGACGGGTACATAAACTCCACCGTTTTTATAGGCCTTAGAGGTCATTCCTTGCTGCGTCCACTCACACACCTCCCAATCCTGCCGATTGACAAGATCAAAGATATTCACGGCATCCATCGGATCAAACTCTGGATTCTCCATCACTGCTGGATCAAACAGCCAATCGCAGACAATGCGCGTATGATTTGGCGCTTGTGGATACAGAGTGTGAATGAGGACATGATCGTGAAACAGGTTTAGCAACATGTTTGGTAACAGCTCAATGCCATAATAACGGCGTAGATCTTCAGGCAACAATCCAGGCAACTGTGGTCGCGATGCCTTGCCAGTGACCGTAAACGCCTCAGCCCCATCAGCCAACATCGCCGATTCACCATCCGCATAGACCGAACCATTCCTGTAACCGGGCAGTAAGTCGCATAGCTCGGGATGCATAGGCCCACAATGGTAGCACTCCATGAAATTCTCAATAATGAGCTTCCAGTTGGAATGCACCTCATATGTAATGGTCTTGCCTACCTTCAACTGTCCAACTCCATAGCGGAGAAATGGCTCGTAGCTACCAAAGCGTCCGATAATCGTTCCAGTTAACTGATCCTCTAAAGATGATGGATTATCAGAGAGGTTGAGCCAGATCGTGCCTTCCCAGACCGTCAGGGCCACAGGCAACAGGCCAAATTTCGCCCGGTCGAATTGTTCATCATTTAAGACATTGGGAGCGCCAAGTAAACGTCCATCGAGACCATACGTCCAGGCATGATAGCGACACTGAATCGAGCCTTTGAGCTGTCCCGAAGCCTCTGTACAGATACGCGCCCCACGATGTCGACATACATTGAGAAAAGCCTGCAGCTCACCGCTACGATTCACGCACAACAATGACGCTCTCCTGCCCGACAGTCACAACCTGGTAAGCCCCTGGTTCCGTCAACTGTTCAGCACGGCCCACACAGACCCACATCTGCGAAAATATGCGCTCTTGCTCTAAGGCATACAGCGCGGGATCATAGTAATAGCGACCTGGTAGTGTAGAAACAAAAGAGGATTCAGGACGTGTTGTTGTGGTCATCAGCAGCTCCTTGCGTTGGTGAAAGAACGACGCGGCCAGAACAATCTTTGTGCTATACTTACCCAGGAGTTCCAGCCATAGCAAGCATATCACAAAGAAAAAACAGGCGTCCAGCCAGAAAACAAAGCGTATTCACTAACTCAACCTGGGGAAAATTATTATGTCTGACATGTTTTTAAGCCATATTCGCATTTATCCCATTAAAGCCTGTGCCGGAACTGATGTCCAGGAAGCCTCTATGGATGAGCGTGGTTTGCAATATGATCGACGTTGGATGCTCGTCAATGAGCAGGGCAAGGATCTTCACCAGTTCGACTATCCGCGTCTCGCCAGTGTTGTTGTTGCTCTCGAGAAGATGGCTTGCAGATTCAGGCTCCTGGTATGCCACCGCTCCATATTCCTTTGCAACCTCAGCATGAGCTACTCCTCGCGTTGTACAATGGTTCCAGGGCATATGCGAGGCATTTCCTGTAAGTACAGAGGCAGATGCATGGTTTCAAGATTTCCTGCATGTGCCGTGCCAGCTGGTCTTTATGCCAGAGCAAGGCACAACATCCCGTTGAGCCTGGATATGAGATCGACCATGACCTCGCAGCATTCACAAGCTTCCACTATCATCTGCTTGGCGAAGGTTCTCTTCGATGATCTCAATCAGCGCCTGGCAACGCCTGTATCCCTGGAGCGTTTTCGCCCAAACCTGGTTATTGCGGGAGCGCCAGCCTTCGCCGAAGATAGCTGGCGTACTCTTGAGATCAACCAGCATACATTTCACGTGGTAAAACCCTGCGATCGCTGCGCCATTACGACGGTAGATGCAGGTAAGAGGAGTGATGACTGGCAAAGAGCCACTCACAACACTTGCAAAATATCGTACAGTTCAAGCAAAAAGTGCTTTTTGGACAGTATCTTCTTTCAACAGAGAAGGGTGTACTTCATGTGGGCGACACAGTGCAGGTTATAGAGTGCTGCACCTTTGCGTACTAGTCGCCCAAAGATAAGACAGCCATAAACGCTTCCTGCGGAATCTCTACATTGCCGACCATCTTCATACGCTTCTTGCCCTCTTTTTGCTTCTCTAGCAGTTTGCGTTTACGCGAGATATCGCCACCATAACATTTGGCAAGTACATCTTTACGCATCGCTTTGACGGTCTCGCGGGCAATGACGCGGGAGCCAATGGCGGCCTGAATAGGCACCTCAAACATCTGGCGTGGAATCAGACTGCGCAGCTTTTCGACTAATGCACGTCCCTGATGATACGCATTATCACGATGCAGAATCAACGAAAGCGCATCCACAGGCACGGTGTTCACCAGAATATCAAGCTTGACCAGGTCGGCCTCATGATAGCCAGCAAAGCTATAGTCGAGCGAGGCATAGCCCTGAGTGCGCGACTTGAGCTGGTCATAAAAGTCCACGATCAGTTCGGCCAGAGGGATGCTATAGGTGAGCAGAACGCGCTCAGCCTCAATATACTTTAATTCTTTATAGACACCACGATGCGTCACCGTTACCAGGTCCATGATCGTTCCGATATAGCGCGAGGGCGTAAAGATGGAGATATCCATCATCGGCTCCTCGATCCGCTCGATTTCACCGAACGAAGGCATTTCAGATGGGTTGTCGATGGCTACAAGCTCACCACCTATTTTTGCGACATGATATTCTACGCTGGGAGCTGTCGCCAGAATATCCAGATCATACTCGCGTTCCAGGCGTTCCTGCACGATCTCCATATGCAGCAGGCCCAGAAATCCACAGCGATAACCAAAGCCCAAGTGCATTGGAGGTTTCCGGCTCGTAGAACAACGAGGCATCATTCAGATTCAGGCGATCCAGAGCATCACGCAACAGGGGATAATCGTTGCCTTCAACAGGATAGATGCCTGCAAATACCATTGGCTTGGCGGGCTTATATCCTGCCAGCGCCTCAACATGCCCTAGAGCGGATGGAACCGTGACGGTATCACCAACGCGACAATCTTTGACGTGCTTAAAGCCAGTCGCAATGTAGCCAACCTCGCCGGTCGTCAGTTCACCGGACGAGGTGAGACGCGGATGGAAGTAACCCGCCTCTAATATCTCAGTTGTACTGCCAGCAGCTATCATAGAGACACGCTCACCAGCACGCAACTTGCCATCAATCACGCGCACATAGGCAATCACACCCTTATAGGCATCATAATGCGAGTCAAACACAAGCGCACGCAGCGGCTGATCCACGGCCCCCTGTTGGAGCTGGCACGTGCTTGATAATTGCTTCCAGGATCTCCTGGGTGCCGATGCCTTCTTTGGCCGAAGCAAGAATAGCCTCTTCTTTAGGGATGCCGATGACATCCTCGACCTCCTGCATCACCTTCTCTGGCTCGGCACTGGGCAGGTCGATCTTGTTAATGACCGGAATGATGTTCAGATCGGCCTCTACCGCAAGATAGAGATTTGCCAGCGTCTGCGCCTCGATGCCTTGCGTCGCGTCGATCACCAGCAGCGCACCCTCACATGCAGCCAGGCTACGCGAGACTTCATAGGTAAAGTCGACGTGGCCTGGCGTATCGATCAGGTTCAGCTCATACTCTTCACCATCAAGCGCGGTATAGCGCATACGTACGGCCTGCGCCTTAATGGTAATACCCTTCTCACGCTCCAGATCCATCTGATCGAGCGTCTGCGCCATTAATTCGCGTTTGGAGACCGTTCCAGTAAATTCGAGCAGGCGGTCAGCAAGCGTCGACTTACCGTGGTCGATATGAGCGACGATACAAAAGTTTCTAATATGTGCTAAATCGGTCATTCAATAATTCCTCCACACAACACCTCATTCCCATCTTCAGCGCCGTAGAAAACAGCGGCCTGGCCCGGTGTGATGGAACGTTGTGGATGTATGAGTGAGACCGCTACGCGATCCTCTGCGATGGGCGTGACCAGCGCAGGTTGTTCGGCAGCCTTATAGCGTACGCGAACTTTCGCCTCAAACGGTGCCGTTGGTACCTCGCCGCTTAAGTAATGCATCTTGCCGACCACGAACTCGCTTTTCTCTAATGCATGGCAGGTCCGACGATAAGCGCGTTCTGTGACAGCATCGATCTTCAGAACATGCAGTGGATCCTTTGAAGTCAGGCCCAGACCCTTGCGCTGCCCAATGGTATAGTAGGCCAGCCCACGATGGCGTCCTAATACGCTCCCTTGCTGATCATAAATTGGTCCTGGTCGTGGAATGGTGATCAACGGCGACGCAGCCGACTTTGCGCCTGCACCAACGGCGACCATCTCATTCTCCTCAACCCTGGTAGCGGCATAGCGATCAATAAAGCCACGATAATCGTTCTGGGCCACAAAGCAGATCTCCTGGCTCTCAGCCTTTGTAGCAACCGTCATACCCCGCTCAGCAGCCATAGCTCGCACCTGGGGCTTGGTATAATTTCCCAATGGGAAGCATGCGTGCTGCAACTGATACTGATTGAGCACATGCAATACATAGGACTGATCTTTGTCGGGATCAAGGGCACGCCGCAAGCGTCGCTTACCAGTGACTGGATGGTCATCTACGCGCACATAATGGCCCGTTGCGAGGTAATCAGCATTGAGCGCCAGGGCACGCTTGAGCAGTACGGTAAAGCGAATATGTCGATTGCAGGTCAGGCAAGGATTGGGAGTCAGGCCTGCCACATAGTTCTCATAGAACGAGTCAACAATCTTCTCTTTAAATTCTTGCTCAACATTGACGAGATAAAACGGGATATCGAGCATACGCGCCACGCGCCGGGCATCGTCTACCGCTTCCAGAGAGCAACATTTGTTCTGGGCAACGCGCTCTACGCCATCGTCTTCTGCCTCGATTACACCAGGTTCCGACCACAGGCGCAACATGATACCAATAACTTCGTGCCCCTGTTCTTTGAGGAGCGCGGCGGCGACCGAGCTATCCACGCCGCCGCTCATTGCGACGACTATTCGTGCCATGATACTGTTTCCATTCTTGTTTGCGATAATGGGATTTTCGTTTGTTTCTCTTCTGCTATGTAGAAAAAAGGACCAGCCCAGGGATGAGCCTCTGGACAGTCCTCGAACATGCCTACATATCTATTGTATAGCGATATTTTGTGCCGGGATGTTGTGCCCTTTCATGCCACATTAAGGGTAGCATAGTGCAGGTGAGTTGTCAATTAGAATCGCAGGCGGCCCGTGCATCCTAGCAATTTGGTCATAGAAACTTGTCATGGACACAAAAAGGGTGTATAACCCATGATAAGGAAACAATCTCAACGGTTATCAAGGAGACATCAGGTGGAACAAATTACGACAACAAAGATCGTTCTTGCCAGCGTTTTTCTCTTCGCACTCGTTATTATCACTGCCGTTGTGCAGATAAAAGTCCACTTTAATACGTATATCGCTCTCGCTATTATGCTTGTTGGAACGATAGCAGCGGCACGGTTTCTCAATGGGGCACATGGTTAAAAAAGAGATAGCCTCAAAGCGTACAATACAAATAGCAAATGCCTGCTATTATGCCCCTTGCCAATTCCGGCAAGAGCATAATAGCATATTCTAATAAGATCTCTCACCGCCCCGAACAATTCCGCACCTCTTCAGACAAAACCACAGTAACATCATCGAGGGCATATTTTACGCCGATTATTTTACTGAAGCTACGAAGTACGCGCCGGGCATCGGCACGTTTAACGGGCCGACATAACAACATACAATAAACAATAGAGGGTTTTACACGAGACATATCCGCCAGTTGTACGATACTTACTCCATATCTTTCACGCAAATCGAGCAAAGTAGGTTTATCCTTAACCGCTTGTCGCGCACTATTACTACTCAAGAAAATCCCCTTTCCTGATGATTATGCTTACAATCTAGCCACACTACTGTTATTGTAAAATACCGAATGCACAAAATAGGTGTGCATTCTGTGGAAATATCTAGCAATTTGAAACAAAGATAGGAAACTAGTAGAAAGCGGAGAAACTAAAAAGCCCTGATGATTAGGGATTTGAATATGTCCACTGGAATGCGTCTATCTAATATGTGCAGTTATATTCAGCAAACAAGGAGATACACAATATGAAATGGGAATACCAATTCGTCATACTAGATATGGGACAATATGGCTGGCAACCTCGATATATCAATGGACAGGAGTTGCCAGGATGGACATCAAAACCTCCTGTACACATTTTTTCTAATGAGTTGGGGTCACAAGGATGGGATCTGGTCTCATTTGTACCTATCACAATAACCACATCAGATCTCCAATTCTGGTCAGGCTCACAGAAAGTATCTACAAACCTTAGTATTCAAATGGTCTTCAAACGTGCTTTAGAAAATACTACTGAATGAATAAAACCCGCCTCACAAGCCAATCTCTAGCCCATTGATCAAAAAGGCAAACAGGCGATAGCCAAAATTTGGTTTTTCGTGTATAATGGCTGCAACGTAATAGATACTTGTTGCGGTCTTTTATTTTATCAGACCCTGAGAGTGTGCTGTATCTGCCTGCAAACGTAATCGAGACGGACAGGCGCGGGAAATACAATAAGATAAGCTCGAAATGCTGGTGCGTTTTTTGCACGCTATCGGGCAGGGAGTAAAAAACAATGCCAAAGAAAGCAGCGACTGCACGCAACGGAGCGCAGCGTAACAAGGCAAAAACGCAAAAAAGCTTTGAAGTTGTACGCCAGAATGCCGAGGATCAGGAGCTTAGCGAGAATCGGGGCCGACAGATAATGAGCAAGTCGAAGTCGCTCCAATAAACAGTACTCCAATGCCTTCTGCTGAGACACCTTCCAGACCCGCAAAGTCAACACGGAGAGCCGCAGCACGAGCTTCAGTGGCAACGCAGGAAGTTGAGACGGAAAACGAAGTCGCAACACCTGAGATTGTGCCAGGAATTGGAATAGTACCAGCAGCAGTTGCTAAAGAAGATAATGTATCAGAAGTTGAAGCAGTACCAGCACCCGTTGCCAGAGGAAACAGCGCATCAGCTCGCCTGGCTGCCCGGCGCGGCCAGAAATTGCAGCAAAAAACTGCCGCGACACTGGTTACATCAGAACATTACTCATATGTAAGGCGTGATCTTGTGATCATTGCTGTGCTCGCTTCAATTATGTTCGTAGCGATTATTATACTCTACTTTACGATAGGACGCAGCTAACACGTTATTACCGTTTTTACAGAGCGGAGGCCAGCTCGCGCCCCTACCCAATAGTGCGTAAAGTATCGCGATGCGTTGATGTAAAATAGAAAAAAGCTCTCAGAGAACATAGAAAAGAGGCACTGATCTTGCAGATACATCAGTGCCTCTAAGTGTCTGGTGGAGTCAGGACGAGGGCAAGATAGCCCTCAAAAATCTGATTGATTTCGCCCGGTTTAGTGCACCAACGGGCTGGTGCCTATGCCTGCAGGAATACCCTGGCGATAAGCGGCGGGAATGGTCACACCCAATACACGCTGCATAGCCATCGTATGGCAGCAGTCGCCCCAATCTTCAAAGAAGTGACAGGTACACTGCCACTCACCATGATCAAAGGTCGTCGTGTGGACATCATTCTCACCCTGGAACGTTGCTTCGAAGCGAGTAAATTGAATGCGCTCTGGCTCCTCTGCGTAGCGCTTGGCCTTGGCAATTTTGTTGATCATACTTGAATTCATGATCGCACTCTCCTTAAAATCTAGGCAACCACTCCGTATCCACCTTGTCGTCTATCTTATACGCATAGTGGCGTAACTTCCATTTCACATCGTCGCATACAATTTCATCATACGACGGTTTTTGCTGCGGTTTTTCTACACGCCTCCTTTCATTCTCAAATAACTACTCGTTGAGACTGCGTACTCTGTTGAGCAATGGCCCAAAGAAGGAAGAAAAAATCAATGAGCCCGGTGAATCAATAAACATACACGACGATAAAAATTTAAAACGCCAGGGGCATACGTGCTCCCTGGCGTCTGTTCTACGTATTGATGCAAGCCTTTGTGGCAATTCTTAATGAGTTGGAATCTGATGTCGATGAGACTAACAACATAAGCATCTCTATCCCCACCCGATACTATTCAGGGTGTTAACGCCCGTAAAAATAGATATGAGCATACCAGATTTGTACGAGCTTCGCTATCTGAGTTATCAATGTCTCCTGATGGAGTTGATTATACCATAGAGATAGGCGAAAGTCCACCCTTATTCGTTGCAATATCATATCAGAATCAGTTATGAGACCACTTTGAAAGCCGATTGAAATTGCTCGAATCTCCGATTAGAATTTCATCCATCGCAAATTGCTGCGCTTCTATTGAAGGTTGAATACCCCTCCATTGTCATCTAGAAACAAACAGCTCTGCGTCCTTCCGAGTGAACCATTGGGGTAGGGGCGTGTCCTTGCGACCGCCCTGGGGAGGCTACCAGGGCGGTCGCAAGGACACGCCCCTACCCTATTTTGACCAATTTCCCCGAAGGACGCGGAGCCAGGCCAACATGTGTATTGACAGAGCATGCATACGCTGTGATAATACTTCTCAACAAGACATATGTTAGCCCACACTATTTACATTGGACAAGAAAGGCATTTCTATGAGTTTGAACTTTACAACACAGGTATTTGAAAAAGAAAAAATTCACCTCGCCGATACCGATGAGTATATTGTGCGCGGAGGTCGCCATCTTTTTCCACTCCTACCTGAAGCATTCACAGGCATTCAGCAGATCGGAGTTATTGGCTGGTCTTCCCAGGGGCCGGCTCAGGCACAGAACTTGCGCGACTCCCTGGCGGGAACAGGAATCAAAGTCAAAGTGGGCCTCAGGGAAGGCTCTTCCTCCTTTGCCTCCGCCGAAAAAGTAGGTTTCACACGTGAGAATGGCACTCTCGGAGAGATGTACAGTGTTATCTCAGAGTCGGACCTCGTTCTCCTGCTCATCGCCGACGCGGCACAGGCCGAACAATATCAGCGCATCTTTGCTGCCATACGCCCAGGAGCAACACTGGGTCTATCGCATGGCTTCTTACTCGGCCATCTCAAAAACATTGGAGCCTCCTTTCCAGAGAACATCAATGTGATTGCGGTCTGCCCTAAAGGCATGGGTCCCTCGGTCAGGCGTCTTTACGAACAGGGACGCGACCAGAATGGTGCGGGTATTAATGCAAGCTTCGCCGTCGAACAAGATGTGAATGGACGAGCAACCGACTATGCCCTCGCCTGGGCCGTAGCCATCGGCGCTCCTTTTACCTTTCAGACAACTCTTGAATCAGAATATCGTTCGGATATCTTCGGTGAGCGCGGCATTCTACTGGGCGCGGTACATGGCATCGTCGAGGTCCTCTATCGCTGGTTCGTGCGCCATGGACATACGCCAGAAGAGGCTTTCCTCTATTCAGTCGAGTCCATTACCGGACCTATCAGCAAAACCATCTCTCGTCACGGGTCTTCTGGCAGTCTACGAAGCATTAGATGAGCGCGACAAAGCAACGTTCAAACGCGCTTACTCGGTCGCCTATTCTCCTGCATTCGAGATTCTGTACGAAATCTATGACGACGTGGCCTCTGGAAATGAGATACGCAGCGTGGTCGAAGCGAACCAACGTCATAAGCGCTTCCCAATGGGCAAGATTGATGGTACGGATATGTGGCAGGTTGGTACACGTGTACGCAGCAACCGACGTGAAGAGGCCATCCCCATTCATCCCGTCACCGCTGGCATCTATCTTGCAACAATGGTCGCACAGGTAGATCTGTTGAAGGAGAAGGGCCATCCTTATTCTGAGATCGCGAACGAATCGATCATTGAAAGCGTGGATTCTCTTAACCCCTATATGCATTACAAGGGCGTGGCGTATATGGTTGACAACTGCTCAACGACGGCACGTCTTGGCGCACGCAAATGGGCACCGCGCTTCGATTACATCCTTGCTCAACAGGCATTTACGGAGCTGGATGGTGACGCAACAATCAATGAGCAATTGTTTACGGCATTCCAGAATAACAATATTCACCAGGTATTGGAGATGTGCTCTACTCTGCGCCCATCCGTAGATATTTCAGTGATGGGATAATCATAGAGAGGCTCTGCATCCTTTCGGATGAACCGGGCCATAGACATGCAGGGTTCATAACTGTATAGCTTGTGAACGCTCCTTCACAAATTACAACAATAGTGCATTTCGTTACATATCACCATTCTGGTGATATTCTATTATAGCACCCTTTAATGCCGTACTGAAACTTTACCTGACTTTTTTTAGTATTAAAAATAGAACTTATTTGCATATTTATTATAGGAAAAAAGCCTATACGCGGCGGAGTAAAGAGAGAAGCAACTTTCTAAAAAAACTGACGGAAAGGTTTATAGCATCGATGGCAAAAGACCACCAGAAGGGTGCAGACAAAATTAAACCGGGGATGGACGTTGAGGCGACGCAAGGTGATCTGGGTGAAGAGGATATCAGCAAACCAAAGGTCAAAGATGTCATCTATAATAGAAAAGGCAATGTTGAAAAGATCGTAGTGGAGAAAGGACTCCTCTTCAAAAAAGAACTGGATATCCCCGCTGACCGCATTCAAAATATTCCTTTGCCCGCTACATGTTTGCTATTGGTTTAATTGGAGCCGGCCTCGTGGCAATCCCCGTCTTGCTTGCCAGTACCTCGTATGCCGTAGCCGGTACCTTTGGCTGGCCCGTCGGTCTCTCTAAAAAGCCCTGGCAAAATGAGGGCTTCTACCTGATCCTCACTGTCGCTCTGCTGGTTAGCGTGATCCTGGCACTATTGCGCCTCGACCCGATCACTCTGATCTTCTGGGCCAATATCCTATCCGGCATCCTGGCACCCATCCTGATCACCTATCTACTCATCGTTGGCAATAACCGCAAAATCATGCGTGATCAACCCCTGAGCCTGCTCACCAATATTGTTCTCATCATAACGGTGCTGGTAATGGTTGCCGCAACAGTACTCCTCTTTTATGGCCTGCTTACAGGTATGAGTGGCTAAACAAAAATGAGAGTCCATTTTTGATGGCTCCCATTTTTGTTTAGCAATGACTGAACTATCTTCTTAACGATTAGTAGTAGGCGGAGGCTGTGTACCACGCGGCCTTATCGTCTGCTCCTGGTACGCTGGCTGCCCCTCTACATAGGGACGCGTACCGAGATCCTCATTCATATCAGCGGCTGTTCTTGCCTGATTGATATTGCGCTCGACGGTCTGCTGTGAGCTATATTGCGAGGCAGCGCTCGTCAAAGTTCCCTCGCCTTTCGCTAACCAACGCTGAGCAGCTTCACGTCCACCCAATCCAAATGCCAGGCCGAATGCCAGTGCCAACGCACCCATAACGGCCATGAACAAAATCTGAATCAAAGCAGGCGCGATCTGCAACTGCTCCAGGGCAATCAAAGCGGCAAAACCCATGATAGCGTAACGCGCAATGTTCGCGAATATATTAGGATTGCCCACATTCGTCTTGGACATTCCACCACGCACGATGTCCGCTACTACGGTCGCCGCCAATGTACCCAGGAACAGGACAAGGATGGCAACGAAGACATTTGGAATGTACGCAATGACCTGTCCAAGTAACGTACTGACGGAGGTCAGACCAAGCGCATTTACAGCAGGAATCAGGAAGATCAGAAGAATAAACCAGAATACAATCTTCCCAAGCAGACCGGCTGCATCTATATTCAGGCCCATCTGCTGCTGCAAACGCGTCAACCCGATGCGATCTGCGATACGATCAAAACCGATCTTACGCAGCAACCACGTCACTGCACGCTCCAGAATACCTGCAATGATCCAACCCACAACGAGAATGATGATGAAGCCCAACAGCTTCGGAATAAAGGCAAACACAAGCGCGATAGCATTCGTGAATGAGGTAATAATTGCTGTACCCCAATCGGTAACTACTGGCATGTTAACTTCCTCCAGAATATTCTAATACTTTCTACAAGACCTGTTTTGTATACGGTTGTAAAAACAAACTCTGATACAATAATTAACCATATAAAAAATTGATTTTAAAGATCACTATAAAAACACTAAGCGATCTCTAATTTTTAAAGCATTATCTTAATATAAAATTTACTCTTTTTATGTAGCTATTTTGTATACATCGATATAATACCTGCCTACGTTCTCCAGGCATTTTCACCCAGAAATGTGGAGAGCCAATCATCAGGGCTATTTAATTTTCGATACTCTTCGCGCCTGCGGCGCTCACAGGGGTGTTTTTGTGCAGGTTTTGCGGGCACGCCCGCAAAACCTGCACAAAAACACGAAAATTGGCTGGCGAAGCCAGCCATCATAGAGGGAAAGGGGAAATTAAATAGCCCTGGCCAATCATCTGCATAATTGACAGTCTGACTATCAAGCTTTATAGTATAAAATATACCGATCTTTTGATATGTACTGGTAGCTGTGCCTGTTGTTTCTTGCTCTTGCGGTGCGTGTGCGATTTCCCTGGCACGCCTTCTTTAGAGCACCAAATGCATTGGCGCACTTTTAAACTAGCTAAAAGTAAAGAGAGTAGCATGGATAGTACTACGACTATAGTATCTGATGACCCGGCACTGACAGATAAACTGGTTCTTGTGGTTGAAGATGATTCAGATCTGCGTCAAACAATTCAGTGGATGCTGGAGGATGAGGGCTTTCTGGTGGAGACGGCGCGAGATGGTCGCGAGGCTCTAGATCGTGCAACACAACATAAACCATCTCTGGTCGTACTCGATATGAATCTTCCTATTATTGATGGCAATGGAGTGGCGGCTGGATTGCGTTCTACTTATGGCAGTAACGTAACTATTCTGACCATGACGGCGGATGGTCGCGCTGCGGAAAAAGCTCAGCACATCGGCGCGATTGGCTATCTGAGCAAACCTTTTGAACTCGATGCACTGGTGAATGCGGTCCGTTCCGCGCTTGCTCTTTAAAATGGTGCATAGGGTGGGCGCGATCAATCTGGCCCGTACGGGGTCATAGTGGTAATTTTGCAGTGAAGGCTTAAGCCGCTTCCTTCGTGGCTGGTGGCTTCAATCGTCCCTCCATGTAATTCGAGGATCTGACGCGCACTCGCTAACCCGATACCCGACCCTTTGATCTTTCCTATTACGTTCTCACCACGCTTGAATTGCTCAAAGATACTGGGTAAATCGCTGGCTGGAATGCCAATTCCCCGTCCTGTACTACGAGTACAGCCCAATTCTTCCCTTCCCGTTGCTCACGGCCAATCTTTACATCGATCTCTTTTCCTCCGGCGAGTACTTGATAGCATTAGAGAGCAGATTGGAGATGACACGTTCCAGTCGGGTCGTATCGAAATAGCCTTTGAGTTCACTTTCTGGCGCTTCCAGGCGAATCTTTGTGCTTCTGTGAAGTTTGTTGTTGCTCCATAATAACCTGCTTCGTCAGACACTACCAGGTCCACCTCCTGCTTCACCAACTCAAGCGGTTGCCCCACACGAATCTGCGCAAAGTCCAATAATTCGTTGATCTGACCCGTCATTTTGCCAACAGTCGAGTTAATTCGTGCGAGGCCCGTGAGCAAACGCGCTTTATCGGTCTCTTTACCACTTGCAAGTCCCCTCTGCAAGAGTTGTGCATATCCTTTAATTGCTCCCAATGGATTTTTAAGATCGTGCGATACCATTGAGAGCAACTTGTCACGAGCATTGATCGATTTTGTGCTTGCCGATACAACCGCGCATTCTCAATGGCAATTGAAGCCATATGCCCCAATTGGACCAGGATCGCTTCATCCTCGTCGCTAAACTCTCCCCTCATATTTGTCCGATAATTGAATTAGGCGCAATATTCTGCCCATCCCTCCCAATCAATGATACCGCCAGCAAACCACGCAACGGCGGATCGGTTTCCCGCCTCCTGCCCAAAACCATGCCATGATGGATGAGCTTCCATTCTCTTGCGTCATCCTCAAAGATTGATTGGTATGACAGACTTCTGTGTAAATACCTGATCCATCGGGCAATACATCGTACTCTCTCCACCTTGCATACTTCTCCGAGAATGAGCGGCTGAAAATAGATTGCGCTCCGCTCGTATTCCTGGTCAGACTCGTAACCGCCAGGTGCGCTCCAATAATCTCCCTGGCCTCCGCAGTGATCAACGTTAACATCTCGTCGATTGACTGCATCGTGTTGATCGCAAGAGATGCCTCAGCTAGAGCTTGTAAACGTTTTGCATGTTCACGCTCTCTGTCTGCCATCCCCATGCGCATACGTGCCATCTCCAGTCGAGTACCAACACGTACCAGCAGTTCCCGCGCCGAAAATGGCTTGACAAGATAATCATCAGCCCCAGTTACTAATCCCTCAACGGTGGCTTCCTCTCCCGCTCGCGCCGAGAGGAGGATAATTGGTATCATCTGCGTCCGTGGGTCTTTCCGCAACATATGTACAAGCTCCATACCATCCAGGCCCGGCATCATCACATCACTTACTATCAGATCCGGCATGCTCTCTCGCGCTATTCTCAGGCCGCTTTCCCCATCCATGGCTGTCTCAACTCTGTAACGCGAACTCAATACACGTCCCAGATACTGGCGCATATCGGTATTATCGTCTACTAATAAAATGCAGGCTTCATTTTGAATCACTTTATTTACATTCACTGATCCACGCTCTGCATACACATCATCCTGCTTATCCAACCTATCTCTGAAACAGGGGTAAGGTTGGTCCCTTCTGGTAACCAGCGCCATGCCTCCTCGACATACGGTATGGACCTGATCACTGAAGCAGGAGTAAGATCTTGCTCCTTTATATACTCAACTGGAAGGTGTTCTGTTCCCAGTGGCAAAGTAATGGTAAATGAGGTTCCTTCTCCTATGTTACTATTGACACGGATACTACCGTTGTGCCACTTTACCAGTTCTTGTACGAGGGCCAATCCAATACCGGACCCTTCAATTGTACGCGCACGTGCCGCTTGTAAACGCTCGAAGCGCTCAAAGATACGTGGCAGGTCTTCCTCGGCAATTCCGATCCCTGTATCACGTACTGTTAGCTCAGCACTGTTACTAATCTGGCGCAACGTAACGGTAAGACTCCCCTCGAAGGTGTACTTGAGGGCATTGGAGAGCAGATTGAGGACAATCTTCTCCCACATATCACGGTCTACGTACACCGGCGCGGAGAGCGGGGGGCAGTCCACCAATCAAGCGCAGGCCACGGCCCGTTCCACGGCGGAGCGGAAGATGCTGGCCAGATCGGCGGTCAGCATGGCCAGATCGGTGGGCTCATAGCTCGCTTGCGCGCGGCCCGCCTCGATGCGCGCGAAATCAAGCAGAGTGTTCACCAGCTTGAGCAGGCGGAGATGATTGCGGTGCGCGATCTCCAGCCGTTCGCGGTCGGGAGTGGGCAGGAGATCGCCCGCCCCAGCGAGCACATCCGCCACCGGCCCCAGGGCCAGGGTGAGCGGGGTGCGGAACTCGTGACTGACATTGCTAAAGAAAGCGGTCTTGGCCCAATCCAACTCGGCCAACGCCTCGGCCCGCTTCCGCTCCTCCTCGTAGGCGCGCGCATCGGCGAGCGCCGTGGCGAGCTGCCCCG
Source organism: uncultured Chloroflexia bacterium (assembly GCA_963731415.1). Classification (GTDB taxonomy): domain Bacteria; phylum Chloroflexota; class Ktedonobacteria; order Ktedonobacterales; family Ktedonobacteraceae; genus JACDAE01. The sequence goes on from CAVSVN010000003.1 coordinate 27,161, forward strand.
CTACCAGGGTGAAGAAACGGTGGTAGTCCGTATCGAGGGCACGTCGTGGGTTGATCCCGGCCACCAGCAGGCCGGCGGCCCGCTCTTGCCCGGCCTGGGCCACCGGCAGCACCAGGGCTGAGCGCGGCGGGATCGCGGATGTGAGGGAAAGTTGGCCGAAGTGGACCGCGACGCGGTCCATCATCTCGGCCGTGTTGGTTCGCGCCACGCGCCCCAGGGGCGTGTCCTCGGCGGTCAGATCGATCGGGGATAGGGCGGCAGGGGCATCACCGTTCAGTCCGCTTACCCCGGCCAGACGGGCGATCCGGCTGTCGGCGTCGAGTAGATAGAGGAAGGAAAAGGGGACGTCCGCCTGATTCCCGGAGAGGGTCGCGGCGGCGACAGCGCAGGCATCCTCGATGCTCCTGACCTCGGTGGCACGGGCCGCCAACTCATGTAAGGTGGCCAGACGCCGTTCCCCCAGCACGCGGCCCGTGGTTTCGGTTACGGCGGTGAACACGCCGCCCACCCCGCCGGTCTCATCGCGGATCGGGCTGTAGGAGAAGGTGAAGTAACACTCCTCGACGTAGTCGTTCCGGTCGAGCAACAATAATCTGATCCTCGGAATAGGTCGCCTCGCCGCGCTCCAGTACTCCATGCAGCATGGGACCGATCACATCCCAGAATCTCGGGCCAGCACTCTCGCCCACGCATGCCCAGGGCCGCTGGATGCTTGGTCGCTCCCAGAATGGGTCGGTAGGCATCGTTATAAAGCATCACCAATTCCGGTCCCCCACCAGAGCAGCATGGGAAAGCGCGAGGCCAGACAAATGCTCACAGCAGTAGAGAGACTTTCGGGCCAATCCTCCACGAACCTAGTGGCGTCTGAGACCAATCGAGTACGCATCAGCGCACCCATCTCTCCACCACTTGCAAAAATATCATTCACTACATCCATTTTTGATGACTCAAAGGCATCTGGCATAGGCATCGGGTATCTCACTTTTATGGTATCTTCCGAGACGCGCATGGCTATATTTAGCTACAACGGGCAGCAGTGGCGATATGTTACATGCTCTTCTCAGCCTTTATTATAACATGTTCAATCAGGCTGTGACCCTATAAGAATAGATGCACAAACTCAACAATAAGAAAATACATGGAATCTCTTCTGGAAACTTTTCATCTCAGCAATCGTGAAAGATGTTGTAAGCGCTACGTTCTCTCAATAGGGACGCGAACAATCTGCATGGGCTTATAAATCGTGCCTTTATAATGTTATAGGATCTCTGTCCTTGCGGGAAATAAGGGTAGGGGCGTCACCTTGCGTGCGCCCGTTTTCCCTAATGGACATTGTTGCATCTTGATCGCGGACGCACGCAAGGTGACGCCCCTACCCTGATCCGGCAAGTTTCCTCCGTAAGGACGGGGAACCATGTTCCATGGTATTTGACAAAGTAGTAAGGATCGATGTATGACGACGAGTAACGCTCCTACGCAAAACGAGACGCTCTTCGAAAATCCATTTCAGATGGATGATCTGATGGTCTTTGATGATAGTACTTTGCATGCAATGCTAACGCGCGGTGAGTTTGGTCTAACCGTTGAGTCCCTGGCTCATTCTCTCTATGGCATGCAGGGAGCCTTTGCTCAAACGCATCCAACGCAATCTATCTCCTCAACAACGTCCGCTTTTTTTGCAGGAGCTTCATCGTCCACTTTCACAAAGCGAAGTGGAACAGGCGCAACGCCAGGTACTTGATGGCCTCTTCTGGGAGTTGACCTACTGGAAAACGCCTGAATTATATGAAGAATTGACGGAAGGTGAACGCCTCCATCCCGGCATCTTTGAACACCTACATCCAGATCTACAAGGCAAAACTGTGCTTGATGCTGGAGCTGGTAGTGGACGTGCCTCACTTGAATGCATCCGTTATGGCGCAAAGCTGGTCTATGCAGTAGAGCCATCGCCCGGCTTGCTTCACATTCTAGAGCAAAAACTGGGTCATCGTGTCGGTAATCAGCAAGTCATTCCACGGCGGGCCGTTTCGATGCTCTTCCTTTAGAGGATAACAGCGTTGATCTTGCCCTCTCTTGCTCAGCCTTTACGGCCATGCCGGAACAGGGTGGCGAACCAGGACTGGCCGAAATGCGGCGTGTCACCCGTCCCGGTGGCAAAATTGTGCTGATCTGGCCCCGACGTGAAGATCGCGACTGGTTACACTCTCATGGTTTTCGCTATGTTTCACTTCCATTACACCATGAAATGCATATTCGCTTTCGCTCCCTGAAAAGTGCGCTGCAATGTGCTCGTCGCTTCTATGCTCACAATAAAGCCGTTGTTCAATATATTCTCAACAGGCACAAACCTGAAATTCCTTTTTCCGTGCTTGGCGTCAACCCACCCAACGATTATTGCTGGCTTGAGGTGACAAAGACGATAATGACGTATGAAGCTTTATCTTACTAGAGTACATCTACCCACATAAATTGCCCTGATAGAAGAAAGGAAACACTGTATGTCTTCAAAAGCACAAGTAAATTAACAAAGAGTTGGGTTGAAACTCCACCACGCAGCCCACAAATACGCCATCTCAGCGAACAATTGATCTCTAGCATGCCCTGGCTGGACAAGGTAGCTACAACGGTGCAGGGTTGGGTCTCGAAGCTCTATGGGCAACCCGGTCAACCACCATATGCCGTCAAAGATTTCTTAATGGCAAAGCGGTCGGTCATGCGCTTCATCCTGCCCTGGTCGGCATTCCCTATTGGTTCATGGACGGCTACCCTCGTCCTCGACCTTGCCTGGCTGGCCGATGAAAATGATGGTATGGCACGTGCCGCCGACATCACGATGTGGGTCGGTATCGTCAGTGCCATGGGTGCGGCTGCCACGGGGTGACAAGTTGGGTCGATACCGATGGTCCTGAACGTCGCACAGGTATCTGGCATGGACTTCTCAATGGTGGCGTCACGCTCTTAAACATTGGCTCTGCCATTCTGCGCCTGACAGGGCAGCGCCGTAGTGCCATCACGCTTGCCTCAACGGCCTATGCTCTTTCTCTCTACTCTGCCTATCTGGGCGGCGAACTGGGCTATTCCTTTGGCATCGGTGTAAACCATGTTGCCTGGGAAGGTGGTTCCGATGATTTCGTCGCCGTTCTCGATGAAGATGAACTTCAACCCGGCAAGCTGACACGCGTAGATGCCGCTGGTATCCCTGCCGTTCTGCTGAAAGATGGCAAAAATATCTATGCCATCGCCGCGACCTGCTCTCACCTCGGTGGTCCCCTGGATGAAGGCACATGCGAGAATGGTGTCGTCTACTGCCCCTGGCACAACTCTGGCTTCTCGATTCAAAGACGGTAGCGTCGTCAATAGTCCCGCCGTCTATGCACAACCTACCTTCGCGGTGCGCACCCGTAAAGGGAAAATCGAGTTACGCCGCCTCGAACACGCCTAAGATCTTTGTACGGACTGCGTTTACGACGCCCAGGCGAATCATAAATGCGGCCCGTACGATTGGTCCATCACGAACTCTAAGTTATATTTGTCAAGAAATCCATGGAAATATTTAACCTTTCATCCCTCTTTCGTACGCATCAAATCCTTCTATTATATTTATGTAACCTTTTCTAAGCATTCTCTAATTTGGTTTAGTTTCTCCTTACAACCAATTATAGTAGAGTTTTCCATGAGATAAATTCCATTGCATTCTATAGAATAAAGAGTTACCCTAGTATCAGAAGATAAAAATACTTATATCCCCACCCCACGAAAAGAGGTTTACTCATGCAAACTCAAGAATTAATTACGCCTGTCGATATGACCACTCTCTCTGATGCTTGCCTGGCACAACAGGCTCTGGCTGGCGATCAAAGAGCATTTGAAATAATGGTACGCCGTTATAGCACACCTCTATTTAATTTTATCTGCCATTTCCTGGGCGACTACGACCAGGCATGCGACGTACTACAACAGGTATTCATGCGCTTCTTTACCTCTTTGCCCAAACTTGGCACTGGCGATCCCTTCAAACCCTGGCTCTTTCAGGTCGCTCGCAACTGCTGTGTGGATGAACTACGCCGCCGTCGCCGTTACGCCATTCAGTTTTCGCAATTAGAAGCGGAGAATGATGAAAACGATATCTCATTTCTCAATGACATTCCCGATACCGGTCCTTTGCCCGAAGATATGGCCGAGCGCCACGACCTCCAGGACGTACTTAGCGAGGCTATCCAGTCCTTACCGCCAAAGTTCCGTGCCGTGGTTCTGTTACGTTATACCTCTCAGCTCAGTTTTGCTGAGATCGGACGCACGCTGAATATGCCTGAAGCAACGGCAAAAACTTACTTCCATCGTGCCAAGGTTCTCTTACGCAAAGTACTCGGCGGTCAATTGCAAACCGTCTATGCATCCTGAAATCAATAAAGGAGATTTTCATCTCATGACACAATTACGCGGCGTTATTCTCGATATCGACGGCACACTCATCAATAGCAACGATGTCCACGCTCATTCCTGGATCGATGCCATGGCGGAACAAGGGCATCAACGTTCCTTTTGATAAAGTGCGTCCTTTGATCGGTATGGGAGGTGATAAAGTCTTGCCCGAAGTGTTGGGCATCTCAAAAGATAGTCCTGAGGGCAAAAAAATGGAGCAGCGCCGCAGTGAGATCTTTCAGCAACGCTACCTTCCCAAAGTACAAGCATTTCCGCACACGCGCGAGTTCCTGCAACATATGCATGATCAGGGTTTGAAACTGGTTGTCGCGACATCCTCTAAACAGGAAGAGCTAGATAAATTACTCAATATCATCGGACCTCACGTCTCCGATCTGTTCACCCAGGAGACGACATCAAGCGATGCGCCACAATCCAAGCCCGATCCTGAAGTCATGGATGTCGCATTGCAAAAGAGCGGCTCCAAACCCGATGAGGTTATCATGATCGGCGATACAGCCTTCGATATCGAAGCTGCGTCAAAAGCTGGCATCAAGACCATCGCTCTGCGCTGCGGTGGCTGGTCCGACTCCGATCTTAAAGGTGCCATTGCTATCTACGATGATCCCGCTGATCTGCTGGCCCATTATGATGAGTCGCCACTTGCACAGAATAAAAAGGTTACACGCGAGACAGCACAAAAATAGGATGAAACTGTATCCATCCTACATTCTTTTCTAAAACATACAAAAACGAGAGGGTACCTATGTATACCCTCTCGTTTTTAAAAAAGAGAAGGGTAATGCCCTTCTCTTTCCGCATACTTCTGCAAATAGCCTTATTAACTTCCACTGCCAATGGCAACTCCCGTAGAGTTTCCTCCAGCAATTGTGCCGGCAGGGGTAGTGGAACTAACAACAGTAGATGAGCCGCTGGCTGCACCTACACCACCTGTGGTACCCATTCCAATACCAGTAGACAGACCACCTGTACTGAGACCATTGCCATTAGTGGTCGCACCCGTCAAAACAGAGCCGAACCCAATGCCCGCTCCTCCTGTTACTTGCTTTAGCTCCTGATCTGTTAATTCTACCTGATCGACTTCATGAGTCATGTTATTCCCGCCTTTCGCTTTCTCTAAGCGATGCATAAACTTTTCTTACACCGCGTTCACATTTCAGCAAGAGAGTTCGGTTACACATCTATACGCTTCAGATGAACAACCGCATCTCTCTACAACTTCGTCTAAAAAATTACTTGCTGCAAGGTGAGCTGACTGCAAAATATCACAGCCTTCTTCCTACTTTTAGTATAGCAACCTGTCAAAATAAACAAAGTTGCATTCAACATCCTTCTCTGTTCGCATGCTTAACAGCTTACTTCAACCGACCCCACCACCCACAGCTATTCCTTGAGAACTGGCGACCTGAACACCAACACCACCAGGACCGCTGACCTCAAAACCCTTAGCTACACCGATACCAGCTCCAATACTAATAGTACCAGTTCCAACACCAACAGCTTGAACACTTGCATCCGGCCCCGCTAGACCGCCAGCACTAGCACTTGTACCAACTGTTGCTCCTCCACCACCCCCGCCTCCCATAACTTGCTCTAGCTCTTGATCCGTTAACTCTACTTGATTGACTTCTGGAGTCATAGCTATTTCACCTTTCATTTAACGTGAACTTTTCTTACATCGCCTACAGCGTTCTAAAATTCATTATAGTAGCCCACCAAATTTGTTACTTTCTAAGATAGTGAATAGATACATATAGATTTAATCTATTCACTATTTTATAATTAATGCTATTATAGATAATGTTTAACGCTGATCATTTAGCAAACGTTGAATTGGTAATCAGCATCGGTTACATCCACTAAGGAGCAAGTTATGAACCACTTTAAAGTCAGAATTTGCAGCTATGCAACTCTCGTACTCTTTGTCGTGCTTTGTTCAGGCATTAGCATGCAAACATCCTTTGTTTCAGCAGCCACCATTTCTTCTCAGACACAGAAGGATAGTTGCCGCTCCGAATATAAAAGAGATATACACGACAAACAGGGGAAAAAAGTTGGCTTTGTGTATGCATGGACCGATACGTGTAATAATAACGCCCATTCGCAGATACAGGCTTGTAGCTCCTCAACAGGCTCTACCTGGATCTCTATCAAGTTTGGTCAGTTAAGCATCACTTGCTAAGATGTGCAGTATCTAGAGGATACGTAAAAAGCATTCGTCAGAAGTGGGATGTTCCGTTCCTCTGAGGAATGCTTTTTCTCGATGATATTTACCAGACCATTACACTGCCATCATCATTTCTCTATCGGCACTCATGGACCTGGTGAACTACAAGGTTCCTACTGTCCAAGATATGAACGATATTGCTGCCACTGATCCATAATACGTCGCCGCATATCTTCACCGGTCAAAGGTGTGAACAGTAGGGCTGCAACAAGGCCAAACACCAGGCCCCAACGTAACGCCATCTTCGCCCGCTTCCTTTTCCGCTGATAGCTTGCATACTGATCCTGCGCCGATTCCTTCAAATCCTGCGCACTCGATGCAACCTTTGCTAACTTCTTACCCGCCTTCTTTGTACCCTTGTTCAGAAGGTCCTGTGTCGCACCCAGACCAGCTCCAACACTATCAACTGCCGTTCCCTGCAAACCTTGCAGATTCTTTTGCGCTTTCTGCAGATTCTTCTGCGCCTTTTTGCTGCTCTTCGCCAGCATAGCTTGCGCCGTAGCAGTACCAGAACTCAGTGTATCGCTGACACTTCCCAAAGCACTCTGCGTATTGTCCTGCACGTTACTAAGGTTTTTCTTCGCCTGCTTATTACCCTGTCTGGATAAAATCTGGCTCAAGCCTTTTCCAGCAACCGCTACCACCGCCGCCTTTTTCACATTGCTCTGCAAGCTATCCTGCACATTCGAGTATGCGGACTGCGCCACATCCTTTACGTTAGAATAAGTAGTCTGCGCCAGATCTTTCGCGTTCGCATACGTGTTCTGCGCAGTATCGGTCGCCTTATCTTTGATATCCGCTGCCGCCGCCGCACTCTTACTTATCGTATCAGTCTTAGCCATACATCCCTCCGTTCATCTTTTTGTATATCTATTCCATAAAGTTCTTTCAGTTGAAACGCTTCTTAGTTAACCACGGATGAGACGTACCGATGGTTTCATAATTATGGAATATGCAGCACCATTCCTGCATGCAAGGCGTTGGGATCAGGACCTATGACCTGCTTGTTTGCATCATAAATCTTCTGCCACTGCTCTCCGTTGCCATAAAAATGCTGCGCTAGAGACCATAGCGTATCTCCCGCCCTTACCGTGTAGGTTGACGTATGACCCTGTACCTGTGGAATATATAATACTGTTCCAGTTTTCAAATTATTAGGATCACTTCCAATTGTTCCCTTGTTGGCATCATAGATCTGCTGCCAGTATGCCCCGTTGTTATACGCCTGTTGCGCTATCGACCACAGCGTATCTCCCACCTCCACCGCATAGTTGTTGCCCGGTATCGCCTTCGCCATAAAACCCTCCTAAAAATATTTGTACGGATCGCGTTTACGAAGCCCAACCCGCTTCCATGCCCATCATCGTCTTCACAACAGTATAAATTCTACACATATATATGTCACGATCTATAGCCGCTATTTCGTACCATTTTTATGTCTATTTGGTATGTTTATCCTCTCGTTGTCTCTCTGAAGATAATCTCCATTAGCTTAAAGATCGTTACTGTTGCAAGTAGGGTGGCAAGGAGCATAGCAATCCAACCAGCAAATACAATCTGCAGCATAAAATCTTCGCGCTTTTCCACTTCTCGTAGGGATCGCCCTGCAAGCACAAAACCTGAATTAGCCCCTTTAAATTGCGTGACGACAACCGCACTACGCACACCGGATTGCGGCTGCCAGGTAATTCTATCTTCACCATTTTGCCTCACGGCATCAAAAACTCCCGCTGGAATCGTTGGAATCTGACCACTTAAACGGGCTGATGAGGCTATCGGTTTTCCGGTACTATCAAATACGATGAGGTACGTTGCTAAACTTTTTGCAATGTCAACCGTCCCGACTGGCATAACATCTTGAATTCGTCGTCCATCTGCAAGCATTGTCGCACTATCTTCGGCGATCTGAATTTGAGGGTCATCAGCGCTCTGCCTGATGTCCTGCTGCACCACTGCGTAGATTAGCCAGGATAATCCCGTCACTATGACGGCGATGATCAACCAATACTTGATGATTGTTTTCACCATTGTATATTTTCCCCCTACCAGGTCATTTACATACTATTTCTCAACTCCTCTTCTCTAGCATAATTGATATCTGTGCTCTTGACGATGCTTCGAGTCATCTTAATACAGTACTTGTGTGCTCTCGTATTAACACTTGATCGCTCACCATGGATTAAGGGTATGTGGCTTTTTTGATTTACATTCGGCTCTTGAGAGGACGTAGCCCCGACACATTGGAGGGTGATGGGAAAGATTGAGGTGACTTCGCATCCGCAGCATAATGGAGAACATTATGCTGCCAGTTCTGTTGTGCCCATGTAGACGAATAACCAAGCGCAATACGCTGCAACTCCTGCTTCACCAGTGACATTGAAGGAGGCCGCTTACGCGCATCATTCTCTACCATGTTCATAATTAAGGTATTAAGATCGGGATACGCTGGTATATGCAGAGGGGCAAAATGAAAAGGGGCATCAGACGGATCAACTCCGCTTAAAAGAACATGTAATGTCGCACCCAGGCTATAGATATCGGCTTGTGGAGTCGTCTGCGCCCGACCATATTGCTCTGGAGCAGCATAGCCAGGAGAACCCAGCGCCATCGTATCACGCGCCTTGCCATGCTTAAAGAGGCGTGCCACTCCAAAATCGATTAAATAAAGCTGGCGTTCAGGCGTACGCATAACATTTGTCAGTTTCAGATCACGGAAAATAATCGGCGGTTGCCGCTTATGGAGATAGCCAAGTACTGTACAGAGCTGAATGCCAATTGGCAGCACCTTCTCCACCGGCAGGCGTCCACCGCGCGACTTCAAATACTGCTCCAGCGTCGTTCCCTCAATAAAACTCATCACCAGGTACCAGTGCTGATTTTCATAAAAATAGTCATAGATAGCCGGGAGATTAGGATGCACCAGATTGGCAAGTAGAAATGCTTCACGCTCAAACGCTTCGGTCGCCTCGCTCACCTCCCTGGAACTCAGGGCCTCTATACTCATAGCTTTAATAGCTACCAGCCGCCCGCCAAACTGACTATCCGCCGCCTGATAGACTTCCGCAAACCCACCTGCACCAAGCGGAGCGAGAATACGATAGCGTTGCTTCAGCAGAGGATGACGGGCAAACGAATTCTGAGGGGACGCCGATGAAAACAGAACCTTTTGAATAGCAGGTAAAGGATTAGAAGCATCGAGTTGCAAGGAATGACCACACACAACACAAAAGTTCGCATGAGATAGATTAGCAGCACCACACTGCAGACAGTAGAGATGAGCATCAGAAACCATACCAACTATTCCTTGCATAAAAACAGATATTTTAATGCTTAAATTATAGCCCATAGGCCATAAAAATGCTATGAAATATCTCACATTACGATGAATTTTACTCAGGCTTTGCTCCTCATTTGACAGAATAGTGAGTAATAGGTTATTCTGATACAGATTGAAGAAGTCAACTATATCTCTTCCTGTCTCCATAGTCAGAAGTTATTGGAAGGTAATGCGCAAGAATAGTCAAGAAATGGAAGAAGAGGCCCAGACATGGCGCGACCTGTTAGGTAAAGTCATCACAAGACCAGGTGAACGTCAGAGAATAGCTGCAGCACTGCGCATCAATTCCATCACTATCACAAGATGGATAGCGGGAACAACCAGACCCCGCGTCGAAACCTTGCGTGCCTTGCCCCGTGTCTTGCCTCACTACCGTGAGCAACTAATAACACTCTTGAGACAAGAATATCCAGGTATGTTTACTGATGAATCAATTATAGATATGCAATTGTCGATCCCTCCCGACTTCTATAGCCAGGTACTCAACACCTACGCAATGGATCCAGAACGCTTGCGCATCTCTTCGCTCGCCAGCACTATTTTGCAGCAGATCATCTTCCAGTTTGACCTTGATAATCATGGCTTTGCGGCCTTCATCGCGCAATGCGTAGCCCCCACCCCCAATCACAAAGTACGGAGTCTGCGCATAACTATGGGATTTGGCGGTCCACCCGCCACCAGGCGCTTCGCCAACCAGACATGTTTTTGTGGTGCAGAGTCTCAGGCAGGACTCGCTGCCCTATCCGCTCACCCTGTCATTATCCAGAATCCTGAGGATGCCCAACGCATCATTCCCAGCCAACACGTTATTGTTCACGGTAGTTCACTCGCTATTCCACTCCTGCAATATGATTGTATCGCTGGCTGCGCTTGCTTTGTTAGCCCACAGAGAAACTACTTCTCTCTTGAGCGTATTGACCTTCTCAAACATTATGTCAATCTTCTGACTATTGCCTTTGAGCCGAGGGAGTTCTATCCTCTCTCCGACATCAGCCTGGCGATGATGCCAGACCGTATCCAGCAAGAAGCTCTTCTCTCCCACCTTCAAGAACGTATTACCGCTCGTATGCTCCTTCCCACACCAGAAGGTCTTCCTCTCTCAAGGCTTGAGGCTGAACAGCAAATTCTCAAAGAGGTTGAAGCTGAATTAATCCAATTTGTTCCTGCACCAGAGCATCGCTCAAAAGTGCCTATCAGCTAATTTTATGGATGGGCACAATAAATCTGGCCCGTACCCCTACATTTTTGGAGAGGGTGGTCCTTGCCTGATGCGTACTCGCGCCTCATTCAGGCGGGGAGCTGGATTACTCCAGCGCGACTCTAACCACCATGTAGCCCCTGCTTCTGCCCACGGACGCACCAATTCAACGGCTCGCGCTCGGTCGTCGCCCGGCGTCTCACCCTCCCATATGATATCAAATGGTGTCATCTGTGTACGATGCTCTGCACTATACGCTTTCATCGCCCGTATATCGTCCGGCGTGACTTCTGCCAATACCCCCTTCTCATCCACCTTTGCAGGTAACAATCCATCATAACGTAACGCCCTCTGTATTGACTTTGTGCGCGGCCACGCCCCCACTATCCAGATAGGAATACGCGGCGACTGAATTGGCGATGGCAAGAAAGTCATCTCCTTCACATGATAATGCTGCCCGGAAAAGCTGAATGGCTGCCCGCTCCACAATCCCATTAAAATTGCCAGGCTTTCATCCAACATTTCTGCCCGCTCCTTACGATCCGTCACCTCTCCCACTTTCCCAAACCCTCCATCATCGAGTGCCCCCAATCCTAGCGGCACAATTAAGCGTCCCGAAGACAGCACATCAACGGTTACTGTCTCACGTGCCAACTTCCATGGTCTTCGCCTCGATGGAGGTGTCAACATAGCTCCAATCCGCACGCGCTCCGTCCGCATCGCCATCGCCGCTAGCATCGCCCACGGATCAAACATCGGCCCCGCTCCCTCAATAGAGATTGCATCCCAATAAAAAACACCATCCCAACCCGCTACCTCGGCCTCTCGCGCCATCTCAAGAATTTCGTGCGCATCACCACCTGGAATAACAAAACCGTACTGCATAGATGCCCCTTTTCTTAGATTTACGAAAATCCTCTTTTTATTGACATAGAGCAAATATAACTCATATTAAGTGACATGGATTGTCATATTTGACCTTTTCTGTCTTGATGAGCAGAATATCATACGAATTTCGAGGGGGAAAATTTGTCACATCGAATGTGGTACACAAGTTCATTTGTCCATTCAATGGTTAATATATTGGTTTTGTTGACTATCTATAACAATGGAGGCGAATGCACAACTAGCATCCTGTCAATCCTTATTATCATATGCCAAGCCAAAGGTGGTGTCGAGACTGAATTGAGACCGGGCAAGATTAGTAAATATTGGAGCATGCTGGGATAGCGCCTCCAAGACTTCAGGAAGTGTTTTGTCTGGCTTGCGTAGATCATTTACCTGTTGAGTTAATACTCTGGCAACTCTATCACTGTCTAGATAATAAAGATTGACGAGAAAATCATCAGGAGATTGCGCTTCAATATCAAAAGATGAAAGACTTGTAGCAGAGAAATCTTTCAGGTTTTTGGTCACAATTATCTGTGCACCCGCTCTCACTGCAGCAGCTAATACGTGCCTATCTTTCTCCTGATTAGTCATAGTGGGTATTAAACCACGATAACCAGTCACAAATGCTTCTGGAAAGGACCTATGGATCGCTCTGGAAAGCCGCGATGCTTGATCTTCGCTCATTCTCCCTGTTCGTACAAGGTTACGACAAGTCTCTCCTAAAATGTCATCAGTGAGGTAAAGCCGATAGAGATCTGCACCTGCGGATCGCAATAGTGTATCGCGTAGTGATGCTGGAAAAAGAACATTGGCATCCAACACAACGCTAAATGACGACATATCAGCAAAATCCTTCTCATTAATAATGATCAGATGAGGACCTGATCAGTACAACATATGAGCATCAAGGAATTTTAAGGAGCTTTTCTTGCTCCTTAAAATTCCTTGATGCTCATAATAAGAATATTAATCGTATGTACCTGCGTCTTCAGCAATGTGAGTTATTTCAGCAAGTCCTTGCCTTCTTGTCTCATCACGCTGCTGCTTATATTCCAGCACATCGCTAAAGCGAATACGTCGATGAGTGCCAACCTTGATAAACGAAATCTCGCCTTGCTCAAGTAGCTTAACCAGGTACGGTCGTGAGACATTTAAAAAATCGGCAGCTTCCTGAGTTGTAATCTCTTTATTGACAGGAATGATGCTTACAGCACGCCCTTGTAGCATATAATAGACAATTTGACAGAGTGCCTTGAAAACCGACTCAGGTAACTCCATAGCAAATCCCGGTCCAACTAATTTCGGAATGTCCTTTTCCGACTGACTAGATGGCATCCCGTGATTTAGATGAAACACTCCCCGCATTTTTTCTAATTTAGGCTTCTCACTCTCCCGTGGAGATACAACCGTATCGAGCCCTTTCATCATCTATGATCCTTCCTCATTTGATGAGCCAGGAGATTAAGCTGTATACTGATGCTAATTTAATTGCAACTTGACCTCTGGCGGGTAATCTACATAATTACTCACAAATTTGGCATTGCTACATCCGGCAAGTTGTGGGATCTGTAGCGTGAATAATTCTCCTGTATCGTAGAAACTATTATTAGTATACACTCTATCCGAAATAAACGCAATATCCAAAACAGACAAAACAACTGCTTCACATGGTTGTAGTAGTGATGATACCATCATTCCTCACAGGTTCCTTTTTCTTTCAAAAAAAACACCTCTACAACAGGCTAAAGATTTATTCAAACATGTCGATATAACAATACATAAGTCGCATTGATGAGGTTCATGTAGTATAAATCTGTGGGGTGCTCCCACCATTTTAACAAGAAGGTTAAAAAACATGTCGCAACGCCGCGAAACTCCCTCCTCATTCTCTTCTACCGACGACGATGTGAGCCTGGATGATCCTGATCTGATGCTGAAGAGCGCAACTGCCTACATCGATCGAGGTTGGCGCGTCTTCCCTCTGTACAGCATCTCTCCATCCGGCCAGTGTACCTGCCACTCATCCATCTGTCAGCAAAAAGGCAACCACCCGATCAGGCCAGCCGGTCTGCGAGGTGCAACAACACGTCTACGCGACGTGCTGGAATGGTGGGAGGATGATCCAGACGCCAACATCGGTATAGCAACTGGATCTGGCCTGCTGGTCATCTCTGTCGATCCTGAGCGTCATGGTTCTCTGGATATACTACCGATCAATCCCATTCCCCAGACAGGACTCGTCAGTACAGGCAATGGAGGCTGGCACCTCTACTTTACGTATAAAAAAAATATTATTATGAATAGCCTGCAAGACGCGCTTGGACCGGGCATCGACCTTCTTGCAGAAGGGAGCTACGTTGTGGCACCGCCCGGTATCCATCCTTCGGGTCAGCGCTACGCATGGACCTCCCACATCGCTCCACGCTCATTGCCGCCCAAAATCTTTGCGCTACTTGAACCAAAACACGGTTGGATGCGTAGCGATTACCGCAACGTCCTCATCCTTATGCAGCAATATGGCTATCCTCTTACGCCTACTGAAATCTCTCACGGCTTACAGAGAGACTACTCCGCCACCCTCAAACTGATCCGACGCATGATTATAGATCACCAGATCTATCAGGTCAGGCGCGGACTGTATGCTCCTGACCCGACCAACAAGACCTTTTAGGAAATGAGCCTCCGCCCCAGCCCCACTATAGAATCGTTTTCCGTAGGGGCGGAGCTGGCCTCCGCCCGGCCTCCACCATAGAGTTCCCCAAGCGGGCGGAGGCCAGCTCCGCCCCTACGTATTTCCTTGTATTCGTTGTATTAGAATGTGATGGTGACACCTCTGAATCGGCATCACCATCACATTTATGCCCCTCAAATAGAGGCGTGATAGGATTTACATAGTATGAGATTGCAAACTCATATCGTATGACGTGGTAAGAACAACAAGCCCGAAATACATTCCGAAAAGTAGACAGATCTTCACAAAACACGTACAATACTAGTACGGGCCTGATTTATCGCGCCCACCGGGCCAGCCATACGCCATAACTTCCACAATCTAACATGTTCCGGGTATCCTTTTATTATCTATCGTACTAATTAGCGAATAGGAAGAGTTTTGTATGCGAGATTTAGCAATCAAAGCGCTCAATATCGCCCAGCTGCTTGGTGCCAGTTATGCCGATGTACGCGTCATGGAACGTACAAGCGAGGGCATTGAAGTAAAAAATGGACGCGTCGAGGGTGTCTCCAGCAGCACCAGCAGCGGCTTTAATGTCCGAGTTATCGTAAATGGAGCCTGGGGTTTCGCCAGTAGCGCACGTATGGACGACGCTGAGGCCGAACGCGTCGCGAAACAGGCCGTACAGATCGCCCATGCCAGCGCTCTCGTTGCCGGGGAACCCGTACGCCTTTCTCCGCTTCCTGCACAAAAAGGTTCCTATCGTACTCCTATGCAGCATCGATCCCTTCTCCGTCCCTCTCAACCAGAAAGTGCAATTGCTCCTCGATGCCGACACCGCTATGCGTAGCGTCAAAGGCGTCGCCCTGACCAGTGGCAACATAGAATATTCGCGCGAACACAAACTCTTTATGAGCACTGAGGGCAGCGAGATCGAGCAGGAACTCTTTGATACTGGAGCCGCCATCTCCGCCAGCGCTGTCGATCCTGAGAGCAGCGAGATACAGACGCGCTCCTATCCCAATTCTTTTGGTCGCCAGGCAGGTACCGCTGGCTACGAATTTATCGAGGCTATGCACTTGCCGATCATGGCGTGCGGATCGGCGAAGAGGCGGTACAACTCCTCTCCGCACCCCAATGTCCCAGTGGCATCATGACGGTTATCCTCGATGGTCCTCAGGTCGCGTTACAGGTCCACGAATCATGTGGTCACCCCATTGAGCTTGATCGTGTGCTTGGCATGGAGGCGGGCTTCGTGGGCAAATCGTTTCTGACAACCGACAAACTAAACGCTCACTATCGCTATGGTTCAGATATGGTCAATATCATTGCCGATGCCACCACACCCGGCGCTCTGGGCACATTCGGCTGGGATGACGAGGGCGTTCCCGCTCAGAGCACTCCGATCGTCACCAATGGCATCTTCAGTGGCTATCTGATGTCACGCGATACCGCTCCTCTGCTGGGTCTGAGTAGCAATGGCTGTGTGCGTGCCGACAATTGGAACCGCCTGCCGATGATCCGTATGACCAATGTCAGCCTGCAGCCCGGCTACCTGGAAACTGGCCGATCTGATCGCGGATACCGATGATGGCATCTATATGAGCATCAACAAAAGCTGGAGCATTGATGATCGTCGCCTCAATTTCCAGTTTGGCGTCGAAATGGCCTACGAGATCAAAAATGGTAAGCTCGGTCGTATCCTTAAAAATGCTACCTACACCGGTATTACACCCCAGTTCTGGGGATCATGCGATGCTATCTGTGGACGCGACGAGTGGACGGTGTGGGGCACCCCCAATTGCGGCAAAGGCGAACCAATGCAGACCATGCGTACTGGTCACGGCGCTGCTCCCGCTCGCTTCCGCAATGTACAGGTCGGCGTCGGTCGCTGGTCATAAAATATATAAAATGCACATAACACCGTAGAGACCTGATTTATCACGTCCGCGATTTATCGATTGGTACCTCCAATTGATCAAATAACAAGGATAGGTGGAACAAAACATGTATTCAGATGAAACAGACGTACATACATTGTTACAAAAAGTGTTAAGCTATTCTCAGGCTGAGCAGACCGAAGTACTTTATATGGGCACGGAAAGCGCCCTGACTCGTTTTGCCAATAATTATATTCACCAAAACGTGTCCGAGAGCGATAACGAGATACACGTTCGTGCCGTGATCGGCAAAAAAATAGGTGTTGCAAGCACAAATCGCCTCGATGACGATTCGCTGCGTCGTGTCACGGAGCAAGCACTGGAGATCGCACGTATCCAACCCGAAAATCCTGAGTTCCATTCTCTTCCAGAACCCGGTCCTATGGTCTCAGCTCCTGGCTACAACAAGCAAACCTCGCAGTTTACACCTGAGGAACGCGCTCAGCGCGTCGACATCATTGTCAAATTGGCAAAAGAGCAGGGACTGGAGGCGGCTGGAGCCTTTTCAACCAGCACAAACTACACTGCCATCGCAAATTCGCTGGGCATCTTCGCATACGAACCACGCACCGAATGCGAGTGCCACGCGGTTATCATGGCCGACGAGCGCGGCTCCGGCTATACCCAACGTATGGCAACCGATGTCACCACGCTCGATTTTGAAGCGATGGCACGCGAAGCGGTCGAGAAGGCGCAACGCAGCCGCAACCCGGTAGATATTGAACTGGGCGAGTATGAAGTTGTGCTCGATGCCTATGCCGTTGCCGATATGCTACAAAACCTCGTCTTTATGGGACTCTCCGCAACCGATGTGCAAGAAGAGCGCAGTTTCATGAACGGCCAGTTCGGTAAACAATTGCTTGATCCTCGTGTCACTCTCTACGACGACGGACACGATCCCGCTGGCCTGCCCCAAGCGTTTGATTATGAAGGCTACCCTAAACAGCGCGTAGTGATGATCGATCACGGTGTTGCCAATGCCGTCGTCTATGATTCTTTCACCGCCGCTCGTGAAGGCAAACCCAACACAGGTCATGCACTACCAGCACCAAACGTCTATGGTCCTATGGCAACTCATACCATGTTGGAGGCGGGCGACTCCAGCGTTGCAGAGATGATTCGCAACATTGACCGAGGCATCTATGTCACGCGCTTCCACTATACCAACGCCGTGCATCCTGTAAAGACGCTCTTCACCGGTATGACCCGCGATGGCACCTTCTTGATCGAACATGGCGAGCTGACGCGGCCCGTCAAAAATCTGCGCTTCACTCAAAGCATTCTGGATGTCCTGCGTGATGTAAAAGCTATTGGGCGCGAACGTATCCCTTGTTCCGAGTATATTACCGTCGTCGCTCCCGCCATTCACGCTGCTCGTTTCAATTTTACAGGTATTACAGGATGAACAGACGATCTAATGCATTTTAATGAATGACGGCGGGTTAATGAATGACACCCGTACACCATTGATCGGCGGGTATCAATTTGGTGGCTGAAATGCCTATGCCTCATGTATTATCATACATTGCCCATGGTGTACGGGTGCCATTCATTAACCCGCCGTCGCACACAACCCGCCCCCGCGTTGCATGCTGTTACCCTCCGTTTCCTCGCCTTAACATCATCCGTTACATTGCCGCTCGCTCGCACGTCTCTGTATATGTCTAACAACGTCATCCGTGACGATAGTATCGATACACCAACCAGGGTTCAGGGTTCCGCGCAACGTTGCACATTCCTCATGGAGAAATAAAAATATGTCAATAAATTGGGTTGATATCCTCTTTCTCATCACCGTTATTCTGCTGGTACTTAACGGTTTTCGTAATGGATTTGTCTTTAGCCTGATCAATTTGATCAGCATCCCACTTGGTTTTGCTGCCGCCGTCTACTATGGCCCCCAATTAACCTCTTTGCTAGCTGGCAATAACCTGCCTGCAACTCCACTCATTTCGTATATCGTAATTTTCTTTGGAGTCGTACTGATCCTACACCTGATTGGTACTTTTATACGCGGCACATTGAAGCATATTCCCGTCATCGGCTGTAGTGACGAACTACTCGGTGGAGTCATCGGCTTTGTCGAGGCGTGGCTCATCTGGCTGATCTTGCTCATTATACTCGGCAATTTCCTCGGTAGCGTTCAGCAAGGGACACATACCATTTCAGGCGTGAACATTCAGCCTGACCAGCTCAAAGCCTGGCACGATTTCTATAATCAGGCCGTGACAAATAGCCTCTTCGCCCACGTCAATAGCTTCTTTGTAAAGCAACTTCCCAATGTACCAGGTCTATCGAATTTACCGTAGAGATCCGTTCTACCATATCCGCAATTCATTGATCCAGTGTCCTCAAATCGATAAATCGCGGGCGCAATATAATCGGATTCCTACCTCTAATTCCAGGCATTTCTCCTGATAGGATAAATCGCTTCCCTCTTGCGTTTCTTCAGCCAACTACATACAATATTTACAGGGATTGTATGAGTAGTAGAAATAAACTGGAGGAAACTACGACAAAGCAAGATCGTCTCATTGATACTGGAGTCAATCGTGGTCCAGAGCTTGCTTACCTGGTCGCAGTCGAAGCTGACGATCAGGATACGATGTGGAGTGCCGAGGATTCGCTTAGCGAATTGGGCATCCTGGCACACACCGCTGGAGCAAAAGTAGCAGGCACCATGATTCAGCGCCTCCCTCATCCTGATGGAGCAACCTATGTAGGAAAAGGCCGTGCTCAAGAATTAAGTGCATTAGCAGAAGCAGCTCGGCCTCGATCTGATAATCTTCGATGACGAACTCTCGCCAACGCAACAGCGTCACCTGGAAAAGTTGCTTGACGCACGCATCGTCGACCGCACAGCCCTCATTCTCGATATCTTCGCCCAACATGCCCGCACCCGTGAAGGACGCTTACAGGTAGAACTGGCCCAGTTAGAATATCGCCTGCCACGTCTTACCGGACACGGAACCGAACTCTCTCGGCAAGCTGGTGGTGCACGTGGTGCCGGGGGAGGTGGCATCGGGGGAGGCGCGGGCGGAGCAATCGGCGTACGCGGTCCCGGCGAAACACGGTTAGAGATTGATCGTCGTCGCATTCGCAGCCGCATCTCGTGCACTTAAAGAAGATATTGAAGAGGTACGTACGCAACGCCAGATTCATCGTCAGCAGCGTGCCGCACAGGCTATACCCGGTCAGTAGCAGTTGTGGGCTACACCAATGCAGGCAAATCTACCCTCTTCAA
This sequence comes from uncultured Chloroflexia bacterium, assembly GCA_963731415.1. GTDB lineage: Bacteria > Chloroflexota > Ktedonobacteria > Ktedonobacterales > Ktedonobacteraceae > JACDAE01. Next base: position 47,115 of record CAVSVN010000003.1, read on the forward strand.
CGCTTTGACCGAGGCCGATGTTCGTGGCAGAGAACAAGCTCTTCGCCACCCTTGACCCGGTCACACGCCATATCGTCTTACCTGGCAACCAGGAAGTGCTGGTGACTGATACCGTTGGCTTCATTCAAAAATTGCCCACAAAATTAATCGCCGCCTTCCGTGCCACACTGGAAGAAGTCGTTGACGCCGACCTGCTACTGGAAGTCGTCGATACCAGCCATGAAAATGCTATTGAGCAGAGCGAGACGGTCAATGAAATTCTGGGTGAACTGGAGGCAACCGATAAGCCTCGCGTCACCGCTCTGAACAAAATTGATCTGCTCGCTGACCCGGATGAGCTGGATATCAGCTTGTATCCCAATGCTGTTCCCATCTCTGCTTTACAAAAAAAGGGACTGGATGCGCTGCGCGAGAAAATCAGTGCGGTGCTGGCGAGCAGTATGATAGCAGTACAGGTCTTACTTCCCTTTAACAAGGGCGACCTTGTCGAACTGTTTCATCGGCGCGGCTATGTTGACTCCGAGGAACATACAGCCGAAGGTACCTTTATCATTGGTCGCATTCCGCAGGCTTTGCGTGGATATTATATCCCTTACACACGCTCCTTACATCGCTAAAAATTATCGACCGGCGATAACAAGTATCATAAACGCGCTCCCACCCAGAAAAATATGGGTAGGGGCCGCGTTTACGACGCCCACTGTACGGGCCCGATTTATCGCGCCCACGATAGAGGACAGAAGTGCTATCCATCTACACACCTATAATGAAATATGCTATTCTTAAGTACAATAAAATCCCTTCCTGATCTGGAAATGAGAGCATCCAATGTCAGAGCAAAGATTACCAAATAAAGTTCCTTTACGTGTTCGCTTTCGCTCACCCGCCGAACAAGTGCAGTGGGAACGTGAAAATCTACCCCTATCTGCCACCACGATGCCTCCCATGCTTTCACACATCCCCACCCTGACCAACGCGACAGAAATCCAGAAGCGTATACAGCAGACCAGAGAACTGATACGACTGGGCCAACTTCTGCGTGCCGACCTGGGTCTGACACGAAGTCCTTGCAGCAGATTGTCGCTACAACTGTCCGTTGTATCGGCTTCCGTAAGCTGGTCGTCAATCTGATAGATGAGGATGCACAACACATTTCTTCAGTCGCTTTCGCTGGATTATCTGACTGAAGAAGAAAATTTACTCCGAGAAGCTCATGACTCCTATGGAGAAATTGAAGCGCCTATATACAACCGGAGTTTCGCATCAGTCAGAGCTACTTTATCTCCCACAAACAAGAATCGAGTATCAAGGGAGCAATGGTCTATAATACAAATGCTCATTACGAGGAAGGGGGCTGGCATCCAGACGATGTCCTTCTCGTCCCGCTATTTAGTCCACGTGAGCAAAAAATGCTCGGCTTCCTCTCGCTCGATGATCCCGAAGACGGCAAGATACCGACAGAAGATAGCATCCAGGTTACAGAACTTTTCGCCAATCAGGCGGCAATAGCTATCGATAACGCTCGCCTTTTCCAGCAACGCGAGGCCGAACGCATAGCTCTGGAAGAAGGAATCGCCCAACTACGTACAGAACTGGAGCCAATTCAGCGTGGCGATTCTGAGCAAACGCATGAAACTGAGCCATCAAAAGCTACAACCTATCGGTGAAGCTATTAATGTAATGCTCGATGAGATCAGCGGCATTCTGAAAAGCGTCCAGATGGTCACCCAGGCCGTCGAGGAACACACACGTAATGTGCAGCATAGCTCCGAAGTTCCTGGTACGTGATACCAGTCAGCAAGAACGCCAGGTCAACCAGATCTCAAAGGTCATCGGTGACCTCGCGGAGATGATGCATCAAATTTCCGAGCAAGCCGCGCACATGTCAAGAGCAGCAGTTGATGCGGTAGATGTTACCAATAATGCACAGGATACAGTGGCCCGTGCCTATGAAGGCATGAGCAAAGTGCGTGAGGCCACGATGCAATCAGCACGTACCATGAAATCACTTGGGGAGCGTGGGCAGGCCATCAGCGAAACTGCGTCTGGAAGTGAGTGACCTGGGCACGCGTCTGCATCACCTGGCGCTCAATGCTGCAATCGAAGCAACACGCGCGGGTGAATATGGGAAAGGATTTGTCCACAATTGCTCAGGAGATACGTTCGCTCGCCGTCGGCAGTTCCGAAATAGCACGCAACATTGGCACCTATATCCGTACTATTCAGAACGAGACCAACGCCGCCTCACAGAGCGTTGAACAGAATACACAACAGGTAGTTATGCAGAGTGAACTGGTAACCCAGACCGGGGTAGCATTGGAGGTTATCGGTGAAGTCACGGATCAGTTAAGCAGGCTAATTGAAGATGTTTGTTCTACTGCCGAGAATCAGACTCAGGGTTCACAACTGGTCGTCAGTTCAGTGGACGAAATATCTCCGTATGACCGCTGATATCACCCAGCATATGCGTGAGATGCAACAATCAATGATCCATATGGCCGATCTGACCAACTCTCTACGTCAGCGCATCTCAGTTTTCCACATCGCTGAGCACTGATAAACATAGAGAGTGAAGAGAGACGTTATAAGTTACGAACGCCTCTGTTCTTCATAGTAAGATACAAAATCATAACCCAGGCGCTGTGCCTCTTCGTAAGCTCCTTGCGCTTCGGCCTGCCTGCCCATCTGTTCGAGGGCATGACCGCGATGCAGGTGTAGAATAGCTTCATGAGGCGCTAACTGAATCGCTTGCTCATATGCGACCAGCATTGTCTCTTGTAGATCAAGATCATGCAAACACACTGCCTTCATGCAGAAAAATCGTTGCCAAGCGAACTTTGATTGGTGGCACTCCCGTCGGAGTTTCCCCTGCTCTGTTCAACTTCTGTCATAGTCCAGAACCTCAATAAGTAACACAGTAATACTACGTCCACATCAGAAATAAGGGTTCCTTTCAACTACTATATACGATTGGACGTTACATTGCTATAAAAGATTACAGATTACCTATACGCCGGGCTATCTTATCCGATCTTTGTACGACGTGACCGATTGGATCGCGTCTGCCGGGAACGCCACTGCTGTTCTACGCGTTCCAGGCGCTCTTTACGTTGTGGACTCAACTCATATTCCCGGTAGATCCGTTTCCCGATCCTCCAGCCAGCATAGCCACCAACTAACGTGCCCAGCAGAGCAACGGGTGCCTGTTGCCCAACCAAGATATCCTCCATTCCCAATGACGATAGAGATGAGCAAAATCACAGCTAATGTAAGAAACAGACCAGCAACGGTCCCCAGGCAACATCCAAGTGGTCCTCCATTTGTCTCGCCTTGCGCCTCTGGTGGCAGGGTCGATAGCAATGGATCAATCGGCGCTTCTGACGGCATTTCAGCAACAGGTGCCCCCGTCGCGTCTGGATTTTCCAGCTCATTCACTTCAACAACTGGAAGCACTTCTTCAGTATTCTGCGTTAGCTTCATCAGCGATCTTCATGTTGTTCGTCTGAAAATGAATTGAAAGGTGTAGACACAATAATCAAGTCCTTAATGCACATTCAATGATTTTTGGCTTCAATTAAAATGTACCAAACTGGCGATCTCCGGCATCACCCAGGCCAGGTACAATATAGCCAAGATCATTCAATTCCTCGTCAAGGGCCGCGATGTAGATATCGATATCGGGATGCGCCTGGGCCAGTTTCAAAAGGCCATAGGGAGCCGCAATAATACCTACATAGGAGAGACGAGGAATGCCGCGCCGCTTGAGAATATTGATGGCATCAATCGCAGATCCTCCAGTTGCCAGCATAGGATCGACCGCATAGCAGACCTGGAGATTGACTTTATAGGCAACTGGTTATAGTACTCCAGCGCCTGCAACGTATGCTCATCACGGCGCAATCCGAGGTGCCAGACCTGTGCATCGGAGATGACCTCGCGAAAGCCTTCAGCCAACCCAAGACCAGCACGCAAAATAGGCGTAATGCCGATACCGCCCGCCAGTTTATAGCCCTGCATCGTTGCCAGTGGCGTCTCCGTCTCGCTTGTTTCCAGGGCCAGTGCCAGCGGTAGCTTCATACGCCAGCAACTCGCCGATCTCTTTCACCAGGCGATAGAACTCTGGTGAGTGGTGTATTCTTATCACGCAAAGCCGTAAGCTTATGCGCCATCACGGGATGCTGCGAAACATGAACACGTGGCAGACTGAGCACCTCATCCCGTGCTCGGCTGCACAACGCCCTGCATAGGAAGTCTGGGCTGGCCGCTCTGAGCACCTGTATCAATCATGATAATTTCTCTCCTTGCATAAAATTAATCTTCTCTATAGAAATTGTAACAGAGGCAGTCGAGTAGGGGCTAGATTGATCGCGCCCACGATTATCAGATCGCGCCCATCGTGTCGGGCCAGTAGAAAACGGAAAAAGGTTGCAGCCACCGCCTGATCTCCCCTATAATGACAACAATTCTTCCATCGAACTTATTTACGTGTAAAAGGAATGAGCATGAATATTGAGGGGACATACACTTTTCAGTCAAAGCTGACTGAGATACGGCAGAGCCTGACGAGGCAAGAGGTGCTACAACAGGCTATTCCTGGTCTGGAACAACTGGAACCGATTGAGAACAACCGTTACACCGTTGCTATACATATTAAATATCCACCACTGGCTGGCACCTATCAGGGACAGGTCTCTATTGTGGAAGACCAGCAACCTGCTTCTTATCGCCTTCTTATTGAAAGTAATGGTGGCCCCAATACCATTACAGGGGTTGGTAGCATTCAATTAGATGAGACGGCGACAATACCACCGTTATCTATAAAGGAACATTGACTCTCAGTAAGCGCGGCACGCGCCTGACACCTGCCGTTACTAAAGGGCGCTGTCAAAGCTGCTGATTCAACAATTCTTTACTTCTTTATCCGACCAGTTGCGTGTGGATCATCCAGACATTGCAGAAGAAATGGCGAAGGCCGGATGTCGTTCCACTCCATCCCACACCTGCTGCATCAGAGGCACCATCCTCTTTCATATACAAAATCGTGCGCTTCCTTGGATTAGGCAAGGACGATGCTCTACAGGAAGAGATCTGGGCGGAGCGTATACGACAAATTGGTCTTCATCTCTGGCTTCGTTGTTGTCGGTTGGATCGGCACACGGCTACCGCGCATAAATGGGTGGAGGTGTGGATGAATCTGGCTCTCCTACTGGGTTCCATCATTGAGCGCAGACGAGCTTTCCAATCATTATCATTATCGGAGAGGCCTGTTCGGGAGCGTCCACGCTCCAGCTGCGCGTTCCATCTGCCGCTTTACTGCCGGGAGCGCGGCGCGGATCTCTCACCTTTGTCATTCAGGTTGCGCAAAGCAGTCCAGGCTGCTTTGCGCACATCCTGTACAGGATCATTAAGCAATGGGCGAATAGCTTCCTCTGCCGATTTTACATCCATACGTCCTAATGCGCGCGCACTGGCGGCACGCTCATCCGAGGTTGCGCCTTGTAACAGAGGGAGAATATCGGGCACAAGTTGGAGCAATGCCAGGTCACTGATCAGGCGTAACAGACGACTCCGGCGCATGGGGTGAACAAGGTGAGCCAGAGCTGCACGGCAATCACTGGCGATCTGCGCTTTGTTTTTAATAATACCCTTTGTCTTCGCCTCAGCCACAGCCATCTCCGGTGATAGAGAAGCGGTGCCACGCAAAAATGGCTCGATCCAGGGGGCAACTTCATCGGGCTGATCGGTATTCTCATGCACCTGCAAAATAGGATGGTAGTTCTCATCAAGCCAATGGTAGAGGGCCAGCGTCACTTCGGCATCGCGAGCAGCATAAGCAATCATCGCAGGGGGCAAAGGACGCCGCGTCCAGTCTGTACGTTGCAAGCTCTTATCCAGGCGCATATGGAACGCACGCTGCAACATCGCGGCCAGCGACGACTCATGTTGACCAAAAATCGAACGGCTTGTTGCCTCTAGATCATAATAATGAACAACATTTAGTCCTCGCTCAGCCATCACACGCATATCCCCACCAGCTCCATGCAGCAGCACCACAATAGCAGGATTGCCCACCACAGCAATCAAAGGAGAAAGATCTTGCAGGCGCAACGCATCTACAACAAAACAATGCTTATCAATAGCAAGTTGCAGCAATGCCAGGCGCGGAACCGTTGTTCCACTACCCGTTGCCTGACTACGAGAACGCGCCTGCGTAAATTCGGCATCAATTGCAACCACATGCGACATACTGAGAACACTGACGGCATGCAACAATTGCTCTCTTGCGGTCAACCCAGACACGCTCCCCTTTGGGTGGAAGCTGACCAGTGAGGAGGGGTTGGCCCAAGATAGCCCGGCTGCACAGGATCCTGGTCCTCTGGCTCCGTCAGCGGTACATTTTCACTCAATGAACCACCATTTTCTACCTTCTAACGTAAATTGATAATGCTGTGTATACACTATAACAGATTTCACAGCAAACGTATAGAGTATCTTTATATCTTTCAAGAGATAGTTTGATAGTCGGTAGGACCGCTTGTACCCAATCTCTTCCTATGCTACACTGATGATACGTAATGCAGAACTGCTCTGCCTTACAAAAGGATGATCTTTTATGCTTGACGAAATTTTAGCAAATAACGCACGTTTCCTTCAGGAACATACATTGTCTCCTATCGGCCACGCACCACGCAAACATACTGCCCTGATAACCTGCATGGATTGCCGCCTGGTCACAATGTTTGAAGAAGCACTGGGCCTGCAACGAGGAGATGTGCTGGAATTACGCACCGCTGGCGCAACCATTCCTGAAGCTGACCGTCCCCACGCCGCAAACGATCTCATTCGCTCGCTCGCGGGCGGCATCTACCTGCTCGGCGTACGCAGAGTCCTGGTCATCGGCCACACCGAATGTGGCCTGGGCCATGTCAATCCAACCGCGTTAACAGCCTCCATGCAGGCTCTAGGGGTAGATCCGCAAAAGCTGATACAAGCAAGAGGGATTGGGCGATACCAATGGCCTGATGCGCTGGCTTGGTGCCTTTCAGGACGTACACATGAACGTCAAAGAGGTCGTTGACGCAATTCGCAACAGCCCCTACCTGCCACGCATTCCCGTACATGCGCTGGTGATCGATATCAATAGCGGCAAATTGACGCTCGTTGATCGCGATGTGAGGGAAGCGTAGAGGCTATGCCAGGCGTCACATTTTCGCTGTGTGCAATCTCATCCCTTGATCAAACCAGGCGTAGGGGTGCAGTGAAAATGTGACGCCCACCCCGTAGCTGAAATCAAGTTGGTGTCACATATAGGGATATGCTACAATAGGAGTTAAAGATCATTGTTTTAAAGACGAAATGGCATCCATGAAAACATATACACAACAAATATACAGACGCATTTCACTCCTATCCGCGCTTATCATCACCCTCACCCTGGCAGCTTGTACTGGTACAACAAACACACAATCAGCGCAAAAAACCGCCACACTCCAACCGACACAACCCGTTTCCGGACAACAGTTGCTGACAGGATCGGTAACCTATGTCGCATTAGGAGCGTCCGATGCGGTTGGTGTTGGCACCGACCAGCCGGCAACACAGGGTTATGTTCCTCTACTGGCACAAAAACTTCCAAAGGACTCGCATCTCATCAATCTGGGAGTGAGTGGTATTCATCTGCACGAAGCACTCAGCCAGGAATTGCCCCTGGCGCTTACGACGAATCCGCGCCTGATCACAATCTGGCTGGTGGCAAACGATTTTATCGCCAACGTCTCATACACTAGCTATATGCAGGACTTAAATACGCTCCTGATGCGCCTGCGTAGTGGTACGCAAGCGCGTATCGTCATGGCAAATCTGCCTGATCTTACACGGCTGCCCATCTTCTCGCGTTTCAGTAAGCAGCAAAAAGCGACAACGTTAGCAACGATCTTAGCGCTGGAATGCCAGTATCGCCAGTACAGCCAGGCGCTATAACGTCAGTATCGTCGATCTTATGTCCCAGGCCAGTCTGCTTACGTCGCATCCTGAATATATCAGCGGTGATGGCTTCCATCCAAGCGCAGCGGGTTATGTACAACTGGCAAATCTTTTCTGGGAAGAGATCCGGTAGGGGCAGGAACTGGTCACCAAATATCGTAAATTATATTGACAATATATTTCCATTATGCTATCATCACTATCTAGAAATTTGTTGATCTGTATGCCCTAATGACTCTCATGGTGAACTGGGATCACGAGTTTCCTCTGAGTTTTCGCTAAGGAAGGAGAAATATGAGATACCTTCTCCAACTGTTCTCTTATTCAATTTCACTATGCCCGCAAATTCAACGGGCGGTTTTCTTCTGGACCAGTTTCTGCTTACCCCCTGTCAGGTGGCCCGGCATTGAGCCATTCTTACATCACATGCAACATTTCTCGACTCGCCACCCTCCCTTCCACCCTCTTCCAGCAAAAAAATACAACTGCGGTATACAGGAAACACCCTATCTAGACACAATGTTTTTGTGAAAATAGCAGTGGGTACGTTCCCACTATTCAAGGAGCGAAAGTATGAATGTACGGATACTACGAACAAAGAAGTTTTCCCTCTTTTTTGCCTTGCTAGTAGTTGCATCCCTGTGGGCTTTCGGGAACTCGCGCCCGCAGGTCATCCATGCCAGTGCGGCCCATCCTGCAGAAAACAATGGCCTTGGGCAAACCCCTTTTATGGGGTGGAGTACATGGAACTATGTGGGGAAAAATCCAACGGAAGCCAACATCGAGGCGCAGGCCAGGGTGGAAGCCAGCAAACTAAAGGCCTATGGGTATAACTACGTCTTGTTAGATGATTGGTATTATCTAAATCCAGCAACCACAGTGGATCAGTATGGACGCTGGGTCATTGATTCCTCCAAGTTCCCCCATGGCATTGCAGCAGTGGCAAACTACGTCCACAGCCTCGGCCTGAAGTTTGGTTTCTACCTCACCCCTGGTATTCCAGTGGCGGCGGTCAACCAGAATACGCCGATTGAGGGTACCAGCTATCACGCGAGGGATATTGCCGATACCAGTAAACACGAGATCAACTATAACTATGGTAACGGCCCTGGCGGCGGTAACGGCACAAAAAATACTGTCATGTACTACATCAATTACAGCAAACCAGGCGCTCAGGCTTACATCAACTCCTGGGCCGATCAACTGGCCTCCTGGGGCATTGATTATCTGAAGATCGACGGAGTTGGATCTTTCGACATTCCTGATGTTCAGGCCTGGTCTACTGCGCTCAAACAAAGCGGGCGTCCCATTCTCTTCGACCTCTCCAACGAACTGAATATCAACAACATCAGTACCTGGCAGCAGTATGCCAATGCCTGGCGTATTGATGGTGATGTGGAATGTTACAACTGTGGGTCGAACCTGACCAGCTGGGCCCATGTCACAACGCGTTTCACCGATGCTCCGAAGTGGGTTCAATATGGTGGACCAGGAGGGTGGAACGACCTGGATGCACTCCAGATCTCTGATGGTGCGCTCAATGGAATCAACAACGCCGAGCGGCAAACCTACATGACGCTCTGGAGCATCGAGGCGGCTCCCCTTTATGCAGGTGATGATCTAACCCGTATGGACAGTTATGGTCTCTCCCTGTTGACCAACACTGAGGTGATCGCGGTAGATCAGGCAGGGCACATTGCGCATCCAGTCTCGCAGGCATCGAACCAGCAGGTCTGGTTTTCCAACAACGGAAACGGTACCTATACTGTGGCCCTCTTTAATCTGGGCAGTGCAACTGCAACCGTGACGGCCAACTGGAGCAATCTGGGTTTCAGCGGTTCGGCGTCGGTACGTGACCTGTGGAGTCACAGCAACCTGGGCAGTTTCAATGGCAGTTTTGGTGCCAGCCTCGGTGCGCATGCCTCGCGCCTGCTGATGGTTACCCCTGGTGGTACAAGCGGCACATCCTACGAAGCCGAAGCCTCGGCCAATACCCTTGCCGGAGGGGCAGTCGTCGCGAGTTGTACGGCCTGTTCGGGTGGCAAGAAAGTCGGCTATGTGGGCAAAAGTGGCACGTTGCAGTTCAACAATCTCAATGTTGCAAAGGCTGGCACCTACTCTTTGACGATCTACTACGTGGATGGAGATGCAGGTAGATCGGCCCAGATGAGCATCAATGGAGGTGCAACCACCACCCTCAATTTCCATGGCACCAACGACAACAACTGGAATAACGTGCAGAGTATGGTGGTCTCGGTTCCGTTGAATGCAGGTAATAATACAATCAAGTTCTCTAATGCGTCGAATGTGGCACCCGACTTCGATCGGATCACGTTCAGTTAAGTTCGTCTAATCTCGTAACACATTTAAGTTGGCGCCACAGGCTTGTGGCTCCAACGCAGAAAACAAGCCCGTGCCTTCCCCATTGCAAGCGTGTGGTCCCATTCAACCGCACTTATGGTTTTCCTTTCTTAGAATTGGAAAACCCTTGACAAAGTCCTATTTCGTTGCAACCCCGATACACTATGTTATACTACTCCCATGATTATAGGTGCATGCGAAATCACGTTACATCTGCCTGAATGCCACACGTTGAAGGAAAAACGGCAGATTATTAAATCCGTTCTCGCGCGTGTGCGCAATCAGTTCGAGGTAGCAATCGCAGAAGTCGAAGAGAACGACCTCTGGCAGATCGCCGTTCTCGGCATTACCTGTGTCAGTAATAGCAGTCAACATGCCAGCGATGTGCTTGAGCACGTGCGGCATTATATCGAAGAATCGCGTCCCGACATAGTTCTTTCTAATATCGAGAGCGAAATAATACATTGGTAAAGGATTCATCTATTTAACGGATTCGCGTAGGGCGTCACCTCGCGTGCGCCCCCGTTCCCGATAGATCCTTTAGACCAAATAAAGTTTTTGAGAAGTATATATGTCATTATCAGTTGATATGTCTCATCTCCATTTACCTGCGCCCGCCTTCGTTGCAGGTGTGCGCGTCGATCGCGTCTCTCAGGTGCAGGCACTGGACGCAATCGAGCAAATAATAGAAATACGTCGCCAACATGACAACCAGGTACAGTGTCAACAGGTTGTTACGGTCAACCCCGAGTTTTTGATGGTGGCACAACGCAATAATGAATTTCGTCATGCTATCAATGAGGCGGCTCTGGTTGTCGCCGATGGCATGGGTATCGTATGGGCCACACGCTACCTGCGCGAACCCGTCCCTGAGCGCATTACTGGCACCGATCTGTTGCCCGAACTGGCACGACGTTGCGCAACGAAAGGCTATCGGCTCTATCTGCTTGGTGCCGCACCCGGAGTAGCAGAACTGGCGGCTGAACATTTGTGCGCCCTGGCTCCCGGTCTGCAGATTGCAGGAACATATGCCGGTTCGCCTGCTCCTGACTGAAGAAACAGAGATTATCGAGCGCATTCGCAATGCACAGGCCGATGTGCTCTGTGTCGCTTATGGCGCACCTGCGCAGGATCTGTGGATCTACCGTAACCTCTCACGCTTACCCGCAGCAGTGGCTATCGGCGTTGGCGGCGCATATGATTTTCTCTCCGGTCGCCAGCAACGTGCTCCGAAGATTATGCAACGGAGCGGACTGGAATGGCTCTACCGCCTTTACCGTGAACCCTGGCGCTGGCGTCGTATGCTTGCTTTGCCACAAAGCGCCATCGTAGTCCTATTGAAAGGGCGCGGCAAAACATGATACTTGATGCCTCCACCCCTGAAACTACTCCTGCACGCTTGCGTTCATTGATCGACTCTTTTAAAGGGAAACGCATCCTGGTCATCGGTGATATGGTGGCCGATCAATATTTAATCGGGCGACCTACGCGCATCTCTCGTGAAGCTCCCGTCTTGATCCTTGAACTGGATGAAGAGCGCACTATTCCCGGCGGTGCCAGCAATGTTGCCGTCAATGCCAATTCGTTAGGCGCGGAAGTCTTTCTGACTGGCGTTATCGGCGATGATCTTCCCGGTCAGCAACTGCGCAAGGCCATTAGCGATCTGCACATGCATCAAGAGGGGCTATGTATCGATCCTACAGCGACCCACTTCCACCAAAACACGTATTATGGCCGGAAGTCCACAGATCGTCCAGCAGCACATCGTACGTATCGACCGCGTGGATACATCGGACCTGGCTGATTCCTGCAAGCGCCAGATTCTCGACTATATTGAGCACATGCTTCCCTCTATCGATGCGATTGTGCTCTCTGACTATGAGAATGGCGTTATCAGTCCCGATATCATTCAGGCATGTATTCCTGCCGCCCGTGCATTAAATAAAGTGATCGTCGTCGACTCGCATGGTTCCCTCTTCCGCTTTCAAGGGCGTTACCGCGCTCACACCAAATCAGCCAGAAGCCGAACTGACGCTGGGCATGACCATTACAAACACAACTGAGTTGAATGAAGCCGGACAGCGTTTACTCAGCGGAAGTAACGCGCAGAAGCGTCCTCATTACCCGTGGCAGCGAGGGCATGAGCTTATTTGAAGAGGGCAAATTACCCCTCCATCTCCCTATTCATACCCTTCCGTCCAGGCCAGCGAGATCGTTGATACCAATGGAGCCGGCGATACGGTTGCAGCAACATTTACGCTAGCCCTGACGGCAGGAGCTGGTATGGCAGAAGCGGCGTATCTGGCAAATGCTGCAGCAGCACTCGTAGTCAGACGGCTTGGTTGTGCCAGCAATACACCAGAAGAATTGATGAGCATACTAGGATGAAAGAACTTGCCTCACAATTGAAATTTATGCCACGCGAACTACTCGCCGAAGAGGTGCATGCAAGGCAATATTCCGGCGAACGTGGTGTTTTCACCAATGGTTGTTTCGATCTGCTACATCTTGGACACGTGCGCTATCTACAGGAGGCTCGCAACCTGGGCGACTTCCTGGTCCTGGGCCTGAACAGCGACGAAAGCACGCGCATTCTCAAGGGACCCGGACGCCCATTGGTTTCGCAGGAAGAACGCGCCGAAATTCTGGCCGCACTAACGTGTATTGATTATGTAACTATCTTTGGTGAAACAACAGCGAGTTCACTCGTTGCGTTACTACAACCCACAATTTATGTGAAGGGTGGCGACTACGCAGGGGCGCAGGAAGGTACACCGGACACCGATCGTTTACCAGAAGCAAAAGTGGTGCTGGCATATGGGGGCAGTGTACGACTTATCCCGTATCTTCCACATCACTCGACAACCGAACTGATCGCCAAAATCAAACAGCTATAACAATGAGCTCTCCGTCCGGGTAGGGGCGTCACCTTGCGTGCGCCCACGTTCCTATGAACGATGTCGTGCTGGCATGTGAACAATGTTGTGCTGGCATGCTGGGCGCACGCAAGGTGACGCCCCTACCCATTTCCGAATGTTTTCGTGAAAGGATGCAGAGCCCGAGAGTTCAGGAGTTTTATACCTATGGCAAAAAATTCCATCAAAAAAAAGCGCTCTAAGAATATGGGCAAAAAAGTGACTCCAAAAGAAAAGGCGAGAAAAAAAGCAGCTTACTCCGCAATAACTGCATCTACTAAAGAAACTCACTTACCTGCTGAGGAAACACCGGACACCGAAGCATCGGTTGAGGAAGTTGTGCCTCAGGTTGAGGATACAACGGCGACTCCCGCGGGCATAGTTGAGAGATCACCTGTGGTGGTTGTAGAAACAGCTGAGGCAACACCTAAAAGCGGGCGTGGGCATATTGTTAGATCAGCGGCGCTCGTCTCCATCGGCAATCTTGGTAGTAGTCTATTGGGAATGGTGCGCCAGATTGTTGTAACCTCGTTAGGCTCAGGAATTGCAGGTTCTTTCAACGCCGCCATCACACCGATCAATACTTTCTATCAGTTGCTTGTTAATGGTTCAACTGATGGTGCATTAATACCGGTCTTTAACGACTACTCTGCACCTGAAAAACGTCAGGAAATGCGACGTGTCGTATTTACCGTTGTGAATTTAATTTTAATCATTGCGTTAATCTCTTCCGTCATTTATCTGCTGTTCTCTCCCTGGCTCATCAATCTTCTAGTATCGAACTTTACAACATCCGATAAAGCACTCACACTTCTGTTTTCACAGATTATTTTCTTTTCACTAGTGGTTCTAGGACCATTCGCCGTACTTCTAGCTGCTCTCTTCTCTCTCAAGGAGTTTGGTTGGCCAGCCTTTGCTACTGCTTCTTATCATGCAGGAATTATTGTAGGCGCAATAGTATTTAGCCTTATAGGCTTCCATTACATTGGTCCACTTGCCTTGCCGCTAGGTTTACTTATGGGTGCAACTGGCCAGATAGTTCTGCTACTACCAGGCATTCGCAATAAACGCCTCTATTATATGTTTGTGTTGGACCTCAAACATCCAGCACTACGGCGTATTATTAGGCTTTACTGGCCCATCGCGATTAGCTATGTTTTTTCTATGTTTATGGTTTATCTGGATCTCCATTTACAGAATGCAACGCCTGATCATGAAGCAGCAGTTGCGGCGATGGCTGCGGCAACTACCTTAATCCAGTTTCCTGTGGGACTTGTGGCTCAAGCGCTTTCCGTTGCAGTGTTACCTACGCTGTCACAGCACGCACGCGAGGGCAACAGCGAAGGTTTCAAAACTACACTTATGATTGGTTTTCGCCTGGGCTTATTGCTCATGATTCCTGCTATGATAGGATTGCTTGCGCTACGCTTGCCAATCGTATATTTAATTTTTATGCACAATAAATACAGCCAGGCGAATGCCAATCTGACTGCTCTAGCCCTGCAAAATTATGCCTATCAATTGCCATTTGTAGCACTTGATCAGCTCCTCATTGCTGCATTTTACGCTCGCAAAAACACAAAAACTCCCGTCATCACAGGGATTGTTTGTTATCTTTTTTATCTTGTTGTAGCGCTCCCATTTTATAAAACTATCGGCGTAGCCGCACTGGCCTTTGCCAACACTGTGCAAATTTCCGTGCAGGCGATCATTCTACTGATCCTCCTTAGAATGGCGATTGGTCCGTTGAACATACGCACGACCCTCCCTACCATTCTGAAGATCTGCTTTGCCGCTCTCTTGATGGGCGTGGCGGCCTGGGCCGTACAGATGGGGCTTGCTCACATAGCGCTCTTCTCGCTCAGCCATCTTCTCGGTCAGTTCTTAACCCTGCTAATTGCTGGTGGCATAGCAGTAGTGATCTATTTTGGCACAATTCTGCTTTTCAAGGTGGAGGAGATTACCATGTTGAAAGGTATCGTACGGGCAAAACTATTGCGCAAATAGCCAACACAGGGACATCTATTAATACAATGTCCCTCTTCAATTCAGAAATCAACTAATTTAAGTTTTAAGATGCAGCTTGATAGAATTGCGGTTTATATCGAGGTGAAGGGATTGCTTTACCCTCAGCCTGAACAACTTCGAGCCACATCGCCTTAGCTATCAAAACCTCTTTAAGCACCTCTTCCGGTGTATCACCAAAAGGTGTGATGCACATAGTACCATTCATCCAAATAGATTTAGGTTATTCTCATCCTTTAAAACACAGAATTACACTACACAAGATATACTTTACCATTTTAAAATTTCGATGTATAATTATAATATAAAAGCTGTATTGTGCAAGCTAGCGGTTTATTTGAAGAGAGGAAGAGTGGAAAATGAACGAGGTTACAGTTGTACATACCGCCGTTACAGACAGCCATCAGGCGGGTATTTCTCTAGGCTTGCAGATTCGTGAGAACCTGCTTATGCCACCCGACGTTGTTATTCTCTTTGCCGCCCCTGGATATAATCATAAAGAACTTTTACAGGCACTTAAATGTACCAGTAAGACAGCACGCATTATTGGTTGTTCATCCGCTGGTGAGTTTACCAGTACCGTACAGGGAACGGGTCTGGCATGTGCGATAGCCCTCTATTCCGATGAAATGTCTTTCACAGTAGGGCTTGGACGTGGCCTCTCAGAAGATTGTATGGGTGCAGCAGAGAGCCTGGCCGCAACGTTTCGTCATTCTCCCCTATGGAACTACCAATACCATACCATTTTGCTATTGGCAGATACAATGAGTGGTTGCATAGAAAACATCGTACAAAAACTCACGCTGCTAACAGATGGCATACATGAGATTTTTGGAGGTGGAGCTGGCGACAATGCCCAATTTTCCTATACACCTGTCTTCTACGATACAGAAGTAGTGACAAATGCACTTGTTGCCCTGGAGATCCATTCACACAAACCAATTGGAATCGGTGTCCGCCATGGCTGGCGTCCTGCCAGTTCTCCTATGCATATTACGGGAGTAAAAGGGATGGACCTGATCAGTATTGATGGAAAGCCTGCGGTAGAAGCGTTTCGCACTTATGCAAGAAATAGTGAGCAATTCTTCGATGAGACGAATCCATTGCCTTTCTTCCTGCACAATAGTCTTGGAATCGAAGGCGCTGGCTATCATCTGCGCGTCCCACTTAGTATCAATCCCGATGGTTCACTCCATTGCGCGACCGAAATTCCCACACGCGGCAGGATTGTTATTATGAATGCCGATGCTACATCACCTATTGAAGCCGCGCGTGGCGCTACTAATGAAGCACTACGCAAGCTCTATGGTTGCAAACCGGCTGTTGGACTCTTCTTTGACTGTGTAGCAACCCGTATCAGATTGGGAACAGGGTTTGGTTTTGAAATTGAAGCCGTTCAGAATATACTTGGAGATGTAGTCTTCGCAGGTTGTAACACTCATGGACAGATCGCACGCGCCCAGGGCCAGTTTAACAGTTTCCATAACTGTACAGCCGTAGTCTGTCTCATTCCTGAGTGAACCGGTACGAGCTTATGAAACCCATTCGTTGAAATGAAATCAAGGGATAGAAGCCAGAATTCCTATTCGCATCACAAATATGCTTCTTATCCCTTTGTCCCCTTCTCATACATATTCTTACGCACAGATGCTCACCACCAGTAAAGATCAGTTTTTTATTGATAGCGTAACGCTTCAGCAGGTGTAACTCTACCCGCCTGCCAGGCGGGCAATAAGGCACCAAGAAGCGAGGCAAGGAAGGAGATGCCGACGATAATGCCCAGTTGTTGCCAGGGAATGCTAAACACCAGATCGGTTTGATATTGCTCGAAGAAGTTGACGGCAAAGATATTATGCGCCAGAATCAGGCCAAGAACGATACCTAATATGCTTCCCAATACACCGACTATGAACGATTCGAGCAGGAAGGCCCCTTGAATCAGGCGGCGTGGGCAACCCAGGGCTCGTAACATACCAATCTGCTGACGGCGTTCAACGACTGCACGCGTTCCTGTAATCGCCAGTGCTGCCACACCTAGTAACAGGGTCATAGCCACCACGCCCAGGAGCACATTGCTGAGCAGAATACGCGGTCCACGTATCTGCAAGATTGCGTCCTCCAGCACCGTCGTCTCCAGCCCATTATCGAGATAGGCTGAGCCAAGTGCCAGCGCGAGAGCACGTTTATTCTGTCCAGGCGCAACCTTAAAGTAATAGGTCTGCGATCTCAGGTTGTGCCGGATCGATGCCCGTTCCAACACTGGCGGCGCTGGCGGCTCCACTCTGGATATACAATCCGAAATGATCACTATTACTATTATCGACAATGCCAATAATAGTCAATTTCATTGCCTGCTGCAACTGCGTACCAGTCACCCAGAGCGGTACTGCTGGAAAGCTTGTATCGCCCTGATACACACCGCTCATAGCAAAGGTTATGACGTGGGTCCAGACCGGGCGGAGTTGCGGGAGACGCCTGCATTGGTCGCTGATAGGCGAATTGGGATCATAAACAGGCGAATTGATGCTTGCATTCGGATTATAGGGCAAGAGCACTGCTATCAATCAGGGCATAGTTGGGATGCGTCTGCAACGCCTGCCAGACCGCACTATCGCTGTTAAATCCTTTCGCACGTGCGGTAAGGTGCAGACCATAGCCCTGCAAGAAAGCGCCGCTCACCAGTTGAGCTGGATAGAGCGACCAGCGTGGTGTGCTGGCACTGGGTTGAATCACGCCAACATCGGTGGAGCTACGCACGCCAATAGCAGAGAAGTCATTGGGATTGATGCCATGTTGGGCCAGCGAGTGTACGTCAGATCGGGCAACGATTTGAAATAGGCCGTGGCCTGAATATCGTAACCACCCGTCTGCTCATTAATGTTTGTGTACGTATTCGTCATTGCATTCGTAATCACGGCCATCACCGTCATAGCAAAGACAACCAGGCTAAACATGACCACACTCAAACCCGTGCGAAAACGGCGCTGCAATGGGTATGCCGAGGCCAACCGGACATGGCATAAACGCCAGGTAAGCCGGAGACCAGGGCTAGCAATGGATTGGCAAGCAGGTGCAGCATTGACAATAATGGCCCAGGCGGTTCCCAGCACCATCATCACGCCTGCGATAAAAAAGATCTCAATGCCACCCTGGAAGCGCGGCAGGCCCAGAGAGGCCAGCACATCAAATGGCAAGGCCCAATATGCCATCAGCGCCAGTCCCACCACGGCAGCAAAGAGTCCTGAAAGAATTTTACGCCTGGCGTAGGGACGCTCACGATGCAGAAGTGATAGCGAGCAGCAGAACCAGGCTTTCCAGTATCGCTTTCACCAGAAGAGCGCCGCCAACTACATAGCAGCGAGAGGCCAAGGGAGAACGGGATAATCTGTGCATTTTCCAATCCCTGTTGCAGCAACCAGATGCCAGCCAGAAAAGGCAGAAATCCCAGGCGTACCAGAGTAGCAACAAAGCGAACAAGGATATCAGGAATAAGTTCAAGAAATACACGGCGAAAACGACGAGCATTACGTTGCACCACCGCATCAGCCACCCTGGCGCAGCAACTGAAGCAGACGTACGCCCAATTCTCCCAGCGTAAAGGTAGCACGTCCAGGCTCTGGTAGATCGCGCATGGCTTCAACGACCGTCATACGACTGACCAGCCACGATGAGATAGCAACCGAACAAAAGGTAAAGATCACACCCAGGCAGTATGCAATAATCAGGCTGTGCGGCTCAAATGTGAATTTGAGCGGAAAGTTAAAGCTCTGCAATAATGGACCAAGCAGAGCAACCAGCGCAACTCCAGCCAGCAGTCCAACGAGCAGTCCAACGAAGGAGGAGAGTAGATCGTAGACCGTACCCTCAAAGAGGAACATAAGAATCAGGTGACGACGCTGAACACCAATTGCACGTGCCATCCCCATCTCTGAACGCCGTTCAGCCGCTAACAGCACAAAGATTAAAAAGATCAGGAGCAGGCCAATTGCCAGAGCAAAGAGCGTAAAGAGGGCAAAGATGCGCGAGAAGATATCTTCCGCGTTCTGCGACGCCAGTACACCTTGCTCTTTGACCTCAATGACATGCACAAAAGAACCCGGAATCCAGCTGATTCAGCGTATTCGTTACACTGTCTGAGAGATTCACGCCACTCAGACCGGTACCATGATTAGCAATATAGATCTCATTGATAGCATCGGGATCATGTTCGATACTGCGGAAATAGTCCACGTGAGAAAGGATAAATGGGCCATCGCCGACCAGACCACCATTATTCACGACGGCAGCAACATGCATGACGTAGCGTTTTCCCTGCCAACGTTGCGAATACAGGTAGAGCGTATCGCCGGCTTTTGCATTCAGCAATTGGGCCAGCGTCTGGTTCAGGTATACACCATCAGCAGGAAGAGCTGCGATGGTTAGCTGACGTTTGTTCGCAATATTCTGCATGCCCCCAAAACCCCGTTCGCTACCAGCGATGACACCCAGAGCAGTCACCTGCGAACGAACCTGGCGCGAAGTTTCATCCGCTACCAACAGATTCTGCTCACGCAAGAGCAGCGGCAACAGCGGCAATAGAAGGCTCCTGAGGAGCTTTACGCGCGATATCATAGTAGACTCTATCAGGATAGAGACCCAGCCGGACCATGTCCACCCTCAATCAACTCATCGACGCTCCCAAGATTATAGATAGCTACGCTCTTCACCGCCGAGGTCATAACATCACCCGTCGTCAGTACGCTGGAGAGAAGCGTCGTCGAGAGCATCAAGGCAAAGACGATCAAGATCATCTGTGTACGGCGGCGTGGAATATTGCGTACACCTATCTTGAAGAAGATTCTATTCCCGATGGCCAGCAATAACGTAACGCCAATAATGACGCCGCTGATAATTTCAAGGACAGTGGCCAGAGTATCGATTGGAAGTCCAAAGAGTTGAGTCATATCTTTATATTTTCAAAGTCTGATAAAAGAGTTGCGCTACCTGTGTATATCCGATAGTACTCGGGTGAAAGCCATCGTTACTAATGTATTCAGGATGTTGTGCCAGGTCGCTCTGGTAAAGATTCACAAGCAAGGCGGAATGGCGGGCGACGACTGCTGGCAATGACATTGTTATAAGCTAGGATTTGTGTGCGTAGTGTCTGAACGTTAGAGGACTTGAAGCGCGGTAAGAGCGTAAGATCCGGCACATTCGCAACCGCAATGCGTGCATGTGGTGCGCAGATCCGTAAACGCGCCAGCAGCAGATCAAGATCGTGTGCATAGCTGGCTACGGGTACATTATCCGCCAGGTCATTGACGGCCAGCCAGACCGTCACCAGATCAGGATGTGCATCAAGAGCTATCGGCAATTCAACGCCTAAAGCAGCATGTACATCTATATTTGGCACACCTAAATTAATGAGATGTACCTGTCTGCCTAACAAAGTTGACAGATCGGCGGGCCAGTTCTGTGTCTCTGGATCATCGGCTCCGACGCCATAGGTATCAGAGGCTCCAATTGCAACATAGGTCAGTTTTGCTGGATGGCGGCTGTAGAACTGTTGTTGGTGTACTCTGTGCAGTTGAAAAGGGATCACAGGCTACACAACAGAACAGTAAGACAGCAAACAAAAAAACTAGCGCATAGCCTTGCGAAAATGCGCTCATGAGAATTTTGATATTTTTTGATGCAGAATATGAACCGAGCATAAATCATGTCGGTGGTATACCTTGCCAGGAGTCGTATTAATGGATAACCACACTCAGGATGGATACTACAGCAAAAAGTACCACAAGGACAATGGTAATATTAAAGATCAGGCGTTCTACACCACGCCGCGTCTTGAAGACAGAGCCTGCGCTACTGCCGCCGAAGATACTGCCTAGTCCGGCACCGCGTACCTGGAGCAGGATAAACACAATAACGGCCACCGAGATAATGATCTGCACTATGCGGAGAGCCGGAATCCACTGCGCCAAGAGATTGTCCTCGCTTTCCTGATTAACGAACTAATTTCTGGCAAATTATATCATAACCCGCGCCATTCGTCGAGTTCATATTCACCCAATTCCCCGCCCCCGTCCGAGCCAGATTTATCGCGCCCACCGTACGGGCCGCGTTTACGACGCCCACCGGCCCCATTTCTCGCGCCCATTTATGCATGAGCATTCTCATGACAATCAGGACACAACACAACAAAATATTCAGGCTTATAACGATCAAGCAGATTTTTCGAAAAGTGGAGAGTATGTAATTGCAGAGCAGCATAGCTCTGACCACATTCCGACAAATATTGTTTGCCTGTTCTCGCAGAGAATATTTCAGAGAGTTCATCTGACTTACATGAAAGATATCCAGACTCACATGAAAAAGCAGTCCAGCCAATACCAGAGCCAGCACGCGCGAACGAAGGCGTACTGCGAGGAACAACAATGCTCCTAGAACTAATGGATGATGGAGCAGTCGCGCCTGAGGCAATTGTGGAGGATCTGCCTGCCCAAAATAGCGTACGGCAGCCCGCAGGCTCAACGTACGATAAGTGACGGCATGCCAGAGATAATGATCAACATCGATAAGAAGACTGGCAGTAAATGGTATCCAGATATCTTGTTTGAGCAACGGCGCAGTTATGAGGGCCGCCGCCGTTGAAAGTTTCAGATGTTCCTGTACTTGCATGTAAATATCCTTATAGTACTTTGGAGTCGATGGACTCTGTGCCGCTGAGTATAACCATTCCTTTTGACACTGTCAACGAGCGAGCGAAGAAATATAGTCGTACGTTTCTTACACTTACACTGTAATTATCTATTATGTCCACCTCTCAACCATATCCATTTATTACAACCGCTTCTTAACCATATCTCCCTACCACTACCAGGAGTACTACTATACGCTAAAGTTAACCGTTCCGAGGTTATTTATTTAAAGGGGGTTACGTAGAGGGCATACCGCTATATATATACCAAAGGCTAGTATCGGTGATACTTCAGAACTTGTTTATGAGTCAAGCGAACAGCAATAATGTCCCTATAATCAAATAAGGGGGGAGCTATTAAATGGCAACAAAAATTGAAAATAAATTACAGCTAGAACAAATGGAGGAGAGGCAAGGAGGCGGAGAGAAGCGTGTGGGATGTAGTGTTGGAATTATGGCATACAATGAAGAGGCTAATATTGCACGTACACTCCATGCGGTACTTGCCCAACAGGGACCATCCGTTCGCCTTGACGAGGTAATCGTCGTTGCCAGCGGATGTACCGATCGTACCGTTCCGATAGTAGCTCAGATCGCACTACAAGAACCACGAGTGCGACTGTGTGTACAGGAGAAGCGTGAGGGGAAAGCATCTGCAATCAATCTCTTTCTTAAAGAGGCAACAAGCGAAGTTGCGATATTAATTGGGGCGGATGTTATACCCGACGAGGCTGCGCTTGAGAACTTGTGTGCGCCCTTCAATAATCCCGAAATTGGGATGGTAGGTGGTCGTCCGGTCCCAGTCAACGATTCAAATACTTTCATGGGCCATTCTGTTCATCTACTCTGGCGTCTTCATGATCAGGTAGCACGCGAAGAACCAAAGCTTGGCGAAGTTATCGCATTCCGTAATGTTATTTCAGGAATTCCAACAAATAGCGCAGTTGATGAAATCTCTATCCAGGCACTTATCTCTCAACTTGGGTATAAATTGCTCTATAAGCCTGAATGTGTTGTCTATAATAAGGGACCAATTACTGTACGTGATTTTTTGAAACAACGTCGTCGTATTTATGCTGGGCATCTCAAAGTACGTAGGCAGCAGAACTATGAAGCCTGTACCATGAAGGTCAGTCCGATCGCACGTCAACTCTTTGCTTGCCGCGATTTCACACTGGGCAGTCCTAAGCAGACATTATGGACAATGGGAGCGGTGACATTAGAAGGATATGCACGTGTACAGGGCCATTATGATTACTGGCGCAAACGTGAACATCATATCTGGCAGATGGTTGACTCGACGAAAGACCTGGAGGCCGGGCAACGGAAAATGCGGCGCATCTGCAACGCTCAAAGCGTCATCGTCTTCCGCCTCATCCTGGAAGGTGCGATAGGGAACGATGTCCACCGTGAGCGCGAGGATCGTGAAGCTACTGAAGCTGCTCGTAAGTTACTGCCAGAACTGCGGACAAAGATACGTAAAGAGGATAAACTTTCGATCAATGGCTCCGGCATTATGACAGCCGTCATCCGCGCCGAGCAGCAGGGTGCTGAGATCGTGGCACAGCGCATCAAACAGGCCGTTGAGGCTTCCAGTCTGCGCATCAGCGGGCGCGAGGTGAAAGTGACTGCTGCCTATAGCTCGCTCACCTTTAGCTCAAAAGCTGCAAATGGTAAAATGATCGTCACCGGGCCTCTACTGGATGAATCACTGGTGACCGCATTGACTGCACATGCTGAAAGCAAAGAAGCGTAAAAGAAATTTCTGGAGGGACATGTACACAATGCCCCTCCCTCCACTTTCATCCCTCATCTCTTTCCTTCATCAGATGTGCCTAACGATTTGGTCAACCTCAGTACACTGCTTATTCTGCTATCCTCACAATCTTGCCTTTATAACTATACTCTGCTCTCTAGCATTCAGGTGATACGATAATAGTAGCACCGGAAGCAACCAGACCACTTTTATCCAACCAGGAGACCCGGTGAAATTCTCTCTATGAGCATAATACAACGAGGACAGACAATGTCTATCCTCACCTTTATTTGCTCCTATGTCATTAGAAAGCACATAAGGAGGTAGCGCATGGCCCAGGTCTATATACCAGATGACCCGAAATTGCGCCAACAACTTGAGCAACCATCACGCACTCCAACACCACGGAAAAGCACAGACGAGAGCAAACAAACCAAAAGACAATTTGGTGGCATCGATATCATCTTAATTCTTGTCATCGTTGCCACTATCACGCTTCTTGTCGCAGCCGCATCGCGCTGGACAGCACGCCTGAATCCAACAGTACACATTAGCCTGGCGTATACAGCACTTCCAGCCTATGCTGGCTATTCTCTCCTACGTATGATTCTTGGCTATCTGCTCTCTTTGATATTTACGCTTGTCTACGGGCATATCGCAGCCACAAATCGCCGCGCAGGGATGGTTATGGTACCACTGCTCGATATTTTGCAAAGCATTCCAATCCTTTCGTTCCTCCCGGTTGTCTTGTTAGCGTTAGTAGCAGTGTTCCCAAACTCGAATGTTGGCCTCGAACTATCAAGTGTGATTCTCATCTTTACCAGCCAGGCCTGGAACATGACCTTCAGCTTCTATCATTCGATACGGACTCAGCCAAAAGATCTGCAAGAATTCTCAGCTGTCGCTCGCTTACGCCCATGGCAACGCTTTCTTAAGTTGGAAGTGCCTTCTGGCATGATTGGCCTGATATGGAATAGCATGATGAGCTGGTCAGGCGGCTGGTTCTTCCTGATGGCCTCCGAGCAATTTACGCTAGGGAGCCGCTCCTTCCAATTACCCGGCCTTGGCTCTTACTTACAATTAGCTGCTTATACGAAAAATATAGGTGCTGTAGTAGCTGGTCTCGTTACACTTATTGTACTGATAATCCTGCTTGACCTGCTTTTCTGGCGTCCGCTGGTTGCCTGGGCCGATAAATTCAAAATAGAGTTGAGCAGTGGGGATGACGCTCCCTACTCGCCAGTACTCGACGCCCTGCGCCGCTCTGCGTTGGTCGCCTGGATCAACCACAGAGTATTTCGCCCTATAGGATTATTCCTGGCTGCAACTTTAAATCGTCTGCAGCCACTCCCCGGCTCTTCCATTAGAGAAGCTGAGGAACAACCTGCACGCCGCATCTCATTGCGACGTGTAATCAGGCTGCTCTTTTTGGTGGTCCTTCTAGCCATAGTTGTTGTAGGAATCTGGTCTCTTATCCATATGCTTATCCAGGTCAATCTACCCACCTGGGCCGGTCTACTTGTGGCAACGTTCGCTACCTGGTTACGTACTCTAGCAGCCTTATTGATCGGTATTGTATGGACAGTACCTGTGGGAGTCGCCATCGGACTCTCTCCACGCTGGTCACGCCGCCTGCAACCTGTCGTACAGGTGGTCGCGTCTATACCTGCAACCGCTGTCTTTCCAATTTTGCTCGGGATACTCATTGCTCTGCCAGGCGGGCTTTCGCTCGCAGCGGTACTCCTGATGTTACTGGGAACGCAATGGTATATTCTCTTCAATGTGATAGCTGGCGCAATGGCAGTTCCCAGCGATCTACTTGAGGCAACAACCGTCTACCACGTAACAAGATGGCGACGCTGGCGTACTCTCATTCTACCGGCGATCTTCCCGTACCTTGTCACTGGCCTGCTTACAGCCAGCGGAGGTGCCTGGAATGCCAGTATCGTCTCGGAATATGTGCAATTCAATGGGCAAACTCTTAATACGATCGGATTGGGAGCAAGTATCGCTTCCGCCGCCAATGCTGGCGACTATCCCAAACTTCTAGCGGGAACACTCTTAATGGCAATCTTTGTGGTACTCTTAAACCGTCTCATCTGGAAACGCATGTACGCGCTTGCTGAGCGCCGTTATACATTAGAATAGGAGAGCAAAAAGCTATGACGCAGCAGGTAGATCCGCACGCTCCGCAAGACGGCGCACAACCAGCTGAGGTACTACTGGAAGCACGGGCATGCAGCAAAAGCTATGCCGTCGATGGCAAACATGCACAGGATACACCTGGCAAATTAGTACTCGATAAGGTCAGTGTTCAGATCCGGGCTGGAGATTTTGTAGCGCTCCTGGGACCATCCGGCTCTGGCAAATCGACGCTCTTACGTATCCTGGCAGGTCTAATACCACCTTCAAGTGGCCAGGTGCTCTTCAAAGGTCAGGTACAATCTGGCACTAATCCTCATCTGGCGATTGTATTCCAATCCTTTGCTCTGTTTCCCTGGCTCACAGTCTTACAGAACGTGGAACTTGGGCTAGAAGCGCAACCATTAACACAGACACAGCGCCTTAAACGTGCACTGGCCTCTATCGATCTCATTGGATTAGATGGTTTTGAGGATGCCTATCCAAAAGAACTCTCAGGCGGAATGCGCCAACGTGTCGGTTTTGCACGCGCCCTGGTCGTTGAACCAGAAATTCTCTTTATGGATGAACCCTTTAGCGCCCTCGATGTGCTGACCGCTGCGAACCTGCGTAAAGAACTGCTGGGCCTGTGGCGCTCACAAAATATACCTACACGAGCCGTCCTGATGGTAACGCATAATATTGATGAGGCCGTCGGCATGGCAGATCGTATTCTTGTGCTGGGAGCTAATCCCGGCCATATTCGCGTCGAATTGCCCGGCCTTCCACTCGCACAACGCACGATTTCAGAGTGATGCACATACGCAACTCGTAGATCTCATCTATCGCATTATGACTAGCCCAGAAGAGGATATCTCAAAGCTCATGCCTTCCCTTTCACCACAGGCAAAAACAGGCCCTCTGGTTCCTGCTGCACCGCGCCCTTACCAGGTCCTACCCCATGTGTCGATTGGTGATGTGACTGGACTGATCGAACTGGTACATGCCCATGGTGGACGCGAAGACCTCTATCAGATTGGACGTTCCCTTCATCTGGAGTTTGATGACATATTCCCTCTGATAGAAGCTGCGGATGTGCTCAATTTTGCGGAGGCGCAGGAAGGTGACCTGGTCTTAACGCCGCAGGGACGACACTTTGCGGAAGCCGGTGTGTTAGAGGAAAAAAAGGTCTTCCGCGACCAGGCTCTGGACAATGTCCGTATTCTGCGTCGCATCGTGGATGAACTGGAAAAGATTCCGAGCCATATCTTACCTGAGGAACACTTCATACAAATCCTGGAAGAACACTTTAGTGAACAGGAGGCCTGGTCCCAATTGGAAACAGCCATTAACTGGGGCCGCTACGCAGAACTCTTTTCCTATCAGGAGGAGCGCGGCATCTTCCGCCTCGAAGAAGCTGACTCCCCCATAACTTCGTAAATGTGAATAAAATACGTAGGGGCGAAAGCTTGCCCCTACATCAGAGGGGAACGGGATTGGGCGAGACTCCTACGCCTCTCGCTCTAATGATGGACGCAGACTTCCCCTTTTTGTTCCAATGATACTCTTCTGCCCAGGTATTTTTTCACACACTTAACCTTTATTTAACATTCCCATAACAAAAGCATCATACGATATAGGTGTACGATGTTGTTCACAGAACCTATCTTTAAGGCATGGAGTAGATCCTACGTATGATAATAGAAGAGAATCTTGATGACCCATCCGCCCATGCGGAACGGGCAAAAGCCATCTTAGCAGAGCTTGATAATAGCAAACTTTCCAACTTTCACTTGAAAGCCATGATCACCTCAGGTATGGGCTTCTTCACCGATGCCTATGACCTTTTCATCATCGGCGTTGTACTGGCAATTTTAACACCACTCTGGCATCTCAATGCCATTGAAACAAGCCTGATCGGCAGCACATCACTTCTCGCAGCCGCCATAGGTTCAATCCTATTCGGTCGCCTTGCAGATTTTGTTGGGCGGCACTCCATCTATGGCTTCACTTTAATTGTATTAGCAATTGGAGCACTCGCCTCAGCATTCTCGCCGAATATCATCTTCCTGCTCGTCTTCCGCTTTATTCTGGGATTGGGCATCGGGGGCGACTACCCACTCAGCGCTACCTTGATGAGTGAATATTCTAATCGCCGTGATCGTGGCAAACTGATTACCATGGTCTTCTCAATGCAGGGGCTTGGTCTGATTCTTGGTCCCCTGGTGGCCCTCATCTTAATCGTATCGGGACTTAATCACGATCTTACATGGCGTATTATGCTCGGATTGGGCGCGGTCCCTGCTCTAGCTACGTTCTACCTGCGTCTTCAGATCGCCGAAACACCACGCTTTGCCCTGGCTATGCACGGTGATGTAACGCAAGCAACAAATACCATCAATAAAGTAACGAACAAAGGAAAAAGTCCTCAAAACGTTCAGACCAATAGTAAAACAAACAACGCGAAAAAACAGTCCGCAAAAAAATCATGGCTCTACCTGCTGTTTACTCCGCGTTACCTGCCATGGTTGATAGGTACCGCTGGCTCCTGGTTCTTGCTCGATGTCGCATACTACGGCACCACTATCTCCAGCCCTCTGGTACTCAAATCGCTCAATACACATAGCAACCTCGCCACCAATATGCTCTACACGTTGCTTATCTTTATCATTGCAGCCCTACCCGGCTATGTCGTTGCAGCCTTTACCATTGATCGCTTAGGGCGCAAATGGATTCAATGTGTCGGCTTTGGTATGATGTTTGTGGCCTATGGTCTGCTCGCAGTAGCTCCTGCCCTATCCACAATCACACTACCCTTCCTGCTCGTGTATGGAATGAGCTACTTTTTCACAGAGTTCGGTCCTAACGTGACCACCTTTGTCTATCCAGCAGAGATCTTCCCTATAATGATACGTAGCACCGCCCATGGAACCGCTGCCGCACTTGGCAAAATTGGTGCCTTCATCGGCGCATTTGCATTTCCATACCTGCTCACGTCATTCCACCTACCAGGGGCGATGATGGTCGCTGCAATTGTTTCTTTGCTCGGATTGCTGCTCACTCTCCTAACCTTGCCTGAACCCAATCAACGCTCACTGGAAGATATCTCCGATGAGCATACAGTACTCGCTAAGCAACCACAACACGTGGCATAACCAGAGGAGCATCAACAATTTTCCTTACTTACACATCCATAAGCTCATTCCCACCCACCTCTATCATCTAATAGGAGTGGGAATGAGCTGTACAAGTAACAACACTATTGAAGAGGTTCACATTGGATCATATAAAGCATACAACGTGAACCTCTTCAATACTCATAATCCATTTAGAAAATCAGCAGGAACTGGACAAGCTATAATGACAAAATCACAGCTGAATGACGCATTAAAAGACCTGAATACACGACTTCTGCAACTGGGTAACCTTGTTGTATATGCACTGCAGGACGCTCTTTTATCATTAGAAAAGAGAGATGAAAATAGCGCTCAAACTATTATCGCCGCGGATGACAAGCTTGATACATTACGCATGGAGATTGAAGAGCTTGCCATTCACTTGTTAGCTTCACAAACATTCAGCAAACAACATTTACGCTTTATTATGTCAACATTAACAATTGCGGGAACACTGGAACGGATTGGAGACGGAGCTGCTGGTATCGCCAAAATGCAGCTTAACATGAGATTTAAGTCTGATGGCAAGATGATGGACGACCGTGATCCACTTGAAGTAAGTGGCTATATGGCTGGCACCTCGATTCTCCAGGGAATTCTCAGTCTCGGCTGGGAGGCCATACGTGTCTTACAAGAAACATTGCAAGCCTTTGCAAAGCGCGATGTACAGGTTGCACGCCATATCTGGCAAGAGGATGATGTAGTAGATGTGCGCTACCACATGGTGCGTCACGATCTGATGTGCATTATGGAAGGCAATCAGGCTATCGCCGTCTTACAGAATGATCCGTACAGCTTGCAAAGAGCTACCTATTTGCTCTGGATTGCTCACAAACTGGAACGAGTCGCCGATCATTGCACGAACATCTGCGAACGGATCGTCTTCATTAAGGAAGGTGAAAATGTTATCGTTGCTTCTGACGATCTGTAAACCTATCCTAAAGGATCAGTCCCTCTCAAAAGGCAACAATTTCAGCGCAGTAGTAACTTTGAGCGTATATAATAGAAATTATAACAAATGTCTGGATACTCTGCCCGCCAGTTCTCTCCAGCATAGCTTTCACTGGCATAGTGCCTGGAGTTTCTTCTTGCTCTACAAATCCAACACTATAGGAGGCCCACCATTGAGTGTTCAATAATGCCTGGATCGACGATACGCTCTTTCACGAAGATGTCAATTACCTTGAAACGCTCTGGCAACGTCTCCCCCTTGGAAATATCGACTTGCCAATCATCGATATAGGCAACAAAGCTGCTGATGCTCTCGTCTTTGTACCTATTCTCGAACACCTCGAGTTTGTTTACGCACGCCAGGTACGCAGTCTCAGCACATCGCGCCGCGTCATCCTCTATCGACGTCACGAAAATCGCCTCAACGCGCAGTAGGACTCGTGGAACGTGCGGAGGAGCTACGCCAGGTACTTGATAGCCTGGAGATTGGAACAGGTCGATCTATTGGGCCATGGTGACGCCGCAATGGTGCTCTTCGAGTTCGCATTACGATATCCAGAACGCTGCCGTTCTCTTATCATTATCGCGCAAGGTGCCAGTTACCAGATTCCACCTCATCCCTTCATCTGGCTACTGCACGATCTCTTTGTACGCTTGCCCGTGGAACATATATTACCCGCCTCATTTTTACGCCGCACTGTTATTAACTACATCGTCGCCCACAATAAAGATAATACCAGCATGCCGGCGCTACCACATCATCTGATCGAGGAACAGTTTGCAAAAATTCAGCAGTGGCCTTCCGTATACAAATTTTCGGTTTTGCCCATCATCCACTATTTCGACATTCGGGCGCGTATTCAGCAATTGACGCATGCCCATTTTACTGATCAATCGTGCCGATGATCTCCTCTCGCCAGAAGCTGCGACCCATTGGCTGGCCGCGCAGCTACCCAACTGCGCTGGCTACTCCGTCATCTCTGGTAGAGAACGTTTCTTTATCTATTCAGTCGTGATAAAGAGGTGACCCCACTGCTTGAAAGCTTTTTGCAGATGGAATATGCCCACACCAGCCCGGCAGCAATCAATACCATAGGAGAACTTGATGAATGAAGCAGCACAACCCTCATTGCCCAGAGTTGTAATTACTGGGATCGGCATCGTAGCGCCTAATGGGATTGGCAAAGAGGCTTTCTGGCAGGCTTGCATCTCTGGCATCTCTGGCATCCGACAGATCACACGCTTTGATCGCAGGTGCCTTGCCCGTACGCATTGCTGGAGAAGTGGTAGACTTCGACCCTATACAGATTCGGACTGACAGAGATGAGGCCCGGCATATGGATCGCAGCACTGCAATTCGCGCTTGCCGCTTCCCACCTCGCTCTGCAAGATGCAGCACTTGGCAATACATTCAGCGAGGAGGAACGCGAACGTATGGGCGTCTACATGGGCACAGCGATGGCTAGTGTAGAGGAGGGCGAACGCATCTGGCAACAGGTAACGGATAATGGCACACGTCCATACTCTTCGATGAACCTCGATCAGATTCCCGCTAACCTGCTCATGACTCATGCCAGCGCATCCTGCATCGCCGCTCATTCTCAACTCTATGGTCCCTGCATGGTCATCGCGACTGGCTGCTCTGCTGGTGCTGACGCCATCGGGCAGGCATTCTGGGCTATTCAAGAGGGCCGTGGAGATCGTATGCTAGCTGGCGGTTGCGATTCCGCAATCAGCCCTATCAGTCTGGATGTCTTCTGCGTTATGGGTGCCTTAAGCACAAACTTCAATGATGAACCACAACGCGCTTCAAGACCCTACGATCAGAAGCGCGATGGCTTTGTCATGGCGGAAGGTGCTGCCGTCATGCTGCTGGAGAAACGCGAACTGGCTCTGGCACGTGGCGCTCACATCTACGCCGAAATTCTGGCATTTTCTTCAAATAGCAATGCGTATCATATGACAAGCCTTACCACAGGATGGTTCACCATTGCAGCAACTACTCACGCAAACGCTCACCGAAGCTGGTATTACACAGCAACAATTGGGATACATCAACTCGCATGGCAGTTCAACTCCTTCCAACGATGCAGCGGAGACAGCAGCTTACAAAGCAGTCTTCGGCGAACAGGCGTATCATATTCCCATCAGCGCTACAAAATCGCTCATCGGTCATACTCAAGGCGCAGCCAGCGCTATCGAAACAGCCGTTACAGCGCTCGTCCTTGAGCATCAACTTATTCCTCCCACACTTAATCTTGAACAAAACGATCCTCTATGCGATCTTGACTATGTACCCAACAGTGCACGTCCGGCTTCTATCGATGTAGCGCTCACACATTCAAGCGGCTTCGGTGGCGTCAATAGTGCCCTCGTTCTCGCACGACCTCAATGGATACAACAGCATGGAAGCTAGCAACAGACGCCGCGTAGTTATTACAGGACTGGGCGTAGTAGCCCCGAATGGCATTGGCAAAGAGGCATTCTGGCAGGCAACACTTACAGGCATCTCCGGCATCAAACTGTTACATGACAACTGCACTGGACAAGAATGGGCGGCGGGAGTCATCTCTGACTTCGTTACCGAGGAGCATATCGAGCACAAACTGGCAAACCGTACTGACCGCATGACTCACTTCACCCTCAGTGCTATCCATGAGGCACTGCAGGATGCGCAACTTCTGCTGGAACAGGAGGATCCCCGGCGCATCGGTGCCGTAATCGCCAATGCAATGGGTGGCGTCGGTTTTGTGCTCAAACAGACTCCAGACATTCTATACAAAAGGACCGCGCTTCGTCAGTGCCTACACCGCCATTGCCTGGCTCAGCGTCGCCAATGTCGGACAGACGCGCCATTCGCTACAATATCCAGGGCTATTGCAAGACGCCCGTCAACGATAGCGTAAGTGGGCTTGATGCAATGGGTATGGCATATACAGCCATTCAGCGCGGCGTAGCCGATGTGATTCTCACAGGAGGAAGCGAGGCATGCCTGCACCCGTTCTTCCTGCAAGTACTCTCTTACCAGGGTCGCAGCGCACCTGATAATGATCTGCAGGCATACCGTCCATTTGATGTAAGAGCAAAGGGGCTGTTACTGGCAGAAGGGGCTGGTATTTGTATCCTGGAAGAATATGAGCATGCGCGACAACGAAACGCGCCTATTTATGGTGAGATCATCGGTTATGGACAGACCAACGATGCAAGCATGCTACAGCCTCCGTCCTCCGACGGCAAGACAATATGCCAGGGCTATACATCTGGCGATGCAGGAAGGCCAGCTTCAACCTGAAAATATTGCCTATTTCAACCTTGATGGACGCGCCTCTACCATCTGCGGATCAGGGCGAGGTAACCGCTTTGCGCCTCAATAATCTCGCACACATTCCAGTCAGCGTGCCGCGTACAACAATCGGGCATAGTTATGCCGCTGCGGGTGCAATCGACACGATCACCGCTCTACTGGCACTCAAGCATGGCACTATCCCTCCAACTATCAATTGTGAGCAACTTGGATCCTCGCTACGAGCTGGATATGGTACGCGATCAGGCGAGAGCAATGCAGCGTGATGGTCAAGTATTCTGAATATGGAGATCGCCAGGCTGTACTTGTTGGTGGGCGTGGACTGGGTGGGGCTAATGCTGGTATTGGCAATCAAAAAAATAAGATGAAAATGGGCAATTGTCCATTTAACAAACTCTTAGCATATTTTAATCTCCATCGACTATACTAAAGCGGTTCAATAGTACCTATAAGCTGTAAGGAGGCATTTTATTTTGAAACGCTTTTTAAAAATTGGCCCGGCACTGGTTCTCGGACTGGTACTTATCAGCACACTCACCACCGCCGCCACTGCCAAAGTTGTCACGCCTGGACACACTTATGGTCCCGCAGACAACAACCCCTATCAAACACCTGGTTGTTATCTTCCAGGAAAATGTATCATTTGATCACTATTTTGGCAACCTATCCCTATGCCACAAACCCTGCTGGAGAACCGAGCTTCCATGCCGCAAAAAATACTCCCACCGTCAATGGTCTCAGCACGGCACTGCTACAGAATAATCCTAACCCGCCAATCCAACACGCCTGGATCGTTCGCAAGCTCTGACCTGTGACCAGGATCATGGTTACACCGCTGAACAACAGGCGTTTGATCACGGCCTGATGGATAAGTTCGTCCAGTCGACGAGTGGAAACGGTTGCACCAACAAAAATATCGTCATGGACTACTATGATGGTAACACCACAACGGCGCTCTGGAACTACGCACAAAACTTCGCCATGAGCGACAACTCCTTTGATACAGAGTTTGGTCCTTCCACTCCTGGCGCTATCAATCTCGTTTCAGGACAAACACATGGTGCTGGACCTGTTGGAGCCTATAGCGTCTTCAATGGAACACTCACCGGCGATGCTGATCCGCTCTATGATGACTGCTCCAGCACTACCCCTGGGGACACAGCATCATTAACTGGCAAAAACGTTGGCGACCTGCTGAATGCGAAGAACATCACCTGGGGCTGGTTCGAGGGCGGCTTCAGACCCAGCGCCACAACCAACGGCGTCGCTACCTGTGGTACAACACATACCAATATTGGTGGCTGCCGTCTGTAAAGGATTATATCCCTCACCATGAGCCATTCCAGTATTACAATCAACCGCTAATCCCGCACCATCTGCCACCCACATCGGTGAAGAATATCGGAAAGACTGATCAGGCCAATCACCAGTATGACCTTTCCGACTTCTGGTCCTCTGTAAACTCTGGCAATATGCCAGCCGTGAGCTATCTTAAAGCTGCCGCATACCAGGATGGACACGCAGGCTACTCCGATCCCCTGGACGAGCAAACCTTCCTGGTCAATACAATTAATCGTCTACAGAAAACTCCTGACTGGAAAAGTACCGCCGTCGTTATCTCTTATGATGACTCCGATGGCTGGTACGATCATGTGATTGGACCAATCGTCAGCCAGTCGAACGATGCCGCCGATGCCCTGACTGGCGTGGGTCAGTGTGGTACAGCAAAAACAGGTTCTTATGAGGATCGCTGTGGATATGGTCCCCGCCTTCCACTACTGGTCATCTCATCTTATGCAAAGAAGAACTTTGTCGATCATTCAACTACCGATCAGACTTCTATTCTGCGCTTCGTTGAGGATAACTGGAACCTTGGTCGCATCGGCGATCAATCGTTTGATGCTCTCGCTGGTAGCTTGAATAATATGTTCAGCTTCTCAGATGGCGATAGTGGCAAGCTCTTCCTAAATCCCTCCACTGGCGAAAAGATAGGGGATCACGATTAAGTAGGATAGTTGTTTTCTGTAACAACAGCGGCTCACCTGAATGTAGAGCATGAGCCATTCTCAATGAGAATGACTCATGCTCCACATTCAGGTGAGCGCAAGTGGAATGTTCACCGCACCTATACAGAGGTTTGACACGGCACCACGTGGATATTTCCTCCTGGCATTGTATATTTTTCCCTCACTTATACGTTATTAATTCTGCCGCACAATTTTATAAGTAAATTTATATCAGCTATTTTTATGCGAGACCAATACATAGGGATGGCCCAGGCACCATCCGCATACAGAGGAAAAAGATGTTATTTGTATCTGCCAATGATCGTATCGAAAATGGACGCACAATAAAACTAGCAAAAGCACCCTGGTACAAGAATTGGGAACTCTATCCGATCCTCCTTTTTGCTACCTTCTTACGCTTTTATAGAATAAATACAAGTGAGTTCGACTTTGACCAGGCGTTGATCTATCGGCTCGCTTATGACGCGGTCCATCATGGATTATTGCCCGTGACGAATAGTACAGCCTCTCTCGGCTTTGCCAATGCTCCCGGTGAACTTTATCTTGTAATGATCCCGGCGGCATTTAGTGCTAATCCCCTCTATGGTACTTATATTGTTAGTTTGCTTGCTTCCCTCTCTGTACTTATCACCTATATCTTTACCACCCGTTACTACGGTCGCCTGGCTGGAACAATTGCTACATTGCTCTATGCGACTGCCGCTATTCCTTTATATTATTCACGTTTTCTCTGGCAACCAAACATTATGTACCCTTTTGTCATTTTATTTATGTTTATGCTATTTCTAGGTGTGGTTGAGCAGCGCAAAGGCTGGTTCGGCCCGGCACTTATCCTATTAGGAATACTCTATCAAACACATGGCACCACACTCACATTAGCCGTTCCACTCGTGCTTGCCTGCTGCATGGCATTTAAAACCCTGCGCTGGCGCGATCTGTTTTATGGCATTGCAGGCTTACTGGTCATTTTCTTTCCATTTATACTCTGGCAAATCACTTCGCATCTCATAGATCTTCAGTTTATTCTCACTCAAAGCACCCACCCCTCTGTTTTGAATAATGACTCATGGACACTTTACCGCTTGATGATCAGTCCATACGATGTCACCAATCCTCCCACTAATCCTCATTCTTTTGTCCGCGCATTGATGCCACTGAACTCTTATCTCTACAATGCAATGTGTTTCCTGGTCATTGTTGGCAGCATACTTGCTCTGGGAACGGCGATTGTACAATGGAAGGTACAGCAAAAGATTATTAAAGATGCCATTACAGATCAGACGCTCCATACACATTGGTGGAATAACATACGAGCATTTCCACCTGAGGCTTGCGGCTTGCTTCTTACTCTGTGCATGGCAGATCATGCCCGTTGTAGCAATGATCAAACACGCATCCCCTCTTTATCCACAATATATGCTCGTTGTGCTGCCTGGCCCCTTTATCCTGATCAGCTATATTATGGTCGCAGTGGACAAGCATGTACAATTGAAACAAGCGGCGTTCTGGACGTGGGTACGCGCTGTAGTCGGTGCTTTCCTTGCTCTTGTCATCGTACTTGAACTCGCCAATAGCGCAGCGACTCTGAGGGATCAGACACGTGGTTACCTCAATCCCTCCCTCCGCTTTAACGACCTGTATTCACTGCAGAAAGTGATTCATGACGCGGAACAGCTGGCACAACAACATCATCTGAAACGTATCTTCATCGGAGTAGACACCATAAGAGCGGAGATGTTCCTTTATCTTAGTGAGCATATGCACTATCCAACTTCAGTCTTTTTCTTCAATCAATGTATGCTCTTGCCTTCTCCGACGGATGGACCCGCAATTTTGATTATGCCGCCCTACGTCCCCCTCGCGGATAGAATGGTGCAGGCGCATGGAGCACATTTATTAGAGCAGTCACCTTATCTTAATAACGGTCCATTTAACATTTACGAATTGCCGTCCGCTCAGCAAAGTCGGCCACCAGTAACGAACCAGAATACTTTTACGCATAACTTACAATCTTCAGGTGCTGGCTATCAGGATCGGACACAGCACAGCCTCTTTACGCGCTGGACACTGCTCCATTCGTATCCTCTCGCCACGAACACAACCTATAGCTATCATTTCACCACTCTCCAGCATGGAAAACAGAAGATGGAGACCACATGCACATTCAATATGGCTCATGCTGGTGATCAGTTGCTGCCATCATTCGCGCTTCCTTCCAAACAGGCATCCCTGACAACATTATCGATAAGTGTACAATTCTACGAAACGACTCCTGATTGGCCTGTGTTAGGACCGTTTCACCTGGAGACGCACCGACTTATTGAGAGCAAACCTGGAGTATTGCGTACTGGCGCGGGAAGAGATACGATCACGATACGGTAGGGGCCAGATTTATCGCACCCGTCCGCCTGCCCTCATATCGGCGTGTGGCCGACGGGCAAGGAAGAATTTACTCCTCACATCACTCCCCTCCACCATTGGCTCAAGGATGGGGATAGAAGTTGTCCAGGTACTTAGTGATACTATAATCTGAGATATGAAGACGTCTGCAAATGTCATAAGAGGTTATTGTAGTCTTCATGGGAGCCAATAAAAAACCAGAGCATTACACCGTCCTCCATAATGCCTACTGCTCTATAACGTAGGCCAACCCGCACAGAATAAATGGCTTCTCCACGATCGATACATTCAAAAATGAAGACCAGGATAATAAGGATTAGCTTTGAAAAGACGATAGGCATCTTTTGCTCTTTCTTGTACATCTCGCGGCAATCGCACAAAAAGTTTATGAAAATCCCTTGTCCGCCTACTTTTCACTCAACCACAAAACCACCTTCTTCAATTTCTCCTGCAGCAGCTTGTTGTCGTGCCTTTGCGGCCAGACGGCGTAACCCGTGCTGTACGTGAGGTGTAGCAACGATCTTATGCCAATTCAACTCTATGACTATAGCATCGTAATCTCTCGCGGAGAGTGAAAGACCTGATATTATCCAACACCCCATGATATTGAAGTTGGCTCACCTGGTTCAACAATAACAGTTGATTGATGGTATGTAGAAGAAGTGACCTCCGCGAGAATATTCAGTAAACTCTTATTTATTTTATGTGCTGTTGTAAAGTGTTTCATTGTATATATCTTCATTTACTGCTCTCCTTCTTCCAATATCTTTTTAGTGGCAATATATCCATCCAACCCATTTTGCAGAGCCCGTATTAATTTCGGTACAAGATCAGGATTTATAATCACCCTTGCTACACATTTTGCTTTAATTGTCTCTATTTGCTCAACCTTGGCTTTGTTTCTTCAGGCGAGCCTGTCAGTATGGGTAGAAGTGTTTCAAAGAAAGAAAGAGTAATTTCATATTCGCCAGGCTGAACAAACACGTTAGATGCATAGACGCTCTGGATGGCATCTGGTATATCCCATTCAATAGGAACATTCACACCATGCACTGATTCGGTTTCGTTCATATAACTCTTACCCTCTCTCTGTAGATCTTGGGTTGTACCTACTCTGTTCTTACTATAATTCATCTTGCAAAAAAACGCAATGTGTTGATTAGGCTATGATGGCCTTATATTGAAGAAGCAAGCGATATTTATATAACACCTTCTCATGTTCAGATGCAGGTAATCTCAAACGTCTCATCGAACTTATTATAGAGTTCATCCTTCCACTCAATAGTCAAACGCTCTATCTCTCATCAGTGCTCCAGGAATATATCCATAAGTATAGCAGGGTATAATAAAGACTGACAAGAAGCTAAATCGAAGCACCTGTTTTGCCCCTATAAAAAGCGGAACATTCTGATAGAAGCGCTTTTCCCTTATGATCGTACTAAAAGCAAGTAGAATTTTTGCTAGAGCAAGGAGTAGCCAGAATGACAAATCGAGGAAATCCACAGACAGATGGCTTTGTTGATAATTCACTACAGGGTATGCGCCAGCAATTGGAAGGCCATATTGGAGAGGTGATTGATCAATATGCAGCTCGGGTCCCTGGTGGCGAACGCTTCACGCCTGAAGCAAAAAAAGCTGTCTCAGGCGTTCTTGATGGCTTGCAGCAGCAACTTGAAGCGGAAGCCGCTAATCGCCTGGGAGGACTGGGCCAGAGCGGAAGTCCTGCAACTGGCAGTGGTACTCAGCAGCCAGATCAAGGTAGTCTCCTCTAAATACAGTGTGGGCCCTATCTCAAAGTGGCCCACCTGCATTTTTTGTTGTCACAAGTAGCCACCTGTTGCTACACAGTATCCACCTCACCCGTTTGGATGATCTGTTCCACCCAACCAGAAATAATGCCCCTGCTCCGAACGACCCCAACGAGGATTACCATCCACATTCTCTCCATTCACGACCTCGACGAAATTGAGGACTGTACCAGGAGGATAGCTGGCAATAAGAGCAGAATTACTGGTGGCAGCCGCACGGATATTCAGGCCATCAGGAGCCGTCACTTTACACGTTCTGGGCGTGAGCAATGGGATATGAATTACCTCCCCCACGCGAAGAAGATTAGGATCGTTACCAATTACCTGAACATTCGCATCATAAATCTTCTGCCATTCATTGGCATTCCCATAAGCCTGTTGCGCTATTGAAGAGAGCGTATCTCCCCGCTGCACAGTATAGTTTGAACCGGGTGTAACTTGAGCCATTTGTGTCTCCTTGTCTGGTTTTGCAATCAGTCTTCGACTTCGCATACGAACAAAAAAACGGAAATGAGAAGAATGCTTCCTCTAGATACCAGTTATCCAACGGCCAATTGATCCCGGATAGGTGCATTTAATCTACTCAATCAATTCAATAGAAAACGTTCGTTATAACCATATCATGGTATCGCAGGGATTGTAAAGGTTGCCGAGTCAGAATTTGTCATGAAACAGCTTCATAGGTACGTTCAAAAATATCCCGATCAATAACCCAGATATTTTCACCAGACTTCACAAGATAATCACCAGCTTTTCCATTCAAAATATCACCGCTAGTTTTTTTAACAACGAAAGCCTCCCGTATCTGGTATGCCAGACGAACATCATTAGCCTGATAGACAGCAAATCCTTCTCTATCAAATGCAGACACCCTTTCATAAGTAGCTTGAAAACTGCTTCGTGCCGTGGCCCATTCCTCATTGTCTACACCCTGCATGAGATAGTCACCAGGCAAAAAAGCAACAACACCTTCCAATGTTTTTATTGTTCCATTTCTCTTTTTATAATCATCTTCTGTCAATTCACGAGCTTTTAGTAAAGCAATCTTGCGGAATTGACGAAACTCATAAGTATCTAACTCACCTTCTTTTATATCCAAAAATTCTCTTCCTCCTTCCTATAAAATATGCACTTTGGCAAAAGCATTTAATACTACCATTTTTTTAGTCACTTATACCATCATCGCTCCACAATCAACCTGAGCCACTTCCGCGAACTCAATGGTATACTATCCCCATAGATATAAGCTCTCTGTTCTCTACACAACTCCATCCCCGGCCATTTTCCAGGGATTGCAAAAGAAAGGCAGGATGTTTCCTATGATCACTCCTATCAACGAGGGACAACCACTGTGGGAACCCTCGGCGGAGATGAAACAACAGGCAAATGTAACCCATTATGCACAATGGCTGGAAGATACACGACAATTACATTTTGCGACACGCGAAGATCTGTGGAAATGGTCGGTGACAAACATTGAGGATTTCTGGGCCTCGCTCTGGGAATATTTTCATGTGCAGTCCTCTAAACCCTACACAACGGTGCTGACGGAGCGAAAAATGCCGGGTGCACAATGGTTTCCAGGCGCGGAACTCAATTATGCGGAACACGTCTTTAGAAATGCAACGCCAGATCGGCCCGCTCTGCTCTTTCGCTCCGAACGTCACGAACTGGTCGAGATCTCATGGGACGAATTGCGGCAGAAAGTAGGTGCAATCGCTCAAGCACTACGCAAAATGGGCGTGCAGCGCGGCGACCGCGTCGTAGCCTACATGCCAAACATTCCTGAAACTACGATTGCCTTCCTGGCCTGTGCAAGTCTGGGCGCAACCTGGTCCAGCTGCTCACCCGATTTTGGTACCCAGAGCGTGATCGATCGCTTCCAACAGATCGAACCCAAAGTGCTCTTCGCCATCGATGGCTATCAGTATAATGGACGCATATTTGACCGCTTACCCATCGTCGCTGATCTGCAAAAAGCCTTCCAACTCTGCAAAAAACAGTGCTCGTACCCTATATTTCCAGTTCTCCAGAGGCAACGTCATCCTGATAGAGTACTCTGGCCTTCTCTCCTTGAGGAACAGGCCGAGCTTACCTTCGAGCAGGTACCATTCGACCATCCTTTGTGGGTTCTCTACTCATCGGGCACAACAGGCTTACCAAAGGCAATTGTGCAGGGACATGGCGGCATTCTGCTGGAACACATGAAGCAACTGGCATTAGACGCAGATCTGAAAGCCGGGGGATCGCTTCTTCTGGTTTTCGACGACGGGCTGGATGATGTGGAATCTGCTGATCGGGGGCTTGCTGGTTGGAGCAACGGTGCTGCTCTACGATGGTAGTCCGGCCTATCCCGATATGGGAACGCTGTGGAGATACGCTCAGGATAGCGGCATGACGCTTTTTGGAACCAGCGCTGGTTATATCACCTCCTGCATGAAGGCTGGTATTGAGCCTGGCAAGATGTATGATCTGAGCAAGTTGCGTACGATCGGCTCAACGGGATCGCCCCTATCGCCGGAAGGCTTTCAGTGGGTGTATGAGCATGTGAAGCGCGATCTCTGGCTGGTCTCGATCAGTGGTGGCACCGATGTCTGCTCGGCCTTCGTAGGCGGCTCTATTCTACTGCCAGTACGTACTGGCGAGTTGCAATGCCGCCTGCTCGGTGCCAGCGTAGAGGCGTTCGATGAGCAGGGGCAATCGCTTATCGACGAAGTGGGAGAACTGGTCATCACACAACCCATGCCTTCGATGCCGCTCTACTTCTGGAATGATCCCGCCGGACAACGCTATTCCGAAAGCTACTTTAGCATGTATCCAGGCGTGTGGCGACATGGCGACTGGATTAAGATTACGCCTCATGGAAGTGCGATCATCTATGGACGCTCCGATTCGACGATCAATCGCATGGGAATTCGTATGGGGAGCAGCGAGATCTATCGCGTCGTCGAAGGCATACCAGAAGTACTCGATAGCCTGATTATAGGCGTTGAACAACCAGGTGGACGCTATTATATGCCCCTCTTCGTCGTACTAGCGTGCAGGTATAGAGCTGGATGACGCTTTAAAGGCAAAGATCAAAAGCACTCTGCGCACTCACATCTCTCCCCATCATGTGCCCGACGAGATTATACAGGTCAGCAGATGTCCCACGCACACTCAGCGGCAAGAAGCTGGAAGTACCCATCAAGAAGCTATTTATGGGCATCCCCCTGGAAAAAGCAGTCAGTATGGATGCCCTGAGCAACCCACAAGCCCTTCAGGTATATGTTGAACTGGCCCAACATCCATAATAATGCAGCGGCCAGATTTATCGCAATCCCGTTCTACAGATCAGATCAATACTTCTCTTCAACTTGACAGTACCCATATTGCATACACTACAATATACAAGAGGATTTTTTATCCAGAGGGTGCCATTGGAGTACGAACACAGGAAAGGTTTCAAGCATGACTGATCGCACAGGGCAACAGTTTGGTCACTATCGCCTCACGCGCTTACTTGGGCATGGTGGCTTTGCTGATGTGTACCTGGGTGAACATATCTACCTGGGCACACTGGCCGCGATTAAGGTGCTGGATACACAATTGACCCCCGACGAGATTGAGCAGTTCCGCCAGGAGGCACGCACGATTGCCCAATTGGAACATCCCCATATTATACGTGTTCTGGATTTCGGTGTGGGGAACAGAGGCCATTCCTGGTCATGGCATATGCGCCTAATGGCTCACTGCGCCAACATTATCCACGAGGAACGCGGCTGCCTCTGGAGAAGATCGTGCATTATATACAGCAGATGCGCCGATGCGTTGCAGTATGCCCACGATGAGAAGCTGATTCATCGCGACGTGAAGCCTGAAAACATGTTGCTGGGGCGTCACGATGAGGTTCTGCTGAGCGATTTGGCCTTGCGATAGTGACACAAAGCTCATCACATGAAGAAGCCCGCGATATTTCAGGTACAATTGCCTATATGGCACCAGAGCAGGCACGCGGAAAACCACGTCCCGCCAGTGATCAGTATGCACTTGGAATTGTCGTGTACGAATGGTTATGTGGAACACGCCCATTTGAGGGTTCGTATCAGGAAATAGCGGTACAACATGTATTGATGCCACCACCGCCCCTTCGTGATCAGCATCCAACCATCTCCCCTGCGTTGGAGGGAGTCGTCATGAAGGCGCTTGCCAAAGATCCCCATCAACGTTTTGCGTGTATAAAAGATTTTGCCGATGCACTGGAACAGGCCAGCTAGGGCGAAAAAAG
Source organism: uncultured Chloroflexia bacterium (assembly GCA_963731415.1). Lineage (GTDB taxonomy): Bacteria > Chloroflexota > Ktedonobacteria > Ktedonobacterales > Ktedonobacteraceae > JACDAE01. Next base: position 90,888 of record CAVSVN010000003.1, read on the forward strand.
TATCTCTATCACGCTACCGTCGCTGCAAACAAGATCGGCAGGACTACAGTAACGCCTGAAAACGCTAACACAACATATCGCCTTCCTTCCGATACGGTCTATGCGCTGGCATGGTCACCCGATGGTCGCAGAATTGCCTCCGGTGGATTGGATCGAACGGTCCAGATACGAGAAACGATGACGGGAGTAAGTGCCTTGATCTATCGTGGGCACGCAAGCAGCATCAGTGCGCTGGCATGGTCCCCCGATGGACATTATCATCGCCTCGGCCAGCCTGGACAAAACGATACAGGTCTGGAACACGACGAGCGGAGATCGGCTCTCAACCTACGAGGACATTCCGGCATGATTTATGCGGTGGCATGGTCGCCCTGATGGAAAATATATTGCTTCAAACAGTGGTGGTGGGACAAACAATTCCGTGCAGGTATGGGAAGCAATGACCGGAGAAAATATCTTTACTTCTCATGATTCCTCATACTGGTCACGAGCACTGGCATGGTCGCCCGATGGCAAATACCTGGCGGTCGGCTTCTGGCGCGAGGTGCAATTATGGAATGTGCGCAGGAAGTTAAAGATCGCCACATACAGAGGACATAACAACTGGATTCGGGCACTGGCATGGTCGCCTGATGGAAAGCACATTGCATCCGCATGTGAGGACAAGATGGTCCAGGTATGGGACATCAACAAAAGAGCGTCCACTTGTCACGCATCGCGGTCATAATGAATGGGTTGGCAGCATTGTGTGGTCGCCTGATAGCAAACACATTGCTTCGGCCAGCAAGGATAACGTCATTTATGTCTGGGATGCGACAACAGGCAACGTTCTTCTCACAAAGCGCGGTTCAGGGGGCATCGGTACAGGCATTGTTATGGCTACCCGATGGCAAGCATATCATTTCCGCAAGCAGTGATGGAACTATACAGATCAAACTTACTCTCGATATGATGTAAAAAATTTTGCATTACCCCTGGTCAAAGCCCTAAAGATATGCTTTTATATGGAGAGATAAAAATCTCTGCTGAAGAAATCTCTACATGCTAAAAAAGTGTTGGTGGCGCTTTCATCAGCACGATATATACTCAATTATAGAAGTTCATATTTGGAGAAAGGTGGGAAAGATGGAAGTACGTATTTTGACCGCGAAAGACGCGGAGGCATTCTGGAACCTGCGTCTGCGTGCCTTGAAAGAAAATCCAGAATTGTTTGGCGCGACCTATACCGAGATTCTCGAGCGTGGCATCGCAGGTGTTACACAAAATCTGAGCAGGCATAACGAGAGTGGGGATGATGATGTAACTTTCGGTGCCTTTGATGGAAACACACTTGTTGGCATGACAGGTTTTCGTCGTGAAACATTGGCAAAGATGCGCCATAAAAGTATCATCTGGGGGATGTATGTCCCCAAAGAGCTGCGCAGGAAAGGCGTCGGTAAAGCATTGGTGGAAGCTGCTATCGCTTACGCCAGAGAGCTTCCAGAGTTGGAACAGATCAACCTGGATGTCGTGCTCACAAGTAGGGAAGCTCGCCATCTCTTCATTGCGATGGGTTTCGAGACCTGGGGCGTAGAGCGTGGCGCATTCAAATTGCACGATCGCTACTTTGATGTAGAGCATATGACGCTTTATCTAAGTCGCCCGTAAAACCCTCGCCCTTCAGGCGTAGGGATAGGGATACCAGGGTGTTCCTGTTGCTGGTGCGATGGGTACTCTGCTTGATTGCCAGTCTCAAAAACCAGGAGGCTGATGAAGGCTTGATTGAGAACCTACCACAGGGCTTGCGAACAAGGAAGATACCTGTGGAGGTGAGGTAAGACGTATATTACGAAAGTAGTCCATGCACTCACGGGCGAAGCGAGAAACTCTCGTCCGTGAGGAGGTAAAGCCCACGCTCTTACGGGCCTGGGGAGATGTCACCTCTGCCACTTTCCAGCAACAGTCCAACGGCATCCTCATAGCCAGCAAGCACATATCCAGATCTTCAAGTAAGAGCGCAACGTTGTTCAGATGAGTAAGAATCTCATTGCGCTTATGAAAATCTTCTGCAAGGCTTTCCCGCATAAAGATAAGAAATGCTCTGGAGTCGCTGATGCGCCGCGAGAGTGCTCCCTTCATTTCATTGAGGCGTTGATGCTCCAGAAATGTTTCAGAAAGAGATGCAAGCTGATTGAGGATAGATTATCTCGGCCGATGTGAGCTGCCTTTCTTCAGTGGAAGAGAGCTTCTCTGTATCGATGTGTATATCGTTACCCTCCAATACGTTAGAAAGGGTACGCACAAGCTCCATAAACATATAATAGAGATCGGCAATAAAGGTGCGTATGCATGAAGAGGATCTTTGCTTGAGATGACATGCACATCATAATATTTATTCAAGCAAAGCTGCACTTCGTTGAGTGCCGAGATAGCTGCATCGAAGCGTACTACAAGAGTACCGATATTATTACTTTGCTTCGTATCTATATAAGCATGATAGATCTGTATAGCTCCTGCAATGCTCCATGAGATATCTTTATCCGTTTTCTCTGTCGTTGGAATTGGCGTCATTTTGCCTACTTGTTGAAATTGAGGGTGTGGGAGTATTGTTTGTGCCGATGTATCATTCGTAAAACCAGTACGTAAGGAGCGCAGGCAGATATCGATATCAGCAATCAACTCATCTTTCTGTTCTCCATTCAAGACGGAATTATATTTAATCACACTGCGACAAGCAAAAATGGTGCTTATGGTCTGCTCCAGGCGCTGTGTGGATCTGCTGCAATTCATGTGGCATAGATTTCTATCCTTTCTATTATCCGTGCACTTACATTATCTTTGAAATCTATCCCACGCACATCTCACGGTTACCATGGGAACCGCCCGTAAACTGATCTTCACTGAAACTCCTGCATTATCCTGTGAAGAGTGAGTAGTGGAAAAACATCTCCACGATGCGTAATATGAAAAGGATGTGTAAATACCAGTGTGACAAGAATACCATCGACAATAAGCGCGACAATAAAGAGAAGTGCAAGTGCAATAAGGATCTATGCGTACGTCTGAGTTCGGCCCGACGACGAACCCAGGGCAATGGCCTGAGCGCCAATGGACCACTATCTATATCATCGCCTTCCTGGATCATTTTTGTTGCATCGGCAGGAATTTTATTTCCGGACAGGACATAGGTACAGTTTGAAAGGCTTTTGCTCAGAACCTATCAAGTAATGATGACTGACAGTTCTCGCAAAAAATTGACTGCCTCTTTACAAAAATTTCCACACCGCAAACACCGCTTCATAGCATTCATAGAATATTCCAACCTCTTTACCACTTTATCCACCACAAATAGACGATACAATCATACATGTGAATTTGATTATACCATTCTCTTATGGATCGATCTAGCATTTTATCTATTTTAGCCTATTGGTACTTTTACAGATACCACATTACATAAAATGTTCTAATTTTATTACAAATCGAGAGATACATGAAGGTGAAACGGCAAGTATTTTACGCATACCAATAGATGATGCAAATCTGGTCTTCGTTCTCTGAAGGAAAATCGGCGTAGGGGCGTGAGCTGCCTGCGCCGCATATGGGGAGACGGTGTATATCGGAACAGGGCGCAGGCAAGCTCACGCCCCTACGCCAATTCCTTACCTTTGTTTATAAGTAAACGCAATGGTTGGCGAGCAGGATAGTTGCGAGCGGGAGTCAATAGTAGCACTATCATCCAGGTCAAGTTCTTCAGCGGCCTCGCGAATACCTCTGTCGGCGATGTGTTCAAGAATAGCACTATCGTCGATACGGAAATCGTTCAGAATATTGGGGCGCAGGTAGACCAGGAAATCTTTCTCGGTGAGCCAGAGTACAAGCGAATGGAGCGCAATCGCGACGAAGAAGATAAGCAGGAGAGCACTGAATAATGAGGATATTGCGGCAGAGGCGCTGGCAGCAGATACAATGAAGCCAATAAGCATGAGCAGGAACAAAGCACCAAGCACGGCGATGCGTACTGGACTCAAGGTGGGCTGGACGGTGGTTGTGCGTGAGATGTAGAGATCATTCCAAAGGGCGTTACATAGATGAAGATATTAGCTGGCGCACGTTCGATTCTGACATAGTCACGCTCTTCTAACACAGCATCACGTTCTGAAAGATGTTCCTGGCTGACTTTGACCTCGTTGGGATAGCGCTGCTGAACCTTTTCCACAATGGCCGAGCGTAGATCTGAGGGGATACCTGCTTGCCATCCAGGAGCCAGGAGGTGTGCATGAGAGGCGTACCCTTGCCAGCAAAAGCACGCTGGACTACAGGTAAGCCCTGTCCCGCACTATGTTGTCCTGGCTGGTTGGAAATACGGTTGACCCGGTGGTGGTTGCATTCCGCATCTGTCCTGGTGCTTGCATCCCTGGTTGCCCCGGTGGGTTGCATGTTTGGAAAGGGAACTGTTGTTGTTGCTGATACACACCGCCCGGTGCTCCATAAGGATCACTAGTCTGTGAACTCCCATAGGCAGGTGCTCCCGGTTGTCCATAAGCGGAGCCTCCGGGTTGAAGGGCGTGTAGTGCTGATTCTGCTGTTGGAGAGGGCTGAGGAGTATAGGGTGCTGGTCCGGCTGATGGAACTGTGCTGGTCCGTATGCTTGTGGAGTCCCTGCTTGCGGAGGGTTTGCCTGTGCTGCGTAGCCCGAGTAAGCAATATGTGGCTGGTGACAGCAGGTGAGGGAGCAGGTGCATAGTTGTTCATAGGAGCAGCGTCCTCAGGCAGCTGAGAACCTGTAACCACAACGGGAGCAAAAGATCGCTTGATCATGATTTTCCTGTGAACATTGGGGACAGATACGGGTCATAATAACCTCCTAAAAACGCATTTAAAGTAATTCAGTCTATTTTCTTCTGCAAGCGATCATAAAGCTCAGAATGCTTTTGTTCGCTAATCTCGCCCATAATCAGGCGCTCATCCAGTTTGTCCAGCATCTCTTGAACTTTCTCGCGTGTCATTGGACTTCCTGGCGCAGAAGGTACTGCTGTATCTGATGTCAGGGGGCCGCTGTTTGTATGCAGAAGCAAGCGGTCCACTATTATAACTACCTGAAGGCAGAGCCGGGGCACCATTCCATTATTAGGAACGATTGAGCCAGTAATTGTTGTCAGAGGCATGACTGATGAGTTAGCTGGCGGTTGCCCGAGAAGTTGATTGGCAAGTTGTGGGCGATTATCAACGAGGGTGCCCTCGCTCGGATTAAGCGCCATGGCTTCGATGGCCTCGATGCGTTTGACATCGAGCGGATTTACGCCGATACTCTGCTGGCTCTGCATCAATTCTACGTTAACCTGACCGATAGCTCGCAATTTGGCGGCCTCGATCTGCCCTGTGAAGTAGGCTTTCTGCGCTCCTAACTGCTCAAGTGTTAGATCGCCCTTCGCGCCTTCAATCTGGGCTTCTCTCTCTAAAGAAACGATCGTACGACCTGCCGCTGCCTGAAGAAAAACTTCGGGAACATTTTGACCTTCAATAGTGAGGCCGATGAATTCGAGACCCCAGCGCTCAAAAGTTGGCTGCAATACCTCATGTGCGGCATCGAAAAACTCGCGCCGCGCAGTCTGGAACTCCATCACCGTCCGGCGTGCCATCTGCTCACGCAACAAAGAGTTTACATCGGTCTTCGTAAATGACTTGCAACTGTTCCTCTTTATAGACCTGGGCATTACCAACGACATTGAAGTAGAATGCTTCGGGATCTTTTATCTTCGCCGTGTAATAGCCATGGGCACCAATGCTGATGCGATCCTGCGTCAGTACGTCAGTCACGCCCCAGCGCAAACGAATCTCTTTTGACGACATCCATATGACTTCAATCTGGTCGCGCACTCTGAGATGGCTCACATCATACAGTCCCGGCGAGAGCAACACGCCACGCTCGCTTCCCACCTCTAATCTGCCATTTTTGAGCAGCATGACCATCTCGTTTTCGCTGACGAGCAGTCCCTGCGTACTCATAAATGATGCCGCCATGTGCACATCGGGATCGGGTACGCGCCACGCCAGACCATCTTTCGTTGGATTTGTCATCACTACCTGACGCCATGATAGAGGCATAAAACCAAAACGCTGCCCGATCCGCCGCACATCGGTATCAGTATTATCTATAAAGCGAATACCCCAGTTCACAAATGCATGTAGTAATCCCATGAGATTTTTCCCTTTCTCTAGATCTGACCCCGGTTCATGCAAGAATTCTTGCGTTTGTTTCAACGCATGCTCCAGGTGTTGATTAATCCCATTCAAGCGGCCTACAATCATATTTCGTTGTTTATTTTTCACAGTATAACAGACAGACGCTACAGGTAAATACAGTACACCAATCATACGAACAGCAAGTATTTTCAGTTCGGTTTCGTGTGTATAGCGCATATGCTTTCATTGCACGTTCAGCCATATCATAGGTCAGGACGGCGGGAGCGAGACGATCTGTTTATCCAATAATTGAAAACTTTGTAGCCCCACCTGTATAAGCGGCAAGGCGGAATCTGTCTCTATGACAGGCGTTACAACAGGTGCCTCTCGGTAGAAGTTGCGTCCACCAGCAAAAATCCTTCGTGTACACTGACCTTCTTCGCCAGGACGCCGCTAACTGCACTATAACTGAGTGCGAGCAACCCAGTAAGGATGATAATGCTGTGCCAGCACCTGAGCCGTCTCGCCAGCCATACCAAGCGTTGCTTTGTGCCTGTTAGCCTCAACGGTAGCTTCGAGCCAGCTCCAATCCTTCACGACAGGCAAGGGAGCGTCTCCAGCCCGTGCCGCCAGAACACGCCCAACCGAAGTGAGTAGCCATAACAGATGCTCGGCATTTTGAAAATTTGCCAGGCTATTGGCATAACGCATCAGGCGTTATAAAAGGGTTTAAATTCTTCGGCCTGTGTACGGGTGACGAATTCAAAACTGGTGGCAACGGCCAATACAATGCGAGCAACGGTGATGTCTTTCTGAATGCCCTGCTCAAGCGGACTGGTATAAAGCGGATTATAAGTACAGGCACGCGCCAATTGATATGCCTTGTCGAGCTGTGCAAGAACATTGTTTATCTGTAATAAAAGCGTTTCCGGTGCCACATCTACGACCCTCGTCCAGCGCTGAAATGAGCAGATCGAGGAATAAAATATCGCCGCTCACGCGTGCATCCAATGCATGAATATAGGAAAGATAATGCTCGTCGCCAATCTTTTGCGCATATGCTTGATAGTCTTTTTGTAGCGCAACGACGTTCTGGCGTACAACATGATAGGAAGCAAACGTTGGTGAGAGTTGGTGCTGCGCGATATTGGCATAATAGATCAGGCTTAGAACGCGCATCTGCAATTGCTGCAACTTCTCTTTGTCGTCCTGCACGACGGCAAAATCCTGCAATTGTTGTGCCATGACGCGCGTTGAGAGCGTTTTTAACCACTGATTATCGCCCTTCGCCATTGTCGTAAGGCGTGTATCGGGGCGATAATCGCGAAAATGCTTTGTCTCTTCGATCTGCACCAGGGGCGCTTCCAGTACATTTTCAAACGCTTCCAGGCGACGATCAATATCTTTCTTGAGCGTAGGATAGAGCGATTCAGTGAAGATGAAACGGCGTGCATTGACATCGACGCTACTGGTTCCATTGTATCCACTGCCAACAATCATCTGATCAAGCCATGCCTTCAATTCTTTCTTGAGTTGTTGTGCATTATCCTGGCTCTGACGCACCGTGTAGACGGTATCACAGAAAGGACATTGCACTGGCTGGGTCAGATCCTGTCCGGGCTGAAGCGCTGTGGGGGCAGCACACTTTGGGCAGGCCAGCACCTCTATTGTATAGTGGGGTTGCTCATCTGATGGTGGGATGTCGCGTGTCTGTACGGTTGTACTAAGTTACAGGGACAAATGCATCGATATTATCTTCAGTTTTACGTTCACCGTTGGTTGGCGCTATGTAGGGAATTCCGGCCTGTTTCTCTTGTGGCGATTTCCTGTAGTTGCTGCGTCCATTTCTGTTTGAGCGTATCATAAGTTGCCTGGTCGATCCTCCCCATTGAGATCTGCACGTCCAGCGAGTCGAGAATAGTTTGTATGTCCTGTTTATCCACAAGCAACTCCAGGTCAAGCGTTCGTAAATCACAGTGTCGCCGACATGCGCGACACGATGGGCGCGATAAATCTGTGCCCCTACAGTGGACGGCATAAATGCGGCCCGTGATGGGTGCTAATGTTTGAATTGAAGCCTGTTGACGCGTTCTTCAAGCATCTGGATGCGTTTAAAGGCGATATCAAGTTTAGCGGTCATTTCTTTGCGCACCCTTTCTGCCTCTTCCGCTGCCTTGAACGTGATCATTGAGCCGCAGGGAGTGCAGATGGCGACTCTCATGCTCTCCAGATTGGCGGCGGAAGCGTCCTGATTGAGGCTTTCGAGCAGGCGTTGCGTATATGGCGTCACGGTTGCGCGGCACATTGAAAAGTGCAGTTCGTAGCCCCGAACTTCGCGATGACAGAGCCAGCATGTACGTGAGAGACGCCAGTTATCCAGCAGCGTCGCTACTCTTTGTGCCCAGGATCGCATCTTCACAACGACGAAACGCCTGCAAAGCCAGCGCAAGATCATCGACAGCAACGGCGGGATCGCGATCTTTTTTCGTCATTGCTTCATAAAAATGATACATGCCAAGATGATAGAAGTGGCGCTCGCTGGCTTTACCGTCATGTCCTACGCCTGATACTAACATATTCGTAGGTGATCAGGTGCTGCTGAGAGGATGGCCTGAAATTTTGTGCTGGCGATTTTATGGAGATCGCGTAAACGCAGCATATCATCCTGTGATGCGCTGGGCAATAGCGGCTTCAACCAGGCGGCAATCCAGTTCGGCATATAACGGTCCGATTGCCATACGCTCCATTTGCAGGCCGATACACTCGATCTCTTGCAAGCCACTGCAAAGCTCTTGAGCAGCGGATTCAAGCAGATTGGCATTGCCCGTGGTGAGATAGCGATACAGCAGAGCATTTGCCGTCGCCTGCCCCGCCAGGAGCGAATTGCCGCGTTCAGAAGCCCTCTTTGCCGCCTCATCAAAGAGTTGTGCTGCACGCGGAGAAATCCTTCATCAGCACGCCTTTCTCAAAGGCGCGATTATACATTTCGCCTTCGCTGAGGCCAAATCCCACAGCAAGACGCACATTCTCGAAGATCTTACTCATTTTTTCCAGTCTCCAATTTAATAGCGTACATATCTATTTTAAGTTGTTCCAGGGTGTATAGCAACCCCCCGAGGATGGTTTCCTGGATCAATAGATTATACGGAGGCAGAATAAAACATTATGACACATTATTGCAATGAAATGTGTTGCATTGATAATGACGTTTGTGGAGGGGGGATTGTTAAAATGAATCAGATCACCGTTTTTAGTACTTTTTTAGCTAAAACCTAACTCATGTAAAAAACTATCTAGCTTCTGCTTACCTACATAAAATTCATCTCGCGGATCAATCTCAACACTGGGCATAGGTTCATATCTTGACGGATCGAATGGTGGCATAATCGGTAAAGGCGCTTTTAGAGCGGAGAGGTGGACCTTTGCATTTTCTAACGTCCAATGATAGGCATATGGTGGACCATCACACCAGGAAAGACGATACGCCAACGTAGCAGCCTCAATCGCAGCCTTATGATTACCTGCATCGCGTTCGATCTGCGCCAGCGTATTGAATGCGTCAGCTTGATCGAGAGGAAATGGGCCTCTTGCCGCTGCTTCCCATATATCGTCGAGGGATTCACGAGCAGCTTTGAGATCACCCTGTTGTAATCGAAGCTTAGCCAATGAGACGAGTATACAAAGCTCTTCTCCCATTATGCTAGCGTTACGAGCGCGAACCAGAGCATGACGAAAATGTTCCTCTGCGATTGATAGATTATCGCGTTTCAGAGCGACCTCGCCCTGTAAGCGAATTGTACTAATAATGCCCCACTCGTAATGATTTTGCTCATCAAATATCCGCGCCTGCTGAGCAAGTAGCTCGGCTCTATCATAGTGTTTATCCCTTAAATAGTATGTTGCCAGCTCACTATAAACATTACTCACTCTATCTACATAGCCAGCGAGAAGCATCTTGAGTGATCGATGAAATGTTCTAGCACTATCTACTCTTACGCCACGTGAAGCTAGCGATCCTCCTATTAAATACAAGCACCATGTCTCACGAATCTTATCTCCTATCTCTCGCGCCATCGACAAGGCACGATAGATAGCAAGCTCTGACTCATAAATGGCTCCTGACTCCCATAAACAACTTGACAGGTTTCCTAAATCGTTACTCAGAAATGATATATTAGAACTTCTCTGATCGATCTCAATACAACGGCGCATCATTTCCACAGCTTTTTGCGATTGATCGTTAAAACTTAGTGCGAGGTCGTTCAGCACAATAGATTGTGAGTTTTGCAAGCGAAGGCGCGGCAACCGATCTAACCCATCAGGGAACAACATTTCTAATATTTCCTTAACATGACGAAGAGAACTTAAATCATATAACATAACATGTTGTAAACGATCATTATACAGCACATAGGCGTCCTCGTAGCGGCCCAATCCAATCAGCGTATTATATCGCTCGATAAGTGGTGCCAGGTCATCTACACTATTGATTTCCTGAGATTCCGCTAGCAACGTAATAGATTCAAAATGTGCATTGAGGGTCTCATAGACGTAGCGTTTCGCGTTTTCGTTCAAAACATTCCATGCGACACCGCGCACTATCGGATGAAGATCATAACGATTATCGCGTCAATTCCATCCTATCAAAGCACGATCTTCCAGATCAGCTAATACCGTAATCAACTCCTCTGGAGTGAGAAAAGGTTTATTATTCCCTACAAAGAGAGCAACCAATGTGGCATATTTCACAGGCATACGAAAACCAGCTAATGTATAGAGTACGCGCTGCCCACTTTGATCTAAACCTTGTAGGGCAAACTCCAGAATATGGGATTGTGTCCCGACAAGTCTGCGCTCATTAAAAGGATTAAAACCAGGATGAGCTTTCCTCCAACTCTCAAAGTCACCTGGAAAACGTCTATCCTGCGCAATCAGGCCAGCCAGTGCTTTGATCAGCAAGGGATGATTTTCAAACGTATGAAATAATGGCAACAGTGTCTCACGTGAGCCATTCACGCTAAAAGTACGCCACATCTCCAATGCATCATCATCCTCCAGGCCACGCAGGAAGATGCTTTTACTCCCACGCACTTCACTCCCTCCATCAGTCTGCAGTTCAGCGGGATAGAGGCGTGTACTTACGAGGATACGCGAAGCCTGTAACTGTGCTAATTTGCGTAAAAAATTGCCTATGTGTGGATCAGCAGCCTTACGCAAGCGAGATTGACCAGTAAAGGATTGCGCGGCACTTTCTGGCAAGCCCAGTCTATCGGCAGTTTTATTAGCCGTCTTCTGATCCAGATCGTCGTCAGCCAGACGGGCCGCATCCATACGTGCATAGGCAACCATAACGCGTTCGAGTCCATCCAACACGATGAGAAATGGCTCGCGGTTAAGAATATCAAACAACTCATCCTCACGTTCTTGTGGAGAAAGCTTCTGGATATTCTCTTTAGAGCGTCGGGATACATAAACTAAAGCACTAATGACAAAATTCTCAAAGCTGGCATCACTTTCATAAAAGCTCCACCACATACGACCAGCCAGAGGCCTCATTTCATGTGGCGCGATATCGTTGAACCACTTCCAGGTAAGAGCACTTTTGCCCATGCCACCGATGGCAACGATGGAGAGAATACGCGCACGATAGATATCGCTGCCAGATCGCGTGACCCAATCAGTGAGTAAATTGAGTTCATTCCGCCGCCCTAGCAATTGAGTTTGTAAGAGGACATAGGGGTGGGCAATATAGGCTTCTGGTGGCTGTGGAATCGTACTGATAGCATGTAGGGTAAAGTCAGACTGCCGATATTGTGAGAGGCTGTGGATAACAAGGGCCATTAGATGGTCAGCCGATTTAAAAAAGTTGACAACCTGGACTTTCTTCATGCGTTCTTTCAATGCTTCGATTTTTTCGCCGCCTACACCTCTTTCTACATACTCGGCCTTCTTAATTTCGTGATCTTCATGCATAATAAAAAGTAAAAGTGGAATTCCTCGCTCAACAGCACGATTGTACTCCATCTCAGTAATGGAAAGGTCATAACCATCAGGAATATAACCATACCTATATGCAAATATTCCAATGTATATGTCGGCTTCATCAACCAATTTGAGCGATGCCTTGATGGCATCATCACTGTTAGTAGGAAGGTGCTCCATCATTTTAGGGAACATATCCTGACGCAGGCAAGCCTCTTGTACTTTTGTACGATGCTCGGAGAGATCCTGGGAGGTGCTGCTGATCACTACTACAGGCTTAACTGGTTTCTCTGAAGGTGCTGTCATCTGTCTTCCCTATCCATCATTTCAATTAAATTTCTACATGACAATGAAGTGCTGAACTCCACCAGGCTATAGTCCCTATCCTATTTACATGAGTACACTAGTAGATGACAGAAACGATGTAGCACCTGGATCGTGTTATTTAACGACATTCATTCCGATTGCGGGAGTATACCTTATATATGTTATGACGAATGAATAGATGAGTGATCAAAACTAGCGGTACTTATGTATACCGTTTTTTGTACTTTACACGTGACGAACGCAACGCAAACCTCTGTTCATCCAGCAGCATATAATAATAATCCAGAATTTTACTGGCAACATACGGCCAGGCATATTGATGAATTTTACGCTGCCCATTCTCAATGAAGAGACGCCGCAATGGCTCATTATCGAGCAAGTAGCCAACGGCATTAGCCAGTTCGCGGCTATCGCGTGGTGGAGTGAGCAATCCATCGGTGCCAGAATTGACGACGGTGGCATAACCAGGGATATTGCTGGCAACAATCGGTTTGCCTGCCGCCATCGCCTCCAGCAAAACGATGCCCATGCTCTCGCCAGTAATGGCGGGTGCACAAAAGAGATCGGCGGTGGCAAAGTAACGTGGCAGATCGGCATCCGAGACATAGCCGGTAAAGATCACATCCTGCAATTCATGACGTTGCACATAACGCTGAAATGCATAGCGCAGGCGTCCCTCGCCAACGAAGATAAAACGCGTATTCGGATGATTTTCACGAATCAAAGGGATCGCACGCAGCAGATATTTCGCACCTTTGCGCCGTTCAAAGCGTCCAACAAACAAAATGTTCTGCTTGCCATCGCGAAATTCTGGCAAAGGCTGCACTTCATTATGGAAACGCTCCAGGTCAACGCCATTGGGGATGATCTGATAATCCGTGGTAAAGTAACGCGAAACGAACTGGTGCGCAGCAGTGGAGACAGCAATATGTCCATCCAGGCGACGGAAGTAGGGGCGGAGAAACGGTGCGGCGGAGGCATACGCCAGGTGATATGGAGAAGCGATACTCTTGGCCTGTGTAAAGGTATGAAAGGTTCCTACATTTAACGTACGCGAGAAGCGCAATGCGGTGAGGGAGAGGCCAGGCACCAGCGGCTCATGAATATGCAATACATCGAAACGCTCTCGCTGTAGAATATCGCGCACATGCCATGAAAGCATAGGATCTATCGCGATGCGGGCAATCGAGCCATTGAAAGGTAAGTGGTGCGGTTTTCCCCATACCATAAAAGAGGTGTTTTTCCGCCAGAATACCCTTCGTTTCTTTTCCTGGTGCAAGAACGCGTACATCGTGACCCAGCAGAATAAACTGCTCAGCCAGATGACGAATATGCTCACGCACTCCACCTGGATAGCTCCAATCATACGGTGATACGATACCAATTTTCATTTGCTGCCTCCCTGCTTTAAGCTGGGATGTCTCTTTATTTGCCCCTGGCAAATAGTACTCAGCCGTTTTTGTGTCATGCAGTTCCCCTCTCGTTGTCATAATCAGCATGTGTACTCCTGATATTTTGCAGCCCTTTTATAAAATATTTCTTTCCCCTTCATCGTCACCGCAACATAGTACTTCGTCTGTCTCTATCATATAATGTTTTTGTTAAGAGATATGTTACACGAATATCATAAGTGATACTCAGCCTTATGTCAAAGTGGACACCATGGTTGACGCATCACGAGAGATACAGGTTTCATAAACGCTCATCTCGGATATCAATAAAAAAGAACGTTAGTTCAAGGATTGTTAAAAAATTATTATGAGTACACCAGCATCTGAAGGATACAGTAAGGCTGATATCCATATGCATACCAATCTGGGCGATGGATGGGCCAGTCCAGCTAAGGTGATTGAGCAGGCAACGCAACGTGGCTTGCAGGTGATTGCGATCACGGATCACGATCACGTCGAGGGCGCTAAACGTGTAGCCGATCTGCTGGCGCAACAGGAACAGCCTCCTTTTCAGTTGATTCGCGGCGTTGAGGTCAGCACGCGGCAGGGACACCTGCTGGGACTCTTCGTGGAACGTGCGCCTAAAGCGTTGCGCTCCGTTGAAGAGAGCATCGAGGCCATCAAAGAGCAGGGTGGTCTGGTGATTATTCCTCATCCACTTGGACGCCTGGTTCCAAGTTTGAGTCGTTCTAAGATTGATGAATTGTTGAATAAAGGTTTCTCCATCGATGGCATTGAGATCTATAATCCCTCGCCCGCTAATGCCTCGATGCGCGATACGGTACGGGCAGCGAATGAGCAGTGGCGCTTTGCCGATATTGGTGGCAGCGATGCTCACTTCTGGCAACATATCGGTGCGGCCTACACGCTCTTTCCTGGAAACACAAGTGCCGAACTGCGACAGGGAATTCTTGATCGAACAGTCCATGCCGGAGGACAGGAAACTCCTCCGCCGCATCTTCCTGTTGCAGCCTACGTTGCTCAATGCGCCTGGAGCTGGTTTGTAGATCCGCCACGACGCGTGATGCGCTCTCTCAAGGGTTCGTCATAATCATAGTCCGACCTTGCATACGCGATGGCCTCTCCGTCCAGATGGGCGCAAAGGCCATCCACTGATCAGGATGCTCAGTGATATTTTGCTCCATAAGCAGCCACGATCGCCTGTTGTACCTCATCCGTATTCCTCTCCTGCTCTTCTGAAAGTGCCAGCGAGATTGGGAAGAAGCGACCGTATATCTTGCCCTCAGGATGTACGCCAGCCACAGGCTCCTACTACAGTCGCACCTGTACGTTTTGCGAGTTGAGCAACTCCAACGGGGAGGCGAGCAGTTGCACCAAAGAAGGACATTTCGCTGCTCTGTCCCTCGATGGCACGATCAGCGGTAAGTAGAACGACTTTGTTGGCACGTAGTTTCTGAAACAGCATACGCATTCGATGCATTTCCTTGTAGTGGAAGAATATGGGTTCCATGCTTGCTACGTAGATCTGTAATGAGAGTCGAGCATACGTGGATCTTCCAATCGTTCTACGGGAATAGTGAGATCATACCCGGAGAGCGTAACCCATTGGAAGAGGTAGTTAAATGGTCCTATGTGCGCGGAGGAGAGGATGACGCCTTTACCACGTGCTAATGCCGCGTCAAAATGCTCCCTTCCTTCTATATGAATTTCACGTAAGATACGAGAGGGTTTGCGAGATGATAACGAGAACATCGTCAGGTAGTTCAGTACATTGTTACAGAACATTGCCTGTACTGACATTGCGTAATTTTCTACGCCCCTGAGGAGTATCCAACACCTCAGGTCCCAACACATGCAACATATTCTGTGTTGCCTGTTCTCTTGCTTTTGTAGCTACAAACCAGGCAACTAATCCTGCAATACGTACCATAGCCTCAATCAGCCAGGCTGGTAGCCAGGGTATAATTTTGATGGCAAACTGGAAAAGATTATACATTATTAACAGGCTCCCTATAATATGCTTGGGAAAGTTATGAACACATGGGTGGCCGTACGGTGGGCGCGATAAATCTGGCCCGTACGGTGGGCGGCGTGAACGCGGTCCCTACGTATCCATTGTGGGCCAGAAGGGGCGGAACATGTACCATTGGCTCGGCCACTCACGTACCATGACTTCGAGGGCATCATAGATATATTGTGTCAGGCGTATGATCTCTTTTTCGCGTTCGACAGCTCCTTTACAGGGACGAGGCGGAATCGGCTCGAAGCGTTCGTACATAGAACTGATGATGGTGCCCATACCAGACATAACCAGGCAAAATTGAAGCGCCACTCATGACTGCCAGCGTTGCGGGTCCTCCTGGCACATAGGTTGTGCGCCCGAAGAATTTGATGGGCGTGCCTTCCTGTGGTGAAAGAGGACGGTCAGCAACCAGAGCAACCGCTTCATTTTTTTGTAAGACACGCAAAATACGTCGTGCTGAACTTTCCATCGGAATGACCGAGATACCCTTGTCTCTGCGCTGATTCTGCAAAAGGTCATTGAGGCGCGGATCACTGAAGGTTTCCGTTACGCCTGAGAGCGGATAATGGCGACCGACCAGGGCACCAGCAAGATCCCAATTTCCAAAGTGAGCAGTGGCAATAATAACACCCTTGCCGGGTTGTCGGGCCTGCTCCAGGAATTGTGACCATGTTCCTCCCGGAGTAAGATCACGCATATTGTCTTCAAAGACGGCCATATCTGTATAGGGGAAATACATAAAATCCGAGGCATAGCGTCCATAATTGTACCACGAAGCAAATGCCAGGCGTTGCACATAGGGATCATGTGGCGAACGCCCGGTTACCTGGGCCATATTTTGCACCGTCACAAGGCGCTTCGCACGCCAGCCAAAATAAGTTCCGGCACTCATTACAGATCCCAGCGAGTGCCGGACATAGCGCGTGGAGTCCACTTCGCCAGTGTACTACTACCTCGCGCAAACCAATATGCTGCTGACACAAATCCTCCCGTCAATTCCTCTCTTAAAAAAGCAAGCTGCTGAGAGGAATGCGCACTTTCTCAATGTGCTGCGGTATAGCTGTTCCACTGCACACGTATACAGTATGTTCCCTCAGAAAGAATTGTCAAGTAGTTTGCCCATGAAGGTCTACTACCCATTTCAAATCCTGTGCAAAATTTCTCATCAGCATCGTAAATATGGTTTCTATCCATATCAGAAGACTCATACAGCCACCAGAACAATAATTGTATAGGAGATATTTTTCTCCGAATATGCTCTACAGCTAATTTAAATCACAAGTAGTATATTGCAGGAGAACGATTATGCATAACATATTGATAATAGGATGGATATGCATGCTCAAGGGATTCCGCGTACAGCACATATAAGTCGGCGAGAAGCGTTGTCGAAGGGTCTACAGTTTATGGCAAAGACAACAGGCGCAACTCTCCTCTTGAACAGCGGCCTGAATATCGGGCAGGCAAGAGGAGACATTTGCGTATCACTATTGCTCCCGATACATTGATTAGTACATGGAACAATGCGGCATTGCAAATGATTCGGAAAACACATCCTGGCCCACCAATAACTGCCCGTGCTCTGGCAATCGTCCATACTGGTATCTACGATGCCTGGGCTGCCTACAATCCTGTTGCAGCGGGTACGCGCTGGGTGCAACGCTGCGCCGCCCTGCCAATGAGCGTACGCTTGCGAATAAGCATAAAGCGATCAGTTATGCGGCATATCGTGCATCTGGCCGATCTCTTTCCAAATGGAATACCACAATTCAAGGCTATAATGCAGAAACTGGGCTATGATCCTGCCGATATGTCGACTGATATCAGCACGCCATGCGGTATTGGTAATGTGGCGGCACAAGCAGTGATTGGCGTTTCGTGCATAATGATGGCTCAAATCAACTTGGTAACCTGCATAGTTGGCGCTTACTCGGACTACCTGAGCTATACGTGCCAAAGAATACCGCCGATAGCATCAAAGATCCCAACAGCCTGGCAGCCTTTACGAGTCTCAGACGGCATCATGGGCGGATATGATACAGAAATATGCAACGGCGTGTTGCGGCTTTATCGCACCCTTCGCACTGACTTCCGGTTCGCACAATTTCGTCCTGGGCCACCCGCAACCTATCCTTCACCCGAATATATCGCCCAGGCTGAACAGATTTTGAACTACAGCGCCAACTTGACCGATGGGCAGAAAGTTATCGCAGAGTACTGGGCCGATGGTCCCTCTAGCGAACAACCGCCTGGACACTGGAATCTGTTCGCGCAGTTTGTATCCCAGCGCGATGATTATGATCTGGATACCAACGTGAAGCTGTTCTTTATACTGACCAACGCGATCTTTGATGCAGGTATCGCGGCCTGGGATTGTAAACTGCTACTACAACTCTGTACGCCCTATTACAGCTATACACTATCTCTTTAAAGAAGGCAAGTCAAAGCCTGGGCAGGTCCCTACAAAGGAACACAGCTTGATCAAGGGTCAGAACTGGCTTCCCTATCAGGCCGCGACCGTGGTAACACCAGCTTTTCCAGAACATGTGTCCGGTCACAGTATCTTTAGTGCCAGTGGAGCCACTGATTCTCAAGCGCTTCACTGGAAGCGACACCTTCGGATTTTCGCATAATGTGAAGACAAAGAACTCTCTCTTTGAGCCTGGGCTGGTTCCCGCCCACGATATCACGTTATCCTATCCCACATTTAGCAATGCGGCAGACGAAGCAGGAATATCTCGTCGTTACGGCGGTATTCACTTCGAGCGTGGCGATCTCACAGGACAGGGCGATGGGTCGCCTGGTGGCTCAACAAGCCTGGAATAAAGCTATGGCTTATATTCACGGGAGCATATAGCTATAATGCGAACCTTGTCTGGTAACCTCAGGCATATCCTTCGACGAGATGAGTGGGTATCGCGATATATGTGAGGGCAGTACAAGAAGTTTACGTAGAATGACTATAATGACTTTGCTTCGAAAAAAGTTAATTAACAGGATATGTTTCAAGCGCGAGGCTATATTCCTAATGACGTTACCAGATTTGCGTCGTTACTATATACAGACATGTATCGAGATGTATAATACGTAATATAAAAACAATGAGGTTTTGCATGAAGTACTACTCAAAAAAGGACTGGTGTGTGTTGCTGGTTGTCTGGATCGCTATCCTGTTGCCGCTTGCATTTGGCTTCCTCGCTATTCATATCGAGAGCGAACCTGCGCTTGTTATTAGTGGATGGATCTCGCTCATTGTCGCACTACTGCTCATACTCTGCTCTCAGTGCACTCTCTTTCCCACTCTATTATGAGATCGAGGCGACCGTTTTGCGCATTCGTAGTGGGCTGTTGCGGCAGGAGATTCCGCTTGCATCCATCCAGGCTGTTTTTCCGACGCGCAATCCCCTGGTCGCTGCCGCATGGTCCCTGGATCGCTTGCAGGTCAATTATCAGTTGGGAAAGCGTTCGCTCTGCGCATTGATTGCACCACGAGATACGGCCAGCTTCTTACGTGAGCTTGCGGAACATGATTATAGATCTGGAGATGAAAGCGAATGCCCTGATGCGCCGCCAGCCATGCTAAAGACGGCGCATAGCATTGCCAATTTAGAGTGACGGGTGGAATACTCTGGGCAAAATGAAAGAAATTTGCGGCATCATAGGTAGCTTTGATATGCTGCAAGCGTGCTAAATTAGTACCGTAATAGGCATGTTGCCAGTCAGTCAGGTACGGATCAATATAGTTTTGATAGGCAGCACCACTGGCATACGGACGCATTGCTTGCCAGGTATCAGTCAACCAGGTATGGTTTGCGGAGACAACAGAGCTGGCATCGCCGACCGTCCAGCTTGCCGAGTACTGGGCTGAGAACAGGTCGTTGCGATGCGTAAAAGCCGTTGCGTTCACCGGAACGCGGTTGATCGCACCACCAGATGCGTCAAGTCCAATGCCACCATCAGCAAGGATGGAAGAGGCATGACGGCGAGCAACCGCATTCACCAGATTATTGACGCCCTGGCGCGATAGCAATTTTGCAAAGTAGTCAGACTTCGCACCAGCAGTAACACGCTGCACCTGCCATTGGGATTTTGAGTTGGCAGATGGCATTGACCCACGGTCTTTTGATAACAACCCGCCTCGTAGAGCATCGTATTCAGCAGATTGTCGCTCCATACATAACGACTGATGGGAGCCACTCCGATCTGGTTGGTCAGTTGCGCCAGTAGCGTATTAAGCGGCGCGACATCACCCACATAGACGCCATTGACCTGAATAAGGGGATCGGAGTTCTTGTCGCTGGTGGCCTGGAGCAAGCAATTGGACCATATCTCATCTGGTGCCTGAGGTGCCCAGTGTTGCCAGGCATCAACAACGGTGGCGGCACTGCTCCAGGGCCAGCGCAACGTGAAGAGCGAGAGCGCACCAACAGAATACGTGCGGAAAGTGAATGAAGTGACCACACCAAAGTTGCCACCACCACCACCACGTAAGGCCCAGAAGAGATCGGCATTAGAGTTCGCATTGCAGGTAAGCACACGACCATCAGCAACAACAACCTGCGCTGAGAGCAGATTATCACAGGTCAGGCCAAATTTGCGCCCAAGTACACCCACGCCACCACCGAGTGTCAGGCCAGAGATACCCACAGTTGGACATGAACCTGCTGGAAGCGTCATCCCATGTTGCGCAAGGGCCGAGTAAACATCGATCAGATGCGCTCCCGATCCTATTGTAGCTGTCCTGGCACTTTCATTAACCGAGACCGCACTCATACGCGTAACATCCACCACAATCCCGGTCGTTGTTGAGTAACCCGCATACGAATGGCCTCCACAGCGTGGGACAAGAGGCAAATTGAAGCGGTGCGCAAAGGCGAGGCAGGTCTGAACATCAGCTGGCGAGATACAATAGGCAATAGCTGTTGGCGCTACACGATCGAAGCGCGGATCAAAAAGTCGACGTGCTACAGCATACTGTGAACTACCCGGACGCACCAGCGGACCTTTCAGATTTTTCGCCAGCGTTGACCAGTCATTACTGGTTGGTGATGGTGGTCGTGTCGGCGAGGGCTGTCGCGTCGGTGATGGTTGCGGGGTCGCACTAGGAGTTGTAGTAGCGGATGCAGTCGAACTATTCTCGCAGGCAGCTAACAATCCCGTCAGCGATCCCAGTGCGCCAAGCGCGAGAAAATCGCGGCGGCTCATCTCGTCAGGGAGATGAGTATTCTTTACGTTGTCTTCGGGATGGGCATCTTTAACGCCGCCCGTACCGGGAGCGCGATAAATCTGGCCCCTACGTTCTTTTTCTGCTGAATTCTCTATTAGCATGATTTTATTACTTACACTCTTCTTTCATTTATATTTTGTATAGATAGTAACAATTTCTATGGACATTGTCATAAGCGTCGTCAACGTGACCTCTATGTGAGCCATCAGGCGCACGAGGTTTTTTATTTCTATATATTATAATGCATTTATCAGAAAGATCCTCGCTATTGATTTGAGAGATATCCCTTCCTCAGTACGAATGATCGGGTTTCTGCTTGCAGCAAAAAAAGAGCGAACCGTATCCTATTCTTTACAAAATCAGTGCCGATACCCATATAGGTAGAGCCGAAAGAACAATCCATGCCAGTTGGAAAAGCCCCTTGCTAATACAAATACATATCTACCTTTTTTAGTAAAATAGCATCTATATAAAAAAAGGATTCCTGATTATGAAAAAGTCTCTTTTTATGTTGCCATATATTGCTCTTTTCTTGTTCATAATAGCAAACTCTTCATCTGCATTTGCATTTGCAGCTCAATCTTCCACATCTACAAAAGCTACATCCTTTACCAGCGTTGGCTACAAGCAAGTAGGCGCGTGTAATCAAGTGGCGGCTGGTTTTGCACATTGTCTTGCAATTATCATGCAACCAATGGGCATCCATGCGCAGATAGCTAAATATATTCCGTCAGGATTGACACCGGGCGACCTACAAAATGCGTATAAGCTGCCATCCGCGAAAGCAGGCAAGGGACAGACCATCGCTATCGTTGATGCCTACGACGATCCGAATGCCGAGAAGGATCTGGCTGTCTATCGTTCAACGTTCGGGCTTCCACCTTGCACAACTGCAGAATGGTTGCTTCAAAAAAGTGGATCAGAATGGAGGAAATCATTATCCTCAAGCTGATAGCGACTGGGCAAGAGAGATCTCCCTGGACCTGGATATGGTAAGTGCTATCGCTCCCAATAGTCATATTCTGCTGGTGGAGGCCAATAATGCTTCGTTCAGCCGACCTGGGGCAGGCGGTCAATACAGCAGTACAGCTGGGTGCAAAAGAGATCAGCAATAGCTATGGGGTCAGGAGGATGCCTTCGATGCCAGTCCTATAGCGCACACTACTACAATCATCCTGGCGTTGTCATTACGGCAAGTTCGGGCGATAGTGGCTATGGTGTTCAACTCCCTGCTGCATTCAATACCGTCATCTCTGTTGGTGGAACCTCATTGAGTCCGGCAGGAAACGCTCGTGGTTGGACGGAAAGCGCATGGAACGGATCTGGCAGTGGATGTAGCGCGTATGTCAGCAAGCCAACGTGGCAAAAAGATAGCGGATGCAAAAAGAGAAGCGTTGCCGATGTCTCTGCCGTCGCTGATCCTAACACTGGAGTCGCCGTCTACAATACCTATCAGAGCATGGGAAACTGGTTTGTCTATGGTGGTACGAGTGCATCCTCGCCCATTATTGCCAGTGTCTTCGCCCTGGCTGGCAATGCTGCAAAGATCAATGGCTCATACCTGTATAGCCACAGCTCGCATCTGAATGATGTCACAAGCTGGACGGAACGGAAGCTGCCGTCCCAGCTACCTCTGTACTTCTGGCAAAGGTTACGATGGTCCTACAGGACTGGGTACCCCAAACGGAAGCGGAGCATTCTAAATGGCAAGTGACAAAAATTAATAGGGTAGGGGCGTGAGCTTGCCTCCGCCCGGTTCAGGGGATGTGATATCTCCTCTGAACCGGGCGGAGGCAAGCTCACGCCCCTACCCAGTTATCTATGAGATACAATAGCAATTACACAATACCATTGACAGGTATCCATAATTTCCAACATAGCATAGGAGTGCACTTTATGTCACTTATTAACCTTACGGCTGACCAGGTACTTACCACCACGCGTTCGGTTCGTAAACGTCTTGATCTTACACGTTCTGTTGAGCCGGAGTTAATTCGCGAGTGTTTAGAGATTGCATTGCAGGCACCATCGGGCAGCAATAGCCAGCAATGGCATTTTGTTGTGGTCACCGATCCAGAGAAGAAATTGGCGGTGGCAGATTTGTACCGTAAATCCTTCGCAGTCTATCGCGCGAGAAGGACGGAGGCTAGAAGCGGTCAGGATGCTACTTCAGCCACGTGCAATCACGCAACAACGTATCGTCGATTCGTCTGATTATCTGGCCGAACATCTGCACGAGGTTCCTGTGTATCTCATCCCTTGCATTACCGGGCGTCTCGATGGGCTACCTGCTAATCAGCAGGCGGGTGTCTGGGGTTCGATTCTTCCAGCCACCTGGAGCTTCATGCTTGCGGCTCGTGCACGCGGGTTAGGTACAGCCTGGACGACGCTGCATCTGCCTTATGAGAAGGAAGCGGCTGAGGTGCTAGGCATTCCTTATGAAAAGATCACACAGGCAGCCCTTATTCCGGTAGCGTATACGCTGGGAACGAATTTTAATCCAGCGGCACGCGAGCCGTTGGATAAGGTGCTGCATTGGGATAAATGGTAGATTAAAATATTCTCTGGCGCGATCAAGTTCCTATCCCGTTTGCTCGGTGAACGTATCCGGCAACGTAGCAAGCCAACCGTTCACGGCATGAACGGAGACGCCATACTCATCGGCGCGCTCGTAGGGGATGTACGGTAGAAGGTGTCCCTGTAAAGGACGGCGCTCTTTGATTGCCTGGAGATTATCTTTTGCCTGCTTCGCGAAGAGGGCCGTTGCCTTGAAGGGGTCGCCGAGTTGGGATTGCAATTGCGCCCATTGCTCACCCAGTTCACCCTGCATATGTTTTGCATACAGGGTTGGAATGGTTGTATCTAACTGCTCACCACTCACACGCAGGCCGAGACGAAACCAGCGCCTGAGCGAAGGCATGAAGATGGAGCGCCTTTGCGGTTCGCTGGAGCCAAAATCGGCCTGTCCAGCGGCCTCAATGATGCGAAAGAGCGTGTCCTCGGAACATAGTCCAAGATGCTCAGCCATCAGCACTACGCGCAATGCCTGAGCAATATCTGGCTGCTGAATTGCAACATTTAACTCGCTATCGTCACGCATTCCGCGATTGTTGAGGTTTGCAGAGCCAACGGTAATCCAACGATCATCGACGATGGCAACCTTAGCGTGTACATAAATGGGGCTATAGAGGGCACGATCCACCTGCAAAATGGAGGAACCGAGCGTATATGCCTGGAGCGCTCCCGAGGCGACTGCGCCAGGGTTGAGTTCCCATAGATATTGCAATCCCTCATCCGTGAAGTTGCGTCCGACGTTTGGTTGATCGGGAAGCAGGATGGTGACGACGACCCCGCGTCCCAATGCTTCGGCCAGCGATTGTAATAATCCCTCCATATCAGCATTAGGCAAGCCCAGAGCGGGATTTTCGATGCCTAGAAACGTGCGTCGCCAGAAATATTGATTTTCGATATAGATGGAGCGGCGGGCAGATGCAAAAGCACGTTGATACGCTTCGAAAATGGTTGCGATGCCTTCTTCAGGGGCAAAATCATAAATTCCCTTGGGAATAGTGCGTACTACTTGAATACGAATGGGGCTTTCATTTTCCTGGGGCGAAGAAGCAGGTGGGGTTTCAGCCAGCAGATCATCTACCTGATGCAATCGGGCAACAGAGTTCCAGCGCTGGCGAAAATTGTGTTCAACATCGGCAACTGCTGGACCATCGAAGAGCGTGTGAACGTCATGCCAGCTATGAGGCACCTTGCCATTTTTGCCCGTACGCCAGGGTGTTGCATAGGGGTGGCCCTTGGTATCCCAGCGATCATAATCACCATCATTCTCGCTCATCATATCAATGCCGCCTACAAAGGCGCAGCGCTCATCCACGATGATGGTCTTCTGGTGATGTGCTTCGATGGGGTGATTGAGAAGGCCCATGTGACTATCATCAAGCTGGCACAGAATGCCGCGTGGCTCAAGTGTTTTCTTGACATCACTCGGACTATGCTGGAAGGGGAGAGTGTAAGTGTCCCAGAGCAAGATGCGTACAGAGACATCATGTTTGACGGCATAGGCAAGGACGTTGGCAACACTTAGATCTTCGTCACTTTGCCAGTAGCTGAGGTCCTCAGCGGACAATCCTTGCGCACGTAGCCAGGCAAGCAGCTCTTCCTGCTCCTCTGAGCCATCGTCGCCTGCACGTTTATGTTTGCCACGTACAAGTAAGAGGTCTGGACTGAGGCCCCAGGCTGTGATATGGATGGAACGCTTTGCGGATAAAAAGGCACAGCACATTTTCAGCATTGTCATGCGCCCATCAACCAGAAAGGCTGCGTGAGGAGCGCGACGTACAGGCATATCGCCAGCAGGGTTCCAGTTCTCGCTTGGAGCTTCTTGCCTTAACATAACTTCTAATTACCAACTTACAATAGAAAATTTCGTGTGTAGGACCAGTGAGCGCGATAAGTCGCAATACTGTTGCACCGTCCATTCTTTTTCTTTGAACGGTATTGCGATCAATCTGGCCCCTACATCTAGTAACGTCTACATTAAGCTTTTTTGTGGCAATTGTCAACAAGATATCCTACCCTGGAATAATAAATGACTCCCTACGGTGGATACCTATCCATTGGTACAGGTCGTACTATTCACAGTAAAGCCAGTTGGAGAGGGATTACTGCTCCCAAATGTGCCATTGAAGCCAATTGCCGTTGAAGCACCGGGTGCCAGCGAGCTATTCCATGCCAGGCCTGTTGCGGTCACGCGTTGGCCTGTTTGTGCCCAGGTGGCGCTCCATCCCTGCCCAACTTGCTGAGATGTCGTGGGGAAGGTAAATGCGAGCGTCCAAGCATTGAGCGCGGTTGAACCTGTATTTGTGAGCGTCACATTGGTCGTGAAGCCGCCAGGCCACTGATTTTGTATTGTATAGGTAACCTTACAAGCATTACCAGTACCAGGAGTCGAGGTTGGTGAAGGCGTCATAGTTGGCGTCGGGCTAGGAGTTGGTGTCTTCCCAGGAGTCGGCGTCATGGTTGGCGTCGGACTCTGGAGTCGGTGTTGTCCCCGTTGGTGTTGCAGTTGCCGGGACAGGGGTCAGTAGCGTATTGAGTTGGGCGGTTAGAGGAGGATACCATCTGGCGGCGATCTTCTGATTGCCGGAATCATTTGGATGGACCCCATCTACTGTATCTGTACTATCATTAAAGCCCGTCCATTGGTCCACTGCAATGATCGGGAGATTGGGCAGTGCTTTTGGAACTGGCCCATGCTGGAATGGCTGCATCGAGCGCGATCACCCCCTGTGCACAATACGTGCATCCGCTGGGATTCATCGGAATGATCTGCGCCACCAGGATCTTCATATGTGGGTTATTCGCTCGCATCTGATCTACTAGCGTACTATATGCTGCAAGAATGGTATTTGTTGCGATATTGCTCCAGACATCATTTGTTCCCAGATGCATCAAGACAATATCTGGATTAGTGGCGGAGAGCCAGCCGGGCAGTTCATTCAGGCTTACAATATTGGTAGCGAGAGCGCCGCCATGGCCTTCATTGTCGCCATCATAAGGTATTCCGCATCCCTGTGGTGGCTGGGTACCGACAAAGTTAATATTGGTATACCCTGTATTTTGGAGGTTATTCCAGAGCAGAGCACGCCAGCAACCAGGGGAACCAGTGATCGAATCTCCCAGAGGCATGATCTTAACAGCAGGGGTTGCGGCCTGAACCTTTTGTGGGGAGCAGCTGATGGAGCATAATAGCGCCAGACAATACAAGCAATGTACAGGCAATGAGACAACGCGCACCGACGCGCAAGGATGAATTTGCATGGATGAACTCCTTTTCAATCCACTCAGAAGCAACAAACGCGATCAACGAATTTACTCGTCTGACCAATAGGGAAAGTATACAATTAGCAAAACAAAGCGTCAATTTTTGATGGAAGAATGAATAATTGTAGTGTTTGTGTTGTTCACAACCAGGTTGTCCTATGTGTTGGTTAAAAGGATGCTCAATAGATTACTACCGACTTCCCGCGCCAATCTGATATGATCATGAGAAGCAAATATAGTCGATTTCATGGTAAAAAAGAAACGAGACAGAAATAAAATATGAGCGTATTCGAAATTATAGAGCGGCGCAGGAGCATTGGGAAGGTAACCGAGCAGAGTCCTACCCGTGAGCAGATAGAGCATATCCTGCATGCTGCAACGCACGCGCCCAATCATCGTAAAGTTGAGCCATGGCGTTTCTTTGTGCTGGCGGGTCGCGCCCGACAAGAACTGGGCGAAATATTGATTTTCCTCTTTGCTGGCACGATTGGAAGATACGGCAAGCAATCAAGCTCAGGCTATGCTTGCAAAGGAGCGCAACAAACCGTTGCGTGCTCCTGTGCTGATCGTAGTCGCGGCATTGCATGCAAGGCAACCCAACGTGCTGGATATCGAGAATATCGAGG
The DNA here is from genome assembly GCA_963731415.1 of uncultured Chloroflexia bacterium. Taxonomy (GTDB): domain Bacteria; phylum Chloroflexota; class Ktedonobacteria; order Ktedonobacterales; family Ktedonobacteraceae; genus JACDAE01. The sequence goes on from CAVSVN010000003.1 coordinate 118,485, forward strand.
CAGCAGCGGCGGCAACGGAAAATATGCTGTTAACAATTGAAGAGATGGGATTGGCAGCACAATGGCGTACTGGCGATGCCGCGTATGATCCGCATGTGAAACGATGGTTGGGCCTTGCGGAGGAAGATACAATCGTAGCATTCCTCTATATTGGCTACCGACTATATCCATCAGTGAACGCCATCCCACGCCCATCGCCGACAAAACAACATGGTTAGGATGGGAAGAGTAATATAGGGGCATCGTAAACACCCCTACTCCAACTCATTGAGAGCTGATAAATTCTGCTACTGCTGCGATGGACCAGGAGTATATGGCGGTGGATACGATGGCTGACCATAAGGCGCTTGCTGTTGACCAGGAATATACTCCGATGGATAAGGCTGACCATACTGTGGTTGTGCATAAGGATAAGGTGGCTGTGGCTGACCATATGGTGGCTGTGGCTGGCCGTACGGTACCTGTGGTGCGTACTGAGGAGCATTGGTCGCCTGCTGTACCGAAGGCTTCGGCTGAATTCGAGCTTTAGCACCACGCACAATAAAAACGATACCAACAACGGCAACCGCAATACCCGCAACAATCCAATATGGGTAAATATATTCGCCATTACCCTTCAGGGCAGCGATCGAGATAAGACCACCAACCGGAATCATAATAATTCCAACGATAATTTGCGCTACCGGCTTTCCATGAAGCGCACGAAAAAGCAAACGCATCAGACTATACAATACGATTTTCCTCCCTAAAAAAGGCATTTTATAATAACAACACATCGCATATAAACACATGCATATATATAACGTCTAAGACACGAAAAGATCACAGGGAAACAGAAGTACTGGCGAAGCCGGCTGTACTTTTTATAGATTACACCCGCTTCCCCTCTTCAAGAGAAACATACGTCTTCTCAACGGAGTCAAACTTTTCTACGGGCGTTTCAGGGAGCGGCGTCTCAGTTGGTGTAGGAGGATCGGGATCGGGACCACCCAGTTTAACACGTCCACCACCTTGACGCTGGCTGTAATCGATCCAGAAGATCAGCCCGACCATCGCCGCAACCACCAGTCCCAGACCCACAAATTTCAGTACCTGTTTAAATAACAACGCAAGAATACCGAAGAAGATCATCAAACCATAGATGACATAACAAATCTGTCTGACCGTCCAACCGGTTGCCCGGAGACGCTGGTGCAGGTGCGTTGTATCGTAGTGCCAGGGACGCTGACCACGACGCACGCGGTTAATCATCACTACCGCAACATCGAGAATTGGAATACCGAGCACCATCAAGGCCAGAGCGATCTTCGCACCACCCATAATCGAGAGGGTTGCCAGAGTCAGGCCCAGAAATTGAGAACCGCTATCGCCCATAATAATCTTCGCAGGATTCCAGTTATGCGGCAAGAAGCCAATTACGGCTCCCGTAAAAATAATCGCCAGAATCGCAATCGTATGTTGGTTCAGAGTCCAGCTTATGACAGCGATAAAAAAGGCCGTAATACCAACGATGCCTGTTGCAAGGCCATCCATACCATCGATCCAGTTGATGGTATTCATCATGCCGACCATCCAGAACCAGGTAAACAGGACTGCAGGAATGGCAAGCAGCGAGATGGCCGGGAGTTGATTGGCAGCAGGATGGATAAACAGCGTGATTTCGGATTGTCGATACCAGGGCAAGGCAGGGCTATTGGCGCGGCCAAAGGGATTGCTGAAGCCAAATAGCAGCACCCCATGAAACTTCGCATCAATGTATGGTCCCAGAAGGAGCAATACAGCTACCGTCTGCGCGATAAACTTGGGAAGTGGTTTCAGACCCTTAATATCATCGTAGACATTCACTATTACAGTCAACGTCGCACTGGCAAGCAATAACCAGTAAATGACAAATTCTTTATGCTCTAGTTCGGGATTAAACTGATAGAAAATAAGAGAAGCAATGACAAATGCAAGAAACATGGCGATTCCACCGAGGCGCGGCACGGGCGCTTTCGCATGTTCCCTTTTACGCTCAGCCGTGGAGCGGTCGTACCAGTTAAACTTGTGCGCAACAGCGATGACAACAAACGTTAACACATACGATAAGAGAAATGCACACGCTCCACCAAGCACAAGTAATGCAATATTATTGGAAAAAAGAGCCGACAGAGATATGGATGCTTGCGCATCAGCAATAATAGACCCTATAAGCATATGAATGTCCTCCCTTGGACAAGCGAATCATAACTTTGCGATAACACTCCAAACAACCCTCGCCAGCACGTTGGATTACATACTTCTGTTTATAAAAAACGAAGAGCATGAACATCTTTATAGCCTCACTTACTAAGGTACCAGTTCTTCAGACGCTTTGCAAGGCACCATTTCACAGTTTCATCGAGATATCTGGACGAGGCGATTCCAACCTGCATAGTCCTTTTTATAGTCTATCTGGGCCTGAGGCCAGAGTTGACGAAGCATCTGACCAAGTGATTCACTCTGTGAATAGCCTATCTCTAACAAAATAACAGCATGAGGATTTAAAATTCCGGGTTGTGCAGCTTCCTCGCAGAAACGACGCAACAGGTCCAATCCCTGGGGACCGCTGAAGAGTGCCTGCTGTGGTTCGTACACCTTCACTTCGGGAGAGAGCATTTCCATCTCTTCTGTACCGACGTAGGGGAGATTAGCAGTAAGTATATCCACCGCTTCAGGCAAAGGTGCGAGGAGATCGCCTTGCAACAGGCGGATGCGCGATGTGACATGATGATGCTGGCAATTTAGAGAGGCAACCTGTAGAGCATGCGTTGAAATATCACACGCGTAGAGATAGGGAAGGCGAGGTTCTTCAAGTGCAAGTGTGACAGGAATAGCACCGCTGCCGGTACCAATATCAGCTACCACAGGAATCTGTCCAGAGGAGATTTTCTGCCGAATGACGATAAGGGCGGCTTCCACTAGCAACTCTGTCTCCGGTCTTGGAATGAGCACACGCTTATCAACAAGAAAATCATGGCCGTAAAACTCTCTGTGGCCGATAAGGTACGCTATAGGTTCGTCCAATTTACGGCGCTCAATCAGTTGGGAAAAGCGATCGGCCTGTTCAGGCATCACTTCACGCTCAGGATAGGCATAGAGATGCGAACGTTCGACGTTTAGCACATGCGTGAGCAATACCTGGGCGTCGCGACGTGCATCCTTATGACCAGTGGAGGATAGTGCCTGCGTTCCCTGCATTAATAACTCTTCGATCGTCATAAAAAGCATCTCATAATGGCTGGCGGCCTGCAAAACCCGTATCGAGATCATGCCAGAAACGAATACGATCTTCGCCCAGACGCCAACATAGATACACCTCTCGCTCATCACGCAGGCTGAGAAAGTCGATCAGGCCAGTATCCGGGTCTTTCAGTTCACAGCCAGCCTCCTGTAGCTCTTCGATGGCAGCGCGGAGGGTCTGGACAGCTTCCAATACATCATGATGCAGACGTTGAATACGACCCTGAAGGTGATGGCCGTTTCCCATTGATTGGAGTCTGGAGGACTTCAAGCTCCTCTTCAATAGCATGCATTTTCTCTCGCTCATCCTGTATTCTCTGCAATATAAGCGTAATGGCAGGTAGAAGCGCTTCAGCCTCCTCACGTGTGAAGTAGTGCGCCATAATTCCTTTCCTCCGCGAACATTCTATTTCCAACACGTCTTCTCTCTGATACCATACCATATTGTCTCTTTATTGCCAACAGAGGAATTGTCTTCGCCGACGCCGCATCTATCGGAGAGATTGATCAGTTGACAGTCAAGTTCATTGTATCCATTTTCCAATGTGCAGCACGGGCTTGTTCGCTCCGCTCACCGCGCCCCTACACGAGCCGGAGACCCAGGTGTAGGGGCGCGGTGAGCGGAGCGAACAAGCCCGTGCTACATCAGCGGCAAGACGCTCGATTTATAATCCCATGACTACTTTTTCGGTGTAGCAGTTGGTTTTGCAACAGGAGTCGCGGTTGGCGTTGCTCCTGTCGCGGGTATGCCCAGATTGATACTGGTATCATTAAAGGACAGGAGATTGATTACCGTTCCACCTCCCGTCTGATAGGTACCAGTTACCGTATCACCCGGTTGTACAATTGGCAATTTGGGCGAAAGCGACAGATTTGCGGTAAAGATGTTGCTCTGACCCGCAATCTGAAGGTAATAGATGGTATTTGTGCCCTGTTGCACTGAAGAGACACGCAACACCTTGCCCGTAAAGGTCTGGGTTGTGTTACCACCACCTCCACCTGAAGGACTACTGCCATTACCCTGTTGCGTTAACCACTGTTGATAATCCTGCAGAGCCTGGGGAAGAGTTGCCTCAAACTGTACATTATCACCGTTCAAATTGCGTGCATTGACAACACCAACCGCCTGAAAGATATCACCACTAGTTGTACTCTGAACATAGATCGCTACCCACGTAGGCACATTATATATCTGATAAAGCTGAACGCTTGCAACATCATAGTTGCGGATATTAGCACGCGTTGACGAGAACGTCTTGGTGACATTATCTCCAATGCCCAGACCGGACAGAGGATAAAAATCCGCCTCGTTTTTATGCGTGTTAAAAAGGAATACACCTGTACTCGAATTATCATTTGAAGATGCGGAGGTCATCGGAATAAGCCAGACCGGCTCATCAATTTTGTTGTAAAGCAACTCTGGAGTACTGGCAGGCTGCTGCTGGCCCTGGCCGGAAGGATTAAACCAGGGCGCAGAATGATACAATCCCCACCATTGCAGGTACTGAGTGACCGTATCGGAAGGCATCACCCGGTCGACCCACGCAGGCACATCCTGTGGCTTATACTTTGTGATCACACCCGTATGCGCATCAACGATCAACACTTCGCTCAACGTATCACCAACATAGCCACGAATTGGCTGCATCAACGAGATCGTCCAATAAGGATGGAAGCTATCGTCAAGCTCCAATGTTGGATCGAGCAAGCGACCATAGGTATAGCCACTCAAGTAGACGTGACGCAACAGATCCTGATTGAGCAGTGCACCAGGAAGATATGCCAGCGAAGTTCCAGCAAGCTTCTGCTCCGTATAAAGTTGAGGGACGGCCTGAGGATTCTCGGCATCGACGACGACAAAACCGGGAGTAGTGGAACTGGACAGATTGGCAAAAATGTTGTTATACGAGAGCGGAGCAACATAATACAGATGATGATTAATTGATTGCAGGGTATAGCTGGTCGGGATCAATACCGTAAGCCGAACCAAGGTTCTGCCCGGTTGAGCCAAGCACCTGCTGCCCCTTATATGACGCAACGCTCTGACTCACCAGGACAATATTATTCGCATCGGTAGGTGGCAGGACAGGAGAAGATTGCATCTTCACATTGGGAATTGCGGCCAGTGCCTTCGCATTGACATCGAACCAGGTAGTAAAGATGGTGATCAGGAACGAGATCACAATGCCAAACACAACAGCGAAGATCAGGCCAAAGATTGCAGCGGCAACAGCCCCACGCGAATACTTCGATGGCATGCGGGTGGTCGCGCTACTCGATGAACGTGGGCGGCCTCCCTGGCTGACGGTGGCAGCATCTTCCAGCACGCCCATAGCGGGAGAGGCGAAAGCGAAGAGATTGCCGACACAGCTAAAGACCAGGGGCCAGAGCACCCACTGCCAGCCCCAGAAAGGTCCGGTCAGCGCGGGCTGACCGAAGTAGAGGATAGCAAGGCAGATAAGGTAGTTAAAGATAAAATAGCCGATAAACCAGCGCAGAAACTTGCGTCTATCAAACTGTTCCCGACGCCCGAAGGCGAAGCGTCCAATACAGAGAATGGCCATGACTATCAGCGCCGCGATAAGTGCTAACAGGAAGAGGCCCATAGAATTACTCCTCATTTATTACTGGTATCACCATATGATGGTACCACTTGAAGAAACACACTAACATGTACGTATGAAACAAGCATGAAGGGTGTATATTACGCAAACCGAAAATGGAATAAGCACTCCTATTGTAGTGTTATTCTAGACAAGACGCAATGATCTCTGCACCTGAGTATACAACTGCATCTTGCTTATGTATATCTCCCCGCACTGCATAACAGTAGCGTCTTTTAAAAAGAGATCGTTATAGATGTAACCTTTTTCCCGTTCGAGCACTTAAGCAAGAGAGAGCCGTATTAATAGCCAACAATTCCATTTTATTCAAAAGTTTTGCATACATTTTGATGCCATCACAAAATAAGGAGCAGAAAGTTATGTCATTGTTTAGTAAAAAGCCAGAGTCTGTGGTAGAGAAACGTCCAGATGGATTGGACCGTTTGCCTGCAGGACAGTACCTGACAAAAAAATGGCCTGTGTTTAGTTATGAGAAGACACCAAAACAATTGCCGCCTGATTGGAAACTCAGGATCACGGGACTGGTAGAGAATCCATTTGAATTGACATGGGAAGAGTTTCTGGCATTGCCACATACTACATTGACCTCCGATTTTCACTGTGTCACCACATGGAGCCGTTACGATAATACCTGGGAAGGCATTCATATCCGCGAGATTTTGCAGAAAGCAAAACCTTTGCCGCCGCTAAGTTTGTGCTGGCTCATTCCTGGACGGGTTACACCACCAATATGCCGCTGGAAAGCCTGGATGACGACGATGTGATGATCGTCTTCAAGCACGATGGAGAGGATTTGGCAGCCTGATCATGGTGGACCTGTGCGCCTGATTGTGCCCAAGCTTTATGCCTACAAGAGTGCAAAATGGCTCGATGGATTAGAATTTATGGAACGCGATCACCCTGGTTTCTGGGAGCAGCGTGGGTATCATAACCGCGCCAATCCCTGGAATGAGGAGCGGTACTGGTAAGAGTTAGTAACTCATACATACCAACCTGATAACTGCAGGTAACATCGTTCATCATCGGCCCAATCCGGTTTCCACCAACGAGCCAGTGAGACACGCAATAGTAGTCCCAGCAGGAATACAGGGCAATGGCTCTGCAAAACCAACATAACGTATGGAAAGTACGCCTGCAGACCAATTCCGTCTTCCACTACATCCATACTCAAGCATAGATAATAAGGCCGTTGACGTTGATAGATGAGCGTCAATGGCTCATCTGGTAAGCCAGTATCCAACACTGCACTTTGGCAATCTACCAGAACTGGCGATATAAGCACTTTTTTCTTCAGTGGCGAGCAAGCCATCAAACAGGTGCCAGGGTTTTCCTTGCCAGGGCTGTATACGTTGCAGCAGCGTTTCGCGCATGTCTGGCTGCATGCCAAGAAATTGCTCACCCATCACCACGACACTTTCAATATGAGGGCGCGTGGTACCGGTCAGACGAAAGTTCAGATTCCAGAGTTGCCCGACCTCAAACGGCGTCTGCAACGGCAATTTAGTACGATCTTGCGTCAATAAACGAATATGACGATTGGTACGCAAAACCAGTGCTCCGACACAGACGCCATCATTCATATGCGTTTTTGCGACTATTAATACCCTTTCCACATTACACCTCCCTGACGCGATAAATCCTAACCCCTACGCGCATAAATTAACGGATATGCGTAACATGCAATCCTATCTTGCGTCAAACGTTGAGCTACCAGCGAACGATGGCAGGCCTCCGGTTCATGTTCGACACAGAACAAGCAGACAACGCCCGTTTCTCCATGGATCTGAGCAATAAACTGCTCAGGATCAAAGTGGGACAGATACTCCTGCTCATACGCCCGAATAAAGCGCTGGCTTAACACACGGCGTACTCTCTTGGCTACATGGACTCGTTTATCTTCCTCAGTCTGTACCGCTCGTAATGCGGCGGATGGTGCCAGGTCTTTGCAATGGATGTAGCGTATACCGATCTCTTGCAATGATTGTTGCAAGCGCGCACTATTCGCGAAGACATATTGCGGAGCCACGCACTCCACGCCTGGCTCGCAGGTCACAAAAGATATTTACATGCGCATCCAGCAATGCCTGAAAAAAGGCTTTCCGCTCAAAGCCATACACGCCTATGGTCACAATTTCAGGTTGCATCCAGCTCTTCCCCATCTCGATCAGACAGAATAAATTTTTTGCGTGCGCGACCTATTTTCCCGCTGGCTTCCACTGGTGATAGATCTTCAAATAACAATTGCTGACCACCAGTCAGCAGCATATTAATTGTTTGCTGGTCTTTACAGAATCCGTTTTCGTCGATGTGCGAGACAAGAATCTGCTTGCTCGATAAGCGTATTGCCAATTAATTTGCTGCGATGACATTCCTGCGGTTTTGCTTCAGAGCATAACAAGGCAACACGTAACTGTTTTTCCCATACTATCCGCAGGCGTGCGATACCTTGCAGATAAAAAGGCTTTGTGCGAATAATATCATACTGAGGTTTATCGTTGTGATAACAGCTTTCATCGCTCGGACGGCCTCCCAGCGTATCACCCATAAAGACATAGCGGATATGCTGCTCTTTGAGAGAAGCTTCTAAAGCTGAATGTGAGAAGTGCGGTGTATAGCGTGAATAAGGTTGGGAGCGTACGTCTATCACATAGGTAATATCATAGCGCTGTAAAAGCTCAATAAAATCTTCTAGTGAGCGATTACCATGCCCAATGGTATAAATGGGGATCTTTGCCACACCAACCTCCTACATATAGAACAGTTCATATGATGCATGTCATTGATACATCGAACGATTTAGAACAAGTATACTTATGCAGGTGAGGTGTGTCAATTCTCAAAAATAACTATATTATCTCAGGTGGTATACCTTCTGTTAACTTACGATTTGCTTCATGATAGCGAGGCTCAATTTCTTGGTAAGCATCCCATGCATCCTGAAAGTCAGTTGAAGCTTTTGCCAATACAATGCGATCTCCAGCAACTTCTACCATGATTTCATCGTTTTCATGGAGGTGAAGTGCTTCTAGAGCAAAGGAGGGAAGTGTCACTGTTACAGAGTTTCCAATTTTACATAATTTTACTACTTGCACTATAAGCCTATTCTTCCATTATCGTACCGATTTATCAAACATCATCTGGATTGTAGCATCGTTCATCTTCAGTGAAGGTTAATAATGGTGTAGGGGCGCGATTTATAAGCCCGCGCTCTTCATAATATAATACGCACGGGCTTATAAATCGCGCCCCTACACCATTGGCAATCCCTCCATTATTTCTCCAGCGTACTCTTTGAGTTGCGTTCACCATCGTAGGTCAGGAGAATGCGCTTATTCTCATAGACCGTTTCAATGTGGACGGGACGGCCCCACATAGTATAGACGTACTGGAGCGTCTTCTCGGCATAGTTGAGATCGAGTTCCTGGCCCTCAAAGAGGTGTTTGATATACAGTTCGCGATTGCCACGATAATCGCCATTTTCGACCACCAGGTAGGGTGAGCCGAAGTTAGTCATGCTATGGACGATTCCATCACGCACCTTCTGCCAGTTTTTCTCGACGATAACCCACTCATCACCCTCTTTTTTATAGAGGTAGAGGTCGAGGTCTTTGATGAGATCCTCCGTGAGGTAGTTGCGCAGGAACGAGACATCGTTATCCAGTTCGCGCACCTCAAAGATCTTCTGGTGACCCATACCGGGTTTGCGACCCAGGCGTTCCTGCTCCTCCGTCGAGGGACTATCCCAGCGGCGCTCAATATCTTCAAACATCTTGAAGCCGATGTAATAGGGATTGAGCGATGTACGGGAGGGCGAGAGGACACCAGAATGCAACTGAGCAAATTCGAGGGCTTCGGAATTGGAGATGACGCCACGATCCGCCAGCTCACGCATGATACGCGAGTGCCATAGGCTATTATGATGCAGCATCCCGTTAGCAACATATTGATGAGAACGGTCGACCGTGATATCATACACGTCGGCCATATCATGCTCAATACTCACCACCTCATCGGTTGGATCTTCTTTAACGAACCAACGATGACCATCAAGATAGTTCTGCAAAATCTCACGTTTGCGTGTCAACCAGAAATTGATCTCCTGGGCAAACACACCTGCTGATGCACCCTTGATTCTGATGTTTGGACCATAACGACGCGACAGGATACCATAATTCAGCAGCACAATCTGCAGAGTTTGAGCAATATCTTCGCTAAAGGTGGAGAGAATCACACCATCTGTCAATGAAGCACAACCATCACAGTCAAAGTACGCACGCAGGAATGCACTCATAACCGCTTTAGGAGAGCGCAAGATGACATCCGGGATGCTTTTTGCGCGTGCCTTGGCATGGAGATCGATACCCAGCGACTGCAATAGCTCAAGCACATTCACCGAATAGAAGACAACGCGCCACCGACCACCTTTACCATTCGCAGTTCTGTCATCCCAGAATAGAGATGGCTCAATGGCAAAGAGTTCGGTCACGAGTTGAGCATAACGATCAGCTAAGACGCGATCACCTGTCGTATAACCAATGGCATTCTTTGAGACGTGGATATTACCGTCACCAACGAGATAGCCCAGGAATTCGCCAAAGGACTCGGTTACATAAGCAGGAGTAACGAGAGGCAAACGAAGGTGATATTGTGGTTTACCAGCAGTGCCAAAACTATAGCCAGTACTTTGCACTGCCGCCTCTATACGATCCTTTGCAAAGTCAGTTTTGCCACTCATTGATCGATAGACGGTATGCACACCCACGCCTGCCGTTTGAGCTACATCGTTTACCGTGGGCGAAACAATACGCATAGGAGGTGCAATAGAAACAGGCTGTTCAGACCAGATGTTGTCCCCCACGCTCAACGGTATACGCTGTCCAACCTGCACATCCTTCAATTCGATCCACTGATCAGGTCCAATACTCAACTTGTGCCCTTCAGCACCTTCCAGAACAAGGCCGCGACGTGTGCGTAAACGGATAGTTGCAGCATTACGCCGAATATGACGGTCTGTTACGCGATCCAGTTCGCTCTTGCCACTACTCACATGGATCGTTTCACCCTTTGCCAGGTCTTCATGCAATCTGTGATAACGCAAGAAGCCCTGCTCGGTCAACACAAGTGAGTTTCCTACAAGGCAAGCCCAGCCTTCATTCATGACCTTCGTTTGCATCTGTGGCACGAAGTACAGCATCTCCAGGCGCACGATTTCGAGAATGTCGCGCTGCCATGGAAGCAGATGCGGCGCATGACGTGTCAGGAAGAGCAGGAGATCTTTCTCCGGTTTCTCCGGGAACTTTGGCGGTCGGATATTGAAGCGCTCACGTTCCTCTTCGGCCCGCTGAGCTTTTTTTCCAGCCCCACAGATCATCATACTCATTTGTAAGCGGTTTGGACTTCTCCTCTTTAGGGCCTTCATCGTCGCGCAGCAAGAGATTATAGTCAACGTGTTCCTGAATAGAGAGGGCGGCATCCAGGAAACGTTCGACCTCTTCTTTGCCGTGATCGAACTCATACTTTGCGATACGTTCGGCATGGATGCTGACCTTGTCGATCATACGGCGCGAGGTATTGGTAAAGTAGGCGTTATTTTTGAAGAAGTCGGTGTGGCCGAAGACATGGGCAGCCACAAACGTATTTTGCAGCAAGTCATTCATGTCCATCAAGAAAGCATAGCTGGGATTGGTGTTGACGACCATTTCATAGATCTTGCTCAATCCCAGATCATATTGCATCTTCTGACGGTAGTATGATTTGCCGTGTGTCCAGTGGCTGAAGCGACCTGGCAGACTGTACGAGGCAAACTCATACATGATTGAAGCTGGTACCAGTTCAAAGTGTGTTGGAAACGGATCGAGTCCGAACTTATGAGCCTCCTCCCAGGCAGCATCGATGCCATCGCGCAGACGTTCAAGATCGCTAGTGTTATCCATCATTGACATAGAAAACTCCTGACGAGCGTGATAAATCTGGCCCCTACGGTGGGCGGCGTAAACGCGGCCCGAACGGTGGACGCGATAAATCTGGCCCTACGTATTATCTTGAAGGAACTGGATCTCGCTGGGCAAAGAATTTGCGGAGCGCGGGATAGACCTCTTTTTTATCTGAGATGGTCACGGCGGTAAACTTTTTGTCGCTGATCTTGTTGTAAGCGGACATCAGTGTACTGGGAGAGCGATAGTGGCCCTCGCGTATTTCGCCGTAGCCAAAGATATTACATAGTTCCATCAATTTATTGACAAGTTGTACGCAGCGATCGTTATCCCACGGCAGGTTATCGCCATCCGAGAAGTGGAAGGGATAGATGTTCCAGTCGTCGGGCTTGTAGCGTTCTTTGATGATTTGTAAGGCCAGTTCGTAGGCCGATGAGACCTGAGTGCCGCCGCTCTCTCCTTTGTGGAAGAACTCCTCTTCGGTTACTTCTTTGGCTTCGGTGTGGTGGCTGATGAAGACGATCTGCACGTTGTTATACTTCGTGCGCAAGAAGCGTACCATCCAGAAGTAGAAGCTGCGTGCAATGTACTTCTCGAATTCGCCCATTGACCCTGAAACATCCATCATTGCTATAACTACAGCATTCGATTGATATTTAATCGTAGGCTCCCACACTTTAAAGCGTAGGTCCTCCGACTTAATATCGCCGAACTTCGTCTCACCTTTGGCGGCGTTGCGCTTCATGTTTTCCATAATCGTACGCTTTTTATCGAGATTAGCCATCGGGCCTTTTTTGCGCACGTCGGTGAAGCGAACGGATTCGGTCTCCATTTCTTGCTGGCGCTTCTCTTCGAGATTGGGCAGACCAAGATCTTCAAAGATCATAGCAGCCAGTTCGTCCATCGTGATTTCGGCTTCATAGTAGTCATAGCCCGCTTCTTTACCGGCTTCGCCTTTTTTGCCTTTACCGGGACGTGGTTCCTGGGCGACGACATCGCCAACTTTACTTTTGCCGTTACCCTGCCCTGCATGTTGCTGGCGACCGGGATCGTAGCGGAAGCGGTACTCGTCGAGGGAGCGAATGGGGACGCGTACAGTTTTTTTGCCGTCTGAGAGAATGATGCTCTCTTCGCTGACGATATCGCCCAGGTTTTTCTTGACCGCCTCACGGATCTTCTCTTTGTGGCGCTCCTGATCGATCTGCCCTTTACGATGCAACGACCAGTCATGCTGGGAGACTGACATGGCTCATTCTCCTTTTCTATAAGTAGGGGTGCCCGTTGACAGGGTACACCCCCACGATATGACCATTTATCAGAAGGAGTTAGCGGTTCAAGAGGCTTCCCGTGTAGCGGAGAATTTCATTCGCGCACACATGGCAGTACCCATGTTCCGTCATCAAGCGATTGACGACCTCGTTGATTTTGCGCAACTGATCTTTGTCGGGCGTGCGGGTCGATGTGGTGATTTTTACTACATCACGCAGGTCGGCAAACAGTTTTTTCTCAATAGCTTCTTTGAGGCGCTCGTGGCTCATGTAGTCAAAGGTCATACCTTTACGAGCCAGCGATGAGATGCGGATCAGGATCTCTTCGCGGAAAGAACGCTTGGCATTCTCGCTGACGCCAATCTGTTCCTCAATGGAGCGCATCAGGTGCTCATCGGGATCCATCTCCTCATCGGTGATGGGGTCGCGCATCTTGGTCTTGTTGCAATACGATTCGACGTTATCCAGGTAGTTATTCAGAAGAGTACGTGCATTTTCTTCATAGGAGTAGACAAAGGCACGCTGGACTTCTTTACGACAGATCTCGTCGTACTCTTTACGAGCTTCGCTGATAAAGTTGAGGTAGCGATCACGCTCTTCGCGGGTGATGCTTGTATGCTGATCAAGACCATCTCTGAGCGCCCGCAGGGCATCGATAGGATTGATGCAGGTCACGTTCTGTTTGACGAGTGCTTTCGAGAGCTGATTGATGACGTAACGAGGCGAGATGCCATCCATACCTTCACGCACCGTCTCGTCCTGCAACTCGCGCAAGTCTTTTTGTTTGAAGTCTTCCGTATCTTCGCCATCGTACAGCTTCATCTTCTTCAAAGGACTCATGCCAGCTTTTTTAGAAGCTTCAAGGCGGGTGAGGATTGCAAAGATGCTGGCGACACGCAGCGTATAGGGAGCGATATGGACGTTCTGGAGCGCACTCTGTTTGAGCAGCTTCTCGTAGATCTTGACCTCATCAGAGACGCGCAGGTTATAGGGTACCTTGACCAGGATGATGCGGTCCTGCAACGCTTCAGACTTTTTGTTGCCCACAAACGACTGATATTCATGCTCGTTGGTGTGGCTGACAACGACCTCATCGGCGTAGATCATGCTGAAGCGCCCGGTCTTGATGTTCTGTTCCTGGCTAAGGGTAAGCAAGAACATAAAGGAATTTTTCGTCGGTTTTCAGCATCTCGACGAATTCCATTACTCCTCGATTAGCGATATTTAATTCGCCGTCGAATCGATAGGCACGTGGATCGCTTTCCACTCCAACTTCACCGATAGTTGAGAGGTCGATGCCACCGACAAGTTCGCTGATATCCTGGCTTTTGGGATCTGAAGGAGTAAAAGTACCTACGCCGACGCGGTATTTCTCACTGAAGGCGATGCGTTTAACAGGGCACTTCCTCGATACGCCCATGGTATTGATTATCGATCATGTAGCGGCAATGGGGGCAGAGGTCGCCCTCTATGTAGAGGCCAAACTCTTTTTCAACATCGGAGCGCAGTTCATTGGGGATCAGGTGAAGTGGCTCCTCGTGCATCGGACAATCTCTAATTGCATAGACGGCACCAGCAGGGGTGCGGCTATAAGCTTCCAGTCCACGTTTGATCAAGTAGACGATCGTAGACTTACCACCACCGACCGGACCCATCAGAAGCAGGACACGCTTACGAACTTCCAGGCGCTGCGCAGCGGAATGGAAGTAGTCAACGATCTGCTGAAGTGGCTTCTCAATGCCAAAGATTTCCTGACTGAAAAAATTGTAGTTTGGTTCACCGGAACGGGTCGCCTCAGTGCCCGCATCCATAATCATATTGATAAATGCGCTCGTGAGAAAGTCTGCTGATCTCCGGTTTCTTACTGGCGATCTCGAAGTACTGTGCAAATGTACCTTCCCACATGAGTTCTCGCTCACGGTCTCGGTATTCTTCTAACCGCTTCACCAGATCCATGATTTACCCTCTCTCTGTTGTGTGACATTGTAGTGTAGAAGTATTCCCAATAGGCGTATATCCGCATCGGGATACTGTTGCCTACAACTACAGATCTTGAACTGCACCTACGGATTGACAGTCAGGGAAACGCACTTCGCGATTGAGCTGAGGGAGAGATGACGTGAAGGCCATTGTAGGGATGCTTCGGCACCATCTGCTCCATCGCCACCCAATCATGAAGATGCAATGAGACCAAAAGGGCCAGTTTCTTACTCGACATTCAACGCGAGAGAACCAGCCCTTTCCTACATAACGGAGGATATTTTGATAGCGTTTTTTTGTTATTTGCATCCAACATTGATAGTGGAAGCGATATGTTGAAAGATGCATCTGTTTGATGCTCCGGCAATGTTTCAACTTGATCCTTTCTCATTCTATGACATAAGAAATGTTCAACTGAAGTGAAGAAAAGACGATCCTTGTTAACAATTCAAAACACTGCTGGTAAACCGATGTCTTTCTCGTCTACCAAAGAGTATACGCTCATTATAGCATATTTTTCGTCTGGTGAAAAGAGCGTAGGCGTTCTTCTTTATCTCATCGCGTAGAATGGCTGTCAAAAAGTTTCAAACTGTTTCTCAATCAATGAAAGAGTAACAGAGTCACCATGGTTCACATCGAGAGATTGAGCAGCATTTCCATCCTGTATAGCGACGGCAAGATAGCCTGAACTATCACTATAGAGAAATGGGCGCGTTGTATCCCTTGAAGTGGAAGGAGCAGAGAAGAAAACGGCGACGTTCTGTTACAACGAACGTTCTGAGTTGGAAACCTTAGACTTGCACTAGAACAGGTAAAAAGATCAGGCACGCGAGAGAGTGGTATACTGGTGATCAGATTACCAAAATGATCGATGTGTATGACCTGGGCAAGAATTTCTTCGCCCCGGCGGATAGGTAGTCCCAGATCAAGACGCTGTAAGGTGGCTGGCTCTATATGCGGTCCCAGCTCAGATAAAGAAACGCCAGCAGCGATATGGGCTGCAACCGGAGCAAATACATCACGTCCATGAAAGGTTGTACTGACGTGGGCAAGGTGATATGCGGAATTTGAGAGCATAACCGCTTCATGCACTGGTTGTTCCGCAAGAATATAGCTAAACAGGCCATTATCCGGTCCTACAAAGAACCAGTCTCCTGCATGCAGAGCAATGGGATGGCGCACACTACCGACTCCCGGATCAACTACGCAGACGTAGATTGTTCCCTTAGGGAAATAGCGATAGCTTGTTGCCAGAAGCCACGCACCAGTGGCGACACGCTGAGGTGGCACATCATGAGTGATATCGACGAGATGCACGTCCATAGTGATCGCAAGCACAACACCTTTCATGGTACCGATATAACCATCAGTAGAACCAAAATCGGTCAAAAAAGCTAATACGGGCCTTTTGATTGAAGACGAAGATTGCAGCATAACCCTGGACCCTCCTGAGAGATACTGGAACAACGTTTGCCTATCCACACGAAATACATGGCAGTATCAGGACCTCTCCATTATAGGCGCATGGGAGGGGGGATGCGTCAATAGTCATGGTAATATCAAAATAGTAGAGAGGTATGCTATACTAGCCGTTATACTGATAGCTCATTATAGCCAGGGATAGGTTACATTATCTATCACGCTGAGCAAGCTGTATTGTTTGTAGCATGAGGGTATTTAAAGTTATGAAGAGACATTTCTTACAAGAGGGAGGAGAGGCAAAAAGCGATGTGGCATCCTCCTTATATTTGAAAGTAATAAGCGCATTAAAATAATATGGTACGCCAAGAGATTACTTAGCAGGGTCGGACAGGCCAGGTCACGCAAGTATGGCAACCGGCTTCCTGTGAACTCAAAAACGCGTGCAGCAACCGGAGTATTGAAGGCATGAACATCAGCACTGGTGGTCCACATATTCTTCTTTTTGAGCGTGATCAACAATTGACGGCACTCATCATGAGCGAGTTCCAACTTGCGGGATATGAGTGCCATACAGCACGCACAGCAGTAGAGGTGTTCGATGCACTCGCACGCTATCCTGTAAGGATCGTGCTCGTCGATCTTGCCCAGGCGGCGGCAGCGCGACGAGAGTTTTGGGTGGCATTGGACACACAACGCCGGGGTCGCGGCATTCATGTCTTGACCTTCCATTGTAGCAATATTGCCGGTTATGGGCCGCGAGATCCCGAGGAGCGTTCTCAGAATACCGCCGCCGATCTGGATATCGATGGCATGCTTGGTATCATGAAACTGGTTGACGAGGTACGCAATCGTGTGCCAGGTGCCGGTTCTATCACCAATACAATACCACGTATCCCACGGGTCGCACCAACACCGCAGCCAACGCCATCCAGCTCAGACACAAAGAACGGGATCATTGGCACCTGTTACGATAACAACAATGGAAATTCGTTCGCGCAATGCCAGGATTGCGGAGAATGCGGGCTAATACAGCCCCACCCCGCAGTGCGTCAGGCATTTCTTCACAATCGACCGTTGAATACTTCAACTGCTTCCGACATCTACCAGCAGAACGCGGCACACAACGCCAGCGCGACAAATAATCCAGCCAGCACGAAAATCGGTATCCTATACCGATAAGATTCGCGCGGTTCTCTATCCCAATCAGCGAAACTGGAGCACACAAGGAAGTGCATCCACTCAGGCATCCACAAGAACAGCCGCGAGCAGATACTGATGCAGGATAATAGCCAGGCACCACAGGCAGGAACAGCAACGTTACCGTTCTACAACGCCTTGCTAATGGGCAGGCAAGTGGAGAATCAGGGAGAGTCTGGATTGGCTCAGTTATCGCGTCTGGCACAGGCTAACTATACAACAGCATCCACCTGTACAGTACGAAAGCAGCCGAGACATACATATCAGAAACAGCACAGATGAATACCCCAGCCAATCATAGAGACACGCTTTACGCAAGCTACCATTACAAGGGAGCAGACTTCCTGTCAACTCATGGGACTGTAGAATATGCTCCTCCAACTTCTCCGACAGACGGAACCATCGGCGCACAACCATTGCGTGCATCCCCTATCCAGGACATCCCTATTGAGCGCCAGGGAAGCAATCCAGCTGGAATGAGAGGGCGCAGGCGTCCAGATGTGCTGGCACGCATAAATCATGGATCAGCAACAAACTGCCGGCAGCATTGCCGCCCCTGGCTTCTATTGCAACTCCACCACCGCCCCGATAATTCAGGCAAGTGGCACAATGCCAATCTGCAGGCCAGCGGCACAATGTCCGCACCACAGACGCCATCAGCATACTCGATCAAGCCTATAGAAAATGAGGAAGATAATACGGAGAATGCAGCCGAGTCACAGCTGCACAAACGGTAGAGAAGCCACACGACAACCAGTTAGAAGATATAGGTGCTATGCCCGTTGAACCAACCGAGACCAAACAGCAGAACAAAGCGGACCAGGGACAGACAGGTGAGGAAGCGGACATGGCCCAGAACCGGAATACTATGCTATTTGATATTATGCAGAGTCTGCCTCCTATGCCACCTGTCAATGCTCACAGTCGCAGACAGTTCAGCCACAGGTACTGAATGGAAGGGCAACTCGCTCGCTTGGCAGTGTACTCCTCGCGGGTCATCTTGTACCTCAAAACCGCCTGGAAGTGGCACAGAATATCCAGCGCATGTTACGTGGCGTAGATTTAAATTATCAACTTGGTGAAATATTGCTTATGTTTAAACTACTGACTCCTGATCAATTATTAGCGGCAAGCCTGGTAAGTTATGGAATGATTACGACAACGCAGGTCAGTGCGCTTGGTCGTATTCGGCAGGAGTTGCATTCGATAGGGCTGGAATACGATCTAGAAAGCTTACTTATTCTTTTCAGAATATTGACTCCTGAACAATTACGCGAGGCAAAAAGTGGCATGCAGGGATGAACTGGTGTTTTTTAAGAAAACAGAGAGAATAGCAAGGCCAGGTAAGGAAGTTTTTGCTTCCCTGCTCTGGTTCTTTTGAAATGAAGGTACATTAAACATAGCAAAATGAAGAAGGTGAACGAATATGATTAAGTACGACCAAACAACCTTGCAGCTGACAATATCAGACAATACGCAAGAAAGATCGCCAAACTCACCTCATTTTTAAAATGGGCAGGAGGAAAAAAACAAGAACTAAAATATATTCTTCCCTTGATCCCAGATTTTGATAATTATTACGAGCCATTTGTCGGTGGGCGGAGCAGTATTTTTTGCGATACAGGCACAAAAAAAATTCATTAATGACAAATCATCTGAATTATTCAATCTTTACAGATGATTTCACAAGATAATAAAGATTTTTTTCAAGCATTAGATATCTTATCAGACGGTTGGCAACATATTAGTGAGATTGTTGATAAAAAAGCTGAAGATTTGATCAAAATATATAAAGCATACTCGATAGAGTGAGTCCTCATTAGATGAAATGATGGATAAGCTTTTCAGCTTTATTCAATATTATTTAACAGATTTTACAGAGTATATTTGAAAAATTTCTTGATAAAAATGTTGAAAATTTTGTACATGAGTTGCAAAGAAATCTGTTAAGCAAAACAAAGCGCATGAAAGTGCTGGAAAATAAAAAGTGGAGACTGCCAGATAACGATATCCTGGCAAACATAGAAAGTGCACTCAAAAGTGCTTTTTATATGCATCTAAGGCATCTTTATAACAATATGGCTCAGTACCAGATTCCACCAGCATATGCAGCAGCAATATTTTTCTTTGTGAGAGAGAATGCTTATGCTTCCATGTTTCGCTATAACAGTCGGGGCGAATTCAATGTACCTTACGGAGGCATATCCTATAATCGAAAGGATCTGGCACGTAAAATTGCATATATGCATTCAGCCAGAATTGCGGCTTCATCTTAAAAATACGGTGATTGAAAATATGGATTTTGCAGCATTTTTGCACAAATATCCCCCACAGGCCAGTGATTTTATTTTTCTTGATCCACCCTATGATAGCGAATTTAGCACATATGCACAAAATGAGTTTACATGAAAGATCAGGAGCGCCTTGCCCAATTTCTACTTGCATGAATGCCAGGCAAAATTTATGCTCGTCATTAAAAATACACCTGCTATTCTCAAACTATACAATGCAACAGGTTTCACCATTAGCAGCTTTTGATAAAAGGTATCTTGTTAGTTTTCAAGATAGAAATGATAGAGCTGTGGAGCATCTTATCATAACTAATTTTTGAAGAAATGTTGGGGCGCGGTCCTTACAAGGGAACCGAGTAGAGGCAGCACTCTACGTACGCCCGGTTCCCTTTGGAATGTGTGCTGCTAAACCTCGCTCACCCTGTCCATATGAGCGCCAAGGCTCCGTAATTTCACATCTAGTTGTTCGTAGCCACGCTCGATATGCTCTATACCATAAATCTCGGACGTACCCCTCTGCACATAGAGCAGCAAGAATATAGGAACAGCCAGCGCGAATATCGGGAATGTAGAGGCGCGTACCTTTGAGCGGTGTGGGACCACGCACAACGCAGCTATGCATATACTGCTTTTCACGGAAGCGGCAGGGAACTTCACCCAGGCATTTTGGATAGAGACCAACATGTGCGCCCATACTCTCCAGGGTGCTGGTATAGCCGAAGCGGTCCTCGTAGATCGTCTCGTGCACTACCGACATGCCCTCTGCCTGCGTAAGCAGGATGACAAACGGTTGCTGCCAATCAGTCATAAAGCCGGGATGGACATCGGTTTCAAGGGCATATCGCGGGTGGTGCTTTGCCATCACCGATAAAGCGAATGCCCGCATCATCAATTTCGAAGCGCAGGCGCATTTTGGAGAGCGTATTCAGAAACGTAATCAAGGTATCTTGCTGAGCACCACGCAGGTAGACATCTCCCTTTGTCAGATAGGTAGCAATGGCGAGCGAGACGGCCTCATTGCGATCACTGAGCAAAGTATGGCTGGCTCCATGCAACTGATCTACTCCCTCAATAACGATGCGGCGATCCACACGAATCTCGATGATTGCACCCATCTTCTGTAAGAATTTGATCAGGTCAATGATTTCTGGCTCGGTTGCTGCATTCTCGATAATAGTCACGCCCTTTGCCAGTGAACCGGCGATCAGGAAGTTTTCGGTTGCCATAACGCTGGGAAATGGGAGCTTGATGGTCACGCCTTGCAATCGTTTCGAAATGGAGCACTCGTAGTGGCCTTCGTGTTCGACGATATTCGCGCCCATCTGACGCAGGCCTTCGATATGATAGTTGACCGGGCGTGGTCCGATACGATCACCACCCGGTTTGGGAATAATCGCCTCTCCACAACGATGCAACAACGGTCCAAGCGTCAGATACGGCGATACGGTTCAGGCCACCAACCTCCGTTGAGACGGTCGTTTTGTTGATGCAAGGAGTATGGATGGTAAGAGTATGGTCTTCCAGCTCCACCTGAGATCCCATATCTTCACAGAGCCTGAGTCGTCAGATAGAAATCACCAAGCAAAGGGACATTGCGCAAAACACAGGGTTCGGTTGTAAGCAAAGTAGCGATAAGCATCTTTGTCACCGCATTTTTTGCACCACTGACACCAACCTCCCCATGCAATGGTGTCCCTCCCGTCACAAGATAATGAGGGGCACGCAGGGCCAGTGTATCTTCATGATCCACGAATTCCGCTCCTTATTGCCTCTTACTTGATCTTTTAAGGCTTTTGTATGTCTATTTTCCCTCTATGGGCAACAGGAACAACGCCCATCAGAGGATACTAAATTTAGAATTTGTTTGAGTTACCTGGAGCCTTCCATAGCCAGCGAAGCGCATTCAGGCGCGATGGGGGCGAGATAACATTCTTTGCAGATTTAGCATGAACTGAACTGGCCGGTTGCTCCTCATCGATTGCATCAAACAGATCAAGAAAACAATTGACGCTTTGAGCAACGCCCTCAACCATCAGATAACCAGAGGGTTTGACAGCATCACCCACCAGATAGAGACCTGGCAGCGATGTTGCAGATTGTGCGTCTTCTCCCTGCACAACGCGATTCACCGGCCACTCGCCACGATAGGTTCCCATCGTAAGCACACGGCAATGAGTATCAAATGTTTCCCGAAGAGCATATGCAGGTCAGCAAGGGCAAGCGCACGCTCCTCTTCGACATTATTGCTTTGGATCACCTGATGGCTGATCAGTAAATGCTTGCCTGCTGGTGCAAGGCTCGGATCGCTATTGGTTGGCTGCACCATACCCGCGATGCGTTGCGTATCCAGACAATACATAATGCCGCGATGAGGGATAAGCGAAACATCGCTCAGAATATGCACTTTGAGACCAACCGCTTCATTCAACGCATGAAGCAGTTGCCGGAAGTTCATCATCATTATGCTTCAATACTTCAGCCTGAGTGACGCGATGGCCGGAGAGCAATGCATTGCGTAGCTCGCGGACCGATATCGCTAACGACCAGGGGAGCGGTAAGCAACGTTTCTTCTCCGCTCGCCCGATTCGCGCACACATACACCGGTGACATGCCCATCTTCCTGTAAGATCTGAAGTACATCACAGGAGAGACGAATTTCACCGGAGTGCTCACGAACGTATTGCTCTAACTGTTGTGCCAGGTTGCCACATCCGCCCTCTACGATAGCAGGAGCACCATAGCTAAACATATTTTTCGTCGTCTGAATGACTTCAGCGGTACTGACCTGATTCAGCTCAAGACTGAGAGCAAAACGCGAAATGCGCTCAAAGAAAGCAACCAGTTGAGGATTGCTTTTGACATTGATATGTCGTGCAAGCCAGGCATCAAAGGGTAACTGGCGTTCATTTGCAGGTAAGGGACGCAAGAACATCAAATATCCAAGGCGCGTAAACCAGAAGAACTGGCGCAAACCCAGAAATTTGAAGACACCGAGCAGGCCACGAGAACGATACTGCTTACCATGAACATGAAACGAACCAAACACATCGGCATCAAAGAAACGATGCGGCACGTTGAGGCGCTGAAGCATATGCGACAACACACCACTACTACCGAAGGGAACCATATGTACGGCCCCGGTGCTGACCTGAACGCCTTGAAATGTCTTCGCGGTAAAACGACCACCGCAATGAGAGAGTCGCTCTAGTACACGCTACCCGCTTCCCGCGTTGCAGTAATTCAGCGGCACTGAGCAGACCACCCAGACCAGAACCAATAACGATAGCATCAAAAACATCGCTCTGCTGCGATGGATCAGGTGCATGAGTAGTGGGAGCATCAACTGCGATGCTCCCTTCATCAACAGGGAGTTGTTTATGCATGGAATTGCCTGAAGGTACCTATCTATCGTCTTCGTGACCATGCTGCGCAACAAACTATTGCATTCAGCCATGGTATTGAGGACACTCTGATGAAGCTGGAATACTTTATTCAATTCACGAGCTTTGCGTGCAAGCTTTGTCACATACTCGATGTCACGTGGATTATTCATCACATCTTCCATCAATTGCAGCAAGTCGGCCCAGGCCAGCGCCTCACGTGTACGCGCTACATCGGCGATGGTGTTATCCATACGTTCAGAGACCTTACGTACACCTGTACGCAACTGATTGGCCGTCTGAGCAACCTCAGCATCATGAGCCTGCAAGGCTTCCTGTGTTGCATTGAGCTGCTGCTGCAACGACATCACCTGTCCATCTAACGTTGAAAGGGCAGCCGTCAGGTCAGTCATATCAGGCAATGCAGGTTGTGATAGATTGGACAGACGATTAAAGGAAACATCGATATCGTTTCCAGTTGAAGGTGTTGAAATCACAGGTGTACTCTCCGCTATGTAAGACGTATTTGTAGGGGACAGACGAATACGAAGGAGAAGGCTCGGGCGTGAAAGAAGCTGTACTTGCCGCAGGAGCCATGGTAGCATAAGAAACCGATGCAGGAACAGGCGCTGGTGTAGAAGACACAGCTGGCGTGGAACCATTTGTAGCCACAGCCACAGGCTCAGGCTCAGGCAGGCTGGCGTCTCGACCTCTGGCTGTGTGCCAGCTCCTTGCTCCACTTCCATCGCACTCGTCCCATAATCATCGTTAGAGGCAAGAGTATGTTGATCATCATCCTGAGTGCGATACGTTTGAGACTCATAAGGCACTGCTATAGTCGGCATATCCTCTACATGATCAGCGACGGGGCTAGAAAGCTGGAAAATGAGTTCATGTTCGCCAATGCCGACATGATCGCCATCATGCAGTTCCACTGGTACAGAGTTCTTCGATCTGTTGCCCATTGACAAAAGTACCATTCGCACTGCGCTCATCACGCACTGTATAGCGTCCATTCTCGTTTTGCACAGTGGCATGGCGGCGTGACGTCAATTTATCTTTCGATAACAATATATCGCTATTAGGAGCACGACCAATGGTGATCTCCGGCTTATCCAATGGATATTCCTGCAGGATATCGCCGTTTTCTGAACGTAAAGTGAAGCGAGCAGGCTGTTCAACAGTATCACTGTGGGATTGAGCAGAGGGAGCAGAGGAATAGGGGAGGTCTGCACCTGGATCCGCGCTCGTCGAACCAGCTTCATTGGCCCATCCCCCAGAAGAAGCAGGTGGAGCACTGACAGCAACTCCCCAATCATCGGGGGCAGCAACTGTCGCATCGCCTGCAGGTTGTGCCTGTTGCGGTACATTGGAGGGGGCTGGTGAAAGGCGATTGCCGCAATTCAAGCAGAAATTATCCCCTGGCCGCGTTTCGGCTCCGCAATAAGGGCACTTATCCTTGTCCATCATAAAATTTCCTCCCATTTATAGCACGCATAAACCGATACACATGCAAGCGCAAAAACTTCTGTCATTATACCAGAAGGGAAACTTGAGCGTCGAGGGGATTGCCTGGAAGAACTCACCCTATACGACCAATTGTACTCCAATACGACCACTAATAGTATTATAAACGATCCAGGAATTAAAAACATCAATACTATAGCAATCACGAAGAGACAACGCAAGCCTCGATACTCTTTTACGAAGCTGGAACCCAGCTCACATCGGGCTGTAACGCATTAAAAAACTGTTGCAAAGCATCTGTATTTCCACGTGAAGAAAAAACGATACTCGTCGTTCCATGAGCACCTGAACAGATTTGTACCGCGCTTTGAGAAGTTGCATTGTCTTTGTTCCACTATTAGATGCCGAGACTACATTGAAAGGTTCGCATTCTGTTGAACGTTGTGGAGCCTGTGAAAGGGTGAGTGAGCTATGATCTGGCAAGATATATCCAATCACAAAATTGCCCCCTAGAATAGGATCATGAACCGTGCCAGAAGCACTGACGAGGCAGGAGCCATTTGGCAGTGTTGGAGGCAGATAGACAGTAAAACCAAGCAACGGCTTTACCTGCGCCCAATCGGTCAAGGTGGTCGCTGGACCAGAAGTAATGCCAGGAGTACCTGAGGCCGCCAGATTGCGAAACACCATTACGGCTTACCACACCAAGGCATCTGAGAAAGATTCAGTGTAGTGGGAGTTGGCGTAGGTTTCGGTTTAGGGGTAGCGGCGCTACTTCCACCAAAACTGAGGCCCGAACATGCAGCAAACAGTACACCACTCAAAAGCACTGCCAGGCAGGATCGGCTATATTTTGCATATCGTCGAAAAAGAGAAACGCGAAAAAAAGCATGACTCGCCATCGTTTCCACCAGGCCTCATGGCCTTCGACGACTTTCTAAAGAAGAGAATGGATGAAATAGCGTCATACAACACTCCTTAAAACAGATAAACAGAGATACAAAAAAAGGGCTATCTAGATCATAAACGAACCAGGTAGACACATGATGACTTTTTTGACTACCTTCTGGCCTCAGTATACGTGAGAACAAGAGAAAAACCTATGAAGTAGCTTCTCGCAGTACTCTGATTGGGACAAAAAGAGGGACTTTACAGCGTTTTGATTTAATGCTACCATTACAATTCGCCGACATAAAATGCGTAACAATACAAGAGCTTTCTTTATTTTAATGATTGAACATATTGCTGAGGATGTGGTGAGAGACTCCCTCATCAGCCAGTGAATGATCCCCGAGGGGGTGAGCGCCCATGAATGCAAAACAGATATGGCAGACAACAATAGAACGATTGCAGACAAAGGTGAAACCAGAAGTTTTTACAACCTGGTTTCAGGGTACTTCCGCGCTCTCCTTTCAAGATGGTGTTTTTATTGTGCGTGTCCCCACAACATTTGCCAGAGCACACCTTGAGTTCCGCTACATCGATATCATCCACGAGGTTCTTGAGGAGATCATGGGCGAACCAGTTGAAGTCAAGTTCGTCGTTTCTAAAGAGACACCCCCTCCACCGGGAGATGAGATGGAGGAAACAACGGTCCTCCCTGCGCAAAAACGGACGTATCGCCTGCCAAGAAAACGCGCCGCACAACGAGAGAAACGTATCGCCGATGCCGCCGCGGCTGCCGCAATGACCTCAATGGCACCACCCACAACACCACATACCAGCGTGCATCGTATAAATGAACAGAATGTGCAGGAACCGGAGCCAGAGTCCGGTACTCATCTATCTACCGCAGATGAGCAGCAGCAAAAAGCAAAACGTGAACCTGATGTTGCCATGCTCTTTCCCAATGAAGGACTACTCAATGCACGCTATACCTTTAATAGCTTTATTGTAGGAAAATCAAATCAGCTTGCCCATGCTGCATCACTCGCCGTATCCGAGAATCCAGGACATATCTACAATCCGCTTTTTCTCTATGGGGGCGTGGGACTGGGAAAAACGCATCTCATGCATGCAGTAGGACACGCAGGTGAGTCTAAGAGGTTTGAACGTTCTTTATGTCACGTCAGAGAAATTTACGAACGAGATTATCAACGCCATCCGTTATCAGAAGACGGAAGAGTTTCGCGCGAAGTACCGGCAGATCGATATTCTACTTGTCGACGATATCCAGTTTATTGCAGGAAAAGAGTCGACTGAGGAAGAGTTTTTCCACACCTTCAATTCTCTGCATAGCGCAAACAAGCAGATTGTGGTGACCAGCGACCGTCCACCCAAAGCTATTCATAGCCTGCAGGATCGCCTGCGCTCACGTTTTGAATGGGGTTTACTGGCTGATGTGCAGCCACCTGAATATGAGCATCGGCTGGCAATTTTGCGTTCCAAGGCCGAGTCGTTACGTTTCTCCGTTCCCAGTTCAGTTATTGATTATATTGCCCGTCCACAGTGCAGCAGTGTACGCGAATTGGAGGGAGCGCTCAACCGCGTTATTGCGTATGCCACGTTGCATGATGAGCCACTGACCATGAACCTTGCCGTTAAAGCGCTTGAGCATATCTATAGTGACAAGAAACCGTCCTCCAACCTGACGGTTACAGAGGTGACTGGAGGGCATATGTGCGTATTACAACGTGGAGATAGCATTATTGCGAGGTAAGCAGCGCGATCGCGATATCGTCTGGCCGCGCCAGGTCGCCATGTACTTGATGCGTGAGGAGACCAGTGCCTCATTGTTGCAGATCGGTACAGCCCTGGGTGGACGCGACCATACAACGATTATGCATGGCTGGGAGAAAGTCAACAGCGAGATGGCCCATAATGATCGTATTCGGCAGGAGATTGCGGCGGTGCTTGAGTCGATTCAAGCACCGCGTGGATGATAGCAAAGATTAATACTCACCTCTCATCAACTTGCTCTATACTATCAGCTCTTGTATACTAATAGCAGGTGAAACCATTTGCATCCCTATTTTCCACTTGGTTAAACTGGAAGAAGGAAAGAGAATGCGATGACGATAAATGTACCCGGCAACAACAGCTATTTCTTCGACCCCGAAAGTCCTGCCGAAATGGCCCGGTTAATCAATCTGGATCACTTTATCACACGGAATATGGGAGGCCCATTTGCGGGAATACCTGATCCCTCATCATTCTCTACCATTGTCGACCTGGCTTGTGGTCCGGGTGGTTGGGTACTTGATGTTGCCTTTGCTCATCCTGAAATCGATGTTGCAGGCGTTGATATCAGCCAGACAATGATCGAGTATGCAAATGCACGAGCACGCTCCCAGAATATCCCTAATGCATCCTTTGGCGTCATGGATATCACGCAACCACTCGACTTTTCCGACGCAAGTTTCGATCTGGTCAATGCCCGTTTTCTCTTTAGTGTACTGCATCGAGAGGCATGGTCATCGTTTATTCGCGAATGCACCCGCATTCTCAGGCCAGGAGGCATTCTGAGGCTTACTGATATGATCGATCCAGCAATCACGACAAGCGAAGCCTGCGAACGGCGAATGCAATTATCGTTTCTGGCCCAGTCTCGCCTTGGCTATGGCTTTTCACCCATCGGACGAACCGTTGGTGTTACATCCGTACTCCCCAACCTGCTGCGGAAGTCAGGATACCAACAGGTGCAACATGCCGCCCATGCATTGGAGTTCTCGGCAGAAACGGATGCCTGGGCAGATGTCTATCGGGACGCTGAGATCGTTGGCCGCCTACTACAACCCTTGCTTGTTAACTCAGGAGTGGCGACAACAGAGGAAGCTGAACGCCTTTACGAGCATATGCTATCTGAAATGCATGAAGAGGATTTTTGTGGTATGTGGCATTATATGACGATATGGGGCCAGAAAAAGTAACCTCCTCTCCCCTCTAGAGCGTATAATGGAGTGTAATGGGATGTGTACTAGCTCATAGCAGGAGCCGTTTTTTTTATGCAACAACAGCAGCAACAGCCGGGCAGCTACAACTTGCTGGCAGTTTTTCCAGATGAGACAACAGCGGAGGCAGCGACCTTAAAATTACGCAAGGAAGGTTTCAGTAACGATGAAGTTTTTCACCTTCCTTCTGGCGTCGTGGGAAATGGAGAATTTCGCGAACATGGTCCAAATACGGCCCGCAGAGATGTTTTTCTGCAGGTACAACGTTCGCGTCCCAACCCACTTCTCGTCTTGATATTCGCGGTCATTTTCGGCCTGGTTCTGGGAGCATTGGCAACTGGCGCGGGTGACATCTTTAAGCTACCCGAACCGACAACGATCATTATCGGCGTGATTATTGGGATCGTGCTCGGCGTGGTGATTGGTCTGCTCCGCCGTGGCCGTACGCGTGGAGCTATCGGACAGGATCTATCAAAGGTCAATGCAACGCCAAATCGTCCAACACAAGGCGCACTCACGGTTGTCGCGCTACGCCTCGCGGACCCGGATAATATCAGTAGAATGTCGCGGGCACGCGCTATGCTAATTAATGGCGGAGGAAAGATCGATAGAAGCGTGGGACGGCGTGAGTAAAAAGTAGTCTCTCTTAGTAGCTCAGGTTTTGTACTGACCTGAGCTTTTTTTTTATTGTGCACTCTTTATTGGCAACGTAACATGAAATACCGAACCATGTCCCAACTCACTCTCAACCCAGATACGTCCTTCATGCATTTGCACAATTTGCTGCACAATTGCCAGACCCAGACCGGTCCCTTGAATATAACGCGTTTTTGCCGAGTAGATACGACTATAAGGAGCAAAAATCGCCTCTAGAGAAGCCGTGGGAATACCAATCCCATTATCCTGCACAATGATATGGATGTTATCGTCTTCCTGAAAGCTCTTCAGGAGAATCTTGCTATGGGCAGGCGAATATTTTACAGCATTTGAGACGAGATTGGTCACTAATTGCATTAGCTTATCATAATCTCCCTCAATTAGAGGTACAGACTCATCTATGTCTAGATTGAGCATATGATCAGGGGCAGTCAATACCATACGTTCAGCAACTTCTTGTAGAATGGTATTGATATCAATTTTGCTGAGATGCAGGCTCATTTTGCCCGATTTCATACGTTCAAGGTCAAGCAACTCGCTAATCATACGATTGAGGCGCAGCGCATCAACATTAATATCGTTAGCATATTCTTTGACTTCAGTCACATTGAAATCCTCATCGCGTAAAAGCTCACTGAAACCTTGAATGCCTGTTAGCGTGGTACGGAACTCGTGACTCACTATCGCGATAAAATCGCTCTGCACCTTATTGACCTGCTCCAGGCGGGCATTGGTCTGCTGGAGAATAAAGAGTAATGACTCCAGCTCCTTCTCCATCCGCCGCCTCTCCGTCACATCACGAAAGACACAGACAGCGCCGAGTAATCTGCTCCTCATGATTGCGTAATGGCGCACCACCAACGTTGAACTGGACTTCTTCATAACCACTTTCCCTTAAGCGCACATCAATTGCATGATTACCAGTCAATTCTTCACCAGCTAATACACGCATCATAGGCGTCTGCTCCAGAGAGAGGGGCGACCGTTTTCATCCATGATTGCATAAGAGGGATGCACGTCCAGGCAGAGGTTTGCTCGACATACTTGTCTGAATGGCCTTTGTCGTAAGTATATTACGGCCGGCAGGATTTGTCTGCACGATCTGACCCTGCAGCATCATACACAACCAGACCATCTGAGATCGTTTCAAAGATTGCTTCAAGCTGGTGAAAACGGGAGATGGCCTGCTGCTCGGAGAGCAAGAGATGTTCTTCCAACTGCTTGCGTTGAGAGATATCTTCAATGGTACAGACGAAACAGTCAAACACACCATTGATCATATAAACAGGCGAGAGTGTGAGAGCGACCCATACAAAACTGCCATCTTTGCGTAAATAACGCGTCTCTCGTCGATACGGTCGAGTAGCACTGATCACAGGGTAGAACGCAGATAGCCTAAATCTGCCCGCACATCATCAGGATGAGAAATATGCTAAAAATCCTTGCTGCAACAACTCCTCGCATTCGTATCCAAGAATCTGGCAAAAGCGCTGGTTCATGTGTTGCAGATATCCATCGCCGTCCATATAGGCCATACCAACGGCTGCCTGCTCAAAGATTGCACGAAAACGCCTGTCCTCCGCTGCATCTTTTAAAGTGGGTAGCTTACTAGAGAGAGGTTCTGTTGTATGATCCGATTTTCGGAATCCTTGATGATGCATAAATATAATCCTCTGGATAAACAAATGGTACCAGCCTCTTAAAATTGTGTGCTTTCTTCTCAGTATAATAAGCATACATAAACTCATGCATGGAGTCACGCCTATAAAGAGGCAAAATAGCGTTGATCGCATCTTCACCTTGCAGCAAACAGGATATTTTCGGAAACACTAGAAAAAAAGAGCATTCTCCGTTACAATATATTTATATTTTACAATAGTATCTCTGAGGTAGAGGATTTTTCATGAAAAATAACATGGTCATTCTTCCTTATTTGCAGACGCGTCCAGAGGAAATAACACGTCGGCTTACTCAATTATTGCCACCATATAAAGTTATTCTTTTTAATGATGACTACAATGAAATGCACGACGTTGTGTTCGCACTCCTTCATTCCGTCAATAACCTCTCACCACAGGAAGCCGAAATATCATGTTGACAGCACATTTAACCGGGAGTGCAGTTGTTATTGTGTGTCCAAAAGAGGCGGCAGAATACTATCAAGAGCGGCTGACGGGTTATGGGCTGAAGACAACTATTGAGCCTGAGTAACATAAGATGCGAGTGACTGACTGACTGGCATTTTTATAACAACATAATGCTATTGATAGTCATTTGTTATGGATACTTGAAACATTGACTACTGTCGTGCTAAGTATTAGAATTTCAGAGGAACCTGAATAGAAGACATTGACAAAGGTGTAGCAATGTTGATAATGAAGGTTGCTCAGCAAAACTGTTTATCTCGCTCCATATAAGAGGGAAAAAAACACCATGGTTCACTTATGGGGTTCCAGAACCCGAGAAGAGACAGAAATGAGTAAGTCGGCTCTCGGAGGAAACGCCACAGGGGATATCGCTGTCGTCATTGGCGGCGAACAACTCGATTTTAACCTCGTCTATCTTGGGTGTCAGATGGCAAAAGGAGCCAGGCGTAAGGTCCATCTCGTTCATGTCATCGAAGTGCCACGCGCATTACCACTGAAAGCTGTACTGACTCAAGAATCTGAACGGGCAGACAAGTTGCTCAATTCCGCTATGCAGATCGCCGAACGCGTTGGCTCTGATGCTATTGCAGAAGTCGTCCAGGCACGTGATGCTGGTCCGGCAATTGTCGATGAAGCCAGAGATCATAATTGTTCGCTTATTTTCATTGGCTTCGTACGTTCCGAAAGCCGGGGTCCCAACGATCTGGGCAAAACCGTACCTTATGTACTGGCCAATGCTCCATGTCGCGTCTGGCTTGTGCAAGATCCGCCTCATCCCGACAACGACCTGATACCATGTTCTGGTCGTGCTTCTAAGCGTACTTGAACCCATCAGAGGACAACTGGCAGTTTGCTTCCGGTGATGGGTAAGAGTGATATTCTCTCTTCTCTCCCACCGCAAACATATGGTACAATGGAAACGTGTTATCATTGAAGCTATTGTTTTGCTACTGTGTCCATTATTACTTGTTGGGAGATGATGATGACAACAAACTCTCATGCCACTGATCCACCGACACGCACACATAAAGATTATTATAGCGCTCTTTATCATGCAGCCTTGACCATTTCTTCTAGTCTCGAACTCGACCAGGTACTGCAAAGTATCGCCACAAGCATTACAGAAGCAATGCAGGTCAAAGCATGCGCACTACGCTTGCTTGATCCTGCTACAGGGCAGCTACGTTTAAGTGCTGTTCATGGGTTGAGTGATGATTATCTTGCAAAAGGACCAGTCAACGTTACTCATAGTTCCATCGATAGCGAGGCATTGAGCGGCTCCCCCGTCCACATTGCAGATGCCAGGAGCGACTCACGCTTTCAATATAAAGACGCAGCCAGGCAGGAAGGTATTGTTTCTGTGCTCTGCGTGCCGCTAGAGGTGCGAGGCGAGTCAATCGGAGTGATGCGTGTGTATACAGATGAGTCAGCCACATTTCATGATGATGATGTTCAGTTTCTCTCAGTGCTGGCAAGCCTATCCGCTCTTGCGATTGAAAATGCCCGCCTCTATGAAAGTGTTAGAAGTTCCTATCATGGCGTTGTAGATGCTTTCTGGGGAACACATATCGAAATTGACATTTAACGACGGAGGGGCGTGGGCTTGCCTGCACCCCTCTGTCGTTCCTCCAGAAGCATAGAGTTCCTTCTGTTTTTATCGTGAGGATGAGAAGCCCCCCGCCCTTACAGGCGTGGGGAGATGTCACTCTCAAACGTCTCTCACCACAGTATTCGTCAAATAAGGCGACGTAAATGTCGTTCGCTCGCCCGCACGTTTTCCCGGCAGCTGGGAAGAGCCGCGCCGAGAGCGGCTTTTGCAAGCGCAGAGCCAACGTTGCGACATCAAGCAAGAGATGCGCAATTGCCTCGGCAGAACAATCACCCGGCAAGGGATCGTATCTAATCCGGTGCCACAAACCGCCGAATAAAGCAGGAGCTGCTGCACATTGACATATCCTTCCTCCCAGCGCTGTCCCAGACCAGCATCCTCCAGCACAGGCAACATCAGTCCACAATAACCACAGGTTGGAAGGTCAGTACGTTTTTAACGCACTGGTCAATGCTGCCGCAATAGAGAGCGTTCCAGGGGAACCGAGCGGCCCATAACCACATAATTCTAGTGCAGATGCGATACTATCAGCCCCCATCGGCGCTGGCGACAGGTCGATGCCTCCAAAGAGTAGCCCATGTTCTTGCGCTATCTCCTGCCCCAATTGTTACTATAGGAAGAGCATACGCTCGTAAAGCTTCGCGCACCCATTGCGTGATATTGACAAGATCGAGAGCTTGAGCAGTGTTGTTTACATGCTCTTGCAAAGCACCCGTTACAATACTAGCTCCTTGCAGACCCAGAGAAAGGCTGGCAGGACCAGCATGATAGGCGGCGGGAAAGAAAGGTGTGCCGGGCGCAACACAGGCTAACATAGCAAAACGGAAATTGCCCTGACCCTCTTCCGTCTCCTGCGCCAGCCGCTTGATAACAAAAGCTGTTGGCAAGCGCGGCCTCGTTGCCGTAGACCATGCTCTAATGTTGCCAGTTGCACCGTTCCACTTAACGCTGAAGTTGAGATCAACATATCGGCAAGGAGATCCAACTGCTCCAGAGGAAAATCAGGCCGCGTTACCTGCGCCGTACCCAACGAGCAGAAGCTCAAATCAGCATCATCGAGCATACTCTGGAGATCCTTCACATAGCGTAGAAGATCACCCGGCGACCAATCGGCAAGATCGTCAAATAATGAACGTGTGGAGAGCCGTACCGTCTGTACCTCATATCCAGCATCATTAAAGCGCTTACGGGCATCCTGAAGTATCATTTTCGCACGCTCAATTACTGCGAAATGGGCAGAGGATGAGGTTCCGCGATACCCAAGTGTAATTGTACGCAACGGAGAAGTCAGCATAAATATTTACTCATTTCCATGTATCTTTTTCGTTAGACGCGCAAGATTCACCCTATTTTACCATGCTTTCCCCCTTGACGAAATTTTGTTCGTACATTACACTGCCAATGCAGGATAGAAATACGGTCATCGGGGAGCGCTTCAATGGCAACACGCGATATTGGCACGCAGGAAGAGAAGCAGCGCGAATGTTTTCTTTGTACGCTCGATCCTAAAGAGTCCTTGCTCTGAAGCGCAGCTTGAAGGACAGATTATAGCGGCCCAGGAACGCGTTATTGATGGCGTCAATACACCCGTTGTGCTTCTTGATACTGGCACAGTCTCGCGTCGAATTACACCTCCAGGATCAATATTATCGTAGTCTTGTGCGGGGACTGAAAGCCAGAGG
The DNA here is from genome assembly GCA_963731415.1 of uncultured Chloroflexia bacterium. Taxonomy (GTDB): domain Bacteria; phylum Chloroflexota; class Ktedonobacteria; order Ktedonobacterales; family Ktedonobacteraceae; genus JACDAE01. The sequence continues at coordinate 153,293 of CAVSVN010000003.1, forward strand.
AGATGTGATTGGCCCCTATAACCTACGCCTGCGCGTCTATCACCTGCCTACAGAGCCAATTCTGGTCGAATACAAAGGGAAAAGCAGGCGCTGCTATAAAGGCAATGCGTACACTCTGGCAGTGCTATCGCCCGATACGTTGCTGAACATCACCGATCTGAATATGGCAGAATATTGTCCGCGCCAGCATATGCTCAATCGTCTCAGTCCCTCAACAGTGTCCCCAGCAACGATACGGGGAAATCTGGTCCATCATTGCTTTAAAGAACTGCTCAAAGAACATGATCGCGGCAAGCTTCCACGTACCGAAAAAGAAAAGAATGCGGATAAGGACATGCAGGAGGAGACGGCGCTGGATGCACTTCATCGTCACCTGGAACAGGCATTACAGCTCAACAGCCTTGAGATGGCGCTGGCAAATGTTTCAGTGGATACTCTTCGTGCCGATGTAGTACCGCATCTTGAGAGCCTTGCACGCTGGTATGAGAGCGAACGCAACACGTTATGGGATATGCCTGCAAACTATACCGAAGCGGCAGATGCTGAACAGCAAGAGCGACAATCAGGCAACCAGGTTCGGGCAGAGACGTTTCTGCTGGCACCAGAGATCGGTCTGCGCGGTCGCCTCGATCTCTTCTGGCAACAGTCTGGTCGGCAACGTCTGCTTGAATTGAAAACTGGTGGCGCAAAAGGTGAGTTACCGAAACGTGAACATCGCTGGCAGGTCTATGGATATCATGCATTGCTCACGGTACGGCGCGATTCAAAGATGAAGCGGGCACTTGCAACACTACTGTATACAGGCACACCCGGTTATGCACAGGCATTCGGCATTCCTGCCAGCATACGCGAAATTCAGCGCGTCAACGAGACACGCAATACCCTTGTACTCAGCCATATCACAGGGATTCCAACACCTCCACCAGGACCCTCACGCTGTACAAAATGTGCTATGCTCAATCAATGTCAGAGCGTTTCAGCATTACTGGACTGGCAGCCACCAGAGACTGATAACCGTGGTACTCTTCAGCGCGAAGTATCAACGTCGGACACCGATACATCCGCGCTGCATGCGGCAAGCCCACGGCTATTATCCATTGACACGACTGAATATCGAGATTTTTTTTCTAAGTACTATAAACTATTACTTATGGAAGGGATTGCAGGCGAACAGCAACAGGCATTGCTCTGGAAGACACCCGTCAATGAGCGTATTGAGCGTGGTACCGCACTTCTGGGGCTGGAAGCATTAACGGAACCAGGTAGAGGAAAAAGATGGCTGGATGCAGACCTTCCACTGCGCAAATACCTCCGAATTGCGCGAGGGCGATGAAATTCTCCTCAGTAGTGGAGATCCTATCACTGGAGAAGTAGTGACCGGAACCATTCTATCCATCAGTTCCGAGCAGGTAAGCGTATGGACCCGTGAGTTGATCGCTCATCCCATTCTTGATCGACCGCTACGAAAACGACCTGGTACATGTGCGCACATTGCAAAATCTGTTACGCTGGCTGCAGGCTGACTCTCACCTGCGCGATCTTGTCGCAGGGAAGATACGTCCACGTTTCATTCAACAGGACGTGACGCAAAGACCAGATTTTAACCAGGAACAGAATCTGGCGGTGGAACGAGCATTGCAGATGCAGGATTATCTGCTCATTCATGGACCGCCAGGTACAGGCAAGACCAGCGTTATCGCCGAGATCGTCAAACGCCTATGTGCAACAGGGGCAGCGCGTTCTGCTCGCTGGCTTTACTAATCAGGCGGTCGATAATATGCTAAAACGCCTGGACAAAGACGGCTTTCCACGACATATCTACGCCTGGGACATGAACGAAGCGTCGACGAAAGTATCCGACCACGCCTATTGAAAACACTTGCCGATGCTCAATCTGAATCAGAGATGGAGCCTCAGGTGATAGTACCAGGAGGGTTCTTCTCAGTCTCTCTACTCCGAACGTGTGCTTGATCTTCTGAATCACTATGCCAGTCGTAGCCAGCACCACTGCCACCTGGTCATCAGATAAATATGCGCCACAGTTGGCCGAGAACACTGACCTTGATCTACACTTTGATGTAGCAATCATTGACGAAGCAGGTCAGCTCACCGTTCCAGCCATTCTCGGTGCCCTACGCTTTACTAAACGCTTTATCCTGGTGGGAGACGAAAAGCAACTCCCTCCCCTGGTATTGAGCAAAGAAGCAGCAGAGCAAGGATTGGCCGAACTCGCTCTTCGGTACCCTCAAGCAACTGGATGAAGACTATATAAAAGATCATCCATTGGCGATCAGTGCCTGTGTAGCCTCTGCTCACTCAGTATCGTATGAACAGGTGGATCTCGAACTTCTCATCAACGCTTTTTTATGAAAAACGCTTGCTGGCACATGCTTCGGTCGCCAATCGAAAATTGCAATTTCCCCATGCGATTGCGCCACCAGATGAGGATGCGATCATTGCACAGGTTATTGCGCCGCAGTTCCCGCTTGTCTTCCTGGATGTACGGGATGAGGAGGCAAACGCGCAATTAAAGCTGAGTAACGCGGAGGCGCAGGCAGTACGTGCGGTTGTAGCGGGCCTGCTGTGCGCGTGGCATTGAAGCAAAAGATATTGGCATCATTGCTCCCTATCGCGCCCAGGTTGCCAATATACGACGTCACCTGCTAAGTAGCGATTCCACAGCCCTTGCTCCTGATAGTGGATTGAGCGTTGATACCGTAGATCGTTTCCAGGGCGGCGAGCGATCAGTGATTATTATGTCTTTTGCCACGACCCATGAACCGGAGGGAAGAGTCAGCGCCGTGAATTCCTGATCAATCCGCACCGTCTCAATGTAGCTTTGACGCGTGCGCAACGCAAGTTGATTCTTGTGGGTAGTGTTCCCGCACTCGAACACCTTCCTGTTTTTGAGCGCTTGATTATGTATTGTCGGAGTATGAATACAGTGTTTCTTTATACTGAACCTGTGGGGACACGGTAGATGCGAGTTAAAAATTTAACCCGGATATTTTCCCATGGTAGGGACCAGATTTATCGCGCCCAACCGCCTGCCCCATTTATGGGGGAAGGCAATCACCCGCCATATCCAGATGAAATTTTTAAACAGCATAAACCGCGTCCCTACAGGTTCATCTTCATTTGAACAATCATAGAGATACTCTCAAAAATAAGTGTACATACTTGGAAAAAGTCGCTACAATGAGAATAAGAAACGTCATAGATAGTAACTATCTGGGCAGAACAATAAAATTTGTCGAGAAAGGTTTAATTTTTTATGAGGATACTTGTTACAGGCGGAGCAGGCTTTATCGGATCACACATTGTTGATCGTTTTATGGCAGCCGGGCATGAGGTAGCAGTGGTGGATAACCTGTGGGAGGAGGGCGGTGGAAAAGAGTCTAACCTGAATTCGGGCGCTCATTTTTATCGTGCCGATGTGACTGATGAAGCAGCACTGGCCCGCATTTTTGATGAGGTCAAGCCAGAAGTCGTGAGTCACCAGGCGGCCCAGCATAGCGTCTCCGTTTCAACGCGTAATCCGCAACTTGATGCACGAGTCAACGTGTTTGGATTATTAAACGTACTGACCAATTGTACACGCATAGGGACACGCAAGATTATTTTTGCCTCCTCAGGTGCGACATATGGAACACCCGTACGCCTTCCAATTGATGAAGATACCTTGCAGCGACCGGAATCACCCTATGGCATCACGAAGATGGTAGCGGAGCACTATCTTCGTTACTGGCAGACGGCGCACGGACTAGCCTATACCGCACTTCGTTATGGCAATGTCTATGGACCGCGCCAGGATCCTAACGGAGAAGCAGGCGTGATTGCGATCTTTACGAAGCGCTTTCCTGGCCCACGAGTCGGTACGCATCGACTGGGACGGCGAACAGAAGAAAGATTATGTTTATGTGACGGATGTTGCGCGTGCCAATTTGCAGGCTGTCAGCCGAGGAGATAATGACATCTTCTGTATTGGAACCGGGCGTGCCGTCTCCGTCAACGAGATTTATAAGACGCTGGCACAACTGACAGGGTACGAGCCACCGATCACAAGGCACCGAAGCGAGCAGGAGATATCTACCAGTCCTACTTTACTATCGGCAAGGCCGAACGTTTGCTAAGTTGGAAGTCTGAGGTGAGCTTTGAGGAGGGCGTGAAGGCGGTATTGGAGTTTTTTAAGTAGAGTTTTTTGGAATGAGCCAGGGCATTTAAGAGGTCCTGGCTCATTTAAGTGGAAAATTGGAAACCTTGCGAAAGCACATTATCCCCTGGTTAGATGATTACATTATCTGCACTGCCTGTTTATAAACTTCCCTGACTTGCCGGGGCTTCATCCAAGCAGCGGTATAGGATTGGGGGACACCTCGACTCGCGCTCCCATTGCCTCCAATTGCTCCCGTACCTCCTGAGTGACGCCACGCCAGAAGAAGACCACAACTCGCGGCGGTTCCCCGCTAATAATGTTCTGTTGTGCTGCGTTCAGCAGAGTGAAGACCTGAATCTCCAACCCCTCGTGAGGATCAGACCACTCCTCGTCTTGTACCTCAAAAGGATAAAGCAAGGTGGGATAGATCCAGGTGCGTCCCTCATCTTCAATCACGGGCACCTCAATTGTCTCACCATCCTCACCTTGCACATCTTGTACTACCCCAACCAGACCAGAAGACTGCAATGCATAGGTCCATGTGGCCCTGATCTGAAACATCCTGGCGCGTGCCAGATCTTCTACCTGCATATTTTCGTGAAAGCGTTCATGGTAGAGCTCGTCATCTTCAATATCTTCAATATCTTGAGCCTCAATTGCGTGCAATTTCTCCACTTCTTGCTCGATGAGCCGAAGTAATTTTTGCGCTCCTTCGATCTCTGGATGCCTCTGTATCTGTGTGCTCAGAAACTCTGCCTGGAGGAAGGTTTCAGAATTAGCATCGCCCATTACAGGATTATAACCACGTCCTGAGGAGCAGACAGCAGCTCCAGAAGGCAACCTCTCCATGCGATAACGCCCAGGTTGCTTCAATTGCTCTTGCCAGCGATCCATGAGTGAAGGGCTGAGGTAAGTTCTCCAGTTACTATTTGCTATCGTGCTCAAATTGTTTTCTTGCAAGGCCGCAAAAAAGGTCTGTAAGCGTTCTTCTTCTATCGTTGAAAAGCCTTCAGAAAAGTAGGCCAGTTCTGCTCCTTGCATCTCGCATAGACGCACCCATTCAGCGGCAAACACTTCTACGCGCATCGGGTCTCCTACAAGATCACTGGCAAAACTCCCACGTGGTATCTCTAAAGTGACATAGGGAACAGGAAGCGGGCTATTTGGACGCGAAAACTGGAACGTTGTTTTAAAGCCAGCAAGATCGAATACAAGGTAGCTGCTACTATAGCCAGGGCCGAGTGCTACGCGTTCGCACCGTTGTTCTAATGGCAAATGAGCTGTCCTTTCATAAGCGACAACGGCCTCTTTTATCTTTTGTACACCTCCCAGTGCCTCCAGGGTCCGATGCAAGACGGTGAGACGCCATTGCTCATTGGATGTGGAGATTGGGATGAATGTAATTCCAGTTGCAAGGGTACCCATTAGTTATTTCCTCCATCTTGTTGTGTGCCTGATCCAGACAGTACCTACATCTTACACCATCGATTTGAGGGAGGATCGGGCGGATTGTATGGCAGAAATTTTACAGTGATGTTTGAAAGCCTTCTAATATTGGGATCATCTCCAAATCTTGCTTTTAATGCTGCAAGAAGCTCACCTGCAAGATTACGATCCGAGCCTGGATTGACGACGACACCAACTCCGCGCAAGTTGTCGGGTTGTTCATCAACATATTTCTTTAATTGCTCAATCAGTTTCCCGTAATTACTATCACCTTGCGTCACCGTCGAATTTTTCAGCTCATAGGCTATATTATCACTCCCTGTGACGTCAGCACCAATCTCTGGCGGCTTGGACTCAATATTACGTGCATTGAGTGCTTGAGCTACCTGATACTGATATGTTGCGCTGTCAGCATTGTATTGCCAGCCGCGTATGTCGGTATCATTCCACGTGATCCAATTCCCATTTTTTATATCCCTCTCTATACTCTTAGCATCTCCGTTAACGTTCTCGTGGAGAAAACGGTTTGCGCCAGGATACTCCAGAATTTTCGTAACTGCCCTTGAAGGGTTTTGAGTTGCCATGTTATTTTTAACCCTTGAAGCAAGCGTTGTAATTGGACGGCACTGGGATTCTGAGCCTTGACTTGATCGATAATCTTCTGAATCTGAGTAGAACTACACCCAAGTGTGTCGGCGAGATACGTCTTTAACTGATCCAGCTCTTGTGGTGTAAGTTGTGAGATTTTTTTGTGTGGATCAACTGGCAGGTTAGAATCGAGAATAATTGCACCCGCCGCCAGCACCACCCCCGCCGCCCCAAGCGTAATCCCCATCATCTTCAAAAAGCCACTGAAATCGCCCGAAGGACCCTTTGGATCAGGTGGGAGCCGATTGAGTGGCTCCGTATTTGGCCCACTCTCCATCTCATTTTCCCACAGGACAATCTCAAGACTGCTGGCCGACTCAGCATCCTGTACCCGTATCGCGTCGATATGGCGCGTCATTGCCACCAGAGCCGCTATCCCTGTCAGCCCAAGTGCTGCGATATCCCACGGAATATCCACTCCCCCTTGCGCAACCGCTCCTCCATCCGCCACCAGCGCAACTCCTGAGAGCGTTTCTCCCGTCTGGTCCCGCTCGGTCGCAATCTCATTCAAACGCTGCTCAAGTTCCTGCGCCCTCTTTTCACCAATAAGAGCAGCATCCAGCAGACGACCCATCAAGTCGCCGCCGCTCCCACACAGTTTCTCTTCACCATCGAGAAACTGCCCTACCGCATCAGCCATCGCCATCGAACCCTGCCCCTGAAAGGCGACAGCGCCATCAGAACCCGTGAGCAGACTCCCCACGATATTTGCAAACTGGTTGACACAATCGTTATGAAGCTGATTGAGCGGAGCGACTTGCTGACGAAAATTCCGTAATGGCTCAATCACCGTCTGCTCAATATTCCAGCGCGTCTCTTCAAAACTCATCGAACTCCTTCTCACTCCTTAAGAAGTCAACATATATTTCTTTCGATGTAGAATTATCTATAGTGCCCAGGACCATGAGGCGTAAAAGATTGAGCTGCTTGATGTTCTACACTCGTAATTGCGTCGACTGCCGTAAAGAGGGCTGAAGCAAAATCGATCTGCCAATCGTAGGTGGCACGTAAGCGATCCGCATAAGGCTTTAAACAGTCGAGGATGGTACCCACCATTCGAGCATCAAAATTTTGTTGTACATAGCTCTGAGTCTGTTGCCACGCAATGTCATGTTGTGCTTGAGCAAAGCTGGCCTTTGTGAGAATTTTCGCTGCCGTCTCTCGCATAGAATCTACGGGATAGACGATCTGGTCACCGGAGGTGCTGCCGTATTGTTCAGGGCGGGGATATGGCATATGGTGACTCCTTGCTATACGACGATAGTATATGATCATTAATGCATTGCAATTCTAACAGAGATGTATTTTTATGTCAAATATGAATCTATGTGATGAATGGAGGTTTTGGGGATGGGTTGGTGTGAGGCGCATTGATGTGTGAACGCATTGTTTGCTACAAAATCATGGTTCTGATAGGAACCGGTAGAGCCACAGTAAGTGGTAAAGTTGTCATGAAATGAGTGCGGTTCCCATGGATTTTCACGTTCGTTCACCGGATGGCGTAGTTCTACTCTAGAGTTCGAATCATGTTTGGTAGAGTGCTAAGAGGAGGCAATTATTTGGGCGAATAAAGTATCTTTGTATAAATGTACAGAGCAGTTTTAAAGATGTCATGTCGATCTTTCAATCCACTCTTATCAGCTCAATATCCTGCGCATACGTTCTCACCACCTCGCGCATATGGCGCGTAATAATATGCGCCAGAATCATATGTGCATCCTCTTCCTGCTCAATATTCTTACCGGGAGCGAGCACATAGGCATCCACCATATCTTTGATACGACCACCGTGCGCTCCCAACAATCCTATCGTATACGCGCGATACTTGTGGGCAAGATCAAGCGCGTTAATGACGTTAAGGGAATTTCCACTGGCACTGATCCCGATCACAGCATCACCGGGTTCGATCATATTTGCCAGTTGCTCGGAGAAGATATGTTCGTAGGCAGTATCGTTGCTCCAGGCAGTGATGAGAGGAACGTGATCGGTGAGGGAGATGGCTTTAAGACGTGGCACACCGGGCATAATTGTGTTTTTGGCGAGATCAAGAGCAAAGTGTGAGGCCGTTGCAGCACTACCACCGTTACCCATAATGAAGATACGATGGCCGCCAGCATAAACTTCCTCTAACAGTTGTAGAATTCGTTGCAGATTGGGGAGCGAGATTTCATGCATCATCTGGTCAAGATCGTTGAAATAGCTCGTAATTGTTTCCAAGATTATCTTCCCCCCATGTAACTATTGCTGACCATACGGTTCAACCCAGAGGTGATCGCGTTGAGTCGCCACATTGAGAACAACTGTGGCCCCTTGCTGGTCAAAGTGAAAGTTCATGCGCTTCAAACCGCGCTCCTCTAATACTCTCGTTACAGCGTCCTGAAAAGTTTCAGAACAGTAGAGCATAAGGAAGCCACCGCCTCCTGCACCAGTGATCTTGCCACCAGAAGCCCCGGAAGAGAGGGCCAGTTCGTAACATTCATCGATAAAGCCTGTCGAGAGATTGGGGGCGAGGCGGCGTTTCTCCTGCCAGGAGTAGTGCAGCAGGCGACCGAATTCGTCCAGATCGCCACGTTCCAGGCACGCCTGAACATCTAATGCCACCTGCTTGATGTTATGCAATGCTTGCAGGACAAATTCGTCGCGCTCCTCAGTTGATTTGCGCTGTTGTTTGAGAATGGAGGTCGACTCGCGTGAACTGCCAGTGAAGAACAGCATCAAGCGGCGTTCTAATTGCTGGCGCACATCGCGTGCGATATTCACAGATTCAACGGTCACGCCTTCGCTGGTAAACGTGATTTTGTTCAGCCCACCGTAGGCTGAAGCGTACTGATCCTGCTTCCCGATAGGCATGCCCATCTTATCTATCTCGATAAATGAGGCTAACTCAGCCACTTGCTGCTTGCTCATAGGCTGTTCCACCAGCGTCGAGATGGCGCGTACCAGGGTGACAGCGGCGGAACTGGATGAGCCGAGGCCAGTGCCGGGAGGAACTTCGCTTGCGATGAAGAGGTTGATACCATGGCGGATACCAAAGTGATGCAGAACGGCTCTGGGTAGTGCGAGATCGCCGTTCCAGAAAAGATCTTCATAGGGAGATTGGCGGAAGAGTGAACGGTAATCGGCTGAGATGATCTGCAGGTCGTCGGCTTCATAAGTTGTGATAATAGCGTAGAAATATTTATTGATCGCCGTACTGATGACAACACCACCATATTTTGCATAATATGCCGAGAGATCGGTGCCACCGCCGCCAAAACTAATACGCATTGGCGCACGCGCAATAAGCATGATGGTTTCCTCCCTGTTCGAGAAATATGGGTAGGGGCATCGTTTCAGCAGAACACGGTACCGTTCCGGTCAGAACGATACCGTGTTGCCGTTTTACCTGAACTTCTATATTGTACTACGCTATTGGTTGCTTCATCGCTTCAATAAGCACTTGCGCAACTTCAGGGCGAGAGAATTCGCGTGGAGGGACCTGGCCTGCCTGCAACATCTGGCGTACCTTTGTGCCGCTGAGGGTCACATGCTGGTCGGTCGAATGAGGGCAGGTCTTCTTGGAGGCCATAGCATCACACGTGCGGCAGAAGAAGGTGTGATCAAAGAACATCGGCGTGATGCCCAGCGCGGCGGGATCGAATTCGGCGAAGATATAATGCGCATCGTAGGTGCCATAATAGTTGCCGACGCCTGCATGATCGCGTCCCACAATAAAGTGTGAGCAGCCATAATTCTTGCGCATCAGGGCATGGAAGATAGCTTCACGCGGACCAGCATAGCGCATGGCTGCGGGCAGGACGCCTAAAATTACGCGGTCGGCGGGATAATAATTCTCCAGCAGCACTTCGTAGCAGCGCATACGTACATCAGCGGGAATATCATCGCCCTTGGTATCGCCGACAAGAGGATGCAAGAAGAGGCCATCAACCGTCTCCATCGCACACTTCTGAATATATTCGTGGGCGCGATGCACAGGATTGCGCGTCTGGAAACCTACGACGCGCTTCCAACCGCGCTCGGCGAAGAGAGCGCGCGATTGCGTAGGAGTGAAGCGATACTGTGCAAACTGCTGGGGTTGTAGGGCCAGAACACGTACAGGACCACCAAGCAGAATCTCGCCTTGCTGATAGAGAACATTCACGCCAGGATGGGCTTCATCCTCCGTACGATAGACCTGACGAGCTTCCAGGTGTTTATCATAGCTATACTTCTCTTCCAGAGTCAGAACCGCCTGTACTGTTCCCTGTGCGTTTACAAGGGCTATCTGGGAACCGAGTCGTCAGATTCTGTGCCTGCTCCTCAGAAGTAGAGAGCGTAATCGGAATAGACCAGGGCAAGCCGTTGCTGAGGTGCATGGTATTGACTACACCCAGATAGTCAGCCTGTGTTCATAAAGCCATGCAGGGGGCTGTAGGCACCAATTGCCAGCATTTCCAGGTCGGCCAGTTGGCGCGAACCAATCGTGATTTGTGGAAAGCGTTTTCGCCTGTTCAAGCAATGCAGCCTGTTCAGTTTCAGAAGCCATATTCAGAATCAGTTCTCCTCCATGAGGAGCGATCAAACTGTCGGTCATCGTTACTCCATTCATTCTACTATAATTTCCATTATGCGTGATCAGCGACCGCCTCAGCCGTCTGTGGCGGAATAGTCTGCACGCGTAAGATAACCAAGTTCTTCCAGCTTTGCGAAGATGCGGCTAATGCTTTCTTCGACCGTTTCTTTGTCCGTTTCAACGACCAGTTCAGGATGTTCAGGCTCTTCATAGGGATCATCGACGCCAGTGAAGTTCTTGATTTTGCCTTCGTCGACCAGTTTATAGAGACCCTTAACGTCGCGAGCACGGCAGACATCGAGGGGGCATTTTACATAAATTTCAACAAAATTCCCGATATGTTCACGGGCCCATTCACGAGCTTCGCGATAGGGAGCGATGGCGGCAGAGATGCAGATCGACGCCGTTGCGGGAGAGGAGGTTGCAGACGAAAGCGATGCGTTTGATATTGGTATCGCGATCCTCGCGGCTAAAGCCGAGGCCTTTGCTGAGGTGAGTGCGTACGATATCGCCATCCATAATTTCAACCTTATGTCCGTGAGCCTGGAGGCGTTGCTCAAGGATCTCAGAGAGGGTACTTTTGCCGGAGCCAGAGAGACCGGTGAACCAGATAGTGAACCCGACGTTTGCCATGTTGGGGTATTCTCCTTCATTTTACCCTGTCCAAGTTATCAATTCGGCGAAAATCAGTCGCGAATGTTATTATTATAGCATTAAGAGGGCTGATTTTGACAGGTAGCAATCACCCTTAAAATGGGGGTATAGTATAGGATAGTGTTACACAACTTATATGAGAAGTGCATAGGAGTGTGAGAAAATCAGGAGTGAGAGATGAGTAGTAAAAAAGTGCGCGTTGCAATTATTGGCGTAGGTAATTGTGCCAGTTCATTAGTGCAGGGTGTTGAGTATTACAAAGAGGCGAAGCAAGGGGACTTTATTCCGGGTTTGATGCATGTCAATCTGGGGGGGTATCACATCAACGACATAGAATTCTCTGCTGCATTTGATATAGATACCAATAAGGTGGGGAAAGACATCAGCGAAGCGATCTATGAGGCACCGAACAATACCTATCGTTTTGCCGATGTACCAAAGTTGAATGCGAATGTGTATCGTGGGATGACGCATGATGGGCTGGGCAAATATTTGTCGAAGGTTATTACCAAGGCGGCGGGGCCGACCGCTGATATTGTGCACATTTTAAAAGATACAGGTACTGATGTAGTGATCAACTATTTACCAGTTGGTTCTGAGACGGCGACCAAGTGGTATGTAGAGCAGATATTGCAGGCGGGTGTTGGATTTGTGAACTGTATTCCAGTTTTTATTGCACGTGAGGATTACTGGCAGAATCGTTTTAAAGAGGCGGGTTTGCCGATGATCGGGGATGATATCAAGAGCCAGGTGGGGGCGACGATTGTGCACCGTGTGCTGGCGCGTCTCTTCCGTGAGCGTGGGGTCAAGTTGGAGCGTACGATGCAGTTGAATGTGGGAGGAAATACTGATTTCTACAATATGTTGGAGCGAGAGCGTCTGGAGTCGAAGAAGATCAGCAAGACGAATGCGGTAACCAGTCAGCTCGACTATGATCTGGGCGGGGAGAATGTGCATATCGGGCCATCAGATTATGTAGAGTGGTTAAGTGATCGAAAGTGGGCATATATTCGACTGGAGGGGCGTACTTTTGGGGATGTGCCATTGAATGTGGAGTTGAAGTTGGAGGTGTGGGATTTGCCAAATTCGGCGGGAGTGGTGATTGATGCGGTGAGGTTGGTGAAGCTGGGGTTGGATCGGGGATTGAGTGGAACATTGGAGGGACCGAGTGCCTATCTGATGAAGTCGCCGCCGGTGCAGTATCATGATGATGAGGCGCGTGAGAAGACGGAAGCATTTATTGAGGAGGTGCCGGCGCCGACGGGTGAAGCGAGCAAGCCAAAGGAGCAGGCAAATGGTCATAGGGTAGAGGCAATGCCTGAGGCATAAAAAAGGGTATAAGAAACCAGGTGTAGTGATGGGCAGAAAGATGTCTGTTCGTCACTACACTAGTTTTTCATGTTACCTGGTTGATTGTTGAATAGGAGTTGTGCGAGGTTCAGGCTGTTTCATTTGCTATTATGCAGCAGTTCCTCGCGTACAATCGTTATATCAGGTGGCGCACTGATTCCAATTTTAACTCGCTCGCCTTCAACGGCCAACACTGAAACGTTGATCACCCCAGCAAGCACAATACTTTCACCAACTTTTCGTCGCAATACAAGCATGCAAGGCCCCCTTCATTAAGAAGCTTGTCTAAGCGTCCCTGCGCCGCGACCAGCGCCCGGTGGGGCACTTTTACCAGCGTGACCGCAAAGAATTTAAGTAGTGAGTGTAATTCTCTATAATACTCAGACGCTTCAATAGCGATGAGCAGTTACATTGAGTATATACATTTTAAGGTTCCAGGTCAATCTATCCAGAGTGAATTTTATCGCTAAGAATAGATTCTGCAATAGTCGTACTATTAACTTTATACGTGCCAGATTTCACACGTGCTCGTAACATCGCTATGCGAGCGGCACGATTATCCGACCACCATTGAAACGAATGAACGCCATGTTCGGTTACTTCTTGTTCTGAAGTGGAAGATGTAAACCCTTCCCAGAGCATAAAAGTACCGATATCGGTAGCAATTGGCATTTCTGCCAGCCGTCCTGGCTCTGCACACACCAGATGAAGGTGTGTACCTGTAGATCCTACTTTCATAAACGTATTACTCCCGCTTATTAGAGAGAACATCTGTAGTTTACCATTCCATTCCATTGTTACCTTCATTTTTTTCTGTTTACTGACTAGTAGAGTTATTGATCAGTAAACAAGAAACATTGATAAGCAGTTAGAACGTTATGAAACTTGATGTTTTCGTTTGCTTCCGGCGACAACCTCCTTTGTTTCTTCTGTCTGTGAGGCGGAGGAAGTTGTATCCTGCGCTCCAAATTTTTGTTTTGCGCGTCTGGTAGTATTTTTCCTTATAGGTATATGCTCTTCGGACTCGTTGAGCATGTAGTACGCCCCGTAAGCGCATGATTGCTTGCATATGGAGTTGGCACACGCGCGACTCAGAGACGCTCATGACTTTGCTAATCTCTTTCATCGTCAACTCTTCCTGATAATAGAGAGCGAGTAGTAGTTGTTCCCGCTCGGGAAGTTGATCGATGGCCTCACTCAGAGCAAGTGCCATTTCCTGGCGTTCGGCTTCCTCGGCTGGTCCTGGTGCGTCTTCGTCCTCCAGGAGATCTTTGAGCGGCGACATTTCCTCATCATGAAACGAGCTAACTGGAACATCAAGAGAGAGAACCGTTGTGCTCGAGTCCAGCAATGTCTGTCGATAACGCTCCACCGATACGCCAAGTTCGCTTGCCACCTCTTCTTCTTTTGCTGGCCGGCCCATGCGTTGCTCCACGCTTGCCAGATGCAGCTTCGACCTGGCGTATGCGCGAAACTGCCGAACGTGGTTGCCAGTTCAGCGAACGTAAATGATCAATAACTGCACCACGAATGCGTGGCGTAGCAAATGCCTCAAATGGGACTCCTCGTGCAAGATCAAAGCGATCTATGGCATTAATCAGTCCGATCATACCATAGCTCACCAGATCATCAATCTCTAAAAGGCTCGTTGGAGGAATACCCAGCCGTCCAACAACGAAACGCACCAGGGATGCATATTCAGTGATTAATTCTTCTCGTAATTTCTGCTCTCTGGTCTCAATAAACTCAGCCCAGAGATCGCTCCTCACACCTGCTGCACTCATACTCCGACACTCCTTTCAGGATCTAACAATCACCCCATCCCACGTTACATGTAGAGTGTAGCTGGCAAGCAGGCATAGCGATATTGACACAGGTCCCTTGTTTGGGAAACGGAAGTCCTTTTCACCAGAGGGTTCCTGAACGTTCCTTCATCAGGTTTAGAAGTAGGAAATTGGCATTACTCTATTATAATACAGAAAAGGCTATTTATTTACAGTTGGGGATATAAGTACTAAGATGAGTTGAACGCATTGCGTAAATCTCTACAATAAGGTTCATCGCCATCTTTTTTAGAACCCATCTGTTACTTCCTTTTTCTATGCGTCGTATTACTAAAGGAGAGATAGATTTCTTTAAACTTCTCTGTACTTTGTACAGGGAAAGGGGGAAAGGTTCATTTGCTTACAAGAAACTATATTTTCTCCATTGAAGACCTACTGATCAGGATCAAAGAAGCGGAAAGTTTGCAAGTGCAACTTATGGAGCTATTTAATCGTGGTGATAAGCCGCTTCGAAATGCTTTTGCGTTGCGCTGGGCAGTTGTTTCGGACGAAGTAACACAGTTAATGTTGCTGGCAGAAGAGCAATTATCCAAAGAGCAACTTCTACAAGTAAAGCAGATGCTAAATAATGATTATCCGGGTTGTTGGGAAGATTACCATGATAACAGTGGACGCCTGACACGATTATATGCTGAAGACGATAAATTCATGTAATTGCATGCATGGTCTTTTCAAAACTCCGTGCCGTTCCTTGTGTTGCATATTTCGTGGATATGTTATACTGCACTGCGAAATGTAACTGCAAGGGGGATTTATGGCTGAGTATATCTGGGGGCGTAATCCAGTGCTGGAGACAATGCATTCGGTGCGCCCGGTAAAACGTGTCTTTTTGGCGGAAGGGCAGCGCGATGCGCCTGTGACTCTGGCTATTGTGCGGGAGGCGGAGCAGAGAGGAATACCGATTGAGATTGTGCCACGGGGGCGATTGGATCAGATCAGCCATGGTGCGGTCCATCAAGGATGTGTCGCATTGGTTGCGGAGCGTGAGTATGTAAGCACAGATGATATTCTGGCCTATGCCGAGAGTCGGCAGGAGGCTCCTTTTTTGTTGATGCTGGATGCGATTCAGGATGTCAATAACCTCGGTTCCCTGTTACGGACAGCGGAGGCGGCTGGGGTACATGGGGTGATTATTCCAGAGCATCGCTCGGCTGAAATTAATGCGACTGTTGTCAAAACATCGGCTGGTGCTACTGAACATCTACGTATTGCACAGGAAACGAATCTGACGCGGACAATCGATGCTCTCAAAAAACAAAATGTGTGGGTTGTTGGTCTGGCTGGTGAAGCAACGACCCTTTATACGCAGGCCGATCTGCGCGGACCGCTGGCTCTGGTGGTGGGGAATGAAGGAAAGGGTATGAGTCGGCTGGTACGTGAACATTGTGATATGCTCATTAAACTGCCCATGCATGGTTATATTAATTCATTGAATGCGGCGGTTGCAGGAAGTATTGCATTGTATGAGTCGTTACGACAACGCACAAAAGTGTGACGCGTTTCGATCTTATAACGTCTTAGCAAGAGAGATGCTGTTCGTAGGAGTCTTTTTGTGATGGCTAAATTTCTCAGGCGCTTTTTTCTTTTCTTTTTCTCTATTCTTGCTTGCCTTTTTCTGGTTAGTTTACTTATGCCAGTAGCTGCATTTGCGCATACAATGCAGTCATTCACGGCAGAATCCTCTAATGTCAGTTCCCATATGGCAGTATTGCCAGCGGCGACCCCGACACCTATCACTACAACGGTGCCAGTGACGCCGACTGCCACGACCTGCGGCAATTCCCACCCCTGCGCCGACTGCAACACCAACGGCGGTTCCCACACCTGCACCAACTCCGACGGCAGTTCCTACAACACCACCATGCAACAGCGACGCCAACAGCAGTACCATCGCCAACGCCAACGATGGTGCCAACGCCAGGTCCGACGCCAACCCCGACACCAGGGGGCAACACAAATACTACTGGAGCTCACACTGCGCTGAATGCGCTCATCTTTACGATGGGCGGTGCTGGCGTGCTATTGGTGATCGTGGGTGTGATCCTCTATTTTGTCTATTCGCGTTCCATTTAAGTCGCGTTAGATCTGATCTAGCTCCACCATTTATGGTACATATGATTATTCATGCCACGTACGAAGCAGTCGATACGATTGGGTCCCCAGGAGACAGCTGTGGGTGCATCATCAATAATGCCCGCCGAGGCTTTCCCAGTTGGACCAGCTACCATCGTACGCTTTGTGCCACATGGCATTATCCGTGCCTTTGGCGAAGCAATCTAAGTCGGCCAGTATCCCATGAAGCGGCTGCTGGTCCTGATAGAATAGTGCCACCGAGGCTTTCCCAGTTGGACCAGTTGCCATCATACCATTTGTGCCACATAGCGTTATCTGTGCCGCGAGCAAAACAGTCAATACGCCCGGAATCCCAGGAAACAGCGGCTGGTGCATCGTCAATCACTCCACCGAGGCTTTCCCAGTTGGACCAGCTTCCGTTATACCACTTGTGCCACATGGCGTTGTCTTGACCCTTGGCGAAACAATCCAGGCGTCCACTGGCCCAGGAAGCAACCGCCGGCGCAGAAGTGATGATGCCGCCGAGGCTTTCCCAGTTGGACCAGTTGCCATCATACCATTTGTGCCACATAGCGTTATCCATGCCGCTAGCGAAACAGTCAATGCGCCCAGAATCCCAGGAAACGGCGGCGGGTGCACCATCGATGATGCCGCCGAGGCTTTCCCAGTTAGACCAGTTGCCATCATACCATTTGTGCCACATAGCGTTGTCTTGACCCTTTGCGAAGCAGTCCAGGCGACCACTGGCCCAGGAAGCAACAGCAGGACCGGAGGTAATAATGCCTCCTAGATCCTCCCAGGCTGACCAGGAGACGGCATGAGGGCGTGGTCTACGATTTATTGGTTGATAGGGAGAAGACATGGCATGAACAGGATTGTTTGGCAAGAATGCCTGGGACATAACTCCGCTTATCAGGAGACCTGAGGAGGCGGCCTGTCTCAAAAATGTGCGACGGTTAGAAGTTTGTTTTTGCATAAATACTCCACACGGGTTTATAAATTGTGCCTCTACTAAGCTTAAAAGCTTAAACTGGGACCGGGTGGAGGCAAGCTTGCATCCCTACCCGTACGGGAAGCAGCAGGTAAACAATAGATGGTTTATATTAATAGTTTACTCTAAGCGCCAAAAAGACCTCTCACAGAGTACTGAACATATTTTTTCAACGGGTTCAGTACTCTTGTGAGAGGTCTTTTTTCGTGAGCCAATGTATAAAATTTTAGTTGGAGAGGTCAGGCCAGGCCGTAAGCGGTCAGGCCACCATTACTATCAGGAACATAGACTCGTCCGTTGACCACTATCGGACTCTGCCAGTGCAGGCCACCAATCGAGCCTCCAGCAGAATTCTGGTTGCTACTCCACAATTGTGCTCCTGTGGTGGGGTTAAGAGCGTATAATACATTATTGCCCTGAATAAAGAGAACGCCATCCGCGATGAATGGCGAGCTACCAGCATCAGTGGTGCTCTGGTAAGCCAGTTGGAGCATGGTATTGCCATTTGTGGTTACGACCTTGTATGCCATTAGTCCTGAGTAGTTAGTGATGAAAACCCAGGTGACACCATTGCCATCGGTCCAGACGGCTGGTTGCGTATCGACATCACCTTTGATTGGCTGGCTGATGACCTGGAGTGCACCTCCGACGTGATTGGGACTACCCTGACCAGAGAGGTTTTGTCGATTGACCAGGCGTATATTGTTATCCTTGCTGCCCTGGACGAGCAGATATGGTGTTTTACTGCCTGCTTGTTTAGGAAGGAGCACAGGATCTGTACTACCAAGGTCCTGGTCATTGGCTTGCATTGTTGCATAGACGGATGGTGTGTAGCTATCAACAACTTTAGAGAGGTTGGGGGTCAGCTCAATGATGCTATCACCAAAGCTGAGGCCATCACCTCTGAACGGTCCATTGCCGGTTGCGACAAAGATATTACCTGTCACAGGATCAACAGTTGGTGCCGCCCGTCCCCAAATGGCAGCCTGTATGTCGGCGCATTCAGTGGTTCCAAGAATATGCGTAATATTCGCGCACACACTATTCCAGACTGTTTTGATGCCTGTGTTCAAGTTGACCGCGATGATATGGCCCTCGTAGTGACCTCCATCGCCAGGATATCCACCTATACTCATGTACAGGTAGCCGTTGGCAATGTTGATGGAAGACGAACCTTTCTCGACGTTTGGCATGTTTGTCAGTAGGGTAGGCCAGGTAGCATTGACTACTTCGGTACCTGTGCCAACGGCATACTTATGCACTTTTCCATCCAGGCCATAGCCATAGACAAACGTTCCAGCGGGATCGATGGCGGGTGAACTTGTCGTATAGTTTGGTCCAGTCGTATTCTGACTCCAGATTACCGCACCATTGCTGGCATCTACAGCAAGCAGGCTACCAGTTCTTGTTGTTACATAAAGCAGTGTTTTTGTACCAACTGCAGTCTGAACATTGGGCAATTCTGCAGCCGCTCCATCGACCGTAGCAGGCAAGGTAACATGCCACAGTTGCTTGAGTGTGCCAACATTGACAGTTGTAATTGTCGTTTCGCTGCTATTCACTCCGCTACGTTGTCCACCTCCATCGAAGGCAGGCCAGGCTATCGGTGTGGTTGCCCGAGGCCTTGCAGCCTGGGCAGTGTGATGAAAGGTAGTAGAAATGAAGAATGCGCCACACAGCGCGAGAAGTAAAGAGAGAGATAACCCTACTGTAATAACATTTCTGCGTTTCACTAAAAGCTCCTTATAAAGGGGAAATTAATACATATAGGAAATAAATATATAGATAAAGTTGTATTTACTTCCATGTAAGTCTATGGAAAATAGAGTAACATGGCTTACGTATAGAGTCAATAGTCTTCAATATTTCTAATACTTCTAATAAGGGATAGAGTTATGCGCTAATATTTCTAATAAAGAGGATAGAAATCAGGGTTAAATTTTCCTCTTCTGTGTAAAAAAGTAAAAGAAAGTGGAGCGATACGCAGCGTGGAAATGAGTTGGTCGCCCTCAAAGAAATCTGTTTGCAAGGACTCACCCCAAAGGCGATGATGGAGGCTATCGACACCTTCCAGCGTGAGGCAGATTTGTTATCCCAATTGGCTCATCCCAGCCTCCCGCATCTATATGAACAAATCCGCAAGAGCGAACAATGGTATCTCGTCCTGGATTTCATCGAGGGCGAGACTCTTGAGGACTATCAGAATCAGGTACCGAACAAATGTCTTCTGTTGAGCGAGGTCTTCACGATTGGACTGCAATTGTGTGATGTCCTTGAGTATCTGCATACCCACCAACCGCCGATTATCTTTCGCGATCTGAAACCCGCCAACATCATCAGGTCTCCAGAAGGGAAGGTCTATGTCATTGACTTTGGCATTGCTCGTTTCTTCAAACCAGGACAAGGCAAAGATACCATGGCGCTTGGTTCCCCTGGCTATGCAGCTCCTGAGCAATATGGAAGAGTGCAAACAACGCCCCTTGCTGATATCTACAGTTTAGGAGCGATTCTGCACCAGTTACTCACAGGAAAGGATCCTTCAGAAGCTCCGCTCCGTCTTGCTCCCTTGCACGCAACGCATACTTCTAACCGCTCTGACCCCGGCAGCTTGACGAGCAGCATGGTCGATGTGATGATGAATAGCCTCGGCATGCTCATTAACAGTATGCTGGAGATGGATAGGAACAAGAGGCCAGTCAATGTCACACTCGTCAAACAGGAACTCCATCACCTGGCAACGATGTGGTCCGATATTATGAGGGGCTATCTTCGACCACGTATCCCCCAGGCACCCCTATCGAATACATGAAGAGACTCCGCCGAAGCCGGATATTGACGAGACGGAGCCTCTTCCTCACTCTCTTGTTTTTGCCGATAGGTAGCATTGATCACTAAAGAGACAGGCGTTTGAAAACCTTTTCGGGGATACTTTTGATCACGAACATGATCGGACGCCAGTAGCCGGGCAGGTAGACAACATCTTTTCCACTCTGCATGGCGCGGTAGATACCTTCACCAACAACGCTGGGGATTGGCGAACAGAAGTCCTTTCTTGACTCCAGCGGTCATCGGAGTATCGACGGTGCCGGGTTTGATGGTCACGACGGCGACATGCGATTTGCTCAGACGATTGCGTAGACCCTGCAAAAAGGTGGTGAGCGCACCTTTGGCTGTGCCATAGACATAGTTACTGCCGCGTCCACGATCTCCTGCCACCGATGAGATGACGGCGATGCAGCCGCGTTTCTGCTCCTCAAAGTAGTTCGCGCTGAGTGTGAGCAGAGAGATAATGCTGATCAGGTTTGTATTGAGTTCTTTCAACGTTTCGGCCACGCTCAATTCGCATTTGTGCTGATCGCCCAGGGTGCCATGTGCAATCAAGAGGCGATCAAGACCCTGAAAGCGTTTGTACAGCCGTATTGAGCATCTCTTCGTGGTGCTCAAGCTCGTTGAGATCGAGCACATAGGTTTCGACACGTGGTGCGCCGCGTACTTTAAGGTCATCGGCGACCGCCTGCAATTTCTCGGCATTGCGTGCCACCAGGAACAGTTCTGCGCCATTTTTAGCAAAACATTTCGCGGTTTCGTGGGCAAGCGCGGATGTTGCCCCTATAATAGCTACTCTCATTTATCTTATCGTCCATTTCCAGGCAAAGCTGTTTGTGTAGTAGGTGTGGCAGAAAGCGCTTTAAGCTTCTGCGTTGGAGTTTCTTCCGTTGTGACACGACGCCAGAAGCTCGAAGAGAATTTTGGGTCGATGTAGCTGGGTGAATGCTTCCCATTCAGGAAAGTATGTCTGAAAGCTTTCAGGACTCATGCGTGCATCTTTCGCCGGGTAGACGCGACCGCCGCTTTGAAGGACCAGCGCATCAAGATCATCCAGGAAGCGCAGCGTTTTCTGCCCGTGATTGGAGAAGTCCAGCGCCAGTGTCAGGCCAGGGCGTGGGAATGAAAGCATGCCGGGCGAAACTATATGTCCCAAATTCTTTCAGCACGACCAGGAATGAGCCCTCTTTCGCACGACCGATGCGATCAAGAATTTCCTTCATGACCTCGTATCCATTATCAAACGGCACCACGCACTGATACTGGAAAAAGCCACGCTTGCCATAGATGCGATTCCAGTTATGCACCGAGTCGAGCGGATAGAAAAATGGATTATACGACTCAACTTTATGGACATGCTTCTGGCGTTGCATGCGGTAAATAACTTCGTTAAAAGCTCTTACAGTCAGACTATTCAAGGTGAAGGAAGGAAAATCGAATGGAACTATCAGCGGCAAATTTTTTGGCAATGGTTTATGGGCATAGGCGGGTGAATCTTCATGGTTGCCACGTATAAAAAGACCCCGGCCCTGATATTTGCCGCCCTTCAAGCAATCGCACCAGGCTACAGTGTACTCAAAATCTTTATCGGAGTCGGCGGCAATCTCCATAAATTCTGCCAGCGAGTTGTAGCGGATATGATCCACGCTAATATAGGGAGAGCGAATCGGTTTCAGGCGAAACTCGGCCCATAAAATCAATCCGGTCAGGCCGAAGCCACCGATGGTTGCGCGGAACAACTCGCTATTCTCAGTTGGTGAGCAGAGAAGACGTTCGCCATTTGAGCGCAATAGCTCAAATTGGGTGACGTGACAGCCAAAAGTGCCCGCTTTATGATGATTTTTGCCGTGAACGTCGTTGGCAATCGCACCGCCAACCGAGACAAATTTGGTGCCAGGCGTCACGGGCAAAAACCAGCCACGCGGTACAAACTCGTCCAGAATATCGGCCAGGGAGACGCCGGCTTCGCAGCGTAACAGTCCCTGCTCCTCGTCGAAAGAGATAAAGCGTCTCAGAGTAGGTGGCATCAAGCGAGACACCGCCTTCGTTCAGGCAACTATCGCCATAGCTGCGCCCATAGCCATAAGGAAGCACAGATGTGGCTAAAGTTAGACAAGATGGGGTAGCTCATTGCGCCAGAAGAGCGGCACGACCTGCTCCGGCTCAACAGTGGGATAACGACCCCAGGATTGAGGTATTTTACTTGTCATATATTTTTTAGACCTTCTTTACTTTTTATCAGACGCGCCAAAATCATATCATCATATATTAACGTCCTGTACAGAGATATAGCAACTAAATCCACCGAAAGGCATACATCAATGCACGCAGTTATTTTCGTAGGAGGTACTTTGCAAGCAGGTAAAGCAGTTGAGAAAGCTATTGCCAGTGCTGACCTTATCCTCGCAGCAGATAGCGGGGCCAGTATAGCGCTTCATTATGGTTGTACGCCAGCGATTATCGTCGGTGATTTCGATTCGCTTACTCTATCTGAAGCAGAAATTGTAAAGATGGGGAGCCAGATTATCCGTGCCGAGGTGGAGAAGAATGAGACCGATACAGAACTGGCGGTACAGGTGGCGTTGGAGCATGGAGCCGACGCGTATCACGATTCTGGGTGGCATAGGTGGAGAGCGTTTTGATCATACGATGGCGAATATTATTGCTGTTGGCGGGTTTTGAGACGATACCTATCCGGATCATTGATGGCCCGACGACTTGCTGGCTGCTGCGTGGTCCTGGGAGTACAACGATTGAGGGGCAAGCCAGGCGATCTGCTTTCATTGTTGCCTTTGATGGGTGAGGCTATAGGGGTGCGTACCACGGACCTTTATTATCCCTTATATGGTGAGACACTCTATTTCGGCAAGCCGCGTGGAGTGAGCAATGTGCTTACGAGTGAGCATGCGGAGGTGGCTCTGGAGCGGGGTTGTTGCTGGTGATACATACAAACAAAGATGAAATTATGCAATAGACGGCTTTTACTTTGTTCTGATAGAAAGATGAGGCTTGTACGTAACCCATAACCTCTAGAGACGTAGATATCAATGAGAAACTATCAATGGTATTATATCTATACTGAATAAAAATTGGAAGAGGATAAAATAACGTGGCTCGCTGCCTCAATCCACGCGCAAGCGGAGGGCATGAGAATCCAGATACCGCCGTCTGCTGCCAGCGTTGCGACTTTCTCGTGCAAGGAGCGCATATTGGCATCTACGAAGTTGTCTCTTTCATTGGTGCAGGAAGCTATGGTTATGTCTATAAAGTGCGAGAGCCAGCCCCCCTCAGTCGCATTCTTGCTTTGAAGGTATTGCGCCTGGATCAGTTTAACGCTAAAGCACAGGCCAGCTTTTTTCAGGAGGCACGGCGCATCGCCAGTATGCAGCATCCAAATATTCTGCCAGTCTATAATTTTGGGCAGTTGCAGGAGAATGAGCAACCGTACTTCGTGATGGAATATGCACCACAGACGATACTTGATCTATTCCGTAAGACCGATGGCACGCGCCGCCTGGCATTTGCCGAAGAACTCGTTCCCTATATTCAGCAGACCGCCGATGCGCTCATTATGTGCATAATAATGGGCTGGTGCATCAGGATGTGAAGCCGGGCAACCTGCTCATCGGGCGCAACGGTCAGATCTTGCTCTCAGATTTCGGCACAACGTTCTATCTTGGAATGCAGACGCATGCTTCTTTAGGCGAGGTGACGGGTACAGCCGCCTATATGCCGCCGGAGCAGTGGCAGGGCAATCCACGGCGCGATTCCGATCAATATGCGCTGGCTATTTGCTGCTATGAATTGCTGACTGGTCGCACGCCATTTGTATACAAGCGGCTGGAGGAGATGTGGAATGCGCATCTCAAGGAGACACCACCCTCGCCACAGAAGTGGAATGCACGCATCCCGGCTGAAGTTGCCGCTGTTCTTTTGCGTGCCTTGAGCAAAGATTATCGTCAACGTTACTATAGTGTGAGTGAGTTTGCCGATAATTATGCCAGTGCGGTCGAGGTAGCATTGCAGCGTTATGTCTGTCATCATTGTGGGCAGCAGAATCGTACCGGGGCGCAACGCTGCACAAACTGCGGGGCAGATTATGATACGCGCCGTTGCGTCTATTGCGAAACGCCGGTGCGGTTTGGGCAACGTTGTTGTTCGCAGTGTGGTCGCCTCACATTGCCACCAACGTTGGTCGATCATAGCCCATTAGTAGGGGTGGCGCTGCGGCAGGGACGCTATATTATTAAACATGTCCTGCGTCAATCCGAAGAGACGCGCGTCACGAGCGCTATTGCGACCGATGCCCTCAGGGACGCAAAGTATTTCTCAAGCGTTGGGAGTGCCGTGCTGAACCGTTGGCACAACGCGCGAAAGATGTGGCCTATTATGAGCAGGCAACAGGGCAGCTTGCAAGTGTGCGTCATCCCTTGCTTCCGGTTATATTGGATCGCTTCGCCGAGGGCAATTATTACTATATGGTGCAGGAATACATCGATGGTGAGAGCCTGGATGAACGTCTGCAGAAACTGCTGCGACCTCTTCCTGAACGTGATGTGCTCAGTTATATGAATACACTATTAAATGTTTTGATTGTGCTGGAACAACAGCGACCATGCCTTGCGTCATTATGATATCTCACCAGCGAATATTATCATCGATAAGCGTGGGCGAGCACTGCTGACAGGTTTTAAGATTGCACCTCCGCCAGTACCGGCAGGTTCCCGAACGCGGCAGTGAGATTGGCAGAAGGCGTACTACACGTAAGCTTGGCATCTCACCCTATATGCCTATTCAGGATCGGCCATATGATCAGCGTACCTGTATCTATGCATTGGCGGCCAGTATGCATCATGCGTTGACAAATGTCGCGCCACCGCACTATCCAGCGTATCCGCCTGTGCGTATGTTTAATCCCAATGTCTCGCCTGTGCTGGAGGGTATTCTTGAGTCGTGCCCTGGTTGAGGATACAACGGTGCGTTATCAGAGCTATGAAGCCTTGAAGAGAGATATTCAACGCTTATTGTGATTCCCAAATCCAGCAATATATGCTACACTAGCGCAAATAGCACATGAGGATGAGGTCGCCATGAGCAAAATTGCGCAAGATGAGGAGGAGTTGATTGCCCGCAGTCAACGTGGGGATGTTGCTGCATTTAATCAACTTGTCTTGCACTATCAGCAGATTGTTTATGGCGCAGTCTATCGTATGGTTGGTAATGCTGATGTGGCGGCGGATGTGACGCAGGATGCCTTCTTTGCGGCCTTTCGCAATATTTCTTCTTATCATGGTGGTGCATCGTTCCGCGCCTGGTTATTGCGCATCAGCTCTAACCTGGCATGCGATCATTGGCGGCGCGTGCAGCGTCATCCTGCAGAGTCGTTGGAGTATCTCACTGAGGAAGACGAGACGCCATCGCCCGAAGTTCTGGGTGCGTTGGCGAGTAATGAGCCAGCGGATAATCCGGAAGAGATGCTCCTCACCCAGGAACTTCAAGGTATCATTCAGCAAGGCCTGGAGAAACTCCCCCTCGATCAGCGTGTTGCCATTGTTCTTTGCGATGTGCAGGGGCTTTCCTATGAGGAAGTGGCGGAGTCGACGCAGACCAGCATCGGCACCGTACGCTCGCGCATCTCGCGTGGCCGGGCACGTCTGCGTATCTATCTCGATCAGCACAGGGAACTTTTACCACGTAATTATCGTCTTACATGAGAATAAGCAATGATACTATAACGGAGCACTGGCGTGGCACAAGACAAGCGGCATCTGACAACTGAACAGCTTTCGGCCCTTCTCGATAAAGAGGCTTCAGCGGAGGAGCAGGCTCAATGGGAAGCCCATCTGAGTACCTGTCCGCAGTGTCAGCGAGCGTTGACTGCCTTACGGCAGACAGTTGCAATGCTGCATGCTTTACCCCAGCCGACGCTGCCACGTTCCTTTGTCTTGTCTATGGAAGTACCGTCTGCAGCCGAGGCTGCCCAACCTGTTACTGGTAGCTCCTACACCGATCAGGCCAACACGTCGTAGATTGAATCCTTATGTGCGTGGAGTTTTACGTACAATGAGTGCACTGGCGGCAATGATCGGCGTGGTCTTCTTTCTCTCGGGAATATTGCCCACGCTTGTACATGGTGGGCAGCCAACTCAGCCTCTAGTACCGGTACTAGATCTTCTGCGTCATCGTCGACCAAATAGTCGGCATGGTGGCAGACGCGGGTACAAAAACACCAACTGCTGATCGGGCACATAATATTTTCCACGCGACTGTCACTGCAACAGCGATGGCGGCAACACAGGTGGTGCAGCCACAACCTCCAGATACAACTGATCAACCCATCTGCTGGTACCGATCAGCCAGGCTCCATCTCCCGGTTTTACATTTCTTCATCTTCAATTTGAGCACGCCTGCTGGGCGTGTGGGATTAGGGATGATACTGGTGCTTCTGGGTGGGATGGGCTGGATTTTGTTTAAGCGCTCGCGGCGTGCGTCATAGAATCGAGCTTCCTCTTGCAAAAACTGTTGGGGAAATGCGTATGCCTAGTCTACCTGGCTATTTCATTGCAATAACATGCAGTTTTTTGTATATTCTATATGGTATAGCATAGCTTTTTATAAGTTTTGACCATACAGAGACAGGAAAACATTATGAACAATCCAATTTTGTTGCTGCCAGCAATCATAAACGTGCTTGTGACGGGCCTGTTTGCGGGCGTTGTGCTGCGTCAGTATGTGCGCCGCCATCGTATGTATCAGTTATACTGGTCTATTGCCTTGTGCATGGCATTTCTAGCAACGGTCGCGTATGTCCTTATGCTGGTGGTACAACCGACCAGTACAGCGGGAACCATTTTCTTTCGCATCTACTATATTTTTGGTGCTGAATTGATGCCATCATGGCTTGGTCTGGGGAGTGTCGCGCTGGTTGCCTCGGCACGTGCCACACGTATCTGTGCCATTGCACTGAGCATTTTAAGTATAGTCGCAGCAGTACTCATTCTTATTGCCACGATTGATATACAGAAGTTGGGCCAGATAGCGGGAACGCCGGGAACAGGTATTTTGCAGACGGGTCCGTGGTTAATTGCCACAATTACGCTGAATTCGTTGGGAGTGATTGCTGTTGCGGGCGTGGCGATCTATTCAGGTTGGAAGTTGTTGCGTCGTCAGGCCAGTGTAGCAGGGTTCAGGCCACTCAATCTTTTGTGGGCCAATGTGCTGATCCTGGCAGGGACATTATTGATTGCAGTAGCCGGAACGCTGGCACGCTTTTTTGGTGTTGAGAGTACTTTCTGGCTGGTGATGGCGGTTGGTTGGATTGTCTTTTTTGTGGGTGTATTGTTAACCGGTCGGCGGTCACGGACAGTAATCCCAGCAAAGAAGGATTTTGAAGATGCGGAGAAGCAACTGGCATCTTCATAGACATAATAAAAGGGGCACCCACGTGGGTGCCCCTGAGAGACGGGTAAAGAGAAAGGAAAGAGAAGTGTATGAGTACTTTCCTCTAACTCAGCCTGTAACTCACCTAGAGTCACATTAACGGTCATCTGCTGGCTGCCACGATAGATCTTGACTGGAACAGTATCGCCAGGGCTTCTCGTGAGCAGTGCAGCGGTCAGTGTTGATGTATCGGTAACATCTTGATTGTTTACCTGGACGATCACATCACCGACCTGAAGACCCGCATTCTGAGCACCACCACCGTTGACCAGTCCGGCGATCAAGACGCCATGGTCAACGGAGAGGTTATCCTGAGCCTGTACAGATTGATCAACAGGAACAGCAGAGATGCCAAGGGCTGCACGTCCGGTATGGGTGACTTTGCCGCTCTGAATAATCTGCGGAACGATAAAGTTGACGCGGTTGGATGGGATGGCGAAACCGACGCCACTGGCTGGTGCATTGAACTCTGGATCAATAGCGGTCAGCGTTGGAATACCGATCAGGTTGCCCTGCATATCGACGAGCGCACCACCACTGTTACCAGGGTTGATGGGAGCATCGGTCTGAACGGCATCCGGCAGATTTGCGCCGCCCTGTCCTTCAGAGACTGTTCTGTTAAGAGCACTCACAATACCATTGGTGACGGTCTGGGTAATGCCCAGCGGGTTACCGATTGCCAGTACATCTTGTCCCACTTTGAGTTGTGAGGAATTCCCCAGCGTTGCAACGGGCATATTGGCTGGTGGATTGATCTTCACTACTGCCAGATCATCGGCTGGATCGGTACCGGAGACCTGTCCGACAAGTTTCGTGCCATCGGACATCACAACCTGAATGCTCTGAGCACCACTGACCACGTGATTATTGGTTACAATATAGCCGCGCTTGTCGATAATAACGCCCGAACCTATCGCACTGCCTTGGGCGTTGTGACGTTGATTTGTACAACTGTTGGCGTTACCTTTGCAACCACTGCTTCACGAACAGCCTCTAAATTGTTTCCTGATAAGTGCAGGAACGGTAGGCTGCGTGTTTGGATTCTGTTTGCAACTGACTGCTCGTTACTAGTAGAGGGAGTTGCCACTGCAGTTGAACTACTATGACCAAATTGCCATCCGGCAAATAAACCAGTACCAAAGACCACCGCAAGAAGCACGGTAAGTGCTATAATAGCACCTGTACGCAGACCCCTGGAAGGTGGCCTTGCTGGCAGGTGGGGCGTTGATGGTGGCTGCTGATAGGGTGGTATGGTGTTTGTGGGAGGCATAGTCTGATCCTCAGACCAGTGTGATACACTATCGGCAGGTGTCGGTTGATTCTGGTACGGGTTGATAGGGTACAGATGACTCATTATTATTGACATCTGAATAGAACATTGTCGTGGACCTCCATCGATCTCTATCTTAAACATATATTTTTCATACGAGGTATCTGTTTTTGCTCTTATACATACTATATCGTAGTATTTTCAGAAATCTTTGAGGGATTTGTAAAGAGTTTGTATGATACAGAACTGAGAAATAAGCAAATAATTTTGCAAATGAGAACACAGTAGGAGATGAATAGGCGTGGATCCGGATGAGAAAAGCAAGGGAACAGAGGTGCAGGGAAGTGCAACTCCTGTCCTGAAAGAGAAGGGAACGAGCCCAGGAGCAGCCTTCTGTTCCTGAGGAGAGTTTCGGACCAGTTGTGGCAACGTGCGGCGGAGCACTTGCAGGCACGTCGCTGGTTGCAGGCAGGAGAAACATTTTCTGACGCTACTTGCTTACCATGAAAAGGACGAAGAGGTTTTACTGGGTCTTGCTCGAGCATTGGATCGTATCGATCATTATGAGTCGCTCTACGAGACAGCTCAGCATATACTTGAACAGAATGCCAGTTCGGCCCAGGGACTTGCATTTAAAGCACGGGCACTACAAAAGTTGGAGCGTCTCTCCGAAGCAACTATTGCTAACGACCAGGCGCTTCTGCTCGATACCCATCTGCCTCTGGCGTGGGTCAATCGCAGTGGGCTACAACTTTTGCAGCAAAAGTTTCCCGAAGCATTGCGCAGTGCTCAACGGGCAACTGAGCTGGCACCCGATGATGAACGGGCATGGGCAAACAAGGGTGTTGCTCTGCTCAACTTCGATCACCCTTTAGAAGCAATGACCATGTTCGATCATGCGCTGGAGATTGATCCAAATCATCTTTTTTCTTTACAGATGAAGAGTGAAATTCTTTGTAAGCTGGGGCGTATGCGTGATGCTGTTCCAGTGATACGTCATGCATTGAATATTGATCCGCATAATGTCATCGTACTGACTCAGGGTGTGCAGGCGTTCCGTGCATTGGAGCAATATGATGCCATGCAAGGGCTGGCAAAAGAATTGACCATACTCACTCCCGATAGCCTCTTTGCCTGGGAGAACTATATGCGTGGCTTACGTGGTACGGGCCAATATGAGGAGGCACTATCAGCTCTTGAGCACGTCCTGGAACTGGATGCCTCAGATGTTCGTTTCTGGACTATGAGGGCCGATATGTTGTATCGCCTGGAGCGCTACCGGGAAGCCGCTAAGGTTGCTGAGCGTGCTGTGCGCCTTGATCTGGACTATTCACCGGCACGCAGAATTCGCGAGAAGGCAGTGCGTATGATGTACCAGAGAAAAGATAAGAAGAAGTCGTGAGATACGAAATACCGGAACAGCTTAAGTGTTCCGGTATTTTTTTATGTATCATGTGAGGTGGATTGTATCCGTTTCTCGTAACATACTCTCAGGAATCCAGGTCGTCAGAAGGCTGGATTCCTACAAGCACCTGTCTGGCCTGTTCTGCTGTCTGCACTCCAAGAAGTTTATCAACTGCGCTGTTCAAGACGGCGAGATTGTTAAGTTGTGCGGCCTGCTGCTGTGCCAGAGGGAGCAATTCAGGAAAGTGCTTTTCTACTAATCGCACAAGAACCGAACGCAATGTTTTCAGTTCTCCCTGATCATATGAACCTTTTTGTATCATTTCCTGATAGGACCAGGAGCTTTCAAGAATATCATGATACATTGCAAACCTCCTTTTGAGCCATTGTTTATCGCTCTCGGTGTCGTAGACCAATCCTGCGAATGCGTATCCTAATGCTAGTATATCGTCTTTGCCCGCAGTTCTCAAGCCCGCGACCATCTCATCAAGAATCTCGTTTCGAGCTTGCTTTGCGCCCTTCATGAGAGGCAGTAACGGTAACATTCCTGTGAGACCTGGTTTTAATAGTGTCTCTGGTTTTTCTCTCCACAAAAAAATATTTTTGTAATAGAATTGATGAATGACCTCGCCATCTTCTTCTATGGTATAAGGAGGCTCAACAATGTTGTTTTGTTCCCATAAATAGATTGCATATGAGAAGACAGGTAAGCGTGTAAGAAACGAGGTTGCGGCGTTATATTCCCACATTCGGCGTCCCATATTTTCATCGCGTCGGCGCTGATATTCCGCGTGGAGGATGACATCTTTCTTGTTTCGTTGTGCCATACAGAGGAAGTCCGCTTCAACCGAACGAATGATGAGTTCATTGGTGACATCTCCCTGGTAATATGTTTCTTGAGCGAGGAACGATACAAAATCCTGAGGGTTGGCGCGTACGAGCATCTTCATCAGTTCGTCCCATTTATTTGCCATCTGAATTCGACCCCTTCCACTATCCTTCTCTTTTCATTATAGCAGAGCTTCCAAATATATTGTGCATCACAAAAACAATATCATAACTTTCTGTGCAATAAAATATAGGGATGCGATAAAACAAACCTGTATCTGGTTCACTCATATGTATGAAATTTGTTTATAATAGCTTATCTAATGCAGGTAACAACACATCATCTCGATGCTCCAGCAGCAAAGGGCGCAACCGTTCGGCAACAACCACACGAATACGGCGCTGATGCTGTTCATAGCGGGCCAGGTCATCGGATTGCAGACCCGTCACTTCGACCCAACTCATCAAAGGTTCCATGCCAACGGGTGGGTGAGCAAAGGAGATCCATACATCCATCTCCCATTTCTCGGAGCGAGGAATGTCAAAGAGGATCTCGTAATCGGCGATCTCGGTATCAAGGGCGCTTGCCAATTCAGCGGCTAGTTGTTGTCCAACGCGGCGACGACGTTCAGAATCCCAGAAGAGGGCATCAAGGCGTTTGAAGAGAGGACCAGCAAGACGACTGATTTCGAGCACCGATTTGTAGGGGCGACGCAATTCCAAGGCTTCGGCCAGTACGCGTGAACTGATAGGCATCTCTGAATGAGCGAGCAGGACCAGTAGGGAAGCATCATCCAGTCCGACGAGTTGTTGCGCGGTAAGTGCTCCGGCGGAGATGGCGTCATGGACCGCACGTACAAGCATGACTTGCATCGTGCGGCTGGTGTGATGCCAGTAGATGTTATCAAACATCTCTTGCCGCCCATGTAATAGCGAATGCAGAGGACTGACACCCTTTATGCGTAACGACGATCCGGCGCTGTCCATTCACATTTCCATGTATGCGCAATGAATCCAGCAGGCGCGAGACATCGACGCCTCCATAGGGAACATTGCAGGCACGGGCATCGCGTGGAAGATAATCAAGCTTATCGATATCGAGCGCACCGCTTAACAGATGACTCAGCAACTCATCATCAGGATTGCTCAGCCCCGTTTTGGGTGGATCGATAAAGTCGGCGACACGCGTGGGTGAGAGATGATAATCGCGCTCCAGAATAGTAGCGATCTCGCCATTCTCAATAATAGAGCGACCAACCTGCTCATGTAACACGATAGGAGAACCCAGTTCTTCAATCGTATGCGAAAAGGGATAGTGTCCGATGTCATGCAGCAGAGCCGCAACCACCAACGTCTGTATACTACTCATTTCAACCCCGTATAGTCCACCATCTTCGCCCCGTTGTAACAACGAGCGTAGCGCACGTACTGCCAGGTAATAGCAACCAAGACTATGTTCATAGCGTGTATGGGTTGCACCGGGCCAGATACGATAGACAAAGCCCAGTTGCTTCACTCGTTGCAGGCGTAAAAATTCAGGCGTATTAATGAGTTTTTTTTCGCGTGGACCAAGAGGAATGAGATCGTACAGGCTATCACGCACTCGAGCTAATTGGCTGCTCGTCAGGTAATAATGGGAGGCCTGTTGCATCCGTCCAGGGTTGCTCACATATTCGGCTGTACAATGGTTGTAGAGGGATTGATTACTTATTGATTGACGTTTTGTACGGACGCTTCTGGGAACGCTCTTCTCGCATCTTCATAATTGGCATTATATCATAGAGATACAGTGCCCCAATGACTGCTTTTATCAGTTATAATCAATAGAGGGACTTATAGTGGGAGAGAGGTGACGGGTAACAGATGCCGAGCTCTCCATTTTGCACAGAGGAACTTATACTCATATGACTTTATTACCTCCTGGAATCAAATTACTGGCAATTGATATCGATGGTACGTTGCTCAATCCGCAGAAGCAGATTACTCTACGGACACGTGAAGCGATCTATGCAGCACGTGAGGCAGGCATTATCGTGACGCTGGCAACGGCACGGCGTTATCGTAATACCGCTCCTATTGCGACTGAATTAGCTATGGATATTCCTCTTATTCTGTGTGACGGTGCGCTGGCAATGCATCATCCTGATGCAAGAGTGCTTTATACTCAGTTATTGGATGCGGATGTGGCTCAGCAGAGCGGTTGATTTGATGGTGCAGCATGGCATTCAGCCAGTCATCCATCATATCAATGGTACTACAGAGGAGACCTGGACGGGTTATAGCGAGTTCGATAATGAGTGGGTAGCAACGTATTTCTCACTCTTTCCCGAACATATACGCCGCCTGGACTATGCCGATTGTTGTAGTGGGCAACCTGATCCGTTGCGTGTAGTCGCATTTGCTTCAGAGGAGGTTGTCAACGTCGGCTGATACCAGAGGTGGCTGCTTTGCCTTGCGCATGGAATTTCACCCGGCGCGGCAGTTATGGAACTGCCGAGCTGGCGGTGATGAATCCAGCCTGTTCAAAGGCCAGTGGTGTTGCGCTACTTGCACAGCATCTAGGTATCACGATGGAAGAGGTGATGGCAATTGGCGATAACAACAACGACCTTGAGATGCTACAGGCGGTGGGTTGGAGCGTTGCTATGGGGCAGGCACCAGAAGCAATCAAGGCCGTTGCGAACGCGGTAACCACAAGCAATGCTGAGGATGGTGTAGCACTGGCGATTGAGCGCTACGCGTTGGGTCTGGGCCGCGATGCCAATACCGCCTCAAACTCTGCGCAATCGGTTGACCTGTCTCTGATTAGGAGACGCCTGCCAGCGCTTCTTTTTAACCAGTTCCAGTGCATCGCGTGCATGCATACCTTCATAAACCAGTACGGCACAGGTGAGCAGTACGCTACGCCCGACGCCATGCTCACAGTGAATCAGCACACGTCCACCTTCACGTATGTGACCTGTCGCTCCATTCAGCTCCTTGCATCAACTGCTCTACGCTCAAAGGATAGGTATCGGGCGTTGGTAGATAAAGAAGATCGATCTGCTCTTTTGCCAGAGCATCTTTATCATCGCTATATTCCGAGCGCGTATCCACCACATGCGTTACACCGGACAGTGCTAGGGCTTTGATATCTCCAGGACGTATACGACCACCTACGGCAAGATGATCATTGACCCAGCTCATATTGAGGGTATCGGGCAGCGGAATATGCAACATGCGGGCAATATGTTCCCCGGTTGAGTTTTCAGGAAAGAGGCGTGCTGCAACACGCGTCCAACCACGGTAGAGGACACGGGCAACACCGCTCGATGCCCAACTAGCATATGAAAAATGAACATGAGGACGTCCGCTCAGCTGGAGTCGCATCGGCCTGTTCAGATGAAATTTCAGATGTTGTTGGAATTGTTGCAGATGAAGCCTGCTCCTCAGATGGAGGAGGCGGGACCTGTTCAGATGACATTCTTTAATAAATCCTTTATGTTATCTCTTATAAAGAGAGCGTCTCTCGCTCAGTCTCTTTATTTTTCGGGGTAAGCACCCCATCTCCTTAGCGTATTATAGCTTTCAAGAAGCGCTTTGTATAGTATTTTGTCAGCACGAGTACCGTTATGTTATCCTTTAGAAAGTCGAATGTTCCAGTTTATTTGCGATGAAGGAAAGATATGACGCCACTAGAGTTTATGCACGAATACGAACAGAGAACTAATACCCACAAGTTTCAGGAAGTTGCACCTTTGATTGCAGATAATGCTATTTACTGGTTTAATGATGGTTCGTTTCATGGCATTAATGAGATTAAGCAGGCATTTGAGAGAACATGGAGCTATATTCAAAATGAACAATATATGATTGACCATGTCCAATGGCTTATCAATGATGAAGATGCTGCTGTATGTACATATATGTTTCATTGGCAGGGGATAGTTGAAGGCAAACGGCGCATGGGAATGGGCGTGGGACAAGTGTTTTAGCAAAGGTAGAGGGAGAGTGGAAAGTGCTTCATGAGCATCTCAGTCCAGAGCCTCACTAGATATCCTACCCTATTCATTCTCTCTTTTCATTTGTTATAATAATGTAAAGAACGTTTAGCAGTGTAAGAATTACAAATCGCAAAGGGAAAGAGGGCTATGGGTATTCAGACGACCCAATGCCCACATTGCAAGGCAATGCTACAGTCAAATGCGCTCTTTTGTTCTCAATGTGGCACGACGCTTTCTACCGAGCGTCTCAAACAAGACCTGATTACCAAGCCTATACCAGACGTTTTAAAATACTATGATACCATGGCGCAATTTCTTGAAGGTATTGCGGCGGCCTTATTCACATTCTATGGTGGTGCTATATTTGTAGGAAAGATCGCCGCTAGCCTTGCATTTAATGCTTTCATCTATATTCTCCCGCTCTTTTTGCTTTTGTTAACGATGGGTATGGCTGTCCGTGTGCTCTATCCTGGAGGGTACTTAAGACATAGCTATGAAGAGCTTATTGTGATTAAAGATAAGAGGCTTTCCTACCTCTGGATTCTAAGCGGTATCACTGGCGTTATATTTGCTATTGCAGTTTTTGTCTATCTCACACATGGAATGTCTGATCATCTTACTACAGGCAAAGGCTGCTTTGCTGAAAAGATTTGCCAGATTGTCAAGGATTCCCCTGTCAGGATGTCGGAGCAACACTGAGAAGGCTAAGAACTACTTTGTCGCGCAATTCACCGTTAGTTTGGAGTCGAGCCATCCAATCGCTGGCTGCCGATGAACTGATATCCCCTGTTTTAGTAGCCTGGTTGAAGGATAGTATTAAAGGCGTTCATCTCAACGGTTTCCAACTGGAAATGGAGACTCCTCGTGCAGTAGCGATAGCGGCGATACTGCCCCGTTGTTTCAACTGTGACATTATCTGTTGTGGAGAAAGATGCAATGTATTGGAGAGAGCATCTTGCATAATACGTCCATACATAGAGTTGTTAGAGGGAAATCCTGCGTGTTAGACACAACACGCTTTGACTGTCTTTCGGGCCATTACCAAAATTTATTTGAGGTACGAGTATTGTACTCAGACGACCAAGTCCGAGGAAGAGAAGGGCGGTAACAATGATAATGGCCCACCAACCTTTACGGGATTTGCTGCGAAGACGATAGCTTGTAACCTTTTCATGGCGTGAAGGCATCATTTCAGCATATTCATCAGGAGGAGCCTCATGAGAGATCGCATCATGAGGAGTATATTGACCAGCCGCATAAGCCTGTGCCTGTTCATTCACAGCATGAGCAGATGTGGAACGCCACTATATTCCATAAATGCTCCGTTCCATTCTATTGGTCGGCGTTTTCAGGTGAATGAACGTTGCTGTTTGCCATTGAGACGAGTTGGATCATAGAGTTCATGTTGCATTGGTATTTCCTCTCTTAATTGTCCATACAGGGCAGATGAAGTTTCGTCAACAGAGTTCTGATGCAGAACGAAGTAGGCGGCCTCGCGTACCGAGCCATCTTTGTCGTGCAGGGCTGCCATAAGTACTTCTCTAGGGATACGCGATCCCTGTTTTGCAAGCGCGAATACAGCAACTTCGCGCACATGCCAGTTAGTATCGTGTAATGCTTCTACCAACCAATGAAGAGGTATCTGTTTGCTCATAATACCCAGTATATGTACTGTCGCGGCACGCACCGTCTCATCTTCATCTTGCAAAAAGGGTGAGAGCAGGTCGATGGAGACAGGATACTTGTAGATTCTCCAGCGCGTGCAGAGCCAGAGCACGTTCTTCCCATGTATTGGATCGTAATTTTAAGAGCAAGTCATCAAGAGACAGTTCAGATGGTGTCTGCTCAGGTGAAAGTTCCAGATGATGCAAGTACATTGGATAGGAGAGAAGATGGAACCTGAGGCTGCTCTGGTTCATCATTCTTCTCTGTCTCATCCTGATTAGATTGCCATTCTTTCATGTTGTCTTGCATATCGGCCTCTCACCTGGCTATAATCTGGCTTTTGTCGGCGGTTTTGCGTAAGAGCTGTGTGCCACGATGCACGTTTGATTTAACTGGTGCCAATAGGTTGTTGCAGCAATTCTGCAATTTCACGATAACTCAGTTCTGCGAAATAATAACAACTGACGGCAATGCGATAGTGTTCTGGGAAGGAAGAGATCATGGCCTCCAGATGGTGTCGATTCTCTCGATCCTCCAGCATTTTCTCTGGTCGTTCGTCTTCGTTGTCCTCTATTTCGCAATGTGCGCTTTCCTCTGAAAGGTCCAGTGGTGTGTACTGGATGCGCGAATCATGACTACTCTGACGATAAAAGATGTGCAGAGTGATCTTATAGAGCCATGCCTGCATCTTCATAAAGCGTATGCGTTCGGCAGGATACGTTTTCAGAGCATGATAAGCACGAATGAAAGCTTCTTGCACGATATCTTCTGCATCCTGAGGATTGCCAGCCTGGCGAAGGGCAAACGTATAGAGCCGCTGTTGAGTACTCAACACCAGTTGTGGAAAATAGCGATCCAGGTTGGTCGCCAGTAGTTCTACCAGATCTGGAAGTTGCTCACCTGATGGCTCCATATTGATCCTTTCCGCATACGAATTTTTTGCGCTTCTATAGTATAGAATACAAAAAAATTCGTTGGGGTTGCAGATTACCCCAACAGTTTTTGTGTTTGAAAATGACCGAAACGACTAGACTAGCAATGGAGACGTACCAGACGTGCTCCTTACTCCAAGTATGCGGATTGCGTGGAAGACTTTTGATACGTAAGCGGCGGACGCGACCGTACGACAGGACTTTTCAGCAGCGTGCGTGGAACAAGATGTCTTTGAAAGAGTAGCAGGGCGAATACGCCGGATACGAATAGCTTGAACGCATGCGACTGGAAAGCAGCCGTTTACGATGCTGTGAGAGCGGCGTTTGCCAGATGCCATTTCGGTGCTGGCGGGTAAGTAGTGCAGTATACAGGTTCGCGATATCGAATGAAGCCATAGGGCGACTGAGTTTTTTCGCGTTCTCCACAAAGCGACGCAGTTCAGATGAGCCTGGAATGATCAGGCGACGCAATGCATCGACGAGCGTGGCAGGATCCATTGCCAGGGCGCCTACCTCATTGCTCGTGACATAATCGACATTGCCTTCTTCCTGACCGGGGACGTAGCCGCTCAATATGATAGGCAAGTGACATGCCAGCGCCTCGCAGATGGTGCCTGGGCCTGCTTTGGTGATGATCACGTCGGCGGCGTGCATGAGTTCGGGCATATTTTGCACAAAGCCGAAGATTGTTGCGTGGACATGCAGTGAGGCGCGGGTACGTTGTAAGTGGGTATAGAGTCTTTTGTTGCGTCCAGTAACGACCAGCAATTGGACTGGCAAGCGAGCCTGAGAGATAGCACGTACGGCAGCTTGCAAACCGCCCGCACCATCTCCACCACCAACGAGCAAAATAACAGGCAGATCAGGTTTTAAACCGAATTTCTGTTGCAAGCGTTCTTTCTCATCGACTTTCAGCGTGAACTTAGGATCGATGGGCATTCCCAACATATGCACGCGTCTGGCATCCAGGCCACGCTTTAAATAGAGCTTTTTTGCCTGTTCCGTTGGCACAATATAGCTATCGACACCCGGCGCGAACCAGGCATAGTGAACACTCACGAGATCGGTGACAACGGTCAGGAAAGGGATGTGCAGGCCCAACTCTTGCAAGGCGTGGACCGTCACGTGATTTAACATGGGATGGATGGAGACAATAATATCTGGCTGTACAGTTGTGAAGAGGCGTAGAAGCCCGTTCATAATCATAGGTGTAGCAATCGTCTTTACCGCGTTGACGGTTGTTGCGTGATTGCTTTTGCGAAAGACCTCTCCATACAACTTCGGGTTGTAGCGAATAGTTGGCCCATAGAGCTTTGCAGCTTCACGCAAGGGAAAGTGGCTATACTCCTCAAATACGTCGACGATCTCGATACGATAGTTTGCAGGTGCATATTGCAGGCGTGCTGTATCCTCAGCCTTATACGCCTGAACACCTATTTCAGACGATGGACTTCACTGATTGAAGCCATTCTTCCTGCTGCTTTTGTGAAATGATTTTGATGGCGTTGCTGATTGCATTCGCGGCACTTCGATGCCCGGCACCTGTATCAGCAATCAAAAATAGGATTGTTTGCTGTCTTGCGTTGACCAGAACTCACCCCCAGTATGCTAGCAATAAAAAGGGATAAAGGGTTCCCTATTGGTGCCCTTTATCCCTCTAGTATACGCCGCAATGCTACTCATCCTTCAGGTTAAAGCGTTTGCGGAAACGGTCCACACGACCAGCTGAGTCGAGAATACGCTGCTGACCAGTGAAGAAGGGGTGACATTTTGAACAGACATCAACCTTGAGCACAGGTTTCACGCTTAGCGTTTGAAAGCTATTTCCACAGGCGCAGCTAACTGTGGATTCTACATAATTTGGATGGATTCCTTGTTTCATTGTTACTCCTGAAGAGATATCAACCGCTAGAACTCTTTAGCGTTGAGTTGCGAATTCCGAACGAGATGAGCGATGCCTCGTCCAACAAAAAA
Source organism: uncultured Chloroflexia bacterium (assembly GCA_963731415.1). Taxonomy (GTDB): domain Bacteria; phylum Chloroflexota; class Ktedonobacteria; order Ktedonobacterales; family Ktedonobacteraceae; genus JACDAE01. Next base: position 193,329 of record CAVSVN010000003.1, read on the forward strand.
GTGTTTACAATGCAAGCATGATTGTACATGCATGACTATGCCACGTCAAGATGTTTTGCGCCTGGTACCAGATCTCACCTCGTCACCAGTTTTTATTTTTGTCATTGTACCATAGATAACAAGAAAGGAAATGTTTTTATGCCCGTAAAAAAGAGGAAATGCACCCCTTCGGCAAAATGTTGCATATGGAGCTCACAATATCCGCAAAGTACTATGGTAAAGGGGAAAAGTGGCTAGCTATGAGATAGAAAGATGTTATAATATGACCAGTAAATTTCAGGTGGTATTTATCAGGAGTTTGAATTGAGCACTCGCATACCATCCCTCTCCAGGTACCGCGTGGCAGCTGTCCAGTACGAACCTACTCTGGGCGAGAAGGAAAAGAATGTGCGGAGTCTTCTCCAGTTAACTGAAGAGGCGGCCCAACATGATGCACGTCTGATTGTGTTGCCCGAAATGGCAACAACTGGCTATTGCTGGGCTTCTCGTATGGAGATCGCGCCCTATACAGAGCCACTGCCCGGTCCTACCACCGAGCGTTTTCAAGCTCTGGCAACCCGTTATGGTTGCTTCATCGCTATGGGACTGCCAGAAGTCGATCCAGAAACGGATGTCTATTACAATAGTATGGTTCTACTGGGACCAGAAGGTATGATCGGAACCTACCGCAAAATTCATTCCTATATCTCTGAGCCACGCTGGGCACGCGATGGCGATCTGGGTATTCCCGTCTGGGATACACCGCTTGGTCGCTTGAGTGCGCTGATCTGCATGGATGCAATGTATTTTGAGGCGGCTCGCATTCCAGCATTGCAAGATGTGGATGTGCTGCTCTTCCCGACAAACTGGCTCGACGAGAAATGCCCCAGTTCCTGGTGGATGACCCGTGCTTTTGAAAATGGTATCTACATTGTTGCCGCTAATCGCTATGGCAATGAACGTGGCGTGCAGTTCACCGGGGGTAGTTGCATCCTAAATCCGGATGGATCGATACAGTCATATCGGGATGATGGTGAAGGTATTGTCTATGGTGAGATTGATCTGGAGCGCTCGCGCGACAAGCGTTGGGGAGACTAGTCTCCTATCACGGTGGGGATCGCCTGGCTGATCGCGTGCCGACTGCATACACAACTCTGGTGCAGAATACCTATCTATGGGAACCGTTACGCTATCACGGGCTGTACGAGCTTGGCGAGTTGCCTGAGGGCCAGCTTTCCTGTGCAGGTATTGTACAGATGGACATGCAGGAGTTTCCTATGCAGTCGAGTGAAGGAGATTCTGCAATTGTTGTCTGACATGATGCGTGACAGCTATACGCAGATAATGAGCCTGCACGCCCGGATGTACTCGTTTTGCCGGAATTGCTTCTACCCGGGCCGCTTCCACATCTGAAACCGGTATACTTTCTGCAGAGGCAATCGCCATGCATTTTCGGCAGGGAGCGATTACTGTGCCGGGGCCAGAGACAGATGTGCTGGTTGCGCTCGCCGATGAGCTACAAATCAGCATGGTTGTTGGCGTTGCCGAACGCTTAGAGGATGCCTATTACAATACCGTGTTGCTTATCGATCCTGAAGGCATTTATGGTATCTATCGCAAGTTGCATCTTACTCCGCTTGATAAATTATGGGCAACCCTGGTAATCTCGGCCTGCAAACCTTTGATACTCCAACGGGACGTATCGGGTTGGCAACGGGCTATGATGTACTCTTCCCTGAAACATTGCGCGTGCTGGCTGGCTAAGGGAGCGGATCTGGTCTGTGCGCCTGCATTTCTGGATTTTCCCTCTCCTCTCGGACTGGCTCCATCGCATATCAAAAATGTTAATCAGGTAGATGGCGATGAGTTTGATGCTTTGCATCATAATCATCTGGCGTATACGAGCGGCTGAGCATAATGTATACCTGGCAGTAGCGAACTGGCGAGGGAGTCAAGGCGGACTGAGTCCCAATGGGTCTGAGCGGTATCTATTCTCCTACTAGTGGAAACTCTCCATTATCAGAAGTGGTTGCCGAGGAGGATGAACTGGGTTTGATGATGATGACCATCGACACACGCGAGCAGCGTACTGGACGGCGCACTACACGTATGTTGGAGTACAGTCCTGGCAATATGGCTGGTTCCCTCACTGGTGAGCTGGCCTATGATATCTATGATAGTATTCCCGGCAATGCAGTGCGAGGTAAGCCGTTTTTGCGCAAACGACAACCGTTCTGGTATTTAGAGCTGGTGCGTAGGAAGGTATAGGCATAAAATGAGTATATGGCCTATTAATAGCGCTGAGTGTCAGGTATATGCTTTCACGATCATCCGTAAGTGAGTAAAATCTCCATGCGGTCTATTACTGCCAACAAGTTAACTCATGCTTATCTAGAGCGGCCTGCACGCGACAATTACATTGCAATAGCATTAACAATCAGTATTCTTACCCTCAGCGTATTCTGGATAGCATTTCGTGTTGGTAGTGATGAGAATACTGCTGTCTTCACTCAAATTACGTATGGCGTATCGGCATTTCTGGGTGCTTTATGGGCGTTTCGGACAGTCTATATGGCCCAGCTATGGACCTGTGCACCTGGAACGTCAACATCAACTCGCATGGTTGCTGATCGGGTTGGCGCTATCAGCCAATTTTTGTGGCCGAATTATCTCCAGTCTCCTCTTGTTCCAGGGAACTGAAGTATTTCCGAGGTTCGCCGATATTTTTTTTAACCTGTTCTATCCGTTGTCCTTCATAGCAATTTTGCTCATGCCTTCCACCTATACGCTTTCGTATACGTATGTGGCTTGATATTTTGACCTCTACGCTGAGTCTTCTGGGTGTCTGGTGGTTCTTTGTGGTCGGCCCGGCCTTTCTTTTACAAGTACAGCATGCCAATTCTGCTGTATCAATCTGGCAGTTAGTAGCTGTCCTGGGCTATTTTAGCTGGGATATTTTACTTGCTCTGACGGTTATTTTATTTTTCCTGCGTCGAAGTCAGCGCATACTCTCCCGGCGATCTTACTTTTTGGTGGTGCTCTGCTGCTCACTGTTTTTAGTGATCTGGCGTTTGGATATACCAATATCTTCAAAATCTATCAACCAGGTATGTTTCTGGTTGAACCTTTCCGTTACGTAAGTTACTTGTTGATTGGTCTTTCTGGCCTGTATCAATATGCAGCCCTGGCCCGTAAGAAGTATACAGAGATGGTGAGCACTGCCCCAGGGTCGCGATCAGCAACGGATCATCTCCTTTACAACCGGACATCAGGCTAAACTTTTTTCAGCGACGTATCTTCACATTGCTGGTTCATCTCCCTCTGACACTTTTGCTTGTGTTGACTGTTTATGGTGAGATTGTGCGCCATGATCTGACAGCTCAGACGGGCCTTGTTATGCTTACGGCGGTAGTAGGGATGCTGATGTCAGCCCGTTATATTCTGGCAAGTCATGAGAACGAAGTGTTTTTGCAGGAGCGAGAACAACGTCATCAGGAATCCGAACATCTGCGTCGTATGATGACGCAACTCACAGAGATTCTTAGTGAGGAACATTTGCGCGAGTGTATTGTGAGCATGGTGACGATGAACTGAACTTTGATGCTGCCATGCTCCTGCTCATCGAGAGTCAGCACCCAGCAGAACAATCCCTCAGATTCAGGTCTATACAGCAACAAGGCCGGGTACGGAAAGACAACACTGGAGTTTTCAAGGCGATAATTCCCTGGAACAACTTGCATGCAGTGACAAGGTGCAAGAGGTCAGTTGGGAGGATCAACATCTTGTGCCACCTGAAGTACGTCTCTGGTGTCAGGAGCAGCGGTTAGCGAGATGGTTTTCCTGCCATTGACATATCAGGGGCGTATGCTGGGTAGTCTGGGTGTAATGCGCAGAGGCAAAGTTAATCTGAGCCGTCATGATATTTCGTTGGTGACGAAGTATACTGAGCAGGTAACAGCGGTCATTGAGCATGCACGTCTTTATAAAGAAGCACGGGAGCACGAGGAGTTCTCACGTGCAATGGCGACGATTGCAACACGGCTGAATGCCGCTGTGGTCGAGCCCGCTGAGATTGGCCTGGTCATCTGTAAAGAGGGTGCAAATATCCTGCATGCCGATTATGCCTTCTTATATAGAGCACATGATGAGAGGCATCTGAAGCCTCTTGCAGCCTATATGCGCGACCTGGATGCTCCCTTACCATTGGATGAATGGCCTTTAATTCATAGCTATGAGTACGAGGCACAGGCGCTCCATGCCTTGCAACCCGTTTTGCTGCATATTCCAGTGGCAGGAGCTAACGCAGAAGCAGGGATTGCCATTTCTGGCATTGCCGAAACCAGCAGTACACAAAACATGGAAGTGCGAAGTTGTCTTCGTTGCACACTACAGACTCCTATAACACACCTTCTTTGCGTGTACGCCTGGCGCAGTACTATATCCAGACGGTCATTCTCGCGCCCATCGTTGCGAATGGTGAGCCTATCGGCCTGCTGATCTTTGCTCGTTCTCAGCCACCCGGTATTATCGAAAAGCGGCCTTTCACTTCCGCTGACCTGCCGCAGACGCAAGATTTCGTCGAGCAGGCGGCGGTACCTTTTATCAATGCGCAACTTTACCAGGATCTGCAAACCGCTCATCAGCGTCTGCAAGAGCTGGATCAGTTGAAGGATCAATTTATGGTAACGGCATCACACGAACTACGTACGCCGCTGACAGCCGTACAGGGTTATATCGAATTGCTGGCTCAATTCGATGAGCAGTTGCCAGGAGAGCAGAGGCGCGACTTCCTGCAGAAGGCTCGTCGTGGCTGTGAAGAACTGGTTGTGCTATTAGGTAATGTGATGGATGCCAGTCGTTTAGAGGTAGAGGCTGGAATAAAGCCAGCCTTGCTTAAGCGTGTCTCGTGCAAGAGACGATCGAGAGCATTCTGGTGCTGATCGAGCCGCAGATGACACAGGAGCAACGTGAGGTGTACATTCATATTCAGCCACGCCTGTTTGCGCTGGCTGATCCTCCGCGTCTACGCCAGGTGTTGATGAATATCAGCGTCAATGCTCTAAAGTACTCACTTCCAGCAAACGCCTCTTGCCTTTAGTGCGTATGCGATGACAGATCAGAATGAGCCATGGGTAGTGATCAGCATTTCGGACAAGGGCAAGGGAATTGCAGCCACAGGATCAGGGTCAGCTTGTTCCAGCGTTTCGTACGCCTGGAGAGCGATGTCAATAGTCCTGTACGTGGTTCTGGTCTGGGTCTCTACATCTCGCGCCGTTTGATTGAAGCAATGGGTGGGAAGATCTGGATCGAGAGTAAGGGTATCGCGGGTGAAGGTTCGACGTTTCATATTCAACTGCCTGGTGTGCGCTGAGACTGTTCAGCGGGAATAAAGTTGCGGAGCGCTGAAAAAAGCGAAGATAGGACAGACAGACAAAAAGAGGATGTCTACGAGGAGCACTCCTTCCAAAGATGGAAATAGTGACCCTCGCAGGCATCCTCTTTATGTATACCAGATTCTGAATATTACTTGCGCACCTTTGGCAATTTGCTCAATGTTCGCAAACAACGGGTGCAGATGTTCACCGTTTTCGTGGTCCCGTTGATCTCGAGACGACGACGATGCACATTCAGCACAAAGCGACGGCGTGTGCGGTGCTGCGAAAATGGCACATGATTGCCATACATTGGCTTGCGCTCGCAGATATCACAACGACCTGCTGCCATGACTTTCTCCTCCCTAAATTAACAACGGATATTATATTCTACCATATTTCATCAATACACGGACCTCGGATGCAAGGTAGAGGCCAGCACCACACCACTTTCCCGGTAAAGTGTAGGGTAGATCAATTCCGTTCTGTTTACTTGATTATCATCGGGGCCTCTGATATACTGCATCAATACAACGCGTGCACTGATTGGGAACCCGAATACGTTATGCGAGTATACCCGATATTGGGAAATTTGGCAAGAGAGAAGATGTATGCAGCGGTCAAAAACATCTGCTACGCAACCGCGTCCCGGCTCTTATACACATCCACTTGGTAAAATTGAGGTTCTCCCACACGCCATTCACACTCTTGTACTACAAGCAACCAGCGAGTGTTATGGCGTTCTGGGCATTGCGGCACCACGACTTGCGCAATGGGCAGGCGGTCATTCTTTCGCCTGCACATGCCAGCCAGGGTGTACGAGCCAATGTCGTCGATAATCAACTGGTTATCGATATTTATGTCGCACTGGAATATGGGCTACGCATCTCTGAAATTGCCCATAACATCATGAGTAGTGTCAAGTTTTCTGTCGAGAAACAATTAGGCATCCCTGTCGCTCAGGTGAACATCAACGTGCAGGGGCTTCTTCATGGCCCGGCATCGCAGGACAGGCAGGAGAAAATTAAGAGGTAGCACAGACGCTATGCAGGAACAAGCACCGCGCACTCCGTCACGACCACGGCCACGACGAGTGAGCGTCTTCGATGGTCAGGATCTCAAAAAAGCGATCCTGGCAGGGGCGGCGTGGTTAGAAAAACATCGTGACGAAATTAATGCGCTCAATGTCTTCCCCGTTCCCGATGGGGATACAGGCTCCAACATGTCCGCGACTATGAAATCCGCTATCCGCAATCTTGACACGAGCAACTGAGACTTCAGCCGGCATCATTGCCGCAAAGGTTGCTCATGACGCTCTACTGGGAGCACGCGGCAACTCAGGGGTGATCCTTTCACAGACGCTCCGTGGTCTGGCACAGGGTCTTGATAAAAAGGCTACCTTTAACGCTGCGGATCTCGCTGTAGCCTTCGATGAGGCGCAGCGCCTGGCTTATCGGGCCGTGATTAAACCCGTCGAAGGGACGATTTTGACCGTGGTGCGCGAGGCTGCTGTGGCGGCTAAGAAGAGCGCCGAACATGGCGATGATATCGGTGGCCTGATGCGCGAGGTGGTGAACGCGACACGCCAGGCCGTTGCTCATACTCCCGAATTGCTCCCCACGCTTAAACAGGCTGGTGTGGTCGATGCAGGCGGTCAGGGCTTCAGTACTCTTATGGAAGGCATGTGGCGCTATATGCATGGTGAAAGCGGCTCTGAGTCGACAACGTCGACGGGAAGCGAATAGAACCTCTACTGGGACACTGGAGAAGCCAGAGACGCACATCAAAAAGGGGCGCGTCAGTGTCGAAGAGGAGTTTGGCTACGAGGTGGTCTTTCTGCTACGTGGTGAGAAACTGGACGTCGAGGCTATCCGCCAGACGATTATCGACATGGGCGGCGTCTCTACGGTCGTCGCGGGCGATGAGAAAATGCTCAAAGTCCACACTCATACCTCCACTCCCGGCAAAATTTTGGATTATGGCGTTGGCCTGGGTAGTTTGCTCGATATTAATATCGAAAATTTGCAGGAGCAGAGCCTGACCTATGAAGCGGAAAGTAACGCTGAACACGCGCAAGAGGAACAGCCTCAGTTAGAGATCGCGACCATCGCGGTTGTCTCAGGTGCTGGCTTCGAGCAGGTCTTCCAGGGCTTGGGCGTCAATGCGCTGGTTTCAGGCGGCCAGACGATGAATCCCAGCACTGAAGAGCTGCTCAACGCGGTTGAGGCGGTGCCATCCAACAGGGTCATTATCTTACCGAATAACAAAAATGTGATTATGAGCGCCCAACAGGTCACGGGGCTAACACAAAAAGAGGTGTATATCGTTCCCAGTAAGACGATGCCACAGGGGATCGCGGCGCTCGCCAGCTTTAATTTCGGGGCGGACTTCAGAGCATAATTGTGAGACGATGACCGAAGCCATTCAGCAGATCGATACTGCCGAAATTACAAAGGCCGTGCGCACAGTCGAGTTGGGCGACCTCCAGGTGCGCGAAGGCGATTTTATCGGCGTCTTGAACGGAAATCTGGTGGTTGCAAGTCAGAATATCGAACAGGTCATGCGTGATACTCTGCAACGTATGGATATCGGCAGCCATGAAATTGTCACCCTTTATTATGGTGAAGATATCGCTGGAGCAAGATGCGCCAGCAGATAACCCGGCGTATCAAAGAGCGCTATTCGCACCTTGAGATTGAGCTCGTCAATGGGGGACAGCCCTATTACGCCTATATCATTTCGGCGGAATAATTGCTATATATTACATATTTGTGCAGGAGATTTTTTTTATGACCGTTCGTATCGTTACCGACAGCACCGTCGATATTCCAACGGAGCAGGCAGAGGCGGCGGGATTACCGTTGTGCCGCTCACCGTTTTCTTTGGCGATGATGCCTATCTTGATGGCATCGAGCTGGATAACCTGGCTTTTCTATCGAAAATTGCAGGACCAATAAAGATCCTTCCAACCACCTCGCAGCCATCACCGGCGAAGTTTCAAGAGGCATATACACGCCTGATCGAGGAGGGTGCGGATGGCATTCTCTCGATTCATCTCTCTTCGCATTTGAGCGGCACCTATCAGTCTGCGCGTACTGCCAGCGAGTCGCTACCAGACGACCTGAAAAAAGTACCCATCGAGGTCATTGATTCACTGACGATTAGCGCGGGCATGTCGCGTGCGGTTTTTCATGGCGGCGCGGGAGGCCCGTGAGGGATTGTCCCTGGAAGAGATTAAGGCTCATGTGCTGGATGAACTTGCGCGTACACTATTCTTGCGGTGCTGGATACGCTGGAATATGTCAGGCGCGGAGGACGCATTGGCGGGGCCAGTGCGCTGCTTGGCAATATGCTTAGCGTCAAACCTATCATCTCGCTCAAGGATGGTGCGGTCGTGCCTGTAGAGCGTCCACGTACACGCAGCAAAGCCTTTGCACGGATCGCCCAACTCATTGCGATATGGCTCCGATCGAGGCGGTTTCTATCGCGGAGTCGAATGAGGAGATCGGGCAACAACTCGCAGAGGCTCTGAAGGAGACTTACACGGGAGAAATTCCACGCTACAAGCTCGGGGCGGCCCTGGGTACCCATACTGGTCCGGGTACCGTCGCCGTCGCCGTGGTTAAGGCACATTGCCATTAGCAACGGCATCATCCGTTGTTGCGACTGATAGCATCCGGGCACACATTGTAGGGGCATGCGGTTGATAAGCTGCACGGCAGGGGGAGATGACTTAGAATGAGCAGAATATTATCAGGTTCCTGACATTTATCAGGATTATAGTAACCAGTCGCAGGGTTATTTTGCATTTCGTTTTGTGTGCCAGCATCTGCAACTGGCAGGTCGATACGACGCCGATCCGCTCTAATGTTGCTACGGCGACCAATATTATGGATATTGGGGTTGGCATGCTGGGTGGCTTCTTGGGGCGGGCGGCACAGGCAGGTGAGCAAATGTATGGATCGCAGTGGCACAAGGAACAGGCGGAGGCACTACAAAAATCCTGGGCGGGCATCCAGCATCAATTCCATAATTGTCCGAAGTGTCAAACTAACTGTCTGTGTGCGCTGCTTTAATACGACGCTCAATCTCTGTAACAGATGTGCACCTGACCTCAAGGCGGATGCGGCGCAGGTCTCAGCATCAATTGAATATCGATGCACAGCGTGGACAGATCGAGCAGAGTTATGAAGCGCCACAATTCAATGTTAGCGATATTCCTTCGGCTGCTACACCCGATATGTTAAGGCAACCTGCACAAGCAACCACGTTATCTCAGGACAGGCTGGTGCAGCACAGGTGCAGCCTGCGGCACTCATCGGCATGAGTACGCCGGGTTATCCACAGACGATGGCCTGTCCCAACTGCAGGCATATGGGAGCGCCGGGCAAGTTTTGCCAGGATTGTGGTACAAAGTTGCCGTTCCCCGATCTTTTTTGTCCCAAGCTGTTCAGCGCCGGTGGAGAGTTCAGCCCGTTTTTGCGCTGAATGCGGAACAAAGTTACACACGACAAACTGATTCATATCTTGTCTATACATCGATAGTGCATGTTTTCCCTGTTCAAAATGATATCAACCATTGACTATCGGCGCAAGTCTACGTACAATAGTAGTGATACCAAAAAACACCTGAAGTGTGTAGGCTAGCACCGAAAGGAGCCAGCATCAACCAGTAGAGTGAAACACTCAACCAGAGCAAACGTGTATTCTACTAAGGATAAACCATGTAGTTCGTTGTTTTGTAACCGGGCAACCATGATGGAAGCCCCATACATGTTCGTTGACCACTAAAAATGGCGTAACTACGAAGGAGGAACGACCGTGGGAATGTTACGAGTAATGTCACGGCGTGGAGATGATCGTATGACCTGGGATGGGCAGAAAGCTCAGTCAGGTGACGTAGAGGCGATGGCGGCAGTTCGTGAGGCAGAGCGTATTTTTGCGCAAGAGCGTGCGAAAGGCGCAACTGCATTTCGCGTTGAAACAGGCAAACCACTACAACGCATCGATCAATTTGACGCTACGGCAGAACAGATAGTCATGGTACCGAGAGTTGTTGGCGGATGAGTCTGATCTCTCAGGTGCTTACCGCCCTGTGTTGGATCGTCATCGCTCTCGCTATCTCACCGATCGTATGGTTGCTCTTTCAACCATACTTTAAGGGATGGTCGCGTGCTGAGCGACGAGCAGCTGATCTTCTGCGCGATATACTGACACCTGAGCAGCTACGCCAGCTTCTATGGCAGGGCTATCTGGAGATCCCCAGTCCTAATGAGCCACAACGTGTATACCGCGTACCAAAGAGTAAAGGCTATGTCCAGGTAATCGAGAATGGTCGCGCGACCATGCGCCTATGTCTGCAACCGGTTGAGTGTCTGCCTGATGCCGATATCGTTGTGCTCCATAAGCTCATGATCGAGGCGAATGAAGAGACCTATCTTCAAAAGGCAAATAAATACATTTGTATTGAGTGAGAAGAACAGGAGAAAATAGAGAAGCGAGTGGGCTGTTTTGCTCTGCATATATCCCGCCTCAGGTGTCTCTAACAGATCGGGGAAAGGCGCGAGAGATCGCGCCCTTTCTATTCGTCTTCGTCCTCTTCTTCCTCGATCTGCAAAATTTCACGATGCCCATTCTGCTTGATGCAGGCATGCGGCCCACCATCGAGCGGGGCATGACAGAGCGGGCAGAGCGGACGTCCCGCCGAAACAACGGCAGAGATGGACGATCGAAAGCTCCTGTGCATCGCTGCTGAGTGAAAAGGAACGAGACGGCTTCCTCCTCGCGTAGGGTCGACTGCTGGTTCTTGCTCCACCTTCCATTTCAAGCTCCAGGGGGGTTGCGCTGAGCAGAAAAACATCTCTGTCCTCATCATACCCCAGCTTCAGTTGTCCCACCTGTAACTCATAGGTAGGAATGCTGGGAAAATCGGCGGGCATCTTGCCAGGTTGTGGTTGTTCACCTGAGCGTGCTTCGATACGCAGAACCTGCCCCTCAGTAAGATGGGCCAGGACGCTATCCAAGGAGAGCGAAAGGCTGTTCAATTGCTCTTTTTCCATCCACAGAATGGCGGAGCCACGTGCACTCTGCACAAAGAGTCGGAAACGCCGCTGGCCAGGCCGACCAACAGCATCAGCTCCCAATAGCCAGATTGGACCCAGTTCTATACTCATGTTGTACCCCTCTCTTTGAACAAGGCATCTCCCTTCAAGGGTAAATAATTAATACCCGCGTTCGGGATCATAGCGATTGCGCAGCGGTTCCCCGGTGCGATACCGCCGCAGATTGTCGGCGAAGAGCGCCAGCAGGCGTTATCGTAATGGACGCTCAAGCCTGAGATATGCGGCGTCAGAATGACATTTGGCAACGTGTAGAGCGGGCTGGTGGCGGCCAATGGTTCTTTCTCTACAACGTCGAGGCCAGCGCCTGCGATCCAGCCGGACTGCAATGCGCGGATCAATGCCTGTTCGTCCACAATCTGCCCACGCGCTACGTTGATCAAGTAGGCATGGGGGCGCATCGCACGCAATTCTGCCTCGCCGATGAGATGTTCCGTTTCCTTCGTGAGGGGCACACAGAGCACAACGTAATCGCACTTCATGCAGCATCTCATGCAGGCGTTCCAGCGGATAGTACTGATCTACATCGGGATCGTCGGCCTGCTGAGAATGTGAAGGCAATGTGCGACGTGTTGCCAGCACATGCATGCCAAAGGCTTTGCCCAGTTGTGCAATTCTACGTCCAATATTGCCCAGGCCAATGATGCCCAACGTCTGATCCCCCAGTTCACGCCCACCTAGATTATACCAGTGGGCGCTGCGGGGCCAGACGTGACGATCTTGCAGGCGGATCATTTCGGGCCAGGTGCGATTGAACATCAACATGCTGCCAAAGACATATTCGCTGATCGTATTGGCATAAATACCTGCTGCGGTCGTGACGATGACTCCACTATCAGCATCCAGGATACCAGTTGGGAGCAGTTCATCGACGCCTCCGCTTGAGTATTGTAGCCAGCGCAAGCGAGGGGCTAAGATGCGCCAGTCGTTGGGTATCCAATAGGAACAAAGTACTTCTGCCTCACGTAGCCTGGATAATAGCTCGTCGGTATTGGTGATACACAACACGTCTTTACCAGCAGCTTCGCGCAGCGTTGCACGTGCTTCCGCCGAAAATGGGAACGTACTTATGACCTTTAAATCGGCAGACACATTAGACACATCAGGCATACACTATTCATTCTCCTTATATAGAGGCGGCTTGTTGTAAGTAGCGCTTCCTCCCATCCTTAGTCTATCCGAATTGGGGCGGAGTGGCAAGAGTTGGTACATTTCGTCTAGGTTTTTTTTGAGTTTTCGGCATTTCCGCATTCCTGTCTTTCTATCTTCCCCGACATTCCTCTATTCCTGACATTCCTGCATTCCCGATATGTGCATGGTTTTTTCGGTGATGCGATTTGTCTGTTCTCTGAGCGTGGAAGAGAAGGTGAGGTTGAATTGGGAAGAGGTAGTGGGTGTCATGAACGATTTCCTGCTGATGGTGGGGCGAGAATGACTCGGGAGAAGAATATCCTTCTTTGAGAGAGCATACCTGATTGGTTTGGGAATTGCAAGGGTTAGAGCGGGTGCAGTTCAATTTTTGGCGTGGGGCCGCATTTACGACGCCCACGGCCCCACGCCAAAAAATGAACTGCACCCTTGATATCAGGGCATCTTTTCACCGCTTTACGTGGTAGTCTGTGAGAAAAGAAGCTGAAAGGAACATAGTCTATGGCTGAACAACCAATTTCTCTTCTCCCTTTGTATAAAGGCTGGGATACCTATCAGGAACTGCTTATCAAGGCTATTGAGCCGCTGTCACCCGATCAACTGTCCCTGCGTAGCGCACCGCATCTGCGTTCGATCGGCGATCTGGCAAGCCATATCATCGGAGCGCGTGCTGGCTGGCTTTATTATACGCTGGAAAAGGGCGATGAACATCTGGTCTCTCTGGCGAGTCAACCTGCCCGTTCCGCTGCCGAACTGGTCAATGGATTGGAAGCTACCTGGCAAGTCATTCAGGATGCCTTGAAGCCACTGGACCATTGCCGATCTGGCAGGAATTGTTCACGATACGGATGAGAATGGAGAAGATCAAACCTATACACGCCAGTGGGTGATCTGGCATCTCATTGAGCACGATCTGCATCATGGAGGTGAACTCTCCTTGACGCTGGGCATGCATGGATTGGCTGGGATTACGATCTGAGCATCGAGAGACCAGGAGCCTGGGCCTCAGCATCTGGTATCGCAAAAAGCGGGATCAAGTTTACGGTGAAACGTAGGAGATCGGCGTCAACCACCAGAGGTGGTTACGACGGTCACCTGCATTTTGCCGGACTCGCCGGGCACCCTTGTTCGGTTAGCTGTGCTAACGATTTTCGGGAAAGTCGGTTGAGCGGGTGAGATCCTCCCAGCGTGTCACGTCGGCATCAAAGGCCGCACGACTGGCAGCAAGCGCGTTCAAGGCAGCAGAGCCTAAGACGAGATGCCTGGGCGGGTTCTCGTCATTGATCACGCGCAGCAGGGCCGTCGCTGCCCTTTCCGGGTCGCCGGGCTGGTGCCCGTTGTTGCGACGCCTTGCCTCGCGTATCGGCTCGTATACCTCGTCGTAGTCAGAGATTGAGCGTTCACTGTGGCTCATGGAGCGACCGGACCAGTCGGTGCGAAATGGTCCAGGCTCGACGGCGGTGACGTGAATGCCGAGGTGGGCCACTTCCTTGCCCAGGGACTCCAGGATGCCTTCGAGGGCATACTTGCTGCCGTGATAGAAGGATAATCCGGGCGAGGTCGTCAGGCCACCAATGGAGGTGATGGCGAGGATATGACCAGTGCGGCGCACGCGCATTCCGGGCAGGACCGCTTTAATGAGCGCGACGGTTCCGAAGACGTTGACCTCAAACTGTTTCCGAAGCTCGCTCATGCTCGACTCCTCGAACAATCCCTCATGTCCGTAGCCAGCATTGGCGATGAGGATATCGATTGGTCCATATTGGCGCTCAACCTCGCGGACCATCGCAGCGATGGCCTCCTCGTCGGTCAGCTCGATAAGCTTCGCGACTGCATTTGCCTTATCAAGTGCCTCGTAAGCGGCTGCATCTTCTGGCCTCCGTAAGGTCCCGATGACGTGGTGGCCTGCATGCAGTGCTTCTACAGCAAAAGCTCGTCCGAAGCCGGAACTGACTCCAGTAATAAGAAAGGTCTTCTGTATTGTGCTCATAGTTCTCCTCCCTGCGTGTTTCTTTCTTTGACTATAGTATTAGAATGAGGATATGTGCAAATATATGACAGATACGCTATCTCACTAGCATATGAATGATCAGAAGATAGAGTTGCACTACCTGCGCTATTTTGTCGCCGTAGATAATGCTCATATCATACCACCTATCTGCATTTCCGCTTTCAAAAGCGGAATTTGGAAGAGGATACTAACACCAATTGCGAATTGCAAGGAAAATGAGTCCAAACATTCGGACCACCATACTCCAATTTCGGAGATGTATATTGCTTAGTAGAAAAAGGTGCTATAGGCCAGGACAAAATCACGCTCTTGTACAGAGAGATAATTAGGAGTATAACTATCATCAAGGTATTTCCTTTAGTGAGGTTGAGCATAATGATTCGTGTACTTTCATATAATATATTAATCGGTGGCACTCACCGTGTCGATCCATTAACAAAAATCATTGGGACGTGTAATCCTGATATCGTTGGACTCGTCGAAGCTATCGATGAACATGTTGTTGAGGAACTGGCAAACAATCTTGGTATGCAATATCGTTTGAGTGGACGCGCTCAGGATGAAGAGGGATGGCAAGGAGCTATTTTGAGCCGTTTACCTATCATTTATACCAGGACACATGCAAGCTCAATCATTACGAAACAACCACTGCTAGAGGTATGTGTAGAGGAGCGTGATGGGTCGCCTCTTATCGTTTTCATAACCCATTTAACGGCAGCTTTTAGTAAGTTCTGGCTAGCTAATCATAAAAGACGGTTAGAAGTTCGTGAGATACTTTCTATCATGAAGCAAAAACGAGGAGCAAAACATCTCTTGCTGGGCGACTTCAATTCAATTGCACCGCGCGAGCAATTGAAAGGAAGCTCTTTTTTACGCTATACCACTGACCCAGAGTCTTTATTTCCAATTGAAACCAGATCCCTCCATTCAGCCTCCAGACCTCAACTTCGTTTTGCCTCCAGCTTTACGTGTTGCAAAGCCTCTTTTAGAAGCGGTCCCCAGGAGCAAGATACTCTGTGCGCTGATCGATGAACTCAGTTTTCTTTATGCTCCACGGGGTGGTTTTCATTTGCTGAAGCAGGCAGGATATGTAGACTGTTTTCGTGCTACAAATCCTGGTCAAGCAGGCTTTACGTGGCCGGTTCCTCTACCAGCTGGGCGCGTCGACTTCATCTTTGCCAGCCCAAAGTTGGCTGCCGATCTCTCATCCTCATCAGTAGTAACTAAAGATGATGTGGAGTATATCGGGGAAGGTAGCGACCATCTGCCATTGATTGCTGACTTTACTGGATAAAACTTATAGCGGATCATTTCAAAGCACACAGGTAGCTACACATTTTGCTCGTCCTGACTCCACCTTGATGCGCATCCGAACATTTCAACGAAGGCATATATGATTACAGCAAGGTTTGCGCCTGTCCCTTTACCAGCCACACGGGGGAAGTGACGTACAGGTACCTCGGTAAAGGTGTAGCCAGCCCTGTCAAACTTAAAAACCAGCTCGGTCAGCAGCATTGCACCTCTGGCTTCCAGCTGGACTTTATGGAAGTATTCGGTTTTGAACAGCTTAAAGGCACAATCCACATCCTTGATTGAAATATGAAAGAAAAAACGCACCACGCGGTTCCATCCCCAGGCATTTAGTTTCCTCATCCATACGTCCTGGCGATTAGACCGATAGCCAAAGACGCCATCATATTCTGAAGTATAAGGAAGCAAGCGGGAAATATCTGTGATATCAAATTGTCCATCGGCGTCCATATAGAAACTGAACTCTTTGGTTGCCGCCTTGAAGCCCGTTACGAGCGCCGCGCCACAACCACGATTGACGGGATGATTGATGAGTCTCACCCTCGGAAATACCTGTGTCAGGTGCTACAACCTCCCTGGTGTTATCCTTGCTGCCATCGTTGACCACAATGATCTCGTAATCAGCTACCGCTGTAGAGAGGTAATCGATAGCATTCTTGACAGTCAATCCGATATTGGCTTCCTCGTTATACGCGGGCAAAACGATGGAGATGCTACGGTTGAAGCGTCCCCTGAGTTGTCCTTGTGGAATAGCTATTTTGCGCTCTTTTCGTGCGAAGACGAGCAGACTCATTGCAGCAAAGGTGAGCATCATACACGCCAATGCGACGGCAATCTTGAGTGTTAACGTATTCAGAGCACTACCATAGGCCAGTTGAGGTAGCGCAGCCGAGAAGAGACTGAGCACGACATCGTTCAGAATCATCCCTCCAAACGCCACAAGAGCGAACTTACTCACCTGTCTCCAGGTAATTGGCGTTTTCTCAGCAAACGTCCAGAACTTATTCAGGAAAAAGCTATTGACCGCCGCTACACAACAGGCCAGCGTGTTATACGCCAAAAGATGGTACAGATCTTTGGCAGGAAACAGCCATGATAGAAGCGCTAATTACCCGCAATGTCAATGCCCGTGTTGAGGCCACCGACGAGTGCGAAACGAGTGAGTTTTTTCATCATTAGTTGCTTAATCCTTTACACCATTGCTCTGCTGCTATCCAACTTTGTGGTAATGGACGGTTAGGGATGGAAGTTACAGTTTTTAACAAATATATCTTTAATCCATCGGTACCCGTCAACACTAATCTATAATGAGCAAGAAATGCATTATGCTGAGTGATCATTGCCTGCGCTACTCCATCATGAACTGGATCATTGGGATTATAAGCAATCCAATGGACAAATCGTTCAGGATGTATAAGTGCTGCCTTCCATAGGGAACCAGAACTCTCATTAATTAATTGGGCAAGATTTGTGTCAAAGTTTCTAGGGTCGATGCCAGAAATGTGCATGTCAGTGAGAATTCCGCCTGTATCATAATGTTCCTCAAAATAAATGTTTTCTTTCTTCGTAAACGATAGGGTAAATCCACATGATTGTATACCCTCTTGAAACGTTACAGGAGTAAGATGGATGATGTAGAAGGACTGGCCTAGAATAAGAAGAAGAGAGCAAAATAATATGGTATTTCGCGCAACACTGCCTTTTAATTTTGTAGTAAGCGTAGAGATACTTACTGAGAACAGAAGTAGCACAGGAACCAACATCTGGATACCATATCTGGAATTGAATAGAGATGTTGGAGCAACAAGCTTTCCGAGTATGCCCCCAGACATAGATGACAGACTGTCCAGAATGAGTGTCAGCACATAGAATGCAAAAGGAACACAAGCAACGAGAATAACAAGATAGTTTATTCTCATTCTTTTTGCAAAAATAAATGACACAATGCTAAACGGAATCATGAGAAAATAGATACTCCGGTATTGTCGTATCCATCAGCAAGATAGGTTCGAATATCAGCAACGATATTATGATATGTTGGCAAAATGTTATTGCCAAGAAGTTCAATCTGTTGAGATTGACTTAAATATTGGCCACTTTGAAAGAAGAGAAAATTCCCTATAATAATCTGGCACCATATCATCCATAACGCAATACCGGTGAAAGCAATTATGGAATACATTAATAATAAACCGATACTCTTTTGTAATGGATATCTACGAAGGACAAATACCATTAAAAGAATAACGGAAACTACAATAGATAAAGCCCAACCGTCATAGCGAACAAGCGTAATACACCAAATGCTAGAAGCAGTAAAGATGAAATAGGTTAATTTTTCTTCCTGCAACCAACGAACAAAATAATAACAGGAAATTGAAAAGAAGCATACGCAGAATGTGTCACTCATTGGCGTTGCTTGAAGATACAGGAGGTTGGAATTCGTTATATAACCAATGGTAACCACTCCCGCTATCGATGCGTTTCCAGTGAAATGCCTTATTGTTCCATACGTAAACCGCGCTCCAACTATATACGCAATCATTGCAGGAATAGCACCAGCCAATCCCGTTCGCCTAGATAATCATTCCAAACAAAAGGCACAATAAATAGGTGGTGTAGTGGAAGCCACACTAAACCAAGTTGAGCAAATCCAGGCGTCCGACTATCAAAAAGACTTCTTGCTAAACGAATATGGACCTGTAAATCAGCATATAATAAGCGTCGTGATGGATAAAGACGTACACTGTTGCCGCTACACTACACACACACACGCCAACACAATCGTAGCCAGCAACCACGGATCACGGGCCTTAACACGTCTCTTTCCTCTCACCTTATTCACAGCAGGCACGGGCATCGTTGATATCGCACGTATCGATGCGGTAACCGTTCCCAACGGTTGCAAGCCTTTCACGGCAAGGGTGGCTTTCCCGCTTTCTGGATAGCCGCTACTTTGTCGGTACTCCTCTTGTCTTGTAAGTGGAGGCCGTGTTGTGTTTTATGCCAATGGTGAGGCTTGACGATTAGCTCATAACCAGCCAGGAACGCCGCGACACTTGCCAGTACCCAGTAGAGGGGCAAGAGGAGGCACCACTTAACAAGCACTGATTGTTCCCTCTTCACGCATGCAACCATGCTGACATAGATGGGCAGGAAGTTTCCGACGAGGAAGCATAACATACCAGCATAGAGTACAGGCCGGGGA
This sequence comes from uncultured Chloroflexia bacterium, assembly GCA_963731415.1. GTDB lineage: Bacteria > Chloroflexota > Ktedonobacteria > Ktedonobacterales > Ktedonobacteraceae > JACDAE01. The sequence goes on from CAVSVN010000003.1 coordinate 212,478, forward strand.
ATAACTGGTGATAGAGATCGACTGGTCGCCAGATAAGATATGCCGCAAACATTGCCCACATGACGGGATTGATCAGGAGGATGATAGAGCCAGCACCGACAAAGAGATGTAATGAGAGCAAGTCTTTAATCTTACCCTTTTTGAGCGCACTCAGAGGATCAAGTGAAAACAACAGTACCGTTTGCATGTACCCCTTAATCCATCGACTACGTTGGCGTATCCAGCTCAGGCTTGCGCGAATTAGCCTCCTCATACGTCGTTGAGTCTAGCATGATCGTCCTGAAGCCATATTTTGCCAGCTTCAGACCAAGATCACAATCCTCCGTCACGTTAAAGGCGTCCCATCCTCCAAGTGCTTTAAGGGCTGATATCCTGAAGTGATTGGAGGTGCCTCCCAATGGAAGTGAGAAGCCGAGACGTTGTAGTCCTGGTAGGATAAGATCAAACCAGAGGCTGTACTCAATCGTGAAGAAACGGGTGAGCAGGTTCTGAATAGGATTGTAAAAGTTGAGCTTTGCCTGTACACATGCCACATTGACATTCGTAGATGCGAAGGTCAGGACGGACTTCTTGAGTTGCAGCGGATCGGGAATATCCTCAGCATCGAAAATCACCACATACTCGCCTGTCGCTTGTTGTAATCCATAATTGCAGGCCCGTGGCTTCGTCTTTGGCGTTCCCTGTGGCACCGTCACGACCTGGAAATGTGCAGGTAAATTGAGCGCGATAATAGCTTTGCGTGTCTCCTCGTCGTCTTCCTCTGTTAGAAACAGCACCTGCAAACAGTCGGATGGATAATCCAGTGCTTTCATAGCGTCGACAAATTGTGGCACCACGGCCTTTTCGCGATAGAGAGGGCACAGGATTGTGTAAGAGGGCCAGGGCGCATTGCTCAGATCGTGAATGATCTCTTCATCGAAAGGTGTTGATGGAGTGGCACGTGCTATAGCGATCATCCATGCGGTGCTGAGGCACAACAGCGCCACGTAGAGCACCGTTACAGCGGCGAATAAGGCAGTCAATATCACGATACCAAAGGTCCACAAGGCAATGATCGTCATGCTTGCGAGAATACACAAAATGGTAATTTGTGGAGTGGTCCAGGTTCGAGACGCGCGGATTGATCTTGCGAGATGGTCGCAATGGGCTGAACAGTTGTAAATCGCGTCACATGTGAAGCCAGGTAGGCAAAAAATTTATCCGTATCTGTATCAGTGTCTTTTTGCCTTCTAACAGGTAAGGGTGTCTTAATCATGTGTGTACTCAATCCTTTGTCATTGAACAGAAGCTCCAATAAGTGAGCGCAACTGACGATCGATATACCTGAATATGCCAACTCTGCCTCTGAATACTCTAGCTCTGAACTCTCACGGTCCTGGCAGCAATTCTGCGTGGAGAAACACCTCTACGTGCCCCCAAACCCAATCTTCAGATAATGCAAACATTCCAAGTTGTCTCAAATTCCGTAAAACTATCTCGCTGTAATGCTACATTTTTACTTATCTATAATGTCACTATTATAAATATGTACCCTTAACATATGATAGTGAAATGGTTACGATACAGTTACGTAACCCATTACCTAGTCATAATTTCTTAACTCAAGGTGATGATGTACGGATGCTTGCTAAGCAAGGTTGAGAAATAGGCATTCCTCCGAATCAAATTTCTACTTGTAGACAAATAGTTCCTGTCGGAATGCCTGAAAGAAGTATGTGAATATGAAGCGGACGGGCTTATTCCACTCTGATCCATTGCACCCCTACTACTCTAAATTCGTGAACAACTCTCGACCAAGTAAACCTTTTACCAATACAAAGGGCTCAAAGTAGCGACCTGCACTATAACTATCTGGATGCTGCTGGAGAGCCCACCATTGTGCTCTCATTACAGCCATATCTGGTAGCATATAAGCCTTAGATCCTCTGATTTATGTGTAATTTTATTGCCTGTTTTTTCAGGTCCATATAGTCTGTAATATCCACATAGAGATTGGGTAAAAAGCCCCAGTCCTGCACAGGTGGTTCAGCATAGAGTATCCAGTTCACGCAAGAAGCACGCCTGGCGGCATTGACGACTGCTGATGATACACTGTCGTGATCCTGATGCCCATACCCAAAATTTTGTGGATAGTGGGTAATTACTACCGCTGAGATGTTTCTGAATATACTTCTCAACGAGAGAAACCATCTCTACTCTTATCAGACTTTAAATATCCATCTATTAACTCTTCCTTCAGAAGAGAATAGCCAACAAGTTCTGCAACTTTCTCGGCCTCCGCTAATCTGGTTTTGCCTGTTGCAGTATTGCTTCGATCTCCGGCAGTGAGCGTGAGTACATACACCTGATATTGTTCACGTACGAATTGAGCTATTGTCCCTAGACAGGTCAGCGCATCATCATCGGGATGAGCGAAGACAGCTCAAAATCGTTCGGTTCCTGTTACTAATATATGCTCTTTTCCTTTCAACCTATGAAAAGAATACACCCCAAAGAACTTGCTTATGCTCAACCAGATCTGGTTCAACAGCGCAAATTTTTGTGCATTCTTTTCTCCACTTATCTTTATATCTTGCGACGTAAAATCTGAAAACATAGAGAAATCAGTACGTTTCGCATTCTTCTGAGGATGACAACTCCTTTCCCTGTTTCTCCACAGAATAAAAGATGGAAGTGATCATCTCTTAGGAATTATTAAGTTCAGCAACAAAAACAGACATTTCCATTCTTCACAGCTCTTACATGCATGATACGATAAAAATCTGCCAGACTATAAGCAGCCAGTCAGAGTACCCAGGCATCATTTCTTTGTGTAAGGATATAAGTATACCCACCAGCAGTCATTGAACCCGCCCCGACCCAATAGTTAATCCCTGCCAGATAGGGGAGAGGAGTTGAAATTGAGAGAACTTTGCGTGCAGTACTTTACTTGTGCATTCGCATCATCCACAGACGAATGATTGCTATAACCCATCTCTCCAATAACTATTGGAACATGCCATAACGCTTCAATCGCCTTTAGTTGTGCCAACCATGCATTTGCCGCGACATGCGGATCTTGCGTATCCTGATCAGGATAGCTATCAACAGTGATATAGCCGAATTTACGTACGGTAGCTTTCTCCAAAACCGCTGGATGCGTGGCAAAGAAAGCATTCGTAGACCGTATGGTAGTGATGACTCCCGTGACGCCATTCTGATGCAGGAAGCGTCGGCGACATCTGTGGTCTGACGTAAAAAAGCATTATACTCAGAGGTAGCTCTATTAGGAGCATTACTTGTCCAATTCTGTCCATAAGCCGCTTTCCAATACAGTCCTTGCTCTGCCTCAGGACATGGATCAAGGATATCGCCAGAGTGGAAAAATGAAGGATAAGACTGAAGAAATTTTTGCTCGGACAGAATATATTGTGCAGGTGTCATAAGCCCTGTCGTGTTATTAGCATTTTCCCACTGGTTGGGAAAAATACGAAACCATACATGATGGCCCGTAGCTCGTATAGCGTTAATCCATTGGATCATATAAGCGGGATAATCCCATTGGGTATCGACCGTAATGTAATTTGTATTCAAACTAGCAGATGTCTTGACAACATTGGCAATCTCTTGCTCAGATAATGGTCGTGTGGCAGTATCACGGCTGACTTTCATCGTATCTATCGAGGCAAAGAAAGGTAATGAGGAAGAAATGACTGTCGAATGTTGAAAATAAAAGATAGCGCCCACCAGGATACAAAAAATCGCCAGGGCCTTCAGGATAATTTTTGCACCTCCATCCCGCACCCATAGGGAATACTTATCCTCACCGTTACCTTGTCGTGTTAATAAAACATGATAGTAAGAAGAGAAATAATGTGGCACGCTATTATAGTCAGGTTTTTTCATAGGTATCCTTTTTATGCAAACTGTGTATGACCGGAGGAGACCTTTTGAGAGTAGTTGCCTTTCATACAGACATGACTCTTTCAAAAGGTCTCCTGACTTTAATCTTCCGTTACGAGATCATCATGGTGCTCCTATTACCACCGTATCAAAGACGACGGTACTCAACTGCCCATTGTCATGCGATGTATCTACAATACCGGCATCAATGGTACCAGTTATATTCAAGGTCACGCTTGATCCCGCAATAGCCGTCCAGTTCACTCCATCAGGGGACGTATAGGCGGTAAAGGTGGTTCCTACACGATTGACCTTAAAGTATGCCGGAGTAGTGCCAGAGGTTATGACTCTGGCGGGTTTGCCCGATCCTCCAGCGGTAGTACGATATTGAACCGTAATACCATTGGATGGTGTTACTAACAATCATAAAAAAGGGGCAGTAGGATCGGTACTTTGCCGCAGCATGACTCCTGCTTTGGCCCATCCGTTTGTGTTGGTCTGTGAAACCACGTGTGCACTCACTGAACCATCAGCAGTTAAGGATTGATACGCATAACGGAACTGGTCGTTTGTTCCCCAGATATCTCCACCACTGGCCTGCATTGTCCAGGTTCCTGCACTATACCCTTGACTGCCTGCAAGAGGGGGATTACCGATATCGGCACAATTCCAACCGGTAGGACATAAATTCGTTGGTGTGCCGATGTTCACTGAGTCCAGGGCAATAGTACCCAATGTTCCAGCGTTATGGGAAGTCGCCGCAACTCCTGCCAGAACCGTTCCCGTCATATTTAAGCTAACCGTTGAACCTGGAATTGCCGTCCAGTTCACTCCATCGGGAGACGTATAAGCGGTGAAGCTTGACCCCGATTTACTTACTTGCAAGTATTGCGGGACTGTCCCTGTTATATTGGCAGCCATAGCTGCACTGGCACCGATAGTCGTACGATACTGCACTGCAAGACCAGTTGCCGGGCGTTACGAATACTCCATAAAACACATCTCCTGGATCAGTGCTTTGTCGTAACATGACTCCTGCTTTGGCCCACGGGTCCGTATTGGTCTGGGCAGTCATGCGTGCACTGCTGCTCCCATCAGTGGTCAATCCTTGCCAGATGTTAGTGAAATTGATCTCCAGTACCCCAGATATCTCCTCCCGCTGCCTGCACCGTCCAGGTATTGCCGCTTACGGTCTGGCTTCCGGTCAAAGCTGGTGCTCCCACATCTGCGCAGTTTACAAGATCTTCGGACAGGAAGTAGGTGCCCCAATATTGACAGTATCAAATGTTATGGTACCCAGTGTTCCAGCATTATGGGAAGTTGCTGCAATTCCTGCCAGAACCGTTCCCGTCATATTCAAGGTGATGGTTGAACCTGAAATAGCGGTCCAGGTAACCCCATCTGGCGATGTATATGCAGTGAAGGTGTCAGTACCGACTTACTCACTTGTAAGTATTGCGGAACTACTCCTGATATATTGGCTACCATGGCAGCATTGGCACCAATAGTTGTACGATATTGGACTGCAATACCGTTGCCTGCTGTAACGAATGCTCCATAAAAAGCATCTCCGGTATCGGTACTTTGTCGCAACATGACTCCTGCTTTGGCCCACGGGTCCGTATTGGTCTGGGAAGTCACGTGTGCACTCACTGATCCATCCGCCGTCGTCAGTCCTTGCCAGATATAATGGAATTGATCTCCAGTACCCCGATATCTCCTCCTGCCGCTTGCATCGTCCAGGTATTGCCGCTCACGGTCTGACTTCCTGCCAGGGCTGGTGCTCCCACATCCGCGCAGTTCCAGTTCGTCGGGTAAGTGTAGACTGAGTTAGAGCTAATAGTGACAGTATCAGAATATTGAGGTAGCCAGTTGTGTACTGTTGTGCGATGTGACAGCAAGGGTCGACCAGAAGGGTTCCTGTCATCGGTAATGTTTATGCTTGATCCTGGAATAGCGGTCCAGTTTGTTCCGTCAGGCGACGTATAAGCGGTAAAAGTATTGCCAACAACGCCGACCTTCAAGTATTGTGGAGCTACACCGGTAATGCTAGCGGCAATGGCAGCATTAGCTAATGCAGTAGCACGGTACTGTACGAGAATACCATTGCCAGGCGTGACCAGAACCGCATAGTTAACAGACCCTGGATCAGCGCTTTGGCGTATCATCACACCTGCTTTTGAGTAAGGATCAACATTTTGTTGTGAGGCCACATGTGCACTTATACTGCCATCCCCCGAAAATGTTTGTGACACATAGCGAAACTCATCATTTGTATTCCAGATGTCACTGCCTCCGCCGCGAATAGTCCAGGAACCTGCATTAAAAGTTTGTTCACCAGCAGGAGTGGGATAACCGATATCGTTACAACTCCAACCTGTGGGGCAAAGAGTAGGAGGCAGTGAAGCAGTAGTATTAATATTCACATTGTCAAATGTAGCAGTGCTTGTAGCAGTTGGCACACCCGATGTCACAGCCAGCCCTGCCAAAAGAGCTGCAGGAAATATCAGGTTCATACTCTGTAGCCGCCACATAGGTCCAGTTTACTCCATCGGTAGAAGTATAGGCACTAAAGTTATTGCTGGAACGCACGATCCTCAAGTAGGCTGGTGCGGCACCCAGAATAGTAGCAATCGTTACCGCGTCAGGACCATTAGGAAAGCGAACCTGCACGCTGATGCCATTGCCAGGAGTAACAAGTATCGCGTAGTATGGAGCTTTCGCCGTTGTACTTTGTCTTATCATCAAGCCTGCCAGGGCATTAGCATTGGTATTCCCCTGAGTAGCAAGATGAGCTGAAATCGTAACATCCCCATTTGACACTTGCGAGACATAATGGAACTGATCGGTATAGCGGGTAATACCCTGACCTGCTCCCTTGAGCGTCCAGATACCATTCGCCAGCGTTTGATCTCCCACTATATTTGGATTGCCGACGCCCTGACAGGACCAACCTGTGGGGCAGGGTGACGCAGTAGGTGCCACATCAGGCTGTGTAGGAGTACCGATACTAACATTGTTATATACCGCAGTCTCCGTACTTCCGCTTACCAATGAACTTGCAGCTATTCCTGCCAGTGTTGCAACAGGCAATGCAAGAGTTACAGTACTTCCTGGAGTCAACGTATAGGTTTTACCATCCGTGGAGGTTGCAGTCTGAAACTGGTCTCCGATGCGTTGGATCTCAAGGTAAAATGGTAATGAGGATACAGACAGATTAGTTAATTGAGTCGTTGCACCGCCAAATTGTGTACGGTATTGCACTACGACACCGTTGCTTTTTGTATAAAATGTACCATAGTATGGTGCCCCGGCATCATTTCTTTGCCGTATCATCAGACCCGCTTGAGCCTGAGTTGACGTTGCCTGCTGCGATACAATGGTAGCTGTGACCTGAGTATCACCGCTTACATTTTGTGACATCAAACGAAACTGATCAGCAGTCCCTGTGATACCAGTCCCGGCGGCTTTAACACTCCATGTACCATTTGTCACCTGTTCCGAACCTGCAGGAAGCGGAGCACCAATATCCTGACAAAGCCAGGTTGTAGGGCAATTAGGGTCAGGTGGAGGAGAAGAAGTTGTAGCGGGTAAATTGAACGCGTAAACGTTCGCATCTACCCCACCAACATAGATCTTACCATTTGCTACAGACGGTGCTGCGTATAACCAGCCACTCGTTGTATAACTGGCAAGACGTTTGCCCGTATTGGCGTCAGAATTACCTCCAATGTCGAACCAGTGCCATCGATGATCAGGCCATTGACATAGGTTACAGCTCCAATTACAGGACCCGTTGTACCGTGCTGCCAGAGAAAGTTGCCAGTTGCAGGATCTATCGCGTTTACTGATCCCTGATAACCAACTCCATTAATAACTGTATCCTCTCCCGCTGCATACAACTTTCCATTACCGAATGCGGCAGCAGACGTTCCTTGCCCGCATGGAACCGGGCATTGTCCTCCCAGAGCAACATTAGAGCGCCATAATGGACCAGCAGCAATATTGTTACGATTAAATACGTAAACGTAACCATTTTTGTTGGTCGTTGAGAACAAGGTGACACCTTTACTATCGGAAAAGAGAGTCGTCGAGGTACCAAAATCGGAGTCATTTATAGCTTCTGACTCTGGCAAATGCCAATAGGACTTTACCGCCAGGGTAGTGGCATCCATCGCGATTACCGACTGCGCATTAAATATTGATCGTAAGGCTGTGTCCTGTTGCTAGCGAAGATGGTGTAGTCACAACATAACAAGAGCGAGGTCCAGAACACCTCCAACTTCCCATTGGAACGAAACTGAATGTTACCTGGATTCTGGTAAATTATCAGATTACTTTGAGCAACTGGCCCTGTACGAGAGAGGACAATCTCCTTCACTGGCGATACCAATATAGGCATAACCATTGTAGAGCAACGGGCTAGACCAGTTGTAGTGCCCTCCAGCCGCACTATTTATCGCCCGTGTAGACTTTCCATAGAACGGCACCAGATGTTGCATCAAGAGCATACCAATAGGAATCACCGCCTCCGACATAAACCACGCCATTCTGAACTGCGGCAGCCGATGATATGCCCAGATGATCTGGGTTACGGTATGAATTCGGAGTGGTGACACCAAGATACGTTTTCCACTTCTGCACGCCGCTAGTTGCATCAACGGCATATTCATACCCATCCCAGGAACCAAAATAGGCCGTACCCCCTGTCACGGTGGGTGAGGAGGCAACGATACCACCAGTTTTAAATGACCATGCTTTTACCAGTTGCACAATATTAGTGGTTGAAAAGGTCGTATCATTACTGGCCGAGGTACGCATCACATCGTGCAGGGATGTCGGCCAATCATCTGTTGTTACAGATGATTCAGCGTGTGAGAGTAATGGAGGTAGAGCCAGCGCCGACAACACAATCAGAGCAAGAGCAACAAGAGCAATATACTTGACATTGAGAGAACGTGGATGCCTTAAAGGCGACTTCCAACCCATCTTCATTGTAGCCTCGCTTTCTTTCCCTATATCCTTGCAGGAATATGGCTATGATCAGACGGTTGCTGGAGCAGAGTGGCATCACCATTCTGACCAGCACTGGGATTATTACAAAGACTATGCTCAGTAAGCAGGTAAGATGGTAGAGGTCGCGTTGGTAACGCTGCCGTTCCATTCTTATGGTAGAGGCTAAGGCCGTCTTTTTCCTGCAAAGCGAGTGTGAAAGATGAGAGAAGCAAAGGATTCTGATTGAGTTGGCTTGTTATCATATCGTGTGAACTTTTGGGGTTGACAATGACCCAATCGACAAAACAACCGGAGTTTTTAATGCTCGTGGCCAGAGTTGTGCTGATCCCTCGTAGATAACATTGCTGAAATGAATTCCTGCCTCTGGCTCAAGAGCGTCATCCTGTGAGGTATAATCATCTGTCAGGATACGTCCACCGTTGTAGTGTTGGACGAGGAAGAACTCGATAGGATGGGACAAAAACATTGTCCCAAATTGACCATCCTGTAGTGTAATGGTTCCTGTCATCACCACCAGTACTGACTGTACAATAATAGTAATAACCAGTACTCCCTGCCACAAAAAACGAAGTACCCTCCTGGAAGGAGTGAACTGATGTGCCAGAAAGGCCAGGAAAAGGGCTGCAGGCGCAACCACTTGCGCACCATAACGCGCATTGAATAGATGATAAGGCGAATTCGTTGGCACCGCCCCTGCCATAAACAGGGCCGCCTGACCACTATAGAGTGAGTACACATAAAAGGCAAGAGGTGCCAGCGACGCTAGAGCTACTAATACCTCAGGAGAGATCCTGCGCCTCATCATAAGGATAAGTATTCAGAGAACTCCTAGAACAAGGAGTCCTGGTCCAATAGTTCTCATAATATCTGTGAGATAGACAAAAATAGAACCCTGCAAATTGTGATAGGTAAACAGCACGCCATGGCTACGTAAATCAGCCTGTTGAGCCTGGGCCGAGAAAGGGCCATGCTGGAAGTAAAGTGGATCACCAAAGATGACACCACACCAGACGAACCATAAAATAATCCCCAGAGATCCGAAAGAGCAGAAAACAAGGAGATTTCCTTCAACGCGTGTCCAACTATGCCGCCTCTGCAATCCAATTACAACAACCATAAGGACCAGAGCAAGAAACAAGGCCCATCCATCATAACGAGCTAAAGTTGCCAGGAAAATCGCTACTGAAGCTTTGATAAGCTGACTAGAATTTTCCTTTTGTACCCATGCCAGAAAGTAGTAACATGAAGCGCTAAGTGTTGCAATCAATAACAGTTCGCTTAAAGGCGTAGTTTGCAGATAGAGAATGTTCGGATTCAATATGAAGAGCAAGGTACCTACAAAGCTGGCCCGACTATCTCGTGTCAGGGATCGTGCAAAGAGGAAGATATAGACTGAGGCCACTACGTAGCAAATCATTGACGGAATGCTGCCAGCTAATCCTGTTCGCCAGAGAGTATCATTCCAGATGAATGGCAACATTACCAGGTGTGGTAAAGGAAGCCAGACACCACCCAGCTGAGCTACTCCCGGTGTGATACTATCAAAGAGACGGCGTGCAATCATCATATGTGCATAGGCATCTCCATAAAGTAGCGTCTCATTATGCGTGAAAAAGTAGTACATAGCCACAAGGCTGGCTATACATGCAGTTATAAATGTTGCAACCAGCCATTTATCTTCAGGAAACAGCCTTCGTCGCGTTTGCTTTTGACGATGCACAACAGGCATCGGAATAGTAAAGACAGCCTTCATCGAATCTGTTACCGTTGGAATAGGCTTATGATTCTTGTGCGCTATCACTGGTAAAAGAAGCGTTTCATCCCTCGATAGAACTCCATGCCTAACATTACTGGCACCATACTTTTTTTTCCATTTAGCAGTTGGCAAAACAGCAGTTATTGAAAATGGTGTCGTCTCCTCTTCATCAACCCTGGCGTTGCCCTGCCTAATTTCAGTTACTGATACGGCTGTTTCCATGGCTGGCAGCGCTACCCGGCTGTTCTGCCCATGAGTAGAGGAAGTACCTGACTTCAACAAGTGGAGCCCATGCTGTGTCTTTTCCCAGTAGTGAGGTCTAAAGATAAGCTGTTGCAGAGCCATAAAGGCTGCGACACTGGTCAACATCCAATAAAGCGGGATGAGCAACGTCCACTTGACCAGGCCATAACGACCACGATCGATACAACCGAACAGATGAGTATACGTATAGAAAAAGTTGCCAAAGACAAGGCACATCGTTCCCATATAGAGAACAGGCGTAGGAAACAATGTATGGTAGAAGGTTCCCACGAAAGGATGCAGGAATACATACGCTAACAGAAGCAGCCACATTAAAGGGTTCACAAAAAGGACCGCCGTTTTACCACCAACAATCAATTGAAGTGATGCAAACTCATCCCAATGCTTTGCGTTCAGGTAGCGTAGAGGATTACGCATATACACGAGATAGGTCTGCATGTATCCCTTGATCCAACGAGAGCGCTGCCGTATCCAGTTCTTTACTTGCGAATTGGCTTCTTCATACGTTGTAGAATCAAGCACAACTGTCTTTAGCTTATAGTGAGCCAGGCGCAGACCCAGATCGCAGTCTTCTGTGACATTAAAGGCATCCCATGCTCCAAGCGTGCGTAGCAGTTCCGTACGGAAATGATTGGAAGTACCACCTAGAGGAAGTGGGAAGCCTGCCCGCTGCAAACCGGGAAGCGTCAGATCGAACCAGAGCGAGTACTCAGCAGTAAACCAGCGGGTCAGAAGGTTCTGATCGGCATTGTAGAAGTTCAACTTTGCCTGTACGCAAGCCACATCAGGGCCATGATTGGCAAAGGTCAGAACGGCCTTCTTCAGTTGCAATGGATCAGGAGAGTCTTCAGCATCAAAAATTACAACATAACGCCCTTTAGCGTGCAATAATCCATAATTACAGGCACGGGGTTTGGTACGAGGTTGTCCATCAGGTACCGTCAATACATTGAAATGTGAGGGCAGTCCCAGAGCGCGTATTGCATCGCGCGTTTCAACATCATCTAGTTCAGTCAGGAAGAGGACCTGCAACCTATTCGTCGGGTAATCTAGTGCTTGCATAGCACTGACAAATTGAGGCACAATTGCCGCCTCACGATAGAGCGGACAGAGCACCGTATACATCGGCCAATTTGCATCTTTTAATTCATATACCAACTCATCATCGATCTTCTCGGCAGTGGAGGTATCAAGAGTTTTTGCCGCAAGCACAAAATTTACCAGCAGATCCACAAAGTAAAACAAGGTGATGATAGCCACACCCACCACTAGAGTTTGTACGGGAAAGAAAATCAGACCTAGAGCGATGAGTAGGCCTATCAGGCCCAGAATAAAGAGTTGTGAAGGCAAGAATGTACGGAGAGCAGAGAGCTTCTTGCGAAAAGGTGCAAAGATTGCAACATCCTTTCCGTTTATCTGTGTAGTGCGTAGTGCAATGTCTCTATACTCCTCGATAGCTAGCGTCGAATTAATAGCGTACCCACGTTGTGTATCAGCATCAAGCCATTGAGAATAGTATTTTACCTGCTCAACAATAGAAGCATCCGCAGCAATCACATATTTATGGCCTGTGGCACGTTGTCTCGACGTTTTGCCGCCCCCAGTGCATAGTGTAGAGTGGTCGTAAGCTTGAGCAGAAGTACAGTCATTAGCAGCTCTATCGCGACGGCAAAGGGGATAACCTTGCTCTCACCGGCATGGCGTTGTGCATATATGATAGGCACATTCGCGATCTTATATCCTTTATGAATGGCTTGAATAACCAGGTGAAGATCAAGATTCCATTTCCCTGGCTCCGCCTCCATTTCATCGTAAACTTTACGCCGGAAGACCTTCAGACCGGACTGCATATCGGTATCTAAATGAAAGACGATATTGATGATACTTGTGAAGATACCGCTCAAGGCGGCGCGAAAGCGACCAGCACCATCATAAGTAACTCTGCGATCACCAACCACGATATCTGCCTGATCCAGTTTCTCTATCATCCTGGGAAGAGATTCTGGTGGATACTGTAGATCTCCATCAATGAAAGCCAGCAAACCGTAGCGGGAGGCAGCAAACCCTTCCATCAATGAGAAGGCTTTTCCCGGTTGTCCCTGCTTCGTCAACACGCGCACAGGCATGTTTTTAGCCTGTGCGATGCGAAGGGCAATAGCACAGGTGTCGTCCCGCGAATGGTCATCAATGATAATTGCCTCATAGTATATATTTGCCTGTACCATCGCTGCATCAAGACGTAACAATAGATCTGCAATATTTCCGCTCTCATTTAAAGTAGGGATAATTATGCTAACCTTCTGTTGCTCTTGTAGTGAAGTTCCTAGAGGATCAGAATTCTTCCTCTGACTGGTAACAAGAGGGAAGTGCGAACCTGTCATTTGTCTAGAACCCATCTATTTTTCTCCTATCCAACCTGGAATACGGTGACAATTGCGGAAAATGGCTGACTGGATGTATCATGGTTTTCTCCGACAAGTACAACATTGCACTACTTATGCTTCAGCACACAAATGGGAGACTCCATCGTCTAGATACCACCTATATATCTATCTGCTCATTGCCAATAACAACGAGAAGATATATCTTTTACTACCTTACATATTTTGCATCTATCTTCAGAAAAGCATGTTTTTGGATTTTTGTGCTAGATTGCATTAAGACAGACCAACCAGATAGATGCCTGACGCGGTTTGTCATCGTAGCTCGTGCCACCAATCATCCATTGAGTAACTGGCCCAGGAGATGATACTGAAACTGAGTCAGGGCTACTGATGGTATAAAACGCTCCTGGAGCAGTAGTATCAGCCGTGGTATAGCCACCACTGGTGAGTAAAGCATTCTCTGGACAGGAATACGTAGAATTGGCATCTTTACCTGCGGGAATAGTGAACTCACTATGCAGGCGAGGAGAGATAGCTTTCAAATGTGCAGTAGCGCAGATTGCGAAGGATTGGGCCTTCATGCTGCTATTACCTATTGTATGAGCAACTACCAGCCATTGGTTCTGATTATTTTCGGGTGCGGAGGTGTCTATCGTCCCTGCAAAAGTTTCTGTGAGATAGCCGCCACCGGTTAATATAGATCCACGTGGACATTGCGCCACTACGGTCAACGATTTGTTTCCACTGCCTGCATCCACACTTTGCACAGTACCGATGATAAGCTTTGATCTGATAGAGAAACTGGCTTGCAGGCAATTAACAAAGGCACTAATCTGCTGTGCCTTATTTGTAGTATTGTGTAAAGTAGAGACCCATGACTCGAGCGAACTGGGATAACTTACCACGGCGCTTCCTTTATCACCGCTAATATAGTATCCACCTCCCACGATTTGCTCATTTCCTTCACATGAAATACTCGATGTCGCACTACTTCCCGGACTTACCGTCACTGCTGAACCATGACGTTGAATGATTGAAGCATCATTTCCTGGGGAAGCGTTGTTTGTCATCGACGAGCCACTACTACCATTCATAGACGCTCCATTATTGTTGGCCTGCGACGATCCAGGAAAACCACTACAGCCAGTCGCCAGTAAGATAAAAAAAGCAAACAAGGCAGTCGGTAAATACTTGCCTGTTTGCAGAATGTGTAAATGCATACTTTGTTCTCCTCGCTAATTGTACTATACAAAAATTCTCTTTCAACACATTTTTGTATAGCAACACATCAACGTGCCCTCAAACCCATCTATCAAGTACTACAGCTTTACAAGGCCATACAATTTGTAAAAATGTAGCGCTTCAATGCAATATATTTCTACATCTTTATTGTTACTAGTATAAATGCGTACTGTTAATTAAATATAGCGAAATGGTTACGGTAGCGTTACGTAAAACCTCAGTGCGTCATAATTTCTTAACCGCTCATCGTGGTCATTATGCGCCGCTTCTTTATAATGGTGGTGGAGATCGGCTTTTCTAACGGGCATGCGGGTGTCTCCGCAAAAAAGAGGAGATGCCCTCACTATCTTGCACCAGGACACACCCTCCTGGCCTAGATTCATTTCTCTACATCCCTGAGAGCGAGAGGAGGGAGAGATTGAAGCAGCAACTGGTTGGTTTAGAGGAAAGCTTCTCACCGTCATTTCTGGAAAGAAGTTTGTAGCGGCGTTACTTGATTGGCTACAACCCTTTCGTCATCCATTAATTATCTTTAATTGACATATCTACATGTGCCATATACAATCAATCAGTGCCAAGTGTAATTGGAGAATTTAATAGTCAGGGAATAAGGACTCAGAATGCAAAGGAAATATAACATGACAAAAAAGCTAGCGAAAAAAAAAGAAAAGGTTTTTATTGCTCGTCCCGCTGGTCGGTCTCTTTATTTTATTTTTTCTTGTACTCTATATTCTTTATCCTTATATAACTACCTTTCTGCCCTGGAGTGGTTCTCCCTATCCTACGCCAGATACGCCAGCTAATTATTCAAGTGGATCTTCCAATCTCCATTCCATTGTAACAAGTAAAAATATTAGCGTACAATCTTTGCCAACCAGTACACCTGCTTTATCCTCCAATATGAATAGTAAACTGCCATTTTACGGTGAAAATATTGATATGAGCCAGATCTTGCCTACTTCACAACATTATGTTGTCAATAGTCAGGGTGAGGATCTCATCGATATTGCTGCACGCCTGGGAATTAACTTCGTTCGTATCACGAACATAGAGCGCAGCTTTAATAATAATGCCGATTCTATCTATACAATCGATCAGTGGAATCAAGTTCTCGATAAGTTGCAAAGCAAGGGAATAAAAGCGCTCATCCTTATAGAGATCGCAGGGAATAATATGGATTATTATGCGCAAGATATACGTCCTGCGTATTTTCACGTGGTACAAGAATTTCTTGATAGTGGCGTTTTTTCTCATCCAGATGTCTATGGCGTAGATATTAAAAATGAGCCGGTTTTAACTGATGCTAATATTAGTATGCTCCAACAGGCTCACGATATGATCAAAGCAAGGTATCCCAATCTTAAACAAACAATAGGAGCGTGGGCAACTCCAGAAGATCCCGCTGATCCTTATAATCCCAATAACTATAATTGGTCGGACTACCCTGCTGGCCGAAAAATCGCTTCTCTTGTCGACTTTTATTCTGTTCATATGTATGCACTTGGGAGTAGTTATTGGGGAGTGAATGCGAGTCCAGAGATGAGGGTGAAATACTTTCTCTCACAGGTCGAGAATGGCTTACAAACGAATAAGCCAATCCTCATTAGTGAATTTGGAGAATCAAACGGCAGCGCTGTAAGTGATCAGGATACCATTGGCAGTCCAGAGTCGCAGGCGCAGGTGTATCAAGGTGTTTATCAAGCATTGAAAGAGGTCAATAAGCCTCAGTTCCTTGGAACTGCCGCCTTTGATTTCTATAGCCGTAATCAATACCCTGATGCCTGGGCTATAGTGAAAAATAATGGCGATTATCTCTTTCCCGCGGCTTACATTCTGCAGGATTATGCTCTAAACAAAAATACATCTACGCGTCAGGCTGTCATAAACGTTACTTCCCAGAGCTACCTGCTGACAAATGCTGACAATGGTGCAACAAAAAATTTGTATGTATCTGACCGCATCGGTCTTAAACTTCAATTAGATAGCAAGCAAAAATTACTCGCTTTCCCTGAGCAGCAATACTGGACTACTGCCTGTAGAACTATTCCATTACGAGCCAGTGCCTGACGCCTACCTTGCTGTTTACCAGGCTATCAGCAAAGGAAGCGTTCAACTTGCTATTACACCTGACAGCAATTGTTCAACGAAAACTACCTGCCTGCCACCAGCTCCAATATATACTCTAACAATTATTATTCAATAGTCGCAGCAGTCTCTGGAAAAGTCTCGACCTTATAGGTATTCACGATCTGTTCATAGGCTTTTCCCAGGCGATCTGCGAGGCATTCCTGGTCGATCTCCATAGTACAGCCGATGCATTTAGCGGTGTTACTTGATTGGCTACAACCTTTTCGTCATCCATTAATTATCTTTAATTGACAGATTCACATGTACCATATACAATCAGTTTGTGTCAAGTAGCAATTGAAGGGTTTGATATTTAAGGAATAAGGATTTATGAATGAGAATAGATGATGATAAATATATTGATTTTTCTCTTGCGCAAAAAGATACACTGATATCTGCAACGCGTTGCTGGACCAGCCACAGCCTGAGAGTCCCTGCGGTGCGACGCACGCCAAAAAAGATGCATCTGGAACGGATGCCTCTGAGCGGGACAACCTCCGCAATCATAAGTGCAATCAGAAAGATACGTGTGGAGTGCCTACCTGAATACTTTGAGCAGACATGTGATCGACGACCATCCAATATTGCCGTCATCAGTGGGTCATCCCGGCTCACTTACGAGGAACTCGACCTTCAAGCCAACCGTCTTGCGCATTTCCTCATCTCACGTGGTGTCAGAAATGGCAATCCAGTTGGGATTCTCTTGGAGCGATCTGCTCGATACTTATATTGCATTACTTGGGGTGCTCAAAGCGGGTGCCGCTTTCGTCCCACTTGATCCATCGTTTTCTTCTGAACAGATAGCTTTTATCGCAAAAGATGCCGGGTTGCGTGGTCTCGTGACGATCCTCTCTCGTTTCGTGAGAAAACAAGCATTCTACCGTGTCCTATACTTCGAACTCGATCGAGCATATGAAACACTCTCCATGCAAGCCGAGACACGCCCTCAGGTCTCTATTGATCCTGCCTCACTATGCTATATCATCTATACATCAAACACCTCTGATCGGCCAAAGGGAGTTGCGGTCTCGCATGCCAATATTGTCAATTTCCTGCAGGTAGCTACACCAATCTACTGTGTGACACGCAATGACCGGGTCTACCAGGGCATGTCAACCACCCTGGACTCCTCCTTTGTAGAGATCTGGCCGACATGGATCGCTGGAGCAACTCTGATCGCTGGCCCTACCGGACCTCAATGTGCTGGTCACGAACTTACCGAGTTTCTTATCGAGCACAAAATCACAGTGCTCTTTTGCACACCAGACCTTACTAGCCACAATCGAAAGAGATGTACCTTCTCTGCGTTCCCTCTTCATCATCGGAGGCGCATGTCCAACCATCTGGTCAGTCGCTGGTCACGCTCCAGACGGCGTATACTCAATACTTATAGTTCTCCTGAGACGACGGTTCTGGCTACCTGCGGTGAATTATTTCCCAATCGACCGGTTACCATTGGCTCTCCCCTACCAGGGTATCATATCTATCTTTTGAACAATCAGCTTCGCCCAGTCAAGGATGGGGAGATTGGGGAGATTTGTATTGGTGGTCCAGGCGTCATCACCGGCTATCTCAATCGCCCTGATCTTACCCAGGCAACGCTTCATACCCAATCCAGTCTTGCGGGATCGAGAACTAGTGCCGCGCCTCTATCGTACAGGTGATTTTGGTCGCACCACTGCTGCTGGAGAGATTGAGTATCTGGGGCCAATCGATACGCAGGTGAAAGTTCGCGTTTATCGCATCGAACCTGACGAGATTGAGAAGATGGCACTTCTTCTTGCCAATACGCTACCTCTTAATACCTATCCTTCAGTGCCCCGGTTCGAAAACGGGACAATCGCTGAATCCAAAGCTAAAAGATCCAGGGTCGGCATACTCAAAAGGTGAGCATTAAAAATATTTATCAGCAAATTATGACTGATCCACTCTATAAAAATTCTATCTTTAACATGGCAAGCACCTTTATATTAGGTGGATTAGGCTTTGTCTTCTGGATAATCATAGCACGACTCTATAAACCGGAAGATGTTGGTATCGCTACCACTCTCATCTCTCTCATGACATTATTAAGCGGCTTTACCATTATGGGGTTCAATGTAAGTTTAAATAGATACCTTCCCAAATCTACGCATAAAAATGAGTTGATTAACTCTTCTTTTGTTATCACAACTGTTGCTGCAATTTTAGCCTCTACTATATTTTTGCTAGGGTTACAGATATTTTCGTCACAATTATTATTTTTGCGATCAAATGTCTTCTATATCATCTCTTTTACTATCTTTGTCATTTTTTGTTCCTGGAATATTCTTGCTGAAAGTATCTCTATGGCTTTCAGAGCGGCCAGTAATATACTTATTAAAAATACTATCATCAGTTTATTAAAACTTTTGCTTCCTTTTGCGCTTATCACTTTTGGTGCCTACGGTATTTTCGCATCTACAGCTTTAGCGCTAACCCTCGGTGTACTTTTTAGCCTTATTATACTTATTATCAAGTTTAAAATCAAACCATCAATTTCAGTTAATATTCTCCTTACATAAAAGAAACTAGCTGCATATTCATTCGCCAATTTCATCACTGATTTCACATTCTATGTGCCTTCACTTATATTGCCAGTTATCATATTAAATATCCTATCAGCTAAATATGCAGCGTATTATTATGTGGCTTCGATGATTCAAAGTATTCTACTCATTATTCCTTTAGCTACTTCTCAGGCACTACTGACAGAAGGTTCATACAACGAACATGAATTAAGAAAGCATGTCAAAAAAGCGCTGGCAACGATCTTATTCATTCTTATTCCGGCAACAGCTGTCATCGTTTTTGGTGGCAATATATTGTTGCAAGTTTTTGGTAAAAATTATGCCAGTGAAGCTTTTCAGTTTCTGCGCCTTTATAGCTATATCTACAATTTTCACATCACTTCTCTTAATTTCTAATGCTATTATGAATGTAAGACATCAGATAAAATCTCTGGTTTTGTTGAATGTAGTAGCAGCCGTTGTAACCTTATGGTTCTCTTATGCTTTTATCTCTGGTAAGCTAGTTGGCATAGGATGGGGTTGGATACTAGGGCAAGCTATTGCAGGAGTAATGTCTCTATTCTTTATATCCGCAACTTATACTTAAAGGAGTAAGGGAGAGGTATAGTGTGTTAAAAAAGATCAAAGAAAAAAAACATAAAGAGCTATATTTCTGATCTGGGCTAACCAGTTTCTTCACTCTGACTTGCCTGGCAGATATGATTTTCTATCCCTCTATCAATATGAACCTGGTCTTGAATATATTTCCCTTCTTATCCTCCATCCCTAACAGTGAGCCGCCATTCTATGGTGAGAATATTGATATGAGTCAGATCCTACCTGGTTCGCAGCACTATGTTGTCAATAGTAAAGGCCAGGACCTCATCGATATCGCTGCAAATCTCGGGATTAATCTCATTCGCATAACAAACGCACAGCGCAGCTTTAATAACAATGCGGATTCTATCTATACGAGCGAACAGTGGAATCAAGTGCTTAACAAGATGCAGAGCAAGGGGATTAAAGCGCTCATCCTGATAGAGACTGCTAGCAATAACGGAGATTATTATGCTCCTGATATCCGACCAGTATATCTGCATTTAGTACAAGAATATATTGCCAGCGGAGTCTTTTCTAACCCGGACGTCTATGCTGTAGACATTAAGAATGAGCCGCTTTTAACGGATGCTAATGTCAGTATGCTTCAGGCCGCTCATACTATGATCAAGGCAAAATATCCTGATCTTAAGCAAACGATAGGATGGTGGGCAACTGCAAAACAACCCAAAGATCCTTACAATCCTAATAATTATAATTGGTCAGATTTCTCTGCTGGTCAAAAAATAGCCAATATCGTTGATTTTTATTCTATTCATATGTATGGACTCGCTACCAATAATTTTGGGATTAATCTGGGTGCTGATCTGAAAACAAAAGTGTTTTTATCACAGGTCGCAGCATGGCTTACAGACCAAAAAACCAATACTTATTGAGGAGTTTGGGGAAGCAAATGGCGATGCTGTGAGTGACCAGGATACCATCGGTAGCCCACAATTACAAGCAAACGTTTATCAAGGAGTTTATCAAGCCTTAAAAGAAATGCATAGCAACCAGATCATTGGATCCGTTGCTTTTGATTTCTATAGCCGCAATCAATATCCCGATGCCTGGGCTATAGTGAAAAATAATGGCAATGATCTCTTACC
Source organism: uncultured Chloroflexia bacterium (assembly GCA_963731415.1). Taxonomy (GTDB): domain Bacteria; phylum Chloroflexota; class Ktedonobacteria; order Ktedonobacterales; family Ktedonobacteraceae; genus JACDAE01. The sequence continues at coordinate 233,383 of CAVSVN010000003.1, forward strand.
TGCGGCTTATATCCTGCAAGAATATGCTCTAGGGAAAAATAATCCTTCTCTCCAGACAAAAACAGTTGTTACTTCACAAAGCTATCTGGTCAAAAATGCCGATAATCACACAGTAAAAAACCTGCATATATCTGATAGGATTGGTCTTAAACTTCAGCTAGATGACAGCAAAAACTATACCTTTTCTCTGAGCGAAAAGGGTATATTACAACCTGTAGATTTATTGCATTATGATCCTGTTTCTGACTCATATTATGCTGTATATCAGGCTATCAGCAAAGGAAGCGTTCAACTTAATATACTATCTAATTCAGCCTGTTCAATAGGCAATGTTTGCACTTCCCCTGTATACACATTAACGATTACTATTCAATAGTGGATGCTGCATCGATCAGGGATTCGTGTATCCCACAATTGCGACTTCCTTGCTCTCTATTTTCAGAGGAATATCTTTGTGGAGTTCTACCTCCTTGTTTCTGACCTTCTCCCTGGTCAAATCGTTTGCCTCGTTCAAACAAAACTGGATTTGCTTAGCGATATCAGAAAGATGGTCTGTTAAAAAGGTCGTGTGTGTGCCAGGAAGATAATATTCCTCAACATCGTTTGCTTGCTATTACCTGTTGCCATGCTACTCGATCAATAGGGTCCATCTCGATGCCAAAGGAAGGAGATCTTACCGGGATACTGACTGAGAGGTTCATAATTCGCTAAAACCCAGGGAAAAATTGACGGATATGTATGAAGTGGCTCGATGGGAGGGAAGAGTAATTGCAGGTGTGAAAGTAAGGCTGCCCCTTCTTTTCCCCCATTTATCCCACCGGGTCTGTACAGCGGCTCTTCAATTGCTCAACTTCTACCGTTTCACGATAGTCAGCATAGAGTAGATAAAGACTTATGTGGTTAAGCCTCAGAAAGCAATTCAGTTGCTTATCCAAACTCAGATGGAGTAGTCTTCCAATCCGGCTAATGAGCTTGCATGCACTCTTAAGACGCCATGAAGCAGTGAGTGCTGAAGGGTTTACCAGGATCAGTGAATCAATAGCCTGCCCTTGTGCATGTAGTTGTCGAGCCATCTCATAAGCGACTAAGGCTCCATTGCACCAGCCGCTTAAGGTGTAGGGACCATAGGGCTGCACAGATTGCAGCGCCTTAATATGAGTGGCTGCTATTTCTTCCATTGTAGGTGCAACTGTTACATCGCTCAATTGATAGGGAGGGATTGCATAAAAAGGTTGCTCTTTCCCCAGTGCCCTGGCTAAAGGATAGCAATAAAACGCGTCACCACGCCACTGCCCATGTAAGAAGAAGAGAGGTTGTTTTGCTTCTCCAGCTTGAATCGCGATAATAGGTAACTGCAAATCATTGCCTACTTTTGTCTGCAATACCTCAGCCAATTCTTCAATGGTAGGATTAATGAAGAGCGTATTGAATTGAAGTTTTTGATGGAAGACCTGCTCGATGCGCTCTAGTAGAAGAACAGCTAATAGTGAATGTCCACCTATGTTAAAGAAGTTATCTCTTATGCCGATAGCCTGTACATTCAAGAGCTCTTCCCAGATAGCAATTAACTGGAAATGCAACATGTGCTTTGGAGCGACAAAGTCTTCTTTTATGCTGCGGCTGCTGAAATCTGGTATTGGTAATGCACGCTGATCCACCTTGCCGTTGGTCGTCAATGGCAACGTTTGTAGTAGTACAAACGCTGAAGGTACCATGTAGGTTGGTACAAGTTTCTGCATATAACTTTTCAATTCATCGGGATTGACGCTCTCTTCCTTATGGAGCACGAGGTAAGCCACCAGATATTTGTCTCCATCGATACCCTCTCGTGCCATCACTAGCGCCTGCCTTACTGCGGGATGCTGACTCAACACCTCCTCGATCTCACCTGGCTCAATGCGGTACCCACGTATCTTCACCTGGTCATCGACCCGACCCAGAAACTCAATGTTGCCATCTCCTCGATAACGAGCTATGTCGCCCGTTCGATAGAGATGGGCCTCTGGGTCTCCACTAAATGGATCAAGAATGAACCGCTCGGCAGTAAGATCAGGACGGTTGAGATACCCACGTGCTACTCCAACTCCGCCGATGTAGAGCTCTCCTGCTACCCCTATCGGAACAGGCTACCTGTTCTGTCTAGAATGTAGATCGTTCGGTTGGCTAAAGGACGACCAATGGGGATGGACTCCACTATCTGCCCTTCATCCTGATCGTACGCTATATCATAAAAGGTTGCTGCAATGGTCGTTTCCGTTGGTCCATATACATTGAGCAAGCGCACCGAAGTCAAGTAGTGTCCGTCTCCAGAGTTGCGCCACTTCTGGCAGGAATCGCTCCCCTCCAACCATCACGAATCTAAGGGGGAGATCCAGTAGCTGCTGAGGACTGCGTACCCACTCTTGCAGCGTCTGCTGCCAATACGCTGATGGTAAACTTAAAACTGTTAGCTGCTGCTGCTTGATCTTATCCAGCAATTCGCCAGGCGACCAGATCTCTTCTCCACGCAGCACCAGCCTGGCTCCTACTACGAGCGTTGATAGAATTTGCTCTACGGAAGGATCGAAGGTAAATGCATGAAATTGCAGGATGCGATCGGCAGCAGAGAAGTTCATACTCGTGTATGATCGACCAACAGTGCGCCATGAGAGAGCGATGCTCGATAAGCACGCCTTTGGGTTGTCCTGTGGATCCTGAGGTGTAGATCACATACGCCAGATGCTGACTCGTCCCCAGCCTATAGGGTTCACCTGGCTATGCTGGCTTATGACTTGCCAATCCGTATCCAGACACACTACTGGCGGATGGGACTCCGGTAGTCGCTCCAGGAGCGACTTTTGTGTGAGCAAGACCGCCATCTGGCTATCCTGGAGTACAAAGGCAAAGCGCTGTGGAGGAGTGGCAGGGTCCAGGGGGACGTATGCCCCTCCTGCTTTGAGGACTCCTAGTATCCCCACGATCATCTCCAAAGAGCGTTCCAGGCACAGGCCCACCAACACCTCCGGTCCCACTCCCTGCTGTTGCAAGTAGTGGGCGAGCTGGTTGGCTCGCTGGTTGAGTTCCTGATAGGTAAGTTGTACTCCTTCCAGGACAACGGCAATCGCTTCGGGTGTCCGTTGCACTTGCTCCTCAAACAGCTCGTGCACACACTGATCCCTGGGATAATCCGCTTGCGTAGCGTTCCACTCCTCTAGAAGTTGGTGGCGCTCCTTCTCGGTTACAAGTGGCAAATTAGAAATCAATGCGTGCGAATCAGCAATACTACCTTGAATAAAAGTAATAAGCTCATGCTGCATCTTCTCAATAATTTCTACAGGAAGAACCTCAGTATTGTAGACCCAAAGGCATTCCCGACCCCCCTCAAGGATAATAAAAGCAAGTTCGATGCCTTGTGGTAGCTGATAGTGATCAAACGTTGCTAAGCGCTCTACAAGGATTGACGATTGATACGCTCCTTGCAATTTTGCCTCCCACTGTAGGTTTGGAAAACGAGCAACGATATCGCGGGCATACGTTTTTCTCTTTTTTGCTTGCTTTACCTGCTCACCTACAGTATGAAAAACCTCCGTAAAGGTCTGATCAGGCTCTATATCCACATGTAAAAACGCATATGCCGAAAACATGCCCTCAAGACCTGCTAGCTCAAGCTTGAGTTCGGCATCTCTATATCCAAGATCAAAGCTCCAGGCTTCTTCAAGACGAGCCAGGTAGGCCACAAAAGCTGCCAACAGGAAATCCTCTACGGCCAAGTTTCGTGACGTTCTACCAAATGATTTATTACTTCTTGTGGAAATTGCATCGATACATGTGAATGTTTTTCAGCCTGGATATTGGGAGTGTGCCGTTGTGCATATGGAAGAGTAGCTTTCTCTAGCGTTCCTAAATGGCTTTTCCAAAATTCCTCGTAACGAGAGATAGACGCATTATACGTTGTTATATGAGCAACTGCCTCCTGATCAAGCGCATTAAAACGATATCCTTCGTACAATCCAAACATCTTAACAAAGTCAGAAATAAGTAAGGATTGACCATCGATAGTCAGCAATTTTTTGAGCATAACCTCGCCGTCCCCTGTAGCAATGCTCACGAAGTAGGGATCAATGTGTGTAATTGTTCCTGGTAGATTTGCTGACGATCTATCCGTCTTTTCAATTTCCTGCACAATGACAAAGTCCATTCCTACAGCGAGCTTTGGCTGGCCCAGGGGATTGTCGTAGCTTCCAAAGTTCAAGGCGCGAACGAAATCCAATATTTCACGGGTAGAATGGTCCCAACAGAGAACACATCCTGAGGAAGGCCTTTTGTACCGGGGGTAAAAGGAGCGCTCGTTAAGATTTTGGTGCTTAACAGATACATTGCCAGTGGCTATATCGTCGACAAGTTCAGAAAAAGAACTAACTGCTGCATCATAGCATCTGGCATTCAAGCTGAATGCCGTCTCATTATCATCGATTTTAAAGAAGCGCTGCTTGAAAATATCGCCAGCATCAACAAGATCAGCTATAGCATGCCATGTGATACCGTGCTCTCTTTCTCCTTGCATAATAGCCCACGATGTTGCATAGCTCCCTGCATATTTTGGAAGTGGAGCATCATGATAATTGATGGCACAACGGCGCGGAAGTTCTAATACCTGTTTAGATAAGATGAGCGGATTGACGATGCTAAATAAGTAGTCGAAAGGCTGTTGACTTAAAAAGCGAATAATATCTCCAGTCCCTGGGTCCATGAGAGATAAATTCCGCTCTTGTGCCCAGCTATGAACATTCTGGTCAGAGGAAATTACACCATTGACGGCATGCCCACGGTTAACCAGAATCTCAGCGCATCGAATGAGTAGAGTTCCTTCACCAATGAGAAAACAACTGAAATTTTGAGTAGTATCCATATATTTTAATAAATCCCCCTTTCTCAAATACAGAAACATTGCAAGCATACAGAAATACCTTGTGAAAATGTATTGTTACCACGCTACACATCTTCACCTATTTGTTTCTAAACTTTTATTACGGCTATTATATAAGTAGCCCATTAACTTACTGTGTTACTATGGTTAAAACAGCGTTGCGTAAAACCCTTTCTTGTCATAACTTCTTAACCTCTCACCCCGGTCGTGATGGGACGCTTCTTTATAATGGTAGTGGGGATCAGCTTTTGTAATGGTCATACGAGTGTATCCACAAAGGCAGGGAGCGCAGATAATTTTTACAAACAGGTACTATTCCTACGAATTCCTGGATATAGAGTGACGATTACTATTCAATAGCTGGCAGTGTGAAATCATGAAAAGGATACCTGCTTCAGTTACTTTCATAATCTGAGCGCAGGCATCCTTTCAACACACAGGTAATCTCGCCTATGTATGACTCTCGACGACCTGTTCGGTAGATGATTGAATTTTACGTATCACGCGAGCAGGAACTCCACCGACGACAGTATAGGCAGGTACATCGTGCGTCACTACCGCATTAGCTCCGATCACTGCATTATCTCCTATATGGACTCCAGACAAGATGGTAGCCTTCGCTCCTACCCAGACATTACGACCAATGCTAATTGGCTTTGCACTCAAGCCACGATCACCTATTGGATCACAACCTGTAGTGACGATATGTGTCTCATCGTGAATCGATACCCCTTCACCAAAGAGGGAATAGTCTCCGATTGTTAATTCTTCATGGACCGATATATGGCAGTGATGCTGAAAAAGGACGCGATCACCTATTGTGACTTTCCCATAGAATCTGCCAGTAAAATAGCGGGAGAAATAGACATGACGCGCGAAGTAGAGATCCGCTTTGGAATCAACATACAAGTGACTTCCCGCACCGATGCAGCAACGGTGTGCTATTAGCCTGGGAAAGCGAATACACCATTTTATATAATGAATACGGTACTCGATATGATCAAAAATTTCATCCAGTGTCATATCTTCCTCCTTAAAGCCCTCTCTTTATGTAATACGTATTTACGATAGTCATCTGAAGCAAGCTGACAACCAATCCAGCGCTGCTTCTCTCGTGTTGCTTCCAATTTGTTGAAAAAGAAAGACGTTTCCTCTTTTATGAGAAGAGATAATAATCATTTGTAAATATTAATCTTACCGTTGCTATAGACAACATTCTTATTAGCATCTAAGAAATCTTTATCTGAATTATACACAAATGTACTATCTTCAATAGATACGACTGTATTGCTTGAAATTTCTTCGTACACATATGCATTTTGAGGGACTAATGATGGAAAATTTTCCTCTACTCCATTTATACCCCCATAAGTCTTCAGTTTGTTTATACCCGAGGGATCACCCACTACAAGCTCTTTATTGACATTATTCTCTGAAAGCCAGACGATAGCAACAACGTCTGATTTGTGAACGTAATAAACGTCATAGTACAAACCAGCATTATCCAGGGTCATTTGAGGATAGTACTCTCCTGTAAGATGGGGGATAAATCCCGTTAAGTCTAGAAAAAGAGCGGTTACTATTATTCCAGTAAAAAGTATTCTTTTCTGCTCTTTTACAAAAAAGAGTATTGAATTAAGACCAAGAATAATTAGCAGGGAAACGACAAAAAGAAATTGTTGAAACATACGCAGTACTCCATACTCTACTGATAGAGCAGGCAGTACTGTTATAAGAACTAGCAGCAAAATAGCACAGAAACAGAGAAGCAGATATTGCAAGTCGATTGGCTTTTTATTCTTCAAGAAAAATATAGCCAGCAAACCAATGAATAGAAAGAGTTGGAAGAAATCAGCAGCAAATATTCTGAATTCTGCCTGTATGTTGAAGACCGGAATATGGAAAGAGGATAATAAATTCCCTAATGGTGTTGGCGCAAGTTGCTCTTGCGGAAGCAAGTAGGTGGGATACTTCTTCGTTATCGATTGATTATATGTATCCACTGATCCTTCTGATTGACGAAGACCATTAATATAAGTTTGCAGTTCTTGCTGAGGATTTTGTTTGGGAGCAAAGAAGAGGCTATAAGAGAGATCGCCTGACTTTGTGGCTGCATTCGACGAAACGAATAAACTACTGATAATTCCCACCACTACTGAATCAGCATGATTTGATGAATGAGTATACATAGTATTCCAAAAATATGTCGCTCCAAAAAGAATCAGTACCAGGGGTAGGCTGAGAAATGCAATATTAGGAAAAGTATTTTTTAACTTGATATGAGACTTTGATAACAAGAAAGCCAGGGCATTTTTCACAAATGAGCGGGAAAGTATGAAAGTCGAGATATATGCAAATGCTACTATAGCAAGTAAAACAAAATTTGTTGAGTAATGAGACACGATCACGCTAAGGGCAAAGATAATGAACAATGTCCTTCTCAGGGATAAAGGAAGATCATTTGCAACTGCTATCTCTGGCTCTCTTAGAATCCTCTGTAACCGCTGCCAGCACCACTGTCGCTACCTCTGGCTCCTTAATCAATCCTCCGTAGCTGCTGCTGCCAGCACCACTGTCGCTACTTCTGGCTCGTCAAGTTTCAAAGGAATGTTTGTCTCTAACACATCGAATCCTTCATAGCCTCTGGCCCTGGTTCATCGCTTTCCAAAGGTGTTGCGGTCACCACCATGGCAGGGTCTCCTGAAAGAACTGACCTTGACGCGCTGAGATTATTCATGACCGCCGCTAGCAACACTGTCTCCTGCTCTACCTCGTTGTGATCTGCTCTGAATGTCTTCAGCACTACTGTCTCTACGTCCGGGAGGTCCTCTAGCGCTGTTTCTGACTTCACAAGATCTCCTGCAACCGCCGCTAACTTTACTGTCTCTACATCTGCTTTGCTAAAAATTTGCTGGCTCCGATTGCTATTGAGCATCACATATAGTACCAGGCCAAAGAAGATAAAGCCTATTTCCTGCCGATTTAACATGGCCATATCATTAAAAAATGTTGGGAAAGACATAAACAAGAAAGCGGATAAAAAGGCAAATATCGGCGTTGTATAGTTCCTTAAAATGAAAAATACTAATACCGATGAAGTCGCAAAGAGGATTTGAAAAATCACTTTATAGACATACATATCCTGTATGGATAAGAGATTGGTGAAAATTGTCGGTAGTATCGTGATACTCAGGCAGGCATTATAGGCATCCTGGAAAAATGCCATATTCCAAAGGTGATGTGTATTTGTAAGTTTGAATACGTAAAATTCTGTTTCAATATCATGACCTGTTATATACCAGCTACGAAGAGAGGTAGTAAATAAAGAAGCCACTCCTATGAAAAATAAGGCATAAGGATAGAGATTAACGGGTATTTTATTGCGCAATAGCAGCAGCAGGAGGCTATAGAATGCAATAGATCCAAGGAGGATGAGTGTTAGAATATCGCTACCGCCATTGTTTAAAACAATGGCTCCTAAAGCAGCAAGGATAGGGAAAAACAAAGGCAGGGTATACAATACGTTTTGGATAGCCGAGTGGATGGGAAGATGGATCTGAACGACGAGTGATTTTGTTCTTAGCCAGGCAAAGATAAAAAGGAGGGAAAGATAGATATCAAAACCAATGATGAGATTTTGAAATGCCAACGGATCGTTTATGCCGAACAATGGTAAGAGGATATTTAAGAGTAATCCACCGAATTCCAAAAATGCAATGCTGAGTCCTACAATAATTAAAAGATTTTCCCAGAAAGATATCCTCTTAATGCGCAAAATTAATGAGATGAGAAATCCTGGCAATAAAATGCACGTGCAGAAGGAAAAAAGCGTTGACACATAGAGAAAATTGACATGTGTAAGCGCCAGTATATTCGTCAGAATATCAAACCCTAGTAATAAGGAAAAGATTGTTTTTTTACCCAATGCCACGATTTCATCTGCCTTTCAAAATGTTTACCGTTACTATTGATTAGAGTATCTTCTTATAAACACTTTCTATAGAATTCAAGAGGTTTCCCCATGAATAAGCACGCGCTTTTTGTACCGATAAGGATTTCAAATGCGAAAAGTAGCTTTATCTGATAAAAGTGCATCTAATGCCTTTGCATAAGTTATGGGTGTTGGATTTTGAACAAGTACACCACAATCGGCAAGCATTTCTCGTACTTCAGGCGAATCGGCAGCAACTATAGGAAGGCCCGCTGCCATTGCTTCAAGCATTGAAAGAGATGCACCTGCTTCTTTAAACGAGGGAAGGACAGATATATCTGCTGACTTGTAAAATTTAAGGAGTTCTTTCCCAGTTTTTTTACCGTGGAGCTGAACATTTTGTAGTCCATACTTCTGAATTAAAGCTTCGACATCTTGCCTGAGTTCCCCATCACCCACAATATCCAAAATGACACTTTCTTGCATATGCGCAATGGCTTCGATGAGAAGTGGAAGGTTTTTCTGAACTGACAGCCGACCAACAAATAAGAGATGTGGAACCGGCGTTTTCACTTGTTTTTTCCTCTATGAAATATGCTTCTGCCACTCCATTAGGTATTACAACAATAGATTCTAAAGGAAGCGCATATTTCGAAGCAATAAACTTTTTCTGTGCTTCTGATACACATATTAATTTTGATGCTGATTTCAAAACATATTTGAGAAATACTTTCTTATACGTCTCAAGTAGAAAACCCAGAGGACCGGAAGGATCTACATCAAGATGGATATGTGCGATATAAGGTATCCCTTTTAGCTTAGAGATCAGATACACAATTTCTGGTGAGAATGCCTGTGAGACATGGAGGTGGATAAGAGAATGACGAGGTAGAGCGAGAAGCCGAAAAAACAGGCTAAATATAATTGGTGTATGCGCAACCTCAATTGATTTTAAATAATGAACCGATGCCTTCGAGGTATTAATTGAGCTGCGGGAATAACCTATGTCGGATGTATATACAGACACGGGATATCCTTTGTCTACAAATCCCTCTGCTATCTGCGCTGCAACATTTTCCATCCCGCCCAGATGAGGTGGGTAATAGGATGTTACTTGTATGATTGTTGGTCTGGCCAGGGTTATTTTAGACATGCTTCAAACACTTCCTTCGTTAAAGCAGCACGTGTCTCCCAGGTGAACTTTTCTTTGACTTTCACTTCGCCAGCCTGCCCCATACGAGTTGCTAATTCTTTATCGGCCAGTATTTTTGAAATTGCTAATGCTAAGGCATTACTATCCTGTGGAGGTACAAGAAATCCATCGACGCCATCATTGATAACTTCAGGAATTCCACCTACATTTGTTCCAATCACGGGAGTCTGACATGCCATCGCCTCAATAAGCACCATGCCAAAGCTCTCCATATGAGCAAGTGAGGAAAGCACGAGAAGAGATGCTTTCTGCATCTCTTCAACAAGATCTTCCCCATGTTTGATGCCAACAGAAAGAATCCTCTCGTCTGTAAAGTCCCCTTTTTCTCCAACAATACACAATTTTACTTCAGGAAGCATTTTTATAGCGTCCAAGCAAATAATAGAGACCTTTCATTTTATGCATACTTTTGTAGTGGCAAATGAATAAGATACGGTTTCTATCTTTTTTGATAACTGGATTTGGTTTGAATAGAGAAATATCGACTCCTGGGTGAATAATAGTGCTTTTGAAGGCGTATTTTTTTAAGATAGTAGTTCTCACAAAGTTAGAAGCACAAATGATTCTGGTTGCTTTCCTTGCGGTATGAGGGAGAATAAGCTTTTCGTAGAGAAAAATGATGGTATCAAACAAAAACTTATGCTTTCGCATTGTTCCTGAATGATAAGTTAAAACAAAGGGAATGTTCCCGGCAAGAAGTGCTGCCAAATCACCTATGAAAGGAACCGGTTGATGAGAATTGATAATATCCGGCTTTTCTAGCCGAATAATTCTCTTCAGAGTGAAATACCATAATGGATTAGTCGGTGTATTTGCAATTCGCAGCAGAATTGGTAAGCGATACACTTTTATCCCGCAGTAATCTTCAATAATTTGCTTCTTGCTCTTTAGATTAGATGTAACTACAACTACCTCGTAGTTATAAGTTTGCATGAGGCCTTGAGCAATATTAAAAGCATAGTTCTCTAAACCTCCTGAATGAGGTGAGAAGTACGGTGTAACTAAAAGTAATTTCACTTTATTGTCTTTCATGCTAGTCCCTCATTGTTGATATATTCAACATCTTCTCGGTTTGATACGTATTCAAGAACTGCTTCTAGGTTTTTCCACTCATTGTTCTTATCGACTTCCCAAGAATGGCCCCACAGATGAAACACACCACCTTTTTCCATAATCTTATCAAAAAAGTGATGTGCAAGCTTTTGCCAATTTATGGTTCGATATGCAGGTAGCTGTGGAATATCTGATAGATGTGTATATACATGGACTGTAGTTGGGAGTGCGGTGTACTCCCTGGAAGGCTCTATCGAAAAGCGTTTTGTTGTTCTGCCTACTTTAAAACCTAAATCATGCACAGACTTTTGAACTTGCTCGGTATACGCACCATAGGGATACGCAAATGATTGAAGTTCCTTCCCTATTATTGACTCTAAAATATTCTTTCCAGCTTTGATATCGTCGAGCGCAGAATTTAAAGGAACTTGAGCCAGGTTGGGGTGATGGAGGGTGTGTCCTCCGATCTCAAAACTTTCGTCGAGAAATTGAATTTCTTGCTCTGAAAGCAGATCCTTTTGGAGAATTCCCTACATTCTGGAGAGACATAAAACGTTGCTGGCATGTTATATTTCTGAAGTAAATGCGCTAATTTTAAATCTAGTTTGTGTCCATCATCCCAGCTGGTTGTTACAATTTTTTTCATTCTTCTCTCCCTGATGTACCACTACCCGTCAAGACTTCTTCATGGGCATACATTTCTGGGGCCTCTACATCCACTTCTGTCGATATTTCCTCTTTTGACATTAGCGGCGAGGAACTCTTTGTGATGTATAGATCCTCAACTCTTTGAGCGAGATTATCCCAATCGTACTGTTGAATAAATGGTATGTAGTTTATAGGATCTGGCTTCATCACCATGTATTCATCAATTGCATCTGCTAGATTTTCTTTTGATAAAGAGATGGTTTTTCCATTTAGCCCTTCCTTAATCAGATATCTGGCAGCGTTTTGATGATGATCGGTCGTTATAACCGGAAGCCCACACCCGTTTGCTTCCAGAACCACAATACCAAATCCCTCCCGTGTGGAAGGGAAGGCGAAGACGCGCGATGATTTCATCAATGCATAGAGTTGATTATGGTCCTCAATAGATTCGATAAACTCAACATTTGCAAGCAGGTCATTCTGTTGTACCTGTTCGATTAAGTTATTTTTCTCAGGACCCCGTCCCACGATAATACACTTTATTTGGGGATATTTTGTCTTCAGGAGAGCAATACTCTGTATTAGTACATCAACATTTTTGTTTGATAATAACCTGCCTACAAAGATAACATCTGAGGACGAGGTTGCTGGAGCGATGCTTTCAAGTTCAGCAATTGAAATGCCATTAGGAACAACAGTGATTTTATGCTCAGGAACTTTCAGCTGAGTTGTAAGGCCTCTTGCTGTATGTTCTGAAACCACTGTAAATGTATCAGGAAGCATTGAGGTAATTTTTTCAATCAAGGCTGCCAGTGCTCCTGATGGACCCATATATTGTATCCAGTATGCAGTTCCCCAGACCTCAGTCCAGATTACGTGCAGTTTTTTTCGTTTAAGAAGTGCAACTAATTTCGTGCTAAAAAGTGTTAAATGAGGCATATGATCAACATCGATAATATCGAAGTCTTCTTTTACTAGCTTAAGACAATGCAGCGAGAAGAATAAGGCCTCTTTAATAGATCGCTTTTCGCCTGAATATAATGGGAAATAAGGGCTTATTGCTTTTATCTGCACACCTTGATCTACTCTTGTATCTGACCCTTCCCACCATTTCATACAGTAAATTGTAACTTCATGGCCCATCCTGGCGAGTCGGGTGGAAATTTCGTAAATTCTTTTCTCTTTGCCACCCTTGTTATATGGGTAGATTGCGTCAGATACTATCGCTATTTTCAACACGGCTTCCTCTCTGGGCATAAGAAAATTGGCGTAAAATGCTTAACATGACTATTTCATTTAATTTATCAAGCCAGCAGTTTCTCGCTCATCTACAATTTCGAGTAAATCGACATTCTTTTTACCAATCACTTCCTTTGGTGGAGACCAGAAAAGATTATGGGAAAAAGTATAAAGAATTTTTAATCCATCTTTGATAGATTCAATTTTTGTTTCACCTTCACGGATATTATAGGTAATCGGTACTGAATAGATAGAGCAATCCAATCTCACTAATTTAGAGATCATTTCCATCTCAATACTAAACCCATTTGACTTTAAGTGATCTCTCATCTGTATGACCACATCTCCACGCCAGGCAAAATAGCCACTTAATACGTCCGTGATATTTGCCCCATAAAAACGCCTTACTAAAAAGGTATACATCCAATTTGCTAAACGGTTTTGCATCTTAAACGCATTTTTAGTAATTTTTCCACCGAGGCGTGAGCCAATAACGACATCACAAAAATTATTTGTAATGGGTTCAATGAGCCTTAGCATTTCTCTGGCATCGTAGGTGTTATCACCATCAAGCATCACGACATAGGAGGTATCGCTATCGATACAACTGAATGCCTTGCGCATTGCATTGCCTTTGCCTTTTGCGGGTTCAAAAATAACCTGAGCGCCCTTGCTCTCTGCGATTTCTGCTGTCCGATCAGAAGAGTTGTTGTCAATAACAATAACGCTAGCTTCAAATCCATGTTTCGCTAATGCATGATGAGGAATACTGTCAATAACCTTTGCAATACCTTGTTCCTCGTTATGGCATGGTATCAAGATGGTAATTATTTCTTTTTGCACCTTTCGGGTCCTTCCTGTATCCTCTTTTAAATATACGCTCATTTATTTTCCTACCCAGAAATCTATCGACTGTCGTTTATTAACTAATTCGATGACTACCTCTTGACTTCCACTCACAGACATGAGAGCGAAATCTCTCATTTTTGGTATAGTACTGGTTATTTTTCAGCAATATCTCTCCGCTATCGACGATGTGCCGCACGCCATTAGCATTCACAGATATAGCGTAGACATACTGATAATCGGTTGTCTCGAGGTTATGAATAACGAATGCAAAACTTACTGTCTGTTTTCCAGTTGTAGCATCTGGTAAATTCGCATTGTTGTTGAAATAGAGTTCGGTCAACTTTTCAGGTTTGGGAATGAGATCAAGGGTAGCAAGTTCGTTATCAACAGATGCTCTATTTAAATTGAAGAAAATGAGCATCCCTGCTACTAATGTCACTCCTATCAGTAAAGGAACTAATTTGAAAATTTGTTTCATGGTTATGCGCATCGATAAAATCTTTCGTAGCTATTTAGATACCCGTTTCAGGACAACTACGCTGATCTGTTACGTCCTTCGACTTTCGGCAACCCCACTCGTCAGATACAACCGTTTTTCTTTCACGACTGCCTGCCCCCCGTTGAAAATCAATCCACGCTTTTGCCGCAGATACAAACTTGTACAACAAACTTAAAAGCGATAAGCATTTGTCGCTAACCTTTTCTAAGTAATCCTGAACCTATATTACACTCATTTCAACTAAATCCCTATTAATTTTCAGTTAAGTTTATGTTTAATAATGTACTCTAAGGTGTACGTTTATTAACCTACGTACTATAAGAACCATTGAAAATGATCAAGAAACGATTGGTCAACAAGCACAACCTGCTATTGCTTCTGCTTGAATATACTGGATATGCCTCTGTATGAATTGATATTGAACTTCCATGTTCAACAGCAACCTCTCGTGGAGCAACACCTCTACGTGTCTTCTAATCAATCTCTCAAATACTGAAACGTTACAAAGGTGCAGAAATAACTTGCGGAAAGATATTGCTACCATCTTACACATTTCCACCTATTTATTTCTAAACTTTTATTACTGCTATCATAGATGGAGACATAATGATACCATCGGCCCCTTATCGTGATACAATTGCCTCTTGCAAGGTTCGCCTCTTCCCCCTATCCTTTACACCAGACAAACAGCAATAAGTACCGGGTAGCGTGAGTGGACAGCTCCTGATTGAGCTATTAGTACCATGAAGCGCCAGGTAATTGCCCTATTGCCCAATTCTATAGTTTATTCTCTAGAGTGGCTCGGGCTTGTTCGCTCCGTCGATAGTACATGTAGTCAGTTTTAATATTTAGATGTTTCTTTATAGTAAATTTATTGTAACGTTTCTAATTTACAAGTGGCGGTCGACGCCATAGGATAAAAGATGATTATAGTAGAGAAAGATTTGTAGTATGGCATTTTATCATGAAGCGAGCCGCAACGGGTCCGTTGGACAGGTACAGATGAAGAAGGGCGACCACCCCAGTCTACGCCTGCTCAGCAATGGAAGGATCTATCAACGCAGCGTCCTCCAAAGCCCAGACGACATGGACGCTATTCTCGCTTTTGTTAGTATACTTCTCCTTATTATGCTTATTTTTACCGCTGTACGCGTCAGTACCGTTGCCAGTGGCGCGGATGATATTCTGCAGGTACAGGTTGGCAATCAGCAGACGGCACAGGTAGATCTGCGTCAGAGCTTTCCTATCAGTCCCTATCTGATGGGTACGAACGTCTTTCCAGCGGCTCGTACCAGCTCGCTCGATAAACCATTCTCTGGCTTTATGCCCTATACCTCGTTGATCACTAGCGATATGCAAAGCGATGCATATGCAACTGTTGCGTTTTCCTGGCGGCGATTGGGGCGAAACACATGTGCTCTCCCTCGATCAAATGAGCAAGTTTAGCCAGTTACTGATTGATACCCATGCACAGGGAATGATGCAGGCTCACCTCTCAGGACCAGTACCGAATCAGACAGGCGATCCGCAACCACATGGCGTCACAGCCGACGTGAGCACACGCGCCAACCTGGCCGGACGCTGGGTAGACTACATGAATAATCCGAAGAGTTACCAGAGGACGGGAACGCATGCCAATGATCCCTTTCACCGCGTCGCGTTCTGGACGGTCGGCAATGAGCCCGATCTGCTCATCAACCCGGTCACGCAGAAAAAATATACTGTTGCCGAATACGTTGATGCGTTTATTCAGTTCTCGACTGACAATGCACCAGAACGATCCGACAATCAAGGTGTTTGGTCCTGAACTGAGCCAGTTTACCGGCGTCGGCGCAGGTCCGGTGGATGCTGGTGGACATCTGTGGATGGATGATTTCCTCAAAGGTGTGAGTGACTATGAGAAATCTACATCCGGAGCTTCCCTATCATTTGCTCGATGGCGTTTCGTTTCACCGTTACCAGTTTAACGACGCCAGCCAGTCTCCATCAATGCTGATGAGTAGCCCCGACGAATGGAATTATCTCCTGCCCCCACTACGTGCTCTTATTCAGCGCGATTTCGGGCGCGATATCCCTATTGGCGTCACGGAGATCAACACGAATCCTAAAAATCTCGTTCCCTCACCGGCCTCGCATCTCTCTGGTGGGCCGATACGCTCGGTACTTTGATGAATCAGCAAACGGAATATGCTGCGTTCTTCTCTGCGGCTGGCGTCGACAAGCCATACCCGCTCTTTTCGCAGGATGGCCTGCACGAGACGGCGATGGAACGCGTGATGGAGTTGTTTGCACACCTGCAAAGTAATCTCGTCCCGCTGAATATTCAACACGATCCGATCAGCGTCTATGCAACACAGGATAAGGGGAGCCAGAACGTTAGCCTGCTCTTTGTCAACAAATCTGCAACGACGCAACTAGCGCAGATTACGCCGAGCAAACGAGATCTTTTCGGTCAGCCCCTGGCATAATCTGAATGTCAGTATTGCTGGCTATAGCATGGTCGTGGTTACGTTGACACGCAATGGAGGGGCTACCGCTTACAGCTTTACCGCACCAACCAGCACCGATGCAGCGATCTTCCAGCCCTGACGTACACCGTCTGTGGGCACAAAACCGATGCACTGGAGAATTCTATACCTTGTTAGTTTCAGTATCCTCAAACGGGTCAAAAGGCATTAGCGAGAGGGAAAAACAGTGGTTCTGACCTTTATCGTTTCTCTACTTGAATTTGTTTATCTGCTCATCATTCTCTTGATGACCGCGCAGGCCATCTTTAATATACGTTTGAGTCTCTTTATATGGGAGACGCCGGAGCACGCATATCTTAACCGTGCCCCGACGATCTATAGTGATCCATGCCTCTCTTTTACGATTATGCTGCCTGCACGTCACGAAGAGGAGGTCTATCGCTATACCATTCAAAAAGTATATGATCTCAACTATCCAAAAGAACTGATGCAGATCGTAGCAATCTGTAGCGATGACGACGAGGGCACAATCGCAGAGGCGCAGGCAAAAATCGATGAGTTGGGCGATCCGAATGTACAATTACTCATTTATAACAATAAACCCACCAGCAAGCCACGCGGCCTGAACCATGCGATGCAGATTGCACGTGGCGATATCGTCACCATTTTTGATGCCGAAGATGAGCCACATCCAGACATTTTGAATATTATCAATACTACGATGTTGAATGATGATGTGGACGCGATACAGAGCGGCGTGCAACTGATGAACCATAATACAAAATGGTTCTGCTTCCTGAATGTGCTGGAGTACTTCTTCTGGTTTAAGTCGTCGATGCACTTCTTCGCACGCGTTGGCATGACCCCTCTGGGTGGCAACACGGTCTTCGTGCGGCGCGAATTGATGGATCAGCTCGGCGGCTGGGATGAGACTGGACTGACCGAAGATGCCGATCTGGGCATTCGCCTCAGCCTCTCGCACGCACGCATTCGCATTATTTATGATGATGAATTTGTGACACGCGAAGAGACGCCACATACCATCGAGCAATTTATCAAACAGCGCACACGCTGGAATCAGGGCTTCATCCAGATCCTCTTCAAAAAAGAATGGATGAAACTGGAGCGGCTCACGCAAAGGTTATTGGCATTCTACGTGCTGATCTTACCAGAAGTGCAGGCGTTCTTCGCGCTCATGATACCGGTCTCCGTGGTGATGTTCTTTCTCGTCAAGTTCCCGCTCTGGCTGGCGATACTGACCTTCTTGCCGCTCTATTGCTTCATCCTGGCACTTTTATAGAATTTGCGGGGCTGCACGAATTCTTGAAGGCGCATGGACGCAAGTGGAGCTGGCGCGACGCAGGGGTTATGTTGCTCGCCTTCTTCCCTTATCAGTGGCTGCTGGGCATTGGCGCTGTACGTGCGATGTGGCGCTATATGAAGGGCACGACGAACTGGGAGAAGACGGCCCATATTGGACAACATCGCGGCAATGCTGCTGCTTAAAAATAAAGTAGGAAGTGTATGAAATCATTCCAGAAACCGACTCCACCGGATCAACGTACTGACACGATCAACAGATCAACGCAGGAATCGCACGGTCAATCCACCCGGCAACATACGGAGCACCGATGCCGCCATTAATACGCCTCCAAGTAACAGATGCCATGCCACATCGTACAATTCCTGGGAGTAATGCAATGGCCTTCATCTGATAGTTATGGGATACCGGGCGAGCAAACGAGGGTAGTGAGGCCTAACAATTTTAGTCAATAATGCTGCTGAGCGGGCTGGACTGGCGCATCAATGTACAACGGTCCATGCACAAGTCCCGTGCACAAAGTCCAGCACCAGGAAGTAGCCTCGCACCGCAGCAGACTCCAGAGGTCGTGAATGGACATCTTATTTTGCATCGCAGCTGAGCATTTCTACTTACGTACGGCCTATCGTCCCGGACCAACGCCCGAATCCCTTGCGCAAACCCACAGGCAATACAAAAATGTTGCCAAAGGTATTGCCGAACCAGCATAAACGTGTTGCCGATGGCGAGACACGACTGTTACCGAGCGTCGCGCCAATCAATCCACTGAAAAAAGAGCGCTTTCCTGTACCAGCATGGTTGGAAGCGGCCTTCGTTGTGATTGCACTGATAGCCTCTTTATCGCACATGCGCTCAATATGTTCAATTTCCCGCGCTACGAACTGGACGAGGGAACATATATGTCGAGCGCCTGGGCTATTCTGCACGGAGCAGATTACCCCTTACGCCTATGGTTATGGTCATCCTCCGCTGGCATGGATACAGATTGCGGGCTGGATACAGGCTACAGGCGGCTTCTTTACCTTCGGCAATGCACTCAATAGTGGACGAGTGTTGATGATATTTTACGCGACGGGCTGTTCGCTGCTCGTCTATCTGATTGCACGTCGCCTGGGCGGTAACCGTTCGCTGGGCATGCTGGCACTGGTCATCTTTTCGTTCACGCCATTGAGCCTGACGTATCAAAGACAGGTTTTGCTGGACAACGTTGCCACGTTCTGGCTCCTGCTCTCGCTCTATCTGCTCGTGGTCGGCAACAGCCGTCTGCTCTTATATCGTCGGTTCTGCGCTCTGCTTCGGTATAGCATTCCTCTCAAAAGAGGTATTATCCTCTTTTTGCCAGGAATGCTCTATGCCGTCTGGTTGCATACGACAAAGTTCCAGCGTAAATTCGCCATGGTTGCCTTTACCTACTCGTCTATTGCGGTCTGTTCAGGCTTTGTGCTGATGGCGATTTTGAAAGGTGAGCTGTTCCCTTATAGCTGGCATCTGCCCTGGGATACACATGATCACTTGAGCATGATTCAGACCTATCTGGATCAAGGCGCAGCGCGGTCAGAATGAAGGAAGCTTTAAGGCAAGTTGGGAAACCTGGCTGAGCGGAGATAAGCTCTTTATGCTGGCTGGCCTTGCGACGGTCGCCTTTAATCTCATCGTCGGGTGGTGGTATCGCAAACAGTTGCTGCTCTCCCTGCTGACACTGAGCTACTGGGTACTATTGGTGCGTGGCGGCGTGGTGCTATCGTTCTACCTTATTCCCTTGATCCCGCTCACTGCGATAAACGCTGCGATGGCATTCAATACGATTGCAAGTGGATTGTCAAGGTGGTGCGGTTCGATTTTATACGC
This sequence comes from uncultured Chloroflexia bacterium, assembly GCA_963731415.1. Classification (GTDB taxonomy): domain Bacteria; phylum Chloroflexota; class Ktedonobacteria; order Ktedonobacterales; family Ktedonobacteraceae; genus JACDAE01. The sequence continues at coordinate 253,358 of CAVSVN010000003.1, forward strand.
GTAGTCCTCCTGCTCGGCATCGTTGCGGCATTGATTCCCGTATGATCTGCACGCGGCAGGATTTGTCTACACACAGCATCCCACCTCTGTACAGACTGATGCGATGAACTGGGTGCGCGACAATGTGCCACGCAACGATTTCGTTATTATCAATAGTTACCTCTACACCGATATGCACGAACCCGGTGGGCGAGGCGGTTGGCAATGGCGCAGTGTTCCCCTATGCCAATGTATATGTCAATGTCGCAACCGATCCTGAATTGTATAATACGGTTCTTACAACACAACTGGGATCGCATCGATTATATCGTGGCCGACTCTGAGGTATTGAGCTATATCAAGGGGATCTCCGCGACTTCAACGGACCCGGCGCATATTCTCAGGCAGGCGTTCGATCACTCGATTCTGCGTGCAGAATTCAAAACGGCTGACCACACGGATCAGTTTGCAATCGACATCTACGAGGTGCAACATAAATTAGCCTCCTCCAACAGCGGCAATTCAATCAAATAGTGCAAATACAGGCATAGCTGCCATAGAATAGCCTCGGATAGGAGAAGCCTTTTTCGAATGAAGCAACAAAATTATATGGTAGGATAGAACTGGTAGTTTGATTATAATGGGGAGGTATGGATGGAGCAGGGGCACATGGACGCGATAAAGCTGGTCCCTACCCTAGCCGGGATATCGGTTTGAATTCGGCATATGATCCGGTCATGGTTATAGAGGATTTTACATATTAAAAGGGGAAAGAAGATATATGTTAGGAACAAGACCTGATACCGATACAATTGCCATTACGCGTACATTTGATGGTATTGAAGAGGCGGCGCATCGTGTTATTGAGCAGATTGGGGGCATGGAGTCGGTGATTACGGGGCGCAAAGATGGCGGTATTGAAGCCTAATTTTGTGGCCGGGCGCAATGGTGCAACGGGCTCGACAACCAGCTTCGCATTGCTTAAGGCGGTTGCGGAGGAAGTGCGTGCCTGTGGAGCTGAGCCGGTACTTTGCGAAACGCCGGGTACGGAATTTGATCGCGATGCCACATATACAATTCTGGGCGTCGAGAAATTCTGTGAAGAGAATGGTATTCGTATTTTGCGCGTCGATCCGGAGGGTGGCGAGGAGGATTGGGTAGAGCTGCATCCGGATGGAGCAAAGAAACTGCGCCACTATCACATGCCACGTATTTTGCAGGAGGCACGCTTGATCAATCTGCCCGTGCTCAAAACGCATGTTGTCTCGGCGATGACCTTGAGCATGAAGAATTCGATGGGTATTTTGCCACGACCCGACCGACGCAGCATGCACACCTTTGGCATTGATCAGAGCATCGTCGATATGAATCTTGGTATCAAGCCCGACCTGAACATCGTCGATGGCAGCGTGGGACAGGACGGCGAAGGTCCGCTTTATGGCGACAAGGCCGATCTGCAGGTACTCATCGCTGGTCGCGATACGCTCGCCGTTGACCTTGCATGCTGCCAGGTTGTGGGGGTGAAGCCGCGCGATATTCCGCATCTCAAACTGGCGTTGGAGCAACTGGGCAAGCCATCCTGGGAGACCGTTGGCGAGGATGTGGGCGTGATCAAAAAGTTCCGCCTGCCCGAACAGAAGGCACTGTACCGCTTTATCTTCTGGATGATGTATCCGCTGGACTATCCCTACACCTGGATTGCCGAACGAGGCAAACATCTCTGCACAACGCTCTATGAGACCGGACTGGTGGGCACGCGCCCGCAGATCAAAGAAGAAAAATGTACCCGTTGCGGCGTCTGTGTTGAAGCATGTCCACTTCCGAATGTTATTGATATTAAGACATTGAAAGTAGATCCAAAGACATGCCAGCGCTGCCTGCTCTGTTATGAGGCATGCCCGGAAAATGCGATCAGCGTAAAAGGATATTCGGGAGCACGACAATGACAGTATTAGTAACAGGCGCGACGGGCTTTCTCGGGTGAGGCACTGGTGACGGAACTGTTGCAACAAAAACAAGAGGTACGCATTCTGGTACGCGATGCACGAGAAAGCACGCGCACAATTTGGCGCTGACGTTGAGATTGTGCAGGGCGAGATCACCGACGAAGAGAAGGTCCAGGAGGCGGTATATAGCGCCACCACCGTCTATCACCTGGCTGGTCGTCTCTATCATCCCAGCACGCCAACGGAACTGTATCGCCAGACACATGTTGAGGGGACACGTATCCTACTCGAAGCCTGTGAGGGTCAGAAGTTGCAGCGCTTCATCCATTGCAGCACAACCGGAGTTCTGGGTGCAACGGGCGAGACGCCTGCCTCCGAAGATGCGCCGTTCGCGCCGACCAATCCCTACGAACGTACCAAGCTGGAAGGCGAAACGCTGGCATTGCAGGCTCATAGAATGCATAGCATCCCCGTCAGTGTCGTGCGTCCCGGCCTGGTCTATGGTCCTGGCGATCTGCACCTGCTCAGCTTCTTTACGACCATCAAAAAAGGGCTGATCCCGCCTTTGATCGATGGTGGCAAGGCAAAAATTCACCCGGTCTACATCAGCGATATGACCGCTGCGTTCCTGCTCTGTGCGGAGCGACCAGAGGCAATCGGGCATAGCTATAATATTGCGGGCGACCATCCTGTGACCTTCCGCGAACTTGCCACAGCGATGGCTCATGCGATGGGGAGAAGACTGCCGCCGGGGAGCATTCCCGCTCTCGTTGGCAAATTTCGCCTCGGATGTTTTCGCGTTGTTGCCAGGGTTTAAGGGTGAAAATGCGCCGCTGACGCGTAGTCGCGTGCAATTCTTGACGAATAGCCGCGTCTATTCGATCGAGCGTGCGCGCACCGAGCTTGGCTACGCGCCAAAGGTGGGGCTGGACGAAGGGATGAAGTGGACGGCGGCGTGGTATCAGAAGCATGGGTATATTTAACCAAGGAAACGGGCAAAAACGCAGGCGGGTTTATAAACGGCACCCCTACACCAATAGGAAACATCGTTCACAGTCTGGTACCCACTGATGTAGGGGCGCGATTTATAAGCCCGTCCTCGTTCCCTATATCCTACGTGGGCCGCTCACAAACCCGTATCATACAACCGAACAGTCACCGTACCTGTCACAATCTGATCAACAAAACGATAGTGACTATCCAACCATTGTTCGGCTACCTGCACTTTAGCAGCAGAAGCAGCATCCGGCACGCGCCCAACAATAAAGAAGATGCGGGGATGCTTTGCGCCATATTGAGCTAGAGCAGTAGGATCGACGGCTGCTCCTGAACCGGCTTTAGGGTTGACTGGCCCAAAGTTAGCCCAGGAAAATGCGCCGGGCGAGTCGGCGGTGAAATGAGCAGCGGTGGGATAGGCTTGCAGGTAGTATTCAACGGAGATCTGGCAACCTTGCTGTACATCATTGTCATAACAGACCAGCCCATCGTTTGCCTGATAGTGTTGCTCTAGCCAGTGCGTCGCGGAGTTCCAATCCTCAACCTGAGCATTCTGATAGTAGAGGGGAACATAACGCACAGCCAGCAAGAGCAAAATAACGGTCAGCCCTATCTGGATGGCCGCCAGCGCAACGTAGCGATCCCCAATCCAACGAGCAGGCAAAGTGGAGGCACAATTGTAACCAGGTAGCGCGAGGAGAAGAGACGCGTGGGTGTATATGAGATAACATAACTGGCGACGATGGGAACCACTAACCAGCACAATAATGCCAGCGCGACAGGTAAAAGTCCCTGTAGAATCCCCCCCTCATCTAGTAGATCGTAACGCGTGAGGTATTTTCTCCCTGTTGGTAGAGCAGACATGATCGTCATAAAGAGAGCAAGCGCACAAAAAGCAACGAACAGCAGGAGATAAATTTTGCTGTTCGCACTTATCGTCAAGAACAGATGATAGATATCGCTCAGGTGAGGTATAGGCAGCCAGCCAGTCTTTGAGCCATGGCGACTCACCAGCGCCATAGGTATAGACAGTAAAGCGATGATGAGCAGGCTAGCAATGAAGTTACGCAACTGGCCTATAACTTTACGGCGCTCTTCTGGTAAAAGGAGGAATAGTCCGATGGCACAGAGTTGTGACAGCAGAATGAGCACGCTGAACAGATGTGTATAGATTGCCAGGGTAGTTGCTATGATATAACAGGCCCACCAGCGACGCGGATGAGATGTACAGTTGAAAGCTGCCAGCAAAGCGTACCACGCAATACAGATCAGCAAGAGTTGCAGGCTATAGGCGCGGGTCTGTTGCGCGTAGACAAGCTGGAGATCATTGAGCAGATAGAGGCCAGCTCCCACAAAGCCAGCGAGGGTGCCAATAAAACGTTGTCCCAGGAGGAAAACGACGACCGTGCTGAGGGCTGCGAAGAGCGTTGAAGGGAAGCGCACGACAAATTCGGTTGCATGGAAGCCCAGAGAAGCGGTCAGGCCGAGCCAGAAATGCAGGAACAGGTAGTACAGTTCCATATTCGGCTCCGCGCCAAAGATGATATGCCAGAGCAGGGGAAGCGGCTGTCGTGCAAGCTCAACGGAAAACGCCTCGTCAAACCAGATGCTGGGATTGCCCAGGCGATAGAGGTTAAAGCACATTGCAGCGATAAACAGAATGATGCTGAGCGTCAAACGTAACGGGACACGTTGCGTTATATGCTGCAAACGATAAGAGAACGATGAACCTGAATGTTCAATGGAAGGAGTTCCCGTCTGCTCTATATTATTGCTGGTCTGAGTCATTATAATGCTCTTTTTACTTCTTACTATAGTAGTTTAAAATTTCTCATATGCCAAAAGAACGAGTAGTGCAGCGTCTATGTCACTACAGTAGGATAACTTACTCCATTTCTACCTCAACTAGACATAAATCATCATATGTAAACTAAACATTTAGCCTCCATACCTTCGTCTGGCTAAATGCCATATCTGCGGCACCATTATTGTCAAAGTTGTCGATAGAGCCAATACCGATAGCTTCCGGGCGGGTTGTATTATCAGTCAGAGCAAGAATAAATGGCTTTTCTCTATATTAATGCAGTTTACGCTGGCCCAATCGTAATAGAACCGTATCTCCCTACCAGGTTGACCGTTGCCCCTGAACTATTGCCGATGATACCTGAAGCATTAGCCTGGTTACCGCTTCTCTTCTCACTGATAGCGGAGTAGTGAGAGACAATTGCACCGAAATTGGTTTGTGCCTTAAGGATACAGGAAGTCTTATTATTAAAGGTCGCATCAATGGTTCCATTCTTCGACTGGATCGTACTCGTACCAAGAGGGGTAAAATTGTGCATATGAATGGTGCCGTTGGCAAGCGTCATTGTAACCTGCCCCTGGATAGAACTAACGACAACATTACCATTTGCCAGAATGACATTGAGATTGGCCTCGCGTGGTACCTTGATCTCCAGGTTCTGAACCACCGCTTCACCAAAATCGATGGTCACCTTGTTACCTGCCTTTTTATAGGGAAGGCTAAATCTGTCAGTTGAAATATTCTTTTGCGTATCAGAACCTACAAAAGTAAGTTGCGCTGCATTCTCGCTCTTCACAATAATTTCCGGCCTCGGTGCCACCACGATGTAGGATGAATCCCCACTCTACCAACCGTGGTATTATCAGTGTTAGAGGTAGGATAAGTACTGGTAGCAGTATTGGTGCTAGAATCAGGCGTACTGATGCACGCGCTTAGCATAAGTACTACCATACAGAGCGATGACAGAAAAATAATGCGAAAACATTGTGAAAAGTGAGTTGTAAACATAAAGCTTCAAACTCCTCTGGAAGCAGGCGCACGTAAGGTGCAATACAGTTTAAATAAAACGAATGCAGGTAACTGAGTAGGGGAGTGCCGACCGGCTAGAAAAACCATGACCAGCGCTCCCCTTGAAGGCTCTATAGATGCTTCAATACAACAAGATCAGGCAATCAGGTGCAGGTAGCTCCGTTGAGAACTATGCCAATTGGCCCAGGGGTGGATGAACCGTTGGCTACGTACCCGATTGAGACTGTGCCACCAGCAGGAATTGAATGTTGCCAACTCGGAGCAGTGGCTATGATCTTAGTACTATCCTGGAGTGACAGTAGCATTCCATCCACTGATGAGAACGTTATCGGCTGGCACAGTCCAGCTAACCACCCAGGGGATAACAGCTATAGTGCTAGTGTTAGTCACTGACACACTTGCCTGATAACCACCCTGCCAACTACTGCTTACTGTCGCAATCGCTGTACATGTTGGTGGCGGCGCGGGAGTAGGCGTTGGGAAGACGCCACCAACTCCAAAGACCACGTCGGAACAACTGTAGAACGTTTCATTGCTATCCGAGCGCGTCCATACAACATAAATGATCTGCCGTCCGGTCACGTTTGACGGTAAGCGTCCCGGTCATAGTGTAGGCACCGTTGGCTACTGCTGGCTCAGGGTTAACCGTTAAGAATGGCTGGCTCTCCAGATTGGCCCACGTCAACGGTTTAGTAGGATCGTAGGTGCTGTTCGTGACGTAGAACCGGAAGTAGCCAGGATGAGGTACCCATGCTCCATACGTAAAGGTGAACGTAGCACCGGGGTTGAGGTTGGTCGCGGGCCAGTCTGCACGAGGCGCATCATAGGCCGCATACTTGGGATTAGCACCGCTGCAGAGCTGACCATCAGGAATATATCCAACGGTACGTCCAGCTGCATTAGAGTTCAAAACTCCAAACCAGTCGTAGAGCGGCTGAGTGCCGCCAGCCGCTATAGCTGCCTGGCAGGCTGGCGTGGTGGGATTCTGAGGATCTTCCAGGTAACAGGCATAGGTTCGGCTGGCAGGCGATTCTAGTGAGCCATGGGCTTGAACAGCGCGTGACGGACTAACAACTGCTACCGAGATTAATGCAATTACCATAATTGCAAGAGGCATCACAAGCAATTTCCATCCGCGTTCCTTCTTCCTACCGGAAGAGAATTCCTTTTCTAGTCAAAGCTAAAATCTCCTTTCTAGCTATAGATCTACTCCGATCTTAGACCACGAATACAGGTCATACTGTCAACATCTTACACGTACATAGAGTAAGATAAAGGCGTGTGCAATCTGTAGCTTGTTCCATGTAACATCTTTTTACCCAAAAGTCAATGAAATATAGCAATCGAACAAAAACTGGCGGATTTTACTCCCGGACAAGAAAGATACGTCTTTGACTCGTAAAAAGGGGTAGGAGTCGTTACAGTAAGTTGAACTTGAAAAGTCCTACCCCTTTAAGACAGAGAAGTCTCAGGCCGCACAGCTTATCTGCTGTCGAGCTAATTGCTACGTCGTCGAACCACAAAGTGTCGTCGCCGCCTGAGTAGCTTTCCCAACCCAACTTAGATCAGTAAGAGATGGACGCCAGTTCGGACAATTCTGCAGCCACTGGGCATCCACATCTGGAGTGGGGACATTGTCAAGGTGCAATCCCTGCACCTCGCTTCCGTTAAGCCATGTGCGCATGCTTCCCTGAGATTGGTTGACCTCGAACTCCACACATTCCCACTGATTCGTGGGTAATGGTACACTCAATGCCACACCAACTGGACTCTGTGCGGGAAGTGTCGCGTCGTCGGACTGGCGATTCCACTGTAACGCTCCGTTCTGTCCACCAAAGCGTAGATCGTTGCCACTATCATTTGCATCACGCATAGCAGTAAAAGTGACGTGACCTGTCGGCAAAGCGGTTGTATGCCGTACAAAGTAGCGAACATATATATCCGACCCGACATTAGTGAAAGGGTTCTGCAGACCGAAAAACACATGATTACAGTATCCATTGTAACCATCCACCCGGATCGAGGTGGTTCCACTATGCGCCACGGTGTGATCGACCGTGACTGTGCCAGTACCTTGACAGTTCGGATAGCTGACCTGCCAGAGACCGGAGAGTGTCGATCCCGTCTGATTCTCGAAGTTATCGCAGAAGATCGCTCCGGAGCATGATGTTCCAGGTGTTGATGTAGAGGTCGGAGTTGCGGTTGCGGTCGGTGTCGTAGTAGCTGTAGAAGGTTGGAGTTGCGGTTGGTATCGTAGCGGTAGTCGTTGGCGTTGGCGTTACCTCCACAGGAACTGCCGTTCAATGCAAAATTCGTTGGGGTAGCGTTGGTACCGTAAAGGTGCCCTGGAAGCCGAACTGGACCGATCCGCCAGCGGGCACCGAGGCATTGTAACCTACATTCTGTGCAGTTACCGCTGCTCCACTTTGAGTAAGCTGGGTGTTCCATGCAGAGGTGATCTGCTGGTTACCAGAGAAAGTCCAGGTCACTGTCCAGCCATTCAGGGCTGCACCATTGTTCGCAACCTGAACCTGCGCCGTAAAACCAGTGGACCACTGATTCAGTTGGTAGCTGACAGCACAGGGTTCGATGCTAGTGGCAGCCGCCGATGCATTCCTGACATGCGAGTATCCTATAGAAATAGGAATCTCTATCAGCAGAAATGCAATCAAGAGGGAAAATGCAATAAGCGTCCTTGCTTTCACTTTTCTGAGTCCCTTTCTTTTTTGTATCCGTTGTTTGTACAAATTAAACTTGATACGCAGGCTGCTTCAGATATCAGCTTATGATAAAATAAGCAGCTCCAGGATAGAAGAAAAGTCGTTTATGCTACGAGGAAAATGGGGAGAAAACTTTTGCTGCGAGAAAGGGCACGGGAACAAAAAAGAAATGTTCTTGTTGAATCACCATAGTATCGGTATATCGATCATCCATGAGATTTGTCCTCCTTGACACGCTACAGCCCTGTTTGTTATTCCATCCATGTTGCATCATGCGGCAGGATGAATTCTATGACGGCTACCTTCCTGGTTTGCAGTCTTAGAGACAAGGTTCATTGTTGAACTGTAGAATCGCTACTTCTTATTTTAAAAGCATAAGTTATTAAGATCGATTTGTCAATGATCATCAGAATGGGCTAATGTAAAAAACTATCATCTGTTACAAAATTGAGGAATCTGCTATAATAGCGAGGCATCCAACGCGTGTGGAAGAGAGGAAACTATCCTTATGCCTGAACAATATCGAGCCCTACAAGGCTTTAAAGACATACTCCCTGACGAGCGACCCTACTGGCGCTTTGTCGAGCAAACGGCGGCAGAAGTCGCACAATTATATGGCTATCGACGCATTGAAACGCCTCTTCTGGAGGATACAGCGGTTTTCCGTCGCACTTCAGGCGAGGGGACCGATATCGTTGACAAAGAAATGTATAGCTTCGACGATCGACCCGATAAAGAAGGTCATGCGCTGAACCTCACGTTACGACCAGAAGGTACAGCTGGCGTCGTACGTGCTTACCTGGAACATGGCATGTTCAAGTTGCCACAACCGGTCAAGCTTTATTATATGAGCGAACCCATGTTTCGCCACGATAAGCCACAGGCAGGCCGCTATCGTGAACACCACCAGTTCGGATGTGAGGCGCTGGGCGAGACAGATCCGGCTATCGACGCGGAAATGATCGGCATGCTCTCCCAGGTCTATACACAACTGGGACTGAAACATATTCGCGTCTACATCAATAGCATCGGCGACCGCAATTGCCGTCCACAATACATCGAGGCGCTACAAGACTATTATCGTCCCTTGCTGGCTGACTGTTGCGACGATTGTCAGGCACGTTTCTATAAAAATCCGTTGCGCCTGCTCGATTGTAAAGAGCCACAGGACCAGGCAAAGATCGCCAATGCTCCAAAGATGGTAGATTATCTTTGCGATGCGTGTGGTGCCCATTTCGCTGCCGTGAAACGCTTTCTGGAGTCCTACGAGGTGCCATTCTCGCTCGATCCGTTGCTTGTGCGCGGACTGGACTACTACCACGTACCGTCTTTGAGTTCACGTCTGAGATCGACAAGCAGGCACTCAATGGCGGTGGGCGTTACGATGGGCTGGCCGAGATACTTGGAGGCGTTCAAACGCCTGGTATTGGCTTTGGCATGGGTATCGAGCGTATCATTCTTGAATTGAAGCGTCAGGGGATCACACCTCCACCAGAGCAAGGGGTTGCGTGTCTTCGTGGTGTACTTTGATAAGACGGAGGAGCTCAAAAATGCTGCCGTGCAGATTACTGCTGAACTGCGTCATGCGGGCATTAAAGCCGAGATGAGCTATGGTGATCGTAGCCGCAAGGCTCAGATGAAGCAGGCAAATACATCTGGCGCGGCCTATGCCATCCTGATCAAAGAAGAGGAGCTTGCCAACGATCTTGTCACGGTGAAAGATATGCAGGCCGAGGGGATGGATATCGAGAGCAAGCAGGTTCAGGTACGACGTGAAGGGCTAATCGCGTACTTTACGACATAATTTGTAGGGGCTGTGTTTACGACGCCCATCGATGGGCGTCGTAAACACAGCCCCTACAGTTAATCTTTTCCCTCTCCAACAGACAAGATCTCTATGCCAAAATCCTCTTCTCTCTTCGTCCACAACCTGTAATATAATGTTACGCTGGCACGATATAACATCACTCCAACTTAGTTGCATAATCGTATAAAATTATCGTATATACTAAGAAGTAGCTATAGTTCTTAATAAGATGGTACTGGCAAGAAGCGGAGGGGAAGACTATGGAGACGCAAAAAGCGATGGGAACATCGAGGGTCAAGCAAGAAGCACAAGCGAATAGCAATAGTGTAACAATGATAACATCACCATCTATATACAATCAAAAAAAGAAGGTCAATATATTCAGTAATAAAGCGATAATCCAGGTAGAACATACATTTCTCACCTCCATAAAAACCTGCATTCTGGCCTATGAAGGTGCACTTGCACTTACAGGCGTGATTATTCCTATTGTGGCCTCGCTCACAATGGCAGGCATTTACCTGGCCCACCCGTCTAGCGGGCTTTTTGGCCTTAATTCAGACTTCAAATGGTTTCCTTTAATAAGTAGCACGATCATAACGATAGCTATATGGCTGTTAGCAGCTCTCTGTGTAAGTTTTTTTACTGGCGCTGAAGCTGCAAATTCGCGTAGCTATGGATTGCTGATTAGCCGTTTATGGCAGTTGAAGGCGAACCTGGATAGAGAGGATGAGGACAACGAAGCTATAACGCCAGATAAAGCTGAACCTCTCGATGGTCGCCGTAATCTACCTGCATTAAGCGATGCATACACTTGCTATAACGATATCTGCACCATGCTTCAGCGATCTCCTGTCGGTATGCTCTGGACATTGGGTACTGGTTATATCAATGCATGGAGCTTACTCCATCATGCTGAAGAGGTGCTTATCGAGTATCAATCTGTAGAGGAGGTTATTCGGGGCGCAATTCACGATAAGCTGGCTATTAGGGTTCTACGCTTAGTAGAAAAGATGAATTGCTGGATAAGCTGTTGCAAGCTGTGATTACGCTTGCAACCAAAGGCCGAGATATACTTCAAGGAGCATCAGCCAGATAAAGGTGATCCTGAATTAAATCGGTTAGCAGAGGCTATCAAGCATAAATGCTTCAGGAAATGATAGATAAAAATGGTTTAAATGGTATGCAGAGTCCTGAAGATCCGAAGGAGGCCAGGGCGTTAGCACGAGTGGCATTGCGTGAAGTGAGGAGTACACTCAATGATTTCCGTGATAAAAGTTGGGAAGGTATTCTGCGTGCGCGTAACCGTCTGTCTGGAATCGATTGCTGTGACTGGTATTATGACGCATATTTGCTCGCGATGGCTATTCTGACCAGTAATACCACGGATGCTATCGCAGCGGCAGCGGCATTCTACCTGGTTGGTGCGGTAACAGGCCTGTTCGGCAAATTCTATCGTGAGTCGATGAGAGGGACTGCTGTTGACGATTTTGGGTTTTCCACTGCCCGGCTGGTTGCTACTCCACTTTTATCGGGATTAGCTGGTGTGGGCGGAGTCATGTTGACGGTGATGTTCGCGTCATTAGGAGATACGCTTGGGAAGAGCTGGCAATATTACGATGGATAACATTTTCCATATGGATCCACGTCTCTTTTTTGCGGCTGCGATCTTTGGCCTGGCTCCAAATCTGCTCATTAAGGGGTTGCAGGAGGAGGCACAGTAAGTATGAAACGGACATACAGAGTAGCAAGGCGGCGGAACCCGATGCGACGGTTTCAGGGGATAAAGGTGCAGGGTCGCCTGATATAATTGAAAGTTCATCCAGTACCCAGATCGTAGCCCAAATATGATCATATAGGGAACCATTTATTATTCCGTGGAGGCGATAGAGCCGATGGAGAGTGGTGACATCCCACGGAATAATAAATGGCCCCTACTATGATTAATCCTCCGGTCGTCATACCAATATTAACATCAATTTCAAATTGATTATTGCCTGAAGGTTTCCATTATCATCTTCGGTGATTGAATAGGGATGGTACATCACCGGGTGCTGTGAATATGCGATCAGAGGATGAGCCATTTTGTGACTCCTCTTTCTGTGCAGGTACCAGAAGGTCATTGGAGATGGCTTTGACCAGGCGCTCAACGCGATCCCAACGCGCGGGATAGCTATCGGCATAGAACTTTTCTTTGCCCTCGCCATCGTAGACATAGAGCAGGTATTCCTGCTCGTTGTAACGATACTGCACGGTGGTAAAAGGAATACGTACCAGTTCGACAACCTGCAAGGTTGCACGTGAAGCGGACTGAGGATCCTGACCGGGCTTCGCGGGACTGGCGCTCTCGGACTGCACCATATCAACGGTTGCACGCCAGACATCCATCGGCACACCTTCAGGGGGTGCTTCGGGATACAGCGTCTCGTTGATCTCAGCGTTGTAGATAAGATCGCCGTTTGCTTTGACCAGTTGTTGAACAGGAATAGGCGTTTCGCCAATGATACGTGTCTGTGTGCGCAGGTCGAAGCGCCGCACGATCTCGCGATGGCGTATGATTTTTCCCGTTCTGCCACAGGTCACACAAGGAATCGTCCTGGCACCCTGGCAGACCTCACAGACACGCTTGCCATTGCCACAGGTGCAATCAACCTCTCCTTTCACACAATCGGGGCAAGGAATGGTTGGTCCTTTCGTTGCAGGATCGGTATCCATAGGATTAGGAATCGGCACGCCTTGCTGGCGGATGCCATCAAAGACATTCGCGACTCTGCCTCCAACTGAACCGACTACATTCTCGGCCTGTTTTCTAAAGAAGGGCTTCTTCTCTGTTGTTGTGGTGGTCCAATCGGCTACATAGCCACGACCACGACAGGTTGTACAGCGCTTCTTGGTACGTCCCTTACAATCGGGGCAGACGACCCAACCACGCCCGGTACAATTGGAGCAGAGAACATGTCCGGTCCCATTACAGGCTGTACAGGCCACAATCTCGTCCAATCCTTCGAGACGTGTACGCGTCATAGGTGCTTTGAGACCGACAACTGGAGGCAACTCGTAGTCCCACACGGGCAGAAGTGGCTTCGGTGTGGTTGTCGTGCGGCCCGTGTATGGTTCCGAGGCGATCTCCATACTGCGCGTCTCCCAGCGCGTCTCCAGAGTGATCTCCCATACCTCATCATTGCCCCACGAAACCAGGTCCATATAATTACCCAGTTCACGTGCCACACGCCAGTTCTCGTTGCTCCACAGATTTGCAAGCTGGCGAATGCGCTGCTCCTCAACATCGTCGGCCTGACGGGGCGTTGGAACTGTCTGAGCCTGCTGCCAGTAATCGCCCGCTTTATCAGCTACACGCTTGAGGCGCTGTGTGGCCTCGCTTGCGCCCTTTTGTCACTGCTCGTCTAATATCTTCTATACGCTTATCCATATTGTTGTTTTGATCAGGCTGACCATTATTTGCTGCATTGGGATCTTGCCCATATTGCCCATATTCGTCGCCCATAAGTTTATGCCTCTCTTTATTGTCATGCCCACACGGGGTTGTTGGCCGTGCACCTAAAGCCGTCAATTGAAGATCAAAACGAATCTTTTGCGACTGCGCAATAACATCTTTGTGCTTATCATCTTCCTGTATATACGCCTGATCTTTATAGGAGTTGTAGGGCAAATAGAGAATGAGATCAGGCATTTAGAGAAGCGGCACGATCTCTTGCTGGATAGGTCCACCCGTTACCTCAGCATCATTTTCATGGATTAATAGATTGACTTCGCTGCGAATACCGAACTCTGGCAGATAGATGCCGGGTTCAACCGAGCAACAGGTGTCGGGCAACAGAGACGCGTGCATCTTGCGTCTCAAAGTTGTCCAGGTTTGCGCCGTTGCCATGTTCAAAGGTGGTGATGCTGTGACCAGTACGATGCACAAAGTAGTCGCCATAGCCAGCATTTACAATAACGTGGCGCGTTACATCGTCGACCTCGCGCCCTTCGACACGTTCACCTGCTGCCAGGCGCTCACGCACAAAGGCAATTCCCGTATCACGAGCATGACGCACTACTTCGAAGACTTTTTGTTGTTGCTCAGGGATCTCGTTCCGCGAGCCAGCAAAGGCAACCCAGGTATAGTCGGCATAGATAGCATCGTCCTGTGGAAAGCGTGCCCAGAAGTCGAAGAGAATGAGGTCACCACGCTGAATCGGGCTATAGAGTGTGCTGGTTGGCATGATAGTGGGGATTGCTGGCGTTGGCATTCACGGCTACAATGGGCGGTTCCGGCACAGCTCAGACCGGATTGCTCGATTAAGGCGGTGAAGCGTTGCTGCACCTGGTATTCGTCAAGTGCGACACCTGCACGCAAATTCTCGCTCAATTCGGCAAAGAGCTGGTCCTTCGCTGCGATGAGACGCTGCCCGGCTTCACGATGACTGTGCAACTGGGCATGCGCTCAATTGGGCAACGAAATATTGTGACAGGTTGGCCGAACTGACGACCTCAACTCCAAATGAGCGTATCAAGCTCAAGCGTGCCAGCATCCACGCGCGAGATATAGGGAATAGCGTTCATAGGCGAATATTCCATTGCTAGCGTACGTCCAGATTCCCGCCGTTGAATGCAGGTGCTCATGCATTTCACTCCAGGTGCGATAGACGAGCTGATCGCCAGGGAGCGATCTCAGTACATGGGACTCGACTGCGCTCACGATGCGCAACCGGCATTCCCTCTGTTGGCACAAAATAGAACCAGCGGCGCGTGTACATTTCTTCTATGAGAAAGGCCCAGCACCTGGTAGGCGATGGGATTCGACTTGCGAAAATCATAAAAAAGCCAGCCATCCAGCCTTTCGGTGCGTAATGCCTGTTGAATACGTTCTAGATCCATTGTAAATTCCCCCCGTTTATTTTAGCGATATATGCATCTTATACAGAAATTTTCTCAGGGTAAACGGTAGTTTTTAGTGCAAAGCGATTATTATTGCTGTATTGTGCCTCCGGTAATCCCTGAAAAGCTTCTCCAACAATGGTATAAGATTGATCAAACAACGTTGGATTTTCGCGATGAGTTGGAAAATGAAATATCTGCTCTAGCCAGGGATCACGTATATGACTCTCGGTAAAAGAAATTATACCATCGAAAAGGTTATAAACCTCTGTATCAGGAGATAAATCACCCACTTTTCTGGCCTGACCACTTAGAATCTATTGTCCACATCAGTAAAACTATTACAAATCTTCACTGGCATATTCCTATGCGTTCGTTATACTATGTGTAATAGCTTGTATAAGTTATGACTGCTAGCAGGGGCAGATAAAGATTATGGATGACGGACCAACCATCAAAATAACAAAACATTCAAATAGGTCAACGAGAACTCCTTCGCCACCCATCAGGGAGGAACCGCCACGCCCATTTCGCCCTTTTCCCAGGTTGCCCTTCAAAAAAAGACGAAAAATCGTCGACCAGCAGATCCGACGCGTATGGCTTTAACCATCTTTCTGGGCTTTCTTGTGCTGATGGGCGGAATATTTACATGTGGCTATCTTTATGAAAGAATGTTCAGGGGCCAGTTTCGCAATTCATCCATCCCGTCAGCCAGGATGGCGGTTCGTATGATGCGATTGATGGGCGCTCCTGGAATCTCTTGCTGCTCGGAAGCGATAACGATGGGAAATACAGCTTTCCGGCTCTATTGACACAGGTTATGATGGTCGTCCACGTCGATACTGCCAACAAAACCGTCTCACTGGTCTCTATTCCACGCGATTCGTGGGTCTCTATACCTCAGATAGGTGGTATGCATAAAATAGACCAGGCATTTTTTCTGGGTGCGACACAACATAATTCGTTTGACGATGGTGTCCGCATTGCTCGCCTCACTATTGAGCAGGATTATGGAATTTCTATTGATCGTTATGGCTGGGTGGGGCTGAGCGGCTTTGCTAAAGTGATCGATACTCTTGGAGGCGTTGATGTAGATGTCACGCATCCAGTGGTTGACGATAGCTATCCCAATGATACTGGCAAGGGGAGTGCCTCTAAGGATCCATATGCATATAAACGGCTCTATATTGCACCAGGTCCACAACATCTTAATGGGGTACAGGCGCTGGAATATGTACGTTCGCGCCATTCTGATCTTGTGGGTGATATCGGACGGACACAACGGCAACAGCAGATATTGACGGCGCTGCGGCAGCGGCTCAATGTCGGCAGTATTCTCACGCATCTCTCTGATCTGCTAAAAGATCTCAATGGACAGGTGTATACCGATCTTAGTGAGCAGGAGATGATTGCCTTTGCCAATTTCGGGCGCACGCTTGATAGTGGGTCCATCAAGCGTATTACACTGGGACCAGGTAATGGGAGTCAGGATTTTGGTGATTATGCAAGCGTTTTTGATCCATCCACTAACTCTAATCAGGACGTGATTATACCCAATTGTAAGAACATTCAGCCTGTAGTAAGCAGTATTTTCCAGACGGGTATTTTCTCAGGAGGATGCAATGTGACATAGCCGGATTATTTTTTTCAACTGCATCAATTGGGTCCTTACTTTAACACAGTCAGAAGGAGTTATCTTGATTGAACGAAGACGGGAATGTGCAATATCTGCAATTTGAGCACTATCGTCAGTTTCCAGATCTTATTCATGGTGTTTTTACGCGCCAGGGAGGATATAGCCCGGAGCCATATAGTAGCCTTAATACCTCTACGCCACCTTTTAATCCAGAGATAGCATTGATAATGTTGTACGCAATCGTATGCTGGCATTGCAGGCGCTTGATATAGCGAGTATCCCTGCATCACACTCTGGCAGGTGCATGGTGCTGATATTGCGATCTACAATGGACAGGAAGAATGGCGCACGGATTGGGCATATACCTCTTATTATGAGCATACATGGACACCGCAATCCATCCATAAGGCCGATGCTCTGATCACAAAAGAGCGAAGGAGCGGTGCTGGCGCTTTCTTTTGCCGACTGCGTGCCTATTTTGCTCTATGATCCAGTTGAGCGAGGTTATAGGACTGGTTCATGGAGGATGGCGTGGCACGGCACGTGGGATAGTGGCGGCCACGCTTGAAGCTATGAACGAATACTGCTGGTTGCCTGCCTGGCAACATCTACGCGGGTATTGGTCCCGCTATCGGCTCCTTGCTGCTATGAAGTGAGCGAGACGGTAGCAGCAACTTTTTCTGGGCCAGTTGCAATTTGAGACGATGCCCACAATGAGCGCTACCGAGAGCTAATCAACGAAGCTGCCGTTTTCTCCACGCTACGCTATCTGATAAGACGAGCCTGCGCCTGGATCTGCAAGCGACCAATCGTAATCAGCTTCTACTGGCTGGAGTGGCACCTGAGCATATAGAAACAATGGAGATCTGCACCAGTTGCAACACAGATCGTTTCTTTTCTCATCGCGCAGAGCAGGGCAAGACAGGGCGTTTCCCGGTGCTTACTAGCACTATCCTTGATCCAGTAGAGATGCCTGTTGAAAAAAGCAGGCATTTAGTGATTCTGTCTTCCACTCGATCCCAAACCAAGGACTGAGCCTGGTTGAGCAATTTCCAGAAGGTGCTATCGGCAGTACGCACATCATTATTACCGAGAATAACCGAATGACATTGGCCATCCACAGCTTTTACCTGCAGAACCGACGCATAGTTATGGAAAAATGTGAGATGGTAGTTTGCAATAAGATACATGGGGCATATCTGACCGGTGGGTGCAGCTGGTAACGATAAGGTATGGATGTAAAGTTGTTGCACCAGTTGTGCACGCAAAACCACTTCATGAGAAGAGCTCACCGTTATTGTTCAGCCCTGGCGTACGAGCAATCTCTAATCTATTCGGCGTAGTCGTGGCGGCAAAAGCCGGAGTGGTGTTACCTGCCCTACAAACACAAATGATAAGGGGATAACAAAACAACAACATCAACAGGGAATGACGTACTGATTTCATCTCAACAACTCCTTCTCCACATAACACATGAGATTATACATGGACATACAACAATTTTTCTCTACAAGGATATGCAGCTCCTATATTTTCAGTATACTCGTACCAGCCAAATAGATATTCTTCGATTAGAATGAGCTTTACTTGTTATTTGTTCGTGTGGATACATGGCCTGTGGTTGTTCATAATCCAACGAGGGGGGATGTTCGTATGGCGCGGGAGGAGGTATGGCAGGCTGATATGGAGGTGGTGTAGGTTGTGCGGGCTGATAACCCTGTTGATAGGGATAATAGGGGGCCGATGGTGCCTGGGGAGTTTGCTGACTGTGTATAGGGGTGGCTGATACACAATTTGCGTTTGCTGTGGCGAGCGTCCGAGAAAAAAGTAAAGCAGTGCACCTAGCAAATGGGTAAAGAACATGACCAGTATCCAGATGATTTTCTGGCTAATCGGCAATTTTTTGCTCATGGTACAATCGGTAAGCATCCAAACCCAGAAGATCGTTACCGCCAACATGATGCCTAAAATACATAAAATGATCAGGTCAGCGACCGTGAAAACCAGGTGGCATAATACACTTTCCTTCTCTATATGTTTTAGAGTATCCTACTAACAAAACTTGATAGACTTATTGCGTGCTCATACTAACACTCTGATCATTAAAGATCAAATAGTTATTCTATTGACAAACTCACATCCACTATGACACCATAGAGGGATACGGAGAGAGACTTCCAACCCCATATAACATCGAGCGTATTATCTGGTAGAGAGTGAAACATCAGTATTGCCATTCAGCAGCGGAGCATTATAATAGAGTGATGGACAATCACCCGTTCAATGAACAAGAACGCCTTGCAACCAACATTGCCGCCGTACGTGCTTCCATTAAAGAGGCAGCTGAGCGTGTTGGACGCCGACCTGAAGAGATTACACTCATCGCGGTTTCCAAAACAAAGCCGATTACCATGGTCGAAACAGCGTATCAATTAGGGATCACCAATTTCGGTGAGAACCGTGTGCAGGAGGCGCTACCCAAAATTGCTGCATTTCGTCCACCAGGAGATACGCTGGCATATGATTGGTCGTTTGCAAAGCAATAAAGCGCATAAAGTGGTAAGTTCATTTGATGCTGTACATAGCATCGACTCTCTCCATCTTGCCCAGGCACTCAATCGTTATACAGAAGTGGAGGGAAAGGAACGTCTACCAGTTTTGCTTGAGGTCAACATTGCGGGCGAACAGAGTAAGGCAGGTATAAGTGCAGCTGAAGTTCCAGGGCTGGCACGTCAGATCGCGGAACTTCCATACCTGGATCTGCAAGGATTGATGACGGTTGCTCCCTCTGGTAGATAATCCAGAAGAGGTGCGTCCATTTTTTCGGGCGTTGCGTTCTTTACGGGATCGTTTACGAGATGAGGTACCGGATTGTTCATGGCAACATCTGTCGATGGGCATGACTGATGATTATTGTATAGCTATTGAAGAAGGAGCCACCATTGTCCGCGTTGGACGGGCGATCTTTGGCGAACGTATATATAAAGGAGATCAATAATGAAACTCGACGATCTGCTCTTTGGCCGTCGCATCCGCCAGAATCATGCCCTGGAGCATGCTACGATCACCATTCTAAGCGATCGTATTCCCGAGCTACGCGTCAGTGCACGCTCAAATTCAGATGGATTTACGATCTTTGGCGATGTAGATCTGGGACAACTGCGCATAGCCCTGGACGAAGCGTTATCCCGCTTACTGGCTGGCGAAGCAGAACTCGCCATCCATCCCAATTGTGGTACTAATCTGGCGGTCGGTGTTACGATGGTGACTATCGGAACAATGTTAGGACTGGCATCTACTCATACACGTACACGTGTTGCGACGGCTGCTGCCTCATCGGTTGCTGGCTGGGCTGCGGCGCGACCATTGGGAGAATATGTGCAGCGTCACTTTACCACGTTACCTGATCTGCGAGGCGTGCGCGTTACAGAGATCGCTCGTCGCAAATTCTTTGGAATGACGTTCGTTGAAGTACGCACTGTGCAGGAGTAACGTATGCCGTTGTTTACACCACCTCTTCCCATTCTGAGTTTCCTGGTGAAATACGGAATCGGCATCATTATTCTCTCGATGTTGATCCGCGCTATTGCATCCTGGTTTCGCATGGATGAACGCTATGCCTTTATCCGTTTTCTGGCACGTATCACTGATCCGTTCATTAGTCCAGTACGTCGTCTTGTCCCTCCGGTGGGTTTTATCGATCTGTCTTTTATTGTGACATTGTTCCTGCTCATCATTATGTCTCAACTCTTACAGCAGGCACTCCCTGCCGGATGGTAGTCGTCATGCTGATTTCTGTGCGCGTTATTCCACGCAGCAGTAAGAATATGCTTGAATGGGAACAGGGTACACTCAAGGCTCGTCTGATGGCTCCTCCCGTGGATGGAGCCGCGAACGCTGCCTTGATAAACCTGCTAGCAGAACGTCTCTCGGTACCACGCCGCTCGATCAGCGTTGTACGTGGTGAAACGAGCCGCAAAAAAACGGTGCAGATTGCTGAGCTGACGCTGGAAGAGATTGAAAAACGTCTGCAATAATATTTCCTGTACCTTTTTAACCACATAAGTTTAACCACACGGGCTTGTTCGCTCCGCTCACTGCGCCCCTACAACAATATTATTGCAGGGGCGCAGTGAGCGGAGCGAACAAGCCCGTGTGGCACGATTTAAAAAAATGTGCAATGATGTTTGACAAAGCACTACAGCAAACATTTATCCAACCAGGAACTTACCAGCTCCCAGTTGCGGATCCATCTGATTACCACCCTTAGCAACATGCATTGTCACCACAGCTTTATTAATGGGATTGCCATCGGAGCCGAAGGAGATCTGTCCGCTGACACCCTGGATCGCTTGGGTCCCGTTGATGTTCGATAATGCTGTTTGAGTTTATCTGGCGTTAGACCCGTATGTCTGGTACCAAGTGCATTTTTACCGGCATCCAGAAGAGCGAGCGTCGCATCGAAGGAGAGAACGACATTGTAGCCTGCACGCGTATAGCCGTATGGTCCACCAGAATGGTTTGGACCCTTTCCATAGGTATTGGGATAGTCGGTGAAAAATGCTGGCTTTCTAGATGCATATCCCAGAATACTCCACTCGTCAGGATAGGCAAACGCCGTAAAATGCAGACGGGTCACCCCCGGCGTGCCTGCTGGATATCCTCCCAGATTATATAAAGCATCGCCACCTAATACCGCTATAGATTACTACTGGTTGGCAGATCCTTCAGAAGTGTACTGACATCATCTGAGTAACCAGCAAAGTAGATCAGATCAGGGGCAGGTTTATTATTCAATGCCTGCGTTAGTGCAGTCTGAGATTGAGCTAGCATCGCCGCGTGTATAATTCACCGTGTTGACAGTACCACCAGTAAACTGCTGACTGAAACCAGTTCCCAGGCTCTGGCTATACGAGTCAGAATTATCAACAAAGACCGCAACATTTTTCGCGTGCAGAGTCTGTTGTGCATAATGCGCACCGACTGCCGACTGGCTCTTATCAGGAGGAGCCACACGGAAAAAGTAGGGCGAGATTCCCGTCAAAGCATCACTGGAAGCGGTCGATGAAACCATCGGTATTTTCGCGGGTCCCAGGATAGTGATGGCATCTTGTGCTAAGCCGCTATAAGGCCAACCCATCACACCAACAATGGTTGGATCTTTCGCTGCCGCCTGCACGATCTGATTTGCCACAGCGGTGACGTTATTGGCATCAGCGCCCGAATTAGCAATCAACAGACGTACCTGTATCCACCAGCATTTTGTGTATTAAACTCTTTTTGTGCAATATAGGCACCTTGCAAGCTATCACGACCAACCTGGACATCAGCACTGGCGCCAGTAAGCATAGTTCCCACGATAAAAGTAATAGAGGGAGAGCCTGATGTCTTTACGCGCTGATTTTCCAGGTAGATGAGAGGTTCTGCATCGGACGGATCCTCCCCACTGGCTGAACGCCAGAGCGTTTCCGCGCTACTAATATTACCAGAGGCAAAAGCAGTAGCGGCCTGCTGCTTCAGGCTGACCATCAGTGCGATTGGTGTCAAAGGCAGAGGAGCCATCACTGATGCCTATCAGTTGACCATTGACGGTCGTTGTGCCTATGCCATTAGTTGCAACGGGAATTTTCGTTGAAGGGGCTGCTGTCGCCGTAGCGCCGCCGTGTGTTGCTCCCTGTATGCCCGTCGACGTACTCTTTTTAGTGAGGTTGGGTAAAACAAAGAAGCCTACTGCGATGATAACCACAACCAGGAATAACAACAAGAAGCTAAACAGGATATGATTGTTACCACGTTGTTTTTGTTGCGCTCGGACGCCCACCATATGCACCTGCCTGAGGAGGCGGATATGGGGCCTGAGAACCCTTTGCGACTGGGCAGCCATAAAGGGACGCAGGTGCGTGCACGGACGAGGCCGATTGATGGGAGTAGGAGTCGGTGATTGGGCGGTACAGGTGTACGTGGCGCAGATTGTGGCCCGCTGCGTGGCCGTGGCGTAGTCATCGGTCCCGAGTTACCGAGTATATACGTGCTGGTATCGCCGGATACGCTAAAATGCTCGGCCAGAATTTCGTCGATATCCCGCTTCATGTCCGCCGCTTTTTGATAGCGGTTATTCACGTTGATCTGGAGGGCATGCTCCAGAACACGCTCTGAGTCAGCCGTCAGTCCCTTGTTTATCGAGCGGGCGGGCGGATAGATAAACGGTGGATATTCACGTGGGTCACGGTTCGTCAGAAGATGGTGCAGAGTAGCCGCCAGTGCATAGATATCGGCACGTGGGTCTGCGTTGCCCTGGTACTGTTCGGGAGGAGCATAGCCGGGAGTACCCAGAGCAGCGGTCTGTTTGCGCTTCGCATTTTTGGCTTCATCCGCACGAGCAATACCAAAGTCGACCAGGTGAGCACGCTTATCTTTCGCCCCAATGATGATATTGGCGGGTTTAATGTCGCGGTGCACAATAGGAGGCTTCAACTGTGATAGATAATCAAGAATATCGAGCACCTGCGACGCATAGGTCAACGCCTCACGCTCAGGCATTGGCCTTTTGATGCGCTCCATATGATCTTCCAGATTTTCGCCCGCTACATATTCCTGGACCATAAAGTAGCGAGAGCGCTCCTGGAAACTATCGGTCACCGTTGGTACCAGAGGATGATCGATCTGGACCAGCGTATCCACTTCACGCTTAAAGTTATTTACATCGTCCTGGCGCTGTTGCGGATCAGTGCTATCGGAGATCAGTTCTTTGATGACCACAGAGTTTGTTTGAAACACGGGTATCTTTCACCAGCATGGCAGCGCCCATACCACCCTGACCTAGCACTTTCTCAACGACATACCGTCCACTTTGTAATTGAGAGTTCGGAGCCAGTGTACGATAGCCGCCAGTGGGCCTCCACCGGCAGTGACCCCACCAGGGATGGTATTGCCAGTTGAACTCAATATCGCCACGTTTGGTGCAGCTGGATTGGCAGGAATACTGGTTCCAGCGGGAGGAACGCATTAAGAGCGCCACCACAGTTGACACAAAACTCTTCACCAGGAGGATTATCGGTACCACAATAAGGACATTTCATGTTTTCGCCTATCACTTATACTAGATATTTTAGATCACGACCTTGCAAAATTACCTTTTCAGGTAACACTACGTTAAGAAATGACCCTGGTCTGGTCCCATAGGAATCAGTAGGATCAACAAACAGGATCGAGCTTCTGGCATTTAATGTATGTTCTGCGTAGCATAGACCTACAATTCCCTGGGAATTGTTCGCAGGAGCTACGCGGAAAAAGTAAGGTGAGATATTCGTGAGGTCATCACTAGATGATATCTGAGATATAATTGGAATGCCCGCCTGTGTCAATGTTTTGACGACCTCCAGTGAGCGAGAACTATCAGGCCAACCCATAACGCCAACAAAAGTTGGATTCAATTTTGCCAGTTGCACTATCTGTCCGGCAACCTGGTGTGTATATTGCGTCTGACTACCCAAATTCGCAATCAAAAGCTGTACCTTGACCCCTCCATGAAATAGCCCATTATCATTATACTCTTTTTGCGCCACATATGCACCCTGCAAATCATCGCGGCCTATATCTATTCTTAAAACTCTCACTAAGTATATACGTAAACAGAGGGGAAAAGTTCAATCATAGGATCGAGACAAAACGAGAGACAGGCGTATCTACCAGGAAAAGGTAGACACGCCTGTCTCTCTATTTTTTCATTTGATTACAGGAAAGCAATGTTAGAGATGCTGGCAACGCAAGGAGATGATGCCGGGGGCAAAATGATTTGCCTTTTGCAAATATTCTTGTTCATTGCCCTCGATCATCAGTTTGTGCATAACGACTACATCGCCATCAGGTAGCGGCTCAGCAGGTTGCAAGCAGAGTTCCATAACAGCGCAACCGCGTTCATAGACTTTCACCAGTCCACCGGAACCGGGGATACGATAGACGCGGCTGTCAATGGAAGGACTTACTACTTCGAGATAGCCAGACTTGATCAATTGCTGATACTGATTTTCCGATAGCATCTCGCGCATAAGCGCTTTTGCCCGGCTTTCAGCAGACAGATGCTCACTAACTGACTCTCGAAAGCGGCCTACGCCTCCTCCATCAGAAGACTGAGAGAGGTAGTAGATCGCCAGTAAGAGGAACAATAGCCAGATACCAAGGAATAAACTCAGCGTTTCTAACATGGCTGGTACTGCTCCTCATCCACCTACGACGCGCGGAACAATGACGATCTGCTCAGCGGTACGATCAAATTTCTCGATACGTTCTACAGGCTTTCCTGTTTCTACTTTAAAGGTGGTTGCACCTCTCACACGTTCTTCGTTAAAGATGCGCTCCGCTTCGCGAATGGCCGCCATAGCTTCAGGATCGTTTGCTTCCGCTTTTCTAGAATCCCATATGATCCGGTCGTCACCGCGACGGGACATGACCCGTAGCATACCCACAGTCTGTCTCCTTCTCATGTACAACAAGTTTACTTCACTCGTGCTCTCTTCCTGCCATCTCTCAACTAGCAAGGAACACCTTGGGATAGATTGAGCATAGCACGCATTCATTGCATCGTCAAGGGTTACGGAGATACAAATAGAAACATATTCCTGCCCTCTCACAAAGATACTTTTATGCAATTGCTCTTTCACCAATCCAGCCTACAGGCCGTTTCAGCCCTTATTAATGAGCTATGATAGCAAGCACATAGGAATTCATCATTTGCACATGAAAAATAACAGATATACGGGAAAAATTACTCTGTGTCGAGATACGCTAATAGTACTATCTTGATAGCGCCTATCAATCGTATTGAACTTTAAAATTTACATAATGGTGGAAGGTGTAGATGTTGAGGCCCACGTTGAAGGCGCGTCAACATGGGCGCGATCAATCGCAACCCCGTTCAAATACCGAGAATGTCTCCCTCGGACCTAGGGGCGGAGCTGGCCTCCGCCCGGTATAGGGAACATAAACCGTACAGGAACCGGGCGGAGGCCAGCTCCGCCCCTACGTTAATTCCCATGATTGGATGTATTTGAACGGGGTTGCGATAAATCTGGCCCGTACTATAGGGCGCAGGGGAGGATGCAGGTAAAGGTACTGCCCTGACCGGGTGTGCTCTCGACGGTGACATAGCCACCGTGAAGTTCAACAATCATCTTCACGATTGCCAGGCCCAGGCCCTGACCGCTTCGCCCGTTATTGGCATCGGGAATTTGATAGAAGCGTTCAAAGATACGCTCCTGTTGCTCAAGGGCTATGCCACTGCCAGTATCCTTGACCTGAAGCTTCACTACACGCCGATCCTCATCAGACAGGCGACCTGAGGGTGTGGCAAAGTTTTCCTGGGAGGCTGATGGTAGGGCAGAAGTTTCTACATGTGCTGAAATGGTGACTGTCCCACCTTTCGGAGTAAAATGCAACGCGTTGCTGATCAGGTTACGCAGTACCTGTTGGATACGCACGGCATCGGCGTAGATACGTGGGAAATCTTTTGCGATATCGACGACCAGGGAGATATCCTGATCACAGGCGCTCAACTCAAACTCTTCGATGGCGTTGACAATCACATCCGGCAGCTGGATTACCTCACGGCTCAGGCGCAATTGTCCAGAATCAGCACGCGAGAGCAACAGAAGATCCTCGATAAGTGCATAAAGGCGTTCGCTGCCAGCACGCGCACGTTGCATGAACTCGCGTTGCTGTTCGTTCAATTCTCCGCCTATACCTTCTAACGTTAGATCCAGATAACCATTGATGGCATTCAACGGCGAACGCAACTCATGAGTAATCATCGACAGGAAGTTTGCTTTCATGCGCGAGGCATCACGTACAGAAGTCACATCGTGGGCGATAAGCAAGCAAAGAGGACCATCCAGTTTCAGAATAGGCGTAATGCTTAAGCCCAACGAACGAGACACTCCTTGAATTTGGAGATCCATTTCAACATAAGGCAGCGGTTTTTCCTCTTGAAATGCACGATTGATCATACACAGTTCGCGACAACTACCCGATTCCTCTTCCGAATTACAGGCAAGTAGCTCTACGCATTCCATGCCCACAATCTGCGAGGGATCTACTCCGAAAAGGCGTCCAAAGGCTGCATTGACTTCAATGAAACAGGAATTGAGGCCAAGCAGCGCAATACCATCTGAACTGCATGAAAGAATTGCACGCAATTGCTCCTGGTCACTACGTACTCTTTGAAAGAGCGAGGCATTTTCTAGTGCCGCTGCTGCCATATTACTGAGATTACGCACCAGGCGCAGTTCCTCGCTATCAAATGGCTCGACACGTTTGAGCGAAAGCACACCATAAAGCGCATCCTTGGAAACAAAAGGAGCAGCCAGTTCTGCACTTGATGAGGTTTCTAAGTCATTTTGTCCCGGCGCAACTAGCATGGGGTGACGATGGACAGCCGCCAGAGCGGGTACGGCGTGCGTGTCGTAGAGGCTGAGTGTTTCATGTTGTATAGTGGGTGTCTCCGTACCGCTATTATCTTCCTGCTCATGTATCCCCACTGTCTCTGGATGAGTATGTGACCACTCGGCGACGGAATAGAGTTCCTGCTGCCTTTCCCGATACAGGTAGATACGGGCTTCGTCACAAGAAAGCAAGCGTTGTACATCCATAAGGATTGTACGATAGAGTGTCTCAGGATCAAGACTGGTCGTAATGCTGCGTGAGAGGTGTAAAAGCATCTCTAGCTGATTTGCCTGGCGCTGCGCAATTTCAGCGTGGCGTGCGTTCGTAATTGCCAGTACAGCCTGTTCAGCAAAGATAGAGAGCATCTGGACCTTTTTCTGGTCAAAAGCATCGGCTTCGGGGCTACTGGCCGTGAGCGTTCCGATAAAATTGTTTTTATCAATCAGTGGCACACAGATAATAGAACCAATGGGCAGACGACCCAGGCGTTTAAAACGTGGATCAAGAATGGCATTATTAATGATCAACGCCTGGCGATGCTGAGCCACCCAACCAGCTACCCCTTCATTCAACTGAAAACGTGACTGACGTAATTTTTGCCCTTGTTTTTGCAGAGCGGCGAGCGTCACAAGCATGCTGCGTTTTGCGTTGAGCAGCGCGACAGAACAACTTTGCACATCGAGCAGTGCTCCAGCATTTTGCACAATCTTCTGCAAAAGATCGACCAGTTCCTGTGATTCACCTTCAACTGCGGTCATACTATTTACAGACTGGCGATCATGAATAAAAGATATATCTGCGGTCATTTAGATCCTCTTTACCTTTCACATCTCTGCCAGGCATATTTTTGCCTTTTTTCAAGAGAGAGGTTCAGTATCTTATCGTCTTTATTTATTCATCGGCATAAAGTGCAAAATTATTTAGTGCTGATGGAAAAGTATATCATTCATGCTCAGGGGCGTCCAGTTCGTGAGTTGTATAGGCTATTCAGTCAAGGTATTTCTCTGCTAAGGTACGGGGAGAGTTTGCTGCTTGTTCACTTTTTTGAGACGAACGCGCCCTTTTCGAGGCAGGGACAGAGTAATTTCATTGTCCAGAGGCGGCAGTTCTATTCCTGAGAGAGGGAGAGTAAAGATGAAACGTGCACCCGCTCCTGGCGCATTCTCAGCCCAGACACGTCCACCATGCGCTTCGACAATGGCGCGTACAATAGCCAGTCCCAGGCCGCTACTCCCCGTTTTTGATTGACGCGCGGTATCGGCACGAAAAAAGCGCTCAAAAACGCGATCCAGAGCTTCCAGCGGAATTCCCTGACCAGTATCGGTTACAGCGATAGCAAGCATATTCTCATGAGGAGCGGCTTCAATTGTTACGCTACCGCCAGGGGGAGTATGTTGTAGAGCATTATCACACAGGTTTGAGAAGACGCGTGTCAGCATATCGGAATCAGCCTCAATGACGGGCAGGTTGTAGGAGATCATATTGCGGGGCTCCACTCCGACACGTTCAAATTCGGTTACGAGTACGGCCAGGACCTCATCAACGAGCGTGACCAGGCGTACAGGCTTACGTTGCGGCTCTAAAGCCCCTGCTTCGACTTTCGCCATCATATGTAGATCTTTAACCAGGCGACGCAAGCGCAATGTTTCACGCACAATTACCCGTCCCGTCTCTTCATAATCTTCGTGGCTCTGATTGACGCCATCGACCAATGCTTCTCCAAGGCCAGCGATCGCCGTCAATGGAGTAGCCAGATCATGCGTAATGCTCATAATCAGTTCACGCCGCCACAGTTCTTGTTTACGCAACTCTTCTACATCACTTTGCAATTGCGTCGCCATCTCATTAAAATTATGCGCCAGTTCGCCCAACTCACCACCGGCACCAGCCGCTATACGAGCGCTGTAATTCCCGGATGTCAGCACACGCGTTGCCTCCGTCACTCTTGTGAGCGGGCGTGTGATCGTCCTGGCAAAGAGAATGGCGGCCAGTACAGCAAGAGCAGCAACTGCCATAGAAACAAAGAGTACTACTCGACTCGCATCGCTCACAAGTTGTGGCAAGGTATTGTTTGCAGCAGGAAGAGGAACCATCAGCAAGACTCCAACAACTGGGGCAGTTGACACATCTCCTGACCTGATAGGTTCGGCAATAAAATGACGCGGAAACAGGTCAAGGTAACTGGGACCGATATTCCCCAACGTTTCAGTTCCTTTTTCAGCTTGCAGCAATGCATTATAGACTTCATATTTACTATTATGCGAAATAGTAGCTTTACGTACATTTGCGATAATAGGATTCCAAAAAGAAAGGTTATTTTGTTCTAATTGCCCTTGAGATGGATAGATGCGGCGATTATATTGATCATATACTAAGAAGAGATAATCTTCCTGCGGACTCCTTATCAAACCTGTATTAGCCAATGCCCGCCTACCTGCACGGAGTGGGAAGGCACTGGAAATGGCCTTTGTAAGATTTCGATCTATAAGGTTTTGCTGCGTAATATTTTGATTATATATATATTTTGCACTTATCCTTTGGGCATTATAATAAGCATTTTGCTTTATATTCTGCTGCTGCTCATTGCTATAATAATACGCAATAGCAATAATGGATGACAATGCCATAATCGCCGTTGCCAGGATCACGACCGTCATTGAGCCCAGGGCCAGACGCCAACGAATACTCTGCCACCAGTGCATACGCATAATAATACCCTCAACTGAATGAAGCGCTGGAGCGCGTCTTGACCTCAAAGCGATAGCCGACACGCCAGACAGTCTTGATATAACGTAACTTCGGATCAACTTCTATTTTCTTACGCAGCGCACTAATATGGACATCAATGGTATGACCGTCGCCTAGATAATCATACCCCCATACTTTGTTCATCAACACCTCGCGCGTAAAGACACGATCAGGGGACTGCGCCAGCAATGCCAGTAGATCAAATTCGGTAGGAGTAAGTGCGACTTCATTTCCATTCACTTCCACCCGCCGCGCAGGTAGATCTACCGTCAGCCCCGGAAAACGCAGAATGGTGTTCTCTTCCTTCTCATTGACAACTTTACGCACTTCAGCATTTCCCTGGCTCGGAGAGGTACGCCGTAGAATCGCACGTACCCGGCTCACCAGTTCACGCGGACTAAACGGCTTTATCAGGTAGTCGTCTGCACCAAGCTCCAACCCGTTGATGCGATCTTCCTCGCCGATGCGTGCCGTTAACATCAAAATCGGTGTCTTGGACCAGGCTCGTATACGGCGACATACCTCAAAACCATCAACTGCTGGCAACATAATATCCAGAATCACCAGATCAGGATGCTCACGGGCATGCAACGCCATACCATCCGCGCCATCTCGTGCTGCCACAACATCATAGCCCGCATCCTTCAGATACAGATTCAGTAGATGAATGATACCCTCTTCGTCCTCAATAATCAAAACTTTTTGTGCCATCGCCAGCGCTCCTAACCACATACACTATTTCTTCTTTGTATAGTAGCATAGGGATAGATGGAAATACATGCTAATTTCCCACTTTTTCACGTGCTGGTGCAATCTTGAGCAAATCTTGAAGGTTTATAAAGAGATCGTTGACTGACAACTTGCTCAGAGGATTAGTACTACCTGATTTATGCTCAGTAAAAAACGTCTATCCCAGGCGTGACACAGATACAATAGATTGTCAATACGGAACCGGGTAGGGGCGCGTGCTTGCCACCGCCCGCATGCCGAGTCGGCACACGGGCGGTGGCAAGCACGCGCCCCTACCCGGTTCCCCCTAATGGACGTAGATCCGAGCGGCGAGTGAAACAGGAGATATTTTCAATGATGGTAAGACGAAAAAAGAGAGATCTATCATTGCTGATTGTCAGCAGTGCTACAGTTCTGATTCTGGCAATGCTTGCGGGGGCCGTCTTTTTCCTCCTACCCAAACTAACAGCGGCCAGCACCAATCGATCGATGGTCATGACGAGACAGACAGGCAACGCCGCTCCTATGACAAATACCTCGGCAAATACTGGTAAGGCGAATAAAGTAGTAGCTCAGCCTGCACAAGCAGCGACGACTGGCGCAAAAGCAGGTTCTCAATCAACAGCTATGGGTAGTGGAAATACTCCGAAGCCAGCGCCCGCCACAACGGCAAACAATGGAAATCAAGCGGCTGCTCCTGCTGCAACCTCGTCACAAAATCTTACGGTACCTGTAGTAGTACTCAAACAGTATGTACCAAATATCCGTCACACAGTTGCGCAGAGTCTCAATATCACCGATAAAGCTCTTGCGCAAGATTTACAGAGTGGAATGCACCTGACAGGCATCGCCACGCAGCATGGTCTCTCCAACGCCCAACTACAAACTCTGCTTTCCAGTTCTATAACGAGCGGTTTTCAGCCAGCCATTAGTGCAGGCAGCCTGACACAGGCTCAGGTATCCTCATTTATTCAGCAGACGCAACAGAATCCGACGACGCTGGAGCAACAGTTGAGTATTTTGCCACCAGCTGTTGCTCATTGGTAGATATAGGGAAGGCGTAGTACTTTGTCAAACATCATTGCACAGCTTTCTTCGGATGGGAGCACGAGCGTATTGGGGACACGGGCTTCTTCGCATGCGCTAGTGCGCCCCTACAGCCAGAAAAACGGGCCGCAGAGCCAGAGCCACGATGTTGACAGGGCATGTAGGGGCGCAGCTGTGCGCTGCGAATGAAGCCAACTGTGTGCTCCCCCTACCAACGTATGCCCAATCAGTATCAAACCGTGCCATGATGTTTGACAAGGCAGTAGGGGCGTCAGCTTGCCTCATTGACTCCAACTATTTGCAAAAACGAAGAGAGAATGGGTCCCTACGGTATTGAGACGCATTTCTTGTATTTATGGCTTCCATTTTAAGACAAATAGTGACAATACATTGACCTATAAGAGTTTGTTGCTTCATATTAGCCAGTTCTTCCTCGTTTATTTCGCCTGAGGCTGATTTTGTTGTTGTCGAAGATATCTCCTTGACTTGTATATCAACACCAGGATTATGGTTAGCATGATAACAAACATAACCATAGCAATAAGGAGAACAATATTACTGATCTCGTTGTGAACAGCTTCATGAATAAGAAGAATTATGTCAAGCAAAGCAACAATGAACCATAATCCTCCCAAAAGCATATAAAATTGTTGATACCACATTATTTCTTGTCCATTCCTCCTCCCGTCTCGTAACTTCTTCATGCCATAAACAATATATAAAATTGATAGTCCAAGCAGAATAAATATCATTGTAGGTCCAAAGAAATCCATGCTGACTTCCTTTCTCAATATTCACTTTTTCTCTACATAAAGCTTTCTGCATATATTACGCATCAGTCTATTCTTTCGTTTCGCCTATTACTTCTCTAATCTTGATGAAAAAAGCTCTTCAGAATCCTGCTCTCGACGCTCCCTCCTCTTTGAAGATATACTGATGGCATATGAGGCACTACAATGCTGTCAGGATGCAACTAATCGATGTAGATATGCACACAGGAGGGTAACGATGCAAAAGACCCCACACATGACCGACTACGAGGCGGAACGACGCAGTTTTCACCTCGATGTTCCCGCACAGTTTAATTTCGCCATCGATGTAATGGGCAAGTGGGCACAAGATTCCAACAAGCTTGCTATGCTCTGGTTGGGACAAAACGGCGAGGAACGTCATATTACCTTTGCTCAGTTTTTTGAGCGATCCAGCCGTGCCGCTAACGCCTTTGCTGCACTGGGACTACAAAAAGGGGATCGCGTACTGGTAATGCTGCC
The DNA here is from genome assembly GCA_963731415.1 of uncultured Chloroflexia bacterium. Taxonomy (GTDB): domain Bacteria; phylum Chloroflexota; class Ktedonobacteria; order Ktedonobacterales; family Ktedonobacteraceae; genus JACDAE01. Next base: position 286,388 of record CAVSVN010000003.1, read on the forward strand.
ACGTATTCCCGAATGGTGGGAAAGTGTGCTGGGACTGATGATGCTGGGCGCGATTCCTATTCCCTGCACAACCCTCCTGACGGCCAAAGATATTGAGTTTCGTGCTGGCATCGCGGAAGTACAGGGCTTTATTACTGACGAGGAAGGTGCGCAAAAATTTGACGCGGTACGCGGCTCCTGCCCTACGATTCAGCATGCGATTCTGGTTGACTCCCATAACGTCAATGAAACCAGGCACAAGGACTGGATCGATTATCATCACATTATCGCAAACGCCGCACCAACTTATACAGGCCCAAAGACGAATAGCGACGATCCCTGTCTCGTCTATTTTACCTCTGGCACGGTTGGTTATCCTAAGATGGTGCTGCATACTCATACCAGTTACCCGATTGGTCACACGATCACGGGCAAATACTGGCTCGATCTGCACGAAGACGACCTTGTCTGGAATTTATCTGAAATGGGATGGGCAAAAGCGGCGTGGTCCAATCTTTTTGGGCCCTGGATTATGGGTACCGCCATGTTTATACAGGACTCGCGCGGCAAATTCAATGCCATTGAGACGCTAGACATGCTCAATAAATATCCCATCTCGACGTTATGTGGGCCACCAACAGCTTATCGGATGCTGGTACTTGATGAGCCAATGGCTTACATGAAAGCTCATCCCTCTAAAGCGCTACGCCATTGTGTGGGAGCTGGTGAGCCATTGAATCCAGAAGTTATCAAGATATGGTATGAAGCAACTGGAATGACGATTTGCGATGGCTACGGTCAGACTGAAACAGTTCTGCTATGCGCCAACTTTCCACCATTGAGAGTGAAACCAGGTTCGATGGGCAAACCCTCGCCGGGTTTTGAGGTCAGCATTATTGATTTCGACGGGAGCGAACTGCTCCCCAATAAAGAAGGTGATATCGCTGTTCGCATCAAGCCCGAACGGCCCAGATGGATGTTTAAGGAATACTGGCGCAACCCCGAAGCTTCTGCCGCCTGTATTCGTGGCGACTGGTACATCACAGGTGATCGCGCGTATAAAGATGAGGATGGCTATTTCTGGTTCGTGGGGCGGGCCGATGATGTCATCATCAGCGCGGGCTATCGCATCGGGCCGTTCGAGGTGGAAAGCGCACTCAAAGAGCACCCGGCAGTCGCAGAATTGGCGGTCGTCGCCAGCCCGGATGAGATGCGCGGCGAGGTCGTCAAAGCGTACGTCATTCTGGCTCCTGGCTACCAACCAACCCCGCAACTAGCAAACGAGCTACAGGAATTCGTCAAAGCACAGACCGCTCCTTATAAATATCCACGCGAGATCGAGTTCGTTGAGAATTTGCCTAAAACAATCTCAGGTAAGATACGGCGCGTGGAGCTGCGGGAGATGGAACGACAAAAGAAACTGGGTAAATAAAATCTATGCGATCATCTCTACGAAAGATAGTATTCGTAGAGATGATCGCATAGATGTAGATGCAGAAAAGTTCCTTTAGTCGCGGCCAGATTTTACGCCTTCATAGATATTAATCGATGGAAGCGCCTTGCCTTTGAAATCGAAGAGGGTCATATTGTCCCAGGCATTGCCCTGACCCGGCTCCCAACCTGCGCCTGGAATCCAGGCCGATTCCCACCACATAACACCTTTACCATGCTGGCGAGGAATTTGCTTAATGATCGAGAGGACCTTATGCATGTAGCCCAGTTGACCCTCAGGCGTCGCTGGATATCCCGGTACAAGCACTGTTCCCGGACCAACGATATTGGGGAAGCCATCGCCATCGGCAAACGTCCAGGGATACCCTGTCTCGACAATGACAATATCTCGGTTATAACGCACAGCCAGGTCGTTGACATTGGCTTGCATAGCCGTTATTGGTCCATGCCAGAAAGGATAGTATGAGAGGCCAATGACATCAAAATCTACCCCTTGCGAAAAGATATTATCGTAAAAGTACTTGCTCCCAGCATTATCACCACCGCGATCAATATGTACCATGATGAGTGGCTGCCGATCATGAGAACCATCGTGTGCTCCAGCAATGCCTGCTTTGAGCAATGTGGCAAACTCCAACCAGTGTTCACTGCCGTTTACATAGATTTCTCCTAACGGCCACATCATTCCCTTGGTAATCTCATTGCCAATCTGCACCATATCAACGGGCGTACCCTGCCGGGCAAGGCTTTCAATCACATTGCGCGTATAGCTGTACACGGTTTTAGCGAGCGTGGGAAGATCTTGACTCTGCCAGGCCGCTGGCGTGATCTGATGTTGCGGATCAGCCCAGAAGTCGGAGTAGTGGATATCAAGCAGGAATTTAAGGCCAGCCGCTTTGATACGCTTCGCCATCTTTAAAATATGAGGAAGGTCATTATAGGGCCAGGGGGGATTGACCCATAAGCGCTCACGGATATACGTCGCACCATGATGGGCCAGAATGCGTTCCAGCGGAGCTACATGTCCATCATCTGAAAAGGTCTTTTTAGCATCTTCAAGCTGCTGTAATGTCGATATATCGTGACCTAATACCAGATCAAGATCAGAATCACATGAGGATTGCCATGCAGGAGACGCTTCTCCAGTAGTTCCCAGAGGAGCCGCAAAGGCTTGATTGACATTACCAACGGTTGCCACACCTGCAACCGTTGCTGCACCTGCAAGAGTCCCGGTCAAGAAACGACGACGCCCAACAGGGATTTCCTGTGACAGCTTCTGCTCTTTTTCCATACTATACCTCCTTGTATGACCATATGTTCTATCGCAGAACAATAGCCTGAACCAGGCTCACAGCTCTCTCTATTTACCCTTCTTGCACACATAAACCAGCTATTCCAGCTTGAGCTATCATCAACCATTGATGCAACAGAACAAAACAAGATAGATTAGAGTTAGAAGATCAGGAGAGCAGATCACACATGATAGAAGCAGAGATATCTCCTGATCTTCCGTTCCATTTGCCAATGCATTTATCGATAAACTATTCTAAGGCGAGTATAGCTAGCTACTCAGTAGATGTCAAGTCTTTAAAAATGTTACAGTACTCTTGGATTTTTAATAGATAGGGAGGGAGAATTCATTGCCCATCCGTGTAGAGGAAGGAACCGTTGTTGAACGACGAACCAGGAGCGATGGTGGAATAAGGATTGATGGCACCCGATCGTTTTTCCTATCGATCTGGCGTAGGAGCAGTTCGGTTGCTTCTTTAGCAAGCTGATGCTTCGGAATGGCGATAGTCGTCAAGGGAGGACTGATATGAGCGCCCACGATAATATCGTCCAGACCAATGATAGAGAGATCCTCTGGTACGTGCAGACCTTCTTCTCTGACGGCTTCCATAGCTCCAATGGCCATCCAATCAGTTGTTGCGAAGATCGCGGTTGGACGGAGAGAAGATGCAAGTAGCTTTTTGGCTGCCTTATGCCCACTTTCAAGAGTTGAGTGTCCCTGTTAAATCATTTCGCCTTGCAACGGAATGCCTACCTTTAATAAGGCACCACGGAATCCTTCGAGGCGCGAGGTCTGCTGTGGCTCATCAACGATGATCGCGATACGCCGATGGCCGAGTGAGAGCAGATGTTGTGCAGCGAGTTCGCCCGCAAGATGGAAATCTATATTCACCAGTGGAATACCAGGTGCGGGTTCATTCTCCTGCCAGTTACATAAAACAATAGGAAGTCCATTCTGGAATTGACGAGTGAGATCAGCTAGATCCATGCTTGATCCCATTACGATAATGCCATCCACCCAGCGACTGACCAGGCTATCAAGATTTTGCCGTCCCAGTGCATAATCGTAATGAGTATTACAGAGCAAGAGCTGGTAGTCGTGTGCATGCGCAATGCGCTCGATCTCTTCGGCAATCTCTGGATAAAATGGATTAGCAATGGTGGGAAGGAGAAAACCTATTGTCGAGGTTTTACCTTTGGCAAGGCCACGCGCAAGCACATTCGGACGATACCCCATATCCTGTGCGCATTGAATAATACGTTTGCGCGTGGCCTCACTGACATTTCCTCTTCCCGCCAGCGCATTTGCAACGGTCGTCTGTGTCACCCCTATTGCTTTTGCAATGTCATAAATAGTAGTCATGCGATCCTCTCAGGAAGTGTGCTCTTATTTGTAGTTTCATCATGAACATACTCATCAGATAGATACTCAATATACTACGTATCTATCTGGTAAATGTCAAGAATAGCCAACAGAAAAACAGCTATTCCAGGGCCTCCATCCATTAGGGGGAACCGGGTAGGGGCGTGTGCTTGCCACCGCCCTGTGGGGCAACGCGAATCGGTCAGAACACGGGCGGTGGCAAGCACACGCCCCTACCCGGTTCCATGGATTTCCCCCGGAAGAATGGAGACCTCTATTCCACCCCTTGCTCACTCTTTTTCTATCATCATAGAATATGGAGTACAGATAAAGTTATTCAGTGATGAAAGCAGGAGCTACTTTGCAACTACATATCTATTTCACGCCAGCCGAACTGAAGGCTGTGAAAGCATCGACAGACGATATCTACATTGTGATTGATCTCATCCGCGCCACCACGTCTATCACCACGATATCTTGAACGGAGAGCGACTCATGTGTTTGTCGCAGATACACTGGAACAGGCTCAGGAGGCTGCGGAGAAGTATCCTGGTCGTTTGTTATGTGGAGAACGCCATGCGCTGCCACTACCAGGTTTTGCTTATGGAAATTCACCCGCTCAATTCGCGCAGTTGGATCTTACGGAGCGCGAGTTGATTTTGACCACGACGAATGGAAGTCGCGCCTTCTACGCCTGTCCCGAGCAAAGCGTTCGCCTTGCAGGTTGCTTCTATAACGGATTGGCGGTGGTCACACGAGCACTGGAACTGGCTGAACAGCGCAAGAGTAATATTGCGCTCGTGTGTGCTGGCGAATCTCACTATTTCGCGCTCGACGATGCAGCGTGCGCGGGCTATCTTGCCTCCGAAATCGTGCGGCTGCATCCCTCTATCGAGATCTCCGATAGTGTGCCTGCTGCTACCGCACTCTATCATACGTATCCACCACCTGAGCTGGCTAAGTACTGTCATTCTACGCAGGCTATTATAAAGCTTGGATTGCAGGCGGACGTTGATTTTTGTATGAGAGTGAGCAAGAGCAGTTGCGTTCCTATGGTGATGGGAAAAGAGCAGGATACAGGGCTGCTGACTATAAAGTAAGAATCAACTTCCCAAAGTTCCTGTTCTCGCCCATCGCTTTATGCGCCTCTGCAATCTCATGCAACGGGTATGCCTGCTCGACGATGGGGCGTATCAGTGAACGCATGAACAGAGGTACCACCTGAGTTGCGAAAAGGCGTGTTACGGTCAATTTCTCTTCAAGCGTTCGAGAGCGCAGTGTACAACCACGGATCTGTATGCGTTTCATCATCACTAAACGAAGATCGACATTTGCGTTCGCTCCCCCCATTGTTGCGAGAAAGACCAGGCGTCCCCAGGGAGCAAGCGCTTGAAGATTTTGTTCCATATATGACGCACCAATAAAATCCAGCACGACATGTACGCCTTCTCCCGAGGTCAATTCATTTACCTCTGAGGCAAAGTTCTGTGCTGAGAGGCCAACATCCATTCCCAGCGGTTTAGCTCGTTCCAGCTTATCCGCCGTTCGCGCCGTACCGTACACGGTTGCTCCGACGGCATGAGCAAGCTGAATGGCGGCTGTTCCCACGCCACTGCCTGCCGCGTGAATGAGGACACGCTCACCCATCTGTAGGCCAGCTTGCGTGAAGAGGGCATCGTGGGCGGTCATAAAAACTTCGGGGATGGCTGCTGCCTGGACGAAATCGAGGTTCTCGGGAATTTCCACCAATAATCCTTCATGAATGACGAGATATTCTGCCTGAGCACCACCACCGATAATACCCATCACGCGCTGGCCCGGCTTCCAGAGACGTGCCAGAGGTCCGACGGTATCGACAACGCCAGCGAATTCCATACCAGGAATATTTGCAGGGACGCCGGGAGGGGCCGGGTAAAAACCAGCCGTTTGAGCAAGATCTGCTCGATTGAGTCCGGCGGCATGTACTCGTACACGCACCTGGTCGCCTGTTGGTTCCGGCATCTCAACGTCCTGTATCTCTAATACTTCGTGTCCACCTGGTTTTGTTATGATAACTGCACGCATAATGTTTTTCTCCTTGGGGATGTGGGCGCGATAATGCTCTTTAAAAAATTCATGTATGTGGACACCCCACGTTCAGAAAAACGCAGCACGGTAGGGAAGACATTTATTATTCCGCGCGAAACGGGTAGAATATGCACGGAATAATAAATGTCTTCCCTACACCAAGTTTCCTTGATCAAGCGAAGAGGATACCCACATGAATTTTTTAAAGAGCATAATCTGGCCCGTACGGTGGGCGGCGTCAACGCGGCCCGTACCAAATAATGATCATAATATATTGTATGACGTAATAACGAGAGGTGGGAGATACTATGGTGCAATAATTAATGGCTTGCCGATGTATTGTGGACGTAATATGTAGATTGACACGACCTGTCCTCAATCTCTCGATGCCAGCCATATGCCCATGTGTACGGAGAAGCGCTCTCTTCAATGTATTGTCTGAGCAGTTCACGAAGATCCCAGGCTGGTCTGTCTCTCTCTCCGACAGAAACTTTATTCTAGCCTTTTTGGGAGGATGGAACGGAGTGGAATAAGCCCGTCGGTCCCCACAGAGACCCATTTTTCCCCTTGAACAAAATTTCTGGCGGGGAGAGAGGGCTGGTCTGTGGGCTTAGTTGGAAGCTTACCTGTTATGTCGCTACAGGGCCAGGGGGAGACTATAGGAGGTAGAAAGCAATGATGTGAGTGATAACAATGCCTTGTGGTGCCTGAGTCATTATCTAAAAATATCCTATGCCGATCTTGTGCCGACTGGCCGCTGGCAGCAGGCCATTGGACGCGTTCGCCCTTACATGCACCGCACAAACAACAAGCAGTGTACCAGCAGTTGGGGCGCGTCTACTGTGGTCAGGTTTCTTGGACCTTAAATTTTGTCTTTCTTTGTAGAGCGCGATGATCACTCCTCTCTATGTTCCTGTGTTTTAGCCTCATCTTCGCGGCCTCTGGCTTGAAGAAGATCAGCATAGTTAGCTCGAACGATTTGCGTCGTTGGATGCTCTTCTCCCAGAATATGTTCAACGATAGCCAGTGCTCGCTTATACAACGGCTCCGCCTCCTTATACTTCCCCTGCCTATAATAGAGAAGGGCCAGATTGTTCAGGCTCACTGCCGTAGAGGGATGCTTGGCCCCTAACTCCTGCTCATAGATTGCCAACGCTCGCTTTAACAACGGCTCCGCCTCCCCATACTTCCCCTGCGCACGATAGAGTTCCGCCAGATTGTTCAGGCTCATTGCCGTATCGGGATGCTCTGGCTCCTAACTCCTGCTCTCGGATTGCCAACGCTCGCTTGAACAACGGCTCCGCCTCCCCGTATTTCCCCTGCCTATGATAGAGTCCCGCCAGATTGTTCAGGCTCATTGCGGTAGTGGGATGCTCCTGGCCCTAACTCCTGCTCATAGATTGTCAGTGCTCGCTTATACAACGGCTCCGCCTCCTTATACTTCCCCTGTGCTAGATAGAGAGCGGCCAGATTGTTCAGGCTCGTCGCCGTAGTGGGATGCCCTGGCTCCTAACTCCTGCTCATAGATTGCCAACGCTCGCTTATACAACGGCTCCGCCTCCTCGTACTTCCCCTGCTCATGATAGAGAGCGGCCAGATTGTTCAGGCTCATTGCCGTAGTCGGGATGCTCTGGCCCCAACTCCTGCTCACAGATTGCCAGCGCTCGCTCGAACAACGGCTCCGCCTCCTTATACTTCCCCTGCTCCTGATAGAGCACTGCCAGATTGTTCAGGCTCGTTGCCGTAGTCGGGATGCTCCTGGCCCTAACTCCTGCTCTCGGATTGCCAATGCTCGCTCATACAACGGCTCCGCCTCCTCATACTTCCCCTGTGCCTCATAGAGACCTGCCAGATTGTTCAAGCTCGTTGCCGTAGTCGGGATGCTCTGGCTCCTAACTCCTGCTCACTGATCGCCAATGCTCGCTCATACAACGGCTCCGCCTCCTCGTACTTCCCCTGCTCCTGATAGAGTCCCGCCAGATTGTTCAGGCTTGTCGCCGTGTCGGGATGCCCCACTCCTAACTCCTGCTCACTGATGGCAAGAGCAAGGGTGAGGAGGGCTTCGGCTTCCTGATAGCGCACACGTTCAGTCAGATACCAGCCAGTTTGTTGCAACAGTTCGGTCGTCTCAGCTCCATGCAAGTGATAGAGCACAATCAATTCGTAGCAAACCAATGCATGAGCGAGGAGGGATTCCCATTGTGCCCAGTTTCCATGCTCAACCGGGGGCAAGACCGCATCCACCGTTTGCACAGTTCGCTCGGCCCATAGTGCCTTGCTCGGCTCATCCATCTGATCCTTGAGGACGGCCTGAACTAACCGATGCACACTTAGCGTCTTTTGACTGGGATCGCGGTTCAAGAGTGAGTAGGCCCCTAGAGCCGCAATAGCCTTATTGAATTCTAAGGGATTCTGGGCTATTGGCTCAAGGATGGAGCCAGGAACAGCAGCTCCCTGAATGATGAGGTTTTCAGGAATAACATCAGGAGCAAGAAAAGCACACAGGCGCAGAAGGTCGGCGGCAACGGGATTGGCTTGTTCCACGTTTTTAAACGAGAGCGACCAGGTAGTCGCAATAGCTTCAGGATGATCAGGAACCAGGCCGCCTCGGAGGTTCAAGAGGTCTTTTCTGCAATTTTTATATAGCTGTAGATAGTCGGCGAGACCACATCTCGTTTCTTCAATATAAGCTCCGCCTGATCCAGAGCCAATGGGAGCCATCCCAATTCCTGACAGATTGCATATGCCAGGGCATAATCATGCTCAGGAATCTTCTGGAGAGATGCATCCTCAGCCAGTAGACGAGATCGTTGCAGCAGGAAGAGTATTGCCTGTTCAGGAGGTAACAGATTAACCTCAAGACAACGGGCAAAACGACCCATTGCCTGGGCACGTGTGGTGAGCAGGACATGACCACTTACGTTGGTCGGCAAGAAATCGCGGGCCAGCTTCAGGTCGTCGGCATTATCGAGAATGAGAAGCCAGTTGGTCTGCGTCTGGAGCCAGTCCTTGACGGCTGCAATGACTCGCGCACTTTCCTGCTCCCCCTGTTGAGGGAGCTTCAGCAACGTGGCAATCGAGAGATACGAGGAGGTGAGATTCTCGCGCGTATCGGTCAGCGCCCAGAGCACAGCCTGGTAGTCTTGTCGGTAACGATACGCATATTCCAGGGCGATCTGCGTCTTGCCAATGCCTCCCAGGCCACTGATAGCCTGTGGTTGCGAAAGTGCCGCAGGCTGACCCGAGTGCAGGGCTGTGCTCAGTTGCGTGAACAGCTCCTCACGGCCCACAAAGAGTGTATTGCGGGGATAAGGAACATTCCACACCGTTTCCTGGCCCATCGGTTGGGTGGCTGTTTGCTCCGATGGGCCTGCTAAGGGTTTGCAGATGTGAAAGGAACATCCTGGCTTTGCAACTGTGGAGCGGGAAATGCCGGATGATCCTGAGGAACTGAGTGGGTAGCATGTGTGGAGGAGCCAGGGAAGGAGACGCTGGCTGGTTTTGCCCGTCCTTGCTTGACCCCATCCAGAAGCTGCGTGCGTGCCTGTAACTCATCCAGATCTACCAGATCAATATAGACGATTGGTCCCAGGAGGCCCTCAACCTGGCATCTCTCGATACGTACAGGGAGCACCTTTCTCTGTTTGCCCAGTGGATCGTGGCGAAATGCAGCAGCCCATTCGGCAAAGGCGTAGTCTGACTTGAGATAAGCGGAGGAGAGCACGGGAATTGTACGATCAGCACGTCTGGCCGCCTCATCCATCTCCGCCACGAAGTTAGCACCCGGACGAATATCCCAGGACTGGATGATGGTAGTATAGTGAGCGGCTTCCAGCTCGAAGGCGATCCACTTGGCCCAGGTTCGGTTCTCGCCCGTATAGCTGATAAAGAAATCTTTATGTTGCTGTTCACTCCTGGGCTGGTTATCTGTCATTAGCGTTGCCCTCACTCTTCTTCAACATATGCACTGTATATGCATCTTGCCTGAGTATAGCTGACTTCCTTTAGTGAGTGCAAGGGCAGATCTCTTCATTCAATTTCACATAAAAATAAATAGGACACCTCTTGATCGAGGTGTCCTATTGCCAGAGAGGCGGTTCTTAGGGATTGATGGTGCGAGCAGGAGCAGCATTGACGGGTGCATCTTTATAAGCAGCCTGCAGGTCAATCTCAATCTTGACCTCTTCGCTTACCAGAACGCCACCAGTTTCCAGACCCTGGTTCCAGGTTAAGCCCCAATCTTTGCGATTAATCTTTGTCGTCGCGCTAAGGCCAGCAACCTGCATACCCCAGGGGTTCTTGCCCTGACCAGCATACTCAGCCTTGAAAGTAGCAGGCTTCGTCACACCGTGCATGGTGAGATCACCTGTGACGCTGTACTCGTTGCCACCTAGAGACTCAACTTTCGTACTCTTGAAAGTAAGAGTCGGGTATTGAGCTGCATCGAAGAAATCGGGAGACTGCAGGTGACCATCGCGACTTCTGATCACGTGTATCGATACTGGCTGTGTCTACCTGAGCATCAACCCAGGAATTGGCGGGATTCTGTTCGTCGATATGCAGATGTCCGCTCAGTACTTTGAACTGTCCTTTGACGGTACTGATCATCATGTGTCTTACAGAAAAAGTAACTTGCGAATGTGACTGGATCAATTTCCCATGCCATAGTAAATATCCTCCATCAATCATTGTCATTGTTGTGTTAGCAACTTCACTAACAGAGACTAGTGTAACACAGTCACTTTCTTTTGTCAAGTAGCTAATTATTATTTAGTCCTTTTCCTATCCATAGGGAAGTTACTTCTCGCAGGGGTCCCTTTTGAATTGGATAGGGGATGTGCTTGCCACCGTCCGTTTTCCCTATTATCACAATCATGCGGGCGGTGGCAAGCACCATTGACTCCAACAAATGATGGAATTTCAAAAACGGGGCATCATAGATGTGCACATTTTTGGGAATATCTTAAATTTGTTGGAGTCAATGGGCAAACATACGCCCCTACCCAATTTAGTTGTGATCAGTTACAATACACACGATCATGATATACTCCCTGCTGATACTATAACAATAGCAGACAAACAAGTAGAGGATTTCATTGTATGTTCACCCTCAATGATGTACTTCAAGGCAATCTGGACAAGGTGCGCTTACTGAGTAGCCAGAGTCCTAACCCGAATATGATTTTTCGTTCCGCTCAACACGACAGCCGTCAGGTCAGGCCCGGAGACCTTTTTATTGCTATTAAAGGTGCTAAAGTTGATGGGCATCGCTTTATTTCCACGGTCGCTCAAGCAGGTGCAGCGGGAGCGCTGTGTAGTGAACCGATTGACGATGTTCCAGACGATTTCTTGCAGATCGTCGTACCTGATGTTGTAGCGGCCCTGCATGCAACGGCACGTATACGAACGCAGCGGCAGGAGCACACCACCCTCATCGGCATTACTGGCAGCAATGGCAAGACAAGTACAAAAGAAGCTATTGCTGAGGTACTTGGTCACAAGGCTCCTACGCTCAAAACGCAGGCATCGTACAATAATGAGATCGGGTATCCGCTCACATTGCTACGTCTGGAACCTGAACATCGCTATGCTGTATTGGAGATGGGAGCGCAATGGGTAGGAGAACTGGCCTGGCTTTGCCGCACGATTGCAACTCCGAACTGGTCCCTCATCACTAATGTCGGAGCATCACATCTTGAATTTTTTAAATCACAGGAACGCGTCGTAATTGCCAAGAGCGAGCTGGTGCAGGCGCTTAGCAGCGACGGTATAGCTATTTTGAATTATGACGATCTTAATGTACGTGGCATGGCTGCAAAGACACAGGCCCGTATTCTCTATTATGGGCTTGAAGATGGTGCTGAAGTGCGTGCCAGCTGCAATAGGTGGCGACACGCTTTTCGGACGTAGCTTTACGCTGAGTTATCATGGTCAGCAGCGCCATATTCAGCTGCACCTACCGGGTGAGCATGGTATTTTGATCGCATTAGCCGCCGCCGCTGTGGGATGTGCGGCTGAGATGTCCCTTGACGAGATCGGTGCGGCGCTGGAAACGCTAGCTCCCACGAAAGGTCGGGGCGAGATCAAGCCCGGTCCAAATGGCAGCACGATTGTTGACGATACCTATAATGCCAATCGTCAATCAATTGCAGCTATCACGAGTGCAATGCGTGCCGCCACTGTGCCTTCTACAAGCAAACGCTGGGCGATCGTAGGCGATATCTTCGAGTTGGGACCCTTCGCGCAGGAGGAACACTTCATCAGCGGCGAGATTCTGGCCCACAACGTCGATTACCTGGTTGCGCTGGGCGATGAGGCACGCTTCTACGTCGAAGGGGCAATTAAAGCTGGTATGCCCGAAAAAAATGCGTATTATTTTCGCGTGAATGTAGAGGATAGCGCTGAGTTGGAAGCTGCCAAACAAGCTATAGCAGAGCTGCTCAAACGAGAAGTGCAGAGCGATGACCTCGTGCTACTCAAGGGTTCACGTGGAATGCGTATGGAAACATTGCTGGAGATGCTTTAATTGAACAATATCTCCTCCGCACGATAATGTATATGTCATGTATATCATGGGTGGGAGCGTTAACTTGCCCACCTACTCCAACTAAACGGAGGAAGGTAAGGAAAAGATGCCGCTCTTGCACGCTTTGTGACTCAATGACGTAGGGGCGTGTCCTTGCGACCGCCCCGGTGCCGATGCACGAACGGGCCACCGGGGCGGTCGCAAGGACACGCCCCTACGTCAGACCCACCATTTGTGCAGAACTGTTCATGGTGGGACGATGAAGGTGTTGATTGAGTTGGAGTCAATGAAAGGATAGAAAAAAAGTGGCAGAAAAAAAGTTACGCATCGGCCTTATCTTTGGTGGTCGCTCAGGTGAACACGATGTCTCACTTGCTTCGGCTCGATCGGTCATGGCGAATCTGGATACACATAAATATGAGGTCATACCGATAGGCATCACCAGAACCGGGACATGGCTGCTGGGAACAGAGCCAGCCAGATTACAGGCGGCCAACGAGAGCGTTTCCCAGGAGGACGATACCACAACGGCTGTCACATTGACGGGTGATCCCAGTTTGCGGCGTCTCATTCCTTTACAAAGCAATGAGCCACTACAGAATAACGGCGCATTAGATGTCATCTTTCCCGTACTGCATGGCACATATGGAGAAGACGGGACATTGCAGGGATTGCTGGAGATGGCAAATGTTCCCTATGTTGGCTGTGGTGTGCTGGGCGCGGCATTGGGTATGGATAAGGAAAAGATGAAGATGGTCTTCCAGACGCTCAACCTGCCTGGCGTCGATTATCTCGTCTATCGGCGCAATGAGTGGGAGCGCTCACCGGAGACAATACTGGATGCTATCGAGCAGCGACTGGGCTATCCTACCTTCGTTAAACCTGTCAATCTGGGATCAAGCGTAGGTATTAATAAAGCTCATAACCGGCCAGAGTTGGCGCATGCCATTCAAGTTGCAGCCGAGTACGACCGCAAGATCATTATCGAGCATGGCATCAATTGTCGCGAGTTGGAATGTGCCGTTCTGGGCAACGACGAGCCAATCGCCTCCGTCGTGGGTGAAATTCTCGCCAGCAACGAATTTTACGACTACAACGCGAAATACCTGGACAACAAATCGCAATGTATTATCCCTGCTGATCTTCCGCAGGCAACCGCAGAAGAGATACGCCGCCAGGCAGTGCAGGCGTTTCTGGCACTCGACCTGAGTGGACTCGCACGTGTCGACTTTTTCCTGGAGAAAGAGACGGGCCAGGTCTACATTAACGAGGTCAACACTATGCCAGGCTTCACCGAGATCAGTATGTATCCCAAGCTGTGGGAGGCGAGTGGTCTTCCTTATGCTGAGCTGTTAGACAGATTAATTGAACTGGCCCTGGAACGGCATGCGGATCGCCAGCGCAATCGCACCAGCCGTTAAGCATTAAGAAGGGACACAGTATGACTGACACGATTATTCAAACGATCACCGTCGAGCCATTAACGATTCCGCTCCTGGAACCTTTCACTATCGCTACAGGCAGTGTCTCAGCCGCCCAAAACGTCTTGATCACCGTCACACTCACAGACGGTAGTATCGGTTATGGGGAGAGCGCACCTTTTCCGCCCAGCACAGGTGAATCTCAGGAAACAGCTCTGGCAGCGGCTCGAAGCTGTGCGGAACTGCTCAAAGGACGGAATGCGGCTCAGTGGCGTGTCCTCTCCCAACTTCTGCATAGCATCTACTATGCTCAGGCGACGGTCTGCGCGGGGATGGAGATGGCTATTCTTGATGCACTCACACGCTCATATGGTATTCCATTATATGTCTTTTTGGGGGTGCAGCCTCTTCTGTCGAGACCGATATGAGCATTCCCCTGGTCACACCGGAACGCGCCTACACATTGGCACAAGAAACCGTTGCACGGGGCATCAAACGTATCAAAGTTAAGGTTGGGCAAGATCTGTACGAAGATGTAAATCGCGTTGAAGCTATCCGCAATGGAGCGCCTCATCTCGGCCTCACACTCGACGCCAACCAGGGCTATACGGCCAATGAAGCCCTGCTCTGCCTGGAAGCGCTCGACGATCGCGATATCCGTCCCCTCATGATGGAGCAGCCCGTCTCCAAAGACGACTACGAGGGCATGCGTTATGTCACCCAGCATACGACAGTTCCTATTGCAGCCGATGAAAGCGCGGCTAGTCCATCTTCTGTTGGACGCCTGATCGCAATGGGTGCAGCCAACGTCATTACTATAAAATTAATGAAGAGCGGAATTGTTGGGGCGCTCGATATCGCTGCTCTATGTCGGAGCATGCATGCACAGCTCATGATCGGTTCTATGATTGAGTCGCGGCTGGCGGTTAACTTTGCAGCCCATCTTGCGGCGGGGCTGGGTGGATTCCGTTATATCGACCTGGACACACCCATGCTCTTGACGGATGATCCTTTCAGGGGAGGATATGAGCAAAGAGGGGGAGTTTATGATGTGTCAGGAGTGCAAAGGGGAGCAGGAATAGAGAGAAGATAATATAAAAATACTTTTAACACCAAACAAATAAAACTCACGAAAACCTCACAGTAGCTTTTTTGGCATGTGTTATACTTCCGCTTACACTATGTAGTAAGTGGAGGTAGAAGAGAAGATGGCGAAAGCCCTGGGATGAGAGCATGAAAGCTCTTGTCCGAGCAAACCCACAAGCATTTACAAGCTGATTGATTACAAATGCTGAATTTAGTAGAGAGTGTCATGAGGAGTTAAAAGGCGAGAATCAGGAAGTGGATGCGCTTCTTGAAGTCCTGGTAGATGGTAAAAAAATGTTGCTTCATGTTGAATTCCAGACGTACAATGATACCACCATGCCAGAGCGCCTCTTGCGGTATAATGTAGCTGCGAGATCCAAATATAAGCTTCCAGTTTTATCGTTTGTACTCTATCTCCTTAAGGATGGCAATATTGTACCATCACCACTGAGATGGACGGTTCCATCAGGGGAGGAAGTACTTCAGTTTCATTTTCATAGTATCGAAATTGGAGATCTTTCAGAACAGGATATTCGAGGCATAGGCGAAATCAATCTATTGCCGCTCTTACCTCTGACCAGAGATGGAGCAACGCGTAATATAGTAAGTAGTATGCTCAGGGAGCTTGATACTCCCGAATACAAAGAGTTGGCCTTGCTTGGATTTAAACTGGCATCGCTTGTCTTTAAACGCAAGAGCCAGAACGAGCTTGATTGGCTGATAAGGAGCTTTAAAGAGATGCATGATATTCTACATGACACTCCGATCTATCAATTGATTCTGGAGGAAGGACGTGAGAAAGGATTGGAGGAAGGGCGTGAGAAAGGATTGGAACAAGCGAGAGATGAAGAGCGCTTAAATCTGCGCCTGATTCTGGTCAATATCACTCAGGCACGTTTCCCGGATCTCGTTGCTATGGTGAAGGCACGTACAGATAGTATCGAAGATATCGATACGCTACGACAACTCGTGATCAATTTCGGGATAGCACAGGACCGAGAGAAAATCCAGCAATATCTCACCCCTGATGATGGGCTTACTCATTGACGCGAGTACCTCATTAACAGAAGACTAAAAACCTCCTGGGAACTGCTGATAGTCAGATCCCAGGAGGTCTCTTTTTGCCAACTCACTCTTTATGGTTCAAAAGTGAGGCAGGATTATTAATCTATCACGTTCACGATGAACAAGACTTGCTTAATAGCAGTAATGGGCCAGTTCTTCTGCAAGTTCCGCTGCCTTTGGTGTTCCCCAGCCAGTTGCGGCATCCCAACCGGGAGTCGCCTAGTAGCCAGCCATTTTATCAGTTCCATTATTGCCGACCGTGATATCGTGGTAGGCTTCCCTGGCCTCGTAGCGTTGGCTACCAATACGATACAGTGCGGGATTGAGGAAGCCTAACGCATGATGAGCATATTGATTGGCATCAGCTGTGATACCCGCCCATTGGGGAGCTCCTTCGCTCGTGCCACCAAAGAGAAAGAAACCATTGCTTGTTGCACCCAGGAAGCCCAGGTAGACAGGAACAGAGGTGTATGGATCAGCATTATAGGAGATATCCGGCAGGCCACGATGACCCTTCAATTCCTTCTGAGTTGATGAAGGCAAGGTATCTTTTTGATAGTCCGGCTCCTTGAAAAACTGACTGACTCCACCGCCAGTTGCCAACTGATCAATTCCTTGCGTTGCCAGATCATTCCAGACTGTCTCGGACTGATAGTTGCCTTTGGTGTCAGCATACAGGCTGGTACCACCAACCGCTGTGACATTCGGCGACGACGCAGGATAGCCAACCGTGGGAAAGGGGTAGATATTGCCTGCAACATCTCCATTGGCCGTGCCAGAATCCCCTGCTGATGCGAAGATACTGACATGAGCTTTAGCTGCTTGCTTGTAGAATGTTTCAAACTGATCGAGAACGAATTCGCTGGACTTGTCAAAGAGGGTATTTTCAGTAGTAGCCCAACTCTGTGAGATAATTTTTCCCAGATGATGATCTAGTGCATACTTCTCCAGAGCTAGAAATTGAGGCATACCCTGTACACCTTGCGTCTCCGAGACAGGACTTGTCAACACAATAATATTTGCATCCGGTGCCAGAGCGTGTGACCACTGCACGTCCAGCGATGTCTCCTCGGCCCAACCAACCTGATCACCGTTAGCCGGGTTAAAGGGCACACTTCCCAATGGCGCAAGCTGCTTGATACTTGGTGGATCAGGTAGATGATAACCAGCATCGAAGGTTTTCAGATCGCTCACCAGCGTTGGACTTCCATACGAGTCAATGATGACAATCGTCTGACCCTTGCCCGTAAAACCAGATCTGATGAGGGGGGTGACATCATAGGCGTTGCGTATCTCCTGTGGGCTATAGCAAGGTACCTTGAATGTCGCACGGCATTGGGCATCGGTGGGAGCAGCAGCGCTAATACGTCCAATCATCTTCGCAAGAGGATGAAAGAGTTGTTGCGCAGGTTTAGAATTGTTTTGCTTGAACACTCCTGCCGTCAGCAGAGAAACCAGAATCAGCAACAGTGATATTACCATAAGTACATGCAAACGCACGCGGAGAAATGGAGAGTGAATAGAGTAATTCAAATATCTAACTCCTTCTCTAAAATAGAGAACTACCTATGAAATCATGATGCAAGCAAGCAGAAAAAGATATACAATCCTTCAGATGTTTAGATAGGGCAGAGTACAACAGAGAATAGACAATCCACTTAGCTGATTAACTATAAGAACATCAGTTATGTGAATTGGTAGAGATAGAAAGGATTGGCACCCTCGTTCATCTCGCATGAAAGCACCTATGTTTCCCTACATAGTTTTTCCAATGGACACAATGTAATATTTAAATTTATTACACTAATACAACAGTAACATGCTAAATCGTATTATGTCAAGGTAATAGAGT
The DNA here is from genome assembly GCA_963731415.1 of uncultured Chloroflexia bacterium. Classification (GTDB taxonomy): domain Bacteria; phylum Chloroflexota; class Ktedonobacteria; order Ktedonobacterales; family Ktedonobacteraceae; genus JACDAE01. Next base: position 304,489 of record CAVSVN010000003.1, read on the forward strand.
AACTAACGATATGCCTCTGCCTGCAAATTAAACAATTCTGCATAGCGCCCGTCCAACGCCATAAGTTCGTGGTGCGATCCACTTTCCAGAATACCTCCATGCTCAATCACGAAGATACGATCGGCCAGGCGTACTGTACTGAAGCGGTGGCTGATGAATATTGCCGTCTTGCCCTCGGTCAAGGTGCGAAAATGCTCAAAGACTTCATATTCCGCCTGGGCATCGAGCGAACTGGTCGGCTCGTCGAGCACAAGGATACGCGCATCACGCATAAACGCACGTGCCAGCGCAACCTTCTGCCACTCGCCTCCGCTTAACTGGGTACCATCCTTAAACCAGCGCCCAAGCATCGTGTCGTATCCATCAGCCAGGCGCTCAATCACAGCATTAGCTCCACTTTTTCGTGCTGCACTCATCACAAGATCCTCGTTCTCGATCTCATTGATGCGCCCCACACCGATATTCTCACGCGCACTCATATAGTAGTTGACGTAATCCTGAAAAATGACGCCCACCTGTTCGCGCAGATCCTGGAGATCGTACTCTTTGATATTGCGACCACCGATAAGAATCTCACCTTCATCGGGATCATACAGACGCGTCAGCAACTTCACCAGCGTCGTCTTGCCCGCTCCATTGCGTCCTACCAGGGCGATTGCCTCACCAGCTTTAATCGTAAAACTGACATGCTTCAATGCAGCCTGCGTTACAGGATCTTTGCCCGGATAGGTAAAGCTGACATCACGGAACTCGACATCCAGGCCCCTTAACTTCTGGCTCTGGCTCAACCGGCTTTGGCTCTCGTGGCGATACTATCTTCGGCTCGTATTCCAGAAATTCAAAGAGTGTTCCCACATAAAGATTGTTCTCATAGGTACCTGAAACTCCATTCAACAGCCCCTGAAAGTTCTGACCCGCCTGCACCGCTGATTGTGTATACAAAATCAGGCTACCAAGCGGGAGGCTATGCACTATTGTCTGCCATGCCACATAGAAATAGATCGTGCTGTTTGCCGCGACGGTCAGCCCTGACCATATAAAGTTCATCAAATAACGCCGAACTATAATGCTCTTATCCTCTTCGTAAAGCTTATTCGCTATCTGCTTGAAGCGCTCAATAAAAAAGCGGCCAAGATTGAATAGTTTTACTTCCTTGTTATAGGTATCAGTTGTCATAAGCATGTTAAAGTATTGCATGAGACGGCGCTCCGGCGATTGACGGCGCATACGCTGATATCCTCTCCACCCATAACGGATACTGGAAAAAAAGGCCGGAATAGGTACAATCAACGATACTACCGCCAGCCACCATGCCAGACGTGTCAACAGAAAGATCATCGAAAACATCGTAATTGTGGTCTGGCACAGGCCAAATGTCTGCGATACCATAGTCACTGGCTGATAAGTGGATTGATCTGCCGCACGTCGCATCTTGTCGTAAAACTCAGGATTTTCAAAAAAGGATAGATCCAGTGTATTCGATTTCTCCAGAATCATAAACTGTACACGGTTGGAAACCTTTTCTTGTAAAAGTTGCTGCGTAATATTACTTAGTGTACTGAGCAGACTGGAGAACAGGCCTATTCCTAATTGCAAACCAACCGGTAGAAAGACTGGACTCGCGCTATGGATGCGAATTCCTTGAACGACACTATTGATCACCAGATTAGTGATTAATAGGCTGATCGCTGGCGTAAAGCCTTGCAGTATACTTAAAACGCCCATGAGAATTGTGAACAGCTTACTTGTATCCCATACCAGCTTTAATACACGCGGTAAGCTGGCGAAGGCTTCTGGAACTTGCTTCCAGCTAAAGCCATCAGGTACCCCTCTGCTCGATATGACCATCTGTTTCATAAGAATATTCGTCTCTCTGTCGCTTCTAAAATACTCCTAATAATAATAGACGCTCTTCTTAGTAAGAACTTAAATTAGTATAAATCGCGCGAACAAATCTATGCTTATCAGCTCTGACTTTGTCAGAAAATTATAACCCGAAAAACTGTACATTACATCATCATTGACGACAGTTTTTCGGGCAGGTAGAATTGATGGGCGCAACCTGTCAATTTCTACAGGGAACAGCATTTGGGATACGCTCGTATTTAGAGCGTCGTCTTGATATACTGGCTGGCTCGATGGGCCAGAGCCATAATGGATAACATTGGATTCACGCCGCTCGCCGCTGGAAAAACACTTCCGTCGCACACAAATAATCCCTTGACTCCATGTACCTGGCAGTTGCCGTCAAGAACTGATTGCGCGGAATCAGCTCCCATGCGGCAGGTCCCCATCTGATGCGCTGAAAACATTATCAGGCGATTGACGCCCATGCCATGACGCTCCAACTGCACATCAAACTTTCTCCATTCGCGTTCGCTGATTCTTCCAACCTCGGGATGCTTGAGTTGCGTTCGCTTATTGTGCAGCGAAACAACCTCTGTAGCTCCTGCGGCAAAGTGAATACGCGCCGCCTGTCGCATTCCATGTAAGAGGTGACGACGATCAAAGACTGATGTTACATAATCAACGATCGGTTCGCCAGTACGATTCAGCGTGACCGTTCCTTCTCCACGATCACGTGTCAACACAATAAATGTTGCGAGGTGAGCAGCACGCGCCATCTGCTCACGGTAATCCCGCGCCGAGCACCAGGACGCTGATAGGCCAATTAAACCTGGATGGGCTGGTGGAACTTCCAACTTGTACCCATAATTACCTTTCAAAGACCCGAACTCGTCGCTATAAGCGGACTGCATCACTCCTTTCCAGGGATAGACCTCCTCTGGATACATTCCACCTATCGTCGTGACCGGATGCAGTTTTAAATGGCGACCGATATGCTTATTCTCCAGACCCGAGCGCAAAAGCAGCGCTGGAGAACAGATCGAACCCGCCGCCACAATCACCGTCCTGGCATGAACCGTTACGGCATACATTTTGCCGCTGACAGCATCAGTCACCATAGCCCCAACTCCCGTCGCATGTCCATTTTTGATCAGTACCTCGTTCACACGACAATGAGTAATCAATCGTGCTCCAGCGTCGTATGCATCCTGCAAATACGTTTTGAGCGTCGATTGCTTACAGCCGTAAGGACAGCCGAAGCCACAGGTGCCACAACGCTGCTCACATCCAACGGCATTGCGGCGTAAACTACCAGCATGATAACCAAGCGCCTGACAACCCTCAAATAGCAGTTGATTTTGTCGATTATGCGCACTATTCTGCGTATTTACAGAGATGCGTTGCTCCACCGCCTCGAAGCTCTTCTGTAGTTCGCTCCCTGTAAAATCCTTGAGGCCAGATACTTGTGCCCATTCATCAAGGATGTTGTCAGGGGTCCTGAACGAAGTGGTCCAGTTAACAACGGTACCTCCCCCAAGCGTGCTACCTGCCAGGATAATCACGCCCAGGTCTTTACTTGTGAGTGTGCCACGCTTGAGATAGAGTTCGGGCATCGCCTGAGCTTCTTGCAGTGTAAAGTCGGCCTCACTATTATATCCACCCATCTCCAGCACAATGACATTTTTGCCTGCTCGTGCCAGTTCACTCGCTACAACTCCACCACCTGCACCAGAGCCAATCACAACAGCGTCACAATCCAGCGTCGTATCTTCTGCGAGAACAAGCGGTTGAATTGGACGAGAAGTATTCTGTGGAGGTGATGCTGGCAGAGAATAATCAAGCACATTCCAATTGGGATTCACCCCATCCGCGCCGGGTACAGAGAAGAAAATAAAGCCTGTTAACCGTTTCAGCGCCTGATAGCCCTGACGCAATTGTGGCAATGGACTATTCGCCAGCGCTAGAAGATATTTTTCACGCTGTTCTAATGACAACTCTATGAACGGTTTTGCCTTCCTGATCAAGAGGAGTCCTCCAACAGGATTTGCTAACAACGCGAGTAACTGACGAAATTCTGTTTGTTTGTCTGTATCCTCATTAGCAAGCGTCTCAGCAACCAGCATAGCAACATGGAGGTCATTGGCACTTCGTCGATAATAGGCAGCGACCACTGGCGAACTTCCAATGGGTGGTTCTAAAGAAGGGAGGAACGTCTCACATATAACTTCTAAAATTTTGAATTCTTTGGAAGAAAGCCAGCCAGCAATACGTTCTTGAGGAGTTGAAGGAGTGAAGGTTGAGGTACTGGTCATGGAACCTCCTTATCTATTGTTCCCTGGTTGCTGATCTTACAGCATAACGCAACGATGTCGTCACCCCTCAGTGTATCACAACCTTACAGGTCACGTTTACGACAATCCCGTTCAAATACATCGAATCATGGGAACTGACGATAGTGCTCTGTCAAACATCATGGCACGGTTTGATACTGGTTGGGCAGACGTTGGTGGAGAGGGTCCGCACGGGGAGCAGGGTCCACACGGGGAGCAGGGTCCACACGGGGGAGCAGGGTCCACACGGGGAGCGCACGGGCTTCTTCGCATGCGCTCAGTGCGCCCCTACACCAGAAAAACGGGCCGCAGGAGCCAGAGCCACGATGAAGGGATGTAGGGGCGCACTGAGCGCATGCGAAGAAGCCCGTGTCCCCAATACGCTCACGCCCCTACGTTAAAACGTTCTACCTTTAAAGTGCGTGTACCTCCAATTCAGCGAGTTGGAGACGATAGTAATTTGTCCCAGATTCACCAACGGCTGGAGTACCCAGCGTCGTTACGACAACGCGCACGTGGCGTGCAATGGTCGTAGCGAAAGAATACGTTTGAGACGAGCCATTCGGATTTGCCTGATTGGTCACGGTCGCAACGGTTTTATAGCTACTCCCATCGGGTGCTACCTGAATTGTAAACGCGACCGGGAAATCGGGCGTGCCACCACCTAAGCCCGTCGCATCTGTTCGTGGAAAGAGCGTCACCGAATTGAAGCTCTGATTCGAGCCAAGGTCGACATCGACATAAGGAGCATTACTACTGGCATTGGACGAGGTGAAAATGTTGCTGGTATATCCCTCTGCTCCCGCAGTGCTCGCTTCGATACCATCCGTTAGATGCGCAACGCCCCAATCGCTGTTCTCTAGCGAATTATTTGATGTTACCGTTTTGTTGAGTGCCAGATTGCCTCCGCTCAAGTCACTGGTAAATGTGTAGTTGCCGGAACCAATAGAGTAGACAGCATAGCCATTCTGGAAGCGTTGAAAGCCCTGGCCCGTTGTCGCGATGGGATGCACAGGATTCACGGGCAGCTGAACAGTAGCAGTCGTATTCACCGGTACCGTAACCTGTAGTTGCAGTGTGGAACCCATTCTGGTCCAGGAGCTGCTGGCCTGTCCATAGGGTGTATTATAGGTGCTGGACGCCTGATTGAGGTTGCCAACAACAGCAGGGCGAATGACCAGTTTGTTATAGGCAACGGCGCTGGAATCGGCCTGAATACCGCCAAGATTGGAGCTGAACCAGTCTTTGATGGCTCCAAGCATAAAGTGATCCTGCGATCCCGTCCCGTTCGCTCCATCCCAATATTCTGTCAATGCCGTAGAACCAGTAGAGACCATGTAGCCATAACTGGGGTAGCTCGTCTGCGTCGCCACAGCATAGAGCACATCGTCGCGTCCACCTTGCGCAAGAGCTCGCAGCAACGCGGGAAGCGCAATCTCTCCAACAGTGAGGTGATTATTGTTGCTCTGAATAGCACTCACAAGATGTTGTAACACAGCTGATTGGTACTGTGCAGGTACGATACCCATATCGAGTGCAAGAGCGTCGTCAGCCTGAGTACCATTCGCGTAGGTATTGTGCGTCGTCGTATTGAGATAGGTCGAGTTGAAGGCACTGGCAATCTGTTGAGCGAGACTGCTATAAGTTGTCGCATCGCTGGTGTGACCTGTTGCCGCTGCAATCTTGCTCATCGTCTGCGCATCCTGGTAGTAAGCATAACTGGCCGTAACACCGGCAGGAGTGCTGGTATCAATAGCGGCCCATTCGCCCAATCCATAGTTGAGCAGATTGCCACTGGCCTTCGATTGCAGGTAGGTCAGATATTTTTGCATGTTCGAGTAGTAGGTGCGCAGTGTATCAATATCGCCATACGTCTGGTACAACTGCCATGAGGAGAGGATCAGCGTACTGCCCCAGTTTGGATCATCGCGATAGCCGCCACTAAAGACGGCATATTCAGGAGCGATATCAGGCACAAGCCCATTAGAGGTCTGTGCATCAGCCATATTGCGAATCAACTCACGGTAGTAGGCGGCAACATCGTAGGTGCGACTGATCGCGCCAAAGACAAGATGGTCCTCCTCAAGCCAACCAAGTTTCTCGCGCTGCGGGCAATCGGTCAGCACACTATACATATTGTTCTGAATAGCCTGGTCAATAATTTGATTGATCGAGTTGAGCAGCGGATTTCCAGAGGTGAATGTGCCAGCGCTGGCGTTGACGGTGCTCAGTTCCAGGCCAGTAAAGGTGCTCGTTGTGGGAGTTGTTGGTAGCCCAGTCACCTGTAAGTAGCGGAAGCCGTGATACATGAAATCTGGATGCCATGTCTCCGTGCCATTACCGGATAGAATATAATCGTCGTAGATGGGGGTACCGGTCGTGGTCTGGCTAACCGTACCGTTGCTGTTGAGTAGTTCGCCAGGAGACATCGTAATCTTTGTTCCTGCAGGTCCGCTCACCTGAAGTTGCTCCCAGCCTGCAAAATTGGTGCCGAAGTCAAAGACATAATTACCCGAGGTTGGCTGCGTGATCTTAACGGGATGCAGGGTGCCGACCACCTGGATTGCTGGAATCATCTGTGCATTGAGGATGGTCTGGCTTGATGGTGCGGTGGTCTGAGTCGCTGCCTGCCAGGAACTCAGGTTCGCGCCGGGATTCTGCCAGCCGGATTGGGCGAGGCGTGCATCATAGTCTTCGCCACCATACCAGTTGGAGAAGGTGGTCGGGCCAGTCGTTGTGCGCCAGGAGGTATCGGAGACGATCCGTGCAGTTGTGCCATCGTTGTATGCCACCTCCAGTTGAGCCAGCAGACGAGGTGTGCTCATCGTTCCGCTGAACTTCTCGTAGCGTGCAACTCCTGAAGGTAGATTGGCAATACCGTTCCCAAGCTGGACTCCAAGCGTGTTGCCCCCCTGTTGCAGCAACGAGGTAACATCGTAGGTGGTATAGATGACCCGTTTGAGGTAGTCGGTTTCCGGCGGCTGGAGCACTGCCTGGCTCACAGCTTTACCGTTGATACGAGCGTCATACACGCCAAGACCAGTGATATATAAACGTGCGCGGCTGATTGATTTCGTCAATGTGAACTGTTTGGCGAAGAGTGGAAGGGCACCCGAACTGGAATTACTGATCCAATGCGCTGACCAGTCCGACGAGGAAAGCAGTCCCATCTCCCATTGTGCAACCGAACTCCATGCGGAAGGGTTTCCGTTTGTATCCCACACCTGTACGCGCCAATAAACCTGCTCACGCGAATGCAGTGCAGATCCACCATAGGCGACATTGTTTGATCTACCAGATTGCACCTGGCCGCTGTTCCATAGGTCCGGTGTATTCGCGTTCAACAAAGCAGAAGTGGTTGCGGCTTGCACTTCATATGCTTGCTGTTTCTGATTCTGGAAGGTCGAGGCAAGCTCCCAGCTGAGCCGGGGTTGTGTGTCGTCAATTCCTAATGGATTCACGAGATAGTCGACACGTAGATTGCCAACACTAAGATTAGATTGTGCATTCTGCGCTCGAACAGCAGCGACAGTATGCAATGAAAGGGACAGGCCCAGCGTGAGGGATAGGCCGACGATGACAAGAGTACGAGGAAGCACGGAAAGTCGCCGGAAGTAATGGGTCATTTTTAAATCCTTTCTAGAGCCACTATCGTAGTGGGAGAAATAGACACATGTTCATCATATTCATGTATTTGAGGTATGGGTTCGAATGCTCCAGGGTCTCCATCCATTAGGGGAAACCGGGTAGGGGCGTGTGCTTGCCACCGCCCATGGGGGGGCAAGCACACGCCCCTACCCGGTTTCATGGATTTCCCCCGGAAGAATGGAGACCCATACTCCACGCCCGTTATGCGCTGCATTGCGCAAATATACATAGAGAATCCCTCCTGTAAAGTGTGTCCTTTTCTTTATACTACATATGCGACTTCTAATCCAAGTAGGCGAGCAACTTTTTTGATGCGCTGTGCATGATGGCCGACGCCCAGTGCACAATGATGCGTTGGTCCATGAGCACACCACTGATCCATAAAATCCGCTGGCGGAAGTGAGAACTTGAGCCGTGAGTTAGTATTGCCAATATGCAGAATGGGACCGGGTAGCGTCTCTCCTTCAGCGACGATGAGCTTCAAACGACCTGCGGCGGTCTGTGTTACCGTGAGAATTGTTACTGGACCGGTCTTGACACGCGCTTCAACCGAGATACCGGAGCCACGTTTACCATGATACAATCCCAAGCCACGCAACGTCGGTCTACCCTCGGCTATCTGCACATGAAAAGGGCCGTCATGGCCCATTAAGACAAAATCATCTACAAAGTCCATTGCATAAAACTCTGTATATGATCCACCCGCTCCCAGGCGGTCCATAATGAGCATTGCCAGCGCGTTTTTGAGATCACCCTCGCCAGAGCAGGGGATACCACGTCCAGTGAGCAACGTATTTCCGAGGATTACACCCGCACCCAGGCGCTCGTTGTCGTTGCCTTGCAGCCCTCGATAATAGTAACTGATCGCATCCAGGGCAAAGTCGTTGCGTAGATCATCTAATCCTACTGCCACCTGCGCCGCCCATGCCAGATCTTCCTGACGCGGTGCCAGCGCAAGTGGATCGGATGGGCTATCCTCGCTGATCTCGAAAAGTTGCGCTGCTAATTCCAGAGTTGTCTGTATTTTATGCGGGTCCGCCTGCTCAACGCGCTGCTGCAGGTCATCCATCTCCAATACCTCGATATGTACTCCGGTCTGGCCTGTCACCATCGTAAAGTCAGAATACATATCAAGCATGCCAGGATAAGTATGGCCCAGAAAACCGATGCGCCCTTTGTTGAGCGTACGTTGCACCTGGGCAGCAGCGATCCAATCATGAATCTCGGACCACGCACGCGCACCTGCGGGACCATCTTCCTCCCTGAGAAGACCACTCACGACATTAAAGAGAATATTACAACGTGTGAATGCCCCGGATATCTCAGGAACACAACATGCACAGCAATTTGCCAGCCATTCTCCGGTATCCGTCTGCTCGTAGTCTAGCGCCGCAATCGGTTGCAGATTGAGCACCAGGACAGGCTTGTGAACATGTTGAACGGCTGGCACCACCTGCGATGAAGTCGCGTACGTCCCAACATAACAGAGAATAATATCAACATTCTCGCGACTGAAAAGTTCGCCTGCTTCCTGAGCAAGGGGTGCAGTATCGACAAGTCCTGCACTGACCACTGTACAACCTTCGCGACTAATATTTGCCTCTATCGCACGCTGATAGCCCTCCAGGCGTTCTTTGAGACCTGGGAACTGGGGCCAGTAGGCGGCTAATCCAATACCAAATATCCCAACGCGGGCGGGCAATGTTTCCACGTGGGGAAGGGACATAGACCACGGACGCACAACTTCCTGTTGAGCATTCTTGTGGTTGGATAGAGGCTCTGCCATCATGTATTCGCTCTCCTATTCTGGGTAGAGGCGTGTCTTTGTGACCGCCCGGTTCAGGGAATGTGACATGCCTCTGGGCCAGGGACGGTCGCAAAGACACGCCCCTACCCAGATCAAACGGATGCAACGTTTCTAATCAGGATGACGCAGGAAGGTTTGCGCTGGTAATCAGGTTCACTGGTACATAAATTTCGCGGTTCGCTGCGTTGTCGAAATAAATCGGCTTCTTGTTAATCAGATCGGTTGCGAGCTGCACCGTCATCTGGCCCATCTTTTCAGGGACCTGCTGGATGGTCGCGCTCATCTGGCCCGCCTTAATTGCATTCAGAGCAATCTGGTCTCCATTGAAACCAATGACAAAGACATCTTTTGAACCGCTCTTGTGCGAGTCAGCTAATGCCTGAGCAGCTCCAACAGCCATGGGATCGTTACAGGCAAAAACACCAGATACGTCAGGATGCGCGGCCAGGATATCCTTCATGACCTTGTAGCCCTGCTCTTGCTGACTGTTTCCAGAGATACTCGCGACAACGTTATATCCTAAGGTCTTCATTTCCTGCTCAAAGCCAGCGTTTCTGCGTGCAGCGTAGACTGCGCTCGGCTCACAGGTAATTGAGGCAACGTTCTTGCTGGCACCTGGCTTTGCCTTGATCAACTTATCCATCTGGTCGGCTGCCAGGATACCACCTTTGGTATTATCCGAAATCACAATGGCATCGTACGCGGAACCACCGCCTCCAATGTCATCGACGACCACCGGAATGTTCTTTTGATGCGCTTCCTGGACAATTGGACCGAGTGCATCAGGCTGGAAAGGAGAAATAATCAGGGCGCTGATGCCCCGGTTCAATAGATCCGTTGCACCTGAAACCATCGTTGATTCGCTGCTCTTCTCGTCTGTCAGCACATATTTGTAACCAGCAGCGGTGGCAGCCTCATGAGTGCCTTTTTCCATCTGCTGAAAATACCCGTATTGCATATCATAAACTGAGAAGCCAAGGGTTTTCTGGGCTGCCGTACTTGATCCGCCGCTACTTGTAGTGCTACCACATGCTCCTACAAAAAGCATAATAGCTACTATCATGACAATAAATGGAACCTGGCTACCTCTTAATTTGTACATCGTCTGTTTCTCCTTTGATTGACTACTTTGTATCAAATAGCGCGATACGTGGATCTACGTCCATTAGGGGAAACCGGGTAGGGGCGTGTGCTTGCCACCGCCCGCGTGGAGCAACGCGAATCGGTAGGCACGCGGGCGGTGGCAAGCACACGCCCCTACCCGGTTTCGTGAATTTCCCCCGCAATGATGGAGACCCAGATACATAATGGTTGATAGATAACTGAAGCTAGAAATTCTCCTCCTTTCAGATGAGTGTCAGAAACGCATAGGCTTGTAAACCGCGCCACTACCGACGTTCGGCAAGGCGAGCACGAATGCCTTCAATAGAGAGGGCGACTAGAAGGACCAATCCTACGATTACACGCTGGACAAACGCGTCCATTGAAAGCAGGTCAAGGATGTTGCTAATGGTCGTGAATAGCAATGCGGCGGCGAATGTTCCCAGCATGCTGCCTCGTCCACCAGAGAGACGGGTGCCGCCAAGCACAACCGTCGCAATGACATTGAGTTCAAAGTCTGGTTCTAAATCTGGTCCGGCGGTAAAGAGACGCGAAGCCAGTAATATTGCTGCACCAGCTGTGAAGAGGCCAACGAGTACAAAGGCATAAAATTGTGTGCGGCGCACCGGAACACCAGCTATACGTGCGGCCACAGTATTTGAGCCAGCTGCGTATACATGGCGACCAAAAGAGGTATAGCGCAGAAGCGCCGCACCCAAAAGTGCGCAAATGACAAAGACGATAAATGGGATTGGTATCCCCAGGATATCGCCACCACCGATCTGCGTAAATTCCTGGCCCGTATAGAGCGCTGGATTGCCGCCCGTTATAACGAAGGTGTACCCACTAATAATGAAAAGCATGCTTAATGTGACAATAAAAGCGGGAATACGCAGGAAGGCGACCAGCGCTCCGTTGATTGCGCCGATGAATGAGCCAACCAATAAGGTAGCAATAAATGCCCAGATGAGTTGATGCCGGGCCGCAATGACAATTACCAGCCAGGCACAAAGGGCCAGCGTCGAGCCAACGGATAGGTCAAAACTGCCGAGCAAAATCACAATCATCATACCAACCGAGGCGATGCCAACAAATGATGATTGCCTCAATATCTCAGTGAAATTATCGATATTGGAAAAATTTGGGACGAGAATATATGAAAGCAGCCAGATTACAAGCAAGATAGCTGCGATTCCATAGCGCTCCCATATGCTGTCCCAACGTACATTACCCAGGCGGTAGCGACGCTGCTGCACAGTTACCGTCGCCTCTGAGGTCGTTGTGCCTGCGTCATCTGCTGGTAATATGCGCTTTGTTTCACTCATGATAAAGTCCTCGTAGGCATGTTATCCTCCGTCCGAATAGTGCTAGTTTTTACCAACTTTCAGCACCTGCCGCAGGTTATAACCACGGCTGACCTCTATTAAGACTGCAATCAGTAATAAGACACCTACAGTCAATAGCTGGTAGGAATCAGGGACATTGAGCAGATTCAGGCCATTATTAATCATCGCGACCAGGACGCTACCTAAGAGTGTTCCTAAAAGCGTAGCCTGTCCTCCGAGCAACGAAGTGCCACCGATGACCACAACCGCAATAGCCTGCAACTCCAGGCCCGTATCGAGACGACCATTCGCGGTCAACACCTGCGCACTCACGATCAGACCAGATAAGGCGGCTGTTGCCCCTACGAGGGCGAAGACGCCCCAGATGACGGCGTTCACACGTATGCCTGAACGCTTTGCCACCGCTGCATTGCTCCCTATCGCAAGGATGCGGCGTCCAAATGGCGTGTATTTTACGACCGCGTTAAGCAGCAGGGCGAGCACAAGTACCATAATCATAGATGTAGGAATGCCCAAAAAGGGACGACCGGAAAGCACCTTGAAACCTGTTGCACCAAACAAATAGAGATCTTGCCCATGGGTATAAATAAGTGCTAAGCCCCGTATTATTGTCATCATGCCTAGAGTGGTAATGAAGGCCGATATGCGTAATTCGGTGATGATGAGGCCATTGAGAAGACCGATTATAGCACCAGTCACAATGCCAGCAAGTATAGCCAGGGGAATACCGAGCGTTGCTACCAGGGAGAAGGCAACACAGCTGGAGAAGGCCGCTGTTGAGCCAACGGAAAGATCGAAGTTGCCGCTGGCAATTGCTAACGTCATACCAAGCCCAACGATGGCAACCACGCTGGCATTAGTCAACATATTCAGAATGTTATCGACACGTAAAAAGTGGGGAGTGAGCACCGTGAGCAAGATTCCTACCACCAGCACGACCAGGATCATACTAGAAGATCGGCGTGCGGCCCGTAAAAAACTGCTAGAAAGACGCAGGATATTCATAAGTTCCTCCTGTGCAAAAAATGTATTGTGCTCTATGAAACGAGATTCTCGGCTGGTGGTCCCTGCTCCGCTGCAAGGCCAGTTGCGAGATGCATAATGGTCGCTTGATTGAGTTCATTCCCGGTCAGTTCCCCTTGTGGCTGGCCTGCCGCAAAGACAATGCAACGGTCGGACAGGCGCAAAATTTCGGGTAATTCAGAGGATTGCAAAAGGATCGCAACTCCCCCTTTGACCAGCTCTTCAATCAAAGCATAGATTTCTGCCTTTGCCCCGACATCTACTCCTCGCGTCGGCTCTGATAGCAGAAGAACTTTGCAATGTTGTGCGAGGGAACGAGCTAGAATAACCTTTTGTTGGTTTCCTCCACTGAGATTGTTGATAAACTGCGTAGGATCACTGTAGCGTATGTGCAGTTGTTCACCATAGTCTTTCAGGAGCGCATTTTCCTTCTTGTGGCTGATGATTCCTCCCCGCTTGAGTACACGTTTTAAGACGGCAATACTCAGATTATGGAGAACAGAAACATCGGGCAAAATACCACCATGCTTGCGATCCTCAGGCACAAAACCAATACCCACACGCAGCGCTTCTCGTGGATTGGTCAACTTCACTGTTTTCCCTGCCAACCGTACCGATCCTCCCGTAATGGGTCGCAGACCAAATAACCCCTCTAAGACCTGAGTACAGCCACTGCCCATTAATCCGGCCAGACCTAGCACTTCTCCGGCGCGTAATTCAAAGGACACATGTTGTGCAGCTTTGCCTATAGAGAGATCGTCTACTCCAAGCACAACCTCACCCGGATGGTGCAAGCTTCGTTCCGTGTGCAGTAACTCGCGACCGACCATGAGCGCTACAACCTGTTCCTCGGTAAAGTCTGATGTCGCTCCGGTCTTTATATGTCGACCATCACGCAAGACCGTGATGCGGTCCGCAACAGAGAAAACTTCTGAGAGCCGATGCGAAACGTAGATAATGCCTACCCCTTGCTGGGCGAGGGAACGTACCAGCGCTAATAACTGCTCGACTTCACGCTCACTCAGGGCCGCTGTTGGCTCATCCATCACAATCACTTCAGGATGCATAGAGAGCGCACGAGCAATCTCTACGAGTTGCTGCTGAGCTACCGGAAGATCCCTCACTAGAGTATTGGGATCAAGTGTGATATTGAGGTCTTTGATGACATTCGCTGCCTGACGGTTTAACTCTTTCCAATCGATGACTGGGCCACGACGCGGCTCCCGTGTCAGAAAGATGTTCTCACCAACGCTGAGATGGGGCAAGAGGTTAAATTCTTGAAAGATGGTAGCGATACCCGCACGTTGCGCCTGCAATGGATCATGAAATACTGTACGCTGCCCATGCATCTCAAGTATACCGCTACTGGGCTGGATAATACCAGCTAAAATATTGATGAGCGTACTTTTTCCCGCACCATTCTCACCGACCAGCGCATGCACCTCACCGGGCAAAACATCGAATGACACGTTATCAAGCGCAAGTACACCAGGAAAGTGACGACTCAAATTCTTGACGGATAAGAGAGTAGGAGTTGTTCCTGCCGTAGTCATCGTGCCTTGAACCTCCTGTGTGATGGAGTTACCTCCAAACGAGAGAACGGAATCGTATCATATTCCAGAATGGAGATTCTTTCCTCAGAGAGACTGGAAAGATCAAGTCTCTGTTTCGTCTCCTCAGAAAGAACCAGCATATGATGAGTATAGATCGCTGGCGGCACCTGCTTTCCCTGCAATATCTGTAATGCGGTGCTAATAATAAGTTCTCCATAATGTTCCGGGAAGGATGTGACCGAGCCAATCAGGCGGCTACCCGGTCGTTGCAACTCCTGCCGCGCCGTCTGATCAGCCCCCTGGCCGATTGCAATAACATGCTCAATGACACCTGCATCGGCAAATGCCGCAAGAGCTCCCATTGTGACCTCATCATTAATGCCAAGAATAACGACATGATACGCTGACGCTATTGTAGGCAAAAGTGCAGTCAGCACCTTATGCGCTTCGGCATAGGTATTTTTGCTATCTAGATGCAGTACTTGCTCATCAGGCACAGCTATCGACTCGCGCAAACCATCTATCTGACCTTGCATACGCGCGGCTGGCACCGGACCAGAAGAAGGCAATCCAAGTGAAAGGACTTTATCCACTCGCCCATCCCACATCTGGCTGGCATACGTTCCCGCCAGTCGTCCAGCCATTAAACCTGCCCGGTAGTTATCAACGCCTACAAACGTCGCCCCTGGCATAGGGATATCGATAGCAATCACTGGTATATAAGCGGATTGTAAATGTTCCATAATCACATTGTTATAGCCAATATCTGTGTGAACTCGACTACCAGGTCTACCTGTTCCTGTATAAAATAATCGGCATTCGCCAGCGCCGTTGGCCCATTATTGCGATTGTCGGCCAGCAGAAGCTCTATATTCGCAGCGATTGCGGCCTGGACCAGCCCTTGCCGAACCAGGACTCCAAATGGAGACATATAATCCTGGTCCGCGAAGCCAATACGTAGCCGCTCTTCCCCATTGCCATTCTCCACAACACGCGTGGTATGCTCACTACAGATACTTACCTGGATACCTGCCTGGCTCAATTGCTCCAGACGATCAGCACTCACCTGGTCATCGGTAATCACCATTCCGACCCAATTCAGAGGAGCGAAGGCCGCTACCCCTTGCTTCTCGAACTTGCTTGAGTCCACCAGGAAAATCGCAAATTCTGCGGCATCAACCATCTCCTTTTTCAATTGTACCTCTAACAGATCGTCATCCATCAATTCCATTGTGGGTGACCAGCCGGTACAGGAAAAGAAGGCTTTATTGGCTCTCACTCCCCCCAACATTCCATCGCCAAACTGACCCGTCAGCGATCCCGTTTCAGGGCGTAAGAGTCCTCCCGTCAAAACGACTTTATTGGAACGGTTCTCCGCTAACCGGAATGCGACCTCTATGCCATTTGTAAACACGGTCAGGTCATGATGATTTTTGAGGTAATCGGCCATGTAGAAAGCGGTCGTACTCGCATCCAGCAGAATACTATCGTAGTTTTCGACCAGTTCAGCCGCTCGCCGGGCAATCCAGAGCTTCTTTCCCTGATTGATCGACGTTCGCTCCTCAAAGTACTCGCCACGAGAGCGTTCCATCGCCAGGATAGCGCCACCGTGAATACGCGTGACTTTTCCTTCATCCTCAAGAGCGCTTAAGTCGTTGCGAATGGTCACCTCGGAAACACCCAGGACACGGGCGAGAGATGTCACATTGCAAAAACCTTCGGCATGTAGGATCTGCTCAATTTTTTTGCGTCGTAATTGCGTGTTCATCACTACTCCACCTTTTAGCCTATAGGCAGAAATCGCGAAGGCAAATTTTACATCTTAATGTATTAAGGGTAAAAACATCCCTGATGTGTGGCTAAATAGTTAGACGCGTCCAACATTATTTATATGTAAAGGGTGGATTTTCTAAAATATAACTGATCAGAGAGAAAATGTCAAGCTTTTTTTCGATATCGAAAAAAAAGCTTGCGATAATGATTATCTTCAAGGGATTGTCCTCCTCCCACCACTTACGCTTCATCATTACCCTGAGGCATAGCAAGGCAAATAACCCATCCACTCCACACAACATCGATCGGAAAATTCTTTGCTACCTGCACATGTAATCCTGCCTCGCGACAAAAATGCTGTACTTCCGCTAAAGTATAAGCCTGAACGTGTTGCGGGTCCCTTTTTCTGATCAACCATTCGAATATGCGCCAGGGAAAAGGAAAGCTACGCCGGGCATAATCCTCGATGACGAATTGGCCTTCCGCTGTGAGCAGCTCGGCCAGGCCATGCATTACCGCTACAGGATCTTTTATATAATGCAAAGTATTGGCACAGGTAATCGGATCAAATGATCCTGCTTCATAGGGCAGACCAGCTCTTTTGCCTTCTTGTAACGTGGCCTGGATAAAATGGACCTTCGCCTGCTCTCTAAAAGTGAGACGTGCCTGGACGTGCATATCCTGACTTGCATCTACGCCGTGCAGTTCTGCGCATGGAATAATAGTGGCAAATCGTTGCAACAGCAGGCCCGTTCCACATGCCGCATCTAAAATACGGGGATGTTGCTCTGGTGCCTCGCACATTTTCTCCAGTCGTGCGAAATCAATGACCGAGCAGATGGCTGCATGCGTCTTCTCGGAAAATACTTTCCAGTTTTTGTTATAGGATTGGGCCTGCTTACTCGTATAATATGTTTTCATTAGACCTCCCATAACTGAGTATGCTATACTGCATCAATATAGGCCAGTGTTCAGCGATAGAGTAATGAGGATGCCTTATGACCACGAGTGAACGTAGTACGCCAGATACTTTCGGTGGGAAAAGCACTGAGGAAAAGATTGCAGAGCTGCATGATTTGAAGGAAGGCGCCCGACCTGGGGGTGGGCAGGCTCGTATCGATGCACAACATAAAAAAGGCAAACTTACCGCTCGTGAACGCCTGGATCTCTTGCTTGATCCGGATACGTTCAATGAGCTGGATATGTTTGTGACTCATCGTACTAGCGACTTTGGTCTGGATGAGCAGAAGATTCCAGGCGATGGTGTCGTGACTGGTTATGGACAGATTGATGGACGTCTCGTCTACGTTTTCTCGCAGGATTTCACGGTCTTTGGTGGCTCGCTGTCAGAGGCACATGCGGAGAAGATCTGTAAGGTCATGGATCTGGCGATGAAGAATGGAGCGCCCGTCATTGGTCTGAATGACTCTGGTGGCGCACGTATTCAGGAGGGTGTGGTTAGCCTGGGGGCATATGCCGATATTTTCCTGCGCAATACTTTGGCGTCGGGTGTCGTACCCCAGATCTCGGCAATCATGGGACCGTGCGCTGGTGGTGCCGTCTACTCGCCAGCCATTACCGATTTTATCTTTATGGTTGAAGAGACAAGCTATATGTTTGTCACTGGTCCCAATGTAGTGAAAGCTGTTACTCACGAGGATGTCACGTTTGAGGAACTGGGTGGCGCCAGCGTGCATAATAGCACCAGCGGGGTCGCCCACTTCGCCTGCCCCAGCGAACCAGATTGCATCCGTATGATTCGTAAGTTGATGAGCTATCTCCCCTCCAACAATCTGGAAGATCCCCCGTGCATCACCCAACGACTCACCACGCGCGTGTCCGTGAGGAGCTTGAATACAATCATTCCCGACAATCCCAGCAAGCCATATGATATGAAGGATGTGATCCAGCTATATCGTCGATGATGGCGGCATTTTTCGAGGTGCAGGAACAATTTGCACAGAACATCCTTATTGGATTTGGCCGTCTGGATGGTCGTCCGGTTGGGATCGTCGCCCAGCAACCACGTGCGCTGGCGGGTGTGCTCGACATCAATGCCTCGGATAAGGCTGCACGTTTTGTCCGTTTCTGCGATTGCTTCAATATTCCGATGCTTACTTTGGTCGATGTGCCCGGCTTCTTGCCCGGTGTTGGACAGGAACATAATGGCATCATTCGTCATGGTGCCAAGATTGCTCTATGCCTATTGTGAAGCGACCGTACCCAAATTACCGTCATCACACGTAAGGCGTATGGTGGGGCTTATGATGTAATGAGCAGCAAACATATACGTGGCGATATCAACTATGCGTGGCCGACCGCTGAAATCGCGGTGATGGGACCAGATGGCGCGGTCAATATTCTCTTCAAAGAGTGAGATTGAGCAGGCCGAGGACCCAGAGCAGCGGCGCAAAGAATTGATTGCCGAGTATACGAGAAGTTCGCCAATCCGTATATTGCTGCCAGCCGTGGCTATATTGATGAGGTAATCGAGCCTCGTCTGACCCGTATCAAGCTCATCAATGCCCTGGAGATGCTGAAGAATAAGCGAGACACAAATCCACCGAAAAAACATGGCAATATTCCCCTGTAAGAGTGCTTTTGAGTTTCTTTTTCAATCCATCTCAGATAGCCTTGACTTCCTTCTATGATGGCGGTTGCAATAATTTCTGGCTCATCATAAGAGTGCAACTGACAAATCGTAGTCTCAGCAGAGTTATACAGATCTTTTCGTGTTTTTACAACGCACACCCACTCCTGAGCGCGTTCCACCTGTCCTTTCCACCAATAGGTCGATGTGATCGGACCAGATACTTGCACACATGCAGCAACACGTTTTTCAACAAGAGCATCAGCTATCTTTTGCGCCCCTTCAATAGTATCTATTGTGGTGCGTACTTCTCTGAATTCAGGCATAGATTTACCTTTCTATGAATGGTTGTCTCAACTCACTAGCTAGCTTTTTATCTACGCCTCTTGTCTCCATTTTGCGGGTGTTCTCTGATAGACTTCGATTGCTTCATTATACCTTTTTTTACTTCCGAGAGATAAAGCTGTTTGTATACCTTGACTCAGGAGATTAGAATACGTGCTTAGATCACCAAGCGCCCTTGCCGTATCAGCCTGATAAATAATGGTTTCGTTATTACTATATGATGAGGTTGATCGGATCTTATTGCACACATCAAACGCATCCCAAGCTTTTTGTTGATAGCCATCACCTGAATAATGAACTGACAGATCAAGATACATCTTTCCTTCCCATTGATGTAGAATGCTTAGATCACAGCTAGCATAAAGGAAACTGGAACTAAGTTCAGGGTACATAGGAAAACAATCTTGAGCTATCTTAATATACTGGAAAGCCTCATCTCTATTCTTACATAATGCATAAGCATCTGCTAAACCCATACAAATATCACTTTTTAATAAGTTGTCACCATCTCCAAGTACCCTCAAGGCTTCTGTAAATGTTTCTATGGCTTTTTGTGGCTTCAAGGTGAACAAAAGCATATGTATAACCCAAATACATCAGTGCTGCTGCATGAAGTTGATGATCTCCTGAAATATTTCCATAATGTATAGCCTCACGACAATTAAGCTCCCTCGCAGGAAAATTAACTTTTTGCATGTTTATGCAGCCTTGGATGATATAAGCTTGTGCTCCAATTCTTGCTGCCATTTGCTGATGCTCAGTTTGTTGTTAAGTAGTCGTGTCAACACAGGAATTGAGATAGAAAGTATTTCTTCAACGGTATTTAATCTACTTCCTTTCATCAAATACCAGCATGCCTTAACACTAGATTCACATTGAGTTAAGAAATCTTCGATGCTCACGAATGATGATGCTATTACTTCTGTTTTTTCTGGTAGAGGAATAAAACATGATGTGCTCATAAGCACTAATGCCTCTACGATTTTGCGGCGCAGCCTATCCAAATCCAGACTTCCTTCTAGCTTATTTACTTCTGATAGTATATGCGACGTAGCACGAAATAGTAAGGGATATCGGTTGTCATTTATTGATACAATAGCAATTTCTTCTGTTGCACTTGTAGATAAGTGAACTTGGTTCGAGGCTTGTATTTCGTGTTCGATCTTCGTTGAGAATACTTCCCTCATAAAACCAAGCTCTTCAGCGCTTTTCCCAAACAGTTCACATAGTTGGGTTTGAAAATGCCTGTTTGGTTTGTGCTGCCCACTTTCCCAACGGCTCACAATCTGTTCTGACGTTCCAACCAGCTCTGCTACTTTTTGTTGCGACCAGCCTCTCAGCTCTCGTTCGCGTTTAAGGATTAGAATTTGGATGTTTTTTCTGTTCTTTCATCGTTTCAGAAGCCTCCCGTTAAACCATTATCCTCACTTCTACCGTAGATGCATGCCTTCCGTAACATGTATCTCTCTCTTTTCGCAAGCTTTTCGCAAGAAAACCTCATTCTTTTACCTTTGATCTACAGATATACTCACTTCTAAATACACAAACGTTTTCTATCCAATAAAGGCAGGTATACATATGTCTCGAAGCGAAATAGCCGAAATTGAGCAGAACAAATTCAGGCTGAATATGAAGCAGCTCAACAAGGACTCTCCGGTCTTGCCAACGGGACCACACGTCATGCTTTCATTCAAGCCAGAACAGAAAATATCGGGAAGTGCCATGAAAAACTTGTTCAAACCGTTGGAGCAGACCAGGCCATTTCGATCATCGCTAACACCATCTGGTCATCCACCGATCAAAGTGCAAAGCAGGTAGAAAAGAGGGCGCAATGACAGACACATCCTCTTTAGACGGAACATTTCATAGCATTGAGACGCTTACCTTATGGCGATTGATACCAGAAGCGGGGGAGAAATTCTTCTGCAACATGGATGTCGAGATACGTGAGAAAGGACATGAGGAGACGCTCATTACCTTTCCAGAAGGCACACAGCGGCAAGAGATCTGGCCGCGCACGATCAGCGAACGATACAGTATCTTGTTACCAGATGGACAGGAACTGCGGCAGGTTTTCGATCGCTTTCAAGGCATCAGTCAACTGTTTATTGTGCTCAACAAACAGTAAATCGTATCACTGATCTTCTTTCTCGATCAATTCCAGCAATACACCATTCGTTCCCTTGGGATGCAGAAAGATAGCACGACCCTCAGCAGCAACACGTGGTTGCTCGTCCAATACGGGCGCACCCTTATCCTTCATCTCTTGAAGGGCAGCATCGATATCGTCAACTTCAAGACAGATGTGATGTAGCCCCTCGCCACGCTTCTCCAGGTACTTTGTCAAGCTGGAGGTGGGTGACGTTGGCTCGATCAGCTCGATCTCGCTGCCAGCTGGGCCACCCATGGGCAGGAAAGCGATCCGTACCTGTTCGCTCGGCACCTCTTTGATCTCGCGCGGTTGTATACCTAGCGTATCGCGATAAAAAGTAAGTGCCTGTTCAATATTGCGTACGATAATCGCTACATGATCAATGCGCTTCGGCACGAAATCGCTCCTCTCGCCTACCAGCTAATCGCCACAATGAGCAAGATGAAAATCAGTCTGTCTGAAGTTCGGATGGCACGGATGCAAAAATGCCGATGCTGCGTTGAATTGTACTTGTCAATGTACGCAATGCCATCAACGCGCCGATACGTACCTCTTCACTATAGTGGAAAAGATCGGCCATCTGCTCAAATTCAGCCTGCGTTAATACTTCATAGGAGAGATCTGGCTTCACCAGAATGCTTAAATCAAGATCAACATAGGACAAACGATCAAGCTGCATAGTAGCAGGGCGTATGATTGCCGCATAAGTATGAATGAGCATGCGATTATTATAGAAAGCGCTGAGCATATACCAGCGCTGCGGCCAGAATATTTGCAGGCAATTGTTGCGCAATGGACGTGTACCCGTCGCCCAACGCATCGGGGTACCAGCAGGTAACCAGAGGCGCAATGTATCGCCTATCGTTTCAGAGACCTCTTCATTCCCTAGCCGCAACCCATCATTAAGCCTATATGTACGCCAGGACCCACGTAGCCCCTGATCATAACTACGACTCTCAACCAGAAAGTCTTGTTGCATAATTCACTCCCTTCCGTCTATCCTCATAGTACGCAAACATAGCAAAATCGTCAAGTATTGATACCAGCACGTGTCTATTTTTCTCATACCATGCCGCCCCTACTTCCATTCTCTGCAAAGGACAGATACCTACATTCTCGTTCCAACACAAAGGCATTTTAATTCCTTGTCCAAACAACCCTCGCTATATATAGGATATATAGTTATCTACATCATGGATA
>CAVSVN010000004.1:0-18972 GCA_963731415.1 uncultured Chloroflexia bacterium
ATCTGCATTTCCGCTTTCAAAAGCGGAATTTGGAAGAGGATACTAACACCAATTGCGAATTGCAAGGAAATAATGCGTCCAAACATTCGGACCACCATACTCCAATTTCGGAGATGTATATTGCTTAGTCGAAAAAGGTGCTATGGGCGAGGATAAAACCAAACTCTTGCAGAGTGAAATAAATAGGAGTATAACTATCATCGAATAATCTCTTTATCCAGTTGGTTTAGTGAGGCTATGTAAAATGGTTCGTGTACTTTCATATAATATATTAATTGGCGGCACACACCGTGTCGATCCATTAACGAAAATTATTATGGCGCATAATCCCGATGTAGTTGGACTTGTTGAAGCTATAGATGAACAAGTTATCGAGGAATTAGCAAGTAACCTTGGTATGCAATATCGCTTGAGTGGACGTGCTAAGGATGAAGAGGGATGGCAAGGGGCTGTCCTTAGTCGTTTACCTATTATTTATGCCAGGACACATACAAGCTCAATCATTACAAAACAACCTCTTCTGGAAGTATGTGTAGAGGAAAGTGATGGGTCACCTCTTATCGTCTTCATGACCCATTTAACAGCCGCTTTTAGCAAACTCTGGCTAGCTAATTATAAAAGACGGTTAGAAGTCCGCGAGATACTTTCTATTATGAAGCAAAAACGAGGTGCAAAACATATCTTGATGGGCGACTTTAATTCAATTGCACCAGGAGAACAGTTGAAAGGAAGCTTCTTTTTACGCTATACAACCGATCCAGATCTTTATTACCAGTTGAAACCAGATCCCTCAATCCAGGCTCCAGATCTCAGTTTCGTTTTACCACCGGTTTTACGCGCTGTAAAGCCCTTTCTAGAAATGGTTCCCAGAAGCAAGATACTGTCTAAGATGCTAGACGGATGCAGTTTCCTTTATGCTCCACGAGGAGGTTTCAATCAGCTAAGCGAAGCAGGTTATGTAGATTGTTTTCGTGTTACAAATCCTGGTCAAAAAGGTTTTACATGGCCGGTTCCCCTCCCTGCCGGGCGTGTCGACTTCATCTTTGCTAGCCCAAAGTTGGCTGCCGATCTCTCATCCTCATCAGTAGTAACTAAAGATGATGTGGAGTATATCGGGGAAGGTAGCGACCATCTGCCATTGATTGCTGACTTTACTGGATAAAACTTATAGCGGATCATTTCAAAGCACACAGGTAGCTACACATTTTGCTCGTCCTGACTCCACCTTGATGCGCATCCGAACATTTCAACGAAGGCATATATGATTACAGCAAGGTTTGCGCCTGTCCCTTTACCAGCCACACGGGGGAAGTGACGTACAGGTACCTCGGTAAAGGTGTAGCCAGCCCTGTCAAACTTAAAAACCAGCTCGGTCAGCAGCATTGCACCTCTGGCTTCCAGCTGGACTTTATGGAAGTATTCGGTTTTGAACAGCTTAAAGGCACAATCCACATCCTTGATTGAAATATGAAAGAAAAACGCACCACGCGGTTCCATCCCCAGGCATTTAGTTTCCTCATCCATACGTCCTGGCGATTAGACCGATAGCCAAAGACGCCATCATATTCTGAAGTATAAGGAAGCAAGCGGGAAATATCTGTGATATCAAATTGTCCATCGGCGTCCATATAGAAACTGAACTCTTTGGTTGCCGCCTTGAAGCCCGTTACGAGCGCCGCGCCACAACCACGATTGACGGGATGATTGATGAGTCTCACCCTCGGAAATACCTGTGTCAGGTGCTCTACAACCTCCCTGGTGTTATCCTTGCTGCCATCGTTGACCACAATGATCTCGTAATCAGCTACCGCTGTAGAGAGGTAATCGATAGCATTCTTGACAGTCAATCCGATATTGGCTTCCTCGTTATACGCGGGCAAAACGATGGAGATGCTACGGTTGAAGCGTCCCCTGAGTTGTCCTTGTGGAATAGCTATTTTGCGCTCTTTTCGTGCGAAGACGAGCAGACTCATTGCAGCAAAGGTGAGCATCATACACGCCAATGCGACGGCAATCTTGAGTGTTAACGTATTCAGAGCACTACCATAGGCCAGTTGAGGTAGCGCAGCCGAGAAGAGACTGAGCACAACATCGTTCAAAATCATCCCTCCAAACGCCACAAGAGCGAACTTACTCACCTGTCTCCAGGTAATTGGCGTTTTCTCAGCAAACGTCCAGAACTTATTCAGGAAAAAGCTATTGACCGCCGCTACACAACAGGCCAACGTGTTATACGCCAAAGATGGTACAGATCTTTGGCAGGAAACAGCCATGATAGAAGCGACAAGAGTGTAATTACCACAATGTCAATGCCCGTGTTGAGGCCACCAGGCAGAGTGCGAAACGAGTGAGTTTTTTCATCATTAGTTGCTTAATCCTTTACACCATTGCTCTGCTGCTATCCAACTTTGTGGTAATGGACGGTTAGGGATGGAAGTTACAGTTTTTAACAAATATATCTTTAATCCATCGGTACCCGTCAACACTAATCTATAATGAGCAAGAAATGCATTATGCTGAGTGATCATTGCCTGCGCTACTCCATCATGAACTGGATCATTGGGATTATAAGCAATCCAATGGACAAATCATTCAGGATGTATAAGTGCTGCCTTCCATCAGGGACCCAGAACTCTCATTAATTAATTGGGCAAGATTTGTGTCAAAGTTTCTAGGGTCGATGCCAGAAATGTGCATGTCAGTGAGAATTCCGCCTGTATCATAATGTTCCTCAAAATAAATGTTTTCTTTCTTCGTAAACGATAGGGTAAATCCACATGATTGTATACCCTCTTGAAACGTTACAGGAGTAAGATGGATGATGTAGAAGGACTGGCCTAGAATAAGAAGAAGAGAGCAAAATAATATGGTATTTCGCGCAACACTGCCTTTTAATTTTGTAGTAAGCGTAGAGATACTTACTGAGAACAGAAGTAGCACAGGAACCAACATCTGGATACCATATCTGGAATTGAATAGAGATGTTGGAGCAACAAGACTTTGAGTATGCCCCCAGACATAGATGACAGACTGTCCAGAATAGTGTCAGCACATAGAATGCAAAAGGAACACAAGCAACGAGAATAACAAGATAGTTTATTCTCATTCGTTTTGCAAAAATAAATGACACAATGCTAAACGAAATCATGAGAAAATAGATACTCCGGTATTGTCGTATCCATCAGCAAGATAGGTTCGAATATCAGCAACGATATTATGATATGTTGGCAAAATGTTATTGCCAAGAAGTTCAATCTGTTGAGATTGAGCTGAATATTGGCCACTTTGAAAGAAGGAAAATTCCCTATAATAATCTGGCACCATATCATCCATAACGCAATACCGGTGAAAGCAATTATGGAATACATTAATAATAAACCGATACTCTTTTGTAATGGATATTACGAAGGACAAATACCATTAAAAGAATAACGGAAACTACAATAGATAAAGCCCAACCGTCATAGCGAACAAGCGTAATACACCAAATGCTAGAAGCAGTAAAGATGAAATAGGTTAATTTTTCTTCCTGCAACCAACGAACAAAATAATAACAGGAAATTGAAAAGAAGCATACGCAGAATGTGTCACTCATTGGCGTTGCTTGAAGATACAGGAGGTTGGAATTCGTTATATAACCAATGGTAACCACTCCCGCTATCGATGCGTTTCCAGTGAAATGCCTTATTGTTCCATACGTAAACCGCGCTCCAACTATATACGCAATCATTGCAGGAATAGCACCAGCCAATCCCGTTCGCCAAGATAATCATTCCAAACAAAAGGCACAATAAATAGGTGGTGTAGTGGAAGCCACACTAAACCAAGTTGAGCAAATCCAGGCGTCCGACTATCAAAAAGACTTCTTGCTAAACGAATATGGACCTGTAAATCAGCATATAATAAGCGTCGTGATGGTAAGACGTACACTGTTGCCGCTACACTACACACACACGCCAACACAATCGTAGCCAGCAACCACGGATCACGGGCCTTAACACGTCTCTTTCCTCTCACCTTATTCACAGCAGGCACGGGCATCGTTGATATCGCACGTATCGATGCGGTAACCGTTCCCAACGGTTGCAAGCCTTTCACGGCAAGGGTGGCTTTACCCGCTTTCTGGATAGCCGCTACTTTGTCGGTACTCCTCTTGTCTTGTAAGTGGAGGCCGTGTTGTGTTTTATGCCAATGGTGAGGCTTGACGATTAGCTCATAACCAGCCAGGAACGCCGCGACACTTGCCAGTACCCAGTAGAGGGGCAAGAGGAGGCACCACTTAACGAGCGCGTATTGTTCCCTCTTCACGCATGCAACCATGCTGACATAGATGGGCAGGAAGTTTCCGACGAGGAAGCATAACATACCAGCATAGAGTACAGGCCAGGGGAATAACTGGTGATAGAGATCGACTGGTCGCCAGATAAGATATGCCGCAAACATTGCCCACATGACGGGATTGATCAGGAGGATGATAGAGCCAGCACCGACAAAGAGATGTAATGAGAGCAAGTCTTTAATCTTACCCTTTTTGAGCGCACTCAAAGGATGACGAGTATGGACAAGATACGTTTGCATATACCCCTTAATCCATCGACTACGTTGGCGTAATCCAGCTCAGAATGTGCGCGAATTAGCCTCCTCATAGGTCGTTGAGTCTAGCATGATCGTCCTGAAGCCATATTTTGCCAGCTTTAGACCAAGATCACAATCCTCCGTCACGTTAAAGGCATCCCATCCTCCAAGCGCTTTAAGGGCTGATATCCTGAAGTGATTGGAGGTGCCTCCCAATGGAAGTGAGAAGCCGAGACGTTGTAGTCCTGGTAGGATAAGATCAAACCAGAGGCTGTACTCAATCGTGAAGAAACGGGTGAGCAGGTTCTGAATAGGATTGTAAAAGTTGAGCTTTGCCTGTACACATGCCACATTCACATCGTTGATGCAAAGGTCAGGACGGCTTTCTTGAGTTGCAGCGGATCGGGAATATCCTCAGCATCGAAAATCACCACATACTCGCCTGTCGCTTGTTGTAATCCATAATTGCAGGCCCGTGGCTTCGTCTTTGGCGTTCCCTGTGGCACCGTCACGACCTGGAAATGTGCAGGTAAGTTGAGCGCGAGAATAGCTTTGCGTGTCTCCTCGTCGTCTTCCTCTGTTAGAAACAGCACCTGCAAACAGTCGGATGGATAATCCAGTGCTTTCATAGCGTCGACAAATTGTGGCACCACGGCCTTTTCGCGATAGAGAGGGCACAGGATTGTGTAAGAGGGCCAGGGCGCATTGCTCAGATCGTGAATGATCTCTTCATCGAAAGGGTGTTGATGGAATGGCACGTGCTATAGCGATCATCCATGCGGTGCTGAGGCACAACAGCGCCACGTAGAGCACCGTTACAGCGGCGAATAAGGCAGTCAATATCACGATACCAAAGGTCCACAAGGCAATGATCGTCATGCTTGCGAGAATACACAAAATGGTAATTTGTGGAGTGGTCCAGGTTCGACGCGCGGATTGATCTTGCGAGATGGTCGCAATGGGCTGAACAGTTGTAAATCGCGTCACATGTGAAGCCAGGTAGGCAAAAAATTTATCCGTATCTGTATCAGTGTCTTTTTGCCTTGTAACAGGTAAGGGTGTCTTAATCATGTGTGTACTCAATCCTTTGTCATTGAACAGAAGCTCCAATAAGTGAGCGCAACTGACGATCGATATACCTGAATATGCCAACTCTGCCTCTGAATACTCTAGCTCTGAACTCTCACGGTCCTGGCAGCAATTCTGCGTGGAGAAACACCTCGACGTGCCCCCAAACCCAATCTTCAGATAATGCAAACGTACAAGTATATAGATTCCGTAAAACTATCTCGCTGTAATGCTACATTTTTACTTATCTATAATGTCACTATTATAAATATGTACCCTTAACATATGATAGTGAAATGGTTACGATACAGTTACGTAACCCATTACCTAGTCATAATTTCTTAACTCAAGGTGATGATGTACGGATGCTTGCTAAGCAAGGTTGAGAAATAGGCATTCCTGGGATTTAAATTTCTACTTGTAGACAAATAGTTCCTGTCGGAATGCCTGAAAGAAGTATGTGAATATGAAGCGGACGGGCTTATTCCACTCTGATCCATTGCACCCCTACTACTCTAAATTCGTGAACAACTCTCGACCAAGTAAACCTTTTACCAATACAAAGGGCTCAAAGTAGCGACCTGCACTATAACTATCTGGATGCTGCTGGAGAGCCCACCATTGTGCTCTCATTACAGCCATATCTGGTAGCATATAAGCCTTAGAATCCTCTGATTTATGTAATTTTATTGCCTGTTTTTTCAGGTCCATATAGTCTGTAATATCCACATAGAGATTGGGTAAAAAGCCCCAGTCCTGCACAGGTGGTTCAGCATAGAGTATCCAGTTCACGCAAGAAGCACGCCTGGCGGCATTGACGACTGCTGATGATACACTGTCGTGATCCTGATGCCCATACCCAAAATTTTGTGGATAGTGGGTAATTACTACCCGCGGAGATAGCTGCTGAATATACTTCTCAACGAGAGAAACCATCTCTATATCAGACTTTAAATATCCATCTATTAACTCTTCCTTCAGAAGAGAATAGCCAACGAGTTCTGCAACTTTCTCGGCCTCCGCTAATCTGGTTTTGCCTGTTGCAGTATTGCTTCGATCTCCGGCAGTGAGCGTGAGTACATACACCTGATATTGTTCACGTACGAATTGAGCTATTGTCCCTAGACAGGTCAGCGCATCATCATCGGGATGAGCGAAGACAGCTCAGAATTGTTCGGTTCCTGTTACTCATGTGTTCTTTTCCTTTCAACCTATGAAAAGAATACACCCCAAAGAACTTGCTTATGCTCAACCAGATCTGGTTCAACAGCGCAAATTTTTGTGCATTCTTTTCTCCACTTATCTTTATATCTTGCGACGTGAATTCTGAAAACATAGAGAAATCAGTACGTTTCGCATTCTTCTGAGGATGACAACTCCTTTCCCTGTTTCTCCACAGAATAAAAGATGGAAGTGATCATCTCTTAGGAATTATTAAGTTCAGCAACAAAAACAGACATTTCCATTCTTCACAGCTCTTACATGCATGATACGATAAAAATCTGCCAGACTATAAGCAGCCGGTCGGAGTACCCAGGCATCATTTCTTTGTGTAAGGATATAAGTATACCCACCAGCAGTCATTGAACCCGCCCCGACCCAATAGTTAATCCCTGCCAGATAGGGGAGAGATTGAAATTGAGAGAACTCTGCGTGCAGTACTTTCTGCTGAGTCGCATCATCCACAGACAAATGATTGCTATAACCCATCTCTCCAATAACTATTGGAACATGCCATAACGCTTCAATCGCCTTTAGTTGTGCCAACCATGCATTTGCCGCGACATGCGGATCTTGCGTATCCTGATCAGGATAGCTATCAACAGTGATATAGCCGAATTTACGTACGGTAGCTTTCTCCAAAACCGCTGGATGCGTGGCAAAGAAAGCATTCGTAGACCGTATGGTAGTGATGACTCCCGTGACGCCATTCTGATGCAGGGAAGCATCAGCGACATCTGTGGTCTGACGTAAAAAAGCATTATACTCAGAGGTAGCTCTATTAGGAGCATTACTTGTCCAATTCTGTCCATAAGCCGCTTTCCAATACAGTCCTTGCTCTGCCTCAGGACATGGATCAAGGATATCGCCAGAGTGGAAAAATGAAGGATAAGACTGAAGAAATTTTTGCTCGGACAGAATATATTGTGCAGGTGTCATAAGCCCTGTCGTGTTATTAGCATTTTCCCACTGGTTGGGAAAAATACGAAACCATACATGATGGCCCGTAGCTCGTATAGCGTTAATCCATTGGATCATATAAGCGGGATAATCCCATTGGGTATCGACCGTAATGTAATTTGTATTCAAACTAGCAGATGTCTTGACAACATTGGCAATCTCTTGCTCAGATAATGGTCGTGTGGCAGTATCACGGCTGACTTTCATCGTATCTATCGAGGCAAAGAAAGGTAATGAGGAAGAAATGACTGTCGAATGTTGAAAATAAAGGATACCGCCCACCAGGATACAAAGAATCGCCAGGGCCTTCAGGATAATTTTTGCACCTCCATCCCGCACCCATAGGGAATACTTATCCTCACCGTTACCTTGTCGTGTTAATAAAACATGATAGTAAGAAGAGAAATAATGTGGCACGCTATTATAGTCAGGTTTTTTCATAGGTATCCTTTTTATGCAAACTGTGTATGACCGGAGGAGACCTTTTGAGAGTAGTTGCCTTTCATACAGACATGACTCTTTCAAAAGGTCTCCTGACTTTAATCTTCCGTTACGAGATCATCATGGTGCTCCTATTACCACCGTATCAAAGACGACGGTACTCAACTGCCCATTGTCATGCGATGTATCTACAATACCGGCATCAATGGTACCAGTTATATTCAAGGTCACGCTTGATCCCGCAATAGCCGTCCAGTTCACTCCATCAGGGGACGTATAGGCGGTAAAGGTGGTTCCTACACGATTGACCTTAAAGTATGCCGGAGTAGTGCCAGAGGTTATAACTGTGGCAGCTGCCGATCCTCCAGCGGTAGTACGATATTGAACCGTAATACCATTGGATGGTGTTACTAACAGATCATAAAAAAGGGGCAGTAGGATCGGTACTTTGCCGCAGCATGACTCCTGCTTTGGCCCATCCGTTTGTGTTGGTCTGTGAAACCACGTGTGCACTCACTGAACCATCAGCAGTTAAGGATTGATACGCATAACGGAACTGGTCGTTTGTTCCCCAGATATCTCCACCACTGGCCTGCATTGTCCAGGTTCCTGCACTATACCCCTGACTGCCTGCAAGAGGGGGATTACCGATATCGGCACAATTCCAACCGGTAGGACATAAATTCGTTGGTGTGCCGATGTTCACTGAGTCCAGGGCAATAGTACCCAATGTTCCAGCGTTATGGGAAGTCGCCGCAACTCCTGCCAGAACCGTTCCCGTCATATTTAAGCTAACCGTTGAACCTGGAATTGCCGTCCAGTTCACTCCATCGGGAGACGTATAAGCGGTGAAGCTTGACCCCGATTTACTTACTTGCAAGTATTGCGGGACTGTCCCTGTTATATTGGCAGCCATAGCTGCACTGGCACCGATAGTCGTACGATACTGCACTGCAAGACCATTGCCGGGCGTTACGAATACTCCATAAAACACATCTCCTGGATCAGTGCTTTGTCGTAACATGACTCCTGCTTTGGCCCACGGGTCCGTATTGGTCTGGGCAGTCATGCGTGCACTTATACTGCCATCAGTGGTCAATCCTTGCCAGATGTAGTGAAATTGATCTCCAGTACCCCAGATATCTCCTCCCGCTGCCTGCACCGTCCAGGTATTGCCGCTTACGGTCTGGCTTCCGGTCAAAGCTGGTGCTCCCACATCTGCGCAGTTCCAGTTCTTCGGACAGGAAGTAGGTGCCCCAATATTGACAGTATCAAATGTTATGGTACCCAGTGTTCCAGCATTATGGGAAGTTGCTGCAATTCCTGCCAGAACCGTTCCCGTCATATTCAAGGTGATGGTTGAACCTGAAATAGCGGTCCAGGTAACCCCATCTGGCGATGTATATGCAGTGAAGGTGGTTCCCGACTTACTCACTTGTAAGTATTGCGGAACTACTCCTGATATATTGGCTACCATGGCAGCATTGGCACCAATAGTTGTACGATATTGGACTGCAATACCGTTGCCTGCTGTAACGAATGCTCCATAAAAAGCATCTCCGGTATCGGTACTTTGTCGCAACATGACTCCTGCTTTGGCCCACGGGTCCGTATTGGTCTGGGAAGTCACGTGTGCACTCACTGATCCATCCGCCGTCGTCAGTCCTTGCCAGATATAATGGAATTGATCTCCAGTACCCCAGATATCTCCTCCTGCCGCTTGCATCGTCCAGGTATTGCCGCTCACGGTCTGACTTCCTGCCAGGGCTGGTGCTCCCACATCCGCGCAGTTCCAGTTCGTCGGGCAGTTGACTGAGTTAGCGCTAATAGTGACAGTATCGAACATTGAGGTAGCCAGTTGTGTACTGTTGTGCGATGTGACAGCAAGGCCAGCCAGAAGGGTTCCTGTCATCGTAATGTTTATGCTTGATCCTGGAATAGCGGTCCAGTTTGTTCCGTCAGGCGACGTATAAGCGGTAAAAGTATTGCCAACAACGCCGACCTTCAAGTATTGTGGAGCTACACCAGTAATGCTAGCGGCAATGGCAGCATTAGCTAATGCAGTAGCACGGTACTGTACGAGAATACCATTGCCAGGCGTGTCCAGAACCGCATAGTTAACAGACCCTGGATCAGCGCTTTGGCGTATCATCACACCTGCTTTTGAGTAAGGATCAACATTTTGTTGTGAGGCCACATGTGCACTTATACTGCCATCCCCCGAAAATGTTTGTGACACATAGCGAAACTCATCATTTGTATTCCAGATGTCACTGCCTCCGCCGCGAATAGTCCAGGAACCTGCATTAAAAGTTTGTTCACCAGCAGGAGTGGGATAACCGATATCGTTACAACTCCAACCTGTGGGGCAAAGAGTAGGAGGCAGTGAAGCAGTAGTATTAATATTCACATTGTCAAATGTAGCAGTGCTTGTAGCAGTTGGCACACCCGATGTCACAGCCAGCCCTGCCAAAAGAGCTGCAGGAAATATCAGGTTCATACTCTGTAGCCGCCACATAGGTCCAGTTTACTCCATCGGTAGAAGTATAGGCACTAAAGTTATTGCTGGAACGCACGATCCTCAAGTAGGCTGGTGCGGCACCTTGAATAGTAGCAATCGTTACCGCGTCAGGACCATTAGGAAAGCGAACCTGCACGCTGATGCCATTGCCAGGAGTAACAAGTATCGCGTAGTATGGAGCATTCGCCGTTGTACTTTGTCTTATCATCAAGCCTGCCAGGGCATTAGCATTGGTATTCCCCTGAGTAGCAAGATGAGCTGAAATCGTAACATCCCCATTTGACACTTGCGAGACATAATGGAACTGATCGGTATAGCCGGTAATACCCTGACCTGCTCCCTTGAGCGTCCAGATACCATTCGCCAGCGTTTGATCTCCCACTATATTTGGATTGCCGACGCCCTGACAGGACCAACCTGTGGGGCAGGGTGACGCAGTAGGTGCCACATCAGGCTGTGTAGGAGTACCGATACTAACATTGTTATATACCGCAGTCTCCGTACTTCCGCTTACCAATGAACTTGCAGCTATTCCTGCCAGTGTTGCAACAGGCAATGCAAGAGTTACAGTACTTCCTGGAGTCAACGTATAGGTTTTACCATCCGTGGAGGTTGCAGTCTGAAACTGGTCTCCGATGCGTTGGATCTCAAGGTAAAATGGTAATGAGGATACAGACAGATTAGTTAATTGAGTCGTTGCACCGCCAAATTGTGTACGGTATTGCACTACGACACCGTTGCTTTTTGTATAAAATGTACCATAGTATGGTGCCCCGGCATCATTTCTTTGCCGTATCATCAGACCCGCTTGAGCCTGAGTTGACGTTGCCTGCTGCGATACAATGGTAGCTGTGACCTGAGTATCACCGCTTACATTTTGTGACATCAAACGAAACTGATCAGCAGTCCCTGTGATACCAGTCCCGGCGGCTTTAACACTCCATGTACCATTTGTCACCTGTTCCGAACCTGCAGGAAGCGGAGCACCAATATCCTGACAAAGCCAGGTTGTAGGGCAATTAGGGTCAGGTGGAGGAGAAGAAGTTGTAGCGGGTAAATTGAACGCGTAAACGTTCGCATCTACCCCACCAACATAGATCTTACCATTTGCTACAGACGGTGCTGCGTATAACCAGCCACTCGTTGTATAACTGGCAAGACGTTTGCCCGTATTGGCGTCAAGTACCTCCAATGTCGAACCAGTGCCATCGATGATCAGGCCATTGACATAGGTTACAGCTCCAATTACAGGACCCGTTGTACCGTGCTGCCAGAGAAAGTTGCCAGTTGCAGGATCTATCGCGTTTACTGATCCCTGATAACCAACTCCATTAATAACTGTATCCTCTCCCGCTGCATACAACTTTCCATTACCGAATGCGGCAGACGAGACAGTTCCTTGCCCGCATGGAACCGGGCATTGTCCTCCCAGAGCAACATTAGCACGCCATAATGGACCAGCAGCAATATTGTTACGATTAAATACGTAAACGTAACCATTTTTGTTGGTCGTTGAGAGCAACTGATCACCTTTACTATCGGAAAAGAGAGTCGTCGAGGTACCAAAATCGGAGTCATTTATAGCTTCTGACTCTGGCAAATGCCAATAGGACTTTACCGCCAGGGTAGTGGCATCCATAGCAATTACCGACTGCGCATAAATCTGAGTCGTAAGGCTATCTGTTCCTGTTGCTACGAAGATCGTGTTAGTCGCAGCATCAACAGCGGGCGAAGTCCAGACACCACCTCCAACTTCCCCATTTGGGACAAAATTGAATGTTACCTCAACCTGGTGAGTACTTAGATTGACTTTGAGCAACTGGCCCTGTACGAGAGGACAATCTCCTTCACTGGCGATACCAATATAGGCATAACCATTGTAGAGCAACGGGCTAGACCAGTTGTAGTGCCCTCCAGCCGCACTATTATCGCCCGTGTAGACTTTCCATAGAACGGCACCAGATGTTGCATCAAGAGCATACCAATAGGAATCACCGCCTCCGACATAAACCACGCCATTCTGAACTGCGGCAGCCGATGATATGCCCAGATGATCTGGGTTACAGTATGAATTCGGAGTGGTGACACCAAGATACGTTTTCCACTTCTGCACGCCGCTAGTTGCATCAACGGCATATTCATACCCATCCCAGGAACCAAAATAGGCCGTACCCCCTGTCACGGTGGGTGAGGAGGCAACGATACCACCAGTTTTAAATGACCATGCTTTTACCAGTTGCACAATATTAGTGGTTGAAAAGGTCGTATCATTACTGGCCGAGGTACGCATCACATCGTGCAGGGATGTCGGCCAATCATCTGTTGTTACAGCTGATTCAGCGTGTGAGAGTAATGGAGGTAGAGCCAGCGCCGACAACACAATCAGAGCAAGAGCAACAAGAGCAATATACTTGACATTGAGAGAACGTGGATGCCTTAAAGGCGACTTCCAACCCATCTTCATTGTAGCCTCGCTTTCTTTCCCTATATCCTTGCAGGAATATGGCTATGATCAGACGGTTGCTGGAGCAGAGTGGCATCACCATTCTGACCAGCACTGGGATTATTACAAAGACTATGCTCAGTAAGCAGGTAAGATGGTAGAGGTCGCGTTGGTAACGCTGCCGTTCCATTCTTATGGTAGAGGCTAAGGCCGTCTTTTTCCTGCAAAACGAGTGTGAAAGATGAGAGAAGCAAAGGATTCTGATTGAGTTGGCTTGTTATCATATCGTGTGAATTTTTGGGGTTGACAATGACCCAATCGACAAAAGCAGCCGGAGTCTTTAATGCTCGTGGCCAGAGTTGTGCTGATCCCTCGTAGATAACATTGCTGAAATGAATTCCTGCCTCTGGCTCAAGAGCGTCATCCTGTGAGGTATAATCATCTGTCAGGATACGTCCACCGTTGTAGTGTTGGACGAGGAAGAACTCGATAGGATGGGACGAAAAACAATTTGTCCCAAATTGACCATCCTGTAGTGTAATGATTCCTGTCATCACCACCAGTACTGACTGTACAATAATAGTAATAACCAGTACTCCCTGCCACAAGGAACGAAGTACCCTCCTGGAAGGAGTGAACTGATGTGCCAGAAAGGCCAGGAAAAGGGCTGCAGGCGCAACCACTTGCGCACCATAACGCGCATTGAATAGATGATAAGGCGAATTCGTTGGCACCGCCCCTGCCATAAACAGGGCCGCCTGACCACTATAGAGTGAGTACACATAAAAGGCAAGAGGTGCCAGCGACGCTAGAGCTACTAATACCTCAGGAGAGATCCTGCGCCTCATCATAAGGATAAGTATTGAGAGAACTCCTAGAACAAGGAGTCCTGGTCCAATAGTTCTCATAATATCTGTGAGATAGACAAAAATAGAACCCTGCAAATTGTGATAGGTAAACAGCACGCCATGGCTACGTAAATCAGCCTGTTGAGCCTGGGCCGAGAAAGGGCCATGCTGGAAGTAAAGTGGATCACCAAAGATGACACCACACCAGACGAACCATAAAATAATCCCCAGAGATCCGAAAGAGCAGAAAACAAGGAGATTTCCTTCAACGCGTGTCCAACTATGCCGCCTCTGCAATCCAATTACAACAACCATAAGGACCAGAGCAAGAAACAAGGCCCATCCATCATAACGAGCTAAAGTTGCCAGGAAAATCGCTACTGAAGCTTTGATAAGCTGACTAGAATTTTCCTTTTGTACCCATGCCAGAAAGTAGTAACATGAAGCGCTAAGTGTTGCAATCAATAACAGTTCGCTTAAAGGCGTAGTTTGCAGATAGAGAATGTTCGGATTCAATATGAAGAGCAAGGTACCTACAAAGCTGGCCCGACTATCTCGTGTCAGGGATCGTGCAAAGAGGAAGATATAGACTGAGGCCACTACGTAGCAAATCATTGACGGAATGCTGCCAGCTAATCCTGTTCGCCAGAGAGTATCATTCCAGATGAATGGCAACATTACCAGGTGTGGTAAAGGAAGCCAGACACCACCCAGCTGAGCTACTCCCGGTGTGATACTATCAAAGAGACGGCGTGCAATCATCATATGTGCATAGGCATCTCCATAAAGTAGCGTCTCATTATGCGTGAAAAAGTAGTACATAGCCACAAGGCTGGCTATACATGCAGTTATAAATGTTGCAACCAGCCATTTATCTTCAGGAAACAGCCTTCGTCGCGTTTGCTTTTGACGATGCACAACAGGCATCGGAATAGTAAAGACAGCCTTCATCGAATCTGTTACCGTTGGAATAGGCTTATGATTCTTGTGCGCTATCACTGGTAAAAGAAGCGTTTCATCCCTCGATAGAACTCCATGCCTAACATTACTGGCACCATACTTTTTTTTCCATTTAGCAGTTGGCAAAACAGCAGTTATTGAAAATGGTGTCGTCTCCTCTTCATCAACCCTGGCGTTGCCCTGCCTAATTTCAGTTACTGATACGGCTGTTTCCATGGCTGGCAGCGCTACCCGGCTGTTCTGCCCATGAGTAGAGGAAGTACCTGACTTCAACAAGTGGAGCCCATGCTGTGTCTTTTCCCAGTAGTGAGGTCTAAAGATAAGCTGTTGCAGAGCCATAAAGGCTGCGACACTGGTCAACATCCAATAAAGCGGGATGAGCAACGTCCACTTGACCAGGCCATAACGACCACGATCGATACAACCGAACAGATGAGTATACGTATAGAAAAAGTTGCCAAAGACAAGGCACATCGTTCCCATATAGAGAACAGGCGTAGGAAACAATGTATGGTAGAAGGTTCCCACGAAAGGATGCAGGAATACATACGCTAACAGAAGCAGCCACATTAAAGGGTTCACAAAAAGGACCGCCGTTTTACCACCAACAATCAATTGAAGTGATGCAAACTCATCCCAATGCTTTGCGTTCAGGTAGCGTAGAGGATTACGCATATACACGAGATAGGTCTGCATGTATCCCTTGATCCAACGAGAGCGCTGCCGTATCCAGTTCTTTACTTGCGAATTGGCTTCTTCATACGTTGTCGAATCAAGCACAACTGTCTTTAGCTTATAGTGAGCCAGGCGCAGACCCAGATCGCAGTCTTCTGTGACATTAAAGGCATCCCATGCTCCAAGCGTGCGTAGCAGTTCCGTACGGAAATGATTGGAAGTACCACCTAGAGGAAGTGGGAAGCCTGCCCGCTGCAAACCGGGAAGCGTCAGATCGAACCAGAGCGAGTACTCAGCAGTAAACCAGCGGGTCAGAAGGTTCTGATCGGCATTGTAGAAGTTCAACTTTGCCTGTACGCAAGCCACATCAGGGCCATGATTGGCAAAGGTCAGAACGGCCTTCTTCAGTTGCAATGGATCAGGAGAGTCTTCAGCATCAAAAATTACAACATAACGCCCTTTAGCGTGCAATAATCCATAATTACAGGCACGGGGTTTGGTACGAGGTTGTCCATCAGGTACCGTCAATACATTGAAATGTGAGGGCAGTCCCAGAGCGCGTATTGCATCGCGCGTTTCAACATCATCTAGTTCAGTCAGGAAGAGGACCTGCAACCTATTCGTCGGGTAATCTAGTGCTTGCATAGCACTGACAAATTGAGGCACAATTGCCGCCTCACGATAGAGCGGACAGAGCACCGTATACATCGGCCAATTTGCATCTTTTAATTCATATACCAACTCATCATCGATCTTCTCGGCAGTGGAGGTATCAAGAGTTTTTGCCGCAAGCACAAAATTTACCAGCAGATCCACAAAGTAAAACAAGGTGATGATAGCCACACCCACCACTAGAGTTTGTACGGGAAAGAAAATCAGACCTAGAGCGATGAGTAGGCCTATCAGGCCCAGAATAAAGAGTTGTGAAGGCAAGAATGTACGGAGAGCAGAGAGCTTCTTGCGAAAAGGTGCAAAGATTGCAACATCCTTTCCGTTTATCTGTGTAGTGCGTAGTGCAATGTCTCTATACTCCTCGATAGCTAGCGTCGAATTAATAGCGTACCCACGTTGTGTATCAGCATCAAGCCATTGAGAATAGTATTTTACCTGCTCAACAATAGAAGCATCCGCAGCAATCACATATTTATGGCCTGTGGCACGTTGTCTCGACGTTTTGCCGCCCCCGAGTGCATAGTGTAGAGTGGTCGTAAGCTTGAGCAGAAGTACAGTCATTAGCAGCTCTATCGCGACGGCAAAGGGGATAACCTTGCTCTCACCGGCATGGCGTTGTGCATATATGATAGGCACATTCGCGATCTTATATCCTTTATGAATGGCTTGAATAACCAGGTGAAGATCAAGATTCCATTTCCCTGGCTCCGCCTCCATTTCATCGTAAACTTTACGCCGGAAGACCTTCAGACCGGACTGCATATCGGTATCTAAATGAAAGACGATATTGATGATACTTGTGAAGATACCGCTCAAGGCGGCGCGAAAGCGACCAGCACCATCATAAGTAACTCTGCGATCACCAACCACGATATCTGCCTGATCCAGTTTCTCTATCATCCTGGGAAGAGATTCTGGTGGATACTGTAGATCTCCATCAATGAAAGCCAGCAAACCGTAGCGGGAGGCAGCAAACCCTTCCATCAATGAGAAGGCTTTTCCCGGTTGTCCCTGCTTCGTCAACACGCGCACAGGCATGTTTTTAGCCTGTGCGATGCGAAGGGCAATAGCACAGGTGTCGTCCCGCGAATGGTCATCAATGATAATTGCCTCATAGTATATATTTGCCTGTACCATCGCTGCATCAAGACGTAACAATAGATCTGCAATATTTCCGCTCTCATTTAAAGTAGGGATAATTATGCTAACCTTCTGTTGCTCTTGTAGTGAAGTTCCTAGAGGATCAGAATTCTTCCTCTGACTGGTAACAAGAGGGAAGTGCGAACCTGTCATTTGTCTAGAACCCATCTATTTTTCTCCTATCCAACCTGGAATACGGTGACAATTGCGGAAAATGGCTGACTGGATGTATCATGGTTTTCTCCGACAAGTACAACATTGCACTACTTATGCTTCAGCACACAAATGGGAGACTCCATCGTCTAGATACCACCTATATATCTATCTGCTCATTGCCAATAACAACGAGAAGATATATCTTTTACTACCTTACATATTTTGCATCTATCTTCAGAAAAGCATGTTTTTGGATTTTTGTGCTAGATTGCATTAAGACAGACCAACCAGATAGATGCCTGACGCGGTTTGTCATCGTAGCTCGTGCCACCAATCATCCATTGAGTAACTGGCCCAGGAGATGATACTGAAACTGAGTCAGGGCTACTGATGGTATAAAACGCTCCTGGAGCAGTAGTATCAGCCGTGGTATAGCCACCACTGGTGAGTAAAGCATTCTCTGGACAGGAATACGTAGAATTGGCATCTTTACCTGCGGGAATAGTGAACTCACTATGCAGGCGAGGAGAGATAGCTTTCAAATGTGCAGTAGCGCAGATTGCGAAGGATTGGGCCTTCATGCTGCTATTACCTATTGTATGAGCAACTACCAGCCATTGGTTCTGATTATTTTCGGGTGCGGAGGTGTCTATCGTCCCTGCAAAAGTTTCTGTGAGATAGCCGCCACCGGTTAATATAGATCCACGTGGACATTGCGCCACTACGGTCAACGATTTGTTTCCACTGCCTGCATCCACACTTTGCACAGTACCGATGATAAGCTTTGATCTGATAGAGAAACTGGCTTGCAGGCAATTAACAAAGGCACTAATCTGCTGTGCCTTATTTGTAGTATTGTGTAAAGTAGAGACCCATGACTTCGAGCGAACTGGGATAACTTACCACGGCGCTTCCTTTATCACCGCTAATATAGTATCCACCTCCCACGATTTGCTCATTTCCTTCACATGAAATACTCGATGTCGCACTACTTCCCGGACTTACCGTCACTGCTGAACCATGACGTTGAATGATTGAAGCATCATTTCCTGGGGAAGCGTTGTTTGTCATCGACGAGCCACTACTACCATTCATAGACGCTCCATTATTGTTGGCCTGCGACGATCCAGGAAAACCACTACAGCCAGTCGCCAGTAAGATAAAAAAAGCAAACAAGGCAGTCGGTAAATACTTGCCTGTTTGCAGAATGTGTAAATGCATACTTTGTTCTCCTCGCTAATTGTACTATACAAAAATTCTCTTTCAACACATTTTTGTATAGCAACACATCA
>CAVSVN010000005.1:0-796320 GCA_963731415.1 uncultured Chloroflexia bacterium
TAAGGTCCTGGCCGTTCCGGACGATCGGCCCCTGGCCGCCCCGGCCGCCGCGGGCGAGCGTGGAAATAGCACACCGTGCTGGCTAGGGAAAGGTGAGACCGATGAGGACTGCAGCCAAGGCCGGGAGCCGTCAGGTGGACCAGGCGGAAAACGCCGTGTTCGGCGCACTGATGGCCGCATTCATGGGCGCATCCCCTTCGTCGCGTATGCGGCGGGCCGGTGGGCCGACGCGACCTTCTCCCGGGTCGCGCAGGCCCAGCGGCTTCCCTGCGCCAAGTCCCCGCGACTCTGCTTCGAGGCCGCCCCCGGGCGCAGGCCCGGACTGAGGGAGGTTCCGGATACGCGCGCCGAGTGGCGGAGCCCGGACGGGCTCCGCCGACTAGCCGGTCTTCGCGCCCTCCAGGGCGCAGGCGGGCAGCCGGGTGAAGTGTGGATCAACCAGGCAGGCGACGTGGTCGCCCTCCGATGCAGCAGGCCGAGATCGCCAATCGCGTCGAGCTGGCCCAGGGTGTGGCCGCCGGCGGCTTCGCCGCCGGGCTCGGCGTGATCGGATGGCTGACCCGCAAGAGCCTAGGCCGGCGTCGGCAGGCCGCGTGAGACGCGGACGGCCAACGCTGGCGGTCACGGTGCGGCTGGCGGACGGCACGGCCGCCCGCATTTCAACGTGCTCAACGGCGGCGCGCACGCGCCCAACTCGCCCCTCGACTTCCAGGAGTTCATGATCGCACCGGTCGCCGCGCCGTCGATGACTGAGGCGGTCCGTACGGCGTGTCCATCGCCCTGGACCTAGCCGCGTCGGAGTTCCGCCAGCCCGATGGCCGCTACCAGGTAGCCGGCGACCTGGAGATCGCTGCGGGCATACCCGCCCTCCGCTACGACATGCCCGAAGGCTGACCGCGATCCAGGCCCGCGTGAGGTCCGGGACTAAAGTCCCAGGTCCGAAGGGGCTGGAGAAGCTGAATGTGCCGCCGGAGCCGGGTAGCTGAAGCGGTCGCGGACGGCGATGACGCCCTCCACGTGCCGTACCTGGTCGGCGATGTTGCGGCCGAGGATGACACTGCCCGGCGCCCCGGCCAGCGTGACGACTGCCGTCCTTCACGCTGACCGGGAGGCGGTCTGGGCGGTGAAGAACCCGTCGGCGATCACGTCCTGGGTGATCTCGCGGCGGATTTCCTCGTCCGGCCGGGTAAAAACGCTCAGCAGGTCGGCGCGGGTCACGATGCCGATCAGCCGTCCCCGGTGATCGACCACCGGGAGCCGCCTGAGCTTACGTGAGTACATCAGGCGGGCCGCGCGCCTGGCCGTCTCGTCCGGGCCGAGCGGTCACCGGCGGCCAGTTCATGAGGTCGGCCGCGGTCAGACCGGGCCGGATTGGCATGTTTCCGGTGCGGCCTGGGCGCGGCCTGGCGGGCCAGCAGGTCCGACTCGGAGACCACGCCCACCACGACTCCCTCGCCGTCGACGACGGGAAACCCGCTGATCCGGTGTTCGTGGAGCACGGCGGCCAGGTCCGGGTAGGACGCGTGGGCCGGGCTGCTATCACCGCGGTGGTCATGACGTCCTTGACGTAGGCGTGCATCGTGATCATCGCCCGGCGAGCGCTGCCGACTGGGCTGACGGGCTCACGTCGATCCAGGCGGCGACGTCGCTAGGTGTTCCGGGGAGCTCGCGCACGGCGGCGTGGATCGCCTCGAGAACCGGACGGGAGACGCGGTAGTGATGGCCGCAGAGCAGCAGGTCGGTCTCGTGCGGCCGGGCCGCCGTGGGCGGCATGGTGATCTGGACGGCGGCTCGGGCCGCGCAGCAGCACGCACGCCCGGCCAGGAGACGGCGAGGGCCGGCGGCGTCGGCGGCGTCACCTGGCGACTGCTGGGCCGCGGCGTCGCAACTTCTGGCTGACGGGGGCTCAAATCTCGCGTTCATGGCCTCAGTTTCGCCCTGGCGCGGGCCGGGTCGGCAGAGACGTATATCACCTCATCGCGTGCCGAAGGTCCCATACCAAGGACCCTGGCCGCGGCCAGCCTGCGGCGGTTTG
This sequence comes from uncultured Chloroflexia bacterium, assembly GCA_963731415.1. Taxonomy (GTDB): domain Bacteria; phylum Chloroflexota; class Ktedonobacteria; order Ktedonobacterales; family Ktedonobacteraceae; genus JACDAE01. Next base: position 2,036 of record CAVSVN010000005.1, read on the forward strand.
CTTCAGGCATACCGCTAGGGAGGAGGACCAGGTGGCGGAGCGGGCGCGTCCGGGCCGGGGAACGGCCCGCGAGCCGTTCCCGGCCTTGGCTCAGGCGGCCGACGTGCCCGACGGGTTCTGGTATTCGGTGAAGCGCCGGGTGCTCGGGCCGCCGCTGGTCACCGAGCAGCTGAAGAACCAGCGGCTGTCCCGGCCGCTGGCGCTGGGCGTGCTGTCCTGCGACGGGCTCTCCTCGGCGGCCTACGGCACCGAGGAGATCCTCTACGCGCTGCTGCCGTTCTTCGGCCTGGCCGCCTTCACGCTGGTGCTGCCGATGACGCTGCTGGTCCTGTTCGGCGTCGTGCTCGTCGTGCTGTCCTACCGCGAAGTGGTGTCGGTGTACACCCGGGCGGGCGGCTCGTACGTGGTGGCCAGGGAGAACTTCGGCCCGCGGGTCGCCCAGGTGGCCGCGGTCGCGCTGCTGATCGACTACGTGGTCACGGTGGCGGTGCAGACCGCCGCGGGCAGCGCCGCCATCGTGTCCGCGTTCCCCGCGCTGTCCGGGATCCCGGTCATCGGCCCGCAGGATCCTGCTGGTCATCTCGGTCGATCGCGATCGGCGTCATGTGCCTGGGCAACCTGCGCGGCATCCGGGAGGCGGGCCGGGTCTTCGCCGCTGCCGACCTACCTGTTCGCCGGCTCGCTGATGGTGATGATCGTCGCCGGCGTGGTCCGCGAGCTGGCCGGCGGCCTGCCGCACGTCGTCGCCCGGGCGCGGGCACGGTCGGCATCGGCACGCACTCGGGGCTGATCGCCTTCGGCGCCGTGTACATCATGGCGCGGGCCTTCGCCAACGGCGGCTCGTCGCTGACCGGGATCGAGGCGGTGTCCAACGCGGTCAGCGCGCTGCGCCCGCCGGAGGGGCGGCACGCCCGGCAGATCCTGGCCATGCAGGGGGCGATCGTGGCGTTCCTGATCGCCGGGCATCTCCTGGCTCGCGCATGTCACCCACGCGATCCCCTACACCGCCGGGTTCCCGACCGTGCTGGCCCAGGAGGCCACGGCTGGTCTTCGGGCCCACCGCCGCCGGGCAGGTCATGTTCTTCGGCGTCCAGGCCGCGACCGCCGCCATCTTGTTCACCGGCGGGAACACCAGCTTCACCGGGTTCCCGTTCCTGGCCAGCTTCGTCGCCGAGGACTCCTTCCTGCCCCGCTGGCTGACCAGGCGCGGTCACCGGCTGGTGTTCTCCAACGGCATCATCCTGCTGACCGTGCTGTCGCTGTCGCTGATGCTGGTGGCCGGGGCCACCGTCGACGCGCTCATCCCGTTCTACGCGATCGGCGTGTTCACCGGGTTCGCCATGGCCGGGTTCGGCATGGCCAGGTACCACCGCGGACCCGGGAGCCGGGCTGGCGGCGGCGGCTGGCCGATCAACACCGCGGGCGGGGTCTACACGGCGCTGGTCGTGGTGCTGTTCGCGGTGGTCAAGTTCACCGAGGGCGCCTGGCTGATCGTGATCATCTTCCCGGTCCTGGTGTACGCGCTGATCCGGCTCAACCGGGAGTACCGGGAAGGAAGGCGGCGATCCTGGCGGACCCCGGCCAGCGGGCCTCGCAGCCGCACCCGCCGAACTACTCCCGCCGCGTGGTGCTGCTGCTGGTCGACGGCTACGACCTGGCGACCATCGCGGCGCTCAGGTACGCCAAGAGCCTGCGGCCCTCCGCGCTGCGCGCGATCCATTTCAGCCTGGACAGCGCGCGGGCGGACAAGCTCCGGCAGCAGTGGCTGGACGCCGGGGTCAGGATCCCGCTGGACCTGGCCGACTGCCCGGACCGGCGGCTGGCGCACGCCGCGGCCCAGCTGGCGAGCGGCGAGGCGGCCGCCGCGCCGGCACGCACGTGACGGTGGTCCTGCCGCGCCGCAGCTACTCCCCGCTGGCCGGGCGGCTGCTGCACGACCACACCGCGGACCGGATCGCCCGCCGAGGTCAGCCGGGTCCACGGCGCGTCGGCCATGATCATCCCCTTCGACGTCACGGCACAGGGTCGAGACCTGCACGCCCGGCGAACCGGCCCGGCCGCGCGGCGCGGAGCCACGACGGCCTGCGGGACTACGAGCGGCCTATCCCGCCGGCGGCACCGATCCGATCGGGTCGCTGCGCCGCCGGCCGGGCCACGGTCCAGGGCCGCCTGCGCGCCGCCGAGGTCCGGCCGGCCAGGCACAACACCATGCTGGCCTGCGAGGTCGCCGACTCCACCGGCGACCTGACGGCCGTGTTCTACGGGCGCGCGCACATCGCCGGGCCTGGAGCCCGGGCCGCCGGATCCGGCTGCACGGCATGGTCGGCATCGGCGACGACGGCCGGCCCACCATGATCAACCCGCGCTATGAGCTGCTCAGGTAGCAGCAGGCCGGGCTGCACCTGGCGTGCGACCTCGACCGCGCCGGATAGCCTTGCGATGTATCGCCATCATGGAAGGACTCGCAGGTGGGACCGGGTGCGGAGAATCGCCCAGACCTGCTGCCGCACCTGCAGCTCGACGAGCTCCTGTCCGAGCTGCAGGCCAGGCTGCAGGCCGTGCTGGCGACCAGGGACCGGATGCGCGGCCTGCTCGAGGCGGTCGTGGCCATCGGTTCTGGCCTGGACCTGGAATCCACGCTGCGGCGGATCGTCGAGACCGCGGTCGGGCTGGTGGACGCGACCTACGGCGCGCTCGGCGTCATCGGCGAGGGCAAGCGGCTGGCCGAGTTCATCCCGGTCGGCCTGACCCAGGACGAGATCGCGCCGGATCCACCACTGGCCCGAGGGACGCGGCCTGCTCGGCCTGCTGATCGACGACCCCGGCCCGCTGCGGCTGGCGGACATCAGCCGAGCACCCGGGATCCTCCGGCTTCCCCGACGGGCACCCGCCGATGCGCGGCTTCCTCGGCGTGCCGGTGCGGGTCCGCGACGAGGTGTTCGGCAACCTGTACCTGACCAATAAGCGCGGCGGCGGCGAGTTCACCGAGGACGACGAGGCGGTGCTGGTCGCGCTGGGCGCCGCGGCGGGCGTGGCGGTGGAGAACGCCCGGCTGTACGAGGCGGCCCGCCGCCAGCAGCGCTGGATCCAGGCCAGCGCCGAGGTCACCACCCGGCTGCTGTCCGGTTCCGAGCCCGGCCGAGGTACTGGCGGGCATCACCCGGCAGGCGCGCGAACTCTCCGGCGCCGACCTCGCCATGCTCGCGCTGCCCGGCGAGGAGGGCCGGGGGCTGACGGTCACCTACGCCGAGGGCGACGGCGCAGACGCGGTCCGCGGCCTGGTGCTGCCGGCCGGCCAGTCCCTGTCCGGGCGGGTGCTGGCCACGGGCGAGCCGGTGACATCGGCCGACTTCGCCGACGACGAGCGGGCCGCCCAGGCCGCCCGCGGCGCGATGAGCCACATCGGGCCCGCGATCGTGTTCCCGCTCGGCGCGCCGGGCAACGTCCGCGGCGTGCTCACCATCGGGCGCCGTCACGGGGGGGCGCCGTTCCCGCAGGCCCAGGCGGACGTCGTGGCCTCGTTCGCCGCCCAGGCGGGCGTCGCGCTCGAGCTGGCCGCGAGCCGGGCCGAGGCCGAGCGGCTGTCGCTGTACGAGGACCGCGACCGGATCGCGCGTGACCTGCACGACCTGGTCATCCAGCGGCTGTACGCCACCGGCATGTCGCTGGAGGGCACCATGCCGATGATCACCAGGCCGGAGGTGGCCAGCCGGATCACCCACGCGGTCGACGCGATGGACGAGACCATCAAGGACATCCGCGCCACCATCTTCGCGCTGCAGGCCCGGGACACCCCGGCCCGGCCGGACCTGCGCGGCGACATCGTCGCCCTGGTCGAGGAGATGACCGACATGCTCGGCTTCGCCCCGTCGCTGCGGCTCGGCGCCGGCCTCGGCGCCGGCATCAGGCCCGAGGCGGCCGAGCAGGCGCTCGCCGCGCTGCGCGAGGCGCTGTCCAACGCGGCCAGGCACGCGCAGGCCAGCCAGGTGGACGTGACCGTGGACGTGAGCCCCGACGGGATGCTGACCGTGCGGGTGACCGACGACGGGATCGGCATCCCGGCCGAGGGCAGGCGCAGCGGGCTGCGCAACCTGGCCAGCCGGGCCGGGAAGCTCGGCGGCGAACTGCGGCTCGAGCCTGCCGACCGGAGCGCTCCCCGCCCGGCACCAGGCTGGAGTGGCGGGTGCCGCGCGGCGAGCCATAGCCGCGCGCAGCGCAGGCTAGACCCGGACCGAGCGGCCTGCCGCCCGGAGCTGTCCCTTACCGACGGGTGGGCGACGTGGTCGATGACCTGCTCCGCCTGCCCTCGCGCGTCATAGCCCCAGATTACGGCGGCGCCTTGCTCGCTGACGATAAAGCTGTGCTGAAAGGATGTCACCGGGCCCGTCGATGCGGGGCACCACGGTGGACACGTCCGCCGGGAACAGGACGTCCTCGGGATCGCGCCGTACGCTGATCGCCACCTGGGTGACCAGCCCGATCCGGAGCACCAGGTGCGGGTGGGCGCCGTCGCTGAGCTGGGTCCTGATGAACTCGCGCAGCCAGGGCACTTCCAGCGGCTGGCTGTGCAGCGCCACCGCCGCGCCGCAGGTGCTGGCGGTCGAGCAGGATCCGCTGCAGGGCCTGGCCGGCGTGTACCCAGTCCGCCAGGTGTATCGTCAGCCGTGGTGAGCAGGGCGGCCACGCAGGCGGCCCGGTGCGAGGTGGCCAGGCTGAGCGGCGGCACGCCCCAGCCATGCCCGCGGCCAAAGTCCCGCCCGGGAAAGTCGGGGTTCGGTGTGCTCGGGCCGCGCCGGGTAGGAGGTGACCGGCACCCCGTCACGGCAGGCGCTGCCCGGTGCGGGCGTCCACCTGGCGAGTTCGCTGAGGCGTTCGCCGTCGCGGCGTAGCTGGTGCTCGGCGGCCTGGACGGCGGCGGCGAGGGCGGCCCGGTGCCCGTCGTCCGCCACGATGCGCAGTTCCGCCCCCTCCCGCGCCGCGCCCGCGCGCAGCGCGGCCAGCGTGCCGGGCGGCAGCGGCTCCGGGTCGAACGCGCCGCGGTGGGTCCGCCGGGAGAGCAGCTGGCCGGACAGCCGCCGCTCGAACTCGTCGGCGGCGGCGCGCTCGCGCCACGACACCTGGGCCACTAGCGTCGGCTGGCTCGGATCGGGCAGCACGGTGGTTTCCGGGATGTAGCCGAGTGATCTAAGGGCCAGCCGGACGCTGAACAGCGCGGCGCCACAGCTGATCATCATCTCGCGGCCGTCCGGGTCGGCCGCGGCCAGGCGTCGGCCGGTGTCGGCGTACAGGCTGAGCCGCGGCCCGGCGTCGGCGGCGAACCGCCACGGCTGGCTGTTGTGCACCGAGGGCGCCCATATCGCCCTGGCCACCACGTAGCGGGTGATCTCCTCAATGGTCATCGGCTCGCTCATGACCCAAGCTCACTCCCCGACGGGGCGCGCCGGGGCAGATACGAAGGTCCCGTCGTGGCCAGGACCTTCGGCCGGCAGCACGCTCAGCACCTGCCCGAGGCTGCGGCGGAGACGATGCGCATCACGCCGTCCCGCCGAACTCGAGAGCCCGGTGACCGACGCCGAGCCAGCGGCCGTTAAGCAGCTGCGGTGAGATCCGGATGAAGTGCTCCCGCAGGCCGGGGACCCAGGAACTGAGGCCTATCTGCTGCAGCCGGGCGATGTCCGCGGCGTCGGTCACCTCGCGGGAGGGGCCGATGGCGGTGACACTCCAGCCGGAGCCCTGCTCGGGGTCTACGACGTCGGCCTCGAACGCGACGATCGCCCCGCGGGTCGCGGCGGCGATCTTGCCGCTCCGGTCCGTCCTGATGATGATGTCGCCGCTCTCGAGGGCGAAGTTGACCAGCTCCACGGCGGGCAGCGCCTGGCGGGTGTAGATGATCCGCCCGATGGGCACCCTGCCAGCAGCCCGAGGCAGTCTTCCCTGGTCAGTTGCCGCAGAGCCGAGCCGTCGGTGTACATGAGCCTAGGATGCCTGGGAGGGGGCCGTCCGCGTAGGGAAGAAGGTCCCTACTCGCCGGGACCGTAGTGAGGTTCGCCGCCCGCGTGCTGGTCGTCGAAGGCGCGGACCGCGTAGGCGGCGGCCTGGGTGCGGCGCTCCATGCCGAGCTTGGCGAACAGCGCGGACACGTAGTTCTTCACGGTCTTCTCGGCCAGGTACATCCGCTCGCCGATCTGCCGGTTGGTCAGCCCTTCCCCGATCAGCTCCAGGATCTTGCGCTCCTGCGTGGTCAGCCCGGCCAGCGGGTCGTGCTTGGCAGGCTGGTCGCGCAGCCGGGCCATCAGCTGGCTGGCCGCCCGCGGGTCCAGCATCGACTGGCCCGCCGCCACCGTGCGCACCGCGCCGACCAGGTCGGTGCCGCGGATCTGCTTGAGCACGTATCCCGCCGCGCCGGCCATGATCGCGTCGAACAGCGCCTCGTCGTCGCCGAACGAGGTCAGCATCAGGCAGGCCACCTCCGGCATCCGGGAGCGGATCTCCCGGCACACCGACACCCCGTCGCCGTCCGGCAGCCGCACGTCGAGGACGGCCACGTCCGGCTTCAGCGCCGGGATCCGGGCCAGCGCCGAGGACGCGGTCCCGGCCTCGCCGACCACGGTGATGTCCGGCTCGGCCTCCAGCAGGTCGCGGACGCCCCGGCGGACGATCTCGTGATCGTCCATGAGGAACACCCCGATCGGCGGCCTAGCCTCGCCTGGCTCTGTACCGCTCACCGGACTAGTCACCGTAACTCCTGATGTTCGCGAGGTCGCCCGGGAAGGGCCGCTTGTCACGTCAACTCTAGGCAGGACGCCTTCGCCTGGTTAAGGACCAAGGTCCCTGGCGGCGAGCCCAGACGGCCCTTATTCAGCGGATCCCGCGGGCCTAGCGTCGGTACCGGAGGGGCGGGAGAGCCCCCTACGGCAGAAGGAGAAGGAAAATGTCGGGAATTATCGTCGGGGTGGACGGTTCCGGTCATTCCCAGCGCGCCCTGGGATGGGCCATGCGCGAAGCGGCGATCCGTCAGGTGCCGCTCACGGTGATCACCGTGAGCGAGGGCATCAGGGGTTACTGCACCCCTATGGTCATCTACCCGGATGACGCGGCCCGGACCGAGGAGACCCGTCAGCTGGCTCAGGCCGAGACCGACAAGGTGCTGGCCGGGCTGGACGGACCGCGCCCGGACTCCGTCACGGTCAGGGCGGTTCACGGCTTCCCGGTCGAGGAGCTCATCAACGCGGGGCAGGACGCCGACATGATCGTCGTGGGCTCGCGCGGCGCGGGCGGCTTCAACCGGCTGATGATGGGCTCGGTGGCCGGCCAGGTCGCCCAGCACGCCCATTGCCCGGTCCTCATCGTCCCCCCGGCCGAACGCGTGTGACCACTGCCTGCTCTATTCATTGAGCTACTGATCCCGATGCTGGATACGCGCCAGGCCGCGATCAATCATAAACTGCACCGCCGGATTCATGTTAATGGGAATGATGGAGCATCAACCCGGTCCCAGGCCACTGCCAGGAACTTAAGGCGGCACCCTCGCACCATGCTGTTTCATGATCGCGGACAGTTTCAGCTCCCATGCGCCCGAAACTGTCCGCGATCATGATCGGCGTCCGGAATGTCTTAACTTAAAATTGCGACATTAACGGATATAGCGGACTCGCTGTGGCGTGGCCAGGATGCCGCAGCCGTGCTACCACAGCCGACCCGCACCCGCGCCGCTCCCCGGTGCGCCCCCACCCGCGGCGAATGGCTCTGACCAGCAGAAACCCCCCGGAGAGGACCGCACAGAGCTTCCTTAAATTCCTGGCAGTGGGTCCCAGGCGGGTGGATGGAGCATCGGCCCGGTTCCCGGCGCGGGCCGGGACGTGACCGGCGGGACGGGCGGGACGAAGGGGATGGGCGGGACGGCCGGGACTGGGCCGGCCCCGGCCGAGATGCCCGAACCCGGCCAGGAGGGTCGCAACCTCCACAGGGCAGATCGTTAGTGAACGTCAACGAGTAAAGACCGTTAGCGGCAAGTCCTCAGCCGCCCGCCGCCACACCGCGTCCGCGGAAAGGTCCAGCAAGGTCGGTTCGACCTGCCAGGAAGGCGTTGCCTCGGTCGCAGCTGTCAGAGGATCCTCAGGCAGTGTCCGGCGTGCTATCGCTGCCCGTACCGCCCCCAGGTCGAACAGCCGGTGGCCGCCCGGAGTCCTAGACGACGGGATGACTTCGCGATCTGCCAGCTGCCGGATTCTGGTCGGCGATAGTCCAATCTCCCGGGCTACGTCGGCAACTCGAACCAAGTTCTCGGACAACTCCGTCATGCCGTCCCCTCCGGCAGAAACCTACACTTGTACTGTAGCTTTACGTCAGAACCGGCAGTGTAGGTTTAGGTTACGAGTCACGTCGGCTGGCGATATCGTCTCATCCACCGAAGCGCTCAGCTCTACGGCATCAGGCCGTGCAGGGGGAAGACGGCCTTCCTGGTGGCCATGATCGCCTGGTCGACCGGGTCGGCGGGGTCGTAGCCGTCTCGAACGCGGCGAACGTCCGCGGCCGCCTTCGGTCATCAGCTCCGGGGCGGCCTGGCCGGTCGCCAGCGGACGTAGTCGCGCCACGGCCCCGGGGTCGGCCGAGGCCGGGTCGAGCGGCCGGCCCGCCGCCTCGGCCAGCAGGTGGGTCCAGCTCCGCGGCACCACCTGGACGTGCTCGTAGCCGCCGCCGCCGGTGAGCAGCCAGCGGCCGCCGGCGTACTCGTGCGCCAGCTGGTGGATCGCGGCGTGCGCGGCGCGCTGGGCGTCGATGGTCAGCTCCAGGTTGGCCAGCGGGTCGTCCCGGTGCGAGTCGCAGCCGTGCTGGCTGACCAGGATCTGCGGGCGGAACTCCCGCAGCAGCGGCGGCACGACGGCATGGAAGGCGCGCAGCCACCCGGCGTCGCCGGTGCAGCGCGGGCAGCGCCACGTTGACCGCCGAGCCCTCCGCGTGCCGGGCCGCCGGTTTCGGACGGCAGGCCGGTGCCGGGGAACAGGGTGTCCGGGTGCTCGTGCAGGCTGATCGTCAGGACCCGCGGGTCGTCCCAGAACGCCGTCTGCACGCCGTCGCCGTGGTGCGCGTCCACGTCGACGTAGGCGATCCGCTCGGCGCCCTGGCCCAGCAGCCAGGCGATCGCGATGGCCGGGTCGTTGTAGACGCAGAACCCGCTGGCGTTGGCCGGCCATGGCGTGGTGCAGGCCGCCGGCGATGCTGGCGCCGTGCTGCGCCGCCGCGTCCAGACGGCCCGGGCCGCGGCCAGCGTGGCCCCGGTCACCAGGGCGGACGCCTCGTGCATGCCGGGGAACACCGGGTCGTCCTCGGTGCCGAGCCCGTGCATCAGCAGCACGCGCTCGGTCATGCTCTCCTGGCCCGGAGCTCGCGGCAGCGCCGCTGCCGGCTAGCCGCACGATGTCGATGTAGCCGGGATCGTGGTACCAGCTCGAGCTCGGCGCCGGGTGGCCGCGGCCGGGACCTCGGCCGTGACCCGTCCAGGTGGGAGACGCCGAAGGCGCGGGCCAGCTCCATGGTCAGCTTGACCCGGATCGGTGCCATCGGGTGACCGGGCCCGAAGTCGTAGCCGGCCAGCCGCTCGTCCCAGGCCACGTGCAGGGTGCAGGTCATGTCAGCCTCCTTGTGCTTCACCAAAGGCGCTGGTAAACGCCGCCGGCCCGGGCGAGCTCGGCGTGGGTGCCGCGCTCGGCCACCCGGCCGTCGGTCGAGCACCACGATCTCGTCCACCTGGTCCAGGCCCTCCAGGTCGTGGGTGATCAGCAGGGTGGTCCGCCCGGCCGTGGCGGCCAGCAGGTCGGCGGTCAGCGCGCGGCGGTTCTCCGGGTCCAGGTGCGCGGTCGGCTCGTCCAGGACGAGCACGGCCGGGTCGGCCAGCAGGGCCCGGGCCAGGGCGAGCCGCTGCCGCTGGCCGCCGGACAGCGCGCGCGCCGTGCGCGCCGACCAGGGTGTCCCAGCCCTCCGGCAGCGACGCGATCCAGTCGAGCAGCCGGGCCCGGCCGCGGCCGCGGCCAGCTCGGCGTCGGTGGCGCCGGGCGGGCCGAGCCGCAGGTTGTCCCGGATCGTCGTGTCGAAGAGGTGCGCGTCCTGCGGCGCAGCCGCCGATCACCGCCCGGACGTCGTCGCGGTCGTCAGCCGGCCAGGTCGCGACCGTTGAGCGGGCCGTCCCGCGCTCAGGTCGACGAACCGGAGCAGCACCGCGGCCACGGTGGACTTGCCCGCGCCGGTCGGCGCCGACCAGGGCGACCCGGCGTCCGGGCGCCAGGTCCAGGTCTACCCCGACGGCGCGAGCGGCCCGCCGCCGGTACGCGACCGCTGCCCCCCGGAGCTCGATCGTGCCCCGCGGCCGCGCCGGGCGGCGGCGAGCGGGCGGGCCGGGCGGGCGGTACCGGGTCGGGCGCGTCGAGCACCGCCGCGATCCGGCGGCCGCGCTCCTGGACTGGCCGAGCTGGAGCGCGGCCGCGGGCAGCGGCCGTGACCGCCTCGAACGCGGCCAGCGCGGTAAGGGTGATCACGGCCAGCGGGACCCGGCCCAGGCTGCCCGGTCCCGGTGGCGGCGACCCCGAGCAGCAGCACGCCCCACAGGGTCAGCCCCGAGACCGCCGCGGTCAGCCCGGCGCCCAGGCCGGACGCCGCGGCCGAGCGGCGGGCGAGCCGGGTGAGCTCGGCGTCCGCGGCCCGGACCCGGTCCAGGCCGGCCTCGACCGCGCCGAACGCGTGCAGCTCGGCCGCGCCGTCCAGCAGGTCGGTGACCGCGGCGCCCAGTTCGCCGCGGGCGGGCGCGGTGCGCCGGGCGGCGCGGCGGGCCGACGCGGCGACGGCCAGCGGCACCAGCACCCCGGCGGCCAGCAGGCCCGCGGCGAGCACCCCGGCCGCGGGCGCCAGGATCAGCAGCACCGCGGTGGTCGCGCCGGCCCCGACCAGCGCCGCGGTCAGCGGCGGCGCGATGCCGCGGATGAACAGGTCCTGGGTGGCGTCCACGTCGCTGATCAGCCGGGTGAGCAGGTCGCCGGACCGGAAGGCGGCCAGCCCGGCCGGGGCCAGCCGCTCCAGCCTGCGGTAGATGGCCACCCGGACGTCGGCGAGGACCCGGAAGGCCACGTCGTGGGAGAACAGCCGCTCCAGGTAGCGCAGCACACCGCGGCCGACGCTGAGCGCCGCGGACCGCGACCACCGCGACCGAGATGGCCACGATGTTCGGGTGCTGCGAGGCGCGGGCCAGCAGGAAGCCGGAGGTCGCCAGCAGGGCCACGCCGGCCCCGCACGCGCCCGCGCCCGCCAGCACGGCGAGCAGCAGCTCGCGGCGCATCGGCCGCGACCCGAACGCGAGCCGCAGCAGCCGGACGCAGCGGCCGCCGCGGCCGGCGGGCTAGCCGCCCAGGTCCGGCCGATCGCCGGCCGGCGGCGCGATCGCGGTCACGACGCCACCGCCGTCCGGACCGGCAGCCCGCGGCGGCTGGCTGGAGTCCGGCCGTTGTCGAGGGTGAACAGCCGGCCGCCGTCGGGCCGCGCGATCGTGGGCGACCCGGATCACGGTGCGGCCGGCCGCCAGCGCGGCCAGCGCGCCGTCGAGCCGGGCCGCGCTGACCGCGTCCAGGTGGGCGGCGGGCTCGTCCAGCAGCAGCAGCGGCGCGTCGCGCAGGAACGCGCGGGCCAGCGCGATCTGCTGGCGCTGGCCGGAGGACAGCCGCAGCCCGCGCTCTCCGACTTCGGTGTCGTAGCCCGCGGGCAGGTCCTGGATGAACCCGCCGGCTCCGGCGGCCCGCGCGGCCGCCGCGATGGCCTCGCGGCTGGCGGCCGGGTCGCCCAGCGCGATGTTCTCGGCCACCGACGCGTCGAACAGGTGCGGGTGCTGCGGGACCCAGGCGATCTGGCGGCGCCACTCCGCCGAGCGGGACGCAGCGCCAGGTCGACGCCGCCGGCCTCGATGCGCCCGCTGGTCGGCTCGGCGAAGCGGAGCAGCAGGGCCAGCAGCGAGCTCTTCCCCGCCCCGCTCGGCCCGGTCAGGGTGATCTGGTCGCCGGGCCGGATCGTCATGGTCACGCCGGACAGGGCGTCGCCGGCCGCGGCCGGGGTAGCTCAGCGCCGACGCCGTTCAGCCTGATCGTGTCCGTGCGCAGGTCCGCCGGACGCGGCGCGGGCCTGCTGACCCGCCGGGCACCGGGGTGTCGAGGATCGCGAAGACGTCCGCCGGCGGCGGCGGCGCCCTCGGTGCTGGCGTGGAACTGGGCGCCGACCGCGCGCAGCGGCAGGTACGCCTCGGGCGCGAGCAGCAGCACCAGCAGCGCGGTCTGGTAGCTCAGGTGCCCGGCCAGCAGGCGCAGCCCGACCTCGACCGCGACCAGCGCGGTGGACAGCGCGGCCGCCAGCTCCAGCACGAGGGCGGACAGGAACGCGATCCGCAGCGTGGCCATGGTGGCCTTGCGGTACTCGCTCGGTGACCCGGCGGATCGCCTCGGCCTGCGCCTTGGCCCGGCCGAACAGCTTGAGCGTGGGCAGGCCCTCGACCACGTCGAGGAAGTGGCCGCCGAGCCGGGCCAGCAGCCGCCACTGCCGCTGGGTGGCCGCCTTGGTGTGCAGCCCGATCAGGATGGCGAAGACCGGGATCAGCGGCAGCGTGACGCCGATGATCAGCGCCGGAGATCCAGTCGGCCAGCCCGACCCGGATCAGCACGGCGACCGGCACGACGCCGGCCAGCACGAGCTGCGGCAGGTAGCGGGCGAAGTAGGGGTCGAGCGCGTCCAGGCCGCGGGTGGCCAGCGTGGTGACCTCGCCGGACCGGTGCCCGGCCGAGCCAGGGCGGGCCCAGCTGCAGCGACGTGGCGGTCAGGCGGCGGCGCAGCTGGGACTTGACCGCGGCCGCGGCGCGCAGCGCGGCGACCTCGCCGCCGTAGCCGGTCGCGGCCCGGGCCACCAGCACGATCGCCAGCGCGACCAGCGAGCCGGCCAGCGACCGCGAGCCGGTCCCGGTGACGGCGCGCGGCCAGCACGTGGGCCAGCAGCCTGGCCTGGGCCAGGATCAGGCCGGTCGCGGCCAGGCCGCAGCACGACCGCGACGGCGAGGTAGCCGCGGGCCGCGGCCGGTGGCGCAGCAGCCGCGGGTCGAGCGGCCTCACGGCCGCCCGCCGCCGACGCGGCTCCGGCGGTCCGGTACCGGCACACCGGGGTCGCTGGCCGGGCCGGTCACCCGCTTGCGGAAGACCCAGTAGCTCCAGCCCTGGTAGGCGAGCACGATCGGGGTGAAGAGCAGCGCGACCCAGCTCATCACCCCCAGCGTGTAGGGCGAGGACGAGGCGTTGCCCACGGTCAGGCTGAGCGCGGCGTTGGTGGTCGAGGGCATGACGTTCGGCCACAGGTTGCCGAACAGCGTGGCGACGGCCAGCAGCAGGGTGACGCCGGTGCCGGCGAAAGCCCAGCCCTCCCGGCCGCGCGAGGGCCGCGAGAGCGCCGCCGAGCAGGGCGACGGCGGCGAGCGGCCGCCGTGACGTCGGTCGCCGGCCTGCCGTGGCGGCCTGGGTCCAGATCAGGAAGGCCGCGGCCAGCGGGACGGCGGCCAGCGCGGTGCCGAGCTGCCGTGCGCCGGGCGCGCTGCGCGGAGGTCGCCGGTGGTCTTCAGGGCGAGGAACAGCGCGCCGTGCAGCATGAACAGGGTGAGCGTGACCAGCCCGCCGAGCAGCGCGTACGGGTTGAGCAGGGTCAGCAGGTTGCCGGTGTAGACGTGCGCGGCGTTGATCGGCACGCCGTGCACGATGTTGGCGAACGCGACGCCCCACAGCAGCGCGGGCAGCAGCGCGACCCGACGAAGATGCGCCCGGTCCCAGCCGCGCCGCCAGCGCGGGTCCGTCGCACCTTGTTGCGGTACTCGAAGCAGACGCCGCGCAGGATCAGCGCGACCAGGATGAGCAGCAGCGCCAGGTAGAAGCCGCTGAACAGCGTCGCGTACCAGTCCGGGAAGGCGGCGAAGGTCGCGCCGCCGGCGAAGAGCAGCCAGACCTCGTTGCCGTCCCAGACCGGGCCGATGGTGTTGATCATGATCGCGGCGCTCGGGGTCGTCGCGGCCGAGGAACGGCAGCAGCATGCCGACGCCGAAGTCGAAGCCCTCGAGGAAGAAGTAGCCGACCCAGAGCACGGCGATGAGGAGGAACCAGAAGGTCGTCAGGTGCATGTCGGCTCCTTCTGCTCAGTACGGGAAAGCCAGTACGGCTCGGGCGCGCTCGGGATGTCCGGTCGCTCGGTCGGGAGCGGCGCGGCCCGTCCTTGATGTGGCGGACATCAGCCACCACGCGATGACCGCGAGCACGCCGTAGAGCAGGGTGAAGACGATGAGCGAGATGATCACCGAGGCCGACGGTCACGCCGGGCGAGACGCCTGCGCGGTGGTCATCAGGCCGAAGACCACCCACGGCTGGCGTCCCATCTCGGTGAAGATCCAGCCAACGCGATGCCGAGGAGCGGCAGCGGCAGCCGCCACAGCGCGACCCGGTAGAACCAGCGCTGCGCGGGATCCGGCGCCGCCGCGGTCAGCCACAGGCCGATCGCGGCCACCAGCGCGGCCAGGAGCCGAAGCCGATCATCAGGCGGAACGACCAGTAGGTCACCGGGATGTTCGGCTTGTAGTTGCCCGGGCCCGTACTTCTTCTCGTAGGCGCCTGGACTCGTTGATGCCCTGCGACGGTGCCGTGCGGGTTCACGGTGGCGAGCAGCGAGAGCAGGTCCGGGCACCCGGATGGTCAACAGTTCCTTGCCGCCGTTCAGCGTGCCGATGGTGAACAGCGAGAACGAGGCCGGCGTCTGAGGTGTTGTACAGCGCCTCGGCGGCCGCCATCTTCATCGGCTGCTGCTGGGTCATGATCTGGCCCTGCACGTCGCCGGTGACCGCGGTCGCCGATCCCGGCGACCAGCGTGACGACCAGGCCGAGCCTGCAGGCCCGGCCGGAAGACGCCGAGTCCTGGCGCTCGCGGGCCAGGTGCCAGGCGCTGACCGCGACAGGACCGCGCCGGCGGTCATGAACGCGCGCGAAGATCACGTGCGGGAAGGCGACCAGCACGCGTCGGAGTTGGTCAGCACCGCCCACGATGTCGGTGAGCTTCGCCCGGTCGTTGGCCGGCGTCGATCCTGTAGCCGACCGGGTGCTGCATCCAGGAGTTCGCGGCCAGGATGAAGAACGCGGACAGGCTGGTGCCGACGGCCGTCAGCCAGATCGCGGCCAGGTGCAGCCGCTGCGACAGCGGTCCCAGCCGAAGATCCACAGGCCGAGGAACGTCGACTCCAGGAAGAACGCGAGCAGCCCCTCCATCGCCAGCGGGGCGCCGAAGATGTCGCCGACGAACCGGGAGTAGTCCGACCAGTTCATGCCGAACTGGAACTCCTGCACGATGCCGGTGACGACGCCGAGCGCGAAGTTGATCAGGAAGATCTTCCCGAAGAACTGCGTCATCCGCAGGTACACGCGTCCTTCTTGTCCCGCCACAGCGGTCTGCATGACCGCGACCACGTAGGACAGGCCGAGCGTCAGCGGGACGAAGAGGAAGTGGTACACGGTGGTGATGCCGAACTGCCATCGGGACAGTTGCAGCACGCTCATCGGCATTTCCCCCCGGTCCTGGCCTGTCTTGGTCGCCTTGGTCACGTTCCCCACGCTCGGCTGGGCGGCGTCGGTGGCGGCAGGGCCGAAGGTCCCTCTCGGTCAGGCTGAACGCCCTAGCCGGGCCCCGGCGCTGGCCGAGCCTGATGGCGCGGCCCACACTAGGCCCGGCCTGCTCGGCACGGAAAGTGGAGGGGCCATGAGCTTCAACCTTGCCGTCATCCTCAGCGAAACCGCGCAGTCGTCACCGGACCAGCCGGTGGCGGTGTTCGGCGGCGGCCAGCTGACATACCGCCAGCTCGACCAGGCGTCTGACCGGGTCGCGGCCACCCTGGCGACGGCCGGGATCAGGCCCGGCGATCCCGTCGCGCTGCAGCTGCCGAACATCCCGCAGTTCCTGGTCTCCTACTTCGGGATCCTCAAGGCCGGCGGCGTCGTGGTGCCGCTGAACGTCATGCTCCAGGCCCCGGAAGTGGCCTTTCATCTCAGCGATAGCGGAGCCCGGATCCTGATCACCTGGGAAGGGGTGCTGGCCGAGGCGGCCAAGGGGGCGGAAGCGGCCGGGCTCGGCCAGGTCTATGCCGTCGGCCACGCCAATGATTCAGGGGCGGGTGATCCGGCGGAGCCGTCCCCTTCGAACGACTGCTGGACGCCGAGGCGCCGCACTTTAGAATGGCGACGCGGGAGCCGGTGGACACGGCCGTCATCGTCTATACGTCAGGGACCACGGGACGGCCCAAGGGGGCCGAGCTCACGCACATCCAGCTGTACATGAACGCCGACATCCCCGGCCGCTTGTTCGATATCTGTCCCGGCGACGTGGTGATCACCGTGCTGCCGCTGTTCCACGTGTTCGGCCTGTCCAGCATCCTGGACATCTGCGTGCGGTTCGGCTGCACCATGTCGCTGCTCCCGCGGTACACACCTGGCGCGGTGCTGACCGCGATAGCGCGGGACCGGGTCACGATTTTCGAGGGCGTACCTACGATGTTCGCCGACCTGCTGTCCCAGCCCGACCTGGAAGGCTACGACCTGTCCTCGCTGCGGGTCGCCATCTCCGGCGGGGCTTCCATCCCGTCACCGGTCCTCGACGCGTTCGAGGAGCGTTTCGGGCTGGTCATCCTAGAGGGTTACGGGATGACCGAGACCGCATCGACGATCACCTTCAACCCCAGTGCGACGCAGCGCCGCGCCTACAGCGTCGGCAAGCCCATCTGGGGGACGCAGACGCAGGTCTGGGGCGAAGATGGCGAGCCGCTGCGGCCGGCCCCGAGCACGTAGGCGAGGTCGTCACCCGCGGCCTGCACGTGATGAAGGGATACCTGCACAACCCCGAGGCCACCGCGAGCGCCTTCACCGGTGACTGGCTGCACACCGGTGACCTCGGCTACTTCGACGAAGACGGGTTCTTGTTCATCGTCAGCCGCAAGAAGGAACTCATCATCCGCGGCGGCTACAACGTATACCCGAGCGAGGTCGAGAACGTGCTGTGCGCCCATCCGGCGGTAGCCGAGGCGGCCGTCGTCGGCACCCCCGACTCGCGGCTGGGCGAAGAGGTCATGGCGGTGGTGGTCCGGCGGCCCGGGATGGACCTGCTGGAGCCCGAGCTGGTGTCCTACTGCCGGGAGCGGCTGGCCGCCTACAAGTGCCCGCGGGTTTTCCAGTTCCGTTCGGAGCTGCCGAAGAACAGCCTCGGCAAGGTCCTGAAGGACGAACTGATCTCGGGCTGAGACCCGCTCCGCACGACCGGTATCAGGAAAGGACCACCATGCCAACGACGCCGGTGAACCGGATGGGCACGCTCGACGCCGAGTTCTTTTTCGCCGAGCACGACAACGTGCCCCTGCACATCGGGTCGGTGGCGGTGTTCGCCGGGCCGGCGCCGCAGACCGGATATCAGCGGCTCTTCGAGGCGAAGCTGCCCCGGGTGCCCAGGTACCGCCAGGTGGTCCGCGCCGCTCCCTTCCAGCTCCTGCGGCCGGTGTGGGCCGACGATCAGGAATTCAGATCAGGCACCACATCCGGCATACCACGGTCCCGCTCCCGGCGGCCCGGAGCAACTGCGCGCGGTCGCGGCGAAACTGTTCGCCCGGCCGCTGGACCTGCGCCGGCCGCTGTGGGAGGAGTGGCTTCTCACCGGGCTGGAAGACGGCCGCTGGGCGCATCTTGTCCAAGGTTCACCACTGCATGGTCGACGGCATCGGCGGCAACGACCTGATGGCGCTGATCTTCAGCACCGATCCCGGTGAACACCTGCCCGAGCCGGCGACTGGGTCCCCGTTGCCCGCCCTCGCTGGCCGCCCTGGCCGCCGATGACCTGCGGGACGCCATGACCCGGCCGTTGCGCCGGCTGGCCGCGCGGCACCTGGCCTGCTGCGCGGCGGCCAAGCCGGAGGACCTGCGGACTACGGCCACGGCCTCGGGATGAGCGCCCGCGACCTGGCCGCCCCGGCCGCGGGCTTCCTCAACGGCCCGATCGGCCCGCGCCGCCGCTGGGCCTGGACCACGGTGGACCTAGCCGAGCTGAAGCGGATCCGCGCCGCCCACGGCGGCACTATCAACGACGTCGTGCTCGCCGCGATCACCCGGGGCTTCCGCGACCTGCTGGACGGCACGTCACGAGCTGACCGAGGGATGGTGGTGCGCAGCCTGGTCCCGGTGTCGGTCCGCGGGCCGGACGAGGCGGGCGTCGTCACCAACCGGGTATCGGCGGTGCTGGCCAACCTGCCGGTCAGCGAGCCGGACCCGCTCCGGCGGCTCGGCCTGATCCGGCGCGAGATGGACGGCCTCAAGCACACCCACCAGGCGGCCAGCGCCGAGATCCTCACCGGGCTGCTGGGCGTCGGCCGCGCCCGCGTGGCTCGCGCTCGGCACCCAGGCCGCGTTCCGGACCCCGCAGCCGCTCGTCCAGACCGTGACCACCAACGTCCCCGGGCCGCGCCATCCACTCTACGTCCTCGGCCGACGCTGACGCGCTCTACCCGTACGTGCCGATCGGCAACGCGGTCCGGATCTCGGTCGCGATCCTGTCCTACGTGGACACCATCTCCTTCGGCGTCACCGCCGACTACGACTCCTCACCCGACCTGGACGTCTTCCTCGAAGGCATCCAGCGCGGCCTGGTCGAACTTAAGCGGATGTCTGGCAATTAGCTGGCCAAATCCCGCCCGAACGAGTTTCACCTCTCCCCAGGCGAGAGATGAACACCTGGGTGCGTCGTAGACGTCCGGTCTGGGCCGATGTAGTCTTTCGGCACGGGCCAAGGGCCGCAGAGCTGCAGGCCGTATCGATCACTCGCCAAGCGTTACTCCGGACCCCGGTAGCGACCCGCGCTAAGCCGAGGTTGAGTTCAGGATGCTGCGCTCCAGAAGGGCCGAGTAGCTTGATGACAGTAGCCGACCGGGCTCGACGAGACCCGAAATTCCGATGTCGGCTGCATTCGGGCCCAACCTGATTGGGGCAGCCCACTTCCCGATAGTGAGGGCGCGGCCCTGCTTGCGGCGCCGCGGTCCGTGCGCTGCGTTCCGTGAGCAGCTGCATCGAGGGTCTTGTTCTAGCTCTCCTGTTCACGTCGGAAAGGTCGAACCCGAACCCGCTGATCGGGTGACGATCCATTTCCGAGAGGAAACTTGATGACGATTTCCGCCGTACCGCCGAAAACCCCGGCCGCGGTCCTCGCCACCGGTGTCGCCCCGCGACGAGGCGAAGGCCCGGACGCTGGGGCTGACGTCGGCCACGGGCCTGGTCATCGGCAGCATCGTGGGGACCGGGATCTTCACGGCCCCGGCCGTGCTGGCTGGCGCGGGCACCATGGGAATCGTCGTCCTGGGGGTCATCGCCGTGGGGGCGATGCTGCTCGCGGTTTTGTTCGGTCAGCTGACCAGGCGGGTACCGGCGAGCGACGGAGGCCTGTACGCCTATTCCCGCCACGAGTTCGGCGACTTGGCCGGCTACCTCGTCGGCTGGTGCTACTGGGTCCAGGCCTGGGCCGGCAACGCGGCCATCGTCGCGTCCTGGGTCTTTTATGTCGACGCTCTCCTCGGACTCGAACACGTGTCAGGCATGGAGAACTGGGGGATCGCCCTGCTCGGACTGTGGGTACCCGCGATCGTGAACCTGGCTGGCGTCCGCCAGATGGCCTGGTTCCAGAACGCCACCGTCGTCCTCAAGTTCCTCCCTCTTCTATTCGTCGGTGTCGTCGGCTGGTTCTTCGTCGACAAGAGGGCCGCGGTAGCGGCTGGGTCCACGGCGTGTGCCAGGAGCGTGGCCGGGGCGGGCGGGTATCTGCCCGGTGCCGGGCACCGCTGTAGCGCATGCCGCGCTCGTGCAGCAGGCTGATGGTTGGCGACGTCGGCGAGGGCCTGGCCGATGCTGATCCGGCCTTCCCGAGCATCGCCCCCGGCCACCTGATAAGTACGCCCGGGCTTGCTGGTACAGGGTTGTTCGGCTCTGCGGTGCCGCCAGCGGCACGCTGCCGCGTAGACTCGGGCACGGAGAACTCGCGAACTAGCCGCCGGGTCGAGCAGCCCCGCCTCGCTGCTCAAGCAGGAGGGCGTGCCCGTGCTCAGCGTGGATATGACGACAATTGATTGGGCCGACCGGGTTGTCGTCGCGTCGCGCGGGGAACTTGATGTCAGGGACGCGGAGGCTGTCGCGGCCGCCCTGACGGCGGCGGCTGACCGGGGAAACGTGGTCGTCGTCGATCTGGCTGGCCTGAGGTTCATCGACGCCAGCGGCATGGCTGCCCTGGTCCGTGCGCGCCAGCACGCACGCCACCTGGGTGGTGATCTCGTGCTGGCCGCGCCGCAGCGGCAGGTGCGGCGGCCCGTGGCCCTGACCCGTCAGGCCCGGAGATAGGGGACAGCAGATGTCAGCACCAGGACACGGCCGCGGCCGCGCATCGTGGCCGGAGTCGACGGGTCACCCTCATCCTGAGCGCGCTGCGCTGGGCTATCCGGCAGGCCGAGCTTACCGGCGCGGCCGTGGATGCCGTGATCGCTTGGCACGACCCGGCCTCGGCGAGGAGGCGGCTACGGGTGGATAACCGCGGGCGCCGAGCAGAACTACGACTTCCAGGAGGTCGCCGGGAAGGTCGTCGCTGAGGCGATCAGCAGCACCCTCGACCCGACCAGCGATGTCGCGTACGCGCCGGTCGCCGAGGGCCACGCCGCCCGGGTACTGCTCGACGCCAGCGACGGCGCCGATCTGCTGGTGGTGGGCAGCCGCGGGCACGGCGGGTTCGCCGAGGCGCTGCTCGGCTCGGTGAGCCAGCACTGCGTGCAGCACGCGTCCTGCCCCGTGGTCGTGATCCGCGACCATGCCTGACTGGCGCGACCGCAGCGGCCCAGTCGAGTCACGCGACGCCAGTGGGCACGGTTGGACTGATGCTGGAGATAGAGATCCCGACCGCGACGCTGGCCGCCGCCGCCGGCCAGGTATTCCTGGAGCTGCCGTGCCACCTCGTCGAATCCCTCGTCGGTGCGAGGTCCGAACGTGATCGTGAGACCGCTCAGCTGCCGGGCTCCTGAAAACCCAACTGGTGACCTTCGGATCGGTCACCGAGTAGGACCGCCAGCCCGGTGGTCCGCTCTGCGGTCGAACGTTTCGGCCGAGGCCGCTATCGTCCGGTCCCGGTGGGACGTCAGGCCGGTGACCGTGATGCGCACGAGTGGGAATCGCCCGGGGGTCGGTGATTTTCTCGTCCGCCACACGGGTCCCTCCAGGTCGGGCGGGTGTTTACCGGTGCGCCCGCCGGCGTGACCGGCTGCGGCCGCTGCGGATACCGCTGCGGCTGCGGCTGCGGCCGGTGAGCTGCGGCTGGTGACCAGGTGGTAGGCCAGCAGCAGGATCGCCGCTCCCACGATGGCGGTGAGCCAGGTGGACAGGTTGAAGAACCCGTGCAGGGTGTCCACGTGGAACAACTTCGTGGCCAGCCAGCCGCCGAGCAGCGCGCCGGCGATGCCGATCACGCACGTGATGATAAGGCCCTGTGATCTCCTGCCGGGGATCAGCATGTTGGCGAGCAGGCCCGCGCCCAGGCCGAGAACGATCCACGCGATGATACCCATAACCGGGCTCCTGTACTTCGATGAGCTGATGGCCGGTTTGGTGCCGGATCGTGGCCGGGGGGCTGGCCCCGCCGTGGCTTCGCGATACCTCGCCGTCTGACTTATCACCTTCCAGTCAAGCCGCGAATCCCGGCGGCGGAAAGAGCCGGAAACCGCAAACGTCATCACCCAGACCGATTACTAGCCATCCGCGCAGCTCGGCGAGCAGCCGGGACGGGTAGCATAACTGGCAGTTGCTCCGGACCCTGGCAGCCGCGCTCGCGATGTTCGCGAGCGCGTGGCGGTGGCCCGGATTCTTATTTTCCGGACCGGGTCGGCGCCGGGACCGCTCCGTCAGTGCCGCCCCAGTCAGGAAACGATGAAGAAATCTGCGACCAGTCCGCCGCGCGGGCCTGTCCCCGGACCATCGGGAGCTCTCGCCGCCGAAGCTCTGGGCGAGGATCCTGGCCAGCGCGGCAGCAAATGGTGGACCCTGGTCGCGGTGTGCCTGGGCACCTTCATGCTGCTGCTGGACATCACGATCGTGAACGTGGCCCTGCCGGATATCCAGCGGGCGCTGAATTCGAGCTTCTCCGACCTGCAGTGGATCGTCGACGCCTATGCGCTGACCCTGGCGGCGTTCCTGCTGACGGCGGGCAGCCTGGCCGACATGTTCGGCCGTCGCCGGCTGTACCTGGCCGGCCTGGCCATTTTCACCTTCGCGTCGGTCCTGTGCGGTTTTGCCGTCAGCACGGTGATGCTGCAGTTGTCCCGCGCCTTGCAGGGAGTCGGCGGGGCGATCATGTTCGCGGTATCGCTGGCGCTGCTGGCGGACTCCTTCCGCGGCAAGGACCGCGGCGTCGCGTTCGGCGTGTGGGGAGCGGTGACCGGCCTGGCAGTGGCCATCGGGCCGCTGCTCGGCGGGTTGCTGACCTCCGGCCTCTCCTGGCGCTGGATCTTCTTCGTGAACGCGCCGATCGGCCTCGCGGCCGTCGTCATCGCGCTGGCCAAGGTGGCCGAGTCGCGCGCGGCGCGGGCCAGCCGGCCCGACTGGCCCGGCTTCTCGCTCTTCACGGTGGCGCTGTCGAGCCTGGTCTACGGGCTCATCGAGTCGAACCAGCGGTCCTTCACCGACGGCCTGGTCCTCGGCTGCCTCGCCCTGGCGGCCGTGCTGCTGGCCGTCTTCGTCCTGGTGGAACTGCGCAGTGCGCAGCCGATGTTCGACATGCTGCTGTTCAAGCTGCCGACCTTCAGCGGCGGCGCGGTCGCGGCGTTCGGGCTCAGCGCCTCGATCTTCTCGATGCTGCTCTATCTCGTGCTGTACCTGCAGGACATTCTCGGCTACTCGCCGCTGGCTACCGGCGTGCGGCTGATGGTGATCTCCGGCGGCATCCTGGTCACCTCCACCGTGGCGGGCAGGCTGACCTCGCGGGTGCCGGTCCGGCTGCTCATCGGGCCGGGCCTGATCGTCATCGGCGCGGGATTGCTGCTCATGCGCGGGCTCGACGCGGGCTCGGCCTGGACCCATCTCATCCCGGGCATGATCGTGGGCGGCGTCGGCGTCGGCATCGTCAATCCGCCGCTGGCCTCCACCGCCGTCGGCGTGGTGCCACCGCAGCGGGCCGGCATGGCCTCGGGCATCAACTCCACCTTCCGCCAGGTCGGGATCGCCACCGGCATCGCCTTGCTGGGGACGCTGTTCTCGAACAACGTGAAGGAGGAGGTGCTGGCCCGGGTGGCCGCCGTGCCCGGACTGTCCCGCAGCGGCCCGCGGATCGCCGCGGCGGTGCAGTCGGGGGAGATCAGGAACGTGATCGCCCGGCTGCCCGAGCAGGCCCGGCCGGCCGTGGGCATGATCACCCGGGCCGCCTTCACCACCGGCCTGAACCGCATCCTGCTGGTGGCGGCGGTCATCGCGCTGGTATCGGGAGTGATATCCCTGGCCGCCATCCGCGGCCGGGACTTCGCGCAGCAACAGCGGCCCGGCCCGCCGGGCTGATCATTAAAGATGAAATCAGATGCCGAACGGGCGGTAGTGACAGCCCTTCCGCAGCTGACTTCTGGCCGTGTCAGACCAGGCGCTGGTGCACGTAGCACCATCTCCACCGCGGTCCAGGCTCCAGGCCGGCGGCCAGCGGATGGTCGGTTTCCTCGTAGTGCGCCCGGGCGTGCTGACCGGGTGAGTCGTCCGAGCACGCCACCCACCCGCAGGTCAGGCAGACCGCGAGGGCCGCCGGGCGGTCCGTGCAGTCCTGGCAGTCATCCGACCGGGGCGTGACGGGCTGGAGCCCGTCGAGGTGTTCACAGCGCGGCGCTGAGCCGTTCAGGCTGATGACGGGCGCGCCTAGGGCCATGTTCCGGGCGGGGATTATGGCAGCCTCCCCATATCGTGATAGAGACGCCGGGGCCTGCCCGGCGGATTTACGGGCAAGTCAACCCTGATAGCGGCGCGGCGGAAACGGGCAACCTGAGCAGGGCTCATCACCAGAACCGATCAGCTGCCATTTGCGGCATGCTCGCTGAGACCCAGGGAGTACATGGATGGGCCGGACACGGACTTGGCGGTGGGTGTGGAGCTGCGCCAGCTTCGTTACTTCGTGACGCTAGCCGAGGAGCTGCATTTCGGCCGGGCGGCCGAGCGGGAGCACATCGTGCAGTCGGCGCTGAGCCAGCAGGTGCAGCGGCTGGAACGTGAGCTCGGGGTCCGCTTGCTGGAACGCAGCACGCATCATGTTTCGCTGACCCCCGCCGGGGCGGTGTTCCTGGTCGAGGCACGGCAGATCCTGGCGCACGTCGACCGCGCCGCCGCGGTGGCCCGGAGCGCGGTGGGCGCGGCGGCCACGCTGCGGGTCGGGATCATTGACTCCAGCTATGACTCGATGCCGCAGATCCTGCACGAGGTCCAGGCCCGCTACCCCGGCCTGGTCATCCACCAGGTCGAGGCCAGTGTGCCCGGCCAGTACCAGCTGCTGATCGACGGCCGGCTCGATGTCGGTGTCGGCCGCGCCGCGCTCGCGCCGGCAGAGGTCGCGTCGCTGCTGTTCCGTCAGGACCCGCTCGGGGTCCTGGTGTCGGCCGGTCACCGGTTCGCCGCAATGGAGGTCGTGCCGGTCGCAGGCCTGGCGGAGGAACCGCTGCTGTTCGCCGAGGAAGTGCAGGCTCCGGAATTCAATCAGTTCACGGTCGAGATGTGCCGGTCGGCCGGTTTCACCCCCGCCGTGTACGGAGGGACCGTGGAGAGCATCCGCGCGGCCGCCGATCTCGTCGCCCAGGGACGCTGCCTGTACTGCGTGCCTTCCTCCTGCATCGCTGCGCTCCCCGGGACCACCTGGCGGCCGCTCAGCGAACCGGCGTCCTACTACCCGTGGTCGGTCCTGTGGCGCGCGGCCGACGACTCCGGCCACGTCCGCGCCGTCGTCAGCTGCGCGCGGGCGATGTCCAGGCGGCTCGGCTGGCTCACCACCGCCGTCGCCGGCCAGGCGGCACGATAAGCCCGGCGCACGGTGATCGGCTGCGGTGATCAACCCTTCCCCGATCGGTAGTTTCCCGCCCGGCCCCGGCCGGGTTGACTCGGAGATGAGCCAGGACGTAGCACGGCCCCGCGCTCCCGCGGGCGACCAGCCGCCTTGATATGGAGTGCTTTCATGATCGTCATTCTCGGTCTCGTCATCCTGCTCGCCGCGGTGATTATCGGCGTGGCCGGAGTTCTCGGCAACGGCGGCAGCGGGCACGCGCTGACCCACGGGTTCTCGGTGTTCGGCTACCACGTGACCGGATCCACCGGCGCGCTGTTCCTGACCGGGATCGTGGTCGGCGCGGTCGCCCTGGCCGGGCTGAGCCTGCTGCTGGCCGGCGCACGGCGGACCTCCCGCCGCGGCCGCGCCGCCCGCCGGGGGCTCAGGCAGTCTCGCCGCGAGACGGCCGCCGTCAGCGCCGATCGCGACGACCTGATCGGCCAGCGCGACACCGCCCGCGCCCAGACCGCGAGCACGCCGGGGAACGGCACGCGGCACCGGGCCGCTCATCGCGACGCCGACGCCAGCCGCTGGAGCGGCCTGCGCCTGTTCGGGCACCAGTTCGCGGGCCGGCCCGCCGTCGTCGACCCACCAGAACCGGTAGCCGGCCAAGCCGCCTCAGATGAGCCCGTGAGTCTCAGCTGACGAGGTTGAGATGGAGCCGGTTCTTGCCCGCCTTCGCCTCCGGCACGGGCTGGAACCAGATCGGCGGCCGCAGCCCGGCCGGGTCGAAGAGCCGGTCCTCGAAGGCCGCGTCCTCGCCCAGCTGGGCGCGGTAGTGCGCCAGCCAGGTCGTCTGCGGCTCGGCGGGCGGCGACGGCTGATAGTCCAGCGCCTGAGCCCAGAACCGCGCCAGCACCGCCGGGTCGTTCGCGTCGATGGTCAGCTGCCAGAACATCATGTCCCGACGTTAGACCCCGTTGCCGACATTGTGGCTCGGGTGAGGTAGTCGAGGGTTCGCTGGATGAGCCCGCTGGCCCGGCGCAGGTCGGCCGAGCTCGGGCCGGGTTCCCCGCGCAGCCGGGCCTCCAGCGGCCCGGTCATGGCCGGGAAGGCGGCCGTCGCCGCCCGGTGCCGATCCGGGCCGCGGTGCGGACCACCTGCGGATCTACCGACCACAGCACCTCGAAGGTCCGGTCGGCGTCACGGCGCCCGTCCTGTCCCAGCTGCTCCCATCCGGTCACGCAGGCCGGGAGGTCGGGAGCGTCGCAGACTAGCGACCATTCGCGCCGCAGCGGGGAGTCCCGGGGCACCGCGATTTCCGCGACCGGGCCATCCCGCAGGCGGCTGCGGGCGAAATCGGCGAAGATCACCGTCTGCTCCGCGCTGCGGGTCAGGTCCGCCCAGCGCGGCGCGGCGGCCCGGTAGTAGCGCTGCCGCTGGAAGGATCCGACCAGCACCGGGCGCTGCGCCCGGGCGCAGCACTCGTCCTCGATCGCCCAGGTCAGCGCCAGCAGGATCGCCTTGTCCAGGACGTGAACCCGGAGGTCAGGGTACTGGCGGCGGAGCCCGGCGAAGATCGACGGCCCGGGACTGTTCCCGGCGCCCGCCGTAGCCTGGGCCATCGCCGCGGGCAGGGACAGGCCCTCGGCGCGGCGGCGCAGGACCTCGGCGAGCAGCTCACAATCAGCCTCGGTGTACCGGCGCTGGCCGCCCGCCGAGCGGCGCGGGCGGGGCAGGCCGTAACGCTGCTCCCAGTTCCGCAGCCCCGCGACGGGAATCCCGGTCCGCCGGGATACCTCGCTGATCGACAGCCCCGCCGGATCGTCACCCGCGTCAGCGTCAGGAAGCGAAAAGCTCGTCATGCTGATGACCGCCATTGTCATTGTGATGTAGGATCAGCTACAAGCTGGGACCGCGGCTCCGCCGCCTGACACCAGCCTCGCGGCTGCCCCGGTCCCTGGCAGCGGACCCGTCGACGAAAGAAGAACCAGATCATGATCAAGTTCCTGCGCGGCCTCGGTATCACCAGCGACGTCGCTTACCTGGCCGGCCTGCTCTCGATCGGGGCGAGCATGGCCGCCTGGACCGCCTCCAGCCGGATGGAGAACGCCCCGGGCGACAAGGCCGACCGGTGGGGCATCTACGTCGGTCTCTGGGCGCCCACCTTCATGGCCCTCGGCAACGCCATCAAGGCCGACGAGCTCACCGTCAAGTCCGACGAGTGACCATGACCAGCGTCACTTCCCCGGACCTGCTTCCCGGCCAGGACGCCGAGATCTCCCGTCTGGCCGCGTACCGCCAGGACGCGGCGTGGCGGGAAGCGGCCGCCTGCCGTCAGGCCGATCCCGAGCTTTTCTTCCCGATCGGATCAGCCGGGACCCGCGCCGCCGACAATCCGGCGGGCCAAGGCCATCTGCGCCGGCTGCCCCGTACGGCGGCCTTGCCTGATCTACGCCCTGGCCACCAGCCAGGAATTCGGGATCCTGGGGCGGCCGCGACGAGGGCGAGCGGCGATTGCTGCACCGGCAATGGCGGGAATCCCGCACCGCGGCTAGCTCCGGACGCCCGTAGCCCGGATCC
Source organism: uncultured Chloroflexia bacterium (assembly GCA_963731415.1). Classification (GTDB taxonomy): domain Bacteria; phylum Chloroflexota; class Ktedonobacteria; order Ktedonobacterales; family Ktedonobacteraceae; genus JACDAE01. The sequence goes on from CAVSVN010000005.1 coordinate 29,724, forward strand.
ACGCCCCACCCGCGTCGTCTGGCCTGACAGGGGCGCCAGACGGCCCCGGGGCCCGCGGCGGCCGCAGCGCCTAGAGCCGCTACGGCCCGGGAGCCCGGGAGGGCTCCGGTGAGCCGGTCAAGCTCGGCGCCGGTGTTGACGCCGTTGGCCGCGAGCCGCCGCTGTACCTCCTGCGCCGGAACTTCACGGAATGCGCGATGACGGCTTCGGTCACGGCGGTCGGCGGCAGGGCCGTCCCCGCGTTGTTCGGCATATCTATCTGACATACCGGTACGGGCGCGGTCGTTTCTTATGGGACACTGCGACCATGCATAGCCTGCGCTGGCCGGGGCTGCGCCGGGCATCGGCCGCGCTGGCGGTGACGGGATGCCTGACCCTGGCCGCCTGCGGGGGTGGCAGAAGCGATCCCGGTCAGCCTCGGCCAGCCCGAAACCGACCGCGAGTGCCACCGCGCCTGGCCTAGCTGGTCAGCGGCCCGGCGGCCATCGCCGCGATCAGAATCGAGGAGGCGCTCTTTCGCGTAGCCCAGGAGGCCCTGGCGAATGTCGCCCGCCATAGCCAGGCCAGTCAGGTTCGGGTACAATTAGAGCAGGGACCAGAGCAGGTGAGCCTGTCTATTGCCGACAATGGTACAGGTTTCACGGTCGAGCTGGCTCAAGAAAACGGGCATGGCCTCGCCAATATGCGCGACCGCGTAGAAGCGTTTGGCGGTACACTGCATATCAGTAGTGCTCCTGGGAAGACGGTGGTGACAGGATGCATTCCATTTATCCAGGCAATGCACCAATAAAGGCTCAAAAGAAAGAGAGAACAACGTATGCGCGAACCAATCACCATTCTCCTCGTGGACGATCACGCCCTGGTACGCGAAGGCGCGCGAGCCTTTCTGGAAGCCCAGGCAGACTTTGTGGTCGTAGGAAGCGTGAGTTCAGGTGGCGAGGCAGTGCTGCTGGCGGATAATCTGGCTCCTGATGTGGTGCTCATGGACCTCGTTATGCCGGGTATGGACGGAATCGAGGCGACAAGGCTTCTGAAGCTGCGCAGCCCGCGATCGCAGGTGATCGTCCTGACCTCCTACCACGACGATGAACATATCTTTCCCGCCATCCGCGCAGGTGCTCTCTCCTATCTACTCAAAGATGTCTTCTTACCCGAACTGGCCAGCGCGATCCGTAAAGCTGCGGTTGGTGAAGCAGTGATCCATCCTCATGTCGCAGCACGTATTGCCCAGGAATTAGAGAGCCTCCCTGAAACTGACAGAGCGCAATACACTCAGTTGAGCGAACGTGAGCGAGAAGTTCTGCGCCTCATTGCCGAGGGCTTTTCCAACAGCGAAATTGCTCGTCGACTGGTTATCAGCGAAAAGACCGTGAAAAGTCACGTCAGTAATATTCTGAGCAAACTTCACCTCCTGGATCGGACCCAGGCCGCTGTCTTTGCCTGGCGCGAGGGCCTGATCTCACGTTTTCCGGGCCAACGCGAGAGGAATTCCCTCTCCTAACCAGCTCCTGCAAGCAGGGGTTTCCATTACGACCGTACGCAAGCAGTTGGGACATCATCATATTCAAAGCACTTTACTGTATGCAGAAGCCGATCAGGCCACGATCAAACAGGATTTGCAGCAGTATCAACGACTTTTCGTCAGGATCACACCGTTAGGCGAAGGGCCAACCGAGAAAAGAGACGGTTGGCCCAGGTGCATCAGATTGCGCTGTTAGTTCAGGTTAGGGACGCGGTCACGAGTGATGACGTAGGGATTACTGTAAGCGCTACGTATGAAAGCCTGAGAATTGACGCTGGTGTCCGTGATCCAGGTAGCTGTGCCAGGTGTTGAAGAATACCCACTTCGTACCTGAGGACTGCAACTGGGCAGGATCTGGAATCGGACCATTCTCATGTAAGGCTATCGGAATCGTGCTCCCGACAATACTACGGGTGGCGTTGTACAGGCTCGTCTGAGGATTATGGTCACTGCCATAGGTATCGGCATCCGGCGATATCCACGTAGGCTTTACCGGGCCAGAAGGATGCGTTGGGCGAACCATCGAAGGGGAGCAGCCAGATCAGGTTATGGAGGCCCTTAACGTTCGTATAGTAATTAAACATGAACTTCCAGAGGCGAACGTACTGACTACCGCCTTGCTTGCTCCACCAGAACCAGGTGCCCCCCGCTTCGTGGAAAGGACGCCAGATGATGGGTACCCCAGCCGCCTGCGCTTTCGCAAGTTCGGAGGCCGACCCGTCGAGCCGGGAGATAAATGACTGGTATTGAGCGGTACCAGGGGTGAGTACTGCATTGATGTCGGCGGTAAGCTGAGCGCCAGTCCATCCATCTATCGGTTGACCGGGCGCACCCATATGGTAGCTGACCATGTCAATCCCGCCCGCTTGCCACCAGGGGATAGCACGTGTTGACCAGTTCTGGGAGTCGCCGTAGTCCATTCCCCGGATCGCCGGGTACTTGCCAGTGAGAGAGTAGATATAGTTCATCTCCATCGTCCCGTTCTGGTTCCATGGCGATTCCTGTTGACCAGAGAGGATGTGGTTGCCATAGATGCTGTACAGATAGCAGAGAAGGTTGCGGGCCTGGCGTGTGGCCTTGGGGTCTACTGGTGCTACACCGCAATTGCTGACAGGGGTAGGAGTGGTGCCAGCAGTTGGAGTAGTGCCAATGTAGGATAGGAGTGGTGCAACAGTTGGAGGGTACCGAGGTAGGTGTAGGCGTTGAGCCTCCACTTCCACCATTACAGGTATTCCCATTAACGGTAAAGGTGGTTGGAACTGGATTGCTTCCATTCCAGCTTGCATTGAAGCCGGGATTGACAGATCCATTGGTTGCAACAGTGCTATTCCAACTTCATTCGTCACAGTTACGTTCTGGCCGGACTGTGTAAATGTCGCCATTCCATCCCTGGGTAACGGACTGGCCGCTTGCTGGGAAGGTGAAGCCTAGCTTCCAGCTTGACCATGACGAGCCACTGGTGTTCTGGATGGTGATACTTCCTCCAAAACCTCCTGACCACTGGTTTGTTACCGCGTAGGTCACTTGGCAGTACGAGGCTGCATGAGTGACTGCATTACTCACGAAAAAGCTGCTGATCATTAAGATCAACACACTCGTGAGCATCACTAGCATTCTAAATCTGTTTAAGAAGAAACTTCGTAGTTTCCCCTGCGAGAGATGGTGCATTCTACCCTCCTATCGGGTGGATGCAACTGTAGCCTCCTTTAAATAAAGTGCAGCGACCAGGCCGCGTCCATGCAGAGTCACGTCCGTGCGACCATAGTGCATCCATGTTCGACTACTTTTCATACCTGGCAAAGCGGAGCATCTATCCTTACTTCATGAAAGAAGTGGGAACAAGATACTATGCAAAATCATACGGAATGGGTTTCTAGGAGATACTTACGCGCCGGCCTATGATTTTTCTTCCCCGCTGCCTTTCGTAAAGATAGTTTTACCAGTCCTCTTTCTGGAGAACCTAGAACAAACGTGAGCAAGAGGAGGATGAGTGAGGAAAAGCGTCCTTTGCTTTTCATATGACCTCCTTGTTCTTTCGGAGACTGCTTCCCTGTAGTTTTTCTTACAGAGAGCAGGACTCTAGAGAGCAATCTCTGGAACCCAGAAGGTTGCATGAACTTATAGTATTCTAGATGTGGACCTTCTGTCAATCTCTTGAACAAAAACTGATGCTAATTCGCCATCTCAAGGAAAATTTGCAGGTTTTGTTTCTAGTGTTGCCTCTTTTGAGCAAATTTGGAGCATTGCAAAAATTGGCCGCAAAAAGACTTGACAACACCGCCAAAATAGTTTAGATTATCAACAGCAGATGAAGTTTACAAATAACAAACTACTGCATGTGATGTCAAGGCAAAAGAAAGCTAGCAGAGGGGGAACTCAAGATGACACAGACCGTGAGCCAGGCCATTCATGTGCGCTTTAATGGTCGTAGCGAAGAGTTGCCATTGGCGCAACTGAACCTCGGGAGCGATGCTAGCGACACACAAATCAAGCAGAGTGTTGCCATACACTTTGATCTCCCGCGCACCTTCTTTCATGATCACGTAATCGTTCGCACCAACCATGCGATCATCCTGCGCCCGGAAGCAATTTATGGGTAAGTGGTAGAAGAATCTATCATAGCAAAAACGGCATTTGACCTGGGACGCGCTCTAACGGCGTGAGCTTACAAACGTTAGGATCCGAGTGTCGGCGGTTCGAATCCGTCATCCAGTCATGGATTAGCTCAGTGGTAGAGCATTGGACTTGTTGTCGCAGCTCTCGTGACTCGCGCGTCCCAGGCTCATATATGTATGTATGCCTATATTATGAAAACATGTCTGCCCTGTACCCTCACAAAGAGAGCTTACAAACTGGTACTCTTCCGCAAGGGAGAGTTGTTGGTTCGAATCCAGCTCTTGCCGAAAGGCACACACCCGCAAGGGAAGCTCTTTTGACTTGTACAGGGCAGGTCTATTCTCATCAGTGCAACCTATTTTTCAGGCCGTGGTGCGCTCTTATGGAAAGAGCTTACAAACCAGCGGGCTGTTAACCCGAAGGTCGTGAGTTTCGAATCTCACCAGTTCCGCAACGGAGCTGTAGCTCAGTGGTAGAGCGTCGTGTTTTATAGCTCTTTCGACTCGCGCACCCGGCCTGTCTATTTCTCCCCATAAATGTGCATTCGTATGGGTTTGTAAACAGCACCTATGGATGAAATTGATTCCTGGCAATGCTAAAAGAAATGAGGTGAGACTGATGACACAGGTTCATGAACACGATGTGCGTGTGCAGATTTTGAATTCGTTCCTGACAACACCGCATCGCAAGATTGAAGAGCTGGCACCGTTGCATACGAGCGCCCTTGAGCGTGATCCGCTCTTCTACGGCCACCTGGCACCATGGTACTTTGAGAAAGGCGAGGTCAGAGATCATAAAGTCCTCTTTGTGGCACATCTAGCAACCAGTGAATTTCCAGAGTTTCGTGAGGTTGCGTGGATGTTGCTTCAGAAGCTGGCACCGTTCGAGGCCGCGCGTGTTATAGATCATAGCAAGCGCGTCATTGGCAAGACTCCGCGTTCGTTGCGTGGTGCAATTGCACATTACCTGAAGACGCGTGAGAACAATGTGCGGCAGTTCGATGGTGCTGCGCTACGTGCCCGCAATGATCTAAAGCACCTCTACGCCAGCCTGCGTTTGAAGCCGGGACCACGCGCACAGGCAATTCTCTTTGACGGGCAGCCGCCAATGGATAGCCCACTTGCGGCGCTCAAGCAACTGGCGAAGGCGCAGAATGCAGATGAGCAGGCACAGATTATCCTGGAACATCGGTTACCCTACACAACTGCCATCGGTGCCATCAAGCATGTCACGCCAGCATTGCTTGTGGCGTTGATTGATGCCATGTCTCCGCAGGAAGTCATCAACAACATGGCGGCGCTCAAGCGGCGTGGAGCTATGGACGACAAGGATGTTAAGGCACTTATTGAACAGAAGATTGCTGCATCTGCAACCGACAAACGCGTCTCGACGATGAAGGCGAAAAAGGCCATTGAAGTTGCTCAGTTGGATGAAGAGACGGAACGCATCCTGACCGAAGTCACCGACAGGCGTGTCGCGGATAAGGTCGAGATCAAACGTCCAACCGCGCTCTTTGTTGATAAGAGCAGCTCAATGACGCAGGCTATCGACGTAGCAAAGCAGCTTGCAGCTTTGATCGGCGCGGTCATAACGGCTGATTTCCGCGTATACGCCTTCAATTCGGTAGCCTTCGAGGTCCAGGCTGCTATTGATGGTGACAAGCGCCCTGCTTTGAGTGATTGGGAGAAGGCGTTCAAGCTGATCAGGGCGGATGGTAGCACGAGTGTGGGGAGTGCTCTGGCAAAAATGACACGTGAGCAGCAGTATGCGGAGAATCTCGTCATCGTCACTGATGAGGGTGAAAATACTGCGCCATACCTCAAAGATGCCTATGCCGAGTATGCTGATAAGATGAAGGTTGCGCCTTCGATTATTATTGTGCAGGTGGGCGGTTCTAACCCTGGCTTTGTGACTGCATTGCAGAGCCGTGGTATTGAGGTGATGCGTTATCAGTTCAAGGGTGACGCCTACTCGTTGCCGAATATTCTGCCTTTGCTGGCTATGCCATCGAAAGGTGAGCTGGTTGACTTAATTTTGCAGTACGAGTTGCCGAAGCGCCCGAAGAAGGCGGTACAGGCTGTTTAGTGCTCCGCAAAATCATAAGGGAGCCTCTATTCTTCGTGGGAAGCATGGAGGCTCTTGTTTTATGCGATAGATGTTGCTCGAACGCCAGTACCAAAGTGTTACAACAGCAACAATGAGCAGCAAAAAAGTAGATGTGGGAGACCATCGCACAACGCATCGATCTGACCATCGAGCAGCATACCCAGGCCGTCAAGGCTTTTGAAGTCTATCTGTAGGAATGCCACAAAAAGTCACAAAAGAAGGTACGATAATGCCAGAGAAGCACAAATCAGAGGTAAATGTCCGCACACTCATTGCGAAATTGAGCAAGGAAAGCGCAGCATTACAACAACGCGAGATCATTGCACCTCTTCTGCCAGGTAGCCGTATCCGCACGCGATTGGGTGGAATGATTCACGAGTTTAAGCCACAAAGCGAGTTTGTGGGCTGGGGCCGCTTCCGGCCAGTGAATGAGCGTGAGGTAGGGGTGTTGGGCGAGGCGTTGCCGTGGGAACGGAGTTCCTACCTTGAGTTGTTTCCGGCGTTACGGATCGTCCTTCTCTGGCCCGCTTCTGCTACGATGCCGCCGGGGACATGGTGGGCCTTGTCTTTTAACGAGAGTGACGCCCGGCAGCGTTTCGGTTTTAGCGTTGAGCCACTACCCGTTTTCCTGTGTGACCCCACAAATGGAGCTGAGCGTTTTGAACGAAGCATAGCGCGTGTTGATGGCGGCGTGCTCTGGTTTGATGGGCCGGATCTGGCAGCTGATCCGACTCATGCTGAATGGTTGCGAGATGCGGCCTCACAAGTGGAGGACATGGATACGTTCTTGTCAGGTCTGGCTGGTTCTGAGCGTCTCGCCTTGCTTTTCTGGCGCATCCACCAGTTTGAGATTACATTGGAGCCGGGGCGGCAGGCTGAGGTGCTTCGCCATAATCACAAACAGCAGCGTGAATGGTTGCGCCAGGAAGCCCTGCGTGGCACATTGGAGGAACAATTGCGACATGCGTTAGCTAAAGCTGATGCGACACTGCATAGCTTTAGCGAACTTCCCAATGTAGATGGTTCGTCCGAGCATCTTGTCGTGGAATGGAGCGAGAATGGACAGAGGCGACGTTATCGCTCCACTCTTGATACGCGATTGAACGTGGTTGCCAGTGGTATCTGCCTCAGTGACCGAGATCGGGATTTCGACCTGACCAGCCTGGTGAGCGTGATGACAAATTCTCCATGGGCATAGATCAATCATAATCGTCATTAGGAAGAGAAAAAGGGGGTAAGCGGGTTATGGTGCAGAATAATTTGAATGCCAACAGTCCGTTCTTTCATGAAGAGCGTCATGCTTCATTGATGCCTTTTGCTGATAAGCGAATTACCGTTTGTGGGGCAGGTGCATTGGGTGGCAATCTGGTAGAGATGCTGGCACGTATGGGTTTTGCGTGTATCAAGGTGATTGATAAAGATCGGGTGGAGATGCGTAATCTTTCTACACAACCATATAGCCGTGCCGAAGTTGGATTTCCCAAGGCGCGTGCATTGGCGAATACGCTCTATCGTGCAGTACAGGCGAGGATAGAGCCAGTGGGAGTCGAGTTGGCGGAGACGAATGCGGCCAGTCTGCTGAAGGAGAGTGTACTGGTTATTGACGCATTTGATAATCGTGCTGGGCGAGCTGAGGTCAGCAAGACGGTTCGGGCTTTTGACATAGCCTGCCTGCATATTGGTTTTAGTGCAGATGGTTTATATGGAAATGGGCTTTGGGAGCCAGGATACCAGGTGCCACAGGAGGTACCCGGAGACCTATGTGATTATCCACTCACACGACCACTGGCTCTCGTGCTGGTTGGGCTCGCAGCTCAGTCAATAACTGATTTCTTTCGTACGGGTCAGAGTATGAACTTTGAGTTGACATGGAGTGACCTGAAAATAACGCGAATGCAATAAGAAATGTGAAGAGGGATGCCGATAAATTCATCCAACATTCCTCTTTTTGTGTCTTCATAAAAACGGGAGACGTTATTGTTGAACGGGGAAGTCAATATCATCCAATGAAATCAGCCCACTTTTGAGCGCATATATTACTGCCTGAGTGCGATGGTCAAGCTGGAGCTTCGTCAGGATATTCCCAACGTGTCTTTTCACCGTTTCGTCACTTACAACTAACGTCTGGGCAATTTCTTGATTCGTACGACCACGTGCGAGTTGGTGTAGAACCTCCAACTCGCGTTGAGTAAGGCGCGGATTCTGCTTCCCATCATGTGTGAGTTCACTTAAGATGGCACGTGCAATCTCCGGGTCAAGGAGCGATTGTCCATGTGCAGCCGCGCGGATGGCATCCAGCAGGAGCTCAGGAGCGGCCTCTTTGCGGACGTAGCCGATAGCTCCCGCACGAAGCGCTGCGACTACCCGGGCGTCATTCGCATAGCTGGTTAGCACAACAATGTTGGTATGGGGTGCAAGGGTCCGCACCTGGCGAATCGCTTCCGCCCCATCCATTCCACCTGGCATATGCAGATCCATAATCATGACATCGGGAAGCCATTGTTCCAGTTGCTGGATCATCTCTTCTCCGCTCGCAGCATCACCAATCACTTCCAGGTCATCAAAGGCACCAAGAAAACTGACAAGGCCACGGCGTACGATACTATGATCATCGACAAGCACAATACTGATTTTATTGGTCATCATATCTCCCCCGCACTAGAGAAACCCACGACACTTTTTTCTGTGTCCCTTCTAATGTCTGCTGTCGCTGTCTGAGCATAATGAAATTGAACCACACAATGCCGCCTCCGATACATAAAATCAACGCACCCACAATGAGACTCCATTTATCTGTACTCGTCAGTTGCTGGTTCGCAAGAAGACGCCCTCCAATAATCAGCGTCCCTAGAGTCCCACTGATGAGCACTCTCATGTATCTGGTTATTGTGCGACGCTGGTACGTTATTTCTAAATGGACTTCATCAGGTGGCAGTGCGCGGTACATGCGACCCTTTGTGCGATATCCTCTCCAAATAAGCAAAATCAGTAATACAGCAAATAATAGGCAAAGTACGCTGCTAAATACTATTTTGGATATCCCATCCCATCCTTTCTGGAGGGCCAGGAAGTAAAACCCACCTGCAAACAGCGTGTAGAGCAAATACAACAGTACTTTCTCCTCCTTTTGCTGTAGCATAAGCATATCCAGGTTTTCTTTTCCCTGATGGAGAAGCAGGCGCATCTTCCAGGAATGACCCTGCCACAATCCATACCCGGTGATAAGCATACATATCACGATAGCAGCGTTGGGGATCTGCATCCCTAGATTGCTTATATTGCTTGCAATATTGCTCCCAATAAAGGCGAGAGCAATACTCTGGGCCGTGATTCCAATCTGAAAACCGTTTCTTGCTCGTTCCATCCCCTGCTTAAGTTCCCGTTCGTTCAGTGTTTTGCCCTCAACAGAGGGCTGTATCTGTAGGAAAGGAATGACAATATGCAATGTTGTTCCCTGGTCCAGAGCGCTTTGCACCTCTATGGTTCCATTGAGGGCTGCAACCCGTTCGCGCATATTTGTTAACCCCATGCCTGCACGGGCCACATGAGCATCGAAGCCTTTTCCATTGTCACTGATGATGAGATGAAGTGCTCTTTCGGTCTGCTGAAGCGTCAGGGTGACGGCTTTGGCACGCGCATGACGAGCAATATTGGCGAATGCTTCCTGCGCCAGGCGGAAGATGGTTTCTTGCGTCCCTTCTGGCAGAAGTTCATCGGCTGGAAGATCACCAAGAGTCAGTTCCATCTCAAGCCCACTGCGATACTTGAGTGCCTCGGCCTGAGTACGTAATGCATCCGCCAATCCGGTGTTCTCAAGAGGAGTAGAACCAAGCTGTTGTAACAATGCCTGCATCTCCACCTGGGCTTCTTTTACCACCCGCTGAATATCAGTGATGGCGGCCTGTGCTTTGGAGATATCTTTGCTCCAATAGGCTTTCACGGCTGACGCGCTCACACTAATGCTGAACAACTGCTGCTTGATCGAGTCGTGAAGATCGCGGGCGATGCGTTGCCGTTCTGTTCGCGTGGCCGTCTCGCTCGCCTGATGCAAATACTGTCGACGTATCTCCGCTGCCGCCTGCTCACCCTGGACATACATTTGTACACGTCGATCCAGCGTCTGCAGATGAGTGAAGAGTTGTGTCAAGGGCCAGGAGAACGTTGGGATGGTGGCGGGCTGTCCCTCGCTTATGGCTATCACCGCTCGTTCAATGAGATGCACATTGTAATGGATGTTGATCGTCAGGAATAGACCAAGACTTCCACTGATCGCAATGGTCCCGATGATGCTGATCGGCAGGCTGATACCCAGGTGGGTGAGTACAAAAACGCCAGCCAGGGCGAGTGCGCTCGTCATTCCATGCGTAAGAAAGAGCTGCAAGAGGATGCCTGTTCGCACCGTGGTCTTTTCCAGAAAGATCTCATCGGCATGCTTGACCATACCTTCTGACACATTTTGCTGCATCCTGACCTGCCATTCTAAGTATGCTCAAACATACTCAATTACTGCACTTTTCCTGTTCTAAGCATACCATACAAGCATAGAGAGGAGATATACCCCAAACGGGTTATATCGTTTTTCCTCTTTCGGGTCAACGCAAGATGGTGGTGATGGGGGATGATATCAACACGAATTTCTTCTAGACTAAGAAGGTGCAAAAGCTACTGAACTGGCCCCTACCCTGGTCAGAGATTTTATAAATAGAAGGATAAGAAGATAAAAAATGACTGAGCATGCGATAGCAACCGAGCATCTGTCACGATCATTCAATGCAATCAAAGCGGTAGATGACCTCTCTCTCTCTGTTCCTGCTGGGACGGTGTTTGGTTTTCTCGGAGCCAACGGAGCGGGCAAAACCACAACCATCCATATGCTCTTAGGATTGTTAGAGCCGACAGCGGGAGGCGCAAACGTCCTTGGTTTCGACATCAGGACCCAGGCAAACTCCATTCGTGCACGAAGCGGTTCTTTGCTCGAATTTAATGGACTCTATGAGCGTATGAGTGCTGAAGATAACCTGGAGTTCTACGGGCGCATCTATCACATGTCACGTGATCAGCGCCGGGCGCGCAGTAAAGAACTGCTTACCCATCTAGAGTTGTGGGATCGGCGTCACGAACCAGTTGGCAAATGGAGCCGGGGTATGAAGCAAAAGCTGGCCGTGGCTCGCACACTCATGCATCGCCCGGCACTTGTTTTTCTCGATGAGCCAACGGCAGGCCTGGATCCGTTGTCATCCAAGGCATTGAACGATGACCTGGTTAGCCTGACGAGACGAGAAGGCACGACCGTCTTCCTCAACACCCATAATCTGGCGGATGCCGAAAAATATTGTGATCAGGTGGGTGTCATTCGGCGGGGGAAGTTGCTGGCCGTTGGGAACCCGGATGAACTACGCCTGAAGTTAAGCGGATCGCAGGTGAAAATTTTCGGCTCTGGGTTCAACCCACAGATGCTTGCCCATCTCCACCAGCAACAGGGCATTATGGAAGTTGAGCAGTCTGCAAACCACCTGCTGCTCAGGCTCAATGGTTCCTATGAGATCCCTTCGCTGATAAACGTGATTGTGCAAGACGGAGGCACTGTAGAAGAAGTGCGAAAAGAAAATGGAAGTTTAGAAGAAGTTTTTATAACATTAATGGAGAATGCATAATGTCAGATGTGAAAGCAATGTACTGGAAAGAATTGACAGACCTTTTTTCAAAGAGAAACATGCAAGGGATCCTTCGGCTTTTATTAGCTGCCGGGGTAGGCATCTGGATTTCCTGGCAATTTGTCCACAATTGGGTGCAGCTCCCTCTCATAGGCATCGTGTTCCTTTCCATTTATCCGCTTCTGATCATATTCAGCTTCGTCGCTGATGTTTTTGCCGGGGAACGGGAGCGGCATACGTTGGAGTCACTCCTGGCGAGTCGTCTCTCAAATTGGAGCATTGTCGTAGGAAAATGTGCGGCCCTGGTGACACTCTCGTGGGGGATGACAATCATCAGTCTGTTTGTGAGTCTTGTGGTGGTAAATGTACTGGCTGGAGGACATGCCTGGAGTTTTTACCCACTTGATCGCTTTCTCATGGCCCTATTATTGAGCCTGATCGTCTCTGTGTTTGCCACCACTGTCGGTGCACTCGTATCACTGCGTGCAGCAACGGTACGGCAGGCCCAGCAAATGATCTCTTATGGGATCGTAGGGCTGAGTATCAGCGTCACCCTGTTACTACATACGTCGTTTTTTACCCATATTCCGATGTCGGGAGATATACAGATGCTCCTCATCGTTATTGCTTGTATGGCTATTGTCGATGTTATTCTGTTCGCACTCGTTCTGGCACTCTTCCAACGTTCACGTTTGCTGTGGAACTAAACAAATAGGCCTTCCTCCGAAAATCGCGTAGTATGAACATGTTTTTGCTCATACTACGTGATGTGAGACTGCAAGCTTGATTTACTAAGCTTGCCCCGTTTTCATAGATTCTAAGAACGCAAGAATAAACTCAGTATTTTGTTATACATTGCAAGATCGATATTGTCGAGGAACGTAGAATCGTGTTATGTCATTTCTGAATGGTTCAATGGAAGGGGTGTTTTTCTCACAACTCGCTCTCGAAAGCCGAGGGATCGTCAGTGGGGGCGAGAGAGGATGATCTTTGACTCGCTGTTTCCGTGTCTCTCTACCCCATGCCAGATCCAGTAGCTGCCCTTTCTATGGAGTTAGAAAACAAGGCTTTTGACGATAACTCTCTCTACTTTCCACGTCTCTGACGGAAAAACTCGACCAGCACAGTCACCACTGCCACGGTGAGCATCTCTACAACCATATGTGTTCGAGGCTTTCCTGAAGGCCTGGCTTTCTCTTGCGTGACTTCTGAGTTCATTGTGGCAGATCTTTCCTGGTTCTTCACCGCTTTATCGGAAGCCAGACGAGCCTCTTGGTGTAATGCTGCGGCTTTCCCCTGCGGAAGAATCTCCTTGGGTTCCTCATCTTTGTGGGAGATGGATGCCTGCTGCTGCACAGCTTCCTCGCTGGTAGGCAAGTGGCTTGTCAGGCTATGAATCATCGCGGCCACATTATCTGGGGTGACGCGGATATTCTCTGCAAAGAAGGCATTCACTTCAGCACCCAGCAGCAGGATGACCGCAAAGTAGTAGAAGAAAAAAAGGAGAATGACCGCAAAGCCGGTTGTTCCTGTATCCGATACGAGAAAATGGGTGACGTAGAGCGGGAAGAGGACCAGGTAGAGTTGCAGGGCGATGGCGGCCACAGTAGCTCCTCTCCAACTGTTACGGAAACTGATGGGCTGAGGGGGAACGACGATGTAAATGACGAGAAAGAACACCCAGGAGATGATAAGGCCGGTGAAGATGCCTGCGAAAGAAAAGAGGAGTCCGATGTCCGGGATACTGTTGAGGGGAGTCACTTTCAGCAGGGAGAGCACCAGGGCTGGAAGCGTTCCTGCAAAGACCATCACCGGGATGAGAACCAGAAAGACCAGGAGCATGGAGATGGCCATCATGTATTGCTGAATCAAGTTGCGCGGATGCAAGTGATAAATGACGTCAAAATAGCCTTCCAGAGAGACGAAGAGACCGGAGCCACCGATGATGCCCATAACAACCGCGACGATACCTAGAAAGCCAACACTCCTGTGGATGGCGGTCAGAGCGGGTTCCAGGACGTTCTGGTGATTGAGGGGTGGGGGAAAGATGTTCTGAAGAGTAGTAGTCAGCGTGGCTTTTGCGCCTGGGTTTAGTCTGCCGACGATCAATCCAAAGAGGGAGAGGAGCGCGATGAAGATGGGGAAGATAGCAGCCAGCAGGTTAAAGGCGAGTCCCGATGCAAAGCCCATGACCCAATCATTGCCGAACTTCATGAAGAACTGCTGGAGAATTCGTGCCTCTTGCTTAATGCTCACGCCGGGCGTATCTTCTGCACCCGGTACGTCCTCTTTGCGTTTTGGCGACGCTCCCATTTGCTTCTCCATGAGCCAGCTCACCTCTTCTCACTCTGCCATAGACCGTTTTGCGAACTCCTGCGTTGGTTGCAAGAGATCTGTGCGAGCGAAAGAAAACCAATCAGCTCGCTAGACACTGATGGCACCTCGCTCGAATGGATGGTCCTGGCCGTAGTGTACCATATATTCTGCCCTTTGGGGAGCAGCGGCTATTTTCCCAGAAATCCGCCAGGAGTGAAGTGAAATGATCCTTCAGGAGGAAGTGCAGCGAGGTCTTCACGTAGTTTCAAGAGCGCCTGCTCCTTCGCTTTACATTCCAGCATGACGTCAAAATCGGGCATGTGAACGCTGGCAATAAACTTTCGAAAGGCTTGCGCATCGACAAAGAGACTATGAGCTCCCGGTCGTTTTGTGGGATCTTGTTCAGAGTAGTGGAGCTTTGGGGTGAGACCATGCCAGGTGGCTAGAATCCTGTCCCAGGGCAGGTCTGCCAGGGGTTCCTCGCCGTTTATCTGGTGATGAAGTCCATCGACGATCAGGGGTACGCCGATCTCTTCACAGATGGGCAACAGGTCATGCACAGACCATGAACGCTCATCGTTTTCCAGACGAATATGCCGCAGGAGTTGTGGTGGTAAGCTCAGGAGGTTGTGTTTGATACGTTGAGTCGTTGTCGCTCTATCACCATAGACGCCTCCTCCATGCAACACAATATCGCCGTCGATACCCAGGATCGTCATTAACGTCAAGTGATAGTCCAGGTCACGCTGACTTTTCTGCCATATCTCGCCCTGAGCTGATGGGAGAGTAAACTGGCCCGGATGGGTGGAAAGGCGCATGCCCTGTGCCAGGTGAGCAATCTCCTCTCGCTGGGGAAAGTCGAGCGCTTGCAGGTCCACTGCATCATGAGAGCCGAACGGCACGAGCTCCGACGAAAGGCGATACATCATGATCTGCTGCTCACAATTCCAGCGCAAAATATCTGTCAGGAGGTGCATATTTTCATTGACGAGCAATTGTAAGTACGCCGATCCCTGCGCCTGTAGTGTTGCCAGGCGTAAGGTGCGGAATGTGCGTTTCAGGGTGAGATTGATACAGGCATATCCGAGCTTCATTTGTCATGCTCCATTGTCATATTTCAGGTGTACATATCTGGTAAGACGCCTGCCATCTGCAATTTGAGTCAAAGTATCTGTCAAAAGAACCTTCCTCCTGCATGGTTCAATGATAAAGTGACCGTCGTCGTTGATCAAAATCGTACCAATTCACTTTAGGCTACCCAGACGCGTCTTTCCTCTTAATACGTTGCGTGATTGTCGTGGTCCTACCACTGTTATCTTTTACATGAACCCGGCATCACGAGCGCGAATGATCGCCTCGGCCCGACCGACCACCTGCAACTTACTGAAAATAGTGGAGACGTGGTTGCGTACCGTTTTAGGACTGAGCACCAGCTTTTCGGCGATTGCCGGGTTGGTGTACCCCTGTGCGATCAAGATCAGGACTTCACGCTCACGCTCGGTCAGTTCGGGAAAGGTTTGAGCAGGCGCAGGGGGTCGTGGAGCTCCAAAATACTGCATCAATCGTTGGGCAATGGCCGGGCTAAAGATTGCCTCGCCGCTGCTGACGGCATGCAGTGCCCGGATCGTCTCCTCTCCTTCTGCCCCTTTGAGCAGATAGCCTCGTGCCCCGACTCGCATCGCGGCAAAGACCGAATCGTCATCGTCGAACATGGTGAGCACAAGAATGAGCATGTGTGGCATCGTTGCGAGGATACGACGGGTGGCATCAATGCCGTTTGTGCCCGGCATATTGAGATCCATCAGGATGATCTGCGGCAAAAGCTCTGCCGCAAGCCGAATGACCTCGTCTCCGGTGGTGGCCTCCCCCACCACCTCGGTAGTAGGTTCTGCATTGAGCAGCGCACGCAAGCCAAAGCGAAAAACCGGATGATCATCGGCAATCAGGATGCGAATGCGGTCCATTTCAGGACTCCTTTCTCTCATGTCCAGCACAGTCAATGTCGAATACGTAGTTGAAATCGCCCTCTCAAGAAAGTGGCAGTCGGACGCCCACACGGGTGCCACCAGCTGGTAATGGTTCAATCACGCAGGTTCCTCCAAGTTCCGTAGCTCGTTCAGACATAGAGGTGAGCCCCACACCCGCTCGTGCGGGTTGTGGCAGGCCCACGCCGTTATCCGTAATCTCCAGGCAAAGTGCTTCACCTACGCTGAGGTGAGTGGCACAGGAGGTCGCTTTGGCATGGCGCACGACATTGGTTACTGCCTCCTGGACAATGCGGTAACAGGCCACCTCCACGGCAGCAGAAAGAGGTGGCAGAGGCTCTGGAGCCTCAAGAGTGAACGTGATCCCGCTGGCCTGGTATTGTTCGAATTGTTCGCGCAGAGCCGCAAGCAGCCCTAGATCGTCGAGTGTGCGTGGACGTAGAGCATAGACCAGGCGACGAATATCGTTGATGGCATCCTGCGCATGCACCATGACCTGGGCAAGGAGGGCTTCAGCTGTGTCAGGCTCCTCTCGCAGCAACTTGCGTACCGCAGCAAGGGTGAGGATCTGGCTGGCCAGTTGGGGACCAAGGCCATCATGCAGATCGCGGCGCAGACGGCGGCGTTCCTCTTCGCGAGCGGTGACCAGCCTTTCACGTGAGTGCTTCAGATCAGCAGTGAGGCGCACTGCATGAGCGGCGATGCCAGCCTGTCTGGTGAGGTCATCGAGCAGGCGGCGGTCAGCGGGGGTAAAGGCTTCCCCTGGGCTGCGTGCCGCCAGGAGAAGCTCCCCTATCTGCTCCGTCTGATAGGCCAGTGGAAGTCGCAGCGACACGTCCGTCTCTTTTCTTCCGTAGGATGCGGCAATGATCAATGTGCCATTCTGTATGAAGCCAATCGCTACATAAGGCAGTTTGAGCGCCTGGGCCACGGTCTCGACAAGAATGGGCAGGACGGTATCAGGGGTAAGCGTCGCCTCCAGGCGCTGTCCTAGACGAGAGAGGACGGTGTACGGCTCATCGCGCTCACCAAACATCAGGCGGTTCACAGCACGATGGAGACGACTCCTGAGTGGCTGAAAAAGTACGGCAATCAAACCAGTTGCAAAGAGCGAAATAATAGGGTGCCCCTGTGCCTGGAACAGTCTACCAAGCGAGACCGGGATTAGCACATAGAGTCCAATGACGCAGACGGTAAGGATACCATAGACCAGGGTGCGGTTGATAATGAGATCGATATCCCACAACCGGTGACGCAAAATGGCGCGACCAAAGGCAAATGGAAGGGGGAAAAACAAGAGGACATTGAGGAAGAAGAGGAGCGGTGCAGAGAGGTTGGTGAAGAGATGGAGGGCTGGAAAGAGAATGGGAAGTGCATACAATCCCTGGCTTCCCCGCATCAGTCCGACGAAGGCGACTTCCAGGGAGAAGACAACCCACTTGGTTTGCTGGCGCTCCATGGGATCTGATACGCGTCGATAGCGGTAGATCTGCGCTGCGAGGAGGCAGATGAGCATTCCAACGAAGCCAATGACAGCCACAACGCCCAGCAGGGTGGGCCAATGAGAGAGGCCAAAGGGGGCATCATAAAAGACGAAGCTGATGTCGATCAGAACCCACGCGATGAGGAGCCAGCGTGTCCAGCGTGGTAT
Source organism: uncultured Chloroflexia bacterium (assembly GCA_963731415.1). Lineage (GTDB taxonomy): Bacteria > Chloroflexota > Ktedonobacteria > Ktedonobacterales > Ktedonobacteraceae > JACDAE01. The sequence continues at coordinate 47,574 of CAVSVN010000005.1, forward strand.
AAATCGTCCATCGGGAAAAAGGGCGAACACGAGAAAGACCGTGGTGTGCAAAAGGCAGAGCAAGCAGCGTGAAGGAATGAGCCAGAGCGAGTTGATGAGTGCGAAGGTGCTCGGATTACCCAGCCCGCTTCCTACCAGTGCAAACGTAATCAGTAGCGCCATCCAGTTGTCAGACCTGCGCCAGAAAATCACCATAGCAATCGTAAGGCAGGTTATGGCCAGGAGGATGGTGAAAATGAGGAAGAGAGTGGCATAGCTGCCCAGCGAGATGCCCAGATGCTGAAGCACACGGATGCTCTCTGGAGTGAGTTGCGCCGACAAACACGGCTGCCTGGAACATACCTCTCGGAGACGAACGGCGAAGATGGGGAAGCTTATGATTGTGCCACTCACATCGAAAGCCACCAGAACCACCCACAATCCCCTGACAAAAATGAGCCAGGGGGTATGCAGGGATGTTATGGTACTGTGACTCGCTGTCTCCATCTGCCTCAATACAGGCTTCATGAGCAGGTTCCTCCTTGTGTATTTGTGCCGATGTAAGTCCTGGCTTGCGTTCAACGCTTGTATTCTACCTCATTGCAGAGTCATTTGCACCTTTTCTGCAACGTCTCCCATTGCCTATCCCATCCCCTATATCAAAGAAATCACCACAAAGATCTCCAATCCCTTCACCATGCATGAGTACTCCTACGAACACGATCACGACAAGGATCGCTATGGGGAGAATGAGTACGATGATTATGGCATGAGCGGCCCTCAAACGATGTACTGCCATAATCGTGATAGTATGCAAGACCAGCCTGTAGATGAACAACGCGCATACGATGCCTCCTAGCGCCTGTAAGAGCCAGCCAGTAGCAGGAATCAAAAGCAACGCACCACTCACGGTCACCAGCGGGATAGTACAAATCAGTAAGCAGTAGAAGTGGGCTAAAAATGTCCCCTGTCCACCACACGCCTTACTACCCCCATATGCAGTACCCAGTCCAATAAAGAAGCTCGCGAAGACGAGCGTGATCTCATTCAGCGGGAAGGGCAACCACTCCAACGGTCGGACAAAGCCGATGCTCAGAGTAGCGATACTATGGAGAGTAGCAGATGGAAGGGCCAACCCCAGGAAGCTAATGGTGCCCATGATGATAATAAGGCTCAGAAATTGGACCAGAACGAGCCACCAACTCGCTGTCTCCATTACTTCGTTCAAAGTGTTTATCGATGGCTTCATGAAGATGTTAATGTATTGCAGAAACAACTGCCAGAGCGTCTCCCCGAATGGAAAAGACTGAGCCGTGGCTTGATCACTCTTTGATGTCAGATTCTTATACATGTGTATTCTCCTTCTCTGTTTCTGCCGAGCCTGTTGATGCCTCATTAGTGAGGTGAAGCGTGTTCCTGTTCCCTGGAGGCTGTGTTGGAGCCGCCTCTATTTGAGCTGAGTCGGTCGAGCTAGCATGCTGCCGTCGTATCTGTTCCCTCAACGGGTACGCGTGAAGTGGACCAGGAAGCGCTCGTTCTGCCTCTGCTATGAGCCGATGCTCATTGTGATGCATGAAGACCAGTGAGGCGATCAGGAAGAATGCAGCCAGCACGATGGAGATGATGGCGAACGGCCTTGTGAGCCGATGAATGTTATCACCCAGGAAGTAGCCTCCCAGTCCAAAGAGTGTGGCCCACGCGATGCCTCCAAGAACATTGAAGAGCAGAAAGCTAGACCAGCGCATCCGATTCGTACCAGCCAGGAACGCAGCCCAGGCCCGTAATACAGCGACAAAGCGCCCAAAGAAGACAACCTTGCTCCCGTGCTTCATGAAGAGGTACTGTCCCAGTTTCAATTTACGCTCGTCGAGACGAATAAAGCGACCATAGCGGCTCAGCAGACGGGAACCATACACATAGCCCACAAAGAAACCAAGATTATCGCCCATAACGGCACCGAGGGCGGCGGTCCCGATCACCAGGGGGATAGAAAGGTGGTGTGTCGTCCCTGCATAAATGGCGGCAACTAGCAGCATCGTCTCACCGGGAAACGGGATGCCTGTACTTTCGAGAGCAATACAGATGAAAACAGCCAGGTAGCCATAGGTGACCAGCAAATGCTGGAGGTCATGAAGAGGAATGGAGATCATGGGATTGTACTTCCTTTCAAATCAAAAGGGGATATTTCTGTAGCAGAAACAATTCCCCTTCCCCACTTCTTATAGTCTTTGTCGTTTAATGAGCTACAGGGCGTGCCTCGAAGGCCAGGTCCTGTACCTTTGGCTCTGTTTAGAGGATACCCGAGACAGAGCCATCTTGTGATGTGACCGGTGTCCTGATTCCAATGAGAGGATATGTCCTGCCCTTCAAGTGCTATTAGGACACCATGTCCCGACTTCTGAGCCTACCCCACTCAGATGTATGGAATCTTCAAGGCAAGAGGTCGTGCTAAATGGGTCATTTGACCCTGTTGCTCATGCCTCTACTCTTCTACACTAAGCGTAGGACAGCAAGATACCAGACACTCTCATTGGAGAAGCCACTCAAGTCCAATTCGCATTGACACATATCAGGAGGAAGGCGATGACGATTTATCAGCAGGGTGAGCACGAGCCGCTCACCCCAAATAGTGATCATTTCCCATCTCGCGCCCCTTTCAACAATGAAACCTTGATGGAAGATAGCGCGGTTCGTTGGCACATCGTCCCCAATCGTGCAGAGAATCATGTGGCGCTCATGGATGCCCAGACTATTGAGCAGATCGCTTGCTTCCAGGGTAATATTGAAAATTTCATTGGCACGGTTAAGGTCCCGGTCGGCCTGGCTGGCCCACTGCGTGTCAAGGGTGTCTTCGCGCAGGGTGACTACTACATTCCCCTCGCCACGACCGAGGCTGCGCTTGTTGCTTCCTATCATCGTGGCGCACAGCTCATTTCAGAGGTGGGCGGCTGTAGCGCAATGCTTCTCAATGAAGGTGTCGGGCGTGCTCCAGGCTTTGCCTTTCGCACTCTCGACGAATGCAGCCGCTTCCTGGGCTGGGTCTACGAGCAATGGGATGCGCTGCAGCAGGAGGCCAATAGGACGACGCGTTATGGTAAGCTCATCGATATGCATGCAACCATTGAGGGCAACCACCTCTATCTCCATTTTAACTTTACAACCGCTGATGCCGCAGGCCAGAATATGGTAACTATCGCCACCGAGGCTATCTGCTCTTACCTGCTCCAGCACAGCCCGATCCAGCCTCAATATCACTTCCTGGAGGCCAATTTCTCCGGCGATAAAAAAGCTTCTGCGCAATCTTTGCAGAGGGGACGTGGGAAAAGGGTGAGTGCCGAGGTTTTGATCCCAGCTGAATTGGTACGCGAGCGCCTTCATACCAGCCCGCAACGCATGGCCGATTTCTGTCGCATGGGTACGCTGGGTGCGGTCTTGAGCGGCACTATCGGCACGCAGGGCCACTTCGCCAATGGACTTGCTGCGCTCTACATCGCCTGCGGTCAGGATGCCGCCTGTGTCGCTGAGTCAGCAGTTGGGGTGACGCGCTTCGAACTCACTCAGGATGGTTCGCTCTATGCTGCTGTAACATTGCCAAACCTGATCGTCGGCACCGTTGGCGGAGGTACTACTTTGCCTAGCCAACATGCCTGCCTTGATATCCTGAAGTTGGCCGGACCTGGCAATGCTCAGGCCCTGGCTGAAGTATGCGCGGGACTTTGCCTGGCCGGCGAGATCTCGCTAGTCGCCGCTCTCTGCGCCGACCATTTTGCCCGCGCACACAAGCGCCTGGCTCGCGACCGGGCACAGAAGGAGGTCTGATATGCCTGAACAGATTATTCTCCCTCAGCTCAAGCCAGAGATCGCTACGCAACACGGGGAAACATCTCCCCCATCTTCTCTTCTGGCACGCTGCTGGATCTACCAACGTGAGCGCTTCCCGATCTTCGCCCATGGCCTACTGATCGCTGCGTTTAGCTTCTGCATGGTCAGTTATTCATCATTAGTCCGCGGCTATGTCCGTATTCCCGATCCCAAAGAGCTTATTGTAGCCTTTGTTACCGCCTTCATCTTCTTCTTGCAGATGCGCATCGCCGACGAGTTTAAGGACCGCGAAGACGATCTACTCTATCGCCCCTATCGGCCCGTCCCACGTGGGCTGATCAGCCTGCGCGAGCTAGCTATCATAGGGATTGTTGGTGGCGTCGTCCAACTTGTACTGGCGCTCTGGCTCTCGCCTGCGCTGCTGCCTTTTCTGCTCGGCGTCTGGCTCTACCTCGGCCTGATGACGCGTGAATTCTTTGTCAGGGCGTGGCTCAAAGCTCATCCTATCAATTATATGTGGACTCATATGCTGATTATTCCCCTGATCGATCTCTATGGTACGACCTGCAATTGGCGCGTGGCGGGCATCGCTCCTCCTAATGGCCTGCTCTTGATTGTCTGTGTGAGCTTCTGCAACGGTTTTGCCCTGGAGCTCGGGCGCAAGATCCGTGCCCCGCAGGATGAGGAGACGGGGGTAGAGACGTACAGTTTTCTCTGGGGACGCCGAAGAGCTATCGTATCCTGGTATGGTGCACTCCTCGTGACGGCGGTCAGCGTTGTCCTGGCGGGCAGTCGCATTGGTTTTGCCCTCCCGGAGGCTCTTTTATTCGGTGGACTCTTGCTGGTCGCGGCAGTCATCGCTACGATCTTTCTGCGCCATCCTCTCGTGGGTCGTGGCAAATGGATCGAGTCGTTTTCCGGCCTGTGGAGTCTGCTGGTCTATCTCAGTCTGGGAATCCTGCCACTCCTCATTCACCTGATGTGACATCACCCCACACCTGGAAGGGCGGGAGCTTCCCACCCTTCCAGGTGTGGGCGTTCCTGTTGCGCTGGAGAATAACTTGATGTTTACCAGGAAACATTCTACATAAATATATTATTATAAAGAAGGGTAACTCGATGATCGCCATCCAGAAAAGCCAACAAAGTGTATATATCCTGCATGCTGATAAAGTGGAAGCACCTGGACAGGTTGGCGGCAAAGCGGCGGCACTGGCCTCGCTCCATACCGCAGGTCTGCCCATCCCATCCTGGTTCGTGATCTCTCCAGCCGCATTCACAGCAAGCCTATCCGTTGAGCAGCGCATGGTCTTCTCGGCAGCCTGCGCCAGATCCGATAACACGACAATCCAGACCATCCTGGCAAGTGTCCAGATCGCTGACTACATCGTCAAGGAATTGGAGCAGGCCATAGCCACGCTCTGCCCACATGGGGAATATGTTGCGGTCCGCTCGTCCGCTCTGGAAGAAGATGGGGCGCGGCACTCGTTCGCTGGACAGCTCGATACCTTCCTCTTTGTGCCACCCGAGCAGGTTGCACAGACTATCCTTGCTGTATGGCGCTCAGGTTTCAGCGAGCGTATGCTTGCTTACAGACGAGAGCACGACCTGAATATGTCTATGGAGCCACCTGCCGTCCTCGTGCAACTGATGATCGATGCTGATATCTCCGGCGTGGCCTTCAGCGCAGATCCTGTCACTGGCCAACGCGGTATCGCCATCATCAGCGCCCTCTATGGCCTGGGCACGGCTCTCGTCTCTGGCGAGTGCGACGCAGATACCTATACGGTTGATCGCAGCGGTACTATTCTCACTTGCACGCTTGCCAACAAAACCATTGCGCACCGACACAAACACAGGATCGCCAACGAAAATGCTGCATCGACAGAGGGAGTGCATCCTGTACCGGTTCCGGCTGAGTTGGCTGCACAAGCTGCCCTTACGGATGAGCAGATACGCGAGGTGGTGGAATTGGTGCGGCGCTGTGAGCAACACTTCGGCTCCCCACAAGATATCGAATGGGGCATCACTAAAGGTCAACTCTTCCTCCTACAATCGCGGCCCATCACCGCACTAGCCTCCCGAGCCGACCCGGATGGGCAATACGCGCTGTGGGATAATAGCAACATCGCCGAAAGTTATAACGGAGTCACCACGCCTTTAACATTTTCTTTTGCTCGTTTCGCCTATGAGCAGGTCTATCGCCAGATATGCCGCGTGCTCGGTACTGCCGAATCTACCATTCTTCAGCATGACGACACCTTCCGCCACATGATTGGGCTGATCCAGGGCCGCATCTACTATAATCTTCTCAACTGGTATCGTCTCCTGGCCCTGATGCCCGGATTTCGTACCAACAGACGCTTCATGGAGCAGATGATGGGCGTCAAAGAGGGTCTCCCAGAGAGTATTGTGGCTGAGATGGGCCAATTTACCTGGCGCGGACGTTTACACGATCAGTTCCGGCTCATCGCCTCTTGTTTTGCACTGCTCGTCAGCTATTACCGTCTGCCGCATGCGATCCACCAATTCTACCAGCGCATCGACCATGCGCTCGGATCAGCAGCCGACACTCGACCCGACCTGGGCCAGATGCGCCCAGATGAACTGGTTACGCTCTACCGCTCACTGGAAAGCCAGTTGATCACACACTGGGATGCGCCCCTGGTCAACGACCTCTTCGCCATGATCTTTTACGGCACTCTGCGTGCACTCACCGTGAAATGGTGCGGCGACGACAACGGCTCGTTACAGAACGACCTGCTCAGTGGAGAGGGCGGAATTATCAGCGCCGAGCCAGCCCGACGTGTGCGCACTATGGCTACTCTTGCCGCGTCCCACCCCGCCTTTGTAGATCTCCTTTGTAGTGGCTCACCGCGCGAGATCCACCTCGCTATGAAGGCCGTGGCAGCTTTTGCGATAGAGTATCAATCCTACCTGGATACCTTCGCGGACCGCTGCCTGGAAGAACTCAAACTGGAAAGCCCCACCTTGCGCGACGATCCGCTCCCCCTCCTGCGTTCAATTGGTCACCTCGCTCGCCGCGTAGACGCTTCATCTGCTCCCGCCCTCCAAAAAACTCCACGCCAAAGCGCTGAGCAACGCGTAGCGCATACTCTGCGTCATCACCCACTGCGCTTCCTACTCTTTGGCTGGGTGCTAAAGCAGGCCAGAATGCGTGTGCGAGATCGCGAAAACCTCCGTTTCGAGCGCACACGCGTCTTTGGGCGTGTACGACGCATCTTCAACAAGTTAGGCCACCACTTTCACGCCCTCGATCTGCTTGAGGAGCCAGAGGACATCTTTTTCCTTGAGGTCGAAGAGGCGCTGGGTTTCGTCACTGGTCGCGCCACGACCACCGATCTCTTTGGGCTGGTCAGTGTACGCAAGGCCGAATATGCACACTTTAAAACATTGACAAGCGCTGATCAAACAGCACCCACCGATCGTTTCGAGACACACGGGATCGTCAATCATGGTCACACTTTTCGCTCTGTGGAGACCGATGCGGTCGGAGTCCGCTAGCGAATCCCGCAAAGGCTCTGGCTGTTGTCCTGGCATTGTGTGCGGCCCGGTGCGCGTCATCACCGATCCCAGGGGAGCGGAGATTAGGCCAGGGGAAATTCTCGTAGCGAGCCGCACTGATCCCGGCTGGATCATGCTTTTTCCCGCCGCTGCCGCTGTAATTGTCGAACATGGGAGCCTGCTTTCGCATTCCGCGATCGTGGCACGCGAAATGGGCATTCCAACCGTTGTCGCCCTCAATGGTGCCACACGCTGGCTACACGATGGCGATCAAGTCGAACTGGATGGCAGCAGCGGTCTGGTTAGCAAGCTCGCTCCGTCCACAAAGGAGGCCTATCATGCCTGACATAACACAAATCTCCAACGATATTGCGTCCAACGCCTCTAAACCTTTTCCTGTGCCAGTTAAGGACGCCTCTCTCACCAGTAGAAGTGAGATCGCCGTACAGGCCGATTTCTCGGGGATTCGTTACGCCCAGTGTTGGGAAGATGCTGACATTCTGCTTGAGGGACTCGATGTGCAGCCCGGCGATACCTGTCTTTCCATTGCTTCGGCAGGTGACAACACTCTAGCGCTTCTCAGCAAACAGCCCGCACGCGTGATCGCGCTGGACATGAGTGCGGCCCAACTCGCCTGCCTGGAGCTACGCGTCGCGGCTTATCGCACGCTGGCCCACGGGGAGTTGCTGGAATTAATGGGGTCAAGGCCGAGCACGCGGCGTGCCGACCTCTATCGTCGGTGTCGCAACCAGCTCACATGGGAGGTCAGGCGCTTCTGGGATGCGCGGAATAGCGAGATTGCTGCGGGTATCGGTGGTGCGGGCAAGTTCGAGCGCTACTTCGCACTCTTTCGTCAGAGTGTGCTTCCACTGGTCCACTCACATGCATCCATTGCCTGTCTCTTGCATGGCGGTACACACAAAGAACGCCACGTCTTCTATGAGCAACAATGGGATACGTGGCGCTGGCGAGCCATGTTCCATCTCTTCTTCTCACGTGCTGTCCTGGGGTGCAAAGGACGCGATCCACGCTTTTTCCAGTACGTCGAGGGGAGCGTCGCTGATCGCCTCCTCGCCCGTGTTCGTCAGGGACTCACCGAAGTCAATCCTGTCCAAAACCCTTATATCCAATGGATCCTCACAGGTCACCATACCACGGCCCTGCCCTACGCTCTGCGTGCCGAGAACTTTGAGGCTATTCGTGCCAATCTCGACAGGCTCGAATGGCGGCGCTCCTCCCTGGAGGATTTCCTTAGCAGCGCTGACCAGAGCAGCATTGATCACTTCAATCTCAGCGATGTCTTTGAGTACATGTCTGAAGAAAATTATATCCGCCTGCTTGAGCAACTGGTGCGCGTTGGACGTCCCGCTGGACGCCTCGCCTATTGGAATATGCTTGTCCCACGTAGCCGTCCCGCTGCGCTCGCATCATCTCTACGCTCCCATGCCCGACTTGCACAGTCCCTGCATCAAAGAGACAAAGCCTGCTTTTATAGCGCATTTATTATCGAGGAGATCCAAAAATGATTTATCCATTGCATATCAATATGTGGCTGAGCATCGCGCTCGAACTGGCCATGCTCGCCAGCTTGATGGCTGGCCTCACTCTCTATCAGCGCAGGTATCCACTCGCGCCAGAGGCATCGCGCAAACTTTTCCATATTGGCGGAGGTCTGACCACCCTGACCTTCCCCTGGGTTTTTACGAACTCCTGGCCTATCATCTTGCTCGCGCTGATTACTATCCCATCTCTGCTGGCACTCAAATATATTCGTACTTTTAAAGGCAACCTCGATACTGTCCTTTATCGCATAGATCGCAAATCGTTCGGTGAGATCTACTTCCCATTCAGCGTCTGCCTGCTTTTTGTGATCGTGGGCAATCATCCCCTCCTATTCATTATCCCGGTCCTTATCTTGACGCTGGCTGACCCGATGGCGGCCATCATTGGAAACCACTATGGACGCTTGCACTATCTGACCATCAAAGGGCAGAAAAGTATCGAAGGTTCGGCGGCGTTCTTTCTCGTCGCCTTTTTCTGCATCTGTGTTCCTTTGCTCCTCTTCACCAACACAGATCGCATCGAGGATATGCTCATCGCGGCTCTGGTCGCTCTACTGGTCATGCTAGTGGAGGCCATCTCCTGGAATGGGCTGGATAATCTCTTGATACCTCTCTCCAGCTACTTTCTGCTCATGCTGGTATTCCAACTCCCTATCCAAATTCTCTTGTTAGATCTGGCTGTAGTTCTTTCTCTCCTGGCAAGTGCCCCCCTGTTTGTCAGATCACGCTCTGTAGGCAAAAATGAGGAGACGCCATGTTAACCGTACGACCTGTCGAGACTGCAAACGAGCAAGCACGCTTCTGCGAACTCAATGGCCTTTCCACGCTCACCCCAAAAATATTGGAGCGCTCACAAGCCGATGCACACTGGATTCTTGAGGGAGACGAGGGCATCCAGGCACGCTGCTCTCTCTGGTGGAAGAGCGTTCCCCAGTTTCCTGATCAGCGCATTGGTCTCATCGGTCATTATGCTGCGTGTGATATTGCTGCAGCCATCTCTCTGTTGCAACACGCCTGTAAGGAACTGGCAAGCCAGGGCTGCACGCTAGCGGTGGGGCCGATGGATGGGAGTACCGAGCGGCGCTATCGGCTGCTGAGCGAGCGTGGTACGGAGCCGCCTTTCTTTCTGGAGCCTGATAATCCCGATGACTGGCCCGAGCATTTCACCGCCAGCGGCTTCACTCCCCTGGCGCACTATTACTCCACCATGCACGTTGGCTTTGGGAGAGAAGATGCACGCATTTCCGTTCTGGAGGGCCAGTTGGCTGCGGAAGGGGTCGTCTTGCGCCATCTCGATATGGATTCCTTTGAGGATGAGTTGCGCAATATTTATCCCCTCGTGGCAAGCAGTTTCCGCGACAATTTCCTCGCCAGCCCGATCAGTGAAGAGGATTTCCTGGAAATGAACCGGGGTCTGTGTCCCTATATCCAACCGGAGCTGGTTCTCCTCGCCGAGCGCGAGAAGCTCCTCGTCGGCTTCGTCTTTGCCGTTCCCAACTGGCTCCAGGCCCAGCGAGGAGAAGAGATTGATATGCTCGTTCTCAAAACGCTCGCTGTTCATCCTGCTTATCGCGGCAAGGGCTTGAGTACCCTGCTCTCGGAACGCCTTGGTACAGTTGCCTATGATCTGGGGTATCGGCGCTCAATCCACGCGCTCATGTATGAGGCGAACATTTCGCACACGATGAGTCAGACACGTGGCACACAGATCATTCGTCGTTATACGCTCTTCGCGCAGAATCTGGAGACAAAAGTATGAATTTAGCCACCATTTTGCAGGAGCAGGCTCAGTCACGACCCACCGCTCCCGCCATCATTGACACCTTTGGCGGTCATGATCGCGTCACTACCTTTGATGCTTTGCAACAGCAGGTGACACGGGCTGCAACTCTCTTATGTCAGGCGGGTCTGCGGTCCGGCGATAAGGTTCTCGTTTTTCAACCGATGTCAACCGAGCTTTATGTTGCCCTCATCGCTCTTTTCCGCCTGGGGCTGGTTGCTATGTTTATCGACCCGGCACAGGGCGTTGAGCATATCGAGCGTTGCTGCTCACTCATTCCGCCCAAAGCCTTTATTGGGAGTCCCAAAGCACATCTCCTGCGCCTCTTCTCGCCCACGCTACGACGCATTCCGCGCAAATTTGTCATTGGTGCCCATCTCCCAGGTGCAATTCCCTGGTCAAGCCTGGCTCAACTCCAGCCCAACCTGGAAATTTATGCGTCTGGCCCGGAGGCACCCGCGCTACTGACCTTCACCAGCGGCAGCACCGGAGAGCCCAAAGCAGCTTTGCGCACCCACGGCTTCTTGTTGACTCAACATAACGTGCTCAAGCAACACTTCGGTGGTCAGGCTGGGGAGGTGAACCTGACCACACTCCCCATCTTCGTGCTGGCTAATCTAGCGTCAGGCGTAACCAGCCTCATCGCATCCGGCAATCTGCGCAAACCCGGTAGCATCAAACCTGCACCAATCATTGCGCAAATCGAGCGTTATCAACCGAATCGCGCCGGAGCATCACCAGCATTCTGGGAATGCATCATCGCCTACTGCCAGCAACATAATCGCCAGATCCCGCATCTGCGCAGCATCTATGCAGGGGGTGCCCCTGTCTTTCCACGCCTCCTCGATCTCCTCCAAAAAGCTACTCCCCAGGCTGAGATTGTCGCTGTCTACGGCTCCACTGAGGCCGAACCTATCGCTCACATTGCACGCGGCTCTCTGTGCTCAGAGGATCTCTCCGCGATGCGTTCGGGCAAAGGCTTGCTTGTAGGCATGCCGACATCAGAAATCAGCTTGCGCATCTTGTACTATCAGTGGGGACAGGCGCTGCAATCCTATACCACATCCGCATTCGATGCAGCCTGTATGCCGACTTATACCGCAGGTGAAATCGTCGTGAGTGGCGGACATGTGCTTCCTGGCTATGTCAACGGGCATGGCGATGAGGAGACGAAATTTCGCGTTGATAACACAATCTGGCATCGTACTGGCGATATGGGCTACCTCGATGCTCAGGGCCGCCTCTGGCTCCTTGGTCGTTGTGTGGCACGCATCAAAGATCAACATGGCACGCTCTACCCATTTACCGTCGAGTGCGCCATTTCCTCTCATCCATCCATACGACGTTCTGCCACCGCCGCCTTTCATGAACAGCGCATTCTGGCCCTTGAGCTTGAGAAGCATGCCCCATCCCCAGATCTACAAGCAATTAGCCAGTCAGTGGCCTGGGCTAACTTCGATGCCATCCGCATCTACAAACATCTCCCTGTGGATAAGCGTCACAATGCCAAAATCGACTATCCCGCCTTCTACAAACTCTTGAAGAGCGATTTATCGGCTCGTACTACTTAATAAATAAGGAGTCCAGCATGAGAACACTAGAACCACAAAAACAGCCAGCATCCTATTTTGCAGTCATTTATTTTAAATGGTCGAGGTGATGTAGAGCCACACTCGACCTGATTCTGACGACAAAGCGCTGAGCTAGGCAGCCGGGAGATGAAGATCGGCAACGCGCTCTCGTTTTTGTTTTTGTGCATCTCCCCGTTTTTTGCGATCTGCTTCAGCGATGTCTTCACTGATCGCTGGTATTTCATCGAAGTATGCAGTATGCAGAAGAAGAGTTTTCGTCAGATTCGCGTCATGGAGATTGGCTCCACGGAAATCTGTGTGGTCAAGTTCTGCCCCTCCAGATTTGCGAAAGAGAGGTTGGTGTTACGTAGATCGGCCCCACATAAGTTTGCATGCCAGAGATTGGCATGACTCAGGTTGGCATTCCTTAAATCGGCATGGCGCAGGTCCGCTTCTTGCAAATTTGCTTCTTGTAGATCCGCCTCTTGCAGGTTCGCTTCAGTAAGATCCGCCCGATGCAGGTCTGCTGTGTGCAGATCGGCTTCACGGAGTTGAGCCACGTGAAGGTCTGGCTCATACCCCTGTACATCAGCATAAGCCAACCGCCATCTATTCCAGGTTGCTTTTCCTGAAGAAAGGACATCAAAAGGATTTTGATAAGGCATACTCTATTTCACTTTCTGATTCTCTCATCTTTACTTCTATAGTCAAGAATGACAACTTGCATGAAGGGTTCATCCTACACAAATGTAGCAATCTTCCAGACTTGCTCTGCTTCCTGTCTCAGCGTCGTTCTATTGCTCATCCTTATTTCAGAGAGATGAACCTCTCGCCCGAACAAGATCGTAAGATCAGTGACATATTGCCGATAGGGAAGAATGAGTGAACGACTCTCATCCAACGTTTGATAATAGGCACGCACGCGCGGATCCTCTGACACCCACCAGTGGTTCTCGCCGTAGCTTTCAAGGACCTCCAGTAATTCACGATAGGTCTCCGTCTGGAGAGGAATATTTTTCTGTTTTAAGTAATCTTCATTTTTCATATTCATTCTCTTTCTTTATCTGGAACGATCAGCATTCTTCTAATCTGCTGGTCTCTGCATGTACAATGGAGGAGTTTTCTTTGTTAAGAGTACTCCTACACGTTGCTCTTGCGCTTGATCGATCAGTCCTTCTGCAATAGATTTGACCTGTGCTTCGATGTCAATGAGCGTCTCTTCGTCCAATGCATCATCCTGAAATCCATGGGCGTCTTGTACCATATCCATCACACCGGCGATATGGCTCATCAGATATTCACCACTTGCTTGAAATGCACGGGTTTGTCTACGTTGTTCATCCAAGGATACTCCCCCTTTTCTGGGCGCTCGATTCTGAGACACCTTCTATTTTTACATCGACACCGTGGAGCAACGAGAATGTTCTCCTGAAATGGAATCAAAAGAGAGGTTCCGTTTCTTTGCTCACAGGTGTCATTTCACACTGGCAGAGTGCATAAGAGAACCAGAGCAAGCAAAGCTAAAATATGAAAGGATAGAAAATTGTGAGTAGCTAAGAATGATGCCCTTTTTATACTCTCCAGGTGCACGCGAAGAGAGGAAAAGAGGAAACAGAGAGGAAAGATGACTCTTCCAGAAATCACGATCTCCTGGTAGCATGTTCTCTGAGAGCCAGCTCATACAAGTGATATCGTTGTCAGGACAGCACGCATAAGAAGATTTATGAGCTAGTCCTAGTATACATTATTTTTTAAATAAATGCAAATATTTATCAAATCAGGAGAATAAATTATAAAATTTTAATTTAAGCCAGATCTAGTCTCTGCAACATTCGAGTATCCTCTTTCTCGCTCTTTCTTGCATCTTGCCGATAAATACTGTATAATAAGGAAAGCAGTTACGTATTCGTAGAAGCTACATCCCCTTAAAGCATGTCTCTTGTAAAAATAGCATTCACAGCACCTCTCCACTAGATCAATTTCTACGGCGGTCTTGCTTGCCGTCTTCCGTCTTACAACTGCCTACCTGCAAACGCTGCCGGAGATCACTGTTGAGAAGAATTCGACCACTATCTTCCCATTGACATATTAGAGCCAATCATGAAGATCATGCGGCACCATGCAAACATGCCAGATCATGAGTCATCTCTGCCCCACTAAATGTCATGGACGAGACAGAAGGAGAAGGAAGAAATCGTCGTAAAAAGAAGAATTGACGTGTGTAGATCAGCGAGAAATATGGATGAAATATCATGAGTGATGACCCGATAACTCAAGCCCGACTTGCAATGCGCATAGATCGCTATACGAACGAGTATACTGCCAGGAGCATCAAAGAAGATAATCCTTCTAGAGCCAATTGGCATGCTGTTTTACAAAAAGCTGACAGTGCTCGCGTCAACAACAATCTTACTCCAGAAATGGTTGACGATGTTCGAATTGCACTGAATAAGCTTTAGGAGAAAAAACGGAATTCCAAATTTTTTAACAAGAAGTTTTAAAAGGATTTACATGAAAATAGCGCATATCGCTCCGCCCTGGATTACTATTCCTCCGAAGAACTATGGTGGAACAGAGATTGTGCTGTACAATCTCATTGAGGAACAAGTGGCACAGGGCCATGATGTGACTTGTTCGCCCCTGGTGATGCCAGAACATCAGCACGACTCATTTCCTTTTTTCCCTACTCACTCATTGATGATGGTGTTCCCTGGCAAGGCCATCTCAAGGCGTATTATCATCTCCACAAAGCTGTAGAATATATCAAAGATCATGATTTTGACATCGTGCATACACATCTTTCTTCCAGTGCGGATATGTATCTCTTCCCGCTTATGGCTCATCTTATGACTCCTTATTTAATGACCCTCCACAGTCACTTTCCTTTTGACCATGTGCAAGCATGGACAGGGACTTGCCGATGAGATGTACATGGAGTGGGCATCATCCGTTCCGATGGTCGTCATGAGCGAACATGCACGAACCGAAACGCCTTTCCCCTCAACATTGTCGGGGTGATCCATCATGGATTGCCATTGACGAATTTTCAACCATCGGTGAAGCAACCGGAACCATTCTTTGTGTGGTTAGGCCGTTTCGTGCCTGAGAAAGGCCCTCATCTTGCTATTGCAGCAGCAAAGAAAGCCATGTACCACTGATCCTGGCTGGGACCATTGATCAGCATGTGCAGGCATCTGTTGACTACTTTGAGCAGGAGATCAAACCCCATATCGATAAGCAGCAGATCACTTATATTGGTCCAGTGAATATGAAGCAGAAGATTAATCTGCTTAGCCGTGCTCGTGGGTTGCTCAACCCGATTCAGTGGGAGGAACCATTCGGGATGGTGATGATTGAGGCGATGGCGGTGGGCTGTCCGGTTATTGCATTTCATCGTGGAGCTGCACCAGAAATTGTCATCCATGGAAAAAGCGGCTTTCTGGTGCACAATGTCAACGAGATGGCACACATCATTGCTCGTGTTGACGAACTTGATCGCAGTGAAATACGTGCTCATGTGGAGCAGCATTTCACCGTTCGTACCATGACCCAGAAGTACACCGCCATGTACAAAAAGATCATTGCATCATCCTCTGGAAAAGTCTCTGTTGGTCATCGTTTTTACAAAGAGCCAGAAGTGATAGTTCCTTCCCCAGTCACTCTTTGAAACCAGCGGAAAGACGAAAACACAAATATCGAGAGCAGTTTTGATGAGGCTATCCCGCTGGGAGTGACGATGACGCAAAGTCGTACACGTTGCGCATCCTGTGGGCGATGAGTCCACCTGGTGTCAGTTCCCCGGTCTAACGAACATGGGGAGTAATGTTGAATGCTATCAAGTTTCTCCAGTTTTTGGTCAGTCACTATATTTTATTTGACACTGGAAACAATATATGTTAAAAAAAGCAAGCAGAATTCTATCATTTATATTATATTGTCACTGCGATGCGGTATTTAGGAGAAATGTTGACAATGTGACCTCTCTTCTTCAATGAAAAGCAGCACAAGGAGGTTCTGCATGTTTAAATGGACAAGAAGCGTTCCACTTTTTATACGCTTGTTTTTGATTTTTGCGTGGGCTACTATTATTCCCATCATCGTTATTGGAGTGTTAAGCATTTCATATTTTGGGACTCTGCAAGCTAGTGGACGAGCGGTACAGACGAGTAATCAGGCGATTAAAATTACTACGGATGAGCTGGCGAACTTGCAAAGTATGCATGCTCTGCTCGTGGCTCTGTTGCCGGGCATTACGAGTCATATTACGAATTCGCACTCATTTCAATCTGAACAACAAGTAATTTTTCAGGTGTTGAACATTGAGGGGAACTTTGATGTTGAGAGCGTGCAATATCAACAGAAGTATCAGCTTGCGACCTCTGATAGCGCAGCAGACATTCGCACTCTATTGTTAAATAACGATCCTCATACGCTCCTTATCTCCCAGCAACAGCAACTTCTTGATACTATCTGTTGCACCAGTGGCCTCAATACAAGGTTGCTCAAGATAGCTTGCTGATTGGTCTGGATACTCAGCTTCCTCTGACGCATGCAGCTACACTCTTACAAAAAGCTGATGCACTCTATATTCCAGTGTTGCAGAGCTGGCAGAAAATCGTTGCTGTGGCGGAGCAAGTAAACACAGAGGTGGTCAAAGTTGGCCCTTCGCAGATCAATCCGATCATAATAGGAACTATTCTTGCTGTTTTCATCTCAATGCTTGTTGTGTTCGCCATTGGTTTTCTCGTCAACCAGACGATAACGCGCCCATTATATCAACTGGTAGCTTTGACAAGACGTATTATTGGCGGCGAGACGAGTGCACGTTCAAACCAGCAAGGGAATGATGAAATTGCACGAGTTGCGGCTTCCATGAATGCAATGCTTGATCATATCGTGCGACTCATGCAAGAATCGCGTGCCAGGCGTGACTATCTCAGTCAACGCGTGGAGAAGTTGAGTTGATGAGGTGAAGGGTATTGGTGAAGGTGATCTGCGTATGCATGCGGAGGTCACAAGGGATACGCTCGGTACCCTTGCTGGCTCTTTTAATCGCATGATTGATGAATTGGGAGGGCTGGTAGTACGAGTCAAAAAAGATGCGCTTGATGTCGAGCGTTCAACTGGTGCCATGCTTGAACAGAACTCTTATTTAGTGAAGGTCGGTGATGCGCAGTTGCACCAGATCGTCCTGCTCAATGCTGACGTTGAGCAGATGGCCGGGGCCAGTCGTGGAGTCGCCAATCATGCACAAAGCCTGTATAGTATTGCTCTGATGCTCACCAGAGTGCATCAGGGGGACGTCAGGAGATAGTACGAGCTTTTGATGAAATTAATAGCATCAATCAAAATATACAGATTACGGGTAGAAAAGTGCAGATACTCAGTGAGGTTTCACAGGAAATCAACAACATTGTCGAGGTTATTTCTGGTATAGCTTATCAGACGAATCGCCTGGCGCTGGACTCTGCTATTCAGTCTGCTACCTCCGGTGAGTATGGCCGGGGTTTCGGCGTACTTGCTTCTAGTATTCGTAAATTGGCTGAGGAAACAAAAAGTCAAACAACGGTGATCACACGTATTGTTCGTAGTGTACGTGAAGATATTGCTGAGGTCACAGCCTCAATGCAGCATACCGAGCGCGAAGCGGTTGCTGGTACCAGTGCTATCAAAGATGTGGAGGGGGCACTATGGTTATCTTTGATGTGGTTGAACGTCAGGCAAAGGAGGCTGTCAATATTAACGAGTTAGCGGGTAAACAGTTATACTCTGCTAACATGGTTGTGCGTAGTATGCATGCAACTGCTGATACCACGCAGAGCCAATAATGCACATATGAATGATGCCGCATCTCACTTGCAACAGCTTATATGGCTGGTTGAGCAGTTGCGCCTTTCAGTGGTGGTTTTTAAGTTGCGTAACGATCTGTATGACACAAGAAGCGTTTCTCCCGTTACTCCACGCGAAAATAGGATGGCTGATTTTCCTTCTGTACGAAAGGCGCAGCATGGTGAACGTTATATGTCGTCTCCTGGACATGTATTCTCTGCTCGTACGCCTTTCCCCTCTAAAGGAGATACAAAGTCGCATCCAGATCTACGTTAGTAGGAGGCTATATTATGACTGTACATAGACACTTAATGCTTGCATATCCTCGGCACTTAAAAATCATTATTTTCTGTCTGGCACTCTGTTCTACTTCCTGCCTGCGCTACGACTACTGCTTCAGGAGATGGTACCGCTGTCAATGGTATCAAATATGGCGGTTCGGTCTCGGTTATGCCTGGACCATATGGCCTGTTCGACCGCAACTTCAATCCTCTCCAGCCAATTAATGCGCGTAGTGGAACTCTGGGTATGATTTATGAAACGTTGCTGGTCTTCAATCAGTTAAAAAAAACAACGACTCCCTGGCTCTGCCACTAACTATACCTGGTCATCTGATCTCACACGCCTGACTTTTACCTTGCGTACAGGCATCAAATGGTCCGATGGTCAGCCATTTACCAGCGATGATGTTGTCTACACGCTGAATTTACTTCATCAGTATCGTCAGTTGGATACATCTGGAATATCACATTTTATCAAAAATGTGACGGGTCCGAATGCACAGACCGTCGTTATCCAGTTCTACCATCCCTCTGTTCCAGAGTTATGGTATATTGCTGGTCAGACCTATATCGTCCCGCATCACATCTGGCAGCATATCAAGGATCCGGTCAATGATCCTGTCCTTAATCCCGTAGGTACAGGACCATTCATGCTGAAATCCTTTGATCCAGCCCTCTATGTGCTTGCTCGTAATCCTCATTACTGGCAAGCGGGTAAACCTTACATCGACGAATTACGCTATCCTGCCTACGAATCGAATTCCAGTGCCGACTTGATTCTGGCTCAAGGATCGATTGATTGGAATGGTGATTTATAGCGCGAAGCTGCAAACGAACTTCGTCAATCGCGACCCTGCTCACCATCATTACTGGTTCCCCCCTGTGAAGGACGTTATGCTCTATATAAATCTCACGAGTTTCCCTTTTAACATTCTTGCTGTACGCAAGGCCATTAGTCTGGCGATTGATCGTCAGCGCCTCTTTTTACAGGGAGAAACGGGGTTTGAACCTCCGGCGAGTCCAACTGGTCTGGTTCTTCCATCGGATCAGTCATATCTTAACCCACAATATGCAAATCTCTCCATCCATGTTGATGCTACCAGAGCTATGACTCTGTTGGCTAGCGCTGGTTTTACGCGTGGAAATGATGGTATGTATGTTGATGAGCAGGGGCGGCCCCTGGCCTTCACTCTGAACGTTGTCTCTGGCTGGACAGATTGGGAGAATGATTGCCGCTATATTGCGGAGGATCTCAAGAATATTGGTATTGCTGTGACGGTCAATCACGTGGCATATACTGATTATCTGACTGCTCTAGAAAATGGTTCATATAGCGCCGCTATCTCGTGGACTAGTAATGGCCCTTCGCCTTACTATCTCTATAACAGTTTGCTTGCCAGCGCAAACTCAGCACCTGTTGGGAAAGTCGCTTCATCAAACTGGGAACGCTGGAACGACGCTGCTACCAATCAGTTGCTGACACAGTTTGCGGAATCGAATAGTTCTTCAGTGCAACAACAGGCACTGAATGGTTTGCAAAAGATCATGGTGGAGCAGGTGCCGGCCATTCCGCTTATATACAATGTAGACTGGTATGAATATACAACGACACGCTTTGTGGGCTGGCCGACGCCGCAAGATCCCTATGCAGTCCCATCGCCTTATATCTATCCTGATAGCGAGATTGTAGCACTTCATCTGCACCAGGTATAAGTGACAGAGTGATGCAAGGAGAGCAAGTCATAATGAACATAACGAAGTGGACTGCCAATACCTCTATCTTCTACCGCCTTTTTTTCGCGTCAGTTGCTGTAGCTATCATTCCCGGTATCATTATTGCATTATTGGGTGTGAACTATATTCGGGAGTTCAGTGTACGCAGCCAGGCGGTCCAGATAAGTACAGATGCGGTCAAGCTTGCAACAACACAACTGGCAGATCTCCAGCATCTGAATGCTGATCTTATCTCATTGCATGCTGAACGATTCGTGGTCAGGAATGGTCTTGGTAAGCAGGATACGAACATCAGCAACATGGAGCAGAATCTGGATAGCGAGATTGGCATGTTGCGCTCCAGCTTTGATCAGCAGCTTGGTAAGTACCTGCAAAATTATCTCATTGCAAGTTCAGCTAACATGGTGAGTGTGAGGAGCCTGCTCACAGGAACCAATGACTTCGCGTCTATTGCAATGAATCAGCAGCAGGCTTTTGATCGGGTAGCGAAGCAGGAGTGGCAGGGTTATGTTCAAGCGTTAACGCAAGATCTACAGGCTTTGCAATCTTCTGCCCCGGCGGTGGATCAAGGGCCATTACCATCCGTCAATACCCACTATATTGCATTGGAACGTGACTGGAAGCAGATCGTGACTTGACGGAAACGATGGGAGACGACGTTGCCAAAGTAAGCCCTGGACAGGTGAACGGGTTGCTGATAGCTACTATCATTGCGATTGCCTGTATATTTCTCGTCGTGGGAACCATTGGCTACGCCACAAACTTTACCATTGTGCGTCCGCTGCGACAACTGGCCTTTTTGACGAGGCGCATCAGCCAGGGGGATACCAGTGCGCGGGTGCAGGTTACCGGGAGTGATGAAATTGCTCTGGTTGCTAGCTCGATAAATACTATGGTAGATAGCATCGTGCACCTTATTCAGGAGACGCAAGGTCAACGTGAAGCTTTGCAGAGTTGGATCGACCAACTCGTCAGCGAAGTGAGTAGTATAGGTGCAGGAAACCTGCGTGTACAGGCCCAGGTCACAACTACCCCATTAGGTATACTGGCGAAATCCTTCAACTATCATGGTAAAGGAACTCAGTGGTCTGGTGGAGCGTATCAAGATATCGGCCCATGCAGTCCATCATTCGACAGAGTTTATCTTTCATAGTATGTCGCAAATTGTGAAAACCAGTGATGTACAGTTGAAACATATCAATCAGGCGAAAATAGAGCTGATGACGATGGCACAGTCTAGCCGCCAGGTAGCTAGTAGAGCCACTATGCTCTCCAATGCTTCAGAAGAGGAGCAACTGATCATCCGTAGAGGCCGCATTGCAGTAAAAAAGTCGGCTGAGGCGATGCAGAACATGCACAAAAATATGCAGGAAACGGCTCATAAAGGTCAAAACGCTTGATGAGCATTCGCGCGAAATTAACAATATTCTAAGTGTGCTTTCAAATATTGCTCAACAAACAAATTCCTTTGCTTACAGTGCAGCATCTCAGGCTGCAATCGTGGGTGAAAATGGTAAGGGCTTTAGTGCTGTCGCTGCTGATATTCAGCGCCTGGCAGAACGGGTAGAGAGTCAGGTCAGTTCAATCTCACAGATTGTGCTCGCTGTGCGTGAGGAGATTCTTCAGACCTCGATTGCGCTACTCGAAACAGAGCAAAAATGTTCTGTCGGTACGTTGCTCATTCTAAATGCAGGAGGCTCTCTGGAGACTATTTTCTCTTCTATTGAACGCCAGGGCGAAGAAATCTCAAGCATTAATCAGATGACATCGCAGCAATTGCAAGCATTCAGTTCAGTTGAGCATATGGTACAGAATATCTCCAGTTCTGCGCAGCAAGTAAATAGGCAGGCACGTGAGGCAACGTGGAATGTGGAGGCTCTGGCCCATCTGGTTGAAGCGTTGCGTAATTCTGTTGAAGTTTTCGAGCTGCGTGAACCGGATGGCAAGAATTAAGCAGTGTAGTTATCAATGTGCTGAATACGTCGCTGATGAGGCGAGCCACCGCAGGTGGCGAGGAGAGTTGAGGAGTTACTTCTCCCAACTGTTCAGGCTTTTTGTCGTTTGGCCGCATAAATCTCTCTCAATAGAAGGTAAAAAAAGCCATTGTGCGACGTTTTTGTAAAGAGGATTGACAACATTGGTACAAATAGAGTATATCTTTCGTAGTGTTTGCAAACGCTTACACTTTAAGAGGCAAAGAGGGATGAACATCCCCTGGTGGAAATGATGGAATGCACGTTGTTGACGGTTTAGCAGGTCTCCTGGCGAGCGCATTTTTCCTGTTCAGGCTTCTCAGGCTGCTTTCTAGGGAACTGATCAAGGAAGAGGCTCCGTCTTCCCAGGCGAGGAATTGCAAAATCAACCGCATCCTGTCAAGGTTTCCACACAATGAAAAGGTATTCGTCAAATACAGGGGGAAACATCCTGCCTGACTTTTCGTACAGCCTCTATTGTGAGAACAGCTGATCTGCTGATTATGATAGGAGTTGTACTGTTTCCAGATAGTGGAAAGGACACAAGGACGTGAAACGATTTTCTTCATACCCTCAATTTCTCAGCTCTCGCCGCTGGAGATCCGTACTGGCACTTATTGCCGTTGCGGCTATTGTTATCGGTGCGTTCAGCGTTTCTGGCATCCAGACCCAGGCCGCCGGATCGCGGCCCTGCGATATTTATGCCGCCGCTGGCACCCCCTGTGTCGCCGCCCATAGCACGGTGCGAGCGCTGTTCTCGGCCTACAACGGACCGCTGTACCAGGTCAAGCGAGCGTCGGATTCGAAGACCACCATCATCAGAACCCTCACGGCGGGAGGCTACGCCAACGCCGCCGCGCAAGACAAGTTCTGTGCTGGCACCTCATGTATTATCACAGTGATCTACGATCAGTCTGCGAGGCATAACAACCTCACCATCGAGGGACCAGGCCAGCACGGTGTCCAGGATCACGGTGCCAACGCAGCAGCGCTCCCACTCACGGTCGGAGGGCATAAGGTCTATGGACTCTACGTGACAGCTGGTGTGGGCTATCGGGACAACTCCACCTCGGGAGTGGCAAAGAATGGTGCCCCGGAGGGGATGTACATGGTGACCAGCAGTACTCATGTCAACAACAAGTGCTGCTTCGACTACGGCAACGCCGAGACCAATAACAGAGCCAACGGGAGCGGCCATATGGACTCGGTCAACTTCAGCACCGAGTGCTGGTTCAGGCCCTGTTCAGGATCCGGTCCCTGGGTGCAGGCCGATCTGGAAAATGGACTCTTTGCCGGAGGAAATGGGTCCGATCTCAATAATAAGGGCAATCACAGCGCGTTCGTCACGGCCCTCGTCAAGAACAATGGGCAGAACAGATACGCCATCAAGGGGGGCAACGCGCAATCGGGTGCCCTGACCACCTGGTACAACGGCGCGGAGCCGAATCGGGGTGGCTATTCGCCCATGCACCAGGAAGGGGCCATTGTCCTGGGAACCGGTGGCGACAACAGCAATGGCTCGGTCGGAACCTTCTTCGAAGGGGTGATGACAACGGGCTACCCGACCGATGCGGCGGACAATGCGGTCCAGGCCAATATCGTCTCAGCCGGGTATTAGTAGCAACTCCCCTCTGTCGTCGGCTTCCATACCGATGATAGTAGGAGCCTGCTCTGCTGAGGCGCGTACTGCCTCAGCAGAGCAGGCTTCAGCGTAATGGCTGATCGAACAGCGATATGCAACCGAGCCATCCTTTTGCTGTCCTCTATCGCCTCAGGCAGGCGTTCGTTCATTTGCTTTATGAGCAGACGGATCGAGGATTGACGCCGTGGTTCAAGGAGGTTCAAAACAGTGGGATTGAAGAATTAATCAGCTTTGCGAAAGGGTTACAGCGCGATGAAGCGGCAGTGAGAGCAGGGTTGAGTTTGAAGTAGACCTTCTCAGATTGAGCTTGAACAGTCAGCCAAAATGGAAGTCAAATGAATGAAGCAACAGTATCCATTACTACTCGACCCCCAGACATTTATTACAAATTATTCAAGCACAAAGCTAGCGATAAAAGACGGCGAAATTCTTATACATTGGTTCGAGCCTTTCACCCTCAGCCATAAGTCCTGAGTCAAAAGTTTTACACGCTAGACCTACTCGCCGAGGTCTCGTGCAAGCCACCCTGAGGTATCGAGGCGAATGGGATCAGTGCCAACCAGCTCCGCCAGGTGTTTCTCTATTTCCTCGAGCTGGGTGGTACCGATCTGCCGAGCCCATTGATTGCGTAACTCATCAAAGATCTCTTCAGCTTCTCGCAGCATGTCGAACCCGCGTGCGGTGACACGAAGGCGTTTGCGGCGAGCGTCTACTGGATCTACTTCACGCACAACGTATCCGCGCTTTTGAAGGACCCCAATGGTTTTCGCCGCCGCTTGTTTTGAGACCGCTAGACGCCGGCCTAGCTCTGAAGCGTTGTCGGCACCCGAGGCAATGGCCCGAATTGCGAAGTCGTGAACGGGACGAACATCCTCGTAGCCGTGGGCGGCAAGCTCAACTTGCGCGGCGTCCACCAGTGAACGAAAGCCGCCAATTAAAAGCATAGTGAGAGTAGCACCTGAACGAGACATAGTATACTGATGCTAACATAGCGAACGGAGATCGTCAAGGCTGCTATATTCCAGGTATAGTTCATTGTAAGATCAGTCCTCGTGCGCGTGACGTTTTGAGTATCATCACTTTAACAGGTACTGATCCCTTTGTTTTCATTTCAGGACTTCTTGGGGAGGAAAATTAAATAGCCCTGAGTATGTTCCACAAGTTCCACAAAGGAAAATAATCATGGCACAACAAATGAATGAAAACGTTCTGTCGGGAATCGAGAACAAGGTCGTTGCTATCACGGGGGCAAGCAGCGGAATTGGTGAGGCAACGTCACTTCTGCTCGCTCAGCGTGGGGCGGGCGTTATCCTTGGGGCACGCCGACTTGATCGCCTTGAAGCTCTGGCGACTCGCATCCGCGATGCGGGCGGTGAAGTCGCTTATGCCCAAACAGACGTGAGAAGGCGCGACGACCTGTCCGCCCTCGTCAAGTTGGCATGTGAGCGGTATGGCAAGCTTGATGTTCTCATCAACAATGCTGGAGTGATGCCAATTTCCCCTCTCGACGATCTGCGCGTCGAGGATTGGGAGGAGATGATTGATGTCAACCTCAAAGGTGTTCTATACGGTATCGCTGCAGCACTGCCTATCTTTCGCACGCAGCAGTTTGGGCACTTCATCAACATCGCTTCCACAGCGGCCTATCTCGTCGTCCCGAGCATGTCGGTCTATGCTGGCACGAAGGTCGCCGTGCGAACTATCTCCGAGGGTTTGCGCCAGGAGGTCGGCGACAAGCTGCGCGTGACGATCATTTCGCCGGGTATGACGCGGACGAACTTCGCGGACACGATGACCAATCCACAGGTGAAAGCCCAACTCGAAGAGAGACGGGACAAAACAGCTATGCCGCCAGAGGCAATCGCACGAGCGATTGCATTCGCGATTGAGCAGCCAGCTAATGTCGATGTGAATGAGATCATTGTCCGTCCCACTGCGTAGGAGGAAATGGCTCTCAGCGCGTGTTTTAGTCAGCTTCTCTCCTCTCGCAAGAAGCTTTCATACCTGCTGCTTTCTCTCTACATGTACAAAGGCTATGGTGTCAGTACAGTCGGCTGAAAAGCTCCTCCGTGGTCGTATGCATACTGGACTGCTGAATTCACATCTTCGAGAGGAAAGGCACAGGTTGAGAACATATCGAGATTGAGTAGACCGGCACGTATCAATCCAGCTAGCCATAAGGGTGCATGTCGTGGATACATATATTGACCGCGTATTACGAGGTTATTCTGCATGGCATAATTGTATGAGATGTTTATATCGGCACCGACTCCTCCCATCAAAACGGCTGTTCCTCCCCGGAGTAGTGCCAAAATACCACAACGAGTTGATGCGGTATTACGGATTGGTGGTAAAAGGTCAATTAATACGTTAATAAGAGCACGGTGATCCTGTATTATCGCAGCATACCTGTAGAAATGATGCTGACGTCGGTAAATTGTACTGTAACAGATATCGCGTAAGTGGAATGTTGCTCCTCGCCCAGGAACTTCGAGATAAGTGAGATACGAGCGTACTAAGTCGTGGAGAGCCTTTTTTTCATGGGCTTTTATAGAAAAAAGCCTTGACAGGCCCTTTTGTAATCTGGTATATTATTTGCATGCAATCTTTATTGTTGAAAGGCTCTTGAGTTGGATTTCGCAGAGAGTCCTGGATTACTCATTAATAAACTGGCTCATATGATGTCCCTGGATATGGATCGTCGGTTAAAAATCCATGATGTAACGATATCGCAATGGGCTCTGCTTAAGCAACTTTGGCAACAAGAAGGACCATCTCAAGTGGAGTTACAAGAGCTTCTTGGTCTGGATGGTGCCACAGTTACTGGCCTGGTTCAGCGTATGATCCACCTGGATCTTATTCAGCGTAAGCCAGACCCAAGTGACAAGCGCTTACAGCGTGTATTTCTTACTGACCGAGGGAAAGCACTGGAACAGATTACGAAAGCACTGGAAGAAGCTGTAAACTCTCGTGCTTTAAAAGGTTTTTCCAGTGACGAGCGTACTTTTTTCATCCGTTTACTCATGCGAGCACTTCAGAATTGTGAGTAAGGACAGTAAGCTGAAACTCCACTCTTTTTTTTGTTTTTCAACAAATTTGCATGCCAACTAATAATGAAGACAGATTGAAGCGATAGATACAATTGTTTCTTGCCCGTCTACTTTGTAATCTCGACGCTTCGGAAACCGTAGTTTACTTTTGTGAGGAGAAACGACGATGAAATTTTCGTGTGTGCTGTTTTGTGATTTTGCACAAAGGAGGCTTCTATGGTGTTTTCCCCGATTGATTTTGCCGCGATCCGTGCTGGCAAATCAAATGTACAAGATGTTGCTGATGCGTTTACTCTCGATGATCTGAGGCAAGCAGTGGAGTTCAGTATACATACAATGCTGATGCACATTGCTTCTTGCACAGATGCTGATGTGTCGTTTATGTCGCTGGACCCTGAAGCAAATGAAGAGCTTAGAGACGCCAATGGCGAGCGTCTAGGTTGGAACTTGAGTCATGTGATTGTTCATGCGACCGCGACCGGGGAGGCTTCAGCATTCGCTGCATTGGACCTGGCACGTGGAATCTCTTTTACAAGGAGTGTCACGTTATGAAGTGCCGTGGACAACCCTTACAACAATTGAACAGTGCCGACACCGTTTGAATGAGAGCCTGCGTATGCGAGTGGCGGCTCTGACCGCATGGCCAGATCATCCTCATCTCGATAATCTGTATACCCCCTTTCCCGGTGCCGGAAATCTTAACGCCAGGGGGTTGTTTATTCTGGGATTGGAGCATGATGATGTCCATCAACACCAACTTGCAAAAATTGCACAACAGATTTCAGGATTTATACAAAACCTTCTCTAGGGAGCAGGAACATCTGTGATCAATGAAACGAGGAAAATGAAGTGTTGAACCAGGAATAATCCTGAAGATTTTGTAATGACCTCGCATTCGCGCTCTCTTTTGGACAGAAGCTTATCGAGCTAAAACGAACGGGCAATTTATTCTATCGCAGTTTCGTCAAACACGCACGTTCTTTTCTCCTACAAGGGGTCAACGACATACAAGCACGTAAGCAGGGATGTTATCTTCTGAAAAAATGGCACCTCTACACCTGTCTTGAACGGTTTTGATGTGGTCAACACGGGATAATAAATGGCACCTCTACACCGTGTTGACCACATCAAATTGTTTTGTTGTTTTATCCCCTATCCCATCCATCATCTGCTATATCGCCATAGACAATGCCCATGCCATTCGTGCCGACATAGACGCGCCCATAGACGCGTGGGTCGCCCGTGATGGCTGAATTGATCGATCCATACTGGTGTCGATCATCATTGACGCGCACTCAATGTTCTCCAGCGTCATCGGAACGAAAGACACCCGTGATGCTACCAATAGTTCCAGTTATGTAGAGGGCCATATAATGGCATCCTGGTGCAGCCTTCCTAAAGCCGATTGTGAACGCACGTGTCACGCTCGCCATTTTAGTGAATGTTGCACCACTATTGGTCGAATGCCATAGACCTGGAGGCAATATCGTAGTGGAACTGCCACTTGCTAGCCAGATATCGCCTTCGTGGCCCGGCATCGCTTTGACTAATCTTGTTCCGGTAGAGCCAGCAGAAGGTAGCCCTGTTGCTTTCGTCGCTGCAAAAGTAACTCCTCCATCGATACTTCTATAGAAGATGCTATTCAAGAACCCGTAAAACTTCATTGGGTGTACGCGGTCGGAGATGACCTGTGCCCCCTGCGGAATACCTGTCGATCTGCTCCAGGATGTACCATTATTGGTTGAGTAGCAGACTCCCGCATCGGTCGCGCTCCACACGACGCGGCTGGCATCCGCCGCCATCGCTATCATGTTTATTCCATTGCCTGTAAAGCCTGTTGGATCAACCTTAGCTGGCGTCCAGGTGATGCCATTATCATTGGAGAACGAAGAACTGGTGATGGTACCGCTGCCAGTGCCTACCCGGACGGTGAACAATGGGATCAACTGCGAGGCGTTCACTCATTCCGCGTCCAGGCATGTTGCCACCCATTTTAAAGGGCATGGGAGTCTGGTGAAATGTCCGACCATAATCGGTTGAGCGTAACATAACTCCATTCATCGGGGTCCACGAGTTGGTGTAGGTTCCAGCCGCGGTGTAGAGGCGATTGGGTTCAACGGGATCGGTTGCCAGGCTCTCCCATTCCTGTCATATTCCATTGATCAGAACCTACCCAGGCGAGCAATTGTATCCAGGTGCTCGTTTCAGGATTCCAGCGGTAAGCTCCCCCTATATCTGTGCGTGCGTAGATCAGATCCTTCTGTCTGGGATTGAAGATGATATCGACGACAAAGCCTCCACCTCCACCTGTAACGACATTGCGCCATAAATACTTTCGGGAAGTGTCCGACGTATTCGTAGTACCAGGATATGCGGAGGAAAGAAGTGTAGGTCCGAAGGGGATAGCATACTAAAGAGTTGCGTGTGTACTTCAGCAATGTACGGCGAGAGAGAATGGGTGCCATTACTCAGCTTCTTTCATCGACGACGATGTACAAAATAAACCGATTGTGAAACATGATCTCAGTCCATGGATGTTGTAGGAGTGCAGTGGAACAAGTCCGCATGATTGGATGGAGATGGAGAATATTTGTGCGCTATTTTCCCAATTCTGGCCTCCTTGCCCTTAAAATGGTTATCGTAACAAAACAAGAATGTAAATAGACACGCTGCATGAATACGAAGTTGTTTTCCCAATGATGAA
The DNA here is from genome assembly GCA_963731415.1 of uncultured Chloroflexia bacterium. Classification (GTDB taxonomy): domain Bacteria; phylum Chloroflexota; class Ktedonobacteria; order Ktedonobacterales; family Ktedonobacteraceae; genus JACDAE01. Next base: position 77,026 of record CAVSVN010000005.1, read on the forward strand.
ACTTGCCATCCTCTAAGTTCATTCATGGGAGCGCTCCCATAAGTATACTTAATGGAGTTTTCTCTGTCAATGGATGATCAAAGAGTGATACTTATCACCGCATCACCGCATAACTCTTCTCTAGACGATCTCACCTTTTCATGCTACACTTTCTTTAATATAATTGAACATCGTTTCCACGAGAATGCTCATTATACACTCGTGTCTCCACTAATACCTACTTGTCCGGCTCACAGAGTTCAATGAAGAAAAGGTTTTGCTGAAAAAAAGAGATCGGAGTTTCTATTTGTATGACTGATGAAGCTTCTACCCTACGTTCGGTACAAGCGTGTTGCCGATGCCATTCGTGCCAATGTCGCACGTGTCATGGTGGGCAAAAGCGCAGGTAATTGATCTACTTCTGGTGGCATTATTGAGCGATGGGCATGTACTGATTGAGGATGTGCCGGGCATGGGAAAAACGGTGCTGGCGAAGGCGCTGGCACGTTCGCTCGGTGCCACCTTTCAACGCGTCCAGGGTACACCCGATCTGCTCCCGACCGATATTATCGGTGTGAGCTACTTCGATCAAAAACGCAACGAATTCGTGTTTCGCCACGGTCCCGTCTTTGCACAGATCCTGCTGGTCGATGAAGTGAATTGTACGACTCCACGGACGCAGGCTGCGCTATTGGAGGCGATGGCTGAGCGTCAGGTAACCGTTGAGCGCGATACGATGCCTTTACCTCGTCCTTTCCTGGTGCTGGCGACGCAAAATCCCGTTGAGTTGGAGGGAACATTTCCGTTACCCGAAGCTCAGTTAGATCGTTTCCTGTTGCGCGTCCAGGTCGGATATCCTTCTTTAGATGAAGAGGAAACAATTTTGCATCGCTTCAAGCAGGAGGAGCCGCTTGAGTCTTTGCCGACAGTGGCAAGCGCTGAGCAGCTTCTTACATTGCAGCAGCGTATACGCGAGGTGCGCTGGCAGGCAGAGGTTGAACGCTATCTGCTGGCAATTGTGCGTGCTACGCGTGAACATGATGCCGTACAACTTGGTGTCAGTCCGCGTGGAACGTTGGCGCTTTATCGTGCGTGTGAAGCGTATGCAGCTATTCAGGGACGCGATTTTGTCGCTGCCGGACGATGTGAAATATCTTGCCCCCGCAGTCCTGGCTCATCGCCTGCTGACGACGACGCGTACGCGTATGCGCGGAAAACGAACATTGGAGATTATCGACGAGATTTTACGCTCTATTCCCGTGCCTGTTGAAACAATTGCGCTCCCACCGATCGAGAGAGTGAGCATCGCCATGAAAACGGATATTTTTCCTCTTGATCGTGATGTAGAGATGCTCAAGAAGCGCCGCATCTGGTATGTATTGGCCCTGGTGCTTTTTGTATTGAGCCTGCTCCTGCAGCAGCCACTCCTGTTCCTGGCATCCCTCTTTATTTTGCTGATCGGACTGGTGCCTGATCTGTGGTATCGGCAAGGATTACGTCACTTGCTTGTGCGTCAGCAAGTGAGTCAGCGCCATCTCTTCTTCGGTGAAGATGTCGTTTTTCCGTGGTCATCGAGAATCAGAAATTGTTGCCGTTGCCCTGGTTGGATGTTGAGAATAAGATTACGCCTCCGCTTGCAATCCTGTCGAAGCGCGTGCGCCTCTTGCAAAAAACCGAACAAGATACGTCTTATGAGCACGTGGTTGTTATGGTCGTTTCAACGGGTCATTCGTCGTTATCATATGCGTTGTGATACGCGTGGATTGCATATCTTTGGACCGATCAGATTGCGATGCAGCGATCCCTTTGGTTGGTTGGAGACTGAGATAACTTTACCTGTTGGCGAGGTGTTGCTGGTATATCCACTGATTGCGCCACTTGAAACGTTGGGCCTATCATCGATCCATCCCTTTGGTGAGTATGCATCGCGGCAGCGTCTGTTTGAAGATCCATTGCGTGTGGTGGGCGTGCGTGACTATCTGCCGGGCGATGATCCACGCCGTATTCACTGGAAAGCAACCGCCCATTCAGGTATTTTGCGCAGTAAAGTTTACGAGCCGAGCAGTATGCGCCGTTTGTTGTTGTTGCTGGATGCCTGGAACTATTCCGATGAAGCAAAGGGGATCGATAGCGAATTGCAGGAATTGACGATTACAACGGCGGCATCGCTTGCGGTCTGGGCGCTTGAAGAGAGCTATCAGGTGGGATTGCTGGCAAATTGCGCTGTTGCGCTGTCTCCATTTGAGGATGTCGCGCCAGATAGTGTGCTTCAGGAGGTGCAAAGGGCTGAGAAACTGATGACGACGGAGATCTCTGCACCTGTGACGCGTATTCCTTTCTCGTTAGATGCTGAGCAACAGGAGCGCCTGCTCTCGACGCTGGCTCGTCTGGTTCCGCGCTACAATACCACGATTGAGCGTGTCATTGATACGGAAGAGCGCATGTTTCCGTTGGGCACGACAATTGTATTGATCAGTTCCGTAAGTTCGCTCAACGAAGCGACCGTGGAACGGCTGCTAGATCTGCGTATTGGTGGAGCAGCTATTCACCTGGTATTGACGGGTAACGAGAATGAACTGAAGACCGATATCTATGATCTGCCAGTGCATTATCCAGGAGGAAAGGAGAAATGGCGTGAACTCATCGCAACCGTCAACAACGGAAGCGAGCCCTTGTCGGCACCAGTGCGACCAGCCTTCGATTGGATTGAAGTCTTCGCAATTCCGATTGCAGCGAATATCATGGAGACGCAGCCGATCGTGATGCTTGCTGTTTTTTGCTGGCAGTCATCTTTGCCGGCTCTGACGCTCCTCCACCGCTGGGTGAGGTTAGCGATCACGTTGCTCCTGTTGGGATTGCAATGGTGGGCGATGTTTATCAATTATCGATACGCGCAAGGGGATGGAGTCAGAGGACGGTCACTATTCTGCATATAGCGGGCGTTGTGATTGCGTTTGGGCTGCTGCTATTGACGAATTTGACGACGTTCGATCTGCCTATGATTGTTGTGATTGCAGGACTGGTCATTTTTTGCTGGAAGCGGGGCATAGATAAAGCGAAGAGCATGAATTGAACGATGAGCAACTGATATTCGTTTTTAAGGTGGGCGTGATAATACTGCTGACGGTGCTGGTTCCGGGTGTCCTCTCCTCGAATGGCCAATTGCAGAATCTCGCGGCGGTATTGAGCTATGCGCTCCCGCTGTTCTTCTTAAGCGGCTTGATCGCTCTATCATTTACACGTGTGGCGTATGATCAGGCGTGAACATGCTCGCCAGGGAATTCCGCAAGCTAATTCGACACGTGGCTGGCTTGTTGCTTTGACCTTTCTCTGGGGAGTACTGATTATTGGAGCACTTGCGCTTGAAACATTCTCTTTTCATGTACTCCAGGTATCTGCTCCTCCCGCTCTGGAATATTCTTGCCTTCATCGTCGCCTGGATTATTTATGCTATTTTGTGGGTGTTTTTCTTTATCTATCAGTTTCTCAATGCACTCTTCCATTTCAAACTTCTGTCAGCGAAGACATCTCAGGCACCCGCGACAGAGTACGCCTTCTGGCCCCCATCCTCTTGCTCATGATGCAGCAGTTTCCTGCCATGGTTGCTGTTTGTCGGACGTCTCCTGTTAGTAGCTATTATATTGCTTGTACTCTTCCTGATTTTCCGTGCCATTCTACGCCACGTACGTCCTCGTTTAGAGCAAGATAGCGAAGAAGAGATACGCGAAGCATTATCGATGCGCAGTATTCTAAGAGAGCGTCGTCAGGAACACAAAATCCAGGTACAACAGAAAGAAGCAACGTTGCTAGATGCGCTCGATCCTGGCTCCGCCCGTGCCCGTTATCGAGAACTATTGCAACAGATGGCGGACTGGATGAACGTCTGAGCAGACGATCTGAAGAGACTCCTATAGAATATCAAAGGCGGCTGGTTGCTTTGATGGAGAAAGTCTCTCGATCAGCCTTGCAGGAGGATGAGCGTGTCAGATCGGGAGATGCTGGCCGACCTGACATGTGCCTATATAAATGAGCGTTATGGGGAAAGGCAGGCTGAATTGCAACAACATATCGATAGTCCTACCTGGCTCTCGCGCCTGGCTGAACGTCTGGGTGAGACGTGGAGCATAACGTGTTATCCCTCATCGACAAACGAACGAATGGCCTGCGCGGGTCCAGGTTCGGTGCCGAAAATGATCGTATAGTGGTTCAGCGTCGGGAAATTTACATACTGACAGTTTCTAATATTCTGTTGAATACGCTACGCATCATTTTCGCTCAGTAGTTGATCGTTGTCGGAGAGCAGCCCCTGACCAGCGCGTAGTAAGAGCGTTGGAACTGTTACATGTGCCCATTGTTCATCTGGCTCGTCCCTCATTTGCATGTTCAGCCTCTTCGAATAGGGCTTCCCGATATATTTTGCTGACGACTGAGCCATCATTTTCGAAGATGACATCGTGTTGAAAGTAGGTATCGAAGTAATCATTCCAATATGGCCCCAGGAATGGAGCGGCCTTCAAACGATTGATATAGTCTTGAAAGGAGGGAACGGGTACGCCAAGGCGACTGATAGAAGTTTTCAACCAGTCGGGTTGTGCATCAAAGGTTTTCCACGGCAAGGGAGCGCCAGCATCGATCAATACCAGTTTGCTGAGTTTTGTGAGGATAGTGAGCGGCGAAATAGAGGGAGACCAGTGCACCGAGCGAGTGTCCGAGCACAATGGGGCGTTCAAGCTTCAGTTCATCGATCAGAGCAGCCAGGTCAGCGGCATAAATAGGGATACTATAGCCATCTTCCGGTTTGTCGCTATCGCCGCGTCCGCGTAGGTCATAAGCGATAACGCGATGAGAGGAAGCCAGTTCGTCTGCCAGCGCCTGGAAGCACATCGCATTAGCGGTCAGACCATGAGTGCAGATAATAGGAGTTCCCTGTGTACCCCATTGTACATAATGGAGTGTAATATCATCGGCAATAACAAATTCGTCATGGAGTGGTTGAATCGACATAATTTTTCTCCTCTTCTTGAAACAACTGCCACTTAGCCTGTAGATCTTGAATAAATGGAGCACTGATTTTCTGGCGCTGCAGTGATGAAAGTGTTGCTAACTGTTTGTTGCGTGCCATCGCCGCTTGCCAGAGTACGTTGTGAATAATGTATTGATAAGCATCCTGCCTGGGTGCAAAGAGAAACGCGTTATGAATATCCTCCAGATAGAAGTACTGTCTATGTGTGGTATACCATGTGCGGATATCATCCTGGGTAGAGACAATGAGTTCATGTCGATGAGTAGAGGGATCGTAATGTGTTTCTCCGAACGGGAGGCAGTGCAGGTGGGCATGAAAGACGGTCTGGTGGAAGACGCCGTGTTCCCAGAAGACGGTCGGCTCATAATAGCGAACAAGGAAACGTTGTACTTCCTGTCTGAGCGCGAACAACTCCTCATCCAGAGTAGGGGGAACATCGCCATAGCAGGTATAGTGATTGCGTGGGACGATCAAAATGTGTCCTGGTACCAGGGGCGCGTGATCGGCAAGGATACGAAATGTGGGTGTTTCTTTAAGGATATGATCAGCAACAGAGCTACGCTGGCAAAATGCGCAGCCCGTTATGAGTGTATAGGTCTGCGAAGAGACGTTGCTCTCGCTATACATGCAATTGGCTCCTTTATGTGTATGCTTCCTCGCCTTTTGAGTATAGCGCAGGGAGGGGTGTTGCGCAAGGTGAGATTGGGAATAAGTATTGCTTTTTGTGAACCAGTAACAATTATACTCCCTTTGCCGCTGTAGGAAATACGACGAAGCTTCTTGCGAAGAGTACCTATCTGGTAGTTCCTACGTTACTAACAACCACAGCAGATGAAGTTGATGCATCTGGCAATGCTGGTGATACTGTACAGTTCAATGGGAAAAATTTTCCTGCAGGAGAAAAAATACGCCTCGCCTTTAACGCTAAAGATGTGTTCACTGGTATAAGTCGGAAAGATGGTTCATTTACAGCTTCCGTTGTCGTTCCACAATTACAAGATGTGAGTAGTGGTGCGGGAAATATTCAGATCAAAGCGACTGATGTGACCAGCGGTCGGGTTGTTGGTTTGTATTATCCAGATCTTGTGACTTTTTATTATTGATCTTCCCCCGAGTTTGTGGAGTAGTGAAAGCTTAGGATAGACTCTTCCAGAAGGAGGACCAGGGTCATGCAAAAGACCTACACAGCCGAATTGAAACGGGAAGCGGTGCGGCTAGCTCAGATCAGTGGCAAGCCGATTACGCACGTCGCTCACGATCTGGGGATTTCTGATACGTCAATTCATCAATGGAGGAAGGAGCTGGCTGAACACAATCAGGAAGCCTTCCCAGGCAGTGGGCATCAGCCAGGGGAAGTCGAGGAAGTGCGCCGTCTCAAACGCGAATTGGAGATTGTGAAACAGGAGCGCGATATATTAAAAAAAGCGCTCGCCATCTTTTCGCGCAGCCTGCAATGAAATATCAGTTCGTTGCAGAGTATCGGCAGGAGTATCCGATTACGACGATGTGTCGGGTGTTGGAGGTGTCTGTGAGTGGATATTCTGCCTGGTGCCAACGGACTCCTAGTCGCCATAGCCGAGAAGATGCACAACTTGCCGAACACGTGAAGATGGCATTTGAGGATAATCGTTGTGTCTATGGGAGTCCGCGAGTCCATGCAGAGCTGCGTGCATAGGGCTTGCATTGTTCACGCAAGCGAGTGGCTCGTCTGATGCAGGAGCAAGGCCTCTTCGCCAAACGTCCACGGCATCGCACGATCACCACCCAGAGTGAGGCAGGTGCTCAGGTGGCTCCCAGCTTGCTCCAGCGCGACTTCAGCGCCAACGCGCCCAACCGCAAATGGGTGGTCGATACGACCTACCTTTGGACAGCAGAAGGGTGGCTGTACCTAGCGGTTGTGCTTGATCTGTTCTCGCGTATGGTGGTAGGGTGGTCTATGGCGACTATCCAGGATGCTGCCCTGGTGGTTCAAGCTCTGCGTATGGCATTGGCTCGTTGCCGTCCACAAGCCGGGTTACTCCATCATTCCGATCGCGGGAGCACCTACACGAGCGAGAGTTATCAACAACTTTTAGAGCAAGAAGGCTTGCGAGTGAGCATGAGCCGTACTGCTGATTTTTACGAGAATGCAGCCATGGAAAGATTTTTTCATAGTTTCGAAGGGGAATGCATTGAGGGGGAATATCTCCAGACGCGAGCACAAGTCAGAAGCATTACCTTTGAATTCATAGAATGCTTCTATAATCGCACAAGAAGACATTCTACCTTACACTATATGAGTCCACTTGAGTACGAACAAGTGAAGTGTTCACTCTAATGTTTAGGGTCTCCATAAATTCGGGTGAGGATCACATCTTGATACTGATCGGACCATTTTCTTTGGGAATTTTTCCTTGCCACGGAACTTCTTACGGAGTTCTGTTGCTACCTTTTAGTTTAAACATCAAATATCCGAAGAGTACGAAGAATATTTAGAGCGGGAAAAAGAAGAGTAACAATAATGGAAACCTACTGCACTGACCCGCGTCATTTGGCTTCCATATCTCTAACGAAACCATAGAACTTCCCCTCTTACATCCTCCCGCCAATACGCTTTTAAATGTAGAACGCGCATCAAGGTAGGGAAGCCATTTATTATTCGGTGGTGATCATCTACGATTTGGGGCCATGCTACCAAAAACACCGTATCCATTGTTCGCACCTTCATTGCAATTCCACAATTTCTCAGCTATACTCCCATCAGACGAGATTTCTTGTCAGCCCATTCTTTTCTCGTGCCTCCTACTTTCAACATTCTCCCTGAAAGATGGAAAGCCCATTCCATTTCGACCAGACAAATAGGGGTTCTCCTCCATGACCCCATCAATCACTTTCTCCAAACCTGACATCCGATCCCCCATCTCTATTGGAACATATCTGCCGGAATGCCGGAATATGAGGAAGACGTGGAAGATGCGGAAGCCCGGAAGGTTACGATCCATCTCCTCCTGCCAAAAAACCTGCTGTTGAAAGATATCCTGACATTCCCACATCTATACCCTATCGAATTTGTGTGGTTGCGTGTAGAATAATTGATAGTAACGCGGTTGGGGAAAGATAACTAAAAATAGAAGGTCTTCTTCCCAAAGAAGGAAAGAATACATGGCTCAAACATATCCCTGGTGGCAAACAAGCACAATCTATCAAATCTATCCTCGTAGCTTTATGGATAGTAACAAAGATGGGGTTGGCGATCTTGCAGGTATTACTCACAAATTGGATTACCTGCAATGGCTCGGAGTCGATGCACTCTGGCTCTCACCCATCTATCCATCTCCCATGGCGGACTTTGGCTATGACATTGCAAATTATGTCGATATTGATCCTCTCTTCGGAACCCTGGCGGATTTTGATATCTTGCTTCAGCAGGCCCATAGCCGCAACCTCAAAGTCATTCTGGATTATGTACCCAACCATACGTCCGATGAACATCCCTGGTTCCAGATATCACGTTCCAGTCGTACCAACGAGAAACGTGACTGGTATATATGGCGCGATCCTGCTCCCGATGGTGGTCCCCCCAATAACTGGCTGGCGCTCTTCGGGGGTCCCGCATGGCAATTCGATGAACAAACGGGACAATATTACTTGCATCTGTTTGATGTCAAGCAGCCCGATCTCAACTGGCGCAACCCTGCCGTGCGGGAAGCGATGTATAATGTGTTACGCTTCTGGCTTGATCGTGGCGTCGATGGATTTCGCGTCGATGTGCTCTGGATGCTCATTAAGGATGATCAGTTCCGCGATAATATCATGAATCCAGACTGGAAAGCGGATGATCCCCCTTATATGCGCCAGTTTGCTACCTATACCGAAGATCAGCCCGGCATGCATGACATTGTACGAGAGATACGCGCTCTAATCGATAGTTATGGCGAGCGTGTATTTATTGGGGAACTATACTTGCCACTTATGCGCCTGATGGAATATTACGGAGAAAAGCTTGATGAAGCTCATCTTCCCTTCAATTTCCAGTTTGTGACCATGCCAGATTGGAATGCAACTGCAATCCGCAAGATTGTTGATGAATACGAACAGGCACTCCCTTCAGGCGCATGGCCCAACTGGGTGCTGGGCAATCACGATCGCCCTCGTATTGCTACACGTGTTGGACGGGAGCAGTCGCGTGTAGCGCAGATGATGCTATTGACGCTACGTGGTACGCCAACCTGTTATTATGGAGATGAATTGGGCATGGAGGATAGCTTCGTTCCACCTGAGATGATGCACGACCCTCAGGGGAAAGACAATCCAGAACATAGCCGAGATCCAATTCGTACGCCGATGCAATGGGACAGGAGTGCCAACGCAGGGTTTTGCCCTCCTGATGTGACTCCCTGGTTGCCGATTGCCAGTGACTATCAGGTCTATAATCTGGCAGCCGAGCAAAACGATGAGCATTCGTTCCTCACGCTGGTACGTAGCTTGCTGGAACTACGTCGTTCTTCGCCAGCACTGATGCTCGGATCTTACCGCTCTCTCGATCAGGAAACCGATGCCTGCTTTGTCTACCTGCGTGAACAGGATGAACAGCGTTACCTTGTGGCACTCAACATTTCATCTCAGGAGCAAGTGGTGAGACTACCAGGAGTGGGACAGGGGCGCATCCTGATTTCAACGCACCTGGATCGTGAGGGGAGTGTTGACGTGGCTGAGTTCCATCTTCGTGCAGATGAGGGCTATGTGATTGAAATAATTGCTGGATAAAAATATGATCATCTCAGCAAGCTACAAAACCGACATCCCAACATTCTACGGCGAGTGGTTTATGAACCGCCTGCATGCTGGTTACTGCAAAATGGTCAATCCATATGGGGGCCAGGTCTACACTATCGACCTCTCACGTGAGCAGGTCGATGGCTTCGTGTTCTGGACAAAAAATATCGGCCCTTTTCTCCAATACCTGCCCGAAATACAGCGGCGCGGCTATCCTTTTCTCATCCAACACACCATCAATAACTACCCACTCGCACTTGAAACCCGCGTCATCAATTCCACTCATACGCTCAATGCGATACGACAACTGGCACAAGAGTATGGTCCCGAACGCCTCATCTGGCGCTACGATCCAATTCTTTTCACCTCGCTAACGTCGCCCGATTGGCATTGCTCTAATTTTGCAAAGCTAGCTGGCGAGTTAGAAGGTGTCACCAACGAAGTCGTTATTTCGTTTGCCCAGATCTATCGCAAGACTGAACGTAACCTGCGCGAGGCTGCCCAACAATCAGGTTTTACCTGGCGCGAACATAATCCCGATGACCCAGCTTTTATGACAACAGCTCATGCACTTGCTGCTGAACTGGCCCGAATTGCGGACACGCATGGTATGCAGTTGCGTGTGTGTTCACAGAGAGCCTTCCTAATTCCTGGCCTGATTGAAGAGGCAAGTTGTATTGATGCTGAACGTCTGGAACGGGTGGCCGGGCATCCTCTTCTCAAGAAAGCACGCCAGAAGGGCAATCGTAAAGAATGTGCCTGTACAGCCTCAAAAGATATTGGAGCGTATGATACCTGTCCGCATGGTTGCGTCTATTGCTATGCGGTCCAGCAACGTGACCAGGCCTTACAGCGTTACAAAGAACATGATCCCCAGGGCGAATTTCTCTTTCCTCCCCCTACAACGTCGAGGAAGGCTCTTCCTCGCTTTCATCCTGTGGAGCTACCGATAAAGTTTGAATAAGGAGACAGGATGCTGACAGGACAGATACTACTCCAGCTCATCGTTATATTGATCGTTGTGCAAATCTTCGGTTCCCTGTTCAAACTCATTGGTCAACAATGGGTCATTGGCGAAATTCTCGCAGGATTGGTGCTAGGTCCATCCCTTTTAGGAGCGCTCTTGCCGGGCGTCAAAGGGATACTCTTTCCGGCCTCGACGCTTCCGACGCTCCAGACGTTGGGTGATATCGGTCTTATCCTCTATATGTTCGCCCTCGGAGCGAGCCTGGATATGCAACTGATGCTCCGTCAGACGCGCACCGCGACTGCCATATCTTTGAGTAGCGTTCTCTTGCCACTGGGAATGGGTGCAGGATTTGCTTTCTTGCTTTTTCCCGCTTTTGCAGGGCCAAAAGTCACTGTAGCATCGTTTGTTCTCCTCGTTGGAACCGCGATGTCGATTACAGCATTTCCTGTGCTTGCCCGCTTTCTTTCTGAGCGAAACATACTGGGAACGAGGATTGGAATACTTGCATTAACAAGTGCCGCTATTGATGATGCAATTGCGTGGTGTCTGCTTGCTCTGGTGATTGCAATCGTGCACACACAAGGCCTGCCTCCAGCTTTGCTGACAATCGGGTTCACCCTGCTCTTTCTCGTATGCATGCTGACGTTCGTGCGTCCATTGTTCGTGTTTGTCGCTCAGCGTATTCGTTCAAAGGAGTTACTGACGACTCTTGGTATCGTTCTGCTCCTGTTTTCAGCATATGCCACTAATGCTTTAGGCATTCATCCCGCCTTTGGGGCATTTCTGATGGGACTTATCCTACCACGTACCATCCTGTTTGATGGGCTTGTGAAGGCTATAGAGCGCGTCAATGCAGTACTTTTTTTGCCACTCTACTTTGTGTATAGTGGATTACATACGCAGATCGGACTCATTCGTACCCCCTGGCTCTGGCTTATTTGCCTGCTCGTGATAGGAATTGCCTGTACCACTAAGATCATTGGGAGCCTGTTTGCTGGCCGTCTGGGAGGAGAGTCCTGGCACACCTCCCTCAGCCTGGGCGTCTTGATGAACACACGTGGATTAGTGGAATTGATAATTATCAATATCGGACTTGATCTGGGGGTCATCTCACCAACCTTTTTCTCAATGCTGGTGATCATGGCCCTGGTAACGACAATGATGACCGCTCCGCTATTATCGCTACTGGATTACACATCCAAACGTTCACCAGAGACAGACGAGACTCTGGCGCGTAGTCCTTTACAGGAGCAGACTTGATTTTCGGAACCCTCAAGCGAGTCGAGAAAGAATGGGAGTTCCCGCGCGTCGGGAGGAAAGTGTACTATGCAAACCCGAAGAAGCCTGGTGAAGATGTACTGAAGAGAATTGGATGTTCTTCACAGGGATGACAGATAAATATTGGATGTACTCCATGTATGCTTTCCTGTGCTATTCTCCCTTTCATAAGATGAAAACAGTGTGAAAGAAAGGTTATATTATGGGACTCACAGTTACCCAGGTTGATGCATTTACCAATACCCCCTTTGCTGGCAATCCTGCCGCTGTCTGTGTCTTGCCGGAGGAGCGTGATGAGCAATGGATGCAGAATGTTGCAAGCGAGATGAATCTATCCGAAACCGCTTTCCTTTTACGTCATGCCGATGGGTTCAACCTGCGCTGGTTTACTCCGCTGGTTGAGGTTGATCTGTGTGGGCATGCTACCCTTGCCAGTTCTCATGTATTATGGGAATCCGGCTTACTGAAACCAGACGAACAGGCCCGTTTTTTCACACGTAGTGGCTTGCTCACCGCTGAACGTCAAGGAAACTGGATCGAACTCAATTTCCCTGCAACACCTGCAGAAGCAACTGATATGCCGGAGGATCTGTTGCTGGCTTTGGGTATCAGTGCAACATACGTGGGAAAGAATCGTTTCGACTACCTGGTCGAGGTTGCTTCCGAGGATATTTTGTGCAGTATGAAGCCTGACTATTCGCGTCTGTTGACGGTTTCGGCAAGAGGGATTATTGTCACATGCCGGGCCAGTACACCTGGCTACGATTTCGTCTCGCGTTTCTTTGCTCCATGCGTCGGTATCAACGAAGACCCCGTAACTGGCTCGGCTCATTGCTGTCTGGCTCCCTATTGGAGCGCTAAGCTCGGCAAAGAGACTTTAATGGCCTATCAAGCCTCTGCGCGTGGCGGCATTCTTCGTGTAACTGTTGATGGCGACCGGGTAAAGTTGGCGGGGCAGGCAGTGACTGTACTACGGGGAGAGCTGGTATAGGCGGTTTCATATTGTTACGATGTTGCTCATCTGCATCATTTTATGCCTATCCAAACGTGTTACTGTAGGAGTCGCGTTTACGACGCCTACACGCGCCAGGAAGAAAGAGGCAAGCATGAAAAAAGTAGAGATTGAGAACAAGCGAACCCTTTTTAAGGACATCTTCACGATTACGGAGACAAACCTGCGCTTTGAGCAGTTCAAGGGGGAGATGAGTAAGCCCGTGCGTCGCCTGGTCTTCGAGCGTGGCGATTCGGTGGCGGCGCTCCTCTTAAACCGGGATACGCAGCAAGTGATTCTCACTGAGCAATTCCGTTATCCTACCTATGAGAAAGGGCCCGGCTGGCTTTACGAGGTGGTAGCCGGGATGATCGACGAAGGTGAGCAAGCGGAAGATGCCATGCGGCGCGAGATACATGAAGAGATTGGCTATCAGGCGCACGAACTCACGCATATTGCTACATTTTATGTCTCGCCCGGTGGGTCATCTGAGCGTATTGTGCTGTATTATGCTGAAGTTGGCAATGCTGATCGTGTCTCAGCGGGTGGTGGAAAGGCGTCTGAGAATGAAGATATCCGGCAGGTTGATATGTCGCTATCGGAATTATGGAAGGCATTGGAAAACAACGACATTATTGATGCCAAGACGTTGATTGCGGTGCAGTGGTTGCAGAATAAATTCAGGGAGCGCACGAGTTGACATTGTAGAAGATTTTTGCTAGTATTGTGGCGATGCACCCATAGCTCAGCGGATCAGAGCATCGGTCTTCGGAACCGAGTGTCGGGGGTTCGAATCCCTCTGGGTGCGCTCCCTCAATCCGTTTCTAAAGCCACTCACGTTTTTACTACTCTTGCTCTAGCCCTGATTGACAGCAACCGATTTTTTCTTCGTTGTAAGCAGCGTATTAAGTTGTGTTGCAGCTTCGGCATGTAAAGCTGGTATTACGCGCGAGTAGGTATCCAGGGTCATAGTAATATTGCTATGTCCCAAAGTTCCTGTACGATCTTTAGATGCACTCTGATTGAGAGCAGCAGAGAGAAGATGACGGAGAACCATTGCGTGAGCGCAAATTTGATAATTACGTGGTCATTTCGCCTTATCTCGGTAGTTTGGATTATCAGGATATTTGGCTCCTGGTTCTAGCATCACGCTTATGACATAATTCTATCACACATGGTGCATGTGTCTTTGCTCTTCTATACAAAGCATTGATGAAATGCCCATTCAAACAAAAGGAGTTGCTTGTATGAGTTCTCAACAGATCATTCCTGCTCTCTCTCCTCTGGCAATTAGACCCAGATTATTCTTTGAGGCTGCACGAAATGATGGGATCGAATGATTGGCCCTATCAGGCACTCCAGTGTAGACGTACGCCTGTGGTATTGCGTTCCTAATAGACGTTGGTCAGACGAAGTAGACAGACGAATACCATACCCATCTTTTAGCGAGAAGAAGAGAGAAAGAAGGTTTGATTGTTTTACTCAGAGAAACTAATTGAGGCATTTGCTTTTTCGATGCTTTTCCACCAAGATGATAAGAAGATGGGACATCCAATTCTGTCTCACGTTCTGGAAGTCGTCTCGCTCATACTCCATTTTGGAGGCGATGAGGATACCGCGATTGCTGGAATGCTGCACGATACAAACGAGCGAGCAAAAAAACCTCTGCTGGGAGAAATCAAGCGGACGTTTAATGCCAATGTGGCAGAGATAGTGCGCACTTGCTCTGATTCCAAGGACGACTCATGGAGAATTCAAAAGCAAAAACGCATCGATTTAGTTGCGAGCGTGGAAAAATCTGCACTCCTCGTTTTATCCTGTGAGGTCCTGAGCAATATGAAAAGGCTGCTTTTCAGGCTGCATGCTGCTAAGAACAAAGAGCAGGTTTTTGCTTACCTTAAAAACAAAGGTGGAATGGAGGGGAAATTGTGGTACTATCGTGCTTTTTCTGATGCTTTGCGTGCACGTAAGGAATACCCAGAATTAGCGTATGAGTTAGAGGCTGCAGTGAGAGAACTGGAAAATTTGATTTACTAGTACACCTGGATTGTATTTAAGGGTTACGAATGCATCTTTTTTCTGCATGACATAATGAGTTCTTCCTGCTTCTATTTTCTCACATGGCGCTACTGTCTTGCCAGTTCGCGCTGTCCATTGTTTTGGCTGAGAGTGCTTTTTGTGCTATGCTTGGAGAACTTCTACACGTATGCCAAAACTGAACTGGATGCGCTCTTCCAGGCGCTCATGTGTATGCGCATCCTAACGAGAGTGCAGGAGAGTGAGAGGCGCTGGCAGCAATGCTGCATTTCGACCGTGTCATTGGTGCCATCGACAAAGGGTTGAGCATTGCGTACTGATCGGCTGAAAGCGAAGAATGGAAGGAGAACAGTTCATGCAAGAAGATCTGAGAGGGAAAGTAGTGCTGGTGACGGGTTCGAGTCGTGGATTGGGGCGTCAGTATGCTCTGCACCTTGCGCAGGCGGGAGCCGATGTCATTATTCATGATCTGAATGCGAGCGCGGCAGCAGCATTCGGTGAGGCCGCTTCAGGACTGGATGTGGCCGAGCAAATTCGCGCATCCGGTCGTCAATCGGCTTTTTTCGCTGCCGATCTGACCGAGGCGGCACAGGTAGAACAGCTTGTGCGCCAGGCCGTGGAGGCCTTCGGTCGCATCGATATCCTGGTCAACAACGCGGGCGGCGATATAGGTGCGCAGACTCCCCGGCCAGACCCGAACAACGCGCTGGACATCTCGCCGGATGATATTCGTGCCGTCCTTGAGCGCAACCTGCTCACCACCATGTATACCTGCAAGTACACGGGCCTGCACATGCGCACACGGCGCTCCGGCAAGATCATTAACGTGGGATCAAGCGCCGGTCACATGGCCGTGCAAACAGGCAGTATCTACGCGGCAGCAAAGGCAGGCATTGCTCATTACACGAGTTGCCTGGCGGAAGAACTTCGCGCGTATGATATCACGGTGAATTGCATTGCTCCCGCTCCGACTTATACCGGTCGCTTCCTGGCAACGCGTACCGTCGACAGCCAGGAGGGGCTATCTCGGCTGCAACGCATAGCCCAGCCCGAAGACATGGCAAAGATTGTCCACTTCCTGGCTGGTCCGCAATCGGATTATCTGACTGGTGAAACCATCGTGTGCTGGACGGGTCATTGAGGATTATTGTGGAGTGCTCTCATGATCCCACAGGCCCATACGAGCTTCGGTTCCGCCATCGACAAACAAGATCTGTCCGGTGATAAAATCGGCGGCGTCGGAGGCGAGAAAACAGACAGCGGGTGCGACATCGGCTGGCAGACCAACACGTCCCCAGGGGACTAGTGTATTGCCAAATTCCGTCGTATAGCCGGGTCTATCGAAATAGCGGCTTACCTCGATAAAACCTGGCCCAACAGCATTTACACGTACCCGCTGCGGAGCCAGTTCAATCGCCAGTTCGCGGGTGAAGGCGATAATCGCGCCCTTCGTAGCAGCGTAGGCTGCGTGTCGCGGGTAGCCTGTATTGCCGTGTACGGAAGTGATATTGACGATGCTGCTTCCCGTCCGCTGCAATAAATAGGGCAGAGCATACTGCACGCAGAAAAAATAGCCCTTAATATTCAAATCAAACACTTCATCATAAATAGCCTCGCTGGTATCGGTAAAGTTCAAAGACCGTGTGACACCCGCATTATTGACCAGAATATCGAGACCACCAAGAAGCTGTGCCGCCTCGTTTACTACCCGTTCGCATACCTGTACCGTGCTGAGATCGCCGCCTAGAATAACGGCCTTCTTGCCAGCCTGCTCAATCTCAGCAGCAGCTTCCAGCGCCCCTTTCTCGCTATGTGCGTAGTGTATAGCAACTGCCGCGCCCTGCTGCGCCAGTTCCAGCGCAATCCCCTGGCCAATACCCGAACCCCCTCCCGTCACCAAAGCTTTTCGCCCCGCCAGCGGCTGTGCCAACCGTTCCCATCCTGCTTCCTTCATTACAAAGCTCCCTCTATCGTGTAGAAATGTTTGGATAGTTGCTGATGACGACGTATCCAATAATTATATGCTACTTTAGCTAGCTCAGCTATCCAATGCCTTTACATCTCCATGTTCCCCTTTTCTAGCAAACGATTTAGGCTCTGCGCGTTGCACAATCGTGGTGGGGATCCTACACAGTTGCGATTGATACCGCTTCGAGCAGAGGCATGCGGGCTATCCTCAGCTATTGGACTTCTTCGTTCAGTAAAGGCACCATTAATTGGGGCTTCTGGACGATGTGGCAAACCATTGTCAGCAAATACGGCGGCAATGGCAATGTCTATTTTGAGATTATGAACAAATCCTTTGGATACAGTGCTCAGACAAGAAATTGCGGTTGATCAACTGGACCTGTCTATGGATTGTATGTGAGACTATCAAAACTCTGACGGATTGTGTGCGTGGACCCGAAGTTGCAATGGTCGTATGCCAAAAATATATGGTACAATGCGGCGATCTGGACAACATGGAGTGTTGTAACGGCTCCCCTGCGTTGGATGTGGAAGAGAGTTCAGCGAAAAATACGAAGAAACAGGCATACCTATGGCTACACAATATGATGCAATTGTTGTCGGCTCAGGACCAAACGGACTTGCTGCCGCTATTACGTTGGCGCAGGCAGGAAAGTCTGTGTGTGTGTTCGAGGCCAGAGAAGTCATTGGAGGGGGATCTCGCTCAGCAGAGCTAACCCTCCCCGGCTTTCTCCATGATGTCTGTTCAGCAATTCATCCATTGGCGCTCAGCTCGCGCTTCTTTCGTTCTCTATCGCTTGAGCAATACGGGCTGCAATGGATTCAACCATTAGCTGCGCTGGCACATCCACTTGATGATGGTACCGCAATGCTTCTAGAACGTTCCATAGAGGCGACAGGGGAAACATTGGAGTGTGATGCGCAGGCATATCGCAGACTGATGGAGCCACTTGTCACTCACTGGGAGACTTTGTCGGATGTTTTGCTAGGTCCATTACGACCACAGACCTTTCACCACCCTTTTTTGCTTGCTCCCTTTGGCTTAAAAGCTCTTCGCTCAGCGAAAGGTCTTGTCGGGCAACTTTTTAAAGGCGAGCGTGCCTCTGCCATGTTTGCAGGGATGGCGGCGCACTCCTTTTTGCCTCTAGATCAACGATTAAGCGCTGCCTTTGGCCTGATGCTTGGAGCCTCGGGGCATGCCGTTGGGTGGCCAATTCCACGGGGAGGATCGCAAATGATTGTGAACGCCCTTGCCGCCTATCTGCGTTCTCTGGGAGGTGAGATCATCACTGGCGTGGAGGTTAAATCTGTTGACGCCCTACCTTCTGCACGTGCGGTGCTCTTTGATGTCACTCCACGTCAATTGTTGCGTATCGCTGGTACCCACTTTTCAGATGGATATAAACGGAGCTTGCAGCGCTACCGCTACGGTCCTGGCGTGTTCAAAGTTGACTATGCCCTTGATGGACCTATTCCCTGGAAAGCTACCGACTGTCTGCGTGCGGGAACTGTACATCTCGGTGGAACACTTTCAGAAATTGTTACTGCTGAGCGACAGACAGCACAGGGGCAACTGCCCGAACGGCCCTTCGTCCTGGTTGCGCAACAAAGCCTCTTTGATCCAACACGAGCACCTGAGAGCAAGCAGACCGTCTGGGCCTACTGTCATGTTCCTAATGGCTCGGATTTTGATATGAGTGAGCGAATTGAGGCACAGATCGAACGTTTCGCTCCAGGTTTCCGCGACCGCATCCTGGCGAAGCATACGCTGACCACGAGCGAACTTGAGCGTTACAATGCCAACTATGTGGGCGGTGATATCAATGGTGGTCTGGCTAACCTCATGCAGTTCTTTACGCG
Source organism: uncultured Chloroflexia bacterium (assembly GCA_963731415.1). Classification (GTDB taxonomy): domain Bacteria; phylum Chloroflexota; class Ktedonobacteria; order Ktedonobacterales; family Ktedonobacteraceae; genus JACDAE01. The sequence continues at coordinate 95,887 of CAVSVN010000005.1, forward strand.
TCCTTCTCTTCGACCTGTGCCGTACTCCACACCTGCGAAAAACATTTACATTTGCTCATCATCAACACCACCTACGGGAGGGGTGCATGGGATGTGTGGCTACTATGGAGCCAAAGCAGCTTTAAGGAGAGCATGGTAGGCAATGTGAGACCTCCATTACCATTGCGCCAGTTTCCATCTCAATGAGAATGTAGGAGATTGCTTGACAAATTTAAACTTTCTGAGTATCCTTTCATAAGTAATGAGTACTTAAAAGGCAAGGATGCGAAAGAGTTCTACTATGTTCTCTTCGGCTTCAAATGGTACTTCTCCTCAACTCTTGAGTTCTTCCCTGCTTCGCTGTACAACTTATTTACCTCTATGGTCTGCTCACTCTAAAAAATGCATATGACATGTGTTTTCGGCTTCAAGGGAGATTTCTATGAAGAGATGGTCATTTAAGAATGATTTCCAGCGCCTACTGACAAAGCGTTGGTTTAGCCGACGGGAGTTTCTCAAAACCTCTGCTCAGGCAACTGCTGTGGTCACTGGGATAAGCGCCTTAAGCACTCAGATACTTACTGGCAATGCGCTCGCCGCCTCCACTATAAGGGAGATCGCACAAAAGCCAGCAGTGGATATCTGGAACCTGCCAGCATTCCGTCCCGGCCAGCGGTACATTCCAGCCTGATTGGAATACCATCGCGCAACAATACCGCATTCCTGAATGGTTCCGCGACGCCAAATTTGGCATCTGGCAACATTGGGATCCCCAGTCGGTTCCCGAATATGGCGACTGGTATGCACGTGGGATGTATCAGCAAGGATCAAGCCAATACAACTACCATGTTGCCAATTATGGACACCCATCCGTATTTGGTTACAAAGATATTACCCATCTCTTCACCGCCAGTCAATGGGACCCCGATGCTCTGGTGAAGCTGTATGTGCAGCAAGGTGGAGCGAAATACTTTGTCGCCCTCGCCAATCATCACGATAATTTTGATAACTGGAATTCAGCCTATCAACCATGGAATGCGACAGGTGGTAGGTCCCAAAAAGGATGTGATCGGACTATGGGCGCAGAGCGCTAGAAAATATGGAGTGCCCTTTGGCGTTACCGTTCATGCCTGCCCCGGACCCTCCTGGGACGTTTTCATGCCCGTACGCTATGGGAGCGACTCCACTGGCCCACTTGCGGGCGTTCACTACGATGGCTGGACGACTGCTGCTGATGGCACAGGCAAATGGTGGCAAGGTATGGACCCGGTCAACCTTAACGGCCCGGTTCATCAAGCCGATTCCACCTATGTCCACTCCGACAGCAGCCCATTTGTTCGCCAGTACTACTATCGCACCGATGATCTTATCACAAAGTATCAGCCCGATCTCCTCTATTTCGACAATGGCCTGGCCGCTGCAGATGACTGGGATATGCCTGATCAGGCCAAAGTAATGGCCGCAAATTACTACAATAAGAGCTTACAATGGCATGCAGGCGCTCTCAATGTAGTCCTCAATCTAAAACGCGTACCCTCAAACTGGCAATCAGCACTAGTTGCGGACCTGGAACGCACGACTAGCTCTAGTATCCAGAATTATGCCTGGCAGACTGATACTTCATTGGGTGACTGGCATTATTATGCACCAAACCCGATTACTATGACCGCTCCACAGGTAATCCAGGAACTGGTCGATATCGTGAGCAATAATGGGAACCTGTTGCTTAATGTGCCTCAACATGGTGATGGGCATCTCGATCAACTGGCAATTCAGATCGTTCAGGACGTTGGCTCCTGGTTGAGCATTAATGGAGAAGGGATCTATGCGACGCGGCCTTTCGCTGTCTCTACAGAAAACACGGTCCGCTATACACGCAAAGGCAGTATCCTCTATGCGACTGCCCTATCCTGGCCGTCAAATAATTCCCTCGTGCTCACTACTCTTAACAAGAAGAGTCCCTATATTGGCAACGTTACTCAAGTTGAGCTGTTAGGTCATTCCGGCACCCTTAGTTTTACCCAGGATAACACTGCTTTAACCATCGCAGCCCCTGCTGGAATTGCGAGTAATGCCGCCTATACGTTCAAAATTATCCAGAACAAACTCCTTGTGAACTGTGACGATGCTGGATTCACCTATAGTGGAACAGGATGGTTTCACCAGGCAAACCGTGGCCTGGGCGACTCGAATAACAACACCTGGGTAACGAACAATAATGGTGATTCGGTCTCCTACACCTTCACAGGAACAGGTGTCCAGTACATCAGTGAAACCTATACTGATGAGGGCAATGTTGACGTTTATATTGATGGTACTTATCAGAAGACGGTGAGTGCGTACAGCACTTCTCGCAAGACTCAGGTAGTCCTGTATAGTAATCTGAACCTCTCTGCAGGACAACACACAATCAAGCTGGTCAAGACCTCAGGAACATTCATGTTACTGGATTCCCTAAAAATCTTCCCCACGACCACCATCAAGATTGTAAACCGCAATAGTGGTCTCCTGCTGGATGTGAAGGGACAGGGCACGACCAATGGAGTTTCAATTCAGCAATGGCAAGATTATCCAACCAGTTCCGCCAGTTCTGAGTGGCGATTGGTTGATATGGGCAACGGCTACGTTACCATCGTAAATCGCAACAGTGGTCTCTTGCTTGATGTTTCAGGGGGAAGTACGGTCAATGGCGGTACGGTCATCCAATGGACTGCCAATGGCGGTGCCAATCAGCAATGGCAACTGGTCGATACAGGCGATGGCTACGTTACCATTGTAAATCGCAACAGTGGTCTCTTGCTGGATGTCTCAGGGGGAAGTACGGTCAATGGTGGCATGGTCATCCAATGGGCAGCCAATGGCGGTGCCAATCAGCAATGGCAGATCGTTCCTACTGCCTGACAAATATCGCGACTTGGCTCTCGTTGAAGTATGTTTTCTTCGCTACCATGTATGGTACGAGATCTACTTCATATTTTCGCCACCACGTGTGTGGCACTCATTCTACACAGATGGTGTAGATGTATGCAGGAGGCATACTTTATCATGGAAAAAAATCTCAATCGGCGACGTTTTTTAGAACTATCCGCCGTAGCCACTGCCGCTGTCACTGGTCTCAGTTCCATTCCTGCCTTCGCCAAAGCCAACGTGACGACCTCAATTGCCGTCAATGGCGCTGATACTGGTCGTACATTCGATGGCATCGGCGCAATCAGTGGAGGTGGAGGCAATTCACGACTTCTCTTCGACTATCCTGCCACGCAACAGAGCCAAATTCTCGACTACCTTTTTAAGCCTGATGCGGGTGCCAATCTCCACATTCTCAAAGTCGAAGTTGGCGGTGATACCAACTCGACCGATGGCTCCGAAGTCCAGCTACATGCACACCCCCAATGACCAGAACTTCAATCGTGGCTACGAATGGTGGCTGATGACACAGGCCAAAGCCCGCAACCCCAACATTAAACTCTATGGTCTGGCCTGGGGTGCTCCCGGTTGGATCGGCACCACAGGTGCTCCTGTTTATGATACCAATAATCGCTTCTGGTCTCAGGATATGGTCAACTACTACGTCAATTGGATTAAAGGTGCCAAAAGCGTCCATAATCTTACTATCGATTATATCGGTGGCTGGAACGAACGTGGCTACAACAAAGCCTTCTATGAGAACTTGAAGAGTGCACTCAAGGCGAATGGCCTTTCCACCCTGGTCGTAGGTGCCGATTCTGATTGGAGCGTGGCCGATGCGATGGCCAGCGACTCGACCTTCAAAATTCGATTGATATCGTTGGCGTGCACTACCCTTGCACAGGTGGTGATGGTGGTAGCAATACATCCTGCACCAGCACCAGCAACGCGCTAAGCCTGGGCAAGCAACTCTGGGCCAGCGAGAACGGCTCACAGGACGAAAATAACGGTGCGTTTGCAATGGCCCGCGCCATCAATCGTGGCTACATCGATGGTAAAATGACTGCTTACATCAACTGGCCTGTGATTGCTGCTATCTACCCTAATCTGCCCTACGATACCGTTGGTCTCATGGTTGCCAACCAACCCTGGTCCGGTTCTTATAGCGTGGGCAAGCAGCTTTGGGTCACAGCCCATACTACCCAGTTCACTCAACCTGGCTGGCATTACCTCGATGGTGCTAGCGGCTACCTCGGCGGTAGCAATACCAACGGCAGTTATGTTACCTTCAAATCGCCCAACAATTCTGACTACAGTATTGTGCTTGAAACTGTTGATGCGACTGCGGCCCAGACCGTGAATTTTCAGGTATCCGGTGGCCTCTCAACTGGCACAGTCCACGTCTGGAGCACTAATCTAAACTCATCCAACTCCACTGACTATTTTGTGCAGCAAACTTCCATCGCACCGTCCAACGGTGCATACTCACTCACGGTCAATGCTGGCTACATTTATACCTTCTCGACCACTTCTGGGCAGGGCAAAAGCACGGCAACAGCGCCTGCCGCCTCCATGCTCTCACTGCCTTACTCCGATAACTTCAGTAGCTACGCGGTAGGTCAGGAAGCCCGCTACTTCTCTGATCAGAACGGTGCCTTCGAAATCGTTGCTGCAGGCGGTGGTCGCAGCGGCAATAGTCTCCGGCAAATGGCTCTCACTGCACCCATTAATTGGGACAATCCCAGCGAGCCCTATACCCTCCTCGGTGACCTCGACTGGAGCAACTACACGGTGAGTTGCGATGTCTTGCTCGAACAGGCTGGCTATGTGGAAATCCTTGGCCGCGTTGGCACACAACAGGGTTTCTCGCCTGCGAAGATCAATGCCTACTACCTGCGTGTGACCAACGGTGGTGCCTGGAGCATCCTGAAAAATACGACTGGCGGCACCGTCACTACTATTACCTCCGGCTCAGTCTCCGCTCTGGGTGCCAATACCTGGCATACCCTCGCTCTCGATTTCCGGGGTACGACCATCACGGCGTCTATCGATCAAAAAACTGTCGGCTCGGTGACCGATACGACATATGGTTCTGGCCAGGTTGGCCTGGGCGTGAGCGGCTGGCAAAATGCTCAGTACCAGAACTTCAGCGTGAAGGCCAACCAATCTACTACCTCTTACTACTACATCGTCAATCGTAATAGTGGCAAAGTCCTCGATGTCTCCGGTGCCTCAACCGTTGCTGGTGGCCTGATCATTCAATATACCAACCATGGGAGCATCAACCAACAATGGCTGGCAGTCAACGTCGGGAGCGGCTACGTGAAACTGATCAATCGCAATAGTGATCTAGTTCTTGATGTGACTGGTGCATCCACGACTGAGGGCATCCAGATCGAACAATGGGCCGACAATGGGGGCACCAACCAGCAATGGCAACTCGTCTCGTCCGGCGGGTACTATACCATTGTTAATCGTAATAGTGGCCTTCTGCTCGATGTCTCTGGTGCCTCGACCGCTGACGGCGCTCAGGTCATCCAATGGCCCTCTAATGGGGGCGCTAACCAGCAATGGCAGCTCGTCTCCGTCTCTTAACCAACCCACTTACCGCGACTCTGTCTCATACGAAACAGAATCGCGGTATCCCAGGCTTAAACGCTTTTCCTGGTGCCGATTTTACAATCGAGGGAATGAATAGGTGACTATTAATATTACATTCTCTAGAGATGGAGAATGTTCATTTGATGCTTAAAACCATTATTCAGGTAGGAAGCGATATTGGTATGGGAAAATTTCCGCAAAAAGTTTCTGAAAGCTTTCATATCCACCTTCTCCCTGAATTTAAGGTGTTTTGTGACGTTCGTGGCTACTTGTTTACTGTGAACAAACAAGGTGAGTATTTGCTGACCGTTCTGGGACTGGCTTTGATCGGACAGTAGGTTACTCCTACTTACCAGCATATTTGTATAGTTAAATTTACCGATTGTAAGAAGGAGAGTAGCTTGTATTTCGACAGGGTTTTCTGACTCGACACCACTGGCGACGATAGTAATGTTACTTGCATACGTTCCGGGAGGAGTTGTGTCAGGAATGACGACGCTAATGGTTGGCGTGATTGTGTACACTCCTGATGCGGGAGCCGCTGCTATTTCGAAGAACTTGACACCGGCAGGAGGGCCATCTCCTGCTGGAAGTGCAACAGATCCCGGCACGGTATTGGTGAGTGAAGCTTGCATACAATTCACACCAGTAGGGCCACCAGCGGCACAGACGCCAGTCGTACCAATAATGGTCGAGGCTGTCGTTGGGATGGTATTACTCCCTGAAGTCAAGGGTGTTGAGGTCATCGTGAGATTCCATCCGGTAGCTCCTCCAGTCATATCACTTATGGAAAGCGGCAACGTGAAGGTTGTTGTCGCGCCAGCAGTTCCTGTAGCGGTATAGGGTTCCATCGCTGTTCCGCTCAATGAACCCGCAGTGATTGTTCCATCCACGATTGGCTTGTCGGCAAATGCAGGGGTGTTTATCCCTAAGCTCAGGAACACTCCTAACGTCAACATTACGAATAACAAACCGCTCCTGGAGAGAACATGAAAACGCTTTATCTGATTTAACATTGTTATTCTCCTCAATGATGTATAGAGTATTGTTTTTATTTTCTGTAATTTGGCATCACTTTTTTTACGAGAGCAAATATTCTCAAGAAGCAATGCGACCATGCTTTATACATTTTGTTTGCAAACAAAATGTATAAAGCATTCACTGAAAGCGTTTTGCACACAAGAGATAGTCTCTCCAATTATCTTGATTTTAAAGGTCTCCAGTCTCTTATCGGCAGTTCCTTATTTTTCTTGAAGTGATTCTTAATAGCAATTGGACAAAAACTAAGGTGAGGCATATCTGGGCAAGAAAATGATGATGTTTAATTAGTAAGCAGATGGTTGAGGCAATGGACGGACGCATCTAGGCCGAGAGTAGTGGAAAAGAAGGCGAGGGGGTAGTTTTTTTCGTATGGCTACCCCGCGCAATGTTGCCTGCTACTTCTTCTTATGGTGCAGATAAAGATATGACCGTGTCGGTTGGATTTTCAATGCCGGTTGGCCCCACGGAGAAGATGGCATAGGTGATTCCCATTGACAGGAGCTTTTTTGGATCTTGCGCTGACTTATCATTATATGCCGTATTTTTTACGGTACCCAATAACTGAAACTGTTGATCCTGGGCAGGAAGTATGCGGTATACATGATAGGCAACAGCATTATGCCCTGCATCCCAGGAGAGATTGATAGTGCCATTCTTGGTGATCTGATATTGGCCATTGTCGGGTGCCGTTGGTATCTGGTCTGCCGCTACCCATCGTACATGAGTTGTGAATGTCACCTGAACATCAGTTGCACTTGCATTTTCAGTGATGAGAGGTGAATACTGCTGCTCATATTTTACAATAATTTGACTTTTATAGAGAGCTGCTGCAAACGCAATATTTACAGAGCTTGCCGTATGTGTATAATTAATAGCTGTGCTGCCATCGGAACGCTGGCTTACCTGGGCTTTGATGGAAGATGCCGACCCTGGAAGATAGACGTTGACCGCATCGTTACTACTGACTACAAAGAGGAGACGTTGAAGTTCGGAGGTAATCCCTGTTTTAATACTCTTCGCATTGATCTGGGTGTTGGCTCCGCTGTCGTCCGTTGCAGTGCCACTAACATTAGAAAAGTTGAACGGAGTACGGAGTAGAAAATTTGTCGGTCCATGTAATGCGGATGGAGCTAAGGGCGGGGTAGCCGCTATTGGACCATAGATCGCCTTATGTTGTGGCGATGAAGTTGTCTGTTTAGTCGCACTTGAAGAAGAGGAGTCAGCGCAACCAGCGAGCGTTTGCAAAAGGAAGATTGCGGTTAGCGCTAAAGTGCATAAGTAGATATTGTAATGGGTCTTGCCTCGATTGTCTTTATTTCGTGTAGCCAAGATGCGACTCCTTCCGCAGCATGCCAGAACGTTTCAAGTATTCTATGTACCACCGATAGAGGATAGAAGTCAATGGAAGATGCTTGAGTGAATAGAAACTGAAGAGCATCATATCATTGCGCCTCATTCCCGGCCTTACCCATTGTTGCAAGTCTCCAACACATGATACAATATGATATACCCTGGTGTGGTGGCGCTTCACAACGCTGCGTAAGCATATTTAGCACACTCGTCCGAGTAGTATCCAAACCACTACATGTGACTTATGGATTATAACAATTGCATCATGATGATACGTAATGGTATATTTAGAAACGACGATCTGATTGTACTCGTATCCTCGTAGATGGTGGTGTGGATACTATAGTGTCTCAGGGTGTGCCAATACTGAGATTGTTTTTGAGATTGGATAGGAGTTCTCGATGATCATTCTCCTGGTCACGATCCTCGCAATTGCTCTGTGTTTTATTGTTGCTGGACTGCTTCTCTCTCCCAAATCATCTGTGCCACCTCCCCGGAGTGTGTCATATGCTGCTCGTACTCGTAATGGGAGTGGAGTGCGTCGAAGTAGCCAACAACCGTCGATACGTCGAGCTTCACAGATAACTACTGCCCGGACGCGTCGTCCCTATCTGGAGGTTGAGCCGGAACCATGGACTGGTTTTGTCGCCTCTCTCAATATCGGGCGTATTTTTCGCTCATATCCAGGAGATAAAGGTCCCTGGGTGGGTCTGACCCTGATCTTGCTTGTCATCTTTTGCTTCAGCCTCTTGTTGTTTAGAACATTTCTTCCCAGTTCAGGAATGCTCGTAGCGACATCCTGGCCTGATGTTGCTACTGCTGCAACACCCCCCGCTGCCGCCAGTGCGAGTAACGCGAAGACGAGTTCTCTGGCAGTCTTTTCTGGTGCATCCAAAGCTCTGGTACGTATTAATCAGCTTGATCCAGCTCAGTATAATTCGCAACAAGACTATGCTACTTGGGCATACTCAACCTGCTCTTCCGCTGCAATGACCGCGGTCATTAATTCTTATGGGCATAACTACCGTGTTGCCGATATCCTGAAGGTAGAAGCTGGTATACATGAGATTACGCCTGACCTGGGGCTACTAGAACCGACGGGCATTGATCATACAGTGGCTCAATTTGGCTTTAAAACCTACTGGCTGAGCAATACTTCGCTTGATGATGTGATCAAGGTTGCTAATCAAGGACATCCTGTCATCGTTGGATTTCCCCCTGCCTTGTGGTCCGGTGGGCATCTGCTGGTTGTACGTGGTGGCAACAGTCAATACGTCTACCTTGCTGATTCCTCGCGGCTGAATATGCAGACAATGGCCCGTGCTACATTTATGAAGTATTGGGCAGGCTTCGCTGTAGTGGCGATGCCAAAATAACCGTATAGGCCGCGTCGTCAACGCGGCCTATATTAATGAATGGACATTGGAAAAGCGCCCCTACGCGATTTCGGTCGGAGCTTCGTCTTTTGGTGTGGGTGGTACGTGAAGTTTGACGCGGCGAAATGCTTCGGTATATTGGATATCTTGCCCTTTCTGCTCTTTCGCTATCTTCGCCATTCTACTAGCCATTTCTCGCATGCGGCGTGGCATCTCTGTTGCAGCATCAGGACCAAATTGTGTGAGGTGACAGAGAATCGCCTTCGCTTTCAGATCGATAGTCTCGCTGATATCCACAAAGGTATTGGCCTGTGCCGTGGCGAAGAGATATACCTCATGCACCTTATAGGGCTGTAAGCCTTCGACAAGCAATTCGCGGTATGAACGCGGATTACCTGCTGCCGGGAAGATGGCATCGAGAACAATATTGCCTGTGGCGCGATGGTCCGGGTGATTGAGGTATCCTGTATCATCTGGCTTCTCATCAGGGTCAGGGCCAAAGATATGTTGGGAAGGGTCATGCGTGATGACGACGCGTGGGCGATATTTACGGATGAGCCTGACGACCGCTCTACGTGTCTCCTCATTATTGGTGAGATGGCCGTCATGGAAATGCAAGAACTCAACGGCTTTGACTCCCAACAATTCGCAGGAAGCTCGTTGCTCTTGTTCCCGTATGCGTATAAACTCTTCCTCGTCGATGTTGGGAACTTCACTTCCCTCGGTGCCATCAGTCATAACGACCCAGGCGATCTTTTTGCCCTGGCTGGCCCATAACGCACTGGTGGCGGCTGCACCAAAATCGTCGTCGTCGGGATGTGCTCCAATGACTAATGCCTCAAAATCTGGCTCGGTAATGACCTGCAATGCGCCCGGCGCATTTCTATCTGCCATGAGAAAAACCTCTCCTTATTTTAAATATGCTAAATGTGGCGGTCACATGGGCGCGATAAATCCGGCCCCTACAATAGATTCAAACGCTTTTATTGTTTCTTCTATTCCGATGCTGCGGCCTGCCAGTGTATCTAAACCGACCGCGCGTTGTTTCAGACCTTCATGTAACAGTGCCTGCTCTTCTTCTGTATGCCCAAGCACTCTGGCAAGAGTGGATGTGTCCCAATGGAGTAAGACGCCAGCCTGTAAAAGGCTACCTGCACGGCGGCGAATCATATCCAATCCCACAACTTTGCGTTGGTCCGCCACGATTTCATAAGGTGAGAGTGTGCCATAGCAGGCGCGGTTCATGAGCATTTCATAGGCACGTGTCTCAGGTTGTTTGCGCAACGCTTGTTGTGCTCGCGCTTCAGCAGGAAGGACGATGCGCGTCTGAATACCTAATTCGAAGTAATGCCGCTACCCATGCCTCACCGAGCCAGCGATACGACTCCACGATATCGGGTAGCACCAGGGGATGATCTCGTGGCAAAAGAACATCTAAACTCAGCAGATGCGGACCTACAAGCACTGCCGTGCCACCGGCCCGCCGATGATAGATCGGTAACGGATGGATCGCAAGCTCAGTTGCATTGAGCACATCCAGCTTTTGCGAAAATCCCAGTACCAGTCCCATTGGATCGGCTACCGACCAGTATAAGATGGTGGGATCGCCTGGCTGGATGCTACTTAAAAGTTGCTCAGTGCGCTCAATATGCTGCTGTTGGTCCGCACGAGTGAGTGGATAAATGTGCCAGTTACTCTTTGTGATAGAGGCTTTGTGCAATATCCTTCTCCGCTGGTGCCCGGAAGATCCAACCTGCTACGGCTGCGATCAGACTTAAAGCAGCACCCGCAATGAGTGCGATCGGCGCACCGAACAGGCTTACAATGCCGCCTGTGAACAGGTTTCCAAGCGGAATACTTCCGTTGAATACTAACATGTAGACACCCATAATTCTACCACGTAGATGATCGGGCGTCACCGTTTGCAGAGTTGTGTTCGCAATAGCCGTAAATGCGATCTGACTGAAACCGACACAGGCGATCAGCACAAGCGAGAGCTGATACCAGTGTGAGAGAGCAAAAACCATTTCAAGCATGCAAAACACGATTGAGGCTACCAGGAGAAAGGAAATGTTGGGCTTTTTGTTGCTCCATGCCAACCAGAGTGCCGAAAGCAAGGAGCCAGCACCAAAGGCCGATGAGATGAAACCAAAGCCTGCTGGACCAGCGTTCAGAACAGCGGTTGCGAATAGTGGCAAGATAACGTTGAAGTTAATGCCGAAAAGCGAGATGATGCCAACCACGACGATGATCAGAAACACAGATGGTTTTTGCCTGATGTAAGCAAGCCCTTCGCGGATGCTTTTAATGGTTCCGGTCTTTGCAACAGTTGCCTGTTGTACTCCTGGCCTGATCACTGCATGAAGTTGTTTGACATCGATCATTACTAACCCGATTATGACGGGAATAAAGCTAAGCGCATTGAGCAAGAAGAGTGGCGCGATCCCCAACCATGCGATGATAAGGCCACCGAAGCCAGGGCCAATAATACGTGCCATATTGAACACTGAAGAGTTGAGCGCGACGGCATTGGGTAGATCTTCGCGCCCCACCATCTCGACGACGAATGCCTGTCGTGTCGGCATATCAATCGAGTTTGTGATGCCGAGCAGAGTTGCAAGCACAAAAATATGCCACAACTGTACGGTGCCGGTTGCTACAAGGAGCCAGAGAACAGCTGCCTGGAGCATAGCGAATGATTGCGTAAAGATTACTACTGTGCGCTTGGGAACGCGATCGGCCAGCACTCCACCGAAAAGGGAAAAAAGCATGACCGGAAGAAATTGCAGGGCACCTACAATGCCGAGTGCCCACGCGCTTTTTGTTAATTGCAGGACCAGCCATGCCTGTCCGGTACTCTGCATCCATGTACCGATGAGCGAGATAAGTTGCCCGCTCCAGAAAAGACGAAAATTGCGATGTTTGAGAGATACAAGTGCACGTGCAAAGCCGCTACTACTTACTTCTTTGGGTTGTTTTTTGAGACTACCAGTGACTACTAATTTTTGCGTTGTGTGAGAAATGGTATGTTGCATGTGATATCGGTATCCAATCTAGAGAGCAAGGTAAAGAGATGAAAAAGCCTTTCTATTCGTTTTTAATAGTAATTTGTATATTTTCGCGCGAGTGCTGATGCTTTTCTAATTTTGCATATAAAGCAGAGCGCATCTCTTCCAGGGCAGCGACTTTTTGTTCGATGAGTTGGATCTGCTCTCGAATCAACTCATCGGCGCGGTCGAGCTGGACCAGTTTTGCCGTTGCTTCTGTCTCATGTTGATAAGCCTGTTTGATCTGTCCGCGTTCGTTCTCGGCGTCCAGAAGAGTACGGATATCAGTCAGAGAGAAGCCAAGCAGATCGCGCAGTTCTTTAATTCGCTTCAGAAGTAGAATATCCTCGTCACTATAGCGTCGATAATTTCCTTCGGTGCGACCCGTTGGAGGAAGCAAGCCCATCTCTTCGTAGTAACGCAGAGTTCGTTTGGTCATTCCCGTGCGTTGTGCGACTTGCTCAATGGTATAGTATGTTTGTCCTGACGAGGAATTCTGTTCCTGACTATTTGTTCCCATCATAAACAGTTCATCCTCCTCCCAATACATTTATGTCTGACAGCGTTGTGTGGGAAACCTATAGATAGTATATCACACATTGACGTTAACGTCAATGTTATAGTGTAAACAAAAACGAGAAGTTGCAGTGCGTAATCACGTACATAGGAAAATGATGTGATAGAATGGTAACCAGAAGGATGTGCCTTCCTGACCTGTCTCAGTTGTGAGATGGGGAGCAGTTTTTTATGGATGCAAGGAAGTGTGGTCATGCACGACACATTGTCTTCTCTGGTAGAGAGGGCCTTGAAGGGTAAGCAACGGCCTTTAGAGTTCTATCTGCGTGAAAATAGTCGCCTGCCAGGAGCACGTGCAAATATGGAACTGGCGAATGATGTAAGCTATCTTCTTGCAGCATCCGTCTCCCGGCATCCTGATACAGTGCGCTTTCTTACCAATTATTTTACCAATGGCGATTCGCGGAAGATAATAAGCAATACGCCTGCGGAATTTGTCATGATTTGTGGAATCGTTGCTTCTGGTTCCTGTGCAGCAGTGCGAGATGAATGGCGAGAGGAAGCGTTTGAATTGTTGCGTCACTATGCCTGTAGCTCCCATTTGCGTGTACGCAGGGGTGTTGCGACTGCTTACCAGCACCTGCTGGCAGCAGCCTCCAACGAAACTGCCGAGCAACTAATGTATTTAGCCAGCGAAGGCAATTATTGGCAACAATGTGCAGCGATCACAACTATCGCTGAGGAGGCGTTACTATATATGCCTGATGTGCTGGCGACGGCATTGCAATTGCAGCATATTATTCTGGAAAGGTTGCACCATGCACCTCTCGAAGTGCGTAAAGGCGAGGATTTTCGTGCCTTGAAACGGACGCTAGGTTTTACATTGAGCGTGATCACTGTCTCTTCCCCGGAACCGGGTTTTGCGTTGATGCGTGAATGTGCCACCTGGAATGATCCTGATATTGCATGGATATTGCGGGAGAACTTAAATAAGAAGCGCCTGGCAAAATTTGCTGAGGATGCTCGTATGGTCTCCAATCTCCTTGCCTGATGTATAAGATGCAGGGGTGTGATGTATAAGCCTGCTGAAGAGATTGCGATATCGGGTAGTCTGTGCTATCATTGCACGTTGGAAGACGGCGGAAAGCAGTGCAGATTGGCCTGCTTCCTGCTTTACAAAAATTTATGGTATTGGAACCGACACAAAATGTTTTACCTGCTGTATCGGCCATACCGCTTGAAGAAACTACAGGTGGATGTCGCATCTTTTTTATGTAATGACCATGCCGGGGTTGGAGACACTAGCATTTAGTGAGGTTCGTGCGCAGATCCCCGATGCGGAACTGGTCAAGTTTGCACGTGGGATTGCGCTGTTTCGTACAGCGGCAACTCCTGATCAACTCCTGGAATTACGAACCGTTGAGGATGTTTTTTTCGCGCTTGTCCATGTGAAGGGCCTGGGACATGGACCGGATGCTCTGCGCGTATTACATAACTCTACCTTAAATGCTGATATATCATCTGCCATTAAGATGTGGCGTCGTACCCATGGTGGAAAGCAGCCTGAGACATGGCGCGTAGTGAGCCAGAAGTCTGGTTCGCACGCTTTTCGCCGTGTCGATGCTGGTCGTGCTATTACCGATGCATTGCAGCGTGCTCTACCACGTACATTGCGTCAAGTAAAAGATGACGCCGACCTGGAGATCTGGCTCTGGTTGAATGGAAGCGAGTTATTGATTGGTGTGCGTTTAAGCGATGCTACAATGCGCCACCGGGAATATAAGCGTGAACACCTTCCAGCCTCATTGCGACCGACGATTGCGGCGGCTATGAGTCGGCTCTCGAATCCGACGGATCAAGATATTGTGCTTGACCCACTCTGTGGCACTGGAACGATTCTTGTCGAACGTGCATTAATGGCTCCCTTTGACCGGGTGATTGGTGGAGATATTCAGGATGAAGCCGTAGGGATGGCGCGTCGCAATGTCAGAAATGCTGATATCGTTGCGACTATTCGTACGTGGGACGCGCGTGCATTGCCCCTTGATGATGCCAGTGTCACGCGTATCCTGACTAACTTGCCCTTTGGCAAACAGATTGGCTCTCATGAAACAAATGAAGAGCTGTATATGGCGCTTATTCAGGAGTTTGGTCGTGTCCTTGCTCCCGGTGGATTGTTGGTTAGCCTCACCAGCGAGGACCGTCTCTGGAGCATAATCCTGCATGACGCAGGTTGGAAGATTACGAAAAAAGTTGTGCTCGTGGTGCTGGGATTGCCGGCAAGCATTTTTGTTGCTGAACGAGCTGTATAGACCGTGGGAACCTGCGGAATGAAAGAAGAGAGAGGAGAACACTCCATTGGGTAGTTCAACAACAGCTGATTTTCGGAATGGAATGGTGATTCGCTTTAACAATGAGCTGTACACCATCACTGAATTCCATCATGTAAGTCCAGGAAACTGGCGTGCATTTGTGCGTACAAATTTGAAGAGTGTGAGAACCGGGCGCGTGATTGAGCAGCGATTCCGTGCAGGCGAAGAGATTGACGAGGTGCGTGTTGAGCACCAGAACTGGCAGTTCCTGTATGTTGATGGGGACGAGTACGTTTTCATGAATAACGAGACCTACGATCAGCAGCCGCTCTCAAAAGATATGCTGGGGGATACCGTAAAATTCCTCAAAGAGGGTGATGTAGTAGAATTGCTGGTTGATAGCCAGACTGATAATATCGTTACAATTGAACTGCCAAATTTCCTCGAATTGCGCGTCGAGAGTGCTGAGCCAGGTGTACGTGGTGACACCGCTAACAATGTCACCAAGCCTGCAACTCTGGAGTCGGGTGCAGTGGTCAATGTGCCTCTGTTCGTGAATCCTGGTGATAAAATCCGCATTGATACACGCACGGGAAAATATGTTGAGCGTGTGAAATAGGCAACCCATCTTTCCCTATCCCTAAGGAAGAGTATTGTTTCCTCCGAATAACTCATGTATAATAGCTTATAGCAGGGCGTTACACAATACTAACTTTACAGGGAAGAGGAACGGTATGACACTCGACGAATTAGTAACTTTGTTGCGCGATCAGAATGTGCGAATTTATGATGAGGGTAATGCATTCAAGCTGCAGGCGGCTAAGGGTGTATTAACTTCGCAATTATTGGAAGTCATTACAGGTTATCAAGCTGATCTATTGTATCTGGTGCGATTAGGAGATGTGCGTGTATGTCCTGAGCGTGCAGTACATCGCCCGCAATGGCGCTATGCTCCTGATGCGCGTGTGTTTGTCTGTTGTGCATGCAGAAATGAAGTAGCGGCCTGATCTTTGGATAAAGGTGTAATGAGGGCAAGACAATATGCTCCCATTCTGCAAGGTATCAGAAATGCCCGCTAAGCAGCGTCCACAGGTGCGGTCCAAAGATAAACAGGCCAATGACGATGGAAAGAAAGGCGCTTAGCAGGACTGCGCCGGCTGCAACGTCCTTTGCGATCTTTGCCAGGGGATGATATTCGGGTGTGGAGAGATCGATAGAGACTTCTATAACGGTATTAAACATCTCGGCGATAAGAACGCCTGTAATCGCAATGAAGACCATTGCGAACTCGATCGCCGAGATATGCAGGAGTATGCCGAGAATAATTGCCAGCACAGCAATTGTAGCGTGGATGCGAATATTGCGCTGTGTGCGAAATGCATATCCAAGTCCTTGAAATGCATATGCAAAACCTGCGATAAATTTTCCCCATTCGGTCCTGGGGGACGGCTGACGCCCTGGAGGCAGCAGTGGCTGGCTCATGGTAATTATGCCTTTTGTCCGATCTTGCGCAGAACCGCTTCCTGAATGCTTACCATTGCCTGGTAGCCAGCTTCAGTATGATCATCGTAGCCGACGAGATGCAGCACCCCATGAGAGAACAGGTAGAGAAGTTCGTAGAGCGAACTATGACCAGCTTCCGCTGCCTGGCGTACAAGCGTAGGCCACGACATAACGATATCACCCAGATTCATAATCATATCGGGAGGTGTCACAAAATCGGGTGTATCTTGAGTTGATTGTTCTCCATCGTTCTGTATGCTCCACAACTGGTCGGCGGGAGCATCGACCAGTGGTTTTTCAAGCAGGGGAAATGAGAGGACATCAGTTGGTTTATCCTGTTGGCGATATTGCGTGTTCATTTCACGGATGCCTTCATCGTCGGTAATGAGCAATGTTAGCATAATCGGTTGTATGATGCCGACTGTATGCAGCGTCAGCACTGCCACCTCATCGATATTTACTGAGGCGAGTAACTGTTCGATGGTGTTATTTTGCTCGCTATCATTAGTGGTGATATAGAGTTCTACCAGAGGATGTTCTTGCATGCTCTCAAACCTCGATATAAAATACGTAGGGCACCCGATGTTCGGGTACCCTGAACATTCTAGCCTTTACGAGCGAGTTTGCGTTTGCGTGCAGCTTCTTTTCTCTTACGCTTAATGGCGGGCGTCTCGTAGTATGCACGGCGGCGTGCTTCAGCGAGGATGCCGTCTTGTTGTATCTTACGGTTAAAGCGTTTTAATGCAACTTCAAACGACTCATTATCACTAATTCTGATTTGCGACAAGCAGGATATCCCCCCTCTCGCGGCCTGATTTTACGCTGACAAGATATGGTGTATCTTCCTCTTATTTGGGGCGTGGACCTGCGAAAAATTATAGTGTAGTCTTGTCATAGTGTCAAGCTGTAGGGGTCCCGATAACCAACAACGAATAGTTATGATTTCCGGGTAGCTTTCCTGCCAAACTCGATCAGAAAGATGACCAGGCCAATGAGCAAGACGCTAAACAGGCTGATGGCGCGGTCAAGCAGAATTGCAGCCGCCGTCAGATTTACGGCATCTGGTCCTTGATAGAAGAGTGCAATCATCGCCACCATGCCGCCCTCAACGAGTCCTACGCCACCCCCTGTTGTGGGGAGGGCCGTCAGCAATGCCTCTCCCAGGCCAATCACCACGGCAGCTGCGAGAATATGGATGAAACTGCCGCCAATCAGGCTAAGAGAGGTTGCTACAAAGAAGAAACGCAGAGCCTCGCAGGTCCAGACGCCAACCGTCAATCCCGTCAACGCAGGCACGCGCCGGAAGGAGCCGAGCGCCCCTTCCTGAAAATGATAGTAGTGGGCGCGAAAACGCTGAGGAACTAGCTTCGCGATCGGTTCGCGAGCCACACGTAATAGAAACAAGCCTGCAATACCCACCACCACAACGGCCAGCAGAATTTCCAGGCTCACATGTAATTGTGGAGGCATGTTAGCATGCAAGCTAATTAGAATTGCTGGAATAAATAGAAGCAGAAGTACGATAAGATCCAGCAGGCGCTCAGCAAGTACGGTGCCAAAGCTGCGTGTTGTGGATACGCCTATCTCCTGGCGTAATAGATATGCACGATAGAGATCGCCCAGTTTGGCGGGCACAACTCCATTGGCAAAGAAGGAAATGTAGATAATCTCGACAAGTTTCCAGAACGTTGGCAATTGTATTCCGTTTGCGCGTGTGAAGCCCACATTTTCTAACAGGAGTCGCCAGCGGAACGCCCGTATAGCAAATGAGCAATAGTAGATAACGAAAGCGACCAGGAAGAAAAATAAATTTGCGCTGCGAATAACATCCCATGTTTTCTGCGGATTGATATTTGCTTTTTGCGCGAAGATAACCAGGGCCACGATAACCACCAGAAGCGGTAGAAGTGTGCGCCAGTTCAGCAGCCTTTTGCCCAGTGCGAGTTGCTCACGTGTAATTTCTGCCGCATCCTGCTGTTTCGTATCAGAAGGAGACATGCTAGAATCGTTGACTTTACCCGTAATCAAAACATCCTCCTGTAGGGGTCGCATGTATGACCATTGGTTGATACTCATTCACTCGCAACCTGGGTAGGGGCGTCACCTTGCGTGCGCCCGTGCATGAACCGTTTCATGTTAACAGGGCGCACGCAAGGTGACGCCCCTACCCAAATTTTCTCGGTTCCTCCTGATTGAGTATCAACCGATGTATATTATGTATACAGATGGAAACAAGCGCTGCAATCAATCCTACCATGAAGGTACGGTCATTTACCAGTTTTTGGAGGTATTTCACTTTTTTACATATTTTTGAAATAAGTATTTTTGCTAAGAGATCGATGGAGAATTGGTTAATGTGGTTGCTGAACCATTCGATGGTGCGCTTCAATCCTTCTTCCATATCAACGTGCAGTTGCCAGCCCAGGATACGCTGTGCTTTCTCAATATTGGGGCGGCGGCGTTCGGGATCATCGACGCGGCTTGTTCAAAGAGGATGGTGGAGGAAGATCCACAGAGCCGAATAATGGTTTGTGCGTATTCAAGCACTGTATGCTCTTCCGTATTGCCGAGATTAAAGACCTCACCTGCTGTATCGGGAGTAGACATTGCTCAGAAGCAGGCCCTCTACCATGTCGCTTACATAACAGATACTACGTGTTTTATTGCCATCACCATAAATGATAAGCGGCTTATTTTTTAATGCTTGCGTAATAAAATTGGGGATCATACGTCCATCATCGATCTGGCTGTTGGGTCCATAGGTATTAAAAATGCGTACAATACGTGCATCGAGTCTGGTACTGGCGGTAATATTCCATCGTCAGCGTTTCGCTCAGGCGTTTGCTTTCATCATAGCAGGCACGAGGGCCAATAGAATTGACATTGCCCCAGTAATCTTCGGTTTGTGGATGTACCAGCGGATCGCCATAGATCTCAGAGGTGGATGCGACAAGAAAGCGTGCATGTTGTTTGCGTGCCAGTTCGAGCATCTGATACGTTCCCTGGCTATTGACCAGGATCGTCTCAATGGGATGTTCCATATAGCCAATGGGGCTGGCGGGACTGGCGAGGTGAAAAATAGCTTCTGCTTCGCAATGAAATGGTTGGGTGACATCGTGTTGCAAGAAGGTAAAGCGTGGATTATGCAATAAAGGTGTTATATTGTGTAGTAGAGCCAGTGAGCAGATTATCTACACAGAGCACAGTATGGCCTTCATCGAGTAAGCGCGTACAAAGATGAGAGCCAATAAAGCCTGCTCCGCCAGTAACAACAGTGTTCAAGGAACTAGACCTCCAGAAATAGAGAGTAATTTAAGCTATCTCTCTTTATCATATCTTATTGGCTAGACGAACTGCACATAAGTAGGTAACGATGGGGCTTTGATTAGGACTCAGTTGAAATCAAGTGCCCCTTTGTTACAAGCGTCTGCATACCAGATTTTCGCCATCAAGACAAGATTTAGAACGTCATTAATGGATAATGTGTCTCATCCATTTTTACACGTTTGTTCTGGATTGTCTATATTTCCAACGTCGATACAGGACTTCGTCGCCCCAACTGAGGAAGCCACTGGTGGTAAATCCATGCACGATAATGACGGCCAGTAGGGTGTGTGGACCGGATGGTAGGAGATAGACCAGGCTAAAGACGATGCCAGCCAATCCAACGCCGCCAACGCTGCGCCAGTTCCATTTGCCGAGGCGATGATAGAGCGTGTATGCCGCCGTGCTGACGAGCCAGCCCCAGCCTAACGAGCCCGTCCAATGAGTGATGACCTCTAGCAGAAAACCGCGAAAGAAAAGTTCTTCGACGGGCGCGTTGATAAACAGGTAAAAGGCGCTCTGGACGATCTGATCCTGGGGTGGGCCAGCGAAACCAGGGGCCAACGATAAACATACGATAGCAGGACGGCAAAAGCGGCCATGCCAATGCCAACAAGCAGGCCAAGCAGCAATCTGTTGGGGAACATCGTGCAATGTCAGGCCAAGAAATGAGAGTGGTTGGTGGAGAAGCGCGATATAGATGAAAGGAATGGCCCCCATAGGGATGATGCGCATGAAGACATCGCGCCATATCCAGCGCCACGAATTTGCGACGGTGGAGCGTACAACCTGGGGCGATTTGACCGATGACACGCGTGAACCTCTTCTGGGTAAAAAGACTTCTTTTGTTTGAGTGGCTGACATTGATGGCACTTACTTTCCAATTATGTTAAATTGTTTAAGACGTGTTAAGTAAGTGTAATCAATTTGCCTGTGTTTGTCCAGGGCTATGAGATTTCTGGGGTGTGGTTCATCTAGTTTTGCGGGGGCACATGGAATTGTTCGCTGCGTGCACGGGCTTGTTCGCTCCGCTCACTGCACCCCTACAGATGCGAAAAAAATGAACGACACCCAGATTTCTATCGTGAGAATTATCTCTGATCGAGCTGAACAATTCCCTCTTCCACTTCCTCCCTGTGAAGATTGCCGGCCAGTAGATCGGCATCGCTTTTCGTAGTAGACGCGTATAGAATGCGTGACCACGTTCGCGTAATGAGCTAATTTGCTGGGACCTCAGCATCGGTTTCCAAGAGATCGAAGAGGGTATCTTCGGCCTGCGCATAGTTCCCGATATGCTCATAATAGGCAAAAAGCAGATTTTTTGTTGCGCGTGGGAAGTCGTAGTCCTCCAAATTGTTGAGTAACGTATCGACATCTGCATATACATCGGAGTCGTCTGGAACAGGCTCGTGTAGAATCAGAGTGAGGAACAGGTAAAGAGCTTTATGGTAGCGGTAATAACTGGCCTTTGTATTGTCCTGGCTTTCATATATTTCGCCCTCAGCTTTAAGCAACGAGGCGATCCAGAGACAAGCCTCCACATTCAGGGTATCAAGAGGCGAGATCGTTTTGACCAGCATCTCTTCCGAAAGGGAATTGAGAAAGCGCGAGGTGAGTCCTACCGTTTTGAGGAGCAGATCGTCGATGTAAGATAAGAGCTTCTTCATCCTTGTTGTACTTGCGCAGGCCCATAATGGTAGCCAGTGCTCTGCCGACTTTCTCCGCCATGCGCAGGAGGTAATCTTTATTAATCATGTCGCTGCCCTTTATAAGCGTTTACAGAATTGTGGAGTCTCATATCTATTGTACTATGCCGTAATTTAATGTCAATATTGGGTCCTAAAATGATAAATGTGCCATCTTGTTTCGTTTTAATAGAGAGGATACAATAAGAGATGGGCTAATTGAGGCGAGAGGAGCATCTGACGTGGATACATGGGAATACTGCAAAGTTATAGGGAGTGCTGCTGAGGAGAAGGATGGTTTTCTTTGCTATTACAAGTCGACCAAAACGCAAATATTTCCTCTCAAGTCTGAAGCCTGGGAACTGGCAATTGCTCGCCTTGGACAGGAAGGGTGGGAACTGGTTACAGTGGAAAATAACACCTTCTTTTTCAAACGAAAGAAAGCAAAATGAGGATATTTACTGTTACAGGCAAAATCGGGTAGGGGCGTTACCTCGCTTGCCCGACGACGCGGTCATACATCGCCGCTGACCCTATTTTCCTTATTATGACAACATATCAATCGCTTTCTGAATGCGCTGCATTGTCACATCGCGCCCCAGAACTTCCATCATCTGGAAGAGTGGAGGCGTTGCGGTAAGTCCACTCACGGCACTACGGACCGAGCCAAACAACTGACCGGCCTTTAGGCCGAGTGTTTTTGCCAGTTCACGCATGGGAGGTTCCATCAGATGTAGCATCCCATGACTCCAGACCAGCCAGCAGATCGCGAGCATGAATGAGAGCATTCTGTGTACGTAACTGTGTCCATACCTTTTTCAATAAGAACAGCCGGATTATAGGTCAATTCATCGACGTAGAAGAATGCGATACGACTGGCCGCTTCACCCAATGTTTTCATGCGTTCCTGTTCGAGACGCAACACCTGTGTCGTATAGTCGTGATTAAGTGGGCGTGTAATGCTATCGGGAAGTCCGCCTTCTTCCGCTGGGCGTTCCAGGTAGGGAAGGGTACGTTCTACCAGTTCATCGAGAGGGCAACTGGCGAATATAGACACCATTCATCCAGAGGAGCTTATCAGGGTCGTAGATGCCGCCGGAGATGCCAACGCGATCGAGCGAAAATGCTTTGATCAACTCGTCATGCGTGAAGAATCTCCGTTTTATCATCGTACGACCAGCCAAGTAGTGCCATAAAATTGAAGACCGCTTCTGGTAGATAGCCCTCACGTTTGAAGTCGGACCAGGATGGGGCATTGCGTCGTTTGCTCAGCTTCTTTTTGTCTTTTCCCAGAACGCTGGGTACGTGATAAAAAAGCGGTGGTTGCCAGCCGAGGGCTTTGTATATCTGTATATGCAGTGGTGCGCTGGAGATCCATTCCTCACCACGTAAGACATGTGTGATGCCCATCAGGTGATCATCCACAAGATGTGCCAGGTGATAGAGGGCCAGGCCATCCGATTTGAGAATGACCATGTCATTCAGGTCGCTATTTTTGAAGACCATATCGCCATGAAGTTGATCATGCACGACCGTTTCCCCATCAAGTGGCATGGCAAAGCGCACCGTCCAGGAGCGACCTGCAGCTTCATTGGCGGCTCGCTCTTCAGGGGAGAGGTAGCGACAATGGTGATCGTAGCGTGGCGGCAGCTTTTTTGCTTCCTGCTCTTTGCGCATCTGTTCAAGCCGCTCGGAGTGCAATAACAGCGATAGGCATGGCCGGACTCGATGAACTGGTTGCGTATATTGTTGATAGAGATGCCTTGCGTTGTACCTGATAATAAGGACCATAGGGACCACCAATGCACGGGACCTTCATCATAAGCCATACCTAACCAGTTCAGGCCTTTAATAAGGTCGTCAACAGCGCCATCGACTGTACGTGCGGTATCAGTATCTTCGATGCGCAGGATAAATTGTCCTCCGCTGTGGCGTGCATGAAGCCAGCTAAACAGAGCGGTACGAAAGCCACCGATATGTTGAAAGCCGGTTGGGCTGGGAGCAAAGCGGAGGCGTGGCTTGCCTGTTGGGGATATGCTCTGTTGCTCCTGTGTAGATTATCAATCTGTGTCATTATTGCAATGTGTCTCCTCTTCGTCACTACGTTCCGTCCTATTGTAACATAGCTGTCAGCAGGTAGGTAGCAGGTTTTGTCTGTTTTAGTTGTGCTTACAACTCTGTATGGCTTTGTTCGTAATAATCTTTAGCGTTGTTCGTAATAACCTTATGTGAGTGACTGCAACGAAAAAATATGGAATGGCGAGCCGGAAGGTGCCTATTTGCGTTGCTCGTAGTGTAATATTAAGTAGTAGAGAGTTGATTACTTGCCAGCGCATAATTTGTGTCAAGGGAGAACAAAAATATGAAAAGACCGAAGAAGAATGGTGCTGAAGAGATCAGATGAACATAATCAAACCACGGAACCATTTGATTTTGGCGTGTCGCCTTATGCACCCACCGTAACAGGCAATCAGGTTGCCACCCGATACGCCGCCGATAGCAATGGTGCGCCCAGGATTTCAGCAACAGGTGCCACGCACAGCCACCTTTAATCGGTGCTTATCCATTCCTTCCACCTGCCACGTGACGGCAGAATGGGATGGCTGCTCCTCCATGGGGAATAGCGACATCTTCGCACAGCCGCAGGATGGAGAACATCTACTGCAGGTAGCCAGAAAACTGCGGAAGATTTTTCCGGCACTGGTCGGACTCTGTTTTGTGGCTGTACAGGTACTGCTACTGGCAAGCTTTATGCTCAAGATAGTAGGGCATTGTGGAACAACACGCTCTGGGCCAATGTGCTCTACGTGATCAGTGATATCTTTATCTGGCCGTTGCAGGCGCTGGCGCATCAGCTTCCACGCACCATTTTCCATCCCATCACAAATCGTGACCTTGCTGGCAATTTTGCTTTATGGCATGACTCTCGCGTATTGTGGTTCGCTGCTTAAAGCTCCTTTTCCATACGCGTCAGCATAGCATCGTAGGGAGAAAGTTGCAGGAGGAAGCAGGAAGAGGCGTTCAGTCTTTCCCGAACTCGTCTAATACATCCAATGTATTGATGAAGTCGCGATAGGCATCCAGGTTATCGGCCTCTTCCTCTCGCCTTGGCTCTTGTCTGATTGATAGGTGCCTGTTTCTCTTCGGATTGCTCCAGAGCGACGCCAGCGCGGTCGAGGACGCTTTCTTCGACAAAGATGGGTGTTTTGGCGCGTACAGCCAGAGCAATAGCATCACTTGGACGCGAATCAATTTCCACGTGGCGTCCCGCAACATCCAGCACGATGCGTGCATAGTAGATTTCATCGATCAGATCAGATATCACAATGCTGACAATCTTTGCACTCAGTTCGCCGATAATATTTTTCAAGAGATCGTGTGTTAATGGCCGGGGCGAGGTAGTGCCTTGCAGTTCGACGGCGATTGCGTATGCCTCAGCATGGGCTATCCAGATAAAGAGATAGCGTTCTTGCTTCGTTGCTTTCAAGATGACCACCCGCTGTTGCGTGGCCAGGTTTATTCGCACGCTCTCAACTGTCATCTCTACCATAATTTGCTTGACTCTCTCTTTCGTGCCTGTGTCCGTCGAATATCCAACGCCTCTATTGTACACCTATTGGAGTGTCTGGCGCAAATGAGATTCTACTTTCTGATACATTCTCACTGGACTGTCTTACAGGATATGAGGAAGTATAACAAAGGTGGCGCATTGCTGCAAGCCATTTCGACTTTGTTTTGATTTCTAAGGATGCAGGAAGGAAGGAATACGAAAAAAAATTCGGAAATTACGTTCCAAAAATGCTTGTATTGCCCGTGTGGTTGTGGTATTATTTTCTTGAATGGCCGTTCTAGTTTTGAGGATGTGGGGAATGCATGCATACGTGTTAGAAAGGCAGGAGATTGTTCTATGTCATTGGAGCAAGCCAGCGAGATACAAGCGAAAATGTATGAGTTTATCGTCTCATACATGGATTCAGAGGGGATGCCGCCGACCAATCGTGAGATTGGCCGTGAGCTAAAAATAGCCAGCACTGGCCATGTTGATTATCATCTTACGATGCTGGAGAAAAAGGGGCTTATTTCACGCCAGGCCAAGAAGAGTCGTGGCATCAAGCTCACGACAAAGCCAACGGTGGGGATTCCCGTGGCCGGTACGATTGCTGCTGGTGAGCCACTCGACATCTTTCCCGACTCGGCCCAGACAGTGGATGTAGGTCGCGAGTTAGTGGAGAGCGAAAACACTTACGCCCTGGTCGTGAAGGGCCGTTCTATGATCGAAGATCATATCTGTGATGGCGACTATGTGGTCATCAAACCACAAAGTACCTGCCAGAATGGCGATATTGTCGTTGCGGTTCATATGCAGGAAGGCATCAGTGGGAGCGCAACACTCAAACGTTTCTATCAAGAGAAAGATCATGATCGCGTGCGCTTGCAGCCCGCAAACTCAGAACTGGAACCAATTTTGATTCCGAGAAGCGTCTGGGATCGCGAGTGGCAGGTACAGGGGAAGGTCATTGCTATCTTCCGCCACTGTGGAAACGCAGCGTAGCCTCAAGCGACAGGCTTTGGTGTGACGAGGCAGTCAAGAAAATAGCAATGTTGTTTTGGCGTACCGCTTTCTCGGTGACGCAACGTTTTGCTATATAGCTTGCTGCCCACTTTTTTGCGTGCAGTTTTTTCTGCAAAATCTCTTTTTCATGCCCACTCTCTTCTTTTCCCCTCTTGCACTCTTGCCCGAAGTCTGGTATAATTTTGCCAGGGTACCTTCTCTGGTGGGTGTCATGTTTTTGCTAAAAGGGCTCATTTCAAGGAGCATGATGTTGCCCACGTCGATATGTGCAGAGCATCTGTTTCGTTCCTTTGCAGTAAGTGCAGGGGTTTCCATTTTGGAGAACAGATGATCAAGGCTGTTGCTGCCGCACTGGTGCTAATTGCAGGTGCCGCCGTGGTTTTGTGGTTTGGTAATACATTAAATTCCTGGGTTCTTGGTGGGCTTATAGGTGGATTGGCCGCATTGCTTCTGAGTATTCCGATCTCCCTTACCATGTTTTCCTACCTCTCTCATCGTCATGATGAGCAACTTCGTGCCGAGGCAGAACTGGCAGAAGCCGAATTCTCTCAGATGTACGAGTATGAGCAGATCCCTGCCAGGTCAGCACGTGGCAATGTACTGAAATTGAGGAGTACGTTGAGGCTGAAGAAGAGGAATTCTGGGATGAGGATGAGAGTACTATCAGCAACCACGCCAGCAGATGCGTAGTCTTCCGCTACCTGCTCCTCAACGCTTGCCAGAACAACGTCCTACTCCCAACAGACAAGCCGTTTCGCGCCGTGGTACCTATGATCCTTTGCCCAAACCAGGGACAAGAAATGTGCCAGCCGCTCGTAATAAGGATGCGGTAGCCGTCGTCCTACTACGCGCAACTTGAACTATCCCGGTTTTCCTGGTTACGAACCAGGTTCCATGCTGCGCCAACATCGTTCAGCAGCTTTACGTGCGGCTCGGATAGAGAAGGTGCAGCAGTACGAAGAGGATGATCGAGGTATTGCCAACACATGTCTCTCGTCGTATGCCCTCAGTGCGTCCCGAGCAAGATATCACAGGTCAGTATGAGCAGATTCCTCGTCCACGTTCTTCGCGCCAATTGCCACCAGAGACTTCAACAACGCAGCGGCGTCAACGTGTTGTTGAATCGAAGCCGTCTCGTCATGATCTGCCACGCTCTCTTCCTCCTGAAGGTGGAAGTTCCTGCACGGCAGATCTGCGTATCTGGATGATCCTGAGACTGAAAGTCTGGGTGACTATTATCCAGAAACAGGCTCTATACGCCGTCCTACAGGACAGATCGCCCGCAATCCACGTTTTGATGGCGAAGTCCCACAAACAGAGAAGCCCTCGGGAAGCCTGGGCAGGCCATTAGTACGTCGCGCACCATACACCTACGAGGATGATCCGATACGACAGGAATTATCGCAACAGCTTCATCCCCCAAAGGTACGACGCTCTTCACGCCTTGAGCCACAACAGTACGATCAGGAATAAGTCCTTCTAGTACACCATTCTTTGTACTATTGGTCCTGGCCTCTTTTGACAAAATATGCTACTATGGGACAAATGTGTATGTTTTCTAAAGGAGGCTTTTTCATTGTTAGCAAATTTAACAAGCGCATTAACAACGCTTATTACTAATCTCTATCTTGCAACTGGTCTATTTGGTATAGTCGTTGCTATGGCTATTGAAAGTTGTTGTATTCCTCTTCCTAGTGAAATTGTTATGCCTATCGCTGGTATCTTACTCTCTCAAGGCACGCTACAAAAACATTTGCCCGGCACCAGCCCCTCTTTTCCTCTCTGGCTCAACCTGCTTCTGGTAGCTCTGGCCGGCTCAATTGGTTGTCTGATAGGATCGATTGCAGCCTATGGTATCGGGTACGCAGGTGGTCGTCCGCTTATGCTCAAATATGGTCGTTACGTCCTTATCTCTCAACATGATGCGGATAAAGCCGACCGTTTCTTTCAAGATGGGGAAGCGCAACAGCTTTCTTCTCTCGTCTTGCTTCCTGTTGTGCGTACCTACATTTCTCTTCCGGCTGGCATTACCAAAATGCCCTTTGGTAAGTTCTGCCTCTATACGTTCCTTGGCTCATTTCCCTGGTGTGTGTTGCTTGCCTATGTCGGGACGTTTTGGGGAATAACCTGGACAGACTGAAGTCCCATCTTCCATAGCCTGGATGTGGTAATCGTTGCTACTTGTGGTGGTCCTGGTCGTTCTTTATGTCTGGCGGCATATTCGCAATGATCGTAAGGCACGCGCTGAACATGCTGCTGCCGAAGCTGCCGTCGCTTTACAGCCTACCGTCCGCCCAGCCCTGGCAGCAGCAACCACAGCGGCCAGCCATCACAATTTCAGCAACCACAATGGGGGCACAGCAGCAACCACCATCTCAGTATCCACCACAAAACCAGCCTCCACAAGGAGGAGACGACCGCACACTCTATCGTCGTTAGACATTTCACTTATAAAAATCATACATTGAGTCATACCCAATAAAAGTTTAATAGCAACTTTTATTGGGTATGACTCAATGTATGAGTGTGTCTGAGCCTCCTCTGCTTCCCCTTCTCGTTTGATCATCTCCAGTGATTTATGGCCTGGTTCAGGGTAAAACAAGTTGCACTGTCTTGTATTGGTTCGTGGAAAGAAGACGGTTCATGGTGTCGATACTATCAACAATAGTGCTGGCTTCAGAGCATACAAATTGCATCTCGGCATGCGTTACATCTTCCGCTGCCCCCTTTGCACGCTTGAGTGTATGTAGAGTTTTATGCAAATCCACCTGTTGAGCTTCTGGCTTTGTATTACGTACAGCTGTAGCCAGGGTATCCAGCGCGGTACTGACCTCTTGAGAGAAGTTTTCCAGAGCAGGTAGGGGATGATGGAGTGGAATATCCTGAAGATATGCTTCAAGGCTGAGGAGGCTTTGTGCGAGTCTATCGGTGGTGGCAAGCAGACCACGAGCAACATTGGGTGTGAGATGATGGTGTACTGGTTCGTTCTGGAGGCGTTCAACGGAAGCTTCGGCATTTGAACGTGCAAGTCGTGCCTCTTTACGAGCATTCTCAATTGTAGAAAGATCGTAATGGTCAGGATTCCTGTACGCTTTTATGAGTGCTGTGAAGTAGTGGTTGAGCGCCTCAATACGTCGTGCAATGTTGTAATGTGCCTGTGTATGTTCCCAGGTTGGCCAGAGCACATACGTGAGCAAAGCCAGGGTTCCGCCAATAACCGTATCAAGTGTACGACCCGCTATGTTAGTAAGTGGTTGTGGATCGACAAAGGTGAGGAGAAAGATAACTTCCGCAGTGATAAACGCTGAAAAGATAGCATAATTGACGTTGAGTAGTGCAAAACTCAGAAATGCTGCGATAGTGTCCAGCACAACAAGTGTAGCAGGTGTTGGTGCTAATTTTGATACTATGAGTGTTGTAAGCAGTGCGCCAAAAATTGTGCCTATTAAGCGAGCAACTCCGCGTGAAAAGGTGGATGTGAAATCGGGTTTGAGTACCAGAAGTGCTGTGAGCGGTATCCAGTATCCTCTTTCAAACGGGAAGAGATGATAGATGGCGGTGGCGATAGCAAGTGTTATGCCAAGGCGAATAGCATGCCGACAGGCTGTCGAGCGTAACGTCAGATTAGTGCGCAGTGTTGCCAGAGGATCTTGCAGCCGAAACTCGGGTTTATGGGGAATATGAAGCCCATTGTGTCCACGCTTGTTGCGCCATGATCTTGTAATCTCCTCTACCTCCAACAGTTGTTGACGTAAGGTTGCGCTATAGATAAGGGCATGTTGTAGCATATCTCGCTTCTCACCTGTACTGGCCTGTTGACGTAATAAGGCAATTGCCCGTTCAATCTGTTGCTGCGGCTCTATAAGCGATGTCGTGAGATGTGTTGTATGAAGTGAGAAGCCAACTGCTCGTAAGATTGTGCTTGCCGCACTTAAAATTTGCTGCAGAAGTTCTATATTTTCTGCCTGTTCATTTTCATTATTACTCTCTTCCAGGCGCTGGAGTACTTCGGCTAGAATAATCAGTTCGAGATGGATATGCTTGGCCCGGTCAAACAGATTTGCAAATGCTTTACCTCGTGGTGTATCAGGGTTACTATCGGCCAGCGTCGCTTCAGCTTTCGTCAGTGCCTCGTTGATTTGTCGTCCAATAAAAGGCTGTGAAGAATTTTCAGCTCTATCGGCTAGAACCTGATAGACAGTAGAAAGAGCGGCCCGTTCGGGACCAAAGCTATATCCAGGCAAGGGTATAAGTCCCAATCCAGTTTGCAACAGGGCACCAATAAACATAAGCATAGCCTGAAGGACCGACTGAGATGGGCTGAGCGAGAAATGAGAGAGAACGATGAGCGCAACTACCGATTGCAGGCCGATGATCATTGATGCCTGACTGATTGAGACGAGCATTCCCGCGCCAAAGCCCCAGATACCGGCAAGCAGAATAGCCAGCCAATCAATTCTTCCTGTGAGACTGCCCACAAGTGCAGATGCAGCTATTCCCAGGCTGGCAAGAAGCAGCAAGCGTGTTCGTGCGCGATAGGTAAAGGTGAGACCGACGGCACCGAGAGTGGCAGCGCCACCTGCTATCGAGACGCCCTCAATGACGTGGCCTGTCATGACACCAATTGTCAGTGGAAGGGCAAGGCCAAATGCACTACGTAATGCAGTCGCTACAACAAGTTGTGAACGGTCGATCTTGAGAGCTGAGCGCCATGAGTGGTGTAGCGCTTTCGTCCATGCTCTCAATCGACCTTTTATCTGTATATATAAGGATTGCTCAATCCCGTTTTGTATCTTTGTTTGTGATGTTCTAGCCATGGTTATCCCTCAATGATTATTCTCTAATCATGAGTTATACGTTTGAGCTGCTTTATTCGTGACCATCAGATATTCTATAAATTATGATGAGAGGTTGCTCTTCCCCCGTGTATTGACAATCAATACTCCAACAATAACCACAATTCCCCCCACAATCTCTAAGAGAGCAGGCACCTCATGCAGCCAGAGCCAGGAGATCAAGAGGGCCAGCACAGGTGAGAGATTTAAAAAACTGGTCGCTACTGAGGCAGAGATGCGCGATAACGTATAAGACCATGCGACATAAGAGATGGCAGCTGGAAAAAGACCAAGGTAGACAATTGAGAGCGTTGGAGTAAGGGAAGCGGTGGGTAATTCCCTCAAGAGTTCGGGGAGAAAGACAAGCATAAAAACAGTTCCCATCCACATCATATATGTTGCCAGTTCCAGCCCTGTGTATTTATGCAAAAAACGTTTCTGCATAATAAACGCAATACTTTCAGACAATGAGGCCAGGACGATGAGGAATGTGCCGGGCGTAAAACTAAAACCACCTTTGCCGCTAAAAGAAATGATCGTCACGCCCACAAAGCTGATAATGATACCCAGGCGTCCCAGGAGACTCAGGCGCTCTCTCAGAAAGAAGAAGGCCAGTAATACTGTGAAACATGGGACTGTGGCGACGAGGAAGCTGGCTGTTCCAGCGGAGACACTCTGCTCACCAAAGGTC
Organism: uncultured Chloroflexia bacterium; assembly: GCA_963731415.1. GTDB lineage: Bacteria > Chloroflexota > Ktedonobacteria > Ktedonobacterales > Ktedonobacteraceae > JACDAE01. The sequence goes on from CAVSVN010000005.1 coordinate 127,627, forward strand.
AGGCAGACCTGGTAGACGGTAATGCCAAGGAAGCCGAGTAAAAACATTGCTGGCAGATCGCGTAGAGCAGGCAAACGCATATGAGAGATCAGTGCATAGAGAATCAGCCCAGCTGGAGGCCACGAGGAAACGGAAGAGAACGAGCGCTCCAGGGGAATATCCCTCCAGTCCTACACGAATACCGGCAAAGGCTGAGGCCCAGGGTAATAAAGTAATGACAAGTGCGATAACCGCTGATGTATCTATCTGGGCGCGAGGAGCGTCAGATGAATCTGACATCTAAATAAGTTCCTTTCATACGCAAAGAATGGAAAAACAAAACTCCTTGAAGGAAGGCAAAACCGGGTAAGGGGCCTAATGAACGGATGTGAATAAGCCCGTGCCCCAGAGCATGCCCTTCTCTCGAACTATCACAAAGAACGCTGGCGTAGGGGCATGAGCTGGCCTCTGCCCTGGTCCCTGACAGGAGAATCACACCCCGAACGGGGGAAGGCCAGCTCACGCCCCTACGCATTCTCCTATCATTCGTCGTTTTTGAGTGATCTACCTGGCGCTCACTTCTTTGAGGTCGCTGCTATATTCCTTCAGTAACTTACGCACTTTTGGATCGATCACGGCCCTACAGTAAGGCTGGTAGCGATTGTTGTCATAATAATCATGGTGATAGTCTTCGGCCAGATAGAAGTTGGTGAAGGGAGTAATCTCAGTCACGATAGGATCTTTATAGGTGTGAGATTGTTCCAGAGCCTCTTTTACGGCGAGGGCAATCCGTTTTTGCTCATCGTTGTGGTAGTAGACAGCGGAGCGATACTGAGTTCCGACATCATTGCCCTGACGGTTCAATGTTGTGGGATCGTGCAGGTGCCAGAAAATCTCCAGCAATTTCTCATAGGAGATGATGGCCGGGTCATAGGTGACCTCGATAGCTTCAGCTGCGCCAGTCTTGCCTGTGCAGACCTGTTGGTAGGAAGGATTAGCAACCTTGGATGCGGCGTATCCCGGCACAATGGATATGACGCCCTTCAATCTTTTGAACACGGCTTCCGTACACCAGAAGCATCCATTTGCCAATGTGGCAGTTTCGTACTGAGCCATTATTTGCCTCTCTTGTCTCTCTAGGGGGATCACGGGTAATGATAACATTCTAAGATCGAGGGAATGCCCTGAACTATAAGGCATTAAGTTTTCTCGTCCTCTCAATTACTATCAACATTCTCGTGCATTCATTTGTTCCTACATTTGTTCCTATAAAGGTGGGGATAGCAAATTCTGCTTTGAGTACTAAAAATGGTTGACTTTGTATAAGCAGAGCAGAAATGTTATAGTATCTGAAAAAGAATACACTGGGGGAATAAGGATCAATTACATGGCAGCCACACCGAAAAAAACGCACACTCGTTCCGTACCAGGAGGAGCTTCTACGCGAAACGAACAACCTTCTCATTCCCTCATTGAAGACAGTGCAGATCTCCTTGTACTTCTCAATGGAGAGAACATTGTCACCTATGTGAGCCTTTCCATCACATCCATGCTGGGATATACTCCTGAAGAGATCGTGGGTAGTCATGCACTTGATCTTGTTCATCCTGACGATCTTGCTACTCTGCAACAGGTGTTAGACGAAACAGCGCAGACGCCTGGCAAAAATCTGACTGCTGAATATCGTTTACATTGTAAAGGTGACTCATGGGAATGGTTTAAAGGAAGTATCACTAATCTGCTCTCTGTGCCAGGTGCTGGAGCCATCATTGCTAATTTTTGTGCTATGACTGAAGAGAAGGTGACTCTTGATGAGACTCCCAATGTGCTCGATAGCTCGGATGGACATTTGCAAGCTGTTACCTTGTTGCAACAGAAAGCAAGTGGACTCGAAGCCGAAATAGCCGAACATAAGCGAGCGGAAATTGCCCTTTTTCACCTGGCAGCCATTGTAGAGTCTTCTGATGATGCTATTCTTAGCAAAGATCTGAATGGTATTATCACGAGTTGGAATGCAGCGGCAGAGCGCATGTTTGGGTATAGCGCTCAGGAAATCGTGGGCCAGCCAGTCTCATCTCTTCCTACCGGGTCGCAAAGATGAATTTACGCAGATCATGGATCGTATTCGCCGGGGAGAGAGCGTTGACCATTATGAGACGAAACGCGTGCGTAAAGATGGACCTTCCTTGACTGTCTCCGTCACTGTTTCTCCGGTTAAGGATCAGCTACAGGCCGCATTATAGGCGCATCTGATATCACCCGCGATATTACTGCACAAAGGCAGTTAGAAGCCAAATTCGCAGGCTCTTTGACTCCAACCTCATCGGTGTGTTTGTCTCGGATTTAGCTGGCACCTTTCTGGATGCCAATGATGCCTTTCTTGATTTACTTGGCTATACACGAGCTGAATTATTGAGGGGAAACGTGCAGCGTGATACACTTACTCCTCCTGAATTTCACTTTCTGAGTCAGAAAGCCGTGCAAGAATTGTATGAAACAGGCTCATCGGGACCATATGAAAAAGAGTATCTGCATAAAAGTGGCAGACGCATACCTGTCCTGATTGCTGTGGCACGTATTGAGCAAACCGATACCTGTATTGGCTTTGTCTTAGATATCAGTGAGCGCAAGGAACTGGACAAACGCAAAGATGAATTTATCAGTATGGCGAGCCATGAACTCAAAACGCCTGTTACCAGTCTCAAAGGCTTTCTCAGCATTTTACAGCGCCATCTAACTGCACAAGGGGAAGAGAAATTGCTGCATTATTTAGCTCGTATGGATGCTCAGGTAAACAAATTAACCAAACTCATTAATGATCTGCTCGATCTTTCTAAGATGCAGAGAGGCCAACTCGCCTATCGAGAAGAATACTTTGACATGGATGCATTGGTGCAAGAAATTGTGGAGAATGTTCAGGAAACGACACAGACGCATCACCTGGTGCTTGAAGGACAGAGCCAGGCCGAGGGTGTTTGGTGATCGGGACCGTATTGGGCAGGTCTTGATTAATCTGCTGAATAATGCCATCAAATATTCTCCCCACGCAGATACTGTGCTGGTCCATGTCGCAAAAGAGCAGGATAAAGCTCATTGTGAGCATTCAGGATTTTGGCATTGGTATTGCTAAAGAGTATCAACAGAAGATTTTTGAGCGTTTCTTCCAGGTCACTGGTGCTGAAGGAAAAACGTATCCTGGACTGGGCATGGGCCTCTATATCTCCAGTGAAATTATTAAGCGGCATGGCGGACAGATGTGGGTGGAGAGCGAGAAGGGCAAGGGCGCGAAATTTTATTTCAGCTTGCCTCTTGCTTAAGACAAAAAGAGCAGGGATGATTCAGTAACGAATCATCCCTGCTCTTTTTGTTGCTCCTGTGTTTATCTCCTACGCCTACCACGCGTGCCACCGCTGACCGCACGCAGGATGGCGATCAGGATACAGGCACCGATGAAGGCGACCAGAATGCTATAGATAAGGTTTCCGCCAGAACTGAAGCCAAGCGCGTTCATGATGAAACCACCGATAAGGGCACCGACGATACCAATAACGATATCACCAACAATGCCATAGCCACCGCCACGCATCACGGCACTGGCCAGGAAACCTGCAACAAGACCAACAATAATCCAGAAAAGCAACGCTGTTAACATTCTTACTTTCTCTTTCTTCTATTCAAGAAATATCTTCCTTGAATAATGCATCTTGATGAAAAAAGTCCACTAATTATTTAAGTGCTGCGAATAATTATCTTTCGCATTTCTATATTAACAGAAACATCTCTATAATACAAGGCATAAATGGCTAAAAAAAAGACTCTAAGCTAAATATAAACTATAGCTTATCTTATTTTAATCTTATCAATTCAGTGTTTATTTTTGCGTACTCGGCATCGCTGTCGTGAAGATTTGCTGGCTGCCTGTACGCATATCATTCCAGAAGGGGTGGACGAAGGCATTATCGGCGGCCAACCCTTGATAGTCACCTATAAATTGGAGGCCATTTTCGTCGATTGGCGCTCCCAATGCTGGATTTAGACTCTGTGTTGTGACGCGGATATTTTTGAGAAATGTAATCCCGGAGTCGATAGATTGAGCGAGATATACATCGATCAGCCGATGTTTCGGGTCAAGGCGTGTATCGAAGAAGGAGACGCTTACCACACCATTGGGTGCAACAGCCAGTTGAGGTTGGAACTGGTTAGCTCCATTGTGGAGCGGATCATCATTTACGCGCAAAGGCGTTGACCACGTCTGTCCATGATCGTTTGAAGTTACGAGCAGAATATCTGCATCCCTCGTTCCTTTGTCTGCCCATGCGAGGTAGAGCCGATCAGTTTGAGGATCGCAGGTGAACGCGGGCAGTGACTCGTTACGATACTTTTCAGGTGGAAAGGTTCCCTGAATATCATGGATCTTTGCCGCCTGAACAGGAGGTGTCCAGGTTGTACCACCATCTGGCGAACTTACCACCAGCATACTGGTGGGTGCTCTAGGAACCTGATCGACATACGCGAAGGCAACAACCAGCGTTCCATCTGGCTCAACGGCAGGTGTTGCACCCAGAGCTTCATCGCAGGTGGTAGAGCCTTTCGCGCGACCGGGTACGTCATCGGTACAGAACGGTGCAGAGCCTTCAATGGTGCGTAGTGGTGAGAAGGTCTTGCCGCCATCCGTTGAACGGGAAAAGGCCAGTTCTTGCTGGCAGAAACCTGCTCCTCCACACGAGCGTCCATGATCATATGACCATACTACATAAATTGTGCCACTATGGATTCCCCTGGTCTGGTCCACAGTCATCCAGGGCTTATCGCTAAATGATCTGCCTGTCCTGTCGTCGAAGACGTTAACGGGAAGCCCAAATGATTTTCCCCCATCATGCGAGATTGAAACCGAAATGCCGCTCTCATGCGGATTTTTTGCCTGATCTGTTTTCAGCACAGTTGCATAGACAGTATTGTGAGGGCCAAAGGCGAAACTAACATCGGACGTGAGGCCAGTAGCGCTGAAACCGGGCAGAATTCCACCATCTTGCCAGGTACAGCCTCCATCAAAGGAGCTATAGAAGCCGATCTGAAATTTGTAGTGAGCCGGATCGGTGAAAAATTTGGAGCCACCAACAAGATGTAATGGATTCCCTGGATCTTCCACAAGCATTGGTTCGCTATGCGCTTTATACGAGTCATGGCTGACTTGTATGTTTGTATATGGTGACCTGGGATGCTGTCCGAGTGTCACACACGCGCCTCCTGCGGGAAGAGAATAGAATGGCCTGGGTGTAACTGTAGGGACTGGTTTAGTATTGATCTGAGTGCAAGCGGTCAGGCTATCAACCATCATGATAAGCATAAAAAGTGGAAAAAGATATGTTATCGACTTTGTAGGATGATTCATACTCTTTTCAATTCTTTCTTATATCAGCGAATGCGAAAACATCTTGATGGATGATATTACGCATAGATACGGTCATCCCTCACAAAAGGGACCTGTCCGGTGATCCCTCAATCAGTGCAGAATATCATGATTACTTCTGGGTCATCTCCAGCAATTTAAGAACGGTATTCCAATTTCTTGCCGTTCCGCCAGTTTTCAGCTTTTTTTCGATGAAACTATGTGAAAGTTTTGAGCGCCCGATGCCATCTGGATAATAGATATACATTTCTTTGCCCCTGAAGAAGATTTCCTCAGGGCCAACATAGGTTGTGAGAAGAGCTTCCTGTGCTGTAATGTCGGGGAGAGCTGCCAGGAACATAACGGCGATCCATTTTGACTCTTTGTCTGATTGGTTCTGGAACGGATTTTTCTCTATGATCTCGCTTAATTCATCTGCGGTACGAATGATAACTTCTGCGGAGAAGCCAAATTTTGATTCAAAGCTATCCTCAATCTGCTTCTGCAGTTGTGCCACGTCTGTATCATCACTTTTGAATACAACGTTGCCGCTCTGAATATAGGGTACGACATCTCTTAATCCCAGAGCTTCATGCAGAGCTTTGAGGTCATTCATTTTTACTTTGTGATTACCGCCAACGTTAATGCCACGGAATAGTGATAGAAATGCAGTCATATGCAACCCTCTTTGTGACTATTCAGGTTACTTCATCACCTGAATAGTCACATGTTTTATATAATCTTACACTACTATCGGTTCAGCTGCATTGAAGGAGACGGGGAGGTGTTTGAAGCCGAAGAGGACGCGGCCTTCGAATAACTCCAGGGGCTGATGCCGAACGACATGAAGATTTCGTAGCTGTTCGACCATCATAGGCAGTGCAATTGAGGTTTCCAGGCGTGAGAGCGGAGCACCAATGCAGAAGTGGATGCCGTGCCCGAAGGCGATGTGGCGATTCGGGTTGCGTGTGATATCAAAGTGTTGCGGTTCAGGGAACTGTCGCTCGTCACGATTGGCGGATGCCAGCCAGCCAAAAACCAGGGAATCCGCTGAAATCGTCACACCATCAATTGTTACATCGGCTGTTGTGGTGCGTGAGAGCCGCCAGACTGGAGAGGCATAGCGTAAGACCTCTTCAATTGCACCCGGCATCAGTGTAGGGTCCTGGCGAACCTGCTCAAGGGCCGCAGGATGCTCATCGAAGCAGCGTATCGCCTGACTGATAAGGTTAGTTGTTGTAACGTGACCAGCCAACAGGAGCAGGATACAGAAGCTAATAGCATCTCCCATATTGAGATGCTCTCCATCCACTTCGGCAGTGATCAATTCGCTCATCATGTCCTCGCGCGGTTGGCGGCGGCGATCTTCCAGCATTGTCTTGAAGTAGTCAGACATCTCTTCGAAGAGACGTGAGAGGCGTTGCATCTCTGGATTGTTACGCTGCTGCTCATCTGGTCGCGTGAACTCTGCGTCAGTGAGTTGACTCGAGAGCAATCCATCGGCCCATTGTTTGAACAAAGGGCGGTCGGAGGTAGGGACGCCGAGCATCTCCGCGATGACGATTGTAGGGAGTGGGTAGGCGATATCAGTCACGATATCCGCATGCCCATTTACTGAGATCTGGTCCAGTAGCTCTTGCGTGATGGTGGCAATGCGATCGGAGAGGCGCGAGAGAGCACGAGGGGTGAAAGAAGGGGAGACGAGGTTGCGATACTGACGATGTTGGGGTGGGTCCATGGTGAGAAGGCTACGTCCACTCCGTTGTTCACTGTTTGCTTGATCTGTATTGCGAGAAGGTACAAATCTACGCTGCCGACGTTCGGAAGAGAAGAGTTTGTAGTCTGTAATGATGGTATTGACATCCGCATAGCGAAATACGTGCCAGCATCCGCTACTTTCATCCAACCAGACGGGTTGTGTATTGCGCATTTCCTCAAACCAATCATACAATCCTTGTACATCTTGTAGCGTCGAGAGCTTATGCAGCATGGATATTCCTTTCTCATGATACTGTCATTCTGTAGACTGAGCCATCTTGAAGTCTGAAGTGAGAAAAATGACTCTCTAGTCAATAGGATAGTTTTTTTCAATGAATGAAGTCAAGAGGTGAGTTATGAATGTCTTGAAGAATTCAGGAGACGTTCGGCACCAGTTGGTTGAGAACCTCATGGCGTATAAACAAAGGTCGGGAAGCGGTGCAATAAGCACGTTTCCTACCTCTGATAGATAGTAGAAGCTTTGCCTGGTTTGCTATGCTCCGTGAATGCTAATTTCTTTCTGATGGGCATAGCGATGGATTTCACTAGGGTTTGTGATGCCTTTAGCTATTGCTTCCTGGATCCATTCATATATTTCATACTTATTTTGAAAGAGTCGATTACTACAAAAGATGTTGCGACGTGAAAAAGGAGCTGGTGTCATTTGTAAAAGGCGTTCTCTCATAGCTGGATTGTGTGCCTGTCTTGTACGCCACCAGGGAGTTTTCTAAGATGTAGTAGGGATCATATACCCAATCTGGACAGGGAATGCTGTAGCGGTCACAGAGGAATTCAACAGATGCGGCACAGAAGGCGGCCCATTGGTGGGTATATTCTGTTTCTTGCGTTGGTCGTATCAAAGGTTCACTTACTAAGTCGGCTCGTATGTGTTTTGCGTACCCATACCATGCATTTGTAAAGTTACCGAGGGCGGTCCAGGGGTCTTCTCCGGTACAAATTTGTTCGTATGCCCACGCATTGTCTCAATAGTTGCGGGCAAGATTGGTGGCTCTTTCTGCTTTTCGTTGTATGCCTGTGCCATTGCTTGAAGCATTTCAAATTTTGTAGTGGATTTCACTTTACGGGGGGAGAATTTCGTATCTTTCTTCAAAAAGCTGATCAAGTGCGTTTTCAATCTGTTCAGCATTTTTCTCTTGCCCTTCAGGTAGGATGTATCGATTCAGCAATTGTCGGGCTTGCTGACGTGTCTTAATTTTTGTTTGTGGGAGTAGTATAGCACAATCTTCAAGATCTTTGTCTCGTCCTGCTATGATCTTCAGTGCAAGAATGTATTCTCTAGTGGGGACATAGATATGTAATGGCCCAAATCGTTTCCATAGCTTGCCATTAGGAACGATAACCTCATCATACATAAGCAACTGTGCGACATAATTGAACCAGTCTGGATTCAGTGCATGCCTTTTCGTGATAGCTTGTACGCTCTCGCGTAATGGGTTGAGTGTTCGTTGGAAAGTGTCTTCTTCAAGCCAGAAAACATCAATATCATTTGTGCTACGGGATGCGTTTGCCAGGAGAAGCATATAAGCACCCCCTATGAGCATCAAGTGGACAGGTTTTGTAATACCTCTGCTTTTTAGTTCTACACCTAGTTCTACTAAGTATTGCTCTATTTCATCTGATCTCATCTCTAGCTACCTTTTTATATCTTTTATGAGGTTTAGATTTAAGAAGTTGTGTTACATGATAGGCTTATATTATATAACTTTGCTTTCCATAAATTCAATAAATATTTTTACTGATAGTTAAGAATAAATTCAATAAATATTTATGAAATGGAATAGACCGCTTTACTCGTAGATTTACCTTCTTTTACGATATTTTATTATTTGGGATGTGGTCTGAATGTCCCGTATTTCTGTTATGTTGGCTTTGGTCTATTTTAACCTTGTTGTCTTAAAAAGCTGCTTATCGAAAGGGGCCTTGAATGTGCTTCTATGAATTGAGATACCGTGCATCAACAATACTGCTGAGTACGGGGTTAATATGAAGGTCCATTATAGCCATTTAGGAGTTGTTAGGTCATAGTGATGCGGTTATAACATTAGGATTGTATTCGCATTTGCTTTCATCAATACAACGGGAAGTTACAGATATGTGGGATGATGTGTTTGACTATAAAGAATATGAGGGGGAAGAGTAAAGTAGTAACGAGAACAAAACAAACGCGCCTGTGAAGCGGCTTCACAGGCGCGTTGAGTGGTGGAGATGGGGGAGAGTTGAACTCCCCGTCCAAACGGACCTACCGGAGAATGTACTACAGGCTTAGTCGATGTTTTAACTTTTCGTCCGGTCTCCCACCGACAGGATCCTGGACGCTGGCCCTCTGGTCTTAGATGGCGACTAGAAGACGGTCATCGCCATAGCATCTCTATGTTTTTTTACGCCCGTACCCGACCCCATGGAGCAAAAGCCGGACGGACGGTTCGTCACTGGGTATTAAGCAGCGAGAGCGAACGGGGTGTTGCATTTGTTTTGGCAACTATTGTTTTGTCGGTTGTTTAACGAGAGTGCGTACCGACACCTCGACCTGCAATTCTTCAATCTGCCCGCCTGTCGAAACCCGACATCCCCATATGCAGAATCTTGTCAAGCACAACTTCTCAGTTGCTTTCCCCTGACAGGTCTGTATTATAACACATATGTTGACAAATAACAAGCCAAACGAAAATTTGTTTGCCCCACATTCCACAGGTTAAAAAGCGGATTACGTACCGATCAATACATAATCCGCTCTTTACCACTTCGTGATCTGCCATTAATCTAGACATCAGACAAAGATCAGCCAACCTCTAACTTGATCGTATCATAGATCCTTCCACCACCATGGTTACCTTAATAGCCTGGAAGGTCACCGTATTCGCACCCGCCCTCAATAAGGATGCCGGGAAAGTCATAAGCACCAGGTGATAGTGACCACTCTGGTTACCACTGCGATAAATGGTCTGATCACTAGGGAAGGATGCCAATCGTCCCAATGAGGTCCCATTGACTCCCACAACCACATCCGCAATCTGGCTCTGTCCGGCCAGTGCAACGCTTAAATGACCTGTACCACTATAGGCATGTCCGAGCGTAAAATTAACCTTCCAGGTACCTGCCTGGTCTGCGCATAATACCAGTCGTTGGCCGGCGTACTCTGCCCAATCGTATAGGTCAGGTTGGCTGGCACCTGGTTCCAAGACCGTACTGACGAGGCAGGTTCCCTAACTTGAATTCATCCGCCTTACGATCAGCAGTACCGATCTGCCAGAGGAAATTCGTATATGTCGGAGGTGACCAGGTTAATGTCCCCAGATCAAGAGCTGATGCCACTGACTACAATGTTATCATGCTCATATTGATCCGTCACATCGCCAATGCTCCCTCCATTTGCGTAGGCATAGAGGCTATAGGTGTTCGGACGCACGTTCGGGATAGTGAAATGTCCGGTAGCATCGGCCTGGGTGTAGAAGATGTAGCCAGCACCCTGTCGTAGATGTCACCACCTGGTTGTGCCAGCGTCACCATCGCTCCAGCTGCTGGTCGTCCATCGGCGAGCTGTCAAGGTACCAGTAACCGTCGTGCGTGCGAGTGGATACTGCGGATTGGACAACCAGCTGTAGGGCCATTGTGCTTCTTCTTTGGCGGCCTGAGCCTGGGCATCCGTAATACTCCCATTATTGAAGTAGAGCAGCCAGGGACCATAGATCTTGCCACTAGGAATCGCCACAGCAGGTGTTCCAAAATGACCACCCACCAGCATATTGAGCACCGTGCCATCGCCACTCGCGCTCTCAACATGCACCATCAACTCCTGCTTCATCGGTCCGCCTTCGATATACTCGTGGCTAGCCGGAAGCAGCCATGCACCGTACCCATTGCCATAGACGCCGTGAACTTTATCTTCAGCTACATAAGTTGCCCAATCGTATTTCGTATAAACTGTTCCATTGGTGAGCTTGAATGTCTCATTTTGAAGGACCTGCGATTGTTTGATCTGACTTATCGTAGGAAACGCTCCAGAACGTTCGGCATTGTAGCCATTTCCGAAGATGTTACCATCCAGGCGATAAATGGTCCGGAATTCACCTACAGTGCCAATGCCGGTCGCCACGAAATAAGAGTAGAGGCCGCTGACACCACTGCGTACGACGTAATGGAGTTCACCCCAACTACTGATATAAGCGATGTCAGCCATCGTTGAGGTATTCGTGGTAACCTGCAACTGCGTCGGGCTGAAACCTGTTCCACCGTTAATTGAACTGTAAAATCCTTTTGCATGCCCGATGAGCTCTTTGCCATTAAAGACGAGGGAATAGCCAGTCCCATGACTATTGAACTTGATAGTATAGAGGCCGTTGGAGACCGTTGCGTTCATGCCCGATACAGTAAGCTGGACAGAACTTGCAGCTGCACTTTTGGAGAGCTTGCGCTCACCTGAAACTGGTGTGATGTGTACAGTGATATTCCTGAGATAAGTAGCCCCAGGATGAAGATAAGCGAGGCCCACATCCGTGTGGTGCGTCGTGGTGTGTGAGACATACGTTGTTCCTCCTTGAAAGAAGTGAATGAATGTCGATTGTTTATCGGGTGCGATCTGAATAAGCGCTGGATCTAGAGGATCCAGGCATAGAAACTGCTTTTTCCTTAAGGCGGCCAGAGAGAGGAGATATATTGATGAAGCATAGATGGATGAAGGCACTTTGAGATAGTCGATGCCCTAAGAAGAGTAAATAGTTCACAAGCCTTGTCCTCCATGACTAACACCTGGCGGCAGATAATATCCGCAATCTACATAGAAGATGGAAAGGCTTTCCTTACCTTTCATATATCAAAGCCTACATAGGAAAAGAAGCTTTGTCAATAGTTTACACCAAACACTAGGACAGTAGTATGATAGGGCATGTTTGTTCTTAACCTGCCCGCCTGAAAAAGAGTCGAAATGTTCTAATTTTTTAAGGGCTTTTACTTGTGCTTTCAAAGCAATAGAAAAAGCTTGACAAGTTTATATAAATATAGGTAAGATGAGTAGGAGAGTTCCCTCGTGGGGCGGTTCACGACCTTCCAGCGAAACTGATCAGTAGCTTCACGGGCGGTTCTAGCAAAAATAGACATATAAAGGCAGGGAAAACGAAAGCTATGGATGGAACAATAAGCGAGGGAGACGTGCCTGCAGAGATACGCCGGGAACAGATCCTTACTTTTATCAAAGCCAGAGATTTTGCACGCGTCGCCGACCTGAGCGCCCGATTTCGCGTCTCAGAAGTGACTGTACGTGGTGACCTTGATACGCTGGCCGAACGGGGAGAGATTCGGCGTATCCGTGGCGGAGCAATGCCCAGACCTGCGATTCAAATGGAACGCCCTTTCGAAGAGATGAAAAATGCGCGCGCCAGCGAAAAATCTAGTATCGGTCGCCTGGCTGCCAGCCTGATCAGCAGTGGTGAGACACTTATTCTCGATGTTGGTACAACCACGACAGCGGTTGCACGTGCTCTGATGTTGCGTGATGATTTGCGCGATATTATCGTCTTCACGAACTCTCTCAATATTGCTCTGGAGTTGGAGGAGGCTATTCCCCGCTTTACGGTAGTGCTTACGGGTGGCACATTACGCCCTTTACAGCATTCGCTTGTCGATCCATTAGGTATGTTGATCTTCGATCGCATCAAGGCTCATACCGTTTTCCTGGGCTGCAATGGTATTGATCCGGTCTGTGGTGTTACCAATATTAATCTCCTGAGACCGAGATAAAGCGCCACATGTTGCGATCTGCCAAACGTCGTATTCTGGTTGCCGATGGTTCTAAAATCGGCAAGGTCGAACTGGCTAATACGTGCAATATTGATGAAATTGATCGTGTTGATTACTGATAGCTCTGCTGATCCTGCCATCCTGAGTACTTTGCGCGAAAGTGGCGTGGAGATTATGATAGGGCTTTGACGCGGCCTAAAAATCGTTCCAGGTTGACGATGGCTCGTTCATGCTGCCCCTCACCGATCTTTTGCCGTTCGTCGTAGGCTACAACGTTGAAGATCAGACTTCTGCCATCAATCTCAACCAGTTCTGCGCTGGCACGTACTTGCTGCCCCAATGGCGTTGCTGCCAGGTGACTGATAGTGACCTGAGTGCCCACAGTGACATAGCCTTCATCCAATGCATCCGCTACAGCTCGCCATGCAGCATTCTCCATCAACGCGATAAGCATTGGTGTCCCGAAAACTTCGACTCCTCCCGCTCCGACGGCTGCAGCTGTATTCTCATACACGACTGTAGTGGTCGCTTCGCCAGTCATTCCTGGTTTGAGTTCCATTGGTAAGAAGTCCTTTCTTTTCTTTTTATTTTAGCCTCTTGTCTTCGACACGTCAATTGCTACATTCTCTGATTCAATTCCGTAATAGTAATAAAGTACGTTGCATTAAAGATCAGGAAGACAGGATGGCACTCCTTTTATGGTAATAGCATGATATGATGAATCGATAAAAATAATTTTGATTGTTGTTATTGAGAGGGGTTCTATCGTTTATGGCGATCCATGTTCAACGTATTGCTCACCGGGGAGGCTCTTGCCTGGCTCCTGAAAATACACTGGCCGCGTTTCGAAATGCACTGACTTTGCCCGTTGATGCTGTTGAGCTTGATGTGCAGATGAGCCGCGATGGGCAGTTGATCGTATTTCATGATAATACGGTCGAGCGCCTGACGGATGGCGAGGGCAATATACTAGATCTCGATTTTGCAACACTGCGGAAGTTGAACGCTGCAGCCCATTTCCCTGGAAACTGGCCCGAAACCGAGCAAATTCCTACGTTAAGCGAGGTACTTGCTCTTATGAAGAATCGCGCCCATGTCTCTATCGAGATTAAGACGAGTGAGCGCGATAGTGTGTATGGCCGTTATCCACGCATTGCGGAAGCGGTATTGCGCGATGTGCGACTTGCTCGTATGGTGAATCAGGTCTTGATTATCTCTTTTGATTGGCCTATGTTGCTACACATAAAGTCGCTGGAGCCACGCTTGCAGACTGGAGCGAATGTCTCTAAAGATCTCTGGAATCCTGACGTTGAGAATGCATTGGCGACGCTGCTACAGCAGATGAGAAAATTCGGGTGTAGCTGGGTAAATATGGATCATCGTCTTTTCACAGAGGAGATGCCTGCCAGCGTTCACGAGCAGGATCTCAAGCTTGGCCTCTGGACGGTGAATACGCTGGAAGATATGCGTCGTTTTGCCTCTGCACATGTAGACGCATTGACAACTGACCGACCAGATCTTTTTGCGGAACTGTACCGTGTTTCCTGATGTAATAGAAAGCTCAATCGCTCTTACTGTTGAGGCTGTTTCACCCTATTTTCCTATCAGACTAGACTTTTGCGTTAATTTGGGCGAATATGTGTCTGTTCCAGATGTTTATTCGTTCTATTAGTCAGATGTTTATTCGTTCTATTAGCTAAATGGCTATGGTACTATTACCTGTATTTTTAAAAAAACTGTATGCTATAATGGACGCCAGCCAGCGCAATGGCCCGATGCTCTATCGTACGTATGTTTGAAAGCGGAGATCGTTAAGGATGCAACAGACACAAATTCCACACTCTGAAGATGAATTGGAGTCACTTACTCCAGAAGTATCACCCCAGGGGATCGCTATCTCTATCGTCGTTCCGGTGATGAATGAAGAACTGAATGTACGGCCTCTTTTTGTGAAGCTCTCTACCCAACTCCAAAAGCTTGCGAAAAATTATGAGATCCTCTTTGTCGATGATGGCAGTACCGACAAGACATTTGGCGAGTTACAGAAGCTTTATCAAGAAAATCCTGGCATTGTACGCGTCATCCGTTTCCGCCGCAATTTTGGGAAGACGCCAGCTCTTGTAGCGGGCTTTAGCCGCAGCCGTGGCGATGTGATTTTTACGATGGACGGCGATCTGCAAGATGACCCTGAAGAGATTCCTAATTTCCTGACGAAGCTGGATGAGGGTTATGATATGGTGACGGGCTGGAAATTCCCGCGCCTGGACCCGATCTCAAAGACCTTTCCATCACGCATTTTTAACCATATGGTAAGCACAATGACTGGTGTGCATCTGCATGATATTAATAATGGATTCAAAGCATATAAGCGCGAGGTGATCGAAGATCCTCATTTGAAATTGTATGGTGAATTTCACCGCTTCGTTCCAGTTATGGCTCACTGGCGCGGCTTCCGGGTGGCGGAGATTAAAGTGATCCACCATCCGCGTACTGCTGGTGTATCGAAGTTTGGCGCTGGCCGCTTCGCTCGTGGCCTGGTTGATCTCTTGAACGTTTTGTTCCTGACATCCTTTCTGCGTACTCCTCTACGACTCTTTGGCCCACTGGGCTTCTGGACTTTTATGCTGGGTATTCTGGTCGATATCTTTGTGGTTGTACGTAAGATCTTCTTTAGCCAGCCAATTCATGATCAACCACTTCTCTTCGTGGGTATCGTTTTGATGATCTTTGGTATCCAATTTATTCTTACAGGGCTGCAAAGTGAGATGATCCGTCACTATGCCTTCCAGCCAGGTGAGGAGTATAGTATCAGGCAGGAACTCGATTAATACAATGGGCGCAAAGAAGCGGGAAGTCTCTCCTTTCAATGGATACTTTTCCAGATCTATGTGTTGAAGAGGAAGTGGTTAGTGACTAATGCAACCTGGCGCAAGCGTTTCTCCGTGCTGAGAAATCGCCTCTATCTTTATCCAGCCCCTGAAGCAATGCCGCATAAACGCCTTTTCTGGCTGGCAATGGGGCTGGTAACGCTGGCTGCTGTGGCTTTTAGTACCTATTTTATTGTCTATCTGGGAAGTCTGCAAAATGCCTTTCAGCTCAATGCCGAAGATATGGGCATTCTGGATCAGGCGATCTGGAGTACCATTCATGGACAGGTACTCCACCAGACTGTCTGCAATATTTTGCACGATACCAATTGCGGTGGCTTTAATGGCATCTCGCGCTTTGGATTGCACTTTGAACCTATTCTGTTCCCCGTTTCTCTGTTCTACTTGATCTGGGCTGATCCCCGAATGCTGCTGATCCTGCAAGTCCTGGTTGTCGCGACTGGAGCCTATCCCGCCTTCTGGCTGGCTCGCCTGCGCTTACGTAATGACCTGGCTGCCGTTGCCATTGCGCTTCTTTATCTCCTCTATCCCGCTTTACAGCAAGCAACAGGCATTGATTTTCATGCCGTAACGTTCACCGCTTCGTTCCTGCTCTTTACACTGTACTTTATGTATACACGTCGTACCATCTGGCTCTTTGTGTTCGCTGTGCTCTCTATTCTTTGTAAAGAGGAGATTGGGCATCGTGATCGCTATGTTCGGGCTATGGTCGATGGTATTTCAGCGCCGCTGGAGGAGTGGGCTGGCGCTGGTGATACTTGGTAGCGTCATGTCTGCCCTGGCAATTCTGATCATCATCCCTCATTTTAGTCCGACGGGTCAGGCGTTGCTTAGTGCACGCTATGGTAAAGGTGAGGCTTATTCATACTATGTCGAAGCTTTGCGGCGTATCTCTTGAGCCATCTTGCCTATCTACGTTCGCTCTTTGCTCCCGGTGCCTTTCTGCCGCTACTGGCTCCCTGGGTACTGGTGATGGCCGTACCTTCCATTGCTATTAACATGCTCAGCTCTGATGTGCAGCAATATACAGGGCTTTTCCACTATAACGCGGAGATTGTGCCTGTTCTGATCTTTGCAATTATCGAGGCAATGGTACTTATTTTGTGGGTTGTGCAGTGGGTGCTGGCCCGTATGCAAGCACAGGCTGCTGAGGAGGTGTCAGCAGAAACTACGTTCCCTACTCAAGGGCGTTCTTCCTGGCAACTCATTCGTGTGCTGCATATCGTGCTACTCTTTTTAATGCTCTTCTTCGTGCTTTTTACCACTGTTCGTCGTGATGATACCTTCTTTGGAAAGATGCCCTTTGCGGAGAACTTTCAATGGCCGACGAGTTCTGCTCATACCCAGCTTGCCAATCACTTTATCGCTATGATTCCGCCCGACGCCTCAGTTTCGGCACAGACAAAGTTGGTACCACATCTCAGTCA
This sequence comes from uncultured Chloroflexia bacterium, assembly GCA_963731415.1. Classification (GTDB taxonomy): domain Bacteria; phylum Chloroflexota; class Ktedonobacteria; order Ktedonobacterales; family Ktedonobacteraceae; genus JACDAE01. The sequence continues at coordinate 144,822 of CAVSVN010000005.1, forward strand.
CAGATCAGATATCTATATGTTCCCATATGGTACCCCTTTTGATCCCACGCAGCCCGCAACGAAGTCTACGGATAAGGCCGACTATATTTTGCTTGATCTGGAAGGAGATTACTATCCTTATTTTACTTCGCAAGACTATATTAACGGTGTGAAAACAGTCTTGCTGAGCGGAGATTATGGTGTTCTGGCGGCACAAGATGGTTACTTACTCTTGAAACGTGGATTATCGCAACCAGGTATCTCGCCGTATTCCGTTCAGCCAGCTTCAGAGATGAAAAACTGGCAACTCAATTACCTGATTTTGCCCAATTTACCTGCCAGCCTTTGCTCAGATATTTATGTCGCACCGAAGGATGTAACGCATCGGCTGTCGGCAACCTTTACGAGTCCAGGGGGCGGTTCTCTCAGCTTGCTTGACTTCAATGTGAAAACAGCGAGCACAATTAATCGGACCAGTGGTATAACGGTTACTACGGAGTGGCGCGTAAATGCTCCGATAACAACGCCATTGCAGATGGTCTTTTTAATGACGGGTAGTGATGGCAAAGAATATTTTGTCAGTAACGATGTCTCGCAACTTTTCTGGTGTCAGACAAACAGCTGGAAAACTGGATCGATAGTGAGGCTGACGAGTAGAACATTTACGGTCAATGACAGTAAAGTCCCATATGGACTAGCACATTTGTCCCTGGTCCTTTTACCTCTGGCACAGTCATCAGATAAAATAATGAATGTACAGGCGCGACTACCATTACATGTTGATATTCCTGGTACAGTCACGCCAACGCAAGATACGAATGGGCTGCAACTGAAGTCGATTAATATTATCCCGTAGCCTTCTGAAACGAGATGGGGAAAAGGTGCGTATGGTCGACATGAGATATACAAACTAAAACGAAAGGGATTGTAGTGATGGGCATTTATCTAGGTCAGCTTCCCCCAGCTGAGATTGCCCGCTTGAAAGCGGAATTAGCTGAGACACTGATCGCTCATTTTTGCTACCCACGCTTTTTTGATAATCGCACCAATGAATTGCGTATGCGACCAGTCGACCGGGCCAAGCGGCAAGAGGTCTGGCTTTTTCTCAGTTCGGTCGATTTTACGTCGTGGGGCCGTGTCGACCTGATGTCGCCTGATTTTCAGCACCAGATAGAACGTCTCTTTATTCAGTTTGTGCAGCGTAACCGTGCTTTCTTTGGTGAGCAGGGACGCAAGAGAATGTCTGATGTGCGTATGCTTATCAATTCTTCTGCTTCCTCGGTGGCACAAGGGTTGCGGAGTCATCTTACAGGTCAGCGCCAGGGAGGAACACCACCTTTTGGTAGCCCACGCTCCAACGTTTCCTGGTCACAGTCCAGCGTTACAGGTTGTACTGAACCTGATTGGGAGCAGATTGCTTCCGCAACGATGCTGATACAACAACAATTGCAGGAATTGCGTGGCGAGGTCAGATCAGGGGGGAGTAGTGCAGATTTACGCTCTTCCAATGGCACCGCCAGGCGTTCACAAGCGCAGAAATCACAAGCCACAGCTTCAGCCGCAATAGCTGGACAGGATGCAACTCCTACCATACAGACCCCTGCGCCAGTTCCATCGGTGAATATGTCAACACCTGCTTCAAAGCGCCCTGCCGCTATGAGTCCCCATACACCGACGACTCCTGCACGGAAAATAGATCAGCCCTTGACTTCACCCCTCAAGCCTGCTGATATGCCAACTATTTCTGCTATATCCCCTCTCGCTGAACAGACGAACGGATCGTCAGCAGCGATGAAGAGTGGACCATTGCCCTCGTCAGCAGCCGTGAAGAGTGGACCACTTACCTCTTCAGTAAAAGTAAGTGATTCATTGCCACCACCAGTGATGAAGAGCGGTCCGTTGCCATTCGCTGAAACAACGCAACCCTCTGTCGCCCCTGCTCCTCCAGTCCCTTCCGCACCTGTTCAGTCAAGGAGCGTATCACAGACTGCACAACCAATGTCATCTACGGTGGCAGCCAGCCCGCGCGAAGCAAACATGATGACGGTGGGTGAGGATGATATCGCTATTTTTGAGCAGATGCGTCACCAACTGGTTGTCTGGTTACGGGTAGAAGCGATACGTGCTGGCTTAGAAGTCTCCAATCAAACGCCTGCACAATTGCTGGACATGCTGAGACAGCAGGCTCGCTTCGATGAGACGCGTTTACAGGTCGTTTCAACCTTGCTCAATCTATCAAACCAGATCATCAAAATGGGCGTTGTCAGCCTCCTTGATTACAAACAGGCGTTGATGTTCCATCTCATGCACACGCGCCACTAGCCAGTTGGTACCGAAGTAGGTATGAAGTAGACGTTATGCAAAGTTTAGTGTAAGTTAAAAAGTTAGAGGGAAAAGAATGAATGCTGTGAGATAAGAAAGGAGAGGCTAAATGCTTTCTCATAAACGGGGGGAGCCTTGACGCCGGGTGTGCCAATGACAAAAGGCCGTGATAAAGTCGCCGAGAGTCTGAGCGATATATTGCAGATGATCTCTTCAAGGAGACGCAGTGGTTTGCTCAGTCTGGAACGTTATAATGCAGGTCGTTTTGAGGAGGGAGAGATCTACTTCGAGAAGGGACGTCCTGTTCAAGCTTTTTTTGAAAGGTTATCGGGGCAGGAGGCTCTTGCACCACTTTCGAGCTGGCGCAATGTGTATTATTCTTTTACGGCGGATGTACCTGTTCCTGCTGCGCCTCCACCTGCTACTACCGAACCCATGATGAAGTTGCGCCATACAACTGGATCGGTACGGCAGACGAATGAATTCCCCCAATTTCTCCATTGAGAGATTCATCTCAGGCACGACCTCCAACAGGTCCTCAACCGCCTCTACAACGCCCGCCAACGGGTCCTCAGCCACTAATGCGTCAAACATCGTCGCCAAATCTTCCATCCCAAGAGGAAATCGCGCGAGGACGTGCGACTGGTTATAATGTGCCTTCTGGCAGCGGTAATAATTGGGGGTTTGAAGCTCTCGTCCCGCACCGACTGAGCAATGAGCAGAATGTTCTTTCGCTTCCGCTGTCCCGTCCGCAACGTTCAATTTATTTATTAGTTGATGGAAGCCGGACCGTTGCCGATCTGGTGCGCTGTACCGCCAAGCCTATGCAGGATGTAGAGCGTCTATTGATGGAGTTGAAGCAGCAGGGATTGATTGGTTTCTAGTAGTGGCTACGTTTACGATGCCCATTTAAGCCGTCGAAGAAGCCGGAGCCGTAATCGTAGGCAACAACTCTTGCAATTGCCCCAACCAGTTTGTGCCGAGCAGACGACGTGGAATATGGATCACTCCTTGCTGTACGCGTGCTTCATTGCGGAAGCGCCGATATAGCACGATACGGTTGGGAATGACGCTACGTTTGACGGTAAGCACGAATTCGTTATCTTTAACGGCGATAGCTTCATATCCCAGTTGCGAGGCTTCAACTTTCAGACGCACGATAGCCAACAGATTCTGTACTGGTTTGGGCAGAGTACCGAAGCGATCGCTCAATTCAGCGGCCATCGTCTCCACCTGCTCTGAACGATTCAGGTTGGCCAGGCGCTGGTAGAAGTTGACCTTGAGCGTGCGATCCCCAATGTACTCATCAGGTAGATAGGCATCGAGAGGTAGATCAACGCTGGCATTGGATGTTGCTGCCTCGACCTGCTTCCCTTGCATCTCTTGCACGGCCTCAGCTAACAATTTGCAGTAGAGATCGAAGCCGATCGTGTTCATGAAGCCGGATTGTTCCGCACCCAGGAGATTGCCTGCGCCACGTATCTCCAGGTCTTTCATGGCAATACGGAAGCCTGCGCCCAGTTCGGTTGCCTCAAAGATAGCTCGCAGACGCTTTTCCTGAATAGGTGTCAGTCGCGCATCTTTCGCATAAAAGAAGTAGGCATAAGCCTGGTGCGTGGCACGACCAACACGACCGCGTAACTGGTAGAGCTGAGAGAGGCCAAAGTAGGCTGCGTTATTGACGATAATTGTATTTGCGTTGGGAATATCCAGCCCGTTTTCAATGATAGTGGTTGAGACAAGCACATCAAATTCGCCATTGGCAAAGCCGATCATCACTCGCTCCAACTGTTCCTCGTTCATCTGCCCATGCCCAACGGCGATACGCGCCTCAGGAAGCAAACGCTGCAATTTCTGCGCGATGACCTGAATGCCCTGCACGCGATTATGCACGAAGAAGACCTGACCGCCGCGATCAATCTCGCGCAAAATGGCCTCGCGTATAAGAGTCTCATCGTATTCGCGAATTACCGTACGAATGGGCAGGCGTTCCTGCGGTGGCGTTTCGATAACACTCATATCGCGCAGATTGACGAGCGACATATGTAGAGTGCGCGGAATAGGCGTAGCTGTCAGTGTAAGCACGTCAATCTCGGTGCGTAGCTGCTTGAGCCGTTCTTTATGTGATACGCCGAAGCGCTGCTCTTCATCGACGACCAGCAGGCCCAGGTTGAAGAAGACAACATCTTTTTGCAAGAGACGGTGCGTGCCAATAACGATATCTACTTTGCCAAAGGCGAGATCTTCCAGAACCTGCTTCTGCTCTTTTTCAGAACGGAAACGGCTGAGCAATTCGACACGCACGGGATAAGCTTTCAGACGCTCCTTGAAGTTGTTATAGTGTTGCAGGGCGAGCACCGTTGTTGGTACAAGAATAGCGACCTGTCGTTGATCCAGCACGGCTTTGAAGGCAGCACGTAGAGCGACTTCAGTTTTACCATAACCGACATCTCCGCAGACGAGCCTGTCCATTGGACGTGGGCGTTCCATATCGGCCTTGACCTCTTGAATGGCGCGATCCTGGTCGGGCGTCTCTTCAAAGGGGAAGGCATCTTCCAGTTCTTGTAGCCATGGCTGTTCTGCATCTGAAGGAAAGGCGTGTCCTGGTGCAGCTTCGCGTACGCTGTAGAGCCGTAGCAGTTCGCGTGCAATCTCCTGCACATTTTCTTTGACCTTTGATTTTGCACGCGTCCACTCGGTCGTGCCCAGTTTGCTGAGTCCAGGCACCGAATCGCCCATACCAATGAAGCGTGTCACGCGGTCGAGCTGGTCGGTCGGGATATACAGCTTGTCGGTACCGGCATAGTGGATGAGCAGATATTCGCGCTCAACACCAGTGAGACTTAGTTTGACGAGACCCTCGAAGCGTCCGACACCGTGCTCCTGGTGAACGACATAATCACCGGGATTAACCTCTGAAAGGAACGATGCAGGCGTGATAGGGCGACGCCTCTGCACACCACGTCGTTTCGACCAGCCAAAGATCTCGGTATCAGTGTAGACATAAAGTCCAAGAGAATGTGATTGCCATCCCTCGATCATCTGTCCCTGGATGAGTGTGAGCGTTCCGGCTTCAGGTGCTTGCTGAATGTTTGAGCCGGGGCTGGCATGGATGGTTGCTTCGTGGAGAATGCTTTCGTCGCTGAGCACTTCCGCCATGCGTCGTGCCTGCATCGTGACGATGATCACGCGCTCTCTATTGTCGAGCGTCTTACGGCAGTCCTGAACAAAGGCACGCAGACGTCCACCATACGAGTTGGCGCTGCTATAGATCGGCATTAAATGTTCGGTACCGTCGTGTTGGCGGGTATCAAAATCACCCTCAGCCGTTGAGAGAATATCGGCGAAACGGAGCTGGCGGCGTTGTTGAATCTGGAGTTCTAACGTATTCCAGCCCACATGTGCCGGGCGCAGATGAGTGGGATTTTCATGCTCCTGCTCAAGACGCTCACGCATCTCCTGTGCCTGGGCATCGAAATCGGTGATGTGGTTCTGGATGCTGGCCGGATTATCCAGGATGAGTAGTCCGGTACGTGGTAGATAGTCCAGAATGGTTGCCTGGTTGTGCAGGTAAGGAATGTAAAAGGCGATATCAGGAAACGAGCGCTTTTGCCGTAAGTCTTCCAGATCGTGTTTCCAGCGTTCCTCAGCATCTTTATGCAGCATATTACTATCGAGCTGCTCCAGTGCTGTGACGGCCTCGGGTCCACGTACAGGAATAGCCTCGCGTGCAGGTCCAATCGTGCATTCATTGATGGGATTAAGAGAGCGTTGTGTCTCCTGATCAAAGGTGCGCAGCGACTCGATTTCATCGCCAAAGAATTCGACGCGCACGGGCCGGAGAAATGAAGGTGGAAAAAGATCAATGATGCCGCCGCGATGACTAAACTGTCCCGGTTCTTCTACCTCCGTAACTGGTTCATAGCCCAGGTTATAGAGCTGTTCCAGCATCAGCGTCAGGTCGATTTCCTGTCCTGGTTCCAGACTAAACAGAGAGGTAGCCAGTTCTTTCGGTGGAATAATGGGTTGAGTGAGAACGCGGGCAGAGCAGATGACAATGGGCGTGCGCTTGCCCCCCACCAGCGTAATCATCGTCTGCATACGTTGTTGAGTTGTTTGAGCGTCAGCTATGAGTCGCTCATAAGGAAGGGCGTCGCGATCGGGTAGATAGTATATCTCACCCGGATTAGAATGAAATGCCTTTAATGCTTCAGCCATCTGCTGCGCCTGTTCCTCGTCAGAGACGACGACCAGGAGTGTCTGTTTTAATGTTGAGGCCAGGGCCGCGATGACAAAAGGACGCGCCGCCTCGGTGATTCCGGTCAATGCTGGAACTCCCTCGGCGTTGCGTAGCTGTTCTAATAAGCGACGATATTCCGGTCTCTGTGTTAATAGTGCAAGTAATCCCTGTAATGTCACCAGCTACCTCCAACCAGACAATAATCATCGTCGCTACAAGCACTGGTTGTAGCGAGATGAGCTATTGTTTCGCTCTCTATAATATCCTCTGTATAATATCCTACCTGTGAGATCCATGCAATGTCTTAAGTTGTATATCGGATAGAAATCAAGCCTGGCTTGGCGGCGGTTTTCCGGGAGGACTTGAGCCAGAAATCTGTTCCTTTTGTTTGTCACTCCATTTTACTCAGGTAGGCAAAAGAACACTGTTTTGTGCCTGTATAAACATCATAATGAGTCAAACTCTATTTACCGTCTAGACAGAAAGACATGCAATCGCAGCGATCCCCAATATCAGGCCAACTACCTGCCAGGGCGTTGTTTTCTCGTGATAGACCAGAACGCCAATCAGCACCGCTCCAATACCCGAAAGTACCGAGAAGAGCACCGCTCCTTTGCCCAGTTCCGCGCCTGTACGTAAGCTGATGAGCCATGCGGTGTTGGCGGCGAGAAAGCCAATGAGCGAGAGGATAGCAAAAATATATCTGCCGTTTAATGAGAACTGCTTTGCTAGAATATCGGCGAGCAGCTCAAATGCGACCAGTAGTAGCAAAAAATACAGCCATTTTGGCGGGAGCATACAAACCCTTTCTTCTGGAAACAACAGAGTAGTACTATCGAACGTATATAAGTTGTTTTGGGTCTACTGTCTTAAGTAGTCTATTTTATACACGGATAGAAAGAGTAGAAATTATGGCAAAAGCACTTGGAAAGACTGATGGACTAAGTGGATCATCTCTTCAGGCGCATTCAATACGTTCAGTCTGGATGCTAAGAATGACGTTGGGATTTGTAGCTTTGCTGGGATCAATTATCTTCATACTTGGAACGAGCTGGGATGTTCAGTGGCATCTATTGATAGGGCGCGACCGCACATTGATTCCTCCTCATCTTGTAATGCTCAGCGGAGTTGCGTTGAGCGGTTTTGCAGGATTGGCTGCTATACTCATCGAGACCTTCTGGGCACGCCGTAATCCACTGATTGCGCGTAACGGTATCGGTTTTGCCGATGCCTTTCATGGTTCGCTAGGAGCTTATGTTGTTGGATTTGCCGCCCTCAATTCAGCTATCGCCTTTCCCCTTGATGCATACTGGCACTCGCTTTATGGCATTGATGTCTCTATCTGGGCACCATTCCATGTAATGATCATTATGGGTATGGGCATTGTGGCACTTGGGGCCGCCTACATGCTCATGTCGGCTACTAATCTTGCCATAAGCGCAGGAGTGCAGCGGGTCGTGGGTCTGGGCTATGCAGGAATACTTCTATCGTTTGCAATAACCATGTGTGCTCTGACCTTCTTTCTAATTGAAGCACCCAGTACCAATCACTTTATCCATCTGGGTTTTATAACACTGAGCGTATTCATGTTTCTTCCCGCGCTCCTCGGTTCCTGGACGTTCGTTTCTGTAAAAGGCGCTCTGCCATGGCGCTGGTCGGCGACCACTGTTGTTATGATCTACTATCTTTTCGCGTTAATTGTTGATCTCTACGTCCCGCGTGCTACAGGTCTCCTGATGCTAACGGAAGGTTTGAGTTCGAGGCGGCCCAATCCAGGCGTGGCGGTCCTTTCGTTTGATTGGCCGCTGTTGCCAATCCTGGCGGCGCTGGTGATTGATCTCGTCACGCGCTTTGCACAAAATCATGGCTGGTCTTTCAAAAGATTGATGTTGACTGAAGCGACGCTGGCAATGGTTGGTTTTATTCCGCTCACATTGTTCAATCCGCTCTTGATTTTGAGGCTTCCTAATCGCCTGGGGATCGCTGGTTTCATCGTCTCTGTGCTGCTGGGCTGGGGTGGCTCATTGTTAGGAGTGTGGTTTGGGCAACGTACTGGGACAGCGCTCAAGCAGGTAGAAAGTCCGGCTATGCAGCAAGTGGAAGAGGCTGAGGCGTAAGATGAATAAGATATTGCAATATCTTTTGCTGGCTATCGGGATTATTGCTGTGCTTGTTCTCGTGGTAGAGATCGGCCTGTCAATTCTAGCGACGCAACCGGGCAGTACTCCGGCGCGGGTGGTACATGTAAATGCTGGCCCTTATCCGTTGACGGTAAATTTGTATAAAGATCCGGCCAATGCTGGCTTCGCGCTGCCGTTTAGTATCACAATTCAACAGGTAAAGGCCAGTGCATTGAGCTTTAGTGTGTCATCAATCCCTTATCATGGAGTAGATGCCACGCCTATTCGGGCTAGCCTCACTTCAATTGCCAGTGGTGTGCAGGGAGCGGCGGAGATTAGCGTGCGAGGATCGTGGTATCTCTCTATAACAGTGCATGGTCCTGCCGGGCAAGGGAGCGCCACTGTCCCTATTGTGGCAACGGCACCTCCTGCTATTCCGCAGTGGCTTGGTTGGCTTGTAGGTTTTATTCCATTGTACGGGTTGTTGCTCTTTTTGCTGATGCAGCGTGGCAGAAAGATGGCAAGTATTGCTGTTGTGGAACGGTGAGAACATTCCTGGTTTTTGACTCTTTGATGTGGTTCAATTTGAAAAAAGGACAAAAACATGCTTGTGACTGACAACAAGGCTCTTGCCCGCCAGTGCTATGAAGGTGCCTGGAATGTAGGAGGCGACCTCTCAATCATACTGGAATGTAGGAGGCGACCTCTCAATCATAGATGCCCTGTTCTCTGCGGATTTTCACAATCACGAACTTGACGAGCTTGAGATGAAGGCGATAGAATCTCACCGTGAACTGTATAAGCAAGCAATTATCGAAACATTTCGGGCGTTTCCAGATTGGACAACCACGATTGATGACATGATCGCTGAGGAGGAGAAAGTCGTTATCCAGTGGCATGCGCAGGGTACCCATACAGGTGAAGGCATGGGTGCGCCATCGGGAAAACAGTTCAAACTGAACGGAATTACCATCGTGCGTGTCGTAGCAGGCAAGATTACTGAGTTCTGGAAGAAAGACAATTCTTTTGTTGTCTGGCACTCGATGCAATCATAATATTTCCGATCTCATCTGCTCTTCTAAACGGGCTTGAAAGCCATGCATAAAAGGGCTTTTGTTTCAGTAAATGCATTCAAAAGTTCGATACTTCAATCTTCAAGTGGTTTTGGAGATGGCACCCGCCCTAAAAGATCCAGTATCTCCTGAGAAGGTTGGGTCAGGCTCAAAGTTGTAAAGAGCCAGTTGACGCGATCAAGGCGAGCCGAGGCATTGAGTTCGTGATTGCAGTTGTCATACCAGGCGATCTTTTTGGGTTCACTAGCGAGATCGAAGTAGCGTTGTCCGTCTTCCTCGGAGACGAAGTCATCGATGTGAGCAAATTGGAAGAAGAGAGATGAAGGTGCGGCTTTTCTGATGTAATGTGAGGCATCGAGAGAAGCCATTGCTTCCAGATAAGCGTTGAATTCTTCTGGAGGTGCTGCATCACGCTCCTGCGCAATTACTGGTTTTGTACTGGTGCGCATAACTTCAGAGAGCGCGTAGAAGCCAGCCATCAAGACATATGCTTTGATACGGTGTTCAATGCCAGCGATAGGCCCACCAAAGGTAGCGCTGTAACTATGACCGACGTAGCCGAGCTGTTCTGGTGCGAGCGAGAATTGATGCTGTAAAAGATCAACGCTACGACGTACATCCACGATCCATTGCAATTCTGCCTGGGGTGGTTCCTCTAGTTGCGGCTCATACTCGGCAGGTCGACGATAGGGAGCATCCAGGCAGAGCGAGACGAAGCCGAGGCGCGTGAGAATAATAGCTTCATCGACGAATTCGTCCCGATTTCCCTGTCCCCAGTGCCCAAAGATGAGACCTGCTCTCGTTGTTTCTTCTCCAGGAGAGATGAGATCGGCTGAAATTTCCCCTCCTCTGGGGCTTGCATAGGTAATATCCTGAATAGTTGCGTTATTTTCAGTGCGTTCTGAGATGATAGTTAATGCAAAGGGAGCATTCTGGTCATAGGCAAAATAGGATTGGTCCAGCATAATAGTTTCTCCTTTGATGTTCTAGTTATTATCATCAGGTGATTATAATTAAAAGGTGTATTTAAATATAAATATGAAATAGCGAATGAAACTTGTCTCTATTCAGTCTCAGCACCTGGATTACAGGTCTTGCTGGGCTTTTCTAAGCAAGCCGGTTCTCTCATAAGCATCAATGACAGAGAATTGAATATTCAGACTTTCTACTGGTACCCGGTCCTCTAATTTATAGGTGGAATGGGTCCAATGGCTCTTCGCGCGATGATAAACTTCGACATGGATGCGTTGAGAATCTATCATAATATAGTCTTGTATGGTCGGATGAGCCTGATAGTAGAGCAACTTTTTGCCTCTGTCAGTAGTTTCAGTACTGTATGAAAGAACTTCCACAACAACAGTGGGATAGTGAGTTCGATTATCCTCTGGTTCTTGATCTCGTGGATCACAAGTAATTGTGATATCAGGGTAGACATAGCGCGACTCGGAAAGTTGTAACTTCATGTCTACATTGTAGACCTTACAAGGTCCACCTCTTAAGAGTCCATGAATGATGCTGGTCAAATTTGTCGTGATCGTTGAATGATCGGCACTTCCACCAGCCAGCATTCGTAGCTCACCTTCCAGATATTCGTAGCGAGCATCCAGGCTATTCTGGTCTAGAGCCAGGTAATCATTTATTGTAATATTGGGGTACTCGCGTTGTGCCATTGTTACGTTCCTTTCAATGAGCCAATGTCTGATTTTTTAACGGCATTGTCCCTTCAAGATACCGCTATCGTAAATTATACTATGATTGTAGACATTTGCCAAAAGTGAGGGTGTCAAAAAGTAAATTTAGAAACTTGTGATACGAGGAGTAGATTATGCTTCATACCTATTTAACGACAGTATGGCATCTGCGTTATCCTATTATCGGAGCACCTATGGCTTATGTAGGGCGGGGACGTCTTGCTCACGCGGTCTCCCAGGCGGGAGGGTTGGGGATGATTGGTATTGGGAGTACGGAATCGGTTGAGTTCCTTCTGCGAGAGGCGGCTATTGCATGTGGAGAGGACGCAATGCAGTTTGGTATCGGGATGCATACCTGGGCTATTGAGAAGCGACCTGAGCTGTTACAGGCAGCGATAGAGGCAAAGCCTTTGCTGATCTCGCTTTCGTTCGGTTCGCCCGCTCCTTATGTAGAGGCCGTGCATCAGCATGGCATCTTGCTTGCCACGCAGGTCAATACACGAGCCGAAGCGTTGGAGGCTGAGCAGGCAGGCATTGATCTTATAGTCGTGCAGGGAATGGAAGCAGGAGGGCATGTTTCGGGTCCAGTTAGTACAATGCCCTTGTTACAATCTGTTCTTGAGGCCGTAAAGATTCCGGTGATTGTTGCCGGAGGGATTGCTTCGCCGCGAGGAGTGGTCGCAGCACTGGCGGCGGGAGCTGAAGGGGTGTGGGTAGGAACATGCCTGCTGGCCTCGCTTGAGTGTGAGAACACAGAACAAGCACGTATGCGTATTGTGCAGGCGCGGGAAACGGATACTGTGCTCACTCGTGCATTTGATGTAGCACAGGGGCTGGCGTGGCCTGAGCAGTATCCTGGTCGCGCTCTGCGCAATCACTTTACGGATCAATGGCATACACGAGTGAATGAACTTCCTCAAGCCGCAGAAGCGCGTCAACAGTTAAGGGAAGCAATTGCTGCTAAGGACTACGATCTTGCTTATATTTATGCAGGCGAAGCGGTGGGACTGGTGACGCAGGAGCAATCCGCTGGAGAGGTTATTCGGCGTCTGGGTGATGGGGCGGAGGAACTACTGCGTGAACGTTATGGGAGATTGATAGGACCTCAATAATACAAGGGAAGAGCTATTGCAAAGTTGCTTTTTCCTCTTATTTATGAGTTATCCCGAAATTTTTCAAAAATTTCGAGCATTGCAAGGACGAGGAGTGAGAACAACATGCGACTTTACAACAGCCTTGAATATAGGGAAACGTCTATTGCCTGTTAGCTAAAGAAGAGGTATAATGGTACAAAAATAGGAGCAAGGACGACGAATGCCAACAGAATCAGTAACTCAGCCAGGGACGTTCGGTTCCATAAGTGGAACCACTACAATCTATCCTTACAAATTCCGCAATTATATTTTATGTTTGGAAACTCTTTTTTTCTTAATTTTAATCATCATAACAATAGTGCCGAATTCTATAATGATCGTGTCAAAATTTATAGTTATAGCGCCCGACATCGTTACCACTTTCTCAGATCCTAATATTCGCATTCCTTTTATTATTGTTGCGCCTATAATGGTTGTTTTTGGTCTTTATATTTATTTGGCAAGAGCGCCAATAAAATATGTCTTGACTAAAGAAGGGATTTTCTTCAGTAATCACCTGTACCGTATCTATAGCCCTTGGGAAAATATTATAGAGGTTGAGACTATAAAATATTACAGATATTCAATAAAAGGCCTAAAACTCGATGAAGGATTTCAGTACGGACCGGTTATTAAAGAGGGCAAGCAACAGGGATTGCCTGTATTTGAGTATACGAAACCAGTTTATGCAAAAAGATACTCACCCAAAAAAGCTCACCAGATTTCCTCTATTTTCCCATGGACAGACATATTTCCCCTATCAGGCATGTCTAATAAGAAGGGAATAAAGAAAAGTCTTCTGGTAGCTATGCATCTATATGCTCCCTATGTTCTAACAGAGCAAATTAATGCGTTGGAGGCACGATGATGAGGCATCAATGCTCATCATCGTGCTCAAGCTAGTAATTCTCATTAACAATTTTAATCAATTCCCGGTTCAAACTTGATTGAGAGTTCCAGCCATTTTTTATCTAGATCGGCAGGGCTGACGTTTTCAGGAGCAGCCGTATAGACCCAATGCTGGAAAGCATCAACAAGGGTGATAGATGGAAGCCACTTTACAACCACATCCTCCAGTGCTTTTTGATAAACCTGAGAGGACACTTCAGGTGTGTAGAAGCCGCCATCCTTCTCTTGCAGGTAGGGTGAGACGAGATAGGTCATTGCAATCGCGGCAAACTCGCTGAATTCACTTAGGCTACCTATATTCCAGAAAAGTCCTTGTCGTCCCAGAGAGCACGCATCATGAAAAGCGTGACCGCTTTCGTGTAAAACCAAATTCACATCTTCATAAGAGCCGACTTTGTACGCACGAACGTAAGGCAGACCAGCTACCGAGAAGAGCCATTCCTCTCCACCATGAGGTTTTCCTGGACGTGCTCCCAGATCGAGGTAGCCATGACGCATCTGTTCAAACAATGTCCCGAATTCAGGATCGAGGTGATGGTATACCTGTGATAGTTTCTCTTCTTATAAAGAGGTTACTTCTTTTCTTCCCTCCTATTTGTCCCATTCATGTTAATCCATATCTGCGTCAATCGTGTATAGAAGAGGGGCGGTGAAATTGGACAGTGGATACGCATCAAGGAGAATCTGTACATGAGTGCTCTCGGCACATACCTTATCTTTTTCGCTATCTGGGTGCTAAGTTGGGTCGTTCTGCATATGCGGCGCGGTTTTGCAGATACAAAGAAAAACTGAAGCTTTTTTGCTGGTGACGCCCCTTTGACTTCATTGTAGAAGGGGCGTTTGATTCTGCTAGATTATAGCTCATATAAGCGTCGCCTCGCCCAATCATCTACCTCTAAACAACTCATCTCATACCAGAACCTTAGATTAGAATTGGAGATCACCATCTCTATAGATATTTTCTCCCTTGACAACAATGCGATATATCGTTTATTCTTAAGTCAAGAAACGATATATCGCATTGTTGGGGGTGAGCAAAGAAATGGACGAACTATTTTCTCCCCGAGTATATTTAAAAGTGCACATATCCCTTGACTCAGGGGATTTCCTAAACTATAATTAGGTTGCCTAATAAATTATATTCCAAACTATCAGTTATTCTGGTTTTCTAGTGAAGGTGAGGACGTGGATATTCAGAACAATGCAACTGCGCAGAAGCTCTTGAGGGCTTTGATGCAGTTTAAAAGGGCGGGCTGGCATCAGCTATCGACGACGGGGTTGAAGCCGAGCGAGCTGCGGGTTCTTTTTTGTATTGGAAGAGGCTTAAGACCGCATCCACATACAATGGAAGATGGTTGCAAACATACCACACAGGACATGAAGGTGTCCGAGATTAGTAGACATCTTCACGTGACGCCTCCAACGGTGACGCAGTTAGTTAAGGGTCTTGAAGTGAACGGATTAGTGGAGCGCAACGTCGATCCGGTAGATAGGCGTGCAGTTGGCATTAAGCTGACTGAAAAGGGAGAAAAAATCACCAGGCAAGCGGGAGATGATTTTTTAACTTCGATTAATGGATTGATTGAATACCTGGGGGAGGACCAGAGTGAACAGCTTGCCGAGCTTTTAGTCAAGGTATCACGTTACTACAACGAAAAAGCTGCCAATGTGGATTTTGCGCATTGGGGTGGAGATGAAGAGATATGATAAAATTGTTGCGGTTTTTGAGACCGTATCGGCTGATCCTGGTGGTTGTGATAGCGCTCGCCTTTGTACAGGCGCTCTCTAACCTGTATCTGCCTAACTTGATAGCAGATATTGTTGATTATGGAATTGTCAAAGGCGATGTTGGCTATATCTGGCGCACAGGTGGCCTTATGTTGCTGGTGGCAATTACGGGAACACTTGCCGCGATCGTCGGCATTTTCCTATCTTCACGGGTAGCGACTGGTTTCGGCAAAATTGTGCGAGCCCAAATTTTTACGCGTGTGGGACAATTCTCGTTGCATGAGTTTGATAAGCTGGGATCGTCCTCCCTGATTACGCGCACCACTAATGATACAACGCAAGTGCAGCAGGTGATGATCCTGATATTGAATATGATGATCACCGCTCCAATCACGCTAGTTGCGGGAGTTATTCTCGCGATCAATCAGGATGCAGGGCTTTCCTGGATTTTCGTAGTGATTATTCCGGTCCTTGTAGGTGCTATTGTGCTTTTGATGAGCAGAGCTATTCCGCTTTTTGGCGTCTTGCAGTTGAAGTTAGATAAGCTCAATCTCATTCTAGATGAAGGTCTGACGGGTGTACGTGTCGTGCGAGCATTTGATCGGCAGCGCTACGAAGAGCAACGCTTTGACGTAGCAAATGCCGATTTGACAGATGTAAGTGTCAGAGTGAACCAGCTTGTAGCCTTGTTAATGCCGATTATGATGCTGGTGCTCAATGTTTCGAGTGTGGCAATTGTGTGGTTCGGAGCCATCCGCATCAACAATGGTGATATGCAAGTTGGAGCCCTAATTGCATTCTTGCAATACGCTATGCAAATTCTGTTCGCACTTCTCTTTCTCTCAATGATGTTTATTATGTTGCCGCGTTCCGAGGCTTCTGCCAAGCGTATCAATGAAGTACTGGCGGTGGTGCCAGAGATCAACGATGCGGAACAGGTGAAGCAAGCAGAAGATGAGAGAGGATATATAGAGTTTCAGGATGTGACGTTCAGCTATGCTGGAGCGGAAGAGCCTGCACTCTCGCACATCTCCTTTAGTGCCGCGCCAGGAGAGGTCACCGCAATCATCGGCGGTACAGGAGCTGGAAAATCAACGCTTATCAACCTCATACCACGTTTTTATGATATAGATAGCGGGGGAATACTGGTTGATGGTGTGGATATCCGCGAGATGGCCCAGGAGTATCTACGCTCAAAGATTGGATTTGTGCCGCAGAGAGCTGTTCTTTTCTCAGGAACGGTTGCCGATAATATCCGTTATGGCAAAGAGGACGCGACTGATGAAGAGGTGAGGCATGCAGCTGATATTGCACAGGCGAGCGATTTTATTGAGAACATGCCAGAGGGCTTTGATTCTGAGATAGCCCAGGGTGGTACAAACGTTTCGGGTGGTCAGAAGCAGCGCCTTTCAATTGCTCGTGCCCTGGTGAGAAAACCTGAAATTTACGTGTTTGACGATAGTTTTTCCGCGCTAGATTTTAAAACTGATGCCCGATTACGGGCTGCGCTCAAGAATGAAACGCGTGATGCGACCGTCTTCATTGTAGCTCAGCGTGTAGGAACCATTATGGATGCGGACCGGATTATTGTGTTAGAAGAGGGACATATGGTGGGAATGGGAACGCATCGGGAGTTGATGGAGACCAGTGAAGTCTATCGTGAGATTGTCTCCTCACAGCTTTCAAGCGAGGAGATCGAGGAGGGCATAGCATGAGCGTAGAGCGTAAAGGACAACAGCCCGCTGGTATGGGTGGAGGTCCGATGGGGAGAGGTGGATGGGGAGCGATGGGCAGGCCTGTAGAGAAAGCCAAGGATTTTCGCGGAACACTTACACGCTTGCTTGGCTACTTCCTTCCACAGAAATATCGTTTGATGATCGTGCTTGCGGCAGCCATTGTAGGAGCCGTATTCAACATTGTGGGTCCCAAGATTTTGGGATTAGCAACCACGAAACTGTTTGAGGGGATAGTCGCGAAGTACCGCGCAGTTGCCACTCATCAGCCCGCACCAGGAGTTGATTTTGGCTATATTGGGCATATTCTGCTGATTCTGCTAGGGTTGTATGTTATCAGCTCAATCTTCACTTATATTCAGCAATATATCATGGCGGGTGTGGCGCAGCGCACGATGTATCGGTTGCGTAAAGAGGTGGATGAAAAACTATCACGTCTGCCGCTAAAGTACTTTGACTCACGTACGCACGGAGAAATCATGAGCCGTGCGGTCAACGATATGGATAATCTCAGCACCACGTTGCAGCAGAGTGTTACACAGTTGATTACCTCGGTGGTGACGCTGGTGGGAGTGATTGTCCTGATGTTGACGATCAGCCCATTACTGAGCCTTGTTGTGGTGTTAACGCTTCCACTCAGCCTGGTTGTCACGATAGGAATTGCGAAACGTTCGCAGCAGTACTTCCGTAATCAGCAGAGAGCGCTTGGTGAGCTGAACGGCCATGTTGAGGAGATGTACACAGGCCACAAGATCGTCAAAGTGTTTGGACGCGAACAGCAATCGATCAACGAATTTATCGAGCGTAACGAGAAACTGTATAATGCTGGTTGGAGAGCGCAATTCGTATCTGGTATTATCATGCCATTGATGCGCTTTGTCGGCAACCTTGGATATGTGATTATCGCGGTCGTTGGCGGTATCATGGTAACAAGAAGTGCGATTGCGATTGGAGATGTGCAGGCATTTCTGCAATATGCACAGCAATTTACGCAGCCGATCACCCAACTTGCCAATATTGCCAACATCATTCAATCTGCGATGGCTTCGGCAGAGCGCATTTTTGAATTGCTCGATGAACAGGAAGAGATTCCCGAGACATCTGAGGCAATAGTGATTGAGCATCCTGATGGTGCGGTTCAGTTCGAGCATGTGCGCTTCGGTTATAAAGAAGATGCCATCCTGATGGAGGATATGAACATCGATGTCAAGCCGGGACAGATGATCGCGATTGTGGGTCCAACCGGAGCTGGAAAAACAACGCTGGTCAATCTACTGATGCGTTTCTATGAAGTCAACGGCGGAAGTATTCTGGTTGACGGTGTGGATATTACGCAGATCAAGCGCGGGGCATTGCGTCGTATGTTCGGTATGGTTTACAGGACGCCTGGCTTTTCAATGGGACCATTCAGGCGAATATCGCTTATGGGCGTGAGGGTGCGACGGAAGAAGAGATCGTCCAGGCTGCAAAAGCGGCGTATGCAGATCACTTTATCCGCACTCTGCCGCAGGGCTATAATACGGTTCTGAACGAGGAGGCAACCAACATCTCGCAGGGTCAGAAGCAGTTGCTGACCATTGCGCGTGCGTTCCTGGCTGATCCTGAGATATTATTCTGGATGAAGCGACGAGTAGTGTAGATACGCGAACGGAGATGCAGATTTAGAGTGCGATGGCTGAACTAATGAAGGGCCGGACGAGCTTTGTAATTGCGCACAGGCTCTCTACTATTCGGGATGCGGACCTGATCCTGGTCATGAATCACGGAACCATCGTCGAGAAGGGCACGCATGAAGAACTGCTGGAGAAGAACGGTTTCTATGCCGATCTGTATAACAGCCAGTTCACGGGCCGTGCTTTGCAGGAAGAAGCGATTTAACATACAACCGTGCAAATAACTTCGAATTTCCTATCGTAGGGGCGTCACCTTGCGTGCGCCCGTTGCCAAAGACATGCTCATCTGGCAACGGGCGCACGCAAGGTGACGCCCCTACGAGGGTCCGGTTTCCTTCCTCTTGACCACTTCGTGCTAATGGATGTGTTTATTAGACATAGGTCTGAATAGAGCTATCTACCCCATCCCAGGTACCATAAACCCGATTCCTACAGCTGTATCTTCACCATTCTATGTTCACTAATAAACCCAGCTTTCTCTATAGCTTTCTTTGAAGCATGATTGTCAGCGGAACATGAGCAGATAGGCTTCCAACCTGCTTTATAACAATGTTGCTTTAATTGTAGGAGTATGGAGGTGCCCAACCCCCTTCCGCGATGTGCCTGAGCCACTACCACGCCTAGATCAGCGTAGGGTATTTGTTTCTGACTGGGAATACATTCTCCTGTCGCCAGTAATGTTTGCTGATCATACAAAACAAACAAATCTTCTCGATAGAGGCGTTCGTGAAGAAATGCCTCAATCCACTCACCTGACCCTTCTGTATTTGCGTGATAAAAGCGTGAGATGTCATCCAATTCTGCCTTTTCTGCTTTCCTAACGATGCCATGATTGAGGCAGGAAGACAACTCTATGCGTTTGTGATCTCGAAAGAGATAATTATGAAGGGTGATACTTTTTTGAATATCCAGGCATAATGAGAAATATAGAGGTTCTATGGTGCTAGCAATGGCATACTGGATACGATAGGTTGAGACAATCCAACGAAAGATCTCCTGTGCCCGAACCTGATAGTTTTCTAAAAGGTGAAAACGGAGCAGATAATTGTTGGAGTCTATGCAGAAATATCCCACGTACTGCCCTCGTTCTTGTATTTCCCAGTAAGTCGCATGAGCAATTATTGCATTCTCCCACATACCATCCATAGGAGCGACGAGAGTGTGCAGGTAGTTATTCCTCATCTGCTGTATTACATCAGGATGTTCAAGCTGAATACAATCCATCATTATATTTGCTGCTTTCACTCATACAAACAACATATCTCATCCAAGATATTCGATAAATGCCGCTTTATATTGCATCTAACAGCGTATGAAACACAACTCCTGCAAGTAGATTACGGGTGCGCACGAAAATGATTGCAACAATGATTCCCATTGTTGTTTGCGTCAGTACAGCCACGCAGCAAGCCAGAAGGATGTTTCCATTACGATTCAGATCTGTTCCCATATGTATAATACCGAAAATGAGGCTAGATAGCACGATGCCCCACTTTGTTCCGAACAGACGTATCAAGCGCGTTAATAAGATGCCACGAAAGAAGACCTCTTCAGGGAAGCTAGCTTGAAGAAAAAAAAGGACAATATTCGCAAAAAAACCTGCTAAAGAGGGATTTCCTACAAGGAATAGCATGCAAAGCGCTATGAGGCAGCATATACCTGAGATGAGCGAGGAGCGATGGCCGCGTCCGAAACCCAGTTCATTCCAGGGCACTCTCAGCAGACGCATAGTGGCAAGAGGAAGCAGGCAAAAAATGATGAGAGGTGTAAGCCAGGGAATGAGGATGGTAAGAAGTCGGTAATGCTGTTGCCATAGAGAGCGTTGAGGAGTGAAGACATTGAAGAGCCAGAAAGAGTAGGCAATGAAGAGAGCACAGCAAAACAACGCAAGAAGCATTTGCCACCAGAGGTTGCGCCGTGAATATGAGGCTTCAATTTTCCAGGCAGGCATCGGAGCATTTATGGTCAATGGAAGAAGCAAGAGGAGCAGGAGGAGATAAAATACATGAAAGGAAAGGTAGCGCTGTAAGTCAGCTATGTTTCCACCAGCGGGAAGATAGAGAAGCAAGGCTAGCAGGTAGATGGCAATAAAGAGCCAGCATGCGGGACTACTAAACGTGCTCACAAATACAGTCCGATAGATAGTAAATAGATGTTGGAGTGAGGCGTTTGTATTTGAAGCCTGTGGTTGCGCCATAACTTATTTACTCCTTTTTCAAAGTATAATATAGGCAGATAGATGAGTTCAATCCTTTTACTCAGCGCGTTAGAAATTGTAATTGCTTTTTACCACTTTTATAAACGGGGTAATTACGAAGTTGTACAATAAGCCAGAAATCATTACATTCAGGAGGTTTGCTATGAGTGAAGAACACCTTGTACAACAAACGCCGTCGCCACGCACACGAGAAAGTCTTGCACATGACCTGCGCGGAATTGGTGTAGAGTCTGGCATGACCATCATTGTACATTCCTCATTAAGTTCATTGGGATGGGTCTGTGGTGGTCCAGTCGCCGTAGTTCAAGCATTGATGGATGTTGTCACGTCGGAAGGTACCATAGTTGTTCCTACGCAGACGGGTGGATATTCGGACCCGGCGAAATGGGAGGCACCACCTGTACCTAAGGAGTGGTGGCCGACTATCTATGAGACGATGCCAGCCTTCGATCTTTTGGTGACGCCAACGGAGCATATGGGAAGGATTGTCGAGGTGTTTCGTACGTGGCCGGGAGTGCTGCGTAGTTCTCATCCTACTAGTTTCGTTTGCCGCATGGGGACAGCATGCAGAATATATCACAAAGGGACATACACTTGAATATGGGCTTGGAGAAGGTTCACCGCTGGCACGTATCTATGACCTGGATGGTTGGATACTTATGCTAGGGACTGGATACGATACAAATACTTCATTGCACCTCGCTGAATATCGCGCACCGGGAGCCGTCGAGATGATGCAAGGTTCGCCGATTATTGAGAATGGAAAACGTGTCTGGAAGACGTATCGGGACATTGAGATTGATTCTGATATTTTTCCTGAAATTGGGGCAGAATTGGAACAGGCAGGACAGGTAAAGATTGGTCGAGTGGGGTCAGCGACCACGCGACTATTGCGGCAACAGGCTGCTGTTGATTTCGCTGTACAGTGGTTTACGCATAGACGCGAGCAGATGCATTAAGTAAATTACCAAAAACTTAGAAAAATTTCCCTCTCTACATCTTGACAATATGTTCGTTAATAGGTTAATATTTCAGTGAATGTTGAAATACTGAATTGTTATGATGCACACATCCTTTGTCATTGGAAGATGTGTTGGTTCTATTCAGATAGGATATGGTGGAACTATGAGCATAGAGCATGTGACAACTGAGCAGGAGTGCTACGAAATCTGCTCAACAAACGAGCCATGTAAATTGGATAAGTATTGCTTTCTACCTTGTACTGACTTTTGGCATAAGCTGGGGCATCTGGCTCTCTTTGCGTGCAATAGGTGTACCTCTGGGGATATATGCTGCCCATTGGGATGTTTGGTCCTGCACTGGCGGCGGTGATTGTGCGCTTGGTACGTCATGAGGGATTTGGTGATGCGGGTCTACGCCTGGTGGGGCGTGGAATGAAGAGAGGTGGCTGGATGTACCTGGCGGCGTATGTGTCTATCCCTTTATTGTTGGCGGCGGGTATGGCTACTGGCTTTATTGACGGGAGTGCAGCATTGGGCGTTTGCTAGCAATCTGCACCAATTGGGCGTGGTAGCCGTTGACGCTTTACGGAAGCAGGGACGGGCACTTCCTCAAGGTCTGTCTGCGGACCAACTGGCGCTTATTAGTATTGCTGGACAGACAGCCCTGGCTTTTACGCTGGGTCTTATATTCAATATGATCTTTACGTTCGGTGAAGAGTTTGGTTGGCGCGGTTACCTGCTTCCTCGTCTTGCACCTCTGGGTGGGGTGAAGAGCGGCACTGATTACGGGTGTCATCTGGGGTCTGTGGCATGCGCCGGTGATTATACTTGTTGGCTATAACTATCCGGGTCATCCCTGGTTGGGTGTTGGAATGATGGTTGTATTCACCACTTCTATCGGCATGGTCTTTGCCTGGCTACGTTTTCGTTCGGGGAGTGTCTGGCCCTCAACGTTGGCCCATGCAGCCATCAATGCTCAGGCAGGTTTTGCTCTCATCTTTCTTTCCCATGCTGATCCACTTATTGGAGCGCCAATAGGCATTATTGGAGTGCTTCCTATGCTGGCGTTTGGTATATGGTTGGCGGCTACTGGGCGCTTGAAGCCAGGTAGCAGAAGCATGCACGCAATCTGTTGAGAATGTAGATACGGCGTAAGAATTGATGTATCGCCTCATAGAGCTTTCTCGA
The DNA here is from genome assembly GCA_963731415.1 of uncultured Chloroflexia bacterium. GTDB lineage: Bacteria > Chloroflexota > Ktedonobacteria > Ktedonobacterales > Ktedonobacteraceae > JACDAE01. The sequence goes on from CAVSVN010000005.1 coordinate 167,791, forward strand.
CAGGCGCGATACAAGCGAGTTCCTACTTTTAATATTAGAGTATTGGGGAGGAAGTAGAATGCAAGAGGCGTATAAAGCGATAGCCGATCCCACGCGTCGTCGTATACTCAAACACTTGCGTAGTGGTGAACGAACGGCGGGCGAACTGGCGGAATATGCTGGCGTCGGTCGTACAGCACTCTCGCATCACCTGACGGTGTTGAAGCTGGCTGACCTGGTGCGTGTTGAGCGGCGAGGGCAATTTCAGGTCTACTCGCTCAATACACCGTGTTTCAGGATCTGATGACCGAGATTATGGATTGGTTTGGGAGTGTAGAGATGATGAGATCGCGCTCAATCCTGTCGATGAAGGAGAGTTACCAGCATGATCCTACTCAGAGAACGATGTGTCTGATGGTTAGTTATGCATGCTAATGAGAGGAGAAATTATGGATACTGGAGAGAATACGGAGAGAGTAAAACCGTTATCGTCACGCTCTACGCAGATATTCATTATGGCGATTATCGGCTTACAGATACTGATTGCACTGGTGTCTTACCCATTTCTACCCGATACTGTACCTACCCATTGGGATATTAGCGGGCAGGTGAATGGCTATGGTCCTAAATGGGTGGATACGTTTCTGTTTCCAGTGATTACCCTGGGCGTTTATGTGCTGATACGTTTCCTGCTCTCGTATCAGCCCCAGAATGGGCACTGAAGAGGGGGGTCAGCGTGCTAACGTAGAAATAGTGGATCGCATTTTGATCGGTGTTTTTCTTGTACTTCTGATTGTACAATTGACTGTACTGGCAGAGATCTTTCATCTGCCGGTTGATAGTTTATTTGTTATCAGCCTGATAGTCTCAGCAATGCTTCTCTATATGGGAAATTACCTGGGCAAACTGCGGCGCAACTTCTGGGCTGGTGTTCGAACGCCGTGGACCCTCGTGAGCGATACGGTATGGGAACGGACACATCGCTTTGCTGGCTGGCTTTTTGTGGGAACGGGAATCATCGGTATTGTCTTGAGCTTTATTCCGCCTATACGTATCTGGGGCGTAGTGAGTTTAATCGTGCTCGATGTTGTATTGGCTTATATATATTCATATGTTATCTATCAGCGTCTGGAGAAGAGCGGAAAAAATCCGTGTCGCCACCATTTGACGGGGGAGCTTAAATAGTGTGTAATTCATAGGAAGGGTGCGATTTATACCAGTGGTTGATCCCTATATTATGTATCAGGCATCAATCAGCGGTTTGTGCTTATGGCTGTGCAATGTGCTCCGGCGATGTGAAAGGAAAATAGTATGAGTTCCCAATTTACGCCACCAACTTCCTATGGATTACAGCGACAATTTCAGGTGTATCTGGGAGGGCTTGGGGGCCAGCGTCCTCAATTGCCTGTTGGCTCAGAAGCATTGGAACAGGCGGCAAATGCGGCCATGACTCCTGAGGCAAGTGGATATCTCAATGGTATGACGGATAGTATGCAGGCCAACCTGGCGGCATTTCGTCGTTGGCGTATTGTGCCACGTATGTTGCGCGAATGTTGCAGAACGTGACCTGAGCATTGAGTTGTTCAAGAAACGCTATCCATTTCCTTTCCTGCTGGCACCAATCGGAGTGCATTCGATTGTGCATCCCGATGCGGAAGCGGGAGTAGCACGTGCAGCGGCGGCGTTGGGTGTCCCGATGATTTTCAGTACAGCCTCAACGGCGCCATTGGAACAGGTTGCGCAGGCTATGGGGCAGGCTCCGCGCTGGTTTCAACTCTATTGGAGTAAAGATCCTGCATTCAATGCCAGCATAGTGCAACGTGCGGAGCGAGCGGGCTGTGAGGCAATAGTTGTCACGCTGGACACATTTCTGCTGGCGTGGCGACCGTACGATATTCAGAATGCCTATTTACCATTTTTGCTGGGGCAGGGACTTGGCAATTATTTGAGCGATCCAGCATTTCGCAAAGGGCTGGCGCAAGCACCGGAAGAGGATCCGATGGCAGCGATTCAGCATTTTCTGCAGATCTTCACCAATCCATCATTGACATGGCAGGATCTGGCGATCTTGCGAGAGCAGACGAAGCTTCCCATTCTGCTCAAAGGTATTCTGCATCCTGATGATGCGCTCAAGGCGCTGGATGCGGGAATGGATGGAATTATTGTCTCTAATCATGGAGGTCGGCAGGTCGAGGGAGCGATTGCGGCACTGGATGCGCTGCCGGGAATTGCGAAGGCGGTACAGGGGAGAGCGCCAATCCTGTTTGATAGTGGAATTCGTTGTGCCTCTGATGTGATTAAAGCCATAGCGTTAGGGGCGCGGCTGTTCTACTGGGGCGTCCCTATATGTGGGGTCTGGCATTGGGAGGTGAGCAAGGTGTGCGCGAGGTGCTGGCAAATTTCCTGGCTGACCTGGACCTGACGCTGGCGTTGAGCGGGTATAAGGAGTTTGCGGAAGTCGATGGGGAGACGATAGTGCGAATGCAGGCGTAGTGCTCTGTCAAACGTCATTCGGTCCTTTTTCCTGTGGCGTAGGGGCGTCAGCTTGCCTGCGCCCTGGTGAGCATCGTGCAACGGGTTCCAGGGCGCAGGCAAGCTGACGCCCCTACGCCACAAAGATCCCATCGGACCAGAGCCACCCATAAAGGACTCAATCAAGATTGACAAAGCAGTAGGGATCAGATTTATCGCGTCCAGCGATTCATCGAGGAGGTAGAATATGCCATTTCCTACCCATTTTGAACCCCATTTTTGAAAAATGTCAGGCGAGATAGCTATCACTACCTCGCCTGACATTTTATTTAGCATGATTCCTCACGGAGAGAAGACGATAATTTATTTCCTCGTCTATCCTTTCAAACCACTCTGCTTATAGCCTTCAACGATATAGCGTTGCAGGATAAAGAAGATGATCACCAGGGGCAGGATAGCGATAGCGGAACCAATAAAGAGTTCGTGCAGGTTGAGCACCTGAGCATTCAGGAATTGAGAGAGCACGACCTGGACGGTATACGCAGATTGATCCTGACCAATTACCAGGGGCCACAGGAAGGCGTTCCAGCTGGCGATAAACGTGATAACACTTAGAGAGGCAATAATGCCGTAAGAGTTTGGAATCACGATACGTAAAAAGATGCCCCAGGCACCCAGACCATCGACACGTCCGGCTTCCTCCAATTCATGAGGGAAACTGAGGAAGAACTGGCGGAAGAGGAAGGTCGTAAAGCCACTGAAGAGGCCAGGTACGACCAGGCCCTGGAGCGTGCTGACCCAGCCCAGGTAGGAGACAACGACATAAGTGGGTACAAAGAGCACTGCGCTAGGGATCATCAAGGTGACCAGAATAGCGAAGAAAATCGTATTTGCCCAACGGTACGGAATGCGGGCGAGACCATAGCCAGCCATGCCACAAAAGACGACCTGCCCTATCGTTTGCAAGATGGAAACAAGGGCAGAATTCTCCAGGCCACTGAGAAATGGAACATCGGGATCGTTAAAGAGTTCCTGTATATTCTCGAAGTGGAGTGTGCTTGGAAAGAATGTCCAATGAGGTGATGTAATATCCAGGTCTGTTGAAAGCCATTTCTCACAATGAGATAGAACGGGATCAGGAAGAAAAACGCCAGGATGATAAGCAGAGCATAGCGTAGTATGGTGCTGATGGTAGCTCCTACCGGTACATGGCGGGTCTGACGAGACGAAGTTGGGCGTGTAGCTAAAGTTGCCATAAAGTCTTCCTCCTAATCGGCTCTTCCAAAGCCCAGGAAACGTCCCTGGATCAGGGTAAAGATGATAATGATGATTGTGAGAATGATGGCTCCGGCACTACCCAGACCGTAGTCCCCATTGGTTAGCGCAACAGTATAGAGGTATTCCAGTGGAGGACGTGCCAGGATCTGAGTTACCACCAGACATAATGTTATAGAACTCGTCGAATGCCTGGAAGGCGGCGATGATGTTCAGCAGGAGAACGGCGATAGAAGCATTGCGTAGCATAGGGAGGGTAATATTGCGGAAGGTCTGCCAACCTTTGCGTGCACCATCAACCATGGCGGCTTCATAGAGTTCGCGTGGAATATCTTGTAGACCTGCAATGAAAATAATCATATAGATACCGACCTGGAGCCAGAGGCGCACTGTCACCAGCACTATCCAGTACAAGGGAGGCGTGGGACTCGATATCCATTGGACGGGAGCGATATGAAAAACGCCAAGGATAGTATTCGCAAGGCCATAAAATATACCATTGAAGATACTCATTTTCCAGACGATCGAAGCCAGAACATACGAGCATGCTGTTGGTAAGAAGAAGACCGAGCGGAAGAAGCCTCGCCCAAATTTGATGCTATTCACCAGCAAAGCGAGGCCTAACGAGAAAATAAATGTCGTGGGAACAATGAAGATGGCGAATATAGTAAAGGTACCCAGTGCTCCAGTAAAACTGGGATCCTGGAGCATTGAGATATAGTTCTGTAGACCGACAAAGCCTGTAGGCGTAAGTGTTGCACGTGCAGCGGAAAGGCTAAGTACGATACTCCATACAATAGGAATATAGAAAAACACGATCACACCGAGCAATAAAGGGAGAACAAAACTCCAAAAAGTCAGTGCATTTTTGCGTGAACGGTTGCGGACTTTCCGCACGCTCTGTTGTTTTCTCTGGCGAGAAACCAGCGCCTCTGCTGGTTGAGTAGTACTGAGGGACTTCATTGCTTCATCCTTCCTCAAAATACACAGTGGACATCCGCCATAGAGTAGCATACACGCGGATGCCCAGAGAGTGTAATGGTATTCACCATGAAATGCATACAAAACATGTGCGTAGAGGAGGAAGTAGTCACAATCATGTTGTGACTACTTCCACTATCCCTGGAAAGTTGAGCACACAAAGATGCATCCAGGTACGTTCACTTAGCTATTGAGCGTTTGCCAGTTCAGCATTAGCTTTATCAGCGGCTTGATTCAATATGGAAAGGGCATTTTTGCCATTTTTCGCAATGCTACTGACTGCATTTTGTAACCCCAGGTCTATCGCGGCATCCCAATATGGCGAGAGGGAATGACCATACTTGTTCAAGATATTCACGGCATCAGCAGCCTGGCCAGTCTTGAGTTTGTCGGCAGCGGCAGAAGCACTGATACGTGGCGGAATATGGAAACCATAACCGACGTTCCAGTCCGTCTGAACTGCGGTGTTCGTAATCCACAGCCACTTGACGTAGTCTTTCGCCGCTTGCTACGTTTTTGCTCTTGGCGCTGACCATTTCGGCCCATCCACCATTGACGGTAGCTGGTGTGCCCTGGGCATCTAGAGCAGGATAGGGGAAGACACCGAAGTCATCGCCGATAGCGCTCTTCTTGATGCCAGGCATGGCCCAGAGGCCGCACCACTGCATGGCAACTAGTCCCTGCGTGAATGTTGAGGGATCCCACCAGAAAGTTGGCGCATCGGGTAGTACACCACCAGAGGTATTCAGCTCGTATATTTTCTCATATGCGGCTGCGATACGATCGGTGTTGTAGGTTACATGGGTGTTATCTGCACTCAGGAGATCACCACCTGTAGACCAGGCGGCGATCTGATAAAGAGCAGAGACGGCGCTATCAGGGCCAAGATAGATGCCCTTCACGTTCCCGCTCGTCAATTTCTTTGCGGCTGCAATCAGATCATCTATCGTTGTAGGGATTTGCAGGTTAGCCTTCTGGAACATGCTCTTACGATAGTAGATAAAGGTTGGATCATTGATCATCTTGATGCCGTAAACTGTGACCATTGACGGTCAATGGTGCGAGGGAGGCAGGTTTGAAATCGCTTTTGACATCGGCGATGATATCATCAAGTGGCTCAAGCAATCCAGCCTTGACCTGGTCGACTCCGATGACCTGGTAATTCAAATACATCGGGTGGCATTTGAACCAAGCAGTGCTGCACGTACCGCGTCTGGGTATGCGTTGCCGGTGCCAGCAACCCAGTTCACCTTCACATTGGCAGTCTTACTGTATTCTTTAGCATACTTTCAGCACTGCCTCGTGGGTGCCTGTTTCACCATACTGGTGATACCACTGGGTTAAGGACGGAAGGGATGGATTCAGTTGTAGCCTACCACCACTGCTACCACTGGCACAAGCGGCGAGGAAAGAGCCGCCGAGTGCAGCCGAACCGTGTACTGAAGGAAACGCCTGCGTGAGAAAGATGTGGGGAAACGCTGATCCTGAGTCATGTGTCTGTTCTCCTTTTTGTTGGTACACCTTAGTACCAATATTCGTTCCATCGAAATAGTAGAACCTCGATAAGTTCCGCAAATGCGCGATGTTATTCGTAAGGGAATAACACCCATGTTGGAAGAGCAGAGAAAAACGAAAGCCTACACTTAGTTATACGTACTGCTTTGCTTATTTATCACACAAGCAGCCAAACATCGTGTAGGAAAGCCTGTCAGCCGGTAGAAAGAATGCGTCAATGATCATATCAGGCTAAATAAGAGTACTTTATGATCAAATTCCATATTGATCATTGTCTATGTGAAAATAAGGGGGAAAGAACTTCTTCCCTTGAATTATAGCCTGCTTGTTTTTCCTTTCTACTTGTCAAATAGAAACATAACATTTATACTAACTTTTGTCAATGATCAAAGTTGTAAGAGCGCAGAACTTCGAAAGCCATAAGTCGAAAAAGACAAAGGTATAGCAAGAAAGAAAAACCTATTTTGCTTGCTGGAGATCTTGTGGTGATAATGAGATCAGCATTTGCTTCGTCGTTGTGTGAGTATTTGAAGCGAGATGGAAGCAGGCTCCTGATATTTGTTAAGGACAAAAAAATGGATTATACTGCACAGCCTATGGGTCGTAAGATGATGCGAGAGATGAACCAGAATATGTTGCTCAATCTCATCCGTGCGCATGCGCCCATATCTCGTACGCAGTTAAAAAAGATATCGGGTTTAAGCCTGGCTACGATTGTGGGAATGACGACAGCGTTGATTGAGCAGCAATTGGTGGTAGAGGTTGGAGTGGCTAGATCGACCGGGGGACGGAAAGCAGGGTTGTTGGAGATCTATCCAGAGGGTGGCTATGTTATTGGCGTTGATCTCAGGGAATATCAGATCGTGGGGGCTGTATTGAATTTGCATGGAAGCATTATCTATCAGGAGATGCGGCCTGTTTTTTTGCGCGATAATGCTGGGCAGGCGGTTGATCTCATTGTGAAGGCGGTTGAGGCATTTATTGTGCATTCGCAGGTGCCACGCAACAAAGTTCTTGGTCTGGGATGTGGTGTTTCAGGGATTGTGAATACGCAAGAAGGGATCAGCGTTGAGAGTTGGATTTTGAACTGGCATTGTGTTGAATTAGGGAGAGCCTCTCAGGGAGCGTTTGGGGATGCCTGTTTTTGTGGATAATGCGGTAAATTGCCTGGCCTGTTATGAAAAGATCCTATGGAAATGGGCGTAACTATCATGATTTTTTGCTTATCACATTGGGGCGTGGATTGGGTATGGCGGTGGTGATAAAGGATATGCTCTTTCGCGGTGCTCAGGGGCAGGGAGCTGAGTTTGGGCATATTACGTTTGATGTGAATGGAAGATTATGCGAATGTGGGAATCAGGGATGTCTTAGAAGCCTATGTTTCGGATCATGGTATCTTCAGAACCTATCGCGAACTTGCCTCGTCTGCGTTAGAAATTCAAGGCGCAATTGGTTCAGACATGTCGGCTGATTGATTATCTTCTCACACGTATCCAGGAGGGAGATACGCTATGCCGATGAAACGTTTGCATTGACCGGGACATATCTGGGGATCGGGCTGGCTACATTAGTGAATCTTTTCAATCCTACCTGTATTATCATTACTAACGGGGTAGGATATCATATTGATCCATTATTGAAATCGATGAGTACTCTCATGGAGCAGCATATTTTTTCTCATCTGGGTGATAACTTAAAGGTGATTATTGAAGATAATAGCAGGTTAATTAATTGGGCGCGTGGTGCTGGTTGCCTGGTGCTACAGGATTTTTTCTCTTCACTCTATAGAGGCCGCATTGAGCGTAGTAAACGCGACCTCTATGATTGGGCCTGGTGCAGTTGACGAGTTGCACCTGCGATCATGCTGTTCAGAGTCTGTTGTGACTGTAACGAGCTGGAAGCCTTGCTGTATACGTTTTGCTGCACTGGCTCCATCACCAGCCATAATGCCAGTGGCGAGATGATTTTTCTTTGCGACAGCTTGAATACGTTCTAGCGCTGCTACAAATTCGGGTTCAGCCCCATCATAGCTGGGAGGGAAACCAAGTTGAGCATGTAGATCATTGGGTCCCACAAATGCAACATCGATGCCAGAGTACCGCGAGGATATCTTCAACGTTGTTGAGACCATCTCTGCTCTCGATCTGTATCATGACAAGAATTTCGTCGTTTGCTCCATTTGTATAGCTCGCCTTATCGGTTGTGCCAAAGCCATATGGAGCAAAGGCACCTCCAATACTGCGAGTACCCATGGGTGGATATTTCGACCATGACACGACGCGTTCGGCTTCCTGACGTGTATTGACCATTGGTGCGAGTATGCCCCACGCTCCAGCATCCAGCGCCCATTTGAACCACTCAACGCTATGGGACGATGGAACGCGTACCAGGGGCGCACTGGTGCCTGCATCGGCGATGATGGCGACCATCTCTGCCATAACGACAGGATCGTATGCACTATGCTCCATATCAATCAGCAACCAGTCAAAGCCAAGCCTTGCCATGGCGCGTGCAGGAGTAATGCCAGGAAGATTTAGCCATGCTCCAAGCGCTGGCTCTCCACGTTTGAGTTTCTCTTTCACGAAGTTCTTACGCATCAATTGTTCTGCTTTCATGTAAGTAGTGCTGCGTCCAGTGGAGACCAGACATCATCGGGTTCCCAACTGGCGCGGTACCATACTGCAATCGCCAGTTGCCCATGCTGGAATTGTGGCGTCTGCTTGAGAATCTGGCGGAAATCGTTGACGATATTCACCAGATTTTTCCCGCTTGGATACCAGACGGTTCGTTGGACGCCAGAGCTATCGGTGTAAGTGAGATGGACTGAAGTGGCATCATTCAGATTGCTTGTTGCCTGGTCGATCTGTGTCGTAGGGATATTCGCGACCAGATTCTGTGCGACTTTGTCGTTAATGCCACTATTGAAGACCCAGTTTCCATTGTCTAAACGCCAGGTGGCTCCGTAGAAAGGCAATTCCCAGATAATATGTGGAAGCATCTGCGGCATGGTTTGCAGCGTATAGGCTAAAAGTTGTTTGAGCCAGGGCACACTGACGGTCGGTCCCGGCGTAAAATATGACTGATCCAGCGCCATAATGACAAGAAAGTCTGCTGCATGACCAAGCAAGCGCCAATCTTCAAAACCATTGATATCGTAGTAATCGTCATGATCATTTAACTTGTGGATGAGTGCGATGCCATATTTCTTATGCAAAGGCTTGAGTGCGGCCCACACCTTTTGATTAAAGGTAGCGAAATATTGTCCGATGGAAGGCGCATTGGAATCTGCGCCTTCCAGATCCATAATCACGCCATCGTAATTCAGGCGTTCTACTTCCTGTACGATGCTGTTAATGTAGCTCTGATGGGTGGTGCCTTGCACGATATAGTCGGTCTCTTGTTGTGCGGTCCATGCTCCTGGTCCGGTATCTGTCTCAATCGTGATCGTGAGATAGGCCATACCACCCTTGCTATGGATCAATTGCACGACCGAATCCATACTCAGGCTGCCCTGGACGCAGTTATTGCTCTCACCTTGAATAAGATTGCCATTGGTTGGATCGACCCATCCTGTACCAACCAGGGCGGCATCAGGATTGGCGCTGGCGGTGCGCAGATATGCCTGTACTCCTTGCTGGCATTCTTTTCCCACGATCCAGCTCAGCGTTGGTGCTTTTCCATGCAAGAGTCGTGCATCGTTGATGGTCGTTATTTGTGGTTGGAATACCTGCCACAGGTTGTGCATTGAGCAAGAATTGTGAAGAGCCGACGATCTGGCTCTGAAATAATTTCCAGGAAGCAAGCAATATGGCGAGCAGGATGAGCGCAATTCCCAGCAACATCTGTGCTTTATTGCTTTCTCTTTTCCTCACCTGAAGGATATCCTCTCTGACCTTATCCTGATTGCAACCTTCTACCGAGAATTATTATATCCAACTGTATCAGCAAGTAGCAATGTATTTCCTGCCTTCGATCAGGCTATAGCAAAAAACTCCTGGTCAAAGAATATGAGAAGTGCAGAGCCCTATTTTCTAGTATGATTTTGTCGATAAATAGATATGCAGGAGGCACATTAAATTTTATATTGCGAAGGGAGGAAGGGATTTTGCGCTACTAATCCCTTGTTTTTTGCCAATTGTTATGTATACTACTTATATTATATTGCTCCCCGAAGCACGAGGGAGTAGAAAAAATGCTCAATGAGGAGAATATATTATGCTATCAATGGAACAGGAAAACCAGGAACGTCTCTATCATCTTAAAAATGCTATGTTTTTGAATGTAATGCAAAAGCCACCAGCTTTGAGAAATGCGAAAGCACTTGCAGCCTTTTTGTCATATCATAAAGAGTTACAGGGACGTGTGCGCACGAATAAAGATTTGAATGAGCAAGATGTCTCAACCTTAATTGCGCTCTCGAAAGACGTGTAGGGGCCGTGTTACGACGGGCATATCTGATGCGATCATGAGTGAAGAAGTGATGATCGCATCAGCTCCTATTTAGATAGTTTATGCGACTGAAGATGATCTGAGCGTGCCAGGTATGAGCGAGACGTGCCATACGGAAGCGTTCGATGGACACTGGTGGTGGAGCCTCGCGTACCAGACTGCTCAGTATTTCGCCCAGGAGCAGGCCAAATTTGAAGCCATGACCACTTAGTCCAGTTGCAAAGACGATGCGCGAATCATACGGCAGACGATCGAGAATGAAATCTTCATCAGGACTTACATCATACATGCAGGCTTCGACGCGTGCCAGTTCGGCATGTTCCAGTGCGGGCAGAAGCTTACATAAGCTTATCAACGATACGGCAATGATCTCAGAATCAACGACGGGTGCTGCGTCAGGATCGACCGGAGTACCAAAATCATGCGACGTTGCCTTGAGCCAGCATGGGCCATTTCGCCGCGCAGGTATTGTGAAGAGGGAAGCCATACAGATTATCGGCAAGAAAAGCTGGGAATTTGTGTAATGCAAACGATGAAGCTGGCAGGTTGGCAAAATAGAGCAGGTACTGGCGTGTCAGGCGTATAGGAAGATGTAAGTCATCAAGTAAGCGATGGACCCAGGGACCGGTTGCCAGAACCAGGCGATCTGCCTGCATTTCATCGCCATTAGCAAGATGAAGACGGATAGGACGCACCGTATTCTCATGTGAGAAGGAGGTGATCCGCGAATTTTCAAATATTTTTCCACCAAGCTCTAAAATTAACTCTTTCAACGTATGCAAACAAGATGAAGCATGAAGAAGCCCAGCATCATCGATTATACGTAAATAAATCATAGCTATCCAGGTCAAATTGCGGAAAATGTTGTCTGCAGTAGCGATGTGAAAGGCGTTCAGGAGAAAGTCCCAGATTCGTTAAGTGCATGGTAACTGGGAAGCGTGAAATTATCCTCCTCAGTTCCCTAGTGCCAGCAGTCCTGTACGTGTGTAGAGCGTTCGTCCAGAGACAAGTTCCAGATTTTTCCAATATTTGAGACTTAACTGCACCATCTCGGAGTAGAACTGATCGTTGCCATACTCAAAACGTAGTAATCGGGAGAGACCGTGGGATGTGCTTCTGCAATGATCAACTGTTGCCTGTTCCAGCACGGTCACATGCTGCATGCCCTGCTTCAGCAAAGCATAGGCGGTCGCCAATCCAACTATTCCCGCACCTACAATGACGATTCGTTGCTGATACACGATACTGGTTTGCCTCCTATTCATTATATGCGAATATATCGAGTATAGCAGAGGCAGAAGAGAAGTTCAAGAAAAATCGGTATAATTTTCTCTGAAAAAATACACATCTATGCGAAATTTATTTACTTTTTATATTGTGAAAACAGCGGAATTTATTTGTATATGTTGTGTAGGAAAGTATATATAGCAAAATAATAACAAATATAAATGTTTGTATTTAGCAAGGTAGCGACAGATATATTTTTCTTGCTCGACTTTGTCATATCAAATAGCTTACAATGGAGGGAGAGCCATGCGGCAGGGAGGATATTATCCTGGTGTGGTTCGCGGCATGATTACGCTGAAAAGTAGGAAATGTTTTGTTTATGAAGGAATTGGAAAAAGAGAGAATGCAAGAAAAAGAGCGGAGTTCACAGGTATCATTTGTGCAAAAGATAGCTATTGCTCCTACAAATTTGCTTTATGGGCAACCAGAAATGCCATCGTCTAAATATTATACGTTGCGCTATCTATTAGCCGCAACCCTGGCTATTGGTGAAAGCCAGGTGATGTTTCCTGCTGAAAGTGATGATAGTGAGGCGCTTTTCCGTGGATGTCGTGCATTAGGGGCTGAGCTTGCTATGGGAAGATGAGCGAACGGCATACATTGCTTGTGCGTCGTCGCGAGCCTATCCAGAGCAGATGGGCCTGTGACTATTAATGTTGGAAATGCGGGTGCGGTTCTGCGTTTGCTGCTTGGTGTTGGTGCGCTTCTTCCCGAGGTGACCTTTACTACTGATCATCCACAATCGCTGGGTAAGCGTCCGAATCGCGAATTGTTGGAGGCATTGAATACGCTTGGGGCTGTCTGTGAAGGAAATGGTGACTGAGGGTTATCTGCCGATCACAATCCATGGTGGGAAACTGCATGGTGGACATATTGCGATCTCTGGAGCGCGTAGTTCCCAATATTTGAGTTCGCTGCTCTTCCTGGCTCCTTTGCTAACAGAAGCTCTGGAGATTGAGGTTATTGATGAGTTAAAATCGCAGCCTCTGGTGCGTGCCAGCTTAGCGTGTTGCACGAAGCTGGTATTGCTGTTGAATATGATAGTACCCTGCGTCATTTTCAGATCGCGGGTGGGCAGCGTTATCAACCACGGAAGTATGTGGTGCCGGGTGATTATCCTTCTGCTGCTGCCTTGCTTGCGGCATGTGCGGTTGTCTAATGATCCTGCGAGCGAGATACGCCTCTCTCGTCTGCAACCGGGGGATGAGGTTGGTGAGACGTTGCTGGCGGCCTTTGTGGCGATGGGAGCGGATCTGCAGCGCAATGGTGATACAATTATTCTGCGTGGTGGGCAACGTCTACATGGTATCGAAGCTGGATGGTGATCGCATTATAGATTGTATTCCCGTCCTGGTTGCTGCTGCCTGTTTTGCCGAAGGTGAAAGCGTTTTCTACAATATTGAGAGCTTGCACTATAAAGAGTCGGATCGCATTGATGATCTCTGTGCCGAATTGCGCCGTGCTGGTTGTGCCGTCTCGCCCCGCTCAGATGCGATTATTGTGCAGGGGCGTCCTCAAGGCATTGAGGGTGGTGTCGTCGTTGATGGGCATAGCGATCATCGCTTGCTTATGGCTTTGGCGATTGTTGCTCTGCGCAGCCGACATGGTCTGACGCTTACCGGCACTGAGCATATTGCGAAAAGTTATCCAGGTTTTTTTGACGAATTAAAGCGTCTGGGCGTGGGAATCCGGTAAAACGCAAGGGCGGCGTAAACGCGGCCCCTACATTTGTATTGTTGTTAAAAATTTTGGAATGCTGTCGTGCTTTTGTGGCCTGTTCAAACGCGTAGGCAAATTTGATAAGAGTGGGTTCGCTAAAGGCGCGTCCTATAAAGGTAATTCCAACTGGTAATTCAAAAGTGAAACCGGCTGGTACCGTGATTGCAGGGTAGCCTGCCAGGGCAGCGATTTGCGAACTGCCACCACCAGGATTAGTGGTCGCCGTTCACCGAGATCGATACACCATGCAGGGCTGTTGGTTGGCATTACCAATGCGTCCAGGTTATAAGCGTCCATGATGGCATCGATGCCATCCTTTCTGGCATGAAATGATTTTCAGCCAGCGCGGCCAGGTACTCAGGATCATCAAGCGAGGTCGTTTCCTGGGCCATAAGAAAGATATCCTGGTTGAAATATTTCAGTTCCTGTTCCGCGTGCTCCTCATTGAAACGGATAATCTCTTCCAGGCTGCGAACAGGGCTACTCTTTAATGCAGAGAGGTAAGCGTTAAGGTCAGCCTTGAATTCGAACAAGAGCACTTTCATTTCAGATGCGGATGATGCGATCTGCTTTGCCGTAGGGATATCGGCTGGATCAATAATTTCAGCGCCCAGTTCTCTCATACTGCGCAATTGCCTGATTAATAATGGTATCCACTTTGGGGCTGTAGCCAAAGAATGTCTCTCTTGGTATCCCGATGCGTGCTCCTTGCAATCCTTTGGGATCGAGAAACGTGGTGTAGTCGCTATAAAATTTTCCCTCGCTTGCCTGCGTGATAGGATCAAGAGGGTCAATGCCTGTAAGAGCACCTAACAGTGTTGCCGCATCGGCGACGGTGCGCCCAAAGGGGCCAACGGTATCCTGGCTATGAGCGATGGGAATGACGCCCGAGCGGCTGGTGAGACCGACGGTTGGTTTGATGCCTACAACACCATTCATCGTTGCCGGACAAAGAATGGAGCCATCGGTCTCTGTACCAATCGAGGCGGCGACCAGATTTGCTGCGACTGCTACGGCTGATCCGGCGCTGGAGCCACAGGGAGTACGATCGAGTACATATGGATTGCGTGTCTGCCCACCGCGTGCGCTCCATCCGCTGGAAGAGCCGCTAGAGCGAAAATTGGCCCACTCGCTGAGATTGGTTTTTCCCAGGATGACGGCACCTGCCGCCCGCAATTTCTGAGCGATAAAGGCTTCGTGCGCCGGACGTGCTCCCAGCAAGGCCAGCGATCCAGCGGTTGTCTCCATACGGTCGGTTGTGGCGATATTCTCTTTCAATAAGATGGGAATGCCATGGAGAGGACCGCGTGGCCCCTTTGTCCTGGCGCTCATGGTCGAGTTCCTCAGCGATGGTCAGAGCGTCGGGATTGATCTCTACAACTGAACGAAGCTGTGGTCCTTGCCAATCAAGTTCCTGTATGCGTTGAATGTATATTTCGGTCAATTGACGCGCTGTGAGTTGTCCATTGGATAATGCAGCTTGCAACTCGCTGATGGTTGCCTCTTCTATCTGCATAGTTGTATCCCCTCATATAGATGATTACAGGCTCAAACATGCCTCGGCGGCCAGCCAGAACAACTTTTCGCGCACAGATGTATGTTTATCCCAGTGGCGCGAATCCCATTGTTCGCTACTGACATCATCACCACTGTAGAGCAACTGGGCAAACTGTACCTTGCGAAATTGCGCAATGGCAAAGAACGAGGCGGCCTCCATCTCGACGGTCAAGCATCCTTCTGCTCTGCGTCGTTGCACCTTCGTTGCCGTTTCCCGATAGATGGCATCAGTCGTCCATGTTTTACCAATGACATACTCACACTGATGGGCCTTGTAACACTGTTTCAATTGCTTTGACCGCTTCTGGATCAGCGGATACTTCGCGACCTGGTGGAAGATAATGGTATGAGGTGCCCTCATCGCGCACAGCTATGGTGGGAACGACGATATGCCCGAGCGCCAGTGTTCCATCGAGAACGCCTGCACCTCCACACGCGATAAACTTTTTGCTGCCCAGGGCGATAACTTCTTCAAGCATACCACCAGCCAGCGGACCTCCTACGCCTGGATGGAAGACGGCCAGGCGCTTCCCGGCGATGTCAACCTCGTAGATCGGATGGGTGCCGATCTCGCTTTTCAGATGTTTGATGACACGTGCTGCGTGACGTTGTGATAATTGTGTGATGATGTCTTGAAAGAAGCAGGCGACGGCATGCTCAGGAATGTCAATGGGCTTGAGAAGCCGTTGTGGTTCGAGAATGGCTTCTGGTGCTGCATCAAATTCCAGAATGGGATACTCTTCTTGCATGAAATATTCCTTTTTGTCCCTATGGAAAAATGTCCTACTATGATGATACAATAGCCAACGACCGTTGCGGAAGGGGAGATGTTTCAGAATGCGCTGGAATGTTCTTTTATGACTCAGTGCTGAAAGGATAAAAGGAGTGTACAGGTTTAAAGGCTTTGACAGCGCTGAATGTGGTGATAGCATGTCCGCGCTTGAAGCAATGGTCAATGCCTGGATGGATGATGATCGTCCGCGTATCCGTCAGATGTGTCAGACGATGCGTGGTGAGCATATCTTGCTGAGCTTTGTGTATGAGGACTTGCGTGAATTGGAGCAACGTGTGACGGCGCAGACGCAGGCGGGAATTACAGGTAGCTTCCAGCGATTTTTTGATGAAGAACTCAATGAGGATCGTCCCACTAGCCCGCGCGTTCCGGCGACGCCTCCTCCTATGCATTAACGAGAGCATCACAACCAGATTGAAGGAAAATCATGCCGCATCCGTACTTGATCTATGTAACTCCTGATGGGGAGATACGTGAGGACTCACGTTTACAAGCGCTTGCTTTTGGCGATCGTCCCTTGACTATGGACGATCTGATTCCTTTGCCCGATGGCGTCACGCTCTCGATGATGCCTGATCGCCTGGCTGTTGGACGCAAACGCAACGGCGAACGACAGGTGCTCCCACAATCGCGTGGTTGGGCCGTTGCTGCCCTCTTGCCGATCGGCTACACGCGCACATTGCTTCCTGCTTACGAGAAAGTACCGGATACCGAACCGCTTCCCTTTTTGGTTATAGTGCTGTTGCTGGTCTGAATGGTCGCATGTATGTTGCTGCTTGAAAACGGATGATCCGCGTAAGTGGCATCCCCGTGCCTTCAATCGCCAGAAACTTGGAACGACTTGTGCGCGAGAAACAGGCTGCCTATCCCCAAAATCGGATTATTGCCCAGCATGCTCACTGTGCGCTTGATTACTCCTGCCCACCGCCAGCAATCTGTTTTTTGAGCGCTGGGAGATGGCGATCGCTGTCTCGCCCGGCTGTAACGCACGTTGTATCGGCTGTATCTCGAAGCAGGAGGAGGAAGATCTGATCTCGCCACAGGATCGCCTGACCTTCATTCCCAACGTTGATGAGATCGTCGAGGTCGCGCTACCCCATCTAGAATCAGCCGAAGATGCTATTGTGAGCTTTGGACAGGGCTGTGAAGGTGAGCCGTTGCTGCAATGGCACCGTATCGCTGCTGCTATCAAAGCCATACGTGCGCGTACTGACAAGGGCATCATCAATATCAATACCAATGCCAGCAATCCGCGCTGGCTGCAACGTCTCTATGATGCTGGGCTGGACACCATTCGTGTCAGTACCATCTCCGGGCATCCCGAAACCTATACCGCTTACTATCGTCCATCTGGGTTATACGTTTGATGATGTCAAAGAGTCGCTTAAACGGGCACGTGATGCAGGTCTTTATAGCTCGATCAATCTGTTGAGCTTTCCTGGTATGATTGACCGTGAGCGTGAAGTGGAGGCGTTGCTCGCATTGATTAAAGAGACAGGTCTGCGCCTGATCCAGTTGCGCAACCTCAATATCGATCCCGAAGTGTTCCTGCCCCGTATGCCTGACCTGGATTCGATGGGCAAGGCGCTAGGTATGCGAACGATGATTGAGATAATCAAACGCGAGGCACCGGATGTGGAGATTGGCAATTTCACACGCCCGGTGAAGCGAACGTTTAATGGTGTGGCCGGGTAAGATGTATTGTGTCATAGAGTTGTTACATCTGCTGAAGAGATGTATAATCTGTTAACTCAACGTACCCCATAAACCCGTCTGAGAAGCCAGTCTACAAAGAAAACAAACAGATTACATAGAGCAATCTGTTTGTCAGCAACTAGCAAATTATTCAACGTCCCAATAGCCAGAACCCAAAACTTCTTGATCATCACCTGTACCCTTTATCCGAAGAGGCGAGTGTATATCATGCGACTTTTGCAAATATTCAGTGTTCAAAGACGCATAATAATTTGTCATAGTAAGAGTAGAATGCCCCATCTGACGTTGAACATCAAAAAGACTTCGACCATTCGCTAGCTGCGTTGTCGCCATATAACGACGACAGTTATGCGGCGAAACTCTTTTACCTGCAACACCAGCCCTAACCGCCAGCTTACGAAAAATCGTCTCAATTGCAGAATACGCTAAAGGCCCACCACTACTACTTAAAAACACAGGATCATTTTTATGCGCCAGAAGGCGAACCTTTTCATCACCTTCACTCATAGCTAACGAGGCAAGGTATGGACGATGTTTCGTTAGATACTCATGAAGATGCTTAAAGCATCTAAAGCAATCGGCACTTGCTGCCACCAATTTCCTTTACGATGGACTAACAACAAACGACGTTCACGGTCAACATCGCACAAACGCAAACCTACCAATTCCTTGTAAACGTATTCCCGTATCAAAGAAAACAGCTAATATTGCTTTGTTACGAGAAGCCAACGCCCTAAACAAACGAGGGTTACGCTTATCTGCAAAATCGCATGCATCAAAGAGCGCTTTAACATCATCAGGAGTAAAAGTAGGAATAAATTTCTTTTCAACACGGGGAAGCTTGAAATTCTTCATAATCGGCTTTTCTATCACACCCTCATCTTCCAACCAATGACCAAACGCAGACAGTGCACGACTACAACTAGCTATATATGCATCACTATGCTTACCACCTCGACGAGAAGGTTCTCTTGCATATGGTTAATCCACTCACGCAGATAAACTAACTGCAAATCTTTAATATCAACAATATCATGAACTGTTTTTAGCCATTTTTAGCCACTTAAAGAAGGTTCTAAAGTGTTCTGGTACCAGCCGAGTGTACGAGGCGTACAGTTCTTTAATCTTTAACGCGACAACAAAGTTATATAATGCTTTCTCAATAGTCATAGAACACCTCCTACTAACAACTAAGCAGACAGAGAGAAACAACTCCATTTGTTCTTGCAGACCTCTCTACACCACTTTATAATGAGAGCAATATAAAAAGGAGAAGAAAGTATGGCAATTCAAAAACAACTGGATATCCTTCAACAAGGAGCAAGTGTATGGAATACTTGGAGAGCACAACAACCAACAACACCGATTAGCCTTAGCAAAGCCGATCTCAGTGAAGCTATTCTTAGCAAAGCCAACCTTAGCAAAGCCGATCTCAGTGGAGCCGACTTCAGCCAGGCCAACCTTAGTGAAGCCAACCTTAGCGAAGCCAACCTCAACAGAGTCTATTTCAACTGGGCCCCACCTCTACGGAGGCGACCTCAGCGGAGCCAACCTCTACGGAGCTGCCCTCATCATAGCCGACCTCAGCGGAGCCAATCTCTACGGAGCCAACCTTAGCGAAGCCGATCTCAGTGAAGCTATCCTCAGCGGAGCCAACCTCAGCGGAGCCGATCTCAGGTGCAGACCAACCTCAGCGGAGCTAACCTCAGTGGAGCCAACCTCGGCAAAGCAAGGGTAGGATGCACTACCTTTGGAAACCTCGATCTTCGTGCCGTAAAGGGGCTGCAAGAAATCCATCATGAAGGTCCTTTCTCCATCGGAACCGATTCCGTGGAACAGTCGCAAGGAGATATACCTAGCATATTTTTGCGCGAGGCAGGTTCTAGCGAAACCTTTATCACCTATGCCCATTCACTGACTCAATCCCCTATTCAGTACTACACCTGCTTTATCAGCTACTCCAGTAAAGACCAGAAATTCGCTGAACGCTTGCGTGCCGATTTGCTGCAACAAGGAATCAGGTGTTCGTTCGCTCCAGAAGACCTGAAAATTGGGCAGAAGTTTCCCAATCGTATCGAAGAAGCTATTCGCCTCTCCCATAAACTCTTGATCATCCTTTCGCAAAACTCTATACACAGTTCCTGGGTTGAGGATGAAGCACGAGCAGCACTGGAAAAAGAAGCACGCCTCAAGAAAAACCAACCTGATACAACTGTCCTGTTTCCTATTAAAATTGACACCAGCATTGAACAAGGCCAATCTCAATGGGTAGCAAAGCTTCGACGCGAACGACATATCGGAGACTTCACACGCTGGACATATCACACACGCTATGAAAAGGCGTTCCAACGACTGATACGTGATCTGCAACCAGACCAGCAATAAACAAAATACAACACGAAAACTCAATGGGCATGTAAATAGAATGGTGTGTGTTACCTAAACTGCACCATTCTATCAAACAAGGCTTATCCCATCACCAAATCACCCAATACGCTTTAACTCACTACGCTGATATGCCCAAATGCCTATCACCCGCTTGGACAGATGCACACCTCCACTCTCCATATCCTCGCAATACACTCACAAGCGCTTTCCGTTTACGTAGCCAATACTCTTTAATATCATTGGTAAATTCGTCTTTTTCCTTCAACATCCAGGGAGAACGCTTTTCTTGCTGCTCTTCTTGCGCCTCATCAGACGCTAACGGCTTTGCCATTTTAAAAGAAGACGACACAACCACCGTCAATCCACGTATCCATCAGACCCTCTAGATAAAGAAACATTGACGCTATCAAAAGACAAATCTACCCCAATCAACATACTCAACCCTCTCAAGCACATAAAGAGCTTTAGAACGACTAACGGGCCTGATGCAACAACATACAGTACACAACAATAGGCTGCACATTTGACTTATCTGCTAACTGCAAAATGTTTATCCCATACCTTTCTCGCAAATCCAGCAAAGTAGGTTTATCTCTGTACCCATGTATGCTAACCCTCCATAAAACCTCCTATGTGTCGATACAAGTTAGTATCAATGTTTTGATATGTCAATATTTTGATACTATCATTTTTTTGATGCTACCGTCAATCTTATAGGCCTGCTACAATCATGCTCACAATAGATAAAGGTAGGCATCATGATCAGACTGAGAGTAAGAGAAGTTGCAGAAGAAAAGGGCATAAGTATGAGGAAGCTAGCAGCATCGGCAGATATCGCCTATAACACACTGAGAACGATTTATAGGAACCCTTACCGACAAGTAACCACGACAACACTTGAAAGACTGGCACGAGCGTTAGAAGTTTCTGTTATAGAACTTATAGAAGAAGTCAAAACCAAGAATAAAAACGATATTTCAAGCAACTAAAAATGTGGAGAGAGGTATTATTAATGATTAAATTTGACTTCATAAGCGAAGACGTTTTCAGAGCCTCGCTAGAATCCGACTATCAAGAATTAGAACTTACGAAGGAGGCTAAAGCCTGGAAAGCCGTACACGTGCTTGCAGGAAGTATAATAGAAGCCGTACTTACTGACTATTTAATAACATCAGGATACACAAAACCTGACCCATTAAGTATGTCATTGAATGACATCATCAATACATGCAAAAATGAAAATATAATTTCAGAAAAAAGTGCCCATCTATGCCACGTAATCAGATCATATAGAAACCTAATCCATCCAGGAAGATCAGTAAGAGAAGATGAAACAGCAAGTGAAAACTTCGCTTTAATAGCTGAAATTTTAGTAAATATTATCGTCGAAGAAGTTTCCATAAGAAAAAAGGCTAATTATGGTTATACAGCAGAACAAATAATAGCCAAGATAAAAGGCAATTCTTTAGCTATTGCTATACTAGATGATTTACTAAAAATTACGAGTGAAATAGAAAAGAACGACTCCTAATGGAAGTAATACCTAACCACTATTTTGATTTACAAACCCCACTAGAAACACTACAACCCCTTGAAACATGTTTCAGACTATCGCTTGAATGTGCTTCCCAAGAGACAAGAAAAAAAGCACTAAAAAAATTTGTAAGACTCATAAAGGAAGAGAGTGGGAAAAAGATTACTATCTACGAAGACGCCTTTTTTAGAGCCCCAGATATGCAGTACCTTTCTAAAGGAGACAGAGACTTAGTAAAAAAACACCTCTTTTCTACCATAATAGATAACATTGAGGAAGCAACACTAAAAATCATGGCAGACATAGGACCATTTTTAGAACCACATGAGGCAGCTAAAATTACTCATGAAATTATCCAACTCCTCAAGAAAGGAACTCTAAACCTTGCTGACATAAACATCAGAGAATATTTTAAAAATGAGTTCATCTTAATGACGCAAGAGGCTCAAAATAAAGTCGCAAGCAGAGTAGAATGACGGATCAACCATTTCCAGAATAACGATGACTTTCAATCTATAGGAATTATCGAAGGACTCAAAGAAGATATCCAAAACATCATAAACACTTGATGGAACTAGAAGATTTTGACGACCATCCCTTTTAATTTACAGCTACTTAACTACAGCAACGACTACATCGACCCCTACAAATAAACTAGGGAACCAACCAATACAGACAAACAAAATACAACAGTTTTGAGTTCAGAAAGGATAAAAAAAGGATGACTATAAACAAACCCTTTAGTATCCCCCCTTCGAAATAAATCTCTCACGTATCATATTCCATAGTTCAATAAAGAAATGATAAAGCAATCTGTTCGCCTTCAAAACAGAAATTCCCTCAAGATCAGGTAAATAAACACAGCAATAATAAAATAAAAAGAGCCTCTAAAAGCTCTATCACAGGCTCAAAGAGGCTCTTTCTTTCCTCCCATACTCCACCGAGTTGTTACATCCCCCAAACAGATGTATAATCTGTTACGTCACAAAAGCGGGTCATCCCCTCAATTTATACATTGCTAGATACTCTCGAAGGATAACAGAATCATATGTTGCAGATATTACCGCTCGTGCTATTTATTGTTATGACGGAAGTCTCCATTGGCTCCGTCAGCGTGCTCGTGTTTCTCGATTGGCGCAACGAAGTCAAGCGCGGCTTCCTCATCTCCTATGCCCTTATCTATTTAGCCCTGACTGGTCTCACCTATGCGTTCCAGCAAGGATTTGCCTACCCTGGCACTACTCAATACCTATCCGCAGCTGGACAAAGCCTGGACGGGCTACCTTACACTGCCCCTACTCCTCTTCTTCCTGCTGTTGATACCCTACAACCTGTTCCTGTGGATCGATCGTAAAGCAGGTGTGGATGGCAAAGTCGAGCAGGTCAAAGCTGAGGCGCAGGGACAGATCGCGCCGCATCTCAGTTGTACGCCTTCTGCGCCTGCTCAGCGGGATCGCGACCGTCGTCGCTGGCCTCGCCATGCTTTTGGTGATGGCGATGATCTTCCGTCCCCTGGCTGCCGTCAATCTGGGCGGAGCTATTACCGTGGCGGGCTTCTTTGCCTCGGCGTTCGCTCTTGGCGGCGTGCTGACCGCTATGTGGCTTGGTCACTGGTACCTGGTCACGCCTGCCCTATCGGAGAAACCTCTACAATTTGCGACAACACTGGTCCTGGTTGCTATCCTGGCCCAGGTGCTCTTTACCTTTACCGCAGGTCCCACCACCGCTCAGGTCAATCAGCCTACTGGGCATGTCGCTGTGACGGCTCCTGCGACTGCAACTCCTGTCCCAGGGACCAGTGTAAAACCAGCGAATGCGCCCGTCGTCACACCGCTCAGTACCGGGGCAATTGGTTGGATACATATTCTGGTTGGCTTCATCCTTCCACTTGTGTTGACGTGCGCTGGCCTGGAAACTGATCCGCGATCGCTCTTTCCAATCCGCAACGGGTATGCTCTACCTGGTGGTTGTCTGTACGCTGGCTGGTGAGGCGATGGCACGTGGATTGTTCTTGATGGGTTTGTAAATTTCCGATGGATGGAGCCAAATAGGTGAGTAATATGTGTAGGGGCGTTCACCTGGATACGCCGGTGGCTGCCGTTCACCCATGTATGTGGCCGACACGCGGGCGCGCTAAAGGTGGCCCCTACCGGGGGCGGATTGTGTAAACAGCGTAATTCCGTATGCGGCATTTCAACGCGGCCTTTACGGATTATTTACCTGCCGCGCAGCTCTTTTTCGCGTTCCTTCAAATCGCGCCGCAAGATTTTGCCCGACGTTGTTTTGGGAATGACATCGATGAACTCTATAAAATGGACTTTCTTGTAGCCTGCAAGTTTGCCGTTGGCGAACGTAATGATCTCTTCCGGAGTGGCATTGTGTTCCTTGCGTAAAACGACCAGTCCCTTGATCAGTTCACCTGCTTCATCATCGCTGACGCCGATGACTGCCGAGTCCAGCTACTGCTGGATGTTCCAGCAGCAACGCTTCGATCTCAGCGGGTGCGACGCCGAAACCTTTGTACTTGATCATCTCTTTTTTACGATCGACGATATAGGTATAGCCATCCTCATCGACATGTCCGACATCGCCTGTATAGAGCCAGCCATTGCGCAGGGCGCGTGCCGTCTCTTCGGGCGCTTTCCAGTAGCCTTTCATGATCTGGGGGCCGCGAATAATAATCTCGCCATCCTCACCCTGGGGGAGTTCGCGTTCGCCCGTCTCAATATCCACAAACTTCTGTTCTGTATTGTGCGTTGGCATCCCAACGCTCTCTAAACGGACCAATGCAGGATCGTTGGGCTGCGAATGCGTGAGTGGGGATGCCTCAGTCAAACCATAGCCCTGCACAACGGTGATGCCTGTCTTCTCCTGTAGCTTGCGTGCAGGTTCCATTGGGAGCGGTGCCGCACCGGAGAAGATATATTTAACACTCTTCATTTTGCTGAGATCGATTGGTGCATTTGCCAGAGCCAGAATGATAGGTGGAACGGCAAAGTAGTAGGTGACATTGTGCTTTTCACATAACTCTAGCGATTGCAGCAGGTCAAAGCGCTCCATCATAATCTGTGTGCCGCCACAGACCAGGAAGCTTCCAGTGAGCATAACGCCATAGATGTGATAGAACGGCAGAAAGAGAAGCGCAACATCCGTAATATCAGTTTTCAGGGCACTTGTGAATTGCAGGTTGTTTGAGACAAGATTGCGATGCGTAAGCATGGTTCCCTTCGGCAGACCGGTCGTGCCTGAAGAGTAAGGTAAGGCCAGGAGATCGTCACCATGAATATCTACGTGTGGTGGATGTTTGGGCGATGAACGACGTATCAATGCCGCTAATGGTAAGGCTTCTGGCATCTCTTCTGGTGCTTTCTCACCAGTTACCAGGATATGTTTCAGATTGGGCAACGCCTTGTTTTGCCGAGCCAGTTGCAGAATGGGCACGAGTTCGCGCTGGATCAGAAGCGCTTTGGCCTCAGAATTCTCAAGCTGATAGCCCACTTCTCGCTCTTTATAGACGGGATTCATCGGGCTGACGACGACGCCAATGGATGCCGCAGCAATAAATGTTAGCGTATATTCCGGCCTATTGGTGGTGTAGATGCAGATGCAATCGCCCTTACGCAGACCAAGATCGTACAGGCCATTGGCGATACCATTGATCATCGATACGACCTCACGATAGGTGAGCGTAAGATCATGATAAATAATCGCCGCTCGCTCCGGCGTGCGTTCGGCAGCCATGCGTATCAGCTTATCATAAGGAATATCAGGAATGTCTATTGGAAGACGGAACAGTTCAGGAAGCGCCATTTTATTTGTCATGCTAGAAGTCCTTTCTGCTTCAACTCAACTATGAGTTATTCAGAAATACAGTACGTGTGCCAGCTTAAGACGAAGCACCGGAGTATCTCTGCTTCATCATCGGTGCTTTGTAGCATACGCCAGCCATAACTTTATTGTCAATAATTGGTGCCGAGAGTAAAATCAATAGATGCCGATCTCTCTAGCTGAAGCCTGAACACACCTTCCCACTGCCATTGAAATGGCGTGGCTTCCGGAGGGCTAAAGCCCCTTCATGTGATTCCCTACCAGAGATTCCGAACATATGCTATACTGTTCGGGAACTCCTTATAGTCTTTATAAACAGGATGAGCAGCAATGGTTCGGACAACTTCTATTATTCGTGATAATATCCTCGTCTATCAGCACCATGATGTCTCACTCACGCTTGTTGTGGGAACACTTGCGTGGGATGCATGGTTGATCGATGCTACCTCCTTCATTGTTGAGCACGAACATGCCAGATTTATCGCTCGTAAAGAACGTGCTGGTAACCGACGTGGCGGCTGGTATTGGAGGGCTTACCATAAACACAAAGGCATACTCTATCGTAGGTATATCGGCAAAGCAGAAGAATTGACCCTTGCACGATTGAATGAGGTCGCATACGTGTTCTCTCAGCTTCATCAACAGAATAAAAGCACAGAGGAGCGAGTAACATTTAAGTATACCAATTCAGAAAGCCGAACAAAATCTTCCCTTGAATATACTTTTCCTCATACTCAATGGCGGCTACAGAATACTTCACTGGATTGCAATGCTCTTCTAAGTACTAAATGGTCCATCCCGCCTGCTCGTACTTCCATACTTCCACGACAACGCCTCTATGAGCGATTGCAGGAGATAAAAAGGTATAGGCTCACGCTCATTTCAGCCCCAATCGGATCTGGCAAAACAACACTGCTCAGTGAGTGGTATGCCGCTTCCAGAGGGGATGCTGATCCACTACCTGTCGCCTGGCTTTCCCTTGATGAGGATGACAATGACCCGGTACGCTTCTGGACCTATTTCATTTCGGCCGTGAAAACGCTTCAGAATGATAGAGGCGAAGACGCTCTGGCCCTGCTCTATTCATCTCGGCCATCCCCAATTAAATCCATCCTGACGCTTTTTATTAATGATATTGCCGCTATTCCCTATGATTATGCCCTTATCCTGGATGATTACCATTACATCACCATCCAATCCATCCATAGCACCGTCGAATTTCTTCTCGATCATCTCCCGCCGAACTTGCACCTGGTAATTGCAACGCGCTCCGATCCCCCTTTTTCCCTTGCTCGTAGACGAGCCGATGCTCAGCTAAATGAATTGCGCGTTACCGATTTGTGCTTTACTTCTTATGAGACAACGACTTTTCTCAATGAGAGAATGCAATTACATCTTCCAGAGGACATGCTTGCTACCCTGGAAGCTCGTATAGAAGGCTGGGCTGCTGGATTGCAACTCGCTGTACTCTCTCTACGCGAATGTAAGGATATCTCTAGCTTTGTTGCGGATTTCACTGGTGATTACCACTACTTTGTTGATTACCTTGTCGAGGAGGTTTTGCATCGGCAATCTGAAGAGGTACAGAACTTCTTGCTCCAGACCTGTATCGTTGAACGCCTGGATGCATCCCTTTGTGATGCCCTCACGAATGGGACTCATAGCCAGAATATGCTCATGTGGTTAGAGCGAGCGAATTTGTTCATTATTCCGTTGGACGATGCCCGAAAGTGGTATCGCTATCATTCCCTTTTTGCTGATATGCTGCGTACCCGCTTGCGCATGCTACATCCAGATTGGATTCCTGAGTTACATCTGAAAGCCAGCCAATGGTATGAGGACCACGCGTTTCTCAGCGATGCCATAGATCATGCATTGGCAGCATCAGCATTCGAGCGAGCCGCCACTTTGATCGAAGTGGTCGCTCAGACAACGACAACAATATGGGTGCAAAGACAGTTTAGAACACTTCAGAAATGGCTGGATAAGTTGCCTCAAACACTTTTACACACGCGTACGCAACTCTGTATCCTTCACGCCTGGATGCTCTTTTCGCGCGTTATACTAGAGCCTGTTTCCGAATTGACTGCTGTCGAAGCCTGTTTACACAATGCGGAATGTCGTTTACCACTCCTTGAAGAAGGCTCCGAGAGAGAAATCATGCTAGGCGAAATAGTTGTAATCTCTGCCTGTACTTCTCTTCTCAAAGGAGAGATTTCTCGTGCCACCTCCTTTGCTCAACAAGCACTTGCACTCCTCCCACAGGAAAACACCACATTACGGGAAGTTGCAGCTCGCACATTGGTGAATACTTATACATTGTGTGGTGATATAGCAATTGCTGATCATGCCCTTAGTGAACTGCTGAGTATTTACCACAGGACAAACGATATCTATGTCTCTCTCAATGCTCTGTATCATATCGCACAATTGCAGACGATGCGTGGTGACCTCCATCGGGCCTTTACAACTTATCATGAGATGCTTCGGTTAGCGGAACAAAAGCTAAAGCATCTCATACCTGCTCCGGTTTATATAGAACTGGGCAGTATATGGCTGGAATGGAACGATATAGATGCTGCAAGCAATTTCTTGTTGAAGGGGATCGAACATGGTAAAAATGATGGTGATCCTGGTGTTTTAATCTATGGTTATACAGTGCTTGCACGGTTGAAGCAGATACAGGGAAAAAAGAATGAAGCATTTAACGCTATAGAAGAGGCAGAGTATGTGATACAAAAGTACCGTTTTTTATCTCAAAATACTATTGGAAATACTCTAAAAAATACTTTAGAGCTATCTCGTGCATGGTTATCTCTGCTTCAGGGGAATATAGATGCGACAAATCATTGGGCACAAACCAGCAGATCGAGAGAAGATGAACCTTTTACATCTCCGCGCTTTAGAGAACTAAGTATGCAAGTCCGGTTACATCTTGCAAACAAGGATGTTGAAGAAGCCAGTAAGCTGATAATGTCGCTTTTACAGATGAAGGAGAACGTGCCGTACCTGGAAGATACTATCTCTCTTCTGTCATTGCAAGCGCTTACGTTTTCGGCCCAAGGAAAATTGGATCAAGCGCTGATCATTTTAGCGCGAGCGTTGTCCCTTGCTGAACCAGGAGGATACGTTCGTATCTTTTTGAACGAAGGAAGACCATTGGCGGTATTGCTGGAGTGCTTATTCGAAGCCCAAAAAGGACGTTTTCCTCTGACAAAAAATGTCTCACAGAATTATATCTGCCGCCTGCTTGCCGCTTTTGGCATAGCTCCTATACAAAGAACCTCGGTACACAAAAAGAGGACCGGGCAAGCAAAGATTCCTGCATTCGCAGTTTCTCTAAGCGAGCGAGAACGAGAGGTGTTGCAACTGATGGGCACTGGCCTTTCCGACCGAGAAATTGCAGAACGGCTTGTGCTGGCTGAGGGTACCATCAAGACGCATGCAAAACGTATCTACACAAAGCTCGGCGTGAGTAATCGCATGCAGGCTGTTCTACGTGCCCGAGAATTGCACATCCTCTAATTGGTTCCCCCAGATTACCTCTTTAGAGGACATAGATTACCTCCTCACTCTGCTATATTCCTGACATGATAAATTGCATACTTGATAGGAGGTTTTCTATGGCAACTTTGAACGAAGAGATAACGAACGAATCGGAACAATCAGACTTTTTTCATGCATATCGCGAGGTTCTCCCCGCGATAGTGCGTAGTCGCGCTACGTGGCTTTTTACCACGCTCTTCCTCGTCTCAAACCTTTATCTCGTTCTGGCTGGGCGACCAAAGCTTCTTTTGCTTGGCCTTTATTCCCTTGTATTCTTACTATTGACTTTTCTGATCGTTATCCCACTAACCGCTCATCACCCGACTCCAACGTGGGAGGAGCCTAAATCCTATCCTCGTATCAGACTCTGGTGGCAACTGGCCCTCGTTTTTGCTATTCTGGCTGCTGTCATCGTAATAGCCTATCAAAAATTACAAGGAACCCTCCCACTTTTAGAGGGAATTCTATATTTCCCGCTTGCTGTTGTCATTCCTTTAGGTGGGATGTGGTTGCTGGGTGCAAGTTGGCGCGAATTAGGTATCGGGCGGGGTTATCATACATGGCGCGTTACCCTGGCCCTGATTCTCGTTCCTTTCGTTCTCATGATTGTTGGCATCGCAATTCGGAAGCTCTCTCTTACAACTTTTCTTACTGCACCTATCAGCATGCTTATAACTGCTGGTTTGCCAGAGGAGATTATCTTCCGTGGCGTCCTGATGACAAGGCTTACTCGTGTATCAAATGTAGAGTGGGGAATTGTGCTTTCCTCTCTCATCTTTGGGCTTGTTCATATAGGAGCTAATCCGGGTTATTATCATGTGAATGCCCTGGCTGCTGCTGCAATCGGTATTACGTCTGATGCTACCCTGGGAATTGCCCTGGCACTTATTTTGCAGCGTACCCGTAGTCTTGCCGCCGGAATGATATATCACGCGTTTATCGACGCCGCAGGTTTCATTTTGCTCCCTTTCATCCTGCTACTGGTTACGCAACATTAATGCGATAAGCATGCTTCTATGAAGCACTTTGCAATTGAATAATTGAATAATAGGAGGATTTTATGCAACAAATCGAGGTTACTCCTGCCGTACAGGAAAAACAAGGCGGCTTGCTTGCTGCCTATCGTGAAACATTCCCTGCTATCGTTCGTCATCCAGCAACCTGGTTGCTCACGCTTCTCTGGCTTGCAGCTGCTATATACCTTTTGTTGCTGGGCGTCGTCAGTTTGTGGAATTTTCTGCTTAGCTGTTTATCAATTGCCCCCTTGCTTCTGATAATTCCCTTGACGCAAGGTGCACCAGTAACCACTTGGGAGGTGCCCGGCTCGTCCTCGCGTAGTCGGCTCTGAATTAGGGAAGCGTCACGGCATTGTGCAGTGTATTAATCTCGCTTATGGTTATTTTAGCTACCTTGCATTTATTGCCATTTATCACGATTGCTTTCTTACGTGCCAATACTCTTTTTGTTCTCCTGCTAATCCTCCTCTTTGAGGTAGTTATACCGTTAGGATTTGTATTTTTGCTTGGTGGGCGCTGGCGTGAACTGGGCTTTCGGAAAGGCTATCGCACCTAGCGCGTTACAGCTGTTATGTGCGCGATTCCCATTGCCTTAATAATCTTTGGTCTGGTCGCAGGGAAAATAACGTTACTATTCTTGCTTGTGCGCTTCGTTATAGCCTTTTTGCAGGCTGGTTTTCCTGAAGAGGTAGCATGGCGAGGCATAATCATGACGCGTCTGAACCGATTACTGGGAACCGGGTGGGCCATCGCAATCTCTGCACTATTTTTTGGGTTCTTACATATTGGAACCGATCTCTTCCGTAGTGGTTCACCCTCGATCCTTGTTGTTCTTGCTCTCGCTATATATGGACAGATGGCCGGGGGTGTTACCTTTGCTGTTCTCCTTCAGCGTTCAGGTAGTCTTGTACCGGGGATTATTACGCATTCATTAGGGGATGTTATTGCCAGTTTTATATAATCCCACTTTGCCTTCTAAATGCCTCAGTCCAATGGTCGGATTGTCCAGAACCTCCCAAAGGACAAAATAGAAATGGAGCAGAGCGGGCAGCTCAGAGGTCGCGTCTCTAAGCTGCCCGCTCTCCATAACGAGTATCGCATAGTGGAAGTATACCCTATTTTTTCCGGAAATGCAACAAATGTTATAACATTTGTCAGAATAGAAAAAGACATTTGTACATCTATGTTTAACATTTGTCTATGCTCTTATACAGATGATAAATGTGGATTTCAATGGCCTTCTCATATCTCCTGCTCGAAAGAACCAGTTTCCGTAAAATATTGAGCGTCCTATTAAATCCTGTATCGGGTAGTACTATCACAGGTACGCCTGAGAGACTACCAGCTGGCTTCGCTTTTACTGTAGCGCTCAGTTTGGTTGCTTCTCCGTTACTGAGTCTTCAGGCAAAAATACTCTATATGATAGGGAAATTTCTGCCCTTCTATGAGAATTGCGTTTCCTGGTTCGCTCATTGTAGTTGCACCTACAATATGGCGATAGCCATAGATTTCATCTAGATCATTGTGAAGGCGTGGTTCAAGAGCATTAATGTCACCCTTGAAAATGGCAAGTGAGCGTGTTCAGTGGATAAATGTAGGTATAGACATTGATGCTAAAGCGCCAGTATCCATCTTTACCACGTTTCATCTGGACAGCATCGGGATCATACTCATCGGCGTCAAACGAACCGGGCAGCACATAGCTGCGCATGTTGAGCATACGATCAGCTCATCTGGGAGCTGAGTGATATCCAGTACATGTAAGCCCTTTTGGTAAAGTAGCTGGCCCTGGTTTTCTACCCAGGCATCATAGAGCCTATCGTCAGGATTTGGCCCGCTTCGATACTTAAGAGGAAAAGTAATCCACCGAGAAACAGGACCAGACCGAAGCACGCCAACGAGCCAGATTGAGAGACAGACCGGCACCTATGAGGATGAGATCCACCAACAACCAAGAGCCCACGCCCAGAGGGGATACGGACGTGGGAAAAAGTAGTTGTTAGAGTTCCTGCTGGGATAGCTGTCGTGCAATAACGGCCTTCGTTCTCTGAGTATGCATATACAGTCTGCCAATCCTTTAATCTATGAACGTGGACTTGTTTCACAATGCTTCTGTTCATTGGATATCTCTTATCCATTTCTACTGTAGAAATCGGATAAAACAAGTCCATGCATCAGGCACTATCTACTGGTAAAGACGACTATCCCCCCTGAATATAAAATCTCTGTTATTCAATTTGTTGAACAGGTGGAGATGAAAGGGATGATTGCAGATTTTGCCCTGCATATCCTCGTGCCTCAAAGAGCTGAATACACTTTTGTGCAAGCAGCAGGCATAGTGCAGCATAGAATTCTTGTATGTTCAGCTGGGTAAGATAAACAAGTTCACCGATATTTTTATGTCCATCAATTTGGAGATAGAGGCGCCGTGCATTTTTATCTTGAATAAGAGACTTCTCACTTCTCAGAGCCTCTTTGTCTAAGCACCTGAGTATGACATGGAATAAATTCTGTGAGTACCGGTTGATTTCCGTAGACCGATGATTGCTCACCTGTAATCCTCGTTCCATCGGAGGGCTTACTGTCAATAGCCCATGACTTCTGGCTATTGGAAGCACGTGTTCCAGGATATGGCTTAGGGTTGGTAATAAGCGTGGGGAAGGCGTGTGCTCCGAAAAGACTGAGACCGCCAGAGTAAGAGGAGTAGCAACTTTCTCATAGGCAAAGTCAATTGTTAGTGGGTGGAAGCAAGATATTGTTACTCATAAAATGGCATGCCCAGTAATTGAGGTTGTAGCGCATAAGCAGATTACTCAAATACTGCGAGAAGATATTTTTTACTGGCTGCGGCACAACACTTTGCCGTTTGTTGAGTAAATGTTCTACGGTATCTGCTAAAGGCTGATTAATCACAATATGTTGGGGTAATGAGGTATTCTGTTGAGTCGTCGTACGTAAATCACAGCTTACCTGTCCGTTGCTATAGTTCTGCATGGCCCAGAATTGCACAACTTGAATATCCATACGTTGCATCATCATCTCTGATAACCACGCAAATAGCTCATCAATGTTTTGCATCGTTTCCACACATTGCAATAGCCGCGTGATGATAATAAGTTGATGATTGCCCATGATCCTGTGCATAGAGGTATGCGTACCCATTTTTCCGTTTTCCACGTTTGCCTCCCTACATACTTTACCCGAACACTTTTACCCGATACTTTGTTACATAACATGAGTCCTATTCACGAAGCACCAGGCGGTGATTTCGCTATCTTGTGTGTAAAAAGAATAGCAACTACTTTACCAAGTATAACATGTTTTTCTGTGCACGCATATTAATAACGTGTTAAAATAAGGGAGATTAAATGCATGTTACATGTAAATATGGGAAAATATCGCTTTACGAGGTTTTAGTTGCTTTTGTGATCATGCCAGCAGCGAAACTTGCTTGCGGAAACACCATACTATATACTGGAGACTATAGAATAGTTTACTATCGATGTAGAGCCGAAGAGCGAAGTTGATCGCACTCGTTCTCTATATTTAAGAATGGTGGTCTTTATGCCAGATGCAACACCAGAATTCAAGCAGCAACTTCGGGTCGCCTTTGATGCGATCGAGCAAGGCCAGACCTTTACCTTTCGGCGTACTTTTACTGAAGGTGATGTGGCCTTGTTCTGTCACTGTTACCATACAGAAAAAAGATCCTGATCGGCGTATGATTAGAGCCAGTGCTAGCCTGCTTAAC
The DNA here is from genome assembly GCA_963731415.1 of uncultured Chloroflexia bacterium. Classification (GTDB taxonomy): domain Bacteria; phylum Chloroflexota; class Ktedonobacteria; order Ktedonobacterales; family Ktedonobacteraceae; genus JACDAE01. Next base: position 201,597 of record CAVSVN010000005.1, read on the forward strand.
CAGGATGGCATCGAAGTTGTGCATGCTACATTTGCTGGTTTTCCTTCAGACATACGTTTAGCACATTGATTGTTATAGAAAGGATGGGATTTCATGCTCAACTTCTCTCCAACCGAAGAGCAGGAAGAGATCCGCCATCTGGCGCGCAGTATCGCCAGTGAACAATTTCGTGCCCAGGGACGCACTGCTGAAAAAAATGGGAACATCTCTCCCTCGCTTATGCAGATACTGACCCAGACTGGCCTGACCACTCCTTTTCCTGAAGCATATGGTGGTTCAGGCCCCATCGAAGCCATCACCTATGTCCTCATTGCGGAAGAATTTGGCTTCGGTGATGGTGCTCTTGCTCTAAATAGTCTCGGTTCCCTCATGGGATCGCTCACCATTGCCCTGGCCGGAACTTTTGAGCAACAGGAACGGTACATCCCGCCCTTTTGTTCGGTCGGTGGGGCTTATACTCATCGGGGTAGCCTTGCTTTTGCCGAGCGTACAGGCGGTTATTCTGTGGCAGACATCAGCGCTATGGCTCGTCGTGATGGCGATAACTACATTCTAAATGGCACTAAACGTAATGTTATCCACGGTGCACAATCCAACCCTCGTGTTGCCTTGTTCCACCTTGAAGGTGTAGATGGATTATCCGATCTTTGTGCTTTCGTGCTTACCCGATTCACCTCGACGGTTTACAGATCACTCCTGAAACCGAGAAACTTGGTATGATTGCAGCTCCCAGTGCATCATATACTTTCACCAATGCCATCGTTCCCGCCAGTGCTCTGTTAGGTGAAGCAGGGAATAGCGGAGGCATACGTGCCGCAACGCTCTATATGATTTTGCGGGCTGGCATCGCCTGCGGGACTGCCCGTGCTGCTCTCGAATATGCCAGCGATTATGCACAAGATCGTATTGCCTTTGGGCGTCCTATCGTCTCCTATCAGGGTATCGCTTTCATTCTTGCTGAAATGGCGATGAAGTCTGGATGCCGTTCGCCTCCTGCTCTGGAATGCAGCAGTAAACTGGGATAACGATGTTGCTTCCGACATGCTTCTACGCGATGCAGAGGCCGCACAACAGCAGGCCATCAAGATTGGCAAATCAGCGACGATAGATGCCGTCCAGGTCATGGGTGGTGCTGGCTTTATGCAAGATCATCCCGTTGAGATGTGGATGCGCAATGCGGCAGCGATGGAGTAACCATATGATAAATTTTACACTTAGCAAATCCCAACAAGCCTTTCGCGAGTATGTCCACCAGATCGCTGTTGAAGAAATGCGGCCTATTTCGCTAGAATGTGATCGCAACGAACATATTCCTGACACGTTCTTCTGGAACATGCAGAAACGTCTCGCACGCGATGCTCTCTCCCAAGTATATGGGCAGGAAGAGGAAAAGCAGCCCCAGGTGCTCTCTATGCTCTTAAATGAAGAAATGGCCTGGGGTGATGCGGCTCTCTCAACTGCCCTGCCCGGTCCTGGTCTTGCCGCGCCTCCGCTTCTTTCGCAGGGGACGCGGGAGCAGCAGCAGAAGTTTCTTTGCCCTCTATGGGGATGGTCAATTGCATTGGGGTGCTCTGGCCCTGACCGAACCCGGCATTGGCTCCGATGTGGCAGGTATGTCGACCACCGCCGTTTTAGATGGTGATGAATGGGTCATTAACGGCCATAAGCACTATATCACGAATGGAGCGCGTGCCGACCTGATTATCACGTTCGCAACAATCGATAAAAGTCTTGGTCGTGAAGGCATTCGTCCCTTTGTAGTGCCTAAGGGAACGCCTGGCCTGATCGTGGGACGTATCGAGGAGAAGATGGGCCTGCGAGCTTCCCAGACTGCCGAACTGATCTTTGAAAATTGCCGTATTCCCAGGGATCACCTGCTGGCTGGTCGTGAGCAGAGCAAGAAAGCAGGCTTTAAGGCAGCGATGGGCACGCTTGATGCAACGCGTCCGATGGTTGGAATTATCGCTGTGGGTATCGCGCGTGCAGCTTATGAAGCAACCTGCCAATGGGTAAAGGAGGAATTGCCAGTGGGATATCCATTGCAGAAGCGACGGAACATCGAAACCGAATTGGAGGAGTTACGGCAAGAGATCCAGATGGCGCGTTTACTGGTCTGGCGTGCTGCCTGGATGGCTGATGGCCGTATCCCCAATTCAAAAGAAGCGTCGATGTGCAAAGCGTACGCCGGGAGGTCTGGTGATGAAGGCAACTGCCGCAGCGGTACGCATTACGTCTCCAGGGAAGAATTCTGAACTGCGGCAACTCATCCAGAAATGGTTTCGCGATGCCAAGGTCTTCGATATTTTCGAAGGCACAGCTCAGATTCAGCGCCTGGTAATTGCCCGTCGCTTATTTCCTGAAATAAATATCCCTTAAAATATAGTGATGAGTGCTTTTCGGTAGGGACGCGATTGCGTTCCTACTTTTTGTCTGGGTGCTGGCTTCTCTTCTTCCATTTCGTCTAGCTCAAGTTCGTAATTCTCATCATCGAACTGTTCTACCTGTATGAGTGGGCGATTGTCGCGCTTCGTCGTACGACGACGCTCGATCACTTCACGCTTGAAGACATCGCGCTTGCCTGTTGCGCGTTTATCTCGTAGCTTGCCTCTCATGCTCTCACCTCCTCTCCTTGTTCCTGTTCTCACGCTCATAGTAGGGCTTAGATGATCGTATCCGCTGATTGGGGATGAGAAGGATATGAAAAAATGCTTGATGTGCGCTCTGGTGCAGAGCGTGTTTTTATCGAATATAGTAAACAGGTACTTCATATTACTTTCTCTATATGTGAAGTCTGAACCATTTCATTTTGAGGATTTCCGATGCACATTGAGGAGAGGAGAGGCTAAAAACGACATGCGGATCTGTGCGATCTGCGATGACCTGGACGTAGAAATACTATTCTTAGTTACGCTTCTATTGTGTGGAATAAATGAGTTCTGCTGCCTTCTACAACAGTGCTGTATTGCTACTAGCAACTTGCTGCAGAGAACTCACCTTCCAGCGATATCTGTATAACCATCTTCTTTAGAAACCAATCAATAGTACGTTTGCGAATTGATTATAAGTGTACTCGTTGCTGTTTCAAAAGTCAAGGATCTTTTTGGTCAATATTTTCCAGTAGTACAAATTGTCATTTCTCTCAGACTTGTAAGAGCGCTTGCTTTGTAAATAGAATTTTCGGTCTATGTCTACTTGTTTGAAAAACCGTTAGAGCATCCTGCTAGCAACAGTGTAAGGACGCTTAGAGGGTCTACCAATTAATTGACGATTACTCATGCCATTTCATAAATTGGTAGACGCTCTGTGTCCTATCTGGAAATTTCATCTGATGGAAGCATACTTATACCTTTGATAATTTCCAGCCTGAGTCAGAAAGATTTTATAGAGTCCCCATATGATGACTGCAGCAATGCCTAATGCAATGACAATGAGCGTAATCCAGACCCATACCAGATTGTCACCTGCCAGGTTGCTTGCTGAATGGGGATCGAGGGATGTAGCAAGCAAAGGAATTAAAATAATGAGTGGAATAGCTAGGAGGGCAAGGCAGCATAGAATAACGAAGGCGGGTAAAATAAAACGCCAGACCTCCGAGTCGCGCAAATTCTCAGTCTTTGCTGTTCCGTAAGCCTGTCTGTGTTCTGCCACAGGACTCGCGACAGGCTGCCATAGTTTGCTCATTTTTGAGCACCTCGATTTTTCAGTACCGCTGCTATTGGTCGTTGCAGCGGTACTGACAGTTTGATCATCCATATAAATACTCCTGAGAAGTTCGTAGAATAGCTACTTCTCAGTATATCATATCATGGCCGTTCCTCATTAGAAATTGTCGTCAATGAATTGGAAAATGCGTTTGCGTACTGCCAGCACTACGGCTGGTAAAATCATGCCACCGACGACCCATTTTGTACTGTTTTCCTCATTGTTTTTTTCGCCATGGTTGCGTTGCCTTTCGTTTCGTAAATTCTTCTTTTTATATCGTTATATATAATACGTAAATGGGTGGCATCAGGGTGTCAATTTCGGCGAAGAAAAATGCTTGACAATCGAGATGATGAATGCTATATTTGCCTCAGTCATTTTTAGGGCGCTTAGCTCAGCGGTAGAGCGCTTCGTTCACACCGAAGAGGTCACTGGTTCGATACCAGTAGCGCCCATCTCTCTCAGATCGCCAGGGTCAAAACATCCTCAAGGTAAGTGCCCGTTCTCGCTGTTTCCAATGTGTAATCACAATACATTGTGCCATGACTTTTAGTCTATTCCTGATTGCACGAAAACAGTGCTGTTGACGTATAATAGAAATATCAGGAATCGCTTACCTATGCTTTAAAGCTGAAAGGGTCCTTGCAGTGTTTCTGGTAAGGAGTTTGAGCATGCCACGTATTAACTTACACAGCGTTCATGGAGTTAATGTTCCAGGTTTAGTCCTTCTCCTGTTGCTCTGGATCCTTCTTTTCAAAGGGGCACGCTTGCTGGTTATGCTACTTTCGTCATGATCCCCTGGTTGGTTGGGCTATCGGGCCTCTTGGCATCACTATCATGTTTGCCCATGAACCATCTCATACTGTTTATCTGGTTAAGTGTGCTCTGTCCCGCTATTGTATCGGGAAGTGTTCTCTATGTCGGTCTTTTTACGTCTCTCAGCCCGTCACTCTGTCCCATACTTTCTTTATGCAGGTGATGGTTATTAGTTGTGGGATCCTTCTTTCGATTATAGGGGATATCTTCAGAGTTTTCCAGGATCTACGCCATCCACTCTGGGGCGAAGCTCGTATCTCTGCGAAGTATTCAATGGCTCCGCGCTACCTGGGCCAGAGTTCACTTTACGCCTTTTGGCTATTCCTACCTCAATGATCACTTTGGTTCTAGTCCGACCGATCTATGGCAGGCATTGTAACTATTGATCACTCAGGCAGATGTATAGAAGAGTCATGCAAGAGGTACGGTAGGTGGCCTATGTGGTAAGGTGAAGTGGAATGTACTGCCATTACTCTGATTATTAGTGAACCAGATCTGACCACCATGACGATTGATAATCGCTTTTGCTACATACAATCCCAGGCCGATGCCTGAGTATTGTTGGATGCTCGTATTGTGTACACGATAGAAGCGCTCGAAGATGTGATCAAACTGTTCTGCGCTGACTCCTATGCCCTCGTCGATGATACTTATCAGGTATTCATTGCTCCTGGTTCTCCAGGCGTACCGTGACTTTTCCTCCATGCGGCGAGTATTTGATCGCATTGTCGAGTATATTGCCGATGACCTGCTCCACACGTATGCGGTCGGCCATGATGGTCGTGTCTGTGTACTTGAATATCCAGATAGAGCGTATGTAATTCGGCGCTGGCCTGGGCTAAACGCACACTTTCTGCCAGCACATCGGCCAGGTAGAACGTTTCATAGCGTAAATTTAATTTGCCCCACTGTACCTGCGAGAGATCAAGCAGATCATTGATCAGGCGCTCCAGGTGTTCGGTCTGGCTCTGGATAATGTTCAAACTGCGCAGATCGTAGCTCTCAGGCAACTCATTGAGCGGTGTATTGCTCTCAGGAATTGCACGCACTTTGCGCAGGCGTCTTTCCATACGTCGCACCAGGTGTTGGGTATAGCCTTTGATTGCTGTGAGAGGAGTACGCAATTCATGTGATACCACAGACACAAAATCGTCTTTCAGGCGCTCAACTTGTTTAATGGAGGTGACATCATTGAGTACCGCGACAACACCGATAGGACGCTTTGTAATTCCACTTGCATCATGTAAGGGAGCAGCACTGATATTCAGTGTAATCGGGACAGTCTCGCTTCCTTCTCCAATCGTCAATTCCTGGTTGGTGACGACTTTATTTTTGAGCGCCTGGTCAACAATCTCTGCCAGACGAGGCAACCAATCTACGTCGCTTGTCTTAATAAGCTTCTGCAGCGGTATCTCTGTCTGGAAATCAATGTTTGCCTGTGCTAACAGATGTTGTGCCGATTGGTTGAGCGAGGTGATCGCACCTTGAGCGTCGGTGATAAGGAGACCTTCGGCCATACTTCTGATAATGAGTTCCAGCCGCTGGCGCTCAAATTCGGTCTGTCGCCATAAGGCGTTCTCGCGTTCGCGCAGGCGTACATTCTCCAGTGCTACCGCTGCGTAGTCTGCGATCATCGTGGTCAATTGTAGCAGGTTGGTATTAAATGTGTTAGCTTCGTTCATCGAACAGGCTCAGCATTCCCATGATGCGGTTCTCAACGATAAGAGGGATATGTACACAGTCGCCGATCTCTCCTCCTCCTAATCCTTCCTGTATCTGTGGGAGCGCCAGTTCGTCAGGGGCATCAAGATAGGCTGATCGTGCCAGTTGTTCGGCCTCTATATGAGGAAAATCCATCACATTTGCGGCATTGGCAATACGCTGAATCATCATTTCCAGGAAAGAAGCACTGAGAGGGATAGCTTGGAATGATGAAGAGTTCCAGGGGATCACCTTTGAGGAGAATGCAGCAGGCTGAGAAACTATAGAGATCGCGTAGGGCCGCCAGAAGGGCACGATGAACTTGAAAGCGGTCAAAGGCGGCAACGAAGCGCTTGCCGATCGTATTAAGGTATTCCATTTCCTGATGGATGGCCGTTAAACGCTCATCTTTTGACTATAGGGGAAGAGCGATCCATGCGATCCGTGCTATTCTCTCTCTCCACAACCTGGAACTCTGATGGCACGTTGCTCTCCATGACTGTCCTTTATTGTAGTTGTCTCAACTGATGAGTAACTTCATCATGCAGTGGGGGCGCGATAAGTTCACCTGTTAGTTCTCGCAAGCCCGCGAAACACTCATCTAATAACGCATTGAGTCCAGCAGTCAGTTCAGTAGAGGTGACTCCTGAAAGTTGTTCTTGAATAACAGATGGAATGATTTCGGTATAAGGTCGTATGACAAGAAAGTGCAGAAACGGATATTGGCTTATAACTCGTCTGGCAGCACTCTCTACCAGGACCCGCGTCGTCGCTTTGCCCAGAAGGGGTGCTACTCGCTCATCGATCAACCGTATGGCTTTCAGATACGCCTCTGTAACTTGCTCACGGGAGACGGAAGAGGAGTTGTCATGTAAGAGTGACATTGGTTTCTCCCTTCATCTCTTGGTATACTCTCCATCATGTATTATAGCATAGTTGCCTATATATTGTAAGTAGATAGTACTCACATTGTTATTGATGTGTAAGTGATCAATGTTGTCTCCCCTTCTCTTAAAAGGTGAGCAATACGGGCTTGTTTCACCGCACTTCTACACAGATCTGTGTAAGAGTGCGGTGAAACAAGCCCGTATTATGATGCAATGATAGCGGCTATCAAGCGAGCCTGAAAAGACGTGCTAACCAGAGCCGGAATCCACGTAAGGCCGGTTTCTCTTTCTGCTGCTGATCATAATCGGCAGCCATATCGATCAGACGTTGCCTTCCTCGATCCTGTTTCTCTCTTTCTGCTTCGGCTGCTTCCTGCGACGATATAGCGCTCACGTTGCTCATCAATGGCATGTGCAAAATGCTCGGCGCGTATCTGGAAACGAGCGGGCGGCGTCTGCGGTTGAGCGTCAGGATCTGGCAATGGTGCGGTTGTTCCCTTTGGTCTGTCTGGTGAGGACGTTTCTCATTTCGTCCCGTGCTTCGCTCACCTGCACCTGCCCTATACTGAGCCTGGGTCCAATCCAATCTCTTCAATGCCAGTAATGATGCCCGGCGGCAGATGGCTTCGATATCTGCTCCACTGCGTCCCGGCGTGACTTTTGCCAGTTCCTCGGCTGTCACTTCCGGTGCAATTGGTTTTCCACGCAGATGGACACCAAAAATGGCGCGTCTCTCTTCTTCATCAGGATGCCGTAATTCGACGATCAGGTCGAAGCGGCCAGGACGCAACAAGGCCGGGTCAATCAATTCAGGACGGTTGGTCGCAGCCAGAACGATCACGCCCTCGCGCCCTTCAATCCCATCCATCTCGGTAAGTAGTTGGGCGATGACTCTGTCTCCAACGTTGCCATCGTTTCCTCCTCCTCGTCTGGGTGCCATCGAGTCGAGTTCGTCGAAAAAGACGATGCATGGTGCAGCCTGCTTGGCATGCCTGAAGATCTCGCGTACACCTTTTTCCGACTCGCCAACCCATTTGGAGAGCAGTTCGGGTCCCTTGATTGAGATGAAGCTTGCCTCACACTGATTTGCCAGCGCTCGTGCAATAAGCGTCTTACCTGATCCCGGAGGACCTGCAAGCAGGACGCCGCGTGGTGCCTCTACTTTTGCATTGGCATAGATTTCAGGATAGCGTAACGGCCACTCTACGCCTTCGGTAAGCGTGTTTTTAATGTCTGCCAACCCTCCGATATCATCCCAAGAGGTCTCGCTGACTTCTACATAGACCTCGCGCGTGGTTGATGGCTCGATCTCTCGTAGTGCCGCCTGGAAATCTGCCATGGTGATACTGAGGTTCACTAAGGTCTCATAGGGAATATATCCACGCTGGTAATCTATGTGTGGCAGGACACGCCGCAATGCGATCATGGCGGCTTCCCGGCAGAGCGCCTCCAGGTCTGCTCCCACAAAGCCCGGTGTGAGTTGTGCCAGGCGTGCAAAGTCGATATCATTTGCCAGTGCTGCATCCCTACTATGGATGCGCAGGATCTCTGTTCGTCCACGTACATCTGGTACACGCAACGAGATCTCGCGATCAAAACGTCCGGGGCGGCGTATTGCTGGATCGAGCGCATTTGGTTGGTTGGTTGCGCCAATCAGGACGATCTGCCCACGCGAGGCCAGTCCATCCATCAATGCAAGGAGTTGTCCTACGATGCGTCGTTCGACCTCGCCACCACTCTCAGCACGTTTGGGTGCCAGGGCATCCAGTTCGTCAATGAAGATGATGCTGGGTGCGCGTCGTTGGGCTTCCTGGAAGACTCCACGCAGCCGCGACTCGCTTTCGCCATAAAACTTATTGATGATTTCTGGTCCGTTGATGACGAAAAATGCCGCATTGGTTTCTGCCGCTACGACACGTGCGATAAGCGTTTTACCCGTTCCTGGAGGTCCATAGAGCAGAACTCCTTTGGGCGGCTCAACGCCCAGGCGATCAAATACTGCTGGATATTTGAGCGGTAGTTCGATCATCTCTCGAATACGTTGTAGCTCTTTGCCCAGTCCACCGATATCTTCATAGCCTACTCGTCCCGGAGTGCTACTGGCAGCTCCCCTTGCCTGGGCGCGTACCAGCGTTCCCGGTTGTACCAGTACTGCCTCGGTATCTGTATCGGGTTCGGGTGGTAGCGCAATCGGCAGTTCGCCCGTGGTGCGCTTATGAACGATATAGCTTGGGGTGGTGGGTGTAGTGCCAATGATAAGAAACTCGCGTGGTGCTGTTCCCGGCGTTCCAACGCGCAGCAGGTCGCCAATCACGACGGGCAATCCCACCAGGTAGCGTGCGATATATTGGAGGTCCGTTTCTTGAATGGGTGCTCCACCGCTTAAGGGAAGCAACGTGATCTTTTCTGCTGTACGTACTTTAGCTTTGCGTACAGTGATGCGCTCTCCCAATCCTGATGCGCTGTTCTGGCGTACCTGGCTGTCCATCTGAATAGTCTGCCGCCCACGATCTGCCAGTGCAGCTTGGTACAACCTTTGCAGCCGTTGTGCGTGCACCTCTGACCATCACAATATCGCCCGGTTGACATCCCAGGCGTGCGATATCATCGGGATCAATGCGGGCTACGCCGCGTCCAACCTGAAATCCTTCAATAACGGTAAGCTGGATATTATCGATTGTCTGAGGATTTTCCGGTTGCTCCGGTGGCTGTGCTGTCCCTGTACTTGTTCCATTGCTTGTTGTTGTTGGCTCTGTATTGCTCATCGGCTCGTCTGGTTGGCAGGCTGGGCCGTGATAACTGTATTTTGATCGTCGCTGCCTGCACTGGCCGCGTTACGAGACTCCTCCATATACTGCCTCTTTCCCTACAGAAATGCGTTGTTCTTCTCTTGTAGTAGCTTATCACATGTACGAGGGAGAAAGAGAAAAGTTGAACTATATTGGTTCTGTTCATCTACTATTTCGTTTAATCTAACTACTAGAACATCTATAGATTAGTTTGTATGTATTTGGAGAGAAAACTATAGTAACTATAGAGGGATTTTCTGTTGTAGCATTTCACTCGTAATCAGTTGTTTGATATGGAGATCTTTCTCTTTGGACGCAAAGTTGACTAATCAGAAATGCTGCCGTATAAAATCGTCCTCTGCTTTAAAGAGCTTCAAGATTTATACCTAATGTGTAAGGACATATGTAAGAAAGGAAATTTTTTAATGCAAGCAAGTAAGAAGTATGTGGTAATGCTTATTGCAGCTTTCGCGTTAATAACCACATCTGCTATTGCGATCGCTTTTGTTAGCCAGGTATCGGTGTCGGCTGCATCAACAAAAGTGTCAGCGCACGTACATAATGTTACTGTAAAGCAGCAGAGAGCATCACATAACAAGACGAAATCAGTTTCAAGGCTTGCGGTCACTCCAACCGCAACGAGTCCAACAATCTTTGGGTCAGCAGCAACAGCGACTGCAACCCCGAGTACGACAACGCCAGTTGTGACTCCAACTGCAACCGCAACGAGTCCAACAACCTTTGGGTCAGTAGCAACGGTGACTCCGACAGCCACGAGTGCGACGACTATTGGGGCAACTGGCACAGGTAATACCTTGTCCAGTTTCAATTAGACCCACGACATGGTAGGGACTGCGTTTACGGTTTCCGTGATTTATCATTTCCTCTTTATAGTCCAGGGTTCAAACGGACAGGATGTGGTGAACAGTGGATGTAGTGAACCTGAGCCCTACAGTGGAATGCACTATAGGCGTAGAAGTAACTTCTAGGATATGTCCATCTCCTACCTTCGTGCATTCCACAACGTCGCTCGTGCATCCTTACTAGAAGTATGCCCTGCTTCAATCATCGTACGCCGAAAAAATATCCACCAATCAGCACCAGTAACGAAATAAACAACCCACCGATCTTTCCCTTTCCTTTACCTCGTCTGAGCAACATAAGCGTCTGCAATGCCCATGGCAACGCCAACCCACCACCAAACATAAAGCGCCAGAAAGTCATACCATGCTCGTCTGGTCCCGTTCCCACCAGAGGACGAGCAGCTCGTCCCGACTGGCGCAAGAAGGCTAGCAGACCTACACCTTCAACCAGCATCGCCACCCATTCCATCTTCTCTAGTTTGTGCAGTACTTTGTATGGCACTCCCATCAATCTCAATACGACCGAGATCAATGCTGTGCTGGTGGATATCGCGGAGGAGAGAAAAATTCCTCCTAAGAGCTTGCTACGCGACCATAAGGGCACGCTCGTTGCCGTTAATAGTACGCCCGTATAGCCACCGAGAAATACTCCAAAGAGACTCCCAGGCATGGAGATCAATTTTTGTGGTAGTGCTGCCAGCAGTCTTGCACCCCACCAGTGTCCCAAAATACCATCTCTGCCTGCCTGAATGACAGCCGTTGTTCCGCTAAATGCTGAGAATCCAAGCAATCCCCATACTCCCATTGACATTGGCGATTTGACCTTGAACATACGCATCATGTTCAGGAAGCGCTCCGGCCTGCCCAGGTCTTTGATCAACAATACTGGGACAGGGTAGCAACATGAGCAACGAGAGATAATAGCCCGTGCGAGCGACAACACGATCTTCTTTGTTGCCAAAAAGTGAGGCGATCGTTGCTATAACATAACAACCAGCGGCCAACCCACCAAAGAAGAAGTACCAGATGATCTCCCAGCGCCAGAAAGGTTGTTTGAGTACGGGATAATCGTAGTAACTGATTTCCTGCAGTTCCTGTTCTGGATCAGGTCGGTAGCCTGTGGTAAGCATTGCCAGTTGTTCAAATAGTGTTTCACTTGCTGTAAGATCCACTATAGTTTTCATGGGTTCTAGTGATGATTGAACTGATACCTCTTTACGTGTCTTTTGCATATTAAAATACTTCCTATTGCAATTTCATGAATAACCGTAAGGGCGTCACCTTGTGTGCGCCCCTACGGTTATTCGCGGAAAAATAAAATTCCCATCAGTCCCAATATTGCCGCTGCGACAATGGTCCAGAACGATGCCGGGGCAACATTGTTTGACGGTCGCGCTGGATTGGCTGGCAGATTGTATACCTCTGGCTCGTCTAATAAGAGAAAGAAGGAGTTCAGCCCACCATCTAGAATCTTATCGTCTACTCCATATAATCTTGCTTCACTGACTCCTCGCTCTTGCAGTAATCCCACACGCTCCCGTGCCTGTGCTTTGAGTTGTGCGACCTCGCCAAAGACAATCGAGTCTGTTGGGCAGGCTTTGGCACATGCTGGCTCTAATCCGTCTTTGAGCCGATCATAACAGAGCGTACACTTATGTGCATGATGATCTCCCTGCTCGTCACGTGCAATGACGCCAAAGGGGCAGGCGACGATACAATAGCCACACCCGTTACAGATATCCTGTTGCACATATACGGTGTCAAATTCGGTGCGGATAATTGCGCCTGTTGGACAGGCTTCATGACAGGGAGCGTTTGCGCAGTGCTTGCATACATCGCTTTGCATAAGCCAACGATCACTATTGAAGAAAGGAAGCGTTGTGCCAGGGGGCGTCGTTGGTAACGTTCTATTATCTTTTCCCTCGCTTACTTCACCTGATGCATTTTCCCTTGACTTTTCAGGCAATTTCATGTAAGGTAAGTCAGGTGGAGAGCTGCCTGGTCCTGGATGTGTCTTTTGACCCGTTTGAGGGTACTGAAATATCTGCTCGATAAATTGCACATGCCGCCACGTGATAGCGCTCAATTGCTCGGTATTATCATAACTTGAGCCACTCCAGGATGGATCGCGGGCAGGCAACTGATTCCATTGCTTGCAGGCGACCTCGCAGGCTTTGCATCCGATACAGAGGCTTGTATCGGTGAAAAATCCCATTGCAGGTTGTGGCGGCAATGGTGGCTCTTTATGCAGCGACGACAATGTTCCCTTCAAAAAGGCGACGCTAGTCTCGTAAAGGCTCTCCTGGCATCACTTTTTCTCATTACAATTTCACTGCCTTTGCGAGTTTCATCGTGTATTCTTTTCTCCAGGAGGAGGTGGGAAATGCGTCCTTTCTCGATCCGTTTGAGGATACTGCAAGGGTCGTACATTACAGGTGAACGCCTTGGCCTCCTCAATGCTGACATTTGGCTCCAACACCATATGCGTCAGATCGTTGGTGATGCTCCCTGTGCTCTTTCCCTGGAAGCCCCAGTGGAAGGGTAGCCCGATCTGATGCACCTGTTTACCCGCAATTTTCAGCGGGCGGAACTCCGCGTGACCATCGCTCTTGCCTCGATCTCTCCCCGTGGCGTTGAGATGACCATCCACTCTCCATGCTGAATACTTCGTTCAGCCGCTAATTCTGGACTGAGTTCGGCAAAGAGCGCTGGCTGTAGTGCGTTCAACCAGGGCAACCAGCGCGTCATGGGGCCGCTCACATGATGCTCGGTCAGGCGATAAGTGGTGACTATAATAGGATAGTGCTCATCCCCAATCTCGGCCAGGATATTATCTTTCCGCTTCTTAAAGAACATTGCCGCTGGATTGCTCTGTTGTGTATACAGTGCATTATGGACAGGCGACTCCGCTGCTTCATAATGAGTTGGTAATGGTCCATCTTTGAGTCCCTTTGGCACAAAGAGCCAGCCGCGTCCATCCGGCTTCATGATAAATGGATCGCTGCCAGAGATTGCATCCATGCCGCTTGCTCCCGACTGGTGGTGTATAGCCAGGCGCTTTGTTGACGGGAAAGTCTGGTATATCGTACCCGGTCCACTTGCCCTGCTCCTCATCCCACCAGATATACTTTTTGCGCTCGGACCATGGCCTGCCCTCTGGATCTGCCGATGCACGGTTATAGAGAATGCGCCGATTCGCAGGCCATGCATATCCCCATTGCAGATTCACATAGTCATCGGTTATGCGCGAGGCCGCACGATTATTTCCAGGTTCAGGATACACACCGCTATAAATCCAGGAGCCACATGCGGTACTTCCATCATTTTTTAATGCGGCGAAACCAGGCACATGTGGAGCGTCTCGTAATGATAATCCTTTACTTTTGTTCGATTGGCTACTTCCATTGTCCTTGTCCTGTGCAGGTGGATGTACATAATATCCATTGATCTCTTTGAGCACCAGCAACGTATCAGGTTCGCCCTGAATGTGGAAGGCGTGTTCCTGTTCCTCCATCTCATAATCCCATGTCAACGCCTGAATTGGACGATCTCTCGGTTCTTTACTGTCTGCATAGAGTTCTTTCAGGCGCTTGCCCAGGTGATAGACAAACCAGAGGTCTGAGCGTGCATCGCCCGGTGGATCAACGGCCTTATCACGCCATTGCAGCAGGCGCTGTGTATTGGTGAAACTGCCCTCTTTCTCCGTAGAGGCCGCTGCTGGCATCAAGAAGATCTCTGTCTTGATCTTGCTGGAATCCACAGGCTCTGGTCCCTTATACCAGAATGCCGCCGTCTCTACCTCATAAAGATCACAGACAACCATCCAATCAAGCTGTTCTAACGCTTTTCGCTGCATCCGTGCGTTGGTACTGCCAGCGGCTGGATTTTGTCCAAAGAGGAAATACCCCTTCACCTTCCCATCCAACATTGCATAGCTGGTCAGCAGATGCGAGTGATCGCCAGTGATCTTGGGTAGCCAGTGGTATCCATAGTCCTGCTCGCCCGTCTCTTCTCCATACCATGCTGTAAGCAAACTGACGATGTAAGAAGGTATATTTGACCACCAACCAAGCTTCTGCCCTGCTGTATCAATATATTCCTCTAATGTCTGTTGTGAAAGTGCATTCGTCTTCTCATCGACTCTTTTTCCCCAGGTGGTCGCGCTCTGCGAAGCCTCAGTATCTGGCTTATTTTCAAGTGGTGCACTCGGTTGCGGCATATATCCCGCTAACAGATCGTAGAGCGTGGGAACATCGGTCGAGCCTTGAATCGAGGCATGACCACGCAGCGCCATAATTCCACCACCTGGACGTCCAATATTTCCCAATAGAAGTTGCATAATGCTTGCGGCACGGATGATCTGCACTCCCTTGGTTTGCTGCGTCCAACCTACTGCATAACATAGTGCGCTGGTGCGTTCTCGCCCTGAGTTGGCGACGAGAGTCTGGACGACCTGCATCCATTGTTCCTGCGGTACTCCACACACGTTCTCGACCATCTCTGGTGTATAACGCGCAAAGTGACGGCGCATAATTTGAAAGACGCACTGTGGATTTTGCAGCGTTACGTCCATCAGAGGGCGTCCCTGTTCGTCACGCTGATAGTCCCAGCTGCTCTGATCTGTATAGGTTGCGGTATCGGGATCGTAGCCGGAGAAGATGCCGTCCAGGTCTTCTGTGTCCTGGTAATCTGTACGAATAAGCATCGGCGCGTTGGTATAATGCACGACATAGTCAGAGAAGTAAGCGTTGTGTTCGAGCAGATAGCGAATAATTGCGCCTAAAAAGACGATATCGCTGCCTGCGCGTATCGAAATAAAGAGATTTGCCAGGGCCGAGGTGCGTGAAAAGTGCGGATCAACATGAATGACCTGCGCTCCACGTTCTTTTGCCTTGACTACGTTGGCAAACGCGACCGGGTGAGCTTCAGCCATATTGCTACCCATAATCAAAATGCTGTCGCTATTGACAAGATCCTGCGGAAAGGTGGTGGCACCGCCGCGTCCTAGTGTGGTACCCAGACCGGGTACAGTGGAGCTGTGTCAGATACGGGCCTGGTTTTCGATCGAGACGATGCCCAGACCTCCATTAAGCAGCTTCTTCATTAAATAATTTTCTTCAATATCCAGTGTTGCGCCGCCCAGAGATGCAATTCCTAGCGTGTGATTGACCTCACGTCCATCATCTAAGCGCTCCACGAACGTTTCGTCGCGCGTCTTTTTGACACGTTGCGCGATCTGCTCCATCGCCCAATCCAGCGGTTTAACTTCCCAGGCATCGCTATAGGGTGCGCGATAGAGAACCTGTGTCAGACGACTGGAATTGACGGTATATTGAAACGTGGCTGAACCTTTAGGACATAACGTTCCATGATTGATAGGACTTTCAGGATCGCCTTCGATGTCAATGACGCGTCCATCTTTCACATAGACATTCAGGCTGCAACCAACGGCACAGTACGGGCAGACGCTATGAACTTTTTTCGCGTCTCGAATACGAGGAGCTTTCTCTGTGCTCTCTTTACTGAATGGTTGTATGCGAGAACCAACCTGCAAAACTTTTGAAACCGCAGCCTGCACTGGCTGGGGAATACGTGGATATTCTTGCATTGTCTGTTCCTCTTTAGTAGTGGGAAATCTCTTTCTTTATTCTATCATGCGAAGCGTGGTGTAAGGACCGGAAATTATAGAAAACAGTAATATGTACGCCA
This sequence comes from uncultured Chloroflexia bacterium, assembly GCA_963731415.1. GTDB lineage: Bacteria > Chloroflexota > Ktedonobacteria > Ktedonobacterales > Ktedonobacteraceae > JACDAE01. Next base: position 218,064 of record CAVSVN010000005.1, read on the forward strand.
GTATTGCGCTAACTATCACAATTATTCCATTGAGCTACTATCTTTATCCTTGTATTGCCTATTGCTCTTAAATACCCAACCTTAAAAGCTCCTATCCTATCCTTCTCTTCAGATTGAAGATTAGAAATTTCATACAATAGTACTATTCTTTAAGGATTTAAGCTTTCTAAGCTCATTCTCATCTTGCTAAACAAAATCTTATGCGTTATACTTTGAAACGAGGTGCCATGAGTTGCAAAGATATGCGATGACGCAGTATACAATAACTGGCATAGTAGAATGTACGACTGAAACAGAGAGAAGGGTCTGACGTACTGCATGGAAATATCTCCAAAAAATAACCGAGGAACGAGAAAGACGGACTCACAAAGTTCTTCTCAGAAAACAAAAAAGCGCACGCTTATAACGCGCTATGCTATACCTGGCACACTGATCCTGATAGGAGTAGTGCTTATTGCCTTTGCCGCTTTTCGTCTGGTAAGTGTTACAGCAGAGTGGTGTCTCAACTCAAGAGCGACCTATCAGTGATGTACTGAATATGGCGGATCGTCACGTGTTAAAGTCGGTGACATTGAGTAGTAATGATGTCTTTGCTACTGGTAAAAATGGACAACAGTATCATGCTGTGAAAGAAGATGGACAGTCTGTAACAGAGATATTCAGGCATGATGATGTGTCGGTAAATATTGATAATGCTCAGAATAGCCAGTGGATGCAGGGTGTCCTGGAACTATTAATGATCTTGCTTATCCTTGGGGGCGCGTATTTCTTGCTGAAGCGTACCAGTATGGGTGGTCAGGCAATGCCTTTCTCGCGTTCTAAAGCGAAGCGCTTCAATGAGTCGCACCCTTCTGTACTATTTAAGGATGTGGCTGGTGTCGAAGAGGCCAAGATGGAACTGCAGGAGATCGTTGAATTCCTGAAGTTCCCTGAACGTTTTACGGCGATGGGTGCTCGTACTCCTAAAGGCGTGCTCCTGGTTGGTGCACCTGGCACTGGTAAAACGTTGATCTCGCGTGCGGTAGCTGGTGAAGCTGGAGTAGCTTTCTATAGTGTGAGTGGCTCTGAGTTTGTGGAGATGTTCGTTGGTGTTGGTGCAGCCCGCGTGCGCGATCTCTTCAAAGCTGCCAAAGAGAATTCTCCCTGTATTCTCTTTATCGATGAAATTGATGCCGTTGGTCGTCAGCGTACCAATTCTGCGAGTGGTGGCAATGATGAGCGTGAGCAGACGCTCAACCAGCTCCTCGTCGAGATGGATGGCTTTGATAAGCAGGCGAACGTCGTGGTGATTGCTGCCACTAATCGTCCCGATGTGCTTGATCCCGCGTTGTTGCGCCCCGGTCGCTTTGATCGTCGTGTCATGCTCGATAAGCCTGATATTCGTGGTCGCCTGGCTATTCTACAGGTCCATGCCAAAGATAAGCCATTCGCTGAAGGCGTGGAATTGCATGATCTGGCACGTCAGACCGCTGGTTTCTCCGGTGCCGACCTGGCAAATGTCTTAAATGAAGCTGCATTATTGGCCGCTCGTTGTGGACAGACAGTCATCTGCAAACCGCAACTGGAAGAGTCTATTCTGCGTGTGATGGCTGGCCCCGAACTTAAGAGTCGCGTCATCACGGAGTCCGAGAAGGCCATCATTGCCTATCATGAGGTAGGCCACGCGATTGTCATGCGTTCTGTTCCCGGTGCTGATCCTGTGCAGAAGGTTTCAGCGATTGCTCGTGGTATGGCTCTGGGTATTACGGTGCAGACTCCCGCTGAGGATCGCTACTTGATGCGACGTTCAGAGTTGCTTGCGAAGATGGCCGGTGCGATGGGCGGTCGTGCTGCTGAAGAGATTATCTTCGGCGATGTGACGACTGGTGCCAGCCAGGATTTCGAGTATGTAACGAATGTTGCGCGTCGTATGGTCTGCGAGTTTGGTATGACTGCGCTCGGCCAGATCGCCATTAAGCCCGATCCAGAAGGCAATACGACTATCAGTGCTGAAACCGCTGCCAGGATTGATGCCGAAGTGTCCGCGTTGATCGATCAGGCATATACGACAGCGTTGACTATCCTGCGTGAGAAGCAAGAACGGCTGATTGCCATCTCTGAGCATCTGATTCAGGTCGAAACAATCGATGGCATCGAACTGGATGCCATGTTGTTCGCAGCGTAATCCGTATGACCAGAACCTTCATCGCTCTTGAGATGAATGAACACCTGCAAAGCCACCTGACCGGAGTTATCCGCCAGGTGGCCCAGTTATTGCCACGTCTGAACTTGGGTTAATCCCCTCAGTATTCATCTTACACTGGCATTCCTGGGTGAATTGGACGATCTCCGTTTAGAACAGGCGAAGGAGGCTACTGCAATCGCTTCCCAACAGGTAAGCTCTTTCTCTTATCGTCTCACTCGCGTCGGTACCTTTGGTTCTTCCCGCCAACCTCGTGTTGTGTGGATGGGTATTGAAGAACAATCCGGCGTTCTCTCCCGCTTGCATCGTATTCTCAACCAGGAACTTGAGCAGCGCGGTTTTGCAACTGATAGCCGCCCCTTCTCTCCTCATTTCACGCTTGCACGCATTAAAAATCCCCTCGCCCCTGAAGAATTAGAACACTTACATGCTCTTCTTGCTGGAAAACAGTATAATCTCGTTTCAGCAAACAAATACCCTGTACAATTTATCAATGTGATGAAGAGTGAATTATTGCGTTCTGGTGCGAAGTACACATGTTTGAAGGCGTATCCGTTGGTATAGGGATAGGGGTCATGGCTATTGTAATAGATTGACTGCAACAGAAATAGACTATTCCCTATGGTATACTTTTGTATAGTGGTTGGTCCATCGCGATGTGTCCTATGGCAAAAAGAGATCGTCGATCTTGTCCATGACGAGAAAGAGGTGCCTTCTATGCAAATTGGTCTCCCTGAAGTTACAACTGCTGCCGCTCTTGAGGAGAAACAAAAGCTCCAAAAAGGACTTGGCTATCTGGACATGATTTTCTTTACCTCCGCAGCTCTTATCGGCCTTGATACGCTTGGCGCTTTTTCTGCGAACGGATCGCAGGCGCTTACATGGCTTCTTTTTTCAGCAGTCACTTTTCTGATGCCTTACGGGTTACTGACGGCAGAACTTGGTAGCACCTTCACAAAAGAAGGTGGCGTCTATGAGTGGTGTAAGTTGGGTGGAGGACGCTTCTATGCTGCTCTGACGGCGATGCTCTATTGGATCTCTAATCCGCTCTGGATCGGTGGTACGCTGGCTGTAAGCTCTATTGCCGCGATCAAAACCTTCTGGTTTGGGAATACAAGCTATCAGTTTGGCGGGAGCAAACTCAGCGATGCACTCATCGAAATGGCTATTGCTCTGTTCTTTATCTGGGGAACAACCTGGTGTGCAATTATGTCTTTGCGAGTAGGGAAATGGTTGTCGGTCTTTGGCTCATATATCAAACTGGGCTTACTGGGCGTCTTCATCGTTTTGGGCATCGTCTTCATTGCTGGTGGTTACTCAAAAGGTGCTCATTTTGGTGCAGCCGACCTGATTCCTAAGAACTGGGGCCTGGTTTTCAGTGCCATCTTCCCGGTGCTCATCTTTCAATGGGTTGGTTTTGAGGTGCAGAGTGGTGCGGCTGAAGAGATGCATGATCCACAACGAGATGTGCCTCGTTCATTGATTCGAGCTGGGACTGATTGCTGTGATCACCTATGTGTTGTTCCTTGTTGTGATCCTTTTTGCCCTGCCGAAGAATCAATTGACGGGCGTTGGTAGCTTCCTCAATGCCTACCAGGCTGTCGCCAGTGTGCTTCCACACTCGCTTGCAGTGGCTCTGGGTTGGCTGGTTGCGCTTGGCTTTGTTGTGGCCCTGGCTTCCAGTGGAGGAACGTGGCTTATGGGTGCAGACCGAACGTATGCTGTGAGTGCGCTTGATCGTACAGCACCGAGCCTGTTTGGTCGCTTTAGCAGAAAATATGGTACGCCTATTGCTGTTAATATTATGTCTGGTACGATGGCGACGATAGCAATGGCCGCTGCTATTCTGATCACCGCCTTTGGAAGTGGGAGCATTACTACGCTGTTTACGCTGGTTCTGGGCTTTACGCTTTCAACGAACACACTTGCGTATCTGCTCATCTTCCCTACATTTCTGCTATTACGCTATCGCTATCCCAATGTTCCGCGTACCTATCGTGTTCCTGGTGGCATGCCTGGAGCATGGATCGTAACCTTGCTGCCATTTGCCTACGCAGCCATTGCTGCTTACTTCATTCTTATTCCCACTGCTTCCTATGTCAAAACCAGTGGTGTGAGTCGGATGACATATGAACTGACGCAATGGATACCGTTGGCTGTGATTGTTGCGCTCACCGTCATCTTCTATGTGTGGGGTCAGAAAGAGAAACACAATCGAGATGTCGCCGCTACTCCGAGTGCAGAGTCGAGTAGTGACTCTTTCTTGCCGTCGACTGAGATAGATTAGGATAGGAAGTTGTAAGAAGATGGGCTATCCTGCCCGTCTTCTTAATTAATTGAGAGCCTATAGCCATTTGAACTCGTAACGATTGCATTAATCCAGGCAGTATTACCAGTATTCCTGTTCTAAGAGTATGGAAATAGCCAATATGGGTGGTCAGAAAAGCAGATGCTGAAGCGGGCAGAGGTCAAGATTTCAGGAATAGAGAAGGGCTTCTCTCGCTCTATAAGTACACGTTCTTCTTACTTGCATGCTGTTATTATCGTATTGTATAACCTGTATAATGGTGCTCCTCCTCCCTAGCTTTATTGTCATGAAACCGCTCTACAAGGCGTTCCATTCCTATTTTACCTTAAGCAAAACCGAACAATAATGTACGTTCGATAAATAGATAGCTTGATTGACTATCGTGTATATGCCGTGCTATTATTAGGAAAGTTAATGACTTGCTCTCGTTGCTATTGCATTGCAGATGAATGGATCTTGTATATTCACGGCAATACGCAATGTAGTGATTTGTGACTGTTAGTAGAAAAATACCTCAGTATAATTGCAAGGTACAAAAAGTACTGCACCTCTACTTACAGGTAGAGCACCTCAACACATGTTCACTATGTTATTGGCTTCCCCCAGTTCTGAATGAGGGGTCAAGTGGGTAAAGATGGTATGGATACAAGCATTGGTCTCGCGTTCGGTTTAGAAGTATTGAAAACTAATCTCATTCCTTATGCAGCAACGCCCGATGAGAAAGGACGGAACGCATGACTATAGAAGTACTCAAACACCATGAACAATGGTTCCGTGCCCTCATCGAACGGAGCGCTGATGGCATCGCCTTGATGAGGCTAGATGGTATTATGACGTATGCCAGTCCCTCAACGGAGCGTATGCTTGGTTATACTCCCGAAGAACTGGTAGGCATGAATTGTGTAAGTTTCATTCATCCCGACGATAAGCCAGAGGTGGCCTGTGCTATCAAACGTATGCTCGACCAGCACGACGACTTTGTTACGATTGTACATCGCTTGCAGCATAAAGATGGCTCCTGGCGGTGGATAGATGCTACCATTACTAATTTGTTGCACGATCCGACTATTCAATCATTAGTGGGCAACTATCGCGATATTACGGAGCGCAAGCTGGCAGAAGAACGTCTTCGGCAGAGTGAAGAACGCTACCGGGTACTGATTGAGCAGGCTTCCGATGGCATTTTCCTGACGGATCTGAAAGGCAACTATTTAGAGGTCAATACAGCTGGTTGTCTTATGTCTGGCTATTCCCGTGAAGAGCTACTTACCAAACGTGTTGAGGACCTGATGGTCGAAGAAGATCGTGGAGGAATACATACCAGGGCGAGGCCTATCCTTGCTGGAAAAACGACGCGGACTGTGTGGCATATGAAGCGCAAAGATGGGAGTATTCTTCCAATAGAATTAAGTGCGAAGCGGCTCTCTACCGGGCAATTGCAAGGTATTGCCCGTGATATTTCTGCGTCTCTCCAGGTAGAGGAGGAGCGCACGTGGTTGCTTACACGCGAACAGGCGGCGCGTGCAGAAGCTGAGGCATCACGAGCGCTTCTGCATGACCTCTTTATGCAAGCCCCTGCTAACATCGCTATTCTGCGCGGTCCTGAACATCGCTTTGAGCTTGTCAATCCTCTTTTCCAGCAGACCGTAGGCAAAAGAGATATACAACTTCAAGGGAAACCTTTCCAGGAGGCGCTTCCCGACATTGTGACACAGGGCGTATGGAACGATTTTAGATGAGGTATATACCACTGGTGATCCATTTGTTGGCCTGGAGATGCCTGTGCAACTTGATCAGCAAGGAGATGGCGTTCTGCGCGAGGGATTGTTCAATTTCGTATGCCAGCCCTTTCGTAATGCCAACAGTGATATTGATGGGGTTATGATACATGGCGTCGAGGTTACTGAAGAAGTACGGGCACTTCGTCGTGTTGAGGAATTGGTACAACTCCTGGAGGGTGAGAAGGATGCGCTACGGCGAGCAGAACAGGAGGCCGCTCAGCGTGCCAGCCAGCTTTCAGCAATCTTTGAGGCGATTACTGATATCGTGATCGTGTGTGATGCGCAGGGGCAACTGGTGCGTGCAAATTCAGCCTTTTATACTGGTACTGGCCTGCGACCAGGTGATGATCTCTCGATCTCTACTTTCCCACTTCGTCCCACTCATTTGCAGCCGCTCGATATGGATGGGAAGCCGCTTCCACAAGAGCAGTGGCCCCTGGTTCGCGTGCTACGTGGAGAACGCCTGTCCAGCAAAAATACAGTAGATATATTCTTCCGTAATCTCAAAGGAAATATGCGTACCTTTGATCTGAGAGGTGGACCAATATATGAGCCATCAGGTAAGATTGCAGGTGGGGTAGTGGTATTCCGCGATGTGACCCGGCGACGCGAGTTGGAGCGACGGCTCCGCCGTAGCGAACGGGAATTTCGTAGCCTGGTTGAGTCAAATATTATTGGCGTGGTTGTTATTGATGCACATGGACGCATTCATGAAGCAAATGATTGCTTTGCGCAGATGCTTGGTTACAATCGGGAGGATCTGCTCTCCGGTACCATCTCCTGGCAACAACTCACGCCATCGCAGTATCGCACGAAGGAAGAAGAGGCTATTGCTACGCTCTTCGCGGCTGGAACAGTATTGCCCTGGGAGAAAGAATACCTGCGCGAGGATGGTAATCGCCTACCAGCTTTAGTCGGAGGAACCTTGATCGATCAGGAGCAAGGTCTTGCATTAGAGGTCATCCTTGATATCTCTGACCGCAAGGAAGCTGAGCAACGTAAGCAGGAATTTCTCAGTATGGTAAGCCACGAACTTCGCACGCCCCTTACCGGTATCGTCGGTTTTCTTGAATTGGCGCACATCTACCTTGAAGACCTTCCAGTTGGAGTCTCCCCGCAGATGGATGACGTGATAGAAAAAGTGAAGCTGTTTGTCGAGCAAGCGGAACAGCAAGCGAGTATACAGACGCGCCTGGTGGAGGAATTGCTTGATGTGTCCAGAATGGAAAAGCATACCTTTGAGCTTTCATTAAAAAAATGTAATCTCAGTAAGATAGTACAGGATGTGGTCTTCTTTCAGCAGCAGATAGCAGGCAAAGATCGTATTGAATTGCTGTCACCAGCGCAAGAAGTATTGCCCGTGCTGGTCGATGAGGATCGTATCGGTGAGGTCCTGGTCAATTATCTCACCAATGCCCTCAAATATTCTCCTGCTGATGGGAAGATATCGGTTGGCGTCACCGTAGAGGAAACCTGTGTGCGTGTATATGTACGTGACCAGGGACCTGGGCTGACTCCGGTCCACCAGCAGCGTATCTGGGAACGTTTTTACCAGACAAGGATGTTTGCAAATGGCACCGCTGAAAGGTCAGGATTAGGCTTAGGTTTATATATCTCAAAGATTATTATAGAGCAGCATCAGGGGCAGGTTGGTGTCGAGAGTCATTTCGGTCATGGTTCAACCTTCTGGTTTACCTTGCCTCTTGTGGATGAGCCATGAGCGGATGTTTGATAGCTTTGAGAGTTTAAATCCCTGACAGATCCCTGGCTTCAAAGATGGTTGCTTGAACGCTTCCAATCCGCTGTTATGCACCCACTTCAGACAAAGCATTGTCAATCGCTTCGTTCTGTGTGAGTAGCGTTCCTGCATTCCACTCCCTGGCAAAGCTTGCCTCGTCGAGTGCTGCTCTTGCTGTCGCAATCGTTTCCTCGAACGCTTCGCGCTGGGCCTGGAGGAGTGGAACCTGTATCTGTTCGCGAAGAGCTGCCGCCGCTGCACACATGCGTGTAGCCTGGGTGTAGTGTCCTTCCGCACTGAGGGTAGCAGCATACCCTTCCAGGCACCAGGCGATGTAGGTGGGGCTGCTGAATGTGCGAAAGCGTACGAGGGCCTTCCGATAGCATGCTTTCGCTAGATCGTAATGCTGCTGGCGGCGTGCCAGGTGAGCGAGCATGGTTGTCATGATAGGGATGTCCCACGTCATCCCGCTAATGCTTGCATTGGTAAGAGCTTCTTCCATGAGCGCGGTGGCACGCTCTAGATCACCTCGCGTGCTTGCCACATCCGAAAGATGAGACGCCGTGCGACTCATCAGTCCGTTATGCTTTAACTGCCTGGCAAGCGCATCACTTTCGATATAGGCACGCTCTGCCTCGTCGAGTTGACCGTTTGCCTGAGCGATCATGCCGAGTGTCGCGTAGGCATTACACATGCCGTTCTGATCACCAATGCTTCGGGCAAGGTGCAAAGCTTCGTTCGCGTGCACTTCCGCGCGATGCTCAGTCCTTCCGTGCCGTACCTGCGTTCGTCCGAAGCCATAGAGCATTGCTATGCGTAGTGTGAGCCGCGCAGTCTGCTCTCCATGCTCTCTTGCTTGCTGGTCGAGCGCCAGCATGCGTTCCATCCACTGCTCGGCCTCGCTCATCTGCCCTTGCACCTGCCAGAGACGCGTGAAGCCTGCCAGTCGCAGTCCCAGTTCCGCCTCCTTCTTCTCCTCGGTCCATTCCAGAGCGGCACGAACATTGGGCAATTCCGGCGTCAATGCAAAATGTGATTCACGTGCTCCCTGCTCTGCCCCGAAGTATGCCATGATGGTTTCTGCCAGCTGCGCGTAATAAGCAGCATGCCGACGGCGATACAGTTCTTCCTCTCTTGCTGTGCGCAGTTGTTCCAGGGCGTACTCTCGAAGCATCTCAAGCATTCCAAAGCGTTCCCTGCCCTCTGTCGGAATCTCTACCTGGACGAGACTGGCATCTACGAGAGCCGCGAGGGTGAGCACGAATGTTTCCGACATCATGTTTTGTCGATTTCGGCAGATCTCTTCAGCCGCTTCAAGCGTCCAGCCTCCTACGAAGACGCTAAGTGCGCGGAAACAGCGCTGTTGTTCCTCTGTGAGCAGCTCATAGCTCCAGGCAATCGCGTTTTCCATTGCCTGCTGTCGTTTGGGAAGGTCTCTTGCCCCATCACGCAAGAGCGTCAGGCGGTGGGTAAGACGCTTTTGCAACTCGGATAGGGGAAGAAGCTTGACGTGCATAGCTGCTAGCTCGATTGCGAGAGGAAGGCGATCCACCTGCTGACAAATAGCCTCTACTTCGTGTACAGCGTATACTTGAGCTGGCCTCACCGCCTGGGCCCGCTCGCAAAAAAGTGTTACAGCATCTTTCAGGGGAAGTGGAGAAAGCTGTATCTCTTGCTCAGCACGCAGGTGCAGGGGTGTCCTGCTTGTCACCAGGATGAACAGGTGTGGGCAGTTTGCCAGCAGATCGGCCACAAACGATGCGCTGCCCAGCACCTGTTCGACATTATCGAGTACAAGTAAGAGATGCTTCGGTCGCAAGAATACCCATACCTGTTCAGCAAGCGAGACGTTGGCTGACTCATGAATGCCGAGTGCCTGAGCAATCGCGCTGGGAACAAGTGCCCCGTCACGAACAGAGGCAAGCGCTACAAAGGTGACGCGATCGACAAAATCAGGAGCGATATCCTGGATAAGTTGAAGTGCAAATCGCGTCTTACCGACACCGGAAGGTCCGGTCAGGGTGTACAGGCGCGTGCTCGCACGGTGAAGCAGTTCAAGCGTGTGGGAACGTTCTCGCTCTCGCCCAACCAATCTGGTTGGAGGAACAGGAAAATCAAGCATGTGGGAAGGTGGAGGCGTGTCCACAAAGGCATCCGCCGGGTGAGTTGAGGCCAGGAGCAAGGTACGCTGTTGATCCGTTAGGGCAAGCGCGTCAGTCAGTAACTCAAGCGTATCGGTGTGTGGAGCAGCATGAACGCCGCGCTCCAGGTCGGAAATCGTGCGTGCGCTCAGACTGGCACGGGCTGCCAGTGCTTCCTGTGAGAGACCTCTCGCCAGGCGATAGTGCTTGAGAAGCGTGCCGAAGCTGCTTTGTTCCTGCATAGATATCTTGTCCTCTAATGCTTTTCCTCTTCCGCTCCTATGATAGCACATCAACTTGAATGAAGAAATATGTGAGAAAGATGTGCCTCTTCCTCGTGGTAAAAGCAATCTGGGTCATCTATACTTCCAACAGGAATAGCGCTATCAGGGTGTATCCTTCATTATGAGAGGAACGAGAAAGGAACCAGATATGATATTGATCGTTGGGGCCAGTGGTCGTCTCGGCAGTGCTGTCGTTCGGCATCTGCTCACGCAGGGCAAATCGATACGTGTAATGACCAGAAACCCACCTGGTCTTGGGCACCTGAAGCAACAGGGGGTAGAAATTGTGAGCGGCGACCTCCGAGATCGGGCTTCTCTTGCGAGAGCCTGCCAGGGAGTGGAGCAGGTGCTGGCAGCCGCGCATGCCCTCGATGGAAAGGGCGACAACAACCCCCAGATGGTTGATGACATGGGCAATCGGCACCTGATCGATGCAGCGAAAGCTGCGGGCGTGAAGCACTTCATTTTTGTCTCCGTTCAGAGCGCAAGTCCCGCATCTCCACTGGAGTTCATTCGCATCAAATACCGTACAGAGGAGTATCTGCGAACCAGCGGCCTGAGTTTTACTATCCTGCGTCCTGGCGCGTATATGGAACTCTGGGCTCAGTTGATTGGCCAGCCCATACGAGAGCAAGGCAAGACCACCATCTTTGGCCGCGGCAACAATCCAATCAATTTTGTGTCGGTGGAGGATGTGGCGCGTTTTGTCAGCGTCGCTTTGGATGACCCTCGCGCGTACAACGCTGTGATCGAGGTCGCTGGACCCGAGAACTTGAGCATGAACCAGGTAGCGGAGATCTTTGAACGCGCAAGCGGACGCCAGGCGAAAAAGCGCCATATCCCTCTGCCAATGATGCGCGTCATGTCCGTCCTGATACGCCCACTCAACCCAGCCATGAGCCGCCTGATACGCAATGGCATCTTTATGGATACTGCAAATCTCCGCTATGATACGGCTAACACTGCCCACACCTTCGACATCCAGCTAAATTCGTTGGAGGAGATCACGGGTCGTACCACTACGAGCGCTACTCAGCTTCAAACTATCAGTAGGCTCAAGTAAGTGTATTTCGAGGAAGATTGTTTCTCAACGAGTGTACTCTGAGTTGAGCCACATGCAAGAAGGTTCTCCCTCAAGAGAGGGCCTAACACTAGTTTAATGTATAAGGAGGAATTTCGATGTCAGTCGAACAAGCGCGGAATGCGCAAACGCAATCGTCACCTGAAGTAGTATTCGAGCGAATGATACAAGCGGCGAATCGCCACGATCTTGAAGCGATGGTGGCGTGTTTTGCTCCCAACTTTCGCAGCGAGCAGCCTTTCTATCCAGAAAGAAACTTTGCCGGGCAGGAAGGAGTACGGAAAAACTGGAGCTTCTTCTTCTCGACGATGCCAGATTTCCAGGTAGAGGTGCTGAGTGAAGTAGTAAAGGGAGACACCGTGTGGGCCGAAATGAATTATCATGGAACGCAGGTTGATGGAAAGAAGCATGTGACGAGAGGCGTGACCATCCAGGGTATTCAAGGAGAGCAGATCGTCTGGTCTCGGCTGTACATTGAGGCAGTGCAGGAGCAACACTAGAATGCTATAGGCCTTCGTATATATCCCTCGGACGAGATGGACACATAATGACTTTACAGCCCAGGTCAGCCATCTTTAACAGTTCAAAAACGTTCAAAACGTTGGGAAAACACATATCGCATAATGTGTGTTTTCCCAAACGCTCTTTTTAGTACCGGGAATGGCACTAAAGGCCTTGTCACCTAGACCTCATTTAGCATTCGCTATGTCCGCAACTATAACACTTTCGGCACCCCTCCTCGTAAACCATCGTGTTACACCCGCACTCTGGACAGAGATTACCTGTCACGGTCAACTGACTCAAGGTGAGAGGATTGCCTGCACCATTATGTCCATCATCGCTATGACCATTCGTATCGCCATTGCTACTCTGAACCGTTTCCTCTTCCTTCGCTGACTTGATTGACTCCATGTGCAGTTCTAATGCACGTGCGACGGCATCGGGCAGCGAACGCACCTGTTGCATACCGAAGCCTACCGAACGACTACCGCCGATACCGCGTAACTGATCGGCGATCTCTTGCGCACGATCCGTTTGCGATAGCGGACTGAGAATGCGCAGGTTGAACGAGATCAGACGACCAAGTGCTTCAGCGAGGGCCGAGATATCGCTACCTGCTTTACCAACGTTGACGAACACTTCAATCGGCCCATGCTCGTCACTATTGATAGTGATGTTGATGGTGCCTTCTGGAGCCTTCACGTTGCGTGTATAGCCATGCACAACTGCCGGGCGCGGCTTGAGTCCTTGCTGAATCGACGTGATTGGCTCAATCATAGGCGTCTTCACCTCTTGAGCCTTTTCAGCCGCCTTCTTTTCATCCTCAACACGTGTTAGAACGGCATCACGTGAGCCGTCACGATAATAGGTGATGCCTTTGCAGCCCGATTCATATGCCAGGCGATACAACTTCTGTACCTGCTCAACGGTATGGTCATTGGGAGCGTTGACGGTCTTGCTGATGCTGGAGTCGGTGTAGCGCTGTACCATCGCCTGAACGCGCACATGCTCTTCCGGTGTCAGATCTTTGGAGGAGACAAAGTAGGTTGGCGTTGGCTCGTTGGGATGCTTATCACGCCATTCTTGTAGCAACGGATGATACATGATATGCTCACCAGTACGGTCACGACGAATCATTGCGAAGTCGTAGACAGGCTCAATGCCCGAACTGACGCCCGACAAGAGACTTGTTGTTCCCGTTGGTGCCTGAGTCAATAGAACAGCGTTACGAATACCCTGCTTCTTGATCTTCTCCTGAATATGCTTTGGGGAGCCGCTTGATAAACTTCCCTTGCATATATTTGTCACGCTCAAAGTGGGGGAATACTGCCCTTCTCAGCCGCGTTATCCGCAGAAGCGTCATACGCTGCATCGCGGATCGTCGTATAGATGCGCTCAATCACCGGGAGAGACTCGTCGCTGCCATAGGCAATCTTCATCTTGATCAGCGCATCGGCCAGTCCCATCGTGCCCAGTCCTGTACGCCTCGTGCCCAGTTGTGCCTCTTCATTCTCCTTGATGAAGTACTCGTTGGCATCGACGACATTGTCCAGGAAGCGCATCGCGGTCTTGCTGACCTCGGCTAGACGGTCCCAATCCATCCGGTCGTTTTTGACGAATGCGGAGAGGTTTATCGCACCGAGGTTGCAAACGCCAAAAGGCGGCAAACCTTGCTCCCCGCAATTATGTAAAGTAAGTCCATTGCCTACGAAACGATGGGCGACTGGTTCTGTCAGATCGTAGACCTCTCTTCGCCGTCTGCTACGAGGCTCTCGAATGTTGCGAGGAAATCTTCACGATATGGTCCTCGTCTATAGTCGGCAAGAATTTCTTCTAGTTTGCTTTGTTTTTCAAGTGTGAGAAAACCAATCTGGTCGGGCAAACGTCACAAGATTGCTACGCGCGATGGCAAGTTCATGATACGCTTGGCAATCGTATGATGCCTTGCCACCTTTACCATCGGGCAAGTCACGCATTCCTTGCTCACGACGATTTTTATACATGCACGAAGCAATACCGAAGTTGAGCAATAAGCGTTGTACTCCTTCAAGCAACGATTGGCTTACCGAGGTGAGACGTACAGAAGCACCTTTATCTATACTTCCCTGTGCTGAACCATCGGCTGTGAACAGGGCTGATAGGAAACCTTTTTGCATCTCACGAGAGCCACGAAAGACTGAAGATGGTACCTGTAGTTTTTCATCGAATAATTCTGGATCTACCAGACGTGCAAGCCTGACCGATTCAACGCGGGACTCATCCCTCTCACGATATATCCTGCACTCCTACGGGATATTGCCTCTGACCCACTGGGCTGCAACCAGTCTGTTGGTGGCTTCAGCAAAATGGGATGCGATACTCCGTTTCTCGCCAAAGAATGAAAGAGTTATCGCAGTCTGTTGCTGTTTATTGATAAATCCATCACCAATAAGCCAGCCCAGCACCATTCCTAGATCACTGCTTCCTGAAGTGCCGAAGCCACCTTCACCATTGATGAGATGAAGCTTCTCGCCTGCAACCAGATTCCCGGCTGCCTTCCATCCATTATTTGTGAGTACCTTGTGATCTTTTGTCAGTCGGACGGTATATCCTTCCGTGGTCTGGAGCTTGTAAACGGATTTAATTCCTGTGGAGAATATATGGCTGGCCTGGCGCATGGCTACGCCATGTTCATCAACGGAAGCAATCGTAACAGATGTTCCACGCTCTGCAAGCTCCTGTGCAGGAAGCAATCCCTGGTCAGTGTAGATGAGCGTATCACCAGTGACGCATGGATTTACACAGCGTATATTCTCGTAATACCACGTGTTTGATTCTTTATTATACCGATCGATAAACACCATTCCTGGCTCAGCTGATTCCCATGCTGAGGTACAGATCAGGTCCCACAACTGTTTTGCGCGAATCGTCTTCTTGACCTCGCCGCCCCATGTCAGGTTCCAATCCGTATCATCTTTCACTGCCTGCATGAAGGCGTCAGAGATGCAGACGGAGAGGTTGGCGTGCTCGATCTTGCCCGCTGTGCGCTTGACCGTGATGAACTCTTCGATGTCGGGATGGGTGTCGTCGAGCATGAGCATTAATGCGCCGCGCCTGGAACCTCCCTGCTGAATTACATCCCCAGTCGCCACCGAGTACAACTGTGCCCACGAACAGGGACCCGATGCGGTCCCATTGACGGTCTTGATATAGGAGCCACGCGGACGCAATGTCGAGAGATTGATGCCCACACCACCACCACGGGCCATGATCTCAGTCA
This sequence comes from uncultured Chloroflexia bacterium, assembly GCA_963731415.1. Taxonomy (GTDB): domain Bacteria; phylum Chloroflexota; class Ktedonobacteria; order Ktedonobacterales; family Ktedonobacteraceae; genus JACDAE01. The sequence continues at coordinate 233,339 of CAVSVN010000005.1, forward strand.
TCAACTTCAGATTGTCGAGAATGCCCTGGCGGCTATCTTCTGGGCTTGGTATCACGAAACAATTATAATATGTTACCTGGTGACCTGAACCGGCACCTGCCAGAATACGCCCACCGGGCACAAACTGAAAATCTGTCAGTGCCTCAAAGAACTTTTTCTCCCATTCCGTCCGTTTCTCTTCGGTTGTCTCAATGCGGAGATACCGCGTGCAACACGCGCCCACAGGTGCTCAGGATAGAACTCCAGCGGGTTGCCAGAGGGATCCTTCAGCGAGTACCGATCCATAAAGACCTTCTGCCGAATACCTTCTAGCTTCGTTATCTGCTGCCCATCGGCCTCTTGCTGATTGTGAGAAGGGCGCTCATGCTTGCTCTAACATCCTTATATGCTCCTTTTTTTCATATCGTGACAGCGTTCGTGCACTCCCTATGGCCATAAGGAGGTGCCGACCACTGACTGCAAATAATTGTTGTATTGGAGTCTCCGCAATTCAGTATACTTGGAAAGAACGCCAATTACAAGCCCTTTGACACAAGATGTTGATATTTTAATCTTTGTGGGCACAATATATTGATGATGCTGTTTGTATGGTATGATAGTATGCGCGGGAGGGCAGAAGTGGTCTGTTCTCTATTCTACCCTAAGCGGAGGCTATCTGTCTCTATTACTTTTGGAGATATAAGCATGCGAGCTGAAATACTTTCCTGTGGCACCGAATTATTGCTCGGCCATATTACTGATACCAATGCTACCTATCTGGCTCAGAGCCTGGCTCCTCTGGGCATCGATCTCTATTTTGTTTCGCAGGTAGGCGATAATCAGGAGCGTATCGTGGAGACGCTGCAGCGAGCCTGGGAGCGTTCAGAACTGATTATTATGACTGGTGGTCTGGGACCGACTGAGGATGACCTGGCACGCGAGTCGATCAGCGCCCTTCTGGGCGAGGCGATGCAGGTTGATCCTGAGCAGGAGGCTCTGTTGCGTGCAAAGTTTGCTCAAATGGGCGTACAGATGCCTGAGCGCAATCTTAAACAGGCCACACTGATCCCTTCAGCACAGGTATTGCCTAATCCAATTGGAAGTGCTCCTGGCTGGTGGGTTGAGAAAGATGGACGCATTATCGTTGCAATGCCGGGCGTACCCAGAGAGATGTATCGTATGTGGCAGGAGCAGGCCATTCCCAGGCTACAGCCCTTTTTAGGGAGCAGTATCTTCACTCGCATTCTACGCGTGACAGGTCTGGGTGAGTCAACTGTGGAGGAGCGTGTCAGCTCGCTGTTGCATAGCACCAATCCCACTATTGCGACGTATGCCAAGGATGACGCGATAGATCTGCGTATTACCGCTAAGGCCGCTAGCGTTACAGAAGCAGAGCAACTGGTGGCTACAATGGAGGCCGAAGCTCGTCAGATGCTTGATGGTTATGTTTTTGGTGTAGATCGTGATACATTGGCAAGCGTTGTGGGCCGTCTTTTGCAGGCGCGTCATCAGACGTTGGGAGTCATGGAATCACTGACAGGTGGCTTGCTTGCGAGCGCTATTACCGATGTGAGTGGCAGTTCAGCCTATTTTCTGGGTGGCCTGGTCACGTATAGCACCGAACTCAAGGCGCAGATGGGAGTGCCACGTGACATCTTGCAGCAATATGGTGCTGTGAGCAAAGAAACGGCGATCGCGATGGCTCATACTGTGCGCGAACGTCTGGGCGTAGATGTTGGCGTGGGCATTACTGGCGTGGCGGGTCCTGATGCATTGGAGGGAAAGCCTGTAGGTACTGTTTACATTGCTGTGGAAGGACCGGAAGGGAACCTCACTACTGATAGTGCGGGTAGGCGTATGAGCCGTAGCGACAATAAACGTCTTTCTGTGTACGCAGCCCTTAATCTCCTGCGGCGGTTTCTGCAATCGTAGGAGAATTGGGTGGGCGTCGTAAACGCGGCCTGTACAGTGGGCGCGATAAATCTGGCCTGGATGGTGGGCGTCGTAAACGCGGCCCGTACTATGTGTTGTTCGGAATAGAAGGAGTCTTCTTACGTGTTTTAGTGAAAGATATGCTATGATACGAAGGTAAATAATTGTACATGCCAGAATTGAGGCTTGTTGTGTATCAAGATACCAATGAAGGTTTCGACTACCGAAAATATAATAGTCAAGCGAATGAGACAGATTACGCGCACCCTGATTACTATCAGCCGCCTGCAGCACGTTCCGCGCAACCTGTGCAGCCGCTTGACCCTGAGATCGAATATAAAGAGTATACTGATACGAGCGTTCCCTATTACGCGGCTGAGCAGATGCAGGAGTATCGTGGACCGCAGGGAATGGAAGGATATGTTGCGGATCCAGGTGCCGAACAACAACAGGCAGCTGAGGAGGCGAATAGAGCGGAGGGCAAGGGACGTAAGAAGGGGCTGGCTGGTATCGGTGGAATCATTGCGACCATCGGAGCCTTTCTGATGAAGTTCCCCGCATTAGCCTTCCTACTTAAATTTGGTCTCGCGGGTGCTTCAGCATTTGTTTCAGTGATTGCCTATTCGTTTCTTTTTGGTTGGCCTTTTGCGATAGGACTGGTTGCGCAGCTCTTCATTCATGAAATGGGTCATGCAGTGGTCATGAAGCTCAAAGGTATTCCGGTAAAAGGGATGGTCTTTATCCCATTGTTTGGTGCGGCAGTCATTATGCGTCAGATGCCGCGCAACGCGCTCGATGAGGCGGAGGTGGGTATTGCCGGGCCAATAGCAGGTGCGCTTGCGGCTTCGGCCTGTCTGTTCCTGGCTCAGCAGTCGGGTGCGCTGGGCATCTGGGCACCGCTGGCTTACTTTGGTTTCTTCATCAATCTGTTCAACCTCGTGCCGATTGTGCCGTTCGATGGTGGTCGTGTGTTGGCCGCTATTGATCGCCGCATCTGGATTCTTGGCTTTCTTGGATTGGTAGCTTTCGGCATCTGGCAGTGGCTGCATGGTCAGTTCTCAGCCTGGTTATTGCTCTTCATAGTGTTAGCGGCAACTCAGCTCTTGTCACGCAACAGAGCGACGGCGACTCCAGCGGGGCGATCCTATTACGATGTTCCACTCGTTGCACGTATCTCGCTTGGCGTGCTCTACTTTGGTCTGGCTGCTGTGCTCATATTGGGTATGACGATGGCACGGGGATTTATGGTTGCAATCTGAGAATCTTATGGGCTTGTTGTTAAGAGGGATTTGTTTCACCTATTGACTACTGAAATGCCTCTTGCTGTAGGGACACCATTTATTATTCCGTGACCGTCATTGCTCTTGTTGTCACACGGAATAAATGGTGTCCCTACAGCGATTGCAACCCTGATAGCTGGATTTAATTTGAAACAGCATTATCAGGTCTCTACTGCTTTTAGCGTATGTCCTGTATCCCTGGCATTTCTCGAGGTCACTTTCTGACCTCAATCCCTCCCATCTGTTCCAGCACTTTGAGCAAGGATGTATAATCGTCCCTACCATATCCTGCAGCACGACCCATCTCATACAATTGGCGTGCCAGTCCTGTAACTGGTACGGTGTCTCTATCTCAGCCGCCAGATCCAGCGCCAGTCCCAGATCTTTATGCAGGAGATCGGTCATAAAGCCAGGTTGGAAGCTACCATTAAATGCCCGTAACGGAAACTGGTTGCTCAGTTGCCAGCTTGCGCCTGTGCTTACTCCGATAATCTTTGCCATCGTCTCTACATCCGCTCCCGCTTTGACGCCCATGACAAGTGCTTCCGCCGTTGCAGCCGCAATAGTTCCAACCAGCATGTTGTTAACGAGCTTGACGACCTCACCTGCTCCATGTTCTCCAACGTAGAAAATATTCTCTTTTTTGCCCATTGCCTCAAATATGGGTCGCACCTGCTCGCAGATTTCGTGTTCGCCTCCAACCATAATCGTCAATGTGCCATTGATTGCTCCCTGTGAGCCACCGCTGACGGGTGCATCCAGAAAATGTGCACCCTTCGTTCGGCTTCCTCGCGCCATTTTGCGGCTCACCGCTGGTGCAATCGTGCTCATATCAACGATAATCAGTCCCTTGCGAGTGCCTTCAAGGATGCCTTGCGGTCCCGTGACAACTTCTTCAACCTGTGGCGAGTTGGGTACCATCGTGATGACGATCTCCGAAGCCATAGCGACAGCTCGCGCCGAGGGGGCAAGCTTTGCTCCCGCTTCGATGACTTCCTGTACCTCCGCTTTCTCCGGGATGGCGTGCGTAAATGGTGACGTTATGTCCAGCTTTTAAGAAATTCAAGGTCATAGGGCGTCCCATAACTCCAATACCAATAAAACCAATTTGCATTTTTTGTATCCTTTCATAATGTGAAGGGCGGCATAAGTGATGACCCGTACGAATGAAAATTCTCTATTCATTCCATTTCCATAATGGTTGCGCCTCCGGGTACGACGGCCCCTTCCTGGTAATAGACATGATCAACCTTGCCCTCGTAGGGAGCGGTGATCGCATGTTCCATCTTCATTGCACTTAGAATGACAAGAACCTGGTGTGCCTGCACCATCTCGCCATCGCGCACCTGTACTTTCACAATAGTTCCGGCCATAGGGGCCTTCAATGTACGTTGCGTGAGAGATCGTACTCTCCCTCCTGATGGTGCTTTCTATATCAGGTGCTCGCCGCCGTTGCAGGGAATAGGTGTGCCCGTGCACAATCACCAGCGTCTCGTCTTGTTGTCGTTGTACATATGCCCGTTCCTGCCTGGCCCATATCTGAGCAAGACGAGATTATCGTTGTACCAGCGGTGAATGTGACCTCCTCCTCTGTCCCATCATCTGATCTGCATTCTCCATCTGTTTTGTATCATTCATTGCCCAGCTTTTTAACGATATCTTATAGTCTCTATTCTGGAATCGATACGTGAACACGTAGTGTTTCTCCTATCATACGCCACGGACCCAGCGTCTGCCAGGGATTGTACATATTGGCATTTTCTCTTACTGTGGTAGAACTACTGTCCCATGTCCGTACCTGTATTTCCCGTTGTAATTCACTCCATGCTGCTGCTATTAATGCCTCGGAGGGGAGGTCTTCTTCTGTATCAGGGGTTTGTAAGAGGCCATGTTCTTCCAGAAAGCTCGTATGCGTGTGCCCTGCTTGAAATGCAGGGTGATTGCTGATAGTTTGTAACAACGAAATATTGGTGATGACGCCAGAGATGGCGCTACGAGCTAATGTCTGTTGCAGGCGTGCAATTGCGGAGGGACGATCCTCGCCGTAGACGATCAGTTTGGCGATCATCGGATCGTAAAATTGACTGATCTCATCCCCTTTTTCAATACCACTATCAACGCGAACTCCCGGTCCTTCTGGTATGGTGAAGAGGGTGAATCGTGCCGGTTGAGGGAAGAAAATTATGTGCTGGATCTTCTGCATAGATGCGTACTTCGATGGCATGTCCGCGCTGATTAATCTGTTCTTGCGTTATGCCAAGATGTTCACCAGCTGCGATGCGCAACTGGTGTCGTACCAGGTCCAGTCCCGTCACCAGTTCTGTTACGGGATGCTCGACCTGTAAGCGCGTATTCATCTCGAGAAAATAGAAGTGTTGCTGCTCGTCAAGCATGAACTCCAGCGTGCCTGCATTAACATAGCCTGCTTCCTGTGCGATACGAACCGCGACGGTCCCCATTTCGGCTCGTAGATCAGGCGTCAAAGCGACCGAGGGACTTTCCTCTAGAATTTTCTGATGGCGGCGCTGGATTGAGCATTCGCGCTCTCCCAGGTGCAACAATATTGCCATACTGATCCGCGAGAATCTGTATCTCCATATGACGCGGATGGTGCAGCAGGCGCTCAAGAAAGACAGTATCATCCCCAAAGGCGGCCTGTGCTTCTCGACGTGCTCCTGCCAGTTGCACCACAAATTCATCTCTGTGCAGAAACCTCGCGCATTCCCTTGCCTCCGCCACCCGCCGATGCCTTAATAAGCAGAGGAAAACCGATGCGCTCAGCTTCTTTCAGCAAAATCTCGTCGTCCTGGCTCTTCCCATTATAGCCGGGAACTGTCGGTGCCCCCACAGCCTGCGTCAGATTGCTTGGCGGCAATTTTTGAACCCATCAGGCGCATCACCGCAGCAGGTGGCCCGATAAAAATAATGCCAGCTTCCTCACAGGCATCAGCAAAATCAGCATTTTCGGAAAGGAAGCCGTAGCCGGGATGAATGGCCTCCGCTCCACTTTTTCGTGCCACTGCAAGAATAGCTTCTATATTCAGATAACTCTGGGTGCGCTGGTGCTGGACCGATCAAATATGCTTCATCGGCTTCGCGTACATGTCGTGCCTCACGATCAGCTTCAGAATAGACCGCGACGGTACGAATGCCCATCTCGCGACAGGTTGCCATAATGCGAACAGCGATCTCGCCCCGATTGGCAATAAGAACTTTTTTAAACATATATGTACCATTAACGTTTTCTACACGTAATGTGTCATCTGCTCTTGAGATCGGATTTTCGCCAGGATGGTGTCACGTTTTTCCAGAAATGCGTGCAGTCCTTCCTGTCCCTCTTCTCCAACGCGCAGGTGAGCGATCATCTGTGCTGTATAGTGTCGTGCCTGCTCGTATGTCATCTGGCTTACATTTAACGCGAGCGTCTTGCGGCGCGTATCGCCTGGGGAGCACCCTTCAATAGTTCGCTCAAGCTTTCTGTATTGCGTCATCCAGATACTCCTGGTGGCACGACTCCATGGACAAGACCAATTTTCTGTGCACGTTCGGCACTGAAGCGTTCGCCCGTTACAAATAATCCCCGTGCATGTCGTCTCGCCTATCTTACGTACGACATAAGGAGAAATCACGGCTGGAGCGATGCCCAGTTTCACTTCACTGAAGGCGAAACGAGCGCCCTCCACTGCTATCGCAATATCGCTGGTGGCGATCAGTCCAACGCCTCCACCCAGCGCTGTTCCATTCACGCGTGCCATGACCGGGCAGGGGAATGCATTGATAAAGTACATAAGGTCGGCCAGTTGTAGCGCATCGGTCACATTTTGCTCTTCCGTAAATGTTGACCGTTTCCTGCATCATCTTGATGTCGGCTCCCGCGCTAAACGAGCGTCCTTCGCCTGTGAGTACCACCGCATGCAAGTGCTCATCTGCACTCAAGATCTGTAAATGCTGCCAGCAACTCTTGAATCATGCAGCGTATTAAAAGCGTTATGTACCTCTGGTCGACGCATGGTGATTGTTGCGATACGATCCTGGAAACTATAGTCAAGCGAGATGTGGGTGTAGGTCTCTGTCATGGGTCTTCTCCCCCTTTCAAAACCTCGTTGTTCAGACCATGCATGGTGCAATAAATTTCCTCTTCATTATAACACCCGGTATGCCTGGAACTTTTTCTTGTGATAGGATTAGCGTACAGCGTAAAATAAGAATGGTGCGTTTAGTTTTGTTATTTGTAAAGAGAGCCAGAAGAAATAATTCGTAACATCCATACTCTACTCACCCGTATCCTCTCCATTCATGCCGCGATCCGTGATGGCGTCGTTCTCTCCTGTGAGCATGCCACGACCGAACAGCTTTCTACCATAGTCGCAGAGCAGGCCGGAGATACCATCTTTGCGATCGATCGTATCTCCGAAGAGATTCTACTCCAGCATTTTGAAACTCTGGGAGAAGAGTGGTCGTTTGTGTTGATTGCAGAAGGATTGGGCGAGGATGGCAAAAGAGTCTTTCCCGCCGGAACCGATCCTGAACAGGCAGAATTGCGCATCATCATTGATCCAATCGATGGCACACGTGGCCTGATGTACCAGAAACGACCTGCCTGGATCTTGACGGGCGTGGCTCCCAATCGCGGCGAAGATACTAATCTCTCTGATATCGAACTGGCGGTACAAACTGAAATTCCCCTTGTCAAACAACACCTTAGCGATACGCTCTGGGCGATTGCTGGCCAGGGAGTCCAGGCCGAACGCTATAATCGACTTACTCATGAACATGTGCCTTTGCATCCTCGTCCTTCACAGGCTACAACCATAGCTCAGGGATATGGCGCAATTACACGCTTCTTTCCCGGCAAACGTGCTCTTTTAGCGGCCATCGATGATGCTGTGATTGAACAGGCGCTCGGCCCCGTTCAGCAAGGAAAAGTGCAGTCCTTCGAGGATCAGTATATCGCGACTGGAGGGCAACTCTATGAACTGATTATGGGCCATGATCGTTGGATCGCTGATCTGCGTCCTCTGGTGCTTCATGCATCCCGGCCTCTGCTGCCATCCCTACGATCTCTGTACTGAACTGATTGCACGCGAAGCTGGCGTCCTCGTCACGAATGAGCGTGGTCAGTTACTCTCAGCACCTTTAGATGTAACAACAGGGATTGCATGGATCGGGTACGCAAATGCCGCTATTTACCAACAGATTGCTCCTGCATTGCAACGAGCATGATACAAAATAAGCTCATAGAAGACCCTTCTCTGAAATATAGAGGCTGCTTCTACCTATGCAATATTTCTATGCCTGGAAATATAACGAAAGAGGTCATGTAAAGCTTGCTTTTTTTCTCTCCAGCTTATATATTATTATATATGGATATATTATGGATGATGGAGAGTTATGAACTCTGTTAAAGAGTCACATTGATGTGAGAGTTTGCTTGAGAGTCTTTAACGAAAAGCTACAAAGCGAATTCGTGCTACGTCGGGTGCCATCTCTAAGACAAAACGATGACAAGAGGCTTTTTTCTCTGTTTTGCGTCGTTTCACCTCTCTTAGAAGTAGCGAAATCTATCAATAGTAACTTCATTCAGCATATATCGCATATAGATCCACAATCTATTCTATAAAGAAAGGAGTCTTTCTTCTACTGACCTATTGTGGTCAGATCCCCTCTCAATATATTGTGCAGGTATAATGTGTTGCTCTATTTTTTACCTGGAGCAGTCACTATGCCTTATTTCAGTTTCCATAAAGAATGGGGGCTCATGAAGAGTATATCGCGTTTGAAAATCAAATATACAGTTCCTGTTGTCGTGTTGTGTGTTAGCAGCAGGGCTGGTCATCAGTTCTTTATTTCATACGGCAGTTTTTGCATTGCCAGTGCAACCTCATTTTAATCATTTTCTGAGTACACATGCGGGTCAGGATGATGCGTATAATGATAGTAATCCGGGTAGTCCGGCCAATGGTGGGAGCTGGTGATGCTAGTGGTGCAAGTCAGGAAGCCTATGATAATACGGCCTATCCAGCAACCTCTGTTGGCTATAATCAGACGATCAATGCATGCAAATTCTTATCAGTCTGTGCTCAATCGGCAGTCTGCGCGTCAATACGCACTGCGATGGCGGCATCTCAGTCCTGGCAGCAGATTGGACCTATCCAGGATACCGTTGCACCACAGGTGACCTATACGGGTCGTGCGACCACGAACTCTGGTCGTGTGACGGCGATTGTCGTTGCGAATGATTGTACTGTTGCGTTCTGCCGCGTCTGGATTGGTGCTGCTGGCGGTGGAATCTGGGCGACGACGAATGGATTGGCGACGACCCGACCTGGCATGCATCCTCCAATGGCCTTGCCTCTAATGCGATCGGCTCGATTACGATTGATCCAACCGATCCTTCTGGCAAAACACTCTATGTCGGCACGGGCGAGCCTAATGGATCAGGCGATTCTGAAGCTGGTGTTGGGATGTATAAATCAACCGACTATGGCGCATCCTGGTTTCTTGTGGCTGGTAGCGTTTCTGCTGCAAAAGAGCGCTCGATTGCATCGATCGCTATTGATCCCAAGAATGCGAAGCATATTTACATCGGTACTGCGGTGGCACGTCACGGTTCCTCCTCTGTGAATGGTGGTCGTTTCACCCCTCCTGGCGCTCCGGTGGTTGGACTCTATGAGTCACTTGATGGTGGCGCTACCTTCAATCTGGTCTTCAGTAAAGAGTCGGATGTGGTAGATCCTCCTACACCCACTGGCGGAGATTTCTTCCGTGGTGGCGTCTCGAAGATCCTGTTTGACCGTACTGGCGTTGCTGCAAGTCAGCCATCCGTTGTGTACTTCTCTGTGTTCGATTATGGTCTCTATCGCAGTAATGGCGGCTCGTTTGAGCAGGTCTTTGCATCCGCTGGTGGTGGAACTGTTGCGAATAGTTCGACTGCACGCACCGAATTCGCACTTGCACCGCACAATGGACAGTTGCGTATCTACCTTGGTGATACTGGTGATGGAACGGCGGACTTCTATCGCGTCGATAATGCACTCGTTCCTGCTGCTACTTTGACCAATGGGACGAGCAATCCTGGTTGGATCAAACTCTCGAATGCGACACCTGGCACGCCTGGCTTCTCATCGTACAATTTCTGTGAGACGCAGTGTACATATGATATGTTCGTTGCCTCGCCTGCTGGACATCCCGATACTGTCTGGCTTGGTGGCTCGATGGCCTATAATGAAATTTTCACTACTACTCCTCCATCCAATGGACGAGCAGTTCAGCGTTCAACCAATGATGGTGCCAGTTTCACCGACATGACCAACGATACGCAGAGTCCTCCTCTGGGTATGCATCCTGACCAGCATGCAATTGCCTTTGTGCCCAGCAATCCCGATATTGCGATTATTGGTTCTGATGGCGGCGTGGTCCGCACCAGCGGCTCTTTTGTCAATACTTCAAGCAATTGTGCCGACTCGTGGCCTGACCAGTGCGGCAGATCTTGCCGATTGCCAACTCTGGCTCTCGGCCATTCCCAACGACGCTGTATAGCTTGAATTATGGGCTGGCAACGATCCAGTTCCAGAGCCTGACTTTCAATCCAAAAGATCCCAACAATGATATCATTGGTGGCACACAGGATAATGGTACGTGGGCCTACAAAAACACGCCGTCGAGCTGGTTCGAGACGGTTGGTGGTGATGGTGGTCAATCAGTCATTGATGCTGGCAATCCCAACATTCGTATGCATACCTATTATGGCCCCAGCATTGATGTGAACTTTAATGGTACGGATCCCACTGGCTGGAACTACATCTCTGATCCGCTCACAGCGAGCAACGAGTCGGCATCGTTCTATGTGCCGCTGATCGGTGATCCCAAAGTCAGTCAGACGATGTTTGTTGGTCTGCAGCATGTCTGGCGGACTCAGGATAGCGGTGGATCAGGCGCTACCTTCAGCAGCACTGTAATGAACTCACTGGTGCCATATTTGACCGCACCCTGTGGCGACTGGGTTCCAGTTGGTCAGGATCTCAGCGGAACCACCTACGGCACTGATAAGGGTGGCGATGCTCCTGCTACGAACTATGTCGTTGCACTTGCTCGTGCGCCAGAAAGTACAAATGTTCTCTGGAGCGCCACCCGCCGTGGTCGCGTCTTTATATCGACAAATGCGAATGCTGCTCCTGCAAGTGTGTCATTCACACGTATCGATACATCTGCGCAGACCGACACGTTTCGTCAGTGGTATTGCCGTGGATCCAGAGAATCCGTATCATGCGTACGTCTCGTTCTCTGGTTACAATGCCTATACGCCAACCACACCCGGCCACGTCTTTGATGTCACCTACAATCCTGCAACAGGTAAGGCGACATGGAAGGACATCAGCCACAACCTGGGCGATCAGCCGATTACTGGTGTCGCATACGATAACCAGAAAGGCTACGTCTATGTCTCGACCGACTTCGGTGTACTGATGCTGCAAGGAACAAGCACCTGGTGGGTTCCTGCGGCAACGGGCCTGCCACGTGTGGCTGTCTATGGTTGTCTCTCTCAGTTTCAGGTCGTGTTCTCTATGCCGCAACGCATGGCAGAGGTGCCTGGAAGTTGAAATTGAGTATTAGGTAACGGAACGGGTAAAAGTCACTCCCGTGCATCCAAGTATCTCATGAAAGGAGCCTTGGAATCAACGTGATTATAAACAGTGAGGCAATACCATTTGCGTCGCACACGAAGGCGTCGTAAACGCGGCCCGTACGGTGGGCGCGATAAATCTGACCCAGATGTATTGGGGTATATGGCAATGTGCTTCACATGCGAAATACGCCAAATGGAGTATTGGGCATGGGTGCGTTAAGCGAGGCGGCAATTCCCAAGCCCAGGACAGTGCGTGTATCGCGTGGATCAATAATGCCATCATCCCACAGACGCGCTGTACTATAATATGGGTTGCCTTCTTCCTCGTACTTATCCAGAATCGGTTGCATAAAGGCGGCCTCTTCCTCCTGCGTCATGCTGCGACCACGTGCCGCCATACTCTCTTTGCGTACCGTTGCCAGCACCATTGCCGCCTGTTGTCCTCCCATGACTGAGATGCGTGCGTTGGGCCACATCCATAACTGCCGGGCGAATAGGCGCGTCCACTCATACCATAATTGCCAGCGCCGAACGATCCCCCGATGATGACGGTAAAGCGTGGCACTGGCACATTCGCAACTGCCATAACCATCTTCGCACCATCTTTGGCGATGCCTCCATTTTCGTACTGCCTGCCAACCATAAAGCCCGTAATATTCTGCAGGAAGATCAGTGGCGTCTGTCGTTGCCCGCATAATTCAATAAAGTGCGTCACTTTCAACGCGCTCTCAGAGAAAAGTATTCCGTTGTTGGCAACAATTCCGACTGGATAGCCCATCAAGCGTGCAAAGCCACAGACGACCGTTGTACCATACAGTTCTTTAAACTCATGAAAATCACTTCTATCAACCAGACGAGCAATCACCTCGCGTACATCGTAGCTCTTGCGGTTATCTTTAGGGACGATGCCCAGTAGTTCGTTTGGATCATAGCGTGGTGGTTCAGGTGGGCGAATATCCCAGGGTACATAGGTGCGGCGATTAAGGTGCGAGACGATGCTGCGGCAGATTGCCAGTGCATGTTCGTCATTGAGTGCATAGTGATCGGTAACGCCTGAGATCCGGCTATGCACATCTGCGCCTCCCAGATCTTCCGCGCTAACCTCTTCGCCCGTCGCCGCTTTACCAGCGGTGGGCCTCCCAGGAAGATCGTCCCATTGCCGCGCACAATCACCGTCTCATCGCTCATCGCTGGCACATATGCTCCACCAGCAGTACAGGAACCCATGACGGCGGCGATCTGTGGAATGCGCTGGCTCGACATACGTGCCTGATTATAGAAGATGCGTCCGAAGTGATCGCGGTCGGGAAAGACCTCGGCCTGCAGCGGCAAAAATGCTCCGCCAGAATCAACCAGGTAGATGCAGGGCAGGTGATTTTCTTCCGCGATCTCCTGTGCCCGCAGATGCTTTTTGACCGTCAGAGGATAATAGGTGCCGCCCTTGACGGTGGCATCATTCGCGACAATCATGCATTCCTGTCCCTCGACCAGTCCGATGCCCGTGACAATTCCTGCGGAGGGAGCCTCGTTCTCATACATATCCCATGCCGCCAGCGGACTCAATTCGAGAAAGGGCGTATCGGGATCGCACAACAGTTGAATGCGTTCGCGTGCCAGCAGTTTATTGCGTTTGCTATGTTTCGCAATCGCGTCGCTCGCCCCCTCCTTGCTGTACCTGTTGAACGCGTTGCGAGAGTTGGTCGAGCAGTTGCTGGAGGTAAAGGGTGTTTTCCTGAAAATCGGCGCTGGTGCGATCTATATGTGTTTCTAGCTAATTGCCATAAATTATATTATCCTCTTTACGGTGGATAGGCGTCAACGCGTAGCACTTACATGACGCGTCGTAAATGCTGATCGCAATGCAGCATAGCATGTCACTATTTGAGGTCGTCAAGCGGTAACGCGTGTGGTCTCATCGCAATGCGCTGCACTTGAAGAACGTCGAATTTTCTCATATTGACAACTCTAGCAACATCGTGTATAGTAATTGCGTTGTTAGAACACAACTGCAACAATAGATGCTTCTATTCGGGTGTGGCCAAGCGGTAAGGCGGCGGTCTTTGGATCCGTGATCCCAAGTTCGAATCTTGGCACCCGAGCCATTCTTCTGCATATGAGAACTCACGGAGAAGCAATTCTTCGCTTGTATTCTGTATCCCCTGATAGAGAGAAACAAAAAAAGGTTTTATATTCTATTATGAATACATATGCCACCGTCGTCCTTGCCGCAGGCAAAGGCACACGGATGCGCTCAAAATTGCCAAAGGTACTTCACCCGCTGGCGGGCATGCCCCTTCTTGGACATGTCCTTAAAGCAATCGAAGGTATTTGCTTAGATTCTTCCCTTGCATCCTTTGCTACTCCCATCTCAACTCATCGTCCCATCGTTGTGCTTGGTCACGAGGCCGCACAGATAGAAGCAGCCTTTGGCGAGCGTTGTCTCTATGCCCTGCAACAAGAACAACTTGGGACCGGTCATGCCGTACTGGCAGCTCAATCTGTTATTGATGCACTCACACCCTTGCCACAGACGGTCCTGGTCTGTTATGGCGATACACCCTTGATCCGTAGCGAGATCCTGGCGCAGGTTCTGCATGAGCATCTGACAGAGGCGCGCCACACTGACGTTTTTAACCGCGCATACAGAGCCACCTTCCGATTATGGACGCGTGGTGCGCGATAGCAGTGGTCGCGTGCGCGAGATCGTTGAGGTGAAGCGTGCAAGTGAAGAGCAATTGCGTATCAAAGAAGTCAATTCTGGCGTCTATTGCTTTGATCGTGCATGGCTCTGGCCGATTTTACAGAACCTGCCACGCAACGCTTCCGGCGAATATTACCTGACCGATCTCGTGGCGATTGCCGCCGCTCAGGAACGTACTGTTGCTACCGTCAGCGGAACACTTGATGAGACGATTGGCATCAATAATCGTGTGCAACTGGCGGAAGCCGAACAATTGTTGCGTCGTCGCACTCTGGAGCGTCACATGTATGCAGGCGTCACCATCATTGATCCCGCAACAACGTATATTGATGACGAGGTGCAGATCGGCGCCGATACCGTCATTCTTCCAGGGACGATGCTTACTGGAAAGACAACGATTGGCGCTGATTGCCGCCTTGGCCCTGCTACTACCATCTATCAATCCGTGCTGGCGGATCGTTGTGTTGTGCGCAATTCGGTCGTGGAAGAAAGCATTTTTGAAGAAGATGTAAGCATGGGACCCTTTAGCCATTGTCGCCCTGGTGCTCACCTGGCACGTGGTGTTCGTATGGGCAATTTTGGCGAGGTCAAAAATTCGTATATTGGCGCGGAAACGGATATGCACCATTTTAGCTATCTGGGCGATGCTACCGTTGGCGATCATGTCAACATCGGTGCAGGCACTATTACTGCTAACTTTGATGGCAAACAGAAACATCGTACAACGATTGGCGCTGGAGCCTCTATTGGTGTTGATACTGTTCTCATCGCACCTGTCACGTTGGTGCCCGTGCCTATACTGGCTCTGGTGCTGTCGTCAATAGAGATGTTCCTCCTGATGCATTGGTCGTTGGAGTTCCCGCTCGCCTGTTACGTATGCTGAATACGCAGGATGACTCATCAGTTGAGCAGGACAAAGATGAAAAGGAGTAAGTGGCTTCAATGGACGGCCCTGGCTTAGCAAGTATAGCCGTCGGCGTTGACGTGCACCTTCCGCAATTTGATGCGGTTGCATGGCTGCAACTCGCCGTTCTGATTGGAACTTTAATTCTTTGTGGCATCGCTTCGGCGGCTGAAACAGCGCTTACTTCCGTGAGTCGCATCAAGCTGAAAAATCTGGTGGAGGAAGGCGATCCACTTGCGATTCAGATTGAGCAAGTTGCTCTCTGAACCGAATACCTTCCTCTCGACGATTCTGGTCGTCAATAGTGTTGCCGTTATCGTTGCCTCTAGTATGGCAACGGTTCTGGCTCTACGCTTCTCCGAAACCTGGGGCGAACTGCTGGCAACTATCCTTATCTCCTTTGTCGTCTTGATTTTTTGCGAGATTACTCCTAAAACCGCTGCTGTACAGAGTCCTTTACGCTGGGCACGTGCCCTGGTCAAGCCTGTTCGTGCTGCTGCCTGGGTGTTGCATCCTTTAGTTCGTTCTCTCAGCATCATAACCTCTTTGTTTGTACGCATGCTGGGTGGGCAGATTAAGCATAAAGGCCCGTTTGTGACTGAAGAGGAATTGCGTCTGCTGGTGACGGTTGGTGAAGAGGAAGGCGTGCTCGAAGAGGAAGAGACGGAGATGATTCATAGCATCTTCGAGTTTGCGGATACAACCGCACGCGAGGTGATGGTTCCGCGTATTGATATGATCACTCTGGCAAGCGATATGAAAGTGACAGAGGCCGTTGACCTGGCTCTGCAAGGTGGTTTCTCGCGTATTCCTGTCTATGAAGCGGAGACAGGCGTTGATGAGATTATCGGTGTGCTCTATACAAAGGATCTGCTGAAACAGTTGCGTGAAGACCATGATAGCGTGCAGATTCGCGATCTCGTCCGTTCCGCGTACTTTGTGCCTGAGACGAAAAAGCTTGACGATCTCCTGCGCGAGATTCGCCATAACCGCGTGCATATGGTCATCGTTGTCGACGAATATGGCTCCGTCGCTGGTCTTGTGACTATTGAAGATCTGGTTGAGGAGATCATTGGTGACATTAAGGATGAGTATGATCGCGAAGAGAGTCTCTATGAGAAGATTAACGACGATGAGTATATCTTCGATGCCAAAATCAGCATCTACGATTTTAACGAGATGATGAGTAAACACCTGGACGATTCGGACTATGAAACGCTGGGTGGTTTTGTCTATGCCCAACTTGATAAAATTCCCGTTGCCGATGATACTGTGTCGTTCGAGGATCTGAATTTTACTGTGCTGGCAACGCGTGGACGACGTATTACGAAGATTCGCGTTCAACGCAAACATGAGGAAACAACACCCTTGCTTGAAGGTGGAAAAGCCGATATCCGTCTCCTGCCCTCACCGGAAGATCGTACCAGCGATGAGAATCCTCGATGACGATCCTGAGCGGGTTCATTCCAGAGGAGCTTGATATGCCACCTATCCTTCCCAAACTTCCAGCATCGGTTCGCGTCGTTGAGGTTGGACCGCGCGATGGTTTACAGAATGAACATGTTCAGGTGCCCACACAACAGAAAATTCAGATTTATCCAGCTGTTAGCCGAAGCTGGCCTACCTGTTGTTGAGGCGACATCATTTGTAAGCCCACGTGCCATTCCTCAACTCAGCGATGCCAGTGCTGTCATGACGAATATTGTTCGCTTACCTACAACGCATTATCCCGTTCTGGTACCTAATCTCAAGGGCATGGAGCGTGCCCTTGCCGCAGGGGTGCGCTCAATCTCCGTCTTTACTGCCGCCAGCGAGAGCTTTACACGCCATAATATCAATGCCACTATCGCCGAAAGCCTGGAGAATTTCCGGCCAGTGCTAGCACTGGCACAGCGCGAAAATATTCCGGTGCGTGGCTATATCTCTACCGTTTTTGGCTGTCCCTATGAGGGTTTTGTTGCTCCCCAGCAGGTACTCGCGGTCGCTCAAGCATTGTTAGAGATGGGCGTGGAAGAACTCTCGCTGGGCGATACTATTGGGGTTGCAACACCCAACCAGGTCGTCGATGTGCTTGGATTGTTGCTCTCCAAAGGTATCTCTGTTGAGCGTCTCGCTGTTCATTTCCATGATACACGCGGCACAGCTCTTGCTAATGTTTTGATGGCACTACAAATGGGAATTTCCATTGTTGACTCAGCGGCAGGAGGACTGGGAGGATGTCCCTATGCTCCTGGTGCCGCTGGCAATCTCGCGACCGAAGACCTGCTCTACATGCTGCATGGCATGGGCATCTCTACAGGCGTGGACCTGGATAAGGTCGTGGTGGCAACCCGTTTTATTGCGCCTTTGCTTGGGCATATGCCCACGAGCAAGTATTACCAGGCCGCGTCCTCTAATGTCCCTGTTCCAGATACTGAATAGCCTCTCACAAGCTGTGAATCTCCGCTATTCGTCAATCTGCTGCAGTGTCATATTCTGTACATTCTCGTCGTTTGGCGTAAGAATACTGGCATTGGTTGGCATCTTCACCGTAATGTTGGGCTTAATGCCCTGGTTACGGATAAACTGACCTTTTGGTGTCAGCCATTCGTCTACTCCCACCCATAATACCGAGCCATCGGATAGGTCGAAACGGTTCATAACAGTGCCTGTTCCAAAGGTCTGTGTGCCAATAAGTGTCGCCCGCCCGTTATCCTTGAGCGCACCTGGCACGATCTCTGCCGCGCTGGCAGAGTTTTCGTTCACCAACACTACAAGCGGAATTTTGGTATCGAGCGTCTTGCCTGTCACGGACACTGGCGTTATATTTCCACTACTATCCTTTTCCAGATACACATTACCGCTTTTGACAAAATCGCTTACCGTATTAATCGCTTCCTGCACCACACCGCCACCATTATTGCGCAGATCAAGAATAATCTTTTTTGCGCCCATACTTTTTGCTTGATTGATTGAGGTTTTTAGTTGCTCAGAGACTCCATCGGCGAATTGCACAATTTGAATGTGTGCGATGTGGTCCTGTGCAATGTAATGCATAATAACGTTCTGTTCCGTGATCACTGCTCGCACTATATGGAATGTCTGTGGTTGTTGCGCTCCCTGATGCTGAATGATCAGAGTAACAGTTGTGCCGGCATTGCCTGAGATCAGTTTACTCACTTCATCCAGGGTCTTTCCCTGTGTGCTGGTTCCATTGACTGAGAGAATGACATCGTTGCGCCTCAGGCCAGCTTTTTCAGCAGGTGAGTTTACCATTGTCGAGTTAATAATAAATTTTTTGCTGGTGGGATCCTGACTGAGGGTGATGCCGATGCCAACAAATTTCCCACTCTCATTTTGATCAAATGCCTTTGACTGATCAGGGGTCAGAAAGTAGGTATGTCCTTTATCATGCAGAGATGAGACCATAGCGTTGATTGCGGCATAGGACATATTTTGATAGTTAACCGCCTTACGGTCAACGTAGTTCTGGTCAATGACGTTCCAGGCTTGTTGAAACAGTTGGGAATATTTTTGCGACTGGCTGCTTTCGCCTATTGAGTAGCCGAAGTACTGATGGCTAAACCAGCCACCCAGAAATGCAATAATCACAAGGGCGCTTCCGACAAGAATCTGCCTGACAATCTGGCGTGAGCGAGGTTCTTGCTGAAGAGTATAGGCTTGCTTTGAGCTGTCTGGCCATTGAAAGGCATTGTTATCGGCTTGATGGGCCGCGTTAAGGTCATCATACGCTGGTTTTTTGGGAACAGGCTGGTTGGAATATTGTTCCTCATACCAGCGTGGATCATCGTATCTACTCACCAGTGGCCTCCAATTGCAGCGCTGCGCTGAATGCTAAACTTTCTCTATAACGATTATTCTAATCTTAGTAGTCTCATTCGCAAAAGTCAATTGCATGATAGAAATAGGGGTTGTTCGTCATGTTCTTTGTTCTTAAAAACTACTTATGAATTTTCAATAAAAATGAGAGTGTAGTCAGGAAAAACTACACTCTCTTGTCTTATCTTTCGTGGAAACACCCTGCCGTCCTGTTTGGCGAGAATATGTACTTATCGTCTACTGTACGGAAGGGTGAAGATAACGTACTATGGTGCCGGAGTCTCAGCCGTCTCTGCTGCAGGAGTCTCTGCCATCGTCTGCTGCTAGGAGTCTCAGTCGCATCAACTGTCTCACTATCCTCAGTCGTCTCGCTGGCTGCAGTGTGTGTATCCACGTTTCGCCGGGGGAGCCTGTTTCTTTGGTGGTTCCCAGCCAGGAGCACGAGAGACGATCATCGACATCATGCGACCTTCCATCATCGGTGAACGTTCGATGGTGGCCGTACCCTTCAATACTTCTGCAATTTCGTCGAGCAACTTACGACCAATATCCGGGTGGCGCATCTCAGCTCCTCGGAACTGCACGCTCACCCTCACCTTATCGCCTTCAGCCAGAAACTCTTGAATCTTGCGGGTCTTAACTTCTACATCATGATCATCTGTACGTGGGCGCATGCGAATCTCTTTAAGGGTAATGGTCCTTTGATTTTTGCGTGCCTCGTTTTCCTTTTTTGCCTGCTCGTACTTGAAGCGACCGTAGTCCATCAACTTACATACTGGTGGCATCGCATTAGGGGATACCTCAACCAGATCAAGATTTCTGTCACGGGCAAGATCAAGAGCACGCATAGGTGGCATAATGCCCAGCATCTCACCATTCTCATCAATTAAGCGTATCTCGCGTGCACGAATACGCTCGTTCACACGCGTCTCACGTGGACGCTCATTTCCCCGAAAATCCCTGTTAATAGGCCAAACCTCCTCTTTCGTAACTAATAACTTCCTGTTTTCTTCTCGTAATGACTTTTCTCTATCATCTGTTTGCCGTCTGTCTTCTTTAGGCAGTATATCGCACTAATGAAGTGTATATTTCTATGATGGAAGACATATTGCTCTAACAGGATAGCATAAACCGCAAAAAAAATCTATAGTTTCCTTCATTTCTTAAAGCGTATTACAACATTGGAAGAATTCATCCTTCTAATTTCCTCTAGTTCTCTCGAATAACTTCTTCCGGTTTCCTCCCGATTTTGAGAGATGTTTTGAAAGTGTGTATTTTCTATCCATATTCCGCTAATTTTATGGTATACTTACGAACAGAACACGTTTGAAATGTGAGAGATTGAGTGCTGAGATGCGTAAGGCTGCAAAGGAGGGTCCAGCATGAGCGGCAAGGTGGTCCCCAGTTATTCGTGGTCTTCGGCTCCTCTGCCCGAACTATTTCGTTTTTCCCCTCATCCCAATCAAGCTCATAAAATTCACTGGCAACCGTGGGGAAATGCTGCGTTTGAGGAAGCTATCCGTTTAGATAAGCCTATCTTTCTAGTGATTTCCTCGCTCTGGTGTCAGTGGTGTCATATTATGGATGAGACAACTCTTTCTGAACCAAGTATTATAACAATTGTCAATAATGATTATATTCCAATACGCGTAGATAGCGACCTGCGTCCCGATGTCAATCAGCGTTATAATCAAAATGGCTGGCCCAGTATTGTCTTGCTCTCTTCCGAAGGCGAGATCCTCTGGGGTGGTGTCTATGTTCCTCCTAAACAAATGCTGTACTATCTAGGGCATATACGTCGCTATTATAGTGAACATCGTTCAGAGATTGCCGAACAGGTGCGTGAGCTACAGGATCAGCGTTTCACGCGCAAATTGACGCAGACCCTCTTCGGTGCCAACTTGCGTCCATTATTGCAGGAGGAACGCTCTGCACTGGAAGAGTTCCCCGCTCAAGCTGGCATGGTGCTCAGAGATCTCTATGATGCCGATTATGGCGGTTTTACAATTCATCCGCACCTGAAGTTTCCTCATCCAGAGGCATTTGAGCTTCTCTTAATGCTTGCACGCATGATGAGTCCGATGCGCTTGCGATGGTATCTTACTCTCTGGAGCAGATGCGTGACGGTGGTCTGTGGGATAAAGAGGCTGGCGGCTTTTTCCGTTATTCGGCGGCAAGCGATTGGAGTGCGCCCCACACGGAGAAGATGCTCGAAGAGAATGCTGCTCTGCTTCGTCTTCTGGCGCTGACTGCACAGCAGACACAGGAACAGCAATGGCGTGATCTGGCAAAACGCCTGATCCTCTATATCAATACGACCCTCTGGCAGCAGGATGTGGGCGTCTTTAGTGGCAGTCAAAGTGCCGATGAAGAATACTATGAGCCCGGTCCCTACTCACGTGCCTCGCGTGAAGCTCCGCATGTTGATAAAACAATATACACAGCCTGGAATGCCCGTATGATCTCTTCCTACTTGTTGGCTGCGCATTTGTTGCAATTATCCCTCGCTTGAAACGATGGCATTGCGTGCCCTGGATTGTCTATGTGAGCATATGATGCATCGTGATGGCAGTGTATATCACTATGCTATCGATGGACATCCCGCTCTACCAGGCCAATTGGCTGACCAGGTCTGGTTGACGCGTGCCTTACTTGATGCCTATGAACTCCATGGGCGCAAGTCCTACCTGGAGACGGCTATTGCTTTAATGCATTTCGCCTGTCAGGAACTGCTGGATGAACAGACTGGTCTCTTCTATGACTATCCGGCAGATGCTGAGGCCCCTGGACGCTTATCTCTACGCGAACAACCGCTTACCGAGAACGCGATCGCCGCCGAATGTCTGTTACGTATGTCCGTCTACAGCAAACGCCAGAATTTGCGCGACACTGCATCTGCTCGTTCTCTCGGGCTGCCTTGAGAAATATCGTCGCACAGGTATCCAGGGTGCCATCTATGCCTGTGTGGTCGCTCAGACTATTGAGGATAAGTGGTTGGAATGATGCATGAATTAAAATAATTACTTTGTTAAAAAATATTCGCAACCCGACTAATAAGAATCGCCACGATCAGCAACGAAATGATCCCCTCAATCATCATCAAAATTTTTGCCGATCGTGTAAGCGGAGAGGTATCGGTTGGACTGAATGCAGTTGCTGCTGTAAAGGCTACAAAGAGGTAATCAAAGAAATCTGGTGCCCAACTTTCTCCGTTCGCCTGCTGAGGAAACATCAAGTCCTGGCCTTATGATTGGCTTCATGCCGCTTACGTGGACCACCCCCATCAGTATCCCAATACCAGAGCGCAAATACCAGGATATTAAACAGCCAGAGTAATGCGGCGGTACGCAATAGTTTGATTCCACTGGTGAAGGCCGATAAGTCAGTGATGAGTAAAAAAACACCAATGACTAATGCCAGTGTTACTACTCCAAGCAGTAAAAGACTCATGCGGCGTGTAACTTTGTAGGAAAGGATATGACCCGTGACCCAGAATATCCACAAAGGCAAGACAAAAACAAGCTCAATTGCCAGCAATACCCAGTTGGGTCCAAATGTCAGTTCTTCAGGAAGAAAGTAGTAGATGATACCAATAAGCAGAATGCCGATGGAGACAGTCCATTTGGGTACCTGCCCAGTAAGATGGGGAACTTGCACAAATGGTTTTTTTTCATCTGGCGATGTCTGTTCTTGCTTCGTCTCATCCATACTTCTCTGTGGCCTTTGTTTTTATTCTTGCTAGCTTTGCTGGCGTGTACACTATTATAGTTCTATTTTAGAGGGAAGGCAAATGAATAGACGAAACGGTTAGCATGGCGAACTCTGTGATGGAATTATCCGTCACCAGGAGTACAAATTTTTGCATTCTCTGCAAGCTCATCTGTTATAATATTTGAAGAATTGAGATAATTCAATCTGCACCTTCTTTGATGAAAAGAGAAATAACATGAAAATAGTACATCGGGAACGACCCTCTGGCATCACAACTTTAGCTTGCTTCGAGTTTTTGGGAGCTATCAGTTGCTTTGGCCTGCTTTTCTTTACTCCAGTCGGTTCCCGTGACTTTATCGCTCTACTGATTGGAGGATTGCTCGGCTTAGTCGTTGTCTATAGTCTGTGGACCGTCCAATTCTGGGCCTTCTGGTTCACTGCATGCTATGAGTCGATGGAGATTGCATACGAACTCTACTTGATAACGCAACCGGAATACCGAAACCTGCATCTTGTCGGTCCCCTTTTTGGTATTCTTATGAGCGCCATCACGATTGGCTATATCTTTCTGGATCGCTCCGTCAAGCCCGTTTTTCGCCGTACCATTGCCTGATAAGATCGAGGAAAGTGAAAAAATACGCAGGTTGCCTGAATGAGACAACCTGCGTAAACGTTGACGAGGAGCACAAGAGACTAGTGAGCGTTTACCTTTACTGTGCGAGCTTTTGCATGCTCAGCTTTTGGTAGTGTCAGAGTGAGAATACCTTCGTTATAATGAGCCTCAACACGATCAGCATTGATAGGAGCTGGCAGCGTAAATGCCTGCTGGAACTGGCCGCTCTGGAACCCATTCCAATGTACAGTCGCGCCTTCGGGAAGCCTGAACCTTCGTCTGCCACTTCAGGCTCAGCGTATCCTGCTGGACCGTGATCTCAACATCGTCTGCGTTCACTCCAGGCATTGGTATCTGCAAGGTAAAACCTTCAGCCGTTTCATACAGATTTACCGCGATGCCACGATCCTCCAAGACCTGGCACGAGGTGAAATGACGCTATCCTCAAAGAGACGATCCATGGCCTCACGCAGAGAAACAACATCGTTGAATGGATTGTAACGTGTAATGTTTGCCATTGTAAAATCTCCTTTTCTTTTGTTGTTGAAGTATCGAACGGGTCTACTCAGACCTCGTTCGTTTGTTTGTATCGTGATTTCTTTTCTCTGTAGATACTATACTCTCTGGTGTGTTAGAGTAACGTATGCAAAGTGTAAGAGGAATGTTAGAAAATTTGATAGCTCACCCTATCATGTATTATCGTTATGCGAATGCCTCTGCATATGAGGCCGAGTTTAGGATATTTGGGAACCGAGGCGGAAATGCATTGATATATTGGAATATGAGAATAGAGTAAGGAGGTTCTCTATACTAGTAGAAGAAACTTCATTGCTAGCTGAATGAATAGAAGAGGATCAGCTTTTTGAGAGCAACTACTGTACCGAATATCTATATAAGGAGAGAATAGCTACATGTCAGTTATTCCAGAAAAGTATGCCGATCTGTTGCAATCGAACGCTTTAGTCCATGTTGCTACTATTGGACCAAAGGGTGAGCCACAAAATAATCCTGTATGGTTTGGTTGGGATGGAAGCCATGTCCTTTTCAGTCAGACGAAAGGTCGCCAGAAGTACCATAATCTGCAACGTGAGCCGCGTGTTGCTCTTTCGATTGTCGATCCAGCAAATCCATATCGTTATCTTGAGATTCGTGGCAAGGTGGTACGTATTGATGAAGACCCGGATAACAAATTTATCAACTCGATGGCAAAGAAATATCTTAACCAGGATGTCTATCCCTGGCATCAGCCTGGTGACGAACGTGTCGTCATCGTCGTAGAGCCAGAGCATACTACGGGGCAGGGCGGTTAATCCCGTAAAATTTATCGAGGCAGAATGTTCAATGATCAGGTAGAGGCCGCGTTCGCGATGCACACAAAGAATTGTGCATCGCGAACGCGGCCTCTACCTCTCGACGACGACCTCATATTCTGCTACAATGCTCCCAACAATTCGAAATTATAAGCTATTGGGGAGATGAGCGGTGATCGTGAAACCACAACCAACTTCTAAAGATATCGACTACCTTTTGACACGCGGCGTTGCACAGGTGGAAAAAGAGGCCGACCTGCGCCGTCTGCTGGTTGAGGGCAATAAAGGTGAACCACTACGCGTGAAACTGGGCGTTGATCCAACACATTATGATCTGACGATCGGCCACGCCGTCGTATTCCGTAAACTGCGCCAGTTTCAGCGTATGGGCCATAAGGTTATTGTTTTGATCGGCGATTGGACGGCTCGCCTTGGTGATCCTAGCGGTCGTGATGAAGCTCGCAAACCATTGACACCTGAGCAGGTAAACTCCAATGCCCACTCCTATCTCGATCAGTTCTTTAGAATTGTGGATAGAGAGCAGACCGAGGTGCGCAGACAGAGCGAATGGTTCGATACGTTTACGCTGGCCGATGCTATCAAACTGCTTGGCTATAAAACGGTGGCGCAGATGCTGGAGCGGGATGATTTCTCCAAGCGTTACAAGGGTGGCGTCGAGATCTACCTGTCCGAGTTTATGTATCCGCTACTGCAAGGCTACGACTCGGTTGCACTGCATGCTGATGTCGAGATTGGCGGCACCGATCAGACCTTTAATCTGCTGGTCGGGCGCGAACTGCAACCCATCTTTGGTCAACCTGCCGCAGCAAATTCTGACGGTCAATCTGATCGTGGGCCTGGATGGTGTCAAGAAGATGGGCAAGTCGCTCGATAACTATATTGCGATCACTGCTCCTGCAAACGATATGTATGGAAAGCTGATGTCGCTTCCTGATCAGACGATGCGTACCTACTTTGAGGCGCTGACCGATATCGATGATGCTGAACTGGACGAGTTTGAGCGCAAAATGGCTGAGGGAACCCTCAATCCGCGCGATGTCAAACGACGTATGGCGCGTGAGATCGTCACCGAGTTTCATGATGCTACAGCCGCCCAGGAGGCTGAGGAAGCCTTTATTCGCCAATTTTCCGAGCGCAAACTGCCGACCGATATTCCCGATTATCCTATGAGCGAAGCCAAAGAACATCGTTGAAGTTCTGGTTGATGCAAAGATGGAGACGAGCAATAACCGCGCCCGAACTCTTATCAAAGAAGGCGGCGTGACCTGGTTTCCTCAAGGCGAGTCAAGTGAACCAGAGCGCATCACCGATTTCAATTTTCGTGTTGCCTGCCAGTCGACGGTGCAGTATTGAAGGCGGGTAAGCGGCGATATATCAGAATTAAAACATTATGGACCTGCGATCACGTCGCCTACCGAGGACCCGATTGATCGCGTCCCGTGATTTATCAATCCGTCCTCATAAGGAGTTCATTGCATGCCACAGGCAACAATAGGTGTAATCGGCGGTAGTGGCCTCTACCGTATGGAACAGATGACAGAGGTCGAAGAGGTTCGTGTCTCCACGCCATTTGGGGATCCGAGCGATGTTATTACCATCGGCAACGTCTCCGGCGTTTCGATGGCCTTTTTGCCCCGTCATGGGCGCGGTCATCGCATCAGCCCGACCGATATTCCTGCCCGTGCCAATATCTGGGCCTTGAAAAGCCTTGGCGTGCAATGGATTATCTCCGTCAGCGCCGTGGGGAGCCTGCGCGAGGATATCGCGCCCCGTGACCTGGTTATTCCCGATCAGCTCTTTGATCGCACCAAAAGCCGCGTCAATAGCTTCTTTGAGCAGGGTCATTGTTGTGCACTGCACCTTCGCAGACCCCTTCTGCCCGACGCTGAGCAAACTTCTGCTCGACTCCGCTCAGCAACTTTCGATGTCAAAGTACATGAGGGTGGAACCTATGTCTGTATGGAAGGTCCGCTCTTCTCCACGAAAGCTGAGTCCAGCGTCTATCGCAAACTGGGCATGGATATCATCGGCATGACGGCCTTGCCAGAAGCAAAACTGGCACGTGAGGCTGAGATCTGTTATGCAACTATCGCCTGCGCCACTGATTACGATAGCTGGCACGAGAGCGAAGAACCCGTCACCGTCGAGATGGTGATCGGCAACCTCAGTGCCAATGTTGCCAATGCTCAGCGTATCCTGCAGGAGGTCGCCAGCAAAATTCCAGCGGATCGCTCTCATGTAAGCTGTGATTGTGCTCACTGCTCTGGCAACCTCGATCATTACCGACCGTACAGCTATTTCTGCTGAAGACAAAAGAGAAATATAATCTTTTAATTGGCAAATATCTGGCTTGACAGAGGGACGAGAAGAGGAGTATAATAAATTTGTTCCGTGAAGGAATAAATGTTCTAATCTAACGAGCCGGTTTTCTTCCGGCCCTGTCGGTCGGCGTAATTGGGTCTTGCGCGGCAGATGTCTATGAACCCCGCCAGATCTTTGCGGAAGCAACGGTAAATGGACCGCTCTGGGTGCCGCAGGGTCGCCTGATTACGCTGACCGGCAGGGCCGGGCGAAAATCGGTTTTTTGTTGTCTTTTTACATCATTCAGGGGTCGGTTTGTACCCCGTCTTGAAGATACTATAGGCGGGAGTTGTTGAATATGGCCTCACAATCGCTCTATCGCAAATGGCGCTCTCAAACGTTCTCTGACCTGGTTGGTCAGGAACCTATCATCCAGACACTCAAAAATGCGTTGCATGAAGGCACATTGGCTCATGCATACCTCTTTACCGGTCCACGTGGTACCGGCAAAACCAGTACCGCACGCCTCCTTGCCAAAACGATCAATTGCCCCAACACGAAAAATGGTGAGCCATGCAATACCTGTGAACAATGTCGCCAGATCACTATCGGCAACTCATTTAATGTGATCGAGATCGACGCCGCTTCCAATCGTGGTATCGATAGCATCCGTGACCTGCGTGAGAAGGTCATGATGCCGCCCACAACTGGCAAGTACAAGGTCTACATCCTCGACGAAGCGCATATGCTCACGACCGAAGCCTTTAATGCTTTGCTCAAAACATTGGAAGAGCCTCCACCACATGCTATTTTTGTGATGGCCACGACCGATGTTCATAAGATGCTTCCCACCGTTCTCTCGCGTTGTCAGCGCTTCGACTTTAAACGCATCACGACCCAGCAGATCGTCAAGCACCTGGACTTCATTGCTAAACAGGAGCAGGTCGAGCTTGAGCAGAGTGCCGCAGCTCTGATCGCACGTGCCGCCGCAGGTGGCATGCGTGACGCATTAAGCCTACTTGACCAGGCAATAGCATATGCCGGCCAGCATGTCACTCTGCCTCAGGTGCAGGCGATGCTTGGCGTGGCTGATCCACGCGCCATTCAGAAGTTTATTTTTCATATAGCACACACTGGATAGTGCAGGTGGCCTGCACTTGATCAACGAACTCGTCGAAGCGGGTGCCGATCTACGCCAGGTCAATAACCAGGTGGCGGAGTTCTGGCGTGCCATGATGCTGACCAAAGCGGGTGCCGATATTGCCGCGATCATCGATGGAACTGTAGACGAAGTGAACGAAATTAAGCAGACCGCCGATCTGTTTGCTCTGGAGGAACTGACCGAGTGCGCACGTATCTTTGCGCAAAATGAGCTGGTCCAGAAAAATCAAGGAACTCCACAACTTGGCCTGGAACTGGCGCTGTTGAACTCTATCGCCTTGCATCGCCGTACTCAGAATGGTCAATCTGCTTCACCATCGTCACGACATCGGTAGGGAGCCAGGTACTGACAACGCACCCCTTGCTTCACCAACTGCCACCCGCTCGCACCGTCTGCAGCACAATCGCCTGTATCCACAACCTCCGGCATCACCAGGACAATGCGCACCACCCATTTCACCTGAACCCTTGTCACCATCGGTACCTGCAAAACCAGCACCATCACCTGTACCTCAAGAGGAGATGGTTGCAAAGAATGACGGAAGAGTCTGCCTGATTGGGAAGCATTATCCTACATAGATGAAGAAGAGGAGATTCCAGCACCTCAGGCTGCTACAGAAGCCTCCTGATCGAACTCTGTCATACCCGAATGATTGTCGCTCCTGAGCGGAATGAGGATACAGCTCCAACCTTAACAGTGGAAGATGTGAAAGAGCATTGGGAAACATAAAGCGACGTGTAAGATCCAAAAAGAGGGGGGCAAGGATTGCAGCACTTCTTGAATGGATGTAACGTTGTACGTATAGAGGGAACGGAAGAATGCCTATCGTAATCATCATCGCAAATGCTGAATTTCATTATACGGCGTTGCAAAAAAAGGAGGATCAGGATCTGATTGAGTGGGCGCTCAAGATCGAGTTGGGACGAGAATGTGGCATGCGTCTGCTGCCACCAGGAAGTGCGGGTGGTACTATTTTGCCGCCCGTAATTCCTCCGCCTGCGCCACCTTCGATAAGTAATCGTGCGGCAAGCTCGGCACCACCATCATCGCCAACACGTTCAGCACATCTTGAGCGTCCCGTTTCACAGGATGTGGTAGCGCCATCCAGAACAGAGCCGCAACGACAGGAGAATCAGAGAACGGTAACGCCACAAAAGCCTGATACTCTCATCAGCAAGTGACCCTTCTGGCCCAATACCCATACATGGGCAAGCATCGGCACTTGCCAGAAATCCTATGTGAGAGAGAATAGTAGTATCGCCAGTACAGGAGCAGAGGATAGCTCGCCTCTGGAAAAGAAAGAGAACGTCACAACGCGCCAGGAATTCGTTGCGAAAAAGGCAAAGCATGATCCGGTCGTCCAGGAAGTTGTGCGGATGTTTAAAGCAGATATCAAAGATGTTCATTTGAAGTAAGGAGAGGTGACGATCATGGGTTTTAATATGCGTGAAGTGCAGAAGATGCAACAAAAACTGGTTAAGATGCAGGAAGAGCTGGAAGCTACTGATTTTACCGGAACCGCTGGTGGTGGTGCGGTAACAATCACCATGAGCGGAAAGTTTGAGATCACCAGCGTCAAGATTGATCCTGAAGCGTTTAGTGCGGAAGACATTATCGATCTGGAGGTGATGGTGAAAGCCGCTGCCAAGGATGCCTTTGATAAGGCAACAGACGCGCAGCAGAAGCTTGTCAACAGTGCCACAGGTGGTATGAGGATACCTGGACTGTTCTAAAAAAATGAGTGATATTGCACCACCAGTGGCGGCTTTGATTGAGGAGTTCTCGAAGCTGCCAGGTGTCGG
Source organism: uncultured Chloroflexia bacterium (assembly GCA_963731415.1). Taxonomy (GTDB): domain Bacteria; phylum Chloroflexota; class Ktedonobacteria; order Ktedonobacterales; family Ktedonobacteraceae; genus JACDAE01. The sequence continues at coordinate 263,500 of CAVSVN010000005.1, forward strand.
CGTCAAAACGGCACAACGTCTCGCCTTTTTTGTGTTACGTAGTCCCAGCGACCAGGCACACGCCTGGCCGATGCGATCGTGCGCGTCAAAGAGAGCATCATCTTTTGTTCGCGCTGTTTCAATATTACGGAGACCGATCCCTGTCCGATCTGCAGCAATCCAGCTCGTGATCAGGAAGCTATCTGTGTGGTGGAGGAGCCTCTCGATGTGCTGGCTCTGGAGAAGACAGGGGCCTACAAAGGACTTTATCACGTGCTCCACGGCGCACTCTCTCCCATGAATGGTATCGGCCACAAAGATATACGTATCGACGAACTCCTGCGCCGCCTGGAGACTGGCAAGATCCGCGAGGTCATTCTGGCAACAAATCCAGGCTTTGAAGGCGATTATACGGCTGATTCCATTAAAAAGGACATCAAGGGAAAGCTCTCTCTACCCAGATCTACGCCTGACGACTCTGGCACGTGGCCTGCCGATTGGTGGTGATCTGGAATATGCCGACGAAGGAACACTCAGCCGCGCCATCGAAGGACGCCGCGATATGTAACCTGAATTGTAATTGGTAATTGTAGGGGCAAGATTTATCGCGCCCACGGACCATGTACCCATGTGTGTCATAGAGGGGCGCGATTTATAATCCTACACCAATTGATGCTTTTTTTGCTTGACATGTAGAGCTAATTATGGTACTCTTGTTCTACTTTGAGGAATAGCCGGGGGAGAGCATTTCAGTACCAGGATTTTCCTGATTGATTTCCGGTTTTTCGTCCCTGCCAAAGAATAGGTGCGTAGATAAGAAAATGCGCATGGCAAGCGAAGAACATCTGGCATCGTATTCCTGTTGCCATGTGTAAACAAGAATTGATTGACAATTGCAAACCTTTTAGAGCATCATAAAAGGAGGAATGCGGGGTAGACGGGATGGTTGCAGCACAATCTCACCTTACGCCCTGTTGAACAATGCGAATGAGTAGTAAAAAAGAGAAAGCCGCTTCAGTAGATCGCAATGGTACCACCAATGCAGCCATGACCGAGCGTGAGAAGGCTATAGACCTGGCACTTGCACAGATCGAACGCCGCTTTGGCAAAGGCGCGATCATGAAGTTGGGAGAGGCTGCGAAAGTGCAGGTTGAAGCTATCCCTACTGGCTCGATTGCTCTAGATCTGGCATTGGGCGTCGGCGGTATTCCGCGCGGACGTATTACGGAAATCTATGGTCCAGAATCCTCCGGTAAAACAACGCTCTGCCAGCATATTATTGCCAATGTACAACGTGCGGGTGGTTATGCTGCCTTTGTTGATGCAGAGCATGCTCTTGATCCCATCTATGCTAGCTCGTTGTGGCGTCGATACCAATAACCTGCTGGTCTCGCAGCCGGATACCGGTGAGCAGGCACTGGAGATCGTCGATTCCCTGGTACGCAGCAACGCACTTGATGTCATCGTCATTGACTCGGTCGCTGCCCTTGTGCCACGTGCCGAAATCGAAGGCGAGATGGGCGATTCCCATGTCGGCTCTACAGGCACGTTTGATGAGTCAGGCTTTGCGTAAGTTGACTGGTGCGATCAGCACCTCTAATACTTCCGTCATCTTTACCAACCAGTTGCGTGAGAAGATCGGCGTCATGTTCGGCAATCCGGAAGTGACTGCTGGTGGTAAAGCCCTCAAATTCTATGCATCCGTGCGCCTCGACATTCGTCGTACCGATTTAATTAAGCAGGGGCAGGATGTCATGGGCAATCGTACGCGCGTGCGTGTGGTAAAAAACAAGGTTGCGCCTCCATTCAAAACTGCCGAGTTTGACATCATGTATAGCGAGGGTATTTCGCGCGAGGGTGGTTGATCGATCTTGGTCTGGAGATGGGCCTGGTCAAGAAGAGTGGTGCATGGTTCACCGTCGGCGATATCCGTCTCGGTCAGGGCCGTGAGAACGCCAAAGAGTTCCTGCGCCAGAACAGCGATGTCGCCTCGGCTATCGAAGAACAGATCCGCAGCAACATCATCACCTTCAAAGGCGGCGAGATCGAAGAAGTCGAAGACGATGACGATGCAGGCGACGAGGGGATCGGCACCGAAGAGTAGTACTCAATTTATTCGCGTCCGGCAGAGGTGTCACTCGCTCTTGTCAACAAATTCGGAAAAGACGCACGTACATCCCTACCGCGTCAGTGCCTTTTTTCAGTGCAATTAAAAAAAGGAATTGCTGCACATGTTAAAAAACTACGACAACTTTTTCTTACCTGCCAACGACCTCGAAAAAGGCCATGAATTTCACCACAATGTCCTGGGCCTTTCCGTGAAGTTCGACTTCTCTTCCTATGGCTTACTTGCCTTTCGCGTCGGAGAAGAGGAACCCGCTATCATCCTCAGAAATCATCCCAATACCAGACCTTCAATCCTGTTTGAGGTAGATGACGTACAAGCAACCTATACCATATTGAAGGAGAAAGGGTGTTGTTTTCCTCTCTGAACCCTATGAGATCAACACAGGACTGGCGGCAGAATTCGAGGATCCCTTTGGCAACAGGTTGGGGATTACCGACTACTCGAAAAGCCTGAACTATCGAAAAAGGCAGCCGGGTAGAAATCAACTTTACCGCGCTTAATAGATCGCTTATTGTTCATTCCCTTGCTGACTATTTCCCAAAATATCAGGTAGTTTCTGCTCTAACTCCGGCTGATTCAGACGCACAAGCGGCCTTTCATCGGTTGATAAGAGCGGTTCCAGATCCTCACTGGGAAGCATCTGAGGTTCCAGAACACCCGCGACTGGTTCACGTTCGCGCCACCATGTAGCAACCGCAGCTGGATCAACAGCACCCAACTTTCCCGTATCGGCCTGCTGCATCGACCAGTCTAGAATCGCATCTTCCAGTGGAATTTCATAACCAGCTTTTTTGCTCATGTTCCACTTGTGTTGCATCACGGCAAAATATGCCTGCATAGGATCCTGATCACTGGTCAGTTGGCGACGTAGTAGCAGAATAGCGGGTAAATGGTAATGTGTGTACCAGTCCTCGGCAGCTTCTTCCAGGGTTACATCGCGTTGCTCGTGTTGGCTCATAATCGCCTGATGGCCGAGAATCAAATTGTAGAAGCGACGAGCATAGATACGCGGCACATGAATATGCAGCAATTGATAGATTTGCCGCTGGTACCATCCAGGCAAGACGGTGGTGACATGTTGCAGTGTATGCCCACTCATCGTGAGTAGAGAGAAGCCCAGGCGATTAAGCCCTTGCAGAAACTGATTTGCCTGATAAAGAGTGGTAAAATGGGGTGTAGCAGCCACGCGTGCATGCTCTCTTCTAAGGGCACGATAGCGACGCTCAAAGTAGCGAAAATCTTTATCGTCCAGTACCTGCACATCTTCAGGTAACCCTCGTGCCTGGCGTAGATCTTCAGCCTGCCATGCCAGCGATTCGCCAAAGAGCGCGAGATCCTGCTCACGCAGGCCTTCGCTGACTGGTCCCGGAAACAGTTCCGATGTCTCCGCATCGGCCATAATCGCCAGGATGCGTCGTCCATCAATACGGATCAATGCATTAGCAAGTGAAGGGTCTCCCCAGTAGACGCCATGTTCATGCAACTCAATCATGAACACGGCAACCGCTGAGAGCAATCGTTGCTTGGTGCGCTTATTAAAAGGTAGACGATAAAGCATCACATGGGGAATGACACGAGGAGCCAGGCGCGTGATAGTATAGCCACGGTCTCCGCTGATGTATTGTTTAATTCCTCCAAGACTGGAAACATCGAGTCCAATCGGCGGCGCAGGCACAATAACACTACCACTGGGACTGAGCGCAGGTATTCCGCGATGCTCAATCTCATACAAGTTGCGTATCTCCCGTTCGGCCATGTGAGGAGTCGTCTCCTTGATTGCATAACGAACTCCATCGCACTCGACAAAGACGACCGGGTGACGAGATTCGCCCCGGCGTACAAGCAACAATTGTACTCCGGCTGCTAGCCAATTTTCCAACGGCTCTCCCCAGGGAAGCGACTCCAGCCGTTTCCTGTCATCGTTACTTATATTAAATTGTATGGTTGTGTTTCTCGTGACCATCGAAAAACCTCGTTATAGTGATCATAGCATGCTAAAACGTATGCGTGCAAGCTGAAGAAATTCCGGTCGAACCTCCCTTTTTAGTAAAAATTGGTGGTAATATGAGGTGTAACTGTAAAAGTGTATCGATGAAATAGATGAAGAGGCGCTCAGATGAGTAATGTGACCTTCAATTTTTCGGGTGAAGTGGTTATGGTGACGGGTGGATCACGCGGTCTTGGTTTGGAGATTGCTCAGGCATTTGGAAACGCAGGTGCAACCGTGATTATTACTGCTCGCCGCGAACAGTGGTTAGCAGAAGCTGCGCATACATTAAAAGAGCAAGGCGTGATGGTACATACGTTTGTGTGTGATGTCGCCGATGCTACCTCCGTTGAACAGACCGTTCAGCAAGGCATTGAGCAGGCGGGGAAAATCGATGTTCTGGTGAATAATGCAGGCTTAACCTGGGGTGCACCTGCCGAAGATATGCCTCTAGAGCGTTGGCATCAAGTTGTGGGGGCAAATATTACCGGTACATTTTTGATGTCTCAGAGCGTAGGGCGTCATATGCTTGAACGGCAGCAAGGTGCGATTGTCAATGTCGCCTCCATTGCTGGACTAAGCGGTGGTCAGTTGAATACTGTCGGATACAACGCCAGTAAAGCTGCTGTTGTTAATCTCACGCGTGCCCTTGCTATAGAGTGGGCGACACGAGGCATCCGTGTTAATTGCGTTGCACCGGGTATGTTCAGGACTCGAATGACTGAAGCTATTTTAGATCGTGCAGAAGCCCACGTTGCCGCTACGATGCCAATGAGACGAATCGGTCAGCCGGGCGAACTGGCTCCATCTGTCCTCTTTCTCGCCTCAGCAGCTGCCAGCTATATTACCGGGCAGGTTCTTGCTATTGATGGTGGAAAAACGGCTCAATAGTGGCACGTTTTTTTATAGAACGGAGTCTAATCATGGCAACGATAGTGACGGACAAGCAGGAAAAACCTATTCCTGCAATCAAGCATTTACCTTTTGTCGGCAACCTGTTTGAATTCAAACGAGATCGTCTGGGTCTTTTCTTGCGTATTGCACGTGAATGTGGTGACATTGGAATGCTGCATTTTGGTCCTTTCCCAGGCATTCTGGTCAATTCGCCAGCATTGGTCCATAGTGTCCTTGTGGAGCATGCCTATGACTTTGATAAGGGAGAGTCCCAGCATAATGCCTTTCGACCAACTCTTGGCAATGGTCTGTTTATCAGCGAGGGAGATTTTCATCGCCACCAGCGGAAGCTGATCGCGCCATCTTTTCAGCCACGCAATATCATTGCTTATGCAGCAGCCATGGGAGCTTATAGTGAACAGGCACAGAGCGAGTGGAAGGATGATGCGATTATTGATATCGGGCATGAGATGACGCGCGTGACCATGAGTATTGTCGGGAAAATTCTCTTCGATGCCAATGTCTTCACGGAAGCCGATGAACTCGGTGCAGCGATGACTACAATACTTGAACATATTAATCATACACTCTCGAAGCTCTTCTCTGTTCCCTTTAACTGGCCCACGCCGCGCAACTTTTGTACGAAACGCGCTATCGCTGTGCTGAGAAGCAGAATTCAGCAAATGATTGATGAACGACAGGTCAGCTCTGAGGAACGAGGTGACTTTCTCTCCATTTTACTGAATGCACAGGCAGAGGACGGGAGTCGTATGACTGATGAACAGATTGGCGACGAAGCACTGATTCTATTTGCAGCAGGTCATGAAACCACCGCTACAGCACTCACCTGGGCCTGGTATGTGCTCGCAACTCATCCAGACATCTACGAAAAGATGCAGCAGGAGATTGACTCTGTGCTTAAGGGAAGAACACCGACCTATTCCGATCTGGTTCAGCTCCCTTATACTTTGCAAGTATTCAAGGAGACCATGCGTCTCTATCCACCTGCGTATGCTATCGTACGTGTTGCACTACGCGATCAAGAGATCGCTGGTTATCCTATCCGCAAAGGGCAGACAGTGATTATGTCGCCTTATACTCTGCATCGCAAGGCAGAATACTTCCCCGATCCTGACAGGTTTGATCCTGAGCGTTTCACGCCTGAGAATGAGAAAAAGCTTCCACGGCTAGCCTATATCCCCTTTGGAGCTGGTCCGCGCATCTGTATCGGCAATCACTTCGCGCTGATGGAAGGTCACTTGATGCTAGCAACGTTTGCGCAGCGCGTCATCTTTGAACTGGTACCTGGACAGCAGGTAATTCCTGATCCAGGGAAGACGATTACGATTTGGCCAAGACACAATCTAATGATGAAGGTGAAACACAGGAATGGTTACTGCTTGAGATGAGTATCTGCCTGTATAGAGCAGTATACAGGAGGATATTTAAGATACTGTTAAGCCAAGATTAAGCTGCCATCATGTTTCTGCCATAATTTAAGGTAACTTTATATGCAAAAGATAGGAAACCCATTTCAGATGAAAATGGGTTTAAATTGTTTATTGTGTGAGTGAAAGATGAAAGAGCATAGAAACTACGAATAGATATCTATGTTCTTTTGCGTAAGTAGAAGGGTAGATTATGCTTCTTTGCTAAGAAGACGGCTTACTACAAAAAAAATACCTATGGCGACTGCCAGTACGACTGGAATGAGCAACCAACTGCTCAACCCCTGACCCTCAGAGGTTTCTTCAGGTTGATCGACGATCTCAATACGTTCTTGTATGGTATCCTGTGCTGTCTTTACCATTATCGGTGATCCTTTCGAACATTGGGAATGCGCAAAACTGTTTTTTTATGCGAGTTGTAAGTCTTTTCAGTATACATCATTTCTTTCTCAAGTGAAATAAAGAGGGTTTTCCCAGAAGAAATAGGAAACCCTCTTCATTTTTTCTCATTCCTGAAATTTCGAGGCATCTCATGTTGTGAGATTTCAAGAAACGGGAACGTTAAAGTCCCTGCCATGCGTAGGTCGTATCCGGCTTGATACCGGGTGAATTATAGGCCAGCGTAATGAGCGTATGTTCTTGCAGCGTAATCTTATGGAAATCTCCAGTATACGCTTTGCCATTCACATAGACCTGCCAACCTGCTGTGCTATCTAACTCTGTTGGGTACTGGATCTGTGGAAAGCGCGTGCTCCATTCGTGAAAAAATTCGCCGAGCGTATAGGTTTTCTGGGTAGGTGACTCGATGTGAATCACGCCGGTAGAATCGTGAGTATGTAACCAGTAGTAGCAGGACTGATCGCTGGCGATACCCACGTTTGCTGGCAATGCAAATGGTTGCCCATTCACATACATAGTAAGATGTGCATGGATATGATATGCCAGTTGCTCAGTGCTCTGACAGGCGATACCGTCAACGGCCGGATAGTTTGGATTATCGCTGGTGGCGCTCCGTTGTGACAGGAAATAGATGGTAGCCCCAAGAGCTGCTACGACAAGAACTGAGATGATAGCGGTAATGATACGTCTTTTTTTCCCGGCAACCTTTACTTCCTGCTGCCGCTTCATCTCCTCACGGCGGTCCTGACGTCGTTGCTGTTTGGTCTGAGGACGGATGGTTGTTTTGTTCATGAATTACTCCAGGAATGGACAAACTATTACAATTACTTATCCATATATATAAATATAAGGATAACACATCAACAGGTGAGAAAAAAGAGTTCGCAGTGTGTAATGCCTCCAGCTAGTGACGGTAAATCATGTAAAAGATCACCAACATAATATATTTTAATAGCATAGACATAAAAAGATGTCAGTAAAGTGTAAAATTACTGTAAAACCTGTTCCTCTCGACATCTGATAGGGAGGAACAGGCCGGATACTATGAGAGATAGACGCCGGACCAATCGCCGAAGTACAGTCCAGCTCCGTTAAGAGTCACCCCATGCACATTTGGAGGGATGACGGCGGAGAGTTGCGGATGATCCAGTGGTAACCAGGCAACATCTTTAATAGCGAGCTGTTCTGCCTGGTCATAGAGAGCGAGACGAGCGTTGCCTGTGCTCTGTTCTGCCTGTTGCAGTATCTGATCAAAGGTGGAATTGCTCCATTGACCATTATTCACGCTTGCTGTTGAAAGAGCATTTGTGGGCAGGAGGGCATAGGGATCAGGGTAAGTCGGCGCTCCATTGGGTAAAACCAAACTGGATCAGATGTTTTTGTGCCTCATCAAAATAGGCATTTGTTTCCATCGACCTTAAGCCAATCGGGATTTGCAGAGCGTTCTGCCACATTTGCTGCAATGCCTGGGCTTCGCTTGCAGCTTATCAGGGAGCTTGGATAAGAGAAGGTGATCGAAGGAACTTTACTCATATTGGGAGGATAGACCGATTGGAAAAGATCCTTTGCTTTTTGCCTGTCGAATTGTATTCCCGTATAGTCAGGTTGATAGCCAGGCATGCCGGGTGGCAGGAGAGTAGAAGCTGGCGCGACGGAATTCTTAAAGGTACCAGTCTGCCAGCGTTGTTTTATCCGTGGCGTAAGCAAATGCCTGTCGTACCGTTGCATTATTGAAAGGAGGCTGGCTTGTATCGAAGAAGAGTGTATCTGTCTGCAAGAGTGGCATCTGCATGAAGCCGCTGGAGCCTTTCGCCGCCAATAGATCGGGTGGGCAATATTCCACATGAACTAAAATGTCCTGCACGATAGAATTGATATGCGGTCGCAGGGTCATTGACGAAGATCATATCTACTTCCGTCAGGGCTAGTCTTTTTTCCATAATAGTATGGATTAGGCGTGAGGATCATCTGAACGTCATGCTCCCAGGTTTTGATCTCGAATGGGCCTGTTCCTACACCTGCCGTTGCTGCATACTGTGTCCAGTTTTTTTGTCCATAGCGCTCAATCACTTTTTGATTTAAGGGGAAAAAGAGCGAATTGGTCAAGTGTTGCCAGGAAGTAAGGTGTTGGTTGTGCCAACGTCACCTGGAGAGTATATGCGTCTAGCGCCTTTAAGCCTGTAATGCTGGTTGCCTTGCCGTTGCTCACAGCGCTGGCACCTGTGATAGGGGCTTCCAGGGTGGCAGCGTCTGGGGAAGCAACTTCGGGCAATAGAGCGCGCGTCCAGGTATAGATATAGGATTGTGCGGTTACAGGCGTGCCATCAGAAAAAGTCACAGCGGGATTGATCTGGAAGGTATACACTTTATTATCATTTGAGAGTTGCCATGTTGCCTGGTCGGGAATTACTTTCAGATTTTCATCGCTTCTCACCAGTCCACTATAGATCATATTCATAGTGACTGCCGAATTTATATCCGGTCCTGTTGCGGGATCGAGCGTACCAAGATCATTTATGCCAACATTGGGTAAGAGCAATTTCTTGTTATTTGCTTGTGGATGATGCCGTATTGCTATTGCACGCACTCAAAATCATAAGAAGCGTGCTCAGCAGAGAAAACACGATCAGAAAATGTCGTGTACGCCTGGGTTGAAAATGAGAATGCATAATGCCTTTCACAGAACTGACGGTGTGCAATCCCTATATTTTTATGAGGGAAGAAGCCCCGCCTCTCCTTTCTGATATTGGTAAATATATACCTTTGTTGAGTAACTGAGAATTTCATATGTAGCATGAGAAATGCGACAGAGAGAAGTTTTCTATCCATTGTACTACGTTCTCTGCGATGCTCCAAGTCTTTCCGGCAAAAGAATGCTTTTTTTGCTAGTCGAGAAGAGTTTTCGTCTGTTTGTCTTTCTTTTGGTGGAGAAAGTTCTGATCTCATTACGATACAGTCAACCTCTTCCTAATCCTTCCATTTTGTAGTAATAATTGAGCTAACGTTGTTTCCTTGACGCAATTCCGCCCGTGTGCTATATTTTCACACACTGATCTTCCATCATCTTCTAAAAATCATGATCTGCAAAAATATCATCAGTATGCTGAGAATAAAATAGGACGGATCAATGGCATTGAGAAAAATATTAAAGAAGATAGAGTAGGAGTTCCGTTGAGAGAATCTCTGGACGCGGCACAGGTAACTGGTCCCGTTGAGCGCGTGTTGAAACTCCTTACCTGTTTTAATACTCAGAACCAGGGCATGACCCTTAAAGAACTGGCCCGGCAGGCAGACCTCGTACCATCTACCACATCGCGCTTGCTCAAAGTGCTTGAGCAGTATGGCTTCGTTCGACGGGGACCGGATCGACTCTATTATCTCGGCTCCCAGGTCATCCAACTGGGACTTATCGCTCTCCATAATATGTCGCTCTATGAGGTTGCGAAACCACATCTGCGTGCTCTGGCAGAGGAAAGCGAAGAAAGTGTTCAACTGGGTGTCCTTGAAGGAAAAGATGTCCTCTATATCGATCAGGTCTCCAGCCCTCGTCTTGTGCAGGCAACTCCCTGGATAGGACGGACGGTTCCTGCTGAGAATACCGCAATTGGTGCGGCGATACAGGGGAAGTTATCACCTGAGGGGTATACAGCCACCCGTCATACTATTGAGCCGGATGTCTCTTCTGTCGCGGCACCAGTGTTTGATCGTCATGGAACTATCATTGGAGCCATCAATGTGATTGGTCCAACCTATCGCATTCCTGATGAAATGCTGGCGAAGATTGGTGCCCTGGTGGTAAAACATGCGCGAGAAGTTTCGCGCAAACTTGGAGCTGCGTCATCAATTATCCAGCCTGATTAAGATCAGGTCCTGTGTATTGCCTCAGAGCATAAGCGTGGACTGAATAAGATTCACCCCGAAATGATAGCCGATCTCCTGATAATTCTGAATTGACCACAATGCCAGCTCACAGCGTTTGCCAACTTCTATGCTGCCAACCTCATCCTGTAGTGCAAGTGCTCGTGCCCCCTGAATGGTTACCGCCGCGAGTGCCTCTTCAAGCGTCATGCCCATCGTGGACATGGCGAGTTGGAGCATCATCTGCATATTTTCGCTGTAGGATGTCCCAGGATTAAAATCGGTGGCAAGTGCGACAGAGAGACCTCGATCAAGCAAACGCCGCGCCGATGGATAGGGAGTGCGCAATGTATAAGAGCAGCCCGGTAACAGCGTTGCAATAACTCCCGCATCTCGCAGTGCATCAAGGTCGGCATCGCTAGCATAGTCGAGATGATCCGCCGATATTGCACCAAGCTCTGCTGCTAAACGTGCACTCCCTGATGGGCTGAGCTGGTCCGCGTGAATCTTGAGCTGATAGCCCAGTTCTTGCGCACGAGTAAGTATGCGGCGTGTCTCTTCTATGGTGAAAGTCTCTCGTTCACAATAAACATCACAGAAGCGTGCTAAATCAACGAATGCTGGTAGCATCTGCTCAACCACCAGATTAACATAAGCATCGCGCCTTCCTTTATATTCAGGAGGGAGGCTGTGTGCGCCTAAAAATGTAGGTATGATGCGGATGGAGTTCTGCTTTTGAGAGGAAGCCAGGTCGTTAATAATTCGTAGGCAGCGCTCTTCGGAAGCGAAATCTAATCCATAGCCCGTTTTCACCTCTACCGTAGTCGTGCCATAGGTGCGCATCGTTGCGAGACGCGTGATAGCCAGTTCTCTCAGCGTTTCTGCAGGAGTATCGCGTGTCGCATACATTGTCGTAAGTATGCCACGCCCCTGCTGGAGCAGTTCAGCATAGGTAACTCCGCTATGTCGCAGGTGAAATTCCTCTGCACGATCTCCTGCGAAAAGCAGATGGGTATGGGAATCAACCAGGCCGGGTGTGACCACAACTCCACCTGCATCAATCGTCGTTATATCTTGAGTTGAATGAGTTGACGTATGACGAAAGAGGAGTACGGCCTCATCGTCGGAACCAATCCAACTGATTCTTCCGTTATGTACAGCTAGAGCGGCATTAGCAATAATCTTTAGTGGACCGCTGGCATGAGGAAGAGGCTGCTGTGCAAGCGTCACCAACTGCCCAATATGGCGAATTATCGTATCTGCCTGTATTGGTGGCTGGAATGAATCAGGTAGCATAGTAAATCCCCCTTCACGGTTATTCCAGGGTAGCAAAAACGCCTTCTCTTATCGCCTGTGTGACTTTTTCGATGTCAGGTGAAAGTACCCGGTCCTCTTCGAGCTTTGCCACATAAGAGCGCACCAACGCCTGAGCATGTTGTACGCCGAGGCCGGGTTTGAGTGGAAGACGGAAATCGAGCAGTTGAGCGGCACAGAGTAGTTCAATTGCTAGAACCTGTTGTGTCATTTCAAGTATGCGGCGTACTTTATGGGCACTGGTCACTCCCATACTGACAAAATCCTCCATGCCAGCGGAAGTAGGAATAGAGTCGATGCTGGCGGGATGTGCAAGCACTTTGATCTCGTTTACGAGAGCTGCCGCAACATATTGGACGATCATAAAGCCAGAATGCAGACCTGGATGGGGTGTGAGGAAGAGGGGAGCGCCTTCCGGCTCCCAGTCGTGCGGGCCAAGCAGGCTATAGATGCGACGTTCAGAGAAGCTGGCAAGTTGTGTCAGAGCGATAGCCAGCATGTCGAGTGCCAGGGCCAGAGGCTGTCCATGAAAATTGCCGCCGCTAAGCACATCTCCATCTTCAGGGAAGATCAACGGATTATCGGTGACGGCTCCTGCTTCACGTCCGAAAATATCCGCGCAGTAGGCCATTGCATCACGAACCGCGCCAAATACCTGAGGTGCGCAACGCAGCGTATAAGGGTCTTGCACACGCGCACAATCTTGATGGCTGGCATTAATCTCACTATTCTGTACCAGTTTGCGTAATCTGGCAGCGCTTACTATCTGCCCACGTTGTCCTCGCAGTTGATGGATGCGGGCATCAAGAGAAACATGACTTCCCATTAACCCTTCAAGACTCATTGCGCAGGCAACTTCGGCTGTTTGCAGGGCGACTTCAGCGTCGGAAAGGGCAAGCAGCGCAATTGCTTCCATCAAATGTGTGCCATTAATGAGAGCGAGTCCTTCTTTTGCCTGCAGACGCAGTGGAGTTAGACCTGCCAGTTGTAATGCCTGTGTACCACTATAACGCTGTTTTTCGTGGAGAGCTTCGCCCTCACCAATCAGAACCAGTGCGAGGTGAGCCAATGGAGCCAGGTCGCCACTGGCACCAACTGATCCACGGGATGGAATCAGGGGATAGATGTGAGCATTGAGTAGAGCGAGCAACATATGTACTATGATGGGGCGCACTCCCGAATGACCTCGTGACAGACTGGTGGCGAGCAGAAGCATCATTGCACGAGTCACCTCTTCAGAGAGCGGTTCTCCTACTCCGGCAGCATGGCTGCGCAACAAATTATGTTGGAGGTCTACAGACTGCTCTGATGGAATACGCACTTTGCTCAGGTGTCCAAAGCCAGTGGTAACGCCATAGATTTTCTGTCCTGAGTCGGCAATTCTGTCGATAATCTCTCTGGCAGCCTGAATACGTTGTTCCGCGTCATTTCCAAGTGTAACGGTCGCAAAATGACGGGCAACAGCGACCACCTCGCTAGTTGTGAGCGCCTGCCCGTGGATAACGATCTGTGATGATCTGGAAAGAGTGTCTATTGCCATAAAAAGAGCCTTTCTCGAAGTGGAACAAGGCAGTGTCCCTCCATATGTGCGTCCGTACCCATTAAAATGACAATCAATAGAAGTAGTGCATTAAACTGGCCAATCGATCATTGGTAGCTGTAGATTGTGCTTGTGTGCATAATCGATAGCTTCATCGCTTCCGTCTCGCGGTATGGTGAAGCGACCGAGCCACTATCGAGATGGTCACGTCCAATCACCAGCGGCGAACGAACGATCCCCTTAGCAACGAGTTCATTGAAGGCCAGACCAGCCTTATCGCGCTCTCCGTACCCTAACCAGCATATACGAGCAGGCAAGCCCTGGAACTGGATCTTGTCTCGTGCAAGAGTAAGCCAGCGCCCCAGGCCATCATTTTCTGGAAAGAGATCGAGCAGAGCTTCGTCAATTGACGGCTTTGTTTGGCGTGGTTGTATAGTTATGATACGCAGCACTTTTAGCTGTGCTGCGTGTTTGGGTATCTCTCATCTTAAAAAACCATCGGCAACTTCAGCCCCTTTTCCCTGGCGCATTCAATGGCGCTATCATAGCCGGCGTCGGCGTGGCGCATGACGCCGGTTGCCGGATCGTTAGTGAGCACGCGCTCCAGGCGTTTTGCCGCTTCCTTCGTGCCGTCCGCAACGATAACCACGCCTGCATGCTGTGAAAATCCCATGCCAACCCCGCCGCCGTGATGGAGGCTGACCCAGGTCGCACCGCTTGCGCAATTGAGCAGTGCATTCAGCAGCGGCCAGTCCGACACCGCATCAGAGCCATCCTGCATCGATTCCGTTTCGCGGTTGGGGCTTGCGACCGACCCTGAATCCAGATGATCCCGGCCAATAACGATCGGTGCGCCTAATTCGCCTTTGGCGACCATCTCGTTAAAGGCGATACCAAGTTTGGCGCGTTCGCCCAGTCCTACCCAGCAGATGCGTGCGGGCAATCCCTGGAAGGTGATTTTTTCCCGTGCCATATCCAGCCAGCGATGCAGATGCGGATTATCAGGGATCAGCTCTTTGACTTTGGCGTCGGTTTTATAAATATCTTCCGGGTTGCCGGATAATGCGACCCAACGGAAGGGGCCAATACCCCGGCAAAACAGGGGTCGGATATAGGCAGGAACAAAGCCAGGGAAGTCAAATGCGTTCTTCACGCCGGTTTCATAGGCCATCTGCCGGATGTTGTTGCCGTAATCGACCACCGGGATACCCTGTGTGTGGAAATCCAGCATCGCACGCACTTGCACCGCGATAGACTGCCTTGCGCGTTGCTCGACGGTTTTGGATCGCTTATGCGCATACTTGCCGCTTCCTCTATCGTTAATCCGAGCGGAAGATAGCCGTTTAATGGGTCATGTGCACTGGTCTGGTCAGTGACCATATCAGGCTTGATACCGCGCCTGATAAGTTCAGGGAAAATTTCAGCGGCATTGCCAAGCAGGCCAACCGAAAGCGGCTCCTTGCGTTTACAGGATTCGTCGATAAGCGCTAATGCATCATCCAGGTCAACGCACATGCGGTCAAGGTATCTGGTATCAAGGCGTTTTTGAATACGGGCGGCCTCGCATTCCACTGCAAGCATAGATGCGCCTGCCATGGTGGAAGCCAGGGGCTGGGCACCGCTCATTCCTCCTAAACCTCCTGTAAGAATCCATTTCCCTGATAAATCGCCCCCGAAATGCTGGCGGCCCATTTCCACAAACGTTTCGTACGTTCCCTGTACGATGCCCTGGCTGCCGATGTAAATCCACGAACCGGCAGTCATCTGGCCGTACATCATTAGTCCCTTGCGGTCGAGTTCGTAGAAGTGCTCCCAGGTTGCCCAATGTGGCACCAGATTGGAATTGGCGATGAGCACACGCGGCGCGTCGGCGTGGGTTTTGAATACGCCGACTGGCTTGCCCGATTGCACGAGCAGGGTTTCGTCCGCGTCCAGGTTTTTCAGCGTCTCGATGATACGGTCGAAGCATTCCCAGGTACGTGCTGCCTTACCAATGCCGCCATAAACGATGAGTTCAGCCGGGTTTTCAGCCACATCCGGGTCAAGGTTGTTCATCAACATGCGCATCGGTGCCTCGGTCAACCAGCTTTTTGCGGTAAGTTGTGTTCCGTGTGGTGCTTTGATAATGGGTACGTTCGCTAGTGAATGTTCGGGAATAGCCATGTGATATTCTTCCTTACTTGATCGTGTCAATGGGTAGCTTCCGCTCTATGTGGCACTCCTCTGTTTCACTCCTACTATGCTTTGCAAGAAAGGAATCAAAGAATGTTTCTGTTTGGAGAACGAAACACGTATCATCCTCGCCTGGCTCGATTATTGGGTTGATGAAAGAGCCATATTGTCAAACATCTGCGCCTCCCGGTCTATAGTAAGCAACGTGGTTATTGATCTATTTTATCATTACATAGGTACATATCAAAGATGAGAGAGAATAGCATGAGTACAACAAAGTTTATGCAGCCATAGGTTGCAACCCAGATCCCAGAACCCCTATTGCACGGTTTTTGTTTGCCGATACGCGTATGGCATGGTTCTGGTTGATTGTTCGTTTATACGTTGGCTATGAGTGGCTCACTGCCGGCTGGGAAAAACTGACTGGACATTCTATCAGTTTTGGCAGTTTTGGCGTTGCTTCTAAGGGAGGCCCGTGGGTTTTTAGTGGTCATGACGGGGCTGCTATCCAGGGATTTGTCGCGGGTGCTGTCGCCCAGGCAAAGGGAGCCAATCCAGCCGTACAAGGGTGGTACGCCTCCTTTTTGCAGAGTTTCGTGCTTCCGCATGCCGCATTGTTTGCCTACGTAATCACCTTTGGCGAGGTGCTCGTCGGGATTGCCCTGATTCTCGGTCTGTTGACTGGTATTGCCGCCTTCTTTGGCGTCTTCATGAACCTGAATTATATCCTGGCCGGAGCGGTGAGCACAAATCCCATTCTTGGATTTCTGGCTCTCTTCCTGATACTGGCATGGCGCGTTGGGGGTTACTATGGCCTTGACCGCTACGTTCTGCCGGTATTAGGGACGCCCTGGACTGGCCGTCTGACTGGCAAGCCGCTTCCGGGCGAGACGACAGCCGTTCCAGAACCTTCTGAGACACCAGCCCCAGCCGTACAAAGTCCTCCTGTTACCAACAAAGTAGGCTAACCAGGAGAAAGCGTTTTCTTGCTGAGGAGGGTAGGCGAGGAAACGCTTTGTTAGGAATGCGAATATCACCCTTTTTTGAGTGGTCGCACGATCAGCATGGGCAGCTTTGTTGTATTCAGAAGCCGATCCGCAACGCTTCCCATGACCCAGCGTTCCAGCCCCTTACGCCCATGCGTTGAGAGTGCGATCAGATTGCATGAGGTGTTCTCCCCGTCACTTGTCCCCTGCTCTGGAATGGACCCGCTTTTGGGTCCACTATAGTTTTCACGCCTGCTATCACGCCTCTTCTCACGCATCATAGATATACTCTACGTGAAGAGGATTTTTTCGGATAAGGAGCACAAAAACAATGGCCAATCAAAAACAACTCGACGTATTGAAACATGGAATCATGGATACCTGGATGCAATGGAGGGGGAGTCATGCCAACGTGCCTATAGATCTTGATGAGGCAGATCTACGTAATGCCAATCTTGGGGGTCTTGATCTCTCTTTTGCCCAATTACGGAGCGCCGATCTCAGTCTTGCTGATGCGAATAACGCCAATCTTCGTCATGCCATCTTGATCGAAGCAAATCTCAGCGGTACAAATCTTGTGAATGTCGATTTGAGCGAGGCTGATCTGCGTGGCGCAAACTTACAAGATGCAGATTTGAGAGGTGCCAATCTCAATGGAACCCTCATCACCACAGACCAATTGAAGCAGGCACGGCCTCTCTGACTTTTGTTGGTATGATCGCCCTGCAACGACTACACATATCGTCTCATCAAGCGCCGCTTGACCAGCTCAACAAGGAGCAGATAGACCACCATCACCCCCGCCAGGAAGATGTAGTAGAGAAGCGGCAATGGGGCGAAGCCGAGCGGACCCGCCAATGGCGTATACGGAAGCAGGATGGCAACCGCGACAATCAAGAGCGTCGTGATCGTAAGTGGCCGACTGGGGTGACTGCGCAATGGATTGCCCGCCGTACGAATACTAAACAGGACGAGCGTCTGCGTGGCGAGCGATTCGACGAACCAGCCGGTATGGAAGAGCACGGCGTTCGCCTTGAAAACTCGTAACATCACGAAGAAAGTCAGGAAGTCGAAGATCGAGCTGACAGGTCCAATGAAGAGCATAAAATTACGGATCAGTTTGATATCCCAATGCTGCGGCTTTTTGACATAGCTTGTATCCACATTATCGGTGGGAATGGTCACCTGAGAGAGATTGTAGAGGAAGGTGTTGAGCAGAATTCTGCGACGGTAACATCGGCAGAAAGGGCAGGAAGACATACGCCCCCGCCATGCTGAACATATTGCCGAAGTTTGAACTGGTGCCCATCAGCAGGTATTTGATGACGTTGCCAAAGGCTTTACGTCCCTCTAAAATTCCATTATGGAGAACCTTCAAACTCTGTTCAAGGAGGATAATATCTGCTGCGTCCTTGGCTACATCAACGCCGGTCGAGACCGAAATGCCAACATCGGCGGCATGCAGCGAGGGAGCATCGTTGATTTCATCACCCATATAGCCGACCACATGCTTGCGACTCTTGAGCGCCAGGATAATGCGGTTCTTCTGTGCCGGAGAGACACATGCGAAGATATTGACCTCCTCGACGACCTGAGCCAGTGCAGGATCGGTCATCTGCTCCAACTCACTGCCCAGGACGATCCTGCTACTCTCTAATCCGACCAGTTCGCAGACATGGCGGGTGACCAGTTCATTATCACCGGTGACAATCTTGACGTGCACACCATCGTTTTTGAGTTCCTGAAGCACCTCGGCCACATCCGCTTTAGGTGGATCGGCAAAGGTTAAAAAGCCCAGTAGCACCATGCCTTGCTCATCCGTTTTGCGATAGACATCTTGTTGCATGAGAGAGCGATAGGCGATCGCGAGGACACGATATCCTTGTGTGCTTAAATCACGATACGTGTTCGCGTATGTTGTTCGCGCTTCATCACTCATACTCTCCATGGGCTTGCGCTCACCGTTGCTTTCATACGCGGAACACTTTTTCAGGACGCTTTCGGGAGCACCTTTGATAATCAGCAGGGTTTCACTCTCGTGTCGCACGACGACTGAGAGGCAGCGCCGCTCAAAATCAAACGGGATCTCGCCGACTTTACTATATCCACCAACATCGACCGCGCTATGCTGCAAAATCGCTTCATCAAGGGGGCTTTTGATGCCAGTCTGGTAGGTGCTATTCAAATACCCGAACAGCAGGACACGCTCAGATTCTTTCGCTTGCAGATCGAGAAACCCTTCAAGCTTCGTCTCGCCGCTGGTTAACGTCCCCGTCTTATCGCTACACAATATGTCGATGCTGCCAAGGTTCTGGATCGATTCCAGGTGTTTGACGATCACCTTTTGCTTTGCCATCCGCAGAGCCCCTTGCCCCAGCGTCACGGTCGTGATCATGGGCAGGAACTCGGGGGTCAGGCCAACTGCAAGCGCAATAGCAAAAAGCACCGTCTCGAAAGGCTGATGATGACCAATGACGCCAACGAGGACGATAAAGAGCACCAGGAAGAAAACGGTCTGCATGATGAGATGGCTAAAGCCCTTCAGGCCTCGCTCAAACTCGGTCTCAGGCGCACGGCTGGCCAGGCGTACTGCGATATCGCCAAAGATGGTAGTACGACCAGTCGCCGTGATCAGTGCAATCCCAGGCCACTGACGACGGATGTGCCAAGAAAGACGCAATTGTGTGCATCTGCAACATTTTCTGCGGCATTGCCACTATCATCTGCGCTTTTCTCCGTAGGAAGTGATTCACCAGTCAACGCAGCCTGCTGCACATGCAGATCGGTTGCCTGGATCAGACGTGCATCGGCAGGTACCAGGTCCCCAGCCGTAAGACGGACAATATCACCCGGCACCGCCTCACGGCGTGGCAGTTCACGCCAGGTGCCATCACGGAGCACACTGGCAGTGGGAGCGACATCCGCATGCAGTTTCTCAATGGTGTTTTGAGAGTGGTAGGTCTGGACAAAGTTGAGGATGTTACTGAGCAAAATGATGACCACGATGATGCTCGCATCAACCGGATCACCCAGGATCACCGAGACGACACAGGCGACGAGCAAGATGGCGACCAGCGGGTTCAAGAACAGGCGCAGAAACTGGACGACTGGCGACGTGCGCTTCAGACCCGCCGTATCGTTGGGGCCATATGTATCCAGTCGCTTGGTTGCCTCTGCCCCTGTTAACCCCTGTTCACTGCTCTCTAGTTGCTTGAACAGTTTCTTTAATGGCACTGTCTGCGTACCTGCTTTCTCCGCATTGGGAGGAGCCTGTGTTGCCTGGGAAGGAAATGAGCCTTGCATACTGTGCTCCTATGCTTCGTTCGAAGAGGCTTTCACCTGCTTGCCTCTATCCATCAGCCCTATCTTTCTGGGCAATATGGTCTGATGCTCCAAGCCTCTCTCATTCTAGCATACCTATTGTGCGTGAGAAAATCTGTTTGCGAACGTGAAACTGGTGACGTTGAAACGTCGATTTTGGACAAGACGCATGAAGCAGCGTAATTAATCAAGAATGTTTTCACGCATGTTCTCACACCTTTTCTCACGCACAATAGGTATGCTAGAACGAGAGAGGGAAGTCTGGAAATGCTTCTTCTGAGAAAGAGAAGAGCATAGATCCAGTTTGTTCTCTCAATAGATGTTTTTCAATATCATCAGAAAGAGAACTCTTATGACACAAATCAATCTCACGACTCCGATGGAGCCAGCCAGGGAAACGACGACGGCTCGATTCCTCTCCCGCGAGACAACGGCTCGCTATCTGTGGGCGTTGACCCGGTTATGCCTGGGTTGGACCTTCCTGTGGCCATTCCTGGACAAGACGTTCGGACTCGGTCACGAGACGACCGCCGCGCATGCGTGGATCAATGGAGGATCTCCCAGCATGGGCTTCCTTAGTGGCGCGACTGGACCCTTTGCGGGCATCTACCAGGCCATTGCGGGTGCAGGGTGGGTGAACTGGATCTTTATGATCGGCCTGCTTGGGATCGCGGTCGCGCTCCTGCTCGGCATTGGGATGCGCATCGCCGCCGTCTCAGGGGCGATCCTCCTCATCCTGATGTGGAGTGCGTCGCTGCCACCTCAGGACGACATATTCATGGACAACCACATCATCTATGCACTTGTCCTGCTGGGACTTGCAGTTGTTAGTGCGGGCAACACCCTTGGGCTTGGCCGTTGGTGGACCCAGACGAGCCTTGTCCGACGCTTTCCCTGGCTCGCTTGAGGTAGCGCACTCACCCGGAAGGGGAACGGGTGAGTGGAGCGTTTCTGACGAGACCCAAAGCTCTTTATTCTTCCATATCCACCAGAAAAAGGGAAAAATTATGAAATACTCTCAGGTATAAGGGAGAGAAACAAGCAGGCTTCATCTCCTCTTTGGGATGGTGATTGTCGGGATTCTGCTGTTCGTTCTTCTTGAAGTGATCGTTCAATTCTTGCCACCGCACTACAATCCTCTCAGTCAATCAGAAAGTGATCTGGCTGTTGGTCCGTATGGTTTCCTGATGGCTCTCGGTTTTGTCATCGGAGGCGGGCTTCTCCTCATTTTTATTGCTGCTTTTATGCGCATCCTTCCAAAAGAGGGTCAGTCGCGGGGTGGCCTGATTTTCTGGGCATTGCGGCAATATGTAAGTTTATCATTGCATTCGCGGCAACGGACCTCACACCACGTCCTCAGACGATCCATGGCACGATTTATGCAATAGTAGCGTTGGTCTCCTTCTTCTGTGAGGGATTAGGGATTCTGCTGCTTGCACGCTCCTTGCGTCATGTCCCGAATATGCGTCCCTCGCCGCGCTTTCTGGTAAGATTGGCAACCGTGACGCTCGTCTGGTCTGTGATCGTTATTGTCACGGTCGCGGTGTCAGCACAGATCGGGGTCTGGGGGCTACTCGAACGCGTCGCTACTGGTCTATCTTTATTGTGGATACTCATCGTCTCTCTCAGCTTGTGGCGTTCTCCATCCATGGATGGAATGCCAAAACTCTCTTACTCACCTGGGGAGGACCTGGAAAAGGAAGTTCTTCCTCATTTAACATAAGTACTATCCTCAAAATTATTGTTTCTATGGTGCATGGATATCTTTTGACCTGGTGGGACGGTTTTGTGAGCAGGAAGCTCACCGTTGTGGTTGGATGGTGGGTTCACTATCATACACTTTACATGGGAGCGTTGGGCGCTTCGAGCTCGTCAAAAGTGCTCGCAGGACAGAGCAAAACAAAGGAGGAACCTGCAATGATAAAAAAAGTAAGTATAGGAATAGCAGTTCTTGGAGCCGTTTTGTTTGGCGTGTACCTGCGCTTCATCCGTCCCTGGCAACTGCGTTGGGGAGCCGCCGATGAAGAGGCGGCACGCGCCATGCCTGGCGACGACGTAGTCAAGCATCCTACATTTAACGCCACACGCGCCGTCACCATCCAGGCGCGGCCAGAAGAGATCTGGCCCTGGCTGCTGCAAATGGGCGTCACACGAGCTGGCTGGTACAGTTACGATTTGTTTGACAATCTCGGCAAAACGAGCGCGGAGCGTATTATCCCTGAATTCCAGCACGTGGCAGTTGGAGACGTGATTCCGATGAGTCCGGATGGAAAACAGGGTATGTGGGTCAAGGACTTCGCACCGAACCAGTGGATGCTCTGGTGGGACAACAAAGGCAATTCCACCTGGTATTGGGGACTCTTCCCGCAGGATGAAAGCCATACACGCCTGATTACCCGCGTGCGTCTTGCCTATCGTTGGACCAAACCTTCGATCCTGTTTAGCATGCTCGTGGAGTTCACCGATATCGTGATGATGCGCAAATGTATGCTGAATATCAAGCAGAGAGTGGAACGGGGTAGCGTACCCGCTGGAGCAACGCAACACAACCTGCCTCAATTAAGCGAGTCAGAGGTTCAGAGCGAGATCAAAGCAACACCGTAGAATACGAAAAACGAATATGTTGACAGAAGAATGAACATGGAAGAGAAAAGATGTGTTAAATAGGAGAACAATGAGTCATAAGGTCGCTTTCATAAAGAACAGCCCCGTTCTTTATGAAAGCGACCTTATGGAGATACAATTGGGCATGACGCAGAGAATCCAGAAGGATGCTCCAGTCTTCCTAGCACTCCTAGTAAGAATACTAGCAAAGCGTGAGAAGATGCGTGAGAAGACCGTGAGTTACTCTTACCAGTTTCATTTCAATTCATACTGACTAGTGCCATTGTTATTAGCAGAAACATGTACACCTGGAGCAATGGCTGTTTTATAGAAGCCTTGGTATGATTTCTCTGTGAGCTTTCTTGTTATTAAGGTGATCGTTGCGTGACTAGCTTCTTTGCAGGTCCGTTGCTGGTATTTAGCGCCCTCATGGGAGCCGCAATTTTCAGCATCTTTCTTGTCACGGGCAGTCAAGGGATCGCGACGAGCGTGGGCATCGAGGTATTCATTGCGCTCATTATTGTGGTGAGCGTTGTTCTGAGCGTGCTTTATATACGAGCTGTGAAATAACAGGTGAAATTCGGTGAGCAACTCACGATCCTTTTCACGCATCTTCTCGCGCTCCCGTCAGTACAATAGATAGAAGAATGAGCATGCATAAATAATGCAAGCAGACATGAAAAAGGAGCATATAGATGACACAAACCAATTCAGATACGACCGAGAGAGAGCAGCAACCAGGAACGCATGAGGGAATGGCAAGTGATGGGTGGCGAATTGGTTGCCTCCGTGGAGAAACTTTTCCATGAGGGCAATGTTCGTCGCATCATCATCAAGCATGACGAGCAAACAGTCCTGGAGATCCCGCTAAACATCGGCATTGTAAGCACGCTCATTGCTCCCTGGTTGGCCGCAATAGGAGCCGTGGGGGCACTGCTGACACATTGTACTGTTGAGGTCGTGCGCACGAACAATCCAGACGAAACACCTGTGATTTAAGACGAAGGAAGAAATGATCCATGTCTACTGATACCACACCATCAAACAACGAGCCTGTCGTACACGTGAATAACGAGCCTGTCGTGCCAGTGTCTCCCAATCCAACACCACCTCAGAGAAAAATCAGTCGAAGGAAAGTGATTGCTCTTGCAGGCACCGGAACCCTCGTCCTGGTCGTTGGTGGAGGGGTCTGGCGTGCGGCTGATCAAGGCGTGTTCAGCACTGGCGCGGGACCTGCATATGAACCGTGGGATGATTGGCGCACCACGACCAGAGGGCCGCTCGATCTTGTTCGGGCCGCTATTCTGGCCGCCAATCCGCATAATAGCCAACCCTGGCTCTTCCATGTCACGCAGACGCAGATCGACCTGTTTGCTGACTATAGACGCAATCTTCGAACCGTTGATCCTTTCCTACATGAGATGCATATTGGGTTGGGCTGCGTTCTGGAAAACCTACTGCTTGCCGCAACCGCCAATGGATATATCACCCGTGTCACCCTCCTGCCAGATGCAGCGGATGCGACCCTGGTTGCCCGGATTGCTCTGGCGCGCGGGAGCGTTCCTGTCTCTGATCTCTACTCCTTCATTCCGCAGCGTCACACCAATCACTATCCATACGACACGGGACGCCCGGTGACCGCCGCGACCCTTGATGCTTTGAGTGCGCTTGGCGCTGATCCAGATGTGAAGGTTTTCTGGTTTGCCAGCGCGGATACGCGTCAGCGCGTCGGCACGCTCATGGTAGATGCAGCAAACGCATTCGTCGCGGACAAGGCGCAGGATGTGGTCGATACGGGAACCTGGTGGCGTGGAACCTGGCAAGATGTCCAACAGCACCGCGATGGCATCACGCTGGACGCCGCAGGACTGCCGGATCTGACCCGCACCCTTGGGAAAATGCTCCCCTCGGTCTCGGTGGGGCAGCAAGATTCCTCATTTTTGCAGAACACGGCGAATCAAGTCAAGACCGCTGGGGCATTTGGCTTCCTTACAATACGTAACGGGCAGGACAAAAAACAGCAGTTGAGCGCGGGCCGTTTGTGGGCACGCATGCACTTGTGGGCCACCAAGGAGGGACTGGCAATGCAGCCACTCAATCAGGCGACGGAGCGGGCGGCCAGAGAAGTTGTCCTGGGAAGTACTCCCCACTTTGGAAACTCTTTGCAAACGCTGGTGGGTGATCCTGCCTGGCTGACCATCCTGACTTTTCGCACTGGGTACTCAACACACGAAGGACTGCGCAGCCCTCGCCGGGCGGTGAACGATGTGGTGAAACCCTGAAGATCGAGGCAGGTCGCGTTTTGTAAGAGAACAACGCTGCTCTCCTGCAAGAAAGGGACAGGTAAAATGAAATATACTCATGTGATTATGGACCATGTTGGTGGGCCGGACGTGCTCCACATGCAAGAGGATGACATACCAGAGCCCAGGAAGGGTAAGGTGCGTATCGAGATTCTCGCCACCGATGTGTCCTTTTCAACGGTACTGATGCAACATGGTCAATACCCTGGCGCACCAGCGGTGCCGTTCACTGCAGGCTATGATCTGGTGGGCCGAGTGGACAAAATCGGTCCAGAGGTCTCTGGGATTGAGCACGGCCACCTGGTTCTTGCGGGGAAAAAGGCATGTTTTATAGCATCACCGGATTCAAGAAGAAACATCCCGAGTGGTTTCGGCAAGATCTCTCCACATTGTTCGATTTGCTCGTGCAAGGGAAGATCAAGCCGGTGATTACCAGACGGTTCCCGTTGACGGAGGTTGTCGCTGCCCATAAACTGCTTGAAGATGGAGATGTTGAAGGCAAACTCGTGCTTCTTCCTCAATCCTAGTCAAGTGATCTGCGCAGAAAGTTCCTGACGTGCAGGAACAGCGCTAATGCGAGTAGAGGCACATGGATCAAAGGGAGATTGGCAGCAAGAACGTCTGGTAGATAGATGTCGGTCACTGAGCCGTGAGCATCTCCTAGCTTGTGCGCCAATCCTGTCAGAGGGCACCGACAGCGGTTCCCCAAAAAGATAAGACTCTCACCGACAACGATCGAACCAACCAGCAGTGCAATCGCCACATCAGAGCCAGCATCGATGCACTACGCTGAGGCCAGAGCGAGGGAGGCAGACAGGTTTGTGGTTGCCTGTGCGCAACGCCGCCTCTGTTGCTTCATTACTTCAGTGCTTTGTATGTCGTGGGGAGTGGTCACCCGGGTGCACCTCCTTCACGTTTTGTTCTATTGGTGTATCGGTATCGACGCCATTCATCTGTTTCATCTTCCTCTGTCTTTCTTTGTCTCTCAAAATCGTGAAAATTCCAAAGTTCTCTTGTTACCAAAAAAGTAGGCTAACCGAGGAGAACGGGTTTTCCTGTGTACCCTCCTCGGCAGGGCAAGGAAACGCTGTGATAGGAATGCGAATATCACCCTTTTTTGAGTGGCCGCACAATCAGCATGGGCAGCTTTGTCGTATTCAGAAGCCGATCCGCAACGCTTCCCATGACCCAGCGTTCCAGTCCCTCGCGCCCGTGAGTTGAGAGCGCGATCAGATCGCATGAAGTGTTCTCTCCGTCACTCGTCCCATGCTCTGCCTGTCTCAGCAACGTGCTGGCAACATCAGGTGCCAACTCAACTGAAGAAGTGAGTGAGAGTCGAAGGTCCCTTGCTTCGGAAGAGAGGTGTTCTTTTGCCTGAGCCAGAGAGGTGCTGGCCTGATGAAATGCTTCTTCACTCAGCGAGCTTTTAGCTTCCTCTTCCTCTGTGGTTGGGAACATCTTCACCACTCGGCTCAGATGTAACGCTCCTTGTCCAGAAGCTGCGAGAGCGGCAGTGACATAGGCGGCAGGTCGAAGCGCTGTCTCAGCAAGTGGTGAGCCATCCAGAGGAACAAGGGTACGGACTGCACCTGCTGCATCAAGTGGAACAAGAGAAGAAGGTGTTTCACCCTGGCGAAGCACGAGAATAGGCACCGTACATTGATGAACAAGCGCGTGTGCAACGCTCCCCAGCACCCAGCGCGTGAAGCCGGTTCTTCCGTGGCTACATAGGACAATCAGATCGATCCCAGGCGTTTCGATCCCTTCAAGAAGCTGTTGAACTGGGAGGCCAAACAGCACCTTCGTGTTGATCTCAATACCCGTAAACTCTGGCGATGTCGCCAGTTCTTTCAGATACGTGGTCGCGCTGCCTATCTCCTCATCGATCTCCTGCTGGTTCTCCATAGGAGCTGGAGCCCACCCTCCACTATAGTCTGGAGCGAGGTTGACCACCCGAACCAGGAAGAGAGAGCTACCAGTGGAGCGTGCAATACGGGCCGCTACTGGCAAGGCTTGTTCTGCACGAAAAGATCCATCCAATGGAACGAGAATATGTTGAAACATAGAAATGCTTCTTTCTGTATCAGTGATCCATATCGCCGATGACGGTTTTTTTGACATAATTCCAGGATCATAGATCCCCCGTTTTATATGACAGCCTCAATTGGTGTCCAGAGAGGATCTTTGTCGACGGTGACAAAGCCCACCTCGCGATACCCACAATTGAGGCAAAAGCGCATGATTTCCACGAAGCGGACATAGCCTGTTTTGGTGTCAAAATCAACGTTAGGAGGTTCTTCATGCTGTGCCCAGTACAGCAACTCCTTGCAACGTGGACAAGCTTTCTCACTGACAATTTGTGGCAAACGTTCGTATTGATTCATTGGCTCCTCCCTCACTTTCTCTCATATGATTTCTGAACCACGTGTTGGTCCATCGAAGAGACTCTCACCGGCTGGTCGGTGTCCATCCGACCAACTCTTCTGAGCGAGAGTATCTGATGCCCCCAGCCTCTCGCGCATCTGTTCAAAGGTGGTCGCATCGATCTCATCTCGTACATATCGTTGGCTCAGGAGTTCTCGTGCGGTTGGGCCACTCTCTGGTTGTCTCTTTGTCTGGGTCATGCGTTGATTGAGCCAGCGAAGCATGGCCCAGGCAAGAACGACAAGCAACACAATCCACAGGCTTCCACCGAGCATCATCAGCGTCATACTCAGCCAATTCAAACCATATCCCCACATCATAAAAGTATCCTTTTCAGTACTATGCGAACATCATCAACAATTTCAGGTGTGAGCGTATTCTCTGCACGCGCACCATCAGCGACGCGCAATACCGTATCCCACTCATCTTTCTCGAGAGCAGCTTTGTTCGTATTTTTCTGTGTATACTCGCTCAGATAGCTTTCTAAGCGCATGGAAAGGCGCATTTGCGTTATGGGATCACTCATCATGGTTGTATCTCCAATCAGATGGTTTCTTTATATATCTCAATTCAGTGCTCACTCTATGACGGGCAGGTGCGCTTCGACCAGCCAGAGCCACGTATCGATGTCACGCGAGATATCGGTGAAGAGCGCTGCACTATCTGCATCAAGTAAGTCTGTCGCCTGTCCGATCGCATACCGAACATGTTTGCCATAGAAGGCAAGGACGGTTGCAAGAGCCGCGATATGGCCGTTCCCGTCAGCGACCTCAAGCGGATACCTGTCCAGCGATGTTCTGCGAGTGACGACATACGCCGTTCCATCGGCACAGCCTCCCAACTGCACAATGCGCTCGGCAAGCAGATCCACATATCCCTCGATACCAAAAGCGATCTGGCCGAATAACGTATGCAGGGTCAGGAATTGTGGGCCATTTACGTTCCAATGCGCTTGCTTGGCTTGAAGCAGCAGATCAATGCTATCGGCCAGGCGACGATTCAACACCTCGACCAGTTGCGTCCGCTGCTCCTCGGGAAGGCTATTGTACGTTTTGTGCATGAAGTTTTTTCTCCTGATTTGCAGTGTCTCCACCATACTTTCCTGCTTCTAGCATACCTTTTGTGCGTGAGAAAAGGTGTGAGAACGTACGTGAAAACGTATGTATCAGCACGAAATGTTTGACGTTGAAACGTCGAGGTTGGACCATACGTGTGAATCAGCGTGGGTGTTCTCCTCGGTTGTATCGTACAGCCAGAACACTCACAAAAGACTGGATGTGTGTTATGCTTGGTTCATCGAACAGAGGAACGCTCCATTTTGCGTTGCTCGGCCCACCACAGGTATATCATGGCGGTCAGGCGCTGACGTTTCCCTCGCGCAAAGCCCTCGCCTTACTGCTCTATCTGGCTGTGGAGGAGGGAAAGCATTCGCGCAAAAAACTCTCAGAGCTGTTCTGGCCCGACAGTGATGCCGCCCATGCACGCTCGGCCCTGCGCACGACTGTACTCGAGCTGCGTGATGCCTTGATGAAGGACGCTGTCCCGGCGGAGAGAACAGGGCTTGATCGCATCCCCATCTGCATATTGATCGTGACACCCTGAGTCTCGACATGGCTTCTGGGGTGAGCGTGGATCTGCAGACGGTGCACGCGGCCTGGGTTCTTGCACGCGACACCACTCGTGTGTCGGCTACACCCTCTGAGAAAACACGTTGCGCCTTTCAGGATGCAATCAATCTCTCGCGTGGGGAGTTTCTGGATAGCTTTTCGCTACACAACGCACCGGGATTTGACGATTGGATGCGCTTCCAGCGTGAATACTGGCATTTGCGCATGCAATTGGTCTTTGATCGACTCTCCTCTCTCTATGAAGACGCCGGCGAGTTTGAGCAGGCGATTGCCGTGATTATCCGCTGGCTTGCCCTCACCCTTCTGAACGAAGAGGCGTCGCAGCGCTTGATGCGCCCGCACTTTGCTACCGGCAATCGTGTTACGGCCCTACAAGCCTATGAGACGCTGCGGGCTCTTCTGGCCGTGGAGATCCATGTCGAGCCAACACCCGCAACGATGGCGCTTGCTGCACGTATTCGGGCAACGACACCCGCTCATCACACACAGCAAGGAGCCTCTGGTGCCTCTTCTTTGTTGCTCGCTGTACCTTTCATTGGACGAACTCGGGAATATGGTCTCTTGCTTGAGCACTATTATCTCGTCCGCCGGGGGCAGACACCGGTGGTGCTTTTGGAGGGAGAAGCTGGCATTGGCAAGACACGGCTGGCCACCGAGTTTCTGGATTGGGCGATTGCACAGGGAGCCGATGTGCTACGCGGTCAGGCCTTTGAAAGTACAAGGCGGTTATCTTATCAGCCGTTTATTGATGCTCTGCGTCCCAGAATCGACCAGGAGAATGCACCCGAAGATCTGCTGCATGACGCCTGGTTGGTTGAGCTTGCTCGCCTGTTCCCCGAGTTATATGAGCGCTATCCCGATCTGACTCGTGTGGTTCCCGATGCTTCGATGGCCCGCAACCCTCTCTTTGAGGCGATGACACGGCTGCTGGTTGCCCTGGCTGCACGGACCCCGTTGCTTCTCTTTCTTCATGATGTGCACTGGGCCGATACGATCACGCTGGATCTGCTCCACTACCTGGCACGCTCTTTTATGGCGCATGCCACTCCGATCATGCTGCTGCTCTCCTTGCGCACGGAGGCACGACAGACGACCTCTCGTCTCGCCGAGTGGCGTGCGAGCCTGGGACGGATGATGCCGTTGACACATAGGCCCATTCTCTGTTCAAGAGACCGTCAACCTACTGCATATCGTGGCTCAACGCAGCCAGGAGGACGAGACGCATCAATCGGGGAGGGTCACCAGGGTACCAGCCAACTATCTGGAACGCCTTGGGCAACGGCTCTTCACTGAAACAGGTGGGCAGCCCTTCTATCTCATAGAAACGCTCAAGCTGTTGCTTGGTCAAGGTCTTTTTGCGCCATCTTCAGGTGAAGATAGTACTACCAGGGATGATAGAACAACGCTGATCAAAGAGCTTGGTATGGCACGACTCTTGCCCCCGAGCGTGCGTGAAGCAGTGAGCATCCAGCTTGATCGACTCCACCCCGCTGCTTTTGCCTTCCTGGTTGCAGGAGCTGTGCTGGAGCAAGATGCTACCTTTGAGCGACTCTGTCTGGTTGCAGATCTCTCCGAACACGAGGGATTAAGTGCCCTGGACGAGGTATTGCGTAACCTACTGGTGCGAGGACCGCAACAGCGATCGAGTGGTTCAGGACGCAATGATGTCTATACGTTCACGCACCCCATGATTGGCGAAGTGGTCTCAGTTGAGGCGGGTGAGGTGCGGAGTCGCATCTTTCACCGACGTGCGCTTCACATCTTACAAGAAACCGCTGTTCCCGCTGCGAAGCTGGCGTATCATGCCCTGGCAGCAGGGATGCCCGAGCCAGCATTCCGCTTAAGTGTGGTTGCGGGTGATGAGGCGAAAGCCATCTTCGCGTTGGATGTCGCCATCGAACACTATGAACAAGCCGGAGAGGTATTGTCAACGCAACGAACTGACCACGCATTACTAGCAACGATCGCTGTATCCGACGTCCACCATCTCTTCGTCTCGCTGAGACAAACCTACGAACTCACCAGAACATCGGAGCAGCCCCAACCTTTCTATGCAAACCTGCTCGACTCTCTCCTTCACATGACCATGGGAGAGGCGAACACCCTGTGGTATCAGGTCATGCTTGCCCTCTCTACCGCCGATTTGGAGAAGGCTATCATGCATGGGGAGCGTGCGTTAGGGTTGGCTCGCATCAGCGGATACCTAGAGAGTATTGTTCAGAGCCTGGATGTGCTCGCCTCCGTCAAGTTGTCGATTGGTGCGTGGGAGGAGTATGAGCATCTGGTCACCGAGGTACACGCGGGTTATGTTACGCTGGAAGACCGGGCGATGGAAGCCGATGCGCTCTGCATGCTTGCCAACGCACATCTGCATCGTGGTCAATTGCGTCTGGGGATCACACACGCACGCAATGCCCTCGCCATCAGCCAGGAAATCAGGAATGTCTGGGGACAGGTCAATGCGCTCTATGATCTGACATCGGGGTTACTCGATAGTGGTGCCTATACGGAAGCACTCGATAGAGCACTTCAGGCTGTAGCGAGCGCGCGGACCCTCAACACAGACTCTGCAAGGGCGAACATCCTGCTTCTGCGTGCCCTCATCCAGTTAGGTAGGGGTCTACTGGGCATTACAGGCAGGATCAGCGGCACGCGAGATCGATCTGGAGGCATTGGCGCTGGAGAAGACCATCGAGTCGTCCTCCTATACAGCGGTTGTCACCTCGGTCCTCTGCGCGGATTCCGTTCTTATTGGGGAGTGGGCTGATGCCCAACAGTATGCACAGCAAGCCGCGTTGGTTGCTGGAAATGGCAGGTTCGTGTACGTAGAATTCCTCATTGGTCTGTTACGGAGGCATTAGTGCGTGGGAAGGATGCCGCAAGGGCCAGTGAGCATCTTGCTCGGCTCAATGCGCACACTGGAGATGGTCAGCGCGACCGTGTGCAGTACCTGCGAGCATCTGCGGAACTGGCACAGGGGCAGGGACTGCAGGAGCAGGCACATTCCCATCTGGAGGAAGCTCGCGTCCTCGCTGAAGAGATTGGCCTGACCGAGGAACGGTGGCAGATCCAGGTGGCACTTGCAGATCTTGATCAGGCGCGGGGAGAACAGGGGCTGGCAGATCTGGCGTATGCCCAGGCAGAAAGCGTGGTCCAGGGACTTGCCGAGAAGATCGAGGATGACGTGATGCGAACGCGTTTTCTCACGGCACCCCGGGTTCGGTATGTCCTGGAACAAGCAACCAGATGAGATGATCCTCGTTACTCACGGTTGTTTTCACACCTCTTCTCACGCTCTGCCAGTACTATGAGAAGGAGAGCGAGCATTCCTCATTGTATGGATCTTCTCTCGCTTACCTTTCTCTTCTGGCCAAAAGGAGGCTTGCTATGAGTCTATTCGTGGTGCTTGGCATCATCGTGTTCCTTCTCGTGATCGTTGCCTTTTCTGCTATTCGTGTTGTCCAACAATATGAGCGTGGTGTGATCTTTGTGTTGGGACGCTTGACGGGTGCGAAGGGGCCTGGACTCTTCCTGATCCTTCCCTTTATGTTAGCGATCCTGTGATGGCGGTGGTGAATGTGATGGACTTCGGTCAGGCGACAACCCAGATTGGGCAAACCACCCTGCGCAACGTCCTGGGCCAATCAGAACTGGATGAGCTCCTCACGGAGCGTGACAAGATCAACCAGCGACTGCAAGGGATTATCGAAGAGCAGACGGCACGCTGGGGCATCAAAATGATGGCAGTCGAGATCAAGGATGTCGTACTGCCGACAACGATGCAGCGCTCGATGGCCAAACAGGCGGAAGCAGAGCGAGAGAAACGCGCCAAAGTAATCCAGGCGGAGGATGAATTGCTTGCTTCGACCCAGCTTGCACAAGCTGCCAGAGTCATCAGTTCTGAGCCTGCAGCATTGCAACTGCGCTACTTGCAAACGCTGACCGAAATCGCGGTGGAGAAAAATTCAACCATCGTTTTCCCACTCCCGATGGATCTCATTATGCCGCTGATACACATTATGCAACATCAGACCGAAGCATCTGTTCCTATGCCACTGAACGGTTCACGCCCGCCGGAACCTGCGCAGTCTCTCTAGCAATGGACCCTCATCCTGCTCCTGGTGGGGGTAACTCACGCATCTTCTCACGCTCTATCAGTACCATGATGAGGAGAGCGGGCATATCTGGAGAACGTGCCTGCCGAACAGAACCTGCTTTTTCAAGAGTAGACGAAGAGAAGAGTAGACGAAGAGAAGAGAAGATGCAATCAATGAAAAAACGTGAATACACCAGCATGCCATTATCTGGAGCCTCTGATGGCAGTCTGGTGAAGCAAGCACGTACAGGCGATCAACGTGCCTTTGAGATGCTCGTTGATCGGTATTATGACTCCTTGTTTCAGTATAGTCGTATGATCATGCAAGACAAAGACCAGACCGATGATGTTCTGCAGTTTGTCTTTCTGCAACTTTATTTATTTCTCCTGTTTCAGATTTTCCAGGTTGGTGCCTGCTTCTGAGGCTGAGGTTGCCCAGAAGTGCCGACTATCATGCAGTGAGAGACGTTCAACTCCAATGTGCTCTCCCAGCCAGTGAACCCGTTGATAAATCGCTGATGTACTCATTGTGGCGTGTCTGGCTGCTCGATGAGCGCTTTCGCCTGGGCAATGGTCAGCACCGTATGCTCTGCTTTTTTGTCACCAACTCTGGTCACCGGACGCACAGCATCTACACGTTTCCCTTCGCGCCCTCGATAGCCCATGACCGTTCGAATCCTGGCTGCTACCCGAATGGAACTATTAGAGCGGTTGCCACGCAGGACATGGAATTCGATACAATTCATGGCGGGATTGATGGAGATAAAAAGGAATGTGCAATCCAATGATGACGTATGCCATAACCTTTATTATAACGACCTCGTCCCCAACCTTGATGGACAATATCTGTTCAAGGACTTTGAAGAAATTTGTTGTTTATTGGATAACATGTTTGTTGCATTCCTTTCGTTATGGCCGGGGACACCTGGGCGCGATAAATCTGGTCCATACGATTAAATAGACCATGCTTTGTTTCCCTGGACCCATGTCTGGACGATAACCTGGCTGTTTGCTCCAAAGAAGAGAGTGTCGAGAAAATTGTCGCGAGTCCACCCGGCCAGAGATGGTGCGGAAAGATCGATGGCTACAAAATCAGCAGCCATTCCAGGTGTAATGCTCCCCGTCTGTAGACCGAGTGCGTTAGCACCTGTCTGTGTGCCATAGGTAAGGAGTGAAGAACCGAGTGTGGCAAGTTCGTCTGCAACAAGGATGTGCCTCCGTTGGTAGCGCATGCGTGCAGAATATTCGGCCCAACGTAATTCTTCAAATGGATCAAGGCGCGTATTGCTATCTGAACCGATCGCTAGCGGAATATTGGCCGCTATGAGTTCGGCATAAGGAGCAATACCATCGCCAAGATCGCCTTCGGTCGTTGGACAGACACAGACGCTTGCTCCCGTTTGTGCGAGTAATGCAATCTCTTTCTGATTAGCGTGAGTGGCATGAATAATAGTTGTCTGATCACCCAAAGCACCGCAGCGCTCAAGTAGCTCTATCGGTGTGCAACCCTCAGCTTGCAGACATTGCTCGATCTCGGCTATCTGTTCGTCTGCATGGATATGAAATGGAAGGTGGTAGAAGTGGCTGTACTCAGCGATAGCTTGTAACCAATCAGCGGGAACTGCCCGTACAGAATGAGGCGCAACACCGAGAAGCACGCCTTTTGTACGCAATGCATCCACTCGTGCGACATACGCATCAAGAGATGCATCACAAAAACGGCGCTGATTGCGATCTGGCGGCTCATGAAAATTTCCCTGTGCATAACCAGTAAGTAGTAAGACGACACGGATACCCGCATCCTGTCCTGCCTGTAAGATCGCTTCAGACATAACATTTGCATTCGGATATGGCCGCCCGTCTGATTGATGATGGACATAATGGAACTCGCCGACGCTACTATATCCTGCAGCCAGCATTTCATGATAGGTCTGCAACGTGTTCTGATAGAGGAGATCGGGCGTTAAGCGTTGGGCCTCTTCGTACATGGTATGCCTCCAGGTCCAGAAGGTATCACGCGACGAGCGTGCGTGCTGGGTCTGTCCCCGCAAGGCACGCTGAAAAGCATGACTATGCGTGTTGACGAAAGCGGGAAGCAGAGCCATTCCAGGCAATGGATGAGTAATTTCCATCTCTGTTTCGCGTTCAGCTATGGCACTAATATACCCTTCATCAGAAATGGAGACGACTTTATTGGCCTGGAGACCTTGAGGAGTGAAAACATAGTCGGGGGCGAGATGCTTCATAGGTTTGAACTCCGCAGGACTATGGCCTGTTTGCTTTTATTTTCACGCTATGAAAAACAACATCACTCTATGAAAAAATAACATAGATATTTCGGTGTGTCAAGGCAACGTATCTCAAAGTTGAATTCTCCGCAGCAAAATTGACAATTCATTTTCTATACGATATTATTGAGGTGGAAACTGGCCTCTTGCATCGCTTGCTCATCCAGGTCCACACAAATCTCTCCTGATGGTGGCATATTCTCACATAAAAATATACTTTGCCGCTTATAAAAATAAGAGGATATTATGACTTCAAACCCACAAGAGGCACGTCGTAAAGGGCTTGCCCTCGCACTATTGTGTACTGCACAATTCATGGTGGTGCTCGATTTCTCAATCGTAAACGTTGCTTTGCCGTCGATACAGAGGGATCTGGGTTTTTCGACCCAAAATCTGCAATGGGTGATCAGTGCTTATTCGCTTACATTAGGTGGATTACTGCTGCTTGGTGGGCGGTTGGGTGATATCTATGGGCGACGTTTCCTTTTTATTCTGGGGCTGGCCCTCTTCTCATTTGCTTCACTGGCGGTGGTTTTGCACCTTCCGGACTCTGGTTGATTGGATGCTCGTGCAGTGCAGGGGATTGGAGCTGCGCTGGTTGCTCCCACTTCGCTCTCGCTTATTTCGACGACATTTGCTGAAGGTGCTGAACGCAATAAGGCATTTGGGGTGGTTGGCTCTGTAGCTTCTGCTGGTTTTGCGGCGGGTGCTATTCTGGGTGGATTTCTCACCTCGACCCTTGGCTGGCGTTGGGTGATGTTTGTGAATGTGCCAATTGGCATTCTTGCAGTCGTGGTTACGCCGTTTTTGTTACAGGAGAACCGTATGCAGGATGGTCAGCGCCGCGTCGATGTAGGTGGGGCGTTCACCGTAACGGCAGGACATTATCGCATTGGTGTATGCACTTTCGCAAGGCAATGATACTGGTTGGCTGTCGTTTCAGACGCTTGGGATTACTTGTGCTTGCGATTATCTTGCTGACGGTGTTTGTGCATTATTGAGGCACGTTCACCATTCCCACTTGTCCGGCTCAGCATTTTTCGCCTGCGTACGGTGGCTGGAGCAAATCTTGTGACGCTGCTTGCGCCTGGCGTGTTCGGTGCGCTAGTTTTCATTCTCACTCTCTACATGCAGAAGGTGCTTGACTACTCGGCAATCTCCACTGGTTTAGCCTTTTTGCCGATGGCCGCAATCATTCTACTTATTTCTAATATCGTATCACGTTTGGTAACACGTATCGGGGTTAAGCCTTTCCTGGTTGGAGGGATGGCGATCCTCTGTTGTCGGAGTTACTCCTGCTGACGCAGATCTACTGCACATGGAAACTATCTCAGTGCGCTCTTGCCTGGTATTGTAGTGGTTTCGCTTGGCATGGGTCCAGTGTTTCGACGATGGTCATTGCTGCAACTGATGGCGTGAGCGATGATGAGCAGGGACTTGCTTCAGGACTGTTCAATACTTCTTTACAGGTTGGTTCGGGCCTGGTATTGGCGATCGTCGTTGCTGTTCTCATCTGCTCGCACTGCTGCTGTACTTGCAAGCGGGGGAAGTACAGGAAAAGTGGCGGCTACTGCTGGTCTGCAATACTGCACTCTTTGTTTGTGCTGGAATTGCTGTCCTTGCAGGCCTGGTGGCTCTTTTTACTATACATAAAGAGAAGCCACCTATTCTCGCAAATGATCTGCTATTGAGGGACCAACATGATGATGATAGTGTTATCCCAAGATAGGATCTAGAAATTTACCCACTTTGCAGCCGCGCAAAAGTGGTGTATAATCCCTCTTTAAGAGGTGTGAAGGGTACGCGAGCTACGTATATTCTATCCATATCCATTCTTTACTGCTCGAAGCGAGGCATATATCTATGACCACGACAACTATTCCACGCGGAAAATACCATATCTGGACGGTTGGTTGCCAGATGAATCAGGCCGACTCTCAGCGCATTCAGACTCTGCTTGATGAAATGGGTTGGGAAGAGAGCGGTATGGAGCAGGCGAACCTCGTGGTCCTTAATACTTGTAGTGTACGCCAGGCACCAGAAGAGAAGGCACACAATCAACTGGCCCTGCTCAAACAGGCCAAAGCGCAGCGCAGCGATCTCTTGGTAGCAATGATGGGTTGCATGATTGGCAATCAGAAGACGATTGATGCGCTCAGTAAACGCTATCCGCATATCGATCTCTTTATGAAGGTGGAGCAGGCTGACATTCTGCCGCGTTTCCTTGAGGAGCGTTGGACGCCGATCTCCGGTGCAGGCTGTCTCGATGTTGAGTTTATGCCAGATTTCGATGAACCCATTCCTTCTGAGCCGCTTCTGCCAACCTTTGCTACCTCGACGAGCACATGGGCAAACGGACTGTGTTGCCAATGGCGATTACACCAAAGCCAGGTGAGCGTATCGCGCACTATCCCACGAAGATCGAACCTGCTCAGGCCAGTCCGACGGCGTGGTTGCCTATCGTTCTGGGTTGTAACAAGGTGTGCACTTATTGTATCGTGCCGTATCGTCGTGGTCGTGAGCGTAGTCGTCCCATTGAAGAACTGATGGTCGAGGCGCGTTCGCTGGTAACAAGGGTGCGAAAGAATTGACGTTGTTGGGTCAGACCGTAGAGGCATATGGCCTGGATCTGCCTGAGAGCGCGTCGATCTTGCCGATCTGATGACCAGCCTGAGCGAGATCGATGGCCTGGAACGTATTCGCTTTATGACCTCGTATCCACGCCACATGACCGATAGTATGATTGAGCGTATGGCACATCTGCCAAAGGTCTGTGAGCATCTGAATATTCCAGTGCAATCGGGCGATGATGCGATGTTGAAGCGGATGAAGCGTGGCTATACATTGGATGAATATCGTGAGCGTATTGCCAAGAGTGCGTGAACTCTGGCCTGGAATAACGCTGTCTACCGATATTATCGTTGGCTTTTGTGGCGAAACTGAGCAGGAGTTCCAGCATACCCTTGACCTGCTTGAGGAGATCCGTTTTGATGTGGTACACGTGGCGGCCTACTCGGTTCGTCCTGGTACGGTGGCGGCGCGTTGGGAAGATGATGTTCCTCTGGCTGAGAAGAAACGTCGCCTCCATGCCGTTGAAGATGTGCAGGCGAGGATTGCGCTTGAATTAAATCAGGAATATATTGATAAAGACGAAGAGGTTCTGGTTGAAGAGGTGAATACAAGTCGCGTGGTCGTCAGCAATGGAAGGGTCGCAATCGTTCCAACAAACTGGTCTTTTTCCCACAGCCGGATGCTGAGTAGCTTGCAGAATGATACAGCCGGGTGACCTGGTAAAGGTGCAGATTGAACGAGCAACCGCCTGGTCCCTTCAGGGTTGCGCTAGTGCGCTATAATAAGCACACTATAAAACATACTGATCTGTTGAAGATGGAGGAGGCTTCATGACTCAAGCACAATCGGCTGAAGAGAAGGCGTCGCTTGAAAAAGCAATGGACCGATTTAGCGGTCAAACAGGCCCAGGAAGGTCTATGGGAGGATGCTGTTGCCACAAACAGAAATATTTTGAACCTCTTCCCCTATGAGCCGGATGCCTTTAATCGTCTGGGCAAGGCTTTGAGCGAATTGGGACAGTATACAGAAGCACGTCAGGCTTATACCCAGACGTTGAAGTATAGCCCGAAAAACACCATTGCGAAGAAGAATCTGGATCGCCTGGCGCAGATCGAAGAGATGCCAATGCGCAATCATGGTGGGGTCGATCGCATTGACCCCAGGCTCTTTATTGAAGAGACCGGCAAGACGGGAATGACCGAGTTAATTCATTTAGCACCGGCCTCTATTCTTGCCAAGGTAGGTGTTGGCGACAGAGTACAGCTTCATGTGAGTGGGCGTACGCTCTGGGTGCGTAATGCGAGTGGAGAGGATATCGGACGTATTGAGCCGCGCCTGGCAAATCGTCTGATTAACTTTATGGAAGGTGGAAATCGTTATTCAGCTGGTATTCTCGCCATTGAGAATGGGCAGGTACGCGTTATTATCCGCGAAGATTATCAGCATCCGGATATGGTTGGTCGGGTAAGCTTCCCCTCTCATGGTGGTGGTGATACGATCCGTGCCTATATCAAAGACTCGATGTTGCGCTATGATCGTGATGATGATGACGAAATGGGCAATGACGACGAGTACTATGATGGTGGCGACGAAACTGACGAAATGACTGAAATTGATTTTGAAGGAAA
Organism: uncultured Chloroflexia bacterium; assembly: GCA_963731415.1. GTDB lineage: Bacteria > Chloroflexota > Ktedonobacteria > Ktedonobacterales > Ktedonobacteraceae > JACDAE01. Next base: position 303,068 of record CAVSVN010000005.1, read on the forward strand.
TGCAGAAGCTGAAGAAGTAATGTGCTTGAATGTTTTGAAAGGGATTGAAACATTATGAACAAAGCAAAACGTGTAGCATGGCATAAACACCTGGTTCGAGCGAAAAAGTTGAAAGAGAAGCAGCGTCAGGCTCAGAAAGCAGGGAGTACTCCTGTTGCATCAACAACACGGCGCTAAGCGCTGTGCCTCTCATTTATATGATGATGAGCAGCTTGCCTCCCTCGGTATCATCGGCCTCCGTCCGTAATATTCTTGCGTTGCTTGCTTCACGGGATGCACAACTGGTAGCAGGCAATGGGGGTCTGGAACGTCGGGTCACATGGGCATGTCGTATGCGTGCACGTCTGCCCGCATTTGAGAGTGTGCAGGGAGGGGAGCTTGCGCTCCTCACCCTCTCTCAATTGCGTCGGCTCGACGAGACGCTGCCGCATCTGCTCAAGACCCTGCATAAAGCAGGCGTCTCGGCTGTTGCTGTTGCTGCTCAGTCTATAGAAGCGTTGGGTGATGAAGCTATTTCTATTGCTGACCATCTTCACCTTCCTTTAATTTTGTTGCCTGCCTCAGTGATGCTTGAAGAGGTTGAGCGTGAGATGATCACCTTTGTGGTGAGTTTTCGCGGCGAGACTGAGCGTAAGGCAACCGAAATTGCGCATCAATTGATGCAGTTGAGCGTCCAGGGAGCTGGTATCCATGGCGTTTGTGAGCATCTTGCTACGAGCCGTAACAAATGGGTGGTTGTGCAGGACTGCTGATCAACATGTGCGCTTTCAAGCCTCTCCAGCTCATATCTGGAATGTTGCTTCTTCCTATTCCTCTGACCGATGAAAATCTCAGGATGCATGGCTTGACACGTGTGATGGAGCCAATTTTGATACGTCATGAAGTCGTTGGCTATCTGTCTTTAATCGGTAGTGAGAGCGATTTTGACTACCTCGAACGTATCATTCTGGGGCAGGTCGTCCCTATTCTGGCATTGGAGTTTGCACGTGAGCGTGAGCGCAGCGAGGTCGAGAGCCGCTATCTGGTGGAGGCATTTACCGATGTGCTGCAGGGCCATTATCAACAGCCTGAAGAGATGCTGGCACGGGCACGTATTCTGGGCTATGATCTCACATCTGCGCAGGTTGTGATCATCTTTGAAGTTTCTCCCTCTGAATCCGATTATCCCCATAGCGATTTCCCACCTTCCCAATGGGGAAAGCGTGTACGCGATGAACTTCTGCGCGACTGGCCGACCTGCTGGTTTTCAGTGAGCCGCGTCGCGTGACGGCCTTGCTTCCTTTACAAGAAACTGATGGCGCAGTACCTGATGAGCGTGAGAGTGAAAATAATATCTTCTCGCGCCTGGAGCGAGTGCATATCCGTATGTTGCAGGGGAAAGGTGGTAGCTGCCGCTCTTCCACTGTATTCCTGTGGTATCGGGCGCATCGTAAAATCCCTGCCAGTAATACCGCAGTCTTTCCGCGAGGCACAACAGGCTCTGGAGATCGGGCGTCGCCTCTTCGGGGAAGGAAAACTGCATTCTTTTGCACGCCTGGGTATCTATCGCCTGCTCTTCTATCTTGATGGTCAGGATGAATTGGAAGACTTCTACCAGGAAACGCTTGGTCCTCTTTTGAGCTCACGATGCCCGTAACGATGGAACACTTGTCGAAACCCTGGAAGGCTTTTTCCGCTGTAACGCCAACCTCAGCGAGACTGCTCGTGCCATGCATCTCCACCGCAATTCCCTGCTGTATCGCCTTGACCGTATTGAAGCCATTCTTGGCCGTTCGCTCGAAGATCCGGAATTGCGCCTTTCCCTTCAGATCGCCTTGAAGATACATCATCTGCAAAAACGCTAATCTGCTTGCAAAGATTGACTTGCCTCCTGTGACTTTAGATCTGAAGGGAGAAGTTGCTAAAAATAGGCATCATCTCTTCAAGAAGAAATATAGCCAATTCGTCCTTGCCTTATAACCCTATCTTGTATCCATCTTCTAAGATAGTTTATTCTATTCACAGATACCTCATACATCGTTTAGTCCCATAGTAAGAGGAGACGTTATGACACCGAATTCAAGTTTTGTATCGTGCCAGAACTCTACGTGGTTGGTCACAGGCAACCCTGGCGAGCAAACTTGGGACAAGTAGCGAAAAATATTAGCCGCTGGGAACGCGGGAGAGACCATGCCTTCCCCTTACTATCGTGAACGCCTGTGCCAACTGTTTGATCTTGATGCTGAAGCCCTGGGTTTATTACTCATCTTCAGCAGATGGCTATGTCAGTCAGAGACCAGGCACTGACGAAGATAAAACTCGCCTAGCAGTCCTGTATCGTCTCTCCTTGCTCCATACAATGGGCAACAGATTTATAGGGCGCGAAGCAGTTACTGCAAGATCTGCTTCAACAGGTGCAGCCTGGAAGCATCGTTGCTCTTGACTGGCCTGCCTGGTATTGGCAAAACAGCTCTGCTGCAGATGTTCATTCAGCAGGCCCAGGTCCAGGAGCGTTTCCCTGATGGCATTATCTGGGTAGAACTTGGGCCTACTCCAGACATACCTCATCGCATCAGCATGGTTAGCTCGTCTCCTGGATGTACCCACTCCGATGTCTGGAACAGGAGTATTCAGATGTTAACATGATTGCAATTTCTTGCGTGAGAGCAATCGCTACACGTCATCTCCTCATAGTGCTTGATGATGTCTGGGCGAGTGGAAGCTACTTTTCCCTTTCTAATTCGAAGTCCTTCTGTCTCCTATGTTCTCACCACCCGTCTCCCTAAAATAGCTTTTGCCCTGGCATCACAAGAACCGTGTGTTGTCGAACCCCTTTCCGTAGAGTGCAAGCCAACAACTTCTTGACGAACGCTGGCTCCAATACTTGAAATCTATCGATGATACACTTCTAAGAGCAGGTAATAGAGCTTACAGGTGGTTTGCCGTTAGCGATCACCTTGATAGGCAAATATCTGGCTTCGCATTCCTATGGAGGGCAAATGCGCAGGCTAGAGATGGCATTAAATCAGGCTTACAGATCTTGCCTATCGGCTGTGTTTGAGCATGCCCCTATCCTACCTGGCAACTGTTCGCATGGTCACGACAAGGATACCATGTGCTCTCTTGATATGGCGATCTGCAATAAGTGATCAACGCCTACCATCTATTGCACAAAGAGCACTCCGGGCGCTTTCCGTCTTACCACGAGGCACCGGAATATTTTTCTGAGGACAGCTGCTCTTGCCGTTAGTGGCCTTGAACCTAGAGGTGTTGGACCTGCTTGTTGATGCAGGACTTATTGAGCCTGCCGAGAACTATTGCTATCAGATTCATCGGATTATTGCAGATTATGCCTGGCTATCATCGAGAGGAGAAATCTCCGCAGATCCGGCTTAGTGGAATATATGGAGAAGGTATGCATTGACCATTCAACTAATATAACCTTGCTGGAACGGGAATACGCATACCTTACTTGCTGGAATTAGATACTGCTGCGATCACTACAGATGTACGATGAACTGATTTGGGGAGTGCTTGCAATGACTTCCTCTTATGCAAGCATGCGGGGTTTCTACACAGAGGCCGATCAGTATCTTCGTAATGCGTCTGCATGCAGCCATCCACCTGCAAGATCAACCCATGTGCCAAAAGATTTTGTTTGATCTGGCCAGCTTTTGCCCAATTGCGCCACGATGACACTCAGTTTTCTGCCTATATGTCTCTATGGCAAATATTGTCGAAGCTACAGTTTGGTCAAGGCAGCACCTATTCTTCTCTTACTCACATACAGAAATTGGTCAAGGAACATGTTGATACACCCAGACTCTATACCCTATAGGCCATATTCAAGTGGAGATAACCTTACCGCCTGCCGCCTTGAGCAGACGATCATGAATGGCTATACCAAGCCCCTGTTCTCCAAAGCTACGACAGAGAATAACCTGAACTCCCGCCTCTTCGAGCGTGCGTAGACCCGCAAAGAGTCGTGCCGCAATCTGCTCCGGTACCTGAGCATTTCCGAGCGAGTAGACAAAAGCTCCACTGTTCTGAAAGGCGAAAAGATCTTCGTCGGCAAGCAAAATCCCCGTTCGTTCGCCCTGTTCCTGTCGCCTTTGTATCTCTATTAACATTGCCTCGCGTATAGCCTCGATATTGCCCTCAAAGAGAAACGTTGGGACCGTGGGCGAGTAGTGAATGAGCATCTGGCCCGGTGCTTTTTGTGCTCTGTATCATGGGCACTATTTGTTGTGATAGTGGAGCGCTTAGAGGCGGTTGCACTTGCGGCAAAATCGTGCGTAAAGCCTCTAAGCTGATGCCACCTGGACGCAGAATTGTGGGCACCTCAGCACAAAGATCAAGGATAGTAGACTCAACCCCTACTTCGCAGGGACCACCATCGAGGATAAGAGGGACACGTCCACCCAGATCCGTCAAGGCATGTTGAGCTGTAGTGGGACTGACATGCATAAAACGATTGGCGCTTGGTGCGGCAATGGGACTTCCCACGGCTTTAATAAGTGCCAGCGCGATTGGATGGCGCGGCATACGTACCGCAACGGTATCCAAGCCAGCCGTAATCATCTTTGGTACACGCGCATTTGCTGGTAGAAGCAATGTCAGCGGTCCTGGCCAGAATGCCTGAGCCAGTTGGAGGGCTTGCAATGGAATATCTGCCACTAGCGTCTCTAAAGTTTCTAGAGAGGCGATATGCACGATCAATGGATCGCTGAATGGGCGTTCTTTTGCCGCAAAGATCTGCTCTACCGCGGCGGGTTGGAGCGCATCGGCCCCCAATCCATAGACCGTCTCAGTTGGGAAGACGACGAGTTCGCCGTTGCGTAATAATGTTGCTGCCTGTTCAATGGCGGCGGAATCAGAGTCAAGAGTGTTTACTGGTAAGACTTCGGTTGCTCTATCGTGCATTTTTGTATAACTTTCCTTAAGGTAGTCGTTTTTTGTACGAGTATAGCATGCCGAAGTCCATCCTCTTTTGTTAGCATTCAATCAGCATTTTTTCTCTCGGTGAAATTGCAAGTGTATTTGTTATGATATCATAGTAATTCGATAGGTTAACGACAGAGTAGTTTAAAAATGAAGAAGAAAGTATAATTATGGAGCACCGAGAGGATCGCCAACGCCTGCTTGAACACGCGTTGACTCAGATGGAAATTCCTATAGACATATCGATACGTCCATGGTGTGAAAATGATTTCCCTGCCATCCAACGACTTTCTAGTGCTGAAGGATGGCCGACACCTGAGAAAAGACCAGAGGAAGCTTTTGTGGCGTGGAAGGCATCTTGGCCTACACTTGTTGCGTTAGAGGCCGAGCAGGTTGTTGGCTTTGTGCGTGCGCTCACTGATGGAGCAATCACGCTGTATGTGATGGAACTGCTTGTAGCACCTGATCAGCGGGGAAAAGGGATTGGCCGTTTGCTGCTCGACACCTGTCATTTCCTCTATCCACGCACCCGTATTGAGGTAACTTCTGCTGAAGCAGCACAAAGCTTTTATATTGCGCATGGTTTTCGCTATATAGGACCGGGATTGCGTAAGAGCTATGCCTGATGCTCTACTACAATGCCGATCAAGCGAAGTCGCCAGGAATTGACGGCACGTATCACCTGAGCCTGTTCACCATTTTGTGGAAAGGAATACTGCGCCCGCTCGATAAAGCCTTCCATCGCCGCCAGCAACTCAGCAAGCTCTTCAGGTGCCAGCATCAGTTGAATTGATCGCCCTTGCTGAAGAATACATAATTGTGTTTGTAATCTTCTCTTGATGCTTGCGAGAATCTCTAAGCGTTTTTCTTTTTCAAGAGATGGAGGAAATGAGACGACGTAGCGAGTATATCCGGCAATGATAACCTCTATGGCAACCAGTTCACGAAACGTGAATGGTACATAAGGCTGATTTTGAGAGACTTCCTGGATGGTTTTCATTTGTGTTTTCATCATATGTTGCGGTCCCTTGATCTAACAGTATAGAACAATTCTTCTCACTTTGATTCAAGAGTACCATAGGGAATGCACAAAATAGGTGTGCATTTTGGCTTTATATTGAAGGAGAGCAAGATCCGAGAAGTTTTTCTGCTCGAGTTCTCGTATACTGTTTCTACGTGGCATTGTGCCGCATAGAAATAGCACAGAGGTTCTGTGAGCAAGTCGAATAACAGGAGGAACTATGCAAACTAAACTGAACCCATACCTGAGCTTTAAAGACAACACTCGTGAAGCCATGGAATTTTATAAAACGGTCTTTGGTGGCAACCTTGTGATGAATACATTCAAAGAATTCCACGCATCTCAAGATCCGAGCGAAGACAACAAAATCATGCATTCTGTGCTGGAAGCCGACAACGGCATTACATTTATGGCTTCCGACACGCCAGACCGTATGGAATATAAAGTCGGGACGAACTATAGCATGTCACTGAGTGGTGACAACGAAGCAGAATTAAAGGGCTATTTCGAGAAGCTTGCGGTTGGTGGCAACATAACAATGCCACTGGAGAAAGCACCCTGGGGTGATACGTTTGGTATGCTCACTGACAAGTTTGGTGTAGCCGTGGCTCGTGAACATTGCGGGTCAAAAAGCGTAACATCTCTGCACGCTGCGTACCAGGGAAAAAGCTTACATGCAAGGTAGGCTTTTCCCTGGTTAGTACAACATTTTCTAAAAAAACAATATCTAGCGCCCACTCCTCGTCTGTGCCCTTCTCACAAGAGCATCGACGATGACCGCGAGTACGAGAACAAGCCACCTCAATCATATCCTTGACTTCGGTGCCCTGACTTTTCAGATCGAGACCATTCTCCAGGCTACCGATGATGAGAGCACCCAGCAGAATTGACCAGACGGAACCACGACCACCAAACAGGCTCACACCGCCAATAACTGCCGCAGCGATTGCTTGCAGGAGCAGTGTTGCACTGATCTGGCTCGCAACCGAGTTGGCGTGAGAAGCAGCCAGAATACCACCGATGGCAGCCAGAGTTGAGCACAAGGTAAAGACAGCAATGCGAATGCCCGTGACATTGATGCCTGCACGACGTGATGCTTCCGCATTGCCACCAACGGCATAGATGTGCCGTCCAAAAGATGTTTTTGTGAGCATGAACCATACGATCAGGATCAGCCCGATCAGGATTGCGGCGGCATAAGGTACACCCAGATAGGACTCAAAAAGAATAACGGTACCTTCGACAATAATTGCTGTGAGAACGATCTGTATAACAAGCTGTACAAGTGAAATTGTTCTCAAGCCGGACTGTTGGCGTCTGATATGAGTCAAAACCAGACTGCCAATATACATGAGTAAAACCAGCGTTGGTAAGCCAACTCCATAGATGTCAGGCAGATAACTGGTCGCACTCCCTGAAATAGCATTGATAAATGGATCATTCAGGATCAAGGGTGCTTTGACCAGCCAGTAAATAGAGGAGCAGTCCCTCATAAGCAATTGAGGCAGCCAGTGTGACGATAAACGAAGGGACGCGTATGATGGCAATAATGACGCCATTAATGAAACCGATCAGTGATCCAGAAAGGATCGCTCCGATAATGGCTATGCCAGCGGGAAGGTGAGCACGTTCGGAAAGGACGCCCATTACAACACCAGCAAGCACCGATACGGAGGCCAGCGAGAGGTCAATCTCTCCAAGCAGTAATACCAGCGTCACGCCTACGCTCAAGGTTGCGATCGTACTGATCTGTACAACCAGATTAGAGATGTTGCGTGGCTCGAAAAAGAGCCCCCAGTTGTTATACCAAAGAAGACTGCAACAACAATCAATGTGAGCAGAACGGGAAGGAAGCCCAGATCACCACCTAGCAAGCTGGCTAAAAGGTGAGCGAGGGGCCACTACTGCTGTGGAAGGAACTTCTACAGTGGGTGCCGTTAGCGGATTTGCCTGCAAGGACTGCTGAGCCAGTTGTCTCGTCTTTCTTAATTCTATCTTCCATCTTCAAATTCCTTCTGATGTGGCATCGGTTTCTTTCATGATGCTACCAAATTCAGCTCCTGTGATTGCGGCTACGATCTGTTCCGAAGTCGTCTGATTTAATGTTAAATGTGTTCACCAGTTTGCCAAGGCGCAGCACGATGACGCGATCAACGACCTCGAAGACATCAGCCAGATTGTGCGAAATGACGATGACTCCCAGGCCCTGTTCACGTAAGCGGCGAATCAGATTGAGTACCTGGCGTGTCTGTGCCACACCCAGGGCGGCGGTTGGTTCATCAAGGAGTACGACTTTGGCGTTGCGTAAAACCGTTTTTGCGACGGCAATACTCTGGCGTTGTCCACCGGAGAGCGATGCGACCAGTGTGCGGACGGAAGGAATTTTGACATCCAGTGTTTTGAGAACCTGTAGTGTACGCTTCTCCATATCGAGTTCGTTGATGGTGCGTAAGGAAGTGCGCTCCTCTTTGCCGAGAAAGAGGTTGGCAACCACATCGAGGTTGTCACACAGGGCTAAATCCTGGTAGACGGTCTCTATGCCCAGGCGTGTGGAGACCTGAGGGCTGGTGATTTTGACTGCCTGCCCTTCCACGAAGAATTCGCCCGAATCTGGTGGTCCTACGCCTGCAATTGCTTTGATCAATGTTGATTTACCGGCACCATTGTCCCCACCAGTCCCACGACTTCGCCTGCATAGACTTCAAGGTTAACGTCGCTTAATGCCTGCACTGCACCATATGCTTTGCTGATACCGCGTAGTTGCAAGAGAGGCGTTTTCCCTTTGCCCCAAGCGGACTTGGTGAGGTGCCATTCCCTGAGGGGTACGACTATCCGCCATGGAAATCCTCCAATCTCATCAGATTGTGGAAGTGCAGATCGTAACAATGGTGCTATGATCTGCACTCTTCTACTTACATCTTTGTAGATTCTTTAGCAGACGCCATCAGTACCTGCTGGGACACCTGCGCAGATACGGCGGCTTTGGTTACATAGTTATCTTTGAGGACGGTATCGATTGATGTTGGTCTTATCAACGGCAACTGGAGTCTCCAGAACACTAGGAATGCTGCCGCCATCAGTAGTTGTCGAGGTAGTGGTTGTTGTGGTAGGAGATGTTCCATCATGCAATGCTTTCACGATATCCGCTGTCGCCTGTGCTTCTTTGAGAATAGCCTTGTAAACGGTCATTGACTGATCACCTACCAGGATGTTATGAATACCAGCATCAGTCGCATCCTGACCTGTGACGAGAACCTTCCCATTCAGGTGCTGCGCTTTGAGGGCGGCAATGACGGTGGTCGCCATACCATCGTTAGCAACATAAGCGATCTGGATGTTATTGGCGTTTTTGGTAAGTGCACCCTCCATCTCGGTCTGAGCGGTGGGGTTGTCCCAGTTGGGTGTGAATTGATCATAGACTTTATTCAGGGTCTTATTGTCGAAGAGAGGCTTTAGTGTTTCTTCAACACCCTTGTTAAACAGGATGGCATTCTGGTCGGTCTGGGAACCATTGATCAAGCACAATGTTATTTTTCCCTGCGCCTTTGACATAGTCTTTGTAGTGATCAAGAATGTATTGTCCCTGCAACTGGCCAACTTTTTCGTTGTCAAAGGAAACATAATAGTTGAGGCTTTTCGACTGGATGATGCGGTCATACGCAATTACGGGCACGCCAGATGCTTTGGCTTTCGTGACGATAGCTGCTGCGGCTGCACTATCATTAGGGGCTACGACCAGGATGCAATCGCCCTTGGTCAATGCCTGATCGGCCTGATTTTGCTGCGTTGCGGAACTCCCTGAGCGTTGTAGTAGTCTACTGTAACGCCTGAAATTGCCTGTAATATCGTGCCTCAAGAGTTGGTCTGTCTTTGCCATCCCAGCGTGCGGAGGTTGCGGTTTCGGGGAGAAGGACGCCTACTTTGGTGCATCCTTTTCCATTGGTACCTGTGGAGCTGGAACTGGAACCGTGGTACTGGTGTACTGCTGCTTCCTGTAGTGCTTCCGTTGTTGGCGCTTCCGCAGCCAGCCAGGATAAGTGTGAGTAAGAGAACGCCAGTCATGAGCGTAAATGATCCGCGTTGTCGATTAAATAGTTTCATCTTTGAATCTGTCCTTTCCGCTTTTGGCCGCCTATGCGGCTGTTAAGCTGGAAACTACTGGGTGGTTAAAAATGGATAAAACCATCAGCAGTGCATGCAGATGACAGAAGAACACGTTGCGTGTACTTACCATTATACTCAAGAGGAATGCTCTGAGCATATCTGTGAATCTGACTTAGCCTCCTTTCTGGCTCCAACGATGGACTTGAGTCTTGCATGTTGAATTTGACGCTTTGCTCTGGTGCGGCTCTCCTCCTGTTGGGCAGCAGCCTCTTCACGGGCCACCAGGATGCGTTCCCATGCTTTAAAGAATGGGTAGTACATGATGGCAGAGACACGCAAGATCAAAGAACTGTAAAAGGCTTCCACGCAGATCGCCGCCTGTAGCAATGAAGCCACTGAGTCCGATAGGCACTGTGAATGGTTGCATAACCACCGGTACATGTACCCATGCAGAGAGAGAATACAGCATAGTTAATGGTTACAATCGTTACAGGAACCAGCACAAATGGAATGATCATGATGGGATTTAACATCATCGGCACGCCAAAGGTCACAGGCTCGTTGATATTAAATATCGCGGGACCCAACGCAACTTTTCCTACTGTACGCAATTGAGATGAGCGCGAGCGCAACATGTAGATCACGAGCGGCCATGTTGCGCCAGAGCCTCCCAGGTGCGCAAAAATATGGAAGAATGGTTCGGTGACGATACCATGTGCATTGGCAACGCCAACATTGCTCGTCAGCGTCGTGATCCAGAATGGCGTGGCGATTGCCGTAACGACGTTCATTCCGTGAATACCCACCGACCAGAGCAGCATCATCAGGACGATCTCCAGGAGTGCTGCCGGGTAGCTATTCTGCACGAATACCAGTGGTTGAAACACGTGCATGAGCAGAATAGGTAACGTTAACTGCTGAATTTGGTGGTCTGTATTCACGAAGGTGTGAGCACTTACAAACCATTCAATCAGCCATACAACAGTTAAGAGAAACAATGTCGGCACGAGTGCTTCAAATGCCCGCTTCACATTTGATGGCACCGTTTTGGGCAGCTTGATGGTGAAGCGGGAGCCACGAAACCAATGCATCACCTGTGCTGTAAGGATACCGACCAGGATGGCAACGAGCAATCCCTGTCCCCCCAGGTAGGGAAGCACTTCGCCAAAAGTGAGCGTGTTGAGGTCTCGTACCGGAATACTGGCGACCAGAAAAACGACCATTGCCAGGATCCCAGGTTGCACCGGTTCAGTACGTAGATACTGGCACAGGCTGTATGCTACCCCAAAGGCCAGGAAGAGTGCCATCAACCCAAATGATAGCTCAAATGGCACCTGAATTGCATTGTAATAGGGCTTCAGCAGTGTATCCAGGCCGAAGATGGGTGGTGGTGTCGAGATGATAAGAAACACGCTGCCCGCAATGATCAATGGCAACGTAAAAATGATGAAGGCATCGCGTATCGCTTGCAAATAAATACTACTTGCAAGTGTACTCAGTGGTGGCACGAGATAACGCTCGAACCAATCACTGCTGCGTTCAATCATCATTACTCACGTTGTCATTTTCCCTTCTGCCGATCCTGGAAGCATGTGCATTACCTGGTCCAGTACGGCCTTTCCATTCATCGTGGCGTAATGAAAAGGTTCAATCAGTGCTACTGGTTTGCCATGCTGATGCTGCCAGTTTCTCAATACTTTTGCGTAGATGGCGAATTTGTGGCGCGATCAGGATAATGTCGCACTCATCGATTCTGACCAGCGTATTCGCCCGCGCTCAATGCCTCAACGCTAACCTCATACTTGAGCTTTCGGCTGCAGCTTCAAGCATACTGTCTACCAATAAACTGGTAGACATTCCCCAGCTACAAACAATCAATACTCGTATCATGGTTCCTCTTCCAGGCTATTCCATACGTTTGTTAGTGCTTGTATTGGTATTGTACTGACACACTACAAACCTATCTGTGGTCTACCTGGCCCTATTTTAGTTAGTAGCAATAACCATGCCAGTTAGTGTGCTACACAGATGACACACTAGAGTCAATTCAGATGGGTGTCGTAATGCGGCCCAAGTGGTCGACCTCTACGCATTGACGGTGAAGATATCGACCTGCCTGAGAATTCCAACGATATTATAGGCTTCTTCGTTGGGAAGTGGACGCGCAATCTGTGTACTCAGAATCTGCAAGGCGCGTTGGCAGATACCGAGTTCGCGTGCATACTGCTGCCCAACACGTTCGCGTACGGCCTCGCTGACAAACTGATTCTCCTGCTCTGAGCCTCTTTCAAGTACACAGGCAAGGTGGAGAATCAGACCTGCCAGCACCTCTAGCTCAAAGCTTTCACCCACTTCAATTTCAATGAGATCAATCATGTGCTCAATAAGTGGCAGGGCACGTACAGGGTTCAGAAAGAAGAGACGCTGACTGAGAGTGTAGGAGATTTCACGCATCAACTCGGCACGTCGGGTAAAGGTTGGTGCAATCAGTGGAGATGAAACGGAAGGCTTTGGTTGTAACAGTGCTGGGTCGATAAGTGTTTCGCCCATAAGGGTACGCAGGCGGGCAATGCCGTCTCCGAAGAGTAGCTCGGTGAGTGAGATAAAGGGATAGCTTTTCAGACGCGGATTGATGGTGCCAACTATAGCAACAATCGGTCGGTTCCCTATCTGGACTTGCACATCGGCCTCAGTCAGAGATGACAGATTGATGTCCATACAGATAATCTCGATCTTTTGCCGCTTTAATTCGGGAAGTTGTTCTTCGATCAACTCAGCTAGCTTGATGGCACTACCGGAACCAGTCAGGCAGACAGAAAGAATGACGCCTTCCGTTGGCGCATCATAAATTGTTTCCGGTGAAATTTGTACACTATTATGGATCTGTAACCGCTGTATGCGTTCTTGCTCATGTGATAAAGTTGTTTTATCTGTATCATCGATCAAGCTTATTTGCGCCAGGCTGTTTGCTAATTGATTCAATGTCATATGGCTGGCACGGTGGGCTTTACGGAGCGCTTCGACTACGAGAGGCGTACTTACACCTGCAACAGTGCGTGTCTGGATGCCCGTTCTTTGCGTGATCAAGTCGCCTAATGGTAGCAACGAAGTAAAATCGACCAGCAGAAGTACGCCACTTCCCTGATTGGCATTGTACACGGAATGTTCTACCTGTACCAGAATATCTTCGGGAGATTGTTCTAGCGAAAGTTCTAATGCCACACTAGAATTTGTTCCCACCAATGTACTTATCAGTTCGACAATGCCCGTGGCGATATTTCGTCCATATGCTGCCACCACGATTCCTACTGCGGCCTGTTCGTTGCTCAGGAGAGTATCGGCGTTTGCTAGCAGAATCGTCAATACGTCGGCTTCGCTCTCCGGTAATAGCGTATCGAGAGCTGAACTGGCATGGTGCAATGCCATCTGTGCGACCGCATATTCATTAGGATAGGTCTCGTGAGTAGACTGTAGTGCGACCAGTTTGCGTCCCTGTGCTATATGCTCCAGGGCACTTGTCAGATGTAGTGCCAGAACCAGCGCAAGTTTGGCAGGAAAGGAGCGTTCGAGCTTCTCTTCCGCAAATTGAACAATGGAGTGGCTTACTGCTAAAATATGCTCATTGACAAGATGACTTGCAACTTCTGGGCGTTCCTGGCTCACTGTCTCCGCGAAATGCTGAAAATAATGTTGGATATCAAGATTTAGCAATTTACTGATGTTTTGTTCAGGCATACCACTACTACGTAACGTATGCAATTCGCTACTAATGATCTCGTAGAGGTTCTGAGCTGAATCCGTCGCATCGTCCAGGTTCAAACCGGTTGGAGTAAAGGTATGGGTAACCTCCAGTTCGTGAAGTAGGGGTTCAAGGGTTCGATGCAGATCTATCGTACGTAGGAGACCACGCTGTATATGTTCTGGCAACACGCCTGTATGAACGTTCATCTCCGCAAGATTATTGGTGCAGTATTCCAGGTAGGCATGGGCGCAGGTTAACTGTACGTCGGTGCGCAGTTGTCCGATATTGCCCGGACAATCATAGAGAAGGAGCGCCCGCAGAACCTGTGGTGCAACATGAATATTGGTTCCAATGCTGCTACATTCGGTCGTGAAGAAGGCGCGTAAGAGTTCATAGCGTTCCGAAACCGTGCGCTCTTGCAGGCCGGGAAGTGTAATCAGCATGGGAATTCGGCGTCGGAAGGTTGGCAACAATGCTTTCTCCGGGTCTTCTGTCGTAGCCGCAAGGAGCAAGAGAGACGCCTGGCGTTCTTTCGCATCGCCCATTCGTCTGAAACGTTCGCGATCCATCAGGTAGAAAAGCATCTCCTGACCCTCTGGTGGCAGGCGATGAACCTCATCCAGGAAAAGAATGCCACGATGGGCTTGCTCAACCAGACCGATACGATCGTGATCTGCACCGGTATATGCGCCACGCACAACACCGAAGAGGTGGGCCATCAACAACTGTGGATTACCTGCATAGTCAGCACAGTTAAAGCTCACGAAAGGAGCATCAGCTGCGAGTGTCTGCCGCTCCAGAGCAAATGCATGCATCAAACGGGCAAGCGTTGTCTTACCCACGCCGCTGGGTCCATGGAGCAGCGTATGCAGGCCGCGTGGTGGATAGAGGATTGCTGCTTTTGCCTGTTGAATCGCGACTTTTAGCCCATCGTTACTCCCAATGAGCGTTTCAAAGCTTGTTACGACAGCTCCGACATGAACGGTTGCTGAGATTGTAGTTGGCCTGTCCTGTTGTGCTATTTTTGTTGATGTTGAGAATGTTGTTAGTGGAGTGCCAGCGTGTGCAGTTCCATTTGCTTTACTTTTTCTCTCTGATGCAACAGTTCCCACAGATTGTGCGATTGTTTTGAGCTTGAAGAGTACGGGGCGACCAGGGATGCGTTCGATCATCCCTTCTTGTGCCAGCTGATTGAGGTCTCGGCTGGCATTTGTACGATCAACTTCTGCGAGTTCTGCCACTTCTTCCGCGCTGAAACCAGTGTGACGACGTAATACACTACTTTGCGCAGATTGGTGTGTGCACAATGATCGCAGCGCTTCAAATACTCGATCTTTGCGGTGCACGGAACGTTCCCTTCCACTATTACACGGGCTATGGAGCGCCCTCTGCCATTTGTTCTAGTATACACAAGCATGAGCAGAAAAATCAATCAAGGAATTGCTTTTTTAAGAAATTTTCTCGATTTACATGAGTTGACATGGTTTGTATACTGATTTCTGATATAAACGTACCGTTAAAGATAAGAATGTAAAGAGAGTTAACAAAAAGAAGAATTCCTATGCAAGCAACGAAAATTCCTCGTATTAAAATCTGCTGCATCAGCAGTATCGAAGAGGCTCAGTTGGCCGTTCAGTATGGCGCATCAGCACTTGGTCTTGTTTCCAGTATGCCCAGTGGTCCAGGTGTCATCGCTGAAGATGTCATCGCGCAAATTGCCGCAACCATTCCGCCAGCCGTCTCATCATTTCTGCTTACTAGCAAGCAGGATGTGCCTACAATCATTGAGCAACAGCATCGTTGCAACGTTAACACTATCCAGATCTGTGATCGCCTATCAATTAGCACATATGATGAGTTGCGTGCAGCGTTGCCTGGTATTGCCCTGGTGCAGGTCATTCACGTAACGGGCAAGGAGTCACTTGCCGAAGCGCTTTCGGTTGCTCCCTATGTCAATGCGATTCTGCTCGATTCTGGCAACCAGTCATTAACTGTTAAAGAGCTGGGAGGGACAGGACGTGTGCATGATTGGGAGATCAGCCGCGCTATACGCGAACAGGTCAATGTGCCTATCTTCCTGGCAGGTGGCCTGAATGCTGCGAATGTAGCGCTCGCCATCAAGCAGGTTAGACCCTTTGGCCTGGATCTCTGTAGCGGCGTACGCAGAGGTGGGAAGCTGGATGAAGAGTTGCTGGCGGGTTTCTTTATGCAGGTGGCTATTGCAATAGAGAAATAAGAGTGCAGGAAGTTGATGAGCGGAGGGGTGAACTGAATTTCCTGGACGTGATAAATGTGGCTCCTACACTTCTTGTTTTATAGCGACATGACCATTATACTGAACTGATAATACGTACACCACGTTTCGTTGTTTCGGGTCTTTCAAAGAAAACAGTCAGGAGAGAGAAGTATCTATGAATGCTCAGGACGTGATACACCGGGCAAAAGAAGAGAATTTGCGCCTGGTGCGCTTTCAGTATTGTGATAATGGTGGCATCATTCGCGGCAAGGCGACGCATGCCAGCAAGTTAGCAACGCGTATCCATGAAGGAATCGGGCAGACGCTGGCGATGCAGGCATTTACAGGTGTCGAAACACTGGCCTCGGTTGAAGGGATGGGGCCGATTGGAGAGTTTCGCCTGATTCCTGACCCTGAGACATTTGTTGTCTTGCCCTATGCTGCTAATACAGGTAGTATGCTCTGTGACATGATTCGGCTGGATGGTGAGCCATGGGAAGCCTGTCCTCGCACCTTTTTGAAACGTATGGTTGCTCGCCTGGATGAACAGGGGATGCATGCGGAGGCTGCCGTTGAGCACGAATTTTACCTGGCACGCGAAGAGCAAGGAAAATATATTCCCGCTGATAACAGCCTTTGCTATAGCACTATTGGGCTGGATGAGCAGGCTGATGTGATTGATGCCATCCTGGCGACACTTGAAGCTCAGGGTATTTCAATTGAACTGTTTCATACCGAACTCGGACCTTCTCAACAGGAGCTTTCTATTCGACACGCTGGTGCTTTAAGCGCTGCCGATCACGTCTGCCAGGTACGCGAAACCGTGCGTGGTGTTGCACGTAGCTTTGGTCTTCTTGCTACATTCGCTCCCAAGCCTTTTCTCGACCAAGCAGGCAGTGGCGCACATATTCACATGAGCTTGTGGGGGAACGAACATAATGAACGCGCTCATCACAATCTCTTCTATGATGCTAATGAGCGTGGTGGACTGAGCCAGCTGGGCAAATATTTCATTGGTGGCGTGCTTCAGCATATTCGTGGACTCGTCGCGCTTACTTGCGCCAGCCCAAACTCTTATCAGCGCCTGTTGCCCCATTTCTGGAGTTCGGCCTATGGTGCGTATGGCTTTGATAATCGTGAAGGAGCTATTCGTGTCCCATCGCTCTTCAGTCAACGTGAAGCTGCGTCGAGCAATCTCGAATTGAAGTGTTCCGATCACAGCGGCAATCCCTACCTGGCGCTAGGAGGACTTCTCGCCGCTGGACTTGATGGTATCGAACGCCATCTCGATCCAGGTGAGCCACAGGAGATTGATCCTGGCAATTATAGCGATGAAGAGCGCGAGCAACGCGGCATACGTCGCCTGCCAACTTCCCTGGAAGAGGCTCTCGACGAGCTAGAGCGCGATTCCGTCCTGACCGGGGCAATGGGACCCTTGCTGGCAAGCTCCTACATTGCAGTCAAGCGCAGCGAAGCCGAGTATTTCAAAGAGAGATCACCAGAAGAAGAGGTACGCCAGCACTTTTACAAGTACTAGTATGAGCCGTGTTTACGACGCTCTATATGTGGGGGAGAGCGCAACAATAATGTGTCTCTTCCTCATATTCATGATACGGAAATAGCTCTACAATAAGTAAAATTTATGGAACTGAAAATAGTACCAAAAGACTAAATAGCACTCCAGCCTTCCTATTTTCTTGCATCCCTATGTATAAATATCATATAGAAATTATTATAAACTGTTTATGATAAAGAGGAGGTCATTAAATAAAGCCTCTTTGAAAGTTTATCGCGAGAAAAAAATAAAAAGGTAGTACAACATGTCAACACAAAAAAATTATGCATATCGTATCGAAGGTGGTTACCCGGTTGTTGGAAAAATTGCCTGTTCAGGGGCAAAAAACTTTGTTATCAAAGCTATGGTGGCTGCTTTGCTTGGTGATACTCCTACCACGCTAACCAATGTTCCCGCTATTGGCGATGTCGATATCACGGCTGAGATGCTTACCTCTATCGGTGCCAGAGTTGAACATCCTGCGGACCATAAATTGCTGATTGATCCATCTACCATGAACGTCTCAAATGTGCCGACGCCTCATTCTGGTAGTAATCGTGTCCCGATTCTCCTGCTCAGCGTACTATTGCATCGCTTTACTTCGGTCGCCGTACCCGTAGTAGGTGGCTGCAAGATTGGTGCGCGTGCCGTCGATTTTCATCTGGAGGCCATTCGTCACTTTGGAGGCATTGTTGACGAAACGCCGGAGGGATATGTTGCTCGTCGTATCAAACCCTTTAAAGGTGCTCAGATCAATCTGCCCTATCCCAGCGTAGGGGCGACGGAGACCTGTTTATATCTGGGTGTCCTGGCCGAGGGACGCACGTTGATCTCCAATGCGGCGATTGAACCAGAAATCATGGAATTGATCACGATGTTGCGCTCGATGGGCGCGATTATTTTTACGTCGCCTGGACGCGAAATTCGCATTGAGGGTGTGAAGCAGTTGAAGGGCACGTGCATGGAAGTGTTAGGTGATCGTATCGAGGCTGCTTCCTGGGCCTCGCTGGCCTGCGCATCTAACGGAGATGTCACTGTTGAGGGTATCCGTCCCGATACGCTAGGCAATTTTCTCTCCTATTATCAGCAGATTGGTGGTGGTATCGAACTCACCGGACCTGATAGCATTCGTTTCTTCCGTAAAGAGGACCTGCGCCCGGCTGTGATCGAGACCGATGTGTATCCCGGCTTCTCCACCGATTGGCAGCAGCCATTTGCCATTCTACTCACTCAGGCCAATGGCATCTCCATTATTCACGAAACTGTCTATGAAAACCGCTTCGGGTATCTGAAGGCGCTTGATGCATTGGGAGCCAGAACGCAGGTCACAACGCATTGTCTTGGAGGTTCTACCTGTCGCTTCAAGGACAAAAACTACGAGCATAGTGCAATTATTACTGGCCCTACTCCTTTCACCGCCAGCGAAAACCATATCACTATTCCAGACTTACGCGCAGGCCTCGCGTATGTCATCGCCGCTGCCATTGCTCGTGGAACCTCGATCATTACTGGTATTGATTTTCTGGAGCGTGGCTACGGCGATATTGTGCCTCGCCTGGCTTCCCTCAACCTCAAGATTGAGCGTGTGCCTCTGAACGTGGTTGCGCCTGTTCCTGTGAATATGGAAGCACATTTGTAAAAAAGCGATCTGGCCGCATTGTCGAATCTGAAGAGGATAGAAGGAAAACATACAAAAACATGGCACCCTATGGATGCCATGTTTTTTCTTGCTAATTAGTTAGTATTTGGTAGTGGTATCAGGATAATCAGGCGTTGTTGCATTCGCTTTTGTGGAATTGACAGTGCTCTTTGTTGTGCTTGCAACGTCTTTGCCTGTACTCTTCACTTCTGAAGCAGCATTCTGTCCGATACTGCTCAGGTTGTTAGCTGAACTTTTCACCGTAGTGGCTGCCTGCTGTGCGTAGTCCTTCAAGTTGCTGGCGGTCTGTGAGACTCGATCAGTTACCTGCTGCTTGTATGTATCCAGTTGCTCATTTTCGGGGAGGTACCCGCGCAGTTCTGATGCGCGATCGCTGAGAAGGCGACGCATCTCGTCACCCTTCATTGGTGCTACTAGCAGACCAACACCAACACCAAGAAGAATACCTTTGACAAAACTATTCATCTGTAAACATCCTTTCCTATTCTTATTCTATGTGGCGTGCTGCCCATAGCTTTTTTATATAAACTTACTGAATGTGACACGGGTAACTCTGGCAATAAGTTTCAAAAATATGCCTCTTCTTATGATTGTCAACCCATTGCAAGCAGAGGTGAGGTAACCAGAGATCATTCCAGTTCATAGCGAAACACGAGCATATCACGAAGCTGGATTCCATGTTCAAACACAGGTGGCTGAATGTATGCGAAATAGTCGCACCTGATCTCATGCATGCGAAACCCACATTTTTGGTAGAAGGCAATGTTCTCTAGCGCTGCATTCGCAGTCCCAACGAGCAGTGAACGTCCTCCGCGCCTGGGCAATTCGTCCTGTAATGCTTGAATGATCTGCTTCCCATACCCACGACCGCGCAGAGCAGCAGCCACCTCGATATACAGAATTTCGCTGGGAACATTTTCTTTCCAGCATACGACGGCAGCTCCGGCAAGCTGACCATCCAGCCAGGAAGCATATGCAGTACAACCTGGATCGAGGAGTGCCCCACGAATACGCTCCTCATCTTCATCGGCATCCAAAAGCATTGGGAGCAGAAACAGCGTTTCATGGCTCGGAAGCGCTTCAAGTTTCAAGGTCATTCTGTTCATCCTTTTAGAGCCATAAGCATCTCTATATATCCCACAAATGATCCATAGGGGCCAACATATGGAATCTCTTTTATCAGTTCCTGCAAACGCTCAGCCGTAAACCCACGACGTATCAATGTGTTGAGCCATTCACGCGCCTTACGCACCCGTTGTCTATCGTTTTCACTAAGAGATTGCTCTTCCAGCTCCACGTCCATAATTATACCGTCGTAACAGGTCAGGATCGAGCAGATAAGAACGTAACAGGGGCAGAATAACACTATGAAGAGCTTCCTCGCTCACATTCTGGCGCAGATACGTTTCCAACATTGATACATCAGGCACAGTGGCAGTGCTCAACGTTTGCAGGAGTTGCATACGTGCTTCCATTGCCATACGCACCGGATGAAGAAGCCGGGCCTGCTCATCGAGATGAACTTCGGGGAGTGAACTGATCAATGTTGCACCGTAGCCCAGGCGTCCAACCCAGCCGTCAAGCGCAGGTGTCCGAAAATTGCGCTGTCCAGAACTCTGCCATTCTTGAGCCACCATACGTGCAACAGGCCAGCGTAACCAGATACGCGGCGGAGTAACCTGTGGATCAAGAAACAATATCTCGTGAGCCATTGCAAGGATAGCTTCAATGAACGCTTCCTGTTTCTCGCGCCGATTGGTACCGATAATCCACGTATCGATAATGTTAGCCTTGCGATACGCTTCATGACGATGCTTCCATTCCTCTATTTCAAGTGGTGCGCACTGAAATTCAACTGCCCAGTGGCGTCCATCTGCATGTGCCACAAAGATGTCTGCGATCCGATTAGGTTCGGGTAGGCGTTCTTCCAGCGTCACTCTAGCTGTCGGAAATTGCTCTCGCAGCCACTGAGCAAGTACGACTTTGCCGCGCATATGCCGTACCGACTCGGCCTCGGTACTCCACTCGCACTCTCCCTTTTGATGAGCAAAATGTAAGTGGGTACGCTTCTCCGCCCCGCCTCGCACATGCACAATGCCACGACAATTGGGGCAATACAGCAAGCGTTCACGCGACCAGCGTTGTAGCTGTTCAATCTGCGTTTCTTCCGCAATGGCCGGACGCCCATCAGGGCCGTAGGCAACCAGCATAGCATCATCCTTTTAAAACAAAGGAACATTCGTACTAATGAAAGTATACCATACTCTTCCTCTTGTATGAACTTACTCTCGTGGCAGCTTTTGATGGTTCGCTAGATTCCGTGCATTGTCTGCTCCATCAGCAGCTTGATCACATTCTGTAGTTTACCAGTTTCTTGATACACTTTGATCTGCTGATCTGCTCCTGTACCTTCTGAGGAAGCGAGTAGTCTTCGGATAGCATCAAGCTCATGCTGGCTATTCAAGTCGTTCGCCACATCCTGTACAAAATCGAGCAGTTCATAGATGGAGTCACGCATACTGAGATGGCGGTGGTGGATAAAGTCAATGAACTCGGCGTCCAGTCCATAACGTATAGCTCGCCATTTGTTTTCCTCAATGTATTCGTTTGGAAGAACGAGCGCGGCACTGTCGTGCTGATAGAGCCAGCTGAGCTTGGCGATCAGAGCCTGGCAGAGTGCAGCTATAGCAAGGGTATCGTCGAGCGTAGCTGGCATATCACAGACGCGAAACTCTACCGTGTCAAAGAGCGTGTGCGGGCGGATATCCCACCAGATATCACGAATATCGCTGATGCAGCCAGCATCAATGAGTGCTTGAATATACGCGTCAAAATCTCTGCGGGATGCCATAGGACGAGGAAGGCCATTGCGCGGACTCCCACCCCAGACAATCGTGCGATAGGACTTTAGCCCCGTATAGCGTCCAGCCCAGAATGGCGAGTTGGAAGATAATGCCAGCAGATGGGGCAACCAACGCCGTGCCTGATTCATCATTGCAATGGCTAGCTCTTTATCCTCTACACCTACATGAATATGCAAGCCAAAGATGAGAAGCGCACGACCTGCATCCTGCTCTTCTTCGATCTGTTGTGCGTAGCGTTCTTTGTCTGTGACTTCTTGCTCTTGCCAATTTGCCTCTGGATGAGTGCCTGCACTGATGAGTGCAAGTCCTTGTTGATTGGCTACCTTTGCCAGTGCAGCACGCTGTCTGCGCAAATCTGAGCGTGCCGTTGCTATATCTGGATAAACATCTGAAACCAGTTCTATCGTAGCTTGCAGCATCTCTGATTTAATGTGCTCACCGAAGAGAGGTTGTCCTTTTTCCAGCAGAGGAGAAGCACCAGATATGAGCTGACCCGTTTGAGAATCAACGGTCTGAAATTCTTCTTCAATACCGATAGTAAAGTGTTGTGTCATAATAATAGAATCTTTCATGGTTGTCTGATTGGTTATCTACAAGAGTAGATGAGCTACAAAATTATCACACAATTGTATTGGATTGTGCAATAGATATCAGCAATCAGCCTCTTGCCTTATGAAAGATACAGGGATTTCTATTGCTGTCGGGCCACAGCAATAACTAATTTGTGTGGAGAAGAATTTATGAGATTTCTTCTCCACATTGTCTCTTCTGGAAGCCTATTTCCCTGGCCTGAGCAACAGTATCAGCAGCGGAGCAGTTCCCAACAGGCAAAGGCTTGCTACAACACCAAAACGACCTGCAACAAATCCAGTAATATAGGGCAAGTGCAACCTCAAAAGGTGCTCCAAGACTCATCACAGCACGCACTGTTCCAGATCGTCCTGGAAAGTGTTTGTATGCCTCCGCCGTAGCAATTGGATATAATCCTGCCACACCCAATCCAAGGAAAAAGAGCATCACGCCAGCCCATAGCGTTGTAGCGTATTGTGAGAAAGCCAATCATGCTGGCGATGACAAGCAATGCTAGGCATGTGAGTAGCCGTTCAGGTGTCATACGCTGCAAAAGGACACGTTCAAGCACAAAAAGGCCCAGAAATCCTCCGATCATATGGATTGCGATGAGTATCCCGATCACACCGGTATTTACGGAAAGCACATCCCGTAAATAGAAGGTCGCATAGACGATAAAGATCTCGTCCAGCATCGTCTGGAAGCAGTGAAAGTATGGCCCAGCGTATCAGTCTCGGTATCATGTAGCGCTTCACGTAACCCATCGAGCAGTCTGAACAGATGGCGTCATCCTCTTCATTCATTGTTTTGAATGCGTCCGTTCGGAAAGCGCTGAAGCCCAATAATGCACGCCATGGCGAGACCATGCAATACAGGCGATCCAGCAGAGTGTTGACCAACCCCCAGGCCACAGAATAATGGGGAAACAAGAATTGGTCCCAGTAGATCACCAATGCTTGCCATAATAGTCCAGCGCGTCATCGTGCGTGTACTTTCCTGCGGATTTTGATCGATGAGCGCCGCCTCCGATAATACCGACGGCAGCATTGTCGCCACGTAGATCAGTGCGAACGCACATGCCAGTAGCACAAAATTATGGGTATTTGCCATAAGTGCAAAACTACCACCAAGAAGCTACCAATCCACCCAGAATCCAGTAGCGTTTTGCATGACGATCACTCAATAGATTAATGAAAGGGTCAAGCACCATGGAGGCAAGTGCTCCTATAGCGAAGAGCAAGTCCTACTTGCGTATAGTCAAGCCCCAATTGCTTATTTGCCAGAGGAAGCCCAATGGAGAGAAAACCAGATAATCATCTCATCCAGCAAGGGGGCACTGAATAAGGTGAGACGTAACGGGTGAAGTAGCTTTCAATTTTGAAGTGATGAGACGGTGCAACATGCAAAAACAATCCTCTCTGTATTTCATATAGCAATGACAATAGTTGGAAGAGTGTCATTGTTCAGAGAGGAGGCGCACGAATATTTTGGACACTCTAAGAAGAGATTGTCCAGAAGAGGAAAGCTTCTTGTAGAAAGCGAGGGCTTTACATTATAAGCGAAATCTAGCAGCTTAGCAGGGACTACGTGTGCTCAAGAGAACCTCCTGTATAAATGTACAGCTATTCAGGTAGGGATCATGTGAATGAGCATTCTTAATTCATCTCACATGTAGTATACTGTTGAAATATGCCATTGTCCAGCCAAGAAGGAGTCGCCCATGCTCGACCTGAATGGTATCCCGCTTGTCGATAATCATTGCCACCCCATGCTTTTACAGCAAAACATGGATACACTACAATTTCGTAGCTATTTCAGCGAGGCAACACATCGCAAGTTTTGCGCTTAAGCATGTGCCCAATAGCGTGTATTATCTCTGGTTGCTTCGTCAACTTGCCAATATTTATGGAACTGGTCGCGCTGAAGATGCCATAATAGCCACTCGAAATGGTCAGAATTCCGATAGCGTGCTTCGTAGCCTCATCCAGGCTGCCAACATCGATACCCTTATCCTCGATGTTGCCCATCCATCGCCGGAAGAGTGCTATACCCTGAGCAGATCGGCCGCATTGCACAATGCCGTACTGCTAAAATGTTGCGCCTCGAAGTGCTTATGCAGCGTCTTAATTGTTGAGTATGACGACTTTGATGAGGTAGTTGAGCGTTTCTCAAACGAGGTGAAGTATAGTCGTAAAAATGGTTATTGTGCTTTGAAAAGCGTCGTCGCATATCGTACAGGCTTAGCTATCGCAGAATGGACGAAGGATGAGGCCGTAAATTCGTTTAGGGAAGCTCGTGCAGAGGCCGTTGAGAAGGGACAATTGCGTATCGCCCATAAGCCGTTGCTTGATTACCTCTTGCATGTGGCATTTGCGATAGCCGCCGAGCGTGGTCTCCCCATTCAATTTCACACGGGCTATGGTGATGGTGACCTTGATATGCGCCTCGCCAATCCCTTGCATTTACGCGATGTGTTGGAGCGGCCAGATTATCAGACGATGCAGATTATTCTTCTCCACGAAAGCTATCCTTATTGCCAACAAGGTGCCTATCTGGCTGCTATCTATCCGCATGTTTATTTCGATCTTTCGTATACAATCCCTTTTATCGACAAGTTGGAGATGCTTGCCTTTACACGTCAGGCGTTGAGTATAGCGCCTGCGAGCAAATTAATGTATAGTTCAGATGGCATCTACGTGCCGGAGATGCACTGGGCAGGTGCTATACGGGGTCGTAAAATCCTGGGACAGGTTTTGCAGGATATGATTACCGCCGAGGAGACTGGATGAGCAGCAGGCGTATCGGTTGGCACAACAGATTTTGCATGATACTGCATATACTGTGTATGGACTCTAACGAAAAAGCTAGTGTTCAGTATTATTAAGAACGTAATATGAGATGTTGGGAGGTTTTGTTTATGGCAACAAATCCACCAGGAAATCTAGCCTACTTTCGTATAGGTGTAAGTGCACTCATTTTTGAAGAAGGACGTATTCTTCTGGCTCATCGTCGCGATATCGATTGGTGGAATCTTCCTGGTGGAGGAATGGAATTGGGGGAGACCGTTGAAGAAGCCGCTTGCCGCGAAGTGCTTGAAGAGACAGGTTTAGTGGTGGTGGTAGATTACCTGGTTGGTGTCTATTCCAAGCCTCAGAAGCGAGAAATAGTGCTCACCTTTCGTTGCCATGTCGTTGGTGGCGAACTCGCGGCAACCGAAAAATCGCGTGCCTGCGCTTATTTTGCTCCTGATGCTTTGCCACTGAACACGTTGCCTAAACATCGTCAGCGCGTAGAGGATGCCTTGCTCAATCAGCCTCACGCTGTTATACGCTCACAGCTCAATAGTTCGGAGGTTGATCAGCAACTCCCACCCGGTCTATCGGGGTAGGGGTGTGTGCTAGCGACACTCATTGATATGAAATCCAAAGGACGCATGTACCCAGGCGTACACGTATAAAGATACGCATGTTTGAGAAGAAAGGATTATTTTATGGCAATACAGCAATATGATGCGATCATTATTGGCGCAGGCCAATCTGGCGGTCCACTCTCCACAGCTTTTGCTAAGGCTGGTTGGAAAACGGCCATCGTCGAGCGTGAACATATCGGTGGCACCTGCATCAACGAGGGGTGTACTCCCACAAAAACGATGGTTGGAAGTGCTCGCGTTGCCTATCTCGCCAGGCGTGCAGCCGACTATGGTGTACATACTGGCCCTATCAGTGTGGATATGACCGTTGTGAGAAAGCGCAAACGCGATATCGTTGAGAGCTTCCGTGGTGGCAGCGAGAGTCGTATCAAAAGTGCTGAAGGGTTGGATCTCTTCATGGGAGAAGCCTCTTTCATCGGCCCTAAGACGCTAGAAGTTCACCTTAATACCGGTGAGGTGCATCAACTGAGCGCCGAAACAATTTGTATTAACGCTGGCGAGCGGCCATCTACACCTCGTTTGGAGGGGATCGATGGGGTGCCCTGGCTCAACTCCACCACAATTATGGAATTGGACAGTGTACCGGAGCATCTGTTGATCCTGGGTGGTGGTTACGTTGGATTGGAATTTGGGCAGATGTTTCGCCGCTTTGGGAGCCAGGTCACGATCGTGCAGCGTGGTGCCCAACTCCTTGCACGTGAAGACAAAGATATCGCGGATGCCGTCGCAGACATCTTGCGCGAAGATGGCATTGAGGTGCTACTAAAGACAGCCGCGACCCGCGTTATGCGCACCACTGATGGACACATCGAATTGATTGTGAACACATCAGAAGGAGAGCGTGTTCTCAAAGGATCCCATCTACTTGCAGCAGCAGGACGAACTCCCAACACAAACAAACTCAATCTGTCTGTGGCAGGTGTGGAAGTAGATAATCATGGTTATATTCGTGCCAATGACCTTTTGGAGACCAGTGCCTCCGGTATCTATGCCCTGGGAGACGTAAAGGGGCCACCCGCATTCACCCATATCTCCTATGATGATTTCCGCATCTTACGCACTAATCTCATCGAAAAAGGACATGCAACCATCAAAGATCGCCTGGTTCCCTACACCGTTTTCATTGATCCTCAGCTTGGTCGCGTCGGACTTACCGAGACTGAAGCGCGTCAGCAGGGAAGAAACATCAAAATCGCAAAGATGCCGATGAATTATGTTGCTCGTGCATTGGAAGTAGATGAACCGCGTGGCCTCATGAAAGTGATTGTCGATGCTGATACAAAGCAACTTCTCGGTGCTGCCATCCTGGGCCTTGAAGGCGGCGAGATCATGTCGATGCTAGAAATTGCTATGATGGGAAAGTTACCCTACACCGTCTTACAAGAGGCAATCTTTGCTCATCCGACACTGGCAGAATCGTTGAATAACCTGTTTGGTTTCCTGGAATAGACATAATATAGCGCTAAAAAGATATATTACATGTATTGATGTCAAAATCAATACATGTAACGATGTAAGAGGGTTACCACGCTAATGAGAGGACGGTATGGATGCTAATATGCCCATGAATCAGCGATTGCCCTCAATTCACGCATCTCAACGTATCCTTGTCGTTGGCACTACGGGTTCCGGAAAGACGACATGTGCTTCTCAGCTTGCCCAAAAACTGGCAATTCCTCATGTTGAATTGGATGCGCTCTTCTGGGACGCGAATTGGACACCTGCATCACCTTCTGAATTTCGGGCACGGGTCACCAATGCATTACAGGGCGAATGCTGGATCGTCGATGGCAATTATAGCGACATACGCGATCTTTTATGGCAGCGTGCTACAATGGTGGTCTGGTTGGATTATAGCTTGTGGACCATCATGACCCGGCTGTTGAAGCGCACCATCCTGCGTATTCTGCAACAGAAAGAATTGTGGAATGGCAATCGTGAGACGTGGTGCAATGCCTTTTTTTCGCCTGACTCTATTCTGCTCTGGGCACTAAAAACCTATCGCAAGAACCGGCACGTATATTCACATCTCATAACCCAACCTGAATATGCACACGTGCAATTTATGCATCTTCGTTCGCCGCACGCTACCCAGGAATGGTTTCTTGCATTCGCATCTTCTCAAAGTGGACAGAAGGGAGAAAGGCGGTGCTGGATTAATCCATGAGGTTGAAAATAGTAAAAAACCAGAGTGTTGATGTAAAATCTCAACACTCTGGTTCTTATTTGAATGTATCTATATAAGCTCTCTACTTCTAGCTAGCAGTTGTTGCCTGGAAGGCTGTAACACTGGCTGAAGTTGCTCCTAGAACCTGAACACGTAGTCCACATTGACCACTGGTCAAGGAGCATTTGTGGCGGTGGCGGTCCATGTTGCTGGTTCGGTTGCCGTGGTGGCCCAGGCTTTTGCGGAAAGGGTTGTGCCAACAATGCGGAAGCGCAGGTTATAGGCCGTGTTGGCTGCTGCTGGGAAGGCTACCTGTGATAGCGACGTTGTTGCGCCGTTCACTTTTGCCTGGATGACGAGGCTTGTGCCATTGATATAGGCTTTATACCAGTTATTGGTATCTTTCCAGCGTAGAACAGCTCCAAGATTGTTATTGGTGAAGCTGCTCATCGAACCGGTAAAGAGTACTTCAGCGTTCGTTGTAGCTGGTCCTAGTATCGCATTATATGGCCCACTACCGTTAGCAATCTGCCCGACATTGTTGTGGATTGAGAAGGCAGCCTGGGTATTGGCGTCACCACTCCAGGTTTGTCCATCGGATGCCGTACCCCAGAAATTCTGATTGGCGCGTTGGAACGTATCGTGTGCTAGCGTTGTGCCGGGACCAGGAGTGGCCGTCGGTGTGGTCGCTGTAGCGTTGGGTAGTTGTAGGCTGTTGGTGTAGGTGTAGTCGCCGTCGCTGTCGGAGAAGGAACAGATGTTGCTGTTGGTAAGGGCGTAGACGTAGATGTTGCTATAGGTGTAGCGGTAGGCAGTCCGGGAGTTATGGGTGTTGGCAATGCTGCTGATGCTGGAACGCCAACGTATCCCAGGCCCTGACGTGTGGTTGTAAAGATGGGCTGACCGTTCTGCCAATCGATCTCTAGAAATTTGCGTGTGTTATTGACACTATCGAGATGGTAAGCAACTGTGCGGGTGGTGGTGTCGATGATATCGCCTGAATCCCCAACAGCGACGTAGCGTCCATCACCAATATGCAGTAACCAGCCCTCTTTGCCACAGTCATAGATGCAGGGCGTTTCTGATCCAGTCATTGGCTGACTCAATTTAATGTCAGCCACCTGTTTGGGCGCAGTCGCTGGCAGTCCACTGATATTGAAGACATGTACATAGCTATTTGGAGTATCGATGAGATAGAGTTCTTTTTCGTCGGGTGAAATACTAATCCCATGGGCCGAAGTCGAGCCTGCGGCAGCTGTGAAGCCATTTACTGGTACCGTATAGAGAATTTTTGCGGCATTCAGGTCACTTACCTGGAAGCCAAGAAAGCCCGTATGGGTAGTGAAGACCAGCGACTCAGAGCCATTGATGGTGAAGGGACGTACACCACCTGCCATGTTAGGAATGGTCGAGCTGATCTTGTTCGTGCTGGTATCAGCAGCAAAGAAGGTGCTGTTGTTCAGTCCGCCCAGATAGACATGTTTGCCTGTGAAGCCAACAATAGTGTTGTGAGCAGCATTGCCGACTGATCGTAAAGATCGATCTCTTGACACGGTTCCATCGCTGGTATTGATAAGATGCCAGGTACCATCATAGGCTGCTTCACCATCTGGCATGTAAATAGTTTTCCCGTCTGGTGAGAGTGCGCCACTATCGATACCGAATGGAGTAATTTTGTGTCCAGACTATTTTGTTATTGATAAGATCATATTTGAGAAGTGATCCTGTGCCATGGATACCACCGTCTCCATGGTAGCTCAAATAAAGAGAACCGGAGGCTGGATCGGCAATAATGCCTCGTCCGCCATCCGTCTGTGGGAAGACTGATTTGTTGTACGAGTTGAAAATTGTTGTCCATATCATAGACATCTAAGGTGTGATCTGGAAACACATAGAAGTAGTGGTGAATTGCACTATCTGCACGCACTGATGTCATTCCTTTGACGAGAAAAACAAGCGGCGTTATAGCAATGAGTATGAGGAGTGCCAGCAGGTACGATTTCCTGGGTATACGGAACTTCGCGTCGCCATTCTTTGACGTAAAATGTTTTTCCGCTTGAGTTGCAGAAAGATAGGATTTTTCGGGTTTCTTTTGTAAAGACATAACCAGGAATCTCCTTGTTTTTTAACAGAGCATCCTAATGGAGCCATGCTCTCTAATGTTCTACATTCATAAAAAACGTGTATAGATTTCTTTTTGCCAATAAAAATTTACAAATTAGGATTTAATGCATCTATAAGTTACTAGTAATAGAAGTATAGTGAGGTGATGAAATGGTTGAGATGGCATTGTAAATGGGTGGCAACGGGTTGTTAAATCTCAATCTCTACAATGCAATAATGCATTGGATCGGGCTAAATAACTATATCTCGAATGGCATCTTGCATAGCACGCTCAACTTCTCTTGAGAGATGAGTGTAAAGCTCATGTGCCCATACTTCATCCCACAAACCCTGTTCACATAGATAGTGCTGACACCGTATGAGGGGATCGTTATCCGAAGCAGTGTTTTCTTCGTCTGCCTGTTGTGTTTGAAAAGGAGGGTTGAAGCGCGTTACAGGCATTTCTAGCAGTATCGGTCTTTGTCCTGAGCGTGCCTGTTGCATTGCTAGTTGCATTGCGCTATAAACAGTTACAATATCGTTCCATCGATACGTTGATGTGTTAAACCATCTGGGAGTTCTATGCTTTGCAAGTGGATGGATGTGCCTCGTTCTCAGGACAATCTTGTTCGCAAATGAAGATAACAGGCAACTGGTGCTGTGCGGCAAAACGAATTCCTTCTAAAAAATCGGCTTCATTCGTGGTGCTGTCGCTGCAATAAGCGATAGTAACGATCGGAGCTTTACGCAATTTGCAGGCGAAGGCAATACCAGCGGCATGAAGAATCTGGGTTGCAGTAGGAGCTGGAACTGTCACTGTATTATGTTTATGATATCCCCAATGCAACGCTGAAGTTTTTGTTCGTCATCTTCTGTATTTGGGACAATGGATTTGCAGGTAATTGCGGAAAACTTCGTAAGGTGTCATGCCAATAGTGAGCATAACGCCTAGATCACGGTAGTAAGGTAGCGTGAAATCCTTTCCTACTTCGATACAGATGGCGCTGCCCACTTGAGCCGCTTCGTGACCACGGCAACTGGCAACAAAATCAATGTGTCCTTGCGCATGCATCCTCCACGCATAATCATCAACAATGCGTGTCAGAAGCATACGAGCATAGAGGTCTTTGAGTAGTGTGGCAGATGGAGCATAGGGCCGGCATCTGCTTGTGTATTCCATCATGGTGTTTTCTGTTTACTGTATTACCTACCAATGTCCCGCACATCCTACAAATTCGTTCTTTAAAGCCGCAATTATTATACTCCGTAGAAAGAAATAGAAGCAATAAGCAAGCGCAGCATTCCGACCCAATAGTCCTTATGGTTGAGGTGTCTATCTCTGTGCATTACGAAAGACTTAAGATCAACTATTGCAACTTCCTGTATTTTGATACGTAACATACAATGCGAACCTCTTTTAACTCTTTTGCTACTTTGAAGAATGCTTGAATTGTCCATAAGGAGGAAACGCGTATGTTTAATATGCTCCCTCTACTGTTGCACCTTTTGCTCTTCAGTAGAACTGGCCTCGCTGCCCTTGCTACAATCTTCTGGATCTGGGTGCTTGTTGACTGTTTGACTAAAAGAACCCTCTGAAGGCAATGATAAAGTTGCCTGGGTGCTCTTTATCCTCTTTGTGCCCCTGGTTGGCGCTGCAATCTATTACTTTGTAAGGCGACCTGAACGCGTCAAGGTCGTGGGCCACTAATTGATAGGCCAGCTCTGAAGCAGATCGGAGCTGGCCTATGCTTTTTCTCTAGATCTTTTCAGCATGTACTTCTATTCCCCTTGTCTCGGCATTGCTTTTAGTAGGTAAGGATTTTATAATGGCAATAATGATTTTGCTGGAACATACCATCAGGACTTATTGATTAATTTTGCCTGCAATTTCGAAAACGTTTTTGGAGGATATTAGCCGATGACAGTAAATATAAGAGCTACGGAAGCCGGAAATTCAGCAGCGTCGCTGGATGTCATTGCGCTCTACCGTACTATGGTGACGGCGAGAGTTACGAATGATTTATTGAAAACCCGCAAGACTCAGGGACGCTTCCCTTTTTATATAGGATGTGCTGGTCATGAGAGTATGGCTGCCGTGGTGGCCGCACTAAACGAGGATGACTGGCTGGGTCTCTATTATCGTGATCTGGCTGCCTGGTTTCAACGTACAGGTGATCTCTATGGTCCATTACGTGAGGCGTATTCACGTACAACTGGCCCTATGAGTGCAGGCCGCAATATGCCTTCGCATTACACTAGCAAACATCACCGTATCCTTCCTGGTTTTAGCGAGGTAGCTGGACTCTGCTCGTTTGCTGGCGGTTTCGGGTTTTCGATTAAATGGCATCAGGGTTCGGAATTGATTCTCTGTTCTACAGGTGATGGTGGTTCGGCAACCAATGATTTTAGTGTCCTGTTGCGTCAGTCCTCTGTCCACCAACTGCCCGTATTGATGGTAGTTGAGGATAATGGCTGGGCTATCACTGCTCCTTCCTCAGTTCAATGGAATGGTTCGCTTGTTGAGTGGGCAAAGGGAAGTGGTGTCTATGCTGAAGAGGTCGATGGTACAGATGTGATGCAGACGTACGAGGCGGCACTCCGTCTTGCGCAACATATTCGCTCTGGCCAGGGGCCTGCGTTGATGCACCTGCGTTTAGGGCTGCTCGATGCTCACTCTAGCAGTACCGACATTCGCACTTATCGCAAGAAGGATGAGATTGAATTTACTTCCGCTACAAAAGATCCTGTAAAGAATTTTGGCCGCTGGCTGGTAGAGCAGGGACATTTGCAGCTGGATGATATCGAACATATACGCAAGGAGATACGCCAGGAGTTGGAGCGTGTCGAGCAAGAAGTCCTCCAGGAGCCAGAGCCGACTGCAGAACGCATAATGGAACACCTGCTTTATATTCCTCAGTGGCACGAAAATATTCCGCGTGGTGAAAAGCGTCAGCTAACGATGCTGGGTGCTGTTAATGAGGCGTTGACAGAGTTGGTACGACGTGATCCCGATTTCTTTGTTTATGGGCAGGATGTTGGTAGCCCAAAGGGTGGCGTCTTCGGAGCTACTGCTGCTCTGGTGACTCAGTTTCCTGGGCATGCTATCAGCAGCCCTCTGAACGAGCAGGTAATTGTAGGTATTGTCGCCGGCGCAGGTATGAAGGATGGTAAGGCCCGCTGCGCCGAGATCCAGTTCGTTGATTATCATCAATCGGCGGCGCAAACAATTCGCCTGGCCGCTCGTATCGCGTATCAAAGTTATGGCGAATGGCATGTTCCTATGATTATTCGCACGAAGTCAGGTAGCGGTGGCGGTGGACCGATTTCTAGTAATTCAGCCGGTGGTGGTGCCTATGGACACTCTAATGCTGGAGAGCAGTGGTTTACCAGTGTTCCCGGTATGATTACTCTTTGCCCCTCCACGCCTTTTGATGCCAAGGGATTGCTATTGGAAGCTGCACGTGCTCAGTCGCCGGTTGTCTTTTTAGAGCGTGGTCGCCTCTACCGCTCGGAGCCTCCCAAAGATGACGAGGGCAACAGTATTGCCGCTATGGCAGAATACTGGAACGTACCTGCTGGCTATTATACACTGCCAATAGGGAAAGCTCGCCGCTTGCGCATCGGTGAAGGGCCAATCAGTATGGCTATCATTGCCTGGGGCACAATGGTTCTGGAAGCCTGTACCGCAGCCATGAATGTCGTCAAACGGAAGGGCATAGCTATCGAAATCGTCGATCTGCGTACCCTGGAACCATTTGATGAAGAAACGGTGATTGCGGCTGTCAAAGAAGCAAATCGCGTTATTGTCGTGACTGAAGAGTCGGATCTGACGAGCTTCGGACGCCATCTCCATTCGTGGATCGTGCAGCACTGTTTTTATGACCTGGATACGACTCCGCTCTTCATCGCAGCTCTTCCCGCACCAGCTGCTCCCTATGACACTCCTGAGGAGACAGTGTTCTTCCCATCAGCAAAGACCATCGAAGAAAAGATAGAGGCGTTGCTGGTTGAATAATGTGGCTGACATAATCTAACGCATAAAGAGAACGAAGCATTCCTGGACGGGAAAACTCTCGACGAACGAGATAAACTATGCTACACTTCACAATTAATGATAGAAAAATAGGAAACGTAGACATATAGTCATGCGCTCATAATAGAAGAGAGTGAGTATTATGGTAACCTGTACATCTTGTGGCAGTGATGTTACTGGCAAGAAATTTTGTCCTCGTTGTGGAACTGCGGTGCAGCCAGCGGTGCCGATGCAGGCGGAAGATCAGTTTTGCCCACATTGTAATGGGGAAGTAAAGCCGGGTGCGGCATTTTGTATGCATTGTGGAGCGTCGTTACGTTCACCGCAGGGACAGGGCGCTCCTGTTCCACCCTCCTGTCGCAGTACGTTTCTGTCCATCCTGCAATGCAGAAGTTTCCGGTACGACTACCTTCTGTACCAATTGTGGTCAGAATCTAGGCACATCTCCTCAAGTGGCTCCGACTCCAGCATCCTTACAATGTATAAATTGTGGTCGCCAGAATGCACCTGATGTGCGCTTCTGTGGTGGATGCGGTGCCCAACTGGGAGGAGCACCATACGCGCAACCAGGTTATACACCAATCAGGTCAATATCCGCAATCTCACAGCCTCAACAATATCAACAAGCTCAGTATGCTCAATCTCACGTATCCACAGCAGCAATATCCGCAACCATATGCCCAGGGGGGGTATCAGCCTCAGCCTATGATGGGTCAGTCTCCTATGGTGTTGCGTTGTCCGGTCTGTATGGCGATGGCTCCACTTGGTACACCTGCCTGTCCGAGTTGCCGTACCAGCCTTGCGGGTGTCGTTCCTACACCTGTCGAATGCTATGGCTATGCAGGGTCAGCAGGGGAGTGGCCTTGGAGGTTTTATGCAGGGAAATGGTGGCAAATATGCCATGGGGGCGCTCGGTGGTGCGGCAGCTTTAATGGGTGGTGAAATGCTGCTCGATGGACTGGAGAATGGTATGAGAATGGGGATATGGGGATATGGTGAATATCGCCATCATCATCATCGTGAAGAAGGACTGCTGGGTGGCCTGGGTGAACTGGCAGATGATATTGGTCTTTGAGCTGGTTTAGTAAAACAGAGAGACGAAGGGTAAATCTTATTTACCTGTTCGCCTCTCATGCTTTCAGTGCATGGTCTCCTCTTCCTACTACCCAAATGGGCTACTTTTCATCCTTGTCTTCTGGGATTCAGTTGCGAGGGCGAGGTAAACCGTCTATAATGTAGCAGGGTAAACCGTCTATAATATCTAGTTCGATAGAGTGGTAACCAGTCTGTATCTACAAGAAAAAATGTTTACTGTTATAATTTTGTACTGATGAGAGCATTTGATCAGGATGTATAAGGAGATGTGGTGCACTCTTTCCACTCATGAATGTTAAGAGATTTTGTGCCGGATATATCGAATGAACTACGCGCGAACTACACTACACAATGGATTGCGTCTACTTACTACTCCTATGCCTGGTATGCGTTCTGCCAGCATTGCCTTCTTTTTTACCGTTGGCTCTCGCTATGAACAAAAACCTGTGGCAGGAGTGTCGCATTTTATTGAGCATATGCTTTTCAAAGGCTCTCAGCACTATCCAACCGCTCGCCTTATCTCGGAAGCAATAGAAGGGGTTGGAGGCGTATTTAATGCAAGCACTGGGAAAGAACTGACGAGCTATACTGCTCGTGTGCCAGGAGAATATCTCCCGGTGGTGTTGAAGGTGCTGGCCGACATGGTTCGCTATCCACTCTTTGATCTCGAGGAGATTGAGAAAGAGCGAGGCGTGATCATCGAAGAACTGAGTGCCACGCAAGATGATCCACAGGAATGGGTCAATCTTTTGATTGATGAGGTAATGTGGCCGGATCTGCCTCTGGGACGTGATGATGCTGGAACTATTGAGACGGTTGCCCATTTGCAGCGGAGACAGATGCTTGACTATCTGGATACCTATTATCGCCCGAACTCCCTGGTGGTGAGTATTGCCGGTAATATTGATCAGCCACAGGTTGTTCAGTTAACGGAAGACTTATTTGGCGACTGGGAAGCAGGTGAGCGCAAGCCTTATAGTGCAAGTCTGCCTCCTCGCGATACTGCTCCTGTACGCATCATGAAAAAAGCGACGGAACAAACAAATATTTGTCTCGCAACTGCCGGGATTTCGTATACTGTCCGCTGATTATTATCCACTGCTCCTGATCAATGGGTTGCTTGGCGATGGCATGAGTTCTCGCCTCTTTCAGTCCATTCGTGAAGAACAAGGGCTGGCCTACGATATTGGTAGTTATTTTAATAGTTATGCGGAAACAGGGAATCTTGTCATTAGTGCTGGAGTTGATCCCTCACATACGCAAGAGGCCATACGTGCTATTATTGCAGAACTGAAGCGACTATGTGATACGCCCGTGCCTGCCGATGAATTGGAACGGATGAAAGCTTATGTACGAGGAGGGGTTGTGCTTGGGTTGGAAGGGACACAACAGGTTGCTTCCTGGTTGGGAAGTCAGGAATGCTTGCATAATCGCGTGCATGCTATTGATGAGGTGGTTGCTTCCATCAATGCGGTCACTATACAGGATATTCAGCGTGTTGCGCAGTCCTGCTTTGCTTCTGAATGGCGTCGGCTGGCAATCATTGGACCAGAGGATGCACGCCAGGCAGAGTATTTTGGAAAGTTGCTCAAAGGTGTGTAAAGCGGGAAGAGGAGATCAGGTTTTATGGCACAAATAACGCTTCGTGATTATTTGCAAGAGGCTGAAGATGCGATCCGTGATGATCGTATCGATGATGCCTTCACTCATTGTCGGAATATTCTCGCCCAGTTTCCAGAATCTCTTGAGGCTCAACGCTTGCTTGGGGAGGCGTATCTGGCTCAAGGACAATTGGAGGAAGCGCAGCAGAGTTTCGATTGGATCCTGACCAATGATCCTGAGAATGTTGTGGCCTATTGTAATCGTGCCTTGATCTGTGAACGTTCGTCAGACTACGATACCGCGCTGGATTGTTATCAACAGGCCTATGAGTTGAGTCATGGCAATAGCCAGATCCGGCGAGAGTTTAATCGTTTGAGCGCTGAGACAGGACCGCAAGGATTTATGTTCTCACGCGCTGGCCTTGCTCGTCTGTACATGCGTGGCGATCTATTGACCCAGGCCATTCAGGAGTGGGAAACGGTGCTTGCGCT
This sequence comes from uncultured Chloroflexia bacterium, assembly GCA_963731415.1. Classification (GTDB taxonomy): domain Bacteria; phylum Chloroflexota; class Ktedonobacteria; order Ktedonobacterales; family Ktedonobacteraceae; genus JACDAE01. The sequence continues at coordinate 340,661 of CAVSVN010000005.1, forward strand.
CAACCCGGAACGTCTCGATGCTCGTACTGGCTTGCTGGAGACTTGCTGGCGTGATGCCCACTACGACCGTGTTGAACAACTGGCAACCCAGATTCTACAAGATGTTCCTGGTTGCTTGAAAGCATTATTTTTGCTTGCTTATGTGATTTCTGCAAAGAATATTGAGCAAGCTCAGGAACTCCTGAAACGTGCAGAGGCACTGGACCCCGATCTGCTGATGGCACAAGAACTCTTCTCTGATATTATGGCACGCCAACCCGCTGAGCCATTTTTGCAATTGCTCAAAAAAGCACCAGTTACTCTAGAAACAGCGTTGCCTCAATCCTCGGCGACGTTACCCTAACCAGCAAGAAGCAATCGCTCAACCATCCTCAAATCCTTCCATGTCTATGTCTTCGGAGGCTCTTGCTGCCTGGAATAGCATGGGAAGTAGGAGTTCTAGCGAAAGTTGGGGGAGCGATGTTACTCTCATTAAAGATCCGCCAGAAAAACAGCAGGCAACAAGAACCTTCACCCCTTCCAGTGTGGTCTGCACGAAGCTAATCCAGCCCTTGATGTATGGAGTGTTTTAGAGCGGCAGAATCGCAAGGACGGGATATCAGCAGCAGGAATTGCAGAATGTTTCACCTCAACTGCAAGCCAATACGAGCGATATAAATCCGCTGAACTATCCAACCTGTACAATCTCTACAGCCTTCTGCTCAGCCAGGGGAGCAGTCTCTAGAGACCTGGCTGCCTGAGCCTTCAGCTACCACGGCTCCAGAAAATAACCAGAAAGAAGCTGAAAATCCTCTCTGGGATGGCTCGCGTCAGTATGACGATTTTAAAGAGCCGATATTGAATGGTGGTGTAGATGCAACATGGGCCAACCTGCGGCTTCTAATGGCGATTCTGGTATATGGGCTAATCCGGCAGGTTCTAATGGTGACTCTGGTATATGGGCCAATTCACCAAAAGAGAATGCTATGCCTTCTCCACCAGCCTGGCTTAATATGCTGACCCAGAGCGAAATTCGGCAACTCAATGATGAAGAAGTGCCGAGCCTTCTCCTGTGAGGAACCTGTTGTCTCTGCTCCACCCGTTCAGCCATGTGCGCAATGCAGTGCCAGAGGTTACCCCTGAGCCAGCAAATGATGAGGAAGAAGCTTTCTCCTTTGGACCTGAGTGGTTGAAATCCCTTGGCGCTGCCTCTATAGACGATGAGACTGTCACGCTGATCCCTTATCATCGCAGCCTGCACCCAAGAGGTGAGTCAGCCTTTATCTGCAGCACCGACATATGAACCACAACCTGTTGCATATGAGGTACCAGAAGAGAAGCCACAGCTGCAACCTTTCTCTCAAAACTTTGCTGATCCTACCGGGACAGTGGAACAGGATCTGCTTACAACACTGGAAAATTTAGAGGCTGACCTGTTTTCGCAAGGATTTGTCCCACTGGAGCCTAACACGCTTCAAACAATTGCAAAAACACAGGAACCGGCATCTCCCGCTGTTCCATTGACTCCTGAGGTGGCTATTCCACAGGAGGAAGCTCACCAGTATGATGCTCTTCCATCTCTATTATGCAGAACTTGAAAGCTTCGTTCAAGAGCCTGTAAATGCGTCTTCTGGAGCTGGCTCATCTTTTGCCTCTGCTCAGATGACATCAGATGCAGCATTTGAAGAGCCTTCCTGGCTTGCATCTTTAAATGCGGTTCCCACTCCATCTTCTTTTGCTGAGAGGCAGCAGGAGATGCAGACACGCCAGGAGGAGCAGATCTATGCGAACCTTCCTCCGGTTCAATCTTCATGGGATAGCACTTATACACCATATGAGAGCATCATCGCTCTCTTCAGCGCAAGAAGAGGTGCCACAAACGCCAGCAGTTCATTTTGCCCAACCAACTCAGCCTTTCCCGGCTATGCCAGCGTGGTCGCAGGAAAAAGAGCCAGCACGAGGAGAGGATGTATTAGATACACTGTTTCATCTTGCTCAGTCTACCTGGTCGCAGGTGAACAGTCCGCAAGAAGTATTTGCAGCACAGGTGCCTACCAATTCTACTTATCAGGGGACGGAAGCACCAGGGCACGACAGTCCAATAATGATCTTGCTCAATAACGAACTTGAGACGACGATGAAGCGTCCTGCTGTACGCCTGGAACCAATGGAGCAAGTACACTGATTTTACACAAAATAATCGTGTGCCTCATCTCCCCGAGCGCGTATGGCTGAACCAATCGTATGCTGGAAGAAGTGCGGAAGGCAATTTGAGTTACCAGGAACGTTTATTGAAAGGATATCAGCATCAACTCGTCGGTGACTATGATGAAGCGATGCAAGAGTATCGCATTATTATCCGTAACTCTCCCGAATTGTTGGGTGAGGTTGTAAGTAACGTGCGCGCATTATTAAAACTTGCTCCCAAATATTCGACTGGCTATCGTGTTCTGGGTGATGCCTATATGCGGCAAGGTGAGTATCTGCAGGCAATGGAAGCCTATAATAAAGCTCTTACCATGGCAAAGAGAGCAAAGAGCTAAGCACATACATCTTCCTGTATACTGATAATAGAGATGGAGGAGTCTTTCGTGGAAACGATTCTACAACGGTTGACCGACCTTGATGAAATCTATAATGCAATCCTTGTGGGAAAAGATGGTTTGATCGTCTCCGGAACATTGCATAGTGAAGATGAAGAGGTGGTTGGAGCAATGTCGGCAGCTGCTTTTGGCTCCATCACCAGTTTTACTACACAAATCAATAATGGTGAGGCACGTCACGTCGTTATTGAGACCAAAGATGGTGCCATTCACATGCAAGAAGCTGGGGACCTTATACTCATCGTGACAACACGTGGTACCGGCAATCTGGGCCGTGTCCGCCTGGAAATGAAGAAAGCCTGTCGCCAATTGACACAATTGGTCGCCAGCTATTAAATAGATTTAGGAGATTTTTTTGACCATGGAACAGACCCTGGTATTATTGAAACCCGATGCTCTGCAACGCGATCTCATCGGCGAAGTTATCTCGCGCCTTGAACGCAAAGGCCTTAAGCTGGTTGGCTTGAAGATGATGCGCCTCTCCGACTCTTTGCTCAATGAGCATTATAGTCACCTCGTGGGACGCGATTTCTTCCCCGAAGTCAAATCATTTATGCAATTAGCTCCCGTCGTTGCCTGCTGCTGGCAAGGAACTGATGCTGTGAATACCGTTCGTTTGCTGTGTGGCATTACCAAGGCCCGTGAAGCTGCACCTGGTACTATTCGTGGCGATCTCGGCATGAGCGTGCAGGCAAACCTCATTCATTGCTCTGATTCTCTAGAGGCTGCACAGTGCTGAGGTTGAACGTTTCTTCAAGCCAGAAGAACTCTTCTCTTACGAAGACGTTCAAGAAGGATTTATTTATTCTTCTCGCGAACGCGAATAAACTCTTTTTCCTTCTGATGAAAACTCTTATAAAGTGGGTAGGGACGTCTCCTTGCGAGCGCCCAGTTCGGGGGACATGCATTCCCCTTGGCTGGACGCCTACAGGGAAATGCCCTACCCACTTTATATGGTATGTAGACACGAGCACACTGGTGAAATCCCTGCTATACTGGTGTGGGCGCGCGATTTATAAGCCCGTTGGTGGTTCCTGAAGTAGATGTTTAATGAGATGCCATAGGTGTTTCTTCTGCTGGCTCTTGGGCGGCCCGTTTTTTATTTGCGAGGCGCCAGCAGGATGTTTTACTACGAAAACACTTTTCCTGTTCTTCGGCGGTGACTGGTGGGGTTCCTTTTAAGCAAAAAACCTGGTACATAGGTTCTCCTGCCGCAACATCATTACAGGGGAACCAGCGCTCCCGGTAGAATGGGCAGGCATTTTTATGCTTCCGCCAGTTTGAATTTTCAGATGGATGAGTTTCGATTGTGCCTGCCAAACAGGTTTCCTTCCTACTATTGTTAGTTGAGAAAATTGATACGTTGTGGGTAGTATACCATATTGTTTCGCTAAGAATAGAAGCATGATTACAGACAGAGAAACACATAATATGTTATAATAGTATGCGAAAAAACAATCTCTTGCATAGAGCGGAGAATATTTTGCTTGATCAAAAACGTGAGGAAGTTCCATGGACGCTCCCACAAACAATTATTGGACTCGTTCTTTCACTTGTTCCCAGATTCCTCATTTCTCTTGGGCTGGCTTCGCTAAGTGGAAGTGCAAATACAGCCTCCACTCACCCTCTGGCATTGGGCGTTGACCTGACAAATGCCATCGTGCTCTTTGTGCTCAATGCTATCGTGCAGGCAACATTTTTAATCGGGCCATTTTATATTGCCAGATATGTATTGCAACACATGAATATTGCGCCTCGCATACGTTCTATCCTGCGCGTTTTAAGTTTTCGCTCCTTTAAAGCAAGTACTGCTTTGCCTCTGGTGTTTGTCTGCTTCCTGGCTATTTTTAGCATCAATCTGCTGTACCAGGTGATTCTCAATGCCCTCCATCTCAAGTTGCAAACAAACGATCAGACTATTTTGCAACTGGGGAAGGTTGCCCCTTTTACGATGTATGGCCTGTTGCTGCTGGCGGTTTTTGTTGCGCCTGATCTGTGAAGAGGTGCTCTTTCGTGGCTTTCTGTTCGCGGGCTTTCTAGCGTGCTATGCCGCTCGCCTTGGCTGCCATTTTGAGCGCATTTATTTTTGCGGCCGCCCATAACGATCCTTCCATCTTTTCCAGTGCTTTTTTGTATTGGTCTCTTGCTGGCTTTCCTGCGCTGGCGCACACGCTCGCTCTGGCCCGGTATCCTTTTGCATCTCTTGAACAATGCCTGGAGTGCGGTTTCGATTATCTTGTTTTGCATGGAGTGTTACATGGATAAGCTAGCCACTGCGATTTCTGATGCCTGCCATAGACACATGGTCAAGGGCATCAGAAATCCAGTGGCTAGCTTATATATTGTTGTTCGCGCTGCAGAATGCGCATCGCGCCAGTGCAGACAGGAGCAGAACAACCATGGTGAAAAAGATAGGCTCTCCGCCTGTATAAGAGTAGGCCAAGGAGAAAAATAGTTGTAGCAGAGGGATCATTCCCAGCAGAAAGGTTGGTCCCGGTTGTACCTTCCAACAGGAAGGGCGTAACCACCATATGCAGAGGCACAGTCCCAGCGCAATTCCTGCTGTACTATTCTCAAGTCCTCGTAATGAAGCTGTAGTTGTGGTGGTGCGAAATGGTAAGCGGCAAGCTATCCCAATCCCGCAGCGATAGGGGCAAGCCTGAAGAACCAGGTATCCCAGCGCTGGAGCACAATGTATGCGATGGAAAGACACAGATAACTTCCAAGAAGCGCAATGTCTGTTGCCGCAGTAAGCGTAGCGACCACATGCGCAGCAGCCTGAGTAGCTCTGGTTGAGAGGGATAAGTAGGGTAATACAAAAGTGGAGTCCCATAAATGCAGTCCAGATAATGCTCAAGCCAGCTCCAAGGCGTACCCATATGGAGTATGCAGATAAAAAAACGGTGAACCAACAGGTGAACGCAAGAACAGTGTAGAGTAGTTCAGTCCATTCTCCAGGGTAATATCCATTTACCCATCCCTCTGTAAGCAGGCCAGCCACGCTCAATCCAAGCACTAGAAGTAGCGCGAACCGAATAATAAACGTCTGGTGTCCAGATAATCAGTGGCCGGGTTGTGGAAATTACTCCCTCTAGCTTTTCTCCTGCTGGATTTGCAGGTGACTCATTATTCTCAATAGTCTCTTCATTATGATCCTTCTCGGATCGGATAATACTTTCTGGCATATGTTGTGATTCCTCAAGTAGTTTATCTTTAGTAGTACTGTTCATACTAACGAATGACGGACGGAATCAGGCACAATGGTTTCTAGAGAAGTATCTTTTTATGCTATAACCAGATGTATTCCATCTCCTCTAATGAGAAAGAGAGCCAGCAATTTTGCTGACTCTCTACAACAATATCTGATGTCATCCTACACTTATCATAACATCTGTTGTCATTTTTTTGTGCCTCAAAACTATAGTATCTTCTGCCAGGGATACGTTAGAACAACAATTTTGCTTACTCTATTGGCTCTTTACCAATCAGAATAGTTGCCTGTTTGCGTAGTGCTTGCAAGCTATCGCTGAAGTGTACAGGGTAGGGTTCCTCAACTGTAAGTGCCCGGTAGTTCGCTGGTAGCAATTCCAGATTTTCTTGCGCCAATTCCCGAATTTCGGAGAGTGGTGGTAGACTGCCTGGAATCATCTCTCCATTGCGCATCACTGGTCGCAGTAAACGTTGGTAGCCATCGGGTCGCGGTTCATGGGCAAGTTGAATGATATCCTCTTCCCAATCGTGGATGGCGATAGATCTCTTTCTTGCCCGGCCAGGTGCTCTTCGGCCCTGCGAGCTTCATCTTGGGATATTCCGTTCCTGCCTCATCAACATACCAGACCTCTTTGTAGACGGTGCCGAGTGATCCACCTGAGATGTTCTGCTCAACTGAACCAGCTCCACTTCCCAATGTGGTGCCTATGCCAAACGAATCAATTGCTGCACCAGCTTCCAACAACTCGGTAATCTTCCACTCGTCCAGGTCGCCGCTGCCAAGGATACGCACATCGTTGAGTCCTGCTTGATCGAGCTGTTCTCGAATATAAATACTATCCGCTACAAGGTCGCCACTATCCAGGCGCACAGCGGCCAGTGTATGCCCAAGTGTCTCCTGATAACGTAAGGCCACCTCAATTGCGGTATGGATGGCTGCTCGTTGGTCATAGGTATCAAGCAGTAACGTATAGCGATTATATGCTGCCGCAATTGCCTCGAATGCTTCTTCCTCTGTAGGAGAACAATTCTATTAATGCATGAGGGACGGTTCCTGTTGCTGGTAGACGGTATTCGTAGGCGGCATTGAGAAGAGAGGTACTTGCGCACCCACCAATGTATGAAGCGCGTGCCACCGTCATTGGCTCCTGAGCACGGCGGAATGCAAATTCAGCTACACGCCGCTATATGCCCACGGGATGCTGCATACACGATACGCGAAGCTTTGGTGGCAATCAATGTGGAAAGCCCGATAGCTTGCAAGAGTCCAGCTTCCAGCAACATAGCCTCGCGAAATGGAGCAGTGACGCGCAGAATTGGCTCATTGGGAAAAGCAATCGAGCCTTCCGGTAACGCCACAATCTCGCCTGTAAAACGCATCTCGGCCAGTTCATCTAGAAATGCTGCATCATAATCACGGATGTGGGCTAGAAATTTCAAATCCTGCGTCAGTATAATGAAATGATTGCACAAACTCCAGAGCCGACTCTAGTCCCGCAACAAGCAAGTATGCGCCCCCAAATGGAGCAGTACGTGTATAGAGATCAAATGTGGTGAGGCCATTACGACCAGTGCGCCAGGAAACATAGGCCGAGTCTGGGTGATACATATCTGTCATCAATCCTGGGTGAAAATAGGGTGCGCGACGATGCATAACTGTTCTTCCTTCGCTTCTCTTTGCCGTGACGCGGTTGGTGTGCATTGTACAATATCGGTCATCGTTTTTGCAATCTCAGCACCGCTATTGTGCCCCCAATTCAGGAAATGCTGAGATAAAATGATCTGGATAAAAATATTGTAGCAATAAATATGACAGTAGATAACTTTTGATTTAAAATGCGAAAAGTGCGTCTAAGAAATAGAAAGTTACTATCACTTATGATCTTCGTCTGATACTATAGATAAGTTCATCTATATTCATCTACCTGACTCAAGGGGGTTCTCATAGTGCATTCTTTTTTATATAGCCTTGTGCTGGCAGCTGGCATTACCATTCGAGTTGGGAATCAGGCGTGGTCCTTTGGTCTCAATATCATCGTGTATCTAATCGTTGCCGCGATAGTTGGTCTGGTGGCAGAAGCTATCGTTGGCTGGCGGCTACCATTCGGTTTCATTGGTGCAATTATTGCCGCGCTCATTGGCATCTGGTTAATGACGCAGGTAATTATCATTGATGGTATTGGTGATATCAATGTCGGAGGTGTTCCGCTTTTGCGAGCACTTATTGGAGCGATACTATTAGTCGCGTTGTGGCATGCATTGACCTACCGTTCCTGGCGTCGGAGGCGGCGTTATTCTTATCGTCGGCGTTATTCCTCTTATCGCAGAGATTAAAGAATATTTGCGCCTTTATGCGTCATAAATCTCTTCCATAGGTACGCCGTAAATGTCGTTCCTATGTTGCTATTGGTGCTCTCCTATCGACCGGCCCAGAGCATGCCGCGTTTCATTATTTCTAGCACTTCGGGAACATCAAAGTCTCGTCTGACATGTCCGAGAGAAGAATAGAAGACGCGGCCCGCCCCCCAACGTTTCTTCCATACGACTGGCATTACGCATCCAGCAATCCAGGGCGCGTACTCTCCACCGAATGTTGTGGTTGCCAATACCTCATTCATCGGATCGACATGCATATAATATTGTTCCGAATGCATATGAAAATCTTGTAAACCTTGTGTGATGGAATTGTCATGGTTCGTGATATGGACGTCGTAATCAATGATTTCGCCAGGATGTGCAACCCATTGACCACCTACCATAAATTGATACTCGGTATTATTGCGAAATGAATCAGCCATACACCCATGCCAGCCAGCTATGCCCGTGCCGTTTTGCACCGCTGTAAGCAATCCTTTTTCCTGGTCTGCGGTAATTGTGCTCATTGTCCAGATCGGGACGATCAAGTCAAGAGTATGCATCTTTGCCTCGTCCAGGTAGACATCAAGTGTTGTGGCAACTTCCACTTCGTAGCCTTGTTCTTGCAAATATGGTGCAAAGAGTGCTGCCCCTTTTTGCGGTTCGTGTCCTTCCCATCCTCCCCAGACAATCAATGCTGATTTCATTAACGCTTCCTTTCTGTTCTTTTATGATCTCTCCTCAATTATACCGTCTTGAGAGGTGCATAGGAATAGTAAAATTTTTTCGTTGACTAGATACATATCACTTCGATTTGTAGGGAGATTATAAATACCCTCTTAGGGGCATCATCTCGTCTTTATCGTAAGTGTACAATTAATGATACCTGTCAGGTGGGAGTGCAAAGGAAAATGCTCCGCGAAGAGCAGAAATCAAGTATAAGGCAATAGGAGTTTCCTCGTGAAAATAGTTGTTATTGGTAGCGGTTTTGGTGGACTTTCAGCCGCCATTCGTCTTCAGGCGCAAGGTCATCATGTCACCCTTCTTGAGAAGCGCGATAAGCCAGGTGGACGCGCTTATGTCTATGAACAGGATGGTTTTACCTTCGATGGAGGTCCTACGATTATCACCGCTCCCTGGCTCATTCACGATCTTTTTTCCCTCTGTGGGAAGAAAACAGAGGAGTATGTGAAACTTGTCTCCATTAACCCTTTTTATAATATTCGTTTTGAGGATGGCTCAATCTTTCACTATAATGGTGACCAGGAATATATTTTGAGCGAAATACGCAGATTTAATCCTGACGATGTGAATGGCTATCTTCGCTTTGCACAGGTGGGCGAGAAGATCTACGAGAAAGGCTTTGAGCTGATCGATCAGCCATTTACAAAATTCTCGGATATGGTTAAGATTATGCCGGATCTGGTGCGCCTGCAATCGCAGAAATCGGTAGCGACGTTCGTAAACCAATATATTAAAGATGAACGTTTGCGCCAGGTCTTCAGCTTCCATCCCTTGTTGATCGGCGGCAATCCTTTTCAAAGTACCTCGATCTATGCCCTGATCCATACTCTTGAGCGTAAATTCGGCGTCTGGTACGCTGTAGGAGGAACGGGTGCCCTGGTACGTGCTCTGGCCCAACTTTTTCAGGATATTGGTGGAACGCTCCTGTTGAATAATGAAGTATCTACGATTGAGATCGATGCGCAAACGGGCAATGCTACAGGTGTGCAGGTGAGCGACGGCGAATTCTTTCCGGCTGATACCATTGTCAGTAATGCTGATGTCGCCTTTACTTACCTGAATATGATACCTGCACGCTTCCGCCACAAAAATACGGATCGCAGAATTAAGGGTATGGAGTACGCCATGTCGCTCTTCGTGATCTATTTTGGAACGGATCGCAAGTATGAAGATATTGCGCACCATGAGATACTGATGGGCCCTCGCTATCGGAGCTTGCTCGATGATATTTTCAAGCATAAACGCCTTGCGAAAGATTTTTCGCTCTATCTGCATCGTCCTACTGCGACCGATCCCTCGCTTGCTCCTGCAGGTTGCGATAGCTGGTACGTGCTCTCTCCTGTGCCTCACCTGGGTGGTGATACGGATTGGACAACAATGGCAAAGCCGTATCGAGATAGTATTATTGAGTACCTGGAGCAGCACTATCTACCTGATCTATCAAAACATATTGTCACTGAACATTCAATCAACCCGCTCCATTTCCGTGATACGCTCAATAGCTATCTCGGCAGCGCCTTCTCGGTGGAGCCAATTCTGACGCAATCCGCCTGGTTCCGTCCGCACAATCAGAGCGAGGATATTCCCAATCTGTACTTTGCTGGAGCTGGTACACATCCAGGGGCAGGGCTGCCAGGTGTGATGAGTTCAGGCAAAATTGTCGCAGATATGATAGGCTACGAGCAGATGGCGAAGGTGGAGACTGGCAAAGCTATTCTATCGTAGTGTAGATCGGCCATCTTGATAAGCTCGATATTCCTGACACTTTTTCGTCCTATCCCATCTCTAAATTAACAAACGCTTTTTCTTGCGCATAGGTTCTACCATTTTGTGAAGATCACAAAGGAGATGGGATCATGTCAGGGCATCATCGTCTCGCACTGGGACTTGCAAGTGGTGTCGGTCTGCTTGGATTGACAGTCACCAGTGGCCTCGCCATATTGGCAAATCGTTTTGTTGAGGAATTTTCACGTCCTCACACACTTCTGGATGAATCCGTCTTTACCTGGGGACTTCCACCTGTTACTGCTGAGCCCCCTCCTGCTCTACAACGTGCTCTGCTCTTTGAAACAGCGGATGGTACCTTGTTATCAGGGGATTTCTGGGCGCAGCCACAGCAAGCACCGACCGTTGTCCTCTGTCATGGCTATAGAACGTCGCGCTCTCATCTACGCACGGTCGCTGGATTGCAGTATTTCCATGGCTATAATATTCTCTTCTTCGATTTCCGTGGTCATGGTGAGAGCGATAGTGTCATGACCAGCGGCGGAAATGCGGAAGTATGCGACCTCGAAGCCGCATTAGAAGTCGCTTCACAACAGCCGGAAACGTTGCCAGGAAAGATTATTATTCATGGTTTCTCAATGGGCGCATCCGTTGCCTTGCTGACACCTCCTCACTCCGAAGTCATAGCGATTATTGCAGATAGCCCTTACGCTCATTCTGACGATATTCTGCGTCGCCTGGTCCATTATGAATTGACGCAGGAAAGCAACAACTGGAGTGCGTCATTACGCAAACTGCAGCGTCTCTGGCCCGCCGTTGCGTGGTTGACTGTTTTCGTCAGTACTATTGTCTTTCGTTTGCGTTTTGGTTATAACGTGATTGCCCATCCAGCTACCAGCTTCAAACACTGGCGTAGACAGACGCATGCTACACATGAACATCAGATGACGCCCATTTTGCTGATTTACTCTGCTGGAGATCCTTTTGTTCCTATCCATCATGCTCGTCAAATTCTCGATGAAGCAAAATTGTATGGTGTAAGTGTTGAAACGTACTTTGCAGAAGATGAGACGCATTGCGGAGCATATGGTTACAATCCTGAAGAATATGTCAATGTGATACAAGGGTTTATCGCACGCCATTTACGCGACGATTTTCCCACTTTCCGTCAAAAAATAGATGAAAATATGTAGGAAAAGACTTGCAACTTTGCGTTCTTGCAGGCATAATTGGAATGAGAGAGCAATTGTGTGAAGTGCATGTCGTGCACTCTTGCGGAAAGAGACTTGATTGCAATAGGGAAGGACGCTAAAGGAACCAACATGCTATCACCGGACGATACTACCCATATACTCAGGTGACCGAGTCACTTGAACGACTGCCTCGCCCATCTGATCGTCGCAGTCCTACGAATGAACGTCGGCAGTCAATTGTACAGCAAAAAAATACCGATGTTTTGCCGAGTGTTTCCGTTGAAACGCCTCACGCAAAGATTGCCTGGCGTCAGGTCATCCAACTGCGAGAAGAAAACAGACACCTGCGCTTCGAGCTAGAGGAACAGCGCACGGAAATGCAACAATTAATTGCCGCGTATACTTCTTTACAGGCTCAATTCGATCAGGAAGCTACCAGTATTCATGGGAGCTATCAGCAGGAACGGGAACAGTATCAAAGCCATTTGCAAGCATTGATGGATGAGCGCAATCATCTGCAAGAAACGTACTCCGACCTCGAACGGCGCTACATGGATCTCTATCACACCTTCCAGGATGCCGTCGAGGAAGAGGCTCACAAGATGGTCACTGAGGCTGCTCAGACGATAGAACTTGTCTCCCGATAGTGCCCCTCTGGTTGTTCCAGGATGTGATGAAAACGCTTGAACTTCAGGTCCGGCAGGAAGAAGATAAACATCTGGTCGAAGCTCTCTATCTCAAGCGCGAAGTACAGCGTATGGCGGCAATATTGGATCAGGAGCGTCAGCAGATTGAAGAGGAGCGTCACAACCTGCTGGTGATGCAAAATACTGCTCGTGAGCAGGCCGAGTTGCGCCAGAAGACCTTGCAGGCTCGCCTGCGTTCCGCGCTGGAAGGTGCGCTCGATCACCATCACAATCGGTATGATCGTCCTTCTGGTCACCCTCCAGTTCCTCTTCCTCAACCTTGCCCATATCAAAATCGCCGCTGAAATCTCCCTCTTACTCCTTCTTCCCATCATCATTTGTGCATTTGCTGGCCTTTGTATTCTCTACTCCATTGTCCCATGCACGTGATATCTATTACAGTGCTCCTCATAAGAAGAACGTCAAGAACACTGATGAAAAAACCTGGCATATGCTTGCTAGCATGCCAGGTCTTTAATTTTTACCTGTAGCGAACGCGAAGTATGCTTGTTCCTATCATGATCCATGATTCTTGCAAAAACTTGTCTTATTCCTATCGCGTAACGTGCTACTCTAACTACGAACAACTGACGCAAACATGATGAGACCAGCAAAATCCCGTCTAAAAGTTGGATATCTACGTGTAGTAGTCAGAAGACGAAAATTTCTGACGAGGAGCATTTTATGGCGCAAAATACACAATCTGGAAGTAAACTGAAACAGCATACCATCTGGCAGGATGGGCATCACCCCGAACCCTGCAATATCGTTATCTTTGGTGCAACTGGCGACCTGACTCAGCGTAAAATTCTTCCCACGCTTGCTCATTTGATCCATGATCATCCCTTGCCTGAAGCTTTTTGTATTGTTGCCTATGCCCGTCGCCCTCTCACAGATCAGCAATGGCGTGCAATGGCTCTGGAATCGATCAACAAGTATCTACCAGATGATGACAAACTGGATAGTGATGCTCAGAAAGATCTGGCGCAGCACCTTTTCTATTGTCAGGGTGACGTGGATGATCGCGAAGGGTACAATAAGCTCTCTGATCTGCTTGATAAGCTGGATGAAGAGATGGGCACCAAGCGGCAACCGCATCTTCTACCTGGCAACGCCACCCGATCTTGATCCTGAAATCATTCATCAACTCGGTGGTGCTGGCCTTTCTCATAGTCATGGTGATAATGGTAATGGGGATGGCAATGGACGGATGGACACGTATTATCACTGAAAAACCCTTTGGTCATGATCTTGCCTCCGCTCAAAAACTCAATCGCGATCTGAGCCGTGTCTTCCGTGAAAATCAGATCTTCCGTATCGATCACTATATGGGCAAGGAGACAGTGCAGAATATTCTGGCATTTCGTTTCGCCAATGGTATCTTTGAGCCACTCTGGAATCAGACGCTATATCGATCATGTGCAGATCATGGTTGGTGAGAGCCTGGGCATCGGTACGCGCTCAGAATTTTATGAGAAATCGGGTGCCATTCGCGATATTGTGCAAAATCATATCATGCAGGTACTCTGCCTCACTGCTATGGAACCACCTGTCGCCTTTGATGCGGAAGCCATTCGCGATGAAAAAGTGAAAGTTCTCCGTGCTATTCCTGCTTATGTCCCTGAGCATGTTGCTGAACGCGTGGTTCGTGGACAATATACCGCTGGCGAAATCGATGGACAACAGGTTCCAGGCTATAAACAGGAGAAAGGCGTTAATCCCAATTCAACGACTGAAACCTTCGTTGCGCTGAAACTCTTCATTGAGAACTGGCGCTGGGAAGATGTGCCTTTCTATATTCGTACTGGCAAACATCTGCCAACACGCAGTACAGAAGTAACGATCCAGTTCAAGCGTGTCCCACATCAAATGTACAAACCAACGGAGACAAAAGGACTGGTGCCAAATCGTCTCACGATCCGCATTCAGCCTGATGAAGGTATCTCGCTCAAAATAGGCGCGAAGATTCCTGGGGCTGCTCAGCATCTCGAATCGGTCGATATGGGCTTTTCTTACGCCAGCGCTTTCGGCATTCAATCTCCTGATGCTTATGAGCGCCTCATTGCTGACTGTATGCTCGGTGATTCAACGCTCTTTATTCGTCGCGATGAGATTGAAGCCTCCTGGCGCATTATCGATAGCATTACCTCTGAATGGGCAAAGATGCCACCTGAAACCGTCTATCCTTATCCGCAGGCTCCTGGGGACCACCACAGGCCGAGGCCCTCATTGAGAACGACGGGCGCAAATGGGATAATCCTTCTGAATAGAAGCCTTTTTCCGAGCCGCCTACGGGATGTGTTCCTGGTTGCATCGTTATAAATCTTGCCATAATCGGCTGCATGCGAGAGACGCAGCCGGTTTTCAAATCCGAAAAAGAGCGAGGGCGACAAAATCTGATTGTCGCCCTCGCTCTTTTTGAATCTATGCTCGTTACATTCTTAACGGTTGTCTGTCGGATCAGCTTTGTCTGGATTGAGTGCGTGATCGACTTTCTGCTCTACCTTGCCCCCCGTCGCCTGTACTTTGCCTCCAACCTGTTTGGCATCGCCTTTGGCCTGCATATCTTCGTTTCCAGTCACCTGACCAACTTTACTCTGTACCTTGCCTGCCGCGTTCTTCACTTTCCCTTTGACTGTATCTTCTTTACCCTGCGTGCCAAGGTCTTTCTGATCGTCATAAGTAGCCATAGTTTTTTCTCCTCTTTAACGAATATCCGTCCATAGAACGGAACTAACATGTCTCTGAGGTGGTTTTTCATCTTCTGTCTCTGTATTCCGTTTAAGTACACGCGATCTGTATCATTG
Organism: uncultured Chloroflexia bacterium; assembly: GCA_963731415.1. Taxonomy (GTDB): domain Bacteria; phylum Chloroflexota; class Ktedonobacteria; order Ktedonobacterales; family Ktedonobacteraceae; genus JACDAE01. The sequence continues at coordinate 355,963 of CAVSVN010000005.1, forward strand.
CTTGCAACCTGCCAGAATACTCGCCTCAGAATTCTTTGTATATTATAAATACGTCTGAAAGCACCAGAAAGGATACAAAGAGAGATTGAATTTGTATATAGATATATATGACATGTATATCAAGCAAATTTAGCTGAGCAAGGCTAGACTGAGACGTTTTCCTATGTTAGAATAACGAACGTTTTTACCAGTGGTAAGAGTATTTGCTGAAAGGAATCTTAATGTTCTACGCGCAACATTCCTATCGCTGTCGTCTGGATTGGGGACGACGGGGAACACACCAGGCCGCTGAAAGAGGCGATATCCTGGTGATTGTTGATACGCTGAGCTTTTCTACCGACGTAGTAACTGCTGTTCATCGTGGAGGGATTATTTATCCCTGGTCCTATCATGAAGAAGATCCGAGTCCCCTTTGCTCAACGTATGAATGCCGAAGTAGCTGTTCGCCGTGAGGAAGTTCCAATGAAAGGTCGCTTTTCCGATCACGGTTCCTCTTTATGCGGGATGATCATCTGGAACCATGGTCCATGGATAGGCCAACTTCTGGTGAAATACTCTAGGCACGAATGAAATCTTGTTATTTATGTCAATATGGAGATATCCTCATGACACGCAGCATTCGTTTAGCACATCCCTATGATGCCTCAATCGATTCATGCTATCTATATTCCCTTTGTCGTCAACACTCCCGTTTCGTTTGAACTTGTTCCGCCAACTGAACAGGAAATGCGCCAACGGATAGAGCAGACCTTGCAAACGCATCCCTGGTTGGTTTGTGAGGAGCAAGGAGAAATTCTGGGATATGCCTATGCAAGCCAGCATCGTACACGTCAGGCATATCAATGGTCAGTGGATGTGTCGGCCTATGTGCATGAGCAATGGCATGGAAAAGGTATCGGCAAAGCCCTCTATACCTCGCTTTTCGCCCTTTTACGATTGCAAGGATTTTACAATGTCTATGCCGGAATCGCCTTGCCCAATCCGGCCAGTGTTGCATTACATGAAGCGATGGGTATGAGTCAGGTGGGCATCTATCCGCAGGTGGGATATAAGCTGGGTGAGTGGCATGATGTCGGCTGGTGGCAGAATCTCTTCGGTCTCTGGGCGGGAACCCACCCCTCCATTAGATCTTGCAGAGTGCGCAAAAGTTGCCTGAATGGGAGACAGCTCTGATGAGTGGTTTGAAAAGACTGAACGCTCATCTTTGAGAGTTGCTTATCAAGGGTAGTGTTAAAAACACTATAGAGAAAGTTATAGACAAGTTTGCTCTTGTCGTTAATAATGTCTGAAGCTTTGTTGTGTACCAGGACAGCCTGCAGGCTGTCCTGGTACACAACAAAGCTTCTATCCAAGCAACTCTTCCATCTGCTCCAGGTGCGACTCGAAGTACTTCAATGCCTGCCGAATAGGCTCCGGCGAAGTCATATCAACGCCTGCTTTCTTCAGCAGATCGATGCTATAATCGGACGAGCCGGAACTGAGGAACTTCAGATAGCGATTGACTGCAGGCTGCCCCTCGTGCAGAATCTGTTGCACCAGTGCTGCAGCAGCAGAGATGCCTGTAGCATACTGATACACATAAAAATTGTAGTAGAAGTGCGGGATACGTGCCCACTCGATGCCGATCAGCTCATCAACGATCGTCTCAGCGCCATAATATTTCTCGTTCAGAGCCGTATATAATGCCGAGAGGGTATCAGCGGTCAGCGACTCACCTTGCTCAGCGTGATGATGAATTTGTTGCTCGAACTCTGCGAACATCGTCTGGCGGAAGAGGGTGCCGCGAATATCTTCCAGCGAATGATTGAGAAGAGCAATGCGTACTGCCGGATCATGTGTGTTCTTTAAGAGATACTCGGTCAGCAATCCTTCATTGAGCGTTGAGGCGACCTCGGCCACAAAGATCGTGTAGTCACCGTACTGGAAGGGCTGATTTGTGCGCGTGTAGAACGAGTGCATTGAATGCCCCAGTTCATGTGCGAGGGTATACATGCTATCACGCTTATTCTGGAAGTTGAGCAGAACAAATGGGTTTGTGCGATAGCGCACCCCACTATATGCACCGCCGCGTTTGCCTGCGTTTCGTATACATCGATCCAGCGTTTGCTGAATGCCTGTTTAAGGTCAGAGATGTACTTATCGCCTAGGGGAGCCAGCGCAGCAATGACCGTCTCTTTGGCCTGCTCGTAGCTGATTCATCGGTTGTTTCTTCAACGATAGGCACATAGAGGTCATACATGTGGAGTTCGTCGAGCTTGAGGATGCGTTTGCGCAATTTCATATAGCGATTGAGCAAGGAGATATGCTCACTGACCGTCTCAATCAGGTTATCATAGACGCTGACCGGAATATTGTAGCGTGCCAGGGCACGTTCACGGCTGGATGTATAATTGCGTTGTCGCGTGTAGAAGATATCCGTCTTTACCTGTGCAGAAAGGGTGGCACCAATGGTATTGCGCTGTTTCAGGAAGGTTTCGTGCAAGCCATCGAAAGCCTCTTTACGCACGCGACGATCCGCGCTACGCACAAAAATCAGGTAATTGCCTTTGGTCAGTTCAACCTCTTCGCCCGCTTCATTTCTGATTGATAGGCAACATGAGATCGGCGTTATCGATCATCGAGAAGATAGAGTCAGGTGCGTCGGTAACCTCTCCCGTTGCAGCCAGTACGGCCTCAATCTCAGCAGAGCGCACATGTGGACGCTTGCGGTTGAGATCGTGGAGTTGCTGGCCATAAAGATCAAGTTCCGGTGTCTCTTGTAAAAAGCGGTCAAGCGTTTCCTGGGGCAGGGCAAGAATTTCTGGTTCGATATACGCGGCTGCCGTCGATATCCGGACCACCAGTTGCATAATGCGATCGGCCATTCCCTGATAGAGTCCATTAGTCGTATCCTCATCTTTGCGCATCGATGCATAGGCGTAGAGAGTCTCGACCTCTTCATACAGTTCATCGCGCTTGCGTAAAACTGTCAGTAATGCCTCACCATTCTTGGCTAGCGTGTCCTTTAAGGCTTCGAGTTCAGGGATGCGGCTCTGAAGCGCCTGAAAATCACGCTCCCAATCCTCGTTGTGAGAGAAAATGCTTTCGAGATCCCATGTGAGCGCTGTGGGGATATCTTCTCGCTTCTTGAATGTCTGCAATGTTGCTACAGCCTTTCATGAAGTACCTCATGGATAGCTTCCAGAGGTTTTAACAGGGACGGTTCCTTCCACCATATGAGACCGCATCCTGTTGGGCCACTTCCTGACCCTGCATTATGTGCATATATAGACTATACATGCATTTACAACAAACAGCCCGCACAATGTATCCCCATAGCTGAAGCCTGGGGTACCCTTGCCGCAATGCGTAGAAAGAAAATGGCGACAAGTAGATACATACTGTATATCATATCATATCATCGCCAGTTTCCTACGTTCTTAATGAGCGTGAGAGGTAGTTTGAACCTCTCTATGACCTCAATCCTCCGATAGACCTCCTCAGAGAACATCGGATGGAATGTAGCCTTATCCAATTAGGTCATACATTCCTACTGACACAATCGTCGCCGTGACCAGAGTCTTGAAATGGTCATAATGGATGAAAAATCTACATGTGTCATCTGTTAAGGAGGTATCAGATGCCGATTCGCACAATCCCCCAGGGTTGGGTATTAGAGACGCATCTACGGCATATGCATTGGGGTTGAATGAAGCAGATCGTTTGTCTCATCGCTACTGGGGAGTGCGCCTTCCTTATCTTGAAGATTACCCGGCGGCGGCTAACCGGGTGGGCTGGGCCTCTTTTAATGGTCCTACTCACCTGACTCCAGAGGAATACCCAGGCTATGGTGGCCTCAGCTATATCGACCCATGTTTAAAAGTGACGTTTGCTGATGGCGTACGTGACCTGGTGCTTCAGATGGACTCTGCAAATCAGGCCAGATGTTTCTCAAACAGAACTGACCATCCATCTTGCGTGATGCATATTATCCTTTCTCGTGACGCTTCATTATCGTGTTCATGCGGACTATGATCTAATTGAGCGTTGGGTAACTCTGCACAACGAAGGCGATACACCTATCACCTTGAACGTGTGTTTTCCGCGCAATGGCATCTGCCGATGGTTATGAAAATTATCGTCTGACACATGTCAATGGACGTTGGCTCGATGAGATTCACTTGCGCCATGAGCCGCTGTTACCGGGCATCAAAGTGTTGGAGAGCCGTCGCTTGACCACAAGCCATCATCATAATCCCTGGTTCGCGCTTGATCGCAACAATGCTGACGAGCAGAGTGGTGAGGTCTGGTTCGGCGTCCTGGCCTGGAGCGGCAACTGGCGCATTCTCGGCTGAAGTCACCGAATTCGCCTCAACACGTGTGAATATTGGTCTCAACGATTGGGACTTTGCCTGGCAATCTTGCTCCAAAACAGTCCTTTACGACTCCCAGTAGCTACGCTGGTTATACTGCTGATGGTTTCGGTGGTGCAAGCCGACACCTGCATGATTTCATACGTGATACTGTTGTTCCCCATCCGCATGTACCGCGTAAAGTGCTCTACAATTCCTGGGAAGCGACCCTCTTTGACGTAAATGAGCAGTCGCAACTGGAACTGGCACGGTTAGCGGCTGAGATGGGCGTTGAGCTATTCGTAATGGATGATGGCTGGTTCCATGGTCGTACGCTTGATAATGCTGGTCTGGGTGATTGGTGGCCCGATGAGCAAAAATTTCCGCATGGGCTGGCTCCTCTCATTCAGGGCGTCAATGCGCTGTGGTATGGACTTTGGCTTGTGGATTGAGCCAGAAATGGTCAATCCGGATAGTGACCTCTATCGTGCCCATCCCGACTGGGTTATTCATTTCCCGACGCGTGCTCGAACTGAGGCACGCAACCAGCTTATTTTAAATCATCGCACGCTCCGATGTGCAGGATTATCTTATCGAGCTGATTGATCGTCTGCTCTCGGAAAACAACATTGCCTTCATTAAATGGGATATGAACCGCAATGTGAGTGAACCGGGTTGGCCTGATGCCGAAGGGGAACCGCGAGAGATCTGGGTGCGTTATGTGCAAGGGCTCTACCATATCTGGAGTACGTTACGCACGCGCCATCCTGATGTGATCTGGCAGAGTTGTTCGGGTGGTGGCGGTCGTGCCGATCTGGGTATTCTTGCGTGAGGCCGATCAGATCTGGGTCAGCGATAATACGGAAGCGACCGCTCGTCTCGCAATTCAGGAAGGCTTCTCTCAGATCTTCCCGCCTTCTACGATGGAGGCATGGGTCACGGATGCCGCTCAGCATCTCATCTCGTTGGAGTTCCGTTTCCATGCCAGTATGTGTGGTGTTCTGGGTGTCGGTGGCCATCTGCTGCATTGGAGCGAGAAGGAACGTGCCGAAGCAAAGCGCCTGATTGCTCAATACAAAGAGATCCGCTCTACTATTCAATTTGGCGATCTCTATCGTCTGCGCTCACCTCAGCAGCATCCATTTTCCGCTGTTCAATATGTCAGTAAAGATCGCTCTGAGAGTATTCTTTTCGTCTTCCGCACTTATATTCCTGATCCGATAGAACTGCCGTCGCTCTATTTACAAGGCCTTGATGCAGATGCTCGCTACACGATTGATGGCATGGATGGTATTCGTTCGGGAAAAGCCTGGATGCATGCAGGTATACAGGTAGCTCTAAACAATTTTCAAAGTGTATTGCTGCATGTGCGAAAGGTGTAGAGACGCTGATTTGTTATAATAACAGTGACGGGCCAGAAAGGTCCACGTTTTCAAAGCGGGGATGAATGGCCGTTAATAGCAGTTATTGTGTGGAGGTTGTATCATGGCATTACCTGAATATCCTTTAATGGATGTTAAGGACTATCTCGCACTCGACGAAAAAGCCATTAGTGTGAGGTATGAGTACATTGACGGGCGTTTACGCATGCTTGCAGGGGGTAGTCCAGATCATTCGATCATTGCAACCAACATAGCGAGTACTTTGCATGGTGCCCTGAGAAAAACCCCATGCACCGTGTATAACTCTGACATTCATTTCAAGCTTTCAGAGTCACGGTATGTTCATCCAGATGTAACGGTAGGATGTGACGAAAGAGACCGGGGCAAAAAGGATAACATTCAGCATCCACGCCTTATTATCGAAGTGTTGTCACCAGGAACTGAAAACATAGACAAGGGTGAAAAGCTTGAAATGTACCTTGATTATCCCTCAATTGAAGAGTACATGCTTATTGGCTCACAAAAGAAAATAGTGGAAGTCTATCACCGTGATGAGGATACCTGGGTATCTCGCATCTATAAATCAGGTAGTACCATCCATTTGAAAAGCATAAATGTGTTAGTGCCTTTCGAGGACATTTATGAGAAGACAAGTCTCGCTTAAGCTAAAGAACAGAGCCAATAGAGACAGAACTTTTTATTATTCCGTGCTCAGGATGTAGAATACGCACAAGTAGGGAAGCCATTTATTATTCCATGCTCTTTTTACGCGTTGGGCATGGAATAATAAATGGCTTCCCTACTTGTGCTTTGATCAATCTTTTACTACTCCTGCTTGATGGTATTTCTCAAAAAAGTGTCGGTGAGAGAGCTGAAAAGATGGTGACCCGGTATTCATTCATCCTCGTCCTCTTCGCTCTCTTCCGGCAATAGATCCTCTCGATCACCCCACTTCTCCAAAAAGCGGTAGAAATTGCGCTTCGCCAACCGTGCTCGTTCGGCATCCGTTTTCTCTTCGTTCTGCTCATCTGCATGATATGTAATCGGTAGATCAGGCGTTACAACTGCCTTAGCTCCCGTATCGCGGATGGCAAAGTTGAAATCGATATCCATATAATGAGGATAGCGATAGCGCTCATCGAACAGGCCAGCCTTTTTAAGTAAGTTGCGCCTGAAGGCCATGCATTGGCTATCAATGACTTCAGCCTCTTCTGGGAGACATTCTTCGAAGTGGCGCAGGTCATCGGTACGCAGACCATGCAGTCCAGTGATACCAACTTCTGTATTCTCCAGCGTCTTCTCCAAGAGTGAGAAGATATCTCCGGTCAGTTCGGCTCTACTATCCAGAACCAGGATATAGCGCCCACGACTCTGTTTCAGGGCCATGTTGTAGGCTTCAGCTGCCCCCATAACGCGCGTAGTACGCAAGATATGCAGGCGTGGTTCCTGATACTTGAGCGCTTCAGCCCACAGATCGATACCATCCATTGATGCATTATCGATCAGGAGAAGTTCGATGTTGCTGGTATCCGCAAAACGCAGCACGCTTCCTATGCAGCGACGTACCTGGTCCTGACTATTTTGTGCCAGGATAATAACCGAGAATGTACAGGTATCGGCTTCGTTGAGCAGTGATGGTAACTGACGGGCCATGCGATACATTTTGCCATCAATATCGACACCCGGTAGCGTTACCAGGTGTGCTCCATGAGGATTATCTTTAACGGCGTAGCCTGCTTCCTCAATCTGTTTCTTGAGTTCGTCGGCACGCTGATAATTACCACGGCGACGTAAAAGATCTCGTTCATGTGAGATTGCCAGAATTTCTGGGGGAATGCTTGTACGGTAGGGGCGGGTAGTCATGCTTATTTCCTTCCTTAGCTACATATTCTTTCTATCCACTGTGCCAGAGATCAATTTGTAATGTAATTATAGCATATAAGAACGATATGTTCCCTAAATCGGCACTTATTGATGTAATAGGATCAGCAAAAATGAGCCGAGGAACTGTAGAGATCGGCCGGCTCATTTTATCTGTATCTGACTTATTTTATCTTTTTCTGCTCTCGTTCGGCTAATTCTTTCACGCGCTGCACCTGATTTTTATGACAGATTACCGTTTTATCATCCATCTCAACGATAATGATATCTTCAACACCAATGGTAAAGATCTGGCGCTGGGTGTTATTATACACGATGACATTTTGACTGTCAAATCCTTCATGTGTTCCAACACCGCGTATGCCCTGCCCATCCTCTGGAAAGAGTGCTCCGTATTGCTCCCAGTTCCCGACATCGTTCCATTGCAGGTCGGCGGGAATGACCGCGAGATTGTTCGTTTTTTCCAGAATCCCGTAGTCAATTGAGATGGCCTGCAAGCCCGGCCAGAGTTCATCAAGTGTGCTCTGTTCGTGGGCCGTGCCCATCGCGTCGACAATCGTCTCAATTTTGCGCATAACGTCGGGGAGGTGCTCACGGAGTTCGGCCAGAATCGTTTCTACTTTCCAGATGAAGATGCCTGCATTCCACACATAGTGACCATCACGCAGATAACTCTGCGCGGTTGCCAGGTTGGGCTTCTCTACAAAGCGTTCAACCGCGAATGCTTGATATCCGTATCCTGCCTGGATCTCATCAGCAAAACGAATATAGCCATAGCCCGTCTCTGGTGCCGTTGGTTTAATGCCGATTGTCACCAGGCGTCCCTGTTCAGCCAGGTCATAAGCCAGGTGGAGCGTCTGGCGCAGCCCCTCAACATTAGCGATCACTGCATCGGCACTAAATGTAGCCATTATGGCCTGGGGATCTCGTCGTGCAAGCGTTGCTGCTGCCCAGGCTATTGCAGGTGCCGAATTACGTCCAATCGGCTCACGCAAAATATGGTCTGACGCAAGTGATGGAAGGTGTTCCTCTACTAAGGGAGCCATCTTGTGGCCCGTCACGACCCATGACTGCTCAGGAGTAGTGAGTGGGGCAACACGTGCTAACGTTTCTTGAATCATACTATTGCCACCGGGTAAAGGGAGAAATTGTTTAGGAAAAGCAGGTGTGCTGAGCGGCCAGAGCCGTGTTCCACTACCACCAGCCAGAATAACGGCATTAAAATGTTTCATTGAAAAAATACTCCTCAGCTTTTGCTTCAATCTTTTATCTTAAGTGTACCAGATAGATTATGCTCTTTCAGCGACCAATGTTGATGTCGCGATTGTATAAGCCCTGGCCTATACTGTCAATTGTCTACAGGTTGAGATTCCGTTAAAATTGGTATTCTTTTGATGTGTATTTTCCTTCATCTCAAGTGGTTGGTAGGGGCACGGTGAGCGGAGCGAACAAGCCCGTATGCTCCCAATGCTCCCCAATAAGCCGAAGCTCACGTGTGGAGGGTACACACGGGCTTGCTCGCTCCGCTCACCGTGCCTCTACATCAGGTTCATGAAGATCTGACCTACGCCCTCTGTCTCTGCCAGAGTCTAGTCAGAAACGTCCGATTATGGTATGCTGAAACAATAAACCGCATTGTACTTGTATACAAATGTGTGAAGCGGAAAAAGTTATATCACACTTATTATAGCATCCTAAGAGAAAAACGTGGAAAATGAAGGACAACAGCCCCCTTCCACAGGACAGGAGGCATCAGAACAACAAGGATATTCTGGCTGGCAATATGACCAGGATGATGGAGGACAGGGACAACCCCCAATTATCCCTCCTGTATGGTCATATGCACCACCACAGCCAGCATCGCCACCATTACCTCCATCAGTTCAGCTTCCGGTCAATCCGCAGCAGGCCCCTATTGCTGGAGGACGTCAGCCGCAATTGAGGCCACAATATCAGGAACCAATTCGAGATATGGGCACGTCATTGGGCTATGGGCAGGGTATGGAATATCAGTATTTTGATACGCCACAGCCCTCGCAACCGATTGCGCAGTTACGTCAAGAACGCCTGCAACAGTTACGTGAGGAACGTATGCGCCGCCAGCAACGCCGTATGGGTGGACCGGATATTACCAGTTTGCTTCCATGGGGAACGAAGCGCTCAATGCAACCGCCGGTAAATGGCGTCGTTCCTCCTACCGCTCCACCTCGCATCATTCCCGGTTGGCGGCCAAAGGCAGCACCCATCCCGACTCAGATGTCTCCAGGACAGATAAACGGAATTCCCGACTCATCTTTCAATGCTGCATCTATGCCTGCACCGTTGCTCTCCCCTTCTCAACAGTCGCCAATTGCAGCAGTTCCTGGACCTGAAAACCTGCAATCAGCAGTTGCTCCCGCACAGGACACCAACATGATCCAGCGGGTGCGTATTGGTAGAGCAACCGCCATTCTCACAGCAGCTTTTATCGCCAGCCGCTTTCTCGGCCTGTTACGTACTTCAATGTTTGCCTTTGTATTTGGTACAAGCACGACATCTGACGCATACCTCCAGGCATTTCTTATTCCCGATCTCATCTTCAATATTGTTGCTGGTGGTGCTCTTAGCTCGGCTTTCATCCCGGTCTTTACAAAATATATGGTGGGCGATAAAGATGAGAAAACGGCCTGGCATATCGCCAGTTCTGCGCTCAATCTTGCTATCGCCGTGATGATGGTTCTGGCCCTGCTTGCAATTATCTTTGCTCGTTTGCTCGTTCCACTTTATAATCCAGGTGTACACAGTGCGGCTGAACTTGATCTCATCGCTTCGCTGACTCGTGTGATGCTTCTGCAATCGATTGCTCTGGGTGCAGGTGTAATCGTAACGGCAGTTCTCAACGCACGGCAGGATTTTCGCCTGCCCGCTATCGGTACCGTTGTGTATAACTTCGGTTTAATAGGTGGCTTGATCCCCGGTCTCTTCCTGGCTTTTCACGGTCAGCGCAACGATACACTCGCTGTGTATGGAGCAACCTGGGGGGTAGTCCTGGGAGCACTATTCCAAGTCGGCATTCAGATACCGGGCCTGCGTAAAGTGGGTATGCGCTACGATTACAGGTCATTTGACTGGAAACATCCTGGCGTGATTCAGATCGGGCGCCAGATGCTGCCACGTATCTTGAACGCTGCTATGCTCTACTTCTCGACCTTCGTTGATCGTGGACTGATTCAACTTCTGGTCGCCGTTGTGGGTGTCGCGGGTATCAGTGGCTTGATTACGCAATATTATCAGGCATTCCAACTCGTGTTGCTGCCGCTGGGTATCTTCGGTATGGCTGTTTCAACGGCTGCTTTCCCAACGTTAGCCGAGAACGTGGCGAAGGGGCGTATGGATCGTGTACGAAGTACAATTATGGAGACGTTGCGCAGTATCCTTTTTATGTCGATTCCTTCCAGTATGGGGTTGATTGTCCTGGGATTTCCTATTATTCAGGTTCTCTTGCAACATGGCCGCTTTAGCCTGACGATGGCAAAATCAACGGCGGTCCCGCTGGCATTCTTTGCTGTGGGCCTGGCTGGTCTGGCTTCTGTTGAGATTCTGACACGCTCATTTTATGCATTGCGCGATAGCAAGACTCCTGTGATTGTGAGTGTAGGGCAATTCATTTTTAAGATTGCTCTGAGCTTGGTCCTCATTGATGCTGCTGTGTGGGGAACACAGTGGGGGATGGGTGCTCTGGCGTTCTCGACTTCTATTGCCGGCTTGTTGGAAGCAATTGTGCTGTACTGGCTTTTGCATCTGCGTGTCGGTCTGCCTTTGAAGGAGATAGGCGTCTTTATCGGGCGCGTGTTACTGGCTTCGCTTGCAATGGGACTGGCAATTCTGGTGTTGCGTTTCGTCCTGGATCATATCCTGATTACAACGCAGACACCAGCACTTGGCCTGCTTGGTACTATTGCCGCATTCATCAAGCTTCTGCTAGAATTGTTTGTGGGCATGATTGTCTATCTGCGTAGTTCTCGTCTACTTGGTATCGAGGAACTGGGTCCAATCAGGCGTGTCCTTGAGCGTTTAAAATTATCGTGGATTTGATAAGGATGTTATATGAAACAGCTTCGTCTCTCTCTAGTTGGCTTTGGCGTGGTTGGCCAGGGTTTCGCAGAACTGCTGGCAACGAAACAGGATCTTCTGCGCTCCCATTATGGCTTCGAGGTGAAACTGGTTAGCGTGGCAAATTCACGCAGCTTTATCTATCGTGAGGAAGGTCTGGATATTCCTACCTTACTGGAACTGGCAGCCAGACACGAAGCACTGACGCAGCATCCAGGTGTGCAATCGTGGGATAATGCTCTTGATGGTTTGCGTGCGACTAGAGGTGATGTGTTAGCAGAGGTGACGGGGACGAATCTGCGCGATGCCGAACCTGGGATAAGTCATATTCGTACGGCTCTCATGCAGAATATGCATGTTATTACTGCTAACAAGGGACCCGGTGCTCTGGCCGCTATGGAACTACTGCACCTGGCTCATGAGCACCATGTACAATTACGCATGGAATCGGCGGTGATGGCTGGTACTCCTGTACTCAGTACCATTCAAGAAGGGTTGGCAGGTGCTAGAGTGCGTGCTATTCGTGGTATCCTCAATGGCACCACCAACTATATTTTGACTGCGATGGCTGGTGGGCGCGAGTATAGTGAGGTGCTTGCTGAGGCACAGGCACAAGGGTATGCGGAGACCGATCCTACTGCGGATGTTGAAGGGTACGATGCTGTAGCTAAAGCACTGATTCTGGCCGCACTGGTATTTGGTCATACGGTAACGCTCGATCAAGTGGTGCGCGAAGGTATTACTCAGATCACCAAAGAGCAGGTTCATAAAGCCACTCACGAGAATAAACGTATCAAACTCATTACTTCTCTTCATGCCGTCACTGATATTGGTGAATGTCCCCTCGATGTACGTGTCGAGCCACAGGCGCTCCCTCTCACCGATCCTCTAGCGCATGTCGATGGTGTGATGAATGCAATTACGTTCCAGACCGATACGCTTTCTGAAGTGACGGTGATTGGTCCAGGGGCTGGTAGGGTAGAGACTGGTCAGGGGTTGCTGGCGGATCTGATTGCCATTGCGCGTTCCTAAATGAACACGGTGTCTACTCTGATGATGAAAGGTGGTGGACATAAAATTTACGTCCACCACTGTATCGATGCATTTTACCATAACTGAGCATTATACTCTTTAATTGTACAAACGCTGCTGAATGTATGGAGGGATAATAGCCCAATTGCCGCCCTGTGGTTCCAGAATGTACGTCCCATCGAGAGGTTAGCATCCTGTAGCACATTTCCATTGGTAAGTCCAATATGTGGTGTATTCGGGCTATTCAGATCCATTGCCAGCACAAAGCGTGCCAGGTCAGAGAAGGATAGATTGGTGTAGATGGTTTTTTGTAGGGCCGTTAAAGCATTGAAGAAACTGGGCCACGTCGTCATCTGCTTTACTTTGGCAAGAGCTGCTTTCATGATATCCTGCTGACGCTGCGAACGTGCGAAATCGGACAACTGAGCCTCATTCTCTGAAGTGCCCATGTTACACACAGAAAGTGGCTCACGAGCACGAGCATAACGAATCGCTGTCTCACCATCCATGTGCTGCACACCTTTGTTGAACTGGACCTTGATCCAGGCCGCATTGACATTTGGATCATCGTTCGCGGGATAGCAGGCGTTAAAGGGCGTTTGCACATTCACATCAACGCCACCAATTGCATTGATCAGATCGCGGAAACCACTAAAGTTAATTGTCATCCAGTATTTGACGTTTAAACCCGTAATCACCGAAATTTTAGCCGCTACTGCATCTCCACCTGCGATAGGCTGGGCATTGCCGTTTGATGCGACCGTATAGATGGCATTAAGCTTGCTACGCTGATCCGAACCCTGCGGATACGATACCCATAGGTCACGCGGTACAGAGATTAAGGATGTATGGTGATTGCTTGGGATTAAGCTAACAACGACATTCGAGTCGGTCAGGTATGCGCCATCGTGCCCGGTGCCACCATAGCCCATGATGAGCAGATTGGTGCGGTCGCTCGAACCCGTATTAATCTGTGAGCTGAGCGGCGACTGCGGTGAAATGGCTGAACCAAATGCAAGTACACGCTGGGTAGTGACCACGCCCATGATGATAAGTGCTACTACCAGTACGACAAGCACGATGCTGGTGATCATGCATCCTCTGCCGCGCCGCTTCCGTTTTGGTGCGCCGGCCTCCTTGTCCAGGTTGTGGATAACCAGGATATTGCGGATATCGATTATCGTTGGGCCGTGAAATGGGGGGTGGCACTTGCGGTCCCGGCCTGCCTTTGTGGATAACCGCCCTGTTGTGGAGGCTGTCCCTGGGGATAACCGCCCGTGTGGCGGCTGGCTCTGTGGATATCTTCCACCTTGTTGTGGAGGCTGCCCCTGGGGATAACGTGGCGGCTGTTGACCAGGAGGTGTCTGTGGCTGTTGTGGATATTGATAAGGCTTCCTTTGAGAAGACCCTGGCTGATTTTGAGATTACCAAGTACGAGCTTGCCCTGTTCTCCCTGGCCTGGTTGCGGTGAATGAGGCTGAGCAGGTTCCGTGGGATCGTATTGGTTATGATATTGATCTGGCATGGAGTATCCTTTTCTGAATATATGCTATCAATAAAAATGAAGTAATTTGACATCGCTTATACGCTTACTATCCTATTGCCTTTGGGAATAATAACTACTCATATATAAGAACGAATAAATCAACTGTAAGTTGCAGTTCTTACTTTTTGGTCCAGTCAGAAGCGTATCTCTGAGCTCTTGTCATGGCGTATTGCAACGATTTCAGCCATAATTGCCAGCGCCATCTCTTCAGGTTCAGAGCCCCCAATATTCAGCCCAATTGGTCCATGGATGCGCCTGAGTTGCTCATCGGTAAGTCCCTGCTTTTTGAGTCGCTCGGCACGTTCAAGCGCCAGTTTTGCGGCTCCCAATAGCTCCTATATATCCTACCTGTTTTGCGAGCACAACTTTGAGCGTCGGTTCGTCAAATTTTGGATCATGCGTTAAGACTGCTACAGAAGTAGACGGGTTCAGGTCCATTTTTTCCAACACTTCATCTGGCCAGGCAACGATCAGTTCGTCGGCGGAGGGAAAGCGTTCGCGGGTGGCGAATGCTGCACGTGCATCAATCACTACGACGTGGTAATTCAGCGTTTTTGCGAAGGTGGTCAGGGGAATGGCGATATGTCCCGCGCCTACAATGATGAGCGTGGGTGGAGGTGGAAAGCCTTCGATGAATACATCAAATGGTTGTGTCTTGTTTGCTGTAAGGGTATAGCTGAGAAATGGTGGCAGTGCCGCTCCAGATTGCGCGTTCGGCATCTATACGTACTCGTTCGTCCAGTTCTGCTGAGCCTAGTGTGCCATGCGCACTTTTGTTCGGAAAGACGAGGAGTTTAGCTCCAATATGTTCAGGGCCATTTACTATAGTTGCTAGCGCGATTCCTTGTTTTTAGTGAGTGCATTTTTGAGTTCTTCATATAATTCATTCATATAGCCTCCACTAAAAGAGTTGCATATTTCCTTGATACCTGGGTGTGATAAACCTCAATGCCACACATAAGATGTATGATAAAAATTGGGTAGGGGCGTGAGCTTGCCTCCGCCCGGTTCGGGGCAACTCACGCTCCTACCCAAGGAGAGACGTTCTAACAGTATCGGGATATCTGGTTACCAGTCCAGGCGTTCTACGAAGACACGGATGGTGCCGCCACAGGCGAGGCCGATCTGTTCGATATTGTCCTCTTCGCTGATACCGAATTCGAGCATCTGCGGCTTTCCATCTTTCATAACTTCTAATGCTGTATGCACAACGGCTGGTTCTACACACCCGCCACTGACTGATCCGCTCAGTTCGCCTTTTTCACTTACGGCCAGTTTTGCGCCTGGTCTGCGTGGTGCTGAACCTGCCATACTTACGACCGTTGCTATTGCTATCTGCTCACCTCGTGCACGCCATTTCTCTATATCAGGTAATACATCACGCATAGCATTTGTATCCTCTCTTTTCGTTTGAACTAGGGTTTTCTGGCCTTACTCCATGCCTCGACGGCTTTTCTACGGGCAGCCGGACTGCGTTCTGGTCGGCTGTCATCAATGCTGGAGAGCAGATTGCCCAGGTCGATCAGACTATTTAGATTATGTGCGGGCAGAAAGTTGTCAATAAATGGAAGTGCCGTCTTCATTCCAATGGTCAATGGTCGATAATCGGGCGAACCGAGCAAGGGATTGAGCCAGATGAGGCGGTGGCAACTATGCTGCAAACGATCCATCTCGATGCTCAGTACACCCGCCTCGCCACGATCCCAGCCATCACTGATGATCAGGACGACTGCGCCACGACCCAGGACGCGTTTGGCCCAATGATGATTGAAGAAGTGTAGCGCGTCGCCGATGCGTGTCCCGCCCGACCAGTCCTGCACACTTTTGGATACATCACGTACCGCGTCGTCAACATCGCGCCTCTTTAGTTGTCGCGTAATGCGCGTGAGGCGTGTTCCAAAGACAAAGTTTCGACATTCATCAAGCCATTGGAGATGGTGTGAACAAAGTGCAGCAGTAACCGCGAATAGAGGCTCATCGAGCCACTGATATCGCAGATGATGACGAGCGGACGTGGTTTGCGCTTGTTTTTGCGCCATGTTAATTCGATCAGTTCCGCGCCATATTTCAGATTGCGCCGTACCATACGCCGCATGTCAGGATATGAGCCATTTTTTGCTGGTGCCTTGCGTCGTGTCGGACGCATGCCCAGGTGCCAGCGCATCTCGGCCATCAACCGTTTCGCTTCCTGCACTTCCTCCCAGGTGAAGTCCTCAAAGTCTTTTTTGCGCAGATACTCTATAGCGCTGTAGGCCGTCCCTTGTGGCTTCCCCACATCGTTATTATCGTCAACTTTCCCTTCTTTTTGGCGTCGCTGATCGCTCTGCCGCATCTCGCCACGTGAGTCTTTGAACTGCTCCTGTTTGTTCATATGCTCGGCCAGCCGTTTGCGTTCGGATGGTGGCAAGCGCATGCTGTTTCTGCTCCGCCTGACCGTACCCTTGCCCGCATCTTTCTTTTTATCCTGTTTGTCGCGCACAAACCAGTAGTAGTCGAACATCTGATTGAAGACAGGTTCCTGCTCATGTTTTGTCAACAGGCAACATTTGAGTGTGTGATAGAAATCTTCTCTATTGGTGGGATCGATCATAGTCCCAACGTTTCTGCGAGGTCAAGCATCTGGCCTGGTCCAACACTTGATACCCACTTCCCAGAGAATACGCCCAAATTCAGTTGAGCCGATAGAGGAGCCGTTCGCCACGTTCTATATCAAGCGGTCGCATTACTAATGGGGCTTTGTGTTCGCCATTGTCCTGTGGTTGCGGTGCATTCATGGTAGGAGGCTCCCCGTGCTTTCTGTATCAGTTTGCCCAGATCGCTTCCGCCAACTTTGAGTATGTCATCCTGATATTTGAGGAGCGCCCCCAGCGAATCGCGCACCGGACCCTCTACCAGGTCCATTTGTTTGAGTGCCAGCAGTGAACTGATCCAGTCCAGTGTCTCCGCAACACCGGGCGCTTTATAGAGATCAACGCTGCGCAACTCGCGTACAAATGTGCAGACCTGTTTCGCCAGGCGTTCGGGTATACCGGGCATGCGTGCCAGGATGATCGCGTATTCTTTCTCCAATGTGGGAAAGTCGATCCAGTAATACAGGCAGCGTCTGCGCAATGCATCGTGAATTTCGCGTGTGCGGTTGGAGGTGAGGATCACAAATGGTGGCTCTTTGGCGCGAATCGTCCCGATCTCAGGAATGGTGATCTGGAAATCGGAGAGCAGTTCAAGCAGATAGGCTTCAAACTCCTCGTCGCTGCGATCCAGTTCATCAATTAAGAGCACGGGTGCTTTATCATTCGTAGGATCGATGGCCTGCAATAAAGGACGTTGCAGCAGGAAGTCCGGTCCAAAGATCTCCTTCAATTCCTCCTGTTGCCCGGCGCCACCAGCTTCCATGAGACGAATATGCAGCATCTGGCGCGTATAGTTCCATTCATACACCGCCGTATTGACATCGATACCTTCATAGCATTGCAGGCAAATCAATCTTGTGCCCAGCAGTGCCGCTAATACTCTGGCGACCTCCGTCTTACCTACTCCCGGTTCACCTTCCAGAAGCAGCGGCTTACGTCGTTTGAGTGCCAGAAAGACCGCCGTTGCCAGGCCGCGATCGGCTATATAATCCTGCGCAAACATCGCTCGCTGTACATCTTCAATTGTCTGCAATGATATTTCTTGTTCCTGCTCCAACGTAAGCCTCCGGGGGAAAACTAGTGTCTTTGTATTTCAATGTGTGGTGTTTACATTCTAAGCTATGAACAGGGAAGTTAGCAAGGTAGAGACAAGATTGAAGTGATGGTCAATCAAAAAAAAGTATTTGACAATGCCTTGCTCAGATGATATCCTATCAACATGACGTTAACGTAACATTTGGGGAGTGAGCAATGAATGACCGCATGCGTATAGGTGATTTGACGGAACGAGCTGG
This sequence comes from uncultured Chloroflexia bacterium, assembly GCA_963731415.1. Taxonomy (GTDB): domain Bacteria; phylum Chloroflexota; class Ktedonobacteria; order Ktedonobacterales; family Ktedonobacteraceae; genus JACDAE01. The sequence goes on from CAVSVN010000005.1 coordinate 374,152, forward strand.
GGTAACTCCGCGCACCGTTCGATACTACGAGAGCATCGGACTGCTTCCTCCAGGTGAGCGTGAAGGCCACGGCCAGCACTACTACACCGAGGAGACGCTTGCCCGTCTGCGCAAAATTGACCAGTTAAAGAAGCTTGGACTCAGCCTGGATGAAATACGTGACGTCATCGACCTCTATTTCACTGATCCGAGTGGAATACAACCAAAACAGAAAATTCTCGCCATCTTGCGCCAACATCTCGCTGAGGCAGACCAGAAGATCGGTGCGTTACAGCAATTTCGTGCTGACTTACAGGCCAATATCGAACGCTTCGAGCGTTGGTTAGAGGAAACAGAACATCGTTAGGCTTTTTTTACCCAAAACATGACGTTAACGTCATGTTTTGAACGTCAATATATTCAGAAGGAGTGATAAAAATGAGTGAAACAATTGGATTTATCGGACTTGGCAATCTGGGTCTGCCAATGGCTACCAACCTCCTCAATGCCGGCTATGCTCTCCGGGTATACAACCGCACAGCGAGCAAAGCGGAATCACTGGTTGCTCAGGGCGCGCAACTGGTGACCCGACCAGTTGACGTTGTAACGAGCGGGGGAATTGTCGCGACCATTGTGTGGGATGACGCGGCCTGGAAAGCGTCGTCATGAGCGACGGTTTTTTAGAGCACCTGGGACCAGGTGGAATCCATCTTTCGATGAGCACGGTATTGCCTGAAACATCAAAGAAGCTTGCGGCAATCCATGCACAACATGACAGTGCCTATGTCGATGCGCCCATCTTTGGCAGACCTGAGGCCGCGGTCGCCCGAACAGCTCTGGATTCCCTTTGCAGGTCCACAGCAAGCCAAAGAACGAGTCCGACCACTCCTTCAGGCGATGGGGGGACAGGGCATCTTCGATTTTGGCGAAGAGGTTGGCGCGGCAAACATTGTCAAACTCGTCGGAAACTTCCTGATTTCTTCAGCCGGATACTCTATGAGAGAAGCACTCTCGATGGCCAGAGAAAAACGGAGTCGATCCAAAAGCGGTAGTTGATATGCTGACAACGACACGTTGTTTCCCGCTCCCATCTATCAGAACTATGGCAAGAGGATTGCCGAGAATCAAATGTGCCTTTCAGCCAGAATGCGATACCGCTGAAGGATGTTGGTCTCTTCAAAAAGACAGCACAACAGGTGGAGTCATCCACACCCATTGCAAGTCTTTTGTCCGATCTCTTGAGGAGCAATGACGGAAGAGCGTAGACTCAATTCCTCGACTTTCTAACAAATTGAGAGAGCCGAGGAATTGCTTCTGGATTACCATTCATTGTTCCATTCATACAATGATTTTCCCATTCTTTCAAAAACAGCGTATCATCAACCCACACTTCGCCCTTTGTGCGCAGATCACAGATCATATCCCAGTGCAGGGCAGAATGATTCCGGCCACCTGTCTCAGGATAACTATTTCCTAGTGCCAGGTGGACCGTCCCGCCCATTTTCTCATCGAAAAGAATATTTTTCGTGCCATCGTGTGACACGCATATTATTGCCGAACGCAAATTCTCCCAGGTAGCGTGCCCCTTCATCCAGTTCCAGCATCTGCAAGAGATAGTCCTGTCCCTGTCGCGCACTGGCCTCCGTTACCTTGCCATCGCGAAATACCAGTCGTATACCTTCAACTGCACGTCCATCATAGGTCGAGGGGATATCATACTGAATCACACCATTCGCGCTATTTTCGACTGGCCCGGTGAAAAACTCCCCACTGGGAAAATTACGCTTGCCATCGCTATTGATAAAGATACGATCCTCAATTGAGAGTGTTAGATCAGTGCCCTCGCCCAGAATATGTACCCGCTTATGCCCCTTGAGCCAATCGACAAAGCGTTGCTGTTGTACCGATAACTCGCGCCAGCGTGCAACTGGATCAGGATCATTCAGGAAGCAGACATCAAAGACAAATTCCTCAAATTCATGCAGAGACATATTGCTGTCCTGCGCGTACGCAACGAGTAGGATAGAGCGTCAGGCTCCAACGAAAATTTCCTTCCTGCTCCCGTTGGTGTACTTGCTGCCATGCTCCTGCGACTGGCCTGTCTTCTTAGTGCCGCACGTGCTGGATCAACGTTGCTAAGCGCTTTTGTGTTACTGCTTGACAGAATGATTAGTCTTGCATCTATCTGTTCCGCTATCGCATTCTGTACAGGAGATGCCCATGTCAATTGTGCATCATTGCCTTCGCGCAACAAAATCTCTTCCAGGCTCTCTACATTGATCATTGGTAAAGGATGGGCACCTGCCCGTAAGACTTCGCGATAAACAGCCTCGACCAGTGGAAGAGCTTCTGGTGTTGCCAGAATTGCCACCGTTTCCCCTGCTTTGATATAAAGTGAATATTCAACCAGAGCCTTTGCCCAGCGTCTAAACGGATATCTTGCATAAAGGATCCTCCATTTTGTTATTGCCAGATTAGATGTTACAGCATTTTTGTCAACTCTGCCAACTCTATTGAGTGGGAGTAACCTACAGGGTTCAAGCAACCCAGCGTCCAATGTCGAAGAGGACAATATTGGCGGCTAATGTAAGAGGAAAGAAGAGAAAGATGGGACGGTGACAGGCTGGATTATGTTTCCATTCGAGGGCCAGGAGCATGATGGTGGGAAAGATGACCATGAGATAGCGGGGAATAGACATGAGCGGATTGGGGAATCCAACCATGGTCCTGAGAGAGAATAGGAGGAGAGCGAGCGTGAAGAGACTATAATAGAGAGGAAGGCGATGCCAATACTTGATCAGCAAGAAGATGGGCAATATGGTAAAACAGAGATCGAGCAGGTTATTGTAGAGTGAGTCTAATGGGACTGAAAAGGTCACAAGATACTCCAGTGAGGAGAAGATAGCTGCCAGTGGGAAGGCTGGATGGCGACCCCATGCGATAACATCATCTAAGAAGAGCAGTGGGCTGCCCCAGTTCAGGTAGAGATAGAGCATGTAAAGAATGACTCCAAGCGGAATGAGAAACAGCGAACAGAGTGCGTTGATCATAGCCAGCTTATGTGTTCGTAAGATGTTGTGAGAGCGGCCAGAAGTGTTGTACAAAGCATACGAGAATAGCAACGACCAACAGTGCTCCCGTTTCGCGTGTTGTTGCTGCCAGGCCAGCACACAAACTTGCAAGCCACCAATCAAACTTTCCTCTCCGCTCTAAAAAGGCAAATGTTGCCAGGCATAGGAGTAGAAACAGTGATTCTGTATATCCACAAGAAAAGAAGAGTGTATACGGAAAGAAGGCAAGCAACCAGACAGTGGTTTTCGCGATCGAGGCATCAAAAAGTCTCTGAGTTAACTGATAGAGTAGCTGGAGTGAAGCAAAGAAAAAGAGATTAGAGAGCAAGATACTGGAGAAATAATAAGGAATGTCTCCTGAAAGAAAGAGAGCGAGTGGGCGACCGAGGAGCCAGAGTGTAGCGGGCCAGAGTGGAAAAAAAACTGTTACGCCAGCCTGGTAATAGCCATGAGCCGCTATTCGTACATAAAATAAGTTATCCCAACGCCACCAGGCCAGGAGGTAGGCCAGAGAGTCGAAGGGATTATTATGCTGAAGGACTTCTTGAGAAACAAGGCGAGGAGCAAAAGGGAAGCCAGCTTTTCCAGCGGCAATGGCGATGACGGGAAGTGTGATTACAATAAGAAAGATACGACTGATAATAAAAGCACGTTTAGGTTCATTACTGATAGATATCCATGCGAACATAAGTAGTTACATCCTTTCACGACAATCATGAGCTTGAATATAACAAATATATGTAGCATAGTCAATTTTTCTGCCATGGTAAGTTTTCTCTCACGCTGAAGGACCCAATAACGCTATTTTCCTGAAGTATAGCAGAATGCAGTTGCCAAGGAAAATGTAGGGTCGCGGTGAACGAAGTGAACAAGCCCGTGCGCGACACCTCAACACACGGGCTTGTTCACTTCGTTCACCGCGACCCTACAAGGGATTGCCCAGTAGAATCGTTTGCTCCTGGTTCTACCTAGCTTAATGAAGGACAGCCACCCAGATTGGCTGTAAAGTTGAATGTTACCGTCAGGCCATCCTTAACTGTAAGTAGTCCGAGAATGCTGGGTGCGCTAAAGCCGAAATCTTTCATATAGACTAGAGATTTGGCGATACCCGTGATTGTCTTGCCATCAAGCTTCCCCTGTACTGTGAAGGTTTCTGGATGGGTTGTATTGTGAACTGTCATATTGCCCGAAAGCTTGAATGTAACTTGCTGTCCATTCGTATACGTGCCAGTGGTAGCGGCTTGAGGAGTCTTCACAACAAAGGTTGCAAGGGGATATGTGTTGGATTGCAACCAGTTGCCGCGAATTGCGTCATCGCGCCGCGATGAATCGCTGGTCAATGTTTGTAGGTTAACCGCTACTTTCAGGGCTGTAATAGTTGGCGTTCCCTGCGATTGTAGTGCCAATCCACCTTGAATTGAACTGGTCTTGCCTATCGCTTCATTTGGAAGGGGTTTGCTTAGAAACTGTTCTTGCACCTCGTATGAGGCGTATGATTGATTGGCAACGATTGTGTAGGGCTGTGAGCCTGCTGGCACCGTTGCGCAGACACCTCCTGTTGTAGTAGCCGTAGTTGCCTGGGGAGTCGTGCTTGTTGTGCTATTGCTGCTGCTACTATTGCTACTACTACCACAGGCAGCGAGTAGGCTTATGAGTGTTGCCGTGAGAAATAGAACGGAAATGCGTCGATACATGTGTTATCTACCTTTCGAAAATGGTAATGAATTGCGTCCTGACTATCTGGGATTTCAACTCTGATTTGTGCTTTCACTTTTACTGATGAATGTATCTCAATAAGGTGTTATTCAGAAGAGTACCTCATCAACCTCAACGGACCCTCAATTCCAGATAAATGTTTGATAAATAGATTATAACATCCATCATTTGCGAGACTGCTTTCCCCCCATAAATGGGGCAGGAGGGTGGACGCGCTAATGCCGTTTAAAAAAGAAATCCGTCATGGCAGGGAAAACAGTGGAACGGGCGTAGGGGCGTCACCTTGCGTGCGCCCCTGTGCTGGCATAGCAGCGCGAATCGGGTCCGGGGGCGCACGCAAGGTGACGCCCCTACGCCAAATTTCCTACAGGGAATGAATTTTTGTTTCAGCCCATATCCGATTTATTTTTTGAAACCGCATAAGCTGGTCCCTATCGGAAAATGGGGGCAATCAAGGTTGACAGAGGACTGTTAGTCTGACCGCCTTCATTTGGAATCGCCAAATGGTGTGGAGGTGCCATTCATTAACCGGCTGGACCCTATGGAGTTGGGAGAAATGGAGTTGGGGAGATACATTATTGGAATGTTCTCCCCAACCCTCAGGTATGGATCTTGTGGACATGGTCCCTTTAAAGTACCTGGTGAAAGAACGTTATGAAACGCGCTCTCCTGCTTTTAGAATAGCTCGTTTTGCCAGGACTATCGTCATCTGCCCACGATAGGCTTTGGAGCCATGAATATCCTCCACGAGCTCCAGGCCATCGGTTGCGTGCTGAGCCGCTTCGGCAATGCTGGTTTCATCCAGTTTCTTGCCAACAAGCGCATTCTCAACTGCGCTGGCACGTACCGTTTTCGTTGATGCACCCGTGATGGTGACACTTGCTGCCGTGCATGTCCCATCATCGTTGAGCGTAATCACCGCTGCACAGCCCGTAACTGCATAATGCGAAGCTTTATTCTCAAGTTTCATATATGCAGTCCCTGTACGGGCCGGGAGCACTTTAAAGCGCAGCTCAGTGAGGATTTCGTCGGGTTCCAGAGCCGTTGTGAACGTATCAACGAAGAAATCGTCGGCAGAAATTGTGCGCGTTGCCGTTGGGCCCTTGCACGACCATATCGGCCTTGAGCGCAAGAATGATGGCTGGCATATCACCGGCGGGATCCGAGTGTGCTGCGCTGCCACCAAGCGTGCCGCGATTGCGTACCTGCTGATCGCCGATGACTGATGCGGCATCTGCCAGTGCGTGCGAAATGGCGTCTCAGCAGTTCCGAGCGTGCCATGCTTGTATAGGTTGTGAGCGCACCGACCGCAATGACATCGCCTTCTTCGCGAATGTATGATAGGCCATTAATGCGCCCGATATCGATCAGGTGGCTGGGCTGTGATAGGCGTAATTTCATGGTTGGAAGCAGGCTGTGTCCTCCGGCCAGGACTTTTGCTTCGTCGCCGTATTCTTTCAACAGCGCGATTGCCTCATCCACCGTTTGTACGGGATGGTAATCAAATGGTGCTGGAATAGACATACTCTATCTCCTCTTTCCTTTAAGAATTCTACCCTTGTTGCTGGTGGATGATCTGCCACAATTTTTCTGCCTTGAATGGCATATCAACGTGAGCAACACCGAGCGCATCAGCGACGGCAGCGACAACAGCGGGTGTCGAACCTATCGTTCCTGCCTCGCCGACTCCCTTGACTCCCAGTGGATTGACAGGTGTCGTCGTCACGGTATGGTCCAGCTCAAACTGCGGAAACTCTGCTGGCAATCGGCATGGCGTAATCCATAAGCGTTGCAGTCAGGAGTTGTCCATCTTCGTTATAGCTAACGCCTTCCCAGAGTGCCTGTCCCACACCTTGCGCGATGCCGCCGTGAATCTGCCCCTGCACAATCATCGGATTTAATTGGCGTCCACAGTCATCGACCGCTACGAAGCGCGTTAGTTTTGCCTCGCCCGTTTCTTTATCGATCTCAACGGCGCAGACATGGGTTCCAAATGGGAAGACGCAGGCATCCGGCTCGAAGAAGACGGTTGTCTCCAGTCCTGGCTCAATACCAGGGGCCAGCGTATTGGAAAGATTGGCTGTGGCGGCAACATCGTTGAAGGAGACGGCCTTCTGCGGCGATCCCGCGACCGAGAAGTTTCCATCTTCCAGCACAACATCGGATGGACTGGCTTCCAGATATGTGTGAGGCGATTAACTTCATTTTTTCTTTGAGCCTCTGTACAGCATTGAAGAGTGCAGCTCCGCCGACCGCAGTGGTGCGGCTGCCATACGTTCCGCGCCCTTCCGGTGTGGAATCGGTATCACCATGCATAATCAGTATATTCTCGACCGGAATGCTGAACTCGTCGGCGACGATCTGGGCAAATGTCGTTTCTTCACCCTGTCCATGTGGCGATGATCCTGTATAGACCATAACCGTGCCGCTCTGCTCAACACGCACGCGGGCGCTCTCATAGAGACCAACTGGAGCGGTACCTTTAGGGCCGAAGCCGCAGATCTCGATGTAGGAAGAGATGCCGATGCCCATCAGCTTTCCTTCGGCCCGTTTTCGTGCCTGTTCGGCCCGCAATTCTTTGTATCCGATCAGTTGCCAGTGCTTTATCTAGCGCAGGTTCGTAGTTTCCCGTATCGTAGACCGCTCCCGCTGAGGACTTATAGGGGAATTGATCTGGTTGGATGAAGTTGATGCGGCGTATCTCTGCCGGGTCCATGCCCAGTTCACGCGCGACCAGGTCCATTGCTCGTTCGGCAATATAGGTGGCTTCTGGACGACCTGCGCCACGATACGCATCGGTTGGCGCTTTATTGGTAAAAACGACGTCGGCACTGAGATGGACTGGAATATCGTATGAGCCACAGGAGACCGGGAATCCGAAGGCGATCATAATCACATCGGTAAAGAGCTGGCTATAGGCTCCCATATCTGAGATCCCATGTATCTTTCAGTCCCGTTACTCTGCCATCTTTTCGGGCGGCAACCTCGATATAGTCAAGCTGGTCGCGCCCATGGACGGTTACCGCGAGATTTTCACTGCGATCCTCGATCCATTTGACGGGCAGTCCCAGTCTTCATTGAAGCAAATGCGGCAAGCAGTTCTTCAGGGTAGACATTGAGTTTACTGCCAAAGCCGCCGCCAACTTCGGGCACAATGACGCGTACTTGATGCTGTGGTAAGCCAACCGTTGCGGACAAAATATTGCGCAACAGGTGCGGAATTTGCGAGGAACTCCAGATGGTAAGCGTCTTGTTGGCTTTGCGATATTCCGCTACAACCCCACGCGTCTCCATCGAAACTGGGGCTACACGCTGATTGACCAGCCTTGCTTTGACTGTGATGCCGCCATCAGCCTTTGTCTGCTCAAAGATCTTATCGATTCTGTTGAGTCGGGATGTGAGCTGAAGGCAATATTGGTGCCAAATTCTTCATAGAGCAATGGAGAATCAGGTTGCATTGCTTTTTCAAGGTCAACCGCGGCAGGCAATGGCTCATAATCAACTTCGATCAGGTCAAGTGCATCACGGGCGGTATAAGGATCATCTGCGATAACTACGGCAACTGGATCTCCATAGAAGCGTACTTTGCCTTCGGCCAGTGCTCCATGGACGCCCATGCCATCGGCAATATGTCCCAGAGGGACCGCAATCGCGACATTGCCAACTTTTCCCTTTACATCTTCTGCGGTGTAGACAGCACTTACACCTGGATGTGCGCGTGCGGCTTTGGTATTGATGCTGAGTATACGTGCGTGCCCATATGGACTACGCAATACGGCCATGTAAAGCATGCCGGGAAGTTTGATATCGTCAACATAGGTGGCCTGCCCAGTAATTAATCGTGGGTCTTCACGCCTCTTGATAGACGTGCCAACCATAGCTGCAATGCCCATAAGTATACATGTCCTTTCTCATACATTGAGAAACAATGGAACGTTAAAGTATGCGTCGGGGCGGTATTCTCTATTATTCGCCAGCACCTACCGGCTCTGTTGCGCCCTCGCGCATGCGTTCCGCGGCATACTGTACAGCTCGTACAATGTTCTGATAGCCGGTGCAGCGACAGATGTTGCCTTCGAGACCCTTGCGGATCTCAGCTTCAGTTGGATTAGGATTATTCTTGAGCAATTGGTAGGAGGCCATAATCATACCCGGTGTGCAGAAACCACATTGCAGTCCATGTTTTTCCCAGAAACCTTCTTGCAGAGGATGCAGGCTTTCTTCCGTGCCCATGCCTTCGATAGTGGTAATCTCGCCACCATCAGCCTGAACGGCCAGAACAGTGCATGACTTGACTGCCTCTCCGTTGAGATGCACGACACAGGCGCCGCACTGTGATGTATTGCAACCAACATGGGTGCCGGTTAAATCTAATGCTTCTCGTAAATAATGCACAAGCAGCATGCGGGGTTCAACCTCTGAATGGTGCTGTTCTCCATTCACGGTTACTGTAATTGTACGCTTCATCGTCATTGATGGGATCCTCCATCTGATTAATAGCCTGCATTCTGCCAGTTGGCAAGAAGATGCAGGGAATTCTAAACTACAGAACGATGTGACTAAAGTGGTGGAGACAAATGCCTTTGCAAAAGCAATCTCTGCTCCTTTTTTGCTCTATCAAGATCGGAGTCCATAACTCCTTTCTAAACTGTTGAAGGAAGGAACAGATGCATTAAGTGAACTGAATGTGCCAATCTTTTCGTGGAGAGATGAAAAACAACCCATATCAGTACCTCGCATCGTTCAATCCAACTTCAGTCACTGTGACAAAACTGTTGATGCAGGCATCTGATAGTCTGCAATCGCGCCAGGAGGGCTTGTTTTGAGAATACATATTGACTCAAAAAGCGTAGCATACAAACGGTTACATTGTCAAATGTTTCCAGAACGATACAAACCCTCAAGAAACGCACTAAAAACCTTCTTCATGAACTTCGTCTGATTTTGGGATGTCCCTCGTTCCAGAACGTGTATCTCATAAGTAATTGATAGATAAATTTCCATGTATACTCCCTCCACTAGGAGTAATTCACAAGCCCCTTCTTTTTGTGCATGGCAATGTGTCATAGTTATTATGGATGGGAAGGCGGAATATGGAAAATATCCATTCTATCCTTCCTCATTTTTTCTCTCTGATGTTGCATCTACTCTATATCTACTGTATACTGGAAAATACATAAATGCAAATGAAAAAATATATATAGAAAGGTGATAAAAGAGCATGAATGAACTTCTCGTTGTACCCTTGAAAGATCAGTTTGATCGTCAGGCGGGAGTACATCGCCAGATCCGCGACAGTCTTTACGAGGTCGTGAGTACCTTCGATATCCATTATGACACGATTTTAAGCCAGCTTGATAGCTCCCAGGCTGGTCAGATCGCAAGTTATCAGGAATGGTGGCAAACGTTCAAAACGTGCCTGTTGCAGCATGCGACTCTACACGATCAATTTGCGCAGCATTTAGAGATCTCACAACAAAACTATCACGAGAATGACAGCACACCGTCAACTCTGCTACAGACCGATCGGGCAACTTCTCAGTCATAAGCAACACAACATTGAATAGTATCTATTGAGTAGAAAAGAGATTGTAGAGATGGATCCATTGGAGTTGCTTGCCAATCTCGAAGGGTTACGAGAGAAGATTCCTGGCTTCTTACGCCAGGACTTTGAGGATCTGATTGCAAATATTCGTCATACCTATCAGATGAGCATCAAATATGTGACGCCGCCGGAGCCAGTTCACGATGGGAGACGCAATTTAGCGGCCCACCACGCGACGCTGGACGGTTTATGCACCCAGTTGGAAAGCAGCCTGGAAGCCTTTCAACTGGTCTACATGGGTGCTGGAAGCGATGCCTACCAGACCAGCGCGACAGCCAGTTTGCAGGATTTGAAAACCATGCGTGAGCATCTTGCGCAGGCTGCCGTGTTGCATACTACGATGGCGACCAACTTTGAGACGGCCACAGAAGCTAAAGTCGCGCTGGCCGCTTTGCTGGTCGCGCTTGGCATCACGCTTGCTGTGCTGATCGGTAGTGCTGGGAGTAGCGCACCTGTCACGGTTCCTGCCGCCGCTTTTGAGGTTGCAGGAGGGGCGGTTTCTATTGGGTTGATGACCGAGGCGGAAGCTGCGGCGACGGCGGCGATTATGGGATTAATCTGGGCGGGTTTGCCGGATGCATTGCTGGTGGGTTTGGAGGGATTTGCTGCGACGGAGGTGTTGGGGCATATTGTGTTGCATCCACCGACGACTACCTTGCCTACTACGCATCCCAATGTGCCTACGAATAATGGACCACAAATTACTATTAATGAGGCCCATGCCCATGCTGGTGAGCTACCTACTAATCTTGCTGGTGCCCCTAAAGGTGGGCGTGTCTATCTTCCGCCTAAGGTTAAGGGCAGTAAAGGTGAGGCCATCTGGGGTAAAATTGATCAAGTAGAGGGTTTCATAGATGATAAAGGCAATGTTTGGGTATGGGCAGAGGATAAACATGCAGGTGACCATTGGGATGTCCAACACAAAATCCCTGGGTCCAAAAAGTGGAGCCATACTAACGTTGCTCCTGATGGTAAGGTAATAGGTGGCCCCGCTAAGGATCTTTTTCCCAGTGATCATAACCTCAAAAAATAGTTTGATTAGATGCTTTATTGATATGGTAAATTCGTGAGGAATTGGGCCAGAAAAATAAAAGGAGATCACTTTCTATGAAGGTGCAAGAAATCATTCAATTGCTAGAAAATCCGCCAGGTGATGGGGGATGGCCAGTTGTGCAGAAAGTGATTGACGAAGCTCCCTCCACAGAGCTGATAGCTGCTATGTATGAGTCGAGCAATATAGAGACACGAGAAACGTTGTGCTACATTTTTGGATACAGGAAAGATATCCAATCTGTACCTACACTGCTGGAAGTCTTACATGACCCCTCCCCCAGGCTTCGTGGCTCTGCAGCAGAGGCATTAGCAAAAATAGAGGATCCAGAAGCGGGTCAGGCTCTTCTGACTCAGTACCTTGTGGAAGAGGATCAAGGAATAAAAGAATGGTATGTGATTGCTCTGGGCGCAGTAGGCTATCGTCCAGCTATCCCCTATCTCATTCGGGCGCTTGAAGTTGAAAATTTACGAAGGTATGCAGCATTAGCTCTAGGGAATTTGAAAGCAGGAGAGGCAAAGGAGGCTATGCAACAAGCACTCGTACATGAAACTGATCCATATACAGCAAAGCTGATACAACAAGGACTCAGAACGTTAGATGAATAATAAACCTTTGTAAATAAATTGATGTTTAGACTAAATTCTTATGAGGAGGCTTGTAGAGCTGGCTGAAGCCATATTACAGTGAATAGGGTTGAAACCACTTCCCGTTTGGCTTCATATTCAAAGATATTAATGATAATGTGTGGGTATGGGATATTTTACATAAAGATCATTGGGATGCGCAACTTAAAGATGGATCACATATCAATGTATTTCCCTGATGGTGTTGAACGTGGAAAACGTGAGAATAATAAAAATCAGGGTAATCAAGGGAAGAAAGGGAAAAATGAGCACAGAAGAGATAACACAACTCATTCAAGATTGCCAATCGGGAGATCCGGAAAAACAAAATGCCGCCATCTTTGCATTAGATGAGCCGGAAGTTCTTGAAGCCCTTCCAGTCCTTATTCATCTCCTCTTATCTGATCCAGATAAGACAGTACGAGCAAATGTAGCATTTACACTAGCAATACTAGATGACCAACAACCACAACCAGCGACTCTCGGTCCAGCTCTTCTGAAGGCTCTCGATGATGATCACGAAAAGGTACGTAGTAATGCAGCAGAATCACTTGGTTATTTACATTTTTTCCCCGCTCGTGGCCGTTTACAGAGTCTTCTACAGAATGATTCTACCTGGTTTGTGCGAGCATCAGCGGCTGAAGCGCTTGGCCGCCTGGCCGATGAAGAGAGCATTTCATTTTTACAACAAGCAATCTCCGATTCAGATCCTCGGGTACAAAGATACGTTGTAATTGCACTTGGCCAATTCCTGGATGCTTCTACGGTTGCTCCATTTATTGAGACACAACTATCCAAGAATGGCCAGGACTCGACGGTCAAAGCTGAATTATTGGCTCTAAGTTATCCTCTGGGTCATCGGTCTCACCTGCGAGATCTCCTTGCTATGCTGGAGCAAACCGATGATTATGATCTTGCCAGCAACCTTCTGGAAGTGCTCATTGATCTTACTAATAAGAAGCTCCTGATGGATGTTCCACCAGAAGATAAGGTTGCTATCCAGACTACTCTACTGAAGGTAGAGTTTACCCATCCATCTCTTCTATCGGATATAGAAAGGGTTCGGCAGAACCTGAAATAATTAGAAATGACCTTTAAATGGTTCTGCTGGCTGATAAAAGGAAGATACTATGACTGGTGTAAAAGAAACGTTCTACGGACATGTTCGTAGAACCGCATTTACCCTCTGGAGAGGTCCAGACTATGTAGAGAACGTAGAGAAAGAAGATGAAGATAACCCATTAGGAGGTGATTGTATTTTGCGTCTGGCTCTTCGGAAAGGGGAAACGGCAAAGCCGATGATTGAGGCTCGCGCTGTCTATGCCTCTTTACACCCCGATGATTCACATGATGCTCTCTTACGTGCCATCTATTGGGATAATAAGGCTATCGCGCATACAACGCATAGTACTCCTCTCGACACTCCTTTCAAGATTGCCGCTAGATTGGTGCAGATCCCATTGGCGCTTCTGCACCAATGGATACATTTGTTGGAAAATCTTCAGACTCCCATCCAGACTACTTCGTGCGAAGATGATACCTTGCCTATATGCACCTTGAAAGTGGAAACAGACGCAGTTTCCAGTCTTTTTGAGAAAACGTGGCAGGTGGTGGAGGGCGAGAACGAGGACCTCAACCGGATCTGGCAAGTCATCTGGCGAGAGATGGAGCAGGTATTGCAAACCGCCCCAATCGTTACTGCTGTGGAAGAATTTTTTCCTGATCCCCAGATAAAATCGGATGTATATGATTTCCAGAGCTATCAGCCATCTCTGAGTTTACCTTGATGCAACAACCAGCTCATAAAGACAGTATTGAAATACAAGCAAAACTGCAAGGTGTTCTGGGACAAAGGGCATGGGGGGTAGCGCGAGGTGAAGGGAGCTTTGTGACGATAGAGTTTGGGCAATCTATGCCACCGTCCAAGGTGAACGGAAAGTCTCATGGGGAATGGCATCTCTGGCTGTATGGTTGCGCATGGCGTCTAGAACAAGGTGAGAGCATTATTGTTGCTTCAGAAGATGATACCTTGAAAATTGAGACAGCGATCCAATGTATCGAAGGACGTGTACTCCAATCATTCGAACTGATGACATTGGCTTTAGATGCCGTAATCTCCTTTGAAGGTGACATTGTACTTCGTCTCTTTGCTGTCTCTACGGAAGAAATGGATAGTTGGATGCTTTTTACTCCAGATAAAGTGATCACAATTGGCCCATCCGGTCAATGGTCATATGAGGAGTGACAATTACGCTAACTATCAATCAGAAGGCAAAAAGAAAACACTGAAATGAAGGTACACATGAGCACCGAAGGAGAGATCACCCCCGAAGAATTTACACGGATCCAGGAAGAGGAGTTTGGGGTCAGCCCAGAAGAGAAAGCCCGCATTCATGCAAAGCTAAGCGCCACCCTAGCCGATCTTCGCGCGGGACGACTACGATCCAATAGTCTCTCAGGAGTCATCCATGAATTTGGAGAAGAACGCTTTGACGAGGCATTGCCGGAAATCGTCAGCTTCCTGACCAGCCCGAATGAGAGGGTGCGTTATATGGCGTTGGATGTCTTAACCTTCCATTTCCAATTGAAAGACTACAAAACTGAAACAATGTTTGAACAGGCTTTACCTTCGATTGGGCATTCGTGGACAAATACTTATAAGCATGGGAGTGTTATACAATAGATAATATTGATACAGGGATGAATGTTATCAGATGAAATATCGTGAGCCTGAACCCATTACAAAGGCAGAAGCAGAAGCTGCCTTTCAGAAAAAGGATCCTCAGGAAATCAGTGAAGCTCTGGTTAGTTTGGCCTTCTACGATCCTAACTGGCGCTGGGTGGAATCATACTGTCTGGAATATCTGGAGGATCGTGACCCGGAACTACGTAGAGTAGCCGCAACATGTTTAGGACATCTAGCCCGTATTCACAAAACAATAGATACTGATGTTGTTATTCCTGCACTGAGATCTCATCTTACTGATCCGGGAGCATATGTAGCAGGTACTATGGAAGATGCCTTAGATGACATTGACATGTTTGTAAAGGAACCAGTAGTATGATTGAGTACCTATCCATTTTCCTTGAGTAGAGTATTTATCAAGGGATAAATGTAATCAAAGATAGCAGAAAGATGGATCATATCGTTGCAGTTGCACTAGAGTTATTAGATAGCAGTGAGCGTTTTTACCCCACGTGGGAGAGAATACAACATGAGGTTGATCCTGAATTTTTAGAGTAGTTGGTGTTAGAACACTGTATAGGTGATGATATGGAGGAGAGCCGATCAAAGCGCATGTGTGTTTTACCCTACAAGAAGCTGCAAACGCACCATACTTCTAGAAGGGGCTTCTTCTCATTTTGCTAGGATCAGCTTCCCTCTGAAGATGAATATGAAGCATGGAAAGACAAAAATGAATGAAAGAATGCAAGTAGGTGAAGAACTATACTATTTGGGAAATCCAAATCGCATTCCAAAAGGGGATATTTAAAGATAAAGTAGAGCGCATTGTTCTGTCGTTCGGTAGAGCAACGCTAACTGGTAGATGAGCGTCAAATCACTGTGAGATTACACTCTAATTTTCTGGGTCTTCACCTGTATTATTATCTGCTGAAGACCCATCGTTCAAGTAGACATCTTATAAGTGAGATGTCCAACACAAAATCCCTCAAGTCCAAAAGTGGAGCCATACTAACGTTGCCCCTGATGGTAAGGTAATAAGTGGTCGAGCTAAAGCCAACTTTCGTAACAAAAAGGAAAGTAATGAACGCAACAGAAGTTATCCAACTCCTAGAAATTCCAACTATACAGTAGAAGATGCCTTTAATGTAAAGAACAAGATCAAAAGCGAAGCTCCAGTATCAGAAATGGTATCAGCCTTACAAAAAAGTCCGAATGCAGATGTACGAGAAATTCTCTGCGATTTGCTTGGCGAGCTAGCCAGTCAGCAGGCTGTACCAGCCCTTGTAGAGGCTTTGCATGATCCCTCTGCAGCAGTTCGTGGATCAGCTGCAGACGCGCTAGGAAAGATTGGAGAGCCAACGTCTGGCGAAGCTCTCATGGAACGATACATACAAGAAGATGACGACTTGCGGCAACTGCTTGCTATTGCGCTCGGCGCTGCTGGCTATCGACCTGCAATCCCTTATCTGATCGAGGCGCTTTCTTCACCATCCCATATGCTACGATTATGTGCCGCATGGGGGCTGAGAAACGCCAAAGCGACTGAGGCGAAAGACGCGGTACAGCGTGCTCTGGAGCAGGAGACAGATGATCATACCATCCTTGAAATGAAAAAAGTTCTACGATCCATTGATCCATCTTATAAATGGGATGGGTAACACAAAATCCCTGGGTCCAAAAACGTAATGTTACATTGAAAAAGGAAGATACAATGACTAATGTACAACCACCACTTCATACACGCGTGCGTAGAACAGCCTATGACCTTTGGAGAGGGCCAGACTACCTACAGCACAAGATGAGAATGACCCTATAGATGGCAATCGTGTATTAAGATTAGCCATACGAAAAGGTATATCAATTAAACCGATGATTGAAGCACGTGCAGTGTATACCATATTGGGAAATGAATAACTGAGCTATAATACGGGCTGTTTATTGGGATAGCCATACATTTGTACGTAACCTTCCACCAGAAGAAACTATTAACCCGGATTACCGGTAAAATTTGTACGGATACCAGGTGAGCAGTTACAACGTTGGCTAGAGGCTTTTGCTGGACTCCATACGTCAATTCAAATTGCTGCCCGAGAAGAAGCAAATTACCGATTTGTTCATTACGGGTTGAGACAAGCGCGGTTGACTTGTAGTTTTGAGAAAGTATGGCAGGTGGTGCCAGATGACAATGTAGAGCTTGAATCGCGTCTGGCAACAATATGGCAAGAGATGGGGCTGGCATTGCAAACGGCTCCAATTCTTGCCGATTTGGAGGAGTCTTTTCCTGATACCAGGATAGAACCGATTCGTATGATTTTCAGAGCTACCAGCCATCTCTGAGTTTACCTTGATGCAACAACATGCAGCTCATAAAGACAGTATTGAAATACAAGCAAAACTGCAAGGTGTTCTGGGAAAAGGGCATGGGGGGTTAAACATGGGATCGGAACTTTTGTGACCATGAATTTTGGACAACCGCTGCCACCAGAAGGTCCGAATGAAAAATCTTTTGGTGAATGGCATCTTTGGGTCTATGGTGGTGCATGGCGTTTGGAAAAAGGAGAACAAGTGGTCGTCGCTTCAGAAGACGATCAAACAAAAATTGAAGCTGAGATTCAGTGTCTCGAAGGATCTATTCTCCAATCATTTGAGGTCGTAACACCAGCCCTTGATGCTATTCTCACGTTTGAGCATAATATTGTTCTGCGTATTTTCAGCATCTATTCTGAAGAGAATGAGCACAGAGGGATGGATAATTGGAAGCTTTTCACACCAGATGCAGGGAATGTTATCACTGTTCATCCAGGTGGCAAATGGTCTTATGGTTTGTGAGCTTTGATACCGTTAGCGAATTGGTTTCTTCAGCTCAAACCAAAGGGTACCGTCCTTCATCACGAGCTTGATTTTTGATTTCGCCAACGGTATCGGGCTACGGGACAAGACTCCAGCTTTTTGTAGCAAGATTAGGAGATTGGAAAAAATGTCAGTCGTAAAAAAAACATTATAGGATTTCTACATAGCCTTCCGTTCCATTCACCCGGATTCTCTGTCCGTCATTGATCAGCCTGGTGGCATTTTCTACGTTTACTACTGCAGGTAAACCATATTCACGTGCGATAACTGCTCCATGGGTCATCAGTCCACCAACTTCGGTGACCAGGCCTTTTATGGAGACAAACAATGGTGTCCAGCTCGGGTCAGTAAAGGAGGTGACTAATATATCTCCATCTTCTAGATCAGCATCTTCCATGTTTAAGATGACACGTGCTCGTCCCTCTATAACTCCGGAAGAAACAGGGAGACCTACAAGAGCTTCGGCTGGGAGATTTTCTCGTTTGTACTCACCTGCAATGATTTCACCATCAGACGTGATAACACGTGGGGGAGTTAGTTTTTCATAGAATTTGTACTCGTCTTTTCGTTTGCTGATGATCTGGTAATCCAGTTTATTTGTGCGTACGACTTCGCGAAGTTCTTCAAAAGTGAGATAGTAGATATCTTCTTTTTCATGAATAACGTTGGCTTGTACGAGTTGTTCGGCTTCTTTCAGTAAAGCCTGCTTATAAACGAAGTAGCGACTAATCATGCCGTATTTTGGATATTCACGATACCCGATGAAATTCCGGATGAGGCTGATCATTCGTTTTGTCTCTTTGGCTTTTTGTTCACCATCCGGTAATTGCTTCAATCGATCTAATAACTCTTGTTCTTTTTTCAATGCTTCCTGTCGCCCTTGCTCAAATCTCCGCTTGCTTTCACCTGGTTCAAAGTTTTTGATGTTACTGAGAATCATGGGGACAAGAGTAGTTGGTTTTTCGCTCCAACGAGGTCTCGTAATATCGATTTCCCCGGCACATCGCATTCCGTATTTGTTGAGATAAGCATAGATAGCGTCCCGGCTTTCCTGTCCACCATCAAACTTAACCAGTTCATCCAAAAAGTTATCATCTTTTACATGTTGTAAGTACTCAATTACTTCTGGATAAGGGCGAATTACATCTGCGACATCCAATAGCGCCAGACCCATTTCCGAAGTGATATTGTTTGGTACAGATTGAGAAAGCGTGTCTGCTACGTTTTTTTCACCTAACCACTCCTTCATTTTTTCATTGATCCATGATGAAGCATTCATAGCAGTCATAATCACACCCAAACTTTGCGGATCAGATAAACTCTTCTTTAATTGCTGAATGTCTTCCAGAATAAAATCAAATCAGATCCGATCCTGATTTCGTTTGGATGTTTTGTTTTAGCTCTTCTATCGATGTTTCACTACGCTTGATCAAATCAGAAACGATTGCCGGATCGTATTCGTTTAGTGTTTTATAATCCGCAAGCGACGGACCTTGATTGCTTTTACCGGGAGTCTTTTCTTGCTTATCATCTGGTAACGACTGTATAAAATCTCCCCGTTCTATGATGGTCATCAATGCATCTTTTATGAGCGGATCGCCTTTTCCCATGACATCTAATATACTTTCTCTGCTAGCCGGTGAAGCCAGCAGAGGTGTAACATCAACAAACAACCTTCCACCAGCTTTACGCATGGGTGCAGGGGTCGTTAACAGGAAAAAAGACAATCCCAATGGTTTCATGGGGTCGGTCATCATTTGTTGATGACCAACAGATACATAGACGTGATTTTCTTGATCATTCGCTTCAGGGATCGGGTATAAAGTAGTGATTGGCCGACTCTGGACAATAGAAAATGTATCATCAACCAGACACCATTCGATATCTTGTGGGCAACCAAAATAAGCTTCGATCTGTCTTCCTATGCGTGCAAGTTGTAAAATTTGTTGTTCGGTAAGTGTTTGAGTCTTTTGCTGATCAGGAGCGATCTGCTGTGTCTCTGTTCCGCCTTCTTTTCGTCCATAGATAGCCAATTTTTTGGTTGCTATCATCTTATCGACGATTTCCTCTTCCTGTACTTTATAACAATCGGCAGATACCAGGCCAGAGACCAGGGCTTCTCCAAGTCCAAAACTGGCATCGATTGATAGCAGCTTTCGGTTAGAAGTAATCGGATCAGCTGTAAACATGATCCCTGCTGCCTCCGGGTAGACCATTTTCTGGATGACCACAGACAGATGGACCTTTTTGTGGTCGAACCCGTTCTGCATCCGGTAAATCACCGCACGGTCCGTAAAGAGCGACGCCCAGCACTTGCTGATATGCTTTAGGATTGCCTCCTTTCCGATAATGTTCAAATACGTATCCTGCTGGCCTGCAAAGGAAGCCGTTGGCAGATCCTCTGCAGTTGCGCTGGATCGTACTGCATAGGCATTTTTTTCACCAAGTCTGGAGAGGAGGCGGGTGATCTCTTCATGAATGTCTTGAGGGATGGCTATCCCTTCGATGACGCTGCGAATCTCACCGCTAAGTTCACCGATTTTATCCCGGTCTTCCACCTTTAGAAGCGATAACTGATCAAGTAATTCGTTAATCGACGACGTTTCCTCAATGATTCTTTTAAAGGCTTCAGTAGAAATACAAAAGCCATCCGGTACGCGTATTCCTTCAATCTTGGAAAGTTCCCCCAGGTTCGCGCCTTTCCCCCCAACAACCATGAGTTTTGTTTTGTCAATATCCTGAAAACCAAGGACAAAGGAACTCATACGTTTCCCTCCTTTAATAGAACAGATTGCTCGCTTGCCGCCATAACATCTCTTCTCCTTTCATCTCTCGGTGACTCCTTTCGCACACGACGAGGGTCTGGCACACGCCTGATGAAGCAAGTGCTTTTTGAGCACAAACACGAGAGGTCTCTTTGCTCAAAGGAGAGCTTTCACCGCGGGTGCGCCAGAGTGGCGTCGCTTCCGCCTGAGTATAGGGGAAAGAACGCCCAAAAAAATCGTCCAAAAAGGCAGTGTGCTAGTAGACAGGAGGTGATACAATAAAAGTGGGAAAAACGGGCTCGTTTTCGAGCTTCGGAAATCATGCCGTTCCTTGCTCTCGCGGACGTGAGACATCCGACATGTCACCCTCCTTCTCCTCCTCACAACAACGAGAACAATCCTTTAGGCGGTCTCTGTGTTTATTCGCAAAGGAACAACAATGAAGCCTGAAATTGAGTCTCGTGGGGTTTATACTACTTTGGATCCAGATAATATACAAGGTGTTCCAGGCAAAAAGGCATGAGGAGTAGAACATAGGATAGGAACTTTTGTAAAACGTATTTTCTGCGCAATATGTCTTTTGCGCAGAAAATACGTTTTAACCGTTATTCTCTTCTAATGACCAGGATTTACCGTTGGCGTTATGTGTGGTGGGAAGAGTGTAGGCGTGCCTGTAGAGGTAACTGGCGGCGTTGGTCTTCCCTGAGCTGGCGGCGTGCCATTTTGTTTAGGCGTCGGTGTTAGCTTTGTCGAAGCAGCCGGAGTGGCATAAATAAGGGTAAAGAAGGCTGCGCGATCCTGGCCTACTGTACAATCCGGCAATCCAGCTTTCTTAAACGTGACCGTAACCAGGGTAATGGTATTGACCGCAAAACTTCTATTAGCAACGGAGACGGGAAAGACAGCAGAGTCCATCGCTGGTCGTAGTGGCAGTATAGGTATCGCTATCACTGGGAGTCCACAGAACTTGAGCGGTTGCCGTAGCCTCCCCTATTCCGGCAGGGTTCCCGTTGACGTTTTTAGTGAATTTCGCATATACCGCTATCGTTCCAGCAGCATAAGAAGGGGTCGGGTTGGTTACCCAGGCACCACACCATTCGCCCGGCAAGGCAGGCGTTGGGGAACTCTGAACTGATCCCATGTTGATGGTCATTGTTGCTTGCGGATCTCCTAAATTAGTGGCATTCGCGCCTGTCCCCCTCCGCATGCCGCAACAAGCATGCTGAGTAGGATGAATAAAAGGATAGCCCCGCATCTGGCCGCAAAAGAGAACGTAGAAACTCTCTTTCCATTTTTTACATATATATGATTGCATTGATTCAATAGCACCCTCTAATATTTGCTAATATTGTTGCACAGTGTAACATAGTAAACGCCAGTTACCATAAAGTTGATGGAAGAGGGGCCATGAAGTACTAGTGGTGAGGCACCCACGGCTAAAGCCGCAGGTGTTCTTGCTAGATCAATTTGAAGCCAGAGATCGCGAGTACTACAGCCAGAACTGGGGCGCATAACGCGGTTGGGAATGTACTTGCTTAATTGACTGCCGATGATTACGCCGGGCAGCGAACCAATTAAGAGTAATCCAGTGATTGTCCAGTTAATGGTACCGACAAAAAAGTAGGCTGTGGCCCCTGCTGTGACGAGCATAAAGCCCTGGAAGATATCTGTTCCGACCAACTCTTTTGTCGTAAGTTTGGGGTAGAGCATGACGAGCGATACGACGATGAGTGTTCCACTTCCTACAGAGGTGAAGCCGACAAGAAATCCTACGATGGCTCCAATTAATGCTGTAATGAGTGGTCGGTAGAAGGTTTCCCAGCGTGTGGCTTGTGGGGTAGCAGTCTCGGGGGTCAAAGCTTTTTGCTTTTGTGCTTCCAGGCTTCTTTTCTCCAGGCTGCGTACAATATATGGTCTGAGGAGCAGAAGCACGGCAACCAGTATCAGCACAAATCCGATAGCATGGATGAATGAAGCCATTAATAAAATTACCATAGTGTTTTCTTACATACTGAACCAGGAAGACACTTGCAAATGTAGCAGGCACACTTCCACAGGCGAGCCAGAGTGCCAGCTTGAAATTGACATGCTTCGCGCGAATATGCATCAACGAACCAACTGCCTTTGTTACTGTTGAGTATGCCAGATCTGTACTCACCGCCCATATAGGGGGTACACGAAAGAAGAGAATGAGGATAGGGGCCAGCAGTGAACCTCCACCCATGCCTGTCAATCCGATAAGGATACCTACAAATAGTGCCGGCCAGTGAATAGCGTAAATCCATGTTTATCCTTCCTGATCAATTATTGACTTCCTGTATCAACTATATCATATTTGCTTTTTATTCTTGCAAGTTATTTGGTACATTCATAGAGGGAATGCATTGTATGGAATATACACATTGACTGAGGAGCAAAAAAGAGGGCTAGCCGCCCCTGTGTCGCCCATTTCTCAGTTGCGCCAGCCCTCTTACTTATTAAGACGCTATTGAAGGGAAATTGTTAAAGTTGGTGAAGGGTGGGGAGAGTGCTCAACCAGTTTCTGACGGTTGTTGCTTTGGGAAGACCTAAGTTTTCAAAGATCTGAGCACTAATTTCACCTTGTTGATAGGCTTCATCGATGTTTTCCTGGCATACCATAGTGCGGCCAGCCCATAGTGGGCATTTGCGCGTATGGAGGGAAATGCTGTTGCGGATATGATGACTTCATTGAACGTGGCCTGCGCTTCATCATAGTGTTGAGCCGAAAGAGCTACTTCACCTAATTCATAGAGAATATTATTGATGAGCCGGGGATGGTTAATTTCACGAGCCAGGCTCAGCCCTTTTTGCATGTATGCCCGCGCCTGTTCATAGTGACCTTGCAACCATGCAACCGAACCGAGGTTGTTGAACAACATTACTCTACTCGCTCAGATGTCCGCTCTGCTGTGACAGGCGCAGTCCTTCTTGCAGATAGTGTTCAGCCTGTTCGTAATCTCCTACTAATCCTACAGCTCCACTCAGATTGATGATGATCTGGATTATGGGATCACGATGCCTATCTGATAGGCAAGATCAAGCGCTCCCAGGAAGTGCGTACGCGAGAGGACATAGTCCTCTTTACTGATGGTGATCAAACCCAGCTGTGTCAGGATCTGCATCATATATTCTTTGTGTTCCATCTGCTGCGCAAGCTGAAGTGCTTCGGAGAGAACAGTCTCTGCCTGCGTATAGTTTCCCTGGTTAATGGCAACGATTCCCAATGCGATGAGGACCTCGCAGATGCGTTCTGGCTGGTCGAGTTGTCGTGCAAGTGTCAGTCCTTCTTGTAAATAGGTTTCTGCCCGCTGATACTCGCCAAGCCTATCCATGACGGTTCCTAAACGAGCTAAAAAAAGGCTGATTGAGTCGGGCTGTTCATATTCCCTTGCCAGGCGTACTCCTTCATTCAGATAGCTTTCTGCTTGTTTATATTCGCTCATGCGTTCTGCCATGAGTCCAAGATGAGCAAGGATCTTCATCTCTTCCTGGTAGTCGTCCAAGTTTCTGAGCGATCTGATAGGCTCGTTGTAGATACTGCTTTGCCTCATCATAGAGTCCGCGAAGATGCAGAAATGGTGCAAATGCCGTCACGGCCTGTACAGAAATTCACGATCCATTCCATGCTGAAATGCTTTTTCCAGGGCTGTCAGGATGTTCGTATGTTCCTGTTCAATCGCTTGATAATCATTTTCATGTGTTTCTATATAGATGGTCATGTATTTAATCATACGCTCAAAGAGAACGTTGTGTTCCTCCATTTGAGCTGGGCGTAGTCGGAGATCGTCTGATGTATCATATAGCGCTCAGGACCGCTACTCTCGATCAATCCTACATCGCACAACGTATCAAGCGTTTCTGCTGGCTGTAAACTGATGGCGACGGCTGCCTCTTCTGAAAAGGTATTTGGTTTGGGTGGAAACAGCGGAGAGGGCACGCAACATACGTTGTGCTTGCATATCATCAAGCCGTTCATCACTGAGTGCGATAACCGATTGCAATGAGTAGTGCATGCGATGGGAATAGTTAGAATGTGGCCGACTTAAGCCGTGAGGAGTCACTCAGATGCATGCGTTTCGCAGTATTATTCAGCTCTTGCAAGGCATGGTGGAGGCGACGGGGTTGTTCATTGTAGGCATGTGAGCGCAGATGTCTTCCCATAAGGACAAGCGCGAGTGGTAAGGCTCCGACGGAGTTGACCAGGCGGAGGGCAGTAGTACTATCTTGTTCTATCAGTGTAGGAATAAAATGAGCAAGTAGCTTGACTCCGTTCTCTGCGCTTAATTCGGGAACGGCAATAGTTCTATTGCCTGCGACCTGGATTGCTAGCTGCGGAAAGCGTGTTGTGAAGAGGTACATGCAGTGAGGGCCACCGACTTGAAAAGCGAGGGCGTCATCGATTTCCCAGACATCATCAATGATCAATAGCATATGTCGCAGGCCAATCAAGGATCGTAATGTTTTTGCCCAATCATTGCGGTTCTTGATGCCTGTTACTTCGTCGGGGAGAGTCCTAACTGAGCGCCCCAGCGAATCTGGATCTCCTCTATATCCGGCTGAGTACCCAGACCTGCCCAGAGGATGCCATCACTAAAATGTGCCTGGAGTTCGTGGTCATATGCTAACGCTAAGGCAAGTGTTGTTTTTCCTACTCCCGGTAGTCCGCTAAGGGCATTGAAACTCGGTGTTTCTTCTGTAGAAAGTTGCTCTTTGAGTTGTGTCAATAAGCCATCCCGTCCGACCAGTGTGTCCATTTCCAGCGGTAGCATGGGGATGGCCGGATCGAAGATAAATGATTTTGTAGTTGGCACATCTGGAATCTGAGTATCTGACGGTATCGGTGATGGCTGGTTCTTGCGCAATCTCGTCTTCTTCGATCAAGCCCAGTTCCTGCACGTCTTTGTCGAAAAGCATGCACAATTTCTCGCGATAGACAGGGTAAGGTAAAGAAATACCACGCTCCCAGCGCCCCACGGTAGCTGGATTAGTTCCGACCAGTTCGGCTAGTTTTGCCTGCGACCATCCCCGTTGCTCCCGCTCATGTTTTAATCGGTGATTTGGCTTCATCTCGTCCTCTTCCATTGAGCCATCGACTTCAACTCTATACGTATTTCGTCTTCCAGGTTCCCTGACGGGAGAAATACGGAGAGTGATTTATCATCTGTACATCTCAAACATGCATTGCTATGTATCAATGATAACACAACAGTGGAAAAGCACGCAAGAATAGTAGCATGGGTCGCTATCACTTTCTAAGCGTGCAATAGCATCACAAGCAACAATCCAAGTACTACTAGAATACCGACCATGGTAGGAATAATAATCTTTGTATGCTTAAAATCTGTCTTCCGGCTCTTTTCGTCTTTTAACGATAGGAGAGGCATTTCAGAGGGTTGCAGAGGCACAACGGCCCTGGTCACCTGAGTGGCGTATGATTCGAGTAATGTGGCTATATCCTGCTGCATCTCGTGGGGGTTAGTGTAGCGTTGTGTAACCGTCAAGCGCAATTCTCGCGCAAGAATCAGTTCCATCGTCGGGCTAATCGTTGAATTGAGGCGTCGCGCAGGCGGATAGAATGCCGGTGGGCGTTCTCGTGGATCGGCACCCGTTACTGTATGGTAGAGCGTTGCGGCCAGTGCGTACAAGTCCGATGCGGGAGTGATATTGCCATGCACCTGCTCTGGCGCACGATAGGCAGATGTAAATTCGTCTATCTTTCCACCTGACTCCTTTGGTGGCAATAATGGCAGGTGCATCAGTACGGCCTGTTTGTCCTCTTCGCTGATCAGAATCGTCTCGGGGCAGATTGCACCATGCACAATTGGTGGCTGTTGTTCTCCCATTGTTGTGAGAATATCGCAGAGTTGCCAGGCGTATTCTGCGATCGTATGCTCCGGCAATCCGTTAGGCCAGCGCTTGAGGAGTGCGGCGAGTGTTTCTCCTTGTGGATAGAGAAAGACCAGAAAATAGTTCTCGTTTGCGCTGAACATATCGATCACTCTGGGCAGGCCGGGATGTTCGCCCAATCTGTTGAGCCGTTGCGCAATTTTATTTGCAACATATTCTTTCTGTTGCGGTGTCGATACCGATTTCGCCAGCGAAATTGATTTCACGTATCACTACAAAACGGCTCGCCATCTGCAGATCATAGGCATTCCAGGCCATTCCATGGCTCTGTTGCGATGCAGGTAGGGTGATACGTTCCTGCAAGCGATAGCGACCATTGCGTAAGGTATCACCTGCCTCCAGCATATGGATAGATTGACGATTGCCGGTGGGGCGGGAATCAAAAATTGGTGCATAATGGTTTGTGATCGGAGAATATTGATCGCTCGCCTGCAAAAATGGTTGTTGCACTGCCGCCGTGCTGTTTTCTGATGTCTCTTGCATCTCTTGTTCCAGTGGATATCCGCAGACAGCGCATCTACCCTGGAATAATTTTCCCTTATAAGCACAACGCGGACAACGCATAAAACCTCCTGCGCATATAAAATCTCCTGCGGGGAAATGTGCACTTACAGGCTTTTCCCTACTATAGCATGTCATAATAATAAAGATGTATAGAAAATCTATATGATAGAAGATACTCAACCGATTTCGTATTGCATAAATGAAATAGTAAATACTAGAAAGGTACGAAATCGGCTCTTCTGATAGTGATTTCAATCGCGAGATGAAATCACTATCGTGGCTACTATACGGGTGAGGAAGTGGTTTGTCAAGATGCGATTTAATGAGGTGCAGGGCTTATGGAACCGCACCCTTAACGGATGGGCACGGTTCAATGAAATTTGATCGTGATCAGGCGGCAACAAAGATGATTTCAACGGGAATATTCCCACGCGTCGCATTGGAGTAGGGGCAAACTTCATGGGCGAGTGCGAGCAATTTATTGCCGATAGCTGTGTCGATGCCGGGTATAGAGACGCGCAGTTCAACTTCAAGTCCAAAACCGCCCTGTCCATTGGGTCCAATACCGACTCTAGAGGTGATGGTTGACTGACTTGCATCGACATGCTCACGTTGCGCAACCCGCATGAGAGCCGATTGGAAGCAGGCTGCATACCCAACGGCAAAGAGTTGTTCGGGATTGGTGCCCTCACCCGATCCACCCATCTCTTTGGGTGGGTTTAACTTCACAATCAGGTTGCCGTCAGAGGAGCGGCCTTCACCCTGACGCCCACCATGAACAGTTGCTTCAGCTGTATAGAGAGTCTTCATCGTAATGTTCCTTTTTCTTTCTGTACAAGTGCTAGCAAATCAAGGTGACACTCTCACCGAGATCCGCGAAAAATACATTGAGAGAAATTAAATTTTGTAAAATTTAATTTCTCTCAATGTTATAACAGATTATTGTAGTCATTGTCAAGGATATTTTGCTATCTTCATTACCTTGACTTCTATTTAATTGTGTGCTATAAGATTTATTCAAGCCAATGAGAGAAGAATGGTGTAGTGTTCTATCAAGCTTGATTGCATCCTTGGGTAGGGGCGTCACCTTGCGTGCGCCCTGCTACCCCACAACACGCTTTGAGTGGGAACCGGGGCGCACGCAAGGTGACGCCCCTACCCAGGAAAATGTGTGCAATCAGAGCAGTAGGGGCGCGATTTATAAGCCCGTCTTCTTATTAGATAAGCTTAGATAAGCCCTTCCTCTCATTAAAGGAAAAGGTAGCCGTTATGTCGATTTCGTCGGGACAGGAGGATGGAGGTGTTATGAGTATACAGGAGTCGAGCGGGGGAAAAATTGATGACATGTTATGTTTCGCGCTCTATGCGGCCTCGCGTGCGGCGATGGATGTGTATCGGCCATTATTAGATGAGTTGGGGCTGACGTATCCGCAATACCTGGTCATGATAGTATTGTGGGAGCGTGAAACGTGTTCTGTAAAGGAGATTGGACATATTCTGCATCTGGATTCCGGCACGCTTTCCCCGCTTTTGAAGCGTCTGGAAGGTGCAGGTTTCATTAAGAGGCAGCGACGTACGAACGATGAGCGTGTCGTCGATATCTCGCTTACGCAAGAGGGTCGTGCCTTACAAGAGCAGGCCACGGATATTCCTATAAAGGTCAGTTGTAAATACGGCATCGAGTTTGACGAGTACATTGAATTACTGGGGAAGCTTAAGAAACTAACTATGCGTCTGGCATAAAGCGATGGCAGGGAAATGAACTTTAACCGCCAGGATAGGGAAGCTATCCTGGAGTGTTATTAGTATTTTCCAGTACAATGCGAATATCGTTGGTGGAGGATGGGAGGTGGTCGGCTCCAAAGGGGAGGTGGATCTCGACGCTAGCGACGCCGGGCTGAGCGTTAAGATAGGCAAGGGCGGCGGCTGATGTAGCTCCTTTGATGTATTGGGGCCAGGTGTTGATCTGTTGTGATGAGAGAGTGTAGGTCCAGGTGCCGTGTACGGGGATGCTGAGATAGATAATACCACTTTTGCTGACAGCAAGGATTGAGATGGTGCCGACAGCGGGTGTGCTTTGTAGTTGATAGGTGTTGCCAGGCGTGTGTATCGCCTGGCTCGTCAGGAGTTGTATGGCGGTACTACTGGCGAGAGCATGGTTGTAGGCGGTAAGAGTGCCTGAAACGGTGATGGTGACCTGCACCTGGTTGGTCTGAGTATTGATGGCGTTATCGGAGGTGATGCTCACACTGTAAATAGGCGTTCCGACGCTGCTCTCGTCGCTGGTAAGGCTTTTCTGCAACTGCTGATTGAGCTGATGTTCCAGGCCAGGAGTGAGAGCGCTCTGTACGTTATCCAGATCGGTCTGGGCTACTGTGTGTACCGTTTGTGAGTCGACGCCACCGGAAAAGGGAGCATTGTTTTTGACGATGATACCGTTGCTGCAGCAGGATCCGTTAAGAGTAAATGCCGGAATGTTGCCAGATGCACCTGCTGTGACAGCAATGACGGTGACGTTAATGGTGTTGTTCTGTGTGCGCGGTGGAATCTGCGCATCCTGGACGGTCTGGAATTGGACACCAGATGGAGTCGTGAGCGTCGTCTGTGCTGGCACAAAGGCTGGCGCGTTGTTGTTGTTGATTAGCTCAACTGTGCCACGTGCTTGTAGGCCAGCAATAGTGTGTGTGCCGTTCGTCTGCACGGTACGCTTTGCTGAAACGCTGCCTTTCAGTTGAAGGGCAGGAATAGTATGTGCTTTCAGATCTGCCGCTTTGACCTGGGGTGAAGCGGTCAGAACATACTTATCCTGGATGGTCTTACTCTGCTCTGTAATCAGGACGGTGGCGATGGGTGGAGTGCCGAAGAGAGGGAAGCCAGCGGGGAAGATGCTGATGCCGAGTACACGTGGCATAATCAGTAAGATCAGTAAGATGACCGGGACGGTTATGCTTACGAACAGAGCGGCATGAGTCCGTGTACGTGTTTTTTTGATTGGTTCTTCCGTTGTACGTGTGCTATGGGGAGATGGGTTATGTGGGGGCGGGCTTATAAATGGCACCCCTACATCGTTGTGTGCTCCTATAGTGTCACGCATAGTTATAGTATGTGCGTTGACATCAAGATCGTTTGTCGCGAGGTTACGTGTGGCGAGAGGGGGATTATGGATAAGGGCGGGATTATATGTGGGGGAGGGGTTATGTGCGGACGACGGGTTTATAAATGGCACCCCTACATTATTACGGTCCGCTTTGTTGAGGGTAGTCTCCCGTGATTGTGCGTTCCGTGCTTCTAGATTCCGGGTACCCGCATTTCTTCCCTTTACATTGCGTATTCCAGCATCGCGTGCATTGAGATCGCGTGTGCCTGCATTGCGCGGTCTGGCCTCAGTTGGATAATGTGGTGCAAGTTTTGTTGATGGATGCGCGGGTGGTGGTAGCGGATGTAATGCTCTGCTACTTAGACGACGTGGCAGAGCGTTAGGAGCAGCATCATCTGGCGAGAGCGGGCTGGTGGGCAGGTGACGTGATGCGTTGCGCGATATTGTACTCCCTGGGCCGGGCAACTCTTGCTGGATCTCTTCATCGGGGACTGTTTCGATGGGTCCGTTGATAGCGGCGAGGAAAGCGCGGCGCAATTCGGCAACGGTTTTGTAACGGGTATCCTGGCGCTTCGCCATGGCGGTGCTTATCACCTCGTCTAGCTCGGTAGGAATAGAGGAGTCGAAGGCACTGGGTCGGGGAATCGGCGCGTTCAGGTGCATCTGAATGACGCGGATATCATCGGCATCATTATAAGGGAGTTCACCTGTGAGCAACTGGTAAAGCAGAACGCCGAGAGCGTAGATGTCCGTCTGGACCGTCACAATGCCGCGCGTCTGTTCTGGGGCCATATAGTGGGGAGTACCGGGCACCTGGTCGAGCGGAATTGGCTTGCCCACCTGCTCCGCTTCGGCCTGTCGCAACGTACGTACAAGACCAAAATCCGCTAGATAGACATAAGGGGGTCCACTCCGGCGCATTTCGAGTAGGACATTGGAGGATTTGATATCGCGGTGAATCAATCCCTCATCATGCGCATATTCTACCGCATCGAGCAATTGTTGATAGATAGCAGCGACTTCGCCCAGAGGTGGAAGGCTGCGGCGCAGGTAACTGGTCAGAGTGCCACCGTCGATAAAGGGCATT
Organism: uncultured Chloroflexia bacterium; assembly: GCA_963731415.1. GTDB lineage: Bacteria > Chloroflexota > Ktedonobacteria > Ktedonobacterales > Ktedonobacteraceae > JACDAE01. The sequence goes on from CAVSVN010000005.1 coordinate 405,117, forward strand.
ACCAGGTAGAGAATCCCCTGTTCATCGCCAAATTCGATCAGGGGAAGGATGTGAGGGTGATGCAGGCGAGCAACGGTGCGGGCCTCACGAGCGAAACGGCGGCGCATATCGCGGTCTTCAGCATAGTTGCCTAGAATGACCTTGATGGCGACACGACGATCAAAGGCCGTACGCTGACGGCCTTCATAGACAGCTCCCATACCACCCACGCGGATACGACGGATGACATCATAGTTACCAAGCTGCTTGCCTTCCAGAGACAGCATGCGTTTTTTTATCCTTTCCCGATCCTCAACGTAAATCTGTACAGGCTAGATTTATCGCACCCGTACCAAAGATATTATAATCTCACCTACTAGCTTCCTCCACTAGCTGGTGGGGCCGAGCCGCCTTTTCCATTGGCACCGGGAGTTCCGCTCTGAACGGTTGGACCTGTTACGGTCGGTGAAGCGCTTACGGGTGATGGAGTGCTGCCGCTACTACCCAGACCAGCTATCGGTTGAATAACTATTGAGATCTGATTGTAGTTAGCGGGTAGCGTATTGCCACCATTGACGTTGATAGTGGCATTGCCGATGCCCGGCGTACTCTTGAGAATGTTCTGAGCTGCCGCAACGGTCTTGCCTGCGATCGCCTTTGCCAGCTGCAACTTCTGAACATCGCTAAACTGGTAAGCCCAGACGCCCTTTCCACTAAAGAAGAGTGAAAACGTGTTTCCTGTTGCCGTATGACCAGTAAGGCTGGTCTGAATATTGTTGATCAAGGCATAGCCAGAACCGAGCGTGCTGCTTGCCTTTTGTGTGAGCAGCCCCTTGACGATATTCTGTGCTCCCTGGTTGTCATAAGCTGTCGCGGTACATTTCATCCCATAGCTCACATTGGCGCTATTCACGTTGGTGTTCTGGTCGCCAATTGGCTCGTCCGCTTGCAGCGTCGTTGTACAGCGTGTTGAACCCAGAAACTGCTCACCTGTATGAAGTTGTCTGTTCAGGTCGTTGAGCGCGTCCTGCTTCGTAGTGTCCTTGATAGCTTGCGAGATGGCGTTATTTACGTCGGATTGCTGCAAAAAGGCGTAATTGACCGCGTCCTGGCCGCCTGTGAAAGCGGCTGCATTGGTGACGGTAACATTATTGCCACAACATGCAGCGAGGTCAAAAGTGAGTGCTCCAATGTTACCAACCCGGCCAGCAGGTTCTGCATGAGCGGTAACTGTTGCCAACCCATTCTGTGCACTACTTGAAGCTCCTGGCATATCCGCAGTTTGGTTAAGTACAATGCTTACACCGTTGCCAGCAGGAATTGCGAGGCCTGCTGGAACCTGACGCTCAGTGCCTAAAGAATTGGAAAACGTTAATTGCCCAGTTGCAGCCGTTGCGGGATGTTGAGCGTGTCCAGTTGCCTTCACAGGAGTTGAGGGTGATTGGGCGGCCCCGGTAACGGTGCGTAAGGCGACCTGGCGCGAGGTAGAGTTAGTTGTGTTAGCACCAACAAGGGTATAGGCGTCCTGCACAGTCTGGCTACTCGGCGTGATGGTAATGGTGGCCGGAGACTGTTGTGGTGATAAGAGGCCATGTGCGATATGGCCTGGCAAGCTATTTGGGTTGTGCATAGGCCATGGCACTAACGCCACCACAGGCGAGGACGGCTAGCGCCAGTATGACAAGAAAGATGACCCAGCCAGCGGTGCTTCTGGGGCCGCGTCCATTGCCACGTCCACCTCGACCAGGAGGGGGACCAGCAGGAGGAGTTCTGCCAGGGCCGCCTGGGCGTGGAGCGACAGTCCCTGCGCCGCCTGCCGCAGCACTGGCCCGGCCCTGAGGTGCGACGGAACGTGTAGGAGCAGCTGAGGCAGCACTGGCAGCGGCAATACCAGCTCCTGCGCCAACGGCTGCCGCTGCCATCTTGCCACTGGAACGGCGGGGGCGAGGAGTTTGTGTCGTCATATCTGGTTCTGGAGCGACAACGGGTGTTGCGGGAACAGGACTTTGTTCACGTGGTGCAAGTGGTAAGGTTGCTTTGCTGCTACGACGTGGTCGCAGCTCGATGATGGAGCCGCCATCCGCTGCCGCATCGGCAGGATGCGAAGGCGGAATCGTTTGTGTCGGGCCGTAGAGATCCTCTGATGCTGGCCGACGTGCTGGTGTAGCAGGGAGCGGACCAAGATCATCCGCATCATCTTCATTGTCCGCGAAATTGCGTGGAGTGCGTGGCGGATTGGCTGAAACCATCTGGTTGCCGCTCTGATCATGTCTATTTAAAGCTGTAGCAGCACCGCCGCCGATTGCAGCTCCGGCCACAAATGGCAGGACGGATCCATTGCCATTCTGCTCATCTTCATCATTATCATATTGAGTCGAATGCCCGTTGTTGGCAGGCGTATCAAGTTCCTGTGTTGCAGGTTCTAATGGTTCGGTAGGTATACGATTTCTGCTTCTGTTACTCCCGGAGGGAGCTGGTGTGCTCTCAGCTTTTGTACGGGGCGAACCAAAGAGCCATCCTTTTTTAGATGCACTCTCTACCTGAACCTCATCGCGCAAAGCATTTGCATAGTTCTCCAGAGATGAATAGACGAGGAAGCGACGTTGGCGTGCGAACTCTGCTGGTCCAGGGCCACTGGGTGCAATAAAGACGACCTGCGTCTGCAATTTGCGTCGCATCGTCTTGAGATCATCAAAATCACCTGGACGCTGAAATGCTTTATTCTGATTTGGGGGTAGCACCACAGCGACCTGTTTGCGGCCAAGTTTTTCCTGTGTCAGGATAGCAGCCAGTACACTCTTTCTATCATCATTAGGAGATACATAGATGACCCCAAGCCCGTCACTACGGGGATCATTTGCTCCCAGCACATCGGTGCCATTCCCTTGTCTCATCTAGGCCGTACCTCTCATCCCATAAATCTCATGTTCCCGCTAATAGTGCCATTTTACACTATTCAGCCGCAACATGGTAGGGGCTTTTGCAGGAAATTCCCTGCAATCGGGCGACATCCTACCCATTCCATACATTTCAATGGTGCCACTAACATTAGCAGTGGTAAGCAGCGTGCTATTAGCGGTATCACGCGCTGCCCGGCTTAGTCAGAATGATTCCCAGCCACCCGCCAGAACGCTTGTCTTTTAATATCAGCATGTATTGATCTTTAAGGAATAAACGCTAACTTCACCATTTTATACACGTGTTCCGTGTCGATAGCGATGCAAATGGAGGTATCTATTCCTCTATTTACTATTTTACAGCATATAGGAGATTAAAACGATCTGCAACCTTTCAGAAAATTGGGGTGTAGCACCTATGTTTTGCGGTCAAGGGAGGTTTCTTTGAGAGAAGGGCATGGTTTGGTGTGAAGCGGACGGGCTTATTCCACTTCGTTGCATTGCGCCCCTAGAGGCTGTGTCATAAGGCCTGGGAAGCCATTTCATGTTCTTGAGCTTCTTATGGCTTCTGAGGCCATGTGAAGCGAACATTGGCAGGGTGGCTCGTGGTGGCTTATGACACAGCCCCTACTGCTCTGTCAATGGTCATGGCACGGTTTCTTGGGATGGGAGCACGAGCGTAGTGGGGACACGGGCTTCTTCGCATCCGCTCAGTGCGCCCCTACACCAGAAAAAAGGACAGGAGGAGCCAGAGTCATAATGAAGGGATGGAGGGGCACAATGAGCGATACATGAAATACTTCTCACTACCGTAGGGACCCGATTTATCGCGTCCATCGATTTATCGGCGGGTATCTGGCAAATCGATTTCTACGCATGCTATATGGCATGCCATCATATCAAACCTGTCTCCTCTCTTATGGCAACTTCTCTCGTGCAATCCGAAAATGAGTGATGTTTCGTCTCATTGACCTGAATCGGTGCTCTTACGAAGAATAGCCAGCAAATCCAGACGAGAGGGTTCCCAGGTCAGGTAGCCGCCTGTCGCTATCTCTTTTGCCTGCTCTCCTAAATCTTCTTCGAGTGTTTTATAGTTTATTATTACGTTGCCGATAGCTGTTTCCACAAAGACATAATGCCTCTCATAGATTTTCGGTGTCGCTACAGCCAGATATTCCTGACGGGCAATGTTCCAGAAGGGATCGAGCACTTTCCCTCCTAATATATCGTTACGTGTGACTACTGTTTGTCCTATTCTGAACTCCTTGGGAGCTAACTCAAATGATACATCGGGAGGGACAGTGGGTGTATATTTCACATGATTTATGCGTACAATGATGAGCATCTCATACGAAGTGCCGATATCTAATTGCGCACTAATCTGATCATTTTCCAGTTCTACGTCCCGAGGGCAATCGTAAAAGACGGGAATGATTTGTCCTGTAGGAAGGCGCAACTTTAAATCATAATAGTCCCCATATTCGCCTTGCTTTTCTTCAAGCACTCCGACTACAAGTATGCTCATTGCTGTTATCCTGCTTCTTTTCTCCCTAAAATGTGTACAATCTTTAGCCAGGAATCAACCTACCTCTAGATCATAGAAACGGTCAAGTTTATCGGCGAGAGCAGCACGAAGAATAGTACGCCGCCTTGAAGAGCTGTGCTCGGCTTGAATACGGGCGTAAAGAATTTGGAGTGCTGCCAGCACCTCAGCATCCTTCTCTTCCATGAGTTCGATATATGGATCTCTCACAAGTTGTAGATATTCGTATACTAACGTTGGGAAGAGCTCATCATTATCTGCAAAAGATGGCTCTTCCCATGCGTCCACAACATAGTCAGCCGGATGCAAAAGCGACCAGCCACAAAGTTCGTCATCAGAGAACAGTAATTCTAGATGATACGCGATCTGAAGGCGTCGTTCTGTATGGGAAGCTTCAAGTGCGCTCTTCTTTATGCAGGTAAGTGCTTTCCCTTCTGGGTCTATAAAACGGAAATCGGTTGGCTCTAGCTGAAAGTTTTGAGCCGTCACCAGTCGGAGCAAGCCCGTTTCTTGCGGTGCAGTTTGCCAGGATGCAAGGGAAACATCAGAAGGTAACGTAACTTCAGGAATAATCAACATAACGCTTTCCAGTATCAGGCTTTCTTTATTAAAGAGCAACTCATCAGAAGCAGACCAGAGCCATTCAGTGCTACCAATGGTTTGACCGATATGGAGTTCGTGCTCATCGACGCTATGATAAGGGCCAACGAGTACGATGCGACCATCAAGCATCCATCTGGGATTCCCTGGAAGAGAGGATGCCGGGATGCTTTCCACCTGGATAGTTGGAGTGAGTTTGAGAGCCATATGATATGCTTTCTGCTTCGAGTGTTAAGGCTTTTCTTATTGATCAGTGTATTCAACTTGATGAAAGAATGGTGCGCCACGTAACACCGTGGCGCTTGTAGGAATGCTGAGTTTCTAGAAAGATTATTCTTCCTCACCTTCTTCCTTGCTTGCTACCGTATGTTGCAATCCCAGAGAATTCGCGACTTCTTCACGAGAGAACTGGTATTCTTCATGTGGCCTTCCACTTATGTAAAGAGCTGGTACGATCATGACCCCCCCATCGTCAAATTTGTGCACCCGCCACGCTGGACTCTTTAACACGTTCTCACGACCGAACTTGGCGACAATCTCTGGTCCGAAGAGGTTGAGTTCGTAGAGCCAGGAGATATCCTGAGCAAGCGCTTCCTCTCGTGAGATATAGGGTTCCTCCCCTGTCTCTTCTTGAAACCCATAAATCGGATGCCAGATATCGTAGAACAATTGGAGCGTCTCTAGAAATTCGTTGTAATAGTGAAAGACGTAATAATCCCCTACTATGGCATAAATTACACCATCTTGTGGATAAAGCCAGAACTTACACTCGAAGTTCCTGTATTCCTCATCTCTCGAAGTAGTATAGATGTGTATATCTAGATTCTCCTTCTTAACACGTATAAATTCGTCAGCTTCATCAATGAGTGTTTGACTGATGGTTGGAATAAAGAGGCTCTCTGGAACAATTTTTGCGGCATTTACTGATAGGGGTGTTGCAGATGGTGGTTCTTCGCCAAATATACGTAGGCGTACAGCAAAAATGTCAAGCCAATCAGAACCACAAACATAGTACCCCTTTGCTTTCAAAGCATTCAGAAAACTCTGGAGGTGAGATGGATCATAACACATGTTACCACTTCTGAGGTAATTAGCAATCGTGGGTTCATGAGACATAACATATCTCCTTTTGATTTATGAACATCAGGGCCAGCCTTGAATATCTACATTTTCGAGTGTTATGCTCCTTCTCATTGGTTGGAAGGTTCGTCCTTATAAAGGCTTACTCTTACGAAGAATAGCTAGCAAATCCAGACGCGATGGTTTCCAATTAAGATACCCACCTGCTGCGATCTCATCGACCTGCTCACCCAGGTCTTCTTTAAGTAATTTATAGTTTACTATAACCTTGCCAATCGCTGTTTCTAGCAGGACATAACGCCTCTCATAGATTTTCGGTGTCGCCACAGCCAGATATTCCTGACTGGCAACGTTCCAGAAAGAATCGAGTACTTTTCCCTGTAATACCACATTGACCTTGGCGGCTGTTTCTCCTGTCCCAGATTTTACAGTTATCAATTCAAAAGGGATCTCAGGAGTAATAGCAGGTGTATATTGTACAGAACGCACCTGTACAATAATAAGCAACTCATATGGGACTCCGGTTTCTAAATGTGCACTAATCTGATCGTCTGCTGGCTCTATTTCGCGAGGGGAATTATAAAAGACAGGAGTAATTTGTCCTGTAGGAAGGCGCAACTTTAAATCATAGTAATTACCATAATCGCCCTGCATTTCTTCGAGTATCCCTTGTACAAATGCGCTCAACGCCTTTATCCTTTCTTACGATCATATTTATTGATCTCTCGTAACAAATGTGGTAACAATCCTACCCAGGTTATTTTTGCTTATTGCAATTCCTATCGTGTAGTATTTGCCGTCAATTTCTACGTCATCATACTCTGTACTTATCTGAATCTTTAGTGCTTTTGATCGCATCTGGTTGCTGTTGTAGTAATTCTGCAATCAGTGCAACTAATTCACCGTCAGTAAGCATATCAAACTCTATGTGCCCACCTCTAACATGTTTAACATCTCCTCGTGTTACGTAGAAGATCTTAGCAGGTTTCCCTTTTTTATTCGTTCCTACGCCAATAACGCTCACAACGTCATAGGGAATTTTCTGATAACGACGATAGTATTCTATCAGAAGACGATACTGGTCCTTTGAGAGTCCAGGGTTGTTAGCAATAATAGCACGAATATCATCAAGTGTAATGCCACTATTTCCGAACTCTTTGAATAACTCTTCAGCAATCTTCGTCTGTTGAGGAGTTAACCCTTCTTGATTGGTAAATCCTGAACTAGATCCATAAGGACCCATAAACGAGGGCAACGGGCGGCCAGGTCATATGCCCCAATCGGTTCATATCCCCGATCCAGCGCTGCACAGCCTGGAAAATGCTCCAACCTAAGGCGGCCAGGATGGCAATCTTGGTTCCTAGATCAATGGCGGTCAGGATGCCAGCAGGAATATCGGTGACGGGATCGAGTCCGGCCTGGGCCACGGCAGCGACATCGACAACTTCAGTCACCGCGTCCAGCCCGGCATCCGCGCCCATCTCCGTGGCGGCGGTGGCGGCGGCATCAGTGATTTCCACGGCACATTCCCCACTGGCCTCGGCGGCACTTTCCAGGGCGATATCCGTCGATGCGCCCGGCATGGTCAGCACCGCAGCCGCAGCAAAGGTGCCCGTTGTCGCCGTGCCAGCCCCACTGAATTGCGCCTCTGCATGCAGATAGGATTCGGTGGTGGCTTTAACGGCATCGGCAGCCTCGCCTTGAAATTCGTCGGGACCTTCGTAGAGTCCGGCGATCAGGGTGGCAAAGGTGGAGACGGCCTCCTGATGGATGCTCAACGGCTGCTCGATAACGCTGCGCACCTCGTTGAGGGGATCAAGCAGGGGCTGCAACCAGTGTTGCAGGAGATCGAAGGCACTCATTGATGACTCCTTTCCTGCGGACACGGGCTGATCAATCGCACTTCTCTGCTCATTGGGGAGACGAGAGGAGGAGCGCAGTCTCTCTTAAGGTTTGAATTGTTGTGCATTCTGCTCCTCAACTTGCTGCATGGTCGTAGCGGCATTCATCAGGTGATCGGCGAATTCCATCTGCCATTGATAGGAGAGACGGAACCGCTGATCGTGGGGATCAAAGACGCTTCGCAGGGGTGTTTGCATGAAGCCAGGGAAGCGGGCGATGAGTGCTTCGACGGAGCGCCAGGCCAGGACGTGGCGTTCAAGAGCTTGCTGGGCGTTGCTCTGAAATCTTCTGGGCCGTCTGTTGCATGCGATTGATGGGATAGGTAATTTCGTCGGCTGACACGAGTCCTTTTCCTCCTTGCATGAGTTTGTTATTTCTACTTGCTACAACCAGCGAATCAGCAGAAACGTTACATGATCGCAGGAGTCAATTAGATGAGGCAGATTGGTTGGCATGGGTAGAGGTTGGTGTGGATGTGGGGGAGAGGGGTAGTAAAAAAATGAGGTAGTTCTTTTATCGCAAATACTTGACGATTCCCTTACAATGGGGTATAATACAGAAGTTATGAGTGTTTGCATGGCATGGTTCAGGTCATGAATAGAACCTGTTCCCCGGTAAAGACACTAAAGGGCTTTGAGCAATCCTCTGTAAATTCATCTCTCCTTGCACACACCTTCGTATTCGCTATCAGTTAGCAGCATTGCTCCCGTACCTCACGGCCTGCTCTGGTACTCCCTGATGGGATTATGCCTTCAGGGGGCTGTATCCTTCTCCCCGCAAGGGGCACATTGGCCGAAAGGATTTTTCATGCCATCTTTTAACGACTTTACTTTACAGCCAGCAACACGTGCAGCACTGGCAAATATGAATATTAAAGAACCTACGCCTATTCAAGCTCAGGCAATTCCCGCTTTGCTCGCAGGCAAAGACGTAGTAGGACAATCAGCAACCGGCTCGGGCAAAACTCTTGCCTACGGTATTCCTCTGGTAGAGCGCTTAGCCAGAGACAAACGTGCGGTGCAGGCGCTGGTCCTCGTACCCACGCGTGAACTAGCCATGCAGGTAAACACTGTATTGAGCAAACTAGCATCCGGCAAGCGACTTTCCACGGCGCTCCTGGTAGGAGGACGTCCCTATGGCAGCCAGATCTCGGCGCTACGTTATGGAGCGCAGATCGTTGTGGGCACACCTGGGCGTGTGAAGGACCATCTGCAGAGCGGGTGCCTGGTGCTGAACCAGTTGCGTATATGCATACTGGACGAGGCCGATCAGATGCTCGATAGCGGGTTCGCGCCCGTCATCGAAGAGATTCTGGCGACCACGCCTGAGACGCGCCAGATGGCGCTCTTTTCCGCGACCATGCCAGAGTGGGTTGAGAAACTGCAAGAGAAGTTTCTCAAAGAGCCAGTCAAGGTAGCTATCACACGCGCAATAGGTGAGCAAAGCAGTATCGAACAGATCGCGTACCAGGTACCACACGATCAGAAAATGGCTGCACTCTGCACCCTTTTGCATTCTACTAAGGGAGAAAGCACGCTCATCTTTGGTCGAACCAAGTTTGGAGTCGAGAAGTTAGGGAAACAGCTCAACAAGCTTGGCTTTACTGTAGGAACGCTACATGGCAACAAGAGCCAGCGAGCACGTGAAGATGTGCTTACCGCGTTCCGTAAGGGGCAGGTGCAGACGTTGCTTGCCACCAATGTAGCCGCCCGTGGGCTAGATATTCAAGGAATTTACCAGGTCATCAACTACGAACTGCCAGAATCGAGCGATCTTTTCACTCACCGTATTGGTCGTACGGGTCAGAATGGGGCGACAGGGTAAGGCAATTACGCTGCTGGTGCCATCGGATGTACCTAAGTGGAGGCGCATGGCCCGTACTCTGGGGCAGGCCGTCGCATTGCAGCGCCTTACGATTGATGAAGATGCAACCAATATTGTTGTGCCATACGTTGCGCCAGCAGAGGTCTTTCCCCTACCAGAGCGGCCACAATCCGATATGCGAAGGGAAAGGGATACCAGTAGAGGAACGAGAAAGCTGTCTAACTCCGGCAGAGCTCCTCGAAAGTACAATGCTCATGCTTTTTCTCCGACAGAATCGGTATCAGTCGCCCAGGAGAAAGTCCAGAGAATCTGGTCGCCGCACAGCTTCCCGTTCTGCTAGCTACTAGGATTGGTTTCCATCGTACATATTCGCATTGAAGGTCGCCGAAGTGACAGGAATGCTCCTGTCACTTCGGCGATCTTATTATTTTTCAACATGTCCTCCTGAAAGTCTTTTCTAGATCGCATCGATACAAATCGAACGAAACAAGAGCGAGAGACTCAGGAAGCCTGTCCCAGAGAGAGGCTTTACCGGGGCTTTTCCTGGTGGGGACACTTATTACAAGCATACATAAGATGGGCATATATGATATACTAACTGAAAGCAATTCTCATTATGCAGAAAGGATGCTAAGATCAACGAACTCCCATTGAATAGACACGATGTTGATCGGCACCTGTTCGTCATTTTTCCATAAAGAGCGAACAGACAACAACAGCTATTTCCTGGTGCGGCAGAGCAAGTTTCTACTGACCCTGGACAAGTAACCGCACGAATGACTTGTCTACCCATCAAAAGCGAGTACAGAGCAAAGAAAGGAGGCGGTGCTTTCCCCAATTTACAGAAGGGGTACAGGCATCGCAGCGCTAAGGTGGCGAAAGAGCAGTCTTTGGATAATCTGTGGTTAGCGCAAATATTGTTCGACCTGGGAGGCGTCCAGTTTGGCAACTTCACGGTGAGCGAGTCCGCTGTCAGCTCACCCGTCTTCGTCAATCCCAAGGTTTTGATCAGTAATCCAACCGCATTACGTGTTGCAAGCAAACTCATGCAACAGGAAATCAACCTGGCACAATCATTACGTCGTCCCCGCGTTCATCCATTCACCCTTGTTGCAGGCGTTCCCGTAGGTGGCCTCTTGCTGGCCATGTCCTACTCTCTGGAAACGAATATTCCCATGATCTACGCACGCATCCGTCCCGAGGGAACTGGCAAACGTGGTATAGAAGGACGTTTCAGTTCAGGCGATACGGCCCTTATTTTTGACGATCTGATCACGAGAGGCAGTAGCGTTCTGGAAACAGCGCAATATGCTCGAAGAGAATGGCATCAAGGTCAAAGATGTCATTGTTCTGATTGACCGCGAACATGGAGCAGCCGAACATCTACGCCATCATGGCTATAACCTGCTGAGCATCCTGAAACTGGATGTGATGCTGACTCATTATATGTCCAAAGGTCTCATTTCAGAGGAAACGTACCGCACCTGTGCAGAGTACTCTGCGCAGCAAACAAGACGACAGATCCCCCTCCGTAAAGGCAGATTGACACGCCCAGGAGTCACACACATATGGAATGCGATAACTCCCGGGCGTCGTCTACATCAATCCATATGTGTTTTCGATCTATTAATCCTGTTCTCGGGCATCAGTACTGACAGGGCGATGGCAAGATGCGTTCCATTCCCATTCTGATGCGTCGGAATCTCTGCACGGGACTCCGTTGAGTGACGACGCAGCGATTGCAACATTGGATCGATCAGATCAAGAGGAAGTGGGAAAATGATCGTCGAGTTCTTCTCAACCGCAATCTCGGTCAATGTTTGCAGGAAGCGCAACTGCAACGCATTCGGCTGCGAGCAATCACCGCAGCGGCCTGTGCCAGTTGTGCGGACGCCTGCAACTCACCTTCAGCATGGATGACCTTCGCACGCTTCTCACGCTCGGCCTCTGCCTGCTTCGCCATCGCACGCTGCATCGTTGAGGGCAATTCGACATCCTTAAGTTCGACCGCCGTCACCTTCACACCCCAGGTCTCGGTGGCTTCATCGATAATAGCCTGCAAATCATGATTGATCTTTTTGCGCTGCGACAAAATCTCATCCAGTTCGGACTGACCAAGCACGTTCCGCAACGTCGTCTGTCCCATCTGCGTCGTCGCCTGCATGAAATTCATCACATTAACGACCGCATGAACCGGATCAACGACATAGAAGTAGAGCACCGCCGTCACTTTCATAGTCACATTGTCACGTGTGATGACTTCCTGTGGCGGCACCGTCAACGTCACAATACGCAAATCAACTTTCACCATACGCGTAATAAAAGGCGGCACTAAGAAGAGACCCGGCCCCTTCGCTCCAATCAAACGACCCAGAACGAAGATCACACCACGCTCATATTGTTGCACAATACGAATAGCAGAAAGAAGTAACAATACCAGGACCAGCACAACGACGCCGATCACGGCCCACACATATTGTCAACATGAAAAACCTCCTTCGTGACTTTCACGATCCAACACGAACAAAATAGGTTACTCATTATCCATGTGAAATAACTATTTGCTATATAGAATATAGCTTATTGCAATCCCTTTGTCAAGGATTTGAGGTAAGAGCTAGATTGTTTTTTCCTGCAAAGTTGCTTATGCTTTTTGTAGCATATCTATCCGGTCTCTATGACTAGAGTTATAAGAAAGGGGAGACAGCCAACGCTATGACTAAACCAACTCAAGAGACTATCAACACACATATGCCTCACCTCCGCAAGCAAGGAAGCACGACTCAGCTTATCGTGGATGGGAAGCCGTTCCTTGTTATCGGTGGCGAACTGCGCAACTCCAGTTCATCAAGCATCGAATACATGCGACCCATCTGGGAGCGTCTGGTTGCGTTGAACCTCAACACCGTGCTTGCTCCCGTCTCCTGGGAACTGATTGAACCTGAAGAAGGACGGTTTGATTTCACCCTCATTGATGGCCTCATTCAAGAGGCGCGTCGTCATGACTTGCGGCTCATATTCCTCTGGTTCGGCAGTTGGAAGAACGGTATGTCCAGCTATATTCCGCTCTGGGTGAAACAGGACTATCGCAGATTCCCGCGTGTGCAAGCGCCAGGATGGGCAGAGCATCGAGGTCCTTTCGACACTGGCGGAGACGAATCGAGAGGCTGATGCCAGGGCATTTACTGCACTGATGCGCCATATTCGTGAGGTGGATGGTAGCGAACACACGGTTATTATGGTACAGGTGGAAAACGAGGTTGGTGTATTAGGAGATGCACGTGATCACTCTGACGCTGCGAATAAAGCGTTTGCTGGACCAGTGCCGCAGGAATTGCTTGACCATCTCACGAGCCATCGGCAAGAGTTGGGTCCCGAAGTTCAGCAGTCCTGGGAGGCCAGCGGATTTAAGACTGCTGGAAGTTGGGGGGAAATCTTTGGAAATAACCCCCAGAGCGAGGAAATTTTTATGGCCTGGCACTATGCACGCTACATTGATACAATAGCGGAGGCTGGTAAGGCGGAATACGCTATCCCAATGTTTGTAAATGCCTGGTTAAGCGGTCAGCAGCCTGGAGAGTGGCCGACCGGTGGCCCTGTACCTCATATGCTCGATATCTGGCTCGCAGGTGCGCCACATATTGATCTACTGAGTCCAGACATCTATCTTGACAACTTTCAGGAGTGGTGCCAGCGCTACACACGGCGTGGGCAATCCACTCTTCATTCCAGAGATGCGTCATGGTGAGCAGGGGATATACAATATCTTCTACGCGCTTGGAGAGCATGAGGCAATGGGCGTCTCACCGTTCGCCATCGACTCGGAGAATTCTGCGGATACTTCGCTCAGCAAAGGATACGCGATCTTGAGGCAATTCGCCCCACTTCTTCTTGAGCACCAGGGCAAAGGAGCAATAATCGGTTTCCTGCTCGACGAGGAGCATCCCAGCATACGGCGGGAACTGGGAGGATACGAACTGGAGATCTCGCTGGATCATAGCTTTTTCCCGCAGGCTGATCGCGGCTATGGCCTGATTATCGCCACGGGTTCAGATGAATTCATTGGAGGCGGGTATGGGTTTATGGTCAGCTTTCTACCCAAAACTCCTGGCCCTGCTTCTGTCAGCATCGCGAGAGTCGATGAGGGAGAGTATCGCCATGGGAGATGGATTCCCAGGGCGGCGCTTGAATGGGGATGAGACCAATCAAGGCCAGAAGTGGCGCTTCCCTGTTTCAGGTCTGTTTAGCGGTATTGAACGCTGCACACTCTATCGTTATGAGTAGGTAGCTCTGCAAAATACAAAAAATAAAGGAGAAAAGAATATGCGTGAAACGCACGAGGAGCATCCACGCCTGTTAGTCATCCATGGACCAAATCTAAACACACTTGGTTCCCGACAGCCCGAAATCTATGGACGTACTACTCTATCTGAGATTAACGACCGTTTGCGTGCTTACGGGGCTGAGCGAGGCTATGAGATCGTCACATTTCAATCAAACCACGAGGGCGCACTCATCGATTTTTTGCAGGCGGAAGCCAATAACTGTGTTGGTATTGTCATAAATCCTGGTGGATTAACTCATACAAGCGTCAGTCTACGCGATGCATTAGCTGCTACAGATCGACCGATCATCGAAGTGCATCTCTCAAATATTCATGCACGTAAATCGTTTCGTCATACATCATATATTGCGCCCATCAGTCGAGGCCAGATAGCCGGACTCGGGAGTGCTGGCTATCTCTATGCTATCCAATCGTTGATTGAGATGCAAACATCCTGAAATAGCTACTCAAAAACATAGGAATCTGAGCAATCGGGTTCCTATGCTAGCTGGCCCAACGAAGTGAAGAGATCTTCATTTTTGCACCGTTTTGGGCGGAAAACCTGGAGTAACATCGTCAACCTTTAACGTTTTGCTCTCTGTACGATTTCTGCTATCCATGATTTGTGTTATCCTTTTTTTCTGGTATTCGTGTTTTTGATAGAGGAACTTGAATGTGGAAACGTGACGACCACCGCTTATCACTCGTCATACAATAGGTGTGAAATTGCACATGCTAAAGAAGATGTGCTGTTCGGGATTGTAGCATTGCCTTATGACACTGTCAAATGGCAAAGAGAAGGGATAACGGAACTTTTGTGGCAAGAACATATACAACCAAAATCTATAAGTAAAATCAGAAAATTTTTAGCATTTCTGCTGGATGCACTTTTGAGAACGGAGGGTACTGCAGCTTATATTCCGATTACATTTGTCACTATTACCATATTCGTTGGTTCCTCCTGGCAGGTCTTTTTATCGACCTCCGATCCGGCACGCTACCAGTGCTATGCTCTGACATTCTGGTTTGGAAGCAATGCTTTGCATATGCTTCCAGCAACACAATGCGCTTTTTTACAGACGACGCTTTCCTCGGTACAACCAGCATTTCATATGTTACCTATGGAATATCCACCCCTGACACTGGTACCATTTTCACTTGCGCTCCTGGTTCCACTTTCTTATTACCAACTGGCGATTGCCTTTATTATGGCGCTGGCTGCGGTTTTTATTTACTGGCTACTTTTGCAATATGGTCCGCGTGGTGCCGCATTGGCATTTGCTATCAGTCTCCTGGTTGGTGCTGTAGGAACAGCTCAAAGGCGCTTTCGATCTCCTGCCAGCAGCTCTTACACTACTCTGTGTCATTGCGGCCGAACGCAAACACTGGACTTCAGCCTATGTTGCGCTTGCTTTTGGTGTACTACTCAAAATCTATCCAATCCTGCTCCTCCCAGCCCTTTTTATTGCGGAACAACGCTTTCTTGGACAATTGCCTATACCTGCCCAAAAAAATTCGCTCAGATCATTGCCACAACAACTATGGAAGACGTTGCACACTGTGCAGACAATGGCGCTGGAACAATGCTGCTGCTCTGTCTCGGCATTATACTGGGCGTGACAGGCTTTTTCGCTACTCTTGAATTTTCAGGGTGCCGTCCTCACGCAGATAGACTACTTTTTCGCCGTCCTGTACAGGTAGAAGCTGTGGGTAGCACTCTGCTCTGGCTGGCGCAGGATGTGGGATTTCCCCTGACCATCGGTGAAAGTTATGGCTCACTCAATATCATCAGTGCTCTGGCTGGCATCGTTTCGGACGCTGGGAACGCTTTTCCTGATAGTAGGATATCTCTCATATCATCTTTATGCAGTGGCGAGGCAAACTTGATATTACCCAGACAACTATTGCTATCTTGCTTGTCTCTATCGTAACAGGAAAGGTCTTTAGCCCGCAGTATCTGATCTGGCTGATGCCACTGTTAGCCTATGCTGGCGCATTTGATGCGTTCTGGAACATTTGTTGGGGAATAGTCTCGCTGTTGACTACTTATACCTTGATCTTTCTCTATACAAAACCGGTCACTGATATACGCGATATCCCTCTGTTGCCAGGATTTTTCGAGACGATTGGTATACGCAATGCATTCTTTGTATTGATCACGCTTGCCTATCTCTTCAACTGGTTTCATGCTCGTCAGCGCAGGCCGCTCCCCTTTGTACCAGGTGGAAAAGTTACCCGACCCTTGAAGGATCTTCTGACATTTCAGAAGGAGCGGCCTGAGACCGGTTAAGAGATTACTTGCCTGCAGAGGCTAATGCACGTTCTGCTGGCACACCCTTTTTTGCTTCCTGATACCAGCGTACACCTTCGGCAATCCCACGATAAATATCATACTGTGGCGCATAACCAAGATCGCGGCGTGCTTTGTCAATCGAGAACCATTGATCGCCACCAATTAAGGTAATACCGTAGGTTGTCAATGGTGGGGGAGCTGCATTGCGTCTGCCCAGCGCCTGCCATGTGATCTCAGCACTACGCCCGGCTGTGTAGAGGGCAGAGAATGGCACATGACGCGAGAGCCGTGGCACATTCAACGTATCCGCCACCGCATCCATGAATTCACTTTGCGTGACGCGCCGATCATCAGCAAGCGTATATGCCTTTCCGATGACACGATCATCTGCATCACCAGCTTTGATCAGCCCCTGTGCGACATCGCGTACATAGACGGCTGGCACCACGTTTTTACCAGAGCCAATGATGAAATATTTGCCTGACTCAACACGGGCAACAAAACGACCAAAGCTGGCATCATCACGTGGCCCATAGATCCAGGCTGGACGCACAATCACAACAGGTGCACCAGAACCCTGCACCAGGTCAGCAATTAATTTTTCACCCTCGATTTTAGTGCGACTATAGGGATTATCTTCCGCATGATAAGGATGATCCTCGCTTACAACACCATGTAGATGGTGACCATAGACCGTAATGGAACTGGTATGCACAATACGCTCGACACCTGCATCCATCGCCGCACGAATCAGGTCTGCAACTCCCCACACATTGACGGCGCTGATAGACGCTCTCCGGCCCCCATGGTCCTGTTTTGGCGGCAACATTATAGACACGTTGCACACCCTGCACCGCATTTTTCAACGATGAAGCATCAGTGAGATCGCCATGCACAATTTCAACACCCGCCAACGTACGCAGATGGCTCGCATCTTCAACTGGTCGCACCATTGCACGCACTTCATCACCACGCTCTACCAGCATATCAATAAGATGACCACCCAGAAAACCAGCAGCACCCGTTACTAATACTTTCATTATGTTAACACCTCGTAAATACAATCAATAGAATTTATCAATCAATTTGAGTATAGCAACTGACTCAACAATTAGCAACTGAGATAGGAGATATTTCGATTGGCGATCTAATTTGTAGAATAGATAAAAAATACATAAAAATTTGCCTCTCAATCTTCCCTTGCCATTCTCAATAGCATATAATGATGGTTGGATGAATGATGCGTTCTCCTGGAAAGCGCATTCCTTAATATAAATGGAGGTTGTTATGACTATTACTACCCATGCAGGTTCCCCTCAGTTTCCTACGCCAGATGGAAGCATAAACCCATCAACGCAGGAGGAGATGGATGCGGCAGTGCAGACATTACAGGCCCATAAAGATGCATGGGTAGCACTCTCAATCGACGAACGTATCACATTTGATCGATCGATTGATTAAAGATTTTGCTGCCGTCTCAGATCGCCTGGTTGCTGTATCCTGTGAGGCAAAAGGTATTGCCGCCGATTCTCCGCTGGTTGGTGAAGAATGGAGTATTGGCCCCTTCGCTACCCTTAAAAATTTGTGTCAGTTGCAGCGTTCGCTTGCGAGATATCAAGGCATATGGAGCACCCAAAATTCCAGGGCCGGTAACAACACGAGCAGATGGGCAGGTCGTTGCGCAGGTATTTCCCCAGACGCCATACGAGCGGATCTTTTTTCAAGGTGTCACGGCTGAAGTCTGGATGGAACCAGGCGTTACTGCTGAGGGGTTGGCAAAGACGCAGGCCAGGCGTACCAGAACAAGCAGCATGCATGGCAAGGTTGCTCTGGTGCTTGGAGCTGGCAACGTGGCGAGCATCCCACCTACGGATGCATTGTACAAGTTATTTGTCGAAGATCAGGTAGTAGTGCTCAAAATGAATCCAGTTAATAGCTATCTGGGACCGTTGATTGAAGAGAGTTTCCGTGCCCTTGTGGAGCGTGGGTTCCTGCGCGTCGTTTATGGAGGAGCGCAGGAAGGAGCCTATCTATGCAATCATACAGGCGTAGAAGAGATCCATATCACTGGATCAGACAAAACATTTGATGCCATTGTCTTTGGGACGGGGCCCGAGGGAGAAATGCGTAAAGCGCAGAATAGAGCATTATCGTCAAAGCGCGTGACGGGCGAACTGGGCAATGTCAGTCCAATCATCGTTATACCAGGGCCATGGGGGCCAGGCGATCTGAGATACCAGGCGGAACATATTGTAACATCGCTTACCACCAATGCAGGTTTTAACTGTAACGCGACACGTGTCATTATTCAGCATGCCGGTTGGGAGCAGAGGGAAGAGTTATTGCAGCAGATGCGCATAATTTTGGGACAACTTCCGACCCGTGATGCCTACTATCCAGGTGCCCAAGAGCGGCAGCATTTGTTTATTGAAGACACATCCAGAGGCCGAGCAGATCGGTTCAGCAGAAGGGAAGCACCTGCCATGGACGTTGATTGCGGACGTTGATGCTGAAGCAAGAGAACGATATCTGTTTTACCACCGAAGCCTTTTGTGGCCTGTTTGCAGAGACAACGCTCGATGCTGCAAACGTTGTGGAATACATTGAGCGGGCCGTTACCTTTGCCAATGAGCACCTGTGGGGTTCCTTGAATGCCACGATTATTGTCCATCCCAGGTCGCTCCAGGAGCCAGCGGTTGCCGCTGCGTTAGAGCGAGCAATTGCCAATCTGCACTATGGCACAATTGGCATCAACTATTGGGGTGGCGTCGGCTTTACGCTGGGGGTAACGACCTGGGGAGCCTTTCCTGGCGATAGTGTGAATGATGTGCGCTCTGGAATTGGAATCGTGCATAATACATTGATGTTCGATCAAGGCCCAGAAGTCGGTATTGCGTGGACCATTTCGCAGTACCCCGACGCCCCCCTGGTTTGCTTTAAGGGGAAAAAGTGGCAGTAGAGTTTTTCCGAAGCTGGTTGCTCTAGAGGTTGCTCCAACGCCGTGGAAGGTGCCGGGTATTTTGTGGTCGGCGCTGCGGAGTTAATTTCCCCAGGAGGCGTAGGCCTCGGACCCTACTTGCCGAGGCCGTTTGCTGATTGAAAACGGTATCGGTTAAGAAAAAGGGCCGATCGATGCTTTCTGTCGGTCGGTCCAGGTGTGTCAGATTGCGCTGTTAGTTCAGGTTAGGGAACACGGTCACGCGTGATGACGTAGGGGTTACTATAAGCGTTTGCGTATGAAGGTCTGAGCGTTGACTTTGGTGTTCGTGATCCAGGAGTGTGCCAGGTATTGAAGAACACCCACTTCGTCCTTGAAGACTGCAACAGGCTAGGATCTGGGATCGGACCATTTTCATGCAAGGCAATCGGGAATCGTGCTTCCGACAATACTCCGGGTGGCATTGTATAGGCTGGTCACGGGACCATGGTTACTGGCATAGGTATCGGCACCCGCTATATCCACGTAGGCTTTACCAGGCCAGAAGGATGCGCTGGGCGAACCATCGAAGGGAAGCAGCCAGATCAGGTTATGGAGACCCTTAACGTTCGTATAGTAATTAAACATGAACTTCCAGAGGCGAACGTACTGGCTGCCGCCTTCCTTGCTCCACCAGAACCAGGTGCCCCCCGCTTCGTGGAAAGGACGCCAGATGATAGGAACTCCTGCCGCCTGCGCTTTCGCAAGCTGGGAGGCCGCTCCATCGAGCCGGGAGATAAATGATTTGTATTGAGTGGTGCCAGGGGTGAGTACTGCATTGATGTTGGCACTGAGCTGAGCGCCAGTCCATCCATCTATCGGTTGACCTGGTGCACCCATATGATAGCTGACCATGTCTATTCCGCCCGCTTGCCACCAGGGGATAGCACGCGTTGACCAGTTCTGGGAGTCGCCGTAGTCCATGCCCCGGATCGCCGGGTACTTGCCAGTGAGGGAGTGGATATAGTTCATCTCCATCGTCCCGTTCTGGTTCCATGGCGATTCCTGTTGACCGGAGAGAATGTGGTTGCCATAGATGCTGTACAGATAGCAGAGAAGGTTGCGGGCCTGGCGTGTGGCCTTGGGGTCTACTGGTGCTGTGCTGCAAGTGATGCTAGCGGCATGAGTAGTACTAATGGTACGAGTGCCTATACTACTTACGAAAAAGCCGCCGATTATTAAGATCAATACACTGGTGAGTATTACCGTAGTTCTCAATCTGTTTAAGAAGAAACTTTGCAGTTTCCCTTGTGAGAGATGGTGCATTCTACCCTCCTATGGGTGGATGCAACTGTAGCCTCCTTCACATAAAGTGAAGAGACCAGACCATGTCCATGCAGAGTCACGTCCATGCGACCATAGTGCATCCATGTTCGACTACTTTTCATACCTGGCAAAGCCGACATCTATCCTTACTTCAAGAAAGAAACGGGAACGAGATCCTCTTCAGAATTATACGGAATGGGGTTTCAGGGGATCCATAGGTCCAACCCATGATTTTCTTCTCTGGAGCCTGAAGTAAAGATAATTTTCTCGTCCTCTTTCTAAGAGAACTCAGAACAAATGCTGGCAAGAAAAGGGGGAATGAGGAAAAGCGTCCTTTACTTTTCATAATGACCTCCTTGTTCTTTATGTACCAGGCAAGATACCACACAATTCGTTGTGACGGTATTCAATGCGCCGCTCTGATGAAAGACTTTTTGCTACGAACGGCAGGGGCTTCTTCCAGAAACCCGCATTTCTTTGCGTGGTATGTTTTGTTTTTCAATGATATTCAAATGATATTCAAGTGATATTCATTGGAACTGATAAAAATATATCATTTTAGAATTCTTCTGTCAATCTCTTTTGAAGAAAGGCTAGTACCGATTACCCATCTACAGGGTAGTTTGTAGATGGGATGTGAGCAATTTTCGAGAGGAAGGCAGCAGCCCTTTGGATACGCTTGTTTCCCTGATAAGCTTCTGCACTCTCAGTTCTGACAGAACCCCTACTTGTCCAGGAGAGCTTGCAGGCGCTCCATACTACGTTTGTCCAAATGAGGACACGCTGTAGACAAACGTCTTCATAAGCAATAGACGTTTGTCTACCCTCTTCATGATTTAAACCTTCTTATTCGTGAGAATGAGAAGCCCCGCCCTTCTAGGCGTGGGGAGATGTCACCCCTTTACGACGATCACTGGCTTCAGTCGTGCCACCAGTTGCGCCAGACCCGCGTTGTGTACCACATTGACGACTTTTTGTGCGTCTTTGTAAGCCTGGGGAGCTTCTTCGGTTAGTAAATTCTTGCTATGGACACGCACGGTAATACCACGCGAGTCGAGCAGATCAAGCAGCTCTTTGCTCGATACAGACTTCTTGGCCGCTGTACGACTCTGCCGACGCCCGGCACCATGGCAGCAAGAACCGAAGCTCTGCTCCATTGATCCTTGTGCACCGACCAGGACAAACGAGTAGCGGCCCATATCACCCGGAATGAGCACGGGCTGTCCCACAGCACGATACTTCTCAGGGATTGCTTCATGACCAGCTGGAAAAGCGCGAGTCGCTCCCTTACGGTGAACACAGACCTCCTGTGGCTGACCATCAACCTCGTAGGTCTCCATCTTGGCGATATTATGGCAGACATCATAGACCAGTGGCATGTCTTTTGGACGTGACTTGCGCCCGAAGACGCTTGCAAATGCTTTACGTACACCATGCATCAACAACTGACGATTGGCCCACGCAAAGTTTGCGCCACAAGCCATTGCTGACAGGTACGCCTTGCCCTCCTCCGACTGCAAGGGCAGGCATGCCAGCTGGCGATCAACCAGGTTAAAGCCATACTCTTGCTGCCGAGCTTCAGCGATTTTGATATAGTCTTCCGCAATCTGATGTCCGAAATCCCCGGCTGCCACAGTGAATGGTGGTCACAATCTGGCCGATCTGATCGATACCGAGCGCCTGTGCAGCGACTTCATCGTAGATATGCTCGACGACCTGGACCTCGCAGAAATGATTGCCGGAACCCAGGCTGCCTAACTGCTTCATGCCACGGCTGTATCGCCTGAGACATCACTGTATCAGGATTAGCACCTGCAAGGCATCCATTTTCCTCAGTAGCTTCGATATCTTCAGCGAAACCATAGCCCTCTTCGACTGCCCAGGCAGCACCTTGGACCATGACCGCTCGCATCTCTTCAATATTGAGATCAACCATGCCCGCGCCGCCTACGCCCGATGGTAATTTATTGAATAGTTCATCGGCCAGCTTATCCGCTTTACCGCGAACCTGATCATGAAGCAGATCAGTTGCTAACAGGCGTACACCACAGTTGATATCAAAACCAATGCCTCCGGGCGAGACAACGCCATCTCTAGCATGAGTTGCTGCTACGCCTCCGACCGGGAAGCCATAGCCCCAATGGATGTCCGGCATCGCCAGCGAATGACCAACGATACCGGGAAGAGTTGCTACATTTGCCACCTGTTGCAAGGCGTTATCGGCAATCATTAGCTCAATCAACTCGTCATCAGCATAGACCATTCCTGGAACGTGCATAGCAGGATTATAGCGTTGCGGAATGCGCCAGCGATTGGCATCGACACGCTCAAGTGGAATCTTGTTATCAGGCTTGCCCATAACTACTATTTCTCCCAATGTACTACCCGTACATCTATTCTAAGCTGGAATAGACAGTAGCAAATCCACTCCCTATTCCAGCCATATTTCATCACACATCAGTGTAGTCGGTCTTCTCCCCAAACAGGTAAGAATCGCTCACATATTTGAGTACTACACGGCCCAACTTTGGGTCGGTGCGCTCATACAACGGCTTTACCACGACACCTTCACGTATGTGCGCATCTTGCTGCATCAAAAGTGTCTTGCCTTCACTGTAGCGCTTCACCTCATCCAGGCTAAATGGAATGGTGGCCACAATCGGCACTCGCTCTACACTATATTTCTCACAAAGAGCGCTAAAGTCAGGCCAATCCACATACTTACCGTCGAGAAGCAGATCGAAGGCCCGGAAGCCCAATGCACCCTTAAAACCGTAATGGAAGGACTGAATTTTGCTTCCATACACCTCGCCGAACAGAATAACCTGGCGATGGAATTGACCAAGCTGCTCCACTAGATGACGCACAGGCTCCAGAGAATAAGGGTACCAGTAGATACTTTCTACAAATCTATCATCAGCAGGGCGTTTACGACGTACAGCCTTTGAGCCCGCCATCAATTCGCCCTCAATTATACCAACACGTCCCTGAGTTCCATGAATTTTCTCGGAAAGCACAACAGGCTCGCCATCTTCAAAAACGCTGGGAAAGTTACGCATATTTTCAATATCAGTGTATTCTCCGAACAGAGGATGATCCTGCTCGGCGTCCCCTGGCCCTGGACGCACTGGCGGCTCATATTTTTGCGCATGGTAATATTCGGCCACATTCTCGCCTACCCGCCATTCCTCGTTATCAGGCTTGACGGCAAGTCCAAATGATGGCTCGCCACGCAATTTAGCACAACGAATACGCTGCTTGCTCAAGTAGCGGGTAACGCCAAAGCGTTCAGAAACTTCGAGAGGTAACACGGTATCTACAGGAAAGTATACGATGCGGTCGCCTATCTGATAGTCACCTTTTTTTACCACAAGTTGCCAGCCGAGTACATGAGCCAGTTCAAGGGCATCAGCGTTGCTGTGTGGCAAAATCTTCTCGATGACGGCCACCGGTACAAGTAAGCTACTCATTGCTTTCACTCTTCCTTTCCAATCTGGAAGATTATTCTTTTATTGCGAGCGTTAGTTCAAGATGATAACCGCAGGCACGACGAATTTCATGGTAGGCTCCGACAGGTGAACATACGTTTCTATAGCAATGCTCGATGCCAGTTACCATGAATGATATGAAAAGCGGTATGCAAGATACTGATACTAATCCCTACGTTGATACCGAAAAGTCTTCGCCTAGATGTCGAAGATGATGCGTGCTTTATACCCTTCGTCGCTCTGTGTCACGCTCGCTTCATGCCAGGTCACAGCTTTAATGGCGCTACTGAGATCATGGCGGCGAACATCATAGACTTCGCCGAAAGCCTGAGCGCTCAAGTGAGTCTCGCTTATGCTATCAATGGTGAAATCACGGAACAGCAGGTATTCAGTGTCGAACAGA
Organism: uncultured Chloroflexia bacterium; assembly: GCA_963731415.1. Lineage (GTDB taxonomy): Bacteria > Chloroflexota > Ktedonobacteria > Ktedonobacterales > Ktedonobacteraceae > JACDAE01. The sequence continues at coordinate 429,693 of CAVSVN010000005.1, forward strand.
AAAATCAGTTCATTGAGCCATGCGATGAGTAGTGAGACGTTGTCATGGCCCTCCACTGTAATCTTCCGGCTGGTGATGATCTGTACCTGTTCGGGTGCGACCATTAAGCTTTCCATACCCTGGGCGGCATGCAAAAAAAGTTCCGTAAGGGTGTTGCCATAAGCGTGAATACCGATATCGGCGGTATGCTCAAAGACCTCGTAGGGCAACGGAGGCATTGTTAGCTAATCGTGGGCCGTGCAGCCGTGTGCGCCGCTCTAATGGAGATCGTGGGGAATGTAGTATATTGCATGGTTACGGCCCTCCCTTTCTTTTGGTGTACGTCTCTACCTGGAAATAATACCTGAGACTTTGTGATTTGTCAAGCGTTTTTGCATTCTAATTCACACTTCGTCGCTCGCAAGGGTGTCGTTGTTTGTGGGCTTAACGGGGAGACAATGAACTCAAATTCCCTCGATACATCCTTAGCGGGAAAACGGGGAAAAAGTGTCGGGACCCCTACTTACAATATGTTTGCATCAATTGCGCATACCTGCTGAGCACGCTGCCAGGCAAGGTATTATCATAGGAGAGCAAACAGGTACGTACGACATTTGAAGCAAAGTTCTGGCTATCCAATTCTCTTGCGTCAATGTTTGCTTCATTTGTATTTTTAAATGTTGCGATATCGAGCGTGTAGCCCGATGCGCTATCCGTCCAGGCAAGCGCACCGCCTTCAGGAATATACGTACAACAGCTCCAATTATTGTCACTCCTCACATTAACTCCACTTAACCCATTGCTAGAGAAATCATTATAGATATCGTTGGCGGAAGAGCTGACCGGATGAACTGCTGGTGCTGTCGGGATGGGCGTTGGTGCTGACGTTGATACAGACGTTGCTGCATGCGTTACTGCATGCTTTACCTGGCTGCCTTGTTGCTGGCTTCTCATCATCATGATCCCAAAGACCACTCCACCCAGTATCATGACGACGCACAGGAGGCTCACGGAGGCTACGCGAAGCCCTGTGTGCCGTTGTTTGGGTGGTGGAGGTGGAGGTGGTGGAGTCGGCACCCCTCTATAATACGGGTTGAGCGGCTCGTAGGGATTATGGTACGTCCCCGGTATCGGTTCCGCTGGTTGATGATATTCAGTTGGATCGCTATACTGTGAGTCACGAAACGTTGGATCATTATGCATAGTATCTCTCCTCACTCAATACCATACAACGCGGCCAGCTTATCGGATTTGCGCTTCTCAGCTCATCGCAAACCAGCGGGGGAGCGTCCAGGAGTTCAGTATAGCGCGACCACAAGCAGAAGGCGAGAAAGGGGGACTTTTGGGGAAGGGGTTACTAGTAGAAAGAGAGTTACCTATGAAGCAATCTATTCCGCGTCAATGGTGGATACCCCTTTCTCTCATCTCCATTGCGCTCATCGTTTTCGATGCTATACGGTTAGTGCTCGGCCAGGGATCTATGCCAGCCCTTTTCACGATCCTTGCCAGCACCTGTATCATTACCGCCCAACTCTTTCGGCGGGCTGCCCTTTCCTTATGGGGAATTGCATTCATACTTGCCACTATTGGGCTATTGCTCGCTATTCACATTTGGTAAAGCAGGTACCTGGTACACGAAGCCGGGACCACCTAGAAAGATACCTCCATCGATATTAACACAGGTCTCGTTGGCATAAATAAGAGGTTCAGTCACTTTTTTTGCCTGTGTATTGAGCATAATGGGGATAGGGGTGTGACCATGAATGATCTGCTTGCCGCCAAAGATGGAGAGGAAGCGGCGGGCATAATTTTCGCCCTCCGGTTTGTGGATAAAAACGCCACGACGCGCAAAATCCTCCAATGTCTCTTCCCATTCGAGAGCATCGCTGGTGCGCAGAAGTTTCTTGAAAGTAGCATTTACCTCATCAACGGAGCGACCACGTTTAAGATACAGAGAGTTGTCCGCATGCATGAGCAAGCGATCACCAACAAGCGCCATCGGAGGAAGTTCGGTCAACCATGCCAGGTGTTCACGTGTGAGGCTGGCAATATCTTTTTTATTACCACCATTCTGTTTCCAGCGCGAGATAAAGTTGCTACCCAGACCTGTAGAGCGTCTACCAAAGCGATATGCCGCGAAGAGGAGCATTTCGTGATTACCAAGGAGGGATGAAACCTGTCCACCAGCCGCCGCCGCTTCTGTTTGCAGGCGCATAACAAGATTAATGACCTCAATGCCATCGGGGCCGCGATCGACGAAGTCGCCCAGAAACCAGAGGATAGCGTTGCCGCCAATCCAGTTATGTTTATGATTGATGAGATGGGCCTCTTCAAGTAGATGCTGCAGACGTTTGAGCTGGCCGTGAATATCGCCGATGACGTAGACAGGTGGAGTGATCTCTTGCATGGTTACAAATTCGCTTCCTGAAAATCTTTGATCAGCCAAGAATGGCAATGATAAGGATACCGCTAAAAATAAGGAGTGCGCCGAGACAGCGTATCACTCCAAAGCCTTCTCGCAGCCAGAGCCAGCCTACAAGAGCACCGATGACGACGCTGACTTCTCGCACAGCCCCTGCATAACTGACACGGGAAAAGGTGTATGCCTGTAATACTAATATATACGTAAGTAGCATGGCAAGACCTACCAGGAAAATACGCAACCAGTTTGTATGCAGTTCGCTGATGAGCAGGCGCGGTCCATAACGCAGCATTACAACGGGTGCGAACAGCAATGCGGAGAGGCCAAGCACGAGGATGGTATAGGGAGCGGCGGGAACGAGGCGTACAGCGGCACCATCGATAGCTGTGTAGATGGAGATGCTGGTGGCGGCCATCAATGCGGCTATGATGCCACGGAAACTGACGGAGGTATGAGACAGGCGAGACCAGATCGAACTCCCACCGACAAGAATCAGGCCACAGACGAGAATAAGTATACCGAGCAATCCCAGAGGACGTGGCGGTTCCTTCAGAAAGAGAGTTGCCCAGAGAACGAGGAGGACCGGGGCTGTTCCTCGTGCAATGGGATAGACAAGTGAGAAGTCATCGATGTCATAAGCCCAGGTGAGTGTGAACATGTATGCGGCTTCCATAACGGCGCTACTAAGTACATAGGGCCAGATCCAGAAAGGGAGTGCGAGGTGAGTAACGAGAATCGCAGCGAAACAGAGCGTGCCAATGAGAAGCGCCCACCACAAAAAAACCTGTTTGTTTCTGGCCTGCTTGAGCACCATGTTCCAACTTGCATGCAGGACAGCGGCGGTAAGCACCAGGACAAGAGCTGCAAGTGGCACGAGGCATCTCCATTCAGGTAGGAACTTGATAAATCGGTGGACGCCCTAAACGTTATTCCCTACTCAGACCTGATATTCGCCCAGAATTCGAGCAGGTCGCTTTTGGTGACGATGCCTTCCAGGATGCCGTTGTTGATGACCGCGACGGCGGATTGACCGGAACCAAAGAGCGTGTACGCCTCACGTGCAGGAGCATCGGCTTCTAGCTGTGGAAAGGGTGGTCCCTGTACCTGTCCAACAGAACTGGCGGTCAAGGGTTCTCCACTGGCGAGACGACGCAGCAGGAGGTCTTCAGTCAGGCTACCAACCATATGACCATTCTCCAGTACCGGAGTCTGACTGATGCCATAGCGCCGTAAGAGTTCAACAGCATCAGCAATAGAATCGCCAGGGGCGACGCTGACCACCAGGGGCATGCTACGTGTATGGTTGCGGCGGTAACTCAGGACATCGCGCAAGATCGGTTGATCGGTTTCAGCCTGTACAAGGAGATCGTTTTCGCGCATCCAGGTATCGTTAAATTGTTTGCTCAGATAGCCGCGACCAGTGTCGGGAAGCAGAACAACGACGACATCGTTGGGTGTCAGACGGCGTGCATAAGTCAGGGCAGCTCCCAGAGCGGTCCCTGCTGAACCACCAACCAGGATACCTTCTTCGCGTGCCAGGCGGCGCGACCAATGGAAGGACGTACTATCGTCGATCCGAATCACCTCGTCCACAATCTTCGGATTGTAGTTCTCAGGGTAAGAATCCATACCGATGCCTTCAATCTTGTATGGCTTTGGGGTGTCACCAGAGTAGACGGAACCGGGAGGATCAGCACCGATGATCTTGATGTTGGGATTTTGCTCTTTGAGATAGCGGCCCGTTCCACTGATAGTACCACCCGTGCCGATGCCTGCCACAAAGGCGGTCACGCGTCCTGCCGTATCGCGCCAGATCTCAGGACCAGTCGAATGATAATGAGCCAGCGGATTTGCCGGATTAGAATATTGATCGGGACAAAAAGCGCCGGGTATCTCACCAGCCAGGCGATATGCCACGTTTTTATAATAGTCTGGAGAATCGTGTGTGACGCTACCGGGACAGATCACTACTTCTGCTCCATAAGCACGCAGAAGGCTACGTTTCTCTTCGCTCGCTTTATCTGTCATCACAAAAATACAGTGATAGCCCTTGATTGCAGCTGCTATTGCCAGCCCATGACCCGTATTACCGCTGGTCGGCTCAACAATCGTGCCCCCAGGACGCAGCAGTCCCTGCTTTTCACAATAGTCGATCATCGCCGGACCGATGCGATCTTTGACGCTTCCTCCAGGATTAAACATCTCCATCTTGGCCAGAACGATTGGGGGCACATCGCTGGCAACGCGGTTCAAACGCAACAACGGCGTATTCCCAACGGCCTCAATCATAGAGTGAAGGTAACGCATCTTGCCAGCACCAGATTTTATTTCATTGCTCACTGATATCCCTCTGCAATAGTATTAGATGTATATGGGTAATTTACGGTTAATACCGCTACGGTGGATAACACCACATTGCCAACAGTATAACACATTGGAGAAAACAAGTCACAACAGTTATGATTTTTCATCTATATATAACTATAAAGAATATTATGATTTCGCTATTTTTTTCTGGAAGTAGCCGATGTTCTGTGAAAGTAGATGTCCTTTATATGGCTGCTATTATGACAAGATTGAGATTGAGCCTATGCGCGTCACCAGAGAAAGATGCGCATAGGGTGGTTTTCCAAGCGTACCTTGCGCAATATTCCCATTCACGGCGAGGGAAGGAAAATCGCTATGAATTTCCCCAATCATTGTCTGAGCGTTAATTTGCAGAGAAGGTGGCTCTGGAAATGCGATATCAATACGACCGACACGTGTTTCCATGTCGTATGTTCCTTCGGGCATGAGGGTACCCGCGAAGAAAACATTCCCAACATTAGCTGTGAGCGAGCTTAACGTGTGGAGCTGGGAATTGACGGTGGTAATATCTCCTGTGGAAGTGGCAAGTGCGACCTGTCCATTGACGTTGGAGACGTCGAGATTACCAACCTTTGTGCTCAAAAACAGATCGATGTGTTGGGGAACCATAATGCTGATTGCAATACTATCATTGATACTATTTGTATCTGCCTGGGGTGGAAGTTTTTCGTTGATATTTATCATGTTTCTATCACTGCTCTGGCTGTAACTAATCGCTGGCATCGAATTCTTTTGATAATGGCGGATCGCAACCTGGACTATTATACGTGGGCTATTGCTTGCCTGGACACGTACCTGGCAGACATCACCGTTGAGTTTTAGCAATGGCTGTCCATTGGTGTTGAGCACAAACGTACGTGGTTTAAGTTGTAGTATCGTCGGGTCATTATTGGAAATTGCCTGGGCGGAAGTCGTATTGGTGGAACATGCGCTATTCAATAGTGCCAGAAGCAAAACTGCGATGATAAAGAATGCATTATTGAATGATCGTTGCTTGAAATGTTTTAGCATAATGGTCTTCCTTTGGCGACATATGGGCTTGATTTATCGCACCCGTACCGTGGGCGTGGTAGACGCAGCCCCTACACGTGCATGCATAAATCTGCTCCGTACGGGAATTGATGGCGATAATGTCTTTTATTACAGTATAAAAAGAAGACCAAATAATAGAATTTGGAAGAAGTATTTTGTGAGTTAGAGGGAATTGACCAATGCTCAACAATTGGTCAATTCCCTCTATGAGCCAGCCTATCCACGGAATTCATGCTACTTTGCCGCGTTCATCGCCTTGAAGACACGTTCGGATGTCATCGGCAACTGGGTGACGCGAGCACTAACAGCATCATAGATTGCGTTGGCGATAGCACCCGCGACCGGAACAACGGGCGGCTCACCGACGCCTTTCGCACCAAATGGTCCTAGATCCGAGGGAATCTCAACCATGATAGACGTGATGTTGGGTACGTCCTGACTATGAGGAAGTGCGTAATCCATCCATGTTGAGGTCAGGAGTTGACCATTTTCGTCGTACTCAAGGCCCTCAAAAAGTGCCCACCCGATGCCCTGTGTCACGCCACCATGGATCTGACCTTCGACTTCAGCGGGATTGATAGCGCGTCCAACATCCTGGGCGGCCACATAATCAAGCACATGCACTTCGCCCGTTTCAGGATCGACGGCGACACGTGCCAGATGAGCTGAAAACATGGGAGAATTTTTGCTAACGGCGGCACGCCCACGGCCATAGACCGGCTCGTACTGGCCCGCGAAACGCATTGTAACCTCTGCAACACTGTGCCAGTTCGATACTCTTGCCCGGTACGCCTTTGACAACCACTTTACCATTTTCAATGTCCAGATCATCTACCGCCGCTTCCAGCAATTCGCCCGCGATAGTGAGAATCTGATTGCGTGCATCTCGTGCAGCGGCGATTACAGCGGGTCCCATCGAGTATGTTGTTTTGCTACCACCCGTGCCACCACTATAGGGCATCGTATCGGTATTATCATGGGCTACATTGACGGCATCTTCAGAAAGACCCATTGTCTGGGCTGCAATCAGGGCCAGTGAGGTATCGGAACCTGTTAGATCGACCGTACCAACAACGATGGTCACGGTGCCATCGGCTTCCAGACGACAGGCAGCCGCAGCTGGCTCTGTACCACCGGGCCAGCCACCAACGGAGAGGCCAATACCAATCTTCCAGCCTTTGAGTTCTTCTGGTGCCTCTTTATGTGCTGCACGATCTCTCCAGAGGGGATGTTGCTGAATCTGCTCCAGGCACTCTAGCAAGCCAATACGTGGCAGTTTTCCACCACGATTATCAATAGGATCACCCTCTCTATGAGCATTTTTCAGACGGAACGCTAGAGAATCCATATCCAACTGCTGGCACAACTCGTCGACCGCTGACTCCAGAGCGAAGGTCATCTGTGGAGCGTCAGGAGCGCGATAGGCACCAACGCCAACTTTGTTTGTCAGCACCTCATAGCCATGGACATCGATATTGGGGCAACGATACGTCGAGGTAAGGATGTAGCAGCCAAGGCCTGCGGATGCGCCAGGATAAGCACCGGCGTCGAAGATACCACGAGCCTGTAATGCGACCAGTGTACCATCGCGTTTCGCACCCAATTTGATCGTGACGACAGTCTGAGGTGCAGGATTGCCAGCGAGCAGATCTTCCTGGCGGGTATAGACCAGGCGCACGGGACGGCGTACCTGCATGGCGAGGCCAGCGGCCAGGGGTTCGTGCAGGCCAAACTTGCCACCAAAGGCACCGCCAATAGGAACTGACTCCACGCGTACCTGGCGTTCAGGAAGATTGACGGCTCGTGCAATATCCGAACGTACGCCAAAGAGCGTCTGCGTACTGGGCCAGACCGTTAAATGATGACCCGATGAACTGGGGACGACGGTAATAGATTGCGTCTCCAGATATGATTGATGGACAGGACGCGTGCCATAGGTACGCTCAACGATTATCTCAGCCTCACTGAAACCAGCTTCGATATCGCCCGTATGGATATGTGCTTTATCGCTTACATTTGTGAGAGATCTTCGACTGCTTCCTCTTCTACACTTTCTTCAGAGACTGCTGCATGTGCTCCACCGCCAGCAATCTCGGATACTTCGTCCTTGATTACGCGAACGAGAAAGTGGTGAGCCAGGCTCAAGAGCAGTTACAGAATTAATAACAACAGGCAAGGGATCATAATCGACCTCGACGGCGAAAGCACCATCCTGGGCGGCTTCTTCACTTTCAGCCACTACTACTGCGACGGGATGCCCACACCAGAATACTTCTTTTTGTGCAAGTGGAGATTGCTGACGAGAACTACTTGTTGCAAGTGCGAGCTTGAGAGTCTCCGCTGTAAATACTGCGACGACTCCTGGAATGGTTTTTGCTGCTGACGTGTCAATAGAGAGAATGCGTGCATGTCCATATGGACTGAGCACAAGTCGCGCATGGAGCAAGCCAGGAAAGGACAGATCGCCGACGAAACGAGTACGTCCTGTTAATTTATCGGGTGCATCCTGCCGACGGGTCGGCTGACCCACTACCTCAGACTGCAGTCTGGGGACCAATTGTTTGTGGCATTGAAAAATATTACTCCCCTTGTAAGGAACTTTTGAAATATGGAAAACCTTTTCTGACTGTCTTCTCTTTCCGACTGGTGGCAATGGCAGTCGATTTGAAGGTATCAAAGCGATGTACCGGGTTTCCATTGGGCATCTAGTGAGAGTTTATCACAAACATCAAGTTGATGCTATAAGGTAGTAGTGTGCTCTCTCTAATGTCAACACTGTTGACAAACAACACTAATATTGTGTAATCTTATGATGTTCGCTGGGATAAGGAGAAATGGACTATAAGGAGACAAGGTTTTCTTATCTGTGGTATTCTTCTGGGAAGAGTCACGCAACGACGCTTGTGAGTGTTTTTAAAGAAGTAAAGTAAAAAGGACAAAGGAGTTTGTCGCAGCATGAGCAAAGACATGGATCGTCGTAAGTTTCTAGGGGTTGCCAGTGGAACGGCATTGGCAGCTCTGACTGTAGGAGAAGGCATTGTACATGCCGCCTCGGAAGTCTCTACCGCAATCAGCATTAATGGGGCAAGTGGGGGGCGTACCTTCGATGGTGTTGGAGGTTTGAGTGGAGGTGGTGGTACCTCGCGCTTGCTTTTTGACTATCCTGCCGCACAACAGGCACAAATCCTCGATTATCTCTTCAAGCCGAACTACGGAGCAAGTTTACAAATTCTCAAGGTTGAAATTGGGAGCGATTCTAATTCAACCAATGGAGCTGAGGCCAGCCATATGCGTAGCCGCACCGATCAAAACTATAATCGTGGCTATGAATGGTGGTTGATGGAACAGGCGAAAGCACGCAATCCCAACATCAAGTTTTATGGCCTGCAATGGGGTGCTCCCGGATGGTTCAGCGGCGGCTTCTGGTCGAACGATAACATTACGTATATTATTAACTGGATCGAGCATGCGAAGTCAGATCATGGTCTGACTATCGATTATATTGGTGGTTGGAACGAAAGTGGCTACAATAAAGGTTGGTATGAGAACCTGAAAGCGGCGATTAAGAGCCATGGATTAGCACTCAAGTTGTAGCTTCTGACGAGGCTGGTTGGAATGTCGTGAACGATCTAACAAGCGATGCGACTTTTAATAAGAGCGTTGATATCGTCGGGTCGCATTATCCCGTCACTGCATGCACGGATTCCACCTGCCGCGGCCTTGAATCTGGGTAAACCATTCTGGGCCAGTGAGAGTGGTTCACAAGGATACGATAGAGGGGCAGGAGCACTTGCGCATAACCTCAATCGCAACTATGTGGCAGGCAAGATGACCGCAGATATCAACTGGAGTTTGATTGCTGCCTGGTATCCAACCTTGCCATTTGCCGGTGATGGACTGATGCTGGCAGAGGAACCATGGTCTGGTTATTATTATGTGGCTAAGAGCATCTGGGCGATGGCTCATACCGCGCAGTTTACTCAGCCGGGTTGGAAGTATTTAGATAGTGGATGTGGCTATCTTGGTGGTAGCAGTGCCAACGGTAGCTACGTGACGCTCAAATCCACCAATGGCAAAGACTATAGCACGATCATTGAAACAATGAATGTGAAAAGTGCTCAGACAGCCAGTTTCACGGTGTCAGGTGGTCTTTCCACTGGAGTCGTGCATGTCTGGGCCTCTAATTTTAGTTCAGCAAGTGCCAGTGCATATTTTGTGCATCAGCAGGATATCACGCCCAGTGGTGGAAAGTTCTCTTTGACCTTGCAGCCAGGTTATGTGTATAGTCTGACGACGACGACTGGTCAGGGCAAAGGGACAGCGACTTCACCCGCGTCAGCTGGTCTGGCCTTGCCATACCAAGAGAACTTCGATGAGTATGCTGCTGGTAAGCTTGCCCGCTACTACTCCGATCTCGCGGGTGCATTCGAGACTGCTCCGGCTGGCGGTGGACGCACTGGTAAGAGTTATCGTCAGGTGATTACCACTCCACCTATTGCCTGGCACAGCGGCTCACCGACACCGCCGATAACCGTGGTAGGAGATCCTAACTGGACCAACTACAAGGTTAGCGTCGATGTCTTGCTCGAAAAGGCGGGTTATGTTGAGCTAATCGGCAACCTTACCAGCCAGGTCCGACTGGGTGGTGCCGCAGTAGGCTATCATTTGCGCATCACGAACACCGGTGCGTGGACCCTCTTTAAAGAAGCCAACAACAACAATACGATAGTGGACACAAAGATGGCATCAGGGACAGCCACTTTTAGCCTGAATACGTGGCATACGCTCTCCCTGACGATGGCGCGTGGCAATGTTCAGGCGTTTATCAATGGAACCAGAGTTGCCAATATCAACGATTCGACCTATACCAAAGGTCAGTTTGCTTTGTTCGTGAGCAAATGGGTCAATGCTCAGTTCGATAACGTCTCCGTCGTATCTGCCTGAGTTCCGTCCAAAAGAAAGGCACCTCCTCGCCAGAATTAAAGGTCTGGCGAGGAGGTGCCTTTCTTTTGGAACCCGTCTATCCTTTGTCGTATCTTTCTTGCGTATGATCAATAAAGCTGGTAGATTTATGAGTGTTAAAGGGAGTAGAATTTGGAGTATACTTTGAAGGTATTGAGCAACCCCCCGGCTGTTATATTCCTTTCTGATAACAGCGCAATTTTAGTAGAAACGGTATTGCATTTGAAATAGAGCATTGTATAACAGATTTGTATTCTCTGTACGGATTGGTCACCGCAAGAGCAGAATACTATTTGAAAGGTAGCGATGAATTATGTCAATAATGATGAGTAGAAAAGCCCTGGCTGATTATGGGCTGGTGAACCTGGGAAATGTCCACTGGAATCTTTCGCCTGCTGTTTTGATTGAGCATGCGCTGGCACGTAAAGAGGGCATTCTGGCTTCGAATGGTGCTTTGACGGCATCTACCGGATCGCATACAGGGCGTTCGCCTAAAGATAAGTTTATTGTCTCCAATGAGGAGTCGGCCCTGAAGATCTGGTGGGGTGATATCAACCATCCAATGAGGAGCGAGTTGTTTGAGCAGGTGCGACGTAGCCTGGCTGACTACCTGCAAGGGCGCGATGTCTACGTTTTGGACGCTGCTGCTGGAGCAGATCCGCATTACCGGATGCCAATTCAGGTGATTACTGAATTGGCGTGGCATAACCTGTTTGCCCATCAACTTTTCCTGCGTCGAGCAAGAAAGCGATGCTGAGATCAAGCGTCCCGGCTTCACTATTATGGCGGTGCCGCATTTCCATATGAATCCGCGTATTCATGGTACACGTACAGAGACCGGAATCATCATTGACTTTGAGGAGCGCCTGGTTTTGATTGCCGGAACTGAGTATGCAGGTGAAATCAAGAAGTCGATCTTTACCGTGCTGAACTATATTCTGCCTGCCGAGGGCGTGCTGCCAATGCATTGTTCCGCGAATGTTGGTGATGATGGTGATGTGGCCCTCTTCTTTGGCCTCTCCGGCACTGGCAAGACCAGCCTGTCCGCTGATCCGACACGTCATCTGATTGGTGACGATGAGCATGGCTGGGGCGAGAATGGCGTCTTTAACTTTGAGGGCGGCTGTTATGCCAAGTGCATTAACCTGTCGCAGAAGTATGAGCCACAGATCTGGAATGCGATCCGCTTCGGTTCTGTGTGCGAGAATGTGGTCGTTGATCCTGAGACACGTGTGCCGGACTATGCCGATGACTCGCTGACGGAGAATACGCGTGCCGCTTATCCTGTTGATTTTATTGATAATGTTGTTCCATCTGGCATGGGTGGGCATCCGCAGGCGGTAATCTTCCTCTCGGCGGATTCGTTTGGTGTCCTGCCTCCTATCTCCAAACTTACAACCGAGCAGGCAATGTACTACTTCCTCTCGGGCTATACGAGCAAGCTAGCTGGTACTGAGGCTGGAGTGACGACGCCGCAGGCAACGTTCAGTTCCTGCTTCGGCTCCGTTTTCCTGCCTCTACGGCCTGGTGAGTATGCTAACTTGTTGCGTGAGCGTATCGAGAAGCACAATGTCCGTTGCTATCTGGTGAATACAGGTTGGACGGCGGGTCCTTACGGCGTAGGTAATCGTATCAACATTAACTATACACGTGCGATGGTTCGTGCCGCTATTAATGGCACGATTGACGGGGCTGAATTTACTGCCGATCCGATCTTTGGCTTGCATATTCCGACTTCTTGCCCGGATGTCCCTTCCGAGGTACTCATCCCGCGTACAACATGGGCGGATAAAGATGCCTATGATCGTCAGGCACGCGATCTTGCGGAGCGCTTTAAGAAGAACTTTACGCAGTTCGATCTGCCTACCGACGAGGTACGCCAGGCTGGCCCACGATAGTTCTCTGTTGAACATCATTGGATCTCTGCATAGATGTGGTACATCTGATCCTTGCAGAGAGTCCAATGGTGCCTGGCAGAACTGTAGAGATCTAGTATCTCGTCCCCAACCCAGTTCCCCGGATTTCTCTGTGCTTATTGTGTCCGATGCAGATTCCCTTTGTTTCAGCCGGATATCACTCTTCAAAAACATTCCTCTTTATCAATTCTTGAAACTAAGAGGTAAAAGACCCTACATCCTTGAGCGAAACTGCCGATAAAGAACGATAGGCAGTAGTGCGCTCAGAGAAACAGTTGAAGCAACCTTTCCCTGGGCGTCCAGTCGAGGAGAAACACTTCATGATTTTTCAGCAATCAGGTGCAATATGGGGATTCATCATTCAGTATGTGCTTCCCATTCTGTTCGTATTTTTATTGACATGGCTCATTATCGAGCTGGTCCGTGTCAACAAGTTTTCAAGCAAATTGCGCTCCGTCAATCAGCAGGGGAGAATCTTGCAAGCTCAGCTGCAAGAGGCCTACGAAAAGCAGGATGCGTTGGTGCAGCTATCACAAGACTTGCAAGCCGAAGTGAAGCATCTTGAACAGAACTCAGCTACCATGATCGATAATGTTACTGGATTGCCGAATTATCATGCTCTCATGAGTCGGATCGATGCTGAATTGTCCCGCTGTATACGTACGCAAAACTCCTGTGCCATTTTGTTCGTGCATCTGGATTCGTTTAAGCATATCAACGATACCTGGGGTCAGGAAGCAGGGGATATTATTTTGCTTGAAGCATCTTCTCGTTTGTTGCAAAACACACGAACTGAAGACTTCGTGGGTCATTATGAGAGAGAGAATTTTGTGCTCTTGCTCGTCGAGACTGATCTAGCTGGAGCTATACAGACCGCTGAACGTATACGCCTGGCTATTGCTACAGATCGATATTCCTGGTCTGTAGAAGAGAGCGTTCCTGCAACGACATTGGAGATCACAGCTAGTATTGGCGTTGCTGCGTATGGACTACACGGCGATACGCGCGAGGTTCTTATGCAGCATGCTATTTCTGCAATGCATCGGGCGAGGAAGGACGGGCGCGATCGTGTGCGTGTAGCGGATATAGATGAGGTAGAGGTTGGATCTGGAGTGGAGGAAGCATGTACCGATGAGCAGACTATGATCAATACGCTGACCGCTGCTGTCTCTGCCCATCACGAGGAGATGGGTAGACATGCAAGCCGTATGGTTATGCTGGCGGAGGAAACGGCCCGAGAGATTGGATGTTCTGAGCAGGAAATTCGCCTTGTACGCCTGAGTGCATTGTTGCATGACATTGGCAAGATCGGCATTCCCGATACTATCCTCGACAAACCAGGTCCTTTAACCGAGGAAGAGTGGGAGATTATGCGCCTTCATCCACAGATTGGGCAGCGGATTCTCTGTCAGGCAGGAGGGATCTTCGCGGCTCTGGCTCATATTATTGTCGCCCATCATGAGCGCTGGGATGGCAAAGGATATCCTGTGGGTCTGGCAAAGCACGATATTCCCATAGAGGCACGTATCCTGGCCGTGGTCGATGCGTTCGATGTGATGCTATCACAGCGCGTCTATCGAAAACCAGTATCGTTAGAAGAAGCGCGTGTTGAATTACTACGTTGTGCAGGTAGTCAGTTTGACCCGGAAGTTGTGATTGCCTTCCTGAGCGTCCTGAACCGATCTGGACAGGTGCAGGCACTTGAAGCATTGTCACAAGAGGTGACAGAGCAACCGTCAGTTCCAATAGTGTCATGAACCGCCTGGGCTAAAGCCCAGCGGCTTGCAGTAGCCTTTACTCAACGAGGCGATTGTTCCGACTCGTCTTAGGCTCCACGAGAGGCCGCATGACGCACGGCCCTGGAGATATTGATTGCAGCATTGATGTCAGCGTTCATCGACATGCCACAGTTCTTACAAAGAAACGTTGCCTGGCTCTTGCGGTTGGCTTTCTCACAATGCGTGCAGACATGACACGTGCGCGATGTATTGCGCGGGTCCACCGTACCGAAACGTTAGCCCTGAAGCGTCTGCACAATCAAGGCATCAACTCCAGCAATGTTGCCGATCAATTCCTGTGGAATAGAGTAACAAATCCTCAGGTAGTCGGAGCTAGTAGAACTTACCCATGCCTGATTATCCTCACCCTGCCACACGAGCACTTTGAGGGGCAGATCAAGTGCGAGCAGTGGAGAAGCAATCATAAGTGGTGTGCCGCCTTTCGGACTACCAAAGATCAGCACATGAGCTTCTTGCATTGTGAGACCGACTCGTCTCGCTTCTCCACTGTGGTCAATATGGGCAAAGAGGATCAGATTTCGGCTGTGTATTGCCTCCTGGAGGCGTATCAACGTCTCCTCCACAGAAAACGGGCTAGGTCTACTCACAATGCCCTCTACTGAAGGCGGCATTCCAGGCTTGGTTGACGCGTTCATGTTTCTCACCTATCTCCTGTACTGACGAGGGGAGAAAGACTCTCCCTCACTCTTTACTAAGAATTCTAATAAGACTTCTAACTGAAATGAGCATAAGATCCCTAAAAGTGCTCATTGTGTATTGTATTTTGTGGGACAGGCGATGTCCAGGTATTTCTAATGGGCAGTATTCTCGACGCGATGTAGGAAATCGCGCATGACTTGCATATAGCGTTCCATCTCTTCGACATGTGCCATATGCGAACTGTGTTCGAAGAGCACCCATTCGGAGCCAGCAATCTCTTTGTGCATAGTTTCATTGATTAACGGCGTTGACTCATCGTAGAGTCCAGAGGTAATCAACGTAGGAACCTTGATTTCATGGAGACGATTGGTGCGGTCCCAATCCTTAATGACGCCCACAACGTGAAACTCGCTAGGGCCGTTCATTGTGTAGTATACCTGCTGGCCCATAGTGTCGAATGCACGCGCTACTTGCGGTGGCATCGGAACAATACGAATCACATGTCGCTCATAGAATACCATCATCGCGGTCTGGTATTCTGGATCATCGGTTGTTCCAGCCTCTTCGTGACGGAGCAACGTATTTTGCACATCTTTCGGAAGCCCCTCACGTAAGCGATTCGCCTCTGCAATCCAGGTAGGCATGCTAGACGACGTACTGGCGAGCGTAAGGCTTTCCATACCTTGCGGCTGCGTGAGAGCATACTCGATAGCAAGGATACCACCCCAGGATTGGCCCCAGAGGTGAATTTTGTCGAGGTTCAATTCCTTACGTACTATTCCTAGCTCATAAACAAAACGCTGAATTGTCCACATCGCAGGATTATCAGGTCGATCGGAGCGTCCACAACCCAGTTGATCATAAAGAATGACGCGCCGTGTTTCAGTTGCCAGTTTCGTAATATCTTCAATGTAATCACTTGGAACGCCGGGTCCGCCATGCAAAGCTAAAAGAGGTGTCTGTTCCTGAGTGCCTGCACCTCCACCAACACTTCTATACCACACTTTATACTCACCTACGGGGATAAATCCTTCGTGTTCACGTATGCTCATACTTGCTCCTTATTTACCTTTGTAGGGACTGCATTGACGGTGCCTGAGTGGAGGCCACATATCTCACATAACGATACCATTTCTAATTAGTAGATGCAAAAATGGGCAGGGGAAAAATATTTAGTGTCTTTCAAACATAAAAATTGCCTTGACTTGCCTACGTGAATAGCATACTATCTATATATCTCTCAACTCGTTTGCTAGCTTGTTATGCAGAACAGAGTTGACCGTCCCTCTGTAGACGAAGGAGTAATTCATGGCTATCGATCCTACTACATCGTCTGAGAAACAAACAGCACTTCGCCCCAACAGTGTCGGCTTGCCGGGAGTTTTATTTCAATCGGTCACAACGATGGCTCCTGCCTCCGCGGTCTCATTTAGTCTCGTAGCTGCTCTCCCTTACGCTGGTGCCTCGCTACCGCTCGCCGTTTTTATTGCTTTGATTGTCTGTGCCTTTATCGCTCTCAACATTGGTGAACTGGCAAAACACCTGCCATCTGCTGGCGGATATTTCACCTATGTCAGCCGTTCGCTAGGGGTGCAAGCGGGTTGGATGGTCGGGTGGTTATTTGATCTTGCCTATCTGATGATTGTGCCTCTGACGCTTCTTGTCCTGGGACCAACCATGGATAGCTTCATGAACAACACCTTCCATCTTTCGTTTGGTGCGAACGGTTGGGTCGTATGGGCACTGGTCTTCGCGGTTATCGTCTTTGGCCTCACCTATGTTGGTATCAAAATCTCAGCAGATGTGGGAGTTATCCTTGGTCTCATTGAGATCGGTGTTTTCATAATTCTTTCCATCTGGCTGATTGTGAAGGCGGGTAGCGACAATACTGCCGCGGTCTTTACACCGACATTTAGTAAACAATCTGGCCTGGGTGGGTGGCAAGGCATTCTCTTTGGTATGACCTTCGTCTTCCTCGCATTCGCAGGCTTTGAGTCGGCGGTTCCTTTAGCGGAAGAGACACAGAACCCACGTCGTACAGTGCCAAGAGCGGTAATCCTTGCTACTGTTATTATTGGCATCTTTTACGTATTTTGCTCTTATGCTGGTATTGTGAATTGGGGCGTAGGCAAAATAGCCAGCTATGCCGCTGACCCAAATCCCTGGGGAACGCTGGCGACACGTGCCTGGGGTCCGCTGAACTTCATCGTTATTCTCGTCATTCTTAATAGTGCATTGGCGAATGCGAATGGTGGCGTCAATGCGGCGGCTCGTGTACTCTATGCGATGGGACGTATCGGAACACTTCCTACCTCGCTGGCACATACCAATCGTTTTCGCGTTCCTGATGTAGCGATCATTGTTACCATGGTTGTTGCAGTTGTTGCTACGCTTATACCAGGATTACTGTATGGAACAACCAGCGCGTTTGCCTTCATCGGAACGGTTATTACTATACCGATCATTCTGGTATATATCGCGACTTGTATCTCTGTGCCATTTTTCTACAGACGCGAGCAGCGAGCGGAATTCAATGTCTTTCGTCACATCATCCTGCCAGTCATACCCGTACTTGTCCTTCTGGCGGTGATCTACTCGCAGGTCGTGCCGTTGTTGATTCCTCCTTATCCAGCGGCACCAATCAGCTATGCAGTACCAATTGTTGTAACCTGGTTTATTATAGGGCTGATCATTGTAGCGATCCTCAATGTGCGTATGCCCGAGGCACTGGCAAAAAGCAGTAAGGTCTATGCTGAAACTGAAGAATTGTAGTGTGAGTATCATGGAAAAGGATAGAAAGGATAGGCGAGCTATGACTGAGAGTGCAAAAACAGAGCGCACCATCCATGTACATCGCAATCAGTTTCACCTGAGTTGGGATAACAGCATTCCTCCTATTGCAAATATACAATCCGGTGAAGTGGTCGAGTTTGATCTGCTGGATGCTGCGGGTGGACAGATTACAGCTAATAGCACTATTGAGGCTATTCATATGCTCGATTTCGCGCGTGTTGACCAGGTGAATGGCCCCATTTATGTGGAAGGGGCAAAACCTGGTGATACGTTGCAGGTAGACTTACTTGACCTGCAACCTGCGAACTGGGGCTGGACGGCTATTATTCCAGGATTTGGCCTGCTGGCGGACGAATTTCCCGAAGCTGCATTAAAGATCTGGCAGTTAGAAGGAGGGGCCGAAGGTTGGGCTGAGTTTGCTCCTGGTATTCGCATTCCCTTAGCTCCGTTCTGTGGTGAAATTGGGCTTGCTCCTGCCGCCACTGGCGCTCTTTCAACGATTCCCCCTTATCGTCATGGTGGCAATATGGATACAAAACACCTGACGAAGGGTGCTCGACTCTTTTTACCTGTGGAAGTTCCAGGTGCACTGTATTCTATGGGAGATGGGCACGCGGCTCAAGGAGATGGTGAAGTCTGTGGTACCGCTATCGAAACACCTATGCGTGCAACTGTACGTCTGACAGTACGCAATGATATGCATGTTCCCGAGCCACAATTTCTCACGAGCGGCCCGCTGGCTCCTCGTACCAACATAGGGCCATATTATGCAACTGATGGCATTGGACCAGATATGGTTGAGGCTACGCGCAATGCGGTCCGGCATATGATAGCGCATTTACAGCACACCTATGGCCTTTCACGTACTGATGCCTACATGCTTTGTAGTGTAGCCGTTGATCTAAAGCTCTGTGAAGTAGTTGATATGCCCAACTGGTTGGTAAGTGCATTCCTTCCACAAAGCATCTTTACTTCATAAGAATTGCATTCGCCAAAGGGGCAATCGCATTCGGAGATGACATTGGCCCCTTTAGCCAATGGCGTTGCAACGGTTTGAATGAAAGACTACCCCGGTGCAGTTTTGATCTAGATGTAAGAGGAGGCTATCATGGCTGGATATATCGTGGCCGATATCGAAATCACAGACCCCGACGAATATCAGAAGTACGCGCAACAAACGGCGGCGACTCTTGAGCAGTACGGCGGGAAATTCCTGGTGCGTGGAGGTCGACCTGAGACGCTAGAGGGCGACTGGAAGACGAAGCGCGTCATCATCCTTGAGTTTCCGAGCGTCGAGCAAGCTAAAGTGTGGTATGATTCGCCGGAGTACTCGGCGATCAAAGGTATACGCCATCGCTCGGCCATCTCCAACATTCTTCTTGTTCATGGCGTCTAGCGAAGATGCTGGAAAGGTGAGAGATCACCTGGGAGGAATTTATGGAGAACAATACTCTTGCTGGTTTTCACCATCTCACGGCCATCGTGGGAGATCCTCAGCAAAATGTCGATTTTTATACCCGTGTCCTGGGGCAACGACTCGTCAAGCAAACCGTCAACTTTGATGATCCCGGTACCTATCATCTCTACTATGGCAATGAGGGAGGAACACCTGGCACCATCATAACGTTCTTTCCCTGGCCCGGCGCTCCAAATGGTCGCAGAGGGACAGGTCAGATTGTTGATATCTCTTTCTCTATCCCGGCCACTGCACTCGAGTACTGGGTTGAGCGACTAACTGGATACGGCGTCGCGCTCACGGGTCCGACTCCTCGTTTCAATGAGCAGGTGCTCTCCTTCTTCGATCCGCATGGACTCTCGTTAGAACTCGTTGCCCATCAGGAAGTACAACCACAGAGCGCCTGGAAACAGGGACCCGTACCGGAAGAGTATGCCATTCGAGGTTTCTCCAGTGTCACGCTGGCGGAGACTCATCAGGAGCGCACTGCGAAGATGCTCATTGATGTGCTTGGTTTTCGCCTGCTCCAGCAAGAAGGCAATCGCTTCAGATACGAGGTAGGGGATGGTGGTCCTGGTGCCCGCGTCGATGTATTGAGCCTGCCCAATCAGCCCCGTGGGAGGATCGCCGTAGGTACTGTTCATCACGTTGCCTGGCGCACAGAAGATGATGCGCATCAACTCATGTGGCGTCAACATCTACTCACCCATAGTAACGATGTAACTCCTGTGCTGGACCGTCAATACTTTCATTCGATCTACTTCCACGAACCGGGCGGCGTCCTTTTTGAAATCGCTACCGATCCTCCTGGCTTCTCCATTGATGAGCCTATAGAGCAACTAGGAACACACCTCAAGCTTCCACCCTGGCTGGAGACGGATCGTTCGCAGATCGAGAAGGCACTCCTACCGCTTCATGTGCCAGAGGAGAATGCTGGTCGCAATGATAATGAGAGTGATCAGATTGGAGGTCAAGTATAGAATGGAACGTCACAACATAATTGGACCGCACCAGGGACAGCCTGTGCTGACCGCAGGTGAACCACTTGAGCGTGCAAAAGCGGGCATGATCATGATCCATGGACGTGGCGCATCGGCAGAAGATATCCTGAACCTGGTTACCGAAGTAAATCAACCCGGCTTTACCTATCTTGCACCACAGGCAGCCGAGAATTCGTGGTATCCAAATAGCTTTCTTGCTCCTCTTGCAAGCAACGAACCAGGAATTTCTTCTGGACTCGCGGTTATTGCAGCACTCTTTGAACGCTTGACGGATGCAGGCATTGGGCGTGAGCAGCACAATTCTGCTCGGGTTCTCGCAGGGTGCGTGTCTATCACTTGAATTCGCGTCTCGCAATGCACAACGCTTATGGTGGTGTCGCCGGGTTAAGCGGTGGCTTGATTGGTCCCGATGGTACGAAGCGTGACTATCCCGGCTCTCTACAAGGTACGCCCATCTTTCTAGGATGTAGCGATCGGGATATACATATTCCCAAAGAACGTGTCCAGTTTTCAGCGGAGGTCCTTCGGCAGCAGGGAGGGACGGTTACTGCCCGGCTCTATCCCCACATGGGTCACACCATCAACGATGATGAACTGGAAGCGGTCAGGGCAATGATGGCTTCCCTGCTGTGAAGCAAGCACACTGCCTGGAGTCTTCCCACACGGCTATCCAGGACAGTTTGTGGAAATCGACGTGATAGCTATTTTGACTGGCTCAATAGCATTCCCATTGTTCAGGTATTTCTAGTAAAGTGGCTCTGGTCCGCAAAGCCCACAGATATTGCTGTGTTTACGCATGGCAAACCCATACCTAACATGTGCTTCGCATGCATGATCCGTGTTTGTATCTGATAGGCATAGTGAGATCAGAGGCAGCACGCTGTAATAGCTCGATGGATGGGTAGAGCGTCCTATAGGTCCAACCGTGTTCGGCTGCGGACGAACTGGTATGCATTTCTCCAGGATTGATAAACACAATGCTTCCGACTGGCGCGATGTGTTGACGCCTACGATAGGCAAACTGCTCTGCGCCCTGTTCGATGACTCCTATCACATAGCCTTCATGCGTATGGGACCACGTTTACGGAGCCCATGAGCCGTTTACAAGCCCGTGAGGCGTTCGCTCCACTCGTTGGTTGCGAACGCCACTTCTCCACGACAGAGAGTGGCCTGTAAAGTCATCGATTGATCGAAGATGATTAAATCGGCGTCGTAGCCAATCTCCAGGCGTCCTTTCCGCTGCGAAACCTGTGCTGAGCGAGCAGGGTTGAGCGTCAACATGCCCACAGCCTGTTGGAGTGAGACACCCGTCATGAGCAAGACGTTGCGCAGCGCCTGGTCCATAGTTAAGACACTACCAGTAAGAGTGCCATCCTCAAGGTGAGCCGCGCCGTGAACAACATGCGCAACTTGCCCTGCGAAATCGAACGTGGCATTGGAAAGACCAGCTCCAGCCAGTGCATCAGTAATCACGATGGTGCGCTCCGGTCCCAGTAACTTCACCAGTGCGCTCATCGCTGGTGGAAGAACATGCACACCATCGGCGATGAGTTCCCCACTCACCCAATCGGCCTCAGCAAGCGCTGCCAATGGACCTGGTGCACGATGAAGCAAGGGCCGCATCGCGTTAAAACAATGGGTAACATGCGTAACTCCCTGCGTTATAGCTTCTTTCGCCTGCTCATACGTGGCATCGGTATGGCCCATGCTCACGGTGATGCCTGCATCCACAAGGCGGCCTATCATGGCTCCGGCTCCTGGTAGCTCAGGTGCCACAGTTATGAGGCGCAGATGTCCATCAGTTAGCTCAAGCAATATTTCGGTTTCAGCCTCAGCAGGCATACGCAACCACGCCGGAGGATGCGCTCCACGTCTTGCCACATTAATATACGGCCCTTCCAGATGAATACCCAGCGGTTCGGCCCCCGCCACATGCGTATTAATTGCATCGACGGCTATCTGTAATTGCTGCTTCGGGATGGAGCCTGGCACACCCACTACAGCAATCAGAAAAGAAGTGACGCCAGTTTCAGGTACCCAGCGTGCATAGTCTCGAATTTCATCTACACTTGTGGTGTGCAGATTATAGCCCCCCCCGCCATGTGTATGTACATCGATAAATCCGGGCATGATGATCATACCTCGCGCATCAACGATAGTATGCTGAGAGTCAAGCGCATCATCTTCATATTCAACAGAATCGATACGAGCACCATTGATACCTATGGTGCCACGAGCGATATCCATTGCCGCATCAATGATACGAGCACCACGTAACATAAAACGCATTATTGCTCCTTTTTACTTTCCCTGCTGCATTTCCACTTGACCTCTACAAGTTTTATCGGCATACTTTCCTCCACTGGAAGCGGCAGAGGTGTATCCTTTCTCGACTTTTTGCGCAACTGTAGGGGCGCAGTGAGCGGAGCGAACAAGCCCGTGTGCAGATCGAACAAGCCCGTGCGCCCCGCAAATAATGAACTACATCCCCATCTGGCGTACACTTGACAGGAACGCAAAAATATGAAATGATTGTTCTTGGGTATAGTGGTATATACAACATGCCAAGTATACCACTTTAGTTGATACACCTGACGGGATTTACCGAAGATATTAATGCGCGAGGACAACATGCTGGCACAAAGGTAATTTCTGCTGCTATGCACGTGGCTGGGAACAACCTTCAGCAATTGGGCGTCTTTATTGCTTGCCAGGCCAGCCTCTATCTCCTGATCAGCCTCCATCAGTGTAACACCGTACTTCGTCTCCAAAAGACGATGCAGCGAACAATTGCTGCCATAGAGGTGCAATATAATCGATATCCTATTTTACCAATCTTATAAAGCAAAGGGAAATATATGAGTTATACGCATGGCATGACGCTGGAGCAGCAGATTGGGCAGACATTGATGGTGGGTTTCAGGGGAACGATTGCATCGCAGGAAGTAGTCGACCTGATTCAACAGTACTTCATTGGAAATATTATTCTGTTTTCCCGCAATGTCCGTGATGCTGGGCAGGTGCTTGCATTAACGCGTAGTTTGCAGAAGGCGGCACGAGAGGCAGGACATACCCATCCATTGCTCATAGCAATTGACCAGGAGAATGGTATTGTACAGAGGATGGGAGAGGCGGCGACACTCTTTCCGGGTAATATGGCATTGGGAGCTATTGGCTCAGAGAGGATTGCTTCTGAGGTAGCATTGGCAACCGGGCGTGAACTCAAAGCGTTGGGTATCAACATGAACCTGGCTCCGGTAGTCGATGTAAACAATAATGCTGCCAATCCAGTGATCGGTGTGCGTTCATTTGGCGCAGATGCGCACCAAGTTGCGCGTCTAGGCTCTGCGATGGTGAAAGGATATCAGGACGCAGGAGTTATTGCCTGTTTAAAACATTTTCCTGGTCATGGTGATACTGCCGTAGATTCGCACCTGGCGTTACCTACTATTCCGTATACCCTTGAACGGCTGAACACAGTGGAACTGGTGCCATTCAGAAGTGGCATTGAGGCTGGAGCTGAAAGTGTGATGATCGCCCATGTGAATTTTCCCGCGCTCACCCAAAATGATCCTCTGCCTGCAACGCTCTCATCCGCTGTCATACAGGGATTGTTGCGCGAGAAGCTTGGATACAAGGGCGTCATAATCTCTGATTGCCTGGAGATGCATGCTGTTTCAGATATATTTGGCACGGAAGCCTCAGCCGTGATGACGTTGCAGGCTGGCACCGATCTGGTGTTGGTGTCGCACCACTATGCACTACAGCAGGGCAGCTTCGAGGCTATAAAGGACGCTGTGCAGGCTGGCACGCTTTCTCCATCCGTGGTGCAGCAGGCCGCAGAGCGTATTTTGGATCTTAAAGCACGCTATCTTTCCTGGGATGATGCTACTACCAATATTGATTATGAAGCGCACGCACAATTACAGAATCGAGCCTATGAACTATCCACAACGCTGGTGCGCAATGAGGATGCGTTATTGCCGTTGCACCTGGAGGCTGGCGAGAATATTGTGATACTTTCCCCACAGCGCAATACAGCGACGATGGTGGAGGATCGTTATTACTCTGATAAAATACTGCTAGAGATCATTCGGCACTATCATAATAATGTGAACATCCTACCTGTTGCTCCTAAAGAGAATTATCAGGAGGTATTGGGGGCAACAGGGGAGACCGATATTTTCATTGTAGCGACAGTGAACGCCCACCTGGATGAGGAGCAGGCGAAGATTGTACAATTTCTTGTCTCTACCGGACGACGCGTGATTGGCATAGCTGTGCGCAATCCCTATGATCTGCTGGCATATCCGCAGTTGCATACGTATCTTGTCACCTACGAATATACCAGACCAGCCCTGTTAGCCGCTGCACGTGTGCTTTTTGGTGAGAGACAGGCGCAAGGGCATTTACCTGTAAGCATATCTGGCTAATGATTTTCTCGCCTCGACGCGTTGTAAAAGGCCGAAAAAGTACAATTGTTTCCTTCCTCATTGCCCTCGGAGGAGCGCTTCGCCACTCCCGTGAACAGGAATGACACCGAGTTGCTGCATCCACCCGAGCATATCTATGACGGCCCAACTATCTGTCATCTGGCCGTTTGCGAAGCGAGCAAAGCGCATTTGCTGGATCTGGAAGCGTTTGCCAGAAGGAGGAATACCAGCGAATGCGCCAGGGCCACTATGAGTCCCAGTCATCGTGATACGCATGGCTACCTTCTCTTCGTCGGTAATCACATCTTCAATGTGCAGGTGCAGGTCGGGAAATGAACTCCGCAGCATGCTGACGACGCGCTTGAAGTGCTCACGGCAGTCCGTTCCCTCCGGTTCATTATGATCGACTGCGTTTGGCGCGATCAGCTCATCGGCTACGCTCAAGTTGCCCTGGTTGAAGAGTTCCTCACTGATACGGCGAGCGGCATGCTTATCTTGTTCTGTTATCATAGGTTTAACTCCTTGTTTACTAACGTGAACGTCTTTCTGTTCAGAGTGTACCGGACTCGGCAAGGTATCTGTATCGGCAGAATTACGTATTGGCATTACCTGTTTTCGAGATTGGGATAGAAGCTTCTCAAGCAGTTTTAAGCGAAGCGAGAAGAAGACAGGTGGGTAATAGTTCAAATAAGTTTGTGCTCAATCGCGTATCGTGTTGCAGCACTGCGTGAATTAACCTGTATCTTACTGTAGATAGAGCGTACGTGTCCCTGGACGGTGCGTGGACTAATAACGAACTGTTTGGCAACCTGGGCATCGGTCAATCCACTGGCGACGAGGCGCAATACTTCCACTTCACGTTCGGTGAGTTTATCAGGATACATCAGTGACATGTTGAGCGTCGGGGTTTGCGTCGGTTCTGGTATGCTGAGTACCTGCTCTGGTGTCATCCTGCTCCCTGCATCCCATGCCTGCATGTATGCCTCTTCACCCAGGTAGGTTCGCAGGGCCGCTATGTCACGCTCATATGCTACGTGGGCGAGCGCATCCAGGTCGGTGCGTGTGTTTATTCGCGCATTTGCTGCTCCAAGCAAATGCGCCGCTCGCCAGTAGTGCTTTTCGGCTTTCGCGACCTGTGCTAACCCGAGGAATGTTACTCCAGCGACTTCTTTATCCTCGAATGCACCTGCGAGGGAGAGGCTCTCTCGATAGTGCTCGGTCGCCAGAGCATAGTTGCCCTGCTCGTAGGCAATCTCTCCCAGACGAGCGAGTGCCATGCTGCTATTGCGGGCACCACCGATTTCGGAAGCAACGTTCAAACATCTGTTGTATAGGGCATGTGCCTGTACATGATGACCTTGCCGCAATGCGACGGTTCCGAGTGTAGAGAGTGCGCTGAACTCGGATTCTCGGTCACTCACCTCCTGGGAGATGGTGAGCAGGGACTGGCAAGGTCTGCTGCTCGGCTGTAGTCTCCTTCAACGAGCGCAAGCGTTGCCAGGAGCTTGCGGGGACTGATCTGCGCTCGTATATCGCTGAATTGTGGAGCCAGTTGCAGGTTTTTCTCCGCGAGGACGCGCGTCGTTTCGATATCGCCCTGTTCCCAGGCCAGCCGTGACAAACTGTCCTGCGCATGCCCGAGTAACCATGTATCGTCCGTTTCACGACTCAGGACGATGCTCTGTTCAATTAGTGTACGGGCCTCTGAAAATCGCTGCAAATAGACCAGTGAGAGTCCCAGATGTAGCAGAGCCTCGGCAAGACCACGTGTTTCTCCCAATTCTTGGTAGCTGGCGACACTCTCTTCAAGCAAAGCAGTAGCAACTTGATAGTTCCCCTGACGCAGAGCTAATTCTCCCGCACCGCACAAGGCTCTAGCTCGCGCTCGTGTACGCTTGCCTTTGTGGGGCAGTCCGAGAGATGCTGCAAGAAAGGCGCGTCCCTCGCTGAAGTAGCCACGGTTGACCCAGTACCACCACAGTGCTCCACTCAACTGCACAGCCAGTTCTGCTTCCCGGTGTTCAACGAGAAAGCCAAGTGCTGCTCGCAGGTTTTCTTGCTCCTCTGTAAGTCTTCCCAGCAATCGAAGCTGTTGTCCTCCCCTTTTCACATGTGGTGCAATCTCTTCAGCCAGCGTGAGGTAGTACAGCGCGTGGGTGCGCTGAATGTCCTCAGTTTCACCATTTTCCTCCAGGCAGTCCAGCGCATACTCTCGAACCGTTTCCAGCATTGCCAATCGTGGCTCCTCGCCTTCCTGCTTCGTCTGGCAGATCAGGCTGTGATCGAGTAGTGAGGAGACGTGGTTCATTACATCTGAGGTCTGATCCCTTCCTTCTACGCAGCAGACCGCCGCAATTGCTTCCAGGGTGCAGCCACCAACAAAGGCTGATAAATGACGAAAGAGTCGTTGCTCAGCAGCATTCAAGAGGTCGTAGCTCCACTGAAGCGTGTTGCGCAAGGTTCGCTGTCGTTCAGGCAGCGTTCGCGCTCCGTCGGTAAGGACTGAGAGGCGTTGGGAGAGACGCACGAATAGTGCCTGTGGTGGCAGGAGTTTAATGCGAGCGGCGGCCAACTCTATCGCTAACGGCAGTCCATCTAGTCGAATGCAGATGTCTGCGATGGTATGCACATTTTCCGAAGTGAGCCGGAATTGTGGGAGCAGTGCCTGTGCACGCTGTATGAAGAGTGTAATTGCTGCGTAGCGGTCAAGAATATCATCTGCTGGTATCTGGGAAAGCATGCGAAGATCGGGGAACGAGAGTGGGAGGACAGGGAATTCGTGTTCACCTTGTATACGAAGCGCAACTCGGCTCGTAATGAGTGTCCTCACTTGAGGGCAGGCTAGCAGCAGATCCACGATTTGAGGAGCGGCACTTGCAACCTGCTCAAAGTTATCCAGGACCAGTAGCAGGTGTCGGTCGCGTAAGAAGTGTTGCACATTCTCTGGTGTTCCCTGGCGGAGCTTGAGCGCGTGTGCAATGGCGGATATCACGAGATGAGGGTCACGAATGGGAGCAAGCGAGACAAACACCACCCCATCAGCAAACTTGTCGGAGAGTTCTCTCGCTGCTGTAAGTGCCAGGCGCGTTTTGCCCACACCTCCAGGGCCTAGCAGAGTTAAGAAGCGCACCTCGAAACGTCGGAGTAACGCACATACCTGGGCTATATCTTGTTCGCGCCCAACGAGTGGAGTGAGTTGGGCAGGGAGATGAAAGAAATGAATGTTCGCTTGATGAGAGATCTGTTCCACGTGTGGAATTCGCACAGGGGTAGCAGGTGAAAGAGCAGGAAGAGAAGAATCTTCAGGAGTATGGACGTGTATCATCTGGCTCTTCGTGAGACCATCCTCTCTGTTCAAGCGTGCCGCAACTATGTATAGATGTGCAATCGTCAATGATGCCGACTTGCCAATATAGGTCGAGAAGAGCTTTCCTTTGTGCTTGCGGTAGGCTTTCCAGTACCATCCGCCGCGCTTATTGCCCGCGCGTTCCTTGCGGGCTGTGAAGGTGCCGATGGGACTGCGAAAGGTGAACATTGAAGCTACGCCGAGCCACACATACCACTCGGAAGTCTCGAGCATGATCTGTTGCGTTCGTCCGTCCAGTTGATAAACGAGCCTATCTTCTTGTACAGTAGGGTGATTCTGAGCCATGATCTCACTTCCTTGTTCCAATACATTTATGTATCGGTTACCTAACAGTATAGCAGATGTTAGGTAACTTGCCAGCGTAATATCTTTTCTTATTCTCGTGATGGACAGACTTGCCTCTTTGAGGCACAGCCATTCTGTTTGGAGATACTCAGGAAATGTTTAGATCGCGGTCATTCTGAAACAGATCCACCATTTCTTCTCCCACTTCCCTCGCGCACTCTTGAGCTAATGCTGCATACTGAGACTATGGCTCTTGATGTATTCTGCATACAGGCTGAACTTCAATGCGATGAGCACAATCTGCTGGGGAATGCTTACTCTGGTTCGGTGCTACTTATGAAGAAATTATTCGCTGGTTTATATAGGATCAGTCAAGTTTTTTGCTACCCTCTTCCAGGACAATGTGGCCCTGGCTACCATCTACTGTGAGATATTGACCGTCTTCTACAATTTTTAAGAGTCCAGGAATGTTGACTACGGAGGGAATGTGCCGTCTATTATAAGCGTGGAATAGAATGAGCGTCAAGCAGCTAAATGGCACACTGTCATCGTGGAATGACTCTACAGTCATCGTAGAAAAAGTACGCCAAAGAACTGTTAGCGTGGAAAAAGTACATTGAACATCTCGACGCCTCTTCATAACTGCCTTCTTGCTCAGCAGCAAGTCTAGTAGGAGGGATTACTCAGTTAACGCGATATATATTGGCGTCCCAAATAGCACATTTTTCGCTCTCCGGCGAATACGGCCGTGAGTCAAGCTACTAGGATCATATGCAAGCCTTTTTGCTAGAAACTCAAGGGGCTGAGCTATTCCTTTCATCTGTCGTGTCATCACTTCAATAGCGTTTAATGCGGCATCTTCATCATAAAAGTCTTCTCGATCGGGCGAACGTAGCTTTAACTGAAGTTCTTCGCCAAGAATATCGACAAGGGAGGGAAGATCAGATGAGGGCTCGCCAATAGTTACATCACTTACTTTTCCGATGACGTGATAAGCCGAGCCACCTAATGCGAGCAAGGTCTGTTCCGTTGCTCCTGCAAAGAGCACCATCTTGGTGTTGTCTCTGGTCGGAAGCTTTCCCCAATACATAGAGAGCGTGCCTTTAAAATAGGTCAAAGGGGCGTCAATCCACCCAATGTCTGAAGATCTATGTTCTTCCAGATATTTCACTACCATGTGTAATTTATCATAGCGGGTCTTCTCAACCTGTTCTTTTTTGAGTGTAGTGCTCACCCCTGAACCTAATACTTTTAGATCTATTGTCAACTCAGCAGCAATTCCTGCTAACAATGGTGAGGGAATTTGCGCGTAGTACATATCAACCTTCGTGTCGGACACATACACATAATGCTTCAGCGGCGGATACATAGAGTACACAACTTTCTCCGCGAATGAGCGGGCACAAATGTTTTTGTTTACTTTCCATTAGCAATACCAGAGCAAGTATAGGAAAGGAAATGTCAGAATGCAATAGGTGTGGAAAAGTTCTTATGGTAAGAGTACCAAAGCTGTACAGCCCAGTGATTCCTCTCTTTCTCTGCACGTCTGTTCATATCCACAGTATGACGACTACTATCCGCCAGTACCATAGTCATAAAGACCTCTCGGGGAGATCGACGATGGCAAGGGAGAACCTCCAAGATCGGATCGGGCAAGGGCATGCGCCTCTTCCTGGCGTGCAGGAAACGTCGTAGCACCTCTTCGCACGTAGTACGCTGGTTTCGTTGGATTCAATCCATACGGAGGAGAATGCCCTTTGTCTACATAAATGGCAAGAATGATACGATGCTCTATTTCACACTTCTCAAAACGAACATCGATCTCAGGAACCACGGTGGCGCGGATCATGTTACGGATGGCATCTTGTTTTCGACCTGCATCTTCTTTGAGTCCCATAAGTTCTCCAGTCTTGTCTTTCACCCCCAAGATCACCACACCTCCTTGATCATTAGGGGAAGGGTTCTTTGAACGAAGGACAATGCCATCGTACTCCCACGGGATGCGCAACGAGATGCACACTTCATTGAAATGGCTCCACAGGCTCTTTCATGCGCTCACTTTTTTCTGGTAGGAACGCAAAAATACCTCTGCCTTGTGGAAACCTGAGAGCACTGAAGGATGCTCTTAAGCCAATAATGCATCTCGTTGCGCATCCCGTGGGTCTCTGGATCTCGTGAAACATTCTCCTTCTTCGGAAAGGCCAACAGGGGGTGCGGAGTAAGACACAAAATTCCTATGCGTGCTCAGGTCTACGCGACCAGGCGACAATCAGCTCTGCTGGACGCACCCAGATCAGCTTCGGGGACGGGTTTGACACACCAAATTTGGTCGATCTCTGCCTCTTGGCCTCACTCCTATTCTATCTCATTTTCATTCTCTTCTCTGTCTGCAGAGACATCAGGCTTCGGGGGAATTCCACGTTCTAGATACGCTACAGCTGAGCACGAACGCTGCGAGGGATACACAAAAATGGATGAAGCTCATATCCCTAATCTTCGTTTAAGCGGAGCGTTTGATTGAGAAGAGGCAGCATTACGATACGCACCATTGTGATCAGGGTCAGGCCACAAATGCAGAGAAGTGCCAGCAGTGCCACAAACAATGATGGTGGAATGGTCAACTGTGCAGCGAGCGCCGATTGTAACGCAAAAAATTGTTGAGCCGTGAGGTCCACGTTGCTATTGGTAAATGTGAGTTGAGGAAGCACGGATATCACCAGCAGCGTTCCAAATCCTACTCCCAAGACGAGACCAGTTATATAGACGATGGCCTGTTCCCATAGAAACACCAGGGCAATCTGTTGGGATGAGGCACCAATGGCTCGCAATGAGGCAAAGTGGACGATGCGTGTATGGGCACTTACCCACGAAGCCAGGAGGTCTCCAATCAATGCCAGCAGCACTGCCGTCGTTGTTCCAATGCCAAGGACTCCAACAAGGATGAGATAGAGTGGATCGGATTGTAACGTCGCAAGGATCTGATACCGATCGACAACCTGGGTAAAGGGAGATGCTGGTTTCTTCAATACTGCACGGATGCTTTCTAACGAAGTCGCATCACTTTTAGTATTGAGCCAGACCTGGTTGAAGACAGGTGGATCGATTGGATTCACGAGAGGCGAGTTCCGTTTCACATCTTGTTCGAAAACAGCAAGGTACGTTTGATAATCAGCCAGGACGCCCCCAGTCGTGACCGAGGCCGTGAGCGTATTAACGGTTGGAATATGGTCCATCACACCGATTACAAGGCAATGCATCACTCCGGGAGACACATTGTTGACGTTGATGGTAAATGTCGAGCCAACCTGAAGGAGCAGGGCATCGGCGGTCGTCTGATCCACGATAACCGGTACGACATCGAAAGCCAGCGCAACGTGCTGCTGCGAAGCCAGCTTTGCCAGGAGTGGAGAGGCCTGGAGATATGCTTGCGGTGAGGGCCATCGCACTGTCTGCCCAAAGCTCACTGGATCAACTGCACGAATTTCCATCGCCAGATCCGCATGGCCGCCAGATCCCTGATCAGCAGAACCTGCACTGGCTGAGAGAACGCCTGGGATGGTGCTGGACTGGCGCACGATTTGTGAAAGCGAAGAGGAGTTGGCAGACACATGCGCACTAAAGTCTGCGCCGGTTTCAGCCGTGGCAATATCCTGAATATGTTGTGCCTCTGTTGCACCATAGACGAATGTGAAAAAGGTAAAAGCCGTCGCAAGGGCAAGTAACAAGGCCATCCGCAAGGATTGGCGCGGTGAGCGAGCGACATGGGCGAATGCAAGTAACGAAACCGCCCCTCGGCTCCGCTCTGCCAGATGGCCCCCCCACTGTAAGAGGACAGGGAAAAGACGAAAGAAAAGGAGGAGGCAGCCCAGCACGAGAAAGAATGGTGCAAGGATGGATAACGGGGTAGCGATCAGTATGCGGGCATCTCCTTGAAGGACCGTACCAATGCTTGTCACATAGAAGGAGATCCCATATCCAAGGAAAGCAAGAGCACCTGCGATCAGATCAAGGTTGAAGCGCTGCCACACTGGTCGTGTGTTACTACGAGCAGCGGCTCGGCGCTGCGAGAGCACATCCAGATGAGCCGCGGAAAAGAGGGAAAGTCCCGTCGTGAGAAGCGCAATGACGATGATGATGAGGGCATAGGGGAGCATGGCCACTATCACCTGGAAAGGGTGTGTCGTAATGACATCGAGCGCATCTCGCTCGTTGCCAGGTAAGATGTGCCCTGCAAGCCAAAGCGTTGTAGCGATCGCCAGCGGAATTCCTACGAGGAGTGCGACCAGGCACAGGATGGCACTTTGGAGGAAATCCGCCCCAAAAATTTGTCCACCGCTTGCACCACGACTTTGCAACAGCGCGATCACCTCTCGTTGACGATCAACCAACAAGGCGATCATCAAACTCACAAAGAACAGGATGAGCGAGAGAATCAGCAAGGTAAAAACGCTGGCGGGAATACGGGCCACATCAACGCGCTCCCGCAGCAATTCGAGAGAGCCAGGTTGCCCTGGTGAACTCAAAACGGAGCCAGAAAGCCCCAGACTGCTCAGATAAGGATAGGTTGCAGGGGTCGACGGATCACTTTGTAAATCACCGTACAGGCTGTTCATCGTTGACTGTAAACCAGTGATCCCGTTGATGAGTGGGGTGAGGTCATTTCCCGTCAGGTGGGAAGGGAGAAATTGGTAATACCAGGCGAATGCATAGCCGCTATTAGAGAGGGAGTAGATTGCATCAGATTGATGAAGCGCCCTCAAATGGTCAAAAAAAGCCAGCACCGCGTCTTCAGGGACAACAATTGCCTCCTGATATTGAATCGCCGCCCTCTTAATTGTGAGTGGAAGAGGGCTGAAGTCGTCTCCGTGCCAGTAGCCAATGGTGCGTGATGTGACTTGAAACAGTCCAACAAGATGCGCGGTAAGCGTCGTCGAGTACAAGGGTGGCTCGGTATCAGTCGTGGCGGGATTTGCGGTAAAATAGGAAAACGAAAGGGAGAAGGTTGAACCAAGACGCATTCCGAGTTGCTTCGCGGTAGCGGGTGTCATCATGACCTCAATGTCGTGTGCAGGCTGGTTGGTCAGATGCGCAATGTGACCATCAACCTTTCCGAAATGGCTTGCGGCCTGTTGCATTGCCGTCCCATAGGTGACGAGGAGGCTATTCTGGCGCTGAGGGGAAAAGGAAAAATCATTGATGGTTGTCGAAAATTGTATCTGCTGGACGGTGTTTCCCAGGTAGCGGCGAAAGAGAGGAGCAAACTCGTTGGATGCGGCCTGTACAATTGCGGTTGATATTCCAGGATCTCCTGCGTACACGGCAAGCTCATTGCTTTCTGGAGTTGCAGAGAGCGTATTGCGGAGACTCGCAGTCGTCATCACATTGGAGAGCAGCGGGAGAGTACAAACAATCACCACAGCAGCGATCATGCCAAGGGCGATGAATGGAAGCAAGAACCATGTTCGTCGTAACTGCCAGGCCGAGAGCATGATGACCGGTTGCATCAGAGAATGCTTTACTCTTTGTTGTTGCCGTGAGAGAACACTCGGCATAGATTTTTCTTTTTTCCTGATGAGGCTTCTTCCTGAGTACAATAAAAGCAGGAGGTTTTTCGCTCAGAACAAGGCTTCTCCTCAACCGCGAGTGGCGACTCTTTACAGTGGGGGCCTTAAGCCAACCCTCCATTTGCGATAAGTATCTCGTAAGTCTTTTGGTTAAATCGGCTTGTATGTATGTTTCTAATGATAGGAATGCTTGCTGCAGATGCTCCCACCCACACTCTTCTGGCAGATAGAGCCGTCATTCTAACCGCACATGGGTCCATCTCGTCGTATAACTCAAAATGGTCGCGGCGGCATCTACATCCCAGAATGCTCAATTTAACAACTAAAGAAAGGGGTAGTTAGTTATCACAAACATAACTGTATTGGTGTCTACCGCCCCAAGTGTTGCAATAACTTCCATATGCATTACAATTGTTATACCCTATGAAGCCACCTGTCCCTGTGCAGTAGAGACTGGCGTACGATTGATTGCTTCCTTGCACTAAAATCATGCCATATATTCTGTTGTAAGTCAAGAGCACGCATGACTTATTCTTGTACCCTCCAAAGGGAAGCACACTTTTTTGTGAAGTAGACATGGATCATGTACTCCACCATTTATTTTTCATTGCCAGAGCTTCTAAATTGCCTTGCTCCCTTTACTATGGATGCCTTCCCTCCAATACCTGTGTTTCAAAGCAATTCATTTCCTCATCGCCGATAAATTCACCATGCTTCTCTATGCCGTGCAACTGCTTATCATTGCTTTCTCCAGGCAGCACGCAGGTAACATCAACAAATCCAACTTCCTTCATAGCAGTTTGCAGTGTTGTACGATCATACAAGAACTGGTGTCCCCAATTATGGAATGCGTTATTGATGACAAATGCAGCTTCAGAGCCATGTGCTCCCGGCAGAAAATTGTCCATAATAAAGCGGATATAGCGTTTGGGGATCGCTTGGAGTTTCTGTATAGAGATTGAGAAGTACCTCAAGGTTGAGGGTGGCTATGCGTATTTTACCTCCTGGTAGTAAGACCCGATAGCACTCTTGCAAAGTAAAGAATCCCTGAGCATAGGAAAGATGCTCGATATGGTGCTCTGAAAAAATATAGTGAAATGTAGCATCCACGAAAGGAAAAGGCTTTGTCGAGTCAAGGAAAAAGACACCAGCCCTTGGAGAAATATCGGTGTTAAACCATCCATCCAGTATATTAGTCCCAGTGCCGAGTTGTAGCTTTCGTACTACGTGCAATTCGAAATAAGATATGGTAGCCTCTGAAAAGGTACGAGACCATGCCAGCTTTTGTTGAAGTCCTACCGGTCTATTCATAAATGCTTGCTGCCTTTCTCATTAAAACAGGCACATATATGCCCACTTGAAACGCTACAGCCTGGGTACAATACGCTAGCAGAATTTACGGTTTTACTCTACATTACCGTTTCTGAGTGTATGACCATTCCATAATATCAGGTTTAGCCCAGGGATACTACCATCTCAAAGTGGCTGGGCCAAACGATATCCCTCGGTCCGTAGGTGACGTGCGGTCTTCAACATTGCTGGCCAGTATGTCAGCATTTGCCCAAATTGGACTAGCAAGTGTTGAAGAGTTTCCGATCCACCATTGAGGGCATACAGGTCTGTGACTGGTACCAATGCACTCTCACGAGCCTTTGCAACGAGAGCTCTCGCATCTTGCAGCCAGAATGCTGGAAGAGGTTCCTCTCTATTGCGGAGCCGCTCCTCCAATTCCGCGATCAATGAACTCATTGTACGCCATGTATGCAGGCGTATGAAATTCTTCGAAATATGCTTTCGGCAAGCCCCCTAGCTCTTGCAAGTATTGGCCCAGTTTATATAGACGCTGAGATGGGCTACAAGCAAGTTCAGGTTTAAACAAGCCAATGCAGGATGCTATCCAGGTGTTAAATCCAACACTAAATTCATTGGAGATTTATGAGGAATAGGAAGCATAGTTTTGCAGATTCTGCAAAACCCAATGGTAAAATGGCAAAATCACGCTGATCCAACACTGATTATAGGCAGAGGCGTATGGGAGTCGAACCCACCGGGGACCGCGCCGAGCGACCCCCCAGCCGTTTTGAAGACGGTGAGACCCACCGGAGCCCCTACACCTCCTCGAGCGATGTGGCTGTATTGTGCCATTCACATCCTGGCTTGTCAAGCAATTGACTGGATACGCGCCAGATTGACCTCCGTCAGGCTCGTAACCATAAGTTCGGCAGCACGTAGGCCCGGCAGATCCCGCTCTCCCGCAACCGCAATACAGCGCATGCCAGCCGCATGTGCTGCCTCAACTCCAGCAACAGCATCCTCAATCACCAGGCTGACAGCGGGGGCTACGCCCAGAGTAGTAGCCGCTTTTAGAAAAATATCGGGCGCAGGTTTGCCATGTGGAACCGTCTCGCCAGAGACCAGGGCATCGAGGTAACGGTTCAGGCCAAGTACATCACTGATCAACTCTATGTTGGCGACAGGAGCGGAAGAGGCCAGAGCTTGTGGATAGTGAGCATCGTGTAGTTCGCTGAGCAACTCAATCGCTCCTGGTAAAGCGGTTGCCGTCGTGCGTACAGCATCACGAAAATAGTGCTCTTTGCGATCTGCCATCTCCTGCATTTTCTCTTGCGCAAGAGGACCCCAGAGCAGATTAATGATCTCATCGTTGCGTCGCCCGAATGTTGCCCAGAATTGTGTATCAGTAAAGGGAAGTCCATCATCTTGCGCCATACGATGCCACGCCAGGAGATGAGCCTCTGCACTATCGAGGATGACACCATCCATATCCCAGATCACAGCCTGTATCTTGTTTGACATAAGATACTCCTATCAATTTTTCCTCATCATATCATCTTGCCTGCCTTACCCTCAATGGACGGGTCTGGACCTCCATGATAGAATAGTCGCGAACCATGCGCTTTAAGCAAGTGAGATATGTGGCAGGGGCTTATAAATCGCGCCCCTACAATGTTTCCTTGTATAATATTCTAGTCTTGGAGGATATGTTTTTATATGAGTGATCGTACATTTTTTAATGAAGAGATAGAGACGCTTTCTAAAGAGAAATTACAGGCGCTGCAGTTGCAACGTCTGCAGTCAATAGTTGAGCGAGCCTATTTCCAGAATGAATTTTATCGCCATCTCTACGATGAAGCAGGTGTCAGGCCATCGGATATTAGAGCATTAGAGGATATTCGGAAGCTGCCATTTCTGGAGAAGAAGACGGTGCGAGCAGCGTATCCTTATGGGATGGCATTGACAGCACCGGGAAAGCCGGATGGAATCGTTCAGGTGCATGCGACCAGTGGTACAACGGGAAAGAGCGTACCTGTATTTGCGACGAAAAAAGATATTGGTTACTGGTCCGACCTCAATGCACGTGAATTGTGGATGACTGGCATGCGACCCGGCGATGTGCTTTTGAACTGTTATGGATATGGCATGGCAACGGGTGGTTTTGGTTTCCATTATGGAGCGATGGCGATGGATGCGATGGCGATTCCTATGGGTTCTGATGCCCGTCAGTATGATCGTATGATCGACTTCATTCTTGATTTTGGCGTGACTGCCCTGTGTATGACGCCTTCGGTAGGATTGTATGTTGGCAACAAAGCACGTGAGCGTGGCGTTGATTTCAGAGAGACAAAGCTCAAAATAGGGCTTTTTGGAGCTGAACCCTGGCCGTGGGAGACGCGACTGAAATTAGAGGAACTGTTCAATATCACAGCCTATGACGAGTTTGGAATGACAGAGTTCCTGGGACCAGGCATGACCTGTGAGTGCGAGGAGCGCAATGGTATGCATGCCTGGGCGGATGCCTTCCTGGTTGAATGCATTGATCCTGAAACGGGTGAACCATTGCCAGAGGGAAGTGATGGCGAACTGGTCTGGACATGGCTCTCCGCCGATGGGACCGCGATGATCCGCTATCGTAGCCGTGACCTTTCGCGTACATGGTGGGAAGAGCGTTGTCGTGTGGTCGCACTCATCCCAAAATTGCAGCCATCAAGGGGAGAAGTGACGATGCCGTCTCTATTCGAGGGTTGATCGTCTTTCCCAGCCAGGTTGAAGCGGCCCTGGTCAAATTTCCCGAAACCGGCGCGAACTTTCGTATAATCGTAGATAAGCGAAATGGGCTGGATACCTTTGAATTGAAGGTTGAGGTCAAGGATTCGGCGTTGTTGTTTGATCCTGATCGTGTACGCATCGTGAGTCGAGAGATGGCTGAATCGGTTAAGACGGTAACGGGAAACTCGCCGAAGGTGGAGCTGGTAGCTGCTGATAGCCTACCGAGGGCCAGTGGTGGAGAGTCGAAGACAGCGAGTGCGCGGGTGGACGATAGGCGGAAGAAGTAGCTTCATTAAAAATTCGTATAGCCATAGACTACATTATACACCATAAACACGTGTAAAAATAGCTTCCCAAATTTCCCCAAACGGCAAGGCTCATGAGAGGAGCTCTTGCCGTTTTTCTAGAATAGTTCATCTTTTCTTACATCTGAGCGTGCATCCTGGCTCTCTTTGCCATTTCCGGTTCTGGGGAGGTGAGGAAGAAGATGAGAGAGAGAACACTTGCAGATCTAAGAGGATAATACAAGTAACAGTAATCGCCAAAAGGGCCAGAATAGTCATTTCGCAAAGAAAGAAGGGATTTGGAAAATGCCAAGACAAGATTATCATAGCAGTCTTACTGTACAGATTGCCCCAGAAGAAGCAGTTGATAAAATCTCTCAAGTCTCAAAGTGGTGGTCATTAAATTTTGAAGGAAGTTCTTCCAAAACAGGAGATGTTTTTACCGTTCGTTTCAAAAATGGAGACTGGTATAAAATCAAAATCGAAGAACTAATTCCTGGTAAAAAGATTATGTGGGATGTAATAGGTAGCGATCAAACCTGGCACGAAGATCGAGATGAATGGACTGGAACCAAAATAGTTTGGGAAATTTCACCAGTAAAAAATGGTTCAAAAGTTACTATGACTCACCTGGGTTTAACCCCTGAAGTTGAATGTTATGATCAATGCAAAAGGGGATGGGATTATTTATCAAAAGAAAGTTTATATAAGTATCTAACCGAAGGAGTGGGTATGCCAGTTTAATTGTCAGATACCCCCAGATAAATCGCGGGGGCTTGTGTCTGATATCCACCGCAATTCTGCATACCGTTTCAAGGCGTGCAGCTTTGGCTTCAGCTATCGACACATCCGGGTCTTGCGAACAAGATCCTGGGGCAACTGACAACTGCCCCGTTCTGGCCCAATCCTGTCGGACCAGAAGCGTTCTCATCACGATATTCCGCGCACCTATGAGGTCGGCATGCAAGCTATAGTGACAGTTGACACAACAGAACAACAAGCCTTTGTTGGGCCGATTGGCATCATCGATATGCCCACATTTGGGGCATCCCTTCGACGTGTAATCGGCATCGACGCGCACGACCATGCTGCCATTCAACACAGCTTTATAGGCCAGCATGCCGTGCAGTTCAGCAAACGACCACTGCGAATACATGCGGTTGCTTTTGCGTTGCTTCACCGAAACACGCTCGGTCCCTTTGCCATTTTTCCTGCGTTTGTGGGTGCGTCGTTTCGTGCGTTGTCGAATATGGGTCAACTGTTCTATGCCGATGAGGGCATGCGGATGCTCTTGCACAAGACGCCGGGAAATCGTGTGGTTGGCGTTTGCTTTCAACCGTCTCTCTCGTCCACTGATCGCCTTCAAGCGACGGGTCGCGGAACGAGTGCCTTTTTTTTGCAAACGTTTGCGCAGCCTGGCGTAATGGTTGGCTCGGTGTCTGACCTGTTTGCCAGAATGGAACGTGGGTTCTCCTTGGTCATCGGAGGTCACGGCAAGATAGCGAACGCCAACATCAACGCCAATGATCTGCGTGTGCTGCTCTGGCGTTGGATCGGGTCGCTCCACCGCGTAAAGAAACCAGCAGAAAGTACCTCTTGTGTGGCTTGTCATACCAGAGTTTGGCGGTGCCAATTTCGGCCCCTTCTTTGAGCAATTTGATCTGCTCATCATATCCCTGATAGGAGACGACCACGCGACCAGTACAGCGTCAAGATGCTGACCTGCTGATTGCACTTTGAAGCCATAATCTTTTCCATACTGGTAGGTCAGGGTGGAGAAACAAACGTCGGCGGCTTGTCCAGACCTTTATACCTCTTCTTCGTGTGTCCTGCTTTGCGTGCGGCTGCGTTCTGTTTGGTTTTGGTCCAGAGTCCTTTATAGCTGGCCGCAACCTCACGCATCACTCTACAGGTCATTTGGGAAGGCAGGGTGAATTTTGCTACGGACATCCTGGTAGGTGCCTTTGTGCAAGCCTGCGGTGCTACTGATCTTGCCATGCTCAAACGCATAGCGACTGACACAATTGAGCGCATCACGATAGGCCAGTTGCGTTGTACGCAAGGCGGCGAATTGTTCAGGCGTCGTCTTCAGTTTGAGTTTGGCGGTCAGTGTTTGTTTCATACTCAAATTATACCAGAATGTGCGTGGGAAAACAAAGATAAGAGAAAGAGGTACTATTGACAATAACAGCTGTGTTCGTGTGCCAGTGCTGCCAAGCGCGGCAGTCTTTCTTTCCTCCCCTGCGTTGAAACGGCGTGGTTTCCAGAAAGGGATCGTATGAAACAGGCATCGCCATGTGCCTTCCCAGAAGCGCTTGCTTAAGCGAAGGCGACCTCCTTGGGAACGAATGAGCAAGCTCTGCTTCCTACATGTTTGGTTCCATGCAGGAAGCAGAGCTTGCTCATTCTTCAGCAAACTTAGCTCCACCTTTGTTAATAGCGATTACGTCGTGTCGTCATCACACTCTGGCGGCCGGACAATTGGGGCGCGAAGAGAACGCGACCGAGGGAGACGATACCCCATGCGATCAAGGCGTAAACGAGCATGGCGATGATAGTTGATACCTCGAAGACACCACCTCTGCCAAGAGTTTGATCGTTAAAGATGCCATTAAAGGGTCCAACAAAGATGTGGCTAAGATTATACAGGAACGTGATAAAGCTATTATATGTGTTTGCACCGAGCAGGCGGAAGAGCAGGCGCAAAAACAGGATCACTTCCAGGACACCAAGGATAAAGTAGGTGACGGTAGTAATCCAGTAGCGGGTATTGGCGCGACTCTGATTTTTGTCCTCAAAGACTTCTTCTCTGCTCTCAATGCGATTGCCAGCAGGGTCGACATAGCTTTGGTGATGACTTTGAGCGTGTGCACCACCCCCCATATCAACGTCTCTAACAGTATTAGCGTCAGCAGGCGAAACGGGCTGTCCCTCATAAGGGGGCTGAGCAGGCTGATAGTTTTGCCTCTGAGGATCGTACGGGTAAGGCTGATTACTCATGATAAATTTCTCCTTTGATATATCCCCTGTTCGCATCCTCCGGCGTATAGCCTCAGATGAAATGTCAGTAAATAAGAACTGTTCATGCTCAAAACGGAGAGTGCTTATGTTATGCATCATTTTGAGCTTTAAGTCAATCTACAAACATGCAGCCAGCTCGTTCTGGCGCATAATAAGCATCTTATCTTTATAACGTAAGACTCTGCCAGAAAGATGCTATATCTGCTGAGAATCTGACAGCTGAGGAAACAGCTGCAGAGCATTGCCACGCAGCATGTTCCGTCGTTGCTCCTCATCGAGAACGTCGGTGCTAGAGAGCATGGTAGCAAGGAACTCGACCAGGGGCGCAGGAGTGAATGGAAAATCGCTTCCGTAGAGCAGCCGATTCGGTTCAACAAGATTCAAGAGTGCCGGGAGAGCACGTGGTAAGGGAGTTCCAGCCAGGTCGTAGTAGAGTCGACTCAGGGCAGTGAGCACGTCGATGGATTGTTGTCCCGCTGTTGGAAAGACTGCTGCGAACGAATGCACCCGGTCAGCGAGAACTGGAAGAGCACCACCCGCATGCGGAATCACAAAGCGGATATTCGGATAGCGGTCGAGAGTTCCACTCAAGGCAAGATTGACCACGGCACGAGTGGTATCAATAGGGAACTCTAGCATTGGACGAGGATTTCCGAACGAGACAGCTTCCCAACAAGCGGGAGATGTAGGATGCAGAACGGCGACCGCATGGTGGCGATCAAGTTCTGCCATCACTGGCTCAAACAATGGATCACCGAGATAGTGACCATGGTAATGCGTGAGCAAGGCAATTCCGTCGGCATGAAGAGTGTCGAGTGCATAAACCAGCTCTGTCAGAGCACCCTCGACATCTGGAAGAGGCAACGATGCCAGTAATCCAAAGCGTCCTGCATGTGCGGCACCGATCTCCATACCTTCCACGTTTACCTGACGGGCCAGAGTACGTGCAGCTCTGTCGTCGCCAAAGTGGACACCAGGTGAGGAAATAGAGAGCAGTGCGGTTGCTATACCAATACTATCCATAAGATCAAGGGCGGCTTCGGGCCTCCAATCAGGTATCGGGAAACCGTCAAGCTGGAACTGCCCAGCGGTCTCACATGCTTGTCGATACGCCTGTGTCAGGTAGTGAGCATGCACATCGATCGCCTGATTGAATATATTTGTATGATTTTTACTCATGCAATAGTCTCCTATGAAGGGCGTCATGAATGAGGCCCGTACGGTGGGCCGCGTTTACGCAGCTCATACAAGATGCGCGTCGTTGTATCATCATGCCAGTTGATCGAGAAGCGCTTTGACTAGCTCTTCGGCATCTTTTAATTGAGTAGCTGTACCGAAGATATAGAAGTCGGGACGGGTCAGAACGACTATGCAATTGTGTGCTTTGAACCAGTCGGAATAGGTTTTGTTGACATCGATCACCTGATGAACCGATGGGTTCGCGTTACTGGCAAGAGAGATGGTCAAGCCACCGATAGAAGCGAAGAGTTCACTGGTCTGCATGCTGAGTGCAGATGCAGGATCACCAGCGATACTGAGCAAACAGAAGCCACGCCCGACGACATCATCGAAGAGGCCGTTTCTCCCTTCGGCGATCACCTCACCCTGAAGAAAGAGCTGGCCTGCAAGTGGGTCATCTTTATGGAGGATGCCTGGCCCAAGTCGTGGTAGTTCGGGTGGAGGGGGAGCCAGTTCCGGTTGCTCACGTGTAATAAGCAAGAGTGCATCGCGTTGTGCAGCGGCTTCTGCATCGGTCACGCAGATGATGCTACCAAGTTCGACGGAATAATTGATAAACTGTTGCACGTTAGGGAGCCGTTCGCTTGTATAAGTAGCGAGGAGTTGGTCAGAAGCTCGACTTGAGAGCACGAGATCAAGCTTCCAGGCGAGGTTCATAACATCACGCATTCCGGCACCCATCCCCTGACCGGCAAAAGGGGGCATGAGATGCGCGGCATCTCCAGCGAGGAAAATCCGTCCTTTTTGCCAGGTATCAGCCCAACGTGCTCGAAAGGTGTAGACGACGTGCCGTTCCAACGTAGCATTCTGTGGAGTGATCTGCCAGGGTGCAAGGAGTTGCCATGCTGTTGCTGCCTGGTTGAGATCCTCCACGCTTTCCCCTTCGAGGCGCATAAACTCCCAGCGGCGGCGTCCTTTGCCACCGGAGACAATCGTTGTTGGACGAGCAGGGTCACAGAGTTGCCAGCAGAGCGGATGCCACTCGCGCTCTTCATGTGGAATAACATCGACCACCAGCCAATCGAAGAGGAAGCCGAGATCAGTGACGGAGGTCTTTATCTGTTGTGAGATGAAGCTATTTGCACCATCTGCTCCAACAAGGTAACGTGCCTGTATCATCTGCGTCTCTTGGTGTGGAACGGGCATATCCTCAGGTATAAAGCCTCTCTTGCGTATCGTCAGTTCCACATGATCTGCGAACTGTTCAGCCTGGAAAACCTCCCATCCTTTTTGAAGGTGAACGTTTGGAAGTGCTATTGCCTGCGCATCAAGAATTGCTTCGAAGACGGGTTGCGCAAACATGGTACTCTCAGGCCAGCCTGACAGGCCGATACCTCTCTGATCCAGACATAAAAGCGTTTCACCTTGCGCATTCCGCCATTCATAGAGATCGACAGGTTCAATGATGTGCTCAAGTGCCGAAGAGACACCAGCGGCCTGGAGAATGCGTGCAACTTCGTGATCGTAATGT
Source organism: uncultured Chloroflexia bacterium (assembly GCA_963731415.1). Classification (GTDB taxonomy): domain Bacteria; phylum Chloroflexota; class Ktedonobacteria; order Ktedonobacterales; family Ktedonobacteraceae; genus JACDAE01. Next base: position 473,788 of record CAVSVN010000005.1, read on the forward strand.
ACGGCGCGTGGAAGTGGATAGCGATTGGGCCAGCGTTCGATGACGAGAACGCGGTATCCTTTTTGTCCAAGCAGCAGAGCCAGCATCTGGCCTACAGGTCCATAGCCAACAATGGCGACATCATAAATAGTTTCGCTCATGCTAAGGATGCACCTCTTCAGGAAAGCATAGTTTTATAGAGAGTGTACCACAGGACATGATAGCGCGATAATGCTCTTTAGGCACGACCTGATTCCTACAATCTACCTGCCAGAATGCTTTTGTAGAGGCGCAATTCATAAGCCCGTATTAACCTGCCTTGACATCGCAATGAAGCTGACATATACTTAGATAGGCTAATTAATAGACAGACTAAATTGCTGATTATATTAAGCAAAGTAGGAAGATAGAGGATGGAAGAACATTCATCTTTCAATACGGTAGATATCGCGGATGACCTGCTGGACCTCATTCCCAGCCTTTTGCAGCGGCTTCGTGCAGACATTCCTCGCGAGATAGATCATGAGCAGGGGATGCCTGAGTGGCAGGATATCTCTGAACTACGGGCCACAACGGGACAGATTCGGCTATTGCGTATTTTGATCAAGCGGCAGCGTTGTGCAATGCAGGAACTAGCCGAGCAGATGGATGTGGCACCACCGACGGTGACAGCGATGATCAAACGCTTGCTGACACAGGGATTTGTCGAACGTATACGTGATGAGCAGGATTGGCGGGTGGTCTGGGTATCTCCGACCGAGCGAGGGCAGCGTGCAGTAACTCTGTACGATCAGTTTCGGCGGGCAAATTTGCAGCGCCGCCTGGCCCATCTCGATACGGAAGAACTTGTTCAACTACGTGTTGCCCTCCCGGTCTTGCGCCATATTATTGAGGTAGAACCATGACAATCAGAGTTGAGAAACTCTGTACGTTCCTTTGGAGAGATACAGGCAGTGAAAGGCATTGACCTGCAGGTTGAACGGGGTGAAACTTTTGGCTTTCTTGGCCCCAATGGAGCCGGAAAAAGTACCACGATCAAGATGCTTTGCACATTGCTTCATCCTACCAGCGGGCAGGCATTCATCAATGGGTACGATATTGAACGCGATGCCTCACGGGTGCGGCAGAGTATCGGCATCGTTTTTCAAGATCCGACCCTTGATGAGTATCTTACGGCGGAACAGAATCTCTATTATCACTGCATGGTCTATCATACGCCGCGCAAAACACGAGAGACACGAATGCGTGATGTGCTTCAGCTTGTTGGCCTTGATGAGCGGCGCAAAGATATCGTCAAGACCTTCTCCGGTGGAATGAAACGCCGTCTGGAGGTTGCACGTGGCTTGCTCCATGAACCTCAGACGCTTTTTCTCGATGAGCCAACTGTGGGCCTTGATCCACAGACCCGGCGCAGCGTGTGGGAACATGTGCTACGGTTACGCGAGCGTACCGGACTGACCATTTTTATGACGACGCATTACATGGAAGAAGCGGAATATTGTGATCGCATTGCCATCATTGATCATGGTCAGATTGTTGCTGTCGATACCCCTGCCGCGCTCAAACGGATGGTTGGTCAGGATCTGGTATCTCTCACCACATCTGAGTGCTGAAAGGGCTGCGACTCTGTTAGAACAGTATCTTGGCCGTTCGGTACGCGCGAAGGTGAAGCCGTTTACGTTGAGGGCGAGAATGGGCAGACGCTGGCTGCCAGTTTAATTCGGCAATTGACACTGGCGGATATCGAAGTGCGGGGCGTAAATGTGACTGCGCCGACATTGGAAGATGTGTTTGTTCACCTGACCGGGCGAGCTATTCGCGACGAGGCGGCCAGCACTAAAGATCGCATGGGATCTCGTCTGCGCAGCCGTGGTCGTTTACGCCGCTAGCTATAAGGAGTCCATTGATGCTCAAAACGACACGCACTGATACAATTTCACAAATCTCACCAGAAAACAGTGCCGCACCCGCCTTTTTGATCGATCCAGAGGGGATTGCGATGATCTGGCGACGTGATATGGTGCGGTTATGGCGACAACGTTCGCGTTTGCTTGGAGCTGTAGCACGGGCGCTCGTCTGGCTGTTCGCGTTAGGGTTTGGCTTGCGGGGATCACTGGGATCCATCGCTGGCTTTAGCTACGAACAATTCGTCTTTCCGGGCGTGATCGCTATGACGGTGATATTTAGCGGACTCCAATCTGCGATCTCGATAGTGTATGACCGGGAGTTTGGTTTTCTCAAGGAAGTACAGGTAGCGCCAACGCCTCGCTCAACCCTGGTGATTGGCAAATGCCTGGGAGGAGCATCGAGTTCAACCATCCAGGCGCTAATCATTCTGATCTTTGCTCCATTTGCTTCAGTGGCACTCAATCCCTTCAACGTGCTTGCGACTATTGTAGCAACCTTTGTCACAGCTCTGGCAATTGCTGGTCTAGGCGTAGTTATTGCCATGTGGATCACCGACTTCGAGAACTTCGGCACCATCCAGAACTTTATTACATTGCCACTTTATATGTTTTCAGGCGCGATCTTTCCTACGCGCCAGGTGCCACCATGGTTGCACGCTATGCTCCTGCTCAATCCTCTTTCCTATGGTGTGAATGCTATTCGTGGCGTACTGTTGGGATATGACATTGCCAGCGTGCCCTTTAACCTCCTTGTACTATTGGCCTTTACAGCGGTAATGGTCTCTATCGCGATATGGATGTCGCGGCGAGAGGTGTAATTATGCATATGATTTTCTGGTTCTTTACGGTTCTATGCCGTAAAAGCAATGAATTGCGCTGGATGCGATAAATCGGGTCCCTACAGGATAAATCCGGCAGGAAATGGATCTTCAGGGTCAAGTACAAGATTCTGGAAGCCAGTAATCCAGGCGCGTCCTTCAATGGTAGGAATGACCGCCATCATTTCGGGCGTCAGTCGGACCTGTTCGATTAGCCTGCCTGTGAAGAGTGAATCGGTAATGCTCTCATGAACAAAGTCTTGTTGGAGAGCAAGCTGCTTCCGTGCGAAGAGCTGAGCCATGCGAGCACTTGTTCCCGTACCACATGGCGAACGGTCAAGGACGCCGGGCGCAATCACCACTGCGTTTTTGGCGTCTGCCCCTGCTACATCAGCTGGTCCTGTGAAGAGCACATGTTTGATGGTATTCTCTGCCGGGAAGAGTGGATGATGCATCTGAGCTTGTTCACGGATAGCTTGCATAATTCTCATACCGACCGGAATTAAGCTTTGCGCATGATGTTTATTCAAGGTGAGATCGACTGCCGAGACAGGTAGAATAGCGTAGAAGTTGCCTCCATAGGCGATATCAAGGGAGAGTGTACCCAGCTCAGGAACCTGTATCTGCAAGTCTCTTTGCGACAGAAAGGATGGGACATTCTGCAATTTGACCTTTTTTACGCGCCCATTCTGTACTGTTGCCTCTGCTGTGACTCGTCCTGCTGGAGTATCGAGTACGATGCGAGTCAGTGGTTCAACCAGAGGAATCAGACCTGTCTCAATAGCAACCGTACAGGTACCAATGGTGCCATGCCCACACATACCGAGATACCCATCGACATCAATAAAGACCACTCCTAGATCGGCTTCTGGATCGCAAGGAGGGAGCAGAATAGCCCCGTTCATTGCCTGATGACCGCGTGGCTCACACATCAATAAGCCACGCAGCGAATCGACGTGTTCCTGAATATAGTGTTGCTTCTCGCGTATTGTCGAGCCGGGTATGAAGCCGAAGCCGCTGGTCACAATGCGCGTAGGCATTCCTTCGGTATGTGAATCAACTACTGTAATCATTTTATTGAAATGCATGGAGCCTCCTCATTGAAAAAGCTATCCTTTATGGAAACGCGCTGGTTGGAATGGAGCAAGACTCATATCACAAGAGCGCTTCAGAATCAATTGGCTGAGCAGCTTAGCGCTGACCGGACCAAGGCCAAAGCCAGCTCCCTCGTGTCCCGTATTGACGTAGAAGCCCGGCACATCGGGCATCTCACCAATGATGGGAAGGTGATCGGGACTATAGGGACGGAATCCCACGCGAACATGAAACGTAGGTGTTGGTGTCAGTACCGGAAAGAAGCGCTGAGCACGCTGAAGAATCGCCTGCACCACACGTTGCTCAATGGACTCGTCAAAGCCAACGAACTGTCGACTGCTACCCAATAAGATATTGCCACTTCTCGTTCCCTCAACAACGGCAGCCACTTGCAGATTATTCTGTGCCTGAGTGACCGTTGTGGTATAGCCCACTTCTGCTACTTTATGGTACACGCGTGGAGGAAGCGCTTCAGTGACGAGCAGGTGTCCTTTACGCGGCAGAATAGGAAGATCGCAGCCAGCGAGTGCAGCTATCTGCTTGCTCCAGGGACCAGCTGCATTGATAACACGTGGAGTAGAGATGGTGCTGTTCGAAGTGACAACCGCACTGATCGCGTTATGCTGGTCGCGTTCGATACTGAGTACCTCTGTATGATCAAGGACTGTTAAACCAGAGCGTTGTGCGCTATTGACGAGTGATCTGCAAGCTGCGGGTGGATATCCCTGTGCATCTTCAGGAAACAGAGCCGCTCCTGCAATATCGCGTGCAAGATGGGGTTCAAGCGCATAGAGTTCATCGTAGGTAAGAAGGTGAGCGGTAACACCTGCGTTCTGAAGTTCCTGTACATGGGAGACGAGCGAAGCCCAATCGTCTGCTGTTTCGGCGACAAGAATACCACCTTTAGGATCAAATTCAAAATCGTCGGATAGCTCGTCGGCGAGTTCTTGCCAGATGTTGCGTCCCAATTGAGCGAGGGCAAGTTCGGGACCGGGGAGCTTATCCGAGACAAGGATATTGCCTTCGCCTGCACTACTCGTACCACTGGCGATCTCGTTACGTTCAACGAGAATGACCTTCACACCTTCACGAGCGAGAAAGAAGGCGCAAGAGGTGCCAATGATGCCGCCACCAATGATGACTATATCTGCATTCACGCGTATTATCCTTTTTTAAGGGAGTTGGCTTCGCTAATAGAATAAGCAAGAAAGCCGCCTTTTGAGCGACTTTCGCATGTGAGAAAATACTCTGATTAGTATATCATATGCATTGATAAGGCGTGACGCAGAATTTCATATGTATACTTTATACACAATTTGGAACCGTTTCCAGATTCGTTTTTATTAGAAATGTGTGATAGTTCACGACATTTTTTGTTGAGGAAAATTATTTGCCGATGACGTATTCCTTCTGTTAAGTGCTTTTGGCAAACTAGTGATCTTCCCATAGAGATTGACACGTAATTCATATTCCATAGTATCATCGAGGGCATTCCAGTCACTTTCGGGGAGCTTTTGTTGATACTGTTTTCCTTTTGCAGTCTGGAAGAATACCAGGTATGTCTCCTTCGTTTTCTCGATTCTCTCTAATGTGCTGGAGTCAAGGGTGTAATGTGGCCAATGAACATTGTTGCGCTCATTTCCTTCGGCAATGAGTTCTCGACTTTTGAACCACCTCTGGATTTCATACATATATGTTTCATACTTTGTGCGTTTTTTACGAACACTGCCATAGACTGGCTGTGTAGTTGTTGATGGGACTCCGTTGACCTGCGTTGTTTGTGTGGTATAGGATACAACACAGTACATCTTGCGTCATAGAGATACCTGTGGTACGCTAGTCAACGAACTTTTTAATTTTTGTGAAAAAAATCAGGTGAAGAAACAATGCCAGTTGTGAGTGTTCTACAGCTAGGAAAATCGTTTGGGGCCGAACGCATTTTTGCAGGAATACAATTTCAAATAGATGAGCATGATCGGATAGGTCTGGTGGGGCCGAATGGAGCCGGAAAATCAACACTGCTCAATATTCTGGCCGGGCGCGAAGAGCCGGACGAAGGAAATGTCGCGACGTCAGCGTAACATACGTATTGGTTATCTGACCCAGATTACTGACTTCCAGCCTCAAAATACGTTGCATGAAGAGTTGCTCAGCGTGTTTTCCTATCTACGTGCCTGGGAGCTGAACTCGAGGAGCTGGCCCAGAAGATGGCCTCTTCTGAAGCGCAGGAGGACACAGAGCTTCATGAGCAATTGCTGAAGCGCTATTCCGATCTGCAGGCCCAATATGAGCATGCGGGCGGCTATACCTATGAGAATCGTGTAGAGCAGGTGCTCGATGGGCTTGGTTTTACGCGTGAGCAGCAGGCTGCGCCAGTGATGCATCTGAGCGGTGGGCAGCAAACACGTGCCGCACTGGGTAAGCTTCTTTTGCAGGAGCCAGATGTCTTACTGATGGACGAGCCGACGAACCATCTTGATCTTGCGGCGCTGGAATGGCTTGAGACGTATCTAGCGAGTTGGAAGGGCGCAATGGTGATTGTCGCCCATGATCGCTATTTCCTCGACAAAGTGGTGTCGCGCACGATTGAAATGGCCTTTGGACGTATTGAAGAATATCCTGGGAACTATACCAAATATCTCCAACTGCGCGAGGAACGTATGGAGCGGCGTATGCGCGAGTACGAAGCTCAGCAGGCGCATATTGCACATACAGAAGAATTTATTCGGCGTTATAAAGCTGGTCAGCGCAGTCGTGAAGCGCGTGGTCGGCAGACGTTGTTAAATCGTATGGAGCGTGTTGAGCGTCCCCAGGATTTTCCAGAGATGCATTTCGAGTTTACGCCGATCACCAATAGTGGTCAGATTGTCATATCGACGCAGAAGCTTGCGGTAGGGTACGGTGGTGGTACAAGAAGAGAGCAGACATGGTGAACCGCTGCTACTGGCACGCGTGTTGCCGATCTGGAGTTGATACGTGGGGATCGTGTGGGCTTGATCGGTCCGAACGGAGCTGGCAAGACGACGATGCTCAGAACCCTGATCGGTGAACTACCGCCTGTTGAAGGCCAGGTCCAGATTGGGCACAATGTACGTATTGGCTACTATTCGCAGACGCACTCAGGTCTTACCATGGAGCGTACGATTCTGGATGAGATTCGTCAGGTGACGACCTTGAGCGAAGAGGGGGCGCGAAGCTTTCTGGGCCGTTTCCTCTTTTCGGGCGATGACGTGTTTAAAGCCGATTGGAGCGCTCAGTGGTGGAGAGCGGAGCCGTGTCGCGTTGGCAAAGTTGACGCTGCAGGGTTCAAACTTTATGGTGTTAGACGAGCCAACAAACCATCTGGATCTGCAATCGCGCCAGTTTCTTGAGGAAGTGCTGAACGAATTTGAAGGGACTCTGCTCTTTGTCTCGCATGACCGCTACTTTATCGATAGCCTGGCAACGAAAGTGTGGGCGATTGAAGATGGGGTACTGATTCCCTACCTGGGCAATTACACCGAGTATCGTACACGTAAGCACCGTATAGTGCTTGACGTTCCTGAGTCCAGTGACAAAAAAGACGGTGACGAATACAAAATCTGCTCCCGCTCCTCCAGGTGCCGAAAGTGAGTAGCAAGAAGGGGAGCAAAGTGAAAGTACGTACGGCAGAGGATGTAGAGCGTGATGTAGAAAAAGCGGAAGAGCATGTGAAAGTGCTTGAAGATGCATTAGCTCAGGCAGCCCTCAATGCCGATGCTGCCCAACTGACGCAGCTTTCAGCCGAGTACGAGCAGGCAAAAGCCCAGGTAGAAGAGCTATTTGCTGAATGGGAGCGCCTCTCCGAGGAAGCAGTGTGAGACAGTGCAGGTGCGATCATGCCGTTTAAAAAATTAATCTAGATATAGCGGATGGACCCGATCATGCGGGTTAAGAATTTCATCTGGATCGGGGATCAGGAGATGGTCAACGTAGGGAAGCCATTTATTATTTCGTGCATTAATTACCAATGCTACATATTTTGTTACACGGAATAATAAATGGCTTCCCTACCACGATTGTGGTCTCTCCACGATCTCTGGTTCTGAATCAATTTTTGAAAGAGCATAATCTCGTCCGTACAGTGAGGAAACCCCCTATTGAGAGCGTGTTATGCTCTTTTGCGTCTGCTTGCAATCCCGACGATCAATCCTCCCAGAGCCAGAACCGACGGTAGTATGGCTACCACTACTAGCCAGATTTCAAGAATGAGGATGGGAATAATGAATGATGTATGGGTGCTTTAGGAATGTTAAGAGCCGTATATTTTCGGGTGTATATGAAGTTACAATCAGGTTCAGCAGGCCACCAAAGATAATAATTCCTACAGCAATTGCACTTGTCAGAAATGGGAGTATGACATGCGACCAGCCATAGCGGTAAGTGCCTCGTGCTGCATTAATGCAAAGAAACGTCAATCCCAAGCCCCATCAGAAGCCCCCCTATAGCAAAGGGTAGTCTGGCTGACAAATGCTGGAATGAGTGTACCTGCAAAGCCCAGAGCCAGGCCCAAGAATCTGAATAGCTATACTTATGAAGAATGAGCGTGGCTCATTATTTCTAGCCTGTTCCGCCCTGCTTTTCTCTTACAACGCGCGATTTTTCTCTTGCGCCTGCTGCCATGGCGATTGAACCCATAATATTATTTTTTATCGTTTGCGTCTCGGGATTGTTGCCATCGAGAGCGATCGAGCGATCAATAGATTGTAGGGCGTTCTGATATTGTCCCATGTTCGTGAGCAGGACGGCACGCATGCTCCATGTCAGAGGATTACGGTCGTTAAGTTGCATGAGTTGATCAACAACGGCCAATGCTTCAGGAAAACGCCCCATTGTGCCCAGAATTTGCGCTTTGAGGATCAGGGCAGATGTTTCTTGAGGAGCTATGTGTAATGCTTGCTCGATACTATTGAGTGCTTGCATATATTGTTGTGCCTGTACCAACTGTTGTGCCTGATTCAACAGGAACTGGCCCTGGCTTTGTACATCGGGAGATGGCGACAAGCTTGTTCTGCTGTAGAGGTGGCAGGAAAAGATGACGGTGCTGACATGGTTGCTGTTGCAGGTTGTTTGAAGAGGCCGCTGGTATCACGTTGCCCACCTGGGGCTCCAGCAGGATTAGTTGATGGTGTCGTAGAAGATGATTGTTCTTGTTGAGGTGGAGGTGTTGCTGCTGTCTCTCCAACCAGGATCAGTGGTGTGCGTTCCTGCCCGAAAGGTTTGGGGCTTTGCTGCTCTCCCAAAATATTGGTGAGATATCCATACAAACCTTGCAGAGTAACCAGGCCTGTAGAGGGTTCGCGTGCAGGTCCACTCAGTCCTACGATAGTGCGATGCATAAATAAGCCCAGGCCGCGTTCACCGCTCTCTGGTGCGCCGGTATTGCCTCGGCAAGAGCAAAGGAAGATGCGATTGCCTTGCTGTTGCAACATCGTTGAGCAGAGTAGGGCCAATTAAAGGTCTGACATCATAGGGAGATGCGCGGCGCATCTGCCATGCTGGTCCTGTCTGGAAACAATCAAGGATAACGAGCACATGAGCGGCGCGGCAGCGAGCCATGATCTGATTAGCAAATGAGAGAAGATGCAGCCCTGTAGGAGGGTTGTCTATACTGAGTATTGGAGAGAGCGAGATAGCCATCGCCATTTCTTTCATCGAGAAAGGCATGGCCGGCAAAATAGAGAAGGACGACATCTTCTGGTTCGGCGAGCGTAAGACACATTTGTGCGATGAGAGACTCCATCAACTCTTTTGTGGCATGTGAGCCTTGAACCAGTTGTACATCGCCAGGAGACCATGCGCCACCTTTGACATTGACGAGCCATTGTGCGAAGGCACGTGCATCGTTCTCCGCATACTGTAGTGGTTGGAATGTTGTATCTTGATAGTTGTTGACGCCTATGATGAGTCCCAGTCGCCTTCCCAATCTGATCTCCTTTCATATGAGTTCCATTGCCTGAATATTGTACGATATTGCCCGATCTCTATGTGAATAAATCGGAGAGAGAGAAGGTACTTTTTGGAGGTTTCTGCATATGTAGGAGATGTACGCTACCGTATGGCGACTTATAATGACAAGGTAATAGCACACCATAGTGTAAATATCTCTATGAAAGCGCAAAATATGGCTCGTACAATTGGCATTACCGGAAATATAGCCTGCGGCAAAACGTTTGTGGGCAGATCTCTGCTTGAATTGGGGGCTGAGCGCTATATTGATGCCGATGCGCTGGTCATCGTCTCTATGAGAGCGGGCCAGCCAGTTGCTTGAAGGTAGCGCAAGAGTTCGGTCCGAAGTGATGGCAGGTGATGGGAGCGTTGATCGGAAGGCATTGGGGGCGGTCGTGTTTCGCGATGCGGAAGCGTTGCATCGTCTGGAATGTATCGTTCATCCAGCAGTATCCGTTCTATTAGTAGAAGAGTTGGCGAGTGTCAGTGAAACAGGAATTGTCATCATTGATGCAGTCAAGTTATTAGAAGGGCAATCGGGGATGCTGTGCCAGAGTAAGTGGTTAATAATCTGTCCCCAGGAGCAAGAACTTGTCCGTTTAATGGCTCGTAATTCCTTAAGCGAAGAAGAGGCACATGCGCGTCTTCGTGCTCAAGCACCTGTTGAGCCGAAGTTAGCTCTTGTTGATGAAGATAATTGACAATGGAGGTACACGTGAAGAGACGCGGCGTCAGGTGATAGCGGCATTTGAGCGCTTCGTCCAAAAAAATCAGCTTATTTCAGTACCCTCAGCGGGTCGAGAAGGATTGGGAGCTCCAGCCGCCTCCAGTGGGGAAAGTATACCTCCAAACCAAGTGTCAAGTGGAAATGCATTAGGGGTTGCTATGCAAGGTCATTATTTGTCAGCGTTGTGCGTAGCTGTATTTGGTATTCTTGCTATCAGTGCAGGCTGGTTTTTACATGATATTCCCCTATCACATACAAAGAAGACGGTGAGTAGCGTGCAGGCGAGTAATACTCCTGTGAGTGCTGCGACCAATCCAATATCCTCGCGCCTGAAAACACTCTTCACGCAGGCGAAGCCAGAGGCCAGGGTTTCATAGTGATGCAATTATGCAATCATCATTCTACCAGTTGACCAGTGGCCTTCGTCCAGGACGTGGATAGCCGATTCCTGCTGCCAGTTCTGTGCAGCAATTGCCTGTGATTGATGTAGACCTTTTACAACTGGCGCGGCGAATTATTATCGGGCTGGCTTGCACTGCAGACGCCGCAGGCACCCGTGATTATTCTCTGCACATGGCACTCCTGGCAATCGCGTCGAGTATGGTTTCGCGTGCAGCATTTCTCTATAAGCATGGCTATAATGTCTTGCTGTTCGATTTCCAAAGTTATGGTAAGAGTCAGGGCGTGATGTCGACGCTTGGCATGGTCGAATCCGAGGATATCCTGGCCGCTATTTCTTATATTCATGGCTTGCCTGATATGGTGTATAGCAAGGTAGGGGTATTGGGATTATCGATGGGAGCGACGGCGGGAGTATTAGCGGCGGCGCGTTCAAAGGATATTGATGCGCTGGTGGCGGAAAGTTGTCCACTGGATGCGACACTTGTCACCTCTGATGTTCCCAATGAGGCGTCGCGGGAGGCGGATCAGGAGCTGGTAGAGCAGGTCTACGGTGTTGATATCACCAAAGCGCGGCCGATTGATGTGGTGAGCAAACTGGCTGGACGCACCGCTGTATTTTTCATTAATGGTGATAAGGATGGCACGACGCCACTGGATGGTATGCAAACACTCTATCAAGCGGCGGGTCAGCCAAAGAGGAATGGGTTGCAACTGGGGCCGGGCATGCGCAATCATTTGATGATGATACCAGTAGTTATATTAGCGCATGTGGATGCGTTTTTTGATAAGTATTTGATGAATGCGTAGGAGATAGAGGAAACGACAATATTCTTAAAAACTCGCTATTTACCGTTGTGCTTCACGTCGCTTGCCTCGGAATGGGAGGTACAGATAGACAGCGAGAAAGCTCAGGAACCATACGCCTATGATTGGGAACATGACATTGCTGGGAAGGTTTCCCCATCGGATCAGGAGAAACAAACAACCCATACCAATGAAATTGATGCCCAGGATGCCAAGTTGCAAAGAAAAAGTGCTATCTGTAATGCGTTGGAAAGCAAAGTACTGTCCCCGCAAGATCTGCAATTTCCATTGGAGGACAAAAATAACACCAAATGAGATGAGCGCGAGAGGCAATAACAGCTCATCTACCCTAGGAGAGACTAGAAGCAAGCCACCTCTGGGTATGAGGAAAGTAATATACAACTCCACCGCTAAGAAGACTAGAGAGATGCCGATTAGGATACCTAAGAGGAGAGTTAGCCTCGTAATACGTTTGATGAGCCGCTGTTCTTGTGGCGACATTGTCGATTGGTTGTCTCTAGATGGTTGATCTGGGCAATTCACGAGGCTTTCCATTAGTTCATCCTTTTTTTGTTGATAGGAAAATGGGTGCGTTGTTTCTGAACACCAGTATTGTGAAGATGAATTGTTTGATTGCTACGAGCAATCTTTATATGTATCCTTTGCGTTGTAGACTAAGCTGAAGCCGCCTGCACCGATTTTTGCAAGTATGGTTGATACTGTAACAGCAGAAAGTCAGCTTATAATGCTCCTATCTGCAAGGAAGGAGACAATATGAATGCCAAATTGTCTCAATACTCTGAACCTTTTCTTTATTATAAAGTGCAGTCTTTGTTTGTCAAGTCCATACACATACGATTTTTTGCGTTAGGTTTTGCACATTATTCGTGAATTTTCAATATCTCATGGTTCATGGCCATGTTTGATAAATCGAGAAGTAGATGAGTTTTTAGAAAGCTTGTTTTGAGCTTTATCCGAAACACTTGTTTTGAGATAAACCCATCATTTCATCAGATATAGCCATGACTATTACTGATCTCGTCTCGTGTTACACTTTACTTTTCTCTGACGAGATCAGTGGCAGTTTGCTGCTTGTACAAAAGAAAGAGTATCATTGGGAAGCCTACCATTTTGTCCATCGAAATTACCTGGTGTTCTACTAACATTCGTGTCAAGTCGCTGGATTTGCCCACCTCCATTGATATCGGTTGTAAATTCTCCGATAGCTGGTGGATAAAGAATACATCCTTGTAATGGGTATCACGGGTGATACATGCCATGAGCCAGCTCTTTCCCCGCGAGAAAACTGAAACGCACTACTGGCAGATCTGTGAACGATTAATATCTCACGCTCTAGTATGTATCACCTTGAGAGAGCAGTGGGATCAGAATGATATTCTGCAAAGTGCTCTGGCCTTGATATCCTTAATAAGTCTTGCCGCAACGTATCTCTCACATAGGGCACAGTATATTGAAGCAGAGTCGCTTTATCGACAAGTTTGCAGATTGGAGAGGAGGTACTACAAAGTGAAAATTCCCTCATGGCTGAAGCGCTTCACGGACTGGCACGTCTCTATAGAGAGTTAGGTAAATATGAAGAGGCGGAGCCACTTTACCAGCGAGCATTGGTCATACGAGAACTGGATCGTATAGAAGAAGCTGCAACAGTAGAAGTCCAGATGCAGGCAGCAGAGTTTTCCTCTCTGTAGCATTACGGTTTGACTACGTATCGGGTCGGTGTACACATACAGCCTCTTCCCAAATATGTGCATACTAACCATAGTAGCCAAAAGTAAGTATTGACTCTTTGCAGTTCAGCACGTATAATCCCATCATCTACATCCGTATCTTGCGCTTGACTTATGTATATAGATTGCTGAGTATGAGAAATTCGATTCTCAGTGGTTCTATATATTATAGTATGGATGCTCTTAAAGTCGAATGTATTTTGTGGGAACTGGTGAGATTGCGGACACTTGTGACGTAGTACGTAATATCATCAAAAGGTGGAGACTTGCTGGAAGGATGGAATGGGTTCTCATCATCTATCATCCCTTTACCTGCGATGTGGACGTATGTATCTGCAATTATATGAAGGAGGCTGAAAAGATCATGCGAAAGCGTTGGTCACGTATTTTGGCCCTATCAATGGGTATTCCTCTATTGTTAGCGATGCTGGCAGCCTGTGGCGCTGGCACGACAGGTACTGGTGGTAGTGCTACTGCGACTACCAGTGGGCCGATAATACTCAAGATTGGGACTGATTTTCCTACAAGTGGAAAAGACGAGAGTGCAGGAAAACCATCCGAGAATGGTGCACATCTCGCAGTTGATCAGGCGAATGCAGCAAAAGCTAGTTCCTAATGTGACATTCCAGTTTGTTCCTAAAGATGATGTTGGTCCTAGTGGAGCACACGATGCCGCGACAGGCCAGAAGAATGTTGCTCAGACTTATCGGTGATGCTCTGGTCAGTTGGTATGGGTGGCCCACTCAACAGTAGCGTTGCACAAGCTCGAACTGCCAGAGGCAAATACAGCCTCCTTTCCTATCATCAGCCCTGCGAATACCAATGACTGTTTAACTGAGGCACTGCCCCCTGATTGTAGTGGTAAGTAACGATCTGCTTCCTACATATCGCCCAACGGCAAAGTGACCTATTTCCGTATTGCGACGCGCGACCAGTTCCAGGGTGCAGCACTGGCAGACTTTGCCTTTAAGACGAAAGGCTATAAGAGTGCCTACATCATTGATGATACTGAGACCTATGGCGTTGGTATTGCGACTTCCGTTCAGACCGAATGGGCAAAACTTGGTGGTAAGTTGCTGGGTCGTAGCAGTGAAGCTCCAACTACCACTTCTTATGTCAACCTGCTTACACAGATCGCTGCCAAGAAGCCCGATGTCATTTTCTTTGGTGGCAATGATTCTACTGGTGGTACATTGATTCGTCAGCAGATGTTGCAGGTGCCTGCGTTAAAGCAAACGCCAATGGTTGCTGGTGATGGTACACAGACCAGCGCTTTTGCGACCACTATTGGTGCCTATAAGAGCTGATGGCAGCAATGGTGGTCCTGTGTTTACGTCAGTTGCATCGGTTAACCTCAATGCGGAACTGCGGCGAATAAATTCATTTCAGATTATAGTGCTGCCTATGGTGCCAACAACATTGGTGCCTATAGTGCAGGTAGCTATGACTGTGCAATGGTGCTGATCCAGGCGGTCAAGACGGTTCTGGCAAGTGGCGTGAAGGCTCCAGCCAATTCGGGCGATTCTGCTCAGGGCAACGGTGTTCCGTCAGGCCATGGTCAAATGCCATCCAGAATATCAGCTATAATGGGGTCACTGGTCATATCGGCTTTGATGCCAATGGTGATACAACTTCTCGTATCATCTCGATCTACACGATCGCGATAATCCCCTACCAGTGGTGATGGTTGGGAGTTCGTCGAGCAGTTGAATCTCTAATCTCACTGTTACTACTTTGTAATGCTCGCCGTCCAGACAGATTGAGTGATCATTCTGAGTAGCGACGAGCAGTCTTTAACATGAGTAAAGGAGGGGTGTTGTTGCTTGTGCGGCTACACCCTTACTTTCTTTTCGGTTCTCTGGAAAAGTGTTGCTATCTAACAGGAAGGCGGGATTTCACATATTATGGTCCTGGTCTTGCAATTGCTGATTGTCGGCCTGGCAACCGGGGCGATCTATGCGCTGATCGCTCTGGGATATACGATGGTCTATGGTATCATCGAATTGATTAATTTTGCTCACGGCGACATCTTTATGATCGGTTCGTTTATATCTCTCACTTTTTTGAACCTGCCTGGGTATTTTGCCTCGGTCAGATCTACTCCCACAGGTATCTGCTTTGGTACTGGTGCTGATTGCCACATTTATTGTCACGATGCTGGTGTGTGCTGTCCTTGGTGTGGTGATTGAACGCGTTGCCTACGTCCTCTACGCAATGCTCCGCGACTGGCTCCACTTATTTCTGCGATTGGCGTCTCGCTGATATTAGAAGATGTTGGTAAGCTCTGGAAGGGTAATAACAACGTGCCTTTTCCACAAATCTTTCCCAATGTGTCTATACAGCATCGGTCCTATCACTTTTAGTAGCATTTATGTCTTTGTCTTCGTTGTTGCTATTCTCTTATGTTGGACTCTGCAGTGGTTCATTACCAGGACGAAGATGGGACGTGCGATGCGTGCGGTGGCCCAGGATCGCGAGGCGGCGGCGCTGATGGGCGTCAATGTCGATCGTATCATTTCCTTTACCTTTTTCATTGGTGCGGCGCTGGCCGGTGCGGCAGGTTTCATCTATGCGCTGGAGAATGGTAGTACAATTTTTACCTTGGCTTCAATCTTGGGCTTGATTGCCTTCACTGCGGCGGTCTTAGGTGGGATTGGCAATATCGTGGGTGCTATGCTCGGTGGTTTGCTGATTGGTGTGATTGAGTCGTTGGCGACGCTCATTCCTGATTGCAGTGCTTCCGCATGGTGGCGCAGCCTGGTCACGTGCTATTATTTTTGCCATTCTCATCTTAATCCTGGTCTTCCGTCCCTCTGGCTTGCTTGGTCAGCAGATGCCGGATAAAGTGTAGAAGAGGAGGTAAGCATTTGTCAACGTCTTCTCTCAATGTGGGTGTGTTGTCACCTGCACGCGATACGCGCGCCCTGCTGGTCAAATGGCTGGTGGCGTTGCTGGTGCCGATCGCCGTCTTTACGTTTGTCTGGAGTGGCGAGGCCATTATCAATAATGCCCTTCTTGGTATTTTCGGTTCGGCAAATAGACGACCTTTGACCTGGGAACTGCTATCCAGGCGGCCGTTTTTATTGTGCTCTTTTATGCACGGTGATCGCGTCTGGCTGGTTATCTGGTTGCGGCTGATAGTGGGCGGCGGGGCTTATCTTGAATTATGGCTCAATGTGCTTGATTTTTGTGCTGGTGCCACTGTTGTTCACCATCGTCGGTCAGTAATCTGATTATTGGCCTGACGGCTTCGGTGATTGTCTGGGGCATTTACTTCCTGATGCGCAGAATTGGTGCGCAGAGTGCCGCATTACACTGCCTCCTGCTCCCGTTGAGGCGCTCAAGGTATGTATGCCGATGCAGCCGGCCGATCTTAATGAGTCGTGCGAAGTCGGGTGGTTTCTGGTTTGCAACCCTCTTTGCCGTCATCTGGCTGGTGGTGGACCTGATCTTTTTCTTTATTGGCTCATTGCCTGCCATCCTGTTGATCTGGGTGGTTGTGCGCACGCTGCTGTTACCTGTTGCAGGCTATTTTCTGGGCCAGCTTGGTGGCACTACTTGCGCTGCGCTCGTACGCTGCAGCACCTTCTGAGAATAACGGAGCAGATGAGGTCACGAATGAATCGAATAGTACGAAGGTTCGTGTGAGCAAGGGGCGGCAATTGCGTTCGTTGTCGGCAAGTCGAGCCAATGAAGAAGCGAAGGATCTGGTGCCCAATGATCTGCCTTTCCGCAGTAGAGGGGCGCAACGTTTTTACCTGATCCTGCTGGCCGCCTTTGTGCTGTTCTATCCCGCCATCGATCCGATCTTGTTTGGTTATGGTACCGATGGGCGTCTTTCGGGCTATGGGGATGCAGGTTACTATGTTATTCTGGCGCTGGGCCTCAATATTGTGGTGGGTTTTGCGGGTTTGCTGGACCTGGGATATGTGGCCTTCTTTGCCATCGGGTCCTATGCCTGGGGTATGGTGGGATCACAGCAATTTCAGGTCTTAACTGGCATTATCGGTGAATCCACAGGTCTGGCCCTGGTTTTTCTGGCCGATGCTGCTTGGTGGCTGCGCTCATTGCCGCGATCTGGGGTGTTGTTGCTGGGTGCTCCAACCCTGCGGCTGCGTGGTGACTACCTGGCCATTGTCACGCTGGGCTTTGGCGAAATCGTGCCGATCATCTTTCTGGAACTGGACAAGTATACCAATGGCACCAATGGCATTGTTGGCGTCTATTCTCCGAAATTTCCAGGTGTCGTCCGATTGGAGCAGTTTCACTCCTATTCCCTATCTACTATCTGATTCTGGCGCTGATTGGCGTGTTGATCTTCGTCAATATCCGTCTGCGCGACTCGCGTCTGGGCCGGGCCTGGATCGCCATCCGCGAGGATGAAATTGCGGCCTCCTCTTCCGGCATTAATTTCTCGCGCACCAAATTGTTTGCCTTTGCGGCGGGCGCCTTTTTCTCAGGTGTCGCTGGAGCCTATCACGCCGCCAAAGCTGGGAGGCGTGACCCCCGATGATTTCAACTATTCGGACTCGATCATCTACCTGGCCATGGTGGTCATCGGCGGACTGGGCAGTATTCCCGGCGTGATTGTGGGGGCGCATTGTGGTCTACTCCATCAATCTGTTTGTGCTGGCCCAGCTCGATACCCTGGCCTCCGATCCGACTAACCCGCTGCATATCATCACGCAAGTTTTGCCCAGGTTTTACCTTCGATAGTATTCGCAATCTGATCTTTGGCACGATACTGGTGGTCGTGATGATCTTCCGTCCTGAAGGCTTGATACCCAGTGCCCGCCGCCGACGCGAATTGCATCATGCCGAAGAAGAAGCGCCCGAGGAAGGGTCATTGGATGTGCCTCCTGGACGGCGGGCTTTGAGAGGAGATCCGTGTTGAGTAATCTGACTGCAAGCGAAGAAGGAGTACAGACACGATGAGCGTAAAGCAGACAAGTCCCGGTGGGCAATCCGAGACCACCGGAGGTGATGGCGCGCATTACTGGAACTGAGCGGGGTGACCAAGCGCTTTGGCGGCCTGACCGCCGTTCAGGAGGTGGACCTGGTCATTAATCCGCGGGAGATTATCAGTATCATCGGTCCCAATGGAGCGGGCAAGACCACCGTTTTTAACCTGATTACCGGCATCTATAGACCTACATCAGGGCGATATTCGCCTGCAGGGCAGGTCGATAGTCGGGCAGAGTCCCGATCAGATTGTGTCACGCGGCATCACCCGCACCTTTCAGAATATCCGCCTCTTCAACAATATGACGGTGCTGGAGAATGTGCTGGTCGGGCAGCATACCCAGCTCAAAGCTGGCCTGCTGGGATCGCTCTTTCGTCCACCAAGTGTGGTACGTGAGGAGGCGGAGGCACGCAAGCGAGCATTGGAACTGCTGGGCTTCTTTGGCACATCACTGGTGGAGCGGCAGGACGAGTATGTCATCAATCTCTCCTATGCTGATCGTCGCCGCATCGAAGTTGCCCGAGCCCTGGCTGCCAAACCCAAACTGCTGCTGCTGGATGAACCAACTGCTGGCATGAACGAAGCCGAGACACTGGAGGCGGTCAAGTATATCCGCCGTCTGCGCGATGAGCTTGGCCTGACTATCCTGTTGATTGAGCATAAACTGGCGGTCACGATGGGCATGTCGGATCGCATCGCCGTGCTGGACTATGGTCGCAAGATTGTCGAAGACTTGCCAGAGGTGGTGCGCAAAGATGAGCGCGTCATTGCCGCCTACTGGGCAAACCCACGCAGGCAGACAGGAAAAGCAGGGGGATCAGGATGCTGCTGTATAAACCTGGAGACAGGGAAGAGACGTACCTGTATGACAAGGTACAAGCACTGGAAACGAGGTGTAGGATGCTAAAACTGAAGGAAGTAAATACCTATTACGGTCCCAGCCATGTGCTGCAAGATATATCGCTGGAGGTCAAACAGGGCGAGATCGTGTGTCTGCTGGGGGCCAATGCGGCGGGCAAGACGACCACGATGAAAACGATCTTTGGCCTGGTGCGTCCCAAGCTGGCTCGGTCCTCTTTAAGGAGCAGCACATCGAGCAGAAGTTGACCGGGGAAATTGTCACCTCAGGTCTGGCTCTGGTGCCAGAGGCGCGCCGCATTTTTTCGCGCATGACGGTGCTGGAGAACCTGGAAATGGGCGCATATAGCCGCAAGAACAGAGCCGAGGTCAAAGAGGATATCGATCATGTCTGCGAGATCTTTCCCGCGCATCAAAGAGCGCTTAAAGCAGTTTGCAGGCACGATGTCGGGTGGCGAGCAACAGATGCTGGCAATGGGCCGGGCCCTGATGTCCCGCCCACGGATGATCTGTATGGATGAGCCTTCTATGGGACTTTCTCCCATCCTGGTCGAGACGGTCTTCAATACCATCCTGCGCATCCGCAGAGAGGGCATGACCGTCTTCCTGGTGGAGCAGAATGCCTCTATGGCTTTGGGCCTGGCCGATCGCGGCTATGTCCTGCAAACCGGCAAAATCGTCTTGAGCGACACGGCCACGAATCTGTTGACCAATGATCTGGTGCGTCAGGCATATCTTGGTGGTGCATAGAGAGACGCGTTCAATACTGTTCAACTACCGAGAATATCTCCCTCTTACGTAGGGGAGTGAGCTTGCCTCCGCCCGGTTACTGGTACTATCTGTGTTCCCTGAACCGGGCGGAGGCAAGCTCACTCCCCTACGCTATTAACCCGCGTTGACGATGGCCCTCTGTTTCACTCCAAACTTCATGGTACAAATTTTCTGAACATATGATCTTGACAAATGTTCTCTATGCTAGCTATACTCTGATTGCATAAACTGTGTTACTGTCCTCATAGCTATTGCTGTAGACCTGTTGTAATAAGAACACGTGTTCTATATAAATGCTAGAATCTGGAATTGCAGGTGCCAGCCGATGCATAGAGATAGACGCGTAGCGGTCGGGGTCGAGATCGGGGGAGAGAAGGCGACCGTTGCGCTCATTGACCGTCAGGGACGGGTGTTGCAGCGTGCATATGCCAGAACGTTGAGGGGACGTCCAGCGCCTGCTACTCTTGAGCCATATATGCGTGCGATAGATACTCTGTTGGCTGCTGCTCGTGAAGAGGGTCTCTACAAGTTTGTGGTCTTGGAGTGAGCATTCCAGGCATCGTAGATAGTTCATCACGGCGTCTGCAACAGGTTCCTCTCTTGCCGTCCCTCAATGGTTTTCCTCTGTGTGATCTGCTCGAAACGCGCTATCATTTACCAACACAATTGCTTGTTGATGTTGATGCAGCGGTGCTTGGTGAACATCGCTTTGGTGCAGGCAAGGGATATCAGCGTCTGCTCTTCTTGACGGTAAATGCGGTCGTGGGGCGTCACTGGTGGTGGATGGACAGTTGGAACCTCTGGGACGCAATTATGTTGGTCATGTCTGCCATTTACTGGTTGCCCCCAATGGTCCACGTTGTAGCTGTGGCAAGCATGGGTGTATCAATACGCTGGTCTCAATCGATGCGGTGCAAAGGATTGTGCAGCGTGCGCTTCGTCGTGGAGTGGAGACAGGTATGACGCAGCGTCTGCTCAACCATGAGTATTTCAGTCCCCAACTTCTGGTGGAGGAGGCTGAACGCAGCGATCCTGTGGCATTGCAGGTCTATAAGAGATTGGTCGCTGGCTTGGTACGGCTATTGTAAAGTACATGAAGCTTTGTGAGCCAGATGTCTTTGATCTAGGTGGTGGAGCATTCTATACAAGCGATCGCTTGCTTTTCCAGATACGAAGCGCGCTTAAAGGTGAGGACGTGCCATCGCAATATTTCGAGAGAGTAGAGATTTTGCCAGCTCGGCTTGGGAGTGATGCGGTTCTGATTGGTGCGGTCATCCCGCATTTTGAGCCGCCTGCCACATCCTGCGAAGTCATCGAAGCGTGCATATGAAAAAATTCGTTAACCTTTTTATGATATACTACAGTGTATGAGTACACGAATTCCTGTCATTGTTATTGATGATACACCTATCAAGCGACGAGGGGTATGCGAGTTTATTGAAGAAACAGCCCTCCTGCGCCTTTCAGGGCAGGCAGGAAATGCTGCTGGCGCGATCAAGCTGATAGAAGCGCTTACGCAGGAGCAGTCATCTGATCTGGCAGACTGGCTGGTGTTATCTGATCTGCGTCTGGGAGATGGGAATGGGGTAGAACTGGGACGTGTGTTGTTAGAGACAGTTCCAGGGCTACGGGTTGTTATTTATACGCAAGATCCCAGTTGGACGTTGGCCGCCGAAGTCTTTCGCCACGAATATACCCGGCGTGGCACTCCGCGTAGTACTCGTCGGCGAGCAGGCAAGGCATCTGGCCTACATGGGTATGCGCTCTTCAAAAATATGGAGCCAACATATCTTGAGCATATCGCGACTACGGTCGTCTTAGCGGCGTGAAACCTTTATTGATCCTGAAGTCCTTGACTATCTGCTCAAGCGACTACGTGGGCAACGTTTGACGCCACGGCAGGAGGAATGTGCAGCCTTCATTGCACGAGGGCTGAGCAATGATGATATCGCCTTACGTATGGGTTTTTTAAATGCAAAGGGCGGACCAAATATAGGTCCGCTTGAAAACCTCGTGAGCGAACTCTATAACTTCTTTTCCATCGAGGGTGCTCCCAGCGATCCTGGTCGCCGTGTTCTGTTGGCCTATGCCTACGAAGCCTATGCTGGCCTGCGTAACGAGCCAATTGAGGAATAGAAGCAGGCCTATGGGCAATTCCAGGGAACGGTCACCGTATTTGCGGAACTGCTAAAGATCAAGGATGCGTTGGTACAATTACCGCCAAAAGGATCGTCTGGAATATAGATCATAAGAGGACGACTTTCACCAGCCCTCAGCCTGCCATGTAAGATGGTGGTTGTCATGCCAGCTACTCCTCCTGATAGAGCCATAGACCATCTCAGCCTGTCTGAACCTGAGCCTGAGGTAGTAAGTGTCACATTGCATTCCCAATATCCAGACCTTTCGGAGCATGCCTGTGGGACCAGTGATGCCGGAGAGACCTGGAGTTGCAGGGAGGCAGGGGTGGGGGAGATGCTGGCGCTGGTGGCGTAGCTGTAGGAACGGTATTGGGAACAGTAACCTGCCTTGTTCTGGAAGCGCCGGGTGTGACCCTTGCAGCGGTAGAGGAGGGGGTGTGGGTTGGTGTTATTGTTGGTATAGGCTGTGCTGTAGGTGACGATATTGGGGAGACAGGAGTCGGCACACGATGAGCCGTTGTCGAAGGGACCGGAGTGGCCATCTGTGATCTTATTGACAGTGGCTCATAGGTATGAGCTGAAAGTGATATGAGCGCAGGCGATCTGGTCATGAAATGTTGACGAAGAGCAGGAGTAAGGATGGATAGGAGCTGATAAGGAGGCTGATACCGATGATGCTAGAGCCAGAGCAGACGAGCGTGTCGTCGTTTTTGTCGATGCTCCGTTAAAAGATGAGGGAATGAAGGATGCAAAGAGGGCTGAAGATGGCATGCGAATCGTCGAGTAGTGATGAGGTACAGAAGGCTTTACACATTCCTCTAAAGCATCAGCGAAGTCCTGTATGCTGGCAAAGCGCTGCTGTGGCTCCTTCGCCAGGGCTTTAAAAACGACTTTTTCCAGTGCAGGTGAAAGCGTTGGATTTTTTTCGCATAGGGATGGAGGTGGTGCATAGAGGTGTTGTGTGCATGTCTCAAGAAACGTGCCGCTAAAGGGAAGTTCTCCACAGAGCCACTCATAGACGACCACGCCCAGTGCATACTGATCACTTGCTGCGCGTGGCTTGCCCATAATCTGTTCGGGAGCCATATAGGCGATGGTGCCGGCAATCTCTTTTGTATCAGGCGAGGTTGTTGAAGAAGAAACAACAGCAATACCAAAATCGCTGAGCAGAACTTCTTGTTCCGCATCTAACAAAATGTTCTCCGGCTTGATATCACGATGAATCAATTTGTGTTCGTGGGCATAGGTAAGCACTGAAGCTATTGGGCGAACATAAGCAAGGATATCAGCAATAGGAAGGCGCGTCCCTTCTGGATAGAGCTGACGCAAAGAGCCATGTGGTGCATAAGTCATAACCAGAAAGGGTACTCCCTGTTCCACACCGCAATCCAGTATGCGTACAATGCCAGGATGATCAAGAGATGAGATGGTGCGTGCTTCGCGCAGAAACTGTTCCTGCTGATGCGCGATAAGGCGAGTATGCAACACCTTCACCGCGACCTGTGAACCCAGATGAATATGTTCACCCAGATAGACCTCCGCAAATCCTCCCTGTCCAAGCAAACGTAGTAAACGATAACTGCCAAATGTTGTCCTATACGCTCAACTACCATAATTCTCCCCCACACGACTGCCTGTTATAACCACATACCAATAAAAATAGATAAGAAACTCAGTCGTGTTATACACCTGTTTATATGGAAAATATAGTAGCACATTTCATTAAATTATGCAATGAGTCCTATTAAAATTATAGTATTGATATATTTCTATTTAATCTGAGCTAGATAGAAGAAGGATAGGGCGTTCTTTTATCTTCCAGCAAATTGTGATCCCAGGATAGATTGAAGCAAGGTCGTGACATACCGATTGCTACCAACATAGAATACAAGAAGACGCCCCGCTTTATAGAAATGTGGTGGAGCAATCCAATCGACCGCTGCGCTTCCTCCATTTTGATTGCGTATTGTGCTTCCATCTGACGAGATGTTGTTCGCATCATTCTGCATCGCTGCATTCGTATCGTATTCAAAAACGGAAATGCGCTCACTATAGATGACAAGACCATAGGCAGTCCCAGAAAAGAAGTCAGTATTGAGTGCCTTTGTTGGAGATGTTGATACACCTTTCTGATGTAACTGATGAACAAAGTTCGAGTACGTGAGATCCGTTCCCGCGCCGCTAGTCTGTTTGCTGCTGCATCCCATCAAGATAAGACAAAGGAAGAGAAAATAGCAATAGGGGAAAGCAGGGATTTTATGCATGGCATGCCTCCTGAAGAGATAATCGAGCCGCACTGAATAGTATATTTCATTTTTTAGACGTTATTTGTGGCTAGATGGTTCCCATAGGAAGGTAGAGATGTTGAGCAAATTAAGCGAATGGTTCAATCGTTCCTGGTTCCAGGAGTGCTTTTGGTGAGTCTTTATCGTGAGAAGGAAGTGGGATGTTTAATATGACAATGGTGCCATGATCTGCTTGTGGACGTGGGGACGGACTTGATGGCAAGTACGCCACCAGCTTCACGTGCTTTCAGTCGTGCTTTAAAGAGGCTTGTTTTTTCGGGGGCGATCTGTTCAGGATCGAAGCCGCGCCCATCGTCGCTAATATAGACTTCCAGCGCGTCGTTCGTTTCAATGGTGCGTACAGTTGCGTAGGTTGCGCCTGAGTGGTTATAGATATTCAGGAGGGCCTGCGTCACAGTGTAAGAGATTGCTTCAGCAATTTTTTCCCCTTCCTCACTCTGTTCCAGGTCGAGGGCTGAGGGCATCGAGTGCCCAGAGATCGGTCTGCACTTTGAGCGGACGATTCGGGGTGAAGGCCGGGCAGATCTTCGCGAATCAGTTTCTCCAGGTGAAGTTTGAGGCCCAGGCTACGTCGTTGGTAGACATCTTCCACCAGTAGTTGTAGGCCACGCAGGTCACCCTCCAATTCCTCGCTGATCTTGCGTACCTTGCCGAGTGCCTCAACAATGGGCTGTACTCCCACTTTGCCGTCTGCGTCACGTTCGGCCTCAACACGCAACTTATGTTGCCAGTGGCCCAGTAGTGAACGAATGCGCAATGCCTGTTGTTTAGGCTGGTCATGAATGCGTTGAGAGAGGATGGAACGCATATGGGCATCCGCGTGTAGCAGGAGTGAGGTTGCCTGCTCAAGCTCAAAATTGCTCGTGCGTAGCTCGTTGGCGGTTTTTTGTTGTTCGCGTAAGCGCCTCCTCGCGTTGTTCCAGTGTAATGTGTAACCTATCAATCAGGCGTAACGAACGGATTGCATAGAGGAGAAGCAAAGGATAGATGCCGACCAATATGTAAAACATGGGGAGTAGGTAGGAGCGTCTGGCCAACCAGCAGAATAGGCAGAACGCCGAGACAGAAGCCCAGCCCTACGCCACCAATCCAGAGTGTCAGAAGGTCGCCGATGCGCTGACGAACGCGAGATGGAATAACTTCCTGAGGCTTCCCTGTTTCTGTATAGAGCGCACGTGGTAGGAAGCGACCGATCTGTATCAGTGAAGTGAGGCCGATACAGAGGCTGATCAGGCCACCGAGAGCCGCATATCCCAGGCTGATAAGCAGATTAATGCGCGTTGAGACATGACCAGAGAGCAGGTAAGAACCCCATTCATAGACAAGGAGCGCAATCAATGGCAGGTAAGGGAGCGCATCTACGGTCATACGTGGTGTGCGTGGTGTATTGAGCATTGATGGGCGATAGGTCAGGCTGAGGTGAATAAAGGCCGCACCCAGCAGAGCAAAAGATGGCACCCAGAGTAACTGAAAAACCGCATCTGGCCGATAAGCTGTCTGAACGTTGCCCCAGTGACTATAGAGTAAGAAGGAGCATGGCGGGAGGTAATAAGTGTTAAGCCTTCAACTGCCCCCGTCCATTCCGTCGCCGTCATCAGCAGAAAGGCTCCAACGATCAGCCAGCTGATGCCAGCGAGCAGAGCCCAGGCCATAGTTCTGCCACCACATATCCAGCGTAAATGTGGCGGTTGGACGCAGTGAACGAAGAAGAGGATGCCCATTCTGTACAGTAGTATAGGAGACAGGGGTGCCAGGTACGCGATTTCTTATAGACTTTAGGGAAATTGTCGGCTCCTTTGAGTTTATTGATGGCAACGATCTCCGTGGTACTGGTCAATGAATCTGCTTTTACCTCAAATGGAGGCAATTGTGGAGGAATGGAGGTGATGACAACGCTTCCCCTTCAGTCGAGTATTGACGGCCCAGAAGAAGCCGCCAAAGGTGTGACCGATCTCGTTGAGGAGACGTTGATGTCCCATTGCGCTGAGTGTAAGTAAGGCCCAGGGCGACGACGATATAAAATAGAGTGAGCCGGGGTCGTATTCGATACCACCAGGCGTCGTTTTTATTGGTAAATGATGTAGCCACGATGTAGTTTAACACGTTACGAAACCTTTTTGCAAGGTATATAGCTAAGATTGTGGTAGATATTTCCTTTACGTGTGCTCGTTGCCTGGAAAAAAATCTTTCCTTGTGCTATAATGAGCATAGATAATAGTTGCATGGTTGTGCAGGTATTCAGTAAAGGAAGAGTGCTTGTGAAGAGTATAGTTGCTTCCACTGCTGAGGCGGCTACAGAGGATGTATGCCAGGAGCGTTTCATTCATGCCGAACATGTGCGGGAAGTACAACGTAATGTGCTTTCCAGCAAAGATGCGGCGCATATTGCCGCGCTCTTCTCGGTATTAAGTGATCCCACGCGTCTGCAAGTGGTGCATGCGCTTTTACCGCGCCATCAGGTGAATTATGCGTCTGTGATCTTGCTTATAGTCTTGGACGCGACGATACCACTATCTCCCATCAATTGCGGGTCTTACGCAACCAGGATGTCGTTGCCATGCGCAAGGTTGGGCGTGTGGTCTATTATCGGCTTGTGGATGAGCATATTCGTCAGTTATTGACAATGGGTATGGCTCATACGCAAGAAGTATTCACTAATGGGAGCGTATCTGTAGCTTCTGTTATGTCAGGAGTATCGGTGGCTCGTGAACAGGAAACGGAGGTATCGGCATGAGTAGCGTAGCTCAACATGAGCATCATAGTCATAATCATGCACATGGGATGGCGAAAAAAACGTTGCGCCTGGCCTTCTTCCTGACCGTAATTATTCTCGCGGCTGGCTTGACGGGTGGTATTCTGGCGAATTCGTTGGCGTTGCTCTCCGATGCTGGTCATATCGTCACCGATCTCTTTGCGCTGGGGTTGGCGTGGTTTGCCGCTGCACAGGCGGAACGCCCTTCCGATGAACGAAGAACCTTTGGCTATCATCGCGTCGGTATCCTGGCCGCATTCCTTAATGCCGTCTTGCTGATCGGTATAGCGATCTTCATTTGTTACGAGGCCGTTCAGCGTTTGCAGCATCCAGAAGTTGTGCAGCCACTCATTATGTTTGTCTCAGCGGCTATTGCGGTTGGCATCAATCTGTTTATTGCCTTTGGTCTGCAAAAAGACGACCATAACCTCAATGTTCGTGCGGCATTGTTGCATGTCATTGGTGATATAGGAGCGTCATAGGTGTTGTCATTGCAGGCATCATTATATTGCTAACGGATTGGACAATAGTTGATCCGATCCTCTCTATAGCGATAGCGGTGTTGGTGGCTTTTAGCGCGTGGCGTTTGATGCGCGAGACGATGGATATTCTGCTTGAGGCGACGCCGCGTAGAATTTGTATGACTGATCTCGTGAAGGATATGAAGCATGTCGATGGTGTCCAGGACGTACATGATCTGCACGTCTGGAGCATCACTAGCGAGATGAATGCGCTCTCCTGCCATGTGATGATCGACAATCTGCCTCCTACTGCCAGCTCACCGATTTTGCAATCGCTCACCACAATGCTCAATGACAGGTATCAGATTGGGCATACAACCATTCAATTTGAGTGTAGCACTGCGCATAAGACTGCTTGCTGTGAGGGATTGTATTGTCGCATGGAGGCTCCCAAAGAGCAGCAATGCGAGCATGACCATGTGCATAATTAATTGGTACGGTAATGGCGCTGAAATGTAAAGTGATGACAATGGGAGGGACGCGGTTCTACCGCGTCCCTCCATATTTCATGCATTTATCGATCCATTACGCCTAAGCATTCCCAGTACGCAATTTGAACACCTTGATCGCGACCTGCAGGGTGAGCCAGTTGCCGCGTTCTTGCAGATCGATATCGCAGAGCGATTGCAGGCGATCCAGGCGTTGAATAAGCGTATTACGATGGACAAAGAGGCGTTCAGAAGTCTTCGTGAGATTACCCGCACATTCCAGGTATGTCTCAAGCGTTGCCAGCAGATCGGTATTTTTGCGGTCGATCGTAGCTATCGATGCGCGAGATCTGATCCTGGTAGACATCACGTAGATCGTCCATACGCGCGATCTTGTACAGGTAACGGTAGACACCCAGATCGTTAAAGTGCGTAACAGTAGGTTGTAGCCGAGTATCAGTGCCTTTATCCTGCTGAATGTTTTGTCCCATCTGCAAGGCTTCCTCGGCTTCAGCAAAGCCACGTCGATAATCCGCAATATTCTGGCAGGCGTTGCCGATACCGATGGACAGGCAGACGTTATATTCCAGACGCATCTGCTGGGACAGGTCTTGCAGCCATGTTTTCAGGCGGGTACCGTTTAGATCTTTAAGCAGTGAGACGATGCCTGTAAGCAGGTTTTCATGCTCATAGAAGACTGCGCCAGAGTAGTTATCCTGAATGCGACGACGGATAATGCCACTGATGCGCTTATAGGCCGTCTGCAAGATCGTTGCCTGAGTGTAACCATTCTCATCAAGCGTACCCGGTACGGGAGGTGCTGGTTGTAGGCGTGCTGCTTTGCCGGTGGATGAAGACTCGTTTTTGCGTTCTTCCAACTGGGTAATTTCAATCATCACGATGCTGTTAGGCCGTGTAAGATCGCAGCCGAGGAAGTGAGCACGTTGGCGCAGCGAGTCCTCTGAATCGGTCGTGCCATTCATCAGATCATCAAAGAAGCCCTTGACGAGATTCTTTTGTGCCAGTTGATTGACGAGATAGCTATTTTTGATGGCGATAGCAGCCTGATTGGCAATCGTTGTCAGTAGTGTCTGATCCTCGATGGTGAAGCGCCGCGTTTTGTTACAGTAGCAATTGATGAGTCCGAGCTGCTCGGTACCAGCAATCAGCGGAGCCGAGAGCAGCGCTTTATATTGCGAGTCTTTGATCGGATTAAAGCGTTCGAGCGTTTCATCACTGGAGATCAGGTGTCCAGTGGAGGAGACAGAGCGCAGAGATGCCTCATTCATTTCGCGCAGACGTTCCAGTGCGTTGCGGTCAACCTCAATGGGACGGAAACTGGCGCGATCATTCAGGTTGGGGGAGGTGGCGTGAACGGTCATGCGCCTGAACTGGCGGGCCGATTTAAGTTCGCGTTCGCGCGTCTGCTCCATCAACATAATGACGCAGAGATCGACCTCCATAATCTGAACCGTCAGCGTTGCCAGAGAGCGCAGCATATCGTCGAGATAGAGGCCGGAACTGATGGTCTGGCTCAAGACGGAGAGCGAGGTCAGAATGCTGAGTTTGCGCTGCGTATTCTCATAGAGTTGCGCATTCTCGATAGCGCCACCCACCAGGGCGCAGGTATTGCTGATGAATGTACGATGCTGATCCGTAAATTCATGCGGTGCTACAGCTTGCAAGGTGATCACGCCGACAAGACGGCGATCTTTAGTAATGATAGGTACCGTCATAATCGACTGGAACTTCTCTTCTTCCAGTTCCGGGAAGTAGAAAAAGCGTGGATCTTCCAGCGCCTCTTCTTTCAGAAAGACGGGTTTGCGATGGAGGGCGACCCAGCCCGCTATGCCTTCACCGAGGGCCATCGAAAGCTTGCCGACGAGGCGGCGATACTGTTCATTTGCACTGGCGAGGACAAGGCGTTCTTTATCCTTATCGTAAAGATAGATAAATGCGACATCACAGGAAGTGGCGCGGACAACAGTGTCCACCAGGTGACGGAGCACTTCATCAAGCCTCAACGTTGAGCCAACGGTTGAGATCACCTCATTGAGCAGCGCATTTTCCTGGCTGCGTAGCTCGATCTCATTGTGTAGTGTAAAGTTCTCCTGGCGTAATTGCTCGGCGGTATGTTCCACCGTTTCAACCTCACCGGGAGGAAGCTGATGATTGGTACTGACCTTGGAAGACATGCACAACCTCCTGATCTTTTGAAACAAGATACGATTAACGGATGCCTGCCACCAAAAGAGCCGCCGTTGGAACGGTGGTACAGGAAGAACTTGCGTCCTTGCAAGAGCAATAAATACAACAAGGCGACCGACGATGCGCAATCCATTGGGTTCACATCATTGGTCGCCCTGTTGTATGGATACTCCGTACATAATTATATATTTGTATTGTACCCATTTTATCTTGCATAGTCTAGTGTCTGGCGAACCAACTTGCGAGATGAATAGAATCTGGATATGTGTTATACTAGTAGTGTTCGGTTGTTCCGTGTACAGCGCTGTATGCTTTTAGTAATACAGCGCCTTTTTTTGTACCCTCAAAGGAGGTTTCCGCACATGGCCTCAGATACTGTCGTTATTCCTGAACTTGAAAAAGGTATCGAGACACATGGTATTGAACGCGTCTCGCCTGAGACACGTTCACACGTCCGCATCTTCGATAATTTCACGATGTGGCTCTCCGCAAACCTGGTTATTTCAACGGTCGCGCTTGGTGCGCTGGCCATTCCCGTCTTCGGCCTCGGATTTTGGGATAGTGTAGCTGTCATCATTTTGTTTAATATCATTGGAGTTCTCCCGGTTGCTTTTTCTCTACACTTGGTCCCAAACTTGGACTGCGCCAGATGACGATTTCGCGCTTCTCCTTCGGGTGGGTGGGCGCGATCATCATGGCAATCTTTAACGTGCTGGCGTGTATTGGCTGGTCGACCGTCAATGTCATCGTTGGTGGTCAACTGGTGGCTGCATTGAGTCATGGTGCCGTTCCAGCCTGGGTGGGCATTCTGATCATCGCTGATCCTGACGACATTTGTGAGCCTGTTTGGCTATCGGTATGTGCATCACTATGAGCGCATATGCATGGATACCGATGGCAATCATTTTTGTGATTTTGCTTTTTATTGCCGGTCCTCATTTCACCAGCGGTGCCAACGCCAGCCTTTAGTATTGCATCGTTCGCCTCATTTATCTCCTTTGGTGGGGCTGTCTATGGCTTTGCGACTGGCTGGAGTTCGTATGCTGCCGATTACAATGTGAATCAGCCTGAGGAGACACCGGCCAGTCGTATCTTCTGGCTCACCTTCCTGGGAGTCACGATTCCTTGTATCTTGCTGGAGGTACTTGGCGTGGCCCTGACAACCGTCGCAGCGTATAAAGGTAAGGGCGGTGGTGATCTGCTGGGAGCTGTTGTGCAACCTCTCGGTGGCTTTGGCACATTTTTGTTGTTGCTGCTGGCTTTGAGCGTGATCGCGAACAACATTCCAAATGATTACAGCCTGGGTCTCTCCATGCAGGTGCTTGGGAAAGCATTCCAGCGTGTCCATCGGGCTGTGTGGACATTGATAGGTGCGGTAGTCTATGTCATTCTTGCTTTGTTGCTGGCAGGTAACTTCAACACGACACTGGATAGCTTTCTCCTGTTAGTTGCATACTGGTTGGGGCCCTGGTCAATCATTCTGATTCTGGAGCATTTCGTGTTCCGTCATGGTCGCTACAATGTCGAAGACTGGAATAATCCGAGCCGGCTGCCCAGCGGGTGGGCGGCTATTGTATCGATGGTTATTGGTCTATTCGGAGCCTTTCTTGGTGCGGCCCAGGTGATTGTGATTGGCAGCAAGACGATTCCAGCGATTGGCCCGCTTGCAAATCTGATCAATCATGGCTATGGGATGGATATCGGTTTTGAACTGGGCGTTGTCCTGGCGGCGATCTCCTACCTCATCTTACGACGGGTGGAATTGAATGCCAATAAGCGCTAATGGCTGGATAGTCGCTAGGGTAAGAGGCAGTACGCTAAGGTAATGCTCCTTGGTACGCCATACCTGTCCCTTTCTTAATGTAGGAGGAACATTCGTATGACCTATGACCTGATTCTTCGTCGCGCACAACTCCATCGTCAACACGGAACCTGTCGATATTGCCATTGAGGATGGACGCTTTGCTCGTATCGGTCCTGATCTTTCAGATGCTACCGCACCACGTGAGATAGATGTTGCTGGCCGATCTGGTGGTGCCACCGTTTATTGATGCACATGTGCATCTTGATGCGGTATTGACGGTGGGGAAGCCGCGTTATAATAGCACAGGCACTTTGCTGGAAGGTATTCAGATCTGGAGTGAGCGCAAGCCGACTCTGACGCATGAGGATGTCAAACGACGTGCCCTGGAAGAGATTCGTTGGGAGGTTGCGCAAGGCACGCTTTTCATTCGCAGCCACGTCGATGTGTGTGATCCCGATCTGACGGCCTTACGAGCATTGTTGGAGGTGCGTGAAGAGGTGCGCGACATCTGCGATCTGCAACTGGTCGCTTTTCCGCAGGATGGTATTCTCTCGTTTCCCAATGGGCGTGAATTGATGCGGCAGGCGATGGAACTGGGCTGCGATATTGTTGGTGGCATTCCACATTATGAGTGGACGCGTGATATGGGTGTCGAGGATGTGCATTATGCCTTCGCGCTGGCAAAAGAGTTCAATCGCGATATTGACTGCCATTGCGATGAGACCGATGATCCCTTGTCGCGCTTCACCGAAGTCATGGCGGCAGATACCTGCAACAGGGCTGGCAGGGACGTGTGACCGCGAGCCACTGTACCGCAATGCACTCATACGATAATGCCTATGCATTCAAGCTGATGCGTCTGCTTGCCAGTGCTCAGGTCAATGTGGTTGCCAATCCATTTGATAACATCGTATTGCAAGGGCGTTTCGATACGTATCCGAAGCGACGTGGTATCACACGTGTAAAAGAGTTGCTTGCGACAGGCGTCAATGTTGCGCTTGGGGCACGATTCTATCATGGATCCCTGGTTTCCTCTTGGGCGTGGCGATATGCTTGCCGCGGCCCAACTGGCCTTATTTTTGTGTCACATGAGTGGTTATGATGAGATTCAGGATGTACTCGATCTGATCACAAGCAATGCGGCCAGAGTGTTACGTATAGAGGATCGCTATGGCATCGAAGAGGGGAAGCCAGCCAGTTTCCTGGTGCTGGATGCGCCCTCAGCATTTGAAGCCTTGCGCCTGATCCCCGCGCGTCTGCATGTCTTCAAAGATGGTCGTGAGATAGCAACGACCCAACCCGCCCACAGCACCCTCAAAAGGAACACATGACAATGAAGGGCAAGAGGTAACATTTATACGCCCGTACGGGCCAGTTTATCGCGCCCACCGTACGGGCCAGATTTATCGCGCCCATCGCGCCCGTGTTCATCTTCACAAAATATTCACGATCCGCCCAACGATAATGGCGAGGATAATCATCGCGTTTAACGCCTCGACCATCATCAGTCCCTTTGCGCGTCGCGTCAGAGGATAGGTATCGGCAGGACTGAGCGCCGTAGCTCCCGTGAAGCCAACAAAAAGATAATCGATGAAGTGCGGTGCCCAGCTACCATCATTGCCATTTGCCTGTTGCGGGAACATGAAAGTCCGCAGCTTGATGTCCATGCTCATGACGTTTCTGAGGCCCACCACCATCAATCTCCCAATACCAGAGACCAAAGACGAGAACGTTTGATACCCAGAGTAATGCGGCTGTACGAAGCAGAACTTTTGCCTCGCCTGTGCCTTTATTTGGTAGCGTAACCACAAAGAGAATAATACCACCTATAAGCGCTATCGTAATCATTACAAGCAAGAGAATGATCAGAGCACGTGTGATCTCCTTGCGCAAAGGGCGTTTGGTGATGCCTGATAAAAGCAGCGGAATGAGTAAAAGCCCTTCAAATGCCAGAGGCAGCCAGTTTGGACCAATCGTTACACGATCCGGTAATGCGGCATACAGGAGTCCAAAGGCGAGCAGGCCAAGTGCAGCGGCCCAGCGCGGTGCCATAGGAGCCTTTGAGACAGGCCTTCTCGCGTGGTCCTGTCTGTTGTGTCTCGTCAATCTGCTTCATACTAATTTTTTATTTCCCACTACAAGAGAACATTTCTGTCTAGCTCTATTCTAATGTACTGCATCACTTGTTACTATTACAACCTCTACTTCAGCAAAACATATGAATAACGGAAGAGTCTATTCATGCTTATTATATAATTATATATTCAAATTTATCATTTTATAAATGAATATGATTTATGATAGAATGACAGTAATTTCATAGAGCAGAATATTTCGTGCAAAATGGAAGGCTATCTGGTATAGTGTAGCGGTCTAATATGAGTAGAGAGAGAATGTATTGTGCAACTTCGATAGGTCTTGGGGGGATCGTAGATGACGGATGTGGAGCAACAATGGCAACAACAGACACAGGCGGCAGAGATAGTGAGGGCCTTGCTCAACGAGTTTGGGGCGCTTACTGAATATCGTGTATTGCGCGATAGCTTGCCGCGGGCGTCTGGCGACATTGCTCAGATGTCGTTGTGTCTTACTCTATCAGAGGATAGGTGAGACGTTGCAACTTGTGGCGGGATCTTTTGCTGATGAGCCGGGGTGGTCGGCGGCGCTGCTTGCGGTAGCACATATCAATCCGATCGATTAAGTGGATGCTGGACCGGAGGCGTGTGCATGGCGTGAGCGGCATCATGGTTATGGAGCCGAGGAGCATGCCAACTCTGGTTGCTTTGCCATTGATGTATCGGCATCGTGGAATAGGGGTCATGGTTGCGTTACGTGGGAAGGCTATGAGCGAGGAAACGATGCAGCAAACGTGGACGCAGATGAAGTGAAGAGCCTGGATGTAATTGCGGATGTCGTTGCTCTGCTGCTGGAAAATACACGTCTGCTTGAGCGAGATCGGGAGCGTATTCATGAACTGTCGCTGCTCAACAGTATCAGCAACCAGATGAATTGTGCGATGTATGAGCGGGAGCGCCTGACAGAGCATCATCATCCAGCGTACAAAAGAGATCTCGCTGGCGGATCTCTGTACGTTGATTGAACCTGCACAGTCCAGCTAGAACAAACTCATGGGTGACGCCTGCTTTGCGTGAATTATTGCTGCACCATTTTCGTGAGCAGCAGACTCCATTGATAATTGAGCGTCCAGGGGATGGAAACGATCCACTTATTGCTGATTACTTGCGACAATTGCCGGTTGAGGTCAAAACCTTCTTTGCCTTTCCTTTAGTTAAGTAGCCAGGAGACAGACAGAGCTGGGATATCGGTGGTGCACAGAAAGTTGTGCCGGAGGTGCTGGGTATTATCGTAGGGGCATATCATCATATATGGAAGCTACGGCGGGAAGAGATTGTTTTACTGCAGGTGCTTTCAAATCAGGCCAGCGCCGTTCTCAAGAATATACAATTGATGGCAGAGGTGGTGGAGGCGCGTAATGAGGCACGTAAGCTTCTGCGCCAGGTGTTGGATGATCAGCGCTTGAAAGAACTGATTCTGGCGAGTATTCCCAGTGGATTGATTACCACGGACCTGAATGGGCATATTATCACCTTTAACCGCGCCGCCGAAGCAATTCTAGGGTATCATGCCTGCATGAAGTATTGGGTCAGCCTTTGCAGAAATTTCTGCATCTGCATGCTACTAACGTTCGCTTCTGGCATACAGCCAGGGCAAAGGCTGGAGCCACGTTGGCACAACTGGCATATGAAGGAGTGGAAACGGATTCGCCAGGTACAGAGTGAGACGGTAGTAATGCTTAGATCGTCACAGGCAAGAAGTGATACTGGATGTTGATATCGTTGCCGCTGTGGGGAGATCCGGGTGAGCAGATAGGAATGCTGATGTACTTTTGTCGATATGACTTCGGTGTATCGGCTTGAAGAGGAGAAACGACGCCTGGATCGCCTGGCAGCATTGGGAGAGATGGCGGCCAACGTCGCCCATGAAGTACGTAATCCACTTGCATCTATCAAAACCGCTATGCAGATGCTTGCAGATGAGCTTGTAAGTAGCCAGGTACTTCAACCTGCTCACTACTCCATCAACTACTGATCAGGCCTGCTGTATTCTGACGAGCATGAGGGGCAATCTGGCAGTAAATAATGTGCAGGAGGGGGCACTTGAGTCAATTGACGTTGTCCTCAAGGAAGTTGAGCGTTTAGATACGATTGTACGCGAGTTGCTTCAGTTTGCCAGGCCGCGCCAGTTGCATCGCAGTTGCTGTAATATTGCGGAACTCAGTGATCATGTATTGCAGCTTCTCCAGAGGCAGTGTAGCGAGGCAAGTATCGTTGTTCAGCGCGTGTATGCTCCCGTTCCTCTCGCTCCGCATAGACATAGCACAGATGGAACAGGTACTTTTAAATCTTTATATGAATGCTATTCAAGCGATGCCGGATGGAGGAAGCCTCACGGTTGCCTGCCATCTCATTTCACAAGGAGCAGGCATTGCATGAGGCCAGAGGAGCGGAAGCAGCTCCTGTATGTCTTCCTGGTAGGCGATGCATGCTGTAATGTGTGTGCAGTGTGCAATGAGAGAGAGGTGCAGTGGTTGGAACTGACGGTAAGTGACACAGGGCCGGGCATTGCGCCTGATCAGGCTGAGCGAATTTTCCAACCTTTTTTTACAACCAAAGCGCATGGCATTGGACTTGGTTTAGCCATTACCCGTCGCCTGGTGGAGGATCATGGTGGATATATACGGGTGGGAGGACAATTTGGGTATGGAGCGACGATATCAGTGCGGCTTCCCCTGGTGACCTGGCATGACGAGATGGAGAAGAGGGAAGTGAGTAAGATGATGAGCCTGGCAATTTTAATTATTGATGATGAACCTCACTTACCGCATCAACTGGCGCGTTTCTTGCGCAAGCACTACGTATGAGGTTTTGCTTGCCCCTGATGGAGAGGCAGGTTTACGAGAATTACAAAGCAACACGATTGACCTGGTTCTGCTTGATTTGCGTCTGCCTAGAGCTGGGCGGTCTGGAAGTGCTTGCCCAGATTCGCAAGATAGATGAGGAGGTGCCTGTAGTCATCCTCACTGCCTATGGTGATGTGCAGACGGCAGTAGCGGCAATGAAGCTGGGGGCGGCGGATTACCTGCTAAAAGGATTTGATCTGGAAGAGTTGTTACTGGTAGTACAAAGAGCTTTAGAGAAGAGTGCTATGTCACGAGAATTGCGCCAGTTGCGGAGGGAGCGGAGTGCTCATTACCACTTTGACTATGTCGTAGGGCATAGTGAGCGTATGCGTGAGATTTTTGAATCTGGTTGCACGTGTTGCGCGTAGTGATGCTTCTGTATTGATTATGGGCGAAAGTGGAACTGGAAAAGAAGTCATTGCGCGTGCCATTCACGAGCAGAGCGAACGAGCTCAATGGGCCGTTTCATCCCCTCAATTGTGCAGCGATAGCCCATCAATCTTCTGGAGAGCGAATTGTTTGGTTTTGAGCAATACGCTTTCACTGATGCAAAAAAGCAGAAGCGAGGCTTACTGGAGCTGGCCGATGGAGGAACGCTCTTCCTCGATGAGATTGGTGAAATGCCGCTAGAGATGCAGGCCAAGCTCCTGCGTGTGCTGGAGACACGCTCGTTTTTTCGCCTGGGTGGAAATAAAGAAGTCAAAATTGATGTGCGTATACTGGCGGCGACCAATCGAGATCTTGAACAAAGTCAGAAAGGAAGGATCATTTCGTGCGGATCTTTTCTTTCGCCTGGCTGTGCTCAAGATATACTCTGCCGCCTTTACGCGAGCGTCCAGGAGATATTCTTCTGTTTGCGGCTCGCTTTATTGAAGACTTCAACAAATCGTTAGGGCGCAATATACGCCGTATTGCACCTGAGGCTCAGCGTTTGCTGCTGGCGTATAGCTGGCCAGGAAATATACGTGAATTAAAAAATGTCATTGAGCGAGCGATCATACTTAGTAATGGAGAGGAATTGTTACCTGCTCATCTACCTTATGAGATCGTAGGGATATTTGAGCGCAGTGATGATGGACTCTGCATGATCCATGGGAGGAATGGTTGAATGCACGCCCACCGGGGCCAATGGCGCTTGAGGAGCTAAGTGGACGGTTGGAGCAGTATGCAATCCGCTGGGCGTTAGAGATGGCGAAGCATAATCGCGTGAGGGCGGCAGAACTACTTGGCTTTTCAAAAGTTGATCAATTGCGCTACCTTATGCGTAAGCATGGGATAGAGTAAGAGAGAAGCCATAGCGTCTGTACCGTGTGTTCGTGTTCATTTGCCTGCGTAGAGGACGTCAGACATCGTGTGCTGGTACGCTATTAATGTGTCTGATATGACAGCGCTCTCCTCATCCTGTTCATCGTCACGAATGGTAAGGAGTTCAGCTTCTAGTTCTTGCCATACCTGTAATTCAATTTCGGCGTTACTGAGTTGCTGGTGGTTGATACATCGCTTCCTGAAAGCGCGCGGTGACACGTTGACGGAAGGTTGCAAGAATGGGACGTTGAATGGATGGGTGAGGCATAACGCGCAATTCTACCAGATTGGGAGGATAAAAGTCGCATTTATCGAATGCCAGAGCGATCAGGTCGCTAAACGTTGTGAGGAGATTGAGGCGTTGCTGTGTGAAATAGTCAGTCTGCGTACTTGATGCCAGGAGACAGCCTGCGATGCGGTCTTCAAAACGAATGGGGTGTGCAGCGGCGCTTAGTTCATGATCGTCCTGAAAAGCCGGGAACGTCTTGCTTGTGCGCAGGTCGCCATCGCTTACGATGTGGCGTACCTCGGTAGCATAGCCGGACATAGATTCCAGACCCAGAAAGAGGACATCATGTTCGAGATCGGCGGTCCAGGGAGGTGTACCTTTTCCAGCACGTTCACGCAGGCTGCGGATCTTCCCATCCGAAGAAGGGGGCATGCATTGTATCAGTTTAATCGCCATTCCCAGGTTATGAGGATCCAAGTTGTGCCAGCGCTTGTTTGAGAATCATTTCGCTAATACGCCAGAAGCGGAGGCTTTCAGTTGTTGTTGTACGAATGTTCAACACGTGAGCGAAGAAGGAGGCAGGAATTTGTTCAGAGTTATCCTCGGCGAGCCATGCATGAGATCTCTGGAAATGTTCCTCCAGAGCGTCGAGTAATTCCTGCCGTCTGATGAGGCAGCACGACTTGAAGGAGATGGATCAGATGATTGCGCTGTGGTTTGGATTCGCCACTGGCCCAGCGTGAAAGAGTCATGGTCGTTACACCAAGGGCAGAAGAGAGCCGCTGGCGTTCAGCCGATGACTTTAAAATACTTTGTAAGACGATTGACCAGGTAGGAGGAGCAGTAACCATGATAAGCCACCTCGTTTTCAACTAATGGAACCAGAGAGAATCTCATATTTCTGAGGCATATCATAACAGAGGTAATACGTTTGCGTCAACTGTTGGGATGCATGTTCTTTGCAAAGGAAGTGCAATAGTAGAATAATGTAGGGACAAAGAATAAAGAGAGAGTTGTTATCGTCATCAAAAGTCTGTATTATAGGAGCACATAGGGGTACAATGAAACAAGCTCGTGTCGATAGTGAATGGAGGGGTTGCGTTGACGACGCCCAGATATTGTTAGTAGGGGCTGCGTTGAGACGCTCGTGAGGAACTCAGGAGAGGTGTATGTCAAAACGTGTGATGGTGGTTGATGATGACAAAGATGTGCAGGAAATCGTTACCTTTGTGCTTAATCGTCATGGGATAGAGGTCATAAACGCCTCGAATGGTCAGCAGTTGCAACAGGTATTGGCGCTTGAGCAAACGCACTTACCCGATCTTATCATTTTAGATGTTATGATGCCAGGCGTGGATGGATATCAACTGTGCCGCCGTCTTCGTAGCGATCCGCAGACGCAGCATATCCCAATTATGATCATTACAGGTCATGCCGAAGGGATCTATCAACGTATCAGTGCGGACCTGGGAGCG
Organism: uncultured Chloroflexia bacterium; assembly: GCA_963731415.1. Taxonomy (GTDB): domain Bacteria; phylum Chloroflexota; class Ktedonobacteria; order Ktedonobacterales; family Ktedonobacteraceae; genus JACDAE01. The sequence goes on from CAVSVN010000005.1 coordinate 513,974, forward strand.
GCAAAACACATGACTAAACCATTTCACCCTCTCGATCTGTTAGAACAGGTGCAGATCCTGTTACAACATGGATAGACGAAATAATAACGTATCTCGTCATTGACTCAAAATTGGGAAAGAAAGGGCTTGTCTCAGGGCGTAAAAATTGGTATCATTACAAACAAGAGCGTCCTGAAAAAGTTCAAGGAAGCAGGGTGGCTATGCCTAATAGATATGAACGTGAAATAGAAGAGATACTGCGCAATCTGGAGCATACAGAGCCAAAATCGGGCCGTGGGCAACGATCCGGTGAGCGCATTCGACGAATTCCGAGTCCGAGTCCTCGTGCGCGTCAACGCAGGGGCTGTCTCTTTGAGCTTTTCCACAACAGACTGGTTACTTATCATTGCCATCGTGTCAGCGCTTATCGCAGGTGGCTATGCATTCACGCTCCAATCAGCAGGGCCGGGAGGTATTTTTACGCCTATCCTGGTCGCAATAAGTCTGGTATGCCTGATCCTGGTTGCACTCTCATACTACCTGTTTCGTCCACGGAGTCCGCGCTCAGTCCGTTTTGGCAATACAACAGTAACGCCGCTGCGACGGAACTTCTTTGGCAATCTCAAGACACGATGGCATCTGTTCGTGCTCAAGTTGCGTTATCGCCGCCGCAGTGAGCCTTGAGTGGTCTGGAATAATAGACACTCCTCGATTGCTCTCGTTGATCCTTTTGCATGTATATTATGCATGAATAAGCAACCTACTGGTTTGCAGCTTTAAATGCAAGGTAAAGTCTTGCCGCAGGCGTTATTCGCTCAAGCACAATTGTTTTTAGAATGCGCCATCCATCGTACATGGCCTTCAATTTACTTTGACCATAAAGGCGTGGAGCCTCGAAACTTGGCACTTCTTTAATTCTGAGCTTTGCTTTGCATGCGCGAATATTCATCAGCGTCTCGACTTCAAAGCCCGGGCAATCAATGTAGAGATCGGGAATGCAATAGCGCCAGAAGGCATTGTAGCCATAACAGAGGTCAGTAAATTGAACCTGGAAGCAGGCGTTCGCCAGTAAATTGATCACACAATTACCGAACCAGCGTATCCAGGTAAAGTCAGCGCTCCCACCATCACCAATATAGCGCGATCCCTTGGCAAAATCGGCATCATTCATCAAGGCGTCGACAAAAAGAAGTATCTCCTGTGGATCATTGGAGTTATCAGCATCCATCATCACGATGATATCGCCTGTAGTGGCTTCAAAGCCTTCCGTAAGTGCGTTGCCCTTGCCTTTTCCCGTTTGCCTGATGACACGTATATCCGGTCGCACTTCTTTTGCCACTTCAATCGTATTATCTGTCGAGCCTCCATCTACGAGAACAACTTCACTTACAATATCAGGCAAGCGTGGCAACACGTGAGGAAGATTCTTCGCTTCGTTCAACGTGGGGATGACAACACTGATGGTCGGAAGTTTAGGCCTGATGTCCATGATTTTTACTCCTGCTAGCTATTATACTTCTCTCGCTTAAGAATCCGCCATATCTGCTATCACGATGTCTTCGAGCAGCCTGGTTACTCGTCTATCTTGGGTGGGCTCTTCCAGAGATGGTAATGGGCACGTAAACTCACGCACGGGCACAGATAGCGGTTCTACCAGGGTCGTATCGGTGTCGAAAAGGGTGTAGATTGTGGGCACAGCGTTTTCATCTGCATTCGATTTGATACCTGCAAGCATAGTATCAAATGCCCGTATGCAAATTACTCTGAACTCCTCGGCAGTAATACCCTTCTGTTTCGTGCTTGAGATTGCTTTTTTGCATAGTTATTGCTGCCTGCAGCATGATTTCATCTGCCAGCACAACATCTTTAATAGAGAGGAGCTTGTTGAGCCTTTTAATGACAGTATGGGCCTGTTCAAGGTCCGTATCTGGCATAAGAACAAGTAAATAGCCAGAAGGGATGCGTAAAACGATATCGGTGTTGCGGAGATTTTTTGCGACTACATGTGATGATGTACGTGTTTTTTCACGTATAGCCGCCATCGTTAGATGTGAACCATAGCGCAGCGCACGTGACAATTCATACTCTATAATGCGGGTGCGCATTCTTTCTTGCTCTTTCGTGTCCACAGTACCAATAACAGGACTCATCCATCTTAACATCGTCCAGAAACGTTCAACGGCTAAAGTGGTGAAAGGGAACATGATAAGAATGGGAAGTTGCACCGCCAGGTGAAAAAAGAAGATGATGCATCCGTAGAGCAACAAAACCAGAATAAGTACAAGGGCAAAACAGATTCCGTAGTGGATTGTTCTCATTGCAATCGTTCCTGCATTCCAATTATTGGGTCTCCGTCCATTAGGGGAAACCGGGTAGGGGCGCGTGCTTGCCACCGCCCGTGTGGGGCAACGCAAATCGGTCAGCATACGGGCGGTGGCAAGCACGCGCCCCTACCCGGTTTCGTAGATTTCACCCGAAAAAATGGATATTTCAATTATTAAAACTATCTACATAAACTCCGTTGTTACAACAGGCTTACATAAAAAACGCTCAGCAGGATCCATGATTCTGGACGAGGCTGTTAGGTAACTCTATACTTTCACTATACTGGAGATTGCAAATTGAAGATAATCAATATAACTACCAGAAGATGGCTCTATGATATTCTCTCTATTGATGTGTTTGTATATCGTGGTACTTAGAAGTAAGCATACATTGTTCTATTCAAGTGAGGAAAAGGCAGGGGTAGGGTGGCTTCTACAGAATTTTAATGATCGAAGTTTCAAGAGAGTGAGAGGAGATCAACGATGCGTCGAGGAACACTTTCATTTCTTTTGTTTCTTATTGTATTCCTGTTGGGGCGATATCTGTTGCATTCACTCCCCCTCATAATTGTACCCAGCAACAGATCACTCGATCGTTGCTCAAGCCCGGTACGCTCGAAATATGGAATACTGGTTCGACAAGTGTGCCAACGAATACACACTTTAATCCTCGTCATTATCCATGCAACTATTCCCCATGGAAAGCCGCTCTTCACCAGTGCGGACCTAGATCCCAAGAGTCTAAGCATGGGGCAAGACCCACTCACGTGGATACTACTTTATCAACTTCACATGAAAGGGGCCGCTGCTCAAGACTAGCCAGCTTCACCCTGCCCATATCGGCGGCTATATTACCATTACCCTGAATAAAGTGGTTGTTTCATCGCCGAGAATTGGGTACTCGCTTCCAGGTAAAGGGCAATTTCAGATGTCGCCCCGCTCTCTTGCACTCTTAGAGATAAATTGTGCGAAAACATAGTCAACATGATGCTCCTCGGTGATCCTTGCGTACATCTACGCTTATCGTTTTCACAGGAGGAGAAATAAAAAATGAGATCAGCACGTCCATTGTTGTTTCTTTTTGCTGTGGCTATCATGTCTCTCTTTGGTGTTATGATCGATAGCGCAGGTTACCGCGCGTGTAGTGATACCCGGACCGGTTAGAGATCATGCGCACAATAGGGCCAGTGGTCATACTCCTGCACATGAAATGGTCACACAAACTGCAGCCCGGTGCAGGATCTTTATCAGCGACATGCTCTCGTTCCCTGTTGCACCAGCCGACCAGATATGTCCCCAGTATATTCTTGCCAATTATCAACTCACATTTTTTTCGCATAATGTTGTAGTACAGAAAGCGAATGCGTTGCGAGGCTGTGTCAACCCGTCACTCTTGGCCGCAATGACATACGTATTGCAAACGCAAAATTCTGGTGGCTGATGAACAAAGCGATATGCGCTGGAAAATCCTTCTCCACGCCAACTGGAGACACCCACGCTACTCCGCCAAGTGGTACGCCGGCCCTACTCCTACCAGAACACCCATCTTTACGCCAATTGCAGGATGCGCCCACCCAACCGGGCTATAACTAGTTTCAGTACCCTCAAGCGGTGAGAGATTACTCCAGCCGCCTCCTGTGGGGAAATATGCCTCTCAACGAAGAGGTCAAGTGGAAATGCACCAGGGGTAATTGGAAGCAGAACAGCATCTACAGACGAAACCAGATCCGGTTTCTCGTGGTCCGCTGGCAGAAAGAACGATTTCTATCCAGAAACCGCTAATAACTCTTGGCCGCGATCCTAAAAATGATATTGTCATCTTAGATCCAGGCATTTCCAGAGACCATGCATGCCTTTCCTGGCAGAACGGCATATGGACTATTAAAAACCTCTCGCAGAACAATTACATCACGATCAATAAACAGCGCACTCAGGAGGGCATACTTCACCATAACTCGGTCGTGGGATTGGGGCGAGATACCACGTTTATTTTTATTGTTCCAGCATTCTATTGCGCAATCTTCTTCGGCACGTCCAAGCGCCTGATAACATCGCTTGCACTTCCTCAAATGCCTGCTACTGCTCACTGAAAAAATGTCTATCGATGCGTTCCCTATCGATGAGCCAGTATTCCTCCCCAGGTAGAAAATAGTATTCCCTCACTGACCGTTAGCAGTAATAGCCATAGCAATCGACAGATCCACTTCTTGAATCAGCAGGTGCTTAATATTGGACGTGATGCCTGGCAATGATATTATCATCGCCGATCCTATAATCTCTGCATCAACATGCACAGATTATATGCGAGGGATACTGATCTGGTTCTTTATCCACCCACATCCATACGCGTACAAAACCCTCAACGGTCTCTGGTATCAGGGGCAGCATATTCGTGGTGATCAGGCGTTTCGTAAGTAGTTGGTGAATGGTGACATTTTTCGTATCGGTGACGAGCATGGCACATTCATTACTCTTACCTATAACGATGGTTCGGGTATTCCTTCTGAAACACTTACCCCAGATGCGGCCCATCCCCTTGAATGGTGAGAGACTGACAATTGGGCGCACTTCGATAATACAGTGGTCCTTAATCATCCACAGGTTTCGGGCCATCATGCTGTACTGGAGAAGGTCGAGGAGGGTTATCGCGTCATTGATACCAACAGCACCAATCATGTGTATGTGAATAGTCAACCCATCAAAAGTCAGTTGTTACATACAAGCGATGAATTGCGCATCGGACCCTATCGGCTTATATATACTGGAACCGAACTCAGAGAATACGACGAGAGTTGTCATATTCGCATTGATGCATTGCACCTTAATAAAGTAGGCAATAACCATGTTATCCTGCTTCACGATATCTCGCTGGTTATCCCTCCCCGTAGCTTTCGTCGCGCTCGTTGGCGGATCGGGAGCTGGTAAATCTACGCTGATGGATGCATTGAATGGTCTGCGCCCGGCCCAAAAAGGAACCGTTCTCTATAACAATGTTGATTACTATCACGCAGTCGCCGCCTTCAGTACTCAGCTTGGCTATGTTCCACAGGACGACATCGTTCACCGCGACCTTACCGTCGAACGTGCGCTCTATTATGCCGCCCGCTTGCGTCTGCCCAGCGATTTCACGAAGGAGCAGATTCAATGGCGCATCGACGAGGTGCTCGAAGATGTGGAGATGACCGAACGGCGCAAACTGCTGGTAAGCAAGCTCTCCGGTGGACAACGCAAGCGCGTCTCCATCGCCCTCGAATTGCTGGCTAATCCCGGCATCTTCTTTCTTGACGAACCCACTTCAGGTCTGGATCCTGGCCTGGATCGCAAAATGATGATGTTATTGCGGCAACTTGCTGATAGGGGGCGCACCATCATCCTGGTCACCCATGCCACGAATAATATCAATATCTGCGATTACGTCTGCTTTCTGGCGCAGGGAGGACGCCTTGCCTACTATGGCCCGCCCAATGAAGCTAAAACGTACTTTGAGAAGGTCGATTTCGCTGAGATTTATAGTACTCTTGAACCAACAAAGGAACAGCCCGATATTCCAATCCAGGCTGAGGAACGTTTCCTGGCTTCGCCTGACTACCAGCATTATATTGCTAATCCGCTAGAAAAAGAAAGAATATACATGATGATAAAAAAACAAAAATAAGCGTAAAGTTGGTGTTAAGATCGTATAAAGAAGCGCTTACAACTACGCAAATCCTGGTCACAGTTCATCTTGCTCTCAATACGCTATCTGGAGCTACTCAAAAATGATGTGGGTAACCTGCTTGTTCTCCTTTTGCAAGCGCCTGTGATCGCTATTATGCTGGTATTGATGGTGCGTTTCGAGGTTGGTGCAGGCGTCTTTAATGCGAATCAACTGATACAATGTCGTACACAAATTCTCACACCTTCTGGTCCGCTGATACTGCCACAGGCCCGCCAGATGGAGTCGATTGATTGCCATCATGTGCTTACGTTCCTGCAAAAAGATCCTTACGGCCAGTCCTTCGCTCAGACACATGGTGGATTGCGACAGGCACTCCAGGCTTTTCTCTTGCCAGGACCAGGTACAGATGCGCAGAAAGTATTGTTTATTATGGCGTTCGCGACAGTCTTGTTCGGTTGCATTAATGGTGCACGCGAAATCGTCAAGGAAGCGGCTATTTACAATCGTGAGCGGGCCGTCAACCTTGCTATTCTCCCCTACATGTTCTCTAAGATCGTCGTATTGGGTATGCTCTGCCTCTTCCAAAGCGCAGTGCTTACACTTGATGATAGAGTTGGGAGAGCCGTTGCACCAGGGGATCTTTCTCTCACCCATTCTGGAGACGTATATCACGCTCTCGCTGACATCATTGACGGGTTTGATGATTGGCCTGACTATCTCGGCCATCGCGCCAAACAATGATCGTGCGATTAGCATGGTGCCGATCATCCTTATTCCCCAGGTCATCTTCTCAGGAGCCATTATTCCGCTCAAGGACTGGTTGACGCAGATTCTGGCCGTTGTCTTTCCCACACGCTGGGCCATGGCTCGCACTTGGTTCCTCCATTGGCCTGCATGCCGATAAGATTGGTGGAGATCGTCTCTTCGGTAATGATGCTACCTATCACAGTACCGCTCTATTCTATCTATAGCCGTACCGAGGCGATGCATCGCCTCATCTTCTCATGGGCCGCCCTCGCTGCGATCATCTTTACTCTGATGATTGCTATTAGCATTTTTCTCAAACGCAAAGACCTCCGGTAGAAGTCACGTTTCTCTCATCCTGCGTATACAGGTCAGATGTATTGCGCTCGCTTATATATTGTTGGGATGTGTATTATGAGAAGAGATGGGTAAAGCCATAATCTATCCTCACTGGGAAAGAACAATTATTGAAGATGAGTATTGAGGTTCTTGTATGGGCATAGTCCAAAACGTCTGGGAAAATATGAGTTGCTGATGCGCCTGGGCCAGGGAGGAATGGCGGAGGTCTGGAAGGCTTTTGATCCTCAATTACAGCGTCTGGTTGCTATAAAATTCCTGCATGCAAATCTACGTTCTGATCCTGACTTTATGAGCCGTTTTGTACGTGAAGGGCAGGCAATCGCGACATTGCATCATCCTAATATTGTGCAGGTCTACGATTTTCAGGTATCTTCGCCGGAAGATGAGAATCCGATGGCGTATATGGTGATGGATTATGTTGAAGGGGCAAACGCTGGCCGACTATCTTCATCATACGTCCTACACGGGCAATATTCCAGCGGCAGACGAGATCGTGCGCCTCTTTACGTCTCTGGGCCTGGCAGTAGATTACGCTCACCAGCATGGCATGATTCATCGCGATATCAAACCTGCCAATATTCTGCTCGATGCACGCAATACAGTACATAATTCGATGGGTGAGCCTATTCTGACGGACTTCGGTATTGTAAAGATGCTAGGTGCTGCAGCTATTACAAGCACGGGCATCTCAATGGGGACGCCGCTCTATATCTCACCAGAGCAGGTCCATGGTCAGCCTGGCAATGAAAAGAGCGATATCTATGCATTGGGCGTGATGTTTACGAGATGTGTACGGGCGAGACCTCCCTATCGTGGTGATAATCCCTACGTCATTCTGGCACAACGTGTTAGTGGTCCACCAGAGCCACCGAGCAACGTAATCCGTCATATTTCGCCAGATGTGGATGAGGTTATTTTACGCAGCCTTGCTATGGACCCTGCGGAGCGTTTCCCTAGTGCTTCATTATTGACCGCTGCTCTTGCTGAAGCATTCAATATCTCGATACCCGACCTAATTCGTCACGTTCTTTTATCGTCTCAACAGTTAGCGCATCGCCGTCTGTATCTCTATCGCATCCTGCTCTACCGATTATTGAGAGATTCAGCAGTTGCTCTGCCAGAAGATGCTGAAAACGAGAAACGAGGATGCTCTAAGAAGAGGTGGTGATACTATCCTCTCGGACACAGGTCCTACAGGTCTATCAGCTTCTGAAAGATCAATTCACTAAATTTGCCGGTGGTGAAACAGTTCTCTCAGATACAGGTGCCACGATAGTATCGGTTTCTGAGCGCCAGGCTCAGGATGAAGCGAAAAATCCTCTGACGTGGATGACCAGTTGGCAGTTGCATCAGTCAACCGAGCATCTATCTAATACTGAGGCATCCCTGCCTTCCTCTCTGGGGCTGTCTGCAATATGCCGAATTGCCGCTCTACTACATTGATGTTTGCTCATCGCGACAAACGCTGGCTCATTCTAGTGTGTAGTATTCTGCTGATAGTGTTGATTAGTGCGGGGATCATCAGTATATATACTATATTGAATAAGAGGTCTAGTATGCTGCCGACCAATTCAGCAAGCATTGGCACCATCACCTTTTTGAGTAGTGGTCAGCTTGATCCGCAAAACACTCCATTTGTGAATGATGGAATGCAGGTTTCTCTTTATCATGTTCCCAATCCTGCTCCTGGTCAGCACTATTATGCCTGGGCATGGGTGCAGACGAATACCATTTTTCTTGGAGCATTGCAGAATCAGCAGGGGAATGCCACGCTTTCCTACATCGATAGCCAGCATCGTAACTTGCTGGCATACGTGAGCAGTTTTCTGGTAACAGAACAGCCGCTAGGTAGCATCACCAACTCAGCCATCACATGATAGGACACAATGGTATTATACTGCTATGCTTCCGCAAACTCCTTCCCCTATAGATCACCTGAGCTACCTGGATCACCTGCGCCATTTGCTCGTTTCTGAACCGACGTTGAGCGCCTGCAGTTGCATCATGGAATCGATTTCTGGCTTGCTGAACAATACCAGGGAACTCTATCAAAAGACGTGATGGTAAATGATTACAGCAATCTGCAGGAGATGCGCCAGGCATTGGTGAACCTTCTCTACTGAACTGGATGGCCCATGTGCACAGCAGGAACTGAGCGGCACTGCCAGGAAGCAAAACGCCTCAGAGTAGCACAGTTGCCTCTGCTACACGTGTCTCCATGCTTGATTGTATGCATGGTACGCAGCTTCCAGGGTATCTTACTAAGCTGCACATGATCTCAATGGAATGGTCAAAGCTCCTGGTGTTGCCCCCCAGGAAGCGCAGCGTGCCACCCAGATGAACAATGATCTTAATCGCTATCCGAGGTGAGTTGCAGCAGATGCGCGGGATGTACTCCAACTTGTATATATGGATAATATGCATTTGATGCATGCGCAAGTAATCCGCTATGATCTACTAAGAAAAGGAAGCGATGTGTTAAGTGGGCGTTTTGACCCGGTAACACAGACGCTCCAACCGGGCGTGAAGCAGATCTGCAATGAGATCACCTTTCTGGCGCATTTTGATGTCTTGCCCTACAAAGCGACGTGACGAAGGGATCGGAAAATAGAGCCTGGCAAAAGGAAAGAAGGAGAAATTTGATGAAGGCACGGTCAACAATTCGTGCTTCTGGTTATGCTCGTTATAGCGTTGTATGGAGTAAATGTGTTGTCTTCTCCTACTGTTGTGCTGGCGGAAGAGCAACCGAATATGTTAGAGATTGTCGGTACTACCGTCAATGGTGGAGAGCAGGCCAACGTCGCACAGCCTCAACTGGTACGATCTATCTATCATGCCGTCCTCTCCCTTCCTGAGCAAGAGGCTCAAAAAATCTGTCCTATGTACGTTACGGCCCAATACCAGCTCACATTTTTACATGGTGCTTCATCCTTGTTGACGGCAAATGTGAAGCAAGGCGGCTGTCATAACTGTCTCTCTCGGGCAGGGTGATATACGTTCGGCTAATCCGAACTTCTTATCATTACTTGGGCAGACCCATGCACTCAAGAACACGTCCTCTACGTCCAGAGCACCGGATGGCTTTGGCCCGGACGATCTGCGGAATGCGTATGCCTTACCAGGACCCCTGCCGGGAAGGGACAGATGGTTGCCATTGTGGATTCCAATGACGATCCCAACGCGGAGGCGGACCTGGGCGTCTATCGCTCGACATTCCATCTTTCTGCCTGTACTACCGCCAATGGCTGCTTCCGCAAAGTGGACCAGCATGGTACGAAGCACTATCCCGACCCCGATCCTGGTTGGGCACCCGAAATCGCACTTGATCTGGATATGGTGAGTGCGATCTGCCCGGCCTGTCACATCTTGTTGGTAGAGGCCGATAGCGCTTCCTTCGACAATCTGGGAACTGCCGTCAATACCGCTGTACGCCTGGGTGCAACTGTAGTGAGCAACAGTTATGGGAGTCGCGAGAATCTTTCAGATGCAACCACGATGGCCCATTACTATGATCATCCCGGTGTGGTTATCACAGCCAGTTCTGGCGACAATGGGTATGGGGTGCAATTGCCTGCCGCATTTAAAGGCGTCGTCGCGGTTGGAGGGACGACGCTCAGCAGGGCAAAAAATGCTCGTGGCTGGACTGAAAGCGCATGGGGTGGCTCTGGAAGTGGATGTAGCCAGTACATCAGCAAGCCCACATGGCAGACAGGTACGCTCTGCCAGAATAGGAGTGTGGCCGATATCGCAGCCGTGGCGGACCCTGACACGGGAGTTGCCATCTACAATTCGTATGAGAGTTATGACACAAACTGGTCTGTCAGTGGTGGCACCAGTGCCGCATCTCCTATTATCGCCAGCCATCTCTGCGCTTGCTGGCAACGCTGCAAAGATAGATAGCGCATACCTGTATCGTCATACTTCAGACCTGAACGATGTCACGAGTGGGAATAATGGAACCTGCCAGCCTGCTCTCCTTTGCACTGCGGGTAAAGGCTATGATGGTCCTACGGGGCTTGGCACGCCGAATGGAATCGCGGCCTTCTAGCGATCTTTTTCTTGCTGCTGCTTGCATCATCTGCTATGCTGATTTTAAAATAGAGAAGATTATCAATATCGGGCGCGATCACTCTGGTCGTACAGGAGCAGAAACGAGAAGAGCATGCTGAACGATTTCAATAGAATGTTCAACGATTACGGGAGAATGCTTCTGAACACGTTCTGGTTTATGCCTGCTCTTATTTCTCTGATTGGCCCGTTGCTTGCCATCATCTTTTTGAACCTTGACCATTATCTCAATCCTGATCGTGGCATGTTCATTTTCAGTGGAGGAGTGACGGAAGCGAATACCATCCTTTCTACCATCGCGGGTTCGCTCATTACCGTTGCGGGTCTTGCCTTCTCAATCACTATTGTGGTGCTACAGCTCGTTTCCAGCCAGTACACGCCTCGTGCATTGCGAGGCTTCTTACAAGATCGTGTCACCCAGGCAGTTGCTGGCGGCTTCTTCGCCATTTTTGCCTATTCCCTGATCGTGCTAGGGGCGATACGTGAGTCATCGGCTCCCGCAGATGGCGGTTTTCTGCCCGCTCTGAGCATTACGATTGCTATCGGTCTGGGTTTTCTCGGACTTGCGCTTCTGTTGATCTTTGTACATCATACCGGGCGCATTATTCAGGTTTCGGATATCGCGGCACATCTTACCGTGCAGACCATGCAGGCTATCGATCAACTGCCCTATGCGGAGTGGGAGAGCAAAGCGCTCCAGAAGGGGAAGGTTTCGCAGTTGATCCAGACCTGGTATACAGAAGAGGAGTCAGCTCATATTCAGGCAACACGTCCAGGCTATGTGCAGAGGATAGAACTCGTCCATCTCATCCGATCACACCTGTTTGCAGGACTGCATCTCCGTCTGCATGTCTGTCCAGGTGATTTTGTGACAGAGGAGACGCTCATTGCGGAGATCTGGCCTGCGCAGGCGGTTAACGAGGAGCGTAGAAAAAGCATTCATAAGAATATTATTATTGAACGTGAACGAGACATTGCTCAGGATGTACGCTTTGGTGTGCGGCAGTTGGCAGATATTGCCCTGCGTGCTCTCTCGCCAGCGATTAATGACCCGACTACGGGAGTACTCTGCATCAAATATCTCCAGGCCGTATTTGAGCATTTAGTTGATCGTTTACCCCAGATGGGCGACTACCGCTTTTTGGCGAGATGGGGGGATTGGAGATCCGCCAACCAGCGTTTCAGGAATATCTCGAAGTGTTCCCTGAAATTGGGCACTACGCGGGCGGTAACAGACGGGTCATCGACACTCTTCTGACGGCTACTGCACGAGTTACGGAGGTGGCTACTCGTCTTGAGCGGCAGGACTATCAGGATCTACTCAAGATAGTGGCTGCCACGCTTGCCGCGCAAGGGGCAACGAATGGCACAATGGAAATGTTGCCAGAGACTGGAGCAACAGGGTAGCCATTTGTCGCTAAAAATGGACCGCATATGCCTTCCCAAACGTACTAACAAGGGAGAGTATCAGCGAACGGTAAGAAAAAACCATAAAAAAATAGAGATCGTGAGAACAGATATATACTATGATTGAACAACCAGCCTTCGCCGTTGATGATTGGAGCGTACGCGAGGATAAATTGCGCCTGGACTTTCTGGCACAGACGGAGTCCATTTTTGCCCTCTCCAACGGACATATTGGATTGCGGGGCAACCTTGATGAGGGAGAGCCATATGGTCTTCCTGGTACCTATCTGAATTCCGTCTACGAGCTGCGTCCATTGCCCTATGCGGAGGCGCAATATGGCTCCCCTGAGTCCGGGCAGACGGTCATCAATGTCACCAATGGCAAAATCTTTCGTCTACTTGTCGACGATGAACCGTTTGATGTGCGCTATGGCGAGGTCCACACCCACGAACGGGAACTCGATCTGCGCAATGGGGTATTGCGGCGCAATGTGCGCTGGACTTCACCTGCGGGACGCACGATTAATGTCTCCTCAGTGCGCATGGTATCGTTCACACAGCGGGCTATCGCAGCGATTAGCTATGAGGTGGAGCCGATTGATGCCGAGGTACGAGTCGTGGTGCAGTCAGAACTGGTCGCGAACGAAGAACTTCCAGGTACCAGCGGCGATCCACGGGCGGCAGCTGTTCTCTCGTCACCTCTTGAAAGTGAGGAGCACAAAGCTTACGAAGCTGGCGGGCTTCTGATTCATCATACACGGGCCAGTGGTTTGCGCGTTGCAGCTGCCATGGAGCACCATGTTGAAGGACCTGAGGAGACGACCGTCGAGTCCGAAAGTTCTCCCGATGTTGCTCGCGTATCTATCACTGCGCGACTGAAACCAGGTGAGCGGCTCCGTATTGTCAAGATCATCTCTTACGGTTGGTCGAGCAAACGTTCCCGGCCCGCACTCCACGACCAGGTCAGGGCAGCATTATCTGCCGCACATCTGAGTGATTGGGATGGCTTGCTCAGTGAACAGCGTGCCTATCTGGATGAATTCTGGGCGCGTTCAGACGTCGAGCTTGATGGTGACCCGGAGATTCAGCAGGCGGTGCGCTTCGCACTCTTCCATATTCTGCAGGCGGGCGCACGCGGTGAACGTAGGCCTATTCCGGCAAAAGGACTGACTGGTCCTGGTTATGATGGGCATGTCTTCTGGGATACAGAGGCTTTCGTGCTTCCTGTATTGACCCTGACTGAGCCTCATGCCGTTGCCGATGCCTTGCGCTGGCGTCAATCGACGCTCGCACTGGCGAAGGAGCGTGCTCACCAGCTTGGGCTTTGTGGTGCAGCTTTTCCCTGGCGAACTATCGCTGGCGAAGAGTGTTCAGGGTACTGGCCTGCTGGCACCGCCGCATTCCATATTAATGCAGATATTGCGCATGCCGCCGTTCGCTATATGGACGCCACTGGAGACACGGAATTCGAGAAGAAGGTTGGCCTTGAACTGCTCGTCGAGACGGCGCGACTGTGGCGCTCACTTGGCTATATTGACGCCACGGATCACTTCCGTATTGATGGAGTGACTGGACCCGATGAGTATAGCGCTGTTGCTGACAATAACATCTACACGAATCTGATGGCACAGCACAATCTGCGCAGTGCAGTCGAGGTGGTGAAGCGTCATCCTCATGAGGCGCAGGACCTCAAGGTCGATGATGCCGAAGTCGCTAGCTGGAGTGAGGCTGCCGAAAAAATGCTCATTCCATTTGATGAACGGCTCGGAGTGCATCCGCAGGACGAATTTTTTACCGAGCATGAGGTGTGGAACTTTGAAGGCACTACACCGGATCACTATCCTCTTCTCTTGCACTTTCCTTACTTCGACCTCTATCGTAAACAGGTCATTAAGCAGGCCGACCTTGTCCTGGCGATGCAGATTTTCAGTGATGCATTCACTCCAGAGCAGAAGGACCGCAACTTTGACTATTACGAAGCGCTCACCGTTCGTGACTCGTCGCTATCAGCAAGTACCCAGGCGGTCATTGCCGCTGAGGTAGGGCATCTGCAACTTGCCTACGATTACCTCGGTGAAGCGGCGCTGATGGACCTCGACGACCTGGAGCATAATGTGCGTGATGGTGTCCATATAGCGTCCCTTGCAGGTTCCTGGATGGCGCTGGTGGCAGGATTTGGCGGTATGCGCTTCAAGAAAGGTTCGCTCTCTTTCGCGCCACATCTGCCAGATGGAATCACCCGGCTCGCCTTTCGTGTTATGTTTCGTGGTTGCCGTTTGCGTGTCGAGGTGACTGCAACAGATGCGACATACCGTCTTCTCGATGGCTCATCGTTGAAGGTAAAGCATCATGGCGATGAGATTACACTTTCCAAGGATGAGCCTATCACTCGCTCTATTCCACCTGTGAAGGCGGGGCCACGTCCCACTCAACCACCGGGGCGGGTACCGATGGAGCGTGGGAAGCGGCGGTCGTCATAACTGTTTCATGTGTCCTCTGTGCTTCAGGCGTCGATGGGAGTGGGGTGACCGAGCGCCAGGAAACGCAGCCGTTTCTCTAATCCGGCTGCCACAAATGCTTGTTCAATCGCGGTGCGGCCTTCGGTGAAGTGTGCCCAATTGGAGTTTCTTATTTGCCTTGTGGTGGTGAAGCGGATTTACGCTCTGCTTCATAAGTAGTACCGATGAGCTGTCCCACCATGGTCCCGTACAGATCAACAGGGATGGCTCCTGGTTCTAAATAGGCTTGAATAGCAAGACCAGTTCCCAGTGCAAGCAGCGTCCACGCAATATACTCTATGGGGAAAGTCAGTATATTCCCCTTAGCTTGATACATTCCCTGTAACAGCGTTGTGAGTTCATTGCGTGCTGCATGGTAGCGCTCTGCTAACTGTTTCTGCGCTGGCGGGTGACGCATGGCATAAAGAGAAAACTCGATGGTCAACATGTTCCAGCTTCGCTTCTCTTCCAATAATGCAGCAAAAGATTGGTGAGGCTGCGCATGCTCATCTTCCCCTGTCCCTTTTCTTTGTGTAAATTGAGCGGAAACATCTTTTAACTCAGCCTCAAGATGGCGATCCAGGAGAGCCATAAAAAGCTCCTCCTTACTGGCAAAATTGGAGTAGACGGCCCCCTTCGAGAAACCTGCTTCCTCTGCAATCTCATCAACGGAAGCATCATGAAAACCGCGTTGACTAAATACTTCGGCTGCCGCTTCAAGCAAACGTTCCTGTGTCCGCAACCGACTTTCCTGACGTGTTAAACGTTCTCGTGGCATGTTCTCTTTTTTCCTTTCTTGACATACTAATGAGTATTATGATACTGTGTAGTATGTAAGAAAGAATATCACAACACAGGTCGGAATGCTAGTAGATTTGTCAGAAGCGTAGTTCCCCTAAATAGTAGCGATGCGTTTATACATCACGAGAAGTCGATTTCCTGGCAAGATGGAGAAAAATGGTTATGCATAAAGCAAAACAACTCTACACTGGTTTTGTCGAGACGAACGGAACACAATTGTACTACGAAATGATGGGAGAAGGTCATCCTCTGGTGCTTCTCCACGGAGGATACCTGGATACGCGCATGTGGGATGATCAGTTCTCAGTGTTTGCCACTCAGTACCAGGTCATTCGTTATGACATTCGAGGCTTTGGCAAATCGGCCCTGCCACAGGTACCTTACGCGGATAGGCAAGACCTTTATGAGTTATTACAGTTTCTCGGCGTAAAGAAAACCTACCTCCTTGGCCTATCCATGGGTGGCGCGATTGCTATTGACTTTACCCTTGAGCATCCCGATATGGTAGATGCTCTCATTCTTGCTGGATCACCCGTACCCGGATATCCATTTGAGGTGATGCTTACCGAGCAACAACTGCAAGAAAAAATACAGCAGCAGACACCATTCGCAAATGCCATACGAGAGCGGAATGTCTCAGCTATGATCGATCTTCTAATGGATGATCCTACGTTGGTGCCTTCCTCACAGTACCCGGTTGCTCGCCAGCGCGTGCGAGAAATTTTATCTGGATATTCTTTTGACTGGGTGCTCAATCCTGCCCCTAAGCAAGAACTTATTCCATCTGCTTATGGAAGGCTAGCAGAAATTCCCGTGCCGACGCTTCTTATAGTAGGAGCGGACGACGACATTATACTTCACAAAAGTGCCGATAAGCTCGAACAGGATATTCCAGGTGCCAGGCGGGTTCCTATTTCAGAGGCACATCACATGCCAAACATGGAAAAGCCAGAGGAGTTTAACCAGGTCGTTCTTGCTTTTTTGAGTACGCTCTAGCCCTCGACACGGGCTTATAAATCGCGCCCCTACACCATCGGCACACAGATGGTGTAGGGGCGCGATTTATAAGCCCGTCCGCATTCTCGTCCACACCTAAGGAGTCCTATGGCTGTTAACAACGTATTAGGCTATGAAACCGCACGATCAGCTTCAACAATTTCCAGCCGTACATTATCCAGCCATACCTGGCCTTTACCATGGAGGATGACTCCGAAGCGGATCATTCCACCCTGCTGTCTGGTACAAACAGCGTCACATCTTGCTCGGACCAATCTGTTGTGCCTTGAAGTGTTTTTTCCCTTAATCTTCGTTGCCTATGCTATCGAGCTGTATATAGAGACTGGCCTGATTCTCTACATCAGTCGTTTTAATGTTGCTTATTAGCCGCACATAGTGACCATGATAGCGTTTGCTACGCATCGTTTGTCGTAAGATGCCATATCCACGGGGAGCCGGAGCATTGGACTTGATATAGCCACAGGTCGCACCATTTATTCCGACCGTTGTATCAATTCCGCAGGTATAGTCCTGTGGATAGCTGCCCCAGAGATCCCAGTGGGCCAGGTTGTATGCAAAATGTGTGTTTTGAGGCTCTTCTGGAAAAGGGTACGCGGGCCGACATCTTCTGTCACTGGTACAGAGTTATCCACGACCTCAAAATCTACCCCGTCCAACCATACCCGTCCTGCACCCATCATACGCAAAGAAAATTTGATGAAGGCTGTATCATTGGGAACATCAAAAACGATCTCATATTTTGTCCAATCGGTCGTACCACGAATGACAGGAGTACTAACCTGCCTCAAACGTAGGGCTTCTCTGGATCCATTTAATTCGATTGCAACCGTTACATGTTTCACATCATCTGTTTTTATATAAGCGTGCAAATGCAGTCGCTTACCAAGATAATTATCGGCGAGAAATCCTTCATGATGGAGTGATGCTGTACTCATTGGTTGAGCATCCTGATTAGTAATGAGCAGGCTCCCTTTTGCGCTACGTTTAATGGTCTGGTCGATCTGATAGGTACTTGTATCTTTGGGAAAACCAATAAACCACCAGCCGTGTAGACCATCCGAAAAATCAAGGTTGCGTGGCTCTTTGCGCGTGACCGCGGTCTGCCCCATTATTCCTGTATACATCTTGTCGGTGAGCGCTTTACTCATTGTATCAATCTGATCGGATATTTTTGTTTGTGCGGGCAGTTTCTGTCCAAGCTTTTCCATCACAGCATCAGCAACATAGAGTTCACTGTTCAAACGTAGTGCCAACGGAATTGCATCATTGAGGCGAGCTTTAAGGTGTTGTTGCTTCTCCATGACTTTGAATATGAACTCTGGCATAGAGAATTTCGTCTTGCAGATCTTCAATCTCTATACTACTGATTGTGCTGCCTGTCGCTTGCAGCAGATTGACCATAAAATCGGTTGTGAGTGGTTCTATGGGAGCGTTTTGTGTCTGTGGAAGTCATACTCATACGGTCAGATTGGATCAGTCTCTCGGTCCGTCTTGAGCCAGATGGAGAGGACGCGTTGTTGTGCTTCGTCTTGCAAGACTACCAGTGTACGATAGTTATGTTGTGGAACAACTTTTGCAATGCTGACTTTGATCATGATCGCTTTCCTTCGTTTTCGTGTCGTTGTCGGTATCATGTCAGGAGAGGTTTTCAGAAGATGCGCACGGAGCTGTTCTCTACTTTTATACAGCCGATTTTTGATGGCTGTTGGGAGATTGCCAGCTTTTGCGCAATCTCCTGGATACTCATCTCTTCATAATAAAAGAGTCGGGCCACCATGCGATTTTTAATGGAGAGGATATTGAGCGATTCATCCAGAACCATACGTAATTCTTGCTGCTCTATGTATTCCTGTGGATCGGCCAGTCCCTCCCAGGAACGGTGCAGTTCACTCAGCCAGTTCCCGGAGGAGTATTCAAGGAAATTGTTTCAGTTTTACCCTCGCGGCGCGAGTTGCGGCAGACATTGAGGACGATACCATAGAACCAGCTTTTGAAGCGTGTGTCGTCACGCAAGCGATCCAACGAAAGGAACGCCTGTAACATTGCTTCTTGTACCAGATCATGGGCGTTCTCTTCGTTGGGTACCATACGTAGCGCGATACAGGCCGCCATAACCTGGTAACGCTCCATCAGCAGATTGAATGCGTATTTATCATCCTCCCGTGCTATCTGTACCAGTTCGGCATCGACTGTAAAGGTTTATGAAACCATGCTCCCTACGAGAAGCAGGTGTTTCTGAATGTTTGCTCAATTCCTTTTTCATCAAATGGGTCTTCTCAACCTCTCTTTCAGATTTCGCGCATATATAGTGGGGAAAACAAAGGAAAAGGTCTCTTTTTGTATGCTCTATTTTAGTGTCGAGAAAGCGGCTTTTCTCCACCTCCGGTCCCATGACTGAAACTGGAATGGGCAGGAATGGGTTTATAGCCCGGTTGCGACTCGAAAAACTTTAAATGACGACGAAGATCGCCGACCAGCACATCAGCCATCTCGCGACTGAAACCCTCTTTAACGACAATACGCAACACCGCCAGGTCTTCACGATTTTTCGGGAACGTGTATGCAGGGACAAGCCAGCCGCGATCTCGCAGACGCTCGGAAAGATCAAAGACGGTGAAATTGCTCTGCTCTTTAAGGGCAAAGGCAAAAACTGGAATATCCTCTCCCTTGCTGATCAGTTTGAATGGTCCCATCTCAGCAATCTGAGAAGAGAGGTAGAGGGCTATATCCTGGCACGTCTTTTGGATGCGCGTATAGCCTGTCGCGACCCAGGCGCAGGAAGTTATAGTATTGCGCGACAATCTGGTTGCCTGGACGCGAGAAGTTGAGGGCAAAGGTCGGCATATTGCCACCCAGATAATTCACATTGAAGATCAGATCCTCCGGCAATTCGTCCTTATCGCGCCAGATAATCCAGCCCACACCAGGATAGACCAGGCCATATTTGTGGCCCGATGCATTGATGGATTTCACGCGCGGGATACGAAAATCCCATTCCAGGTCGGGCTGCAAAAATGGCGCGACAAATCCTCCACTTGCTGCATCAACGTGAATTGGGATATCACAGCCCTTTTGCCGTTGCAATTCGTCCAACGCCTCAGCGATCTCTTTGACGGGTTCGTAGCTGCCATCAAACGTACTACCCATGATCGCGACGACTGCCGATGGTGTTCTCGTCACAGAGCTTGACGGCCTCTTCCGCACTGATAATAAAGCGATCCCCCTCCATTGGAACGAAGCGCGGCTCAACATCCCAATAGCGACAGAATTTCTCCCAGCAGACCTGCACATTGATGCCCATGACCATATTTGGCTTATCCGTAGGTTTGCCTGCCGCTTGCATACGTTGCCGCCATTTCCACTTTAGCGCCAATCCTCCCAGCATACATGCCTCGCTGGAGCCAATGGTGGAGCAGCCAGTCGCCTCCTCATGGTCAGGAGAGGCCCACAGGCGAGCAATCATATTGACGCAGCGCATCTCCAGTGCCGCTGTCTGTGGATACTCGTCCTTGTCGATCATATTCTTGTCGAACGTTTCGGACATCAGCAGGCGTGCCTCTGGCTCCATCCAGGTTGTGACAAACGTCGCCAGGTTCAGGCGCGAATTGCCTTCTAGCATCAGTTCATCGTGGATCAAGCTATAGGCTGTTTGTGGCAATATCTCGTTATCTGGGAAGTCGTAGCGCGGAATTGGCTCATTGAGCACGTGTCGGCTATACATGGGTGTCAATTCCTGATCGGCGTCGCTCATGTCTTGTAATGATATTTTTTTGAAAAGCATTTGTTTTCTCCCTTTTAAAATATGTTCAAGATTGTTATTCGGATGTCTACAAGAACATCATACTATATGAGCCTATATGCTGATGAGATGAGTTTTTCCCCGCCATTTTTAAACTTGTGTTACAATAGTATTGCCTCCTGGCAGTGAGCTATTCCCTGGTATTATAGCTTTTTTTGCTATGGATGCGAGAAAAAATGAGAAAGAGAGAGGATATATTTGATGACCGATTCAACACCTCCCACCTTTGCGGAAAATCGCTATGAGACGATGCAGTATCGCTATAGTGGACGCTCCGGTCTCCAACTACCAGCCATCTCGCTCGGTGCGTGGGAAACGTTTGGCGGCTACCGGGGCGCAGATATTGCACGTGCCTGCCTGTATCGCGCCTTCGATCTTGGTATCACACATTTTGATCTTGCCAATAACTATGGACATCCGGCAGGAAATGCGGAGACCGTCGTGGGCAAGATTCTACGCGATATGCCGCGCGATGAATTGATTATTTCGACGAAGGCTGGCTATTATATGTGGCCCGGCCCCTATGGGGATGGACTCTCGAAGAAGTATCTTGTCTCTAGCCTGGATCAATCGCTCAAACGGCTGGGACTGGACTATGTGGATATTTTTTATGCGCACCGTCCCGATCCAAACACGCCTTTAGAGGAAACGATGGCGGCCCTTGACCTGATCGTCAAACAGGGGAAAGCACTCTATATCGGTGTGAGTAATTTTCCAGGTGCTCATCTTGAGAATGCCGTACGCATCACGCAGAGCATGGGATTGACGCCGATCACTATTCATCAGCCTTACTATAATATGCTTGATCGGAAGATGGAGTATGATCTGTTCGATCATACGATACGCAATGGCATTGGCGTGATCCCATTCAGTCCACTGGCGAATGGGCTGCTCTCCGATAAATATCTGGGCAATACAGTGCCGCAGGATTTGCGAGCCGTGCAGTTGTGGAAAAAGGAGCAGAGAGGAGATTTTCTTGAGCGAAGAGAAACTCTCTCAGCTTCATCGTCTCAATAGTATTGCGCAGGCACGTGGGCAGACGCTGGCTCAGATGGCTCTGGCCTGGAATCTGCATCAGCCAGCCGTTACCAGTGTGCTGATCGGTGCCTCGAAAGTAGAGCAGATCGAGGAGAACGTGGCCGCCCTCAATAATCTTTCTTTCACCGAAGAGGAATTGAAGGCAATCGACGAGGTTTCGCCCGTTCATTAATACATGTATCGAAGTGGAGGATGGGCCAATGGTTAATCAGGTCCACGGGTCCCATCACGGGCTTATTCGCTCCGCTCATTGCGCCCCTACTTAAGCCGAGAGAGCCTGGTGAAGGGGCGCAATGAGCGAGTCGCATAAGCCTGTGACCCCGTCCTCCATCCTCCACTTCGTTTGTATATATTGCAGGATGTATCAAATGTCACGAAGGGTGAATCGTAATAGGCCGCACCGAGCAGGGCCAGGCGAGGATTGGTGATGACATGCAATGGGATGCTGGCAAGCATATCGGAGAAGCGCCCCTTATGGCGAAATGCACGCGTGAAACGTTCGCTATCCAGAAAAGGAAGGATGCGTGGCGGGATGCCACCACCTAGATAGACACCGCCTGTTGCCAGTACTTTGAGCATCAGATTGCCAGTCTCCGCTCCCAGGATAGATGTAAAGGTTTCGAGGGTGGCAACACAACGGGCAGATGGCACCTTGCTATCGAGAGCGCAACGCACGATTAATGGTGTAGGGTCTTCCAGGCGAGCAATTTGTTGGGCCAGTTCCGCTGGCTCATCGATCAGTGCAACATCACGAAAATATCCGTAAACATGAGGAAGCCCCATGCCGGAACAGACGAGTTCATAGCTTACGTGATCGAAATGTGTAAGCATGTAGCGCAACAGTTCTATCTCTAAAGGAGTTGTTGGCCCAAAATCGACATGGCCGCCTTCCGAGGGAAAGGTACGATAGTGTGTTCCATCCCAGGTGAGAAAGGCTTCACCCAGACCCGTGCCTGGAGCAATCACCGCCAACGTTCCGTGCTCGACGGGGTTTCCCTCGTTGAGTGTATGCAGGTCAGATGCCTGTAGTAGAGGAACTCCACTTGCTGTGGCAACAAGATCGTTGAGCAGACGGACAGTAGGAATGCTCAGTTCCTCCTGCAAGGCTGTTTCATCCATGACCCAGGGCAAATTCGTGATCTTTGCTTTGCCTGCTATAACTGGACCCGCAACACCAAAACATGCCCTCTCAATTTGATAGTCTCCCCTGCGATAAGAAGTCGCGCACAAGCAGTTCCAGGCTAGGATACTGAGCGCTGGGAAATGTCGCCTCGTGCACAGGGGTGCGTAATTCATCGACAGACGAGAAAATTGCTAGATTGGTCTTGGTCCCGCCAATATCACCTGCAAGTAACATAATGCACTTTCTCCACTTCACAGAGGCCCCTTTGAGTATCAGGATACCTCTTCATACATCGTTGTGTAACTGTTACTATTATTGTCACAAATAGAAGGTATAATGATAGTGGGAAACCGTCGGAAGAGACAGCTTATGCTCCTTCCTCTTTATGGATGGAGACTTCTGACGGAGTCTCCAGGGGCAGGGTTATATGGAATGTTGATCCCTGTCCCAGCGTGCTTTCGACCCACACTTTCCCATGATGCAATTCGCAGATTTCGCGGATGATTGCCAGTCCGAGTCCCGTGCCTTTGATGTGGCGATTTCCTTCTGCATTGATGCGGTTATATGGGATAAAGAGCCTGTCCACATTTTCTGGAGCGAGGCCGATGCCATGATCCTGTACGCTGAGATGAGCAATATCATCTTCCAGGTGGCTACTTACAAGAATTGTTCCCCCATCAGGAGAATACTTCACGGCATTCGATAAGAGATTGAGGATAACCTGTGTGAGCTTATCACGATCACCATTGATTGGAGGGAGTGTCTGATCCAGTTGCAGCTGAATGGAATATTTGGGTGGTATAGTCGAGCGCGTCTTTTCAATCAGTTGTGTTAGCAAGGCATTGAGATCAAAATGTTCCAGATGTATTGACATTTTTCCTGCTTTCATCCGTTCAAGATCCAGCAGATCTGTAATCATCCGATTGAGTCGTGTGGCATCCGTGTGAATATCTGAGGCGTAGTCCTTGACCTCTTTGGGGCTGAAATCCTCGTTTTGCAACAACTCGCTAAATCCCTGAATGCCGGTGAGAGCGGTACGAAATTCGTGACTCACCACAGAGATAAAGTCTTGTTGAAGCTTACTCATCTCTGTCAATTGATGGTTCGTGTTTTCAAGGTCATGCTTCTGTACGATCACTTCATTTGTTAAGGAGATGATATCTTGACTCTGACTTGTCAGATCCTCCTGAAGGATCTCGCGTGCCTGTTTCATGACGAGAAGATTCGCTATTCTAGCGTGTAATTCTTCTGGTAAGAATGGTTTTATGAGATAGTCCTGTGCTCCCTCCTGCAGGAGTTGTATGCGTAGTGTAGGATTAGCGTGTGCCGAGAGCACAATAAGTGGGATGGCGCGTAGTTCTGGTCGGGCACGCATTTCCTTGATGAATTGCTCGCCATTCATCTTCGGCATCATAAAATCGCAGAGAATGAGATCTGGATGCATCTCGTATGTCTTTGTCAGTCCTTCCAATCCGTCGACTGCTGTGACCGTCTGGTAGTGTGTAGAAAGGAGACGAACGATGTAGTGAGACATATCAGGGTTGTCCTCGATAATGAGGATACGTGGACGCTCAGATGCCAACTTCCTGGGTTTCGGTGTGAGCTGGGACATGTTCTAACGCCGATCAATGGCTCGATATGTGTTTGATAGATCTCTTCAGCTCAATATTTCCGTGGTATGCGTATTGATGGCGATAGAGGCATCTGATGGAGCATGCAAAGGGAGTTGTATTGTGAAGCATGCCCCGCCACCCGCGTTCTCACTAACGGAGATTGTGCCATGATGCAACTCGATAAATTCCTTGACGATGGCAAGCCCCAGCCCGGTCCCGCCTGCGTTGAGAGTTCTATGCTCTGCCTGTTTGAAAGGTTCAAAGATCGTTTGCCGAAATTCAGGTGGTATGCCAGGGCCGTTATCCTGAATGCTGATTGTGGCATAGTCATTGTCTTGAGCAAGGGTGCAACGTATACGACCACCGGTGGGTGTAAATTTAAATGCATTGGAAAGTATGTTAAGGAAGATGCGTTGGAGTTTTTCGCAGTCTCCTTCAATAACCAGAGATGAAGGTATCTCCATAAGTAACAGTGATCTGACGCTTTTGTGCCAGGCGCTCGAAATGATCGAGGCTTATCCGTAGCAGTTGTGCCAGATCCACCTGGGTATAATTAATACTTCGTCTTGCCAGCCTCTATTTTTATCACATCTAGCAGATCATTGATGTATTTGAGCAAGGTGAACGCGTTGCGTTGAATCACCTCAAGGTCAGCAGTTAGATTGTTCAGCGGTAAGCGCATGTATGGAACCGAGGATGAGGGTGAGAGGGGTGCGTAGTTCGTGGCTGACGTTGGCAAAGAACTGGGTCTTGAGCTGATCGAGTTCCTGCGCCTTCTGATAGAGTCTCTCAAGTTCACGATGAGCGCTTTCCAATTGCTTGTTTGCGCTCTTCGGATGATTTTGCGCTGGCAATGAGCACACGAACCTTTGGGAGTAAAGGGGGTAGGATGACTGCTGTTGAGAGCGATGCGATCGCTGTAATCAGCTTGACGGTGCCTGATAACCAGTAGGTTGCGTACCAGAGGGTCCAGACATCAAGGAAATGGGTCGCTCCACAGGCAATGATGAAGCTGCCGAACGCAACGAAGATCCAGCGGAAGGGCAGATCGTGGTAGATCGTACTCACTAAATACAACAACGTTAGTGAAATGAAGACGTAGGAGAGTCCAATGAGCGAATCAGAGACGACATGCAGGGTTACCAGGCGCGTATTCCACAAGAAACAATAGCCATGTGGGGCCAATCCATAGGCATCAAAAATATTGTGTGACCACGTCGTCCACACCAGAAGGAGGATGAGGATGCCCGTCAGCGCCAGACTGATGTATGCTGAGAGGGTTATAGTATCTTTTTGCCGCTTGCCCGACTGGGAAGAGTTTAACATATGTTACCTCTATGAGCCGTTTTTGTTGTCTGATCTTCTTTGCCTATGCTGCAATAAATTGGATATACATAGTCTGTCACTCTAATTTAGTATAGCAAGCAAAGAAATACTATGGCCTGATACTATTCCTGCTTTTAGGGTAAAAATTCCATTGTTACCTTTTCTCATATTAGAGGTGAACGAAGTTCCAAGCTTCTCTGCATGAATCCCTGTTCGCGAAGGCAATCGAAGTATTTCCTCCCTATGGAGAGTATCAACAAAAAACGGACCGCGAAATTCCTGTTTTTCTGCTTGAACGGCAGACAAAATCGTAATGCCCTAATCTTCTTTACCGAATTGTTTAAATTTGTTGAGGGTTGGCATATTTCAGGGTAAACTGTATCCTATCAGACAACCGTGTTCTGTACCTGCTGTCAATATTGCCATGGGCTATACGGTCAATTAACAAATATAGGCGAGTGTATCTCGATTTCTATATATTTTTAATACGCAGAACACAAAAGCGTATAGTCGTTATGTTAATTGATTGTATATAATATTGTTATTGTACGGGCCAGATTTATCGCGCCCACCGTAGGGGCTGCATTTATGCCGCCCATTTCATTTATTGTGCCCATGTGTGGTCCAAGGAGAAGGGATGATTGGCAAAGTTACCTATCACCAGCAGGTGAGCTATTGCGGGAAGCCGCGCTGCAAAAAATGTCGCGAAGGTACCGGCCATGGTCCTTACTGGTATGCCTATCAGACAGTGGATGGACGTACGAGCCGTACCTACGTCGGCAAAACTCTTCCACCAGGAGGCACTGGAGACTATCGAGGGTCTGCAACTCCCTTCACCCGTCCAACGCAGCGAACAGGAACAGGAAAAGGCGACGATCCGCATCTATACCCTCGGACAGTTTCGCCTGGAACGCCGCTCGTCTCCATCCGATTCCGAATGGCACACGGTAACTGAGTCGGCCTGGCAACATCAGCGCGTCCGTGCTCTGTTAGGATGCTTACTTACTTATCCAGGTCGCAAACTGGGCCGCGAGCAGATTATGGATTATCTCTGGCCCGATCTCGATTTCGATACAGCCGCCAGTCGCCTGGATCGCTCGGTCTATAGCCTGCGCCAGCTCTTTGAACCGTCACGTGGCAAGATTGCAACCTCTCCTCTGCTGCTGACCGAACGCGAAGTCCTGGTCCTAGCCGATCAGTCCCAGGTGTGGGTCGATGCCGATGCCTTTGAGCACCTGCTGACTCAGGCGCACGAGATGTAGCGATCCCGGCGAGAAAGAGAAGTTGCTAGAGGAGGCGATGCTGCTCTATGGCGGCGATTTCCTGCCCGAAGCCCAGAAAATCGAGTGGACACGCTCTCGCCGCGAGTCTCTGCTACGTGCCTGGATCGGCCTGCTACTGGAACTCTCCGACCTGCGCAGTGAGCGCGAGTCCTACTCCGCTTCTATTGAGCCGCTCGATAAATTGCTATCCGTCGATCCAGCCAACGAGGCGGCGGTACAGCGCCTGATGTTGCGCCTGGGTATCCTGGGAAGACGTGGTGAAGCTCTACGGGCCTATCGCAAACTCGCTTCCGTGCTGCAACAGGAATATCATATCTCGCCTCTGCCCGATACACGTGCGATCTATGAAAAGGTGCGCGGCGGTCAATCTTCATCTGATGATAGCTCTCAGCCGTGCTCAGAAGGTCTCTCTACAACCTGCATCGCAGGCCGCTCCTCGCACCGATGCGCCTGCAACGATCCAGATTGGTCGTAGCCATCAAAGTCCCCTGGTCGGACGCCAGCAGGAACTTGCTCTGTTGCGCGACCTCGTGACAACAACAGAGCAGGCGGCGAAATTCAAGTTGCCGGGCGCGAAGAAAACGTCGATGCTGGCCCTGGATACGCAGCGCCGACCACAATGCATCCTGCTGATGGGTGAGGTCGGCATCGGCAAGACGCGCCTGGCCGAAGAGGTGAGCCGCGATGCCAAGAAACGCAACTGGGCCGTGGCGTGGAGCCGCGTCTATGCACAGGAGGGCAGTATCCCCTATCGCCTGTGGACCGAAGTGCTGCGTAAGGCGATGGAGCAAGGGGCATGGCAGCGCCAGGAAGTGAGCAAACGTTCGTTAGTCTTCCAACCACTGAGCACGCTGCTTGCCCGATGTCTTGCAACCTCTTGCTGGTGCCGATAGCTTTCTCGTCCGCGCTTCCACCTGAGCAGGAGCAACTCCGCCTGTGGGAAGCGGCCTGCGAACTGCTCAAACTGATCAGCGAGAGCACGCCGCTGCTGATCGCGCTCGACGACCTGCAATGGGCCGATGCCAGTAGCTGTGAGTTGCTTGCGTATCTGTCGCGCCGTCTGCAGGGCTATCCCATCGTGATCGTCGGGACCTGCCGCGAAAACGAACTGGCGGCCAATCATCCCCTGCGCTCACTGCTCACGGACCTGCAGCGTGAACATTCCGTCGAATGCGTCTCACTCGAACCACTCACTGACGAGCAGATCGACGCACTTATATCCAGTATCCAGGTGCCACCAGCGCTGGTCAAGCGTATTCGCAGCCGTGCCGCCGGAAATCCGTTCTTCGCCGAAGAACTCGCCCGCACAATTGCCACTCCCGACGATCTCTCCCAAAACGGCGCGGGATCTTCACCCATTGCATCCGGTGATCCCTCCCAAAACGGCGTAGGGACCCAATTTATTGCGTCCGGTGATTTATCAAATGGCGACGGCTCCT
Organism: uncultured Chloroflexia bacterium; assembly: GCA_963731415.1. Lineage (GTDB taxonomy): Bacteria > Chloroflexota > Ktedonobacteria > Ktedonobacterales > Ktedonobacteraceae > JACDAE01. The sequence goes on from CAVSVN010000005.1 coordinate 542,451, forward strand.
ACCAACTCCCCGAAACCATCTCCGCCGTACTAGAACTGCGCCTGAGCCGCCTCACAGCACCATGTCAGCGCCTATTGAGCAAGGCCGCCGTCCTGGGAGGCTCCTTCGAATTCAACATCATCAGCGCCATGGAGGCCATGATGCCCGGCTACGATGAGGATATTGTGCTTGATCTGCTAGAGGAGGCGCTCAAATCGGGCATGCTAACCGAGCAAGGCACGGGCACGCGCATCACCTATGAATTCTGGCATCCCCTACTGGTGACGCATCTCTATGAGAAGTTGTCTGCCGCCCGTCGTGCCAGCCTGCACCGACGTGCCGCCGAGATCCTGTTGCGCGTCTACAAGGGACGCGAGGAGGAGGAAGCGGCGACGATCACGTATCATCTCGTAGGTGGTGGTGCTGACGAGGCAGTGGTGGCGAAGTATGCGGAGATGGCGGCCAACCGTGCCTAACCTCTTTCGTCCTATCCCGAAGCTGAATATCATTATCGCATCGCCATCGAAAATCTGGGCAAAAGCTCAATCGTTAGTAATGATCGTGCTACACCTGTTGCGTATCTGTTGGAATGTTTGGGTGAGTGTCGTGAGGATTCAGGGTAAATACGAAGAGGCACGTGGCTTCTTTGAAAAAGCTTTGAAGGCTGCGTACATCAACATATTACAACATGCGCTATTGATATTTCTCAGCAAGAGGCGCAGATTCAGGCCATGCTCTGGTGTCAGATTGCGCTGGACCTGGTACGATACGGGCAATAATGTGAAGGCCAGGGAGTATTATGGGCATGCTGAGCAAGTATTGGTAGAAACAGGATGTGTTATCAGGTACTGTATGGGCGACTATTCGTCTTCGTCAAAGTTATGTTTCCTGGCGTGAGGGTAATTATGAAGATGCACGTCTTACGGCTCAAGATGCTTTGACATTGTTTGAGGAAGCATTAAGGCAACAAAAGCAAGCTGTAGAGAATGTCTTTCGTTTGACGCATATAAGACGTACCTTGCTGGGTGATCCTGTTGATCTTGGACGTACACATTTATTGTTAGGTTTTATTAGCTAGTGGAGTGGTCAACACGGAGATGCTTTGAATACATTATAATACGGCTTTAGCTTTATATGAACAATATGATTGTCAACGTGAAATTGCTATTGCTTGTTGTGATTTAGGTGATGTTTATTTGAGAAAGGCTGAATATTTACAAGCTCAGGCCGTTTTACGTCGTTCTCTCAGTCTTGCTGAACGTATTGGAGATATTCCTGTTGATGTCTTATGTTTTTGGAAATTTGGGAATATTAGATATACGAACTGGTAATTTGGTTGATGCTGAAATTGAATTTAGACAAGGAATTGCATTAGCTGAGCATATTGATGATCCAGCATCTGTAAGTTTATGGCTATGCATCTTTAGCTTATGCATTGCAAGAGCAAGGTAAGATTTCAGAAGCTGGAGCAATTTTGCATCGTGCTTTAATAATTGTCAGAGCTATGCATATTGCTCCTTATATTAGTCTTGCTTTAGTTGCTTTAGGAAGTATACGTATTGCTCAAGCGATAGCTATCAGTATTGATGAAGAATATCGATATAGATCAATATTAAGAGAGTAGAAAAGATTGCTTAAATCGTGCTAAAAAGACATTAAAGCATGCACTTGCTCTTGAAGGTATGGAAGCAGAGACAAGAAATGAAGGACAATTGGCATTGGCTCAGGTTGCTTTGCTATCAGGTGATTTAGCAGAGGCACGAGTACAGGTGAGGCAAGCATTAGAAGAGGCGCGTAAATCTGAATTGATGTGGCTGGTTGCACGTGCACAGCAGTTGTTAGGATGTATTGAGTCAGAGCAAAAGCAGACCAGATCTGGCGAGTCAGCATTTTGAACAGGCATTGCGTATATTTCGTAAGAGTGAGATGCGCCTGGAATATGCACGTACGTTGCGTCTGTATGGGACGATGTTGATGGAGCAGGATGAATATGGGTGGGAAGGGATATCAGCAGGGTTTGGGTTATCTGCAAGATGCGTTAAAGGTGTTTATTGAATGTAAGGCCGAGTTGGATCGGGAGATGGTGGAGCGGTTTTTGGCCCGGCATAATTATACGACGGCGAAATAATGGCGATAGGTGGGCGGCAGGTGGGCGCGATTATGCGGTTTAAAGATTGAATGCGAGATATGGTCAAGCGCACACGGGCTTATTCGCTCCGCTCATCGCGCCCCTACATCCCTTCATCGTGGATCAAATGGTTCCATCGGGCCCTTTTTTCTGGTGTAGGGGCGCAATGAGCGGAGCGAATAAGCCCGTGCGGCCCCGATACCTCGTGCACAGATCCTACACCTGCAATTCATTTCTTAAACCGCATAATGGCATCTATATACCGCATGTTTTTCGTCACATGACCCTCGTCCTGTCACGATCAATCCACAAAATCTTATGAAATTAGTATCTCCATCCAAAAATTCTGCGATGTCCCTCTCATTGTGAGGCGTTGTGCGAAGAGTGCGACGTTCACATCCCATCTTCACGTAGTCTACCTCTGCGTAAGTTGTGCTACTCGTCATTGCTCGGATTTAGTGACAGGAAATACATGGATAAAAAAGGCGTAATCATTCTTCTTATCATGTATATTTTAGTCAAGCGATAAATGATGAATGAGTAAGAGGCAAGGGAGCTGGGAAGGGTGGTGAGGGCCTCATACTCACTCACTGCGCTGGACTAATTAAGTATCTCCCTGGTTGGTATGGGAGGAGGAAGACAGATGACGAACACTATTTATGGCGGTAGACACAAAGAGCAATGGCATGGTTACCAGCACCTGCGAGTCGCATTTGCGGGCGGTACCTGTCTGCGTTTACCGCTTGCGGCGTTCATCTGTTGTCATTGATGTTCTACCATATATGGTTTGGAATGTCAATTTTTTTTCACCTGAAGCCTCGTGCAATTGCTGTACGAAAGGAGGAATGTGCCAAAAGTTGTAAGGGATTGTTAATCGTAACATCGCCTTTGTACATTTTATCTTGAGCGCTTCATAGCTAGTGTAATTTTTCTGGTGCCTGGTCTTGTCGTTCCAGGCGCTATTGAGCAAATACAGTACCTGGTTTGTCGCCCCAGGCACTGTGAGAACAGTGAGCTACCTGGTTTGTCGCCCCAGGAGCAACTGTTTGAACACGAAAGGATCTGCCACACATGAGTATCGCATTACGCAACAAACAAGTTTTTGCCCTCATCGTCCTGGCATTATTGACCCTTCTCGCGCTTACCTTTATTCTACTTTCCGCCGTTGCGCACATCGATGTGTGGCATTCAATAGGTTCGCTTGTACCAGATGCTATGTTCCCACATGGTTAAATTACCCCAGCTTTGATGCCCAACCGAGCATAATTACGAGCGGACATCAGCTTGTAATAATAGAGGATGATGGAAGAGGATTGGAAGTATTATAGTTTAAGAGAAAGGAAGTGCATTATGTCTCATTATGACTGAGAGGAATGAGATTGAGGAAGGCGCTTGTCCGAAGGGATGGGCGTCTTTTTTTTGTTGGGCGGGAAGCTCTCTCCCCGACAGAAACGTTGTTCTAGCCTTTTTGGGGAGGATGGAAGGGTGGTAGGGGCACAATGGAACTGAGTGGAATAAGTCATCGGTCCCTACATAAACCCATTTTTTCCCTCGAACAAAATTTCTGTCGGGAAGAGAATGGATGGGAAAGGGGTGGGCATATGGACACCCACGATATCGGCACCCGGGCAAAGGGGCACGTACATGGATACACGGGTATGTTTGGATGGGTACATACATGGATACACCGGGCTTGTTCGTACCTCACCGCGCCCCTACAATAGCCTATTACGTATGCGATGGTGTCAATCCGGCAAAATACTGGATGATCCAATTGTAGGGGCGCGGTGAGGTACGAACAAGCCCGTGTGCCGATGTAGCCGATCCATGTATCATTATCGGTGTAGCCATTATCGGTGTGCCGATGTAGCCGATCCATGTACCTATTACCGATGTGCGGATGGTACCCATGTACCTGTGTACCCCTCGGTTTTCTATATGTTACCTATGCTATCTTTCTTACCATAGAGCTTATCAGATAACCAATATTGCGGGTTTGTAGCAATATAACGACGAATATCACGCAACATCGATGCATCACGTATAATCTCGTCATAAAAGCTCTTCTGCCATTCAAACTCAGCGAGACCACCAGCGTGGCGAATATGATATGTCATACGACCCTTAAAAGTATCGATAATATGACTCAAGGTTGGCCTAGAAATTTGTGTGAGTTTCTTATATCTCAAGTGTTCGGTGAAGACGAGAATTCCATGCAAGTGATTAGGCATAACGATGAATTGATCTAGTTTGAGACCTGGGAAACGGATGGGTAGCTTGTCCCATTCCGCCTGTACAATTTCGCCTGCAGCGTTCAGGTTCATTTGACCATTCGTAATATCTCCCAACCAGTATGTATGATATCTGGTACAAATCGTCACAAAATAGTGTCCAGGATTACTATAATCACGCGTCTGTAAGCGTATGTTCTTGCGCTGCGGCAGTTCATCTGTCCAGCCACGTCCCTTTTGAAGATTATTAGGCATAATAACCTAAGATATCCTCCACGCTATTTTTAATTTTTTTATATTATAACATACTAATATTTATATTTGCAAATAAAAAATATAAATGTTTAATATGTAAATATTCTTTTGAGAATGTGGGGCACATGTTAGTGGAGCGCCCACCAGAGCGTGGACGACGGATAGTTGCGTAAGGGTATAAAGAATAAGCCCGTACACCCCCTCAAGAAGCTGCACAATATGATTGTAGGGGCGCGATGAACGGATGTGAATAAGCCCGTGCACCGATGATGAGTAGGCACGGGCTTATTCACATCCGTTCATCGCGCCCCTACAATGGGGTGGTATCGACAACATCCTTCTTGTTATAGAGCGTATCAGACAACCAATATTGCGGGTTTGTAGCAATATTATGAATAAGCCCGTGGGTCTATGTGTCCGTGGCCCTTAACCAGTTGCATGACACAAAAGGGGTGGACCTAACGTCATCAGCCATGAACTCAGTTGTATTAACGGCAAAAGCAGGAGCGCCGAAAGTAGGAGTGTGGGTAGAAGGGCGATGGCGAGAGAACGCAAACGCGCATTAAAGAGGCAGAGAATTCCTACCAGAAGTTCCACTCCCCATAAAGCGACAGCGATCACCTGCAAAATGAAAAGCAGATCATTTGCACACACGCTGGCAAGATACCTTATAACGAGCGCCCCAATAATTACAAGATATGGAATAAAGCCCAGGAGGATACCTCGAGCGAGAGGATGCGATGCTCGCTCTATCTGCTCTGAAGGTACCTGTTCATGCATTGAGATCCTTCTTTGCAGCCATACAAAGCGCTATGCAACAAAGAGCTATCCTGGCTTTTTTCAAAATGACACTCCTCTTAAGTGTTTTTCCAATACATATCGAAACATATTATTAAAATGAGGTAAAATTATTATAATGGAAATGAAAGGATGAGTCAATACATTTGAATGCTTGATTTTTGAGTCTGAAGACAGAGTTTACAATGCAAACAAGTGTGAGCAGAACACGTACCTCCTCGTGCCGCTTCCCCAGTTATTTGCAAGATACCTTCCACTTGACTTTCCCTCTCCTCCTTGACTATAGTAGTTAAACAAGTACCCAGGCAGCAAGAAAGGGAGAGCTTCTTACAATGGTTGAGGATGATTCGCCAAAAGAGGGCAACAAACAAAAACAGGCAACTATAGCTCCCGTCTGTCAAATAACGAAACTCAGGGGCAGCACGAAAGTTTCCGTATGAGTGAGCCTTTCTTCCAACAGGTTATAGACAGCCTGGAAGATTATGCAGTTTATACCACCGATACAGACGGCAACGTAAGCTCGTGGAATTCGGGAGCACAACATTTATTTGGCTATACAGAAGAAGAAATTATTGGACACAATGCTGACATTCTCTTTATTCCCGAAGATAAACAAAATAATGCCCCGGCCAAAGAATTGGAAGCTACTCTAAAAAAAGGGCAGGGGAAAGATGAAAAATGGCATCTGCGCAAAGATGGAAGCAAATTCTGGGCAAGCGGCCTCGTTTTTCCTTTGCGAGATGAAGAAGGAAATATACGCGGTTTTACCAAGATTGCCAGAGATTTAACCGAAAGAAAGAGACATGAAGAAGAGCGAAGAACGCTCATGCAAGAGTTGGAGACGGAAAAGCGCAAATTAGTTGATGTCTTTGAGCGAGCACCCGCATTTATGGCGATACTGCGTGGGAAAACTCACCTCTTCGAAATGGTCAACACAGCCTATTACCAGATGGTTGGACATCGAGACATTATTGGAAAAACCGTCATCGAAGCAATTCCAGAGGTGAAAGACCAGGGATTTATTGAACTGCTGGATACTGTGCTAACGACGGGTCAACCATTTATTGGCACAGAAATGAGAATTGGATTACAACGTGTGCCGAATGGAGCCATTGAAGAGCGCTATGTTGACTTTGTCTATGAACCGATAAAAAACGCAGAAGGCGAAAGGACTGGCATTGTGGCACATGGGTATGATGTCACGGACCAGGTGGTTGCAAGACAAAAAGTGGAACAGCTTGCTCTACAGGTTGAACAGCAGGCGCAAACATTTAATGTTACTCTCGCCGCTCTTAAAGATTTTGTGTATACCTTTGACACTGCAGGAAGATTTACCTATGCCAATAGTCCATTGTTGGAGTTATTAGAAATAACACTGGACGAGATTATTGGCAAAAGTTTTCATGAATTACCTTATCCAGAAGAACTCGCAACGCTCCTTCAAACACAGATCGAGCAGGTAGCGGCAACAGGCAAAGCGGTTACTGACGAAACATCCTATACCAGTCCAGCCGGAGTTCGAGGATATTATGAGTATATTTTCGTGCCAGTTTTTGATAACGATAAGAACGTCATTCTTGTCGCTGGATCAACACGGGATATTACTACTCGTAAACAACTTGAGAGCCAGAAGGATGACTTCATGGCTATTGTCAGCCATGAATTAAAAACGCCAGTTACCAGCATCAAAGCGTTTACCCAGGTCTTGCAAAACCGTTTTGCGCGGGCGGGAGATGAAAAATCAAGTGCGCTGCTTGGAAAAATGAACGCACAAATCAATAAATTGGCCTCACTAATTGGAGATTTACTGGATGTCACGAAGATAGAAGGGGGGCAACTGCAGTTCAATGAAGATTACTTTTCCTTTGACGAGCTGGTTGATGAAGTCGTCGAGGAGATACAACGAACAGCAAATAAGCATACTCTAGAGAAGCAAGGCGCAACAAAAAAAACAGTCTATGGAGATAGAGACCGTATAGGGCAAGTCATTATTAATTTTTTGACAAACGCTATCAAGTATTCTCCTGATTCAGAGAAAATTATCGTGAAAAGCCTCGCTGAGGAAGACCATGTGAAGCTGTGTGTGCAAGACTTTGGAACGGGCATACCAAAGGAAAGACAACAACAGATTTTCGAGCGCTTTTATCGTGTCAGTGGAAATGAAACCATTCCCGGTATTGGCCTTGGATTATATATCTCAGCAGAAATTATTCGGCGACAAGGGGGAACAATTGGGGTCGAGAGCGAAGAAGGGCAAGGGTCAACCTTCTGTTTTAGCTTGCCCACCGGATGAGGGAGGGAACGGGATAGAGGGGAAATGCGGGCGGCCTTAGTCGGATGCACGACACGCGGCACGAGGCATGAAGCCCATGCTCCTGGGGATTGACACTACTTCACTTCCTCAGCAAGCATTTCATTGCCAGCCTGGTCGTAGTATGTCACCGTCATGCGGATGGTATCAAACGTCCATTTTGCTACTCCGCTCTCGGCGAGACCCTTCGACATTTCCAGGTAGCTTGTTTTCCCTTGGAGATGTCGGTCAAGATGCTCCATGAATTTCTCTCGATGGCCCGTGTTGGCAACAGTGAGCGTCTCGTGCGCTGGGGGAGAGACGACTTTCTGACCATCTTCCCCAAAGAATTCAGAATGCCCGTCGGTTATGAACGAATCAAATTTTTCTACTCCAATAGCATTCAGTGCCTGTAAGTAGGGATTGAGCGTTTCCATGTTGCCAAGGCGATCGTGGAGTTCATTTATTTGTTCTAGAGTAAACATGTTGTTTATTATAAGCAACCGTCCCAGATATTTCAATTGAGGCGGATTCTCTATCAGGCAGTGGCGCTGTTGCTCGCATTGGAAGGCAAGTGCTTACGTCGGCGGGCAAAATCCGCTCACTTCGGATGTCATTTACCAGGAAGGAACGGGATAGAGGGGAAATGCGGACGGCCTTGGTCGAGCGCCCGACACGAGGCACGAACACGAGGCACGGGCTTATTCGCTCCGCTCATCGCACCCCTACACGAGCCGAGAGACCCATTTGTAGGGGCGCGATGAGCGGAGCGAATAAGCCCGTGCTCCCCCACCCACATGTGCCTCTGGCCCAAGAAACGTGTGCGATAGTTAGCCAAAAACGCTAGTGCTGGTCCGAAAAAAGTGAGCACCCGATGGCAAATCCTGTGAGACCGAGGGCGAAGATGGGAAAGGAGTTTGCTCTTGTCGCCAACGCTCTGCCAGTTCGGGTCCCAGGTAGATGAGCCAATTTGCGTTGTTTGCCTTCAGAAGTTGATTGAGGTCTTCATCTTGTAATGGAGGCAGGATGCGGTCTTCTACATAGTCTCGCTCATACATAAAGCCAAATGGGCTAAAGTAGCCAAACACGGCCTGTCCTTGCTCACATAGATGGAGCCAACGTATGACAAAAGCCTCGATCTCTTCAGAACGTTCATTATAATACATTGCTCTGTTTGTAACCCAGAGATTGATGACAGGATAAGATGCAACGATAGGTTCAAACCAATACGTTTCCGCACTTTTTGAAGCCTTTCCCTCGATCAAGCCACTTTCTTCTTTGGCAAGAAGAGTCAGTGCTCGCTCAGGTGGTTCTTCAGTCCGAAAAGGATAGCCATCTGCCCCTGTCCTGGGAAGTCCGTCTTCATCAGGAAGCCTCACTTCAAACTCATCTGGAATTAGTTCCATTGTCCGTAAGGTCACCGCAATCAAATCAGCTCGACTCAGAGTAGGTGGAAAAAGAATATAGCCTCCGACAGGATCACTACTCATAGAAAATTGCTCCTTTTTGCTTCTTGCAAAGATGTATTCCTATATATTGCAGTACCACTATACATAACGTGGAATTGGAGAGAAGGTCACATGTAGTACGCTGTCTCAGGCGCGGATGAGGGAGGGAACGGGATAGAGGGGAAATGCGGACGGCCTTGGTCGAGCGCCCGACACGAGGCATGAAGCCCGTGCTCCCCCACCCACATGTGCCCCTGGTCCAAGAAACATGTGCGATAGTTAGTGATAGTTAGTCAAAAACTGAGGTCTTGGTTCGAAAAAAGTGCGCACCTGATGGCAAATCCTGTGAGACCAGGGGCGGAGATGGGAAAGGAGTTTGCTCTTGTCGCCAACGTTCCGCCAGTTCAGGTCCCAGGTAGATGAGCCAATTAACATCTGCTACCAGAAGTTCAGGCAAATCTTCACGTTGCAATGCAGGTAAGATCTTATCTTCTAGATAATCGCGTTCGCTCATAAATGCAAAGGGACTAAAGTAGCCAAACACGGCCTGTCCCTGCTCACAAAGGTGGAGCCAGCGCCTAACAAAGGACTCGATCTCCTCGGGCCGTTCATCATAATACATCGCTCTATTTGCAACCCAGAGGTTGATGACGGGATGGGATGCAGCAGCGGGTTCAAACCAGTACGTTTCTGAAGCTTTAGAACCTTTTCCCTCAATCACGCCATTTTCCACCTGAGCCAAAAAGGCGAGGGCCCGTTCTAGAGGTTCCTCAGTTTGCAAAGGAAAGCCATCAGCTCTCCTGGGAAGCCTCACCTCAAACTCTTCTGGGCCTAACTCCATTGCCTGCAAGGTTACCGCAATCAAGTTGGCCCGACTGAGAGTAGATGGAAAAATGAGATAGCTTACGACAGGTTCGCTGCTCATAGAAAATTACTCCTTTTTACTTCTTGGTTCAACGGAATCCTTTTGATTATGGTAGATATGCTCCCCAGTTAGTAGCAGGTGGATCAAATGGAATCTGCAAACGTGGATCAGATGATCCCATTCGTACCTCGAATTGCACACTGGGATACTGACGTTCCAGATCCTGTAAACGTTGCTGTTGTTGCCTGCTTGGACCTGAATTTCCTCTTATTCCTTGTTGTGGTAACTCGATAATAACAGATGTAGCATGATCAACAGTAATATACTTTTTAACTTGGTCCAGCGCTGTACTCCATGCATTTTTTAGACTTTGCACGTTCTTGACTTCTACCCACTTTGTCACTAAGCTTCCAGTACCGTTATCTTCTTTGATCTTGATATCAACTTCTCCACCGGATATGGGAATCGAGTAGTCCACAAGCTTGCCTTGCTGATAATATTGCTTGATTGCAGCCCATTCGCCCCACACACCTGTCAAATTAGCATACCACCCATCCAATTTTACGTCCGTTACCGTAAAAGGATCAGTGACCGTGCCGAAGTTAGCCCCAACCTTTTGATCCAGGCGTTTCTTTAAATCTATTGCTCTTGATGGGAACAACCCGACAATCGCCTGGGATACAGGGTCAGTAGGATCGTTACCAGTTATATTGGCATCTAAATTTGCTAACTGGGCTTTCATCTTGGTATACCGCAGGTAATTATACACCTGATGCGTCGTCAAATCAGGGTGCGTCTTTTGATACTGCTCAACGATGTTCAGGAGCTTCAGTTGTTGCGCATCCGTCAATGTATTCATCATCTTTGCAATATCCGATGATGTGAATATCGTAGCGCTACCATCTTTGATCATCGCGGCAATCGCATTGGGATCAAGATAGCCCGCAAGGATCAGCGCTTCAATCTCCTTATCGTCGTAAGGACCTATCCCCAGGCGAGATTTCACATCGTTCAGCAGACGTTTCTGTGCATCGGTGAGATTGACTGGTTGGCTATGACCAGAACCAGACGTAACCGTAGGCACCGCCTTGTGTTTTACCGATGGCACCGTCGTGTTTTTCTGCTGATGATTGTGATCGTCAACTGCACTTTTTATCCAGTAGAAAATGATCACAAGAAGTAGGAAGAGGGCGAGAAGCGCGATGAGAACGAGAATGACTACCGAGAGAGGACTGGGCGGTATGGATTCTTCATCTCCCCACAGAGCCTCAATCCCTTGCTCAGTCTCCTGCACAATCGGCTGATCAAGCACGGGCGTAGAGGTTTCAACGCTGAGCACCGCCAACGCGGCCATCGGCGCGGAGAGGCCATAGACTTTGCCAGGTGCCTGACCTAAAAAGTCACCGAAATGACCGCCCAGAACTGCATAGCGTCTCTGCTGCGTCTGCGCGTGCTCCACCATCGTGTTCAGGGAACTCAGATAATCCAGATGCGTATTCCAGAGCGTCTCCGCCGCCGGACCACTATAGGAGAACGTACCATCACCGTGAAGGACCTCAGAGATGTGCAGATTGAGCATCTGAGCAGTTTCCTGGTGAAATTGGGCCATCTGCCCCCATTGAGCGGCGAGTCCTTCCACCATCGCATACACTGGTTTGAACGGACCAGTAATATAGCCCAGCAATTGTTCATGTGGATCGCCGCGTAGAATGTTTACTATACTGCGCAAAAAGCCAGCGGTCGAGAGTCCGAAACGATCCCCGATAGAAAAAACATCGATGCCGTTGCCCGCAAGATCATTGACCACACTTTCAAGTTCATACACATCCGTTCCCACATCCAGCGCCAGAGTCTCGACCGTGTGTCCGAGGGCATGGGCAATATCGTCGAAAAGAGACATAGATACCCTTCTATCTTTCTTTATGCTTGCGTCAAAGAGATCTGAATATCTTTCTCTTCGTGCTCATAAGCATCTGCAGCCGCTTCCATGCACAGAGCGATCTGGTAGTAATTCTCATAAAGTGTTTCAATGGCGCTATTCCAGGGAGCATTCGCGATTTCGTGAGAGGAGCGTAGATCGGAAGGGAGGGTATTCGCGCGTTCCGAGAGTTGTGCCCATAAGATTTGATGAGATGCCTTGCGTTCGTCCAGCAGCGTGCGCAGGTTGTGAGCCTGTTCGCGCAGAACTGAAGTCGAGACAGAGAAGTTTGTCATGCCAATCTCCTTTTTCAAGCAAAGATGTATTCATATATAAATTGCAGTACCACTATACATAACGTGGAATTGGAAAGAAAGTCACATAGAGTATGCAGTCTTAAATGCAGCGTTGGCAATTGATGCTGCTTTGTCAAACATCGAGGAAAATACGTAGGGGCGTCACCTCGCGTGCGCCCTCACGCTGACTAACCGCCAACGATCTCTGCGCGTTCGTCTGGTGCATTTTTAACATCCAACTGGTCATATTTTTTCACGCGGTAGATGATGGTCGAGATAATCCAACTTAGCACAAATACGCCTATGATCACACCACCCAGCAGACCAAAATCCAGATTGTTGAGAAAATCCCAGATGCCGCCAGTGAGGCCCAGAGGTGCGCTGATAATAGAGATCACCTCAATGGTACCGACAACGAGGGCTACCAGGACAGAGACCAGGGTAATATTCAGGTTGTAGTACAGCTTGCGCACAGGTTTGACGAAGGCCCAACCATAAGCACCGAGCATTAAAATGCCATCGGTTGTATCAATGAGAAGCATACCAGCAGTGAAGAGCAGAGGGAAGATGAGAATGTAGAACGCGGGTAGGCCCTTTCCAGCCTCAAAACCCGCAATGCCCAGCAAGCCCACTTCTGTCGCGGTATCGAACCCTAGTCCAAAGAGAATGCCGACAGGATACATTTTCCAACTTCGATCAACCATTTTAAATAGTGGACGGAAGAAGCGTGCCATCAGACCGCGTTGATCTAAGAAGTCTTCCAGCGTCTGATCGTTATATTCTTCGCCGCGCGTGACTTTACGGAAGGTCTGAAAGATCTCCCACAGGACAAGAATATTAATCAGCGCAATCAGATAGAGGAAGAGGGCCGAGATTGAGGTTCCAATGATGCCACCAGCACTTTGCAGCGAAGGAATAACATCCTTAATAAAAATTGCAGCGAATGCGATAGCAACAGAGAGCAAAATCACGATGGTCGAGTGACCCAGAGAAAAAAAGAAACCAACCGTTGTTGGACGTTTACGTTCTTGCATCAGTTTACGCGTAACATTATCGATAGCAGAAATATGGTCGGCATCGACTGAATGACGTAGCCCGAAGGTGTAAGCCAGTAGAGCGGTACCTAACAGAGCAGGATAGCGCACAGAAAAGGCGGCAAAAGCCAGGACCCAGGCCAGAATATTGAAAGTAAAAAGCAGAATGTAGATGCCAATGATTCTATGTCGCAGGTCCGATGCGCTATCATTGAATACGTTCCTGAGCGCGGAGATGCCAAAGTTGCTGCTCATGAAGTCTCCTTGTTTAGAGAAAGAGATGGATCGTTGCGAGACGACCAAAGAAAAATAGGAAGAGCACAAAGGAAATGTGCTAAAAGGTAGCTCTGGAAGCCATCTTCATTTGTTTTCTCAGTCCCTGAATACTGACGCTAAAAGTATACTAGAAATAGCGCGTAAATGCAAATCATTCGCAATTAGGATCTTTTCCTGATTGTGATTTCATGATCAGATTGTCTCTTTCGCCTCTCCGTATTCGTCAGAAATAATGTACAAAAAGGTACTACAAAACAACCAGGAGCGTACATCATGGAACCTATCAATACCCTCTACGAACGTGAACCTGCAAACTTAACCACATTACCAGCTCTACTGGCAACAAACTATGGAGGTGGTTTTGCTCTACCAGAGCAAGAGGAGAGAGAACGCCCATATGTCATTGCGAACTTTGTAGAGACGCTGGACGGAATTGTCTCCTACAACGCACCAGGTCAGACAGGTGGAGGACTCATCAGCGGAGATAATGCGCAAGACAAGATGGTTATGGGCCTGCTCCGTGCCTCTGCCGACGCCGTCATTCTAGGTTCCAGCTCATTGCGTGTAGATGCCAATCATCCTCGCATCCCCGCATTTATTGCACCCACCTTTGCTGCTGAATATGATGCATTGCGTATCCAGCAGGGGAGAAAGGAGAGATTGCCGATAAGCGTCGTCATGACAGCGAGTGGTCACGTTGATTTTAACGATAGAACATTTCGCACGCCAGGTTTACGTGTTGTTATCGCAACGAATGAGCGAGGGTATGCGTATCTCGCACAACAGGTTTTGCCCGAAGGAACCGAGCTGCGTATTGTTGAAGCAAGTGGTGAAGGTGCAACGGAAAGTGAAGTTTCCCCTGAGGGAGTGCTGCGAATGCTGGCACGTGATTACGGAGCGCATGTGGTGCTCTATGAAGGGGGGCCAACCTTACTGGCATCATTTCTTAGCGCGGGAGTAATTGATGAACTTTTCCTCACATTGGCACCTCAGATTGCCGGACGCGATACGGGATTGCATCGTCTTGCATTGGTGGAGGGGCATGCCTTTATGCCAGCGAATGCACTCTGGGCCACACTACTAAGTGTCAAGCTTGCTGGTAGCCACCTGCTATTACGTTATCGACTTTTGCGCTGATCTTCTGGTATTTCAAAGGTGGAGAGAGAATGATTTGACCTCTGTAGCGGTTTATACATTGCCCCTACAGAGGTCAAAGAACGTGAAGAGAATATTATTTACTTGCGATTTCCTGTAACTTAATTGGTGAACCGATCATCTGCTCAAGAGTGCTACGACGAACGCGATACGCCTGTCTTTCATTAACGTGAGGGAGGGAGATTGCCTCCAGAGCGCCTTGTTTTATCCAGCGGCGTACAGTAGTATCGTCGACGCGCAGAATACGTCCAACTTCAGCAACCGTTAAAAGATCGTTCATTTTTGTCTCCTTCATTATGACCTGACTATGAAATGTATTGCACATGATGACACAGGAAAACGTCCCTGTGATAGCTTATGCAAAAATTGTAAGAACAGGGGGCATACATTGCCCCTTATGTATACATTGTATAACAATGTAGCATATTTGTAAAGAGCAATACACGAAACAAATCGGGTATGCTACTGATACAACGCTTTTCTAGAAAGAAAAGTTTCTGCACACCGAAAACATGTCATTGAGCACTTAGCAGCAATTACCTATTAATGAAACCAGGGAGCATAAAATTGAAGTGTGTCAATTTAGGTATAGTGTGATATGATTGTGCAAGGACATTGGCAGCAACGTGAGGAAATGTAGGAGCCTGGGAAGGTGCTTGAGATTGATGTTTTGTTCACCAATAATCTATCTATGTGAGTAATTAAGTTATGGAGAAAGACATATCTCTGAAGCATGGTATATTTTGTTTTTATTTTGCATGATAGGGAAGTTATTCAGGGGTAGAAAATATATTTCTGAGGCAAGAGGTGAAGAGGCTCTTGCCTTTTACCAGTAATAAAAAAGGCATGAGCAAAGAGCTGGTGGAGGCACCAGTGCATGGATGTAGCAGCTGATTTGTTCTGCTAATGAGGAGGAAGTCATGGAAATTTCGCTGCGCTTAGACACATTAGGTATGGTAGAATTGCGCTACTTGAGAGGTCGAGAACGATATCGAGAATGGCCTCAATTTCAGTTGCTGGCTGCATCCCGTCAGGCGAGGGTATTAGCATACTTTACACATGATGTAGCTGAACAATTACATCAGCAGATTCTTATGGTAGAGGCAGCGGTGGGTTTAGATGTTGAGGATGGAGAGGAAGAGGATGGAGAGGATGATGATGAAGATGAAGGGAAGCTCTCTGGTGATGAGAATGAGAGCGAGGAGGGTGAAGTAACGACTGAGCGAGACACGACGGCCTTTTCGCCAGCGTTTGCCCAGGCCTTGAAGCAGCTCAACGAGTTTGCGAGGCAGCGTTTACCTGATGGAGGCACAGTTAATCAGACCAGTGGAGAGTTACCTTCAGAGATTGACTCGGAGAATGAAGAAGAGGATGCGTTGGAGCAGTTGCAGGATGCCTTTGTGCAGATGATGGAGGTTGTCCGTGAACTGGCAGAAGAGATGTCAACCGACGCGCTCAAGTTGACGAGTCGTTTTAAATGTGCCCGTACCAATATCGAATTTATTCCTCGTGCAGACACCAGTGATGACGATGACGACGATGACGACCATGTGCTGGAGATGGCGACGGAAGGGGGCATACTTGATATTGAAGTCGAACTTGTGATGGTATTGCAGCTCTTCGAGGAGGGGCGTGCGCGTGCCGATGATCTGCCTGCTGTTGAGCTGCAACTGGATGTTGATGATTTTGAGCATCTGCATGAGACGCTCGACATTGCATTGGAACGAGAGCGACGGAGCCGCCGCCGCAGGTAACTCTGTTTAGAGAGGAAATGTGTATGACGCGCTTGATTACTATAGAAGACCTTTATCAGATGAAATTTCTGAGCAGACCACGTATTTCACCGGATGGGAAGCAGGTAGCCTACGTTGTAACTCGTATAGATGAACGTAAGCATGAATATCGTTCAGCTATCTGGCTCTCATCAGTTGATGGAAGCGCGGCTCGGCGTTTTTCCGCCGAGGGTGAGCATACCAGCGATCCAGCATGGTCTCCCGATGGTCGCTGGCTAGCCTTCGTCTCGAACCGTGAAGGCGAGGCACCAGAGAAAGAGCCGAAGGAGCAAAAAAAGCTCGGCAAAGGTAAACCGCAGATCTGGCTGATACCGACTGATGGTGGAGAAGCGCGTCAACTCACTTTTATGGAGCATGGAGCCTCATCGCCTGTCTGGTCGCCGGATAGCAAACGTCTGCTTTTTAGTGCAGCTGTTGGTCCCGCACCTGAAGAGAGCGAGGATGGTAAGCCATTGCCCCAGGTGCGTGTCATTGATCGCCTCTGGTATCGCCTTGATGGTGTCGGGTTTATCTACGAGCGTCGTTCGCACCTCTTTTTGCTTGATATCGCCGGGGGCGAGCCGGAGCAATTGACCGATGGTGATTGGGACGATGCTGAGGCTGCCTGGTCGCCGGATGGAACTCAGATCGTTTTCACCTCAAATCATGCTGAGGATCGTTGGAGTCTACCTGGAGCCGACATCTATACTCTTACGATAACTGACGGTAAAGCTGCCGCGTTGCGTCGTCTTACCGATGAGACGCTGGCCTGTGGTTCCCCTTCCTGGTCGCCAGATGGCAAGATGATAGCTTTCCTGGCTTCCTACAAAGTGAAATCCGCTGGTCACACCTTCCTGTATAGTATTGCCTCAACTGCCGAAAATCAGGCGGCGACCAACCTTTCGTCTAACTTTGCAGGCTCCTGCATGGATTGGACAAACTCTGACATTGGGGATGAGCACCTGATGCCTCAGCCAGTCTGGTCGTCAGATGGTACAACGCTCTATGTTATTGCATCCTATCACGGAGCATCGCGCATCTACACTATTCCAAGTAGTGGGGCAGATGCTGAGCCTGCAACATTAACCCCTGGAGATGTGCATGTACGAGATTTCAGTGTCGATGCGGCAAAGAGTACATTTGCGCTCCTGATCGGCGATGCTACGCGCCCACAAGAAATTTTTGTGCGTTCACTGGCGTCTTCTAGCGAAGTGCAGCGTATTACAGGATGTAACGATGCACTTTTCAACGAGTTGACGCTGGTTGCCCCAGAATATATGGCCTACAAAGGTGCCGATGGATGGGATATGGATGGCTGGATACTCAAGCCGCACGACTTCGATGCGTCCAAGAAATATCCCCTCATAGTGGAGATACATGGTGGGCCACAGACGCAATATGGCTACGGCTTCTTCCACGAGATGCAGTTACTGGTTGCGCAGGGATATGTCGTTCTCTATACGAATCCGCGTGGTAGCTGTGGCTATGGCTATGAGTTTGCGCTAGCCGTACGAGGTGCATGGGGTGAAAAAGATTCCATCGATATCATGAATGGAGTTGATGAGCTTGTGAAGCGAGGCTATATTGATGAGCAGCGTATAGGCGTCACGGGCGGCAGCTACGGTGGCTTTATGACGAACTGGCTCATCGGTCATTATGATCGTTTCAAAGTAGCGATTACTGATCGTTGTGTCTCCAATATGGCGACTATGTTCGGTGCCAGTGACGTAGGTTGGGATCTCGCCGACGACAATCTGGACACGACGCCCTGGGAATCTCTCGACAAGTACATGCATATGTCACCAATCCACTATGTCGCCAACATGCATACGCCGCTGCTCATTTTACATAGTGAGCAAGATCTGCGCTGCAACATTGAGCAGGCGGAGCAGCTGTTTGCCGCGCTCAAATACATGGGTCGTGACGTACTCTTTGTGCGTTTTGAGGGACAGAGCCATGGCCTATCACGCGGTGGTCATCCCAAACTGCGCCTGGAGCGGTTGCGCCATATTATGGGCTGGTTTGAGAAATATCTGGCTGCATAACTTTTCGTTTCAACGGATGCTCATGTGATCACCAACATGAAGATGGTACAAACGGCCTTTTGAGCCTCTGCACGAAATGTTATATGTCGGAGATTTACAATGACGAGGGAGCACCAGGGAGAAGGAGAAAGGCTCCCTCGTTTCTCATGGCTAGCTTACACGGGCTTGCGATACCTCGGATGGCGTGACACTATCTGATACCCAACGCTTTCGTATAGGTGGGCTGATTTGCCTGGATTTTCAGCCACCGTTCCGATGTCTGCCTGCATAATGCCGCGCTCCTGACAACGTTGAAGCATGCGCGTCATCAAAGCTTTGCCCAGCCCGCGCCGTCGCCAGGGATGGCGTGTCGCGACCCAGGGCGTATGCACGCCTTCTTCATCGCTGGTACTGATGACATGCCCCGCGATCTGATCTCCATCCCAGGCCACAACCCACAGACTGGTGTCCAGGTCAGGGCCACCCAGCTTGCTCAACCAGATTTCATAGTTTTCGATGCTGTCGTGGCTCTCAGAGAAAGTTTCTTCGTTCGCTGCGTAAATGGCTGGCAACTGTTCACGCTCAACGGGACGGATTTCCAGGCCATCGGGGAGAGGTGTGAGTTGGATGGGTTCTGTGGGAATCTGGCAGGTCATCCACACGAAGGTAAAAGCCACCGTGTATCCTTCACTCAAGAGCAAGGCTCGATTACCAGGCTGGCTCTCGTCTGCATTGCCACCAAACACACAGGATTTCGTCGTTGGTTGCGTTTGTGCAATTTGACGTAACCGTTGCTCTTGCCAGCGTAAGAGCGCACGTCCAATGCCTTTGCGTCTCCATGCAGGGACAAGCCAGCCAAGATGCAGGTAGAGTTTTGTGCCATTCATCTCTTCCCACCAGGCGAGCCAGGTATAGCCAATCATCTTGCCATCAACCTCGGCTATCAGGCAATCCTGAGTTGGATTGCAAACGGCATCGGGGTTGGTGTCCGGTCCCGGTAGCCAGAGATCACCATCAACAGTTCGCACCGCCTCGCGCACCGCCTCGATTGAGGGGAAGTCAGCTTCCCCCTGAAAAAAGCGGAATGCTAAGCCAGGAATAGCGGGCGCATCGGGAAGGGTGAGATAAGATTTTATTTGACTCATCGGTATGTTCATTCCTTTCTGCATTGACGTTCTCCGAAAATCTTCTAGAACATCAATCACATGGGAGAGTGTGTAAGCTTCTAATTCTGGCAAACAAAAAAAACCACAGGACGTGGTGGCTTGTGGTTTGAAGAGGGCTATGAGAGTAAAAAACGCCGCAAAAAACCACGAGCCATAAGTACGCCTCGTGGTATGATCTGCTGGTAAAAGACGAAAAATCTACCCTTTTGAGGACGCACTTATAGATAGGTAAGCGGGAATGCCAATTTTCGCGCCTACGCCCCACTTGATTTGACCATGTAAAACCATCGTGTGCGTCCTTTCTCAAAGAATAATAGCTAAGTTATTTTTCTAAGAATACCATAAATGCCGCTATGATTCAACCTTTTAGCGGAGTATCCTGAAAGAAACGCTATTATTACCTGTCAATCCATAGTCCCCTGGCCGCAAAAAAATCACGCCCGCCCATGCAAGATGGGTGAAATAATATTTTTGTAGTCTCTACCGCTGTTGTTTAAAACTATCGTAATGTATTGACATCGCACAACAAACAGCGTATAGTAAAGGTAGGATGTTTGCGGTGAACAATAAAGACTACTTTGAGAGGGGAATATCGTGACAATCTCATGCAAATTTCGCTTGCTCCTTGCCAGAGTGAATGTCGAGCGTGTGAGGCAAGGGAAGCCAGCGTTGAGCTTGCGTCGCCTGGCAGAGGAGAGCGGAGTCTCATTGAGCGTGTTGGCGGCATTGAATACAGACAAGAGTCAGCGCATCGATTATGCTACGATTGACCAACTCCTGACCTATTTCAATGCGTACTTTGCGGTTACAATCAACGACCTGCTCACATGGGAACGAGCACGAGAGATGGAAAATGTGGTCTAAGATAGAGAGAATCAGCTAATATATTTTCTTATAGCGTAGAACGAAAGAGGAAACAATGGCGGTTTTATTGAAATCACGTCAGGAGATCGCGCATCTGCGTGAGGCAGGACGACTCGTGGCGCAAACGTATGAAGTGCTGCGTCCCTATGTCGTACCAGGAGTAAGCACAGGCGAACTCGACAAAATTGCGGAAGATTTTATTCGTAGCAAGGGAGGCATTCCCGTTTATAAGGGATATGGTGCGCGACCGGGCAGAAATGGTCAACCTGGAATACCGCCTTTTCCTGCTACAATCTGTGTTGCCATTAATGATGTGATCTGTCACGGTATACCCAGTAACAAACAAAAGTTGAAAGAGGGCGACATTATTGGCATTGATATTGGAGCGCTCTATAATGGCTGGGTTGGTGATTCCTGTGTCTGTTTTGGCGTTGGTAAGCTGGATGAAGCAACTCAGAAGCTATTGGATGTGGCGTACCATTGTCTTGAACTGGGCATTGAGCAGGCACGCCCTGGCAAGTTTATTGGTGATATCGGGGCCGCAATTCAGAGCTATGCTGAGTCGCATGGATATTCTGTTGTGCGTGAGCTTGTCGGTCATGGAGTTGGGCACTCGTTACACGAAGATCCCAATGTCCCACATTTTGGGCGAGCGGGCACAGGACTCAGAATACGACAGGGAATGGTCTTCACTATCGAACCGATGATCAATGCCGGGCGACCGGAGACACGTCTGCTGTCTGATCGTTGGACTATCTCTACTGCCGATGGTTCACGTTCCGCTCAATTTGAGCATTCACTCGCGATTACTGATGGAGCACCTGAATTATTAACGCTGCCTTGAACATCGGACTAGAGGTGCGTACCTGCCACTGTGCTGGTGAGGGAACAAGATCAGGTACTAGATATTCTCACCATGCGAGTTGCGATGCTTTGGAAACATATACCGCCTTTAATTACAGTTTGAAGGATATGTTATGTCCAATATAATGATTCGCGCAGTTCATTCTGACGATAGAGCATGGGTCTCTCGAATTCACTTCAGAGCATTGGGGAGCCGACAGTGTTGTGTCTCATGGCGTTATTTATCATCCACATCTACTGCCGGGCTTCGTGGCGCTTCGCGATGGTGAAAAAGTAGGTCTGGTGACCTACACTATCGAAGGGAACAGTTGCGAAATTGTGACGATCAACAGTGCACAATCCTCTTCAGGAGTGGGAACGTTGCTTATTGAAGCAGTCAAGCAGATGGGAAGACAAGTTGGATGCATGCGCGTCTGGCTGATTACCACAAATGATAACTTGAATGCATTGCGTTTCTATCAGAAGCGAGGTTTCATGCTTGTAGCGCTTCATAAAAATGCACTCGAAGCTTCCCGAAAGTTGAAGCCGGAAATTCCAGTTATTGGGGACGATGGAATTCCCTTGCGAGATGAACTTGAGCTTGAAATGATACTGACGAGTTTTTCTGATCCACTATGATGCAATTTGCGCTCCTGGCAAACGACAGTTATGGTTGCAACTCTCCAATTTCATCATTTCCCGCAGCAGTGAACCAGACCGTATGATGAGCATCAACGACCAGTCCAAACGGCGAGCTGCCAGGGGTGGGAATAGGGTAATAGATAAAGTGGTCGGCCACCGGATCAAGGCGAGCAATCGTGTTTTCGCCCGTCACCGTCAACCATATTTCATTCTCAGGCGTTACAGTTAGCCCATACAAGCCTCCTGCCGTGCTACCTGTATAGGGTGCATAATAATAGGTAAATGTGCTGGTAGAAGGAACAAATCTAACTAGCAAGCTTGACGAGAACGAGGTGGCCCAGATATTGCCATGACTATCGCTGGCAACTTCCATAAGCAGAGCGGTTGGATTATGCGTCGTGAAGGTGCGAATTGCGCCTGTCTTCGGGTCAAGGCGACCGATTAAAGACAGCGCGGATTCGGTGAACCAGATGTTGCCAGTGGGATCAACAGTTATTCCATACGGATCAAGGTTCTGTACACTTTTATGAGCAGTAAGTGGGTAGTGTTTGAAAAGGCCCGTCTGGACATTGAGCATGCCAAGTGAGTCGGCATTCGTTTCAGTAAACCAGACATTGCCATGTGCATCGAGTGCGAGATCGGTGGGAGCAAGTGGCAGCGTCAGTATTTTATGATGGTCGCTGGGATCAGGAGTCGTAATCGTCGGCAACATATATATTTTAAATTGTTGTGTATCGGGAAAGTAGTGGCCGATATAGTTGGCGTACTGCTCAGCGAACCAGATACTATCATCGGTTGCTACGGCAATGCCCATAATGCCATCCGCACCATGAGGTGGCACCATCTGCTGAATCAATCTGGTACGCGGATCGAAGACAGCGAGAAAATTGTGTCCCATTTCGCCGAACCAGATGCGACCCTTATGGTCAATAGCCGGGCGCATGATACCACTTTGCGTCTGAGGGAGTGCATAGGTATGAAATATTCCTATAGTCTTTAATGCTGGTGCCATGTCTGCTTGCCGGATGAGAACGGGGGTAGGAGTTGCCCTGGCAACAGGAATTGATGTACTGGCTGAAGTATTGTTCGCACAGGCATTCAGCAGCAAAATGGATATAAGTGAAAAGATCAGGTAGATCAGACGCTTGCTCAAGGTTATGCCTCGTAAATTCCATAGATCCCATCGTCTACCAGATCGATCAAACGGGCATTGACCAGCGTATGTTGCCAGTTCTGTGTCTGTGGGAGATGCTGAATCTCGACACGAAGGTAATTGTCGGTCAGACCTTCCCAGTGCCCATCCTTATACTGTTCGATCAGTACCTGGACAGTTTGTCCCAGAAATTGTTGACGAAAGAGACGGCTGTCCTCGTTATGCAATGTGAGGAGGCGTTGGCTACGAGCTTTCTTGATTTCATCTTTGATCTGTCCGCGCATACGTGCAGCAGGTGTACCCTGACGTGGAGAGAAGCGAAAGACGTGTGTTTTAGCGAACTTGAGCTTTTGAGCAAGCTGGTAGGTCTGCTCGAAATCTTCGTCGGTCTCGCCTGGGAAGCCAGTGATAATATCGGTGCTGATAGCGACGCCAGGAATAAGTTGTTGCGCCGTCGTAATGATGGTTTCGTAGCGATTGCTATTGTAGCGCCGGGCCATGCGACGGAGAATAGCATCTGACCCGCTCTGCATTGGCAGATGGAAGTGGCGGCACATGCGAGGATTTTCCCAATGTTCCAACCATTCCAGGCGAAAATCTTCTGGTTCCAGAGAGGAGACGCGAATGCGCGGCATCTCTGTTTCCCGCAACAGGACCGAGATCAGATCCCCAAGGTCTTGCTGCTCATTGTTTTCTGGATGATAGTCTCCCAGGTGGATGCCTGTGAGCACGATCTCCTGGTAGCCTGCACGAACTTTACGCTGGACCTGCTCAACCACGGAGGCGATACTGCGACTGCGTGACTTACCACGTACGTAGGGCACGATGCAATAGGTACAACGATTATCACAACCATCCTGAACTTTCATCTGTACGCGGGTGCGCGAGAAGATGCGTGCATTTGCCTGTTCCGTTAGCTGAGTATTGGGAGTAAAAGGCGACAGGGACGGTGGGTTATCGGGCACGGGTTCTGCCTCAGTGAGATCGAAGCTTAATGCGCCATCGCTACCGATGTGTTGTGTATCAAGCGGAAGCACGGGCAAAGAACGGCTTTTTGCGCTGGGAACGTCAATGAGAGCTGCATCATTGACTATGGGAGCCTGGAGAATAGCGTTCGTATGCTGCCATTTTTGCGTGATTGCGTTGATGAGGGAATCCTTCTCTTGATTGCCCACTACCAGATCGACGCCAGGGAGAGCCGCAACCGCGCCAGGATTCAATTCGGCATAACAGCCAGTGACGATTAGCAAAGCATCGGGGTGACGACGATGTGCCTGCGCGATCATCTGGCGCGAGCTGCGATCTCCCAGATGCGTTACGGTACAGGTATTCACGATATAGACATCGGCAATCTCGTCGAAATCACGCTGCACAAACCCGGCGGCGCTCATCTGCTCGCCAATCGCTTCGCTGTCGGCTTGGTTGACCTTGCAGCCGAGCGTGGTCACGGCAAATGTTGTAGTGTTTGGTAAATGGTCAGACATAATGCTTGCTATATTCTCACTTTTTCCCGGATGCGAATCATAATAGTTGGTTGACACAGATTATAGCGCATTAAGGTCTTGTTGGGTAGGAGGGAAAATTCTGGGCTCCGCATCCTTGCCTTCTCATTCATTGAGGACGATATTCAAACCAATCGAAATCTGCCGGGCCAGTTCTTCCGTTGCCGTTGCTGGTGGCGTACATACCTGTATAGACGCCTGTAAAGCCGTCCGCGACCTCTGTAGAGAGATAACGTGTTGCTCCAGTTGCCAGTTTTCGTGTCGGCTGCCCATCAGAAGTATAAGCAAACGTGTAGTTGTCGCTATCAGCCTGGATCTCTAGCACGATGGACTCCACCTTTTCTAGTGTTTCTCGTGCCACGATAGCAACCAGATCACCGATACGGCGGCGGACAATGATAGAGCGGCTTCCATGTTGGTATATGACGGCAATTTCATAGTGGTGCCGTTCGTTCATTAGAACGGTGAGGCCCGCTTCGTGTCCTTCGCATTCTGAGTGAAAAACGAGCAATGTCCTGATGTGACAGTCGAAATGCTGCTGGCGTCTTCCGATGAAGGCGGGTGAGTCCTGGTCATCCAACGTCAATGCCGAGCCATACAGGCGAAGCCAGCCAGGATGTTCAGCGAGTGACCAATCTTCATTGGAAGGATTGCGTAAAAAGTTCCAGCAGAAGCGCAAGTCAGAAGTGGCAAAATCATCGCGTTCGGGTTCCGTTTTCTCTATATGTTGAGGTAATGTTGGAACGCTCATAGAGACATCAACCGTCTTCTCCGGTGAAACCTGGGGCCAACCATCCTGCGTCCATGTAAGCGGTGCAAGGAGCGTTTCACGTCCAAGGTGATGATAGAGTCTATCGTGAGGACGGAAGGCGAGAAAGACCAGCCACCAGCTTCCATTATGTGCCTCTATCAAGTCGGCATGCCCCGTTCCCTGGATGGGGTGAAACGCCTGATCTCGGTGAGTCAGGATGGGATTATGTGGGCAGGAATCGAACGGTCCCCACGGGCTTTTGCTACGTGCCACCGTCTCCATATGCCCATATTCAGTTCCACCTTCAGCGATTATAAGATAGTAATAGTCGCCAATATGATAGAGATGCGGCGCTTCTGGATAGCGTCCGCCCGTGCCGCTCCATATGAAGCGTGTCTCCGTCAGCTGTTGCCCGCTTTTAATATCGATCTCGCATTGATAGATGCCAATTTGAGGCCCTTCTCCGTTGCTCGTCAAATAGACGGAATTGCCATCAAAACACAATGAAGGATCGATGCCGCCCTGCTGCACCCAGATCGGCTCTGACCATTCACCTGCTGGATCATCAGTGAATACGTAGAAATTGCCTCCATGCGAGATATTCGTCGTGACCATATAAAAGGTGCCGTTATGGTAGCGAAGAGTGGGTGCGAAGATACCTCCCGAACTGGGCGCATTCGTGAGTGGAAGTTGACTTGCGCGTGTCAGGCAATGGCCGATCTGTCGCCAGTGGATCAGATCGTGGCTATGAAAGATGGGAACGCCGGGAAAATACTCAAAGCTACTTGTGACCAGATAGTAGTCTTCCCCAACACGACAGATACTTGGGTCAGGATAAAAACCCGGAAGAACAGGATTTGTGTAGGTCGTCTCTTTCATAGATGTGTCCTGTCTGACTATGATTACGTTGATAGGAGGAGCGTGGTTCACAAACCTGTGCAGGCTTGTGAACCTATCCGTGTATCGTACTATTTAATTGTGTAAGTCACCAATGAACGAGCGGGCACGGTTGTGCTGAATGCTCCATTGGAGAGATGCAACGATGCTTGTGCCGCAGTATTGTGCGAGGCATCGGTGAGGTAGGGAACAACTGCTGCACCGTTTGCCACACTGGTCTTGTTTACGGCAAATGAAGCCCCAACGTTGGAAGATGAGGTATTCAATACGACGATGGCAACAGAACCGTCGGTATTGGTGTACGCCGTCGTTTCCAGGCTACTATTCGCGCTGGATGCATCCACGCGTGTAGCACCAGGATGGATGAAGCGGCTATAGTTCGCCAGTGCCCAGAGACGTTTGGAGGCAATAACGGTCCCATTATTGTCGTGAATGAGCGCTCCATTGTCGGTGCTATTGAAGCCAACTCCCCACCAGTAGAGGAAGGCGCTCAGGTTGGCTTTGGTGATTCCAGTATACATGTATTGTGCCCAGGTAAAACCGGAGGAATCACCACCGCTATCCCAGGTGGGGTCCCAGGTATCGAACTTGGACCATTCCGTCTGCCAGATATGTTTGGAGCCAGTGCCAGTCAGAGCGGAATTGGGAGTGGAGGTATAGCCATGGCTGGAGATGATGCTGGTATAGGAATTGGCCGTAGCATTGCTGGTAATGCCGTTCGCATAGCTTTGAGCAGTATCCCATCCCTCGCCATCGCAGCAGACGATCTTCGTATTCAACCCAGCTTTCTTTACGGTAGGTCCTAATACAGCAATAAAATTGGCGGCCTGGGTGGGGTTCATGACCATACTGGAATAGGATGTGGTCAGATTGGGTTCGTTAAAGGCACCAACATGGGTGAGGGTGATGCCAGCGCTCTGGTAATCCTTGATGTATTGGACGAGATAATTTGCATACGCCTGCCGCCAATCGCCACTGCTACACGTCGCGCCAGGAACACCGCAGAGGGTACCACCATTGGACTCATTGCCATTGGTTTTCATGTAGCCAGGAGCACTCCAGGCGTCGCCATAGAACTGCTTGACGCCATACTTTTGTGCCTGTTGCGCCAGCCAGACCTGTCCCTCGCTTCTGCCGAGTGCGCATAGTGTGGCGTTGCGCCTGGCTTACCAGGGCTGGTGGGTTCGATAGTATTGGCAGGCATCGGAGGGGAACAGGTTGCGCAAAATCGTGAAGCCTGCACCATGTCGAAGTATTGAAGAGCAGATCTAGCATCTGCTTCTGCTGACTTGCTGGAGATGTCTGGAGCGTACTTAGCAGGCCCGAAGGCATCTGAAAAGCCGAAACCGTCCATCGTTTGATGTTTTGATGCACCATTGATCGTAATAGTTGATGTGCAGGGGCTGCATGTGAGGGAATGATGGTACCGAATGCGAGTAGCAGGAGTGAGAGCGTCAGAATTATTGCAAATCCTGCTTTTCGCTGAAGACCATTGAACATCCTTGTTTTCCTTTCCTTAAAATAAGGTACCGAGAGGTGAGCGATCTTTCTCTACGAAGCGGTGTACCTTGCCTTGTATTCTCAGTGTAGCAAAACATATGCGAAATATAAAGAGAAGTGTGAATAGTACTAGTCGATGGGTCAGGTGAATCGCCTGCTCTTTCTTTACAGGTTTAAGAGGGGAGGCTTTTCCAGAAAGGGGCAATTATGAAATAAGAGCGGCGGAATTCTCTGCCGCTCTTATTACTAGTAATGAAATCGCTATGATGTACTACATGTTGCGCCGTTGACTGTGAATGAGGTTGGATTGGGATTGCTCCCGGTCCATGAGCCGTTGAAGCCAAGAGAGGTCGAACCGCCCGGCGAGATTGAGCCGTTATAGCTCATATTCGTGGACCGTCACCTGGCTTCCTTGTTGTGAGAAGATCCCGTTCCAGCCTTGCGTGACCTGCTGACTACCGGGGAAGGTAAATTTCAACGTCCAGTTGCTGAGTCGCTGTTGAGCCAGTGTTAGTGATTGTGGTGCTATTGGTGAAGCCGCCCGGCCACTGATTCTGGATCACATAGCTTACTTTGCAGCTACTACCAGATGTTGGTGTTGGAGTAGGTGTTGGTGTATTGGTTGGTGTTGGTGTTACAGTTGTCGTTGGAGTAGGCGTTACGCGTTGGTGGCGGTGTGGCGTACTACCGGATGATGGAGCGATCACATAGCTCACCAACGAACGCGCAGGGATGGTTGCGCTAAACGAGCCATTCGAAATCGGGAGCGATGCTTGTGCGGCTATATTGTTCGAGGCATTTGTAATGTAAGGTGTAGCAACAGAGCCAGCCGCAACATTGGTATTTTGCAACGCGAGTGAGGCGGCAATATCATTGTACGAAGTATTTAACACCACGACAGATGTGGAACCATCGGTATTAGTATATGCTGTTGTTTCCAGGTTGCTATCGCCACTGGTTGCCCCGATGCGGGTTGCGCCCGGATGGATGAAGCGGCTATAGTTACCCATTGCAAAGAGCCGTTTGGAAGGGATAACGGTCCCATTATTGTCGTGGATGAGTGCCCCATTATCAGTACTATTGAAGCCAAGCCCCACCAGTAGAGGAAGGCGCTCAGATTAGCGGCAGTGATGCCAGTATAGATGTATTGTGCCCAGGTGAAGCCGGAGGCATCGGTTCCACTATCCCAGGTAGGATCCCAGGTATCGAACTTTGACCATTCCGTCTGCCAGATGTGTTTGGTGCCAGTGCCAGTCAAGAGCGGAATTGGGATCAGCGGTATAGCCATGGCTGGAGATAACACTGGTATAGGAATTGGCCGTAGCATTACTGGTAATGCCGGTTGCGTAACTCTGAGCGGTATCCCACCCCTCGCCATCGCAGCAGACGATCTTGGTATTGAGTCCCGCCGCCTTCACGGTTGGTCCCAATACAGCAATAAAGTCGGCGGTCTGGGTGGGATTCATGACCATGCTGGAATAGGAGGTGGTGAGGTTGGGTTCGTTAAAGCGCCAATATGCAGTGAATGGAACGCCAGCAGCCTGGTAATCCTTAGCATATTGGACCAGGTAGTTAGCATAGGCCTGACGCCAATCGCCAGTGCTACAGGTTGTAGCGCCGGGAGAACCACAGAGGGCGCCACCATTGGACTCATCGCCATTGGTTTTCATGTAGCCGGGAGCACTCCAGGCATCACCATAAAACTGCTTGACGCCATACTTTTGACCCTGTTGTGCGAGCCAGACCTGTCCTTCGCTACTGCCGAGTGGGACATATTGTGGAGCTGCACGTTGGGCTACCGGGGCTGGTAGGTTCAATGGTATTGGCGGCGTCGGAGGGGAACAGGTTGCGCAAAATAGTGAAGCCTGCACCTGTTGTGGGACTGTAGAGCAGATCGAGAATCTGTTGCTGTTCGGTAGCTGAAGAGGTTTGGAGGGTACTAGCAGGACCAAATGCGTCTGAGAAGCCGAAACCATCCATCGTCTGATATTTTGTTGCACCATTGATCGTGATACTTGATGCGGCATGTGCAGAACGGGTGGAGGCGAAGAAGCCGAGTGCGATGGTCGACGATCAAAAGTGCTACAAGAAGCATGGACCCTGATTTTGCGTACGGTAGTGTGAAACATCCTTGTTTTCCTTTCCTTCCTTGTACTAAAGAAGTTACTTGCTTGCAATCATTGAAGCGCAATGGTCATAGCAATAAGACGTCGACAAGCTGATTTCCTCATTTCCTTGAGACTAATATCTAGAATAAACACGCCGATAGTGTTTTGTAAACGCTTACAATCTTAAAGAAAGATATACATGATCATCATGGTTTCTGTCAACCCTATGCATGCCAGGTGAGACTAGAAATATGGATTAATTTTATGACTTGATAGTGGATTTAAGAGAGATACTGAACGGAATATTGAGGATGCTTGAAGCAAAAAAGCTTGACAGGATAACGATAGATATGTTACTACTAATTTATGAATGTAAGCGCTTACAAAATCACGAGGAATTTACCCTTGAATAAAAGAGCAACCAGGGGCAATAGCCAACCAGATACATGATGTGACGATCTTTGATGTTGCCGATGAGGCGGGTGTATCATATGCGACTGTATCGCGTGTGATTAACAACAAGGATCATGTAAGTGTAGAGAAACGTGAGCGTGTCTTGCATGCTATGGCTCAGCTTGGCTATGTTGCGAATGCTCAGGCTCGGAGCCTGGCTGGTGGATCTTCTCATGTGGTGGGATTGCTGGTTGATTATCTCAATACTAGCTATATGGGTGAAATTATTCGTGGTATCGATGCGGCACTGGATGCTCATCACTGCAATCTCATGCTCTACACAACTCATCGACGCAAGACGAAAGAATCGGCCTATGTGACGAAATTGACGCGCGAACTTGCCGATGGACTTCTGCTGATTCTTCCGCGTAATGTCAATGCTTATTTAGATACCTTGCGTCAGCGTCGTTTTCCCCATGTCTTGATTGATTATTTAAGTGATGGAGAGAACGTGCCTTCGGTCTCCACCACGAATTTTCAGGGTGCGTATGATGCCGTGGCTTATCCTGCTTGCCTGGGTCATCGACGGATCGGTTTTATCACTGGGACGATGGACTTTGGGTGTGCCCAGGAGCGCCTGGCTGGTTATGAGGCATGCGCTTAAAGATGCTGGTGTGCCTGTTGATCCGCAACTGGTGTGTGAAGGCGATTTTTTGCAACTGCAAGGCTATCAATGCACGCAGACGTTGCTTAATTTAGCGGAAGCGCCGACAGCTATCTTTGCATCGAACGATGTTATGGCGTTTGGGGTGATGGAGGCAGCCCGTGAGCGTGGTTTACGCCTTCCAGAAGATCTTTCGATTGTTGGCTTTGATGATATTCCCCAGGCTGGTCATGTGCATCCTCTCCTGACTACAGTACGTCAGCCTCTGGAGGAGATGGGACGTGTCAGCTGCCTTATTGCTTTTGAAATATATTGCTCAGCCGGATGCGGACATCGAACGTATCAAACTGCCAACTGAACTTATTATACGTCAATCCTGTCAGTCGCCTCGTAAGGTGAGGTAGAAAGCTTGCGCAGAAAGGAGGCATTCTCGCTCTCATCTTTCTTTTGCCATACGTACAAATGCTTAAACCGTATGTCATAGAGTAGAGCCATTACGGATGTGTTGACAGGTAGTGGGGTGATCGACTGTCCAACGTTGGACATTATGTATTGTCACATGCTATTTGGAAGGGAGAATTCGACCTATGAAACGGTTCAATTTCCTGTTACCCTTGATGGTACTCCTCACTCTCTTCGTTTCGGCCTGCGGCGGAACGACAGGCACCAGTGGTTCACACAAAGTGACGATCAACTGGTGGCATATCAATAACACAGATCCTCTTAAGACGGCCTGGCAGAACCTGGCAACTCAGTACATGCAAACTCATAAGAACGTTGATATTAAGATCAATGTTATTGGAACCGATCAGAACTATCAGCAGAAGCTAGAAACGGCGATGCAAGCTGGCACCCCGCCTGATATCTTCCAGAGTTGGGGTGGAGGTGTCATGCAGCAGTATGCCCAGGCTGGTCAGTTGCAAGACATCTCATCTGCTTTGCAGCAGAACGGATGGGGTAATACATTTAGCCAGTCTGCGCTCTCGCTTTACAATTACAATGGTCACTATTATGGTGTGCCATGGGATATTGGTGCGGTGGGTTTCTGGTATAATCCGACGCTGTTTGCGAAGGCGAGTATTCAGCAACCACCTGCCACGTGGAACGATTTCCTGACCGATATCCAGAAGCTCAAATCAGCTGGTATCACTCCTATCGCATTAGGTGAGAAGGATAAATGGCAGGGCCTCTTCTACTGGGTGTACCTTGCGATCCGTGAGGGTGGCAAGGCAGCCTTTGACAAAGCGTATAACCGTACAGGTTCTTTTGCCGATCCGCCTTTTGTGAAAGCGGGCCAGATGTTACAGCAACTTGTGGCGGCACAGCCATTTGAGAACGGCTTTATGGGTGAGGATTATACGGCTGAGCAGGCGTTGATGGGCAATGGAAAAGCTGCGATGGAGCTGATGGGACAATGGGGGCCATCCAATGATGCGTCGGCGGCAGCCGACAAGAAGGGTCCGCAACTCAGTTTCTTCCCGTTCCCACAGGTACCGGGTGGTGCTGGCAATCCAACGGATGTGCAGGGTGGAGGCAATGGCTTTGCAATTGGTAAAAATGCGCCTCCTGAGACTCTCGACTTTGTACGCTTTCTGACGCAGGCGGATAACCAGCGTGCGTTGGCTCAGAAAGGTGCTCTACTTCCACCTGTCAAAGCTGCTTCCGATGGCGTGACTAATCCGAATATGCAGGCGGTGGTGAAGCTGGTAAGTAATGCGCCGTATTTCCAGCTCTACTATGATCAGTTCCTACCTTCTTCTGTCGCGCAAGTTGCTATAAATTCAACTCAGGCGCTTTTTGGCGGGAGCGCAACTCCTCAAGCAACGGCACAATCGGTCGAGACGGCGGCTGCTACGGGGTTGAAAAAATCGTAGGGGCCGTTATGAATATGGGCACGCGTGGTCGTTATGAATACGGCCACGCGTGGGCGCGATAAATCTGGCCCGTACCAGGGTGTTTATGCTGCTCAGATGAGGGCGATTTGTTGGCAAAAAATCTAGATGAATGTATTTCCGGGAGGAAAGATTATGCAAGCTGTTGGTCAGCGCTCGGCTCAGAGACGGGATACTCCGAGGCCGAAGACGGATGCGTCTCAAGTGCGGCGGCGCTCACTCTCGAAATGGTCGCTTATTGTTGTTTGTTTGTTACCCAGTTTGTTGTGTTCGGTATCTTTGTATTGCTACCAGTTGTGCAGGCTACATATTATAGCCTTTATAACTGGAGTGGTCTCGGACCATTGCAGAATTTTATCGGTCTACAAAACTATGTCGTGCTCCTTGAAGATTCTGTCTTTATCAATGCTATCAAAACAAATCTGACTGATTGCTCTGTTATCGCTCGTTTTTCAGTTGCCCCTGGCACTTTTCCTCGCACTGTTTGTGAAACAACGGGGAGCTGGATCTACGTTTTTCCGTACTGTATTTTTCCTGCCTTATATATTATCTGAGGTGGTTGCGGGCCTGATCTGGGCCTTTATCTATGATCCTTCCATCGGGCCACTGGCTGACCTTGTGAAGCGTATCAATCCAGCGGGCGACACCTCCGGCTTTTCTTGCCGATACACATACGGTATTACTGGCCGTTTTTGTGGTGATGTTGTGGAAATACTTTGGTTTTCACCTGGTTCTCTATCTCGCGGGGTTGCAGAATATTCCGCAGGAGCTTCCAGAGGCTGCTCGTACGGATGGCGCTAATCACTGGCAGGTGACGCGTTACGTCACGCTCCCCATGCTTTCGAGCACAATTCGCCTTTCGGTATTTCTCTCTATCCTGGGATCGCTGCAATACTTTGATCTTATTTTTGTGATGACGGATGGTGGACCTGTGTATGCGACTGAGACAATGGCGACCTATCTCGTGCATAAAGGGTTTCAGAGCTTTCAGCTTGGATATGGAAGTGCTGTAGGAGTGGTTATGTTTATCTTCTGCTTCGGTTTTGCACTGGTGTATCAGCGCTGGGTTATGCGCCAGGATCTTGCGGGCGTGTCCCAATAATGTTGAAAGGAAACAGCTTTTATGTTTATGCCTGCAAAGGTCTTGCGGCCAGGGCGGACGCTCTCAGTTCTTATCTGTGCTATTGTTTCCCTATTTGTGCTACTGCCAATTGTGGTCGTTGTTATTGGTAGCTTGCGCACAAATGGTGAATTGCTCAACGCACCTTTTAGCTGGCCCAACACGTTACACTGGGAAAACTATACTCAGATTATCTTTGGGGGAGTATTCTGGCAAGAATTGCTTAATAGCATTCTCACGATGATCGGGACGGTGGTGGTGCTCCTGGGAGTGGCGTGTCCGGCTGCCTTTGTACTGGCCCGTCTGGTGTTTCCGGGTCGCAATGTGGTCTTTAACGTCTTCTTGCTTGGCTTATTGTTTCCAATCACGATGGCGGTATTACCACTGTATATTACTATACGGCAGTTGAGTTTACTGAATACATTATGGGGGATCATTCTGCCGCAGGTTGCGTTTTCATTGCCGATCACTATTCTCATTCTTATGGAACTTTTTTCGTGCTGTTCCACAGGAACTGGAGGATGCAGCGTCCATTGATGGTGCGCCCGTGATGGGCTTTTTCTGGTATATTTTGCTGCCGTTAGCTCGTCCTGCTCTCGCCGTCGTCACGATGTTAGCTATGGTTGCCAGCTGGAACAATTTCCTGTTGCCATTACTGGTCTTGAATGATCAGTCGACCTGGACGTTACCTCTTGGGGCTACTCAGTTCCAGGGACAATATAGCTCGGACTGGGTACTGGTGCTGGCTTTTCTTACGTTGGCAATGATTCCAGCCGTGATTATCTATCTATTAGCTGAGCGTCAGATGATTGCAGGCTTAACGGCTGGTGCTGTAAAGGGCTGATAAAAGAGGAAAAACTATCGTGTCTGTTCAACTCACCGATACAGGGCTTTCTATTGCAGGGCGGGATGTCCCGGTCTATGCGGGCGCAATTCACTACTGGCGGTTGGAGAGGGAACTGTGGCCGCAAATTCTGGATCGTGTGCAGGAACTGGGATTTGGTATGGTCGAAACCTATATTCCCTGGTCTGTACATGAGATCGCGCCGGGTTGTTTCGATTGGGGTACGACGGATGCTCGCAAGGATGTGGAAGCTTTTATGCGCTTATGTGAGGCACGTGGTCTCTGGTTACTGGTGCGTCCCGGTCCTCTCATTAATGCAGAATTAACCGATTTCGGCTTTCCTGAGTGGGTGCTACTCGATCCAGCGGTGCAGGCACGTACTGCTGTGGGAAGTCTGCACCTGGATGCGGCCTGGGGGCTGCATCCGCCGCGCCAATTTCCCGTTCCATCCTATGCAAGTGAGGCTTTTTATAGCTATGTTGAACACTGGTTTGACAGCGGTCTGTCCGATAATGGTGCGTCACCTCGCCCCTGATGGCTGTATTGTGGCGTGTACAAAGCGATAATGAAACCTGTTATCTCTTTCACGATCGCGCTTATGCCACGGATTATAGTGAGGCGTCCCTTGCGCTCTATCGGACCTTTTTGCAAGAGCGCTACATCACTATTGAGGTTCTCAACGCAGCATATCATACAGCGTATAGTTCGTTTGCCGGGTTGAGCCGCCACGCGATTGTCAGGTGCATGAGCGTACTGATATGGCATGGCATGTGGATTGGGTTGCCTACAAGGAATATCAGATTCGCTGGAGCGTTGCGCGGATTGCCCGTATGTTACGTGCACATGGTATTCAGGGTGTGCCGATCTTTCACGATGTCGCTTTTCAGTTCCGCACTCCACTTGATATTACACATATGGAGGCCGAGCCGGATATTGATTGGGTTGGTATGAACCTCTATCGCAACAAAGAAAGCAGCCGTGGAGCGATGCAAAGTATGCGTTACCTGGCTGGCACAACGCGCTTGCCGTTTGTACCGGAGTTTGGTTGCGGCGTCTGGAGCCATCATGCGACTCACTCCTACACCAGATGAGCAAGAGTTTATCACGCTGCTGGCATTTATGTATGGGTTGAAGGCATTCAATTTTTATATGCTGGTTGAGCGCGAACGATGGCAAGGGAGTCCAATCACCCGTCATGGTACGTTTCGAGCGGAATATGCCAGCATTTTATAAACGTCTGCTCTCGTTCGCACACCAGTATCAACTCTGGTCGTTGTCCCGTTCGCCGCAAGCGTTGCTTCTTTTGAATTATGACATGGAGCGCTATGCTGCATTGGCCTCTTCGTTGCATTTTGCGCATACAGACCTCTATGGTTTTCCCAAAGAATTGTTCAAGGTTGATCTTGACCTGGACCTGCAATGGGATATTGCACATGAGGCCGATGATCGCCGTTATGACAACTGGTTGGGAACAGTGATTGGCGCATTAGAGGGACAGCACAGCGATTATGATCTTTCTGATACGCATGTAAGCCTTGAGCGCCTCTGCCGTTATCCGCTTGTCTTCGTGCCCACCGTCGATTTTATGGATGCAGATGATCAATTACGCCTGCTTGCTTATGTTGAGCAGGGAGGACAACTGATGATTGGGCCGGGCGTGCCATATCTTGATCCTGCCCTGGTTCCTTGTGAAGTGTTGAGCAAATATGTGCATGAAGCTGGTAGAACGGCAATTGGAGCAGGGAGTATCTGGTGGGTAAGTCAGGAGAGACGTTCCTGCAACGGTAGAGATGTTGGTGGGAGTGGTGAGTACTGGTGTGAAGACACAAAGGTGAAACTAGTGTTACAAACAAATGAAGAGCATAGCTTGCTTTTTGTTGCCAATCCTACCGATCTGGCACGTGAAATAGCGTTGCATTTTCAGGGAGAACGATCTTTACGCAACGTCTGGGGTGAACCATGTGTACTGCTCTGGCGAGGGTGTGATCAGGCTTGGAACTGGAGCCATATAGCGTGCAGATCTGGGAGGTGGTGCAATGATTGATCCCAACTGGCAACTTGTCGATCTTGATCCGGCGACGTGGCGGCAGATAGGACGTTTCTTCGATCCAGGGCAGTATCTTCGTGCTGCTCAACCAGGCGAGCATGGCCTGTTTGTCTTGCATGAGCGTGGAAATGTACAACGCGTGGTCGACTCAAAAACGGGTGTGCGACGTGATATAGCTTTTGAAAAGATTGATGATCCTCAGGAGTATGCCCAACGTTTGTATGAACAAGGCGAATGGCAACGGGTGCATGTGATTGATAAAGCGCACCTGGCTCTGGTGGCGCAATCTGCTCAGGCAACGCCGCAACGCGAACTTGACGCTCGATCAGTATTATCATGCTGTCTACCAATTGCTCTGGGGAAATCCTGTTGGCTACGTAAGTGTGCCTGCACATCCTGGGCACTGGCATGGCTGGACGTATGAGTATGTGAAGAATATCGTAAGTATGCTATCTATTCTCTCCGGCGACGCTGGTGCTAGGCGTTTTTGCAGATGATAAATTGCTGATTGGATTGATTCTGATCTGTGAAGATGGGCAAATTCGGAAAGTAACAACTTTTGAGGCATTGGATGCACGGAGTTTTGCGGCTGGAGTATCTGAGGCAACACTGACATCATTGAAGACAAGAAATCGCGCAAAACATTGTTGCTCCTGCAGGAATGCTGCTTTGTTCGCAAGAAGTCTTTGAGCAATGGATACAGCAGGAAGAGAAAATGCAGGTATTGCTTGCGGCTTACGAGCAAGCAGCAGGCGTACTGGTTTTGGATAGCGTAGCTTGATTACATTCCCAACATGGGATCAATCTCATTGAGTGATGCGTGCAGATCGTGAACGCGGCCCCTACCAAATGTCCGTTAGCCCTGCTATACTGAACATAATAAACGGGGAGGGACATTTTTGCGACGTACAAAAATTGTGTGCACGATTGGTCCGGCAACGAGTAGCGAGGAGCAGCTTGAAGCGCTTGCTCGTGCTGGAATGAATGTAGCGCGTCTAAACTTTTCGCATGGTGAATGGGAAGAACATGGAGCCGTGATCGAAAGGGTGCGTAGAGTCTCAGAGCGCCTGGGGCGTTCTATCGCTATTTTACAGGATCTGCAAGGGCCAAAGATTCGCACGGGCAAACTTAAAGGAGGTCAGCCGATGCATCTGGTGAATGGTGATACGTTGACGATCACAACGCGCAATATTGAAGGAAGCGCGGGAATTGTCTCCACCACGTACCAATCTCTTCCCCAGGATGTAAAGCCGGGAGATCGTATTTTGCTGGATGATGGCTTGCTGGAACTGCGTGTGACGGATAGTAACGAGACAGATGTGCATTGTGTTATCGTGCATGGCGGCCTGTTAAAAGAGCATAAGGGAATCAATCTGCCAGGAGTAGCGGTGAGTGCGCCTGCAATGACGGAGAAGGATCGTGCGGATCTCAAGTTTGGCATTGAGCATGATGTCGACTATGTAGCACTCAGTTTTGTACGCCGTCCCGAGGATATTGTGGAGGCAAAAGCGTATATTCAGCAGCTTAAATCTGAACTGGGACGTGACCATAATGAGCCGCTTCCCCTGATTGCGAAGCTAGAGAAGCCTGAGGCGATTGAGCACCTGGAAGAGATACTGCGCGTGACCGATGGCGTCATGGTTGCTCGTGGTGATCTTGGCGTGGAGATGCCGCTGGAGAAGGTGCCAGTGATTCAGAAGCGGATCATTGCCAGGTGCAACGACCTGGGACTTCCCGTGATTACCGCCACGCAGATGCTTGAGTCGATGGTGACCAATCCCCGTCCCACGCGTGCCGAAACCAGCGATGTCGCGAATTCCATTCTCGATGGAACGGATGCAGTTATGCTCAGTGCGGAAACCTCGGTAGGGGCGTATCCGATTGAAGCGGTGGAGACGATGGCGCGTATTGCCGAGGAGACGGAAACCAATGGCCTGGTATTGCGCCGACCACATTGCGGAGATCTCACGCATGCTCATGCAGTGAGTCATGCAGCCCGTGCATTGAGCGAAGAGACAAGCGTCCAGGCTATTGTTGTTTTCACACGGAGTGGTGCTTCCGCCCATCTGATCTCGAAGGATCGTCCTCGTACGCCCATTCTGGCCTATACGCCTTCCGAGCGTGTTTATCGTCGGTTGGCGCTCTGGTGGGGAATTCTACCGCGCCAGATTGCATTGGATGGTTCGACTGAAGTATTGACGAATGTGGTTGATCAACGTTTGCAGGATGACAAACTCATCCCCAAAGGTGCGTATGTGGTGGTCATGGGTGGTCTGCCGATTGCCAGCAGTGCTCGTTTAAACTTTGTGCGTTTGCTGTGTGTTGGTGAGACATTGGGGTAAGATCTGGTGGCTTAGGCCATCTGAGTCAGCGAATTTACGCCCCCCAGGTGATATTTATCGCGCCTGATTGTGCATCGATATACATGTGATGACGTACAGAAAGGATTTTCACTGATAAATCTGGCTTTTATCGTATATTCTCACCAGCAATCATAGGGTGGAGGAGGGCAATCGCGCAAGGGATAGAGCCAATGAGTGTGATACGTCGGTGTAATAGGTGCCGCGACTATATGCGTTGTCCAACTTAATATGCTAATGAACAGAAGAAGCGCCAGGATTAAGAGAAGAAGAATTCTTTTAAATGATAGTGTCATTGCCGCAATTCCTTCTATATGGTATCAGGTAAAAACTTTCTCCATGTGTCGCAGTATGAACGAGAATGCCCATCTATTTAGTAGGTGGAAATTGGTCTGCAAAATCTTGCCAATTTTGCGATCTTTCTCGAGAAAGAATCGTTAAGTGTATGTGAAAGTAAAAATTATATTAACTGTGATTGGTCACGCGAGAGAGCTAAAAATGAGCGATCAGGACGACGATCTGCAATCAAGAGTTCGTGTCGTGGCAGAAAAAGCTGTTCAAGCCTATACGCAAGGGATACTACAGCCGGAAGCATTGGTTGAACAGATTTTTGTGGAGTGGGAGCGGGTAGCAGAAGGGAGAGGTGCTGCCAGCGCACGATGTATTGGTACGTATTGCGCAACGCATATGCAGCCGTGAGTTATATATCAGCCTGGCGAACAGAGCGACGTGGCTGTGCGTAATGCTGCTTTCTACAACATCAGACGTTACCTGGAAAATTCGTTAATGAGATACCCGCTATGCAGCGTTATTGCGTAATGTCGCGCATGCCGAGGAAGATGTAGTTCATCAGACGCTTGAAATTCTGCTCAATGCTGAGACCAGGGGACCAGATGATCCTGCGGCATTTTTAAAATGGATGCAGACTATTCTTATTCGTCAGGCGCATGCGTATCTCCAGAGACAGCAACGGGGCGCAGAGGTTTCGCTGGATACGCAGATGGAACTTTTGCAAGAGCGACTCGTAGATCATAATGATGGTGCAGGTGACCCATTAGAGCATGTTCTCTTGCAGGAGTTGCACGAAGCGCTGGGCAAAGCTATTCTATCGATGCGCAATCCGAATTACCGCTCGGTGCTGATATATACCTATCTTGGCAGGGGTAGATGAGGAAGAACTGGCGCAACATCTTCATGTAGCCGTGCAGGATATCTACATGTGGCGTTATCGTGCGCTGAGAATATTGCGTCGCAATCAAGAAATCATGAGGATATTGCGTTCTCTCGTAGAGTAGTGTATTGTTTAACTAATAGGTGTGTTAGCAGTTGCTCTGGAAAAGGCTGGCGATGGGCTGTGACAGAATAGTGCAACTATTAAATATGGGTTGGCAGAGGGACGGGGAGGAGGCAGCAATCAACAGGAAGATTGTTGCGCATATCCGCTCCTGTCCGTTCTGCCGTCATGGTCTGGTCCGCCTTTCCATTGACCTGCTGAGCGCAAATATGCTGACCTGTGATCAGTGCTCCACCAGTTTTCCTGATTATTATGAAGCCACCCGTCCCAATTATCCCCTCGTTACAATGCCCCCTCAGACAAATAGCTGAAGTCGCTCGCCACCTGAGTAGTTGCCCTTCCTGCCATGAAGAATATGAGGAGTTGGTGTCGTTGGGGGAGTTGGAGGAGAGGAAAGAGCTGCTTTGATAGTAGTACACACATTCATTCCGATACGTTAAACCTTCTTGTTGGCTTCGTGACCGACATCCAGACCGCCTGCATCGCTGAGAGCAATGATGCAGGCGGTTACGCTATTAATGGGTTTGATGACGGAGTCTCATGCGTTGCCGTAGCCGTCGTTGCCAAGCCCGGTCGCCTTTTGAGTTGTCCACAGGCTTCCCGTCTTGCCCAGCGAGGTGACATTGGCGATTACCTCGCTATCCACCTGGTCACGCGGTTGTGCACCTGCATTTGCGATCACATAGCTATACGCCGCCGCTGCGCTGCTGGCTGGAATGCTGCTGGTCGTGGGTGACCACGGCGTCGCTAGTGTGCTAGCACCTCCACCCACTGCGAACAATTGTCCATCGAGCGTTCCGTTAGTCGTCTTGTCCAGGTAGTTACCGCTGCTAAATACGGATTGGTTGCCCATCTGAAAGTACGCGTTCGACGGATTTGTGGTTGACGGACCTGCAATGAAGTAGTTGCCGATCATATCATGAGAGAAATGACCGCTGGAGTTCCCTGCTGTGTAACCAGCCTGGAAGTTGTACACCACGTTGTTGATGAACTGCGTGTTGTCCTTGGCCAGGGGATTGCGGTTGTGGGAGTTGGCGAACACGTCATGGTACCACGTGTAGGGACCAGTCTCAGTGTGCGCACCAAACTGCTGACCAATTGGATCGGCGATGATCGAGTCCTGCACGGTGATATTCTTCGCGCCCACGCTGTCGATGTCATTCCATTTTCCGAACTCGATGGACACCTGGTCGAAGATCAGGTCGTTGGCGTTGTGCAGGTTGAGAGTGCTCTTGCTTCTCTCTGTGTCGAGGTCGCCCTGGCGGAAGCGAATGTTCCGTACAATGTCGTTCGATGCACCGTCAAAGGAGACCTCGCGGCCCATGATGCCAATGCCAATGCCCGGTGCAGTCTGTCCGTTAATAGTCAGATTGCTAGCTACAGTCACCGCAGAGGACAACTGGATATATCCGCTCACATCGAAGTCGATGACACGGTTGCTCTTGCTTACCGCATCCCGAAACGAGCCGACTCCAGAGTTGTTAAGGTTGGTGACGTGGTAGATCGCGCTGGTACCGCCGCCTGTCGCGTTGCTGCCGAAGCCAACTGCACCTGGGAACGCCACTGCTGAAGACCCGGTGCGTGAAGTTTGATATGAAGCAGTGTGCTCTGGAAATATTCGCCAGGCCTCCTACAACGGCTGACAATATCAGCACAATCAGGGATAATATAGCGTAGAAGCGCCTCTGTTTCAAGAGACTTTTGTGTACAGGAGCATGTTCTGACATAAGCTTTCCTTGCTTTCCTTTTTTTATATTAATTCGTCCGACCTCATGTCCTTCAAAATCAGCAAAGATTCTGGAAGTTATCATGCAGAAACTAGAGCATTTGTTGCTCGATAGTTCCGACCTGAAGACGACCATATGAACGTTTGTGACATCTCCCCATGCCTCGAAGGGCAGGGGCTTCCCACCCTCACAAGTGGGCG
This sequence comes from uncultured Chloroflexia bacterium, assembly GCA_963731415.1. Classification (GTDB taxonomy): domain Bacteria; phylum Chloroflexota; class Ktedonobacteria; order Ktedonobacterales; family Ktedonobacteraceae; genus JACDAE01. The sequence goes on from CAVSVN010000005.1 coordinate 584,887, forward strand.
TTCCTGTTTCGTTGGAGAGTGCATGCACGAGCTTTCCCCGGACATGTCTTACCTCGCCTCCACAGGCATCTTCCTTTCCGCAAGCCCTGCGGTAGGTTCTCAATCGAGCAGTCATCCGTCTCGTGGTTTTTGAGACAGGCAATCGAGCAGAGAGTGGTACGTTGATCAAACACGGTAGTGTTTTTACCCAGAGAACCGATTTACTCTGGAACGCGTAAGCACTATTTTATGTTCAATGTACTGTAGAGACAGTATAGCAGAAAAGAGAGGAGAGACCCGCATCATGGGACTATTGGCGCGTTCCCAACCCATCGCGCCACCAAAGGGAACGCCTCTCATCTCCCCGTGCCAGAAGGGCTGAGGTTTTACGAGGTGGCGTGATAAAGAAAGGCCAACCTACAAAGTTGTAGGATGGCCTTTCTTTAGTGTTAATCCTGTTCCCGCATCCGAGAGCGCTCATGCTGTGTCAGGTAACGCTTGCGCAAGCGAATGTTCAGCGGTGTCACCTCAACCAGTTCATCGTTGTTGATGAAGTCGAGCGATTGCTCAAGGCTCATCAGGATTGGTGGTGTCAGGCGGACAGAGATATCTGAGGTGGAGGAGCGAATATTCGTCTTCTGCTTCTCTTTACAGATATTGACTGCCATATCCATCGGGCGACTATTGAGGCCAACGATCATGCCTTCGTAGACGGGTGTGCCAGGCTCGATAAAGGTATCGCCACGTTGCTGAGCATTGCCCAGACCATAGGTAACGGCGACGCCCTGTTCAGAGGCGATGAGGGCACCCATACGCATCGTGCCGATCTTGCCCATCCAGGGTTCGAAGCCAATAAGCATACTACTCAAGGCACCATTGCCTTTGGTCAGAGTCAGGAAGATGTTGCGGAAGCCGATCAGGCCACGTGTCGGGATATTATACTCCAGGCGCACATTGCCGCTGCCATCGTTGATCATATTGGAGAGTTGTGCTTTACGCATGGCTAGTGTCTCCGTGAGAGCACCTATAAAGGTATCTTTTGTATCAATGACCAGGTGCTCAATTGGTTCAAGTGTGTGCCCGTTCTCGTCTTCACGTGTGATGACTTCTGGACGCGAGACCTGGAATTCGTAGCCTTCGCGGCGCATCGTTTCGATCAGCACCGAGAGGTGCAGTTCGCCGCGTCCCGATACGATAAACTCATCGGCGCTATTACCATCCTCGACGCGCAGGCTTACGTTGGTCTCCAACTCACGATAGAGGCGTGCACGCAACTGGCGCGATGTTGGGTACTTGCTTTCTCTACCTGCAAAGGGGCTGCTATTGACGCCGAACGTCATTTTCAGAGTTGGTTCGCTGATTGCGATAATCGGCAATGCTTCAGGTGTGTTAACATCGGCGATCGTCTCACCAATATTGGCATCGGCAATGCCGGTCAGAGCCACGATGTCACCGGCCAGTGCTTCTGGAACTTCGACGCGCTGCAAGCCTTTGTAGGTCAGAACCAGGTTGATTTTCTGGCGTGAGGTGACGCCATCGCGATTGATGCGTGCCACAAAGGTGTTGGGGGCGATGCGTCCACGAATGATGCGACCAATGGCATATTTGCCTTTATAGTCATCATAGTCGAGCGCGGTTACCAGCATCTGGAGTGGTGCTTCGGTATCAACGAGTGGTGCGGGAACCGTATTGATGATCGTCTCAAAGAGCGGCTCCAGGTCTTTGCGCTCGTCGTCGGGATGGTACATCGCGACACCATCGCGACCGATCGCGTAGAGGATAGGGAAATTGAGGTGTGCATCCGTCGTGGCCAGTTCCAGGAATAGATCCTGTGTCCATTCATTGACCTGTTCGATGCGTGCATCGCGACGATCAATTTTATTGATGATGACGATCGGCTGCAGATTCAGTTCCAGTGCTTTTTGCAGCACGAAACGCGTCTGTGGCATCGGCCCCTCGACGGCATCGATGAGCAGAATACAGCCATCAGCCATATTGAGGACGCGCTCAACCTCACCGCCAAAATCAGCATGTCCTGGTGTATCGATAATATTAATTTTGATACCATGATATGATAATTGCTGTATTTTTGGCAGAGAATCGTAATGCCGCGCTCACGTTCCTGGTCATTCGAATCCATAATCAGGTCGCCCATATCCTGGTTTTCGCGGAAGATGTGGCTCTGTTTGAGGAGACCATCAACCAGCGTTGTTTTTCCATGATCGACGTGTGCGATGATGGCGACGTTGCGAATATCTTCTCTTTTCGTCAGTGTTGAACCTTCTTCTAATGTCATGTTAACCTGCATAAGTGTTGTGTTGATCCTCCGTACCGTACGACAGCAAAAACCTTGAAAACAGTAGTATTTTACTTCAGTTTCGCGTCACTTTTGTGCATAAATGCATTGTCCAGATTGTTGATTTTTATTTTTCCACGTCGATAATTCTGCCAGGTGAGTGCCGTTGTTTTACACCACCTCATCAGCGAGGTCGGAGTCTATCATTACTTTAAACATAGGCTCTTGCGGTAGTTATCTAAAGATGAGCTTACTCCTGGCGAAGAACACAATCTCTTTCTTAATCTGGCCGAGGGAGAGTGACGCCTTTACAAGAGAGTGAGTGGCGATTATTTCCGACGAACGGCAGCATTTAAGACCGACGTTATTTTACCACGTAGATATTACCTCAAAAAGCCTGTTCGGTGGCAAGCTATTATAGGACATCTGATGGATATTCAGCTGCTAATTTTTATAATTTTACAGCAATCTTAAAGATAGTGATACCTATTTCAGGCAGCCCTTCAATAAAGATAACAGAGTATTCACGTGTTTTAATTCCAGCCCATAATAAAGGGAGAACCAAGGAGGGCGCGAGGGTGCGAAAGTTGGAATACGGGTATTATAGCGGGATGTGGTCGCGTTTGTTGCGGGAGGTGCGGCGGGTGGTTGTAGAGGGAGTGGAGGTTTCAGGATTGAGGCGGGAGGCTTTTTCGCGGATGAGGGAGATCTGAGAGTGGACTGCCTGGCGAGATTGTTGGAGTTGGCGTGCTATTTCCGAGGGTCGTTGGTTATTGAGCAGGTGACGACAGATAATTTCTTGTTTCTCTGTGAGCTCAATGGCTGAACTTTCTAATGCCGTGCGGGCCAGATCTTCCAATTCACCATACTTACTTCGTCTATACTCATCCAGATCATCGGGGGAGAAGAGCCATCGATCCACTACGCGTATGCCCGGTATACGTCCCGCTTCCACTAGATGCATAAAGTGCCAATAACTGAGATCAAGCTGTTTTGCGGCTTCATGAGTTGTCAGCATGCCATTAAGGTGCTGTAAATTGCTATGTAGCTCTGCGCTCCTGAGGACCATATCTGACGCCTTTCTACGGATTTTTCTGCCGTACGCTAAAAGTGCCTGGCAAAGAGAGGACTAGTCTATTTCGAGTATATCATAGGAGATAAGTGAGCGCAAGTTTTGCAAAATGGATGGGTGCAGTTCATTTTTTGCGTGGATGGTGGGCGCGATAAATCGGGCCCGTACGGTGGGCGGCGTAAACGCGGCCCGTACGGGGATGCATCAATGCAAAAAGATGAACTGCACTCAAAATGGATAAAAAGAACTCCCCTAATACCTCATCAGTATTAGGGGAGTTCTTTTTATCCGAGACTACTACTTAGTAGTTGCGCAGTCAAAGAGATTTTGACTACCACCTCCACCGAAGCCACCTCCAAAGCCACCACCGATGGTGCTGCTGCTCGAAGATGAACTCCACAGATTTGTGGACACCGTAGAACAATTCTGAGTCACCCAGCTTGTAACTGTGCTGCCACCACCGAAGCCACCACCAGAACTACTCAGGAGGAAGTAGCGTACGGTTCCATTAGCGATCAATGTTTTCAACGTAGCGGTGGTAAGAATAGGATCGCTACCACCAAACCCGCCCATTGCCATCACGGGTTTATTGGTCGCCAGGATAATAGCGTCGCCTTGATTTGAGCTGGCAACTGCAAGCAGGTATTTCGTATTTCCTTGCTGAGCTTCGAGGTAGTTAATGAGTTTTGTATTCGTACTTGAAGTCGTATCTCTACCACCACCGAAGCCACCGCCTCCACCTGGCCCAGCTGTCGGGATCTGCGATTCCGTATTTTGTAAGACAGGAATAGCAGTCCATGCGGCAGGCACCATCATAAGTCCGATCAAGCCAAGGACGACCACTCCTTGTAACGAGAAACGTGTACGGCGCTCATTCGTCGTAAAGCGGGCAGCTACCCGTGGGAAGAGACGAACAACAACCAGTATCAGTGCGGAGAGGAAACAGGCAATGGCGATGACTGGAATCAGCCAGGTATCCCAGGCAGTGTTACTGGTGATAATGTGAATTTGCTCAAGGGCTGTTGCAATCAAGGCTATTGGTAGCAACCAGCCACGCCAGCCAACACGACGATAATCGTTCCACATGACTACGACACCAATGCCAAATAGTGCGGCGACGGCAGGTGCCATGGCTGAGAGGTAATACTGATGGAAGAAGCCTGCGACGCTGAAGAAGACTCCCATTGTCAGCAACCATGTTCCCCATAGAGCCATCGACATTTGCTCTGGATCTTCCCGGAAGCGTGGACGGCGTTGCCATAAAAGGGCGAGAATGCCGAGAAGTGCAAATGGTAAGAGCCAGGCGATCTGACCACCCAGAGTTTCGTTAAAGAGGCGAAGTGGACCTGCTGTACCAATATCAAAGCCACCTCCACCGCCAAAATTTCCCCCATTTCTGTCAAATGGCGGGGTACCAGCGGGAAATTGGCCATTTCCATTTCCTGAAGGCGGAGTACCAGTGGGGAATTGCCCATTTCCATTGGTGCCTGTTCCGCTTCCGCCTGAAGGCAGGGAGCCTTGATTGGCGCTGCTTGTACTACTATTGCTTCCAGTTGAGCTAGCACTGGAAGCATCTGGTCTTGCACCTCCTCTTCTGTTGCCACCAAAAACGTTGCCCAGGAGACGTTGAATACCATTGTAGCCAATGGCAAGACTAATTTCAGAATTGTCCTGAGAGGAACCCACATAGGGGCGTTGTGAAGCGGGCGTCAGGTCAACAGCTACCGACCAGGAGAGCGCGATGACCAGCATCACGAGCAGGGCTACTGCCAGGTGCCAGATCCGTGTCCATATCTTCCTTGGCGCAGCCAGCAGATATAGCAGTCCGAAGGCAGGCACGACCAGGAAGACTTCTGTCATCTTGACATTATAGCCAAGACCAACTATCACTGCACATAAGAGTAGCCAGCGCAGCTTTCCCGTCTCTGCAGCCTTTAAGACGGCCCACGCACTCAGAAGCATAGTGAGAACCAGGGTACTATCAATCGTATTATTGCGATTGGTGAGCACGCTAATCGGGCTGATTGCCAGTGCCAGAGCAGCTAAGAGGCCAGCTGTGACTCCAAAGTGACGGCGTACCAGGTGATACAGAATCAGGACGGATATAACACCAGCCAATGCTTCAGGAAGATACACACTAAAAGCCGTAAATCCAAAGATTTTTGCACTTATCGTTTGCAACCAGAAGCCGAGTGCAGGTTTGTCGAGCGTAACAAAGCCACCCGGATCGTAGGAGACAAAAAAGAAGTTATGCCAGTTATCCAGCATACTTCTGACTCCCGCAGCATAGAAGGGGTTGCCGAAGCCATTTTGTCCCAGTTGATAGAAATTCATGAAAACAGAGACCAACATAACTGCACTTAATGTTATGCGTCGCCATAACGGAGACCAGGCGCTTCGCTGTTGCTCGATCGGCTGATCTATTGGGTGTGGTCTTGTGGTGATTGTTGCATCACTCATGGACGTTTTTCCTTTTTATGTTAACTCTTGTATCGTGTTTCATGTTTCTTAGAGAAAAGAATGGAATACGTTGTGCAAAAACTGCTTCCCAAGAACGTTATTGTTATCAGAAACTGATGTTTTATTTTCTATTTGGGTAGAGAAATGAGCGACCATTTCTTCCTTCTGGTTGATGTGCGAAGACCCAGAGGCGCATGCCAAAGAATGAAATCATAAATGTTCCGCTGATAGCCAGCACCTTCGATACATTTGCCCAGATGGTCGCGTTGATCATCACCGATTGCAGGAATTGTCCGGCGATCCAGAGAATCGTGTCATTACAGACGATGCCGCACATTGTTGTCAGGGCAAAGCGTAACACTTCTCCAAGAGTCGTTTGTTGTTTCTTCTGAAAGGTCCAATACTTGTTCAGGATGAAGCTATTCACGGCTCCAAAGGCATAGGCAAAGGAATTGTAGGCGAGTAAATGCCATGTATCTTGAGTCGGCCATAGCAAGAGAAGTCCATTTAAGGCCAGTAGATCGATACCGGTATTGAGTCCTCCTACGAGGACAAAACGGAAAAATTGCCAGAACAGATCTCGCCGGGACTTCTCAGGTGGTTCTAAAGGCTGAGTCGGTAAGGACGAAATGAGTTCCTTCTGTTGTAGTTGCCCATAAAGCGATTTACTATGTATTTTAAGCTCTACAGTTTGTGCCAAATTATACTCCTTGTAAGTATTGCTAACCGAACTTGCTGGTTATGTTCGTAAGAAGGTGTTCTCGAACATGTTTCTTATGGTCAAAACACCGATAGGTTGAATGTTTATCGTTATATCGTTAACTATAGGGTTTTAATATCAAAAGGCTGTGAATGAATTGTAAAGAAGATATCAGATTTCTAACAAATCTTTTATCTGTTTAAATTTCTTATTGAGACGGGATATAGAAGGCGATCAGGGGGCAGAGTAATTGAGAGAGGTTCTAGCAGAAACTGTTGCATAGCTTCTTCAAGGGTGAAATTTTCCATTGTATTTTTCAATTATAATGCAGCAAAAATAATTTACTATGACAACCGGATCTTGATAAATATTGTGTTTTACTAAAAAATATTGTATACTTAAAGTATCTTGTATACATTTGTGTAAACTATGTATTGCGACGATCTTGTTCCCCAGGTAAGACGGTGCTAGAACTTCTCCTCATGGTCTTACACATTTGAGAAAGAATGGTATTTCAGACCACTTGTAAAGGAAGGTATCATGCCATCATATGTGATTCTGCTACTACTTCTCGTGTTCGTCGTCTGTGCATTCGGTTATATGAGGTATCGTACTGGTGCTGAGAAACGAGCGCGAGAAAAGAAACGCAATCAATATAATGATCGTATCTAAACAGATTGAGATCTGTGGCATTATAGATAATGAACAACAGTTTAAGATAGAGAGAAAGAAGATTAAAGCATGGAGACGAATGCAGACGGAACGTATTTTCAAGAGGGTGATTTTGTACGTGTTAAGCGAACAGGCGAAAAAGGACGAATTAATGCTGCTGATGGAGGAGTCGTCTATGTGCTCATGGACGGAACGAATGAGACGAGAGTTTTTTCCGCCCTTGTTGATGAGGATGCTTATATCGAGCTTGTCGTTCCAGAGTCCAGAGTAGGAATGGAAGCATGAGTAAGGAAGATTATGAGCGGATATGCTCTGAGTTAGAGGATACCAGACAAAAAGATCATCCTCGTGCGTATGATACCCTTGCCCAACCGGAGAAAGAAGCTCTTCAATATTGGATAGAGCATGCTATTAAGTCGGCGACAAAAGTCGATGATGAATATAGTAGTTATGGACTTAAGCGTGAATATGAGCGTGAGACGAATTTGTATGTCTCGAATGCTCAATTTAAGGGGGCCATGCTTGTTGCTGGATATCAGCCTATAAAAGCAGGCGAGCAGAACTGGCATTTTGCGATCCAGCCTGCACATGAAGAACGCCGTACTTCGCGTCATAATCAGAGAATACACGAGTCAATCTACCGAAGTGTAGCTCCGGGGGAACAAGATTCACAATTCGATGCACTTCTGCAAGCGGCCCTTGTTTTTCATAAGGGGAGCGGTGTGATTAAATAAACTCTAGTGAGGAAGCGTATCACCAGAGTTTCCAGTACGAAAGATCTTCGGAGTTACTCGTCTACTTGTAATCTTCGTCGCCGTTGTTCGGGACTCCAACGTGTCAATAGTAACGTCTCTCCATCATTTTTTTGTTCATAGAAGACGACCGCGCTATCAAAATCTGTTGGAGTGCCAGGTTGAGAGTCGTCAATACTTGTTGCGCCTTGAAGCCATTGTGCAAGTTGCTTCTGTGCACATTCTGTACAGAGGTAGCTAAAGAGAGACCGTTCCTGCTCATCACGATGTTCATACTCAAAGACAGGGGTGATCTGCTTGCAGCCAGAGCAGGTGCGGTCCCAGAGATTCACGTCTTTAGTGTATCGTTTGAGGCTCCATATTGTTACTCCTGTTGGTATCCGTCCCATGCTGATCTGCCTTTCAATCGTAAATGTGATAAGCTTTTTGTAGTGTTCTAGAATATTTTTGTGGTGTTCTAGAATATTCTTAAGGAAAGTAGTGTCATCGTTTGCAATACTATGCTTCAGGGTGATGGCACCTGTTTAGTATACCACACTTATTCTTCTAAAAATGGTTTCAATCTATCTTTCTTCATTATTCTTTCTCTCCAAAACATAGAGTCAAACCCTGCTTTTCCATTATTGATGCTGCTTTTATGGTATACTTGTAACAGCGAAGGAGTATCAATTATGAGCGATAGAGCATTTGAAGTGGGTGATCGCGTACGTGTCGTCGAGAACGTGTTTCAGCATGGACCGGCAAGTATCGATGGAACCACTGGTGTTGTCAGATCAGTCGATAAGGATAGGCGACGTACCGACCCCTATTACATTTATTATGTCGAATTGTCAGGAGAGGAAAGGCTGACAGATTTCGAATATCGAGAATTGGAGTTGGTTGCTTCTGTAAGTGACGAACTCAAGGTAAAGGACGAGAAGGCGTTTTAACACTGTCTCATCTATCTGCGGCAATTCCTCTCTAGCTTGAGCTAGAGAGGAATTGCCATTTATTTGCTAATGAGACGTTATGGTTTTAATACGTTTAAAGCATTTTCTTTATCTGTAACTGATGGATAGTCTTCGCCTTTAGCGGAATCGTCAGGGTTGCCAGGCTTGCGGCGGCGTCCAATAATGAGCCATACAAAGGTAGCGAGGAGGGCGAGGCCTGAGAGTGTTGCACCGATAGACAAAGATAACGGAGAGTAGGTATAGCTCAGGGTATGAGTTCCGGGGCCGACCTTGATTGCTACCAGTGTGCCTGCAATTTTCTGGATTTCCACCGTATGGCCGTCCAGGTTAGCAATCCAACCGGGAAATGCTGGCATTGCTATAACGAAATATGCATATGTGTTCGTAGAAAAGGTAAATGTCTCTTGTTCAGGAGTTGGACTGACCATCTGAACGCTAGTAGGAAGTCGCTGTAGCTGGTTGAGCGAGGGTATATTGCCGTTCGCGTCTGGTTTCACGAGGTAGCCAGAGCCAGCGTCATCTGTGTTTTTATAGATCAGGGTGCCATCTATCTTTCCTAAGCGTACGAAGTGCGGGTCCGGTAGGGGTCTGCGCGAAACCACGACCTTTACGTGCATCAAACCGAGCAAACGAGCATTTGGTCTGGTTGAGGCAGAGAGGTTGGCAGGAATTTTTGCCTGGTAACCTTGAGCGGTATACCCGCCAGCGTATTGCATATAGTTGACGTAGGACTCAATTAGGAGTGGATTCCAGCCATCGGCGAAGGGTGTTTCTAGTTCTACTGCGCTCACTTGTAACATATTGGCCTGCACGTTATATATGCGTCCAGAGCCAGCGAGCTGTGATGCTCTAATTGCTAAGGCGGTAGGAGTCGTAGCCACGCGCACATCATAGGATTGAGCGGAGCCAGCATCCGTCCTGAGGAGTGTAAATGCGACGAGAAAGGCAATGAGAAGACCAGCGATAACTGTAATATGAGAGGATAGGTGAGATAGTGTGCGGGAAGAGAGATGGTGTAGAGCAAGAAGCAGCGCTTCGGTACCAAGTCCGGCAAGCAAGGCCATTGGAACGAGTGCAATGAACCAGATGCGGGCGAGGCCACGGAAGAGATCGAGGTCGGGCAGAATCTTTGCGACGAGCAGGTAGAATAGTGAGGAGTTGCCCATAGCGAGACCAGCCACAAGGACAATGCCGAGGGCCAGAGGCCATGCTTTACGCCATCTCGTCACTATTGCAATCAGTGCCAGGGCCAGGACAACGTGCCCAGGAGAGATCATGCCTTCCCAAGGGAATATAGACGGTTTCTCATGGCCAATGAGTGCGAGGAGAAAATATTGTAATGGATATGTATCGCCAGATTTCACTGAGAGTTGGCGGGTGGAGACAGCGGTAAACTCCATGAGAGGAAGTAACTGAATAGCTGCCAGAAGGGCACCAATTACGCCTGCTGCTGCCAATCCCATAATTGGAGTGAGTAGAGTCCGCAGACCTTGCAGTCGCCAGCGTTTCAGGAGGAGCCAGGTAGCTAGAGCAGCGGTCATTAACAGACCATAATAGGCCATTTGTGGGTGACCAGCCAGTAATGTCATTCCTATACAAACGCCAAGGAGCGCACCCCAGCGACGCGGATTTTGCACGGTTGCCCAGCAGGCTAGAGCCAGCCAGGGGAACCAGGCAACGGTCTGGAGGATGGTCAGGTGTCCTGCACCCAGGTGACTGATCAGCCTTGGTGTTGCCATAAAACTGATGGCTGCAACGAGAGCGGGGAGGCGTGACAATTTGAGGGAATAGCGTCCCAGGAGCAACATTCCCAGACCCGCAAAGATGAAGTGCCCCATGATAAGTACGAGGTAGTAGTGGCGTAATGAGAGGAAGTGAACCAGGTGGGTTGGTGGGTAAAAGAGTGCAGCGAGCGGATCAGCGATCAGCGGCTGACCGCCAGCATAGTAAGGGTTCCAGAGCGGCAATCCATGCCCTTGTGCGAATGTACGCTGGATTAAGAGGGCGGTAGGCCATTCGCTGACCATTAGATCGGCATAGGGACTCCCAGCAGGTAACAGGTTTGGTCTGATAGATGCAGGGAGCAGGAGCATAAACGCAACTATGACAAGTGTAGCCAGTTGCCCCAATGTTAGCAACCAGGAAGTGAGATATGTTTCTCCTTGTTCACGTCTCACTTCTTTCTCTTTCTTCATTCTTTTCCCTCTCATTAATTAATATGCTGATTTTAATGTTTCAATATATCTTGCCCGTCTGTTCATATCATAAGTTCAGAGTGACCTTAAAGAAATTTAGAGCCTGGAGTATCTGTGATGATTCAGTTATAGACGTTACAGGTCAACCAGACAGGACATATCATATACCAGCCGAAGTAGTACTATCAAGAACCACTTCGATGCAGGTTATTATCATAGAATCAAGACGAGCAGAGTGATTTTCAATAACTGCATACTCTGTCAAAGGGATAAACGGGCTATAATAGAGAGTGCGGAGGTCTGAGGACTATCTCTTGCACGAAAATCCATTTAGAGCTAACTCAGATTAGATGGCTAATTCTGAGAAAGTTCTCGATCAGGGTACGCAAGTAATGCAAAGCAATCCTTCATGCCATTAGCAAGTAGTTATAGTTAACAGCCTTCATTTGCCACCTGTACGTGTGCGATTGATAAGGTCCGTTGTACAGGTAGCAAATTCAGTTTCTACGCGGTCACGAACTTGCGTCCAATAGCGCTTGCAATAGCTTCTGCTTTGGGCATCAGGTCTCGGAACTGTTCAATAGTCAAAGACTGAGCGCCATCTTTGAGAGCCTCATCAGGGTTGGGGTGGACCTCGATTAGTAGACCATCCGTTCCTGCTGCCAATGAGGCCAGCGACATTGGACCGACGAGATCACGTCTTCCTGTTCCCTGGCTGGGATCGGAGATAATGGGCAGGTGTGAGAGTGTCTTGATCAAAGGGATGGCGCTGATGTCCATGGTGTTGCGGGTAATCTTCTCGAAGGTACGAATACCACGCTCGCAGAGGATAACATTGCGGTTACCATGAGCGAGAACGTACTCAGCCGCCAGGAGCCACTCTTCGATAGTTGCGGACATTCCACGTTTGATCACGACAGGTTTCTGCGTGCGCCCAACTTCGTCGAGTAGAATGTAGTTTTGCATGTTGCGTGTGCCGATCTGCAAAATATCGGCGTATTCGCTGACCATTGGCACATCGGCTGGCGTCATGACTTCAGTGATAATCGCCATGCCAAATTCTGAACGGGCCTTTGCCAATAACTTCAGACCCTCTTCACCGAGGCCACGGAAACCATATGGGGAGGTTGACGGCTTAAATGCGCCACCGCGCAGAATGACGGCACCTTCTTTACGCACTGCCTCTGCTGTCGTCATCAATTGCTGCTCGCTCTCAACCGTGCATGGCCCCGCCATCATAACGATCTGCTTGCCACCGACACCCACACTGCCAGAGGCGACATAGGGCACAGGAATATTCACAACAGTATCTTCAGGGTGGAACTCGCGGCTGGCAAGTTTATATGGCTTGGAGACGCGGAGCACGCTGTCCACACCCGGCATTCCCTCAAGGCTCTCACCAATGCTAGGATTGATGCCGCCGATGCTACCTGGTGTACCAGAAGGGCCCACGCCGCCAAGTACGCCAATCACTGTACGTTCAACGCCCTCGGAGGGATGGCCGGTTAGGCCATGTTTGCCTAAAAACGTTAAAACTTGCTGTACATTTTCCTTACTGCTGGATGCTTTCATTACGACGATCATTCAAAAACTCCTTTGGATTATAAATGTGAGCATGTGGCATCGTTGCCGCAAGGGCATTGGAAACGCGGCCCGTACATGCTTTGCGGAGAAGAAAATACCTTTTTAGCGATCCATGCTAAATGTTGGACGCAGGTTGACTGCCCCGCGAATATAGATATGTTGTATCTCAGATGCGCTACGTTCTGTGTTAACATGAACCAGTACACGGATACACCGATTAAGACTACCAGGAACGGGAAGTTCGCGTGCACACATCAGTGCTGTTTCCGTCCAGCCTAGAGTCCGCGCTGCCACAGCTGGAAATTCTGCATCCAGGTCTTCTGTGACGGTGAAGATCGCGCTGGCGATATCTTCCGTATGCAGATCATTGTGCAGGATCAGCAGTTGTAACAATTCTGTGGTGGCTGCGAGTATCTCCTCCCGATCGTTACGCTCTACGGTAGTTGCTCCTCGAATACCCCGACAATACATACCGGATCACCCCTTCTCTAAGACTTCCTGTTTACGGCACTTCGTTATGCTTATAAACAGATGCGGACTCTCCGTCCTTCCGAGTGAACCATTGAGTAGGGGCGTGTCCTTGCGACCGCCCCGGTGGCTACCCATGGCGGTCGCAAAGACACGCCCCTACCCAATTTTGACCAATTTCCCCTCCAAGGATGGAGACCCCAGATGCGCCCCCTATTGCGTTTACACTTTTTGTGGCCCGCTTGAGAGTACTGAACCTATTGTAAGGGATGATGGCAACATCGTATATGGTAAGTGTACCCATTATCGGGTAGAGATGGTATAGCTACAGTATATCATACTCGCGTTTTAGCATCCCTTCCCGTCTCTTGCTAATCGTCCGTAGTCGTTGAGACCACTCATACGAATCCTACTTTTGTGCAGGTCAGGCTACACTTTTGGCTATAGTTGCCAATTGCTCACGGCAAAACCGGAAAGGAAGCAAAAAAAACGAGATTTTTTTGCTTCATCACGCATTCCCTTCTCTAGGAGAAAATATTCTTCTTATGCAGATATGTTTGTATGTATCGCATAGCATGAATATCTCTCTCGGATAGGAGAATTTCGTGAAAAAGCATACTCAGTTTTCCCTTTTTAGTGCACTGTTTGCTTTTCTCATCGCAGGCTTCTTTGCTGCCTGCGGAAGTGCGGCTGGTGTTGGCAACGTGAGCGCTACAGCAATCGGAGGTGCAGCAAGCGCTCCATCTTCTCATGCAAGGCTTGTATCAACGAATGCTGTTGCTAGATCAGTCCCCTTAAAAGTGACACATGTAGATATAGCCCTTAGTCTTCCTACGGTAAGGAACCTGAGGTGTGGTACGAACGTTACAGAAACTTATACGGCCATCTTTCATTTTCCGATGAGGAATGCTGGTGGTCTCGTCAGGTTCGAATATACCACGAACAATGGTAGAGGGAGCCAACCCGCCAGTCTTTCCGTTCGCCCTGGTCAAACCCGCGCACTCTATGCATTTCGCTGGTCCGGCCCACTGGACCCGGCGAACACTACCCCTGGACGTGGTGGTGTGCAGGTGACATCTCCTAATGCGTATACCTCAAATCTCATCGCTCCGTCAGGCCCATGTATACCTGCCCCAGCCGTACCTTTTCAGGTGAATAGTGTCTCGCTCGTAGCTGGCCCCGCGCTTACCGGTCATCGTTGTGGTTCTTCTTTCACGGAGACCTATACGGCTACCTTCCATATTGCGGCTGGTAGCCCTGGTGGTACCATCGTTTTCCAATATACAACCAACAATGGCCGTTCTAGTAGTCCTAATGTTTCATTGCTTGTGGCTGCCGGGCAGACCATCGCAACGTCTGTCTTCAAGTGGTCTGGCGTACTGCCAGTTGATCATACTGCCCCTGGTGTTGGCATTGTTATGGTCTCTGCTCCTAACCAGATTAAATCATCATCTGCTACACCTTCAGGTGCATGTAATACTATGTAACCAGGTCCTGTCCTTTTTGGCGAGGCATATAGGAAAGAGGGGTTCTCTCTGCATAATATAATGCTTGAGGGCCTCTCTTTTCCTTCAGATTATAAATGTGATTTATTTGGGAGTTCATGTGCCAGGTTCAACAGAAAATCAGGTATTTTTCTTTCCGGCACAAAGTACCAGGTATCTAATGGTACAAGTCACAACATTGCGTCAGATTCCCAGTGAGTTCAATCGATATCGTATGCAATTTTCGGAAATTTGCATTTACTAATGCGAAATACAAACAGTAAACAACTCTTCCGCAGACACGCTAATTCTCGCTTCTAATGAGCTTCTGTAAAAAGGCATCTTGCTTCTTCATTCTCATCTATGGGAATTGACATTCATGTCTCACACAGGAGTAGTTGATGAATGACATTTGTGATACAATATCTATCAAATCTGTTGAGTTGTAGCCTCGCACAACTACGCTGAATAGGTTCCACGAGAAAGTACGATAAACAGGTATGAGCATATATGAGAAGGATGCAGAGGCATTAGACGCTTACTCCCATGCCGTGACGACAGCGGCGGAGCGCGTAGGACCAGCAGTGGTACGGATCGATATAGAGGGCAGAGAGAGGCGTTCTGGGCGCTATCCCTCACCCTCTGAGTATGGCGGTGGCCTTGGTTCTGGTTTCATTTTTGGTTCCGATGGGCAGATCCTCACCAATGCCCACGTGGTGGAACGGGCCAGGCGCATTCAGGTGACGCTGGCCGATGGTCGTAAGTTTGACGCTGGCCTGGTTGGCAGCGATAGCGATGTTGATGTGGCAGTACTGCGTATAGGCGCAGATCATCTCCCCGTGGCCGAATTAGGGCGCACTCCCTTGCGTGTTGGACAACTGGTCATTGCGGTAGGGAATCCCTATGGCCTCAATTGGACGGTCACGGCAGGCGTTGTAAGTGCTCTGGGACGTACGTTGGATGTTCCTGGCACACGCAAGATGACGAATCTGATCCAGACCGATACGCCGATCAATCCTGGCAATTCTGGTGGACCACTTGTTGATAATGCGGGTCGAGTGGTTGGTATTACTACAGCCATGATGCCAATGGCACAGGGATTGGGCTTCTCTGTTCCATTGGATACCGTGAAAACAACAGCGGCACGTTTTGCGCAGAAGCGTGTCGTTCCTACTGGCGTCTCCCTTGGAGTTGGTGGTATGCGTACAAAGCTTGACTCCACAGTACAACGCAGTTTCAATCTCAGTCAGCAGCATGGCATGGAGGTAGTAGAGGTGCGTTCTGGTAGTCCAGCTGAACGTGCCGAAATCAAACGGCTGGATGTGATTTTGAGCGTTGATAGTGATGTAGTAACGGAGCCGCAAGACCTGCAGCGTATTGTACGCCGTCACTCGCATGGAGAGAAGCTATCAGTCAGTTTCCTTCGGAGTGGGAAGTTGCGTAAAGTGACTGTGGTATTATAGCCACGGTTATAAAAATATAGTCGCTCCTTCCTATCCTGGTGTGAAAATGTTTAAATTCTATGCGTTTATGATTACTTTTGGAGGCATACTGTTTGCCTGTTAAGCTCAATCTTTTATATTGGGCATAACAGGTGGACAGTATGCCTCCAATTATTTTTATGAGAGAGCGTTTTGCGCGTCTATTCTGTAGCAGTGGAACATATCACTGCTATGAGGTGGACACCTTCAAATTTTAGGATGTCGTAGTGCGAAACATCTTTATTCTGGTGAACCTGTGGGATTATTCCCGATTTAAGCGATGGAGGAACTGCCATGATTCTCTTTGCTTTACTGTTTGTGTTGTTCTTCGTCGTGTTTGTAGTATGTGGTATTCTCGTAAACGTGTACCTGTATGCCAATGGAGCGTTTGGCGGAAAGATCAAGGGTGGAAGAAAATTTCATCTCGGTGCGGTCAGCCTGAGTCAGATGGCAACAATTCCTACCGCAGACGTAGCGGCTGATCTCTATTCTGGAAAGCATGAACGTATGAGTGCTCATACCTATGCATTTCTCCTGTATAACCTGGGCATCCTGGTTACACTAGTAGTGCTGATCGTGCTTGTACTTGGTGCAACTCAGTTTTAGAGAGGGAGTGCTTTGTGCATAAAGTCAAAGCAAGCAACATTGCTGTCGCCCGCAATGTTGCCGTTTAGGAGCAAGGAACTGTTGAATGCTGTATCAGTGTTCCCCTACTAATTGATGTTCCAGCCATGTCTGTAATGTGATCCACAACACTCGCACACCAAAATAACCAAGTGCCAGTCCACATAGTATATTGATCCAACGAAACAGGGCGGGACGAATCCACTGACGGCCCCAATGAATCCCAACTGCAATTCCGAGGCACCAGAGCGTAGCACCGACAAAGAAACCTCCAAAGAAGAGTACAAATTGGTTGCCAGTCATTCCAGATGTTATCACGCTACTACCGAGGCCGGACCAGAATGCCAGGCCGACTGGATTGGCCAGTCCAAAGATTACACCCGTCATAAAATCTCCACGCTGCGAAGATGGAGAAGTCGAAGTGGGTGCATGTCGAACGAAAGCTTCATGAAGTGCCAGCCATGCCATACGTAGGAGGAAACAACCACCAGCTATTCCTAAAACGATCTGGATGGCAAGGTGATGAGCAAGCGCTGTTACCCCTGCTAAAGCGAGTAGTGCCCAGAAAGAATCCCCGATGAGAGAGCCTGTCTCTACCAGAAAGGTAGAACATGCCCCATGAGCAACTCCCCGTCGGATTGCTTCAGTGTTTACAGCTCCAGGAGCAGCGGCATAAGCTATACCCAGCCCTATAGCTGTAGCGAGTAGAATAACTATGCTCATCAAATCTCTTCTCTCATCGTTTGAGCTTACAAAACCAGTTCAGGATTCTGCAAGCGCCGTGTTTTTAGACCATGATCTATGACGACTACCTATCGCTAGCGAGAAATAACCCGATCTCAGCCAGCGCCGCCATCGCCCGACAGGTAATCTCGACCGACTCGTAGTATGGAATACTCCTCTTCTCGTAGCAGACGCAATGCTGGAATTTCATGACGTGCATACACTGTCTGCACCAGCACCGGCTTTTTGTATCTGCCTGACAAGCTGACCAAGCATACGCGCAGCAGCCTCCTCGCGTGCACCGAACTCTTCCGAAAGCAACCAGCGATAGCCACCGAACAGGCCAGTGATGATTACTCCGTCTACATCAGGATCTCTCAAGCATATTTCGGTAAGATGAGCGAACGATAACGGATCTTCGTCTGCTGCTCCTGCCACATCAATAGGATTTGTTGCGGTTGCGCGTGCAGGCATCAATGTGCGTAAGCTCTGCTGCGTCTCGGTGCAGAGGACAGGAACCTCCAATCCAGCTCGTATACAGGCGTCTCCAGTAGCTACGACGCTTCCACCACCATCACCAACGATTGCGATACGGCGTCCTCCCTGTGGAGTGGGCGGTTGCTGTGCCAGAGCTTGTGCGACCGGGAAGAGTTCGTCTGAGCGGATCACTCGCACAACGCCACTGCCAAGTAGCCCTGTATCATGATCTGGCCGTACAGTTGCCTGCGAACCCGTATGTGCCAGAGCGGCACGTACACCTACTTCAGTTGCGCCACTCAAGAGGATCACAACGGGCTTATAATGCTCCCTCGCACGCATCTCTCTTGTGACCTGGCGTAGCGTCTGCTCCTCAATAGCTTCGACATAGCCCGCAATAACCCTGGTTTGGGGATCGTCTGCCAGGTACTGCATATATTCGGGGAAGGTAACATCGGCGGCGTTGCCCATGCTCAGGAAAGGTGGTGAAGCCCAGGCCATCGAGGTGTGCCTGGGCATAGAAATACATGCCCAGATTGCCGCTTTGCGAGACCAGGCCGATTGGTCCTTGTGGGAGTGGAAAGACCATTCCCAGCGCATTAAGTTGGGAGCGCCGGACATAGATGCCCATACAGTTGCTACCAATGATGCGAATGCCATGTTTGTGACAACGAGCAACCAGTTGTTGTTCCAGATTCCGTCCCTCCGCGCCCGTTTCGCTGAAGCCAGCGGTGATAATCACAATGCCCTTCACGCCATGCTCAATGCAGTCATCAACCGATTGAGTGACGTGGTGAAACGATGTAGAGATCACGGCAAGATCAACCGGTCCTGGTACATCACGCATAGCTGCGATAGGTAGCGCGACCGAGAATTTCGGGAGTGGATGGCGTAATTAAATAAATTTCGCCGGGGAAGCCACCCTCGATAAGTTGCCTTGGCTGCGACATGGCCCCATTTGTGGGGGGCACGAGATGCGCCCAGTATCGCTACTGAGCGCGGTTGAAGCACTTCTTCTAATGTATAGAGTGTATTACTCATTCATCATCCTCATTATCATCCTGGTTGGAACCATTTTTGCGTTCTTGCCGTAACAACTCTTCAACGTCACGGATCAATGTATCGGCACTGGGAAGTGGTCCTGTTGGTACAATTGTACCAGGACGTATTTTAATCGTCGTCATCATCCTCATCATCGTCTTCAGCATTCTGTGCCAGTTGTTCTACCAGCTTGCGTACATAAGCGCTGGCCTCTGGATCACGCTCCACCAGGGTGGTAATCTGCTCTTCAAAATGGATAGCATCTGATTGGATATCGCTCAGATCCAGGCCAAAGGAAAGGTAGGTATTGACGTAGGTGAGCAAGGCAGCGGTGACCTTAATATTTGGTGTTGCCGCCAGATAATGCGGTGCGGCGGCCCATAATGTAGCCGAAGGGATCTGTAACGCGTCGGAAGATATCTTGCAGGACGCCGATCATGCCAGTTGGACCTTCGTAGCGTGAAGCTATGCACATCCATTTCGCGCAGGCGTTCCATCACATCGCTATTTGATGATGTTCCCGAAATAGGCACTTCAATAGAATGAGGAACATCGGCCAGCAGTGCGCCCAGGAAGACGACCTCCGAAACATTAAAATGCTTGCAGACTTCAAGGAAACTGCTGCTAAAGGTCTTCCACTTCAATTGAGGCTCTACTCCTGTGAAGAGGATAATATCGCGATTGAAGTCCGCCGCAATATGTGCGAAGAACTGATTGGTCGGCCAGATGATGGTGCGTTGTATGCCATCCACAAACTTGACAGTAGGTCGGGTTTCAGTAAAGACAAAGAAATCTTCCGAGTCAATTTCGGCGATTTTGATTGGTTTCCAACGATCAATCAGAAATTTTATAGCAGTAGTTGCAGCTTCAGCGGCATCATTCCAGCCTCCAAAGGCGACCAGGACAACAGGATCGCGTAGTATAGGTCGGTTGTGATATTGTATAAATGACATAGTGATACCTCTTTATCCGCTTGATGTTGGTACACATTTCAAGCAAATATATGGTACATTCTAAGTACCAGCATATCTACCCTTTGATTGCACTACTCGTCAAGTGCGAGCATCTGTGCTCCGTGATGCACTGCCATCCACCTTCTAGAATCGTTAAAATGTGCGAAATTGGTTGTCAATATATTGAGAGGTGCTGGTGTTGCTACAGTATAGCACATTGTATCCAGCCCCTATCAATGCTTATGGGTGTAAAAAATACACTCTTTTGCTGTAAGAGTGTATTTTGCATGCTAAAATTGTTATATCTATGGCGTGATTGAGGTGGCCGGGAAGTGATCTATGAAGAGGCACAATACCTCGTGCTCATAGTTGTGAGGGATATCTTTGCTGGAAAGAGCTGTATTACCCACGTGGGAAGATATTATTGACGCGCATTGCCAACGAAAGATCGCCTGCCGCCTTCACTTTACCGGTTGTAAAGGCTTGTATCGCGTTCAACTTGCCATCTGCGATCGCGAGCCAGTCTTTATCCAGCATTGAGAGTGTAAGATCGGGTTTCTCGACGCCCCCAGGGATGACTTCGCACGTCTGGTTGACGATTTTCACGGCCCATTTGCCCGCATCTTCTCCACTGATATTCCACTGAATTGTTTTATTTAAGCCAGCCGCCGCCGATGGGTTAAAGAGGCTTTTCATTGTTTCAAAGGTTTCTGCAACTGTCATTATAAGTATCCTCCTTATTTATGGTAATGCAGGATAGGTTCCTGCAGGCACTGATACAGTATAGCACATACGCACATTTTGGGGCCTTTTGAGACCTCTTTCGAAGGTGAAGATTGAGGATTCAAGCGTGATGGTGTGGGTGTCTTTGTTCGTCTTTGTCCTCTGTATACGGTCTGAATGGTGTCTTTTCTACTTGGATACGCTGCATGTGCAATACGGGCCGTTTCCTCTGGAACTGGACTGATTTGTTGAGGGTTGAGCGACATCGTTGGCCTCTTGTTCTATCGACTCGGTGAACGTTTTTCTCTTTCACAAATCATCGCAAACGATGTCAAATCTCCTCCAAGTTTCTGCTTCAACCATGGGTATATGCCTGGTGGGTAGGCGTCGATCTGGTACTGCGGGGTTGTGGGGCTGATCGACCGAGGAGATGATGGACCAGGTATCGTGAACGCAGTACCTGGTCCGTGACCGCTTTACTTATTGGATGATGGGATTATTGCCTGGTCCACTTCTGGTTGCTGCCGCCGCTGCAGGTCCAGATCTCCACTGCGGTACCGTTGGCGGTGCCGGCACCGGTCACATCCAGGCAGAGGCCGGACTCGCGGCCGACGACGGAACCGTCGGAGTTAAGGGTCCACTGCTGGTTACTGCCGCCATTACAGTCGTAGATCTGCACCCTGGTCCCCGCCGCCGTAGCATGACCAGGCACGTCAAGGCACTTGTTGCCGTACACCTGCAGCTCCCCGTTGGAGAGGGAGGTCCACTGCTGGTTGCTGCCGCCGTTGCAGTCCCAGATCTGCAGCAACGTGCCGTTGGCTGTGGCCGCCCCTGGCACATCCAGGCACCGATTCGAGCCCACTCCCCGCAGAACTCCGGTCGTACCACCACCGCTGCTGCTGCTGCTATAGCCAGTAGCCACAATGTTGGCCTGAACAGCGTTTTCGGTCGCGTCCGACGGGTAGCCGGAAGTCATGGCACCTTCAAAGAAGGAACCGGCTGAACCCTTGCTGTTGTCGCCGCCAATGCCCAGGATAATCGCGCCCTCCTTGTGCATGGGGTTGTACCCCGAGACATTAGGACGTGGTCCACTGTACATCGTTGTCAGGCCACCGGATTGCGCATTGCCAGCCTTGATCGCCCAGAGATTCGGCCCGCCCTTCACCATCGCAGTGACGTAGTGAGAAGTGATGCTCTGGTCACCACTGTTGAGACTGGCGTTTACTCCGGAAAACAGCCCGTTTTCGAGGTCCGCCATGACCCAGGGGCCATTGCCAGAACCGTAGCCCCAACTTTGATATTTCCGAAATAGATGGCTTCCATGTGGCCGTTGCCGGTATCGTTGTTGCTCGTCTCGGCGTTGCCGTAGTCGAAGCAGCATCCGCCATTGTAGTGCGTGCCGTCGAAGATCGCGTACTCGCCCTCTGGATTGTCGCCGGTCGCGATGCCCGATGTGTGGTCGTTACGGTACCCGGTGCCAGGAGCCACGTAGACGCCGTAGACGTGGTGGCCACCGACCGTCAATGGCAGTGCGCTCGCGTTGGCGAGGTTATCAGGGCCGCCAGCTGCCCCGCCGCCGGGTGCCTGGGTGAGATTGTTGCCATGACCGGACTGGTCGTAGATGATGGTGATGACGCAGGTCGTGCCTGCGCAGAACGAATCTTGCGCGGCTGCGTTGGCATAGCCGCCCGCGCTCAGGACGCCGATGTTCGAACGTGGTGTTATCCGATGCACGCCTGACCTGGTACAGGTTGCCGTTGTAGGCGGTGAAAAGCGCACGTACCGTGCTATGGGCAGCAACACATGGCGTGCCACCCGACGCATAAATGTCGCAGGGTAACGACCCGGCTGCGTGAGTCGGCGTGCCAGACACTGCAAGCACACCAGCAATGATACCGATAGCGGCAATGAGCGCCAGAAAGGTTCTCTTTCTGTGCGAAAACAGATATTGAGGGTATGAGGGAGATTGTTTCACGTCCTTGTATCCTTTCCAATCCTTAGGAATCGTACATCGTTATAAAGATGAGCTTATCGGATATTGTCACACTGTCCGAATGATGCTTTGACGATGCACATTGAGAAGAGTTAAGGTTCCTGGTGGGATGAGTGGGTAATAGGTATGTCAGAAGAAAAGCCTCACCTCCTTTGGTAAGCCCTTGTTACAGCTTCATACAGAGAAGCTAATCATTCATGAGTTATGGATTTAAGCGTTTAAATTTCATGCTTAGAAGAAAGTATAATAAAGAGGCCTATTGTTTGTCAAGGGTTATCGAAGTTCTGTTTATCCATAAATCAGAAGGGATGGTTGCTCGGCGAGGATCGTCGAGAGTATCTGGACGATGGTTGGATCAAACTGTGTACCGGCACAACGTTGTAGTTCTGCGCGTATTTCCTCAAGAGAAACTTTTGCCTGATTATAGCATTTTCTTTGCATCGCATCATAAGCTTCTGCTACCGCGATGATGCGTGCGGCCAGTGGGATATTCTCCCCTGCCAATTGATCAGGATAGCCACGTCCATCCCAATGTTCATGATGATGGCGTACTGATGGTGCCAGATCAGCGAGAATAGGACTGGCTTCCAGAATCTGTGCGCCTAACTCCGCATGTTCCTGCATCAGTTTATACTCATGGGGCGAGAGAGGACCTGTCTTTTGTAAGAGTACATCCGGGACAGCTACCTTTCCGATATCGTGTAATAAGGCGGCTATACCAATTCTGGAGATCTCTTTCGTTCCCAGACCTGCTCTTTGTGCGATATTGGTTGCCAGATCGCTCACTGCATGCACATGTGTATTCAGACTTGCGTCACGGCGCTCCAACAAAGAGAGCAGCGAAGAGATACTGCGCAACGTATAGGTTTCTCGGAGCTGCCTGGGTGTGATTCCTGCCCGTTGCACGATTTCGCGCTGCCCCTCTTCCTCCATGAGAGCCATCAGTTCCAGATCGGTGCTCATCTGCCTGGTTTCCTCGGCGGTACGGATCTGATTGCGTCCCATACGTTTCGCTGCGTACATTGCTTCATCTGCCTGCGATAACAACTCCTGCTCCGAAGTTCCGTCAGTCAGGTAGGTGGCAATGCCAAGGCTAATTGTCATGGTAATACCCCCTTCGACTTCGGAGGTAGCTACCGCTTTTGCCGCAACAGTTGTACGGATGCGCTCAGCAACAGTACTTGCCTCAGTGGTATCTGCTTCGGGCAGGAGAACGACAAACTCCTCGCCTCCAAAGCGTCCCAACGTATCTCCACCACGTAGGGCACTTCCTGCTCGCTCACCGATCTCACGCAAGACGGTATCGCCAGCCGCATGCCCATAGGTATCGTTGACATGTTTGAAGCGGTCAGCATCGAAGAAGAGGAGGAGAATGGATGGTCGTAACGTCCAGCCCGGTCTAGCTCCTTCACGAGTTGGTCCATGATGGCGCGGTGATTGGGCAGACCTGTCAGTCCATCGGTCAAAGCTTGCTTTTGAATTGTGGTATGAGCCTGCTCTAGCCTGACATATGCTTCAGAAAGAGCCTGGTGAGCTTGCTCCAATTCGATTGCTCGATCGGCCTGGATAACCGCTTTTTTTGTGGTGGTTGCATAGATTGCGCTTAAAATTCCCGTAACAAAGATGACCATACAGCTAAAGAAAATGAATTGTATGCGCAGACCAGAAGCTGTCATGGAGGTAGCAATCTGACTATGGCGTCCGCTCAGAATGAACCAGTTCATAAAGACGATTTCAAAGATAGTCAGCAAAAGCGGTCCCCAGGCAGGCAAAAAGAGTCCAGCCATTACTGGTATGATAGGTAGCATCGCCCAGACATAGAAGGAGGAAATAGGATTTTTGAGTGATAAGATACTTATTATTAAAACCATGATAAAGGATGTGAAAAATGTATGGAGAAGACCCGCCATTTTTAAGTGGTCACGTTTGTTGATCCAGAGAACAAAGAGTGCGAGACAGCATCCAAGAGCACTTCCGAGCTGTTGGAGCATAGATGCTCCTGTAAAGAAGCCCTGGAGACAAAATAAGCTTACTGCTGTAAGATTAAGAAGAACACTACTGCTGAGCAGGCGTCGTTTGCGCACCCTCTCTCGTTCATCGATTGTGGTCAGAGGAGCGTATGATGGCACCATTATGGCAAACCACCAGGAGATTAGTTGATGAGAGTAACGTTTCATTCCACACCTCAGAAAGAGTTAGCTCTGTCATATCTATGTCTCCTCTCCTTTATCGACAGCTTTTGGGAATTCTTAAAGGACGTTTGTTATCGAGAGACGAGTGAGCGTGGGAGATAGTGATCTGCCTGTTTGCCTTGTTTCTGTTACCTATTGATGATATGCTGGACACAGAGGGAAAAAATTATTGTATAGATGAAACGGAGTTCTGGTATGGCTGGTGAGCGTGTTCTGCGTAAGGTCAAGATTGAGGGCGGCTATCTGCGTTTTAGTGCCGCTCATTTTATCACTTTTGGCGGCAAGTGTGAGCGGCTGCATGGTCATAACTATGGTGTGTTGGTCGAGATTGAGGGGGAACTTGGGAAGGATAAGCTGGTCTTTGATTTTACTGTTCTCAAACGCCTGACCAGAGAGATCTGCCGCCGCCTCAACCACCATTTCCTGTTGCCGCTACATAATCCTCACCTGCAACTTACTCGTGAAGAGAATGCATGGGAAATTCGTTTCCAGGATAAGCGTTATATCTTTCCTCGTGCCGATGTGATTGAACTACCCATCGATAATTCGACGGCTGAACGTATTGCGGAATATATTTGTGCGGAGTTGCTTAAGGCGCTTGCTGAATATGATACCGCTCATTTGCGTACCATCATGGTAGGTGTGGAGGAGTCCGCTACGCAGATGGCGTACTATCAACGAGCGATGCGAGAGGAATAGAAATCTCCTCCCGCCCTCACCTTCTTCTGGACTTTATTAACGAATTGACTGATCTCGATGAAGTTCACGATTTGAACGTTCCTGGTGGTAGCTCTCTTTATATGCCTCAACCACAATGCGACAGATCTCCTCCGGGTCATCGGAGAGATGGAGGAGAAGAGTGTCCTCCGCCGAGACGGTGCCCAGTTCCAGCATTGATCTATTAATCCAATCGACCATACCGCCCCAGAAGGCGGAGTCGTAGAGAATCACCGGGAAATGATTGACCTTCTTTGTCTGAAATCAGCGTTAATGCCTCGAAGAGTTCATCCATCGTGCCAAAGCCGCCAGGAAAGATGATGAACGCTTCTGAGTATTTGATAAACATAGTTTTGCGCACAAAGAAGTAGCTAAAATCCACTGAGATATCCAGGTGGGGATTAGATGCTTGCTCAAAAGGGAGTTCGATATTGCAGCCAATTGAGCAAGAATCTCCTCCTGTGCCCCTTTGTTGGCAGCCTCCATAATGCCAGGACCCCCGCCAGTGATAATGCCGAAGCCCGCTTTTGCCAGCAGGCGTGCTGTCTCCTCCGCAGCTTGATAGGCGGATGAGTCAGATTTTAAACGAGCTGAGCCGAAGATTGCCACAGATGGTGGAACATGCGCGAGAGCATCAAAGCCATCCACAAACTCGCTCATGATACGAAAGACGCGCCAGGGATCGGTCAACGTGAAATCGAGGTGTAGAGCGCGGTCGAGCGCATGTTCTTCCTCCTTGACCTGTTCTTGAGGAACTGGATCGGTTGGACTGACGAGTGGTTGCGTTGGACGCCGTAGCAGACGTTCATCTTCTGTGATGTGACCATTCTGATTGTTGGATGAGCGATAACGCGACGAATAGCGACTAGCTTTTCGCTCACGGTTGTTTGATGCATTGGTGGGCTTTTTGTCGGAATTATGATTACGACTCATAGATGTCGTTGTTTCCTCTCTTGTTAAGGGTTTTTCTCTTCTTGTTCCTCACTCACACGTCGCTTCAACACAATCGTTGCCAGAGGTGGAAGTGTGAGGAGAATGGAATGTGGACAGGATTGCCAGTAGATCGCTCCACTGGGCATGGCTTGCAGGTTAACCAGCCCACTACCACCGTAGCGTTCATCGTCACTATTCAAGATTCATAATACTCGCCTGCTTCCGGTACGCCCAGGCGGTAGCCATGACGTGGAATGGGTGTGAAGTTGCAGATAAACACGAGGGTATCTTGTGCGTCTTTGCTGCGGCGTAGAAACGAGATGACGCTATTGTCCGAGTCGTGTGGATCGATCCAGGAGAAGCCTTCAGGATCGCTATCCAATATGTTTAATGCTGGTTCACGCTGGTAGATCTGGTTCAAGTCGCGCAAAAAATCTTGCAATTGGGCATGACGAGGATCGCTTGGAGGAGCGAGAAGATGCCAATCAAGGCTTTGTTTGTAGTTCCACTCGTGCCATTGTCCAAACTCGCCACCCATAAAGAGCAGTTTCTTGCCAGGATGGCCCCACATATAGCCATAAAATGCCCGCAGGTTAGCGAACTTTTGCCAGAGATCGCCCGGCATTTTTGTGATCATCGAACCTTTAAGATGCACTACTTCATCATGAGAGAGCGGCAGAACAAAGTTCTCTGAATAGGCATACATGAACGAGAACGTGATGTTATTATGGTGATAGCGGCGGTGAATGGGGTCCAGGTGCATATATTCTAGCATATCGTGCATCCAGCCCATGTTCCATTTTAGCGTGAAGCCCAGACCTCCTACATAGGTTGGACGCGATACCAGCGGCCAGGAAGTTGATTCTTCAGCAATAGTGATGGTGCCAGGGACCTGATCATAGACCGCTTCATTGAATTGGCGCAAGAAATCGACCGCCTCCAGGTGTTCACGACCGCCATACTGATTGGCGATCCATTCGCCGGGTTCGCGCATATAGTCGAGATAGAGCATCGAGGCAACGGCATCGACGCGCAGGCCATCGATATGATATTCGCGTAGCCAGAAGAGGGCACTGGCGATCAGGAAGTTGCGTACCTCACTGCGCCCATAATCAAAGACATAGGTGCCCCATTGTTTATGTTCACCTTTGCGTGAGTCAGGATATTCGTAGAGATGGGTGCCATCGAAGTAGCTCAGGGCATGGCCATCTTTGGGGAAGTGTGAGGGAACCCAATCGAGCAGTACACCGATACCTTGCTGATGCATATAGTCAACGAAGTATTGAAAATCTTCTGTTGTGCCAAAGCGGCTGGTAGGAGCGAAGTAGCCCGTAACCTGGTAGCCCCAGGAGCCATCGAAGGGATATTCAGTGATGGGCAGCAATTCGACATGTGTAAAGCCCATGTCTTTCACATAGTCAGAGAGGGTATGGGCCAGTTCGCGATAGGTCATAAAGCGATCTTCTTCCGCAGCGCCTTCCTGGTGGCGTTCCAGTACATGTCGCCACGAGCCGAGATGTACTTCATAGATAGAGAGTGGCGAACTGAGCGGTTGATACTGTGCTCTCTGTTGTATCCATGCCTGATCTTGCCAATGGTGTTGATGGATATCGGCGACGATGCTGGCTGTATTGGGGCGCAGTTCGGAGGCAAAGCCATAGGGATCGGTCTTATCCACTGTGTAGTTATTGACATAGGAGTAGATGGAATACTTATAGATACTACCAGGGTGGAGGCCGGGCACAAAACATTCCCACACGCCCAGATCGATGTGGCGCTGGTGCATGAGGTTGGCACTGCGATTCCAGTGGTTGAAGTCGCCAATTACCGAGACCGTGCGTGCATGAGGTGCCCAGACGGCAAAGTTGACGCCTGTAATGCCATTGATCGTGCGTATATGAGCGCCGAACTTTTCGTAAATATAATACTGTTTGCCCTGACCAAACAGATAGAGGTCGAAATCACTAAAAATGGAGGGGATGCCGGGTTCAATTTCCGGGTTTGCTCCCTGTCCAGGGTCACCGCCAGGTTGTTGTGGAATCTGTGGTGCTGTCATCTGCGTGTCCTTATAAATTTGTATCGTAGCAACATCGCTCCTGAATAAGCATAGCACATAGAGCAAGGAGGAGGAATGTTTTCTACGCCAGAATGAGACTGAAATGTCTAGCTATAACGTATACTATCCTAGTGAGGACGAACCGCTGACGTGTTCTATCCTAGAAGATTCATCTTTGCGAAAACAAGAGAATGGTAGATAGAGAAAGGAAGCAAGAGCAATGACTATTGACATCCAGCAGATGAAAGAGCGACTTGAAGCAAAACGAGCAGAATTGAGAGAGCAGGTCGGCGATCTGACGGAGGCCCATCCAACTCCGGTTGATCCAATTCAAGCAAGCGAAGGTCCACAGGATTTTGAGGAGACAGCGATAGATTTTCTGGAGACACAGCAAGAACAATCGGTTGATGTCAACGAGCGGGCTCTGCTTACTGAAGTGGAGGATGCTCTGAAACGGATCGAGGATGGTACCTATGGTCACTGTGTGGACTGCGGGAAGCTTATTCCCGAAAAGCGCCTGGAAGCTATTCCCTGGGCGTCGCGTTGTGTGGAGGATCAGGAGAAACTGGAGCAGCGTAATCTGAGCCAGGAAGAATTATATGGCTCGAATACGATCTGATTGGAGATTTGCCAGGTAGAGCGGTCTTTGTCGATGAAGCTGTTCTTTGCGGTTGAAGCAATACAGTAGCGACGGAGATCGCTTGTTCAAAAATGGGGAAAAAATAGATGTATGCATACCTTATACTATTAATGAACATAGTATTTATTTTTTTCTGCTTTAAAAGAAAAGTTTGTTTATAACAAAGTATTTGCCCCGCATGCTAGCGGATAATATATTATCAAAAAAAGCCTCAATAAGGTAAGACAGGGTGATACTTCATTCCCATACCAGTACCAAATATGTTGACAAGCAAATTGCCTTGTGCTATTATTCACCAAAGCAAAGCTTATTTTGCTACTTTCATAGTCGATATTTTGATAGCTCATTACTTATTTAGTAGAAGGTGCTATTTTTTAGTAATCGAGTGAGGCGAAGAGGCCGTCAGGGAAGCATACTCAATCAGTGCTGTCTGGCTATACCGCAGGTGAGGACATTCACTACCAGGAACCCATTCTACGACTACCAGAAGATATTTGATCGCCTCTAGGATTTATTTTGTCCAGGTGACAGTCTTGCTCACTTCCATATGCCTATTCCTCTATCCTGAGAACAAGATATGTGACGAGACGAAGGAGATGTGTGGGTTAGCAGGAACGATGAAATAAAGGGAGGAAGTTTTGTGGGAGACATGTACATTCGCAAATCTGAGTATACAGATGCTCAGTGGAATGATAGACCATGAAAATACGCGGAACGGCGACAGATAAACTTGCTGATGTCATCCAGGCGCTTCAGTTAGTCCGTAAGACGGGGTTACTGACCGTGCAGCGTGATACTCCTGGTGATATTGCTGAAGTGGGAAAGATCGCGTTTCGTGATGGGCAGGTCATTGATGCAGGTGTTGGTCAGCTAAGAGGTGCGGATGCGTTTAAAAAGCTTGTAATGTGGACACGGTGTCATTTTGTATTTGAGCCTATACTACCGACACCTCCTCCAGCGCCAGCCCTACCACCCCCCAGGTCAGGAAGTACTGGCATAGAACGGAGAAACACACAAGAACTTCCAGACGAATATTTATCTGTCGGTGTTGTTCCCTATCGTTCTCAGTATGTACAGGGAATGATGCCAGATTTTCAACGTTTAGGCCTCTCACGTGTTCATCGGCAATTATTTTTGTTGATTGATGGAAGGCGTTCGACGCAGGAATTGACGCGTCTGATAGGACGGCACCCCCAGGAAGTCCTGGCTATACTTGCTGATTTAGAGAGCGCTGGTCTCATTCGTCAATAGTCTACCTAGTAAAGGATTGGTGTATCTTATGTCCCGGCGACTAGTTGTGCGTGCTCCAACGAAGCGTTTTTCGCTTTCCGTGTATATATCGCTCCTTCTTGTAGCGGTGGCTATCATTCCTCTTCTGGTAACAGTTGGTGGTATAGAAGCGTTTTTGCGACCATCGTTGGTATCCCAGATTAGTGCGGATATGGAAAGAGATGCGCAAACGCATGTTCAGTTGATTGATACCTATCTTGCTGAACGCCTCAATGATGTAGAAACGTTAAGTGAATCTGACGCCATCAGGAATGTATTAGCTGGAAAACTCAACAGCAAAACTGCTGCATCGAATACACTTTTCACTGCACTGCACCGGGATATAGCCGATTACATCAGTCTGTCATTGCTGGACTTTCAGGGAAATATCGTTTTATCTTATCCTACCGCTCCTACCTTGCATGGAAATTATCGTATCGTGCCAAATCTGATTCCGCAAATTCGGACATCAGAAAAGGTATTCGTTTCGGATGTCTTTTATGATCCCCTGGCGAATAATCCATCGGTTGATCTTTATGTGCGCGTTGTGAATAACAATCTTCAACCAACAGGAATTATCCGTGCATCACTGAGCTTGCATCGATTGTGGCAGCCTGTTGATGGGACACCACAGCAGGAGGGGGCGAACAGTTATGCTTTTGTTCTTGATCAACATGGTGTGCGTATCGCTTACACCAACCCCGATCATTCCGGTTTTACTCATCCGCGCTATTTGTTTCAGGCCGTTGAAAATTTGCCAGCAGATTTTCAACAGCGTATTAAGGATGAGAATCTTTATGGCAATAATACGAACGCGATCACAACTATGGCTGATAACAGGCTGGCTACAATTCAGAGCAATGCGCAATCTCCATCCATATTTCAGTTCGATCCGGCAGGGAAGGGAGAGACGTTTGAGGCGGCTAAATATAGCAGTACCGTTGTTCCCTGGACCTACTTTGTTCTAAAGCCTCTTAACACGGTAACAGGGCTTGCGGATCAACAGTTGCTGAGCATCTTTGGAATTGTCTCTGTGATGATCTTGTTGGCTCTGGTGATTGGTGTGCAGGTTGGCAGGCGCATAACGTCACCGATTATCCGCTCCGTCACTTCATTAAGGAAGAACAGTCTATCTTTGAAGACATTGGCAGACGAAGAGCAGGTGGTAGCTACAGAGCAGTCGTGGATGGTTGAAGCTTCGCAAGTCGCGTTGCAATCGATTAGATACTATACAAATGCAGCAAGTATCGCGGCGCAACGTCTGGCTGATCTCAGTACAGATCTGACACGGCAACCAAACAACTTTAATGACTTCCGTTTAAATAAATCGTTGAAGGATATGGCGGAGGCGGCAAAGTATGTAGATCTTGCTATCAAACATCAGGAAAGTGCGAATGAAAAATTAGCGGCAGCGTTGCGTGTAACAACACGTGCGATGGAGCAACTTACCTCTGGGGCAAAGTCGACTGACGATGCAGCCGCACAATTGGAGGTCATTGTGCGTCAGCTCACCGAGGTGGTCGGTGCGCAGGATAGAAGCTTCTCATCTAATGATCGACCAGTAGAGTTAATAAATGTGTTTACGAACATACGGAGAGACATACACTGTCCTGATGTAAAGGAGTACTATTCTATGAGTAACCTCTATAGTCGAAGGAGCGCGATCAAGTTAGGGCTTGGTACTCTTGCCAGCGCTTCTGCCCTTGGACTTGCAGCCTGTAATAGCCCGGCTTCCCCTTCTGTATCAAGCTCTGTCAGCATGCACCTGTTTTTTTGGGGAGCGGCGACGCGTGATAAGTTGACCCAGAAGGCAATTAACTTTTTTCACGATCAGCATCCTGATACCATGATTACTTCTAGCTATACGACGTTTAATAATTTCTGGCCCAAAATTGATGCAGATATTGTAAGCAGGAAGACGCCAGAACTGTTTCAGATGGATATGCGCTATCTGGCAAAATATGTTAGAAGTGGGTTGATGCTTGACATGAGCCAGTTAATTTATGATCAAACCATTGACCTGTCCGATTTTGATCCATTGATGCTGGATGGGAGTAAAGCTAACAACTCTATCTATGGCATCCCGTTGGGGGGAAATTATGAATGTCTCATCTACGATACAGTTTTACTTGAGAATTCGGGAGTTGGCGCTCTTCCAGATCCGCTGACGTGGGAGAGCTTTGCTCAGTATCTGAACGCTATCACTCATGCTTTTGGCAAGAAAGTGTATGGTTCCGCTGATCCAAGTGGAGACATTTCCGTGTTTGAAATCTGGGTGCGCCAGAGGGGAAAAGAGTTATATACGGTGGACGGCCAGATGGCCTTTGATGTGCAAGATGTTGAGGACTGGTTCAATTACTGGAGCAATTTGCGTAATAGTGGTGGGTGCGTGCCTGCAAATATTCAGGCGGCAGCTTCAGGAGCGAGTGGTCCTGCAAATTCGTCACTCGTTCATGGTCTTTCTATTTTTGCGCTTACGCACTCCAACGAGTTTGAGGCGTATCAGGCGTTGACAAAGCGTAAGTTAGACTTTTTGCCCATGCCGCTTGGAGCTGGTCCGGGCCTGTATTTTAAACCGTCTCAACTCATCTCTATTTCAGCGACGACGCCTTTCGTCACGCAGGCGGCAAATTTTATTAACTTCATCATTAACGATCCCAACGGCATTAAGTCCATTGGCATTGAGCGTGGCATTCCTGGTGCATTAAAGGCTCAAACTCTGCTTCGCCCCAAGTTTACTCCTGCTCAACTGCAAGAGTTCACCTTCACGAACACCATTTCAAACAGTGATATGGTAAGGGTTAAAGAAGTCCTTGATCCGCCATCTGCCAGTCAGGTTGCAAGTATATTTGGTGACAAAGCTGGCGAGATCAGCTTTAAACGTAGCTCTATCAGTGCTGGTGCGCAGGCATTTTTCAGCGCAGCACAGAAAGCTCTTTCTGCAAAGGTCTAAAAAAGGCGAAGAGGATATTTGAGCATCAATTTCTAGCGCTTGCGTTTTGTGTTCTCTGGTGTTAGGATAAATATGGGAGCTGTAAAGAAGCTCCCGTTGCGTTGCAAACTTCCAGAAATAGAAATGCAATGATAGAAAAAAGAGAAGAGGTGTGCCGTGAGTATTAGCCCTGATCGTTGCCAGCAGTTACGCAAACTCCATAGCCAGCTCAGTGCTCAGATACAACTATTAAAAGAAAACATCCAGAAAGAGGAGCGTGAGGGGGCTGATACCTCTGTTGAGTCACTGAATACTCTCAAAGGTTTGCAATCATCCCTCAAAAGAATTACGCTTGAACTTGAGCAATGTCCACCTGGCAAAGAGGAAGCCGCCGCCGCTACTCCAACATCAGCTCCAGCTTCCTGGCTTACGCGTTCGTGGTATCCTGATTCGGTAGATAATGATGATAACGAACCCGAACTTGTGCTAGATGACAACTAAGGGCCTCCTCTTTCAAAATACCATTATCAAGTCCTGAAAGGATACACCTTTTCAGGACTTTTTTGACGAACGCACTCCCTGAGGTATCGTAGAAGTGCCTTCTTTTAGTATCTGTGCTGGCAAAGGGGGCAGAAAGTGCAACGTCCTGGTAGTTGAGAAACGTGTTCTATAAAGGGAGATATATCTGTGAAAAGGAACATTGTTTCAAAATAGAGAGGCTCCTAGTGTCAGTATATAGGAAAAGTTGGTTTTGAATGACACAAGGTATTATAATCTGTTTGGTATGGAGAAACGTCAATCAAGTGAAGAGGGATGGAAAGAAGAGAAACTTTTCACCTCTCGGAGATCATTCTTAGCGGAGCGGATTTGTTCCAGGCAGATCTATATTTTTTCCCAGGAACTGGGAGGATCAAGAGAGGCACGCGTAGAGCGTTCTTCTGTACCGAAAAACAGTTATTGAGAAAGGGATAATAGAATGGAAATTGGACTGATTGGACTTGGCCGCATGGGTGCCAATATGGCGAAACGTCTGCTACGTGCGGGACATTCCTGCGTTGGATATGCCCGTCATGCAAGCACCGTGCAGAGTCGTTTACAAGATGGATCGATCTCGGCTGGTGCAACATCGCTATCGGATCTGGTCAATAAGTTAAGCACACCACGCATTATCTGGTTGATGGTGCCGGCAGCTTCGGTAGACTCGACATTGTCCGACTTGCTTCCGTTGCTTTCACCGGAAGATATCATCGTTGATGGTGGCAATTCCTACTACCATGATGATATCCGGCGGGCAAAAATGCTCAAGGAGCATAACATTCACTATGTTGATGTTGGAACGAGTGGCGGCGTCTGGGGATTGGAGCGTGGCTATTGTCAGATGATTGGTGGAGAAGAGGAGATCGTCAAAGCGCCTTGATCCTATCTTCTCTACTCTGGCTCCTGGTGTTGATGCAGCTACACGTACAGAGGGTCGTGAGAAGGTTGGGGGTACGGCGGAGCAGGGCTATCTGCATTGTGGACCTCATGGAGCAGGTCATTTTGTGAAGATGGTCCACAATGGTATTGAGTATGGCGTGATGGCTGCTTACGCAGAGGGTCTCAATATTCTCCGTCATGCCAATATTGGTAAACAGCAGCAGACCGTTGATGCTGAAACGGCACCTCTGAGCAGCCCTGAATACTACCAGTATGACCTCAATCTACCCGATATCACAGAACTCTGGCGGCGTGGTAGCGTGATTGGTTCGTGGTTGCTGGATCTGACGGCCAGTGCGCTGCTAACCAAGTCCGAATCTGGAAAATTTCCAGGGGCGGGTAGCCGATTCGGGCGAGGGCCGCTGGACGATTGCCGCGGCAATCGATGAAGGAATTCCTGCACATGTCTTGACGGCGGCGCTCTACGAACGTTTTGCCTCACGTGGGCAGGATGATTTCGCGAACAAAGTGTTGTCCGCCATGCGCTTCCAGTTCGGTGGACACAATGAAACGACTGAAACATCGAAAACTGATGTGACTCCTGAGGGTGGGCATATATAAAATACGCCTTGAAAAGTTGTGTGCACATCATTTTCCGCTTCTGATGTTCAGCTTTTTCGAGAGATATAACAAAGAGCAAGAGGGAAGTCCTATAATAGAGGGCTTCCCTCTTACTCTTTGCTCAACAGGCTGGTATCATACGATGGATCATATTGATCGCATTCGCCAATTTATTGAGGGAGCCAGTTTCGCGTGTGTTGAGATATTTAGAGGTTGGACGATATAAAATCCCTCAAAGAGCTGAACACGATAGTGCGTTGGATCTTGCTGCACCCAATGCTGTACTACGACCTTATACTCACTAAAGGTAAAAACATAGGCTGAATAGGGATCAGCTTTAACGATGTTATAGTAGGGCTGGTAACGATTATGAGTAGGCTGCAGATTGCCGAAGACGACTCCGCAGATAATCTTTTCACCGACTCAAGAAAATTAGCCGATTGCATGTCCAATAACCCGCATAAATATGAGTAGCTCTGAGACTCTCCAGGCGTGCGATCATGGCTTGATCTTGTTGGTTGTAGGTCTGAGCAAGCGGTATCTCTGTAAAGACGAGAATAGTGCCAGTGACATAGAGAATACCGATGAGAGCAATAACAAGTGTGCTGGCAATGCTGCTGGCACGTATCAGTCTACCTGTTCGCTGTGTGATGTTCCTGGCACTCAGCCAGAGGGGCCAGAGTATTGCTGGTGTTGCAATCAGGAGACCGACTAAGTAACGTGCGTGATTAGCTGGTGCATTTACTGCTGCATCACTTCTCACAAAGAGTATAAGAGAAGTACTAGCACTACTCAGCAAGAAAAAGTGTGCGATATGACGAGCCAGATTTTGCCGTGTTTCCAGCGCTTCTTTCTGGCCACGCCAGATGTGCCAGGCCATGCCAGGCCATCCACATAGCCAGCACAAACGAGCAGGCAAAGAAGTGAGAGATAGCCGAATCCCCAGCTAGTATGGATGATTGTGCATGACAACGTATGTGGTGATGTAGGGTCGCGTAGCGTGATTGATTCGTTCACTGGGACAGAATGGATTCCCTGTAATTGTCGGAATACTGGCCTGGACCGTTCCGATGATCTGATGGAGTAAGCTGGAATGAACACTACCCTGTCCCTTGAAGTCCTAAGAGGACGCTAAGGCTATCTTGTCCGGGCAACGCATGCAGGTTATAGTAGATCAAGGGAAACATCCCGATGGCGAGGGCAGACCAGTATGCAGAGCAGAGGGACAATGCGTAACAGTTCGTCGCCAACAAAACAGGAGCAGCAACAGGCCAGATATTGCCACAAATGGTAGGATGATCTGGTCGCTCCAGATGCCGAGGCCAACAATGAGTCCCCAGGCTGCGTAGCCGAGGCAGCGCTGGCTCATAGAGCGGAAGGAGAACTCTGGCTTAGACGAGATAGCCAGCCAGGATGCAATGAGGAATGCCAGCGTACCAAAGAGTAAGGTATCGGGGTAACCACCATAGGAACGAAGCTGATAGGTGAGTAAATAGTTTGAGCCGAAGCTTAATAATGCTATGGTGACCAGGGCCAACCCTCGTGAGTAGAGGGTACGTGTGAGCAGGTAGAGGCCAACGAGGAATAAGACAAATAACAGGAGCACACTGAGCCGTAAAGAGAACAAGGAAGGTCCAAGAAGATGGAACATGGCTGCACTCAACGTAGGCTTGCAGTGTGCCCATATAGTAACGACCATAGATAAAAATAGGGTGAGCGCCATGATAGGCGATATGGAGAGCCATAATTCCAAATGTGCCCTCGTCGCTGTCAGTCCAGGGCCAGTTCTGGCTGATTAATAGCAGGCGAATAATCACGCTTACAGCGATGATACAAAGGGCTATCAATTCATAAATACTCAGTTTTAGATATTTCGTCATAATAATATGATGATCTGGGTGATCTCATTATTCCTTTCGCCTATTCGTTTGTGGATAGCATATGCTCTGGTGCCATATCTATCCATGTATCGTCATTCATTGCAATGTATTTTATCGATAGAGCAACATTTTGTCAATTTTGTGTTGGCTTGAAGCAAGGCGTCATTTTTTTGCTGCATCCCTACGCCCGGTCTGGTCAGAGGATGAGATTGCACACAGGGAAAAAGTGACGCCCACTTTTGGCTTGATAGACTTTTGATATGAACTATGAGAGAAGGAGTAGGAACCACGGATTGGCACCATGCAGAGTGGGGAGATTTATGCTGATGAAGCGGCGGGCTAAAGCCCCATTTTGTCAAATAGGGACGGCTACACTAGATGAGCTTGTTGATAATGGACTTCTGACATACATCGTACCCGGTTGTTATCAGATTTATCCAGTTATTAGTGATACTTTGCGGCCCCTTCCTTTGAAGCCTGATGTAGAAAAATGTTTCCAAATCACATCAGGATAAAATTGACAAAATTTTACCCTGATGTGGTCACGCTTTAAGATAAGTAAGGAGCAAGCCATTGATAAGCAACTAGCTCCCCTGGAGAATAACGGGGCGGGCGATTGTTTTGCCATCGATGGTGATGTCCCATGACGGCCAGGCAATCATGCTGTGTGAGCACTTCAGGACCATTGTTGCCTACAAGGATGGTATCCTCAGATTTCACGCCACGCACGGAAGGATTCCAGGCGAAGGCTTGATTGCGTTCAATACGGGTTGTATCACCTGGGTGAGCAATAATTTCACGTGAGTGATAGCCCATGCTGCCACCTTGATGATGTTCCTCTATAGCTTCGGGAAACCCTTCTTCCTGATATGCCTGACGTGCCAGTTCAAACATGTCACCAAGTGTACGACCAGGCTGTGTACCAAGAATCATCCTGGCATCAACGCGTGCAGCGGCCAGAGCTCTTGCATGAAGATCCTCAGGCAGGGAACCGAAATAGACGAGGCGTGTGATTGATGGGACCAGACCTTCCTTACGCAGACAAAGTACGAGCATTGCATAGCGCTCGATTGTTTTATCTGTCGGCAAGGGATGGCGATAGCGGTAGATGCGTTCGTCGCTGGCAATGAGGTTGACAACGGCTGTTCCACCACGTTCGCGTGACGCCTCCGCCAGCTTTGCCGCAACTTCATATTCGGACATGCCAGGGCGTACAGCTTGAATAGCCTCATACATAGCCTCTGCTGCCAGAGCGCTCACGCGGCGTAAGCGTATGACCTCCTCTTCCTGTAAAACAGAACGTAGATGCCGCAGGTCTGTACTGATGTCTATTGTGTCAGGACCGTCGCTACCCTCCAATCCGACCTGTTTTCCTGCAATAAGAGAGGATGCGGCATCAGTATCTGCGTACCATGGTTTCAGCAGGAATTCAAAGCCGAGATCTCCTAACTCTTCTTCGCGCTCCAGACGTGGTGCCTCAATACTGTCTGTCACAATATACGCTCGGTTCTCCGTGATTACTATAGAGGAGGCCGCAAGATCAGTTGATTCATCCACGTAGAGGCGAGCACCTGCTGTAATCCAGGAGGTACTGGCGATTGAGGTAAGCCTGGCGGCATCGATATGTCGTTCGCTCATTTTCTTGCGTAGACGTTCAAGCTTAATCTCAACTTCTGTTTTTCGTTCGAGGGATAGAGGCATAGTAAACTCCTTTCGTCGACTTCATGCCAGTGTATTGTATGTTCCTGAACGGAGGATATGCAACTGTAGATTTGCTAATCTGATTTACTAATGATGGATACTAAAAAAGATGACTTTCCGTCTGACCTTTCTGCTTGACAATATCAGTTTCTTGTAGAGTATACTTCTATTTTATGAAAAGATAAAATTATATTTTTACCTTGCTAAAAAATCAGGAGTTTCGATGCTAGCCTTGCTTGCTGATGCGTAGGTGTCAGTTGATCTGTTACTCCTGGGGAAGGCACAGACCCAATGCAATCGAAAATTCCCGATGCCGCCTCACAAATTGGGCGTGGTGATGCCGGAACGCTTCGTGCAGCGTCAGAGGTACTCAGTGGAAAGAGTCGGAAGGGCTTTGTGCGCCGTATTCTCCCGTTCCTCGGACCAGCGTTTATTGCCTGTGTGGCTTATATAGATCCTGGTAATTTCGCGACCAATATTCAAGGTGGAGCAAGCTTTGGCTATCTGCTCATCTGGGTCGTCGTTGTCAGTAACTTGATGGCAGTCCTCATTCAGATACTCTCGGCCAAACTGGGCATTGCGACTGGTCATAATCTTGCTGAGATGTGCCGTGAGCACTTTCCACGGCCTGTTGTCTGGGGGATGTGGCTTCTCTCTGAAATTGTGGCGATGGCGACGGATCTTGCCGAGTTTATAGGGGCTGCCATTGGCTTCCAATTGCTTTTTCATATTCCATTGTTGTTGGGAGGCATCTTAACTGCGATTGTGACATTTGTGATTTTAGGTCTGGAGCGTTATGGTTTTCGTCCTATGGAGGCGGTTATTACTGGCCTGGTTGGTATTATTGCTCTTTGTTACCTTGTCGAGACAGTTTCTGGATCGACCAGACTGGAAAATGATTGCGTATCATGCTGCTATCCCACAATTTAGTGGTACTGAGAGTATTCTGCTGGCTTCTGGTATTCTGGGTGCAACGGTGATGCCGCACGTAATTTTCCTGCATTCGGCACTTACCCAGGGACGCATTGTGACCCGTAGCCCACAGATTGCTCAAGAAGCTGTTGCGCTTTGAGATCATTGATGTCTTCATTGCGATGGGTCTGGCTGGTTTTGTCAATTGTGCAATGCTGATTATGGCGGCTTCCACGTTCTTCAGTGCTGGATGCGTAGTATCGGTACTATACAGGAGGCGTATAAGACGCTGGTTCCTCTCCTGGGTCCTGCGGCGAGCTGGGTGTTTGCTATCTCTCTGCTGGCTTCAGGGCTTTCATCCTCGACGGTGGGGACGATGGCGGGCCAGGTTATTATGCAGGGCTTCTTGCGGCGTCAGATTCCACCCTGGCTGCGTCGTGGTATTGACGATGGTGCCTTCAATAATTGTGATTGCGCTTGGATTGGAGCCTACGCGTGTGCTGGTTTTGAGCCAGGTGGTGCTCAGCTTCGGCATTCCATTTGCATTGGTTCCCCTGATTCTCTTTACCGTCCGACGTGATATCATGAGGGAGCTGGTGAATCATCGTTTGACGACATTTCTGGCATGTATCGTAGGAGCTTTAATTATTGGGCTCAATGTTTTCTTGCTCTATCAGACATTCTTCGGATAGAAGGGGAGGATTTTTATGGCTCAATCTGCCGAACATAAGAGTTTTCTGGTTCCTCTCGATGGTTCTCGTCTGGCTGAGGCTGTTCTTCCAGCAACCACTTGCACTGGCCAGTCGTTCTCAGGCTCTGGTGACATTATTGCATGTTATGGAACTAAGGCTCCCGCAACGATTCATGGTGAACGGCATCTGACCAATGCCGCTGAGGCAAACTCCTATCTTGAAGAAGTGGCGTCAGAGTTTGCGTGCGAATGGTGTCATGGTGGAGTGTCACGTGCATGATGATGGGGAGTATAACGTTGCGCAAAGTATTTTTGAGCATGCGCAGGAGTTAAAGTGTGATCTGGTAATCATGTGTACGCATGGTCATAGTGGACTGCGTGGCTTGCTCTTTGGGAGCATTGCACAAAAGACCTTGCAGCGCGGTGCGCAATCCATTCTCCTCGTTTTTCCGCATGAGGATGGGAGCGCACCACCATTTGATCTTCAGCGCATTCTGGTCCCTCTGGATGGAGTTGTTGCCCACGAACCAGCATTGCCAGCAGCCATTGAGCTTGCAGCTGCTTTCCAGGCAACTATTCATCTTGTGCTGGTTATTCCCACGCTGGCAACGCTTTCAGGTGGTCAGGCTGTTTCAGGGATGCTGCTTCCAACGACGATGCGTGCTGTCCTTGACCTGGCGCAGCAGGGGGCCGTGAATACCTGGAGCAGATTCTTGCTCCAATGCCGTTCTGAAGGGAGTGGATGCAACAGCAGAGATTTTACGTGGTGATGCTGCTCCCATGGTCCTCAAGTCTCGCTGAACGTTTAAATATTGATCTGATCGTGATGGCAAGTCATGGCCGGGCGGGGCTGGATGCGTTACTGGCTGGGAGTGTGGCGGCGCGTATTGCTGGACGCATGGAGCGAGCTTTGCTGCTCATGCGAGCCGATCCGATTGAGGCAAGAATGCATTGACCAATATTCTGCTTAGGGGAGACGATGATGTGTTCGGCCAGCGTTACTCCTACCTGGTGTTCTACTTGATGAGGGGCGTCACCAATGAGAAGACGGAGCGGGCCGCCAAACGGTGCTCGCTCAAGTAACTGGATCGTGACATTGGGGTACAATCCTAGTAGTCCCAGATAGCGTAGTTTTTCGGCATCCTGATCGTTGACGCGCAGAATACGGGCCGATTGACCATGCTGTAATTCCAGAAAGAACGCCCTGAACGCAGCAGAAACAATGCCATCTTTGCTCGGGATGGGGTCTCCATGAGGATCAACGGTTGGATATCCCAGTAAACTATCGATTTTATCCTCAAACTCTTCAGAGATAACGTGTTCTAGCTTATCGGCTTCTTCGTGTACTTTATCCCAACTATAGCCCAATTCACGCGCCAGGTACAGCTCAAGTAAGCGATGGTGTCGGATGACTTCCATCGCTTTGCGTTCTCCCAGTGGTGTCAGGTGTACTCCTCGATAGGGTATATGCTCTACCCAACCAGCCGCAGCGAAGTCTTTGAAGAGCATGGTAACGGTTGCATCACTTACACCCAACCGTTCACTGACGGCAGATGTAGATACCTTCTGTCCCCGTTCCTGCATTGCATAAATGACTTTTAAGCAGTCGCTGATGCGTGGCGAGAGTTCCTGAATTGATCCTTCCATTCGTCATTCCTCATATTGCACACTTTTCAGACTTTATCATATAGCATGGAGCGCAAGCACGCAAGGGCATACTTTAAACTCTTCAATAACATTAGTTTTATATCTCTTGCACTCTATAGAGTGTTTCTGCTAAACTGTTAATCATTAATCACGACAGTTACGCTGAGTGTCTCGGTTTTCTAACAATTGTTTTACGATACAACATTGGTTTTGTTGGAATGTTGTGTTGATCTCAGTAGTAAGTGGAGGTTTTTCATGCTGGAGAACGTTGTCCCGACTCCTACCGCACGCTCGCGCATACAACCCAATACATAGCAGGTCACATGGTTCGCTTGATGCCGATATCATCATCAAGAATGCACCGGACCCGGTCTTCGTGTCGGACCTGGAAGGGAAGATCCTCTCAGCTAATGATGCGGTCTACGAATTGCTGGGATTTCGCACGGATGAAGTGTTGGAACAGTCGCTTTCACGCTTTATCAGCCCAGAGGAGACGCGCGAGTTCACCGCCGCACTGCGCGAAGTGATCGAGCGCGGCGCAACACGTAACGCTCGCTTAAATCCACGCAGTGCCTCAGGCGAAATCATTCCTACCAGCCTGAATGCCTCGGCACTACGTGATGCAGATGGGAAAGTGATTGGAGCGATCGGTATCTTGCGTGATATGCGCGAACTGGATAAAGCCCTCGCTTATGCTGATAGCCTGATCAAGAATGCACCGGACCCGGTGTTTGTGTCGGACCTGGAAGGCAAGATCCTCTCGGCTAATGATGCGGTCTACGAGTTGTTGGGATTTCGCACGGACGAAGTGTTGGAACAATCGCTCTCGCGCTTTATCAGCCCAGAGGAGACGCGAGAGTTCACCGCCGCACTGCGCGAAGTGATTGAGCGCGGCGTTATTCGCAATACGCGCCTCAATCCGCGTAGCGCCTCAGGCGAAATCATTCCGACCAGCCTGAATGCTTCGGCGTTGCGTGATTCAGATGGGAAAGTGATTGGAGCCATCGGTATTCTGCGCGATATGCGCGAACTGGATAAAGCCCTTGCCTATTCTGATAGCCTGATCAAGAACGCGCCGGATCCGGTCTTCGTGTCGGACCTGGAAGGAAAAATCTTGCAGGCCAATGATGCGGTCTATGAACTGCTTGGTTTCCGTCCAGATGAGGTGCTGGAACAGTCGCTCTCGCGCTTTATCAGCCCGGAGGAGACACGCGAATTCCTGGCTGCATTACGCGAAGTGATCGAGCGTGGCGCAACCCGTAATGCTCGCTTCAATCCGCGCAGCGCCTCAGGAGAAGTTATTCCTACAACATTGAATGCTTCAGCGTTGCGCGATACCGATGGGAAGGTGATTGGAGCGATCGGTATCCTGCGTGATATGCGAGCCTATGAAAAAGTGGTGCGTGATCTGGAGGAGTCGAAGATCGAATTGCAGGAAAAAATTCTGGATCTGGAGAAATTTGAAGAGGTGGTGGTTGGACGCGAACTAAAGATGATCGCGTTAGAGAAAGAGATTGAAACACTCAAGCGCGAATTGGAGAAGATCAACCGGGGTCAGGGTCGATGGACGTAGTCCAGTACACAATCTTCAGCATGCAGATGAGATGACGCACGAACAACTTCTGCAAGAATACGAACTTCTGTTGGAACAGAACAATGCGTTAGAAATGCGATGTGCGTAAAAGTGAGGAGCGACGGCGTGCTTTTGTGCACATTCTCAGCGACTTGAATACCTTCAATCGTAAACTCAATGATCAACGCAAGGCAATGATTCATATTCTTGCCGACTACGAACATGATCGCAGCCTGTTGCGCAAACAGACCGAGCGCCTGGATAATTCGCGTCGCGCCCTTATGCATATTCTGCAAGATTCTCATCAGTCGAATCTACGCCTGGAGAATAGCCGCAAAGCCATGATTCATATTATGAGCGACCTGAAGGAGACGACGGCAGAGGTGCAGCGTCGTGAACAGGAACTGCGCGAGAAGCAGGAGCAGCTCGTGCAGGCAGGCAAGCTGGCAACCCTGGGCGAATTGACGACAGGTGTGGCCCATGAATTGAATAATCCTCTCAATAATATTGGCCTTTTTATTGGCAATGCTATCGATCTGATTGAACTGGGCATGGCCGATACAGATTCTGAGCGTATCTTGCAAGAACTCTATAATGCTATGCAGCAGGTGCGTAAAGCAACGGAGATCATCTCGCATCTGCGTACTTTTGGACGTGCAGCCTCCGTCAGTCGTGAGCCAGTAGCGATCAACCAGATTGTTGTACGTGCTATTTCGTTGATGCGTGAGCAACTGCGCTTACGTCAGATCGAAGTTGATCTGCAATTTCCGCCAGAAGATGTGATTGTGATCGGCAATGCTATTCAGTTGGAGCAGGTTTTTATCAATCTACTCACCAATGCACGGGACGCAATGGCCAATACACCGCGCAAAGTTATTACCATAACATGTGCTCAAGTGGAGCAGCGCGTGGATATTTGGGTAAGTGATAGTGGTCCAGGCATTCCGGCAGGATTAGAGCAGCGC
This sequence comes from uncultured Chloroflexia bacterium, assembly GCA_963731415.1. GTDB lineage: Bacteria > Chloroflexota > Ktedonobacteria > Ktedonobacterales > Ktedonobacteraceae > JACDAE01. The sequence goes on from CAVSVN010000005.1 coordinate 629,659, forward strand.
ATCTTTGATCCATTTTTTACAACAAAAGAAGTAGGCGCGGGAACCGGGCTTGGACTTTCTATTACCTATGGGATCATCAAAGAGCATCATGGTACCATCACGGTGGAAAATCGACCGGATGAGGGTGCCAGCTTTTTGATCCAACTTCGCTATGGAGCAATAAGGTGGAGGCAGTATATGAGCAGGCACATATTCTTATTGTGGATGACGATACAGCACTATTACAGGCGCTTCCTCAGGCAATCCAGTTGCGCTTGCCTGATGTGCAGGTAGATACTACAGATTCAGCTTTCAATGCGCTCGATCTTGTACGTGAGCATGAGTATGATGCTATTGTGAGCGATATTAAGATGCCAGGCATGGATGGGTTGGCATTGCTGGAGAAGATACAAGAATTACGTCCTGCTACCCCTACATTGCTCATCACCGGCCATGGAGATCATAGTCTCGCCATTCAGGCTCTGCGTGGCGGTGCATACGATTTTATTCAAAAACCGATTGATCGCGACTATTTTGCCGCTGCGCTGCGCCGGGCCATTCAAACACATCAACTGCGCCGCCAGGTTGCCGAACAGCAACGTGCCCTGGAAGCCCATGCGAAGTCTCTTGAGCAGACCGTTCAGGAGCGTACGCGTGAACTGGTGGAGGCGAATGCGGCAAAAGATGAATTCCTCAGCATCGCTTCCCATGAACTGAAAACGCCCTTATCCAGCTTGAAAGGGAATGACGCAACTCTTGCGCAGACGCCTCGAACGTGCGGGTTCCTCCGAGGCATCGTACCTGGCAAATATGGAGAACTCCATTCGCCGTATAGAAGTGCTGGTGAATGATCTGCTCAATATTTCATTTGTTGAGATGGGCATATTTACCCTGCATTGCCTCTCGCTGCGATATGGGTGCGTTGTGCCGGACCCTGGTTGACGAGTATGTTGTGGGCACCAATCCTCATCCGGTTGTAACATTGGAGATTCCAGCATGAGCCAGTGGAGGTTGAGGTGGATATTGACCGTATCGGCCAGGTCATTATTAATCTCCTGGCAAATGCTCGTAAATATTCGTTGGCTGATGCTCCAATTCGGGTGAAGGTCGACGCAAAACGATGGCAAGTGCAAAGTCTCTGTCCGCGATTCCGGTATAGGTATTGCTCCTGAAGTACTCCCTCATGTTTTTGAACGCTTCTATCGCGTGCCCGGTGTTGAAGTTCTGACAGGTTCTAGCGTCGGTTTTGGTCTGGGCCTCTATATCTCGAAGCAGATCGTAGAGCATCATGGTGGTCATATCGAGGTGCAGAGCGTGCCCGAGAGCGGAAGCGTATTTTCGGTTGTATTGCCTCTTGCGTGTGCTGAAACGAATGGCGTAGAGAAAGCTGATGAGCAGGAAATAATGATAAGCGCGAAAATCTGGCCCTTCGAGCGAGCGCGATAAATCTGGTTCCTATCGCAATAGGTACACGATTTTTTGCTGAAAAATAGAAGAAAACATATTTTATATGTATATCCTATCATTTTGTGCTCGTGGTATAATAGAAGGTGTAGATGGTTTTTGGAGATTGCGGGAGGAAGTGCATGAGTGACCTTTTTGAAAACATGGAACGTGAATTGGGTTTTGCTGGCGGAGGCATCTATTTTTATCTGTATCAGCAATCTGGCGAACTGGCCAAATTGAATCGCGCTATAGAGATCTGGCAGGAAGCGATGGAGCGGATGGAACACGACGCCTCCAGAATTTCCTCTTTGTCTGAATATGTTAAGCTATGGCTTGAACGAGCGTTTTGAACGTACGCAAAATCTAGCGGATTTAAATGAGGCTGCACGTCTCTTAGAACTGGGGCTTTCGGTATGCGAGGTTGGCTCCTCTACTTATGTCCAATGTTTAAATAATCTGGGAAATGTTTTGAGCATGCGCTATGAGTATACGCAAGATGCTAGCCGACCAGGATCGCGCTATTCAATTGTATGGACAGGTCGCAGAACATACTCCTCTCGATGCCCCCGAATTGCCTCAACATCTGCATAATCTCTGTTCTTGCCTCCTCGGGTCGTTTTGTGCGCACCAAAAACATGGCTGACCTGGATCGCGCTATTCGTGCCTGGGAAGAGATTCTTGCCAGTACTTCAGCAGATTCTCAATATCGTTCTATGCACCTGGGCAACCTTGATAATGGGCTGACGGATGCGCTATGTTCTTACCGAGAATATCGCTGACCTGGAACGCGCTATTGAAGTCTTGAGCATCCTGCTGCAGGAAACACCTCTGGACTCCCCTGAACGGCCCGACTACCTGAACCGCCTCAGTCAAGCCCTCCTGACCCGCTATGAGCGTACTGGACAAGTTGGATGATCTGGATACTGCCATTTCCATATGGGAACACCATGTTGATGCAAGCTCCTCTCGCCTCCGCTGATCGCCCCGCACGCCTGAACTTCCTGGCCTATGGACTGGGCAATCACTACGATCGTAGCAAAGATCTGGCCGATCTGGAACACGCGATCTCCTTGCTGGAACTGGCTATCGAGCAAGCACCAGCAGATTTCCCCGACCTCCCTGTCCTTAAGAAAAGCCTGTCCAGCGCCTTGATGAAGCATTATGCCATCACGGGTAGCGAAGACGACCTGGAAAAAGGTGAGCGAAACTCACAGGGTAGCACCTGAATAGACTACCCTCCCCATTTCTGCTTCCCCTTATTGATGATAGACAATGCATCAGGAAAGGGAACAGTTTGTCGTTCTATGAAGGTTTTGTGAAAGTCATATAGCATCCCCATTTTTGTGAGTTCCCTCACACGTCATTCTCGCGAGCGCTAAAATGTGAATTGCTTCATATCTAAATACAGCAATTCAATATATGCTTATGCCAGAAAGAAAACAATCGGTTTGTCCGAATGGATATCCATTCTTTATACGGATGTGACCTCTCTAAAATTTTTACCTTGCCTACTACAAATGGGGTAATAGAGTATGAAAAAGATTGCCTTATTATTGATTATACTTATCATATCTGTGGCGGCTTTTGGATCATTTATTGTGGTTTATGCCGCGTCTCCTTCTATGGTTTCTCTACCGATGACGCCAACGCCCGCTCCCACCGCTCCAAAGCGCCAACCCCTGCAACAAACCATTGCGGATAATCCAACCCCTGCTGTTCCGCAAGTGCAGGAGAACGTGGTCGGTCAGGGAAGTAGCGATCTCCCCGAGGTTGCTTTAACGTTTGATGATGGTCCCAGCATGTATACGCCCCAGATATTGAACATCCTGCAAGAAAATAGTGTACATGCGACCTTTTTCTGTGTTGGCGAATGGGTGCAATATTATCCCAATTATGTGCAACAGGAATATAATGCTGGTCACGTTGTTGGTAATCATACCTGGGATCACGCCGATCTTACGACGCTTTCGTCTTCAGGTATGCAGGCTGAGCTGAGCAAAACGTCTACTCTTATTCAGCAGACTATCGGTGTTCAGCCGACGCTTTTCCGTCCTCCCTATGGGGCAGTGAATGAGAGTGTCAAGAGCCAGGCCATTCAGATGGGTCTGACACCTGTTATGTGGAGTGTTGATACGCAAGACTGGACGCGGCCTGGTAGCGATGCGATAGTGAATACTGCTCTCAGCCAGGCGGGCAACGGTGATATTATTCTGATGCATGATGGTGGTGGGGATCGTTCGCAGACGGTTGCTGCTTTGCCCAGGATTATTCAGGGACTCCAGCAGCGAGGGTTGCGCCTGGTTACCGTCACGCAATTGATTCATGATTTCAATACTGGCACGATGACGACAACTGCATGAAAAACTGGTGATCTCCATTGTTCAGGGGAGAGCGTTTTCCCGTGGAAGTTATAGCTGGTAAACAAGAGCGCATCCTGGAATAGGGACGCGCTCTTGTTTTCTGAGCCGAGGTCATTGGACGATGACTGTCAGGTTCATACCTGTATGAATAGTACAATAGATATTGAAAGTTCCCGCAGTAGTAAATGCAGGTGTGCTATGTGTGTCTGAACCGACGAAGTTCAGGTTAAGTGCTGGTGCACCAGTTTCCTGAATATGCTTTGCTGTTCCACCTTGCCAGGTGCCATTAGTGATAACATGTTGTGCTGATGAGGTATCGACGAGGGTAAGTGTTTGACCTTTCTTCAGCGTAATCGTTGGCTTGAGGAAGGTTGAACCGCCCATCTGAACCTGGGGGCCAGTTGAGAGCGTAGATGCGTCAACAATGTTACAGGCTGCAAGTAAGACACTCAACAACGCAATACCGATAACGCCAGTTAAAATCTTTTTATACATATGCCTTCTCTGTGAATCCTGCCTTTCAAATGTGTGCAAATCTTATCTGGTTGCGGTGAGAGCATGCGTACACCGCATTGATATTAGTATTACTATAGCAAAATCTTGCCAGCATGACAAAGAGATACGATGCATAATCTCTGCTGTGACAAGGTATTGGGAGGTGGCAAGGAGTGTTTTTACGGATTTTGCCTGGTGCTCATTACCTGGGTTTGTATTCCCGTGTGTACCTTCCAATTTACCATAGTTTTCTATCAATTATATTGTAGCAAATCTAGAGCAGAAAGGAAATACCTTAGCGTGAGCAATGATACAAAATCTGACTGCAGGCGTTTTTGTGTCAACAAAATAATATGGGCCGATATTGCTATCGGCCCATGTGCCTACTCGTAGCGTTTCATATATTGTCCAATGTCAAACGGTTTTGCTTGCTGGACCAGTTGTTGTGCAGCCTGATCCATTGTCGGGCGCTCTTCCTGGAAGAAGAGGCCGGTGTACTGTTTCTCCGTCTCCATTGCCAATGCAACGGCCTGACCACGATTATGAATATCATGATCGGCGGGCAGAGGTGTTACGGCAGCATCCCAGGCATCGAACGTATGATAGAACGTCGGGCATGGGCTGAGAACATGAATAAAGGAGAAGCCTTTATGCAACATTCCCTGCTCAATCAGTGCTGCCAGGTCTTTCGGCTTGGCAGAGTACCCGCGAGCCACGAAGCTGACATTCAGCGAGAGCACTGTCGCAACGGGATTGAACTGCGAAGCCAGTAGACCATAGGGTGTTGATTTGGTGACATGACCATGAGGCGAGGTCGGAGAGGTCTGACCTTTCGTTAGCCCGTAGATCTCGTTATCCATCACGATCACCGTGATATCAATGTTACGTAAAGCCGCATGTACGAGATGGCCTGCGCCAATACTAAAGAAGTCGCCATCGCCACCGACCGCGACTACGGCGAGATCGGGGCGGGCCATCTTTAATCCCTGGGCAACCGGCAGGGCGCGTCCATGAACACTATGAAAGCCGAAGGTTTTCATAAAGTGCGGAAAGCGGCTGGAGCAGCCAATACCGGATACCACCACCGTCTGGTCAGGTGACATCTTCAGACCGGCCAGGCCGCGATAGGTGGCGTTGAGTACACCAAAGTCGCCGCAGCCAGGGCACCAGGTCGGCTTGACCTCACTTTTATAGTCTTTAGGTGTGGGATTGATGATTGTCTGCGTCATGAATTAGCTGACCTCCTCGATTGCCCGCAGTATCTCACCCGCAGTGAATGGGATACCGCCGAATTTATTGACACGAATAGCCTGCAGCCCGTATTTTGCGCCTAGCAGATTGGCGAGCTGTCCCGAGTAGTTGCATTCTGGCACAATGACTTTCTGGACTGAGCGAATGAAATCTCGAATGGTGCGATCGGGCAAAGGTGAAAGAATTTTAGGGTGCAGAGAAGCAACCTTGTAGCCTTTTGCTCGTGCGCGATCTATGGCTTCCTGGATAGCGCCCTCGGTTGAACCCCAACCAATGATGCCAATCGTCGCGTCCTCATCTCCATAACGCTCAGGTGTGGGTAGCTCTTCTGCAGCCGTATCGAGTTTACGGAAGCGTTTCTCCATCATCGCTGTATGGTCTTCTGGCTCATAGTCGGGGTGACCGTGCTCATCATGTTCCAGACCGGTTGCAATGTAGGGAATTGCATCTGCGCCCGGAGTACTGGTGGGCGAGATGCCACTGGCGGTATAGGCATAGCGTGAGTAGCTCTCAGCGGCAGCTGCACCGACAGGAACTTTCTCATTTTCGCTACTTCCGTTGCTAACTGGCTGATGTATGTGTAAGGCGCGCTCTCTACCTCGACTGGTTGGAAGACATGCGCATCAACGCTCTCCACACGAGCTGTCAGTGACTGGTCAGTGAGGAAGAGCACCGGCATCTGGTAGCGTTCGGCCATCTGAAAGGCCAGAATAATGAGATTATAGCAGTCAGCCACACTGGCAGGAGCTACAATCATACGTGGAGCATCGCCATGTCCCGCATGCAGTGCAAAGCTCAGATCGGATTGCTCCATCTTCGTTGGCATTCCGGTACTGGGACCGGCGCGTTGCGCATCCACAATCACGGCTGGAAGTTCCGCCATTGATGAGAGACCAATCAGTTCGGTCATCAAAGAGAAGCCAGGGCCGGAGGTAGCAGTCATCGCACGCTTGCCACCATATGATGCACCAAGCACAGCCGCCAGGGCTGCCATCTCGTCTTCAGCCTGTAAGAACGTGCCTCCGACCTGTGGAAGTTCTTTCGCCAACCCTTCCATAATATCGCTGGCAGGAGTAATAGGATAGCCAGCGAAGAAACGGCATTGTGCGGCCAGAGCGCCAGCAACGACGGCCTGGTTGCCATTGAGCACAACGCGATCGGCTTTGACGACAGGACCCAAGTATAAGGATCGTGTTTGGATAAATTCTCTGTGACATATTTTTTAGCAATCTCCAGAGCCAGTAAGTTCTTTTCCATCAATGTGGAATTCGCTTTACGTGACCTGGAGAGTTTGGATTGCACTACCTGGACAATAGCCTCCATGGGGGGACCAAACAGACCTGAGATAGCGCCGAGCATGACCATATTCTTCGTCTGGAAGAGCTGGATCTCTTTACGAGCGATCTCGTTAAAAGGAATGGCGTAGGTAATGCAATCGCCGGTATCAGGTGTGAAATCGGACGGATCATAGATGAGCACGCCCCCATGTCGTAACTCGCTAATATTGCGATCATACGCCTCTTTATTCAGGCAGATGAGCACATCTGCGTAGTCACCCATCGATTTCACCGGGCGATCACTGATGCGAACCTGGAACATACAGGGCCCACCGAGAATCTCGGCTGGAAATGTTCTGAAGGTGTAGACATGATATCCCCAGCGTGCGGCTGCCAGGGCGAGAATATCGCCCCCGGAGATCGTGCCTTCACCCGATTCGCCACCAATCCTGATTGTTACTTCATTCTCCATTGAATGCTCCCTCAAAAAAAGTTAAGACCGCGCCATGCATTCGGTACTGGCGCGGTTCTGTAAAAAGCGGGGCTTACATAACGGGGAGTTTCTGCCACAAGAAGCATCTGGATACATCTCTTCAAAACGACTGAAAAGATGTCTGTATAACGAATTTCTATTCTTCAACCACTCGCCAGAAGCAGTGAAACGTCGGAAGCCCGCTCTTTATTCTCATTCGTTTCGTCTCTGCCCTTGTGCACCCTTCACTTCAACCCCTTGCTGTAAAACGGAAAGAGTTGAACAGAACCTTATCGGTAACTGCTGCTATTATAGCACACATTTCAGGAAATCGTGGCCAGAGATAGCTGTTTTCGGCGTTGGTAAAGAAAAAACTACCGGTAGGTAAAATTTCTCTATCCCCTCTTCACAAGTGGGAGAGGAAGTGTTATAATGCGTCGCGTGAGATGAGGGCCCATAGCTCAGCGGTTAGAGCTGCCGGCTCATAACTGGTAGGTCGCTGGTTCGATCCCAGCTGGGCCCACTTTAGAAGCTCCACCATTATAATGGTGGAGCTTCTTTGATTCGTAAGTAATCGACGTGAGGGTTTGGAGGCGTTAGCCAGGACACGCAGTTAGCATCTGCGAACGCTCTGGCTAACGCCTTGCTTCCTTCCCTCTAGTTGACGCGTTTCAGGAGAACGACAGGCATGATACGAGGATTATCTTTTTGATATCCAGCGAAGTTGGGTGATTGTCTTGCGACATCGGCGAAGATACGATTCCGTTCAGCCGGTTCTGCTACTGTCACATGAACGTTGAACTGCTCAGTTCCGACTTCAAGCGTTACATCATCAGGATGGGCAAGGATATTGTAGTACCAATCGGGATTGGTGGGGGCACCGCCTTTGGCGGCGATGATGACGTAGGTTTCGCCCTCTTTGAAGTATTGCAATGGGGTGATACGTGGTTGGTTACTCTTTGCGCCTATGGTGTGAAGCAAGAGGAAATTTACGCCTGGGGGGAGATTTCCAACCTTGCCTCCATTCGCGTGAAACTCCTCAATGATCTGTTGATTCACAATTTTGGCTCGCTCAGCCAACTCTTCGTAATTACTGCTCATCTATTCTTCTCCAATCAATCGAGCGCAGTTTATGCAATATCGTGCCCAATTGTCTCTGCTTCTGTATGAGGAAATAGGTTCCTCATGTCTATAATCATTCAATTGCTGAACTAACGGTAGACAAATTCCCTTGTGCCGATAGAATTCGTTGAAGGAATATTTCTCTTCCTCTGTCCTCCTTCTCGTTGCTCACGTGTCAGGTCGCCTCTCATTCATGCTACTTTCTCGACTGGAAACTGGATCTCGGTGAGAGTGTCGTCGAGATGTTCTCCTCGTCGCAGGCAAATCTTGCGGCGAGGTCCGACGATGGTGTATGCATTGTTTTCCATCCAAATTCCCAGTGCTTGGTAGGCTGGCATCACGAGCGAGGGATGTCCATAATGGAGAGTACTGGCCATGCGGGGAAAAGCTGGCAACTCGCACCGTGTCAACCGTCCCTCACTGCGTGTTATCAGAGCATTGGCATCTCTCCACTCAACAGGGGCGACCACCTCTAGCGAATGTGTGGTGTGCTCGCCCTCACCCTCACTCTCAGGATGAAGCACGAGCAGGTGATCGATAGGTTTGACACCGTAGTGCTTCAATGTGGAGCCGAGTATGTCACTCCAGTGGACCGGGTACGCTAAATCAGCCATTGTCAGGTGCATAGAGACTGCGGTGATCGATTTGACTGTTTTGAGTACTACTTCATAAGGTGGCATACAGTTACCTTGCTCAAGGAAGCGAAGGCGTGCTTCGATGCGTATGAGTTGTTCCTGTTCGGTCTGTATATGCTGCTGGAGCTGTGCCTGTCTGAAGCGCAGCATTCCTTGAAAGGCAGCGGGAGAAATGCTTTCGTCCATAATCTGGATGATCTGTATCAATTCCAGTCCAAGCTCTTTGAGCGCCAGAATGCGGTGCAGATGCGGTAACTGATCCATGGTATAGAATCGATAGCCAGTCTCAGGATCGATATGAATCGGCTTGAGGAGTCCGATCTCATCGTAGTAGCGCAGAGTGGTCATCGATACCTCACCAAGCCTGGCAAAATCGCAAATCTTTAGCATCTTATCTCTTTCTATCTGTTTAGAGATACGTCAACAGCTCTTGTCACAAGAATACAACATTCAGGTAGGGTGAAAGTCAAGGTTGTATAGTACCTGGCAACTCTCTCATTTTGCTGCTAAAATAGTTATTCATTAAGCTATTGTAAGGAGAGTAATCATGAGTTCACAGGTATCCCCGTTCGAACCACTTCTCAAAGGCAACTACCTCAGTTTAACAACGTTTCGTAAAAGTGGTGCCGCTGTAGCAACTCCCATGTGGTTTGCCGAGAGCAATGGGATTATTTATATCTATACAGATGCAACCTCTGGAAAGGTGAAGCGCATACGTAATTCTGGTCGCGTAACGCTGGCTCCCTGCACGGCCAACGGGAAAGTAACAGGCGAGGCTATTGAAGGCAACGCAAGAATCGTTAGCGATCAACAGGAGATTGCGCGAGCTGAAGCAGCTCTTATGGAAAAATATGGAATACAGCGTCGTCTGCTCTACTTGTTGCAGGGAGTTGCAGGTGCTTTCCGACGCAGGGCCAGTGAGAGAGCTTATCTGGCAATAGAAGCATAAATAGAAAAAGAGATTTCCTCTCGCGCCCTTTTAGTCTGAAGTATGTATAAGCACATACATACTTCATTGACCGCTCTCTTTTCCCCCTTTGACCTCTAAAACATCACAATGTATATGGTGAAGTTTTTGTTCTATCTCGTGTATTTTGACAGCTATGACGCTCATTTCCATCTCGGATTTTACGTCGACCTGGTAGTCCAGGTCTGCTTTGATGCGATCCTTGGCTGCCTGACGATTCTGGCTGATGAGGACAAAAATGGAGAGGAAGATTGCTTCAAGAGAGACCGCCATAGTGAGAAATTGAAATGGATAGGGATCACGAAAAATCTGAGAATCTACGATGTTTGTTCCGATCCAGATGACAAAGACCGTCAGGTTGATAAAAAGGAATGGCATGGAACCACTAAAGTCGGCGATTACATCGGCAATGCGTTGCCCGATGGAGAGTGTCTGATCATGAGCTTCGTTTGCATTGCGGCTAACACGTGTACGCAAGATATCATCAGTGTGTTTGAGGCGATCGCCCAGTTCAGTCAGCACATCTATAGCGGCATCTGGTCGTCGACGTAAGAAATCAAAGAACTCCTCGCGGCTTAATTCGAGCGTAATCACCTGTTCATCCGAGGTAGCAGTAGCTGAACGAGTTTCTCCTGATAGCATGGAGAGTTCTCCAAAGAATTTTCCAGGGCCGAGGATATCCAGGACCACTTTCTGGCCCTCCGTGTCATTCAGCCAGATCTCTACCTCTCCCTGCTCGATGATCTGAAATGTTGTGCCTTGATCACCAACCTTCATGCAGATCTGTCCTGGCTGATAGACATGCTCCGTCATAATGGAGCGAAGTTCAGCAATCTCCTCTTCATCCATGTTGGAAAAGAGCGGTATTTCGGCGAGTAGCCGTGGAGTAACGATGCTCATGTCAATGTTCATCCTTTTCTATCGTTGAGAGTTGAGTGCACCTTCTTGTTCGCACGCGTCCGAGGATAGTATAGTTGAAGTTGAATGGATGTGCAAGAAAATTGCTTTATCTCTCCAATGCGGGACCTTTGCAGAGCACGGATGTGGAGTGGAGCACGGGCTTATTCGCTCCGCTCATCGCGCCCCTACACTAGGGTCTCTCGGCTCGTGTAGGGGCGCGATGAGCGGACGAATAAGCCCGTGGTGCCGCCCGTGTGCTGTCCATATGCACCCAACCATCCGCCAGTTACGCACCCTCTCACCTTGCCAAAAAAGGACGTAAGGAACTTTGACAGAGCAAATACGGTATTATGCGTCCGGTCCTTTGACCTCTCTCCGTAGCCGCTCGATATCTGGTTTGGGGGCGTTGCGCATGCGGTATCCAGTCAGATGGTGGATACGCCGCAGTTCTGCGATCAGTACATCGGTATTGAGGCGATAATCTTTCGTCGGTGGCGGGCCAAGGTTATCAACTGCGGCATCATCGCCGAGCAGCAGATTGATGCAAGTCGCGACACCATTTGCCATCGCGTCCAGGTCATAGCCGCCTTCCTGTACCATAACCAGGCGTCCATTACAGAGGAAATTGGCCTCGTCGATGATGATCTGAGTCAATCTGGCGAAACCGGCTATGGAGAGATACATGTCCCCAATAGGATCTTTCCAGTGTGCATCAAATCCTGCCGAAACCAGAATCAACTGTGGATCAAAGCGATCTGCAGCGGGTGCCATGATCTGACGGAAGACGGCTTCATAGGTGTCGAAGGCGGTCTGTGCAGGTAGGGGAACGTTGATTGTGGTGCCTTGACCTGCGCCTTCACCCACTTCGTCTGAGAGGCCCGTACCGGGATAGAAGGGTGCCTGGTGCGTAGAGAAGTAGAGTACGCGCGGGTCATCATAGAACATATCTTGCGTTCCATTGCCATGATGGACGTCATAATCAATGATCATCACACGTTCCAATCCATAATGATCGAGTGCATAGCGAGCGGCCACTGCGACATTATTGAAGAGGCAGAAGCCCATTGCCTCATCTTTAAGCGCATGATGGCCGGGTGGGCGTACCAGGCAATAAGCGTTATTTACTTCGCCCTTCATCACGGCGTCAATGGCGACAAGTGGAGCACCTGCGGCCATACATGCAGCTTCATAGGATTTTGCAGAGATGTAGGTGTCGGTTGCGAAAAAGTGAGATTGGCTTCCGCCTGCCTGTGCCTCTCTGGCAACTTCCTGGCTAAAAGCTTCTACCTCGCGAATATAGTCTGGATCGTGGACCAGCGTCAGCTCATCTATGGTTGCCAGACGTGGCGCTAGCTGAACCAGTCCATCGCGTTCTAGCCAGTGTAGTGCTTCCAGGACGAGCATCGCTTTCAGAACACGCTGCGGTCGCTCTGGATGATGGGCTGGTGTGATGTGTTCTAGAAAGATTGGATCATAAACAAGGGCCGTGGTCATTTCTTATTTCCTGCTATTCTTCACCGAAATTTTTGTATTACATATTTTTAACGCTAAATCTTGCGTCTCCATCCTTGTCGATACATATGCGTAGGGGCGTCACCTCGCGTGCACCCGGTTCTCACGATCTGATCAAGGGTGCACGCGAGGTGACGCCCCTACGCAAGAGGGAGATGTTCTCTTGATATGAATGGTATTGTACGTATGCCCAGTTCTCATATTTGGATTGTTTTCATCGACAAGGATGAGAGAGCCTGAAGCTGTCTATTATTATAATCCTAGAGCACCTGTTTGACCAGCCCTGGAATATCGAAAATGGTGTCGGCCACGGGCACTTTTGCAGCCTGTAATGCAGCTACTTTGCCCTGCGCGGTGCCGGTATTGCCAGAGATGATCGCACCTGCATGGCCCATGCGTTTGCCGGAGGCGCGGTACGACCGGAGACGAAGGCCACAACGGGTTTGCTCATCGTCTTGATATATTCAGCGGCGTCCTCTTCGTCACTACCACCGATCTCACCGCACATGACTATGGCTTTTGTCTCGGGATCGTGCTCAAAGAGTTTCAGATAATCGGTGAATGTTGAGCCGATGATGGGATCGCCACCGATACCGATGCAGGTGGATTGACCGATGCCTGCCTCTGTGAGCAGTGCCACGACTTCGTATGTGAGCGTGCCGGAGCGTGAGATGAAACCAACGGGACCGGGAGTGAATATCTGGTAAGGGATAATCCCAATCTTACCCTGGCCCGGTGTACACATTCCGGGACAGTTTGGACCGATGAGCGTTGCATCATGTTCATGTACGACCAGCATGGCTCGTGTCATGTCGATAACGGGAATGCCTTCAGTAATGCAAACGATAAGCTTAATGCCTACTGTTGCGGCTTCGATGATGGCGTCGGCAGCTCCACCGGGTGGCACAAAAATGCAGCTCGCATTGGCATCTGTAGCTTCTACGGCCTGCGCAAGAGTATCGAAGACCGGTACGCCTTCTACCATCTGGCCGCGTTTGCCAGGAGTGACGCCACCAACGACGTTCGTTCCGGCAGCCTTCATGTTACGTGTATGGAATTGTCCCTCGCGCCCGGTAATACCCTGCACGAGAACGCGTGTTGTTTTATCAAGGAGAATACTCATAACTTCTGGCCTCGCTCCAATACTGCAATGGCGGTAACGATCTTTTCAGCCGCTTCACGCATGTCTTTACCCCAGTCAAGTCCGGCATCTTTCAGAATAGCCCGACCCTCTTCTGCGCCTGTGCCGGAGAGGCGTACTACGATAGGCATGCCAGCGGGTAGTTCGGCCTGTGCCATAATGACGCCACGTGCGACCTCTTCTCCACGTGTGATGCCACCAAAGATGTTGACCAGGATACCCTTCACCTGAGGATCGCGTGCCACAAAGGTCAGTGCTTTATACATGATCTCGGCCTTGGCACCCCCACCGATATCCAGGAAGTTTGCTGGCTTGCCACCTGCACGCGCAACCATATCCAGTGTCGTCATAACCAGTCCAGCACCATTTCCGATGATACCGACATCGCCATCCAGCTTAACATAGGTCAGACCAGCCTGCCTGGCATCGTATTCAAGTGGATTCGACTCTTCCGACTCGGCCCAGGTTGCGTACTCTTTTTGACGGAACAGGCCATTGTCATCAAGTACAATCTTGGCATCGGCGGCCTGCACCTGACCATCGCCAGTCAAGACAAGGGGATTGATCTCGGCCAGGTTGGCGTCGCTCTCTATAAATGCTTTTGCGAGTGCGCCGAGGATAGCCCCTGCTCGGCTCACAATCGAGCTGGGCAAGCCTGCACGTGCGACGATCTCTCGTGCCTCGAATGGACGGAGTCCCCAGTGCATATCGATGGGATATTTAATGATCTTCTCAGGTGCGGTTGCCGCGACCTCTTCGATATCGATGCCGCCTTCTTTAGAGATCATCACGACGGGAGCCTGGCTCTTGCGATCAAGGATGATGCCGAGGTAGTATTCTTCTTTAATATCGATCTTGGAGACAACCAGGACCTTCTCGACGGTCAGGCCCTTGATATCCATACCAAGTACGCGTGCGGCGGCCTCGCGTGCCTGTTCAGGGGTATCTCCAAATTGAATGCCGCCAGCTTTTCCACGTCCACCGACGTAGACCTGGGCCTTAATGACAACGGGTCCACCAAGTTCGCGGGCAATAGTTTCGGCCTCTTCTGGTGTGTAAGCTACACGGCCCGGCTGAATCGGAATGCCGTAGCGTGCCAGAATATCTTTGGCCTGATATTCATGAATCTTCACTCGAAATATTCTCCTTACGTTGCAATTGCAACGTGTTCTAAGCCCTCCATTAGGCCAGATGTGAGATTATGTGCCTGGAAAGATGCTAGCACTGATAATGATGAGTGTCAAGGTTAGTTATGAAAAGGATCTCCATCCTTACGACAAATTTGCAACAAAAAGGTGATATAACTGTGACCAGTCTCGGCTACAATTAATCAAAGGCCAAATATGTCGCCTTCAATCTATAAACGTTAGAAAACATATACGTGCTAATACAACAAAAAGCGAGGCGAGAACTTGCGATGGATATCGTTCATGATCTTTTACTACGCTCTATGACTGTTTTGATCCTCTCTGGCATAGATTTTGTCTGCCTTCTTGCTAGCTATGGGATATTGCGCCTGCTACACATTTCGGTCAACTGGGTGACATGGATTATTGGTACATGCCTGATCGTCGTCAGTACCTTTTTCTGCCTCTCGCTGCTAGCACCCATTGGTATATCGCCCGATGTTGGTACAAGCAACCTTCTTGGTTTTGTTGCGTTTTTGATCGCCATTGATTCGTGGAGTCAGTGGGTGACGAGGCGTGGGTACCTGTTACTCAAAAAGCAGCAACTATCCTGGGTCACTACCCGTATGCGTGAGGCTTTTCTCTTCTTACGCAAACATCATCAATTCCTGGGCTGGCTGGTCGTTATTACGGCTGTGGCGCATGTTGCCTATTTCTTGCCAATTCTTGCCAACGTTTCGCAGTATGAGGTCATCACGGGTTTTGTCGCACTGGCTATTCTTGCTGTGGGAACTGGCCTTGGCTGGTGGATTGAACAGGCGGTAAAAAGGAAGCAGGCTTCTCAGAAATTGCGTCTACTACATTTCCTGACGGCGATTGCTTTTGTGTTAGCATTTATGGTGCATGTGTGAGGGAGGCATTGTTTGATTCAGCATACAATATTTGATGTGGTAGTCTTTGGATTTAAGCTGTGTAATCGCGTCTATGAGGGATAGGAGCGTAATTACAAGGAGGAATATTATACAGACACAGGATCAGCGCCGGATAATCAAGCATCGTACCAAGAGAGATGGACGGTTGGTATTTCTAATCTTGTCAGTGTTTATTTTGCCTTTTATTCTCGGTATCATTTTTGTGCTTGCTCGACCTCAAGCTACAAATCATTCTGTTATAGGAGGCATAATTCTTATACTAGTTGGGATTATGTGCTGGATACTCTTTTTTACATTCATGTACCCATCTTATAATGAAATTACCTCTTCGACCCTGATAGTAAAGAGTGGTATGTTGCGTAAGGAGATTCCATTGCATTCTATTCAAAAGGTTTATTCGCCGCGTGTTGTTCCGCATGCGACGTGGTCATTTGACCAGTTGCGTATTGATTATAGGTTACCACATCAGTCCTTTCTGCATGCTCTCTTCGTTGCGCCTGAAGATAAGGCGCGTTTTCTGCAGGAACTGGTTCAGTATGAAGATGGTTTAGAGATCGTGGATGATATGGTCGTACGTCGTCGTTGAGTATTAATATATGATAATAATAGAAAAAAATAATATGGTAAGAAAAGAGTAAATGATGATGAAAAAGTATTGGTCTTTGTTCTCTCCTTTAGTCATGAGTATCCTGATTTTGATTGAAGCTTTGAATTTGCGTGGACCTTTGACATCTGTGTTGTATGGAATGGCGGGGGTGGGCTTCCTGATATTCTTATGGATACTTGTGAGCCAGATCGTACTTGCAAGAAAAGAAGATTCCAGAGAACATATTTCAGAAAGAGATAAAATGTGACCCTGGAAGCAACCTTTCAGGGCCACAAAGTGGTTAGAACAGGTTAGCCATCAGTATCCTTCCTGGAAGAATTCGTCTGCCTGGTTGATAGACTGAAAAAAGCTGGTAAATGCAGCAACAGCAATACTGGCAATGCGATATCGGCGATCAGGCTGTAGATCAGAGTAGTCGTGCTGTAGTGGGCAATGGTGAATGTGTAGGCGAGGTTTGCGAGTAAAGGAACCCAGCAGGCCCACCATGCCCAGCGGGAACGTCGCCGAAATGGGATCGCAACAATAATGAGGAAAAGTAATCCGAAGACCAGCTCGTGAACTGCATACGTCACCTCTAACAGAGTCGTATACTGTGCCAATCGGGGTGATGAAATCCTGGCGCTGGCCCAGGTCAGGCCTGCTATCGCGTGGAATGCCTCCAGATGATCCGAGGGAAGGCCTGTCCTGGCATCTGCCACAAGGTCAGAGAGGGATGCAAAGAGAAAGAACGCTCCGAGAAGCAGGAGGAGAATCCAGGCCACGAACAGGTAGCGAGGCTGTTTGGGAGCGGGGTGACACTGAGCAATTTGATTTGTAGGTTCGATATGAACTGTCTCTTCGGGTATTGGCTCATCGGGGCGACGATTCATCATAGTGCCTTTCTCGTGTATAGTATAATTTTCCCTTATCAGACAAGAACCAGAAGTACCAGGTTCGTAATCGGGGCGAATAGAAGCGGAAGCGTCAGCCAACCTCACATTCAATCACAATCGTCAGAGTCACAGCTACACGTTTCCCCTGTCCGTGCCTCATGTAGGGCCTCGCGTCCTTCTCGAATCAGGAAGTACACGAGGAAAAGTGCGGCCAGTGGATCAGCCCACCACCAGCCGAGGAAACGGTTGAGCAGAAGGCCAGCAAGTAAGGTAAGGGACATGTATGCGCAGGTTACACTGCAGGCAGCATCAGCTTTCAATGCGGTGCTCCCGATACGTCTGGCAACCCGGAGTTTGCCTTGCCATAGCAGAGGCATAATAATAGCAGCGCTCACTGCCAGGCCAAGGCCCCACCAGGAAGCTTCTGGTTTCGTGCGCGTAAGAAATGTCAACGCACTGTCAGCAACGATGTAGATTGCTAAGGCAAAGAGGCTGATGGCTGTGACCCAGGCAGCTAGTCGTTCCGCCCATTCTACTTGTTCTGTGGAACCGCCCCGTTGCTCAACCCCCAGTCGCCAGAGCAGGATACTGCCAGCAATCAGTTCGACGATGCTATCCATGCCAAAGCCTTGCAGTGAGACGCTGTGGGTAGCAAAGCCAACAGTGATTGCAATGCTGGCCTCAACGATCATCCATACAACTGTCACTATCTCAATCCAGATGCCCAGACGGATATCACCTTTGCGTGTGGATGGGGGTTGTCTCACAGATGGAGAATTAAAAATCGGCAGGTTTCGGGCCATGAGCAACACCGTTCTTTCTGTTCGTTACAAGGAAAGGTAGCCGTACTTCGTACCGCCCCGATGAGCAACTTCGACGCTAAACTGAGCAGGATCACACCTCATTTACTCTTGATATGATGTGACAGGAAAAGGGGAACGTCAAGCGAGGAGGAGTTTCCTGGACGCTTGACACACTGGGGATGCGCAACGAGCTAAACTCAAACAAATGAAGGCCCCTGGCTGGCTCGTGTGAGAACACAGCTCTTGTAGCATTTCTGGGCTTTGGGCTACAATAGCGGAAGAAGTTTTCTCAAGACAAGGAAGGAACACCACGAAACGATGCGTGATTCACTCGTACCCTCCTCCATCACATGTGTTTCTCCAGAAGAGGAACCAATCGTTCTTCCTCAACTGATCCAGCTGCTCCAGGATACCGTTGCGAGTGGAGCCTCGGTTGGCTTTCTGCCGCCTTTGAACACAGAGGATGCGCAGCACTACTGGCGGACGGTCTTTGAGGAAGTCGCCCAGGGTACCTGCGTGCTTCTCGTGGCACGCGACGCGGGTCAGATCGTTGGATCGGTCCAGCTTGCTTTAGCTATGAAATCGAATGCACAGCATCGGGCCGAAGTGCAGAAACTCTTCGTTCTCTCAAGTCAACGCCGACGAGGGATCGGGCGAGCGCTCATGCAAATGGTTGAACAGGTTGCCTACGAGGATGGGAGAACGTTGCTTGTGCTCGATACGCGTCAGGGGGATAGCGCCGAGCGACTCTATCGCAGATTGGGATATTGCGAAGTTGGCGTCATTCCTGCGTATGCGCGAAGTGCGAACGGGACGCTGGACAGCACGGTCATCTTTTACAAAACGCTCCCACTGGTGAAGTGAAGCACACAGAAAATACAATTGATATTTGTCGATACAAAAGGGCTGGCAGTTAAAACTGCCTTGGGGAAAGAAGACGTTCACAGGCAGTGTGGTGGTGGGTGAAGGCGTGGATTGGATGCTGCTCGTCAAACAAATGGTTTGGCTGTGGATTACTTTGCGCTATTTTCGTCGGATACTACAGCGTGATTAGCCTTTCCACAACACCGGAGCAAGGGGGAGAGTAAGTCGATTAGATAAGCTGCATCTTGTTTTTCCATCCTCCATCTGGTACTATTTATATCAATACTATTTGATGTAATTTACTTTGATGAAATGGAGAAATTTATGGAGGATGTTCTTATTCAACCGCCGGGCGTCCTCAAACTTGTTGCACATGAGGTACGCTGGAATCTGTTGCAGCAACTCTCGCAGAGCGATTATCGGGTGCACGATCTGGTAGAGAGGCTACACCTTCCACAAAATCTCGTCTCGTATCACTTGAAACAACTCCGCCACGGTCACCTGGTCACCGAGCGACGCAGCAGTGCTGACGAGCGGGCGGTTTTCTACAGTCTGGATCTCAAGCGCTTTCAGGAGCTCTACCTTGCGGCAGGAGAGACGCTTCATCCAGGAGTGATCGCTGACGTTTCCGCACCTTTTTCCCAAATTACAAATGGGAAGCATCCAGCATTACGTGTCCTCTTTCTTTGTACGGAGAATAGTGCCCGTTCGCAGATGGCCGAGGCACTGCTGCGTCATTTGAGCCATGGAACTGTTGAAGTGTACAGCGCTGGAAGTATTCCAGCAGAGCAGATCCATTCTCTGGCTCGTCGCTGCATGGAGCAATGTGGAATTGATATGAGAGGGCAATATCCGAAGCACTTTGAGGAGTTCGGAGGACAGCATTTCGATGCCATCGTCACGGTCTGTGATCGCGTGCTAGAGTCTTGCCCCACCTTTCCTGGTGATCCAGAGCGCATTCACTGGAGTTTTCATGATCCAGCAATAGTCCAGGGGACAGATGAGGAGAGGCTTCATGCGTTCGAGCAGACCTCGCTACAATTAAGTATACGCATGCGTTTTTTGTCGACCTTTTTAGAACGAAAGAGAAGAAGCCATGAGCTATGAAGCCATGACTACCCAGACTGTACCACAGAGAAAGTCATTACCTCAGAAAAGACGTGAGACATGGGCCGCCTACATCGCGGAGGGGCTGGGTACCTTTGGGCTGGTCTTTGCGGGATGTGGAGCTATCATGATCGATACACTTTCTCGTGGGCAGATTACTCATGTCGGCGTTGGTCTGGTCTTTGGACTCATAATCGCCGTGATGATCTATACCTTTGGGCATATCAGCGGAGCGCATTTCAATCCAGCGGTTACACTTGCCTTTGTGCTTGCCCGTCACTTCCCGGTGCGGCGACTTATTGGCTACTGGATTGCGCAACTTTTGGGAGCCTTGATAGCGGCGGGATGCTTACGGCTTCTGCTTGGGAATGAAGCTCATCTTGGTACAACGCTACCGATGGGGAGTGGAGGAGCCTTGCAGTCCTTCGGATTGGAGACGCTGCTCACGTTCTTCCTCATGATCGTTATTATGGCGATGGCGACCGATACGCGTGCGGTGGGACAGGCGGCTGCGCTTGCCATTGGGGCAACAGTGGGGCTAGAGGCTCTTTTTGCAGGGCCTATCAGTGGGGCCTCGATGAATCCCGCGCGTTCACTTGGACCCGCATTGATGAGTTGGACGTGGACAGCCCAATGGGTGTATATCCTTGGACCAATGATTGGAGCGGTGGCGGGTGCATATGTCTATCGCTGGCTGCGTGAAGCAAGCCATCAAAAAATCCCAATGCAAAGCTTAGAGGCAACCGAGTTGCAAGATCATACAGAGGAGAGCCAGCATGTCTGAGACTGAGAAGCAACCAGTACAACCGATACGTGTCCTGTTTCTTTGTACGCATAATTCGTCACGTTCCCAGATGGCAGAAGGGTTGCTCCGTGCTCAAGGTGGATCTGCCTTTGAGGTTTTTAGTGCAGGCACTGAACCTCGCACGGTCCATCCGCTGGCAATCAGGGCGATGCAGGAGATCGGGATCGACATCAGCAAGCATACTGCTAAAGGCATTGATGCGTTTGTCGCAAAACCTGCGATGGATCTGGTAATTACGGTCTGTGATGAAGCGCAAGAAGCGTGCCCGTTTTTTCCTAACGCACGCAAGCAGGTACATTGGGGTTTTCCCGACCCCAGCCGTGTGACGGGGACAGAGGACGAACGGCTTGCAGCCTTTCGCCATATTCGGGATCTCATTGCAGCGAAAATCAAGCCGCTTTTTGAGGGATGCTTCCCCGTTCTCTTTTGAGCAGTTATATGCAGCTGCTCAAGCAGAGGAGCAACAGGCATGAATCGAGGAGATGCGTCCTTTTGGACATACCCTCGTCTCTCTCAAGAGAAGCAAAAATAACGAGAGAGGTAAGTATATGTCTCTGACCACAGAATCCATCTGGGAAGCTTTTCATATTCCACTCCACGGATTTATCCGCAGGCGGGTGTCTGATGAGGCGGTTGCAGAGGATCTCCTCCAGGAGGTCTTTCTCAAGATTCATCAGCATGGAGACTCGCTGCAGGATATCAAGAAATTGGAAAGTTGGATCTACCAGATTACGCGCAATGCTATTATTGATTTTTATCGAAGTGCCAGACTCATGAGTTCTCTAGATACACCAGAGGTGCTGGACCTTCCAGAAGAATTACCTGATGATGATATTGTGAGTGAGCTGCTGCCTTGCGTACGAGCGATGGTGAATAATCTCCCAGAACAGGATCGGCAGGCAATTGTACTCACGGAATATCAGGGTCTCACGCAGAAAGAATTTGCTGAGCGCGTTGGTCTCTCCTTTTCAGGAGCCAAATCACGCGTGCAGCGTGCACGTGAGAAGCTCAAACAGCAGTTGCTGGCCTGCTGCCATTTTGAGCTGGATCGTAGGGGACATGTAGTGAACTATCAATCACGCTGTCAATGTTGTTCGTCGGGTACTTGCAGTGCAGATGAGACATCTCGACGTAACTCGCGTCCTATTGTTGTATCTGTGACGGGAGAAGGGCACGAATTGGAGGTAGAGAGATGCTAAAATAGCATGTCTCCTGTACCTGCTGCGTCCTTTTTGGTTTCCCTCAGTCTATAAAGGTGAAAGCGAGAAGGAAGCCAGCAAAGGCTGCATGAGAGTATCCTCTCGCCAAAGATTAGATATAGAAAGGGATATGATAATGACAAATGATGAGCAATTGCGTGCTCTGGTGCAGGAACGCTATACACAAAGTATTGCGATGGTGAATGGTCTGCCAGTTACTTCACAAGAAAGTAGCTGTTGTGGGAGCGGATGTTGTGCGACAACGACGACAACGGATGATCCAATTACCAGCGATCTGTACAGTAAGACAGAGCTCAATGGGCTTCCCATTGCTGCTGCGCTTGCCTCACGCGGTTGTGGGAACCCGACGGCATTGGCAGAATTACACCCAGGCGAAAAGGTGCTTGATCTGGGGAGTGGGGGAGGAATCGATGTCCTGCTTTCGGCTCAGAGGGTCGGACCAACAGGATTTGCCTATGGTCTGGATATGACCGATGCCATGCTTGAGGTTGCGGAGCGCAATCGTGTTGAGTCGGGAATTGAGAACGTCGAGTTTCTTAAAGGGATTATCGAAGCGATTCCTCTGGCTGAGCAGAGCGTTGATGTGATTATCTCCAATTGCGTGATTAATCTTTCTGCTGATAAAGGCCAGGTCTTGCGCGAGGCGTACCGTGTCCTCAAGCCGGGAGGACGTTTCGCGGTCTCGGATATTGTGATTCAGGGTCATCTGCCGGAAGTGATTCAGAAGGATATGGAAGCATGGGCTGGCTGTATTGCCGGAGCTTTAGAGGAAGAGACCTATCGGCGTTTGTTGATGGAGGCAGGATTTATAGAGATTGAGATTGAGGTCACACGTCGCTATAGTGTGCAGGACGTAGCGGAGAGTGGTGCAAGCGCCTCGATTGCTGCACTTTCGCAAGTTGAGCGTGAGGAGTTAGATGGAATGTTTGTGAGTGCGTTCATTCGTGCACAAAAACCAGCGTAAAGCATGATAGAAAAAGGGTGCATCCAGACCGGATGCACCCCACGTACTCATTGCACTGTACAGGTCGTTCCATTGAGTTGGAAGCTTGTCGGAGCCGGGTTACTGCCACTCCAGGAACCATTGAAGCCTGGATTGACAGAACTGTTGGCTGCGAAGGAGCTGTTCCAACTGGCATTGGTGACTGTGACCTTACTGCCACTTTGCGAGAACACACCATTCCATCCCTGCGTTACCTGCTGACTGCCAGGGAAGGTAAAGACCAGGCTCCAACCATTTATGGTCGAGCTGCCAGTATTGGTAATGGTAATATTCCCCGTGAAACCGCCCGGCCACTGATTTACTGCATAGCTTACGCGGCAGCCACTAGTCGGTGTAGTTGTTGGTGTAGCGGTTGGCCCGGTTGTTGGTGTAGCCGTCGGTCCAGTCGTAGGAGTTGCCGTCGGTCCAGTCGTTGGTGTAGCGGTTGGCCCGGTTGTTGGTGTTGTTGTTGGTCCAGTCGTTGGTGTGTTTGTTGGTGGAACAGGAGTTACGCCAATGCCTGACTTCTGTTGCATATACTGTGAATGCTGCATAAAGACTGAGAGTTCAGGTGCTCCGTGCGAAACACCGTAGATACTATCGGGATTGCGGGCGACATACATCCAGAAGTTATCGCCATCAGCTCCGTACTGTTCGAGGGCACTATAGAGAGCCGTCCACCATGTTGTGCGACTGGCAGCAGCATCCGAGCGACTATTAAACTCACCGAGAATGAATGGTTTACCAACCGTGTTGTGTGCATCGTTAATCCAGGCTTTGATCACCGCCTGAGCCTGTGTTGTGGAGAGATTGGCCCAACTTTCCGTGGGATAGAAATGGGCTGAGGTGAAATCAATATAGGGCGACTCCTGAATATACACGAAGGGATTGCCCGAATTGCCACCATAGCCATAGGCTGTTCCCTGTCCCTCCATACCAGTCCCTAGCATGTGGTTAGGATCGATGCTCTTTACATAGGCTCCCATTGTATCAACCCAGGCGCGTAGTGTCGTGCCTGTAGTGCTCTCATCGGGAGTTGCATTCTCGTAACGCGGCTCATTCATCAGTTCCCAGGCAAAGATCGTGGGTTCGTTCTTGTAGGCCACGCCCGAATAATGGTTGACATGGTTGAGCGCATAGCTCACATAATTCTCATATTCCGTGAAGCAGCCAGGGCACTGCTGCTTATTGAAGAAGCGCCAGCGGTTCGATTCGCCAGTGGGTAATCCTTCCCATTGCAGGCGCGTATCGATGCCACCATAGCCTTCCCAGTAGTTCTCAAAAACGGGAATGAGCATGATCCCATGTGCTTTGGCTGATTGAATGATGTAGTCGAACTCATCAAATTCGGCCACGTTATAGACACCCTTAGCGGTTTCAAAGCCATGCCAGGCCTCGTGATCAAACATCCAGGTGCGCATAACTTTGATCTGATCGCTCTGTGCATTGGCAAAAACGGCATCAATTGATGCCTTATCCATAAATTTGGTCTCGATATCGCTGGGCGTGCTGTTGTTACTGCCATCGCCAAAGGTAAATAAGATCGTAGGCATTGGCTCCAGCATAGTAAAAGAGTTTGCCATTCAGGCAGAAATGGATACCGCAGCGAGTCACAAAACTACTGGCTGCACTGGCCGTATTTTTAGAGGGGAAGAGGGCGAAAATGCCTCCGCGACCAGCATGAGCAGTAGGGCGGCGCAGCCAGCTATGCTATACATAAGCCTTCGTCGTCCATGCGAGATTGGCATAGCGAATCCTTTCTGAGCTTTTCGTAGCTCTGCTTGCCTGCGGAGGCAAGGAATGGAAAGAAGACGCGGGGTAGCAAAATAGAAGATTTTTTTAAGTATAGACCTTTTTTGGCAAAAGTTATGTTATAGATCAATTAGTGGAAAAATGTGAACAGAATCTCTTCAATATTTCTTATAGTATATTGAAAGTTGTCTTCATATTAAAATGATAGCAGAAAAGTATAGTTCAGTCAGTTGTGTAGAGGAGTTACCATAAAGCTACTACGGCTACTACGATCCCATAGATCAGGATAATACTACCGTAAATGATGTTTGCAACCTTATCAATGCTTTCAGCGGGCTGTATTCCCACAATAATGGCCCCAATCAGTAGGAGCACGAATGCACCTCCCGTGGCGGCAAGTTCTCCAAAGAGACGCTGCCACCAGTTGAGAAGAGGTCTCTGATGCAGACTAAATACGATGACGAGAAGAATGATACTACCTGTAAACAGAGAAAGAAAACTAACGATCCCTGAAGAGGTAAACGCAGTCAAAAGAGCGTAGAGGCCAAATGCGGCGATGATTGCTCCGACCAGGTAGAGCACAACGCGAGCCGTAGCATACACAGTGTCTTGTGTGTGAGAAGGTGATGGAGTGATATACTCATCCTCAGAAATGAAACTGGGAATTGAGATAGGGGAAGGTCGTGGGGTCGTCAGTGGGGAGGTCGTAGTAGTATATTCCTGTGAACGGGATGTGGACGTTTTTACTTGTTGCGAGGTGGAACTAGGAAGTAATGTTCCGCACAGTTCGCAATAAAAGCGGTTTCTAATATTCTCAAAATTGCATTGTGGACATTGTGTCATCTTCAACTCTCCGCGTACTTTCTATGCCATAACTATTTTATTAGGAATAAGGAGAGGTAGCGCTCTCTTAACCAGTAACATATGCTCTCTCTATTATGACGTATGAAGATGTGAAATGTCGATCTATTATCCTATCTATTTTCGAGGATCAGCAAGAGGACGTGGAAGTACAGCAAGCGATTGACCGGCAGGGATGGAAAACTATTATTGTTACCCATCTCTGGCGGTCATAAAGGTACGCTCTCATATTTATTCAGTTACAGGGTCAATCCCCAGCGTTCGCGCACACTTCTTTCAAGAGGAGTGAATAGAAGACCATTAATGATGACTCCTATTGCGATAATCACGAGCATAACTGCAACGAGGGTTGCAATATCATCAAGGTTGCGTGCATTGTTCAGCAAATTGCCCAGGCTATTTGTCGCGTAAAGCAGTTCGGCGGCCATCAGTGAGCGCCAGGCGAATGACCATCCTTGCTTGAGTCCACTGATAATGGCGGGCAACGCTGCCGGTAATACCACTTCGGTTGAGAGGGAGATGCCCCTTGCGCCCATGTTGCGGGCAGCTTTCAAGTAAAGCGGTGGCGTATTTTTAACACCAGCCTCCACGCCCAGGGTGATTGAAAACAGGGCACCCATGACAACGACAAAGAGAATAGCCTGCTCGTTGAGCCCGAACCAGAGGATAGCTAGTGGTAACCAGCAGATGCTTGGTAGCGCCTGGAGTCCTAAAACTAGCGAACCAACAGTTTCGGCGGCGAGACGGAAGCGTCCGATGAACAATCCTAGAATGACTCCGATTACTACCGAGATGGCATAGCCGATAGCGAGTCGCTGCAAGCTAACCAATGATGCGGAGAGAATGGAGCCATCCTGGAAACCGCTTAGCAATGAGGTTCCTACATCTGTGGGAGCAGGAAAGCTATAGGCGGGCCAGATGTTTGCGTGTGCCAATCCTTCCCATAGAAGTATTAAGATGATATAGAAGAGTATCTGCCGTATCGGCTTTGATAGATACCATCTGTCTGTAAGTTTCCTGTTCACATTAACGGCTTGCGCCATGCCGCTCCTCCTCTTCCTGCGTCTCTATCACCTCGGTCAACACGCTTAATATCTCAGCAGCGACATCTACCAGATCATGATCTTCGAGATGACGTGGGCGAGGCAGATCAATGCGAAATTCGCGCACGATGCGCCCTGGACGTGGTGCGAAGACGACGACACGATCGCCAAGAGCTACCGCTTCACGCACATTATGCGTCACGAACAGGACCGTTTTGCGTGTCTCATGCCAGATTGCTTCTACTTCTGTGTGTAGGCGATCTCGCGTCAGTGCATCCAGTGCGCCAAACGGTTCATCCATGAGCAGTACTGCGGGATTAATAGCAAGGGCACGTGCAATAGCCGCGCGTTGACGCATGCCTCCTGATAACTGATGCGTATAGCTTTTCTCAAAGCCTTTCAGATGAACCATATCGATAAACTTGTGAGCAATCTCCGTTCGCTTTCTGGCAGGTATACCAGCATGCCGGAGGCCGAATTCTACATTACGTTGCACATCTAACCAGGGGAAAAGAGCAGCTTCCTGGAACAACTGGATACGGTCAGTTCCTGGCCCCTGGATGGGTACCCCATCAGCCAGAACTCTTCCACTACTGGCTTCTTCCAATCCTGAAATGATGCTGAGCAATGTTGACTTTCCACAACCGCTCGGACCAAGAAAGCAAACAAATTCGCCAGCGGCAATGTCCAGGTCTACCGGACGTAGTGCTTCAACACTGCGCCCACGACTAATAAAAGTCTTGCTAACGCCTTCAATGCGCAATGGAATACCACTGCCTGATGTTTCATGGGGTCTGATGCTTGCCGTTTCGCGCCGTTTTGTTTCTCTTGTTGCCTGTTGCTGCATGTATCTTTACCTTCCCGATAGCTCTATTTATGTGGGTAGGGGCGTCACCTTGCGTGCGCCTGTTTCCCAATGAACCATGTCGCTGCACGGGGCGCACGCAAGGTGACGCCCCTACCCACATTCTCATCCAAGATCAGGTACCAGAAGCGACCTGGGATAAGCCTTTCGCGCTAAGAACCGAGTTGAGTGGTGCCAGGTCGTAGAGACCGCTCAGATCTGGTTTGCTTTTACCCAGATAACCGAGTTGGAAAGCATTGTCGGCGGCAGTTAAGGCCGATGATTGGAGCGGATCATAGGTGATATCAAGATCTTTGAATGCAGAGGCAAGAGTGGTCGATTTCAATGCTTTGCCTGTGAGACTTTTGAGTTGTGTATTGACGAGCGATTCTGCACTACTCAGATTGTTATTGATGTATTGAACTGTATCTACATGAGCTTGTAGGAATTTGGTGACGAGGTCCGGGATGTTGATTGAGGAAGCTTGTGCTTACAACAACATTGGTAGTGACGAATTTACCACCCGACCAGAGGGAACGCTCGTCCAGAAAAACCTTGCCATGATCCTCGTCGACCAGGCGTGAGGCCCACGGTTCAGGGACCCATGCGCCGTCGATCTGTCCCTGCTTGAACTCGGTTAAAATGGTGGCGTTATCGGTTGGCAGAACCTGGACGGTACCGCCCTGATCAGTTGTTTTGAGGCTATTTGTGCGCAAATAGTTGCGCAATGAGACATCCTGCGTCCCACCAAGTTGTGGATCAGCCAGTTTCTTGCCATTGAGATCCTGAGGCGTTTTGATGTTTGCCCCTGGCCGTACCACGAAGAGCACGCCACCGCTGGAAGCACCAGCAATGATGCGCAAGGCCGCCCCTTTACTTTTGACATAACCATTGATGGCCGGGCTGGGACCGACATAGCCGATATCAATGCTACCAGCGAAGAGAGCTTCAATCAAGGAGGGACCGGCGTTAAATTGTTTGGCATCTATTTTAACGTTCGATCCAAGGGACTGTTGGAAAGTGTTGCGAGCCATGCCTACCAGTGCTACAGCATGTGTCAGGTTAGGAAAATAGCCAATATGAACCGTAATCTGACTTCCGTTGCTACCGCTCCCTGTATTGCTACCGCAGGCTGTAATGAGGAAGGACAGTAGCATAATAACGGACAGGCTATGTGGAACGCGTTTGAGGATGTGTTTCATCCGGGCTTGCTCCTTCGATGATAGTGATAAGAACAAAAATGTGTCATCGACATTGACCCGTTAGCATCGTCGCTTAGGAAAACACTATCATATTTTTATTATTCTTGCAAGTTATTATTAGCATTATCTGTAATTATAATATACTTTCTGGTTATTCCATACATGTCTATAGGTTATCGTATGTATAGTTGTTATCAGAGGGAGGAGCATGCTGTTAGCAAATAGGAGGAAGGGAAATATATAACGTATGATTATGAAGGTATAATTTTGCATTGATTTCTGGTATTATTTAGAGTGAGGGTTATGCTTCGGCTGACTGAGACGATGGAGGCGTGAAGAATTGCACCTCTGGAAGAGTTGGGAGATAGACAAAAATTATGAACCTGCAAAACCTGCGTGTTTTTTTAAAGGTGGCTGAACTAGAGCATATCACACGTGCGTCAGAGGAATTGAATTTGAGTCAGCCAGCTGTGACCAAGACGATTCAGAGTTTAGAGCACGAGATCGGGCTTGAACTCGTTGAGCGTCAAGGGAGACGTATTGCATTAACGTATGCTGGTCGTATGCTTCAGGGCTATGCACGTCAGATATTTGCGTTGGAGCGTGAGATGGAGGAAGCATTGGTGGCGCTGCGGGATGTAGAAAGCGGAGAAGTGACGTTAGCCGCAAATACCACTGCGGGTGTGTACCTGCTACCGCCAATTGTGGCTCAATTCCGTATGCGTTATCCTCAGATTAATCTGCATATAGCCATTCTCAATTCTCATGAGATTGTGGAAGAGATTATGAACTGGAACCTCGATTTCGGTCTGGTTGAGGGTGATGCATCGACGCTTCCTGCCGCCTTAGATGTACAGCTCTTTGCCTATGACGAGTTGATCCTCGTTGTCGCACCGGGTCATGCGTGGAGCAGCTTGCCCTCCGTAGAACTGGAGGCGTTGCGAGAAGGGGTGCTCTTGATGCGTGAGCAGGGCAGTGGCATTCGCGAAGTCGTCGAGCATAGCCTCTTGCAGCATAATGTCGTGGTGCAGCCACTCTTTACGCTGACCGATAATGAGGCAATCAAACAGATGGTAATCAGTGGGGTTGGTGCTGCAATTGTCTCTTCACTCTCTGTCCAGCGGGAATTAGCGAATAGGGATCTTGTGCAGGTGCGGATCGCAGGCCTCGAATTGCGTCCACAATTAAGCCTGATTCAGCGTGCTGATAAACAGCTCTCCCGTGCCTCTCAGGCATTTTGTACGTTTCTGCGGCCCGCCGTCGCGGAAGAGCTGAATCTTCAGCAGATTGCTGTGCCTGATGGACAGGGGAAATAATCAATGTGTCTAGGGATAGAGCTTCTCGCCTTTTGTGAGCATCTCCACAGATTTCTGGATACGGGCTGCACGCGTCTCAGCTTTTTTAGCCGTCTGAATTCTGAATATGATCGCGTAGCGGTTGACGCTATTAAGAGTGAGGAAGAAGTCGCGTGCCTGGGGATTTTCGTCTAATGCTTGTTGCAATTCATCTGGCACAGTCGCTTTGCTCTGACTGGCGTATGCGGCGTCCCAGCGGCCATCTGCTTGTGCCAGTTCGATCTGACGCAGGCCAGCTGGTTGTATTCTTCCGGCCTCAATCAGTGCCGTAGCTTTGTCGCAATTGATCTGTGACCAGATGCTCTTCACGCGACGTGGGGTGAACTTCTGTAGCCAGTGCTGTTCGTCGAACGCTTTTTTCTGCCCATCGATCCAGCCGTAGCAGAGTGCCCCTTCCAATGCTTCCGCGTACGAGATCGAGAGAACGCCCGCACCTTTTTTAGCGATTTTGAGCCAGATGCCAGTTGGATCGGCGTAATGTTCTGCAAGCCATGCTTCCCAATCAGATTGGGTTGCAAAGCCTATGATTGGTAATTCCTCTGAACTTTTCATATCTCAAGTATACACTAAAATGGTATAGAACAAAAGACCTATAGTCCAAAAAGTGGTGAACACTTTAAAAAAACCTGCACCTGATTCTACTGACACATAAATACCACTATTCAAAAAGCGTCGGTGCCGTCACCAGCGGACTGAGCGTACGTACATCGCCATCGCGTGTCATCAGATATGGATTGAGATGCCATCTTCATCGGTAGGTGATAGGCCTGCCTCCTGAATGAAGCGCGATGGTATGGCGTCGCTCCTCGATAGCGCAGGATCGAGGTGAGGAAGAGCAGCTTCTGTGCACGTGTAAAGGCTACGTAGGCCAGGCGGCGCTCCTCCGCGAAATCCTGCCGGTACGATCGGTCCATCATCTGTCAGCCATTGTAAATGAGCGATTATGAGGGAAAATACCTTCGGTCATGCCCATGACAAAGACGACTGGTGTTCTCAAGTCCCTTGCTCTTATGGATGGTCAGCAGCAGTGACACAGTCGCGTTTATTCTTCTGTGTCCTCTGCCTGCTCTTTCAATTTTGCCATGGCCTGCAAGAAGTGACGGATCGTATGGTGACGTCTGTGCGATCTGCGACAGTTCTTCCAGTTCGTCATAGCGACCTTCCAGCTGTGTCCTCTTCGTGATGCGTTGGGGCCTCCGACTCTTCATCCGGGATTTTCCTTATGTTTGCTATCATGGTGGCGTAGATGCAGATCATAAGCGAACTGGCGTATAGTTTGATCGCTTCGGCTGGATGATTGTTGCAGCCCTGCCAGACGCGTTTGATCAGGGCAATGAAATCCTTAACGCCTAGCTGATGTTCTTTGGCGATTGTATAGGCATGCTCCTCGCAGAACTGTAGCAACGGACGTCCGCTTGCGATATGCTGGCAGATGAGCCATAGAATGTAGGAGTGAAGCGGTGCGAGGTTTTTCCTGTGCGTGGTGAAATAGTCTCTTGATGGAATATTTGCGACAGTGCGAAAGGCTGCATTTTGTTCGCCGCAGTGGACTGGAGTGAAGACGTCATCCCATTTGAGCGGTTGGAGCCGCTGCGGGCTTCAAGAAAGTCCTGGTGAATACGCATACCATCGACAAGGGCGAGATAGGCCAGCATGTCACGTGTCGTCTTGCGTTTGAAGAACGACGAGCCACCAGCGGTGCGATAGGGATATGCGATTGCGTGCCATAGCGATTTCTGACGGAAGCCAGGTGATGATTCGTGCGCGAGAGCACGAAGATATCGTGATAGGAGAGGTCCTCGCCATGCTCATGCCAGTCTCGTACAGTTGCCTCGATGCGATTGGCGATCCCATCCGCCTCGTCCTCCTGATCCTCATAGGCCGTGACGCATACCGGGGCCCTGCTGGTTGTGTTGGGCGCAAGTACCTTCTCAAAGCCTGGCGTGACATCGTTATGGCTGAAATCAGTTTGTTGGCGGCCTCCAGGATCTGGGGTGTCGAACGATAATTGTGTTCAATGTGGTAGATCTTTCCCTTGGGGTACATCGTGCGGAACGAAAGGATGGAAGCCTCTGGACTGGCCCCACGAAACTGATAGATGGCCTGGTCGGGATCGCCAACTACGACCACGTTATGTTTAGGTGCGGCCAGATACTGGATAAGTTTGTACTGCGAGGGGTTGGTATCCTGTGTCTCGTCGACCTGGAGATAGTGGTAGCGCCCCTGCCAGGTTTTACGAAACTTGGGGCTGCTTTCCAGCAGCGATAGGGGGACGTAGATCAGGTCGGAGAGATCGTAGAGCTTCTCTTTTTGTTTGGTCTGCTCATAATGCAGTAAAATTCCTGGTAGCGTGCGCCAGATCGTCTCGATCGCCAGGTGCTGAGCGGAAAAAGTCAGTCGATTGCTCCGGTTTGATCATGCTCTTCTTTGGCTCGATCTACGGCTGCTAAGTACGCCAGCGATCTCGACATCCCAGTTCATGCCACGCGTGCGATTGCTGCGCCAGGGACGAATAATATCCTCCGCCAGCCATTGGCGCGGCTCACCGCTAATCAAGCGCTGATTAAGCTCCTGCGGCTGTCCATTCCAGTTTCTCGCGCAACATCTGGTGGCCCAGACCATGGAAGGTCACTACGCGTAGCGCTTTAGATCCTTTGTGCCGACTATGCCACGTGCCTTTAGAGCTTTCAGCGCGCGCTTCTCCATTTCGTCGGCGGCGGCACGTGTAAAGGTCACGCAGAGAATGCTTCTGGTGTAATATTTTCATCGGCGACCAGGCGTACCAGCCGTTGCACAAGGATAGACGTTTTGCCCGTGCCCGCCGCTGCAATAAATGCGGCGGGACCATTTATATGTGCAATAGCGTCTGCTTGCTGTGGATTTGGGTGAAACTGAGCTGTTGGAGGAGTATGCGTTGTCCGTCTGGGTGTTCTGGAATTGGTTCCTTGAGATGCCATTCTATAAAATTCTTCCTACTGTTTTTATGGTTTTGAGTATCTCACGAGGATGTACTATAGCATGGTTTGGTGGGGGATGGCAACACGCAGGCTTTTTGGGTCAAGGTAT
The DNA here is from genome assembly GCA_963731415.1 of uncultured Chloroflexia bacterium. Taxonomy (GTDB): domain Bacteria; phylum Chloroflexota; class Ktedonobacteria; order Ktedonobacterales; family Ktedonobacteraceae; genus JACDAE01. Next base: position 662,658 of record CAVSVN010000005.1, read on the forward strand.
TTAAAAGTCGTCTTTCTTACTCTTATCTGCTTTTCCCGCTAAGACTTGCCACAGGCAAAATTATAGAATACGATAAACTGATAATTCAAGAGCTAATATTGATAATTTGAAAGGGGTGCAGCCGTGATCCTCCCGAAAGACCGCGACCCTCGCTTCATCACCATCCGCCGCGGGGGGACGCTCACAGACTCCGACCATCAGCTGCTCGCCCTGTGGGCCGCAACGTGTGCGGAACACGTCCTGCACCTGTTCGAGTCGGCGCAACCTTCAGACCCGCGGCCTCGCCAGGCGATCGCGCAGGCTCGGGCATGGGTGCGCGGCGAGATCAGGATGTCCCAGTCCCGCGCGGCGGGTGGCCATGCCATGGCTGCGGCAAGAGAGTTGAGCGGAGCCGCTCGGCACGCCGCATATGCTGCCGGCCAGGCGGCGGTGGTGGCGCACGTCGCCGCGCACGAGCTCGGAGCGGCGGCCTACGCGATCAAGGCGGCGCGTGCAGCCGCTCCTGAAGGCGAGGGTGAGAGCTCCGGGCGGCTCGAGTGCCGATGGCAGCGCGACCAGCTCCCTGACGCGATCCGCGAGCTGGTCCTGGATGATCAGCGGTTGCGAAACGACATCTGCTGGTCGGTGTTCGACTGCTGACCAACTTTCAAGAAGCATATGCTTGCCTAAACGTTTGAGCATAAGTCGAGTCATCGTAAGAAGGAACTAAGAACATTCCCTGGTGAATAGATCATTCTTTGACGACTGAAATAGCAAATCCATCCATCCCATCGTCATCATTAGGAATAGCCACGCTTACCAATCTTGGATGTTCCATAATGGCGAGATTGTAGGCTGCCATTCCTCTAGCGCTTTCATCAGGAGGTGGTGTCTGGAAGACGCTCCCATAGCGAATAGCATTATCGGCCACGATCAGGGAACCAGAGCGGCTCAACTTGATGGCCCAATCCAGATACTGTGAACTATTCCCCTTATCGGCATCAATGAAGATCAGATCGAAAGGCGCTTCAGGAACGAGCGTTGGCAGGAGATCGAGGGCAGGACCGACGCGTACCTCGGTGCGATCACTCAGACCAGCTTCGGCAAAGGTCGCACGAGCAATCTCCGCATGCTTTGAGTTAATCTCCAGCGAGATTAACTTGCCATCTGGCGGTAGACTACGTGCTAACCATGTGCCAGAATAGCCAGCCAGAACACCGATTTCGAGGATCTTGCGTGCTCCACACGTCAGTGCAAGGACTTGTAATAGTTTGCCTTGCAATGGCGAAATCTGAATTGCTGGTATGTTCTCTGCTTCTGCTCGACTCAGAGAACCGCGCAAAACGGCGTCCTCTGGCGCGAAGCGCGTCTGTAGTTCGCGATTGATCGTGTCGCGTACTTGTGCGTCATGACGAAGTTGTTCGTCGTTAGATAGCGATCGGCTCATAAATCCCCTCTTTTTGTAACGAAAGGCCTGATGTGGTACTGAATTGTACCATATTTTTGAGGAGACTTTTAATCCTTTTAAAATATCTTATAGTCATAGGCTACTCACAACTACTCATTGTAAAGCGGTTGCTTCACATCGGCATTAAATGAGTAGGAATCATACCTCTATATATACTTATACCTTGCTTCTCTCTTAAAAAACCACTACAATGCATAAGGGAAAAGGAGATGGACGCACGCAAGGTGATGTCTCCTGACCACGTTTTACATTCTTGAGAGGGGAGAGAGTGCATGTTTCGCAGCTTGAAGGCATTGGAGATCGCAGAGGGGGCACTATTGGCGGATATTGCAGTGCTCTTCCAACTGCTAACTATCTACCTTCCGATTGGAGGACAGGTCTTTCGCCTGCTGATCTTTATTGTATTTACGGTCCTGGTTCTACGACGCGGACTCTACGTTGGTATTATGGGTCTGTGCGTTGCGCTTTTTGTCGTGACGGTCATCGTAGGTACGCAATCGGTTATCAACCTGCTACTGGAATGTATGGGTGGCCTCTTCCTGGGCGTGACGATGAAGCTGCGCATGCCTTTGCTTCCTCTGTTAGTGCTAGGCGCTACCGCTGGATCGCTGGCCTTTTATGCTGCAACCTTCTTTACTGCTTTTATCTTTGCTGTTCCACTCGTGACGCTAGTTGATATACTTCATAGCACCTATACCACCCTTATTTCACTAATCAATAGTCTAATGGCGCATGCTGGCCTTGCTGGTTGGTGGAAGCAGAATGTGTATCCGGGCGTTTCGTCACTTGCAGATGTGGGGTTTCGCTACTGGTTGCTCTCATTCTATATTGCACTATGGGTAGTGTTATGTCCGGTCGTTTTTGTGATTTATGCGTTCACCAACTCTTTTGTGCGCTTGCTTGGTTACGATGTACGACCATTGCCTGGTGGGCGTATGGGGCGACTTTTGCGCCGCCTCAATCGTCGTAGTATGAGGGTGGCGCTCAAGTGGGGGATTATTAAGGGGCATAAGGCGGGCTGATGAATTCATCACCTTTAATTAATATACAGACTATTCGATATTCTTATCCTATTCAGAAAGAGCCAGGGACGCGCGATGTTCAGGAATCCCGGAGTGGTCAATCGGTGCTGGCTCTATGCGATGTAGATCTGCGGATATGGCCGGGCGAGTATGTAGTTCTTCTCGGCCATAACGGTAGTGGCAAGTCGACGCTGGCACGTCATTGTAATGCGCTGTTGGTGCCTGACAGTGGGCACGTCCTGGTTGATGGGTTAGATACAAGCGATGGAGCCAGCCAGTATACTGTGAGGGATCGGGTAGGTATGATTCTGCAAAATCCTGATAATCAGATTATTGCAACAATTGTGAAGGATGACGTTGCCTGGGGCTTGGCTGTGCGTGGGCTACCTGCTTCCCTTATTCATGAACGTGTTGCTGAAGCGCTCTCGGCAGTGGGAATCACTCATCTGAGCATGTTTCCACCACATAAGCTCTCTGGTGGGCAGAGGCAGCGGCTAGCAATCGCTGGTATACTAGCTTTACGTCCACAATGTATTATCGCGGATGAGGCCACCTCCATGCTCGATCCACTTTCACGTCAGGAGATCACTGCATTGTTACACCAGCTCAATCAGAGAGCATGGATTGACGATTATCCAGGTAACGCATTTTTTGGAGGAGGCTGCACTGGCGCAGCGGATCGTGGTGATGGAGCGTGGACAGGTAATTCTTGAAGGCACACCTGCTGAGATTTTTGCCGACCTGGAACGATTACGCTCCCTCAAGCTGGAGATTCCAGAACCCGTTGCACTGTCCGCTCGTCTGCGCGATGCTGGATTTCCCATTGCGTCCTCTGCTGTAACTCTAGAGGCGCTGGCAAGGGAGTTGATGCATTGATGTCCGATCCAATTATTGTTGCCCAACATCTCTTCCACACCTATCAGTCAGGAGCTTTCAGCAAAGAGGCACTAATCGATATCAATCTGGAGATCGCACGTGGCAGTTGTGTTGCAGTAATCGGCGTAACAGGATCGGGCAAGAGCACGCTGGTGCAGCACTTCAATGGTCTGCTACGTCCAACAAAGGGAACGGTACTGGTTGATGGCATCAATGTGGGAGCGAAAGGCGTGGACCTGCGTATGATGCGCCAGCGTGTGGGTATGCTCTTTCAGTTCCCTGAGGGACAACTCTTTGAGCGTACTATCTTTGCCGATGTCGCCTTCGGTCCGAAACGGATGAAACTGGGCCGTAACGAAATTCGCGCTCGTGTGATTGCCGCTCTGGAGACGGTGGGCCTGCCTTATCAGGAATATGGTACTCGTTCGCCCTTTGATCTAAGCGGTGGACAGCGACGACGTGTTGCCCTCGCCGGTGTGCTTGCTATGCTACCGACTATTCTTGTTCTGGATGAGCCTACAGTGGGTCTGGATGCGGATGGACGCGCCGAATTTTACAGGTACCTGCGTCGTGCTCAAGAAGTTCAGGGTGTGACAATTATCCTCGTCTCACATGATATGACCGAAGTTGCCTCACTGGCCGATCAGCTCTTTGTTTTACACAATGGATCCCTGGTGATGGAGGGAACGCCGCGTAGCATCTTTACAGAAAGTGATCGCCTGCGCCAATGGGGACTGGCTGCTCCTCCGCTAGGTGAACTCCTCTCGCTATTACGCACACAGGGACTCGTGATTCCAGCAGAGATATTTACGCTCGATGAAGCATTTCTCTGGTTGCGCGATACGCTGAATGTGCCGCATATATCTAAAAAAGAGTAAAGCCATGTTATTTAGAAGTATTCCATTAGGCGTTTATTATCCCGGCAGTAGTCCGATACATAGCCTGCAAGCCAGAACAAAGCTACTGATCATCGCGTGGCTGGTCGTCTGGCAGGTAGTCACCAGTCATCGCGAATGGCATTTTGTACCTTTTATCGTGCTTGTTGTACTGGTTGGAGTAAGCATTGCATGTGCCAGGATTTCGGTGCGTGAAATGTGGCGTCGCACCTGGTTGATTATTCTTCTCTTTGTTCTGAGTATTGGTCCGACGTTGCCCACAACTGACCTTGATGCGAGAAAATTATATACACTTGGTCCACTTATGACGTCGTATGGCCTTGCCCGTACCATACTCCTCATTGTGGGAAGTGTCTTCGCTTTAGTGTTTCTCTCCTCATTGTTACCCTCTTTACGCGTATTCTGGCGAGGAGGATGGCGCAAATTCCTCAGAGGTCTTATGCTACTTGCTGCCTTGCTCGCATTCGCATTGTTCTGGTTGATCGCAGGTAATGCCGCTGCACAAATGCTTCCAATTGGTCCCTATATTATTACCTATGGGGGCACATGGACGTTTATGAGCAGCTTTCTCGTACTTATGGGCTTGTTGATCTTCGCGCAGGTTCTGACGATGACGACATCGCCCGTTGCTTTGATTGAGGGTATTACTCTCCTGCTGTCACCGTTGCGTCGTCTAAAATTACCTGTTGATGACTTTGCGCTGATGGCCTTGCTGGCTCTGCGTTTTATCCCCACGCTTGTTGATGAGACTGAACAATTAATCAAGGCGCAAAGTGCTCGTGGTGCGGATCTCAGTAGCGGCACACTGTTTGAGCGTTTGCAGAGTCTCTCCATGTTGTTCGTCCCATTGATGCAGGGATCGCTCCGTCGTGCCGCAGACCTGGCAACTGCTCTGGAGGTGCGTGGCTATGAAGTTGATGGGAAGCAGACGATGCTGCACGAAACAACATTTGGTAAGGTGGATTATGTTGTGATGGGAGTTGTTGTGATTGTGACAATAGGTTCGTTATATTTTTGATTACGTGATGACATCTCATTTTTGCGTTCCTCTTCACTTATTCCAGAGAGCATCGAGATACGTGGTTTTATCTACGATGTGAAAACAGGCAAACTCCGTGCCATTGCTTGATGTTGCACGGGAGTAGACGAGCGTGTTATGGAGATGGTGAGCAAGAAAATGAGTGCATGTTAGTTTCTTAACCGTGAATTACCGTATTCGGATGAATCTCCATAATATCTCAACATGTCGTCAACCTTTTTTTACTCGCTATTGGGTATTATATCTGTGGGGAACAAAATGTTAGTATGGAGCGGCGGCCCTGGGGGGGACCACCACTCTATGCTAACATATGGCAAGGAACGTGTACCACCTGTTCGGTGGGAAGTAACGCCTGTAGACAGGACATCAGTTGAAGTTTCTTCAATGTGCCCTGGATGAAGCAGGAAGGAGATGATCCTGCGAAGTTCGCTTCGCGAAACCATCTCTGAGAACACGATCATATGCTAGAAAGGGGTATCTTGGGGGAGATGCTTCTCAATCTGGCATATGAGTCCCTTCTGAGGGATAAGCAAGAAGAGTCCTTTATAGGGCTCTTTTTTTTTATGTTATATATGGTGACGAATGAGTTGCATTCGCACACTCATCTGCAACTCCGTCGCCTGAGGCAAGGGAATGGTAAGGCGCTTCAAGATAGCAGGTTTCTCGTTAGCCTCACTCTCCTTTTCTAAGCGTTCCAGTGTAAAATGTGCATTCAGAGGATGCTCTATAGTCAAAAGCAGATCATATCGATGGCCGTGAATAGATGCACTATTTCCGCTGAGTGTGCATTCTTGCCAGGTTATGAATACCTCTTCGACCTGAGATGTATCATTGTTGAAGATGAAGGTATCGTGGAGCCAGACCGTTCCAGCCTCTTCACTATCGGTGCTCAGGATAATTCGACGTTTTGCGCTAAGCAGCTCTGGTACTGGATAGGCTCTGGCAAATTCCAGGTTCACCTGCTTGTGTGGTCCCTGAGGAGTGAACTGTTCGATCCGTCCTGCGAAATCGTGACCCGTTCCCTGTAACATTCTATTGATTCCTGGCACGCTATGCCCATACGAACTGGCAAAGATGTTTTCATAACGTTGTGAGCTAAAATAAGCGCGTGAGTACAGGCCACGACCAGGGTCAACGAGCAGATTTTCGCCTGCGACATTCAAGATAAAGCTGCCTACGTCGTTGTGATTATGGTTCTCTGCGTTGTGACCAGCCTTTACCGCCAGAACGACCGTGTCTTGTTGGCTGTTTTCTGTTGTCAGGCGTGCAATATCACTGGCCGATAGCCATGCATCTGTGGGTGGAGTTGCAGAGGGTTGACTACCATCCCACCACAGGATATTGCGAACCATCATAGTCAAACGCCAATCGCTGCTGGGTTGTGCTGGGGGAGCCAGGAGTTTCTCTAGAGATGGTTCGTGTGTGCGCTCGGCGAGGCGGACTAGAATGCCAGGATTGAATTCGACGCTCTCATCGCAATCGGAGAAGCTGGCAAATTGTGAGCCGTGGAGCTGTACTTGAGCTGGATAAGCGGCGATCTGTTGTAGACGCGTTGATGCCAGCAGATTGATCTCTCCCTTGCTGCGAGCATAAAGGAATTCAGAGAGGGCAACAAAATTCATCAGGCCATAGTGCCAGTAGCTAACACCCTCCGATGAACTGCCATCAGCTTCAAAGGCACTATCGACAAAGCCTGTAATCCTTGAAGTGCTATGTTGAGTGCCTTTACTGTACGCTCTGGCTCTGGTTCTAGCAACAAAAACGTCGCGGCAACGGCACTATTGCAGACACCATTCCAGTTATGATTTGTGGTATACCACCATTGGGAAGCATAGAAACGTAGATAGGGGGTAAAGATGCGCTGTTCGATCTCCTGGCGCACGCGATGACGGACTTCGCTATCCAATGTTTCGCCAAGGAGAAGTAACGTTTCAGCCAGGACAAAGCTGGTTTCAGCTGCGAAAAGATCGATGATGACGTTTTCATGCGCCGGCAGTACCCAGTTTGTCTCTTCGCATATATTCCAGAGATAATCTTCTACAGTCTCTTTGAGATCCATCTGACCAAAGAACAGGCGTAGGGCAAAGGCGGCCAGGAGTGTACGCTTGAGAAAATAGGCTGCTTCATAACGACCCCGTTCACCGCTACGTTGGAATGCACGATAAGAGGTATAGTCGGTCTGAGGAATATGCTGACTATTCTGCATAGCCTGTTGAGTATGCGCAAGTACTATTTGTGTTTGGGGGGCCTGGAGGAGTGTATCGCGTTGAAGGCGAGCTGTTTCAAGCTCAGGGAAGAGCGCCCTCTTGCTGGTGCATGCATGTAGAAGTTGAGCTTCTGTAACATTGAAAGGATGAGCAGATGATGTGGGCATAGTCACGTATCTCCTTGCTTTTGCTAGATTTCAGAATTTCATAGATCGGGTGCAATTAAGCCATAGTGGATTGCAAAACGTACAAGGTGAGTGATATCGTGAAGGCCGAGCTTCTCCATCACGTTGGCACGATGGGCCTGAACCGTTTTGATACTCAAGACCAGGTGATCTGCGATTTCCTGGTTGGTGTGACCCTCAGCAACCAGTTTCAACACTTCCAGTTCGCGTGGTGTCAAGACTGCAAATACCTGTGAAAGTTCGGGTTTTTTTGCACTTTCTGTTGATAGAGGAGAGGTCGATTGAGCCACATCTTTCTGGTGCTTTTGGCCTGCCTGAATGGATTGCTGTACATATGCTCGAATGAGCGCTTTTGCCAATCCAGGGTAGAGAAATACTTCTCCTTGTGCGACTGTACGTACGGCGGTGCACAGTTCTGCTGGTGCGGCCTTCTTAACGAGATAGCCCGCAGCGCCCATACGCAGTGCTTGCAAAAAGTACTCCTCGCTCTCATGCATTGTTAGAATCAATACTTGTATGTCAGGGTGCTGTTGACGGATAAGATGACAGGCTTTCAGTCCATCCATGTCAGGCATACTGATATCCAGGACAACGATGTCAGGTTGCACGGCTGTTACCTGTTCTACAGTACTTCTTCCAGTACGAGCTTCACCTACTACATGCAGATCTGGCTGAGCCTCCAGGAGCAATTTCAGTCCCTGACGCAAAATATCATGATCGTCAGCCAATAAGATGCGAATATGCGCTATCTCAATAGGTTCAATTGCCAAATTACGTCTCCTCTACCGCGACCTGCATGGTGGGCAATCCTTCCGTTGTGCTTTCTTGCTTACGTTGGAGAGGGAGAATTGCTCGTATTGTGGTTCCCCGACCGGGATATGTGTCAATGGTTAGAGTACCACCTGTCAGGGTTGCTCGTTCGTGCATGCCGAAAATACCTCTGCCTTTATGGAGTTGTTCTGGATTGCATCCACGACCATGATCCTGAATTTGCAGGGAGATCTGGTGGGCATCCTGCCGGAGTGTAAGTGTAGCATAATGCGTCTGTGCATGACGAGCGATATTGGTCAGGCTTTCCTGGGCGATGCGGAAGAGGGCAGTCTCATAATCGGAGGGAAGATTACGTACACCATTTCTGATCCCTTCGGTAGACAGGTCAATCGTGATGTGTAAGCGCTCGGCACTATCAGCTACTAACCAACGAAACGCGGCCAGAAGTCCCAGATCGTCTAGAACACTGGGGCGTAGTTGCTGAGCAAGAACACGGATATTCTCCAGTGTGTGTTGCGTCAACCTGGTCATTTGTAGCAGTCCCTCTTCTATATGTTTATGCGTATCTTCAGTACGAGCTATTTGCGGTAACATTTGAAAGCTCTGGTGCAATAATTCAGTATGGACAAGCAAGGCCGTCAGGTTCTGTCCTGCTTCATCGTGTAGTTCGAGAGCAATGCGTCTCCGTTCGTCTTCCTGAGCCTGCAAAATAAGGGCCGTCCGTTCGAGACGTGCCTCCTCCAGCCGATCCAGCATGGTATTAAAGGACTGTGCCAGTTCGTTAATTTCAGTATCAGTAGGAGAGAGTGGGGCGCGAGCTTGCGTACTGCCAGCGCTAATGGCACGGATTGTGGAAAGCAGGCCAAAGAGAGGGCGAAAACTGATGCGCATCAAAAAGATATTTGTGAACAAAGTAAGTAGCGTTGCCAGGATAATGAAACTGGTATCGATGAGGTAGTGGTGGCTTTCCAGGTTGTGACTGGTGACCCAGAGACCTGCCAGCGCCTCTCCAATCAGCATGAGGCTGTTCACTAAAATAACTTTTTCAAAAAGCGAAAGATGCCATCGTTGGAAAAGGGTCATAGCGCTATGAGTAAATTTCTTCACTAAAAATTTCGCTTTCTGCTACCTGTTAAATGGCCTCTGTGCGTATGATAGCATAGCATCCTTTTCCTGTCTCTAGGCAATTTGGTGTATTTTATTACGATTTAACCTGGACAAAGAATGTTTTTTCCAGGGGCAGAAAACCATCTGCACGGGCATGGATCGTAATTGCCCATGGACCGACCATATATAGGTGAATTTGTACTTTGTAATCTCCCAGCCCCATTGAGCGTACGAAGTTCTCGTTGGTGATCATCTTCATATTTGTCATATGCGCATCTGGTGAGACTTCTGCCTCTTCAATCGGTACTCCCTGGGAATCAGACAGGTGGAGATGGAGCGTTGTCATACCTGTAGCTGTTGGTTGCTGTTGATCGAAAGAGATGTGTAATTGAGCAGGGATGTGAAGCTGAACATTTGCAGCAAAGATGAGCATGCTCATACATATGATGGCAAGCAGGCACCAGAAGAAGGGTCGTATATGCATGAGCATTTCCTTATGGTCGAAAGAGAAATTGGATGAGAAACAATCAGATATACGTGTACATATAGTTATACACGACGTAGGTATAGCACTATTGCCTCATTATACCTTCCGTTGTTCCTATTGTCTATCAGGATAAATCCCTATTTTTTCTGGTTGATGTTCTTTCTGAAGAGCCAGAGAGGGACATTGTTGCGATGCTCTTTAAGGTACTGTGTGCCCACCAGTTAAAATCTGCCAGTTCTTCCCGCTATCGGTACTGTAGACGACTTGCGGTGGAAGGAAAAAGCCTGCATAAATCTTTTCAGGATGTTGAGGATCGAGAACGAGAGCGGTTAGATCACTCCTGGAAAAGCGTTTACGTAGTGTCCAGTGTACTCCACCGTCTTGTGAGTACTCCAGGTTCTGACCTGCTAAGGCGTAGAGGATATCTCCTGTGGCATTGATGGCCAGGCGTGAAAGTATGGTAGTGCCAGGCAATGCTCTCTGGGTGATCTGGGGACTTCCATCCTTCCAGGTATAGAGTCCTTGATCAGTTGAGCAAAAGAGAGTTGCGGGCGTTGTCTTAGATGCAACCAGACTCAGTACGGAACCCTGGACAGTTGTCAATGCATTCCAGGTCTGTCCATCATCCATGCTCTCGAAAAGCCCCTGTTCTCCTCCTAGCAGCAAGTGATTGGGATTGTTTGTGAATGAAAGTAAGGTAGGAGTTTGCATGGATGGAAGATTGTGTAATGCAAGAGCGTGCCAGTGCAGGCCCATATCTCGTGTCTCAAACCAGCCTGCGTTCAGATAGAAGGCATAGAAGGCTCCACTACTGCCAGTTCCTGTTTGTAGAGTGGAGGGATATGCGGATAGAGAAAGGCCAGGTGGGTTACGCAATATCCAGGATGTGCCGCCATTCTGACTGAAATAGATGCCTTCTGGACCACTACCAGATACGCTGGGAAGAGCAACAAGGGCCAGGGAGTTCGCATTGTAGGTATTGGTCACAATAGTTATTATCATTAATGTGTTGAGTGCTCCACGCGCCTGAGGCCACGTTCGTCCTCCATCGTGGCTAGTAAATATGCCATAATGTGTGCCCAGGTAGAGCACGCCAGGTTTTCCGCCAGGGGCTACAGTATGCAGGTGTGTCTGCGGATTGGATAAAGGATGACCCGCCAGTGTAGGATCAGTATTGTTATTGTTTACGTTTAAAAATTGCCAACCAATCAGAATAGCGATAACAACTACTGAGAGGAAGATTACCAGTGTATTTCTTCTCTGTCGATCCTTTGGTAGGTTGTCCTGAGGTGTTGAAATCTGTGATGATGGTTGAGTTGCCATAAATGTATTGAATAATCCTTTTCGGTAGCGATGAAGCTGAAAAACAAGAGAATCTAATCATAATGTCATATGTATTGTCAATCAGGCGAAATCCGTAAGGGAATATACGTATGCTATCATCTATCTGGGCCGTCTCCAGAGGGCATAATATCATCTCCAAACGCCATTTCCATTGATGGGATCACGAAAACGAGAACTGTTTTAGCGATGTATTGCAGGTGTGAGGAGTGGCAATGTTACGGAGAAGATAACGCCACCGCCCTCTCGTGTTTGTGCCTGAATATGTCCCCCGTGGGCCTCAACAATCCCTTTACTGACGGCTAATCCCAGACCGGAGCCTGTGGGATAATGACTTTTCCGTCTATCGCGCTGCACACGGTAGAATTTATCGAAGACGCGCTCAAGGTCGGGCTGAGGAATACCTGGGCCACGATCGGCAATGGTAATCAGGATCTCTCCGTCTTTGCGCTCAAGACCTATATCGATAGGAGTATCCTGTGGAGTATAGCGGACTGCATTCTCGATCAGATTAGTAAACACCTGGTCCATCTGTATATAGTCAAAATCGAGAAATGGCAGATTGTTTTCCAGATGTGTGCGTATCTCGCGTTGCCGTAGTAAAGGCTGCATATGGTCCAGCACGCTATGAACAAGATCGGTGAGAGAATAATAATCCTTTTCCAGTTTCAGTACGCCTTCCTCAATGCGCGACATATCGAGCAGGTTGCCGACCAGGCGATTGAGACGATCTGCCTCACGCTCAATTGCCTGGGCAAAGCTTCGGCGCTCCTCTTCATTCCATTGCACATCTTCCTGCAGCAGACTGCTGGCTGCAGCTTTGATAGAGGAGAGTGGTGTGCGCAGATCGTGTGAGACAGAGGAGAGCAATGACTTGCGTAGGGCATCGGTTCGTTGCAATATCTCGACACGCATACTCTCTCGCCGTAGCCGGGCGCGTTCGATGACCGATATGGCCTGGTCAAGGAAGGTCCAGAAGAACGTTGTGCGCGGGTCGCTACGCTCTTGCTCTTCCAACAATGTTTCTGTGTTCGCCTGGTAAAATGGACCGCCCAGAATACCCAGATGGAGGACACCGACGATCTTTCCTCCTGTCTTGAGCGGTATCAAGCGTACACGGGCGGCATGTCCGATTGCGGTATTGCGTATAATCACACGTGGAGAGAAACCGGGTGAACGTTGGGGAGCAAGGGTGACATCATGGAATCCTACCGCCAGCCCATTTTTCATCACCTGCATTGCTATTGTGCGCTCATCATCTGAAAGCTCTACCTGATCGATTGAGTGAGGAGCACTGGCCTGTATGCTTAGATTGTCGGAAGAACTGTTAGGGAGCAGAATAAAGCAGTCGGAAATGCCCAATGAGGAGAACACGGTGACGATGGCTTTCGCTATCGTATGAAGCTGTTGTTCCATACGCTCATCATTATTGGTGGTACGCACCAGTTCGTAGAGGATATGTGTCTCACGTTCACGGCGTTGTGCTTCCCGTGCCTGGTACCGAAGTGTAGAGGCCATCTGCCCCGTCAAGAGCGCGGTTACCAGGAAGACGAAGAGCGCAACCCATTCCTCAGCACGTGCAATGGTAAAGACGTAGAGTGGGGGTACCAGGAAGAAGTCAAAGGAGAGAAAGGCGACCGCAGAAGCCAGAATTGCCGCGTAACGACCTCGTGTACTTGCTAACCATAGAATGGCAAGGAGATAGAGAATGGAGATGTTTGGGATAAGCGGGTAGAGATGCAAAATTGCAATAAGGCCCGTAATCAAGAGTGATCCAGCAGTAGCAAGAAGGCTGTCATAGAGATAGCGCTGCCAGGATGAGGTAACTCTTGCTTCAATGGGCAGAATGGAAGTAATTGAGCTCATAGGTGTGCTTCCTACTCATAAAAATCTGCATAGAAGGACAAGCATGAAAAAATAGAGCGTTCCGTAACTTTTTTCTCGCGTTGTATTATACCCTGCCGAGTATCAAAAAAAACTATAGAAAATGTAGAGATATATCAATGAAAACGCAAGAGAGTTCTGATACATGCACTCTTCGCTGGCTGTTTTTTCACGATCGAGGAGACAGGAAATAATATATATGTAAAAATGTTGTGTTTTGTATATATGGTATACTGCTGTTGACATGATTAGATACATATAGTTCACTTGTCTGATCCCGTCAATGTTTCTTGTTAGTGTGGGAGGAGAGAGTTTATCTAGGGAGTGAAAAATCTTTAGGAGTGCTAAACGTATAGGAGTGAGGTAATCCACTTTACCCGTTTTGAGTAGTGTGTTCTGTAAAGAGATAGTTGTGAAGAGAGGGAAAGGAAACGCATGAAAATCGCGCATATAGCTCCACCCTGGATAGCCATTCCACCCAAAAACTATGGTGGTACTGAGATTGTGCTCTACAATCTTGTGGAGGAACAGGTTGCGCAGGGGCATGATGTGACGCTACTGGCTCCGGGAGACGCTCGCACTTCGGCGAAACTGGTCTCCTTTTTTCCCCGCTCGCTCATTGATAGCGGTGTACCATGGCAGGGACATTTGAAAGCCTACTATCATCTCTATAAAGCGGTCAACTATATCAAAGAGCACGATTTTGATATCGTGCATGCGCATCTTTCTTCCGCAGCGGACATGTATATTTTCCCTCTTACTGCTCACATGACGACTCCTATGGTCACAACATTGCACAGTTGTTTCCCTTTTGATCGTGTGCAGTCATGGATGGGTGATGCGGATAAGTGTTATCTGGAATGGCTTGCGTCAGCACCGATTGTTGCGATCAGTGAGAGTGCCCGTGCCGAGGTGCCACACGAGTTACAATTTGTCGGGGTCGTTCATCATGGTATTCCAATAGAGCAATTTGAGCCTCTGGTGCAACCAGAGGACTTTTTTGCCTGGCTAGGCCGTTTTGTGCCTGAAAAAGGTGCTCATCTCGCCATTAAAGCGGCTAAGCTGGCTGGTGTCCCTCTTGTGCTGGCTGGAACGATCGATCGTCATATGGAGGCATCGGTCAATTATTTTAACGATATGATTAAACCTCTCATCGATGGTCAGCAGGTGAAGTACATAGGTCCAGCTACTATGGAACAAAAGATCCGTTTACTGAGCCGCGCTCGTGGTTTCCTTAATCCGATTGAATGGGAGGAGCCATTTGGCATGGTGATGATCGAGGCTATGGCAACTGGTTGTCCTGTAATCACGTTTGCCCGTGGAGCGGCGTCGGAGATTGTTTGTCATAAGAAGAGCGGCTTCCTGGTTCAGAATGTGAATGAGATGGTGCAGTTTATTCCGCGCATTGGAGAATTGGATCGGGGCGTTGTACGTGCTTACACCAGACAGCATTTTTCTGTGAGTGCGATGGTCAATAAATACCAGAAGATATATAGGAAGGTTATTGCTTCATCGCGCAAGCTGGTTGCACCTTCTGTTGTTTCTACGAAGATGCGTATTCCTTCGATGACTCCCTCGTCAACGCTTGTTAAAATAGACGAGTCTGTGCGGGTTTCCTATCCTGCTGCCTTGACCATGACAACGCTGGAAGCGGAACCACAGCCTTAAGACGTGGTGATATTGACCTGCAAAACCAGGTCAACATCATTTTCCAGATGACTATTTTAATGAGCTGAAATACCGCTGATTACACCGTTAAGCAGGAAGGGAATCGCCTAAAAAATGCGTGTAGGCTGGAGGGCAGCGTGAGTTGAAAAGGTGTGATAAAATTGGTTTTATTCTGACGAAAGAACTGGTTGAAAGAACCTTCTTTCTTGATGGATAGAGCATTACAGGAGAGAAATGCTTTAAATAAAAAAATAAATAGAAGAAAAAGGTGGAAAAGTCGTCCGTGGCTACACAAAAACAAACGATCACACTCTTAATTTCCTGTCCCGATCAACCGGGAATTGTTGCCGCCATCTCCAATTTCATTTTTGAACATGCTGGCAACATCCTCGAATCCGATCAGCACTCAACCAACCAGGAAGATTGCACCTTCTTCATGCGCGTCAATTTTGCGGAGGAAGGATTTCGTCTACAGGCGCGAGAACTTGAACAAGCCTTTGCCCCTATCGCCGAGCGCTTCCGTATGCAATGGAGTATCTCTTACTCCCAGCAGCGAAAACGGGCGGGGATATTTGTCTCAAAGCTTGATCATTGTCTGACCGATCTGCTCTGGCGTTGGAAAAGCGGTGAGTTAGCAATGGATATTCCTTTTATCATCAGCAATCATCAACAACTGGAGCCGCTTGCTCGTATGTATGATATCCCGTACTACTATTTTCCCATCGCGCGTGAGAATAGGGTGCGAGACGAGCAGAGTATGCTCGATTTTATCGCGGGCAAAGTGGATTTCTTGATTCTCGCCCGGTATATGCAGATTCTAGAGCCACTCTTCGTCGATGCATTTCCGCATCAGATCATCAATATTCATCATAGTTTCCTACCAGCCTTCATTGGTGCGAATCCATATCAACGTGCCTTTGAGCGTGGTGTCAAGCTGATTGGTGCAACTGCCCATTACATCACGAATAATCTGGATGAGGGTCCAATTATTGCGCAAGACGTGATTCACTGCAATCATCGTGATACGGTGCCGGACCTGATGCGCAAGGGTCGGGATGTCGAGCGGCGTGTGCTGGCGGAGGCCGTACGTATGCATACCGAGGATCGTGTACTTGTCTATGAAAACAAAACGATCGTTTTTGAATAGGAGAGCAACTTTGCCCCACTTTGTAGCGACGCTCTGTTACGGAGAATGCGCTACACAAGTCAAGTCTTTGTGTAAAATATACAAGAAGTGAGCAACTCAACATTGTTCAGGTTACCGTCGCAATACTCATAGAAAACGTCTTCCTGATAGAAACGATATGAGAGAAGTGGAGAAAACCTGAAGAATGTTGTGCTCTTTTGGGTTGAATTACGATGAATGGATATGATATCCTTAAAGAGGAGGCAGAAAAGGTCAGCAGCCAATTCTAAGAGGAGCTATTCATGAGTGACATCACCTTGCGCATGCCAGGGAAACACAAACAAGCTATCGAACTAAGTTACGAAGAGCGTATTGAGTTGAATACGATTATTGATCTTCTCATTCCATCAGACGAAGACTTTCCACCACCTTCTAGTCTGCATTTAATTGACGAGTTTTTACATCACCTTCTGCCCGGTGTCGACAATAGTACAACAAAGATGTTGAATATGAAACGCTTGCGCACTATATTACGTGATTTGAATATCTCGGCTGGAGGATATTTCTGTAGTGTTAGTCTAGAGAAGCAGCAGATGCTCCTCAGACTTCTTGAGCGACGTGAGCCAGCGCTCTATCAGGCTTTGTGGGCTCTAGCCAATCATAGTTACTACAAGCAGTTTGCTACTCCTGAGCATTCATAACGTATGACCATACCGATAGATGTAGCATATGCCTCATCTCTTGATGCGCAAGACCCACTAGCTCCTTTGCGGGAGCGCTTCGTCATTACTGAACCGGATCTTATCTACATGGATGGGAACTCGCTGGGTCGACTTCCCAAAGCCACGGTGCTTCTAGCTGAAGACCTTATTCAGCAGCAATGGGGAACACGCCTGATCCGAAGTTGGAATGAAGGCTGGTTTACGGCACCGGAGCGCATCGGAGCAAAGATTGCGCGTTTAATTGGAGCGCAACCAGATGAAGTCATTGTTGCCGATTCCACCTCAATCAACCTCTTCAAGTTAGTTATCAGCGCACTACGCTATCAGCAGGGACGAGCACATATTGTTACTGATAATCTCAACTTTCCTTCAGACATTTATATTCTCCAGGGAGCCATTGATCTGTTGGATCAGCACCATCAACTGGATATTCTTCCTTCACCGGATGACATTCATGGTCCCGTTGCTGAATTACTGACCCGGCTTGATCAGCAGACAGCAGTAGTTACATTGTCTCATACGACTTTCAAAAGTGGATATACTTACGATATGTCGGCGATAACGGAAGCAGTTCATATGGCAGGAGCTATGGTACTATGGGATCTCAGCCATTCGGTAGGTGCGGTGCCGATTGATTTGAGTGCATCTCAGGTTGATCTCGCGATTGGATGCACCTATAAGTACCTCAATGGTGGTCCTGGCGCTCCAGCATTTCTCTATATTCGACGTGATTTGCAGGAGCGGCTGGGAAATCCTATCACTGGCTGGATGGGGCAGAAGGATCTGTTTCGCCTCGAATTGGCGTATCAACCAGCCATGGGCTTACGAGGCTTTATGACAGGCACGCCTCCAATGCTCTCGCTCTCGATGATTGAGCCAGGGGTAGATCTCTTGTTAGAGGCTGGATTAGATAATCTGCGTAGCAAGTCGGAGCGGCAGAGCGAGTATTTGATCGAGCTATGGCAGACAGTGCTGGCTCCAGTAGGCTTTACATTAAACTCACCACGTGACGTTCATCAACGCGGATCTCATATCTCGCTGGGCCATGCTGAAGGGCTACGGATTGATCTCACGCTGCTCAATGATATGGGAGTGCTCCCCGATTTCCGTGCCCCTGACAATATTCGCCTGGGTATTGCCCCTCTTTATACCTCCTTTCGCGATATTCACAGTACAGTAATGCGCTTACGGCAGATTGTTATAGAGAAGCTGTATGAAAAGTATCCCAATGAGGTTCCGGTAGTAACATAATCCCAGGTCCCACAGGGGAAGATGCAAGTCAAGTTAGAGAGCTTCCAGTTCAAGGAGATGATAGCGACGCGAGTGCCGCCTTTCACTCCATTGATCGAACTCTGAGGCGGAGGCATTGGTCAGTTGTTTATTCATCAGATCTGTTGTAGAGAGGGCACGCATGCTCCAATTACTGGCAGGTTGGATATCATAAATGCCACGTGTCGCAGTGGCCGCAAAAGTGATATGAGAGACCTGGGGAGAAAAGCCTTCAAAGGTGCCTCCGAGTGGAGCCAGAGCAGGCATACTGGCCGAGAGTTCGAGAAATCGACGACGATTTATGTATCTATTCACGAGATTCCTTTCTTCGTTGGATCCGTTTTACTCATCAGATCCAATAGCATCAATGCCCAGCGGCCACCAGCTTTGGTAGCTCAGACTCCCATCCCATCAATCCAAAAAGTTCAGAAACGACGTAAGCCTCTGCTTTTTAGCATCGTCAAATAAAAAGTAAGGTGCAACATTCTTTCACCCTGACACCTCTCTCTTCGTTCTCAGCGTTTTCATCCGCAAGAATGTAGAGCCAAAAACAATAGAGTGTCTATGAATTTTAGGATACATGAGGTAGAGGTAAAAGTCAAGAGGATGGCTATCGAATTCTTATCATTACTTCCGATAAAAAAATAAATACAAAGACTTGATAACCTCACCGTAAGTTATATAAACTATGTGAAGCAACCGATTGTCTGATGGGTACGCGCATGCCTCTCTCCCCGACAGAGGGAAAAAGGGGTCTGTGTGGGGGAGGCGGACGGGCTTATTCCACTCCGTTCCATTGCACCCCTACTCATGGTTCATCATCTCTTTTGAATGATTTTCCTCTCGTACATGCATGGTAGGGGCGCGGTGATATGCTTCTGTCAGCAAATAGAAGGGATATCAGCGTTCAATGCATCACAAGCAAGTGGTAACTGCTCTGGTTTCTCCAATTAGCACCAATGGTTCTCTATTCGCAGCGTAAGAAACCCTTCTCAAGTCCCCCCTCTACCCGTCTTTGGATGCATCACAAACACTCTCGACGACAGGTATACTTTCCACATCGACAACAGTTTGATTATTCACTGTAGGGAGCGATGGATAGCCTCCCTATGGAAGAGGAGATACCTGGTTCTATGAGTCAAATGTACGCTCGTTTCGGGGCCTTTCGTATAGTTAGGATTATACAAAAATATATCTATCTAATAGTTAGGAGAGAAATCGTATGAATCTCGCTATTGCCCTCGACTTCATTACCTTATTCTTCGCTGGTCTCAGCTGGCGCACTGTTCGTCATTGACTACGGCGTGGGACCCGCCATCGCCGCCATTATGGACGAACAGCCGCAGATCAAGCTGCGTCAAGCACTGATACAGAGCTTGCGTGTATTGGTGCCCGCCATCTTCTTTGTTCCGACAATTCTTGTGGGGGGTGCCATCACGGTTCTCGATAGGTTCGATCCGGGCCTTGCCTTCCGCATTGTAGGACTGCTCGTTGTGCTCACCAGCTTCTTGTTCACACTCATAGGCACCGCTCCCATTAACGCAACTGTGCTTACCTGGCAGCCTGATGCGCCACCGAAGCATTGGCGGACGTTGGTCAGTCGATGGGAACGCTTCGATAGGGTTCGTACCTGGGCAGCGGTCACGGCGTTTGCGCTCTTCTTAATAGCCACGGCACTCAAGCTGACTGCTCATTGACCTTTGAGAAAGCAGCCTCCATACATAAAATGGCTCTTTCACTGTGGAGGTTGCTGTATTCCTCTGTGGCAAAAGGCATTTTGCACCACTTCTGAACGCATCACAAGGAGAGTTTGATACAATGCGATCTATCGCCTATAGTTCGATGAATGATAACGATCTATCGCGGTATAGCCTATCGCAATTTGAAATAGCCGGCGGACTCATCACGAGGATGCAAGCCTACGAACCGTACAGACCACATGTGATCATGGGGTTGTTTTTGTTTTTGGTGCGCCTCCCAAAAGGTTCTTGAGAAAGTGAGCTTTTACTTTGGCTTGTGAGGCCACTTCGTAGATGTAGAGGGCCACCAGAAGAAAGAGACAGGTATAGCTAGTTGAAAGTTAGGATTGACACTGTTAGGGGTACGATAGATAACCTCTATATGTAAAAGGAGTAAGAATATTGGCTACCGAAATATCTCAATATCCTACAGCATCGGACAACTTTCCAGATTGAAGGGTGTATGATAAGATGAGGTGAGTGCGTTTCACGAAGAGGATTTGACTATGATGACGCGATGGAAGTCAACGCTACGAATACGAATGATGCTCTCGCATATAAGCGTGTTTGTCGCAGCGATGCTGCTATTAGAAATACTGTGTGCGTCCGTTGTGTTTTTCGTCGTCGTCTTTTCACCACGATTTGACACGACGGAATTGGGAAACGCGGAGCGCATCGCACTCTCTTATGCCCATCTTGCAAGCAACCAGGTTGGCGTAGGGGCGTCGCTTAATCCAGAGATAACATTCGCATCCAATACACCTGTTACACTTACCCCAACGGAAGGAGATACGAGTAATCCTGACGTGACGAACAGCGTTCCTTATATCGCATCCCCATATCCAGGTTCACGACTCTGTCGCATTCGCACTTCTCATTGCTCCTGATGGTTCTGTCCTTGCCAGCTCCGATCCGCGCGAGTATCCGATCCATGTTCCCGCCATCACATTCCTCTCTTCACGCTATTCACTCGTCACACACACGCTGAAAGGCGAGGAAGAGAAGCTGATCGTAGGGACAGCAACAGGTCGTATCGGTCAGGCTTGCGTGCCCGTCTTCAACCAGAGGCGACAGGTGATTGGGGCGGTCTATGTACAACTGCCTCCTGAAGTTTCGACCAGTTCCTTCTTCACAAATTTCGTAGGAGGTTTTCTTCTCGTCGCTCTCATCATACTGCTCATCACCATACCTCTCGGTGCTGTGTTCAGCCTCATTACCACACGTGGACTCATTGGCCGCATGCAACGTCTTGTCGATGCAACCACGCAATTCGCATCAGGGCACTACAAACAGCGTGTTCAGGTCACGAGTGAAGATGAGTTAGGGCTGTTGGAGCGGCAGTTCAATCTCATGGGGGAGCAATTGGTGGAGAGCCTAGAGCAGCGACATGTGCTCACCGAGCAGAATACACGCCTTGCTGAGCGTGCTCGCATCTTCCGCGATCTGCATGATGGCGTGAAACAACAGGCATTCGCGCTCACTATGCAGATAAGCACGGCACGTACCCTGATGGATACGCAGCCAGAGGCGGCACGTATCCACCTCCAGAATTCTGAGGCTTTAGCGTACCAGGTGCAACAGGAGTTAACCGCGCTTATTCACTCGTCACGCCCGTCCGTTCTGAGCGAAAAAGGTCTTGCGACAGCGCTACGAGAGTATGTGACGACGTGGAGCCGACAGCAACAAATTCCCGTTCAACAACGCGTTGACTCTTGCACCTTACCCCCTCTCATGGAAGAGGCATTGCTCCGTATTGCTCAAGAGGCACTCTCAAATATTGCGCGGCATAGTCATGCTTTGACGGTTACCCTCGACCTCTCATGTAAGCAAGATCTGGTAACGCTCATACTTGAGGACAATGGCTGGGGCTTCGACGCCGGACGTTCCGGCACTCGCGCTGAAACATGGTGTCGGTTTGCAATCCATGCATGAACGTATTGAGGCGTTTGGGGGGACGCTCCGTATAGAGAGCAAAGATGGCGAAGGAACACGAATAATTGCGTCTTGTCCTTTCCCAAACTATAAAGAAAGCTCTGGAGAGGCACAACTCACTGTATCTCTTCTTCCTGACAAAGAGGTGATAGAATGACACAACCAGCACAGCGTATTACTATTCTCGTCGTGGACGATCACAGTGTTGTACGACAGGGAGTACGCGTCTTCCTTGAGGCACAGGCGGATCTCTCTGTCGTCGGCGAGGCAGAATTGGGTGAACAGGCGGTTCAGCTTGCTCAGAAGTATCATCCTGATGTCGTCCTGATCGACCTGCTGATGCCGGGTATGAACGGTATTGAGGCGACGCGCCTCGTCAAGCAGGTGAGTCCACGTTCACACGTGATTGTTCTCACCTCGTATTATGAGGATGAGAATATTTTCCCGGCACTTCGCGCAGGAGCTATCTCCTACACCTTGAAAGACATTCATCCAACGGAACTCGTTGAGGCGGTCAGAAAGGCGGCACAGGGCGAATTGGTATTGCATCCGAGAGTTGCCTCGCGTGTCCTTCAAGAAGTACGCGAGTTCAAACCTGTTGTCCCCGCTGCCTTCGGAGAACTTACCGAACGCGAACTCGACGTACTACGTCTCATTGCGGAAGGTGAGCCAAATGCTACCATTGCTAGAAAGCTTGTCCTGAGCGAAAAGACTGTGAAGGGGCATGTGAGCAATATTTTGAGCAAATTGCACCTCGTGGACCGCACCCAGGCCGCTGCCTTCGCATGGCAACAAGGTTTAATGGTTCAATAGTAGGTGCAAGTACCAATGCTCATGCAGAGGTATTCCTCTTTGCTTTTCTAAAACCATGAAGAGAGCCACTTTGAGTTGATGGAGGCAAGCATAACACTCCAGGCTGTTATCCTGATCGTGTGGGTATGTGCTGAGGCAGCAGAGCATAATGTTTTGCATCAAAGCGACGTGTTCTCTGCCAGAACTCAAAGGTAAAGCCAGGCCAGATCGTTGTGTTGCGACCAGTGGCATCAAGGTACCAGCTGGCACAGCCAGAGGACCAGACGGTGCCCGGCATGCGCTCCTGGAGTTCGGTATTGAACGCTTCTTGAACCTCAGATCGTACTTCAATAGTTTGCAAATTGTGTTGGTACATGGTATGCAGGCAATCCAATATATATGAAATTTGCGCCTCAATCATAAAAACCATGGAATTGTGACCAAGACCCGTGTTGGGGCCAATGAGTAAGAACAGATTAGGGAAGCCAGAGATGGTTGTTCCAAGATAAGCACAGGGGTCCGGGTGCCAATTCTCAGCGAGTGAACCCGTTGCGCGTCCATGAATGTAGTGAGGGAGCCGTGTATCGGTGACGTGAAAGCCGGTGGCGCAAATGATAGCGTCAACCTCGTGCTCTCTGTCGTCAGAGGTGACGATACTGTTTGTATGTACCTCACGAATGTGCTCGGTAATGACTTCGGCATTGGGTTGGGTAAGCGCGGGATAGAAGTCATCGGAGAGCAAGATGCGTTTGCAGCCCATCGTATAGTTGGGTGTAAGCTTTGCCCGCAGTACGGGATCTGGTACCTGACGGAGCAGGTGTTGGCGAGCAAGCTGCATGCCAGTTTCTACCATAGCAGGACGATAGACAAAGCCGAGCGCGGTTAGCTCATTGCGCCAGTAGATTTTGCTACGCACAAAACGCTGGGTGATGGGCAAGATGGAGAATAGTGTATGATGCCATGAGGGGATAGGATGATCTTGCCTGGGAAGAATCCATGGTGGTGTGCGTTGGAAGAGGGAGAGGTGGCTAACCTGTGGTTGAATTTTTGGGATAAACTGGATGGCCGATGCACCAGTTCCAATCACCGCAACGCGTTTGTCTGTAAGATCGTAGTCGTGATTCCAGCGTGCCGAATGGAACAGGGTACCCTTGAAATGTTCGATGCCTGGAATGGGTGGAAGCGAGGGTTCGCTAAGGGGTCCATTGCCCAGGATGAGGATATTGGCAATGAACTGGCCCTGTGTGGTAGTGATGTGCCAGCATTGGTCGTCATTGTTCCAGGAGGCATCCTGCAATTCGCTGTTCCATTGGATATGTGGGAGGATACCAAAACGTCGTGCGCAGCGGCGTAGATAGTCGCGGATCTCGCCCTGAGGAGAGTATGCACGACTCCAGTGTGGATTGAGGGCGAAGGAAAAGGAGTACAGGTGTGAGGGGATGTCGCAGGCGCAACCGGGATAGGTATTGTCGCGCCACGTTCCTCCGATCTCGCCTGCCCGCTCAAGTACCACGAAATCCTCCTGGCCGCTTTGCTTGAGTCTGATCGCCATGCCCAGGCCGGAGAAGCCTGTTCCCACAATGGCAACACGGATATGACGGATGGATGTTTCTTTATAAGTTGGGTCTTCTGGAATGGATAGGTGCTGCTGAGTAGTAGAAAGCGTTTTGCCGCCGTCATTGCCTGCAAAATGCTGTGGCATGCTGGTATCCTCCGAGGGTTGCTGGCTAGATAGTGAAAGATATTCTCAGTTAAAGAGTATATCATCCAATTGCGATATGCTCCAGAGGGCACTGCAATTGTTGAGTTTTTGAATTATTGAGAGGTGGATAACTGCGCTTGACTTTGTGACGTGGGTAGAGTACGATTTCTAGAGGCGAGGTAACTTTCGTTACTTACCGTTATTGTTCCTTGTCATGCGGGCGACAATCAGGAGTTGGTGGTATGGCTGAGCATGAGGCTGTGCGTTGGTTACAGTTGGCGTACAAAGTCCCCAGTGAACCTTCTCAAAAGCGCGTCTGGGTCTGGCGACGTTTGCAGAATTTAGGTGCGTATTCCCTTCAAAACTCCGTCTATCTGTTGCCATTTTCAGAAGAGGTCGAGAAGCAGTTCCGCAAGTTGGCTGTTGATATCCGTGAGATGGGTGGTGATGCCAGCCTTTTCTCTGTGGTGGCCCTCGATGGGAACGACGAACGGCGAATTCTCCAACTCCTATTGGACGCACGCAATAATGAATATAATAATATTGCCTCATTATGTGCGCGTTCCCTGGCGAAAGCGGCTCGCCTGATCAACATACAAAGTTGGAACGAGCAGGGACAGAGCGAATTTGCAGAAATATTGGAAAAGGTGCATGTCCTGTTTCGCAGTGCCAAACGGCATGACCTGCTAGGGGCATTAACGGCGAGTCGGCGTGCCTTTGCGGCTGAAGCCCTGGCGATCTGTGAGCAGGTTTTTCGTGTCCTGGTTGATAAAGATTATGCAAAGGCACGGCGGTTGTTGGAGTTGCATAGCGATTTGTATTGTGATGTTATAGACGAGGATGGCTCGTCTGATGTGGTGAACGAGCAAGGGGCATTAGATAGTCACGGTGAAAAAGAATGATTTATAACCTGATCGATAGTTTGAAATATCTGGCGACCAGATTATAAATCATTCTTGCAGTTTTTACCAACCTCATCTTTTTGAAAGCAGGCTGAATAGCTTATTACAGTTTTCCGGGGGGAACGGAGAACGAGGAGAAGGTGCAGTAGGGAAAGCTATATTGTTGTTTGTCTACAAAAGTGGCAGACCCCATTCACGACGTAATTCTGCCGCACGGCGTACAATGGTCTCTTTCAGAACTTGCCCACTCATATTGGATGATACAGAGGTTTGTGCTCCCTCGGCTAGAATTTCTAATTCGCGTAGTCGAGCGAAAACTGGTTCCATCGCTTTATCGGGATTGCGGAAGAACTGACTACCACGAATACGCACAAATCGCCATCCCAGGCGTTCCAGAACGGCTTGTCTTGCCATATCATCGTCCAGATTTTCAAGTGTGTGCCAGCGATCACCATCGCATTCAACGGCCAGCCGTTTGCCACCACCCTCAACGACCAGGTCTATGCGATAAGAGCCAACCGACCATTGGGGTATAACGTGATAGCCTGCTTGTATCAGGCGTTTCATGACCCGTGTTTCAAACTCTGAGTCCGTTTTTTGTTCCAGTTCAGTATTTTGCATAAATCCCTGTGGATTTGTAGAGTAACGAATAAGGCGTTTGCGAATATCGCCATTTTTCAAATCAATATCGGGATCGAGTGAGTGCACGACCCAGAGCTGATCACGAGCACGGCTAACCGCCACGTTGTAACGTTTTTTGTACATATAATCAGAGGCATCTTCAGTACGTAGCATCAGGGGACCTTCACCAGGAGTGTCAACCATTGAAATAAAGATGACATCTCGCTCGTCGCCTTGAAATTGTGCAGGATTGCCACAAAGGATCTGGCGTTGCATATAATCGTTTGGGGAGAGGTGATTGCGCAGCAATGTATCAATGCGTAGCGCTTGCTGATCTTTCACCATTGAAATAACGCCGAATGTGGCATCTTTGTACTCCGGTTGTTCGGTAGCTGCTACTAAAAGAGAGGCAATTGTTTGTGCTTCCTCTTCATTGACATAGCCATTTATACCAGAACTCTTCACTCTATAGGGAACAAGAGGAGGGCGTCGCGTAATGTTGCTATCATCTCTCAGTGGTTTAATTTTTCCATCATAGGATAACATATTGCTGAACTGAATAATTGGGGGGACGCAACGGAAATGTTCACGCAGACATATGGTTTCGAAGCCAGAAGTTTTGGCAAGCGCATAGATAGAGAGCTTTCCATCGTAGAGATGTGCGTTCGGTATACCTTGCAGGTGTTCGTCGATGAGCCTTTCTGTATTGTTGAGATCTTGTCCAACGGCCAGAGGTGTAACCTGTTCATCATCACCGACCACAATGATCTGATGTCCCATATAAATCGCTGCCAGAGCTTTAACATCTGATTGGCTGGCTTCATCAATAATGACAACATCGAAACGATTGCGTTGTGGATCAAAGTTCTGAACAACGTTGCTGAGGGGCATAATCCATACTGGGACTGCTGCCTGACAGATGCTAATCAACTTGCGTGCTTCGGCTAGTAGGCGCGGTGCTCTTTTACCTGTACCTTTGCCTACTTTACGCATCGTTTCTTTCCATCCTTGAAGTGTCTGACGTTGTTCTAACGTTGTGCGTTGTACCTGTGCTGCCCAGGCTTTTTTCTCTACTAAGGTTGCTGTTGTAGCTTGCAAGTTGTCATTCAGATGTACAATACGTTCCTGTAATGTCTCCAGCGAAATTGGTGAACGGCGTTCTAATGCAGTGGAAAGCTGTTGCCAGAGCCATGCGTCTTCTATATGGGCAGGAATCTCACAATGACCATGGATACCATCACGACGGCGAACAGCGGCAGCCCAGCCAGGAGCACCTTTTTCTAATTTCATTAATAATTGGTGGCGTAGGCGCAATGTACCCTGACGCTCATATAATTCAGCCAACCGTTTCCATGCCAATTCATATTGCAGCGTCATGCGCTTGTTGATAGCTTCTCGGAGTACTTGCGCGATCTCGCTTTGCCCGGTTGTATATGTTTGTTGTATGTAGTGTTGAAGTGTTTGTAACACTGCCTCATTTCTAGCATAGAGGCGGCGATTATTTTCAGCTCTAAGGATTGATGGTAAGCGTGCCTGTACCGTCTCATAGAGACGCAGCAGATCACCATGCTCTTCCATAGAAATAGGAATTTCAGCCAGGAGTCTCTCCCAGAGGAGACCTTGTCGCTTGAGTGCATCCTCTAGAGGACGCCATGTGTCACGATACCATTGGAGGGATTGACGTAATTGATAAAGATAACGTTTGTAAAATTGTTCAGGTGCGGAACTGGGAACACCCAGATCTGGGGCATCAAGAACGCCCATCTGCCGTTGCCAGCGGTTAGAGAGGTCTGCTCGCGCTGATAGCAATTGTAAGAGTGCCAGAATAGCCTGAAAGTGTTCTTTGCGTTCGGGAGTTCGCCCCTGTACCTGTACCTTTTCAATCAAGGCTTTCCACTTTCTGTGACTGAGAAATGTAAGATTCCCAAACTTTTCGTGTTTTTCCAGGTATGTTATTATTTCACCAACGGTTTTTTCTGCATCGGCAGGACAATCTTTTGCTAGTGTTGGATGAAACTCTAAGAGTAATCCATAGCTATTCGCTGCTAAAGTATCAACGCTCTGAATTTTTGTGATAAGATCCTCCCAGATTTGTCGGCGTGGCCCCCCTTCGCAACCTGCTAAGATGATTGTACGCTGCCAACGGGTATTATTTTGTAGTGGTTCAATAGCCTGAGCGAGTTGTGCTAATACTGCCTGAAAGGCTTCGGGCGTTTTGGAGCCAGCGGTTGGTTGCCAGAGTTCGCGTCTATGTTGAAGATGCTCTTGTCGCAGCCGTTCCTGATCGTTCACAAGACGGGTAAACTCAGCGGGTGCTAGCAGGCTTTTTATATCTGGCAGCCCTATAATCAATTCTTGTTCGTCTTGTGCGGTTACTGTTGCATTGGTTTGATAGAGACTTACCAACTCTTCTAACGAGAGCGGTACTGCTCTGTCTGGTTGTATTGGCCCAGGTAGCCAGGCAGCATTAACTCGGTGACGAGAGATATAGCGTGCAGCTTCTGTCGGAGTATATTGTTGCCCTGCTACGACTATCGCCCGATATTCACTGCTACGGGCCTCTTTGAGTTCTTCGCTCGTTTTTTTAAGTTGAGCGAGAAGATTGAGACGTTGCTGAGTCAACAGCTTTGCCTCTCGGTCCAGAACGTCCTTATGCGAGGTTGCCAGGCGTTCAGTGATGGAATCGATAGCACGTTCCATCTGCTTGCGATTATCATCTCCTAGCACACTTACGCAGAGGGGTTGCAGTGGAGGCACAACTTTTTCCTGTAATACTTTTAGAGCTTTCGGTGTATGACTGGTGACAAGAACGGTTTTGCCTTGAGCTAGTAAGTGTCCAATCAGATTAGCTATGGTATGAGTTTTACCTGTACCAGGAGGGCCTTGAACCAGGACTGCACCGTGTCTTGTTAGATGATAAGCAATATCCACCTGTTCAGAATTTGCTGGTTTGCTGAAGAGGATCTGCATGTTTTCATTGTTTGTTCCAGTAGGAGAAGCTGGAGAAGCAGAAGTATTCGTATTCCTGACTTGAAATTGAGTGTCGATACCGATTAATCTTATGAGTGAAGGTGGAAGATGAGTAGTGGTGGGAAGGCTCGTTACAATAGAATCAATTGCGGTGCTGAAACCGAGTGCTCGATTGCGCAAGAAAAAAACTGGATCACGTGTAATAAGAGGCTTACTGCGATTTTTGTGAACAGTAGCTTTAGCTAAAAACTCTCCTCGGGATGAGAGTCGGTTCACGAGTTGCTTCAGAAATTGAGAAGTTTCATTGTCCTCAAGCGGATGCCAATGATTCTGTTCAAAATCTTGACGACTACGCCCTATGTCTGTCGCATTAATCTCAGGAAGTGCCTGAAAGAGAGCTGTGTAGAGTTCTGGTGGCTGTTCAGTCTCAGCTAATGTGAACTCGGGGATGGCTGGATCAAACTGAAGTTGCAAACGGAGCATAACCAACGGATGATGTACTCCCGCACTATTTGGAGGATACCAACTGAGCAAGCCATCACCCACCATAAGCTCCAGGCGTTCAGACTCACGCGCCAACTTACTCCGAAGTTCCGCAAGGTTCTCAAAAATGCCCATGACCCTGCGATGAGGGCGTTCTTGTTGTGCCCAGCGATCATGGCGCACTTTCCATTCAGAGAAACAACGTTGGAGATCAGGATTGGTATTGAATTGGGCAACCTTTCCAGGATCAAGAGTAACGGGTCCATCAACATTCTGCCAGCCATTTTGTAGCCATGTTGCAATTTCTTGTGGAGGGATAGGAGGTTCAGTGAGTTGGGGACGGCGTACTTTAAGGATAAAATCCTGGTCTGCCTCATCAGCCTCTTGTTGCTTTCCCTTTGCTGTATCCTCTAGAGAAGTATCAGCTTGCTGCCAATTCAAACGAATACAAGGATGTTCGGGTATATCATGGAACCAGAGTACCCAGGGTTGGTTTTCAATTTCTTGTTGAGGGGGATTTTGTAGATGATCAAATGCTTGAACATAACGGAAGATCTGAATAAGTTTGGAACGTGTCTGGCTGTTTGTATCTTGCATAGTGATTGAATTCATCTGAAAACTCGCTTCCCTCGAAATAGCTATGCCATGATCAGTGGCTATACTCCACTATGAAATTTGACTACTTTCTCATGTACTATTATCGGAGGTTATCCGCTAATACTTGAGACAAATAGAAAAATATTCTGTGAAAAATATGCTCCAATGAAGTATATGAAGGCTGTAAAAAGAGTGTAAGCGGTTTTCGCATACTATCAAGTCGAATCATCAGGAGAGATAAAAACGGATGATCCGCTAGTCGACGGACGTGCCTCGTTTCAAGCCTCATTACTATTTGCTGATCTGCTAGCATTATCATTCGCTATCTCCTGTGATAATGGAACGAGGCGTGGCGCTTTCATCGCCTGGTATCCCCTTCTCATAGAAAGAGGAATAGAAGTGCTGCGAGGAATGGGATTCACAAGCGGTTGAGAGACTGAAGAATGAAACTCGTTATTGCTTTTCATTCCAGAAGAGACGGCAGAGCGAACGACAAATGCAGGAATTTCAGGAAAGTCATTGAAGGCCAGTGTAGGTAGACTGTTGCGACCCCCATTTTTAAAGAACGCAATTCTTGTGAGAACATGCTTCTGAATGATCGGCCCTATTCCTTGTGGCAAGAGGAGGATGACCACGAGCAATAATACTCCATAGAGGATGAGATCCAATCCCGGTGTATTCCCATATTGCAAGGTCAAATATTGTTGGAGCGGTACTGTAATGATAGCCCCAAGAAGTGGACCTGTTAGTGTTCCTACTCCTCCTATGAATGCAGTGACGGGAAGAGCAACATTAAAGCTGCGACTGAAAGCAGATTGGGAGTCAAGTAAACCAAGATAGTAGGCATTGAGCGCTCCTGCCATACCAACAAAAATAGCTGAGATGGTCCAGGCTATCAGTTTATGATGGAGTGTTTTGTTTCCAAGTCCCAGTGCGCGGTCTTCATCATCACCAATGGCGAGGAGGCAGAGTCCAAATTTTGAGGAGCGTATTGCCCAGGAAACAGCGAGAGCACAGAAGAACAAAAGGAGAGCAGTATAGTAAAAAGGGAAGTTAAATATGTCAGCGTCCCATGGCGGAATAGGAAAATAAACTGGTTGTAGCTGCGTGATGATACCCGCTCAAGAGGTTGGGAAGCAGAGACATCAGTGAGAAAATAGCAATCGTGATCACGATAAACGTATAGTGCCTGGTTTGTAGAGCGATCCAACCAAGAGGAATGGAGCATAAGCCTGTTACCAGACCAATGAGTGGAAGCAGGAGCAAGGGGAGAAAGCCTCCCTGGAAGATGCCAAATCTGACACACTGACGCCAGACATATAGGCTCCCAGCCCATAAAATGTAGCGTGCCCAAGAGAAAGATAACGTGTATAGCCGGAGAAGAGGTTCCATCCGGTTGCCGCCGCCATCATGATTAAAGTAAAAATAGCAATGGTGGTGAGAACGGCGTCGGAAAATAGCGAGGGGAAATACGATTGAGAAAGCAAGCAAGACAAAAAGCCCCAGCATTTGGATCTTTCTTCATAGATGTTTTTGGAGCTCATTCCAATACGGCCTTGGATCAGGTCGAGCGCGACCTGACAAAGGCAGAAGGGAAGAGCACCTCCTTTTTTACAAGTCATAGGCAGGAAAAAGCTCTGGGGGAAAAGCTTATTAGCCTATTAATAGAAGTAATTATAGCAATACAAAGATGTGAATGCAAATAGAACATGATTTTACCAGGACATTAGTATTGCAAACTCCAAACAATTACTCGAATGAAGAGTTGAGAACATCTTTTCACAGATTTGCTGCGTTTCGTGTTGCTTTTATGCTAGCTATCGGGTATAGTTAGTGTAACTACAACTAAAAGCCAGTCTGGAGCGTATATATTATAGTAGTTAGATGTAGGCTTACCCTCCCTACTCTTTCAGCAAGGGGAAAATAGACATATGGAAAAACAAACTCAGATGCGACGATCAAGTGGTGCGAAAGCTATAGCTGTGGACCGCCGTAAAGTTACTGCTCGCTATCGTTTGCTCAGGCTTCAGGTGCTGGTTGCCGCGATAATCTCTGCTGCTTTTGCTATGGGACTCCATGTTCATCTTTGGGCGCTAAAGCAAGAAGCGGTACATATTATATAGCAGGGCGCTCAACTTGAGCGCCTTTTTGTTTTTTCCCGTTCTTTCTAAGTTAGAAGAGAAGACAGCATTATGTGGAAGCGGTGCTATTTATGAGTATTCTATCCAGACCAAATACGCCAATTTCTTCTCAGCCAGCTCGTGATGCAGTTCCGCGCCGACTTGATTGTGACTGCAAGCATCGCAACATTCGCGATACGAGACTGGTCGTTATGGATGCTATTACGTGATGGCCCATGGGGTGCCTCCAATGCGCCTGGTGCTGGGAACGGAGTCGGTGACGGATGCGGTAGAACGCATTGTGGATGCGCTTACTCATGTGGCCGGATGCCGCCTCTCTTCTCCAATTAAAGGCTGGTTGGCAGGAGCAACAGGTGTATGTATGGGGTAGTACCGAGCAGGGAGCAGCGGTCTCGCTCATCCATAGTATTTTATTGCGTGCCAATCGCGATGAGCTACGCCCCAATTTGCGGATGCAGCCAGTACCAAGCTTACATGTGAAATGGGTGCCTGTGATCGATATTGAGTCGGGCCAGTATCCTCTTGATGCCAATGTGCAACCGGGACTTGCTAACGGCGTTGAACACATTACGCTCCCAGGTGCAGCGCAATCCAGAGATTATACTGCGTTACCTTGCGGATATGAGTACAATGCCGATTGCTGAATGCCGAGACGACATGGTGGCGAGAAGGGATGGCATCGCCAGAAGAAAGCAAACAGACGCTTCCACTTAGCGCGATTAAAGAGCCTCCCAGTTGGAGACCAGATCCTGACGTTGCCGAGGCCGTCTTGCTCTACCGGGCGTTCTTTCCCCCTGACGAGCAGATTGATCTCTCAAATTTGCGTCGTCGCTTCCTGGCAACGAACAAATTGGAGCCAGATGGATGAAGAGCGTCCTGTGCGTGGTCGCGAACTGGACTGGCGGCGCGTCAGCCGTGCGTATAGGTATACTGGATAGCATTTCCACTTTTCCACCACGAGATGTATACTAGAGAGTAAGGGAAAAAGCACAGGTGTTTGCTTAGATCTACTGTGAGGTGATTATGGCGAAAGTTACGACGGGTACTGGTGATACTGGCTATACAGGATTACTTGGAGAGCAACGCGTTCCCAAATATGATCCCCGCCCCGATACATTTGGGACGGTAGATGAGGCTACATCGGCGCTTGGGTTGGCCCGTGCGATAGCTCAAGATCAGAACGTCAAAGCGATTATCTACAGGTTGCAGCAGGAACTATATCTCTTGATGGGTGAACTGGCAACGCCACGCGGAAAACTATGAGAAAATGGGCCTCTCTATCACCAGTGAGCATGTAAAACGTCTGGAGGTGGTAGAAGAAGCAACTCAAAGCGTGAGGTGGAGATTCCGAATAAGTTTATTATTCCCGGTGATACGCTTGATGGAGCGGCCCTCGACCTGGCACGTACGATTATTCGCCGTGCGGAGCGTATGGCCGTAAAATTACTGCATGATGGTGTTATTCAAAATAGCGAAGTGGTGCGCTATCTCAATCGCCTCTCCGACCTTATCTTTATCCTTGCACGCTTTATAGAGGTCAAGTCGTCGTTAGCAGAGACTCCCCGAATAAGAGCAGAAGAATACAGCTCAATTTTATACACTATTGTTGACGAGGAAAGACAGTTTTGATAGTACTACATGCTCATCTGGCATACTCACGAGTCTGGCAAACTCCATCTCTGGGCAGAGACATCAAATATGGCAAAAACTGATGCCGGACGCACGTACAAAATAAACTGAAACACAAAAGCCCCGGCTCCATCCTTTCGCGCTCACCCGTGACGATCTGGTGGAAGCGGCTTGGAGAGTTGCCCGGCGATCTCCATATTCAGAATGCAGAGACGGATACATTGACGATCGCGCCTGCCCTTCAACGCAAAAGAGCCATTTCCTTCGCCTGAACTCGTGCTGTCGCAACCAGGGACACTAACACAGGCCGAGTTTCAGATGGTGGTATATGGTAACGGCGGCGCTTCGATGCAGGGAACGCCCTGGATTTTTTGCTTGCCCTGCCAGATCGTCCACCTGCTGGGAATAGCATATGGTAGTGATCTCCGCTTCTGGATTGAGGCAGCGCGGTTCTGCCTGGAGTTGTTGACCCGGCAGTGTTTTGTTCCGGCTCTGCACGAAGTTGCGCAAGGACGCACCGTGACCTGTCGTGCTGATTGGGAAGTTTTTCTGTCGCCAGAGGACGGAGAACGGATGCAACGAATTGCACGTCAGATGCCTCCGATCTGCTGGTCATTTGTGCCCCTGAAGAGAGAGACGTATCGCTTTTACCAAATACTCGTGCAGCATTTTCTCAATCAGAGCGTGGATGCATTTGTGCGCGAGAGCCTCTCTGCACAGTCATTACTACCAGGGCAAGCGGAATGGTGCGTCAAACTCCTGCAAGAACAATGGGTGCAGGCGCTCTCCAGCGCGGATAGCCACCTTTACGGCACCAGCTGCTGCAGGCAAGCAATTCTCTAGCGAACTTCATAACTGGCTTAATCATCTTGCAGACAGTCGATGCCGGAGCTGCCTTCCGCACCTGCTTCCGCCTCGATCCACCAGGCGATGAAGACGAGCAGAGCACAGATTGGCACGTCAGCTTCCATCTGCAAGCCAACGACGATCGTAGCCTGCTCGTGCCCGCTGAGAACGTCTGGACGGAGCGCTCCAGTACGCTTACCTTTCTCAAGCGCAAATTTGAGAATCCGCAGGAGCGCCTGCTGGCCGATCTGGGAAAGGCATCACGCCTCTTCCCGGTGATTGAAGAGAGCCTCAAGACTGCCCATCCGCAGCAACTGGAATTAAACACTGAGCAGGCATATGCCTTTCTACGCGAGTCGGCCCCATTGCTGGAACAGAGCGGCTTCGGCGTCCTCGTTCCGCCATGGTGGCAGAAACCGAATGCGCGTGTGGGCGTCAAACTACGCGTGAAACCGAAAGTGGGTACAGTATCAGCAAATAGCTTGATGGGTCTGGATAGCCTCGTGGACTATCAGTGGCAGATCGCGATTGGTGATGCGACACTTTCGGCCAGAGAGTTCGAGAAACTGGTGAACCTGAAGCAGCCGCTGATCAAGATACGCGGCCAATGGGTTGAGCTACGTCCAGAGCAGATTGAAGCGGCCATTGCCTTCTTCAAAAAGAAACAGACGAAAAAAGATATGTCGCTGGGTGATGCCTTTCGCATTGGCCTGGGCGCAGGGTACCGCCGAGATGGGGCTACCTGTACGTGGATATTGAGGCTGAAGGTTGGATTCAAGATGCATTGGACCGTCTCTCGCAGAATGTTCCACTCTCCGATATCGAGGTGCCTGCAACATTCCAGGGGAAACTTCGCCCATATCAATTGAAGGGCGTTTCGTGGCTGGCGTTTTTGAAGGAATTCGGGTTTGGTGCTTGCCTGGCGGATAGCATGGGACTGGGGAAAACGATACAGCTTATCACGCTATTGCTTCATGAACGCGAAAAGCAAACAGATCCCAAGAAACCTACCCTGGCCCAACATTACTCATCTGCCCCATGTCTATTGTTGGCAACTGGCAAAAAGAGCTACAACGTTTCGGGCCATCGCTCAATGTTATGATCCACTATGGGCCGGAGCGACTTTCCGACTAGGCGTTTGCGGAAGAGGCGCAGAAACATGATGTTGTGATCACTACTTATGCACTGGCTCTGCGTGATAAAGAGCATCTTATGACGGTTGAGTGGGAAAATGTGGTGGTTGACGAGGCGCAGAACATCAAAAATGAGACGGCCAAGCAGACGCAGGCCATTAAGCAGTTGCAGGCGAGACATAAGATTGCATTGACGGGAACGCCAGTCGAAAATCGCCTGTCCGAATTGTGGTCGATTATGGAGTTCCTCAATCCGGGCTATCTTGGTTCGGGGAAAGATTTTCATAGTAACTTTGCGATTCCGATTGAGCGCTATCATAACGCGGAAAAGTCGGGAACGCTCAAGCGTTTGATCCAACCCTTTGTGTTGCGTCGTTTGAAGACCGATAAGACCATTATTCAGGATCTGCCAGATAAGATGGAGATGAACGTCTTCTGCAATCTGACGCAGGAGCAGGCATCGCTCTACGAGGCGGTAGTGAAGGAGATGATGGAGAAGATCGAACTGGCGGATGGTCTGGAGCGCAAAGGGTTGATTCTGGCGGCATTGACAAAACTGAAGCAGGTCTGTAATCATCCCGCCCATTTCTTAAGTGATAAGAGTAGTCTTCCACGTCGTTCGGGCAAGCTGGCACGTCTGGAAGAGATGGTGGAAGAGGTATTGGAGGGAGGTGAGAAGGCGTTGATCTTTACGCAATATGCCGAGATGGGGCATCTTCTACAGCAGTACTTGCAAGAGCGCTTTGGATGTGAGATTCTATTCTTACATGGAAGCACGTCCAAGAAGCAGCGCGATATCATGGTGCAGCGCTTCCAGGAAGAACGACGGGGTGCGCCGATATTCATTCTTTCGTTGAAGGCTGGCGGAGTTGGCCTCAATCTTACGGCGGCCAATCATGTCTTCCACTTTGATCGCTGGTGGAATCCAGCAGTTGAGAATCAGGCGACCGATAGAGCATTTCGTATCGGGCAGACAAAGAATGTGCAGGTCCATAAATTTGTATGTATTGGGACATTGGAGGAGCGCATCGATCAGATGATCGAGCAGAAGAAAGTATTGGCCGAGAGCATTGTGGGCAGCGGTGAAAGCTGGTTAACCGAGATGTCGACGGAGCAGCTCAAGTCTTTGTTCCAGTTGAGTCGAGAGGCGGTAGGAGAGTAACAAAATGGGCCGCAGGTATGATTACGAATGGAACTACTATTCTGAGAACCGCCCACGTAAAGTCGCAGGAGGCATTAAGGCACGTAGCGACCGGGGTGCAATTGGTGAAACATGGTGGTCGCGACGCTGGGTCAATGTGCTGGAATCGCTTGGAATGGGCACTCGCCTCACTCGTGGGCGTTCCTATGCGCGTCAGGGGCAGGTACTCTCGATAGATATTGAGACTGGTCTTGTCAAAGCAAAGGTGCAGGGATCGATGGAAAAGCCCTACTCGATTAAGATTCGCCTGCATCCACTCTCCGATCAGGATTGGGAGCAGGTAACGGACGCGATGTCTTCCCAGGCGATCTTTGCAGCCAAACTTCTTGCGGGAGAGATGCCGCCAAATATCGAGGAGGCATTTCAGGTAGTCACATCTCTCCCTTTTCCCAACGACGCAGGAAGACCTGCAGACCGAGTTGCTCCTGTCCCGACTGGGCCAATCCCTGCAAACACATCGCCGCCGTCTACTACATTCTGGCTGAACGTTTTGATGAAGACCCCTTTTTGACTTTTCAAGCTACGTGGTCGCACAAAAGAAGAGATCATCAAGGCGCTCAGAGAGAAGCGAGTCGAGGCGCTACCGAGTGGAGAAGTGTTGACAGATGCCAGTGCCCACACGAACGTAGAGAAGAAGCCGCAACTGATCGAAGAGACGCTTGAAGGGTTCTGGCAGGCTGGTGAGGAACTGGACAATTTCGCGATCAATCCGCACGATCCATCGGTTGATAAAGCAATTCTGAAAAGGTTAGGTGCCGCGCCGTTTGCGATCAGAGGAGAGAATCTGACGACGGTGCTGGCGAAGGCGTACGATGTGGTGGAGGAGGTTGCGCTCCATAAAGTTGGAGAGGATGATTAGTTGCTGAGTGGAGATCTGGTTCAGTTGTAAATTGCTCCAACGCCACGCCCCCGTGTTTGTGGAAGGGTGAAGACGAAGTAGATCTCTGCGACATCTGAGCCGAGTCCATAAATTTTTCAGAGGTGTTTGAGCGTCGGGCGATCTATCTGGAATGGATGCAAAGCTTCAGGAGGATGGCTTGTTGTGACCGCTTCAGCAAGTAACTGCCCAAGCCGTAGTCCGAAGGGCATGCCATGACCACTGAAGCCGCCGACAACCCAGGTATTGGGGAGATCAGGAATCCGGTCTGCGATTGGAAGCAAGTCGGGGGTAAATGCCATAAGCCCAGCCCAGCGACGGGCGACACGTAGTCCCATCAGATGAGGGAACAATTGCGGAAAGACTTGTTCTAGCGCATTTTGTACGGATGGTGTTGGTTGACTTACGTGGACACCTCTATCATGATGTTCTGCAACCGTACGGCATCCTCCAAGCACAATACTGCCATCCGGTGTCTGTTGCCAGTACTCTCCCGAGCCAGAAAGATCTGCGCCGATGCCTGGAGAAAAAAGAGGGGGTAGTGGATGATACGCGAGTACCTGACCACGGACCGATATCACAAGCTTTTTCATCTGAGGAAGCAACTCACTGATCCATGCATTAGTTGCAACGATGACATTCTCAGCGTTAATCGTTCCCTGTGTCGTCTGGATACGAACATTCTCTCCATCAGGAGAAAGGTGTAGAGCAGTTGTAGTAACCATGTGAGCGCCAGAACGCTGAGCCGCCGCAGTGAAACCTTGTACCAGCTTCACTGGATGAACCAATCCCATCTCTGGAGTGAAGAGTCCTCCTAGAATACGCGGTCCCAGTGGGGTCTGGATATATTCTTGCACCTGCTCCCGTGCAAGGAGAGTCGTTGGAACGCCATCCTGTTGAAGGACGAGACTACTGTGTGCAAGAGTGCTGAGTTGCTCTTCATCGAGTGCCAGGTGAAGGTGTCCTGGTTCGCGATAGTCACACGCAATGCCCTCTTCTGCGATTACCTGGCGCACCAGTGCTCGATTTTCACGGGTCACTTTGAGAACAGCCTGTGCGGTTTCGTGTCCAAAATGGGTGATTGCCTGCGAATAGGCTTCAGCAGGGCCAATGGAGACGAAGCCGCCATTGCGCCCCGTTGCCCCGGCTGCGAATGCCGTTTGCTCCAGTAAAACGACGGAAACTTTCGCCCGTGCGAGCCAGTAGCAGGTTGCAGCACCGAGTAATCCGCCTCCAATCACAACGACATCAGCGTGTGAAGGGAGATGAGAAGCCGAAGGCGGGTGAGGCGCTGTATGGTGCCAGTAGGAAGGCAGTGAGATAGGTTCAGTCATTGGTGTCATCGCTCTCGGCAGTTTTGTATACCTGCTCCAGGCTCTGGTTGCGAGCGCGTCCGATACGGGCCAGGCGTTTCTGGAACTGTTTTCTCGCGTAATCACGGAATTCGTCAGTAGTTCCATTTTGCTGCTGGCTATTCTCTATATAGGCAAAAAGTTCCTGCATGCGTCCCTCGACGATGGGCCAGAGGGATGCATCCTCTGCAACCAGGCGTGAAATCAAAAACACGCCATAGGCGATGTGGCGGGACTCGTCGCGTTTAATGAGGCTTATGCCTTGCTTGAGTCCTGGCATCGCGTTAGTTTTATCGAGCATTGTGAAGAAACTATGATAGCCTGTCTCTGCAAGCACCCCCTCGATAATCATATTGTAAATGACTGAAGCCCGCGCCTGGTTGGCTGGTGAAGGATCGGTCAACAAAATATTCATATCGTGAGTCAGATCGGTGCCGAACAGGTCGCGCTCGTTGTTCTCGGAAGGCGGCTGATGGAGATCACGATGCTCCTGCAATACTTCATCCAGGATGCGTCTGAAAAATTCGGTATGCTTGGCTTCTTCCCATAAGAAAGTAGTCAAGAACATCTCTTCTTCGAGTCGTCCTTCACGAGCAATCGTCATGATAAGGGGAAGTAGATCGAGCGTGACGGCTTCCTCGCCGGCCTGGAATGCAATAAGCAGGCCGCGCATGCGCTCCCTTTTCCCGACGGAGAAGCTTTGCCAATCCTGAATATCCTGAGTCAGATCAATGTCACGTGGGTCCCATATCCCAAGTTTTTTCGCCTTATGGTAGAGCCGCATGGGAAGAATGTCGTGGCGCAGGCCATGACTGCTCAGGGTGGTATAGGTCCGACGAGGTTGTACTGTCATGGAAACTTCTCCTGATCTTTCTTATAGAACTGGCACACTATGCCTGACGCTTCGGCAATGTAGCTACAAATGTACCTATGACTTTAACATCACCTGTTTGATCTGTGGCCTGTACCTTACCAGCGATGCGTCCTTCTCCGTCAGCCTCATATTTTTCGGTGATGGTGCCGGTGCAGGTGATAACATCGCCCAGGTGGGTCATGCCTTTGAAGCGTACACCAAATTTCCGCAGCGCTTGCGGCTCAATAAAGTCGCTCAACATCTGTCCAACAAAACCCATAATGAGCATTCCGTGAGCAATGATGCCGCCGGTACCAATCATCTCACCGACCTTAGGATCGGTATGGAGCGGATTAAAGTCGCCGGATGCGCCGGCATAGCGTACCAATTGCAGATGTGTGACGGGATCTTTCGTGAGTGGTGGAATCGCGTCACCGACTTTGACCTCTTCAAAGTATCGTGTTGTTCTTGCCTGGGTAGTCATAGGTTACGCTCCTTCTTACTTAAAATTTTATTATCCACGCACAACAATTGTTGTTCTTGCATTCAGGACAGGCTGGTCGTGCTGGTTATGATAACGGGTTTCGGTGGTGATGATATCCATTGAGGAGCCATCTTTTCCCTGGCGTGTCTTGCCATCGAGGAACGTCGAGGTTCCGGTCAAGACATCTCCAGGGTAGATAGGAGTCAGATATTCATACTCCTCTTCGCCATGAAGGATGCGCCGTACGTCGATGCCCAGACTCGCCAGGCTGTTTCCTCTTGTTCTGGCACTCCAGAAGTTGAAGAGGGTAGGTGATGTCGGTGATAGAGGCACATCAGGTAAACCGGTGGCCTGCGCGGCCTCGCGGCTATGATAGATAGGATTATCGTCACCGATAGCGGTTGTCAGTTCGTCAATCTTGTTCCGCTGCACCTCAATTGTAAAGGAAGCAAAGCTCTGACCAATCTTACTTGTATCAAACATTTCCAGAACTCCTTTGCTCATTTCATAAAGACATAGCAGTGAGCCTGAGTACGAGCTTTCTAGCATCGGTGATAAAAAGCTCGTCCAGA
The DNA here is from genome assembly GCA_963731415.1 of uncultured Chloroflexia bacterium. GTDB lineage: Bacteria > Chloroflexota > Ktedonobacteria > Ktedonobacterales > Ktedonobacteraceae > JACDAE01. Next base: position 703,531 of record CAVSVN010000005.1, read on the forward strand.
TCAGAATTCACGAGCGAGGACCACCTGCTACATAGATAATCTGACCACTGACATAGCTGGATTCTTCTGACGCGAGGAAGCAGATGACGTTGGCAACATCGCGTGGTTGCCCTACGCGTCTGACTGGAATAACTTTCGAGGCCGCCTCAATGCTTGCCTGTGGATCGAGTCCCTGGCGTTGTGCGGTTGCTCGTGTCATTTCGGTATCGATGAAGCCGGGCGCAACGGCGTTTGCTGTGATGCCAAAGGGACCGAGTTCGATAGCGAGCGTACGTGTCAGGCCCTGAAGACCAGCCTTTGCGGTAGAGTAGTTGCTCTGACCGCGATTGCCCAGAGCGGATGTCGAAGAAAGTGAAATAATGCGTCCGTATCTCTTTTTGGTCATATAAGCCTGGGCGGCCCGGCTACAGAGAAATGCACCGCGTAGATGAACGTTCATCACTGTGTCCCAGTCGTCATCGGTCATCTTAAAGAGCAAATTATCGCGTAACACGCCTGCGTTGTTGACCAGAATATCTAATTGTCCAAAGCGCTCAACCGTTTGTTGCATGGCGCTTTCGACCATCTCCTTATCTGTGACATTACAGGGTACCACTAATGCCTGTGCATGCAATTGCTCTATTTCAGAAGATACGCGCGTACAGCCTTCGGTATCGATATCTGCAAGTGCGACGCTTGCTCCTTCTTCAGCCAGGCGAATGGCTGTTGCCGCGCCAATGCCTCTTCCTGCTCCGGTGACAAATGCTACGCGTCCATCAAGTCTTCCCATGATTTTTCCTCCTTATGTATATATATTGTAAGCCGTATGTGTTGATGAACCAGACGGGCTTGTGAACTGCGCCCTTACCATATTGTTCTCTCAACACATTATTGAGTTTCTTCTTGCCAGGTTACCAGGGCATCGAGAGCTTCAATGTGCGATCCGTTCACCCAAAGTGGGTTGATTTCAAGTGCGGTCAATTGAGGACCCAATGTGAGGGCGAGCATACTAATTCTATAGATTACATCGCTTACTGCATGAATATCAATAGGAGTATGCCCACGGTCTCCACGCAGGAGAGTGCTACCGCGCAACTCGTCGAGCATCGTCTCAACATGGTGGCGCTGAATTGGGAGTACACGTATTGCTATATCATTAAGTGCCTCTGTCCAGGTGCCACCGAGGCCGAGTGTTAATACAGGTCCCCAGAGAGCATCGCGTATAACGCCTACGAGCAGTTCTATTCCTGCAGAGCGCATTGGACTCACCAGGATACCGTCGATCTTTGCCATGGGACATGCGGCCTGGACTTGCTGCATCATGGAACGAAAACTTTGCCGAACCGCGTCTTCGGAATCCAGGTGGAGCGCGACGCCTCCCACATCGCTCTTGTGCGCGATTCTGGCAGATTGAATCTTCATCGCAACTGGTAGCCCGAGTGAACGTGTGGCCTGTACCGCCTCTTCAGCGGAAGTGGCAAGCATGGCAGGGATTACCGGAATGTTAGCCTCCTGCAAGAGTGTGCGAGCCTGGACTTCAGACCAGTTGCCTATCTGTGGAAACACAATGTTTGGGGCCGGGAGTAGCTGTTCCTCTTGCGTTATTTTCATTGGTGTACGTATGTATTCCGACCACCAGAGAAGGTGAGCAAGCGCGTGCATTCCATGCTCTATACCTGCAACAAAGTGTAAGCCTGTACGTTCTATGATTCGGCGACTGGTTGGCGTGAGGTCAAGGCAGGTGTTAGAGACGAGCACAACTGGATACTGCGATGCACGAATAGTCTCCGCAAGCCGATCGTACAACTGGAGGGTCGTCGCCAACTGCACCGGAGTAGGCGGAAGGGATCCATCAATGCTCACAAGGTTCAGAATAAAATCGATATTTGGATCGCTTGTTACCACTGCGAGCGCACGTTGTTGCAATGTTGCATCCACTACAATGTAACCAGTTACATCAAGCGGATTGTGGGGCGTCGAGAAGGATGGAAGAACGGTCTGAAGTTGCGCCATCGTCTCCGGGGCAAATTCTGGCAAGGAAATACCTTTATCCTGCGCCAGATCTGAAAGTATGTCACATGCGCCACCAGAGGGGGTAACTACGGCCATGCGACGACCTGGCAACTCTCCAACGGAACTGGCGAGGCCAGCGGTGATGAGCAGATCTTCGAGCGAATGGACACGGATGATGCCAAGTTGTCGCAAAGCCGCATCGTTTACTGCATCATTGCCAACGAGCGCACCTGTATGGGCTAATGCAGTGCGTGCGCTTGTCTCGCTGCGACCAATCTTCAGGGCAATGATTGGTTTGCGGCGCTCACGCGCCTTATTGGCGACGCGGCGCAACTCTTCTGGCTGGCGAATACTTTCCAGAAAAAGGGCAATACAGCGCGTTGCATCGTCTTCAAGAAGGTAGTCCACCACATCGGTGACGGAGAGCATACTTTCGTTTCCCATCGAAACGAGCAAGCTCAGTCCGATCGCATGTGCTTGAGCAAAGGCCATGACTGCACTCGCCAGCGCTCCGCTTTGCAGCACTACACCGACCGAACCAGGAGTCAGTGGGGGTGCGAGAGGGAGGCCATAAGGAGTAATCTGGTCTGTCACGTTGATAAAACCGTTCCCGTTCGGACCTAGAATGAGCAGATCATGTTTTCGCGCGAAGGTAAGCAGGTCATATTCAAGCTGCATACCCTCTGCACCCATCTCGCTGAAGCCGGACGTGAGCACGATAAACTGCCGCGTGCCCATCTCAGCAGCCTCTTTCACTACTGAGAGCACCTGGCTCGTTGGAACCATAATGAAGGCGAGATCGGCAGGCTCGGACAAATCTCTCAGCGACTTGAGAGCACGTTCACCGTGCACCATCTCACGATTGGGATTGACGAGAGCAATTGGGCCAGAAAAGGCAAAGCGTTTCAGATTTTCAAAGGTACAGAGCGACCAACGGGAGTTATCGGTTGCCCCTACCAGGACGATACTCCGGGGATGAAGAAACGTATGAAGGCGTTCTGGCGCTATATGCTGTATTGTGGACATAGCTTTTACCTCATCTATTTACCTTGCGAAACGCTATCGGTTGCTATCTCTTCATCCAACTGGAAATACGGCAGCGTGATCTTCTCATCGACGCGTGCGAAGGTAACGTGTACTGGTGCACCGATGTTGACCAACTCATGTGAGGCCTCAACGATGCGTGTCATCATACGGACGCCCTCGGTCAAGGTGACAAGCGCGATAATGAAAGGAACTCCATCGGCAAACGGTCCATATGCCTGATGTACCACCGTATACGAATAGATTGTACCTTTGCCTGTTGCGGTTACCCACGAGAGCTGATCCGAGAAGCAATGTGGGCAGATTGAGCGTGGGTAAAAGACATGGCGAGAGCAAGCGTTACAGCGTTGGATACGCAATTCACTCCTTGCCAGTCCCTCCCAGTATATGCGCGAGTCGCTATCGAGCAGAGGTTGTGGAATTTGTGCTGACATAAGGTATCAATCCTTTCCGAGCAGAACTGTTGCCGCTGATGAAAGCACCCCCCCTGTGCCGTGGGCGAGGGCGAGGCGTGCTCCCTCGACCTGTCGCGCACCACATTCGCCACGCAATTGTCTTGTCGCTTCGATGAGCAGGAAGATGCCGTACATGCCAGGATGCGTAAAGGAGAGGCCGCCTCCATTCGTGTTCATCGGGAACGGACCACCCGGAGCGGTACGCTGTCCACTCACAAAGGCACCGCCTTCGCCCTGTGCGCAAAATCCGAGCGCCTCCAGGGTGAGGAGTACGGTAATAGTGAAGGAGTCATAGATTTCTGCAACATCGATATCGGCTGGAGTGAGACCGGCCATTGCAAAAGCCCGGCGACCCGAGGCAACAGCGGCCTGGTGTACTGCAAGATCTGGCATATTCATAATCGTGTTATGGGTATGGGCCTCACCGTGCCCAAGTATCCACACTGGCGCTTTACGAGTGTGTCGTGCACGCTCAGCAGAGGTAACGACAACAGCTCCGCCTCCATCGGTAACCAGGCAACAATCGAGCAGATGGAGCGGCTCCGCAATCCAACGTGAGTTCAGCACATCCTCAATGGTGATCGGCTCCCGCATCATCGCCTTCTCATTGAGCATTGCCCACTTGCGCGTAGCAACCGCGACCTCGGCCAGTTGTTGGCTCGTCGTACCGTATTCAGCCATATGCCGCATCGCAGCCAGCGCATAGGCTCCAACGGGAGTTGGCAATCCAAAGGGACCTTCGTACTGCTCCGTGAGCCGGAAAAAAGGCGTCTCACGTCCACGGTAGCGATCAGAACGTTGCGTGCTGCCATACGTGATGAGCGCGACATTGAAGAGTCCAGCTTCGATGCCTGCAGCCGCATGCTCGATATGGGCCTCAAAAGAAGAGCCTCCGATGTTCGTAGAGTCGGTATAGGCTGGTTGAATGCCCAGGTACTCCGCGAGCATAAGGTTTGTGGACCATGCCCAGTTGCCAGCACAGAAGAGCGCATCCACATCATCAAAGCGCAATCCTGCATCGTCAAGCGCCTCTCTGGCGGCCTGTGCCTGGAGCTGAAGGACGGTCTTCTTAGGAGTGCGACCCAGATCGGACTCGGCCACTCCAACGATTGCCGCGCGGGCAGAAGAAACCATTTACAGGCCCTCCCCAACACGGACATAGCCACGCAGCAGGTTGCGTGCAATGATATAGTGTTGGATCTCATCGGTCCCTTCAAAGATACGGAAGAGGCGCAATTCACGATACCAGCGCTCAATAGGAAGTTCCTTGGTGTACCCCATGCCGCCATGAATTTGTAATACGCGATCAGCTACTTTGTTTGCCATCGTTGCGCCATAGAGTTTGGCGATTGAGGCGGCGTGACGTGTGTCCTCGCCCTGTTCGGCCAACCATGCCGCGTGCAATGCGAGCCAGCGGGTGGCCTCAATTTCGACGTGGGAGTCGGCAATCATCCATTGGATAGCCTGCCGCTCAGCAATTGGTTTGCCAAACGTCACGCGCTGCTTCGAATAATCAATGCCCATTTGCAGGAGTCGCTCAGCGGCACCCACGGCCCGGCAGGCGATACTCCAACGACCAGCGCCGATCCATTGCATGCCAAGATTAAAGCCCTGGTTCAGTTCGCCCAGAATATTTTTCTCGGGTACGCGCACATTCTCAAAATACAATGAAGCTGGTCCCCATTCACCCATGGTTGGAATATAGCTGGAGCGCCATCCCATCTCGCGATCGACCAGGAAGCAGGTTACGCCACCGTGAGCACCCTTTTCTCTGTCGGTGACGGCAAAAACCATGGCAAAGTCGGCCTCGTTGCCATTAGTAATAAAGATTTTTTCACCATTGAGCACCCAATAATCACCATCTTTCACCGCAGGCATCTGAATATTTGCAGCATCAGAACCTGCTCCCGGCTCTGTCAACGCGAAACAAGAGCGGCGGTCGCCGTTGATCGTTGGGAGCAGATATTGCTGCTTCTGTTCCTCGTTGCAGCGGTAAAGAATATTGTCGGCATAGCCACCAAAGGTAAACGGGACGAATGTGCGAGCCAGCTCTATGCCAACAATCGCAGACATCACCGGACCCAGGTTAGCGCCGCCATACTCTTCGGGAGTATTGATGCCCCAGAAGCCCAGTTCTTTTGCTTTAAGCTGCAACTGGCGCAACTGAGAGCGCTCGATACCAGGGCGTCCTTCTCGTTCATTGCGCAACACTTCACCTTCTAGAGGAAGGAGTTCCCTCTTGACGAAAGAGCGCACCGTCTCTTTGACCATCTGCTGTTCATCAGTTAAGCGAAAATCCACTGTTTTTCCTCTCTATGCCTGCGAAATGGTGGCATAAACCATTGTTGAAGGTGCTGTTTGCGAAAGCTCGTCGAAACATGCCTATGAAATAAGGATAACGAAACAGGTGTTATTTGAACGTATGTCCATTGCGTGGACGCCCGTTATCACATATTAGTGGAGCAAGAAACGGAACAACCTTATCCCCCTTGCACGCCAACTCCCGCTGTCGGTCATCGATGCAATTGGATAAAGCCTCCTCCCTTACATTTCTTTTGCTTCCCTTTTCGCCTTCATCGATCCTTCATTCAGGGGAATGAGCGCATAGCTCCTGGAGATCACAACTCCCTCAACAGACCGCTCCCACCAGACAACCCCAAAGTCAAAGTTGAGATGTGCTTCTATCTCAGCTATTTTGCGGCGGTGTTCTTCCCATGTGATCATCGTCGGATTAAGAGCCATTGCCACACTTACAGCCGCTCGATCATCGGGTAGTCCTTTGTGAAGCGTATTTTTCATCTCATCAGGCTTTACCAGTTGAGAATGCTCAAAGCTCAACTGCTCTAGCTGTTTTCGTATCTCCTCTAAGGTCATAGCATTGCCCCTTCTCCTGCTTTAAGGTATGATGAGGTGTGGCTAGGATTTGTACAAAAATCTATCATAAGCCTCTAGAGCCGTTTCACAGGCCATTCGAGGTGATGGCAGAAGAAACAAAGGTAATGGGGGACGTTGATTTGTTCCAATTGACTGGCTTTGCTATAGATTTCTGCGGTCATAAAAGGTATAATCTCATTTAGGATGCGTAATGGAACGCGTGCTATACCTGATTATTCTACCTGATTAAGAAAGCATCTATCCAGGGAAGGAAGAGATCTCTCATGAAGGAAAATCCCTCTCCAGGCTCTCGCAAGCAACACGTCCTCTCTCCGAAAAAGCTCGTTGCTGCTTTTCTAGTGATGACGATTGTTGCTCTCAGTTTCGCATGGCTGTTTACTTCTGGAGGCCAGACCTCCGCTGCATCAGCAACCTCGCCCACAACGTATACACATCTTGCCGTAGATCTGATCTCGCCAGAAGATCCCTCCGTCGTTTCTCCAGGCTCATCAATCGGTCTGAAAGCTTTAGTCACAACGTACGGTCCGAATGAAACCATTGCCAAAGTCGAGTTCTACTATTCCCCAGGTGGCGTCAATCCGCCTCCACTCATCTTGATAGGGAGTACTTCCCAGAAGAACCCCATTTCAGGGGGCTACACCATGACCTGGACGGCTCCGTCTGTTGCGAATGACTATTTCGTAACAGCCAAAGCCTATGATACCGTTGGGAATGTTGCAACCTCAATGGGACTCGGAGTGTGGGTCGAAAATGGAACTCCGACTGCACAACTACCTCCATTCGTAAATATCGTTATCACCAGTCCATCGAATGGCGTTTATACCTTACCAGCACAGATTCCTTTCACGGTCACACTCTACGATGAACTTGAGGGTGGTGATATTGGGTTCACCGCTATCTTAGAACCAAATGGTCCTACCACTTACCTGACTCCCTCACCCACGAATTTCACCGAAGCCACCTGGATTCCAACACAGCCAGGTATATACGACCTGAGAGCCCAGTTTTCTTCTTTGGATGAGCAAGGGTGGTCGGACACGATAGCTGTGCAAATCAATCCCCCGCAGACCACCCCCACTGTGCAGATCTCCCCAACCACTCCTCGGAGTGGAGCGTGTAAAGTGAGCTACCAGTTGGCGAGTCAATGGGCCGGAGGTCTCAACGTGAACGTCGTGGTCACCAATCACGGTGCTGTCTCCATCAATGGCTGGACGCTCGCGTTCACGTTCCTGGGAGATCAGAAGATCACGCAACTCTGGAATGGCTCCTACACTCAGACGGGCGAGCAGGTCAGCATTACCAATGCCTCGTACAACGCGACCATCAACCCTGGCGGCACGGTCAATTTCGGGTTCAATGGAAGCTGGACGAGCAGTGATACCGGTCCCACAATCTTTACTCTTAATGGAGTTACGTGTAGTGCGTCGTAGGCCGGGTTGCAGGGGACAGCCAGGATAAAATCGAATAAGAAGCGAAGGCAAAATACATCCATCCTTGTTTTGTCGGAATAGACGTAATATCTGTGACCCATTTCTTATTCGGCTCTTCTGCGTGAAAATCTCGGTTTAAGATATTTTCTGCCACTGGCCTCTCAGTGAGAAAGTGACGGAAAAGGACGATGTGCCCTATAACTGAGGCTGGGTTTGCCCTTTTTCTACGTTCTCACAGGCAAAACAGGTTTTCTTCCCCTGAAGAAGTCAGTTTCGCTGAGATGTCTCAAGCAGTTCTCCTGGTCATGACAAAGAAGGTGTAGAGGTCAACCAAAATATCCGTGGCAAGCTGGATCGCACAGGCAATATGATACACGGTTTGCTTTGCATACTCGCTCATAATGAGCGACGATGCAGTCAATGGCCTGGAGCAGTAGCTACACCGTTCCTCCAGGCTCGAAATCCCTGTGAGACGGAGGAGGTCGTCGTTTACAATCAGCATCTGGTTTCTCCTACACCTATCCATTGGCACGATCCCCACGGAACGCGCTCTTCAAGACAGTGTAAGAATCAATTAGGAGGCTGACAAGGGGGTTGGACAGTTTGGACTGCCCACATACGTAAACCGATTTATGATGTGGGCTCTTGGGCACTCGTCCTTTGCGGATAAACAAGCCCCCTGAGCTGGTCAGAGCAACAGGCAAGATGGGTATATCTCAGCTCCAACTGTCGAAGGCTCTACGAAAACGGGTCAAGGTCACTTCCTCTTTACCCGATATCAGAAGAGCGGGAAAGATGAACGAGGAGATCGGTAAATTGTGATCTATTTCACTGCCATTCTATGGCTTCTGTTGCATACTAGTAATAGGGAACATAATTTTCTCAATACAAATAAATATTCATTTCTGCTTAACGAGACAAAATCGTTGTTATATACATTGATATCAGTAGAGGATGCTGATTATAGCGACTCTACCCACTGATGGAGTTACATGAACGCTGTAGAAGACGAGTCGCGTCTGACTTTCGAAGCCTGTCAGGGATCAACTGAGGCGTTTGAAGCTCTGGTCATATACTATGAGCCGCGCATCCGACGTGTAATATATGCGATGACACATGATATCCACCTGACGCAGGATCTGTGCCAGGAAACGTTTCTCGCAGCTTACCGTGCGCTGCCACGGATGAAAGGACAAGAACTGCACTTTGCTCCCTGGTTATATCGTATTGCACTCAACCAGGTACGTAGCGAATGGCGAAAGCGCAAGCATGTGATGATCCTTCCATTTTCACAGCCAATGGTGGGCGACGAAGTATTTGATGAGCCAAATGAGGAATATCTGGTGAGCGAAGAGAGATTTGAGGAGCGTATCGTAGAATCTGACATGGTGCAACGGGTGCTGGCGCAGCTTCCATCCTCGTCAGCGATGTGCCTGTTGTTAGATGCAGAGGGCTACTCATATAAAGAGATTGCGGAGACGTTGCAGGAATCCCTCTCCGCCGTGCGCAGTCGTTTATCACGTGCCCGCCAGGCATTTCAACGTCTCTATCGAAATCTCGATCAAGAGGGAAAATGATGAAGGATGGAATGCCAGAAACGTATAATAATTCACTTCCTTCTTGCCCATTCAGCGTTCATTGCGAGGATCTACTAGAGGATCTGGATAAAAATAGTCCGTCTATGGATAATGACCAGGACAGACAACTACTGATGCAGCTACAAACGCATATCCCAGGCTGTCCGACCTGTACATTTATATTGTCCCATGCACGCATAAGGCGTTCTCTACAACGTCAACAAATCCATCGTTTCCTCTCTGAGAGTGAACAGAAGGTTCCTTCAACCACTGCACATATTATGCAGGCCATTGCTCGTGAGCGTAGGAATGCGCCTGAAGAAGTTGTCTCCGGCAATGGTCATAGTAGACTTGCGGAAGAGGTCGCGCAAGTTTCTCCAACCATGCCAGCAAATGGAGCCGTCCGACCGAAGCGATCTACACGAAGATCTCTGAGGCTTGCGCAAAATCTGCTGGCATTCGTCGCAGTATTAGCTGTGATCCTGTTATCTTTCAATCTTTTTAGCCATATGTTGTTATTGCGCCAGCCATCTACGAGTGGAATGAACAATACTCCTCAAATAAGGGGTACCACTATTCCTGTGACTCATTCTACTACCTGGTCTTCTGTGATCATTGCGTTGATACAAGGTGGACAAAAAAAAATCATCGTTACCGATGCCATAACAGGCAAAAGCCTCGTGTTAGCCTCATCGCCCTATGCTACGACTATTGATGGTGTTTCGCACGATGGGTATCAGGTGCTCTATCATGTTTTTGATGGGCGTATGACTAGATACTATCTTCAGTCCTCTCCACAAAACGCGCTCCTCTATACCGTAAATGGAAAAGGTGGTTCAGCACTCTGGAGCACCGATGATTCCTCTGTCTTTATCAGTACACCTGAGGGTATCGAAAAAGTGGATATGAATGCTCATACTGCAACTTCCGTCTTATCCACTTTCAAGGCTCCAGATCTGCGCTTTTATCGTGATGGGTATCTCTACTTTGTTGGGTATGCAAATGCCAGTGCGTTGACGGGATTCAATCGCATGAATCTGGCAACGGGAGAAGTAACTCCCATAACTGCGAAGTACTGCCTGCTTGCCTATGACTTCTGGCTCAGTCCGGGCGGCACGATAGTGTATTATCGTTGCAAGGCGAATCCAACAGCACTTTATGAAGTAGGAAGTGGCGGGGTAGGATCTAAAATGTTGCGTATTGATGCTGGTCGCATGATTGGATATGATGCCCAAGGTCAGCCATTGACATTGTTGAAGGTGAATACAGCATTTCAAGTGGTGAAGCTTAGTATTGATGCACAATACGATCAGACGATCATTGCAGACATAGCTCCTGGTGCATCAGATGTTACCGTGAATAACGTTGCCGTAGCCCCTTATGGATTTTCACTCCTGGCTCTGGCCCGCTATTCCAATGGTGGTGGCAAACTCTGGTACGACGACCTGGTTCACCAGAAACAATTTGCGATTTCCACATTATCTGATGCGCAACTCGTTTCCTCTCTCCAGATCGGCGGTTGGGCAAGGCTCCAGATTCCTGCTTCGTCTCACGCTCTGGGTCAATGAGAGGAGAGACAGAGCAGGGCAATTTCGCTTGTGATATGATGTTGAAATCATACGCAGCACTCAATAACGCTCTAAGATTGGGACGAGAACATCTTCCGGGCGAAACGCATCCAACGCCAGAAACGGCATAGAAGAAGCCTTCATATTCTGTGGAAGATGGAGATATGTTCATACTAGAGTCTATCTGGAAAGGAATATCGTATGGCAACGGAGCTACAGTCGGCGCGTGGAACCGATTTTTATCTGATGGACGAATTGTTGAGCGAGGAAGAGCGCAGTATTCGCGACAAAGTACGAGCCTTCTGTGATCGTGAGGTTATTCCGATCATTAATGATTACTGGGAACGAGCTGAGTTCCCATTTGAGCTTATTCCAAAGCTTGCAGCCCTGGGAATTGCTGGTGGAAGTATTCAGGGGTATGGTTCTCCCGCTATGAGCACGACTGCGGCAGGCCTGGTTGCGCTGGAACTGGCGCGTGGAGATGCCAGTGTGTGTACATTCTTTGGCGTTCACTCAGGATTGGCAATGAGTTCGATAGCGATGCTGGGTTCTGAGGAGCAGAAGCAGCGCTGGCTCCCGGCCATGGCGCGTATGGAGACGATTGGCGCTTTTGGCCTGACTGAGCCGCAGCATGGTTCGGATGCGGTTGCTCTGGAGACACGGGCGCATCGTGAGGGGGATGAGTACATTCTTGATGGTGCTAAACGTTGGATCGGCAATGCATCATTTGCCGATGTCACGATTATTTGGGCACGAGACGATGCTGGAAATGTAGGTGGTTTCCTCGTTGAGAAGGGAACGCCAGGCTTCGAGGCAAAAGTGATGAGCGGAAAGGTCGCAAAGCGTGCCGTCTGGCAGGCAGATATTACTTTGACGGGTGCGCGGGTACCCGTGGCAAATCGGCTTGCAGGTTCTCATAGCTTTAAGGATACAGCGCGTGTTCTTACCGCAACGCGTTCCGGCGTAGCGTGGGAAGCGATCGGCCATGCTGTAGCCGCCTATGAGATTGCGCTGGCCTATGCCAGGGAGCGTAAGCAGTTTGGCAAAGCGTTAATCAACTTCCAGCTGATTCAGAACAAGCTATCTACGATGCTGGCGAATGTTACCAGTATGCAGTTGTTGTGCCTGCGCCTCAGCCAGCTTCAAGCGCAGGGGAAGATGACTGATGCCATGGCCTCACTTGCCAAGATGAATAATGCTCGCCTGGCACGAGAGGTCGTTGCTGATGCGCGTGAGATGCTTGGTGGCAATGGTATTCTGCTGGAGTACCATATTGCTCGTCATCACGCTGACATTGAGGCAGTATTTACCTATGAGGGGACCGATGCGATACAATCGTTGATCGTTGGACGTGATATCACTGGCGTCCAGGCGTTTTCCTCGCGCTAGACGCCAATCATCCTATTGCAGGTCTTTTGGCCGAACGACCAATACAGGCAAACGCGTTGTATTGAGTACACGTCCGGTGACGCTGCCGGTGACCCAGCGTTGCAAACCGCCGTACCCATGGGTGCTCAAAGCAATAACGTCAAAATGATTCTCTTCCCGTGGCCCTTGCTCTGCCTCATTCACAATAGCATGGGCTACATCTTTATCCGTAACTATTGATGAGCTGAGCGTCAAGTTGAGGTGTGCTTCACGTGGAATCGCATCTCTATCTTGCGTGATGGCATCGAGATACTTCTTTGCCATATTTACACTCGCCCTGGCATCATCATTGCTGTTTGCATGTTTGCTTGTCGTTGCATCCTTCTCATGAGAGGCGGTAACGACGTGCATGAGTTGCAGAGTGCCTTTTCCTGAGACAGAGAGCGCAGTTGCCAGAGAAGCAGCGGGTGCGAGGGCAGCTTCAGCGTTCTGCGAGCCATCCAGAGGAACAAGGATACGTGGTCCCTCAGGTTCGTGTTGAAACTGTTCAGTGGGAATAGAGCCACCAGCGCGTAGAATGAGCACTGGAACATCGGCATAGCGAGCAATCTTCTCCGCGACTGATCCCATCATCCAGCGTGTGACACCCGTAAAGCCGTGGCTGCACATGACAATGATGTCGGCAAGAGAGGATGCAGCGATAGAGAGAATGATCGGAGCGATCAGGCCAACCGATACTTCGGTTTTGACATGGATGCCTTTGAGAACCTCAGTATCTATCACCCCTTCTAGATAGCTGGCAGCTAACTGCCGATCTGATTCACTCACCGTTTGAACAAGATTTGGCCTACCGGGTGCAGAAGGTAATGTAGCAGGAGTGGTGCTGATCACACGTACAAGTGTAATGGAGCCTTCCGAGGCACGAGCCAGGCGTGCTGCGACTGGAAGTGCTCGTTCAGCGAGTGTAGAGCCGTCTAAGGGAACCAGGATACGCTTGAACATGATTGTGCTCCTTGATCAATGCTTCACCAGAAGATATTCGGTGGGTAGCCTGTCAGCCGAAACGTCTTTATATTTTCTCTGTTTCGGTTGACAGGCTTTGCTATTGAGAACAAAAGGTTTTCTGTACGTATCGTTATGTTCAGGAAGCTACCGAGCGTGAACTGGCTGTATCCGTTGTCTCATCCTCATCCTCTACAAACGAGAGAGGGCGAGCGATATTCTCTAGAGATTGCCGTTCAGCATTGACGCCAAAGAAGATCGCAACGACACCCGCAGCGGCCATAAGCGCGGCACCAAACAGGTCGCCGTAGAAGACATCGATGGCTTTACCTGTCTGGATGAGGGCGCTGAAGACGGTGGGAGCGAATGCGCCTGCCGCAGTGCCAACAGCGAAGAAGAGAGCGATAGCCAGGGCACGAACTTCTAGAGGGAAGACCTCACTTACCGTCAGGTAGGCTGAACTTGCGCCTGCTGATGCGAAGAAGAAAATGATTGACCAGCAGATCGTCTGTGTCACAGGATTAAGAACACCTTGCAGGAACAGCCATCCCGTGATGGAGAGCAGAACACCTGAGATGATATAGGTAAAAGCGATCATCTTGCGCCGACCAATAGTATCAAAGAGGCGTCCGATGGTCATCGGCCCTGCAACGTTACCAATGGCGAACGGAATCAGGTATAGACCAACGGTGGAAGCTGGGATGTGATAGAAGGTTGTAAGCACCAGGCCATAGGTAAAGAAGATCGCATTATAGAGGAATGCCTGACCGATCATCAAGGAAGTTCCCAGCAGGGCACGCGTCGGATATTCCTGAATGATAGATTTAGCAATACGTACTAAGCTTACAGTGCCTACCGGACGAATCAATATGGAGCCTTCAGGTTCGGGCAAAGAGTCAATATGATCTTCGCGTTCGATCTCGCGTTCAATTGAGGATACAACCTCATTTGCTTCATCGAATCTTCCATGCATCATCAGCCAGCGTGGGCTTTCTGGAACATAGCGTCGCACAAGTAAGACTGCGAAGCCGAGAACGGCACCCAGACCAAAGCAGAGTCGCCAGCCAAGGTTGATGGCGAAGTATTTGGGATTGAGCAGCACTACTGTCATCGCTGAACCAATCGCTGTTCCTACCCACCAGGTACTATTAATTGCCAGGTCAGTCCAACCACGGGCGCGAGCAGGAATCAGTTCGTCAATTGCCGAGTTAATAGCAGAATACTCGCCGCCGATACCCGTGCCAGTTATGAAGCGGCAGGCCATAAACCAGATGAAGATTAAAAGAGAATGCCGTTGCGACAGTTGCCGACGAGGTAAACGACCAGGGTAATCATAAAAAGCTTTTTGCGTCCAAGCCTATCGGTCAAACGACCAAAGAACAATGCACCAACGACCTCACCAATGAGATAGGCTGTGGCCGCGTATCCTATATCCAGGTCCGTAAAGTGCAGTGCAAGTGGATTTTTGAGTTGGCTACCGATCGCACCAATAATAGTCACCTCTAGCCCATCGAGGATCCAGGTAATGCCGAGCGAAATAATGACCAGCCAGTGCCATCGACTCCATGGAAGGCGGTCCATGCGTGCAGGAACATTCGTCCTGACCGCCTTTACATTGGGCAGCGCGTTGTCCATACAGTTTGTTCTCCTTGCAAACGTATACGTCTTTGTAACCAGTTACAATGCCTCTCCGCAATTGCATGATAGATATCCATTAATATAGAGAGCGTTGCATTATATGGAAAAACAGTCTCTATGCTCTGGATGGTCAGTGCATGAAAGAATAGGGAGAGTCACTATCGCTAAGAAAACGATTGAAAGCTCTTTCTCCTGTAATGGTAGAGGTCTCTACCAATTATAAGATAGACACGATATGTGCTTCATTGTAGTTTCAGCTGCGAAAGTAGAGGAATAGCTGAGCAGATATGAGAAAAGGGAAAACTGCTAGCCTTCGGTGGAGAGCTTTCTCTTGTTGACGGCCTACCCTTGCAGGCATGGGAAAGGGTAGGCTGGTGTGAGCAGATAATGAAGGTGGGAGAGCTTCAGGTTATTCCACGTTGATAATCTGAGTTGCTGATTGTGCCTGGTCTCCATTGGAAGCGGTTGCGGTTGCGGTGAGAAAGATGCGATTAGCCTTTAGAGGAATTTTGACCTGGAAGGTTGCAATTCCTTGGCTGTCGGCGGTAAGTTGCCCGAAGTGACGCACTTTGCCGTCCAGAGAAATCGTCACGCCTCCCCTGCTTGACTGAGTAACGATGGTAATCGTAGAGCCAGCGGTTGCCGTATCTGGCGGGTTGACTAAGGCAACTGTCAAGGGAACAATTGGCGTAGGCGTTGGTACTGATGCTGATGTGGGAACAGGTGTTGGTGCTTTTACTGGTACTGGCGTGTTGCCTGGTTGTGGTGTACTTCCAGAATGTGTACCTGGTTGTGGTATTGCGGTAGGGGCATTTCCTGTAGGAGGATTGGAAGCGGAAGTAGAAGCTGTCTTACGTGTGGGCGTTGCTTTGTTTGTGGTAGATGTATTGGTGGTAGATGTATGAACAGAAGGCGTGGAAAGAACGGTGAGATGAGCGAGAGAAGATTTCACTTTATCTGGCGTGAACTTTGTCCATACCACCATTCCTGCTACGATGATCAGACCAATAATGGTTATGCCAACCAGAGCGGTAAGGGCCGCATGCCTGCTTGTATGTTGGCGTCTCGTTGTTGAAATTTGTGCCTCGGGCAATAGAGGCATTGGATTTTCTCCTGCCTTTTGTGTTACAGGTAGAAACGCAGGTGTTGCAAGATCGGAAAACTGTTGTGGTAGTGGCGTGTGGGGAGGCAGAAAGTTTTCCGAGGATTGAGGAGTTCCATCTTCCGAGGAGAATGTCGCGGGGAGTGATGGTTCTTCCAGTGAATAGTTTGATGAACTCAGGGAGGGTTGCAAGATACGTCCATTGTTGGTAAGGGTGGATTCATACGCTATTAATGGAAGCTGTGGCAAGAAATTGGAAGGAGAGGAGGCGTCCATTGACCCTTGCTGATGTGCCTGATTAAGCCTCGGTCCTTGAGAAGGGATGCTTCCTATGTGCTCATATAAGGTGGCGGATGAAATATTGGTCGAAAGTGGAGATGGAACTGCGGTTCTTACCCCTTTGTCGAACAATCTTTCAGAAACAGAAGCATCCTCCAACGCCTGCACAAATTCTTGTATTGAGGCAAATCGTTCCTGGGGATCTTTCGCAAGAGTCTTCATAATGGCTTGCTCGATAGCAGGTGATATATCTGGTGCTTTTGTACGTAAGGAAGGGGGCGGAGTATATAAATGTTGGATTGTTATCTCGCGTTCGGCACCAGTAAAGGGCAATGAGCCACACAACCATTCGTAGACGACAATGCCGAGCGCATATTGATCGCTGGCCCGGCAAGGCTGTCCCTGAAGTTGTTCTGGAGCCATATACGCAGTGGTACCAGCGCTACTAGAGGGCTGTACATTCATATTCTGGGCCATCACAGCCAGTCCGAAGTCACTGAGCTGAATGTGATGATTTTTGTCCAATAACATGTTCTCTGGCTTCACATCGCGATGAATCACGCCATGATCGTGAGCATACTGGAGTGCATCAGCGACCTGTTTTGTAGAGGAAATAATATTACTCCAGGAGAGGATACTGTTTTTGGGATATTGTTGGCGCATAGTGCCATTATTTGCATAACTCATGACCAGGAAAGGGGTAATGCCTTCAACTCCAAATTCCAGCACACGTACAATATGAGGATGCTCCAGAGAGGCGATAATACGAGCCTCCTGCAAAAAATTCTCAAGTGCCTCGTTTATCAACTGCATCTTTAATACTTTAATAGCAGCAGGTGTTTTAAGATAAATATGTTCTCCCTGATAGACATTGGCGAAGCCCCCTCGCCCTATCAGGCGTACAATACGATAATTTCCCAGTTTTCGCCCTATATAATCAGCCATACAACCACTCCTGATAAATAAGCAACCAGGCTCCATCCTGAAATGAGGTACGCAGATACACGTTTGGAATGTAGTGAAACCTTGATGCACGGAAATATAATAGTGTGGATATATCTCTATCCTTAGAACGTTTACTGAACGCGCGGATAACTTTTTTGCATTCAAAAAGGACTGTTTTCTAAATGCAAAAGGGACCTGGTTGAAGGGAAAACTGCCAGTAATTTCTGCTAGATTCCTAACATATCGACCGTGTTCGTATTGTCATCGGTGAAATAGACGACCAGATTGCCAGCGTTGTCTTTGCCTGCTGTGACACCGAAGAGTGCAGAGCCATTCCCGCTTTGCATATCAACGGGCACATTATCAACCACGCGCGTCCCTACGACGCTCCCTGTGTCCGGGTTGAGTTCCAACAAATTGTTGTCATTCAAGTTAACGACGAGTAGATCATTATTGAACGGGTTTAATGCAATACCGCCAGGGTTATTGAGAGGCTTGCCCTGGAAGGCAGTCATACTCTGGTCTGTAAACTTCGTCATCGTAGTACTATTGGGAAAGGCCGCGATACGATTTCTGCCTGGATCAAGCGCCAGTAGGACATCGTTATACTGTTTTTTGTTGATCTTCAATGTGGGTGCCCATGTCAATGCAATCTTTGTCTCATTCCCACTTTTGCTGAGTTGAGCGATCTGAGTCACTTTGAATGTTGCTACGCCATTGATCGGTATGATATCGATACGATCGATGGTGGCATTGGTGGCATTGGCAACAAAGAAGGAACCAGTCGATTTCAGTGCCCGGTTAGCTCGTCCACCATTAGAGGCAATACCCCAGGGTTTTTGAAAGAGCGAACTTTGTACTGTAGTAAGAAATGTTCCATTCGGCTTGAAGACCTCTATATTGTTTTTGCTAAAGTTGGTGACCCAGTCTGTTCCTGTTTCGGTGTTAAATGCCTCTTTTGCCAGTCCGCTGAATGAGGTATGCGCGTCGTTGAATTGATGGCCGGGGCCAACACGTGATGGAAACAAGACGAGCGTATTTCCGGTATCGGTATTGCCTATGTTGGTTGCCACCAGATCACCAGCATGTACTGACCCAGAGGACGTATTGGCAAGTGTGTTCGTAATTGGAGGAACAATCTGTACATCATAGGGATTAGGATCAACGTTAGCTGTGTGGCCTTTTTTATCGATGATAAATTGCGTGCTTCCAATGATGCTTATGTGAGTCAAGCGATTGATGGTTGTATTGGTATTCTGATTCTGATTTTGTGGAGAGCGTACCGCTATCGAGTTGGAACTCACGTTACTGGCATGAGTCGCCCCAGATAAAATAAAGAATGAAACTGCACCTATAGAGAGCAACAAAGAGAGTACTGTTGTTGCGATAATAATTGCCTTAAGATGACGTTTTGACATACTGTATACTCCTGGTTCCAATCCCTTATAACCACCTGTGCATTAAAGCATCGTTGCTTGTATACACGGTGGGATGGGCCAAAACTTACAGAGGCAGGATAAAGGAACCCGCTAATGGATATTTTGCTTGTGGATGGAGAAGATAATTGTACGCATCAAACGCACAAATTCGACCAGAGAAATTGGCTGGCGTTGAGGGTGTATAGCTTTATAGGGTGGCAATGCTCCATCAGTCGTGCGCCATATGAAATTGACCAGAAAATAGGCTTCTATTGAACGTACCAGTACATCCTCCTGGCTTTTTTTCTGCGTCCCCTGTGCTGGATAATACTCAATATAGTGAATAATATCTGGATTGAGCTGAAACATATTGACGATCTGGGTAGCCAACGTCTCAGGTGAGCGAGCAATCGACCACTCAAGGTTATCTTGCACTTCGGTCACGATCACCAGCACTTTGCTATTGGCGGTAATTATCTTCAAGTGGCAGGCGGCCTTTATATGAGAGCGTGGCGAGTAGTAAAATCTGTCATCGAAGATAACGTGCATCTATCTTTCACCTTTCAAAGGCATCAACCTGCTCTATTGATACGCGTCTCCGTGAGAAATGGCAAGGGAGACATGAACTGACGCCTGGATGGAGGAGATCTTGAATGAGATTTCGGATACGGAGGCTGCTTGTGGTGCCTGGTATGCCTGCTCTAGAGCATGCAAAAAATCTTCGGCTGTGGAAAAACGTTGTTCTGGCTCTTTCGCCAGAACTTGCCGTAGAACCTGCTCAAAGGCTGGAGGAACCTCTACATTTTTCTCATGCAACAAGGGTGGAGGAGTGTAGAGATGGTGCTGTACGATCTCGTCAAATGATCCCGTGAAGGGCCAATCTCCACAGAGCCATTCGTAGATAATAATTCCTAATGCATAGAGGTCACTGTTTTTGTGCGGCTTGCCCTGCAATTGTTCGGGGGCAGCATAAGGGACAGTTCCTTCAAAGTCACGAAAAGCTGGCGAGTTTTGATCAAAGCGCTGCGAGACGACGGCGATGCCAAAGTCGGTAAGCATCACATCATCGTTTGTTCCAAGAAGCATATTATGTGGTTTGAGGTCGCGATGGATGAGATCGTGCCGATGAATATAATGAAGAGCGCTGGCGATCTGCCTGGTATAATGAAGAATTGTAGGAAGTGACAAGCGCGTGCCCTTTGGGTAACGCTGGCGTAAGGTGCCATGGGGAGCGTAGTTCATGATCAGGAAGGCGCTCTCTTCCATTCTGCCGAAATCAAAGACTTGCACAATATGGGGATGTTGCAACTGAGTAAGGAGCGCTGCCTGGGCAAGAAATTTTTCGATATCTTCTCCTGCCCTGCGTCCATCCAATATCTTGACGACAGCTTCTGTATGAAAGAGGGTGTGTTCGGCTAGATAAACCTCTACCGTGTGGCTGCAACTTAATAGACGTTGCAAGCGGTAGTTGCTTATGCATTGATTCAGGCGCTGCTTCTCACTCATCGATGGAATACTCATCCTGTTATCATGGTATTTTATAGTGAGATTGTAGTAGAATAGTATGGCTGTGTCAACTTTTTGCGGGTTGTTCAGTACTACTGTAGCATCATTGAAAATTGCATAGGGTTGGGAACAGAGATAGATGGAAGCGGTCAATCATTTGAGATTATCGAGTGAGCTACGTCTGTATAGATATTAAGTAGAAGAACGAAAGAGAGCCAGCGACTATGTTTGAATGGTTAAGCGCCCTGGGCGGAATTATGCTCGTAGATCTGGTCTTAAGTGGTGACAATGCGCTCGTTATTGGAGCCATGGCGGTTGGACTCCCGCGTAAACAACGGTTGATGGCTATTCTGACAGGTGGAGCTGGAGCTATTATTTTGCGTATCGGCTTTGCGCTTCTGGCGACGTTGCTCCTACAAATTCCTTTCGTACAGGCTATTGGTGGCGCAATTCTGCTCTGTATCGCTATACGTTTGCTGATGGGCCGCAACGAGCAACCATCCTCTTCAGCTCACGGGCAAAGAACTGAACAGGTGCAAAAAGGCTTTCTAATGGCGCTTGTTACGATTCTGATCGCTGATGCGACGATGAGCCTGGACAATGTGTTAGCGGTGAGTGCTCTGGCGCATGGAAATATCTCTGTGCTGGTCGTTGGTCTTCTGCTGAGCGTGACGTTCCTGTTGGTTAGTAGCGCGTTGATTGCAGAATTGATCAGCCGTTTGCCCTGGCTTGTTGAGGTTGCTAGCCTGGTGTTGGCTTGGACGGCAGCAACGCTGCTCTTGAGCGACATGAGTTTCGGCCCTCTGCTGGATCATGTGCCCTGGTCAGATTTTGTTATTCCCGCATTTACTGTTGGCATCGTCCTTATTGCAAATGTGGTACTGCGCCTACAAGAGCGCGGCGCTACCTTTATCAAAAGATAGTTGGGAGGTGTCCAATGGGTTTGAACGTTTGCCCGGCTGCCATTGTTGCTGCACCCGTTGAAGTCGTCTGGGATCTCTTACGACCTGCGCGTCTTTCTGAATGGGTCGATGGGCAGGTAGAAGCACCAGTGCCAGAGGGACCGGCGCTTGTCGGTCAAAATTTTCATGTTGTCTCAAATGCTCTTGGACGCAAGTGGCACGCGATCTTTACCATTGAGAAGGTAGATCCAGAGAGGCATCAGCTTGCTATGCATATGATTTTCCCCTTTGGCATCCAGATGCATGAGCATCTTTCCTGTACACGTATTGATGCGACCTCGTGCCGTGTACAATATGGCTGAGACTTTATCTTCCCGCCAGGTTGGCGTGGTTGGTTTCTTGAGACCTTCGGCGCAAAATCCTTTGCCGCCAGCATCGAAGATTTGTTGCAGCGACTGAAGCGTGTCGCCGAAGAGAATTATATTCAACTCACCATTTCCAGGGGGACAACGGCACCTCAATAAGCGTTGGACCTGCGTGATGTATCGCTGTACTTATAGCGTTACGTAATGCCTCAGGATGTTCCGGCTCGTATGCCCTCCGCATGAAATGCGCGCGCCAATGCTACATAATCGGGTGGACGGACATCAGTAGAGAAGTAGCGTCCTGAGAAGCGGCGTTGCTGTTCAGCTTTTCACAGCCGTTAAGTGTGGCATCATTGAAGATCACAATCACAACCGGAATCTGTTCCTGGACTGCCGTTGCCAGCTCGCCTGTATTGAGCAAGAATCCATCGTCGCCACATAATGCAACGACAGGCCGTTCGGGGGCCGCAACCTTTGCTCCCAACGCCAGGGGCAGGCCACAACCAATCGTGCATAGTTCGGATGGATGAATAAATGTGCGTGGCTCATAGACGGGAAGATACTGGGCACTGGCGTATCCAAGCATCGTCATATCGGCTACAATGATGCCGTTGCGTGGCAATCCTTCACGAATACTATCGAGCAGCGCAACACGTTCACCATAGTGAGTTCGTATTGTTCCTGTAAGCGGTTGCACGAGCTTTTACTAATCTCTTCAGTGCGATGCATGTTTTTGCGGCATCATTGAGCGCATCTAATAAAGCTGCAAGGCAGGGTATGCATCTGCCACGACGCCCACCGTCACTGGATAGTTGCGTCCGATCTCGGAAGGATCAATATCGATCTGTATAACCTTCGTTGGTAGAGGGGAGACGATCATCGCCTGTACGTTCTGCGCCTAGCTTGCTTCCGACCACCAGAGCCACATCAGATTCGGCTATCAATGCGTGTAGATCAGCGGAGATGGGGCCAGCAGCAGGTACGACCAGAGGGTGGTCGCTTGCTAATACGTCATGGCTTTTACTACCGAGCAAGACGGGTGCATGAAGTTGTTCGGCAAGGAGGCGGAGTTGTTTATTTGCGCCAGCAGCAGTGACGCCTGTTCCGGCAAGGATGAGAGGGATTTTGCGCTGTACATAAGAGGCGTGCGGCCTCCGCGATAGTCGCTTTGGGGGGACGTGTAGGCTCTCGTACAAAGGCTGGAGGAAGTTCTACCAGAGCGGTTGCCTTCCAGAAGGTCGGATGGTACTTGTAGGTATGCTCCCCGTGGGCGACCCAGTTGCAGTGCTCTGAATGCATCATATAAAGCAGAAGGAATCTCCTCAACGTGCTCAATTGCGCGTGTCCAGCCAGCCAGAGCTTGCATGACGCCGAGTTGATCTTTGACTTCATGTAACTCGCCGCGTGCAGCGTCCTCTAGAGGTAGTGGGAGCGCTACTACTGATCACCAGTAGGGGGATAGAGTCGGCATATGCACTGGCAACCGGAGTAGCGACGTTGGTGACGCCTGGCCCGGTGATCGTGAAAACGACGCCTGGGGTGCCAGTGATGCGAGCATAGCCCTCCGCCATAAAGCCCGCGCCCTGCTCATGACGAGCGAGAATGTGGCGCAATCCTGTTTCGTCACGCATCACATTATAGAGTGGTAAGGTATGTACACCAGGAATACCAAAGATGGTGTCAATATGAAAGGTACGTAAGGTTTGAATAATTGCCTGAGCGCCAGTGAGATATTGCCTGTCCTCACGTAGAAGAAATTCCTTCCAAATGTTACAGAGAAATATTTCGTTATATGCATATTACTTATATTCTTATGATACGTATTTTATTTAACCACATGAGACGAATTTAATGATGAATGGCGATCAGGAATAGGAAAGATATTGGACGATTGCCGGGTCTTTCTTTTTTGTTCACTTTTGGTAGAATACAACGGGAGTTGGTTGGGAGACAACAACGATATTTCCTCCAAGATTTCACCGGAAAACGCTTCATTCAGAAGAAGATAAATATAGAGAAGGAAAGGAAGCATCAATGCCAGAACATGTATCAAGCCCCATCCGTTCATTAGGGATATTGACGGGTGGAGGTGATGTTCCTGGGTTGAATGCAGCGATCAAGGCGCTTGCCTATCGGGCCGAGCCGATGGGTATTCGTATGATTGGTCTGCGTGCAGGCTGGGAAGGGATCACCTTTCTTGATCGTTCACGTAAATACGAAGATCTTATTTTTAATGAGTCCGATGAGAAGACCTGGAATGGTGGGTATGTATTGCCACTCAATCGGTTAAACACACGTAATGTTGAGCGTGAAGGTGGCACATTCCTGCAGTCTTCGCGTACTAATCCAGCCAATACGAAGGTAAGCGAGCTGCCTCCGCACATGGAGCATCTTGCCGCGGGTCGCAAACCGGACGAGCGTATCGATCTCACAAACGAAGTGATCGCGAACATGGAGTACCTCAAACTGGATGGCCTGGTGGTTATCGGCGGTGACGATACACTGAGCTATGGAGCGCATCTGGTAGGAAAAGGTATTCCGGTCTGGGCTATTCCGAAGACCATGGATAACGATGTGCCTGGCACCGATTATTGCATTGGCTTTCAGACTGCTATCAGTCGTGCCGCTGAGTTTATCAATCGTATTCGTTCAACGGCGGCGTCACACCGTTCAACGTTCCTGTTCCGTATGTTTGGCCGCGATGCAGGTTTTACGGCATTGGAGACAGCCATTGTCACCTGGTCGGATCGCTTACTGATTCCAGAGGTGCCCGCCTCTATTGATCGTCTGGCTGAACTGATTGAGTCGGACCGTCGTAATCCGCAGAGCTATTCAACGGTTGTGCTCTCTGAAGGTGCGAACCTGGGTGTTGCTCTTCCTGAGATTGGGCCAGCAGATGCCTATGGACATCGCAAAAAGGCTAATGTTGCTGAGTTTCTGGCGGAACAGTTGTCGACACGCCTGCCGGGTGTACGTGTGGTTCCAGTTGATCTCACCTACTTCCTGCGCAGTGGCGAGCCAGAGGTGTACGACAAACATATGGCTATCTTCTACACCAATCTAATTATGAGCATGGTAGAGAAGGGCATGCACGGAGTTATGGCGGCCTACCGCGATGGTATCTATATCAGTACAGACATTCCTAGTAAGAAGTGGTCAGCTCGCCGTGTCGATCCGGCGGACTATCACGACACACGCTATCGCCCACGCTTTGAGCATATTACGGGTCCCTATCTTCCACAACCCGAATAGTAAATAGGAGGGTGCGGTTCTACATGCCTATTGGCGATGAACCGCACTGCATGAGGTCCATTTTTGCACCGGGTAGGCAGGTCATCTGAACCTTTTCGCAAAACGTATGAACCTCATTTTATCTTGTCCTCGTCCAGTTCTCCTGCGGTTTTGGCCCCACGCTCCTATCTTCTTCCATCTCCTCCTTACAATTCATACTAAAACTTTGTTGAAACATAATTTTTATTTCACTGAAAACGTATGTATTTTCTTGCGGTATTTGTCAGGATAAAGATATGTAGAAGCGGTATTTTGAGAGCATTATAGAAATAAAAATGATGAAATTTAGGAGTAAATAAGTCGATACAAGTAGATAAAAAGAACATAGAAGAGGAGCAAAGAGAGGTGGGTAGGAGAGATAGCAAAGGGGCTTGTATAAGAGAGCCATTTCAATGAACATTCACCCTTTCAGAAAGAGATCATTTTCGTTGAAATAAACATTGACAATCCAATGAAAATATGTTATTTTTCATTGAAATGAAACGATATTGAAGCGTGGGAGTTTATGAAGGAGGAGAGCGATTGTGACCAGCTCAGTCACCGTAAAAGATGTGGCGCGGGTGGCGGAGGTATCGGTTGGAACCGTCTCGCGTGTCTTCAACAATCACAGAATGTTACTGAAGAGATACGGCGCGCGTGTACTCAGGGCGGCGTCTGCAATTGGGGTATGCCGGGACCGGGGAGGGGTGCGATTGAACGTACGCGCTGGGCATCAGATGGGAAGTCACGTGAAAGTGGTCGCATGCTCAAAGAGATTGGTTTTATTTATTACTCCAGTGTGCATGAGCATGTGGTGACGGGCAATCCATTCTGGTCGCATATTCTCTATGGAGTTGAAGCAGAGACGCGCAAGTCGAATATCAAAGTGACCTATCGGGCAATCGGTGAAATTGCGCATACGCCTGATGCTGTTGCTCACGACGCTTTCTGAGATGAAGCTGGGAGGGATCTTGCTGGTTGGGCCTGCTGAGGCGAGTACGATTAGCCTGATCAAAAGCTTAAAGCTCCCTATGGTATTAGTCGACAACTATGTGCCGGGGTTGGCCGTCGATGCGGTACTGGGTGATAATTTTGAGGGTGCGCGTAGTGCGGTCGATTATTTGATTAGCGAGGGGCATACAACAATTGCCTTTATTGGCGGTACTATTATCCAGGGTCCGCGCCCGATCAATAAAATTTATACGATTGAGCGACGAGCGGCTGGATATCGTACGGCCTTGCTTGATGCAGGATTGCCGGTTAATTATGCTCTGTATGAGGCGGGCGATCTGACTCTTGAAGGAGGATATGAAGCCTGTAAGCGCCTGCTTGAGCCGTTATGCGCAGGTGCCATTTAGCGCTCTTTTCTGTGCGAACGATGCTACTGCTATTGGAGCTATGAAAGGACTGCGTGAGGCAGGCTTACGTATTCCTGAAGACGTTTCTCTGGTAGGTTTCGACGATATAGAGATGGTCGAGCATCTAACTCCTCCTTTGACCACGGTGCGTGTGAATAAGGAGGCGCTGGGGTATATCGCCGTGAAAAGCTTAATTACCCGTGCTACCGATATGGATGCGGTAAGCGTTACCAGTGTGCTTGATGTCGAACTGATCAAGCGCGAATCGGTTATTCCTCATATTTCCTGAAAGGAGGCGTACTGTCACATCTCCTCTGACTGGTAGATGTTTTCTGTAAGGTGAACACGAAAGTAGGATCTGTGTTTACCTGGCCTTATCCCTTTAATCGATGTTGATGAAAATTGTAGGGGGTGAGATTGATCGCGCTTGCATGGATTGCAATCCTCCTTATTGGTGGAGGGGAGTGTTCATCATAACTGCATAAAGGCTCGATTGATCACGCCCATAAAAGTGTACTCATTGTTTACTGGTTTAGCAGTGGGGTGTTTTTCTCATACGCCCTTTAGCACGAAGGAGTGGAACCATGTATTTTTCAATGACACGGCGGCGTTTTCTCGCACAGGCAAGCAAGGCAGCCCTGGCAACAAGTGTGGGTGGCACATTGTTAGAAGCCTGTGGAGGCAGTACGTAGTTCATCCTCAAGTACGGTAACCCTGACATACGGTTGGTGGAGCAACGGACCCACAAAAGATAATGCGATGCTGGCGTGGGTCAAGGAATTTGAAAAAGCGAACCCCAAGATCAAGATCAATGCAGAGATCCTCCCCTGGCCCAATTACTGGACCAAGCTGCAGACGACCGCTGCTGGTGGCAATGCCTATGATATCATTGGTATGGCGAGCAGTATGGCAGCTCAGTATATGAATGAAGGTGCGATGTACGATGTGAGCACATTTGCAGGGTATCAGGATGCCGTCAAGAATATGCGGCAAAGAGCTATGAGCCTTCTGTAGTTGGAATGGCAAACAGTACTCGTTGCCGGTTGGCGTGTATGTTCCCTTGATTGGCTACAATAGAGACATGCTCAAAGCGGCGGGTATTCCTGATCCCGATCCCGTCAATCCCATGGACGCTTGATGAGTTCAAAACAATGGGCAGAAGCTTACAAAGAAGGTAAATGGGAAGTATACGCAATATGCCATCAGTATAAACGACCTTGGCCCCTTGTGGGCTGCATTTACCGATATGGAAGGTGGGCAGTTTTATGACAATCCCATCAACCCTACGAAAATTCTGGCGAATACGCCAGCAGGGTATTCAAGGTCTGGCCGATTATCAGAGCCTTTTCACAGAGAACCTCACACCTCCCTATCAGAACAGGCGAGTGGTCCATGGGGTGCAGGAGACATCGATAGCCTTGTGACAGGCAAGATCGCCTTTGCGCGTATTGGTGCATTTGACTTTGCCCAGATTCAGCAGCAAAATCTGCACAGATAAGATAGGGGCGATGCCGCAACTGAGTATCAATGGAAAACAGATAACCATCGGCAACGTCAATAGCTTTGGCGTGTTCAAAGGAAGCAAGTATCCAGAGCAGGCCTGGGAGTTTATCAAGTGGGCGGCACAGACGGCACCGGATGAGACCTATGCCAAACTGAGTGATGTTCCTTCAGACACCACGGCATTTAATCAGATGAGCACATATATTACTCCCGCTGTCTATGTTCCCACGCTTCTTGCCGCTGGCAAGGTCTTCCAGACCGACGTTATGACTCCGCATCCGCAGTATGCAACCGATGTTACCAGCATAACAACGGATCTTGCTAATGGGAAGCTTACTCCTGCTAAGGCCGCCCAGCAATGGGAACAGAAAGGGAATGCGGATTTAGCCGCAAGCTAGCAATAACGCCGGTATGATTGCGCGTCCATCAATTGTATCAGAGGGGCGTATTGTGCGTGTCACCTATCAGATGAACACCTCTCGTGCTTGCACAGTTGTCTTCTGGAAGGTGGACGCACGCCTCTTCGCTGCTGACATCTATTCAGAAGGAGTCATAGTTATGCTCACAATTTCGCGTTCACGGGTGAGAGGCTGGTCGGATGCAGCGCAGAGCTGAGAATCCGATCAGGCGCTTTATGCGTAAAGAGGCAGTTGCGGGATATCTTTTTGTTTCACCGTGGGTTCTCGGGTTTGCGCTGTTTTATGCATATCCACTCATAAATACAGTCTACTATAGTTTCACCGACTATCAACTGTTTGGAGATCCGCAGTGGGTTGGTTTGCAGAACTATACGAAGTTGCTTTTCCATGATCCGATGTTTGCGCAGACCGGGCTAGCATATGTTGCTCTATGTGACACTGCTCGACCATCATCTCTATTGGTGGAGGATTGGGCCTGGCGCTTCTGCTCAATCGTTCGTTTCCTGGCAACCATTTCTTTCGTATGGTCGTTCTATCTTCCAAGCTTAATGGTTGGAGTGGCTGTAAGTACGATGTTTACGCAGGTATTTCCGCAGCAAGATTATGGTCTCATGAATACATGCTCGGCTTTTTCCATATTCCCCCTGTTACCTGGATGGCCAACTACGATAATCCGATTGTGGAGTTATTCGCGCTCATCAGCGTCAATTTCTGGTTTATGGGCGGTACTATGCTGATCTTCCTAGCAGGCTTAAAAGGTATCTCCATGACTTACTATGAGGCATCGCGTATTGATGGTGCTGGTCCATGGCAACGCTTCCGCTTTGTCACATTGCCATTATTAACGCCTGTCATTCTTTTCAATACCGTCCTGACGCTGATAGGGCATATTCAGGTCATTCGACACGCCGTTGATATTCGCGACTGGCGGTACAGGTTCTGTTGGGACCGAGTGGCTTCCCAAGCGTATTGGGCTACCACAATACGCTCTCGATGTTCCTGACCTATCTCTACCAGGAAGCGTTTATCTATCACGATTACGGATATGGTTCGGCGTTGTCTGTTGTGATCTTCCTCATCACGCTGATCTTTACAGCTGTGATGCTCCTGGCATTCCGGCGTTTTACCTACTATGATCGAGCATAGATAGACGCAATGAAAGAAGGAACAGGGAAGGTTATGATCCTTAAACAACAGAAGATCATGTCAAGACACTCGCTTGTCATAGGAACGCCTCAGCAGAGAATTAGAGTCATTCTGCGAGCAGACATGATGGATGGATGTATCGCAGCGTGGTCGCATGTATCAGAAACTGAGTCATGGTGATTACATATGTGCTGTTGATTATCATTGCGATTATCATCCTCTTGCCGTTTGCCTGGCTGTTATCAGCATCGCTTGAAGACGACCGGCGCAATATTATGCTGATCCTATTCAATGGATACCGCATCCAATTGTCTGGTCAAACTATG
Organism: uncultured Chloroflexia bacterium; assembly: GCA_963731415.1. Classification (GTDB taxonomy): domain Bacteria; phylum Chloroflexota; class Ktedonobacteria; order Ktedonobacterales; family Ktedonobacteraceae; genus JACDAE01. The sequence goes on from CAVSVN010000005.1 coordinate 733,039, forward strand.
TTGAAGCTTTTCAGGTATACGGGTTTGCGCGTTATGTTGTAAATAGCGTCTTTCTCGCTGTCTATGCGATGGTTGTGAATACGCTGGTCTCCTCACTGGTGGGGTTTGGCTTTGCGCGTTTCCGTTTTCCTGGGCGTACAGTGTTGTTCGTCCTGATGCTCTCGACGCTCATGTTGCCAGCGCAGGCACTTACGATCCCGCTGTATATGACCTTCAAGAATTTTGGCTGGATCGATACATTTTTGCCGATTATGGTGCCGCAACTTTTCGGATCTGCATTCAGCGTTTTCCTGTATCGCCAGTTCTTTATGGGGTTGCCGCGTGAATTAGATGAGGCGGCGCGTATCGATGGTTGTAGCAATCTGCGTATATGGTGGAATGTTATTCTACCCCAGTCTCGGCCAGTAATCGTTGTGGTTGCTATCTTTACCTTTCTCGCGAGCTGGCGCGATACGTGGGGTCCACTGATCTACTTCAACAGCCAGAACAACCGTACGATTCCGCTAGGATTGTTGTACTTTGGCAATGGCTATACCACCGTCTATCCGCAGATGATGGCGGCGGCAGTTGTTGCGCTTATCGTCCCAGTCATTCTCTATGCAATCGGCCAGCGCTATATCGACAGCGGCGTAGCAATTGCCGAAGTAAAGTAGGGGAGATTGACGTGACTAACGTACCCTTCGACACTAGATGCGAGGAAAAATGGGATCAAACATCTTGGAGGGCAAGGTTCTGGTTTTCCATGACCCTGCCTATCCACATATTGTCTACAGCCGACAACATTTACACAGTTGCTACCATGCGAGTTTCAGATAACCGATGCCTCTGACCTATCGACGGAGCTAGAAGCAGGTTGCAGGTTACTCGTTTCGTTTCATGGTCCTTACTTTCCTAAACAGGCATGGACCGCTATTCTGCGTTTTTTGGAGCAGGGAGGCTCAATCGCATTCTTTGGAGGGATGCCCTTCAGCCGTCCTGTACGCGAGGATGGATATGTTGAGCCGGAGCAGGATGCTTATAGCAGACAATTGTATCTGGGACCATTTTTTCAGATCGAGTATGATGCAGCACGTTCTTACCAATTTGTGCCTGCAAGGGCGGCATCTTTTCTGAATGATAGTCCTTTGCAGGTATCCGCACCGGGTACATTCTGGTCGTGTTATCCAAAGTTGAGCCAGGTTTCTGATCGCCTTGCTGAGAAAGGCTCTGGTGGACCAATTGATACCGTCCTGACACCATTATTGTATGTACGAGTAATGGCTGAGACAGCGAAGATAAACTGGCCTCGAACAGTGGATAAGTGACAATGTTGCGACGCCAGCCTTTCTATTGGATCAGAGGCGAGGGAATTTCAGGGGAGGGCGTTGGCTTATTTCAGCATGGCAGCCTGCAACTGAGCAAGATTGGTTGGATAATGCTGAGAGTATACGTCGTCTCATCAGCCTGGTGCTTGCTGGTATACAAGCCATTGATGTACGTCCTGTACTGGCCTGTTATCAGCCAGGAGAAACGCCATCTCTGATCGTTGCGGGTTCTGTTCAGCAACCCTGCACGGTTCAGATCACAGTGAGTGATATGCGAGGGCAAGAAGTCGCTACCTCTACGCTTGTTCTATCAGCGTCTTCCTCTCATTATGAGGAGCATATTATTCTTCCCAGTGCTCTCTGAAGCGGGTTTGTATCGGGTTGAGATGCAGTATCAAGCGTTACATGGGCAGAAGATGGTGCAGGAGAGCGGTTTCTGGATCTGGGACGCTGCATTGGTAGAAAGTGGACGCGATAAACGTTTGACGGCGGGTCGCAACTATTTTTATCAAGGGGATCAGGTATTTCCTATCGTCGGTACAACGTATATGGATAGCCAGGTGCAGCGCAAATTTTTGCTGTTGCCCAATCCAGCGCGTTGGGATCATGATTTTGCCGAGATGAAGGCGGCTGGGATGAACTTGATTCGCACAGGTATCTGGACGGGATGGGATGAGATGATGCCTGTAGCAGGTGTGATGAGCGAGACGGTGCTACGGGCGTTGGATGCCTTTGTGATGACGGCGTGTAGCTCATAATATCCAGGTTATCTTTACCTTTTTCGCTTTTTATCCGCCGCTTTTTGATGGAGAGAATCCGTGGCATGATCCGCGTTCTCTGCAAGCGCAAGAAGATTTCGTCGCGACCATTGCGCGTCGTTATGCATAGGTCGAACTAGTTTCGTGGGATCTTATCAATGAGCCAAGCCTGGGTGATCCTGCCAATGCGTTTGCTAGACGACCGTTGCCACACTATCATCGTCTGGAGCTGGCGGCGTTCCAGCAGCTGGTTAGCACAGCGTTATACGCTTTCCGAGTTACAACTACGTTGGCATCAGACACCGCTTGATTTCTCAGAGTGGAGCCAGGTCACGCTGCCGGAGATGAAAGATTATCAGACGTGCGCCAAGTGCTAACGATTCCCATAACAAGTTAAAGGTGGCCGACTACACCCATTTTACGCAAGAAGCATTCAAGCGTTGGGCGGAACGGATGTATAGTGTTATTCGCGAGTGCTGGGTAGTCAGACGCTGGTGGGAGTAGGGCAGGATGAGGCGGGAGCGCGTATTGCGCCACAATTTTATGCGTCGGTCGTGGATTATACGACGACGCATCCGTGGTGGAATAACGATGATCTGTTGTGGGATATGTTGTTGGATAAGACGCCGGGCGTACCAAATCTGATTCAAGAAACGGGCGTGATGCTGGTGCGCGATGTGGATGGGCGTCCATGGCGGAGTGAGGAGGAGAATGCGCATCTGCTTGAGCGTAAACTGATCACGGGATTAGTGGCGCGTGGAGCGGGTCTGATTCAATGGCTCTGGCATACCAATAGCTATATGATCAGCGATAACGAGAATAGCATTGGCCTGGTACGATACGGATGGGAGTGCGAAACCGGAGTTGGCGGTGATGCGTGAGTTCGCACATTTGATGCAGGCGGTTGCGCAACGGAGAGTAGATACGGTGCAGGATGTGTGGGTGGTTATTCCATACTCACAATGGTTTGCACGTCCGGAACTGGCCGTTGAGGGGACGCGGCAGGCGGTGCGGGTATTGGGCTATGATTTTGGTATTGTGCCACAATTGATTGGTGAATATCAACTTGGTGAACTGAGTAACGGCAAAGGAGCGGCCACAGACGGTCATTGTTCCGGCGTTACAGTTATTTGATGTGCAGGCATGGGGATATCTGCGTCAGTTTGTTGCGGAGGGTGGGACGTTATTGGTGAGCGGTATTGCTGGGACGTGATAGTCATAATCTGCCCTTTGATATAGGGATAGAGGGCTTATTGGATACGGCGAGACACGCTTATGCCAGTGGCGCGGTACGAGGATTTAGAGGATGGGCCGATGGTAGCCTTTGGGCATGAGAAGATGGGGTATGTGAAGAAGGCGCACAATCAGTTGCGTGTTTGTGCGTATGGGAAGGGTACGCTGGTATGGAGCGGACTTCCTCTTGAACTGGCGGATACGTCTGAGGCTACGCACGAGGTGTATTGCCGTGTGCTCAAGGTGAGAAAGAGGGACAGTGTGAGAATAGTCCATTGTTGGTGATAAGGCAACCGATGACGGATGGGTATCTCGATTCTCGTCGTATCAGAGACGAGTAGTTATCAGGAGATTGTCCTTGACGAGGGTATACGGGTGGGTATTGCGCCCAATAGAGCGGGCGCATTAATGATACAGGAAGGGCAGGAGTTGCAGACTTTTGGTGGACTTACTTTGCTGTCCACCCACCATCAATAACCAGCATTGAGCCGGTCACAAAGGCGGCTTCATCGGAGGCGAGGTAAAGAGCGGCATTTGCGATCTCTTCTGGGCGTCCCATGCGTCCGATGAGGTTGGCGAGCGTCAAGCTCTTTACGGACCTCGTCTTTCCTATCGGCAAAGTTGCGTTCGAGATAGCCTTCGACAAAAGGAGTATGGACGGTGCCGGGGCAGATGGCATTGGCGCGGATACCCTGCTTCACAAAATCGATAGCGATGGAGCGTGTCATACTCATCACGGCGCCTTTACTGGCACTATAAGGGAAGCGGCGGTCAATGGCGATCATGCCTGCCGTCGATGCAATATTGACGAGGATGCCGCCCTGTGGACTGCTGTGCAAACATCTGTGTTACAGCATATTTTGAGCAGAGGAAGACGCCGCGTGCATTGACGCCATTACGCGTTCCCAATCTGCAAGGCTGGTCTCCAGAACGTTGCCGACGTGACTGACGCCTGCATTATTGACCAGGATATCGAAGTGTCCATGTTCCTGTGAGACCTGGGCAAAGGTGGTGCGTACGTGTTCTTCGTTTGAGACATCAAGGGCGAGGGCTGTGCTTTGCCATCTTGCGCTGACGATCTCGGCGACGACCTGAGAGGCGGCCTCCTCTCTGATGTCGGCGACGATGACATGTGCGCCCTGACGTGCATAGAGCAGGGCAATTTCTTTGCCGATGCCTGAACCAGCTCCGGTTACCAGCGCAATTTTGTGATCAAGCCTGAACATGGGATATACGCTCCTTGTCTTTTTTGTATAGTGTAGCACAAATCTGTAGAGGCATCGTCAGACGTGACCCGTACGAAGGGCGCAGCAAATCTGACCCGGATAGCAATCTATACAGAACAGTAAAGTATCAAGTACAATAGAGATGGGTCTTGCGGCTGGCTTCTCTGGCCTCTATGCCTTGATGTGTCAGAGTATCTCTATCTGGAACCTGCGTGACCCGATGTGATCGACAAGAAAAGAAATCCATCAATTGGAACTGAACGCGAAGGAGTGTAATGATGGCATTCAACCTGAAACGCAGGCATTTTCTCAAACTCGATGATTTTCAGCCAGAGGAGATCGGTTTTCTCTTGCAGCTTTCCGCTGAACTGAAGGCGGCGAAGTATGCTGGAACAGAGGTACCCTCGGCTCAAAGGGAAGCAGATCGTCCTTATTTTTGAGAAGGACTTGACGCGTACACGCAGTGGTTTTGAAGTGGCTGCATCTGATCAGGGAGCGTATGTGACTTATATGGGTCCTACTGGCTCCCATCTTGGTTCGACGGAGACGATTAAGGATACCGCCCGTGTTTTGGGTAGAATGTATGATGGTATTGAGTTTCGTGGTTTCGCGCAGGATAATGTCGGAAGAGTTGGCCCGTTATGCAGGTGTGCCAGTGTGGAACGGGCTCACCAATGAGGCGCATCCGACGCAGGTGCTGGCGGACTTTTTGACAATGCAGGAGCATTCACACAAGCCATTAGAGCACATATCATTTTGTTTTCTGGGTGCAGTTGGCTACAATATGGGTGATTCTCTGATGATCGGTGCGGCAAAGATGGGGATGGATATTCGTCTGGCTGGTCCCAGAGCTGCATGGCCGCGACAGGAACGCCTCGACCAGGTTCGTGCAGTTGCGCAAGAGACGGGGCGCGTATCACTGTCACCGAGGATGCTAGCTGTTGCAGTCAAAGGATGTGATTTCCTCTATACCGATGTCTGGGTTTCAATGGGTGAGCCAGTGGAGCTGTGGCGTGAGCGTATTCAGCAGATGCTTCCTTATCAGGTGAATAGCCAGTTGATGGCGATGACGGGTAATCCCAACACGAAATTTTTGCATTGCCTGCCTGCTCTTCATAATACAGATACCCGACTTGGGAAGCAACTCAGCGAACAGTATGGTTTAAATGAGTTGGAGGTAAGCGACGAGGTATTTGAATCGCGGGCATCCGTCGTTTTTGATCAGGCGGAAAATCGGTTGCATACGATTAAGGCGATACTGGTAGCGACGCTGGGAAACTAATTCTGCGTTCCGTATTTGTGTAGGGGGATCATTGGTGAAGAGGTGAGTATCAGACCTTGCCTCTCCCCCACATCCGATCATCCCACCAGAATCCGTGGGCACGATAAAGTCTTGCGAGCCTGCCTCACTTGAAGATCAGATATTCTCCACTTTTTGGTCACTGCTCAGATTTCATTGACTTTGGGAGCGGTTCCATGTATGTATAGATTATGCAAGGAATGCGACCACGCATTTTCTACAATTTCTGTCAGAAGCAGATATAAGAACAGCAAGGAGGGCTTAGATACTTTGCTTACCCATATGAGTCGCTTGAAGCCGTCCGTAGAGCACAACAATTCCAGGATCATTACCTTTCTTCATTCTAGCTGTCTTCATTTGAAGGATGGTGACTTTAATCCCATCAGCTAATGCTCAATAGTCAATTTTGTAGGACCACATTTACTTCATGGGATGTGATTTGACATCGTTGCCTTTATTTCGTAACATGCTGAAAAGATGTTGACTGCATGAGTGATCTGTTTACTAGAAGATATATAGCTACAAAGGAGAGCTTTTCTATGGCAGAAACGTTAAGCCATACCAACAGGAGAAGGAGATGGATGCTCCTGAGCCTGTTTTTTGCGATTATGGCAATGACTTTGGGTCTTGCTATAGCCGGGCCATTACGCAGTTCACGTGCCGCGCCAGCCGCATCCCAGCCATATACCTGGAATAATGTCGTTACAGGCGGTGGTGGTGGATTTGTTGACGATATTATCTTCAACCAGAAACAGAAAGACCTGATCTACGCTCGTACGGATATCGGTGGTGCCTATCGTTGGAATCCCAGCCACCAGTACATGGACGCAATTGCTGAATTGGGTCAGTCCTTCTCAGTGGAATATGATCGGTGTTGAGAGCCTGGCAACCGATCCAGTTGATCCCAATCGCCTTTATATAGCTGCGGGAACATATACTAACTCGTGGACGAGCATGAATGGTGTCATCTTGCGCTCGACTGACCAGGGCAAGACATTTCAGCAGACGCCGATGCCCTTCAAAATGGGTGGCAATATGCCAGGTCGTGGCATGAGCGAGCGTCTTGCAGTTGATCCCAACAACGATGCCATTCTCTATTTTGGTGCTCGTAGCGGCAATGGCCTGTGGAAGAGCACTGATTACGGTGTTACCTGGAACAAGGTCACTAATTTCCCTGATACTGGTCCCTTTGCCGAAAATCCCAGCGACACCAGTGGCTATTCCAGTGATCCTATTGGAGTCGTGTGGGTGACTTTTGATCCCTCGACGGGCAAAGCTGGTAGTGCAACGCAGACGATTTATGTTGGCGTTGCCGACAACACAGAGCGGTGCAAACAACATTTATCGCAGTACCGATGGTGGCGCGACCTGGGCACCTATTCCCGGCGAACCAACCTGTAGCGTGAGTGGAACCACGGTAACCTGTGCGGGTGGCGCGACCTGGAGTACAACCACTGATGCCTCGACCGGTTACTCTGCCTCACCAGGGGAAACTCGACTCGGCAGGAACGTTATACGTGACCTATAGTGATTGGGAAGGACCGTATAACGGTGGTCATGGAGATGTCTGGAAGTTTGTGCCCTCGACTTCAACGTGGACGAAGATCAGTCCCGTTCCCGGTTCTTCGACAAACAACTTCTTTGGGTATGGGGGTCTGGGTGTTGATATGCAGCATCCTGGAACGCTTGTCGTTGCGCCTGTGAACTTCTGGTGGCCGGATGCGCAGTTGTATCGCAGCACTGATGGAGGGGCAACCTGGAAAAACATCTGGGATTGGGCCAGCTATCCCAGCCGTACCCTGCATTACACGATGGATGTGTCGAATGCACCCTGGCTGAATTTTGGCAACACCAATCCAGTTGATCCCGTGCCTGCGGTCAAACTGGGTTGGATGATTGAGGGTATGAATATTGATCCGTTCAATTCGGATCGTATGATGTATGGCACTGGTGCGACCCTCTACGGAACGAACAACCTTACTGCGTGGGATACTGGTGGTCAGGTAGCAATCAAGAGCATGGCGATGGGAATCGAGGAAACGGCTGTGACCGACCTGATCAGCCCACCTGCCAATGCACATTTGTATAGCACGGTAGGAGACGTTGGTGGATGGCGTCACGATGATCTGACGAAATCGCCGGCTGCGATGTACTCTATTCCTTACGCCGGAACGTATTCCGCGATCGACTATGCCGAACTGAACCCGAATTTCATTGTTCGTGTCGGGTACGGTAATCCCAGTGCCAGTCCGGCGGTTACAAGTTCTGCCTTCAGTTATGATGGTGGTGCAACATGGTTTGCGGGCAATAAAGATATTCCCGGCATGTCCACCAGTGGTGGAACGGTTGCGGCGGCGGCGGATGCCAGTCGGGTATTGTGGGCACCAGTGAATGCTGCCGTATCGTACTCGACCGATAACGGCAACACCTGGATTGCCTCCGCCAACTATTCCGCAAAACGCGGTTGTGGCCTCTGACCGTGTAAATCCGAAGAAGTTCTATGGCTATGGGGGGGGCAAGTTCTGGATCAGCACCGATGGTGGCGCAACATTCACTGCCGCTAGCTGCGACAGGATTGCCTGCATTAAGTAGCTCGATTGTCGTCAAGGCTATGCCCGGTCATGAAGGCGATATCTGGATTACAGGTGGTAGCTGCAGGGCTCTGGCACTCGACTGATAGCGGCAATACCTTCACCCAGGTGGCAAATGTCACAGAGGCGCATTCAATTGGCTTCGGAATGGCTGCTCCTGGGAAGAGCTACATGGCCCTCTATGCTCTTGCTACTATCAGCGGCGTCGAAGGTGTGTTCCGCTCTGACGATGCTGGAAGCACCTGGATACAGATCAATGATAGCCAGCACCAGTATGGAGCTACCTGCTGTGTTACTGGCGATCCACGTATCTATGGGCGTGTCTACTTTGGCACAAATGGTCTAGGTATCATCTACGGCGATATAGCAGGGTCGCAGCCAACACCGACTCCAACCACACCTGGCACAACGCCAACACCTGGCTCGACGCCGACACCAACTGCGACAGCGGGCACAACACCGACGCCGACGCCAACTCATACCCCGACACCGACCGCGACCGCGACACACCCGAGCGATCGACGCCAGCACGCCGACGCCAACTGCAACGCCAACTTCGGGTGGTGGTTGTAAGGTAAGTTATGTGGTACAGAGCCAGTGGTCTGGTGGCTTTACGGGTAGTGTCATTGTGACCAATACCAGTTCTACGGCTATCAACGGCTGGACTTTGAAGTTTACCTTTGCCAATGGTCAGCAGATCACGCAGGGCTGGAATGGAACTTTCGCGCAGCAAGGTGCTCAGGTGAGCGTCCAGAGTTTGAGTTATAATGGATCGCTTGCTGCAGGAGGTGGTTCGACTTCGGTAGGTTTCAATGGCTCCTGGACAGGTAGTAATACCAATCCGACCTCGTTTACGCTTAATGGTACAACGTGTAGTGAATCGTAGCTAGAGTATTACGAATATTTTACCGCTGGAGTGTATAAAAACCTTCCTGTGGTTACGATATTAACGGGAGGGGCGCGATACAATTTGTTCGCGATTTATCGGCATTGGGTCACCAGTCAATAATTGCGGATGTCGCTTACAACGAGTCGCATACCGTTTACAATTAGAAAGTATATTTATTAAGTTCAATCATGCAGTAGCGCAAATATGCGTTCAATCATGCGTATGATCAACGGAGGCATGGCAGTCAGAGAAAATCCGGCGTGCTTCCTGTAGATAATCGATGCCCCGACGTAGCATGGCTTCTTGCTCTTCGATGGGTTGAATAGTTGTTTCTCCATCGTTACCGTGCTGCAAAAGGATTGCGCCATAGCTATATAATGTCCTTGCATAGTCCAGGCGTAGGCCGCCTTCACGAAAAAGAGTGATGGCCTGTTCAAAATAAAGATCGGCCTGCTCATGTTGTCCCTGGCTCATCGAAATCTGTCCCAGCAGGCGATTGGCGCGTCCGATAACGCGACCGGTCTCATTTTCCTGTGCCGCTTTGAGTGTTTGGAGTGCCATTTGACGGGCAAGTTTGACATCATCAAGGAGATAAGTAGCCAGTTGCCAGCAGATGTTTTCCATTGGTAAATGCTTCTATCTCCAATTCATCGAGCGAGAGGGCACGTTGCAGCGTTGACATGGCGCGGAGCAAGAGGCGTTTACATGGAGCTTCGTGCATGCTATGTCCTTGAGAATCGATAGCAGAGTATGGGCAGGCCAGCATGGCTTCGACGATGCGCAATTCCCCTGATCCCACCAGGGCATAGCGAATGCAGCGAGAGCTTTTGATGGTGCGACCGATGATGATGGCCTGTAAAATGCTTACTTTTGCCTCTTCCAGTTTGCCCAGATCGCGTTGCACATTGGCTAATTCAATATTGCTCCAACTAATACATTCGCGATCATTGATGCGTTCAGCGATGTCCAGGCTGCGTTTAAACCATTCTTCGGCTTCGAGCAGGTTGCCTGAGCGTTGGGCGACATCTCCCAGGTTGCTCGTCACGGTCGCCGTACTGGGGAGGTCTCCAATGCGCTCGGCCAGATCGAGGGAGCGGCGCAAGTAATCACGTGCTGGAAGCATGTTCACCTTTCGAAATGTAGTGCAGCGCCAAGGTTACTACACACCCGTGCCATTTCTGGCAAGCAACTCGCTTTGCTCGTAGATAGTCAGAGCGATATGCATATGTTTGAGACCTTCCCTAAGCGGTCCTGAGCTTGCCAGAACAACGCCCAATTGCTCATGGGCATACCCGATCTCAAAAGGATCTCCTTGCAATGTACGCTCAATACGTGTATGAAGGTCTTTTTGGGATTGAGGTTGCTCTTCATTGAATATGTGGGGGCGCGGTTTACAAGCCCGTTTTCTCGCTCTCCCTGTTCCCACTACGTTCGTTTACCCATGTTTCTCTCAGATTGTCCATCTACCGATTTCTCTCCTTCATTGACGGTGTAAGCCCGTCATCTGTTATTGATCTGTCCATAATCGATTCCTGGATCGATGATACTTTCAAGCATCTTCAATGCTTCTTGCAGATAGCGATGTGCTTCATGATAATGACCCTCTAGCCGTAACATCCCGCCATATTGAGAGTGGAGGCAGGCCCAGGCGACGCCCGTTGTGATTCCTGCACTGCGCATAATCTCTTTGCCACGACCATAACATTCATAGGCCCGTGCATACTCACCCGTCGAGGTCCACGTATTGCCGATCTCGCGCCAGAGCAATGCCTGACGCTGAACTTCCTGTTGGACTTGAGCGACGTTATCGGAGGTCGAAGAAGTCATAGTGTGCTGAAAATTTTTCTTGTATGCAGAGATCGAGGATACATTCGTAGAGGTAGCGTACATCCTCGAAATTTCCCTGTACCACATTACATTCGGCGATGCGCTCCAGGAGTCGACTGACATGCTGAATGGTTGCAAAAGGAAGCTGTGAGATGATCTGAGGGGTGATACGACGAATCGAGCTATGTATATCATTGCCTTCAGAGCTGCGACGATACATGATATTGCCCTCCGACGATAGCATGAATCGTTTGCAGATAATAGCGCAGTGCCTCTGAATAGGCTGCTATCGCATATGCTTGATTCCCTGCAAGTTCGGCATAATAGGCCATATCGGTTGGATTGCCTCCACCTCGGCTCAAATGATAGACGATAGCGGCAACTACTTTTTCCGTCAGGCCAGAGGTATCATGTCGCATTGGTGCTTTTTAATCGCTTCAGCTGCTTTGCGATGGAAATGGGCACGCCTGGCAGCCGAGAGACGTTCATAGAGATGACTGATAATGAGCGGGTGCCAGAAGTGGTAGGTGATATGGGTACCCATACCTTCTTCTGTCAATAAGCCAGCATGTAAAGCTTCATCGAGGAGATCAAGAACAACATCTTCTGTAAATTCATTGGCCATGGGCAGCAATTGCCCCAATTCAAAGGAGCCACCCAGCACGGCAGCTTTTCCTAATAAAGCCTGGCAATTGCCACTTAATCTGCTCAGACGACGCTCAAGCACGGCTGCAATCGCTTCGGGTAACAGATGATTGCCATTGTCGGGTTCACGGGCGTCATAAACACGGTTGCGACCAATAGGGTGCCACAGGTTTATTAACGGTACTATTGGCAATGGAGGTATTGCTCTTGTCGGAGTTATGAGCATCGTAGATACGACTCCTATCGGCAGGAGGGGCTCCATCGACAATGCCTACCTCCTCTTCCTCATGAGAGATCATTTCTACATATCGTGCCAGTTCTTCAGCAAAAAAAGGATTTCCTGCGGCCTGCCTCTGAATACTGTGTATCACATGTTCGGGCAGATGAGATACCAATGCACCTATCTGTGATTGGCTCAAAGGCTGTACTGAAAGGGTAACAATCGCCTGTTCACGTTGCAGATCAGTAATAAGCGTGCGAATTTTGTGCTGTGCGGGCAATTCCGCATCACGACAGGTTGCCAGTAAGAGGACACGTTGATCTTTCAGGTGATGAACAAGATAGGTCAGCAATTCTATGCTACTATCATCGGCCCAATGCAGGTCGTCAAAGACCAGGAGAAGAGGATTGATAGGTGCTCAATGTATCGATGAGGCCGAGGGTTGCTTCCCACAGGTGCAGGCGTTCCTGTTCATGGGGCAAGGGGGAGTGGAGGGAGTGCGATTGTGGGAAGTTGATCGCGTCCATGGAGGGCAAATTCTGGCAAGAGGGCGCTGAGACGTTCAAGTTTGAATGGGAGTGTCTGCTGTCAAAATGAGAGTGTGTGTCAAGTGGTAGAGGTGCCGTTGCCAGGCCCGTCTCCATTAACCAATTATGAGCTGATATACCTTGTAATAATGTGCGTAGGAATTCTGTCCAGGGTCGATAAGGAATAGTCCCTTCTTGCTCATAGGATCTGCTCCACGCCACTGCCCAGTCCCGTGTATATGCGGCAAGACTGAGTTCTTCCGCGAGCCGTGTCTTACCAATCCCTGGTTCACCCATGAGGAGCAGAAAATGCGGTCGTGGTGGTCTGGAGGAGGTAAAGGGTGTACGCGCTGAGCGAGAAGACAGAGGTGGCGAAATCGGCTTCCTGGTCGAGGGTGTAGGCGACTGATCCTCTACCAGAATATGTCGCTGTGTTGAGTGTGCTATCTTCAATGGTAAGCATTACCTGGCGCATGGTCTCAAGTTCTCGTTGCCGCCCAATCAAGGGACTCTGATTATGGCGTCCAAGGTGTAATGCAGGACGTGAAAAAGAAGGTTCCTGCGTGGAGGGAAGTATTTCTGAAGGTGACGGTGAGAGTGGATGGATCAGTCTCTTTTTCTTTGCCGATCGTGATTCCCATCTTTGAAGAGAGTGCAGACGGGAGCTTTCCCTGCCGTAGTTCCTCATAGAGCTGATGTGTTTCTGGTAATGGGTCGCTCTCGTCATCACGTTGAAGGAGTGCAACGTGTTGACGGTAGACCTGGAGGGCCTCGCCACGTCGATCAAGTTGAGTGAGGAGAATCATTAAACGTTGCAACGCGGTCTCGTTCGTCGGTTCAGCGGTGCGTAGGCGATCCAGTGTCTCAATCGCATTGGCGAAGGCTCCTCGCTGAGCACGCAGATTTGCGAGATCCAGGAGTAAGCCCACCCATGCACGTTGTAGAGCATCACGTCGTGGGGCCGCCCATTCCGAATAGAGTTCCTCCAGCAGATATCCTCCCCGATAGAGTGCAGACGCCTCTTCCAGGAGGCGTTCAGTTTCATAAGGATCAGAGCAATTGTTCGCCTCTTTAAGCAGGCGTTCAAATGCCTCGGCATCCACCCAGAGCTGAGTAGTATCCGCAATTTCGAGGATATCGCGTTCAAGACGAAGCATACGTGATGCGGCGGGGCGTTCGATCTCAGGTTCAAGAATCTGGCGCAATTCATGTACAGCACCATTTAAGCGGTTCGCAGCAATATCGATGTCGAGGTCGGGCCAGAGAACCTCCATGACCTGTTCTCGACTGGCCCTGCGACCAGGACTGCTCAGGAGACACCCTAGCAAAGCACGTGCTCGCCGACGATGCCAGATGCGACTATCGATGGCGCTCCACTCATTCCCATTTTTTCGTTCGACACGGAACTGGCCCAGGACATAGACACGAAGCTGAGGAGAAGGAAGAGGACGTGGTACAGGAGGGGCAGTTCTATCCATGGGTGTAATGCCATCAATGGCAATAACATGAGCTATAGAAGTTATGCGACCGGGGGGAGCAGTGCCGCTGGTGGACACAGTACTACCGGCTGAGACTATGTTACTAGCGGGAGTTATGTTACCAATCAGTGCAGTATCCTCGGCAGGCTCAAGTACTCCCAACAGGAGCAGGGTCATCAGTGGGGGCAGTAAATTGTGCCCCTACCTGAACCTCGGTAGGCAGAGTAGTGCCAACATATTTACTGATAGTACGCCCTTTTTCGCTCCAATAGGCGTACCAGTATGGTCCATGTCCCACACCTTCTCGACACTTCCGACAACGCTGTTTGCCACAACGTGTGTACTGCTGACGATAGGTAACTTTACTATTCATGCGATTGCCCTATCTGCTTGTATATAAATATATAAGGATAAACATCCTACGAAGTCTGGCTAATTATCCTATTGTTAAAAAATGTAAAATATTTAATCTTTATTATACCCATTTTAAATGGGCATAACAACTACGTAGCCCATAAAGTGTATGGTATTTCTGCCTACTTATCTATCACGAAGTACAGAGCCAGGTTATTCTATTCCCCCCTATTCTAACTATTGGGCTGTGAGAATTTGCGCCTGGTGTTATAATTAGAACATAAGTTCCACAAAAGGAGAGATACTTATGGCTAGTGGTAGCTATACAAAGAAATCCGAATATCGTTTCTCTGCTCAGACACGATCTACCATTCCGGCTCGTGCAACGCGCCTGTTTTCCGACGAGGTCATTGAGGATCTCCCGATCGATGGAGATATCGGGATCTTGCGCATCAGTACGAACTGGCAACCATTCCAGAGCATGCGGAGGCTGGAACCTGGCCGTTTGATTGTAATTGCTGTTTGTATGAGCCTTTGTGTCATTGTTTTGTCTTCGCTTGTTCTCTCTCAACGTCCCACCTCTCCAGCGTTCGTCAGCTATGTTGGAGGGCAGGTCTATACTATGCAGGTTGGTGGTGACCGTGCCGCTACCTGGCAGCAGAGTCGAGCCACAACCTGTCGCGAAGGTGCAACCTGTTTCCAACGGCTTGTACTCGGTTTTGAGCACGCCGACTATCAGTGCGGATTTTATTAATCGTGTGCTTGCAAGCTATAACTCACCGGCTGCTGGAAAGGGGCAGGCGCTCTACGATATGGGAGTGAAATACGGCATTGATCCTGCCTTTGCGCTGGCCTTTTTTATGCATGAAAGTTCCTTTGGAACGCAGGGTGAAGCCCAGGCAAGCCTCTCGCTGGGCAATCTGCGCTGTATCCCGAACTTTAAATGCCAGGATGGATATGCATGGTTCACTACCTGGGATGATGGTTTCCAGGCATGGTACGAATTAATTCGCAACCTCTACGTCTCTCAATGGGGACTGACGACGGTCAATCAGATTATTCCAAAGTACGCGCCCACCGCTGACAATAATGACGAGGCCGCCTATATTGCCTCCGTCGAGCATGCTATTAGTACATGGCGGGCAGGAATTCTCCAACCATAGTACATTTCCACCCGCCTTCTTCGGATTTGAGGAGTATAGAAACTGGATAGTTTCCTCACTGGGAGCGGTGGGAGCTACTCTTCTTTCTCGACCCGTTTGAGGTACTGAAACTAGATATTAGCTCAGGCTTTCCGTCCCTTTAACAGTATTGCATCGCCTATGAAGCTCTCCAGGTGCCCATCTGAACGTCTCTTTATTGCAAAGTGGTCCTGGATGGAGTCGCTACTATCCAGCATGAAACGTTCCAGTGCAACCTTCTCATCTGCTGAAAGTAGAGCACGGGCCGTCCAGTCATTATAATTGAATACCTTGCGTATGTATTCTGCATGTTCAACGTGCAAACCGGCTGCTGCAAAGAAGCTATGCCATTCTTCGCTCGTACACGCCCTTCCATGCGAAGGATCACGCCACTTTTCAACTTTGTTGATGAAGGCATCGAGTTCGGGATCACTGGGGGCAATATTATCGATGAGTAGGAATAGCCCACCTGATTTGAGAACACGGCCCACTTCCTGCACAGCTTGTGCGATATTGGGGAAATGATGGGGGGCGATACGACAGGTTACACGATCAAAGCTTGCATCAGGAAACGGCAGGTGTTCGGCATCTGCCTCTACAAATACGGCGTTTGTTACCCCTTGTAACAGAATAAACGCACGAGCTGTTTCTAGCATTGTTGGCGTGAGATCGCTGACGGTAATCTGTGCTACATGGGGCGCGACTGCTAATGCTGTATGTCCGCCACCTGTTGCAATATCCAATGCTTGCTGTTGTTTATCCCACTCTCCCAGTTCGATCAAACGTCCAAGATCTGCTCCTGTACGATGTCCAGTGCTGGCAACATAGCTTTCGGCTGTGCGACTGAAATAATCCTGCACTCTAGCTTTCTGTTCGGCATCTGTATCTGTCATAAGGTAAATTGTTCCTTTCTTGAAAATTGTTCACGTGGTAAGCACCATTGTTATCCTACTTATTTGATAGCTTTAGCACCCTCTTTCATTATTCCTGACCAAAACCAGACAAGATATTTTGTGATATAGTGTATTACTACTGTATAAATATACTAACATATTGCCATCGGGAAGCCAGTACGCTAAAATGTATTGCATCTATATTGAAAGATGGAACAGAAGAGCGTGGATAATATGGGACATATTTTTGTTTCCTACAAGCATGAAGAAGCTTATTTCGCAGAACTCTTGAAATATAAAATAAAGGAAGCCAATTTTAATCCCTGGATGGATGATCAGTTGCGTGCAGGTGAAGATTGGCGTGGAGAGATAGATCAAGCAATCAAGAACTCTCTAGCTCTTATTGTAATTCTAACACCAGAAGCGATTGAGTCAAAGTATATTACATACGAATGGGCTTTTGCATTAGGTGCAAATGTGAAGGTAATTCCAGTTGTATTTAAGCGTACTCCTCTCCATCCTCGCTTGGAAGCTTTGCAGTGGCTAGATTTTACCAATCATGTCTCTCCTCCTTGGGATAAGCTCATTGAAGTTTTAAGGAAAACTGCTCGATCAAAGAGAAAGGTAGATGATGTTCGGGAAAATACTCTGGATAAACATAATAGTTCTCCCAACCATTACATTAAGAATCCATCTCCATTCCAATCTACAGAAAAAGCAGTTCCAACGTTCTCTGATTCTAATAAAGAGTATCATAAAGAATATTTGAAGGATATGCTTGTCAGCGGCAAGGTTCAGGTAGGTGATCGTGTTTACACGGCTAAGAGGCCAGATCTAGTGGCAACGATCATTGATGGTAATACCGTTGAATTTCAAGGAAGACGATTGCCCATTAATTCCTGGGGAATGATGGTGACTGGATGGTCGGCCATCAGCATCTATAATAGCGTTTTTTTAGAACGAACCAGGAAGCCGCTTGGCGTTTTAAGAGAGAATATGGAGATGGAGCTATAAATATTTCCACTATAGTGTTCATTAGATAGAATGCATTACTATGCCAACGCTTGAAGGTTCTGTCGAAAGCATTGTTTTTCGCAACGAAGACAATCATTATACAGTAGCACGTTTCCGCCCCAATGATACTGGTCGCCTCTTTCGCGATGATCTGATGACGATCGTGGGCAGCTTGCCCGACATTCATGTCGGCGAACTGCTCACTGTTGAGGGTGAGTGGGAAAATGATCCGCGCTATGGTCGTCAACTGCATGTGAGCAGTTTCACTGAGCGCCTCCCTGCCTCCGTTGAGGGGATCACACGCTATCTTGGCTCTGGTCTGATTAAAGGCATCGGACCAAAGAAGGCGAAGCTAATCGTCGATCACTTCGGTGAGCAAACGCTGGCGATTATCGAGCAACAGCCCGAACTGCTGCGTGATGTCAAGGGGATCAGCGCCAAAGATCGCGATCAGATTCTCAAAGTATGGGTCGAGCATGGTGAGATCAAAGAGCTACATCTTTTTTTGCAATCGCACGAAGTCTCGATCAATGTGGCGACCCGCGTATACAAACAATATGGCAAGGAATCGATCAAGGTTATTCGCGAGAATCCCTACCAGTTAGCGCATGAGGTGCAGGGAATTGGTTTTCGCACTGCTGATGAGATCGCAGTGAAATTGGGCCTACCATATGATAGTATACCCCGCCTGACGACCGGTTTGAAGTATGTGCTTGCCCAGGCTGCAAATGACGATGGACATTGCTTTTTATTAGAGAATAACCTGGTGCAACTGGCTTCGAGTATCCTCAAAACGCCTTATGAGGTGCTTTTGCCTGCGATGGAACAGTTGCGCAACGATAACGATGTGTTTGTGGAACCGCCTCTCCCTGCTTCAACTCCTGTCGCAGCATTCCAATCCGTTGAGGATGAAGATATGCCTCCGCTTGATTGGAGCGAGGAAGAGGCAGAGGAACCGCAGTCGCGTATCTATTTTGCGCCATTCTGGTATGCGGAAAATGGTTCCGCTCGTCTACTGCGCCTGCTATTGAAGGCACCAGAGAGTTTGCCTCCTGTATCGCAGCAACTCTGGGACCGGGTATTTGATCTGCTCAAACAGAATCGCAATATGCACCTGACCGAGAGGCAACGTGAGGCCGTCCAGATGGCGTATGGCAAGAAAGTAAGCATTCTGACGGGTGGACCCGGTACAGGCAAATCGACCTCAATCCGTGCCTTGCTGATGCTCCTGCGTAATCGCCGGGTGAGCTTTGCCCTGGCGGCACCAACGGGACGTGCGGCCAAACGCCTCTCCGAAGCGGCTGGGGTGCCATCAGAAGCCCAGGCGAAGACGTTACATCGCCTGCTGGAATACGCCCCGCACGACAATACCTATCAGCGTAACGAAGATAACCCGTTGCCGTATCAATTTGTGATCGTCGACAAGTTCTCGATGGTCGATATTCTGCTCTTCTATCACCTGCTCAAAGCTCTGCCACGCGAGTCGCATCTACTGCTGGTTGGTGATGCCGATCAACTGCCTTCTGTCGGACCCGGAAATGTGTTGCGTGATCTCTTACGTAGCGAAGCTATTCCTACTGTACGTCTGACAGAGCTCTTTCGCCAGGCCCAACAAAGCAAAATTATCGTCAATGCGCACCGCATCAATACTGGACAGATGCCCTCTCTGCGAACAGAGAGTAGCAGTGATTTCTTTTTCATGGCGGAGGAAGATCCACAACGTGCTCAACAACTGATACTCGATCTTGTTCAGCGCCGTTTGCCTGCACGCTATCATTTTAATCCACTAACCGATATCCAGGTGCTCTCACCTATGTATAAGGGACATGTTGGTGTGACGCTGCTGAATGAGAAGTTGCAGGCCCATCTCAACCCTTCTGCATTGGCACAGATAGAATGGGGTGATCATATTCTGCGTGTCGGCGACAAGGTTATGCAGACGCGCAACAATTACGACAAAGGCGTTTTTAATGGAGACGTTGGCTGGATACGTAGTATCAATAAAGATAACGCGACGCTCAAGGTCGAATTTGTGGAAGAGGCGGGACCACTTTTCGTCAGTTACGACTTCCACGAGTTAGACGAACTGGTGCTGGCCTACGCCGTCACCGTTCACAAAAGTCAGGGCAGTGAATATCCTGTCGTCATTATTCCCCTGGTGAATCAGCATCGCATGCTGCTCCAGCGCAATTTGCTTTATACAGCAATCACACGCGCTAAACGTTTCTGTGTCCTGGTAGGACAACCCCATGCATTGGAGATGGCAGTAAGAAATGATCGTGTTGCGTTGCGTAATACGGGATTGGCTGAGCGTTTGCGGACTCTGGCAAAGGGTACTCAGATATAGCACACTTTGATTTTAACACACATCCAACTCACCTTCCGTCTTAAGCAATCTAGCTGCAAACGCAGTGTAAAATAACTTATCATCAAAAACTGTCTATAAAATAAGCGATTTTACCATAAAAGATCCGTTTACACAGACATTGGCACAGTTCTTGCAGCTATTTGTGTAGGTACTCCGTGAAGAGAAAACATCTCTTCGCATGGCTTTCTACACCTCTAAAAAGGAGGGATCCTGCTATCCGGTCTTGCTGCCTTTAAATGGCACCCGCGTTGTATCGTAGTTGATTTATGTACATTGTTGTACTCTTCTCAACCTTTTGTCATGTTTGCCTGTTGAACACTGTCTTGTTCGCACCAAAGGGAGGAAACCTTTATGCAATCTGTTCTTATCAGTGCTAGACGCCTTGTATCCGTTGCCCCTTCCGTATCTGGCAAATTTCAGTGCATGCGCCGACCTGGTTATCTCAGCATTATTCTGTTGCTTGTGATGCTTTTATCTTTTGCATTTCCCCACCTGGTTGCGGCCAGCGGAACAGCACCCAATGGTCCTGGTGCCTCGTCCTTCTGGACACCATCTAACAATACCATCCTTGGGACGGCAGCAAATACGACGAGTGATGTCTGGTTTACAGGATACAATGGAATCGTCGGCGAAGTCTTCTATCCGACCGCTGATACGCCCAATACCACTGATCTGCAGTTTCTCATTGGCGATAGCGGTCATAGCTGGGTCGATGAGGAAAAGGTCGCGACAACTTCGACTTCCACATTGTATAACCCTCATTCATTGGCGTGGACAGTGACCAACACTGCTAAAAATGGTAAATACAAGCTCGTAAAAACTATCTATACTGATCCAGCGCGGAATTCCCTCATTCAGCAGGTCACCTTTACTGCTTTGAGTGGCACACTCTCCAACTACTTGCTCTACGCACTGTACAATCCAACGCTGCATAATGCAGGGAACAATAACTCGAGTTCCACTCAGACGTATAATGGCAAGACGATGCTGATCACAACCAATTCTTCAGGTAACTACGCCAGTGCCCTGGGTGCCTCTCTTCCTTATCAGACCAACATGACCAGTTCGGGCTTTGTGGGACAGAACGATGGCTGGACTGACCTGAAGGGAACGAGCAACTGTGGGAGCAGTACCTGTCCCGACTATACCATGAACGATACCTATGGTGCCGCCAATAATGGCAATACGGCGCAAACGGGATTACTTGATCTTTCGAATGGCGGGACGATAAACACGCAGACCGCGACCTCCCTGACATTCAATCTCGTTCTTTCATTTGGACACACGAATGGAGGTACCTCCGCAACCAGTAGCGCCGAGCAAACGCTGGCAGCAACGCTCGGTGACAACTCTCCAATGCTCAGCACGTACGTCTCACAATGGAACACCTTTGATAACGGCTTGAAAACTCCTCCTGCCGTTGGAAGTACCCAGGCAATTCAGCAAGCACGCCAGCAGGAGTACTATCTTGCCGCTAATGTGCTGAAAGCTTCACAAGATAAGCAAACTGGCGCATTTATAGCGGGACTGGGAACGCCCTGGGGTGATAGCACTGGCGATGGTAATAGTGGCTATCACCTGGTATGGGAGCGCGATATGTACGAGTATGCCAGCGCTTTAATCGTTGCTGGCGATACTGCCGATCCTACGCGTGCAGTCCATTGGGCCTTTAATACACAACAGCAAAGCGATGGACACTTTCCACAAAACAGTTACGTCAATGGGACACCGTACTGGAATGGTATCCAGATGGACGAACAGGCTTTTCCGATTATGCTGGCCTGGAAACTGGGGATTACCGATAGTAGTGACTACACCAACCATATTAAGCCAGCCGCCAATTATATTGTGCAGCATGGTCCAACGACTGGTGAGGAGCGCTGGGAAGAAAACGGTGGCTATAGCCCATCCACGATTGCGGCAGAGATTGCAGGCCTGGTCACAGCAGCCGATATTGCCAGAGTCAACGGAGATACCACCAGCGAGGCGCTTTTTGATAATACAGCAAATTCGTGGCAGAGTAAGGTCGTAGGCTGGACCTTTACGACGACAGGTCCAATAGGCAACGGCCACTACTTTGAGCGCATCGATAGCGATGGAAATCCGAACGATAGCAATACGATCAACATTGCCAATGGCGGTGGTAGTTACGATGAGCGCTCGATTGTAGATAGTAGCTTCCTGGAACTGGTGCGCCAGGGCGTTATGTCTGCCAGTTCTACCTACATCACGCAGTCTCTGGCCGCCGTTGATGCAACGATTAAGCAGACGATTAATGGCAATGACTACTGGTACCGTTACAATCACGATGGGTATGGTGAAACGTCCAGCGGGGCGAACTACACGGGCGCGGGTGCAGGTCGGCTCTGGCCGTTGCTGTCAGGTGAGCGTGGCATCTATACCATTGCGGATGGCGGTTCCGGGGATGCAGCTCTTACAGCCATGATGGCATCGGCCAATAGTAGCGGAATGATTCCTGAACAGATCTGGGATACAGCTGCACCGTCAGGATACACGCCAGGCACGCCAACAAAATCAATGAACCCGCTCAACTGGGCAATGGGTGAATTTATCACTCTACTTGTTTCTACATCCTCCCACACCATCGCGGATGTTCCCTCTATTGTCTACAATCGCTATGCTACTGGTGTTTCCTGTACAACTGGCTCGGTATCAGCATCTCCGTGCCCGATAGTGCATGGGACGCAGGACACAATGACGTATAATGGTTCTCTGGCTTCTAGCGCTACCAGCATCACAATGCATTGGGGGTATAACAACTGGAATGGCATTACGGATACGCCCATGACGAAACAGGGCAACGGAACCTGGCAGGCAACGATCACGGTTCCTGCGAGTGCCACGCAGCTCAACATGGCTTTTTACAACCAGAACAACACCTGGGACAACAACAATAGTAGCAACTATAATCTCAACGTTTCATAGCCGAACTTCTGGGAATGTTGAGAAGCATAAAGAAAGTGAAGAGCCTCACACCTGAACTGTGAAGCTCTTCGCTTTATTGTTTTGGAAAAAGGAGTATATTCTTTATAGCACTTATAGAGGCACGGCTCTATAGGTGATCCACAAATAAAAGACATACCTTCTCGTCGCTATCCCCGTAGGAACAATCTTATTAGTCTGTTAGTCTACCCTGCAAGTTTTCTTCTTTTCTTTCTCTTATAAAACCTTCATAGACGCAAAAAGAACATTCCTGGAGGCTTCTAATGAAAAACAATTATTCTGGATTAAAACTGTTTAGTGCAACCATTGTTCTCCTTATGATGATAGGAATCACTAGTTTGTGTTTTCCCTCTCGTATAGCATACGCTGGTGGGATAGGTTGGAGTGTTGTTCCTGGTGCCAACGCTTCACCTAATGATAACTCTCTGCAATCCGTTGCAGCGCTTTCTACTGACAAGGTCTGGGCAGTAGGCTATTCTGTGCAAGGCACAACAAAAAGTACGTTGGTCAAACAAACGTTGATCGAACGCTTTAATGGAACTGCCTGGCATATTGTCACAAGTCCTGATGTTGGAACAGGAGACAACGTGCTGACTGGAGTAGCCGCCATCTCCGCGAAAAACGTGTGGGCAGTTGGTTCCTCTCCACTGGGAGCGCTGGTTTTACATTTCGATGGCATGAGATGGCATCTTGTTTCTGCACCGACCGCATGTTTGTTGCATGCCGTCACGGCCATCTCCGCCAATGATGTATGGGCAGTAGGCACTATGGCTTTTCAGAGCTGCACTGAGCATTTTAACGGTACCACCTGGAGCCTGGTATCCACTCCGCATATAGGAACATCGGATAATACGCTGCTAGGTGTGTCAGCAAGTTCCTCACACAATGTCTGGGCGGTTGGTACATACTGTGTAGGGAATGGGTGTGATCGCGGCGGCGGAAATTTCCAGACGCTGATCCTTCACTATACTGGTGCTCGCTGGAGCGTTGTCTCCAGTCCCAATCCCAGCTCTTATGAGAACCAGTTAAATGCTGTTACCGTCATTTCAGCAACAAATGTGTGGGCAGTGGGACAGGATGATATTAATCCTATGACAGGCTCGACGCTCATCGTTCACTTCAATGGTACGCGTTGGACCCAGGTCGTCAGTCCCAGTGTGAATAGCAGAAGTACTCTGACTGCTGTTGCATCAGCCTCGGCGACCGACATCTTTGCTGTTGGTTCTAGCCTCACTTCAAATTCTGTAGTCACGCTCATCGAGCATTTCAATGGTACCAGATGGAATATTGTTGCAAGTCCTTCTCCTGGAACAGGCAGCACACTTTATGGTTTAACGCACGTTCCTGGTGCCCCCAGAGGTAGTGCTCAGTTCTGGGCAGTAGGATCATATAGTACCAGTACATCTGGCTCAACGCTCACTGAACGTGACATGTAAGCGTTAAGAAGGAATTCTTGTTAGCAGACATCTTGCAGAAAATGGGAAGGATATCTTCACTGCTTCTCTTATGAGGCAGAAGGGAGATATCCTTCTTTTCATATGACCTGTCGGGTTCTTACTAACGTGACTTGTTTAATTCCGAGTTGCGGAGTAGAATATAAAACGGAAAACATTTGTTTTACCTTACAGAGCCTTGCCTCATAACGTATTTAGCAGATCAAAAAGGTTTTCCTGTACAAGCCAGAGCCGACGCGCTCTATTCATAACATAAACATATAGGAGGAACGTAGGTTATGTCCGATAGTGAAATTGCGGCATCCAATGCGAGTGCTGCAAACGGGTATGCACATCCAGAGGTATTGGTTGATACACAGTGGGTTGCCGATCATTTGAATGATGCCGATGTTCGTCTCATCGAAGCAGACGAAGATGTATTGTTGTATGAGATTGGTCACATCCCTGGCGCGGTCAAGCTTGACTGGCATGTTGATGTTCAGAACCCTGTGGAGCGGGATTTTGTGGATCAGCAGGGTTTTGAGCAGTTGATGAGTCATTGGGGTATTACCAACGATACAACGATTGTTCTCTATGGCGACAGGAACAACTGGTATGCCTGTTATGCGTTCTGGCTGTTCACCCTGTATGGGCATAGCAAGCTCAAGGTAATGAATGGTGGGCGTGCGAAGTGGGAGGAAGAGAAGCGCCCTCAGACCAGAGAGGTGCCTCAGTACGAAGCAACCGAGTATCATGCGCAACCAGAAGATGACACGCTGCGAGCTTTCCGCGATGAGGTTGCCAGTGGATTGAAAAATCCCGGTCGTCGTTTAATCGATGTGCGTTCACCGCAGGAGTATAGCGGTGAAATGTTGCACATGGTCAATTATCCGCAAGAGGGTGCTCAGCGTGGTGGACATATTCCTGGCGCGAAAAATATTCCCTGGGCGACGGCAGCCAATGCAGATGGAACCTTCAAATCGGCTGAAGAGTTGCGTCAGATCTATGGTGCCAGAGATATCACACCTGATAAAGAAGTAATTACCTATTGTCGTATCGGCGAGCGTTCAGCGCATACCTGGTTCGCTCTGACACAACTGCTTGGTTTTCCTCGTGTACGTAACTACGATGGTTCGTGGACGGAATGGGGAAGTGTTGTACGTGCTCCTATTGAGAGGTAATTGTTAGAAATGGGTAGGGGCGTGAGCTTGCCTCCGCCCGGTTGAAGGAACTATAATTGTGCCAGGAAACCGGGCGGAGGCAAGCTCACGCCCCTACCCATTCAAATAGAGATATTGGAGACAATGACAATGGATCGACAAGAAGCTATCGAATTTTTGGTTGATCATTATGAGAATCCGCGCAATTATGGTCCATTGGACACGGCTGACGTGAGTTTGAAAGGTGGTAATCCTGGCTGTGCCGATGTGATTACGATGTATGCTCGCTTCGGCGAAGATGGTAAGTTAGAGACGGTGAATTGGGAGGGCGAGGGTTGCACGATCAGTCGCGCGGCTGCATCCTATGTGACGGAACTGGCTCAGGGAATGACGCCTGAAGAGGTCGAGCAATTAAGCTTTGAGGATCTCATGGATCAACTTGGACGTGAACTGGTAATGACTCGTCCAACCTGTGCCACGCTTGCACTGGGAACGCTCAAAAAGGGTGTGCATGAATATCATATGCATCAACAAGCTAACAGACCGCTATCGTCTGAGCAATAACGGTTAGAGCGCATATCTTTCGCGCCAGGCGGCCAGAATTGCCAGTGCTTTTTGCAGCAATTGCTGGTGGCCTGGATCATTCAGCCAGCGGCTGACGCCTGAAGGGTGAGGCAGTGGTAAAAAGAGCATCCCCTCATGTTCCCGGTAGGTGCCGATGATCCCTTCCAACGTTCCTTGTGCAAAAAAAGTTTCTATTGCCATCGTGCCTACGAGAAGCACAACTTTTGGTTGGACAAGACGTAATTCAGCCTCCAGATAGGGCCTGCACAGTGCGACTTCTGCCGGAGAAGGGCGTCGGTCGCCGTTGCCACGGAGATTTTTGCCCGG
This sequence comes from uncultured Chloroflexia bacterium, assembly GCA_963731415.1. Lineage (GTDB taxonomy): Bacteria > Chloroflexota > Ktedonobacteria > Ktedonobacterales > Ktedonobacteraceae > JACDAE01. The sequence goes on from CAVSVN010000005.1 coordinate 759,295, forward strand.
ATCACAGCGTGTGAGCGAGCTGAGGTAGGTGTGTTCATGGAGGTATCCAGAGGGAAATCCGGCCAGTTCAAGCCATTTTTGCAGAATACGTCCTCCTGGCCCACTGAATGGCTTATTATTGGTAATCGAGCGATGGCCGGGAGCCTGTCCTATAACGAAGATGCGGTCATCGGCTCGTCCACTGACAATGGGATGGGCAACGGGAATGTAGCCATGCTCCTGGCAGAGTCGACAGGAAAGAATGCGCTGTTGCAAAACCGCTACGTCTCTCGTACGTATCTCTATCTGGTTGTTATCAAGCATCGTTATCAGAATGCCGCTGTGCGGATGCAGCAGGAGTGTTCAGGCTAGGAGTACGATAAGAATCTGCGAGGCGGCGGTATTGTCCAAGATAATAAGTGAGCGGAGCCTCATTTTCTACTGGTTCGTGACCGTTATGACCTGGCTGCTCATGTTGCCCTTGCTCGCCTTCAGTGGCAAAAAGTACCTTGCCCCCAATTCCTAGAGCTTCAACCTGACCAAGAAAGATACTATGATCGCCGCCGGGATATTCCGCTACCACACGTGCGTCGACAAAGGCCAATACATCAGCCAGTACAGGTGCACCAGTTGCAACGGTATAGTGGAATGCACCACAGAAGTCCTCAAAACGCTCTTTGCTCTGTGTGGCGAAGCAGCGTGAGAGATTTTCTTGTTGTTCAGTGAGCATATTGACGGCGAATACTCCGCTCTCGCGTATCTGTAGTAGTGCATTACTGTGAATATCGATACAGACCAACACAAGCGGTGGATTGAGTGAAACGGAGCAGAAAGCATTGACTGTCAATCCCCCTATCCCGCCCTTACTACTGGTAGTGACCACTGTAACGCCAGTGGCAAAATGACCCATAACCTGCCGGAAAAAATCTTTTTCGATTGTCATCGAATATTTGTCCTTATAGAAAAAACGTAGGAACGCTCACTTGCTCCTGGCTAAGAATTATTGATTAGTTCCCTGACACACTAAAAAGTGAGCAGGTAAGTTTGAAGTGCCAGCGTAAATCCTCTCAATGTAGTATCATCTCCCATTCGCTTCTTGTCAACTGCACTTTTGGACAGGTAGCAGGCAGATAACTTTTGACTTTTTGGATGCAGCCATTATTCGTAGGAGGTGGCTTCAATGCGTCAATGAAACATCATCCCTTACTCTGTATTGCCTGTATACCTCCGCAATAGCCATTGACAGATACCTTATTTACTATTAAAATGTAAGTGTGAAAGTAAGTGTAAAAAATACACAATCGAAATATGGCCTTTATCCTGCGATGTTAGAGCCTTGCAAGCAATCTGCATTCAGTCAAAGGAATATGAGTGCTTGTGAGAACGAGAGAAAAAGGATAAAACAGCATGCAAAAGAAAACAATCGCCCTGGTGGCGCACGATAGTAAAAAGCTAGAACTTTTAGAATGGGCAACCTTTAATAAACAGTTGTTATCGCGACATAACCTGTATGCGACAGGAACAACTGGCGCTCTTCTGGAGCAGAATGTCGGTGTGAAGGTCCATAAGCTGCAGAGTGGGCCGTTAGGTGGAGATCAGCAGATCGGTGCGAAGATTTCAGAGCAAGAGATTGATTTTCTCATCTTCTTCTGGGACCCGCTCGTATCACAGCCGCATGATACGGATGTGAAGGCACTTTTGCGCATCTCGGTGGTCTGGAACATTCCAGTCGCTTGTAACCGTGCATCGGCAGATTTTATGATTACATCACCGCTCCTTTCAAACGAATACCAGCCTCAGTTGCCTGACTACAAAGAGCATACAACGAGAGCAATATAGAAGCAGGGAGGAAGGCAATCTGTATCCCCATCTCAAGTTAATCGCCAATGAGAAAGACAAACATGAGAGGGATACCGATGAACAATAAAGACAGGAGCGAGCTATACCAGCTTGTTCCTGTCCAGTAGAGATTTACGTGCACAGTATAGGGAACATTTAACAGGGCAAAGATTGCCAGAATGCCTCCCATCGCAAAGGAGCCGACAAATCCCATTGCAAGTGCCTCCAGGCTTTTTTTGACGCTGCGTATTCCTCGTGCCAGGAGGCTGCCAACGATGGCAAGCAGAACGATGGCGAGAAGGAAGAGAAGAATGCCTGTGAAGCCTGCGGCAGTTCCGCTGGTGATCACTGAAAACACCGGAAATGTGAGTGCTCCTACCAGAGATAAGAGAAATAACACAACTAGCGCGACAAGTGTTTTGGTTACTATTGTTCCAAAATTCATCTCTGATCCTTTCTGGATACCCCTGCGCTTCTACGCATGGGGAGGAAAGAAAGACGGCCCGCAGGCTGTACTCTCTCGATTATTAGTGGTAGCTATATCCATCGCAATGATGCAACATGCGACAGAAGCGAGAGCTAATCCCTTGTACCGTTCTTTCAAGCTTCGTGAGATTGAATGAGCCAGTTGCACGAACCGCAACTTTCCCTACGTACGTTCCTGCCTTCCCCCCTGAAGTGACCACCGCACGCACCATATCGCCTGTCTGGAAGCCTTTTACGCACGCAGACTGTTTGGGACCAGTACGGGGAAAGCCGTATTTGTCCATCTTGCACATCTGGCGGCTTTGTCGCCCAACGGCTTTGATGAGCAATGGCACGATCCCGCGAGTATCAAGCACGACTGGTGTGCTTTTGCCCACACATGCCGCGTCTCGCCAGTGCGCTTTCTCAAGGCCACGGGCGACCCGATTGTACCTGGTGAGACCACCGCTGCCGCACTCAACGGGCAAGCCCAACGTTTTTAAACACTCAAAGAGTTTCCAGCGGGTCGCATTCACGGCGGCTGCATCTGAGAGCGGTGCCTTCGATGTCGTAAGAATGCGTTTCAACACCTCCGGTTTTTTCTTGAGAAAGACCGCAATGTCTTGTGTGCCTTTTGCGGTATTGCACTTCTCACAGGCCAGCGCCAGGTTGCTCACCCGGTCGCTTCCTCCCTTCGCACGTGGCACGAGATGCTCAACTTGCAAAGGAACATTCTCTTTTGCACAATACGCGCATCGACGTTGCCACTTCTCAAGCAGGTACTCGCGAACTTCATAACCCGCCATAGTCCCTTGCTGATACTGCACTCCTCTAATTTCTGGATTCTCCATCTGCTGAAGATCGAAGCGTACCAACTCCTGACTGATTGCCGCAACAGGACAGACTCGTTGCAACCGTTTCACCCACGTCATGACGTTTGAAACTCGGCTCATCAGCGAGGGGGCCAGCCAGCCTTGCGGTCTCAAACGATTTTGGAAGCGAGGTTTTCTGTAGCGAGTATGGCGTGCGCGTCTTGCTCGACGGACGCCCCGGCGACTGAGCAATGCATCCCGTATCGCTTTCCCCCTATGCGTCAGCTCGGCAGCAAACACGACCTTACCCGTCACATCGTTTACCACGGCGATCCCGGTTCCTTTGCTCCCTGGATCGATCTTGACACGCAACGGCTGAACCTCTTGTGTTTCAACCGCATCCTTCAAAATGATCGTAAAAGGGAAACGTTTCAGGACCGCCGCTTTCCCTGCATTGAGCAAGGAGCGAGCTTCCCCTGGATGAACCGGGTTCAACGGTTTCCGGTTTGTATCCACAACAAACACGTAGGACATCCAAACGTCTCCTTTTGCTCATAACGATCTCCTTATTCCGAGCACCAACGAAGCTCTCGCTTCTACCTATCGGTCAGGTGCTCGGAAAGGAAGTGCCTCTGGTTTCCCAGGTAATGTTTTCCTCGACAAACTTATAAAGCGGTTTGACATGCAACACACTGGCGTAACCCTTGTAAACCTGTTTAATGCTGCATCGTAGCGGTTCAGGCTGGAAATGTACCCAAACGTACCTAATTTCGCTTCTAAGGTAGCCCGTTTCCAGGCTCAGTCTGGTCAGGTGGGCTTTCAAAAGGTTTCCCGATTACAAGCCCCCGCCCTTTCAGGCGTGGGGTTCCTGACATCCCCAACTCCCCCGTGAATAATGACACTATCATAATTATATAAACGGACCAGGATAAGAGGAACATCAAAAGATGTATAATTATCGATAACAGTAAATCTGTCTTTGCCTATAAATTTGACACTCGTACCCTCAACTCATATACTATCCCCAGAATGTCACGGGTGGCCTGATCAGGTTCAGGCAGAATAGGGAAGTCGGTGCAGATCCGACGCAGTCGCGCTACTGTAACTGGTAAGTTGTTTGTCCTCCCACATGCATAGGTAATAAGCCACTGACGGTGCTAGAGATAGCCTGTTGGGAAGGCTGGATGAACCGCGTTTGTAGCCAGAAGCCAGGAGACCTGCCCGGTTAGACAGAAGCCATTGTTGAAGTGTACTCACTTCAGCGTGAATCTACGCTCCTTCGCGTTAAAGGATCGCCATGAAACTTACAACATCTCCTGTACCTCAGAAGGTACCCGAACAGGGGGAAAGAAAACGTGTGCCTACGGTGCCTCTGGTTTTTCTGTTCCTTTCTGTCATCCTGGTTCTCGTTATTCTGCTTGGCGTGAGCTTCGGTTCCGTTGCTATTCCACTGCCGACCATTGTGCAGATTCTCTTGAATAGTACTCACCTGTTCCATTTTCGCCAAAGCTGGAACTCTTCATCAGAATTGATTGTTTTGCAGTTACGCATGCCCGTTGTGATCGGTGCAGGCCTGGTTGGTGCAGCTCTTGGTGTCGCGGGCGTGATTTTCCAGGGAGTATTGCGCAATCCTCTGGCGGATCCATATCTGCTTGGAACATCAGCTGGTGCTGCGCTGGGAGCCGCTATCGCCTTTGTTTTGCCGCTTGATACGGTCTTCGGTCCTTTCTTTACGCTTACACCCATACTGGCATTTGTGGGCGCATTGGTAACCGTATTGCTGGTCTATCTATTAGCGCGTACAGATGGCCATACACCAGTGGTGACATTGTTACTTGCGGGTGTGGTGATCAACGCGGTTATGGTCGCATTTCAGACGCTCATTCTGACGCTGAGTCCTAAAGCGAGCTTCGGCGTCCAGGCTCTCTTTAACTGGCTCTCCGGGGGCATCGCGGTAACGAGCTGGCAGCCAGTTATAATTGTGGGAATCATTATTCTGATTGGTATTGCGTGTGCGCTGGGTTTTCCCGGCGTCCTTGATGCATTTGCGCTTGGTGAAGAGAGCGCGGCACATCTCGGATTGCATGTTGAATGGTACAAGATATTTTTTATTGCCCTGGCATCGCTCATCACTGCCGCAGCAGTCTCTATCAGTGGTCTGATAGGGTTTGTCGGTCTTGTGATCCCTCATCTGGTGCGTCTCTTATTGGGACCAAAGCATCGTTTGCTGCTACCTGCTTCGGCACTCAGTGGTGCAATCTTTCTGATTCTGGCCGATCTGCTTGCGCGAGTGATTATTGCACCTGCCGTGCTGCCCGTCGGTATATTCACCGCCCTGGTAGGAGCGCCGTTTTTCTTGTTTCTGTTGCGGCATAGCAAACGGACATATCGATGGTGAAAATAGAGAGAACAACAGAATTGGCAGCGCCGTTATTGCAGGTTTCCAATCTCTCCTTTAGCTATGGGCAGAAAATGCTCTTTTCCGCGCTCTCTCTCTCTCTAAAGAGCGGTGAGATGGTTGGATTACTGGGACCAAATGGATCAGGCAAAACGACATTATTGCGTTTATTAAGCGGTGTTCTACAACCGCAACAAGGGGAGATCTTACTGGCGGGGCGTAATCTACGTAGCTGGGGACGCCGTAGGGTTGCCCGGCGCATCGCCCTGGTGCCGCAAGAGCTGCATATGCCATTTGCCTTTACCGTGGAACATATGGTGAGCCTGGGACGCACGCCTTTTGTCAAACCTTTTCTTGGCTTCCGTACGCAAGAGGATCAGAGCGTAGTGGAGGAGGCTATCAAAATAACGGGAATTGCGCCACTGGTTGGGCATATCTTTAACGAACTCAGCGGTGGCGAACAGCAGCGTGTGATGATTGCAATGGCGTTGGCACAGCAACCGTCAGTGTTATTGCTTGATGAGCCAACTTCGCACCTGGATATTAAATATCAGATCGAAACGCTGGAACTGGTCCAGAAACTCAATTCTGAGCAGGGAGTCAGCGTCGTTGCCGCCATGCACGATTTAAATCTGGCTGCACGCTACTTCCCACGCCTTCTACTCTTTCAACGTGGCATTGTTGCCGATGCTGGCCCGGCAGAGGTGCTAGAGCCTGACCTGCTCAGTCGCGTCTACGGCATTCATGTGCGCGTAGGAATTTTACGTGGTGCCGAACATCTTAGCGTTTTGCCTCCTGGCAGCCACGAAAAAATGGATAGGCCAGACGAGCGCCTCCAACCACAAGTACATGTGATTGCTGGTGGTGGCTCTGGAGCACTTTTGATGCGTGCACTTGCTGATGAGCAGATACCCTTTAGCGCAGGAGCATTGAATATCGGTGATAGCGACCACACCCTGGCCTTACGCCTGGCAACCAATGTTATTACGGAGCAGCCCTATGCTCCCATTGCGCCCTCTACTCTCGAATTGGTGAGAAGGAGCCTCACTCGTGTTAGACTTCTCGTGCTTTGTCCTACGCCTTTCGGTCCCGGTAATCTTCCATTGCTACAAGAAGCTCTACTGTTTGCTCAACGTGGTCGCCTGATTGTTTTGTTAGCTGCGTCAGAAATTGAGGTTACGTGTAGCGATGTAGGCACGATGAAAAATAATAGCGACACGAAGATGACGATAAGTGATTATACCGATGGTGAAGCTACACGTTTGATGACTCAATTGCTCCAGGTCGGAGCAATTACCGCAGAATCGATCGGAGAAGTGCTTGAAATAGTAAAGGAGCAGAACAGGATGAGTAGCTCATCAAACAGCATTGAGTTCCTGTAAGGTGCGGTTCACAAACATTGGTTGATACTCATTCGTTCGCTGGGTGACGCCCCTACCCAAATTTTCTCGGTTCCTCCTGATTGAGTATCAGCCAACGGGTTTGGTTTACAAGCTCGGATCCAGCAAAAATAAGCAGATCAACTTCCTTGCTACCATGGAATAAATGTGATATTGTTGGTGTTGTGTCTGGTAGAAGTTGAGTTACCTGATCAACGAGGTAATGTATTCATCCTATTCTGGTAATGATGCAGAGTGCCAGTATTTTTTCATTGAAATTTAGGAGGTAGGTATGTCAGAGAACAAAGGATACGCGCATCCTGAGGCGTTAGTCGATGCAGATTGGGTACAGGCCCATATAAGCGATCCTAAAGTACGCATCATTGAAGTCGATGTCACGACCAATTCGTATAACGAAGGACATATTCCGGGTGCTGTTGCCTTTGATTGGCAGAAGGAATTGCAAGATCAAGTTGTACGCGCACCAATTAGCAAGGCCGGGCTGGAAGAACTGCTGAGCAAAGCAGGCGTAGACAAAGATACTACGATTATTCTCTATGGCGACAACAACAACTGGTTTGCAGCATGGGCACTCTGGATTCTCAAATACTATGGTCACAATGATGTTCGTTTGCTCGATGGTGGTCGCGTCAAGTGGCTGGCCGACAAGCGCGAGATCACGACTGAAGTTCCTTCTTATGCCCGCACAAACTACCAGGCAGGGGAGCCACAAACAGATCTTCGTGCCTTGCGCGATCAGGTGATTGCTTCGTTGGGTAAGTCAGGAATCACGCTGGTTGATGTGCGCTCTCCTGGTGAGTATAGCGGCGAATTGCTAGCCCCAGCTAATCTTCCTCAGGAAGGTGCGCAGCGCGGTGGACATATTCCCGGTGCCGCCAATATTCCCTGGGCGCAGGCTGTGCGTGAGGATGGAACATTCAAGTCTGCCGATGAGTTAAAGGCACTGTATCAGAGCAAAGGTGTAACACCTGATAAAGAAGTAATCGCGTACTGTCGTATTGGTGAGCGCAGTAGCCACACCTGGTTTGCGTTGAGCTATCTGCTTGGCTATAACAATGTGCGCAACTATGATGGTTCCTGGACCGAGTGGGGCAGCTTGATCGGGGTGCCGATCGAGAAGTAGTGGCTATATAACCCCTTTTTGAGAACCAGGTAGAGATGGTTATCCATAGGCGCGGACTTAAGAATTGCTGAGTTAAAATTAGAAAATTCTTAAGTCCGCGCCTATGAGTTCTACCCATTTTATGACAGGTTTGAGTTGTTGAGGTAGCTCTCAGATATGTACAGGTGATTCCTTTCTGCGAATAACACTAAAATAAAAGAGTTATCTATCCGGCCTTTGCCTCTGGCGGGGTTCTGGTTCCCAACCATGGGGCTCTGGCTGGCCGATGTGGTTGCGAAGAACGCCGATACCCTCCACTTCAAGTTCGACAATATCGCCTGGTTGTAGCTGTTTACCTGGCTCAAGCCCGCATCCAAAACCGACCGTGCCCGTACCAATGAGTTCGCCGGGATTGAGCATCTCGTCTTTAGAAGTATAAGCGATCAGTTCGTCGATACTCCAGGTGATCGTCCTGCTGGAGCCGCGCGACCACTCTACATCATTGACGCGTGCAATCATGGTGAGATTCGCCAGGTCAAGTTCGTCCTGAGTCGTGATCCAGGAACCCAACGCAGTTGCGAATAGAGTCGGTATAATTCGGCCAGGGAACCTCCTGTTCATGCCCGATCAACGTGGAGGGATTCCCTTTGTAGTAGACGGGCCTGCGGAACACCTCTTCAGCAGGTGCCTGGCCCATCCGCGCACTGGCATTGAGAATATGTGTTTCAAAAGCTAGAAAGTCGCGTATCAGTCTCTCCCCTTTGGAGAGGAAATGCAAGAGGATGTACGCGACTGAGCGTTTGGTGCAGTCCTACGTCTTCTGGCTGTTGTTTTACACTCCGCCAAACGCCGAGAACCCTCCATCGACGGGGACGACGATGCCGGTAACAAACGTGGAGGCAGGGCTGACGAGCCACAATAGCGTACCAACCAGATCGTCGGGCACTCCCAATCTTCCGGCAGGTGTGTGCGTCAGAATCTTTTGTCCACGAGCTGTGAATTCTCCACTCTCTTTGTCGGTTAAGAGGAAACGGTTCTGTTCGGTCAGGAAGAAACCGGGTGCCATAGCATTGACGCGGATGTTTGGACTATATTCTTGTGCGATATGAACCGCTAACCACTGCGTAAAATTCACAATTGCCGACTTGGCTGCACTATAGACAGGTACGTTGGTCAAGGGTTTGAGAGAACTCATTGAGGCGATATTGACGATGCAACCCTGGCCTCGCTCGGCCATCCCACGTCCGAAAACCTGACTGGTAAGTACGGTCCCTGTAAAATTCAAGTTTAATACCCCTTCGATAGCCTCGGGAGGCAGATCAAAGAAGGTGCGTCCGGGGGCCGTTGTGGCCTGGGGTTGATTGCCGCCAGCTGCATTGACCAGGATATCAGTAGGCCCGAACGTCTTTGTTACCTGCTCCAGTGCGTTCTCCAGAGCACTACGATCCGTAACATCACAGGCAATGCCTATCGCCTGTCCTCCTTCAGCCATAATAGCTTTAGCAACGTTGTCAGATGTCGCGGCTCGTCGGCTAATAATTGCAACTCGTGCGCCCGCTTGTGCCAGGCCATGCGCCATCGCCTGCCCCAGAATCCCACTTCCCCCTGTAATCACTGCGGTCTGTCCTTGCACTTGAAAGAGCGTCTGAATATCCATGCTGTTTCCTCCCTGTATATTTCTCTTCATGCGTATAAGTATATACCATCGGGAGCGCTGATAGGCCCGGAGGGTTGCTGATAGTTGTACGAAGAAAGGAAAAAGGTAAAAAAAGGAAAGAGAGGCGTGGAGCCTTACACCCGCCTCTCGAAGTGCATCCTCACTACCATGCACCCCTCATCGAATCAGCATAGCATAAAAACTGCCGTTTACACATCATAAGTAGCTCTGAATTCATTCTTCCGCTTCGCTTTCACTATGACGAAAACCCATTGCATATAAAGAAGCATATGCTCCTTTACGCTGTAGTAGCTCTTCGTGTGCTCCCTGCTCGATGATGCGACCCGATTGCAGCACAATGATACAATCAGCATGCTTGATCGTCGAGAGGCGATGGGCAATGATGAATGCAGTACGACCATGCAACAGACGGCGCAACCCCTGCTGAACCAGCAACTCGGTGAACGTATCGATATTGGCCGTCGCTTCGTCCAGAATAAGGATACGTGGATTGGCCAGCAATGCACGTGAGAACGAGATGAGTTGGCGTTGACCCACACTAAGATTGCGACCACGTTCACGAATAGCGGTGTTATAGCCATCAGGCAATTGCAGAATAAGCTCGTGCGCTCCCACCGCCTGGGCCGCCGCTACGATCTCCTCGTCGGTTGCATTTAGACGCCCATAACGAATATTGTCGCGGATCGTGCCTGTGAACAGAAAGGGATCCTGTGGCACGATCCCGACCTGGCTCCGTAATGAACGTTGCGTGACATCCCGAATATCATGCCCGTCTATCAGAATCGCACCATCTTGAATATCGTAGAAGCGCGTAAGTAAGCTGATAATGGTGCTCTTGCCAGCTCCTGTTGGGCCAACGATCGCTATGGTCTGTCCCGCTTCAACGTTTAAATTGAGTCCGCGCAACACAGGATGGTCGCGTAGGTAACCAAAGACAACGTTGCGGAACTCCACATTTCCTTGAATCTGCGGAAGATCCTGCGCACCTGGACGATCCTGAATCTCTACACGCACATGCAAAATCTGAGAGATACGTTCAGCGGCAACACCCGAGCGCTGCAACTGTGTGTATTGCTGACTGAGATCACGGATAGGATCGAAGAAACGATTGATGTACAGCGTGAAACTGACCAGGATACCGATCTGCAGCGTATGATTCGCAACCTGCATGCCGCCGAAGATAACGATCAATGCAATCGCCAGTGCTGCCACGACTTCGACTAATGGCAGAATGAACGCGGCAATACGGCTGGCCTCAAGATTTGTGTCACGGTTGTATGCATTGAGTCCTTCGAACTCCTCGCTGTTCCGATTCTCGCGTCCCAGGCTTTGAATGACGCGCATTCCAGAGATGTTCTCCTGCAAGGTCGCATTGACCATTGAGATGGCGGCACGGGTGAGACGAAATGAACGCTGAGCATGGCGTTGCCAGAAGATGGCGATACCGATCATTATAGGTAATACAGTAAAAGAGAGCAGCGCCAGACCCGCATTGAGTACCAGCATCGTTCCAATAATGCCAACCAGAGCAACGACTGAACTGAGCATGGACAGCAGACCAGAGCTAAGCATTGACTCCAGAACATCGATATCACTTTGCAGACGTGACATCACACGTCCGATCTGTGTACGATCGTAAAAGCCAAGGGACAGGTTTTGTAAATGGGCATACATATCGGTGCTGAGATGGAACAGAATTCTGCTGTCCTGCCCATGACATCGTCCAGATTTGCCAGTATTGAGCCTGCCACATTGCAATATTGACCAGTAACAACACAATTCCAATAATTGCCAGGCCGCGTATATCATGGTTCGTGATGAAACTGTCGATTGCGACTCCGATCAGATAGGGATTTGCCAGGTTTAGTGCGGTAAAGATCAGCATTAACACAACGCTGAGCAATACCTGAAAACGATAGCGAGCAATATAGGGGCCGAACAGGCGTATACTGCTCCAATCAAATTTTGCGTTGATATCTTCGTCCGAGCGAGCCAGGCTATTCTCGATCCAGGCGGCGCGGCGACGATACGCTATATAAGACTCTGGAACATGCGATTGCATTTTCATCCAACGACCTCCCAATCCGATTGTGACCCCGACATACGTTCCTCAAATTCTTCCTGCTCACGCAACTGCAGGTCATAAAGCCGCGTGTAGGCACCGTCAAGAGCGAGCAGTTCTTCATGGCTGCCCCGCTCCACGATGCGCCCATTTTGCAGCACAAGAATCTGATCCGCATTCTTTACAGTGCGCAGGCGTGAGGCGACGACGAAGGTTGTGCGACCCTGCATGACAGCATCGAGTGCTTGTTGGATGAGATATTCTGTCTCCATATCCACGCTGGAGGTAGCGTCATCCAGTACGAGTATACGAGGATTGAGCAGCAACGTACGCGCAATCGCGACTCGCTGCTTCTGACCTCCTGAGAGAGTAACGCCCCGCTCACCGACCCAGGTATCATAGCCGTCGGGAAGACCAAGTGCGAAATCATGGATTCGTGCCATCTTTGCGGCGTTGATAATCTGTTCCTCGGTTGCATCCTCTATCCCATAGGCAATATTGTCACGCAGAGTGGCATTGAACAGGAAGACATCTTGCAACACAAACCCGATGTTGCGACGCAGCGATGACAGCGTGACATCCCTCACATCATGCCCATCGATGGTCACCCGCCCAGCTTTGACATCATAGAAGCGTGGCAAGAGATTGAGAATGGTGCTTTTACCGCTACCTGTCGGGCCGAGAAGCGCAATCACGCTCCCTGGCTTTGCATCGATGGTGATATCATGCAAGACCTCTGATCCCATCCCGTAGGCAAACGAAACGTGCTCAAAGCAGACGTGTCCATCCACCTGTTGCAATTCGAAAGCGTCCAGGGCATCCTGAATAGTAGACTCGGTATCCAGCACACTGAAGAGACGTTCAGCGCCGGAGTAGCCGCGCATAAACCAGGTGACCATAAAGCCAAAGGTGCGCACAGGTGTGGCAAGCACCAGGACATACTGTGTTACGGCGAACAACGTTCCCAGACTGATCCGCTGACCAATGACCGCTGCGCCACCAACCCAGATCACCAGTACCGTTACGACATTGAGCACCAGTATCATCAGAGGCTGATTCCAGGCGGATGCACGCATCGCTTCCAGATTTAATTCACGCAAAGAGCGGTTTGTACGCCCAAACTTATCGATCTCAAAATCCTCACGTGCAAACGATTTCACAACACGCACGCCGCTCAGGCTTTCCTGCATTACTGTGCCCAGATCACCAGAACCACTCTGTACTGCAGCCCATAATGGACGCAGGCGATGGGCAACATGATTGGAAAGGAACAGCAAAATCGGCACGCAGATCAACGTCACCAGTGCCAGTTGCCAGTCAAGAGTAAACAGAATCACTGTCACGGCACCAAAGGTTGCAAGAGCAATAATTGCTCGCAACAATGCGAGCGGGAAAAAATTGCGGACCGCCTCAATGTCAACCGTCATACGTGACATCAAATTTCCGGTCTCCGCTTCGTCATGAAAGGAGAAACTCAACTGTTGTAAATGGCTATAAATGCTATTACGAAGATCATAAGCTACAAGATTTGAAACTGATTGTGAGAGATATCCCTGACCGTAGGCCGCGAGTCCGCGCAAAATGCTGACACCAAGAATCGCACCCGCTGCCATCATAAGATCAGTCATGCGACCACTATGCACACCAACATCAACAACCCAGGCGAGCAACCATGGTACAATGAGCGCAAAAGCCGTCGATAGCGCGACGCAGAGCACACTCCCAAGGAATGCCACCCAATGAGGGCGAAGGAGGCCAACAATACGTAGATATACGCGTAGAGTATCCTTCAAAGTATCAAAATACGAGGACGATAGACGGGAATTTTTCTTTGCCGAGATCACAAGCAAATCCTTTCTTGACGCGCCGATCCTCAACCCCACAACCCCACCTTAGAAAAGTGTATAAGGGAATCAATGACATATGCCTGTCAGTCTTTTACACGATTTAGCAGGCTCTCTCTTTGACAGACGACTTCTCTCCCGTTCTGGTAAAAATATCAGGATTTTATTGATATCTATGAAGGAGGATTGAAGAAAAAAAGCCTTGCCTTTTACTCATGAATGGCACATACTGTATATATGCAGAAGATGGAGCGCCTGGTGGCGATTTCGCTGCTACTGCAAGCGCGTGGCAAAATGACAGCCAGACGCCTCGCCGATATCCTGGGAGTCTCAACACGGACCATCTATCGCGATATTACTTCACTTTCCCTGGCTCATGTACCAGTATCGATGGACTACGGACCCGGCGGCGGGTATTATTTACCGGATGACTACCATTTTGAGTCGGCTATCTTTACGCGCGAAGAAGCTGTCTCGCTCGTCCTCAACACAGATATAGCAGGCAACTATAGCCTCTTTGCTGACGACGATGGGCTTCATCGCGCCCTTTTTAAGCTGGAAGCGGCACTCCCCGAAGAATATCGTAGCGATGTGCAGACTGCACGCGAACGCATTCTTATCGATAGGACCGAGTGGTGTAATACAACCACTTCAGCGCCCTACCTGGAAACGCTCCGCTCCTCCGTATTAGGTGCCTACCAGCTTGATATCCTTTATCCTGATGCAAATCTCCCTCAGGCACAATGGAGGCGCATTGAACCCTATGGCCTGGTCTTCCGAGGTGTTTCTCGTCGCCATGTACGTTCAGGTATCTGGTATCTCGTTGCTTATTGTCTGGCTGATCACCGCTTTGCTACGTTTCGTGTTAGCTACATTGAAGACGTGAAGGTATGCAATGAGCCTACTACCTTCAGGCCAGACTTTGATCTAGAGACCTACTGGCAGGAAGAGCGTAGTCATCTTGAGGAACAACCTTATACTCTGAAGTTAAAGGTCAGACCACAGGCACGATATCGCTTGAAGGGAAATTTTACTTCCATCAAAGAAAAACCGGATGGCAGTGTCATTGTGCGGGTCGAGGTGGAATCCCTCGATGAGGCCGTCTCTTATGTTCTGGGGCTGGGAGCTGATGCAACAGTTATGTCCCCCAACCAGGTTCGTGATGCGGTGGTCAACGCAGCACAAGCCATTACAGAGATGTACGACCAGTTGCCAACCTGAATATCGGAGTGGTTCAGATTCAACACATCTCTGGCGCATCTGGCTCCAGAATTTCTTTGAATATGTTGGAGTCAATGGGTTCACAAGTTTGTATTAGGAGAATGTATGATCAATAAACGCAAACGGTCCGGGAAGGTGCTCAAGGCACCTCATCTGTCGCTACAGCAGCTTGAGAAAGCCTCAGCTAATCATTCGATAGAGGATGGAATACATTGTAGTCAATTGGTACTTACTCACAATGATTTAAGCGGCCAGAGTATGCGCCATCTCTCCTTCGACCAGGTACTTTTTGAGCATGTTGGAATGAGTAAAACGCATTTTGAATATATTCGCATTCTGGATAGCCGTCTTAAAGCCTGCGACCTTGCTAACGCGGAATGGGTGAAGGCCGATTTTGCGCGTATGGAATTGCTCGATTGTCACCTGACTGGTTTCCAGGCCAATGAAGCTCACTTTCAGGATACGCTTTTTAAAGATTGCATGGGCCATTTTGCTCAATATGCTCTAACAAGGTTTGAGGCTGTGCGCTTTGAGAATTGTGACTTGAGCGATGCAAATTTTTTCGAGGCGGATCTTTCAGGTGTGCTCTTTATCAATTGTGATCTCAGCAACGCCGATTTCTCCGGTGCAAAACTGGCTGGTGCTGATCTGCGTGGCTCAAAGATTGATGGAATACGCGTCGGTCCACGCGAACTGCAAGGCGCAACGCTTGATCCAACCCAGGCACTGGCATTTGTGCGAGGCCTGGGTATTGCAGTGAAAGCACCTGAATAGCGCTATGTTTAAGCGCTAGGCTACCATAATAGTGCCATCTCCGTTTACGCGCACCTTTACTGGTGGGAGTGGCAGGGCAGCGGGTCCCTGAAGAACTTTTCCATTCTGAGCAGGATCAAAGATGGAACCATGCAGAGGACACACAAACTTTTTCGTAGCTGGGTCATAGTTGACGGCAACTTGCTGATGAGTGCAGGCACGTTCATAGGCGGTAAAGGTGCCATCAGGAAGACGCACAAGCAGACTCTCATTGTTATCGGCAGGATTCTTAAACTCTTTCGCGCTATTTGGTGCCTGAGTTGTTGCACCAATCACGACGCCATTATGAACTTGTGGCTGAGCTTTTTTCGCTGGTTGGGCAGGAGTTTGTTTTGCCTGCATCATCGGTTTTTGTTGCTTGCCCTGCTGCTTTGAAGTAGCATTGTTTCCTTGAGCTGACATAGATTGGGCAGGAGTTGTAGGATGATTTCCCCCTGACTGCTGAGAATGTAAGAAACGTGTAATCTCTACTCCTCCGACACCGACGATACCTGCGGCGACGACACCTGTTGCAAGCATGGCAACAACGCGACGGCGGCCCTTACGTGTTGATTTACCCTTTGATGTATCTACCTTCGCACGTTTTCTCTTCTCGGACTTAAACGTACCTGCTTCGTGGCTATCTGTTTGTGGTTCAGAATCGCCTGTCCACGGTGCAAAAGGATCAATACCTTTTTTATCTTTTATCTTCTTATCCGTCGTGGGCTGGAGAACATCATCGTAGGAGCCAGATAGATTGCGCCCGCGAATATCCTGCTTCTTAGTTGCTTTTAGCGCGGCCATTTGATTCGTAACAATTGGTGGTCGAAGTTGCCAGTTTCCTGCCTCAATGCGAGGATTGGTGATGGTAGGCATATGACCAGTCATCGTAGGCGAATTTATGGGCAGGTGTTCGCCAGTAAAAATTTCTTCATCCCAGTTTACCGTAGGAGGCATCGTCATCTCGGCCAGTGGTGAAGCAACTTCTTTCACTTTCACCACTTCCGCAGGAGACGTGGCCCCCTGGATCACTTCCAGAACACGTTCAAATGCTTTTGCCAGCTTGCCCACAGATTGAAAGCGTTGCGAGGGATCAGCCTCTACTGCCCGCTGCACCACCAGGTCCAGGCCAGGCAGCACATCAGGAGACAAGGTCTGTAGTGACGGTATACGTTGTTGCACGTGCTGCATAGCAACCTTGAGGGGATCTTCACCTCTAAAAGGGAGTTTTCCCGTCAGGAGTTCAAACAACATAATACCTACAGCATAGACATCCGATCGTGCATCGGCAGGAGTTCCTTGAACGACCTCAGGAGCTATATACTCAGCCGCCCCAAGAAATGTCCCTGCGATACTTGTCAGGTGCGCATAGGGAGAATCAACCGTTTCGATGCCGCGCATCTTTAGAATATTAGCCAGACCGAAGCCAGTAATCCGCACATTTTGTGCATCATCCAGCAAGATACTGGCAGGCTTTAACGTCCCATGCACTATCCCATTCTGGTGTGCATAGTCGAGTCCTTCCGCAACCTGCTTTAAGATTTGTAGCACCTGCTCAGGAGTGCACCGCGTCTCTTGCTGCTGCATCTTTGCCAGCGATCCCCCACTCACAAAAGGCGTGATCAGGTAGGGATAGCCAAACTGAGCACCAAAATCATACGTGGGAAGAATGTATGGATGGTCCAGGCGTACGAGCGTCGGGGCGACCTGCGTAAAGCGTGTTAAAAAGCGCTCACGAGCCTGAGGAGAAAACGTCTCAGGTACCGTAAATGCGGTCAACATCACAGTCCGACCCTGCGACTGAGCTGCATAGATAGCATTTACATTTCCATGACCAAGCAACTGTTTCACATCGTAGTGTCCCAGTACCTTGCCTGCGAGCTGATCCACTGGTGGTGGTAGTGTCTGCATATATTCTCCCATGGTGTGTTTCACCGCCTCACACAACAACAAGCGCTAGCGCCTCGTTCTCTTTGCTACATAGTGTATCTAGCTGAAAAAAGAGCGTCAATAAGGTACGCTCACCCTTAGGACTTGTGGGGGATATATGACTTCTGATGTATGCATGAATCAGCAAATATTTACATAACGGTCGCAATACAGAACTTGACAGAGGGAATAGTACTTCTTTCCCATAGTAGAAAAAAGAGAAAGCTTCTGCCGTGTCTTCATATAAGATCGTAATCAGAGATCGACGACAAGGCATAAACAATCGTGCTCGGAGGAGTGTAGAGTGGGTCAACAGGCATCTTATCTTATCATAGGCAATGGAATTGCAGGAGTAACTGCGGCTGAAGTTTTACGTTCAGCAGATAAAGATAGTGCGATCACTATCATTGCTGACGATCCCTCCCCAGTCTACTATCGTCCCGCATTAAAAGATTTCCTGGGCGGCCATATCCCAGAAAAAAAGTTATGGGCACGCCCCAATACTTTTTATCAGAAGCATCGTATCAGTTTTATTCCTGGACGTGTGAGCTGCAATTTCTCCGTCTCAACATCGCATACGCTTACAAAACGGAGAACAGCAGCGATACGATAAGTTGTTACTTGCCAATGGTGCTCGGCCACGACACCTCCATTGTCCAGGCACCAATTTAGCAGGCGTCAGCACACTGCGCACAATTGCAGATTATCAGGAAATCCTACGTCGGCTTCCCAGATAGCAGCGCGCATAGTCATCTGTGGCAGTGGAACACTGGCATTAGAGAGCGCGGAAATGCTGCATGCTCTCGGTTACCATGTTACGCATCTGATTACGTAAACAGACGCTCTGGTCAGAAATCTTGGATAGCACCGCGTCCGATATGATCCTGCAGGAAGAACGGCGGGCAGGGATTGATGTGCGTCTGGGAGAAACGGTCGCCGAGATTGTGGGCAAACGTGGACAGGTCACTCATGTTATCACAACTAATGGATGCGCGTATTCCTTGCGATTTGCTGCTGGTTGCGATTGGCATTGCTCCAAATATCGACTTCATTCAGGCCAGCGGTATCGCATGCGGACAAGGTGTTAAAGTGGATGCTGCTATGCGTACAAATGCTCCTGATATTTATGCCGTCGGCGATGTCATTGAAACGACCGATGCTATCACAGGCCACACGCGCATCCTGGGACAATGGTTTCCAGCAATCCAACAGGCCCGTACCGCTGCATATAGTATGCTTGATCAGCACGATACAACAACGACCGGGCACATTCTACAATGCGACATTTCTGTACGGTTTAGATTTTGTTTCTCTCGGCGTCACATCTCAACAGCCGGAGCACGCTTGATCACACTCATTCCTATCAGGAGATTATTGCCGCACCAGCACCACGTAGTTATCGTAAAGTGTTGCTGAAAGATGGTATTCCTATTGGAGCACTTTTTCTTGGTGAACGGAAGCAGGCACTGGCCTTTAAACGAGCCATCGATGCCCGGGTGAATATGACGCCAATTCTTACCAGCCTGTTTACTGACGATTTCCGCCTTGAAGAATGGCTGGACAAACAACATGCACCAGAAGCTATTTTCGATATCGCCAGAAAGGTAGCTGACAAAGAAAGCGTCTCGTAGGCTTACCTGATCCCACTCCCCCATCCAAAGGTCAACGTAACAACCAAAGAGACACTCCTTGATTCTCAATCTCAAGACAACCTTATTGGACGCCAGCTGGGATGGCGCTTACCATTGAGCATGGTTCGGTTTCGCGTAAACATGCAGTAATTAGTTTTAGCAATGGGCAATATATAGTGCGCGATCTGAGTAGCTCGAATGGAACCTTTGTCAATACGCATCCACTTTCCCCAGATAAGGCACATGTTCTGCATCCCGATGATACCATCCGCTTTGGAGATGTGCAGTTTCGCTTTCAATTGCGTCAGCAACCGATCGGCATTGCAGCATCCCAACTTGTCACCACCCAGAACGCTGACGAGACAGCCGCGAAATCTATTCCAACATATTCTCGGTTCATCCACTTGAGCGAAACACGGGCCGCTCTATTCCAGAAGCCATTCTCGCCACCGTCAGAGAAACACCTTCTCTTATACTCCTTATGAAGAATGCTGAGCCACGAATTCTCCCACTCCTCCTGATCAACTTGTAAGCAAACGGCTCACGATAGGGCGCGACGAAGACTGTGCGATTGTGTTACATGATACTGCTGCCTCGCGCAAACATGCAGAGCTATTTACGGCTCCGATGGCCTCTATATCCGCGATCTCAACAGCAGCAATGGCGTGTTTGTGAATAAGGTGAGAATCAACAATCCCTACCACCTTTCCCATGGAGATCGCATCGTTATCGGCAATACATTGATCTACTGCTCATTGCGACCAAAGCAACCTCGAGCGACGGTTGAAGCAACTCGATGAGTATGGCAATCAATCCGACCCCTATGACAATGAAGGCGTGCCATTTACAACCAGGCGCAAGAGACGGAAAGAAGCCAGAGGCCGTCACGATAGGCCATCGTAGTAACATAGAACCACTGAACGAGAAGCGCGTACAATTTGAGATCGATATGTGCATTGGCTGCAATCGCTGTATGAACGCCTGCCCACTCCCTTTGTCTACACAGGTACATATCGCTGATCTGAATCAGGCAACGATCTCCGATGAGATCGCCCCTCATGTGGCACGCTTTACGCATGAATGTATCATGTGTGGCTCCTGTGTTCCCGTCTGTCCGGTTGATAACCACCGAGATCTTTTGATGCTCTCATTGAAGCAGCGGCTTGGGTCACCCTGGGATAGTGATATTGATGTGAGCTATATCATTGACGCGCTTCCGCCTGGCTGGTCTGTTACCCGGCTTATTAATCGTTTACGTGAGCAACCCATTTTAGGCAATGTACAATTAGTACCAGAGAACTACCTGTTGCACCTCTTTGCCCATTCACAGGTCGTGACACTTGCGGCGGGGGAAACACTGCTACGCGAAGGCGAATATGGACGTGATCTGTACATTCTCCTGGAAGGTCGTCTCTCGGTCTCCACAACTGAGGCAAAGGGGCAGAGCTGCAAGTTGCCATCATCAACCGGGGAGAGTATACAGGCGAGTATGGTATGCTCACCGGACAGCCATATGATACAACCGTCAGCACATTGACGCCTGCTCTGCATATTGCAGGTACCAGAACAGGTTATACAACACTTTATGGAACTGGTTCCCAAAACACGCCATTTCTTTGAGCAATTAAACAATGTACGCTCCATTGAAGGTATTTTGAAACGCATGGCTCTCTTTCAAGGGATTTCTGATGCAGACATCCATGCTCTTGTTGAACAAACCTACGTCCAACATTATGATCGTGCCGAATGCCTCTTTACCGAGAATGATAGAAACAAACACATACGTCAGACGCAACAGACCTCTCGACTAGGCAAGAGGGCGTCCAGCACGCGAAACACTCCATATCTTGCTGGAAGGTTTCGTCAAAGTTGCCCGACAGACAAGCGAGAAAACGGGACAAAATAAAATCGGCGAGCGTATCATTGCCTATCGCCAGGGCGGTGACTATTTTGCAGGTGGCCTTGATCTCTTAGGCGATGGACGGGCCGTGACCGTAACCGCTATCACACGCACACGTGTCGCAGAAAGTCCCACGTCCCGCTCTCCTGGCTCTTTTTAAGCGCTATCCCGAGGTAGGGCAACGCTTTACCGTTCGCTTGCATCAATATATTGAGAGCACGGCCAGCGCCCAGAGCCGCATTTTTGAAGAAGGTCTGCTTCAATCCCCACGATCCCACAAAAGCCTCCTGCGCCTCCAGCTGTACGTGCAGGATTGCATTCGCTCATCAGCGATGGCGTGGTTGAGGGGACAGAGGTGCTGGTCATCGACCTGGACAAATGTATTCATTGTAACGAGTGTGAAGAGGCATGCGCACGACGACTATGGGCACTCACGTATGAATCGCAAAGGAATGGTCGTTGGCAATATCAGTATCGCCACTGCTTGCCGTCAGTGCCAGGATCCCGTGTGTATGTTATGCAGTCGGGCCGGGATAGCACGACGCCCTAATGGCGAAGTGTATATTACCGAGAGCTGTATTGGCTGTGGCATCTGCGCTGAACGCTGCCCATATGGAGCGATCTCGATTGTAGATCTCGAAGAAGAGACTGTTTCCGCTTCATCAAGCAAACGGTTCAATACTTTCTTTACAAAAGGTACAGGCAAGGAACGAGCACGTAAGTTTTTACCGATGGCAAATAGCCGAGTGCGATCGAGAGACGTGTCTCCTCTGGCCCCCTGAAGCTTACACAATCTAGCGAATGGCTATGATGAGATGCGTAAAAAGATTGCCATTAAATGTGATCTTTGCGCAGAATATAGCGATCAGGCCTGTGTGCAGGCGTGCCCCACGGGCGCGGCAATACGGGTGCAACCAACAAAGTTCTTTGGTTCAACGGAAGAGATTTTGCGTAAAAGAACCCATGTATAAAAAACTATACTTTTTTCCTATGCCATACGTCTGTTTAGTAGTTCAGAATCCGGCTTTGCTTGACTTTAGGGAGCGCTTGTTTTACAAAGGGAGCAGGATCGAAATAAATGAATATTTTTGCCCTACCAGTTCATCAGTGCCGATGATATTTACCGATCTCTGCAGAATGTGCAGAATGATTAATCAACTATTTTGAAAAGGAATTCACGGATGAAAAAACCGAAAATCGTCATCTCGCTGGCAGGCGTTTTGCTATTATCCTTAGGAACCTTGATATTTGGCCTTATTATGGTTCATGCTTCTACCAGGACTGCGATCAAATCATCGACAAATACCACTCAAGCTCGACTTCGATAAAGCATGTGGCGTATCCACGCTTGTCAGAGAAAAAAGCAGAAACAACAAAACGACAAGCAACTCACATGAAACCCGTTGTCGCACCACAGCCAACATCGAGCACCTGCATTGAAATCGAAGACTGCGGCCCCGGTACCAACGCAATCGGTCTACAGCTCGCTGTGCCAACGCAATCGGCTGCTGTACCAGTTCAATATAGCGCCAGTTCTGATCGTTACTATCCCAGTTGGCACTTCAGCTGATACCATGAAAGCAGATGCCGCGAACCTGACGAAGCAGCAGGTAAAGACTTTGATCGAAAGCCAGGTCAATAAAAACTGGAGTGTTATTCAAAGTAAGCTCGGTTTTAGTACGGAAGCGCAGGCGTATGCATTCTTCCTTGGTCTCGCAACACGTGAGTCGACCCTCAATGCTGGCCTGGAGACTGGAAGTGGTCAGGTCACTCTTATGGTGCGATTCAAGCTGCGGAGACAGCCTATGCCAATGCAAATCCGGGCTATACGCCGGAAAATGATGTGCCAGAAATGACTCAGTACAATTTTACACCTCAGAACTTCTATGATCCCGGTATTGCGGTTCACATGGGCATCCGTCACCTCCTTCATTTCTCCAATCAGGCGCGGGCCGCTGGCTATTCTGGGACAGAGCTTCTTCGCCACGCATTAATCGGCTATAACACTGGTTGGGTAACGAACTCTAATCAGAGCTGGCTGCAACAATATTCCGATGAAATTGGTGCAATTGCTGGATGGTACCTCAATAATGGACATCTCTATGATAGTCAATTTACCTGGACTGGCAGCTCGGTGGTCGATCGTAGTAATCCCTGGGGTTGGTACTAGCTTTTCTGATCTCTGCCTCTCAAAATTTTGAGCCAGAGTAGAGCGACCTCTTGTGGCCGCCCTACTCTGGCATCACAAATCATTTACGCAGATGGTAGATGCTATACTATAGAAGATATTCTTGCAAGGACATGCTTCTCCCGTGCATAAAAAAAATATCTGTGTATATGCATATCTACACTCTAGCCAGCAGAAAGAGAGAAACCCATGCGCTTTGGAATCTGTGCTCCATTTCAGGAAGTTGCCGCTCTTTCAACGTTTCCTTTTGACTATCTCGAAGAGAATATTCAGCGCTTCCTGGCTCCTGAAAAGCCGCAGGACTACTTTGAAGCACAATGGAAGGCGGCACGTACACTCCCAATCCCGATTGAGGCTGCCAACTCATTGCTCCCGTCAGACCTCTTTGTAGTCGCTACACCAACACGCCAGGTCGACGCACCACGTCTGGAGCGGTATATTAAAACTACGCTGCAACGTGCGGAACAGGTCGGTATACGCATTCTCGTCTTTGGAAGTGGAGGAGCACGGGCTTGCCCGGCAGGTTACGATGTTGCCGACGCTGTACGGCAGATCGGTGACCATCTCGCTTCGTGGAGCACGTGGGCACACGATTATGGTGTACAGATCGTACTTGAGCCGTTGCGCTATGAGGAGACGAACACGCTTAATACTGTCGCGGAAGGCGGTGAGCTTGTTTCTCAACATATCGCTTCCGGTGCCCGTTTATTAGCCGATGTGTACCACATGCTCTGTAATTCTGAAGCTCCTGAGACGTTGCTTCCCTGGACATCGCTCCTTTCCCATGTCCATGTCGCAGAGCAGCAAGGACGTACCGCTCCCGGCCAGCATGGCGAGGATTTTCGTCCCTACTTCTCGGCACTTCACCGTGGCAGCTACGATCAACGTATTTCTATAGAATGCAACTGGCATGACCTTCCTGATGAAGTAGATCTGGCACTGAGAGTATTGAGAGAGCAGTGGGAACAGAGTGCACAATAGTCAAATCTCTTGTTGATATAGTAAAAATGTTCTGACTCAGTTCATTTGACGGTCCCGTATAGTGTAGGAGTGCCATTCATTAACCCGTTGGACTCCACATCAACCCGCTGGACCCCACATCGAATTGTCAATCGAACCGTCAAATGAACTGGGTCAGACTAATGAATAGAGAGGAAATAAGACCAGCAATGACTGAGAGACTCCGTTTCGGAATTGTCGGCTGTGGTGTTATTGGACCACTCCATGCAAAAGCAATCAGTAGTCTGCCTGATGCACAGCTCGTTGCGGTGGTGGACACAGTACCGGAAAAGGCGCAAGAACTGGCCCAGCAATACTTCGTCACTCCATATTCAGATATGCATGAGATGTATGCAAAAGAGCGACTGGATATTGTCACGATCTGCACTCCTAGCGGGATGCATGGTGAACACGCGATCGCGGCGATGCGTGCTGGCTATCATGTGATTGTAGAGAAACCAATGGAGATCACGCTTGCCGCTATTGAGAAGATGTTACACGTCCAGCAGGAGACCGGACGGAAACTGGCCGTGATCAGTCAGCATCGCTTCGATAGTTCCACACAACAGATTCACAAGCTGATAGATGAGCAAGCGTTTGGAAAACTGGTCCTCGGTAACGCTCTTATTCCGTGGTGGCGCTCACAGAAATATTATGATAGTGGTGCATGGCGTGGCACATGGGAGCTTGATGGTGGTGGCGTGTTGATGAATCAGTCGATTCATTCAATCGATCTCCTACAATGGCTGATGGGGCCAGTGAAACGTATTTATGCCTATACAGATACCCTGGCTCATCAGATGGAGACGGAAGATGTTGCTGTAGCCGTTCTACGTTTTGCCAATGGCGCAGTAGGCACGATTGCAGCGACCACCAGTGCTTATCCAGGTACTGGTATCCGCATAGAAATTTATGGTGATAGCGGATCAGCAGTCATAGATAGTGATAAACTGAGTTATCTTCATCTCGCCCGTGATGATGACGAAGAAGTTGGACCTTATGGAGGTGTCAAGCCGCAAGCGCAAGCAAGTGGATCTTCTGCAACGACTGGCGCATCAGATCCAGCTGCAATAGCGACCGACACGCATGCGTTGCAGATCGAAGACATGATACGTGCCGTACGCGAGAATGGTGCACCGCTCGTTGATGGCAATGCAGCGCGTCACCCGGTCGAGATCATCCTGGGCATCTATGAATCAGCGCGTACAGGGAAAGAGGTGACACTTTCCTGAAAAATGTAACTTATTGTCAATCGACATCGAAAGCCACAACTCCTGTAGGGCCGGGTTGACGATCTCCAGGGGTGGAGGAGGGAATGACCTTTTTTCCCATTCCACCCCTGTTTTCTTGTGTTTGAAAGCCGTCTCCGCTATACTGGTCAACATGCAGAGTATGTCACTCTATACCAACGTAGCGGGATCAGAGATTTAGAGTTACTAATAGGCATGGAAACAACTGGTGGCTTTGATAAGCATAAAGAAGATATGGATGAGGTTTACATTGAAACGTTCACATCTGGTACGAGAAATCATTGAGATCGTTGCACTCACTGTTCTTATATTCGTTATCATTCACTTTGTCATTCAAAGTTATCATGTCCAGGGCACTAATATGCAGCCCAGCTTTACCACTGACCAGTATGTGATGGTGAACAAGTCAGCCTATCTTTTCCGCAATGTTGAACGTGGAGATGTGGTCGTTTTCCACAACCCACGCGACACGAAATCAAGATCTTCTGGAGCGAGTCATCGGGCTACCAGGAGACACAATCCAGATCGATAGCACGACAATCAGAGTCAATGGAGTCCTTCTCAACGAGCCATATGTCAAGGTACCAACGAACCCTCTTGCCGATACCTGGAAAGTGCCTGCAAACCAATATTTTTTGCTCAACGATAACCGTGGAATTGGCGATGACTCACGCACAGGAAACTTTGTGCCGAAAGATTATATCATTGGAAAAGCCATACTTGTGTACTGGCCTCTGAACAATATACAATTTGTGAATACTCACTCAGCCGTGTTTGGGCAGATCAAGGCTAGCCACTAAGATCGAAATGTTGTCGGGAGCACAATCACTTCTTGTCCTGACTTCAGAGGGGTTTGCAGGCCATTGGGACCACTGACCAGTTCATTATTGACAAAAATTCTGACATGTTCACGTATATTGCCTTGTTCAGTACAGAGGCATTCCCAGACGCGCGGGTGCTGTTGTGCCAATAGTGCCAGCATCTGCTCCACTGTATCGGCCTGCAAAACGATCTGGCTCTTTCCACCACTATATGCGCTCAACGTCGATGGCAGGCGCAAGGTAATTAACGCCTTCTCTTCATTACTCATATACGCTCCTGAAATCCCTTTTTGCATACTGCCAGCGATAGTTATAGCACAGAAGGGGTGAGATACAAATGTTCTACATTGCTGAAAATATATCCGTTAGCATACAACGTTTGGAGGAGTTTGGCAATTGTTTTTTGAAGAACTCCTCTCTTAGCTTGCTATTCCCTTTTTCAGCAGTTCTTTGCTGTAGTGAAAATGAGAAAATAACTGTATAATCATTGAGAATGATAAGAAAATTCCTGTTAGAGAAGGTACGCGTGCAATAGTCGTAGTGAGTAGAGAAATGTTGTTTAGAACCGTAATTCGTCCTGCTATATTTCGCCTGTCGGCCAACGATCCAGAAATTGCGCATCATTGGGTTATGAATGGGTTAGCGTTTGCTTCTCGCTACCCACTCTTGCTCAAGATCATTGAAGTTGCCAATACGTACAGATCACCATTATTGGAACGAGATAGCTGGGGGCTGCATTTTCCCAATCCAGTTGGCCTGGCAGGAGGATTTGACAAAAATGGGCTGGCATTACCGGCATTGGCGGCGCTTGGCTTTGGTTTTCTTGAGGCAGGTACAGTCACGCGCTACAAGCAACCGGGTAATGAGAGGCCGCGTATTGTACGTTTTTCATCTGAGAGCGCGTTGATAAACCGTATGGGATTTCCCAATGATGGAGCCGATGAAATTGCTGAGAGGTTATCGCGACTTCCGAAGCCTGCAATTCCTATTGGTTGGAGTATCGGCAAATCAAAAGTGACGCCTCCAGAAAAGGCGATTGAGGATTACCTCTATTCGCTTCATAAGCTGTACGATTATGCTGATTTCTTTACAGCTAATGTCAGCTCCCCTAACACGCCAGGGTTGCGCAAACTACAGGATAAGGAGCCATTAGATCAACTCTTGCAGGCTCTGGTGCTGGAAACACAGCGTCTCTCCGAACAAGCAGGTAGAGATAGCGCAAAACCTGTGCTTGTGAAAATATCGCCTGATCTGAGTGAGGGGCAGATAGATGACGTGATTGAAGTATGTCTGAGCCGCAATGTGAGTGGTATTATTGCGACGAATACGACTTTGTCCCGTGAGGAATTGCATACAAGTACAATGGAGGTTGGTGGATTAAGTGGACGACCTGTTTACGCACGTTCGCTCCGTATTGTGCAGTATCTATGCAAGAGGCTGGATGGAAGATTGCCCATTATTGGTGTCGGTGGTATCTTTGGACCCGATGATGCCAGGCGCATGTTCGATGTCGGTGCAAGTTTTATTCAGATCTATACAAGTTTTATTTATGAGGGGCCGGGAATTGTGAAGAGGGTGAATAAAGCATTGGTCAAGTGAGTGTTGTTTGTCGAATGTTGCTATACTACAGAGGAGCCTTTTGAGAAAGAGGAATACGGGATGATCCAGATCAAACGCGCCTTCAATACGGTCCTCAACAAACAGTATCCCTGCCCACAAGGCGTAATGGGGCACATTGCCGGTGAACTGATGGTGCATCAGCATGGAACAGAGACAGCCTGGACGGTCGCGGTCGCAGATGTGCAGCCAGCGGATAGCGTGTTGGAGATTGGTTTTGGCGCGGGCAAAGCTATTGAGTTGCTCGCAGAAAAAACGCTCCGTGGCTCGGTCGCTGGCATTGATCTCTCTAGCACCATGGTCCAACGTGCCAGGGCACGCAATGCGCGGGCCGTGAGAGTCGGGCGAGTCACCTTACAGCAGGGAGATGCTGCGCACCTCCCTTTTGCACAACAGCAATTTGACAAGGTGATCAGCATTCACACTCTCTATTTCTGGTCAGAGCCAGCAGTCATTCTCGCGGAAATCTTTCGTGTGCTCAAACATAGCGGCATGTGCGTCATCACCTTTAGCACAGGGAAAGCAGAAGAGCCAGGATTAGGGTACTTCCAGTCGATCATAGAAGAACAGATGTTTCCAGAGATGAGAACCATTGGGTTCACTGAGGTGTCAATCAAGCACGGTCCCATCGCTCGTCAATACAAAAATGTTGCGGTCATTGGCATAAAATAACCCTTGACCAGATGACTTGTGCAGCATTCGCTCTTGCAAGAGTGCAAGGACGGGGTGCTGGCTGGCCTGATTGGCTTACCCAGATCAAGAATGAGAGCTTTCTGTTAAGTCCTCCTTCAATCCAGGTAGTATTTCGTCGGATCTTTAGGGTCGATGAGCACATTGATAAAATCGCCTGCCCGATAGTTCGGACGTTCTGGAAAGATTTTCTCGAACGTATACGTTTTCTGGCTATTGGAGTCGGTCCAGATAGCTTTGAGACGCCAGACAGGTTCCGTATCTGAGGCTGGTGAGGCGCTATCACGTATCTGAATGACTCGCGCTTTTATTGGTTCGCCTTTACGTCTGAACCACGCTTCATTTCTTGGTCCACGAAAGAGACCGGTTGATATGAGAATAAGGGCTGGAATAACAAATATTGTTGCCTTCTTCATATAGCACAATTCTCCCATTTCAGCATTAGATAAGATAGAGGTTACCTCTGAGTGTATCACCTGACGTCAATCGTGCGTTCTATCTTCTGAGATAATTTTACGAGATGAGCCGTTGAGATTTCTGTCTACCCTCTTGCCAGAATAGAGAATTAATGATACTCTCAACGTGCTATTATTCCACATGAGATTAGAGGAGAGAGAGACGCATATTTTATGACACAGACGATGAATGACAAAAATAACAACACACAGAGAAGAGGTCGACCCGGCCAGCGCCAGCAGGATCGCTTAATGCGTATTGCACGGAGGCGGCGGAGAAGGCAGATCATTCTTGCTTCATCGATCACATTTGTTGTTCTTGTTCTCGCGGCCCTGGCCTTCTGGGAATATAATCAGATCACGACACAACAACAGACAGCGGCACAAAAACTGAATGATCAGCATGCCACGGCCACGGCAAAAGTGAAAAGTCAACAGGCAACCGCGACCGAGAAGGTGGCAGCTCCCACCCAGACAGCCTCAGTGAATGCAAGCGCGACGGCGGCTGTGCAGTCGACAGTGACCACTGCGAGTACTGAAGTGCAGGCAGCAACTGGAGCGCCAATGCCAAAGGCTGGTCCCGCTTCGCCACCAGCGGTGACTGAAAAGACGAACACCGTTACTGGAGGGCTCAAGTATATCGACGTAAAGGTGGGAACGGGTGCAACGGTTCAAAAGACCAGCACAGTTACAGTAGAATATACTGGCTGGATCGCAAAAACGGGGAAAAAGTTTGATAGCTCCTATGATCATGGTGGTGCACCTTTTTCGGTCCAGTTGGGGCAGGGAAAGGTTATTCCTGGTTGGGATCAAGGGGTAGTCGGTATGAAGGCTGGTGGCACACGTCGCCTTTTGATTCCATCTGCACTGGGATATGGTACACAGGGTAGTCCCCCAGTCATTCCAGCTAATGCTGACCTGATTTTTGATGTGACCGTGTTATCGGTACAATAAGGATCCCCAGCTATTGGGGAATTTGGAAGGAGCGCACGACAGGTGGTTTTGAAGGGGCGGTTGGTTGTACGTGGGTCGAGCGCTCCACACCGCCTTTGAACTCCCCCCTTTTCTATCAGGACATGACACCGCCGCCATCAATATTGATTCCCTGTCCGGTGATACCCTTGCTACTATCCTGGGCCAGGAAAACGGCGATAGCTGCGACCTCTTCCGGCTGTATGAGGCGATTTTGTGGACTCGTTTTCGCCAGACTTGCTCTTGCTTTTTCTGCCGACATGCCTGTACGCGCAACGATGTTGCTCACACTATCATCGGTCATGGGTGTATCGACATAGCCAGGACAGATAGCATTAACCGTGATATTGTACGGCAGGAGTTCAGCGGCCAGGGCACGCGTCAATCCGAGTACGCCATGTTTGGAGGCGGTGTAGGCGGCGATATAGCGATCGCCCATTCTGGAAGCAATAGAGGCAATCGTGATGATGCGACCTGAGTGTTGTTGTATCAACTGTGGTACAAACGTTTTGCTCACGTAGTAGACGCTGGTGAGATTGATCGCGAGCATGCGGTGCCAGAGTTCATCGGGGTGATTGAGAAATTTATGGCTTCCGGCATTTCCAGCGTTATTAACCAGGATATCAATGCCGCCAAGTTGCTCAATCAGGGTAGAGGCCATGTGTTGTACCTGTTCGGGATCGGTGACATCACAAGGAATGTAAGCACTTTTGCGTCCAAGAGCTATTATTTCGTTCTGAAGTTGTTCAAGTTCGGAGGCTGAACGTGCTGTGACTGCGACATCAGCTCCTGCTTCAGCCAGAGCAAGTGCGATGCTGCGACCAATACCACGTCCCGCACCCGTCACAACTGCCCGTTTTCCCATCAGCGTAAGATTGCTCTCATTTGCCATAAGGCGTCGTCCCTTCTTTACCAGAGTGGTCTGACCTCTCTCACATTATGGTTGGTTCTATACTGCCCTAAAAAGGGCATCATATCACAGATTTCTGCATAGTTTTTCTCGTGCGGATCGCGTTTACCATGCCCTCGCCAGGGGGAGGAAGAAAAAAATCGTGACAGGTCAGGTAGTCTATGGTACAATGCGCATGTTCCATCAGTTGCTGAGGAAGGAAAAGATGTGACAACCAGACGTGCGCGTGTATATGATGCTATAGCATTGTTTGTAGTGATCGTAATTATTGTACTGGACCAGTGGACGAAATCGCTGGTTGTGGCGCATCTGGGGCCACCGGATGGCGGTCCTACTGTGCCGATAATCGGCCATTACCTGGTGCTCTACTATATTCAAAATAGTGGTGCGGCATTTGGAGCCTTCGAGAATAATGCAGTGCTGATCGTTTTCATTGCCATCGCCATCTGTGTTGTCGCGTACCTCTATATACGCATTGTGAATTCGGGGCCACTCATCTATAAAATTGTTTTTGGCATGATTATTGGTGGTGCACTGGGTAACCTGATTGATCGAGCGCATAACGGTGGTGTGGTGACGGACTTTATCTCTTTCCGCATTCCTGAGATTAACTATTACTTTGCTATCTTTAACATCGCCGATGCATGTATCTCTGTTGGTGTTGTTCTGCTTTTTGTACTTGTTCTCTTCGGTGGTCTGCGTCATGATAAGAAGGAAAGTCCCTGTCTCGACTACGACTTCATCGACTACTACTAGCGGAACGCTCCGCCCTACGGAGCAAGATGCCCAATCCTGAATCAACTCACTCAACAAGGCCGTACCTGGCATGTGGAACCAGAGCACGTGGGCCAACGCCTGGATCGTTACCTGGTGCCTCTGCTTGACACGCTATCACGTACACTGTGCAGCATCTCATCGACGATGGCTCAATACTTGTCAATGGGCGAGCAAGTAAACCAGGGTATGTCTTGAGAAGTGGAGATGAGATTCAGGTCCTTCATACGCTTCCTTCCACCCAACAAAAAGCAGCTCAGGCGCAATCATTGCCCCTGGATATCGTCTATGAGGATGAGGATCTGCTGATTGTGAATAAAGCTGCGGGGATGGTCGTGCATCCTGCGCCGGGTCATTCTGATGATACGCTGGTCAATGCTTTGCTGGCGCGGTATCCCGATCTGCCAGAGGATATGGCGCTGGAGGATGATACACGTCCGGGTATCGTCCATCGCCTGGATAAAGATACATCTGGCTTGCTGATCGTGGCAAAAAATGCCCATACACAGGCAGCATTGATCGAGCAAATGAAGCGTCATGAGGTGGTGAAGCGCTATCTCGCGCTGGTTGAGGGTCATTGTTGCACTTGATAAGGGAAGTATCGATGCTCCTATTGGGCGCGATCAGCGTCATCGCCAGCAGATGACGATTACTGCACTGGAAGGTCGCGATGCGCTTACACACTTCCGCGTTCTACAACGATTTGCCCGCCATACGTTGCTCCTTTTACAACTTGAAACCGGGCGCACTCATCAGATCCGCGTGCACTTGCAGGCGATCGGCCATCCAGTTGTTGGCGATGCTGTCTATGGAACGGGAAAGATGCTCCAGGGTATTCACCTACAACGCCAGTTTTTGCATGCATATCAATTAAGTTTCAAACATCCCTCAACTGGAGCTATGCTAGAATTTGAAGCTCCACTCCCTCCCGATTTACAGCAGTTCTCGCTGATGAAACCCTTCTCTAGTACTATCGTCATTGTGAAGATTGTGTTCACAATGTTTTCGCGAAGCCTGCATGATACATGTATAGCATCAGCCTGAGAAGCGCCATGAGCAGTATCATCAGGCCTCACATCAGTATGAACACCGCTTTACAACTCGTAAATCTCTTGCATACCATGATATACTATGAGAAGCAATGGGTAGAATGAAATGTGAACTTACTGTTACATTGAACTTATCCATCATACAAAGTGGGTGTCTCAACCCGTGTCCTGCATAAGTCAACCCAAATGGGCTATGACTTATGTCTCATATTGCCTAAATCTCCAACATTTTGTACAATAGCTTCGTTCAATCAATGTAACGAATGTTACCGCAATTTTTTGATTTGTACCCACCCTACTCAATCGTATGTATACATATGCAAAAGTAGTTGATGAGGAAATCATCTCGGACTGGACGGCATTCATCTACCATTTTTTTGAAAATTTATCGCCGTCAGTCTGTGTGAAGAGGAGATACTATCTATGCCATCATTTGAAACGTCTGATCATGTTTCAACACGTAGTGTCCTACGTCATCGTCCTATCGGGACACGAGCCGTTCCTACGGGAAAGCAGTCAGTTGTAACGTCTGCTACTGCCCCTGTTGTACAGCGAGCTTCACGTCCTCGTCTGACGTGATACGACCGATGATGTGATGTGGCGTCAAGGCGATGAGTACGTCGCTGATGAGAGAGAGACGTACCCATCAGTGCATACCCAACCTGGTAGTGGGCGCGTGCTCTGGTTGTGTCATCTGCCGGGATTGCCCCAGATCGCCGCGTACAAGGACAGGGCAGATCGAGAGAGAAACGGCTGTTGTACGGCATCATGTCCATCCGCTTCTGTACCTTGGGGTCGGAATGTTGGGCATGCTGGTGCTCTGGATGTTGCTGAGTGCTGCCCTTGGCTGGTTCAATACCACGCTGGACGATTTCCGTTATGGGCGTCCGCGCACATTCCAGACCGATGCCTGGGTAGGCCATAATGAACAAAATGGTGTGAAAAGCCACTTTCATCGCACTGAATCTGAATGGTCATATCGAAATCATCGAGTTTCCTGGTGGTGACGCAACGCATGCACATGTGTATATTGGCCCACAGCTTTATGGCTCGAACAATAATCTGGTGCCCGTTACATTGAGCTTTGCTGATTTAAATGGGGATCAGAAGCCGGATATGATCGTTACTTTCCAGGGGTCGCGCACGGTCTTTATCAATGACCAGGGGACGTTCCGTGCAATACAACCGGGTGAACGTCAACAGGTGGAGCAGGCTTTGCAGCATCTGGGTCAATAATCGTGTTCTCTTTGCAATGGAAGCATAACACTGATCAAGGATCGTCAAGCAAAAGGTGCTGTTTGTATGTCAAATGAAAAACAGCTCCTTTGCATTTCTCAGGAACAGAACGTTTCTCTTTAGGGACTCATTACTTCTGGTTGAGAATGCGTGTTTTTATTTGTGAGCCGTTTGGCTCGCATTTTTGTAGCCTGGAGTGAGTTGCCTTGCCTTGGGCGGCCTGAGAGAGGACCGCCCCTACAGAAAAGCCGACGCGCCTGCGTGCTGGAATGGTGATCTGATCCCCGCCACGAATAGACTTCACACGTCGGGGAGCTACGTTTCGTAAATTCCAGGTACCGAAGCCCATCAGGCGAACTTCATGCCCCTGGGAGACATCCTCGCGTACAACCTCAGTGAAAGCATCGATAACCTTACTGGTCTCTTTCAGGTTCAAGCCAGCCTTGGCTGCAATCTGATGAATCAGTTCATCTTTCCCGACAACAACGTTGCTCTTTTCGGGTGAACTTGTTTTCAT
Organism: uncultured Chloroflexia bacterium; assembly: GCA_963731415.1. Taxonomy (GTDB): domain Bacteria; phylum Chloroflexota; class Ktedonobacteria; order Ktedonobacterales; family Ktedonobacteraceae; genus JACDAE01. The sequence continues at coordinate 793,825 of CAVSVN010000005.1, forward strand.
TGGTATGTCACTCCTCATCGATATAGTGCAGAGGACAGTGCTGCCTCTACATATGACCACAATGCGCATGTGCCGCTTGTCCATCAAGGGTCTATCTTTTTTGCATAACGATACGCTTGCTGTGCGCATCAGAATGACCGCGCCATTCACTTTCACTATACCGGATCTCACCAAATGGTCTTTTGATCCTCATGATCTATTACTTTTGCCCGTTCTCTCCATGAAGGCTATTCTGCGACTTGTCTTGCTGCTATAATTGTGTCAAAGTCAGCGTGAGACATAAATAAAGACGAAAAATCAGGGAGAGAATGGTAATTGGGTATGAATATTCTTAATAAATCACTGTTTGCCTCAGGCAAGAAACGCGAAATTGGAGCAGGATTTCATAATATTGGCAGTGGAGTTCTGCGTGCTTCAAATAAAAAAATGGTTGACAAGTTAGAGGCTCATTATGGTGAGCGCTGCGGCCACGTTCCGCTTGATGCTCAGAAAATACGTGTTTTAGTCGATGTTCCTACACCTGCTATTGAAGCGCAGGTGGCCTATCTCAGCCAGCTTTTTGGCGAAGGAGATAAAAGCTGTCACATTTGAAGCCTTGCGCAGAGAGAATGTGTCCGGTGAGCGTCTACTGGTGGTGCCTTATGTGAATGTTCCTGAGACGGAGCAGCGTATCCGGGAGGTGGTGGGTGCTGATCGTGGGGTCTACCAGCGAAGATGGTGCATATATTGAAAAACAAAGCCGATTTTTACCAGCTGGCCGATGAACTGGACTTGCATGGATTTCGTACGCCTGACTATACAATTTCGACGATCTATGATCTGCATACCGATGCCTGGAAATTTCTTGCTCAGATAGAAGCTCTTTATAGTGAAGCTGGTGTTGCCTCAACCTATCCACTGGGCCTTGTCCTGCGTACGGCTGAATCTGATGGGAATTATGGAAGCAGCCTGCTGTATGCGAGAGGAGGCTCGATCCTTCTCTTGCAAGATGGTGATGCCGATGGTATTCAGGCGTATCAGGACTGGAACGATGCGCTGCTGGCGGCACAAAAAAATCTGCTGGCAACGATGAATGTGCAAAAGGAGACGCGCATCGTGATCAGCCGTTTCATCGATATGGCCGACTCTCCTGGTATGTCGGTTGTTTTGCTGAGAAGGGCATGTGGAGTCGCTGCGCTGGAATGGTCAATTGCAAGGGCCGGATAGTAAAGCGTGTGTTGGTACCAGCAGCTATATTCCCAAGAATTCGTATCTGCGTGATTTGCAACTGCGTTATGAAGATCAGACGCCAGACTTTTTTACCTCACTTTTAAAGCAGACGGCAACAAAATGTGGCATCGACTTTTCTACGATACGTGGTATTGCCAATATCGATATCATCCTTCCCAGCGAGAGGAACTGGACTTGCAGCGCAGGCGAAAGCAGGCACCCTGCTCACTATCTTGCCGAGTGTAATCCGCGCTGGACGAACTATACCGATGCTATTATGACTATCATAGGCGTCAATAGAAAAGAGCCGACGGTGAACAACATGCGGACGGTGATACGAGAGGGAATCTTCACCATCGACAAATCGTATCTGCCGCCGCACGTTGATCCTGCATTGGTGCGAGAATATGTCTGCGAAGGTCGACGATATTCTGAAGCAGGATGGAACGCGCATCATTTGCCGGATGACGAAGAATCCTATGGGCCTCATTTTTGCTGGCGATGTGCAAAAAGCGCAGCAAGAATTTGATAGCGTTGTCGCAATGTTAGCCGAGAAGGGAGGACAGAGATAGCGAAGTGCCTCCCTTCCTGAGATTTGTGGTGTGTACTGATGACGCCATATATCGACGCGTGATTCTATCGTTTTGATAAAAGATGTGATGATAGCAGGATCTTTGCTCACCGCAGTAATCCGGTACAATCTGCCCAATCGTGGTCACTCCCTGGCTGACGTAGTGAGATTGGATAAACTGATACCAGTCGCTGAATCCTGCTTCCCAACTGGCGTACTGGCGATAGCCGTGAAAGTCCTGGCAGCGGCAGGTGGCATTTCCAGGTGCTGGAAGATTGCCCAATGAGCGTGTTACTCTTGCCATCCCGACCGTGCCAAAGATGCTATCATGCATAAAGAATGCCAGTGCAAAGATGGGATCAATGTGTGCCTTCACGCCTGCATTGTAGAGTGCCTGTCCTTTGCCTGCTGCAGGTGAGTGATAGCGTGTGAGTATCTTATCGATGAAGGCTGCGTTAATCGTTGGCTTTCCGACGATGTTGTATCCATCAGCCTGATAAGAAGTGGCAGGAGTGGCGGGAACAGTGGCACTATTGGAGTCGTGGCAGGGTCGGTAATCACTGTAGACTGGAGGACTCATAGTGGCCGACTGAGTTACCTCTCCATGCATCAATGGCGTTTTCAACTGCGCTAATATAGGCAGCATCGTCGTTATTATCGGTTGGTGGTGCATAGCGAGGAATAATCTGGTCAACAGTTGTCAGTCCCCAGGTATC
>CAVSVN010000006.1:0-9272 GCA_963731415.1 uncultured Chloroflexia bacterium
TTTGTCCGCTGGCATGACATTTTTTCAAGCTCGGGGATGGCATTTTGACCACACCGTCTATGATCTGACTCCAGGATCTGCGAGATATACAACCCCACCGAGATGTGAAATTGCGTATCGCCCAGGAACAGTTACGTTTTGAGGTCGCCACGCACGAGACGATTGATGAGGCTTGGCTTTTGAGATGCGCGAGTTTCCAGGCTGGGTTGACCATTTTCAGCGCGTCGCTAGCGTTGGCGATTATAGCGATATCGTAATGGCACGTGATGCTACAGGTGAGGTAGTTGCCGCACTTGCAACTCACAGCAAGCTCTCACATCCTTCAAGATGTGATGTCTTATGGCAGCCTCTCGTGAACAATCATGCTGGAGCGATAAGCTGTGTAGGGGTAGCCGAAGTTGAACGTGGGCGCGGCATCGGATTGGGTCTGGTCGCCTGGGCCTCTGAGTTGCTGCGAGATCAAGGACTGACCTCTTGCTATATCGATTGGGATTCCTGACAGACTTTTATGCCCGTTTAGGGTATGAAAAGTGGCGTACATACCAGATGGGGGAATTAGAACTGTAGACTGTAATATTCTGTTCCATAAAACGTCATTTGGGCAGTCTTGAAAGATGGGATTATAAATGGCGCCCGTACACCAGAATTGTTTGAATATGCAGGAATAAAGGGAAATTATTTCATTTCAACAATTCTGGTGTACGGGTGCCATTTATAATCCCGTTGCTTCCAAGATACAATCAATCAACACGTGGCACGCGAGCCAGAATTTCAGAAACCACCTCATAATTGATCGTGCCCAGGCGTTCGGCTACCTGTTCCGCTGTCAGCGTTGCCTGGCCCTTGGCGCCCGATCAACACAACTTCGTCGCCCATACGCACTTCCTGAGCAATATGGGTGACATCGATGATGCACTGATCCATACAGACGCGACCAAGCAAGGGAGCTTCCTGTCCAGCAATAAGCACTATCCCCAATTCTCTGGTGCTCGCCTGAAGCCATCAGCATATCCCACGGGCAGTACGGCGATCTTTGTGGGACGTTCTGTAACATAGGTGCACCCATAACTGATACATTCGCCTGCCGGAAGCATTTTTACCTGTGAGACCTGGGTTTTGAAGCTGAGCGCTGCGCGGAAGCCCTACGGTAAACGCACATCCGGCGATGGATCCAGGCCATAAATGGCAATTCCCGGGCGAACCATATCAAAACGCGCCTGTGGCAGACTGAGCGTCGCAGCACTATTGGCAGCATGCACGATAGGTGGACGCAGTCCCTCTTGCTCTAATAATTGGAGGATATGCTGAAAACGACTGAGCTGCAACTGGGAATGCGTTTGATCGCTGGAGTCAGCGGTTGCCAGATGGGTATAGATACCCTCAAATTCCAGGCCATCTTTTTCTAGCTCAACGATTTTGTAAATAAGCTTCATCACTTCTGCCGACTGTTCGGCACGTACACCCAGACGAGCCATGCCGGTATCGATTTTAACATGTACTTTAGCTGTCTTGCCCAGAGCAAGAGCCGCACGTGAAAGCGCCTGTGCCGCTTCAGGAGTGTAGAGCGTAACGGTAACACCAAGACGTACAGCCTCACGCATCTGCCACGGCGGCACATAACCAAAAACGAGAATAGGAGCACTAACGCCTGCCTCGCGCAGAGGTACCGCCTCGCTCATCGTCGCCACTCCAAGCATACTGGCACCATTATGCAGGACAGTACGCGCAACTTTGAGGGCACCATGACCATAAGCATCAGCTTTCAGGCTGACCAGGACGCGTACATCAGGACCGACCATCTCTTTGATGCGCCGTGTGTTATTTCCTATAGCACTAAGGTCAATCTCCACCCACGTTGGACGATCTGGCCGCATCACCACGATCTGTTTCCACCCGGCGTCTGACGTACCAGGCGTTCGGGTGCTTCCGATGGATGAGCCATCAGCAATTCGGTCACTTTCTCCATACGTGTCTCTTCGGAACCTTTGATCAGCACACTGCAGGAGCAGAACTCTTTTTCAGCAAGCAGCTTGCGCGGCTCTGGCAGCATCTTCATGAGTCGAGGTTACAATAACGCGTTCAGCTGGAAGCCCTGCCTGCTGTGCGGCTTCAGCGATCAAGGCCGCCCGTTCACCTCGCGTAATCAGGTAATCAACTGAGTGTGCGGCTTCTCGTCCCGCTTGCATATGAGCCTCAGAGGAAAAATCGCCTAGAGCGAGCATATCGCCCAAGATTGCGATGCGACGACGAGCTCGGAAGCATTTTAAGCGTTTCCAGTCCAGCATGCATTGAGAGTGGTGATGCATTATGTGTATCATCAGCAAGCGTGCGCCGTACATGCCCTCTAAAGGATTGAGCCTTCCTGCCAGTGGTTGTAACGGCGCCAGTGCCTGCTGGATTTCACTGGTTGCAGGCCACAATGGCGGGCGACCGTACATGCTGCCAACAAAGTAGAGACGGAATGGTTTCCCAGCAGATGGGAGGCCAGTTGAATGCTATCTTTTTCTCCTTGCTCCATAGGTGAAAGTGGAAGGGTACATTGCACACCATCCCAGGTTACCTGGATGTCACGAGCAAGCGAAGGTGTGAACGGGAGAAAGTTGCAAGTATGTTCCTTATAAGTGCAGTTGTGGTAGAAGTTTTTTCATCCATTCATCGTCGGCGTTAAAAATAGCTCCCTGTTTTCTAAGAGAAGAAAAGAGCGTGAGGAGTTCATGCGCGAGCTGTTCGATACTAGCAAAATATTGCATCTGTACAGGGCTGATATTCGTCAAGACGCCGATATGTGGCTGTACGATCTGACAGAGTTGCGTAATTTCGCCTGGATGATCGCAGCCCAGTTCTACGACCGCGTATTCATGGTGTTTTTCCAGGCGACCGAGAGAGAGTGGCAGGCCGAGCAGATCATTATAGTTTTGCCAGCTTCTAAAGGTGGCGAAACTGCTGGAAAGTACGGTCGCAATGGCCTCTTTGGTGCTGGTTTTACCGACACTACCCGTTACTGCAATGACGGTGGGGTGCCATTCTTGTAGGATAAACGTCGCATATTCACGCAATGCCACGCGAGTATCATACTACAACGATAGTTGGTATTGGATTGTGCCAGAGTTGTGAGCGTATCTTGTGAAAGTGCATTGAGGTACGTCTCTTCGATCAGCAGGCCAGTTGCTCCACGCTGGATTGCATCGAGTAGGTAATCATGTCCATCGCTACGTTCGCCACGCACTGCTACAAATAGTTCGCCGGGGAGAAGCTGGCGGCTATCGTGACTGAAGGCGTGAATTGTGTCTGTGGCCTTGAATAAAGAGTTGACCTTTCGTCGCTTTAAGCAAGTGGTCCAGGTAGATCATTGGGCGCAATCCTTTCCATGCCGGGTCGAGGTGTCTGGGTGTCATTATAAAGACGGTTCGTAGAAGGCGTCGATAATTGGGATAGAGGTGGCCAGAATTGCTATGGCTGATAAAGAAGAGGGAAGGTTAATTTATTCCTCAGTTGTATACAAGTGAGCGGTAATAAATTGGCTGACCCAGGCATCTTGTTGCTGTAAAGCAACTTTCACAATCGCCCCATTTGGGATTTTGTTGGCCAGGAGGAAGTGTCGGAACTGCTCCATATTATTGATGTTAAGCCCAAAGAGCCACGAAAGAACCGCGAGGATAAATTGTCCATGGCTAAAGATTACGATAAATTCGGCATCGGTATTCTTGAGCGTTCTGATATACCTCGCACCCGTTTCATGAGATTGGTGAATGACTCAGCCCCATTTCCGTCGGTATAATGCTGGTCAAGTCTACTCCAGTATTCGTCTACCAGGGTGCGTCTTTCATCAATTGTTGTGCTTCTTCCACTTACGGATTGTGAAAGGAGTAAATTCGTGCACCAGCCATTCCTCTACAGGTGCATGAGGAAAACGTCTGACGGGTATACTCTGCTGTCTGTTTTGCACGCAAATAAGAGGATGAAATAATTAAATCGGGGGGACGAGGTAGAGCAGATGCAATTTGCTCAGCTTGCCGGATCCCTCTCGATAGTGAGTTGTGCTGTTGTAGCATCGGCAGTTGGGAGTCCTACATTTGTTTCGCATTCCGCATGTCGAATAAACCAGACTGTCGGCATTGGAGTCCTTCCTCTCTGTATTTGCTTCAAAGAATAACTGATGCGTCTCTTTTGGAATGGATAGGATAGCACTGGAAATAACAAAACGCTGATCATAGAACGACTAATGTTTTGATCAAAGATGCCAGCGATAGTATCGACCACATGTTTTAAAAGAAGGACGTTTCTAAACAGCCTTTCGGCAAAAAATATTCCCCTTCGTATCGTTGATTTATATAGCAAAGATATGTTCAGCCCACATCCATTTCGGGGCTTATCACCTTGCATACATACGCAAGGTGATGCCCCAAAATGGATGATACTCTGATATGTTTTTATCTAATCCAGGCGCTTCCCTTTACAGAATAAAAATCTTTATGTTAACGCGATACACGCAAACGAACTACCAGCACAGGAGGAATTTCGTTATAGTTAACCCAGCTAAGCAAATGCTCACTCTTTGAACCATCTTCAGGAGAATTGAAGGCTGGTTCCTCCAATCCATCCAGAACAAAACCTGCCTGGAAACAGGCATTGAAGAGAGTATGCAAGGGGCGATGAAAGTAGTAGTGAGGAGCTGGCTGGCCAAAGATTCCGAGTCCTTTCTGGTGGGTAAGGTGAAGGTATTTTGCAATTTTGATGGAGGTGGTGGTAGTGAGATCGCCGTTATTGTCAGTTTCCTCAACGCAGAAGGTCGTTGCCATATTATTGAAACAAGGGTGCATAAGAGAGAAGACGAAGCGTCCAGCAGGTTTGAGAACCTGGCGAATACCGCGCATAAGGGGATCAATCTCACTCATGTCCATAATCGCCATATTGCAGACGGCTGCATCGAAACGTTGCTGGCCGAGAGCAATGATCTCATTTTCATGTGTGGCGTCGACGAGGCGATATTCAATGCGGTCAGCATGTTCACTGGTACGTGCACGAGCGCGTTCGAGCAACTTTTCACTGAAGTCGGTAGCGACAATGGATACTCCGAGTTGAGCCATGTGGCGTGCAAAGACGCCATTCCCACATGCGATCTCCAGCACATTTTCGCCTGGTTGTAGATTGAGCAGGTGTTCGCTTGTAGGACCGACAAGAATACGCTGGAAGTCGTTGCCATCACGCATTTTGTCGTCCCAGAACGTCGCGTTCTGGTTCCAGATATTGCGTGTTTCCTCATGCAGATCTGATGATTGGGCAGTGTTTTCGTTAGTCATAGTCTAACAAATCCTTTCTGATATTACCCGGTATTCTCCTGAAATTGGTGATTCAATGTCATCGTTCAGGGGGTCCCGTGAGACATGGCGTATTTGAAGAGAACGTGCCGGGTATGAACGCTGTAGAATAGTAAAGTGGAAGACACGATGAAAGCCCCAGCGAGCACATGCACCTGGGGTAGTATGTTCTACAATTCTTTACAGCGATGTAACACACTGCAGCGTACGACCAGATTTATTATAGCGTATTATCACGTAGAAATGGTAGCAAGCAACCGAATACGTTGTGCGAAGCCACCACGTTCAGAGCGACGCTGTTCCTGTTCTGAACGTACGATAACGGGATCAATAGAATTGCTGATCATAAGTGTATCTATGACTTCGTAGAGATCGGCAAGTTCGGAAACAAATTGTTGTGCTGTAGCATTGGCAGTTTCAGTAGCCTCTTCGCGGAGTTTATCGCGCAATGCTTGCTGATATTCTTGCTCATTCATCGTCTCCAGAGTATAGGTATAACCTAAGGTTCGAGAATTTCAGGGATACGGTCGCGCACAAGTTTATTATATTCAGTTCGCATTGAGAGTTGCCTTTCAGAAGAAATCCAGATGGTATGAAATCCAATGTTTAGCGTGCGAGGGCATATTGCATGCCACCAAGATGTCTAACCAGGCCCTTCAATTCCATCATTGTTAATGTTGATGAAACGAGGTTGGCAGGAAAGTTTGATATGCGTATAAGTTCATCAATATGTTGAGGATCGGAGCTGAGCAGTTTCAGCAGAGTGCGCTCCTCATCATTAGCTGGTAGGAGAATCTGAGCTTCGGCCTGTTGGGGTAGCATATAGAGATTAAGACTCTCCATGATATCGTTCACATCAGTAACCGGATGAGCACCATCCTGTATAAGTTTACTGACACCACCGGACGATGGCGAAAAGATACCGGCAGGCACTGCAAAAACCTCGCGCCCCTGGTCAAGAGCCGAACTTGTGTAATAAGTGCACCACTGCGCAGTGGTGCAATACAATGTGCTACTTTTAAATTGGATATATGAGTAAATAGCTAGTTGTATTCCTAGCCCTGAAAGTAACTGATAAGGGAGCGGTGCAGGTATCCCAGGTTTCCCGCCAGGGTAGCGCACCCTCTCTTACACGATTGTATTAAGAACACACGTTCTATTTTGGAGCGCGGCCCCCACCCCCCATCGGTGAAGGCTCGCGGTTGGGGCGGTCACGCGCCGACCCCTGCCCCTCCCCTCCCCGCGCCCACCAGCCCGCGCCTCGCCGCCTTGACCCACTCGCACCCCCTCCTTCCCTCCTCTCCTCCTGTACGGCGTGCCAAGGCGACGAGACGCCCCCACGCTTCCCACGCCACCCTTCCAACCACCCCCACGCGCCCTTCGGCGCGTGACCGCCCCAACCGCTACATTGTATATCGGCAAAGATTGCCCCCCACCGTTTGTTCCTCGTTCTTTTGTTTTTTGGCACGGGTGACGCCAATCACATGAGAACCGCACGCCTTCACTTCGTTACGGCGGCGTTCCTCATGTAATCGACATGTCACCCTCCGTTTTCTCTCTCCATAGCATAGAGCAAAAATGGAACCAAATCGAAACCGAACAAAGACCCCCACCACCCTTTCCGCTACAAAAAGCTCCCACCTTTATCACCACCTCTCTTATACTGTATAAGACCCATTAAGATGGGGGAAATCTGTACAATGAAGTGGGGCACCATCACCTCAAAAAACGAATGGATCACCCGCATACGTATCAAATTTTAGCCCATTTCATTTCCGTGATTTACAATCTACCTCCATTGCTCCTACCATATCGAGCGTCCCTTCGGTGATTCACCCTGGGCAAGAGAGGCTTGTGTATAGTAACTAGAGAGAGAATATGGAGGGTGCCATTCAACACCATTCCTACTGCTTCTCTTTTTGCTCATTTTTTATCGAAGTGAAAGGCAAAACGATGCAGATGCAACTGTCAATGGATGAGAAGTGGTATCATGGACGGTCATCGCATGATGGCTATGTTGTTGTTGCTGCGGAACTGGTAGAGCAACGCTATCACACATGGCTGAGCGAACATCCCCATGCAACCTCTGAAATGAAACAGCACCTAGAGAATTTGATTTTCTCCGCAGACTTATGGGATACATATGCACAAATAGAATCAGGGATCATCATTCTGGAAGTGTATGGCATTGTTGAGGAGCAAGAGAACAATTGTTGGCATCTCTGCTCACGTTTCTGGGGAAAAACGAGAACGGATGAAATCATCGACGAGAAATCGCTCAAAGCTTGGCTCACTCATTTTCAAGCACAGCAATTTCTCCAAAGTGATACTCACCCACTTTCCGGCGTCTATACACTTCCACAGGAGAAAAGATAAGGTCTTCTCGTATCATCTTTTGATGGAGGACCATGAAGAAAGTCTCCTGCATGAAAGTGTACTTCGATCTTGGCAAAACGAAGAGGTTGCAGAGCTATCTCATAAGTCACCCCGAATTTTTGGAACAGGAGTTCTACTCTGATTTCTGGGTGACGAGTAAAGCGGAAAAAGTGAAAAGAGGACGGAAATCCTGCCACAGCCGACTTAAAGCCCAGCGGAGGCGATAAATTGGTACGGCACTTTCCCGAAGCCGTTTTCCGGTTCGGTGGCAGTAATGGCGAAGAAGCCATTCTCGTATTGGTTGAGATTCATCACTGAGAAGTGAGAGCAAAAAGGAATAGGCTAACACGACCAGAAGAAAGAGCTTTTCACGCTTTTCCCACTGCATCAGGCGAAGCGTCTCCAGTGCCAACCGCTTCGCGGTGGTGTCGTCGCGCACTATTGTATTAAAAGGGTGCTCTCTTTCGCCTCCTCTCGTCTTATTCGATCACTCCTACCAAGTGCAGATAGGTCAGTACTTCGTCAACCATTTGAGAAGAGAGATGAAGCTGTCCTTTTATTTGCTTGATGGTTCGTTGTCCGTTGATCATTGCAAACACCGTACGCAAGATGAGCCGTTGCTTCGAGTTGAGTTCATTCAATCGAGGTTCTAGAGGTGCTATTATGTGGGGAATATAGCTGTCGGGATCAGTGGGGAATTCCATGACATGTATTCCATCAACTTCCTCTCATTATTTTACCCTTTCTTTGAACACTATAACACGGCATCTGGGATCAACCCATAAAGAAGGTATTAAAATAGATATGCAGGCCGGGAATTCCATGATGTATCATCCAATACGTTTAAAGGAGAATGCATTGCTTGTAATCCATGCACGCATCATGGTGCTCCGATGTTGGTTTTTTGCGGTGCAGGTCGAGCGCTTCGCGGTGGTGATAGGATTCCCTGTCTATGTCGAGCCTTGCTTGTTGTACAATAGGTTAAAGAGTGTTTTACTAGAAAGATAACACAGAGGCGACTACAAACGAGCAAAAAAAACATCCATTTTTCAGGAGAATGCTATCACTACACACCCTTTTTCCAAAAATCAATATCTCAGGACAGGTTTCCGTCTCGTTGTCGAGAATACTTATTTTCTCACTGAAACACAGTGTACGTATCTCATTAGAAAGATAGGTGTCCTGGCGGTATCAACGCGAGGGCTTTTTGATAATCCTGTTCTTATAGAGAAACAGAGAATAGTGGCATACTATACTCTTGACTATGCTGCACAGGAAACGACCAAACACGTTCAGCAGTACCTTAAAGAGATTGGTATGGAGGACACAATAACGGTGGAACTTCAACCTGCACAATGGCAATGGCGGGAAGAAATAACAGACAATCTCGTTTGATCGTAAAATATCGTTGGCTGGGCAATCTTCATTGGTGCTTCAGCCAACGATCACTTGAGCAACGTACTTTGCGAGAAGCTTCTCAATGCTTTGTATGAGAGCTTCAAGCTCAATCGGCTTCTTACACTACCTGCACACTTGCATGGTAAGGATACTCCTCCATAGGTTTAGAAGTCCAGTTCT
>CAVSVN010000007.1:0-280226 GCA_963731415.1 uncultured Chloroflexia bacterium
GTACGTGCAACCTTGAGGGCGCCATGACCATAAGCATCAGCCTTCAGGCTCAACCATGCCTACGCGCACAGCAGGGCCGACCAGCTCTTTTATACGGCGCGTATTATTTCCTATAGCACTAAGATCAATCTCCACCCAGGTTGGGCGATCGGGCCGCATGACTACGATCTGTTTCCAGCCCCGGCCGACAAGTTCCGCCCACCAGTCGTTCAGAGCTTCTCGGATGGTTGAGCCATTAACTGCTCAGTTACTTTCTCCATACGTGTCTCTTCCGAGCCTTCGATGAGCACGATAGTAGGAGAGCCCTCTTTTCAGCAAGCAGACTTTGCGTCACTCTGGTGGCATCTTCGTGTGTCGAGGTTACAATCATGAGTTTTTATAGTAGTCTTGCCTGCTGATGGTTTTTCAGAAAATCAAGGTATCTGGTTCACCACTCGTGTTCAAAAAGATCGATTGTGTGTGTGAATTTTTCACGTCCTGCTTGCACTGAATTTCGCCGAAAAAATCGCCCAAGTGCAAGCATATCACCAAAGATTGCGATGCGCCGACGAGCTGGCAAGGTTTCTGCGAGGGTTTCCAGACCTGCCTCCATAAAGAGCGGCGAAGCATTATGCGTATCGTCCAACAACTTTGCGCCGGATAGTGCCATTTAAAGCATTTTTGAGCTCCCTGCCAGCCAGTGGCTGGAATCGAGTTGCACGCTTGCTGGATCTCGCTTATGTTGTAAGCCACAATGACGAGCAACCGTATATGTCTCGCCAATAACGTAGCGATAGAATGAGTTCCCAGAAGATGAGAGGTTAGTTGAATGGGGTCTTTTGATTTGTCGGTTTCTTTATGTAAAGGTGGAAGCGTACATTGTATATCATTCCATTATCCCTTTAATGCCACCAAGCGAGCGAAGGTGTGAATGGAAGGAAGTTGCAAGTTTGTTCTTTATAGACTGCAAGCCCTGGAAGAAGCTTCTGTTGTCATTTTATATCGTCAGCGTTAAAAATAGCATTGCCTTGTTTTCTAAGAGAAGAAAAAAGGGTGAGGAGTTCGCTGTGCAAGTTGTTCAGTATCGTGTAGGTATTGCATCTGTACAGGGCTGATATTGGTCAAAACACCGATATGTGGCTGTACAATCTGGCAGAGTCGCGTAATTTCGCCGGGATCATCGCAGCCCAGTTCTACAACCGCGTACTCATGACGTTTTTCCAGGCGACCGAGAGAGTGGTAACCCGAGCAGATCATTATAATTTTGCCAACTCCTAAAAGTCGCGAAACTGCCAGAAGGGACAAATGCCAAGCGCCTACCTTGATGCTGGTTTTGCCCACGCTGCCCGTTACAGCAATGACGATGGGTGCCATTCTTGCAAAATAAACGTGGCGATATTCGCGTAATGCGGCGCGTGTATCGTTCACGATAACTATAGTTGTGTTGGATTGCATCAGGGTAGTGAGCGTATTTTGCGGAAGTGCATTGAGGATACGTCCTTCAATCAACAGACCCGTTGCTCCGCGTTGGATTGCGTCGAGCAGGTAGTCATGTCCATCGCTACGTTCGCCGCGCACCGCTACAAATAGTTCGCCAGGGAGAAGCTGACGGCTATCATGGCTGAAGGCAGTGAACTGTGTCTGGGCGCTTTGAGTTAAAGAGTTGACCGTGAGTCGCTTTAAGCAAGTGATCCAGGTAGATTATTGAGCGCAATCCTTTCCATGCCGGGTTGAGTTGTCTGTCCTTTATTATAGAACGGTTCATAGAAGGCGTCGATAATTAGGGAGGGATGGACAGAATTGCTATGACTAATAAAGAAGAGAGGCCAGTTTATTCCACATCTCTATGCAAATGGGCAGTGTTAAATGGGCTGACCCAGGCATCTTCTTGCTGGAAAGCAACTTTCACAATCGCCCCATTGGGGATTTCATTTGCCAGAAGGAAGTGTCGGAACTGCTCCATATTGCTGATGTTCAGTCCCATGAGCCACGAAAGGACCGCGAGGATGAATTGCCCATGACTAAAAACCACGATAAAGTCTGCATTGGTATTCCTGAGCTGTTCTAATATCTCTCGCACACGGTTCATGAGATTGGTGAATGACTCGGCTCCGTTGCCATCTGTATAATGCTGGTCGAGTCTGCTCCAGTATTCATCTACCAGCGAGCGCCTTTCGTCGATAGTTGTACTCCTTCCACTAACGGATTGTGAAAGGTACGTAAATTCATGTACAGGCCATTCCTCCAGTGGTGCGTGAGGAAAACGCCTGTGGGTATAATCTGCAGTCTGTTTTGCCCGTAAATAAGACGATGCAATAATTAAATCGGGGCAACGCGGTAGTGCAGAAGCAATTTTCTCTGCTTGCTTGACCCCTTTGAGAGTAAGTTGTGCCGTGGTTGCATCTGCTGTTGGCAGTCCTATATTGGTTTCACATTCTGCATGTCGAATAAACCAGACAGTCGGCATTGCAGTCCTTCCTCTCTATGCTTGCTTCCTTGCAAAAATAATGCGACTTTTTGGAACAGGTAGTGTAGCACTGGAAATAACAAAACGATGATCATAGAGCGACTACTGTTTTGATCGAAGATGCCAGCGATAGCAACGATCACATGTTTTAAAAGAAAGACGTTTTAAACAGCCCTTTGGTAAAAAATATTGGCTCTCCTTCATTAGAGGAGAGCCGAAGGGAGAGATCCGAAAATGCAAGGGAATTTATGTTAACCTGCGACATGCACGCGAACCACCAGTACGGGCGGGATTTCATTATAGTTAACCCAACTGAGCAAACGACTACTTGCCGAACCATCTTCGGGTGAATTGAAGGCCGGCTCCTCTAATCCGTCCACAACGAAGCCCGCCCGAAAGCAGGCATTGAAGAGGATATGCAGGGGACGATGAAAGTAGTAGTGAGGAGCAGGCTGACCGAGTATGCCAAGCCCTTTCTGGTGAGTAAGATGGAGGTATCTGGCAATTTTGATAGAGTGGGTGGTGGTGAGGTCGCCATTGTTGTCAGCTTCTTCGACGCATAACGTCGTTGCCATATTATTAAAACATGGATGCATGAGAGAGAATACAAAACGTCCTCCTGGTTTGAGAACCTGCCGAATACCCCGCATAAGGGGATCGATCTCACTCATATCCATGATCGCCATATTGCAGACGACTGCATCAAAGCGTTGTAGGCCAAGGGCAATCATCTGATCTTCTTGTGTGGCATCGACGAGGCGATATTCAATGCGGTCAGCATATTCACTTGTACGCGCCTGGGCGCGTTCGAGCAACTGGGCACTGAAGTCAGTTGCCACAATGGATACCCCAAGTTGAGCCATACGACGTGCAAAGACCCCATTGCCACATGCAATCTCCAGCACAATTTCCCCTGCTTGCAGATTGAGCAAACGTTCGCTGGCGGGACCGACGAGGATGCGCTGAAAATCGTTGCCATCGCGCATTTTGTCATCCCAGAACGCGGCATTCTGGTTCCAGATGCTGCGATTTCCTCATGTAAATCAGATGATTGTGCAAGATTTTCCGGCTGTCATAATCTAACAAATCCTTTCTAGCATAACTGACCTGTGGAGAGAACGTGTCAAGTAGAGACATAAAGTGACAGGCACGTTGAAAGCCCCAGTGAGCATATGCACCTGGGGGTAGTATGTTCTACGATTCACTATAATAGCAGGTAACAGATTTATGATGGAGAGATAGTATCCAGCAAGCGAATACGTTGTGTGAAGCTGCCACGTTCGGAACGACGCCGTTCCTGCTCGGCACGTACTGTAGCAGGATCAATGGAATTGCTAACCATAAGTGTATCTATAACCTCATAGAGATCGGCAAGCTCGGAAATAAGATGTTGTGCATCGGCGCTAGCAGCTTCGGCAGCCTCTTCACATAATTTAGCGCGTAATGCTTGCTGATATTCCTGCTCGTTCAGTGTAGCGATGGTATAGGTATACCCTGCACGTTGAGAATTTCGGGGACACGATTACTACGATTTATTATATTCGGTTCGCATTGAATAGCGCCTTTCAGTGAATTAGATGGTGATATTCCGTTTAGCGTGTAAGAGCATATTGCATACCACCCAGGTGCCTGACGAAACCTTTCAGTTCCATTACTGTTAACGTGGATGAAACCAGTTGGGCTGGCAGCTCGGATATACGGGTAAGGTCATCAATATGTTGAGGATCGGAACTGAGCAGTTTCAGGAGAGTGCGCTCCTCATCATTTGCAGGCAGGAGAATCTGAGCTTCAGACTGTTGTGGCAGCATATGGAGATTAAGACTCTCCAGAATATCGTTCACATCGGTAACCGGATGAGCGCCATCTTGTATGAGTTTATTGACGCCTCCTGACCCTGGCGAAAAATTCCTGCGGGTACAGCAAAAACTTCGCGCCCCTGGTCAAGAGCCGAATTTGCTGTAATAAGTGCGCCACTGCGCAGTGTTACAACACAATGAGTATCTTTTAGAGTGGTCTTATGAATAAGAGGTAGCTGAATTCCTAGCTCTGAAAGTAGCTGAAAAGGGAGCGGTGCAGGTATCCCAGGTTTCCCGCCAGGGTAGCGCACCCTCTCTTACACGATTGTATTAAGAACACACGTTCTATTTTGGAGCGCGGCCCCCACCCCCCATCGGTGAAGGCTCGCGGTTGGGGCGGTCACGCGCCGACCCCTGCCCCTCCCCTCCCCGCGCCCACCAGCCCGCGCCTCGCCGCCTTGACCCACTCGCACCCCCTCCTTCCCTCCTCTCCTCCTGTACGGCGTGCCAAGGCGACGAGACGCCCCCACGCTTCCCACGCCACCCTTCCAACCACCCCCACGCGCCCTTCGGCGCGTGACCGCCCCAACCGCTACATTGTATATCGGCAAAGATTGCCCCCCACCGTTTGTTCCTCGTTCTTTTGTTTTTTGGCACGGGTGACGCCAATCACATGAGAACCGCACGCCTTCACTTCGTTACGGCGGCGTTCCTCATGTAATCGACATGTCACCCTCCGTTTTCTCTCTCCATAGCATAGAGCAAAAATGGAACCAAATCGAAACCGAACAAAGACCCCCACCACCCTTTCCGCTACAAAAAGCTCCCACCTTTATCACCACCTCTCTTATACTGTATAAGACCCATTAAGATGGGGGAAATCTGTACAATGAAGTGGGGCACCATCACCTCAAAAAACGAATGGATCACCCGCATACGTATCAAATTTTAGCCCATTTCATTTCCGTGATTTACAATCTACCTCCATTGCTCCTACCATATCGAGCGTCCCTTCGGTGATTCACCCTGGGCAAGAGAGGCTTGTGTATAGTAACTAGAGAGAGAATATGGAGGGTGCCATTCAACACCATTCCTACTGCTTCTCTTTTTGCTCATTTTTTATCGAAGTGAAAGGCAAAACGATGCAGATGCAACTGTCAATGGATGAGAAGTGGTATCATGGACGGTCATCGCATGATGGCTATGTTGTTGTTGCTGCGGAACTGGTAGAGCAACGCTATCACACATGGCTGAGCGAACATCCCCATGCAACCTCTGAAATGAAACAGCACCTAGAGAATTTGATTTTCTCCGCAGACTTATGGGATACATATGCACAAATAGAATCAGGGATCATCATTCTGGAAGTGTATGGCATTGTTGAGGAGCAAGAGAACAATTGTTGGCATCTCTGCTCACGTTTCTGGGGAAAAACGAGAACGGATGAAATCATCGACGAGAAATCGCTCAAAGCTTGGCTCACTCATTTTCAAGCACAGCAATTTCTCCAAAGTGATACTCACCCACTTTCCGGCGTCTATACACTTCCACAGGAGAAAAGATAAGGTCTTCTCGTATCATCTTTTGATGGAGGACCATGAAGAAAGTCTCCTGCATGAAAGTGTACTTCGATCTTGGCAAAACGAAGAGGTTGCAGAGCTATCTCATAAGTCACCCCGAATTTTTGGAACAGGAGTTCTACTCTGATTTCTGGGTGACGAGTAAAGCGGAAAAAGTGAAAAGAGGACGGAAATCCTGCCACAGCCGACTTAAAGCCCAGCGGAGGCGATAAATTGGTACGGCACTTTCCCGAAGCCGTTTTCCGGTTCGGTGGCAGTAATGGCGAAGAAGCCATTCTCGTATTGGTTGAGATTCATCACTGAGAAGTGAGAGCAAAAAGGAATAGGCTAACACGACCAGAAGAAAGAGCTTTTCACGCTTTTCCCACTGCATCAGGCGAAGCGTCTCCAGTGCCAACCGCTTCGCGGTGGTGTCGTCGCGCACTATTGTATTAAAAGGGTGCTCTCTTTCGCCTCCTCTCGTCTTATTCGATCACTCCTACCAAGTGCAGATAGGTCAGTACTTCGTCAACCATTTGAGAAGAGAGATGAAGCTGTCCTTTTATTTGCTTGATGGTTCGTTGTCCGTTGATCATTGC
Organism: uncultured Chloroflexia bacterium; assembly: GCA_963731415.1. Taxonomy (GTDB): domain Bacteria; phylum Chloroflexota; class Ktedonobacteria; order Ktedonobacterales; family Ktedonobacteraceae; genus JACDAE01. Next base: position 6,401 of record CAVSVN010000007.1, read on the forward strand.
AAACACCGTACGCAAGATGAGCCGTTGCTTCGAGTTGAGTTCATTCAATCGAGGTTCTAGAGGTGCTATTATGTGGGGAATATAGCTGTCGGGATCAGTGGGGAATTCCATGACATGTATTCCATCAACTTCCTCTCATTATTTTACCCTTTCTTTGAACACTATAACACGGCATCTGGGATCAACCCATAAAGAAGGTATTAAAATAGATATGCAGGCCGGGAATTCCATGATGTATCATCCAATACGTTTAAAGGAGAATGCATTGCTTGTAATCCATGCACGCATCATGGTGCTCCGATGTTGGTTTTTTGCGGTGCAGGTCGAGCGCTTCGCGGTGGTGATAGGATTCCCTGTCTATGTCGAGCCTTGCTTGTTGTACAATAGGTTAAAGAGTGTTTTACTAGAAAGATAACACAGAGGCGACTACAAACGAGCAAAAAAAACATCCATTTTTCAGGAGAATGCTATCACTACACACCCTTTTTCCAAAAATGAATATCTCAGGACAGGTTTCCGTCTCGTTGTCGAGAATACTTATTTTCTCACTGAAACACAGTGTACGTATCTCATTAGAAAGATAGGTGTCCTGGCGGTATCAACGCGAGGGCTTTTTGATAATCCTGTTCTTATAGAGAAACAGAGAATAGTGGCATACTATACTCTTGACTATGCTGCACAGGAAACGACCAAACACGTTCAGCAGTACCTTAAAGAGATTGGTATGGAGGACACAATAACGGTGGAACTTCAACCTGCACAATGGCAATGGCGGGAAGAAATAACAGACAATCTCGTTTGATCGTAAAATATCGTTGGCTGGGCAATCTTCATTGGTGCTTCAGCCAACGATCACTTGAGCAACGTACTTTGCGAGAAGCTTCTCAATGCTTTGTATGAGAGCTTCAAGCTCAATCGGCTTCTTACACTACCTGCACACTTGCATGGTAAGGATACTCCTCCATAGGTTTAGAAGTCCAGTTCTAATTCCTCGATCTTGAGTGCCGGGTGTTACATCGTATCAGGTGCAGAGGAAGAAAGTATCTGCTTGACGACGTGGATCAATTCATCCACATCAAACGGCTTATATAAAATAGGAATGCCTTTTTGCGTGAGAATCCCCTCTTGCTCCAGGACATCAACGCGAGCCGCCGTACACAACACGATAGGAATATCCTTGGTCGGGCGATGGAGCTTGAGCTTCTGCAAGAAGGTCCAGGCCGTCTGTCTCCCTTGCATCAGGAAGTCCAAGAGGATCAAGTCTGGCTGCACCCGCTCGACTTCGGCCACGTCTTCAAAGACGATCTCGGTCGTGGTGATCTGATACCGCCCTTCTTCTTCCAGAACCAGACGCATCATCTCTAAGATCGATGGATCATCATCAATAATCAAAATATGGGGTTTCGTTTCACTCATCGCTTCTCCTCCGTGCAAGCATCAATTATTGTGATCAGTCGTAGTATAGACGATCTCATCGCAGAAGAACAGGTATCCAGATAGACGAATAGGGTTCAGGGCACTCGACGTTTTTGCATATCTAGGTGTAAATCACGGAAATTAAATGGCTCTTTCACCAAGAGTGTGAAAGAGCCATTTAATTTCCGTGATTTACATATATTGTGCTTCTTGCATTCTCAACTATTAATTCTGCATAGTGAAGGCTATTCATGTTCCTCTATATTTATCCCATCTCTCCGACCATCCTACCCAACCATGACCAACATCCCCTAAATCATGGCTAGGAGCAGGATCACCATTTTCTCTTTCTTCTTTGAGCCATGCTGTTATTGCACCAGACCATAGTTCCCAATTCTTCTCTCTCCCAAACCATATCGTAAAATCCGTTGCAAAATTTCTGTAATACTTTTCAACAAAAGAACGCAAAACTTCTTCTTTCTCATTTGGATACATATACTCAAAATAATCAAGAAGTATTGATTGCGCAAGATGCGTTGATCCTCCCCCAACGTGTCCCCACCCAAATACAACCGTATCAGGATTAACCCACGTATAATAAGGAAAGAGCCGCTCTCCATTCGATAGTACCATTCTTTCTAAATCGTATCCATATCTCTCATCAAAGACACGTTTATAAAATCCCCTGTAGACAATAATCGGCGGTATCTTATACTCTACTATCTCATCTTCTGACAACTCTTTCTCAGAAGGAATAATAGTATACTCATACTGGCGAGGAAGAACTATCTCAACGGGAAATGGTGCTTCTTCTGCTTCACTTTTTATCTCTCCTTTTGTTTCAGTTACTTCATCAGCAACAGTAGGCACTTTCTTTTCTTTTATTTGTCTCTCTCTCTGTTTGCTGAATTCATCCTTCGGCAAACCAAGCACCTCTATCAATGCTCGCTGTACCTCATCACCTCTAGGAAACGCTCTATCATTTTCCCAACGCAAGATAGTGAGGGACGCTGTTCCTACTTTTTCTGCTAATTTTTCACGCGACCAGCCACGCATTTTTCTTATGGCCTTTATGCGCTGCCCTAGCGTTTCTTCTGGTTGTTGCCAATCTTGTGTCATGTGATACCCCTTCGGTTCTTCAAAAACACTCCTGTTATTCTATCAAACAATACACGATTTCAGCAAGAAGCCTAACACTTCTTTTTCGCTATAAAGTGTTACTAACAGTGTTCTTTTCCTTGCTCTCACGATACTTTATGCTTGCATCCAGAGCCTAGCAATTCCGCTAGTTCCATAAGGCAGGCATGCAGCCAGTAGCACAAACAGGAGTTTGACCATGATTGACACACACCACTATGGAGACAGTGAATACCCTCTCTCCAAACCCCGCAGAGTTCGGCTGAACATAGGGCCACAATTGAATGAACGTTTAGTGTCCGCTTGTACCATAACAGGAGAGCAAGGCGCACTCTGTTTTGATCAAATGCAACGCTGGTTAGGACTCCTTAGCCCCGCCCCTGAGCGTATGAAAGAATCAGGTATCCTGAGTTCCGAACGTACCCGTAAAATCTTACGCCCCTGGATTGATCTGGGATATATCCAGTACCAAGTCTTCTATGTCGGGCAACGCGGCTGGCTCTGGTTAACCTCAAAGGGACTCCGATATCTCAATATCGAATTACGCCCTTATGAGCCTGCACCCGCCAGCCTGAACCACCTATACGCCGTCAATGCCATCCGCTACTTTATCGCCGTACGCCGCCCTGGCGATACCTGGAGAAGCGAACAAATCCTCCGTGCCGAGCAGAACGCAAGTACAAGGGGAAGCAAATTTGCTCATCTTCCTGATGCGGAAGTCATCAGTACAAATGGGAGCGTAAGGGCCATCGAGTGCGAATTGACGAGCAAGAGTGAAAAAAGAATGGAAGAGATCATCTTCGATCTTGCAGCAAACGCCCGCTATAATGCCATCTGGTACTTCTTACCACCAGATGTCAAAAATACCGTCACAACAGCAATTCACAAGCTCCCTGTGGAGCATCACAAACGTTTTTCTCTCTACACATTGAAAGGAGAACTCTATCCATCATGAGTAATGAGAATCAACCCAGGCAGACAAATACCAAAGAGCTTGAAGTGTTTCTCGTGCTTGCCTCTGTGATTGTTGCATGGCCTGCCTTACTGCTAGGGACAATTGCACGCTGGCAGATCAAGCAACGCACCACCGACCCCTTCCCCTATTGGATAGGAGCGGGGGCCGTTGGCGCACTTGGGGCAATAGTGCTGATCACATGGGAAAACCCGTACCCATTTCTGCTACTAGTTCTGCATGACCTTGTCCCGCTTGTCATGCAGATAGGAATGCCAACCATCACGCATTTTTTGCATGATGCCATCCCAGTGTGGGAACGCAGTATCCTCGTGTTTCCCTGGTTCTTGCTTTTGATTGAACTCTTTAGCCCGAAAAATTTACAAGCGTCCTTGCTTGCGCAGGAGCGCCGCCGCCGAGCGATCCAGGCGAGCAAAAGCAAAAGAGCTGCACGTAAAGCACGCAATGCTCCCAACCAGATCAACGGAAAAGGGGTTCTGGGTGTCTTAATCGATAACCCGAATACCTAGCATGTCACTTCCTATGCCTGTCACCTCTATAGGTTGTAGAGATGTGGCAGGCTTAGACACGAAAGGGTAAATAGATGTCATCATCACCATTTCTCGAAAAGGGATATGTCACTATCCCATTTGACATTTTGTCACGTCCAAGCCTGATCACAGGAGAAGGGGGATCAGGTAAGACAGAAACCACGCTCAAAAATGCCTATATAGGGGCAAGTGACTACAACATGGATATTATCATGATGGATGCCAAAGGCGATGATGATCTTGCCCCGCGTTTTGTGGCAACAATGCGCAAAGCAGGCAAGCAGCATATCAAGCTTTTTCCGACCAGCCCATATTATGGATGGATAGGAGATCCACGCGCCCTCTATAACCGCCTCTTAGCGGTCCAGACTTACAGTGAACCGTATTACGAGGGTATTGCACAGATGATGCTTGACCTGGCACTCAATACCCCCTACACCCCCAGGAGTAGTGCCGAACTGCTTAAGAATTTGACGTTGGAACAGTTGCGCATTTGCTACCGTGGCTTGCCAGAGCAAAGCGAACTTGACCGTATCAAACCCGACGATGCCAACGGTGTGTATAATCGCTACCGTGCTTTCTTCCGAGCGTTACACGGTAAGCTGGATACCGGCTTTACCTTTGATGAATGTGATGCCAGCTATATCAAGCTGGATACCGTCGCCTTTGCAAAGGAAGCTTCAAGTATCGGGCGGTATCTGGTCGAAGACCTTGCCCACTATATCACCGTCCGCAAGCAAAAAGGAAAAAAGGTACTCATCATTATTGATGAAGTGTCCGCCCTGGCAATCGAAAACATCGCCAACTTGTCCGAACGGTTGCGCTCATTTGGGGGAGCAATGATGCTTGCCTGTCAGAGTGAGGAAGGGCTAGCAAAGACGCAAGATGAACGCAACCGCATTTTGAAAACGTCGCACATGCTCATTTTGCATACCAGCAACGCCCCTGAAAAGTTAGTGGAACGTGCAGGGAAGCACAAAACTGTCAATGCAGGATGGAGTATGCAGGGCGAAGAGGGAACCGGATTCGGCACCGTGAGAATGCAGGAGGAATATATTATTCCCCCGGATGAAGCTCGGCGCTTGAATGTTGGGGAAGCATTTGTCATCGCGCAAGGCTACGGCTATAAAGTGCATGTTGCACCTGTGCAAATCGATCCCGCCAGCCTTGCAGATGCACAGGCATATATTGAGCAAGAAGCACGCGCCAACGATAACGTCCAGGCAACGACGCCTCCCGATGCACAAGAGCAGATTCAAACGAACACCACCCAGGAAAACGACGATCAACGGCAGAGCGGGCCACGTGAACCAGACCTACTCTAAGCACGAAAGGAAATGAGAACAATGCAACTTCCAATCATCAAGGAACGCAAATTTATCGTTACAACGGTGAGCGGCCAGCAGGTTGAAGTACATCGCCGCAAAGACAACCTCTTTTTTGAGGGGCAACCTGTTGCCTTTATCACGCCTGAAATAACGGGGACCGTTCACATCTTCACAGGGTATCCTATAGGACAACGCTTCCCACTGAACCGTTATATTGTGAGTGGCTCAACATTTTGGGATATCCTGTATGATGTACCTCCTACAAAGGAATATGCAGGACAAGTACAAGCCTTGCTGATGCAGTTTCAACTTCTCTCGCAATTTTTCTTGCTACGAATGCCAGAGCAGCCAAAGGAATAAAATAACGAAAAGAAAGAAGCTCGCTAGGAAAATACCTAGCGAGCTTCTTTCTGACATGTAAAAAGCCTGATGATTAAAATATTAATTATCAGTTCTATCCGTCTCTCCATTTGAAATAAAATCATTAAGATCGGAAGGACGAATACGATATTCGGACGTAGATGGCCTATATTTACAGCCCTCAGTCTACCAGCTTGAATCCATCTACGGACAGTAGCCTCATCCACATTCATACGTCGGGCAACCTGCTTGACGGTGAGCATTGGCTCATCTTGCGATTGCGACATTAGTATATATACTCCTTACCATTGTTTGCAACTATTATAGTACCCCCATGTTATTTGGTCAACACTGGCGTTATATTAATATGATCTGTAGCGAATAGTCGTATTGCATAGCGTAGACACTTGAAAAATGTTATCCTGTTGAATATAATTAGCATGTAAGGAGTTGTAGCATTAGCATGATTAAGAAAGGAGGCAACAAAAAAGCTGACTCCGTGATTCAGACGGAGCCAGCCAAACGGGACCAGAGACGACCCTTTGAAAGTACGTAGCATGGCCCCATGAGATTCTATGCTCATGGAGGGCCAAAGTCAAGAAAGGCCAACCATGAACGGCAACCAACCGAAAAATACCACCACCGACGACGAAGAATATACCGTCGTTCCTGTCATCGAAAGCCGTTATATTCATAACAATACGGGTTTCTGCTATGACATGGGCCACGAGTGCCATGAAAACCAGGACTCCATTCAAGACCTCCATCAAGACCATCAAGATGGATTAGTCAGTGATGCAGATCGTGACCGCATCTATCAGGGAAAAACCTTTTAGGGAGGAAACGACATGGCACGCTGGCAACAGAAGCGCAAATCGACAGCGAAGCAACAACGGGCAACCAGACGGACCTTTCATCTTGCTAATTGCCAGAGAGGCAAACACTTGCTTACCCCAACCTTTCGGGCAGGGGAACACGTGTGTACCTGTTGTGGTATCGTCCTGTATTGCCCTGAGTGTTTGACTCTTCATTCCTTGCCTGTTTCTCGTGCGGAACGAGCGTACCCGTTCCCTTGTGCGATCCATACGAATGCTGAGGTGCAGGCATGAGAGAGCAGCAAGCAGTCCATACGAATATTCCTCGCCGGACACACCGCCCGGATGTGCAGACACAGGGAGCATCACGGCATCATGTGGGAACGTCGAGCGGCATTCATCCTGAAGATCGCCCGTTTCTCACCAACGAACGCCAACCACCCAACAAGCAGCCCGTTTATGATGATGGTGAAGACGATGATGCTTTCTATACTACTCGGATGCCAAACAGTGTACGACGCTATGCCGCAGCACCCGCAACGACGCCACCGCGTACCGTGATGCGGGTCACAACGCATAAAGGACCGCCACCGATCCAACGGGCTTCACGCAGCCATTCCCAGGCACCCGCTTACGCGGAGCCAGAGCAGGCACCCATCAACCGGAGAATGTGGCGTTTGCATCCCTCGGTGTATGTTGGTCTTGCCATGCTCGTGATGCTTATCGGGTGGATCGCCCTTTCCAGCTTCGCGCAATGGTGGCACGTCCAACAAGATACTTTGCAGTATGGAACGCCCCGCACCTTCCAGATTGACGCCGATGTCAAACATGGGGGCATAAGCCACTTTACGGTGGAGAACCTGGACGGGCATATTGTCATCTATGAGTTGGTGGTGACGAACATGGAGAAAACCCATCTGTATCTTGGCCCCATCTTGTCAGGAGCCGGAGCCAATCTGCAACCCGCAACCATCTCCTTTCTTGATCTCAATGGGGATGGATATCCTGATATGGTGATCACCATCGGCAATGGGCGCTATGTGCTCATCAACGATCATAGTGCGTTTCGTCCGGTTAATTCGTCCGATCATCTCAGTGAAACAGGAGTGTAGGGATGGCAGATACAGAGAGCACAAGCACCGGACCCATGTTACTCGTGTTTTGTGACAAACGGCACGTCGAAACCATCATGGAAGAGTTTGAAGACTGGAACCTGAAGGAAGGACTAGAGATCAATGTTGTGCTGCATGGGATCACTCGCAAAGCCAACGATGGCTTTGTGCTGCTTGAGATCAAGACGCCTCTTCCTGAAGGGGTGTACACCAATCTCGTCATGGATGATGATATCTATGATTACATCCAGTACAACCCATTGACACCCACCATACCACCGCCTGCTTAGTGATTAGGGAAGAGGGAAAAACCTCTTCCCTAATCTTATCGAAGGGAGTTAGAGGATGAACAGTAACCGCACGACTGACGAGATGTATGTTTCAGCAGAGCCATCCACATCAGAGGAACAAACCACCACTCGCTTTGTGGATGTACACATTTATGACTATGAGCCAGAACCAGAAGAAGCGGCAAACGGGGAGAGCCAAACGGAGCAGGAGACAACACCACCAGAGAGCGACCAGGAACATACCGAGCCAATACGACGACATGGGAAGCGAAGCACCATGATTGCTCTGTGTGTGGGTATGGTGTGCGTCTCAGGTGTCATTGCTCTTCTCATGGTTTCCTTGCTTCCTCTGTTCACACCCGATGCAATCATTACCATTGTCCCGAATACCCAACCGATACAGACCACACAGAATATTACCGTCACGACGGGACAGGCAACAGGGACACAACTACAAGGCCGAGCACTCGCTGCTATTACCATGAGCCAAGCGCGAACTGTTCCCACAACAGGCAAAGGACACCAGGACGCCCAAGCCGCACAGGGAGAGATTACCTTCTACAATGCGGCAACCTATGCCCAAACCGTAACCGCAGGAACCTTACTGACAGGAGCAGACGGAATACAGGTGCTTACCGAGCAAGACGCCATCATACCAGCCGCCAATTATCCAACATTCGGACAGATGAGCGTATCCGCTCAAAGTGTCAATACTGGACCTGGGGGAAATATCCGAGCAGGAGACATTTATGGGCCATGTTGTCGTCTCAATGTTTCCGCAGTCAGTAGTGCATTTCGTGGAGGCAAGCAAGCACGAGACTATCCAACGGTCACGACGCAAGATATCAATACGGTTGCATCAAGTCTCAAAACGAGCTTAAATCAGAGTGTACAAGCCGCATTACAAACACAGGTACACAGTGATGAAACGCTCATTACTCCGCTTTCCTGTCAGCAGAGCAGAAAACCTGATCATCAGCCAGGAGAGGAAACGGCACAGGTCAATATCACGGTCAGCGAGACATGTACAGGAATGACCTACAACACCCAGGCATACCAAAGCCGTCTGATGCAAATCGCCAACCAGCAAGCAGGAGACGGATATAGCCCTATAGGACAGGTACAAAGCAGCATTCTCCAAGCGACTCAACAAAGCCATACCCATATGCAACTCCACATCAAAATAGCACAAACCTATGCCTATCAAGTCAGTCAGCAACAGCAACAACAGATCAAAACACTCGTCGCAGGAAAGAGTAAGGCCCAGGCAACGAGTACATTGCTCCATATCCCAGGAATACAAAGTGTCTCCGTGAGTAGCACCACTATTCCAAGTGATGTACAGCATATCCGTGTAATCATCGTTTATGTTGGATAGTGACAGGAAGGAGCTATTGAGGAATGGATAAACACGATCAAACTGAAATGGAAACGTTGAAGAATACAATCATGGAAGAGCTTACATAAATAAGGCGAATACAGCATGCACGTCGTATCCAATATGGCGAAAAAGAGAAGAAAGTACAGAGAGAGAAAACAGTAAGACGTTTATTAGAGAGTATATGATCGTATAGAATGAGTTTAAAGGCTAGTGCCTATTTGAACAGAGCTATAAGGCGGTTTGGCGTCTCCACCTTGACTCGACAGGCTATAGCGCTATCGCGCCGAGACGAGCGGGGGTACTGCATTGATGATAAGAACCTTACCCCCGCTCGTCTCGCTCTTCGAGTATAGCCCATCGGTCAAGGTAGTACGCCATCCTTCGGACCACCGCCATGGGCAACAGTGTTTTTGTTGTTCTATTTTGCCTCAACAGCAGCAAAGGATGCTTGATGAACGCCGCCGCGTTACCCATGCCCTACCCCCGCACAGTCGCTATGGGAACCCGACCCATAACGACTGTGCGAGAGGAACCGCTAACGCGGCCTTAGAAGGCTAGCGCCGCCCTTCATGGATAGCTGGAAGGGTGGCGGGAAGTATGGCTCGAAATAGGCCTAAAACCGCCTGTAGAGCGGCTTTAGAGGTTGAAAAACTCTTGCTTTTATGTTATTATGTGTATATATCAATAACGACACTCGTAAAGTGTTGTAACACAATTTAGTAAGTGGAAATAAGAAAGCTGGCAAGTAGCAAAAAGCCTTTTACAAATTGCAACTAGCCAGCCCCAATCATGAAAGGAACTTAATCAACCATGACGAACAATAGTTTACCACAACCCGAATACGAACAATATAGAGGGCTAAGAGCGTTGTTACTTACCCGTGTATCATCTACAGGTCAGAGCCATGAAGCTCAGGAAAGGGTTATACGCGAAAAGCTGATACAGCCTTTAGGATTAATACTGGATGAAGAAAGACATGTGATTCATGATACATACACAGGGTTAGAGTACAGATATCGCGCCGCACTGGATGAAATATTACGAATGGCAGAACGACGCAGAGTTTGATTTACTCTGCTTAGATGTATTAGATCGTGGATTAGGACGTAAGGGGGTTAGCCGCGAAGTATTCCGAGGCCAGTTGAGAGAACTAGGAATTCATATTCTTACGACAGAGCAAAGCGATCATTCAGACGACGACAGCTTAGAAGGTCAGTTAATGCGTTTGCTCAAGGGGTACAAGGCGGAGGAAGAAGTAAACGACTTTGTACGAAGAGCGAGGAACGCAAAAAGACACAAAGCGTTAGGAGATCCAGAGAAAGGTATACCCCCTAAAGTAATTGGAAACGGAGCACGACCATATGGATATAACTATGGCTGTAATCCAAAGGGAAAGAAAGAAACGCTAGAGCCAAATTACGATGTAGTATGCGTGGATAGCAAAAATGTTGCATGGACAGAAGTAAGAGTAATAATTTTCATGTTCAGATGTGCGAAACGCCGTATATCACTAAAGCAAATCTGCAACAGATTAAACAAAATCGGAATACCATCACCTTGTATTAGCACAAATAGAAAATATACATCTAAAGGTATAGTAGCTGAGAAAGTGATATGGCAAGTACCAGTAGTAAGCAGAATGCTTAGAAGTACAACATATAGCGGTAGGATGGTAATAAATAGCTACCATACTGTGAAAGTTCCAGGTCATAAGACCCGACGCCGTATCCAGAACCCCCAGGAAGAGCATATCATTGTACCTGTTTCCGCTCTTATAAGTGCAGAATTGCAGGAGGAAGTAATTAAAAATCTGCAACGTAATCAATTGTTTTCAAGAAGAAATAACAAGCAACAGGATTTAGCATTATTGCATGGTGGTCTAGCTAAATGTGGTAATTGTGGCAGAACAGCGAGACAGAGTGCTCAAAAATGGGAAACAGAAAACGGAGTCAGTTGAGCATACATACTATGTATGTATGGCAAATGCAAATAGATCGTATAAATGCCCAGGTTGTAATATTAATACTGTAGAAGTTGATGATGCAGCATGGAAAAGAGCGCTTGAAATCATAGAGTAATCCTTCCATTGTAGATAAAGCGTTAGAAGAGAAGAAATTAAAAGACCCAACGGAAGGTAGAAGAAAGCAAATTAAAAAAGAGTTGGCAGACCTTCAAGAAGAACGTGAGAGTTTGCAATCAGACCTTATGAGGATGATTAAAGAAAGAAAGCTTGACCGAAATACAGAAGGAGTGCTTACTAATCGACTAAAAGAAATAGAGCGGTCAGAATATGTGTTTAATAGTGAACTTGCAGACGATGAACAAATACATAGAGAGTGGGAAAAGTCACAAAAAGAGATAGAGCGATTGCATAAAAAATGTGCAGTTATGCGCGAAAGATTAAACGACCTACGTATGAACCGGACTACAAAGAGAAGCGAGATTTTATAGAATTTTTCGGCATAACTGCACTCATTTGGCAGCGTGGACACAAGCCAAAATTCAAAATACAAGGGAAATTCGCCGATATTGTGTTACCACTCTCACGATGAGTATTATCGGGAAAGCGCTCTTTGATGCCGATGTCTTCACTGAAACAGACGCTCTCGGCGATGCAATGTCAGTCTTCTTTGAAAACGTGTCACACAGACTTTCAATACTTTTACCGCCACCCTATAGTTGGCCTTTGCCCCGTAATCGTCGCATGCATAAAGCTATGCAGGTACTGCGCAACTCAATACAACATTTCATTGCTGAGCGTCGCAATAGCTCGATGGAGCGCAATGATTTCCTCTCCATTCTATTACAGGCCAGAGATGAAGATGGCAATCCTATGAGCGATGAGCAACTCATGGCTGAGTGTCTGACCCTCTTCGGTGCAGGTCATGAAACGACTGCGACGGCTCTGAATTGGGCGTGGTATCTACTCTGTCAGCACCCAGAGAGCTATCAAAGAGTGCAGCAGGAAGTTGATAGTGTCCTGCAAGGTCGCACACCAACCTACGAAGATCTGGCACGTCTGCCGTATTGCCTGCAAGTCTTTAAGGAAGCGCTACGTCTCTACCCACCTGCATATGCAACCTCCCGCCGAGCATTATGTGACGTGGTGATCGACGGCTATCGTATCTCTAAGAACCAGATCGCCCTGATCGCTCCCTACACATTGCATCGTCGCCCGGAATACTTTCCAGAGCCAGAGAAATTTGACCCTGAACGTTTCACGCCCGAACGGGAAAAGCAGCTTCCTCGCTATGCATTTGTGCCTTTTGGTGCTGGTCCACGCATCTGTATCGGGATGCACTTTTCGATGATGGAGGGACATCTACTCCTGGCAACACTCGCTCAGCGTGTCAGCTTCTCTCTGGTCCCTGGTCAGAATATTACACCTGATCCCGTACACCATCTGACCTTACGTCCTTCTGGAAAGGTAAATGTTCGTGTGACAAGGAGATAGGTTTTGAAGATTACAAAGGATGGAGGCAATGAGCTTCATCCAGAGAGAAGTGACTGGCTCTTGTCCAGGTTTGGCACGTGCTATGAAGAGGGAGCATTGCAAGTAGACGGTGGACAAGAGCCAGTGTGTGACCAGGGACTATGACAAACCTTCCAGTAGATCTTGCTCTAATGGTCCATCATGTTTTGCAATGGCGCGACGGGCCAGGACAAAGTATTCGTACCCGAAGACCTGTTCGCGCACCTCTGGTGGTATGGTAAAGACAAAGCTGTCGGGCGCAATCTGCGTTTTATGCGCAGCAAATGCCCTCATCTTGTTCTCAATATAGTTTCGTGCATCAACACGCGTTGTAAGGATTTCGTCAGGGGTGCCCATAATTGCCGTGTTCATGGCAGGATTATTCCATGGACCATCCGCGTCCGATTCCTTTGCCTCCTCCATCATCTTAACCATAAAAGAGCGTGGCATGGCAGTATAATAGAGCTTAGAGGGTTGCCAGGCTTCCATATTCAGTTCAGGAAAACAACGTGGCTCTCCAGCGGCCTCAAAAGCAGCGTTTGTCACACGCTGAGCCTGAATATGATCAGGATGTCCATAGCTTCCAAAGGCATCGTAGGTCGCAATGACTTGTGGCTTCAATTCGCGAATGATGGCTACTAATCGCTTCACCGCTTCATCGAATGTTGCCCGATAAAATGCATTCGGATGATTGTTCGATGCGGTTCCGGCCATTCCCAAATCGCGGAAACCAAGCAGGCGTAATTCTTGAATATGGAGTGCGTCAACTGAAGCCTGTAGCTCTTTACGGCGCTCTTCTGCCAGGCGTGGAAACAGTTCCTTTTTGGCCTGTTCGTCCAGGTTTGGATCAACGATCTCGCCCTCTTCCCCCATTGTTGAGGTTACCAGGACGGTGCGTACTCCATGATCGGCTAAGAGTGCTAAGGTTCCTCCTGTCCCGAAGACTTCATCGTCGGGATGGGCGTGGACGGCCATGAAGGTTGGTGGGTTGTGATTATCAGGCATAGGTTTCTCTCAATCTTGTTTGTAGTTTGTCCTTATTATATCTGATAGTAGAGTTAGGGATTAAGCAACTGCCTCATCCCTATTCTGTCGCTCAAAAGTCTGTGGGACCAGGGACCAGGTACAGCACATCCTCCAACTGATGCACACCCATGAAGCGAATTTTTATGTCTTCATTGGCATAATGACCAACAAACGTCACATCTTTTGTAGTGTAGTGCATGATACCAGTCATTGCAAACCCACTCTCTAATGTGTACATAATGAAGAGGAACGTATCGCCATAAAAAAGAGGAGGCATTCATGCTTGCACTGGTTGCGACTCATAACGCTGAAACACCCGTTGAGATACGCGATGTTCCCGAACTTACGCCATCTCCCAACGAGGTGATCATTGATGTACGTGCATTTTCCCTGAATAGAGGAGAATTGAGCTTACTTGCAAATCGACCTGAGGGATGGAGGCCGGGACAAGATATTGCGGGCGTTGTTGTTCAATCGGCTGCGGATGGAAGTGGCCCACCTCAGGGAACGCGCGTCGTTGCATTAGTGGATGGTGCAGGCTGGAGTCAACGTGCAGCCGCATCTACTAACCGTATTGCCTCCATTCCTGAGAGCGTAAGCTTTGCCACTGCTGCAGCGCTACCTATTGCTGGATTAACTGCTTTACGTACGGTACGCATCGGCGGCTCACTGCTAGGCCAACGGGTACTGGTCACGGGCGCTTCTGGTGGCGTTGGTCACTTTGCCGTCGAACTCGCTGCTCGCTCTGGTGCGTATGTGACGGGCATTGTTGGAAGTGCTGAACGTGGAAAAGGTCTGCAAGAGCGTGGTGCATCCGAATTGGTGACACACCTGGATGATTTGAATGGTCAGTTTCATTTGATTCTTAAATCTGTTGGAGGATCATCGTTGGCTGCAGCTGTTCAACATGTTGCTCCTGGTGGCACTATCGTCGTATTTGGTAACTCTTCGGGTGAAGCTACTCCTCTCAGTTTCTTTGAACTTGCAGGGCATGCTGGCGCAAAAATACAAAGCTTCATTTCCTATCTTTCCGGGCCGCCGGAGAGTTTTGCTACAGATCTCGCACTGCTCGTTGGACTCATTGCGGCAGATAAATTGCACCCGGCTACTGGCTCTGAGACGAGTTGGCGCGAACTTGGACAGCACTTGCAAGAGCTACGCAATCGCCGTGTTGTAGGAAAAATGATCTTCCATGTTGATTGAATTGGGTCCTCTGAGGGATCTGGCGTAAGGGGTGTGTGCTTATCATCGTCCGTTGGGGGTCGGGATTTCGCGGAACCGGACCAGTGGCAAGCACATACCCTTACGTTGTGACCCATTTTTTTGTGATCAGGCCAGCGCTCCAATATTATCAAGCTGTACCACCAGGTCGATACCATTGCGCACTGGCAGGCTGGCTGTTTCAGGCAATGACTGTAGTTCTTTTGCAACCGCATCCACATCAGCCAACTGTGCTGCCCATCGAAGAGCGCAAGCAAAATCTCTTCCGCTGGATGCAGATCGAGATAGGTGTTGTTCTGTTTATTGACGACACGCCGGGTATTACGCACTGCTCCCTGGTAAAAATACATTCCATCCGTTAATTGCACATTGTTGTTCAGAGCATAGAGGGACGTTGCGCATATTTAGCTTCTATACCTGCCCTATCATAGGGAACGCCGAAGAGACCATCGACCAGTTGCTGCGCTTCGTCCAGAGGATAACTCCCAAATAAGCTCAATGACTCAGCTCGTGTTGCGTACCCTGATGCAAGACGGTTGAACGCTTCCCGGTCGGTTAGATTAATCTCGCTCTCATTCTGAGCAAGAGTGCGTCGTGCTTGCCAGAACCAGCTCTCCATCGAGAAATTGTTGCTATACCAGAAGGAGGCCATATCACGATAGGCTTTCAGGTAGGTACGATATGTCTCTTCATAAAAGTGCCAGTAGGAGCGTACCTCTTCATCGCTACTTGCTCTAAAGGCCGAATTGAGCGTATAGGCCGCCTTTTGCCCCAATTCATGGGCCAGCATGACGCCCGATGAGAGGACGGGATCAACAAAGCCTGCCGCATCGCCAGCTATCGCCCAGCCGGGACCACTCATCTGCCGACATGGTATAGGACCAGTCCTGAATGGCGCAGACATCGCGCTTCTGATCCCGCGCAATATGGACGAGATGAGCTTTGGCAAGCAATCCCTGTACCTCCGGGCAAGCGGCCAGTTCTTCCCGATAGAGCTGTTCTGGATTATTGGGCATGCGCTTGAGCGTCTGGCGATGCGTGACAAAGCCAACTCCGACGATATCCCGGCTCATCGGAATGTACCAGATCCAGCCACGAGGCGTTGTGATGATGCAGATGCGCGTCAGGTCGGGATGGCCCACATACTCATAAATCCATTTTGCTCCTTTCCAATAACCGAACAGGGCGTAGTTATTCATCTGCGTATCGTACTCGCGCAATCCCAATTCTGTGCCGATCACGGCGCTCTGTCCACTACAGTCCATCACCCATGCACATTCAACTTTATGTATACCCTGCTCATCGCGGTATTCGACGCCAGTCACGCGCCCGCCGTTTTTCTCACGCAGCACATGCAGGACACGTGCTCCCTGCTTCACCTCAACGCCTGCTGAGGATGTATGTTTTAGCAACAGGTGATCGTACTCGGCTCGCTTCACCTGCCATGCTTTAGTAAACAGCTCTGGCAAGCGTTTTGCCTTGCGCCACGAGACGTGAGATGACATGTATCAAATTCAAAGCCCCACGGGTTGCGGTTCTGGCCCCAGATATAGGTTGCGCCAAGCTTTTCCACAAATCCTGCTTTATTTACACTTGTCGTATGCTTCCATCTCCTGCAAGACTGGGGATGCACCCGCTAACAATGACTCGCCTACGTGATGGCGTGGAAAGTGTGCTTTCTCCAGTAGCAAGATGCGCAGATGAGGTGCATAACGTTTTGTTAATGTTGCCGTTGTGCTGCCTGCTGGTCCTCCACCAATAATGATAATGTCGTAATACATGATTGTTGATCCTTCATCTGTTCATGTAGGCGCAATATGCTCGGGCCTGGACGGTGGGCGCGATAAATCTGGCCCGTACGGTGGGCGGCGTGAACGCGGCCCCTACAGAGACCGTTTCCATACCTGGCCGCCGGCTAGCAGAACGTAAAGGTCTGTGGTGCTGGCGGCGATATCGATGATCTGTTCTATGGGAAGATCTTCATGATCTTGTTGCCAGCTTGCGCCCCAATCATCCGAACGGTGAAGGCCAGTTGTGGTGAGTGCAATCAAGATTGTATTGTTGGGGTCGAATTTATCACGCCCTCTATTCCCATCGCATTCATCTTCCCCATCCTGGCCAGAGCAATTGTGTCTATCATCTGTCTCGTTTCCGTGTAAACTTACTACACGCCGTATCATACTGCTATCGCTACCAATGCTTACCTTATTCCATTGACCAGTCGCATCTTGTAGTAATATGACATTGCTGATAGACATGAGAGGGGGATCATCGCATGTTGCAACAAGGGGCCATTGTGTATCAGCCTCTATGTTGCGTTCCCATGTTTCCCCATCGTCAATTGAGGACCAGATACAGACATGGTACTGACGGGGATCATAGGTTGCAAGCAACAAGCCTTTGCGGGAGTGCCTGTAAAGCCACCAGAGGTAAGATCCCAAAGGGAGATTGCAAAGATTGCCAGGTTGCTCCTTCATCATTGCTATGTAGCAACCGCGTTCCATCTTCACTGGCGGCCCACGCTTGCCACGAAGAATCATTACTGCCGGAACGTCATAAAATTTACCTGTCCATCCTGACCCTCTACAAGCAATTGTCGCTCGTAGGGGCAAGATTTATCGTGTCCCTTTCGCGCCCTTCGCGCCCACGAACAATTTCTTCAATCTGCTAAGCGCATAAGTCCATCAAGCTGGATAACAGCAGCGATCATCAGGAGCAATTGCTAGTAGTGGTGAT
The DNA here is from genome assembly GCA_963731415.1 of uncultured Chloroflexia bacterium. Lineage (GTDB taxonomy): Bacteria > Chloroflexota > Ktedonobacteria > Ktedonobacterales > Ktedonobacteraceae > JACDAE01. The sequence goes on from CAVSVN010000007.1 coordinate 24,198, forward strand.
CGGTTGTGGAAGGTCTGGTAGTGTCTTCCAGCCAGAACCTGTGTAATGCATAATCCCGCGTAGGCACCCGCAAGTAACGGTTGTTCCTCATAGATGAACAGGTGTCGAAATCATGAATAGGAGGACAAGGAAGATCATGCCAGGTCTGCCCTCCATCATCGCTCATACTTATCCCACTGTTAGTTCCCGCATAGAGCTATAGTATCCCTGGTCACAAGCGAGAGCACAACCCCATCATAAACTGTTTCCCAATTTTTCCCCCATCATCTGAGCGCAAAAGCCCTCGTTCAAACGTACCCACAAACAACATTTCCTCTGCTCTCTCATTCTTCGGCAACATCCTGCATTGGTTGAAACAACAATGAGAGAATATGGACATCTTGCAACCCACTGTCATCAATAAACCAGTGTCACCACCATCAGGAGAGCGCAGCAAACTCCCATTTTCCATGGTTGCCAGAAGTGTTTTTGTCCGAGAGATAGACAATGGTGTCTATGCCCAGTTCCTCACCTGTATAGACACGACGCCATGCCCGTCCCGCATTGGATGAGCGATAGATGCCATCTGAAGTTGCGGCCAATAGCTGTTGATCCAAAAGACCATGCCAGGGTAGTTACTTCAAAGCTCTCAAGTCCAAAGGAAGCGTTTGTCCAACTGCGACCACCATCATCGGTGCGTAAAATCCCATTCTCCATCGTAGCGGCAAGAGCCGTCTGGTCTTCGTTAAAGTGTGGCGAAAGAGCAAAGGCAGTGATTGAGGCAAATACCATCCTCTAGAGCCGCCTGTTGCCAATGTCTGCCCTCATCCCGCGAGTAAGCAATTCCTTCTATACCACCTGCCAGGAGCAATCCCTCTTTATATGTTAATGCAGTCACTAATGAAATGTGCAATGTTGAAGTTCTCGTTTGCCACGTGGAGCATCTTCTTGTCGAGCCCAGGTTATCACCCTTGGCGCTGGATACCAGGCGATCCCACCTGTGCCGCCAGCCCATATTCCATTTGGTCCGGCAGCCAGTGTAAAGACAGGAGATGGCAACACAATTGGTGGAAGGGGATGCCACGTATTCTTCGTCATTGTCTCCAAAAAACACCTCCTTGTGATGTGACTTCTTATCAGAAACACTTCTTTATGACATTGCTAACTTTGTGAATACAAGCGTATTGGTGGTCATAAGCATAGCGGCAAGGCTGCTGGCCGCGCTCAATGCACCTAGCGTCACACGCAAACTATCGAGAATTCTTCGTTCACTCATACATGCATAGTCGCCTTGTAATGCATCAAAGCCATAGCCTGATCCCAGCGTTGAACATATCCAATGCTAATGGTGGATGAAGCTTGCCATGAGTTGCGCACGATCTGCAGAAAGGGAGCTTTGAGCGCGGCTTCCACAGCAGCAATTCCGTAAGTTTCATCTTCGTACTGGCATGTCTGCGCGGCTTCAGAGAGTGCAGGAAGACAGGCAAGATAGGCAGCACCACCACCAGGGACCAGCCCTCCATCATAGGCGGCTTCCAGCGCACGCAAGGCTTTCTTGACGTGCTCCTTTTTTATCTCCCGTTCCTGTTCTGTATTAGCTCCCACCTTAAGTACGCCAATACCCCCGGAAAGACGTGCAAGACGTACACGCAGAGAATCCCAACTGCTATCATCTGAACGGAGTGTAAGTTTCAGTTCGGCACGCACCTCGGCGATGCGTTGTCTTATAGCCAATTGATCTCCTGCACCATCGGCAATGATCACGCCAGTGGCGATTCAATACGACACGCCTGGCTCTTCCAAAGAACTCAGGTTGCATGTTTTGTGAAGAGCGCCGGTCAACATGGAGAGCACCTGCCCACCTGTGAGTGCGGCAATATCGGTCAGGTCATCATGGATAGATACTGCTAGCCGATGAGAGCACCAGCATCCCCACAGTCAATACGCCGCGTGTATGGTTGGTGATGAGGGTTGCCAGGGCCGTATCGCTGATGTTGCGTGCCAGTATCAGCAAGGGAGGTTTATGCTGCGTCTGCCAGAGCCAGTTCGAGCATGGGTCGTACCTGATCGATTGTTTTAAGGTCTTCATCGGCAAGCACTATCAATGGATTATGTAAGATGAGTCCGGTATTTCCTGCTGGAACGAGCAGATGTGAGGGAATATAGCCATCCCACTTGCCGCCTCTGATATATTCATGATCAAGATGGGCTACTGGAATATCTTCTGTGAGAACGGTCGCATGTTCGCCTAACGTATCAAACATCTGACCAAGCATTTCGCCCAGTTCTGTATCACCCGACAACAGCAGTTGCCAGGGCGGTCAATTCGTTCAGATCTGCTACAGGATGAGCCTGTGAGGCAAGTTCGCCTGTTCGGCAATCCTGATGGCATGTTCAATGCCACGCATCATCAAGACAGGATTTGCGCCTGCCGCAACCATTTTGACCCCTTCGCGTAGCATTGCTCTTGCCATAACAACTGCTGTTGCAGCACCATCCCCATAGCGATCATGCATTTCCAGCACCATCTTGCGCAACATCATCGCTCCCATATTGTTCCCATTGCCGGGCAGTTGGATCACGCGCCGGGCGATGGTGCTGGAGTCGGTGAGGAACTCCGACCTCGCCCCGTGAGCGCTCATGCACAATAACGCCCTGAGCTGGACCAAGTGTAAGCGCAAGAGGTGCGGCAAGAGTGGCAACACCTTTATAGAGGGAGCGAGCGCGTGCGCTGAAGAACCAATGATTGCTCTGCTATTGTCATCATCCAGACCCATCTTTTTTTTTGCTGCTGAGGCGCTGGCCAGCAATTCCTGGCAGCGACGCGTCTGCAATAATGCCACCACAACTGGCACAATTAAGAAAAGGCCACCAATCGAAACTATTCCTACCACCATCGCCAACAGGACAATAATGCCTGTTTGAAGTGTTGGAACGGGATAGCGCCAGCAAGTAGGGCCGATTGACGCAGCAAAAAGAGCGCGGAACGTCCCGGATATTCCGCAAATAATGGTCCCCAGTAGAGAGCACAAACGAGAAGCAGCAGCGATATGAAGCGTATGAGTACATCAAGCAAAAGGATGTGCATGAATGAAGAGAACACTGCCAGCCAGAAAAATAGTGCCAGCATTCCAAGAAGAGGTGAGAGGTTGAGAAAGCTAGGTAGCACCATCTCGCGAAAATCCTCTTTGATCATATCTAGCCGCAGCATTTCATACTGGCAGACACGCGCCATCAGTCTGAAAAGCATCCCGTTGCAGGTACAAGTGCTACAATGCTATAGAGCACCAACACAACACGCACCACAAGTGGTAATCGTAATCAGCACATAGGCGAGGATCGCTGGTAGTAATTGCAGCGACCAGCCAATATTCGCAACGATCAGGCGTTCCAGATTGTCTTTTACCAGCGCAAAGGCTCCCCAGATGGGACGATGTAGGACCTCGTCGTCTGCTCCAATATCTTCAAAGAAAGGCATAGTGTTTTCTCGTTTCTTGGTTGGGCCACGTTACATCTTCGTGACACACGTGTATTATAGTGCACCAATGCAGCATATGGGCTTCGTCAAGCGATCTCTATTTCAGACCGCGAATGCGAATGCCGCGTAAGAGATATTCACGACAAAGAATGAACATCAGAAACATAGGAAAGGTTTGTATAAAGGCCAAGGACCATCAGGCCGTTCCAGGTGAGGCCAGCAGCCAGCGCTTGCTTCATCGCTTGCTGATTGCGTAGTGCTCCACGCGCATTAATAACATTGGCGTCAGTAAAATTTTTGACGAGCGTGTAAATGGCTACCGAGGTCGGCTCGTTAGCCGTGGTGCGGAAGGCCAGCGAAGGCCACAGCAGAGTTATCCCACACTCCCGAAAATTGGAGCCATGCAGCAACAGCAAAAACAGGAATACTCATCGGCAAAACAATGCGGCGGAAGATATTGAACTCTGACCCTCCATCAACACGAGCGGCCTGAATGACTGAGTTAGGAATCGTATCAAAGAAGCCCTTGAACACCAGGAAATTGAAGGCATTAAAACCTGCCGGGAGAATAATCGCCCAGGCAGTATCCCAGATGCGAGATCGTTGGGAAAGGTTGATCAGTTCCAGGCAAATTGGGGATCGATCCTGATCGGTATAGCGAAAGGGAAATTTAACGAAAGCAATAAGGTGGAGAGGAGAGTAATAGAGGCTGGCACCATCAAGGTTCCAATAAAGAAAAGAAATGACCAGCGTGCCACGGGTCCGCGCTGCAATTTACTATTGGCATATGCAGCAAATGCAGTCATGGGAAGTGAGATAAGGAGCACTCCACCCACCTGAATAAGAGAATTGAAAAAGTAAACGTAGAGAGGATCGGCCATCAATTGTGTAGCCATCAGGATTTGTCAAACTGACGGAGGTTACCTGCCACATGAGTTGCCATGCCGCCAGCGTCGGATGTTGAGGCCAGAGCGTCGGGGGATATTGAAAGATCTCATTACCATTTTTAAATGACGTTGCAATCATAAAATAGAATGGTAACAGGTGCAAGAACACGCCCAGACAAAGCACTGCAACCACTGCCCACCAGATAATACGCACATTCGTTTGTTTACGTCCTACTTTCGGAAAGAGTGACATAGCATTACAACCTTTCTAACTAAATTCATACCTGTACGGTGTCCCGTTTTCCCAATATCTCTACGCATCCGGATCTTCCTTAAAAAAGACACGGAAAATGATCACGACCGCCATAATTACCGCAAAGAGATAGATCGACAACGCCGTTGCATCGGAATAGCGTAAATTCTGGATATAGCTGTACAGGTACAACACGACCGTACGGCTGGCACCCTCCGGCCCGCCCTGCGTCAAGATATATGGCTGATTAAACTCCTGTAATGAACCGATAATCGCATAGGTCAATAAAACGGAGATTACCGGACGCAAACGAGGTAAAGAGATCGTCCATATCTTGCGCCAGAAGCCAGCTCCCTCCACCTCAGCCGCCTCATAATAAGAACTGGGGATACTTTGCAAACTTGCCATATAGAACAGGCCAGGTCCAAACAAGAGGATGCCAGGGAAAACGAGCCAGAACAACACCTGAGTTGGGATCTGTCAAGAAAGAGCTGGTGCGGCAGATGCAAGACATGAGTTGCTATATACTCAAATACACCACATCTGATTATCATAGACGTAGCGCCAGAGGATGGTAGCTGGCAATTGTGCTGAGAGGCAGAAACCAGAGCAGCATCATCCAACGCATCACACGTGGAGGCATCTCCATCAGAAGAATCGCAACAATAATGGGGATAATAAAGGTAAGGGCAATGGTCAATGCAGCATACATGAAGGTTACACGAAATGCCTGCCCTACCAGTGGATCTTGCCAGACACGAATATAGCTTGCCAGGCCGGTGAACTTGCTGGGTAGCAAAGGTTGAGCGTCAGTAAAGCTGATCCCAAATGCTACTGCAAGGGGATACCAGCCCCAGGTCAATTGGAAAAGAAAGGCGGGAATAATAAATAGCCATGTTTCAATGCGGCTACGACGCCGAAGCGCTGAACCCGGTACCACCTGATTCTCCGTAACTACCTGGTTTGTTGTTGTGCTTGTAACTTGACTCGACATGTCAGTTTCCTTTTCTACGTCCCGTGAGGGTAGGGGCATCCTCTTAGTGGATTGCCCCTACACTTACGGGCTATCCTCCTATAGCTGGGAAGAATGGTCTGCTCGTACCAGGGATGGAAATCCTGAGTGTAGAAATCGGGAGCATTTTTCTGCCAGAAGGTATCAAGCGTTGTATAGAACGTTTTCGCGCCTTTCAAGAAATCGGCTTTCGAGATACTGGTATTAAGAGAGCCATATTGCTGATTTTGCGAGCGTCTGCAGCTTTGAGAGAATGGCAGCTGGCAGGACTTTGTGTATGGATAAAGCCGTTAAGTGCATCATTAAATACGTCCTCCGTTGGAAGCGTATTCTGTTCTGCGGGAAGTATTGCGTATAAGTGGGGATAAGAGGAATGCTTGCTACCACTTGCAATTCCTGGATCGTCTTTTTGCCCCATGCATCTTCGGCGGTACCTGGAATATTAGAGAACGATACCATGTTCTTTGACATGGGCGATGCACTGTTATAGACCAGCTTCAGATCCTTCGTCGCCTGATATTGCTCATAGATCTGATCAACCGCTCCTTGCCCAATGAGCATGTAGACGAGCGAAATCATACGCTTTTGCAAGGACAGGTTGATTGCGCTGGAGGTGAGGATCAATCGAACCGAACGCGCCATTAGCCTGGGTTCCACCAAAGGACCCATGCGGACCCACAGGATCGGGAACGAAACCAATCACCTCGTCAATCGACTTATTCAAACGATTGGTCAACGTCTGCGCGACATTTGGATTTGCGGCCGATGGTGCGGAAATCAAAAACTTGACATCGCTGGTTGCCAGTCCAATATCACCGCGTACAAATGCTGCTGTAATGTCACAATCACCATAGTTTTTATTGACCAGAGCACTTTTATCTTCATACACCATCCCACGCCAGACATCGGCGACCGATTGATAGCGATTTGCGATGGAATTGACATCAAGACGCCAGGGATAGCTTGATGACGGCGACGGGTTGATCCCTAATGCCTCCCATAGATACCGCACTGGAAGCTAGCTGGTTTGCAGTGAGGGCCTCTCCGAATTTGTAGTCTTGCATCTGCACACCGTGCATCTTTCCCCTGGTCATCTGTTTTGCAAGGGTACGAAAATCCTCCCACGACCAGCCTGCCGCTGGCTCCTGCAGACCATATTGTTGTAAGCAGATCGCGTCGATAGAAGATACCATGACCAATACCATAGCCACCTGGTGTCCCATAGTAGCGACCATTGACTTTCCATGCTGCGGAAAGATGGGCAGGAAATTCGTTGTAAGCTGCGCTTCAAGATTATTTTTCTGCAATGAGATCGGTAAGATCAGCAGCCAGACCCCGTGTTAAAGCAGCTCTTACAGCAGGATCAAGGAAAGAACCCAGGACATTGCCCATAAACCAGGTTGGTGCCGTTCCGGCACTGATCGCTGGTATGAGTACCTTGGTATCCCAGATATTGGTTGCACTGTGCTTAACAGTGACACCAGGATTTTGCTTCAGCCATTTGGTGAGTAAATCGGCGTATGCCTTTGTGACTGGTGATGACTTGATCTGGGCTGCCGTCGGCATTGAATCACCAGGCCACCCATTTGTATAAAATGTGACATTTGCTAGCTGAGGTACTTGAACCACCACAGGCTGCCAGGGCTGCACCTCCAACCAGCGCGACACTTCCAGCAGCCATCGTGCGTAAGAGTTGACGACGTGTTACCGGTAAAGTACAAGCTTTCTCCAAGGATAGAACCTTCCTCGAAAATAGGGGTAGATGTCTTTAACATGATGTGTCCTCCTTTCGACAACGGGTCAAGCGTTACTAACTTCATCAGTGAAGTACAACTTTCAGGACTACTAATCAATCAGACAGAATAAATGGAATGGAACAAACTCCCTTCTTCGATTTTCTCTCGTACGAATTTGCCTTCCTGGTTGAACATGCTTTTCGTGTGCTGGAAAAATAACTTGTCTGAAACACATCGAAGCATGTGGATTGAGCTTCGGCTAGAGAAAGCTTGATAGATGGAAGTGGTGTTACTTGCTGAAAGAACAAAAGGGAATGGTGGTGATTAAAGCTAACGCAAGCTCGTATAGCAGCGATGTGGATACCTGGATGAGTATTTAGTAGAAAGGCCGTATTATGGGGAGCATGGACCCATCTGTAATATTTTCGATCGTAAATTGTGACATCCTTGCCCCTTTGCTCGTGTCGGTTGCTCAAACGTTTACTCTATCGCCTGATTTCGGTACGATTATGAGATTTGGGATCGCTCTCATAAACCTTTTCAGAAGTGTACCCTATGTAAATCAGCTTGTCAAGTGAAACAATTGGCTCATTACAAACCATTCAGGCTTTTATTGCTTGCTCCGTTGTTGGATTAAATAAACAGAACGTTTCTGCATTCAGGCCCACCTGCATTCTCTCGCCGCTCTCTGGTAGTGTTTCATCTGACCAGACGGCTACGGCCTCCATATCATTACTCAGTTTGAGTGTCACATTGACCTCGCCAATCAAAGCTTCCACATCCCCAACCTCGGCATCTAGCACCTGCGGCTTGTAGTCAAGTCTGGCAAATTGCCATTGTGGAACGATGGTTTGCGGACGGATACCCAGATATGATAGCTGTTTCTCCATATTGTTCCAGAGCACGTGTCCATTTTCTCGGTAATAAAAGCTCGTTTCCCTCAATCTTTACTGCATAGCCTGCATCTTTACGAATGAGATTGCCTGTGAGCAGGTTCATGGGAGGAGACCCTACAAAACGAGACATAAATATGTTTGCAGGAGTTTCTATCAGCTCGTCGGAGGTGCCAACTTGCTGGAGATGTCCCTTCGCAATCACGGCGATACGATCGGCGAGCGCAAACGCCTCGGTCTGATCATGAGTGACATAAACACTCGGCTTTCTGCTTGGTACGGTGCACTGAGACAATATCGCGCCGTCGCCTGATAGCGTAGTTTGGGGTCGAGGTTTGAGAGTGGTTCGTCATAGAGGAACGCATCTGCATCCTTGACCAGGATACGTGCCAGCGCAACGCGTTGCTGTTCGCCGCCTGACAAATCGTTAATGCTGCGGCGTAGATGTGGTGTCAGTCCCAATTTTGCCGCAGCCTGTGGCACCAATTTCTGTATCTCCGCTTTTGGCACACGGCGAGCCTCCAGCCCATAGGCAATATTCCCATAGACATCCATTGATGGATAGAGACCATAGTCCTGAAAAACCATGCCAAGGTTGCGCTGGCGTGGGATTGAGTTTCGTCACATCCTGACCATTGAGCACAATACGCCCATCATCGGGCATCTCTAAGCCACAGATCATGCGCAGGATAGTTGTTTTTCCGCCACCTGATGGACCTAACAAGACAAAGAATTCGCCATCATTGACATGGAAACTCACTCTATCCACCACAAGATTGTTGCCGAAGCGTTTTACCAGTCCCTGTACTTCTAAATCACTCATCGTTTGAAGCCTCCTTGCAGCATGTTTAGCCGTATAATAGTGATCGTCCTGTCTCTTTATCGAAGAGGTGCATCTTACGCCTGTTCACTGCTAACGGCACCTCTCGTCCAATATAGCTGGCGGGTAAGCGTGCTTTGAAGGTGGCAACAAAGTCTTTTGGTTCATCTTCCAGCGTACTCAGATAGACAGTACACCCGGCTGATGTTGGTTCAATGACGTTCACAATGCCGTGGATGGTGTTTTCTTCGCTGACTGAAACTGAGCGCTTTTCGGTGATTGCAGGTCTTCCGGTCGAATACCCAGATTGACCCTCTTACCAATATAGTCCTGTACCTTTTCATGCATCTCTGGAGGAAGACGTAGTGTGAACGATGATGTGACGAGATCGATGGCGTCCTCTTCAGGCTTCAGTTCTGCATCAAACAGATTAATGCTGGGAGTGCCAATGAAGAAGGCGACGAACTGGCTCAAGGGCTTATCATAGAGTTCAGTGCCGGTCCCGATCTGCTGAATTCTGACCATCGCGCATAACTGCGATGCGATCTCCTAATGCCATGGCTTCCGATTGATCATGTGTAACGTAGACGCTGGGTTTTTCCTTCTCGCGATGCAAGAAGCAAGATATCCTCGCGAGCCTGGTGACGCAACTGTGCATCGAGGTTGGCGAGCGGTTCATCATACAGGTATAGATCAGCATCGCGTACCAGAGCGCGTGCAAGTGCGACACGCTGTCGTTCACCCCCGCTCAGCTGGCGCGGTTTGCGCTTGAGCAGGTGATCGATACGAAACATCTTTGCAGCGTTCGGGACGCGCTCTTTGATGATACTTCCAGCAGTATGGCGCGAACGGAGTCCATAGGCGATGTTTTCAAAGACAGTCATGTGGGGGAAAATAGCATAGTCTTGAAATACCATCGCTATATTACGATCTTTAGGCCGAATCTCGTTCACTATGCGGTCGCCAAACTGGATTTTGCCGCTCGTGACTGGTTCCAGGCCTGCTAACAGGCGTAGCGTCGTTGTCTTCCCACAACCAGATGGACCGACCAGCACCAGAAGTTCTTTCTGGCCGATATGCAAGGAGACATCATTGACCGCTACTTTTTCCTGAAATTGTTTTACCAGATGGTCCGCTACAATTATGTTTGAGTCACTCATCCGTGTGTTCCTCGATTTCTTATAGAAAGTGCGAAAAAGAACAAACTATCAAAAGAATTCAGGCACGCCGGGCGTGTGTATTACTCCCTCTCCCTCATGTCTCAAAGAAGTAGACGCGCTCCCAATCAGGGGTTATCGCTATGCGGCTGATTTCTTGCTGTTCCAGAGATGTAATGGCGATCACATGGGTATCCAGCAGCGATCCATGAATGAAAGCTGCCTGTTCCGTTGGAATACGCTCGATATGGCTCACTGGCAAGAGTACACCATCAGGCGTGTTCAGTTGCCAGCCTTCTGGGCGCACGCCCATACGCATCTTGCCTGGTTGGATAACTAGTAGTAAGGGATGCGGGCAATGTCCAGCGTCCACCTTGCATGATGACCTGCCCATCGGTAATCTCGACGGGCAAGACATTTAATGGTGGTGTTCCGATAAATGTTGCAACGAACAGATTTGCGGGGGAGTAGTAGAGGTCATCAAATGTGCCTACCTGCTCAATCTTGCCCTCGCGCATGACCGTGATGCGATCCCCATAAAAACCGCTTCTTGTTGATCGTGGGTAACGTAGATTGTCGTAATTGCGAATTTACGCAGGAGTTTTTTGATCTCCATGCGTGTCTGTTCGCGCCTCTTTGCATCAAGATTGACGATTGGCTCATCCATCAGAAAAACCATCGGGATCACGCACGATACAACGTGCAATAGCGACACGCTGTTTCTCGCCGCCGGAAAGCGTATCGGGCAGGCGGCCAAGCAAAAGTTCAAAATCGACGCCCATCAATTGAGCGGTCTGTTTAACGCGGGCATCCATCTCTTCTTTGCTCTGCTCGTGCATCTCGAAATAATACGCCAGGTTTCCTTTGCCCTTCATGGTCGGATAGAGGGCATAATCCTGAAACACCATGCCGACGCCGCGATCCTGTGGTTTGATCTGGGTGATATCGAAATCGTTATAGAAAACGTGTCCCTTTTGAGGGAATTCCAGGCCTGCCACAACCTTCAACATTGTGCTTTTGCCGCAGCCTGATGGACCAACGATGCTCATCGTCTCGCCATCTTTGATCTCCAGGCTCACTTCATTCAATGCGGGAGGATTTTTATACCCGGTCAGCGTTACCTGATCTACGGTGTCGTATTCCTTTACGATCTTTTCAAGACGAACACGCGTCATAGCATTCCCTCTCTTTTCTGCTAATAAGCGATGGTTCAAATTGAGCAATCCGGTGAATGGTTTTCTTCATCTCCCAGATATGCCTCTCGTAATCTGGCTCCACAGGATTGGCGTATCACAAGTGTTGTTGGGAAAATGACCTGTTTGGGTTGCCCATCCTTGCCCTCAAGCCGATCTATTAACATTTCCGTTGCTTTGCTTCCCATCTCTTCGTTTGGTTGGCGGATCGTGGTAAGGGCAGGAATGATAACCTTCGTCTGAGGCACGTCATCAAAACCCACGATGGCTATGTCTTCTGGCACATGCAACCCTCGCTCATAGATTGCATGTAAAGCACCTGCTGCCATCATGTCGTTGCAAGAAAAGACAGCGGTAGGTGGATTATCCAGTTGCAGAAAACGCTCCATCGCTTCTTTGCCGCTTGTATGCAACCAGTCTCCCTCTCCCACCAATAAGGGATCGACAGCCAACCCGGCTTCTTGCAACGCTTTCTCGTATCCCTGATAGCGTCTAGGTGTGCATCACTTCTGCATCTGGACCTTTGATGATCGCGATGCGTTGATGTCCCAGTGTGGTAAGATGTTTCACCGCCTTGTATGCGGCCTCGACATCATCGACATCAACAAATGCCTCATCGTCTCCCTCCGGATCGTGTCCGATACGCGTATAGGGAATGCGAGCTTCCTTCAGAAAAAAGGGAAGAGGATCATGGCTCTCACTGCTGATGAGTACGATGCCATCAAAATGCCGACTGCGTAGCATATTGAAGAGCATTCTTTCCTCCATATCGCGCAAACCGAGCGAAAGCATCGCAAGATATCCCCGTCTGGGCACACATTTGACCGATGCCCTGACCAAAGGAAGCAAAGATAGGATTTGCCAGTAAATATTCAGTGCTGCGTGGAAAGAGCACCCCAATGAGCCGTGTGCGTTGTGTGACCAGGTGACGTGCCGCCGCTTGAGGAGCATAGCCATGTTCTTTAATGACGCTCAAGACACGATCGCGTACCGTAGGCCGCACACTTGGATGGTCATTGAGTACACGCGAAACCGTTGAGCGCGAGACACTTGCTAATCGGGCAATATCTTCGATAGTAAACTGCGACATTCCAGTCCCTTTACCCTCACCAATTATTCAAACGTTTACTTTTTCGCCTGCTATCAGGTACAATACATTTGGGATCGCTCTCAAGAGAGTACCTGATACAGATGATGTTGTCAAGAGTGGAGAAGGAGCTTTTCTCATGGTCCATCGCGTCCCCTTATTGCCGTACAATTTCTACTACACCGAACCACCTCCCCTACCTGTCCGTCAATCCGATGATGCAGAAGGGCCTGATTTCGTCATACGAGCAGAAATCAAAGAGGAGCACGACCGGGGTATCGTACTGAGTGGTACAACACGCAGCGGACAGACCGCCTCTATCTCTATACAGATCGTTGCGGAAGGGATCGCACGTATCTTGCTGGAAGGTGAGGAGAGTGATCCAAAGCGCACAAGGTTAGCACGCGATCATTCAATCCACAAAATTTCAAGGTCGAGCGAACAAAATCTGATGGAAGCGTCACTCTTACGACCACTGCTATCCAGGTGCGTCTCAAACTTGATCCTTTCCATATTGCCTTTTACGGAGCCGATGGACGTTCTCTCCTGTCACAAAATTATACTGAAGTCACCAATGTGGGAATGAAGCTGACGGTATTGCCATTTGGGTTTGAGCAGGGTGAGATGGGAAACGCGTCGCGTTCCATGATAGCTTTTACGGCTGAACCCGATGAACATTTTTATGGCTTCGGCGAGAAATTCACCGATTTCGACAAACGGGGACAACGCATTGAAACGTGGAATTATGATTGCGGTGGCGTCTTTAGCGAGCGTTCGTACAAAAATGTTCCTTTCTTTGTCAGTACGCGCAACTATGGCATCTTTGTCGATAGCACGAAGGCGTCAACCTTCGACATGGTTGCCAGCAATACCGCCACCTTCAGCCTCATCAGCCCTGATAGTGCCCTTGACTACTATGTTATTGCGGGACCAGATCTGAAAACCGTTATTACACGTTATGCGGAGCTGGTAAGCTTTCCCATCTTGCCTCCAAAGTGGTCGCTGGGTTTATGGATGTCATCGGGTTTTCAACGGGATAATGCTGATGCGGTGTTGCAACGGGCCAGGCAGATCAGGGAAAATGATATTCCTTGCGACATATTACACCTGGATTGTTACTGGCAACGTTTTGGACGCTGGTCAGAGCTTTTATGGGACGAGGAGATGTTTCCTGATCCAGCCGGAATGATTGCGCAGATCAAAGAAATGGGCTTTAAGGTCTGCCTGTGGATTAATTCGTACATAGGGATCGAGAGTGAACGCTTTACAGAAGCAAAAGAGAAAGGCTATTTCCTCAAAAACGCTGAGGGGGAAGCCTACGTAGTCAATATCTGGGGAGGATTTCATCCTCCCGTAGGTATTCTCGACGTGACGCATCCTGAAGCGGTCAACTGGTTTCAAAATCTCTTGCGTGACCATCTGCGCATAGGTATTGATATTTTTAAGACCGATTTTGGTGAGGGGATACCGATCGATGCTGTCGCATACAATGGAATGAGTGGAGAAGAGCTGCACAACCTGTATGCGTTGCTCTACAATGATCTTGTTGCAGAGGTAACGGCGGAAGAGACTGGTCATACAGGGCTGGTATGGGCGCGTGCAACCTATGCTGGTGGGCAACGCCATGCCGCTCAGTGGGGTGGTGATGCCAACTGTACCTTTCCCGCGATGGCTTCAACATTGCGTGGCGGGTTGAGCATGGCAATGTGCGGACATGCTTTTTGGAGCCATGATATCGGTGGTTTTACCATCCAGCCAACCTCCGAATTATACATCCGATGGGCGCAATTTGGCCTGCTCTCACCACTCTCGCGAGCACATGGCAATACCACGCGGCTTCCATGGGATTATGGTGAGGATGCGCTGCGCATTTTCCGTGTCTATGCACGTCTGCGCTATCGTCTGTTTCCTTACATGTATACCTATGCGTGTATTGCTGCGGAGACAAGTCTGCCGCTATTACGGCCTATGGCTGCTCGAATTTCAAGATGATCCCGAGCACCTATAGCCTGGATCTGCAGTACATGTTTGGAAAAGAATTGTTGGTTGCGCCTATTTACAATAGCAGTGGAGAGCGAACTATTTATCTGCCTGCTGGACGTTGGATCGATTTCTGGACGCATGAAATTCTTGAGGGATCGCGCACGATCAAAGTACAGGTTCCATTAGATATCATGCCACTCTATGTGCGTGCGAATGCGCTTATTCCAACAATTGAGCCGCCGCAGTTCACGACCGAAGCGCCATTTGAGGAGATCACCTTTGATGCCTATCTGCTGGAACAGGGAGCGTTTGAGTTGCGCGATACCGATGGCATGACACGTATCTACCGCAACGCTGGCAGGCGGCCGAGTTACATATTGAGGCAGAAGGTGCAAAACAATCTCTGGCGTTACGCTTGCTTCCTTTGACTGGTGGGCTAGCCGAGGCGGTCTATGTGAATGGTCGTGAGATAGAGAAAAAGGAAGATGGGAGAGAGTGATGCTGCGTTACAGGATGCATGGGAAATAGAGATAAGATGGCATAATCCTGGTAAAATGGAGTAGATAACGTAGGGGCCACGTTTACTGCGCCCACACGTACGGGCCAGGTTTATCGCGCCATGGGCCGCAATGAATCGCGGCCCCTAAATGTCACCTATTCCGCGTCAATTTTTAGTTTACTGTGCCAGTGACGCTTTCAGATTAATAGGAGTAGACGCAAGTGCTTTAGATACCGGGCAATTGTTTTTAGCATCCTGCGCGATACGCTGGAATGTTGCCTCATCGATGCCGGGGATGACCGCTTCCGTTTCGAGATCGATGGGGCCAATGGCAAAACCACCCTCAACGGGATTAAAATGGACGCGGGCGGTCGTATGCACACGTGTAGGGGTGAAGCCAGCTCCTGCAAGAGCGGCGGACAGGGCCATAGAGATAACAGCCTGCATGGGCGGCTCCAATCAGCTCTTCAGGATTTGTGCCTGTTGCTCCATCGCCCATACGTGAACGGAAAGAATAATTGCCCTCAAATGCACCGCTTCCCAGGCGCATCTGGCCCTGACCATCGCGAAGATTACCCTGCCATTCGGCATCGGCTGTACGAATTGCCATAGTGTTTCTCTCCTTAAAATAGAGTATGCTATAGTAATGCATTGAATGCTTACCATAGTGAGAATTGCTCAAGATCAACCCATTATACACTATACACGGATGAGAAGGGCATTGTGATGGACAGAAGAACGAAGAGCAAAGATCGAGGGAACAGCAAGGTACCGAACGTTGAATTATTTATCTCGTGTGTTGGAGGAACAGCAGCAGGGATAGGACGTGTGAGGTCCGATAATCGTTCGGATTCTGTGAGCATCCTTTTGCTTCATGCCTATAGTGGGACGGATGATCAGTTCATGATAAATCTCACCCATGCGTTCAGGTGTATAAGGCATATCATGTTCTAACCACCACTGTACCAGCGTGATAGAAGATGTGATCAGATGATGGGCGGCAATCTCCGTAGGGACAACGCCGCCTTCTATCAACGCCTGACGCGACAAGACATCCTGCGTGACCGCTTCGATAATGCGCTGAATCAAGGACGATGAACCACGACTGCTTAAGAGGACGCGAATGACCTCACTATGTTGCTGCACGTAGCGAAAGAGGAGCAGGCCATCAACGGCGGGATCTCCCTGGTAGGACGATGCAAAAAAGACGTGCATCAGCTCATCAAGGACGACTTCCAGGACATCTTGCAATAATTCATCTTTGTCATGATAGTGGCGGAAGAAGGTCGCATATCCTACATCGGCGCGTTGCGTAATGTCCCGAATTGTGATGGCATCGTATCCTTTTTCCAGCGTAAGTGCAATCAGAGCTTTTGCCAATAAATTCTGTGTGCGTTTCACGCGCCGATCTTGTTTATCCATATCTTCCTCCGTGTGATCAGTCCCAACTTTCCATTCATTCCCCTTTTTATTATCTCACAGATCGGCTTATTTGTCTCTTAGGAATGAGACCATTTGATGAATTACTTCTGTCAAAATCGCTTATCTACTAAGAATTTCTGCTTGTATCATTGTTTTCTGGTTAAATCCTCCCTGGGTTCTGATAATGTGTATGCCTTTTAGCATTTTTGGATACCTGTATTTTTAAACTCTTTCATTTTTTTTCGTCTTTTAAAGAGAGAAACTGATTTCAGAGACGAATTTCAGGAAAGGAGAGTCTACTATGCCAACGTTGACAACCATGCAAGAGGTGATCGGGTTTTTCTGTGTCCTCGGTGTTTTATTTCTTATCTATATCTTCAAACGTGTATTTGATCCCTATCGATGTAGTTGTGGACGTCGAATTTGGACTGGACATGGTGTGCTCAGACATCTTGCGCAACCCCACAAGTATGTTGACCCTCACAAGTAAGTAGTGTTTCCAGGTTCTCCCTCTATCGGGTAGAGACGTACCCATCAATAGCATTTAGAGTACATCTCTACCTGATAGAGGGAGAGCTAGACGTATGTTCGTGCGCAGGATGATAGAAGTGCTAGTGAATCGCATCCAATTTGTGCATAAATACCTCGCAAAACGCCGTCAATTCTTGAGCAGGAATGGCGTGTTCTTCATCCACCGCCAGGAGTGCAAAAACGCGTGGGCCTTTGAGGTGCGCAGGGAAATCGACTGGCTTGGGGACGACATGGATGTGGACGTGGTGAAATCCCTCGCCCTCAGCGAAACACATGAGGTATTCTTTCTGGACAGAAGCAATCAGTATGCATCACTTGAACCAGCTTGTACTCGATCTCGGCTAATTCCTGGAATTCCTCTTTGGTAAGTTCATGCAGAGCCTCAATGTGACGTTTAGGCAAGATGACGAGCCAACCGAGGTGGGTGGTTGGATAGGCGTGATCGACGACCCAGTGAGAGCCTTCGTAGATGAACGGCCCTGGAGAGATACGTCGCTCTCTGCTCAAATTCAGGCAAGTAAGGCAATCCATGAAATATCCTCGTTTCTAAGATGCTAACCATGAGTATAGCACCTCAAGCAAGAACCCAGGAAGTTGTTAGATGGCGGCATCTTGACGAAGCTAGGAGATATGATATACAATATATCATAGTGTATTGAGTATATCATATTAGCTCAGGTATATCACAAATGGAATATTTTCAGAGGTGATCCTGAGTCGAGAATGCTATTTGAAGGAAAGCAGGCTTATTCATGTCGATTGAGCGGAAAATAGTGTCGCAGCTGAGCACAGAGGAGCTGCCGAAACGCTGTCCAGTTGACCACAAGACATATTCTCATCAAAAGACTGCCCAGATTGTTGAGCCAACGGACCTTCCCGTTTCATGTGATGAAGCGGGTACCTGGCATATACGAGGTTTTGATGAAGCACGTGCTATTTTGCGTAGTTCGTATACAAAGCAGGCAGGTTTTAATGCAGACTCGATTGCGAAACTTCCTCCTACGTTACGAGCACCTATTCTTTATCAGGAAGGCAAGCCTCATCATCAGCAGCGTAAGCAGACCGCCCGTTTTTTTGCACCGAAAGTTGTGAGTTCGAGATATCGACAGTTGATGGAGAGATTTGCGGATCAGCTCATCGTGAAGTTGCAGCGGCAGAAACGAGCTGATCTGAGCCGAATGAGTCTAGAACAGGCAGTGAGCGTCGTCTCTGAGGTGGTAGGATTAACAAATAGTGTGCTGCCGGGTATAGCTGGCAGGCTTGAGACTTTTTTCGCGGAGCCAGTTACGAAGAGATCGCCTCTGCATGCACTCTGGCATTTTGTGCGTTCTCAGGGCGTAATCGTTATATTCTATTTGCTCGATGTAAGACCAGCCATCAATGCACGCAAGCGTGAAGCGAAAGAGGATGTGATCTCGCACCTTATCGGGCAGAACGCGAAAAAGAGCGAGATTTTGATGGAATGTGTTACCTATGCGGCGGCTGGTATGGCGACCACGCGGGAGTTCATCAGTATCGCGACCTGGCACTTTCTGGAGCAGCCAGAGTTACGCATGCGTTACCTGTCTGCATCTGAAGAGGAACGTTATGCGATGCTTCATGAAGTATTGCGCCTGGAACCTGTCATCGGCCATATCTATCGACGTGCGACTGCGGATCTGGCTATAGAGAGTAATGGCAGCAGTATCGTTATCCCTGAGGGAGCGTTAATTGATCTGCACGTTTATGGTACTAATGCGGACGAAGCGATTGTGGGTGAACATGCGTTGGAACTCTGTCCAGGCCGACCTATTCAGGGTGATGCCATCCCTTCTATGTTGATGGGATTTGGAGATGGGCATCATCGTTGTCCAGGTTCCTCTATTGCTATTCAGGAGACCGATATTGTGCTCCAACGTCTTCTCGCTGTCGAAGGCTTGCACATTGAGCGAACTCCGACTGTAATCTGGAGTGATTTGATCGGTGGCTACGAATTGCGCAATTTCATTATCAAGATCGCATAATCCTTTACAACATCAATAAGCCAGGCACGAGCCTTTCCGCTGTTCAGGAAAGGCTCGTTTTGTTGTATCTTCTATGCGGTGATGACCTTGCCCTGAGATTCAATGATATATGCACTACCACTGGAGACCTTGATCGTAGTGCCACCTTTCACGGTAACAGTGGCGTTTCTGACCTCGATTCCCTTCTTTGCAGTGATCTGGACTGCATTAAGTGTAATAGCGGTGAGTGGTTCCTCAGGGACGCCAACGATGGTGCCAGCGACACTGGCTCCGGTTGCCACCAGGTTGTTGACGGTAATATTGTGATAATAGGGTGTAGTACTGGTGATCGGTTTGGGCGAATCCGACGATGGAATACTAGGATAGTAACCGGTGAAGAGAAGCGGAGTTTTTACGCCAGCCATCGTGAGATTGCTATAGGTGACGTTATACACCTCGCCGCCAACGGTTCGGTTTGACTTAATACGAAGACCATTGGTGGTGCCATTGAAGGTAATATTCGATGCCGTGATATCATGCACGCCACCTGTGGTTCCGCTGCCAATCGAGAGGCCATGCCCATGTTTGAACTGACAGTTCTCTACAAGGATATTGGAGGAACCGAGTTGTGGAGCGCTACTCTCTGCAATGCCGGAAACGATCGCAACATCGTCATCACCACTATCAACGTTACAATGGTTGACAACTGCATTTTTTGAATAGCTAAAGTCGATGCCATCAGTATTTGGCGAGGTTGAGGGTGCAGTGATGGTCACGTTATCAACCGAGATATTACTGGAGCCAAAGAAGAACAGATGCATGCTCCCGGCATTCTCAAGATTGATATTTGTGACGCTTATGGTCGTAGTATAGGCAAGTTCGATCAGGCGAGGACGTTCGTGAGCAACCTTCCCGGTCGGCCACCAGACAGAGCCTTCTCCGTTGATCAGCCCGCCACCAGTGATGGCGACATTGCTGATCTGGTATCCATTAATGAAGGCCAGGACCGGCTCCTTCACCGTGACACCGGGAGGAATAGTATAATCGCTAAACGTTCTGGAAGCATCGAGTGTCGCTCCTGTGTCAACTTGCAGCGTGATATTACTTCTCATGTAGAGTGGAGCGCTCAAATATTTTCCGGCTGGTACTTCAACAATGCCACCACCTTTACTGGCACAGGTATCGATAGCTTTCTGAATGGCGGCAGTGTCCTTTGTGGTATCATTGCCCACGGCACCGAAGCTTTTCACGTTACAGATTGTAGTAGCCGCCGCGTGAACCTTCTGGCCTCCTCTGGCCAACCCTGAGACAAAAAAAGCAATCAAGGCAGCACAGACAACGATGGCGAGCGCAATATAGAAAAAACCGTACTGCGCTTTTTGTGCTCTAAACATAGCAAATTGCATCCCTTCTTTTCGCTATTGATAGGGAAATTCCTTAGTCCTATCTTCAAATGTGTTGAAGCAAACGCTTATAGAAAACGTTTACCGCTCATAAGAGATTAACATAAAAATATAAGAGATGTCAATAGAAGTGTGGAGGAGGGGTGCGACTCACAATTTCGCACGACCAGAATCCCTGGTGTAGGGGTGCCCTTCAGAAGCCCGCTGTGCCGTTCTACACCAGGGATGATCGACAGAGCAGCAGGTCATCGATGGTTTCCTCATGCGAAAAAATGGGTTGCACCCGTGGAGGAGCTGTCTTGACGACGCTCAGATGATGCAAATTGTATCATCTGAGCGTAATACACGGAGATGTGGTATATTAGTCTCTACACTGTGATAACTTTGCCTTGGGATTCAATGATGTACGGGGTACCGCTGGAAACCGTTATTCTAGTGCTATGAGTAACGATAACGGTAGCGTTTCTAACCACTATTCCTGTTTGGGCTGTGATCTTAACCTTGTTAAGGATAATAGCGTTGAGTGGTTTTTCAGGAACCCCAACGATAGTGCCAGCATCACTGGTTCCAGTTGCCGTCAGGTTGTTGACGACGATATTGTGATAGTAAGGTGTAGTATTGGTAACAGGCTGTGGTGAATCTGATGCTGGGATATCGGGATAATAACCCGTGAAGAGAATCGGGTGGGTAACATTGGTCATCGTGAGGTTGTTGTAGATGACATTGGAGACTTCACCGCCGACGGTCCGATTTGACTTAATGCGAAGGCCATTTGTGGTACCATTAAAGGTAATATTCGATGCCACAATATTATGTACGCCACCTCTGGTTCCGCTACCAATCGAGAGGCCATGTCCATGTTTGAACTGAGAGTTCTCAACGAGGATATTGGAGGATCCGAGTTGTGGAGGGCTACTCTCCGCAATGCCGGAAACGATTGCAACATCATCATCACCACTATCCACATTACAATGATTGACGACAGCATTTTTTGAATAGCTGAAGTCGATGCCATCGGTATTTGGCGAGTTCGAGGGTGCAGTGATGGTCACGTGATCGACGTAGATGTTGCTAGAGCCGAAGAAGAACAGGTGCATGCTCCCGGCATTCTCAAGATGAATATTCGTCACGACTGCCTTATTGGTATAGGCGAGTTCAATCAGGCGTGGGCGTTCGTGAGCAACTTTCCCGGTCGGCCACCAGACCGAACCCTCTCCATTAATCAGCCCGCCGCCTGTGATGGCGACATTGCTGATCTGGTATCCATTGATGAAGGCAAGGACTGGCTCCTTCACCGTGACACCGGGGGGAATAGTATAATCACTGAATGTTTTCGAGGCATCAAGTGTCGCTCCTGTATCAACCTTTAACGTGATATTACTTCTCATGTAGAGTGGAGCGCTTAAATAGGTACCGGGAGGTACTTCAACAATGCCGCCACCTTTGCTGGCACAGGTATCGATAGCTTTCTGAATAGCGGTAGTGTCCTTTGTGGTATCATTGCCCACGGCACCGAAGCTTTTCACATTACAGATTGTTGTAGCCGCTGCGTGAGCTTTCTGGCCCTCTCTCGCTATACCTGATACAAAAAAAGCGGCCATTGTTACACAAACAATGATGACGAGCGCGAGAGAAAAAAATCCAGAACGCGCCTTTTGCGTTTGAAACATAAAAATCGAATCCCTTCTCAATTTATTGCCTGTATTCATCTAGTTCAGCAAAAATTTTGCAATTTCTCATTACTATGCCAAAACTAACATAAAATATGTTTCTTGTCAATGAATATAGCAAGCAAGTAGTGATAATCTTTAATCTTTAGCGGTTATTGTGTTTGTGCAAGAGACAAGGAGAAAAATCGTCGGTGAATACTGGACTATCTGCTACAGGACTAATGTCAATTCTGTGCTCAGCATGTTGTATTGCTTGTGCGGTTGCTCCCAGTTTGCCTGTTGGAGGAGGAGCAGAGCGATAAAAACAGCAGTTGCCTTTGAGACAGATCAAGGGTATCAGAGATGAGCAACGTGCTGCATTGGCTCCACAACCAGGCTGCTTCATACGCGTGTAGCGCAAGAATTCACGGATAATCAACGAAGTCGTCAGTTCAGCACGCATCGTATCCAAAGGTTCTCCAGCAATCTGGCGTAGAAGCATAGTAGTGGCTACCTGACCCATTTCCACAAGGGGTTGACGCACTGTCGTAAGTGTAGGGGTGACAAGTGAAGCCAATTGAACATCATCAAATCCAATAACGCTCATTTCGTGAGGAATGCTAATACCGCGAGTTCGTAGCGCACTATAGACCCCCATGGCCTGTAAATCACAGCCGGCAAAAATAGCCGTCGGAGGATCTGGCAGGTCCAGAAGGGCGCAGGTCTGCTCATATCCCATTGAGAGGGTATAGTCACCGGGGCGAACCAGATCTGGATCAAAAGGGACATTGGCCGCCTCTAGAGCTGCCCGGTACCCGGCAATTCTCTCGACATTACACTGTATCGTTGCTGGACCACTAAGTACACCGATACGTTGATGGTTCAAGGAGAGTAAATAGGTGGTTGCGGTTTTTCCACCGCGCCAATTTGTCGCCCCGACTGAAGGAACATCTGCTCCTAATTCGCCGCGATGATCAATGACCACAAAAGGGATCTGGTGTCGGTGCAGTTCATCCAGGGACATCGATTGTCCCCTCTCTAGCACGAGGATAACGCCATTCGTTGCTCCGTCAATGGCATTAGTCAGCCACTTCTGTTCAAGCTGATCTGCCTGATGCGTGGTAGAAAGTGCCAGCCGAAATGCTGTACGCGTGAGTGCTTCATTTACGCTACGTACGATCTCAATGGTATACGGATTCTCCAGGTTGGGAGTGACCAGATCAATGACATTGCTAGTGCCTTGGCTAAGGAGAATGAGGGCTCCGCCTGCGCGTGAAACCCGTTTCCTTCAGGACCCGTTCCACGAGTTTCTCGTGTGTCAGCAGCTACATCAGGCCGATTATTCAAGACGCGGGAAACGGTAGGAGCAGATACGCCTGCTTTTGCCGCGATCTCAGCAATAGTATTGCGCTTATGCGATTGAAGGCGCTCTTTCATTTCTTGATCCATTATCACTATATTTCCGGAAACAATCGAAAGTATGTCATCCATGAGTCCTTCTGTCAAGAGCTTTCCTTGCTTACTTGAGCAAATAGTGCAGCGTCATCTTCCTTTAGTGTAGCATATTCATATGTAGAGAAGGTATCCATCTGTTTATTTGGGAACCCAACTTTTTCTCTATTCATCAAAAAAAAAATTAGCAGAAACTTTCAGAAAATTATCGGTAATTACCTTGACACTTAAGCTTTACGATGGTATTCTTTTCAAAGCAACCTCGTTCCTATTCTCTAGTACTTTCATCATTTGCTCACGTGCAAGCGCATGGAAAGCTGTTTCTGTCAGAATCATTTAATTGAAAGGAGAAGAGTTACGTCAGAAAGGAGTGGTGCCATGTTGCCATATATGTCTTCTTGCAAGGTTCAGTACAACGGCCTAGCTCTTTTCTTCAATTTGCTCTGTGACGAGCAATAAGTGGACTGATTTCAGGGAAGTAAGATAGATTTCTATCTTCAGCTCACAGACACATTGGCTGTGTCTTATGTACAAGGAGGATAAATATAATGTTTCGTCATCACAGGATACACCTCGTCTGTGCGTCTCAGTATGCTTCTCATGCTGATAGCGTTAGTGGCGGTACAGGCGGTACATACCCAAAGACGTATGCAGCCACTAACCAGTTCAGAGGCGTCAACTGGGCAGACATCCGGGATAACTTCGTCAATGGACCAATCATCCCCTCGGGGCTCTCGACATCGGACAGCTACGCCACCACCTACGCCAAGGCAACCGCAATCCTGAAGGGCTTCCAGGCCAACCTCGGTGCCAACACAGTACGTTTCGGCATCAATGCGCAGACCGTCTCTTCATCCTGGTGGAATAGCTATATCGCGGCGTTCGATGCCGCCTCTGCTCTGGGAATGAACGTGATGATCGCGCCCTGGGCACCACCTGGTGGGCCATCCTATGTGACGGACACACGGCATTCTATAATATGTGGACGACCGTCATTAACAAATACGGTTCGAACAGTAATTTCTACTTCGAGATCATGAACGAGCCCTCTGGATACAGCGACACCGATTGGACCAACTTTGCCGCAGGCTTCCTGGCGCACTTCCCAAATGTACCCCGTGGTCGCATTGTGGTGGCTGGTACTGGCAACGACCTCAATGTCGCAGTCGTTGGTGCGGACTCTCGTCTCAACGGGACGCTTCTGTCCTTCCACCTCTATAGCGTCTTCGGTATCGTTCATACGACCGAGCAGGCATGGGTAAATGAGATAATGAGCCATCTTGGTAGCTACGCCTCACGGACAATCATCACCGAATTCGGGGTGCCGATGACAACAGGAGTCAACTACGATGGTCCCCGTGATGGTGATAACAATACCTCCTACCTCTACGCGATGACCGATACGGCACGCAACCTGGGAATGGGCCTCGTCTACTGGCCGGGTCTGAGAGCTGGGGACTGGTTCAGCATGGAGACGCTCAACGGTAGCGGTACCAACCTCTACTCTCACCAACAACAATACTACAGGAGTGGACCGCCTCAAGTATGGATATGGCCTGACATCCAATTCAGTGGTGGTGGCGGTGGTGGTGGCACCACTTACTATAAAATTATCAATCGCAATAGTGGTCAGGCCTTAGATATCAGTGGTGGCTCCACTTCTAATGGCGGCAAGGCGATCCAATGGCCTTATTCTGGCGGAGCCAATCAGCAGTGGCAGGAAGTCAGTGCGAATGGTGGCTATAAGCTCGTCAATCGCAACAGTGGCCTGTTACTTGATGATCCGGGTGGTCAAAGACCAATGGCACCCAGTTGGACCAATGGAATGACACCAATGGTTCTAATCAGTGGTGGAACCTCGTTTCAGCAGGGAATGGTTACTACTACCTGGTCAACCAGAGCAGTGGTCTCTACGCCGATGTGAGTGGAGCCTCAACGGCCAATGGGGCAGCCGTGATCGAATGGTCGTCTACTGGTGGTACCAATCAGCAGTGGCAAGTAGTCGCTGTATAATAACTGAGAAAGACAGGGAGAAGGAGTATCAGATATTCGCTCAAGAGTATCTGGTACTCCTTTTTTAGCAAATAATGGAGGGTTAATAGCAGGCAAGTTTGAATACAGGACTAATGTCAATTCTGTGCTCAGCATGTTGCATTACCCGCAATTTCCTTCTACACTCTCTTTCTATCAGTCCGAAATATGTTCGGATAATAAAAGTCGAAGTCTGGCGAGGAACTAATTCAATGTCCGTTACTATTGAACAAGAAAACAAAAAATCCGACACACAGGTAGATACTTTGTGTCATGTGTGTAGCACAATAAAAGGAGAGTTGCTGCTTTCCTGTGCCAATTTCCGCTGTGAAAATAAGGTACATGTTTTCTGTGCGGTGCGTCCTGAGGGGACGCGGCTGCATTTCTGTTCGCGTGATTGCGCTGTACAATACTGGAATCGATAGAAGAGAATCTATCCTCTGGTAGCCATCTCACGAGTCGTCAGTTCGCCTTCAGGCTGCTGGCGACTTACTTTTTCTTGATAGTTGAATTACAGGTCTGATTATTGTGATAGACCATCAGACCTATTCATGTGCATAAATCAGATTCATTCAAGAAAAAGCAAATGGGAACCTTTAGCATATATCCCTCCGTAATACTTTTACAGAAGGGAGATTTTTGTGTGGCTACCAGTGAAGCTGATCTCATATGCTGTGCGACTCATGGAGACCAGGAGGCGTTTCGCCAACTCTGGGAGGCGCATCATGCAATTGCCATGGCTACTGCATTGCGTCTCTGTCATCATCGTGCGCTGGCAGAAGAGATCACGCAGGGCGCTTTTTTGCTGGCCTGGCGTGGATTACCACGTTTCCAGATAGGTAGTCCATTTCGTCCCTGGTTGATGCGCATCCTCTATCGTCACGCGCTGGATGTGATGGAGAAGTACCGTCTCTATGATCATCCTATTTCTCTTACTGAGGTTGTCGATGTAGAGGTCAGCACCAGTTTTAGTTCCTTGACAAGCGTTGATATGCAGGAACTGGTGGCTCAACGTGAGGAGGTGCAGCAGGCGCTGGCTCAGCTTAACTCGGATCAGCGGCGTGTTATTGCCTTACGCTATGGAGCCGATCTAACCGAAGTCGATATTGCACAGGTATTGGGATGGCCTGTGGGAACCGTCAAATCGCGCCTGAACCGTGCTCGTGAGCGCCTTCGTATACTATTAGAAGCAGAGAGGGAGGAGAGGTAAGGTATCGTGCAGCACTCATCAGATAAACAGAAACACACAAATAAGAACGTTGATCTGGAACAGCGCCTCGCAGCATATTATGGCCCTCGTTTGCGTGAACAACCGCTGTCGCAGGATGCCTGGCAACAGTTGCAGCGCAAAATGAATAAACCAGCAAGACGAAATATGCGTTTGCGCAGGTCTATTATGCGTATGCATCGTCCCAGGTTTCATGTAGCTCTGCGCCCTGTTCCAGAGTATGTACGCACTGCTTTTAATCACGTTGCGTACGATGCACGTATCTCCTATCCATCCTCGCTGCTGCACTGTACATTCAAAAGAAAGTTACGAGCGCCTGCTGTTCACATCTCTTTTCTAAGGAGGCAGCCGATCAGGTTGTTATTGCCCATAGATACCGAACGTTCTTTGGCAGCATCGGGCCTCAATGTGCTGCTTGCAACCGGAATTGCACGCTATCAACTTCTAAAGAAGGCGCTATTGATCTATCTCTTGCTGGCTAGCTTCGTCTTATTTGGTGCGTTTACTGCCCTGTTCTACGCTCTGCACAATCGCCCTCTCGTCTCTATTCTTATAGTCTTAATAGGCGGATGCTCCTTATTGGTCTTGTTGGATAAACAGAAGAGGCGCGTCTGTTATGCGGGGGATGCACTGGTTGTATTGTGGATCGGGCGGAGTCGTACGTGCGAGGGGTTACATGCGTTGTCAAATGTTGCACGTTCTCCATATCGTAGTCGGTGGGGTGAACCATCATTGGCTGCTCGCATTGCGCGTGTATGTGGTGCGTCGGTGGAGAATCGAAATGAACGTTTGACAATTGCTAGATAAGGTAACAAGAGATAGATTGCTGTAAAGCAGTTATTTTGTGATAATAATAGCTGACATTATTGAGGTGAAAAAGGAATTGTACCTCTTCGTGCAAAGAGAGGATGTTTCTATGAGACGAAAAGCGCAATATTCCTATTTTTGTTCTTTCTGTGGGAAAGACCAGGATCAGACGAATCGACTGATCGCTGGCCCTGGTCATGTGTATGTCTGCGATCAATGCATCGCAACGTTTGCTGGTATAGAGTATACAAACAATACAGAGCCTGTTGAGCAGAAGAAAAACGTCTGTTCTTTCTGTGGGAAGCAGCAAAAGCAGGTGAAGTTCCTGGCCGATGGGCCTAAAAACGTTCATATCTGCGATGAATGCATTAACCTGTGCCAGAAAATTTTAGCTGATGAGAGTCCAAATAAATGAACTGCTTCAAGCGTGTTTGCTTACCTGCAACTTTGTGAGAATCTCATGATGGAGTTCTCTGGTGCCTGCGACGACAATGGAATAGCCATCGGTCAGATTTTTAATTGGTTGTAATGGTTTACCTTCCTGGTCGCTTACAATTCCGCCCGCTTCCAGAACAATACTTAATGAGGCGAGAAAGGATTCGCCCGTTACTAACTCACCCACATCTATGTAGGCATCGTAGGTTCCACTAGCAACGTAGACACAATCTATCGCGGCGCTACCGGTGCGGCGTATGCTTCCGAAACCAGGTTTCTCTAGCAAGAGTGCGCGTAGCGCCTGGTGATCGCGCCCATCCAGGTTGAGGCCGATCAGGCTATCTTTCATATGTTTGACCGTCCCGACCTGGCAGCGGCGGCCATTGCGAAACGCTCCATTGCCCTGTGCGGCCTGGTAGACGGCACCGCTGAAGAGTTCTCCAACCAGTGCCCATTGTACATTTTCTGCCAGAACGGGCGCATCAATTGGCAAAACCGCCAGTGCAATAGCCGCAGTCATAAGGCCGCGCGACATGTTTTGTGAACCATCAATAGGATCGATGACGATGCGGTATTGTGGGTCGGGGGCGGTAGAGAAGGTGGGCCTTTCTTCGGTAGTGACTTCAAATCCAATACCGCTTTCGACAAGTCCGTTAATGATCATATCTTCTGCATCGCGATCAAACTGCATCGTTGTGTGCCGGGGTGACTCTTGATAGACCTCTTGTCGATCGTACCGCTCCGATTGTGCGTATGAACGTACCTGTCTGAATAATTGTTCCAGTAATTCAAGCATAGTTTCTCTTCTTGCCTGCCTTTTATATTGCCTGCTTGTTTGCCAGGCGTTCTAGTAGAGTATGGGTTTCTGCGTACCCATCTGTTAATCTCCTGATGGAATACGAGGAGCATCATCTATTTCTTCCACGTATTGCAGCGTAAAAGGTTGCAATTGTTGTGTTGCTAGTAAGCGGTCGCGGGTGGTAGAGATTGCCAGCGTACTTTGATCGCAGGCAATCCAGCGCCGTCCAAGTTTTTCCGCAACGACAGGAGTCACGCCACTACCACAGAAGCAGTCTAGCACAAGATCCTGTTCTTCAGAAGAAACCTGGATGATACGTTGCAACAACGCCTCAGGTTTCTGGGTGGCATATCCTGTGCGTTCGGGATCGCGCTGGTGTAGATGGCTGATGTCGCTCCAGACATCCTCTACTGACATGGTGCTGTCTTCGCTGTAGGTGTAGATGCGACCCGCTGAGCGGATACTCCACGAGATCCGACCATCGACTCCTACCTCCTTTCGCATATGATTACGTTTTTGAGTACCTCGTCGGATACCAATTCTTTCACTATGAAAACAGTACTGCCCTGATTTTGTGTAGAGTAAGATACTGTCATGTTTACGCGCAAAATACTTTTTCGAGCGTCCGCCTGACTGATAGTACCAGATGATTTCATTTTTGAAGCCTGCACCCTCCATTTGAAGGTTGGAGCCGAAGATCTCATCCAGAATGATACGTGCATGATGAGTGGCACGCCAATCAAGGTGGACGTAGAGGCTGCCATCGGGTGCCAGGAGCATATACAGGAGATGGAGCGTTTCATAAAGCCATTGCAGGTAGCTATCCTGATCATTGTTCCAGGTATCGCGATAGGCCACCTCGGACCCATTGCCAAATGTTCGTCCCGTCATAAAGGGAGGATCAATGTAGATAAGGTCGATGGCTCCACTAAACTCGTGTAGTAGAGCTGGAAGCACCTCACTTTTGTCTCCCTGAATGAGACGATTATGCCACTCGTGGGAAAGCAAGAAAGGAACTTCTTGTGATGCAAGATAATACCCACTGGTCATCAGTTGAGGCTGGTGTGAGTTCTGAAGGATTGTTTGTCCCTGAGCGGTGAACATATTTTCATTGTGAGGCTGCTGTTTGCCTTTCCAGACCAGTTCTGCCATCAGTGCCTGACCTCGCATCACTCTGTTTTCTTGTCATACTGTAGCACATATGCCAGAAAATAGCTATGTTGAATATATCCCTTTTTTACCTGTATCGGTACATTTTGTTGTGCTTAATATAGGTCATATGCGTATATTTTTTATGCATAATATTAGGGAGTGCGATGAAACAAGCCTGTGCAAGTCCTATACGAACATGATACAATGGCACCAGGCGAAAATAGAACAAAAATTTGTGTGGGGATAAGATATATGCAGAGTTTTCTATGGGTACTGGTAAGCATCATCGCATATGTGGGGGGATTACTTATCATTATGCGTATGACGCCTAGATTGCTTTCACATTCTTTTGATGAAATGTTTTTTATGGGAGCGGCGGCTCTGGATATTCTCGGTGCTCTTCTGGCATTTGGGGCCATTGTCCTGACCTTTGCGCTCTTTAATGGTGCGTTTCCTATCAGAGCTCTAAATTTTTTATTGCTGGTCGGCATTCTGGTGGTCACCGCGCGAACAGCTTTATATTGTATTCGTCCGCGTGCGGGCGCGTCGGCAGTCTCCCGTGCTTTGACGGGAGGCTACGGCTTCTTTCTAGCTGCGGCCTCCGTTTTCTATATTGTACAGCTCTTCATTTCTAAGTAATGTTGCTTTAGCGTAAAAAGTGTGCGAACCATTGAATGGTGCGCCGCAGTCGGTCTACACGCTGCTGCGGCGTGCCATTAGTGGGCCAGTCCATCAGATGGCTGACGTTGGGATAGCGCACCAGTTCGACGGTCCGTTTCTGCCGACGTAACGCTGCAAACAGTTGCAAGGCTTCGCTAAAGGGACAACGTAGATCGTTCCCACTGTGTAGCAGGAGTAGTGGTGTGGTAATCCGATCGGCAAAGGTCAGCGCCGAGCGTTTGTGTTGCAGTTCAGAGTCGTTCATCGATAGATTGAACCAGATCGTCTGATCTGAGAGTAGTGATGCGCTGGCAATGGAACTGATGCCGTTGCGACTGACAGCAGCTTTAAAGCGTGGCGTCTGGGTAATGGCCCAGTTGGTCATATACCCACCATAGCTCAATCCACCGATACCCAGGCAGTTCTCATCTACAGCTTCCGTGGCAAGAACAAAATCGAGTCCTGCCATCAGATCACGAAAATCAGCACCTCCCCAATCATTCACGATTTTGCGGCTGAATGCTTCTCCATAGCCTGCGCTACCACGTGGATTGGCGGCCAGAACTGCGTATCCGCGACCCGCCAGTACCTGGAACTCGTGGACGTACGCGTCTCCCCAGGCCAGAGATGGTCCACCGTGAGGGGCAAGGATCAGCGGTGCTTTTGTGTTTTCTGCTAGAGTTGGCATATAAAGCCAGCCCTCAATCTCCAGATTATCGAAACTTTTCCAGCTAATGCGCCGTGGACGTATCCACTGGTGACTTCTGAGAAATGTATCGTTGACTCCTGTCAGCTTCCGTGGGTTTTTGCCTGTGCTATCCATGCTCCAGACATCGCCGGGAGTAAACCAGTCGGCGCGTATCAGCGCAATCGCCTGTCCATTTTTACTGAGTTGCGGGCTGAGATAACGTCCATTGCCTGTTGTCAGGCGTACAAGTTGATTCTGTTCCCTATCGATGTGGTACAGATGGACCTGTCCACGTTCCTGCACTGGTATAAGGAGGAACTTGCTGTCTGGATACCACTGTAGTTGAGGCAACCATTCGCTCCTCAATTCGTCGATCACCCAGGTCTGACAGGTAATCTCCTCAGCACCCTGTACGATAGGATAACCTGCATCACTGCCATCTGCCAGTACGAGCCAGGGAGACATGTTGCCAGCTTCAGTCTGATCGCCTGCATAGAGATACGCAATCGCTCGTCCATCTGGCGACCATGAAGGTACCTGTGCCAGGCCATCCTCTGCGGTCAGGCGGCGCATCTGTCCTGTTGCAACCATCAAGACCCATAAGGCGCGACTGGCACTCAGATCGGGATCAGGACGACGGTTGGCACAAAAAACAATCTCCGTACCATCGGGTGACCAGCATGATTGTTCCAGGTCGACTGGTTCGGAAGTCAGGCGTGTGGCTGAACCTTCCAATGGCAACAACCAGAGTTGTTGATAACGTCTCTGCTTGTATCCCTGTCCGTCCCAATGAGCGTCCAGGCGTGTGAAGACCTCGACTCCACTTCCATCAGTTGTTGAATGTTCATCAGAGGGACCCCAGGCACTATGAATCAGGAGCGCCCGTCCATCAGCTCGCCAGCTATATTCGGTTATATCGTGAGCAAATGTACTTATTTGCTGTGCCTCGCCTCCACGCATGGGTAGCAGGTAGAGTTGTGTTGTTCCAGTACGATCGCTCAAAAAAGCCAGAGTGCGGCCATCGGGTGACCAGCGTGGTGTTGTATCATGCTGTTCGCCACTTGTAATCTGCCAGGGTGCATTCATCTTTCCGCTGCTACTGCTCACAAGCCAGACGGCACTGCTGGTCGTATTTGTTGTGCCATCACTCTGTAGCATTGTAAAAGCGATGAGTGAGCCATCCGGCGAAATTTGTGGATCACTCACGATATGCAACGCCAGGAGATCCTCAACGCTAGCATAGGGCAATCCCTGCGGTGCTGGAGTCACTGTTGTAGGAACGGTAATGGTGGGTGCAGACAAAGGAAGTACGTCTGCCTGTTCTGACGAAGTAGGAGCAGGACTCTGTTCGGTTGTGGAAGTTGTTTCCTCTGTAGCTTCTGTATCTTCACCTGAGATGGTAGGGGATTGTCCTATCGCTTCGTTTGTTGGTTCAGAGGATGGTGTTGCATTGTGCGCTTCGTCAGGCTCAGATGAAGGAGAGGGTACCTGGATTAGCGTAGAGTTGTTGTCCTCTTTTGGCAACTGGGGACGTTGCATAGTGGGAGTGTCTTCGTTATCGATCATGATATAGCTCCTCTACTGGTATAGTTGTTATCTATCTGGGTGTTTCTAGAGAAGTATACAATAGTATGGCGAGGGTGCAACCACAACAAGATAATAGGGGGTATCACAGTATTTGAGACTCCTCTGTGACCGCACACTATGGGTATCTCTGGAACGTTATGCTATCATAAAAACGTAGTCATTCTGAATGCCAGACCCTTGCCTTACACTGAACGAGCCGAGATGCGCCCCGCGTCTTCAGATTGGGGATGAATGGCTCTTCCTTTTGGTGGCGCGATGGGAAAAACGGGTTTTCTCTTGCGTATCTCGCGAAAGAGGAGTAAACTCCCAGGAGTAGATACAACAGAGGGCAACCGTTCGCAAAGAGCGAGAAGCGGCGTAACAGTTTCTTGTGGTCAAGAGACGCGCACTCTTTCCTCACGGATCGAAAGCTTCTCG
This sequence comes from uncultured Chloroflexia bacterium, assembly GCA_963731415.1. GTDB lineage: Bacteria > Chloroflexota > Ktedonobacteria > Ktedonobacterales > Ktedonobacteraceae > JACDAE01. Next base: position 57,418 of record CAVSVN010000007.1, read on the forward strand.
GTATTGCTCTTCTCAGCCGGGCACCTGCTCTTGGCTCCGGGTACCGTGGGGCACACGGAAACCTGTGGGGAATGCCACCTACGCAACGCTTCTGGACAGGGGACCGCTACTTGCCGATTCGCAAGACGTGTGAGCAAGTCCCCTGGATGAAGGAAGAATTCCCCGTCTTTCAAGCGGGGAAGTGTCAAAGGAGAAGATGTGAGACGTACCATAGCGCGAGAGCATATGCCATGCTAATAGTAAATGACATTATGACAACAAAATTGGTAACAGTCACGCCTGATACTACTCTGGCGCATGCCGCAAATCTGTTGCGTCAACATGGATTTCACCATCTTCCAGTTGCCCGCATGGTTAGTGGCGTCACTTCACATCAGTTGGAGGGCGAGAAAAGTAGGAATGTTCTTTTGTTGGAAGGATTACTCACGGCGCAAGATATCGATCTGGCGGTGGCTCTGGCACAGCAAGAGGGAGCTGACGATCCGCAACAGCCCTGGCAGGAGCGGCGTGTCGTTGATGTGATGCATCGTGCATTGCTGCGCGTGACGCCGACGACAAGTGTTGCTGCCGCTGCACAGATGCTCGTTGACCGTAATCTAAATTATCTGCCAGTTGTGGATTATGGGTTAGTTGATGGTGAGAGCAGGGATATGCTGGTCGGCCTGATTACACGCAGCGATCTCCTGCTGGCGCTTGCTCGCGTGATGGGTGCGTTGGAGCCAGGCATGCAACTGGATATTCTTTTGCCGGGTGGGAATGTAGCAACTCTTGGGCGTGCTCTGGTTCTGGCATCCGAGCTACATATGCATATACGCAGCGTCATTGCTTCTCCTGATTCTGATGGGGTCATTCGTGTTGCTACCTTGCGCCTGGGAACGATTAATCCCACTCCTTTATTGATGCGCTTTAAAGCTGAGAATATCCAGTTCTCCTTTGGTACTCCCATGGTAGAAGGTGAAAGCTATGCCTAGTCCACAACTTTCTCAGCAAAAAGCACGCCTGATTTTTGAGGCGGAAGAGTTAAGCTATGATTTTGGACCACAACACCCGTTGAAATCCTAAACGTCTGCAAGCTATGATAGATTTATTGGAGTCTGCTGATTTGTGGCACGCCAATAATGAGCAGACGCGACTGAAGCTACGAAGCGCTACGAACGAAGAGTTGAGCTTGATTCATACCTCTGATTATATTGCTGCCGTGCAACGTCTAAGTACGCTGAACGAAGCTCTTAGGGCAGGTGAAAGCGATGAACTGGCACAACTCGCCTTACACTACGGTTTTGATGATGGTGATACGCCTGCTTTGCCTGCTATGCATGAAGTTGCGGCACGTATTGCTGGTGGAACGCTGGTTGCTTTAAGTGCGGTAATGGGCTTACCTGAAGGCGGAACTTTTACGCATGAAGAGGAGCGTCCTCTGCATGTATTTCATCCAGCGGGTGGATTGCACCATGCGTGGCCTGAGCGTGCATCTGGTTTCTGTGTCTATAATGATGCAGCGGTGGCTATTGCTCATATTCTGCGTTCAACTGAAGCCAAAGTGCTGTATATCGATTTTGATGCGCATCATGGTGACGGTGTTCAGCGTGCCTTTTATGACGATCCACGGGTGATGACGATCTCATTGCATGAGACCGGACGCTATCTTTTCCCTGGTACAGGCGATGTACTCGAACTTGGCAATCGGAGTGGGCGTGGCTATGCTGTGAATATGCCTTTTGAGGCATTTACAGAGGATGATTCCTATATCGAGTCGATGTATGCTGTACTCTCACCTGTTGTAACCTTCTTTGCACCTGATGTGATTGTGACGCAACATGGATGCGATACGCATAGCTGGGATCCTTTGACGCACCTGAGCCTGACTATGCGCGGCATTTCTGCGCAGATGAAGCTGGCGCATCAGCTGGTTCATACCTATTGTAGTGGGCGTTGGGTTGCTCTAGGTGGTGGAGGTTATGATCTCTATCGGGTAGTGCCGCGTGCCTGGAGTCTTTTATGGGCTGAGATGTCAGAACAAGAAGTACCGGATGCTTTGCCGCAGGAATGGATTGAGCGCTGGCGTCCGGCCTGGATAGCTACGCATGAGCAGGAAGAGGTTGCCCAGGAGTTGATGGGAAAAACGCCATCACCAACGGACTTCCCGACGACGTTTATGGATCGTGCCGATGAATTCTCTCCTCAGCCGCGTCGTTGGGGGATCGCTCACACCAATAGGCAGACCGTGACGCTCTTGCGTAACCTGGTTGTTCCTTCATCATTGCGTCATGCCTTTCCTGCGCCGCGTCAGCGTTCGCCGTTAGCAGATCTTTTTGATCTATTGCATATAAATAAGGATGAATCATCACCCTCGCGTACAAAAACGTTAGAGACAACGAAGGGCTCAATTCTCTTACGTGACTTCTGTCCTCCCTCGCTGGTGGAGCGCCTCAGTGCTGATAGCGGTCTGCATGCCTTTGCACGCCTTCCTGAACGTGAGCATCAACTGCTCCTTGATATTGCTAATAGTTCAGATTGTGCGTTGACGCTGGCCCACACACCTGCGGGAGAAATTGTTGGGCAGGTCACGATTGCGCCTGCGGATGAATGGTGGGAAGGGATCGAAAGCCTCTATGAAGTTGCCATTGAGGTCAGTACGAACTGGCGTGGATGTGGAATTGCACGCAATATGCTTTCCTTCGCATTGGAACTGGATGCCCTGGAAGATATGATCTTCTTCGCTATTGGTCTCTCCTGGCATTGGGATGCTGAAGACCTTGGCATTTCTCTGTACCGTTATCGCCAGTTGATCACCCATCTTTTTAGCACCCAGGGCTTTGTTGAATATCCCACTACTGAACCCAATGTCAGTATGGAACCGGCCAATGTTCTGCTTGTTCGTATTGGGAAGCGGGTTGATAAGCGGGTCGCCAATCAGTTTATCAATCGGTTGCTCAGCCCGAGCGGTTTCGGGCGCTTCTAACCCTTTACATAAAATCTGAATGAAAGCTTAGAAAACTTTAAGATCATCCATTTTCTGGATGATACATGCTGACCTTTTCCTTAATTTTTGGTGTGTGCAGAGTGTATCATTTTATCCTCCCTGATACGTATTACAGACAGAGCGCCCCGTTGAGGAGCCTATTCCCGCTTTCTTCAAGCCTCATAGATTAAGAGAAGATAAGAATCGCCTGAGAATTGGATAAGTAATTGAATTTCCTCTTCCTTAAGAAGAATCCCCCTTGCTTTAATATAGTTTAGTTTCAGCTTAGAGTGCATTACGGAAGAGCTTATAAGCTCCAAAAATGCTTGCTATTTCTACTAGAAAAACTTATGCTATGGGAGATGAAAGAAAGCGAGGATGGAAACAATGCAAGTACGAGAACGCACAAAAATACAGGCACCCGAAATTTCTGATGGGACGCTGGTACAGCAGGCACTGGCTGGTGACCAGCGAGCTTTTGAGGCGCTAGTACGGCGCTACAATGTTCCACTGTTCAACTTTATCTGTCATTGTCTTAGTGATTATGATCTGGCCTGTGATGTTTCCCAGCAAGTCTTCCTGCAATTATATATTTCCATGCCAACATTACGGACCGGGGAGCCGCTGAAAGCGTGGTTGTTCCAGGTTGCTCGTAATCGTTGTCTAGATGAATTACGGCGCAAACGTGCCATCCACTTCTCTGAGTTGGAGTCAGCCAATGATGAGGATGATCTGTCACCATTAGCGATCATGCCTGATACACGTCCGTTGCCTGAGGAGATTGCGGAGCGCCATGATCTTCAAAGCTCACTACGGAGCGCGATAGAGGCGTTGCCGCCGAAGTTCCGTTCAGTAGTACTCTTGCGTTATGCTGGTCAGTTAAGCTTCTCTGAAATTGGAAAAACATTAAATATGCCAGAGGCGACTGCGAAAACGTATTTCCAACGTGCTCGACCTCTTCTGCGAACTGCTCTTGCTTCCCAGTGGCGTCCGCAACAGGCATCGACGGCTTCCTAAGCTTTTTCTCAGAATGTGTGATTTGGATAAGAAATCTGAGGAAAGTGAAACTCTTTTCTTATGTTATTCGTGCTATATAAGAGAACGATATGAATGACATAAGAGGGAGCAAGTAAGATGTATTCAACACAGATGCTTTTGGCCGATAGTATAGAGGATATGTCGTCGGAGGAGGATGAAATTGATGAGCTGTTCAGTCAGTTATTGCAGATAGAGCCACCTGCCACACTGGTTGATGATATCCTTGCCACCGTTGCAGGCCTTCCTTTACCGCAGGAGATGGGAAAAATGACCTGGGATGACGTGGAAGGTCTTATCGCACACAATAAGACGCAACGGCCTTCATAGATAGATAGTGATCCATAGGTGTTTGCTCGTAATGGATGACGAGAGGAATGGAATGACGAGAGAAGACGACGATGTACCGGGTGAGGGATAAAGCCTTCCGGTACATCGTTTCATTTTCTTTTTGAAGGTGTTGACTGTGTGAAGCTATGACGCGATCTGTTCGGAGAGTTTTCCGGTGCTTACCAGCCAGCGTACAAATTCCAGGCGTCGATGATCGGCAGCGGCGAGCTGCTTCTCTTTCTCAGAATAGTCTTTGCGGAGCTTACTCAATTGCTTCATTTCATGTTCAGCAAAACCGCCCTTGCGTAAAATTTCACGATCCTCTTTCATGTGTGAAACTCCTTTCAGGTTCGCTAACAACTACTGAGGTGCTGCCGTTAACATACGCTCAACTCGTTTAAGAAGGGTCTGCATTGGATATGGTTTAGGCAAGTGATCCAATGTAGAGCGGGTCTCACCGCGAAGGCGTATGGATGCACGCACGGCTGTTGTTGAACTCGTGGTAAGGAGCACTGGTATGGAGGCGAAATTGCGTAGGGCCTGTAAGACATCCCATCCCTGTACATTACCGGTGAGTTCAAGGTCAAGCACTACAAGATCAGGAATTGAATGACGAAGAGTGGCGATAGCCAGTTCTCCATCGTGAACAGCAGCGACGGCATAGCCGCGGGCGGTCAAGATGCCAGCCTCCAATCTGGCGAGGGCGAGGTCATCTTCAACCACTAAAATATGTATAGTGGGTTCCTCTTGTTTGTTTTCGGGCTGCGTGTTTGCAGAGTCTGCAAGTGTTGCAAGTCCATCTAACAAACTCATCGTGCCGTTGACCGGCTTGTTGGCAGTGTCGTTGTTATATGTCACTGACACCCTGCTTCCGCTAAGCGTAACTCTCTGTGCTGCGGTGCGGCAGCGCCGCCGGTACGACGTAGAGAGGATGACCTGTATCTCTTGTGAAGAGCATACCCAATTTCTGGTGATAATTGCGTGAATATCTTTTCTCGTGTGTGAAAATGCTGTGAATTTGCCATAAATTGCTTCAAAGTTCGTCTGGGTCAGGTGGTGGTACAAAGTAGCCTACGCCCAGTTCATTGAGCAGGAAACGTGGTTGTGACGGATCAGGTTCGAGCTTCCGTCTCAGATGGCGTACGAAGGTACGTAGATATGTATTTTCACCGCTGTAGTCTGGTCCCCACACGCGTTGCAGGAGTTCCCGGTGCGTCAGTACTTTGCCAGCATTGCGTACAAGCTCACATAGCAGATCGTATTCGGTTGGAGTGAGATGCACTTCCTGGCTATTTGAGCGGACAGTTCGATGTGCAAAATCGACTTCCAGGCCATTTTCTCCTCCGCAATGGTAGCTCGGACGCTGACCTTCGTTTCCAGTTGCGTTGCTACGCAGTCGTGCTGTTTCTTCGGCACGACGAAGTGCAACACGTACGCGTGCTAACAATTCATTGAGGCTAAATGGTTTGGTGAGGTAGTCGTCGGCACCCAGGTCCAGGGCGCGAATTTTTACTGGTTCCTCGTCATGTGCCGATAGTACAATGACTGGCGCTCCACTCCATTCGCGTAAACGGCGCAAAAACGATAAACCATCAAGTGATGGGAGGGAGAGATCGAGCAAGACAAGTTGTGGTTGGAAAATTGCTGCCAGATCGATAGCTTGAGCTCCATCTCGTACGGCCTGAGTGTTGAAACCGCGTGCCTTCAATTGTGCGAGCAAAAATGTACGCATCTGTGGATCATCTTCAACACAAAGGATCCGAACCTTTTTCTCCGCTGCTGTAGACATCGTTCTTGCATCCCTTCAACTTGCTTTATGATAAGATTTCTTCGCTCTCTTGCTCTTTTTTGCCAGCGAATACAGGCAAGGTAAAGGCAAAGGTGGCACCCTGACCTGGACTACTCCTGAGCGTTAATGTACTGTTGTGGGCTTCAATAATGCCACGACTGATATATAAACCCAGACCAGTAGCTGGACTCCAGCGTGCAGCACCTCGTCGTCGCTCTGGCACTGGTTGCCCCGGTCGCTCGACGGTTGGACGACGCATGGCGGCGAAGGTGCTGAAGCGCATGAATAGCTCCATCTGCTGCTGCTGGCTCATGCCTGGTCCTCGATCTGTAACACTCAATGTCACGGCTAATGGCTGTTTTCCCCCTTTCTCGATGATTGGTTGCACTTCTAGCAGGACGACATCTCCTTCGGGTGCATAGCGGAAGGCGTTGCTCAACAGATTGGTGAGCACGATGAGAATCAATTCGTAGTCACCCCGTAGTGCGGGCAGGTGTTCTGGTAGTGTGATCTGCAGGTGCCGTCCTGATGAGGTAATGAGCGCCTCCAGGCGTTCTTGCAGGTCTTCCAATAGTTCTGGTAAAAGAATAGCCTCAAATTCGAGTCGCAGTGCTCCTGCCTCAACACGAGAGGCATCAAGAAAACTGTTGACCATTCCCACCAGGCGTTCAGTTTGCTCATCGGCGGTCTCTAACATGTCGTGCCAGGCTTCACCTGACCATTGGAGATCGTCAGAGAGCAGCGCGGTCAGGTGGGCCCGTATGTTTGCTAAGGGTGTTTTCAGTTCGTGAGCCATCGTGGTGAAGAAATCTTCGCGTGCATGTTCAAGAGCCTTCATGCGGCTGATCTCATGCAAGACCAGGATTGCACTGGCAATAGTTCCATCAGGTGAGCGCAATGGAGCTGAATTGACGAGCAGGTAGATCGGACGGCCATCTGTTTTTGTGCCATGCAATTCTGCTTCGCTTGCCTCTCCAAAATGGAGTGCACGATATAGTGGCTGTTCCTCGAATGGAGTCTCTGCACCAGATGTGCCATAGACGGTCAACTGACGCAGTAATGGTTCATAATGCAGACCAATTGCCAGTCCGGCAGCGGTAGCGGGATCATTAGAGGGGGCAAGTGGGAGGCCCATACTCTGTAGAATTTGGATAGCGTGATTGTTGATCACGCTGATCGTGTTATTCTGTGCTGAAACCAGGATAACTCCTGAGGGAAGGCGATCCAGGAGCAGTTCCTGGGCCGCCTTAGCTTCCTTGAGAGCTTCATTGCGTTGTGCCAGTTCTTTAGTTCGTGCCACCACTTCGGCTTCAATGCGTTCGCGTGCTTCGGCCTGTCCGGTAACATCGTGAAAGATAATGATAAAGGCGAAGAGGTCGCCTTCCTCATCTTGAATGGGGGTATAAGAACAGAGCATGGTATACAGTTGATCGTCAGCACCCACGATTTTTACTTCATCAATCTGTTCCGTCATGGCACGCTGTTCGAGTTCCCCTGCAAGGTCAGGTACGGCTGTCAGCTCGGGGGGAAAGAGCGCCTTACTGCGTGCCATAGCCTGTTTGATGGTGAGGCCGATGAGCGTGCCCGACCAGCCGAAAAGTTTGCGTGCGGCAGAATTGGCATCGGCGATGCGCCAGCGTGGATCAAAGATCACGACAGCATCAGGGATGGCCTGCATCACGTTTTCTTTCTGACGTGCATTGCGATTAGCGGTACGTGCGAGGCGATCAATGCTGCGGAAGAGACGCGCATTCTGAATTGCCAGTCCTGCTTGTTGTGCGAACCGTTGCAAGAGTTCGACCTCTTCGACTGGGAAGCCGCGTGGACGGCGGTGGTAGACTTCGATAGTGCCGAGGACACTGGTTGTGGCAGGCCGGGTGTGTTCGCTGTTCACACTCTCAGCACCAACCAGGTAGGGTTCGAAGATGGGAACACAGAGGACTGAGCCTGGTCGCCGTGACTTGCCATCATCGTCGAGAAAGGGCAGGTCGATATTCGGAATGGTGCTTGTATCAGTGAAAACGAGCGTTTCCCGCTCGCGCATAACCTGACCGAGGAGTATTCTCCTGTTGATCAAAGGATGCCATCCGACAGAATGAGTGTGAATGCCTTTCTGGGCCGCGATGGTTACTCTGCGCGTCTCCGGTATCGTGCGTCCTACGTCCTCGAATTCTCCTATATCTTGCAACTCGCCGCTTCCTGTCGATGTGTCGATCAACAAAACGGCACAACGATTTGCGCCCACCAGATCTTGTAGTGCTTGCAGGATACGATCCAGGACATGATGTAAAGCTGATGGACCCGCAATGGCGGAGGTAATAGAATGCGTGGCCTGTAAGTGCAGGCGTGAGCGCACCTTATCTGTCACATCTTCAGCAACCACAAGCAGTTCAGGTTGTTGATCCTCTGCCACAACCGAAGTTTCGCCCTGAGGCGTCGTTGAAAGCTCAATAGAGATGTGCCAGTAGGTTCGTCCGCGCGTCTCAAGGCTACCTTCGTAGGGAACTTCTGCATAATGAAGGGCCTGGCCACTTTCACTTACCTGTCGTAACAATGGGAGGCTATGTCGCATATCTGAGCTGGTAATACTTCATCCACACGTAGGCCTACGACATTTTGATAGCACCAGGGCTCATCAAGGAAGGCAAGTATATAGGGATTGGCATAGCGAATATGCAGGCTGGTAGAGTTGAGAATTGCCACCCCAACCGATACATGCCTGAGGATATGTTCAAGTTGTACCGCTTGTCCTGGCTCCATACTTGTTGTTTTTCTAGCTACCCGATCGGCATACGTTTTTATCCACTCATGCAAGTTGGGTCTGACGAACGGTTCTCTCTTCTTACGAACTTGTTTCATCGAGTTCCGTTGTATTCATCGCCCGTGAACGGAAGAGTGGTATCCCTATTATACAGCATACAGATTGCTCCTGGGATGGTTACACCTTCTTTTTCCTATTGTCATGCATAGCTAAGTCACGAATATTTGTGTCCAATCTCTCTATCATAGCAGAGAGGGTTATTCTTGACTTGCCCAGCATGGCATTAAAAGAAGTGATTCATTTCCTCTTCGGTTACGGCTGACGATCTGCTATCCGAAATTGAAATAAGTTAGTTTTCACTTGTGTTATACTTAAATTCAGTGTAATAGAGGTCAATTGCTTGTAAATAAGTGGCTCCTCTAGACGTGGTAAAAAGAAATGTGCTCACATTAATATGATGATCATCGGGAGGAAGTTTCGATGACGCAAATTGCTACGCCATCGATCTGGTCGCCAGAGGAGGCCGTGGCGCATAAGAGTGTTGCGGCCTCTCATACGCGCCTGGAAAGATTATATTTCGAAAAATATGTGTTGGAGGTATGTATCGCGACGATAGAGCGGGGTGGTGTGACTTCTAAGATTGATACCCATCAGTTTTTTTCTTCAAGCGAAGCATGGGGCATCCCTAAATATCCCGATAAGACAGTAATTCTTCCTCCCGGAACTAACCTACCACAGCAGATAACGACATTTATTTCTATCAATGAAGGCTGTTTAAAGGAGCCTGATTGCTGGCTGGGAACCTGGATTAATCCCAGTACAGGGAATTGCTATCTTGACATTACTGCTATTTATTCCTGTCTGGAAGATGCCCGGCGTGAGGCAATTTTTCTGAGCCAGAATGCACAACGCAAGATTGTTGCACTCTATGATTTTAAACATGAGGAGACGGTGTATTTAACGTGGTAGTGTTACATAATATCTGTCTTTGATCGAACCGTGTCAGGTTCCTCTGGCGTATATATAGTATTGAGTGGACTGAGCCGCTCATATGGAACGCTGTCAGCGTAAGATGTAGAGAAATCATGAGGAACCAATGCGATGCAACTGAGTGCGGATCAGATAAAGGCAGTCATTGAAACGCAGGTTGAGAACTATCGGAAACGCATTGCGCTACTCTCTCCTGAGCTTACTGCATTGCGTCATCAACCAATTTCAGGATCACGGGAGTTGCGGCATCGTTTGCACTATCTCGAAAAAGAACTTGCCGATCAACAGACGAGGCTTGCCAGCTTACAAGACCTGCAACAGGTTATTCAGACGTTAGAAGGTTTCTCGCACGAAGCATAATTCATCTGCTTCGTTGGTTTCAGGGGAAGTGAAGGGAAAGATTGCCTGGTTTGAAGTCAAGTTCAAGGAGTATCACGTCGATATTGCTTGAACTTGACTCTTTTTACTATACGCGCTGCGGATCATCGTACCTTCATGGAGCGAGACAGACTCGACCTCCTCATTTTCAAACCATACAGGTTCTTTGATAAATGCTCCTTCTAGATCAATCAAATAGAAACAATGGGGTACCCATTCCATAAGGTTGACTGCTCTGGGGAATGACATCTACCGTTCTTACTGTTCCAGTGAGACCCCGAAAAGGACAATAACTGGTCACACGTATGCGACTTCCTACCTCAAATAATGCGAACTTCACTGTGCGCAACACTCCCTTCTTGCAATCAATTCAACCAGTCCATACAAATTATCTTGTACATTTTCTACCAGAGTATTAGCGTACAACAGAAACACAAGAAATACAACAACCAGACGATAATTACACAACTCGATTTCACATAACCATGCGTTGCCAGGGCGACCGGAGATCTTTTTATAGAAGAGTTTATATTCTAGTTTTCGATTGCAGGCGTGAGGAAGGAGAAAAAGTCCTATTGCTGTTGCGTAACGGGAGAAAAGCTGCGACAATAAGACTGAATGTACGAATTACATAGGAAGGCGTTCTATTCAGTTTGAAAGATAGAAAGTGCCGTCATTACATACGTATATGCGAAAAGGAGAGTTTCATTTGAGGAAACGCGTCTTTCCATTGTATATTATTCTGCTGTCGGGGTTAGTGATTACTTTCTCATTTTTCATCCTGCTGCATTTGAGTGGAGCCAATAGTGTGCTTGTTAATGGAAAGCCAGAGGTTATTCCCAGCCTTCGTGAATGGCAAGGGAGTACTGGCTCCTTTAGCTTACAGCGAATTCCCATATTGACGTTGATCCTCTATATGCCTCTATCGTTGCAGGACACGGCGCCATGTTTTCCGTAGCGATCTGTTCTCGGTAACTGGACATCTGCTTCCTATCATCAATACGGATACAACCCAGCCGGGTGATTTTTTTCTTACCCTCAATGCAGCGATGATGCGGTATTGGGGATGAAGGGTACCTCTTCGACAGCGATGATGCGGTCACGATCCGCGCAAATACAACGCAAGGCGTTTTCTATGGGACGCGTACAGCGTTGCAGATCCTGTTGCAGGATCCCGCTCGTAGTCATATCGTCAAGGGAATGGCACGAGATTATCCGCAATATAAAGAGCGCGGCTTCCTGCTTGATGCTGGGCGCAAGTTTTTTTCTCTGACTGAGCTGGAAAATTATGTGAAGCTTATGTCGTGGTACAAAATGAATGACTTCCAGCTGCATTAAATGATAATGAGATTGGTGGTGGTGATGGCCCGGATTGGATGCACAAGCTATGCGGCGTTTCGTCTCGAATAGCGCACGTTTTAAAGGATTGGCGGCCAGAGACGGCTCGTATACCTGGCAGGATATGCGCGAATTGCAAGATGTTGCGAGACAACATGCGGTTACCATTACACCAGAGATCGATACTCCCGCCCATGCGCTGGCTTTCACACAATATCGACCCGCACTGGCTAACTAAGCAGGAATCAAAGAGTTTCCTTGATCTGAGTAATCCTCAAACGTATACATTTATGAATGCCATCTGGAATGAGTTCTTGCCCTGGTTCGATACGCGGCAGGTAGGTATAGGGGCCGACGAATATCTGCTAGTGATGCTGACAGGTACAGACAGTATATTAACACCTATGATACATATATGAAGCGTCAGGGGCGAACTATCCGCATATGGGGTAGTCTGAGTGAGATGAAAAGTCCTGTCCAGGTGAATACCGATGTAGTTGTTGATGTATGGAATAATATCTGGGCCAATCCGGTAGAGATGGTGAAACAGGGATTTAACATCATCAACTCGAATGATAATCTTCTCTACATCGTTCCCAAAGGCTGGATATTACCATGATTATCTGGATACCCGGCTTCTGTATGAAAAATGGGAACCCTACATCTTCGACTTTACCAATCCGCATCTGAATTTGCCAGCGAACGATCCTCATGTGCTGGGAGCAATGTTTGCGGAATGGAATGATAAGTTGGGAAGCGTTGTCAGTGATGCGGATGTGTATGCCAGGGTCAAGCCTGCTGCACAGACGATCGGCGAAAAATTGTGGAGTGGAACGGATCAGGATATCACCTATGACCAGTTTGAGCAACTTGCCGACCCAGATCGGCGATGCTCCGGGACTATACCTGTCATAGAGACAATTGCAGAGGCAGGATGTTATAACTTATTTAAACTTTCCTGCAAAAGTGGTAGGGTGAACCAGAACGTGGTTCCGCTGCCCGGAATGCTTTGTATTCCTACCTGTCCATGATGTTGTTCAACGATTGTGCGACTGATATGCAGGCCCAGCCCTAATCCTACTTCGCTGCTATTGAGTACTTCAATGCTGGGAACACGGTAGAAGCGTTCCCATATGTGCCTATGTTCACTTGCTGGAATGCCTGGTCCTTCGTCGCTCACCGAGATATAGGCCATCGATCCCTCTTCGCGTAAGTGTATTCTGATAGGACGCTCAATATGCTGAGTATTTGTGTGCATTCGAGAGATAGTGAATAATCACCTGTTTGATGCGACTAATATCGGCCATGACGATGATACTTTTATCGTCAGGAATAGTGATATGGACCGTGCGTTTTGCCGAAACATAGCGCGGGTCGCTGAACCACTTCGTTGTAGCAACCCATTGAGATCACAGGCTTCAAAGAGTAGATCCATGGTGTTTGCATTGATGCGTGATGTCTCAAGCAGGCTATTGACCAGGTGAGTGAGACGTCCAACTTGCTGATCAGTACGATCCAGCAGTTCGCGGGCCTCCATAAGCAATTGGTGTGTTTCGACTGAATGAATGGTATCGGCATCGGCCTTGAGTCTACGGCCCATTAACTGAATATTGCCTTTGATACTTGTCAGAGGCGTTTTGAGTTCATGGCTGGCAATGCTCACAAATTCATTCATGCGACGTTGTGCCTCCTGGCGGGCAAGTTTCTGTGTCCGTGCTTGAGCGCGTTTATATTTGATCATCTCGCGTCCAATGAGCAAGGCTAATATTTTTGTAATCATCTTGCACATCCATAAAGAGAATTTGAGTAGCTTTGATGGCAAGTAGCTGTGTGTTCATCATATCCACCATAAATGCATGAAACATGAAATCAAGTGGCGTAAGAATGGTTGGTGTTAATATATAGGCTACGCCTTTCTTATAGTACGTATGATCTTGCCAGGAAGAAGACAAATATCAAAAAGGCATAGCGATCTTTAGGGAAAATAAGTTGAGAAACGAGCATTTTGCGAAGCCATTATCTACAATAATAGGGTGTACAACGTGATAAAAAGAAATGGAACTCTGATGGCATTCTGGAAAGAACCCCTATTGTCGTCGGTTAATTTCTGGAGGTGTTTGAAATGACTACACAAACTACTTTTACGGGTGATGCAGCCCAAAGAGATATGCAGACTGATACAATTGCTTCCCCGGTAGCATCAGCTCGTGCGGCGGGATTGCGCTATGTAACTGATACCCGACCAGGCATTGTACGCAAGCGTGCTGGTAAACATTTCAGCTATATTGGCTTAGATGGGAAACCGCTTCATGATGAAGAGGTTTTGCAGCGTATTCGTTCATTGGGAATTCCTCCTGCCTGGAAGAACGTGTGGATATGCCCCAATCCACGTGGGCATATCCAGGCGACCGGGCGCGATGCAAAGGGGCGTAAACAATACCGCTATCATCCGCTCTGGCGTAAGATACGTGATGAGAACAAGTATGATCGTATGGTTGCATTTGGCAAGGCACTACCAGGCATTCGAGAGCGTGTCTCTCACGATCTTGCACTTTCAGGTCTGTCACGAGAAAAAGTCCTGGCAACAATCGTGCGTCTTGCTCGATACGACTTCAGTGCGTATCGGTAACGAGGAGTATGCACGTGAAAATGGTTCGTTTGGGCTGACAACGATGCGCGATGAGCATGTGGAAATTACGGGTTCGACTGTGCGTTTCCAGTTTCGTGGAAAGAGTGGTAAAGAGCATAGTATCGATGTGAAGGATCGCCAATTGGCAAAAATTGTGAAGCGGTGTCGTGATTTACCGGGACAGGAGTTATTTCAATATATTGATGAGGATGGGCAACAGAGAACTGTTGAGTCCGATGATGTCAATGCGTATCTGCACGAGGTGACGGGCCAGGATTTTACAGCCAAGGATTTTCGTACCTGGGCGGGTACCGTTACCGCTACCTGTGCTTTGCAGGATCTAGGTGAGTATGAGACGAAGACACAGGCTAAGAAAAATGTTGTACAGGCTATCGAAACAGCCGCGCAACACCTGGGAAATACTCCCGCCATCTGTCGTAAAAGTTATGTGCATCCAGAAGTAATCGATGGCTATCTGAATGGCTCTCTGCTAGATGCCTTGAAAGAGCAGGATGAAGAGGCTATTCTGGAAGCGCTTAATGGGTTGCGACCAGAAGAGATCTCAGTTCTCGCCTTTTTAGAGTCATAGTACTAAAAAAAGGGAATAGCAACTCATCCTTTATTGTTGTGCGATAATAGGGAGTGTCAAGTGCAATGTTTGCAAAGAATAGAAGGGTTGTGCTGCTCTCTACCTTATATAGTATAGTATCTGTTGTTTCTAAAAATGTGGACAATATATAGTTTTTGATTGTTTTCTCTTTTGAAGGATGCAAAAGCCTATTTTTAAAATGAGGTGAAGTGAGGATGCGTGAAGTACAGGTGAATTTCCCGCGTGGAAAAGTTGTACGCGAGCGTTACATCGTCGAAGAGATGCTCGGCAAAGGTGGCTTTGGTGCCGTTTATCGGGTACGGGATCGGCGTGTCAGAAGTAATGTGTTTGCTCTGAAAGAAGTGATTGATCCAACCGGTCATGAGCGCAATCGTCTGGCCTTTGAGTGCGAGCTGCTCAAGCGGCTCGATCATCCAGGTCTTCCTCGTGTCTATCGAGTTTTCGATGACGAGCGTAACAGCCGCGTCTATATGCTAATGGATTATATTGAGGGACCAAATCTGGAACGTTTGCGTCTGCAACAGCCAGAGAAGCGTTTCTCGTTGCCTCGCGTAATGAAGATTCTGGCCCCTATTGTCGAGGCGATGAGCTATTTACATGCACAACAGCCTCCTATTATTCATCGTGATATTAAACCATGCCAATATTATTGTCCCGCTTGCAGGCGATGGGGATGGAGCGGTGCTCGTCGATTTCGGGATTGCCAAAGAATATGACCAGGATTCTACGACGACAGCAGTGCGTCACTGTTCGCCTGGTTATGGAGCGCCAGAACATTATGCGCGTGGCACAAATACGCGTACCGATATTTATGGCCTGGCTGCAACCTTTTATACTCTATTAACTGGATAGTGTGCCCGTTGATGCGCTTTACCGTATGACACAACTTGGTAGCAAGCATGAAGATCCTCTGGAGCCTGTTAATAACTGTTATACCGGAGATACCACAACATATTGCCGATGCTATTGAGCGTGCTATGTCTATCAATAGCAATGATCGCTTCGCAACCGTCGAGGAGTTCTGGCAGGCATTGGAGCCGGATACTATTGTAGAAGAAGAGCCCTTGCCTTCAATCGCTCGTTGAGCCATCTGGCTGATGAGCACGGTCCGGCTGATGTCTTACTCCTCCTGTTGCCCCTGATTCAGAGGAACTGGTGCACAATGAGACCCCACAGGTGCGTGTACATCGTACGCGGCGACCTGTTCCATTTTGTATGGGTGTTGGTTCTCTTGATTCTTGTGGGGTTATTTGCAGGAGTACTTTTCGGTCTTAGTGGCTGGTTGCCTTCTGAAGGGACTTCTGTTCCTGCTTCAAAGGCATCATCGTCGTCTAAGAGTCATCATCACCGACTACCAACAGCACGGTCAAAATCGACACCCACTAGCATAACTGATCCAACGCCCATTCCCACATCGCCTACCTTCGCCCACTCCTGCTAGCAACCTACCCGCACCTCGTGGTAAGCTATAGTGGAGGGATCAGCGATCAGTTCACAAGCCCGGCAACCGAGTAGTACAATGTCATTGAGTTCTATTCAGCAAAGTGGCTCCGCCATTAGTGGCTATTTTTCGGTGGGACAGGGTTTGATAGGAAGTGGTAATTTCAATGGTAGCGTGACCATTGATCACAAAGTTCAGTTCCTGGTTCCTGGCGATGGATCGATTGCGCCACTCTTTTTCCAGGGAGTGGTTCAGCAGAATGGTACACTCTCGGGTACGTATTGTAGTCAACAGAATGGGCAATGCAACCAGGCTATTGGTGGCTTTGGAACCTGGAAGATCACGCCTTCCAGTGGGCAACGAGCGTTAATATGCCTGCATCACCTTCATGTGCATCAGGATTGCGCTTCTCGGCTCTCCTGTTTGAGAGACGCGAGAAGCGAGGCAAGAGATAGGCTGCTATAATATCTGCCTGTACGGTCGGAGCGCAAATGTGGCTCGTATAGCGATTGTTAATCGTCTTGTTATGGATTCTGTCTACATGATTGGGAGTAAATCGTATATATCTTAGAGGATATATTTCTAAGTTGGAGTTTGCTTGTCTATTATTTCAGATGTATAAAATGGAGTTATTTTTTATATGTATTAGTAATAGAATAAAATGAGGTAAATAGTGCAAGACCTACAGGCTATCCTCCCAAATGGAACAATTGTTCAGGGGCGCTATATCATAGAGGATATGCTGGGTCGCGGTGGCTTCGGCGCTGTCTATCTGGTGCGCGATCAGCGTACGCGGGGAAATTTATTCGCGCTCAAAGAGATCACTGATACCAGCAAGCAGGAGCGTGAGCGTTTCGCTTTTGAATGTGAGGTGCTCAAGCGGTTGGATCATCATGCCTTGCCGCGTGTGTATCGTGTGTTTGAGGATGAGAAGTCCGCGCGAGCTTATATGCTCATGGATTATATTGAGGGGCCAAATTTAGAGATGTTGCGTCTCCAGCAGCCGGAGAAGCGCTTTCTCAGTGGAGAAGGCTCTGGATATTCTGGCACCGATCTTCGCATGTGGTGAGCTATCTGCATAAGCAAGACCCGCCTATTATTCACCGGGATGTGAAGCCAGCCAATATTATTGTTCCCACGGCAAATGATGAAGCGGTGCTGGTCGATCTGGGTATTGCGAAAGAATATAATATAGATGCCACGACAACGGCGGTACGTCGCTGTTCACCTGGATATGGAGCGCCAGAACAATACGACAAGGGAACCAATCCGCGTACCGATATTTATGGTCTTGCTGCAACGCTCTATGTGCTTTTGACAGGTGTTATTCCCACCGATGCTTTCTTCCGTATGGCACAGATTGGCGGCAGAAAGCATGATCCTCTGGAGCCTGTTACGCAACTGGTTCCATCAATTCCACGTCCTGTCTCTGCTGCTATTCAGAAAGCGATGGCGATCAATAGCGTTGATCGTTTTGCCAGTGTGGAGGAGTTCTGGCAGGCATTGAGCCTTTATCAGAGCGATAAATCTGCATTGCAACCGCTTCCGGTTGCAGCGTCCTATCCATCGACTGGGGAGCCTCAACAAGCAGCACTTGCAGCAATTGGGCAAGAACCTGCGACGGTAGTTACGAGACCAGTGAGAAACACCAGGCGCGGGAGCAATTTTCCTTTTGTTTACTTCATTGCTCCTTCTTGCGCTGGTTGGTGGGTTGGTGATTGGGCAAAAGCTTCTTAGCAGCGTCTGGTAGTCATACTCAGCCATCGACGACAATGCTACAACTGGGAGCTGGCAAGAAATCGTCGCGCAGTACCGACGCGAACACCAATGCCTACAGCAACGCCAACGCACATCTCACGCCGACTACAGTCCTCCAACACCGGTACCATCAACATCCAGCTCCCCCTGTATCTGGAGGTGTTCCATCTCTGGCAGGATCATATAGTGGCACAGTGACTGATCAGTATAGTGGGTTCATCGACCAGTGCAACTCTAACGCTTTCGTCATGACGCAGAGTAATACGACTATCAGTGGTTATGCTACCATATCATCTCCACTACAAGGTGGTAACAATTTCACAGGGACGGTAACTGCGAATGGAGCAGTCTCATTTTTAGTGGATAGGTACTGGCGGACATCTTCCCCTTTACTTCTATGGGCAGGTAACCTCCTCTGGTGGAAGCATGTCTGGTAGTTATTGCAGTTATAGAAATGGCGCGTGTGATAATGCAGCGGGTGGATATGGAGTCTGGCATGTTGTTTCTACAGGTGGGACAGCATCAAGTTAGCTGTGATTTCGCTCAACTCATAATTGATTATGATTGACATACTGGCTATCGTTTTTTATACTTGATAGGTATCTATTCTATATCAACAAAAAGAGGTGAGAAGGATGTGTTCTATTCCCCTCCTTTCTTTTGCGGTGAGAGGTAGAAATGGGTACAAGTGAAATTGCGACACAGATTGCGGATTGAACAAGGTTGATCTTGCATTTCGTCTTGCTGAATGGCATTGTCAGGAAGCACAAACGGATAGTGAACAGAGGAGGTATGCGAAGGGCTTCATTACGCGCTGCCATGCAACGTGCTCTCATATTTGCCTGGTTGGAAAAGCACCAGATCATACTGAAAAAGTTTCATGGGGAGTATGTGCAAAGGGAATATAAATTGTAGTCTTCTCTAGTAAGTGAACAAATCATGCGACTGAGGTAAGAAATTTCTTACCTCAGTCGCATGATTTGTCTTTGTTTTCTCTTCTCTAAGAATATGGTTGTGTTAGAATCAGAGTATTCTTTTGCCAGGATAGTGTTGTATTAGAGTGTCTGGATGGGATACGTAGAAATAATTTGACGGGATGCAGTACTCTATGTTACCATACTGCTAGCAGAAATAAATGTTTGCGTTCAAATACCTCATGCTCCTGGCGGAGCATCCTGAACGATGAAATTGGATCGCCAATTTCAGGAGAATAAGGAGTTGTGATGAACCTGTACGAGCAATTGCTCACAGTACGAGATCGTCTCGAAGGGATTGGAGCGCATGATGATAGCATGGATCTCGTGGAGAAGCTTTTAACCAAAGCGGAACCCGCAAAAAATGATAAAACAGGAATTACCCAGGTACAAGTAATACGCCACATGCTACGCATGCCTGAGGTGATTGATAACTATAACATCTATAATGATCTGCAAGAGCTGACCAGTGAGCGAGAGGAAACCGAGGTTTCATCTCGTGAAGATGCTGCTCCTGCAGCTTACGTGGACACTGAACGTCATCCAAAGCCGAAATCGTACTATAAGGCACAGAAGGATAGAACAAAGAAGAAGGGCTAGCCGTTTCGGTCTGGTCCTTCTTTCATGATGAATGTGCAACACGAGCGTGGGCGCGATGGGCGTCGATAAGATCTTGCCCCTACAATGGATGACATCGTTTGTAGGGGCAAGATTTATCGCGCTCATCGCGCCCACGGTGCGTTATGCGTTAGTATCGGGTCCACTGATCTGACGTTGTTGTGCATTTGGGCCACCGAGCTGTGCTTGCTGTTTGAGCGCTTGCAGTTGTGCTTCGACGTTTTGTTGTGCCGAGAGTTGCTGTAATTCGCGATCAAGGGAATCGCCACCTGAAGTCAATAATCCCTGTTCGCCCAATGTGCCCTGCTCAATCAGCGTCTCCATCGCATTTGCGCGTGCCTGCATAGTCAAGACTTTATCCTGGGCACGTTGCATGGCCTGATTCATCTCGCCCATCTCGTCAGAGATACCAGTCAATGTTTCATTGATCTTCACCTGGGCCTGGGCTGCATTATACTGAGCTTTGACCATTTCCTTCTGTGTACGAAATGCCTCCACCCGTGCTGAGACGTTACGCTCCATACTGACCAGTTTTTCTTCCTGGGCGTGTAACTGTGCAAGTTGCTGCTCATAGCTATTGAGCTGTGGCAGTAACGTCTCTTTCTTTTGTAGTGCCAGGACTGCCAGATCATCGCGTCCAGCCTCTACCGCCTGCCGTGCCTGAGTTCGTCAGTGTATTGACCTTCCCAATGAGCTGTTGTTGGAGCAGCTCCAGGCGTTTTTCGTTGGTGACGACATCCGCAATCGAACGGCGCAAGTTGTTGTAGTTGCTCAAGTTGTTTGCTATAGGAGTAGTCCATGACCTGTCCAGGATTTTCGGCTTTATCCAGCGCGGCATTGATGCGAATACCAAAAAAGGTTGCGATGCGAGAGAAAATGCCCATATGTGTCCCTCCTCAATAAGTGCTTGTATGTTCTTACCTCATGTACGTTTCTTTAAGAGTATATGTTGTTATAGTGATGCCTGTATCATACATCATATTGGAATGATTTGTATCGGTTAGTTCGGGTTAGTATTGTCTTCTTTTAAAATTAGAAGGCATTCAACGCTTGACATTTCTGTATGCATCGGCTATAATCCTCTTCGTTAGAGAAATACTTGCGGGTTTGGTGTAGTGGTAACATGCAACTTTCCCAAAGTTGAGACCACGGGTTCGAATCCCGTAACCCGCTTTACACAAAAGCGCCTGTTGTTTAAACAACAGGCACTTTTCTTTTACTTTCCTCTTATTCCTCTTTCTCTTGTCCAATCTCTTTTTGCATCGCATGCATATCGTTTGCAACCGTCTTTAATCCGAGCAGGCATGCAATGCCTGCGATAAAGAGACAGGTTGGCGCGGTGATCAAGAGCGCATAGCCTAGAGAAGAGTGATCTGCAATGACACCAACTAGTAGAGGTGATGAGGCGTCTCCTAGCAGGTGAGCCAGCAACAAAACCAATCCTGTCGCGGTAGAGCGGATCTCAGGAGCAATCACATCCTGTAGAATAGCATTGAGCGGTCCGAGGGCAGAGACTAAGGCAAAGGATTGCTGCGACAAAAAAGCCGAGGAAGGGTCCCAGGCTATGCATGGTTAATGCGACCAGCGTTATTGGTGCTCCGACAAGAAATGCAAGCGTTGCGACGATCATACGGCCTTGCAGGTAACGCCGTTGCAAAAAGTCGGCCAGCCAGCCACCAATTAAGGTTCCAAGCAGGCTACCGATGAGCAGCGTAAGGCCGGAATAGGTACCAGCTTTTGCTACTGAGAGCCCAAAGGCATGTACAAGGTAGGTTGTGATCCATGTCTGAGCGCTTCCGATAGTAAAGAAGCTAAAGACGAAGGCACCTAGTAGGACCCAATAGGTGGGGATTCTGAGAATTTTTTTTGCGGCATCGCCAAAATCTTTTCCGATACTTCCATGCACATGCGTCATGTCATCTTCAGCACCGTCTGCACGATCGAAGGCACCACGCCGTGGTTCGACTGAGCGCCAGATAAAGAATGCTGCGATCAGTCCTGGTATGCCGACAATGTAGAAAGCCCAACGCCAACCAAATTTATCGGCGATGATGCCACCAAGAATCAAGCCAAGAGCGGTTCCAATCAGATTTCCAATTGACCAGAGCGAAAGGACACGGCCACGCTGTTCTTTGGGAAAGAGATCACCAATCATTGAGAGCGAGGCAGGAGCGTAACCAGCTTCTCCTATGCCCAGGAATGAGCGCGTAATGAAGATTTGTATAAAGTTACGTGTGAAACCTGAGAGCAGCGATGCCACGCTCCATATTCCCACGCAGGTGGCGACAATGTTTTTACGAATGGTTCTATCTGCCCAGACGCCCAGAGGAAGCGTCGCAATGGCGTAGATGAAGAGAAAAGATGAGCCGAGCAGGCCCAATTGTGTATTGCTCAGACCAAAGTCGATCTGTAATTTCGTCTGTATCGCTGAAAGTACTGAGCGATCTGCATAGTTGAGTATATTTATGAGCAGTAATATGGTAAAGGTGAAACGCGTCTGGCTTCTTGTCGGTTGTAGTCGGGCGCTTTTCTGCTTAGATGAAGGAGGTGTCACAGTTGACATGAAAAAATACCCTGTCCCTTTCGTTATGTGCATGGGTCACAGTTATAGTTATATTGTATGCTTCCTGAAGCAGTGATAAGCTTTATTTATCAGATTGTTTGCATTTACTTTTGCATACGAACCTCTGCAACGAGGGTTGCATAGTGTACAACGACTCTGACAGTGGATATGTCACCGATGCAACTATCCTTCTGCCTCATTCGTCCTATACAATGGTAGAGAAAATACCGAAAAATATTTTGTTTCTAAAGATCAGTGAGGAACGGCGGAGTTATTATGGAAGGTAGCATGCAGGTAGTCTGTCTACATGACAAGCAAGAAATATGGAAATTTCTTAAGACAAATACATTTCGAGGACAAAATCTGGCAACGCAGGTGAACGCAAAACTTTGTGCGTCCTTACTGAGAACCATCGATAGTATCGGACTTAATGTTCATACAGAGGATAGTAGCGCCATTGCCTGTTATTCCAATCTTGGTTTTGAACGTGTTGCAGTGTATGAAGAATTTATGTGTATGGTGAAATAAAAGGAAATGGTATGGTACAGAAGCATATTGATCTTCAAAATCAATTATCAATAAAGCGAATCGTTACCGATGGAAGCATTCTCAGCATTTTAATAGGACTTCTCGTCATGGGGCCGATGTACTATAATGCTGAAATCTTTCATGATGATTATCCATCTGATATTCAAGAAAAATTTGGACCAATGAGCCAGCAGGCAAAAATACAGCGCCGCTTTGTTGCTTTCCCTTTGTTATTGCTTGTATTTAGTATGCCGATCTATTCCAACCTCAAATTGAAAAGACAGAATCACGGCACCTTGTCTTTTCTTGCCGCGTTCCTCAATGCCTATGGTGTCTCAGCATTTTTCAACCTCTTTGACTTGCTCGTTCTTGATTATCTGATTGTGATTGGATTGCATCCAGATTTTGTTGTGCTTTCAGGGACAGAAGGTATGACCTCATACCATGACTACTTCTTTCATTTCGTCGGATTCCTCAAAGGCTTAGGAATCGGACTTGTTCCAGAGTCTGTTGATCGCACTTTTCACGAGTCATCACTGGAAGAGAAAGAAGACTGAGTGAAGGAGAGCCTCCTTTTTGGCCGCATCATAGTGCACAATTTTCTCAGCGTTGAAATGATCGAATGCCTTGAGATAATTTTCGCGTCTTTTGAGGATGGTCAGCCAACTTAAACCCACCTGTGCGCCTTCCAGGTTGAGCATCTCGAAGAGAAGACGATCATCGTGGACTGGAACGCCCCATTCGGTATCATGATAGAGGATGAACAAGCTTATTGGATTTTGCCCATTGGCAACGTTCTTTCTGTTGATCCGTCATGTCTGGCTGCTTCCTCCTCGTTCTATATTATGCACCCCAACGTTTATCAGCGGCTGCATGAGGCGATTCCGGCACAATCTGCATCAACTCAATCGCATTTCCATCAGGGTCATTGATCCAATATTGCCAGTTATGGTCAAGTCCTTGTTGAGGTTGGCCGGGGGTGGGCAGGCCACGGCCTTCGAGTTCGCGTAGGGTTGCTTGCAGATCATCGACGACGAGGCAGAAATGGTTATATCCAGCCCCATTGCGCGAAGGAATCTCTCCCTTCGCGCCAGGGAATAATTCGATGAACTGGTTGGATGCAATCTGGAGATAGACGATCCAGGGCGATGGTTCACCCTCACGTTCGAGACGGAATGCCTCGCGGAAACCAAGCTTGTTGCAGTAAAAGTCCAGCGACTGCTCAAGATTGGTGATGCGAAAAGCGAGATGTCCTAGCCCTGTAATCATCGTATGCTCCTTTATAGTTTTACCATAGTAACGCCGAAGATATCGCCCGATTCGTTCAACTCGCGCAGTGCCCAATCGGGAATGGGATCATCGACTAGAATGACCATCAGGGCTGTATCGGGTGGAACATCCTGGCGGCGCGGTGTGCGCACGCTGGGGCCGACATCCATATGGTGAATGTTGACTTTCGCTTTACCCAGTATTGTTCCGGCGCGACCGATCATGCCCGGCTGGTCGAAGTTGCGGCAGAAGAGGATGTAGCCCTCCGGCACAAACTCGGTCCAGTAGCGTCCCACGCGTACGATACGTGGTGTATCATGCAGAATCGTGCCGCTGAGCACTTCGATGCGCTCATCACCTGAACCTGGTTTGCCTGCGAACGATGAGACGGAATCGTTGGAGCTCTGAACGCGCAGTGTAACCTGGTTGGCGAACTCTGCTGGCGTGGTCGATTTCTGTTCGGTAATCTCTAAGCCCCATGTTTTTGCTAACACCTGGGCATTGATCATGTTGACATGTGCATCCGAGATGGATTCCAGCAAGCCCTTGATGAGTGCCGCCTGCAATGGTCGCAGATCGTAGCTCGCGATCTCACCACTATAGATGAGGTCAATCTTGTTAATTGGACCCGGCTGCAATTGTGTATAGAGGCGTCCCATCTTTTCGACGAGGTTCATGTAGGGTTGCAGAATCTTCAACGTCTCCGGCAGGATGAGTGGGGCGTTAACCGCTGCCCTTGGGAAGCCACCACGTAGGACGGAAACGATCTGATCGGCGACATCGGTTGCGACTCCTACCTGTGCCTCTTCGGTGGAAGCGCCCAGGTGAGGAGTAGCGATGATGCGTTCGTGAGCCACCAGTTGCTTCAGCAGTTCATTATCGCGAATGGGTTCCTGGCTAAAGACATCGAGAGCCGCACCGGCCAGGCGTCCTTCATTAAGTGCGGTAAGTAATGCCTCTTCCTCGATCAGGCCGCCACGGGCGCAGTTAATCAGGCGGGCAGTGGGTTTCATCAGGCTCAATTCGCGTTCTCCAATCAAGCCACGCGTGCCATTAGGGCCACTGGTGAGCGAGGTATGTAGAGTCACGAAGTCGGCCTGTGCGAGAACTTCATCCAGCTGAGCATACTGATGTCGTTTTTGCGTGCCTGTTCGGGTGAGACAAAAGGATCATAGGCGATGATCTGCATCTCTAAGCCCTGTGCACGTCTGGCGACCGCCATGCCGACTT
This sequence comes from uncultured Chloroflexia bacterium, assembly GCA_963731415.1. Lineage (GTDB taxonomy): Bacteria > Chloroflexota > Ktedonobacteria > Ktedonobacterales > Ktedonobacteraceae > JACDAE01. Next base: position 82,621 of record CAVSVN010000007.1, read on the forward strand.
TGCCCAGACCGATCACGCCGAGGGTTTTGTGGCGTACCTCGACGCCCAGAAATTTGCTCTTCTCCCATTTGCCTGCTTTAACGCTTGCGTTGGCGGCTGGAAGATGACGTGCCAGTGCCATGAGCATTGCGACGGAATGTTCGGCGGCGGCGATAATATTGCCCGTGGGCGAATTGACGACGATGATGCCGAGGCGCGTGGCGGCCTCAGTATTGATATTATCAACACCAACGCCTGCACGCCCTACAATCTTCATATTTTTAGCGGCTGCCAGCACATCGGCAGTAACCTGTGTCTCGCTGCGTACGATCAGCGCGGCATAGTCACCAATAATTGCTTTTAACTGCTCCGGTGTCAGCCCTGGGCGTTCGTCGATCTGTGCTTCGGGCAACTGAGTGCGCAGGAGGTCAATGCCTTCCCGTGCGATACGATCAGTGATGAGGATTTTGAGTTTTGTCTGTAGTGTTTTCCTCCTCTGCTGCTCTGATCGTGTTTTCCTGTACCTCTGCCATGTTTTATTGCTTATCCTCTCTGCGCCTTTAACGCTTGTACCCGAATTCAGGCAGACGTTTTTCAAGCGTATCCATCACCTGTTCCAGATCGGCCTGCGTGAAGAAACCCAGGTGTCCGATGCGGAAGATTTTGCCCTGCAACTGATCCTGACCCGAGGCAAGCACAATGTTGTCTTCTTTACGCAATGCACTCAAGAGACCCTTACCATCGACACCTTCAGGGAAGTAGATGGAGGATACGGTGTTTGAGACGTATTGATGGTCGGCGAGAAGCCGTAAGCCCATTGCCTTTGCACGAGTGCGGATATACTCACCCGCGCGGCGATGGCGCTCAAAGATTGCTTCGCGTCCCTCGGCCAGCATCATCTCCAGAGCAAGATCGAGCGCGTAGAAGATGGAGACGGGCGGAGTGGTGGGATGCTGCCAGGAAGATTTCTAGCTTTTTACGTGAAAGCGTCCAGTCAAAGTAGAAACGGGGCAGTTTCGCCGTTTTGTGAGCTTCCCATGCGCGAGGACTGGCAGCGATCATCATAATGCCAGGTGGGACCATCCAGCCTTTCTGAGAGCCAGTGAAGACCACATCGAGTCCCCAGGCATCCATCTCCAGAGGAACACAGCCCATTGAACTGACGGCATCCACAACGACCAGAGCATCGGGACTGACACGGTGAACCAGGGCAGACAGGGTCTGAACATCATTTGTTACGCCGGTAGAGGTCTCGTTATGTGTCATCAACACGGCGCTATAGGGAGGAAGTTCTTTCAGACGTGCCTCGACGGTTGCCGGATCAGCAGCTTCGCCCCAGGGAAACTCGATGCGTGAGACGTTGAGTCCGTAGGTATCCGCGATTTTGCGAGGCGATTGCCAAAGCTGCCAATGGTGATGACGACGATATGGTCGCCTGCTGAGAAAAGGTTGGCGATGGCGCATTCCTGGCCGCCAGTACCGGATGCGGGATAGGTCAGGACAGGTGACTCTGTCTGGAAAAAATATTGCAGGCGCAATGTGACTCGTTTCATGATGGCGGAGAACTCAGGCCCGCGATGGTTGATCATCTGATGAGCCTGCGCGGCCATAATCTCAGGTGGAATAGCTGTTGGGCCGGGAACACGGAGATTCTGGTCAGGAATAGTTGCGCGTGGCTCGACTTCGGGAATGGGAATAGTCTTATGTTGTTGAATGGTCATTAATACTGCTCCATCTACTGCTCAATCAGCACTGAACGTTGGTATCAATGCCGATGAAATTGTCTGTTGCCGCGATGCAATAACACGCGGCGGTTGACATCCTCCCCATACCTGGAAGCGTAGGGGATTCCTGCTCATTGCTGAGAGGGGTTCCTGCTTCGTCGGGAGGTGCCTGGGGTGGTTTTCACCGCGCCAGGTCTTACCCTCTCTCCACAGGCGTAGACCGCAAGTCCTGCGGCATGAATGTTGTATGATGCGTTCAGATCTCTGTCATGGAGGGTGTAGCACTCCGGACAAGTCCATTCGCGAACGGAAAGGTCAAGGGTTTCATGAATATAACCACAGCGAGAGCAGCGTTTGCTGGACGGATACCATTGGTCAATTTTGACCAGTGTGCGACCGTACCATGCGGCTTTATACTTCAACTGACGCACAAACTCCCCCCATCCCACATCGCTGATCGCTTTGGCGAGACAGTGATTTTTGACCATATTTTTGACCGCCAAACTCTCAACGCAGATCACTTGGTTTTCGCGAATCATGCGCGTGGAGAGTTGGTGTTGGAAATCACGGCGACGGTCGGCGATACGGGCGTGAATCTTTGCAACCTTCAAACGCGCTTTCTCTTTGTTCTTCGAGCCCTTTTTGCGGCGAGCATGCCGACGTTGTGCATGGACCAGTCGCTTCTCATCAGTGCGGAAAAATCTAGGATTGCCAACTGTTTCTCCACAGGAGAGAACTACGAACGATTTCAGCCCCAAATCTATCCCAATCGTCTGTGCCACCACAGGCAAGGCTTCCATTTCTTGTTCAAACAGGAACGAGATGAAGTAGCGACCTGCCCCATCTTTGGAGAGGGTCACAGAAGACGGTTTGCATCTATTGGGCAAAGGACGCGACCATCGGATCGCAAGCGGCTCATCCATCTTTGCCAACGTGAGCGTCGTCCCATTCCACGAAAAAGCCCTCGACATATAGGTTGCCGATTGCTTGCCACGCCTCGTATGGAATTTCGGATAGGCGGCTCGTCCCTCGAAGAAGTTCACAAACGCTCTATCTAGATGCCGAAGTTCCTGTTGCAAAGGAACACTTGAGACCTCATTCAACCAGGAATACTCCGGTTGCTTTTTGAGCAGCGTCAATCTGGCACTACTCTCTTGATAGGACACACGTTCATGTCTCTGCTCGTAGGCGGCGGTGCGTTCTTGCAAGGCCCAATTATAGACCACACGACAGCACCCAAAGGTGTGAGCAAGGCTCTTCTTTTGTGCATCGGTTGGGTAACACTCGATATGTGAAAGCACGTTTTTGTTTCATTTCCCCTATGATAGCAGATTTTGCGCGATAAGTCTATACTCCTTTTTGTATATGATATTGTGCCCTTTGCACTATTCATTCTCCTACCTGAAAGGGCAAAGGTCTTTTGGCATACGGGAGAAAACATCGTTGTTACCCGCTGGCGATACGTACTCCGCTTTCAGTAACCTCAAGCGGGTCGTGAAAGAACATCGATTCTTGCTGTCTTCTTAAAGAACAGTATACGCATGAAACTCTTGAGAGGTCAAGGAAATGCATCAGGCTGAGCTGCCAAAATCATGCGTCCAGTTTTTATTGATAAGTACTATTGATGATACATATATTTTTTGTGATAGGTAGCTGTAAAATGGACGTAGTATACAATAACCATCCGTAGGGGCTACGTTCACGGCACGCAGGTAAGTCGAGTTCAAATGAACTACATTTGTCCTGTCTTTTTGTGAATGTTTTCAATTGTGTGCTACACTACTACCCAGGTTTACAGGCGAGACTACTCGTTCATCCAGGAGGTTGCCTTCATGTCATTTATTTTCGGTTCTACCCGCCGACACTCTTTCCTTTATACATTATTTGTGAGTGTTGTAATCGGATTCTCTCTGCTGCTCTCTGCATGTGGAAGTTCGACTTCTACAGGTAGAGCACGTCAACGACGAAAACATCCATTGCTGCTCCTACTGATCTGATCAGTTCAGGTATTTTAACGGTTGGTAGCGACACAACATATCCACCTCAGGAGTACATTGATACAGCTACTGGTAAGGCCACTGGTTTTGACATCGATCTAATTACAGAGATGGCGAAGCGTATGGGGTTAACGGCTAATATCAAGACCGCCAATTTTACGACGATCGTTGATGATCTGAAGGCAAAGCGCTACGACGTGGTCATTTCAGCGCAGACGATTACTGCTGATCGCGAGAAACAGGTCGACTTTGTGCCCTACTTTAATGCTGGTCAGTCGATACTGGTGGCGAACGGGAATCCCAAAAAGATTACTACTGTTACTGATCTGTGTGGCAAAACAGTTGGTGTACAGGATGGTACAACCGAACTGGATACATTAAATGCGGCGAATAAGGCACGATTGTAAAGCAGATCCCGCTAAACTTACCGTATTGAGTGCACAGACGGATGTCATCAATTTGCTGGTCAATAGTCGTGTCGATGCAACTTTCCAGGACTCGCCCGTCACCGATTATTACCTCAGATTAAATCCAGGCCGTTTCCAGGTTGCTGGTTCCATTGTGAATGCTGCTCCTGAAGGTATCTCGGTCCGTAAGGGTGATACAAGCATGTTCAATGCGGTTCAGCAGGCATTCAATGCGGTGAAGGCTGATGGTACCTATGCCAGTCTGTTTAATAAGTGGCAGTTAAATCCTGCTCAGGAAATTTCTTAAACAGACCGATTCATACAGCGCGATTGCAGTAATGTAGCGGAAATCCTGGCCTTCTTTACTTCAGGAGGGCCAGGAGCTTTTCTATAAGGAGAGTTCCATGTTTCAGTGGGATGTTTTCAGACAATTTCTCTTCTCCGGGTTTGTGCTTCAGGCAGCCTGGACGACGCTCTGGATCTCCGTGGTGGCGCAGATTTTAGGTGTTATCCTTGGTCTTTTTATTGCTTTGATGCGGATGTCACGGTATCCCTGGTTATCTGCTATCGCTCGTGCTTATATCTGGTTTTTTCGTGGTAGTCCGTTGCTGGTACAGGTTTTGTTGCTCTTGGATGGCTACCAAGAATTTTTCCCAACCTTCTTCTATCCGGATATTGCCTGTGTATTGATTGCGTTTTCTTTAAATGAAGCAGCCTATATGTCAGAGATTACACGTGCTGGTATTACCTCGGTTGATACTGGTCAGATGGAAGCCGCTAAATCGTTAGGAATGCGTTATAGCCTGGCGATGCGCCGCATTATTTTACCGCAAGCGGCACGCGTGATTGTTCCTCCGCTTGGCAATGAATTCAATAACATGCTTAAAACAACCTCGATTGCCTCTGTAATTGGTTTAAGAGAATTGACGGATTTTGCCGAGCAATTTGGTTCGCCAACCTTTACCATCTTTGAACTTCTCATCGTGGTGACGCTCTATTACCTGCTCATGACCACAATATGGGGTTATGTCCAGAGCTGGATTGAAAATCGCCTGGACCCCAATCGCACGACAAAGATCGATCTGGACGAAAAGAAGTGGACTGACGCGTATGCTTGGCTTCGGTTCGCCACGTGTAGGCCGAGTAGAGCTGATAAACTGGTTCCTGGGAGGTAAAAGAATGGTTTTACAAGAAACAACTGCAAGTGCAATGGTACGTGCTGAAAAAATCGTGAAGCGTTTTGGTCCGCTTACCGTTCTGGATGGTGTAGATCTTTCGGTGAAGCGTGGACAGGTCGTCGTGATTATCGGTCCGAGTGGATCGGGCAAGACGACTTTGCTGCGTTGCCTCAATCATCTGGAGAAGATCGATGGTGGGCGTATCTATATCGAAGATGAGTTGATTGGCTATCGCGAGGTGAATGGTCAGACTGGTGGAGGATAAAGAGGCGAACATTGCGCGTATTCGTGCACAGGTTGGCTTCGTCTTTCAGCGCTTTAACCTCTTTCCGCATAAGACTGCGCTGCAAAATGTGATGGAGGCCCCCGTCCATGTGCTGCATCATCCCGTGGCCGAGGTCAGAGAACGAGCGCTAGACCTGCTGGGCAAGGTTGGTCTATCGGAGAAAGCAGATGCCTATCCACATAAGCTTTCCGGTGGGCAGCAGCAACGTGTGGCAATAGCACGTGCTCTGGCAATGAATCCTAAATTGATGTTATTTGATGAGGCAACGTCGGCGCTTGATCCAGAATTGGTTGGTGACGTGCTTAAGGTAATGAAGCAACTGGCTGAAGAGGGGATGACGATGGTCGTTGTAACGCACGAGATGGGTTTTGCACGCGAGGTTGCCGACCACGTTATCTTTATGGATAAGGCGCAGATTGTGGAGCAGGGGTCACCTGAGCAAGTGTTTGATACCTCTGAGAATGAGCGCACACGAAATTTCTTGCGCAGGTTGTAGAGCGCAAGAGATGGTCTAATAACATCTATTGATTGATAGTTTGGTGAGATGGTGTCGCAGGAAAAGGTTTTTGGCCGTGCGGGTCTGTAAGACTGTCCAGGTACAGGAGCCTGTGGAGGCGTATTCAGCAGGGATTTTTGCATCAAAGGGAGAGCGAACCAGACATTGCCTAATCCGAAGAGCACTCCTGTAATCACGCGCAGGTACCAGGTACTTTCGCGCAGACCAAACATCTGAGACGTACCATCCAGAGCCATCGGCAAGATCAGCAAAATCCAGACCCACCAGGGAATGCCGGGTAAGCGCTTTTTGCTTAGAACGAAGACCAGGCTACCGAGGAACATTGCGGCATAGATGGAGAAATTGCGTGCGCATAAGCCTAGCTGGTGACCAAAGATATAAAAAGAATGCGAGGGAATCTGGGCACAGACGAAATGTAAGGCGTAAAAGAGTGGTTTGGCGATGACATCGAGGCCGAAGAATGATAGGAAAGGAATGGAGATTGCTATGAACACGAGCGCTCCCAGGACGATAGTAATGATGTGCGCCCAATAATTCAACAAGAAATCGCCCATGCTGTTCAGTATCTGCCCAACGCGCCCAATCTTTTTCTTGTTTCCTACTGCTGAGGGCATATAAGGTGTACCTGTTTGCCCGCTGTGTTGTATCGCCATACTCGTTCTTCCTTGCCTGATCGCCAGTTTTTATGGTGTTTGTACGCTATTGAAAGCGTGTACCAGTTCGTTATATTCTACACGTCCCTCGGCAACGAGAGTTTCATTGATCATAATTACCGGAATGCGATAACGATAGCGCTCAAAAAGCTCGATATCGCGGCGGATATCTATTTCTGTCAATTCATAGAGTGTTTCGCTCGCGATTTCATTGAGCATGTCGCGAGCATCCTCGCATAGATGACACCCTGCTTTCGTGTAGAATGTCACCTGGAGTGGCGTTGACGATTGCGATCCGCTCATCTAAGTGTATCTCCAGTGAGTATCTTTTCTGTTATGATAGCATAATTGATGGAAAATGAATAGGAGGTAGGGTCCACGGGCTTGTTCGCTCCGCTCACTGCGCCCCTACATCTGCGCAAAAAATGAACTACACCTCTGTTAGCTGGCAACGCTGTTTCTGGCAAGATTGTAGGCTATACTTTGTACAATGTAATGAATAGTGAGAAAATAATGATACAAGAACAACAAAAGAATGAAGCCGTTGAAATTATACAAAAGGTCAAACCTCTTTTACGTGGCTGGTTTCATGCCGCAGCCGCAGTAGCAGCCATTATTGTCACGGGCATACTCTGCTGGTTGAGCCGAAATGATGGTCCGCGTCTCCTTTCCATGCTTATCTTTGGGTTAAGTATGATTGAGATGTACACGGTAAGCGCTATCTATCATATCAAAACGTGGAGTCCGGCCCGGCGTCGAATTTGGCGTGCTGTAGATCATGCCAATATCTTTGTGTTGATCGCGGGAACTTATACTCCGCTTTGCTTTAATGTCTTAGATGGTTGGGTGCGCGTAGCGCTGTTGATTACGATCTGGCTGCTTGCCTTGCTGGGTGTCGGGTTTGCGCTTTTCTCATTAAAGTACGCGACACCCCGCTGGCTCAATGCGAGTCTCTATGTGATTATGGGATGGGTCGTTGTGCTTGCGCTGCCCGCGTTCCTGGCTGTACTACCCTGGACGGCTGTTGCGATGCTGCTGCTTGGTGGCGTTTTCTATACGATTGGGGCAATCTGCTACGCGCGACGACAGCCGAATCCGTGGCCGCGCGTGTTTGGATATCACGAGATCTTCCATCTGCTGGTCATTGCTGGAAGTGTAGCGTTTGTGGTCTGTGTCTGGCTCTGGGCGTTGCCTTTTCCGCGTCGCTAGCCTTCTCTGTTTCAGGCTAAAACTCCTTTGCTTTTCAACCTTTGATAGAGACGTAGCGATAAACAGAACCAGGAGCTACCAAGTAGATAGCCACCCAGCACGTCGCTAGCCCAGTGATCGCCCAGGTAGATACGAGCAGGGCCAATAAGCATGATGAATGGAATAGGGAACTTCAAGAGGATGCGTTTCCACCAGGTATCCTCTTTTATGATGAGTGGCTTCAAGGTGAGAAACCAGCTCCAGAATGTGAAAGAGGCCAATACGTGCCCACTGGGAAAGCTTTTGCCATCTGGATCCTGCATAACCTGAACAAGTTTTGGGTCTGGACGTGGACGATTGACAATGCGATGGATCACTTCTCTCAGAATATCCGTCATCGCTGTCGCCCCTATGATCGTCGCAGCTTCCAGGCGCAGACGCCTTTTCCACAAGAGAAAGGCCATAGGGATAGTGAGAACGTTGAGCAAGTGATGAGCATTCAGGTGGCTAAACGTAATGACAGATTTTCTGAGCAATGGTGTGTCTTTTTTCTGTAGAGCGCGGGTAATCACAAGATCGACAGGAAGGATAGGGTGAAAATACACCCATGATGCTAACAGCCCGAAAAGTGTAGCTTGAAAGGTGGCTATTGGTAATAGGAATTGTTCTTGTTGTTCTCTCTGAAGGACCGTATATTCTTGCTTTGTTGCTGATGCTTGTGTTGTCTGATTAAGCATAGTCTTAATTTTACCTCTGTAAGGTTTTCCTTTATTTTTGGCATATCCTGAGGGACAGTTATAGCACGTTTTTTGCCTGTGTTTAGTTTCTTTACATTAGCAACATAAATTCTTTTTTGCGATATGTTAAAAAAGAATTTATGTTGGAGCGAGATGGAGATCATTTGTTGAGGTTGGCCGACTTGAGGTTTCTCTAACGCTTGCTTCGTGGATCAAACGCATCGCGCAAGCTATCACCCAGGAACGAGAAGGCCAGCACAATAATCGTCAGGACCACTGTTGGCACCAGCACCTCCCAGGGATGGGAGTCGGCGAGATCAAGGCTATCGGCAATCATTAAGCCCAGGCTTGATCCGGGGTCGGTAACGCCGAGTCCGAGCAGGCTGATACCTGCCTCGCCAGTAATGGTGCCTGCAATATCAAGGGTGGAGGCGATAAATATGATGCTCAAAAGATGGGGAACGATGTGCCTGATGATCAGACGTGCCGTGTTTGTGCCGGATGCCTGTGCTGCCTCGATGAATTGTGCTTCTTTAATCTGTAGCGTTTGACCACGTACGTAGCGTGCCATCATCGGCCAACTTGTGAAGGCCAGGGCGATAGAGACGACCAGTAGCCGAACATTCCCCGCATCGCCAAATAAGGGCACTTTGCTAAAGAATGCGCCAGCGGAATTGCCAAAGACGCCTACAAGCAGAATGGCGAAGAGCAGCGATGGGAAGGCGAACATCAGATCGGTGAAGCGTGCAAGTAAGAAGTCGATCCAGCCGCCAAAATAGCCTGCCATTACGCCAACCAGGAGTCCCAGAGAGATATCTACGATCTCAACGGTCACTGCAACGGTGAGTGAAATAAGTAGTCCTTGCATCAGACGGGCCAGGATATCGCGTCCGACGCTATCTGTGCCCAGCCAGTAGTGAGCTGAAGGCAATTCGTCCTGCTGTGAAAGCTCTTCGTGGGCGTACTGGTGATAGACGTTCGGCCCGATTGGTCCAGTAAGATCACTGGGGTACTTGCTGCCTATATGTTGGTAGATTGGTGGTCCGATGAGAGCAATAACGACGAATAAGAAAAGGACTCCCAGACCGAAAATTGCTCGTTTATCATGGAACAATTGCTTGAGAGCGTGTTGTAGTGGAGAGATGGGTTTCTGGTTGCCTCTTGATGAGCGCGTATCCAGAGCATCAGGAGCATCTAGTATAGGGGTAACGGAGGATGCAGAGTGAGTATCAGTAGCAACACTCACTCCTGATGCTGTGTGATCAAATCTGTCCTTGTTTGTAGCCATGGAAAATCTCCTTTAAGCCAGTCTGATGCGTGGATCTACGAGCGTATAGAGAATATCAGCCAGCAAGTTGCCGCTGAGGATACCGAGTGCGGCCAGTAGTGTTGTAGCTTGAATGATAGGAAAGTCTCCCTGACTGACTGCATCAATAGTGATGTGAGCGATGCCCTGGATATTAAAGATGCGTTCGATGAATAATGCGCCTACGATCAGCAGACCAATCGAGAGGCCAATCGAGGTGATCAGTGGGATGAGTGCATTGCGTAGTGCGTGCTTGTAAATGATTACGCGTTCGGTCAATCCTTTCGCGCGTGCGGTGCGTATGTAGTCCAGATTGAGGACTTCGAGCATACTGGTGCGTGTGAGGCGTGCGAAGTAGGCATAGCCAGCAGCTGCATAGACCAGGATGGGCACCAGTTTAAACTGGATATCGTTCCATGTATAGTGCCAGGGTGTGCCCCAATTCGCGACGGGCCAGTTGGTGCCAAAGTGGATATTGCACCATACGATGATTACCTGTGCGAAAACTGCAAGAATAAATCCTGGTAGTGCGTAGAAGACCAGGGCGGTGACCATCGTGGTACCATCGATCCAGGTATTGGCTTTGACTGCTGAGAGAATCCCTGCTGGAATGCCCACAAAGAGCGTCAGGAGTAATCCCCAGCTACTAAGTTCGGCTGAGATAGGTACACCGTCTTTAAGAATGTTCCAGACGGGCCGATTTTGGTAATGGATGGAGCGTCCAAAATCGAAATGTAGAAAGCGCAACAGAAAATTATAGTATTGCTGGTACCAGGGTAGGTCCAACCCGTATGCATGCCGTAACTGTTGCCAGCCCTGATAAGTATAGTGCTGACCCATAAGCTGGCGAATCGGGTCAATCGGAGCGAAATAGCCGATGATAAAGGTGATAAAGGAGACACCCAGCAGCACAAAGAAGAAACCAATGAGCCGTTTAAGAAGAAATTGAATCATAGTATTACCTCCTGCCTAAAGAGTGATGTAGATCGTATTCCAGTCTTCGGGATCAATAATGCCCAGTGGATTATCGACCATGCCGTGAACTTTAGGACTTTGCAGATAGTTATAGGAGGACTGATACAATGGAATCCATGCCGTTTCGTTTGCCAGCTTCTGCTCGATCTCGTTGTATGTTCTGGCGCGTTGGTCGGGATTTGTCATTGTATCGGCCTGTACCATTGCGTTTTGTACGGCCCGTTGATCTTCTGACATGAGAGTATTATTCTGCCCATAATGCATATTATTGTAACTCTCTCCTTTTCCGAAGAAAATTGCCAGCCAATCATGCGGGTCGGGATAATCAGCCTGCCAGGCATAGACCCACGCCTGGAGATTCCCTGTTCCGTAGCTCTGATCGTACAGGTCAGGATCGATAGGATTGATATGTACGGTGACACCAAGAATATTTTCCCATTGGTCGGCCAGCACATTCGCCATCTTCAACGAGCCAAGCGTGTTGGTTGTCGAGAGCGTGATGGGAGGTAGATTGTTGATATTCTTGTATCCTCCCTCCTGAAGACCCTGTTGCAATAGCTCTATAGCCTTTGCTCTATCCCCACTTGTACCTGTGGTACCATCTGGTCCTGTAACTTCTTGCGGATTAGCTCCATACATGCCGACCGGAATATAACGATGTGTCGGCGTGACTATACCACGTAGCAGATATTCGGTGATCAGGTTTCTATCCAGAGCAACATCGAACGCCTGACGAATCTTCAAAATGTTAAATGGCTTCACATTGTAATTCAACTGGATCATGGTGAGTGTCAGGGCAGGAGCATGGACGTAATCCGGGCGCGTCTTTGCATAATCCAGCTTCACGATGGGAATACCGACCTGGTCATATTGATTGCTCAGATAGGCTTGATAGGTCGTATTCGCGTCGCCGGAGATGGCAAATTCAATTCTTTTGAGCCTGGGCTGATGCCCATAATAAAATTGATCAGGGACGACATCCAATCCGAGTGTGTGGCTGTAGCTTGCCGCTTTGAAAGGTCCGGCTCCTCCACCTTCGGTGAGATGGTCTGTCCAGTCTTTGCCATAACGGTCAATCAACTTGCGTTCAACGACGTAGGAGGTGGGATATGCCAGCGTCTGTAAAAAATAGACCGCTGGTTGCTTCAAGACGATCGCGATAGTTTGTGGATCTTTTACAATCAGGCTATCCCCAATGAGCGTTGGAAGCTGCCCATTCGTGATTTTGTCATAGTCCTTGACCAAGCTCAAATAGTTCGTAACGGGCGATTGGGTAATGGGCGATAGCGTACGGTTGATGCTATAGGCTACATCTTGAGCGGTAAGAGGTGTTCCATCGCTAAATCTCAAGTTGGGTCGGAGCGTGAAGGTATAGGTTAAGCCATCGGGTGACACGGAATGAGAGGACGCCAGTTGATCCTTGATGCGTCCTTGATCGTTGAACTGTACCAGACCTGTAAAGAGTGTCTGAATGGCCTCAACATCTCCTGCATCCTGTACCAGAGCAGGATCAAGCGTCGTGAAATCTGTCTGTCCTATCGGTAAGCGCAGAATCTGCTGACTATTGGGCGCTGGCGTATTGCTTCGCTCGTAGTCTACTGTCCCGTTGCATGCTGCCAGTGCTACGACGAGGAGGCTGAGAAGCATTATGAGAAACGGTATTTGAACTTGCTGTTTTCCCTTCACACATACACCTCCTTCAGACCGTTAAACAGGAATATGTCAATATCGGTTAGAATGCGATTTATAAGTTCTTCCATTAGGGTTTTGACACTTATTTGGGAAGCTCTCTACTATTCATGATACGCGTGCATCCAACTGGATCAGTATGCTGGTTAGCTCCAATAAATGCCTTTACCAGAACGGGCCGAGATGCGCCCCTGTCCGCGCGACGACATGGGGATGAATGGCCGTTCCTTGTGGTGGCGCGATGGGATGAGACATTTGGGCATTTTCTTGACTCCTCTCCTATTTACGCTTAGAATGGTTCTATGTTGAAAAACGTTCACTACCGGATCTATCCGACAAAGAAACAACAGAGAACGCTTGATACTCATCTTGAAGAGTGTAGCCTCCTCTACAATCATCTGCTCGAAATGCGCAAGACCTGCTACGAGCAAGATGGAATTTCTCTGTCGTGTTTTCAGCAACAGAAGACCGGATAGGTCTTGAAAGAGCAACGTCCATCCATGCGCGAGGTGCATTCTCAAGTCTTGCAAAATGTTGCCGTACGCGTCGACCTGGCGTATCAATCCTTCTTTCGTCGCTGGAAGGCCGGACAAAAACCAGGATACCCGCGCTTTAAGGGATACAGGCGATATGACAGCCTGACCTATCCACAGAGTGGGTTCAGTCTCACCCATGATGAGAGTGTCTGCCTCTCCAAGATTGGCACGGTCAAAATGGTCTTTCATCGCCCGATCAAAGGCACGATCAAGACCTGTACCGTTCATCGCTCCTCGACCGGGAAATGGTACGTCACCTTTGCGGTGGAATGTGAACCAGAGCAACTGCCACCCACTGATCGTGTCGTGGGCATTGATGTCGGTCTCAAAACCTTTGCTACCCTTTCCAGTGGGCAAGAGATTGCTAACCCACGCTTCTTTCGTCAGGAGAAAAAAGCCCTGGCGAAGGTTCAGCGCAAACATGCCAAACTGAAGAAGGGCACGAGACAACGGCGCACCCATCGCAAAGTGATTGCGCGTGTCCACGAACGCATCGCCTGGAGGCGTGAGAACTTCACCCACCAGCACTCGCGCCGGATCGTCAATCAGTTCGGCGTGATCTGTCTTGAAGATCTGCATGTCAACCGTATGGTTCATAATCATTGTCTTTCTCTGAGCATCAGTGATGCGGCATGGTCGCAGTTCTTTGAGCACCTCGTCTACAAAGCGGAAGAAGCTGGCAGAGTGGTGATCAAAGTCAACCCGGCCTACACGAGCCAGGAGTGCAGCAGGTGTCACCATCGGCAAGACATGCCACTCTCTGAAAGAACCTATCATTGCCCGTGCTGCTTTCTGGTCATCGACCGCGATCTGAATGCTTCCTACAATATCTTGGGATTGGGACTACAATCCCGTGTCGTTCCAGAAGCCCTCGGCCTTTAGCCGTGGGGAGTAGTCACTTGCTATCTGTTCTGCTGTATGAGGAGAGAGGCTACCAACTAACAACGTTCTTGTGCATCGAAAAAGCCTTGAGAACCGTATCAAATCTGATGATCTCATTTATATATAGGTGTTCAGGTGGATGAAAAATTACAAATATGCTAGAAAAATAGGGAAGGAAACCAAGAATTTATGGACACTTCTGTAGTTTCTAAAACGCTCAAACAAGTTGATCCTATCTGGAAACGATTGCGTGTTAATCGTATCTGGTCGTTAATTTTTGCAGCCTTTTGTGTGGGGTACCTTTGCTATTATGCATGGACCAGCTATATAGGGTTAAACAAAAATGCTGGGAGTACCTGGATATACTTCTTATATATCTTGATCTGGTTTAGCAAGGTAGCTGGGCATTTTAAGCAAGAGAGGTACTGGAAACGGATCGGGCAGCGTCGTCTGGAAGCTATTCAGGATGCACAGCCATTTCTGGCGACCAAGCAACCTCCGCCTGATGAGAATGCTCTGAATTTTCCCGTCATATTGCACTTGCGTTGGCATAGAGGCATTGTTATTGCTGTAGGAATACTTGTACTTATTCCTATTGTACTACTCATCGCTTTTGGCAGTCTGGATCTCTATCAACATAACCATACCCTCGACTTTCTTGCTCCGCTGTTTTTTTTTATCGCGGTCTTTCTGCTGGCGGGTATATTGATTTACTATACCTACATGCGTAATATGCCGTCTTTGATTGAAATAAATGAGGATGGGATCAGAACACGGTATATGGGTCAGGAACGCTCTTTACGCTGGGATGAAGCTCGCGTTTTTGCTATGTCTGGTGCTCAGGGAACGAAAAAAAGCACTTTCGCTTCTACCTATGAATTATCGAATGAGCAGACCGTCGTGCGCTGGTCGCAGCAGATGCTGACGAATCCTTTTCTTTTTCTCGCCTTTGAGAGCAACGTCGATAAGAAAGAGGATTGGAACTGGCAGATTGGACGTATCAACTCCGTCGTTGCCGCTCGTACGGGCCTGCCTCTTCTGGATCTGAGCGATGGAAAACACAAACGTTCAGGAATGGCAGAGAGACTTAATCAGTACTCTAACAAGCGCCTCGATTTTGTTGTTTCCCATGATGCTCCTCTAACTCCTGTGCGTATAGCGCAGGATGATCCTCTAGTGAGTCGTATGCAGATGAATGGAGAGGCAGGAAAAGCTATATGGGTATTAGGAGGCATTTCTCTTATCGCATTTCTCGTCGCTCTCTTTAGCAAGCTCAGGAACCATGGACAACACCCTATCAGTTTTCTTCCTGCGGATGTTACCAACTTTTTATTAGTAGTTAGTATTCTATTTTTGATACTTGTACTGCTTATATTGTTTGTTACATCCCATGCTAAAAGTTATTGGAAGCGTATTGGAAGAAAGAGGCAGGAGGCACTTCAACAACCTGAGCGCTTCCTGGTGCCTGTACAAGAAGAGGCTCATGCAGAACAGCCTTTGCCTGCTATTATGCGTGTTCGTATACGCAAAAGTTTCTTCTTCTTGCTGCTGTTAGTTGAGAATTTCGTTCTCTGGTTCATCTTCACTTTAGTAATCTTTCAATGGGCGCAAAAAAATTTGCTTATTACATCGCTCGGAGTTTGCTGTATTGCTTTACTAATGAGCTTAATTCTTTTGCCCGTTGTGAGTGGATCAAGCGGATGGCGTATTGAGGTAAGATCAGATGGTATTGCAACACGTTTTGGCACTGTTGATAGCTATGTGAATTGGAACGATGCTCGTTTGTTTGCAAGGCATGGAGCGTTTCAGTTGATGAGAAGATCTTCACGTGTACAGCTCTACGAACTGGCGAGCGAGCATACTATAGTGCGCTGGCAACAGTCACATTCGCGTTTTTGGATGTTGTTGCTGGAACCACAGATGAGCCGGGAGGAGTTTCGACCGCTGGCTAGAGCAATTGCAGAGTTATATTGTAGGTCGTACAGGACTGCTACTACTGGATCTTGATGCCGAAAATAAAAACACAGACAACATAAAACCATAAAATGATTTCAAAGTGTCGGGTGATCTCTGCAAAATACCCCAAAAAATGCTATCCTTTAATGGTAGGCTAAGGCTGGCTACTATCACATTATAGAGGTGACGTATCAATGGCAAAGGAATTATTTACCCTTTTTCAAGCACATCTCTCAGCGATAGGCGGCGAGACTCATCTTGTCGCAGATCTGATGGAAGCAATGGAGGTGATTGTTGCCCATCCAGCATTGACAGAGAAAGAAGTTGTCATTCCTCCGCATTTTGCTGAACGTTCCCCCTGGGGTACTATTGTATCCATGCTGCGCGATCAAGGTATTCGTATGCGAGAAGCGGGAACACCTGCCAGCGTTGCCGATGCGCCTGTGGGCCTCTCTAGCGCAGAACTGGCCGTAGCGGAGACGGGATCGGTCCTGCTGGCTGAGAATGCACTTGAGGCACGAGTGGTTAGCATGTTGACGCTTACCCACTTTGTCCTTGTGAGAGCGAGCGACCTGGTGCCGATGCTTGATGAGGTTGGTGTATATCTGGCGAAGTTCAGCAAGGCCGGACTCGATCAACGCCACTATGTCTCTCTTGTCACGGGTCCGAGCCGCACGTCGGATATTGAGCGTTCGCTTACTATCGGTGTGCAGGGTCCGAAAGCGTTGTGCGTGCTCATTGTGCAAAATACGGAAGAGAAGTAAGAAATGACTTTACATGATAATGCTCCAACTCCACAAGGGCAATCGGAGGTGCAACAGCGCCTTGGCGAGGTGCAGCCAGCTCAGGATGCTCTGACGCACTCCGCTCCTGTTCAGCAATTGTTTACAGAAGAATCGGCCAGTCCTACCCATGAAGATCAGCCGTTCGATGTCCGTCTGAAACGTGCGCTCGATGACAAAAATCTGCAGGGTGCCCTTGGACGTTTTGCACCTGGCTGGCGGGTATCGCGTAGCAATGTGTTTGCTGCTGAAGAGAATGACTACGGTCCTGATTATGGTTTTGTCAATCTACGCTCAATGTTACGGAATGCCAAAGACGATGCGATTGCACGTCAGCCCGAATTGATTGCGCAATTTAAAGCCAACGCTGAGGCGGCGGGAGCGATTATTTACGAGGCACAGACAGCAGAAGATGCGAACCGCTATATTTATGAACTCTGTCAGCGCAAAGGCATCGATCTGGTCGTCAAATCCAAGACAATGGTGAGCGAGGAGACGGAACTGAATGCCTACCTGGAGGCCCGCAACATCAAGCCTGTGGAGACTGACCTGGGCGAATGGGTAGCGCAACTTGATCATGAGCGCCCTTCACATATGGTGATGCCTATTATTCACAAAACCCGCCAGCAGGTGGGTGCGATCCTCTCTGAAGCGACCGGGCGGGAGATCTCGCGTGAAGATATCGCTGAGCAGGTCGGAGTTATTCGTGTTGAGCATCGCAAGTCGTTTTTAAGTGCAGGTATGGGTATCAGCGGTGCCAATGCTTTAATTGCTGAGAGTGGCACAGTGATGATGATGACCAATGAAGGAAATGGTCGTCTGGTTACATCGCTCCCTCCTGTCCATGTGGTGATGGCTGGCTATGAAAAGCTACTCGGCACCTTTGAGGATGCAGTAACGCAGATTCGTCTTCTGGCCCGTAGCGCGACCGCGCAACCAATTACCAGCTATACGACCTTTATCACGGGTCCGGCAACTCCTGACAAGGAGATGCATATCGTCCTCATCGATAATGGGCGTAGCGAGATGCGTGCCGACCCACATTTCAAAGACGCTCTGCGTTGTATCCGTTGTGCGGCATGTGCTAATATCTGCCCTGCTTATCAAGAGGTGGGTGGACATGCCTTTGGTTATATCTATAGTGGCGCGATCGGATCTGGTGGTTACTCCTTTCCATCATGGTATCGATGCTGGTGCTGGCCCACAGAGCCTGTGTATGAGTTGCAACGCCTGTGAAACGGTCTGTCCCGTCGAGATACCGTTGCCGAGTCTGATTCTTGATGTGCGCAATCGAGTGGTGGAGACAAAGGGTCTGAACCCGATCAAAAAAGCAGTCTTTACTCTCATGCGGTATCCACGTCTCTTTGGCCTTTTTACGCGCCTCGCCAGCATTGGGCAACTTCCGATCACCCTTGGTAGTCACTACATTCGTAGCCGAAACTTCGGTCCCCTTGCGCGTCTGCCTTTCATACAGTCGATGGCAAAGCTGGCGAGCTGGCGTAGTCTGCCAGCTTTTGCGATCAGGCCATTGCGTGATAGAGTGGAAGAGAAGAAGGTGTCTGACAGTCTGAAGCAGGCAAAAGGTCTTGATCTGACGGTCTGTTATTTTGCTGGCTGTATGACGGATCGGCTCTATCCTGAAATGGGCGAGGCCGTTATCAAAGTCTTGGAGTCGGTCGGTGTGAATGTCGTCTTTCCAAAAGCGCAGAACTGTTGTGGCTTACCGTCGCTCAATTCGGGCGATAGGCGTGGAGGGTTAGCGATGGCGAAACAGACTATCGTGGCCCTTGAGAACGCTCTGGAAGAGAACTCCGCTGATTATATTCTCAGTGCCTCTACCAGTTGCGTTGTGACCGTGGTACAGGATTATATCCGCCTGTTTGAGGATCTGCATTATGAGGGCTGGTTGCGTCGAGCACGGGCATTGGCTGAGAAGACGATAGATTTCACCAGTTTTATGGATCGTGTTGTATTAAATAGTACAATACCCTTGCCTGTTCGTCAAAATGTGAAGCGAAACATGGTCGTGACATATCACGATTCCTGCCAATCCTGTACGAGTCTTGGTCTGCGCTCGGAGGCTCGGCGTGTGATTCAGGATGTGTTGAAGTTAGAGTTGCACGAGATGCCTCAGTCGGATGTCTGCTGTGGTTTTGGTGGCTCCTTCTCTATAGAGCACGGTGATGTTGCTTCAAAGGTGCTTAATAAGAAGTTAAGTAATGCCGAGAGTACAGAGGCAAACATTCTTGTTTCGGATAATCCAGGTTGCTTGATGCACCTGCGCGGAGGTGTTGATGCACAGGGGAGACGCATGCGTGTGTTGCACCTGGCCCAATTGATTGCGGAATGTCTGGAGTAGGATTGTTCTAACGTAGGGGCGCAGGCAGCTGACGCCCCTACGTTTTTCCCGTGGAAGGATGAAGACCTTAATTTGTTGGTGTAATGGATTTATAGGCCCGTGCCATCTTAGATTGGAATAGTGCGTAGCTGGGTCAGGCAATCGTCATAGACTCCCAGGCGTTTGCGCAACTCAATACGTGTTTCAACACTTTCGGTGCGCTGTGTCTCCTTCAATGTCTCTCTGTGAAGGTTGCGTACAAACGATTTTATCTCAGCAATATCATCTGTCTCATCGAGGAGAATCAGTATCTCGTTAACTGCATCTAAATAGGTTCCACCTTCGCCTGCACTTCTCTGGCTTTTTTCCTGGAAATATTCTACTAGTTCTTTCTTGCTTGTTATCTTTGGCATGATTTATTGTCTCCTATTTCTTGTTGCCGTTAGTATATCATATCCTCTTAAATTTTAGTTTTAAGTTCCTCTAGTATAAGAGAAATCAGCTCATGTGGATTGCCCTTGAAAAATACTTTGCTTTCAGATTTTTTGCGTAAACGAGGGAACCAGTTCGGTAATTCATCGGCCAGGCCGCCAGTGCCAGTTAAGACGCCGACAGGTTTTCCCTCATAAAGCAGGTTGGTGAATTCGTTCAGGCTCCCCCAACCTCCTGAAATGATGATGCCAGCGTCAGCATTAATCGTCGAAATGACATTTCTGTATTTCAGGCGTGCATTGGTTGTTGCAGACAAAGGTGTATCTTCAGGTAGGAAGAAGAGTTGGGTCGAGTTTTGTGGTACATAAAATAGCCGATCGTACACCGTGATATCATCGTGAGGATAGACCTTTTTCTGTTCCTCTTCATTCAACGCTGGTGAGAAGCCCCATATTTCCGCACCTTTTTCCTTTGCGGCTGCAGCTACTGCATAGGGCATTCCACTGCACGCTCCCGTAATCACGATGCTATTGCTCTGGGCAAGCTCTGTTCCCAGGTTGCGTGCAATTTCTACTGCCTTTTCACTCTCGGTGACATTCGAGCCAAACACGCCTATCTTATATTTCATTAGTTTTTTGCCCTTTGCATGCTGCTATCATCTTTTGTGGAGGTCGTATCGGCTTTAGTTGTGGCGTATCTCATACGTCTTTTGAGCGAACGCGCATACCGATACATAGGCCACAGATACTTTCATCTGCGTCAGCGGCAAAATAGAGGCCGTTCATAATATGGTCTGTTCCCTGATGGCTGTGCGACCAGGCAGGGGGATCGCTGGCCGGGAACAATTCCTCGGATGCTTCTGTTACCGGGTCGTCGACTTTATCATCTGCGTTATGGTATGCTCCGATGGTCTGTGGCTGTTCAGTGCCACTACTGGCCTGGGAAGGATCAACGTAGCCATTGCTGTAGGCGACGTGACCAGCTATCCAGCTTCCCGCCAGAAAAAGCTCGATAGCCTGTCCTCTAGCGAGATTTGAACCATCAGGTTTGCCAATCGCGTATCCACCGGGAGTAGCATTAGCGTATAAGAGACCTTCTATCATAGTATTTCCTTTCTCTTCTTCATGACCTGTGTCAACTATTGGTTTTAATGAGATGCCTGTTCTGCTTGTAGGGCCGACTTGCAATCAGCGTCAGGAGTGACGCATAATCTTGAGCAAGACAGAAAAATTGTCATCGCAACGCCCTGAACTATTTTCTACATACTGTATCACGAACGGAGTAGCAAGCGAGGATGCAAATTCCTGAACATGAGCCAATAGTGGCCTTTACGCTGGCACGCTATCCCAGACAGGGAAGTATCAAGGCACTGGCACATCTGGGCCTTGATCGCTGGCCGTTATGGCGTACACCGGGATTATCGTTCTGGCGTCTGCTAGGCGTTGGTCGTGGGCGCGTCTTTGATCCACATGCGGATTTGCAGCGCTATGCGCTCTTTACAGTATGGGACTCGTATACGGACCTCAAGCACTTTGAAGCGAAGGCGGCGGTGATGAGGAGTATTCGGAGACGGGCTGAAGAAGTCTGGACGGTGCATATGCGACCTGTGCGCTGGCATGGGAAGTGGGGGGGACGTGATCCCTTTACAGGGATGGCTCCAGTAGCTGCACCGGAGCCGGGTCCCTGGATTATCCTCACGCGAGCTACCATCCGTCCTACTCGGCTGCATGCATTTCTCAACGCCGTCCCGTCAGTTGCCGATCAGCTCTTGCAACAGCCAGAACTTCTAACTTCAGTTGGCGTTGGAGAGGCACCGCTGCTCTATCAGGCGACGCTCAGTCTGTGGCGAACATTGCCTGCCGCTACAGATTTTGCTTATAGCCGTGAGCGACATGCAGACGTTGTGCGTCGTACACGTCAGGAAGGGTGGTACCGTGAAGAGCTGTTTGCTCGCTTCCGTCCACTTGTCTCCTTTGGAACCTGGGATGGTGTTGATCCGCTTACACCCATTTACATATAAAAACGTGTATGTATTACTAAGCGCTAATACTGTCGTCGGTTGGGATGGATAAGACTTTTGCCTCAGGAGCTTCTAGCTTGACAGTTGCTTCCTGGTCGTACTCTTGTGTTGGTACTGTAGATGCATCAGGATTAAGGGCCTGATCTTGCTTCAAAATGCGAAATGCCTCGATCGGATTATCGTCGGCCTGTACAATCACAATAATCCGTCCTGAGTGAACGTCATTATTGTAGCGGTGTGCATCCTCTTCGGGAACGCCTACTTCAACCAGGGTGCCAATGACGCCTCCTGTAGCGGCTCCGACTGCTGCGCCGCCAATTGTAGCCAGGATGCCTCCAGCCAGGGCGGGGCCAAGACCGGGAATCAGGAGTGCTACAGCAGCACCTGCCAGACCACCTACCACGCCTCCTGCAACTGCACCAGGTTTGGCTCCTGTCTCTACTTCAGAGGCATGGAGTGGTTGAGTGGGCTGCGTATTTTTTGTCTCGTCAAGTTCCTCACGTGCGATAAAGCCAACCTGCTCATCGCGAAAGCCTGCATGATGGAGGTCATTGATCGCTTGATATGCCTGAGCGCGTCCTGCGAAAACGCCTACCACAACCCTGTTCTCCGTCATTTTCCTGCTGCCTTTCAAACTATTTAAACACGTTTATATGAGAGTTCAAAGATGCTGCACTCGGTAATCCAGATCTGATTTCCTGAGCGAACCAGGTAATCGCCAGCCTTCCCCCTGAGAAGAGTCTCTCTGTCATATTGAATAGTGAATTTTATGGGCATTTGTAGTGCCTGGCGTGTGCCGAGTGCTCGGAAAAAACAAAATCCTTCAGCATCTGGTTCCGAAATGCGTGTATAATCGCTTGCCATGAGGTGCCTGTCAATAGGCCATTCTTCATCGGAAATGCCACGTGCAAGGTAATCGCCAGCTTCAAAAGTGACGCGACCCTCTTTTGTCTGTACCGTGCCATTTCTTTGCTCGTAATCCTGTTCTGTAAGTGGTCGAGCGCGGATGAAAGATGTTTTGCGGAAAACTCGAAAGGGCAATTTTTTCATAATTTCATCCGTGATAACCATCTGTTTTTCCTCTTCATTCATTGTCATGATAGTTTGTACATAATTGCCTATGATTGGAACCTCTATGAATATAACGGAAAAGCTCTCATCGCTGGATGCAAAACAGGTATTTTTGCTTCCATTTTCTCATGTCTAGTATAACCTATAACTTACATGTGAGTATATTTGTGTCAGGTATTTCTGCTAATTTCTTGCGCGGCTCACAAAATGCTTTGTAATGATCGTGTGTTTGTTTGTCCGATCACTACAGGTAAACGTCAGGAGCATAGAAAGATCAAATTCATTTTCTTGTCACAGGCATAAAAAAAGAGGCAGGAGTGCCTGCACTCCTACCTCTTTGTAAGGAACTACTGGTTCCCCTGATTTTCATTGTTCCCCGTATTCCCACCAAAATTCCCCATACGCTTCTCCGCTTGCTGCTCCAGGTCATTCAGGATGCCGGATGCGGCTCCCTTTGCCTGTTGAGAGAACTGTTGCCCACCTGGGATTTTATTAGCATATTGATCGATAGCTTGATCGACCTGTTGTTCTGCGCCTTGTCTTGCTCCTGAAAGGGGACCCTGGTTACCTTGTTGATAGGGGTTCTGTTGCCCCTGGTTGCCCTGTTGATAGGGATCTTGCTGACCCTGGTTACCCTGTTGGTAGGGATCTTGCTGACCCTGGTTACCTTGTTGATAGGGATCTTGCTGACCCTGGTTACCTTGCTGATAGGGATCTTGTTGCCCTTGATTACCCTGTTGGTAGGGATCTTGTTGCCCTTGATTACCTTGTTGATAGGGATCTTGCTGTCCCTGGTTGCCTTGCTGATAGGGGTCTTGTTGCCCTTGATTACCTTGTTGATAGGGATCTTGCTGTCCTTGATTGCCTTGCTGATAGGGGTCTTGCTGTCCCTGGTTGCCTTGCTGATAGGGGTCTTGCTGTCCCTGGTTGCCTTGCTGATAGGGGTCTTGATATGCCATTTCAAACTCCTTAAAAATGCGGTGAGATGGTGAGGGCGACTCTGCACCTCCACACTCCCACTGAATATAGTTACGTCATCTACTGGTACAATTTGTGAAGATAGTCCTAATCGTGTTTTTACTATTGTAGTCTAAACAAGATCAAGGTAAAATGTCAAGTTTATTGTAAATTTCTAATCTTTAATTAATATATTAATGTGAATTTAATTCTATTTTTAGATAATTTTAAGGATGGGGAAGAGTGAGGCCGTATGCTTTGTGTATTCAGGAGGGCATCATCAGGTTGAACTGGAAAAAAAGGCATTGATGGTCTATACTATGCCCCAGGATGAAAAAAGCAAACAGCACTATCATTTTAGTATGCAGCCAGGCTTAAATACCGACGAGATTACTCTCCCAAAGAAGGAATTTCATGTCAGACGAGAATGATGTATTAATTGTGGGCGGCGGACCGGCTGGTCTGGCGGCGGCTGAAGCTGCTGCCAGCCAGGGTATACGCACGCTGGTGTTAGAGCGTCAGAACGAGATCGGATATCCCGTTCATACCAGTGGTGGCAGCTGGATCAGCGATATGAAGGCGCTGGCTATTCCAGAGCACCTGTATCATCCGGTTGCGCGGGTGATTTTTGTTTCTCCACAACGCGAAGTAGTTTTGCGCTATCAGTCTCCAGTCGCCTGTGTCGTAGATGTACGTGGACTCTACCAGCACCTGGCGGGACGTGCCATTGCTGCCGGTGCCCAACTCCGTGTGCGTCATACCGTCGAGCAGGTAATTATGGAAGGTGAACGGGTAGCGGGTGTGACCGTCAAAAATCATGTGAGCGAGCGTTTGAATATACGAGCCGCTATCACCATTGATGCCAGTGGAGTCTCGCGCCATATTGGAGTACGCACGGATATGGGCAAAGCCTTTCATCGCTATGGCTATGGGGCTGAATATGATCTCTATGCCCCCAATTATCCACAAGATGAGCTTTTCCTGATTATGGGTAGTGCTTATGCGCCACGTGGCTATGCGTGGGCTTTTCCCCGTGGTAATGGACGTGTGCGCCTCGGTGTTGGGAGTGTTGCACCCTGATTGTGATGAGGATGCACGAGTGTATCTGGATCGTATTATGCATGAGCTGCCTCAGTTACGCGAAAAATTGAAGGATGCCAGCCCGGTTGAATATCATACGGGCCTTTTTCCATCGGAGGGACCTGTTGAGCGTTTCTCACGCGATGGTCTTTTGCTTGCGGGTGATGCTGGTGGGCATGGCTCAACGCTGGTTGGTGAGGGTATTCGCTTTGCAATTTATGCCGGGCAGATGGCAGGTACCGTCGCTGCAGAAGCAATTCGTAGCGGAGATATATCGGGCAGCTTTCTAGCACGTCTGGATAAGCGCTGGCGGAGCCGCTTTGGTCGCGATATGGAGATCGCCCACATGATTAATAAGCATATTGCCAACTACAGCGATCCTCAATGGGATAGCGCACTTGACCTGATGAAGCGTATGACTCCGGCACAGATGGCCCAGGCATTACGAGGAGACTTCAATGCCAGCCTCGTTATGGGCATTCTTGCCCGCAATCCTACTCTGGTCGCAACGGGTGGGAAGCGTTTACTTGATACTATGCTTGAGCGCATCAATAAGCCTGCTCTGGCTTCAATGGAGGGATAATAGTTTTTCTCCAGGTATTGGAATAAAGGCTCCTGGGCTTTTGTTGGAATAGGTGAAACATTTATCTTATTCTGCTGCAAGATCAAGGAGCATTTTTGTGTCTGAATCGATTATACAAACGCCACAGACAGGCGAAAAGATCAAAATGTATGTCACCACCTGGTGTGGCGACTGTCGCTTTGCTAAACGCTGGTTTGATGCACATAATATTCCTTACGAGGCTATTGATATAGAGAAGGATGAGCATGCTGCTGAGCTGGTGAAGCGTGTAAATGGTGGGCGGCAGAGTGTTCCAACCATCATTTTCCCAGATGGCACTGTACTGGTTGAACCGGGTGCGCGTGAGCTTGTAGCCAAGTTTTCTCTCTAAGCAATTTACAAAAAACCGTCCTGATCTCTTCGAGGTCAGGACGGTTTTTTGTTGGTGTGTGACTATTTAAAACATGATGTATTCCCTCTAGATAGGGCATATGACCCATGCGCACAGGGAGGTGAACGTTTAGGATACATCAGAAATGTGCACTCTCAAAAAGTAGCCTCTTCAGAGAGGTAGAAAGAGATATCATCGATGGTGGGTAAGCTCTCGCGGAACGCTTTCTGGCAGGTTGGCGTCTTTCGCATCACTATTGCTGTCTGCATCCTCTTTTTCTTGCTGACGATCATTGCTATGTTTCTGTATCCAGGAGGGACGATGACCGATCCTCACAGTCACGGCTATTCCTTTTTCACGAACTTCTTGAGCGATCTGGGCCGAATCTCTACTCCCTCTGGCCAATCCAACCTGATCTCAAGAGTGTTTTTTACCAGTGCCTTGAGTATGGGAGCTGTGGGCGTCGCACTCTTCTTTGTGGCTCTTACCCAGTTCTTTCCTGGTTCAGGCATCGCCCCACGACTTAGCCGACTCGGAGCCATCTTTGGTCTTGTCACCGGCATCTGTTTTATCGGAGTAGCCTTCGTGCCGCTGGACCTTTCTGGGCAGGTGCACTACCTCTTTCTTGATGCCGCACTCCTGTCCTTTCTCCTCGCGTTTCTGCTGCTCTTCCTGGCTGTTTTGCTCACACCGGGTTTC
The DNA here is from genome assembly GCA_963731415.1 of uncultured Chloroflexia bacterium. Lineage (GTDB taxonomy): Bacteria > Chloroflexota > Ktedonobacteria > Ktedonobacterales > Ktedonobacteraceae > JACDAE01. The sequence continues at coordinate 108,963 of CAVSVN010000007.1, forward strand.
CCACGACGGGTTGTCTGGGTTTTTAGTGCCTTCGCTGTTCTGCTCGCGATATATAGCCTTTTCCTGCTTTTCTTGCTTCTCTTTGGACCGAAAGCCGGAACACCGACATGGGAGATAGTTCAGGTGACCGGGCAGAAGATCATCGTCTATGCCTCGATTCTCACTGCGCTCATCCAGGCTATCAACATGCAACCATTGCTCTTGAAAAACACTGAACTCTCGCCACCCTTATTAGGTGCGTAGGAAAGCTTTTACATTGAAACGCTGATAGGTATGTGGAAGAGCGGCTCTTGCTGTACACGTTCTCTTGACTCAGTTCGTAACATCTATGAAGACTAAATGGATACGATTTATTGGAAAGAGGAGCATCTATCCTGGTGGGTAAGGAGGACAGAAGTTATGGCAATTACGAACCGGATTTTTGTGGCTGGTATCTATGACGATATCATGCAGGTAGATAGAGTTGTCAGCTCTCTGCACGATGCTGGCTTCGAGGATTCTCAGATTGCAATCGACTCACATGAGAAAGGGACTCAGCATCTTCAGGAGACGCTGGCGAATATGGGGATGCCAACGTTCATTGCACAAACGTATGAACAGGCATTGGAGGTCGGCAAGCTAACGGTGCTGGTGCGAGCAGATGAACGGCAGGACGATGCCATCAACATTTTACGTGCTAACGCTGGCAATTCTATCTGGTATCCAGGGAGCCAGGAGGTACGGGAGCAGGTCGTTCCAGTGCGCGAGGAGAGATTGCAGGCTGTCAGAAGGCAGGTGATCTCTGGCGAGGTACGTATTCGTCGGCGGGTCATACTCGAAGAAAAAACGATTACCGTGCAGGTGGCACGCGAAGAGATCACGGTTGAGAACGTTGCATATTCTGACGAAGAGCAGCTATCCGAGCTTCCATCTGAAACTAGTAGCAAGATCATCCATCTCAATCCCGGTGATACCATCCGTATTCCTGTACGTGAGGAGCAGGTGTTTGTGGAGAAGCGGCCCATTATTAAAGAGGAAGTGATTTTGACGAAGCGAGCGGTACAGGATATGAAGCATTTTACAGATACGGTGCGTAAAGAAGTGCCCCGACTTGAGCAGGATGGAGATGTACGTGTTATGAGCCACGATGAAGACCTGGTACCAAAGAAATAAGATTGGGAGGAGCAATTGTATGACAACTAATAACATTCCTGTTATTATCGGCATATTCCGTAATGAGATAGCGGCGAAAGAGGCATTAGAAGCCTTGCGAGGAGCAGGTTTCAAGCGAGATCAGATCGGTGTTGCGTGGCACCAGGATGTTGGTAACACGGATTACGTCAATAGCCTTGTAAATCTTGGTGTGGCGCAAGAGCAGGCTGTATATTACGATCAGGAGTTCAGGAAAGGGCATCCAGTTGTCTCGGTACGCCCTGATGGCCGTGAGCGGGAGGTATACAGTATTCTGCATAATTATGGTGCCTACGATTATGATCAGCGCGATTCCAATCTATCTCAAGGGGCGAACAGTGTTATGGGAACGGGGAGAACAGTACCAGGCAATACGCTACTACCGAGGAGCAGTCTATACCAATTCGTGAGGAGCGGTTGCAGCTGTATAAACAGACCGTGCCAATGGGCGAAGTTCGCCTTTATAAGGATGTGGTGACGGAGCAGCAAGATATCGATGTACCCGTGAATCGCGAGGAAGTGATCGTGGAGCGCCATGCGGGCAGCGGGGAGGTGTCCGATACACCGATAGGTCAGGACGAGACGATCCGCATTCCACTCCATAAAGAGCAGATCAGTATCAACAAAGTTCCTGTTGAAACGGGCGAGGTTGTTATTGGTAAGCGTATTGTGCAGGAGAATCAGCATATTACCGATACGGTGCGCCGTGAAGAGCCTCGTGTGGACAAAGAGGGCAACCCGATCATTCATAGCAATAATGACTTAGGGAACGCTTGAATATTGAAAAACAAAAAGTACTCCGAAGGAGATAGAGGCGGTCGCAGGCGCTGAAGATGGAAGGTTTATTATGTCTATTCATCCAGGATTGCAAGAAGGGCCAATCTATCTCGATTATAATGCAACGACACCAGTTGATCCGCTGGTGGTGACTACGTTGTCGCCGTTTCTCTCAACCTATTTCGGCAATCCTTCAAGTGGTCATGCCTATGGAAGAGCCGCGCATGAAGCGATAGGGATAGCACGTGAGCAGGTTGCGCTCATTCTGGGTTGTGCTCCTGATGAGATTGTATTTACTGGCTCTGGCTCTGAGAGCGATATGCTGGCAATTCGTGGGAGTGTTCTGGCGTTACAGAAGCGTGGCAATCATATCATCACGCAGGTAACCGAGCATCCAGCCGTCCTCAATCTCTGCCAGGCGCTCACACGTCTACATGATATACAGGTGACGTATCTACCTGTGGACAGCTACGGACGTGTCAATCCCGCCGATGTAGAGGCGGCAATTACCGAGCGGACGGTGTTAATCACGATTATGCATGCGAATAATGAAACTGGTACGCTCCAACCTATTTCAGAGATAGCGGAGATTGCGCATCGGCACAGCGTTTTGTTTCATACGGATGCATCGCAGTCGGTTGGCAAGATTCCAACGCGGGTGAGAGAGTTGGGCGTCGATCTTTTGACGGTGGCTGGTCATAAGTTATATGCACCCAAGGGAATTGGAGCGCTTTATGTGCGGCGGGGTCTGCAACTGGAACCACTTATTTATGGTGGTGGTCAGGAGGCTGGGCGCAGAGCAGGAACGGAGAATATCGCCTTTATGGTGGCGCTGGGGGCCGCTTCGGTTGTTGCTTATGAACAACTCGGCATCAGCGAACCGCGTATGCTATCGTTACGGAATCAGTTACACCAGCAACTGCAAAGTGAGCTGCCAGACCTCGTTCATCTCAATGGTCATCCTACAGAACGGCTGCCCAATACACTCAATGTCAGTATTGATGGCGTATCAGGGGAAGAGATTCTTGCTGCAACGCCAGAGATTGCCGCGTCGACTGGTTCGGCCTGTCACGAAGGAAATACGGAACCTTCTTCCGTGTTACTGGCAATGGGACTATCACGAGAACGAGCATTGGGAGCTTTGCGTTTAACGTTAGGGCGTTGGTCGAGTGAAGGTGATATAGAGAGGGCGGTGAGGGCACTAACAAACACAGTCAAAAGGCTCAAAGGGATATAAATTTTTGTGAATCTCTGTTAAAATAGAGCCGAAATCGATAAGTTCATAATTGTTGTTACCATCAGCGAGTCAATGCAAGGATACGGAGAATAATCGAGATGTATTGTCCTGAATGTCATTATGAATATAAGGAAGGTGAGACCTATTGCCCTCATTGTGGCGAAGAACTGGCGCTTCCTTCAACGAGCTTAGTTACCACAACACAGACACGCCTGCCCGCATTGCAATATACTCAATTGCCACGTAAGGTTGCTGCCAGCGTAGGTGCTGTCGCGTTAGGAGTGGGTATTGAACTTCTACGGAGAAATTTGCTTACCCGTTTCACATCTGCTGCTCGTGCTTCACATTCAATTGAAAAGGCGCTCCCAGTTCTGGGTGGTCTTAACGATGCGATACGCTCAAACAGGACGGTGAAGGTGCCAAAAGGTTACATTATTGATGAGACGATCGTTTATACTCGTAGAGTAATTCGACGCGAACGATAACCAGAATGTTTTACCACGTTTCATACATCTCTGTAGGGGCGCGGTTTACAAGCCCGTAGCGGTTTACAAGCCCGTTATTGTAGCGAAAAGCGGAAAAGTCGAGCAATGCGTATGGCGTTGATATTGCGTGAGAAGCACGTGCGCTCATTGCTGAGTATGCGGGATACTGTGGCGGTGTTAGAGGAGGCATTCAACGCTCTGGCACAAGGAATGGTGAAGAATCAGCCACGCGAACGGCTGCTATTTGGTGGTGGCGTCCTCAATATTCTGGCGGCATCTGCGCCCCCATTTGGAGTGGTGGGCTATAAAACCTATACAGCCTTTCGCGAAGGTGTGCGTTTCGTGGTGATGCTTTTCAGTGCACACGATGGACATCTCCTTGCTCTGGTTGAGGCTGATTGGCTTGGGTCTATGCGTACAGGTGCTGCGAGTGCCGTGGCGACAAAATACCTGGCGCGACCAGAGTCTGAGGTTGTCGGCCTGATCGGTGCAGGCCACCAGGCAGTGACGCAACTGATGGGCATGTGTGTTGTCTTTCCCATTACGAGAGCTTATGTCTATAGTCGGCGTGCTTCCGAACGTGAACTCTTTTGCAATGAAATGGCTCGCCTGCTTCATATTAACGTCATCCCTGTAGAGAGTGCGCGGGAAGCGGTGGAGTCTGCCGATATCGTCATTACTGCCACAACCGCTTCTGAGCCAGTATTGCAGGGGGATTGGCTCAGACAAGGCTGTCATATCAATGCTATCGGCTCTAACTGGGCCAAGAAACGCGAGATTGATCTTGCCACTTTGCAGCGTTGTGAGCTCATCGTCACCGATTTGTTCGATCAGGCCCAGAAGGAGGCGGGAGATTTCATTATTCCCGCGAACGAAAACCTGCTTGATTGGGGGCAGGTACGAGAGCTATCGGAGGTTATGTTGGATGATGGCCCGCAGCGTGAGTTGCCGCAGGATATCACGCTCTATAAAGGTCTAGGCATCGCATTGGAAGATATTGTTACTGCCGCCCATGTCTATCAATTAGCCTATCAACAGGGGCTGGGCGAAGAGATTGATCTACTTTCCTGATAGCTGAAAGATCGTTGTTTGTTATGTCGAACATGTTTAAACGCTTGCTGGAAGTGTGTATGCTTCTGGCGGTTTCCTCACTCTTGCTCATCTCTTGTGATAGCGGCATCTTCAGTAGCGCGAACTGGCAGGCAAGTGGATTACAGAAGCAGCAACTCCGTGTCCTGGAAGTCAGTAGAAAAGATGCCAGCACTCTCTATGCAGGGAACGTGCAAGGCCATATCTTCGTAAGTACCAATGCTGGACAAAGTTGGACTGAGCAGAGCAAGGGTCTACCTTTGCCGAATGCCATTTATGCGCTTTCTTTTGATGGCAACGGGCGAAGGCTCTATGCTGCAACCGATAAGGGCCTTTTCACGAAAACGGAGGGCGCGACATCATGGCAGAAAGTGACTACCGCAGGCCTTCCTTCTACCTCTTTTACTGCTCTTGCTTTCCTCCCTGATGCGGCGAATAGTATCTACGTCGGAACCTCTAAGCAGGGTATTTTTGTGAGCAATGATGGTGGGGCTTCCTGGCTGGCCTCAAACGGTGGTCTTCCTCAAGGAATAGCCGTAAATGATCTATCTTTTGATTCTCTACAGAATCAATTATGGGCGGCAACCTCGGCAGGTGCCTATCGTTCTGACAATCGTGGCGCTTCCTGGCGATCCTTCAATGCAGGCTTGCCAACTGGTACCATTGTAAACACGATTGTACCAGCTGCCACTGGTGGGGGCACACAGGGAATGATATATATGGGCACTGATCACGGTATCTTCCTATCACAAGACTCAGGAGCGCACTGGGCGGCAAATGCGGAGGCGCTTTCTGGCGTAACCATTCATCAAATTTTGCTTGATTTCCGTGCTACAAATAGTACGTCTGCCTATATCGCGACCAGTCTGGGAGCTTTTCATAGCACTGATGCAGGTCAAAACTGGCAATCTGTTGCCACTGGCCTGCCCAAAAACGCTCCGGTCTACGCACTTGTATTTGGAGCAGCGAATAATGCGCAATTATATGCCGCAGGCAATGGTCTGTACGAGTTTCCAGGGACTGGAAGCAGTGTTGATCCAACGCGTATTATGACCTATCTAGTGGTTGCCGCTTTCTTTTTCCTGCTGTATCGTCTGGGAACGCGTGGGCGTCGTACTAGAAGGAATATGCTCAAACCAGCGAGTAATCAAGAAGCTCCCAGTTCTACTTTGCCCGATAATTCAGTACCGCCTTCATAATGAAACGGATATTGTCTTCATGGGCCTGGCGATAAAATGCGGAAGTGAGTGCTCCATCCTCCTCTGCTCCAAATTCTGTAAAAGGCGAAGCTATCAGCTCTGACGGGTGTTCTATCTCAGTGTCTATTGGATGCCGGGTAAGCAGCAACGTACGACAGCGCTGCTCAAGCTCCTGTATATAATCCAGGTTTTTGCGAATGAGCGCGTTCCCAGTCGTCATGCTATGTGAACAGAGGACATGCTGCGCTTGTAGGGTCATGAAGCGTTGCAGCGTAGTTACAAGAGGTTGCACGCCTGCCGCATTTTCCAATAAAGGGAAAGGCGCTTCTAGAGAGTCGAATGCCAGTAGCAAGCGTAGTTCAGGAATCCAGAGTGCGCTTGAATCGGAGCTATGACCTGGCGCTGGAAAGAGCTCAAGGGTTAGATCGCCTCCATAGAGCGTAAGGCCATGTGTGAATGTAAGCGTTGGAGCAGTGAGTACGACATTGCGAAAAAGAGCGTCGCGCTTCTGGTAGGCAAGCAGTTCTTCCTGTGCCTCGACAGACTGGATACGTACTCTGCAATGCTGATGAGCGAGCAGCGGAGCACTCTGTCGCCCGGTAAAATAGCTATTGCCCCAGGCGTGATCCCAATCAGCATGACTATTTATGACAAGTAGTTGCCGTTCGGTTGTCAGTTCTGGGTGCAGTTGTTCCATTACGATCTGCATGTCAGCCGGACAGAGTAGGGTGTCACAGACGACCACATAGCGTTCGCTAATCACGGCATATGAATCGACGTGCATACCTGCGAACTCTTCCATGTCTGGAAAAGTGCGACGAAAGATGCGTACACGTGTCTCGCTGTTGATGGCTGGTAGACAGGTGATAGTTGCTCCTGGTAGGTCATGTTGCGAATATCTTTCTTTAGTGATGGACATGTGAGCCAATTACGGTGACAACCATGTAGAGTGCACACAGCAGAAGGCCGATCAAGAGAATAGCACCATAGCAGGTGAGCGTCCATGCGCGGCGTGTATTCAAAGCCTGGCGCAATTGTTCTTCCATATCAGGAGGATCGAGTTGCAATGCGGGACTGAGTTCTTGCCAGAGTGGTAACATCTCACGAAAGGCGCGTGCGTTGGTCATGCCTTCCGCCAGAATAATTGTGGTATCATCGTCCATGTCCGCCATTAAAATCAGTCTGGAAGGGTTGGGATCGCCGGGAGTTAAGATCAGGCGTTTTATCTCGTTGAGCGGTACACTCAACTCTTTGCCTTCCTCTTGCCCGCTAATTACTACTTCGTCAGGATAAAGTTGGATCTCTTTTCCTATGCCAAAGCGTACAACGCTAACGGGACGTTTTCTTATTATTTCGTTTTCACTCATATCCTTGTATCCACACAATCTTCTATTTGTTCTTGTCAGAGCGAAGTCACAATTCAGATTATAGCTCCAAACGAGAGAGGATGCTATAACTCTTTCGCTGAAATGAAGATATTTCTTCTCACCAGCACCTATATTCCTTGACAGAGGTTAGCTATAAACATTACAATTTGGATGGGAAATACTTAAGTAAGGAATGTTTAACACTATGGCGCAGGTGGGTCTGCTTGAGGACAACACGCGTATTGCAAGGCTCTGTGCGACGATGTTGCAATATGCTGGTCATGATGTGACAATTTATGAGCATCCTCGCGAATGCTTGCGTGCATTTGCGACTGCCAGCGACTATAAAACGCAACTGTATAGATCGGCTTTAACGGCTCCCTTGCCTGTGGATATCTTGATGTTGGATCTTCATCTGCCTGATATTGGTGGGATGGAGGTGCTCCGCTATTTGCGTACTCATCCTCATACAAAATCTTTACCACTTATTTTTTGTACCGCTGCACCCCCTTCTGAAATTGCTCAGGCATTGAGTATTGCACCAGAAGCCAGCTTGATCGAGAAGCCTTTTACTTTCCAGGAACTGATTTCCACAGTGGCCGATGCGCTAAAAGCGCTGGCATGATAGTGATTTGTGATACAGTATCCATCCTCTTATACTTATGCACGCAGATGCTTTCCCCGCACGATCTGTCCATAATGAAGGTAAAACTATCCTCTTACTCTCTATTTTGGGATATCTTATAGCCAAAGGCTATACAAACCAACGAGAACAATCTTCCCTGCAAAGCCTCATCAAATTTCCTGCAATATAACCTCCTCCGCGCTACTCTCCCACACTTTCTCCTTTGAGAAAGGCTTCCACCAGTTGATTAAATTGCTGTGGCTGATCATACATACTCACGTGGCTGGCATTTTTTAAGATCACCAGGCGGGAACTGGCAATCTTTGTCCGTAAGATCTGTCCTACCGATGGGGGCACCAGCGTATCGTTCTCTCCCCAAATGAGAAGGGTGGGAGCTGTGATCTTCGTAATATCTTCTTCAGCATCAACCGAGAGAAGATCATGCGCTGCACGCAGTAAGGTCAAAGGGCCGGCTCGCAGAGCATCGTATGCCAAAATAAAGAAAAACCCTCGTTTCACATAGCGAATAGCCGTTAGCAGGGGACGCGCATATCCCCAGATCGTGTGAATGCGAGACAGAACTGCGGGTGAAACCAGGACAAGGCGCGAGACGACCTCAGGACGGTGAGCGGCGATCCAGATACAGATATATCCGCCCATTGAGTGTCCCACAAAATGTGCTTGTTGTATATTCAAAGCCTTCATCCATGCAAGCAACCATTGAGCGACATTTACCAGGGCAAAGCGTGTACGCACCCGGCTCATTGTGCCAAAGCCTGGAAGATCGATAAGGTAGACACGATGATCCTCTGCGAGAGCCTGGACGTTGCGATTCCACCAGCGCATCGAGCCGGAGAGACCATGCACCAGGATTACCGGGTCTCCTTCACCCAGTACCTCATAGCTCACACGAGAGTTTGCAACCTCCACAGTACGTATCGCAGGTTGTTTGATTCGCTGAGTGTTTATGTTAAACTCCTTGTTTTATTGTTTATTTAAAGGCACGAATATGGAAAAGAGACGGTACAGATTGAGCTAAAATTTTTCTCTCTCAGTTATCAGCGCCGCTTCGGCTTCTGGGAGGAGCCCTTCTTCCATTTCCGCTTCCACCTCTGGGGGATCAACATCTTCTTCGTTTTCAAAGGGTAAGATATCCTCTTCCTCTGATGAAATGATCACAGGAATGCTTCGGCTCTGCTGAACGAGGCCATGTATCAGTGCCTCTCTGGCCTGGATCAGGCGTGGACGTACCGCACTCAAATTCGGCAGGACATCCCGCTGCCTGAGAGAACGCTTTCTCTTACGGGAATTGCGAACATTTTCCGTATCCTTCCCGACTTCGTATTCATCGTACGAAGACAGCCATTTCGTCTTATGAGCGTCTAAAACGTGGCCAACGGCGGAATGGACTTGCTGGAGCAGGTCGATAGTCTGGTTAAGCGCCATGAGTAGATCCCCTTCCGCCATGTCGATCTGCTGCAACAGATCACCCAGAGATTTGCCATGTGCCCAACACAACGCAACCCCATGAAAATCAGGCATGAGTTTCGGGACACTGAGTACACCGACCTGCTCCTCACGAGTGGAGATATCAACGCTCATCTGCATCAGCATTCGATGGACGCGCTGCAATCGGCTGTTGAGCTTATGTCGATTGTGCAATCGTCGATCACTCTCAATAACCAACCAGCTACATACTTCGGCCAATTCAAATGGTGGAAGGGCATCAAGTCCTCCACGTGTGAGAAGTTCAACGAGCACTATCCCCGCTGGATGGACAATACAGCGCAGTAACTCACCTTTGAGTGTAAGAGAATCATTCATACCAATATACTCAAAGTCCCGCAAAACCTGTATCGTTCCATAGAGTTCAGATGCGGCCAGGTGGCTCATCTGTTGCCCTAGGACAATGTGCGAGGGCGGAGGAGGCTGAACGCCTCATTGTCTCCCTCACACGCTTCCCTTTCTTACGGCGTTGCTCACGCTGTTCAAGGCGTCTCTGCTCTTGTTGCTCACGCTTCACCAGGCGCTGGTACTCACGAAAATTCGAGGCGCACAACAGTTCCAGAGAAGTGATATTCCTGGGGTGCCAGAGGTTGAGTATCGAATGATAACGGATCACGAAGGCACTGGTAACTGGTTCCTGTTCCCCTGTTACACGTGTAAACGCCTCCTCAAAGGGTTCCCAGGGAGAATAGGGGATAACAGCGGCTCCTTGGGTATCCAGACCACGGCGTCCTGCTCGCCCGGTTAACTGACGGTACTCATTTGGTGTCAAGATGCGCATTCGCTCACCATCAAACTTGCTCAAACTACCGACCACGACTGCGCGTGCTGGCATGTTGACACCGAGGACCAGGGTCTCGGTCGCAAAAACGGCACGCAGATACCCGCGTTCGAACAAGCGCTCAACCACTACTTTAAGCCCAGGTAACAATCCGGCATGATGAAACGCCAGGCCACGCGGAAGTAACGTGCTCAGTGCTCGTACCTGTGGAAGCCCACGATCTTCACGTGTGAGGTGTTGTCGCCAGTCAGCCAGTTCCTCGGCAATATGGCGCTGCTCTTCCAACGTAGTAAAACAATGTGCAGCGGCCTGTTGAGCCGCCTCTTCAACTGCACGGCGTCCCGGCAAAAAATAGAGGCATGGCAACAGGTCGGCTTCTTGCAAACTCGTGAGGATTTCGCCAGGAGGTGCCATTCTATGGCGTTGTCTGGATCTTTCATTGAGGATATCTGGCTCTTCTTTCTGTACAAAAGAAGTCCGACCGGGTCTTGTGCGTTGACGGCGTACCTGCTCGCGTTTCTGGTATCTTCCCCCTTGTTGCTTTTTGCCCTTCATCGCATTTGTAGAAAGAGCAGGCCGTTCGAACCGGTTCCCTATAAAGCGAGCGTCACCCCCAACCTGCGGAAAACGCTCCTTACGTACCCCTTGAGCATCCTGGACCAGATGAAGTGTGCCATCAAGCAAGTAATAGTGCTCAAGGGGTACGGCACGCTGAGTAGAAACGACCAGCGAGATAGGGCGATGGACCTGGCTTATCCAGTCGATCAGTTCCTGGGCATTCTTCACCGTTGCCGACAACCCTACGAGCAACGTATGAGGAGGAGAAAAGATAATGGCTTCCTCCCAGACGGGACCACGTTGCCGATCACTCAAATAATGCAACTCGTCAAAAATGATAACACCCACCTGCGAGAGAAAGGACTGACGCGATCCAGCATCAACACTTCCCTCCTGAATACCACCCTCTTCTAAAAGCATATTGCGATAGACCTCAGTCGTCATGACCAGCACTGAGGCATTGCGATGCTCAACGATATCGCCAGTAACAAGCCCGACCCTCTCAGGAGAGAACTGGTTACAGAGGTCCTGATATTTCTGGTTAGAGAGCGCTTTGAGCGGACTGGTATAGATCACATGTTGCTGCCTCTGGAGCGCCTGCCAGATCGCATATTCAGCTACCACGGTCTTGCCAGTTCCTGTGGGTGCCGTAACAAGGACCGAGCGATCAGCACGAAGATGCTCTATCGCTTCCCTCTGGAAGGCATCAAGGGGAAAGGGATAGCGTTCCATAAACGTCTCGATTGCTGGAATATGATCTCTACTGCCCTCTCCTGGTTGTTGCATGACGAAGAACCCTTTCACTTCCTGGACCACTTATGCCTGCTTAGCAGTTTCCTGAGGGACCTCCGCTTTTTTCACTCCAGCAGAAGCGTCAGGGGGAACACAGAGATAGGGTGTATAATAGCCTCGCAACATGTTCGAGATACGACCTGCGAGCAGGGTGCCATCTTCCAGGTGCTCCTCCAACTCTATATACCCACGGCGATGAAAGAGTTCTACCAGTTCTCCTTTGTCATAAGGGACCGTCACACAGATTGGGATCATGCTCTGAGCTAACACACGAGAAATCTCTTCACGTAGCTCATCAATTCCTCCACCCTTTAGCGCGGAGACTTGTATCGCGTGAGGGAAGAAGGTCATATCAAGGGCAGCTGGATTCTCAACCAGATCGATTTTGTTGAGAGCCGTGATGCGTGGGGTCTCAGCAGTTCCCAGCTCATCAAGCAGCCGATTCACCGTTTCGCTCTGTTCAAAGAGATTCTCGTGACTGCTATCGACCACCTCCAGCAGCAGATCAGCATCGCTGACTTCCTCAAGCGTTGCCCGAAAAGCCGCAATCAGTTGAGTTGGGAGTTTCTGGATAAAACCTACGGTATCGGTGAGGAGTGCCTCCTGATTCTGAGGAAGCGCGAGATGGCGTGTCGTAGGATCAAGCGTCGCGAAAAGCTTGTTTTCTGCAACGACATTCGCAATAGTGAGAGTATTGAAGAGTGTTGATTTTCCTGCATTTGTGTATCCAACCACTGCAATCGCTGGAAGCGCCTGCGCTGCTCGCTGTCGACGATTGAGTTGGCGCTGTTCGCGTATATCTTCGATCTCCTTACGCGCTTCAGCGATACGATGACGAATATGCCGTCGGTCGATCTCAAGTTTCGTTTCACCAGGTCCGCGTACACCGATAGCTCCACCGATTGAGCCGCCTCCCACGCGCGAAAGATCAGTCCCATGCCCTGTCAGGCGTGGAAGACGGTACTCAAGTTGGGCCAGTTCAACCTGCAAACGACCCTCGCGAGTACGTGCATGTTGCGCGAAGATATCGAGAATGAGTGCGGTACGATCAATCACACGTGCATTCAAAAGATCTTCCAGATGACGCTGCTGCGTCGGTGTCAATTCATCATCGGTGATTACCAGATCAAACTCAAGCTGTTTCTCCAGGTCGCTCAGTTCCTGAGCGCGGCCTTTGCCCAGATAGGTGACCGGGTCAGGATGACGCAGATGCTGAATGAGCCTGCCAACGACTTCCGCTCCGGCGGTACGAGCGAGGGCATCCAGTTCATTCAACGAATCTTCAGTACTTAAAACGCTCTGACCCTCATCTGAATGTACTGCAACCAGGTAAGCACGTTCAACCCTGCCATGAGTCTCAAAAAAACGGCTATTGGTACTCATACTTCGCTCTACTCCCTCTTATATACATTCCTTTGTTCTTCAATAAGAACAAGAATTCTTTGTACCGATATACGTATGATGACACGACAAATTCCTGGAAAAGGTTACATAGTATGCAACAAAGAGCATGCTGTCGTGCAACCTTTCACAGGTCAGAGCGTGTTAAAGAAACGAACGGTTTTTGTCTGGATACGGAGACAAGACGATAGCTCAATAAAAGAGGAAGAGAAGAGAGAAATGAAAAGAGTGCTTGCTATTCAACATGCATCGGTCAACCCACCAGGTTTACTAGGCGATATTCTCACACAGCATGATATCGCCTGTGATGTCATTCAGGCAGAGGAGGGAAAACTGCCGTCCGATACCACTCCGTATCATGCAATAGTCATCTTCGGTGGGTTAGAACATGTCTACGAAGAACCCTATATGCCACATATTACGCAGGAAAAGCGTCTGATACAGCATGCATTAGGGCAAAAACTGCCCTTTCTCGGTATCTGCTTCGGCTGTCAGCTTCTTGCCTCAACGTTAGGAGGGAATGTTTATCCCACTTCACCAGCACGGCTTGGTTTTGTACGTGTCGAACTGACGAAGGAGGGACAGCAAGATCCTTTGTATCAGAGACTACCCGGTTATCAGCAAGCCTTCCAATGGCATGATGATCTTGTTGATCTGCCACAGGGAGCGCAACTTTTATCAGTTGCCAATGGAGGAGAAGTTCAGGCTTTTCGTGTTGGTGAAAATGCATACAGTGTACTCTACCATATTGAACTGACAAAGGATATGTTGCAAAACTGGTTGTTCGATCCCTCATCGAAGAAGGAGTTTATCGAGAAAAGCAGTCAGGAGAACTATCAGAAGGCTGAGCAGGACTATCAACAACTCTATCCGACATATCATGAACATGCCTATAGACTTATTGAAAATTTCTTGCGGATCAGCAGCTTGATTTAGAAGCGGCATCCGGGTGCACGCAAGGTAACATCCCTACCCACAGTAGCCGAAAAGACGATGGCGCGACGGGAGGATTGCGACCAATCAGGAAAGTACAGATTGATCGCAATCCTCTCTATATCCTCGGCGTCCACCATTACTTGATAAACTTCCTCTGATATTATTCAGCCTTTTGCGCTGTATCTTCATCCTGCTTCTGGCTCGTACCAGGATGATAGTCTGCGTTTGATTGCTGATTGCGAGACAGGTCGGTGCCCTGATTATTGCCAGGGTTGGCAACCGTATGTGGTTCGGTGGTTGTGCCATCGTCGCTTCCCCGGAATTGTCCCGTTGTGATGCCAGTGCCGTCGCCCGCACCGCCATGTGGATCGCTTCCAGGGCCAATACTCTGGCTGCCCTCATACTGATAGGAGTCTGTGGAATTGATGCCGGGAGCAGTACCGGAGGTCAGACCAGATCCCGCATCTCTCTGACGATCCACGCGAGGCATTCTCAGAGCTGGTTGGTTCTCGGCATCCTCTTGAGCCTGGTCACCCTGGTTCTGGAATGGATTTGAATTGGTCATCGTTGCCTTCTCATCTATAGAAGTATGCTCTTGTTCTGCCATTGTGATTACTCCTTTATAGAAACCTTCATTTAAGCTCACGACCCTGCCCATACCTCCTGGTAATAGGCACGACACCGGGCGAAAAACGTAACAGCATAATCAGCGAAGCATCACTTACTCTTTCGAGCCAGAGAACCACTCCCAAGCATCCTGTACAATCTCTATTGGGATAGTGTGCGAACCATCGAACTCGCGATAGTGCACATCGTAGTGTTCACGCTCCAGCTGTGGTACGATGCGTCGGCTACAACGATCAATAGGTAGCACCGTATCCCGTGTCCCATGTGAGATGTAGATACGAGGTGTGCCATGTCTGGATGCCGGGACCATAAATCCTGGTGAGAACGCGATCACATGTGTAAAGAGATCACCATTTGTCAGTCCGAGCGACAGAGCATATGAGGCTCCATCGGAAAATCCCCCAATAGCCAGGTGAGAGGTATCGATTGCGTAACGTTTGAAGACATGGGCCAGAGCTTGATCAATAGAGCGTACATCCTCATCATAATTGTGCATGATCACATCCCAGGTCTGCTCGTGCGAGGAAGGTGCCAACAAAATGAGACCCGCTAGATCCGCTGCCGGAAGAAATGGAGCCAGCCCACCGCTGGCATTGCCTCCTGCACCATGTAACATAAGCACCAGTGGCAAAGGAGTACCAGGCTGATAATTGGGAGGCACATAAAGGAGTGTCTCGCGTGAATCCTCCAGAGGAAGTGGAAGGACTCCATGAGCAGTATCTTTCTGTTCAACTGATGGAGCGGGTCGTGCTGACAATCTTCCGCGCTCTGCTCCTGAGTTTGTATTGTGTGCCGAGGCCATATATCTTTTCCTTTTCACTCTTTGACAAATTTCTGCTTCTCATCTTTTCTCTTCAATTTACCAACCTCGCAGGAAGGTAAGCAGTTCTCTATTTATCTCGTCTGGTCGCTCTTCTGGTGGCAGATGCCCACATTGTGGAATTGCGACCCCTCGTACAGTGTGCGCCATCTCTTGTCAGATCTGCATAACGTCGAAGAGTCCAGGGACGACCTCTGAGTTCTCGCCCCAGAGCACCAGCGTTGGGCAATCGATCAGTTGATCCGCGTCCTCGGTATCCTGCGCCACATCTTCTGGACCTGCCCGATAATCATTAAAGGCTCCACGCAATGCACCGGGCTGTGAATAGGCTTTGACGTAGACGGCAACTTCTTCATCACTCATCATCTGAGGAGCCAGGTTCTAAAAAAGAAACGCAGCCAGATCTCCTCATTTGCGTGAATCAGCGCTTCTGGCAGATCGGGGATCTGGTTGAACAGAAAAAACCACTGCTTACGAGCACGCTGAGCATCCAGAGTATTGAAGATGACGCGTGTGGGAATATTATCAATCACGACCAGTCGATCAATGACGTTCGGATAATCCTTCGCAAAGCGTGTTGCAACTCTAGCCCCTCTATCGTGACCGATGAGCACAGCTTTCGGCAGTCCAAGATGCTGCATCAGCAGGTAGATATCAGCAGCCATGGTGCGTTTATCATAACCAGAAGGAATCGATCATTGCGCTGAAATCTTGCGCCCTCTTTCTCGCTTCTTGCTCCTTAAGTGGTACAGCAGCCCAACTACACACTGCACGACAAATCAGCTCCTGAACTTCATCAAACAGAACAACTGTTTCCATGCCCTGCCATTTCTGAATGCTCTGTCGCCATTGCTCCTCTGTTAACTTCAAGAGTTCCTGCCTCTGCTCCGGTACCACCACGGACAAAAACAGTTCTTTGCGTTGCAGATGAGCGTCGCCATCCAGCGTTTGTACACCACCTTTACCAAAGAGTGATGCCTTGATCCTGTGCGGAAGGACGCCTTCCCGTTGAAATCGTGTGGGATCATAAAAGATGCGGGCTGCCTCCTCTCCGCTGATGCAGATCATTCTTTTCCCAAGCAGGCGTGTCTGAAAGATATCTGATCCGTACTTCCTGCACCTTTTTGCGATAAACTCATACCCATCAGATAACAAAGAAAGAGTTGCATCAAGCGTTTTGTCACGTGGTATTCTTTTGTGCTGAACCATGCTTGCCTCCAGTTTCTCTCGTACCCGCTATCTCGAACCTATTCTGAGATATGCTCAGTTGTCATAGGTGATGCCCCTACCCGAAATTGTAAACAATAGTAGCTTCTAAGGAATACGCAAGGGAATGAGAGAAGGTAACTGGACCATAGTGGTGCTTTGTGATTATCCTTGCCAAAATAGAGAGACAACGATATTGTGCAAATAAAAAAGCGCACGAACCTTTCCTTTCTCACTTACGAGATGGAAGCGTTCATGCGTTTTCAATACACATTTCTGATTATCGATTTCCTCAATTTTGCCGAGACCAGGAAGCAGAGAAACAAGCCGTACGATCATTAGTGCCGCTTTGCTGAACCTGTTACCTGGTGTGCACATGCAGCCTATCAACCAGGTGTTCTGCCTGGGATCTTGATCTCACGAAGAGATGGGAAGACGTGTCTTGGGGGCGGCTTCGTGCTTAGATGCTTTCAGCGCTTATCCTTTCTCGACATAGCTATCCAGCGGTGGGGTGGGCACCCCAACTGGCACACCAGCGGTCGAGCCATCTCGGTCCTCTCGTACTGAAGATGACGTCCCTCAATAGTCCTACGCCCACGACGGATAGAGACCGAACTGTCTCGCGACGTTCTGAACCCAGCTCGCGTGCCGCTTTCATGGGCGAACAGCCCAACCCTTGGGACCTACTCCAGCCCCAGGATGCGACGAGCCGACATCGAGGTGCCAAACCTTGCCGTCGATATGAACTCTTGGGCAAGATAAGCCTGTTATCCCCGGGGTAGCTTTTATCCGTTGAGCCACACTCCTTCCACACGGGAATGTGGGATCACTAAGTCCGACTTTCGTCCCTGCTCGACCTGTCCGTCTCGCAGTCAGGCTCTCTTGTGCCTTTACATTCTTACAGGTGGTATCCATTCACCTTGAGAGAACCTTTGAGCGCCTCCGTTACTCTTTGGGAGGCGACCGCCCCAGTCAAACTACCCGCCTGGTCCTGTTTGCCTGCCAGATGATGGTCAGGCATGAGAAACAATACACGATCAGAGTGGTATTTCACTGTTGCCTCCTGCACCCCCCACAAGGGAAGATTCATTGGCTCCCACCTATGCTACGCACAATCCGCCTCGTTTCCAGGCCAGGGTGTAGTAAAGCTCCACGGGGTCTTTTTGTCCTGTCGTGGGTAACCCGTATCTTCACGGGTACTTCAATTTCGCCGAGTCCTCTGTCGAGACAGTGCTCAAGTCGTTACTCCTTTCGTGCGGGTCGGAACTTACCCGACAAGGAATTTCGCTACCTTAGGACCGTTATAGTTACGGCCGCCGTTCACCGGGGCTTCATGTTGTGGCTACGAACACCACTCCTCTTAACCTTCCGGCACTGGGCAGGAGTCAGCCCCTATACATCCACTTTCGTGTTGGCAGAGACCTGTGTTTTTGGTAAACAGTCGCTTGAGCCGATTTTTTGCAGCCTCTCTCTTACGAAAGCTTGTGGCAGTCGTCATGCACGGGAAACCGGGATTTTCCGCGGCTTCGCACTTCGTGCTGCCAACCCAGCCTGTCCATTCGCTGGCGGCCACCTTTAAAGCAATTCAAATTAACCTCCTCATAAGGGAAGACATCCCTCTAACGATACTCCACAAACTTCTGCAGGTAAGATGATGCTTATCACCAATAAACATATCTGCAAGTGAGAATACATTATAGCACTAAATAGTTCAAAAACATATACGACTCTCATATACGACTCTAATGATCTAATGATCCCAGAAAATCCAGCACGATCTGATTGAAACTCGGCTGGCTTCTCCATAAAAGGATGATGCGCCGTCTCTGCCATGACTATCTTTTTCGCTCCTGGTATCTCTGCAGGTAGTTGCTCCAGCGGATTTGGCCCATCCAACGCCCCTAAAATAACGAGGGTTGGCACGCTGATCTCCGAGAGGCGTCCAATCGCCGGAGGTTCCAGTGGTATTGGTGGATTCTCTGCTTGCACCTCACCGTCTGGACGTTGCCAGTTGCGCGTGGTCATCTCACGTATTTGCTCCCGCACATGAGGATCGGCCTGATGGGGAAGTCGACCCGGCCCATCTGTCCATAATTCTAGCGAGATCTCAACGGCACGCGCCATATCATGCTGCTCGAATGCTTCATTCAGACTCATATACATACGCACCGCATCTGGATACTTTTTCTTCTCTTCTTCTGATGGATGATACCCGCTTACACCTGCTGCGACCGGGATCAGTGCATCGACCATCTCAGGATGCTCAAGCGTAAAATCAATTGCCAGTGCGCCTCCTCCAGAGACTCCCATTACATACGCACTCTCGATGTTCAGGAATTTCATCAATTCATAGAGATCCTGACGCGCAGAATAGGGCTTCCCTTTGGTAATCAGCCCTGAAATCGCCAAAGCCTCGCTGATCGTAGCGGATGATCCGATATTGTTGGGCAAACGCTAAAAACTGATCGTCCCAGGATCTTCTATCCAGAAGATGTCCATGAATGAGAATGAATGGATGCCCTGTACCTGCAACTTCGTAATAGAGTGTTGTCCCGTTTACTTCCGCAAGCCCCGTCTGTATGTGTTCTGTGCCTGACATAGTGATGTTCCTTTCTTTTATCTTCTGTCTTTTAAGAGAATAACATAGAAAGCGGTCAGGAACGATCCTTTTTACATTTTCATGAAAGCAAATGCTTATGGTAGGGAGCATATATTCTACCTATCGTTACCTTTTTCTCTTCTCGTCGTGCTCCCTATAAAATGGAATTCCATAGAATACCATCACATCAATTGATCAATAGAGCATCTATCCCATAGTAGCGTCAGGCATAGGAAATGGATCGTTATAGAATTCTAAGTAACAAAGGGATTTTTTATGGATACATAATTGTCAGGCATTGCTGCATTGTTCCTGGAAAGGTTGAAATATGAGAACATTTCATGCATGGAAGGAGATTCTTATGCAAGATGTTGCCGAGATGAGGGGAAGAGAAGGGAATGCATCTTATCCGAGGCTATTCTCTGCTGATAAGAGGATGAGGGAAGTAAGTCGGCATTGTTATCAAGCGGAAGAGGAATTGACGGCTCTGGAACTGCTGATGCTGAAAAATGAACTGGAAGTCACCGAGCCACGATGGCGTGGATATAAAACAGCATTGTCGGGTCTCCTTTAAGCAACGTTCTTTTCATACAAAGAAAGCACTCTATTCAATGAAGAACAGTCATTATACCATGAGTACAACGCTGACTCACCACAACGCAGTTCCCTATACCATGTCTCTGCGCCCTGCTGTGGAGCATCTAATTCCATATACTCCAGGTGAGTCTCTACAAACCTTCAGTCAACGAACGAGCATTCCCGTTGAGAAGGTCGTCAAGTTAAACGCTAATGAAAGTCCTTATGGTCCCGTTCCTGCGGCTTTACAGGCTTTGCGTGAGCATGACCAATACAATCAATATCCCGATACCCAGGCATTTCTGCTCAAAGAAGCGCTTTCCCGCTACACGGGCCTGGATGTAAGGCATATCGTGCCGGGTCATGGGAGCATGGAGGTGATTCGTCTACTCTGGTCCCTCTTCCTCTCAGTGGGAGACGAGGTCATCTGTTGTTCACCAACGTTTTCTCTGTATACCTCGGTTGCCAGTGAATATGGAGCCTGCATACGCAATGTCCCACGGCAACCCGATCATGAGATTGATCTTGCCGCAATCCTGGGTGCTCTCACGCCAGCAACCAGAATGATTATTCTCTGTTCACCAAATAATCCAACGGGCAATCTTCTTGCCGAGGAGGATCTCATCGCCTTGTTGAAGACGGGTCGCTTAATCATGGTCGATGAAGCTTACGTAGAGTTCTCGCAGCGGCCCACAGGCTATGCTCACCTGGTTCCATATTATCACAATTTGACACTAATCCGAACCTTCAGTAAATGGGCTGGATTGGCCGGATTACGCATTGGGTATGGGCTCTTTCCACAATGGATTATGAAACAGGTGCAACTGGCCCACTATCCCTTTGCCGTCAACGTCGCCGGGCACCTTGCGGCCATAGCGACATTGACCCATCTCGATGAGGCACGAGAACGCGTGCAACGTCTTATTGAAGAGCGCAAACGGCTCTTTTCTCTACTTGCCAATCAATGCTACCTGGAGCCACTCGTCTCGGAAGGCAACTTCATTCTCGCTCGGCTCACGGATGAACGCATCAACCTGCACCAACTTCAGCAAGCAATGGAAGCTGACGGAATCTTGTTGCGCTACTTTCCACGCCTTGGCAACCATGACTATGTTCGCATCACTGTTGGTCTACCCGAACATATGGATCGAATACGTGCTGTTTTGGAAGAATTTCATGTTTAAGAAATGGAGAGGGGGAAATAAATAATTTTTTGAAAAAAACGAAGCCAGATTAGGCTCTGCTTCACAAAGCAGAGCCTAATGGAGACTAGCGCTCAACAAGCTCATCGGGCGAGACGGCAATCTCCCTCACGCTTCCCTCCACGCGAGCACGAATAATCACGTCATGGTCGTCCTGGCGTACAACGACACCGGGGATGGGAAGAGAACGCCTCTCAGCGTGGGCATGCCATAGCACCAGATCCTGACTATGAAACACTTTTTCTGATCGATCTTGTATCTAATTCATCACCATCACATCTTCCTAAGAATGTTTTATAAAATGCAGTGAGTAACAACTTCTGCTACCTTCCTGCTTGTATCTCCTGGCGTATCCGTTTGACTTCTTCCTCGTCGATCTCATCAAGACCTTTCACCTGTAGACCCTGTTTTTCAATCTTCTCACGTAACTTGAGAAGTCCTTCGATCAGAGCTTCAGGACGAGGAGGGCAGCCAGGAACATAGACATCGACAGGTATTATCGTATCAACACCTTGAACAGTGTAGTAGCTATCATCGAATTCTCCAGCCGAATTTGCACACTGCCCCATACTTATTACCCATTTGGGTTCGGGCATCTGCTCCCACAGCAGACGCAGACGAGGTGCCATTTTCACCGAGACGGTTCCGGCCACAATCATGAGATCGGCCTGACGGGGGCTGGAACGAAAGACTTCTGAGCCGAAGCGCGAGAGATCATACTGAGCAGCAGAGGCCGAAGCCATCATTTCAATCGCGCAACAGGCTAATCCATATCCTAAGGGCCAGACAGAGCGGGAACGAGACCAGTTTTTGGCCCAGTTTAACATATCCGCTAAACTGGTCAGTTCCACGTTTGTTTCCTGATTTCCAGGTGTGTATTCCTGAGGTCCACTTGCCATCGTTAATGGAATCGGTTTGCGCCGCGTTATGGTTGCAGTTGATCCTTGTTGCTGATCTGTCATATTCCCATACCACTTTCTAGAACGCCTCAACGACCGCAGCAACCTTCCTGATCACAAGAGAGCATACGCTCATATGTCAGGGAAATGTTTTTCTGTAGAGGGGGGCATTGTTGAATAGGAGTTCTATTCAAGAAAACAGCCTCCATAGGGCGTTTATTCCACCTGTCTGCATCTTTCTAACGTGCTATTTCGTGTTCATAAACAATGAAACAGATCAAAAAAACGATGGAAAGCAAATGGGTACAGGTGGCGGGTTGTTCGCTGCATTATCGTGTCCCACACGAACAGCCAGCAGTAGATCGCCCGGCAGTCGTCATGGTCCATGGACTGGTCGTGTCGGGTCGCTACATGGTACCAACCGCAGCACAACTGGCTCCCCATTATCGGGTGTACCTGCCTGAACTTCCCGGCTTCGGCAAAAGCGAGAAGCCCGATCACTACCAGGATCTAGATGAGATGGCTGATACCCTGGCTACCTGGATGCAGGCGATTGGATTACCACAGGCCATCCTGCTTGGAAATTCGCTCGGCTGCCAAATTATTGCACGCTTTGCCGTTCGCCATCCAGAATATATCCAGTCGGCTATTCTTGTTGGTCCCACGATGGATGTTCGGGCCAGGACCGCACAGCAGGAAATTGGTCGCTGGCTGGTGAATGCTCTCTTTGAGCCATTCTCCCCTATCCCGTAGTTGTACGCGACTACCTGGATATCGGTTTTCGGCGCTTTGTAGCCACCTTTCGCTATGGACTGCTGGATCAGATAGAAGCTCGCCTGCCACAGATGCATATCCCCACGCTCGTTATACGTGGCTCACGTGATACCGTTGTCCCTCAACGCTGGGCTAAACACGTTACGGAGCTCTTGCCGCAAGGAAAACTAGTGGTGATTGAGAAGGCGGCACACGATGTGAATTACAATATGCCAGTTGAACTCGCCAACGCAGTTCGGGCATTTCTGCAAGAACAGAGCACGCTACTTTCCTCTCCCTGAAAACGTGTTCCGTTTAGTACGATAGAAATTCCATAAAATGACATCACAGCCATTGATTATGTACATCATTTGCTCTACAAGGACGTTAGGTGGACCTTATGAGCTTCGATACGAAAGGAAAATTTTATGGATGCAAATCCGCAATCCACTCATCAATATGAGGCTAACGACCTGAGTACTCTACAGGAGGGAGTGCTTCAGGATGAGCTGCGAGCACTGCAAGAAGGGATTCCGAATACCAATAAAGCTGTTCGGGAAAGCATGCCCCCACAGTATCCCAACTGGCCCACATCGCGCCCAGGACCATTGGCAAGCCAACCGGGAGCCGAGCAAAGACCTATCAATGCGCAGCGACGAGAACAAATGATGGAGATGGGCTATAATCAGGAAACTGGAACGCCTCGTGAACAGAACCCAGAACGTTATTGGCCTGACGAAGATTTGAAAGGGCGGACTGGCTTTGATCAACTCGGTACGGCTCAAGAGCAGAAGAAGCGTGGCGATGATCCCACAAAGCCCTGGTCACGTCACTCATAGCGCTTTTTCTTGACAATTTCTTGTGAACACGTTAGAAGGAATAAATGCAATGCAAACCATCCAGAGCGTCCTGGTAGCGCACACCTGGCCCAGAGCTTTTAGCACTCTCCATAGTGCAATCAAAGCTGTTGGTCTGGAGTATGTCCTTGAGGGATACAAGCCAGTTACCCTCTTTGCTCCCAGCGACGAGGCATTCAACCAGTTGCATCAAGGGGCAATCTACGATCTGGTCAAAGATATCGACCTGCTCAGAGCACTGCTCGAATATCACATCGTCCCGCTCAAACTCACACGAGCTACACTGATGCAGGTTGCCTCTTCCCCTTTGCCAGAAGGAGGAAGCACGCCCCAGAATTCTCCACCAGGAACAGACGATCGAGCTTCCGACTCTTTCAGGTCACACCCTGCTAGCCAGCCTTTCCAACGATTTCCGTGTGCAGAGGGGCCAGGATACTGGAACCGGAATTGGAGACCGATAACGGAGTGGTTCACCCTGTAGAACGTGTGCTCTGGCCTCCTGATATAAATGAGGCTTCCTTTGGTGAACGGAGTCCACTGAGTTTTCGTCGTTGAAATCAAGAAGTAGACATATATTCGTATCACAGTCGACTTGCAAGAACATACGAATTCAACGAGGAGCTGTTCTAAAACAGCTCCTCGTTCAGGGGATGGAGGACGAAAGAGGTGGAGTTCTGTTATAAGCTCTCCAGCCAGGCTTTCACGTCTCCAGCACGAGGATGACCAAGTGCTTCAAGTTGGGCGAAGCTTGCTTCTCCCAGCCTATGAGCCTCACTGATTTCCCTGCATAGCCATGCAACGGGCTAACCCATACCACGCTTTGGCCTGCACGTCGCGGTTTCCCTCAGGCATCAAGCAAGCATTTCCTGAAAGGCTGCTGCCGCAGTTTCTCTGTTGCCTTGTTGAAGGTATATTTCTCCGAGTCGATAGAGCGCGTTGCAGATGTACTGGCGTTGCACCATTGAACGATATTCTATCTGACGTATCATCTTCAACCCTTCTTGCAGGTAGGCTTCTGCTTGCATATCGTCTCCACGCTTCTCCGCAATACGTCCCAGAATAGTAACCAGGCGAAACAAGAGTTCGTGATGAGAGAGTTGACGCGCCAGGACAAGTGCTTCTTGTAAGTAGACTTCCGCTTGCTCATCATTCTTTTGTTTATACGCAATCCAGCCTAATCCGGCCAGATACCATGCCTGCAATTCGCGATGACCAATGTGGCGTGTCAGCGCCAGGCCTTCTTGATAGTATGCTTCCGCCTGTGTATAATTTCTTTGCCTCTCCATAACCCACCCTAAAGCTCCAATCAATACACCGATGAGTTCCTGATTTCCCAGTTGGCGTGCCAGAAGAAGTCCCTGTTGTGCGTAGGTTTCCGCCAGGGCAGTAGTCTCCCCAATCCAGAGCGATGCAGGCGAGACAATTGAAAATGCTGCTGGGCATGTCTGGATCTCCCGTCTCATGTGCGAGGGCAAGACCCTTCCTGCAGGTAAGCTTTTGCTTGCTCATAGTTACCCTGCTTCGAGACGATCCATCCAAGACTAGTCAGCAAAATACTAAGTCGAGCAAGGTCTCCATCCTCACGTGCCAATGTATCTCTTCCTGGAGGTAAGCTTCAGCTTGCTCACAATCTCCTCGTTTCTCTGCAATCCAGCCCAGACCTGCGAGCAGGGCTCTGATACGATCACGGTCTCCTGTCTGACGTATCAGAGCCAGTCCTTCTTGATAGTACATTTCTGCTTGCATATAATTGCCTTGTTCTGAAGCAAGCCATCCCAGGCTTGTCAGCAGGGCCACAGCACGTTTATGATCATTGTTCACACGTGCGAGGGCAAGTCCTTCTTGCAGGTACGTTTCGATCTGTGCATCGTCTGCCCCATGTTTGCATGATTGTGCCAAGGCGCAGCAACGGACTTATGACACCAGGGGCATCACGAAGGGGTGTGGTGGCCTGGTAGTTTTCCAACAAATGTATCTGGTAAGTGTATAGACCCCATGCATTTGCAGGAAGTGCGCAATTGCGCAGATACCACGCACCAGGGCATCATGCCTTCCTAGCGTATAGGCTGCGTGAAGAGCTAGCGAGAATGATACTACTTTCCTGCTCCAGTGCCTGGGCGTCTTTGGCCTGTCTCTCGCATATTCAATTCCGTAAGCAATCAATCGTTCATGTGCCGTCGTTCCTGTGCGCTGTGTTCGTGCATAATCGGCAACCGTCTGATGTAAACTGTAGCGACCAGAACGACTACTCTCCAACAATCCTGCATCAGAAAGCTCATCAAGTACCTCTTCGGACATTCCTGTTATCGCCAGCGCCGCATCTTCTGAGAAGGTCTGAGGTTTGGCTGGGAAGACGGATAAGGCGAATAGTGCCTCGCGAGCCTGTGGACTCAAATGCTGGTTGCTTACATCAATGGCTGCGTGCAGCGACAAGGAGATATTGGCGGGGAGATTAGGGGAGCGTTCTACGAAGGGGACGGGCATATTGAGGTGAAGCCGCTGCTCCGTATCATGCAATTCTGCCAGTGCTCTTTGCAAGCGCCGTGGATGTCCATGGTATGCTTGTGTAGCCAGATATTTCCCCATCAGTGTAAGTGCGAGCGGTAAGGACCCAACTGAACGCACCAGCGCGAGCGCTTGTTCGGGTTCTTGAGCTACTAACTCTGGGGCAAAGCGAGCGAGCAGGGCCAGTCCATCCGTATCGGAAAGTTCGGGAACCTCCATCGCTCCCTCTGTAGCAAAACCGAAGGCGATCTGCGGAAAGCGTGTTGTGATCAGGTAGGCACAATAAGGACCACCAACTTGCAAGGCGAGAGCTGCTTCAAGTTGCCAGACATCGTCGATCACAAGCAGCATACGCCGTTTGCCAATTGCGGCCCGTAAAGCCCGTCCCCAATCCTGAGGGCTATCCGTATTGCCTGGATCTCGTTCGGGGAAACACCCAGTAATGTTCCCCAGCGGGCCAGCAGCCCAATTATATTAGGTGTCAGTTCCCAAGACCTGCCCACAAGATGCCATCACAAAATTGTGCCTGTACTTCGGCATCAGAAGCCAAGGAGACGGCGAGAGCTGTTTTGCCGATACCAGGCAGACCATTGATGGCAGACAATGCAAGATTGCCTCCTGCACATAACCGCTGCTTCAATTGCTGTAGTAACTCGTCACGCCCAATCAGGCCAGCCGCTCCCAGTGGGGGAGCATTGGATCGTAGAGCTTCAATTCATATTCTGGCGAGGAGGACTGGGGTTGCAGCGAAGTTGTCTCTTCCCCTCGGCTCCTCGTTCTCCTGGGGCAACAGGCCCAACTCCCTGGCATTTTTGCCGAAGAGAATACAGAGTTGTTCCCGATAGTGAGGGTAGGGTACCGCGGTACCGTGCTCCCAGCGGCTCACTGTTCTGGACGTAATTCCGAGGGTATCAGCAACTTTCTGCAACGACCATCCTCGCAGTTCCCGCTCTTGTTTTAATGGATGGGACTTCATAGACACTATCCCTCCTGTCTTCTTCATCCTGATAGCCTGGTACTTACGCACATTCATTGTTTGTGTTCGAGCCTATCATCCTATGAGACTTCGAAATATGATTGAGAAAATCACTTTCACGATACTTTTCTGACGATGCCCACGCACCTCGAAGATCTGAAGGCTCTCATCCGCCAGCCTCTTTGCTTCAGCAAACTGGTTCTGTGCTGCGGCAACGCGAGCCAGGCCATAGTGTGCAAA
Organism: uncultured Chloroflexia bacterium; assembly: GCA_963731415.1. Taxonomy (GTDB): domain Bacteria; phylum Chloroflexota; class Ktedonobacteria; order Ktedonobacterales; family Ktedonobacteraceae; genus JACDAE01. Next base: position 136,146 of record CAVSVN010000007.1, read on the forward strand.
GGCAACGAGAGTGGGATGGTCGGATGGCACACAAGCCAGCACCTGTTGGAAGTCTTGTTTGGCCGCCTCCGGTTGCTGTTGTTCAATGTGCAGATCTCCCCAGGCAATCAGCAATCGGCAAATAAGTTGGGGGTGCTCAAGCGCACGTGCGAGTTCGAGTCCCTCGGATAAATACTCAGTTGCCAGATCCAACTGCATTCTTCCTGCGTAGCTAACGTTCCCCGATGGAGTTGTAGATCGCTGATACGCTCACGATGTCCCAACTCCCGAGCAATGGCGAGACCTTCCTGATAATATGTTTCTGCTTGCGAAAAATTTCCCCCTGTAGCGTATTTACCTCACCAAGATTAAGCAGGAGCAGGCTGATGCGCTCACGATGTCCCAACTCCCGAGCGATGGCGAGACCTTCCTGATAATATGCTTCTGCTTGCAGGTCATGCCCTTGCCGCTCAGTCACTACGCCAAGATTAAGCAGGAGCAAACTGATACGTTCGCGATGTCCCACTTCACGTGCCAACTCCAACCCCTCGTGGAGATAGACTTCTGCCTGTGCATAGTCTCCTCGTGTATCTGCTACCACACCGAGATTGGAGAGCAAAACACTGATACGTTCGCGATGTCTTAATTCCCGCGCCTCCTTCAGTGCTTGCTGATAAAAGGTCTCTGCCTGCCCCTCGTCTCCTCGCTCATGAGCAATTCCACCCAGCGCCAGAAGCAGCAGGCTCATCAAATCGCGATCCTCTAAGCACACGAGCCAGCGTGAGTCCTTCTTGAAAATACGCTTCCGCCAGCCTGTAGTCTCCGCGCTTCTTGGCTACCACCCCTGACAGCTTCAGCAGGAGACAGGTTTGTTTTTGATCATCTAAGTCTCTAGCCAGAGTAAGCCCTTCCTGACAATAGGTTTCTGCCTGCGTATAATCTCCCTGTTCGTGTGCTATTGTGCCGAGTTCTGTCAACAAGTGGCTAATATGTTGCTGATCATGAGGCTCTCTAGCCAGCAAGAGGCCTTCCTGGCAATAGGCTTCTGCCTGTTTGTAGTTTCCTTGCTGGTAGGCGATGGTTCCTTGATATCCTAATATTTGAACCAGGTCATGCGGATTATCTCCTCGTGTCGCCATGGTACGGGCCTGCAAGAGTAATTGTTCAGCAAGGGAGTACCACCCATAGAGAGACAAAAACGGTATAAACAGGCAGACGCCTCGCAGTAGTTCTGTTTGCCAGCCAGCTGTGCGCGCCCATTCTAGCGCGGTAATGATGGTTGCACTCTCTTGCTCCAAAGTGACTGGATCGGTAAGGTGTGTTTCCAGGAGATGCAGGACATATTTGATCAACTGGGCCGCAGGCTCCGTTCCAGTTCGTTGGTGTTTGAGCATAATCAGCGATAACGGGATGAAGCATGTAGCGAGTGGCTCCATAGTGTTCAAGCAGCCCGGCATCACAGAGTCCATCGAGGAGTGCGCTGGAGGCGTTGGCTACTATGTGTGCAGTTTCCGCCGCAAAGCTGGAAGGTTTTGAAGGCAAGACAGAGAGTGTATAGAGCACCTGGCGGGCTTGCTGCGAAAGTTGTTGGTCACTTATAGCGAGCACAGACTGTAGGGAGATTGTTCCACTGGTTGAGAAACTGGTGGAATGCTCAAGCGTGGTCTGGTGCGCAAAAAGGTGCAGGCGTTGCTCTGTATTGTGCAGTTGTGCTATAGCGGTCTTCAAACGACGAGGATGTCCTTTATAGGCCTGACGACCGAGGTACTTTCCTATTAAGGTTAGTGCAAGGGGTAAGCCACCTACTTTATGAACCAGGGTCAGGGCTGTCTCACGTTCATGCTGGACGATTTGTGGGGCAAAGTGTGCTAACAGGTGCACGCCATCGGCATCCTCCAACTCACGAACCTGGATCGCGCGGTCAGCCGCTACCTGTGTTGCGATGGAGGTGAAGCGTGTTGTGACGAGATAGGCGCAATGAGGACCCGCTACTTGTAAAGCCTCTATCGCTTCTGCTTGCCAGGCATCGTCGAGCACCAGGAGAAAGCGGCGCTCTCCTATAGCCTTTCGTAACGCATCTAGCCATGTTTGATGGTTACTTCGTTCTTTGGCAAGTGGCGATGGGATACCAAGGAGTCCTTCCCAACGGCTCAGTATGGCGGGTATCTGCGGATGTGGTCCCAGACCGGCCCAGAGAATTCCGTCATAAAACCTCGCACGTATCTCTGGATCATGGGCAAGAGTGAGCGCTAACGCAGTTTTGCCGATGCCGGGCAACCCATAAAGGGCGACAGCAGAGAAAGTGAACAACTGTTGTCTGATCTGTTGTAGAAGCTCGTCACGCCCAACAAACCCATCTAAGCCTGTTGAAGGTAAGGGGAAGCACTGGATCAAGCACCCCTGTATACTTCTCTGGCGTATCCTGCATAGCTCGCAAAGCAGGTAAAGACCCGACTTCCTTGTTGGTCGGGGGACAAAAAGAAACGCGACATCGGTACTCTCTGCCTCTTGTAGCGATCTTCGCATGGAGTCCGCATGCATGTGTATCCATGTCAAAGAGAGTGCAGAGCCGATCCAGGAAGTAAGGAGAAGGTACAGAGAGACCCTGTTCCCAGGCTGCGATAGTAGAGACCGTCGTGCTCAATTCCTGAGCTACCTCGGCCTGGGACCAGTTCCGCTGTTCGCGTTCTTGTTGCAAACGGTGATTGAGTTTCATATGTTGAACGTCTCCTCGCCATCAGGTCTTCAATTGCTGATTCGTATCTTCCTGGCTTAATAAAATGAGAGCTTGCGTGAGACATAAATCTATGAAAGTACATGTAGTGTTTGCAGAGTATATCTGTGTCTGAAGGCTGATATGCTTTACCGCCCAGTATACCACATCAAAAATTTCGATGATGTATCAGTACCACGATTACTCAAAGATGTCCTGATATATAAAGATGGACGCAGAGATGTCTGGAGTTGACACATACTTGGCAGGTAGTGTGTATTCTCTTCTTCCTGTCGTTTCTTCTATACTTAGGATCAGATAGTCTTCGTATAACTATCCTATTATGAAGAGATAGAACCTGAGGGAAACAGGAGAAGCTCGTGAGAAGAAAAGAGAAAGAATCGATATGCCAATATGGAATGGTGGAGGTTGTATCGACAGATTTGTTGAGGTATATGTGTTGCAGGGAGGATGAAGGCTCGACTGGCACCGGGGAGTATCCTTCGTTGCTTTTGCGACCTGTTTGCATGCATGATTGAGGTAAAAGAGAAGCCTTACTACGAATGGAATATGTAGGTAGTATGAGAGAAAGGGAGTTCAATGATGACTCCTGACCAGGTGATAACACGTCAAGATCAGTGTCTTAGGGGGCAGTGTCTGTGAGCAAGAGAGTAATGGTAATTGATAATTCTCCCATGGTGAGAAAACTTGTTGAGGTTAGCTTACAGCGGGAAGGATTTGATGTGGTGAGTTTCTCGGATGGAATTGAAGCGTTACGGGCGATCACTACGCGGCAACTGGATTATCTTCCTGATCTGGTCCTACTGGACATTGATCTTCCCAGATTGAATGGATATGAAGTTGCACGCTATCTCCGGTCTAAACCGGAGTGGAGCCGAACGATTATTGTGATTCTCTCACGCTATGATGGGGTCGTCGATCGACTTAAAGCACGGCTGGTAGGAACACAGACATACATACCCAAACCATTTACGACTCAGAAGCTGAACGATGTTGTAAATGGCTTCTTGAACTGGCAGAAATTCTTTTTGAAGCGTAACTATTCAGGTGGTCTCGGCACCATAGTACCGAGACCACCTGAATAGTTACGCAAAATCTTCATAAGAACTACATCCCCTCTCAATCTTTTAACGGACCCCTCTATAGATGAATAAAAACTGATCTCCCTTTTTCCCATCCAGGCGTTGAGGATATATACTTACCTTACACGGCAGAACGCTGTTCAAGGAGAATTGGTTCCTTGAATGGATAAACACAGGTATATAAGGAGGGAAGAAGTTTTGCCGGTAATGCGCTTCAACATCAAGGATGATTGGAGATACCATTTCATGAGTCTACCAGAGTAGGTAGCGCAAGGAGGTTACATATGTCTACCATAACTTCTCGTTTCACAACCATGCTTCGCATTTTGCTTGTCTGCATCTTCGCAGCAACATTCGTTTTTCTTTTGAGCAATCAGACAGCAAAAGCGGCCCAGGTTTGTAACAATGGTGATTCGATTACTATGGGTAAGTACTGGCTCAACAGTAATTTATGGGGTGCAAGTAGCGGCTCAGGTTCACAATGTCTCTCGAATACTTCTATCAACGGCTCTACCATCGCCTGGAATACCAGTTGGAACTGGACAGGGCAGGCAAATTCGGTAAAGTCATACGACAGCTCAGTTCTGGGATGGCACTGGGGTTGGAAGAATTCCTAATACTGGTCTTCCCGTCCAGTTGTCGAGCAATACACCTGTGCAGACCTCATGGAACTTTAACCTGACTCAAACAACCCCTGGTGGCATCGATGTTTCCTATGATACATGGCTCTCTCCCAATGCAAATCTGGGCAATGCGAAGTCCCTCTGACGAGGTGATGGTCTGGCTTTATCATAGTGGTGGTGTCAGTCCTGTAGGTTCTAAGGTGGCGACGGTTACCATTGACGGAACGAGCTGGGATCTCTGGGAAGGAAATATAGGCTGGGAAGTACACTCGTTTGTGCGCACGTCAAACACAAATTCGCAATCACTAAACTTGACGGACTTCTACAACTATCTCATCTCTCGGGGATTGAGTAGCTCGAAATATCTGATCAGCGTTGAGTCGGGGACGGAAGTGTTCACTGGCGCAGGGCAGTTAGATACCACTTCTTACTCCGTGAATGTCGGATCTGGTGGTGGTAGTACTCCAACGCCAACACCCAATCCAACGTATACGCCGACGCCTAATCCAACGCATACACCGACACCCACGCCAACCTCGACCCCAACCTCGGGCGGCGCCCATGTGGGTTATCAGATGACCAATCAGTGGTCTACTGGCTTCTCTGCGAATATAACGATCACCAACACTAGCGCAACGACCATTAACGGTTGGAAGCTGCAATTTGCCTTTCCAGGCAATCAGCAGATCACCCAATTATGGAACGGATCGGTGAGCCAGACGGGCAACCAGGTGACGGTAACCAATGCAAGTTACAACGGCACGATTGCTCCAGGGCAATCGGTCAGCGTGGGCTTCAATGGCTCGTGGAGCGGCAGCAATCCGAGTCCAACCTCGTTTACCCTGAATGGTTCTCCTACCACTTAATAGACAGAACAACCAGGGCAATTGCTTGCCTCAAGAAGCAGTTGCCCTGGCTTTTGCTATGGGCATGGGAAAATGCCTCATGGGAAGGTGTTCCGTTCCAACTGCTCAAACGCGACCTCTACTTACGCACGTCTTTGCGTTTTAAGCAATAGCCAATGACCCCACCCAGAACGATGATCATCACCACCAGAGCCAGCCACATCAACAACAAATAGCGCTGCGCATCTGCCTGACTATAGAGAGAGTAGAGCGTACTATGATAGCTATAGACATTGCCAATGAGCTTATCCCCGTTAATTTTGTCGCTGTGCATGCCCACCGTTGAGCCAAGTGAGGCCATCGCCCAACGGATGGGGAAGAGCATGGCTGGGTACTGCAAGAACCAGCTCGTGAGCGGAAAGATGCTTCCGGCAAAGATGACCTGTGGCAACAACAGCAAGGGCAAGAAGCTCATGGCGCGATCATTGTTCGGTGCGATAGCTGAGATGGTCAGGCCCAACATCAGCCCGGCCAGCGAGGTGAGCGCGATCGTAATATAGACTTCCAGAAATGGTGGCAGGAAGACACTATGTCTAAACGGATCGAGAATTTCGACGCATCCTACAAGGATCAGGCTCTGTACAAGACACAGCAGGGCTAATACCACGATCTTCGAGAGCATGTAGGGTAGGATCCCAAGGTTGACTGTGCGCTCACGTTTGTAGATCGGTGCCTCCTTGACGAATTCGCGGATCGAGTTGATGCAGCCGAACATAATTGCGGAAAATGCCATCAGGAAGAGCACTGTCGGCGCATAGCCCAGGCCAGACTTAAGGAAGTCCTGGAGTGCCTGCGTGGTGCCTCCGTGCGCACGAGCATACGCCTGTCCCTGTGGATTATTCTTGAGGAAATTCAGGACCTGCTGACAGTTATTGCTGACGATTGGATTATCAGGTGTTGGCACGTCGGGGTACCCGTGCGCCGAGATCACAGCGGCGGTCGTAGGACATTGAATTACATTGACAGGAACGAAATTATTAACGCCGACGCCTTTGATAAAAAGCAGGATCAGCAGGCCGATAATGGGGGCCTGGAGCAGCAAGATGGCGAAATTGCCCATGTCGTTGCGCAACAACTCAATGTAGCGCATGGAGAGCAGGACAAATTGCCGCCACCTGCTTCCGCGCCTCGATACTTTCGTCTGTCCCAGCTGCTTATGTGCAGGTTGCTTCACAGTCTCCTCATCCAGGTAATCACCAATATATTGCTGGTACTCCTCGGATTGGCTGAATCGTTCCCTTGCCTCCATCGGAAGTCGCGCAATTCCCGTCACCTGGCTCCAAGGTGCTGTAGATTTCAGCGAAATCGGGCGTCTTGAAGTAGGTTTTCGTTCCCTCTGGGGGGCCGAAATAGGCCAGGTTTCCTCCCTGGGCAAGAAAGCATACATAGTCACACACATTGATATTGTTCGTCGCGTGCGTAACCAGGATCACAGTATGGCCTTTATCGGCCAGTTTGCGCAAGAGAATCATCATCTTGCGGTCGAGGCCTGGATCTAAGCCCGATGTTGGCTCATCCAGAAAGAACACACTGGGCTTTGCCAGAAGTTCGAGTGCGATAGAGACGCGTTTGCGCTGGCCCCCGGAGAGCTGATTGATAAGGAGCTTGCGCCGATGTTTCATCTCAACATCATCGAGCACCTCGTCGATGCGCTGCTCGATCTGCTCCTCCTGAAAATCGCTCGGCAGCCGCAAGCGAGCGGCATAGTACAAAGCTCGTTCGACGGTCAGCTCGCGGTGAATGATATCATCCTGTGGAACGTAGCCAAGTTGTGTGCTGAAGGCAGCGGAATTATGATAATAGTCTTGCCCATTATAGAAAACCGAGCCTTCTTGCGCAGGTCGCAAGCCACTCAGCGCATCCAGCAGCGTCGTCTTACCCGCACCAGAACCGCCGACGAGCGCGACAAAAGAGCGCGTTGGTATATGCAAAGAGATATCATTCAGCAGCACTGTTTGATTTGTACCCACCTTTTTCAGATGGAGAGCCTCAATACGGATACCCTCGCTCTCGTCGAACTGGGTAAGCTCCGTTTCAGTATAGATAAATCTAAACGGGCCAATGCGTATTTCATCGCGAGGTTTCAGGAGCTGGCTGGTTGCATTTAGACCATTGACATAGGTGTGATTGGTACTGTGCAGGTCGATAAGGCGATAGGTATCCTGTTCGCGCACCAGGTAGGCATGCTGTGCCGAGACCTGGGGGTGAGATAGCACGACATCATTCTCCTGCAAACGGCCAATTTTGATCTCCGCTGCTCCTAGACGAATAGGCTGAAGGTGTGAAGTAATCTCTTGCGGGATGTCGCTGTTATCGGTGTAGGTCAGCGTGACCAGGGTGCCAAGTTCGTCACCGATGCGGAAAACATTGCCGTTGGCCAACGTCTTGCGGAAGGGTTGGTTGCCTTCGATCTTACGCCCCTGATAGAGCAGTCCATTGAGTGTCTGCTCTCGTTGCGGGTGGGGATGGATCAGAACCCATTTGTTGCCTTCACGGACGATCTGACAATGGAGGGCAGAGACGCTTGTAACATCGATAACAATGTCATTGCTGCGTTCGCGCCCGATGTTGATCGTTTCCTTAACTAGTGGATATGTCTTTTTGGCTCCGGTCGTATTATCTGTGATCTCTAATGAGGATATTCCCAGTGAGGATAGGGAAGCGACCTCCGTTCCCGGTGCACGTTCCTTCTTTGCGGCAGTTTTCGCCTGATACACAGAACCAGTCCGAACATCCGCATCTGAAGGGTGGTCGGAAGGAGGCTTGATGAGTTGAGTGGCATCTTCTGGTGGTTTACTCTCAAAGGGAGCGAGGGAGAAGATAAAGCTGTTGGCATCGCCCAGACCGATGATCACGTTCTGGGAGAGAACGACCTGATCTTTCTCTTCGTGGTTGACGGTAACGGTATTGGTTTCGGAAAGCTTCTCGATCTCCCATGCGTCGTTGTTGAAGATAAGGCGAGCGTGGAAGCGTGAGACATGCTGATCGGAGATGATGATATCGTTGCTTCTGTCGCGTCCAATGGTAGTCACGGGCCGGGTAATAGCGAACGTACTGTTGGTGAGTGGGCCTGTGAGGAATTTGATGGTGGCCAGGGTCATCTGCTCAGGTATCATATGTTTGCTCTCCCCACTGTTCAATAATCAATAGATACATAAATAGCATACTACTTACTTTCTATACTTGTCATTTCTCGACAGGCAGTTTTTCAATTATACGCATAAAAATATGAGCACGTCAATGAAATATCTCGCGTATTTAATTATGTACAGAGAGAGTACTGCGTCAATTGACAAGGTGAAAAATTGGATCATTCAGTTTTGTAACAAATGACAGTAGCAGTTGCATTTACAGTCGCTAATGTTGTAATATTGTTGTGTATTTTGTACGGAGCAAAGCTTCGTAATAGTGAATCATTATTCGTAATATACGAGGCATGAAAATGGCATTAGAAAAGCTCCAAAATGGACGGTATCATCTTCTACGTTTAGTGGGTAAAGGTGGTATGGGTGAAGTGTATCTGATGCAGGACGAGCGCGTAAATCGGCAGGTTGCGATCAAAGTTATCCGTTCCGAAAGCACACCGTACCCTGAAGAGGATACTGCTTTAAACGCTGCTCGTCTCTTCCAGCGCGAAGCAAAGGCGATCGCGGCACTTGAGCATCCTAATATCCTTCCTCTATATGATTTTGGCGAAGAGGTAAGTGACGATACGACATTGAGTTATATGGTGATGCCTTATTGCATTGATGGTTCATTAGCAAACTGGTTGCGTTCGCGTAGTCCCGCGCTTCTTGCGCCACAAGATGTTGCATATTTTATCGCCCAGGCCGCTGATGCCCTTCAGTATGCACATGATAGCGGGGTTATTCACCTTGACGTTAAGCCACCCAACTTCCTTTTGCGCAGTAATCGGAAAAATGCGAATCATCCAACTATCCTTCTTGCCGATTTCGGTGTAGCCCGTAGTTCGGCCACGCTTAGCAGTTCCAGTCACACCATTCGTGGCACACCAAGCGCTATGGCACCTGAGCAGTGGAGTAGTACACCTGTACATGCCACCGATCAGTATGCGCTGGCCGTGATGGCTTACGAGATGCTCACGGGACGTCCGCCCTTTATGGGTAGTATGGAGCAACTGATGTATCAGCACTTTACGGTTGCTCCGCCGGCTCCCAGTACATTCAATCCAAACCTCTCGCCTTCCCTGGATGCAGTCATCCTGCGTGCATTGGCAAAGAAGGCGGAAGATCGTTTCCCCTCCATCGTTTTATTTGCTGATGCCTTTGAGCAGGCTGTTCTGGACCCATCTGGCTGGTCGGCTCCTACGTTTCAACAGGTTGGGGATGACCTGCGTGCAACACTCGCGATCAGCAAACAGGAGGCAGAGAGTGGCATCAGTCGTATGATCACGTTGCCGGGAGGGCAGCACGTCACGGTAACAGTGCCTGCCGGTGCTCAGCATGGTCAGGTCATTCGCGTGCCAAACTCCGACGTAAGCTCTGAGCAGTCCGAAGCTGTGCTGCTGGATATCGATGTCCTATCATCTGGGAGCATAGAGACATCGGCTATGTCTGGAGGAGCGGAGCAGAGCCAGGCGACAACACCAGCCTCGATTGCGGAGAAGTCGGCAAGCGGCAGATCGGCTCAACCCATCACTCCACGGGTGAACAGATCAGTTGAGCACGACCTGCCGACGATAGCTGGAGATTCGCAGAGCCAGATTGTACAGCCTTCACCGCAGGTGCGAAAGAGGTCCCTGGTCCAGCGTTTTGGGGCTATCGGGATCGTTGTGGTCCTGGTGCTAGTGCTATCGCTGTCTGGAGCATTGTACTTCACTCATTCCTCCCAGCAAAAGTCCACGCAGACTGCTGCGATTACGGCGGCGAATATACCAACCGCTGTCGCCTCAGTTGTGCGGACGCATACTCCCACGGTCGGTGTTACTCCGACGCCAACGGTGCCGAACGGCCTTTACATTCCCGGCACTTATAAGGGTTCGACGCAGGATAACACGACGCAACAGTCGAACGCGATCACCGTCTTCTTAACGCAGAAAAATGGCAGCGGCGCGTTGAGTGGCTCTGTAACGTTCACGTCTCCTAACCAGATGGTCGACCCTTTAAGTGGCGTCGTTGATATGCAGGGCAATTTCTCTTTTACCGTCCAACAGCCTAAGGGTCAGAAACCGCTTTACTTTTACGGTGCGGTGCAGAAGCAATCAGATGGCAATTATCTGAAAGGACAATATTGTTCTAGTAATACGAGTTCCTGCATCTCGCTTACAGGCATTTTCTACGTCGGACCTGGATTTTAGAGGATGTTCATCGTAATTCTAACATGAGTTATCCCGAACTTTTGAAAAAGTTCCCAAAACTGTTTGAAAAATTCGGGATGACTCATATCTCTGGTTGCCTCTAAATCGCGTCTATGCATATTTAAACATACTTTCGTATCTAGAGTGCGTCAAACCTCTGTGCAATACGTTGACACGTGTGCAAGAGTGCAGATGAGAGCCGCTGTTCGTTCCCATAAAAACGGATTGAGGGGACTGGGATGGTGATTGCGGCGAGGTTATCCATTGCATCACGTATCGTTGCACCGACAGCACAGATTCCCTCAGTATGCTCTTCTCTATCATAGGCAATACGTTCGATACGAATGCGCCGGAGTTCTTCCAACAGGCGCTCACGTGTGGTAATTGTCTGTGCAGTGAATACCTGCAGAGATTCAGGAACGAGACGTTCAACCTGCTCGTCAGGCATTTGAGCCAGAAGCGCTTTGCCATTCGCTGTGCAGTGAAGTGGAAACGTTGCTCCGATAGCGGAAGCTGCTTGAAGACGATGCGGGACCGCAACCTGGTCGACGAAAAAGACGACATTGCGGTCAAGTACTGCGAGGTCGACCGTCTCATCTACTTCTTTTGAAAGGGATTCTAAAAAAGGATGAAGCTGATAACGCAACTCACTGTTCACCCAGGCCGCAAGTGGGGCAAGGCCCAGGCCGAGACGGATACGCCCATCAGGAGAGGCCGTGGTCACAAATTGCTCCGCTTCGAGCGCACTCACAATACGATGAACCGTCGAGCGTGCCAGCCCAACCTCCTTTGCGATCTGTCCCAGGCTCAATCCCTGGGAATGACCTTTGAGAGTGCGTAAAATATCTGCCGCCCGTGCAATAACTTGAACGCCACCATGGTCACGCTGCTCGCCTCTGATTTCCGCTTGCACCATATACTTTATTCCCTCTATCTATCTAGTTAGATTTGTACCTCACTTTTTACTATACCACATCGCGGAACAAAAATCCACAATGCGGAAAATTGATGAAATTTCTCTTGACAAGAATGATCTCTCCATGCTATAGTTCGTTATACCACAATGCGGTATAACATTCCACGATACGAACATGGTTGTTTAGCAAAGGAGCGGCAGCAATGGCTTCATCAACGCACGACCTTCAGTTCTACGACCTCAGCCATCCGTGGGGGCAGGGTGCTCCACTCTGGCCATACTTCCCCGATATCAAAATTGAACGTTTTCACTATCATGCCAAGTCTGGCGTCCTATCGCAGCAAATAACCACATTTATGCACAGTACGACACATACCGATGCGCCTGCTCATGTGATTGAGGGTGCAGAATACATGGATGAAGTACCCCTTGAGCGTTTTTTTGGCACGGCAGTCGTCGTTTCCATTCCCAAAGGAAAGTGGGAAAAGATTATGCCGGAGGATCTTGAGCGAGCAGAACCCAGGATTGAAGCGGGCGATATCGTGATTATCAACACTGGCTGGCATAAGTATTATGGAGATAACCGCAAGTATTTTGCCTATTCGCCGGGTCTCTATCGTGAAGCGGGCGAATGGCTCGCCGAGAAAAAAGTCAAGGCAGTCGGCGTTGATCAGCAGGCACTCGATCATCCTCTCGCAACGGCCATTGGCCCACATGGACCTGGAGGTCCCCTGATGCCAGATGTATGTGCAGAGTTTGAGCGAGAAACTGGCAAACCTGTCAATGAGGTCTTCTCCGAATGGGAACCCTGCCATCGCCTTCTGCTTGGCAATGGAATTGCTGGCTTTGAGAACGTTGGAGGCGAGATTGATCAGGTTACGGGCAAGCGTGTGACCATTGCAGCTTTTCCCTGGCGTTGGGTTAAAGGTGATGGTTGTATTGTACGTATGGTCGCCATCGTTGATCCAACGGGCAGTTATCGATTATAAAAGGGGGAATAGGTAATGAAGGTTACACGACTGGATGAGGCTGTTCCTTACTATCCTCCTAAGCATAGTCCAACTGTCTATGCAATGCATTTGCAGCATCAAAGTCTTGGCTCCAGCGCCCCTTATTGGGTAGGATGTTCCTACTATCTACCAGGTGCAAAGGCGGAATGGGATGCGTCTCCTCTACATAAAGTTTATATTGTTCTGGATGGTGAACTGACGGTTGCAACCGAAGATGGAGAGGTTACTCTGCATACTATGGATTCGGTCTACCTTGCCCCCAATGAGCAACGCGAGGTACGAAACGCTACGAACTCCGTTGCTACGATGCTCGTAGTGATGCCCTATAGCTCCTAAGAAAGTGGAAGGAAGCTATGAAAGTTCAAAATATCTCCTCACGCTTTGATATCACAGACAAAGTGGTCCTTATTACAGGTGCTACGGGTGGCCTTGGATATGCCGCCGCCTTTGGGCTGGCTGAGGTTGGTGCAAATGTAATGCTTACTGGACGCAATGAGGATAAACTTGCTACTCTCACTGCCAGCCTTATTCAGGAAGGTGGTAATGCAGCTTATGTCGTGGGCCAGCCAGATAATGCCGATGATGTACATCGCGTTGTGAAAAACACAGTTGAGCGTTTCGGGAGCATTGATGTGCTCATCACTGCGGCAGGACTCAATCATGTGCATCCTATTACTGATTTTCCGCTTGAAGAGTGGGAAGAGGTCATGGATGTGAATGTGAAAGGTACCTGGTTGGCCTGTAAGGAGGTTGGTAGGGTTATGATTGAGCAGGGGCGTGGCGGCAAAGTGATTCTCATTTCCTCTGCGCGTGGTGAACTTGGCATGAATAATTATTCAGCTTACGCACCCTCAAAGGCGGCGATCAATCTCTTAACACGCTCGCTCGCCTGTGAATGGGGGAAATATGGGATCAACGTCAATGCCATTGCGCCAACTGTCTTTCGTACGGCGCTAACGCAGTGGATGTTCGACGATCAAGCGTTCTACAAGAATTTCCTTACCCGTATCCCACTTGGTCGTCTAGGAGAGCCAGAGGATCTGGTTGGTCCCATCATTTATCTTGCTTCACCTGCGTCTGATTTTATGACTGGTGCAGTTCTTTACGCCGATGGTGGTTATACAGCAGGGTAAAGAAAGGAACCGAAAGAGGAGCCATGGAGGTTTGTTTATGACAACAAAACAACCATTACAGGAAGGCTATTACAAAACAGAGGATGGGGTGTGGGAGATTATTGCGAACCATGAGATACAAAGAGTCACTCCCGAGATGATCGATTGGTGGTGGGACCATATTGATACTACCGAGCGCTACAAATTGTGGCACCCGACTGATCACATCTCGTTTGAGTGGCTTGTTTCTCCTGACAATGGACATGTCGGCGCTGTTCAGGGGATTGTGGAATCCTTTGGTGGGGCCTTTGCTTCTCCCATAGAAATACGCTGGGAAGATGGCACCAATGCTGATGCTGAATACGGACATGTATTACTCGCCAGCAGTACGATGGAGGGTGTCAGTGCAGCTGACCTGATGCATGAATATGAGGAAGCGCCCTTTGGTACGCGGCTACGAACGCATTTTCATTTTCCTCCTGGTCCGCCAGAGGAATTTATTAAAGCTGTCTATCAACATAATAAGGAGGAAATGCGCAATTTCTCGACGTTCTTGCCAGACCTGTATCGCTCTGAGACGGGTAAGTCATGACACCTGAGAGAAACATTGGCACTGGGGCACGATTACTACTTTACATAAAATTAGGGTGAGCACGATGATGTTCATACTCCTAAGACTCTTTTAAAGAGTATTCAAGAAAGAAGGACACTCATGACAACAACACAAATATCTCAAACCGTTTCTGATCAACGGGTCGCATTCGGTCGTCTCTGGTGGGTTGGCCTGCTCACTATCGCCATTGCTGTCGTCGTCAATATCCTCATCGCGCTGCTGGCGAAAGGACTGTTTACTGTTGCGCCCACGTTTCTCCCACTAACAATAGCCTTTGTACCTTTTACCGTGATAGGATCACTGGGAGCTATCATTGTATTCGCTTTGCTTGGACGTTTTGCCCGTCGTCCCATCAGCACTTTTCGACGGACGGTCTGGATCGTATTGCTGGTCTCGTTCATCCCCGATCTGCTGGTCGGATTCCTGCGACCCTATCCTGGCACAACTCCTTTGGAAGTGGGTACGCTGATGCTTATGCACCTGGCTGTAGCTATGATCTGTCTGAACACATTGCTTAGATTAGGTCGCGCTCGTTCTTGACCGTTGTCTTTTTTATCTCATCATATATGAGATCCTGGCATTGCCTCTTGTGCCATATCTAGCCTGCGGCTGAATGAAGCTCCGTGGATTTGGTGGTGAGGGGCCTGCTCACTCACTCACTTACTGAGTATGTAATATGACACGAAGGCTGATATTATGGAGCTACTCCGTCCGTTGCTCAAGTAGCCGACCTATCCTTATGATGAAATGTCAGAATTCCGCCTTGACATGCCAAAAAAAATAATTTATAATTTATTTAGTTGGATGGCATAGGATAAGGAAAGTAGCATACTCATAACATGATGAAAGATGTATCAACTGAAAAAGATCAGCAGGCGCTGAAGCAAGATTCGCTTCCACCTACGCGTGCGGATTGGGTGGAACATCGGTTGCGCAGAGACCTCCTATTTGGTAAGTTTATGCCGGGCGAGCGACTCCTGGCGGCAGAACTGGCGAAACATTATGCGGTCAGTGCAACTCCACTGAGAGAGGCATTGCAACGTCTTGCTATAGATGGGTTGATTGATATGACCCCTCAACGAGGTGTCCGTGTTGCCCCTCTTTCGTTGCGTGAAGTGAAGGAAATCTATGAATTGCGTTGTCTCCTTGAGCCGCTTGCATTGTTAAAGTCACTGGAGAGAGTTGACGAGGAGTGGCGTGAGCGTGTGCAATCCGCTTATGAGCGACTCAACGTTATCGTAAATGATGAACAGCATGAGGCGGTTGATGCCGAAGATGCCAACCGGGCCTTTCATCAGGCACTGCTCTCCCGTTGTGAATCGCGCTGGTTGCTCAATATCGTCAGTATGCTCTTTGATCATTGCGTCCGCTATCGCTTCCTGTCTTTCAACCCGCGTGGCGGTAGGGAGGTACTGGTGGAAGAGCATAGAGCTATTTATGAGGCATGTATGCGCGAAGACAAGGAAACGGCGGCGCAGGCGTTGGAACATCATATCAGCAATACCCTAGAAAGCCTCCTGATTGTCCTACAGGCAGCAGGAGTGCAGCAAGAAGACGAACCATCGTAGAGAATAGATCCATCCTATAGTGCAACCGGAGTGAAAAATTTGTCCAATGGAGGATAGTATGCCGGAAGTTTTCGAAGCTGATCATAAGCGCATCACCCTCATCGACCTCAGTGATTGCCTGGAGAATGCGACTGCTCCTTTTGAACCAAACGCTCATGCGATTGAATATATTACACCTGAACAGAGCGTTGTAATGGCCGAGCAGAGATTTGGTCTGGAACCCTCATACTGGGCTGATGGGCTGGGCTGGGCGGTCGAGCAAGTCACGCTCACCACACATTCTGGTACACATGTCGACGCGCCCGCACACTACGGGCCGTCTCATCATGGAGAGGCACGTACCATCGACCAGGTTCCCCTCCGCTGGTGCTTTAGCGACGGCGTACTCCTAAACATGACCCACAAACAAAGCGGCGAAGGCATCACACGTGATGACGCTCAGGGTGAACTGGCACGCATTGGTTATACGCTCAAACCTTACGATATTGTCCTTGTACGCACTGACACCAGCAAATATTTCAAACAACCTGGCTATGATATGAAACATGCAGGGCTGACCAGGGAAGTGACCGAGTGGATGGTGGATCAAGGCGTGCGCTTGATTGGAATTGATGCCTGGGGCCTGGATCGCCCTTTCAATGTCATGATCCCGGAGGCGAAAAAGCATGTCTCCCAATTCTGGGATGCCCATCTGCTAGGACGTGAGAAGGAGTACTGTCAGATCGAGAAACTGGCAAATCTCGATCAGATCCCTCATCCCTTTGGCTTCAAAGTGGTTGCCTTCCCTGTGAACCTGCGTTCAGCGAGCGCGGGATGGAGCCGAGTAGTCGCAATCATTGAAGAACCATTGTCATTGCCATAGGTATTCAGAAACGGCATGCTACCTGAAACAAAACATTGCGACTAATATAAGGTTAACCTGTTATCAGGACGACCTGTTGAGAGGAAAAAATCATGAAACTTGCTCGTATAAGTAGGGATGGCCCAGATGGCCTTTCGGCGCGGCTGGTTGTGGTTCAACCAGAAATGGGACGCGTGATTGATCTTGCTACCTCGGAACGGCTCAGGCTTGAAAAACAGGGCGCAACTCACGAGGCTGCCCTACGTATGGCTACTGCGCTCTATCCTTCCAGTATGGCTGCTGCATTGTCTTTGGGCCAGTCATTCCTGTTGGCAGCATATCAGACGTGTGAGCATGTTGATGAGCAGGCTCTATTTGCCCTCGCTGAAGCTTCCTTCCTGCCTCCACTTGACCCACCACTGATACGCGACTTTCTGGCTTTTGAAACACATATTCTCAATGCCGGTGCACAGATGGGCCAGGCACCTGCTGAAGAGGTGTTCCGTAGGCCCGTCTACTATAAAGGCAATCCCTCGACATTGATTGGGCATGAACAGGAAGTTCCCTGGCCGAATTATACGGACTCTATGGACTATGAGCTTGAGTTAGGGCTTGTCATCGGCAAGGCTGGTCGCAACCTGGCCCCTCATGAGGCGCGGGAGCATCTTCTCGGAGTGACTATTTTTAGTGATTTCAGCGCACGCGATATCCAGCGATTGGAAATGAGTGGAGGCCTTGGCCCAGCAAAAGGGAAAGACTTCGCAACTGCGCTGGGTCCCTGGATCACGACGCAAGACGAACTTGACCTGGCGAATCTCACCATGATTGCACGCGTCAATGGGGTAGAGTGGTCGCGTGGTTCCAGCAAGACGATCACCTGGAGTATCGACGAGCTGATCGCTTATGCTTCTAAAGGCGAGATGCTCAACCCCGGCGAACTCATTGGTACGGGCACGGTCGGTTTTGGATGCGGGCTTGAGCTAGGTAAACAGCTACAACCGGGCGATGTTGTCGAACTTGAAGTGGAGGGCATCGGAGTTCTTCGCAATCGCATCGGTCAGCCAGAGCCACGTGGTTGGGAACCAGAACCCCGTCAGAGGCAAAGGCCGGATTGAATAGAACGCGCTATGCTATCGGTGAGATAAACATTCCTTTCTTACTGCCTCATGTAAAGCAGCACAAGTACGTTGTCACTCTCTATAGGTCACGGAGAATCTTATCCTGGTCGTTCAGTCAACAGAATATGCGGCTATAGTTAGTGTTATTCACAGAAAGGTAATTATCCTATGAAAGCCACCTCACAGCGATCAACATCCCAGCGTTGGTGGATGTTACTTCTCCTTTCCCTGAGTTTGTTGGTGTTGACACTCAACTGGTTTGATATCGCAGCAGCTTTTCCACAACTTGGGCAACAGTTCCATCTCCAGGTACCACAGTTGTCCAATCTGATTGCCCTCTTTATCCTGGGATTTGCGATCTTTCATATTCCTGCAGGCATGCTGGCGTATCGTATTGGCGTGAAAAATACGCTCCTGATCGGGCTGTTGCTGGAATCTCTGGGAGGGATCGCATCCGCTTACGCTCCCAGTTTTGGCATGCTTGCTTTATTGCGCTTTCTCACTGGCGCAGGTGCCTCATTTATCGTCGGAATGGCCCTGGCATTGATTACCTCATGGTTTCGCGGGCGTGAACTGGCCGTGGCCATGGGGATTTCAGCCGGAGCCTGCTTCACGTTGGGTGAGGCCATCGCGCTCTTTGGCTGGGTAAGTGTCATTCAAGCAATAGGATGGCAAACCGCCATCGTTTTTGGTGGTGTTTTCGGGTTGATCGTCTTTCTGCTGTGCCTGCTCTTTCTACGAGTCCCTAGTGCTGAAGCACAAAACTCGCCGCCGGAAATTTTGAATGGAAGGCTGTGCACCGGATTGTGACGAATCGCGATCTGTGGTTCATCGGACTGAGTTTCTTCGGGATCTACGGAGCGGGCCTTACGACGGCCCAATTGCTCACCACCTATCTGGGACAGGTCCATCATCTGTCAGAAAGTAGTGGTGGGCTGATCTCGGCAGTGTTCGTTCTGATGGCAATTCCTGGCTCCATTGTAGGTGGGTATCTGGCCGACCGGAGCAACAATTTACGGGCGGTGTTTGTGCTGCCCTGGATTGTGATGGGCGTGGTGCTGTGTGTGTTTCCCTTTCTCGGCCTTGCAGGTGTCTGGATGATGGCCTTGATCGCTGGGGCATGTCAGCAGTTCGGTTTCGCTGCCTGGGCAGCGGCTCCGGGTCACTATCGGGATCGCATTTCCCCGAAGGATGTTGCCACGGCAGAAGGATTGCTGCTCACTCTGGGAGGGATAGGCGGGTTCGTGATCCCTGTACTTTTCGGGATGATTGAGGGAGGCAATGGGTTTACGCCAGCGTTTATCTTCGGTGGCATTGCCAGTATTATCTTTGCGGTGATTGGTTTTGCTGCCCGCGAACCAAAAAGGGTCAGCGTCAGGGCCGTGGAACCAATAGCGTCCTTAGAGGGAGCGTTTGAGCCTCATCTACGTTAAACGTTGCAAGGTTCATGAAGAAGGGCTGATATTATGGAGCTATTCCGTCCGTCGCTCAATTACCCAATCCATCCTTATGACAAAATGTTGGTTCGCACAGCTGAGCGTTTCCCCGAAAACATTGCGGTGGTTTTTCAAGATGTGAGT
Source organism: uncultured Chloroflexia bacterium (assembly GCA_963731415.1). GTDB lineage: Bacteria > Chloroflexota > Ktedonobacteria > Ktedonobacterales > Ktedonobacteraceae > JACDAE01. Next base: position 155,544 of record CAVSVN010000007.1, read on the forward strand.
CTTACCTACCGTGAACTGGATGCATTGACGAATAGCTTTGCCAATGCCTTGCTTGATCAGGGAGTGCGCAAAGGGCAGAAAGTCGGTCTGTTTATGACGAACCGCCCTGAGTACCTTATTAGTTGGTTTGCCATTGTTCGTATCGGCGCAGTTGTCAGTCCCTTGAATCCCTCGTATAAAGAGCGTGAAGTGGAGTACCAGTTAAGCAATAGCGAAGCGATCGGTGTCATAGTGCAGGCTGAATTGCTACCACTTATTGAAGCTGTACGTCCAGAACTTCCTGCCTTACATCTGGTGATTATGGTTGGTGCCAGCAAGCTCACTCATCCGACTCATGTACCGTCCTTCGATCAATTAATTCGGGACCATACTCCATTATTGTCCAGGCGTTCTGAGATTGGATGGGAAGATGTTGCGGCGCTTCCTTATAGTAGTGGTACAACGGGTTTACCCAAGGGGGTTCTCCTCAGTCATAAGAATCTCGTGTGTAATGCCTGTCAGTCAATTGCTACTGCCCGAATTACATTCCAGGATCGTCTGCTTGTCTTTCTTCCGCTCTATCACGTCTATGGTATCATGCTGATGGGATGTGCAGTGATGTCTGGCGCAGCTCTCGTGTTGATGGAACGGTTCGAAGCTGAGAAGTGTTTACAGCTTATTCAAGAGCAGAGCATCACGCTTCTCTACACCGTCCCGCAGGTACTCTTTGCCCTAAGCGAATGGGAGCGGATTCGAGAAGTATGATCTGCATACGGTCCGTTTTGCTCAATGTGGTGCTGCCCCCATTCCTCCAGCTGTAGTGCGTCACTTCCAGGAGCGTACGGGTATCCCTGTGATTCCTTCTTATGGTTTGACCGAGGCTGGGCCGAACACGCATTCCAACCCGGTCTATAATCCACAACTTATCAGGGTCACGACAGTTGGACTGCCAATTCACGATACGCGACAGAAGATTGTTGACATTGAAACTGGTCGGATTGAGCTAGGCGTGGGCGAGGAGGGTGAACTGATTATACAGGGTCCACAGGTTATGCAGGGATATTGGAAGGCACCACAGGCGACCTCCGAAGCATTGCGCGATGGCTGGCTCTATACGGGAGACATTGGCTTCCTTGATGCTGAAGGATATGTGACCATTACCGACCGGAAAAAGGAAATGATCAAGTTCAAAGGGTTTAGTGTTGCCCCGGCTCAGATTGAAGCGTTGCTCCTGGAACATCCAGCGGTTGCCGATGTGGCCGTCATTGCTAAAGCCGATAGCGAAGCGGGAGAAGTTCCGAAAGCCTTTGTCTGTCTCAAGGCAGGTGCGGAAGGTCTGAGCGCGGACGACTTGATGGCGTGGGCGAATGGCAAGCTTGCTACCTACAAGAATGTGCGAGAACTTGAATTCATCACTTCCATTCCCAGGAACCCTTCTGGAAAAATCTTGCGGCGCGTCCTCAAAGAGCAGGAGCGACAGCGTGTGGCTTTTCTTAAATGAATGGAATACAGGGACAATAGCTATCTAGGAGAGGTGAAAGTATGCAATTAACGAACAAAGTCATATTGGTTACCGGGGGAGCTTCAGGTCTGGGAGAAGCCTGTGTGAGGCTTTTAAATCAGGCAGGGGCAAAGGTCGTCATTGCTGACTTGAATAAGGAGGCAGGGACAGCACTGGCAGTTGAACTGGGCACGTCGGCACTCTTCGTTCCTACCAATGTCGTCGAGGAGGACTCTGTGCAAGCAACCGTCCAGGCTGCTGTAGAGACCTTTGGTAGCCTGCACGTGCTTATCAACTGCGCGGGTATTGGCGTCGCCGAAAGAGTGCTTGGGAAAAACGGGCCGATGAGTCTTGCCACCTTCACAAGGGTCATCCAGATCAACCTGATCGGCACCTTCAATACCATTCGACTCGCCGCTGAGGCGATGGCGAACAACTCGCCTCTGGAAGATGGGGAGCGTGGTGTCATCATCAACACTGCATCGGTCGCGGCCTTCGATGGGCAGATCGGGCAGGCAGCCTATTCCGCTTCTAAGGGGGGCATTGTGGCCATGACCCTGCCTATTGCACGCGAACTGGCCCGTGTTGGCATTCGTGTTATGACCATCGCACCTGGCACATTTGATACTCCGATGATGGGCAATTTATCCCAAGAAGCCCGTCACTCGCTTGGTCAGCAGGTTCCCTTTCCCTCTCGCCTGGGGCGTCCTAGCGAATACGCGGCCCTGGCCCGCCATATCATTGAGAATGATATGCTGAATGGAGAGACAATTCGCCTGGATGGGGCTATTCGTATGGCTCCCAGATAAACAATTATGAAAGGGATCACGCATATGGCAGATGAAGTTCTCTACGAGGTAGAAGGGCGTATCGCCATTATCACGCTTAATCGACCAGACGCTCGCAATGCGGTAAATGGTGCGGTGGCAACAGCTATGAATGACATCATGCAGCGCTTCGAGAGCGACCCTGAGGTGTTGGTGGCTCTTCTCACTGGTGCTGGAAACCGCGCCTTCTCAGCTGGAGCGGATTTGAAGGCGATGGCTGCGGGGAAGGGGCGGCTCATCGAAACAGAACAAGGAGGCTTCGCTGGTTTTGTGCGCTTTCCACGAACCAAGCCAATCATTGCAGCGGTCAATGGAGTCGCGCTGGCAGGCGGAACCGAATTAGCTCTTGCCTGTGATCTGATTATAGCCATTGAGGAAGCTGAATTCGGTCTTCCAGAGGTAGCGCGTGGGATTATTGCTGCAGGAGGAGGACTGTTCCGTCTGCCGCTCGCTCTTCCACGAGCGCGTGCTCTCGAACTTATCCTGACGGGGGAACGCATTTCTGCTCATGAGGCTCACCAACGAGGTCTCATCAACCATGTAGTGCCAGCCTCCGAGTTGCTGTCAAGAGCGAAAGAGCTTGCTAAGCGTATCTGTGCTAATGCTCCAATAGCTGTACGAGAGAGCCTGTCCATTGCGAAACGTGCGTATGAGTTCTCAGAAGAGGAAGCCTGGGCACGCAGTATGGATGCCAGAGTGCGTGTGATGCAGACGGCAGATGCGCAGGAAGGACCACGAGCGTTTGCCGAAAAGCGTGAGCCAAATTGGATAGGACACTGAGAGGAAATAGAGTGCAATGGATGTAAAAAACCTGGTAGCGATTGATGTGCACACCCATGCTGAGGTGTCAGAGCGCATTCTTGACGATCCCCTATGGAAGGCGATGCAAGAGGCATCGGCAGACTATTTCAAGGATGAAGGTCCTCGCCCGACTATCTCTGAGATTGCTAGCTACTATCGGGAGAGGAAGCTGGCATGCGTGATCTTTCCCGTCGACATGGAGTCAACGACGGGCATGGTACGTGTTCCCAACGAGGAAGTCGCTGAGGGTGCGGCAAAAAATGCTGATGTCCTCATTCCCTTCGCCAGTATCGACCCGGCAAAAGGGAAGATGGGGGCACGCGAGGCTCGTCGTCTCATCGAGCATTTTGGCGTGCGCGGCTTCAAATTTCATCCCTCTTTGCAGGAATTCTACCCCAATGATCGCAGTGCTTATGGGCTTTATGAAGTCATTGCGGAGGCGGGTTTACCTGCAATTTTTCATACAGGGCATTCTGGTATTGGGACAGGTATGCGAGGAGGAGGAGGTGTTCATCTCAAGTACTCCAATCCGATGTATCTGGATGATGTCGCCGTCGACTTTCCCGATATGCCGATCATCATGGCGCATCCATCCTTTCCGTGGCAGGATGAAGCCCTTTCCGTCTGTCTGCATAAACCACAGGTCTACATTGATCTTTCTGGTTGGTCTCCCAAATACTTTCCCCCTCAGCTCATCCAATATGCGAACACTTTGTTGAAACATAAAATACTCTTTGGATCTGATTATCCATTGATCACACCCGATCGCTGGTTAGCTGATTTTGAGCAGATCCCGATCAGGCCAGAGGTGCGGCCTTTGATCCTCAAGGAAAATGCGAGCAAGCTTCTTGGTCTCAACAGCTCAAGCGGTAACACGTATGGATGATAGCTGATATACTGTCAGAGACGGCAGAAGATCGAAATTGCAGAGGCAAGAAAAGGAGTTACCATGACGGAATCGCGCTTCGATATCGGAATGAAGGTCCGTAAGGAAGTGCTGGGAAGTGAGCACGTCGAGCGTGCACAAGCTCGTACAAGCAGAGTTCGATGACGAATTCCAACGCTTCATCACGGAGACAGCCTGGGGTTCCGTCTGGGCACGACCGGATCTGGATCGGCGGACGAGGAGTCTTGTTACTATCGCCATTCTAGCGGCACTGGGTCGAGAAGAACTGGCCCTTCACCTGCACGCGAGCCGCAACATCGGGGTCGATCCACACGAAATTGCAGAAGTCCTCCTCCACGTGGCGGTGTATGCGGGCGTTCCCGCCGCGAATGCAGCGTTTTCAGTGGCAAAGAAAGAGTTTGACGAACAAGCACATGTATCAGAAAAGGGAGATGCGGCGAAGACCTGTAAGGAGGATGCATGAGCCATACCACTATCGGAGCCATCGTGCGAGGGGATCGAGAGGTTTTTCCGCCTTATCTCTATGAAGCCTATCAATCCACGCGACGCCGTGCCCCCACGCTACCACTCATCGAGGTGCCGCTGACTCTCTCTGAGTTGACCGGACCTGGCCCGACCATCAGTGCCATCACTGTGGAGGATGCCGATCTTACGCGCAATGCTGGCACTGACGGTGAGGCAATTGGTCAGCGTATCATCGTGACTGGTCGTGTACTTGATGATCGTGGCGCTCCTGTTCCCAATACGCTCCTGGAGATCTGGCAGGCGAATGCCTCTGGTCGCTACCTTCACAAGCGGGATCAATGGCCGGGGCCGCTCGATCCGAACTTCCTGGGTATGGGCCGCTGTTTAACGAATGCGGATGGTGTCTACCGTTTCCTGACGATTCGTCCGGGTGCCTATCCCTGGAAGAACCATCTCAACGCCTGGCGTCCAGCCCACATCCATTTCTCGCTATTCGGTCCATCCATGCTTACACGCCTGGTGACGCAGATGTACTTCCCCGACGACCCGCTTCATCCCCTTGATCCCATCATGAACTCGGTGCCGACAGAGCAGGCACGCAAACGCTTGATCGCTGCGTATGATCATAGTCTGACTGAGCCGGAGTGGGCACTGGGATATCGTTGGGACATCGTGCTGCATGGTGCCCTCTGCCACGCCGTTCGAGTCGAAGGAGGGTGAGGAATGAAGAAATTCCTGCTGACCGGTTCACAGACGGTTGGCCCATTCTTTGCGCCTGGGCTTTTGTATGAGGACGCCTGTCGCAATGTGCTGACTCGACCGGAGACCGTTGGTGAGCACATTCGTATCGAGGGGCGCGTCCTGGATGGCGACGGAGTGCCAGTACCCGATGCAATGATCGAGATCTGGCAGGCGAATGCCTCTGGTCGCTATAACCATCCCGCAGATCAGAGTCCAGCAGCACTGGACCCATCCTTTCTGGGGTTTGGCCGCTCCGGCACTGCAGAGGATGGAAGCTACTGGTTTGAGACGGTCAAGCCAGGTTCTGTTCCATTTGATGGTGTACGGCTGCAGGCTCCGCATATCTGCGTTACCGTGTTTGCCCGTGGGCTGCTCAACCATGTTGTGACGCGCCTGTACTTTGAAGACGAGGCAAGCAACGCGCTTGACCCGGTTCTGCACTGTGTTCCTGACGAACGGCGAGCAACGCTATTGGCCCGGCGCGAGTCTGGGGGCGGGATGATCGTCTATCGCTTTGATATCGTCCTGCAAGGCGCTAACGAGACCGCGTTTTTTAACCTGTAATGGAGCACTACTGTATGGTAGAGCCGATTGATTCTTTGTTCAGCACTCCGAAGATGTCCACTGCCTTCTCAGCTGAGGCACATGTGCGGGGAATGCTTGCCTTTGAGGCCGCGCTTGCTCGCTCGGAAGCTCGTGCTGGCATCATCCCGCAGGAGGCTGCGAATACCATTGCGGCCAGGTGCAGGGCGGAACTGTTCGACGTTACGGCGTTGTATCGTGAAGCGGCAGTGGCTGGCACTCCTGCAATTCCCCTGGTGCGGGAACTTTCAGAACGCGTCGGGAGCGATGCGCAGAAGTTCGTCCACTGGGGTGCTACGAGCCAGGATGCCATTGACACTGCTCTGATGCTGCAGATGCGGGAAGGACTGGATCTCCTCGTGGATGGACTATATGGCGTATGTGCGGCGTGCGCGACTCTCGCCGAACAACATCGGCATACGCTGATGGCTGGCAGGACGCTTCTGCAGCATGCATTGCCGATTACCTTCGGTCTCAAGGCCGCGCGGTGGCTGGCTCTAGCGCTGCGGCAGGCACATGCGCTTCGTGAGTGCCGGAAGAGAACACTGGCTGTACAGCTGGGAGGTGCCGCCGGAACGCTGGCTTCCCTGGGAGATAAGGGTCTCCAGGTGGTAGAACTCCTCGCGGCAGAACTCGGTCTTCCAGCCCCTGATCTACCCTGGCATACTGAGCGCGACCGCATCGCCGAGATTGCCGGGACACTTGGCGTAGTAGCTGGCGCGATGGCGAAGGTCGCGGATGACATAGCACTTCTCGCACAGACCGAGGTTGGAGAGGTGTCTGAGGGTGCTGTACCAGGTAAGGGGAGTTCATCCGCTATGCCCCAGAAGCACAATCCGGTTGATGCGATCAGTGCAATTGCGTCGGCACGCTTAGCCGTCGGGGAGGTGCCAGTGATCCTTTCTGCGATGGCGCAAGAGCATGAACGGGCAGCTGGAGGTTGGCAGGCAGAATGGGTTGCCATCCCCAACCTGTTCCGCTTTACAGCTAACGCAGTCGAGCGAGTACGGGACGCAGTTGGCGGCCTTGATATCGATTCCGCACGTATGCGTGCAAATCTTGATATGACCGGAGGATTGATCATGGCCGAGTCGCTCACGATGGCACTTGCTCCACATCTGGGAAGACCTGAGGCGCAGCGTATCGTCAAGACTCTCTGCGATCGTGCCACCATGTCTGGAGTACATCTCCATAAGGCAGCCATAGAGGAGGCGCAGGTGTGTGCCATCCTCTCACTTGAAGAGATTGACCATGCTCTCGATCCCAGAGAATATCTAGGTAGTACGAATGTATTCATCGACAGGGTCCTCGCATCCTATCGTGAGGGGCAGTAAGGAGATTTTTCGATGGACATGCACACACGTGTTGGAATCATTGGGGCTGGCCCGGCTGGCTTACTGCTCTCGCTCTTGCTTTCTCAGGAGGGTATTGACTCTGTTGTGCTCGAAAGCCGCAGCAGAGAGGAGATAGAAGCGACGATTCGCGCCGGGGTGCTTGAGCAAGGCACGGTCGATCTGCTCACGGAGATGGGCATTGCTGAACGTATGCAGCGCGAAGGAGCCGTTCATCATGGCATTGAGCTTCGTTTTGATGGTGTGGCTCATCGTATCAACTTGTCTGAGCTGACTAATGGGCGTACCATCACCATTTATCCCCAGCATGAAGTCCTGAAGGATCTGATTGCTGCACGCCTCAAGCAGGGAGGATCCATTCTTTTTAACGTCAGTACCGTCCAGGTGGCTGATATCTCTTCAAGCCAACCACGTATCCACTTTGTTCATGAGCAAGAGCAGGTGGAGCTACAATGCGAATTCATCGCAGGCTGCGATGGCTTTCATGGTGTGGCTCGCTCGTCTCTTCCCGCAACGATCCAGAAAGTATTTACCCGTTCCTATCCTTTTAGCTGGCTTGGCATCTTGATGCAGGCTCCTCCCTCTGCCAAAGAATTGATTTATACCTATTCTGAACGTGGTTTCGCGCTGGTCAGCACGCGCTCACCAGAACTGCAACGTCTGTACCTCCAATGCGATCCACATGATGAGATTGCCAACTGGTCAGATGTGATGATTCTTGAAGAGCTTCAAGCCAGATTAGCGACCAGGGACTCCTGGCAGTTGCTCGTGGGACCCATCACTCAGAAGAGCATTCTGCCGATGCGCAGCTTCGTCGTCGAACCAATGCAGTATGGCAGGCTCTTTCTTGCAGGGGATGCCGCCCATATCGTGCCACCGACGGGCGCAAAGGGTTTGAATTTGGCTGTTGCCGATGTCCGCCATCTTGCACGTGCGCTCACTCTCTTCCACTCACAGAAGCGAACGGATCTGTTAGAAGCGTACTCTACGACATGCTTACGGCGCGTCTGGCGTGCGGAGCATTTTTCCTGGTGGATGACCTCCATGCTGCATCGCTTCCCTGAGGATGACACGTTTGGACTGCATCTGCAACATGCACAGCTTGACTACACGGTCAACTCACGTGCCGCATCCACCAGTCTGGCAGAAAATTACGTTGGTTTACCCTTTGATTGGTAGTCAGCATTTCCCTGGAGTCTGAAGCTACTAGTAATGTTCAGTTATGTCTTCATCATACGGAAAGGACCCATTTCTCTGTGACTTTTTAATATGGAGACCGTCTAATCTACCGTACTCCTTAAGAGGGGACATAAAGGCTTTTAATGAAGCCCATTTTGTTACATGAGGTACTGTTATGCCGCCCCGTATTCTTGTCATTGACGATAACCAGGAACTGCTCGATATTTATCAACAAATCCTTGAACCAGAAGGGTTTGATGTCCAGGTTTCTTTATTTCCCCTTGAAGACCTTGCAGACATCGAGCGCCTGAAGTTCGACCTCATTATTTTAGACTATCATCTTAATGCTCAGGCCAATGAGGAGCCGTTTCTGCAGCGACTGAAGACCTATCCACCTACTACCTCTCTTCCTGTAATTATCTCTACCGCTGACGAGAGAGCAATGCGGGAGCAGGAAACAATGTTGAGAGAACAAGGAGTGCGTGTCATACTAAAACCATTCGATATTGATGACCTGGTGCAAATACTCCATCAAGTCCTTCAAGAGCGAAAAGGATGAGATGGTATGAAATGGCAAAGATAGCTTCTAGAGCACCTATTATCGCACTGCATAGAAATGCCATGTGTTGATTACTCTACCAACTGGTTGATTGAAAATAGAAGCCTACCAAACTGCAGGTATATTATATCCATCTTTTTGCTATTTATCAGGTGGATTCCTTATAATGATAAGGGAATAATGTGGAATGTATGAAAAGGAGAAAATGTATTCGATGATTATTCCTCAAGACACGGACCTCTCGGACGAGGAACTTGTCAGGCGTTGTAAAGTAGAGCTTCCTCACAATACCCAGAGTTATGAAATTTTGGTACAGCGCCATATGAATCGGATCTATGCTATCGTGTACCGTGTTGTCTCTAATGGAGAAGAAGCGGAAGATATCACGCAGGAAATATTTTTGAAAATCTATCATCACGTGAAAAAGTTTGAGCAACATGCATCCTTTTCGACCTGGCTGTATCGAATAGCTACCAATAGTGCTTTAGACGCACTTGATAAAGAAAAACAGCGTAGAGAAAAGAGTTTTTTCGTAAAAGGTAAAATAAGCACTGAGCAAGAAGAGAACGTCGATCGGGGAGATCTCCCGGCTCCTACAAAAGAAGGGCCAGAGGAAAAGATCCTCCAGATGGAACTCAGAGAGTGTATCAATCAAGTTCTCAAAAAGCTTAATCGTGAGCAGGCTTATGTGCTTGTGATGCGCGATTTCGAAGACCTGAGCTATGACGAGATTACAAAAATTTTGGGAGTGGGCCTGAGTAGCGTCAAGATGCGTATTCATCGTGCGCGACTCGCCTTCCAGCAGATATTTCTCCAGATCTGTGATAAAGCGTCTCTAGCTTTTTCAATAGTATCTCGCTCCGAAGCTCCTTCAGAAGAGGAAAAGGGGTAATTAGCATGAATTGCGAAGAATTAAATCAACTGATACCAGATATCGTTGAGGGTAGCCTTCCAGATACCCTTAGAGCAGAGGTAGAAGCGACGCTTCCGCTATGTCCCGATTGCCAACGAGAGATAGAGATAGTACGCCAGGTACGAGCTGTGTTGCAAGCTCTTCAAGCTGAGAATGCACATCTGACGATACCGAGAGGTTTCGAGGCGCGATTACTCAAACGTATCCATCAACAACGCAATGGACTGGAATTGCTTGATCTTTCATCAAAAGCCTTCGCTGAATGGTTGGTAGAACTGATTAATCTCATTGGTGGGTTGCTTGATCCACGAGAGACGGGTCGTCCACAGACCGACAGGACGTAACTGTAGTGTGCATTTCAAGGTAAGGAGCAAGACGAATGTCTTTTCAACCAGTAGTGAGTGCGCTCGTTAAAATTATTACCGATATTCTCAATTTTCTTCCAATGCTTGTGAATGGTCTTATTATTCTCCTGATGGGTTATCTTATCAGTATAGTGGTGCGCTGGATAGTACGCTTTGTCATCCGAAAAAGCAGGCTTGAGCAGCTAGCGGAGCATACTGGAGTAACAGGGGTATTGCGTCGATTAGGCATACACATCGCACTTTCTGAAATCATTGCGCAGATCGTCTTTTTTTTCTTGCTATTAAGTTTTGTAACTTCGGCAGTGAGTCTTATGGGACTCACCACTATCGCTGATCTCTTACAAAGCGTACTGCGCCTTATCCCTAGAGCGATTAGTGCGACGATCATTGTTATATTTGGGTCGATGCTTGCCCATTTTCTAGGGAATACCATTACCACGGTAGCTGAGAATGTGAACATTTCTTATGGTAGAGCTTTAGGAAAAATCATTGAGTATGCTATCATCGCATTTGTTGTGGTGCTCGCTGTCTCGACAATAGGTGTGGATACCACAATTCTTACGACGAGCCTGACGTTGATAGTGGCTGCCGTAGGACTGGCGATTTCTCTCACCTTTGCATTAGGTTCGCGCGAGTCTGCTCGTAATGTAATTGCAGGATTCTACGTGCGGCAACGCTTTCAGCCAGGTCAATCGCTTACTTTTGATAGCTATAATGGAACTATCCGCTCCATCACAGGTGCCTATACGGTATTAGAAGTGGTCCGTGAGACAGGAGAACGTAGCACGATTTCTCTTCCTAATGCACTTCTTCTGCGGCGTGCCATTTTCAGCCAGGAGAGCACTCCCCAGAACAATCCGCCTCAATCCGCTGAAGGGACTTCTTAACGTTACCGTAACGTTCATTCGTCCAGGAGTGGAGCCTTCCATCGGGTGACTTTTCTTACTTTATACCGTCTAAGGAAGAAGTGAGAGGTGCATAGATTCTTGTGGTTGTGTATGATTATCCACATCTGGAGAGAAGGTATGGAACAGTATTCCCCATCTATCAATCCCAAGGTAGCAGCGTTTGCTCAGTATCAGTACTGCCCTATCATTGATGATGGTATATTTGAACTCACGAGGAAGCATTCCTGGAAACATCTTCCACTCGTATGCACTGATGCTCCCGGACAGCCACACGGGTCTGCACTCCGTATTGGCTATACTGGTACGCAGGAGATGGATCTGGCTATCTATCGGCTCAAACTGCGAGGAGCAGGAGATCGTGCCTTGATGCTTCCCTTCCTGTATGTCCTGCAGGATGGCATCTTTATCCCATATGAGCACTGAGAGTTTTTTATGAAGGAGACGACCGGTGAAATCTTCGCGTGAATTGGACATCCTGATCGATGTTGAAAATCCCCGGTCGTGTCACTTGCAAGGCTCGATCCATGTATAAGCTTATGGGACATGGTACAGAGCATACATACCCGCATAGCTGTTACATGGATGAACCACTTTTCCTTCTCTGAAGGAAGACTTAGACGGAGACGATGCTCCACTGCTGGTTGGCGGTGCCGCTATCAGGCCATTGGTCGACGCGTGCGCCATTGGCGGTGGATTGCGCCAGCCACGTCAAGAGCCTGCCCACTATTGCGACTGATGAGCTTGTAGTAGCCGCTGCCAACGGAGACGATGCTCCACTGCTGGTTGGCGGTGCCGCTATCGGGCCATTGATCGACAAGTGCCCCATTGGCGGTGGACTGCGCCAGCAACGTCAAGAGCCTGCCCACTATTGCGACTGAGCAACTTGTAGTAGCCGCTGCCCACGCTGACGATGTTCCACTGTTGATTGGCGTCCCATTATAGGGCCACTGATCGACGCCCGCTCCATTAGCGGTGGACTGACCGATCACATCAAGAGCCTGTCCACTATTGCGACTGATGAGCTTGTAGTTGCCACTAAAACTCCGCCGCCCCCTGGTGCGGGTGTCGGCGTTGGTCCACTATCCGCCTCCGCTAACACTTTTGATCTGGGTTGTCAGAGGCGAATACCATTTCGCTGCTATCTTCGCATTGCCCGAAGCATTTGGATGAACTCCGTCGATAGTATCCGTGCTATCGTTATACCCAGTCCATTGATCCACCACTACGATTGGAGATTGTGCAGTGCTTTTAGAACTGGCCCATCCTGGAATGACGGCGTTCAGGTTGATCACGCGCTGTGCGCAGGCTGAACAACCGCTAGGATTCATCGGAGTGATCTGGGCCACCAGAATCTTCATGTTCGGATTATTCGCTCGCATCTGATTCACCAGAGTACTATAGGCAGCGAGAATAGTCGTTGGAGCGATATTGTTCCAGACATCATTTGTCCCGAGATGCATCATGACAATATCTGGATTGGTGGCCGAGAGCCAGCCGGGCAAGAGATTCTGATTGGCAATATTGGTTGCCAGATAGCCACCATGCCCTTCATTATCGCCGTCAAATGGTACCCCACATGAAGTTGAGTTGTTCAATGTCCCAACAAAATTAATATTGGTATACCCTGTATTCTGAAGGTTATTCCAGAGCAGGGCACGCCAGCAGCCAGGGGAACCGGTGATTGAATCTCCCAGAGGCATGATCTTGACGACCGAGTTGCAGCCTGGGTTTTTTGCGGGTGCACTACGAACCCCATCATAGCAACACCGGATAATACTGTCAATGCGCAAACGATGAGGCAACGGGCATAAACGTGCCCACCTGACAGTCGCATGGATGACTCCTTTCACTTCACACACAAACAAAATAGTATCGGTAGGAGGGGAATAACAAAGATGATTTTCCCCTCCCCCTTCTGATTTTTGGTTTCTTCTCTACGTCATACTTTTACATGCTGCGATGGAAGCTTACTATGCTTCCATCGCTTTTTGTCCGAAGACTTATACCTGAACGATGCTCCACTGCTGGTTGGCGGTTCCACTATCAGGGCCATTGATCGACGCGTGCGCCATTGGCGGTGGATGCGCCAGCCACGTCAAGAGCCTGCCCACTATTGCGACTGATGAGCTTGTAGTAGCCCCTCCAACGGAGACGATGCTCCACTGCTGGTTGGCGGTTCCACTATCGGGCCATTGATCGACGAGTGCTCCATTGGCGGTGGATTGGCCCGCAACGTCAAGGGCCTGCCCACTGTTGCGATTGAGCAACTTGTAGTAGCCACTGCCCACGGAGACGATGTTCCACTGCTGGTTGGCGGTCCCGCTATAGGGCCACTGATCGACACCTGCCCCATTAGCGGTGGACTGGCCGATCACATCAAGAGCCTGCCCACTGTTGCGACTGATCAGCTTGTAGTTGCCACTAAAACTGCCACCACGGCAGGGGCAGGAGTTGGCGTTGGCGTTGGTCCCCACCACTACCGCTTGTGGAAATTTTGAGCATCACGACGCCATGCCCGGCAACATTAGCCGTATAGCTGCCATTGAAGGAACCGACATTGGTATGTGACCAGAGATCACGAACACTCGCGCTACCAGAGATACCAATGTTGCTCCAGTTCACGGTGATATTGGAGCCTGACGTGTTGCGATTGAGGAGCACAACTGCAACGTTGCCCGTGCCCGGAAAGTGGCTTTGACCAGACCTGGAGACCATTACTATCGCTCACTTTCGTCCCTTGAGCGCCACGTGAGTCCTGATCTACCGCAATCACATCCGCATTCATGAGGATGGATTTAGCAGAGGCAGACATGTTGTTCATATCGTTGCCCATAATTAAGGGTGCGGCTGAGATTGCCCAGAGGCTAAAGTGCGTCTGATCCTCAGTTGCGCTCATCCCGCCATTGCCCACTTCGAGCATGTCTGGATCATTCCACCCGCCGGGGCCAGCGTAGGATGCATGTGAGGCGTTCGAGTCGAAATTACTGAGCATGCTGGTCCAATTATCGCTGATGTCGCCCGTGGTGCGCCAGAGATTTCCTACGCCAGGTCCCCATGTCCAGACGTTGCTTTGTCCCCAGTCACAGAGGCTAAAAACGATTGAGCGTCCACTACTTCTCAGCGCGTTCCCGATCTTCGTATACTCGGTCTGCGCATTGATGCCGGTGCTACTGCACCAATCGACTTTGAGATAGTCCACGCCCCAGGATGCATACGTGTTGGCATCTTGTTGCTCATGACCATACATACCGGGATACCCCGAACAGGTAGCTGTGCCTGCGTCTGTGTAAATGCCCAGTTTCAGGCCTTTGCTGTGCACATAGTTGGCGACGGCAGTGATGCCATTGGGGTATTTACTGGGATCGGGAACCAGGTTTCCGCTCCCGTTACGACTTTTGGTGGACCAGCAATCATCGATATTGATATACTGGTAGCCTGCGGCCTTTAATCCACTATTGACCATCGCATCGGCTTGCTGTTCAATGGTCGAGGCACCAACGTTACAACCGAAGTGATTGTAATTGTTCCAGCCCATCGGGGGTGTAAGAGCCAATCCATTGTTGACGGCATGCGCCTGGCGAGTATTAAATCCGAACGCAAATATTGCCATGAAGAGCATGAAGAAGACTGTTATCAACAGCCCAAGTCGCTTTTTCTGCATAGGACCTCCTTAGTCGCTTTTCTGCATAGAACCTCCTTGCAGATACATATTTGTATCCATAAACATCCTTGTTGCGCGAGGAAACGTACAACATATCTTTTAGCTTTACCGTATGCCAGGAATATACTTCTTGATGACTAGTGGATGAATCTCCCACTTTTATAGAAGAGGAGATTCATCTCTGCAGCATCTATTAGACGGAGACGATGCTCCACTGCTGGTTGGCGGTGCCGCTATCGGGCCATTGGTCGACGCGTGCGCCATTGGCGGTGGATTGGCCGGCCACATCAAGAGCCTGCCCACTATTGCGACTGATGAGCTTGTAGTAGCCGCTGCCAACGGAGACGATGCTCCACTGCTGGTTGGCGGTGCCGCTATCGGGCCATTGATCGACGAGTGCCCCATTGGCGGTGGATGCGCCAGCAACGTCAAGAGCCTGCCCACTATTGCGACTGAGCAAGCTTGTAGTAGCCGCCGCCCACGCTGACGATGTTCCACTGTTGGTTGGCCTGCCCATTATAGGGCCATTGATCAACGCCTGCTCCATTAGCGGTGGACTGACCAATCACATCAAGAGCCTGTCCACTGTTGCGACTGATGAGCTTGTAGTTACCACTAAAGCTGCCACCGCCACCGCCACCACCAGCCGCCACCGCCACCACCACCGCCGCTGCCACCCAATGCAAGCTAAGGTGATTTTGGAGGCCAACTCCAAAATTCGTTGGAGTGCCGTTATAGTTGCTAATGAGTGCAGGGGAGTTTGAACAACTGGCGGTAGTCCAGGTCCAGCCGAGATAGCCGATATTGTGGCTATCGAACCAGGGCATAATACTGTCAATGAATCCGTGGGCGCAATCGTTCTCACCCATCTCTCCAGCGATGACCGGCACCTGGGCAGCAACTGGCGCGATCTGTGAATTTAAACAACTGATGGTATCACAGGCGTTGAAATTGTAGATGTGGAATGAAGCTGCTAGATTGTTAGCGGGATCATTGGGTTTGTTTGCTAACCATCCCGTGAGATTATTGGCGTAGGCGAGGCCTCCAAGCATGATGACGTTCGTGGCTCCGGTATTACGCACAGCGTTCACCAGCGTTTGCATCCCGGCTACAGCAAAGCCAACATCATTACAAGGACTGGCATAGGCACCAGAACTGCCGTTGCGCCAGCAGGACCAACTCGTAGTGTAGGGTTCATTGTAGAGATCGAAAATGACCGATCCATAGCTCTTAAACGTACTGGCGACCGAACTCCAGTAGGTTGGGGCATGATCTGCGTCGGGCATAGGCAATTGGCCTGTCGCCTTCTGGCCGCCTGGAGCGGTCCAATGCAGATCGAGAATGACATGCATGCCATTGCCAGTCAGCAGGTTCACGTAGTTGATAATATTTTGCCGATATTGGGATGCAGATAAGCTGCCCGTTGGTTCTCCGTTAATCCCAAGCCAGCAGTCCTCGTTCATAGGAACACGAACGATGTTGATTTTCCAGGAGAGCATCGCACTAACGGATGCCTGATCGGCTGGTCCATCGAAGGTATTACCACTGAGACAGCTATACTCTGTACCCATACGGTCCACACCATGATAGTTGAGCGAACCAGGGGAAGCAGCTTTCACCGTTGTTGTTGATCGTAGCAGGCCAGTTGCTGCTACAAGACCGAGCAGTAGTACGAAAATACTACATGCTCCTAGTACTTTTAAGCGTCCTTTACTTTTCATTGTTACCTCCTTGCACAATGTCATACACTTTGGAGGGGATTATCTTTGATGAACAAAGCGTATAGACAAGAACGAGAGCCATGGACGGATTGTTAAACCCGTGAACGAATTGAGCAATACTTTCCACCACTGACTGGGGGAGCGGACTCTGGAAGGCCAACATGGTGATGCTCGAGGATGGGTAGCAAGAAACGACTTCATCATCGCTACTAATCTCCTATGAGCATCCATTGCTCACTAAATAAAAACAAAAAACTCAGTGGTACGAACTGAGAGAAGTGGAAGAAGGACTATCCTCCACGATAGTTACCTTCATGCATCCTCTGCATGCATCCTCTTCTACTTTTGATGAAAATGGTGGAAATACACAAAAAACTTTCATCAAACAGTTCATTGTAATGTATATCATTTTGGAGAGAAGATTGTCAACACCTCTTACAAAAGTGAAAAATACTGATCTTGACTCCAATTTTTAAAATATGTTATGATCATTTCAATGAAATATGAAAAATACATAATGAAACATAACAGCGAGGACACCACTTGTATGGAAATACGCAACAAAAATTCTTCAGCGACGGTTAAAGATGTTGCCCGGCAGGCAAATGTCTCGGTTGGAACAGTATCACGCGTATTTAACAACTATAGCAATGTCTCACAAGAGATTCGGGAACGTGTCTTGCAAGCGGCGGAGCATGTTGAGTATCGACGCTCGGCACTGCCAATGAACGGTATGATAAAAGAGATCGGGTTTCTATACTGCTTCAATCTGGACACAGCGGCATTTAAGACAAATCCCTTCTGGTCGGGTATCTTGAATGGCGTAGAAAGCGAGGCACGAAAATACCAGATGAAAATTACCTATTATATGCTCAAGGAGCAGGGGAACAATTCCTCATTCTTGCTCTCGACGCTTCAGGAGATGAAACTGGGTGGAATGTTACTCGTTGGTCCAGCAGAAGAGGAGACCATCAGACTCTGCAAACGTCTCAACCTTCCCCTGGTGCTGGTAGACAACCATGCGAACGAGCTTTCCATCGACTCTGTGCTTTGTGATAATTTCGACGGTGCCAGCATGGCGGTGAGCTATCTGATCGAACAGGGACATCGTCAAATTGCCTTGATTGGTGATCAGAAGCGGCAAAATCCGAGAGTATACACGATTGAACAACGTGCCCTGGGTTACCGTACCGCGTTGCTTGCTGCGGGTCTGCCGCTCGAATTCCACATTGATTGAGACCAGCAATCTCTGTACCGAGGGCGGGTATGAGGCATGTAACCGTCTGCTGGACAACAAAGCAGAGTTCAGTGCTATTTTTTGTGTGAACGATGAGATCGCTCTCGGTGCAATGAAGGCTCTGCACAAGGCAGGTCGACGCATTCCAGAAGATGTCTCATTGATTGGTTTTGATGACATTGCTCTGGTGGAGCATCTGACGCCTTCCCTGACAACGATCCGGGTGAATAAGGAAGCAATGGGAGCACTTGCAGTGCGTTGTTTGCTGGCACGTGCAACGGATCCAGAAATGATCGGTGTCAGAAGTATCCTGGATGTTGAGTTGATCAAGCGGGAATCGGTCAGCCAGCACTTATAGGTGCGTTCATCATTCCTATGCTCTTTTGAACAGAGCAGTCGATTGACGTATTTTGAGATGAGGACTGACCAGGATCTTGAGAGGTTCTTCGGGAATATCCGTTCCCTGGACATAGCGCAACAACAGTTCTGTTGCTACGCGAGCCATCTCGCGCTTTGGGATACTGATCGTCGTGAGAGGAGGATGTGTATGAGCGGCCTGGTTGATGTCATCTACTCCCACCACGGCAAGATCATGTGGCACGGATAAGCCCTGACTTACAATTGCTTCAATCGCACCTAAAGCCATCCAGTCGTTGCCTGCAAAAATCGCAGTGGGTGGAGTTGGAAGGGCTAACAATTCTAATGCACCTCGATAGCCACTTTCAAATGATGAATTGCCTTGGCGAATATATTCTGGAGGAGCGAAAAGCCCTGCATCTGCAAGAGCCGTTTCAAATCCTTTGCGCCGTGTCAATTGCACAGGTTCTTCCACAATAGCTGCAATATGCCGATGTCCACATTCCAGCAGATGCCGCGTTGCCAGTTCACCAGCCAGACGGAAATCGATATCGATGATGGGCAAAGTCTGGGTGGATTGATCTTGATTCCATACACTCAGCACAACCTCCTTGCCTGCATTCTTGAGCAACAGAACATCCGTAATATCAGCAGCCATGCCCATTACAATGAAACCATCGACCCAGCGACTGGACATACGTTCCAGATGTCGTTTGCCTTCTTCCAAAGAATTATGCGTCATACTTAAGAGCAACTGGTAATCATGCTGATCAGCAACACGCTCGACCTCCTCCACCACTTCGGCAAAAAAGGGATTTGAGAGGGTTGGCACGACCAGAGCTAATGTCATAGTCTTGCCCTGTGCTAACCCCCGTGCCACCAGATTTGGACGATACCCCAGTTCATCGATGGCCTGTAGAACGCGTGCACGTGTTTTATCACTTACAGGTACCCGCTGGGTAATTACGTTGGATACTGTTGCTGTCGTTACTCTTGCCCGACGTGCGACATCTGAAATCGTAGTCATGCTAATAGTTCCTTCCAATTTAAGCGCATAAATCTTTTACACTATACGATACTTTTTCTGGTCCGTCAATTGTTGTGATAAATTCCAATTTTATTCAAACTTGACATTCTTATAATGCGTATCTCCTCATCCAGATACTATCTTTCAATATCTTTAGGGGAACCTGGGTAGGGGCGTGTCCTTGCGACCGCCCTGCTGGCTCATCCAGGGCGGTCGCAAGGACACGCCCCTACCCAGGTTGGGATCATTTTCCCCAAAGGACGGAGAGCCTCAATAGACGCTCATCGTTTGCTACATGCTCTCTGGCAGGCATGTGTAGAGGCATTTGCTTAAGGGGTAAAAATATTCGGATTTAAACCTCTTGACAAACTATGATCTCATCATTATACTGATATTTAGCTGATGCAATTTAATCGGTTAAATGCCCAGAAATACCATGACGTCTACCAGTCACAAGAAATTGATGCACTTCTTTACCAACGGCTTGAAGCGGCTCTTTCTCAATGTGCAGTGTTGTTATGAAAGGCATAAAAATTGAACATGAAACAGAAACCTTTCCCATTAGCCTTTCACACCTTCATTTTTCATTCTGTACGACGTGAGGAACATTTATAAATCTAAGGCGGTTTATAAAGTAGCCTGTAAAGATATCAAGGTAAACCCATAAGAAACTTCGTAATATTTTCCGTATGATGAGACGTACGATGAAAGTTTCCAATGCGCTGATGAAGGTGCTTATACTAAGTAGTATCAGGAAGGTAGAGTGTTTCTTCTTCTACCTTATTACCCTGATGGATCAAGCGAAGAAGTAACCATCTTTCATCCCAGCGCATATTTAGAATAGAAGTGAAGAGTTTCCCCCACTACGGAAAGTTTCTTTACTTGCTCGACAATGTTGTCATATTTTATGAAAGGTTGGTTCCTAATGCGATTTTCCTGGTCTCCTCTCAAACGATCTCTTTTGACGAACCATACCCGTCATTGCTGCTCTAGGTATAACCCTTGCTGCCTGTGGCGGTAGCACGCACGACCAGCACTGGCAGTACTACAGCTTCTAGTTGTGTTGCTGGTAGTAACACAAAGTTTGTGAAACTCACCAAAACCAGTGGTCTCAAAGTGGGCTGGTCGCAGAATGCACTTGATGGTGCCTGGCGTTATGCTGAAGAGGCGAGCATCGTGAAGTGCAGCGAAAGCCGCATGGAGATACGTTAGTGCCGACGAATGCGAACAACTCGGACGATCAACAGGTACAGGATATCCAGACATTGATCAATGATCGCCCTGACGTTCTGCTGGTCGATCCACACACTGAAGATGCTGAAGTCAGAGCCGATTCTTGAATGCTCGTAAAGCTTGCATCCCCGTCATCATTGTTGACCGTGATGTCAATGAGAGCATGGCTACACCAGGCCGTGATTTCGCAACCTTCGTCGGCTCCGATTTCCAGAAGCAGGGTGCTCTTGCAGCCGATGCCCTCATTGAGTCTTTAGGTGGCCCCAGCACAAAGGCGACCATCGTCGAGTTGAGTGGTACAACTGGTTCTTCCCCCGCCATCTTGCGTGGTGGTGGTTTTGATGGTGAGCTTGCCTCGAAAGCTCCTGGCATTAAAATTGTCGCCGAACAGACCGCCAATTTTGCTCGTGCTACAGGCCAGCAGGTGATGGCTACCTTGATCCAGCAGTACCCCAACATCAAGGGTGTCTTTGCCCATAACGACGAGATGGCTATCGGTGCTATCACCGCACTCAAAGCTGCTGGCAAAAAACCAGGAACAGGACATCAAGGTTGTTTCCATCGATGGAACAAAAGATGCCATCAATCTTGTGCTTCCGGTGAAGAGTATGCGGTTGTACAATCCAATCCACGCCTCGGTGATCTGGTCTTCCAGACCCTTGATCAAGTATGCCAAGGGTCAGGATCTGCCTGCCTGGGTCGTTCAGCCGGATAAAGTCTTCAAGAAAGCTGATGGTTCGGCGCAGGCTTACCTCCCTGACGCGTTCTAATCTTCTCTAGCGCATGAGCATCGTTCCGCTTTCACCCAATCCATCCCGGTGATAGCGGAACGATGTCTCAGGAGGTAGCTTATGCAAGAAAACATCTGCTTCTGCAAATGGAGCACATCACTAAACGTTTTACTGGCTCCGTTGCACTCTCAGATGCCTCAATCCATGTGGCACGTGGCGAAGTTCATGCCCTCATCGGTCAGAATGGTGCTGGTAAATCGACCCTCATCAAGGTTCTTACAGGCGTCTATCAGCTATGATGAAGGCACTATTTTCTTTGATGGGCAGCACAGGACGTTCCAATCCCCACAACAGGCGCAGCGCGAGGGAATCAGTACAATTTATCAAGAGATCAATCTTGTCCCATATCGCAGTGTGGCCGAGAATATTTTTTTGGGGCGCGAAATCTTTCGCTGGGGCCTGCTCGACTGGCGCAAAATGCATAGTAGAGGCCAGTAAGCTCTGCTTGAACGCCTGCATATCTCGATCGATGTAACAAAACCACTCAATACGTATAATACTGCTACACAGCAAATGGTGGCTATTGCCCGTGCTATCTCCTTTAAAAGCAAACTGGTGATCATGGATGAGCCAACCTCCTCGCTCAATGATGATGAAGTAGCGACCCTGTTCTCCGTAATTCGGCAGTTGAAAGCGGAGGGCGTTGCCACCATCTTCGTCAGCCATCGACTCGATGAATTGTATGCGATCTGTGATGGCATCACTATTTTGCGCGATGGCGTTACGGTCGATGAGCGACCTATCAATACCATTAGCAAGCTTGAGTTAGTGGCAAAGATGCTTGGCAAAGATCTGGGAAGCGTACAGCAGAGTGGTCAGACCAGCTTTGATGCAAGTCGCCATCATGTTGAGCAAGAAGTGCTGCTTGATGCAGAGGGTCTCCGTGAAGGCGCCAGGCTACAAAATGCGAGCGTCAAAGTGCATGCAGGCGAGATTGTTGGCCTGGCTGGATTGCTCGGCTCTGGACGTAGCGAAGTTGCCCGTGCCATTTTTGGAGCTGATGCCATCGATAGCGGAAAAATTTCTATCGATGGCAAAGAAGTCCATTTCCACGTGCCCGAAGATGCGATTCGTGCTGGCATCGGTTTTTGTTCAGAGGATCGCAAAGTTGATGGCATTATTCCTGATCTCTCCGTACGCGAAAATCTCACGCTGGCTGCTCTCCCTACGCTGACACGCTCAGGCATCGTTGATCGCAAGAAGCAAGAACAGATCGTTGATCGTTTTATCCAGCGCTTAGGCATTAAAACCGCCGGGCCAGAGCAAAAGATCCGTGAGCTGTCGGGTGGCAATCAACAAAAGGTCTTGCTGGCACGCTGGATGTGTTTGAATCCGCGCTTGTTATTGCTTGATGAGCCAACACGCGGGATTGATGTTGGAGCCAAAAGCGAGATTCAGAAGCTCATCGAGGAACTGGCGGAATCAGGCATGGGCGTCTTACTTGATCTCCTCCGAGCTCGAAGAGATCATCGAAGGAAGCGACCACGTGGTGGTATTGCGTGATGGCACAACGGTGGCCGAACTTTCTCGTGCAGATATGAGCCAGGATGCCATCATGACCGCTATGGCGCATGGTGAGGCGCATTCTGGCACAGGAGAAGCCTCATGATTCGATTAGAGCAGCGTTTGACTGCACTCAAAGGGCGTCGCAGTGGGTCGCTGGATTGGCGCAATATCGGTCAGGACTATGGAGCGTTGATCGCGCTCGTAGTGCTGATTATCTTCAATCTTATCTTCACGAAGCAATTCAGCTCGGTGATTGCGATCACCAATCTGCTGGTGCATGTGACTCCAACGCTGATCCTTGGCGTTGGCATGACCCTGGTGATTGCCACTGGTGGCATCGACATTTCGGTTGGCTCGATCATGGGCCTGACAGGGATACTCACCTATCTGATCTTCAGCGGAAAATTGTTTGGCATCCATAACATTGTGCTGGGCACCATCGTTGCGATACCGATTGCGTTAGCGGTTGCGGCACTGATTGGTGCATTCAATGGCTTGCTGGTCACCCGCTTCAAGGTGCAACCCATCGTTGCTACGCTGATCACCCTTATTACGATACGAGGCGTTGCAGAGGTCACGGTAAATGGCTTCCAATTCGCATTTTTAAGTGCACCCATTGTGAGCTGGCTGAGTGGCAATATGCTTCGGATTTCTCCCCAGGCAGGTCATCCTTATGGCGGTCATCGTCGCTATTTTTGCCTGGCTGATGCGTGCCACCTCCTTTAGCCGCTATCTGCTTTCGGCTGGAGGAAATCAATCGGCAGCACGCCTGGCTGGCGTGCCTGTGAACCGCATCTTGATCATCGTCTATGCGATCAGTGGCTTGCTTGCCGGTGTTGCTGGTCTGGCGTTTATCGCCTTTGACTCGGCGGCCAATCCCGTGACTGATGGTGTGGGCAGAGAACTTGATGCGATTGCAGCGGTTGCCGTTGGGGGCACTCCATTAACTGGTGGGCGTGCGACTATTCTAGGCACAGTGATTGGTGCTATCTTCATTCAGCTTATCCGTCAAACACTGGTCGCACTTAATGTGCCAGATGATATTGCCAGCGTCATTATCGGTGTGCTCATCATCCTGGCGGTCTTCCTCCAGCGTCAGCGCAAAGCATGATGAGGAGAACTGTGTGCCGCGATGCAGGCCGGCACAGTTTATGAGTATGGAGGCATTATGTCAACAGTTTCACCACAGCCAGACACCAGAGCTCGGCAGAGTCGACAGAGCGACGACTCGTGTGGGGCAGATCAGGGCGCGTCTGCCCTCGAGTTCGGCGATATTGTGAGGCAGCAAGGTGCGCTTGATCGCGCTTATCATCGTCGTGACTTTCAGCTTTATTCGTTATGACAATTTCGATACAATTACTATCGACAGCGTACTGAATTTCAATGCGCAATTTGGTCTTATTGCACTGGGCATGACATTTGTGATCATGACTGGTGGTATTGATCTTTCTGTCGGTGGCATTGCGGCGCTTGCCAGTGTTGTTGCAGCACTCACCAGTTCGCATGGTTTCTTCTATGCACTGTTCGCTGCGATTATTACTGGTGCGGTGGTGGGTATTGTGAATGGCTTTATCGTTGCCTGGATGCGCATACCACCATTTATCACTACACTGGCAACTCTCTATATCGTGCGTGGCATCGCTTTAAGACTCATCAATGATGCAGCCAGCATCAATCTCGATCAGAAGAGTGATTTTAATACTATCTGCGGGCACAACAGTCAGGTGATGGTATTCTTAATCCACCGTTGCCTTTTACCATTCCGCTCTTGATGGTAGCCTTTCTCATCGGTATATTTGTGCTGCGCTATACCCGCTTTGGCCGCAATGTGCTGGCTATCGGAGGCAATCCTGAAGCCGCCCAACTGATGGGCCTTCCCGTCAAAAGGACGCTCTTCCTGGTCTATACGCTTAGTGGGGCGCTGACTGGTCTCGTTGGTGTGCTGTTGGCCATCAATCTGAATGGCGGTTCGGCAACCGAAGGTGCTGGCTGGGAGTTGATCGCCATTGCGGCAGTAGTGGTGGGCGGCACGCTACTGACTGGTGGCGTTGGTTCGGTTTTTGGCACGTTTGTCGGCGTGTTGCTTGTTAGGCATGATTGTTGAGATGCTCCAGCTTGAGAATAATTATACCGTGGATCATGGTGGAGGTACTCTATCTCAACTCATTCTGGCAAGATGTCATTCGTGGCATATTCTTGCTTGTTGTGGTTCTTTTGCAAAGTCGTCTGCAGCGGCAACGCATGAAACAGCATACATAGCATACATTTTTTGATTTCTCTTCGAGATGTACTTTGAAGGGGTTTTTATGCAGGTCACCACCCGCATAAAAACCCCTTCAAAGCATCGTAGGGACCAGGAGGTTCTGAGTACTATCTTTGCGCCAGACTCTGGATATATTGTCTTACCGCTTCAACCTGCTCATTTTCTTCATATCTATCGATCAGGTTGACTAACGCGCTTCCCACGACTGCACCCTCGGCATAGCTTGTGACGCTGGCAATGTGTTGGGGCGTCGAGAGCCCAAATCCTACAGCTAACGGAATTCCCTTATTTTTTGTATAGCCATTGACTCTATCAATAAAGCTATGTAAATGGGAAGGTAATTCGTCACGCGAACCGGTAACTCCACTGAGCGAAACACAGTAGATAAAGCCTCCCGGTCCACTTGCTGTAAGCTCTACGACCTGTGCGATGCGCTCATCTGGTGCCGTCGGTGGTATGAGAAAGATCAGGGTAAGTCCCTCTTGCGTCGCTGCCTCACGTAGAGGGATAGCCTCTTCAGGGGGGAGATCAGGGATGATCAGGCCACAGATACCACTCTCGCTGGCGGTCTTACAAAAGCGTTGCAAGCCATAAGCCAGAATAGGGTTATAGTACCCCATCAAAATTAAGGGAATGTCTGCCTGTGCTGCTACCTGGCGTGCAACTTCCATGCAGCCAGCAATGGTCATGCCCCGATCCAGCGCGATCTGTCCCGCATGCTGAATCGTTGCTCCATCAGCGAGGGGATCGCTGAATGGCATACCCAACTCAATAATGTCTGCTCCACCTTCAGCTGCCGCAAGCACGATCTTGATGCTTTGTGCTGCTGAAGGATAGCCTGCCATAAAATATGGGATAAGGACACCGCGTCCTTCTTTGTGTGCGCGTTCAAACGCCTTCACAATCCTTTGAGCTGGTATCATAGCATCTTTATTGGTTGTGTTCTCGTTAGTTGCCTGCATAAGTTTCTCCTGCTATCTGCCCATCAATTTGTTGTTGGATGTTCTACATCTAGAATATAGGTCTGGAGCCTCCCACCAGCATATTTGTGAAGCAATTCCTGCAGATCAGTAAGTGCTGCTTCAATGTCACGCCGTCCGTTTACATGGTGCGCCTCGATTGCGATAATTGCTTCGGTCGTATCGACCTGAGCTGCACCCTCTTCACCTTGTCGCCAACACCATCTGCGTGCGATTACCTTCCCTGCTTCATCGGAGAAGATGACTTCCCCCGGCTCTGGATGATCGCTCTCGCTTTTGCCCAACATTGAGGAATGCTCTGATCCATCGGCAAAATGTACGGTAATTGCTCCCTGTATAGCTTGAGCATCAATGACTGCGACAGGTAATGCATAGCGAATGCTAATCATGTTGCCGATATCCACCAGTAGATTAATGCTGGGGATATCACCCTTTTTGGTCAAGCGACGGAGCAGGGCTTCAGCAGCACTACGATACTGAGTAGGATCTACACCGAAGCGGCGAAATGCGCTCCGCCATGCCTCTAGTGATTGAATCTGGCTGAGTGGTGTGTTCCCAATACGTTCTTTCACCGCTTCCTGTTCAGCACGATACGATATCTGTAAGCTCTCCGGTGTTGGACCATTGGTTATACCCTGTGCCAGAATCACTCCGCCAATTACATCGGGATAGCGGGCCAGAATGTCTGCATGATAACGAAAGGTACTCATGATATTTTTCTCACCTCTCCTCATCTAATGAATTTACGGGTGTTGGAAACGCGGCCCCTACAGGTTGACGTTGAGTGCTTTTGCGACTGTGATCATGTCTTTATCGCCACGACCGGAAAGATTAATGACGATAAGCGATTCCGGTGGGAGTAGACCTTTCTCTCCCTGTTCCAGGACATAGCCCAGTGCGTGGGATGATTCCAGAGCTGGGATGATGCCTTCTGTACGACTGAGTGCCTGTAAGCCACGTAATGCAGTTTCGTCACTGGCAGAGACGTAGCTGGCACGCCCAGTTTCTTTGAGATAGCTATGCTCTGGTCCTACTCCTGGATAATCAAGCCCTGCTGAGATGCTATGTGTATCCAGCACCTGTCCATCCTCATTCTGTATCAGGTAGCTGAGCGTGCCATGCAGTACACCAGGTTTGCCTGTAACCAATGTAGCGGCATGATGTCCAGGTTCCAGACCTGTACCACCGGCTTCGACACCGATCAGTTGTACTTCTTTGGCATCGGCAAATGGATAGAAGATGCCGATGGCGTTGCTGCCACCTCCAACGCAGGCATAGATGCTATCGGGTAGACGTCCCTCTTGCTCTAAAATCTGCTTGCGTGCCTCTATACCAATGATAGATTGAAAATCACGCACAATTCTTGGATAGGGATGCGGACCAGCCGCGGTACCGAACAGGTAGAAGGTGGTTTCGACGTAGGTTACCCAGTCACGAATGGCCTCGTTGATTGCATCTTTTAGCGTCTTTGTGCCACTGGAGACGGAGCGTACTTCTGCACCGAGCAATTTCATACGGAAGACGTTGAGCGATTGGCGCTGAATATCGACCTCGCCCATGTAGATGATGCATTGTAGTCCAAGCATCGCACAGACTGTTGCGGTGGCAACGCCATGCTGGCCCGCTCCCGTTTCGGCGATGATGCGCTTTTTGCCCATACGTTTAGCCAGCAGGCCCTGCCCCAGTGCATTGTTGATCTTATGTGCTCCTGTATGGGCCAGATCTTCGCGTTTGAGATAGATCTTGACGCCCGATCCAACCATCTCTGAGAAACGTGGCACATAATGTAATGTGGTTGGTCGCCCGACGAAGCTGGAGAGTTGCGAGCGTAATTCAGTCTGAAATGCTTCGTCTGCACGCGATTGCTCATAGGCAGCTTCCAGTTCTGTCAGTGCGGCCATCAGGCTTTCAGGTACGAATTTTCCGCCGAAGTCGCCGAAGCGTCCACGCTCGTCAGGATAGTGGTTATGCTGATAGGTCTGTCTCTGTCTGGTTCTGTGTTTGCATGTTGTTTGTTCTTTCTTCGTGATATTAGGAAGATGATAAATCACGGACGCGATAAATCGGGTCCCTACACCTTGTTGTATTCCCCGTATGGCGGCAAGGAATGCCTGTATCTTGTTGCTATCTTTTTGTTTGTTGGTTTCGACGCCACTGCTGACATCGATACCCCAGGGATGAACTTGCTTGATGGCAGCGGCGATATTTTCGCTGGTGAGTCCTCCTGCTAGTAGTATACGGGCCTGCTTGAGCAGCCCAGTCGTGCAAGTTCCCAGTCGTGGGTTATGCCAGTACCACCCCACTCAGGTGTTGGTGTATCAAGCAAGAGTCGCCAGGAGACATCTTTGTAGCGCTCGATCTGCTGTAAATCGTCTCTATTGTGGATATGGAGCGCTTTGATGACCGGACGCTGAATACGTTGGCAGAACTCTGGCGTTTCGTTGCCATGCAACTGGACAAAGTGTAACCCTGCCTGTTCCACAACATCATTGATGAAGTTGGCCTCTTTGTTGACAAAGACGCCAACCAGATCGGGTATCATCTGTTCTGGCATTGAATTGAGTGGCTTCTAGCACCGTCGGTATCTGTTGCGGCTGAATATAGCGATGGCTTGGCTCATGGAAAATGAAGCCGAGCATGTCGGCTCCTGCCTCCGTCGCGACGCGAATATGTTCAGGCATACGCAATCCACAGATTTTAACCTGTGTGCCAGCATTAGCCTCATGTAAGAGGTGTGACATCTGTGCCGCAATATCAGGGGATTTGACCAGCGATTCACCGACGAGCATACCCTGTACATCATAGCGTGCCAGACGACGCGCATCCGCACCTGTATGAATGCCACTTTCAGCTATGACAACGCGATCCGCTGGAATAATCTGGCGTAGTTCGCGTAAGAGATACGGATTCATCTTGAACGTTGCCAGATCGCGACTGTTGACGCCGATAATCCTGGCTCCAGCCTCCACCGCTCGCAGAGCTTCCTCACGGCTATGCACTTCAACCAGGCAATGCATATGGTACTCATGCGCCAGTTGAAGCAGGGAGCGCAATTGTGTATCATCAAGAATAGCACAGATGAGCAGAATTGCATCGGCACCCCACGCTCGCGCCTCGTAGACCTGGTAGTCGTCAACGATAAAATCTTTGCGCAGTACTGGCACGCTGAACAGCTTTTTTAATTGCCGTAAGATATTCCGGTGAGCCAAGGAAGAAGTGCGGTTCGGTTAGGACGGAAATAGCAGCGGCTCCATTTGCTTCATAGAGACGCGCCGTTTCAACCGGGTCAAGATCTGGCGCTAACATGCCTTTGGAGGGTGAAGCACGTTTGACTTCGGCGATCATATGTACCTGTGAACGTGGCTCAAAAGCTGCCAGCAGGTCACGTGGACGTGGCTGTGCGTTGGCGCGTTGCCGCATCTCTTCAAGTGAACATTCGCGTTTGCGTTGCTCCAGGTCGCTGCGTGTCTGTGTAACGATACGATTGAGAAACATGGCTTTACCCGACCTCGACTTGCGAGCATTCAATAACATCTACCAGTTTACGTCTTGCTTTCCCTTCGCATAACGTTGCACGTGCCAGCTTAACGCCATCGACCAGAGAAGGAACCTGTTCGCTTGCCAGCAAAGCCGCTCCAGCATTCAGGCAGAGCATCTGAGCAGCGGGTGTATCGTTATAGTCACTGAGCAATTCACGTAACATCAGTGCGTTATGCAATGGATCGCCACCCTGAAATGCGTCTGATGCTGAAATGCGTTGCAGGCCCACCTCTTCTGGTGTGATCGTATATTCGCGTAATTCCTGACCGCTGCGCACTTCGCAGATGCGGGTCGGGGCACCCAGCGAGCATTCGTCGATGCCATCTTCGCCATGCACGATCAGGGCGTGACGACAACCAAGATGTAACAACGCCTCCCCCATCTTGCGCAAGAGTGAAGCATCGGCAACACCCAGCATCTGGTAGCGCGTGTGGGCTGGATTGGTCAGAGGTCCGAGAATATTGAAGACGGTGCGAATGCCGATCTCGCGCCGTGTGGGTCCAACATGTTTCATGGCTGGATGAAAGGCGGGCGCGAACATAAAGCCGAAGCCGACCTCTTTTACGTTGTGTGCGACCTGTTCCGGGCTGAGATCGATCTTTGCTCCCAGCGCCTCCAGAACATCGGCACTGCCACAACGGCTGGTCGCGGAACGGTTGCCATGTTTAGCGATAGAGGCTCCGGCGGCGGCGGCGAGAATACCTGCTGCGGTCGAAACGTTGAAGGTGCCAGAGCCATCGCCGCCAGTTCCACAGGTATCCATTGCGCGTTCAGCCATCTCCTCATTCAGATGGACCTGAACCGCTTTTTCGCGCATCACCCGTGCCATGCCAGCGATCTCTTCGACCGTTTCACCACCAGGACGCAGGCGCAATGCGGTCAGGAATGCACCCATCTGGGATGGTGTTGCTGTACCCGTCATGATCTCTTCCATCACTGCGGCTGCCTCTTCCTCGCGGAGGGTCTGCACCGGCTGCAACATGGATAATAGCCTCGCGAATCATTGCGTCAACTCCTTTCTAAATGAGAATTCTGTTTGTCTGTTGCAGGAAGTTGCGTAACAGGTCTTTGCCAACAGGCGTCATGATCGATTCGGGATGGAACTGCACACCTTCAACGGGATAACGACGATGGCGCAGGCCCATGATCAGTCCGTCCTCAGTGGTGGCCGTAATCTCCAGTACATCCGGAAGGGTTGAGCGCTCGACGATGAGGCTATGATAGCGATTGGCTTTGAAGGGAGCAGGTAGATCATGAAAAACGCCCTGCCCCTGATGATACATCAGTGACGTTTTGCCATGCATAGGTTCTGGTGCGCGAATCACGCGCCCGCCGTAGACCTGGCCGATGGATTGATGGCCCAGGCACACGCCCAGCAGCGGGATGCGGGGGCCGAATGTCTCGATGATCTGACAGGAAAGGCCCGCTTCATTCGGCGTGCACGGTCCTGGCGAGATAACGATGTGCTCTGGTTGCAGTGCTTCGATCTCATCTAACGTCATCTGGTCGTTGCGCCGTACCTCAACCTCAGCTCCCAGCTCACGCAGATACTGGTACAGGTTATAGGTAAAGCTATCGTAGTTATCGATGAGTAATAACATATTATTTTCCCTCATTCGTGGATGTGGGAAGACGGGTCTGTGACTCGGAGCGAGTATCGAGATGGGCTTGTGAACCTCGCCCCTACTATCGTGGGCGATCTGTTCGGCCTCATCAAGGGCGCGTAAGAGTGCTTTTGCTTTGTTGAGGCTTTCCTGGTATTCGTAGCCAGGATCAGAGTCGGCTACGACGCCACAACCGGCCTGGATATAGGCGCGTCCATTTTTGATGACCATTGTACGCAAGGCGATGGCGGTTTCCTGGTTGCCTGAATGGCTGAAGTAGCCAACTGCACCTGCATAGACGCCGCGCTGTTCTCCTTCTAGTTCACTGATGATCTCCATCGCGCGAATTTTGGGTGCACCCTGAGACGGTGCCAGCGGGAAAGCCAGCGCGTTGTGCAGTGAAAGGCGTCATATCCTCGCGCAGTTTGCCTTTGACGTTAGAGACCAGGTGCATGACATGGGAGTAGCGCTCAATCTCCATCAGTTCGCTGACCTGAATGGTGCCGGGAATACTGACACGCCCAACATCGTTGCGTGCAAGATCGATCAGCATCACATGTTCTGCGCACTCTTTGGGATCGTTTTGCAATTCATGTGCCAGCTGCTCATCGCTCTGTTTATCAGTACCACGTGGACGCGTTCCGGCAATTGGGCGGATAGTGACTTCGTTGTCCTCATAACGTACCTGAAGTTCAGGCGATGCTCCAACGATATGAAAATCATCCAGGTCAAGATAGAACATATAAGGTGATGGGTTGATCGCACGTAGTGCCCGATAGACAGTAAATGGTGCGGCATTCACATGACGACTCAGGCGTTGCGATGGCACAACCTGGAAGATATCACCTGCACGGATATATTCGATTGAGCGCCGTACCATATCCTCAAACTCTTCTCTTGTGCGATTTGAAGTCACCTGCAAAGCCGCCGCATCATGAATGGGCGCAGGTTCTTCTGGCAAACGGACAGGTTGGCGCAGGCGATTTTGTACATCATCAAGAATGGTTGCACAGCGCTGATATTCTGCTGTCAGGTCGGGTGCATCCAGGTGCAGGTGCGTGACGATACGGACGCGATGCCTGGCGTGATCAAAGGCCAGTACCGTTTCGGTGAAGCAGAAGACAGCCAGCGGTACATCAAGTTCGTTCTGCTTTGGCACGGGGAGACGCTCGAAGCGAGCAACCGAATCGTATGAGAGATAGCCGACGGCCCCTCCATAAAATTCTGGCAATTCGTCCTGTGATCGATTGGGAGGCAGTCACCAGGCGATACTGACCCAGTTCGGCCTCAATAAATGCCAGCGGATCGTGGCAAGGTATCTCTTCGGCCTGAGTGTAGGAGTTTGCAGTCACGTGCACCTTGCATATGAAGAAGGGTTGCTTTCTCGTCCCGGTGAATCATCACCATATAGGGATCGATGCCAATGAACGAATAGCGGGCGACATGTTCTCCTCCCGTAACGCTCTCCAGGAGAAAGCTGTACGGTTTCTGAGCGGTTTTACAATAGGCCGAGACGGGAGTCTCCATATCGGCCAGAATGTCGCAATAAAAGGGCAGAAGAGGTCGTCCGCTGCGTTCTGTCGAGGCCATTTCAGTATCTCGCAGATGCTGGATCTCTTCAAATGTTGGATAATACATGCAAACTCCTACCTACGTGTATCGACTGATCTTACACGATAGGAACGTGCTGGGTAAAGGCGAGATTACCCCCATTAGCCCAGGCCAACGACTTCTTTGACGCGATTGAGTGTCGCGGCGGCCAGAGGGCGTACATCATCGGCACCCTGTTTCAGTATACTTTCCAATGTCGTCATATCATTGATCAGTTCATTGTAGCGCTGCTGAATTGGTTGCAGTGTCTCCACCAGGCGCTCGGTAAGGGCGGCTTTGAAATCGCCGTAACCTTTGCCTGCGAACTCCGCTTCGATCTCCTGTTGCGACTGACTAGTCAACATCTGGTAGATGGTCAGCAGATTGGTGATACCTGGTCGTTCAGGATCAAAGGTCACCAGCCGCAGCGAATCCGTCGTCGCACGTCCAATCTTCTGTTTGATCGTCTTTGGATCATCCAGCAGATTGATACGCGCACTGGGATTTGGATCGCTCTTGCTCATCTTCTTCGTTGGATCTTCAAGTGACATAATACGTGCGCCCGTCGTCGCGGATCTGCCCTTCAGGGATCGTGAAGACACGTTTTTTGTAAATGCTATTGAAGCGCTGTGCAAGATCGCGCGTCAGCTCAATATGTTGGCGCTGGTCATCGCCAACCGGGACATAATGAGTCTGGTAGAGCAGGATGTCGCAGGCCATCAGGACAGGATAGCAGTAGAGGCCGGCATCGACCGATTCCATATTCTCACCTGCCTTGGATTTGAACTGCGTCATCCGGTTCAGCCAACCCATAGGGGTAAAACAATTTAAAATCCAGCTCATTTCGGCATGCTCATGCACATGTGATTGCACAAACAGCTTGCAATAGCGTGTATCCAGTCCACATGCCAGGTAAAGCGCTGCCAATTTGCGCGTGTTGGTATGCAATTCTTTTGGATCAATCGGTAGCGTAATTGCGTGTAGATCGACGATGCAGAAGATGTTATCATAGTTTGCCTGTGACCCGACCCAGTTACGGATCGCGCCCAGATAATTGCCCAGGTGAATATTGCCGGTTGGCTGTACACCTGAAAAGACCCGTTTTTGTTGGTCGGGTTGCCTTTCTGTTTTTGCTCTGGCTTGATTTCCGAGGTCATCTCGATAGACATAGTCTCGCCTCCATACCTCATGGGCGCGATATAAATCTGGCCCCTACACTAATAAAAATGAACATAAAAAAACGCCTCTCATCCCTGAAGGGACGAGAAGCGAAATGCTTTCGTGGTACCACCCTGATTCAGATTATCTTTCTATTATGAGAAGATAATCCCTCATTGCCGGATACGTGTAAGAATCTCTAATGAAGGTTCTGACTGATATCCTGTCCTCAGTAACGGGGGACATTCCGAAAGAGTCCTACTGATTCTGCACATGAGATGACAAAATGTTTGCTCTTTAGCTTGCAGGCCCATTCCATAGCCGCACTGGATCGGGTTTTCACCGGCCCCGACTCTCTGTGCCCATGTAAGGCTATGTACTCTTCCTGTTCGTAGCTGTCGTATTCTTTTATCTGTTAAGGTCGAGTATAATTGGATTTGCCTCGATGTCAAGAGCTAGACTCATCATTTCATGATCAATTCTCGGCTAACCCAGGACATTATTGACATAGTGCCAATTTAAAATGCCATGATGTGAGACTGCCCACGGACCCTCATTATACGCACTGATCACTTGACATATTCCAATGGAAGCTATCTCCCAGCAGGCGTAGATAGAAAACACCCATAAAGATATTGTCACGTAGCTTATAAGGATTACGCACAGTCCCTGTTATGGTATTGATCCAGGTAGCAGTATATGGCATGATTTGCATGACTCCAATACCACCATCTCTCGCGATGACATGCTGCTGAAAGTTGCTTTCTTGCCTGGCAATGGCAAAAACAAGATGTGGGGAGAGCCATAGAAGGCGGCTGCACGACGTAAGAGTGCTTGAACCTGAGAATAATTGGATTGCTCCAATGCATTATAAGCGTACCAGTGGACTGAGCCGCTGGAGAGCATACCAGAAACATGTCTGCCATGTTGGTGCCTGATGAAGCCTATAGTTGTTTGTGGAAGGCATAAGGAGCGATGAGCAAATATCAAATTGATATTGAAGATGTTATTCGCTCTAGCTAATGTCGGTATATTGATATGTGCTTTAGCGGAGATAGCGCTGAGTGTGTCACCGCTGCGGATTATATAGCGTGTGCACGCATAGTCTGCTTTCACTTCAGCAGCGAATGCCTCCTGCTGGTAAGAAACAATCTGGACGAAGCTAGCTACGAATAACGCAATAAGCAGAAAGAGTGTGCGTCGTGACATACATCCTCTCTTCCATAGTTGTAATAACATGTGTCTTGTAGAATTCAATGCCTGTAGTAGTTGGCGAAACATTATTACATGTCTCCTTTCTTCTCTCACTATATTCCCTTGCTAAATAGATATTTACATATTAATAACCGAGGTTGCCGTTGTATGAGAACAGTGCATGGATACTTTCAACCTGCCTGTTTTTGTGCATAGGCGGCTGTGTTCACAATGGCCACCCGTGGCAAAAGAACCTCTTGCGTTTGCCGACTTTTTCGTGCATACTGTATATGATCCACAAAAAAGTTTTGTTTTTATTGTTGTAGCCTCAGGCTAACAAACGTTTGTTAGCCTGAGGGAGAGAAGGATGCTATTCGTTGAGATGTGTCTGCCGCCCACCATCTCGCGGGGTAGCGCTGTGAAAAAGGACAAGAAGAGATGCCTGATAGAGCTGAAAATCGGAGTATAGTTCAAAGTTACGTGTGCGTCTAAGTGCTCATGATGCGCATTACGGAGGACAGCTGGTTAATGGTGCCCATCTGCTCTCACTGTTTGGAGATATAGCAACCGAGCTTGCTATTCTCTGTGATGGAGATGAGGGGCTTCTGGCGGGCTATGAGCAGATCGAGTTTCTGGCTCCCATCTTTGCAGGCGATTTTGTTGAGGTAACGGGTCGTATTACCTCTATCGGGCGAACCTCGCGCCGCATAGAATTTGAAGCCTACAAAGTGATCACGCCGCGCCTTGATATTGGTCCATCTGCCGCCGATGTGCTGAGTGAGCCAGTACTGGTTGGTCGTGCAGTTGGCACTACAGTGGTGAGAGCTGAGATGCAGCGCAGAACTGGAACGACGACGAAGGTATAATAGGTGTAGGCAGAAAGAGGACAAAATAGTATGCCATTGCAATCCGATGCGAAACCACTTCCCGGCGGAACGTTCACCATGGCCGAAAATCTGATGGTCACTCGTATGGGGTACGGCGCGATGCAGTTGGCTGGCCCGCACGTGTTCGGTCCACCCGCCGACCGCGATGCTGCCGTGGCCGTACTGCGTGAGGTGATAGAGCTGGGTATCACTCACATCGATACCAGTGACTTCTACGGTCCGCACGTCACCAACCAGATCATCAAGGAAGCCCTGTACCCCTACCCGGACGAGTCTGCACATCGTCACCAAAGTCGGAGCGTTGCGAGACGCCGAGGGCGGCTGGCCCCAGGCGCTCGCTCCCAGAGCAGCTACGCCAGGCCGTGTACGACAATCTCGACCACCTTGGCCTCGAAGCACTCGACGTCGTCAACCTGCGCGTCGGGGGGTTCAGCAGCCCTACTTCTGGCTCGATCGCCGAACCGTTCACCGTGCTCGCGCAGCTGCAGCAGGAGGGATTGATCAAACATCTCGGTATCAGCACCGTCACCGCCGAGCAGGTCGCCGAAGCACAGTCCATCGCGCCGATCGTGTGCGTGCAGAACTTCTACAACCTGGCCCACCGGGTTGACGACGATCTGATCGACACGCTCGCTGCACAGGGCATCGCCTACGTGCCCTACTTCCCGCTTGGCGGCTTCTCCCCACTGCAGTCCGACACACTGACGTCGGTCGCCACGCGTCTCGACGCCACACCGATGGCCGTCGCGCTGGCGTGGCTACTGCAGCGCTCCCCGAACATCCTGCTTATCCCAGGGACCTCATCGGTCGCGCATCTGCGCGACAACGTCACCGGTGCTGCGCTGACCCTTTCCGAGAACGATCTGACCGAGCTGAACGGGATTGCCTCATGAGCACCAGCACCGCGCAACCTGCGATCGGGTTTATCGGTCTGGGCGACCAGGGACGACCTTACGTAGTGCTATCCCATAACGACAAGCGAAAAAGTTATTCTTCAGTAGAGGTCCTGTTCACAATTTCGGGACCTCTACATTAGATTTTGCCAGGCATATCCACCCACACGGCCCCTTTTTGCGAACTTTCTACGGTTTTCGTAATAAATTGCATGCCGCGTAATCCATCATAAACGGTGGGATAGCCGCCTTGTGGCTTTTCGCCTGACTCGACGCGGCGGATATCGTTAATCGCCATTTTATAGATATTGGCGAATGCTTCTAGAAAGCCTTCTGGATGACCGGAAGGTAGGCGCGAGGCCGCTTTCGATTCATCGCTCATGTAGGGTTGATTGGTTCGTAGAAGCTGACGTGGCTTGCCGGGTTGTTTGAAGATGAGCGTGTTTGGCTCCATCTGATGCCATTCCAGGCCAGCTTTACTGCCATAGATGCGGATGCTCAGCGCGTTTTCTTCGCCTGCCGCAATCTGGGAGCAGGTGAGAATACCCTTGCCACCGTTTTCCAGGCGTAGCAGAATATTGGCATCGTCGTCAAGTGCTCTCCCTTCAACAAAGGTGCTGAGGTCAGCGCTGAGCGAGGCGATCTTCAGGCCCGTGATGAATTCCAGCAGATTTTCGGCATGGGTGCCAATATCGCCCACGCAGCCTGCGATGCCTGATTTTGTAGGATCGGCACGCCACATAGCTTGTTTATTTCCGCTGCGCTCTTCCGGCTGCATCAGCCAATCCTGAACATATTCGACCAGCACTTTGCGTACATCGCCGATCTCGCCTTGCTGAACCATGTAGCGTGCCTGGCGTACAGTGGGATAGCCGGTGTAGTTATGGGTGAGTGCGAAGATAAGTTTGCCGCTCTCGACCATCTTCACGAGATCCTGAGCCTGTTCAAGGTCAAAGGTCATGGGTTTGTCGCATACGACGTGGATGCCATGTTCCAGGAAAGTTTTCGCCACGCTGTAATGGACGTGGTTGGGTGTGGTGACCATGACAAAATCGATGCCATCTTCGCGTTGTGCTTCCGCGGCGGCCATCTCTGCGAAGCTATCATAGGAGCGTTGCAGATACCACGCCGCTGCCGATTCTCTGGCGCGTTGTGGATCGGTCGCCATTGCGCCTGCGATAACCTCGGCCTGGTCGTCCAGTTCGGCGGCGATCCGGTGTACGGCACCAATAAAAGAACCCTTGCCTCCGCCGACAATGCCAGCGCGTAGTTTCCTCTTTGATACGTCTCGGCTCATGGTTTTTCTATTGCCTTTCTCTTCTCTTCAAACTCGTAAACAGTTTATTCAATACCAAGAATACGCCGATTGGTTGCTTCATCGGCCTGACCACCTGCGAAATCATCGAATGCATGTGTGGGGGTATCAATGAGCATATTTTTGATCAAGGCTGCACCCTCGCGTGCGCCCTGGACCGAGTCTTTGAGAGGATCTTCCCATTCGAGCACCGCCCAACTGGAATAGCCGTTCTGGGTAAGTTTGGCAAAGACTTTTTTGAAGTCGACCTGCCCATCGCCCAGTGCTACGGAAGCGTCCAGGACGATCTACCCAATCCTGGTAGCCGCCATAGACGCCTGAGCGTGCGGAGAGATTGTATTCGGCATCTTTGACATGGAAGGCTTTGATATGGTCTTTGTAGTAGTCCAGGTAGCCGATATAGTCGAGGTGTTGCAAGATGAAGTGCGAGGGATCGTAGAGAATGTGCACTCTGGGATGATTTCCCGTGGCGGCCAGGAAGCGCTCGAAGGTAATGCCATCGTGCAGATCTTCGCCTGGATGGATCTCGTAGGCGAGGTCAACGCCATGTTCTTCCGCCGCATTGAGAATGGGTTGCCAGCGTTTTGCCAGTTCCTTGAAGCCCAGTTCGACCAGTCCCTGGGGACGTTGCGGCCAGGGATAGACGGTCTGCCAGAGCAAGGCACCAGAAAATGTAGGAACCACATTCAGGCCCAGGTTGCGCGATGCTTTGATGGCTTTGATCATCTGCCCTTCGGCCCATTCAGCCCTTGCTTTAGGATTGTTATGGAATGCAGTGGGGGCAAATCCATCAAACAGGATATCGAATGCGGGATGTACAGCGATGAGTTGACCAATCAGGTGCGTGGCGAGTTCGGTAATCTCCAGGCCATGTGTTTGCCCCTTTAAGTCGTCGCAGTACTGCTTTGACTCTGCGGCTTTGTCGAGGTCAATAAAGCGGCTATCCCACGCAGGGATCTGCACTCCAATAAAGCCAAGCTCTTTGCTCCATTGCGAAATATTGGCGAGCGTGTTGTATGGTGCTTCATCCTGGGCAAATTGTGCGAGAAAGAGCGCCGGTCCTTTGATCTGTGACATGTTTTCCTCCTTTGGAAGACGTTTACATAACTAACACGATTTTTAACGCGGCTTGCTATTAGTAATTCTCAGCCAATGTATGCATTCCTGCCAGCAGTGGAGCTGGACGCGGGCAGGTGCTGCTCAGTTCGATATGGCGACCCTCAGCGGAAGCTTCATGAATGGATTGCATGATATCAAGGACGTGGTATGCCATCTCGCCACTTGCTCGTTGGGGCGTATTTGCGCGTATAGCATAGGCCATATCCGCGAGCCCGATCCCGCTCGAATTTTTCGTGTAGCCATGAGTGAGTGGAACATCGCGCCACTCTTTTTCGTTGGCGCGTCTGATGGAGACGGGGCCAGAGAAGGTATTGGGATCTGGCAAGCTCAATGTGCCTTCGGTGCCATAGATCTCGATGCGTGGCAACTGGTGTGACCAGACATCGAAGCTGGTAATGATAGTGCCAACTGCACCATTTGCGAAATCCAGCACGCCGACGATATGGGTGGGCGTGTTGACCTTGATCTTTCTCCCATATTCAAGTGAATTGGTGATGGTACGCTCGGGAAAAGAAGTCTGTGCAGAA
This sequence comes from uncultured Chloroflexia bacterium, assembly GCA_963731415.1. Lineage (GTDB taxonomy): Bacteria > Chloroflexota > Ktedonobacteria > Ktedonobacterales > Ktedonobacteraceae > JACDAE01. The sequence goes on from CAVSVN010000007.1 coordinate 195,226, forward strand.
CCGGTGACGCGCCGCACGGGGCCGAGCATGGCGATGAGTGCGGCGAAATAGTAGGGACCCATATCAAACATCGGACCACCGCCCGGCTGGTAGTAGAAATCGGGAGCGAGGTGCCAGCTTTCGGGACCATGGTTAAGCATAAATGCTGTCGCCGCGATGGGCTGTCCGATCTGCTCCATCATTGATCAGCTTGATGCAGGTCTGCAGACCACCACCGAGAAAGGTATCGGGGGCGCAACCGACACGCAATCCTTTTGCCAGTGCCGCATCTAGAACAGCTTTGCCCTGATCGCGGGTGACTCCCAACGGTTTCTCGCTATAGGTCGACTTGCCTGCTGCGAGAGCAGCCAGTGCAATCTCGCTATGTACTCTGGGGATGGTCAGATTGAGAACGATCTCGACCTCTGGATCTGCCAGAAGTTCCTCGACGGTACAGACCTTTGGAATAGAAAAGCGCTTTGCTTGCGCGTGTGCTTTCTCCATATCGATATCAGCGCACGCGACAATATTGAGGATGTCGAAGGTCGCTGGTGCTTCCATATAGATAGAGCTAATCTGGCCGCATCCAATCACGCCGATGTTGGTTTGCTTGCTGATCTCCAAGAACGATGATCCTCTTTCTTTGAATGCTCTGGGGCTACTGATGAGTGAGCAGGAAGATGGCTACGTATGAGCGCTTTGTTTAAAAAGTATCAGAATTGCCATCAGGGGTCTGGTTTTGTGGGATTGAAGCAAGTGCTTACCCTCAAAAGCGGGACGAGAAAACCTTGCAACATTTCGAGGACGGAATGTTTGAGTATCTCCCGCATTCCCCTTTTCAAAGAGACACTCTGTCCTCCAAATGGGTAGGAGATGGGTCAAGAGTGGGGTGATATTTGGAATGGTTTCCCTATACACTTCTCGATGCCAACGGAAAGTGATACCTCTCAGAACCAGAAGAGATAAGTGGAAATGCATTAGGGAATCATATCACGCCTGGGACTTTTCTTGCCAGAGAAGATCTTTCAAAATTTGGGAAACGTTGGAGAACCCAAATTTAGTGAGAGAAGACCGTGACTCCACCAACCTCTATATGAATGCTCATAAATATCTCTATACTTTTCAAATCCCACCTCTAATATGTGGATTAATGTATATGTCAATGGGACATATAAGACCAATCTGGCAGGAACGGTCGATCAATGGGATAAGGATCAGGGATCGACGATGCCTTTCTCGTAATTCGGATGTCAATCTTACGGATGCGGGCAACTATTTCCAGCCCAATGCTCTCCAGGCATCTGATGATGGCTGGTGGCCCAATGACGGAGGAGCTGGAACTATGTGGTTAATCCTAATCCCAATTGCACCCTTGCTGCTGACCCGTCGAATCGGCCTGGGGTGATCTACAGGCCACGTTGAAATTGTCTAAATTTTGCGTCACCGGGTACGACCTCCTTTTTAAGTGGGTATGACCGCCAGGCGAACAAATTCATATTCCTCCCATGGAGTTCTCCCGATGCCCAGGCTTTTGGTCATGGCTTTTGGCAGGAAACTACAGGCATTACAACCATGTATAATGCTTTACATACCTCGGATCAGGCAGCAGCAGTAGTGATGCCTGCTATGCCATCGCATTTTGGCCCTTCCACCTTTAGCAATCCTGCTTTTCTGACTTCCTACAACGCGAGCCGTAATGGAATTACCTCGATGATAAAGTCAGCTTTCAGTGCAAACGTCAAACCTGCTTTCGCTGTGAGTCTTGCAATTGCTGTAGGACTGATAGCGATCGGATTTGTCATGACAGCTGTGGGAGGGTGGCTTGCTACTGCATGCCTGGGCCAAACAGATATTGCATGCCTGGGGAAACATACAGCAGTATGGAACCGGGTTGGAGCGGTGATGGCGGTTAAGCGAGGAGAAGGTGAGTTACCAGCTTTTTGCGCAAATCCTCATCTTCAGGCGCATATGATATGAATATTTCTACCCTTTTCAAATCTAACCCCTTCAATGCAATATCATGCGGCTAGTATATCACATGAGGTAAATATTTAGAAACATGCTTTTTCGCCTGGAAGCAAGTCCGGACGAAAGATGATATGCTGTAGACCGAGTGATTTTACTTAATCGTTTTTGAGAGCAATATTTAGAAAGAAGGATATCCCAATGGCCACAGCAGAAATACGCGTCACCGTCTGGAATGAATATCGTCATGAGCGCAATGATCAGCATGTTGCATCGATCTACCCTGAAGGCATTCATGCAACAATTGCCGCGGCTCTGGAAAAGAGTGGGCTGAAAGTGCGTACGGCAACGCTGGATGAGCCTGAACATGGTCTCTCGGAAGAGGTGCTTGCTGCAACGGATGTGTTGATCTGGTGGGGGCACCAGGCGCATGGGGAAGTAAGCGATGAGATTGTGACGCGTGTGCAGCAGCGTGTTCTGGATGGCATGGGGCTGATTGTGTTGCATTCGGGCCATTTCTCGAAGATCTTCAGACGCCTGATGGGGACAAGTTGTGACCTCAAGTGGCGTGAGAGCGGAGATCGTGAGCGTCTCTGGGTGGTGGCTCCTGGTCACCCAATTGTGGAGGGACTTGGCGAGTATATTGAGATCGATGAAGAAGAGATGTATGGTGAGCACTTTGATATTCCTGCACCTGACACGCTGGTATTTATTAGCTGGTTTACGGGTGGTGAGGTATTCAGAAGCGGTTGCTGTTATACGCGAGGTGCGGGCAAAATCTTCTATTTCCGTCCCGGCCATGAAACGTTGCCAACATATCACCATCCCGAGGTGCAGCACGTGATTGCGAACGCCGTACGCTGGGCCGCGCCAACTCCGACCGCGCAACGGATCTTTGGCAATACGCCCGCATTGGAACCAAAAAAGGGCTAAGCAGAGGTATTCGAAACTAAATGGTAGTGTTGTCCCGTATTAAGGGTAGAAGGTTACTTATGCAAAACAGTTGGATGCTGTTTCGAGCATAAAAAAGGAGGACAATACTCTCATGGCAGTAATAGCAGATGGTATTACGCTTACAATCGGTCAAAATCATTGGTCTTTTGGGCTAAATTTTCTTCTTTTCCTGCTTATCTCAGCTATCGTTGGTGTGATAGCTGAATATATTGTAGGATGGAAACTTCCTTTGGGGATTATTGGAGCAATCATCTTAGGCGTTGTTGGTGCCTGGCTGATGACGGATGTGATCCAGATTGGTGGAATTGGCGACATCTACCTGTGGGGTGTTCCTCTTATCAGGGCATTGATTGGCGCGATTATTCTGATCGCCATCTGGCACCTTATCACAGGTGGGTTCCGCAGGCGTACGTTATCGGGCAGCGTAGAATGAATTAGTCGAGGAGATGTGGCAAGCGGGCATCGTCAACACGGCCCTATGGTGATCGCATAGAGTATATTATAATGGTACTTCCCTATTGATGGGAGGTATCTTTTTTTTTTTATAGGAGATTTGATATGGAGCATTCTTTTAATGGGCTTGGCATGCATCTGGGCAATCTTTCGCGTCTCTCCAATGCTCGTACACGCTCGATCAGCGCCGAGAATCCTGATGGCGCAAAGGGCCGGGGAGGTATGGCGACTGAGGGAACAGGTGCGTATGTGGCACGAGAACTTGGGCAGGGATGGAAAGTCTCGCCCTCTATCGTTATTGCAGCCGGGAGCTACTATCGTGCTGGCAGATATTCAAGAAGCGGGGGCTATTCAACATATCTGGATGACGACGTACCCGACCCACTGGCGTCGTCTTATACTACGTGCATATTGGGATGGAGAGGAGCAACCATCAATAGAGTGTCCCTTCGGCGATTTTTTTGCGAATGGCTGGTGTGAGCGCAGCAATGTGAATTCGTTGCCCGATAGTGGTCAATCCGGCAGGTGGGATGAACTCCTACTGGGAGATGCCATTTCGCCAACGTGCTCGTCTGACTATTGAGAATCTTGGGCATGAAGATGTTGTGCTTTACTACCAGATCGATTACACGCTAACCGATGTTCCTGCTGATGTGGCCTATTTTCATGCGCAGTGGCGGCGCAGTAATCCGTTGGATACAAGCAGGTTCATACACTGTTGGATGGTGTGCAAGGAAAAGGTCAGTATGTTGGGACCTATCTTGCCTGGCAGGCGAATACAACGGGCTGGTGGGGTGAGGGTGAGATCAAATTTTATATGGATGGGGATCAAGACTTTCCAACAATTTGCGGCACTGGTACAGAAGATTATTTTGGTGGTGCCTGGAACTTTGAGCATCCCACAGGCGAGTATGGCGTGTATTCTACCGCCTTTTTTGGGATTGCATCAGGTGATCAAGCCGGATGGACTCTATCGCAGTCAGCAGCGTTTCGGCATGTATCGCTGGCATATTATGGACCCTATTCGTTTTGAGCAGGATTTACGTGTAACCATTCAGGCGCTGGGTTGGCGTAGTGGTGGGCGCTATCTGCCCTTGCAGGATGATATAGCCTCGGTTGCTTTCTGGTATCAGCGTGAGCCACATGCGCCATATCCAGCTTTGCCAGATAGAGATGGATTGGAGGTTATTTAAAAGTAGGTTATCAGAACCCGCCTCGTGAGCGAATAATCTGACCCGTAATCCAACCAGCATCTTCGCTTGCCAGAAAGGCGATGAGGCGAGCAGCATCTTCGGGTTGCCCGATCCGTCCCATGGGAAAGCGAGGCAGAAGTTCACGTTGTATTTCTTCAGTCATCCAACCAGTATCAGTGGGACCGGGATCGACTGCATTGACCGTGATTCCTCGTGGAGCGACTTCTACCGCCAGAGTGGTGGTGAAAGCGTCTATTGCCCCTTTTGTAGCAATATAGGCTAATTTGCCCGGCATTGGTCCATATCCTTGCCCGGAGGTGAGATTGATGATGCGCCCACCCGCTGGCAATGTGAAACGGCGTGCAAACTCGATACTCAATAGGATCGTTCCACGTATATTTACGGCATAATAGGCATCTAATGTCGGGGCATCAAGCTGATCAAAAGGGGCATTGGTATCATCATGAGTGGCATTGTTGACCAGAATAGAGGCTGGTCCCAATTGCTCCTCAACTATTTGTATAATACGTTGAGGCGCATCTAGGAATTCCCAGATCGATCATGAGATGTTCGCAACGGACGCCCAGTGCTTGTATCTGTTTTTGTAGTTGGATTGGTTCGTCCTCTTCTGCTCCCCAGGGCATACGGTGGTCATAAGGACTCCAATGCGTGAAGAAAATATCAATGCCTGTCTGTGCTAACGTTCAGACATGTAGCTGCGCCGATGCCTCGACGGCGGCTTGCACCTGTGACGATCGCCAGTCGTCGTGGGGAATTATGAGATGTCATATGATTTCCTCCTCAACCGATTTTAGCATAAAAGTTGTGATAGAGAGCTTAAAGAAAAATTTTTCGAAGAGATATATTAAAAGCGGTAGAGGTGCTTATTCATTGAAGATGAGTTACTGGACATATTAAGCTTGATTGCTTGCAAATTACCTCTCACAAATATTCTCCTGGATCATCTACGGTATAATTTCTATAGAAGACTTTTCTAAAAGAAATTGGTAACTCCACTGAGATATCAGGAGAAACCGTGCATGACATCGAATGAACAGAGAACCATTGTCGAGCGCTGAATGTACGATCTATTTGCTCAAGGCAACATGAGCGTTCTCATTTTTCGTATTCATGAAGGGAAAATATATGAACTCTGTTCAGCACTTTGTGATTTAGAGACTTGTCCTCTCGTTAGGAGCGGTTCTTGTCATGAAAGAGGAAGAACCATCAACCGAAGGGCCTGTGAATTACAGTGTATTATAAGGTAATCAGCCCATGCCTCAAACCTCGCCTAACGGCATCAGTGCGGCTAGACGGCACCAAGTTTGTTAGAGATAGACGAGACATGGAATTTCACCGTATGTTCGCTGATCTGAAGTTGGCGTGCGATGAGCTTGTTGGAAAGTCCCTGCCCGACAAGTTCCAGATACCTCGCGTTCGCGTGCTGTCAACGTTTCGTCTAGATTCTCGTTGTTGCGTACTTCCGTGAGCACACGATTTTCGTAGAGGCGTTGCATATGTACTTTAGGAAGAATAACGAGTTCCTGTGCTACGGCCTGGACAGCGGCCTGAAGTTGCAAGGCTGAAGCATCAAGCGGCACCATACCCCAGCCTCGCACATCTAATGCACGCAAACGCGGCAAGTATACGTTCTTCATTATTGGTTAATACGACAAGTGCAACCATGGGCGTGTTTGCAAGAGTAGGAGCAAGCTCCTCTAGCAGTAATTCATCTGCCACTACAACCACATCGATGTCTGTGGCAACCTCGCTCAGTGCACCTGGCTGTGCTGATGTTCCAATGATCTGTATATCATTGGAGGTGAGTAAGCTGTGCAATCCCGCCTGCATCATGGGTGTAGGAGCGAGAATGAAAACGCGCATGGTTGCTGCCTGTCCTTTTTCCGGGCTCTATAGTCGGGCTTGTCCAGTGGTCGTAAACCGGGCACATCCCGATAACGATTATAGAGGTTCGACGACGGTTGTTTGTGTTGCGATGGTGAGCGAAATGATCGTCCCACCACGTAGAATTTTCATGGCGACAGGTGCACCCTCTTCGCCCTGGCTCAGAATGTTACGTAGAGTCGGCACATCGCTAACTGGCTTGCCTGATACATCAAGCAGGATATCGCCGATGAGAAGATCTTTGAACTGCTCCTGTCTTGCACGCAGGCCAACGATGAGCAGACCCTTCTCACGTGCAGGAGTGAGTGTCTCACGTACATTTGTTGGGAGATCGACCGTCTGTATTTCAACGCCAAGCGAGATGCGTTTTTGTGTCTTGTCCTGTGGAAGGTTTGCCAGCCATTTATTCACGACCTCGCTTGGAATAGAGACGGAGAGGTCGCCGCCAAAGATCATGGCGTTGATGCCGATGAAGTTGCCATCGGCATCCAGACAATGGTCCACCCGAATTTCCCGGAGCCAGCCCGACATCGGATTTGATGTAGCGGGTGGTCAGGTTCTCAGCAAGCTTGATTGTGCTTACCGTGCTCACAATACCTGCTGTCAAGACCCAGCGCTGTCCCCAGGGATGGCCGAGGGCAAAGACCCATTCGCCAACGCGCAACTGTGTAGAATCGCCAGCCTGGATGTGGCTTGAGATCGGTTCCATCAACTTTGAGCAGCGCCAGGTCAAGCTGAGGATTGCGCTGAAGGACACTGGCTGTGAGATGTGCGTCCATCTGAGAAGTGAGAACCTGCACCCTCGCATTATCTCTGGCGACGACGTGATTATTGGTGAGAATACGTCCATCTTTGTGCCAGATGATGCCTGTTCCACCACCGCGTCCATCCGTCTATATCTGCACTACGCCCGGTTTGACGCGCTCAAAGATGCTTGTCAGCGCAGACGAGAACGCGTCGGGGAGCGGAAAAGGTGATGTGGGAGTATATTCTGTCGTCTGTGTCATCTTCTTATACCTGTCCTTTATTTGCGCTGCCCAATGGTTACTTGAAGCGTCTGCAAGGTATTGCCACGCATAACTTCTACTGGAATGGCTTTGCCTACGCGGTCACCAACCAGTAGCAATTGTAGCTCCTCGGCGTCATTGATCTGGTGACCATCAAGTGCAACCAGGATGTCGCCGACGAGAATGCCGCCTTGCTGCGCTGGACTGGTGTCATCGACTTTTACGATAAGCAGGCCGTGTTCCTGGTCGCGTCCGGCACGCTGCGTTGTTGGAAGCTCTACAAACTGGCTGCTGATACCCAGATAGCCACGCTTGATATAGCCCTGTTTTGCCAGATGTGTCTGCAATACTCGTTGCGATATCCATCGGAATTGCCAGCGCAACGCCATTGACCAGGCCAGTTGTCAGGATACCCGCCACCTTGCCCTGCGTATCGACGAGTGGGCCACCGGAGAAGCCTGGATAGGGAGTGGCATCGGTGCGAATGTAGCGTTCGAGAATTGCGCCACGTCCTGTGCGTAGTGGGCCTCCAACGGTACTCACGACCCCAGAACTTGCCATTGGACCATCTTCAGGTGTACGTCCGACTGCCAGAACCAGTTGTCCCACGCGTACAGTTTCTGTAACGGCTTCAGCGGCGGCAAGTCCGAGATTAGTAACACGCAAGAGTGCGAGGTCGGTGCCCAGGTCGCGGCCTACAAATTGTGCGGGTAAGTGTGCGTTTGTCATGTGTCTGAATGGTTATGATCCTCTTCACGCTCAAGAGTGTGATCTGCCGTCAAGATCAGATCGGGTCCATAGACCAGGCCGCTGGCAGGTTGGCGCTGTCGACCATTGACGAGGACCAATGCAGGATTTATGCGCTCAACGGCGTCTGCCATCTGATTGGACAATGCACGAAGCAAGGAGGAAGTATCTGCTGTTTGTGTCATAGCGTTCTATGCATCCTTTGTGTACTGAAAGGGTAACTGCTTTATGGATACTATAAGCTATGACAGGAAGAGAGCACATCAGTAATTTGGCTAGTTCCTCACCTGGATAAATGTCCAGGGTGAGGAACTGGTAATTGTGGGAGGGGATTTTTAATAGGTCCCAATTCATATCATGTAGCAGTTTTTGTAGTGCCTGTGAAGCTTTACGAAACAGGTCTGGTCCGCTAAAGCCCTGAAATTGTCCAGCGGCCTGCAGATGTGGTTCCAGTGCCAGGAAGCCATCATAGCCATCGGCTCGTAAGCGTTGTAAGAGTTCCGGCCAGTGAGATTCACCTTCGCCAGCAGGTACCAGCGTGCCATCAGCTTTGACATCCTTCACATGCACATATTGTGTCCAGGGATGCAAAGCATTATATGCATCGGGATAAGGAACCTGAGCGCATTGCAGGAAATTTGCAGGATCAAGAACGTTGCGCAGGTGAGGATCATTGATGGTCTGGAACAGATCCACGCAACGCGTGATGATATCACCATAAATATCCTTTTCATTCTCGTGCAGCAGAATAACATTCGCCGCACGTGCCCGCGCCGTAAATTCCTGCAAGCGCCTGATAACCTCATCTCTCCATTCAGAAGGATCGGTTGCATGCTGTGGAGGATAAAACGAAAAGAGGCGAATATAGGGCGTGCCGAACGCCTGGGCCAGCGTAATTGCTCGTTCAAAGCGTTGTAAATGTTCATCGAAGGAGCTATCGATCGGTACTTTGCCGATAGGAGAGCCAATGGCGGCCACTCCAATGCCCTGTTCTTGTAGCTTTTGTTTGATCGCGCTGACCTGCTGATCTGAGAAGTCGAGCACATTGATGTTCCAGACGGAGCGTAGATCGATGAAATGAATATTTTCGCTGTGCAGTAGGGCGATCTGCTCATCCAGGTCAGGTGAAATTTCGTCGGCGAATGCAGAGAGTTGAATCATAGAACCTCTTCAATTTTCAAAATAGCAAGCGTTTGTTTAAAAGAAGGAGCTTTCTGGCATATCCTACAATATTTCTTTTGTGAGAGACAAGAAGAGGTTATGTTTTAGAATAAGTCAAAAAATCGGCGAAATGAATTTATTTTTGAAGAGATTATACGTCTATCTCAATAGAAAGTAAAAAATTACTTGAAAAGGTAGGAACTTGCGAAGGGAGAACGAAAATGATGGTTACCTATGTTATTGCAACATTGATGGTATGTACATTGATCGTTTTAAGTTGTTTGATGAGTATGACATTGAATACGAAGCGTACATTCAAGAAATATCAGCGCATCTTAAAACGTTCACGAGGTGCCGTGATCAGTTCGCCCTTCCTGCAAGATGCCATTTTTGAGACTAATGAAAAGTATAGAGCCTTCTGGGCGGCAGAGGTAGAACCAGATCCGCATGGGGGAGTTTAAAAAGGTTCTCGGTTTTCCGTCTTCATAGGGAACTGGGCACCCGGGCTTATTGCGCTCCGCTCCATCGCGCCCCTACATGTGCTTTTATCGTTTTTGCTGGAACTATTCATTCTCTCGTGTAGGGGCGCGATGGAGCGGAGCGCAATAAGCCCGGGTGCTTCTGTTTCTTGTTCAGGTGCTCCTCACGTGCCCAGGCGTGGTCGGTACTGAATCGCCTCTGCAACATGATTAGAGGCAATCGTTTCGCTTTCAGCAAGGTCGGCGATAGTGCGTGATAGTTTCAGAATGCGATGATACGCACGTGCCGAGAGGTGGAGTTGTTGCATCGCCGCCTTGAGAAGCTTCTGCCCAGCGGCATCCACTTCACAAAAGGTATGCACCTCGGCAGGTCCCATTTCGGTATTACAGGTGAATTTTGTGTCGCTGAAGCGTTGTAATTGACGATTGCGTGCCGCCTGCACACGTGCGCGGATGGTTGCCGAATCCTCTACCTGGCGCTTGTCAGCCAGTTTTTCGTAATCGATGCGCGGTACTTCAACATGGATATCGATGCGGTCGAGCAGGGGGCCACTGATGCGTTTCTGATAGCGTGCGATAGCTGTAGCGGAGCAGCTACACTCTGCGTACAGGGTCGTTGAAGAAGCCACATGGACAAGGATTTATCGCGGCGACCAGCATAAAGTTAGCGGGATACGTAATCGTTCCCTGAGCGCGTGAGATAGTCACGACCTTGTCTTCCAACGGTTGGCGCAGTACTTCAAGAACGCTCTGCCCAAATTCTGGCAATTCATCGAGAAAGAGCACGCCACGATGTGACAGGCTGATCTCACCTGGGCGCGGAATGCGTCCACCACCGACCAATCCAGCGTGGCTTGTCGTGTGGTGTGGTGAGCGAAATGGACGTTGTATAATTAATGGCACTCCCGTTGGCAACATGCCACTGACACTATAGATCTTTGTGACATCAAGCGCCTCATTGATAGACATTCTGGGCAAAATCGATGGCGTTGCACGTGCAAGCAATGTTTTGCCTGATCCCGGCGGTCCACTCATTAAAATATTATGTCCACCACTTGCCGCAACTTCTAATGCACGCTTGACGTGTTCCTGTCCCCGTACTGCAGCCATATCCTGACCATAGAAGACTTCGTGTGCGTTATCGAGAAGATTGGGATCGCGTTGATAGGGTTCGATGAGGCGCTCATTACTGAGGTGTGCAATGAGTTGTGCCAGCGTCTCGACGGGGTAGACCGTGATGCCCTCGACCAGTGTGGCTTCCGCGGCGTCGATTGCTGGTACGAAGACCGCTTTGACCTGCTTTCTCACGTGCCAGCGCGACCATAGGAAGAACGCCATTAGTGTGGCGTACGCTACCATCGAGTGAAAGTTCGCCAATAAAGAGGCATTGATCGATCTGTTCATCGCGTGGAATCTGGTCAAATGCCAGCAGGATGCCGATGGCGATTGGGAGATCATAGGCTGGTCCTTCTTTGCGTAGATCGGCGGGGGCAAGGTTGACGGTAATGCGTTTAAAGGGGAAAAGGCAGCCGCTATTCTTGATTGCGGCCTTGACGCGTTCTTTTGCCTCATTGACGGCCGTGTCGGGAAGCCCAACGATCATAAATGCCATCAGGCCGCCTGCTATATCCACTTCCACTTCCACCAATGCGCCTTCTAAGCCAATGACAGCGCAACTTTGTACCGTTGCTAACATAACTCCCCCATATCCTCATCTACATTATTGCTTTGAGCATTATGCAGCTAAAAAGGTGAAAAATGCAAGAGTGTGGGAAATTTGGCGTAGTAATTCACGGTAGGGCCACAGCGATGCACATGAGCTTGTCGTTACACTGCGACCCTACAGATGAATTACAAATTGTCTAGCGAGGCTGATCGGGATTATAAGGGTTCCATTCAGTTAGGAGCGGGTGTAGGAGCTTGCCCGGATGGTTCTGGTGGTTTTGGTTGCGGGTTGCGTGTAAGTATAGGGTTGACCAGGATAAGATGGTCCAGAGTAAAGGTTGATCCTGATAGGGCTGTGGTGGGTAAGGTTGACCGGGATAAGGCTGTGGTGGGTAAGGTTGGCCTGGATAGGGTTGATCTTGATAGGGTTGTGGTGGGGCATTCTTTCTAGCCTGAGATCGACCAAGCAGACCGCCTAAAGCACCTATACCGGCACCTACGCCGATAGCAAAAATGAGGCCAAGAATGTAAATTCCGATTCCTCCTGCGATGAGCTCCAATTCTGAATGCACTTGGAGAGGCATTGGACGGATAACCCGTTTTATTATATGATCGATAAGTTTCGGTAAGGTAATACTCAAGATAGAGTACTATGTTGATAATACAGCCAAGAACTCCAGAAAAAACACCTGTCCAGAGGCCACTAATGGTGCCTGTACTCACCTTTCCGGTCTGTCTTGCATGCTAGCATACCTGCAATGAAGTAGGCGGCTAAACTTGTTAGAAAGACGAGTACATCGAATACAAGTATTAACCCTGCATTCCCTGATGAAAGCACAAATGTATTTAAAAGTGCTACTACTAAGCGATAGCTGCTTGAATAAGGCCGAAGATAAGGCCATAGCGAAGAGCAACTTTCCCAGAGCTTGCTACTATAGGATTTTGTTGTTGCATAATAACTCCTTTTGATTATCATTTGTGCAAAAGATAGAAAATAATTTTTGTTCGCTTTAATAGAATGTTTACGAAAACATCTATAAAATCTTGGATAATTCTATCAGGGAATAGGAAGAATAGCAATATTATTTTCAACTTCTCTGCGATTTTCAGAAGGAAAATCAGAAGATAGTAGAGATAGTCCTCTTGCATGAAAAAAGCTCGTAAAGTATAATGATTTTGCATATAAAGCATGAAAAACTATATACAAGATTGCGGATTTCCCAGGTCTATTGCCAGATATGTTTTTCTGTGGTTATATTTTCTTAGACAGGCATGTAGCGAGGAGAAGGTGAAGATTTGAATTTTATTGAACAGGCACTGAAGCAATATTTTGGACACGATACCTTTTTGCCAGGCCAGCACGAAGTTATCTCGATGGCGCTTGATCGTCGCGATGCACTGGTGTTGATGCCGACGGGTGGTGGAAAATCGTTGACCTATCAGTTACCAGCTCTTTTGCTACCAGGCCTGACGGTGGTCATTTCGCCCTTGATCGCTTTAATGCAGGATCAGGTTGATCGCTTGCATGCGAATGGTATCTCAGCCACATTTGTTAATAGCTCTCTTGCACCTGATGAGCGTATGCAGCGCGAGTCGGCTGCTTTGCGTGGAGAGGTGAAACTGCTTTATGTCGCGCCAGAGCGTATTTTGACGCTGAGTTTTATGACGATGCTGGATGAAGTGCAGCGGCGTTTTGGTCTATCATTGTTGGCGGTTGATGAAGCGCACTGCGTTAGCGAATGGGGCCATGATTTCCGTCCCGAATATTGTCAGTTAGGGATGTTGCGCGACCGCTATCCCATCGACTCCCATGCTGGCTCTTACCGCGACCGCAACCGAACGTGTACGCCAGGATATTCTGAGGCAGCTTAAACTGAACGATCCTCATATTTATATTGGTAGCTTCAATCGACCAAATCTCTCGTATGAGGTACGGCAGAAGAACAAGGAGTCGTATCGTGAATTGCTGCACCTTCTCCAGACATTCAGGATAGCCCTGTCATTATCTATTGCCTGGCGCGTAGGACTGTGGATGAGCTGACTGCGTTGCTACAACGTGATGGCGTTCGTGTTTTGCCTTATCATGCTGGATTGAGCAATGAGCAGCGCCGTGAGAACCAGGAATGCTTTATTCGTGACGATGTTCCTGTACTTGTGGCGACGATTGCCTTTGGTATGGGTATTGCCAAACCAGATGTACGTGCCGTTATCCACTACGATCTCCCGAAAAGCCTGGAAGGGTATTATCAGGAGTCGGGGCGTGCTGGACGCGATGGGTTGCCCGCGCAATGTGTGCTTTTCCTGAATTATGGAGATCGTCACAAAATTGAGTTTATCATCTCCGGAGAAAGCTGACGAGCAGGAGCAGCGTATCGCCCGTCAACAACTAAATCAGATGGTTGCCTATGCTGAAAGTACCGTATGTCGCCGCCGTATTCTGCTCGGTTATTTTGGCGAGACGTTGCCTGGTGAGAACTGTGGTAACTGTGACAATTGCCTGAGTACGCATACAGTGAAAGATTGCACAATCGAAGCTCAAAAATTTCTCTCTTGCGTGGCACGAACGGGTGAGCGTTTTGGTATGCGCTACGTTATCGAGGTATTGCGGGGAGCGAATACACAAAAAATTCGTGACACTGGACATGATCAACTCTCAACCTATGGTATTGGGCGTGATTTCAGTATGGATGAATGGCTGTATCTCGGACGCTCGTTTCTTCAGCAAGGACTGATGAGTGAGACGACCGATGGATATCCGATAATCAGACTCAATGCACTTTCACGCGAGGTGTTACGTAGGCAGCGAACCGTCGAGGTTGCGATGCGCGATGCCACCTGTGCGAGGAAGAAAAAGTGCGGAAGAGTCCTGAAGTAGTTGTGCAGGAAAAGATTGAACTGAAGCCGGATGAAGCGCGGCTGTTTTATCATCTACGTAATCTGCGCAAATATATTGCCGACGAAATGGGCGTGCCACCTTATGCGATCTTTTCAGATACGAGCTTGCGGGCTATGGCGCAAGAACGTCCTCAAACGAAGGAGCAGTTCGCGCATATTCCAGGCGTCGGCAGCGGCAAATTGGAGGCATATTTTACTCCCTTTACCGATGAAATTCGTAGTTATTGTTCATTGCATAATATGCCTGTGGGCCTGTTATACTGAGAGATGAAGCCAGATCGTGGATAGAGAAAATAAGCGTCTCTCTTGACGGCAGAGCAGCAGCAAGAATTGTTCCGTAACTTGCGCACTCTACGGCGTCGAGCTAGCTGAGGAGCAGGGACAACCAGCTTTTTTTGTCTTTTCCGAGAGCACTTTACATGCGTATGGTGCAGGCGCTCCCGCAGAGTCAATCCGAATTTTTGCAATTGCCAGGGGTGGGAAAGCGCAAATTGGAGCATGTATTATACCCCCTTCACCGATGCAATATATGCATATTGTGATCCCACAACATCGACCTGAGCCAAAGAGTGTCATACTGCAACCGGTACAGAAAGAGCAGCGACCATCAATTGATACTTCACTCTTCGCCACGCAACACACGTTCTGGAATTGTATCGCCAGTGGTTTGAGCATCGAAGAGATTGCGCAGAGAGAGTGTGTAGCTCCATCAACGGTCATGGGACATCTCTGTCAATGGATTGAAGAGGGAGAGGATATTGATATCAGCGGATTAGTAGAGCGCTGAAAGGCAATATGAGATATTCAATGCAATGCAAGAGGTGGGTGATAGTATGCTCAGGCCAGTGAAGGATTTTCTGGGTGATGAATACTCGTATGATGAAATCCGTCTTGTACGAGCTGTGATGCGTCGTTCACCGCTGGATATCACTGATCGTCAGTTGTTGTGTGGGAGAGGATAAGAATTATGGCATCTTTCCAGACAGGTTTTGTTTTCGACGAACGCTATCTTGCGCATGATACAGGTACAGAATCGCGTGTACAGATGAGAGATGGCGTCGTTTGAACTCTCGCCTGAGCCACATCCATCATCTGTTGCCATTACCAGCCGCACGAAAGAATTTCTGGACGGTTCAGGTCTGACTGCTCGTATGACTCCTATCGAGGCAAGGGCCGCATCTGAAGACGAGATTGCCATGTATCATACCCGTGAATTACATTGCTGGTATCCGCACACTTTCGGAGCATGGACCAGTACAGGGACCACTGGTAATGCCATGGGGTGAGGTAGATGAAGACACCGTGCTCAGTCCAGGTTCTTTTGAGGCGGCGTTGTATGCGGCTGGTGGCGCTATGAATGCGGTCAGTGCGGTCATGGAGGGCCGTGTGCAGCAATGCCTATGCGTTGTTGCGTCCACCATGCCATCATGCCACCAGCAATCAGGCGCTCGGTTTTTGTATCTTTAACAATACAGTTCTTGCGGCCCATCATGCTCGTAAAGCGTATGGACTTGAGCGCATCATGATCGTTGATTGGGATGTTCATCATGGCAATGGGACTCAGGATGCTTTTTATGCTGATCCGGGCGTGCTCTTTGTCTCTTTGCATCAGCAGAACTGGTATCCGAAACTTTCAGGTGAACTGGAGCAGGTTGGCAGCGGAGCAGGTGCAGGCTATACCGTCAATATACCTTTGCCTGCTGGAACGGGAGATCGCGGCTATCGTGCGGCATTTGAGCAACTGGTTGTGCCCGTTGGGACAGCAATTTCGTCCACAACTTATTCTTGTCACGGCTGGTCAGGATGCAAGTTGGCTCGATCCTATGGCACATATGATGGTGACGATGCAGGGGTATCGTCAGATCTGCGCAATTGATAGTTGATCTGGCTGAAGAGGTTTGTGATGGACGATTGGTGATGTTGCAGGCAGGTGGATATAGTGCAGCATACGTTCCCTTATTGTACGGCGGCTGTTGTTGAGTCGTTGTTGGGCGTTGATCTTGGGATTGTTGATCTGTATGCTACATCTTCTGAATTGGAGCGTTGTCAGACCGTGTTAGGGCAGGAGACGTTGCAGGCAATCAGGAGGCGAGGGAGTGGCATAGACGGTGGTGGAAGATTTGGTAATTATACAAAATAAACGACGTTTCTTAGACTTAGAATATCTGGTTTAGCTCACTTTATGTGAGAAATCGTTGCTATTTGTTCCAGTTAAGGATACTCAAAAAAGGAGTGCAGCCGTGATCCTCCCGAAAGACCGCGACCCTCGCTTCATCACCATCCGCTGTGGGGGGACGCTCACAGACTCCAACCATCGGCTACTCGCCCTGTGGGCCGCAACGTGTGCGGAACACGTTCTGCACCTGTTTGAGTCGGCGCAACCAGAAGACCCGCGGCCTCGCCAGGCGATCGAAGCAGCTCGCGCATGGACACGTGGGGAACTCAAAATGATGGAAACACGCGCATTAGGCGGTCATGCAATGGGTGCAGCGAGGGATTTACATGGATCGGCGCGTTTTGCCGCATATGCTGCCGGTCAAGCTGCGGTGGTGGCGCATGTCGCCGCACACGAACTCGGTGCTGCGGCCTATGCGATCAAGGCGGCGCGTGCTGCTGTTCCTGAAGGCGAGGGTGAGAACTCCGGGCGGCTCGAATGCCGATGGCAGCGTGAACAGCTCCCGGACGCGATCCGCGAACTGGTCCTGGATGATCAGCGGTTGCGAAACGACATCTGCTGGTCGGTGTTCGACTGCTGATCAACTTTCAAGAAGCATAACGCTGATTGACCACGCGTCGCCTCAAATATACAAAGCGATGCTATCTCCCAGTTGGGAACATTACTCTTTCTACAACTCTGTGCTTCGTTCTAACGCGCCTCCCGTACATCCTTATTCACCGTCACCAGCACAGCAAGCACCAACTGTGGCACAAACAGCACAAGGATCGTTGCCAGTGGCCCAATGCTCTGAAGCAGTAGACCCGTCAAAGCCAGCCCAATAGGTTGACCACCAAAAGCGATCAGGCGAAAGACGCTATTGACGCGCCCCTGTAACGCATCTGGTATAAGCGCCAGGCGATAACTGAACTGCGAGACCAGGAAGATGGGTCACGATTATATAGTTTAAACCATTGGCGATACCCAGCAGCAACGGATTAAAGGCAAATGCGAAGAGCAACCAGGATAGCGCCCAGATCCAGATTGAAGCGATCATCACGCGTCCAAAGTCAAAACGTTTTTGCAGAGGAGCAATCAGAAATGCGCCAACTACACTGCCAGCACCACCACTGGCGAAGAGAGAGTCCGATAGTGAATGAACTGGCATGCATGCTCTGGGCAATCACAATCACGATCAGGGTATAGCCGATGCTGGAGATGATCATGCCTCCGGTCACAATCGCTGTGAAGCGAATGAGGTGCTGATGCCAGAGCCAGCTCAATCCATCTTTGACCTCGATCCATAAATTCTGCTGCTTGTTGATGCGCTCTTTTTGAAATGGAACGCGAATGAAAAGCAGTGAGACAATCGAAAAGGTATAAGAGATTGCATCAGCCAGAAAAGGCAAGAGATTGGAAAAAGTATAGAGGATGCCTCCAATGGATGGACCAATCAGGATGGAACTGGAGTTTAAGACTTCATTCTGTCCCGCCGCTGCTGGCAGTTGTTCTGGTGCTACGACATGCGGTAACGTTGTCGATTCAGCCATATGAAAGAAGACAAAGAGCGTGCCCTCAATCAGCGAGACAAGGTAAAGTTGTACCATATTCACAATGCCGAATGCAAAGGCGATAGGAATGCTTGCCAGCGCGATTGCACGTCCGGTATCACAAAGGATCATGACCAGTTTGCGGTTCCAGCGATCGACCAGTGCTCCTGCGGGAAGGCTGAAGAGGGCATAAGGCAGTCCGCGCAGAGCTGTGATTAAGCCTGTTTGTGCAGGCGAATGTGTGAGTGCGAGGATCAGCAAAGGGAAGGCGAACTGCGAGACCTGCGTGCCAATGGCTGAAACGCCCTGGCCGCTTATCAGGAGCAGAAAGTTCCGATTGCGCCAGAGTGGAAGCGGGCGTGCAGGTTGTAGCGTTGTTTCCAGATTATCATTTTGTAGTGTTGACATGAATCGTTGCTCCATTGATGCCTTATGATACTTGCTCGCTAAAAAGAGATGAACGGGCACCAGCTCGTGCCGGAAGGCAAATGCAACAATGGAGGAAGACCTGAAGGGGAAGATTGCTGCGAGACGAGCGGTGCCCAGCGACACCGCCGAGAGAGAAAAGGAGAGTAAGAAAACAACGCTACTAGTGTTATTGAGCAACGATCTCTCATTCGTCTGGAACGAAACAGAATGTGCATCAGTAGCGTTGCCTGTCTTACCGCATAAGCCCGGCGTGGTCGCTTATGCGGTAACTTCAATCATTTGGATGTATGCTCCAATGAGTGAGATCAGTGTTTTCATAGCAATAATGTTACCATCTTTTTTCCAGTCCGGTCAAGAGTTTGACGTTGGAGCAGGTTGAGGTTAACGTCTCATTTTTTGCATAGGACTGGTTAATTGGGCACACGCTCATGTCTTCTTGATCTATGCTTAATGCATAGGTCATCCTGTAATATATGCTCTGAGCATTGTTTTTTTCTTGTAGAACATGCATATTGATAGTATCGTTTCTCCCAGACAATATATCATTGAAAGGAATGAGAACAATGCGCATTCTGGTTATTGGTGGCACACGTTTTATCGGTCTTGCTACCGTACATCGTCTCTCCGAACAGGGTCACGAGGTTGCGGTCTTTCATCATGGTCAAATGCAGACCAATCTACCGATGAAGGTACAACAGATTATTGGTGAGAGGGAACGGCTGAAAGCATTTAAGAAAACATTCGTAGACTTCGCACCTGATCTTGTGCTAGATATGATCGCTGCTGTTGAGCAAGATGGTCATGATCTTATAGATTTATGCAAAGGGCTGGTGAGTCGTGTCGTACTAATTAGTAGTCAGGATGTGTACCGCGCATATGGGCGCGTTAATCGTACTGAACCTGGTCCACCCGATGCAGTACCAATTACAGAGGACTCACCGTTACGCGAAAAGCTCTATCCCTATCGCGGCTTAGATCTGCCCTTTCCCGCAAATGAGCGGCAGAGGATGAACGACTATGACAAAATTCCCATTGAGCAGTATGTTATGAACTCTCCCGATGTACAGGGCACTGTTTTGCGTCTCCCGGCTGTCTATGGCCCTAACGATAGGCAGCATCGCTTTTTCGAATTCTTGAAACGAATGGATGATCAGCGTCCGGCGATCATCCTGGAGGAGAATTTCGCGCCCTGGCAGTGGACACGCGGTTATGTTGAGAACGTTGCCGCTGCAATCGTGCTTGCGATTACCAATGACCGTGCCGCTGGTCGTATTTACAATGTCGGTGAGGAGTCTCGGGAAACGTGCGACAGTGCCAGGGGACGTTCGCTACCGGAGTTCCGGCAGTTATTGGCTGTTCGCATAACATTGACACTTTCTCAGAACGTGCTATTCTAATCTCGCCGTAATTCAGGGGCGCTTGAGCCGTGTAGCGAGCGCCGACTGTAGAAAATACAGATCCCCATTTATGGGGAAGAGGTGAGAAGTAACAAAACATGGCTGTCAGAATTCGTTTAAAACGTACAGGTAAGAAGAAAGCCCCGAGCTATCGCGTTGTAATAGCTGAATCAAGTTCCCCACGCGACGGGCGCATTATTGAGAATATTGGTTGGTACAATCCACGTGTAGAACCCTCTGCGATTAATATTGATGAGGAAAAGGCGTTGGGTTGGTTAAAGAATGGTGCCAGGCCAACCGAGTCGGTGGAAAGCTTGCTCAAACGTGCTGGTATTATGCAGCGTTTCGAGCAGTCACGTGCCGCTGAAGCCCGCACCAGTTTCTACAGAGGCATAGTTATATCTGAGGGGTAAGATATGCGTAAACTTATTGAGTACGTGGCTCAGTCACTGGTAGATGATCCTTCGGCAGTAGAGGTACGTGAAATTCGCAATGACCGCAATGCATTGGTCCTGGAACTGCATGTAGCGTCGGATGATTTCGGAAAAGTGATCGGTCGTCAGGGGCGTGTCGCCAAGGCGATGCGCACACTTTTGCGTGCAGGCGGTACTCGTGAAGGACGTCATACCTCGCTAGAGATTCTCTAAAAGCAGAGCAGAGAGAAGCAGTATGCCAACAGAGAAGATTACAGAATGGGCTACTATCGGCAAAATAGTGGCCCCTTTTGGTCTACGCGGTCAGATGAAGGTGAATTCACTGACGGATATTCCCGACCGCTTTGCCCAATTGGAGGAAGTGTATCTCGGCCCTGACTATAAGCCCTATACTATCAAAGAGGTGCGTCCATATAAGGGTGATATGGTGCTGCTCAAAGTTGCTGGTATTACCGATGCCACCGCAGCCGAATCTTGCGCGACCACGATCTCTGTATACCAGCCGACCAATTGGCGAAACTTCCACCAGATTTTTATTACCAGCACGATATTCTTGGCCTGCAGTAGCGAAACTCAATGGGCAGACCGTCGGCACAATAGTTGATATTATGCCAACTGGTGGCAATGATGTGTATGTGATTAAAGCGTCTGATGGAAAGCAATTTCTTATACCAGCCGTCAAAGCTATCATCAAACAGATTGACCTTATCCGGCGGGTGATGTATATTGAGCCTATCAGGAGGGTTGTTGATGATGATGCGCATGGTTGATGAGCAGGAAAGTCCAACTGAAGAAGGGGAAGAATAAATTTTTCGCTATAAGCTATTGTAGGAATAAACACGACGTTTTCTGTGTTGCAACTGGTAGGGCTACCTGAAACTGATGTCCGTTGAAGGACGTGTACCCAGTAGAGAGCTAAAAAAGCTTTTAGTTGCAACGAGACGATCAAAACGTCACAGTATTCTGGAGGGAGATGTCTTATGTCCGACCGTATCCCGACTCTTGCTGATGTATGTAGTGCTATCGCCGAAGGGCATATTCCAGTTGCTCTCGATGGCTCGATGTACCAGGTGAATGCGTTAGAATTGCGTCGCTATTTCACCAAACTTCATGCTCTTCCCACTATTTCAACTCCTCCTGATCCTGCGTCCCATTCCGACTCTTCTGCATGGTCCACATCTACTACAAGTTCAGTTGCATAGGCCTTTAGGGCCGTTTTTTTTATATCTTACACGTGGCAAGGGGGAAAAGGCGGGAGAATAGGTGTGGGGGAGTTGCATGGGTGGCAAGGAAAGACTATAATATGACCTGAGCCGGATAGGCCACCGGGCAGGTGGTGCTCTCCTTTTGCTTGCTGGACGTATCTCTGTAGCTACAGCGCATATGTTCATCGGTTCCCAATGCTTTACTCTGTGCGATGCAGAGCGTGCGCTATGATAAATTTGAGGAAGGTTTATTTTATGGAGCCAATCGATACAGATTTTGATTATGTCGCGCAACAATCGCGTAAAACCGATCTACGTGCTCGCTTCAACTGGTTGTATATCCTCCCCATACTGGGAGTGCTCTGGGTGGTGTATCTTATCCTGGCTGTGATCTTCCAGTGGCCCCTGGCTGGTCAGGTCGATACGATCATGGTGCTTATGGTACTGCTTTTTCTTGTGATCGTCGGATTACTCTTCTGGGCAATGGCACCGAAATCCAATCGCGAATAATTGCTGGTATGGAAATAGACGTTCGCTCAGGAACGTCTATTTTTTTGTGGAAGTCATTCAAGGTGTGCCTTATTGCACGCGTTGCCATGCATCCGCCGCAACCTCAATGCCCACTTTCTCTCCCCATATGATCCGCGCCAGCACTTCAGCAGATTGGACCAGGCGCGGCCCAGAACGGTTGATGTAACTATTACCATCAATAGCATAGACGTGCCCTTGCTGAACAGCCTGCAATGATTTCCATGCGGGATGTTGCTTCAATGGGGGCAATTCTTGTAACGTACGTTCAAGCGTAAAGCCGCAAGGAGCAAGGATCAGCACTTCAGAATCAGCCGACTGCAACTCTTCCCACGTCACCCAGGGCGCATGTTGCCCTACTTCGCCAAAGACGTTCTCGCCGCCTGCATACGTAATCAATTCGGGCGTCCAGTTTCCCGTCGCCATCAACGGATCAAGCCATTCTAGCAGAGTAACGCGTGGTCTTGTTTTGTCTCTGCTGAGCCTGAGCGTTATGCCCTGCAAATGCTCCAATCGGTGCTGATAGCTTCTTACCAGCACTTGTGCCTGTTCAAAGCGGTCCAGCGCCTTGCCTACACGGAGCACATCTTCCCATACATCGCTCAATTGGTAAGGTGTAAGTGAGACGATACGAGGTTGTAATCCTGTGAGGTGTTGTATGGCTTGCATGACATCACGTTCACTTACAGCACAGACTTCGCATTGTGTTTGAGTAAATATAATGTCGGGACGAAGCTCTTGTAACAGGTCTACATCAAGCGAGTAGATGCTCAGTGCTTTAAAGGCATCGGCCTGCACAGTTTCTTTGTTCTGAACAAGTTGTTTGATCTGGGCATCGATCTGTTCGCTACTGCTGTTTATGTTGATCTGTGTTGTACTAACGACAGGTAAGTTCAGTACTTCAGGGGGATAGTCGCATTCATGAGAACGTCCTACCAGCTGGTCAAGACAGCCAAGCTCGGCGATGAATCTCGGTTGCGCTGGCAAGGAGGGAGATGATGCGCATGATGGGTCCTTTCTATTATAATCTTGTTCAGATTTTATACAAGAGACGTTCTTTTTAATGCGACCATTTCTGTTTCCTCTTGCTGCAAGATGAGTACCTGCACGTGTCCCTGTACATCCCTCATGAAGGTAATTGTATCATCTACATTTGCAAGCAGATAAACATCTTCACTGTGTTTCAACAGTTTACAAAGTGGCTGACCTGATATTTGTAAAGAGAGGTGTTTGTCGGTTTTGCTGATAGTGAGAGACAGATTGGATCGAAGTTCATATTCTCCTACAATGGTATCATCCACTTCGGCGTCGAAATCCTCGTGTTTTTTGCGAGGAGGAAGTTCCGGCCATGCATATACTTGAGCAATGGTATGTAGCAACTCATTTTGCAGTGACCACCCATTATCAGAGTTGGTCATAAGAATACAACCTTGCCCTCCTTGCATGAGAGAAACCCATAAACTTGTAAAGCCGGTATTGTCGCCTGGATGTCCGAAGCGGGCATAAGAACCTTCACCTTGCACGAAGATGCCGAGTCCCATGTCTCCACTATCATTACCATGGCTTTGAGGAATGAGTAGTTCCTTCACCATCTGTGTAGAAAGGAGATGATGAGGCTTCTCCTCGAGTGCGTATTGTAACATCAATGCAAAACGAGCCAGGTCCGAAGGTGTTGTCCAGAGTCCTGCCGCTGCCAACTCTGGGTAGACATGCCAGTTGCCTGCTACAGGCTTGCCCTTTGCACGATGCCCTGTTGCTGCCATCTTTGCTCTGTGAGAGGGTAATGGTTGCTCATATGCACTGTGGATCATCCCAAGAGGCTTTAATACCAGTGCACTCATGAGTTTGGGGAAGGGCTGTTGCATGACATCCATTAATAATTGTTGAAGGATACAATATCCTCCACCTGAGTAGCGAAAGCGCGTTCCGGGGAGAGTTGTGATGCGAATGCTCGGAGTATTGGCTGGTTGTTCACCATCTAATACCTCACGCAAGGTTGGTGTATCCTGATCACGGTGATAGCCAGCGAACCAGGCAACATTTGTTCCCGCTGTATGACTGAGTAATTGTCGTAGTGTAACTTCTGGTAGCCATGACCGATTAGCAGGAATTTTCCATGACTTCAGGAAGCGATTGACATCCACATCCAGATCGAGACGACCCTCTTCTACCAGACGCAAGATGGCGATAGCTGTCACTGCTTTACTGATCGAGTAGCCTTGAAACAATGTGTCTGAAGTAATCTGTTCTGGCTCTCCTGTTTTGCAAACTCCATAGCCACATGCCCATTCGAGCTGGTAATCGTTGATGATCGCAATACTCACACCGGGAATAGCGTAATCTACCATACGCTCAAGGAGAGAGCGTGGATGACCATCTCTGGTCAGCATGACGGCTGCTTCAATCTGCTCTTTTTTTTCTTGAGCCGTGCGAGGCATTGAAGGGGTCATTTTGCACTCTCCAAGGTTTTTCCTTTATCTCTGCTTAGAAGATACCACTAGAGGGAAACAGATTTAAGCTTTTAAAAAATCAGATGAAACAATTAGTTTTTTTCTTGCCTATTTCACTGATTGACGATCTGAGCCTTCCATGTTGAAGCCTGGATGACTTCGGCCTGACGTGGAAAGACTTTGGACAGCAGAATGTGCTGGACTTCTTCATCGGTACAGCGAGAGAACATCATAAACACTGTTGAGTCACCAAAATGAGGTACAAACCGTGTTCTAAAGAGAAATTAATGGATCTCTTTGTTTGCAGTATCTCATGAGCTATAAATTCAATATCCAAGAACGATAGATACGCTCAATCTAGCCCTGAAGGTGCGAACGAAGGGACATATGCTATAAGGAGAGGAGTTAAATTATGCTACAACTTGGATGGAAGGCTGGACCAGAGCAATACCCACCTGTAGAATTAATGAACTATGCGATCAGTGCTGACAAGGCCGGCTTTGATCTGATTGATGTCAGCGATCACTTTAATCCCTGGAGTCCTGAGGGACAGGCTCCTTTTACCTGGACGTGGCTAGGGGCAGTGGCAACCCAGACACAACGTAGTATTCTCAGTCCAGGCGTGACATGCCCAATACTGCGCTATCATCCGGCGATTATTGCCCAGGCGTCTGCAACGGTCTCGCATTTCGCTCCTAATCGTACATGGCTTGGACTTGGTACGGGTGAAGCTCTCAATGAGTTCGCCGCAACCGGACAATGGCCGACCTATGCCGAGCGCCGTGAACGTCTGGCCGAAGCAATCGACCTGATCCGCGCACTCTGGAGCGGTGAAGAGGTAACCTTCGAGGGAAAATATTATCAGACGCAAAAGGCAAAGCTCTATACGCCGCCCGCTTCCCCAATTCCTATTATCATCTCTGCCATCGTTCCTCACAGTGCGGAATTTGCTGGTAAGTACGGTGACGGTCTGTGGAGCGTAGGTGGTAAGAAGCCTGACATGTATAAGGGCATCATCAGAATTTCGAGGAGAGTGCTCGCAAAGCCGGAAAAGATCCATCGCGTATGCCGCGCCTGATCGAATTGAATGTGGGCTATACTGACGAATATTGATGCAGCCATTCAGGAGCAGATCAAGTATTGGGCTTCAACTTATATTCCAGCACTTTATGAGCAGAACATTTACACACCTGCAATGGCAGCGGAGAATGGTGAAGTCGTTGGTCCTGATACTGTCAAGAAGATGGGTTGCTTCTCATCAAATATTGAAGATCATGTCAAGTATGTGCAGCAGCACCTTGAACTGGGCTTCACCTGCCCCATCTTCCACACAGCCGGACCCGATCAGAAAGGTTTCCTTGAGAGATTTCTCCCGTGATGTTTTTCCACGCTTGAGGGCTTTAGATAGGCATTAAGTGATACCTAACCACATGAGCATGTCGCATAACGAGGATGGCTCTTTCTATCGTGTATACAATTGAAAAAGTAGATAAGGTTGTCTGAAAGTTCTCAATTATGTTGTAAACTATATTAACAAGCTATCCATGCATTTTGCATCATACGCATTGCATAAAGAACATGAGTCAGGTAGGGATCCTCCACGAGCATGAAGTATCGGTCGAAATGAGAAACATTGTCCATAGTTGGAACCTCACGCCTCTCGAAGATGGCGCTGGGGATGTCCCAGCACTGTAAAAGAGTAAGAACATGCAAGGAAAGCAAGAAATATGAAAAGAAACATCGAGTCGTCGTCGATTTTTAGAACTTTCGGCAATAACAACTGCTGCATGTAGTTGGGGGAACAGTAGGAGAGCACACTCTGCTCGATGCGCAAAAGACGTTGGCCCAAGCCTGCGACATATAGCTCCTCCAGCCTCCAACCGGGTTGATACACTTATCAATATGGGATGGAAGTTTCATCCAGGGCGATATCAGTGGCGCCGAGGTAGCGACCTTCAATGACTCCGGCTGGTTCGAGTGACGTTCCCCATACGTGGAACAACATCGATGGTGAGAATGACGATGGTAACGTATTATCGCGGCGTAAGCTGGTATCGTCTCCACTATACCGTTCCGACTACCTATGACGGGCAGCGGCTTCTATCTGCAATTCGACGGAGCCAGCCTTGTTCTGATGTCTATGTCAATGGCACCTATCTGGGTGAGCATCAGGGAGGATTTGCACTTTTCGCTTCGATGCCACCTCTGCGCTTAATGTTGGTGGCACAATAACGTCATTGCGGTGAAAGTCAATAACGCTTATACGACCGATATTGCACCTCTTAATGGCGATTTCACCGTTTTTGGAGGGCTCTATCGTGATGTTCACCTGGTTGCCGTCGATAACGTGCATATGCAGATGACTGGACTATGGCTCCTCCGGCTCTTTTGTACGGCAGACGAATGTCAGTTCGGCATCTGCCAATCTAAGCATGACGGCTGAAATATGGAATGAGGCGACCACTTCACAGAATGTGACGGTTCAATACTATCATTGTGGATGCCAGAAATACAATCGTGCAGACGCTCTCCTCTACGCAGACGGTGGCGGCACATACAGGCGCATCATTTCGTGCACACGACCAGACATTGCTCATCCCCATCTCTGGGATGGTCAGCGTGATCCTTATCTTTATCATGTCTATGCACAGGTGCAGGTTGGTTCATCCGTCAAAGATGTCGTTTCTGCTCCGCTGGGCTTCCGCTCATATTTTATTGATCCCAACAATGGCTTCTTCCTGAATGGACATTACCTTGATCTGCATGGCGTTAACTATCACCAGGATCGCATAGATGAGGGATGGGCCGTCAGCAATGCAGCAGGTGGATCAGGATTTCAACCTGATGATCGCAATGGGGGTCAATGCGATTCGTACCTCGCACTATCAGCATTCCCCTCGATTCTACGACAACGCCGATACCAATGGTGTTGTTATCTGGTCCGAGCAGCCTATCATCAATGGCATTCTTACTACGACCGCGTTCGCGCAGAATGCTGAGCAGCAGTTGACCGAGATGATTCGCCAGAACTATAATCATCCCTCGATTATTTTCTGGAGTATTGCCAACGAAGTGGGCAACGATGGTGCAACCAATACATTCCTTCAGACGCTCAATGACTGTTGCGCATGCGCAAGATCCTGATCGCATCACGACGCTTGCCGATGATACTGGGACCGTTTGATGCGTATGCGAATCATACTGATACGGTTGGCTATAATCGCTACTATGGCTGGTATACTGGCAGTTGCAACGATTGGGGGAACGTCTTAACCAGCATCCATCAGAGCTATCCCGACAAGGAGTTTTGCAATAAGTGAGTATGGTGCGGGAGCAAGCATCTTTCAGCACGAAGCAAATCCAACCCAGCCAGTTCCTGCAAGCAACTTCCCATCCTGAGGAGTGGCAGGCTCTCGTTCATGAAGCCGCCTGGCAAGCAATGGCAAGTAGGCCCTATGTCTGGGGAAAGTTTGTCTGGTGCATGTTTGATTTTGCCTCTGCCTGGCGCAATGAAGGCGATCATCCAGGGTCGTAACGATAAAGGATTATGTACCTACGACCGCAAAACTCCAAGGATGCCTACTATTGGTACAAGGCGAATTGGACGACCGCGCCTTTTGTCTATATCACTGATCGGCGTTTCGTCACCCGTACAACGGCGACGACCAATATTAAGGTATACTCCAATACGAGTTCAGTAACCCTTACGGTCAATGGTGTTTCATTAGGGACGAAGACCAGCACGAACCATATCTTCATATGGTCGAATGTTGCATTGCAGGTCGGTACGATACTACCGTAAAGGCAGTGAGTACGCAAGGTGGCGAGTACCTATATTGATACCGTAACATGGAACAGACAATAAGATGAACTGATTGGAAAAGGCCGCGAATGGGCGTCGTCAACAGATGACCTGTTGACGACGCCCATCTGAGTTCAATTGAACTATTGTCAATCAGTACATTGGCTGTTGACTTCACCTTCATATTTTCCCCTATACTTACTCGATAACGAAGACTTTCTCATCTCTTTTCATAAGAGACAAACAACAAGGACTATCTTCTCATGCAACTGACCATCATCGTACTTCCCGTCCCTGGCCCATTGTGGCCGCTTGTTGATTGTCGTTATTGGTCTATTTATCTTTGCCGTAGGTGATGTCTTTACCTATCGTGCGGATGTGGGTCTCGGCCCTGGGATGTACTGCATCAGGGCATCAGCTTTCATACGCCACTTTCCTTTGGCACCGCCAGCATCGTCGTTGGTGCCGTATTGATAGTGTTGAGTCTGCTCCTGAAGGTCTATCCAGGGATCGCTACCCTGCTGAATATGTTGCTGATTGGCCTATTTATTAATTTGCAGCTACAGATGAACTGGTTGCCTGATCTTTCGGCGCAACCGTTGCTCGTGCGTTTGTTGGTAGATGTGTGGGTATTTTTCTGGTCGGGCTTGGTTGTGCGATCTACATCGCGCCCCATCTGGGTGCGGGTCCGCGCGATGGTTTAATGTTGCGGTTGAATGTACTCACAAAGTGCGGATTGCGATAGTGCGTATGGCGCTTGAATGTTCCGTTTTGCTGCTTGGCTTTTTGCTTGGTGGTAGCGTTGGAATTGGTACGCTCCTCTTTGCCTTTGGGATTGGACCCTGTATTGAGATTGGTTTCTGGCTGCTGAACAGAATATGGCTAGCCTGGGACTACCACCCGTAACCGCTCAGAAGCCATCCGCACAGAAATCGGCGTCTGACCCCGTATCTCCCCATCAAGAGTGACATCCTGGGGATCAATGCTGGTGGTGATGGTGACGCCGCGTGCCTGGACATGATGAATGCCGGGATATGCCTGTGAGTTCCGCTGGATGCAGGTCTGGATAGCGTTCGTGCCATGCATGAGGCGCATTGGGACGTTGTTCTGAACGGCTAAAGAAGTGGGAGAGCGACGTATTGAGGCCGTTCAGATCGATATCTTCGATGACGATAATATCCAGCAAGCCATCATAGAGCGTTGCCTGTGGTACTGAGAGATGCCATGCACCACCGAAGATCGGGAGCATTGATGATCGTTGTCTGGAGCGCCTCGGCAATGCAATGTCGTGGTTAGTCGCTCGGAACGGGTGGATTGATAAGTCCGGTTCCAGGCTGTTCGTCGGGATAGCCAGATCCGTAAATTGAATATCCATCTCTAACGCAGAATGATTGCGCAATACTTCGATCGCTGCAAATGGATAGGTCATACGTCCATAACGCTTACGCGTGGCGACGTTGGTTGCTACACGTGCGAACTGCACATTGATGCCAACTGTCAAGGCGTGAGCAAAGAAGCCATGTTGCTTCTTATTTACTTCTGAAGGGGTAGCGATGCTGAATGGGAAGAGGCGGCATGTGGTGTCTGCTCAGCTGGTTGTGCTAACCAACATCGACCTCAACGATCTGTCCATTAGTGAGCAATTCTATCGGCTGCTGACACATCTTGAGGAATATTGAGAGAACGTGCGATATCGTTGGATGTGCCGAGAGGCAGAATGGCGAGCGGCAAGCCAGATGTCGGCGATATGGGTAGTAACGCCGCCCACCAGTCCATCTCCGCCCGCCGCTACGACTATATCGATGCCTCGCTCTTTCCACTGTGATCCTTGATAGGGTAGGCCATCCAATTCTGCAATGGAGAGTACATCAATGACCTCTAGTGAATGTGCCTGTAAAGAGGCAATGGCTGCATCGAGTTGGGAGGAGCGGCCAGAATGTGGACTATGGACGATCAGTATTTTGTGTGCGTTCAACAAAGCGGTAGCCCAATCCTTATTTATTTTTTGTTGATGACTTGCCCCCAGTATAACGCGAAGTGGAAACAGAGCGCAATCTCTCATTTCATCCAGGGTTTTGTTTGTTTGTGTTGCCTGGAGGAATGCCGACGTTGATAGCGTGGGCTATGCGAGTCGCGAGGATCTTCAAGCTGAACATTGAAGCGCATGCCCCTATACTCATCATACGTGAGAGCACCATCGTGCGCCGTCGTGTCCCTAATGGACCGATGATCTGTCCAGAAGGCAGTGATTTTCGTTTAATGATAAATATAATCCATAAGATAGGTGCCGCAATAGCTACCAGTAGTGCCAGAATAACCAGAATGATTCCCATGATTGCAATCTGCCTTTCGTGCCTATTTTCTTGAGAATGGATAAATATATTGTACTACTATGATCAACGTAGTAAAAATGTGGTTATAAAAAATGATGGGATTTATTAAAATTCCGGTTTCCTTAGAGATTAAGATTTCAGGGTGTTGCTCAAAACGCTTACAGCAAGCGTTTTGAGCAACACCCTGAAATTGCTAGAAGAATATGGTTTCCCTCAGTCAGTCCAGACCCAATCGCGAATTTCAGGCATATCCTGAAAATATTCGCGGACATATGCGTGATGTTTCTTAAGCATATCGTTGCATTCGGCAATCAAGGGCGCGGTGTAGTTGACTTACACGGTGGACACGACGCATTGCCTCAATGCAGAGATGATAGCGACTCATCCCATTGAGCACGACCATATCGAAAGGTGTCGTGGTGGTGCCTTGTTCGTTAAACCACGCACATGGAAACGCGGGACATTGGGGCGTCCATGGATGATCTCATGAATGGCGCGTGGATAGCCATGGAACGCGAATACCACGGGTCTGTCTTCAGTGAAATGCTCGACGAAGGTATTATTATCCATACCATGCGGGTGCAGATACGTGGATAGAGCGTCATCAGATCGACAACGTTCACGACGCGCACTTTGAGTTCAGGGATATGATGACGCAACCACCAGGCGGCGGCAATCGTTTCCAGCGTCGGTATATCGCCAGCACACGCCATCACAACATCAGGCTCGATCGTGTTCATCATTGCTGGCCCAGTGCCAGGTCGAGAATCCACGCGTACAATGACGCGATTGCGTCCTCCATATTGAGCCATTGCAGTTGAGGCTGCTTGTCAATGACGATCAAGGTTGACATAATTGCGACTACGGAAGCAGTGGTCGGCGACCGAGAGCAGGCAATTGGCATCCGGTGGCAGGTAGATACGAGCGACTGCACCTTTCTTCGAGAGCACGGTATCGATCAGTCCAGGTCCCTGGTGACTGAAGCCATTATGGTCATTGCGCCAGCAGGTCGAGGTCAGCAGAATGTTGAGAGAGGGGATCGGTTCACGCCAGGGCAATTTGATGCCTTCCTCAAGCCACTTGGTATGCTGGACCGTCATCGAAGCAGAGATCAGCGCGAAGGCTTCGTAGGTAGCAAAGAGACCATGGCGACCAGTGAGCAGGTAGCCTTCGAGCCAGCCGTGGCAGAGATGCTCGCTGAGCACTTCCAATACGCGTCCATAGGGTGAGACGTGATCATCGATGGAGATGGTGGGTTCCATAGAACAACGATTCTCGACGGTAAAGACATCTCCCAGGCGATTCGAGTTCGTCTCGTCGGGGCAGAAGAGGCGGAAATTTTGTTGCTCAGCGTTGCGTGTGAAGATGTCGCGCATCATTTTGCCAAGCTGGCGTGTCGATTCAGCGTGCTCGGTCGCGGGCTTTTTGACATCAATAGCGTAGTCCGTGAAGGGTGGGATATCCAGGTCGACCACCAATTTGCCACCATTGGCGTGAGGATTGGCTCCCATACGCAGGTCCCCTGTCGGGTGCAAGAGCGGCAAGTTCGGGAATCAGGCGTCCATTTTCATCAAACAAGTTCTCTGGTTTATAGCTACGCATCCATTCTTCGAGTATCCGCAGATGATCCGGATTTCGCCTTGACATCGGCGACCGGAACCTGGTGAGCGCGGAATGTTCCTTCGACGGGGAGGCCATCCACCTCTTTGGGTCCAGTCCATCCTTTAGGCGTGCGCAAGACAATAACGGGCCAGTTGGGGCGTTTCGTGACGCCATGCTCGCGTGCATCTTCCTGATAGGCGCGAATCTTTGCGTAGCAAGTATCCAGCAGATCAGCAAAGGCGCGATGCATCTCTATAGGATCATCACCTTCCAGAAAATGGACATCGTAGCCGTGCCCGGTGAGGAGTTGTTGGACCCGGTTGTCGTCGTCACGTCCCAGCACAGTCGGACCGGAAATCTTGTAGCCATTCAAGATGTAAGATGGGAAGGACGGCACCATCGCGTACTGGATTGAGGAAACTGATAGATTTCCAGGAGCCTTCAAGTGGCCCGGTTTCCGCTTCACCATCACCGACGACGGCAGCAACGATCAAGTTCGGATTGTCGAATGCCGCACCAAACGCATGAGTGAGCACATAGCCCAGTTCGCCACCTTCATGAATGGAGCCAGGGGTGGGCACGCTGACATGGCTTGGAACGCCACCAGGAGTAGAGAACTGACGAAAAAGATGGTGTATGCCCTCGGTGTTCTGGGGAATTTCGGGATAAATCTCGGAGTAGGTGCCTTCGAGATACACGTTGGCTAGGATGGCCGGTCCCCCATGTCCAGGTCCAGCCATGTAGATCATGTCCAGGTTGTGGTCCTGAATCAAGCGATTGAGATGGACATAAATGAAGCTCAGACCAGGAGATGTTCCCCAGTGTCCGAGCAGGCGAGGTTTGATGTGTTCAGGACGAAGTGGTTCTCGTAGTAAAGGGTTGTCTTTAAGATAAATCTGGCCGATCGTCAGGTAGTTGGCCGCGTTCCAATACTTGTTCATCAAGTCGAGGCGGGTCTGGTCAACAGTTGCCATAATACTCCTCCGTAAACTTGTTTGTAAGCGGATAATGGTAGATGGTCGGGTATCTGTTTTGAGAGTTTCTCTCTATTACTGTAGCAAACTCAGGCTATAGTGCTTGTGCTGTGAGCAGGAAGGGCGTCCGGCATTGGAACGCCTGTTATGTTGTACTTGTATTTCCAACTTGATTGTACATTACTGGTTGCTGTTTGTGTATCTTTTGCATCACAAAGATGTCACGATAGAGAGAGTTGAAACGTGATAAGTATAGGGATCAATTTGTAAAGTTTAGCTGCTCTTCTTTGCCGCCGAGAAGTGGCTTCAGCTTGCTCTTATAGTATTTAACAGTTTACAATAGAGAAGGACCTTAAGAGGAACACCTATAACTCTCTGTTTTATGAGGAGTACAATTCAAAATGACAACAACAGAAACCACTTCACAGGTACAACAGTGGACAAATCTCGCTCAGCAGTTGCGTGTAGATAGTATTCGCTGTACGACTGCTGCCGGTTCGGGACATCCGACCTCTTCTATGTCGGCTGCAGACTTACTGGCTGTGTTAGCAATCAGCTATCTCCATTACGATTTTGACGATCCCCAGAATCCGAATAATGATCACCTGATCTTTTCGAAGGGACATGCCGCGCCTTTGCTCTATTCGTTCTACAAGGCGGCAGGCGCGATCAGCGATGAGGAATTGCTGACGCTGCGAAAATTTGGCAGTCGTATTGAAGGACATCCAACACCCGCCCTTCCCTGGGTCGATGTTGCGACGGGTTCGCTTGGCCAGGGATTGCCAATTGGTGTTGGTATTGCGCTGGCAGGAAAATATCTCGACAAACTGCCATACAAAATCTGGGCTTTGCTTGGTGATAGTGAGATGGCCGAGGGGTCGATCTGGGAAGCCTTTGATCATGCTTCGCACTACAATCTGAACAACCTGGTCGGTATTCTCGATTGTAACCGTCTGGGCCAGCGTGGTGAGACGGATCTGGGCTGGAACACTGAAGCATATGCGGCCCGTGCCAGAGCCTTCGGTTGGAACGCCATCATCATCGACGGTCATAACTATGAGGAGATCAATAATGCGTTCTCCCAGGCATCTCAGGCCACTAATGCACCAACATTAATTGTTGCGAAGACTATGAAGGGCAAGGGCGTCTCGTTCCTTGAGAACAAAGAAGGCTGGCATGGGAAACCATTGAACAAAGATCAGGAAGCTCAGGCGTTGCAAGAGCTGAATGCACCTGTACGCAGCCAGACCTTCCCGGTGCAGAAGCCTGCTCCAGGTCAACTTGCACCAGAGGCCGAAGAGAAGCCGATCGAATTGCCAACCTATGAGTTGGTGCCACCACCGCTGCCACACGTAAAGCCTACGGCGATGCCTTGAAGGCGCTTGGGGCCGCTAATCCCAATGTTGTTGGCTCTCGACGGAGAAGTGAGCAACTCGACCTATGCCGATGAGTTTGCTAAAGCATTTCCTGATCGCTTCTTCGAGCAGTACATTGCTGAGCAGCAGTTGGTTGCTTCGGCGGTGGGTATGAGCGTGCGCCATAAGATCCCGTTTGCGTCCACATTTGCTGCATTCTTCTCGCGTGCGTATGATTTCATTCGTATGGCGGCAATCTCGCGTGCCAATATTCGCCTGTGTGGCTCCCATGCAGGCGTCTCCATTGGTGAGGATGGTCCTTCGCAGATGGCTCTGGAAGATCTGGCGATGATGCGTGCGGTCTTTGGTAGTACCGTCCTTTATCCAAGTGATCCCAACCAGACGGCGCAACTGGTCGCCGAGATGGCGAAGCATGATGGTGTTGTCTACATGCGTACAACACGTGAAAAAACACCAACCATCTATAGTCCTGATGAGACGTTCTCCAGTTGGTGGCAGTAAAGTCTTACGTCAGTCGGATAATGACAAGGCAACGGTTGTTGCAGCAGGCATTACCGTTCATGAGGCGCTTGCGGCATATGAGCAGTTGAAGGGCGAGGGCATCGCTATTCGCGTGATCGATGCCTACTCGGTGAAGCCAATTGACGAAGAGACATTGCTTGCCGCCGCACAGGAGGCTGGCAATAAGATCATCACCGTTGAAGATCATTGGCCCGAAGGTGGTCTGGGCGATGCAGTTCTAGAGGCATTTTCTGAGCGCGATGGTAGCCTTCCTGAGGTCGTGAAGCTGGCTGTACAGTCGATGCCTGGTTCTGGAACAGCTGCTCAATTGCTGGAAGAGGCTGGTATCAGTGCTCACCATATCGTGCAGGCAGTGAAGGCGCTGGTCTAGGTACCAGGTCTCATCAGGAGACACAGTTGGAGCCGGACGAAGTAGTATCTCGTCCGGCTCTCGTTATTGCTTCGCTCTATCTGCAGCACTCTGATAATCTCACTCTTATGCAGTCTTCCGCACTTGTCTACTCTAAAATGAGCTGATGGAGTCGTTCCCAGCTACTATCCTTCCTTTGGTACATTTCAATAGTCTCACCAATCTCGATACTTTCTTTGGTTCTGCTTGCACGAGAACATTTTGTTTGGTATAACCTTTCCAGGGGAGTTATTGGAAGTAGTTCAGAGAAGTCTTTGGAAGATGAAACATTGGTTGTTATGAACGAGGAGGTGCGCAATGGAGCGCAACATGAAACCTGAGGCGTCCGGTCCTGCTGCACGGGCCACCCTGGTAGCCGTTCTTGCTGCGGCTATACTCATTCTCCTGATTTATATTGGTTCACGGCAACTGCGCGACTTTGACACGGCCTTGATAGGCTACGCTGTTGCAACCCTTTTTACTCTCGTTGCGCTGACCTATCGTTACACGCTCTGGATTAGCCGTCCTCCGACCTGGCGTTACTTTCGCGCTGGCTGGGCCAACTTTCTTTCGTTGCGCAACTTCCGGCACTATAGTTTGCTCATCCCGAAAGCGTGGTGGACCGATATCTTCGCTCAGACCTTCATACTCAAGCGTGGTCTGCTGCGTTGGATCACGCATATGTGTATTTTCTGGGCGTGTTAGGATCGCTCGCCATCACCCTTCCGCTCACGTTCGGCTGGCTCCATTTCACTTTGCAGCCACACGGTCAGTACCAGGTCTGGTTCTTTGGACTACCACTTTTTATCTTTCCAATCTCGTCCTTCATCGGCTTTGCTATCTACCATGGCCTGGATTTCACCGCTGCCCTACTCATGATCGGGTTAGTACTTGCGTTGTGGCGGCGCGTCACTGATGCTGGACTTCTTGCCATTCAGCGCTTCGGGTTCGATCTCATGCCCCTTGTGCTTCTGTTCGCGATCGCCGTGACAGGCTTTGCCCTTACGGCCTCATCGACCTGGTGGGGAGGTAAGTTTTACTGGTTCATCTCGCTTACACACGAGGCGGTAGTGGTCGTGTGGCTGCTCACGATTCCCTTTGGCAAGTTCTTCCATATCATCGAGCGTCCAGCGAGTATTGGGGTGACGCTTTATCAGACGGTCAATCAAGGGATAGAGCATTACGGTACCCAGGCCCAGACAGGTCGTTGTAAGCGCTGCAGCCACGAACTTCCTTCGCTGCAGTTTGTTCATGATCTGGAAGGGGTTCTAGGCGATCTCGGTCAGCACTATGACCTGGGAAGTGAGCGGGGTATCCTTCAGGAGTACTGTCCCACCTGCAAGCGGGTGCTACGCGGTGAAGCCTATTATCAACTTATGGGTAAGCGCTTCCTCTAATGGGAAAAGGAAAAAGACAATGAGTGTCAACAAAGATTTCTTTCAGCCTGAGTCGCGATTTCAACTACGATTTTGAGTCTACGGGAAGGCCCGAACAAGGATGGAGAGAGGCGACACGCGTGCCAGAGACGCTGGTACCGACTCACTGTGCCTTCTGTGGAGTGCAATGTGGCATGTATCTGAAGGTGGCTGATGGCAAGGTCATAGGCGTCGAGTCACGCAACTTTCCGCACAATCGTGGTTCGCTCTGTCCCAAAGGCGTCGTAGCTTACCAGCAGGTTGAGCATCCTGATCGTCTGCGCTACCCTATGATTCGGCGCGGAGGAAAGGGTGGAAAGCTGGAACGTGCTAGCTGGGATGAGGCACTGGACTATATCGTGAGTCGTTGGCAACGTATTCAGGCTGAGCATGGCAAACATGCCGTCGCTATCTATAGTGGCTCATCGATGACCAACGAGAAATGCTACGTTATGGGCAAATTCGCTCGTGTCGCCCTGGGAACTCGCCACGTGGATTACAATGGCCGCTTGTGTATGTCCTCCTCGGCCATGGCATATGCCAGAGCCTTCGGTATTGACCGAGCCCCATTGCCAATGACCGATATTCCCCTGGCGAATTGTATCCTCGCGGTCGGTGTGAATGTCGCTGAGTGTTTCCCAATCATGATGCAATGGGTCTGGGGTGCGCGTGACAAAGGAGCCAGTCTCATCGTCATTGATCCTCGCGAGACACCACTTGCACGCACAGCTGATCTCTGGTTGCCCGTTCGTCCTGGCACCGATGTGGCTGTTCTGAATGCGATGCTACGCCAGGTCATTGTGGATGGACTTGTTGATGAAGACTACCTCCGTGAACGCACGCATGGCTGGGAAGAGGTTCGCGCTGCTGTTGAACCATTTACATTAGAGTATGCACAACAGCTTTCAGGTGTGCCTGCTGAACGCATTCTTGCGGCAGCGCGTCTGTATGGTCGAGCGGCTACCTCACTCATTATGCACGCGCGTGGCATTGAGCATAGTACGCACGGCGTTGATAATTGTCTTGCCTGCATCAATTTAGCATTGGCACGTGGGCAGCTGGGCAAACCCGGCGGCGGCACTATGATGGTCACTGGGCAAGGAAATGGTCAAGGTGGGCGCGAGGTCGGACAGAAAGCCAACCAGCTCCCCGGATATCGCCACATCGACGTGCCAGAGGAACGTCAGCATATTGCCAACTTCTGGGGCATTCCGGTTGAGGAACTGCCCTGGGAAGGTGCGGCGGCAACCGAGATGGTTCATTTAATGGCTGATGGCGAGATCAAGAGCTGCATGGTTGTCTGCTCAAACCTGATGGTCTCGTTGCCAGACAACCAGGTGGTGAAACGCGCTCTGGAGAATCTGGACCCGCTCATTGTGATTGACTTCTTTCTCTCGGAGACTGCCGAACTCGCCGATGTCGTTCTTCCCGGTACGGTCTGGTGTGAAGATGAGGGGACGACGACCAATCTTGAGGGACGCGTGATCAAGATCAATCGTGCTGCTGAGCCTCCTGGTGAGGCACTCCCTGACTGGCAGATCGTATGTGAACTTGCCAAACGCCTTGGTCGAGGTCAGTTTTTCCCCTATCAATCGGCGCTCGACATCTGGAATGAGTTGCGGCACGCGTCAAAGGGCGGTGTCTCCGATTATTATGGAATCACGTGGGAGAAGATTGATGAGCAGGGAGGTGTTTTCTGGCCCTGTCCAACTCTGGAGCATCCTGGAACACCCCGCTTGTTCACGGAGCGTTTTGGGCATCCCGATGGCAAAGCGAAAATGTTTCCCATTCAATATATTCCTCCCGCCGAGGAACCAGGGGGAGATTATCCCTTCCGCCTCACAACGGGTCGTGTCGTGTATCACTACCTTTCAGGTAATCAGACGCGTCGTCTTGGCTTCCTCAACTCCCAGGCTCCTGACCCCTGGGTGGAGATTCATCCCCAGGCGGCGGCTCGCCTTGGTATCGTCAACGATGAGATGGTACGTGTACGTACTCCGCGCTTTGCAATGGAAGTCAAAGCACTCGTTGTACCAACCATTCGTCCAGATACGCTTTTCATTCCCTACCATTATGGGCATAAACAAGCTGCCAACCAGCTTACTAATCCAGCAGTGGAACCGACCGTAAAGATTCCAGAATATAAAGTGTGCGCGGCGACTGTAGAGAAGCTTACCGCACCCGTAGTCTCTGATTCTTTGAACGGTGTGACTACAAATTTCACGTATGAGAAGACACCCAAGATGTTCCCATATACTGTCGGGGAAACGAAGGGTCAACCAGAGAAAGATGCAAAAGCCTATTAATCTGCTTACTCTGCTGGAAGGCGAGGAAAGGAAGGAGAAGAGACGTGGCAATCAAGACCTTGTTCGTTGATCCCTCGCGTTGTATCGGGTGCCGGGCATGCGAGGCGGCCTGTCGGGAATGTGATTCGCACAAAGGCGAGAGTATGGTCATGGTAGACTTTGTGAATCGAGGTGTTAGTGTAGCGACACAACCTACTGTTTGCATGCATTGTGAAGATCCACTTGCTCCTTGTGCTCAGGTTTGTCCTGTGATGGCAATTCTCATCACACCGGAAGGCGTCGTGCAGCAGGCAGAGCCTTCACGTTGCATTGGTTGTCGGAATTGTGTTTACGCCTGTCCTTTTGGAGTGCCGAAATTTGATGTCAAAGCACGATTGATGAAGAAATGCAACCTGTGTTATGACCGTACCAGTCAGGATCTGAAACCATGGTGTGCGCAGGCTTGCCCGACCCAGGCCCTATGGTATGGAGACTACGAGGAATTCGCGAACCAGCGCGAGGGACATTCTGTCAATCTCACTGCTTTTGGCACCCAGACTGTGCGCACTAGAGTCTACCATGTGTTGCCACAAGAAACGCCACGACTGGACCTCGTAGCCTTATTGGATGAAGCTCGTGCTTCCGTTGGACGGCCTGACCAGGCCAACACCAGTCAAGAGGAGGCATGGGTGCTATGACCACAAACAATCGCATTCAACGAACGGAAAGAGTATCAACACGTCCTACAGCCAGACGCCTTAAACGCTGGCAGGCAGAATTTCCTTATCATTGGGATGCAGACGATCAGGTCTCGCGGCGTGAATTGCTCCGCTTCGCGGTCATGGCATCGGGAGCGCTCTTTGCTGCCACAGCTGGTGTGGTTGCGCTGAACTATCTCAATCCGCTACGAACGGTACGCCGACAAGCTATCACCCAGCTCGCGAATGTGCCTCCTGGAGGAGTGCATTACTTCCAGTATCCTACCTCAGAGGACCCTGCGATTCTG
The DNA here is from genome assembly GCA_963731415.1 of uncultured Chloroflexia bacterium. GTDB lineage: Bacteria > Chloroflexota > Ktedonobacteria > Ktedonobacterales > Ktedonobacteraceae > JACDAE01. Next base: position 235,480 of record CAVSVN010000007.1, read on the forward strand.
CTGCATTTAACGGATGGACGCTTTGTTGCCTATAGTGGGAGGTGTACGCACCTCTCCTGTGCTGTCTATCATGATCAGGCCAGTGGAAATCTCCTCTGCCCATGTCATGAGGGTGTCTTCGACTCTCAAACAGGGTCTCCACTTGCTGGTCCACCACAACGTTCGCTACCTGCGATCCATTTACAGCAGGATGGAACAATGGTGTATGCGGTTGAAGAGGTGCCGAATGAATAACACTTCACCTTTACTCAGTGAGACAACAAGCGATATTGAGCGTAGACCACCACCTGGCCAGGTGGCCGTGGTTATGATGAGTCTTGTAATCGGCATGCTGCTTATGGGGATTCAACTCTGGCTCTTGACGGTTGCACTTGATCTCTATCTCGCGGGGAAGGGCGGATTTCTCTGGCTCATGGGAGTAATATCCGGCCTGGTCTTTTTGGGAGGCTTACTAATACTTCGTGTACTGGAACGCCGCCCTCGCTCACTACGTCAGCTTCCAGGAGGTCGCTGAACAGAACATTTTGAGAGAGGCACAATAGTGTTCATGTAAGGCAGGAGGGACATCGTGGAACCAAAGATGCAGAGAACAGACACCACAAAGCAGCAGGAGATGCGTGATGATCTCTTAGATATATCAACTAAGAAGCATGTGCCTGGTCAAATTGATCGTGAGCACCCGATTGGCGGTGAGATGTCCGAGGTACTGGGTGGTATTCTCACACGTGTACGTCTTCCCTGGCTCTTACAACATCATGCGCGTGTTCCAGTGCTGGCGCTCTTCAGTTTTGTCAATGGTTGTCTCAGCATCGCGCTAATGTCGGTGTTAGCAGTCATTACGCATTCTCCTTTTATCTTCCCATCACTTGGCCCAACCGCCTTTCTCTTTTTTTATACACCAACAGCACCAGCCGCTTCTCCTCGCAATACCATAATTGGTCATGCGGTTGGTGCCGTTGCGGGGTATCTCAGCCTCGTGGTAACGGGCTTGACTCTGGCAGGCCCAGCCCTATCGGTCGGAGTAACATGGCCGCGTGTTATCGCGGCGGCACTCTCGTTGGGACTTACTGCCGGGGTGATGGTACTGCTCAAAGCACCACATCCGCCAGCCGGAGCAACGACCCTGATCGTCTCGCTGGGCATTTTGCGGCAGCCCTGGCAACTCGTTCTGCTTATGGCCGCGGTAGTGCTCCTCACGTTGCAGGCACTTGTCATCAACCGTCTGGCGGGCATTCCGTATCCACTGTGGCAACGGCAGCCTTCGCAGGGGACAGATGAACAGAGTGATGGTGTTAGAAAGATGAACACGTAACCTTTCTCGCTAGTATACCAATCAACTGATGTATTCGTTCTCCTCTTCTCTTCCGTAATATACTCAACGACTTATACATTTATTGAAAAAGAGGGATAGAGTTATGAATGGCAAGAAAGCGTCGCTAGTGATTAACCCCAGGACGGGTGAGAACGTTGCAAAGATTACTGACGTGCTGGCAATATTGGCCGCAGCAGGTTGGAAGACCAGCATTGCACTCAAAGAGTATGGCGGTCATAGCCTGAAGCTGGCGCAGCAGGCCAGTGAAGACAAGAGCGACCTGTTGATTGCTTATGGTGGTGATGGAACACTCAATCAGGTAGTCAATGGTGTAATGACCACGAAGAAGTCACATAGTACGGTGGGGGTGATTCCCGGTGGGACCGCTAATGTCTGGGCGGGTGAGATCGGTATTCCCGTCGATCCTGTCAAAGCGGCACTCTCCCTGGTGAATAGTAAGGCGCGTAAAGTCGATGTGGGCCATGTTGAGGTGAAGGGACTTGCGTATGCCGATGATGCAGCGCAGGAATCGGAGAAGGCAAATGATAAGAAGGGCAGCAAGAAAAAGAAACAGGCAATTCAGGGAAGTAGCAAGGCAAAGCATCATTTTCTCTTGATGGCGGGCCTGGGAATTGATGCTGCGATTATGCAGGGCGTCTCCAAGCCATTGAAGTACCGTGTTGGCACGCTGGCGGTTGGTCTCTCAGCGGCAAAGGCATTACCAGAGCAGCATGCTTTTCCGATAGAAGTGCGCTCAACTGGAATTGGACGTGAAGGGGAGGTGCTCTGGAAGGGCGAGGCGCTCCAGGTTGTGATCGGCAACACACGCCGCTATGCAGATATCGCTGAAATGACGCCCAATGCGTATATTGATGATGGAATTCTGGATGTCTGCGTGATCACAGGCGGGGATCCACTGAATACAATGCAGCAGGTCGCTTCGCTGCTTTTGCGGCGTAAGCCAGACAACACGATTGCTGAATACTTCCATGATGCGCATTTAGAGATCACTGTGCCAGCTTCAGTCCCTTTGCAACTAGATGGTAGCGCGGTCAAACTAAAAGATTACATTAGCAAGGCCGAATATGCTAAGCTGCAACAGTCGGGAGAAATGGAGCAGAGTAAGGTGACCTATTGCTTCGATGCGATGCCACATGCTCTGGAGATTGCCATTCCACAGACGTACAATTATGAGCTGTTCGAGCATACCCATGGACACGAGAATCCTGAGCAGGAAGATACCGAGCGAGAGCAGGAGCATGTCAAGGCCGATGTCAGAACTCATCAGCACAATGGAGAAGAGTCTCAGACTGACCAACAGGAGCATGCGGTGGCAGTAGAAGCTCGACCAAAGCATGATCATAATGGCAATTCCAGCGATGATGTAAAGAAAGAACTGCCAGAACTGGTGGATAAATTACTGGAAAATGGGCGCAAGGTGACGGTCGTAGGGAAAGCTCCTATGGCAGATACCCCAGGGACCTACATTATTGCAGGCGGCATGACCAAGGCCAGTACAGGTGAAATGAAGCCTGCTGCGGTCGTAGTAAATGAGAAGACGACCGTCTACAATCATCAGGGAGACAAGCTTTCATCACAGGCTGTGGAGGATTTGCAGGAGGGAGCGACCATTGTTGTTGAAGGAGACAAGAGTAAGCGTGGTGTGATTAGTGCCACACGTCTGATTGTGTAAATCAGATGGAAGACGCTATAAATGGTTCCCACCATTTACGGCGTCTGTCAATTCATACCTGCATTACTCTTACTCTTCAATGATACGAATTGATTGGTCACACGCTCAGATACATCTACGCAGGAGCAATGCCTTCACCTTTTCGGCCCACGTAGAGGAGATGACAAAAATGGCTGGCAGAATGCTCAGAGGCATATTGTCAGCCAAAAAGGTGGCTGAAGAATGGAAGAGGCTATGCGATGATTTCGACTTCCGATTTGGGAATTTGCCATTCCTCCTGGCCTTGTTCCCAAACAAGGGGTTCGTTTCCCTGAAAATAGGAGAGGCGAACTCATGATATCCAGTGATCGCCTAAGATAGTAGGTACTTCTCCCAATAGACAAAAGGGGAATTCTCATGCTACAATGGAGAGTATGGGCGAAGAAATTCATAGGAGTACGCTTTCGTCCGTTCGGTTTATTTCACCGGGACCAGTAGAGAAAGCTGTTCCAAGAGAATTACGCTCTCTTTCCCACGTAGTATGTTTTTACCGGTTCTTTGCTTCTTTGTAGATCTTCCTTTGTAGATTTCCCTTTCCACCCACACTTTTCACATGTTGCCCTCGCGGGTAAAGGAGACGCTACGCTATGATCATGATCCAGCCTCGACAACGTTCCGCCATCAAAGGTCACGTATTCGGTGTTCGCAAAGATTTTTGCTCTTGTGATCCTTGTGACTGTAATCCCTGTACGTGTGGAGACAGTCTGGTTCCCAATTATCCCGAATGGAGAATCAGCGGCTACTTCGTACAAGAGGGAACATCTCATGAGCAGCCCCTCTCAAAACACATTCTTCTTAGTTTGGCACAACCAGAACAGGAAGGTTCTCAGGAGAATTGGCAGGAGATCCTCTTAGTTGGAAGCAAAACGTCCCTTGAGCAGATACACGCGTTGCTTGCGTTATTTGAGGCTGGCCTTGAGAGCATGCCTGCTGAGGTTGGGGCACGACCAAAGGGCCAGAGGGCCGTCTACAGAGCATCGATAGACTACCACATGACAGAACAAGGTCCACATCTGCAGGTTGCATTCTCTCCCGAACCAGCCAATCTCATACGCGAAGGTTCAGCACCGCAAGCCGTTCGGGCATGGACCTATGACGGACCGACAAGGCTACGTGGAACCTTTCACATGGCATCACTCTCGCGATGACGGGGGCAGGTATGTCTGACATCATCAAAATCGCCCAGTTCCCCCATTCGGCGAGAAACCCGCTTGCCTGGAGTCTCACGCTCCTTCTGGCGGGGCTTGCCTGGATACCCACCCTTCAGCAAACGCTGGGCATGCTCTCGATGCACATGTATGGTACTATGGGGATGACTCTCCTTCCCTTTTTATTCTTCTGGACGATTATGATGGCTGCCATGATGCTTCCTGCCCTGGCTCCGACGGTTTCGCTACAGATGGCATCTATTCGACAGCAGACATCACATCCTGTGACCTTGTTCATTCGTACCGTCGCCTTTCTTCTGGGATACCTCCTTGTCTGGGGTCTCTTTGGCATTCCCGTTTTTGTCTTCTGTCTGTGCATCGATCATTTCGTGCTCTTTTTCCCATTGCTTGCACTCGGGCTGGGCATTCTGCTGTTTGTCGGTGCTGGTCTCTACCAGTTCACCCCACAGAAAAAACGCGCCTTGCTTCATTGCAATCCTGCAATGAACTCTCGCTCGGGGTGCCCGATCGCCACACCGAGCGATTCCATTCATGCATGGCTCCGAGAGGGTCTACAGCATGGAGTCTCTTGCTTGCAATGCTGTGGGATCTTGATGATGATTTTGATCGCCGTTGGCCTGATGAATCTCTTGTGGATGGTCCTTATGACGATCATCATCTTTCTAGAGAAAGTGTGGACGAATGGTCAGAAACTCAGCGCAGTGCTCGGGTTTGTCCTGATTTTCTATGGACTCTTCGCCTTTGTCTCTCCCTGGCTTCTTTCCGGTCTGTAGCGACTGCAGGAAGGGGACATACCCTTTTATGGTCTTGTGGTTGAGCGATGAGGATTTCGCCCAACCACAAACCCTCTATGAGCTAGTGGCAGAGGATGACACGTCAGGAGTAGAAGCTTCTCTCTGATTGCGGTCGTTTCTGCTGATCTTCATCTACTGGTTGTTCCGCAATCACGGGATAGCCTGCCTCTGTTAAGGCCATCTTCATCTGCTCAAGAGAGACCTGATCGGTTGGATAGCGAAGGTGAACGGTTTTTGTCGGGATATTCGTCTGGAGAATTTCAACGCCTGGGAGGGTTTGAAGTGCCTTTGTCACATTGCGCACACACCCACCACAATTCATACGGGACAGGGAAATGATTGTTTCAGCCATCTTTTTTTCTATTCCTTCTTCTTTTTCATTTTTTACGAACATTTGCATCTCCTCTTTCTTGTCAGGAAACTGCTCTCTCTACAGCACTGTGTTCCTCTAGTAGCAGATAGTCCTTAGTACTGCATGCGCACAGAGGAACGGTAAAATTACCTATTTGGCAGAAGAGAAAACTCTCCGTAGTGTATAGGATATCGATGTGCATTGTCATCAGGATTCTTCCCTATTTTCTCTCTGAGAAAAGAAGGGAGCGTCCCTTCCTTTTAGGTCGAAGCCATTCGCACAACGCTGGGTAAATACAAAAAACGAGTATATAGTGAAGGCTGACAAGCAGGAATGAAGTGAAGCATCCAACCTCATTCCCTCAATGGAGGGACAGTTTCCTTAGCGTTGTTTTTCGTTTCATTAATGATACTGTTGCTAAATTGCCAATCTCAGCTCAGGAGTCTTTAGTGCAGCAAACCGTGAGGTGCGAGTCTTGGCATGAGGAACCCCCGCCTTCCAAGCGGCAAAGCGCACCAGATTAAGAGCTCCAGCTGTCAAGATATGTTGCAGGTGTGTTTTCGCCTCACCGATGTAGCGGGAGCGGCGTAATCCGAAGCCGCGTGTCCCTTGCGAAATGGTTCCCTCGATGCCAGCTCTGCGCTCATAACGTGTCTTCCATTCAGGAGTCGGTTTGCAGATCCCGAACGCGCTGCAACAGTCTCATGATCAGTCTGCACGCGCAAGGTCATGTGCCTGGGTGACCTCCGCTGCCTTGGTACACAAGGAACGAACTGGGCAGAGGCGGCAATCGGTTCGAGAAAACTTGACGCTGATGACTGGCGTGCCCCAGGCATCCAAATGCGGAGTCCAGCACGTATTGAGCTTTCCCTGAGGACAGACCACTTGGTGGGTCTGCCAGTCAACCGTGAAATGCGTCAGATCATAGCCCTGGTCAGCCTTGGCCTGCCAACTGGAGTCGGGCCTCATAGGACCAATGACCTCAATACCGAGATCGCGCTGACTTTTCACCAGCAAGTCGGCATCGACATAGCCAGAATCCAGGAAATGTTCACTTGGCAGAAGATCTTTCTTTGCTAAGGCGTCATGAATGGGGGCGGAAAGCTCACTATCGGTGATCCCGGCGGCGGTTGTTTCCACATGGGTGATCAGGTGGATCTCCTCATCCTCACAGGTTTCCGTGAGATGAACTTTGTATCCCGTCCAGGTCATCGAGCGTTTATTACCAAAATGTGCTTCTGGGTCATAGGGTGAATCAAAGCGCAGCCCGGCAGGAGGTAAATCTTCGGCTTTGCGCCAGCGCAACTGTCCTTCCTCTGCGAAGTATTGAAAGACCCATGTTTGTCGAAGTGTCTGGACGGCAGGAAGCTCTCGCAGAGAAGAGCTGGGGCTGAGGGATCATAAAGGGCGGAGAGTAACTGGGAACCGTCTGCTCCGATCAGTTCGGCATACAGCGTTCGGGCTTCTTTCCCTTTGGGGAGGCGAGACTCTTCAATCCGGGTACTGTAGCGATCAAACCACTCAGGTGCCGGCCTGCTCACGTAGCCACTCAGGCGCGATACTAGCTACCCCATTGAGAGTTGCACGCAATGTCTCTCCAACACATTCAAGCCGATTGAGGGTACGAATGGCTGCGAGCACATGGGTGGAGTCGGTTCGCTGCTTAGCCTCGTGCTTTCAGCAGGCCTTGAGCCTTGAACCGTTCCAGCATGGTTTCTAACAAAATCATCTCAGCCGATCCTGCAAGCAGGCGTGCCCGGAATTTCGAGAGGACAGAGAAGTCGAAGCCTGGATCGGCTAAATCCAGCGAGAGGGCATATTTCCAGTCAATTCTACTGCGAACAGCCTCTGCTGCTTGTCGATCAGAGAGCCCTTCAACAAATTGGAACACGCAAACCAGTGCGAGTTGCCAGGGGGCTTCAGCGGGCCGCCCTCGTTTGGGAAAGAGAGCAGCAAAGTTTTGATCTTCGTACAGGGTACCTACCTGATCCCGCATGGTCAGATACATGTTACCACGGGGAAAGACTGCGTGGGCTACCCGAACTGTTTCATCGGGGATAGAACCAATTGCGTGGGGATGCATCGACATATGGACTCTCCTTTTTATCTACGAGCTGGTTTCATTCTTCATCTGATCTCTATCGTAACAAATTTTCGTCTGATTTGCACCTTCAGCAATTTAGCAACAGTATCCATTAATACTCAAGGGCTATATGTTGCGTATAACCATAACAAACTGTATACTATTTGCGGGTATCATAAGATTAAGAAGACACAGGAGAAAATTGGGGAAAACAATCGCGTATATCAGGATATCAACAGAAAAATAGGATTTAAACAATCAAAAAATTGCGTTAATCCATGAACTTGTTTCCCATAATATCCGTGTGATTATTCTGAAACAAATCTCGATATCAGTAGGCACGACATAAACAGTAAAATTATCATTACCCTCTTTTTCCTTGAAGAGGAAAAAGTACCTAAACAACGCTGCTTGTTCTCTACCTCAAAAGATTTTTATTAAAGCCGCCAGAATTTCTGACCTTATACAAGCAAGGGAAGAATGGAGGGATACCATGCGAACTGTGGTTTCGAGAGGAACTGGTAAGCCCAGGAAAAAAACGCTACACGCTCTCGTAACTCTCGCACTGTGGCAAATAAGGCAGGTATGGAGAATCTTTCTACTCGTTGCAGTCGGGATGATGGCGGCAGTTCTCCTGGTTGGTGCTCTGCCATTATTTGCAAAAGTCAATACAACGGCAAGTATGCGTTCGGCATTTGTCAATTCAGGTTTCGACTCATCTTCATCCGTGCAAGCAACGATTGAGATCCCCAACTCTTCAGTGATCAATCAAACGCTTCAACAATTACAACTGGATTATCAACAACAGGGGAGCCCCTTTTTTGATCTCCCTCCCGATGTCTCTATCCATATCGACTCTACTCCTGTGTATCAGAGTAATGGCCAGACTTCTCTCTCGAATCAGTTATTAACCATTCATGGCTACGATACAGGACATATCGCTTCACATATTCACCTCCTTCGGGGCAGATTACCGCAGACGACAGGGAAAGCAACGAATACGGTCCTGGAAATCGCGCTGACTGTGGATAATGCCGCAGCGCTTGGAGCACATATCGGTTCTACTTATACGATCGATGCTACGGAGATTACCCCTGCTCAGGGAAGCGTTCCTCCCATGATTTCTCTTCCCATCACCTTAAAGGTCGTGGGCATCCTGTCCAATCTGAGTGCAACAGCCTTTGAAGAGCCATTCTGGCACGGCGATGAGCTGAATTACCTCCCTCCATCCAATGGTCCCTCATCTGATAACGTCATCACCTCAAATGCCGGTCTACTTGCGCTCTTCGATCACCTTTCACACACAGAAAGCCGGGCTGGGACGCTTCAATTCCCTTCTGGAGCGTATCTCTCTGTCTATTTTCCGTTAGATATTTCCGCGATCAACAGCGATACGATCAACGAATTGCAACCACACTTAGATTATCTCACTAATGTCGAGCCTTCTCGGTTTATTAGTCTCTTCGTCGATAACGCCCGCATCGATAACACGACGCTTACCATGATCAATGCGACGCTTAAAAACCTCACAACGGTGGTACAATTGCCAGTGCTCACGTTGTTAAGTTTCATGATAGGGCTGATCCTCTTTTTTGTCACGCTCATGACTGAACTGCTGGTCACACGACAAGCCGAAGCAATCGCGCTTATGCGGAGTCGGGGTGCCACTCTCAGACAGATTTTCCTGATCTTCGTTGTGCAAAGCCTGCTCCTTGGCCTTCTCACGGTGCTCATTGGACCACTCCTGATCCCACTCATAATACGCGCAATGGTCATCACTCTGTTCCCATCGATCACTCAAACCGCCCTCAACGTCTTGCCAACCACTCCCTGGGGAATGCTGTTCGCATTGGGATGGTATGTCTGGATAGCGGCTCTGCTGGGAGTCCTCACCATGTGTCTGGCTGTCTGGCGCACCCTCAGGAACAGCACACTCGGACGTAGCAGGACGCTGGGAGAAGGAGTGCAACATTCGCTCTGGCGGCGTCTCTTTGCTGATGGAGTCGTGGCCCTGCTGGGTGTGCTGACATATGGACTCTACATCTACCTCACCTCAATTGGTATCATTACGGCCCAACTGCAGGTGGTACTGGTCGCCCCCTGTATGCTGGTCGCGACAACGCTCTTCTGCGTGGGAGCCGTGCTGCTCTCCTTGCACCTCTTGTCCCATCTGATTCAATTGGGTGCAAAGCTGGCAGCACAAGGACGGGGGATAACGATGATGTTGTCGTTGGTGATGATGGCACGTGCCCCCCGACAGGCTATGCGTACGACCCTGTTCTTGATTTTCACGATAGCATTTACCCTGTTTGCCCAGGTTTTTCTGGCCACACAGGCACAACGGGCTGTGGATCTATCCAATTATGTGGCGTCAGCCGATTTTAGCGGATTTCTTCCTTCTGCGAACGCATTGAGCGGAACGTTTGAGCAGCAGGAAGCAGCATATCGCAACATCCCTGGTGTGCTCTCTGCCACCTTAGCCTCCATTGGAGACGAAAGTTTTCAGAGTGCAGGGAGCACAACCTCGTTGACCGTCATCGCCACCGATCCGGGCAGCATTGGAAACTCAATCACCTGGCCGCATGGTGACAATCTCACCACCCTCAAGGCTCTGTTCGTGCATCTCCCTGATCAGCGAAGGGCCTTGACGGCAGATCTGGCAAAAGCACAACAGGGTCGTTTGCATGAAGCACTCCCTCCCATCCCAGCAATCGTCAGTACAGCGACCAGGAACCTCCTGCATCTCTCGATTGGCAAGCGCTTCTTCATGAGTGCTCTGGACTCTAACGGAGCTGTGCCTTTTATTGATAGCGGAGAGGTATCCTACTTGCCAGGGGTTCCCAATATTTCAGCGGACCTGGGCATCCTCGTCGATTACGCCAGTTTTAACGCTGCTTACCACGTGATCATTCCACAAGGAATTCCCCTGCCTCCCACAATGGTCTGGCTCCATACCCGGCAGGATAGTGCCTCACTGAGACATGTCCAACAAACGCTCTCATCAGGGCCACTTGTGCTCCATCCCCTTATCTCTCATCAAAGGGTGCTCGCGACGCTCCAGAATGACCCGCTCCTCCTCAATCTGCTCTGTATGCTGGAGTTGGGACTTGGCCTGGTACTCCTGCTTGCATGGATTGGTTGCCTTGTCTCGGCCTGGTCGTATGTGCGCACGCGGCTACGTAGCCTGCTCGTCTTACGCGCGTTGGGCAGCACACCTGCCCAACTGGCCCTGTTGCTGAGTTGCGAACAAGTAATCATCTACACTTTCGCTCTCATTCTGGGGGTCGGATGTGGCGCGGGCTTTACGGCCTTAACGCTCCCTGACGTGGTCTTCTCTGGCATAGCCTTGCCTGCTGAGATTACGAGTGTGTTTACGCTTGACCTCTTTCAGTTGCAGTCGACTCCACCGCTCCAGACAATCATCCCCTCAACCGTTGTCATTGGCCTGGGAGTGGTCGTCTTGCTGTGCGCCGCAGGGATTGGACTCACGGCAACGATGGTCATACGGCTCTCGCCTGCACGTATGCTGCGTTTGAGTGAAGACTACAGAGAGGAAGCTCTGCTGCCACCCGAGAAGCAACATGCGGGTGTACACCTGTCCCATCAGGAAGAACGAATAGAGAAACGATCAGGACCGCGGCACGCAATAGAACTGGGACGGACGTTGACGCCGCTGCGCCGATCATGGAGCACGCTGGGACTGACCCAGGTGGGCGTATTGATCTCGGTCCTCTTCGTGTGTGTTGTGCCTCTGTTCTCGCAGGTTGCAGCGACTGCCGGGTTGCACGATGTACTTACCCTCCCTGAAAACCGTATGGCAGTAGCGACCAATAGCTCCTCCGATACTGTCCCATTAGGACAGGTACAGGCTGCATTGGCGCAGGGAACAAACACCTTAAATAAGGTCGTGTTTGGACATGCAGGCTCTTACTTCCACACAACTCCCATTGTGACATTGAGCATGGCACACATCGAACCGACACAAGGAACACCTGCACAATCCACCCCGGCCTCTTCCCTGACGTTTGTGAGCATTTCAGCAGGAGCTCTGGCTGATCAGGTGCGGATGCTGCAAGGCCATCTTCCTCAGCAAGGTGGAACGCTTCAAATCCTGCTTACGCCCCAGGCGGCGAATTATTTGCATGCCCATGTGGGTGATGTACTGACGAGAGCACAGGGCTATCCCCTCGACATGAGGCTCGTTGGTCTCTTCCAACCACGAGGCAGCGCTACGACGCTGCTGCCACCAGGAGCCAACTTTTTCTACTATAGCGATCCGAAAAACCTGACGAGTGGTACAGCCACTGCATTCACCTCTACCGAAGGGCTGGCGCTGGCCCTTGATGCTTCTCGCCGCATGCAGCAGCCAGGAAGCTCTGTCCTGACAGGAAGCGTGACGTGGAACTATCCCATCGATCAGACGGTAACCAGCTTGCAACTCGATAATTTGATCGCCACACTCTCCTCACTCAGCCTGGAACAAGAGACCAGACAACCAGGAGGCACATTAACACTCTCAACAATCACAACCCCAGTCGGCGCGTTACAGGAGTATCAACAGAGTATCATCGTCTCCAGTATCCCAATTCTCTGTACCTCTGTTGCTTATCATCGCCCTGCTCCTACTGTTCCTGAACTTCATGGTCGGGCTCCTGGTCGAACGCGAAACCAGTACAATAGCTCTTCTGCGCAGCCGAGGAGCCACGCGGTACCAGATCTTCGCTGCTTTTCTCAAACGTGCTCTGCTCATCAATACCATCGGTTTGCTGGCAGGAATGGCGTTGGCGATCCCAGTGATCATTGTGCTCACCCGCCTGACACTCCAACCAGAAGATCAGGCTGGACTCCTCCTACTTAGCGATCATCCCTGGCAGACTCTTTGGAGTCTAGCTGGCTTTGCATTCGTGAGTACCGCAGTTACCCTGTGTGCGATGGGGCTGATGCTCTTTCAGGCAACCAGGACTGATTACCTCTCGTTGCGTAAGGAGACAACGCGGGAGACACGCAAACCATGGTGGCAACGCTGGTATCTCGACCTCGTTGGAATCGTGATTGCGCTGACCGTCTACGGATTTTCGCTGTATCTGACCAGCCGAGGCATCTTTGATCCGGCAGTCAATGTGCAGGTAAAATCGCCACTCGTCCTGACGGCAACAATCTGTCTCGTGATGGCCTGTATGTTGGTCTTGTTACGACTCTTCCCACTCCTGCTGCGCCTGGGAACAAAACTCACACAACGCAACAGAGGAATCGCGTCAATGCTCGCACTCTCGCAAATGGCGCATGCCCCTCGACAGCGACAGCGTACGGCCTTGCTACTCCTGCTCACCACTGCATTTGTCGTTTTTGCCATGGTCTTCAATGCCTCACAAACGCAACATATCAACGACACAGCCCAATATTGGGCAGGAGCAGATTTTAGTGGCTCATTGCTTCATGCGCTGACTCCCGACCAGATTGGAAACGTGCAGAATGCCTATGAGCATGTACAGGGCATGACCTCTGTTGCGCTAGGAGACATGGAAACAGTGCAAGTCAATAATGGAAACAGTGAGATGCAGATGCTCGCGATTGATCCCCAAAGGTTCATGCATACCGTCATATGGCCTGGCCTGGATACATCTGCACAGCAAAAAATGCTCATTGATCATTTGAAGAATCCCTCTCAGTTTCCTGGCTTGAAGGATGCATGGCTGGAGGCCCCGAACGACGCCATTCCAGCTGTGATTGATACAACAAGCGCGCAGGAACTACAGGTACAGCCAGGCCAGACCTTTACCGCAGACAGACTCCATAGGCCAGATAGCAATCTTCGTCGTCGCAGAAGTTGATGAAATGCCCGCTACGAATATCCTGGTTGATTATTCAACCTATAACCTCATCTACCAGGCGCAATCAACTGATGCCAGTGCTGTCCAAGCCGCATCTGCGCCGATCAACTCTATCTGGCTGAAGACGGATGGAAGGGCACAAAGCTGGCAACATATACGACAGACGTTGGAGACGGGTCCACTTCATCTCTCCACATTCTATGATCGGCAGGCAACTGTACAAGCTTTGGCCCACAATCCCTTAAATCGTAACCTCGTTGGCATCCTCGCTCTCGGCACATTTGTTCCATTACTTTTGACCTGGATCGGGTGCCTGATAGCTTCCTTGATGGAAATGCGGCAAAGACAACTCCTCTTTGGAGTCCTGCGGGCTCTGGGGAGTACCCCAACCCAACTCGCGAGAGTCCTGGGTTGGGAGCAAGCACTGATCTTCGGCACATCAATAGTGCTGGGCACGCTCTTCGGACTGCTCGCGGCGTTCCTGGCTTTACCATCACTGGTGCTCACTCCCGTTCTCCCAAAGGGCACTGCCGCAGGAGGGGATACTCTCGCAAGTGGAGTGCAGGATCTCTTCTCCTGGCAGAACACGCCAGCAGCTCATACGGTAATCCCACCGGAGTTAGGCATGGTCGTAGTGTCGCTGATACTACTGGCATTGCTGGCAGTCGCTTTGATGAGACGCAGTGCCTTAGGAGTTGCTTTAGGACAGATATTGCGCCTGAATGAGGATTGATCTTTTAAGTTATTATATATATTTCATTAAATGAAATGATATTAAAAGAAATAAAGGTATTGACAAAGTGATACTTTTTTTGTATCTTATTGAAGATGAGATTGTCGTGTTTAATGCGTGATATGAGAAGGTTGCGATACGTTTTCTCTCGGCGCTACCTTGTAGACAAGGACAAAAGTTTTGAGTATCATCAATCACTCGTTAGAATGGCATTCCGTGCTGGATGCTGTTCTCGATACCGATATACGTACTGCATTACCTGCCCTGGATGCAAAGGGCGTGGTAGCTTATACTGATGGGGCGTGCATCAAAAATCCTGGTGGGCCTGCTGGTTGGTCTGCATTACTCTGGGCAGCAGCCGATGCGGTCGATGGTATGATTCCTCCTGGCGCACCTTGTCTGGAAAGCTATGGACATATTCCGAAGTCGCCAACCACAACCAATAACCGTGCTGAGATTTCCGCCGTACTGGCTGTCTTGTCACTTGCACCACCGACGCTCCCTCTTAAGATCTATAGCGACAGTGAGTACACCATCAAGGTTGCCATGGGCACATACCAGATGAAGGCGAACCCCGATCTATGGGAGATCTATCGTGAACTCTGTCGTTATCGTAAGCAACCGCCCACCTTTGAATGGGTGCGTGGTCATGCAGGGCAGTTACATAATGAGCGTGCCGATGAGCTGGCAGGACTGGGAGCGTTCAACAAAGATCATTCCGCCTATGACCGATGGCAGGCGTCTCAGACACCGGAAGCACATAATGCGGTGCCTGATCTTACATCATTGCGCCTGAATGTGGAGCATCTCAAAACCCTTTTTGATACGCTCGATGTTGATACTTCGCGTGTCAGTAGCCAGGAGCGCGAATTTATCAACGATATGACGAAGCGTTTGCAGAAGAAGAACTTTGTGCCATCGGAGAAGCAGAGTAATTGGATCAAAAGGCTGACAGCGAAATATAAAGTGTAATGTTCCCGTTTATGGATGCGCAATAACAGTGCTAAGCTGCTGCCAGATAAGTGGTGAAATAGCGAGCAAGAGAAGAATGAATAGAATGAGTATTATAAAAGATGACTGCTGTTTTCTCATCTGAAATCCTTCTTTCTTACAAAAAATTATCTCTACTCTTGTTTGTCTCAGTATAGAGTGCTAGTGGGAAAGATGCATGGGTCAGATGACCCATCTCTTTCTAGAATGCCCGGTCACATATAAATCTATGTAAGAGAGTGTTTCACAAAAGTCCTACATCTCTTTAGACCTGACGGAGCGCGACGTGATAGAATTGTAAGGCAAGAACTGCAGCTATGAAGGAAACTGTTTCCTCATAGCTGCTCTAGAGAGAAAAGTAACAACGAAAAGGGAGCATTATTTTGTACCAGGAACAGACACAGCGTTTTATTGAGTCTTTGCAATTGCAGCATATGCCTGTCGGATTAGCGTTTGTAGAAGAGGTGCCTGAAGGTATTCAACATCAGGAAACGCCTGTACCATCCGCCTGTACGTTCTGGCGGCTAGGTGAAAAGGGAGTGTTCTATGCGACAGGTGACGATCATAAGGAGTGTCCGATTGGTATGATGACAATGGGTTTTGCTATGCCAACGGAAGCCCAGCAGCGTGCGGGCGTATTGGTGGAGACAATGGCGAGTGTGGAATACTTTTCACCCGCTGAGGTCAGTGCATTGCCTATAGTCAAAAAGCCGCATCAGAACATTATTTATGGTCGGCTGGACGAATTCCCTGTTGAGGCCGATGTGATACTTTGTGTTCTGAATAATCAACAGGCGATGCTGGTAGCTGAAGCCCTGGGGAATATGAACTGGCTACAGGGCGGACAGAGTGCCTTTGGACGCCCGACCTGTGCGGTGATTCCACGTACGATGCAGACAGGCGAAACCTCTATGAGCTTTGGCTGTATCGGCGCACGTACATACATGGGTCTGACGCCTTCCGAACTGGTTCTCACTATTCCAACACAGATGTTCTCGCAACTGGTGGAGCGCCTGCAAACGATTGTCAACGCAAATGCTGCCCTTGCCCCTTATCACGAAGGACAGAAAGCGCGTTTTAGCGCGTAGATCGGGCTGTTGATTGATGGATGTATTGCACGTAGAGTTGCTTTGTAAAGTCTATGGCCTGGGGAATCCACTTGTGGAACTCCAGGCTGTTTCGGGTGGACTATTGCATCGGGTGTGGCGCTTGGATACGGCGCAAGGAACGTTTGCCATCAAGCAACTGAACCCTGCTATTCTACAAAAGCCTCATATTCGTGCTATTTATCGCCTCAGCGAACACATCGCAGAAGCAATGGCTGCTCATGGCATTCCCGCTGTTGCAGCACTCACTTGTGATGGAGATCCTGTACAGGAGATTGAGGGTAGCACGGTGATGGTGTATCGCTGGATCGAAGGCAAAACACTCTCCTCTGAAGCTGTGGAACCTGAATATGCTCGACAGATAGGCACGCTTCTAGGGCATATGCATGCGCTCAATCTTCAGTTTCCCGAATTGCCGCAACCAGAGTGGGAACACGTTCATGATGATGATTGGGATCTGCTCACCGTTCATGCCTATGATGCTGGCATTCCCTGGGCGACTCCAGTGCGTGCAGTGATGCATCGGTTGGTTGAGTGGAGCAGGCTAAGTGAGCAGGCAGGTGAAAGATTGAGCCAGACGTATGTCGCCAGTCATCGTGACCCTGGACAAAAAAATGTAATCTGGCAGAATGAACATACCCCCTGGCTGATCGATTGGGAGGCGGCTGGCCTGGTCAATCCAACAATGGAACTGGTCAGTGGCGCTCTGGATTGGAGTGGATTGGCCGGTGGAGTGTTGAGAGAAGATACCTTTGCCGCCATGATGGAAAGCTACGTGAATGCGGGTGGTATAGTGCGAGATGCAGGCATTGATGCATTGCACGGTGTGATGGGGATCTGGCTGGGCTGGCTGGTATTCAATATGCGCCGTTCCCTGGGTGAGTCGATTATCGATGAGGAAGAGCGGCAACTGGGTATACGCGAGACTCCACTTGCTATTGCCAGGTTACGCACGCTGGCCCACTATGCCGAACAGTGGGCCAGATGGATCGATAAGTGGCGTGGCTAGCGAACGATATCAGTGCTCACTCAGTACAAGTGAATTGCTGCTTGCCAGATCTTTTACGATGGTTGAGAGTGGTTGGACAAATTGCTCTTTATTGTCCCAATAGTTGTGCGCCTGCAGATCGCCACCGCTGCTGTTTTTAAGGTTGTCGACCTCTCGATCATCGATCTTCATGGGCGAGATCTCACCACTGGCGGGATCAAGTGTTTTGTACAAGCCGGTTAGCGTATGAGGTTTAGGTGTGCCACGTTTCCACGAGGAATCAGGGGCCAATGGGTCGGCAACGGGATCCTTAGGATCGAGGAAGTTTACCCACTGCTCTATGCTGGGGATGGTTGACATATGTTCGCCCCAGGTAAAAAAATCGGTATACTTGCGTAATGGGCTACCAGCAGTAATGAGTCCCAGCACTTTTCTAGCGGCGAATGGAGGGAGGTCGCGTAGAATATCAAGAGCGACAACCGTCCCGTTGCTATGCGAATTGATGATGATGCCTTCCACATCATCTCGACTGGCCAGGCGTAGAAAGGCATCCAGCACAAAGTTGCGTACACGTTCGCGTAGCTCGTTATGGCAGACATAAGCGGCAACATCGTTTTCCAGTTGCCTGAGGACAGCGATCATACCGGAGAGCGGGTGTTGTTGCCCATCACCGCTATGGACTGCGTGCTTTTTAAATTCTGAGCGGATAGTCAGGCTGGGTGTTGGGGTGGTATGGTCTAGTGCTTTAGTGTTGCTCGTTTTGTTATTCCAGAGCTGAAGCAACTGGTCCCACAACGGTAGTGTATCGGCAAAAGCCATACGCACCATCTCGGTCACATTGGCATAATGTGGAAGGTGCAGGAGACTTCTGCTCAGAGTTTCTACTGTAGCACCGACCTCAGGTCCCCGTCCCTCTAGTTCTGAATAGACCAGGGCGATATGGCTGATTCTGCCTTTGCCGTCAGTAAGTGGAGCATTGGAACCATCGACTGCTCTAAAATGAAGTTCGTCCCAGGTTCCCAGGCGTTTAAGGCCATCTTCGCGTTTGTGGCTATCAGGGGGCCAGACGCTACTGACATAGATAGGGCCAGCTTCGCCACGCTTCCTGCGATGACGTAGTGGATCATCGCTAAGCCACGTTTCATCTAGATACTCACTCAGATGCTCATGAAGAGGATCTGCATAGCCAGCAGTGATGGTATTGCCATCTGCATCGAGGATTGGTGCTTGCTCAAATCCGACGCCGTGAATGGTAACGAGGCAGACAATGGGTGAAGTCATTGCTTTCCCTTTCTCATGATGCACACTTTTCCGTGCGTGAGGTATGGATAATAGAGCTATAACTTTTCTCTTGTTTCGTATCGGTACGCTTTATGGAGGAATAAGAACTATAGAGTAAAAGCCTGTTACATAGAACGGTTTATCTTGTGAATAGACGATGAAACAGGGCGTTTTTGCGGTGCGCATTTGTGAGATTTAAGAGAGAGGACGATCTTCTGTGGATAAGCTTGAATTCATGCTATCCCTGCTGTATGAGCACCGTCGCTGTGTCATAACGTATGGGAACGCTTGACATTGCCATCTACAATGCATGAAGATAGGATTGTGACGACTCCCCATGTCTGGAAGGACAGGGGCTTCTCAGGAAACGCGGCACCTGGTGGTGTACGTAGAAATACGAAGATGTAAATGCTACCTGCTGGCTAAAAGGGAAGATGAGTTATGACAACAATAAATCAACAAGAAGATTTAGAGACTGGACAGCGCTCCATCATAATAAATGAGACAACGCGCAATCCAGGTATGCCGCTGGATATGGATTGGGTGCGGCGCGTGCATATAAATCGAAGCGCCGTTGAGCGACGTGCTGCGACTTTGAGTACACGGCGTACCGTAAAGAAAGAGTGGCAGGCGGCGTGGCTTTTACGCGCGATTACCTGCATCGATCTGACTACGCTGGCAGGCGATGATACACCGGGCAATGTGTCTGCGCCTGTGTGCGAAAGCACGGCAACCTGTACGCTCCGATCTCCTGGCAAGTTTAGGGGTCGAAACGGTTGCAGGTTGGTGCGGTCTGTGTTTACCATAACCTGGTTCCAATAGCAGTTGAGGCATTGCATGGTTCGAGCATTCCGGTGGCCGCCGTCTCGACTGGATTTCCTGCCGCGCAAAATCCGTTTGAGCAGAAGTTACAGGAGATTGAGGCATCTGTGCAAGCTGGTGCAGGGCGAGATTGATATTGTCATCTCGCGTTCACATGTGCTGACTGGCAACTGGCAGGCGCTTTATGAGGAGGTGCGTGCATTCCGTGTCGCCTGTGGAAATGCACATATGAAGACGATTTTGGCGACTCATGAGCTTGCCACGCTACGCAATGTGGGCATGGCTAGCCTTGTCTGTATGATGGCAGGGGCAGATTTTATCAAGACCTCTACTGGAAAAGAGGCGGTGAACGCAACGCTTCCGGTAGGATTGGTTATGGTACGTGCCATTCGTGACTATTATGAGCAGACTGGTTATAAGGTCGGTTTTAAGCCCGCGGGCGGCATCCGTTCCGCCAAATCATCACTTGATTGGCTTATTTTGATGAAGGAAGAACTGGGCAACGACTGGTTAAACAACTCGCTGTTCCGTATTGGTGCAAGCGGCCTGCTCTCGGATATCGAACGCCAACTCTCGTACTTCGTCACCGGTCATTATGCGGCGGCACATCATAATCCAATGGTCTAGATAGAGACCCGAATATCTCGTGCTCAAGTGTATCAGAGGAGAGAAGAGAATTATGAGCGTAATGGATATATTTGAGACCATGGAGTATGGTCCCGCACCAGAGAGTGACTCAGTTCACGGCCTTGACATGGATTCAAGAACACCAGCCGTTTGGCCTGTTTATCAATAATCAGTGGACACAACCTGCCAAGTGGCCAGTACCTTGAGAGTATTAATCCCGCTACTGGTAAAGCATTGGCGCAGGTTGCCTCGGCCAATAGTGCGGATGTCGATGCGGCTGTTGCGGCGGCAGTGCGGCCTTCGAGACATGGAGTAAAACGCCCGGCCATATACGCGCACGCTATCTCTATGCTCTCGCACGTCACATTCAGAAACATCGCGTTTGCTGGCTGTTCTGGAGGCGCTTGATAACGGCAAAACGATACGAGAGACGCGCGATCTCGATATTCCCTTGGTCGCTCGCCATTTCTACTATCACGCGGGTTGGGCACAACTGATGGCGACTGAATTGCCTGGTTATGTGCCAGTAGGCGTCGTGGGCCAGATTATCCCCTGGAACTTCCCTCTGCTCATGCTGGCCTGGAAGATTGCACCCGCTATCGCGATGGGAAACACCGTTGTACTCAAACCCGCACGTTATACACCGCTCACTGCACTGAAGTTTGCTGAGATCGTGCAGGAGATAGGGCTACCTCCCGGCGTCATTAATATCCTGACAGGGGAGGCGACACAGGTTGGAGAAGCTTTGGTGCGCCATCCCGATGTCAAAAAAATAGCGTTTACTGGCTCTACCGACGTGGGACGAAGTATCCGGCGTGCAACAGCGGGTTCTGGCAAAAAGCTCTCGCTCGAACTGGGCGGCAAGTCTCCCTTTATCGTCTTCGATGACGCCGATCTGGATAGCGTTGTAGAGGGTGTGGTCGACGCGATCTGGTTCAATCAGGGGCAGGTCTGTTGTGCAGGTTCACGTCTACTCGTGCAGGAAAATATTGCTGATACCCTGATTGCGCGTTTGCGTGCGCGTATGGAGCGTCTGCGTATAGGAAATCCATTGGACAAGGCTGTTGATATTGGAGCTATTGTCTCGTCCGCTCAATTAAAAGAAATTCAGCGCCTGGTCGCTCAAGGTGTTGAAGAGGGGGCGCAGATGTGGCAACCATCATGGGCCTGTCCGACCGATGGCTACTTCTTTCCACCCACACTCTTTACCAACGTTACCCCTGCTGCAACGCTCGCTCAGGTCGAAATCTTTGGTCCCGTGCTGGTTACAATGACGTTCCGCACACCTGCTGAGGCGGTAGAATTGGCGAATAATACGCGCTATGGGTCTGGCAGCGAGCGTATGGAGTGAGAATATCAATCTTGCCCTTGATATTGCGCCGAAGCTCAAAGCGGGCAGCATCTGGATCAATTGCACCAATCTGTTCGATGCATCCAGTGGTTTCGGTGGGTATCGTGAGAGCGGTTTTGGGCGTGAGGGAGGGAAAGAAGGTCTCTATGAATATGTACGACCTGCCTGGGAGGCAGAACAGGTCAAGCAACTGCTGAGGAATATAAACAATGCGATTCTGACGAAGTCCTCTACAGATGATGTGCAAGCTTCCTCTAATGATGTTGATAGAGAGATCGATGATGAAGATGAACTGGATGATGCGCCACATTTGAACGTATACCCGTTATTGATCGCACGCCCAAGCTCTTTATAGCAGGCAAACAGACGCGTCCGGACTCCGGCTATAGTCGCGTAATCTATGACTCGGTAGGGTATGTTATCGGCGAAGTTGGGGAGGGCAACCGCAAGGATATACGCAATGCAGTCGAAGCTGCGCATAAAGCGAGCGGATGGGCGAATAGTACCGCGCACAATCGAGCACAGATTCTCTACTATATCGCGGAAAATCTTTCTATACGCGAGAATGAATTTGCCTGGCGCATCGTGCAGCAGACGGGATGCAGCTATGCTGATGCGATCAATGAAGTACAGGTCGCCTTTCGCGCCTGTTTAGCTACGCTGCCTGGACGGATAAGTACGAGGGAAGTGTGCATCGACCACCATTACGCGGAGTGACGCTGGCGCTGCCTGAAGCAATCGGCGTGATTGGCATAGCCTGTCCCGACGAGTCGCCCTTGCTTGGTTTTATCTCGCTGGTGGCCCCAGCTATTGCGATGGGCAATACGCTTGTCGTTGTCCCATCCCAGGTAGCTCCACTGAGTGCGACCGATTGCTACCAGGTTTTTGAAACCTCAGATCTGCCCGCTGGAGTTGTCAATATCGTTACAGGAGAGCGTGATACGTTATGTCAGGTTTTGGCAGAACACGACGATGTGGATGCGCTATGGTATTTTGGAAGTGCGGAGGGATCGCAGCGTGTGGAACTGGCATCAGCTGGCAATATGAAGCGTACCTGGGTCAACTATGGGCAGTATCGTAACTGGTTGGATACTCTGCAAGGGGAAGGGCAGGAGTTTTTGCGCGAGGCGACTCAGGTCAAGAATATCTGGATTCCATATGGGGAATGATAGTACGATGGTAAACACTTCTATTCATCTCTTAACGCCAGGTGAGCTTGGTGCCACTGACGAGGTGGTCACGGCGGCATATGGTCTGCTGCAAAGCAGAAAGAATACTCTGCAACGCTATCTTGCATTGCAGCCAGACGGATCCTTTGTAGCGGAGCAGGATGGCACTATCGTCGGTTTTGGTGCCGCCAAGAAGTATGCTTCTTTTGCTTATATTGGCCTCATGGCGGTCCAGCCTGCCGTACAAAAACAGGGAATTGGGCACAGGTTGCTGGAGCATATTCTAAACTGGCTGGATACGTGTGAATGCCCAACTGTGTTGCTTGATGCTACTCCTGTCGGAGCTGCACTTTATGAACAATATGGTTTTGTAGAAGACGATAGAACTGTCGTGTTACAACAGGATAGGGAGCCACTTCCTGATGCTGATGAGCGAGATGAGGAGGCAGGTGACTCCGATGTATCAGATGTGGATGATGGGCACGGTGAATCTGGCTCGTACGAGAGTAGAGTGCTTAGTGGGGAAGAGTTGCCCGGTTTGTTTGTGTTTGATGCACCATCCTTTGGAAGCGAACGGGCCACAGTGCTTGCATCGTATTGGGCGGATAATTCGCAACGTGTTCTGGTTACTCATAACCAGGAGGAGGAGATTACAGGCTATCTTATCGCGCAAAGTAGCGTTCTCGGTCCCTGGGTTGCTGATACTGTCGAGGATGCTGAACGTTTGCTGGCACATGCACTCACTCTTCCATTCAAAAATAAGCCCGGCATTTTTGTCTCCGCTCAAAACGAGTCTGCCCTTCGTCTATTCGAGCGTTATGGCTTCACTCAACAGCGTACATTAAGTCACATGCGTAGAGGCGAAAAAGTGCGGCGCGGTCGTCATACAACCCTCTATGGACAGGCCAGTCTAGGATTGGGATGATGAAAGAAAGCTAATAAAGAACATGCAAAAGGATACATTTACTCTTACGGTGACGGCGCTCTATATCAGCAAGATAGCGAATGCGGTCAATGTTCAGGTGCCTGAAATTGTTCTTAGTCCCAACTATGGAATTGTGGGAGATACTCATGCAGGTCAAATGCGTGTACGTAGTAACGGTGAGGTTGTGCCTAATCTCAGACAATTCACTGCTATAAATGCGCGTGAGGTTGGAGTAATAGCTGATGCATTAGGGTTACCTTTTATCGACCCGACGTGGCTCAAGGCCAATATCTGTTTCGCCTGTCCAGAACTGGAAAAATTTACCGAGACGTTGGTTGAAGGCACAAAGCTCTTCGATGCAAAAGGCCAGCCAGTGCTTGAGATCAAAGGAGTGACCGAACCTTGCATTGAAGCGGGAGAATATATTGCCGCACAGATCCCCCATCTTTCTATAAACCCGCAGCTTTTCCCCAAAGCGGCATATAGGCGCAGAGGAGTATATGGTATTGCACTGGAGGATGTGAAGATCAAACTTTATGATGTGTTCATGGTATCACTTCCTTAAAGGATGTGCTTTACACATAGTTATTTTGACCATCATATTTGAATTTCCCCCTAAATGATTTATTAACTCACCATTATCGGAATAAATAATTCCATCATTTTCATGTCCAACAAACATTTTAGGCTGAAAATGCATTATTGTGTAACCACTTCGACTTAACAAAACGTATTCTAATCACCACCAGTGTATAGGACTTCTTTAGGGGAGATAGTAAGCTTCTCTCTTCTAAAGAGGGAGACTGGCATACCGCTCATTAGCTGAACACCAGGAACAAAACAGGAGAAGTACATGGCAAGTAGACCTTTAAGCGATCTCTGGCGTATTAAACCAATTGACCTCATCCTGAAACAAAGTGGCGACAAAGAACACGGACTTAAACGTACCTTAACAGCGTTCAGCATCTCACTCCTTGGCATTGGTGCCATTGTGGGCACAGGGATATTCGTATTAACCGGCGTGGCGGCATCCCAGTACGCGGGACCGGGGCTGATATTCTCATTCATTTTAGCTGGTGTTGTGAGCGGCCTGGCTGCGATCTGTTACGCAGAATTTGCCAGCACCGTCCCTATTGCAGGAAGTGCATATACCTATTCCTATGCAACCTTAGGTGAATTAATTGCCTGGATTATCGGGTGGGACCTGATTCTGGAGTATGCAGTGGGTGCGGGTGCCGTCAGCATTGGCTGGTCGGGCTATGTCGTTGATTTCCTCAAAAGCACTTTTGGAATTGTACTCCCTACTGCGCTCACCGTGTCACCTTTTGCCGGGGGCATCGTCGACTTACCTGCTATCATTATTATTCTGCTAGTCACTGGCTTGCTAATTCTTGGGACATCTGAAAGCACGCGTGTCAATAATGTCATTGTGATTGTTAAACTTGCAGTGATTGCGTTCTTTCTGGTAGTAGGTGTTGGACATGTGAATCCTGCGAACTGGCACCCATTTCTCCCCTTCGGTGTTGGTGGCATCTTTCAGGGTGCCAGCATCATCTTCTTTGCCTACATTGGCTTCGATCAGATCTCAACCTCGGCGGAGGAGACGAAAAATCCTTCAAGGGATCTCCCAATTGGTATCTTTGCAAGCTTGTTGATCTGCACCGTTCTCTATATCGCGGTAACCATTGTTCTGACGGGAATGGTCTCATATACCAAGCTAAATGTGGCTTCTCCGGTGTCACATGCACTGATCTTAGTTGGCCTGAATGTAGCTGGATCGATCATCTCTGTTGGAGCTATCTGTGGCTTGACGACGGTATTGATTGTTCTCCTTTATGGACAGAGCCGCATCTTTTTCTCAATGGCGCGTGATGGCCTTCTCCCCGGCCTTTTCTCACGCGTGCATCCACGCTTCCGCACCCCTTACCTGTCAAGCATAATTGTTGGTGTGTTTGTTGCGGCTGTCGCTGGTTTTATACCGATTGATGTGGTGGCAAAGTTAACTAACATTGGTACGCTGGCAGCGTTTGTGCTGGTCTCAGTAGGAGTACTGGTTCTCCGCCGCACACAACCAGATCTGAAGCGCGGATATCGCGTACCATTCGTACCGGTTATTCCAATTCTTTCCATTCTCGCCTCGATAGTACTCATTGTGAGTTTGCCGCTTACTACCCTTGTACGCTTTGTTGTCTGGCTCGTAATCGGCCTGGCGATCTACTTCCTCTACAGTCGGCGACGTAGCCATCTGGAACGGGGAACAGTAGAAACGAGCAATGACGAAGTCGTGGGAAATGATGTGTAAACAGTCAGAAAGGCATGTATCACTGCACGAAGTCAGCGCGGTCAAAGTAGTAGTCTCACGTCGACTACTACTTTTATTCTTATAGCCATAGGCTACTAAATATCAGTTGGAAAACAATCATACAAACAACAAACTAGTAGGTCCAGGATACGTGTAAAAATCGATCATAAAGCAATTTATTATATTTGACAGAGAAAAGATGGACTCTGTAATTTTTATGGGAGATAGCGCTTCCGCAATTCAAATAAATTGTGCGTTTTTTTGGCACTAGATTGGACAGATGGCTAGCAAGGTGCCCTCTCAGGCTCTTTTCCATCCACCCTTCTCTAAACTGTCAGCGAGAGCCTGTCTGTAACTAGACAAATTCTCCCCAAAAAGGAATTGTTTTATACTGTGGTAGACGTTCGCGCCAGATTTCCTTTCTTTTTTTGAGTGCGGCGGTTAACTTTCTTCGGGGGGATCGCATAGAAACCTCGCTTAGAAAGAAGGAATAAAGATCAGGCGAATAAACAATTATGTCGGTCTGCTGAATCGACAATACCGGGTTCCCGCTCTGGCAGGGCTCGATGAGTAGATAGCAGTTCCCCACGATAGGAATGATACGCGGCGCAGCAGCAACCAGTTCTCGCACCCTGGCCTCCTGTGCTTTTGCTGTTATTGGCTCTTCACCCCAACCTGGCCGCCATATCCCATTTTGTACATCAAAAAGCATTCCCTCAATAATCCATTCATATTTCTTTTCTATTTCTTTCTGGTGAGTTTGCCAATTTGAGTAGGTAGAATCATCATATTCCTTCATTCCCATACATTCTTCATCGAAACCGATTATTTTCTTATTCATGCAGTGCAACGTTTTGAGAAAGAGGCGATAGTCTGGCGGAAATTGCAATTGCCAGTGCTGCTCAATTTCGGTGATCTCTTGGTTGCTCAACCCGCCGAGCCAGCGTAGCTCATGCCAGTACTGTTCAATTTCAGTAACTTCCTGGTCACTCAACCCTTCGAACCAGTCCTGCCAGACTTGCCAGTCTGTGTCAAAGTCTTTTAGCTCATACAAGCTCCAGCTTTTCTCCGTCCTCCTACGGAACCATGCCAAAAATTGTTCATCGAACTGTGGTGGGATCATTGGAAAAGGAATCCTTTCTGCATTTTCCAGGGCATCGTACTCTTATAGACCCGTGAGTACCTAAGCGGTCAAGTCGCCAGACCACAATTATATCCCCAGGACGGACAAACATCACCATCTCTAAAAATTAGGGACAATCATCTTTGGCCCCACTCATGACATCGAGGAAGTTTCTCCATTTACCCCGTTCAACTGGCAAACAACACTTACCCGAATCAGGGCATCTATCACTTCTCTATTGGTAAGAGAATTTTTCCACCACATCTATTTTTTTGAAATGGAAGCGAGAAAGTTATGGCTACTTCACACTCTTCTGTACCACCAGGCCCCAAAGGGGAACCCATTATCGGGAATGCACGTGCGTTCGTCCTGGAACCACTCGACTATCTACGTCGTTGTGCTCAGGAATATGGCGACGTTATGCAGATACGCCTGGGAACGACGGCGATTTATATGATCAGTAATCCTGATCTTATTGAGCAGGTGCTGGTTACGCATAACAAGAAGTATCGCAAATCCCGTTTTACACAACGCAGAAAGAGCCTCTTCGGCAACGGATTAATCTTTAGCGAAGGTGACTTCTGGCTACGTCAGCGGCGATTGATGCAGCCAGCCTTTCACCCGAAACGCATTGCATCATATGGGGCCGCGATGGTTGCATTGTCTCAACGCATGTCGGGGCGTTGGCAGAATGGTCAGGAATTGAGTATTCACGAGGAGATGATGCAGCTCTCACTGGAGATTGTCACGAAGACGCTCTTTGATAGCGAGACAACGGGAGATGTGCATCGCATTGGCAAGGCGCTTGATATTCTCATAGAGCAGGTAAGCGCGGCTGCCGTGCGCCCTCTACAATATCCCGATTGGATTCCTACCGCTGGCAACCGTCAATACAATGCTGCACTCTCTGAACTGAATGCAATCATTCGCCAGATCATCAGTGAACATCGGCAGAGATCTGGCGACGGTGACGATCTGCTCTCGACGTTGTTGCATATGCAAGATGAGGATGGTAGCCGTATGACCGATAAACAATTGCGCGATGAGGTGGTCAATC
The DNA here is from genome assembly GCA_963731415.1 of uncultured Chloroflexia bacterium. Classification (GTDB taxonomy): domain Bacteria; phylum Chloroflexota; class Ktedonobacteria; order Ktedonobacterales; family Ktedonobacteraceae; genus JACDAE01. The sequence goes on from CAVSVN010000007.1 coordinate 263,227, forward strand.
TCTATATCGCTGGTCATGAAACGGTGGCACTCGTTTTATCATATGCCTGGCGCTTGCTGGCCGAGCATTCAGAAGTTGAGGAGAAGCTTTCTAGCGAGCTTGAGAATGTATTGGGGGGCAGGCTGCCGACGATAGAGGATTTGCCACGCCTTACCTATACAGAACAGATAGTGAACGAGGCGTTACGTCTCTATCCTCCAGTCTGGGGCATATTTCGCGATTGCCAGGAAGCGGACGAATTGGGAGGGTATGTCATTAAACCTGGCACCGTAGTATTGCTATCGCCATGGGTTGTGCATCATGATGCTCGTTTCTACGCCGATCCAGAAGTCTTCCGCCCTGAGCGCTGGGAGAAGCAATCCGAGCAACAGCGGCCTCGCTATGCCTATTTTCCCTTTGGCGGAGGTCAGCGTCTCTGTATAGGCAATGTCTTTGCATTGGTAGAGTCACGTCTCATTCTGGCGACTCTTGCTCAAAAATGGAGATTTACATTGGTGCCCGATCAAGCGTTTGAACTGGTCCCTGCAATCACGATTCGCCCTAAACATGGCATTCAGGTTGTTGCGCATAGGCGTGATGTATAACTCGGGTTTCTATTCTGGTGAGGGAAATGATTGAGATATGGGTAGGGACACACGCGAGTGATGGCTCTACCCATATTCTCTCTAATACGTAGAGAGCTGCATTGCTATTCCATTGTAGGACAAAACATCCAAATTTACTGACCTACGACCGAGCGTAGCTGTTGAACCACTTGTTCTAGCTGGGTAGCGGCATCGGTTGCGGATGTTGCGCCAGTAGCGAGCTGTTCGGTTACCTGAGTTGCCACCTTCAGGGCAGTAGAAAGTTTCTGGATGCTGGTGGTTTGATGTTGGGATGCATCTTCGATATATCTAGATGCAGTGATGATATGTTCCAAAGATTTTTTTGTGGCCGCAGGTTCTGCTTGCTGCCGACGTTGCAGGAGTTCAAAGCCTGTTTCGGTGAGCCGTTGTGCAGCAACTTTAGTTGCATCAGTATAGTACTGGACGGATTGCAGGCCGACCTGTGAGGAATCGACGACCCACATCTGTTCAGAAGCGGCATCACGTTGGCGAGATGCAAGAGAACTAAGAGCACGACTGTTGCTGCGCAGATTTTCGACCGAACGGAGAATGGGGCGTGTGATACTGCGTCCCACGATTAATCCGATCACTGCGACCAGGGTAGACATTGCGGCTGCGACGATAATCGTAACGAGCAACTGCTGATTAGCGACCGAAGTCACTGTATTGACCGGGCTAAGAACGAAGTAGTGCCACGGTATAATTGTGGAATCAGTCGGATCGTTCACAACCTCAAAAGAATCTTTCTGACCTGTTGGTTGTGTCTGGAAGTTGCTGATCGACGAACTGTCCATTTTTGCAGCCAGGGTGCTATCAGGAAGAACGTCTACAGGTACGCTGCTACTGCCGAGGCGAGCTTCCCGGTTGATCTCTGCTTGTGCAGTAGTAGAGACGGTGGCAACGCTTTTGAAAAGCTGATCGGTGAAAGGATCAGCGATACGGATGCCATTTTCGTCAAGAATAAAAGCGTAGCTCCCACTTCCGTTATCATGGTCCGTATTAACGATGTTCCAGATATAGTCGAGGTTAAGCGACGCGCGTAGGAAGCCCAGAAATAAGGGTTTCTGTGGACTGGTGCCTGGAAGTTGGGTTGCTACCATTGGTGCATAGATATCAACGGACGCTTTTTTTGTCGTAGGCGTATAATACACGGATGTGACGAAATTTCCGCCTTTGTCTACCTTTTGAACATACTGAGGAGGAGCGAAGTAGGCTCCATGCTTTTGAGGAGCGGTCGGGTAGGAGAGGAGCAGGTTTCCTTTAGGATCAAAGAGTGACCAGGTCGTGTAATTTTTATCGCGGAACGTCCCGGCTACCAGCCCATATTGAGCGTGGAGAGCTAGAGTTTGATATCCAGGAGTAGTAGGAGGAGATGCAAGGAATTGTTGCACCGAAGGAACCTGGGCAATTGTTTGTGTATCAAGAAGACGTTCGTGAAAGTAGGTATCAATCAACTGAACACGTGTTTTAGCGTCACCTTCCATCGCATTATTTGCCTGCTTAATCAATTGTGGGCGCGTCTGAAGCTCACTAAAACTGAGTGTAAGAATCAGAGGGACAATTGCTGCTAAAACAAGTGCCACGGATACTTTAACTGAAAGCGAGATCCTTCGTCGCGCTGGTAAAAAATCTTGTTGAGACATGAGAATAACCGTCCTTATCAGTATACACTTAACCACATTCAGGGTTTCACCTTGAGGAGCTTTACTCTATCACTCCAATGTGTTCTAGTTCTTGCAGTAATCGTAAAATTTCTTCTGCTGGGCGTCCTGTGAGACGCGCCAGTTCGGCAATGGTTCTATTCCCATCAATTAATAGGAATAATTGTCGGTGGGCCCGCGAAAGACCTGCCTGTTCAAGCAGATGTAATGAAACATTGACTGAGCGTATGCGATGTGGAACGGCAACGCCAGAAGATGATCCGACGAGTTGTTCTGTTATATTAGTTTCTTCTGATCTTGGACGAATTGCAGGCATAGCGGCGGTTACCTGTGGATTGGTGTCTTGTAATGGTTGTGTCGTCCTGGAAGAGGGCACAAAAGGCTGTGTCGTAAGGGGATTGGTCGTCTTTTCTGGTGTTGCCGGTACAAAGATAAAGCGACAGGCACCCCAGGTACTAAGCCAGTTTAGCGCCTCTTGTCCTCGTAAATTTCCTCCATATGCCTGTGTTACCTGTCCTTGAACAAAAATGATCTCTCCCTTTTCCTGCCCTTTGCCTTCGTCGCGCTCAATAGTAAGATGCCCCGTTTTCTTACCGAGTTGTAGGACCTGTATAACATTAAGTAATCGGTCAGTTACAGTGCCGCGTTTTTGTGTCATGACCATTTTGCCCCGCCTCTGGGAGATTTTTTTCTCTCATATTCATGAGTAAGTCAGTCCTTAGGTAGTGATATTTCTGAGTTCACGTATGTTATGATCATATGATAGGGTTGTATAAGGATATCACATTATGACATATACGTGATAAATCCATCATCTTATCACCCTAATTTCCTATGCGATATGTTGCATGACGATAATTTCCTATGCAATACGCTGCGTGACGATAATTTCCTACGCAACGTATCCTTTTACTGAAGGGCAAACAGTGTCTTTTTGACGCTCAAGAGGGACGATCTACAAGTCAATCTCAGGGAAATCCCTATACAGAATAAACGTTTATGTCTACCATTATTTTCTCGAAACGTACGGTAGCAGGAAAAAAGGATGTGAAGATTGGATACGAGCTCATCAAGAGAGCTTGTATCCAAAAGAGCAATAATGCTATACTGCATAGACGTTGGGCTGTGTTCTAGTATCTGGAAGTAGGGAGCTTGTGTCGATGGAGTCTCGAAACCTCTCTCAGCCGTCGGGATCGCCACCGGGTATGAGAGGACAGGGGGACAGCGCCCCACCACCTGAGCAACTTTCTATTAACGAGTTGGCTCGTAGTTGCTCGGAAGAGACAAACAAATTTCTTAAGCAGAATGCCTCAGATGATCGTTTCTGCCTTGAGCTGTTTCGACGCGCCATTGTCAAGAGGGATGATGACGCATGGGCCTGTATTTATCAACAGTATGCGCCACTTGTACTGACCTGGGTGACGCAGCATCAGAGCGCGGCCCCGGTGTTAGGACAGGATGGAAGTGGTCCGCTGGTCAATGCCGCCTTTGCCAAATTTTCGCAAGCATTGACACCAGTCAAGATGGGAAATTTCGATTCGCTGGCAGCTATATTGAAGTATCTCAAAATGTGCGTTCATAGTGTGGTGGCCGATGAGGTGCGTTCACGTCAATCGCGTCAGTACGAGGAGACGCTGGAGACGATAGAGCATGAGCCAGCCAGTGATGATCCCGCTGACGATGTCGTTTCCAATATTTCCGCCCAGGGATTGTGGCAGGTTATTCAGGAGGGAACTCAATGGGGAGGACGAGCGTATCCTTATTTATCTGGCGTATGTTCAGGGTATGAAGCCCAGCGAGATTAGTAGTCAGGATCGCAGACATTTTCCCACGGTGGACGATGTGTATCGTATTAAGCGAAATGTGCTGGAACGATTGCGCCGGAATCGAAGGTTGCAGATAATGTTTCGCTATGAGAATACCTGATGCTGTGATCTGTGTTGACACCCGAAAAAAACGGAGTGCTCCGTTTATTAGAATAAGAGATGTTTATCTAGGACCGTGATTAGAGGGATTGCGTTGACGACGCCAGGGTGCATTCGATAGCTCTGGGGAGGGCCATCGTTCTGCTACGGAAACGGACGTATCGATACCTGTGCGTTAACGATTTTCTCGTCATAGAACATCTCGAGTGCCAGGTCGTAGGTGATATATATATGCTGGTGTTGTATCGTACAGTGCTCTGTACTACGTAGTGTAAGAGAACAAGTCGTGTGATACTCTCTCTAGCTGTTGTGGCCTATGTACCGGGCCTATATCCTAAGGAAATCTAGAGGAAACGCTCATGGAGTGTAGTGAACCGGGTGCTATTCGTGATGAAGAGTTAGTCGCCTATCTTGCGGGGGAGAGAGTGCGACCAATTGTTATTGAGCACCTTGCGCAGTGTCAACGCTGTTCGTTGCAACTGGCGACGTACCGTCGTGTAGAACTTGAGCTGTTGAGCAAGCTCTACCGATGGGATTGTCCACCCAGTCAGGTATTAGGTGAGTACCAGATGGGGATGCTCCCGCAGGGGCAGGTAATTGCCGTTGGGAGTCATCTGCGTATGTGTGTGCTCTGCGCAGCTGAAGTGGCAACGCTGACAGAATTTCTGTCGAACGATCCTATGCTTGCTCAACCTGTGACGCAAAAGGCCGCAAATTTCTCTCCTGTTGCCACAAATAACCATCAGCCAGGGACCAGATTTATCGCGCCTGTGGCGTTAGATCAACTACGCGAACAATCGGTTGCGGGAGTACGTCGTATTGCCGCAATACTCTTACCACCGCAACCTCGTCTGGCCTATCAACGTAATGCGGGTTCGCAATCCACTCTATGGCCTCGTCGTTATGCTGCCGAAGATATCATGATCTCCATGCAGATAGAACACGATGCCAATCGTAAGGATACGATGCAATTGATCGGCTTTGTCACACAGAAGCAAACGGCAGTAGGAGCATTACAAGGAAACAATGTGCAGCTTTCACTTGCAGGAACTGGTGGGGAAACCCTCTACTCGCAGACTATAGATGAGCTGGGTAATTTTGTCTTTTCGGGGCTTACTCCCGGTAATTATACGTTGGAATTTCAGCTTCCCGAAGGGACTATTGTGATCGACCAGCTTTCCATAGTAGCTCAAGAGTGATGTCTGATGACGCCTCGTGATCTTGTTCAAACGCTTCTCAATGTGCCTGAAGAGCAGGGGCGACAATTGTTACAGACCTCTCTTCCCCTTTTTAGTGATACGGCATGTGATCGCCTGGTCTACCTGATTAAGAAAGAGGCGGATCGTTGCTGGAATAGCAATGCAAAGCTCTCATTTACCCTTTCCGGTTATCTGTTGCTCATTGGAAGTCAGACGGGCAACAGATATTATCATGCGTTGGGGTTGATGGCGCGGGGTGATGCGTTGCGAAGGCTGGACCGTGATCAGGAGGCACTTCCATTTCTTGATGCAGCGGGCGAAGAGTTCCTCGCACTTCCTGACGAGGTGGGGTGGGCGCGTACACGTATCGGACGTGTCAGTGCTTGCTTGCGCCTCAATCGTACCACGGAGGCACTAAAGGATGCAGCGGCGGCACGTGAAATTTTTATGCGCCATGACAAACTCCTGCGTGCCGGACAGATTGATGTGAATGCAGCAATCATTAATTTTGAACTTGGTCAATATGACCAGGCATTGCATCTCTTCGACCGGGCGATTGAGACGTACCAGCGATTGGGAGAGAGTGTTGAGCTGTATATCGCGCGTGCCCGTGGAAACAAAGCACTTACGCTGGCTGCTCAGGGGAAGTTTCGTGAGGCAGCAACCTTGCATGAGCAGGCGCGAGCAACCTTCGCAGCGTATGGAGAGCGTGAGGAGATCTCAGTTGCGCGTGAGGAGCTAAATGTCGCTGATATTTATGCTGCACAGGGACATTATAGCCGGGCGTTGCTGTTGTATAACCAGAGTCGAGCACTTTTTCGCAAACACGCTATGAGTTTTGAGGCGGCAGAGGTTGCGCAACAGATGTGTTTTTGTATGATGCGCCTCAACCGCACACGCGAGGCATATGAGCTGGCAGGTGAAACAGTAACATTTTTCCGTTCCTCACCCCGGCAGCGCCATAACCTTGCTCGCTCGTTGATGCACCAGGCATCTGCCGCGACGATGCAGGGCAATCTGGGTGAGGCAGATGCAATGCTGCAGGAGGCGAGTATGCTGCTAGAAGAGGGCGGGATGGTACGCCTGGCTGCGCTGGCTCGTTTGCGCCGGGCAGAGCTTTATTATGCAGATGGGCAGTTAGATGCAAGCCTGCGCGAGGCACAACACGTTGCTGATATGTTTGCGGACCAGGAAGATCTTCCACAATTGGCTCATACGATGCTTTTGCAGGCGCATATTGCTGATGCACATGGGGATCTGGTAACGGCGCAGGATCTTTGTGACCAGGCATTGGACGTGGCGCAGGTGCAGGGGTTGCTTGATCTGAAATATCTCTGTGATGATATGCTGGGGCAACTGGCGGAGCGGCATGGAGATCTGGAGGAGGCGGCGCGTTATTATGATCGTGCAGTGCAGGGAATCGACGATGTCCAGAGCCGCCTGGTATTGGACGAGCGCACCAGTTTTCTTGAGGATAAGGGCGGCATCTACCAGCGTGCGATGGCGTTGGCAATGAAGCGAGGCAACACCGATCAGGCGCTCATTTATGTCGAGAAGGCAAAATCACGTGTGCTTGGTGATTACTTGCGCAACAATATTGATATTCGCCTGCGGGCTGGTGACAAAGCTGGTGAGGCGGTGCTGGAAGACCTTGCGCGGTTGCGTGAGGAGCAGGCATGGTTCAGCTCGATTGTGTATGAGACGGAGAATGAGGGAAATCTGAGCGATACAGCGGTGATGCGTATCCGTGCGGTGGGACCTGTGCGTGCCCGTAAGGAGATGCAGATGCGTGAACGCCGTATAGAACAATTATTGGAGCAGATGCAATTGCGTTCAGCAGGTGATGTGGTGGCACGTCCACGCCCCAGCTGGACGAATAGTATTGTTACGTCGTTGTGGCCGAAGTTAGAGGCCAATGCGCTCTTGCTGGAATATTATCTTGCCGATCAGGACCTTTACATCTTTCAACTCACGCGCAATGGAGTTGATGTCCAGCTTGTTCCTGGAGCGGTTCCTAAGTTGGAGCGTTTGCTTGCGCTCTGGCGTGCCAATCTCGACATGGTAGCTCAGGCGGAGAGTGAGCTTGATAGTGAACAGGCGTTTGCGGGATTGCAAGAGAACGCTCTCGGTCTGTTGCACCGCCTGTATGATCTTTTGTTGCAACCAGTATCCAATGCACTGATCGGTCGGGAGCATCTTATTGTGGTGCCCTATGGGATGTTACATTATCTCCCGTTTCATTGCCTCTTTAATGGTGAACAATTTGTCGTCGAGCGGTTGAACGTTTCCTACCTGCCCTCGGCGGCTCTGCTTGATATCTGTCGTCAGCGTGGGCAACGGATACAGGCGAAGGGTGTGCAATTGCAGGATGCATTGGTGATGGGACTTTCCGATCATGGCCGCTTAGCGTTTGCTGTTCAGGAGGCGCAGGTCGTAGCAGCACAGTTGGGAACGCAGCCGATTCTCAATGATGCCGCCACGACTCCGCTCTTATGGAGTGCAGGTGAGCGGAGTCCTATTGTGCATATCGCCGCGCATGGACTCTTTCGATTGGATGCGCCAAACTTCTCACATATCAAGCTGGCTGATCGTCAACTCAGCGCCATCGAAGTTTTTAATTTGAACCTCTCTTCGTGTTCTCTCGTCACGTTAAGCGCCTGTGAGACGGGGCGTGCAGTTGTAAGCGGCGTTGATGAAGTGATCGGGCTGGGGCGCGGCTTCCTCTATGCGGGTGCGGCATCTCTGCTACCGACATTATGGAAGGTTGATGACGCCAGTAGTGCTGAACTTATGGAGATGTTCTACGCTGCGTTGTTGAACGGGTATACCAAAGCGGCAGCTCTGGGACATGCGCAACGCACATTTATTGCACGCATGCGTACATCTCCCTTTTCATATCGCGTGCATCCCTATTTCTGGGCGGCGTTCCACCTGATCGGTGATGCAGGGAGATTGTGTGCCAATTTAAACATGTAGGTGTTTAAATTGGCACAGCACGGGTATGTAACTACCACTCCCTCTTTTAGTAAACTTCGATCTCGGCAAACTGCATACGATAGAAGTTATTCTCATTGGGAATAGGACGGAGCACTGTACCCTGCACCTGTACATAGCGTGCGTTTTGGGCAGGGAACGTGAAAGATTGCACGGCCCCTGTAGCAGGTAATGCATACCCCGTCTGGTTCACCACCGTCGTCCAGGTCACACCATCGGTCGAGACTGCAAGAGTAAAGTTAATGGGGAAGCCCTGCCCGACATTACCAGCATCGCTGCGTGGATAGAGATCAATTTTATTGACTGGTACGGTTGCACCCAGGTTGAGCCGCACCCATTCGGTGTGATTACTGCCAGTGGTACTGGCGCTGCTCCAGCCCATCGATGAGGCCGTCGATGTCCGTTGTCCATCATTGATATACGCTAATCCCCAACCGGAACCTTCGTAGGAACTGCTCGCTGTCGGTGCCGCGCCAGTTGCATAATTGGGGTTGGCAGTCGTGAGGGTAGTAAAGAACTTCAATGAGCGATTGGTCTCAATGGAGAAACTGCTACCAGTAGTGTTGCTGTAAAGCTCCTGTCCTCTGCTGTACAGGTTAGCGTCATTATAGTTCATCCCATAACATCCCTGTGTTGTCGCACTGTGAAGCTGAATTCCATAGCGTTCCCCAGCTGTGACAGTGATGCCAGGTGAGATGATGACGTTGCGCGGGGACCATCCGATACTGCTGGCTGCAATGCTCTTCGTGCTCAGTGTTCCTGTTGGTTGCCCCTGTGCATTGACGCTGACAATATCGATCTTGAGATCTGCATTGGGAAATCCAGCTTGAAATGTTGTCACCGCAACACTTGTAAGGGTTCCTGATTGGGATGGAGTGAATGTTTGCAGCCGCTCTACGTTTTTGCCGATATCACAGAAGTTGATAAAACCGTTGACGCCCGACGATTGATCTAGCCCAGGAATAGGGTTCTGGTTGGCTGATTGCCCTGTCGTCAGCGTAATCTGAAACGAGGATGTGCACGAAAATGGTTGAATGCTCCCATCATTATTAAAGGTAAGTGGAGTCCAGAAGTAGTTTGCCAGTGCTTCATTATGAGCACCGTTATTCCAGAGATCGCTTGCGTACATATACGTCGTTCCCGTGGTCGTCGGCAGGAGAGCAATAAACGAGGCCTGACCAGCACAGGAATTAGCATTGAGCGTCGTGGGTGCTGACCAGGTACCAGGCAGGCTCGTCGCAGTACTATACTCGGTCTTTGCATTATTACAATAGGGACAGGAAGGTCCATAAACGAGATAGTACGTGTTTTTGTACTTGAAGATGTCGGGCAATTCTACACCCGATTGGCCGACACGCGCATTGTTGCCTGTTCCGCTGGTATAGCTGGCGTTCAGTTGCTCAACATAAAGATTGGCCCCGCTGGCGATGTTGGTATAGACGATATAGGCTGTTCCATTGCTGTCAACGAAGAGGCCAAAATCGCCATTGTTAACAGCTTTTCCAGTTCCCTGTACTGCCAGCTTCGGTTCGGCTCCTTCGGTGAAAGGTCCGAGAGGACTCGTTGAGGTGAAGACATGATAGCCACTGGCATTATCGTAGCTATTGATCCACAGGACATAGCGTTGTGTGCTGGCATTATAGATCACATGTGGGCGAAAGCAGCCATAAGTGGACCCGTTACAGCGTGCTTGCCAGGTTGAGGTTGTGGCATCGAAGAGAAATCCCTTGTCGGTCCAATGAACCAGATCGGGAGAGGTATACACTTTAAAGCCACAAAACGGTGTCCCGGCGGCCAGCCAGGTGAAGCCACAATTGTAGCTGGTTCCATAGAGATAGTAGGTAGAGCCAAATAACGCGATCATGCCATCATGAGCATCGACGGCATTACCATTGGTATCATAGCGGGTGATCTGATGTCCCGAAGCATCAAAATTTGTGATGGTCGATGTTACGCCAGTTGCGGCACTGGCAGGGGTGGCATCGACGAAAGAGGTTGTTGCTACGATCAGAAGACAGGCAAACGCTGCGAGTCCCACTTTGATAGCAGCCATTGCTTTGGGGTTCTTCATCACCTTCGTTGTCCATCCCAGGAGATGAGAGATGTTGTTCATTTCGAGTCCTTTCCTCTACATTGAGATCGCCCTTCACACAATAGATGCATAAAAACACGCTTTGTGTCAAATTATGCCAAAAGGGCTATGGATGTAAAATGGATGAATTTACTAAAGTATAAAATCAAACACAAGATATGTCAATATTTTTTCGATATCGAAAAAAATATTTGTGAAGGCGACAGCTTGCCTTCCAAATGCCGTTTGATTTTCAATGAATTGATAAAATATTGATTGAAAATCAAACGGCATTGAGCAAATGGTATGGAGTATTCATCATTCAGTATTGACAATATTCTCTCAGAATGGTATATATCGTAGTGAACCATTTCGATCAAATTTGATCTATATCTATTCCTTTCATTCAGGGCGACACATATATTTTGAGAACCAAGGAAGGTTCTTCTCCCCTCCCCCCTCCTTGCTAATGGTTGTCGCCCGGCAGAGGTATGTTTTTATCAGGTGGGTACTGAATGAATGCTCACGCTGGCAGGAACGTTCACGTACAGGCTTTTACCAACAAGGAGGTTGTATGCAAAAAAAACGGCTCGGGTTGTTGATAGTAATTCCCTTTATTCTCTTCATGGCAGTATTCGCCTTCGCATCTAATGCTCCTCACGCCTATGCCTTAAGCAACGGATTGGCAGTGACCCCTCCCATGGGATGGAACGACTGGAACAGGTATGGCTGTAACATCAGCGACTCCTTGATCAGACAGCAGGCCGATGCGATGGTCAATAATGGCTTGAAGGCCGTCGGGTATCAGTATATTAATATCGATGATTGTTGGGAGGCATCCAGCCGTGATAGTAGCGGTAATCTGGTTGCTGATCCTAACAAATTTCCCAACGGGATTAAAGCGGTCGCCGATTATGTCCATAGCAAAGGGTTGAAGCTGGGGATCTACAACGATGCAGGAACGAAGACCTGCGCAGGCTTTCCTGGCATGTATGGCCATGAGCAACAGGATGCCAATACCTATGCCTCGTGGGGTATCGACTACATTAAGGTTGACTGGTGTAATACCACTGGCCTGGATCCCCAGACGCAGTATACCAAGATCCATAATGCATTGGCGAGCACGGGTCGTGCGATCACCTTCAGTCTCTGTAGCTGGGGACAGGGTAGCCCGTGGCTCTGGGGTCCATCTGTTGGGAATCTCTGGCGCACCACTGGCGACATTAGCGATAATTGGACCAGCATGCTCAGCAACTTTGACTCGAACTCTGCCCATGCATCCTACGCTGGCCCCGGCGGCTGGAACGACCCGGATATGCTTGAAGTGGGCAATGGTGGGATGAGTGCAACCGAGGATCAGACGCACTTTAGCCTCTGGGCGATCTCGGCAGCTCCTCTTATCATGGGCAATGATATGACCAACATGTCTGCCTCTGCTAAATCCATTCTCACCAATACAGATGTGATTGCAGTAGATCAGGACTCACGCGGCGCTCAAGGGACGAAAGTAAGCGATAATAATGGTCTTCAGGTCTGGTCAAAGCCACTTGCGGGCAGCGGCAATGTCGCAGTTGTGCTCCTCAATCGCAACACGTCAGCGTCCAATATCACCGTAAACTGGAGCAGTATTGGCATCTCTGGTAGTGCAAGCGTGCGCGATCTCTGGTCACATACCAACGTCGGTTCGTTCAACGGGAGCTATACAGCGAATGTTGCTGGGCATGGCGTCGTCATGCTCAAAATTTCCGCAAGCGGCGGCAGTGTACCGACGCCAACGCCGACACCCGGAAGTGGTGGTGGGAGCTTTAGTGGCAACTACAAGCTGATCAGTCGCAACAGTGGGCAAGCTCTTGATGTGATTGGCGCATCCACGGCTAATGGAGCAGGCGTCGATCAATGGCCCTATAATGGGGGTACCAACCAGCAGTGGAACATCGTCTCCGTTGGGGGAGGCTACTACAAGCTGATCAATCGTAACAGTGGGCAGGCCCTTGACGTGGCCGGTCAGTCCACCGCCAACGGAGCACTCGTTGATCAATGGCCCGATAGCGGCACTGCCAACCAGCAATGGAGTATCGTCTCCGTTGGCAGTGGTTACTACAAGCTGATCAGTCGCAATAGTGGGCAGGCTCTTGACGTTGCCGGTCAGTCTACCGCTAATGGCGCACGCGTTGATCAGTGGCCTGATAGCGGCACCGCTAACCAGCAGTGGAGCATTGTTCAGGTCTAAGATTTGAGGACGAGAGAACGATTTTATCACTTGTCAGCGAGGGCTGGGGAGCAAATGGTCTCCAGCCCTCGCCTCTTTATTTAGATTACATCCTGCGCGGCTGAGCGACCCGACTTTCTTCCTGAGAAGAGGCATCCACCCAAAAACGTGCCTTCAAGCGCCCGGTAGCCATGTACACCACCGCCACCAAAACCAGCTACTTCGCCAGCTGCATAGAGGCCGGGAATGGGTTGACCATCGGCTTGCAGAACGCGACCCGAAAGATCGGTCTCCACCCCGCCCAATGTTTTGCGCGTTAGAATCGACAGCCGCACGGCAATCAGTGGTCCAGCTGCGGGATCGAGGATGCGATGTGGTTTCGCAACACGAATCAGCTTATCAACGCTATAGGACCGCGCTCCACGGATAGCAGTAACCTGGGCATCCTTTCCATATGGATTGGTGATCTGGCGGTCGCGGTCAACGATTACCCGTTCAAGCTCTGCCAGGTTGATCAGGGGCTGCTCCGTCAGATCATTCATCCCCTGCACCAGTTCTGGCAGTGTGGAACGCACGATAAAGTCTACCCCTTGCTTCTTAAATGCCTCGATCGGTCCTGGAGCACCAGGAAGGACCCGACTGAGCGTCTTGAGAAGACTGCGACCTGTGAGATCAGGGTTCTGCTCCGATCCTGAGAGGGCAAATTCACGTTCGATGATGCGTTGATTGAGTAAGAACCAGGAATAGTCGTATCCGGTCGAAGTGATATATTGGGTCGTTCCCAGAGTGTCGAAGCCGGGAAAGAGCGGGATTGGCAGCCGTTGACCGCAGGCGTCCAACCATAAAGGAGAGGGTCCAGACAGAATACGGATGGCATGATTGCTCCAGATCGGGGCGAAGTTATGAATTCCCTCCGGGTAATGCCACATCCGATCTGCATTGATAATATGTCCTCCACTTGTAGCAACCACCTCTAACATACGCCCGTCCACGTGGTCAGGGACGCCCGAAACCATATGTCGTGGTGGTGTACCCATACTCTTCGGCCAATTGCGCCGCACCAGTTCATGATTGCCACCGATGCCCCCTGAGGTTACAATTACGGCCTGGGCCCGCAATGTGAACTCGCCTGCAGCGACACGCGAACTTTTCATGCCACGTTGGACTGCATCGGGTTCCAATAGTTCACCATGCACACCATCAACCGCGCCATTGCTCATCGTCAAATCAGTGACACGGTGGCGAAACTGAAGTGCCGCCAATCCCTGTTGCACTCCGCTTCGTACTCGGCGAACGAACGGCTCTACGACCCCTGGGCCAGTTCCCCAGGTGACATGAAAACGTGGGACCGAGTTGCCATGTCCAGTTGCCAGGTAGCCACCACGTTCGGCCCATTGTACCAGGGGAAAGAGGCGAATTCCCTGTGCATGTAACCACGAATATTTCTCGCCAGCCGCAAAATCGACATAGGCTTCGGCCCAACGGCGTGGCCAGAGATCTTCGTCACGGTCGAAGGCAGCACTACCAAGCCAATCTTGCAGTGCCAGATCATGGGAATCACGAATACCCAGGCGTCGCTGCTCCGGCGTGTTGACCAGAAATAAGCCTCCGAAAGACCAGAACGCCTGACCACCCAATGACGCTTCAGGCTCCTGATCAAGCACAATTACTCGTCGACCCGCATCAATGAGTTCGGCAGCAGCTACCAGGCCAGCAAGGCCCGCACCTACAATGATAACATCCGCATCAGTAGTCATTAATCATCTCCATTGCTGGAAATGGGCATAACAATTATGGCCCATTATCCAGAAACTTTCACTTTATAGAAGTGCCATTGCCGTTCATCCAGCCCAACTGTATGTTTGAGCACACCAAGGTCAGTAGGACTGAGAAATTCTTCAGCCAGATAACAGCAGCGGCCAAGATGTTCTTCCTTCACAATTCGCGTCATAGGCCAGATATGCCATCTTCGCCTCTGAAGCTGATGTAGCTCATTGAGGTCGCGTAAAAAGAGTTCCTGCAATGTCTCATAGATGTTCATCTTTTTCGTCCTTGTCATTCCTCGTCAATGAGGAGGTAGAAAGATCAATCATCATTCTTCTGTTTAATACTATCACATTTTTAGATTGGCTTTTCAGCTCCTTTACGCATTTCTCATTCCTCATCCCTATATTGATAGTAAGCAGGCCGAAAGAAGACGCCCGGATCTCTCTTCCGCCCTATATCTACTGAGAGATGGGCAGAGCTGACTGCGTGCAGACACATGCTAGCTTTTCCACAGCAACCTCATAGTTCTGCACAACTCCTCCACATTTTTGGTTTGGAAGTGGTGGATAAGTGGGTAGGCAGAGTGGTCCCTCCTCAGCTATACTTTTCATGGGTTCGAGTTCTGTTACGGGTCAGCGCCATCGTCGGCTATTTCTTTTTTTCGTTTATCTCTCTTTACCCGACAAAGGAGGAGCCGCTATGCCTGTCTTAACTTCATCGGATCGTCTGGCCCCAAAGAGTATGTTACGTCATCGTCCCATTGATCCTGATACAAAAGTGACCGAGCCGCCCCGTGTTCCAAGGGCATCGCGTACGCAGACACGCAAACCGTCAGTCGCCAATACCGTTCCCATCGATGTACCGGTATGGAAACACAGTGGAAAGTCGCAAGTGCATTGGCGACACCACTTCCTCATGCTGGGTATTGGAGTCGGTATGGCATTCGCTGTTCTGCTTGTCATTCTCGGTCAGTTCCTGATCGGGTGGATGGGAACCACTATGGATGATCTGCACTATGGACGACCGCGAACTTACCAGATTGACGCCGTTGTTGGGCAGAATGATAGTAATGCGCATCCCAGTCACTTTCTTGCTTTGAATCTCCGAGGTCAGATCGAAGTGATCGAATTTCCAGCCGGAGATGCAACGCAGGCGAAGATTTATCTGGGGCCACATCTCTATGGCTCGAATGCTGACCTTGTACCTGTGACCTTGCGGTTCATCGATAGTCATCATGACCATTATCCTGATATGGTTATTCTAGTGCAAGGAGAACAGATGATTTTTCATAATGTGCAAGGTTCATTTCATGCACCGCCCGCGAGTTCGTAGAGATTATTCAGGCTCATGGTGTGACTGCTGACTTTGCAGTGCAGCATCTGGGTTTGCACTGCAGCAGCGATAAAAATAGGGATCAAGCAGACTGAGTGAAGGCTGCTGCAAAATACCACCACACGATATCCTCAAGTAGACCTCAATGCCGCTCGATACCACAATACTCTCGGCCCTCTCACCCACAAGAGGCAATAGAGAAGAATGGTTCTATGGTAGTACTATTCTTTTCCGAAATGTGCTTGCTCCTTCGCGAGTAGATCAGAGAAGACCTGCTCTAACAGTCGTTGTGGCTCAGCTACCTCAGTTTTGGAGCGCCAAGCCACAATACCATCTGGGCGAACAAGCAGCACGCCATCCGTGTGTATGCCAACTCGCTCCGTCCAGAGAGTTGCTCTGGATCGCTGAATTCGCTGTTGGGAGCGATGCGGTAGGCTTTCAACTCAAGGTGCAGTCGTGCTTGGGACATACAGTTGACGCCACGTCTTGGCTGTTGCCAAGTTACTGTAGTAAGGCACAAGGTGTGGACAATCCAGACAGAGCACGCGATTGTTAGGGCGAATGCAAAGCCGTGCACTACAATACCCAAAGACAGTTGATATCGTATCCCTCTCTAAGGGTGGAGTTCGCGAAGCGCAAAAGGGAGATCATGGGAAACCTCCCACCACGAGCCGTTAGTCCAGGAGGTATGGAGGCGGAGAACTTGCAAATAGAGAGCAACATCCGCTCCAATTTGGCTTCCAAAGGTGACGGCCTGACGAAACTTGGTGCGAAAGGCCCGATTGGCACGCTCAAGAAGTGAGGTGGTGCGTATCCACTCTCGTGTGACCGTATCTAAGCGATAAAACACCACGGTGGCCTCAAAATCTCGTTGGAGCGTGGCAACCGCATCAGGAGCACATCCTTGCCATTGCTGGACCCACGCCTGAAGTCGTGTTCTTGCCTGAGAAGGCGTTGAAGCCTGATAGATTGCGCTCGCTTCTTTCATGAGAAGTTTGCGTTTCTCTCGCTGCTCTTTTCCCTTGAGTTCGCTGCGCACTTTGGTGCCGACGTTGTGTAATTTGTGAAAAATATAGCGTTGATCCAAGACACTTGGACCGTAAACCAGGGCAATTGCCTCTTCTAACCCTCCACATCCATTTCGCCTAGAAGAGAGGAGAAGTATAATATGTTTGAAGCCTTTTTCAAAATCACGGCCCTGGTCGAAAGTGATGAACAGGGACTTAGCATGACAGCT
>CAVSVN010000008.1:0-110316 GCA_963731415.1 uncultured Chloroflexia bacterium
TCCTCGGTTGCTCACTTTTCTAACTGGCATTATGATCTTCCAATGTTATTACTATAAGTTAGCTCTAGCGAAACCTACTAGGCAATATATTCTGAATAGCTATGCTTAATCGCCAGAATCAAACCTAACCAGCTTTAGGCAATGGCTTCACATCACCTTTCTAACATTCAGAGGAACCTCTGAATGTGGCTTATCTCTGCGTTATATGAGATAAATACTTCACATTTATTGTACAGGTGCGGGCAAAATCAAGAGCAGCTTTGGGATATACTGACTGAAGAACTACATAATCCAATAGCGGACTGGCCTCATTTGCTTCTTTAAAGTTTTACATGTATAGCGTGAGGTATTCACCTTGGTCAAGTATTTGCTATCTTAATGATGGTGGGTTCACATTCTCTTGCTCGATAAGTGATGAAGATTCGTAAGATGCTTCTTGTGAAGTAGTGCGTATTCCCCTGTACTGCAAATGGAGTTACTTGATTTTCTTTGACCCATTTTATTAAAAGCACCTCTTCAATGCCTAGCAGCTTTGCAGCCTCATTTCGGTTAAGCAATAATTTCTGCGTTTTCACAGTCTCAATGATCTTCTTGATTTTGGAAGCATCAAAAAGTAACTCCCCTAGGCGAAGAGCTTGATTACGGGTTTGATAAGCCCATAGATTGCCGAGAGCCACCTGTAGAAAAACCGTTACGGTGTTCAAGCCGACTGGAAAGAGTAATTGAAAGACAGATGCCATATCAAGTAAAATGAGCTTCTCTGTTCCTCCATTCATTGGACAGTATTGAGTGTACTTCGCTATTTTTTCTAAGCAATTAATCACTGATGTACGTGTTAGCCGCTCGTGCATCGAGAATTGTACCGATAACAGCCACGAGTTCTATCAGGTTTATGATCTCTCTCGCTTGAGACCGAGTAGTACAGCAGCCGATTTGAACGTAATTTGATCGGCCCATACATTGTGGAGATACAACAATTCCTTTTTTCTCAATAGTCTTACCTGCACCTTCACCTGCCGCGCAATCAGTTAGTTGTCCACTACTCAGCAATAGCTCGATTGTCTTATGAGGGACGCCAAGCAACTTGGCAGCCTCCGGAATGGTTACGAATTGAATGAGCTCTGCAACTTTAGAATGTTGTTTCCCAAATTTCACACGTGCCACTGAACTATTCATCCAGTAGTTATCAGCAATATAGCGTTCGAAAGCACTTTGGAGGAACGTGAACTCCGAGTATGCCCAATGCTTACGTATCCATTGCGAGTAAAGCTCACCCAGGTTATCATGAAGTAGACCGGGGATTAAACTTCCCGCTGGACCCTGACTTAGCCTACTATGTCGTGCCTTACTTTGCTGCACTTTGCTCTCTCTATACCAATTGAGAAAGGCGTAAAAGCCCTTTGGCCAGTCCATAAGGGCACTATATGCGGTAGTATAAAGACAATAACTCTCATGTGATGAGAGCACACCTCTGTCTTCTTGATACCTGAGTATAGACTCATGCTGCCCTGTACTAGTATTGTGCAAAAATGGCCAGGAGAAATTCTTCAACAACTTAGTGCAACTCTGCAGACCCTCAACAATTCTATAAAGAATAGCTGGTGATTGACTTGGTAGATCGACTAGCATTTTTTTAGGATGCTCCTCTCCCATAAACCATGATTGAATGATGCTCTGGGCTTGCAGCCCGACATCTTCAGTGACATTAAAGTGGTGCTTTTGCTTTCGTGGAAGATCAGTCTGACACCAAGTGCATCTTGCAGCGACGATGCCATAGATAGAGATTTCTTTTGAGCAACTAGGACAACGATCGATGAGTAAACATTTATGTGATAGACAGGCTGACACTGCCACGGGAGCCCAGCGCAAAGAGAAATAAGTGTCATCTTTTAGACAGAATGGGCAAAACTGCCCATTTCCTTGCGGGCGTATCTGAGTAAGACCATAAGGGACAGGCAAAGAAGAAACTAGTATATTTCCTGATAATTTAATAAACTTCGCAGCATGAGGTGGCATTGTGAATATTGAAGCAAAGCGGTGGTATGTACTATTATATAGCATAATCGGAGTAATGGAAGTAAGGGTGGAAAGTCGCTCATAGGTTTTGAGCATCAGAGGTAAAGCTAGATCATCACGTATTTCTCTGGAATAATTTAAAATCCTCTAATGTTAAGCTTTCAATTTCTCGGAGTGAGTCGTAGTAGTTCAACCATGTAAGCCTGATAATTAAGGATAATAGAAGCCTCCTAGGCTTTAGTTTTGCTATCCTGACTAACTGCTTACATATTATAAAATTATTTTTACCTTTTACTTGATTTAATTATTTTATCCTCGTGCATTCAGCGTAAAAGTCTTTCTTGGCTATTCCTCAAAAAAGCTTTATTACCCACAGTTGTAACTACTGGCAATGGTGCATAAGATGATATATATCGAAAAAAGCGGTTATGCTGGCTTTTGACTGCTCTAGCAATTTACTCCTGCTCACCAAGATGCTGGCTCAATTGCTGTTGATACTCATATATCACTTCAAGATTAGGCACTAGGTACCAAAGAGAAGAGAGCCATTTCTGTCCCCATTGTCCAGTTAGGGGAAACGCGATAGGCACTCAGGTTCTGCTCCCAGATTTTCCACTCGAACAACTTCTGCAAAGCTACTTCGACACTTCCTACCATGCGAGAAGTAAGGTTAATTCGATCAATTTCGATCATACTCTGGCTCAAGAGAGATCTTTCATCACAATTGGTTTTTTATAGGGTTGAAAGTGCATCTTCCCTCAATAGAATTTGAGGAATAGACCGTGCGAGATTATGCCACCGTTCTACGAAGTAGAAAGCGATGTGAATGGCGTAGGAGTCCCTGCTACGATCAAACATAAAAATCCGCCGATCAATGATATTGAGCTCATCGCCAGGTTGCTCACGATAAGAAGCATACCATTCACCAGGTCGTACTAAAAATCCAATAACCTTAGAAGAATTGTCCGCCCTTCTGTAATTGTACTTACATACATATAAGGGGTGGCTACGCTTACTTGCTGAAATACACCATTTTCAATCACATGATACTGTCTATACACATGACATTGTTGAAGCAAAAGAAAATCACGATAGATCCGTTCCAGATACTTTGATGGGTAGCTACCCCATATTCGTGTTATAGATCCAGGAGATAGTGTTCGTGAATGTTTTTGGAGATTTTGCCATTCCAGGATTTCCTCTGCTCGGATTACAACTTTGCCGTTCTCTAATAGTTGCCTGTTTTTCCAGCTTTTATACCAAAGTCCAAATGCAATTCGACCTGTAATAAATGTACTCATTCCAAGGTCATAGACTTGTTGCTTTGTTTCGATAGGATCAAGAAGAGCTCTAGGGTGGTTAAGATAGATGCGCACCTGGTTAGAGGCATCGTAATAAGGAACTTCTGCTAATGTCCAATGCTGTTTTCTAGCCATACAACTTTCTCGAAACGCGATATCCTCTTTTTGATGAGATACAAGAAGATATGGAGTAATACTGTGCTGAAATCTCTCTGTGATTAGGAAGTGTATTGAGAAGTTTTTGTCAATTCTCTTCTCATCTTCCACCCTATTACTCACCGCACTTGGTGTAACAGGATGCCAATTTGCTTCAGATGCCTCAAGCACATTACTAATAGATTGAGAAGTAGATGATGAAAAAGCAATTTCTGTTGGCGAGCAATCGCATGGTTCACAAACAGGTAAAGGTTCTCTGTATCTGTCGCACTAGTTCTTGTATGTACAAATTTATGCTCTGTTTTTTATAGCTTTGAGAATGGCCTAATTTGATCCCTCTGAGCCAAACAGGAGTAGAGTTCAATGCAAGGCTATTGACTCTTTGCAGTCCTCCCCGTGTTTTAACTTGAAGTTGACAAAAGTTGGCTGCTAACTTTTCAGTTCGCAGAATGCGATGTAACTGAGAATGTGTATCAATGTCCAGTGCGTTACAGATGGCTGTAATACTCACATAGAGTTTATTGGGAGCAAGAACTACAATGAAATCATTTCCCAGGATATGAAGGCTACTTTGCTCTAGTGGATCAACCAATATAGTTTCCTTTTCCAGTCCTTTGACACACTGAACATCCTTGATGCCTAGATCTAGTATAACTAATTTATTATTCTTGAGAAAATGTGCCTCTAAGCAAACATATATCTATTATAAGTTATGATCACGATGTTGTATTATCTGAATATATATTCAGTATAAACACGCGTGCATAGTAATCAACTATAAAATCAATTATGAAGAGATAACCTGTATCCTCTTTACTCATCATTGTACGAGTGAGATCTGAAACATTGGAAATCTTTATTGATATGCGGAAATATACTGCATCACTCAACCTTTCTCTGTGATGACACTCAAGCATGCCGAAAATGCCTTGCATGGTGACTACGACAAAAATGAATGATGAGCCTGATAGTGGCTTTATTGTATTAAAGATATGCATAGATAGAATTATTTTTAAAATAATAAAAATAATTCCTTTCGTCAATATTATAATTAATAAAGTTATTTGATATATTAATGTGCGGAGTATAATAAATATAGAAAGACTTTTCATTACTACCACTATATATCCGGAGCGCAGGAGGATAAAATGAGCATAGTTGATACTTGGTCTGAGAAATTGGCGAGAGAAGTGGCCCCGGACGAGATTGATCTTGCCCCTTTAATGACAGATGCATTTCTTAGAGGAGGTAAAGATAGGAAAGAATTGTTCCAGCAGACAAAAGGTGGGATGATTGGAGCTTTTAATCCTGTTGATAGTCTTATCATTTTCCCTTTAGTACTACAATCCATTTTCACGGCGGCTCCGATGCTCTATTCTGCACTTACATCAGGTGCTATCAATAACTTCGTCTCATTAATAAAAGATGCTATATCTTTTCGCGAAAACTTGAAGCAAAAGCATAAGATAGAGATTCCAGCGAGCAATGAGTATGAGCCATTGAGGCAGACCATTATAATCATTTCTAGTACGTTACAATCATCAGGGCTTTCTCAGGATCAAAGAGATCTTCTTACCTATCGGATTGTAAAAGCCCTCCTTGAAGAACCTCATAGCACTATTGCATTCATACAAAAGGCAACTGAAAAGAAGTGAGGAAAGATCTTTCATTCACTCTCTCAATGACAAATCGTTGGAGGCTTCTTTATGAAAAATTGCCCATGCTGTCAAGTTGAAGTGCCTGATTATACTGGGTTTTGTAATTGTTGTGGACTTCCTCTCAATCAATCAGTTCCCGTTCTCAGCATTTCTCCCGCAAACAAATTAGCTTTAACACATGAAAGGATGGGCTCTTTTTTACCACCCTGGCTTTGGTTTTGGCTTATCGCATATCCTATTGTTCAATGGCAAGGGCTGCTTCAGCTCTGGCAAGATAATATGGTGCAAATTCAATTTCCTCAAACATCAGATTTTCTCATTAGCGTCTCCCCACAGTTCGCTTCGTTGAACTCTGCTCTTTCGAGCTTCATACAACTCCTCTCGCTTCTTGCGCTATCTTTAGGGATCGTTAGTATTTTTCTCCCAAAAATGAGAGCCGCTTATCTTGAAAGACGACATGATTTAATAGATGCAGATATTGAGCGACCAATTTTAAAAGAAATTAGTTCTTTTATAAAGGAATATGCCCCAAATATCCGTGTTATTACAAATCTGCTTCGTGGAGATAAGGTCGCATTTATCTATCCGTTAGGATATCGAACCACAAATCTTGCTATCTTCGGAGGTTTGTTAAAATTTGGCGTTCGGATAGGCGAGCGGCTGAAGCCATTCTGCTTCATGAAATAGTCGATTACCGACTGGCACACCCTTATCTGTAGGAGCAGGGAATTTTCTAGAAATGGTAGTGAAGTTGTGGTTCCCTGTATATTTGATTTTCGTTTTTATACCAGAAATTTTGGCTGTAATAGATGGTGGAGTAAAATCTTCTTACGTAGCATGGTTCTCCGCTTTTCGCAGTACTCACTGTAGTACTTCCTTTGATTGTTCTGCAACTGCTCCATGCTTTTTTATTGACTCCAACGTTTTTTCTTTTGCCTTTGGCTGGTATATGGTGTGCTGAACTGAATGCAGATAGATTTGTAGTGGATACTCAAAACTCTTGCGATGGCATCCTTCGAGCCTTCAAACAACCGTCTTCTCGATATAGCCGACTGAGAGAGGTATTATTTCGAACCTCCCATCCTCCTATAAGAATGCGCAAGTGGTTAGCACAAAAATCAAGCAACACATTAAGTATCCTCCCGCTTTTACTTATTTTCCCTTGTGCCTTACTACTTAATGGCCTTGCTTCTGTGGGACAGACAATAACAGAGTCGCTCTCTGTTTTTGTCATTGCCCATGCCCCCTTTGGCACTACCAATGATTATCAATCTTTTTCTCAAGACATACAAAGTGTATTTACTGGTTATCGTTACTCTCTATCGAATATAATACCGCAAAAATGGATTCCTATGGTCGCTTTGCTTCTTGTATGGCCTTTTTTTGTACGTTATTGGGAATGGCTATTTTGCAAACAACAGGCAAATACACATGTCCCACCTTACAGAACATATTTCTGTGGTAGCATCACTATTATTGCAATGTCCGTATTAGTTTGGACCATCACTATTAGCTTCTTAGCTATACTTGCTGCATTAGTCAACTAAAGTAGAGCAGGTTTTAGGAAAAAATAAAGTTTTGCTGGGACCAATGCGAGCATCTCTACACACAGTGAACGTACGAAATTCATTCTCGCTTTATAGCTCTTTATTATAAGAACCAGCATTTAAAGTCATTGTTGCCACTTGTGCCTCTGGATGCCCCAGCACAAAAATTGCCTTGCGACTCTGTAAGTTCACCTGCCATACTAAGCTCACCTTTGTATTCCAATGCTATAATATGCCATCCCCTCTCAATAAGATCATTAACTAAATGCTCTTCTGCTGCGCGCAGGACTTTTTCTAAGAAATGGCAATCGGAAATTGTCTCCGACAATGGCTTTTGATTGGTAGTCAGGGCCTCGCTCAGGAATGAGGGCATAGGTGATGAAATGATCAACGGCGGCATTAAGGTCTCTTAATCTCTGGGAAGGCTGTGGGTTAGCTGTATACTGGGATAAACTGCTGGAGAATGATATTTCTTGCTTATACCACCATCCTTCTGGAATACCATGGTTATTTTTCTCAGAGAAAAAGAAAGGAATTATCTTGCCATCAGAGTGTGCGTATTTCATTTGTCCAATAACATGATCCCCTCTATTGCTGAAGAACAGAGGTTTCTTTTCTAGGAGATATGTACGAACAATTTGACGTAGTTCATCAACTGACTTTCCATACAAACATATGATTTCAGGATGCGCTCTATAATCAGAAGAAGTAGGAATTATCAAAAATCGTGTTTGCCATTGTCTTAACGTTGTAGGCATTGTTTGCCCTCCAAGTACAGAAACTGATGATGCTCAAGTCTAGCTTATACAAGCTCTTCCATCTCTAGAAATCAAGAACCTGAGCATTGGTGCAAGGAATTGATGTTCTTTACCCCCCATAGATAGGGTGAGTAAAACGCTGTATTTCTATTTACCATCGGTGGTACTTGGTAAAGAAAAATATGTGTAAATCTTATCAATATATCAAGCTCTTTCCATCTGCGAAGAGAGCAGCCATAATAAAGATTTTAGCACCGCTTCTATACATTATTCAAGTCTTGTTTCGGAGAAAGCTTACAATAAAGCCTTGACAAACATACAGTTTGCCTATGACAGAGTATATAGAGCTTCCAGAAGTACCGGATTATATTTCGACGGATCAGGCTGCTCAAGATCTTAGGAATTTCGAAACAGAGAGTGTATCAATATATCGAGGAGAAGCGTCTACCTGCATTTCGAGCTGGAAATATGATCTTATTGCGTAGAGAAACCGTCGAGCAATTTAAGCCCAATATTACCGGCCGCCCAGAAAGAGGGAACCTCAGTGGCGCGTATATCGTGGAGGAAGTACCGTCCTTGGCATGGACATTTCGTGTGCAGGTGCGACCTGGCCAGCAGGGGCAACTCATAGAAAAACTGAAGGACAATTTACCGAGGGGCAAAGACATACATTTCCCGGCACGATTTAACGCTATGTTTTTAAAGATGATAGTTCTCCTGCAACAGTGAGTATCTGGCTGATCTGGAAAGATACAGAGATGCCGGATGAGGCGATTCGAGAGAGAAATCTCGATACATTTAAGGCTGAATTAGCCGACATGCTGGATTGGGAAACAGCAGAATTTAGTATAAAAGAAGGCATTATTTACACGTAATTTGGTTGGTCCATCAAGGAAGCACGAATCCTCCCATATAGAACAACTTCCGACAATGTATCAAGCGTTGTCTATCGCTCACTTTCTATCTTTTTTCCTTTCTCTTTTCCGTTATGTATCTTCTCAATGTATAACGAAAAAGATGATTATCTATGTGTTTAAGACTAAGTTAGTCGCTATCGTGAGATAGAAAACGGTAGAGATTTTCATTAAAGGGAAAATAATGTACGTGTATACCATATGGATGAGGACATAATCTGTTAGGAAAGATAAGAGCTCTTGTTATCAGTTAAATTATTCAGCTCGCTATCTACACAGTAATTCAAAAGCAATATATAGACAAATCGTCCATCTATAGCTTAATTAGTTTCTTATTCATTTACTAATTATACGTCTATACGTTAAAATGTATAGGTACATGATACAAGGGTTTAATCAGTAGTTTCTAAAAATTCAATTTGGATGGAGAGAAAAGCTGCTATTATCAATGTGAGCAAAGGATTACTAAATGTTTCGCTTACAACAATTACAGCTATAGGTAGTGCAACGGGAAATATTTGGTTAGCGGGTGCCACTGCTATTCCCGGAGCTCTGCTGCAACCGGTATCCTCAAGCCTCTTCTTGAAAAGCAACAGGAGGAGCACCTGGAGTTATCTATTCCGTCCTGGTGGACAAGAGAACCTCAATCTCAATCATGGCAAGATGTTTGTTCAAGTATAGAAAGCCGTCTTCCCGAAATTACTAAAGGTGTCGAGGGACGGTTGAGCCAAGAAACAAGCTATCCTTCTTCCTCCGTCATCAAGTCGATCTTTATCGAACAAGTTGCTCAACGACTTTCTCCTCGGGAAGTTAATCCACAAGATATTGCAATGGTGGCAGGATATGTAACGCCTCCACTTTTAGAAAAATCAGCCAGCGTACTCAAAGAGGTCGTAGTGTCTACCAAGGAGGATGCACTTGCGAAGTGGCTGGCACAAATTGCTGATACACTTGATACCATCCAGAAATCAACAATATCAACGGCCTCTAGCACCTCGACAGTCACAACAACACCAATAGATGCATCATCAAATGTTCACAGCCCTCAATCAGTTGCAGTCATCCTCGAACAAAAGAGGCAAAATGATGCCTATGATATCTATATTTGTTACGACGAGGCTGACGAAACTGAAGTTATGGGTATCGGAGAAAAACTCAAGGCAGAAGGTATCCTACCTTGGTTCGACATCCTAGAGGTGAAACCTGGAACTCCTGAGAAACGCCGACAGGAACAACAGATACGGAAAATTCCTGCTGCTGCTGTGTTTGTTGGGCAACATAAAATCGTTGATAGGCAAGAATTGCAGATGTATTCGTTCATAGACGAATTTATTGACCGAGAAATTCCTGTCATTCCTGTTATTCTTACCAACACACCAAAAGACCTAAGGCTTCCTCCTTATCTCGGAAACTTTGGTCGAGTTGATTTTCGTCGATACCGCCCTTGACTTGTCGATTTATGCGATTTGTCGTACACTGATATGCAAAGGCAAGGTCTTTTGGAGTAGAGTCTGGTTACTGGAGATAGCAACATGCAGTATCTCGAACAGAGTATTATCCGTATTTTGAATGCACATAAGAGAACGGTTGGTACCGGATTTCTAGTCTCAGACCAGATGGCCGTTACCTGTGCACATGTTGTGCAAGCGGCGGGAAGCGATTGTGGACAACCTGTCAATATTCAAATGTACCAATCATCTGATAGTGAGCGCATCCCCACTGCGCGTGTCCTTACAGTCGGGTGGTCGCCACGAGAGTCCGATGATGTGGCTTTCTTGCAGCTATACGGGATGCCGGAAGGTATGGCACCGGTTGTGCTGGGGCATGCAGGAAGATGTGAAGGTCATCCGTACTTCACACTGGGTTTTGCATCTCTTGCTGGCTATGAGGTACGCAAAGTCAACGATAGTATAGAGGGTGTGATACCCGTACTGGACAGATGCAAGCGCTCAATGCTCCAGCTCAGAGGAGAAGAAATTGATAAGAGATTGAGTGGTGCCCCCGTTCTTGATAAACAGACCAATCGCGTTGTGGGCATGATAAGCGAATACAAGGACAATGATCAGACGCGCTTTGCTTGGGCCACAACAGTTGATACCATGATTGAGCTCAATCGCTCGTTGCACTTGTGGCCGGATGCTTATGGCCCTGAGGAAATGGATCTGTACCTCCAGCATTCATTCGCACCAACAAGTGGCTTAAACTGCCAAATGGGCGAGATGATGTCCTTCTGGATGGAGTGTATGTCTCTTTGCGTGCTGACGAGATGAACGCGAGAGAACGGAAAGCTGAAAATGATCTCTACTTGAAAGATGTTGCCCTATACAGGAAAGCAGCAAGGGCAACGGAAACAGATAGATATGACGAGTTTTCTGCATCCGCAAGGCCATTGTTCGTCGCCCGACAATGTTCAAGCTTGATACGCGAAACTGGGTACGATATTTTAGAGAGCACAAGCAAGGATCGCTTAATCTGGCCGAAGTCGTACAACGCCACCCTTATGTTGTGATACTAGGTGATCCCGGTTCCGGCAAGACTACCTTGGGCAAATGGTTGGTGCTCCAATTTGCGCGAGCACTGAAACAAAAAGAAGCTCGCGTGCGGGTGCATGCTGACCTAGTGCGACCCGGAGCCGAAACTACAACATTGCTTGACCTCGGTCGGACATGCTTGCCTGTGTTCCTCAGCATTGCGGATTACGCTCGGGCTCGCTGGCCTAAGGAACGGCGGATAGCGGATTGACGTTAGACGATTTTTTAGGGTCAGCTGAACACCTGGATAGATTGCCTGGTGGATTAACAAGAGAGGCAACTGGGGCACTGATCAGGGATTTCTTACGGCGAGGGCAGATGCTGGTCATACTAGATGGATTGGATGAAGTCAGCAATCCATCGCGGCGTAGGAAGGTCGTGGAAGCCGTAAGGCGTTTTATTCATGAACTTTCATCGGAGTCAGAGACTATAGATCTGCCATCCTCTCCAGAACATCCAGAGGCTTCGGAACAGCGAGGCAACCGTGTAGTACTTACCTCGCGCATTGTTGGCTACCAGTTCGACCCACTTATTGACCTACCACACTATACAGTGGAGGAGATGGATGATACTTCAATAAGCGCCTTTTGCTCTGCTTGGATGCGTTACGTAGCTATCCCTACAGTGTCTAATCCCTCCGAAGTTGACAGGTTGGCCGAGCAACTCAGAAGGAGGCTATTTTCTCATATGCACATCCTGGTATACGATCTATGGCGGGCAATCCTCTTCTGCTCACCATTATTGTCCAGGTCTACTGGAGTAATGGTTCCGCTCTCTTCCTATTCGACGTGTGGCCTTGTTTGACGAGGCATTAGAAGCTTTTTATAATCAGCGAGAGAAGGGAATTCTGGGTACAAGCTGGCATTGATCTCTCAAGTCTCTCACGGGCTTTTGGTGTCGTGGCCGCTGCTATTCATGGCAGTGAGACGGCAGGATTTATCACAGAGGGAGCAGTCCGCAAGTGCTTGCGGACTGCTCTGAGCAATGATGAGCAGGTTGAAGTAGTGCTGAGCGCTGCTCGAGATGTTTACGGTTTCTTGGTCGCTCGTGGTGAAGGTATCTACGGCTTCCTACACCGGGCCGTACAGGAGTATTTGCAGCGCAACATCTTGTAAGTAAATCTGAGCAAATCTGCAAATCTTATACTGTCATCCTGAACCCGGCGTGAGATCGACCAGCGTTATGCTGGCAATAGGTATAGTGAGTCGACCTAGACATCCCGAACATAGCAGGCTACCAGAACTATTTGCGGCCCTACTTGATACACCCAGATTCTGCTAGGGATTTTCTTCCACGGCGTGAACTACTAGCTATAGCTGCTTGTCTGGAATGTGAGAGTATCCCTCAGGGGAGTGAGTAGACGTATTGCGGCCAACCTTTTGTTATACTACCCTGAAAAAAAAGGCCGCAGCAGATCTGAACTTCTGCTTAAGCGCATTCGGCAGGTATTTGTGACATTCAAACACGGCCCTGAGGTGATGCAAAGGGAAGTCGAAGAGTTGCTGTGTACGGAGATACGTAGTGCCGACTTTGAGAGGCGTTACACAGCGATAGACCTCACTATCGAAACAAAATGGGACTCATCGGATATTGCAGAGGCTCTTGTCTATGCTTGGCGGACATACGCTGCTCCTGCAGGATCATTGCTAGTGGCTCTCGAAGATATCCATGAGCGCCGACCAGACTGCTTTCAAGCAACATTTCTTCCCGTAAAAAGATTTATGAAAGTGAGATCTCAGCTATGGGAACGAGCAAAAGAGAACCGAGAGTGGCGGAACATACTCAGCATCCTGTATTTACCAAGGAATACCGACTTTGAGCCTGAACAGATAAATCGTGATTCTCCATTGACAGAGCAGGTGATAATGGTTCTTGCTCAAGAAGCTTGATTCACATAGACTCGCCGTGTTTTGTCGCCAGTTGGTATCGTTGGCTAAGCAGCCAGATACTCCTGAAGCACGTGATGCTATACTACTACTTAGTGCCATGGGCGATACCAGCTGGATTGAGGCTTCTAAGCCATATCGATACTTATCCAAATCATACAGATGATCAAAAATATTTCGCGTATTCAGTCATAGCCTCGCTTGCTTCGCTAACGATTTCGCCGAAGATCCTAACTATGATATTACTCGCGACCGTACCTATGCTTCCATTAAGCAGGCTAGGGTTCTCGCACAAGCCTGCAAGAACGCTAGTAGCCGCGATCGTGCCACCGATTGCGCCCGCCATCTCGTTAACACTCTTACCGATCTCAGCAATCTTGCCCACACCAATGCTCCTACCCGTACCAGTACCCATGCCGATGCTCGTATCCGTGCACGCGCACTCGATCGTGCCCATTCTCTCTACATCGTCCACACTCGCATCCTTAGCCGAGAACTTGTATTTGCTAATGCCATCAACCATCTGCAGGAAATCGAGCAATGTATTCAGATCGCTCGTCAGCACTGGTCAAAAAAAGCAAACTTGGAGAAGAGATTTAATTTGGCTTTGGTATCTATCCAGGCACTAATACAAAATGTAGATACTCTTGATCCAGTAACAAATGTGTGGGCTACGCTTGTTGATGCATACCTACGAGTTTTTGACCCAAGCAGATCCATAAGAAAGAAGCGTGAGGGTGGACCTAGACACCTTCGGATGACTCAAGAAGAACTGGAGATGCTGATAGCTGATCTTGCTAGCCATGACGATGTACGGCGTGATAGTGCTAGACGAGAGCTTAATGCTGAACGGCGTGCATCTAGTATAGGGAAGCAAATGATGGATTACATAGCTACATTTGCTTATATCTTTGTTGCTGACGTTCACGATATACATAATTTACAGGTTGGTGCACAATTGGAGTCGGCCTTGCAACATATTATATATGATCAGCAATACTGGATAGACAATTGGATAGAATGGCAAAGCGTATAATGCCGAACAAGATTCCCCTGTCACGACGATACTTCGTAATATACGTCGTGTGACTCCTACGACCTTTGATGTCTTGTCGCAGGCAATACCAACACGCATCTCCAAGATCGATATATCGTTGCTGATATCTCTAAAATGGGTGGTGCGTCTAAATCAGATATCTCAGAAAAAATTGTCCTTCTTAGTACAACGGTTATGGAATTGGTTTACCCATGAGACAGATGGCTCGATCCGAAGTACAATCCTCGAAGTCTTAAGATCATTTCGGGAAGAAGAGCAGGTACTGGAAGTTGGCAAGTTACTCCTGAATAATATTCCCAATGAACAACGTGATACAGCCATGTATAGGGCATTATGTGGCTTGATGATGAGACAGTCGGAATTGATCAAGCCCGTCCTAACATCGCTGCTCAATGGATTTTCTCAATGAGGATAGCTGCACCAAGCTATGTGAATAGAGCCGAAGAACAGAGTACTTTTGAAAAGCAATTGTTATCTGATGATAAGGAAATGCGTAGATATCGCCAATTAGTCGGACAAAATATGGGAGACGCAATGCTTACCATAGGCCTATCCGGCCAAATTAATCTAGTTGAGCTTTTCGAGAGAGTGCTAAATGCGAGTTTAGATGATACTCGGTGGGGTTTTGACGAAGACAGCCGAGGATATCTACAGTCAATCAAACAACTAATCAAAGACAGTATACCGATGCAAGTGATGGAGTCCACATCCCGCCAGATTAGTCCGATTGAGCTTTTCGAGAGAATACTTGTATTTGGAGGTTCAGATGATGACTGGTGGGATGATAGTGAAGGCATTCATGACATGCTTGTTATTACTGCACTACGATATGTTGAACATTCTCCCGACTCACTTGTTCCTGAACTCCTTAGAGTACTTCTGGATTATTTGCAGCGTGCTATAGAGCACAATTATTGGCCAGTACGACGTATATTACTTGCAGTCGTCACAGCCTGTGCAGAAGTGATGCCGACAGTGCTGCAGCAAGTAGCACAAGGGAGGCTAGAGACCCTGCTTGTCAAATGTGCAGCAGATACCGAAAGCTTTACCTCACGCCGCTTTGCACTGACTGCACTCAGCTACCTACGTACAGTCACATCTAATGTAGCTTCTGCACTGATAGCAGGTTGTCAGGATATTGAAGAAGTACAACAGTACGCAATTGCTGCTGCTAGTCACTTCCAGTTCATTGAAGGCGACCTTTTGCCTCAATTTATTCCAGCTCTTACTGGAGAAAGTGTAAGCACGGCTTATGCAGTAGCACAGCTACTGGGTGCATTAAGTACCTCCCTTGCTGGTGAAGCAGCTGACTTGCACGAGCAGATTATCGAAGTGCTGGTGAATGCACTCGAAGATCCAAGCAGCCAGCGAGAGGTAGTGATCTCAGGTCAGAATAAAGGCAAACTGGAAGATATTCTCTACGAGATTTTGCTAAAAGTGACACGCGGACGGAATGTAACTAGAATGCAAGGGCTATGGTAGGAGGTATTATGGCAATATATATCAAGTATACCCTTGAAGATGGAAGCAAACTGTTAATAGAGACTGATGAGTCGACAGAAGGAGCAATTAAGGCTGCCGACGAGCATGGCAATGTGATTATCAAAGCAGAAAAGATGCTGAAAGATGCATTGGCATCTATTAAACAATCCGTAACTGTCCTCAATCAGGAACTCTCGGAGTTAAAGGCCGATAGTGTTGAAGTGACCTTCGGCATTAAAACGGTCGGAGAGATGGGTTTCTTTGCTATCTGCAAAGCAGGTGGAGAGATGAACTTCGAGGTGAAACTACACTGGAGCAAGGAGGAAACTCAATAGTACATCCGTCTTAAAAGTAAAAAAGATCGGAAGATAAAAGCAAGGCAATAGTCACTTATTTGTGTTAGTACAGACCTCAAATTTGTTCTCTCACCTTGCTCTTCAGAAGCCTAGTCTCAAGATTTTCGGCAAAACACTAAATACATTAGATAGGCTAGTCTCAACAAATTTGTATCAAATGGTAGAATGATCTCAAGATTTCCAGAACAAGAATCTCAACATATTCGCAAACAAGGTGTGCCTTTGTGTGTCATAGTCTCACAAGAACGTTACGAAATCCTACACAGGTCAGGTCCTTCCTCTTTTACCGCTTTTCTCCAGCCTCTTTTGGGAAGGGAGGCCATCCTCCTCTATGCACGTTTGGGGTTCAAGGACAAGGTAGTGCTTTGTCAAACATCATCGCACAGCTTCCTAGTAAGCAAGGGAGCTGTGCGATGATGTTTGACAAAGCATAAACGGGTCTCTATACCGCTAGAAACGTCCACTGCTGATTCGCGCCACCATTATCAGTCCATTGATCGATAGTTGCGCCGTCAGCTGTGGAGTTAGCTGCCACTTCGAGGACCTTGCCACTGTTGCGGTTCACTAACTTATAATACCCACCACCAACAGCTACAAGGCTCCATTCTTGATTGGTTCCGCTATGCCACGTCCATTGCAGAATTGCCCTCCATCAGCCGTCGAGCTACCTGATACATCAAGCACCTTGCCGCTGTTGCGGTTCACGATCTCGTAATAACCACCACTAAGCGATACGAGACTCCACTGCTGATTGGTTCCACTATGCCACGTCCATTGAAGAACTGAGGCTCCATCAGCAGTCGAACTGCCCGACACATCAAGCACCTTGCCGCTATTGTGATTCATTACCTCATAATTAGTTGATCCCACGTCCTGCCATACTCCGGTAGAGGTATCGATGGACCAGCTATTATGCCAGGTCATCGCGAGGCTCGTTCCATTTACCTGCAATGGAAGCCAGATGTAGGGCGAGGTCCCTAGACTGGATGGCGTCCAGCGATCACCCATGTACATAAACGTTGTGCCCTGACTGCCGGAAATGGGAAGCACAAACGTGGTCTGCGAGTTATACGTGTTTGTGCCGGGTGCAGCGAAATCTGACCAACTCGACCAGGGGCCAGCAAGCGAGGTCGCCGTGGTGTACTGATTATCATTCGTATTCCAGCCGGTCAGATGCGATCCGAGCAGGTAGTAGCGCCCATTGAGCTTGAACATGGCTGGCGCTTCATAGTCGGCAAGGACGGCAACCGCACTGGCTACGCTCAGGTAATCTGCGGAGAGTTTATCGATGCGCAGTCCGTTGACGCGGTCCTCGCTCAAGAGGTACGCGGTTCCATCGTCATCCTGGAAGAGGCCCATATCGCGGCTCTGATAACCCAGGGGCTGGAAACTGCCGCGATAGCTGTAATTGCCACAGACAGTCGACTGGTCGCAACCCCACGCGCGCGGCACTATAAGCGGAGGTATCAACGTGCATATACATAACATACTGCTTTGTTGTACTGTTATAGATCACTTTGGGGCGCTCGATAATACGATTGGGACCCAGATCCCCGTTGGACTGTTTAGTCAAAACATTGTTCACAAAGGTCCAATGCGCCAGGTCCGTCGAAGAATAGCATGGCACATTCTGGAAGAAGCGCTTCCCGAACTCTCACCAGTCTTATCTTCTCCAAACCAGTAATACGTGGAACCTACTTTGATCATCCCACCACCATGAGCTTAAATCAAGGTGCCACGATTGTCATTCCAGGTAGCGGCGGGCACAATAGTAACCGATGCGGCCAATGCGGGAGATGGCACGCTCCTGAACGAGAACGCATGGCTGCAATGACAACAAGCAATAGCCCGAACGTACGAGAATAAACTGCGCTGTTTACGATGCAAATTCATGAAATCCTTTTCCTTTTCTTGCTTTCCGATCCAGTAAGAGTCTCAATAATGAGGAGGTTGAATGGCTGACGGAGAAAAATTGAAGCAATCACATAGAAGATGCAAGGCTTCCTTTGAACATAGTTGAAGTGAATACAGTTGAAGCCGTAGAAACACGAATGCCAAAACAGGCAATTTCATTCCACATCTTCAGTGATGCCATTAGATTTCTCCTCAGAGTAAAGTGCTACGTGAAATCGATTTCGTTACTCTACTTAGAGGATACAATTGAAATTGATGTTTGTCAATTTTTAGATTATTATGGATAGGCACGCTCTCGAAAAGAAAACGCATCAAAGTAGCAGTCGTATAACGCTGTAACGTTGTGCGAAACGTTCAGGTGTGATTTTTGGATAACGTCCTTTACCTAATTGAGCTAAGACTTCCCGATAACTTGCATCAAGCTCATCCAGAGTAATGTATTGTTGTTGAACGAGCAGTTTCACGTCTTCGATATCACGGGTCGTAGCTCGCTCTATCTTACTCAGCGCAATACTGTAGAAGTCAAAGTAAAAGACCTCAATCTGCCCATAGCGACCAACGTATTGAGCATGAGTTTCCCATTGTGATGGTAAAGGAATGAAATCCTTAGGTGATGCAAATTCGATATTGATCTGCATCTGTTGGATGAGTCGTTGTATAGCGACAATGAGATCGCCTTCATTCGCGGTACCAACTTGTATATCAATATCTTCAGTAAAACCAGGGCGTACTCCTGCATGGACGAGAGCAGCGCCGCCTACAAGGTAGAGACGGCCTGGCTTGCGAAAGATACGTCCCAACTGTTGAAGAAAGGACTCGATAGCTTTTTTGTCAACATTGGGTCGCATACTCATGTCAAACTCCCGATCATTATCTTGTCGGAACAGGGTAGGGGCGTCACCTTGCGTGCGCCCATGTCCTGGCAAGACCTGTGTTCCCTGAGCCGGGCGCACGCAAGGTGACGCCCCTACCCTGTTCCGATGCATTTCTTCTTGCCATAAGAGGTGATCCAGCTGGTTTTGCCAATCCCCTATAAAGGAGAATGGCATACCTGTACGCTTTTGCTCGAACGTTTGTAGCGCGAGTAGCCCCCATTCACCATTGTGAAGAGCCGGAGGAGGTAGATGACGCTGTTGCCCGAGGTGAGCAAAGGGCTCTTCTGGCAAGTTGGGTACATCCCTAAGTGCTAATGCCAGACGAATAGACCACATTCTTTGCAGGTAGAGAGCCGCAAGTGTAGAGGTAATGATCTGTTCTGCAGTTGCTGGTTCGCTCGTCTCGATGGCTTCTAGTATGGCATCTGTAAGTTCAGGATGGAGTAAGAAGAGTGAGATACTTGCATCTCGTATGCGAGAGTTTTCGTTCTGCTGCGCTAAACGTTTAATTAGTTCAATAGGGGATAACAGTTCTACCTGGGAAGGTAAGGAAGCTTGTTCAAGACCTGTTAGATACTTGATGCCCCATGTGCGGAGGATGCTGATGAGTGTATCAGCATCTTTCCACGAGCTATCTGTTGAGGTGTTAAGTAGCTGGCTCATTCTTCGGACCCCATATACGCGCACATACCTACCCGAGGAGAATTCACCACCGGGAGCAGCATCTCCTCACCGCATTCATGCTCATCGGCACACGTTTCACAGAGCCATCCCTTGTCTTCGTAAATACACTCAGAACAGACCTCCGTAGCAGGTTTGCCGCAGACGTTACATGCAATCAGAGGTGGCTCGTTTCTGGCAAGTACCTGGACAGAGGTTCTCCCCACTTCCCCTTCCCGTTCGGTAATCACCTTCAAGCGTAACTCCGTTGTGGTACCATAATCGTACTCGTAGGAGAATGGTAATCCTGGACTCAGAACACGACCTGATTGCACGCGCATGCTCTTGTCACCGAATTCTGGATCTACGTAGGACGCGTAGGAGTCTCCTGCGATATCAAATTTACTCAGGTGACCACAACACTCGAGCCAGGTTTTTCTGAGGAAGCTATCCAACGTTTGTAGCGTTGCTGTAGCCGGTATTTCCAGGTGCATCCAATATTGCGGCTGATCACGCCCTTCTACAAGGAGATGAACTATTCTGGCTTTCTTTGTCGATTTTCGGCTGCCCGCCATACCAGCATCTGTCTTTTGAGCACATGTTGCTAGATGTCTCGTCATTGCAGCTTTACTGAATACGCCATGGCAAAACTGACAAATTCCCTGAGAAGATGTCTTGCCCATATTTCTTTCCCTCTCTGCACACTGATACCGCTATCTCTGTTCCATTATCACAACAGAATTGCTCTGCTTACTACTCTTTTTATTCGCACCGTAGATTGCGATAAGATCGCTTATATATACCCTATCGTATCACCTCTACGCCATTCTGAACAGGTATCTAATAGAGCATGGAATATATACTACTTCTGTAAAGCAGAATGTCTGCTTTTTCAGTTATTACAATCAATTGATGCTTTGTCCATTGCTATTCAAGTCTGTAGGATATATAATATAGAGAATATTACTCGTGTGAACACTAAAGAGGAACGAATAACATGATCATCCACGAAGAGGCCAACCAGCTCGTCACCCGCGCGTTCGCGCTCGTTCGTGCATGCCCTTCAGGTCGCGTCACAACGTATAGCTGGCTTGCCAGAGCACTTGGTTATCCCCGAGGTGCTCGTATGCTTGGGTGGATTATGAACGACGCTCCCGAAGGTGTCCCTGCCCAGCGCGTCATCAATAGCAAGGGAGAATTGACCGGAAGCTGGGCTTTTGGACAACCAGGGGTCATGAGACAGCTCCTAGAGAATGAAGGTATCTCCTTTCTAGAGAGTGGGCGCGTCGATCTAAAACGTTATGGCTGGGATCCCAATCATGACTTAAGTGCAGACGAACTTCAGGGACTCTTCACGGCATCATCTACCCATCCAGTCATTGCTAGCGAGGGACTTTTGCGTCTCTTACGTACTGATGTAGCCTCACCATTTCGCACATCCTCATCCAACACAAGTGTGTAAAAACGGCTATGAAGCAAAAGATGTATTACTTCCCTCCGCTAGAATATTTTCCTGACCCTTTACCTTATCCAACACCAGCTGTGTCAGCTCAACCAGCTCTGTACGAAAACGTAGGTTATCGCCCGTTGATCTCAACACGGACCATAAGGCAAAATTGCCAGGTAGCGGTGTAGCAGTGATAGATGGGAATAGGGGGAG
This sequence comes from uncultured Chloroflexia bacterium, assembly GCA_963731415.1. GTDB lineage: Bacteria > Chloroflexota > Ktedonobacteria > Ktedonobacterales > Ktedonobacteraceae > JACDAE01. The sequence continues at coordinate 20,772 of CAVSVN010000008.1, forward strand.
CAGTTCCTCAATGACTCTTTTTACTGGTTGTTCTAACGTTGAAAAGGACACGTATGCGTATTCATCGTGTTCGGAAACAACCAGGAGATCATATCCTTGAAAATGAACTTTGCCCGTGATTCCCTGACATGAGTAACGTGTGATCACACCGGGTATACAGTTAAGTAGCTCGACGGCTGGACGAATAGCAGGATCGATTTCAGTAGCATTCGGCGTAAAGGCATTGTCAATCTGCTGAAGCCTCTGATACTCGGGCAACGCAAGAATCGCTTCATAATGTCTGCTGATCCAGCGAAAGAAGTCACGAGCTTGATTTTCATACAGGTACGAATTTGTGGAGGAGAAGTATGCTCCGAATAGAGTGAAAAGATTACGTAAAAAAAGGGCGTTCCGTTTTGCCCATGGCACCTCTCTCGTCATAACAAGTTGTCTATAAGCTTCATTGGTAGAGAATTTACGGCAAAAGTTGCGGATATACTGTTTGCTCGACTCTTCAAAATAAAAGTCGCGCAGAAAGCGTTCATTTTCAAAGAGGCAACTTTCCCGTTGCAGGGTATCCTCATCAAAGTTGCTCCTATCTAGCCCTGCCAGTTCTCTATGCATAAAGTCTGCCTCTAGACGCTGCAGGGTAATGTTCATTTGCTTACGTAGATCATCTACCCGGCGTTTGACTTTTGTAGGAGCTATTCTTTCATCTGAAGTAACGTGCAAAGGACGTTGAATGCTGGCTATCTCTTGCTCAAATGAGCGGCGATAACTCCATTTCTCTTGTTCTAATTGAGCGTGAAGAGACGATTTATAGGGTTCCAATAACGCTTTGAGAAGCTGATGCGGCTTAAAATGAACTAATGGAATAGTTGTAATATTCTTTTTTTCAGCGTACCAGACCGTAAGCTGATTCGTACCTGTCTCCGCGCCAGTATCAAGTTCAACTCTGAACAGATAGTTATCATAATACAATTTATCCACTTCCATACGCATAGTAGACCACCTCCCGACGATACTATAGAGAGAAACACTCATCAACATCATCTGTACTTGCAGCGCAAGCAACCTGAGTTTGCGCAATGCTCTTGTCTTTGTAGATCTACTCCATCCAGGGAGAGTTGCCATCGCTGTATCGATGGTTACATAGTTTGTTGCCTGTTCCTTTAAAGCGGCCCCGTTGCGAATACGGGTAGCCAGATCTTTTGTATAGATGGCAGGTCCACGTTGCTCTTCGCGCAACATATCTACTGTATAGCGGTAAAGTTGGAGGGCTTCCTGTCGTCTTCCCTGCTCGGTCAACAAGGCCATAAGGCGACATAATGCATCTTCATCAGTCGGATTCTGTTCTAGAAAGGTATAGAGAACTTCTTCAGCCTGCCATACACGCTTTTCCTTTAGATACAGCTCGACGAGCTTGTAGAGTATACGTCGACGGACACCATTGAGCGTATGGCGTCGTCTTTGTGTCCATACAGAGTTCAGGTCATCTTCGAGAAACTCCCCATGAGCAAGGGCATGTGCCTTCTCAAGAAGAGCTAATGGATTCTGCCCCCGGCTGGTAACGCGCAGCGATTGCGTGGACAAAGCAAGCAGAGCATCCGCATCAATCCAGAGCAGCGGCTGCGGTGCAGAGTTTGAAGTTGATACCTCTTGACGTGTGGAGAGTCAGCAGCAGGCTGTCCCCACTACTGATCCGCAGAACACGTCGCCGTAGGACGGAAGCTGCTGAAATCAAAAGCGTGTTCACTGTTAATGACGCTTCTATCAGGCCAGATTGTTGTGATCAAATCTTCTCTAGATGCCCGGCGCTGCTCACGGCAGAGCAGGAATTTCAGCAGGAGGAGCGCTGAGCTTCGATTATCCCATTCTTCAGGCAAGATGCGAGTATAACAGGGTGTCTCCACGACATCAGTTGGAAAAGTAACCATGCGTTCAAGTGCAAATTCGCCAAAAGTGATAACCCGTATGAGTGGATATGGTGAACCATCCTGCTCACTTGTTTTCTTCATACTTCTATCATCCCTCCCATCCTGAAATACGATAAATATCGTTCTTTGCTATTTGATAATAACAGAAATAATCTCTTGCTTAAAAACAAGGCTCTATCTACATGGCCTGATTATAACATAAACGCCTTCACACTCCTGTGAGGTTTTCGTGATTGCCTGTGAGGTTTTCGTGAGGCAAGTTACCTGCTAAATGTAATGGGGGTGAAACGTCATGTTATTCTTCGGATAGTATCATGATAAGTAGAGGGCAACCACAAGGCAATTACAAATAGAAAAGAAAAAGAAAGATCAGGAAGCTTTGATGAAAAAATCCGCATCTATACCCTTTTTGGCACTTCTCTTTCTCCTGGTAACAACTTCCTGCACTGTACCAACTTCTGACTCCAGGTCATCTGCGACTCCTTCTATCACTGCAAAGGTCCCAATAGCGAGTCCGACCAGTTCTGGATCAACATCTCAAGGGAGTTCAGAGGCTATCAGTGACGTTGCTATGAATTATTACCAGGCTATTGAAAAGCAGAATTACGATCTTGCCTATACGTATCTTGATCCTGCTGCAACGAAGTTTTCACGAGCGGTTTTTATGCAGGAGGCACAGTCACAGGATAAGGGAGAGGGAAAGCTCCAGAGCTATACTGCAGCAGCTTTTCCTCCTATGGTTGTAATGACGAATATGCGTGTTCATCTTGGACCCTATCATGTTCATTTACAATTTAAGGAAGAAAGTAGCACCTGGAAAATAGTTTCGCTGGATGGAATTTAGAGTTTTATTGTTCATTTTCTAGTAAAATGAGGACAAATGAGCTATTTCGACAATAATACAAAATCTAACACTCTCTGCTTAGAGTGTAAGGTATTTCTGACAAGGAAACATCAGGGGTTTCCCCGTCGACATCCAGCTAGAAGTTGATGTAACATAGCTATAGTTTACTAGCAAGATAGATAGGCAACTTCAATGTCACAATGAAACATTGATATATTCGGGAGTATAACATGTCATTTTTGTCCAGATTAAGCCTTGCCAACAGGAGTATCGTTGCATTATTACTGGTAATGTAAAGTTAAGTGCCCTTGCTGATGTCACCCAGACCAGTGGACCAACACAGATTACCCATCTCAATACGAGCCGTACTGCAACAGTCAATGCGAACTATAACCAGCCAGAACGTTGGTGGAGTCAGCAGCGATGTGCAGAGCCGTGTCAAAAAACTCAGTTTGCCATCTGGTGCTTCTGTCACGTTCGGTGGTGTTACGACGCAGCAGAGCAGGCATTCCAGAGTCTGGGCATTGCACTCCTGGTAGCGATCCTGCTGGTCTATATTGTTATGGTTGCCACCTTCCGTAGCCTGCTCCAACCGCTGATCCTGTTGGTTGCAATTCCGTTTGCCGCGACTGGTTCAATCTTGCTCTTGCTGATAACGCATACGGCATTGGGATTGGCTTCACTTATTGGCCTGCTGATGTTGATCGGTATCGTAGTAACCAATGCAATCGTGTTGCTTGATCTGGTGAATCAGTATCGTAAGAAGGGACTGGATGCACGTTCAGCAGTTATTGAAGGTGGTCGCCGCCGTCTGCGCCCAATTCTGATGACGGCTATCGCGACCATCCTGGCCTTGATTCCAATGTCGCTAGGATTGAGCGGATCGAGTGGTTTCCTTTCGGGGCCGCTGGCGATCGTGGTCATCGGTGGATTGACCACATCGACATTCCTGACACTGTTGATCGTGCCAACGCTTTATACACTTGTTGAGGATATTCGTGGTCGGTCTGGTCAAACTTCCATTAGAGGAAGAGACCAGTTGAGTCACAAGAGGCTCAGCCGCAAACGCAGACGTCTAATCATTTTTCACCTATTGTCGGGTAGGTCCATCGTGGTTCATCCTGGGACACGCTAACTCTGTTTTCTACCTGGGCAATGCACGACGAATAGCGGCCAGATTTTTAGCAGGCGTCTCAGGAGGCACGGCACAACCGGGAGCAAGCAGAAAATGTCTGCCGCCAGTCAGTTCAAGCGCTCGCGCCACCTCTTCCTGTACCTGGCTGGCTGATCCGCTTTTTAGCGTTGTTTGTTCGCTGATACCACCCATAACGGCTTTGCCAGAGCGCATCTTACCCTCGCGCAGATCAGGATTGCCTTCAAGTGTATCACCCCAACTGAGAGCCTGTACCGGATAGGAAGCAAGTTGATCAAAGTAGATATGCGTACCACAATTATGAAGAATATTGAATTTGCTACGACTTTTAATCGCATCTAAAAATTCCAGGTCGTACTGTTCACCGAATTCACGATACTGATCTGCCGTCAATATACCTGCGCTGGCCCACCCGTTGGTTGCATAGAAGATGCCACTGGCTCCTTCGTCGAGGCATGCAATGGCAAATGCAGTGAACGTTTCGGTAATGACGCGCAAAGCCGCATGCATAGCTTTCCGATCTTCATGCAAGGCTTGCAATACTGCATCCCTATTATCGCCTGCGATATACATAGCGACTCCGAGGGGGCAAAAGATGGTCTGTACAAAGTACGCATCATAGCCAACCGCATGATTGAGCAATTGCAATACACGCAACTGTTCTCCTAATGGGCCAAAATCAGGCTCAAGAGGGCGCAGACGTTTCCAGTCTGCTGCACATTTTATAGGCGTTTCATCACAAATGGGTGCTTTATATTTCTCTCCGGAGGGACGATATTTCGCTTTCCATCCTTCCGCATGATAGCTGGCACGTGGATTGACTTTGAGATAGTCCCAATCATAGCGCGTAAAGTTCTCGATGAGAGCTTCGGTCAGCGCCTGCACACTCCATTCACGCTCAAAATCATGCCCCCACATACTTGCAGGTACACGATCTACTGGATCACCTCGTAGCGCAGCATCAACACGTTCCTTCTTATTCATATATGACCTTTCTTTCAACTACTACTTGCTACGTTTCACATCACTTTTCATAACAACATGAAGTATGTTTTTTCCTATGCTATCTCACATGGGCGCAATAAATCTGGTCCCTGCCTTGATTTTATTGATGTAATAATTGGGGATGGATCCTTCCTATTACTCATCCAGTTCTTTAAAACGATATCCTATGCCGCGTTCAGTCAAGATGTATTTAGGATGTGCTGGATCCTTCTCGATCTTCTGACGGAGGTATGTAATATATAAACGTAGATAATGAGCTTCATCGCGATATTCTCGTCCCCATACTTTAGAGAGTAAAGTTTCATGGGTCAACAAATGACCTGCATTACTTACAAGGTGATACAGGAGCCGATACTCTGTGGGCCGTAGTACGACCTTTTGTCCGCGTACGATAACTTCGTGGCGCGAGAAGTCGATCTTCAGATCAGGATCAACAATAATCTCTGTTTTGCGCGATGGGGGAGCCATAAATGAACGTCGCAGCAAGGCCCGGATACGCGAGAGTAATTCACGTGGACTGAATGGTTTGGCAAGATAGTCGTCTGCACCCAGATCCAGGCCATGTATTCTATCTTGTTCACTTTGACGAACCGTGAGCATAACAACAGGCACAGTTGATACTTCACGGATGGCACGAAGCGTCTCAAATCCATCCATCTCCGGCATCATAACATCCAACATTACGAGATCGGGTAGATTTTCACGCAACTTGATCCAATGCTTCTATGCCATTCGTGGCCTCGATAACACTATAATGTTCCATTTCCAGGTTCATACGTACAAGATCACGGATGCGAGGTTCATCATCCACGATCAGAATTGTCATATCACGCTGATCAAATGCTTCATTCTCCATTAAAAAACCACCATCGGTAATTGCGCATTTTCCTCACGCGGCAAACTAAACGAAAACGTCGATCCTTGATGCAGAGTACTCTCAACCCATATATGTCCTCCATGCGCCTCAATGATCGCACGGCAGATGTAAAGACCCAGGCCAGCACCTGGCGTTGCTTGCGATAGAGGATCGCCCACGCGTTGAAAACGGTCGAAGATCTGTTCCTGATCGCGTAATGAGATACCCATACCGCTATCCTTCACACTCACAATAACTTCTTCACTGGTCGCACGACATGAAATCGTCAATTCGCGATGACGTGGCGAATACTTCACAGCATTATCCAACAAATTTTGCAAAACCTCTTCGATACGATCGCGATCCGCCATTGCAGTTGGCAAATTAGGCGGAATATCCAGCGTAACATTCACATCCAGTCGTCTGGCCTCCAGGCGGCGTACAACACCTTCAATCAATGAACGCAGATCAAGGGCCGCGATATCCATCTGTAGCCCCCCTGCCTGAATACGAGAGGCATAGAGCAGATTTCCCACCAACTTGTTTAAACGATCCGCCTCTTCCTCTACAGCAACCAGCCGAGAACGCATAACGTCAGCATCAAATGTTGCATCCGTGCGTGCCAGGGTCGATGCATAGCCTTTGATAATGGCAATCGGCGTCTGCAATTCGTGCGAGATCACTGAGATAAACGTCGAACGCTGCTCTTCCTGTTGTCGCTCACGTGTTATATCGCGTACATTGAGAATACCATTCATTGGCTCACCTTTTGCCGAGCGCACACAAGAAGCGGTGACGGAGACATTGAAATGTTGTCCATCGCGTGTGGTAATGATCATCTCACGATTTACGACTACCTGACCTGCGAAGGCCTGCAAAATCGGCAAATCTTGCAAACCAAGATCATTTCCCTGCCGATCCTTGGGTCGCAAAACTTCAAAGTAAAAGCGTCCTAGAACCTCGCTCTCTTGCCAGCCCGTCAGGCGTTCCATCGCGGGATTGAAGTCGATGATACGCAACGCATTATCGACAGTAAGAATGCCTTCCGCACTGTAGTGAAAGATCGCAGCCAGCCTGCCTTGCTCACTGAGCAACGATTGCGTTTTTAAAGCAAAGCGAAGACCGGCTGCCAGTTGTGCAATAAACAAAAGCAGCGTATTTCCTCCACCCTGTCGACCTCACCACTATTTTACTATGTGCAAAGAGCGAATGAGCATTTGCAGGTCTCAGGTAATGGAGTTCGCCTAACAGGCCAATAAGATCGAATAACAGTAGTGAGCAGCATTCGAAATCTTGTTGGGCAACTACTCTCCTCATCAATTCCAAGCGCCAGAGCCAGTTCTGGAGCAATCTTCTCAACAATAAGAGGATTGCGCAGATTTGGCTGAATGCTTTTCTGAACATGTGAGAGCAGGAGAGGCAACGCCATCTCATTCAGCCGATATCCAGTATACTCAGAACTGCTTTGTGGGTCAAATGCATCATTCGAGACTGCAAAAACACCACATTCACCACCTAGCAAGCGGATAGCGCTTCCGACAAGGATAGTGAACTGATCATGCACATCTGCTGCTTGCTGGGTCTGGAAAAGGGACATATAAAGGCTCCGCTTGAAGACAAAATGGTTCAGTGATGTATATTCTATGTCAGTTTAGCACACCTGTTTAAAGAAAGAAAGATGCTAATTACGTATTTATTTCTCAGCCGGGCTTTGATGCTGAGTTTCCGGTCTGGTATGACCCTCATACACCACAGGCTTAAGAATTCCAATATAAGGCAGGTTACGATAACGTTGTGCATAATCAAGCCCATAACCAACAACAAACTTATCTGGAATGCTAAAGCCCTGATAATCAACTGGAATGGATTTACACGCTCACGTTCTTTATTCAACAATGTACAGATGCGCAGACTGAGAGGGTTACGCCTTCTTAACATATCTACCAGATAATGCAAAGTAAGGCCACTATCGATGATGTCTTCTATAATCAAGACGTGTTTCTGATCGATAGGCCCCTCAAGATCCTTAATGATACGTACAATGCCGCTTGATTGAGTAGCATCTCCATAGCTGGCAACGGCCATATAGTCTATTTCTAGTGGCAAGTCGATTGCACGTGCCAGGTCTGCAATAAAAGGAACAGCTCCTTTGAGCGTTCCCAACAATAATAAATTTTTGTCGAAATAGTCGTCTGTGATCTGCTTCCCCAATTCGGCAACTTTAGCATGTAGTTCTCTTCGGGGATAAGTATTTCCGCGATGTCTTTATGCATATATCACCTCACCTGTAAATCTATAACCGCCCTCTCTTTGAACGGCTCTATCCTTGCTAAGTTTGTTCGTTGGGCAAAATAGACAGACGTACAATTGTCTGTGTTGTGCTACTTAAGCGAACTCTATTATCAAGAGATACACCAGCCAGCCAGATACAATGGTATCTGAGAAAAAGAGCGGAATCTGTTCGCGTTCGCTGCGTGGGATATGCCTATCCACCAGTATATCCTGCACTTTCTTCTCCTGCGTCATTCCCAGGGGCTGCATACGATCACCGGCTCGTCGTGTTCGTACTCTTAGCGTGTCATTGCTGCTGTCGCCATCGATATACACTCCATAACGATCAGAGGTGAGCACACGCCACACGCGCACCAGTCTTCATGCAATAGTGCCTCCCTTGCAGCCTGTAAATTGCGCCAGAGACAGTCTCCGCAACGGCAAGCCATGGCGTTCCTGGTACTACAACGCGCCCTGGAATAGGTAGAATAGCTTCTTTGTTTTCTCTAGAAGAGTGTGCGATGTATGCTAACCACAGCATTATCGTGTATGGTAAAGAGAATGATATTGCCTGTACGTAGCATTTGAAGTGCTCAGGAAGATGCAACGCGAGTTCTTCTCCGTTGCTCTTCCGTTGCAAGCTTTGTTCAATCAGTTTGTAGTGACGTAACTCTAATGGTGATTGGCCTGCACACAAGCGGGCAGAGACGCGACGTAGGAGATGACGTTGCAGGCTGAGTGGTAAGGCAAGAAGGACATTGCGGCGTAAACTGATAGATTTATCTTGTTCGTTGATAATCACAGTGGGCCATGCGGTAGTAATCTGAGCCTCTATCCAGGTAGCGTCAACCTGTATAACCTCAGCATTACGTGATAGTGTTGCAGCGTATACCAGGGTTTATCGCTTCCAATAAAGGCAAAAGGTCGTGGCGAATATGGTTACGCAGGAAACGTGTATCGCGTTGCTCTCATCCTCCAGAGGATGAAGATCGTAATGTTGGCAATAAGCCAGCGTATCAGCATGGGTGAGAGTGAGCAGAGGGCGAATGATATCTTGCTGACGTGGTTGTAAGCCAACCGTACTGGCGATACCGCCGCCGCGTAGCCAGTGCAGGATAAGCGTCTCAACCTGGTCATCTTCATGATGAGCAACGGCGATGGTACCGGTTGAAGGCTGACGTTGTGCGATGGAACGTAGGAAGCTGATAGCGTGCTACACGTGCGGCATCCTCAATGGAGCGTCGTTCGCGGTGAGCCAGTGCGGGTACATCGATAGCACCGATAGTGATAGGCAGCTGCAACGACCGGGCAAAGCGTGTGACGGCGAGAGTATCGTGAGATGCCAGTTCGGCCGCGTAATTTATGATTCAGATGTGCAACATGTAATTGTATAGAGGGATAGCGTTTGCCAGGACCACAGATTGGTTCAGTAGATGTAGCAGACATAAAGAATCGGCTCCTCCTGATAAGGCTACAACGATAGTACCTTGTGCAGGGAGGAGTTGATGCTGCTCGATATAGGTGATGACACGGTTGACAGTCTCTAACATGTTTGCGCTTCATATGCTGAGTATGATACGATATATGCCAAATTATAGCACCTGTTGCCCATTTCAGGTGTATTGAGAGGTGTATCGTCTGCTTCAGTGCCGTGCAGGGGAAGTGAAATTATTATGGCTATTCGCAAAATTATTACAACAGAGAATCCTATTCTACGCCAGAAGGCGAAAAAGGTTCATCGCTTTGATCCATCGTTACAAAAACTTGTTGACGATATGTTTGAGACGATGCACATCGCCGGTGGAGTTGGCCTGGCTGGCCCGCAGATTGCGCAATCGATCCGTGTATTTGTTGCCGAATATGAGGATCACAAAATTGCCGTCTTTAATCCAGAGATCGTGAAAGCTGAAGGTGAGGAGACTGGGCCGGAAGGTTGCTTGAGCATTCCTGGTTATGTCGGTGAAAATATTCGTCGTGCACAAAAGTGCTCGTCAAGGGCCAGGATGTGCGCGGTAAACCGATACGTGTGCCCGCCGAAGGATGGTTCGCGCGGATCGTCCAACATGAGATAGATCATCTTGATGGCATCCTCTTCATCGACCGTCTTGATCGACCTGAAGACTCTGCGTGAGGTCACTGAAGAAGAGATTGCGGAGGAGGAAGAGACAGCGTTATCATAGAAGGGTAAGGGCGTCACCTTGCGTGCGCCCGCGTCCAAAGATCTCTGGCCTTCAAGAGAAATGCCAGTAATTATTTGTAGGGTTACAATTTTTGTTGCTGTCTCAACATAGGGATTTTATGTTTGCCGAGAAGTATGTTCGCAGTTCTGACATACATAAAATCCCTCTTCCTCGCGGTAATGCAATTCGGTCACTACAAAGTGCAAGTAACAGAGACCACAGCGGGTAGAATCCTGTTGACTTGCTATCTGGCGGTCATGTTCGAAGAGTTCGTGCAGAGATGTCGAGCATCTGCTCAAAATCGAAGCCTCCACTCACCTCGTTCAGGAGTTTTTATGACGGAAGAGCACCAGTCATGTTATTTGCATGCATTTCGCGACGATTTACAAGGGAATGACCATTATTTGATGGCCCATCATTCGGACCAGGCGTATAGTTATTACTCAAAACATAAATCTCCACCCTATCAACTGACGATAACATTTTACTCATTATACCTTTGACTATATGGTAAAGCAAGAGCCTGAGCGGGAGCTTATTCTATACCAATATCCCATGCTTGCTGTAGATCTGCGCGTGAATAACATTGGAAGGCCATCAGGGTGTGAGTGTTTGTAATGGTTGGTAGATGTTGCATATGGTTTGTAACGACGCCTGCCAGATCCTCATAATTTTGAAAGCGCAACAGAGCAACGAGATCATACTCGCCCGTCACGGAGTAGACTTCGGCCACGCCATCGATCTCCAGGAGGCGTTGAGCCGTTTCATTGATCTGACCGCGCTGCACATTGATTAAAACCATTGCGGTTACCATACAAATTGCTCCTTTACAAGATTTCTTTGATAGTTTGTGAATGCGCCTTTATCGTACCACGTTTCCACCTTATCTATATAGCAGCAAGAACCTAAAATTGAGGTTGCACGACGCGCCAGGGGCCTGGTGGGGCAATAATAACAGCGGGTGCCCAGCCTTCCTCGCCATATAAAATAGAGGGATTCCAATTCTGGTTTTTACTACAGAAGCGATAACGCATCTGCCAGTGATGGCCAGTTTTTTGCTTTTCCTGATAAGCGGTATCAACGCCAAGACGAAATGAGAGCAGTTGCGCGAAGTAAGGCTGGAGGCGGTATTCCATATCATCTGTATCTAATTCATGATCGGTAAAAGACATCTGAAGATCAAAACTATAGGGATAATCTAAAACTGAGGCATCGCGGTCCTCTTCGTCCGCTTGATGAATAAGGATGAGCATTCCTAACATCTCAAACTGACAATAGAGTTCACCTGCAAAGGAGTCCTGCTTGAATGAGGGCAATGAGAGGAGGTCGTGTATCTCGGTAGCTAATTGTTGCAATGATTTGTCTGTTTTGATACAGATTTGAAATGACATACGAACGGCTCCTTACGGATCGGGAGGTTGGTAAAACATCTAACCTTAATCTTACGCCTGTTAAAGAGAGGTGTCAAGCTATAGCACAACATATTGTTATTTCCAGAGCAGATAACTTTGCCTGTACACACTATATCACTATATCATGAATCTATATGCCATAAAAGAGAATTTACCGCTCCCTAGAAAGTCGATCTTCTCCAAATTGAGCATAAAACCTCAAGAATTTAAAACAAGTTGGGAAGCCGTCAGGAGATTTCGTAAAGACAATCACTTGAAATTGTGTTACAATCCTTTCATCATAGCTGTTTGTAGAGAAAGCGAGAATGTATGACAACATCAAAGCAAGATATGATAGAGTCTATAGAATTTACGAAGAGCGATACACATATCGCCGAATTGCTTGAACGATTACATGAAATGGCAGACTTGCAAGCACTTGCTGCACTTGCACAATGGGACCAGCATACAGCTATGCCCCCTGGTGCTGCCGAGGTGCGTGGACATCAGATGGCAACACTTGAAGGCTTGGTTCATGAGCGCTGGACAGCTCCTCGTATGGGAACACTGCTGAACGAACTGGAAAACACCGCAAAACAAACAAATTTCACAGATGCTGATCGTGGCCTGGTACGCTATGTACGACGCGGCTATGACCGTATGACAAAATTGCCACGTACTCTTGTTGAAGAGATGGCACGAACGAGTGCTGGTAGTATCGAGGCATGGGTGAAAGCTCGACGACAAAACGATTTTGCAGAGTTTCGCACCATGGTTGCAACGGACATTAAATTTACAACGCGAAGTAGCGGATCGCGTCGGTTTCACTGAGACACGCTATGATGCTCTCCTGGATGAATACGAGCCAGGGTTAACTGCACACAAGGTAGAAAGTCTCTTTGCTCCTGTACGTGAAGTAAGTACAACGATGCTGCAACGTATTCAGAACAGCGGCCATACAGTCGATGCTTCCTGCTTACAAGGGCATTTCTCGAAACAGCAACAAATGGAGCTTTCAGAGAAGGCATTGCGTGGTATGGGCTATGATTTTACGCGTGGGCAGATCGCATTGTCGGCTCATCCTTTCACAACCAGCTTCGGTGCACCTTTCGATGTGCGACTGACTGTGCGTATCAACGAGCAATATCTACAGATGTCTTTGATGGCCGCTTTGCACGAAGGTGGGCATGCAGTATACGAGCAAGGAAGCGCTTCCGCACTTGTACGCACGCCACTTGCTGGAGGAGCTTCACTAGGGGTACATGAATCACAGTCACGCTTATGGGAGAATTATCTTGGTCGCTCCGAACCATACTGGCAAGGGCAGTACGCAATTATGCGTGAAGTCTTCCCAGAACAATTTGCGAATGTGGATGTCGCAACGTTTGTCCATGCGCTCAATAAAGTCCAACCCAGCCTGATCCGCGTTGAGGCTGACGAAGTTACCTATAACCTGCACATCCTTATCCGCTTTGAGTTGGAAAAGGCGCTCGTCAATGGAGAGATCTCGGTCGAGTCGTTGCCGGAACTGTGGAATGCCAAATATCGTGCCTACTTAGGGATCGAATCACCCGACAACTCCGATGGTGTCTTGCAGGATATGCACTGGAGTGGAGGTTTCGGCTACTTCCCGACCTACACGCTTGGCAATCTCTATGCTGCACAGATCTTCTCTAAATTGCATAACGAGTTCCCAGACTTTGATGCCCGCCTGGCTGCAGGAGATACTAGCTTCGTCCTGCAATGGCTACGCGATCACCTGTACGTCTATGGTGCCATCTACTTACCTGAAGAGCTAATGACACATGTGACGGGTGAAGCACCCGATCCACAGTACTTTGTCCGCTACCTGACAAGCAAGTTTGAAAAGGTGTATGGGTTGTAGATGCTCTACTCCTCAGACATCCGTTATCTAGCATCGTTGGGGACGTTGCAAGCCATGGTGCAACGTCCCGGCACCACGTTTCAGAGTTATAGCGCTACAAATAGCCATAATCATATTATCCCTCTCAGAATTCCTTCTAAAGTCTTTTTTTTAGTGAAATTATGTAAAATCATAATTTTATTAACTCTTTGTTTATGTAGCATACACTTAACCTTTGAAGAGGGGTGCACTCCATTTTTACTGATACTGCATTTTTTCGCCTTTTCATACGTTAATTTTTACCCTCTCATACGTTTTATTGCTGAGGATATTTAAAGTTAGCAACTATTACAGCCGATATGTAAATTGCATAGTGACATAACCGGATGTAATTTTAAGAAAAGGAACATGAGAGCTATGGATAATCGGCCACTCGATCCACGCGAACCCCGAGAGCAGCAACAGGCCCAATGGCAAGTATCTCAACAACCCTGGCAAGGTCAACCATCGCAATATCCAGGTCAACCTCAACAACCCTGGCAAGGTCAACCACCACTCTATCCAGGTCAACCTCAACAACCCTGGCAGGGTCAACAGCCACAATATCCAGGTCAACCTCAACAACCCTGGCAGGGTCAACAACGCATTCTATCCAGGTCAACCTCAACAACTCTGGCAAGGTCAACCATCGCAATATCCAGGTCAATTGATGGGGCAGGGTCAACAGAAAAGTTGGGTCGTGACAATACTCCTATGCCACTTTCTAGGCGTCCTTGGTGTACATCGTTTCTACACGGGACGCATTATTAGTGGCATTTTTCAGTTTCTCACCTTCGGCGGCTTTCGGTATCTGGGTCCTGGTCGATCTTATCATGATCGTCACTGATAATTTCAAAGACAGTTATAACCGTCCACTCGAACATCAGCCTATAAGGGGCGGAAATAAAAATTGGACCGTAACGGCATTATTATGTATGTTTTTAGGCTCAATTGGCATACATCGCTTCTATACGGGACGCATTATTAGCGGCATTTTTCAACTTCTTACCTTCGGGGGTTTCGGCATCTGGACACTCATTGACCTGATAATGATTTATACAGATAGCTTCACTGATAGTCTGAATATGCCTCTAACAAGGGGGTAGACTAATTCTGGAGGAGCAACGATCCGTAGGAGTAGCTTAACCCATTCGCACTCTCCAACACGGACGGGAAACCAAATAGGGCACTCTTTCCAGATGTGAAAGAGTGCCCTATTGATTGCTTTTAGCAATACAGCTATTACATCATTCCGCCCATGCCACCCATGCCACCCATGCCACCAGGCATACCACCAGCAGGCATTGCAGAAGCCTCCTCAGGGATATCGGTGATCAGGGTGTCGGTGGAGAGGACCATGCCCGCAATACTGGCCGCATTCTGCAGAGCAGAGCGCGTTACCTTTACGGGGTCAATGATGCCGGCTTTGAACATGTCGACGTACTCGCCTGTCAGAGCATTGAAACCGAAGCCGCGCTCACTACTGCGCACGCCTGCGACTGTTACTGCTCCATCATAACCAGCGTTAAACGCGATCTGGCGCAATGGCTCTTCCAGGGCACGACGCAAAATATTGACACCAGTAGCCTCATCGCCCGCTTCAGGCGAGATTTTGTCAAGAGCAGGCAGAGCTGCTACCAGCACAGAACCGCCGCCGGGCACGATTCCCTCTTCGATGGCTGCCCGCGTGGCTGAGAGTGCATCTTCTACGCGATGCTTCTTCTCTTTCATCTCAACCTCTGTCGCAGCACCAACCTTGATTACCGCAACGCCACCAGCCAGTTTTGCCAGTCGCTCCTGGAGCTTTTCGCGATCATAATCACTGGTTGTATCTGCGATCAGCGCACGGATCTGCTGAACACGAGCCTGTAACTCGCGTGACTTCGCCCTCGCCTTCAACGATGGTGGTGATATCTTTGGTGGAAGTGACTGTGCGAGCACTACCGAGATCTTGCAACGAAGCATTCTCCAGCTTCAGACCCGTCTTCTCAGTAATAACCGTCGCGCCAGTCAGGATAGCGATATCTTCCAGCATGGCTTCACGGCGATCACCAAAGCCAGGAGCTTTGACGCCTAGCACATTAAATGCTCCACGCAGTTTGTTCACAACCAGCGTTGCCAGAGCCTCGCCGTCTACATCCTCAGCAATGATTACCAGTTCTTTGCGCCCGGATTGCAGCACTTTTTCCAGCAAAGGCAGGATATCAGCAATAGCGCTGATCTTCTTGTCCGTCACCAGAATAAAGGGATTGCTCAGTTCAGTAATCGTGTTATCCGGGTTGGTTGCCATGTAGGGAGAGATGAAGCCACGGTCGAACTGCATGCCTTCCGTGTATTCTTTCTCCATCGCAATACCACGGCCCTCTTCAACCGTGATGACGCCATCCTTCCCGACGCTATCCATCACTTCGGCGATAAGATCACCGATCTCGGCATCGGCGGCTGAGATGGATGCGACCTGGGCAACTTCTTCGTGCGTCTCGACCGGCTTGGCCATCGACTTGATCTCTGTGATCAATGCCTCGACGCCCTTCTCCAGGCCACGGCGGAGAATCATAGGATTAGCACCTGCCGCCAGGTTCTTCAGACCCTCAGTAACAATTGCCTGGGCCAGTACAGTTGCTGTAGTCGTACCATCACCAGCAATATCATTCGTCTTGGTCGCAACTTCTTTGAGCAATTGTGCGCCCATATTCTCAAAAGGCTCGGGCAGGTCTACGTCTCGTGCAATGGTGACGCCATCATTAGTGATGGTAGGAGCACCAAATTTTTTATCCAGTACGACGTTACGACCCTTTGGTCCCAGCGTTACCTTTACGGTATCTGCCAGTGCGTCAATTCCCTTCTTCAGGGACGTTCGCGCCTGCGTATCAAATTGCAATCGCTTTGCCACAATAAACTCCTGTTTTCGAGACTACTACTCAATGATACCCATAATATCGCTCTCACGGAGGATCAAATATTCCTGATCGTTGACCTTTACTTCCGAACCTGCATACTTTGCGAAAAGTACGCGCTGACCAACCTGTACCTCCAGAGGCGTACGTTTGCCATTGTCCAGTACCTTGCCAGGACCAACCGCCAGGATTTCACCCTCCTGGGGTTTCTCTTTTGCTGTATCCGGCAGCACAATTCCGCTCTTCGTAACGGCTTCACGGGTTGAGGCCTTGACTACCACACGGTCACCTAATGGTCGAAGCCCGACATCAACTGTTGTCGACATACTTCATTCCTCCCAGTTTTTCATAGTGTGTATATTCAAGAAGGCAAGGTAGACCTCGCCCCCATATTTAGCACTCTGGTCGTGAGAGTGCGAACCTGCTATATAATACACCATCATGAGCGCAGGTGCAAGAGGAATTGACCACAAAAATCATGTGCGTATTGACGAAGAGCTATATCCATTGTATCATCTTTAGCGAATAAATTTAAAACTCCCCTGTGATCAACGTGTATATTATAAATCTTTTAACGTAGATAACGTAGTATATTAGCTATTTCTATCTTAACGAAGAAGGGATATCATAACATGCCTGATAGTAATATTCTGCAAGAAGACCTCTTCAACTTTCTGCTAGCTACTGCTAACGCACCTTTTTCTGGCTGGAATTTTTCTTATATCACTACGACAGGACGTATGGTTGAAGCCCCGCTTCCGTGGAGCTATGCCAGCATATTACTGGCAGAATTCAGAAAGACGCAGTCTCTACTGGATATGGACACAGGCGGCGGAGAATATCTTTCTTCTCTACAACCTCTACCCGCTTATACCTGTGCTACAGAGGGATATGCACCTAATGTTCCAATCGCATGCGAACGGCTTGAACCACTGGGCGTCAAGGTCTATGAAGTGAGGGGAAATACTACACTACCTTTCAACGATAACCAGTTCGATCTTGTGAGCAACAGGCACGGGGCTTATTCAGCACGAGAAGTATCGCGTGTCCTTAAACCTGGCGGTCAATTTATTACTCAGCAGGTTGGCGGCTCAAACCTCACGGAGCTTAACTCACTTCTTGGTGCTTCTCCATACCAATACTCATCCGGGCAATTAGACTATGCTGTACAAGAATTGCAAGACGCAGGGTGGCATATCGTTGTACAAAAAGAAGATCATCCAATCACACGTTTCTTCGATGTTGGCGCGATTATCTACTACCTTAAAGCTATCTCCTGGCAGGTCTCTGATTTCACTGTTGAGAAGTACTTTGACAAACTTGTAGAAATCCATAACAGAATACAACAGGAGCACTACCTTGATGTCCGTGCTCATCGTTTTTTAATCTTCGCTCGCAAGCTATAATAGTCAGAATATCTTGTGCACCCTTCACTTCTCACTTTTGAAATGTTATACTGCACTTGACACGAAAATGTGTCAGGGACTTTCAACATGCCTGTACCTGAAAATTGTAATGCGATCAATTGTTAGTCATGCCTATTGTATTTATAGACATAGTAGTGTTTTGTGGCAGTTGGAAGTTGTTGTATTCCATTTATTATTGACTGTTAAAGCGTACATGTGCCGATGACGTATGAAGTAAATGCATGAGAGAACAACACGGTCCGATGAAAGAACAGCATGGTCCCATTAGCGAGGGTCAAAATAGACGCTCCTTTGGTAACTATGATCTTGTTCGACGCATTGACGTAGGTGGAATGGGTGAGGTCTACCTGGCACATCAGCGGAGTGCTTTTGGGCGCGAGGTGGCGGTGAAGATTATTCGCTCCGACCTTGTGCACGATATCACAGCTCGCAAGCGTTTCTTGCGTGAGGCTGAGGTGAGCGCTCATATCAAGCATGAGCACATTCTGCCACTTTTTGAGTTTGGTGAGGAACAGGGACGGCTCTTCCTGGTGACGCCTTACATTGCAGGTGGCACGCTTGGACGTCGTCTTCAAAGTGGCCCACTCTCCCTCGCCGAAACTCATCAGCTCTTCTCCGCACTGGTCCAGGCCGTTGCCTACATTCATAAACGGGGTGTGGTACATCGTGACCTCAAGCCAAGTAATATTCTACTTGATAAGGAAGATGAAACCGATCAAGTATATGTGCGTCTCATTGACTTTGGCATCGCTTCACTACCTGGCCTTGTCGGAGGAGATGCACAGCTGACAACGGCAGGCCATGAAATGGGAACGATCGCGTATATGGCTCCTGAACGCCTGGATGGTGTCGCTGCACCAAGCAACGATATCTATTCACTTGGCATTATTCTCTACCAGATGCTTACGCGAGAACTTCCTGATAATAGCTCGACGATAAAACTTCCACAACCATTAGATGCCGTCATAAAACGATGCATTGCGCAAAATCCTGCAGATCGTTATGCCAATGCGGATGAACTACTCCGGGCTTTTGAATATGCATATCGCACGGTACGGGCCGCTCCATCACGTCCACAAATGCCTGCAATGCCTGTTCCTTCGCGTCCGGCAACACCCGTTCCTGCATCACGTTCAGTGGCACATCTTGCAGACCTGGACAAATTACCTGACCCGGACGATTTAGATGAAAATGAGCCAACACCCAGACGTATCACAACGCCTCGTCCTGATCTATCTCGTCTCTCCTTGCCACAAAAAAATACTACACAGGAGAATAAAGTAGTATCCCGCTCCGAACTGGTATTGACCCCGCTTTCTACATCTGGCAACGCTTTCAGTCGGGCCGATTATAATGCTCCGACAACCTCGATTAATTCTTTCAGCCTGTCGGGGCAGCAACAGGTACAACGTGTCACAAATACCGCAACGCTTGGAATGAAACCCCAACTCCAGCCACGTCAGAAGCAGAAACGTTCGGCACTTGTACTCATTCCAATCTCTATTATTGTTATCCTGCTCGTAATTGCTGGTGTGATCTTTATGACTCTACCAGCGCTGGTCACAGCAAAAATTACGATCAGTCCACAGGTGCATACCATCAGTAATACGTTCACACTCAATGCAAGCTCTAACATACAAAACGCTGATCCAGGCTCAGCATTCTGTACCGATCAAAACACTTTCCACAACAGATACTATTACTAAAACAGGTCCAACAACTGGAAAATCGTTACAATGTGCAGTGTTCGGCATCGATTGCCAGAAAATAGTATCAGATAACGATGTCACTCAGCTTGGTTTACAGGCAAAACAAGATCCACAGATAACACAGGATTTGCATAACCAGCTTCAGGCCAAAAATGCTATTCAGGTAGGCGACCCCAACGTCACCATCACGAATGGCACTTTCAATCCGCCTATCGGAACACAAAGTAATACGGTGACGATCTCTCTCTCAGAACAGGCATCTGTGCAATATATTCTTACCAAAGATGCTCAAGATCTGGCTCATACGCTCTTGCGGCAACAGGCTCAACAGCAGTTTGGTTCTAACTATCAGATGCTTGATCAAATGACGCAGATCGGCCAGCCACATTTGCAGGCAGGAGATAATGGCGTCAGAATAACTGTTGCCGCCGCAAGCCTCGTAGAATATCATATTCCAGCGAGCCAGTCGGGCACGATAGCAGGGCTAATTAAGGGAATGAAGCTACAGAATGCTCGTGCAGTATTGGCAAAGCAGCCAGGCATCGATCCTAAAGCGCTGAGCATTCATCTCTCTTATGGAAATACGCTCCCTGGAGATGCAAAACAGATTACTATCAGTACGATCAATCCTGCTAATCTACCGACTGTACAATTACCTGCTACATAAAGATAAAAGTGATAAGGGACAAGTTAAAGATTACAATTTGGAGGTCCGGCTACACTGGAGGTAAGAGATAATAAAGGAGGATAGGGTGGATGCCGGGTGCATGGGATGATCTTATGAAAATGCTCATAAGAGCGAAACCTCAGGATTTTTTGTCTTTCATCTTCAAAGGAGCACGGTACGTAGCAGATATTACAAATGAACAGAAAATACGTTCTATCATTACAGATTTTCTCTGTAAGGCAGAGCTTGATGGAGAGGAGATTATTGTACATATTGAGTTTCAACGTCGCCATGATAAAACGATGGGAAGGCGGATGTGGGAATATAATAGTACTGTAGCTTTTCTTACAAGCTTGCCTGTTTATTCGTTTGTAATATATCTATGTGAAGACGATTATATTGTTGAGCCTCCTTACCTGTTAAAAGGAGTCAGGGGAGAGGTACTTCAGGTTCTCAACTACGAAAATATTTTTTTGTGGGAAGTTCCCCCTGAGAAACTACGACAAGGAGGTCTAGAAGGATTACTTCCGCTACTTCCTTTAACTAAGGGGGCAGAAACAGCGCGTGATGACATCGTAGATACAATGATCAGCGCTTTGCAGGTAACAGGTCAAGAAGATTTGTTAGCCTTAGGATATGCATTTGCCAGTCTGGTGTATGATACTAAGGTAGACAAGCAATGGCTGAGAAGGAGATTTGCAATGTTTGAGACCACATTGGAAGACTCCTGGTTCTACCAGGAAATAATACAAAAAGGTATCATACGCGGCTTTGAAAAGGGTATCGAACAGGGTATCGAACAGGGTATCACACAAGGCATTGAACAGGGTATCGAGCAGGGTATCGAACAAGGTGAACTAAAAACGCTCCGCTCGATTCTCGTACGTTTTGTGGAAACTCATTTTTCTGAACTAAAAACACTGACACAACAACTAGCTGAGCGGACTACTGCGATTTCGTTACTGGAGAAGACGGTTGACGAACTACTGACGGCTCGGACAACCGAGCAAGCAAGGTTGATACTTACAGAGGCTAATCAGAAGATTGAAAATCCTTCTTAGGGTTGCGATCTCAATTGTAGTCAGCGTTGTATTAACAATCTTTTATTGCTCAAGATCGTCGTCAGCCTCTTGCTCTTTTAGCTCTTGCCATAACTTACGTACAGTGCGGGTGGTGATCTCGTAGCCAAAGCCGCGCCGTTGTAAAAATGAGCCGAGGCGCGTGCGAAAGGTTGCGTAATCAATGTTGGGCATACGCACGAGCGAGGATGCTTTTTTTTGTCCGGCCCGTAATGCTCGCTCCTCGTCTTGCTCATCGTTGATCAGTTCGTCGGCAACTTCGCGCTCTACTCCCTTCATGCGCAGTTCATTTTTGAGGGCATGCGATCCTCTGGGGCTGAATTGTTCGCGTGACTCAATCCAGAATGAAGCAAAAGCACGATCATTTACCAGATCAAGGCGATCAAGGCGCTCCATAACGCGCCCGATCAGCTCAGGTGGCGTCTCTTTGCGTCGTAGGTAACGCCGCACCTCTTCGCGGCTGCGAGGACGAAATGAGAGATAATTGAACGCCCGATCCACAGCTCGCTGCAATGCCTCCTCACTACGCAATTGATCTAGTTGAGTCGACGATAGTTCCTGACCGACCTCCAATCCTAATTGAAGTACAACGAGTGCATTGGCACCGAGCAGAAATTGGTCGTCGGCAAAGACATTTATGCGATCAGGATTTGTAGCCTGTGGTTGTAATGAGGTAATACGCATAGAGATACTATATCACTTTTTTGGCGTTCTGGATAACATTTTTCGCTAAGATACAATAAAGTAGGATTGGTAGGATCGGAAAGGAAAGATTTGGAGAGGAGGAAAACCTTACAAACGTTTGGTAGGAGAAAGGTAAGCAGTAATTCACTCAACCCTTCAGGTCGAATGAAGAACTACTTGAAGTTATGAGAAAATCATCTCAACTTCGTGCTGGATCTCTACAGCAGGCTCAGGTAGCATTTCAATTAATGGAACTTCTTTTTGCTCAGTCATATGATTATTTTCATCAACAAAAACAAGATGTGGAGTCAGCGAACGAATTTCTTCTTCATTATAGTCTGCATAGCTAATGATAATCACCAGGTCACCAGGAGCATTTAAGCGAGCGGCTGCACCATTCAGGCAGATCACGCCGGAACCACGCGCGCCAGCAATGGTGTAGGTCTCCAGGCGAGCTCCATTATTAATATTAACGACCTGTACTTTCTCATAGGGATAGATGTTAGCGGCGTCCAGCAGGTCCTGGTCGATAGTGATACTACCAACGTAGTTGAGGTCGGCCTGAGTAACAGTCGCGCGATGAATCTTTCCCTTGCACATAGTACGCATCATAGTGACAATATTCCTTTCATGAGTAGGTAAAACATAATATGTAATCCTGATAGGAAGGCTGATGACAGCCCATTTCTTTCCTATCCTTATTATACTAAACGACCCAGAAGGTAAATAGGGAACAGGCAGGGCGTAATGTCCTGGTACTGTGAAATATTACCCTCTCGGATTTAAGGGGCTTCCTCTCGTGTCTGTGTAACACCGGGAAGTGGCGGCTTCTCCAGGGCAGCTTGCAATCCCAGAGCATAGGCTTCGACAGCACTTTGCGCATCGTACATTGCATCACTCATCATAAGACGATAGCGACACTTCCAGCGCCTCACTGCCCAGGGAGCAAGCTTAATAAGAGTGTAGGTCTCAACGTGGATCTCCAGTGCTTCGCGGAGTGCTACTTCGCTGAAGTCATTGATGCCATTCTGCAGAAGCTGAGCTTGCAACAATTGTGGAATCATACAAAATCTCTACTTATTTAAAAGCAGCCTGTAAAACCTCTGCCGCCTCATCAGGACTCATTTGCACAAAATCTACCTGCGGTAAAAGACGCGGCATATGTTCAAAGGGACCTGACCACATCTTTGCCTGCTCCTCTAACTGGTTCAGTGCCTCGTACGATTTTTTGCGTGATTGCTCAACAATAGGAAAGCGTTGAGCGGCACGATCAAAGACTTCATGATCTTTCGTGTAGACGCTGTAGTCCTGACGCACCACCACATCTATATAAAGGTCGGTATATATGAGTTCTCGTAGACTGTTGGTGTAGTCGGAATTTGGTAATACGACATCGCAATAACCACTAATAAAGTGGCCGGAAGTCTTGTCGTAGCCAATATGGATAGTAAACCAGGCTTCACGCCAGAAGTAGGTTAACTGGTGCTTTGGTGAGATCCAATCGCCAGGTTTCCAATGCATTGTTGTGCCAGCTGGCGTCCAGATCACAAAATACTCCTCACTAACGGGTATATGGTATCCACTCCAGCTCGCCCACTGACTACCATCCACCAACATCTTCCTGATGTTTGCTTCGAGTAACATATATATGACTCCTCTCTGTCAACAACCAATCGGGGTTATGATTACGATTATAACCGAAAATTACAGAGATGGACAAGAAATAAGTAAGCAGGAAGGACCGCTTCTTTCTTGAAGGTATCAAAACTGTAGCAGAGTTCCAGTGGTCTCAGTGATATAATACAAGCGAACATGGTGCTCGAAGAGGAGATTTTTTTCATGACTACCATAAAAGAGACACGTATTGAACGCGATTCGATGGGTGAGATGCAGGTTCCCATCAACGCTTACTATGGAGCAAGCACCCAGCGTGCAGTGCTCAATTTTCCCATCAGCGACCTGCGTTTCCCGCGCCAGTTTATCCGTGCTCTAGGACAGATTAAACAGGCAGCGGCTCAGGTGAATGAAGTGCTCGGAACCGTCGATTCTCAGATTGCCGAAGCGATTGTACGAGCCGCGCAGGAAGTTATTGATGGTAAGCTGGATAGCGATTTTGTGCTCGATATTTTTCAGACTGGGTCTGGCACCTCGACCAATATGAATGCTAACGAGGTTATTGCTAATCGGGCCAGCGAATTGCTGGGCGGCTCTCGTGGTTCGCGCAGAGTCCATCCCAACGATCATGTGAATTTTGGGCAATCCTCGAATGATGTGATTCCAACAGCTATGCATCTTTCCGCATTGGTGAGTATTGAGCAAGAGCTGATTCCTGCACTGCAAGGTTTGCAAAAAGTGCTGGAAGAGAAGGCTGAAGAGTTCATGCCAGTGATCAAGACCGGGCGTACGCATCTGCAGGATGCGACGCCTATTCGCCTGGGCCAGGAGTTTCTGGGTTATGCAGGTCAGATCGAGCGCGGTATTGCTCGTGTGCGTCACGCTCAGAACGAGTTATCCGAGGTCGCTCTAGGTGGAACGGCAGTTGGGACAGGAGTAAATACACATCCTGAGTTCTCAGCGCGTGTCTGTGAGCGTCTTTCAGAGCTAAACGGCATAACGGTACACGAGACAAGCAACCATTTCCAGGCACAGAATACACTGGATAATATTGTGGAGGCCAGTGGTGCACTCAATACATTGGCGGTGAGTTTGATGAAGATCGCTAATGATATTCGCTGGCTTGGCTCTGGTCCACGTGCAGGTATCGGCGAGATCGATCTACCGGCAGTGCAACCGGGCAGCTCAATTATGCCGGGGAAGGTTAATCCTGTTATTGCCGAGTCGGTCTGTATGGCCTGTGCTCAGGTAATTGGCAACCATGCCACAATTACCGTTGCGGGCCAATCAGGCAATTTTGAGATTAACGTGATGATGCCTGTTACCTCCTATAATCTACAGCAATCTATCAGTCTACTCGCAGCAGTCGCGCGTAACTTTACAGAACAGTGCATCAAGGGTATCCAGGCAACGACGAAGGGGCCTGAGATGGTTGAGCGTGGCCTGGCTATCTGTACGGCGCTGGCTCCTGTGATTGGTTACGATGCTTCGGCGGCGATCTCGAAGGAAGCCTACAAGACCGGGAAGACGGTACGCGAGGTGGCTCGTGAGAAGACGCAACTGAGTGAGGAAGAGCTTGACCGCATTCTCAATCCTGAGAATATGACGAAGCCGGGATTAGAAGGTGGGCCTGCAGGTGGGTGATAATCTCCTCCTGACTGAACAAATTTAGAAGGGTCATATTCAAGTAAGGATAATATCCTCTAAACTGTAAATTGTCTTCTCAAACCGATCCATTCAGTTCCTCGAATGGATCGGCATTTTTCTCTTTCAGCTAAAATAAAACTTTCTCTTTGAGGAGCAAATTATGCATCTTTGCCGAAAATTTTTCTACACAGCTTTGTTGAAAAAGCTTTTTTTCTTATTTTCCTGTCTGTTATTTCTCTGTACTATAAGTGCATGTAGTGGGACCAGGATTACACCTGTGATCCTTCACGTAACACGTTCATCTCCTCTTCGTAGCCTACCTGCATTAAACATCACCATTACAGATAAAAAGGCTGTGCAACAACTCTATCAAGCGGCTAATAATTTACCTGCTATTAGTAACGGTAAGCGAAACTGTTCTGAGGATACAGGTATTGTATACCACTTGAATTTCTCACAAGATCAAAATACAAATGATGAAATGGATTTAGAGGTGTCAGGATGTTTGATCTTAACAACTCAACAAGGTTCACTTCAAGAAAATTATCAGTTTCTCGATTTAGTTATGAAAACAATTCATGTCAATCCCCTTGTCCCTTTATACTCCCATTGATAGCTGTGAGAATATGATATTCCCTGGATTTGGAGGAACTTCGTAATGCTAAAATGGGGCAAGGCAAAGTTCCTTCACAACACACTACAAAGATTGAACCTGAACTGTACTACCAGCTTCATCTGTAGTAGTTGCTGGCATATCATGCTTTGGCTCAGATACACGATGAAGTTCTACCGGCAACATGAATAAATTCATATGTGTGATGAGCCTTGCTCTACGCTGGAAGGTCAGGAAGGCCCATGCCCATTGCATCATGACGAGAAGACAATTCTGGAAGCCGATCAGGTACATAATGTGCACAGCCATCCATGTGACCCAGGCAAGAAAACCACTAATCTGCAGCGGTCCCAGCTTTACAATGGCAAAGGAACGCCCTATGGTTGCCATACTGCCTTTGTCATGGTAGCGGAAAGGTAACGGAGATTTACCTGCCAGGCGTTGCTTGATAGTGACTGCTACATAGCGACCCTGCTGCATGGCAACGGGAGCAACTCCAGGTAATGGGCGACCATCCTGCATATTCAAGGCAGTATCACCGATCGCAAACACCTCTGGATGGCCGGGAATAGTCAGATGCTCAGAGACTTTGACGCGCCCGGCACGATCGATCTCGGTTCCCAGCCACTGACCTGCCTGCGAAGCCTGGACGCCTGCGGTCCAGATGACTGTTTGAGACGCGATACGCTCGCCTGAGGCTATCACCCCTTGCGCATCGACATCTGAAACGGCCAGTCCTACATGTACCTCGACGCCCATTTTGACGAGCTCCTGATGCGCCTTACGAGATAGGGCTTCAGGAAAGGCTGGTAGGATACGGGGTCCCGCTTCAATAAGAAGGATACGGGCATGGCGGGGATCAATATGCCGAAATTCAGAGACTAGCGCCTTATGTGATACCTCCGCAATAGCTCCTGCCAGTTCAACGCCAGTCGCACCTGCCCCAACTACGATAAAAGTCAACAGCTCTTTCACACGTTCAGGATCACGCTCCTGCTCTGCAAGCTCAAAGGATAACAGAACTTTGCGCCGGATTGTAGTAGCATCCTCAATTGACTTCAGACCAGGGGCAATCTGCCTCCATTCATCATGGCCAAAGTAATTCTCACGTGCACCTGTAGCAACAACCAGGTAATCATATGAAATGGACTTTTCTTGCATCAGAACACGTTGGTTCTGCACATCGATGCCTGTTACTTCTGCCAGGATAACATTCGTATTTTTCTGATTCTTGAGTACGTGGCGAACGGGTGCACTGATATCTGCTGGTGATAGGGCAGCGGTTGCTACCTGATATAACAGAGGCTGGAAAAGATGATGATTGGTACGATCAATTACCGTTACTTCTACAGGGGCATCGCCCAGTGCTCGTGCGGTCTGTAAGCCACCAAAGCCAGCTCCAATGATGACTACCGAAGGCAAGGGCGTTTGATCATTTTTATGTATAAGATGATGCGAGGTTGCATTTACAGCCTCGACAGATGTTGAGGAAAATGAGTTATTCATCATGGTAAAATTCCTCGCGTGCAGCGAACAACTGCAAGATTTTTAAAACTTATCTATTCTTCTCTCATAATATTGTAACGATATATGGCAAAGAATTCATCCCTCTATTACATTCTTGTGTTGTTCTTGCAGAGTTATTTCGAATTGATACCTTATGCCTTCCACTTTTGGATATTGTCAGTGATTGCTTATATTTGAGGTGATGTCTCATACATAAAAAAATTGGTAGAAATGGAGAACAGAGCACCTCGAAAGGTGCCCTGCTGTCAGAAGTGGCAAGATTATTGGAAAGCCTGCAAAATGTTGCTGGTAGCAGTTGCACCGCTTGGAGCAGTAATCGTTACAGGGGCATTGAACTTGCTATAATCAATGGTGGTATTTTGATTGATGTCAAGCTTCAATGAACTTGAAGATTTTCCAGGCGTAGGAGTAACCATCTTGCTCATATCCATACTCATATCGAATTGTAGCTGGAAACGACGGATATACGAGGTCGTATTATCGATCCATGCATCGAGAACAGTGTTCTTCATTGACGTATTTTGAAGAAGCTTGTTTACGGATTGCTGTTGTGAGGCTGGCAAACTACTCATCGTACCTGTAGCATTCAGCAGATCTTTCAATGCATCTTTACTAAATGTGATGGTGAAATGGCGCACACTAACACCGTTGAGGGTCGTTGTGCCATCATCTGTGACTTTAGCATCCTTCAAGGCAAGCAACTTGTTGTAACCTGTCAAGTCTGTGTTTGCAAATGACGAGATTTGCGAGGTAGACTTATCCATGACATACCATTTCCCCTTTTGATTCTGGACATAAACTTTCTGGCCCTTTACGACCTCAGTAATGTTCAGGTTCTGATTGAGGATATTCATAGAAAGTTGTAACTTTGCATCAGCGGGTGGGACCTCGACGCCGTTTCCCTTCATTGTTGTCGAGATGGTCTGAGATTTACTACTCGCAGCAGTGAAACTGGGTATAGTCATAGTATCGGCTGAGTTCATTGTATAGCTCACCGACTTGAGCTTGCTCATGCTAGCGGTCGTTCTTTGCAGTAATTGGGCTGGTGTCAGAGAAGCTACAGAAGCTCCACTTCCTCCAGTATTTCCTCCAGCCTGACCACAGGCACTTACCAATAGCGCCATACACGCGAGAACGAAAAAGATAGGACTTTTCTTTAACATATGCATAAAAACACCTTTCATAAATTTCGCATATTGTCTTAAGACGATATGCCAGGAGAACTCTCCTCGCCGAAGCATTATATCAGAATACATCAATGTAATCTATAATTTTTATACAAAATTGTATGCTGGCAAGGTTTTTCTATTTTAGATATGACAAAACCAAGCAAGGCTCCATTTACGTTATCCTTACTCACCTATTCTTTATGTGATGAAGGATAGTCGGTAGGCACTCAATAAAGCAGACGTATAATCATTACGTTTCTCAAATGGTGATACGAATAAGAGGCCCAGATAAATGATACTATGCTTTCACTCAATAGTTTCATCTTCTCTTATTCCTGAGAAATATTCACATTCTCTTGTGATACAGGTAGCACCAATTCAAGCCCTTTCCCATTTTGGAGTTGTACTAAATTTGGCAAGAGTACCTGGATCTCCATTGCTCGTGTCGCTGGGTCAGCACCAGGATGCAGAAGATCAACCATTTTTTCTGCGATCTCCAGAGCATACTCGATGCCTTTTTTCTGGATTTCTAACTGTTTTTCTAGGATTTCTAAACGATGTTGCTCAATCTCAAGCCGTTGCTTTTCTCGTTCAAGTACAGCCATTTGTTGTTTATCATAGGCTTGCTGTTCGGCATGTTTGATCTCCTGAGCTTTTACCTGGTTTTCCAACATGACTTGTTCAAGTCGTGAGTGTCTCTGGCTGACGCCGTCAATGGTCTTGACTAAAGCTTCTGCTACGCTTGGAGCACTTAGATCTATCTTCCAATCCATATTAAAGGGAGAATTGTAGGTAACTTGTGTTACAATTACGTTAGCATCTTCGGCAAAACGAGCGTTATGTGTCTGTGTGTACTCGATGAGGTCAGCAAAACGGCCTTTCGCAATGAGCCAGTATTTTGTTGAAAGTTCTGTAAGCGATGAAATGATGGTAATCAGATTTTGAGCAGTCAAGGGATCTTCAACAATACGTATATGAAGGTTGGAGAATATATCTTGTGTGAGTGAAGCAAATATTCCCTCTTCCCTGAGTGATAGAAGCAACGCCTGACGTTGCTTCGGAGGTAGTGCTGCGATCAAACGTTGTAAGGAAGCTTGTCTTGGATATGACTCCCCACGAGTCCAACGATAAAGAGTTATAGACCTTACACCTGCTGCTTCTGCAATACGTTCCCTTTCATAAGGATCGCTAATCAGTTCACCTAGCAAATCTTGCCATTTATGCTTATTACGCTCTTTTTGCATAAATTTCCTTTGTAATATTTTAAAGAGAGACCTTCATACATTGCGTTAAGGCCACCAGTATCCTACTTCCAGAATGGCACTACAGCTTTCCGTTATGGCCTCCTCATTGCTAAGCACTCGAATGGATGGTGCCAGGAATGCGAGATCGGGCAGTGTATCTCGACGTTCACGTTGAGATAGAAGACGGAAGACTTCATGCAGAACGGAATAGAACAGGGCTGATGAAGGTGGTTGAGCGAGAGGGCCAGCAAATTTCAGTACCTCCAGTGCGCAAGTTGCATCTCCAGTAGCATGCATCTTTGCGCTAACCAGTTCGAGCACTTCCATCCAGGCAGCAGATGAAAGAGTGGGAAGAAGGGCTTTTAGTGGTTGCATCCGGTATTGTTCTCTAGTGAGCGACCAGATGTCATCTAGCATCTCCTTCAACAACTCTTGTGGGATATGGGAAGCCAGTTTCATAAGCATCCATGCCTGGGCTTCCTCTCCAGCCAATCCTCGCGTTACTTTTAGTAGAGCAGGCACTATTACCAATAATCTTTTCTCGGGGAGGTGAGGAGCCAGTACAGCCAGAGCACGTATCTGTTGTCTATTCTCCCAGGTGAACGATGTAAGCGCTGCAAAAAATTGTTCTTCCGATTGAGAATAAAGCACAACTTCCAGCACGACTGCACATTGTTCTGCGGAAAGATGTGGAACCAGCACCTCCAGCAATTCTACCAGCAGATTTCCATAAGGCAACTCCTCTACTATTTCTAGCACCTCAGTGAATCTTTCCCCAACCAGGTAAGGAAGTAGGGCTGTAAGGATTTGCGGGCGTATTCCTATATCTACCATGGAACGGATATCTTTCCAGAAACGAGGAAGGAATTTATTGGGAACATGAGAGGCCAGGTCGGTCAGCAGGTCTGCACGCAACATTTTACTTTGTACTGCTTGCACCGCTCTCCAGATCTGAGGAAAGAAGCTCTCCGGCACATACGGAAGAATTCCTCTGAGCACTTTCACACGTATCCCTTCATAGGGCATTGCCCGTGCAGCAATGAAAAATTGAGGGAAGAAACGTTCTGGTACGTGAGGTGCCAGTTCTACCAGTACCTGTCCACGCATCGGTTCATTGGGAATTTCTTGTGTCGCCATTAAAAATGAAAGGAAGAATTCCTCTGGCACACGGGATGCCAGCGCTTCCAACATCTGATCGTGCACTATTTCATCTGGAATAGCCTGTACTTCTTCCCAGACCCAGGAGAAAAAACGCTCCGGCACATAGGGCATCAATACTTCCTGCATGTGCTGACGCTTCCCTTGATTTTCGATTGTCTGCACTGCTTCCCATACCTGTTGGAACAGACTTTCCGACATATGTGGTGCCATTGCACTCAGCACCATGATCTGCCCTTCTTCATTGGGAATTGCTCTGACTGTTTCCCATAACTGAGGGAAGAAGCCTTCGGGCATACGCAGGGCCAGCGCTCCCAAAACTAATACACGTCTTCCTTCATTAGGGATTGACTGCACTGCTTCCCATAATTGATAGAAAGAGTTCTCGGATGCATGTGGTATCAGAGCGGCCAACATTTCTGTGCGCTCATAGTTACTCTGGGTCATCTCCAACATCCCTGTAATGATCTCCTCAGGTGCATGAGCTACCATGGTTGTGAGCACGCGAGTACGCCATCGTTCATTTTCAAGTGACAGTACCAGTTGTAAGAGACGCGAAAACAATCTCTCTGGTATAAGCGGGATTAGCGCCTCTAACAGCTGTGCCCGATCCTGTTCATTTTGCATGACCTGTACCACATTAAGCACATCCTCAAATCGGTCTTCTGGTATAGTAGCGACAAGAGCTTTCAGTGTGCGGACCATGTTTTCCTGATCCATCATCGCCTGGATAGCCTCTACCATCTTTTGTGCTCTTGCAGATGATAGTATTGCTGGCAGGTAAGGGGCACATGTTATAATAAACTGTACACGTTGTTCCTCATCTTTGATGACCTGCAGTACCTGCAACATCTCCTGTACTCTTGCGCTCTTGCGCTGATCTGGTAGAGAAGTGACCAATGCCTCTAGAACTTGCGCACGTTTTGCTTTATCCTTCATCGCCCGCACGATATCAAGGGCTTCGGAGAGCAGAGTTTTTCCAATACGAGGAGCCAGAGCAACCAGGACCTGCACCTGATATATCTCATTTTCCATAACTCGTGCCACTGCTATAGCCGTTGCTAGCCAATCTAGCGGTAAACGGCTCCCCAGCTTTGTAAGTATATCAGCACGGCGCTCTTCGCTCTGAATCCTCCATGTAAAGCCGAATACTTCAGGCAGCATAAAGTCAAATATTTTTGCTAATGCGCCCTCAGATAAGCGTGAGGTGATTGCTAATAATATTTGTAATCTTTCTTCTCTATCATGAACGGCCTTGAATACTGTAAGCATGTCGGAATAGGTTCCTGGCAATTTTCCGGCCAGTGGAGCTTCCAGTTCCGCTAATAGCCATACACGATATCCCTGATCTTTTATTGTCACAGCGATCTCTAACAAGCGGGGCACCAGTTCTTTAGAGGCGTAACGAGCGATATAAGCAAGTAGCTCTGCCCGATAGCCCTCATCCCAGGTTGCTTGCACGCTATCCAGCGTTTGCTCCAGGAGTTCTTTCGACAGGCGAGGAATGAGTTGTAGCAACACCTGCATGCGGTATTGCTCACCTTTCATCGCCAACACAGCCTGCTGAAATTCTGCAAAGAGAACTTCTGGTACATACGGCAGTAAATCGCTCAACGCACGAACTTTATAACTTTCATCCCAGAGGAGGTATACTTCTTGCAATGCCAGTGCAAGCCTATCTTCAGACAAGAAAGGAGCCAGCTTTACCAGCACTTCGATACGATATTCTCGATCTTCGATATTCTGTTCCAGCTCCAACACTTCCTGTACCACCTCCACTTGCAGCGTCTTGGGTAGATACTTTACCAGTTCTGTGAGGAGTCGTATGCGAGAGAGACCATCCAGCATATTTCGTGCTACTTGTAGGACATTCTGCAACAAGCTTTCAGCGAGATGAGGGGTCAGTGCTTGTAATACCACTGCACGATATCTTTCCTCCTCAATGCTTTCCACAAGTTGTAGTACACGTCTCTGCTGATCTGGGGAGAAGCTGGAAGCCAGACCTTCAAGAGCCAGAGCACGATATTCTTCCTCTACCATCTCCTGCACAAGATCAAGCGTGCGTTCAACTAGAGCTTTATATGGGGAGAGAGCAGATACCAGTTCCGCCAGCACGCCAGCTCTGTCAGCCTCATCTTGTATCATGGGAATGACTTCCAGCACCTGCCAGAGGAGTTCTTCAGAGAAGCCAGTTGCCAGTTCGACCAGCGTATCAATACGATCGTACTCATCCTTGATTGCTGTTATGGTGTCGAGAGCTTCTTGTAGAATATCGGTCCGAAGAGGTTCCTGCACATATGGTGCCAGGCCCACAAGTTCTCTGGCGCGTGGGGCGAGGTCACTAATCAAACGTATAGATGCCAAGCCTTGAGCGGGAGTCCATATTCCGGTTTTCACAGCCTCTAGCATCAGGCGGGGTGCGATATTGCTGGTTACGCTATTGACGCTTACCTGGCTGAGGAGGCAGCGTATCTCATCTCCCAGGTAAGGAGCCTGTTTGCCAGTGGTAGTTGCTGCCATATTCTTCTCGCTCGGCTGCCCGCCATGCACGCTCAACATCGCCCAGGAAGCCAGCATTGGCCCGATCCAGTTTCTCCCAGGCGCGTCGCCAGCCATTACTGACAAGTGCAAGCAGAGCCGGAGCATCAGCCTGAGCACGTTCCAGATGAGCGCCATAGTATTGAACAATATAGGGTGATGCCTGTTCTGGAGCTAAGCTACCTTCGTTCAATGCTGTCAGTGTTTGCTTCCCCCAGGTCAGAAAACGACGCTCAACTTCCTGTCGCTCCTCATCACTCAAGCGCTCTTCAAGAAAGTAGTTTGCCAGGCGGGGATGACTGAATACATAGCCCTGATGCACTCCATCGCCAGTTACGAAGCGTGCCAGAGGTGCCAGGTGCTCTTCGAGATCGTCTGCCCGGAGTTTTGCTTCATCTGGAACAAGGCTCAAAATATCCTCTTTACTTAATGGACCCAGAGCGCCAGCCAGAAGATTTAGCACAATCTGGGCAGCAGCCTCACGTTGAGGAGCTTGCTTGCTCCACAGAAGGCGCTGATCTTTCCACCAGCGCTCGAAGTATCCAGATAGGCCGGGACGAATAGAGTGTAGATCTTCCGGTTGAAAACGTACAGCAGCTTCGCCACGCTCCCAGAGATCATCGACATACAGGCGTACAAGTAGGGGATCACCTTCGCTCAAACGGTAGAGCTCGGAGACAATATTGACGCGTGAACTGAGGATATCGAGAGGGAAGCCCATCTGCATCAAAACGCTAGCAATGCCCGTGCGATCAAGCGGATACAATTCCAGGGTACGGGCAAGACCAGGACGAGTCCAGCCAAGGCGCTTCAACCAGGCATCGGCATCCTGATCATTGGCGAGATAGCGAGCAGAGAGGACGACGCGCAGGCCGGGAGGAGGGTCCAGGGGAAAGAGATCGGGTCCAGCGCTCCAATCAGCGGCCTCATCCACGCCATCGAGTACGAGGAGCAAGGAACGTCCATCAGGCAGAGGACGAGTTATATATTCAGCAAACAGGCCACGCCAGACATCTTCATGTAAGTTAGGATCAGTAGGAACCTTTTCCCCGTGAAGCGAGGCCAGGATGGCTACGAGTGAAGGAAAAGCCACACCAGCCAGATTGGTGCGAAAGCGAATACTGACCGGGAAGTAAGCCACAGCGAGGTTGTGCTGAGAAAGTAATCTCTGACACCAGCGCAGAAGTAAAGCGGATTTACCGCGACCAGCTGGAGCAGCTAGCAGCATGTAAGGTGTTGCTTGAGCAGTAGAGAGCCATGTATCGAGCTGTGCAAAGTCCCTGACGCGCCCACCGAATGGCACTGGATGGCGAGAAGTACCAAGGTATTCAGCGAGAAAATTTTTGACACGTGCCACATAATCAGTAGGAAGCTCACGCAGACCCTGAGTGAAGGTATTGACGACCGTTTGAAAATCAGCGAGTTCCATGACCTGATACTCATCTTGCATGCTGCAATCCTTTCCTCAGCAAACAGGCTGTGCGAAGAATTTGCTGTAGACAAAAGACAATTTATCTATCAGGAGATAAGTATAGCACATGATGCAAGGCTAATATGCATCACATGTTTATAAGGTGCCAATAGTACTGAAAAAGCAATCAGTCATGCATGAACTATAGACATTACTGCACAGCCTGGGTCTCAGATTGCTGCTCCAGATGCCCGGTATTCAGAGGGCGTGTGACCTGATGTTGCAATGCATTGATCTCGTTCTGGATAATGCGGCGTACAATTGCTACAGAGCTGGCATAAGTTGAGTCCATTCCAAAGTATGAAAGGCTTCCTGCCCCGAGATTTTTGCCGCGTGTGTAAGGAGTGTCTGATGCATAATGCAGGATGCCCAGATCATACGGCAAGCGGGCAAAATTGATGTTTTCGCCCTCAGGGTAACGCAACAGGTACTGATCTTCGTAGACGGCATTGAGATAGGGACCACTCTCCATCTCGACGACGGTATAGTTAGCAAGGTAGTAAAAATCCAGGTACTGACGATTTTGCAGGTAGGTTCCCTTAGCGGAGACAGCTTTCTGATTATCAAGCACAGAACCGTAGATCAAGAAAGGTTGCACATCTTGAGCGATAAAGGCGTTATCTAACCAGTAGGTATTTTGACTGTGCTCGTCCATAACTACATTGGAGATCATCACATCACCGATGCGACCATTGAGTGTGGCGGCTTTTCCCAGAATATAGACGCCGCGTATCTGGGTCAGGTTCTCCATAATTTCGCGCATCATACGATAAGCGGCCATACCAAGCGGGTAGTCGATATTTAGAATGATGGCCTGGCTCTTTGCGAGATAGTCCATATGAGACATGCGACAGCGCGGATCGATCTGTGCGGGATGCAACTTCGATAGTTCTATAATCTGCGCATCTATCTCCAGACCGTAACGAGCGCCAACATAGCAGAGGCCGCGTTGTTGTTCCTCCTGATTACGATCACGCACAAACTCTTTTCCAGCTGGCGTGCGTATCCATTCACGAGCGACAAAGTAAAGGAAGTTTTGCCAGTTACCAGGAACCACTCCATTCTGAAGTCTGCGACACTCCTCAGCCAGGTAGGGATCAGAGCCATTGAGAGCGAAGTCTGTTAACTCATCAGCGCGACTAAGCATAATTCCTGACAAGAGATTAGCCAGGCTATGGGTATTGCTGGAAACGAAGTAGACAGGGCGATCTGACTGGCCAAGCTTATCGAGCACATTTTTAACGGGTGCCCACCACTTGCGGGCGGCTCGCACATACCCTACGTGAGAGCCACCGAGCATACGTAAATTAAAGCTTTTACGATGCCTACCGATCTCCAGCAACGTTTCCCAGAGATGATCGCCCCAGATAACTTCCAGGCGTTGCCAATCATCAGGTGCGATATGTAGACGTTCACGTAGCACCTTGCTAATCTCAGCAAACACGGGTGAGGAGCGGTCCATGCGTGTCTCTAAGAGCTGTAATGTTGTGGAATCGGAATTGATCAAGTAATACATTTTGTCCCATTCGATCTGGAAAGCAACCAGAATGGGCACGATATCGTCGGTATCGCTTACGCTGGCAACATAGACCGCAAGTGTCTTCTTGCCATCGTAAAACCACTTACGTCTGCGGGCCGAGGCGGTAACGGCTTCCCAATTATTGACATGAAATCCCTGTTGCAGAAAAACCTCTTCTGACTGTCCTAACAAGACAAGGTCGCAGTGAATAATCGAGGCTGGTAAGCGAAGGACGCTATAAATGAACGCCGACATGTCGGGATAAGGCGAGCGGGCGTCGGGATGTAAACTAAAATCGATATTGTAATGTGCCTGTATAAGTGCTTTCAAGCTAATCTCCCCTGAACTTCTGAGCAGGGTATTGTAGGTACGAATGTAAAGTTCGACATCCCGTTTGCCCGCTTCGTGATATTTCTCACCATGCTCAAATGTCGGTGCAATGGCAGTATGTGCCGAGCTATAGGTATCTACAAGTAATTCGTCACCCGACTCTGTTAAATTCTGGTTTCTCGAATCTATGGAAGCACTATGCTCAAAATTTCCATTGCTGGGATGCTGATTGTTAAAGGAATTTCCATCTTTTTGTCTACGTGGCATACCTGTGTTCCTCGTTCTGTGAGGCGTTCACCTATGTGATCTTCTTTATTTCTAACTATTATAGTCCCTCGTTTATGGATTGTACAGCCGATTAATAACGACAGAGTTTTTACAAATGGGAAGGCTTATCAATT
This sequence comes from uncultured Chloroflexia bacterium, assembly GCA_963731415.1. GTDB lineage: Bacteria > Chloroflexota > Ktedonobacteria > Ktedonobacterales > Ktedonobacteraceae > JACDAE01. The sequence goes on from CAVSVN010000008.1 coordinate 57,985, forward strand.
AACAACTTTCCGCAAAAATTGCTATTTTCATACGAAACTATGCCCAAAATACAAAAATTAGCGTACACTAATGATAGGAGGTGTTACTAAAGCGCCTGGTGTCCCCATGCCGAGCGTTTCCCCCTGGTAGCGCCTCCCCCTCATCTCTGGGGATAGCAATAAGAGGCGCTGGTAGTCCCAAAACGGGGCGGAGGTAAACTCTCACTCTTACCCAGGTGGGGTACTCCAAATATTAGTGCCACAATAACGTATCATCATTACCAGGGATGCGCTCTTCCTCTGAATGCTGACGCCATTCACAACGCACCTCCTTATTTAATAATAACTCTTTGATAATAGCATCATAATCCTGGGAAGCAAATTGTCCGAAATTGCTGAGTAGGAGTTGCTGCCGTAAGTCTGACCAGCGGCGTGTACGTTGCGTACGTCCCTGTTGAAGCGTACGTTGATAGAGGTGTTGCAGGTTCGTGCTCAAACGTTGTTGTTCTTGCAGCGCAAACCATTCCTCATTCAGTACACCCTGCCTGCTCTTCTCATAAGCCTGACGACGGTAGAGACAGACAGCATCATTCATACTGAACAAGCTATCTTGCCGCCGCGTCGCAAAGATCAAGGTATAAGGAATATCTTCGACAACAGCAGGATATATCTGCATGGGCAAAGCAATACGCTGGACAGGAAACAGAAAGTGGCGCTGCATAGAAGCAATAAAGAGATCGAGCAGGCCAGTGAGTGTTTGTGGCAGTTCTTCCTCCTCAGTGGGGAGAGTCTTCCAACGATCAGTACGCAACAATCCAGTTAAGAGCGCAGCCTGCCCAGGAGCGCGTCGAGCAGCAAGCAAGCTTGCTTCTAATTGTTTATGGGATACCAGGAAGAATAATTCAGTGGGAACAGCACGCTGGTAGAGAGGCGCGAGATTCTCATAACTGAACATCGTAGGACCAAATGGGTTGAGGAGGAAGATAGTGGGCACCTGTTCAATCTCCTTAAGTAGGAGAGGAGCCGTTTCCAGCCAGTTCGCACGTATAATACCACCATCTTTAGGAAATGCTATCGTCTTTGCAGCTATTGAACCATTCTGAGCGGTTCTTGTATGACTGCGTTTGCTACTAGCTGCTTCTAGAAGAAAGCTCTTTAAGGTAATGGGCTTACTCTCTTGAGCCAGAAGTTGAGAGAGGGAGCAGATGGGTTGCAGGGCAGGAGGAATATTGGGCGGAGTTTTGTTGCGCCCTTTTCCAGTAGACTTTGCACCTTCCGAACTGATCTCAGTAGATTGCGTCTGTGTGTTTGCTTTGCTATCAATACCGAGTGCGTCAACCCAATAGCAACGACGAAATATCCGCGTTGCCGCAAGGGAACGGCAGTAGGCGGCGACATAATCTTGTAACAGCCAGTTGCGCAGTGAGGACAGAATTGCACGCTCAGTCAGACGACGTGTATGCGATGAAGTTGAGTGTCCTGGTGCGTCTGGAGGCCGTTGATGGTCGTCAAATCCAGTCCATAAGTCCATCTTATGAGTATTTTATCACACAGGACGGATGTTCTTGTTTTAGAGTTTCTGGTCAATGCTATCAACGACAGGTAAAGGGAAATGTTGTGGAACAGGAAATTCGGCTTTATGCCAATACCTTCTTTACGGCCTCCACAATCAACTGGTGCTCAGCCTCTTTAATACGCTCATGCAGTGTCTCCTCTGTATCCCCGTCCTCAATTTTGACTTCGGCGCGGCAGATGGCAGGCCCGGCATCTACCTCTGGCGTTACATAATGGACGGTACTGCCAGTGACTTTTACACCGGCTTCAAGCGCGTGTTTGACGACGTGAAGGCCACGGAAGACAGGAATAATCGTTCCATCGCTGGTGGTATAGGTATTACCGGTGCCATCGTCGGGAAGAAGTGCGGGATGCAGGTTAATAATGCGTCCGGTGAAGTGGGTGATGAATTCAGCACTGAAAATACGCATCCATCCTGCCAGGACGATGAGATCTGCCTGGAAGAGGTTGAGCAGGGAGGTGAGCTTTGCTTCGGCCTCGGCTCGTTGTCGCCAGGGTAGATAGATGGAGGGAAGTTTGTGATGCAGCGCTCTTTGCAAGCCATATGCATCAGCTCTGTTGCTTACGACCAGCACGATCTCCGCGCCGGATAGTTGTTTGTTATCCAGAGCGTCGATCAGCGCTTGCAGGTTGCTTCCGCTGCCGGAGACGAGGACGGCGATGCGGAACGGCGTGTGCATTTGTTCTGGCTGTATCATATGATGTTCTCCACTAGCTCGCGCGTAGTCCACGGTGTGCAATATCTTTACGATAATGCATACCCTCAAACGAGATCAGGGCAGCACCCTCGTACACTTTCGCTACGGCTTCCTGTAAAGTCGAGCCATGAGCAGCAATGCTGAGGACTCGTCCACCAGCAGTTACCAGGCGACCGTCCTGAAGAGCGGTACCAGCGTGGAAAACCTGGACATCGTCTAAACGATTGGCCTCTTCTATGCCAGTAATGGGGATGCCTGAACGGTATTTACCGGGATAGCCACCAGACGCGAGAGTGAGGCTGACGGCGTAACCAGGATGCCAGAGATTTTGCGCATCAACGCTCCTGCCTTCAGCGAATTCAAGCACATTAAGCAAGTCTTCGCACAGAAGGAGCATGAAAGCCTGAGTTTCAGGATCGCCAAAACGCGTATTGTGTTCTAGAACGCTGGGGCCGTTGGCTGTGAGCATAACATTGGAATAGAGAACGCCTGTAAAGTTGATGCCCTTCTCCTTGAGTGCTTGCAGAGTGGAGGCGATGATTTGCTGGTGAATGTTCTGCTCCTGAGATTGAGCGACGAAGGGCAGAGGAGTAAATACACCCATACCGCCAGTGTTCAGACCCTGGTCGTTGTCGAAGACACGCTTATGATCTTGAGTAAGCGTCAAAGGGAGAAAACTGGTGCCGTTGCAGATAGCCGTTGAGCCAATCTCGTCGCCTTGCAGGTAATCTTCGATTACGACGAGATCGCCTGCGGCACCGAAGACACGATCAACCAGCATTTCCTTGAGCGCATTATGAGCCGTAACAAGGTCCAGAGCTACGATTGCACCCTTGCCTGCCGCATTGCCATCGGCTTTGATGACGACGGGAGCACCATGACTGTTCGAGATATGCGCGGGCTTCGGAATAGTTAGTAAATGTGCGATGTTGCGCAGTGGGAATGCCAGCTGAAGTCATCAAGTCTTTGGCAAAGGCTTTACTACCTTCAAGGGCAGCACCGTCAGCATTGGGGCCGAAGACGCGCAGTCCACGCTGGCGAAAAAGATCGGCGATACCATCTACCAGGGGCACTTCCGGTCCCACGACTGTCAGATCGATTCGGGTACGTTCGGCAAAATCTGCCAGTTCAACAAGTTGTGTTGCGTTGAGTGGCACACATTCTGCATAAGAGCGCATACCGGGATTGCCGGGTGCTGCATACAGATGTGTGATGCGCGAGCTTTGCGCCAGTTTCCATACCAGCGCATGTTCGCGTGCTCCCGAACCGATGACTAATACACGCACGATTTTGTTTCTCCTTAAAGGTTTTTTTCGATGATTTTTTCGATAAATCGCGGACGCGATAAATCGGGTCCCTACCTCCACATAGCGGGTTTTAATAGTGCAAGAGCATAATCGAGTCCATATGGTGACAGGGTTATTGTCTTTTTGTTACAACGCTTACGGGTATGACAGGTAAGAGCTCAGGGCTGTAGTTTGCTTCGGTCAGCGGATCAAAAGGCCAGCCCTGTTTCTCCATGCAACCGTAACAGAATTGACTGTGCAGGAACTTACGGGCGGCTTCATCATCGAGCGAGGTAGCATCAGGTGAAGCTGCGTTAATAGCTCTTCCCAGGCCAGCCATACTCAAATAGCCGAGACTGTCAACACCTATGTAGTCGGCAACTTCCTGAATACTACGGCCAGCAGCGATCAGTTCTGCCTCTTTAGGGATATCGATGCCAAAGTAGCAGGGATGGCGCAGCGGCGGCGAGCTTGAGCGCAGGTGAATCTCACGTGCACCCTGGCGGCGAAGTGCTGCGACCAGGCGCTTCATTGTGTTGCCGCGCACAATAGAGTCATCCACAATCACCAGGCGCTTGCCGGTGATTTTAGGCTTGACCATATTGAATTTCAGATCTACTTCCAGCTGGCGCAAACGTTGGTCAGGCTTGATGAAAGTTCGATCAGTATAGCGATTCTTGATGATTGCATTATTGTAAGGAATGCCCGATTGTTCAGCATAGCCAAGTGCAGCGGGAACGGAGGAATCGGGCACAGGTGCGATAAGGTCCGCATCGACGGGAAATTCTTTTGCCAGTTCGCGGCCAAGGGCTTCGCGTACAGTATAGGTATAGCGGCCCTGAATCTCACTGGTGGCATCGGAGAAGTAGATATACTCGAAGACGCAGAGGCTCTGACGAGGCACGTTTACCAGCATTTCAGAATGCATACCCTGCTCGTCAATGGTGATCAGCTCACCGGGTTCCACCTCACGTATATAAGTAGCACCGGTACGATCTAATGCACATGACTCCGAGGCAACGATCCAGGTCTTACCGATGCGACCGATACACAGAGGACGCATGCCCCAGGGGTCACGTATGGCATAGAGCTTACCTTCAGCCAGGATTACGAGACTATAGGCACCACGCAATAGTGGAAATGCCTCGATCATACGTTCACGTAAATTCTGACCATCAGCATATAGAAGCAACAGAGCGATGACTTCACTATCAGTTGTAGAATTCAATGCATCCTGAGGCACCATTTCGCGAAGCTGTGGACCATTTACGAGATTCCCGTTATGGGCAACTGCAACGGTATCATAGGCATCAGGATGAGAACCTACAATAAAAGGACCAGCATTTTCGACACAACTCGATCCAGTCGTAGAGTAGCGCACATGGCCGATTCCACAGCGCGTGAAAGGTAGGCTCATGCCCGAATCCTGAAAGACATCGCGCACCTTGCCCATGGCTATATGGTTGGCGATGCGTCCCTCATTGTCATACACGGCCATACCTGCGCTCTCCTGACCACGATGTTGCAAGGCTGTGAGCGCCAGTGTGAGGTAACGACGCACATCAAGACTCTCATCGTCACGATGGGCGTAGATTCCCACGACACCACAAGCATCGTGTAATCGTTCCATGCTCTTCTCCTCTCGAAGGGGTAATTCTGCCAACCATGCGGGCGTCATAAACGTGGACCCTACACAGTTAACTTGCCTGTCAGGTCTGCAACAAGTGCATAGCGGTCGGCAATGCCTTGCAAGTCCTGTGGAGTTACATTTTTCAAATTACGATAGACCTGTTTATCTAGCATACGTGTCTTGTCGCCAGCAGGCCAGAGCCGCCAGCTATCGTTGTCAATAACATCAGCGACAAGCAAACTACCAGCAGGATTGCGCCCAAACTCGATTTTGAGATCGACCAGGGTTACGTCTACATTAGCCCATGCATGTTCAAGTGCAGTAAAGACACGGCGACCCAGTTCAACCATCTCCTCGATCTCTTGCTGTGTGGCTAGCTCCAGATTGAGAATATCTTGCGAGGAAATTTGTGGATCATGACGAGCATCATCTTTCAAAAACGTCTCGATCAGCACGGGATCGAAACGTGTACCTTCGCTTGTCTCTGGATGGCGTTTTAAATATGAGCCAGTAGCGAGACGACGTTGCACATGTTCGATAGGCAACATAGTGCAACGCTTGACAAGTAGCGTTACATCATCGATCTGCCTGACAAAATGGGTAGGAATACCAGCATCATTAAGTAGACGAAATACGTTAGAGGTGGTAATAGTACTCCAACGCGATTTCCCCACAAGCTCACTACGGCGAACACCGTCACCCGCTGTGATTTGATCTTTACTTACCATATAGATCAGTTCATTATTGTCAAGATCAGCATAAATTTGTTTTGTTTTCCCTTCAGTAAGTAAGGAACCGAATATTGAATTTTTTGTCATAAGATTTTATCCTTGTAGTACGACACCTTCCCCTTCTGTAACGTGACCCACGGTAAGAAGTTGGGGAAGAATGCAACGGGCTTCCAGAGCGGCCTTTGGCGAAAGTACGAGCACCATGCCAATGCCCATGTTAAAGGTTCGGTAAAGTTCTTCCTGTGAAATGTTGCCTAAGCGAGCAAGCAAACGAAAGAGCGGTGGAACATCCCAGGATTGTATTTCTATGACCGCCTGTGTACCATCTGGTAGGATACGTGAAATATTTCCTTCAAAGCCACCTCCAGTAATATGGGCCATGCCTTTGATAAAGCGACTTCGATCGGCCAGGTACTCACGTAACTGGTTAACCTCTTGCAGATAGCAACGATGGGGGCGCAGTAGCGCATCGATAAGTGGCTCACCTAATTCAGGAAAGAAGGTATCGAGCGTGTAGGGTGCGAAAATACTGCGAGCGAGCGAGTAACCGTTGGTATGTAGTCCGCTGGAAGGTAGGCCGAGCAGAATATCACCTGGACAGATGGTCGAAGTATGCGTTACTTCATCTTCCTCCACCACACCCACAATTGTACCAGCAAGATCAAAGGCACCCGATAGATAAACATCGGGCATCTCAGCAGTTTCGCCACCAAGCAGGGCACAATTTACTTCTACACAGGCATCGGCGACACTACGCACGATCTTTGCCGCCAGTACCGGATCAAGTCTGCCCATCGCTAGATAATCCATAAAGAAAAGTGGCCTGGCTCCCTGTGTAAGCAGATCATTAACAGAATGATTGACAAGATCGTGTCCGATGGTATCGAAGCGTCGCGCCTGCGACGCTAAGAGTGTTTTAGTACCAACGCCATCCGTAGAAGCGACCAGTGCAGGTTGGCGCATTTTTTGGAGATTTTTCATGCTGAGAACGCCTGCAAACGCTCCCATACCGGCTAACACATCCGGTCCCTGCGTGGCACGAATAGCCTTCTGCATCAAGCGCTTGGCCTGATCAGCAGCGGCAATGTTGACGCCACTGGTGGCATAGGAGGAATCTGGGCGGGTGGCTGCTTCGGCGCTTGCTGCCGGGGGAAGCGAAGCAGATACCACTTTAGCATATACAGTTGGCTCAACCGTTTCACCGACCAGTTCCTTGCTATAGATATATGCATTCCTGAATATCAATAGTCCGTCGCCGTGTCCGTTTGCCAATGAGCGGCGTTGAGGATGTTGCAACGCATGAACATACCGTTCAGGATGAGGCATCAGGCCAAAGACGTTGCCGCGTGCATTGCAGATACCTGCGACATTATTAACAGAACCATTAGGATTAGCAGGATAGGAAACGGCCTGATCGAGATCGCCATCTCTGGCGATATAGACAAGCGGCACCTGTCCGCTAGCCTGCATCTGTGAGATATCACCCGCAAGTACGAACTGGCCCTCACCATGAGCGACCGGAAGTTCAATGGAGCGCTCAATATTTTGCGTAAAAATACAGGGACTCGCTTGAGTCGTTAAAGTAACCCAGCGGCATTCAAACTGGGCTGAGACGTTCTCGGTAAGAGTAGCACGTGGAGATGCAATCTGCTGTTCATTCATATCTACAAGACCTGGTAGCAGGCCAGCGCGAACCAGAACCTGAAAGCCGTTGCAGATGCCCAGGACGGGGCGTCCCTCATTAATAAAGCGTTGAAGCTGAGAGCCAAGATGAATCGTGAGATTCTTTGCCAACAGGGTACCAGCACCCAGATCATCACCATAGGAGAAGCCGCCAGGGATGACCAGAAAATGATAATCCAGTAGCGTTTCAGGAGCTTTAAGCAACTGATTGATGTGTAAAAGATCGGTCTGGAAACCGACCAGCCGACAGGCCTGAGCTGTTTCCAGGTCGCAGTTAATGCCTGGTGCACGCAGTACGAGAGCACGGGTCATGAATTACCTCCCTTCCATGCCTCTTGCAATTCGCTCACTCCCAGGTTTATCAATTCTTCTTCTCCATCCCGCACAATGAAGCGATCAGTACGTGAAACGGTGCCGACGTAGATAATATCCTCGCAGCCATTGACGCGCATGTGTTTCTCAAATGTGCCAAGGTGTTCAGGAGCAATCTCAACGAGGAAGCGCGATGGCGACTCGCTGAAGAGGCGAACGATATCGACAGCGGCAGGAATAACATCTGGTTCTTCCACCTGCTCGCTCCCTTCAGATGGAGGGTGAGGAGGATGTTTTCCAATAGAAATACACCGCAAGTCGAGAGTGAGGCCCAGTAAACTTGCCAGAGACATTTCGGCGGCTGCGAGGGCAAGTCCACCCTCTGAAAGATCATGACAGGCACGCACTAATCCCTGGCGAATCGCCTCTCCAAGGGTCTTCATAGTTGTATAAGCATGCGGGATATCGACCTGAGGAACAGTAGTATGAGGAAGCAATGCTGCAAAAGAACCCTGGTCAATAACCTCAGCATAATATGAAGCGCGGAGTTCATTGCGCGTAGTACCGACTAGATAGAGCAAGTTACCAGGTGTTTTAAGAGACATATCGACTGTCTGGGCAGCATTATCGATGCTCCCTACTGCTGAGATCAGCAGGGTAGGAATAACGGGCAAGCGTTCACCATTCGCACGATATTCGTTATTGAGACTATCCTTCCCTGAAATAAAAGGCGTACCGAAACCAAGCACAGCATCGTAACAGCCCTTCACAGCTCGCACGAGCATACCCAGTTGTTGAGGATCGGTGGAATTGCCCCAGCAGAAGTTATCCAGAATTGCGGCATGTGTTATGTCGCCACCAACAGCTGTCAGGTTACGCAGTGCTTCATCGACGGCATTAACGGCCATATGGTAGGGATCGATGGTGCCATATAAAGGATTGACGCCATTAGAAAGGATGATGCCAGCCTGGGTCTGTTCATCAAGGAGAGGCTGTAGGACTGCGGCATCGCCCGGCCCATTGCCAGCTTTTCCGACCAGGGGCTTCAGAACCGTTGCGCCCTGGACTTCGTGATCGTAACGACGTACGACATCTTCTTTAGAAGCAAGCGTGGGATGACGCAAGAGAGATAACAGGGTTGGTGACAGGGAGCGTGTAATATTATGCAAATCCTGCTCAAGCACAGTATCAACACCAACGCGCTGTTGTGTAACCCAGACGGCCTCTAACGTTCTGCGCGGACATCCTGAATGGAGAAACTCCATATCCATATCTGCAACGACCTGACCGGAATAAGTCAGAACGAGGCGGTGATCATTGGTAAAGGTACCAATGATGCTCGCTTCAACCTCTTCAATGGCACAAATTTCTAAAAGTTCCGCAAGATTTTCTGAGGGTACAGCCAGGACCATACGTTCCTGAGCTTCTGAAAGCCAGATCTCCCAGGGAGTAAGGCCCTGATATTTCAATGGAGCATGCATCAACTCGATGGAAGCGCCAGTCTCGGCAGCCATCTCACCGATAGCCGAAGAGAAGCCACCCGCGCCACAATCAGTAATGGCGTGATACAGTTTGCGGTCGCGTGCCTGGATAATAACATCGGTAACTTTTTTCTCGGTGATGGGCGCGCCGATCTGAACGGCAGTACCGGCTTGAGCATTGATCTCGCTGCTCATCTCACCGGAAGAGAAGGTTGCACCGTGTACGCCATCGCGTCCAGTGCGTCCGCCAAGTACCACAATATGATCACCTGGTTGCACGTTATTGGGATGGCTACCATGGGGCAGGACACCCAGGCAACCGCAGAAGACAAGGGGATTATAAATATAGCCTGGATGATAGAGTACTGCACCATTGACAGTAGGAATGCCCATCTTGTTGCCATAATCGCGCACGCCACTAACTACTCCACTAGCGATACGACGTGGAGAGAGGACGCCAGGGGGAAGTTCATCAGCTGGTGTCTCAAGCGGACCGAAGCAGAGTACATCGGTACAGGCAATGGGACGAGCTGAGACACCCAGCACATCGCGGATAACGCCACCGACGCCGGTATTGGCACCACCAAAGGGTTCAATAGCGGATGGATGATTATGCGTCTCAACCTTGAAGGCAAGATCGTGCTGATCGGTGTAACGAATAATGCCAGCATTATCGCTAAATGCCGACACCAGCCAGGATGGTCTAACCTGTTCGGTAGCTCGCATAATATAATGTTTTAGCAGACCGGGAATGGTTTCTGAGGTCAGGGTATGACCGGATAAATCCGTCTCACGGTATGAAATAAGCGCCTTAAACGTTTTATGTGAACAGTGTTCTGACCAGGTCTGGGCCAGCGTCTCCAGTTCCACGTCGGTAGGTTCGCGTCCCTGCTGCTGATAGTGCTGCTGAATGGTGCGCATCTCATCCAGATTTAACGATAGGAGGCCAGCGCGACTCACCTCCATTAATTGTTCGTCTGTCATAGTTGAGAGCGGAAAAGTAGAGACGCTTCTGGTCTGTCTGCTCTGTTCGTTTGCAGGTATATCTCTTGATGGTTCTTCATCCGTACCCACGAAATCTGCTTTATAGAGAGCATAGTTTTGGATGACGGGGTTATAAAGTAGTGAGCGAGCGATAGTGTCTGCTTCAGATTCGCTCAAACGGCGATCCAGTATATAGCGTCGTCCTGTCTCAACGCGATCCAGCTCAGGAATACCGAGCATGTGAGCGCCAGTGATGACGCTTTCAGCGAGGGTATCGGTCACGCCATGGTGGAAGAATACGTCGACGATATGGCCGCTGGCGGCATCATCTGAAAGGTGGCCGGAGCTGACCTCTTGAACTACCTGGTCGACGAGTAGCTGGCGTGTAAGTTGTTCCAATTGAGATGGACTGAGATTTCCTGAGAGATGGTAGAGTTGAGCGGTACGGATGCGAAGAGGAGATGAAGCGGCGGAAATTTCTGCGAGAGAAGGAATTTGCTGCGCCGATAACTGTAATATTGCGCGAGCAAGGTTATGAGCGTGCGTATCATGCTGCTCATAGATTGCTCGTACCTCAATTTGAAAAAAAGTCACGTTTCTGATCCTGGCTGGCTATCTGTTTACCTGTCAGTGGAACAGTGCGTCCTGAAAGGCCTCATCCAATGAGACAGGTGTATTGTAGCACTTTTTTTAGGGGTGTGGCAAATTACGTATGGAAAGAGTGTAGATAGTACACTTTCCTTATCAGATCATTCCCTCCAATTCGCCTTTAGGATCACGCATCATCAACTCCGGTACAGCTTTCTGTGGATCAAGTCCCTCGAAGAGGACAAGCGCAAGCTGCTCAGTGATAGGCATCTCAACATCATAGCGTGCGGCGAGTTGTAGTGCGGCTTTTGTGGTCGTGACGCCTTCAGCGACCGAATGTGTAGATTGAAGGATCTGGGAGAGTTTTTCGCCGGAAGCAAGACGGCGGCCCAGTTGCTGATTGCGGCTGAGGGGGGAGGCACAGGTAGCGATGAGATCTCCGATACCTGCCAGGCCAGAGAAGGTAAGGGGATTTGCTCCAGCAGCGATACCCAGGCGTGCGATCTCGGCCAGACCACGGGTGATGAAGGCAGCTTTGGCATTATCGCCGTAACCCATACCATCATTGATACCTGCACCAATCGCGATAATGTTTTTGAGTGCACCTGCCAGCTCGATGCCAACAACATCGTCAGCAGTATAGACACGGAAGCAGGCGGTTGTAAACAGGTCGCGGAACTGGACGGCAACATTATGATTAGTGGAGGCGACAACGGCAGCGGTTGGCTTTTCCGTAGCTACTTCCCGCGAGAGATTGGGACCACTGAGGGTCGCGATGCGATTTTGGGCAAATGGCAATTCTTCAGAGATGACCTCCGTCATGCCTTTGAGCGTACTCGATCTCGATACCTTTGCTGGCATTGACCAGGAGCGTCTGCGAGCCAACAAAAGGAGCCAGCTTGCGTACGTTCTCACGCATACGCTGGGAAGGTGTGACGAGAACTAACATTTCTTTGTTGTGAACGGCATCTTCGATATCGGAGGTTACTTGTAGAGACTGATGGAAAAGGGAAATCGGGGAGGAATTCTTTATTTTCACGCTGCTGTTGCATCTCTAGGGCGCGTTGAGGGTTATGTTCCCAGAGCGTGGTAGGAATATTTTTTTTGGCGAGCAGCAGGCCTAGTGTAGTACCCCACGCGCCACTACCAATGATACCGACGGATACCATGAAATCGTCTCCTATCTGACACATATATTTTACAAGATGCGTATCTTGTTAGGTGTTGATGGAATTCATTTAAAGGCATTGTAGCATGAGAGGGAAGCAGACAGAGTGGGTGATTCTGGCAAGAAGTTGTTTCGCAGAATTGAACTGGACCCAGGCGGACGAACAGGTATATCTTGTTTTTTCGGTAGGGTATTGATATACTCACCTCACCTCATTCTGATTTATAGTAATTCAAAGAAGTGAGCATATGCATTTCGACATCTTCACGCTTTTTCCCGGCATGTTTCAGGGACCATTTAGTGAGAGTATTCTCAAGCGAGCACAAGAACGTGAGCTATTGAGTATTGCGCTCCATAATATTCGCGATGCGACTACGGATAAGCATCATGTTGTTGATGACTATCCATATGGTGGTGGAGCGGGAATGGTGATGAAGCCGGAGCCGATCTTTGCCTCTATTGAAGCGGTGTATCAGGGTGGTCCGATTATTTTGATGACGCCGCAGGGACGCCTGTTTAATCAGCAGATTGCACGCGAACTGGCCCAGGAGCCAAGGGTGAGCCTGCTCTGTGGGCATTATGAAGGCATTGATGAGCGAGTGTGTCGTCATCTCATAACTGATGAGATCTCAATTGGTGATTATGTGCTTACGGGTGGCGAACTGGCGGCGATGATTGTGGTTGATGCGGTAAGTCGCCTTATGCCAGGGGTGCTAACGGAAGGTTCGGCGGAGGATGAATCGCATAGCAATAATCTGTTGGAATATCCGCAATACACGCGTCCACCAGAGTTCAGAGGATGGCGTGTGCCTGATATGCTGCTTTCGGGCCACCATGAGCAGATCGCACGCTGGCGCAGGAAGGAAGCGTTGAGGAAAACGCGGCAGCGGCGGCCCGATCTGTTTGCTCGCTTAGATTTGAGCAGCAAGCAAGATATGAAATTATTAAAGGAACTGGACGAGGAAGAGCAAGGGCTATAGATCTGTACAGGTAGAGTTGGAGTTACCTTCATTCCAATCCATGTCGGACCAGTGCCATGCAAAGGTTATTGAACCCTGACAGGACTGCAATTTGCCTGGCTGTATGCTCGTCAGGTTAGTCGAGGTAAAGCTAATCGGATAGGTCACGGTCTGGTTTCCCTCATTATCATGCCCCCAGGTCTTTGCGCCGAGAGTATAGCGAATAATATGTTGATCGGGAAATAGACGGTCTGTTATAACATCATTTTGAATAACGATTGGTGGGCGTCCGAAGTACGAAAAGGTCTGACAGATGATCGTGAAGGCTAACAGCACGCCAGCAACAGCTAGAAAGCCTTGCATAATCTGCTTTCTGGACCTTCCAAGGTAGGGTACAGATTCGCGGCTAACAACGAATGTATGTGCAGCCAGATCGCCCAATCTTTGCCGCCGGGGAGAGATGAGAGTTGTGATCCATCCAACGAGGTAAGCAGATGGCAAGGCATCAAGGAAACGGATCAGGTTACGGACGATAGCGGCGATGAGCGTAAGATTTGTATATGTGTTATCGGCACGCTGGTAGATTACGCGCAGGCCCATTACAGCCTTCCCGAGTGTTGCACCAAAGAGAGTTTCTTGCAGCACGAAGTAGAGAAATACTAATACAGCAGACCATAGTACAGGAAGTTTCACTACCCATGATGTAGTACCTCCCATCAAATTATTTATGCCGTAACCTGCACCACCAGCATCAACCAGACCTCCCGGAATTGATGTGCTATTTCCAGGCAGTGCCGTTCCAAACGCTCTTGTTGCTAACCAGATGAGTACTCCAATGAGAAATGAATTAATAAGTAAAGCAAAGTAGCGCCTGATCAGAACTTTGCTGTCAGGTTCCTGTATGTACCTCGGACCAGTAGATGATGGGATATAAGAATTTTGCATAGAATATTTTTCTCTTTCCTTGAGTAAAGCTTTATATTTATTGCTCTGAATATAAATACGCAGGAAGAAGCTCAATATCAAACCGAATTATATTTACACTTTTCTATGGAATCTTCCAACTGCTTGTAGGACTCGGTGGTCCTGTCACCTTTCCATGCTTCACTCATTTGCACTAAAACAGGATACAAAGTTTGGCGTATTCGGTCAGCTTCATCCGTCAACGTGGTTCCTAACCAACCAACTGTTAAATCGTTGAGCAGCGGTTCAATCATACGTTGGTCGTGCCTGAGAGCAAGTCCGATCATAGCTTCGCCTCTGACAATCCCCTCCTCATCAGCCATACAAGCCACCAGAGCCTCACGTATGGCAGATGTGTCGGATTTAATCTGTGTTCCCAGTCCAAAGGTAGCCCAATCGCGTACATAATAAGCAGTTGTGTCTCTGGAGAGTTCAATCAAGGTCTGGATCGCCAGTTCATCTTCGTAACCCGTCAAGCCAGAGACCACGCCATAGCGTACATGGTCATTCGGGTGCTTCTTGAGGCGTGCCAGTGGCTCAATCGCGCGTGGATCGTGACGGTGGCCCAGGGCTATCGCAATGGATTCCAGCACGCGCGGTTCTTGCTCCAGTTCGAGCATATCAAGGAGTACAGTGACTGTTTCTGCGGGAAACGTGCGCTTGAGAACGCCTAGTTGGCCGAGGATACTGGTTCCCACGCGCCGCTCTTGCGACTCTGGAGAAGCGCAAAGTTTGCAGGCTTGCTCAAACACGTCGCGGGTGCCTCGGTGCTGTAATTCGGTGATGGCAGTCCAGGCAAACTCTTCATCGGCTTCAGTCAGGGTTAAGGCTGCGTTAAATAGCTCCTCATTTGTACGGGTATCAGTAGGCTGCTCGTCAGGGGTGTATTGGGTCATTATTCTATTCCTCCTCATATTTTTAATACTGCACATTATTATATACATTCCATGTATTATTTTGATAATGAAGAACGGTGCCTAACCCTCCTACGGCCCAACCATCATGTGACGAAATGAGAGATACTCCAGATAAAAGAATATTTGACATACCAGCAGAACTTTCTACTTTCGTCCATGTATGGTTTGTGTAATGTAGAAGAATACCCGCATCTCCAACGATCCATCCATCGGAAGACGAAAACATGTAAATACTCTGAAGATCGTTATCAACAGCAATATCTTGTACCTCTTGCCATTGTCCACCTTGATAGTGCCAGATAATTCCTTGTGAGCTATTTGATATATTCCCAACTATCCATCCATCATCTGAGGAGGTCATAGAAATACTCAATAGGTTGGCGGCACCTGCATTCAAAATATTGGTTGTTACACGTTTCCACACGGCACCATTATAGTGTAGAAGAGTACCAGACCAGCCTGTGACCCAGACATCATTGCTTGAAGTTGCCGACACAGCAACCAGGGAAAGTATATTAGAAACTACTGGACTCTGTTATCTTCGTCCATTGAATACCATCATAATGAAGAATAGTTCCTTCATCACCAACCGCCCATACATTGTGGGCAGAGAGAATAAAGAGTCCATGAAGTACGGGTACAGGTGACATCTTATCGCTTATAAGTATCCACTTTCCCTTTATATAGTGAAGAATGACACCGACTGGTCTACTTTGAGAACTGCCATTAGAGAAAGGTAACGTAGTTTCTCCTACTATCCATCCTTCAGTAGAAGATACCATTTTGATAGAAGACAAGCTCATAAAGGAGTCAAGTATAGTATTTTTTGTTGTCTTCCACTGGCTCCCATCATAATGGAGAATAACAGAGTTACGCTCGCTGCTCTCGCCAATAGCCCATCCATCCAGTGAGGATACCATTGCAATGCTTTTCAAATTCACAGACTGAGCAGCTTGATTTCGGGAATTTAGTTGTAATATTACAACAATACTTGCGAGTAGAACAGCCAGGACAAGGAAAATTAATACAAATCGTTTCTTGAGCATTAGCCATCTCTCCCTTTGGCTTACAAGTTTCCCATAAACCCCTGATCAGGATGTGTTCGCAGATCTATAAGTGCATTTTCTCCAGGAGAATAATCTTCTCTTCTTTTGAGCAACTAGCGCTTAATCAAAGCTAGTCCCTGGCTCTGGATTAAACTCTATCACATTTGCTATCTATTATTATAGACGGAGAGAGTCGACGAATTTTCAAATCGAGCACGAGACGGAATTGGACGCACTCATGAAATATCTTACTTATAAACGTGCCTGTATCCAACCCACAATATCATTATCCATCAGCGAGCGATCCGCCTCCAACTCACTATCATGCGCATAACCCGGATAGCTCTTCCATGTTTTATCGCTACTTGCCAACGCATCATAAAATTTACGCGTCGCGGTTATCAGCACAGACTTATCTTCTTCGGCCTGCAATATCAGGAGCAGGAAGGTAATACTTTTCGCCAGCGCATGACTGCCAGACGCATCTGGAGAATTTGCACGAGGAACGAGGAGGTCTGCGTTCGCCGCCAGAAGGTATCGGCCTGTAACATCTGGATTGCTTCCGGGTTGGTGGTCATTGCCTCGTGTCCACCCGCAACCTGCCAGGCACGACGGGATTTGCGCAACCACCAAATAGAATTTTTAGTGTGGTGATAACGGGCAAACGCGAGGAATCTTCTATCCAGGGATTGAGGAAGAGTGCACCAGCAAGAAGATCACCATGCTTTGCGGCAATATGTGCGGTGAAGATACCACCCATACTGTGACCAAGCAGGTAGATACGCCCTAGGGGATGACGTTTATGCAATCTCGCGATGATAGCTGCCGTATCTTCTACAAAAAGATGATAGCTGTCGATATGGCCTGCAAGACCTTCTGAGCGCCCAAAACCACGATGATCCATTGTGTAGACATTTAGTCCGCGCGTTGCCAGTTCGTTACCCATATCGATAAACCAGCCGCTATGAGCGCCCAGGCCATGCAGGATGAGCAAGTACATCGTTGCTTTCTGTCTGCCAACTACGCAGAAAGATTTTGCTTGTATCGGCCAGAGTGAACATTTCGGTGGAGACATTGACGGTTTCCGAAGTCTGTCCTTGGCCCCAATCGCCCACAGCATCGGGTTGATAACGCATAACGTATACTCCTTACAATTCTTCATCGGATCTCTGACCGTTGTGGTTCGGTTGGGAAGATGAGCGTCGGCTGGCCTGTTTACGTAAGAATTCATCGCGAGCTTTTTCTTCGGCTACGATATCGGCAACTTCATCGGCCATGGTCTGGCTCCCGTCATCACCGTGGCCTCATAGTTGCCATCAAGCATTTCACGGGCACGACCACCGGATTCAGAATGACCGATGATACCATGCTCCTCCAACAGATCGATCAAGCGAGCGGCACGTGAATAGCCGATGCGCAGACGACGTTGCAGAAGTGAGATCGAGGCACGACCATAGTCACGTACGATCTCCTCAGCTTTGTCCAACAAATCATCATCCAGCTCAAATTCGTCGGATGCAGGCTCGTCTTTGATCTCCCAACCGGGTTCAACAGCCATAAGAGTAGGTGCTGGATCGGGATCATCTCCCTCGCTAACAACTCCTGGCATGATCAATAATCTGCTGTTGCCAGTAGTGAACCAGGCTCTCCGCTTCCTCATCTGCCAGGAAGGAGCATTGGATGCGCTCAGGGCGACCAGCATCTGCAGGCAGGTAGAGCATATCGCCACGACCAAGCAGGCGTTCAGCACCACCCATATCGATAATTGTGCGCGAGTCGACGGCAGGAGCTGACCATAAAAGAGATACGTGTTGGAATATTTGCTTTGATCAGGCCCGTGATTACGTCAACCGAGGGACGCTGTGTGGCGATCACGAGATGAATACCAGTCGCACGCGCCAGTTGAGCCAGGCGGCAGATCATGCCTTCGACTTCTTCGGGAGCGGCCATCATCAGATCTGCCAAGTTCATCGATAATGATCACGATAGCGGGCAGGTTATTTAAAGAGGTATCGCCCTTCGCGATCTTCTCCAGGCGTAGTTTACGATAGCCATCGAGGTTACGCACATTCAATTGAGAGAAGAGGCGATAGCGACGCTCCATTTCAGTGATGGCATTTTTGAGTAGTGGCACAACTCTATCGACTTCAGTAACGACAGGCGAGAGCAGGTGAGGGATGCCATTATACATATTCAGTTCGACCATTTTTGGATCGACCATCAGCATACGTACATCGTCAGGAGTTGCTTGAGTTAAAATACTAGCAATTATAGTATTTATGCAAACCGATTTCCCTGCCCCAGTCGCGCCTGCAATTAACAAATGCGGCATACGTGCGAGATCACCGACACGCACCAGGCCAGCCGACATCTTTACCGAGCGCAATTGATAATTTGGATTTTGCCTTGGATGCCAGGTACTCTTTACTTTCCAGAACTTCGCGCAGGGTCACAAGGCGGCTATTTTTGTTAGGGATTTCGACACCGACATAGGGGCGTCCCGGTACGGGGGCTTCCATGCGGATGTTTTTAGCTTCCAGTACCAGAGCAAGATCGTTCTGCAAGGCCATGATGCGGCTTACTCGTGTGCGGACTTCATAGACAATATTGCCTGTCAGCATCTTTCACAGGGACCATCTTGCCCGTCTTCTCGTCCAGCTTCATCTCAGGCTTGCCAGTGGGACGAATGCCAAAGCGAATAATCGTTGGGCCAATGCTGATGTCTTCGGGTCTGACCTCGGCATCCACGCGGAAGCTGCGCAAGCGTTTCCTGAATCGTTCTTGCCAGAGTCGAGGTATCATCGCCAAGCATCTGCATTTTGACTTCCTCTGGATTATTAAGCAACGAGGTATCTGGCACTTTCCAGGGTGAAACAAGATTTGGTGTATTTGCAGCAGCGCTGGCGGGATGGAGATTTTGCAGCTTTGACAAGGCGTGGATTAGGAGGAAGAGATTCCATCCTATCCACATTCTTTGCGGGCTTTAAGATCAGTTTGTGAGCATTTGCCTCTTCATCAAATGGCAAGGCTTGCTGATTGGCATTGCGAACAGGTTGGGAGCCATTCGCTCCATCGATCGCTCTGGGAGCACGAGGTCCACGTGGCACTGTGCCAACCTGTGTCTTATGAATATTGATATCGTCAAGGGGATCTTCTTCGGGAAAGTCGGCCTCAAATGCGACAGTAGCATCTTCATCCTCAAAATCGGCATTATCGTACTCTTCCTCATCGATCTCATCGTCAAGTGGGCGGCGAGAACGAGCTTTGACTTGTGCTCCCAGACGACCTGCCGAAGAGGATGCAGCGGCGCCAACATAGCGACTGTATTGGGGGCGCTGTCCAAGATATGGCGAAGGAGCAGGCAGCCTTGTTCATATTGCTCTAGGATCATCCGAGATCAGGCGTTGCAGAAATGAGCAAGCATCAAGACATGTCCAAAGCGGATACGGAAGGTAAGAATTGCAACAACAATGAGCAGACCGAGCAAAACGACATGTCCAACAGCGGTAGACCAACCAAGCAGAGGATAGACCAGCAATTCACCCAGAATACCGACCTGTCCAAAGATCAGGCGGCTCTCAGCCAGTAAGAGCAGCCAGATAATGAGCAGGCCAATGACCGTGCGTCCACTTATCAAACGTCGATTGCGATTCCTTCGCTCAAATAAATAAGAGATAGGGCAACCAAACCAAGGGCGAGGGGATAGGCACCCCAGCCACAGAAGTCAAGCAAAATCTTGTTTAAAGGACCCAGGATGCGCGAGGTATGAAAAACAGTGAGCACTCCAAACAGCAGCAAAGAAAGAATAAGCAGAATGATACCAAAAAGCGCTGCTGATGATGCGGCTGCATAGAACTCCATCTGTGATGCGCCCATTGAGTAAATTGTGTATCTCTAGGATTGGGTACGGATGATGCAGGTGGAGATGCAGATCGTCGTGAGGGCGGAGACGAGCTCACACCCTTACTACGACCTTTCGGTTTGCTACGTGAAGATTGATTTTGGCGAGGATGAACGGCGCGTGCTTTGTTTGACAGAAGAGGCATTAGAACGCTGTTCCACCTGTACACTCTGCATGCCTGATTCAAAGCTGCCTGCAGCACTACTGACGCGAGAGGAACCCTTCTCGACGTTTGGTACAACGCGTGAACGTTGTTGATCCTGGGGCTTCGCTGCTTTTTTTTGATTTCTACCTGCCATACCGTTTCCTCTCTGTTTACACGACAGCGGAGATACCCGTATGATAGCGCAGATGTTCCAAAGAAGCAATAGCGAGTTTGTAGGGGCAGCGTTGACGACGCCCATGCGACCGGCGCATGAATGCGGCCCGGTCGGTGGGCGCGATAAATCTGGCCCGTACTGTGGGCGTCGTCAACGCTGCCCCTACGGTTATACTTCCATCACCACAGGGATGATCATGGGACGGCGGTGAGTTTTTTCGTAGAGGAATTCGCTGAGCGTGTACTTGATCTTATCTTTGACAAATGCCCAATCTGAAGTGTGACCGTTCAGGCCATGACCATTTAGGCTAGCAAATGATTCAAGGACGCGAATTCGTGCACTCTCAAGCAGTTCTTCGGCATCGCGCATGTAGACGAAACCACGCGAGACAATATCGGGTCCTGCGATTGGTTGGCCGGTTTCTTTATCTACGGTCAGCACAGCCATCAGGATACCGTCCTGCGAGAGAACCTTGCGGTCACGCAGCACGATCTGTCCTACGTCGCCGACGCTGAGGCCATCCACAAAAACGTTGCCGCTACTGAGATGTCCTGCCAGTTTGATATCGTCGGTCGTGACTTCGATCACATCGCCATCTTCCGCGACCACGATATTTTCGTCAGGGATACCGAGAGAGTATCCCAGTTTGGCGTGTAGCACCAGTTGTCGGTATTCACCATGCACTGGAACGAAAAACTTTGGTCGAATCAGGCTCAGCATAAGCTTCAGCTCTTCCTGAGCACCGTGACCGGAGACATGAACGTTCGAGATGCCCTGGTAGAATACTTCAGCACCCTGGCGGAACAGGTTATTAATCGTGCGATGAACCATTTTCTCGTTGCCTGGTACAGGCGTTGCCGAGAGGATCACGGTATCACCGGGTTGGATACGAATCAAGCGATGATCCTGGTTTGCGATACGTGTTAAAGCCGAAGTTGGTTCACCCTGGCTACCGGTACAGATGATTACAACCTGCTCAGGTCGAAATTTGTTGATATCCTCAGCACGAATGAGCATTCCAGCCGGGATATCCAGGTAGCCAAGCTCCATAGCCATCTGCACATTGTTGAGCATACTGCGACCAACAAGAGCGATGAAGCGATCATAGCGTGAAGCAGTATCGGCGACCTGCTGTACACGAGAGATCAGCGAAGCAAACGTCGCGAGCATAATACGCCCAGGAGCATTGGCAAAGATTTTATCCAACGAATCGTTGATGACACGCTCAGATGGCGTGTAACCGGGCGTTTCGATACGGGTACTATCACCCATCATCAGCAAGACGCCTTCATTGCCCAGGCTGCCAAGCTTTCCGAAGTCAGCTGGTTTGCCATCGACTGGAGTATAGTCAAACTTATAGTCGCCCGTATGGACTATGATACCAAGGGGTGTGCGTATAGCAAGACCAACGGCATCAGGGATACTGTGGTTGACGCGGAAGAACTCGATGACACTGCTTCCCAGCTTCAACTCGTCACCGGGAGTAATCACATTAACGGTCGCTTTGTCGAGTAATCTGTGCTCTTTAAGTTTGACATTGAATTAAGCCTTGGGTCAGGCGCGTTGCAAAAACTGGAGGAAAATCAAGCATTGGAAGGATATAAGGAAGGGCACCAACGTGATCTTCGTGGCCGTGAGTAATGAGGATACCGCGTATACGGGACTTCTTATCAGCAAGATAGCTTGTATCAGGAATAACCAGGTCAACTCCATACATCTCATCATCGGGAAACATCACTCCAACATCAATAATGAGAATTTCGTCGCCATACTCAAGGACCATCATATTCTTTCCGACTTCTCCCAGGCCTCCCAGAGGGATAAGTCGAATTTTTTCTGTTGTCAAGGTATAAAAAACCTCCTGACTGCATTATAGAATGCAGCTTATACACTAAAAAACTTTTTATTTTTATCTATCGCCACTCCTATTGCTCTCGATAGGAGTAAAAGCCATGTTTATATTTATCGTCACTCCTGCTTCATCCCACAGGAGTAGAAAGCCGAAATAAGTTAAACTAATCCATTTAATATTGTACCATAGAGGCTATCAAAATACAAGCATTGTTCATTACGTTTCATTTGTAGAGGTTACGTAGAAATGCTATTAGATACGTCTACCATATAGTCTTTCTACTTATATAGAACAAAGAGAGTGCTTCTTTATGCCCGACGCCTGAATACCTGACAATAAGCAGGGCACAGGGGGCGCACAGGGCGCAGGCAAGCTGATGCCCCTACGGTTTTTCCTTTAGGCGATAACATGGGCATTCGCAAGATCACAAAAATGACAATGAGCAAGATGATAAGTGCAGCGACGGCAATAATAAAATAGAGGTTTTTGCGTCCAAGGGTTATTTTTCCTGTGGGTGAGGATCTGCGCAGGCGTTCACGCTCCTCTTCCAGACGTTGTTTGCGTCGTTCGATACGTTTCTTGCGCTGCTCCTGAGGAGTGGCACGTTGATTTTCGCTATATGGACCTGTGCCCAGATGCTGCATACGTCGCCGCATGTCACGATTATAGCTCTCGGCCTGTTGCTGAGAGGTCTGCGGCTGGAGGTGGTTTAGGAGCGTTGATTTCGCGCCGGGACAGCGGTACCACCGATCTGAGTTCGATTTCCCTTGACTGTACTCTTTTTTGAGGTTGATTTTTGTTGAGCTATTTTCGGCGTAGCCGAGATGGCTGCTCTGGAGTATTTTCTTTCGCCATTATGCTATCCTTTTTTAGATATCTTTGAGCATATTACGTGCAATTTTTGCGGCTCCTTCTTTATCATCAGGAGCAAGTTCGCCATCGATCACCAGACTAAGAAGGGCATCTTTGATAGGACGAAGCCAGGGTCCAGGATCGCGTCCAAACAATGCCATCAGTTCATTGCCATCCAGCGGACTTTTCAGCGGCACACGTTCGGCCTCTTCTTTCAAATGCTGACAGCGTTCGGCAAGTTCCGAAACGCGTGCCTCAGCTCGTGCAACTCTATCTACACGATAACTGGTAATATCGGCATTCGATAGATCCAGGAGATCAGGAAGGCTCTCGCCCGCATCAAGCATCAAGCGGCGTACCGCTCCATCTGTCCATTCAGATGTATAGGCATTGGCCCGCATATGTAAGCGAACGATACGAGAGACGCTTTCGATAAAATCACGATCAAAGTGCAGGCGTTTGAGAATATCACGGGCCATATAAGCTCCAACATCCTCATGAGCAAAGAAATGAACCTTGTTATCCTCAACACTTTTGGTACGAGGTTTGGCGATATCGTGTAGCAAGGCGCTCCAGCGTGCGGGCAAGCGAGGCGAGGAACGCTCAACAACACGTAGCACATGAGCATAAACATCTTTAGAAGCTGGAGCACGAGGGGTTGGCTGCTGGCTTACACCACGCAATTCCAATACTTCTGGAATAATCGAAAGGCATCAGGCCAAGTTCCACCAGCAGATCAAGCCCTTTAGCAGGATGATTTGAGAGCAGCAACTTATTCATTTCGTCGCGGATACGTTCGCGGCTAATTTTTTGCTAGTTTGCTTGCCTGGCGCTCAATGGAATTTCGTGTCTCTGTTTCAAGAGTGAAATCGAGTTGAGCGGCAAAGCGTACAGCACGAAGCAGGCGTAAAGGATCTTCATCGAAGCGTTTGTCTGGCTCATTGCCAACGGCACGTAAAATATGAGCCTCAAGATCCTGCCGTCCATCAAAGGGATCGATAATATGACCATTGAGAGGATCACGTGCCATCGCATTAATTGTGAAGTCGCGGCGGCGCAGGTCTTCCATCAGATCGGTACCAAAACAGACCTCAGGCTTACGCGACTCTGGATTGTAACGTTCGGTGCGGAAAGTTGTAATCTCCACAATATTTGACTCGTAGAGGAGGCGAACCGTACCAAAGCGCTCGCCAACAAGGACGACAGCGCTAGGACGCGTAGGAGCTACCAGGCGCTTGATCTCATCTGGATGGGCATCGGTTGCCAGATCCGCATCGGCAGACTGCCCACGATGTAGCAAAACATCGCGTACAGTTCCACCTACCATATAGAGTTGTTTTTGCTGTGCATGAAAATCTTGCGCCAGCCGTATGATAATATCTAACATGCTAAAATCTATGTATCCGCTTCGTTGTATCGTGAGTGCCAAATCAAGTTCCTGATCGATAAAATAGAGCAAGATGCGGTGATGATAGTTTCTCTGGAATGCCCATCTTGCAATGGGACTATTGTATCATGTTCTGCCAGTTCCTATAAAGAGGGAAAGCAGAAATGGAGGAAAATAATGATCCAGATTAAAGTGTATCTCTGGGCATCGTAAACGTGGCCTCTAAAGCTGAGAAGGCATTCAACCATGTTTTTGCCTTGCTTGCGAATGGATGATTACTGTTCCCAGCATCCAAAAAGGCTGAAGGTTGGACCATGTGCCAGTTCTGAAACATATCTTGCTCGTCGGCAGCCTGCAAAGCGCACGAATATTTTCAAATTCCTGCTCTAATGCATCATAATCATTTTTATATGTTTCTATATAATCAACAAAATACGTAACAAAGCGTTCATAGGCTAGAGGATTTTTCAGGTCAATCAGTGATAGTCAGAGATTGTCTGATGTAAGGTATAGCGACCAGGACCACTACTTTCCAGAATGCCAACATCGTTCAGTACATCAAGGCATTCAACTGGTTGAGCTGATACTACTTGGGCGGCCTTTCTCGAGAAGCTATTCGGCTTGGCGGGAAAAACAGCGAGAGAATGTAGAGTAGCTCTTGCGCAGTCATCCAGCACCTGGTCACTCACAGCGATCACCGATCTTAGAGAGAGTGAAGCACCTTGCTCTAGACTGGGATGGCGTTCTACCAGTGCATAGGGTTCATTTAAATGCAGGCGTTCATGCACATTTTTCAAGCGTTCAAGGGCTGCTTTAATACGACGCGGTTGACGGCTATGGCTCTGCACACGTAAATACTTGCCGATAAGGGTAAGAGCAAGCGGAAGACCTCCTACAGAATGCGCCAGTTGACGAATAGCTGCTGCTTCATTAACAACGACATCGGGAGAGGCGAGCCAGGAGAGCGACGCTATCATCTTCGCTCAATTCATGTACAACGGTTGCGCCATTGCCTGCAAAGTGAAGAGCGATCTGTGGAAAACGCGTTGTGACCAGGTAAGCACAATTGGGGCCACCAACTTTGCACACCAATGCATCTTCAATATTCCAGACATCGTCGATCACCAATAAGAAGCGGCGCAAACCAATTGCAGAACGAATAGCCATACTCCAAACTTCATTACTTGGATCTGGTAGTTCACGAGGTGAAACACAGCAGCAATGCACCCCAGCGTTCAGTTGACCCAATATATGAGGATGTGGTCCCAGAGAGGCCCACAATACACCATCATAAAAGTGAGTTCGAACATCTGCATCATGAGACAACTCTGTAGCCAGCGCAGTCTTTCCTACGCCAGGTAAACCATTAAGAGCTGTCAGAGCCACATCTCCGCCTGATAATAGACGTTGTTTCAATTCGCACAGCAGAGTATCCCGTCCAACGAGACCACTACTAATCGTAGTTGGAAGAGGGACTAATGGATCATAGACCTGCGCAGGAGCCGGCTGGAAGAAGGAGCTGCGGGTTGTGCAGCAGCATCACTACCAGGATGCAGTCCTTCTTCGCTATCGTCCTTATCTCGCACAAGACCTAACTCATGTGCACTTTTTCCAAAGAGCATACATAGCTTTTCACGAAAGTAGGGATAAGGGAATGAGAGGCCACGTTCCCAGCGTCCAATGGTAGCTGGATCAGTACCAATCTCTGCAGCAACTTTTGCTTGTGACCAACCGCGCAATTCGCGCTCGTGTTTCAAGCGTTGATTTGCCTTCATAACTCTCTTTCCAGCTGAGATGGAATGCACAAGTCACGCTTCTGTGGCAACAACTAATGCAGCTTGCGTGCAACACGAGTTCCTGAACGATACACCTGCGCTGGAGCGAAAGTTAAAGATGCTGGCATGGTATGTTACAAAGTTGTCGCCCAGTTGTCACTTACTTGATATTGTAACAGAGTACTATTAACTTGCATACTTTTATGAGAATGTTATAGTTAAATAGATATATTACGCAAGAGTATAATTCGAGACGAATGCTGCAGGGGAAAAAGATGAGTAAGTTAGTGATGGTTATTGATGACTCTCCCACGGTAAGGAAAATTGTCGAGGTAAGTTTGCGCAGAGAAGGGTTAGAAGTCGTCAGTTTTCCAGATGGGATAGAAGCGTTACGAGCAGTTACCAATCGGCAAATAGAGCATGTTCCTGATCTGGTGGTGCTGGATATCGATCTGCCAAAAATGAATGGCTACGAAATTGCACGCTATTTGAGATCAAAGCCGCAATGGAGCCGACAGTTATTGTTATTCTTTCACGGCATGATGGTGTGATAGATCGTCTCAAGGCGCGTTTGGCGGGAACGCAGGCATATCTCACCAAGCCATTTACAACACAGATGATTGTAGATGTTGTCAACAATAGCCTTGGTTTATCCACGCCACCCTCAAGCCATATCATAACAGTACTCCCTTATTTTCTGGTATCCACCTTCTCTACTCAACGGTCGGAATTGTATCGAAACAAGTGGGCAAGAATACTATAGAAGTTGGCAGGATGTTTCGATGCAGTGCTCACCCGACCTGGAGAGAACAGACTCCATCTTTGTGCAATATTCGAAAATCCATTCTCCATTCGGGCTAATCACTATTGACTAACTTGTTTATTCTGGTATACTTAATTAGAAATTATGTTCTAAAAAGCTAGGATGGAGGAAACCGATGGAGACAATGCAGGCCAGGAAGCGAGTGCGACCTGTCGAACACGATGTCGAGGATGACGACGAACTTTACGTCACGCGTATGCCTAGTAGTGCGCGTCGCTACAAACCCGCTGCCACCTGTGCAGCAAGAGGCCAGCAATGAACCGGACTACACAGAATGGAGTATTGATTCAACGGCGGCGTTCAAGTTTAAGTCCGAAGCGTACCAGTGGTATTGCGTCAAGCGCAATCACCTCTCCTGGGACGCAGTGCAGAGGTCAACGAGGCGGTTTCCTTTTGTAGCTATCCTGGTAGGAGTGGTTCTTACGATTGTATCTGTTTATGAGTCTGATGGCGTTTGGGTCCTGGTGGCAGACATATCAAAATGATCTGCATTATGGGCGTCCGCGTACTTCTCAGCTCGATGCCGTGGTGGGCCATAGTGATAGTGCGATTAATCAAACACATTTTATCTTCCTCAATCTGAACAGGCACGTGGAAATAATTGAGATTCCCGGTGGTGATGCCACACACATGCGTGTCTTTATGGGGCCGGTTCTTTTTGGTGATGGGCAGGATCTGACGCCCGTTACAGGGGAGATCCGTGATGTGAATGGGGATGGGAAGCCAGATATGATTGTGCATATTCTGAATGAGCAGATTGTGTTTTTGAATAATGGCACGACCTTTGTACCACAATGATGAAAGATGGAGATAGGGGCATCTAGTATTAATGAGGAGTGCTAGATGCCTGTGTGATGGAAGATTGTGAGAAGATGGGGCACCAACTTAGCAAACAACCCTTGCTTATGAAACTTCCCATCAGGTTTCTCTTATTATATTGCTTAAAGCACATCAGCAATAAACCAGATAAGTACAAGCAGTGTAAGCAATCCTGCTCGTACAAGCCGCTCGGCCAGGGCATAGATATCAGCTCGATCCCCTTCTTTACGAAGACCAACCGTGAGAACAACCACCTGTGCTAGTCTAATATCTGTACGGTAAATAACTCGGTATCGCTGCGACATAGCACGTATCGAACGACAACCTGCCAATTTACCCGTGAGTGCTTTCCCTTTTTTGTCTGGGTCGATTTCCAACCCCCCAATAGCACTATCAAGTCCTTGCTGAATACGTTTATCTGTAATAGCCGATAGTTGCTTTTGGGCTATAGGGCTTACAATAATTTGCCAAAACATCGTTGCGACACCGCATTCCTCCACTTCCTATTTTGTAAGATCTGTTGCAGACTGAAATGAGTCAGGCTCATTCCAACCAAGTTCCTCTCTTACAGCATTCCACGGCTTCCCCGTCCTTCTGCGACTTCTTGAATTGCCTGACGTAGTGCCAGCATCTGTTCATCATCGCTAAGAACTTCTAATGTTTCCATAATTGACTCATACAATTCCCACGACAAAATTGCCAAGACAGGCTTATTACGTCGTGTGACTTTCACCACCGGAGTGCCATCTCGATTTTTGACTATCTGATCGAACTCCTCAGGTAAGCGTGTCAGGCGGTCTCTTGCTTCGACCATCGAGAGTATTTGCTCCTTGTTTGCGATCACGGTACCCCCTTTTCGTCTCGGATACAATGTACATGTAAGTGTACACTAAAATGTACGTTTAAACAAGGGTATTTTTTCTGTCCTTTTTCAGATAGTGCTAAAATAGGAAAGTTGAATGGTTATGGTCGTTGGTGTTGCATTGACGTTCCTACGAAAGTGGATACACAGTACGACAATTTCGTCACGATTGGTATGACTATTTTCTGAAAGCGAGGGATGCCCTGCTCAATACCATCGATCAAGACTAGACAAACCAATACAAACAGACTATCATAGCAATGAGGAGGAAAACTGACCATGGCGACCATTGAAGAACGGTTACAAGCGCTTGAGCAAGAACATGCCGAACTCAGAAAAACAATTGAATTGCAAACTATCGCAATAGGTGCATTAGTAAACAAAGCAACATTAGAAAAGCTCAACGAAAAATATGATAAAATATTCGATGCGCTCATGGCTCACGACCGTTTGACCAATGAACAACTAGCCGAGCTGAGAACACAACAAATTGAAACAGACGGCAAAGTTGTAGGACTACAAACTGAAATGCGGCAACGTTTCAACGAGCAAGATAGCAAGATTACAGGATTAGATAGCAAGGTTGCAGGACTGCAAACTACACAGACAGAATATACAACAATACTTGAACAACATACCACTCTGCTTACCGAAATACTAGCACGACTTCCCAAACCATAACAGGAATAAAAGCATCCTCCCCCAACCAATAAACAGCAGAAGACAAAAATAAAACACCGAGGCTTAGCGAAAACCAGGGTGTTTTTAAATTGTCTCTGCCTAGACATAAAGTTCTAAGCAAGCAAGGTGACTTTTAGCCGAAAAACGGAAAGCAGCCGTTCTCGAAGCCACTTTTTTTCTAAAAAACCCATCCATGCACATACTTTCGACATGCGATGAACGGGCCTCTAGAGTGGGTTTACGGATGGGCGACAAGGGATTCGAACCCCTGACCTACTGCGTGTAAAGCAGCCGCTCTAACCAGCTGAGCTAGTCGCCCTTGTAAAGATAAGGAAGGCGACCTGGATGGTCGCCAATGCCATATCTATCGGTGCCCTCGAGTGGACTCGAACCACCACGCCTCTCGGCACAGGCCCTCAACCTGCTGCGTATACCATTCCGCCACGAGGGCAAATCTTAGCGCTTTATGCATGACAATATTACACCTCCGTTGGCGCATTGTCAAGAGTTTCGATGGATGTCTTTCTCTCTCATGCGTTGCTGTGTTTTGCAGAGTACATCTGTCAGCATTCAGACTAATCTTCAACAATTTTCCGTTGTATTCATTATGGCCCAACGTCCGTTATTGACAGTTAACACAGGGATCAAACTAGCATATTACTGTGACACTATCGGGGTGCATAAACGTTTTATATAATAAACTGTTTACAACGTCTTGATTTATGGATGCAATTTGTTCCATCTATAGACACTTTCCGAGATTGTAAGATAGTATGAAATCTTCAGGTCCAGAGTACGCATTTAATAGGTAGTATGTCCCACAGAGGTATGCTATACTGGAATGCAATACCATACCAGAACAAGCAGATGCAGAGAAAGATGGGGGGTTCGTCATCAGCCAGCAAAGCGGCCAATGGAATACACAGACGGGACATTTAGACCGCCGCACCCTACTTCATAAGCGTTATCATATTCAACGCGTCATCGGGCACGGTGGTATGGGTGCAGTCTACCAGGCAAAAGATGTGAAGCGCCAGACGGTCTGTGCCATCAAGGAGATGAGCCTTTCGATGGTAGCAGGGAATGAGCGTCAGCAGGCGATTCAGAACTTCAAGATCGAAGCGAAGATGCTGTGGGGACTGAACCATCCAAACCTTCCAGCCTTCACTGGCTTCTTCAGTGAAGGCCAGAGGTACTATATGGTCATGGAGTACGTCGATGGCTCTACTCTTGAAGAGCTGCTGGAGCGAAACGGCGGTCCTTTCTCCGAGAGGCGTGTACTTGGCTGGGCACGACAATTATGTGATGTGTTGGAGTATCTTCATAGTCAGAATCCACCGATCATCTTCCGCGATATGAAGCCTGGGAACATTATGTTGACGCGCAATGGGCGCATCAAACTGATAGATTTTGGTATTGCCCGCTTCTTCCGTTCGAGTAGTTCTCAGGATACGCAGCTGCTGGGCACGCCGGGCTTCGCGCCACCAGAACAATATGGGAGGACGCAGACCGACGAACGATCTGATATCTACTCGCTGGCGATTACATTGTTCCAGATGCTGACGAACACGCTTTCCGACAATGGCTTCGGACTAAAGGATATACGCCTCATTAATCCACAGATTTCGCTCTCGGTCGCTCGTGCACTGGAGAAGGCGGCGGCGCTCGATCCAGAGGAGCGTTATGATAGCGTGGCCGAGTTCCGCAGAGCATTATTGGGGGCAGGAACCTTTGTCTTCGAGAATGGCGACCAGGCGACCACCCCGGAAGAGCTGGCCGAACTCTGCACTTGCCATCCTGAAGAAGCTTCGGACTATATTGCAGATGGCGAGATCGAATCATGGCTACAGGAGATCGGAGATACGACGCTGGCACGAGCAGCACGGCATATTCGCGCTCTGGACGATGAGCCTCTGGCAGCAGTCGAGCAATTTTTGCAGGTAGTGATGGGACCAAATGCTCGTCTACGTAGCTACTCATCGGCTCAGGATGCATCTGGAACGCGCGGTAACTATGCAGGTACGATGAATCCTGACCCTGTACCAACAGCAATGATGCGCAATGGGCGAAACTGGTTTGCACGTAAACAGACAGCTCCGATTCTGGTAAGTCCACGTATGCTTGACTTTGGAACCGTCTATCCAGGCGTCTCAGCTCCAATGATCATTACCATTAGTGGCAATCAAGGCTTGCTAGTCAGTGGAACGGTGCATACAAATGAAGCCTGGATTATGCTTGACCAGAGCAAGTTTGATGGCATGGTCACGCGCATCAATGTGCGGCTGGATAGTACTGATCTACATGGATCGATGCACTATACAGGCGTCATTTTTATCATACCTGATGGCGAGGGAATGCAAAAAGAGGTTGAGGTGATAGTCGAAGCAGATATCGTTGGCTTCACATCGACTCGGGGCAGTGGACGACGAGGCAAAACTATCGGTGCCGACCTGGATGATGACGAGGATGATGACGACGAGCTTACGATGGGAACGATGACACCCTTCTCGCCGATGAGCCAGACGCAGATAGCTGCATCAGCCGTTACGGATGTCGCAATAGGACCCCCTCCCACGGCAAAGGCACGCGACAAAGAATACAAAATCAAATATGGACAACCGGGCTTTGTCGGACAGAATGGCGGCTGGAATCCAGTACAGGTATCGCCCCGACTGCAGACCTGGCTACATCGTACGCTTGCATTGATAGCTTCATTTATGGCCGCCAGTATGGTCTATTCACTGGTGTCTCAGTTACCCCAGGTACTACATACACAGCCTGTACCACCGAGTCCGTGGTTTATCGCAGTACTCGCTGGCATGGCACCCGCCGCGACAATAGGAGCATTGCTGGTCAATCGAGGCAGTTCCTGGTCGCCTGGTGATATGATTGATCGAGCATGTACCGGTATGGCAAGTGCGTTTATTGCTCTGGTCCTGGTCCGCATAGTATGGCAAATTCTTCTTAATAGCAGTCAGCCAGTGTTACAACTGTTTGTGCTCTTGTTGGTAACAGCTATTGGAGCGAACGCTGGTACCACCAGCACAGTGAGTGAGTACATCAATTATGGTATGAGTTGGGCGATGGCAAAGGTCTACTGGATAACAATAGTTGGCATTATTGTACTTGGCGGCATTCTTGGCTTCTTGTCAGTGCTGGGACTGGCTTCATTATGGGGAACCATTATTGCTATCCTGGTAGGAGCAGGCATTGGGAGTGCATTAATATACCGTGTTGATTACTTGATGAAGCAAAATGCGATAAATACGCAAAATACACCTTAATTAAGTAGAATAGAGGGACTGTTGTGGAGGAATATGGACAGAAAAAAGCTGCCCTGGTGGTTATCCTTGGCCCAACGGGTTCAGGAAAGAGTGCGTTAGGAATTGCACTTGCGCAGCGTTTCAACGGTGAGATCGTCTCAGCAGACTCACGCCAGGTCTATCGAGGGCTGGATATCGGTACGGCTAAAGTGACATCTGCCGAGCAAGCATTGGTAACCCATCATCAGCTTGATGTAGCTGATCCCCAGAATATTTACACTGTTTCGCAGTTTCAACGTGACGCAATTGACGCGATCAACGATATTTTAGCACGGGATAGACAGCCATTCCTGGTTGGTGGTTCTCCGCATTATATTCAGGCTGTCGTCGATAATCTGGATATTCCTCAAGTGCCGCCTCAGCCAGAACTACGCGCGGAATTAGAAGCTCGTCCACTTCCAGATCTACTTGCACAACTTGAAAAACTGGATCCTCAAAGCGCGACGACAATTGATCGCAATAATCTCCGGCGTGTTCTGCGTGCCCTGGAAGTCTGTCTTGTTACTGGGAGACCATTTTCAGAACAGCGGGGCATGAAGCATCCACTTTATAACAGCCTGTTGTTGGGTATACAATGGCCCAGAGACGTACTGTACAGGCGTATAGATATGCGTATTGACGAGCGTATGGGGCAAGGACTGGTGCAGGAGGTAGAGGGTTTACTTAGCGGGGGTCTGAAGCATGAACGTCTGGAAGCAATGGGGCTGGAATATAGATTTGTGAGTCGCTGGCTACGGGGGGAGTATACAGACGAGGCAGAGATGGTTCAGCGCCTCAAATATGCCACACACGATTTTGTGCGCCGACAACTCGCATGGTTTCGCAAGGATTTACGCATTCTATGGATTGCCGGGGGAGACCAGATGGAACAAGAAGCTGAGACGAAAGTATCTACTTTTCTGAGCGAAGCCCTCTGAGTTCAAATTATAGCCCTTAATATGTTACTCTTGAAACAGAAGAAAAATTGGGATATGTGCGTGGTTTTTTTCGGTACCCTCAAACGGGTCGAGAAAGAAAGGGAGATCCTGCCGCCTCCAGCGAGGGAAGTATGCCTCTCAAACCCAAAGAGGTCAAGCGGATATGCGTACTAAGGAGGTTTGCGATGCTGCAAGAAACAATTGCTAATTACTGGGAGTCTCTAGATACAGTGCCACAGGGAGTTGCTCAAGGGACAATTTATGGGATTGCGCAAGGGATTGAGCAAGGCATACAGTTAGGGAAAGAGGAGGGAAGAGTAGAAGGATGCCGAAAATCGTTGCAACCGATAGTAGTACTGCTTGTGGAGACGCATTTCCCAGGTATTGCCATTGTAGCAAAACAGCAGGCGATACGTATAAAAGATCCTGAGGTACTAAAATTGCTGGTTGATAGTTTGATTGTGGCGAAGACGGAGCAAGATGCGATGCGCTTACTCATGGCGGCTATTTCTATGAGCAGTAGTAAACTTTGATTTCGCAGTGTTTATATTACTGTGTTACCGTTACAGTTGTACTGTAATATAAAAAATAGAGGGAGTGCCTGTAAATAGGCACTCCCTCTTTATTCGACGCCTATCTGCTCCGGTGTAGCAGAAGGAGCGATAATAGTTATCACAGGTTGAGATGATGTATCACCAGTATCATTCGGGGTTGTGGGGGGGAAATTTGGCACAACGGGAAGATTGCTCTCGATGACCATACCATTATCCATATATACATGATAAGGGAACATGGTTGGATCAAATGCATTGCTATGCGAGATCAGGAGAATCTGCTCGAAATGCTGACTCAGAATATCGCCGGTGACAACATCTACCAGAGCCTGCGTTCTACCCCGGTCGAAGGAACTGAGAGGCTCGTCAAGGATGATAAAGCCAGGCGCAAGATTCAACTCACGTGGCAGAACAGCGATAGCAAAGGCCAGACGCAAAGCCAGCGAAAGTTGATCGGCAGCGCCACCAGAAAGCGCAGACCTGGAGACATACTCGCCGGCGGCAGATTCCCATACCTCAACTGGAAAGGGCCACCACTCACGAGCGTCCTCTTCCGGGCTGTTCGTTAGATGAACATCATGATAGCGACCACTGGTGAGCAGAGGAAGAATTTGCTGCATATAGTATTCGGTACGCGGTAACATCTTACGCATAAGACGTTGATCTACATCTTTGATCAAGGCATTTCCACGTTTTTTAGTCTGATAGGCACGTTCCAGTTGCTCGACATGAGCACGCTCGTGTGTCAGCATCAAGCGTCTCTCCACCTGTTTGCAACTGTTACTAAGCGCCAGTTCCTGCTCCTCCAGCCTATCAAGTTCTTGCTCGATAAACATGCGATCATTTTCAAGTTGAGCACGATTTTGAACTGAGTACTGACTGAGCAACGGCCAGATGGCAGCGATATCTGAAAGAGTGTAGCTTTTGGGTTGGGGGCGATTACGCTGGGTCAGCATCGTTGCAATACGATCCTGGGCTTCAGAAATCTCCTGATGACACAATTCGATTTTCGCAAGTGATGCACCTTCACGCTGCTGCAATTCCTCAAATTCACGCAAGATCATCGGCTCATCGGCCTCTTGTATCTCATTTTGACAGCGTGTGCGCAATGCAATAAGAACTTCTGCGAAAGGATTGGGCGGGACAACCCAACTACCCAAAGAATTACTATAGCGAGCCAGTCTGCTTATAATGTTCGGCTAGCAATTCCTGGAGCTCCTTCAAGCGATTCTATATACTCAGTGTGCTTTTCCTGTAGCATGATCTTATTGCCTAGAGTAATCTGCAATTCCTCCAGTTGCTTGCGTGCTGACGGCTTCCGCATTACTAATAGCGGTCTGCCCAAAAGCAATGCCAAGAGGTTTGACACGCTGACGCAAAGAATCTTGCAGAGTCTGCAGAGCCTGACGCAGCCCTACTTGTTGTTCGCGTGCACGTTCGATCTGTAAAGTAGGGCTATTTGTCTCGAAGCGAACGATTACGCTCCTCAATCACCTTCTTACGCGACAACTAATACCTCAACAGCGTCTTGATGGATCTTGATCTGGGCAGCCAGGTCGGTAACAAGGTCCAATTTTCCATCCAGAGATGCAAGCTCATTCTCAGTAGCTTTGATGGTACTCTCGACAAGAGACTCCAACTCAGGAATGCCTATTGCCTCTTCTTCTTGTGGTGATGAGATGGAGGGGAATGGGCTAAAAGAAGATGCCTGTTGCAAACGTGCGTTGATACTGGGAAGAGGTAATCCCTCCTGCCCAGCCAACAAGGTGATTTCCTGATGCATGCGTTCAACCGCCGACTGATCCTCTTGCAGGTAGAGATCGATAGTATCCCAACCCTCCTGGACGCGCTGCTGCTCCAGTTGCGCATACTCTTGACGCAGACGAGCAGCCGTTTCCATTACCGCATTTACCCGATTACGAGCTGCATTTGCCGCGTCAGTTTTCTCTTTCATCTGTTGCTGAACATCGGCCATGCTCTCGTCCTCTTTGGGCATCTGCTGAAGAATGTTTTGCGCCTCTTGAAGAGAACGAGGAACATTTCCACCCAGCTGTCGTATCTCATGTTCGACCTGAGTAATTGCCTCATTGCTTGCTATCATACGTGCCGAGGCTTCACGTGAAGCAACAGCCGTGCTTACATGGTTGGTTGCACCCTGTACCTGTTGTTCGGCAACTGCTTTCTCTGCGTAAGCTTTTCTATATTGGAGCAAGCTCCACGCAGCTCCTGCTGCACCGGCAAGGGCAACGAGAATCAGAACAATTGCCAGCGTAGCACTGGTATGTAGAAGCAAGATTGCTACAACGACACAGACAAGAAAGACAAGAACAGAAACGATGCCAATACCCAAAAATTTGAAGGTTGTTGAACGAGCGGTATTGAAGGCCACCATCAATTTTTCTTGCTGCTGATGAGCCAGGCGTACCTTTTGTTCCGCATCATCGAGGGTCTCTGATAGTCCTTTCAGGCGAGACCATTCTTCTAATTGATGGCGTATGCTGAGCTGAAGCCAGCGCTTCTCTATAACATCAGCCTGACTTTGCATCTGGGTAGCTTCAGACTCGATTAATGGGAGGGACTGTTCAGTATTCTGTAACTCATCCTGTATTTTTTTGAGGTGTGCTTCGTTCTCTTCAGCCAGCGCTATCCCGGCCATGCGATGTACATAACGATCTTCGACCTGACGCAACACCAGCAAGCGTTCAGATAATGTTTTCATACGTTGGAGGCGTGCCTCTAATTGGGGGTGACCAGAACGTCGGCGCTCCTCCATATCCTGTAGTGTCTGTTGAGCTTCTTCTAAACGCGAGGTGGCATGAGCAATCTCCTGATCCAGGCTCTTCAGGTCATTCTGCACTTCAGTATGCTGTTTCTCTTCCTGTTCTAGCTCCTTAATTGTATCGACAGCTACAAGCAAGTCGTTTGACATACGCTGAAGTGTTCCAAAAGAGCGCGTCAATTCTCCTAACTCATTCACGCGCTTCTCAAGTGCGGGAAGATCCTCATGCTCACGGTGTTCCAGGTCAGCGATCTGTTTTTCAAGTTCAGGCAACTGGCGACGGGCTTCGGCCATTTCATCGTAAGAGGCAATAATTTTTGCTAGCGTATCATCAGCTTTGTGCAGTTGTTGTATGCGCATCTGACGTCCTTTTAACTCGTTGCGCCGATGCTGAATCTGTTCCTGTACCTGTGACTGGTCAGAGATATCCATTTCTTGCAGATTGATCTCTTGCAAGTCTTGAGAAACGGCGACAGCATCCAGGGCGGCTTCAACATCATCAAGTTGCTGGCTCAATTGAGGAATACGCATCTGTATCTGGGCCAGGCGCAGGCGCTCACGGCCCTCATGAAGCTGGAGTTCGTCCTCAGGCATCACTTTGAAGTGTTCAGCCAGTTCGAGCAGCCTATCAACGCCAAGCAGCTTACGGATAGTTGTTTCGCGCTTGCTGCCGGGCAATGTTTCCAGGCGCTCCAGTCCTTTCTGTTCAAGCAGGCAAGAATTACGCAGAGTTTCGCTATCTATATGCCCAAGTTCCGCCACAATACGCTCATTCGTGGCCAATATATCTGTGATTGGCTCTTCCGGGGGCATGCCTAACTGATGAATAGACAGGCTGACATTTTGCCCTTTACCTCGTTCAAGCGTGCGCGTCACCGTCATTTCGGTTGTTCCTATAGAGAGGATGAGAGAGACAGTTGCATTCGTCGCGCCGTAGGATATCAGATCGTCAAACGAGCGCTTTCTCTGATTAGAAACGAGGGCTTCCCCATAGAGGGCGAAATAAATACTTTCGAGGAGCGCGGACTTACCAGATTCGTTAGAACCCTGGATCAAAATACTGCCACGCTGCGGGAAGTGCAGATTGACTTCACGCAATAACCTGAAGCGTTCAACTGTTAAATGTTTCAGAATGATCATGGATGTGTGCTCCGTTCGCCAATGCCTGACTATGATTGCAGTTAGTGTTTATCTTTCGTATCATTCATCGCCAGTAACAATTCTTCTCTGGTAAAAACCAGTGCTTTTTTCTCCTGCTCGTCAGCAGCGTCGGCAATCCATTCATCCACAACGGAAACAAGTTCGTCACGGGGAGAGAGGCGTTCGCCCGTCTCTAGTGAGTTTGTTTCCTGATCGTGAAGCAAGGAAAGGGAGCTGTCATCAATAGCAAGAGCGAAACAATGCTCCTCACCATAGTAGCGTATCTGATTCAGGTCCAGTTGATGGTATTGTTGGCGCGTCAACTCGCCAATCAAGCGCAACTGCACCATCGTAGAGGTGTCACAAAGGGGGCGCAAGCGTTCCAAAATAATCTCAGTCGGAGAGGGTTGTTCCTCCTGTATAGCAGAAGGATCTTCAGGCCACAGCTCATGTGTTTGTATAACAAGGCTTTGTAATGCGGGCGAATCCACTTTGATATGATCGCACCAGCGAATTCCATCGGGGGCAAGACCCAGAAAAACAAAGCCGGGTGTAGAATCGAGCGTACTGAAATCGACATGCTGGGTCGTTCCAGCGACAATCACATCAGATTGGCCGAGGTGCAAACGATGGTAGCTATGATGATAGCCAGCCAGGATATAGTGAAAGGTAGATTGTCTGGCAATACTGCTTTGCCTTACCAGGGCACGTGTGTCTAAGAGAGATGAACCAGTAGTCAGACCTTCAATAGGAGCATGCAATATTAATAGCGAGATAGCAGCAGGATCGTTCTCATCAGTCTGGACACGAAGACGTTTCAGAGGATTTCCCTGCTGATCTGCTCGTACAGCCAGGCCACAAATACTTACTGGCAGGCCGTGGATATCTAAATTGACAGCTTCCAATTCCTGGGCATCATTCTGTTGTAGAGGAGGAGAAAAATAATGGAGGGCACCTAACTCGGCATAGCTAATCTGAGGAGCTGGTATTCCATCTGCTGAAAACGATTGTGCATCAGATGGTGTATCATGGACGCCTCCAAGAGCGAAAGTACGAATGTTTGCCTGTTTTAATTGTGCCAGGCGTGCTGCTACAAAACTGCGATCTCGTTCGTCGGGTGTCGTTGTATCAAACAGGTCACCGGCCTGGATGAACAGATCAACGCCTTGCTTGATAGCAAAATCGGTTGCCTGTTGAAAAGCATGACGCAATTGTTGCTGACGCTCTTCGCGTTTACGTTGATGTTGTCCAAAGGCGGCATAACCAAGATGATTGTCAGCTGTTAATACCACCGTAACCACATCCTCGTTCCGTTCTTGTTGTGCTGCCTCTTGTTCCGAAGCATGTTCCACTATCTTCTCTGCCATAGCCCATTACTTCCATACTATCTCAAAACATAGCTCCTGATAAAAACCAGTAGGGATGATGACCCCAATAGTACTCTTTTCTCAAGTATCAGATTGAGTCTATCACAAAAGTTGCCATTAAAAACGAATTGGTATAGAAAGAGGGACTATTTGGGGGATAGCTAAGCGGCACGTCTAATGTAATGTGGAATATGTAAAGGTACTTATCGCTCTAAGTAACTAGAAGGAAGGGTGATACAAAAGTACCTTTTGAAGGTGTAGCGTAGACGTAGATTAAAGCTAAAGATTAATATGGTATAAGCCGTCTAAAGACTGTGATTGACAAGGAGGTATTACAGCCTGACTTATAGAATCTCTGGCACGTTATATACATATAGGACGAGCCGTATACAATTCTGATTCTTATTCGTATTTCGTATAGGGTAGCGCTCTAGTTACCTGTTTCATCAGTGAAGTGGGAGAGAGAGTGGTGGGAAAAATACATATAGAGAGAGATCGCGAGACGAGAAAAGTTCTTCTTGCATTCGCAAAAAGTATTCAAGAGCGTGATATTATCACCTATGAGCATTCACGAAGAGTCGCGACGTATGCCCAGCGGTTGGCTCGCTATTTAGGATGGAGCCGGCGTGACGCTCGTGACCTGGCGCTTGCAGCGCTGGTACACGACCTTGGCAAAACGTGGATAGCGAACGATATCTTGAATAAATCCGCTGCATTATCGGATGAAGAACGGCGTAAAATGGAACGGCACCCGGTCATTGGTGCTCGTATTCTGATTGGTTGTGATGTGCATCCCTTTTACGTAGAGACTGTTCTCTATCATCATGAAGCGTGGAATGGTCATGGCTATCCGGTAGGGCTTCAGAAAGAAGAGATTCCTTTAAGTGCACGTATACTCAGCGTAGCCGATGTCTATGATGTGCTGACTTCGCAACGGCCTTACAAAGCACCATTAACAAAAGATGCGGCGCGAGATCGCCTTCTTCAAAGTTCGGGAACAAGTTTCGATCCTACAGTTGTGTTGGCCTTTGTCCACCTTCTAGAGACCACCCCCAACTTTACTTTGTCGCAGCATATCTACGCGATTCCTCCGGTTATGCCTCGTAAAACCGGTCCACTACCTTACCAGGGACATATATAACAAATTCCTGGCATTATTTTCACTAACGCTTCTGGCTTCTTCAGATGGACTTCCGGCAAGAAACAAGGAAATAAGTCATACAGCTAACAAATAGAGTGCTTGTTCTGTGTTAAAACGCCGCTGGTCAGTCCCCATTTTTTAATGAGGGAACAGTACGTACCATCATTCTTTACAATAGTAAAAGCAGACTGTATCGCCTTGACCATAGGTATATTGTCTTTACGTATGGCAATTCCTTCAAGATTAGTGTTAATAACAGGGCCGCCGACTTCAAAATGGTTGGGATACTGTTTGATAAAATAGTCCGTCACTGGAAAATCCTGATAGGTAGCAGCAACATGTTTATTCAGCAGCAATTGTATCACAGCCATTTGATCCTGAGACACAATCATCTGAATGGGGAGTTTCTTCTGTTGTTGGCAGTTACCGCTCGCTATCGTCAGATCTTTTTGCTCCAGGGTCGAGGCAGATACTGCGACTTTGAGTCCACAAAGATCTTGTAAATTCTCAATTTTGAGAGGATTCCCTTTCTCAACCAGCAAAGATTCGCCTCCCATAAAGTATGGAATAAAGTTTACTCTTTGCTGTAATTCAGGAGTAATAATGATGGCAGAAATAGCTACATCAAAATTTTTTGTTAACAAATTATTGACGATGCTCTGAAAATCCGTGCTGATAATCTTTGTTTTCAAATTCATCTGGTGGGCAATTGCAGTAATCAAATCGATATCAAAACCAACGGGAGTATTACTCGTCTGATCGATGCTCTCTTGTGGAGGGTAAGCTGTATAACTACCTACCGTCAAGAAACCAGCCGTTACCAGGTTTCCAGGTACAATAGTGGTAGGGTTTGGAGTTGATGTAGCAGTACGAACTGCAGGAGAAAAAGCGTTGCTACAGGAAGAAAACCCTACTAAAAATATCACCAGACTTCCTATGTACAGGATTCTACCGGTAAACAACTGTTTTCGCATCTTAAGCCGGGTTAATAGCACGAAGGACATCCTCCTCTATGTACAGAAACAAATATCTGAAAAGGCCATTTCTGAGCAGAAAAATAAAGATAAGTACAGGTTTTAAGAGTACTATACGCATGCGACGTTACATGTATCCATATATACGTATTATCGTGACCTTCTATCACGAGGAGTGGAGTAACAAGAAATCTTACGTTTTCAGGTGTCACAAAGGCATCAAGCATATAAAAATTAAGAATGAAAATACTGTTTTCTTAAGAATGTTGTGTTACACTATAAGGGGTATAGATGCAAAGTCGCGAATGGAAAACCTAGTCTACACGTAGTCGAGAACCTATAGAGGGGCTTGGAGGGATTTAGCATGCCCATCATTTTTGATCGTAGCATCTGCTGTGACTTTAATGAAACTATCTCACGTGAATGGCTTATGACAAACAATCGAGGAGGATATGCAGCTGGAACGGTGGCAGGAATGCTCACACGCCGCCAGCACGGATTACTGGTAGCGCAGCCTCCAGATGCAATGACCCCACAGCTATTACTCGCGAAGATTGACGAAGAGGTCGTCTTTGATCAACGTAGCTATAACCTCGGAACAAACGAATACCGGGATGGGATAGTAAATCCATCCGGTTTTGTACATCTTGAAACATTCCGCCTTGAAGAAGGCTTTCCCATTTTTACTTATCGCCTGGGTGGTATCAATGGTATTATGCTTGAGAAGCGTATCTGGATGCCTCAGGACCAGAATACTACCTACATTCAATACCACCTCCTGCAGA
This sequence comes from uncultured Chloroflexia bacterium, assembly GCA_963731415.1. Lineage (GTDB taxonomy): Bacteria > Chloroflexota > Ktedonobacteria > Ktedonobacterales > Ktedonobacteraceae > JACDAE01. The sequence continues at coordinate 100,237 of CAVSVN010000008.1, forward strand.
CAACCAGCACTGATAGCTCTGGCCTGCGCAGAAGTGGTATCACAGGAGCATTAAGTACAGGCAATAGTCGTATGGTGGATCAGGTCGAAAGTACTCAGCGTGCCGTAAATCTTACGCTTTTACCTTTTGTTGCATCACGCCCATATGATCAACTTCAGCATGGCGATAATGGACACCCTTTCCGGGTACAGAGCTTGCATGAAAACGGTATCGAAGAGGATAAATTTGGAGCATTCTTACCACTTCCCTCTGGAGTGGCTGGTTGTAAGATCAGTGGCGCAACTTATCCATTTCACCTTATAGCTGTCGGGCATTCCCAGAGTCAGACGACGTTTATACCGACGGGCGTGTGGTATTGGAACTTCCTACACAGGAATGATATAGGAGAAAATAAGCAAGCGACAGATGCTCTTTACTTACCAGGAGTTATTCGAGCAACTTTGTGGCCGGATGAAGATGCAACATTGACGGTTATTGTCAGCACAGAGGATTTATCAGAGCAAACATTCCAGTCGGATCAATTGAAGCTTTCTTATAAACGTAGTATAGAACGGCAACAGCAGCTTTATCAAAATGCATTACAACCTCAACGTTTTTTTGGCGAAGGAGGTGAAGCAATGCAGGCATACCATATACGTGCACTACCACTTGCCAGGACCTCTGATCTCCATGCAGACGGAGAGGAATATCTGCAACTTCTGCTGCAAGCTGGAAATCGTTTCATTACAGAACGCATACTTCCACACGAGGAAAATTTCGTTCATGCCAACCTTTTCAGCAAGCAAAGGAGCATCCCTGTTCTGCTTGCCAACTTTTATGAGATGGAGAACAAAACACGCGATGTGCTTATTGCACTGCCAGGACTTACTCTTGTTACAGAGCACTACGATGGGGCGTTAAGAATTCTGCGAGAGGTTGCACGGCACTTCAAAGATGGGCTATTGCCAGATCGTCTCCCTCTTCCCGGCCAGAACCTGAAGGACAGCGATTATGGTAGTGCTGACACTTCGCTCTGGTTCTTCTATGCGCTCGATTGTTACCTGCAAGCAACCCATAACTACGTGTTCCTGGAAGACTTTTATAATTCCCTGACAGCAACCATCCATCGATATATTCAAGGCACATCGAATGGTATTCAGATTGATCCTAAAGATGGGCTGGTAAATGTACCTGGAAAGGGCCTGACCTGGATGAATGCCATAGCCGACGGTCTTCCGGTCACGCCACGGGGAGGAAAACCGATTGAGGTGAATGCGCTATGGTACGCTGCACTCTCGCTTATGGTGGAATGGTCGCAACACCTTAATTCCAGCAGATACCTCAGCCATACAGTTTCTTACTATCAGGAACTCCTTACACTATGTAGAAGGAGTATTCAACAACGCTTCTGGTATGATGAGGGACGTTATCTCTACGATGTCATTGATGGTCCGTCGGGAGATGACCATGCATTACGTCCCAACCAGCTACTCGCTCTGTCGTTACGCTATTCGGCTGTGGCTTCTGAGCAACGGCAAAGTGTACTTGATGTTGTAACCAGGCATCTACTAACGCTGCGAGGATTACGTACGCTAAGTCCACAAGCAGCTACTTATAGAGGCTACCTGGGTCGATCCGGGGCAGAACAACAACAGGCAATGCACCAGGGAAGCGTCTGGACCTGGCTGCTAGGACCTTATGTCGATGCAATACTGATAAGACAAGATCAGTCTAGCGGGCAACTCTCATCGCGTGATAGTAACCTGTTTCAAGAATCTCTATGGCACAAAGGGCTTCGTCTTTTAGAACCTTTTGAGGAGCGCTTTCATGAAGGGTTATTGGGCATGAGTGAAGGGATATTCGATGGAAACTCACCTCATTCAGTCGGTCAAAATCGTGCATCAGCTGTCAGTACAGGCGAGCTTCTACGGATATATAACTTGTTAGCCCAGGTGCGCGTGACCCGTGTCGAGCATGTCTTTTCTCAGCAGAGATAAAAAATATCTAGCGGCCAGGTACCTGACAATCTTTTAGCGCTGTACTAGTAAATTTGGGCCTCTAGATTGACTTCTGCACATTTTTCAAGATAGTTATCCACAAAATTTGTGGATAACTATCTTTATAGAGAGAAGAGTTTGTGGTAATATAGGAAGCTCGTCTATTCAATGAGTAAAAGGAAAACTATAGGCTTCTCTCTTTCAATGTGGATAAGTTTTCCACATTTTATCCACATTAAGAGCGTGATGTATCGGACTGATATATCGGGGCGCTATATTGCAGTTACCATAACTAACTTATCCACATCCGATGTGGATAAGTTTTCCACATTATCCACATTTTTCTTATGTAATATATCGGCTCGATATATCGGGGCGCTATATTGTTCACACGATTTTCACAATTGATGATCGTCGATTGAGTTATCCACATTGGATGTGGATAACTTATCCACATTTTATCCACATTGAGAGGATGATGTATCGGACTGATATATCAAGCCGATACGTTATACAGGACACTACAAACTTATCCACATCCAATGTGGATAAGTTTTCCACATTATCCACATTTTTCTTATGTAATATATCGGCTCGATAGGTTGAACGAAAAATATTTCTCACGATATTCTCACGATCGTCGATCGTCTATTAAGCTATCCACACCCAATGTGGATAAGTTATCCACATTTTATCCACATTGAGAGGATGACGTATCGGACTGATATATCGGCATGCTATATTAAACTTGCCATAACATACTTATCCACACCCAATGTGGATAACTTATCCACATTGAGAGGATGACGTATCGGGGTGATATATCGACGCGCTATATTAAACTTGCCATAACATACTTATCCACACCCAATGTGGATAACTTATCCACAGTATCCACATTTTCACATATTTAATATGATAGTTCCACCTTCATGAAGTGATGCATTGATGAATATTGTATCCGACAACGGCCTTTGATATGACAGCTATACCTTCATAAAGAGGCGCATTGATATGACATATACATCTCTACCTCTAAATTTAAAGATATCTGCATATGCAGCGGCAAAAATAAAGGAAATTTTTAACAAAATTAGGGATTTTTCCCCAATAATGTGGATAATTCCTCACTAGTGTGGATAATTCCTCAATGGCCTCTCTCCCTTTACTAACAGACAATAGACAGTTTTCAATGAAGCGTCCCTTTGACATAAGTTATCCACAACACCTGTGCATAACTTATCCACATTTTATCCACATTAAATGGGTATATATATCGGACTGATATATCACGTCGATATATAATTTCCAGGTTTAATGTGGATAAACCCCACGAGTTATCCACAATGGCGGTGGATAACTTATCCACATAGACGTTCTTGACTCTTTTTTATCTCAAAGTTATCCCCAAATTATCCACCGAGTACCGCGAGTTATCCACAGCGAAATTCTTATTTGATGAGTTTTAAAACTCATGTGGATAACTCTATAAGATGGCTTTACAGGAGGGTTGGCAGCACGTGGTAGTGTTTCAAAAAAATAGAGATGCGAAAAGTTATCCACTTATCCACAGCCCCTACTACTACTATTATATCTTTTTATTAATAAATATATATATAATAGTAGTTAATAGAGCTTGTGCAAAATGTGGATAACTTTTCGTAGCAAGCTTTGAAGAGATCGAATAAAGAACGATCAATTGAGATATATTGGTGGGAAAGCTGTCACCACAAGATTATGCTGATCGTTAAAAAAAGTAACGAAGAGAATCAAAATTTTTGCTGCGTGTCGCCTCCAAATTCGGCATTTTTTTATGGTCAATAGTACGATAGGTATATATGGGTTCCAATGTCACGTGTATTTTGCCTGTAGCGCGACTTTCCGTAAAATCAATCGTTATATCTGATGTGAGAGAAACAGAACCCCTTAGGCGAGCATTATCCAGCGTCATTGAGGCATAACAAATGACATCTATTATTGAGACAATCAAGGCAAAAATTGATGTTGCGGAGGAGATTGGGCTGGTGGTTGCTCTTCAGAAGTCAGGAAAGGCATTGAAGGGACTCTGTCCCTTTCACAATGAGCGAACAGCATCGTTCTATGTGTTTCCTGAGAGTCAGACATGGCATTGTTTTGGTTGTAACGAGGGTGGAGATGTCTTCTCGTTCATCCAGAAGCAGCAAGGACTTGAATTTCGTGAGGCCTTACTCTACCTGGCTGAGAAGGCAGGCGTGTCGGTTGAAGAGCAGAGTGATCGTGATCCAGAAGCAGAACGTGAGGTCAGTGCTGCTAGAGAGCGTTTGCGTAAACTCAACGAGGATGCGTTACTCTGGTTTCATCAAATGTTATTGCGTTCAAAAGAGGCTGTCGAAGCGCGAGAATATATGCAGAGCGAGGGATTTCGTCTGAGACTGTATTATCGTTTGCTCTTGGTTATGCGCCAGATCAATGGGAAGGTCTATCGCATTACCTGTTAAGTCAGGGATATACTGAGCGAGAGCTGGTAATGGGAGGGCTGGCACGAGAGCGTGAAGAGCAGAGTGGGTGAGATATCAGAGGGGCATAGTAGTGGGGTATATGATTACTTTAGGAATCGATTAATTTTTCCTATTCGGGATATGCGAGGTCGTGTGATAGGCTTTGGCGGACGTGCTTTGGGTGAAGGTAAACCAAAGTACTTAAATTCGCCACAAACGCTGTTATTCGAGAAAAATAGTGTACTCTATGCTATAGATATGGCAAGAGATGCAATAAAACAGGCTCATCAGGTTGTTATTGTAGAAGGGTATGTAGATGCTGTTATTGCTCATCAGTATGGGACAAAGCAAACGGTAGCGTGCATTGGCAGTGCAATCACCGAAAAGCACATTCAACAACTGAAAAAGCTGACCAGACAGGTAACGTTAGCGCTGGACCCTGATGCGGCAGGGAGCGCAGCGACCGAGCATGGTATTCAGGAAGCGCTCAGAACCTTTGATCGTGTGGTGGTACCGGTTCCTTTGCCGTCAGGGAAAGCTGAGGGAAAGAGGCAGAGTGGACAGACAAAACGCGCAGCCAGAATCGCCAGCAATTCCAAGGAATCATTCGTCTTGAAGAGCAGGTAGATGCTGAGATAAATGTGTTGCAGCTGCCAGATGGTGAAGATCCAGACGAGGTGATCCAGCGGGATCTATCAGCCTGGCTCTACGCGGTCTCTCATCCAGTACCACTTGTCGATTACTACTTTGTGACGAAGACTGCTGATCTCGATCTACGTGAACCATGTGGCAGGCAGAGGCGGCAAAGCGTCTATTGCCAGTGATTGGTATGATTAGCGATCGTATCAAGCGAGATGCATATATACGAAAGCTGGCGACAATGATCAGTATTGAGGAGCGCAGTCTGCATGAGGAGTTGCAGCGTGTATTGAGAGGACATGGATGGAGTAATGTTGCCACCTGCAAAGCCTTCAGCGGCAAGTGGGGCAAAACGAGAGAGAAAAAGAGGAACCTGGCTGGATCAGCGATAAGGGGGAAGAGAAGTACTCAGGCAGTTTCAGGTAGTAAGGGGGTCAACAGTGGCATGGTCTTGACAGGAACAGGAATAATAAGATACAATGGGAGGACTACCTGATTGGGCTACTCGTGCAGAATCCTGGGTTATACAGCCATGTTTGTGGTATAATAAATGATGGTGACTTCGCCGGGACAGACACGAGAGAGTTGTACCACATTCTCAACTCTGTGTATCAACGTGCTTCTTCTCCCTCTAATCAACCCTTAGAGCAATTTGTGCCCTCTGAACTGCTGGCAACGGTAGCTCGAATTCAAAAGTGCGTTGAGTCGGGAATGCTCCGAGATGGAGTCAGGACTGGTGAAAGAAGCAGTCCAATGTGCCATCCGGCTCAAGCGAACACGATTGTTACAATTGAATACAGAACTAAGTTATCTAATACGTGAAGCTGATCATGCTGGCGATAAAGCCAAGATGGGCAGCTTCAAGTTCGTCAACTTGGACATTTGTCAACAGTTGCGAACCCTGAACTCAGCAATGCATCTCCACGGGTAGGCTGGTAGATGCAAGGAAGTTTTAACTGGGTATCTAAGTTTAAGAAATCATTTTTACCAAATTCGGATCAGGAAGCAGGAGTTTTATCCTTTTTATTCGTTTATCATATTAAGCCTGTTTTCTGAAGGGGGATGCCAGAATGGTGAATCGGGAACAAGAAGTAATGGATCGAGTACACAGCGAACGTGGTACAGTTACTACAGAGCCGTTACGGGATGTATTCACAATCGACCCTTTTGAAGAGTCTATGTTGAATAATACGGATGATGTCTTTGATATTGAGACTGTAGGTCATCATGCTCATCCTTCTGATGGTGGTGGTCTTGTGACTGCCTATCGATGGGAATGAGACGTTTGACCTGTTTAAGCTACAGGACGAGGAGCCTATGGACGCCCTGGATCCTACTAAGGAGCCGCCAGCGGATTGGGAACCAGGCCCGGACGAAGTGGTTGATGCCGAAGTTCTGGCCGATCCCAAATGGGATGACCTGCAAGACGGCTTAGGTATCGTTGTTGCTGATCTGGAGAGTAGCTTAGACGATCCCGTACGCATGTATCTGCGCGAGATCGGTCGAGTGCCTTTGCTCACAGCGGAAGAAGAAGTTCGGCTCGCTCAACGTATGGAGCGTGGTAAGGCCGAGCGTCTCAAAGCCTGTGTCCAATCGCCGCTATATCCTGGATGGTGAGGAGGCACAGCGCCGCCTGACGGAGGCTAACCTGCGTCTCGTGGTAAGCGTCGCCAAAAAGTATATTGGACGTGGTATGAACCTGCTGGACCTGATCCAGGAGGGGAACATCGGCCTGATTCGTGCAGTTGAGAAGTTCGACTATACTAAGGGATACAAGTTCAGCACCTATGCTACCTGGTGGATTCGTCAGGCCATCACGCGTGCTATCGCTGACCAGGCCCGCACGATTCGTATTCCGGTACACATGGTCGAGACGATCAATCGCCTGATCCGTATCAGTCGCCGTCTGCTGCAAGATCTTGGTCGTGAGCCAACGTCCGAGGAGATCGCCGCGCAGATGGAGATCACTGCGGAGAAAGTGCGTGAGATCATTAAGGTGAGCCAGGAGCCGGTGAGCCTGGAGACGCCTATTGGTGAAGAGGATGATAGCCACCTTGGCGATTTCCTCGAAGACCATACTGCGCTGGCACCAGCCGATGCCGCAAGCCACCAGTTGTTGAAGGAGCAGGTTGAGGATGTCCTGGATAGCCTTACCGAGCGCGAGCGTAAAGTGCTCCAGTTGCGCTTCGGCCTGGATGATGGTCGTAGCCGCACTCTGGAAGAGGTGGGTAAAGAGTTTCACGTTACCCGCGAGCGTATCCGCCAGATCGAGGCCAAGGCTCTACGTAAGCTGCGCCATCCTAGCCGCAGCCGCAAGCTGAAGGACTACCTGGACTAAGCGTTTTTGCGTGAGATAGAGATTAAGACAAAAATGAGGATAACACTCAAAGCGTTATCCTCTTTTTTATTGTCACGCTACATCTCTTGATATTTATCCAAAATATCGATATATTAGAATAACAGAATAAGATTGGGCATGCAGATTTGAAATAAGGGTACTATTCATGAGCGATCAATCATTCTCAAAGGGATCAATGTTAGAAGAGAAGAGAAAACGCATGAGTCGGGTTCAACTTCTCATTAGAGGAGGCTGGTTTATTACTCTAGCTTTAAGCATCTTCTATCCGCTTCTGTTCCTCTATCAATTGTATTCCAGCAACTATACTAGCTTAAGTGAAATAGGACTCTTATTACTCCTCAATACCACAGGGGCGCTCCTACTTTTCCTCACTCTGCCATTTCATATCACCAGTATGTATCTGCGTTATGCTACGCCTATCACGGTCCTGATTATAGCCGTACTATCACTCACAAGAATGAGTCGACTTCCCTTCTGGCCTGTTGCCCTCGTCACGAGCTGGCCTGGTATTCTGGTAAACCTTCTTCTCATCGGCTATTTTGTCATCTGCAATGTTCGTGCGCTGCGAGGATATACCTATCAGGAACCGACACTTCATCTGGCCTTTCCTCTGCGATTCGGTTGCTACGTCGTTGGTCATGGAGGAAGTAACACCGCGATTAACTATCATGCTTTTGACACCGCACAGCACTATGCGAATGATATCCTCAAACTCAATCGTTGGGGCACGCGGGCACGTGGTATCTATCCTCGACGGCGTGAAGCATATTGTATCTTCGGCGATATCGTCTATAGTCCCTGTGACGGCCTAATTGTCGAAGCACTTGATGGCCTTGCTGATCTCGTACCATCAGAGATGGATCGTTCACATGTTGCTGGCAATCACGTCATTATCATGCATGAGGCCAGGAAAGTACTCCTGGCCCATCTACAACAGGGCAGCGTTTTGGTACAGGCAGGAGAGCAGGTACGCGAGGGACAACCTATCGGGAAAGTCGGCAACTCTGGAAATACCAGTGAGCCACATTTGCATATCCACGCGGAGCAAGGAGGTAGTCCACATGGCTTCGGAGATGGGATCGGCATACCAATTATCTTCAAGGAAAAGGGTTTCCTCAAACGAAATGATCTCCTTGTCATTCGCGATACGTTTCAGAAAGAGAGTAACCATGGGTAGTGACGAAGAGCGCATGTTCATACTTGAACAAGAGATCGCTTCCTTACGAGAGCGCGTGACTGCCCTGGAAGCCACCAGGAATACGTCACCTATTTCCTCCACAGCCTCAATTCCATCAGAGGATTTTGGTACGTTACAGCTGATGCAAAGTCGTCAGGGTTCTCTCTATGAGCAAGATGGGAAGAGTGGGGCGGTTATCTACGCAGGCTCTGCCCGCATCGCTAATGCCCGCTATGATTGGCAGATGGAGCGTCCCGTCCCTGGACTACTGCAATTTTTAGATAACGAACCAGAGATGCTTGCTCATACATTCGCAGCGTTAGGCAGTCCACTCCGTCTCTCACTACTGCGTGAATTGCTTCAGGGGCCTAGAACTAGCCAGCAGCTTCAGGAGGCACTGGATATCTCTTCCGCTGGCCAGCTTTATCATCATCTCAAAGATTTGCTGGCGGCAGGCCTTATCCAGCAGAAAAGTCGCAATCTTTATGCCCTGCCTGTACGTAACTTTATACCATTTCTGGTTCTCCTTGCAACTGCTTTCGATACCATGGGGAAGGGTTAATACGACACGCGATACAAAATATTGTTTACTAGAGTCCTCCTGACAACAAAGGCTCAAATGCAACATACGCCTGGTAATTGTGAAAATGACGAGCGTATAGCTCTGCACCATGTTCAAATTTTTCACTCAAAACACGGTTTACGTCAAGAATGTGCTTCAATTTCCAGGTGATATTTTCTCCCTGTTCATTCTTATATGTTGTCTGTTGTTTTTGTGCCAGTTGTAAAGCCTTTTGTCGAGCGTCTTCTTCTGAAGATGCCTGAACCAGGACATAATCTTCTTCGTAGAGTTTTCTGTAGTTCGGTGCATCTGAGGAAGATTATTACAATTACAGCAATGTAAAATGACAAATTCTGTTCTTCGTTTTTGGTGTTCAGTCAATTCCTTGTATAGTATACGCTCTAGCTCTTTTCTAACTTGTACATTTGAGAGTGAGCAACCTCTGCATTGATTTTTATGGACGTTATCCCATCAGCAACAGTATAGCATAACAGAAAGCCCTCTTTTTATTGATATCATCTCTTTAAGAGAGCCTTCCCCTCTAGCAAAAAGTTGAGATGCAAGAAGTAACTAACCCTTAGTACTACAGTGGTAACTAAGGGAGAAGTCTGGTAAGATAGGAAGAAGAGAGGCAATGACAGTTCAAAGACCCAGAAAGGATTCTCTACCATGAACATAACCCTTGAACAGATATATTCGGCAACTCGTTCGCTCTTACGCATTTTTTTGCCGGCCACCGTATTTATCATCCTGTGCACAGGCATTTTTGTCGCGTTTCTCACCTGTTTACAGCTTCTACCAGACAGTCAAAAGCCACCTGTTACCTTCAGCATATACTGTTTGGGGTTCCTCATCCTCTTTATAGTCTTAGAAGTGGCCTTTATCTTCTT
>CAVSVN010000009.1:0-26025 GCA_963731415.1 uncultured Chloroflexia bacterium
CTCCTGTACACATCGTGACGAAACGCTTTCAGTGTGTTAATGTTCATGTAATTGAACTCACCAAAAAGGTGCAAAATCCCGCCAGCGGAGCCAGCTATCCACCCATACTAAACACACCTGGCAAGCGAGCGTTGTATAATAATCTAGGGAATGATGAGGAGAAAGCCCTTGCTGTGGATGTTAAAATACGTGAGAGGAAAAATGACAACTGGCAGGGCAATATCGTAAAGGAAAAGAAAGCCCTCTATGCGATCCAGGAAGCGCTGCAAGATGACGAACTGGGGAAGCGCATCTTTGACATAGTAAGAAATCAGAACGAATACAATACGTAGGGGCCGCGTTTACGCCGCCCATTGTACGGGCCCGATTTATCGCGCCCACGTCTCCAAATCTCGTATAATGGGCGCGATGAGATACGATGGACACGAGACGTGGGCGCATACCGTGGGCGCGATAAATCGGGCCCGTACCGTGGTACCAAATGAGTACTGAGCAAAAACACCAGATCACCGTAAACGGCTTTATCGTTGATGTCGTGCGCAAAGATATCAAAAATCTGCATCTTGCCGTCTATCCACCCGCTGAACGGATACGAGTGGCAGCGCCATTGCGCGTCAACGACGAGGCTGTACGCCTCTTTACGATCTCCAGACTGGCCTGGATAAAGCGACAACAGGCCAAATTTCAGGATCAGGAGCGTCAGTCAGCTCGCGAGTTTATCACTGGCGAGAGCCATTACTATCAGGGCCGTCGCTACCTCCTCAACGTCGTTTACCGTACAGGCACGCCAACCGTAACCATACGCAACAACAAGATCCTGGATCTCTTCGTGCGGCCCGGCAGTGACATCAATGAACGAGAGCGCGTGCTGACCAACTGGTACCGTCGCCAGCTCAAAGAGGCGATTGGTCCCCTGATCGCCAAATGGGAAGCGATCATCGGTGTGCAGGTGGACGAATGGAACGTGAAGCAGATGAAAACAAAATGGGGCACCTGCAATATCAAGGCGAGTCGTATCTGGCTGAATTTAGAACTGATCAAGAAACCCGCTTCCTGTTTAGAGTACATTATTGTCCATGAAATGATCCATTTATTTGAGCGCCATCACAACGAGCGCTTTTTAATGTATATGAATTGCTTTATGCCCCTGTGGCAGCACTATCGTGAGGAACTCAATCGGGCACCGTTGGGGCATGAGACGTGGGAGTACTGAGAGACAGAAATATTACCCCTATAAGCAGGGAACGAAATTAACCCTACATATTCAAAAATGGGACCTCAGGTTGTTCTAAGCGGAAAGCAACGAAAAATTCCTTGATGCTCCATCTGGATTCCTTGCTGCCCTTGCGAATCAATGCACAACCTGTACGCTTCCAACGTCGGCTTTCCACCCGCGAGCCAGTCCTGATAGGCATGAAAAATATCAGACCACAGATGACGTTCTCCCCGTACTACAATCTCCAACTCATTCTCTTGTGGCTCAATTATAGTCACAGTCCGGCTTGCATGATCGGTCAGTACCGCCGAAAGCGTCTCCGATACCAGTCCCTTCCATGTAATACTCAGTTGAGGAAAGATCCATTGCAGCCAAATATTGAATGCATTCTCCTGACCACGAAATTGTTCAAAGGTCGCAAAATGAGAGGCACAAGCATACCCTGGATCATCAGGCGTGATGTGAACTTGCTCCTGGAAGGGAAAGCGTTGATATCCCTTTACATGAAGATGAACGTTTTCTTCAGCAGTTGAGCGTAGGCGCATAAAGCTGATGTGACGCCACTCGTTCAAAAAATGTCCAACCGCCTGCCCATCTGGTTGCTTGCTGATGACGATGAGTCCGCCACCCATCTGCCCATTTTGCGCCGGACGCAGCAAAATGAAGCGCCTCACGTTCACGCCCGACGAGTTGGCAAAGAGCCTGGATACCTTGCAGCATGCAGGTCAGATCGAGGGCATGTTTTTGTCTTCAGGCATTATCAAGGGCAGCGTGACGACGCAAGACAAGATTATTGACACGGCTGAATGCGTCTTTTCTAATGATCCTCCGGTCAAAAAACGGGCGCAACAGGATTGCTCAACATTGAAGAGTTCTTTCCGGTCTGCCCCATGTGTGCAAGAATAGAGAGAGAAATCATACCCTTCTCTCTGTAGTATTGTTATAAGGAGCATCTGATGTGTAGAAATATCCAGGCATTATTCAACATAGACCCTGCCGCAACGGAAGAAGATATTCGCCTTGCGGCCCTGCAATTTGTGCGCAAAGTGAGTGGCTTTCACACCCCTTCGCGAGCAAACGAGGAGGCATTCTCTGCCGCCGTAGAGGCCATTACGGGAGCGACCAGCACCTTTCTCGATCAGCTCACAACGAATATGCCACCAAAGGATCGCGCTGAGGAAGCGGCACGGCGTAAGGCTCGTTCTGCCCAGCGATTTGCTAGAGAATAGGGCACAGAAAATATCCCAATTTGATCTGTTTGGTTTTCTGTGGCTGCAATCAATAGAAGTGACAAACTCACTCACCACTCTGACAGCAGCATGGTAATGATATTGAGTTCCTGGGACATAAAGAGATACTTCCCGCTGAATATCTTGCTACGCGCTTCGCTCAACATCAAACTTCTAAAGACGAGGAAAGGAATTTGGACTTGAATTCTCTTCGGTTTCAAGATCAAATCACCGGAGACACAAAGGATGGGGCAGGCGAGGGGTTTACTGATAAAACTTTTGCCCCAGAGCAAACCATCCTCTTTAGACCAACCTTTCCGTTTACCCCGGTCGCTGGACGGACCTATCAGCTTTCAGCCCAGATCGGAGGTTTCAATACCTTTACCCTTAGCCCTATCACTATTAAATTTTGATGAAATATCCATGTTTCAGTCTATCTTGGCCTCAGCTTACGCATTCCACTTTTTCTTTGACTATTCTCCGGTCCAATCCTTCATCTATTGCGCCAACTGCGGTCCTGATTGATGGCGACAATATCTCTTCAGAACTCATCAGTTATTTGAGACGCGGAAACAGACTCAGGGGAAAGCGCGGCACGTTGAAGTACGATTACGACAGTAAATCCAGGAAGATTTTCCAGGTAGGACCAATTTTTCAGTTCTCCGTCTCATAATACACATTTGCACTCTGACTGCTGCTCATCATCCAGAGACCTCCAAGCACAAATACCAGTGATACGAGACCTATGAAGAGCACCTTCCATTTGCTCATACGAATGACAATGGGGTGGTCCGCTGTTTCTGTGAACAGTGTATTGAGGGACATCATAACTCCTTGCTGTAAATATATTGTAGAGTATAGCATATCTGCTTTGGATTGTGGTTCTATTCCGTAAATGCTCATTTCTTCCTGACGATCATAACTGCAGATCTCGTTAGGCTTGGGAATGCCCTTAAGCCGCAACCAGCATCTTCCCATAGTTTTTCTCTGTGATATATTCCTCACCTGCAAAACAAAGCCAGGGCTATTCCTTAAAGACTTGCTCATCGGTGGAAAGACGCTGAAGATCTTGCGCTTGTGAATTGGTCCGGTTCAGAAAGGAGCGAATAGAACCAACCGTGAGGACAATTTCAATGAAAAGGAGAGGGACCAGAAAGATTGATATTAAAATGGTCCAGATGATATCAAGGATTAGCCAAGGGCTATTTCCCGGATGGTACCCAGACCCAAGATGTGGAACGACTTCTATAAGAGGAGGCAATCCAAAGGCTATACCTTGAATGATGTTCTTATTCTGCTGCCAGGGGATTCTTTCGCCATTCTGACGAGCTTCACGAAGTTCTTTGACGCCAGTATAGATATGTGGAATGCCCAACAGAAGTGCCAAGATGACCCAATAGATGAGTACAAGATAATAGAAGAGAAGGAATTGATGAATGATCAAGGAAACCAACACGAACATGATACAAAAGAGCAGGATAAACACAAGGATACGATTATTCCGGTCTTTGAGCGACATGAGTTAGCACCTCTCTCTGCCTGGTTCTCTACTTGAGTTGCTGCCAGTATATACCATTAGGACGGAGAACTGAAGGGTGCATAACAGATAAATGTATTGATGGATCTGCATCACAAAATGTGGAGTCTGCTTGCTCCACATTTGTCGTAGCTCTCTAGCCCAATGGACGCGATCTAGATGAAACAACTCTTTAGCGGTTTACCAGAAGTTACGCTGAGGTTGACCCGTTTGAGTCCAGTCGACCTTCCACCTTTGTTGACTAGACTCAAACGGGTCAACCTCAAGATCGAAAATCGTGTATACTAGCCAGAGATGTTTCGAGCTACGTTATCTCACTCCTTCGTAGTCGAGGAGTGATCATCCCAATTTTTCATCCATTTCTTTCTATGTAGAAAGGCTATCATGTCTCATCACGACTCGGTTTCTTACTGGCAACGCACAACTCAGATCCTTCCTCTTTCGATTGATCTTCCACAAACCGTCGATGTCGCGGTCATTGGTGGAGGTTTGCTCGGAACCGCAACGTGTTATTGGCTAGCTCGTGCGGGTATCCATGTCGCCTTACTTGAGCGTTCCTTCCCTGCCTTTGGTGCCACAGGACGCAATGGTGGTTTTGTCCGAGCCGGGTCGGCAATCTCCTATCCCGATGCAATTGATCAATTCGGGCAGGAAACGGCCCGTGCCATCATGACACTCACGTCCGAAAGTAAAGCCTTGACGCGTCAGGTTGTCGAAGAAGAGGGAATACGTTGTGATTATCGGGAACCGGGTTCACTTCAACTGGCATTGAGTAAGCAGCACGTCGAAGCGTTTCAACGCGAAGTTGCGCTCCTTCAAGCTGACGGCTTTTTGGCCCAGTTCCTCAATCGGGAACAGACGCAAGCATTGATCAAGACGCCTCTGGCTGCTGAAATCCTCGGTGGGCGTTTCTTACCAGATCAGGGCCTCGTCCATTCTGCACGGCTTGTTCAGGGATTGGTTGGAGCTGCACTTCGTTCTGGTGCACGAGCATATCAAGCGGAAGTACGAGAATTAACGCAGGAGGGGAATGGTGTCATTGTGCACACGACAAGAGGGAAGATTTCTGCTGGCAGCGTGGTGGTTGCCATCAACGCCTGGACAGGTCAACTCTTGCCCTCGTTGTCTGATTTCATTCTGCCTGAGCGGGAACAGATGCTAGCTTATGCTTCTCTCCCCCCCGTTTTCTCGACGAGTATCAGTGCTCATATCGAGGCTGGAGAATACTGGCAACAGACTCCTGATGGGACCATTCTCATCGGCGGATGTAACACGGTTGCCCCTCGTGGAGACCTGGGAGTGTGGGAGACGCAACCAACGATGGTTGTCCAGGAAGCGATTGAACAGATTTTGCCACGGCTCTTTCCGTCGCTGGCACCGTTACAGGTGGTCCAACGTTGGGCTGGAACGTTGGGATGTACGACTGATATGCAGCCAATAGTAGATTGGGTTCCGGGTCTTCCCGCATGTTTGCTTTGTCGGTGGCTTCACTGGTCATGGGATGCCTTTTGGAATGCGCTTCGGACAATTATTGGCAGAGGCTGTTGTGAGTGAAATCATGCCTGCTGAGTTGAAACCCTATCGACTAGATCGCCCGACTTTGAAAATGTGGAGCGCCATCTAGCATTCTCATGATGTCAATCGTTCTGTTTGAAGCGAAATTAAGCTCAATTTAGAAGAATGTACAGGGTGTTTACTGTACACTAAGTCGAAGTATACCAGAGAAAAAGCAGAAAAACAAGGGGAACAGAAAGTGCTCAGTTTCTCTACCCTTGACAGAAAGAATGCAACCATGTATACTTTTACTATTGTCATAGCTATTTAACTATCTAACTAAATAGGAAAACAGATGAGTGCAGAGGAACGGGACATCGAGTTTTACCTGGATAGCCGTTCAGGTGTTGCTCCCTATTTACAGCTCGTTCATCAGGTGAAGCAAGCGTTGCGATTGGGATTTTTGAAGCCAGGAGATCAGTTACCAACCATGCGTGAGGTTGTAGCGAAACTGGCTATTAACCCCAATACGGTCTTTAAAGCCTATCGCACGCTGGAGCTTGAAGGACTGGTAGGAAGCCGTCCGGGTCTGGGTACGTTCGTACAACGTACTCTGGCTGATCCCTCTCTTGAAAGCCATGAAGTTCTCCGTCAAGGTCTGGAAAGCTGGTTGCATGATGCTTACGCAGCTGACCTGAAAGAAGAAAGCATACAGGCTTTGTTTGATCGTACACTGCAAGAATTTAAAAAAAAGTATGAGGAAGGAATTGCATGATTCAAGCATTGGAAACAGTTCATTTAAGCAAACGCTATGGTCGCAAGTGGGCTCTACACGATTGCACGTTGCAGCTCCCTGTCGGGTGCATTGCTGGATTGGTAGGCCCGAATGGCGCGGGTAAAACAACGTTGCTCCATCTGACCACAGGGCTGTTAGCACCATCGGATGGAACTATCACTGTCCTTGGTCATACACCTGGCAGGGATAGAAAACACCTTCTGCCGCGCATTGGTTTCGTTTCACAAGAGCATCCTCTCTATAACACATTTACCGTTAGAGAGATGCTCATGGTAGGGCAAAAGCTGAATAGCGTATGGAATCAAGAACAGGCATTGCAACGTCTGGAACGTCTCCGTATTCCGCTTCACCAACAGACAGGGAAGCTATCAGGTGGACAACAGGCGCAAGTTGCGTTGATTCTCGCTCTTGCCAAACAACCAGAGCTATTAATCCTGGATGAACCGGTTGCCAGTCTGGACCCTATCGCTCGCCGCGAATTTCAGCAAACGTTGTTGGATGCAGTGGCCGAACATGGAATGACGGTGATCGTTTCTTCGCATAACATTGCCGACCTGGAGCGCTTCTGTGATTACCTGGTAATTATGTCTACTTCACGTGTGCAGCTTAGCAGCAGGGTCGACTTCCTCTTGCAGTCTCATAAGATGCTTGTTGGGCCGAGCGAGCGAATGGAGTCTCTTGCCAGAACGCACACCATTGTAGCGGTGAATGGTACAGGGAGACAATGTACGCTTCTTGTACAAACGCGTGGCCCTCTTCTCGATCCAGCCTGGCAAGTACACCCGGTCTCGTTGGAAGATATCATCTTTGCTTACCTGTCCCAATCCAGATCTGCTCTGGTTGGTCAGGATGGGAGAACATTGGAGGTTGCACAATGATCTGGTTAACGTGGCGTCAATATCGTCTCGAAATACTCATAATAGGAGTGGTATTGCTTCTTGCTACCGCCATTTTGCTCGTGACGAGCACGAATATTGCCTCTTTTGCTCATTATGTAGGTAATGTAAGTTGCAAATCTACAAAATGTCAAAATGCCCAAATAAACCTGCAAGAATATATTGAGGGAGGAGCCTTTGGTGGTTCAGCATTCTATTCTATATTCCAGTATACTCTTCTAGCATTGCCGCTCTTTATAGGTATGTTCTTTGGCACACAAGTAGTCGCACGCGAACTGGAACAGGGTACGTATCGGCTGATCTGGACACAAAGCATTTCATGGTCTCGTTGGTTACTCGCCAAAGTAGCTGGAATCGTTGTTTTAATAGTATGTGTCACCTCTCTACTCTATTGTCTGCTCCTCTGGTGGAAAACACCGGTTGTTCCTATATTAATAAATAGTTTCTGGAAATATACAAACTACGATATATGGAGTCCAACTGCGATTGCCTATACGCTCTTCGCGTTTGCACTGGGTGTCTGTCTGGGAACAATTGTGAAGAAAACGGTTCCTGCGATGGCTCTTACCTTAGTGATTTTTGTGACCGTGCGTATTCTGATAGAAATCTTCTGGCGTCCTTACTTTCTCCCGCCACTGGTATTCTTGACACCCTTTAACAGTGGACAGGATATTCCCCAAATAGCATGCAGATTGGAGCAATAACGGTCGTAGATAGACAGGGAAACACGGTTGACCCGAACAATGGGGTTTGTAAAATCCCACCTTCTCTGGGTTTGTATAAAAACACTGCATCCAGCCCTACTTTACATTTAAATATGGCGCTTCCTCTGATGAACATAAACATGCCTCTCAAGGGAGCGTCCGCGTCCTCAGGTCCTGGTGGTAGTACTGGTATTCAGCCTCCAACACCTGAGGAAAAGGCGTACAACCAATGCACAGCAGCGCATGGTTTTCAGGATAAATATATGTATCAGCCTGCTGAGCGTTTCTGGCTCTTCCAGGAAATAGAGAGCGGTCTCTATGTGCTCATGTCTGCTATGCTGTTCGCATTGACGTTCTGGTGGACGAAATATAGAATTATCGGAAAGTAGAGATACCATCAGGAGGATTTCTTCTGGAGCTGGCTGATGCCCGCTATCTGGGAAAGCCTCCTGACTGTGTTCAGCCAGCTCCTTCCTCCATTGATGAAGCGACGTAGAAGAGTATATCCTAAGCTTTCACTCCTCCACAAATTCGGGGTAAGATCAGACTTTTTCAAGAGAGGAGAGAAGAGAGAAGAGAAAAAGTGGGTACAAATCAGGGATATGTGGTATAGTTAGTAGATAATAAATAGTTGTAGTACCCGCTTAATGGAGACCGAACCCATGCAACCACTCGTAGATAGCTATGGACGCCGTATCAAAAGTATGCGTATCTCAGTCACTGACAAGTGCAACTTTCGCTGTACCTACTGTATGCCTGCGGAAGGTCTACCCTGGCTCAAGAAGTCCGAGATTCTTTCCTACGAGGAGATAGAACGTGTTGCGCGTGTTGCAGTTGGCCTTGGTATCGAACAGAATTCGTCTGACAGGTGGCGAACCCCTGGTCAGACGAGACCTGGCGGATCTTGTGAGTATGCTCTCCAAAATTGAAGGTTTGCACAGTTTAAGTATGACAACCAATGGTGTCCTGCTGAAACAGCAGGCAAAAGGACTTGCAGAGGCCGGACTGACACGTATTAATGTGAGCCTCGATTCGTTATTGCGTGAGAAGTTTGCTCGGTTAACAAGGCGTGATCAGATTGATCGTGTGCTGGAAGGGCTTGAAGAACTGGAAAAGTATCCTTCGATTCATCCAATCAAGATCAATGCCGTTGCTATACGAGACTTTAGCGAAGAGGAAGTGTTGGACTTCGCACGCCTGGCACGCCGCAAAGCCTATTCCGTACGCTGGATTGAATTTATGCCTCTTGATGCCGATCAGATCTGGCGCAAAGAGGATATTCTGACCGGGGGTGAGATTCAGGCAATCATTGAAGCTGAATATGGACCGCTTGTACGGATTACCAGCGGCGATCCTGCTGAGACAGCACGTCGCTATACCTTTAGCGATGGTGTTGGAGAGGTCGGCTTTATCAATCCTGTCAGTGAACCCTTCTGCTCATCCTGCGACCGCATTCGCCTCACCTGCGATGGTCAACTGCGCACCTGCCTCTTCGCGACTGAAGAGACCGATCTTCGCGCAATTATTCGCTCAACGACCGATGATGAAGTATTGGCCGATACACTTCGCAGTGCCGTCTGGCGCAAAGAATTGAAGCACTATATCGGCGACAAACGTTTTAAACGCGCCAGCCGCAGTATGTCCATGATTGGTGGCTAGTATACCCATGACTGAGTAACATGTTTGCAGGCTTGTTTCACCGCGCTCCTCTCACGTTTTTTTCGCTTTCTTTTGATTGAGTATCAACCAATGGGTGAAACAAGCTGCGCTATTAACAAGCCTGCAAGTATGCTACATGAACAGTTCCACTTCTTACAAATACAAATTGCAGTGATTGACCTTTTCTAAACTCTGGAGCACCCTCTCTTTTAATGACAGAGGTGTATATCTTTGCGATTAATGTAGCAGCCATCCAGGCAGCATGTACTCATATTTACAATGAAAACACACGTTCAGGAACGTTACCCTAAAACCATGTGGCCGTTGTTATAGTTAAATAGACAATTTATAGGTAGTCCGAGTAAAGATCGTATCAGCTATGATAGAATGACTAATAAATTGTCTTGTATTAAGCTATAGAGAACCAGAAAGAGGAAACCTGTGGTAAAAGATGATGCGGAACTGCTCACTGTCCGCGAAGTAGCGAAACGATTGCGTGTAGATGATACTACTGTGAGGCGTTGGATTAAGAATGGCGTATTGGAGGCGATTACTCTGCCTCATCGTGGAAAGCGCCAGGCTTATCGTGTGCGACGTGAGACCTTAGATGCCCTACTTGCGTCGCCGCCACAAGAATCTCTCCGTCAGTAGGGAGATTGGCAGTAGACTAGATCGTTAGATAGGGAGATGTGGCGTTCGCTGTTATTCACTGCTTGTTATATACTATTCCTGGAGATGTACCTTACTTACAAACTCCAGGAGTGGTCACGCCCGTCCAACTGTATGACATTTCACAGAATCAATGGTGCCATTCAGGACAAGTAGTGAAAAAGGAGGATATCATGGAGGCATATTTAGAGCTATGTCGACGTATTATCACGGAAGGAACCAGGAAACAGGATCGCACAGGAACAGGAACGCTAAGCATCTTTGGGCATTCTATGCGTTTCGACCTGGGTGCAGGTTTTCCACTTATTACGACCAAAAAGCTCCATACACGATCAATTATTTATGAGTTACTCTGGTTTTTGCAAGGGGACACCAATGTTCGGTATTTACAGGAGCATAACGTTCATATCTGGGATGAGTGGGCAGATGAACATGGTGAACTGGGACCCGTTTATGGAAAGCAATGGCGGTCCTTTCAAGGTGCCAATGGGAAAACAGTTGATCAAATTCAATGGGTGATCGATGAAATCAAGCGAAATCCTGATTCGAGACGTCTGGTTGTGAGTGCCTGGAATCCAACGGAAATTGCTGATATGGCGCTGCCACCTTGCCACTGCCTTTTCCAATTTTATGTTGCGCAAGGAGTTCTCTCCTGTCAATTGTATCAGCGTAGTGGCGATACCTTCCTCGGTATTCCGTTTAATATTGCCAGTTATGCTCTTCTTACGCATATGATAGCTCATGTCACAGGATTGGTACCGGGAGAGTTTATTCATACCATTGGTGATGCCCATTTGTACTTAAACCATCTTGACCAGGTGAATATCCAATTGACGCGACTCCCCTTTTCCTCTTCCAACATTGAAGCTAAACCCGGCAATTCGCTCAATATTCGACTTTCAGTATGAAGATATTGAAATTGTGAATTATCAGGCGCACCCGACTCTTAAAGGGAAAATCGCAGTATGATCAGTATAATTGTTGCTTACGCGCATGATCGTGTTATTGGACATAAGGGGAAGATTCCCTGGCATCTACCGAATGACCTGAGGTATTTTAAACGTATCACGACTGATCATACTGTAGTGATGGGCCGTAAAACGTTTAAATCCATCGGACGACCGCTTCCACAACGAAGAAATGTTATACTTACGCATTGTCATGATATGCAACTTGCTGGAGTTGAAGTCGTTCATAGTAAACAGGAAGTGCTTGCGCTTGAGGATGATATCTTTATCCTTGGTGGTGAGGCCGTCTACAGGCAATTTATAGATGTTGCTGATCAATTGTATATCACGGAAATTGCACTCGATACTGAGGGCGATGCTTTTTTCCCTGCATGGAATCCTCAGGATTTTGTGTTGGTCTCTTCTCAGGAAGGTGTAGTTGATGAAAAAAATATCTTTCCTCACATCTTTTATTTTTATCAACGTAAGAAATTGTAGTGCTGCTAGTGCTCAATTTACCTGGTGAAATGCTTCACTTTAGAGCTGTTTGACCAGCCTGACGCTCTCTTCCTGAAAACTCAGGCGCTGATAGAAATGACGTGCTCGTTCATTGGCAGTTCCTGTATCCAGTACAAGGAGAGTATAGCCCTGATTACGTGCCCATTCCTCACAAGTTTGTACTAATGCACGCCCAATACCATGCCCTTCAACTCCTTCGCTGATCGCCAACTCACCAAGATAAGCCTGCGCTTCACCTGTAAAATTTTTGGCATGTGAGATACTGGCGAAACCGAGTTGTTGTCCCAACTGATTTACAGCGACAAAGACAACTGTTTGTGTGGGATGTTGCTCAATACTATCGATGATAAATTGACGCATGGCAACTTCCATGGCCTCACGATTACGCCAGGGAGCAATTCCTATCGTCAAACGCGGTGCAAGACTGAGCAGAAACTCACGATCGGCAGGCGCGTAGAGGCGAACCTGGATTGACGACGTATTCATATGCGGGAAAGAAGAAGCGTTGGTCATGTGGTTTCCTTATACCTCCTTATTGCATTACAATTGTCTTCTCAAGGATACAACATAGAATAAAATTTTTAAATTATAAAAAACGATTCTTACAAGCACATAGAGGACCATGGACCAGACTTGCCAGACATGTGTCTATTCACATCTTTTCAAAGAGTCCTCCAGGCACATCAGGTTACCGAAAGTCATGAAACGTTGCCTGTTTCTTGCTTTTATAGAACTGATGATCTACCATTTGAGAGGAGGAAGTTAGTAATTTATATCACAGCTTGCAGAGAAAGAGAGAGGAAAAGAGGAATGACCACACAACCAGCCTCCTCAGGCTATCGGACGGGCAAGATTTGTTATATCGAAATTCCCGCCATCAACGTCTCTGAGTCAGCTCAATTCTATCAGCGAGTCTTTGGCTGGCAGATCAGGCAGCACGATGATGGCTCGACCGCCTTCGACGACACAGTTGGGGGCGTAAGCGGCATGTGGGTCCTTGGATACCCACCATCCAGGGTTCCAGGCTTGCTGGTATCTATCATGGTTGCGAGTGTCGAGACCACTCTTGAGGCTATCATTGCTGCCGGTGGCGAGGTCGTCCAGCCTGTTAACCCTGATGAACGTGAGATCCGAGCTCTTTTTCGCGACCCGGCGGGCAATGTTTTGAGTGTCTATCAGCAAGCAGGTCTGGCAGAGATTGAGGCCCAGCTGACTGTTGATAATCGGTGAAGTGATCGTGTTTATGCATACCGTGTCGTTCGGCAGTGCCTACCGCGAGCATTCTTTTGTAGAAAGTAGAGCTACTTCTTGACAAAGGGGTAGCTAATTTATGGCACAGTACAATCCAATAAACTCTGTCCTCTCAAAGAGTATTTGATATCAGGGGAAGGTGCAGGCGCATACGTTGCTGCCTCCTCTGTCAGTTGATTTTTATTGGTACACATCACGTAGATATCTTTATTGAGAGGATCACTGATTCCTACGCTCGGATTGTTTGTCTGATTGCCATTGAACTGTGCTAAACCGGTTAATCCATAGAAATTAATGTTGAGCAGTAGCTGATCGAAAGAATTTTGACTCTGTAAGCTCTTTGGGTCTTGAAAGGCTGTCGTGAATGCATTGGCTCCATCGTACATTTCTAGTGAATGGGGTGGAAATACTGTTCCCGATGAGATGACATTATCCGAGTTGCCAAATTCTTGCTGATAATGAGTTACGAAGTACTTTTCCAGGTCGGAACTATTGCCGTTGTCGGCTAGAGGAGGAGTGTAAATGGTTGTGTAGGTTGTGGTATAGGTATTATCGGTGCCAGCGGTCTCATACAGGCCATCGCCACCGACGATGAATATCTGTTTTGGATAATGGAGTGTGCTTTGCTCCTGACTGAGGAGCGTTTCAAAATTCTTCAGGTCATATGAATAGCCAGAAAAGAAGATGATATCCATCTGTTGGTGGATTGAGTCATCGATTGCTCCCTGAAAATCTTGTTGTTGTTGACCAATGGTATAAGATTCTGGAAATGTGTGAAGATTGCTTGTGCTTGAGGTGGGTGCTATAGCTGGCGCAAGTAATATTTCCAGTTGAAACTGCATTTAAATCGTTTGCCAGATCGCTACTATAGGAATCTTTGAGATCCCTGAAGATCGCTATTTTAAACGTATAGTTGGGGGTATACTTCAGAGCAGATATTAAGTGATTGACAATAAAGTCAAGAGCGACACAACTTTGTGTTTTGTCGGAAGAAACTATGCGATAAAAATTGCTTCATGTTAGAAAGAGTATCGCTTGAGGCGGATGGGGCTATGATAGGGATCTGGTTGATAGCCAAGATCATTGCGACTGTCGAGCGCGTCCGTGGTTGAACCACTAAAAGGAAGTCCCAGAATACCACGAAACGTGGTATCCTGTTTGATGAGCAGTGCAATGCGTCCCATGATAATTGGTACTGTATTACTGGCTGTGAGGCGTGTGCCAATATTGCCAATGATCAGGCGTAGTTTGACTGTATTGGCTTGTTGACTATTATAATACTCCTGAAACAGATAAGCACCTTTAAGGTCTGCCAGGCCAACATTGGCTGAAAGAGAAGGATCATCACTCGTCCTGCTTAACTCTGTGATAACAGCCAGTGTCAGGTAAGGATCGTGGATAATGCGTTGATTTTCGCTAAAAATCTTTTGATCGATATTTACTTCATTGCTCTGTTGATCACTGGTATCGAAAGGGCCATCCGCCATCTTGTCGATCAGGCCAATCTTCACTTGAGGCAATCCCCCTAAAGCATCAGGAACATTTTTTGTGAATGTACCAAAGGCATCACCACAGATAAGACGCCAGGGAAACAAATGTTTTTTGGCAGGCCATACATTAAGCGGATGGAATGTATAGTACGAGGACACAAAACTATCCCGATAGGAGAATGATAGCCAGGTCTCTACGAAGATATTTCCCGCGTTGCGAGGAGTGCCCGGTGCGATTTGTCTTCGCTGTGCGGTTGCCTATAAATTCGTCAAAGCTGTTCGCAAAGCCCGAGTGTTGAAAGGCCGCAAAGAGCAGAGTAATGGTTCCGAGAATTCCCAGAAATAACCCTAGAAGCAGAAATGGAGTGCTAAGAATTGCTATACCAAAAGAACAGAATATGCCTACTATGAGAAGTATCCATATTGCCCGTACACTGTGGTTTGGTCTGTTCGGGGGCGTTATCGGTTGCTGTGCGCCTGTATTCATAAATGAATGATCTCCTTATACTGTAAGGATGAATATGTCGGGCGATAAATTTCTAGTAGTCAGATTGTATCTATTAATGCTAACGTATAGAAAAGGGAAAGGATAAAATCATTTGCATTGATAGCAACTAAATGTACTAAAGAGGTGAGCGGAGATTCATAATTCGTTACGATACAAACGCATCTCATCAGGAAGTAACTTCATGCGTCGCGGATCAATTCGCACTTTGCCGCCAGGCGTGAAGATGCTGCATCGTGTACGGGTAATAACGCCTCAAAATACACGGGAATGCCAGCTTGCTCAGCCTCAAACTCGAACTCTTCGGCCAGAACGCGGGCGCGATTAAGGGCACAGATGAGCAATGCACGCCCTGCATGACGATGCCGATGTGCCGGGTGAACGGTTCCCTGGCAGAGCAGGTGATAGCCTTCCTCATCCTGCTGTGCCTGTACGAGAGTATAGCCCACGATCTCGCCTTCAATTCCTTCCAGTGTACCGGCCTGTCCCCAGGTGTTAAGTTCATCATCGTCATCGGTAATCACAAATACATTTGAGAGCGCATCATGTTCAGGAGCAGTCAGCCAGGCCGCAAAATCAGGGCGTGCATTTCCTTCCATCTGCCAGTGCTGCCTGTTGCTCAATTTCTATCAGTGTTGGCATATCTTCATAATGAAACGTACGTATACGCATACTTTGAAATCCTCTCACATCGTGACAGAAGATGGTCTGGCAGTGCAGTATGACCTTGCCACAAAGATGTCATATATCATACGATATAACTATCGTCAATTGCCTATCCAGAAATGGTCTAGCGAGCAATTGAGACGAGGCGACCCGACCTGTTTATGCAACAAAGGAGCTCCATCTTGTCCGATCTCACCCATCTAGAACGTATTCGCCAGGAATTGCCTGCCACACATGCGCGTATCTATCTGAATGCTGGTACCTTTGGCCCGCTACCCAATTGTGTTCCGCAGGCCATGCAGGAACGCACCCAGGCGGAGTGGCAGCACTGGTCGCCTGGGTACTGAAGCATTTGAACGTATGGCAGCTATCTATACCGATGCCCGTGAACGGGTAGCTCGTTTGCTCAATGCAAGTACGGATGAAATTGCCCTCACCGATAGTACCGGTGAGGGAATGAATATTATCAGCTACGGCTTTAACTGGCAAGAGGGTGATGAGGTAATCACCACCAATCATGAACATCTCAGTGCGCTTGCTCCCCTTTATCAGAGCCGTGATCGTTATGGAATCATTGTACATAAGGCTGATCTTGGTCCGCGTGCTGAGCGTTCGGCTCTTGAAGCGATCAGTGAGCTGGTGACGGAGCGTACGCGCCTGATCTCGATCTCGCATGTGACCTGGACAACGGGTGCACGTCTCGATGTAAAGGCGGTGGCACGCTTTGGACGTGAACGGGGCATTCCCGTTTTGATTGATGGTGCGCAATCGGCGGGCGCTATTCCTATGGATGTCAAAGAGCTGGATGTCGATTTCTACGCGATCCCGATGCAGAAATGGTTGTGTGGACCGGATGGAACAGGGGCACTCTACGTGAGGCGTGAGTCGATGCATTATGTTGCTCCAACATATGTTGGCTACTGGTCTATCAAGCATGAAGAGGGCATCGAGTGGGAACTTAAAGAGAATGCGCAACGCTTTGAACTGGGAGGACGGCATACAGCATCGCTGGCAGGTCAAAGTGCTGTGCTCGATTGGCTGGAACAATTCGTCGGTTATTCCTGGATGTTTGAGCGTATCTCAACCTTGAATACATATGCATATGCAGCGCTTCAGAAAGTGCCAGGGCTGACGATGCTAACCCGCAAGCCGGGCGCGAGCGGGTTGCTGGCATTTACACTAGAGGGACGTGACGATGCAGAATTGGTGAAGGAGCTTGCAGGAAAAATACACGATCTCCGTTCGCAACATTCCCAGCACCCATGCGTTGCGTGTATCGACAGGTTTCTATAATACAGAAGAGGAGATAGATACGCTGGTACAGCGCATTGAGCGAGTATCTAGAGTAATGAGAGAGGCGTAACTATGGATGAAACTATTGCCAGGCTGGTAGTTCAAACATATGTTGATGGTTGGAGTGAGGGTGATCATGTGAAAATATTAAGTAGTCTGGATGAGGAATGCGTCATTATAGAATCCTACGGGCCTACCTATCATGGGATCGTGAAGGTAGGCCGTTGGATTGATAGTTGGTTTGGAGCGGGGAATACGGTCAATAGCTGGGATATTACATCTTTTTACGTTGTGGGCGAAACCTGTTTCTTTGAATGGGTGTTTGCATGTACTTATGCGGGAAGCGATGTCATGTTTTGAAGGTGCATCGGTTGCACGATTGAGAAATGGGAAGATTGTGTTCCTCAGAGAGTACCAGACGACGCAGCCTTTGTATGAGTGGGAGGCATGAAGGGGCGCGTTACGGTGCCCTGAGTGGGGGAACTGGCAGGTATACAAAAAACCGCCTATGTGGGCGGGTGAGACGGCGACGTCCTATTTTCCCATAGAGTTGCCCCTACAGTATCATCGGAGCTGAAGAGCTTAACTTCCGTGTTCGGGATGGGAACGGGTGTACCTTCTTCGCTATAGTCACCAGCTCACCTGCACATACAGGCGGTTTCTCTTAACACGGTGTATAATATCATGAACAAAAAAAGTTGTCAATACCTTTTTGGGCAGATCTGGAAATCCGTAAAAATTGCTTGTGCGGTAAAAGGGGCATTGAGCAAACTGGATTACCAGATGTTGCTCAATGCCCTTCTCGAAGGCTGCGATGCAGTTTCTCTTATCTCTCTACGGACCCGAGACGATGGCGAGGGTGATGGTACTGGCATAGGTTGTCAGGTAGGTGACGGCAGGAATGGCAACGGTGATGGTTGGCGTGATGGTGTAGACTCCTGAAGCCGAGGCGGCTGAGATGCCGAAGAACTTGACGGCGGTCGGCGCACTCACGGCTGCCGGAACGGCTACGGCACTTGAGACGGTATTGGTTAAAGAGGTTTGCATACAATTGACGCCTGCTGCCCCACCAGCGGTACAGGTGCCCGTCGTTCCCGTGATGGTCGAAGCCGTTGTTGGAATAGTATGGGCACCCGAAGTGAACTGGGTGGAGGTGACGGTGAGGTTCCATCCAGCGGCTCCACCAGTGGTATCACTGACGGAGAAGGGCAGGGTGAAGGTGGCGGTGGTGCCCGGTGTTCCGGTGAAGGTATAGGTTCCGGTCGCCGTCTCGCTCAAGGAGCCAGCATTGACAGTTCCATTGACGGCGGGTGAGTCGGCAAAGGCCGGAGTACTCATGATCTGGCAGGAGCAATCCCGCGATAATGAACATGACGAGCAGCGAAACGATTTTAGAAAGAGAGTGAAAACGTTTGATCTGATTGAACATTGCTATTCTCCTCAAGAATTTATAGGATATATTTTACTAACTAAAATTCGACATCTACGCACATTCTTATTAGATACAACTTAGATACAACACTTTTTAAGAAGTAAGGGAGTAACATGTTTTACTGGCTCGTACTCCTTGACGCTTGCCATCGAGCATTTGTTTTGTTGTTACTCTTTAGTATCGGCAGGAGTTTGATTTTCTTTAGGGGTAAGAAAAAGGGATTTCTCTCTTCAACTTACGGTATTCTTGCTTCGAGCATTCGCCCTGGTGTTACTCTTTAGTATCGGTAGGAGTTTGATTTTCTTTAGGGGTAAGAAAAAGGAAAGGGCCTTTTTGGGTTTGTGTCATGGTTCATGAAGAGGGAGGATGAGACTGAGGGAGACAGAAGAGGTGGTGGTGCGGAGAAGTCTTCTCCTGATGAGGTGAGGAACCGACTCACGAGGGAGCGTGAGTCGGTCTGAACTGGTGCGTTTCTTATGGTCCAGCGACCGCCATTAAGGTGATGGTACTGCTATAGGCCCCAGGTTTAGCGGTGATAGGAATGGTGACCGAGATGGTCGGGGTGACGGTATAGGCTCCGGTGCCCGTTCCAGCAGCGGTACTGAAGAACTTGACCGCCGTGGGCGCAGTCGTTCCGGCGGGAAGAGCCATGGGGAAGCTGCTGATCGTATTGGTGAGCGTGTTGCTGGAGCAGGTCCCATTGGTGGTACAGGTGCCGGTGACAGAGGTGATGGTTGAGGCGGTGGTCGGCAACGTATTGGACCCACTGGTCAGCGTGGTCGAGGTGATCGAGAGATTCCAACCAGGAGCAGGAGTGAGCTGATAAGTGAGCGCGATGGGTAGCGTGTAGGTTGCTGTACTGCCTACGGTGCCTGAGAAGCTCGCATTGGTTGCGTACTCACTGAGAGCATTGATATCATTGGTATACAGGGTCTGGACCTGCGAACTGCTCAGAGCACTGCCGTAGACGCGGACTTCGTCGAGGCTCCCTGTGAAGGGCTGGTTTACTATACTGTTCAGACTTGTAGGCTCCCAGCGTGAATGGTTCCGTGGTGCTGTAGGTATTGACCAGGACTACAGGAGGAAAAGTTTTTAGTCGTCCCCGAGACCGTTCCACAGTTTGCGTTAGTCAAAGACTGGGCCACGCCATCGACATAGATCTGGGCGGTCTTGGCCGTCTGGTCAACAACCATCACCGCCTGATGCCAGTTTCCATCGTTGAAGGTCGTGGTGGTCCCGAAAGACACCACATTGGCTGCTGTTCCATTGGCACCCAGATTTCCTCCAACGCCTCCTGTGCTGATGGTATTGAGGCCAAATTCGAAGCCAGCCGCGTAATTGTAGAGTCCGCTGCTCACAAAACGACTATGCGCTGTCGACGTTGAATTGAACCAGGACACGAGGCTGAAGCTGGTATTGTTGAATTCGAGAGTCGAGGGAGTGCCCATGGTCACATATTTGGCCGAAAAGCTGAGTCCAGAGTTAATCTTTCCAGCGAGTCCAGACGACGTTAGTAGCGGATAGGGATCCATTATTGGCGTTGGGAGAGGAATCGTAGGCGGTGGTCCCACTATCCTCATCGAAGGGCCAGTAGCCAGCGGGATTGAGCACCCCGAAAGCACTGGTCGTGGCTGAATTGGCCCCCGAACTGCTCAAGGTCAAGGTATAGCTTGATCCGGTCAGGTTGATGGAGAGGTTGGAGAAAGTGGCGACTCCACTACTGGCCGAGACCGAGGTGGTGCCACTGAGGGCGGCCCCCGAGGTTCCCGACCCGATGGCCACCGCAACAGTCCCGCTAAAATCGGTAAAGGTGGCTCCTGATCCACGTCGATCAAGGTAGCGGCGGTGGAGAAGGCGGTCCCGGTTGCCACAATGGAGGGAGGCTGAGCCGTGATGCTCAAGGCCGTCTGGAACTCGAGCTCGCGATTGTTATTGGTATCAGTAACATAGATGTTTCCACTGCTGCCAATGTTAACGCCATAGGGCTGATTGAGGCTATTGGCACTCACGACGCTGCTGGTGCCGGAGGTGTTGTTGGCGCTATTGGAAGTGAAGCTGCCGGCCTGTCCATAGACGCGGGTAGCGGTGGTGGTGCCAGAAGGATAGTAGAGGACGCGGTTGTTATTGCCGTCAGCGACATAAAGATTGTTGCCGCGTCCAGGGCGAGGCCCTGAGGAAGGTAAAGGCTGGTGGCGCTGATCCGCCGTTGTTGGCGGTGTTGGAGGTGAAACTGCCAGCCTGTCCATAGACGCGGGTAGCGGTGGTGGTGCCAGAAGGATAGTAGAGGACGCGGTTGTTGCTAATATCGGTGACGTAGAGATTATTGTTGCTATCGAGGACGACACTTCTGGGCTGATTGAGGCTGGTGGCACTCACGGTATTGGCGGTGCCAGAGGTATTATTAACCAGGGCGGTGGTGAAGCTGCCATTCTGGCCATAGACGCGGGTAGCGGTGGTGGTGCCAGAAGGATAGTAGAGGACGCGATTGTTGCCGTTATCGGTGACGTAGAGATTTCCACTGCTGTCGAGGGCGACACCGAGGGGGTTAGAAAGGCTGGTAGCACTCACGACGCCGCTGGTGCCATTGGTGTTGTTGGCGGTGCCGGTAGTGAAGCTGCCATTCTGGCCATAGACGCGGGTGGCCGTGGTGGTGCCAGCAGGATAGTAGAGGACGCGGTTGTTGGTCGTATCAACGATGTAGAGGTTGCCACTGCTGTCAAGAGTGACACCTATGAGGGTGATCGAGGCTGTTAGCGCTGATGCCGCCGTTGTTGGCGGTGGTGGAGGTGAAACTACCAGCCTGTCCATAGACGCGGGTGGCCGTGGTGGTGCCAGAAGGATAGTAGAGGACGCGGTGGTGGCTCGTATCGGCGATATAGAGGTCTCCACTACTATCGGTGGCACTATTTTTAGGAAGGTACAGCCCAGAGGCGGTGCCAGTGGTAAAGCTGCCAGATTGCCCATAGACGGTCACGGCTTGTGGACCCAATGCACCCGTGATGGCGAAGGAGGAGGTATTGGCCGAACCCACTCCAGTACTGCTCAAGGTCAGCATATAACCAGTTCCAGTCAGATCGACGTAGAGATTGGAGAAGGTCGCGACTCCACTACTGGCGGTGATCGAGGTAGTGCCACCCAGGGTCGCGCCTGAGGTCCCGGTCCCGGACTTGATAGCTGCCGAGACGGTGCCCGTGAAATCGGAAAATGCTCCACCTGATCCCACATCAACCAGGTTAGCAGCGATGCTGAAGGTGCCCTGTGAGGGGGAACTTGCGGGTGGTTGCGTGCTGATGCTCAGGCTGTCTGGAACTGGAGCACACGGTTGTTGCTCATATCGGTGACATAGATGTTACCACTGCTATCGATGATGACACCAAAGGGAGTATTGAGGCTGGTGGCGGTGGTGCCGCCATTGTTCGCAGTATTGGTGGTAAAACTGCCAGCCTGCCCATAGACGCGGGTGGCCGTGGTGCTGCCAGAAGGAAAGTAGAGCATGCGGTTGTTGTATGTATCGGCGACATAGAGGTTGCCATTGCTGTCGAGAGTCAGACCCATGGGACTGTTAAGGCTGGTGGCACTGATGCTGCCGTTGTTGGCGCTGTTGGAGGTAAAGCTGCCAGCTTGACCATAGACGCGGGTGGCGGTGGTGCTGCCCGAAGGCATAGTAGAGCACGCGATTGTTGCTACTATCTGCGACATAGAGATTGTTACTACTGTCGAGCGTGACGCCGATGGGATTGTTCAGGCTGGTGGCACTGATGCCGCCGTTGTTGGCGGTGTTGGTGGTAAAGCTACCGCCTGCCCATAGACGCGGGTGGCGGTGGTGCTGCCAGAAGCATAGTAGAGCACGCGATTATTGTCGTAATCGGTGACATAGAGATTGCCACTACTGTCGAGAGCGATGTGATTTGGACTGTTCAGGCTAGTGGCACTGATGCCGCCATTGTTGGCGGTGTTGGTGGTGAAGCTACCGCCTGCCCATAGACGCGGGTGGCGGTGGTGCTGCCGGAGGCATAGTAGAGCACGCGGTTATTGCCATCATCGGCGATGTAGAGGTTGCCACTACTGTCGAGAGCGAGACCTGTTGGACCATTGAGACTATTGGCACTGGACTGCCAGACGCCGCTGCCATTGTTGACGGTGTCGTGGTAAAGCTACCGGCCTGCCCATAGACACGGGTGGCGGTGGTGCTGCCGGAGGATAGTAGAGCACGCGATTATTGTAGTAATCGGCAGACATAGAGGTTCCCACTACTATCAAGCACGACATTCTAGGATGACTGAGACTGGTGGTGCTAGCCCCGCCATTATTGGCTGTTCCAGAGGTAAAACTGCCGCCCTGCCCATAGACGGTAACCGCCTGAGGACTGACTCCGGCAGCATGGGCCTGAGGATTGACACGTTGCTGTTGTATCCAGGCTCCATCACTGAGCAGCAAGAGAACAAGCACCAGCTTGAGAAGAGTTTTCCACTGTCTTTTGGTCCAAAGAGAATGATGGAGAAAATACGATGGTTTCATTTTGCACCCCCATGAAGGTCGAGAAAACGAGTCCTCTGCAAAGAAGATGGTGGTCTCAGACGGTCCCTTCCAATGGTTTATATATATGATCTACTATTTCAATAGGGTCTAGAATGGCTCTATTTTTCATGATGCTTGAACAGGAAATGAGCGCTTCATCGAGAAAGCTCCTCTCTTAAGAAATCGGCAGATCGTTGTGAAACTTGAGGTTTCTGAACCTCTTGTGAAAAGAAAGATTGAACCCACGATGGGGTCAGACGTTGTACGATGCCTCTGCTCGAAGGCTCCATCTGTTGTGGGAACGTCATAAGACCTCTGCATTGGCTTCTCAATCATGCCCATGCAGAGGTCCCATGCTATTCGAGAGAGGCTAGAAGCCCTCCCCTGAGTATTTCTACGGACCCGAGACGATGGCGAGGGTGACGGTACTGGCATAGGTTGCCAGGTAGGTGACCGCAGGAATGGCAACGGTGATGGTTGGCGTGATGGTGTAGACTCCTGAAGCCGAGGCGGCAGTGATGCCGAAGAACTTGACGGCGGTCGGCGCTGTCACGGCTGCAGGAACGGCTACGGCGCTCGAAACGGTATTGGTTAAAGAGGTTTGCATACAATTGACGCCTGCTGCTCCACCAGCGGTACAGGTGCCCGTCGTTCCCGTGATGGTCGAAGCCGTTGTTGGCAGGGTATGACTTCCCGAAGTGAACTGGGTGGAGGTGACGGTGAGATTCCATCCAGCGGCTCCACCAGTGGTATCACTGACGGAGAAAGGCAGGGTGAAGGTGGCGGTGGTGCCCGGTGTTCCGGTGAAGGTATAGGTTCCCGTCGCCGTCTCGCTCAAGGAACCGGCATTGACAGTGCCATTGACGGCGGGTGAGTCAGCCAACGCTGAGGTGCTTGCCCCTGGCAGGAGCAATCCTGCGACAATAAACATGACGAGCAGTGAAACGATTTTAGAAAGAGTGCGAAAATGTTTGATCTGATTGAACATTGCTATTCTCCTCAAAAAGGTATAGAGTTATTATTTTACTGGTTATAATTCGACATCTACACACATGTTTACTAGATACTATTTATTCTCTTCAAAAGGTAAGAGTGTGACCTGTTTTCTAGTTTGTCGTGCTGCATCCCCCGCGTTTCAATATCCCCCTTACGACGGCCAACTTCGACTGGATGTTTACACACACCTCTCCAGCGGAGCAAATATGGTCGAGTACTGGCACTGGGCAGCGCTTCACTCCGGGCAAGAGACTTACTGGAAGGGAGTCCTATCGCACGACCTGGAGCCGAATCGCGCTTATGCCGAGGTCTCGCGCACCGCTCACGAGTTACAAAGGATTCAATCGCATCTTGTAAACCTGAAGATAAAGAACCAGGTTGCAATCCTATACAGCGTCGATTCAGCTAATGCGATTGACTTCATGCCCTTCACCAGCAGTGGCCCACAGTGGTCTGGCGCAAAGCCGATCGTAGATTACAGCAGCCTGATCCACCAGTTTTATAAAGCTTCTTACAGCCTTAATATAGGAGTCGATTTCATTTTCCCGGAAAGGCCGGATTTTTCGGATTACAAGCTGGTCATCGTACCAATTCTTTACATTGCTGATGAAGCACTACTCGGAAAACTATCTGAGTATGTAAAGAATGGAGGACACGTGCTTATGACGTTCAAGAGCGGCTTTTGCGACGAGAATTCAACGGTGCGCTGGGTAAGGCAGCCCGGTCCGTTGCGCCAGGCGGCGGGTTTCAGCTATCAGGAGTTTTCGAACCTGGAAAAGCCTCTTGCCCTCAAAGGCGATCCGTTCAAAGCCGGCGAAGAAAACAAGGTGATGTACTGGGCTGAATTCTTGGTTCCCGACCATGCGCAACCTCTCGCTTCCTATGATCATCCGTTTTTTGGCCGGTGGCCTGCCATCACGCGCAATCACTACGGCTCAGGAATCCTGACATACGAAGGCACCTGGTTGTCCGACACCCTACAAAAGCGCGTGTTGCACGACGTTCTTGAGCAGGCGCGGCTCACCGGACCGGATCAGCAGTTGCCGCCTCCCGTTCATGTCAAACATGGTATGAACGATTTCGGCAAGCGCGTCCACTATTATTTGAACTACTCGAGCGATCTCCAGTCGTTCAACTATCCCTATGGCGGCGGAACGGAACTGCTCACCGGTAAGAGCATCGCCACCTCTGAGCGGCTCGCGCTTCAGCCTTGGGACCGGCCATCATCGAGGAGAACTAATTGCTTCTGCGTCTTCCGTTGATCCTTTTCGCTGTGGGGTCCGTGTTATTCGGACAAACCGGTCTTCCTCAAACGGTTCTTCTCTGGCCTGATGGAGCGCCGGGCGCGCAAGGCGACGCGGAGTCCGACAAACCTGCACTGACGATCTATACGGTCGCCGGCAGAGAGAAGGCTCCTGCTGGTGTCCTCGTGTTTCCAGGTGGAGGGTATCTGCATCTCTCAATGGATTACGAAGGGCAGCAAATTGCCGCGTGGCTGAATAGCTACGCCATCTCGGCTTTTGTACTTCGTTATCGCCTTGGCCCGAAGTATCACCATCCCATCGAGCTCGGCGATGCACAGCGTGCCATTCGGTATGTGCGGGCGCATGCGGCAAACTTTGGCATTGATCCTCACCGGATTGGCGTGTGGGGATTTTCGGCAGGCGGACATCTTGCTTCGTCCGCAGGCACTCATTTCGATAACGGGAACGCGAACGCCGCCGACCCCATCGACAGGCAAGACTGCCGGCCCGATTTCATGATCCTTGCTTACCCGTCATCACGTTCGAAGAGCCTTATCTGCATCGTGGCTCGCGTGATGCATTACTGGGACGTAATCCGGATCCCGCACTCGTAGAGCTGCTCTCAAACGAGCTTCACGTTACGAAGCAGACGCCCCCCACCTTTCTCTTCCATACCTCCGACGATGAAACTGTTCCAGTACAGAACAGCATTCTCTTCTATGAAGCCCTCCGTACGGCGGGCATTTCAGCAGAAATGCACATCTATGAACACGGCAGGCACGGAGTGGGACTGGCCAGAAATGATCCGCAACTCGCCAGCTGGCCGGATCTCCTTGCGCAGTGGCTGAAGGGTGCGAGGCCTGCGATAAGGCCGAAGAAGGGTGCCACAAACGAGAGTGGAGGCAAGTCGGACCAATTGCCGGGATTTAAGTCCGCCCTGACGGCGAAGTGACGATCTGAGAAC
>CAVSVN010000010.1:0-78176 GCA_963731415.1 uncultured Chloroflexia bacterium
GCGCTTTGACAGTTTCAGGCTGTAATCCGCTAGAAGCCTTCAACAATTTGGTAGCGGTGGCGCATAAATATTCTATGCAAGTGATCGTCGATGAAAAGTGCGAAGCTGCCGATCTTACGGTTCTCAGTCGCTTTTGCGCATCATCTCCCATCCACCGTTATATCATTAGAGAATTTAAGGAATTTCGACTCTGCACGATTGAAACAGCTCTTAGAATTGCTGACCTTGAATGCAAACTTTGATGCGGACAGCCGAGACGTCATTCGTGTCGATCCTGCTACTACAATACTTTGTGCAACTGACGAGTTTTGTCCAAACATTGGTGTTATCGGAACTATCTCCGTTCATTTCTGGAGTAGAATACGCCCAGGATCAGCTTTGTGCGCATATTTTCACGATTTAGTCATCCTACCGGAATATCGCAGGCTCGGAATTGCTTCTCAGCTTTTAGACAAAGCCATCGAACTCTGCGAAAGGTAAAGAGTGTTATAAAGTGTATCTCGATTGTGA
Source organism: uncultured Chloroflexia bacterium (assembly GCA_963731415.1). Lineage (GTDB taxonomy): Bacteria > Chloroflexota > Ktedonobacteria > Ktedonobacterales > Ktedonobacteraceae > JACDAE01. The sequence continues at coordinate 511 of CAVSVN010000010.1, forward strand.
TCCAAACCTCCAATACTACTACGAAACTCATGGTTTTATAGCCGTGGGCAACTGCATGGTACAGTATTTTAGCTGAAACCAGTGGGAAATAGCTTGTAATAATGAGAGTTCTGTGGGAGAAGTTATGAGATCCAAATTTTCTGATAAACTTTTGCATGAATTAGGTGCATGGGAATACGGTTTAAAACTGATTTCCGACGTGCTTGTGTCACGTGTTGTCGGTATTGACACTCCGACTCGTTTTGCTTTTGATTTGATGCAACATCCTTCTCAAATTGTATCACAAATACAACCATGGGGAAGCGACTGGGTAATAAAGTACAGTTGCTGTGGCGAGCACGATTTTTCTCACAGTGCGAAGCGGGGAGATAATTCTTCTTTGGGTAGGACGATACATCTGATTGAGCAACGTCCAGAGTTTGTGAGTCAAAGATTAGAGCGCTTGTTTTATCATGCTCCTCAACATACAGCAATGGTCGTTTTTCAAGAATTTATCGATCAGTCGGATGGTTGCCTGTTTCATGCCGATCTAACTAATAATCACATCGAACTGGAAGTTTTGTTCGGTTTTGCTGGTATGTCGCACCGGGTACTTGCAATTTCAGATTATGGTTCAGTTCCGTCTATTGAGACATCAGGGAGTAAGGAACTGTCTAAAGAGGAACTGCATTGTGTCTCGCTACTGTTCCATCGTTTAGGAGAATGCAGAGATGTCCTTATTGATGAATTTATATGTGATTATTGGGCAGTAGAAGGTTTTGGGAACTTACTGAACAGAAAATGAGATTGTTGCAGCTTCGCCCAACTCCACTAGACCGACCGATCTCAAAATTCGAGGATAATCCCGCCTTTCCGGTAGGGAAAACTGTATTTGAGTCAGAATTTTGTGTGGGGGCTATGCAACAAAGAGATTTTTATACGTGATGGAGAAGTCGAGGCAGATAGTACACTCTCTTTGTGCAAATCTGGTAGGGATGCGGACTGGAGGATTGGTTATGATTTTAAAATTCTCTCAGATTTCGCATCGGGTAAACTAGATTTAGTTGTCCGGTCAGATAACCGAAGTGCTTCAAGGTTATCGCACGAACCTTGGTTCCTGCCTCCTCCTGAATATAGATATGCATTCTGCCATGTCTGGATTCCAAAAGATGTAATCACGCGCTTTGATGGTAAGAAGTTGAGACTTATTTCAGATGGGAACCACGTGCTGCTTAAACAGTATGCAAGCATAGAAATGCCAGGGGATTATCTGTCTTCGCGAAAATTAAGCTTACGAGGGAATTATGAAGAGTGAAGAAATTGATGCCAGACATGGAGGCCAAGTTTGGTATACAAATAATCATGTAATCGAAGACCTTTCCGTTACTGCCAACCCTTTCGGACTTCCGAACAGCAGTTTGCAGTTTTTGGCTGAAAATCTTTCTCTTATAGAATATTACCCTCCTAATGATTGGGAACCAACTCGAGGACGGCTCTTCGAGTTTTTAGGCCTTAATAAGCAACCTAAAGCATCAAGTTCACAATTGTTGCTCGGGAATGGTGCTTCTGAGTTAATAGATGTTTTGTTGCGGTATCTCAGATCAAGCGGAGCACAATCGTACTTCCCCGGTCCTAGTGTAGTACAATACAAAGAATATGAGAAGACAGCACGACTTTATGGGATGAGAAGAGCAGAGTCAAGACATGATACAGATATTCATCTCCTGGTTAATCCTAATAATCCTACGGGTTCTTTTCTTTCCTATCAGGCTTTAAGATCGTACATTTGTGAGTTTGCTAAAGTGAACTCTGTAATCGTTGTTGATGAGAGCATGCTCCCATGGTTGGGATCTGAGTGGACGAGTGAAAGCCTATTATCAGATGTATCTTGGATTTATGATCTAGAGAATGACTTTGCAATTCGTGTATTTGTGATTTATAGTTGGACCAAATTTTGGTCATGCTGTGGTCTTCGTATAGGAAGCCTCTGGTGCCCATCAGAGCAAACAGCTTCTTGTGTAAGAGAGATGTTGATACCATGGAATGTATCTGCTTTGGCGCTCTCTTTTCTTCAAACCGCAGTTTCTGATGTTAATTATCTTTTGAGGACTTGGAAGGAAACACGATTGTGGAGGGCAAGGCTTTGTATCGCTTTGCAAAGTGCTTGTAATGGTTGGATAATATATGGTGAGGACTGGCTTCCTTGGATTTGGCTGGATGTTTTACAACCCACAACCGCAAGTAAATTTGTAGAAGCATCAGTAGATTGCGGATTGCCAGTGCGTTCCGGATCAATTGGATACAAGCAATCTTCCTTCATCAGAATGAGAGTTTGCTCTTTAGAACATCAAGAAATCCTCTTCCGAGCTCTAAGGAAGCATCGAATCATCTCATGAAGTATTTGTAAATTAAGGAACATGCAAAATGTCTGATTTTATTGATGTTCTCTCTGACTCCGGTCTTAGGACTGGGGAAATTCTCCCGCGAGCGGAGATCCATCGCTTAGGGAAGTATCATCGAGCCGTACATCTTTACCTCTTTAACTCCAATGGCGAAGTTTTTCTTCAGAAGCGTGCTCTTACTGTTGATCACTTTCCCGGATTTTTTGGGATCTCGGTCACTGGTCACATTAAAGCAGGAGAGTTCAGTTCTGATTGTGTTAGGCGAGAGGTAGAAGAGGAGCTAGGTATAGATAGTTCTCAGTTGAAGCTTGATTTTCTGTTTTCGTTTTTTCAGGAGGCCATCTTAAATGAAACGTACATTGATCGGCAGTTTAATGACGTCTATATAACGCGTGCAGATATTCAACCTGAGATGATAGCATTTGATCGTTCTGAAGTCTCTGAGGTCAAATTTGTCTCATTTGAACATTTTCGAGAAATGGTGATGAGCACATCAACCGAACTCGCTCCAGTTTATGCAAATGAATGCCGAGATCTCGTTTATTTTTTGAATGCCAATCGTCCCATTTAACAGGGGATGCTTGTGACCTTGCCCCACTTCCAATGAGTAGTAGCATGGTAAGATCAATCTCATCATGTTGTCGTGGTTTTGCGGCCGATATCATTGAGGAATGATATAGCTATTGTGCCAAGGGGAACGACGCGTCTCTCTAACCAGATACAATGGTGAGAGGGTTGGGTAAGATGAGCAGGTTTTCTCCGAAACAATCTCTCGGGTTGCCCCGATATCTCATTCCTATAAGATGTTTGTTATACGGAACCGGCTACGCGTGAGGGGTCGGTTCCGTGTACAGTAAAAAGAGAAGTAAAACAGGCAATAAAATGGAAATCAGATAAATTTGTCTGATTTCCAACATGCATTACGTGTATAATGTAATGTTTTTATATAAAATTTGCTCGACCGGAACCGACGGGATTCGAACCCGCGATCTTCTGCGTGACAGGCAGACATGTTAGGCCACTACACCACGGCTCCTCTTTCGCTCGTTCGTACTTTCTAATCGCACTCACTCGCGTGGTTAGGATGATATCAAACTTCCTCTCCCCTGTCAAGCCTTTTCAAGGACCAATTTTTGAAATACTTGCGTTTTCCCCAAAAACAACAAACCACTCACTCCCCTTTCCATCCATGATTCTGCCAACATCATTTTCCCATTGGATGAAACTTGCCTGAATAACGTATAATGAAAAATAAGAAGAGTTATCTATACAACCCCTTCGTCGTGTCTTGCTGTGGAGGTATCTGTGAAGCGTTCTATCTCTCGTCAACTACTAGAGCCACACTCCCCCTCTACCGAAGGGACCATTACATGTACCATCTGCCAGGCTGGGTACGCACCTTCACGCCTCCATGCCTATCTGTTACAGAAACCTCCTATTGCCCTGGAATCAGCATTTATAAGTATGTGTCACTTCTGCTTCCGTTGCCGTCGCCCCTCCTGCCCCAACTGCTGGGATAATGTTCATAACGTCTGTGGACAATGCGTTAGCGAAACACATGTCCCCTTCCGTCTAAAAACCCCACCTCTGGAAGGGACACCTCATCTGCCTCCACATTCGAGTTCCCCAAGGGACGAACGTTCCACACCATCTTCTCTTGTCAGCGTGCATCCTGGTCGCTTTCATAAGTTTCCTTCTTCATCTATCAATAGCCTCAATACCTGGACCGACCATCCTTCTGCTCCACATGTACGCTTCCCAGCACAATCATCTGGAACAGTTGTTGTCTCATCTCCTATCGACATCGATAGAATTGAAACTCGACCCGAACGTAATGACCCTCTGGATATGGATAAGATTAAAACCCGCCCCGATCCCGCCAGATCATTAGACATCGATAGGGTCAAGACCCACCCCGAACGCAACAGCTCTCTGAATGCCCCCAAACCTGAAACGCACTCCACCCGTTTCAGCACCACAAAACAGAAGCTTACACGCATCTTAATAACGAGCGCCCTCCTTATCGTTTTTCTTATAGTAATTGGAATCCTCGCTGCATTTATTTCGGTAGATATAAATCTGCTTATTGCAAACGTGCTACATATTGATGTTCGTGCTGAACTCATCGCCCTCTGGCATTTCCTGCGCACCTTTTTCTAGTTCCATTCTTCCACTCGGACTATTCTGTATTCTGCTTGTCTACAATCCGCTTTAGAACGCTGGTCAATTATGCTAAATCGATGTATCATATGTGTAGATCCTTTTTTTGTCGGGTGCGATGCTGTTGTGTTCAACAAAAATGATCGAATTATAAAGAGAAGGACATCCAGGTGTGCCAGGACTGGTTGCTGCTGAGGAAGAGGTATGCGTAATGACGGGCGAAGATGCACGGGATATTCTCGTTGATGGCTATAATGTGATCAAAGATAATCTCATGTTTCGTGCTGTGGAGACGAAATCCCTTGCTGAAGCTCGTTTGCTGCTGATCCGACAATTGCAAAATCGCTATCGTCATACAACACACCGCGTGATTGTTGTCTTCGATGGCGATGGCAAGCATGAGCAAGTGAGCCACGATGAGCATATTCGCATCATTTATTCTCGCTATGGTGAGACCGCCGATAGTGTCATCAAACGCCTGTCAGCCGAAGCTTGCTCAACAGGCCGCCTGGTAGAAATGTTTAGCGACGACGAGGATATACGCCACACGGTTGCTGAGCAGGGCGGCAAGATACAAACAACCAGTCATCTGATGAAAAAGGTTCAAGCTGCTCCACGCGATGTCGCTATCCGCTCTCAGCATCGTCGTCAGATGCGTCGCATTTATGGTATCGATACACCCTATAAACTTGAAGATGAATTGGAACCTGACAATCCTTCCAGGCGAAAAAAGAAAAAACGTTCATCACGCCATCGTAGGTAATGTACTCTACTTTCCATCCTTATCCCTCATGGATCAAACTTACTCTTTAGCAGACAAAGCAACCGATCAGAGTCATTACAAACGTTATTGAATCTCTATACGAGTTCGGTTCCAGAAGTCTGTGCATTGAAAAGGACACAAAAAGAGCGAACCGCACGAGAAATATCGACGATCCGCTCTTTTTTCAATCTTTGCCACAATTACTTTTTTACAATTGATGGCTCCTCAACAACTGTCACTACTTCTGCTTCACTCCTTCGCGGACTGGCAGGTGCTGGCGTGGTAGTTTTATTGAAACGCATGCGTAAGACACTGGTAAATCCTTCAATGAATATATTTCCAGACATTTTAGATTGACCGAGGCGACGGTCCATAAAGATGATGGGGGTTTCGACAATTCTGTATCCTTTTTTGAAGACGCGGTAGGCCATCTCTACCTGGAAGGCATAACCCTGAGCCTGAATGCTATCAAGATCGAGATTCTCCAGTACCTCACGTCGATAACAGCGGAAACCAGCCGTGCAATCATGAACGGAGATACCCAGTACGAAGCGCGTGTACATATTGCCACCACCGCTGATGAAACGGCGTAGTAGTGACCAGTTGGGTGTACTTCCCCCTTTGATGTAGCGTGAACCAATGACCAGGTCTGCCGTCTCAATAGCCTTTAGAAAGTCAGGTAAATACTTGGGATCGTGCGAGAAGTCTGCATCCATTTCAAATGCGGCATCATAGCCATGAGCGATAGCATACTTGAAGCCCGCGATATACGCTGTGCCCAGGCCGAGCTTCCCACTACGGTGCATAACAGAGACCCGAGAGTTTTCTGTACTGATCTCGTCAGCCAACTTCCCTGTACCATCCGGTGAGTTATCATCGACGATCAAAATATGAGTTTCCGGGGCATATGAGAATATATCTGTCAGTAGCGACTGCAGATTCTCAATTTCATTATAGGTTGGGATAATAATTAATGTCTTCATAGAACCTTTTCTCCAGTGTTACCAATGTTAACGCCAGTCCTAAACCGTCAGGCGTTCTCTAGCATAGAATAGTTTTTGTTCCTCTCCCAATGCAAGTTCTGGCTCGGCTGATAGGTCAACTCGTTGAACGAAACGGAAGAGAAGTAATGAACCCACGCCAATCAGCAGCCCAAACCAGAGTGTGCAGAGGCGGATAAGCAGTGTTGCGGCACCTCCCAACGTCGCTGATCTGGATATCAGCAAACGGGTCAGCCCTAGCATGCTTCCATCTGCAGTACCCAGTCCGCCGGGAAGACCCGATGCAGAACCAATAAGCGAGGAGACTGCCAGAATAAACAGAGATTTGATAAGCAGATCACTGCTTGCTGTTACTCCTAAACCTCTATAAACAAAGTAGAGGGCAACACACTCACCAGACCATGAAATCAGACCTATACAGATAGCAAGCAGTAATGGTCGCCATTGTAGAAGTGTATAGGCACTCTCATAGAATATACGAATGGAATGTGCGATTCGTACCAGTCCGGGCAATTGTTCACTGCGATGCAATAATCCGAGTGCCAGTGAGCGATTCTGAATAAGAATAATGACTGCAAGGCCAGCAAGCAGCAGGATGAGTAGCAATTCCCAACCAAGACGGTAGAGGATCAGCCCGGTTGCAGCCAGCCCGATCATTGCAATGCCATCAGTGAGGCGCTCACAGACGATGATCGGTGAGGTGCGACTGATGACCACTCCCGTTGCTCGTTTCAACTGGTAGGACTTTAACAGTTCGCCCACTTTCCCTGGTGTAATTGCCATGGAGAGGCCAGAAAGGAAGATCAGCAGGCTCTTACCCGGTCTGATGTCGATTTTCAGACGTCGTAGATAATACTGCCACTTCCCAAACCTGCAGCCATAGTTAAAAAGAGTTAGCCCAAGTATAAGCGGCAGGTACTCCCAGTGGAAGTGGGCAAGTGCTAGAATCATATGAGGCGCATCTCCATAGAGAGCGATGGCCGTCATAACGGCAAATGCCAGCACTAAAGAGAGCGCGATACCGCGACGTAACTTCCGCGTAAGCAACCACAAACTCCATTATTGGGGTAGTGCATAGAGCACGACCATAATTAATACGACACACAGAATAACGGTTCCCAGTATGTGTCGGTCACGTAATAGTACTTCCTCCGGGCTTCCACCTTCCATACGCATATAAACAAGGTAGAGATAACGAAACATCCCGTAGAGAACCAGTGGAAGGGTAATCGCAATTAGATGATGATGGCTCACCGGTCCTTCAATCGTGTAGAGGCTGTACGCCATGATCGTGCCTGTAACTGTGATGGTGATCATCTGGTCCAACATAGGAATGCTATATTCTTTCAGAATCTGCCGATGTTGGCTTGCCTGTCCCTGTAGTAAAACCAGTTCATGGCGACGCTTGCTGAATGCCAGGAAGAGCGAGAGGAAACAGGTGACAATGTAGAGCCATGGTGAGATAGAGACTGGAACAACCACTGCGCCAGCTATAATGCGTAGTACAAATCCCCCTGCGATGATAAAGACATCCAGTAGTACGACATGTTTTAAACGCAGGCTGTAGAGAATCATCAACACGATATAGACAGTAATAGTGAGTGCAAAAAGAAGGTTGGCTCCTCCGAAAGCGGCAAAGATATCTGTCTTTGATGCCGGTGGAATGATAAAGATAAGCAAGGTGAGAATGCATGTAGAAAGCAGAAGTCCCACCAATGCTCCAATACCCCACGAAATAGGAAGCCTGCCGGAAGCCAGAGGCCGCAGCCGCTTGACTGGATGCTGCCGATCTTTCTCCAGGTCGAGTAGATCATTGATTAAATAAATGCTGCTCGATGCAAGGCAAAATGCGACAAATGCCAGTGCTGTCCGTGTAAATGATGGTAATTGAAAAAGGTGTCCGGCAAAGACGAGGCCGATGAAGACGGCGAGATTTTTTGTCCACTGACGGGGACGTATTTCCTTGATCAGGGCTCGCACGCGCATCCCTACTCCTTGATGAGAAGGCGTTGCATCTTCCACAGGGTAGGCTATCTCCGCCTCGTGCATAGAATGTGCTGTTTGCGTCTCTTGTTCCGAAATCGTTTTTTCCAAGAATATAAATCCCTTCAATATATGTTGCAGGCTCGGCGCTCGTGAAGCCAGAAGGAAAGGGGCTTCATGCTCCTTCTTTATAAAGGAACTGTGAAATAACTCCTGTGCTACCCGGTAGTTACTCCCTGCAAAATGAGCCTGAACTGTAAGACATAGATAGAAAAAAGTGTGTACAGGCTTTGGGACGTTTGGGAATGAAAAGAGGTAACATTCCTTCCGGCATTCCTAATTAGTAGATGGCAACTCCAAAACTGAAACTAATAGATGCGCTGTTGTAGATCGCTGAGGCTATGAATGGTGATCCGATGTTTGTCGGTACTGATAACGCCCCTGTCCATAAAATATCCCATTACCTTGTTGACGCTCTCACGCGATGCTCCTACCATGGATGCCAGTTCTTGCTGTGTCAGACGTACATCAATACGTGTGCCATCTGCGAGTTTCGTTCCATAGGTTTCGGCCAACTCCAGCAATTTTTTGGCTACACGTCCATAGACATCCAGAAAGATGAGATCTTCAACCTGCTGATCGGTGCTGCGTAGCCGCTTGACCAACACTTCCATTACCTCAATGGCAATCCTGGGATTCTTCATAATCGCATTGTGGAAGTCGCTGCGTTGTACGGTATAGCACACGACATTTTCCAGTGCAACGGCGTCTGCTGAACGGGGTAAGCCATCCAGAAGTGCAAACTCGCCAAAATATTCTCCCTTACCAAAGACGACAAGCGAGAGTTCCTGACCATCGGTGCTGATCAAGCAGATTTTAACTTTTCCCTCTTTGATAATGTAGAGCACCTGTCCGGGGTCATCACGATGAAATATAACTTCGCCAGCACGGAATTTGCGTGTTTTTGCAACGGTCGTCAAATCGCAAATCTCATCATCGTTCAGGCTAGAAAAGATAGTTACTTGTTTCAGGTATGCAGATTCGGTGTTGATTTCCATTCTTAAACACTCTTTCCTTTTTTGCGGATCAGGATGTTCTAGCATCTCTGCTTTCATGATAGCATAATCGTGCCTGGCATGCAATTATTCCATCAGCTTATAACTGCAAAAACTTGATTTCTTGCCTGTCATCAGCTACTCTTACTGTAAATGGCAAGCTTCCATCGCCTCGCTAATCACTCCCACAGGAGGGCACAATGACAGTGACGCAAAATCATTCATCTTCTCTTTCTACCGAGCAGACTGCGCAACAGTGGAGTTACGCCAGCGGTACCAGTGATACACCGCTGCTCGGTCTGACCATTGGGGATATGTTCGATCAGACGGCTGCGAAATATGCTACGAACCTGGCTCTTATTTCGCGCCAGCAGCATATCCGGCTGACCTATAGCGAACTACAAAACCAGGTCAATCAGTGTGCAAAGGGGCTGATGCAGCTTGGTTTCAAGAAAGGTGACTGTATTGGTATCTGGGCACCCAACCGCGCCGAGTGGTGCATTGCTCAGTTTGCTACCTCTAAAATCGGAGTAATCCTGGTCAACATCAATCCTTCTTACCGTGTGCATGAACTAGAATATGTTTTAAGACAGTCAGGCTGTAGTGCCCTTATTCTTGCCTCTCAGTTCAAAACCTCAAATTATACTGAGATGATTGTTTCGTTGGCTCCAGAGTTGCAACAATGTCAGCCTGGGCAGCTCAAATCCGCAAAGTTGCCCACCCTGACTACTGTCATTCGCATCGGGCAAGACAAGGTTCCCGGCATGTTGAGCTGGGATGAATTAATGACATCAGGTCCCTCAATTAGCGCTGAACAACTGTTTGAGCGACAACGGCAGCAGGAATTCGACGATCCGATCAAATTCAATATACCAACCAGATAGTACGACAAATTTCTATATTGACCAGATAATACGACGACACTCTACCTTGATCTTGGGTGCCTGGAAAGTCTTAACGAATGATGCTATGATAGCTGGCCCCTCTCTCCGTCCTGGCAAAGCTCCTTTGAACGGGGTGTCCCAGAAGTAACCCTATTCACGACCTGCGCAAAACTGGACGTTAAGGCATCCATCTGGCTAGAGAGCATTCAGAGTGGAAAAGGACTACCAGAGGAAAGATCAAACTTCCTGGTAGTCCCAAGATGATCAAGCTGTTTTAATCGAAGCTACATTCTCCAACCCTAGGTCTGTGATGGATTGTTGACGCATCAGGAACTTCTGGATCTTGCCCGTGACGGTCATCGGAAAGCTTTCAACAAATGTTATATAACGCGGGATCTTATAGTAAGCAATCTGACCTTTACAGTATTCACGGATTTCTTCTATGGTGGCCTGCTCTTCAGGTTTGAGCTTGATCCAGGCGCAGACCTCTTCACCGTACTTCGCATCAGGCACACCGATAACCTGTACATCGCTGATCTTTGGGTGGATATATAAAAATTCTTCTATCTCGCGTGGGTAGACGTTTTCGCCGCCACGAATAATCATATCTTTGATACGACCGACGATGTTGACGTAGCCCTCGTTATCCATAGTTGCCAGATCGCCCGTGTGCATCCAATGGGCACGATCGATGGCAGAGTTGGTGGCTGCTGGATTATTCCAGTAGCCGAGCATAACGCTATAGCCGCGCGTACAGAGTTCGCCAGTCGCACCAATGGGGACGATCTTGCCAGTCTCTGGATCGACGATCTTGACTTCCAGATGTGGAGAGACGGTCCCAACGGTCCCAACGCGCTTATCAAAAGGAGCATCGATGCGCGTCTGGGTAGAGACTGGACTGGTTTCGGTCATGCCATAGCAGATCTCAACCTCGCTCATGTGCATTTCGTTGATTACTCTCTTCATAATCTCACTGGGGCAAGGAGAACCAGCCATGACGCCAGTACGTAAACTGGTAAAGTCAAATGTGCTGAATGCAGGATGTCCTAATTCGGCAATAAACATTGTGGGCACCCCGTAGAGAGATGTACAACGTTCTTCTTGGACTGCCTGTAAAACAGCCAGAGGGTCAAACCCTTCGGATGGATAGACCATTGTTGCGCCGTGGGAAACACAACCCAGATTACCCATGACCATCCCGAAGCAATGATAAAGGGGCACTGGAATACACACCTTGTCCTCATGAGTTAAGTTTTGCAGTTGTGCAACGAAATAGCCATTATTGAGAATGTTATGGTGACTGAGGGTCGCGCCTTTGGGGAATCCGGTAGTGCCGCTCGTATATTGAATATTGATCTCATCGTCAATCTGTTGTTCACGCTGGCTGTTGGCTAATACTTCGTCGCTCACATCGTTTCCCATTGTCATGAGTTCATTCCAGGTAAACATGCCGGACACTTTATCTTCAGCAAGGCGTACAACTGTCGTCAGTTCAGGAAGTAGTGCTGATTTGAAGCTGCCAGGTTCGCACTTGTGCAGCTCAGGAGCCAGATCATAGAGCATTTCGGTGTAATTGGAGGATTTGAATTGCGCAGCAGTTATCAGTACACTACATCCTGACTGCTTGAGTACGTATTCCAGTTCATGCAGACGATACGATGGATTGATATTGACCAGTACAATCCCGATTTTGGCAGTTGCGAACTGCGTAATACACCATTCTGCACAGTTCGGTGCCCAGATGCCCACTCGCTCACCTTTTTGAAGGCCCAAATGGAGCAGGCTTTTTGCACATTGGTTGACCTTGGTCTGGAGTTGCTGATAGCTCCAACGGATGTTTTGATGGCGCGAAATAAGAGCCAGATTGTCAGGATAGCGGCTCACCGTCTGATCAAATTGATCACCAATGGTTAGACCTAGCAAGGGAATAGTGCTGGTGCCACTCGCATAACTCCAGTGTTGTGTGCCTTGGGTAGACAAACCGTAGTGTACCTCTGTCATTGTGTTCTCCTTTGAGGTAATGACTTTTCATACGTCTACATGTCTTCTGAATACAGATAGATACTTTCCTCGCCTTTGGGGACCTGTACATGCCATTTTATGACTCCATTGTATCTGATGAGAAGCTGGTGGTGCCACTAGTACACGAGGGCAGAAATGCCTCCACGATCAGGCAAGCCCCGTGTAGGTCCACTTTACAGGTCAACGCTGGTTTCGCTGAAAATATATCAGTCCACACCTGGCACAACTGGCCGATGAACGCGCTGCTGAATTGCGGGATGCTCATCGTAGTGTGCGCCGCTCGGCCTCGTTGGCGATCAGGAACGTGTCGGTTGTGCCGCAGTTGCCGCCCGATGTGCTAGGCATGTATGTCTACCTGCCGCTTCGTGATTAGATTGGCTTTACCCCGCTGACGAAATTCAACGTTTTTTTTGTAACGTTTCTACCTCTTCCCTGGTTGTATAGAGAAGAGGCAAGAAATCATTGTCTGTTGGCAAGCTTCAATAATATATTCTACTATCTTATGCCTATGGCACTGCTGTAAAGAGAAAAAGCAAGAAATTATTCAAAAGCTCATTTAGGAGGAGGAATAACCGTGGCAGCCGATAAAATTACCTATCCAATAGATCATATGCAACAGACCGCACAAAAGATCAAGACGAATGCTCAGCAGGCCTACGAGCGTCACGTTATGGCCTGGCGTAACGTCGAGGCGCTCATTGGTCGTTTCCCCGGCTTTATGCAATCACCCTTACGAGCCGTCTTTGACCCACACGATCAGCGCTTCCGTCTCTCCTATCAATGGCAAATGGAATTCGCCGATCATCTGCTGGAGGCCGCTAATTCAATGCAGCAAGTTGAGGAGAGTAATGCGCAAAATTTCAAAGAATAAGGTACGGGCCAGATGTATCGCGCCCACGGTAAAGGGAAGAAACCATCTATGAGTGCATTCGACATCCTCCAACGCTGGTTGCAGCCGCTGCTTGATCCGCTCAACGAGGTACGTGGGGTGATTCAGCAGCCGCTGAGCATCCATCAAGAAGCCGTATCTACCTTTGCTACCCTGGTTGCGGGCCTCTACGAAGGACCTGATGGGTTTGAAGGCGACGCTGCCGATGCGGTCAAAGCCACCACCGAGTCATATCTCCACGCGGAAGCACAATTTAGTGGAGCAGGCTCTACAGCGACTGGCACATTTGCCGCTGCCGCCGTCCTCACTCTCCCAACTACTACGACTGATACCGTGCTGGAAGATGCTGCCATACGAGTGTCGAATGCGCTGTGGAAATTACGGATGCTGCAACCACGGCTGCAACTGAAATGGGCGCAGATGCAGGACTGGACGCGGTAACGGAAGTCGTTGATGTAGCTGCCGTTGCCCAGGCTGGCCTCGATCCAGTAACCGATATTCCCGCAGGCGTCCTTACAGCCATCGATCTAGGAACCAAGATTGCTATTCTGGCAGCACTGGGCTGGAGCATCTTTCAAGCGGTGCAGCACTGGATCGGCGACATGAACCAATTGGGCCATATGACATGGCCACCGCTGCCGTCGTTTATGGATCCTTATGGATATGGTTCAGGGTTCACTAACCAGAGAGGGTTAACGCCACAAGAGACGAAGATCGCTGAAGAGCTATTCAAGGAGTTTGGCAATAGTGGCATTACACTTGATGATATTAGTACTATTATTGCTAACAACCCTGGACTCTCAAAAGATCAGTATGGGCTACTGATAGAATACTATCAGCGCTATGGTAAGATGCCCTATGGGGTCGTAGGCATTATTGGTGTAGGAGCGAATAAGAAAGGGAAAGCTGCGAAGATCTTCTATGTGACGCAGGGAGATGTTAAGCATATTAGGGACGGCCATGATGAGTTTAAATCGCTCAGTAATGAGGAATTAATTGCAACCATTACAGAGCTACTAAAACAAGATCCCGATTGGATAGATCGTTCACAAAAAGATTTCAGATACCTATTACTACGATGACGTAGAAATTGATGGTAAATACTATGAAGTACAGGTTGCAGTAAGTAAAGTTAATCCTGGTCGAATCGTTACTTATTATATGACGTACGGTCAGAATTGATCTCTAAAGAGGATAATCATGATGGCAACAGATACTTTTGTCCAGGGTGTGCTCGAAGAAATGCAAGGCTCGTACAGCATCTATTACGAAATGGTGTTTCATCTCTCAACAGGACATACTATGCCTGTTTTTTATAACTATTCAAGGCATGAACCAAAGACTGATGAACAAATTAGCAGCCAGCTAACCGTTGGAGCTTCTTATGAGATGCTCATTATCGTAAGAACACGTCATCCTGCCTATATACCTGCCAATCCTTCTGGAGAAGCATTCGAACTGGTAGATTGGGAGATTCAGGAAGGGAAAACAGCCCCACAACGGATTCGTGTGTTACAAGGGAAAGTACTTGACCCGTTCTGGCAAGCAGCAAATCAGAAATACCTGGCGGTGGTAACACCAAAAATCTACGCGAATCGATATGTCTTGCTAGAGACAGCGATCGGCAATATTGTCGCAAGCTATAAAATGCTCGAAGAGGATCTGGGTGAGCAGGCGAAAGAGATAGCCGTAGGCGGCTACCTAACCTGGGAACCATCGCGCCTGGATTTGTTGGCAATTCTTCATAAAAGCAGCGATCCAGAGCATGAGACTTAACACAACTCTTGACCAATTGAGAGGATAAGGAGAGATGTTATGTCTGATGATCTGTCAATCACTAATTACCTTACAAATAGTGAAGAATGTTATGATACTTTTCGTCTTCAGATTTTTCTGAATGCCTTGAAAGCCAAAGAATACTATGTCCATGGTTCTGATTGGGAAGATGTGATGACTGTGCGTATGCACGCACTCTATGGACAACGTTCACCAACTAAACAGTTCTCAGCAAAGGCCGCAAAAATTGATGCAGAGGGCCTCTTCATCCCAACTATCAGTCAGACGCTTATTAATGATGTTAGCGAATTTATACATGATAGGAAGAAGAAGCTGAATATACACATCTATGCAGCCTCGAAAGATGAGAAACGCCGAGATTTTGAATGCAAGTTTTCGCTCTATCCTCAGGATGGGGTAATTTATGTATCTGTAGCAGATTACCGGGAGTTTCACTATTATAACGAATTTCTTGAAGTACTCCAACTGTTCTACGATATCTGGCATCCGATCTATGGGTTTCAAGAAGAACCAGGTGAGGAAACATATATCTCACGAGAGGAAGCGCTGGCTCTCGATATCTCCTGGCTCTATGAACTGAACCTCTTCGGACCAGAGATTGTCGCCAAGTTCGGTCGCGAGAAGGTGTTGAAGAGTCCGGCGTGGCGCGTGCATAAATTCGACGATGGAGGGGTAATGATCGTACCTGCTCTTTACATTAGCGAGCAAGAAATACCGAATGAAGAATATCGATTTTCTCGTGAAGAAGTCGCGAATTACCTGGGCTTACAATATATGGCGGCAAGCGAGGAAGAATAATAGATATCGTATCCCTCTCTAAGGGTGGAGTTCACGGAGCGCAAAAGGGAGATCATGGGAGACCTCCCACCACGAGCCGTTGGTTCAAGACGCATGAAGACGAAGAACTTGTAAATAGAGAGCCACCTCCGCTCCAATTTGACTCCCGAAGGTCACGGCCTGACGAAATTTGGTACGAAAGGCCCGATTGGTACGCTCAAGAAGTGAGGTGGTACGTATCCACTCTCGTGTGACCGTCTCTAAGCGATAAAATACGATGGTTGCCTCAAAATCCCCTTGGAGCGTCGCAACGACATCAGGGGCACATCCTTGCCAGTGCTGGACCCATGCCTGAAGTCGTATTCTCGCTTGAGAAGCGGTTGGAGCCTGATAGATCGCACTGGCTTCCTTCATCAGGAGTTGGCGTTTCTCTCGCTGCTCTTTTCCCTTGAATTCGCTGCGCACTTTGGTTGCGAGGTTGTGCAATTAACAATAAGGGGGTTTTTGCATATCCCCCCGAAATGGTGTACTCGTTTCGGGGGGATATGCAAAAACCCCTATTTGACAAAAAAGCGCTCGCACCGTGCTATGCGTGGCTACCCACGAAGTGCCAGAGGAGAGACAGAAAGAGGAGAGCTGGATAGGTTGCACCGAAACTCCAGAAAAAGTTGTTCAAGCCCATGATCACCGCGATTGTCAAATGGAAGAGCAGACCACAGATGAGAAAGGCTAAGCAGGGGATAGGGCCAGCAAAAACGAGAACTGGAGCGACACATTCAAAGACAATCACCAGCCAGCAGACTACTAAAGAGAGAACTGGAAACCTGCCTAGCCACGAACTAAGAAGCAAGCTGCCATAGTTATCGGTAGCTAAGATCCCGGACATAGCCTTACCGCTACGCCAACTTGGAGAGGCGAATTTTGCGAAGCCAGCTGCTAGATAGGAAAGAATGGATTGGGCAGCAACAAACCAGAGGGCAATCCTCTTTGTATCAGGATCGTTTGTCCAGAAGAAAACTGTCAGGGAAGTTAAGAGAACGAGTTGCATCTGGTCTGAGCCATCCAGGCCTCCATGCTGATGACGCAAGTGCGTGAGGAGCTTGATGAAAAGCATACCTGTCATGCAGAGAGGCAAGAATATGCCGGGAGCTACTGCAAGAACTGCCAGAGCAAACACAAGTTGCAGGGAAATCAGGATGAGATAGCCAGGGTAGCCAAGGAGTTTGTTGAAGAGCCAGGAGGCGTGGCGTGAGAAAGAGAAAAGATTATCCAGCTTCAGGATATCCCAGTTCAATATTCCGCAGGCACTATATTCGTGGCGTGAAGAGATGATCTCAAGTGAATCGATCACGATGCCGATGGAGATAAGGACACTGACCCAATGTCCATATAGAGTTGGATCGAGGGGAAGTTTCATAGGCGATGGAAGCGCGACATGGTCATGATCTCCACAGGCTTCTGCTCGTAATAGCTATGCACACTCGCGACAGCAATCTGGGTTGCGCTGACCGCTTGGCTACGAGGAGCAACTGTGGCTTGGTGGAGCAGGCATAGATATGGCACTGACAGCAAAAAAAACTCGGCCGATGGGTCATCTTCGGCCAGGAGTAGCCACGAAGTTGCCATATCGTGAATAATCTTGGACCTGCGTTTCTCTGGATTCCATATCCAACGAATCTGTGGAGGTGGGGGACAATAGGCAAACACCTTCCAGGGTGAAACCGTGCCATCAAGCTTTTGATCTCGATACATCAAGGTGAAATCCTGAGTAGCCGGATTTGGGGCGAAAAACGTCCAAGTCGGAATAGCAGAGAAATAATCATGGCGCTTAAAAAATTTGCTTATGGAAATCTGAGGGAACTGACATATGACGGTGATGAGCAGCCATACAGCAAAGATTATGGTGAAAATAACAGCGAGTGAACTCATTGTGTCCCTATGCTCCCTGGTGCATTCCTGGCTCCTAGGGTATGTTATGTAGTTAAACCGTAGCAAACATACCCTGGTTTCTCCGCTTAACTCTCAATCGGTGGCGAGGCCTATCTGGCTAATAGACTGCTTCGAAGGCTAACGAGTTCCGTCAGGCTCACATCGGATGCAAGGTGGGTGACCAGCAACTGTAATGCAGCCCCGTGAGAAGCAAGCCCTGTCTCTGCCAAAGGGGTCACGCCCTTCTTCTGGTTGCCTTGTTTGGGTGGCCGATCGCGAGCACCACTACATGCATAACCAGGGGAGGGAGCTACAAATTCAATTTGCTTTCCTACAGATTTGATGTCGAGTAACGACTCTTGTTTTTGCCAGTCGCTCACCTCCTGGTGAGTCCATTTGCTGGCAATTACTGCAAACATATCTTTCTCCTTTGTTGATGAAAATAGTCGTTTGTCCCAGCAAACTACTAATAACCTCAACCCATATCGCAGCCAATAGCCCATTAGCTGCGATACCTTGCTCTTTTCCGACGAAAACGCTACACTGAACCTCAACCAAAGTATACACGATGTTCCGCATTAGGTGCAATAACTCATGAAAACACTATCCTCATCGTATCCATTGACCCTGGATGATGCCTTTGAGCAGTTTCTTAGAGACCTCGTCATTCGCACGAAGAACCCGCGAAAGTTACGCCGAAGATCTCGCGCCACTCCTAGCTTTGGTCGGCCAGCAACCAGTCACAGCGTTTACCGCCGATATTGCTCAGAGGTTTCTCGCTCGCCAAGAATCCCTCTCCCCAGCCACCTACAACCGACGCCTGGCCGCGCTCCGCAGTTTCACCTGGTGGCTCAGCGATCAGGGATGGGAAACCTCAGCTCTGCTCTCTGGCATAGAACGGAAACCAGAAGGAAGGCGAACAGCTCGGGCACTCGATGCGCAAAAGGTCGAATCTGTGTTGCGCAAGATCGAGGATCCGCGTGATCGCGCCCTCTTCTGGCTGATCTATGATGGAGGTCTACGCTCCCAGGAAGCGCTGTCCATCGACATTGAGGACATTTCCTGGTCGGACCGCTCAATTCGTCTTCATGGCAAAGGTGACCGCCCCCGCGAGATGTTCTTCTCGCGTGCTGTCGGGACGCTTCTAGACAAGTATTTGGCGACACGCGATCACCCAACTTCAGGCCCGCTCTTCGTGACCCATCGCAAAGCACGTCTGCCTCGCCGTGCTGATCTGGACGCCGATGGCTACGCACGTCTCTCCTACCGCCAAGCCGACACGCTCTGGAAAGGCTATACTCCCGACTGGGATCTCCACCAACTCCGCCATACGGCCATCAGTCTGCGTGCTGCTCATGACTATACCGAGGTGAACCTGAAACGCTTTAGCGGGCATACCTCCTTACGGAGCCTGGAACGCTACATCGCCGACAACCGCGAAGCAGCCAAACGCAAAGCCCGCGAGTGGGAACGTCGTCAGGGGTAGAAAGGAACCATCGTGCCACGAATCGAAGAGATCGCCTCTCGGCGGCGGAAGCGCACACCGACAGAGCGTGAGTTGTCTACGCCGACCCTTGATGAGCGTCTCCTGTCCCAACACCATACCACAGACGAACCAGCGCTGGCTGCCTTTTTGGTGCTGCTCAAAACCGTCCAACACCTCGGTTCTCGAAACGTATACATGCTAACATCCTGCTATTCTTCTGAGGAGGAGGATGTATGACCACGCTGGATGTCACGACACCATCGAAGCGACTGCATATTCTCGACGATGAGGAAATCGAAGCTCTCTATGGCAGACCTTGCTTGACTGGAGATGAGCGTACTGATGTGTTTACACTAACCCAGCCAGAGAAAGACCTCCTCGCATCCTTTATACACCCCCCTATTCAGCTCTATTTTCTCCTGCAACTGGGCTATTTCAAAGTCAAACAGCTGTTCTTCACCTTTACCTTTGACGACGTGGGCGAGGATGTTACCTACCTGCTTGAGCGGTATTTTCCCGAGACCCCCCAGTCAGAACTGTGGATGCTCAATAAACGCACGATCCTCAAACAGCGACAACGCATTTTGAAACTGTTCGGCTATCGCCTTTGCACACCGACAGATCGTCATGACTTGTTTCTTCGTGCCCAACAAGCGGCGCAAATCAGTAGCAAACCCATCTATGTTTTGCGTGAACTTCTGCACTACCTCACCGAACATCGCCTTGTGAAGCCAGGCTATACGCTCTTGCAAGAAGAATTCGTTGGGAAGGCATTGACGGCAGAAGTGAAGCGCTTGGCGGTCATACTCCAAACGCTTTTGCCTTCTGAAGAGTGTGTAGCGCTTGATGCCCTGCTGACGGAAACCAACGATCTCTACATGATCACCCAGGTGAAACGACAGCCCAAGGACTTCAGCTTAGGCGAAATGCGTCGCGAAACGGCCCGTGGTGAGTCCCTCGCCCAGCTCTACACCTTGGCCAGACGAATCGTGCCACAACTGGATATCTCTCGTGAAGGCATCACGTATTATTCCTCACTGGTCTCCTATTATTCGGTGTTTCGGCTCAAGCAACTCGACACCTGGACCATCTACCTCTACCTGTTATGCTTTGTTGTCCATCGTTATCAGCGTTTCAACGACAATCTGCTCACCTGTTTTATTCATCTGGTGAAGCAGTACTCAGACGAAGCGAAAGCCACCGCCAAAAGAACCGTGTATGAGTATCGTGGGGCCAGGAATCAAGATCTGCCCAAAGCTGGGGAGGTGCTCAAGCTCTTTACCGCCGAGTATGAAGGCAGCACGCCGTTTTGTACCGTGCAAGAACAAGCCTTTGCTCTTCTTGATCGGCAACGCTTAACACGCGTTGCCGAGTATATGATCAATGAGGCGAGCTGCGATGAAATCGCCTTTGAATGGGAGCACATTGACTCTCTGGCCCAGCGCTTTAAGCAACATCTCCGTCCTCTCTTTCGCGCTATCGATCTCTCTGCTACCCGAGTCAATGCGCCCATCCAGGAAGCCATCCACTTTCTCAAGGCAGCCTTTCAAAAAGACCGCCCACTCCGTCAGATCGAGTCGGGGGATTTTCCCACCGACTTCTTTCCCGTTCGAGAGAAACGCTACCTCTACCAGAAAAATGAAACCGACCAGAAACACATTATCCCTGACCGTTATGAATTTCTGGTCTATCGTCTGGTGCGCCATCGACTTGAAGCAGGCGATCTCTTTTGCCGCGACAGTGTCCACTTCCGCAGTTTCGAGGATGATTTAGTGGATGATCAGCAGTGGACGAACAAAGAGGTGTTACTTGCGCAGACGGGTTTAGCACTCCTGACACAGCCCGTTGGCGACCACCTTGCTGAGTTGCAATGCCAATTAGAAGATCGTATTAGCACGGTCAATCAGCGCATCAGTGCCGGAGAAAATAGTCACTTTCACCTCACGACCACAGGGAAACGAAAGAGTTGGACGCTCCAATATCCCATGAGCGCCGAGCCCATCAACCATCCGATCTTTTATCCCATGAGCGCCGAGCCCATCAACCATCTGATCTTTGAGACGTGCCTCAGGTGAACATCAGCAGTGTGCTCCACTTTGTCAATCACCACTGCCACTTCATGACGTGCTTCGAGCATGTTCTGGGACGGTACAGCAAACAGGTTGCCGATGAGCTCATGCTGAGCGCCTGTCTCGTTGCCTGGGCAACCAACATGGGTCTTGGACGCATGGGTGACATTTCGGACATTACCTTCGACACACTGGCAAGCACCTCGGAAAACTTTCTGCGCCCCGAAACCCTGAAAGCGGCCAATGATTGCATCAGTAATGCCATCGCGGCTCTGACGATGTTTCGGCACTATGATATCGCCGGCGTGGTCCACTCCAGTAGCGATGGGCAAAAGTTTGAAACAGCTCTTCCCACATTCAATGCACGCTATTCCCCGAAATATTTTGGCCTCAAAAAGGGGATGGTGGCGTATACCCTGGTTGCCAATCATGTCCCGGTGAACGCCGAGATGATCGGTGCCCACGATCATGAGAGCCAATTTGTCTTCGATTTGCTCTTCAACAATACCACGGACATTCACCCGCAGGTACATTCAACGGAGACACACGGAACCAACCAGGTGAATTTTGCCTTGCTGCATCTCTTCGGCTATCAGTTCGCGCCGCGCTATAAAGCCATCCAGGAGAAACTTCGCACGTCGCTCTATGGTTTTGAGCACCCTACTCAGTATGGCGACATCCTCTTGAAACCAGTACGCAAACTCAATACCGATTTGATCGTGGAAGAATGGGAGAACCTGCAGCGCATTTTCGTCTCGTTGGCGTTAAAAACCACGACGCAGAGTATCATTGTCCACAAACTCAACTCCTATGCTCGAAAAAACAAAACACGCCAGGCTTTGTGGGAATACGACAATATCATCAGTAGCCTCTACTTGCTCGACTTTGTAGACTCGCCAATTCTGCGCAAGAACGTCCAGACTGCGCTCAATCGGGGCGAAAGTTACCATCAACTTCATCGTGCTGTTTCCTACGCCAATTTTGGCAAATTGCGCTTCAGGTCAGAAGATGACCAACATCTGTGGCATGAGTGTAGCCGACTGGTCACCAACTGCATCATCTTCTACAATATGACCCTCTTGTCGCAGTTGTTGGCGCGCCAAGAGGCCACCCCAGACATGACGCACATTGCCCGCATCTCCCCGGTGGCTTGGCAACATATGAATTTCTATGGTCGTTATGACTTTACCAAAGCGTCGAAGCCCATCAATATGGAAGAAATCGTCGAAGCCTTAGCCCATCACCCCACCATCTCGGTGTGGATGAAGGAGATGCCTGGGTGAAGCTGAGTGCACTGTTTCGGGGGGTTATGCAAAAATCCCCTTCTACGAAGGAACTCTCGAAAAGACGGTGCTATCAGTTTTACGCGTTTTACACTCTGGATGTCGAATTGAGCATCGAGCTACCCAACCCAGCACCGCATCAGCTCTTGCTTGACGGATTGGATTGGGCGCTTGAATTGCTCTTAACTTAATGCGTATGGGATTTCCCGATAGTATCCCTACTTACCGATAATTCGATATTTTGTCCACCAGAACGTCAATGCGAACAGCAGGGCCGACATGAGCACATAGATCCCACTCTCTATCTCCTGGAAGAGCAAGAAACGATCACCAGGCTGATACAAGTATTTATCTTGAAAACCATGCGCTATTGTGCATTGGGTGTACGCCTTTTCCTCAGGTGTTGGAGGCTGATTACCAGTGCTACCACCAGGACCTGCGGATGCTGATGCTATTTTGAGAGGCTTGTTTATGTTCATGAGAGGGAGCGCCATATTCAATTGCAAAGGAGCGCTGGATGTAGTGTTTGTATGCAAACCCAAATCAGGGCTTTTGCAAACTCCATTGGTCGGATCAACCGTGTTGCCCTGCCTGTCGACAACCGTTAAATATCCAATCTGCATGGCACTTTGTGGAGCATTCTGCCCACTGTTAAAGGGTGTCAAGGATATTAACGGTGGTAAAAAGTAAGGACGCCAGAAGACTTCGATCAGAATACGCACGATTACAAAAATCACTAAGGTAAGAGCCATCGCCGGAACCGCTTTCCTCACGATTGTTCCCACACAAACACCCAGGGTAAACGCGAAGAGCGTATAGGCAATCGCAGGCAGACTCCATACATCGTAGTTGGTACGATCCCAAAGACTATACAATGTAGGAACGACCGGTGTTTTCCACCAGAGGAACAAGCAACAGAGTATGATAGTGGCACAGAGGAGTAACGCCACGATTCCACCTACTTTGACGAGTAACCAACGGGACCATGAAATGCTTTGCGTCCAGATCAGGCGATAGGTACCCTGTTCCAGTTCGCGTGCAACTATCTGTGCACCAAAAAACATACCGATGATGGCAGGCAAAGCCAGAAGAGCATACTGGAAGAGAGAATAGAATGCTGAACCGCCAAAGGCTTTTCCCTGAATATAGTCCTGCAGGTTTAGACGCGCAACAGTGCATTTATTAGATGAGCAGCTCATATTTCCTACGGAATGCGCAAAGGAGACAATATTTGCGCTCGTCACGAGCAAAATGGCGGCCACAAGGAGCAATCCAACCACTAATAGGAGTATTTCGATACGATATTGACGCCATGTCAACCAGATCATTGCGCAACCTCCAATGTTCTCCCATTCTGATCGACCAGAGCCGACTTGGATTGGGAGAGGTAAGCGAGAATAATATCTTCTAATGAGACCGGGTGTACTTGCCAGGCTGGATCGAGAAGAGGCCCATGCGTTTGTACAAGCAGCGCACATTGCCTCCCTGTACCATTCACCGCTACAATGGTGTGCGTTCTGGCAACGGACTCCATCCGCTCCCTCGGTCCAATAAGCATCTTATGAGACTGCATAAGGGAATCGACCCTGGTGGCAAACTGCACACGTGAAGTAGACATAATTACCAGGTAATCACAGAAGCGCTCCAGGTCGGCAACGTTATGCGAAGAAATGAGCACCGTCATGCCATGTTCGGCCACTGCGTCCAACAACGTTTGCTGAAATTCGCGGCGGGCGATAGGGTCCAGGCTGGCAACCGGTTCATCCAGGATCAAGAGTTCTGGTTGTTTGGCAAGAGCGAGAATCAATGCAACTTGCGCCTGTTGTCCACCTGACAGCTTCCCAGTCTGTTGGTGAAGCGGAATACCGAGGCGTTCCAGACGTTGCAATGCCTGTTCTTGATTCCATGTGCGATTCAGCTTTTGCCCTACCATGAGCATCTCTTTGACGGTAAATGTTTTATAGAGTGGATGCTCTTGTGAAACGAAACCAATGCGTGGCAAAAGTTGTTTCATATCCTTGCCAGGTGTATGACCAAGGACAGTGATAGTTCCATTCGATGGTGCCAACAGCCCTGTGATGAGATGAAGCAACGTTGTTTTACCCGCGCCATTCGGGCCTACCAGTCCAGCAATGCACCCAATAGGGATCTGTAACGTGCAGTCGCGTAGAGCCCACTTGCGACCATAGCGTTTGCTTAAATGAACTGTTTCCAATGCTTGAATCATGCAATTCCTTCCTCATACTTTTTTTTAAATTCTTGCAGTGTACGATCAAACAAAGCCTGTATGCTTTCTTCTTTCAGGTCAGCTGCGTAAGCATCATGCAACCAGTTTTCTAGACCTTGACGGAGAACATCATGGCTTTCAAGAGAAGGATCAGCCAGAGTACGTTGTACGAACGTACCCAGACCAGGACGGCTTCCTACCAGTCCTTCAAGCTCCAGCGTACGATAGGCTTTAAAGACCGTATTGGGATTAATAGCCAGTTTCGCTACAACCTCACGCATCGTTGGTAACTGATCTCCTGGCTTCAAAAATCCCAATCGCAATGCCTGTTTCACCTGATGAACGAGTTGTAAATAGGGAGCAACACCTGAACGGCTATCCAGATAAAACTCGATGTTCCGTTCCTCTGCA
The DNA here is from genome assembly GCA_963731415.1 of uncultured Chloroflexia bacterium. Classification (GTDB taxonomy): domain Bacteria; phylum Chloroflexota; class Ktedonobacteria; order Ktedonobacterales; family Ktedonobacteraceae; genus JACDAE01. The sequence goes on from CAVSVN010000010.1 coordinate 25,628, forward strand.
CTCATCTGTTTTCCTCTCTTAATTAGATAACTAAATAACTATGACAATAGTGAAAGTATACCCGGTTGCCATCTTTCTGTCAAGCTTTCTAGGGGTTCCAACACGTTGATCCCCCGTTTTCCTGCTAAGCCAACAGTAATACAGGTAAAAATAGATAAAAAGTATTTCAGAAGATATACAAAGCCAATACACACCGACGCGTTCTCCGTCTGGCCAAAACGGTCACTCAATGGGTCCTGGACCCAGAATGGTCCGAACGCTCCTTTTGTAGAAGGCTTACGCAAAGCTGTTAGGGGGTCGAGTATGAGCGGACCGGGAAACCACGCTAAGGAATTTTAGGTGTTCCAATTGCTCAAACTCTGCATGGAAATGTGGCAAAAGCCTGTCATGCACTGTTCCCGATGTAAATTATTTGCAGCTCGTTTGCTCAGTGATACTCATCCTTTGTGCTTGTTTTTGGCTTAGCGTGGTTTTCCGGTCCGCTCATACTCGCCCCCCTGATACTAGTGGCGAAGTCAAAAATCATGCTCAGTTCGAGAGGAACATCGTGGAATATCGAGCGTACATATCGACTTCGCCACCAGTATCAACATTGGTGAATACCGTTTGGTAGCTGATCTCCGTTATTGAAGAGTATCGAGCGTAGCAAGCAGAGAGTATTCACCAACGTTGGCCATGAGCCATTTTCTGGTTCAAACGACAGGATTACATCGTACTACAGGCACCGACTCCACCAGGTGGGGTCGCTGCTGGAGAGATCATCTGACTCGGTGCCAACAGCATGACCATGCCGATTCCAGGAGCCGTGTGACTCACGGTCAGCATCCCGGACCATTTGAAGACGAAGGTAGCGGTTGTCTGGCCGGCGGCGACTATCAGGGAATTCGTGGCGCTGCTTGAGCGCCCGTTGTTGGTGGTATATTGGAAAAGGATGGTGCCACCTGGGCCCCCAGGAGCAAGAGTGAAGGTTGCCGTGTAGCTTTCCGTGAAGGTCGTACCACATCGATACCCACTCAGATTAGGACCCGCCGATACTCCGATACTGGTGACCTGAAAGGGGGTCGATGATTTGGTACTGTTGCTGGGAGCGGGTGTATTGGAAGGCGTCGTGCCTGTTTTCGTCGTCGTCGTGGGTGGAGTGGAAGGTGTTGTGGTTGGAGTGGAAGGCGTACTGCCTAGTATCGTCGTCGCAGTTGGAGTGGAAGACGTATTGCTTGTTATTGTCGTCGCAGTTGTCGTTGTGCATGCGGCCAAAAGACCCATTAAAGCAATGGCAATGAACGCGCTCACAAATGATACTCGATGAATTTGTCTCATTAAATTTCTCTATCCTTTTTTTTATTTTTATATAGAAAAGATTATAGATCTATCATAGAGGATCGTCGTGATGTCTGTCTATGAGCTAGTTCACACTTTGGTCGAAATTGTCTGATACCCTGTTGTGCCCAGTAGGGCTCTCGTCCTCTTGCGAGTTCCTGTTCCAACCATGGGCATGGGCCTTGCTGCATAAATAACGGCATCATTGAAGTTGTTGAGATCTGTGTGCAGGTACTCAGCAGCCATCCCTAAGCGCACTCGCGCTATGTTGAGTTTATTCATATGCTGGACCCATTCAGCATAGTGCTCTTTGCCTTCCAGACAGTCGAGCGGTTCTACATTCCTCAAAAACTTGATTGCCTGGCATGCGGCCTTCACATGTCCGATGAGTTCGGATTGCGTCGAGGTCAGATCGTCAAACATCATATGCGTAGTCCTCCCAACTGTTGGATCGACTCTTTATAAATCCTGGCCTTCGTCTCCAGGGTATCTACGAGCATCGAGAGCGGAGCAACCTGACGAATCTGCCCAGCTCGCTGCTCATAATCTTGTGCCATATGTGCTAAATCAAGGATCAGACCATTCTTCTCTGGTCGATGGGTCTCTATATGCCGCACGATCTCCCGATAGGCGTTACATTCATCATCATCTTCTGCCTCCTCGATCAAACGTTCACAGCTTTGCTTAAATGTGATGATATTCAATCATTTCTCCTGACTGACGTTTTTGTGCAGTATAGAGGTCGGAGGCCATTCCAGATTGGGGGCAAACTGTTGGGCTTCTTAATGCATGAGGTTCCCCGTACCGAGGTGCTCTCCGAGTAGGCAAAGAGTCCTTCTCCTCTGTGCAAGAACGAATGAAGCGATTATATTGTGGTGCAAGAAGAGAGATTGAGCAGAGGAGGAGCAAAAATGGAGAGTACAGACAAAGCAGTTGAAATTTATCAACTGCGCATCTGGATACGGAAGATCAGCCCTCAGATCTGGCGTCGTTTGCTCGTGCGTAGCGACAGCACAATTGCCGAGCTTCATAATACTCTGCAAGTAGCGTTCGGCTGGGCCGATGATCATTTACATCAGTTCCTCATTCGTGGGAAGCCGTATGGGATCGGGAGGATTGGCGGCAGCATTTTCGATGACAATCCCCGCTTGGTACAACTCCGTGACTTTCACTTCCGCTGCAAAGAAACGTGGGTCTATGAGTATGACCTGACGGACTGGTGGCAGCACGAGATTCGTCTCGAACAGGTTCTTCCCTTTGATCCCGCGAAGCGTTATCCCATCTGCACAGCAGGGAAACGACGCGGACCCATTGAGAATTGTGGAGGCCCATGGGCATTTATGGAATTGCAAGACAAGTATCCTCAGTGGAAAGTTTTGCCGCAGGCCTGTCAGTGCGATTTTGACGAAAAAGTACGACGTACCATATAACTACGCATGAGTTTTAGATGAAGTGGCTCTAGAGGCCGTTGGGTGTATCTCGATATCTTTCACGTTCTTTGCCATGAACAAAAGAACCGTTGGAGACAGTGCCAGAGAAACAGACATTCTCTGGGAAGAGGAACCTTGTTCTACGTGTATGAAAGAAGAGATAGGGCAAGCTCAGACTCAGTTAATATGTATGTAATTTCTTACAGATGAGCTTTGAAAAGCCTACGGTGCAGGCCGTTGCACCACCTGGTTAACGACTTTTCGAGAGCGGTCAACTTGGTACTGACCAGTCCGATGTTTTCTATACACTTCGGCATCGTACAATTGAGGCTCTGGAGGCCTGGCTCCAGGGGCGAGGTGGCTTAACAGCTCATAGTCTCTCCTCAGTAACATATAAATCAGAGAAATGAGCTGTCCTGCAATTCTCCCTAGAACAGTTCCTTTCCCTTTGTAAACTTGAAGCTTTTCATCGTAGCGGCATTTCAGTGGAACCAATCGCTCATAGATCTTCGCCCACTGCGTCTCCGTACGAATGGCATCCAGGCTACCAGATACATGGTTTTCTTCATGAGCCGCGAGCCACCAGATGTCAGGGTACTAGAATTGTGGGTCGTTCCTGATTGAGTCACCGTAGGAGCCCAGCCAAAATAGGCTTTGAGGGCAGCCGCGTCGCGAAAATTGGCAATCGATCCAATGGATGCAATGATAGTGGCTGCCTGGAGTGGACCGATGGGAGGAAGAGAGGTCAAAATCTTTCCTTCTCGACTCCTCAAGCTGATTGTACAGATGATTTGCCAGGCCAAGCGCATCCCTTTTATCAGTTTTGAGCAACCCGCTAGGACGGCGTTGTACATGCATAACATAGACGGAGAGATCAAGCTCTAACAAATACTGCTCCAGAGGCTTATGGTAGTGGCCTGTTTGTTCCATAATTATGGAGCACTGCTCAAGGGGAGCCAACACCTCAATGCGCTCAACAAGAGCCCGGAACCCTTCACGAGATTGTTCAAAAACAAAGGCTGGGCATCCCTCAAACCGCTGGTAACGCTGTAGAAGAGTGGTTGAGACGAAGCCAGCAACATGCTTTGATTTTCCGATAGCAATCCCAATATACAAAGACTCATGAGCGAGCTAGGGAACGGCTTTCAAGCGCGCGGATGAAGAGGAGTGCTTTGACATAGATCCATGCTCCTTTGCATGAAATAGACACCGCCCTACAGATCCTGGTTGGGTGGAGAGGCCAAGTTCCGTGGATGTGTCATACCCAAATACAGACAAGAAGTAAGTACTTGGCCTTCAAATACGTATGAAGGATAGCGAGTCACATCCCCCAATTAACTGAAAAGAGTCAAGCTCCAATATGGTACAAGGGTTCTGCGGTTCCTGCTCACCGGCTAGCTACACCAGTATGCCCCTCCATCCACCAGCATACTCAAAATTCGTTCAAATTCAAGGTTTGTTCGTCTGTATATGGTACGTCGTACTTTTTCGTCAGGAAAACACTGATAGGCCAATAGCTCTTCAAGGGGGAATCATGGGCAAACGACCAGGAGCAAAATATGCGGCGGTGCAGCACTTCAAGACGCTGATGGCCGATGGCGAGAAACGGGCGGATGCTAAAGCAGAAGCACAGGGCGAGGAGAATCTGCTGATTTCCTTTACCGATGGCAAGATCCATTCCTTTGAGACACGCGAGGGCTATCAAAAGATCGTCATGCGTTTCATTGAATGGTGTCGCCAGGTGCATGCTGTTCGTGACCTCAATGTCATTAGGGAACGTGCTGATGAATTGGCGTCCTGGTATCTTACCGAACGCATAGGAAAAGGGTATAGTGCCTGGACGCTCACGACAGAACGTTCAGCATTGCGCATGTTCTTTAGCAATCGCCAACTGGCCGCAAGCGTCGAACTGCCCAAACGTCGGCAAAAGGATATTAAACGTTCACGCTACCCTGCAGCTCGTGACAAGCATTTTCAGCCAGACAACTGGCGGCCATTCATTAACTTCTGCCTCTCCTGTGGATTGCGTCGGGAAGAGCTGCGCGATCTGTATGTGAGAGATATCTATGTCCGACCAGATCGATCAACGCCTGGTGGTCCGGGTCATCAAAGGCAAAGGGGGGAAGTGGCGGGAGGTGCCAGTGTTTCCAGGCCGGGAATCCATTGTGTTTAGCCGTGATTGAAGGACGTGATCGCAGATGCGCATGTCTTTGACAGGCTGCCCGATACCGATATTCATAGTTTCCGTCGCCAGTTCGCCCAGGATCTCTATGAATTGCGCTCAGGGCGTCCACTCCCGCCGAAAGAAGGACGGTTACAGTCCGCTGATCTGGACCGAGATGCGGCATTGTATGTGAGTCGCTGCCTGGGTCATAACCGGATTGACATCATTTTCGGAAGTTATATCAGGTAGTTTCGGGATATCCCAGTAGGGATTATATAGGTTGTCCCTGGGTTCGGCTCTTCTACGCAAAGAAGCTATCACCAGAGTCAAGATATTGAGCAAAACAAGCTTACATTGTTGCTCAAATATATAGAAACATAACAAGAAAAATGCCTTAAAAAGTCATTTCAAGATGTGAAGTTCTCTAATTTTTTGCAGGCAAGTGCTTGGAAGTAGAGACCGTCCACGAGCGGTTTTCTAAGCTTCCATTCCATGTTCTCAATAAAAGGTTCCATCCTAATTTTTGCTTGAAAATTCTCCTCTGAGAGATTATCCCAGTATTTATTAGCATAAGGTAGGGAGTTCATTGCCATGAAGTACCCAAAACCTGCTGAAGATAAAAGTTGTTGAAGTTCAGATAATGAATATTCCTGTATATGTAGGCCCTCTGGATCAACCCCAGGGGATCTGAAAAACCGTGTATTGTCGTGAGGCCCTGTTAATTTAGAAGGTGTGATAACGACCATATAACCATTAAGGGCTAAGCATTTGAATATTTGGCTTAAAAACGGTTTTATCCATTCAAGTGGTAGATGCTCAATAACGTGACAATGAATGATCAGATCAAATTGAGCATCTGGATATGATGTACAAAAGCTTTCAAGGGAAGTACAAAGTATATTCTCGGTAGCTAGATTATGCTCTTTAAGCTTGCTCTTAGCAAGACGAATAGCGGCAGGAGCGATATCAATACCAAAGGTATTTTGATAGCCACATTCGGCCAAATTAACGAGAAGATCCCCTGTTCCACATCCCACCTCAAGAATCCTTGGGCTGCTATGTTTATTTTTGATATGCTTTTCAAGCAAAATTAGAATAAAATCTAAATCATCTAGAGAATAGCCCATATGCTCTTCAAATTTCATCATCAGACTAATGACACGAGCATAACCTATTAAGTAGAGGTAATCCAGTTCTTCCTTGTTCCTTGCTTGACGTATAAGAGTCCCATAATGTCGTTCAGTGGCCCACTCGAGGTTCAGCAAATCTTGAGGATCAACTTGAGCAATATACTTGGATAGAGCCGGAGTCCATAACCCTTCTTGTTCAGTATTCGTGGCTGAGGATATTGATGCACAAAGGTCTATAAAACTACTTTCCATAAGCTCCCGGTCGCTTTTTGTAAGCATATCTATAAATTGTCCTTCAGATAAATTATTGAAAGATAAGCTTTGGGAATGGCGCTTACTTCTCGATATTTCTCGACGATGAGGATAAGTTGTAGGAGAAGAGAGAGATATACTACTTCCTGATGCTATCCCTTTTTCAATCTCTTCAATACCTGTATGTTCTTCCTTGCTCCTATCTATTAAAATCCAGGCTGTGATTAAAATTGCTATCCCATCAGAGACGGCCAATATCATATTTATCACAGAAATTCCAATTTTGTTGTATTGTGAGACAAGAATAGAGATAGCAATTAATAGCAATTATAAGTACTGGTTGTTTTCGACAGTCAACAAAAAGACCCCCTTCAAAAACTGTCAATCAAAAACAGTGACCACCTCAAAGGAATTTGGTCTACTTTGATATTGTCAAAATAGACCACCTTGACCCTCACCAGGAGAAGAAGTACCATAGCCTCAAATGACTCAACAAGTCTAGAGAGGTTCTTCATGCTAACGCTACAGGTTCTGAATACCAAGGGAGCGGCCAAACGACTTGGGTGCTCTGAATCCTGGATACATAAATTGGCGGCGACTGGAAAGCTCAAAGCGTATATCTATGGGGATGAGGGGGAACTCATTGAGCACGAAAAAGCGATTAAGAAGCCCGGACGGGCACTCTATTTTCTTGCTGACGATGTGGCACACTATCGCCCAGCGGTCCAGCGGCGTCCACGAGGCAGTAAAAACAAAGAGCATCCCAACGATTAGCCCTAGTTGCGTGGCCACTTGGCATCAAGAGGAGAGGTCGATTTTTTGTGTGTACAAAAAAAGAAGCTAAGCTGGTAATGTACCAGCGATTGGCTTCACATACAACATCTCGTTTGTGCAGCACAAGAGCATTTCATTGCATCATCAAGAGTGGCGGAAAGCCCCTTTGTTACAGTTGTAACCGTGCAAGAATATCATAGTCCAATTTCCCGTTGACGACTCCGTATTCGGTCTTTCTTAAGGGTTCAAATCCTAAGCTGGTATACAAATGGGCTGCGACTGTATTCTCAGGAGAATATTCGATGAGGATTTCTGTACACTCAGGAATGTGCCGCATACGCTCAATCACCTGCACCATCGCTTGGCGGCCATAGCCCTGACCCTGATACTTTTGATCAATGAGCACTCGTGAGATGCGATAGCTAACATCATGAAGTGGATGATCATTGTACATGAGAAAGCCGACGAGTGTGTCGTCGTCATAGATGGCTAAGGGGACCCGTTCAGGCTCAAACTTGGACTGAGCAAGGGAAAGGGCAACAGGAGAGACAAAATCTTGCTGATCTGGATGAAGCTGTAATTGAGTACACTGAGACCAATTCTCTCTCGTAATCTCACGCAAATGAAGAGTCATGAGAATTTTCCCTCTCCGCTCAGTCGTTCAGATACCTTTTGTTGCGGTCCAGAGTATCTTGCTGAATGTGTTGCCAGTTGTGGGTACGCTCTCGGCGCTGACATATCCGTTACCTCGTTAAACAGGATGGATTACTCTTAGCATACTAGGTTTTGGACCTGCTTTCAAGGTTTTACCCGCAAAGGGTCAGTATGCAACGATTAGCTCATCCTTCGTGTAAATACTCGCGAGCATCAGGGGAGAAAACCAATCAAGGGCTGGATGGCGCATCGTAGAGCCACCAAGCACCATTGCCCAAAGGGGCAATGGTGCTTGCAAATTGTTGGAGGGTTTGGTACTATTGGCGAAGAAGCCGTGCCAGGCACGTGTCTTCATACCCACTCGCAACACGGAAGAAAGGGGTGGTGAGAATGAACGAAGAGGATCGAGAACGGATTCGACGGAGCTACTACGTCGAAGAACAGAGCATCCATCAGATTGCGCGAGCAGAAGGCCGCAATCGTATTACCATCCGCAATGCGCTTTCCAACGATGCACACCCTTTCAAGGCAACCCGGCGTCAGAAACACATGCCGGTCTTTGGCCCCTACAAAGAGCACGTTGAGGCGATCTTGCAAGAAAACGCGAAGCTTCCCCGCAAACAACGCTACACGGCGCATCGGATCTTTGAGATCATTGCCGCAGAAGGCTACGAGGGAAGCGAATCGACCATCCGTCAGTATGTTGGCCGTCACAAACAGGCTACACGCGCCCCTGATGTCTTCCTCCCACTAGAATACGATCCAGGGCAAGATGCTCAGGTCGATTGGGGAGAAGCCGTGGCCATCATCGACGGCCAGCGTCAAAAGGTGCAGCTGTTCATCATGCGGTTGTGCTTTTTGCGCCGAACCTTCGCAATGGTGATTTCCTACCCAGCGGCAGGAAAGCTTCTTCTATGGCCATGTAAAAGCCTTTGAGCACTTTGGAGGCGTGCCTCACCGGATCAGCTATGACAATCTGGGAACTGCCGTCAAAATCGTCTTTGAGCACTCAGGAAAAGCTGGTCGCCCCCGCAAGGAAGTGCGTGCCTTTGTCTCCTTCCGCTCCCATTACCTGTTCGAGTCGCATTTTTGCACCCCTGGCCAGGGTCATGAAAAAGGCCAGGTTGAGCATGGGGTAGGATATTCACGGAGAAATTTTCTCGTTCCCATTCCTGAAGCCGCTTCTTACGACGAGCTGAACAAGCAGATCATGGACCGTTGCCTCCAAGAAGATCTCCGTCAGGTGGCGCGCGAGCCTATAACCATTGGACAAGCCTGGGAGCAAGAACACTAGCACTTTTTGCCCATCCCCCGCTCCCCCTACGAATGCTGTGTGATGACAACGGTACGCCTGACACCATACAGCCAGGGAACGTTTGAGACGAATCGCTATTCGGTTCCAGTCAAGCGTGCCCGCCGGGAAGTCACCCTCAAAGCCTATCCGTTTACCGTCGAGATCTGGGATGGCGTGGAGAGGCTTTGCAGTCATCCTCGCTGTTACGGACGCTATCAGGATATCCTTGACCCTCTTCACTACTTGCCATTGCTTGAGCAGCGTCCTGGAGCCTTCGACTACAGTAAACCGATGAGGCAATGGAAACGCAATTGGCCTGCTGCTTATGATGAGATGCTGGCTGACCTGCGACAAAAGTGGCCCACTGGTCGCGGCGTGCAAGAATTCGTCAAGATTTTAGAACTCCATCAGACCTACTCAGCCGAGGTGATGCGCCAGGCCATTGAGCACGCGCTGCAACTGCGCTGTGTCCATTTTGATGGAGTGGTTTACTGCATTCATGAGATTGAAGGTCACGCCCGCACTCCCTCTACCGATCCTCCACCAGATCTGGATCTTTCTCACCGTCCTGACCTGGATGCGGTGGGAAAAAACCAGCAGGTGAATCTTGCTCAATATGATCAATTGTTGAAACAGTCCTGGTAAAAAGGAGACCGATCACTATGCAACAAATCCCTTCGATGAAAGAGCAAGGGAACCAAGCTTTGCTCGAAATGTATTTGCAAGCACTTGATCTGGAAGCGTTCCGGGAAAACTATCAAGCTTACGCCAAGGATGCCACACGTGCAGGGCTGCCGTATGAGCGTTTTTTGCTGGCGCTCAGTGAATCAGAAATCAGTCACCGAAAAGCGCAGAAGATTAAACGGACCATTGACGCAGCCAAGTTTCCTTTTGTCAAAGAGTTAAGCTCCTACGATTTTACGGCAGTGGAGAGTATTCAAAAAACGCACGTCCTGGAACTGGCCCAGGGGGGCTATATGGAGCGAGCGGAGAATCTCTTGTTGGTGGGCACGCCGGGACTTGGCAAAACCCATCTGGCTATCGGTATGGCCCTGGCAGCCTGTCGGCAAAACAAACGTGTGCGCTTCTATCGCACCGCCAAGTTGGTAGATGAGTTGATGGTGATGCAGCACAATTTGCGTCTCTCGCGCTTCGTGGCCAAATTTGAAAAGCTGGATCTCCTGATTCTGGATGAATTGGGTTTTTTCCCTGTGGAGAAAGAAGGAAGCCAATTACTCTTTCAGTTGGTTTCTGATCTCTATGAACGTGTTTCTATCATTATCACGAGTAATTTACGGTTTACTGAGTGGAATCAGATCTTTGCGGATGAGATGATGACGGCAGCCTTCATTGACCGCTTGACGCACAAAGGCTATATTTTAGAGTTTACTGGGGAATCCTATCGCTATCGCCATCGGCTCTCGCAGCCCTTCTTAGACAGAGGCACGCCCCCCTCGGACCCCACCTAGCTCCTCCTCTTCTCCCGGCCACCTGGTTCTCTCGCATTTCTGAGAAACAGGTGGTCTATTTTGTCATTGTCAAAGTAGACCAATTTCGCCCTGCTAGTCTATTTTGTCATTGTCAAAAGGGCCACATTTACGATATCAAAAACAATATTGTCTATTATCCTCTGTTATTTTAAGACAAAAAAAAGAGACCCTCCTGGCCTGCACATATCTTTCTGACAGAAGAGTTCAAAAATATAGGTCACCTGCCCCATGTCACTCCACCCTTTTCTCCGCTATTCTTGTGAGCATAAGGAAATCATTTTTCAAACAGTTTTTCTTGGAAATTATAGAGAGGCAAGGAGTAAATGACGTATGAACAACCAGGACGTGCCGCAGCCAGTTCTTCAGCAGCGCTCTCGCAGGGTAGCAGGGAAAGTGATGGCCATCACTCTTGCTATCGCACTCCCAGTGATACTTTGTGGAATCCTCTGCGTTGGCACACCTGCGTGGCTCCTCTATCAATGGAATCGAGGCACCTATTATGGATATGTAACCATTGACGATCCTACGATGACATACACAAAAAACATGGGTGAAGCTATAACATATGGTATATGGCAATTACAAGTGCAATCAATGCATTTTTTGAAAGATGATAAGGGCACCACATTTCTGGTGGTACATGTCAGAATTAACAAAAATACTTCGGATCCCACATCCTCTTCCGACAACTTACCTGGGCGGTTTGTTGTATACACCTCTCCTGTTTTCGATGCCTCGGGAGAACATCATGCCTTCACAGGAAATGAAATCGATCCGGTAGGAAACAAAGAGGCTGTTCCTTCACGTTATGCCTCTTCTCGTTTAAACATCGATGATACTCTTGGGATTATCATGAATAGTAATTCCCTCGAGGGAGATGTCCTCTTCAAGGTCCCCTCGCAAAACAGTCCTTTTGTGCTCGTATTGCTACCTCAATCTTCAATAGGGCAATATGCCTGGAATAGCAAAATTGATGACTGTAAGTTTCTACCAGTCTTTCACTGCTAATCAATATGGCGACTATGCAGAGGTGTTGTGCTTTGCCAGATACCCTGGTTCATGGCTACTTTTTATGCGGTAAGGCTCCTCAAGTGCGATAGGTTATGGTTTCGCTACTCAGGGAGACTTACAGGTTGCTTGTCGCCTTTCATTAAGCACGCAAACGACTGGAATGAAGACTGACATCCTATTTTTGGGCAAAAAAAATGGGCGGTTTCGACACCCATTTTTTCGGTTTCTCGCTTTTGCCGCCCAGAGCAAGCCGGAGCTTCGATCAAGCGCACAGGCTAGAGAACACCCACGCTCTTTGGCGATCAGGAAGAAAAGCCTCCAGGGTACTTCTTATCTAACATCTCTAACAGCTCTTTACGTTCCATTTGCTCGTCCTCTCTTTTTTGATTTCCATGAAAAAGCCAGTGATTTGGTAGCTACTGATCATCTCGACAACTCACTGACGACGTTTCGGTTCCATACGTTTCTGGATGATGTGTGCAGTGTGCTTGACCCGCTTTCCTGGAGGGATGAAATGCGTGTATACTTGCCATGAAAGAGGAGCACGATGGGAAAAGCAAAGAGAGTCTTTACTGCTGAGTTCAAAAGAGAAGCCCTCCACTTAGTAGAAACCAGCGGGAAACCATTAGCCGAGGTAGCACGGGACCTGGGCATCTGGGACAATCCCCTTCACGGGTGGAAACAGCAAATGCGTGAGCATGGTCAGGATGCCTTTCCCGGCAGTGGACATCAAACGCCTTCCGAAGAGGAAATGCGCCAGCTCCGACGGGAAAACGAGATCTTACGACAGGAGCGCGATATTTTAAAAAAACTCCTATAGGATCTCTCCTTGATGAGTTAATTTGCTGGAAACTGAAGCTCCTTTCGTGGCCTTTCCCCTGACCTGGATGATTGATAGTGTCCCATACGATGCTTTCGGTGTAATGCCGAGTCATAGAGCTGAGGCTCCGGTGGTATGGCTCCTGGTGCCAGATGTGAAAGCAGTTCCTGATCCTTTTTCAGGAGCGCATACACAACGGATGTCATTTGTCCAGCCAGTCGGCCAATCACTTTCTCCCGGCCAACCAGACGGCGCGTTCTCTCATCCACATGGCATTTGCGTGCAATCAAGCGATCGTATACCTCTTTCCAATCAGGATCCCATTGGATTGCCCTCCATACAATTAAATACATCGTTTGTCTCATTTGACGGACTCCACGTGGAGTGAGGCGGCTCCAGTCCAGGCTTGATCCTGATTGAGCTATTTTGGGAACCCATCCAAAGTACGATTTCAGTTGAGCAGGACGCTCAAAATTGGCAATGGTGCCGATGGTCGCAATGAGCGCTGCAGCGGCCTGCAAGCCAATTCCTGGAATGGAGGTGAGAATCTTGCCTTCGCGCGAGTCCTCGACAATCTGAACCATTTCTTGCTCTAGTTGCTCCAAATGCTCCCCCAGCAGTTTCAGTTCGACAATGAGCTGCTTCTGCTCGAAGACGAGACCTTTCACGCGAGCAGGATCCTTGATGCCAATACTTTGTCCAGCCAAGCGCTGCAACTCCAGCAATTTCGCATCAGAGACACTACACGTTCGCCCTCTGGCCTCGCGCATTTCGGCAAAGGTGGCCAGGGCGAGCTGGGCTGGAGTTGGAAACCGAGAACGCAAAGCGAGTGCTGTCGGCAAGGTTGGATTGCGCAAAAGGCGCGTAAACTCTGGAAACAATTCATCACAGATCGAGGTCAGCTTGTTTTTGCGTTGGGTACTCTCAACAACTAGTTCTGCATGATGGTGGACCATTCCACGCAGTTGTGCGGCAGCCTCAGTGGGAGGAGCGAGCCTGCGAACGGCCTGGAGAGGATCATCCATCTGAATGCCTTTCTCCAATTGATTGTAGAGCTGGTTCGCCAGGCCAAACGCATCACGTTTGTCCGATTTGAGGAGTCCCTCTCGCCGCTTCTGAACGTGGATACATGTACACCGCAATATCGAGATCTTGAAGATATTGCATCAAGGTGCGATGATAGTGACCTGTAGCCTCGAGCAGAACCTGGATCTAGATCAGCGGCACATACGTCTGGATGCGGTCGATGAGTGAGCGGAATCCTTCTCGAGAATTCTCGAAAGAGAACGCGGGACAATGCTCAAAACGCTGATGACGGGCGAGCAAGGTGGTGGCAAGAAAGCCGGCGACATGGGTTCGCTTGCCAATATCGATTCCAACATACAGGGTTTCGTGAGCGAGCAGAGGCTTCTGCTCTCCGGTGCCATGAGATGAGGCTTTTCGTGGCATGAGCAAAGTCCGCCTTTCTCACATCCATGTGCGTCTCGCCCATCGCTTCCGTTCTTGCCATTCCCCTTACGGGGAGAGAAGCGCGATCCTGTGGGCATGCCTCTACCAACTTCGGACGAGAAGTATGAGCCTTCAACCTCCTATCAGGTGTGCGAACACGCCCCCAAGTTTTTTTCAAGAGTCAAGCTCCAAAGCGTGGAAGGGTTCTGCAGGATCATTGCCAACAGGAAGCTATCCCACTGTGCTTCCCATATTTAATGGTACATAAGTTCTAATGAAAAATCAAGGTATTTGGAGATCTTCTGTCCGAAGCGCTCGCCATCTTTTCGAAACCAGAGCGATGACGTATCAATTCATTGCGGATACTCAGTCAGAGTATCCGGTCTCGCGGCTCTGTGGCGTTCTCGGCGTTTCTACAAGTGGATACTACGCCTGGAAACAGTGCCCGCAGAGCCACCATGCACGAGAAGATGGCCATCTCAAGCATGCCATTGCAGAGGTGTACATAGCGAGCAAAGAGCGCTATGGAAGCCCGCGCGTTCATGCAGAACTGCGTGAGCACGGCTATCGGTGCTCACGCAAGCGGATTGCTCGGCTGATGAGAGAAGAAGGGCTGTGTGCACGCAACAAACGCCACCGTATTCACACGACCCGACAAGATCCATCGCATCAGAAAGTGGAGAATGTCCTGGATCAACACTTTGAGGCAACCGCTCCCAATCAAAAGTGGGTCGCGGATGTCACCGTGTTCAGGACGCAAGAAGGCCCATTGTTTCTGGCTGGAGTTCTTGATCTGTTTTCACGGTTTTTGGTGGGCTGGGCTCTGGCTCCCGTCCAAGATGAGACACTCGTCGAGAATGCGCTTCAGATGGCCCTGCATCGTCGCCATCCATCGAGCGGCCTGTTACATCATTCTGACCGTGGATCACAATATACCAGCTCACGGTATCAGAGGATTCTGGCACAATCGGGAATGATCGTGAGCATGAGCAGAACTGGGAATTGCTATGATAATGCCGCGATGGAGTCGTTCTGGAGCACGCTCAAGTGGGAATGTATCTCTCGTGCCACCTTTCTCACACAGACTCTGGCGCGATCGACCGTCTTCGAATATGTCGAAGTGTTTTACAATCGTCAACGTCGTCATTCTTCTTTGGGGTATCTGAGCCCTTCACAGTATGAGGAATTGATGACCTAACCACCCATTTGTTCTCTCCAGGAAAGCGGGGCAAGCACAGTCAGTTAGCCTTACAAATACAAGAGTTAGAAGGGACAAACACAAATGGTAGCGATGGAGAACAACCAGTCCAAGCCCAAGAGAAAACGCCTAAATAAAGAAAACATCATGATATCGATGCAGAAGCCGCAATCTATGCAGCCGCTTCCTGAAATGCCATTGGATTCTAACATTGCTCTTTATGGAAGACAATCATCTCTATTCCAGGTGCAAAACCGTACTGCATCGTATGATTATCAGATTGAGGAGCAGAAAAAACACATCCTTGCATATGGTTGGAAAGAGCATCAGATCATTGAATACTTTCAAGATTTTGCGGTATCTGGAACGCTAGGAATAGGGGAGCGCATAGGTATTACACAACTCACAGAAGATATTATAGCCGAAGTGGTTAAAGCAGTTTATGTCTTCTTAGAAGATCGATTGTTCAGAGACAGATATCTAGAAAACGTTGTGAAGTTCGCTCGTATCTGTGATGAACACCATATCATCATTATTACAGATTACAGGCGCTATTACATATGGATTGAATACAATAGAGAAGCGTTTATAGAAGCCTGTAAGCAAGCCTGGAAAGCGTTTGATACCCAAATCAACAAGAGAATGCTTCCTATGCGTGTTCATAAATCGGATCAAGGAATGTATGATTCTTCGCGCTGTCAACATCGGCTATACCTCTGATAGAGGAGATAAACATAGTCTAACCTACAAAAAATATGTTCCCGAAGAGGGACAGATTGAAAGCGTAAATAACCTGTTCCATAAGTTAATTGCTTATGGTGGCAACTTGGTGGCGTTATCTCATGAGTTAGAGGATGCCCCAGGCTATCATTTCCCTAGCTACAAAGACCCTCTGTCTCACTCAAAATGTACACTGACACATGTATCAGGAGGCTATCGTATTCATTCTATAGCTACGTTAGAGCGTATTTTACGCAATCGCGTTTACATAGGTGACTGGGTAACGGGTGACAAAGTATACCCGAATAACCATGTTGCTATTGTTGATAGGGATGTTTGGAACTTAACACAAACCCTGATGGATAAACGCAAACAGGAAAAGCGATCTATCCCACGTGAAAAAAGTATAGATTGTGTATTGCGTGGTCTACTTATTAAGAAATTTAAAGGTCAAAAGATTATTATCCTTAAAAAAAGATGACATGGTAAAATTGCAGTATAAAAAGCATGAAAATTCGATGACATATAATAAAGGCAAAACATTCCCCCTTGATGTTCTTGTTGCTCTCTTCAAAGAGACGTTTTTAGAGAAGCTAAAGGATGAGGAGCAGTGTAAAGAATACGCGAAGGCTATTGATTGAGTAGCTTTTTGCCATCCTGAAGCGCTACTCAGTCGGGTCTCTCTACTGGAACGTTTTTCAGATGAAAAGGGATTACTCTCTCTCGTGAAAATATTCTGCCGAGATAGGACTGTTGGTTTATGGTGAGGCTGTGTGCTATAATATCTGAGTGAATAGGTCGGAATTAGTTCTTTTATCTCAATAGATCAATTTAACAAGAAGGAGCGCGACATAAGGAGGATTATTTCCCATGTCGTGCGTGAGGATAGGAAATATGGCGGAAACGATAACTGCCGATATGGTTATTCATGATGTTGTCACGAAATATCCTGCAACGGTCAAAGTCTTCCATGGTCATGGTCTGCCCTGCACAGCCTGTGCGGTTGGAGCACGAGAGAGTGTAGCTGGAGGTGCTCGTACGCATCGCTTTACCCCGGAGAAGCTCGATCTGTTGGTAAAAGATTTGAATGCCTCCATTAATGGTGGGTCCATCTCGGTTGCTCCTAAAAAGGCTCCTGTTGGGCGCGGTATCCCATTAACTATGGTTCCTGGCGGGGAAGATCGCAAGATCAAGCAAGTCATCGCCATTATGAGCGGTAAGGGTGGAGTGGGAAAATCGCTGGTCACAGGTCTTCTGGCTGTTTCGTTGCGTCGCCAGGGATTGCGTGTGGGTATTCTGGATGGTGATATCACTGGCCCCAGCATCGCTCGTATGTTTGGTACACATGGGCAGCCGACGAAGTCTGCCACTGGTGGCATTGATCCTTTGACTAGCAAGGGTGGTATCAAGGTGATGTCCATGAACATGTTTCTGGAGAAGGAGAGCGATCCTGTCGTGTGGCGTGGTCCAATGGTCTCCAGTGCAATCAAGCAGTTCTATAGCGATGTTGATTGGGGTCAGCTGGACTATCTGCTCGTAGATCTGCCTCCTGGTACATCCGATGCTCCTATGACCGTCTTACAATCACTGCCAGTTGATGGTATCGTGATCGTCTCTTCTCCACAGATGCTTGCTACTATGATTGTGATGAAATGTATCAACATGGTGCGCCAGCTCAAAGGCGTAATCGTTGGTGTGGTCGAGAATATGGGATACTTTGAGACGCCCAACGGTGAACGCTATGAAATCTTCGGTCCCAGCAATGGTACAGAACTGGTCTCTATGACAGGAGCTCCTTTGCTTGGTCAACTCCCTATTGATCCGAACCTGGCAATGCTCTGTGATGCTGGCCGTGTTGAAGAATATTATGCAGAAGCATACGAGGCGATGGCCTCTAATTTCGTCAGCACATTAAAGATCAAGCGCTAGCTTTTGAGAAACTATCCCGATATACATCGCGCATTTTCCTGGGTAGGGGCGTCACCTTGCGTGCGCCCCGGTTCCCACTCAAAGCGTGTTGTGGGGTGGCAGGGCGCACGCAAGGTGACGCCCCTACCCAGGGACGCAATGACGTTTTTGAACCCATAGAAACAGGCTCCGCAAGCCGTTTTACATCCTGTACGTAAAATCCATCACTATTCTATTTTTCTGAAGCACCTAAGGATAGGGTAGATTTACCTGTTGATCCAGGAAATAGATGCATCGTGTCTCTTGGGAAGGAATATATGCCAGAACTACCAGAGGTAGAATATACAGCACGCCAGTTGCGAGCGAGCATTGTTGGAGCTACAATCAGCCAGGTCCATGTTTTCTGGGAACGTACCGTGGGCCATCCAGATCTCCCCTCTTTTCTGTTGCAGATGAGCGAACGGTGTATTGAAGGTGTACGTCGGCGTGGCAAATTCCTGTTGCTCGATCTGAGTGGCGACCTTTTTCTTTCTATCCATCGACGTATGACCGGAAACTTTCTCTTGCTCCCTCCTGGTTGGCAGATTGATACACGCTTGCAGGTAAGTGATACCGCTGCCTGGAATACCCGTGGTCCTTCCTTTATGCCAGAGAACGGCATTGAAAATTCATATAGTCGAGAAACAGATTATTGTCGTATCTGCTTTGACCTGGCCGATGGGCGTCGTCTCCTTTTTACCGATCCACGCAAATTTGGCCGTATTGAATTGTGGCCTTGTGAGCGTGAGGCAGAAGCGTTACGTGATCTGGGGCCAGAGCCATTTAGTTCTGAATTTACTGTGGTACATCTGGTGGGTGAGCTTACGCGGCGTAGAACAGGAATCAAACAAGCATTGCTCGATCAAACGGTTGTGGCTGGTATAGGGAACATCTATGCTGACGAGGCGCTCTTTTATGCGCATATTCACCCCTTACGACGTAGTGACTCGCTTACATTAGCCGAGGTCAGTTTATTGCACGAAGGCATTATCTCGGTACTTGCATCAGGCATTGAGCATGGAGGAACCTCTTTCAATGATTACCGCGATCTCTGGGGAGAGGCTGGCGACAATTATACTCATGTACATGTATATAAGCAGTCTGGCAAACCTTGCCTGCGTTGTGGCACACTTATCGAACGTATGGTGATTGCGCAACGCAGCGCCCATTTTTGCCCTGGCTGTCAAACGCTTATTGAGGTGTGAAAAAGGCCTGTGAACATTGTACGGTTGTTCCTGCGAGAGTGAATGAGACACTGATGGTCGCTGGAATGCCTACTGGTTCTCGTCCCTCTAACGGGAGCGTGAAGCTTACCATACCACCTTGATCACTGGTTGGCTGTGTGTCAAGTGTCACATCACCTCCTGCAAAATGAACTGTTGCAGCTGCGACTGCCCCTCCAACACCTTTTATATTTTTTGTTAACTTCGCCAGTACCAAAATCGTACTGAAGCTGTTGGGTGCGTTATTTGATGTCCATGCTCCACAACGATAAGGCGGAACCGTTGGAAGTGGAGTCGCCTGCGTTTGAAATGTCTTCCCGATACTCACTGTCTGTTGCGGTTTGACCTGGTTGACCGTTGGCCCACACGCTGTAGCAAGCAAAAGTAGAGAAAGTATGGCTATTATACATCCTGGTAAGGGATGAAATGTTTTCATGAAAAACCACCTCCTGCAATAGCTTTTCCTCATATTTTACCTTTTTTAAAAAAATGGATAGTACTTTCAGGAAAAAGATCCTATCTCTCCCACCGTTCTCACCCAAAAGGACGCAGGATCAGGAAAATAGCTCTCTTGATTATTACTATTCTTTCATCTTTCTCGTAACCCCTTGTTTGATACGGTGCGATCGTGTATAATGGGCATTGTGATAGTAAAAGTATGTTTCTCGCTGCTACATAAGATGAAAGGAATTGATGTAAATCTTGTGCTATCCATAGAAAAGAGTAGTTGTGTATGAGGTGATAATGAACGTGTTGAATCGATGGGTGCGCATGCATCCCGTTCTCTTTCTGAAGGGGAAGCGACTAGTGGTAGCGGAACGTATCTTGCCGATGGCTTGCTGACAGGGTAAGGATTGTGCTAAACTGGAAGGGTTACGGGATTTCCAGTTTATCAAGAGATAACCTCTGAAAGGCGTGTGTTTTGTGAATCATGAGGAAAATGGGCAATTAGAACTGTTACATCAATTGCTTAGCAACGGACAATTTGGATATACGGATAAAGAAACTTTGCAGCAGAAACATGCTGCTGAGCAAGAGGATGAAACGGAACGTTCGTCCAGCTTTCAGCAAGAGGCACAGGACACAACACCTGATCGTTCGTCATCTAGAGTTGAGACTCGTCCTGATAGTGGACGTGAGCAACGAAAAGGTGCGCCAGAGGTCATTTTTGGTGAAACGAAGGAAACCTCGCAGATCATCGCAATGGCACAGGGATTGTTAGTTGGAACAGGACGGGCGATCATTAGTCGCATACCTTCTGTATCTATTGCCCCTGTTCAAGAGGCGTTTCATACCTATACTATTCGTATGCGGAATGCTGCTCGTGCGATGGTCATTTACAGACCAGAGTATGTGCCTAGAAGCACAGGGGGGCATATTGGAGTGATCAGTGCTGGTACTTCTGACATTCCAATGGCCGAAGAGGCAGCTCTTATCGCTGAAGAGATGGGTTGCCGGGTAACGTGCATCTATGATGTGGGCGTTGCCGGATTGCACCGCTTAATGGTTCCATTGAGTGATCTCCTCACTGATGGAGTTGACGCGATAATTGTTGCTGCCGGAATGGATGGAGCTTTACCTTCAGTCGTAGCAGGGCTGGTTCCTGTTCCTGTTATCGGGTTACCAACGTCAATTGGTTATGGATTAGGTGGTAAAGGTGTTGCTGCATTGCTTTCGATGTTGCAAACGTGTGCGCCAGGTCTTTCTGTGGTGAATATTGATAATGGCGTTGGTGCAGGTATCACGGCTGCACTGATTGCTAATCGAGTGGCGCAGGCGCGTGGACATCAGTCGCAGTAGGGAAGCAGCGAGATGTTCTGATTAGAATGTCTCACCGCTTTGTTGTATGTTGGGTACAGGTGGGTGTACGAAGTTTAAGAGAGGCGGGACTTTCTATGGCAAACAATAAACGAGGACCAGAACCAGGATCACAAAAAGCGAAGCATGGCGGCCAGGCGGTACGAGAGAAGTATGGCCCAGAATTCTATTCTAAAATCGGTAAGAAGGGTGGTGAAACGGTAAAAGAGAAACGTGGGCCACAATTCTACGCCGAAATAGGCAAAAAGGGCGGCGAATCGACGAAACGTCAGCAGGGCTCCGAGTTTTACTCGAAGATTGGGAGAAAAGGTGGTGAGCGTGGGCGCACTGCCCTTGAACCGAAAGAGTAGTAGGTAGAATAGTAGAGAACAGGGCAATAGCTTTCAAGCATTGCCCTGTTTTTCCCTTGTAGGGGCCAGATTGATCGCGCCCAGCGGTAAGTTCAGACGACAATCAACAATAACTAACGATCGTAACGTTTCAGAAACGGTGGAACATCAATGCTCTCATCTTCCCGGTCGTTGTGCCGTTTTGCCTCTTCATGACGCCGTCCCATGTTGCGCAATCCCCGCAGATCATCCAGGCTACGCTGCTGCCTTCCTGGAGGAGGGCTGGCTGGTCGCAGAGGTGGTGGTAACCGTGTCGGCGGCGGCGTTGTCGGTGCCGGGCGTACTGGCTCTACCGGTGTTGACCGCGATGGCTGCGGTGGAATGGAAGGTTGTTGCGCTGGAAGGGCATTTCTTCCTCCGGTTCCCGTCATACGCGCCTGTTGTGCCGTTCTCTCTCCATGGATCGTTGGGATACGCATTGTGTGTATTTCTTCCATGCCAGCAGCAATTAAGGTGACACGCAAAGTATCGCTCAGCGTATGATCAATCACAGCACCAAAGGTAATATCAGCAGCATTATCGATGGCGTCGCCAATACGTTCAGCGATCTCGTTGACTTCAAACAAGGTCATGTCTTCTCCACCGCTAATATTGAAGAGAACGCGCCTGGCACCACGAATGGTAACGTTGAGAAAACCCCCTGCCACAGCCTCTTCCGCTGCTCGTTGTGCACGATTGCGTCCGCTACCCTGCCCGATGCTCATCAAAGCCGTTCCAGCCTCACGTAAGACGCTCCGAACGTCGGCGAAGTCAACATTGATCATACCAGGCACATTAATTACCTCGGCAATACCCTGTACCCCCTGACGCAATACGTCGTCAGCTACCTTAAAAGCATCCGAGAGATTTTGGTCGCGTGCAATTGTTGAGAGCAGGCGATCATTGGGCACGGTAATCAAGGCGTCGATCTCTGTGGCAAGCTCTGTCAATCCTTGTTCTGCGACGCGACGACGACGCGAACCCTCAAAGCTGAATGGTAGTGTCACGATACCAACCGTGAGTGCACCCAGTTTTTTCGCAATTGAAGCGATGATGGGAGCGGCACCCGTTCCCGTACCTCCACCCATGCCAGCGGCGATAAAGACGAGGTCGGCATCACCCAGCGCAGCACGAATCTCTGCAGTGCTTTCGGTTGCCGCACGCATTCCAACAGCGGAGTTCCCACCTGCTCCCAGACCTCTTGTGTGATGCTGACCGAGGCAGATACGATTGGAAGCTGGTGAGAGCGCGAGTATCTGGGCGTCGGTATTCATCGCCACAAAGCGTACTCCACGCACTTTTGTCGCGATCATCCGATTGATCGCGTTCATACCGCCTCCACCAACGCCGACAACCACAATATCGACGTGATGTTGTGCCTCTATCAGCGAGTCTTGCTCTGATAAGAGCACACTATTCTTCTGCGTATCTTCCTCTGTATTCCGTTGCTCCCAGACCGTCCCAATATGCTCCTCCGGGACAGGGGTATTCCCCTCTTCTACTTCATGTCGGAGTATTGCCCACTGGTCACCTTGCTCATACATGTCTGGTCTCATCCCCGCTTTTTCTATCCATTGCTCCGGGGTGGTGTCTCGTTTGTATGCATCGTGGGACATTGGCTGTTGCATGCGCACCCCCATTTCATAAACGCTCTCCATCCGCATTGTAACAAAAGTGTCAAGCATATAGGTTTCTATGCAATTCTGTTCCAAGGGTTGCTTGTCTGTCTACTACTTATGATAACGTATTAGCGCGGGGGAATGCGACAGTTCAGGGGAGGAAAGGAAAGAAATTTGTTCCCTGGTACATTTCTGGTGGAGGTAGCCAGAGAATAACACTGCGCACTTCCACCAGAACTGTATAAGAAAGAAGGTGTTATGAGAGAGTTTTGCCAGATTTTGCGGCTTTCTTTTCTCTTTGCGCCTCTTTCTTTTGCTTATTAGACTTCGGTGCAGCCTTCTGCACCTTTTTTTGTTCTTTATCTGCCACGATGCACCTCTCTTGATCGCGCTTTCTATGCCTTCCATGACTTTCCATGGATACTTCTATTGTATCAGATTCTTCCGCATAACGGATAGCGCCAGTACAAGGTGTAAGTGTTTTATGAGCAATGGTACTGTTGCTGCAAACTTTTTTCCTCATAGGTAGCTATGGCATGCGTAATCATACGTAGTACGCTGCCAATGTCCATTGGTTTGCGTAACTGATAAATGCCGCGTTGTTCTAGTTCTTTGACTGGCAGTGTTGCACTCATCATAATTGCTGGCACACCTTTGATCTCTTCCTTTTCCTGCAGGCGATCATACAACTCCAGGCCATTGACACCTGGTAAACGGTAGTCGAGCAGTAGGAGGCAAGGGTTAAGATCCGGTGCCCGCTCTAGCGCAACTTTGCCGTTATCGATTACGTTTGTATGATACGGTGTTTCCTCTTCAATGAGTTGCTGTAGAAACTGGGCGATATCGGCGTCGTCTTCGACTATTAAGATCGTCGTATTCCGTGGGCTCTGTGCCGCTGGTGGAATGAAATCCGGCATGAAACACTCCTTCGCAATGGATGAGAATGCAAATACGCTACATCTTTCTCTAACGGATAATAGAATGGATTGGTGACGCGTGAGTATGTATTATTTATACATAACTGGTCACCATTGAGCAAGACCCTTTCGGCCCTGTCTTCTAGCGCTGTGGCGGTAGCTCTGTCCACTTCATCTCATTGTCGTCGGGTGGTTGGAATGTGGCGAAGGCATTAAGCAGTTCGCCTGGTACCTCTCTATGGAGCAAGAGGTGGGTATGGAATGGACGGATAAAGCCTTCTGTGGTGGCATGTGTGACCAGTGCCAGCAACGGTGTAAAATAGCCCTCAACGTTGAGTAGCCCAATAGGCTTTTTGTGCAGACCGATCTGTGCCCAGGTTGTGATCTCGAACAGTTCGTCAAAGGTGCCATATCCACCCGGTAATGCGATAAATCCATCGGCCATGTCAGCCATCAATGCCTTCCGTTCATGCATGGTACCAACTTCGTGCAATTCGCTCAGATTGGCATGTGCTACTTCTCGCACAAATAATCCCTTTGGTAAAACTCCAATTACCTCTCCACCTCTTTCTCTCATCTCATCCGCAATTGTCCCCATTAATCCAACGCTTGCACCCCCATACACCATTCCCAGCCCTCGCTCAACCAGCTCCTGACCCAACAGACGCGCAGCCTGCTGGTACTCTGGACGAATGCCTGCATTCGAGCCAGCAAAGACACAGATACGACGCATACACCTTTTCCTTCCTACGCAAGAAAATCATACTATGCATCGTAGCATATTTTACGCGCCCCTGGTAGGGGCCAGATTTATCGCGCCCATAGTCTGGGCCACGTTGATGCGCCCGCCCTCCGAGCCACGTTGACACGTCCACTCCATAAATCATGTTGTACAATACAAGAAAACACGATGTATCAATCGTACATTCTCATCAGGAGTATTGATGGACGCACTAATCTTCGACTTTGATGGCCTTATCCTTGATACCGAAGTCTCCGAGCTACAATCATGGCGCGAAATCTATACAGAATATAACGCCGACCTGCCAATAGAGCAATGGGCAATATGTATTGGTAGTGGTGCTGATACTTTCGATCCTGTTGCCTATCTCGAAGCCCAGATAGGTCGCCGGGTAGAACGAAAAGATATTCTGCCTCGTCGTCGTCAACGTCACCTGGAATTGGTTGCCGCCGAAGTTCTCCTGCCGGGTGTTGAAGCCTATCTACACGATGCGAAACGCCTTGGGCTGAAAATTGGTCTCGCCTCCAGTTCCTCTCGCGAGTGGGTGTATGGCCATTTATCGCGCCTCGGCATCGCCGATTACTTCGATTTTATGAAATGTGGCGATGAGGTAACGCACAAAAAGCCTGATCCCGAACTATATCTCGGTGTCCTCTCAGCTTTAGGGGTACGCGGCAAAGACGCTATTGCCCTGGAGGATTTTCCCAATGGAGTTCTTGCTGCACAACGCGCTGGCATCTTCTGCGTGGCTATTCCCAATCCCGTCACCAACCAGCTTGACCTGGCTCATGCCGATCTGCGCTTAGAATCGCTGGCTCTGATGCCGCTGGAGGATCTTATCGCCGAAGTGGAAAAACGACGTAAAGCTGCTTCTGTACAATCGTGACCCGGAATAACAGTAGAAGCGCGAAATAGTTGTGCTCTCCATCTTTCCAGGGACAACACCAATTTGGGAGTAGGTGTACTAACTCCAAACGACGTGGCTACAGCCGTTGCCGACCTTGCTCTTGTGAGCCTTGAAAAAAAGCAAAAGGGTACTTAAAACAACACTTGTTGTGGGACGAGCCTCGCTTGCGCACCCCAGAGCAATTTGAGCGCTGGAGCCAAATTGTCGCCATTGCTCATAATCATCTGCTTCTGGCCCGAGATCTTGTTGAGATTGAGTTGCGCCAGTGGGAGAGCAACCATCGTCGGATCACCTTGCAACAGGTGCGTAGCGGGATCAACAAATTGTTGCACCAGTTGGGAACTCCGACCCAGCCCCCCAAACCTCGCGGAAAATCGAAAGGCAAGTCGGTAGGTAGGGGCAAGCGTTCGCAAGGCGACGCGTTTTCCCGTTGTTTTCAAGAAGCCAAAGGTGCCTCAACTGGTTCCATCTTGATACTGATCGGACCATTTTCTTTGGGAAATCTTTCCTTGCCACGGAACTTCTTACGGAGTTCTGTTGCTACCTTTTAGTTTAAACATCAAAAGCCATTCAACTCGATACTACTTATATGCTTAGTTATAGTGGAAATGTTCTCTTCTCTACCAATTAGAGCGTTATGAAGAGGCGTTGGTTATAAGTGATCTCGCCATAGCACGTTTCCCTCAATCGGCTGAGTTTCCAAATGGTCGAGGAAATATTTTGCTCAAGTTAGGGAGGTTTGAAGAAGCACTGATGGCATACGATCAAGCGATGCAACTCAATTCTCATTTTATGTACAGTTATAATGGCAAAGGTCTTGTATTGCAAAGTCTCGGACACTATCAAGAAGCCCTTGAAGCGTATGAGCAGGCTCTTGCCCTTGATCCAACATCTCCCTCTGCCTGGAAGAGCAAAGGAGAGGTGTTATTTCAACTAGGACGTTCTACTGAGTCGAGAGAAGCGTATAAGAGAGCGTAGAGAGAATGCCTCGCTTAGCGTGGGAAGTGGTAGCTTAATCCAGTAGGAGTATCTCCATATTTTCCAGCGTCGAGATCGTCTGCAAAGGTAGAGAGAACTTCCAGGAAGCCTGAGACCACAACGCGTGATGGTCCAGCTTCATGGTCCCAATCAATAATTTGCCCTTTAGAACCTCTTTGTGCCGGGTCCAGATCAAGGCAGCAAGCGTTCCTGGCTCTATCTCCCCCAAATGGAATCCAGTGAAGATTCCACCAGGTTGGTTGAATTGGTCCGATTTGCCATCCTGATTGGACCACATCCTCTGTGAAGTAATAAGGGAAAAAATCATCCCAGGAGCCTCCTTCCTTGATTTCCTTGAATATTTGCCAATCCGAAATGATTTTTTCTAAAGGGAGTATTTGCATTTCTGAGACCAGTCTTATTGTATATCCTCCATTGTGAAGACGATACGACGCCATGGTGCAGATGACCTGTCGCACCACCGATACCACCGGTAGCCAGAGTTGTGCCGCAGGAACTCAGACGGGCGCGACGATGAGCTACGACAACATGGGACGCTTGAATAGCTGTACCGCGCCTAGTGGACTCAACGAGAGTGAGCAGTACCTCTACGACAACGAGGGGAACCGGGTGTTGCGCCGCAGCAACACGACGAGCAATGGAGCGGCGAGCACCACGGACACGATCACCTTTGATAGCCTCGGCGAGGTGAGCATCACGGCAGGGGTCTCCACCGTCACCAACTACTACAGTGTGGCGGGCCAGCGGGTAGCGATGCGTAAGGGAGCGATCCTCTCCTACCTGGTGCCCGACTTTTTGGGCAGTGACAGTATTGCCCTCAATGCTGATGGAAGTGTGCAAGCGGTACAACTCTTTGCCCTATGGACAGGTGCGTTACAACGACCAGGTGATGCCAACCGATTACAGCTTCACGGGGCAACGATTGGATAGTCTGAGCGGGTGTTATTGTACGACAATGCGCGGTACTATGATCCGGTAAGTGGACGCTTTAGCAAAGCGGACACGGTACAGACCAACACGACGGGAAGCGATCCGTATGCCTATGTGGGCGATAGCCCGGAGACGAAGACCGATCCCTCAAAAAATCATCTTTGCATTTTTCCCTCTTCCTATGCTATGCTTTAAGAACATTTTGTCAGGAATAGCTGGCAGAAGAATAAAGGCTACAAGGTTATTTTGATGACGAATTTCAAAAAGTAAAACAACACGTCGCGTCGAATTACTTAAAGCCGCACGCGCAATTTTCGCGGAAAAAGGATACGAAGCAACGACCGTCTCCGAGATCGTGTCCCGTGCCGGTGTAGCACAGGGTACCTTTTACCTCTACTTTCCCTCGAAGGTCTCCATCGCTGTCGAACTGGCTGGGGAAGTGCAGGAGAAGATTAAGATTACTATCCTGGAGGCATACTCACAGACGAAACAACCTGATGAATGGATTAGTAAAAGCATCCGCGCCGCCTTCGATATTACTGGTCAGTATCGCGATGTCCTGGGAGTCGTGCACTCCAGTATTCCCTGGAGCGAACACCCCCAGGAGCGAGAACGCATCTTTTCCCCTTACTATGATCTTATTTCTGGTCTGCTCGAAAGAGAAAAAGTTCGTGGGAATGTTTCCGCACACCTTAATACCCGTATAACGGCCACTCTCATCGTCGGCCTGGTCTACTACGCGATAGATGAATGTTATCTGTATGATACTCATACCGCTCCCGAAACCTACATTGAGGAAACCGTACGGTTTATACGCCACGCAATGGGGTTACATTGACCATTTACCCCTTTCAGGCTATTTCACTTGACAAAATTCCCTGTCTTAGTTATAGTAATTTACATAAGAATGACTGACAGTCATTTTTGTAGTGCCACCTTCCGACCACTTAAAGAAGGATATTTGTTGTAACCTGCTATTTTATGGTATACGGCAAAAAGGAGTAGACGCATATGGCAATGAAGCCTGGACGACTGACATCCTCAGCGTCAATGGAGAGAAAGCTCTTCCCTTTTATCTACGCGCAACCAGTCAATAACTCTTTGATGATTTTCACCCACACTATCGGTTAGCGCATTTGCTTTCAGAGATACTACCCACTTAAGTACGATTGCCATTATACAAAAGTATATGTCATTGCGTTATGCTTCATTGCTGAGATATAGAAACAACACGGAAGGATTCTGAACATGGCCGTTCCTGATACGCGGCCCCGGCGACAAGAGTCCCGCTTCCGCCTGTGGCGTAAAAGACGTCCATTCTGGGGAGCGCTTCTTATGATGATCGCGGGCCTCTTGATTCTCTGGGGACCAAGCAGTCTCTTACAATTGGCAATGCTACCAGGCAACAGTATATGGGCAGGACTGCTGGTAGGAGCATTACTTTTTGTGATGGGACTGATCCAATTGCTTGCCCCATCGTATGCACTCATCACCGGTGCAATTGGCATTGTACTTTCCCTGGTCTCCCTCATTGTAGCGCTTGGTGGATTAGGAATAGGCATGTTACTCGGTATTATAGGCGGTTCGCTTGGCGTCGCCTGGAAACCAGTTGCAGGGCCACCTTCTCTTTATATTTATAATCGTCCTTTTACTCAAACGGATGAAAGGCGGACCGAAAGAGATTGCAAGCCGCTTTATCACCGCATAAAAGACAGGAGCAAAACACTATGGGACAATTTAGCGACAAAGATCCAGACTTTCCGCGCCAGAGAGAATTCCTGAATAAGCTGGCACAACGTATGCGCATAGTTGCTATGGAACCGAGAGAAGACACGATGATGCCAACAATTGGTAGAACCGACCGCAAAATATTCTGGCTCGTCCTGATGGTATCATTACTTGTGCTTACCGGGATGATGAGCCTGGTCTCTAAAGGCGCAATAGCAATGGCAGCCGCAGTCCCCGTTCCCTTCACGATCCAGGCTGGAACGCTCAATGGTAAAAACTTTCATCTGTATCCGGGAGTATCGCAGGCAGATAACAACACACCAGTAGCAGTGAACCAGATGGATTGCACCATTACAAATCTAGTTATCACTAAACAGATAACGCTTCCGGTTGTTGGCACCGTCACAGTAAAAATGTCGGCAGGCAGCAATACACCGGCAAATCTCACTGGCCTGACCACTGATGTCGCAGCTCTTGGTACAAGCTCAACAAGTTTCCAGAACCTCTCCATTAATACTGGACCCAATAGTCTGGATCTCACAGCACCCAGCGCAATACTGAACAACGCGAACATCAGCTCACCATATCTGCTCGTCAGTAGCATTACACTGCCAGGCCTGTCAGTCTCTATTACACATTAACATAAAAAATATGTCCCTCTTCAAGTGGGAGTGCGGCAAAGAAATCGTGTGTCTTAGACCTGGGAGGATTTGCCGCCCCACGCTCCAATTTTTGTTTTTCTATCTATCGGTATCGTATTTTTGCTATCAGGAGTTAAAAACGTGCATGACATCTGGCGCAAAGTATTTCTTCTACTTATAACTATAGCCGTACTGGCCGAAGTATTGCTCTTCAGAGGACATTCTCCAACTTTCGCCAGTGGCCCGGTGCTACCAAAAACCGACACAACCAGGCCGATGACCACCATCTCGTACACTACTGATCTGGCGGCGAAACCAACCATTTTCACGGCATCAAGCGTTTTAACGTTGCGAGCAAGCGAGATCGATGGTACAAATGCACACCTGAGCATCTTCCCAGATCCGCTTCATCCTACCCTCACATTTGCGTCAAATATCATTTATGGGATGCGCTTGAGCCAACCTCTCAGCACCCTCACGCTCACTATGGTCGCGACAGGAGTAGCAGTCGCGAATGGAGTAACGATCAAAACTTCAGTGCTTAGCGATCTTACTACTGCTATAGGCAGCTTTGTCAACAAAGCAGATCTGCTTATTCTGGTGGCAGGTGGCACAGTAAAAAACCTGGTAATGAAGAATGTCACGCTTAAGATAGATCGCTACCTTGATTTAAATAGTCTAAACGCACAGGGGCTTCAAGTTTCTATCTCTTAATGATCTCTGACTTCCCCGCGCCTGCGAGGCTTCGCGTAGTATTCCTCGTTAAAGCGTTGAGATGTATGGCCCGATTTCACATGTACCCTACACATAAGATCAGGCCACACTCCACCCATATGCAGAATACTACGAACTTGCTAGATTGACGTAATCCTGAGACAGATTTTTCACCGGAGCAATCAATTTTTGTGCCACCAGAAATTGCTCCATAGATTGCCAGGTCGCATTATCGTTATATCCTAACTGGCCGTTGCCTTGCCAGATAGGAATCGTGGCCTTCAACACTTTAAGCGCCTGGGTTGTATCGGTCAGTGTAGGAATATACGTTTTACAGATATCAAGAGCGGCAGAGGGATTAGCAATCACATCCTTCAATCCTTTGAGGGTTGCCTGTACAAAACTTTTTACCATCGCTGTCTGCTTATGATAGGTATCTTCAGTCGTGATAATGCCATTCGAGACGAGCGGCTGGTAATCGGAGACGTTAAAGGTGTGTACCGGAAAGCCGTGCTCGCGGCAATTGTAGCGCCTCGTTATTTGAGTAGCCCATGACCGCATCGACCTTATGGCTTATCAGGGCCGCAACCTGTGTGAAGCCGATAGTTTGTAATTTCACATCAGAGAGCTGTTAAGTGAGCACTATAGAGGAGTGCCAGCAGCCCTGTATAGGTTGAGCCATATGCGCCAGGGATGCCGATAGTATGTCCTCTGAGATCGGCCAGCGTCTTGATCGACGAGTCAGAAGGAACAATCAGGCTGACAGGATATTTTTGGAAGATGGTCGCAACATCAACGGCTGGAATATTTTTGTCGCGAGCAGCCAGCAACTCATCGCCACCAGCGAAAACGAAGGTATTGCGTCCAGCGACCATTGAGCCGAAGAGGTCAGGTACGATGCCATGATTAAACGTAACATTGAGTCCCGCCGCGCTGTAGTAGCCTTTGCTCTTCGCAACATAAAATGGCGCGAACTGCACATCGGGGATGTAGCCGAGGCCGATGGTAAGATTTTTTGTTGCTGCATTCTGGCTACCCGAACCTGAACTCGCGGTGGTTGTACTTCCACAGGCCGTTAGCAGTAGAGTCAGCAGAACCAGCGGAGACAAAAAGGACAGCAGTATAGATGAACGATGACGCCTGGACATCGATGTATTTCTCCATTCGTATATGATAGGAAAGCGTGTGCTTGCCCGACTAGTACACAGCCTCAGCCACTTTCGTGAGCAGCCAGGTGATTCCATAATACAGAGCTGCCAATCCTGCCAGCACCAGAACGGTGGCGAACATGAATGGCGTGTTAAACTGATTCTTTGCCATTAATACCAGCGCACCGAGGCCCTGACTTCCTCCAACAAACTCTGCCACCAGCGCACCTACAATCGAGAGCGTGAAGCCAGTGCGAACAGCGGCCAGGAGAGCGGGGAGAGCGAGAGGAAATTCGATGTGGGCCAGCAAGGACCAGCCGGAAGCTCCTTCGACGCGAGCAGCATCCGTCAAGGTGGAATCAATCGTTTGCACACCCAGGATGGTGTTCACGATGAATTGGAAAAAACACAACCAGCGTGCATACAAGTATATTGGGAAGCAGTCCATAGCCCAGCCATAGCGAAAAGAAAGGTGCGATGACAATAGCTGGAATAGCCTGACCCGCCGCTACATATGGATGAAGCGTTAGCGCAAGCACGCGCGATTTCGCCAAGCCATAGCCCAGTGGCAAGGCAATAGCCAGGGCGAGCAAGAAGCCGAGCACACTTTCTTCAATCGTGACCAGAGCGTTGCTCAGCATTACTCCCGATGTCAGACTAGAGACTAACGTGGAGAACACATCAGCAGGTGCAGGTAGAAACAGCGCTGATACGTGGCCTGGCGTGGTGAGAACGTACCAGGCCAATAAGATGAGTCCGGCCAATACAAGTGATGGCGTAGCTGAGAGCAAGCGAACTGGCCTCAGCGTGGAGGTACGTGCTTTGTTTTGTACATGCTGGACAAGCTCATTCTCAGGTGGCGGCTTGGTCGGCTCTGTACTGGCGCGTACGGGCGTGGAAGTGCGCAGAGAAAAGTGTGCGTCCTTCCGCTTAGAAGTTGTGACACTCATGAACATCCCTCTCAGTCAGAGATCTACTGATGGCTTGCACACGGGCAAAGAAAACCATCAATGTAAGTGACTCGGGGAGGCATGTAAGGGAGACGAACGAAGATCATGAATGAGCACTCTTCCTATTCTGGATAGAGCGTAGAGAGTTACTCGCTGGATATGTGAGCATACGGAAGGTATGACGCGCATAGGCCAGGTTTTCATGGTCCACTTATAAACCTTCTCCCATCCGGACTGTACCGTCGGCTTCGGAATCTCACCGAATCCTATCCTCAACGGTGTAAAAACACCGATGAGAGACTCGCGGGCTTGGCTTGCATAATACGTATACAAGCGACACCGCCGGTCGGGAATTGCACCCTGCCCCGAAGGTCTTCATAGATACAGTATGCCACAGAACGGAGGATATATGCAAGTATTTTACTTACAAATTTTTAGTTACTAATGGATAGCAACACTTTTCTACGCGATGAACTTTTTCTGTAAAGAAGCCACGCCTCTATTAATGCTCTAAAAATCGCTTGTTAACGAAGAGAAAGATTGCTTATGACTCTACTTGTTTCTCTTCCTATCGAGAGTAATTTATAAACCTGCCCCTTGCTGGCTAAAAAAGGCTTTGATAGAAGACATTTACTTCTCAATGGTTACATTAGCGAAATACACCTTTACAACTTTCTAATTATATTATACAATTGTAATGAAGGCAAATTTGCGTATCCTTCTTCTAGTGCTTTTGCACGCTGTACATTGCCAGTTTTGTCTGGACGTAGATGTGTCTAGTACGCAGACTCTGATTGCCTGAAAGGGAGTAAAGGACATGAGCGATCTTTTGACTGTATCGGAAGTTGCCGATATTCTTCGCGTGGATGACACGACTGTTCGTCGTTGGGTGAAGCAAGGGGTATTGGATGCTGTAGTCTTGCCGCATGTGAATGAAAGGCAGGCGTACAGAATTAAGCGTGAAACGTTGGACAAGTTACTTGGTGAGAGTAATGCGTCCCAGCCGTCTGCCCAATTGGCTCAATAGCCCATCGGGAGTACTGACGCAGTATCTATTAACGTAGTTTCAATCCACATGCTGTAAGAACACAGCATGTGGATTGTTAATTGTTTGAGCTTCCTCTATTTTTCTTGCAGTACTATGAGCAGGCCACCAATCATAGCAAGGTTCTTCAGAAAATGGATCTGTTGACCTGCGCGGCTGGCAGGTGCATCCTCCTGCCAGAAAGCATGACCGATGTAGGTAGTTGGAATAAGGGTACCAATCAGGACCAGTGCGGAAAATTTAGGGGCGATATCCAGGGCCAGGGCTGAGCCAGCCAGCGTCATAGCGGCACCATTAAGGATTGTCGCCTGCCGGGCCAGGGGAATACCAGCCTGTTCAACCTTTTGAGCACGGCCATCGGGGTTCACAAAAGCACCCCAGCCGCCGGAAATAAACATCGCGCTCAGAAGTGAGTGCCCAAGTGTTTTTACTAATGACATAACAATCTCCTTTTATGGAACGTGTAAGATGTAGAAGCAGTTGCCAGATAGCAACTATACCTTGTTTATATATCGGCTGGAATAGCTATCAAGTTTCATCTGCTGGCACACGGGCTTATAAATCGTGTCCTTACACTGATGGTGAGAGAATAAAAAGAAGTATGTCAATGGATTATGGCTCCTGCATCCTTGTGAGGAGGCAATGCTTCCCTTTTTGCAGCATTGGTTTGCAAGGGATATAATACAACGCAAGGAGATCTGATGAGTACAGAATTACGAATTATCCCAATTTCTGGTATCGGTGAGGTTCCGGCGGGAGCCGATCTGGGCCATAATCATATATGAGGCGTTACAGCAGCAGCATTTGAAGGTGGAACATGGAGATGTATTCGTGGTGACCCAGAAGATCGTCTCTAAAGCGGAGGGGCGCGTCGTAAATCTTGCTGAGATAGAAGCATCGGAGTTTGCAAGGGCGTTTGCTTTAGAATATGGGAAAGATCCCGAGCATATCGAGGTTGTTTTGCGTGAGAGCAAGCGTATTGTACGTATGGATCATGGCGTATTGATTAGCGAGACGCGCCATGGCTTTATTTGTGCCAATGCGGGCGTGGACGAGTCAAATGTCAATGGTCGGCGAGAGTTGACGCTTTTACCACTTGATTCAGATCGTTCTGCGCAGAAATTACGTTCCCGTTTACGAGAGCTGGCGAACGAAGAGGAAAAAGATGTTGCGGTAATTATTTCGGATACCTGGGGGCGTCCCTGGCGCAATGGGCAGGTGAATATGGCGATTGGTGTCGCGGGAATGGAAGCAATTATCGATTATCGGGGACAACTTGATCCCTATGGATATGAATTGAAGGCCAGTGCCATCGCTGTAGCGGATGAGCTAGCTGCGGCAGGCGAGTTAGTGATGGGCAAGATCGATCAAGTGCCGATTGCACTGATCCGTGGCTATACGTTATATTCCTGCTCCTGGAGATGGGCGTACATTGATACGCGATAGTGCAACGGATATGTTTCGCTAATATGCGCCTGGAAGGTAACAAAATTATCGTGACAATACCATCAAATACCCGGCAGGCGACCATCCCTGCACGTACCGATGATCTCGCCACGCTTTTGCGTAGTCGGCGCAGTGTGCGCAAATATCAGCCGCGTCCCGTGACGCATGAACAGCTTGAGCAGATTATAGAAGCGGCTCGTTGGGCACCATCGCCGCATGGTCGTCAGCCCTGGCGTTTCGCAGTGTTGACGCAGCAGGAACCTAAATTGCAACTGGCTGAACACATGGGGGAGAACTGGCGTTCCAACCTTGAGATGGACGGTCAGGACAGCGAGATTGTGAATATCCGGCTGGAGAAGTCGATGCAGCGTATCCTCACTGCACCCGCACTTATTATTCCTTGCCTCTATCTTGAAGATATGGATCGTTATCCAGATGAGAAACGCCAGGCAGATGAGACGACGATGGCGATTCAGAGCCTGGGTGCGGCAATCCAGAATATGTTGTTGATGGCGTATGATCTGGGTCTGGATAGTGGGTGGATGTGCGCTCCCCTGTTCTGCCCTGAAGTGGTTTGCGCGGCCCTGGACCTGGATGAGCGTCTGATACCCCATGCACTGATTACGATTGGATACGCTGCCGCCGATCCGCAGCGGCGTGAGCGTCTCCCGTTGGATCGTCTTATTGTCTATTTTGATTGAGGGTCAAAAAATATGATTGTAGTTCTCGCTGGAGGAGTCGGAGCGGCACGTTTTCTGCAAGGGATCGTACAGCATGTTCCTCAAGAACAGATTACGGTAATTGTGAATACTGGCGATGATCGAGATTTCTATGGTCTGCACGTCTCGCCCGATAGCGATATTGTGATGTATACCCTCGCCGGTATGGTTGATGAGAAGCAGGGCTGGGGTATTCGCAACGATACCTATAACACGATGCAACAACTCATCGGCTATGGAAATGAAGACTGGTTCATGCTGGGTGATCGTGATCTTGCCACGCATATTCATCGTACTAGCCTGCTTCGCCAGGGAAAAACGCTCAGCGAGGTGAGCGAGAATATACGTGAGCACCTTGGTCTGCAAGTACGCATTTTGCCGATGAGCGACCAGCCTGTGAGCACGCATATCCAGACACCAGCAGGCTTGCTGCATTTTCAGGAATATATGGTGAAGCGCCATTGTGCCGACGAGGTACAGGATGTCTTATTCGTGGGGTCCAGTGCGGCCAAGCCAGCACCAGGAGTGCTGGAAGCCATCAGGCAGGCTTCTGCCATTCTGATCGCGCCGAGCAATCCCATTGTGAGTATTGGAAGTATTCTTGCGGTGCCGGGTATTCATGATGCCTTGCATGAGGCGCAGGGGATGATTGTTGCCGTGAGTCCAATTGTTGGTGGTGCGCCAATCAAGGGACCAGCCGATAAGCTTATGAGTGGCCTGGGCATGGATGTCTCCGCGCTCGGCGTTGCACGTTGTTATCGTGACTTCCTTGATGTGATGGTTATTGATGAACAGGATGCCCATCTCAGCGAGGCGATAGAAGATCTTGGGATTCCTACAATGGTCACCAACACGATTATGCGTGATGATGCTACAAAAGCTGCTCTGGCTCGCAAAGTTTTGCAGGCAGCAGGTCTGGAGCCAGCAGGCTTGTAAATGGTACCATTATGAGGAAGGTACGCGTCGAATGTCATGTTTCCAGGTAAATCTTTATGTATAAAGCATTGATTCCGGTTAAATCGTTAAATGAGGCAAAAAGTCGCCTTGCCGATTCCCTGACGCATGAGCAGCGCAAAACGCTGGTACTTGAAATGCTCCATCATGTGATTACGACATTACTTGCCAGTAATGTGCTTGCTGGTGTAACTGTTGTCAGCCCTGATCCATTTGTCTTAGAAAAGGCTGAGCATGGGGAGCGCATGCACAGATAGAGGAAGAGCATGGACATAATCCTGCGCTTCACGCTGCGGCAAGAAGGGAACTGGCGGCTGGTGCAACTGCACTATTGACCCTTTCTGCTGATCTGCCTTTGCTGCATCCACACGATATTCAGGGAATGGTCGAGCGGTCCCGCTCGTATGACGTTGTGCTGGCCCCGTCGTGGGAGGGAACGGGTACGAATGGATTACTTGTGCGACCACCCCTGGCCTTGCCGTATGTCTTTGGGCCGGGTAGCTTGCAGAGCTATCTTTTGGAGGCAAAGAAAGGGCGTTTGAGGAGCATACTCTACAATAGCATCGGTATGGCGTTGGATATTGACACCATTGATGATCTAGAGATGTTTCATTGTTATGAGACCGAGGGGAAGGCAATGTATGCCTCCTGTTATGTGTAAATTGTCTCTAGGTGGGTGTTGCAGAATATATCAGAGAAAGGCCAGCAGGGTCTGTATGGACATTTGTCACACAATAGTTGAAGCCTGGGGGAAGCCCGGCAACTTTCATCTGCATCTGATTATTAATCTGACCTTCAAAGGATTGTACAAAAGACGGTAATGGGAAACCTTGCAGGTCAGCCTGCAGCCACATGGAGATGTAACTGGCAGGAACTGATATAGGGTTGAAGTGAACCGTCAATTGACGTGTAGTGCTAATGCCCAGGATACCGAGTTGAATGTTTGCCAGTAATCACCATTGGCCCATTATGGGTAAATGAGACCTGTGCGTTCGTAACCTGGCCTGGTAAGCCTGCTGCATTCAAATTTTTCTGTACAACTTCAGTCATATATGCCGTTTTTATCTGCACCAGAATAGCGCCTGCAGCCGGAGAAGATGAAGACGCGACGGGGTGAGAATTGCCTAGCGAAAAACAGGATATAGCTGAACAATCCTGCAAGTGTGACGAGGATGCCGCGATAAATGCGATGAAAAAGAGGAGAACGCGGCCTGCTGAGCGGGTTCTGCGTGAACGATGTTCATCGTTATTGGCGGGAGTAAACGTTGCTGACGAGCTAAGGTTGTGGTTGTCTGATCCGAGAAATCCATGTCGACCTTCTCCATAAAAGAAATTGAGTATACTCAATATATTAGAACGAGATAACGCTCTAAAAAGCACAAATTTTTGAGATAGGAGTAACAAATAGTATAAACGTGCTGAAAATAGTATACCTTTTTTTCAGGGTTGCTGATAGCTAATATGCTTAACTGCCAGG
This sequence comes from uncultured Chloroflexia bacterium, assembly GCA_963731415.1. Lineage (GTDB taxonomy): Bacteria > Chloroflexota > Ktedonobacteria > Ktedonobacterales > Ktedonobacteraceae > JACDAE01. The sequence continues at coordinate 63,623 of CAVSVN010000010.1, forward strand.
TATTTGTGCAGAGTGCACAAGGGAAAGCGGTAGAACTTTTGGATAAAGTGACTGTAGTATCACATCTATAAGAGTCATATTATAAATGAAGGCATCAAACTCAGCCTATTGCTGAGCCTTAAGAATGTGTATACTATACATAGGTTGCCAACGGGATTTGGGGCAATGCATGCCAGTACAGCCTGCAATGAAGCCGGGATAGACGTAAGAGGAGAGTTATAACACATGACGCCAGAAGGAAGTCTTAAAATTTGCGACGGAGAACGATGTCAAAATGGTAGACTTAAAGTTTACCGACTTGCCGGGCTCCTGGCAGCACTTCAGCATTCCCCTACACAACCTGGAAGTGGATTCGTTCGCTGAGGGAATACCATTTGATGGATCCAGCATTCGTGGTTTCCAGAGCATTGAAGAGAGCGATATGCTGATCCTCCCCGATCCTGAAACTGCAATTTTAGATCCCTTTACTGCTGTTCCCACCCTCAGCTCTAGTCTGTGATATTGCCCATCCAGGCGCTGCGGGTACGCAGAAGCGCTATAGCCGTGACCCACGCTATATCGCGAAGAAAGCTGAAGAGTACCTGCGTAGTAGCGGTCTTGCTGATACCTGTTATTTTGGCCCTGAAGCAGAGTTCTATGTTTTTGATCAAGTAAGTTATGCTGTCGACCGACAACAAGCAGTATGTCGAGGTTGATTCTGATGAGGCTCATTGGACCAGTGGGCGAGGCTGTCAGACATAACGGATCACGCGCACTTGGCAACCTGATGCGCGTGAAGGGCGGTTACTTCCCAGTAGCGCCTAATGATACTTTGCAGGATCTGCGTTCGGAGATGGTGCTGAAGCTGGAAGAAGCGGGTATTCCGATTGAGGCGCAGCACCACGAAGTAGGTGCTGCAGGTCAGTGCGAAATTGACGTGCGCTTCGATACGCTCGTCAAGATGGCAGATAAGATGCTGCTCTACAAGTACATCGTGAAAAACACTGCCGCTAAGAATGGTAAAACGGTTACCTTCATGCCGAAGCCCGTCTTTGGCGACAATGGTTCCGGTATGCACACTCATCAGAGCCTGTGGAAAGAGGGCAATGCGTTATTCTTTGACGCCGATGGGTATGCTGGACTCTCGACAGATGGCACGGTACTATATCGGTGGAGTTCTCAGCCACGCACCTGCTCTGCTGGCTATTGCAGCTCCGACCACCAATAGCTACAAGCGCCTGGTCCCTGGCTTTGAGGCTCCCGTCAATCTGGTCTTCTCCAAAGGGCAACCGTAGCGCGGCGGTCCGTATTCCGATCACCCAGAGTCCTAAAGCCAAGCGCGTCGAGTTCCGCTCTCCCGATGCAGCTGCTAACCCATACCTGTTGTTTTCCGCTCTCTTGATGGCAGGTCTTGATGGCATTCGCCGCGAGATCGAACCCAGTGAGCACGGTTATGGGCCAGTTGATCGTGACCTGTATAGCCTGTCTGCAGAAGAACTGCGCGAGATTCGTTCCGTTCCCGGTTCTCTGCATGAGTCTCTGGATGCCCTGGAAGCTGATCATGCCTTCCTGTTGGAGGGTGGCGTCTTCACCGAAGATGTGCTTGAAAAGTACATTGCCTTCAAGCGTGACCAGGCAAACGAGATTAACTTGCGTCCGGCACCAATCGAATTCTCTCTGTACTATGATGTCTAGTCTGACAGTTTGATACTGACAAAAAGGGTGGAAGCTTATTATAAGCCTCCACTCTTTTTATGTATCGCGCTTACTGTCAGAAAGACCATAAATTCGCCAAATTCTACTCATGACGCATATCTCCCCGTTTCGGCGAACTTATCTGGCAACCCACACTTACAGTAGTGTTAAGAAAGATTGAGCTTGAGAGGATGTGAAACTGTTCCACTTTCTTGCTGGAAAACGTGCTGCTTCCTGCTAGCATCAATGCTGCAGTGAAACTTCCACTTTCTAAATGCCACTATAACTGGCACCAATTTCGTAGATGTTTGGGGAGATACCTAATAGTGTATAATAACTGACATGTCTTATCCTATTGTCAAAGGGGTTATTCTCCTCGGTTTCTCGGATAACGTCGGCATACAAATGAAGTACGAGCAGTCAATAGGTAAGAGCTATCTGCAAGAAGCCCAAGAACTGGCAAGTAAGGGTGAGACTGAACGGCTCCTCAGTGACCCCTCTGGTCTTTGTGGGGAGTTGCCTATCTCGACGTTTCTATGGTATCCTGTTTCTTGTTGAGGATGATTTCTTTCTCTGGTCGTTTTATCAGAGAAGGTTGCTATCGTCTGATGGGTGATCATTCTGACCATATACTGCCCATAGATAGATATCAAGAGATGCTATCCACGTGAGTATGGCCTGCCGATAATGAACATACCCAGAGATTGGGGAATATATCAATGAGAGCAATAAAGATGAATGGCATCATACTATCAGACGCCCATGCGAATGAAATCCTCTGTGGGCAAGGACTCCGCTCTCTTGTTCATGAAAACCCATCACCTGTTCCACTTTTGTGCGTGCTTTCTGAATGTGTAATATTGATACATATCGATTTTAATCAGAGAGTAGGCACTGTTTTCCAGGCATTGGACATCCGTTCCATGCAAGACATCACTCGTAATACCCCCCCCCCCAGGTAGATATATCTGCATATAGAGATAGAAGAAAAGACGAACCGAGGATCAGTGGAGAGAGGGAGTGGAGGTCGTTTGCTTCAGTAGTTTCCTACAGATCGCTTCACCTTTCTGCTACGAAGAAGACGTTGCAGATCCTGAGCAAGGATCTTGTTGTATCTTATCGGCCTATCTCCAGAATCAGTGATTCCCATTTGTACCACCTTCTTGATACTATGTACGGAAGTAGTGATGTAAGGAGGGTAAGGAGACAGGATGTCTTAAAGAGGCTGGGCGGGTCTTTTTCTGAGGAAGATCACAAAGAGAATGGGAAGCAACCAAAGCCTGGAACACAAAAGCCAGAGAAACCAAAGCCGGAAAGAAAGGGTGATAAGGGATCGCGAAGGGTGAAGCGGCCAAAGGTACAGGGATTGGTATCTTTTCTCCTCCAAAAGAGGAGTGGGTTGGTATGCTGTTAGTGATCATCTATAGAGGATTCTGTAGAAGACGGTTCCTCTTGTTTTGAGGTTCTCTGTCGGCGCAACTCCTTCGCCTCTTTGTCTCGATGCAAGCGTTCTAAAAGAGAGGCATACTTTTCTCGTACCAATTCGACAGGTGGATGCTCAGGGCCAGCCGTCCCGAGAAGGAGAATAGCGATTGCTCGATGAAGCAACGGTACTGCTTCCTCATCCCTCTGTTGATCGATCAGCACATCTGCCAGGTTGTTCAGGCTCAACGTGATATCAGGATCAGTTGGGTCCAGGAACTGTTTCTGGATGGCTAATGCGCGTCTCAAAAACGCTTCTGCTTGTTTCTCATTGTGTATATTCCGGTAGAACTGTGCCAGGTTATTGAAAAAAAGAGCCATATCAGGATGTAGTTCCTGTATCTGTTCATAGATGCTCAGGGCACGTTGGTAAAGCGGCTCTGCCTTCTGGTACTGTCCTTGCTTGTTGGCGAGGAAGGCCAGATTATTGAGAAAGAGAGCCACATCGGGATGTGGATGTTCTAGTGTTTGCTCGCCAATCGCCAGTGCTTGCTGATAACGTTCCTCGGCTTGCTGGTTATCACCGCGCGACTCAGCGATGCCTGCCAGTTTATTGAGGCTATGAGCCGTCTCAGGATGTTTCTTTCCCACTGTTTTCATACTCAGAGTGAGAGCACGCTGATAGAACTGCTCAGCTCGCTGGAAGTTTCCTTGCTGTTCAGCAATGGAACCCAGGCCATCTAGGGGATGTATCAGGTCAAGGTCGTCAGCAGAGGGGGAGCGTTCGTAGATCGTGAGCGCACGGGAATAGGTCGTTTCGGCTTCAGCGTAGCGTTTCTGGTACAAATACATCAGAGCGAGATTGTTCAAGGTTTTGGCGACATCGGGGTGGTCAGGACCTTTGCTGCGCTCCTCCAGAGCGCGTACACGCAGATAAAGGTTCTCAGCCAGTTTATACAGCCCTTGATCTCCATAGAGCATGGCGAGGTTGTGGAGACTCTCTGCCGTTTTGGGATGGTCGGCGTCCAGCTCCTGTTCTCGCAGCTCAAGTGCATGCTCATGCAGTTCCTTCGCTTCCTGATAATGAGCCAGTTCCGTATGCAGGAGCGCTAACGAGTTCATTGTCTGCGCTGCATCGAGCCTGTCTGCGTGCAGATGATCTCTATAGAGGTTCATCGCCTGGGTGAGGTATGTTTCGGCCTCGGCGTAGGCTGCCTGCTGGAAGCGATACGTACCCAGGCGCTCTAAAAGCAGGGCTCCTTCTTTTATTGTAAGCTCATAGTGAGAGATCAGGGTGGCGCACTGTTGTGCATGAGGAAGATAGCGCTGGCAATCGTCCCAGGTATCAAAACGGACCTCTGGGAAGACGTGATTGATCAGATGCACGACCAGGCGAGCGAAGCGACGTTGTTGTTCCAGCGGAAGCTTCTCGATGAGCACACGCTGGACAAGGCGATGCATCTGGAGGAGTGCTCTATTATCGGGACTCCGGTAGAGGAGGGAGAAGCTGAGCAAAGCAGCGAAGGACTGATGGCGTGTTTGTGGGTTCGTGATGAGCATACGTAATGGTCCGCGAAGGACTGATACTCCATTGACGAGAAGTCTTTCAAAGATGGCATCAGGGTGCAAAAAGGCCAGCAGATGTAATAAATCCAGATTTGCGTCGGACTCCTGCGCGAACTGTTGAAAGACGAGTTCGAGCGTACTCATCACGGATTTGTGGTGACCATTTGCCGCTTGTTTGCCCTGGCTTAACAACCATAATTGCTGCTGTTCATAGAGGTCAAGATAGGTGCTGAGATCGCAGCCAGTTTTTTCAATGTAGGCTCCCGCTTGATCGAGTGCGAGAGGAAAGCCGCCCAGAGCATCTGTGATGGCCCTGGCCTTCTGCGCGATATCTGTCGGAGCCTCGTCAAGGGAGGCCTGAGGGGAAAGAAGTGTGGCACGACGCAGCAAGAACAATGTACCTGGATCGGTATCCATCGATGCAATTGTGATAGGGGTAGCATGACCGCCGGTGTTCTGCTCACGCGTAGTCAAAAGAACGTGTCCACGGCTTTGAGGAGGAACGATCAGCTTCATCAGGTTGAAATCTTCCAGGTAATCGAGCACGAGAAGCCAGGTTGGTCTGTTTTGCAGGCAGTGCTGGAACGTGGTAAAGAGGTGCTTCTCATTTTGATCATCTTCCACTGAGAGGGAGAGTTGAGTGGCATACGTACTGACATCCTTGCTTAAGAGAGCACGAGACGACGCATTGAGCCAGAAGATATCCTGGTATGCTGAAGAGAAGCGAGAACTATACGCCTGGGCAATTTGTGTTTTGCCCATGCCAGCCATGCCATTAAGAGCTAAAATGGCGGTGGAGTGATTCTCAGCGGAGGCGAAGGAAGAGGCGATTTGCGCAAGAACGGTTTCGCGATCCGTAAAAAGACTCGTGTTGATATGTGAGATTGTGGAGGTAAAAGTATGGCGAGGAGTTGTGTGAGGGTATAGTGTCTTGGAATCAACAATTTCCTCGACCACAAGGCGGATTCCTTTTGCCACTTCAAGAAGCGCGTCATCACGACGAGGCCACTGGCTCATGGGAACGCCATTGGAAGGAAGCGATTTATAGCGAGCAAGAGGAGAGATGTCTTGATCTATGGGACGCAACACTACGGGGATCAAGCGTACAGATCCTGTGCTAGCCAGTGCGAGGGCTGGTTGCATTTCGTGCTCATAACAGTGCTCAGAGGCAAGGTAATCGGGGCTAACGAGCAAGACGATAATCACCGCAGCGTTCAAGTGGGCCTGAAGGGACTGTATCGTATCGCTCCCAGAGCTGATCGTGTTGCTGTTGCACCAGAGAAGGTCAGGATACTTCTTTTGCAAAGGAACTAGATGGCTCATAAGGCGCTTGCATAACCTTTTATCCCGGAGGGAGGAGGTGTTATAGGAGAAGAAGATTTCTTTCCCTTTGAAGTGAGATGAAATTGACATCATACCTATCTCTCAGGAAACTCAAGCGAGTTGTAGCTCCCTGCATGTAAGTGCAACGGGCAGGAAGGTGTATTCCCTGTATTTCTTCCTTCTCTTCTATTGTAGCATAAGCTGTTGGGATTGTATATAATGCTATCAATTTAAGTATTGCTCTCTTTTCTTCAGTCGAGAGTTCTTCCACCAGGTTCATCAGCGAACGAACTACCTTGCGCAGATTTTCATCTTCAATGGTGCTGAGATCAATCTCTTCTTGCATACTACCAGTTTACCTCTTTTTGCTGCTTTTGTCTGCCCATCTGCCTCGTTCTAGGAGCTTTTGGCTCCTCTCTCTCTACCCTCTCCCCGGATTATTGAGAGGATATGCAGAGGCCTTATATATTTTGCGATTACTGCAATAGGGCGGCTTAGGTTGCTCCAACAATCCAATCTCAGTCAGCACATAACGATAGTCTTCTAAATTATGATTCTGTATACCTGGTTGGACACGCAGAAAATAGGTATTTTTTCCTACGGTAAGTCCGCCCCGTTTGCCTATGTGGGGGTCTTTCTTTACAGTTCTGCAATAAACGCTGCCTCAAGCTATCCCCTTTGCTTGCTCCTTGCATCTGTCCTTTTCTCACCATTCTGGCAGATTAGCTTTCTTTTTACAACACAGTCCATATATCACGCCAGAGCGAGCATACGCTCAAGGGCGATTCGAGCCCAGTGAACAACCTCTTCATCGACGCTCACTTGATTGATCACCTCACCATCGAGCAGAGCCTCCAGAACCCAGGCGAGATAAGCCGGGTGGATGCGATACATGGTGGAGCAAGGGCAGACGATGGGATCGAGGCAGAAGATAAACTGATCGGGATGTTCCTGCGCGAGACGGTGCACGAGATTGATCTCGGTCGCGACACCCCATTGGGTACCAGCGGGAGCACGCTCGATCTGCTCAATGATATATTCGGTTGAGCCATAAAGATCGGCGGCGGCAACGACTTCATGACGACATTCGGGATGAACCAGGATTTTGATATCGGGATAGGTTGCACGTGCTTTTTCGATCTGTTGGACGCTGAAGCGCATATGGGTAGAGCAGTGGCCTTTCCAGAGGATGATTTTTGCCCGCTCAATCTCCTCTTCGGCATCCTCAGAAGCCATCGGATCTTTAGGATTCCAGACGGTCATCTGTTGCTCAGGGATGCCATATTTGAGTCCAGTGTTGCGACCCAGGTGTTCATCGGGGAAGAACAGGACGCGTTTTCCCTGTTTGAAGGCCCATTTGATGACGGCTGGTGCATTGGATGAGGTGCAGACGATGCCACCGTTCCGACCACAGAAGGCTTTGAGGTTGGCGGCGGAGTTCATATATGTTACGGGGATAATACCTGCGTCATCTCCCAATTGATCCGCAAGCATCTGCCAGCATTCCTCGACCTCGGCGATATTTGCCATGTCGGCCATCGAACAGCCAGCAGCAGGATTAGGCAGGATGACTTTCTGGTGTGTTCCGCTCAAGATATCGGCGCTCTCGGCCATAAAGTGAACGCCACAGAAGAGGATGTAATCGGCTTGAGGACGTGCGGCGGCCAGTTGTGCCAGTTTAAAGGAATCGCCACGATAATCTGCATATTTGATGATCTCGTCGCGCTGATAGTGATGGCCGAGGATGACGAGGCGTTCGCCGAGCGTTTCTCTGGCGGCTGTGATGCGGCGATCCAGTTCTTCGCCAGACATTTCAGCATAAAACGAGAGGAATGTTATCGCTGCGTTTCGACAGATCATGTTTTGCACGTGTCCGTGGCGAGAGCAATGGTAAAACGCGTGTTTCCTGGCTTTCTGCGCACTCGGTATTTATTGCCATCAGTTTTTCTCCTTTAATTAACACACAATCAGGCAAATTCTAGCGAGACATCAAAATTGGGCGCTGAGTGCGTTAAAGCACCGAGCGAGATAAAATCAACGCCCGTGGAGGCGACGGCATGCAAGCGTTCACTATTGGTACCGATATTGCCGGACGCCTCAATTAATACCGAGGGGCGCAACTTTCCGTATCAACTCGACCGCATTGTGCATTGTTTGAATATCCATATTGTCAAGCAGCACGACATCGGCATGAGCCTTCAGTGCCTGCTGTACTTCGGCGAGAGTTTCACATTCGATCTCGATTTTGAGCAGGTGGGGAGCTGTATGACGCGCGGCGGCAATCGCTCTGGGCAATGCCGCCCGCCGCCTTGATATGGTTATCTTTGATGAGGACTCCATCGCTCAATCCGAAGCGATGGTTCTGCCCGCCACCGATCAGCACGGCAGCCTTCTCCAGGCTACGTAGGCCCGGCGTGGTCTTGCGCGTATCAAGGATGCGAGTACGGGTACCCTCTACTGCACGCACACATTGAGCAGTGAGGGTGGCGATACCGGAGAGATGACCAAGAAAGTTCAGCGCAACCCGTTCGGCACTAAGCAGAGAACGCGCGGGACCATTCAGGTGAGCGAGCACTTCTCCTGGCTGCACAGATGCGCCATCATGAACCAGCAATTCGACGGAGACGCTGATCGTCAAGCAGGCGAAACGTCTCGGCGGCAATAGCGAGTCCAGCAATAACGCCAGCCTGGCGTGTGAGAATACTGCCGCTGGACTGTTGCTGCTCAGGAACGGTACTCAATGTCGTAATGTCGGCTTCGGCACCATCCTCTTCCAATGCACGCCGAATGAGATCGAGCGGGTAGTTTAAGCATGGTGGGCAACCTCCTGTAGTGCGTTCCAACAATCCATAAGGATCAATGGGTAAGCGCTGGAAAGCATAGTGGCATAGGGTCTGCTGTGGTCGGAAGTCTGGTAATCGAGACGCCAATGACTGCCGCGACTCTCACGCCGTTCCAGGGCTGCAACAATAACGAGTTCGGCCACCTGAAGCATATTCATTGTCTCTGCATAGCTCTGCCGACGTATTTTGCTGGTTATGCTGGATGGCAACAAGTTGTGCATAGAGTGCCTGCAGGTCGAGATTTTGCCTGCAACAGGCCCTCTTCATCGCGCCAGAGAGAGACATACTGCCACATCAATTGGCGTACCTGCATGCGTACTTGCGCCGTCGTTAGCTCCTCCATTCTACCGGATGACACGACGTTCTCTGTAGGGAGGAGGTATAAGGGTACAGGAGGGTGTGTTGACGTACGATACCATGTTCATAACGATGTGCCGAATGTGCCAGTTTGTCGGCGATACGTATGCCATAGACCAGTCCTTCAAGCAATGAGTTGCTGGCGAGTCGATTTGCTCCATGAACGCCAGTGCAAGCTACTTCACCAACAGCATAGAGGCCGGGGAGTGCTGTGCGACCGGAGGAATCCACCATGACGCCACCCATGCAATAGTGAGCGGCGGGAGCGATGGGCAAGAGATCATGAGCCAGGTCAAGATCCATGCTGGCGACAGATCGCCGAGATCGTAGGGAAGCGAGCATGCATTTTTTCAGCCGGGAGATGGCGCAGGTCGAGATACTGACAATCGGTACCTTCAGCCAGCATCTCACTTAGGATGGCACGTGCCACGACATCGCGTGGTGCCAGTTCGGCCTGTGGGCTGTAGCGAGGCATAAAACGTTCGCCTGCATGATTACGCAGATACGCGCCTTCGCCCCGTACAGCCTCTGAAATGAGATGGGAGGTGCCGTGTGCGACCAGGACGGTAGGATGAAATTGCATAAATTCCAGATCGACTAAGGCCGCGCCAGCCTGCCAGGCCAGAGCAAGGCCATCGGCGGTCGCACCAACAGGATTTGAAGTGTGCAGCCAGAGGCCACCTGCGCCACCATTTGCCAGCACCGTCGAGTTGCGTTGACAGTCGAATGTATGATCGGCACGATCTACTGCCCGTACACCAGACACAATGATCGTTCTCTACAAGGAGTTCGCTTACAAATGTTTCTTCATACAAGGTAATTGAGGAACGTGTGCGCAGAGCTGTCATCAGAGCACGCTCAATCTCTGCGCCCGTCGCATCGCCACCAGCATGAAGGACGCGCCAACGGCTATGAGCAGCTTCTCGGCCCAGTAATAACCCATCGGGAGTCGTATGTTCGGAGCTGTCAGGTTGAGCGTGATCAAACGCAACGCCCATCTGGATGAGCCAGCGCACCGCTTCTGGAGCCTGCTCAACAAGAATACGTACAGCCTCTTCATCACACAGGCCAGCACCAGCAGCAAGGGTATCCTGAAGATGGAGTTCGGGGCTATCATCCGCTCCCAGAGCTACCGCGAGACCACCCTGGGCATAGCGAGTATTGCTCTCGCCCAGTTGACCCTTTAGTGAAGAGGGCGACACGCATATGCTCCGGCAGCCGTAGGGCGACCGAGAGGCCAGCAATGCCACCTCCAACGATAGCGACATCGAACGGTTGGCTATGGGCCATGCCTTTATTCTCCTTTGAATAGTGTACATACTACACTAACTAGTCAGACAAAAAAGAAAAGGTGTTTACTGTACACTAAGTCGAAGTATACCAGAGAAAAAGCAGAAAAACAAGGGGAAGAGAAAGGAAGATGCGAGGGAAAACTCCCGGTTTTGCCGTTTTTTGGTTGGTATTGCTGTCCACTTTTGTCTAACAAAATCTAACTCGTATGATGTCAAATATGATGTCAAATGATGCGAGGGTTGAAGGACCTGAGTGGATAGATTGTGAGGGATATGGAACAGGTATGATTTCCCATGCCTGTTCCATCAGGCTAAATTGTCTCATTAAAATGGGAGTGCCTGGACAGATTTGCGATATTTCTAGTGCGGCAATCGCATCGTCGTACCGTTCTAGATACAATAAACACGTTGTTCGTGTGAAGCGAAGAGTAGTATCTTCATGAGCTCAAGGAGCCTCGCTCAGTAGCAGAATAGAAGTAAAGAACCTTTCAAAGTAAATTGACATTACTCATAACGGAATTTTTCCTTCTATTTTGATCTCCTTAATTCAAAATTGATGATCAATAATCTATAATATAAACGTATCAAGTGCCTAACTTCTTGTCAAGAAAAATAAAGATCATTTAGACTGTAAATCAGGGTCATTTTAGAAGATGTAAGCTGATAGAATAAAATGAATACTAATTCATCGTCTTTAATAAAGAACTGTTATCTGACACTGACTAAGCCTTTGCAAATTCCCTCTCTATCACTACCATAGACTTACCTCCCCTTTTCTCTAGCTTTTTCACCCCAATAGGTGTATAATAACACTACTATTTAGAGGCATCTCGTAGGTTTACTACATACCATAAAACAGTGGTACACTTTGTCGGATATTTGTTCTCTTGCCGATAATCACCTACTACTATGCCCTACTCGCTGCTCGTCTCGGAATGGCGATATCATGAATTTCTCACTTTTCAGCCGATAGATATTTTTGAAAGAGACAGCCCGGCTTCTCTTTGTCACAGGGCTGCCAGGATACATTGCGCAATTTGCACTTTCTTGCTAGCAAGGAGAAATAATCCTTGAATCGTGTGCTCCATATTCCTGAGCCGGGCCAGCTCGTCGATGTCCGGCATCGTCGCTATGTGGTGGTTGAGGTCACACCTAGCACTCTTCCACCTCCTATCCTGACCAGTGGCACACTTGCACGCCAGCACCTCATCGCGCTCTCTTCCGTCGAAGATGATGCGCTCGGCGAAGACCTGCAGGTCATCTGGGAGCTTGAACCGGGCGCAACTTCCATCGAGAAAACTGCCTCTGCCAGAGCCAGTTGGTTTCGATTCTCCCCAACGCCTCGATACCTTTCTCAATGCCGTACGCTGGGGCGCGGCCTCCAGTGCCGACGTGAAAGCGATCCAGGCTCCCTTCCGTAGCGGCATCGATCTTGAAGACTATCAGCTCGATCCCGTCGCACGCGCAATCCAGATGCCCCGCGCTAATCTGTTGATTGCCGACGATGTTGGCCTCGGTAAAACGATTGAAGCTGGCTTAGTAGCACAGGAACTCTTAATTCGTCACCGCGCACGTCGCATCCTGATCGTCTGCCCAGCATCTTTGCAGGTCCAATGGCACGATCAGATGCGCGACAAGTTCGGCCTTGAATTCCGCATCGTGGATAGTAAGTCGTTAAGTGAGCTACGCCATGAGCGCGGCATCCATGTGAACCCCTGGACCCATTTCCCGCGTCTGATCACTTCGATTGACTTTTTGAAACGTGAGCGGCCTCTCCGCCTGATGAGTGAAGCCCTGCCCGCTGAAGGCGAGTCCCTCTATCCGCGCAAGTTTGATCTGTTGATCCTTGATGAAGCTCATAACGTGGCTCCATCGGGACGCGGCAAGTACGCAACAGACTCACAGCGTACCCTGGCAATCCGTCGCCTGGTTCCCCACTTTGAACATAAACTGTTCCTCTCAGCAACTCCGCATAATGGCTATCGTGAGAGCTTCTCGGCCCTGTTAGAACTGCTCGATAACCAGCGTTTCGCACGTGGCGTAGAACCCGACCCGGAGCAGTTGCACGCCGTTATGGTGCGTCGTCTCAAATCAGAGCTGCCCCCGCGCTGGGATGGCTCGCCACTCTTCCCGAAACGCGAGATCACCGCTCTCCGGTCGCCTATACTCAAGCAGAGCGTGACATGCACCAGTTGCTGCAAGAGTATAGCCAGTTGCGTATCTCTGAAGCCGGCGATGCGATCGAACGCTATGCCACCGAGTTTGTGCGAAATTGTTGAAGAAGCGCCTCTTCTCCTCGCCCGAAGCCTTTTTTAAGACGCTGGAACGCCATCAAGTACTCCCTGACAGAAGCACGACGCCGCACAGACCAGTGACGAAACGGCCCGGCGAAGGTATTCTCCGCAACCGCATCGAGCAGCTTGAGGAGGAACATGATAACGACGATGACGCTGGATGATGCAACCAGCTGAGGCGTTAGAGGTGGCCGCTCCCCTGTTCCGTGAGCCGAGTCAGCAGGAACGTGCGCTCTTAGATCAGATGCACGCTCAGGCGGAACAAGCACGCCATCGCCCCGATAGCAAAGCGCAGGAATTGATCTCGCTGGCTGCATAAAACGCTCAAACCGGGTGGACGCTGGAATCAGGAGCGCGTGATTATCTTTACCGAGTATCGCGCTACCCAGAACTGGCTCTATGGACTGCTGGCTCGTGAGGGCTTTGCGGAAAAGGGTCCCGATGACGAGAAACGCCTGCTGATGCTCTATGGTGGCATGGATAACCGATGAACGTGAGACGATCAAAGCCGCGTTCCAGGCCGATCCCGCACACTGCATCCGTGCGCATTTTGCTGGCAACCGATGCTGCATCCGAAGGCATCGATCTGCAAAACCATTGTTCGCGCCTCATCCATTATGAGATTCCCTGGAACCCGAACCGCTTGGAGCAGCGCAACGGTCGCATCGATCGCCACGGACAACGTGCCACCGAGGTCGATATCTATCATTTTGTCAGTAGCACCTATCCGTACAGCCACTGAGCAAGGTCAGGCCATAAGGCAAACTGGATGCCGACCTGGAATTTCTCTGGCAGGCCGTCGATAAAATTGAGCGCATCCGCGAAGATCTGGGCAGCGTTGGACCCGTCATCGCCAATCAGGTCGAAGAAGCGATGCTCGGAAAGCGCCGGACGCTTGATACAAAACGTGCCGAGGAGAATGCTCCCTCGCGCCGTATGCAGGCATTCGCGCGTAAACAACGCAAACAACTCGCCGAACGCATCACACAACTTTATGAGCAGTTGCAGAAGGCAAGCGCGAACTGGGATTGTCACCAGAAAATATTCAAGCCGTGGTAGAGACCGCGCTGGAATTGGCCCGGCAACCGCCATTACGCAAGCGCATGCTTCACGACCCATGGCAACAAATCCCCTTCAATCGAGGTCTTTGATGTGCCTGCGCTAAGTGGTAGTTGGGAAGATTGCACGTATGGTCTGGAACATCCACACACGCACATCATCGCCCGATTGTCTTTGACCATGCACTGGCACAGGGACGCGATGATGTGGTGCTCGCCCATCTCAATTCACGTCTGGTCACGATGGCCTTGCGTCTGCTCCGTGCCGAAGTCTGGTCCAGCGGAACGCATCGCCACCTTATCGCGTCACTGCTCGTACCGTCCCAGATCTCGCGCTCGATACGCCTGCGGTCATTGCTCATGCTCGCCTGCTTATCCTGGGCAGCGACAATCAGCGCCTGCACGAAGAACTCATCGCTGCCGGTGGCTATCTACGCGCCGGTCGCTTCGTCGCGCATGAACGAGAGCCAGTTAAAACAAACGCTTGCCGCCGCACAGGATACCCCCGTCTCGCCAACCATGCAGCAAAGCCTGAGCGCACAATGGGAGCGCCATCGTGAACCCTTGCAGCAAGCCTTGGAAACACGCATGCGCGAACGCTCTACCAGTCTGCAACGCGCCCTGGCCGAACGCGCCAACAAAGAGCAACAAGATATCCGTGCCATCCTGACCGAGCTACAGCAAAATATCATGCAAGAACTGCATCAGCCTGAGGGACCCATACA
>CAVSVN010000011.1:0-738462 GCA_963731415.1 uncultured Chloroflexia bacterium
GCCGGGAAGCAAGGCAGGCTAAAGTATATTGATCACTCTTTGCGCTCGTCTGACCAATAAGCTGCTCAGGAGCTAAATAGATAGAGAGTTCCGAGAGGCTGCGTATCTTCTGTCTCGTCAGGGAGCGAAAGAGCATGCTGATGAAAACCTGTTACTAGCGCCTCATCTTGCGTATTGAACAGTACATTTTGTGGCTTTAAATATCCGTGGATTATCTCTTGTTGATGAGCATAATGGAGTGCCCGTCCCACTTGAGCGAGCGTGAGCAATGCTTCTTCCTGTGCTATTGGCTGTCCAGTTGATCGGCGCTGGAAACGGTTATAAAGCGATCCTGATGGCAAATATTGCGTGATGATATAAGGAGCATCTTTGTGAAAGCCAGCCGAAAGGATAGGTAAAATATGCGGATGGTCCAATTGCTGAAGAGGAGAAATTTTGGATAGGATGTCCTGTTGCTCCTGGAGCGTATGAGCACGAGCCGTTGAGAGAAGCTTAACAATAACACGCTGATAAAGAGTTGTAGGAGAGATACTCTCTCCTAAGAAGGTCGAGCTGAAGGCATGAGAGCCGATTCTGGCAGTGATCCGATACCCCTCAAGTTTTTCATTGAGTAGATTATCATCTCTAATCATTAGAAGTATATACCCCTTCAATATATCGTGCATCTATTATAAATAGATATAATAGCTTATGGAAAAATATTTCCATTTATATCGATCTATTTAATAGCGTAGCAACTCAAGAAGGGAATGTCAATAAAATAGGTCTATCGGGTATGAGGAAGGAGCTAAAGTGTAGATGGTGTTTATAAATCGCTTAACTTATTTTAAAATAGTAGAGAAGAAGGGTATAAATTTATAATTTATACCCTTCCTGTGAGCTTCTTTGCCGTCGTTTCGCAGCTTCGTCGTCGTCCAGCTATAGAGGAAGATGAAGAGCACCATCCAGATGACGCCATCCAGGTAGCCACCAGCAACGTCAGTGATCCAGTGTTCGCCTTCCCATATGCGTGCAAAGCCCACGATGAGAATTGTTATCATTGCATAGATTTGCAGTGGCAGCAACGCCCAATGATACTTCCATTGGCGAACCGGCTTTGTGAGACTGAGAAACAGCAAAAATCCATAAAACACCATCATATGACAACTATGACCTGAAGGGAAACTGTTGAACTTCAGAAGACTATCAACATGGATCAGATGGGGACTGGGACGAGGTCGTCCCACAAGATCACCGATCACAGCATCAGCCGCATCGCCTATGCCGGCTGATAGAGCCAGGAAGATCGCCGCCTTAAATTTACGGATCAAGGCCAGGATAACAACTGTGATAATGACCATGATGGTATCTGGTATTGGATCATTGATGGCCGTAAACCATCGCATGATTGCCTGCACTACAGGAGGAAAAGGTATTGCCTGTACATCTCTTGATATCGTCAATTCAAACAGGAACTGGTTGAAAGTGAGCTATGGGCAAATAGCGATAGCATGACCATAAGGACAATCGCAAGTATCCAGAGAATGCCTCCAATAATTAGCCTCGCATAATGAGATTTTTCGTGAGAATTGTCTTCAGGTGCGGTAATTTCCACCCTGGCTTTTTTCTACATTTCCTGCCTGTTGCATACGTAACCCCTCCCTGCTTAAAGGATGTGTGAATAATATCTATTGTGGTACGTATCAATAAGCCTATCAGTATACAAAGTAAGGGCCGCATTTACGGCGTCCAGGGTTGTTTCCTTAATTGCCACTAGATGTCGACAGCCCTACGTTTTTTGTTATCGTGTTTAGCTGGTTTAGCCCACGCTGCCAGACATCTCCAATTGGATCAGGCGGTTCAGTTCGACCGCGTATTCCATTGGAAGCTCTTTGGTGATTGGCTCAATGAAGCCATTCACGATCAGAGAGTATGCTTCGGACTCGTCCAGGCCACGGCTCATCAGGTAGAAGAGCTGATCCTCGCCGACCTTGGAGACGGTTGCCTCGTGGCCGATCTCGGTCTGGTTCTCTTCAACACGAATGGTTGGATAGGTGTCGGTACGTGCGTTCTCGTCGAGCAGGAGCGCGTCACAACGAACATTAGACTTCGTGTGGTGTGCGCCTGGATTGATGCGTATCAGTCCACGATAGGAGGCACGTCCAGTTCCCTTGGAGACCGACTTCGACAGGATCTGCGATGTCGTATGTGGTGCGAGGTGCGTGATTTTCGCGCCTGCATCCTGGTGCATACCATCGTTTGCGAAGGCGACCGAGAGCACATCGCCACGTGCACCTGGCTCCATCAACATAACGGCGGGATACTTCATCGTCACCTTGGAGCCGAGGTTGCCATCGACCCATTCCATCGTTGCATCTCTATAAGCGGCGGCACGTTTGGTGACCAGGTTGTAGACGTTCTTCGACCAGTTCTGAATGGTGGTATAGCGAACGCGTGCACCTTCCATAACTTTGATCTCGACGACCGCGCTATGCAGGCTATCGCTGGCATAGGTTGGTGCTGTACAGCCTTCAACGTAGTGGACATAGGAGCCAGGAGCGGCAATGATCAATGTGCGCTCGAACTGACCCATATTCTGTGCATTGATGCGGAAGTATGCCTGCAGAGGAATCTCCACGCGCACATTCTCTGGCACATACACAAAGCTACCACCGCTCCAGACGGCGCTATTCAGCGAGGCAAATTTATTATCGGAAGCTGGAATAACGGTTCCGAAATGCTCTTTAATGATATCGGGATACTCACGCAGAGCGGTATCCATATCGGTAAAGATAACGCCGATTTTCTCAAGGTCTTCGCGTACCTTATGATAAACGGCTTCGCTCTCGTACTGGGCAGTCACGCCTGCCAGATATTTCTGTTCGGCCTGTGGAATACCCAGGCGATCAAAGGTATCTTTAATCTCGGAAGGGACATCGTTCCAGGTTTTGCCCTGTTCCGCGACGGGCTTAATATAATAGTAGATATTGTCGAAATCAATGCCCGAAAGATCAGCACCCCAGGTTGGCATTGGACGCTTCTCGAAGAGATTCAGGCTCTTCAGACGGAAGTCCCGCATCCAACTGGGTTCGCCCTTCATCTCGGAGATCTGTGCGACAACCTTCTCGCTCAGTCCTTTTTGGGACTTGTATGCATAGTTTTCGGCTACATGGAACCCAGGACTATACGTACCCTGTTCCAGTTCGAATGCCTGACTCATAGTTTCACTCCAGTATGATAATTCCTACACGGAAAGCTGTTTGCTTCTATTAATCCTTACTTATCAACTCGGATTTAGTTGTATTATATGGTTTCTAGAGGGTCTCTTGTCAAGGTGTGATTGTGAGCTTAAGACTTCTGTGCTATGTTCTCAGTACTCATTCCATGAGGGGCTATATTGTCAAGGTGTGCGGAATGGTGAAAGAATATGTGCATGTGATGTTAGAGGAAGAGAATCTGGCCTCTATTTTCCTGGTAAAAATGCTTGACAGATCACAATGAGAGTTGCTATTATGGAGAACAGTTGTGGGGGGAGATTTCTTCCTCATGATGAGTAGTTTTGCGCCCATAGCTCAGTGGATAGAGCAATGATTTTCTAATCCTTTGGCCGCAGGTTCGAGTCCTGCTGGGCGCGTCTCTTTATTAGACTTCATAGTTCTTTGCTAAATGTACATTTTTCTCTTGTTAATAGTTTGCTGTTGCGAGCTAACCTTTAGAGGTTAACTATTGCTAATGTCCTACATGATCAACAGGAATAAGGTACACTTTATCAAGGTCAGGACTATAAACCGCAAAATACTCCACTTCTCCTCGATAATGTCTGCGTGTCATAGTGTTTTTCTGCCATGTATAAGCATAGTGGTTACTACATGAATTGAATATAATAGTTTTTTGATCCTTTGATAACCACGCTGTTTTACACTGAACGCGCCAGAATTGTCTATCAGCGTCCTCGATCACCAGATCGTAGCGTTGGTTTTCGCCAAATGGCTTAAGTATGGTGTATCCTGAGTAAACCAATCTCCCAATGATAATTGCTTCACTTCTCTCGCCCATTTCTTTGTGGTTAAGTCGCCTCGGCTCAGATAACCCCACGTTATCTTCTCCTCCACGAAACTTCTCACCTCACCAATTCGTGCTACCACTATGCACAAAACCCTTATGGCAAGCACCCTAACTGACCCGTTGTGCTTGTACCATTCTCACTAATACAGTAGATCGGTTTTCAAAGAGAGAAATAAAGATAGAATTTCTGGCGAAACGAAGAAGTGAATGCGGTATTCAATGAACAAGCATTCGCTTACGAGGACGTAACTTGAGCCTCCTGGCAGGTTCTTTACGTAAGAAAGAGGGAGGAAAATTATCATGGCAGAACATCATGCCGCTGTAAGAGTGAATGCTCCAGTGCACCAGGTCTATGCGTTGTTTACGCATTTTAACGATTTTCCCAAATTTATGAGCTTTGTCAAAGAAGTCACCTACTACGATGAGCAGCGCAGCCACTGGGTATCGAGTGTGCTTGGTACCCATGAGTGGGATGCGGTGAATGAGGATTGGGTGGTGGATCAGCAGATCGGGTGGCGTTCTACAAATGGGCTGGAGAAACTCTGGTAAGGTGAAGTTTACGCCTGTGGGACCCGGTCAGACAATGGTTGATGTGTTCATTTACTATACGCCACCAGCTGGTGCAGTTGGTAATGCGGTAGAGACACTTGGCTTTGGTGATCGCTTCGATTCGGTATTGCAGAAAGATCTGGATCATTTTGCGCAGATGGTCGAGCAGGCTCCATCCGGTGCGCTTGATCCTATGCAATCTCACTACCTGTTCCACGATAAGAGTGTTGCGGCAAAGGGTAAGACGACTGACCGCCAGCAAGAATCGATGCAGCATGATCCGATGATGACTTCTGAAGCGTTGCAAGCTCGAAATGCTACTTTAGTACAAGAAACTTCCAATGCTCAACAGGCAGCCCGTGAGCAGGAGGAAGAGCGCACACGTCAAAAAGAGCAAGAGCAAGCCGCTGGCTCGTGAACAGGAAGAAGCATTGCGGTATCAGAACGAGCAGAATCGGCGCGAACTGGCACAGAAACAGGCAAGCGTTGAGGATCGTGCTCAGCAGCGTGAGCTTGATCCAGTCTATGATACTATTGGTGGCCGCAATGCCTCGATGGATCGCACCGCACTTGGTGATCAGGATTCACAGAGCGAGCGTTTTCCCAATTATCATGCTGATCCGATGCTTTCACGTGCTCCGCGTAATGAGGAAAATGCGCCTGCCACGTCGACATCCGAAGTGGAGAGCGAGTCGCCCTGGCGTAACGCTATTCGTGGTACTCCACAGGACAATGATAGGCAGACTGATTCTAGTGAGACGGAGGAAAAATCAACTCCCGACCAGCAGTAGCTACTTTCCAGTCTGTTCCAGTGAGAAACCGTCCCCGACATACCAGAGGGACGGTTTTTCATGTTTTCTATCATCGTAAAAGCGACAAAAGTACTTGTTTTGTTCACCTCTCTTATGGCTCTGCTGTTACTTGATCACCATCTGTACGTCATGTGGAATAGAGAAAATTAATAGCAGTGTTGCGATTGGCAATGTAGAGTTGTTGTTTTAGATATTTTTGTACTGATGTAGATGCTAAAAAGGAATTGTACAAGACTTGAAGGACCGGTTTCAAGCGATAGAGCATATAGATAAATATTTATGTGTAGATATCGCTGTTTGCACGCTTGTATATGGATAGATTGCTATCCATCGAAAATTATAGTAACGGGGGATACTATGAAACGCACGTATATACGCAATCTGCTAATAATGGGGGTATTGCTTCTGATCATTGGAGCGGGTGTTGTGATAAAGGGTGGTGATGCGCAGGCTGATACGCCTGTTGCACTGGATAGCAATGTTGATCCGGTGATTTCGCAATCAGCAGTTGTCAGTACAGCATCGGCATCACAAGAGCTAAATCATTTCTGTAGGTTTACAGGTGCGTCATGCAGATGAATTGAATAGTTTGTTGAGCGCTATCTCTGATCCTGCTTCTCCGTCCTATCATCAATATCTGACGCCGGAGCAGTTTACGCAGGAATTTGCGCCTACGGACGACCAGGTCCAGCAGGTGGAGAGCTATCTGCAAGGGCTGGGTATGAGGTAAAGAATGTGGCACCGGATAATTTGCTTTTGAATGTAGCAGCTACCGTTGCGCAGGCTCAGCAGGCATTTAGCGTACACATTAATACCTATAGGCAGTGGCAGCGAGACGGTATTATGCAAATAATTCTCCGGTAAAAGTGCCTGCTCGTATCAGATCGTTAGTGACAGCGGTGACGGGGCTGGATAGTCGTGTCAAGTTGCATCGTAACTCTCAGCAGATAAAGAGTACAGGTAAGATGAATCCTGTTGGTTATACGCCAAAGAATATATCGATGCATATGATATGGGTCCTTTACAGCGTGCAGGTTTTCTTGGTGAAAAGCAGACGATAGCCCTTTTTGAGATGGATGGATATCTGCCCGGTGATGTAGTAAATTACATGCAGTATTTTAATCCAGCCTCGCTGCTCACATCAACAATATCGTCTGTTACTTCAGTGTTGAGCGGGTCACCAGGCAGTCTCTAATCTGACGAATGTTATGGTTGACAATTATAATGGTGCGGCGGGTCAGAGTGCGTTGGAGGTTTCTCTGGATATAGAGATGGTAGATGCTATTGCTCCGCATGCGAATATACTTGGTGTATGAGGGTCCTAATACGGTGCAAGGGATGAACGATACCTATGCGAAGATCGTAAATGATAATAAGGCGCAGATTGTCAGTACAAGTTGGGGAGTATGTGAGACATACTCTGGAAATACTGAATTACAACTGCTTGATAACCTCTTCAAGCAAGGAGCATCGCAAGGAATGTCTTTTTTTGCGGCTGCTGGTGATGCAGGTGCTTATGACTGTGGTGATACTAATCTGGCTGTAGATTTTCCGAGTCCAGCGATCCCTATGTAACGAGTGTAGGTGGTAGCTACTCTTCAATTGAATGTAGAATGATACTATTCAGAGCGAGACGGTATGGTCTGATCCAACGGACACATCGAGCAATGAGGCAGGTGTTGGTGGTGGTGGCGGCCTCAGCAGTTATTTTTCGCTGCCGAGCTGGCAAAAAGGTCCTGGAGTCCAGAATACTTATAGTAATGGTAAGCGTGAAGTGCCAGATGTCTCGGCGAATGCCGATACCAATAATCCTTATGCTGTCTATTGTACCGTCTCAAAATGCCGCCTGTCCTTCCACTGGATGGAGTGATGCCTGGGGGACAAGTGCAGGTGCGCCTATCTGGGCTGCCAGTGCTGCATTGATTAATCAATATATGCAGTCACAAGGAAAAAAGCCACTGGGGCAGGTCAATCCTGTGCTGTACAGAATCTTCAATGGAGCACCTCAGTATCCAGCTTTCCATGATATTACAACTGGAACAATCTCTATTATCCTGCAACGGCAAATTACGATCTGGCGAGTGGAATGGGATCGCCGGATGTTTATAATATTGCGCGAGACCTGGTGAACGCCAGTTAAATAAGTGCAAAGCAGATAGTGGTTGTAGCCTGAAAAAGAATATAGGCCGTCCTTCCTTGTATGAAAAGTACAGGAAGGACGGCTTATTGCAATTTTCGCGGTACATTCTTCTTGTTGGAGTCAAATAGTTGTCCTGGCTCGTCTCTATAGAATAACTACTCTTTGCTGGTAGGGGAAGCGAAACGGAAATCATCTCTGTGGCGTGTCCGCAAGTGATGCACTATACGGGTGTGCTAAAATTGGCCTTGTCACAACTCTCAGGTTTTGCTAAAATCGCAAAGGGATAGAATAGAGAGTTTCTTGCACCATGACCCGGTTCTGCGTCGTGTCATGGATGATACAATACATGTAGCAGAGAAATCTGGATGTAATCTTCTCTTCTTATCAAGACTGAAATTACAATCCGAAATAACGCGGAGGTATGTTTTATGGTGGATTTTGCCACCCTCATGTTTTGGATCATTGCGGTGGTCCTGGTGGTGGCGGCGTTATTGGTGGTGACGCTGCGCAACATCGTACACAGTGCATTGTCTCTGGTGGTGGTGTTCGCGGCAACTTCTGGTATTTATATCTTGCTCAACGCCGAATTCATTGCGATCGTGCAGATCCTCATCTATGCGGGTGCAGTGACCATTCTGATTCTGTTTGCTCTGATGCTGACACGTATCAGTGGACAACCCATCACCAACCCGACGAATAAGCAATGGTGGGTTGCCGTGGTCATCTGTGCTTTTCTTGGCGCATGTATAGTGTATGCAGCGACTGTAAGTCCACGTATGGTACCAACTGCTATCACCAGTGGCGCTGGTCAATTACCTGCTGGCATCAATAATGTTGTGCGCATCGGTCAGTTATTGTATAGCCCGACCGGGTATAGCTATGTACTTCCCTTTGAAATTGCTTCGCTGGTGCTGCTCGTTGCGATTGTTGGCGCAATTGTCATTGGCAGAGAGGAATAAGGAATATGGGACTGACTCTCAATCATTTTCTCATCCTCGGTGCTGCCCTTTTTGTGATCGGCCTGTTCGGTGCGATCTCTAAGCGCAACGCTATTGCCGTATTGATGGGCATCGAGATTATGTTGAATGCAGTGAATATCACACTGGTGGTTTTTCGTTTTTTAATACGGAGAAGCCCTATTCTGGCTATCTAACTGGTCAAATCTTCGCTATTTTCATTATCACTGTGGCTGCTGCGGAAGCTGCCGTTGCCCTGGCAATGGTGATTGCGATCTATCGCAAACGCAATACAGTGGATGTTGGCGAGATCGATATGCTGAAATTATAATTCAGACAGGCGAAAAGAGAGGAGTGTGCGTCTCCCCTGTCAATTCTGACAGATTGCGCACAGATATTGTATGGATATACTTTATACATATTCCTGGCTGATTCTGTTCGCCCCGCTTTTTGCGTTCGTGGTGATCATTTTTGGCACTCGCGTGTGGGATATGCTCAGCCGTCCGCAAGGTGAACAGCCTGCGTCTGCTGCTGAGGCGCACGCGGTTGAAGCCCATGGCGCGGAGGGCGACGAACATATCGCCGCCGTCCAGACCAGCCATGAAGGTCACGATGAGCATGGTGGACATGTCAATCCGCTGGATGATGACGAAGATCCCAAGGTGGCGCATCTCACACGCAGGGGCACGAGCCAGTAGTTATGTCGCTATGGTTATTATGGCTCTGGCCTGTATTTACTCCTGGGTGCTTTTGATTGGGTTCTGCTTTCATTCACTGCTACTGCGCTTCCTTCTGGCCCAATTTTTCAATATGATTGGGGCGTTCTGGGTGGACAGTACCAAATTGCTTTCCAGATAGATCATCTTGCGATTGCGATGATGGTGGTGGTCACAACTATTGCGTTGCTGGTGCAGTTCTACTCACAGGGCTATATGGAGAACTCGGCAGGCTATGCGCGTTTCTACTCGTACCTGTCGCTCTTTGTCTTCTCCATGCTGATGATCGTGTTTGCGCGTAACTTCCTGGTCATCTTTATCGGTTGGGAACTGGTCGGTTTGAGTTCTTATCTGCTGATCGGTTTCTGGATCAACAAACGCGCCAAACCTGAGGAGCAGCGTCCCTCTCCTTCCAGTGCCGCTGTGCAGGCATTTGTGATGAACCGTATCGGTGACGTTGGTTTCATTTTCGGTATTATGATTCTGTTTGCCAACACCGGTTCCTTCGACTTTGCTACAATTCTTGCCCACGTTGGCTCGATGGATAAGGCGCTGTTGACGACGGCGATGATCCTGGTCTTCTGTGGTGCGATCGGTAAGTCGGCGCAGTTCCCACTCCAGACCTGGTTGCCCTCCGCTATGGAAGGTCCGACGCCTGTAAGCGCACTGATCCATGCCGCAACTATGGTGGCTGCTGGTGTCTATATGGTGGCGCGTACCTATCCGCTCTTCGCAGCGGCTGGCCCTCAGGCATTCGAGGTAGTGGCCTGGATTGGTGCCTTTACGGCTGCCTTTGCCGCAACGATTGCCCTGGTGCAGAGCGACTTCAAGCGCGTGCTGGCCTTCTCAACGATCAGCCAGTTGGGCTATATGTTTGTGGGCATAGGCGTTGCTGGTTTTGCTGATCCTACTCTGGGACCCGGCATCGGTATGTTCCACCTGTTCACCCATGCATTCTTTAAAGCGCTGCTCTTCCTGGGTGCTGGTAGCGTGCTGCATTCACTGCATCACGCGACGCATCGCGAGGTACAGGATATGCGCGTGATGGGTGGCCTGGCAACGCGTATGCCGATCACCGCTGTCACCTGGTTGATTGCTACCCTGGCGATCTCTGGCTTTCCCTTCTTCTCCGGTTTCTTCAGTAAGGAAAGTATTATTGGTCTGACCTTTGATCATCAGCAGTGGGGTCTGTATATCCTCACGCTGGGAACTGCTGGCCTGACCGCTTTCTATATGCTGCGTGCCTATATTCTGGCCTTTGGTGGTAGGGATGGTCGCTGGTTTGGCCTCTGGGGTGGTACTTATCGTGGTGAAGGTGAGCCGCATGAATCTCCGAAGACCATGACTATTCCGCTGATCCTGCTGGCTATTCCAGCGGTGATTGCGGGTTACTGGGTTGGTTTCTATCGCTATATCTACGCCAAGGTGCGCCGAATCTGAATATTGGCGGACTGTTGGGTAAGTTGGATACCTGGGTTGGTGTTGCTGGTTTCATTGGCTGGGCTTGGCTGTCGCTTACGTACTTTATTGTCGTGTTGAAGCAGTAAAGTTGCAAGCCGTTGTAGCAGAACAATGCACTTCTGCGTACGTTGCACCGTATTCTGTATAACCGCTACTACATTGATACGCTGTACGATTTGATCGTGCGCTATATCGTGCTTGGTCTTGCGCATATCGCGCAGGCATTCGATACTTATGTTATCGATGGTATCGTCAATGGTGTTGCGAGCCTTGTCACCTATCTTAGGTGGTGATATACGGCAGACGGAGAACGGTCGCGTGCAATCGTATATGATTGGCTTCTTTGGTGGCGCTGCTGTATTAACTGTGATCGTTATCGTGCTGGTCACGTTTGTGAAAGGATAAAAAGATCATGACGATATTCTCCAGTGATCTTACCTGGATTATCCTGTTCCCGGTGGTCGGCGCACTGTTGGTCTATGCGTCTCCGGTGAAGATGGCACGTTGGTTTGGCCTGGGCTTCTCGGCCCTTGTCTTTGTGATAACGCTGGTTGTATTCTTTAAACTGGCCTCTAGGCGGGCAGGCTTTGGCGATCTTACCCACTTGCATGATTATTATAGCGCTCCCTGGATCAGCTTTAACACAGGTGGAATACCATTCAATGTTAATTTCGCGTTGGGTGTAGATGGTTTAAGCTTGCCCCTGGTGGTCTTAAATGGGCTGCTGACGATGCTGGCGATTATTGGCGGCTGGGAAAAGGAGCGCGTCAAAGAATATATTGCCCTGATACTGCTGCTGGAAGCGGGTGTGATGGGCGTCTTTATGGCGATGGACCTGATCCTCTTCTTCCTGTTCTGGGAAGTTGAACTGGCTCCAATGTTCCTGCTGATCGGTATCTGGGGCAATGTTCATATGAAGCATGGCATGCCTGGACGTATCTATTCAGCCTGGAAGTTCCTGCTGTATACGTTCTTTGGTAGCGTCTTCATGTTGGCCGGTATTCTATTGCTCTACTTTACCAATGTCAGTCATGGTGGGCCACCCACGGCGAGCATGGTCTACTTCGCGCAGCACCTGATTAACGGCACTACCGTCGTCTTTGGGATTACGATGGGTCTGCCGTTGCTAATCTTCCTGCTGATCTTTGTGGCCTTCGCGGTCAAAATTCCGATGTTCCCGTTCCATACCTGGTTACCTGATGCCCATACCGATGCGCCGACAGAGGTCAGCGTTATCCTGGCTGGTGTGTTGCTGAAAATGGGTGCATATGGCTTGATCCGCATCTGCTTGACGCTCTTTCCGCTGGGTGTGCATCAGTTTGCTGGCTGGCTGGCGGTCTTCGCGGTGATCAATATCATCTATGGTGCGTTGATCTGCCTTGTACAGACGGACATGAAGAAGCTGATCGCGTACTCCAGCGTGAGCCATATGGGTATCGTTTTGCTCGGTGTGGCTGCGGCTGCGAGCAGTGGTAGTGCGGCTTTCCGTATGGCGGCGCTGACCGGTGCAACTGTGCAGATGTTTAGCCACGGCATCATTTCGGGCCTGCTCTTCTTCTGTGTTGGTGTGATCTACGATCATGCGCATACACGTGAGATCGCGGTCTTTGGTGGTGTTGCCAAGCGTATGCCGATGCTGGCGACGCTCTTCACCTTTGCCGCGCTGGCTTCATTGGGATTGCCTGGTCTGGCTGGTTTCGTTGCGGAGTACATGGTCTTTACCAGTAGTTTCCAGAATCTGTCGGTAATCACACATCATCGCGGTCTTCACGATGATTCTGACGGCTGGCTACCTGCTGTGGATGATCAAGCGTGTCTTCTATGGTCCGTTTAATCCAAAGTGGAACTGGCTACCGGATGCCAATGCGCGTGAGATGATTCCACTCTATGCACTGGCGGGCGTTATCGTCTTCGTTGGTGTCTACCCATTGCCATTGATTCAAACCATTACACCGAGCCTGCAACAGTTGATGCATGCGGCTACGGCGTTCATAAGGTAGGGACAATGCTTGTTGTTTTTCCTGAAGTATTGGTGTATAGCGCCAGTGCTTCAGGGGAACGCGAGCTTGCCTGATGAGCTTAAGGAGTTCATATGTCTGTTAGTATAGGAGATCTCTACCTGCTAGCGCCGGAACTGAGTTTAACCATACTGGCGCTGGTGGTGATGATGGTCGACCTGTTTGTGAAGCGGCGTATCGTCATTGTGAGCGTTGCGCTGGTGGGCCTGATCGTGCCGCTGGCTTTTACGATCTCGCAGGCCATCACGTTGGGTGGAACAACTCACCGTGGCTTCTACAATATGCTGGTGGTCGACCCATACTCTATCTTCTTTCAGGTCGTTTTTCTGGTTATTGCCATTATCATGATTCTGGCCTCGTATGACTATGTAGCAAAATATGTGCACGCCGATGGCGAGTTTTATACGCTATTGCTGTTCTCAGTAGTTGGCATGATGCTGATGGCGAGCACGGGTGACCTGATCTCGATCTATATCTCGCTGGAATTAACCAGTTTTCCCCTCTATATCATGGCTGGCCTGATCCGTACCAACGAGCGCTCGGCTGAGGCATCGGTCAAGTATGTGTTGCTTGGTGCGATGTCATCGGCGATTCTGCTCTATGGTTTTGCTTTGCTCTATGGTCTGACCGGTACAACTGAACTGGCTAGTGGGCCGAATGGTGGCCTGGGTATTGCAACGATTATCATGCGCGATATCCATCAAGGCAATGTCCTGCTCCTGATTGCGGAAGTGTCTGATTCTGGCTGGCTTCGGCTTCAAGATTTCAGCGGTTCCTTTCCACATGTGGGCACCGGACATCTATGAAGGTTCTCCCACACCTGCCACGGCATTCTTCTCGGTTGGTTCTAAAGCGGCTGGTTTCGCGGCACTCTTTCGCGTCTTTCTCTATGGCAACCTGGGGCACCTCAACCTGAAGACGATGGTTATCGTTTTCTCGATTGTTGCCGTGCTCACAATGACGCTAGGGAACTTCGTCGCCGCGGTACAGAACAACGTCAAGCGCATGATGGCCTATTCCAGTATTGCGCAGGCTGGCTATATCATGGTTGGCTTTATTGCCAGCTTCGCCAGTGGCAATGCTGGAGGTATCGCCGCTTCCCTGTTCTTTATCATGGTGTATGTCATCACCAACCTGGGTGCATTCTCCGGCATCATTGCTCTTGCCGACCTGACTGGTGGTGAGCGCATTGAGGATTTCCGTGGCCTGTTTCGACGTGCGCCATTCCTGAGTACAGGGACGGCGCTCTGTATGCTCTCACTGGGTGGTATCCCTCCTGTAGCTGGTTTCTTCAGCAAGGTAGTGCTTTTCACAACATCATGGGGTCTTGGGATGGGCTGGCTGGTGATCATTGCTCTGCTGAACAGTATCATCTCGCTGGTCTACTATGGACGGGTAGTGCGGGCAATGTTCTTTGATCCGCCGCTCAAGAATGATCGCCTGGTGACGCCTCCGGGCCTGACGATCTCTCTTGCACTATCAACGATTGCGCTGATTGTGCTGACGATTTTCCCAAATATTGTGCTTGATCCCGCACGATTGGGTGCTTTGAGCCTGTTTGCGCTATTGCCAAAGTAAGCTATTATTGAGAGTAACGTGAGTATGGTAGCACGCAAGAAAATACTAAAACAGTATTTTCTTGCGTGCTGTTTTTTATACAGCGCAACTCTTAAAAAAATTGAAGGAGAATAACTATGATCACCCCCAGATCCCTAAAAGGTTTTATTTTTGCTTTTCTTTGTATCCTTGCAGGAGGTTTCCTTGTTGTGGGTGGTAGTGTCCAGCCTGTTCTTTCTATTTTTTTGATTGCTGGATCAGTTCTTATTCTGTTCGGTTTGCTCGTGGGATTTTTTTCCGTTGGCCTCTAAATTTTCCCGAAACATTGATGAAGAGTAATATATTAGAGACGAGGCATGCGGCTATTGTTGTGCCCAGCTATAGTGATCGCATAGCCCTTTGTTTCTCTGGTACGGCATATATTGTGGAGCCAGGAGAGGTGCATGAAACAATTGCACAACGGTGTGCTGGTGCGGAGCGAATCATTGCTCTTGCAGTCCAGAGAATTGAGGTTCAGAGCAGCAACTAAGGGAATACACTTATTTCAATAGTTTTCTCCTAGAGATGAAATTTCCTCTAAGATTCTCACCTTGACAAAATAAACACTCATCAGTATAGTTTGAAGGAGACATAATTGTAATCGGTACCGTAACCGATTACGCGCTTATAGCTCAGGAGTGATACTTTGCCATAGAGATGTTTTGTCCTACGAGAAAAATGAAAAGAGGGAATGGGAGCAATGGCATTTTCCACAAAGGTGTCGGCACGCCCCGATACATCTGCGCCGCTTCTGACAATTCTCACTCTAGCAACATGGAGGTTGCGGCAGTCCTGGTTATTATTAGTGGTCACGGGCCTGGGTATGGTTGCGGCAGTAATGCTTGTTTGCACGATTCCTATTTTCTCGCAGATCTCCACGACTGTAGGATTGCGTGGTGTTTTAACGGCATCACCTGAAAGCCCCTATATTTTTCTTGATAGCAATTCTTCTGTAATTACTCCATCCATTGTTAAGGATATTGGACAGGAACTTACACCGTCTATTCAGAAGAGCCTGGGGCAGTATATGAGTGAAACGCCAGAATTTACATTGCACTCACAAGATATGGATCTCATCTCACCGAATACGCAAGGAAATGGTAGCTACAATAGTATGTTTTTATATGGTGCGAATATTGCTCATGCAAAATCTTATGTGACACTTATAAAAGGACGGCTGCCACGTGATAACGGTATGGAGATAGCTATTACACCTGAAACAGCCAGTGCATTGAGTCTTGACATAGGTTCACAGATGATCTTAGGCTATAAACTCACTACATACAAACCTGGTAATTTTGTTGAGTCGTCGCTAACTCCTTTGCTCAAGTTTCGCGTTGTAGGAATTTTTAGACCTGTCAGTGGGAATGATAATTTCTGGCACGAAAACACCTTTGAGCCGTGGAAGCAAGGTTTCTATTATGAGTTCAGTGGTCTTGTCTCTAATGATGCTCTGATACATGCTTACACCCAGTCGCAAAAATCGCAGATGTTTTTTGAGAGTCCAGTTGATCTCGAATGGTTCTATCGTCTTGACCCTTTACGCATTTCCAGCACGCAATTAAACGACCTTATAAGTAAAATCTCAGCGCTTCAGGTAGCTATACCTGATCGGCAGGCTGCTTTAAGTAATGTACTCGTCGTAGCAACCAGTCCTCCTTCCATTTCAGGATTGCCAGTGGGTGTATACGGAAATCCCAGTGATATGCAGCGTTATCGTGATCGTGCCGCAACAGCTCAGATACCGGCATTGCTGCTCACATTGCAAGTTTTGCTCCTGGTCCTTTTCTTTCTAGTAGTCACTGCTGATTTATTAGTGAACCGTCAATCTGATGCGATAGCGCTTTTGCGTAGTCGGGGAGCCAGTCGGCGTCAGATTATCGGTGTGCTGATAACGCAGAGCATTGCTCTGGCAATTGCAGTCCTTCTAGTCGGACCTGTTCTTGCGGTGGTGCTGGTGCGTATTATTATGCAACATATTCTGCTTCCGCAGGAGCAGAGTGCTTTGAATATTATTTCATGGAGTACAGTATTCGATATGCGTTGGTATGCACTGGGCGCGGCTTTCGTTGCGGTGGTGACGATGCTGGTGGCTATGTATCGTGCGGCAAATATGGATGTGCTTGCTTTGAGGCGCGAATCTTCTCGTACAACCGTAACTCCTTTCTGGCAACGACTCCATCTTGATGTTGTTGCAGCTATTATTGCGCTCACGGGCTATGGCCTTTCACAATATGTCATTAATTCGCAGGCGCTCGATCCGACTACCACCGTGCGGCTTTCGACTCCATTGGCCCTTATTGCGCCTATTTTTCTCTGTATCGCGGCTCTGCTGCTATTCTTACGTTTTTTTTCTCTGATCCTGCGACAGATTCTCGCGTCTGGCGATCAGTGGTCGTGGTGCGGCTCCCATGCTTGCCTTTGCTCATATGGCACGTTCTCCGTTGCAGTTTGTGCGTATGACGCTTTTGCTTGCTTTTGCGATAGCTTTCGTAATCTTCAGCCTTGTTTTCACCGCTTCGCAAACTCAGCATACCTATGATGTAGCCGAGTATCAGACAGGAGCAGATTTTAGTGGTTCGCTTACTAACTTCCCAATGCTCGTTCCTTCAACTTCGCGGGTGATTGCTGCTTATCATGCTCTTCCAGGTGTTGCTTCTGTCTCAACAGCTCATGTAGAACAGGTAACGACCGACAATAATGGGCAATCTCTGAATGTCGAATTGAATGCAGTCGATGCAGGGAGCTTTGCTCAGACGGTTAACTGGCAGCAGTGGAATACACAACTCTCCTTATCTTCGCTTATGGAGAAACTTGCGAAAAGCCCAAACACCTCACAAGGAATCCCGGCTCTGGTGAATAGTACATTCTGGAATACTCTTCATCTTTCAGTGGGAGCGCCATTTTCATTACAAACATCATGGGCACAGAAGTCAATACCATTTGTGGCTGTGCAAGAAATACAGCACGTACCACAAAATAGTAGCGATACGTTCTCGGATACAGTTGTGGCCAACTTTGCCAATTATCTGGACTACTACAACAATCACTTTGATGCGGGTGTTCCAGCGCCGAAATTAAATTATGTGTGGGTGCGTGCTCATCAGAATGTTGCTGCCATAAATAAGTTGCGTTCAGTCTTTAGCAATGGTCCCCTCCAACTGAATCCGCTCTACGATCGGGCTGCTACATCACAGACATTACAAAATGATGCACTCTATCTTAATCTTGTCGGTATTTTGACGCTTGGAGCAATCACTGCATTGCTCTTATCTCTGCTTGGCAACTGGCTTGCGTCGTGGATAAGTGTGCAGGGTCGTCAGACCAATTTCGCGATCTTACGCGCCCTTGGAACGAGTCCCGGTCAGGTTGCCGGTGTATTGGCATGGGAGCAATGTATCGTCTACATCATGGCTCTTGTGCTTGGTCTGCTCTTTGGCCTTTTCCTGGCTTTTACAGTGGTTCCGGCGCTGGTCTTCACGAGCGTTCCCGTCACTGGTCTGGGGAGTGAGTTGGACAGTAATCAATTCTATGGTTTGCAAAGCGCTATTCCTATCCAGATAGTCTTTTCCCCTTCATTGGTGATTGTGCTAATTGCGCTCATCGTTGTCTGTGCGCTTGTTATAGGGATGATGGTACGTGTTGTTTCAAAGCCGTCGTTGGGCCGCATGGTACGCCTCAACGAGGATTAACTGAAGATTCCTCATAGGTGCGGTTCATTTTTTTGCATGGATGTAGGGGTGCCATTTATAAGCCCGTGCATCCGTGCAAAAAATGAACCGCACCCCTCTTCATTATTCTTCTTGACATATCTCATCATTTTCTCTATACTATGTTTGCTAAGTTACTTAAGTAAGGACGCTAAAGTTGTATGACTGCTAAAGTGCCATCCGCTGATCGAAAACTCATACGAGATATTAACCAAAATCAGATTCTAAACCTTATCCGCCTTTACGCTCCTATATCCCGTCCACAATTGGCTACCCGCTCCGGTTTAAGTCTGGTCACCGTACTGGATATCACGAATGAGTTGATCACCCGCAAGATCGTCACTGAGAGTGGTTTTGCCGCATCCACGGGCGGACGCAAAGCCACTTTAATGGAGCTTTCTGCTGATGGTGGTTATGCTATTGGATTGATGGTCCGCGAGCATGAAGTGGTTGGCGTCGTCCTCAATTTGCAGGCATCCATTATCTGCGCTCAGCACTGGAATGTAACGCTCCTCAATCGCAGTAGTGAGGCCGTAGAGCTTCTATCAGAGAAGATAGAAGGATTAATTGCTGAGGCTACAATTCCTAGAGAGCGTGTTATTGGAGTTGGATGTGCGATTTCCGGCTATGTCGATGCCGACCGTGGAGTCTGTGTTGATTCGTGGCAGCTTGGCTGGCATCACTTTGAACTTGGCATACCCCTTGCAGAACGCCTGAAGGTTCCTGTCTTTGTCGATAATAATGTTAGCTGCGTTACCTGCTATGGAAACTCTTCGGATATGGGAAGCCATATCAGCATTTCTTAACTGTTGCGATTGGGCGTGGTCTTGGGCTGGGAATTGTGATCAATGGAGATATCTATCGTGGTGCAACGGGAGGAGCCGGTGAGTTCGGCCATATAATGGCTGTACGGAATGGGAGACACTGCGAATGTGGCAAATATGGATGCCTGGAAGCTTATGTAGCCTTCCATGGTACGCTTGCTACGTATGCAGAACTCTATGAGGCGGCAAATCAGCAATCTCTTTTGAAGAATACGCAAGATGTCGTACATTCCGTTGATCAATTCTATCAGCAAATGGAGCAGGGTGAGCAGATAGCACAGGAGGCACTTCGTAGTACTGGCATCTTACTTGGAATTCACCTGGCGAGCGTTGTCAATCTATTTAATCCTGAATGTATTATTTTTACCGGGGAGGGCACAACATTTAGTAACTACCTGTTTGCGCCTATGCGACAGGCATTACAAGAATATACATTTTCACAACTTGGCGCTAATTTAGAGATAATTTTCGAATCCTGGACAGGCTATGAGAGCTGGGCTCGGGGCGCTGCCGCTCTGGTTTTACGTCGCTTCTTTTCTGTTTCTACTCATGCGCAGCAGTTTCCTACGTTCACCATGTCCTCATAAATAGTATTCACGCTATCACAAACTAATTGAGAACGGGTAATGAGCTTCCCTCACCGCATCCAGGTACAAGGGAACGCTTACAAGGAGAGCATATTACCTTTCTCATAAGGCACATTGTATGTGCTTGACTTACAAGGAGGAGATCATGCACCGTCTTTACCGAAAACCGTTCATCGCAGTTCTGGCACTGTTGCTTGCTACGATGGCATCCTTCTCCTCTCAACTCGCTTCCCCGGCAGTCACTCGGGCGGCGTCATCAGACGCCCCGACTGCATATACGGTGAGTATCACACCATCACAGCAGTATCAAACTATCCAGGGCTGGGGGACAAGCATGGCGTGGTGGGCGAATATCATCGGCGGCTGGAGCAATAATCAGCGTACGGCCCTCGCTAATGCGCTCTATATCCCGCGATGGCATTGGCCTGAATGTTGTGCGTTATAACTTTGGTGCCGATGGACCTGGCAACATCTGCCAGAGCCAGATGAAGGAGGGACGCAATGTGCCTTCTTTTGAACCCACGCAGGGCAATTATGTCTGGACAAATGATGCCAATCAGCTCTGGTTCGCTCAGGAGCCAAAGAACGTGGAGCTAATGTTTTTGAAGGCTTTGTCAACTCTGCACCCGCCTGGATGCTGCTTAATAGTTGTACAGCCGGAGGTGCGAGTGGGCGGACAATCTCAGTCCGGCCCATTACAACGATTTTGCTAACTATCTTGCTGCTATCGCGCAACATTTCCACAAAAAATTTGGCATTACTCTGCAAACGGTGGAACCTTTTAATGAACCTCAAGGAAACTGGTGGACTTCAGGTGGCACCCAGGAAGGAATGTATGTGACGCGTGGTACGCAGAATACAGTGATTCCTCTGGTCGCATCGGCACTTGCCGCAAATGGCGCTGCGGAGTACACCTCTATCTCCGCTCCTGATGATAATACAGTCACCTGGTCGGTCGGTGATTACAATTCATATTCGAGTAGCACTCGGGCTGACATTGCACAATGGAACACACATTCTTATGGTGGAAGTGATAGTGATCGTGCTTATGCTTATGCGAATATTGGACTTAATGATAACAAGCGTATATCGATGTCGGAGTGGGGTGTAGGATCGCAAGGCAGCCAGATTGGTGCGGCACTGCGCTATCTCACCAGGTTCTTGATGATGAGCAGACTCTCCATCCCTCTTCCTGGGTCGCCTGGCAGGCGGTGAACGAAGCTGGAGATGCGCCCAATGATGTATGGGGCCTGGCCTATCGCGATAGTAATAACAATATCTCCTATCCCGCTCGTTACTATGCGATGGGTAATTATAGCAAATTTGTGCGTCAAGGTTATACAATGATTGGCAATAGCGATGCCAATACTTTTAGTGCCTATGATGCAAAGCACAGCATTCGCTCGTTATCGTTGCCACGAATAGTACTACTAGCAGTACGCGCAATCAACTATGATCTCTCGAACTTTAACAAGGTTGGATCAAAGGCAACTCCTTATCAGACTTCGAGCACTGAGAACCTTGCGAAATTGGAAAACGTTAAGATCACAAACTCTGCATTTAGCACCACACTCCCTGCTCAATCGATTACTACATTCGTTGTCCCGGATGTTACCTATACAGGAAGGACCATTAGCGGTTACTACAAGCTTGTGAACCGCAATAGTGGGAAGGTCCTTGATGTTGCAGGCTCCTCGCAGGTCAATGGCGGCAAAGTCGATCAGTGGAGCGATAACGGTGGTACCAATCAGCAATGGACGCTTACGCCTGTTGCGGGCGGCTACTATCGGCTTTTCAATCGCAATAGCGGCCAGGACCTTGATGTGGCGGGTGCCTCAACTGCCGATGGGGCCGCAATCGATCAATGGCCGGATAATGGAGGTAGCAATCAACAATGGAGTCTTGTTCCCGTGACTGGTGGCTATTATAAGCTTGTCAGCCGGAATAGTGGGAAAGTTCTGGATGTGGCAAGCTCCTCCACAACAGATGGGGCGATGGTAGATCAGTGGACTGATAATGGTGGTGCTAACCAGCAATGGAGCCTTATTCCCATCGTCTCTACTCCAGTCAAACCGGTGCTTCAGACGCCTCCTATGGGCTGGTCGAGCTGGAATTCTCACTTCACTAACATTAATGCGTCAGTGATCAAAGCAGCCGCCGATGCTATGGTCAGTAAGGATATGAAAGAGGCCGGTTATCAATATGTAAATATCGATGCTGGTTGGTGGAGTGGAACACGGGACGCCAATGGCAATATTACCGTTGATACGACACAGTGGCCGGGCGGTATGCAGGCCATAGCGGCATATATTCATAGTAAAGGTCTAAAGGCAGGCATCTATACCGATATCGGCGTCAATGGCTGTAGTGGTGCCAATCAAGGAAGCTATGGGCACTATGCCCAGGATATGTTGCAGTTTGAGCAATGGGGCTTTGATTATGTCAAAGTAGATTGGTGTGGTGGCAAGGCGATGAATCTCGATCCTGCTACGCAATATGGGCAGATTCGTGATGCGATAGCGAATGCGACGGCTCAAACGGGGCATCCAATGGCACTTAGTATCTGCGAATGGGGGCTTGCTGATCCCTGGAAGTGGGGACCAACCACTGGCAATCTGTGGCGCACATCCTCTGATATCAGTACCAAACAAAATAGTGTTTCCTGGGATGCTATCCTGAAGAATTTTGACACTGCTACTCTCTTTCCTGCTGCTCAGTCGCCTGGAGCCTATAACGATCCAGATATGCTGGAGGTGGGTGTACCGGGGATCACGGATAGAGAGAGCCGCTCTCACTTCAGCCTGTGGGCCATAGCTGGAGCACCGCTGCTGGCAGGCAACGATATTACGACCATGAGCGAGGAGACGAAGGACATTCTGACGAATCGGGAAGTTATCGCTGTTGACCAGGATCCGCTCGGTCTGCAGGGAACGAAAGTCAGTGAACCGGCAAGTGGCTTGCAGGTCTGGTCAAAGGTGTTGAGTGGAAGCGGACAACGAGCAGTAGTCTTGTTGAATCGCACTTCGTCGGGTGCCAATATTAGAGTCAACTGGAGTGATCTTGGGCTTGCAGAAGAGCATGCTCAGGTACGCGACTTATGGGAACATGAGACGGAGGGAAGCTTCTCCAGTGGCTATCAAGCCTTTGTGCCATCACACGGCGTCGTGATGCTTAAAATTAGTGGCGAAGAGGGTGCGCAAACATCCTATGCAGCTGCATCGTCGGCCAACACTCTGAGTGGTGGTGCCACTGTGAATAGCTGCACCATCTGTGCGGGTGGTTCCGATGTGAGCAATGTGGGTACGAGCAATGGTAGCAGTGGAACGCTCCAATTTAACGCTATTCAGGCGAGCCTCTCAGGTCCGCAGGTGATCACCATCACCTACGTCAATAGCGACAACGCGCCGCGCACGGCATTATTGAACGTCAACGGAATCTCCACCACTACTGTCAACTTTCCATCAACGGTAGACGAGAAGGATGTAAAGGTTGGTCGCGTCAAAGTAACGGTGAATCTCAATGCGGGCAATAACACACTTACATTCTCGAATAGCACCGCGAAGGCACCTGATTTCGTTGCCATTATCGCTCCCGCTGCTAAGATGACAGCGACATACGAAGCGGAATCGGCGACCAACACGTTTGAAGGAAGTGCGGCTGTTGCCACTTGCTTAACATGTTCGAGCAGTAATGATGTGCAATTGGTGGGCAATGGTAACGGAGGAAATGGAGTACTCCAATTTAACAATATCGTCGTGAACTCTTCTGGCAAGCATCAGATTGTTATCTCCTATCTCAATGGTGACGGTTCTGTCTGGGGCCTTGGCTCGTCTCGTACCGCATCAATGAGTATCAATGGGGAGAATCCGATTACAGTCAACTTTCCAGCCTCTGGCGATTGGAATCTTGTTCTGACGATGAAGCTGACGGTAAATCTGGATGCAGGGAGTAACACCATCACATTTTCGAATAGTAAGGCGTGGGCACCTGATTTTGATAAGATTGATGTTGCATAATGTCATCTCGTCATTGCCGTCAAGATAAGACGACACGACATCACAAAGGAGTACCTGAAATAATGTCTGAGCGAACGCGTAGATATATTCGTCAGTTGACGCTCTGGAGCATTGTTGCTCTGCTTGTTACTTTGATTGTGCCTGCGACCAGTTCCCGTATGGTGCAGGCAGCCGCTACCGGAAATGCTCCCAGTTCCCACGTGGCACGGTCAGCTATTGCTGTGCCTGGGACCAGTTCCTATGAGGAACGGGAGGATACGCCGCTGTTCACCTTCACCGTGTTTACCAACAGCAGCCAGTCGAATATGTATGTCTATCAATCAAATGATGGCCTCAAATACTATCAGCTGGCTGGACCAGCGTATACACCTCCAACGGGCCTGGTACGCGACCCTAGCATTATGCATTACCACGATCGTTATTACGTCACCTACACCACGAATTGGACTGGCAACACAATTGGTATTGCCACCAGTTCTGACCGCATCCATTGGACATTTCTCAGGAATATTACGCTACCATCGACGGTATACGAGACCTGGGCACCTGAATGGTTCCTGGATACCAACGGAAGTGTCAATATTATTGTGAACTTGAATAGCACAGATACAGGTGATGCGCACTTTATTCCGCAGAAGATTACCGCGCTCAATTCTTCACTCAGTTCCTGGAGCGATCCGACTCCTCTTATAGGTCTGTCGCCCAATTATATCGATACATTCGTGGTCAAGGTAGGCAATACCTATCACGCCTTCGTCAAGAACGAGACCACGAAATATATTGAGCATGCCACCGCAACAAATCTTACGGGTCCATATACCTTTGTTGGCACTGGCAACTGGGCTGGTTGGGGAAACAATCTGGAAGGTCCAGCGATTTTCCAGTTGAATAATGGCTCCTGGCGCATCTTTATGGATGGTTATATATCTGGCACATTTTACTATAGCGACAGTTCCGATAATTTTCAGACCTGGACGCCGAAGACTGAGTTACCGAATGGCATGTCCGGCTTCGTACGGCATGGCACAGTACTCAGAGAGACCGATAGCCATATCCACGTCGGGATATTTAATCCCAATTCACGCTACAAGCTGATCAGTGTGCATAGTGGAAAAGCGCTGGATGTCTATAACAATTCCCTGGCGGATGGTGGCACTATCGATCAGTGGGGCGATACTGGGAGTACGAATTAGCAGTGGGAACTTGTCTCCGAGGGTGGTAGCTACTTTAAGTTGGTAAACGTCAATAGTGGAAAAGTGTTGGATGTACATAACACTCCCCTGATGGATGGCGCTCCCGTTGATCAATGGAGCGATACTGGTGGAGAGAGTCAGCAGTGGACGCTTATCCTCGTAAGTGGGAGTTACTATAAGCTAATCAATCGCAATAGCGGAAAAGCCCTGGATGTGAATAACGCTTCCACTTCCGATGGTGCTCCCATCGATCAATGGGATGATAATGGTGGGGCTAATCAGTTGTGGAGGATTATACAGGTGGCATAGAGAAACTGAGCGAACTGGGTATTGGGCGTCGCCTTGAGGGCGTCCAATACCTTTCAAGTAAGGAGAACGCTATCCTCATACCCATTGAAAAACTGTGTTGTGTTATTGTTAAAAATGCACAATGATATCCACCATAATGCGGAATATTCTGTTCCTCTTTCCCCACTTGTACACATTCACCAATAGGATTATGCCGTTCCTATTGTACAATATGCACAATTTGTGGCATCACACTTTGTAATTTTCATATGTATACGTCATGGTGCCCGCATGTTACACTTCCATTAGAAAGAAATTTGTGCAAACTATACAGAGTATGGAACGTTTGCATGAATTGAAGGCAAGGCTGCATTGGAGCAGTAAAAAAAAAGTCCCGCACAGCGTTGAAAAGGGCAAAAAGCTATATCCTCAGTGACAGCGTTGCACATGGGGGTCGAGATGAGCATAAACGCGAAAATGCTGGGAGTCATACATGCGGGAAACTGCTTCCTTGAAACCCATTACCGTGTATCAAAAAACGGCAACACATTGTCCATACTGTGCCTTTCAATGTGGCATGTCTTTAAATGGCCCGCCAGGGACAGGTAACAATAACTGGCGATGAGAATTTTCCTGTCAATAAAGGGTGCACTCTGTATCAAAGGATGGACCGCTGCCAGCTACACTTGCCCATCCCGAGCGTCTTACTCTCTCCCCTCGCTCGCAATGATGCCGGGACAACTTGTTCCCGTTACCTGGGATGAGGCGCTTGAGCGCGTCGTCACAGGCTTTCCTTCATGTGCAGCAGCAATATGGTCGCGATGC
This sequence comes from uncultured Chloroflexia bacterium, assembly GCA_963731415.1. Classification (GTDB taxonomy): domain Bacteria; phylum Chloroflexota; class Ktedonobacteria; order Ktedonobacterales; family Ktedonobacteraceae; genus JACDAE01. The sequence goes on from CAVSVN010000011.1 coordinate 25,736, forward strand.
CGTGGGTATCTTCGGCGGTGGCTCCCTTACCAACGAGAAGGCATATTTGCTGGGAAAATTTGCGCGCGTGGCTCTTGAGAAGCTCGCAGATTGACTATAATGGTCGTTTCTGTATGTCCTCTGCTGCTGCGGCATCATTGAAAGCCTTTGGCATTGATCGCGGTCTGCCGTTTCCTCTTGGAAGATATGGCTCAAGCCGAGGTAATTCTGCTGGTCGGGAGCAATATGGCCGAGACGATGCCTCCCATTATGCAATATATTGAAGCGCAACGCCTCAATGGAGGACGGCTCATCGTCGTTGATCCACGTAACTCCACGACGAGCAAAAATGCCGCGCTCCACCTGCGCCTCATTCCCGGCTCAGATGCTGCCCTGGCGAATGGATTGCTCCACATTCTTATTCGCGATGGCTTTGTCGATGTCGACTATATTCGTGCACGGACAGAGGGCTTTGAGCAGGTAAAGGCGAACGTTGCCAGCTACTGGCCCGAACGTGTAGAGCGCCTCACAGGTGTTCCTGAAGCGCACCTTGTACAAACTGCACATCTCCTGGGTATGGCCCGTTCAGCTATGATTCTCACCGCACGAGGAACGGAGCAGCAGAGCCATGGCGTAGACAACGTGCTCGCCCTTATCAATATTGCCCTGACGCTTGGACTCGATGGGACGCCCTTTTAGTGGTTATGGTTGCCTTACAGGTCAGGGCAACGGGCAGGGAGGACGTGAGCATGGGCAGAAGGCCGATCAACTTCCTGGTTATCGTAAAATTGACTGATCCGCAAGCTCGCGCATCATATAGCGGGTGTGTGGGGAATTGACGAGCAGGAATTGCCCGGTCCCGGTCGATCCGCGTATGAGTTGCTGGATGCGATGGGGCGCGAGGATGGCGTGCAAGCTCTACTGGTCATAGGCTCAAATCCCGCTGTCTCCGCCCCACATGGCAATTCTATACAGGAACGTTTCAAAGCTCTTTCGTTTCTGGTCGTGTCCGACTTTTTCCTCTCCGAAACTGCTCAGTTTGCCGATGTTGTGTTGCCAGCGGCGCAGTGGGCAGAGGAAGAAGGTACGATGACCAATCTGGAAGGACGTGTTATCTTACGGCGACGTGCTTTTGAGCCACCTCCCGGCGTTCGTACAGATATCGATGTGTCTATGTGAACTGGCACAGCGCCTGGGCCGAGGGCAAGTACTTCTCTTTTACCGACACACGTCAGATCTTTGACGAATTGCGTGTAGCCAGCGCTGGAGGGGCAGCAGATTATTCTGGCATAACATATGAAAAAATCGAAGCGCAGCGAGGAGTATTCTGGCCTTGTCCATCTGAGGAACATCCGGAACGCCACGTCTGTTCCGCCAACGTTCTCCCACACCTTCAGGTCGGGCGCGTTTTCATATAGTGCATCCTCGACCTCCTGCCGAACAGATAGATGACACCTATCCGCTCTATCTCTCGACGGGCCGCGTGTTGTCTCAATATCAATCGGGCACACAGACGCGTCGTATCTCCCAATTGAACGAGATTGCCCCCGAGCCGCTTATGGAGATACATCCCGTCACAGCCACGCCGTTATCAGGTGGAGAATGGAGCAAAAGTTATCGTGGCTTCAAGGCGTGGTCAGGCCATCTTTACCGTCAAAGTGACTGAAGGCATCCGTGAAGATACCATCTTTGTCCCTTTCCATTGGGGCGGTAATCAATCAGTAAATCGCCTGACCAATCCTGCGCTTGATCCCACCAGTCGTATGCCTGAGTTCAAGGTCTGCGCGGTACGTATTAACGCTGTCACAACGCTATAGGGGTGCTCCGTCCAGCCTGCAATGGTGTATGGGTGCCATGTATAAGCCCTGTACTAGAGAGGATTTTAAAATGATAAGCCAGAAACAACGTCTCGTGATTATTGGTAACGGAATGGTAGGCATGCGCCTGGTTGAAGAAGTGATTGCCCATCAGGGGAGCGATCTCTTCGATATTATCGTCATTGGAGAAGAGCCTTATGGGAACTACAACCGCATTCTGCTCTCAAACGTGCTGGCAGGCGTACATGATGCCACCGATATCTTTCTGAATCCATTGGCCTGGTACAAGGAAATGGCGTAACGCTTCATACTGGTCACCGTGTTACTCATATTGATCGTCAGCAGAAGATCGTCTATGCTCGCAATGACAATTTCTCACAAGCCATATGATCATCTGGTGATTGCTACCGGAAGTTCACCCTATATTCCAGCTATAGAGAATTTATGCGATGCGACCGGAGAGCTCAGACAGGGTGCATTTGTTTTCCGTACGTTGGACGATTGCGAAAAGATCACGCAATATACGGCCAGGAGCGTCGCGTGCGGCCGTGCTGGGTGGCGGATTGTTAGGGCTGGAGGCGGCACGAGGTATGCTCAATCGTGGTTTAGAGGCCCATGTGATACAGCTGTCCAATCGTCCTATGAACGTGCAGCTTGATGCTCCAGCGGGTGAGGTGTTGAAGGGAACATTGGAGCGTATGGGCGTAAAGATGCATACGGGCAAGACGACGACGAGGTACTTGGAGAGCAGGATGTGACCGGGCTGGTGTTCCAGGATGGCTCAACGCTGGCCTGTGATATGCTGATCATCTCCGCTGGCATTCGACCAAACGTAGCATTGGCGAAGCAAGCAGGTATCGTCATAGAGCGTGGTATTGTCGTAAATGACGATCTTTCCTGTATGAATGATCCGTCTATCTATGCTATTGGCGAGTGTGCTCAGCATCGTGGGCAGACGTATGGTCTCGTGGCCCCGCTCTGGGAGCAGGCGCAGCGCCTGGCCGAGCGTCTCACATGCATTAATCCCGAAGCGGTCTATCTAGGATCGAAGGTTTCGACCAAGCTTAAAGTAATGGGCATCGAACTGGCGGTGATGGGCGAAAAAGAGCCCCGTGATGAGAGCGATGAAGTTGTGACCTATGCAGAACCTAATCGCGGCATCTACAAAAAGCTGATTGTGCGTGATGGACGCCTTGCTGGAGCAATTGTGCTAGGCGATGGCCTGCCAGTTCCGCGCCTGTTCCAGTTCTTTGATAAAGGCGAATTATTGCCAGAGAACCGTGCTGAACTGTTGTTCCCATCTGCCGGGAGAGAGCAAGGGGTTAAACGTGGCGGATATGCCCGACTCAACGCCAGATCTGTAATTGTAACGGTGTCACCAAAGGCAAGATTGTCGCCGCCGTGAAGGCGGGCAAGCGCAGCCTCAAAGTGCTCTGTGATGCTACACGTGCCGGGACAGGCTGTGGCTCCTGTAAAGTGCAGGTGCAGGAGATCCTCGAATGGGCGTCAGAGGGGCAGGTCGTCGAAGATCCATCGATCCACTACTACGTTCCAGGTGTGCCTCTTGCCAAACCGGAGTTGATTGAAGCAATTAAACAGCAGGAGTTGCGCAGCGTCTCATCCGTCTTCCGAGCGTTGGCAGGTGGCAAAGAAGATCCAGCGAGTAAAGCAGGACTAGCTTCTCTGCTGAAGACGATCTGGGGAAAAGACTACGAAGATGAGCGCGATGCGCGTTTTATCAACGATCGCGTGCATGCCAATATTCAAAACAACGGCACATTCAGTGTTATCCCGCGCATCTACGGAGGAGTAACAACGCCTGCTCAATTGCGTCGTATCGCCGAGGTAGCGGAAAAATACGAAGTGCCAATGGTAAAAATCACTGGTGGGCAGCGCCTGGACCTGCTCGGTATCCCTAAAGAGCAGCTTCCTGAAGTCTGGAAAGACCTGGGCATGCCTTCTGGTCACGCCTACACCAAGTCATTCCGTACCTGCAAGACATGCGTTGGTAGCGAATTTTCGTCGCTATGGCCTCGGTGATAGCACGAGGTTGGGCATTGAGGTAGAGCAGCGCTTTCAGGGATTGGAATCGCCTCACAAGATGAAGTTAGCCGTTTCCGGGTGCCCACGCAACTGCGCGGAATTCGACGACAAAAGATGTAGGAATAGTAGCAATTGGAGATGGTCGCTGGGAAATTTACGTTGGAGGGGCTGCAGGGTCGCGTGTACGCAAAGGCGATGTTCTCTGTGTAGTAGACTCGCACGAAGATGCGTTGAAATACACAGGTCGTTTCATGCAATACTACCGTGAGCAGGCAAAATATCTGGAACGAACCTATGATTACGTAGAGCGTGTGGGCATAGAGCGTTTGCGTCAGATCTTGATCGACGATAGCGAAGGAATATGTCAACGCCTGGATGAAGACGTGCAGGCAGCCACCGATGCTTATGTCGATCCGTGGAAAGAGGCTGAAACGCCCTTCAATCCCACCCAATTCGCAGGTATGCTCAACGGGGTGGGCGTGGCAGGTTAATAAATGGCACGGGTTAATAAATGGCACCCCTACATCAGTAACATCCGAGGATCAACAGAGCGGTAGTACACCGTTGATCTTCTTGACCGTCTTGAACAATTGAGGAGAAACGATGATTGCAGAGCACAAAATATTCTATAATGTTGGCTCGATAGAAAGAATTCCTGCTGGCGAGGGCCGTATGTATCATGTCAACGAGGAACATATCGCCATTTTTCGTACGCGTAGTGGAGGTGTCTATGCAACGCAGGCACAATGTCCACACAAAGGCGGACCGCTGGCAGATGGATTTGTGGGACCAACCACCGTCATCTGTCCCCTGCACAGCTTCAAATTCAATTTAGCAAACGGGCAGCCCATAGAAAACCCATGCCAGGAACTGAAGATATATACTGTACAGGTGAACGATAACGGAGATATATTGCTCGCCCTATAAGGCGGACCCCGTTTATGCATCCGGCGATTTATCGACGTATATAATCTGGCAAGGAACAAAAAAAGGTATGGATAATTTAAAAGGAGCACGTGTAGCGCTGCTTGAAGCACGAATGACAGGCGAAATGGCGGACCTCGTACGCCGCTACGAAGGGAATCCCTATAGCGTGCCTGCAGTACGAGAAGTCGCCCTAGAAGGTGGAGAGCAGATAGAAACCTTTATTGATGCACTAACCCATAAAAAATTAAACATTGTCGTATTCTTCACCGGAGTAGGAGTCAACGTCCTGTTACGTGAAGCCGAGCGGTTGAGCCAACTTCCCACAGTACTGGCAGCATTGCGCGAACTGACGGTAATCTGTCGCGGTCCCAAACCTGCCGCAGTACTCAGACGCAACGAAATACCCATTGCAGCAAGTGCTATAGAACCCTACACTACCAACGAACTACTCGAAGCCATCGCGCCATTCGATGTCCACAATGTCAACGTCGGAGTTGTACATTATGGTGAGCGAAACGAGTTTTTGACGGAGGAGTTACGTAAAAGGGGAGCAATTCTCACTGAAGTATGCCTGTACGAGTGGTTGCTTCCTGAAGATATCGGTGGGCTACAGGAGTTGATTCGGGAGATACTGGCAGGTCACGTCGATGCCATTGTATTCACCAGTCAGATTCAGGCCCGGCACCTGTTTCTTATAGCACAGGATATGGGACTGGCAGACGAATTAAAGCAGGTGATGAATAACAGATGCATCGTTGCATCTGTCGGTCCCACATGCACCGCTGTATTACAACAGCTGGGAGTTACGCCACATGTCGAGCCAGAGCATCCCAAAATGGGCCATCTTATGAAGTCCCTTGCTCATTATTATAGTGGAAGGTAGGAGCTGGATTTAATCAAGCGTCTTGCCCTGTATACCCTAATTTCAAATCTGGAGATGAAGAGGGTGAGAGAGGGTTGTCCGGTGCAAGTTGTTGGAGGCAGTTGAGCCACTTGATAAACTCAGGACATTGCTGAGGGTGTGCCGAACGCCAGGCAGTGTCGAAGAGATCGAGGAGTGAACCTGTTCTGTCAAGAGACCAGAGCAGGTCACGTACCATCTGCCAGCGAGGACCAGATGCTTGCTGCAACTCTTCAGATTGAAAGAGTGTAGATGCGTCCGGCGGTGTCAGGCCCCGTATCAGAGGATTCCACCATGTGAGTATCTCGGTGAGCAAGATAGCTCCTGCGAAACGATCTCCATAGGGCGACCATTGCCCATGTTTTCCGGGTCGGCGATGTTGATAGCCCGGTGAACCATAATTGAGTTTCTTAGGGAGAGGCAGCGTAGGCGTGTAGAGACCTTCCAGGTCAAGCAGTTCTATCTGTTTAAAGTCCTGCCGATACATCGTGTTGCTACCCGTAATATCGGTATGAGCGCATCCACGTTGCTCCAACTCAGCCAGAGCCTGTGCGGTTGCTTGTGCCAGACTAAGTGCCTGTTGAAGAGTATAGGCGGCACTGGCTTCGGGCGAACGTATCAAACCTGCCCACGTTTTCCAGGGGAGCCAGGGCATCAGGATAGCATATTCCAGTTCGGGAAACGTGCCAAGGAACTGACTATATTCAGGTCGTGTCAGGCAGACGCGCCGACTTAAGAAGAAACCTGGGACGTTTGTATAGAGGCGTAGGGCGGAAGTTGCCTGTGCTATCTGTTCGCTACGGTAGATAGGTTTCAGTACCTTGAGCGCCCAGAAGGTCTGATCTTTCAAATTATGCAAAGGCCAGATAAATCCTTCCTGACCTTCGATTACATAAACGCTTGGAATATCTTCGGGAAAGAGATAGTGAGAGATGAATCCATATGATAACTCTCCAATTGAGATCTGTGTACCGGGTTGTGGATTAAAGGTATTCATGCTCTTTTTTTTCTCGCGTTCAGGATAATCTGGTCTACCGTAATTGTGAACCAGCGGGGACAGCAAATGCAAGTTTAATCAGTTCAGGTTTGATGCCGGGAAAGAAGAGTCGAGCGCCTTTACGCAGATGATAGCCATAATTATTAATATTTTGCCGATAGACTTCAGGGAGCGGAGAAGCAAGCTGAAAGAGTCTCTGGGCATTGCCATCTGTGAGATCGCTCAATTTAAGGACACCCTCCCATTCTGACCAGTCCTGCACAGGCTGACGAAGCATATTCTCCGCCATATAGATATGCTCAACCAGTACCGGGCCGTCGCTAAATTGCACCTGCTGAATACGTTTCACAATTGGTGAAGGATCATCCATCGTAAAATTTGCATCGGTAAGATGACAGACGAGGGGCGCAGGTCTACGAAGTGAAGAGTTGCGCTGCAATGAAGCCTGGTAGTTCTGTAAGAGCTCTTCCACAGCAGCAAATCCGGCTATCGTATCGGTCTCACCGCGAGCGGTCAGGATTGGTATACCTGTCTGCCCAAAGGTAGGGAGGCTACAAATACCGTTGAGTTCATCCGTAACTCTCGTATTATATGACAGAAGAGCTACGAGATACTGCGGTTGTGGAACACCGTCGCGCATAGAACGGCTCATCAGGCGACGTATCGAATCGCGCAAAGCTATATTGACAAGCTCTATCTTCGTGCTGGGACCATAGGACTGATTCATCGAATCGCTGGTATCAACCAGATAGATAATCAGTGCTGGCGTCGCTGTTGTTGCAGGTTGCGTATATAGATCCATATATTTATAAATGGCTCATCGTACCTTCGCGGTAGATTGCCAATAGACTCCCTTCTCGGCCTATATATGTTCTCGATCTGTTTCCAGTGAAAAGTCTCCTATGTGAGCTTCCATACTTTCAGGTTGGTAAAAGCTACATCCGTAGGTTGTGTGCGCTCGATAGCGAGCAGGCCAATCCGCCTTTAATGAGAGACGGATCAGAAAATTGATGCATGAATTTCCCATTTATATATAGGTATATATTACTACCTTGAGCAATAACCGTGAGTTGATTGGTATTATGCATATTAATTGAAAGGCAACTGTGTTGATCATCTGAGAGAATCCGTATCTGACCGTTTAGCATGAAGTGCACCAAGTCTGTAGCAGCCATGAGTGTCAAGGGAGAACCAGGAATAAGAATTGCGTCCATCGGTACGAAAGACCATTCCTCCTACATCTCCTTGCAGAAGCTGCATATCTACTTGCATAGCAAAATTGGTAAAGACAGGTCCTTGCGCCAGGCATGCATGCGTCTAGGTACCTTGAGAAGGCGGTAGGATGCTGACATGATAGGAGCCATTGGTAAATGCACAGGATACCCCTTGTTGCTGCATGATATCCCATTGACTTGCACTCTGGCTTTGCAAAGAGTCGTTGATTACAGGCGTTCGACTGGTTACCTGAATATAGAGGGTTTTCTGGAGGTGTAGTAGCTTTTGTGATGGTCGTTGTGTGATTAGCATGCTGATTGCTTGTTGTTAGTTTGTATAGCAGTCGTTAAGTTGCTTGTATAGCAGTCGTTTTTACGGATGAAGAGAGCAAAAGAGTGGATAACTATAACGCCGAGAAGGATCAGTACGATCAGAGACGATAAACAATATATAGAGTGGATGGCGTTGCGTCTGCAATGCGCATAAGCGGCAATGAGAAGCTGTGAAAATGCTTGAGAAAGGACTGCGATGGAGCAGTGACTGATCGTTGCTGCGCCGTGTTCCACTCCATAGAGACGTGTCCGCTAATCGGGATGGATCGTAAGCGACTATTGCCAGCGAATGCTCGCGGATAATCGATGCTTGCATCAAAGGTCATGACATATCCAGGTTGGTAGTGTTTTCTGATCAGGGTGATGCTGAGACGAGACATACCATATCCTCTGAGAGGCTGCCTCCCTTCTTGATCGAGAGCTTTTGCCAGTCCTTTCCTTGACGAATGCAGAGCTTGAGGCGTCTTTCGTCTGTATAAGCAATATCCAATCATAGATATGTAATTGTAATAGTGGAGGTATATTTATATTCTGTATTTCATCGACTATAACATTGATACCAACAGCCTGTAGATCAGCAATCAGGCGAGAGACAAGATAATATTCTTTTCTCTCCATCGTTGCACGATAGTAGCTGACGAGTATACGCGGAATGACTCTCGTGGGAGGCGGTTCTCTCGGTAGAGAATTTTACCTGTAGAGAATTATTTGACTTTCATATCTCACTTGTCGTCTCCTTCCGTCAAAATGTATGGCCGGGCGCTGGGTGATTATGAATATATGTGACTTCTTCTCATGATTAACAGGTAGAATCTCCCAAAACGTTACACACAAACTGTTTTTCTCTTTTTGTTACTAGTTTTGTAACGTTTTGGAAAATTCCTGGTTATACCTTATGGATGGCCGAAAAGAGTTGTCCTGTTTAATACTAATACTCAATGAAAAGCTGAAAGGATAAGTTTTTATGAGCGATCTTAATCTCTATTAGTCGCAGTGAAGTACTCTCTACTGCCAGCCAGTTCGCACAAAAACAGGCCGAACTGGAGACCGTTATGCAGCAGGTTCAGAACCAGATCGGCACGATGACCAGTTGGAAAGGCGATGCCCAGATGAATTTCGTCACCTTGATGGAACAATGGAATCGCGAAATTAACAATGTTCATATGGTCCTGGGAGAAGTCAGTCAGCAGTTGAAACAGTTTGAGGCCCAGATCGGCGCTGTTGACACGAGTGCGCGTTTCTAACTATGCATACACTTCTCGTGACCCTGGTAGGGCCTGGGCAACGTATAGATTTGCAAGTGCCCGCTGATATTCCTGTCGGCAAGATGCTGCCAGAACTGCTGGCACTATGCGGGCCACAGAGCGCTCGATGCCCGGCAAACAGATCCGTGCTCAGTGGGCGTTAGCACTGGCAAAATCGGACACATCGCTGGATACGCATCAGTCGCTACGGGATGCGGGCGTCGGAAATGGCGCAACACTAGCGTTGCGTCAGGTCTGCCATTGCCACAAGCTAGCCACTGGATCGCGAAAAGTACGTGGCAGACTCCTCACCTGGCGCAACCTTTACGCCAGGTGAGTCCTCATACTCCTGTTCCCTCCCTGTTAAGCAGACACCTGTTCCCTCGACTCGTCAGGCGGCACCTCAACTGGCCGAACATGTGCATACCTTCCATATACCTGTGCGCGATTATCCACCGAGCTTTGCCCACTGAGGAGATTGTGATCAACTCTCCACCCCAACTCTCCGCTTCGACAGGAAAAGCTACGATGGTCCTCCAGTTTCTGTTGCCTGTCCTTGGAGCTCTTGGTGGATCGCTTTTCTTTCTGATCTACTTTGTAAATGGTAGCCGTCAGCCATTGATGCTGGTTATTGCCCTGGCTGTGCCGCTTCTCAGCATCGTTACGGCACTGGCGACTGGCCTCATTCAGCGACGCGTGGCTAAAGATACAGCGGGCCAATGCGCGGTCGGCATACCTGAAGTACCTTGAAACCCAACGCGTGCGCTTGCAAGCGATTGCTAAACTTCAGCAGCAGGTGAGCCAGATCTCTCTACCCGGATCCAGCAGATTCTTGCGAAGAATGTTACTGAGCGCATCCATCTCTGGGAACGCAGCCCGGCAGATCCTGATTTCTTGCAGGTGAGCGTAGGCCATGGACCGCGACCTTTGTGTAGCCCCATCAGACTCAGCCTGGGAAACGATTACATGGCGCAATATGAGCCGGAACTGCAGCGAAAGCCGAGGAACTGGTCGCGCAATATCATCATTTGGATGATGAGCCGGTGCCCATCTCACTACAAACTATTGGCCTGCTCTCAATCACTGGCAAAAATGTGATAACGCGTGCTTTAGGACGGGCAATTCTTAGCCAGGTCGTCGCCTTTCATTCTCCCAAAGATGTACGCTGTATCGTTTGCTTTCCAGGTAGCTCCGACATCAGAATGGAACTGGCTCAAATGGCTTCCCACATACGCGACGCTTGCGGCAAGTCAAAACCACAAAACCACAGGATGCACAACCACTCTGCTTACTTGCTGATAACGTGCAGGATTGTCCTTGAGTTGCTCGAAACTCAGATTAAGCCGGAACTGGAATTGCGGCGAAAATTATATACCGATCAAAACGAAGATGTAGCAAGGCGTGCATTACCTCATCTGATTTTTGTGATAGACGGCTTTACTCTTAGGTGGCGAACTGGCACGAGTGCCAGAAATAGATGAACTTTTTCGCGATGCTGGCAAGCTTGGCATAACTGTTCTGTGTATTGTGGATGAGCAGAGCCGCGAGCCTGCGGAAACTCAGGCCCGTATTATCATCTCGGATGAGAACTGGCTTTTATTTGAGGTGACGAAGTTTGGTGGTCAGCGTATGACCAGCATTGTACCCGGTAATGCCAATGTGCAGACATGTGAGCATATCGCACGTTGCCTGGCTTCGCTCGTGCTGGAGAACGATGGTGCCATAGAGGATCTTGCACAGGATATACGCTTGCTCGACCTGCTCAATATACCCGCACCAGAAGCCATTCAGCCTGCTCAGACGTGGATAGAGCGCGGAAGAGAGTCGAGTATTACGGGTGCCGCTTGGTAAGCATGAGAAAGGCAAGCTCTTACTGCTCGATTTGAAAGAGGCATCAGAGAAAGGGGATGGTCCTCACGGTCTGGTGGTCGGTGCGACTGGTTCAGGAAAGAGTGAATTATTGCGCACACTCGTCATCAGTCAGGCCATCCTGCATAATCCTGACGAGGTAAACTTTGTCTTCGTCGATTTCAAAGGTGGCGCTTCCTTTGCCGACCTCGCAGCATTGCCGCATGTCGCGGGCATAATCACCAATTTAGAGGGGGAACCAGCTCTGATCGATCGTATGTACTCCTCGTTGTTAGGAGAGTTGCGGCGTCGCCAAAGGATGCTGCACGAGGCAGGTAATCTGGATAATATTCAGCAATACAGGGCGAAGTGGCAGACCAATCGAGATACAATGCAGCCTCTTCCGCATCTCCTGCTCATTGTTGATGAATTTGCCGAGTTGTTGGTCAATCGACCCGACTTTCTTGAACTCTTTGTCGCTATTGGGCGTATCGGGCGTAGCCTGGGATTGCATCTGCTCCTGGCTACCCAGCGCCTGGAAGAAGGACGCCTCAAAGGACTGGAGAGTCATTTGCGCTATCGCATCTGTTTGCGTACTTTTAGCGCAGCCGAGAGTTCGACGGTCTTAGGAAAGCCTGACGCCTACTATCTCCCCTCTGCTCCCGGTATTGGCTATCTCAAAGTTGACGCAAAAACGCCACAGCGTTTTAAGGCCGCCCTGATCTCCATACCTTATCAAGCTGGCAAATCGGCAGATCAACGTGGCCGACATGTTCCGCGAATTCACTCCAACTGGAAGGGTAGCCCCGTGCCAGTGCTCTTACACGCAACGAGGTAATATCGGAAATTGACGATGTGAACCGTACCGAAATGGATGTGACAATCGCACGGCTGGCCGATTCGCGGCATGCAGCGGTCCATCAGGTCTGGTTACCGCCGCTTTGGCGAAGACATTTGGTCTCGAACGGCTCATCAATAGCAATCTTCCTGCCCATCTCTGGCAGAAATCTCTAGCATCTGGCATGTTACGCGTCCCGGTTGGATTGCTGGATGTGCCATTGGAGCAGGCGCAGGAGCCGCTGATGTTGGATTTCTCCGGCGCGGGCGGTCACCTGGCAATCGTGGGAGCACCGCAATCGGGCAAGAGCACTTTATTGCGTACTCTGATGATCTCCTTCATGCTCACTCATTCGCCTCGTGATGTGCAGTTTTATTGCATCGATCTTGGCGGTGGACAACTTCGCCCACTGGAGGCTTTGCCTCACGTCGGCACGGTTTGTGCACAAAATGATCGTGAGAAGATTAACCTGCTGATACGCTTAATGCAAAAGGTGATCGCCGACCGCCAGGCACTATTCCGTGATCACCATATCGAGAGCATGGCAATGTATAGAAGTCGTCGTCAGCAAGGCGAATTCGCTGATTTTCCCTTTGGAGATGTCTTCCTGGTTATCGATAATCTGGCCCAGCTCACGGCATGATTTTGAGCAGATCGAGCCTGAAATTGCCAACTTTGTCACGACAGGTCTGACTTATGGTATGCATGTCATTCTGGCAACCAATCGCTGGGCTGAAGTGCGCAAACCACGTGCTTGACAATATTGGTACACGCCTGGAATTGCGTTTGAATGATCCAATCGAATCAATGGTTGATAAAAAGAAGGCTGCCGAACTCCCAATGGGTGTGCCAGGAAGAGGGCTCACGATAGATAAATTACAATTCCAGGCCTGCCTGCCCTGGATTGAGAGCGCAAATGTAAAAAGTGACTCTGCATCTCAGCGCACACTGGAGTTTCTGCGAGAGCAAGCAAAGAGTTGGAAGGGATCGGTGGCATTGCCAGTACTTGTGCTCCCTTCCCAGATCAGGCGGCAGGAGATGCCTCGTTCAGAGAAAGCCGGAGCCAGGAGCATTCTCATTGGTCTGGAAGGGTTTCGCCTGGAACCTTTCTCTATCGACCTGTTCTCAATGGGTCCACATTTCCTGGTTCTGGGTGATCCCGAGTGCGGTAAGACAAATCTCTTGCGCCTCCTGATCCATGAATTGACGCAGCGTTATTCTCCTGAGCAGGTACAGATTGCTGCAATTGAATGCCGCTCTACAATCAACCTTTTCGATATCACAGAAAGTCGGCACTATCTGACATATGCAAGTATGCGCATGCCTCAATCATTGAAGGACAGCGTAGAGTGCCTGACGAATCGGTTGAAGGAGCGTACATTGCCGCCCTCTTATCAGTCAATCAAAGAATTACGCAATGCAAAATCGTGGTCTGGTCCGCACTACTTTCTCTTTGTGGACGACTATGATGCAATAGCGTCGCCAGCAGGTTCTGCTCTGACGCCGCTACGTGATCTGGTAGTGCAGGGTCGCGACATCGGTTTTCATGTCGTGCTCACACGGACAATCAGTGGAATCGCAAGTTCATCCTTTGAGCCACTCTTCAAAGGCTTGCGTGAAACGAGCAGTCCCGGCCTGATTATGAGTGGAGATCGGCAGGAGGGGAAATTATTACACGATCAGGCTCCTGCAAATCAGCCTCCTGGTCGCGGTTACTTCGTGCAGCGCAGACATCCATCTACGCTGATACAGGTGGCTCTGGTCTGATTTAGGTCGGATTAACCGGGTAGGGTCGTCACCCATGTGGTGCGCCTGGTTTCCATGGACATCGTTCGTCTGATCACGGGCGCGTGCGTGGTGCATTGGTTGATACTCAATCAGGGAGGAACCGAGAAAATCTGGGTAGGGGCGTCACCTTGCGTGCGCCCTGGTGGACATGAAACGGTTTCATCGTCACGCGGGCGCACGCAAGGTGACGCCCCTACCCGATTGGAAATTATATATACAAATGTAAATATAGTACAGAAAGGATAATGGGTTATGCCTAACGATGGCGATCATATAAACGTTTCACCGGACCGCTTACGCGAAAATGCTGGATACTTTCAGCAGGCTTCTCAGGATACCTTTGACCTGATGAATAATCTTACTGGTACGGCCACACAATTGATTAACGAGATGTACACAGAACTGCATCATTCTCCGGCAGCGCTCGAACGATTGTGCAATCGCTGGTATAACGCGACGAATAGCCTGGGTGATGCCTTGCAGGAGGTAGCGCTGAATTTGAATACAGCAGCCGAAAACTATCAGAATGCCGACAAGAACGGAATGCCCTCTAAGTAATCGTGACATATATATTCACATATGCATGAATGGACAGGAGTGAATAAAACATGTCGGACATCGAGAGTCTACAATACCTCTCTGGGCAACTGAGGCGGGGAGCGCAACAGTTTAGCAATGCCGCTCAGACGCTACAGCAGCAGGGGCAACGGCTGGACTGGTCGGCGCAAGATCTCGCCACTGGGGTTAACGCGTGGGCTGGTCAGGGCAGTCAGAACTTCACGACTTCGTGGAACAGATATCATCAGAGCACACAGCGAGCGGCAACCGCAATGGACAATACGTCGCAGGCACTGACACGCCTGGCGCAAAAGATCGACGAGACGGTTGCCCAGTTGCAAGAGCAGCAGGCGCAGCAGAGTGCGATGGCAATTGGCATGGGCGTGCTCACGGTAGGTCTGGTGGTGTTAGATGTACTACAACTGGGACTGGACCCGGTCACTGATGGGTTAACCGTCGCTGCGGGGAGTGCGGATGCCGCTGCTATCACGGGAACGGAAGCGGCGGCAGGAAGTGCTGAAGTAGCGGCCCAGGGACTGGTTGAAGCGGATGCGCAGATCGCCGGAGACCTTGACGAAATCGCCAGCGGAATCGATAATGTGGCGGATTCGGGGGATATGGGGGCGGATGGTGGGGGTGCGCCGGGGGATGTCAATTTTGATGATGGGCCGTTTGGGGATGGCAATGGTGAACCCTCTGATCAGGCAATTCAGTACTCTCGTCTAGATTCTCCTGATGATAGTAGTGGTACCGGTAGTCCCGATGGTTTTGATGATCCTCGCTTGCAGGATTTACAAACAAGATTGAGTGGTATTCGCGGGACCAGTTTGGACGAATGGAGCCAATTGTCTCCTGAGGAGCGGCTAAATACTTTACAAGAGATTGATAATCAGATCGCCGATGCGTATGGCTTCCCAGCCAATCAGATTACTTCTGTTGATATGGCTCCTCATGAGCTGGGACAGTTCATTCCAGAAACAGGAGATATTGAGATTAATAGTAGCGATCTCGGAGATGATGGAGATATTAGCAAGAACTATCAGGATGCGCTTGAAACCCTGGCACATGAATCACGACATGCCTATCAGCAACACCTTGTTGACGTTTTTGAGCAAGATCCTGCATCTCTTTCTGATGCAGATAAAGCATTAGCCCAACAATGGAGTGAGAATATGAAGCCGGGTAATTATATAGATCCAGAAGATGACTTTGATGGATACTTAAACCAACCTATTGAAGTAGATGCTGAGAATTGGGCAACAGAAATCTTCCCGGAACTTCTAGGAGATCTTTAGTACTCACAGAAGGAGAGCGAAAAATGAATATCCCATCAGATGCTATTGTTGTAAGAATTATGACAGAGTTTGGATACACAGAGAAAAGAGCAGAAGAAGTGGTTCAGAAACTGCAAAAAAGTAATCCTGCAGTCCAGGAAGCTTTTGAGAAATGGTGGGTGGGAGATGGCCTGGATGAACATCTGCTCGTTGAAGGGTATACCCTTCAAAAGTTAGTTGAGGAGTATAACTTCAACCCCATGAACGCATCCCTGACAATGGATTTTCTTATTCGAGAGCCTGGCAGGGCCAAACGAGCTTTATCCAGAGGCTATGATCACTTCCTAATTACGCCAGAAGCGAAGGCACGATATGAACAACGGAAAGCGCATTTCAAAAAGCAAAAGGAGCAGGAAAATCAGCTTGATGTGAACATGAAGAAGAGGATTAAGCATGTCGGATATTGAGAGCTTACAATACCTCTCTGGGCAACTGAGGCGGGGAGCGCAACAGTTTAGCGATGCCGCTCAGAAGTTACAGCAGCAGGGGCAGCGCATGGACTGGTCGGCGCAAGATCTCGCCAGTGGAGTCAACGTCTGGTCCTTAGCTGATTTTTTCCTGCTATCATCATCTTCATCTGTTCAAGATGATTAGCTGGATAGTCTGTAGATGGTAGAAGAGAAGGCATTTATCAGTTGCACCTCTTCTACTACGTTAAAGTTCCATACATAAAGGAAACAGGAAAAATTTGGGAGTTATTGGCTTGGGTTCAATCATTATGAATAGATGTATATAAGTTTAGCTTGTTAAGTGCACATGTTTCGTAGGTTGATCGGTGACATATGGAAGACTTTATCACGGGAGTTTTGGTACAGAACAAAGCTGGTGCAACATATGAAGGGGTTGTATACGATCGGCGACTCATGATACGTCTGTCAAATAGTCGTGAGCTGTCGGTCTTCGACTTTGCTGATCCCATTAGCGCTGAATTACATTTGGGCGAAGTCTATACAATGGTGCTTGTTCCATTTGTTGTGTCGGTAAATCTTGTTCTGGAGTCCTCATCACCAGTAGAATCTGGAGCAACTACAGAAGCTAATAGCTGGCAAGGCACAGTTATCGATCCACACTGGGAAGCTCCAAAAAACGCTTTTCAACGTGTGCGTACAGAACTATACGAGCAGAGATGGGTGTTTGTAGCAACGCCTTCTGGCAATCTCATTCTCAATCCAAGAAATGTAGAAGCACCCTTAAGCAGGGGTGCAGTTATACAATGGGAAAATACACGACTAGATCTCTATGCAGTATTGTAAAGAGAAGATGTGTAAAGGGGAAGAAAATATAGTAAAAAGCGATAAAGAAGAGTTTTTGCACCTTTTAGAAGAGGTGCGTCACAATCGACTTGAAGGACGAGCATTGTATCATGCCATCCATGAGTTTGGACGTACCTCCTTCCTACAAGCCCGAAACGTGGTAGAAGGCTTTCTCACAAGCACAGATCCGCAACTCCGCGCCATTGCTTTAGAAGTGCTTGTGAACCATTGGCGGCTACCTGAATTTGAGAATACCGCCCGTAACTTTCTCGAACACGATCCAGATAGAGAGTGTCGGATGAAAGGAGCTTCTGCGCTGGAAGTGCTCAAGAGAGACACGAAAGACCGTCAGACGCTTTCAGTGCTAGCTCGTGTCATCCAAAAATCACAAGAGGCGCTGATTGTTCGTGAGGCTGCTTATGCCGCTATGCTTGGGATTATTCATTATAACCATCATGAACAGTTCCACCTAGCATCTAAAGGGATTAAGTCTCTTGAAGAAATAGATTGGAAAATGGTCAATTCTTATCTCTGACTTCTACTTATTTGTAGTTATCAAATAGTGAGATTTGAGGATGATGCAAGAGCTTGATGTAGTCAAACTCAAACGTAATATTCCAGCCCATAGTTCAACGGCATGGCAAGGTGTGCCATCAGGAGACCTGGCGGCTGGAGACAGAGGAACAGTCGTTATGGTCTATACCAACGACTCAATTCACCATGAATATGAGGTTGAGTTTGTTGACGAAGATGGTATGACACGTGGATTGCTGAGATTGAAAGAAGAGGATATCGAGCTAGTTTAGTAATTATCTCTTAATTTACGGTCGCAGAGATGCCCATCGTTTCAAGATTTCATGTAGTTTCTCTGCTTCGGGCCACATCGATTGTATAAAGTTTCAACCCTTTGATCTGAACATCTGAGTTGAACAAACATGGGTAAAACTTGTTTAGTCGCTTGGAATTAAATTCTGGGGAGTTGGAGGACAATCATGATATCACTCAAATGGGGTCTGAGCAAAGCAGGTATCTGGTTAGATGAGTTACCTGACTGGCGGTATCAAGGAACCGAGACTATTGAGCGACAGCTCGATAATACAAGCTCACACCAACCGGCCAATACATCAAGTGCTATTGAACTGTTTGCCCCCATAGGGGGAAGATTTTACTATGGCGCATTAGCAGTAACATTTGTACCGACGATTGGAGGGCCACTGGTAATTCAGGCCCCCATTTTAGAAGCGGAAGTTCGTTTGCAAGATACGCTTGTAGGGAACAAATTAGATACGGTATCCATTGGACTCTTTCCCGAGTATGCTAAAGGAATTTTCGATGGCATCTTGAATATTGATACAGCGCAACTGCTGGGATCGGGGACGCTCTCCATTTCAGGGGCTGCTCATGGAGTTATTGGCTCTTCTCCCTGGATGTTTAAGTTGCTTAGCCGCATTTCAGTAAAACTGCTCACCTTGGACAAGAACGATGTCTCAGATGAGCAACTTATCAAGCTTATTCAGGAGGAATGGGGAAAGGCAAGAAAAAATTGAGGGAAGGATGTACATAGAACGAATCCTGGATCAGGTTAAAGCTCTCGATATATTAGATATGCAGAAATTTATCCCATGTACAGAGGAAGAAATTTCTCTCCTTGAGCAGAAAGTTCATCTTTCACTACCGGAGGCATATAAAGAGTTTCTTCTTACGATGGGGAAAGATGCTGATGCATTTCTGGCAGGCTCTGATTTTTTGTACCCAGAGCTGCTTAATTTACAAAAAGTAGCGAAAGAAATGCTAACAGAGGATAAATTTCCACAAGAACTACCCGAAGATGCCTTTGTCTTTTTTATGCATCAGGGCTATCAATTTAACTTCTTCCATGTTTCTGGAGAAGATGATCCACCGATCTATCGCTACTTTGAAGGAAAGGATCAGGAGACATTCCCTGTCATCTATCGCCATTTCACAGATTTTTTGGTTAGTGAGCTGAGAGACCATGCTGATTATATTCAGAGGAGGCGGAAAGCCTGATAGGTATTAGCAGGCTGACTTGTTTTCCTGAAGGAAGAGGATATCGAGCCAGTTTAGTACAGTGTAGAAGCAAGAGGAAGCAGTGAAAGACGCCATCATTGCAATGCTGATGACAGAGTTTGAGTATACAGAGAAAAGTGCGGGAGATGCTGTTCAGAAATTACAAACAAGTAATCCAGCAGTGCAAGAGGTTTTTGAGAGATGGTGGACGATGGGAGAATTGGATGCGGAGATGATCGTGGAGGGTTATACCTTGCAAACGTTAGTAGAGAAGAAGGGCCTTAATCCTTTCAATGCCTGTTTGATACTGGATACCCAGGCTCTTAGACAATCGCAAGCTTTGGAGCAAAATGGTCTGACGGGACGTTGGGAATTTCCTACTGAAGCAGAGGCGGCCAGAGCTATAAAGATGTTTGAAAAGTTGGGCATAACAAATATAGATGTAAAGGTGGTACCGCTATTAACCAATTCCTTATGCAATCTCTAGTAGAATTCGCTGTTTTTGTAGGTGTTAGTAATGATAAGATTGTCGATCCAGATGCTGCTATAGAGCAATTAGAGCAACTTTCTATCATCTTGAAGGGCTTAACACCAACCGAACGCACTGCATTTGTTACATTCATCCAAAACATGGCTACTACAGAATCAAATGATTCGCATGCTAAAGAGAGAGTTGAATTCTTACATTCACTTGCCGAAAATATTGGTTTTGATGATTGAAGAAGGAAATCAAGATATGCGAGGAAACAGTGAAAGATGGCATTATCGCAAAGCTGATAGTGAAGTAACTTTGCAACGTGCGCATGAAGATTGCTTGCGAGGAGACTATTCTGGAGCCTACGAAATGTACGAAGCTTTGTTACAAACATACCCGGACAATTCCCAGGTTCTTGTGGAATATGGCAAAGCGGTCTATATGGAATTTGAAGATTTGGAGAAGGCTTTGCACCTCTTCGAACGGGCCTTCGAGCATGATCGCACCTTTGTAGAAGCGCTCCTGTGGCAAGCAGATGTTGCTGCTCTTGGATATGGTCCTGATCAGGTGGGAGCAGTCAGCCTCTACCGACGAGCTATTGAGCTTGATCCTGATTGTGTTGATGCCTATATAGGACTGGGATTACAATATCAGGCTCCCTCAGTAACGCTTTCGTTAGATGAAACTATTGAAGCTTTTCGTACTGCTATTGCTCTCAATTCACACCGTGCCGATGCGTATAGTAATCTAGGTATGGTTCTTTTGGACAAAGGAGACATATCTGGAGCACGTGCAGCGTTTCTTCAAGCTATTGCCATGCTTGAGGGGACTGATTATCAGAAACGGATACCTGCAATTAAGCGATATATCGAACAAATTGACCGCCATGAGACGATTAAAACCAGAGCCAGGGTCAACTACTCCCCTCGATACCAGAGGTTGTCTCAGATGTGATAAGAAGTGAAGGAAATAGGAAAGCCCTTGTACACCTTTTAGAAGAGGTGCGTCACAATCGACTTGAAGGACGAGCATTGTATCATGCCATCCATGAGTTTGGACGTACCACCTTCCTACAAGCCCGAAACGTGGTGGAAGGCTTTCTCACAAGCGCAGATCCGCAACTCCGCGCCATTGCTTTATCAGAAGATACCTGCATTAGATGATCCAGATGTGCAAAAGAGAATATTACAGCGTTCACCTGGACCGGGATTTTTGCAGCTTGACCTGACTCATGATGTTGCAATAACTATTCTACAACTCTTAAAGTCTCACAGGGCTAATGGGTATGTTATTCCTTCAGCATATCGGCAACCTGGAATGAACCTTGGGCAGGCCGAATCCATTGCAAAGCGTGTCATTGCAGAGCTACACGCCACACGTATTCCTGATCATACCCTTGGCCCCGTTCATCTTGTCCGAGAGGAGCCAGTGGCCTGGACCTTTGGAGCAGCCAGAAGAATGGGTAAAGGAGGGCCGTATTCCGGGTATGTTGTTTGCTAGTGTTGATAAGTTAGATGGTCATGTGTGGCAGCCAGAGGAATTTGAACTGCTGCGAGGAGAACATTCTGAGTGATCGCGGTTTGCTTAAATCAGCGATTGTATTGGAATGTATTTCCCGGCTTCTGTCTTTGAGATAGAGGGCACAATATTGACGAGCACCTCAAATTCCTCGCCGAACGTTTGCTTGAACTTATGGATGAGTTTGCTGTTGTTGAACGCTGGCTCATAATCATCGTTGACCACCAGCTTTACTTCTACGAGGGTTAATGTCCGCTGGATAATTTGAAACTCGCGAATACCAAGCGCAAGTTCGAGCACCAGATCGTATGTCCAGTCCAGAATGCGCCCGGAAGGGATTTCAACGCCACCGGGTCGTTTGAATGAGGAATTTTTCCTCCCTACAATCGTTTGCAGGGCAGGCGTAGTCTTGCCACAGGCGCAAGGCCTGGTGGCTAAAACAGCCAGGTCACCTTGTCGATAGCGGATAATAGGAACTACAGTGTTAATGAGGCATGTGCCTACGATCTCTCCTTGCTGCCCAGCGTTGACTTCTCTGTCAGCTTTCGTCGCCAATAGTTCAATATAGGAGCAGTCCTGGACCAGGTGATATTGCTTTTCAGCACATTGATAAGCAATAGCTCCCAATTCTTCCGAGGAAAATTCATCGAAAATCGAACAAGCAAAGAGCTTAGCGAAATAATCCCGTTCTGACTGCGTGGAGTGCTCCGAGTTCGTTATAATCGTCTCGATGCCCAGATCACGATAACAAAGCTTGTAGCGATCCACAATAGTCCTTAGAATTGAGGGATAGATAGAGAGAATAGTTGGACGCACTTGTAGTATCTTAGTAAGAATCTCATTCTCGGTTGAAAGGTTATTGATGTAGATTGTTTTATAGGCACCACCGATCGAAGAAAAAGGGTATGGTGAGGTGTAAACCAGCATCTCCTTGTCGAGAGGCCCATAGCGAGGATTCATCTCTTTAAGCATGCGAATAACCTGAATTGCCTGCTCGATTAAAAATTGCGCATTAAAATGAACATCTACAAATACGCCTGAGGACCCCGAGCTTCTAGAAATAAATAATTTATTATATTTAACCCGCCTGTCTATAAAATCCATGTTATATTTAATAAGCTCATCTTTAGTAACGGTAGGCAAACATTTGAAGTCTGCCCAGGTTTTTATATCGTTGGGATGTATTCCGGCAGCGTTATACTTGCGGTAATAGAAGTCTGTATGATGGTATGCGATATTCAGCAGTCGTTTAATTTTGTGAAACTGGTATGCTAGCATTTGATCCTGATCCAGCCTGGGAAGCTGCGTTGCTGCGGAATAGCGTGTTAGAAATTGAAAGAGTAGAGATAGCTTTTCGGTTATTGTAAATTCACGCATACTATAAAGCCTTTCGCGGTCATTGCTTGAACTGGTTACTATTCAGACGAATAGTGTGCACTCAGTTGATCGGTGAAGGTCATCTTAAGGGCGCTATAGCTCTACCCAGGCCTTCTTTTAAGCAAACATCCATACATGTATATCTATAGTGTAGAGGAACACACGGGAAAATGGCAATGTATCTAGCAAAATGGGCTATTGGATAGAGTTGTAGCTCGTTTGTATGTACCTTTCACCTGATGTATAGAAAGAAGAAACGTTGACAGGTATCCGAGGAAGCATAGTGAAGAGGAATAAGAAGACTCCAGTTTCTCAAGTTTTGCGATAACACCCTCTCTTTGCTTGACTATTTTCTCTCTCCTACTTATACTCAATTTATGAGTAGTCAACTACTGAGTAGTAACCTTGCTGATAGATTTAGAAAAGCACGTTTCATCGTCATGACGAGATCATTGCTCAGTATGTTGAACTCTTCTTGAAAGTATCCCTGGTTGTTTGACAAACGGTACAAGCCTGGGTTTCCATTATGGCGAGAGAAGAAGCAAGTTTCCTACTTATATGTTTGCACTTCAAACGCAGCCAGCGTTTGCATCGCCTGATATAATTGCACAACTCCGTCTTGCTGACTTGTGTGAGAAACCTGGCCCTGATACACCTGAGATGTCTGAGTGAGCAGCGTATTCAAGAGTGCTCTACTGGCAGGTTGTAGTAGCTGGCTATCCTTCATATTCATCAGAGTCTTCACATTTGTGCGGATCTGCTGAAACTGGGCCTCAATAGTGCTGAGAGTGCCAGTGAGTTTCGTTGCAAGCGTTTTCTGGTACGATGTTGCGTATGGATTTGCAGCTATTCCATTGAGATGATAGGCGATATGTTGCAGATATCCGGCAGGTACCTGATTGAGTGAGTCTATTGTGAGGAGCGCCACACGCGTAGCTGTAGGATCGATGTGCAATACAGTACCAGGCGGAATGTCTCTGTAGACATAGACGGAGCTATCCAGATAAGCGAGAATGTTGACCAGTTGTGTCCGTAGCGTCTGAACATTGCGTTGTGTAAATGCATGTTGTGCCTGCTGGGCCAGGTTCATAATCGCCTGCGAGTTTCGTTGCAGCCAGATGCCCAATCCTCCGTGTAAGTTCACGCTCTCAAGTTGAGGATCGGAGGTGAGCAGGTGGTGAAGATGATCCAGAACACTATAATGGTTAGTTGTGTCATGCGGGTCAGGGGTGCGCGATAATGCATCGTAATAGCGCCAGGCACTATGATCGAGCGAGGGAACGATAGGTTGAATATTGGTGGCCTCTTCTGTAATCAGAAAAACTCCTGTGCCAGCAAGCAGATCTGATTGCTGCGGATCTTGATAGACATAGTGGATATTCCCATGTTCAACAGGAAGTCGGTGGAGAAAAACAACCGCACTTTCAGGATTTGTGGATGAGGCTATCAACCACGCATAATAGCTCTTGCCAGCAGCAGGAGCAGGGACATTGGCAAGATCGATCTCCAGCGTATCGTTTATGCCCAGGCCAGCGTTTAGTTCTGAAGTACTGATGGAGGAGCTACTCCTGAAGAATGCGCATCCCGTATCGGTGCCAGTTATCAGATTCGCCGGACATGCCTGGATCTGGTGACTCCCTCCTGTAGTGGATGGATGAACTCTGAAAAGTACAAATGAAGCAAGGATAATGATAGCTACTACAAACACGGTTGCTCCTGCACTCAAGGCAGATAGTAACGGTCGATTTTTAGGTGATGGGCGTCCTGAAGATCGTCGCGACGATAAGGGAGCAGATGGGAGAGGAAGATATTGCACTGTTTCTTGCTCTGAGTTGTACGTTGCAGGCTGATGTGTACTCCCCAGGAAGCGCCTCATTGTTCTCAGGAGAGAAAGTAATTGCTGGCGATCTGCACTGGTTCCCTGTTCGGGTAAAAGTTGTGTCTGGCTCTGGGAAATATCAGGAGTATTGGCGACTGTAGCTTCAGGGTAGATGCGCTGTAATGCAATCAAGGCAGCTTCGCGCACAGATATATCAGAGTCCTGAGATGCTGCTAACAGAGACGCTCGTGGAACACGCTGGCCCGAATTTCCCAGAGCGGAGACGGCAGCTTCACGTACAAGCCACTTGCTGTCCTGCAGAGCCAGGAGCAGCGGTTGTAGTGGTGCAGCTTCCCTCATCTGGCCTAGAGCTTCGGCAGCGGAGGCGCGAACAGCTTCATCTTCGTCATTGCGCATTTTTGCGATCAGCGGCTCTATTGCAACCCGGTTGCCGAGTCTTCCCAGAGTATGAGCAGCGGCGGCACGTACCGACCAGGAAGGATCATGAAGAGCAGAGAGTAGCGGTTGGGATACTTCGAGACTCTGCACTTTTTCTAATGCTCTTGCAGCCGCAGCTCGCACATGTTCATTTTCGTCGTGTAAAGCCTCTACGACAGGCTCTACAGGCAATGGTCCGGCGCGTTTACTCAGTGCCTGGAGAGCAGCGACGCGTTCACTCCACTGCTGACTCTTGAGAGTGGGCAATACGTCGTGCTGGTGCGGATCAGCAGGAAGGTTAGTAGCAGGTGGTTGTAATCCCAGAGGTGCCAGTAATCTAGGGAGCAGATCGGGCGGTGCATCGACAGTTAGCGGGCTGATTTTGTTATTATCGTCCTGCTCCATATTCTCCTAAACCTCTTTCTGTTCTCTGTTGACAGCTTTCTGTAAGAGCGCTAGAGCACGGCGTTTTTTCTGGCGCACTGTTCCCTCTGGTTCCTGCAAAATATCAGCAATTTCAAAAAGTTTAAAGTCATCAAAATAGTGAAGGTAGACAACCTCGCGATATTTTTCTGGCAGTTCAGCCACAAGACCTGCGATTTTGTTTCTTGTCTCTTCACGCTCTAATATTTGCTCGGGTAGTTCACTGTAAACAAAGCTTTCTTCATCGAGAAACGCTGCGCTCTCTGCGTCCAATGAGATAGAAATAAAGCGCTTTTGCTTATAGATATAGGTCAGATAAGCACTTTTAGCCACTTTATAAAGCCATGGGCGTAACCTGCTGCTCATATCATATATCTGTTCTTTAGAATAACCCCTGAGAGCAGTATATATTCTTAGTGCTATATCTTGCATGATATCATCAGTATCACCCACATTTCTTATCTGATGATACACATAAGAGTATAAAGTACCGCCATACTTTTGCAACAACAATTCGTAGTGGCGATCCAGGTCAGTTGCCAATAGACCCAGGAGGACGTCATCATTACTGAGCTTCATGAAGCGGCTCCTGTGTTTCTACCCTACGTCCTTGTACTATATACAACATGCCGACCTCTCTAAACGTTACAAAATATAAGGAGAGGAGTAATATTCTGCCTATATTAGAAGCTCCTCTGTAGAAGTTAATTGTATCGAAAATAGATAACTAGATATAGATAAACAAGTATATCACAGTTGTACCTGCTCGTTGTACTGTTTTTCCTACTTATCTGTTTGAGGCTTTTCAGAAGATAGAACGGATAAGGGAATAAGATACCAGAAATTTCGGGTGATGCAAACAATACCTATGCAATGCCCGGTCACATTTTTGCATTAATGCATCACCGTAGGGGCCGCGTTTACGATGCCCACCGCCTCACGCAAAAAATGGCACACACTCCATAAAAGATGCGCCATTGCCATCTCCCTTTTTGTGCTATACTATCGCTAACAACATACACATGTTCCTATTTACAAACGAACAAAGAATTGCTGCCAGGGGAGCCGATTGGCTGAGAGGGCGACCATTTGAGATGGTTGCCGACCCTATGAACCTGATCTGTGGTAATACCAGCGAAGGGATGCAGCGTGCCGAGCTACCTGTTTTTACGCAGATGCGGGCCGCAACCCTTCCAATTGGATCAGGGCTGCGGCCTTTTTTGCTCTTGTTACATCGCCTCGCGGAGGTGAGGTCTATGCATACCGGAGATATCCAGAAACTGGTAGTACAGGGTGTCACAAAGGTCTATCCGAACGGTCGGAGCATCTTAGAGGTGCTGAAGCCCATCGATCTGACGGTCGGCAAGGGCGAATTTGTGACACTGATCGGTCCCAGCGGTTGCGGCAAAAGTACCCTATTTAATATCATCGCGGGCGTCGATGAACCGAGCACTGGTCATATCTTACTCGATGGAGAGAGCGGAACAATACGCGCAGGTAAGTCTGGTTATATGCCACAACAGCCCTTGCTGCTTCCCTGGCGCACCGTCGAGGAGAATGTAATGCTGGGGTTGGATGTGCGTCATGTTCCACGCAAGCAGGCCCTGGAGCAGGCCAATGAACTGCTCAAACGCTTCGGCCTGGTTGAGTTCGCCCGTAATTATCCAACAACGCTTTCAGGAGGAATGCGCCAACGCGTTGCTCTGCTGCGTACAGTCTTATTCAATGCTTCCTTCTTGCTGCTCGATGAACCACTAGGTGCTCTCGATGCTCTGACACGCATGTCACTACAGATGTGGCTGCTCGATCTCTGGCAATCACTGCATGCAAGCGTTCTTTTTATCACACATGATGTGCGCGAGGCCATTCTGCTCTCCGATCGTATCTATGTGTTGAGCGCTCGTCCTGCTCAGGTATTGCGCGTCGTAGAGGTCGATCTACCGCGTCCAAGAAGACAGGAGCATCTTGCAATGGAGCAATCTATCAGGCTTGAGCAGGAACTCGTGGCCCTACTGATGAAGGAGCAATCTCTATGAATATACCTCTATCAGCTCAACCCGTTGCGGCCCAACGCTTTCGCCGTGTCGCAAACTATGGTCCGGCTGTCATACTCACGGTAGCACTCTTGCTGCTCTGGGAACTGTATGTGCACTCTGGGCAGATTAGTTCGCGGGTACTACCCGCACCCGTTGCAATTGTGCAGGCTCTTGTGGCGAACTGGGATGTGATCTCTGTTGATACGCTACAGACGTTGCTAGAAACGGTGCTCGGCCTGGCGATAGCTACGGTGTTGGGATTGGGATTAGCGGTCCTTCTCGATATGGCGAGTTGGATACGTAGAGCTATCTACCCCTTGCTGGTAATCTCGCAAACGATCCCCATCATAGCTCTGGCACCATTACTGGTCATCTGGTTTGGAATCGAATTGGCACCGAAAGTGATCGTAGTCACGCTCTACTGCTTCTTTCCTATTGCAGTTGCCTGCTCCGATGGCCTTCTGGGAACTGACCCGGATCTTGTACGCCTGATGCGTAGTATGCGTGCCTCGCGCTGGCAGGTGTTATGGTTAGTTCGTTTGCCTGGAGCTATGCCATCATTTTTCTCCGGTCTACGGATTGCTGCTACGTATAGCATGACGGGAGCTATCGTCGGCGAATATGTTGCGGCCTCAAGTGGACTTGGTCTCTATATGGAAGATGCGTCCCACTCGTTTGCGGTCATTCTCGTCTTTGCCGCTATTCTGATGACGGCGTTGCTCAGCCTGTTCTTATTTGGCTTTGTATCATTGCTTGAACGTATTGCGTTGCCCTGGTACCAGGGTGTCCGAATGCGGAATGAATAATATGTTTTCTGTTGATCTTTGTTTGAGTTGATACGCATGGGCGGCATAAATGCGGCCCCTACGATCATGGCAGCATTCAGATGACTATCAATAGAGCACTTAAGGGAGATTATCTATGAATTCTCGTACACGGTTGTTATTAACGGTTGCTCTACCTGTCCTGTTGATTATAGTTATTGTAAGTGTGTTTGTGATGCAGCAGCGCGAACCTGCTACGACAACTACTGCTCAAGGAACGTCCACAAAACTGACGCATATGACTCTGGCGCTCGACTGGACACCGAACACCAATCATACAGGTATCTATGTTGCGTTGGCGAAAGGCTGGTATCGAGACCAGGGAATTGATCTGCAATTGTTGCCGTATTCGTCTAGCGTCAATCCTGACACGCTGGTAAGTACAGGTAAAGCGGATGTCGGAATAAGCTCTACCGAATCAGTTGTTGCTGATTATGGCGTTGGGCAACCAGTCGTCTCGATTGCGGCTATTCTGCAACATAATACATCAGCGCTGGTGGTTCGTGCTGACTCAGGCATAACCAGTCCGCGTGGTCTGGATGGCAAGACCTACGGTGGATTTGGCGCACCTTACAAATCGGCGGTGGTTAGCGCGATTATCAGGCATAGTGGTGGCACCGGCAAATTCAAGAATGTGACGTTAAACATTGATTCTATCGAGGCGCTGAAGACGAAGCAGATCGATTTCGTGTGGATCTATCAAGGCTGGGAAGGTATTCAGGCGCAACGCGAAGGACTGAAATTAAACGAGTTCTACATAACGGACAACGGCATTTCTGATTACTACACGCCAACCATCATCACCGGTCCCAACGAGATCAAGCAGCAACCGGATCTGTTGAAGCGTTTTATGGCTGCTACGTCTCGTGGCTATGAGTTTGCACGCACCAATGTCAGAGCGTCGGCGCAGATTTTGCTGGATCAGAACAAAGGAGCTTTTCCCGATCCTGGCCTGGTTTTTGCCAGTCAGGACTATCTCAGCCCGCGCTACGCCGATCCCGGACGCAAATGGGGTCTGCAAGATGCGACTGCATGGCATGGCTATCCCAGTTTTATGCTCAAGGCAGGTGCGATTCAGGACGCTGCGGGAAAGCCCATCAAGAGTATAAACTTTGATCAGTTGTATAGCAACCAGTTTTTACCGTAATGATATTAAGAATCTGCCTTAACCTGTTTAATAAAGACACGTCAAAGGCTAGACGCTCATTCTGTTAAATAGATATATGTATATTTTATACATGGAAGTATGACGGCTCTGACCTTGACAGCGCTTTGTTGCCTTGAGTATACTAAGTAACAGTATATCGAGTAAGAGAACTCCTGTTGGGGCACTCTGAATTAAAAAATAAATATTCGCAGTGAATAACTGATCTCATCAAGAGGGTGGAGGGAAACGGCCCTATGAAGCCCGGCAACCCGCCTGCAGCGTTGCATGCAGGGTGCCAATTCCGGCGGATAAGCATAATTCCGCAAGATGAGGGGAAGAGCGATGCAGCATAGCCCCTGAAAAACAGGGGTTTTTTGTTATCCTGCGTTTGTTGCACCTTAATCAACAAAATACTATAAGACGTTGAGAAGGAAGAGTAAGCGAAACGGGCGGCTACAGAGAGTTGGCGATGATGAGAGGCCAGCGCCGTACCGACGTTGAAAATGGCCTTTGAGTTGCAGGTTGAACGCCTTTGCAGGCGAGTAGACTGAGCCGGATGGCCCCGTTACAGGCCAGAGTACGTTGGAATCATCTTTCGCCTGGGTGTGTATGTAGGGGTTGCGTTTATAACATCCTTGTGCCACGGTATTATATATGATGTTCTTATCAAACGAGATTGCAACGCACTCATAAAGGTCGGTGCCGTGAGGCAGCGGCAAACCAGGGTGGTACCGCGAAGACGTTTACCCCTCGCCCCTGTAGGGTGAGGGTTTTTTTGTTCCCATTTTCAGGAAAGGAGTGTGCGATGGTGGCACAGGTAGAGTATTCCACTCAGTTGGATACCCTGAATGCTCGTCATTCTCAATAGCCCCTATTAATCAAGTGTTTACTTATACATTCGATTCTTTGCCATTGCAGAATGGAGGTCGGTTGGGATCTGTGACAGTGGCATATGAGACATGGGGTTCGCTCAATGCGGAGGGTGACAATGCAGTCCTGATAACGCATGCTCTCACGGGAAATGCGCACGCGCATGATGTTGAACGTCCTGATGATCCTAAAGCCGCCTGGTGGAATCCCTTAATTGGCCCTGGACGCCTCTTCGATACTTCACGCTATTTTGTGATCTGCTCGAATGTGCTTGGTGGCTGTTACGGGAGCACGGGGCCAACTTCGCTTAATCCTGCGACGGGCGAACCCTATAGAATGGATTTTCCTGTCATCACTATGCGTGATATCGTGCATGCACAACATGCTCTGCTGGAGCATCTCGGAGTGTGTGAACTTGCGATGGTTGCGGGCGGCTCTATCGGTGGTCAGCAGGCATTGGAGTGGGCTGTGACCTATCCTGAGATGGTACGCAGAGTTGCCGTTATTGCGGCCACGGCGGCGTTGACTGCTCAGGCTATTGCCTTCAATGAGTGGAGAGACAGGCCATTATGGCCGATCCTGCTCTGGCAGGGGGGTAACTATGAGCCAGGGCAGGGACCACGTACCGGGCTGGCAATGGCTCGTATGCTGGCAATGATCACTTATCAGAGTGAAGAAGTGATGGAGCAGCGTTTCGCACGCAAGCCGGCCTGGAATACAACAACTCCCGCACCTAGCGGTTCTCCCGATCTGGGAGGTCGCTTTGACGTTGAGAGTTATCTTTATCATCAAGGAGATCAACTCGCACAGCGCTTTGACGCAAATAGTTATCTGTATCTAAGCCGCGCGATGGATCTCTATGATGTTAGTGAGGGGTATGCTTCGCTTGATGCCGCGTTGCAACGCATGCGTAGTAAGGCACTCTTCGTCGGTATCCGTTCGGATTTTCTCTTCCCGGCTGCCCATGTTCGCTGGCTGGCTGAGAAAGTACGCGCCCTGGGTGGCGATGCCACTTATGTAGAACTGGATTCGCCGCATGGTCATGATGCTTTCCTCAAAGAATGGGAGCTGATGATCGATGCTTTGGATCGGATTGTTTCAGAAGAAAGGTAGTCAATAGCATGGCACTTAACAGTAATCGTAGCTATGGTTTTGAGACGCTCTCGTTACATGCTGGTCAAGAGACGGCTGATAGCGCAACGAATGCACGCGCGGTTCCTATTTATCAGACTGCATCATATGTCTTTGATAGCCCGGAGCATGCGGCGAATCTCTTTGCACTCAAGCAATTCGGCAATATCTATACCCGTATCATGAATCCTACTCAGGATGCTTTTGAGCGCCGTGTCGCTGCTCTCGAAGGTGGCGTTGGTGCGCTGGCTACCAGTTCTGGACAGGCAGCAGAGACACTGGCTATTCTCAATATTGCCGAAGCTGGCGATGAGATCGTTTCCTCGGCCAGCCTCTATGGTGGCACCTATAATCTCTTCCACTATACATTGCCTAAACTTGGCATCAACGTACGCTTCGTCGATAGCCGCGATCCTAACAATTTCCGTAGAGCGATCAATGAGCATACAAAAGCGATCTTTGCCGAGACGCTGGGCAATCCCCGCCTGGATACGCTGGATTTTCAGGCCGTTTCCGATATCGCTCACGAGAATGGTATTCCAGTCATTGTTGATAATACGCTCGCTACGCCTTACCTGGTGCAGCCATTCAAGCATGGTGTGGATATCGTTATTCACTCTGCTACGAAGTTTATCGGTGGTCATGGTACCTCAATCGGTGGTGTTATCGTCGATAGCGGCAAGTTCGACTGGGCCGCGAGTGGTAGATTTCCCGGTCTGACGGAGCCTGATCCCTCTTATCATGGTGTGCGTTATGTTGAGGCGCTTGGTCCTCTGGCATATATTATCAAAGCTCGTGTGCAGTTATTGCGCGATCTGGGTCCTGCTGCAAGTCCCTTCAACGACTGGCTCTTCCTGCAAGGGTTAGAGACATTGCCGTTGCGTATGGAGCGACATAGCCAGAACGCATTGCGCGTTGCCGAATTCCTTGAGGGCCATTCAGCCGTTGATTGGGTTACTTATCCTGGTCTGGCGAGCTCATCCGCAGCATGAACTGGCGAAGAAATACTTCACGCATGGGTTTGGAGCAATTCTTGGTTTCGGTATCAAAGGTGGTCTCGAAGCTGGCAAGAACCTGATCCGTCACATCGAACTCTTCTCGCACCTGGCAAACGTTGGTGATGCAAAGTCGCTGATCATTCATCCGGCCAGCACCACGCATTCGCAGTTGACGGAGGCCGAGCAGTTTGAAACCGGTGTCACACCCGACTTCATTCGCCTCTCCGTTGGCCTGGAGACCGTGGACGATCTGCTCGAAGACCTGGATCGCGCCTTAACCGCCGCCGTCGCGGAAACAGGAACTCCTGTCAATGCGTAGGGACTAGATTATGCGATGAAAAAATGAATCCGAATACAGAATGTGTGGGGAAAACGGTATCAAGTAGGGAAGAAAATAAATGTCTTCCCTATCCCGGTGGTTTTCGAGATCAACATTCGGATCAATTTATGAAACAACGTTGGCGTGTCCATGATGTATCAAACATGTCTATCGTTTACATCAACACAGGAGACCTGAAGGATCGGGTCTCCTTACAAGAGATTAATGGTGGTTGCAATGCATAGAAAAGTCTGCGTTTTAAAATTTGGTGGAACGTCTGTTGGCAGTGGCGAACGCATACGCCAGGTGGCAGCGATTATTGAGAATGCTCTGAAGGAATAC
This sequence comes from uncultured Chloroflexia bacterium, assembly GCA_963731415.1. Classification (GTDB taxonomy): domain Bacteria; phylum Chloroflexota; class Ktedonobacteria; order Ktedonobacterales; family Ktedonobacteraceae; genus JACDAE01. The sequence goes on from CAVSVN010000011.1 coordinate 58,555, forward strand.
CGGGCATCTGATGGCTTCTTTCCAGTTATTGTTGCCTCGGCTATGTCTGGCGTGACCGACCAGCTCTTGCGTATTGCGCGGTATGCCTGCTCAGGCGAACGAGAAGCATATGAGCAAGAGCTAGAGGCGTTGCGCCTGAAGCACCTTGAAGCTGCGAAAATAGTTGCTCCCGATGCTGATAATTATGCCATCCTGGTCGAGGAGCTTGAACAATGCCTGATTTCTCTAACAAAAGATGTTTATGCATTGCATGATGTTGCCGAACAGGGGCTAGAGGTTTCGTTACCAACTGCCGCTGTAGCGTCCTGGGGCGAACGTCTTTCCATTCGACTTGTTGCCGCTGCTGCTCGTGACCTGGGCGTGAATGCAGAGCCTGTCCGCCAGGAAATTATTATCACAACGCATCCTAAATCCGATCCAGCGCAGCCCTTTGGCGTCGTGGTTGGTGCCGAGCCTTTAACCGAAGAGACGCGAGCCAATGCTGCACGCCTGCTATCGCCTCTGGTGGAGCAAGAGATCGTGCCGATCGCTGCCGGCTTCATGGGGCGTACCATCACCGGATTTGTGACCACACTTGGCCGCAATGGTTCGGACTATTCCGCAACGGTTATTGGCGCGGCGATCGATTGTGCCGAGGTGTCCATCTATACCGATGTGGATGGTGTTCTAAGCGCTGACCCACGCCTGGTTGCTAATGCACGCCTGTTGCCGCATCTCTCTTATGCTGAAGCGGCCCGTCTCTCCTGGTTTGGTGCGAAAGTGCTGCATCCTCGCACGCTTATCCCTATTGCCCACCGTAATATTCCCGTGCGTGTGCGCAATACCTTCCGTCCGCATATTCGTGGCACCGTCGTTGGTCCTGTAGTGCGCGGGCAGAGTGGTGCATGTGCCATCACATTTCGCCGTAAGTTAGCATTAATTACTGTTGAAAGCACCGACATGTTTGGTGCACCTGAGAATGCCGGACAGGTCTTTGCCCTTGCCGCTGGCGCTGGAGCAGCTCCTGTTGCTATCTGTTCCTCGTCCGGGCATCATCTTTCCTTTGTCGTCGAAGAGCAGGCTGCAGATTCAATCATTGCGCTTCTGCATCACGACATGGAAAACTGGAAAGTATCGTGTCGCCGTGGCCTTGCTGCCTGTGCCTGTATCGGATCTGGCTTTACCTCCGATCCCATGAGTGCCGCTCGTGCTGTAACGGCGCTGGCTCGTGAGCATATCCCTATCATCACACAGGGAGCATCGGAACAGGGGATCACCCTTATCGTAGCGGACTCTAACAGCGAAAGTGCGCTCCGTTGCCTGCACCGTGACCTGATCGCCCCTGTTATTCCCCTGGTGCGACACGCCCATTCCGCTTATGAGAGGCGTAAGGAACATGTGCGATAGAATATGATTGTCGAAGATATTGTTCAAATAAAACAAATGATAGAAAAATGCGTAGGGGCGCGAGCTGGCCTCCGCCCTGTTGAGGGAACCGAGATTTTGTCAGGAAGCGGGCGGAGGCCAGCTCGCGCCCCTACGCCAGTAGGAGGGTATAATATCTATGTCAGACTTTCCATCTACAGAAGTTCTACTCTCCCGCTTTGCCGCAATACCCGAACGTATTGCTCAGGTGGTAGAGGGCCGGAGTGAAGAGGAATTGCGTGCTAAACCGTCTCAAAATGAGTGGTCTATCGTCGAGATTTTTGCCCATGTGCGTGCTAGCAATGATATCGTGATACCACGCATCTATGCAATTCTGGTACGCGACTCTCCACCATTGGCTGCTTATGATGAGCGTCGATGGGCAGAGCTCGCCGGGTATGCACAGATCGAATTCAATACGTCGTTGCGCTTATTTACATTGCGTCGTGCGGAGCTAATCAACGTGTTGCGCCAGCTTGCTCAAGAGGACTGGCAGCGTATAGGGATACATGAAGAGTTGGGGCCTCAGACTGTTTTAGGTATTGTTACCGGGCTTCTTGCGCATGAGGAAGAGCATTGCTCACAAATGGCAGCACTCGCCCAACGATAAGGAGGCAATATTTATGTCTACACAAAAACGTATTCCGGTTGCGGTATTGGGTGCAACTGGCATGGTTGGACAGCGTTTTATCGAGCTGTTGCAGGGGCATCCCTGGTTTGATCTGGTCGCGCTGGCTGCTTCCGAAAGGCATGGTGGTCGGCCATATCGTGAGGCCACAAGTTGGCGACTTGCTGGTAGTGAAATGCCTGCTTCTGTGGCCGCGCTCCCTGTCGTGTCTTGTACGCCGGAAGCGTTGGCGGGCATTAAAATCGCTTTCTCGGCGCTTCCTGGCGAGATTGCGGGTGATATTGAGTTAGCGTTAGCGCAGGCTGGTATTGCGGTCTTCAGTAACGCCAAAAACCATCGCATGGCATCCGATGTGCCATTGCTTATTCCAGAAGTTAATGCAGATCACATTAGCGCGATAGTGCAGCAGCGCAAGCAGCGCAACTGGTCCGGCTGCATCGTTACTAACGCAAACTGCTGTGCGACACCTCTGGTTATGGCGCTCAAACCATTGCAAGAGGCGTTCGGTTTACGGAAAGTGCTGGTCACAACCATGCAGGCGATCTCTGGTGCGGGCTATCCTGGTCTGCCCTCGTACGATATTCTCGACAATGTGATTCCCTATATAGGTGGTGAGGAGGAGAAGCTGGAGATAGAGACGCTCAAGATGCTTGGTTCGTGGCAAGAAGGGCGTGGCTTTAGCGATGCATCTCTGGTAGTGAGCGCTCATTGTAACCGTGTTGCCACGCGTGAAGGACATTTAGAATGTGCTAGCATCGAGCTTGAGCGGAATGCCAGCCCAGAAGAGGTCATTGCGGCCTGGGAAAACTATGTTCCTGAGTCTCAAAAGCTCAAGCTGCCGAGTGCTCCTGAACATGCGTTAGTGTATCGTACTGAGCAGGATCGTCCTCAGACCTTAAAAGATCGTGATGCTGGTAATGGTATGACTGTGACGCTTGGAAGGTTGCGCCGTTGTCCCATTCTGACCTATAAGTTCGTCATGTTGGGACATAATACAATTCGTGGAGCGGCGGGTGGTTCGGTGCTGAACGCCGAGTTGTGTGTGAGTAAGGGATTGGTGTAAGTTCAACGCGGGTTAATGAATGGCACCCTTTCAAGGGATCGTTATCAATGTTGCAACTGTGGTTGTTGGTGTACCCCCAAAGTGGGTTAATGAATGGCACCCCTACACCATTGGGATCGTGTGTGAATGCTGGCAAGATCATCCTTCAACCTATCCCAATGGTGTAGGGGTGCCATTCATTAACCCGTTCGTTACCCGATTTATCCAGGTCCAGGAAGGTGCAGAGCATCATTAAAATGGACGTAATTGTGAGCATAGATCAGGAAATATCTAGCGTAACTTCCCGACCCTGCAACGCTGAGGCATAACAGGCATCGATGATGCGTACCCGGCGCAGACCCTCGCTACCATTGTATAACGACCAGTTCCCGCTGACGATCTTGTCAATAAAACTGCTCACGACAGCATTATGAAAACCGCCGCCCTGGACCTGAGGACGAATTTCGGCGGGTGCGCCAGCAATATCTTTAAAGATCGTCAGCGTATTTTCCGTGTTATAGTTCTGCACGCGAATTTCGGCCCCTCCAGCGGTACCGTAGAGTACGATGCCATAATCGTTCTGTACATTACTATGGGTGGCCCAACTTGTCTCAAGCAGCAATGTCGCGCCATTAGATAAGCGCAAGAAGGCGGTTGCAAGATCTTCAACTTCAAAGCGATTATCTGCACCAGATTTTTGCGCCTTTGGATCGACGCCGAGTCCCTGTACGGCAAGCTTGTTATAGGTGGTGGCGCTGGCTGTGACTACAGTTGGCTCATTCAAGAGGTAGAGGGCCGTATCCAGAATATGATTGCCCAGATCGATTAAGGGACCGCCACCTGCCATGTTTTTGTTGACGAACCAGGAGCCAGAGCCAGGAATGCCACGTCTACGCATCCAGTATGCCTTCGCGTAGTAGATATCGCCCAGCTGTCCTTCGTCGATGTAGCGTTTGAGGGTATGAATATCGTTACGCTCACGATGATTGAAGACGACCTGCAGGACGCGGTCTGCTTTGATGGCTGCTTCTACGATGGTAGCAGCTTCCTCGCCTGTACGAGCCAGTGGTTTCTCGCATAAAACGTGTAGTCCGCGTTCGAGAGCGGCGATAGCAACGGGAGCATGGAGATGATTGGGAACGCCAATACTGACGGCATCCAGATCATCGCGGGCCAGTAACTCTTCATAATGTTGATACAGGTGTGGTATGGCGAAGGTTGCGCCCAACTGAGCCAGGCGCTCCTCTTCCAATCCTGCCAGCGCGATTATCTGCACGTTGGGTAGAATATTGTAGCATTTCAGTGCTGTTTCGCCTGCGAAGCCGAGACCAATGACGCCAACGCGGATGGGACCAGTATATTGTATGTTCGACATTATGAAGAGTGCTCCTTTGCGGGAAATAGAGATGTAGGAAGGCGCTAGCAAGTAACGGAAAATTGCTATAGGTTGGGTTTAATGTGTATTATATCATTTTATTTTCCACTTTCTGTCTTTCCTTCCAACAATCTAATTTTACTCAAAAATGCACACCTATTTTGTGCATTCGGTAGTGTACTCTAGAAACAGAGCAATAAACAGACCTTCAAATATACAGACGTTTCTATCTCTTCTCTCTTATTTCGTGGACATGATAGCCTTTCTGTAACATTTTAATGAGCAGACACATGTCCACGAAATAAAAGCACTTTTGGCATCATTCGAACAGAATGCAGATCATCAATTTTGTTTTCTCTTTCGTCAATCGTTTAAATAAGTATGTCTGTCGCTGGTATCGTTTCTTAATGAATTATATGAATGGAGGAAGTATTGAGCATGAGCATCAATACAGTTTTGCGAGCTGAACACCTTAAAAAATATTACCGGGGAGTTCGAGCGGTTGAAGATGTATCGTTTGAAGTACGCCGGGGCGAGATCTTTGGTTTCCTGGGTCCGAATGGAGCAGGAAAAACAACGACGATTGGAATGAGCCTTGGCCTGATCTATCCCACGGCGGGCCAGGTCACGCTGTTTGGGGAGCGCGTGACACCAATGCACAATACCGCATTGAAGCGCGTCGGAACACTCATGGGCACTCCTTCCCTTATGCAGCCTATCTCAATACGCAAACATATGTCTATGTTGGCGCGATTGTATCCAACCGTCACTCCACAGCGCATCGATGAGGTGTTGGAGATCGTTGGTCTGCAAGCCGCTGCAAATCGGGCGGCTCGTAAACTGTCCACTGGCATGAAGCAGCGTCTTGGTCTGGCACTTGCCCTACTACCCTCTCCCGAACTGCTCATTCTGGATGAACCAACCAATGGGATGGACCCGGCAGGTATGCATGAGATGCGCACGTTGTTACGGAACCTGGCCGAACAAGGTACCACAATTATGCTGAGTAGTCATCTTTTGCACGAAATTGAGCAGATCTGCCAGCGTGTCGCCATTATTCGTCAAGGGCAGGTCGTTGCGGAAGGCGAGGTTGCATCCTTACTGCGAACCAGTGGTGATGCTGTACGTGTGCGGACGGCGAATGCTGATCGAGCGCTGCAACTCTTGAGAGAGCTTGCCCCTGATGCGCATAGTCTAGCGCGTATTGATGATTATATTGAGGTGCGTCGCGTGCCCACAGAACGTGTTGTCGAGCATCTTGTTCATAATGGACTCACGCCGACCGAGGTGTTGCCTCAACGGCAGGATCTGGAACACGTCTTTTTAGAGCTCACACAAGAGCCAGTTGCACCAGTCACAGGGAGGTAAAGTAATGTTCTGGAATGTCTTGTTATTAGAAATGGATAAAATCTTCAAACGGGCCCTCTTCTGGATTGAGTTAGCTGTGCTGACGGTTGTCATTATTGGTATTGATCTGATCGAGTATGCCTTCTCGCAAGCTATGCCATCTGCTGCGGCACGTCAGTTTACGGCATCATTTACATGGCCGAACGGCCTGGAGAATGCGAGTCAGTTTGCCAATGCACATAGTCTTGGTGGAATCCTGCTTATTATCTTAGTAAGTATGGTGACTGCGCAAGAATATAGCTGGCGCACCTATCATCTCTGGTTAGGGCGTGGCGTCTCGCGTTCGGTTCTTATCGCTGCGAAAGGTGTGGCTGCATTGATTGCCACGTTCTTGGTAGTTGTGACCGCAGTCATTGTGACTGGCCTTGTAACAGGGATATTGACACTGGTAATCGAAGGATCGTTATCGTTTCAGCAGGTCAACTTCGGGCATTTCTTGACCAATATTCTCATCACGTATTATGGTTTGCTTCCCTATGTTGCATTGGCGTTTCTATTATCGATCATTAGCCGTTCGGTGGCGTTATCGCTTAGTGTTGGTCTGGTCTTTGTTCTTCTGGTCGAGGGAACTGTTTATACAGTACTCAGTATAATGCGTGGTACTGCTGCACATGTGGTGCAATACTTGCCGATTGGCCTGGAAGATACGTTGCAAAACACAACCCAGCAGGCTTCGCCGTCGAGTATACTATCCTTCCCATATCCTCCTGTAGCGGTCGCCATAGTGTGTATTGCATTGTACGTGCTTGTGTTTGTGGGTCTGGCTTATTGGCGCTTTTTGAGGCAGAATTTTACAGATTAGCTAGTAAATAGCCGGGTAGAAAACCAGCTCTGGGAGGGAAGGAACACTGTTTCTTTTCCTCCTTTGAGGAGAGAAAAATGCATTTTATTTAAGGTTTTACTTATATTGATTGTCGTGATGCTCCTGGTTATGATTGTCCACGAGTTTATTCATGGCATATTCTTTGGATCTTCAGCAGAATTGCTTTTGTCACATGCGCTTCATATTCGAGAGGAAACATTAGGTACAGATCATCCTGGTACAAAAATGGTTCAACAAAAATTAAGTGAAGTTTATGAGAATGATGTATTAAGATCTGGGGTAGACTAGCAGGGTCTACCCCATGAGTAAGATTAGAAGTTATTCAGAATCCTGAATAATTCCTATTTCATCGCTGCCACCAGGTCCGGCACCAGATTATTCGTCAGTGGGGCACCCAGTCCCGTCACCGGATCCCAACCCGTTACCGCCGGATATCCCTGTACATTTGTCGTCGTGTTCGTATTATCTCCCACCGTAATATCACGAAAATCACGTGTGTAGGTATTGGATGCAGCCAGCTTGTAGAGTGTAGGATTGATAAAACCTAGCGGATGACCTGCCATCTGATCCGCCAGCGCAACGATGCCAGCCCAGAGAGGAGCAGCCGCACTCGTTCCACCCACCATCTGCCATGTGCCACCTTGATAAATGACCAGTCCCGTTTGCGGATCTGCCGCTCCGGCTACATCAGGAACACCACGTCTCCCCTGTCAATAGTTGCTGATCGGCGGCTGGCAAGGTCTGCTGATAAGAAGGCGTTTTGTAAAAGCGGCTGAAGCCACCTCCACTGTTTGACCACGCCTGCTCATTGAACGTTGAACCATCGCGTGTCAATCTCGTTCCTCCCACACTTGTGACCCAGGGTGAGTCGGTGGGAAAACTTGTGGTAGGAACCGAGGCAAGCTGCTTGGCCCGGAGATCTTTAAAATCGGTCGCGCCACTATCACCCGAAGAGGAAAGATAAGTCATGCCTTCTTGCGTCGTTGCTTTCTGGTAAATCGTTTCCCACTTCTGCATCTCTTGCTGCCCTGCCGTATCCTCAAGTGTCAACTCAGAGGCGGCCCAGCTCTGCGAAACGATGTTGCCGAGCTTGTGATCGATGGTATATTGCTCCAATTGACGGAATTCGGGCAGGCCAATGGTCCCCTCCGTCTCCGCAACCGGGCTGACCAGGACCACAATCTTTGCATCCGGCGCGATAGCGTGGATGACCTCGACATCCAGCGTCGTCTCACCCGCCCAGCCACTGCGGTCGCCATTTGGATCATAGAGTTTCTCGTTCAGCGGCGAGATAATCTGTAGATTGACTGCAGGCAAGCCAAATTGCTTATCGTACACATTCATATCCTCTTGCAACGTTGGACTACCGAATGAGACAATATCAATCACGGTCTGTCCCTTGCCTGTGAAGCCTTGCTGAATAAGCTTATCTACTCCATAAGCCATCCGAAATACCTGGGGGGTGTAGCAAGTTGGAATATCTTTAAAATCAGCGGGGCACTGGTTCGTAGCTGCGTTCACCGCTGTTGGCGAAGGATTTGACGTTGCTGTATGTGTCGCTGTTGTTCCCGGTTGAGCATTTGCTCCAATAGTTGGACCACAACCAATAAGCAAAATGACTGCAAGTAGTGTCGGGAGAATACACCGCAAGCAGTGCACTGACCCACGCTTTAGTATGCCGGTATTCCGTTGCTCCGTGGTTGTATGATCACCTTTGATTCCAATAATCGACATCCGTAAGGTTCCCCTTATTCTCTTCTATATATCTACCTGCTTGGACGATGCATAGTGGCAGATATTTCTTGTGTTCGCAGGTGCACTATTCTTCCGTCTCTATAGAGTGCAGGATGGCACCCGTCATCATTATTATAATGATATACGTTTCCTGCCACCAGAATAACACATTTTTTGGTCCGAATAGTAGGACGCCACTATTTCTGTGTTGATTGGCCTGGTGGAAATAATGGTGGAGAAGCGAAAATGGATGTAGTCCTATAGTCCTACGGTCTAGCTGGATTTGTTGACCTCGCGCTCTATAGTGGGTACATTCAGTAGGAGAGGTCGTGGAGGTAAAGGATTGGACAACGGAGTGATGTCCTCGTAACACAAATTTATAAGGATGAAGGAAGTACGTATGTCGTCTCTAGATCACCGACAAAATAGTGCGACTGAGCAATATAGCAACACAGATCCATTGCAGCTTTCGGGCTTTGATGCACAGCAACCGCCCGTTGAACAACTGGCGTTTCCCGATAACCCTGCTATGTCGGGCAATCTCCGGACACCACTGCCATCCGCTACGACAAATTCTAGCACCGCTCTGGCTCCCCATACGCAATCGCTCAGCCCAGCCCCGCTCGTGACCCGTGAATTGCCTGAAGTGAAGACAGATTCATTCTCAACGGCTTCCTTGCAGCGCAACACGACGACATTAAGACAGCCCGTGCTCATTCGCGGAACGGGCAGGAAAAGCGTCAGCCTTCGTCCACCTGAAAGCCGCCGTCATCCGGTCAAGCATGCTATTGTGACTGTTGTCCTTGCACTTGTCGTTCTCAGTGCCCTGTTTGCAGTGGTTCCTCTTGGGAATAATGGACAAAGCAGCTTATTTAAATCCATCATTGGTGGCCCGAATGGTCAGATGAATATCAACAGTGTAAAAGGTGATAGTTTCGCCGCAATTGCGCAGCAGGCTGCGACGGCAACGGCTGTCACCGTAGATGGACTTGATCATGGTGCCGCTGTCTATGCAGGTGTGCCAACCGCGCCTCCCAGTATGAGTGGGAGTACAGGAAGCACAGGGAGTACAGGAAGCACAGGGAGTACAGGAAGCACAGGGAGTACAGGAGGTGTTCCTGTTAGTGGTGGTACTGGATTTAATCGTTTCTTCTATGGTCAGTGTACCTATTGGGCCAATATGCGTTACTATGAGCTAACTGGTCACGAGGTTCCGTGGATAGGTAACGCTTATCAGTGGACGGCGGGTGCGTATAGCTATAACTGGATGGTATCTGCCACGCCACATGTTCCCTCGATTATTGTTCTACCACCTGGAGTACAAGGTGCAGGTGCTTATGGTCATGTGGCTGTTGTTGAGAGTATTAATGCTGATGGAAGCGTTGTTACCAGCAATCAGAACTGGGCTGGTAATTGGGGTGTGACTACGTATGTAACCTTTACTCCTGATGCCGCTGCGGGAGTTAGATTCGTATGGTATTGATTTTGAGCTGTTAATCATGAAGGCTGGATCGCGGTCTAGCCTTCATTTTTATGTTATTCCTCACTTTTCCCATCGCTCCAACAGCATTCTATAATGTTCAATCATCTCCCTATGATATTCCTGTTCTGCTAGTGGTATCTGATCGAATTGCTCTTCATGAAAATGTAACATCGCACATGCGCCTGCTATAGCTTTCGGCACGCCTCGTACACGTTTCACGCATTCCGCCGGCCCTGGCAGCCATGTCGGTTGCTGTTGCCAGTTGATGTAGGGGCAATTGCGACAGCGGTTCGCGCAACAGTAGCCTCTGCGAATGAGGAAACCGCGCGTTGCGATATAAAGTCCCTGTTCCGTGATTTCCCAATCGGTTTCTGGGTCTTGCGAAGGCATAAGCATCCCCCTTCCCCTTTATGCGAACGGGCGCGATAAATCTGGCCCGTACGGTGGCGTCATGAATGAGGCCCGTACAGATGCCTGTTGGGTTATACCATTGGTATACGTTCGATAACTGTGTCACGTGGGTTTTGTGTTGTGTGCCTGGCCTGAATACGCTTCATGATGCTACCGATGCGCCGGATTCCTTCTTCGATCTGCTCCTCTTCGGCAGCGGCAAAACTCAGGCGTATGTGTTGCTGGCCTCCTCCGTCAACATGAAATGGTTCTCCAATGACAAAGGCAACGCCTTCCTGGGCAGCCTCGCGCAAGAGTTGACGGGCACGCATATCTCCCGGCAAGCGGCACCAGAGGTGAAATCCACCCGCTGGCTGGCTGATACGTATATTGGCGGGCCAGTAATGATGAATTGCCTGTATCATGATGTCTCTTTTGTGACGGTAGCGATCGCGTAATAGAACCAGGTGATCATCCAACAGGTTCCGCTGCAACAATTCTGAAACTGCCCACTGGCTCAGCGCGTTAGTGTTGAGGTCAAAGATCTGCTTATGCAGCGAGAGGCGCTCAATCATGGGATCAGGTGCTGCTAACCATGCGACGCGCAATCCTGGTGCCAGCACTTTAGAGAAGGTGCTCAGATACAGGACATAGCCATGCGTGTCCAGCGCCTTCAAGGGTTGTGGCTCCTTGCCCTCGAAGTACAGTTCCCGGTAAGGATCATCCTCCAGAATGGGTATCTGGTAACGCCTTGCCAGTAAGAGCAGGCGTCGTTTGCGATCTGGCGACATCACGAAGCCCGTCGGATTCTGGAATGTAGGCAATGTATAGATGAAGCGTGGACGACGACGCGCCAGAATTGATTTCAGCAGATCAACACGCATCCCATCAGTATCCGTGGGCACACCGATCACCCTGGCCCCTAATGCGCGAAAGGTCTGGACGGCTCCCAGGTAGGTCGGCACCTCAACCACGACTTCATCACCTGCATTGAGTAGGAAACGACCGATGAGGCCAATTCCCTGTGTTGCACCTGAAAGAATCAGAATATTCTGTGTCTCTACGGCGATTCCATGTTGGCGCATGCGAACGGCGATTGCTCGCCGTAGACTCTGTAGCCCCTCGACTGGACAATACCCCAATGCGCTCTGCCGTGCCTGTTGTAATCCTTCTGTAAAGAGCGTTTGTAGCAACTCGGCTGGCAAGAGATCAGTTGCGGGTGTGCTTGAGGCTAACGAGATGATCTCTTTGCGTTCTCCCAATGAGGACATCTCGCTTAATACACGCGCGTCTGGCCCAAGAATGGCATCTTCACCCTCCGCCAATCCGAGCAGCCAGGAAGGCATATCATCTTGTAAGGGATCGTTGTCCTGGTGCAGATAACTGCGCTTAACCAGTGTGCCACGACCCACGTGTCCTTCTATCAGTCCCTCGCTTGCCAGTTCGTGATAGGCATTCATCACGGTCGTACGGTTAATGCCCAGTTCACGAGCCAGCGCTCGCTCTGTTGGTAGGCGGACCCCTTCGGGCAACTCACCTGCGAGGATCGCCTCGCGCAATCCCAGGCATATCTGCTGATAGAGAGGAACGCCACTATTGCGTTCAAGTTTGATAAATGAAGAAATCGGCGTTGTAAAAACTGGTAACGGTTCATTGCTAGAACTATTGTGTCGCATATGCTTCTCCCTTATCTGCTCATATGTATAAGTGTAACCAATCCAATAGAGAAGGGACAAGTGACATTGGCTGGTCTTCGACGAGGCCAATTTTCTATGGGATGAACTTTTCTCAATATGCCTCTATCACGTATTATCTGGTAAGGGTGCGGTTTGATAAGCCTGGGTGTATTGAAAAATATAATCCAAGCGACGAAAGGAAACGACAATGGCTACAATAGAACAGCGTATCGAGGCTGTACGTGATGACCGCGAACATGGATCGCGCTGGCTAGTGAGCGAAACGATCAGCATTCTGCACGACCTTGCGCGGCAATCCATGAGTTCGCAGGAAGAACAGATGCAACGCCTTCTCGCGGCAGGACGCACTCTTGCCCAGGCTCGACCTGCGATGGCGGCACTTCCCAGCGCAGTTGGACGTATTCTGAATATACAGGGTGGCCCTCAAGCTATTGCTCAAGAGGCTCAACAACTCCTGCAAGAGTATGATACTGCTACCGGGCGTATTGCTCAGCACGCGCAACCTTATCTTGCTGGCTGCCTGATGACGTGTAGCATCTCTGGCACGGTTCTTGATGTCCTCAATGCTCATCGTCAGCAGATTACAGAGGTGATTGTGGTGGAGGGGCGACCGCGCTATGAAGGACGTGAGATGGCACGCGCACTTAGCTCGCAAGGTTTTCCTGTAACTCTGCTCACAGATGCACAGGCCGATATCTTTCTTCCACAATGCCAGGCTATCGTCGTTGGCGCTGATAGCATCCTAGCAAATGGGGATGTGCTCAATAAAGCTGGTACCGCTTTGTTTGCCTACGCAGCCCATGGGCATAATGTTCCCTTTTATGTTCTCTGCGAGACGCTAAAAATCTCGCCCCAACAATGGCCGACCGACTTTCAGCATGCTCAAGCATTATTAGAGGAGAAAGAGCCGGAAGAAGTCCTGGAACAGCCTCTGCCAGGAGTAAGGGTGCGCAATTTCTACTTTGACCATACGCCTCATGCACTGGTTAGCAAGGTAATTACGGAACGTGGCTTGCTATCTTTACCAGACATCCAGGCTATTGCTATTACTGCCGAAAAGAACGCCCGTGCACTTGCTAAAGGATAGGTATCCCCTACATGTCCTATGCATTTGGCAAATCCGTTCTCACGCGCTATCCTTAGGAAGGGGAGGCTCTGATAAAACTTTTTTGGAATCTCCCATCTATTGCTAAAAACGAGCGGGTGGCACGTGAGCAGAAGGAGCGCGGTTAGAGTGGAAAACGAGCAAGGTCAGCAGTATCAGCCGGAAGACGAGCAATCCAGGGATGAGGTACCGTCTCCTGAGCCAGGGATGTATGAAGGTGGAGAAGGAACGGATATGGAGTCGGTCGTCTCCGTTGTACGGGGCAATACGCCGCGTCCTCAGCCTTTCGAGGCACTTCTGGCTGCCAGTGAGCAGATCGCGCAGGATCAGGTGGTCGCGCGTTCAGTCTTTCCTGGTCAACCTCCGTTGGCCCCACCCCTTCCAGAGGAACTGGAGGACGATGAGCAGGAGCGTGCTGTTACGTAATGTCGAAGTCTTGCCTGGAAGCCCCGGCGAACTCCAGGAATTTATCTGGCTGTTTGAGTATGGTATGGAGATGGAGCCTGCACTTCTGAATAGTCCAGATCGCCTTGCTGGTGCTGCGTTTTTGTATGGACCGGCAGTCCTGAGAGGATATACACTCATGTTCGTGGAGGTGCCGCAAACAGGGCAATTTCTAAGTACAATCGTTCCTTCAGGGCAACCTGGATCCGAGGTCTGGGGCGTGCTCTATCGTGTCCCTCGGCGTGTGACGGTACGCAACGACAAGCAACTCTCTTTGTTGGATAGTGTACATGCAGCTGGCACACCATCCAGTCTCTTTGCTCCTGTCTCGGTTATGGTTCGTGAAACCTACCATCAACGCGAAATCTCATGTGGAGCATACGCTCTTACCGCCAGTGCCCGTCAACAGCTTCATCTCCTTACCCCTGAGCAGGCTGATACGGTGACATTGCTCGTCCGGCGCATCGCGACCCTGGCGAGAAAACAGAAGTTACCTTCACAATATCTCACTATCTCCACGCGATCTGCCTCTGTTGACGCCCCTCTAGAGCCTGAGAGCCGTAGAAGTAATATCGCAACACCTCCTCCCCTGGAGCAGAATACTGATCCCCTTCCTATCGTGAAAGGAAGAAATGTAACGCCTGGCATGACAAATATTGTACAACGGGTCGCAATTTCTCCCTTTTCGTATTGGCTAGTTGCCCTGGCGATTTATCAGATGTTAATCTTGTTGTTCATCCTGGCCTTTGCTGTGCTGCAAGGTATGGGTTGGGCGAGCAGTTTCCTGACGCCGAATTTACAACTACTGGGCGTACCCTGGCTACTTCTTATTTATGGGATGCTTGGGAGCACGGTAAGCAGTATTGTTGCCCTTGGACGTGCACGTCGTATCCATCTCCCGCTGTTTGCTGTGATCCTCTGGTTTGTGCGTCCGTTTATTGGCGCTGTTCTGGCCTTGTTCGCCTATCTGCTTTTGAATAGCGGCATGTTTACTCTTCCGAACGTTGCGGCCAGTCATACCACCCTGTTCCCACTTGTAAGCACATTGGCTGGTCTCTGTGAAGGCTGGTTGTTTGCACGATGGAGGTAGGGAGTGTGTGTTTATGCTGATCGTTACACTCCCTTGTGCCATTGTATAAGAACCGTGTACAATGAGAAAAGATAAAGCCACCACCCTAACTTATCCCTTCAATGTTGAAGCTGTTAATGAACAAGACGGAGGTAATGTATGCCGACCTATATTAGCCTGGTAAACCTCACAGAGCAAGGAGTGAGGGAAGCAAAGAATGCCCCCGAACGTCTACGAGCTTTTGATACCGCTATCAAGGAAGCCGGTGGAAGATTAGTCGGTTTCTATCTGGTGATGGGTCAGTATGACTATATTGTGATTACGGAAGCACCTGATGATCAAATTGCTGCCCGCCTGATCCTTGGTACTATTGCTCAGGGAAGTATGCGTACTCAGACGATGCGTGCCTTTCCTCGTGATGAATTTGAAAGCATCACGAAAGGGTTACGCTAGCGGCACGGGCATCCTCAACGCGGCTCTACAGGTGTAATTGGCGTTGAGGATGCCCGTGCTAATCGATAGCTTCTTTCCCCAAACTTTATGGTGCATCACCGGCAAAGAGTGCCTGTACAAGTCTTTGGGGATCGTGGCGTGCCAGAGTATCATCTTCCAGGTTTAACTGTTCAACTACGACACTGGGCACAAGCCGCCCCAGAGGGGCACGATCAACAAGAACTGGTTCGCTGCCCTCCTCGGCATACGTCTTGAGGACATCTGGTGGAAATGTGCCGCTATTTAAAAGCACGCGGTCGACACGCCCACCAAGATAACGATGAATCTCGTTCACAAAATCTGAGGCTTTGTATCCGTCCGTCTCGCCATGTTTGGTCATCAGGTTACAGATGTAGACTTTCTCTGCATCTGCTTCCCGGATAGCACGTGCAAGATCGGGAACAAGCAGGTTGGGGAGCAGGCTGGTGTAGAGGTCACCGGGACCAATAATAATGGTATCCGCTCGCCTAATAGCGCGTACCGCCTGAGCACTGGCCGTTGGGTTTTCAGGCAGCATGCGCAGTCGTTTAATTGGCGAGAGCGCACCCCTATGGTTTTTGCCGCGTGTATCGATATCCGTCTCACCACAGATGACGTTGCCATCTTCCAGGTCCGCACAGATCGTTGTTTGCATTAGCGTGACCGGTACCACATGACCAGCAGTGTCAAGCAACTCCTCCGCGTCCTCTATCGCAAGTAAAAGATCATCGTTATTGATATCCTGTAAACCCTTCAATATAAGATTTCCCAGGCTATGACCACCAACACCTCCGCTTGACTGCCCTGTCCCTTCTGCCTCTGTCTGCTCAAAGCGATGCATAAATATTTCACGCCATAATGCACCATTACGGGCCAGTGCTACCAATGACATGCGTAGATCACCCAACGGCAACTGACGACGAAATTCGTCCATCAGCCGACGCGAACTTCCCCCGCTGTCTGACATAGTGACGATAGCCGTAATGTTCAACGCATACTTCTTTAAATGGGAAAGTATAGAAAATGTTCCTGATCCTCCACCTATCGTCACCACACGTCTTCCTGCAAATCGATCTCCAGCGCGACGATTTCCTTGCACGGCGTATCTCCTGCGGCTGATTTCGGGGTCTACATCCACGATACTATCCTCTTCGGCTTTTAATAATGACATAGATACGATCCTATGAATTGGTCTCTTCTTTCTCAGTCTATCACGGGGTTATAGTTCCTGCAAGGAATGTTTCGCCCCTTTGGTACTATCTTCTTGTGTAAGCATGTAAAGTACGTTATACTGTGGACAACGGGTATCTCTCTGCCACTCTGTGGGCGCGGTGGTGGAGATGTAAGATGCCCGTCCTATTTTTCTTATCCCTATTTATGCTGAAAATTATGTTTCTCGTTGCCCGCTCACAGGCTTAGATGGATCTGGAAGAGATTATCCTTGCAATACTTGTCATAAACATAATTAAATATGTTATAATCGTATATATTTTATTTATAAGGGAGGAAACGCCCATGACATTGCAGTCTGATCCTCAGATGTTGCTCTATAGAGCGCGTCTGTATCTGGAAGAGGGACGGAGCAAAGAAGCCCTATTAGCTCTTCAAGCGCTTCATACCGAGGATGAGAAGCTACAACGAAATGTTTCATATTTGTTGGGGTGGTGTTATGTCCAACAAAAGCAATGGCAAGAGGCTGTTGCGGTACTGTCCCCACTTCTTGTTGATGCGCAACTCATGAACGAAGCCGATTCCCTGGTGGAACGAGAACGCATAGCTTTGTATCTCTTGCGTCTGGGGGAAGCGGCTGTCAATCTTGGTCATCACGAGGATGCTTCACTCCATTTCACTGTCTGCTTGAAGGTGTTGCATGATCGACGGGTTCATCTGCCAACGGTACGCATTAAAGCGCGTTACTATCTAGGAATGACCTGTATTGTACGTGGATTGTATTCTGCTGCCGTGCAACATTATGAGGAGGCGCTACGTCTGTGTCGCCACTACAATAATGAAGAGGAGATGGCGCATGTCTATCATGGGCTGTGTGATGCTTATCGGCATGAGGGTGATTTCGAGAGAGCTACGACAGCCGGTCAGGAAGCATTGCGTCTCTATAGACAGCGAGCAGATCGTGAGATGGAAGCGCGTGTCCATCATCTGATGGGTCGCATCAGTTTCCAACTGGGCGATTTACGAGCAGCTTCCGATCATTATACCGAGTCGCTGGCGATAGCTACAGGCTTCAATGGCCCGATAATGGCGATGCTCAACTGCGTTGCCCTGGCTGATGTACGTATGGCCGAAGGACGCCTGGAAGAGGCGCGGCGCTATTGCCAGTTCGCTCTGGAGACGATGCAGCGTTCGCACAATTCGCAGATGAACGGTACGGTGTATTATGCCGTCGGCAAAATTGCGCACGAAGAGGCACGGCAGATTCAGGGTTCAGAACGACAACAATTGCTGGAAGAGGCTGTTTCCTGGTATCAAAAAGCCAGTGAATTGCTCGATCCCACTCAGGCCTACGCGGATAGAGCTGAGGTCTGTGGTCATTGGGCCGAGGCTCTGGAAGAATTAGGATGTGCTCAAGCAGCAATTGATGTGTGGCGTTCTGGCTATGAGGTGCTCTCCCAAAAAGCTTCTGAGGCCAGGTAGCTCATTTTCTCACTCGATGCTATGATATGAACAAGGCGTATATAATCGTATGTATGCCTTGTTCATATCGAACTCTTATATAAGGATATTTATGATACAAGTCGATCAACGCCAACTCGGTGCCTCTGGTCTGACAGTGCCTGCCCTTGGCGTGGGAATATGGAGTTGGGGCGACACCCGCTACTGGCAATATGGACAAAACTATACCCGTGAGGATGTCATCGCGAGCCTATCGAGCCTGCCTCGATGCTGGTTTAAATTTCTTTGACACAGCAGAAATTTATGGAAGCGGAGCGTCTGAGCGCTTGCTTGGAGAGTGCAGTCGTGAGGATGAACGTCCCATCATTATTGCCAGCAAATTTGCTCCCTTCCCCAATCGTTTTTCTGCTCGCTCACTTCTGCAAGCCCTTGATGCCTCCCTGGAGCGCCTGGGTGTCTCTCAGATCGATCTCTACCAAATCCATTGGCCGTACTCATTCCTAAAGGTTAATGATCTAATGGATGCATTGGCTGAGGCTGTTCGCTCTGGTAAAGTACGAACTGTGGGTGTGAGCAATTATAGTGCAAAGCTCACGCATCAAGCGCACGCTCGCTTAGCTCGTCACGATATTCCGTTGGCATCCAATCAGGTTCACTATAGCCTGTTGCATCGTAATCCTGAGTCCAATGGGGTACTGGATGCTTGCCGTGAGCTAAACGTTGCGCTCATTGCTTACAGTCCATTGGAGCAGGGAATGCTCACGGGAAAGTTTCGCATCAGCAATCCCAATGTTGCTTTACCGAGTAGGATGCGCCGTTTACAGTCTCGCAACTTTCGCACTTCGCAGCGTCAGAAGATGGAACCTTTGCTGCAAACGATGGAGAAGGTCGGACTCGCCCACGACAAAACTATAGGACAGGTAGCTCTTAACTGGTTGCTGTGCCGAGACGAAAGCGTCATCCCTATTCCAGGTGCCCGTAATGAGCGTCAGGCTAACGAAAATGCTGGAGCTATTGGTTGGCGTTTAAGCTCTGAAGAGTTTGCCCAGATTGACCTTGCCTCTCGTTCATGGTTGTAGTCGTAGGGGGACCGCGTTTACACTGCTCATGATATGGGTCCAATGTATCTCGCTCACGGTAGGGATCGTGGTTCCTATCCTTCTGGTTTCAGTCTGACCAGCATAATTCCCAGCCACAATACCCACAATCCGAACAGCAGAAAAGCGGGCGTCGTCAATGCTGCCTGTGTACCAGGTGATCCAGCAGTAGCCACGGCGCTCCCGCTTAATAACGCAGCGACAGCAAGCGCTGTATAGCCGAAGAGAATCCAGACCGTCGGCCAGAGGTTGCGTCCTCTTCTCGCAATGAGAGCGCCGAAGAATAATGTGCTCAGGGCCAGCAGACCAATGCCGACCGTGTTGCTCATAATGGAGAAGATGTTGTAGAGAATCATAAAGCTACCAGTTACAGCTGTGCTTTTGCTTACCAATAGGACATATAGTGTACCGACAACGGCTCCCAGAACGTAAGCAACCAGGCCGGAGAGGCCAGCCCAGGCAGCGATCACTGCGAACCCTTTGCCACGCCAAGCGTAGGGCGGCATGCCATCCTCTCCGACCTCTTCCCCTTCATCCAATTCCTCATCCTCCAGGTCTTCCTCTGCTCGTTCCTGCTGATCCACGATCTCTTGAGCGACGATAATGCGGAACAGATTGAAAGGGAGTGTGAGGAGAAGGGCAAAGGCCGCGATCAGCAGGATACGATAGATGATGTATTGGAGCATATGATTGCTGATCCAGGCGAGATAGAAAGCGAAATGACCACTGCCCTGAGTGTTGAGAATAGCGTTATAGTTCACTGGATTGAGCACCAATAATTGATACAGGGGCACTCCTAATAGGAGGAGAAGTGCGCCAGGAAGATAATACCAGCCGCTAAGGCGCAAGCGAGATAACAAACCGCGTTTCATGATTATATAGCTTTCTTTTTAACTCTTGCTGAAATAGCATAGCACAAAATTATGTTCCTGTCGCAATGAGGCTGCTGTACGTACTATAATCAGCAAAGGAAACTACATAAGGAGGAGCAAGAGCTATGCCCCGCGATCTACCCATCGGAAATGGTGGATTACTTTTGAATTTTGATAAGAGCTACAACCTGCGCGATATTTACTGGCCTCATGTAGGAGAGGAACTTCATACAGGTGGCAATATTTCACATACAGGCGTCTGGGTGAGTGGACAGTTTGCCTGGCTTGATGCCCCTGAATGGCAGCGTGAGATGGTTTATGAACCAGAGACGCTGGTAACGCATGTCACGCTTTCTCATCCTGGACTTCAGCTCCAACTGGTGTTCAGTGATGTCGTTGATTTTAATCGTGCCATCTTCTTACGTCATATTATAGTGACGAATCAGGCGACGAATGCACGCGAGGTGCGCCTCTATTTTCACTATGACTTTCTTATCTGGAATGATGCCACGGCCAATACTGTTTTTTACCATCCAGGTCAGCAGGCACTGGTGGCCTATAAGTTGAGTGCCTATTTTCTGATGAGTGGGGCCATCCGTGACGGAGATCAGTTAACTTATGGCATTAGTAGCTGGGCCACTGGAATAAAGGGTTTTAACGGTGCTCAAGGGACGTGGCGTGATGCTGAGGATGGTGTATTGGGCCGTAATCCCATCGCTCAGGGTTCGGTTGATGGAACAATGGCGCTGCATCTTCCTACCATAGCAGCAGGGAGCAGTGGCGAAGCCTATCACTGGCTTACGGTTGGTGGAGGGCTACCTTCAGTGGTAGAGTTGGATGATCTCCTACGTTCACGAGGTCCGCAGATCTTTCTCGATCGTACACGTAATTACTGGAAAAGTTGGGTCAACAAAGATGGATTAGGTTTCGAAAATTTACCTGCTGAACTGGTTGATCTTTATAAGCGTAGCCTGTTGATATTGCGTACGCAGATCGATGATGATGGTGCCATTGTGGCGGCCAATGATGCCGATGTTGAGCATTATTCCAACGATACGTACTCTTATATGTGGCCGCGTGATGGTGCTCTCGTTGCCAATGCTCTCAGCCATGCAGGCTATTCTGAGATCACTCGTGCTTTCTATGATTTTTGTAATGCTGTCTTGACTAATGATGGCTATCTCCTGCATAAGTATAATCCTGATCGCTCGTGGGGCAGTAGCTGGCATCCATGGATAGATAAAGATGGTAAACCGCAATTGCCTATTCAGGAAGATGAGACCGCTCTGGTTCTCTATAGCCTATGGCAGCACTACCACATTTACCACGATATCGAGTTTGTTGCTCCTCACTACCGTTCGTTGATTATCTCAGCCGCTGATTTCCTTGTTAGCTATCGCGAACCGCACACGCACTTGCCAGAAGCTTCATACGATCTATGGGAGGAACGGCGCGGTATCCTTACCTTCACCACTGCTGCTGTCTATGCCGGTCTGGATGCCGCCGCCAATTTCTCGCACCTGTTTGGAGAAGAGGAATTGACTGCGAAATATCGCCAGGCAGCAGAAGAGATCAAAGAGGCAGCGCTAACTACCCTCTGGGATGAGGAGCGAGGGCATTTCTCACGCATGATCAATGTCGATAATAATGGTACCATTTCGCGCGATACAACGCTCGATAGCAGTGTATGTGGCCTCTTCCTGTTTGGCATGTTGGCACCAGATGATCCAAAGATGGAGCATACAATGCAGGCATTGGAACAGAGATTATGGGTAAAAACGTCAGTTGGTGGCATGTCGCGTTACGAAAACGATGCCTATTATCAGCAGACGCAAGATCTCTCCCAGGCGCAGGGCAATCCCTGGTTTATCTGCACGTTATGGTTGGCCCAGTATCGTATTACACATGCTGAAACAGTGGATGAATTGCAGCAGGCTCTCCCATTGTTACAGTGGGTATATAGACATGCTCTTTCCAGTGGTGTTATGGCTGAGCAGATTTATCCTTTTACGGGTGAGCCGCTGAGTGTTTCTCCCCTTACCTGGAGCCACGCAGAGTATGTCCTGACGGTGCGCTGGTACCTGGGAAAATATCATCGCTTTAAAAATACACCCTGAGAACCACATGCGGACGGGCGCAATGAATCGCGCCCGAAAGTACTATATCCCCAAAGAATTCTTCTGCCTTGTCCGTCTTCCAAAAAAGATAGAGTGTTTCAAGTTGTTTCAATGCGTATTTTCTAGTTTCGAGAATTTTTATATAGTGAATCATGTATTGACACAGTGCAAAAAACGCTTTACAATAACTCATGCGTATATGCCATATCGCTCTTTCAATATACTTTCCCTTGTAAATCTATGTTTGTAGATGCTTGATGGGAGCCATGTGAGCATGGCAGTGGAAGCCTTATACCACCTCTTTTCTAGAGTGAAGACGAGGGAAAATTTGTACATTTCTATGTATATGCCTTGTTTTGTAGCTTGAGAAGTTTTTTCTCTGTTTAAGAAATGGGAGTAACTGAATCGATGAATTCTGGAATTGGACCTGAGGGATCTCGTCCAGCGCCACAGCGCTTTATGAGTAGTGGGCGCAATCGTATCATCTTGTCACTGCTTTTTGTCACTGTTTTGATTGCAACCGTGAGTTTTACCGTCAATGATCTCTTCTTTGCTCATGCACAAAGCACTGATAGTCCCCTGGTAACCCCTGCACAAATTGATCAACTTAATCAGGATGTGAGAAATCACATTTCTATAACGCCGAAAGTCCATGCCAATGCTGTGAATGCTTCTGTTCTACCTGCGTACAATAATGTGGGTACCAGTAGTGATGGTGCTTCGACAAATGCTAGTTTCGATAATGGTGGTACCAGCTATTCAGCTCAGGCTTTAGCGTGGTCAGGGATAAAGCCGAATCAGGCATTTGTGTATGATGGTATCACGTTTACCTGGCCGGGGGCCGCTGCGGGGGCGGCGAACAATTATGTGGCCGCAGGTCAAGTGTTGCCTGTTACTCCTGTGGTTAACGCAACAACACTGGGATTTGTTGGCTCTGCTAACAATGGCCCATCATCAGGGACTGCGACGATTACCTATACGGATAATTCTACACTGCATTTTACTCTGGGTATGAGCGATTGGACGCTGGGAGCTGGTAAGGTCCAGCCATCATTCGGCAATAAGATTGTGACAGCGACTCTCTATCGCGACACGAATACGGGCAGTAAACAAAATGTCAAGACCTATCTTTTCTATACATATGTGGGTCTGGATCCTGCAAAAACAATACAAAGCGTGACTTTGCCAACGCAAGCTACTTCGGGTCGTATCCACATCTTTACTATTGGTACACGTTCAAACTATAGCAATCTCTATAACAATGCTGGTATGAGTGACGACGCCAATCCTGCTGGAGCGAATTTTGATAATGGTGGTGCTAGCTATTCGTTTCAGTCCTTTATTGGCAATCCGAATAATTCCAGCCAGTACCTGGCTCCAGGTAGTACAGTTGGTATGGAAGGCGTGAATTTTTCCTGGCCTGATACCCTCGCTGGTGCGCCTAATAATTATCTGGCAATGGGCCAGACGGTAAGGGTTACACCAGTTGCTCATGGCTTGAGGGTTGGCTTTATTGGAGCGGCAACTAGTGGTCCATCGTGCGGTACGGCATCCGTGAATTATGTTGGTGGCAATACACAATCCTTCTCGCTATGCCTGAGCGATTGGACGCTCAATGCCTTGCATAATCCAGCATCATATGGAAATATACCATTTAACGTAACACCTTACCGTAATATCCCTTCTGGTAAGCAAAATGTTCCTGCATTTGTTTTCTATACAGAGGTAAGAGTAGATCCTACTCAGACTGTAGAGAGCGTGACACTACCTTCGTCGACTACTTCGGGATCATTGCATATCTTTGCAATTGGTGTAAGTGCGGGCGAAGACTTCAATAATGTTGGTGCTCGACAAGATAACGGCAGTAACGTCTTTGTGAGCCTCGATGGGCAACATAGTGGCTACTCATTGGATGCTATGAATAAGGCAGGTCTCTCTAAACCAGATACCAATAATTGGATGCACCTTACCGTCAATCAAGTAAAATTCAGCGTTGCATACAGCAATTCAGTTTTTTATGATAATCTGGCGGCTCAAGGTCAGACACTTGGGGTAGCTCCTGTCAAGAATGAAACGCGTCTGGCATTCCTGGGTGCGGCTACCAATCGGGCTCAGGTAGGAACAGCAACTATTATCTATACTGATGGTTCCACTAGCACCTTTCAGTTAGGTTTTAATGACTGGACCGGCCCTTCTCCGCTGCTCTACCACAATTCTATTGCTCTCACTATGCCATATCGTGATACATTACGAGGAGCACAGAATATAAAAACCTACCTGTACTACACGCAGGTACCTTTGACGGCGGGAAAAACGGTTGCAGCGGTCACACTTCCTACTAATGCAAATATCCACATCTTCGGATTTTCTGCCGCTTAGTACTCTATCAGACTTCAACAAAAGAGGGAGATGCGCGAACGCATCTCCCTCTTTTGTTGCATTACTGGGTGCTGAGTAGGGGTGTTAGATAGGGATATTCAGAACGTTGTGGCCTTCGCGCCCGGATTGGACGAGGTGCGAGATGAACAGCTCAATAACGAAAGGTTTTTCATAGAGTGGGCGATGAGCGTCGTCCATAAAAAAGATGTGCAACCGTTCGCGTCGTCCACTGGGGCCAGTTGTCAGGGCTTGCATTGGGATGGTGACCTCAGCGGCATAACCACGCGCAGGAATTTGCACATCTGCGCGTTGTACGATATATGCATAGTTCTGGAAGAGTGACGACCGTACCTCGATATGTACTTTTTCACCCTGGATCAGGGCGCTCAAACCTGCTGCTGTTGCGCCTTTCTTTGCTCCAGCTGGAAGCGCGGGAGCATCACGGCCCATGAGATGAATTCGTAACGAGTAGCCTTGATTTGGTTGAATACGTAGGGGCGTTTCAACTAAAGCAGCAGCCGTCGTGCTGCGCTGTTGCTCACCAAGAATAAAGCGCTGCAGGCGTTTCAGGAACGATTCTTTCGTGCTGCCTTCTGCTTTTGCTACACTCTGCTGGAGTTCCTGAGCGCTGTGGCGCTACTGGTA
Organism: uncultured Chloroflexia bacterium; assembly: GCA_963731415.1. Taxonomy (GTDB): domain Bacteria; phylum Chloroflexota; class Ktedonobacteria; order Ktedonobacterales; family Ktedonobacteraceae; genus JACDAE01. The sequence goes on from CAVSVN010000011.1 coordinate 83,368, forward strand.
AAACGCCACTAAGGCTTTTTTTAAACCTTGATGCCAGTGGCCTCTGATCTTCTGCGTCAGATGGCTGAAGAGGGCGAGGAATAGGTGCTGGCAATGCTTCTGGTGTTGCTGTCTCCGGCTGAGCATCTTCTATTACCGCAGAAGCATCTTCTTTTGTATGCGGCATATTAAAAGAGACGGTTTCCTGTTGAGCAATATCATACGTGTGCTGCTCTTCAGCTGTTTCTGCCGTTATCTCGTCCTCATCCTTTGTTGATGACCTCTGGTTCGCATTGGATAATTTGGAAAGATACCAGCGAGCGAGTTGTGCTTGAATGGGAGCAACTGATATCGTAACTTCATCGGCATCATCGCGTGGTTCATTATTAGTCTCGTCGGTGGAGGGAAGGCGCTGCGCAAGGTTATCCCACTTTTCGGACTTCTCATGTTTTTCTTTGTTAACCGCATTTCCACCAGAAGTTGGTTTTGTAGTAGAAGACAACTCCAGTAGGGCGGTAGCCATCTCATCGGCATCTCCGAAGCGATCTTCAACTTCCATTGCCAGCGCACGCATAGTAACCTCAGCGAGACGAATACTGATATGGGAGTTCATCTCGCGTGGTGAACGTAGAGCTTGCTGCTTGCGTCTTTCGGGTTCCTCGGGTGCGACTCCAGTGAGCAACAGGTAAAGAATAGCTCCCAGGCTGTAGATGTCAGATTCCAGTTCGACGTTGCCAGACAACACTTCTGGCGCGGTGAAGTGTTGAGGCCTGTTCAAAGTCTCCTGGGGAAGGAGATTCCGTACCGGCAACGGCAACCATCCTACCATTAGAGCTGGCATACCCTCATAATGTTCATCGCTGACGAGAATGGTGTTGGGATCAAGGTCTCCTATGACAATGAGCTGTGTGTGCAGGCTCTTCACAGCCAGGCAAAGTCGGTACATCCAGGTAATAGCAGTCTCTTCGTCTGGTAAGCCGATACCGCTCTGCAAGAGATCCTGGAGGGTATGAATTTGTGTCTGGAGATCTGGCTCCTTTGGAAAGGGCCAGCCTGCAATAGTGAAGAGATGACCCTGGAAGTAGCGCAGATCTATCACAGGCATCACGTCAGGTGTTCTATGGCGACGTAGGAGGTCATATTCGTGTTGAGTTGCTTTTATGGCCTCGGTTCGTTTATCATCATCCAGACTACTGATATCGATATCGCAGATCACCACGGGCTTCTGTTGCTGGTTATCCATAGCCAGGAAGAGTTGCACATAGGCCCGGCGGCGTACAAGAGACATAACGCGATAACGGTCAGCCACATCGTTCGTGTCTGGCGTTTCTTTCGTCTCCTGTAATATTCGTTCGCCGCAGGTGCCGCAAAAAGTTGCATGTGCGGGTAAAAGAGTACCGCAGCGTTTACAATGTGTAGTATCAGGCTGGCTATAGTCGGCAGGTGTTTGTAGGGCAGACATACTACTTCTAAGCCTTTTATAGATGAAACAATAAGATTTCTTTCAAGGAGATTATAGCATAGCCGGAGAGATTATGGAGTATGTTTCTGCCATATCCATTGCAATATCCTCAAAGTGGATCAAAAGATGCGTGTGTCTCCCCTGCTTTCCTCATTGCCTCCCATCCCAAAAGTCCTATACATGAGCCTGCTGAAGCAGAGTATCAAGTATTCAGGAACAAGGAGCTAAGCTTCTTTACTCTGTCCTCTTTCCTCCATTTTTGCAGAAGGCGTTCATAGAGAGTGTATGCCTCATCGTAGCGTAGTTGGTTGCCAGTCATCAATGCAAAGCGTGCGGCTGTTTCCACATAATCACAGCTCTGATCTCTATCGTCCAATTGGTAGGATGCCGTAGCCTGGCGTATAGTCAGTTCAAGGCGGTTAGGAACTGGGGCTGTGGGAAGTTCTTTATCCATTTGTACGAAGTTCTCCCATGCCTGTCGTGGATGGCCAAGATTTAAATGCATGAGGCCCTCAAGGCCCAACAGAGAATTGCCATTAAAGTGTGTGTAGGGGAAGGCAACATCCTCTTCGCATCGTTCAGGGAACGCCTTCTCGGCAAGTTTCAGGTGCTGGCTCGCTTCCTGCTCGTGCCCCATACAGCTATGCGTCTCGCTTAATCCAATGTGTGCACGCCCCCGTAGGAGAGCAGAAGCTTTCTGACTATAGTGCAGGGCACGTTCATAGGCACGAAGCCGCTGCTGGGGACGTTTCAGATAAAAGTATACCAGGGCCTGGCGAATTAAGGAAGCTGCTTGCAGATGTGCATCTGCCACTTGATCTGCAAATGTAAGGGCCTGCGTAGCGTAAGTTGCAGCGGTACCAAAGTTCTGGTATTGTGATGCGAGGAGCGACGCCAGTTGATAGCCTTGTGATGCTAAAGTAGCTGCCCTTTTCTGATAAAGAGATGGCTCCTGTGCTAGCTTCGTCAGCTGTGTGAGGTAGCCTGGCAAGGTCTGGTTTACCTCGTCGAGTCCGCCTTCAAAGTAGAGTCTCCACGACAGGGGAATACTCATTTCGCATAATGAAACCATTTCTGCGGGATGAAGCAATTTCGAGTATCCTCCTTGTGCCAGTCCAAGGATAGTAACGGGCGTCCCAATAAGGGTTGTGATAACCCGTCGTCGTGATAGTTCCTTATTTTTCATATCTTCGTCCCTTCCATCTTCCTCGTTATTTGTTCGACCCATATGCACAAGATTTTGCTCTATCTGCTCACCGGGAGCTTTGCATACCGAGTGCGGAACTATTGTCATTAAGTTAGCTGTTTCCGTTATACCAGATATAAGTGGAACAGATGGACATGCTGAGGTGGTGATAGGCTTAGTCTTTTCATCTTCCTGTTGCAGCTGCATACGTCGTTTGGCTATGATGGCATGACCAAAGCCAAGCTCTTCGGGCAACATATCAAATGCTTTACACACCAGGTCAAGCGTGCTTAACTGCGGAACCTGCAACCCCCTTTCCCATCTATTGAAGGTATTAATACTCACTCCCACTCTTTCACTTGCTACGGCAACGCTCCATCGTTTGCGCATTCGCGCTGTTTCTAGCCGTTCATTTGGTACAGCCATAATATTCCTCACAAATCCTACTCCAACAACCTATCCACAAGTCTTCCCATCATATTCCCGCTCCCGCGAGAGCCATATTGGTATGCAATCTAGCTCTTTAGTAAGCTACTATCAGCTCTTTCTCTGAGAATATCTCTGCTATACAATAGGAAACAGGCAATAAATATGATGGAATTCATATTTATCCATTCAAGATAAATACATTGTAAGGTGTAACGTATTACAATGTCAAGGGATATATGGAAAAAGTGATGAAACGGGAAATAATGAGATATATGCTAGGTTGATAGAACATAAATAGAATTTCGTGAGAATATATGAGAGAGTTAGGGGTTGAAATGTGCTAGCAATGAGATAAATAACGAGTTATAACAGAGAGAGTGGATTGTTGTTTGGTAGATAGGAGGGATTTCAATGTATCAGCAAAGTGAAGTTACACGGTTGCGGGAACAGATTGCTGCCGAATGTCAAGCGATGAATTAGGCTCTCTACGGTTTTGCATCTGGTACTGCTACTCACACCTTTATTGCCGCCCGCTTGCATCGTGTTGATGTGTGCTTGCATCAGTTGGAAGAATATGTGGGTGAGCAAGAGGCCACCCACATGGTATGTGAATTGTATGAAAAAGCGATGAATTGATGATTTATGTGTGTCGAGTACTAAACGCAAAGAGCGTAGGGACCAACTTTAGGGCGTCCATCAATTTATTGAGGTGTATTGGTGTTCTTGCCTTGCCATTCTGCTCCAGATACGCTATACTCAAGCGATCATCAATTGAGTATGCAGTAGAATATTTTACAAATCCATCAGGAGCTTTATGGCAGAGTCGCGAGACTTCTTTATCAGTTACAATAAAGCTGATCGTGCATGGGCCGAGTGGATCGCATGGCAACTCGAAGCCACAGGACACACAACCATCATACAAGCCTGGGATTTTCGCCCCGGCACAAACTTTGTCGCAAAAATGCACGAGGCTGCGACCATCGCCACGCGCATGATCGCAGTCCTCTCTCCAGACTATCTCAAAGATGCACCATATTCTGAGGCCGAATGGAGCGCCGCCTTCGCCCTGGATCCCACAGCGAAAGATGCCACTCTCCTTCCGGTGCGTATCAGAGAATGTCATCCACCTGGCCTACTCAAGGCTATCATCTATATTGATCTTGTTCACCTTGATGAGCATGAAGCCCATACAGTTTTTCTGGCGGGTATCAACAATCAGCGTGCCAAACCAGCGACACCATCACCTTTTCCCGGCAAAGCTGCATCAGTGCTGCTTCCAACAGCAGCACCCAGCTTTCCCGGCAAGTGGCCCCTGAAATGGAACGTTCCCTATCACCGTAATCCCTTCTTCACGGGGCGTGAGACACTTCTACAATCTCTGCACGATCAGCTGATCAACGGCAATACGATGGCTCTGACACAGGCGCAGGCCATCAGCGGACTCGGTGGCATTGGCAAAACTCAAAGTGCCGTCGAATACGCCTATCGCTATCAGCATCAGTACCACTCTGTACTCTGGCTGAGTGCTGCCACGCTTGAAAGCCTGCTATCCGATCTCTCCAGATTGGCCGAACTGTTAGAAGTACCAGAAAGAGATCCTTACAACCAGCAGAAAACTGTCAGTGCCGTCAAAAACTACCTGTCCCAACAGCGCGACTGGCTGCTCATTTTTGACAATGCCGACGACATAGAGATGGTGCGTGAATACCTCCCACGTGGAAACAAAACAAATGGACATATTATCCTCACCACACGCGCTCAGGCATTGGGAATGGTGGCGCATGCCGTGCAGGTGGAGGAGATGGACACAGAAGAGGGCATGTATCTCCTATTGAAGCGTGGCAGTTTGCTCAAAACAGATCAAATCCTTGCACAGGTGAGTGCAGCGGATCGTGCCATTGCAGAGTCCATTGTAGAAGTATTGGGTGGTCTTCCCCTCGCGCTTGATCAGGCCGCTGCATATATTGAGGAAACAGGGTGCGGCCTCTCGGACTATCTCAAATTGTATCGGAGCCGTCATCAGGATCTTCTGAAGCGCCGTGGCCGATTTGTCACAGATCACCCTGAAACTGTAGCCACCACATGGTCACTTGCATTTCAAAAAGTCGAAGAGGAGAACAAAGCTGCGGCAGAACTCTTGCGCCTGTGCGCTTTTCTTGCCCCTGATGCCATTCCAGAAGAGATTATCAGCGAAGGAGCGCCCGAGTTTGGGAAAATCCTCGCTCCTGTTGCCGCTGATCCTTTGTTATTAAATAATGCGTTAGAAGTTTTGCGTAAATATTCCCTATTGAAGCGCAACTCTGAGAAAAAAACACTGAGCATACATCGCCTGGTTCAACAGGTGCTCAAGGATGGGATGAATGGGAAAGTACAACGGCAATGGGCTGAGCGAGCCGTACGCGCCGTCAATCAAGTGTTCCCTTATGGCTGGGATGTTGCAAACTGGCCTCAATGTCGTCGTTTGCTTGCCCAGGCGCAAATGTGTGAAGAGCTGATTAAGCAATATAAGTTAGTATTTGCGGGTGCGGCGCGTTTGCTTTTGTATTGTGGACTCTATTTACGTCAATATGCTCTTTATGGATTAGCCACTCCGTTTTTCCTGGATGCCTTGAGCGTCTCTAAAAAGCTAAATGATACCGAGTATCCTGCAACTTATAATGTACAGCATGAACTAGCGGGGTTGTATCAGGATCAAGGGAAGTATGAGGAAGCGGAGGAGTTATATGCTCAGGCATTAGAGGCGAAGGAACGAATACTGGGGTTAGAGGATCTTGACACAGTGGCGACGCAACACCAACTGGCAGGATTGTATAGGGATCGAGGGAAGTATGAGAAAGCAGAGGAATTATCTCGGGTAGCATTAGAGGCGAAGGAACGGATGCTGGGGTTAGAGGATCTTGACACAGTGGCGACGCAACACCAACTGGCAGGATTGTATAGGGATCAAGGGAAGTATGAGGAAGCAGAGAAATTATATACTCAGGTGTTAGACAGGAAGGAACGGGTGTTAGGGGTAGAGCATCCCTCTACAGCGGCGACACAGCACAATCTGGCGGGGTTGTATCAGGATCAAGGCAAGTACGAGGAAGCGGAGAAGTTATATACTCAAGCGTTGGAGACGAGGGAACGGATGCTGGGGTTAGAGCATCCAAATACAATCATAAGCATCAAAAGTTATACCAGCTTCTTACGTACAATGAACCGAAATGTAGAAGCTGAAGCGCTAGAAACTAGAGTAAAGCCACTAAGAGGAAACCAATAATGATCGAAGCGCTATCCCTGTCAGGCGAGGAGATCCTGAAACAGAACATCCACCCAATTACTCCAATGCCAGATTTGATGCGTATCATGTTGTCAATGCTCAGCGAAGTGATCCAGTAGGAGGCGGCGCATAAAGCTATAGCCACCTCCTACGTGTCGTAACAGGATGCGAGCCGTTGCATCGTCGAGAAATGCAGGTGCCTGGCGGGGAAAAGTATGCGGGTGCCAGAGCAGCAGGCGGATAGTAACATGGCGCAATACAACCATTCCACCTGTGAGGAGCCATACGAAACCGCCTCCACATATGCCTATTGAGGGCATAACGCAAGGCTGCTAACGGTTTGCCTATCGCATTCAAAAAAATCTCTACTTGCCGCGTGGTCAATGGCTGAACGATGACTGCATTCTGAAGGGCCAGTTGCTGTTGCTCGGCTGCAACCTCGTATTCTGTCTTGCGGCTACAGACAACTAGACAGGCCAGGTAATTGCGATGATAAGTATTGATAGCTGCTATGTAGGCTGGACGAGCAGATGCCTCCATCTCATCAAGGCCATCGAGCAGAGATCTCCCACAACCAGCGACAGAGACGAACCCACCAGGGCTTCTCTCCCTCAGAGTGAAGAGAATCAGTATCGATCTCTTGCTCTGGCATAATAGATACTCCAATCCATTTTCTCTATTTCCTGTAGTATAAACGGAGGGACTTGCTAAATTGTTTTCCGTTTCCCTTCAATCATCAACCCTGCCACCAGCGCACTGAGCAGCGCCAGAGCCAGAGCGGTGAACATGACCGTGCGGAATCCATCGACAAATGAGAGCTTGATGGCTTGCGTGACTGCCGTGCGTAGCTGTCCACTGACTCCTGCTGGCAGTGTAATACCTACCAGCTTGACGCGCTGGGAATTGATTGTACTGAGCAATGCGGGCGAGAGATGGAGCGAGGCCAGACGATTATCCAGGCTACTATTGAACGCACTTGATAGCACGATGCCCATGACGGCGATGGAGAGCAGGCCAGCGGCACGCGAAATAGCATTATTAACGCCCGATGCAACTCCAGCGCGGCTCTGACTGACTGAACCCATGACCGTCGTTGTCAACGGAGCCACACTGATAGACATGCCTAAACCAAGGAATACGGCGGCAGGGAAAAAGGTTATCCAATAGTTGCCGCCGATATCAGGACGTGTAAAAAGCAGGTAGCCGATTGCCGCAACGATTGGTCCGACAACCAGTGGGAGTTTCGCTCCATAACGTTTTACCAGCCCGCCAGACCAGCGTGAGAGCGAGAACATCAGTATAACGAATGGAAGCAGTGACGCGCCTGCAGCCGTAGGGGAATAGCCCTGCACTTGAATGAGATTGAAAGGGAAAAAGTATAAAGCGCCACTCAACGCCGAATACAGGAATAGCGTCAGGAGGTTGGCTCCGCTAAATGAGCGTGAGCGAAAGAGTGCTAATGGTAGCATTGGGTGTGCTGTGCGTGCCTCGTAGAACGCAAAGCTGCTCAAGGCAATAATTCCTACAATAAGCATGCCTATCACAATCGGTGAGCCGAAACCAATGCTTCCGGCTTCGATCAGTCCGTAAACAAGGGTGCCCAATCCAATTGTGACCAGTAGCGAACCGACCCAATCCAGGTGTCCATCACTCTCCTCGTTGCGACTCTCAGGAACGTGCCAGAAGAGCAGGATCAGGACGATAATTGCCAGCGGAACATTAATGAAGAAGACCCAGTGCCATGAAGCATGTTCGACCAGCCAGCCACCCAGAACCGGGCCGATAGCCGAAGTGATCGAGGTAAAGCCAGACCATGTGCCGATCGCTCGCCCGCGCTTATCGGCACTAAACGATGCGCTGATGATCGCCAGGCTCCCGGTACGAGTAATGCGCCTCCGATACCTTGTAGAGAACGTGCAATAATCAGTAGCAAGATAGTTGGTGACAGACCGCAGAAGATCGAAGAGAGCGCGAACAGCGCCACCCCAAGAGCGAAGATACGCCGTCGCCCAAACATATCGCCCAACGAGCCGCCTACCAGAATGAGCGCTGCCAGGAAGAGTGAATACGCCTCCACCACCCACTGTAGATCTGCTGCCGTTGCATTGAATGCTCGCTGCAGAGCTGGCAATGCGACATTCACAACCGAGCCGTCGATGAAGGCCATGCTCGATCCCAGGATAGTGGCAGTAAGAACCCATATACCCACATCACGGACGGTTGGATGTGGAAGGGGACCAGTCAAAATAACGCCGTCGTCACATGGAGGCTTGTAAATATTTGCCATTATGTATCTCTTCCTGATCACTGTGATGATAGAGTTGGATTGCTGTATATCACCACAGTACCACGAGAACGAGGGTATCTGGTAGTGGGTAGGAGCCTTACACTATTTTACACTGCCTATTAGCTGTATCACATTGCAGCGTAGCACGATCAAAGCGCTGACTCACCATCGTCGTCTCGGTCGCATCAGGAAGACTTTCAGGATAGCCAAACTTTCGTAGTCCACCATTCTTATCAAAGTAATTAAGAATGATGCCTGAAATACTATACCCTGTATATACATAATAGCGGCCAGAATCAGCAGTGGGAATGGTAACTGTCTTCGTATCCCTGACAAAATAGTTCCAATTGCTATCATAGGGGATAGGACTGACGAGATCGCTATCATGGGGCGAAACCCATTGGAAGCTGTTGAAGCCCCAGTTCATGAGATCGCGCATATCCGTCCACCAGTCCTTTGTATGCATCGTAACGCCAATCAGGTGATGATGGTTGCGTGTGACGGAGACGACCTGGATAAAGTTGCTACCGCCATCCCAGCCCGGTTTACCGCCATCCACACCGGGATACCACCACAGAAACTGATTGCCATTAAACATCACATGTTCCGCATGCTGAGCCGTTTTCGGAAGCGTAATTGTTTTGTGCCGCTGATCTGATGCAGCAAGGGAACACTCATCACCACCTTGCCTATGATCGCGAGATCGTGAGCACTGGAGTAATGTCCATCCTCCAATAGCCCATGTGGGTTCATATAATGCGTATCGTGCAAGCCCAACTGAGCTGCACGCTGATTTATCATGTTCACAAACGTTGGCAAATTTCCACCAATAGCGTCGGCGACCGCAGTTGCAGCATCGTTTCCAGACATAAGAAACATGCCATAGAGCAGTTCACGTAACGTATATGTCTCACCTTTTTTAATGCCCATCACAGAACTATCGGCAGCTAACTGATTGATGTCATTGCTGATCGCATTGTTAATGGTAATTTTCTGATCCGGATTTCCCTTCTCGACTGCCAGTAATGCCGTCATCAATTTGGTCGTGCTGAGCATGGGCAGGTGCATAAAGGGATTATGAGCGTAGAGCGTGGCACCCGTATCGGCATCCAACAGATAAGCCGAAGTCGCAAATACTGGTGGTGCTGGATGAGTAGCTATCGGTTGGCGTGATCGCGAGTGTATGAGGATTTGAAGATAGAACTTCCCGTGACCGCCTGCCCGCTTCCAGCAGAATTGGAGCTATCGCTGAACCGCTCCAGAAGAATCAATGTCATAGAATGATTATTATTCGCGATAGCATTAACGACCATAGGCGACACAAGTAAAAGAACGATAAATATCGATATAACCACCATAAATTTGCGATTATGGCCTGGCCTGTTGTAGAAAGGTAAATATCGTCTTGCGTTGCTTTGTGCGTTTCCCTTGTGAGCGATAGGCGGATGGACCCGATGGTGGTTCATAGACGGTAGAGATGGTGGAGCGACGACGTTGCGCCACCATAATCTTCGTTGCGGGACGCGGTGCTGCATCCGTATGCTCGGCATGCTCTTCAAATGCGTCAGCCAGCAAATCTTCGTCATATATTCTTGTGCGCGATACTTTATGATGATAAGAGGAAGGATGAGGAGATGGGTGTTCGCTACGGTTATTTCTGGTTCGTGATAGACGAAGCTGGCCGTGTACCTTGTGCAGATGGAGGGGAAGGTCGATGCAGTGTTCTCTCGACACGTGCAACTTTCTCAGTAGAGGTCTGTCGTGCAGAATCTTTTGGATGCTGGAGCTCTTCTACGCGAAGTCGTCTGTGGATCAGCCTTCTCGTCAAGACCTAATGACGCCCGTTTCACTCTTCGGCACTTCAGGATGTTCATCGCTATAATAATAAGAACGTGAAGAAGAGTATGAACGCGCTGGCCTATACCTCGGTCCAGTTCGTTGCATGGGTCGTCTGGTCTATCGTCTCGTCATCTTGTGGCGTGGTGTATACATGCACCAATCCTCTCCATTCCCATCAAACAAGCAAAAATGTAAATTCTGCACGAGTTTGCCATACTGACTTTTATGTATATGCTATTATATCTATCTTACTCAGCACATGTCCCTGTTGTCAACAGTTGTCTCAGAGTTTATCCGCAAAATTATTTTACAATTCTTTGCGAATTTCCTGAAATTTAGCTGGTAGAGTTAGTAGGTAGTATATAGCAACATATGATGCTTGCAATTTTTGTTTCTTAAATAGGATATACCTCAACTGTTCTCGGTAGGGACCAGAGAACAGCAGGCATGTGTCTTCGACCATTTCTATCGTGTGAATTCTACACGTGTATGGCAAATGGAAAGCATTCTATATGCAGATGCCAAAGGAGGTATACACATATGCATTTAGATAAATCAAAGAGTAGTCTATTTATTGGAGTTGCGTTCTTATCTCTTTCACGATTTTTATGCGCGGCCTGTGGTTCAATTGGAAGTTCAACCACAGCCAGTGGTGGGACAACGAATGCTACTCCGACTGCTACCTGTCCACCCAATCGTTTCAAGACCACTACAGGAACGTGCAAAGTGTCACTGGCACTTCTTTGCTTGTCCACAGCACCCAGGGATAGTGTACAGGCAAGTTATGCAACCACTACACGTATTCAACGTGAAGCAACCGTCGCAACCTCCGCATTGAAAGAGGGCACATTTGTTACCGTTGCCGTGAAACAGGATACGAGCGGGAACTACACAGCAACGCGCATTACTCTTGTCGCCAATAGGGCAGGCGGTTTTGGTGGCGGCACTGGTAACGTGGCGCAGGTGGATTTGGTAGGTACAGGTGGCACAGGTGTCGATTTGGTGGTGGAACAGGTGGTACATGGTACGGGACGAACTAGAAATGCAAACTGTTTTCGGCAGGGTGGTGCCAATGGTGGTGCATTCGGAGGCGGTGCTGGTGCGGGTGGAACGACCAGTGCAAATACCCTCACAGGAACGACCGGGCAATTGAGCGGTAGTACACTTACGATCACCGATTTACAGGGTTCTAACTATACCGTCACACTGGATGCGGCAACCCAGATCGTTCAATTTCAGAGCGCCACAGCCAGTGCCTTGAAAAACGGTGCCAGTATCACCTTGACAGGCTCGGCTAACAGCAAGGGCGTTATCACAGCCCAAAGATATTACGATCTTACTTCCTACCAGCGTATGGCAAGTACAGCGTAAAAAAAGTTTTCATCCCTTTCAGGGGAAACGTTGGGAACGGGTAGGGGCGTCACCTTGCGTGTTCCGCGTGCTAGCATACGCTGTTCATCGGGACAGGCGCATGTAAGGTGAGCTAGTATGAAAAAAGCAGAAAAGATAAGGATAGAATGTTATGGCAGAGGACGTTGATGTCAAATTTCAGCCTTTGCTGGATGACGAAGAGAACGACGCCGACTCATATAGCTTTCAACCTGAACGAAGACGCGGCGCTCGTGGCTGGTTGATCGCGCTTCATCATTGTGCTGATACTTGCCCTAGCTGGAGGTGGCATATATTATTGGCAACAGAGCAAGAAGGTGCCCGTAACCTACACAACGGCAGCCGTCACAGTGGGCAATCTCAGCACAACTATTTCCGCAACTGGTCCGATCAGTGCACATGCCGTCTACTCGCTGAACTTCTCGAATGCGGGTCAGGTCAGCGAGATCGATGTCAAGGTTGGGCAGCATGTGACTCAGGGGCAGGTGCTTGCGAAGCTTTATATCAATAACAACACCAGCCGTGTCGCAGCAACTTGACAGCTCCCGAAGCTGCTACAGTTGCCGCGATTAATGGCGTCGTGGGTGAAAGCAGCGGCTCCGGTGGTGGCGGCGGTTCCAGTTCTGGAAGTTCCTCTTCAGCCTTTATGACGTTGATTGATATCAGTTCATTGAACATTACTGCTCAGGTCAATGAATCCGATATTGCCAATGTTAAGGTGGGGCAGGCCGCTCAATTTACGGTGGCGTCCTATCCTTCCGCAACGTTTCGCGCCTCAGTTTCAAGTATTGACCTGATTGGGCAGACCTCTTCAAGCGTCGTGACGTTTCCGTCCACCTGACGGTCGACCAGAATTCGCTCAATGGCAATAATCTCTATCCAGGGATGACGGCAACCGTTAATATCACAACGGCTCAACGTATCGGTGCTTTACTTTTGCCAGCGTCCGCAATTAGCTTTACCAGTACCGCGCTTCAGGCAGGTGAAGTGAGTCGTAGCGCGATCACCGCACTTACCGGTAGCGCTGCTGCTCAGGGACTGGCAGTACAAATACTTCTACCAGCGGCAGCAGCAGAGTGGTATTGACACTCAATAATGGGAATTTTGACGCCTATCCTGATCAAGACCGGGCTGAATAGTGGACAATATGTAGAGGTGCTTTCAGGTTTACAAGAAGGTTCCCAGGTCGTTGTAAGCCAGACAGGCGGCACCACATCAACGACGACGACTACACGTACTGGAACTGGTGGCGGTGGATTTGGCGGCGGTGGCTTTGGTGGTGGCGGCTTTGGTGGCGGCGGCGGGCGGTGGAGGTGGACGTGGAACTGGTGGTACAGGTTCTGGAGGTTAATCATGATGTCTCATGACGAACAGGCAAACGACGAAATAGTGGCCAATACTCATGCTGACGAACAGGTAATCGATGAAACGATAGTAGTAGCTCATCCCGATGAACGAGCAGGCAAGTGATGGTAAGCCAACAAAGGCACATCGAAGTGCCGTGGTGCCACCAATCATTCATGTCGAAAAGCTGGGCAAGAACTACATTATGGGCCGTACCGTCGTGCCAGCGCTGCGTGGTATTAATCTGGAGGTACGCTCTGGCGAGATTGTGGCAATTATGGGACCATCCGGTTCTGGTAAGTCAACCTTTATGAACATTATCGGTTGCCTGGATCGTCCCAGTACGGGCAACTATCATATTGATGGCGTGCCAGTGAGCCAGATGAGTGCGGGGCAACTTGCGGATGTGCGAAATCAGAAGATCGGCTTCGTCTTCCAGAGCTTCAATCTCCTGCCCTGGATGACGGCTCAGGCAAACGTTCAGTTGCCCCTGGTCTATGCTGGCATACCAACGCACTGAGCGAGAGCGGCGTGCGTTACGGGCGCTCTCGCTGGTCGGACTAAAGACGCGTGCCAATCACCGACCGATGGAGCTTTCAGGTGGTCAGCAGCAGCGTGTCGCTATTGCGCGTGCACTGGTGACTAACCCATCGATGATTCTGGCCGATGAACCGACGGGCAATCTGGATACGCATACGAGCGTTGAGATTATGGCGATTTTCCAGCAACTCAATGCACGTGGAATGACTGTTGTTCTTGTGACGCACGAAAGCGATATTGCCAATTATTGTCGTCGCAAAGTTGTCTTTCGTGATGGGCGGGTGGTCAACGATGAGATCAATCCCGATCAGCGTTCAGCTCTGGCGCAGATGGCAGAGCGTTCGGCACACGAGGAAAAGAAGGTGGCGCAATGACTGTTTCAAAGCCTGAGAGCCAGGTGGCGGCTTCGAATGGGAAACTGCCGTCATCTTCGCGCGGACCTCTGGTGCGTACAAAACATTATGGACGGAGAAGAGGATTGCTTGCCCTCTTCCAGAGCTGTACAAGTGCGCTGGAAGCTATTCGTGCTAATAAGACGCGTTCCCTGCTCACTGCTCTTGGTATCATTATCGGTGTTGCAGCAGTGATTATGGTTGTGGCGATTAGCGAGAGCAATTCAGTAGCGATTAATCAGCGTCTCTCATCGGCCCTCAATCCGAACGAACTGGTGATTCGGGCGGGCAGTACCAATAGCGGCGGCGTCAGGGGGGAGCTGGCACAAAAACGACGCTAACCCAGGCCGATGCCGATGCTATCTCGGCGCAGGTACCACATGTGTCCGCAGGTGAGTCCCGTGGTCAATGCAAATGGCCAGGTGGTTTTCCAGAACCAGAACTGGTCAACAACCGTTCAGGGCGTCTATCCTGATTATCAGCAAGTTGGTAGTTGGAAGATGCAGGAGGGAAGCTTTTTCTCGACAGCAGACGAGCAGAGCGCCACGACGGTTGCGGTCGTGGGACAGACTGTCGTGAACAATCTCTTTACGCCGCTGGGAGTTGATCCAGTTGGGCAGCAGATACGCATTGGCAGCGTCCAGTTTACCATCACGGGAGTGCTCACGGCCAAAGGTTCCAATGGTGGTTTCAACGATCCCGATGATGTTGTCTATGTTCCATTTAGCACGGCACAGGCGCGTCTAACCGGTGGCCGCAACGCCAATTCGATCGATGTAATCGTCGATAACAGTTCCAACGTCACTACAACACAAAACGCGGTTGAGCAAGTGATGGAGCAGCAGCATCATATCACGGATGCCACACTCGACGATTTCACGATCCAGAATCAGTCGCAAATTTTGCAGACGGTGCAGAGTACATCCCAGACCTTGGCGGAACTGCTTATTAGCGTGGCGGCGATCTCGCTGATCGTGGGTGGTATCGGCATCATGAATATCATGCTTGTCTCCGTCACCGAACGCACACGCGAAATTGGCATTCGTATTGCGATTGGTGCGCATCCTGGCGATGTCATGACGCAATTCCTGGTGGAGGCGTTTATGCTCAGTGCTCTGGGTGGTCTTGTTGGAATTGTGCTGGGTATTGCTGGTTCCTACATCGTCTCGCTAGTGAACGGAAGCCCCTTCGCACTCAGTCCAATTGCGGTGCTGGTGGCATTCCTCTTCTCAGCGGTTGTCGGAATCGTCTTCGGTTTCTATCCAGCTCGTCGTGCAGCGCGTCTGGACCCTATCGTAGCGCTGCGGACAGAGTAAGGGTGGTGTTTGCCATGGTTTGTTGACATACAATCGTGTGTGTTGGGAGTAGGGGAGCATGGGCGAACGGGCTTATTCACTTCGTTCATCGTGCCCCTACTCCCTCGCGTACCAGGAAGCTATGCAATGACGTTTGATAGAGCACTACTGCTTCATAGTGATACGTATACAATTATCTTGAATACGTTTAAGATAAGCACGAAACTGAGCTTTTTCATCTTCGGAAAACCCTGTGAGAATGTTCTGTTCAGCGCGTTCAACGATGCTCCATAGTTGTGCGAGGGTTTGTCGGCCTTTCTCTTTTCTTGCGTTACATGCACTATGATGTTTTGATCAAGAGTAGCAGCAGAGCCACCACTAATCCAAAGACAGCAATTGTCTCTGAAAAGACGAGGCCCAGAATAAAATGCGTACGAATCGTTGTTGCCGCCTCAGGATTACGTCCCAGGGCTTCATAAGCACGTCCGTTTGCCGCACTCATAGCGATACCAGCTCCGATGCCAGCCAGGCCTATAGCCAGCGCCACCGCCAATGGTTGTAAGATAGACATAATCAATTCCTCCTTTTTTAGTCGCGCCTCGCGACTTTTTCCTCTTTATTCTTGATGCTCTTATTGTACGGAAATTTCTCCGCAATACCTATCCTCTAATTGATGGATACGGCCTCATCCGAATGAAACTTTTGCCGGGTCATCCTCTCTCATCCTTTTAATTGAGATAGGGATTACGTTTGTCGGCATTCGTAAATTGATGGGCCTGAAGTGGTTTATAGTCGACTATTTTTTGCTAAAATAGGAGTAGAGAAATAAGAGAGAAAACAAAAGAAACATTTGAGGAGAACGAATGGGAACCGACGAACGGAGCACGATCCGTGTGCTCATCGCCAATGACCATCCAGTGATCTGTGAAGGGTTGCGCTTGATGCTTTCAGGAGCCAGTGAATTTGAACTGGTCGGCTGTGCAACCAGTATGCCTGAAACAATGCGCATGGTAGGAGACTGGCAGCCTGGTGTGCTCCTGGTCGATCCATACATGCAGGGGCAGGATGGATTTAGAGCTATTGAAATGATTCGCGGGGAATGGCCCCACGTTGCCATTATTGTCTTGACTATCCAGCATAATGAGGAGCAGATGCTCCACAGCTTACGCATTGGTGCATCTGCGTATCTCACATTACATACTGATCGTGCTGGACTTCTGCATGCTCTGCGCACGGCGAGGCGTGGTGAGACGCTGCTCCGCCTGGAGAATATTGCGTGCCTGCTGACACGTGCCGCATCCTCAGTTTCTAAAGGCGAAATGTCTCCGCTTGCTGGAGAAAAAGGGCCAGAATTGACGAAACGCGAACGCGAAATTCTACAGAGGGTCGCATCCGGTGAGCGCAATAAAGAGATTGCCGCTCGTTTGTGCATCAGTGAGCCAACAGTAAAGTCGCACCTGGTCGCTATCTACTTTAAGCTGGGCGTTGATTCACGTGCCTCTGCCGTTGCGGTCGCTATGGAGCGTGGCTTGCTTGCTCCACAGATCCGCCATCTCTAATATGGACCGTTTCTCATCGCTTCTGGTTACTAAGGCGCTATGCGTGTCCAAACAAGAACGCTGCTGCAAAGACCAGCGCACCACTTCCTACTACCTGCACTGTCGAGAGCAACCAGCTGGTGCCAAAGTAACGATGACGAATAGCTGAGATGAGGACCAGTTCAAATGCGACGACGAGATAGGCTGCGGTCAGTGCAATATTAATATTTGCTATTAAAAAGGGCAATGTATGCAGGATGCCACCAAAGAACGTCATAATGCCGGTAATGAGTCCACGCACTACTGGACTCCCACGCCCGGTCAGTGCTCCATCATCCGAGAGCGCCTCCGAGAAGGCCATGCTGATACCCGCGCCCGTCGCTGATGCGATTCCGACCAGAAATGTAGTGAACGAGATGTGCGTTGCAAAGGCAGTCGCGAAGATTGGAGCCAGCGTCGATACAGAACCATCCATCAATCCCGCCAGCCCTGGCTGCACCACGCGCAAGAGAAAATGTCGCGACTCATCATCATGAGAGGTAAACGCCTTGAACAGGCCCGCGATCTGGTCCCGCCGTCGACTGAGGTACTTTCCTTCTCGATTGCTGCCTGTTCCGCTTCATTACTTTGTGCGTTACTATCCCCTGCTGTATCCCTATTTTTGCTCTGTTCCAGTGCCATTGTGCAATCTCCTATTTTACTCTACTGTTGTAGAGGAAGTTTCTAATTGTCTGTGCCTTGCCTGACAAGCGTACATCTTCCATAGAGCCTCACTTCATGAGACTCCAGTTCGATACCAGCAGATCTTGCCACAGCCTGCAGATGTTCCTGTGCTAATGTGATAGCGGTCGGAAGATCGATCAGCGCACCACATTCCGTGCAAACGGCGTGATCATGACGTGCCACCTGTCCATCATAGCGGCTCTCCTCTTTGCGTCCAATCTCCCGAATCATCCCCAATTCGGTCAATACATGCAAAATACGGTACACGCTCGCCAGCCCGATATGGGGACGTGTACGCCTGACCTCATCGTAAATTTCTTGCGCGGTTGGATGGCTTCGCGCTGCATGTACAACGTCCAGCACCGCCTTCGCATTACCCGTCAATGTTTCTTTCATAACATTAGGTCACCCTAATAATGATAATCATTCTCACTTTTACTCTGTTTAGTATAAAACAAGGAACTTTTTTCGTCAAAGTCTACTGTTCTTTTTGCTGATGATGAGATGCAAAATAGGTAGGAATTGCGTTGAAGACGCCTCCGTAAATCATCACAACCATACTGATGTCAAGCTTGATTGCACGCATTTTCCTGGGTAGGGGCGTCACCTTGCGTTATTGGCTCCAACAAATTGCACAAAGCCGTAGGGACCCGGTCGAACCGGGTCCCTACGGCTTTGTGCGTATTCCGTCAATTGCTCCATTTCTTATTGATGGTCCTGAATATGCTGGAAGCAATGCATTCATTATCCCGCGTTCCCCATACACCCGGTTCCTATGGCGTAGGGAGCCATTCATTCTCCCACGCGAACCCCACATATCCCCGTCAAATGAAACATAACCACTACAATGAAAGCCGTTTATCTCATTTTAGCTTATTTATCGCTATCGATGATATGCACCGGATATACTGGCAAGGAGAGCAGGCCAGTACGCAAAAATGTAGGATAGACCGGCAGATGCTCAAGCTCGGCCAGAGGCAACCAGGCAAAATGAAGCTGGAGATCATTGTCGGTACGCGGAAAAGGGCCAGGATCGGTATAAAGATAAGCATCGGGGGGAAAGGTCATCAGGTAATGTAACTCTAGTGTGTGGTGGAAGATGGAGTTATGTGTAAAGAGATTTTCGACGATATGCAGGAGACGTACAACATTGATGGTGATACCCAGCTCTTCATGCATCTCGCGTATAAGCCCCTCCAGGGATGATTCACCCAATTCGGCCCGCCCGCCGGGGAGATGCCAGAATGTTTTGTCGTAGGATTGCTCGAACAGCACAGCATTATTGTGCAGAACAACGCCAGCAACGCGATAGGTGAACAAGGTAGATTCTTGTTGGAAGGTGATCATGGAGCGGGATGGGAGCATGAACATGGCCTTTCTAATAATGAGCTACAACATGCATTGCCGATTATAAGCGTTGCGTAGCATAATGTCCCTTGTCGTCAATATATAATAACACATGAAAAGGCTGGATGGGATCAGATGTCCGGTGAGGAAGCAGGAAATGATGGTCGGCCAGAAAGGTTTTCAGGGTAGAAAGCTGACGAAGTTCCGTTTTGGCCTTTCCAGTTTTCCTTCGCGCAAAGAGAATGGATTGCTATCTCCTCGCTTCCTGCGAGAGAAACAGAGCGATTGAAAGGAGTTCTTAAGATGAACGAACCCATCACAACACTCTACACCCCACACGGCGTACCACGTGGAGAAGCTACGCCATGGGAGGAGACGCGTCGGGTGCTGGAAACTGCCGAGCTGTTCTGGCTCTCAACAGTGCGAACCGACGGTCGCCCTCACGTCACGCCGCTCGTGGCCGTGTGGCACGACGGAGCCATCCACTTTACCGCTACCGAAACCGCACAGAAGACTGTCAACCTGCGTGGAAACCCGCACGTCATTCTGACGACCGGCTGCAACCAGAGAGAAGGACTCAACGTGGTGGTTGAGGGCAACGCTGTGCGGATCACCGATCAGGACACGCTCGAACGCTTAGCCTCGGTGTGGGCGACTAAGTGGGATGGAAGCTGGCCATACCAGGTACGCAACGGTTATTTTTACCTCTACGATGAAGACGAACAACGAGTTCTCACAGATTCGAACCTCGTGTTCTCCGTCAAACCTACCAAAGTCCTGGCATTCGCCATAGGCCACAGCCAGACCCGCCACCAGTTCTAACCGCTCGTGCCCCTACGGTGATGGCATAGCGTGGGTGGGACATGGCTGTTTTTGCCCAGATCCCACCCGCATTGATAGGTATGGTATTTGTACCTCATCGACCCAGTTTCGCCAGATTATGTTTCTTTTTACTATGACGGGGAAATCTAACTTCAGCCCAACGATACAGAATGATCAGAACGGTCAACAGCAAGACACCGGAAAGGGCACCCGCCAGGACATCAGTGATCCAATGCGAACCAGCCTGAATACGCGCAAATCCAACACAAAGAATGTTCAAGGCAGCAAAAATCTGCAAAGGGATCAGGAACCGATGGTAACGCCACTGGCGCAACGGCGGCGTGAAGCTTATGTACAAGAGAATTCCGTAGTAGACAATACAATGTTCCATGTGCCCGGAGGGAAAGCTATGGGTAGGTTCAGCCATAAAGACGTGGACCAGACGCGTGCTTGGCCGTGGTCGCGCAACAATGGTGGCAAGGAGTCCATTTACTCCATCCAAAAGAGCCGATCCAAGGCCGATAAAGAGTGCGTAACGAAATTGACGCAAGATCAATAAGATAACAAACCAGAGCGCCAGTTCTACAGCCGCTTGAATGCCATTATTAAAAACGTTGATAAATGTCAGGCAGGCTATAACCCATGACCAGATATGCAGGCTCTGTACATATACGGTGGTTTGCAGGTCAAACGGCCACGGCCCTGGATGAGCATGAACGATCACGCTGGATGCTATTAGTATGATGAAGCCAATGGCCCACATGATAATCCCAATAATTTGCCAGATACGGATATTGCGCCCCTTCTCGCTATTTGGAGCAACAAGCGTCTGAGCGCTTTTAAGATTAGATATATTCACTTTGGTCCTCCGATAAGTAAGTTGGAAATGGATGATTGTCCGCAAACGGATGGTGACGTAGGGGCGGTGCTCGCCACACCGACTCCAACTAAATGATACCCGGCTCTTTCTTAGCCTTTTTTGAGGGACGAGAGCGGGTTTCATTGGTTTTATGCGCGTAATGTGTCTCTCGAATCCAAACGAGATCGACCCGAAAAGGGTGAGTCCCCGATAGCGTACCCGGATGAGTCGCATGAGATAGGCAGCCTGATCCGAACGATGCGCTCCCAGAAAAATGAGCACCTCAACGTAGCCATCACGCTCAATCAAAAGATGCAATCAAGGTTGACAGTGCAATACAGGTTGATGAAGCGTTGGGCGTCGGAAACGAGGCCCCTAACGACGTATATCTTTCCTTTTTAGGAAGATGCCGATCAGAATGATCATTACGACGGTTGTCGCGGCCATTGCGCCCCATGAGATCAGAATACGATTCGTCGCATCTGCTTTTACTAAAGATGGAGAACAATGTCCCATGATACGCTGTATCATTGCCGAAGAGCGTGTTTTGATCGATCTTATCACTATGCAGCCCAGCGAAGAACCCAGCGCGATCATGGCCCAGCGGATCGGGAAGACCGTTGAAGCGATCTGCGTGACCCAGTCTTTGAGCGGAATGATCGATCCCGCGAAGATGGTCTGTGGAATGATAATAATTGGCAAGAGACTGTTCGCCGTGTCTTCGTTAGGCGCGATGGCCGAAACGAGCAATCCAAGCATCACACCACCCAGCGAGGCCAGCGCCAGCGTAATATACGCTTCGAGTAGTATTGGCAAGAAGACTCCCTGGTGCAGCGGTTCAAAGGCATTTGCAATCAGGAGAATGAAGGCGGCCTGAATCAATGCCTGCAGTCCCAATATGGCGATTTTCGAGAACATATATGGGATAATGCCCAGGTTCACCGTCCGTTCACGCTCGTAAATAGCCCCCTCTTTGATAATCTCACGCGTCCCGTTGATACTGCCGAAAAGGATGGCGAAGAAGGCTACCAGGAAGATGACGCGTTGCGCATCACCGCTATTTGCTGGCGTCACATAATCTTGCAATGCCTTTTGACAGTCGCCTCATTCATGGGTTGCGTACTGGATACCCTTCGGATCAGTATTCAGAAAATTGAGCACTTGCTGGCAACCTATGAATGTCTGCCTGTTGGCTTGTGGTAAGGCGGGGTGCAGTAGGATTGGTGAGGACACGTGTTGTGCATTGCACAATATTATTGGAGTCAAAAATGCCTGTGCGAATCTCCGCTCGTACCAGTACCATCGAGCAGCAATGCGATCAATGGTGCTTGCAAGAGCAGGATCAGCAGATTGGGCACATTGTTCGTGAGCAATTCCAGTCTGTCGTTGACAGAGCAAGATAAATTGCCGCAGGGATTGCTATGTTTTGTGCGTCTCAGTTCTTTAATGCGTTGCTCCACCAGTTGAGCCGTTCATCTTGCCCTGGCTCTCTCGGAGCGGCTTCCCAATGATATTCAGCATATTCAGATGAGGAGCGATATTGTACCTCGGCCTCCTCTGGAATGGCGGTGTTCTCCTCCGTTGGTTCCAGGCTTGTGTAGATCTCGGCGAAGTCGAACTTTATTGAAGTAGGTCTTTGCTCCATCCGGTGGACCAAAATAGGCCAGCCGCCCACCAGCCGCCAGAAAGCAGACGTAGTCGCAGTTATTGATATTGTTGGTGGCGTGTGTGACCAGGATAATGGTATGTCCCTTGTCTGCCAGCTTGCGTAGAAGAAGCATCATCTTGCGGTCGAGGCCTGGATCGAGGCCCGACGTTGGCTCATCCAGGAAGAAGAGGCTGGGGTTTGCGAGCAGTTCCAGAGCTATGGAGACGCGTTTGCGCTGTCCTCCCGACAGGCTCTTAATCAGGAGCTTGCGTCGCGCGAGTCATCTCAACATCATCGAGCACCTCGTCGATACGTTGCTGGATCTGCTCTGTAGTGAAGTCACTGGGCAGGCGCATTCTGGCCGCATAATAGAGCGCACGCTCAACCGTCAGATCGCGGTGTACAATATCATCCTGCGGCACATACCCGATCTGGGTGTTAAAGGCCGCCATATTGCGGTAATAGTTCTGCCCATTATAAAGAACCTGGCCTTCAGCGGCTGGTCGCAACCCATTGAGCGCCTTCATCAAGCGTACTTTTGCCGGCACCGGAGCCACCTACGACCGCGACAAACTTGCGCGGCGGGATCGAGAGCGAGATATTATTGAGTAATGTCACATGGTTGGTGCCATACTGGCGCAGGTTAACTGCATCGATACGAATATAGTTGCTCTCGTCGTATTGCGTCAGTTGTGTGCTTTCATAGGTAAACCGATATGGTCCGATGCGGATCTCATCGCCCAATTTGAGCACTGCATTGGCGACCAGTTGCGCATTGACGTAGACATGGTTTGTACTATGCTGATCCAGAATACGATAGCTGCCACCTTCGCGTACCAGCTTTGCATGATGTCGCCGATACCTGGGGATGTGCCAGTACCACCGTATTATCCGGCAAACGTCCAATCGTCAATTCATTGCCTTCCAGCTTGATTGGATGAACTGGTGGAATCTCATCTTCCTGGATGCCGCTACCGTCGTTAAACGTCAGCGTCACAAAGCTGCCGTTCTCATTGACAATACGGAAGATATCGCCCTGGTTCAGAGGCTTGCGGAAAACCTCGTCTCCGCGTATTTTGCGTCCCTGGTAGAGCAGTCCGTTTGCCGTTTGTGGCCTGCTGGGATGGGGATGGACGAAGATCAGGCGATTGCCTTCGCGTACGATCTGTGCATGTTGCTTTGAGACACACATATCATCGATCACAATATCGTTGCTTGCGTCTCGTCCAATATTGATAACTTGTTTGTCCAGCGGATAAGTTTGCTTGCCACTATAGGTATTGCTGGTCATTTCCAGACGCCGCAATGCCCATCTTCGAGAGTGGTGCAATCGCCGTCTGTTCTGGTCGTGTGCACGAGGCCGGAGAAATCTCTTGCCGATCCAGGCAGCAGGTGCTTGATAGGGAGGAGGTGTAGTGGATTGGAGATTGGAGGAGGTGACGTTGGTGGTGGCTGGCCGTTGCCCATGGATCACCTCACCTCTTCTTGTACACCAGTATTTCCCTGGGCAAGAAAGAGAAAGCTCGGTTGTGTCTCCCAGCTTTACCAATGTATTATTTGAAATAAGCGTCTGATCGGTCTTTTGCTGATCAACGAGCAAAAGCATTCGCGAGAGGATGCTTCTCGATACTCCACGAATTATTTTGCCAGATAACTGCGTGCATGATGTGGTGCCACCTGTGGATCATTAGGAATGACTATGGTATTTGTTGCATCGCATCCAATCGTCACCGTAGCTTGTTGAAGAGGAAAGATGCGTCC
Source organism: uncultured Chloroflexia bacterium (assembly GCA_963731415.1). Lineage (GTDB taxonomy): Bacteria > Chloroflexota > Ktedonobacteria > Ktedonobacterales > Ktedonobacteraceae > JACDAE01. The sequence continues at coordinate 107,470 of CAVSVN010000011.1, forward strand.
TGTCAGCGGTCCACTCACAAACCTGATAGTCGCCTGCCCCGCTTGTTTGTTCATCATTTACGTGTTCCCACCCATCTTACCAGAGATGTTACAATGGCAATCGCGCCATAAATACATACCTGATTTTGAATTATAGTGCAAGCTCAAGAATTTTACAATATGCTTAATAGATTGGGTCTACGCCTTCCTCCTCGTGACCCCTATAATCTAAAGATGTAGACGCTCGTAAAGTATTCTGACATAGGAGATTTTCATTGATGAGCAGGGTCATGATAAGCACTTGGGAGTACAATGTTACCAGAAGGAGTATGTGATGATTGATATCGTTTGCCTGGGCGAGATACTCATCGACATGTTTCCCGCTGAGATCGGACGTCCACTTGCCGCTGTATCCGCATTTTATCCTGTACCGGGTGGTGCTCCTGCCAACGTTGCCATTGCCGCCGCGCGTCTTGGTGCACGTAGCGCCTTCATTGGGAAGGTTGGCGACGATGCATTTGGACATTTTCTCGCTGAAACGCTGGACCATCAAGGGGTCGAGACACATGGCATGCGCTTTGATACCGATGCGCGTACTGGCCTCAACTTTCATGCCCAGGTAGATGAACATACGGCCACACATCTCTTTTATCGTAATCCGGGGCAGATATGCGCCTGCGTCCTGATGAACTGGAGCGCTCATTATTGCAGCAGGCGCGGGCATTCGACTTCGGCACGATCAGCCTTATAGCATCAGCCTTCTCACAGTGCCACGCTCGAAGCTCTTCATATTGCTCGGGATGCAGGTGCCTTGATCGCCTTCGATGTAAATTATCGCCCCAGTCTCTGGACAGATCCTGCGGCGGCACGGCAGTTGATCGAAGCCACGCTCCCTTCCGTCGATGTCTTGAAAATCAATGCGGATGAATTATTACTTATCACTGGAAGCACGGATCTGGAAGAAGGTACCGCTCGTTTGCTGGCAACTGGACTTCAGTTATGTGTAGTAACGCTTGGTCCCAGGGGAAGCTTCTATTGTTGTGCTGCTGGTAGCGGCCTTGTCCCTGGTTTTACAATCAAGGCTGTGGATGCAACAGGTAGCGGCGATGCCTTCACCGCTACATTGCTTGTCCAGCTTGTGACCGGGCAGGAGTCCTGGCGGCTCAATTGGAGCCTACTCGCCTGCAATCAATTGTGCGCCGTGCGAATGCGGCAGGTGCGCTTACGGCGCTCCAACAGGGCGTTCTCTCGGCCTTGCCCGATACAAAAAGCCTGGACAACTTTCTGGATAGTCAAAATGTTTCTAATTGAAAGGTAGCGAGGCTTCTGGCTTATTTTCAGTTAAAAGCTTGCTGCCGATAGCGTCTGTTGTCGATGTACCCACCAGGCGATGAAGTGCGAGTGGAGTGACGGCGATAACCCAGGCCAGCCAGGGAGGAATAGCGCCGGGTGCTCCAACTGTGATATCTGTACTGGCGCTGCCCGGTCCCTGCGGTCCACTTGACGTTAACGACGAGCTGCCATGCGCCTCGCACCGGGAGATGCAGGCTACCACCGATCTTTCCCGGTGAGCCAGCCAGGGGAAGAAGTTGTGCATGCAGAGGAACTGCATCGGTACCCAGACCGGGTTCAGCCACAACCTGTCCGCTGAATTGTTGGTTGCCACTATGTGCGCCAACAATCACCTCAAACGGCTGGTCGGTGAAAGGAGGGTTCTGCGAGAGACTGACATCAATAGTGTATGGGCCAGCGATTAAGGTTGCCGTGTAGGCTGGTGCTGCTGCCAGAGCCTGGCCTGTTTGCAGAAAGCAACACAGAGCGCAGACAAAACAGATACTCAGGACGGGAACTTTGAATATAAAAATAATCTTCCTCATCTATACTCCATTAGCGACTATTTAGACGCCAGATATCACCGAAGTCGGCACCCCAGATAGCGCCGAATACGCCTATAACCAGCACCACAGGTACAGCTAGAATGCGGCAAAAAGTTTCATATCGAGTGGAATAACGCTGCCCGGTCCGGCCAGAAAAGATTGCGCGATATTCAGGTTCCAGTTGATGATGATGGGCGCAATCACTATTTCGGGTATCGCAACAAGCAGGCCAAGCAACCACGTGCCACGGATCTGTCCATGAAGAGGCTTTCCCTTGCCGTTGACGCATCCAGGCGATGCCATCGATGATAAGTGCGGAGAGAATAAATGCCAGTGGCAATAATGCATCACTCCATCTGAAAAAGGGAATTTTGCCGGGAACGCGATAGAGCAATTCTTGCTGCACCACAGCGGTACGAATTGCCCAGGGCACAAAGAGTTCCGTTGCTAGAGTGTAGATAAAGAGAAGACGACGATGAGCAGAGCCGCTCCAGGTTTTGCAGTCAGGCGTACCGCGCCAAAGAGACAGAGCGCTCCACAGGCCACCGCTGGTAGCAGATAGGTTGGAATACGCAAGACGCCCACTGGGACCAGTGGAAACTGCAAAAAGCCGATCAATGTCAGATTGAGGAGTCCAGCCAGCGACATCAGCGCACCCCATTCGAGCGCGGTAAGCCCCAGGAAACGTGCGACCGATTTTTTGCTGTTGGCGAGCGATAGACTGCTTCTGCGGAGAAGACATAGGTCATTCCCAATGTGCCTATGAAATGCGCCCGTGATGCCCATCATATGAAATGGTGCCCAGAGCGCAATGTCGATGCCATATAACTGGTGCCAGTAGTTATCCAGCGGTGCTGCGACCAGGGACAGGAGTGCGCCAAAGCCAGTGACGATGAAGCCAAGTGGGCCATGGAAGAAACGAAAAGCAGAGATCGTCGATGTGTTATCAACGCCTGGGCGACCGCGCAAATAACGTACAGTATCAGCCAGGACGACGCCCAGGGTGATCAGTCCAGCACCGGTGACACAGGAGTAAATAAGAATATGCGGTGGTGTCCAGAACCAGTCGCGCCCAATATAGGCATGCCATTCGCGATCCCAGGTTGCTCCTAGTTGCCCTTGAAAAAGAAAGAAGAGCATGAACCAGGCGCTAATGCGTCGTAGTCGCCGCTCGGCTCAGATCGTGACCTGGAAGCTTGTTCCATGCTGAGTCGGGATGCTTGTCGCTCCGATATACTTCTGATTGTGTCATCGCGCACTACAGCTTTCTCAATGATGTTTGCTCTTCGCAACATGCTCATAGTATCTCATTGAGAGGAGTCTGATGGCAACGATGGTTAATTATCTCAGTATGGAAGAGAAGTTCTTTTTCGATCTGTTGCCAGACGATCTGTTCTGCCTGGGTCAGATTCATAGGGATTTTATCCTTGAGTGATTGTGCTATCAGGCCGGCAACGCGAATTCTAAACGTGGCGAGCTTTTTTCTCTGCTCGGTAAGTAAGGCATTGTGCGTAAGGTGATCTGGGATGATATCGTAAAATTCATGTGGCTCTAGAACAAAAGCCAGCAATTCTGCATAAGATTGAATCAGTTGTACGCGTTGTGCTGGAGAAATAGTCAGGTTGCGTGGAAGATACAAGCAGGCAACCGGCAATTTTGCTGGAGCGTAGGAGAGGGTAACCAGCCGCACTCTCTTCCCATTCGACCCAATGAGCTGGAATAATGCCCTGATACTCATTGCGGTTCTGGAGTGCTTTGGGGCGACTGTTGTGACGATATTGCCTGCCAGCGACTCCTCGCCAAGAAAAATAGCGTGTTGTTCCAGATTCATGCTCCATGGTCGTGTGCCATGCCCGGCTCTTTCGCGCAGACTATAAATTTTTTGATTATCCCAGGGTGGCATACATTGTACGATAATGATGGCCATACCCAGTTGATGAGGATCAAGCTGTTCTAAGGCTTGCTGTAGAATCAAGTTAGAGATGGTCCAGAAGCGTTGAAGTCTGGGTGTAGTTGTATAAGCATCGAATATCCGTGCATAGAATGTTGAGGGAATGAAGGCTTCGGTCTCTTCCTGTATGTTTTCAAGGATAGTATTGGCAAGTTCGGGGAATTCGGCTAAGGATCAGGGGTTGTAGTTGATTACGGTATTGAGGTAAGATTTCAAGAAGGCGATGTAAGCTCTGCATGCGTGGATGTGTGTGTGTTATGTACCCAGCGTGAGAGCGTAATCGTGCTCACTCCTAATTCATGAGCAATGCGTTGTCTCTCTTGAGTGTCTTGAATGATGCTATCCAGTAATTCCCGCCATGTAGATGCTAGCTTCCACACTGATAACCCCTCTTGTTGCAAATACTTTTTCCGTCAAGTCCCCCATTAGCTATAATATCAGTCGATGCTTCATAAGTCAACCGTATTTGAATTCCCACACAAAGGGAGGAGTGTATTCAGACTACCTTGTCCCTTTCACCTTTGTAGTGTGAGATCCAGGGAAAGAAGATTGATACCGACGCTGATATTCAGCATAAGCAGGATGTCCTGCAAGTAGATGGCGTTCCATCAAGGGGATGCTGACCCCCAGGAAGAGCAGCAATATGGCTGACTGGACCAACAATTGTCCACCAGAAGTTTGTATAAGCCAATGGCACAAAGAGATACAACCCCCACCAGAAGAGCACTTCGCCAAAGTAGTTTGGGTGGCGTGAAGCGACCATATCCCGGCGGAATCACCTGTTCTGCGGACTCCTGCCTGGCTCCGAAAGCGCCGCATCTGTAGATCAGCGGTCCCTTCGATGAGTACGGCAGTTATTGTGATCAGTGCCGCCACGCCATCTAGCCAGGTCAATTGTGTTGCGGTCGCTCAAGGTGGGCCAGAGTGCCAGGCTACCTAGAAAGACGAGGACAGTGGGCATCAGGTGAATGCCGAGAAAGCTCACAGGCCAATAAAAAAAACCTGTCAGTTTATGGATATCCTGATAGCGCCAATCTTCGTTGTTCAGTCCATGCCATTGTATGGCCCAGTTGACCGTCAGACGAAGCGCCCATATACAGAGAAGTAGAAAGATAAGGACATGACGTGGGTTGGCGAACCCATCAGAGCCGGGTCGCGATAACCAGAAAAGTGCGATAGGAACTGGAGCCACACTCCAATAGGGATCATACATGCTGGAATTATTCGTGATTACGCTAAAGATGAAAACACAATGGTTGCTGCCAGATCAGCCACTCCTATAGTGATAATTGGCGACTGAGCGGAAAACCACGTCCCTATACCAAGTGCTACTACTCCTGCCAGTACATAGGCGATGAGCACAACAAGAAATGCCTTGATCATGTTCATGCTCCTACGCTACTCGTTTGTGTACTGGCGACAAAGCGAGTGAAGGGATGCTCATTAAGGCCCAGCCGGAACAGGATGATGAGGGGAAAGATAATCCAGGATATGTTGGCGGCAACGACTATTGCCAGGTGTGACGTATGATATTGCCCGAAGGCTTCTTCGCTCAAAATCATGATCACGCCCGATATCATTGAGACAGCATAGATGATACTTGGCAAGCGAATCCATTCTTTTCCTTTGATATAGGCGTAGATAGCCACCGCATAAAATGGTCCATAGAGAAGGTTATCAAGCCAGATCGTCACTTTGAAGAAGACCGGGCGAGCCATCAGCAGCGGATCAAAATTGTTGCCCCACCAGTGAACCGCATCGATGACCAGGCGAGGAGGCCAGATCGGATACGTAAAATGGGCCGGGTTGGCGATGACGAGCTGCTCCGTATCGATAAAATACGAAACGAACAACAGATTGATAAGGAAAAATGCCACAATCACCATGTCAAGGCGGCGCTGGGAGATAGGTATCGTCTCCATCATAGAATACGACTCCTTTACTTGTCAGGCAAGAAAAATTAGCCTCTACATTATAGCAGATAGAAACGGCACGCTAATTTTCAAATTTAGTATACTTTAATTGATAGAAGCAATTTCTGTTGTTTTTATCAATCGGTTTATTTAATCTATATACTGAGTTTTTCTCTTTCCTGTTTAAGCTGATTACCTATGTAGGAAGGATGCGGATACGGTGTTGGTGAGAGAAATAAGGTATAATTTAGGGTAGGTAGGGTTAGGGAAGAGAATGCCAGTTAAAATTAGGAAGCTCAAAAGTGCTTTAGTACGAGCAGGCTTTTATTCAAGATCGGCTAAGGGAAGCCATACTGTATGGAGACATCTCAACTTTCCAGCAATTCGTGTTACCCTTTCTGGTAAAGATGGAGATGATGCACAACAGTATCAGATTAATGATGTTCAAGACGCTTTGCGAGAGGTAGGTAAAGATTATGCACCCTGAGCATTATTCAATGATCATACAATGGGATTCAAGGGATGATATCTATGTCGTAAGTGTACCGGAACTTCCTGGGTGCAAAACACATGGGAAAACATACGAGGAAGCTGTTAAGAATGCTCTTGAAGTTATTGAGATTTGGATAGAGGATGCACAAAAAGCAGGGGAACCGATTCCCCCACCCATGATTGCTGCATAAACAGGTATTCCTGGCTCTTTGTCAATTGAGCATTACACGATCTGTGATGCTCAATTGACAAAGAGCCAGGAATACTAATTCGTCGTGTAGGGAACTGCAAGGTAGGGAGCGGGACACGATGAGCCGCAACTGGTCGGATACGAGAAGTTGTAGATGCGACCATTGTTGATGAGCTGATCTGAGGCATCGTAGACACGAATCTGATAACTACTGCCCGCCGTCGTTGTCGGCAAAATCACATAGTCATCTCCCATATCACTATCCATCTTCGCTTTGACCCAGGCACCGTTCTGATAATAATCGATACCATGAATACCGTTTGCTAAATGGGTAACGGAGATCGCCGACCAGTAGGAATTGGCACCCTGCAAGAAACCGATCTGAATATCACCTGTGTAGTTCGGCGCGGCAATAAACTTCCAGTTAATGTGACGATTGTTCCAGTGAGTGGGATCCATGTCGCCGACTGGCTGCCCGTTCTGTACAAACGAATTCAAAGAATTGTGTGAGAGATCCAGGTGATAGGGATCGTCGCGGCACCAGGCGTTTCCGTCCTGACAGCTATCGGCCACCACCATATTGAGCGTTGCCCCATTATATTTGTCCGTAATCCAGTTTCCATTACGGCAGAAGGGTTCATTCGGCGCACCATCGTTGATACCCGTACAATAATCGCTGATTGTTACCTGGACCCAACGTCCGCAATTGAGACCGTTGTCAAACATACCAATCTCGCTGGCATATTGGGCCGGAATTGGACGAGGTAGCATCGTACTATAATCCCCTGGCGTATTCTGGACATTGAGCGCAACAAAGTTCTGTGCATCCAGGTTTGCCTGTGGTACGCCACAACCCCCATACGAACTTCCCCCTATTCCAGAAAACCAGGTCGCATTGCCAGTGTGCGTATCACCCGTGGGAGTAGGAGTGGTGCCGGGAGTGGGTGTTGTACCGGGAGTAGGAGTTATACCAGGAGTGGGTGTTGTGCCGGGAGTAGGAGTTGTGCCAGGAGTGGGTGTTGTGCCGGGAGTGGGTGTTGCACTGATAGATCCATTACAGGCATTGCCATTGACGGTAAAGCTTGTCGGTATAGGATTGCTACCCGACCAGGAGCCGTTGAAGCCGGGAGTGGCGGAGCCATTGACGGGAAGGCTGCCATTCCAACTTGCGTTTGCCACCGTCACATTCTGGCCCGATTGTGTAAATGTGCCATTCCATCCTTGCGTGATGGTCTGACCACTTGCCGGGAAGGTGAATGCCAGGCTCCAGCTCGTCCATGCTGCGGCACTGGTATTCTGAACGGTGATATTTGCTCCGAAGCCGCCTGACCACTGGTTTGTCACTGTGTAAGTCACCTGACAGTACGAAGCGGCATGTGTGAGACGAGTATTCATGAAAAAACTATTTGCAAGCCAACCTATTAGTAGCACTGCTATAACGGCAGTAAATAGACGAAAGCGTCCTTTGCTTTCCATTAGCTTCTCCTTGCTCAATGAGATACAACATTGATCGAGATCCTTCCTGATCATTCGTGAAACAGAAGTGTTTCATTGCAGGTGTGTATCAAATATCAAATACCATGTTGGAGTGTGAAAGTCAATTGGTAGGAAATACGAAAATACAACTGACGAATTAGTGACCACTTTTGTGCTATTTCTGCCATGTAGGGCACTATTCAGCTGTAATCTCCCAGGCGCGATAGCCTGCATCGGTATCCTCAACCAGGATATGAGCTGGTTGTTGCGAGATCCGTGTTGCAACCCAGACATCGCCTACGGCACCAGAAAAGTTGCTCAGATTGGCGAAGAGTGTATAAGAAGCGAGAAGTGGGAAGAAGAGGGTTAGAACGAGGGCAGCGAGAGTAATAATCACCAGGGGAGCCAGCCCAACAACGAGATATTGGTTGCGTGAGGAAGATCTGTTGACGTGCACCACAGTAAAGTGCGAACGGTAACTTTGCGCCGAAGAACGGTTTTCCGCCCCAGAAGAGAAATGCCAGGCCGTGAATAAGTTCGTGTAATGGCAAGATGACAACGTGAGCCAATGATATTGATGACGAGCCAGAGGAGAGCACCTCCCAGAGTGACAGTGGAGGTGGAACGTATGCATTTGCCAGGAGTAGGTAGCCAAATTGAGCGCAACGAAAAATATTCCGGCGGCTACCAGCATGAGTATACCAAGGCGAGCGAGTGGGCGCATTGCTTCGGGTGTGAGCAATTCTAACTCATCGCGTTTGTGTAAATGGTCAGCATCAATGGCTTGTTGCAGTTCTGCGGCGGCGAGGGTGAAAGCGATCAATAAGTGTGAGTGACATAGATGCATCCTCTGGTTTTTTATTCGTATCATAGATAGTAGTATGCAACGATCGTCTGAGTGGGAATGCAAGTAAGAAAGGCGAAGCGTATGCGGCATTGGCAGGCGTGGCAATATCTTATTATAGTGTTTGTGCTGTTCTGGGTTGGCTTTGCCATTGTGCTTGCTTTCAGCAAGATTCCCTTTCTTGTGATCAGCATTGCCCTGACGACAATCGCTGCGCTCTCGTTTCTTATTGTGGTGCTTGCATGGGCATATCAGAATAATATGTGAGAGAGGCATGTGTATGTAGCGTAATTAAGAGGAAGAGCGTGGCAGGTTCAGTAGCAATTCCTCGAATTGTTGCCAGACCATTTGTTCTGCCTGAGCGCTTGCCAAGCGTTGTGTGCCATTTGAGGATTCTCTGCATCAGTTTAAGGACACGCTGGCGGAAGCTGGAGATGTGAATCAGCTGGACTTCAAGTGGGGGCATGATGTGCAGGTCGATGAGATCTGGGTTATAGAAGTCGGATGCATCGAAGGCCAGGGAGATCAGACGTGTATAGGCGCTGACCAGTTCGAGGTAGATCTCGGAGGCAAAGTAATCGGGTTGCGTGCTGGAAAAGAGCAGGCAGCCAGCGACGCGGCAGGCACGCATAATGGGGCAGGCGACGGCACTAATTTCGTGTTCTGCCTGGTAAGCGGGCAGAAATGTTCTATTTGAGGCGGAGGTCGCCCACCTGTTCGAGACGGCAAGAGTGGTGACGTAGCCAGCCAGCGATTCGGCACCCAGGAGGAGAGCTTTCTCTTCCAGGTTACCATTCCAGGGACCAGTGCCCTGACCGATGGTTTCGCGCAAGCTACGTATCTTGCCATCGCCAGTAGGGGGCATGCAGCGTACAACGGTGATAATCATGCCCAGGCGCTCGGGATCAAGTTGTTTAAGGGCTTCTGGGAGGATGAGGCGTGTAATTGACCAGAAGCGTAGCAGGTCGGGAGTGTTGGCACGTGTCTCCAATACTTCCATGATAAGCTTATAAGGAATCTCCGCCAGGGTGAAATCGGTCTCAAAATCCGAGGAAGAGGTACTGACATGTTTGCATCGAGTAATGCGCGGAGTTGAGTTCGGTATTGTTTTGGGACAGCACGTATTAGCTGACGCAAGTTATGCGAGCGGGGTGATGTCTCTCCATTGACCCAACGTATTAGGGTAACTGAATGAACACCAATCTCGTTGGCGATACGTTCTCGTTCAGTAGGATTATTGATGATGTTGCCTAATAATTCGCGCCAGTCCACTGCTACCACGATCTCTCAATCTTTGTTACTGGAATACGCATATCGTTACTTCTTTTCTCAATCATAATAACAAAGAATGATACTAATGTCAATCGCTACCGTACCTACTTGCCAGAGGGAGAATGGATCGATCATACATTTTTTAGATGCGTTCTTTTGTGTGTTCATGTTATGATAGCGATACAAATAAAAGATAACATCTGAGGGGAAGTATGATTGATATTTGTATGTTAGGAACCTGTGGGATGATGCCGTTGCCGGGGCGCTGGTTATCATGTGCTCTGTTGCGTTGTGGTGCCACGCTCACCCTTTTTGATTGTGGGGAGGGAACGCAGGTACCCTGGAAGATGCTGGGTTGGGGTTTTCGTCAGTTGGGGGCGATCTGTCTGACTCATATGCATGCGGATCATGTTGCAGGTCTGCCGGGAGTACTATTCATGGTGGCGCATGCTGGTCGTACTGAACCTCTCGATATTTATGGTCCGGTGGGAACGGCGTACGTGGTTGAGGGACTGCGGCGTATTGCGGCTGATCTGCCCTTTCCAATACGCATTCATGAATTGAAGGGAGGAGAACAATTTGCTCTCCCTGGCGAATTACAGGCTTCGTGCGCGTCTGCCGCTCATGGATCCCATGCCTGGCCTATCGCGTTGATCTGGAACGTAGGCCAGCGTTTCAGGTGGAGAAAGCTAAGGAATTGGGTTACCAGTTCAACTCTGGTCGCATCTGCAACATGGAGAAAAAGTGACATATAATGGTCAGACAATTCAGCCTGAGCAGGTGCTGGGCGAGCCGAGGCGTGGCATTTCGATGGCGTTTATTACCGATACACGACCAACGGCGGCCCTCAGTGCTCTCGCTCATGACGTTGATCTGCTGATCTGTGAGAGCATGTACGATGACATGGAAGATCTGCCACTGGCAAAGGTCAATGCCCATATGGTTGCGCAAGAGTCGGCGGGTATCGCGAAGGCGGCAGGCGCTCATCAATTGCTTCTGACCCATTTTAGCCCAAAGATCAACGATCCTACAGTCAAGCAGAGAAAATGGCGCGGCGCGTCTTTCCCAATACACGTGCCGCGCGAGATGGTACAGTGATTACATTGGAATACACAACGTAATCACGAGCTTCGTAAACGCACAGTACGGGCGTCGTAAAGCGGTCCCTACAGCTGGGCGCGATAAATCGGCCCCTACGATCAGCTTGCCAGAGATGTGTCTGGTCCACCTTGATCGTCCTGAATATGATTTTGCAGTTGTGGTAGGTGGATAGGATTGCTTCAGGTACAGATCAAAGAAATCAATGATTTTCTGTGTGTAGGCGATGCGGTCGGCAAAGTACGCTCCACAATGATCAACATCGGGTAGCAACCACAGTTCTTTAGGGTCGCTGGCGGCATTATAGAGAAGCGGGGCATCGTGCGGATCGACAATAGTATCCTTCAGCCCATGAATGAGCAGTACGGGACGTGGAGCGATGCGTCCGATGTCGCGCAATGGTTCGACCTGATTGAAGTGATAGCCAGCTCGCAGCCAAAGCAGGAGATCGGTGACCCAGTCAAACAGAGCGAAGGGCATATGTAGTGTGCGACGAACGGCATACTCGATAGCACTTTTATGGGTTGCAAAGGCGCTATCTGCGACAAGTGCTTCTATTTCCTGCGTTCTGGCTGTTGCCATAATAGCCACTGAACCGCCCATAGAATAGCCCATTGTGCCCAGGCGGGTCTGTGGAGCACGTTGTTTGACATACTCGACGGCCCCCAGGAAGTCGTTAATCTCACGATATCCGAGCGTCACAGGTGTTCCTACGGCTGTTCCATGTCCATAATATTCAAAGACCAGCACATTATGGCCGGCCTTCCACAGATGAGAGCACATACCCAATACATCAGAGCGTTTGCCACGATAGCCGGGGCAGATGATGATAGTTGAGGTCGCCTGCGGATGAGGGACAAACCAGCCCCTGACCTGGTGATCTTCCTTGAGCGGGGGGAAAGTGATTTCCTCGGCGGGAAGATTGAGTTCATAGGGACTAAAGGTATAGATGATCCACGAAGCTCAGCAAAGCGATTAGGGCGCGTCAATATCTCTACGATATAGAGTCCTACTGCAAACAGAACACCAAGCACTCCGACGCTACTGCCCAGTCCACCGAAGCAGAATGGCTTTCAATGAAGGGCGCGAGATGTGTACATTTGGTAAATGGGACATACAACTTGCCAACCTTTCTAGCACTGGATTGGCTTACAATATGTTTACTAGAGATTATAACACCAGAGACAGAAGATTTATGCCGCAATAAGCCCAACTGTTTCCATGATGAAGCAGACTACTTCGTCCATTATGCCCTTTCACTATGCTCACTTTTATTACGTTGTTCGCTTGTATGAGGATGCAAAACATCTAGATGCTATTCCTGAACGAGAGCAGCTATACGAATACTGTCAGGAAGTTGCTTATAGTATAAGTATTCAGAAAAGTTCAGGTTTTGTCAAGGTATTTCTCTTGCTCGCGTTACATTCCCACCCCTGCTTCGTTTTAAATATAGGTGATCATCAACGTTCACCCAATTACAATACTATGTATATGCTATCGGATATGCGTCCTGTAGTGCGTTGTTTGTAAAGCTCTTCGTAAGTAGAGATGAGTAGTGCAACGTTTATAGTACGATCATATATGGGGGAGCCAGATTTCTGGTTTCCCCTTTTTTTGTGCTTTCTGTAGCCCATCAATAGCCTTTCAGTAGGATGAGCGGGAACTTTTCCCTTATGCGGCGTATATTATAATAGCTCTGATGAATAAGTATCCAATAGCTCTAATTTTTACACTACTATTAGGCAAGTAGGCATTGCCAACTTAAAGGAGGCGGTATTTCCTCTCGTTGTGTGAACGCAGGCGGGATCTGATGCCGTGGGTTTGATGAAAATGTTGAAGCTTCTTTCGCCTGGCTCCCATACGTCCAGGCGAGTGCGGTTCGCTCTCTTATTCTTTGTTTCCTTGTTTGCTACGTTATTGGGTGGAGTCATACTTTTTTCGTGACGATATTGTCACTGGAATCTCTTCAGTGATTATCAATATAGGTCTGGATCCGCAGCGGACCAGTTAGTGGTCGCGCTGCTTATGACTGCTGCGGCTGCCTTGCTTGGAGGATTGCTGGGGCGTCGTAAGTCTGGTACTCTGGTTGGGGCTGGTATTGTTTTCTGGTTCGGCTATCTTGCTAACTTTATACAGGTTGAATGGTGCCTGTGTATGATGCTGGTAAACACTTGAAGCCACTGGATGGCCAGTCTTTTGGTGAATACAGCGTTGCTGATGATGGGACTGGCACTGCTCTGTGCATTTATTGGGGCGTCGGTTGGGATTGCTCTGGCTGAAGTTGTACTTGATCCATGTTATAATTGCTGCGTGCCATCTGGCGCTATTTTGCGCGGCGTCGACCTGTCTGGCAGGAAGCGACTCAACCCCAAACGATTGCCAGGTGGGAGACACTTGAACTTTCACGTGGGGAGAAGATTTTAGGAACGATTGGGCAGTGGCTGGGTGTTGGAGTAGTGATCACATTACTGGTAGCTGCCAGTAATTCGGGTAATCTGTTTAATTCGCGCCTGACAATGGTATACATATTTCCCCAGTATCTATTCATGGAACGCTCGTACAGAGTACGTCTAGTGAGTCCAGCGTTGCGTGGGCAGCACAAAAATTTTCTGATCTATCTGCCACCTTCGTATAATACTCTGCAAGGAAGAACGAAGCGTTATCCCGTACTTTACCTGCTGCATGGCTCGCCTGGTACAGACTATCGACTGGAAGAATGGTGGGAAAGCCAATGGATCTGCTGACACTTTGATTGCAACAAAAGAGATTCCTGAACTTATTATGGTTTTCCCCGATGGCAATGGGCGGCCAAAGGTGACCAGCGAATGGGCCAATAGCTTTGATCATCGTCAGTTGATAGAGACATATGTGGTGAGAGATCTCGTGCAGTATGTTGATCAGCACTATCGTACCATTCCTGATCCCGCTCACCGTGCCATTGGTGGACTCTCAATGGGTGGATTTGGGGCGATGAACATCGCCGAACAGCATCCCAATGTCTTTGGATCGGTGATCTCTCTGGGTGGTTATTATAATGCCGAAGGTGGAATATGGGGCAAAAATGCAGCTTATATGCGAGCAAATAGCCCGTTACTCACATTTCCCAAAAACAAAGCTGCCTGGAAGCTCCATATCTACCTGGGTGCGGCGACGAAGGATCAGCCTTACTATAACGATACAAAGATTTTATGAGCATGTTAAGAAGCTCCATGTTCCCTATCGCTTTGATCTGGAGCAGGGTTATCATCGCTGGCGCGTCTGGGAGTTGCAGATGTACATTGCTCTGCAGTGGCTGAAATGGGTAAACACTCAAAATTTTCAATAGTCGCCTGATTGTCGAAAGAAAGGTGTGTGGTATACTAGCGGAAATAAAACATGGGATAGCCGTGTTTCACTATGTAGAAAGATAGAGAAAACTACATACTGGAGATACTTCAAGAGACCAGATATTCGGGAAAGGGGACAGCAATCAATGCCAAAGAAGGGTGAACTTTCAAAGACCGCTCGTGCCTCGCTTGCAAATCGCGAAGCCATCAACCATATCACTGCTCGCGTCTGCGAGAAGTGTGGAGAGCCGATCATGCTTCAGGAATTGCAGCCTGTGAAGGTGGTTGGCGTTGGTATGAGATACTACCACAAAGGCCATTACAACATTCAGTAAGCTCATGTAGCTTGCGCAAGAAAGAAAAGAGGCGGGCTCGGATATTCCGAGGCCCGACTTCTTTTCTCTTATCTGTGCCCTTTTGCCCTTGACAATCCTGCCTGTAAGCTGGCACAATCGCCACAAGTATTCATAATTGCAGGAGTTCTCACGGCTGTAACACAACATGGTACAAACTACGAACCAGGAATTAGATGACACCAATCATGAAACATAATCGCCAGATTCCGCTACTTCTTCTGTAACCGTTGCCTTTCAAGGTGAACGCGGGGCATTTGGTGATGAGGCTGTGACGAGCTATTTTAGCACAGATTGCAGACATCTCCCCTGAACCAGTTCCTTATCGCACATTTGCTGATGTCTTTCGTGCAGTCGCGAGCGGCGAGGTCGAATATGGCCTGGTGCCAGTCGAAAATTCACAGGCTGGCAGCATCAATGATGTCTACGATTTATTGCGCCAGCACGATCTATTTGTGATTGGTGAGATCGGCCATCCAGTCAATCATTGCCTGTTATGTTTGCCCGGACAGAAACTGAGCGATATCAAGCGTGTTATTTCGCATCCACAGGCACTGGCACAGAGCGATGTCTACCTGCGCGACCTCAATGTCGAGATTGTAGCTACCTATGATACCGCTGGTAGTGCAAAGATGATTCGCGAGGAGAACCTGGAAGGCGTTGCAGCAGTGGCGGCAGCTGGTGCTGCTGAACTGTATCAATTAGAGATTCTGGCGCGGGGCATTCAGACAATCAAAGATAACTTCACACGCTTCATTGCCCTCGGTCGCACATCAGTACCACGTCACGAAGGTGCGGCCAAAACAATGCTTGTGATGGCAACCGCGCACCAGCCTGGTTCGCTCTACCAGTGCCTGGGCTTCCTGGCTGCAAACAAAATCAATCTACTCAAACTGGAGTCCCGTCCATCGCGCCAACGTCCCTGGGAATATGTCTTTTATCTCGATCTTGAAGGCCATCGCGACGATCCACCTGTGCGTACGGCCCTTGCTCATCTGGCAGAACACACAACCTTCTGTAAAGTGCTAGGCTCGTTCGTGCAGAAGCATTTAACAAGGTAGATTGATCGCGCCTGATGTTATCGCGAATATTCACGTATGCGCGATCGAAGCGTTCACCTTAGTATGGTATGTCCTGCCTGGGTGAGCGTCTGGATGGTTCGTTCCAGGTCTTCATCTTTAATGAGCAGGTGGTCGGTCTCATAGGTTGCAATAGAGAGAGCACTGATATCGGCCTCGGCAAGTGGCATGGCGAGAGATGCGTGTATACCTGCCACAGAAAAATCAAATGGGCCATTGACTTTCAAGCAGTACCAGCCGCGTTCAGCTGTGGTATTTTCAGATGGTACATTTTCTTGCATGCAAACTACGGAGAGTTCGCTATGATGTTCTCGTAAGAGAGACAAAGTCATCACCTATTAGTGCCCACGAAGGGATATGCCCGTTCGGGTCAAGGCGACATACTGCATACTGATGTGGCAGAATGGAGAGTGTTAATTTCCGCATCGGTCTTCTGTGCTCCTTTTGGCTTGAGAATCTCGCAGCGTAAACAAGAAGAACTTTTCGCATAATGAGAATGGTTTGCAGGATCGTTTACGTTGCGCCGATGCACGTAGACAGCCAGGGTGAATCCGGCAAGGCCGTGTTTTTGCGTCAAGGAAATTGATGGGTCTTCTTGCAAGCGTATTGTATCACATTGTATAGCATACTAAAACCTGTGTACATATTTGCTAGACCAATGCTGTTTTTGGTGTAAGCGTGGAGACCGTCTCCTATACGAGAACTGGACTACTCTTGTGATTTGAAAGATCTTGAAGCATGCTGTGCAGCGATCCATGTAGTGATGATGCGATGTGCAAGGCTTTGTGGTGGTGGTAGTTCCGGTAGATTGGTAGGAGCAAACCAGCGTGCATCGTCGAGTTCCAGTCCATCGAGATGAATGTCACCTTGTACGTAGCGTGCGGTATAGCCGACCATCAACTGATGTGGAAACGGCCAGGGCTGGCTCCCGATATAGGCAATATCCTTAACCTCTAGTCCTACCTCTTCATACACCTCGCGCTGCACACATTCCTCCAGCGACTCACCTGGTTCAACAAAGCCTGCAATACAGCTATAGCGTTTGCTGCCCCAGCCGGGTTTATGTGTCAGCAACATACGTTCACCATCATGGACCAGCACAAGGATAGCAGGCGTCGAGGGTGGATACATGGTATGACCGCAGTTGGGGCAGATACGTCCCCAGCTTCCCGCTATATTCTCCATGAGATGACCACTGACCGGGCAATAACGGCTGGTATGTTGCCAGCGAAGGATCTGTGTTGCGTAGCCGATTAAGCTCTGAAACTGTTCATCCAGGCGACCGAATAGCATACGTTGCGTCTGCTCACTCCAATCTGGAGGAAGGGCAAACTCCGGCTTATTTCGCATGTCAGGCATGGCTGTCCATACAATGTTCCGAGGTAGAGAACCGTTTGCGGATGTAACAATGTGCGTATATCTTCATCGCCCTGAATAAGCTCGAAGCCAGTCGCTAATTGTTTTGACCAGCACTTTATCGCCTCGAAAAGGTAGCCAGTACACAGGCCCTTGTGGAGGTTGAGCAGGCGGGTAGGTACGTAGGAATGCAAGACTCATGTATCTTTTCGTTTCTTATGGACAAGGATTCGTAGTGTTCCTTCATCGTATCACGAGAGCGAACGTAGGTGACAACTTCACAATAATGCATTATGTTTTCGCACTCTTTCCGACTTTAAAAAAAACCACCGAGAGCTATAACCAGCATCAATGCGCCCACGATACATACACCATTCCAACGAGCTACACTCCATCCATATGTGCGAGCGCCGTTCCAAGTGACCCTCCTATGAAATAAGAGACCATATAGATTGTGTTGAGCGGTTAGATGCCTCTGCATTAAGATTATAGATGCGTGTCTGATTGGAGACCTGAAGGCTTTGCACGCCGAGATCGAGTAGCAATCACGCCAATGATCAACCCCAGAGCGAGTGACCAAACAGCCACAAGACAACGAAGGCGAGGAGTGGTAATACCTATTGCGCCGCCTGTGAGGATACGTACATTGAAGCGATCCGAAAGCCGACCCACAAATGACGCGGCCAGTGCTCCTGCAACGCCAACCAGGCCAAAGAGTCCAACGACCTCACTGCCATAGTGATAAGGCGGAGTGTTTAGAAAAAAGGCCAGCGTAGACCAGAAGACGCTGAATGCTCCAAACCCCAGAGCTCCAATGATACTCACTTCGCGTATCACTGGTTCCTGGCGCACCAGTTCTCCTAGTGAACGTAACAACTGGAGGTAACTTAAATGAGTATACGGATGATTTTTAGGCAATGTGATACGGAGAAGCAAGGCCAGGACGAGCATAAGGCCAGCTGCAATCCAGTACATTGCTCGCCAGCCAAATTGTGCTCCAATGAGACCACTCACCGTTCGGGCCAGCAATATGCCGATGAGTACGCCACTCATGACCGTTCCGACGACGCGCCCACGGTTCGCCAGGGGCTGCAAGGCTGGCGGCCAGGGGGATGATGATCTGTGGAATAATGGTGGTTACGCCTATTGCGAAGCTGGCGAACGACAGCCAGGGGACCGATGGCGAAAAAGCTGTTGCGACAGTGCGATAGTTACCGCGATGAGCATGGTTACGATCAAACGGCGTCGTTCAAGTGCATCACCAAGTGGAACAATCAGTAACAGGCCGATCGCGTAGCCCAGTTGCGTGACTGTGGCGGCAATACCCACAGCGCTCTCTTGCACAGAGAAGCTATGGGCCATATCGACGAGCAATGGTTGTCCATAATAAAGATTAGCTACGGCCATTCCGCTCGCAACGGCAAGTAGCCATACCATTTTGTTAGTCAATAGTGGGAGTTGTAGACTCTGCCTCAGCAATAGGGCGATCAGTTTGTGTAGAATAAGAATGCATGAATGTGCTCTGGTCTTCCTGTACAGGTTAGCAAATAACAGTTTCTTAGTTGGACACGTATGATACACGCGAGACGTGCCACTAAGCGTTCATTCTTTGCAAAAGGAGTGTTGGATAAATGTCGTAATGAAGCTGATCCCTCGTTATGCCTTATTGGATGCCGTTACACGCTGCCAGACCGCCTGGAAGGCTGAACGGTAGATACGTGGATGTTTGCTGAGTAGACCTCGTAACAGACCGAAAAAGTTGCTATCCATATTGATAATGGGAGTTTCCAGCAATGCGCTTTGCAGAATTTTATGTCCTTCAGGTGAAGCAAAGAGCCCATAGAACATGCTCACATCTGCATCAGATTTCATGTTATCAAGCGCCAGGCGCAGCCAATCCTCAATACGCAGGTAGTGGCCCAATCTCCCCGCATGTGAAATATTGTGCAGGTAGGCTTTGATTGCGCCATTGGCTCCATTCATCACTTCGTTTGCTACCGCATGAGCAGCTAAGCGTCCACTGATTAATGCTGGATAGATGCCACCACCTGTAGCTGCCCCACACAGGCCAGCAGCGTCTCCGAGCAGTAGAGCATGGCCGTGTGCATCATGACGATAGACATGTTTTAGTCGCCCTCCCGTTGGAATAACGCCTGCTTTCCGTTCGACAACATGTGCCTGGCTCATATCGACCATATCTTGAAAGAGTTCCTGTGCCTTACGCAACGATGTGGTCGGGTTAAACGCGCGTGCATGTCCAGCCACACCCATTGCGGCAATCTCCCCGTGAGGAGCCAACCATAGACAGTAACCGGGCGCTAATTCATGGTTCATGATCAGGTAGAAAGTCTCACGATCCAGAGGTATGCCCTCTAGCAACCATTCCGCGCCAGCCAGGAAGCGCGTGTTTTGGTCCAGACCTACACAGCGGGCGACGCGCGAGCGTGTTCCATCAGCTCCAATAAGAATGCTTGTGGAGAGCGTAGCCAGTTCCCCAGGTGCAGATAGTTTACCCGTCTCAATCTTCATCAGTCCATTTGCATCTGGTGTGGCATCAAGAAACATGGTATCGCATTGAATGATTGCTCCATGTTCCTCTGCCTGCTCTGCCAGCCAGCGCAACATTCCTGTAACATCTGCCATATAGAAACGATAGGCCGACGAGCTAATCTCAAGCGGGAGGTGAGCGGGTGGCTGAATATGAACACGCCTGATCGCGTTCATCAGGTAGCGGGCAGGTACATCGAGAAAGTCGAGTACGTCGCTAAAGAGGACACCTGTTGTGCGCACGATGCCACCAACTCTGCTATCGCGCTCCAGGACGAGGACGCGCATACCAAGTGTTGCGGCAATGCTGGCAAAGCTCAATCCTGCGAAACTGGCACCGACGACGATGGCGTCATAGTGATTGTTTTGCTGGCTGGACGAGAAGGGCATAACGTTATTTCCCCTGCTAGCTGATTGGAAAGACTCACTAGATTGCTGTTCTGTAGAAGCACTAAGTAAGTAGGCTCACGCTGGATTATAGTACGTTTTTAAGCGATATTGCAAACGTATGGGGGGGAATCTTTATGCTCTCCTTGTTTCCCTAACCTGCCTGGTGGTATGCTATGAATACACTATCTTGTGACATTTGACATACGTAACCAGGCAACAACGTGAACTCTGACAAACAAGAGCGCACGGGTTATAACGATATGGAGGTTCTTCCTCCCGTGGTGGACCCGGTCGTCTCTCATGACCCTTATCATGCTCTGCGCTTTGGCGCTTTCCGTCTCTTATTTCTCGGTACCTTTATCGCCGCCATTGGCGAGCAGATGGTGAATGTGGCTATCGGTTGGGAGTTATATAACAGAACCGGCTCCTCATTAGCTCTGGGCCTCGTTGGATTAGTGCAGGTTATTCCCACTCTGCTGCTCTCATTACCAGCTGGATATCTGGCCGATCGCTTTGATCGCAAGCGTATCGTGCTCGTTACCTTGCTGGTCATTATGCTATCCTCGCTGGGCCTGACTGTGCTCTCCTTTTTGCACGGCTCTGTTCTACTGATTTATGGCTGTTTGCTCTTATTTGGCACTGGAGTGGCCTTTAACAATCCCGCCAGTTCGGCTCTGCTTCCTCAGACGGTCCCGGAAATTGCGTATAGCAGCGCGGCGACATGGAGTAGTAGTTCGTGGCAACTGGCTTCCGTAGTGGGACCAGCTCTTGGTGGTCTGGTGATTGCGCTCAGTGGTAGCGCTACTCCTGTGTACGCACTCAATGCGGGGGCCGTTTTGATCTTTACTTTCTTGATTGCCCTTATTCAACTGTCGCCCCGTAAAGTTCCTGTTGCAACTTCACGAGGGACTCGCCTCGCTGTTGGAGGGTGTGAACTTTGTACGTCGTACTCAAGTCATTCTGGCGGCGATCTCGCTCGATCTGTTTGCTGTTTTGCTTGGAGGCGCAACCACACTTTTGCCGGTTTTCGCTAAAGATATCCTGCATGTAGGACCGGTGGGACTGGGATGGCTACGTGCGGCTCCCTCGATTGGTGCAATCTGCGTGGCTTTCTGTCTTGCCTATCTTCCACCTTTCAAGCATGCAGGTCGAACGCTCTTGTTAGCCGTAGTTGGTTTTGGTTTTGCTACGTGGTCTTTGGCTTATCCCGTTCCTTCTGGCTCTCGTTGCTCATGCTTTTCCTGCTGGGTGGCTTCGATAATATTAGCGTGGTTATCCGCAGCTACACTTCTCTTGTTGCGTACGCCTGATGCAATGCGTGGGCGTATCTCGGCAGTCAATAATATCTTTGTCGGTGCATCAAATGAATTGGGAGGATTTGAATCTGGCCTGACTGCTCAACTGTTTGGTCCAACAATCTCGGTGGTTGGTGGTGGATTGGGCACCATTCTTGTTGTTCTGCTCATCGCATTGCTTAGTTCTGAGATGCGTCGCCTTGGCACGTTGCATCCTCATTAATTCTCAGAAAATATATGGGGAAGCTTTTCAGTCAAGTAAAGGCCGAAAAGCTTCCCCTATGTACAGACTGTTATTCCCTTGGCCGTTCAGAAGCCTCTAAACGCTCCCGCATCTGATCAAAGGTAGCGGCATCGATCTCGCCACGTGCATAGCGCTGACGCAGAATCTCCTGCGCTGATGCTTGCTGCATCGGGGGTTGACCGGGATGATAGACAAATGGAGGCTGTGTTGGCATTCCAGTCCCACTGAAACGGCGTATCAATAGCCCGATTAATAGGGCCAGGAGTAACAGCCAGAATAGACTACTTAGCAACATGAGTGGCCCATGAAACATGAACATCGGTGGTGCATATCTCATACCCATAGTTTGTACAATCCTCTCTAAAAAGAAACACTATCCCTTGTGTTTGCTCTACTATTCACTCAGCATGATGACATTAATGTGGAACCATATCTGTACATCCAGTTTTCCAGAAGCCACTACTATTCTCCAGCGGCTGTATACATAATATGACTTGATTATCAGAAATCAATGATAAATCTGTAAAACCTCTGTAAAATAGAACCTGGCTTTTGTAAGGGTACGGTGGAACAGGTTTGTGAGGCGTACCATACCCAAACGGCAAGCAAATTTTTGTAGTAAGATGCTAGTACCTAATTTTTTATTATTGTTCTGCGGCGCGAAAGGTATTCGGCGAATGAGTGAAAAGATAGACGCTCTGTTGGAGCAGATGACGCTTCAGGAAAAAGTATCGATGCTTGCAGGCGCTTCGGCGTGGTATACGGTCGCCATTGAGCGGTTGGCTATTCCCTCTCTTAAGGTGACGGATGGACCTAATGGAGCGCGAGGTGGAGGAAACTTTACAGGCGGTGTGAAGGCCGTTTGTTTTCCAGCAGAAATCTCGCTTGCCTCCACCTGGAATACGGAACTGGTGGAGCGTGTCGGGCGGGCATTGGGACAGGAGGCGAAAACAAAAGGTGCGCAGGTGCTTCTCGCACCCACCGTCAATATTCATCGTTCGCCGCTCAATGGGCGCAATTTTGAAAGTTTCTCCGAAGATCCTTATCTCTCTTCCAGAATGGCTGTAGCATATATCACAGGCGTGCAGAGCCAGGGAGTCGGTACTGCGGTCAAACATTATGTTTGTAATGATTCTGAGTTCGAGCGCAACAGTATCAGTTCGGAGGTGGGCGAACGGGCACTACGCGAAATCTATCTGCCCGCTTTTCAGGCCGCAGTACAGGAGGCGCAGGCATGGACGGTCATGGCTTCATACAACAAGGTAAATGGCATCTTTGCCAGTGAAAATGCCTATACTCTGAGGGAGATTCTGAGAAAAGAATGGGGTTTTACGGGTGTTGTGATGTCTGACTGGTATGGAACGCAGAGTACAGCACCATCCGTTAATGCGGGACTCGATCTGGAGATGCCTGGTCCATCCATCTGGCGTGGCGAGAAGGTGCTCAAGGCGATTGAGAATGGCGAAGTGGACGAGGCCACAATTGATGAAAGCGTGCGCCGCCTCCTCGCCTTAATCACAAAGGCTGGATTATTCGCACATTCCGAAAATGCACCTGAACAAGCTATCAATCTTCCTGAACATCAACTTCTTGTGCGCGAGGCCGCTGCGGAAGGCATTGTCCTGCTCAAGAACGAGCGTAATATCCTCCCCTTGCAGCCTGATAAGCTCACATCGCTCGCAATTATCGGCCCGAACGCGAAAACGGCCCGTATCATGGCCGGAGGGAGCGCCCAGGTCAATGCCCATTACGCCGTATCTCCTTTCGATGGCATCGTGGCCCAGGCAGGGACTTCTATCAACATCGGTTACGAACCTGGTTGCACCAATCATAAAATGCTTCCTTTGCTGGATGTTGATCTACTTCATACTCGTGGAAGTAAGGCTGAGCATGGTCTGGATATCGAATATTTTAATAGCTTTGATCTTACGGGTTCCCCCGTCCTGGCAACAGTGATAGAAACGACGGATTTAAGCTGGTTCGGTCAGTATCCTGACAATGTGAATCCGCAGCAGTTCTCTGTCCGTTGCTCTGCTCGCTATACTCCACGCGAAACGGGTTCTTACATGTTTGGCCTGTCCAGTGCGGGTTTGAGTCGGCTCTACATCGATGGGCAGGAAGTAATTGATAACTGGACGCGACAAAAGCCCGGCCAGACCTATTTTGGCATGGGTTCAGCCGAAGAGACATACGGGATAGATCTGGTTGCTGGACACGATTATGCTATTAGAGTTGAGTACGGCAAGAGTGAAAAAGTTCCTATAGCTGGTTTTCGCCTCGGTTGTCTGCCTCCTCTTCATGCTGATGCTCTGGGGCGAGCCGTTGCATTGGCGGCAGCTTCGGATGTCGCGCTTGTATGTGTTGGATTAAGTGGCGAATGGGAGAGCGAGGGCTTTGATCGCCCGGATATGGAACTGGTGGGTGAACAGGTCGCGTTGATTGAGCAGGTGGCAGCGGCAAATAAGAATACCATCGTTGTGCTGAATACAGGCTCTCCTATTACCATGAACTGGCTTACCAATGTTGCGGCGGTCGTCCAGGCGTGGTATCCAGGTCAGGAGTGTGGCAATGCGATAGCCGATGTGCTCTTTGGCAAAGTAGATCCGTCGGGTAAGTTGCCCCAGACCTTTCCTCTGCGTCTGGAAGATAACCCTGCTTATATCAATTATCCCGGCGAGAATGGTCGCGTTCATTATGGTGAGGGGCTGTTCGTGGGCTATCGTTACTATGAAAAGAAAAAGATTGCGCCGCTCTTCCCCTTTGGCTTTGGCCTGTCTTATACAACCTTCGCGTACGATGCCTTACGACTAAGCGCTCTGGAGATCGCTCCCGATGATACATTGGAAGTTCAGATTGATATTACGAATACTGGGCAGTTGGCAGGCAAAGAGACTGTACAACTTTATGTACGCGATATTGCAGCAAGGCTTCATCGTCCTGAAAAAGAACTCAAAGCCTTCACCAAAGTGTATCTAGAGCCAGGAGAACGTACCACGGCAACGCTCACTATTCAGCGGAACGCGCTGGCTTACTACGATGATCTTGCCCGCCAATGGGTTGCGGAGGCAGGGGAGTTCGAAGTGCTGGTTGGGGCATCGTCACAGGATATTCGTGCTACCACCAGGTTCACGCTTACGGCATCAAGTCGTTTTGGGGGGCATCCTGAAAAGAAGCATACTCGCCTTGGAATGCAGAGTACTGTGGGTGAATTGCTTGCCAATGATTCCGCCCGCGCCATTCTGGATTCATACATGCCAGGCGTAACCAGTATGGAGGAGGTCACAATGGTGATGAACTGGACGCTGGAGCAGGTCGCTGGCATGGTTCCCGATATGTTGCCAGATGAATTGTTGCAACGCATCATCGGCGATCTGGAAGAGTTAGATAGATAATAGCCAGCATACAAAAACCTGATAAAAGGACATTCGTTCGAGAGAGGAACGGATGTCCTTTTATCATACAACTCCCAACCCTATCCTTCGTATATATTACAGAATTGAATGTTCTTGTAACGTAGTTTGTATGATGAAGTGTTGGTTGAAAAAAATACTAAACGAGAGCATGCGCAGCATTACTCGCACCAAAAGAAAGAGAGCCATCTAAGATGTATAATAGATATCCACCCTATCGTCGCGGCGGAATAAGGTTTTTCCCGCACATTTTCCCGATCGCGTTTCCACTGATCTTCCCATTTGGCATCGGATTGGTCTTTGGGCTATTCCACCTGTTGTTGCCTCTAATCGGCATCCTGGTTTTTGCCGCCCTGGTCTTTTTTATCGTCCGCGCCGTCACGCTGGGAGGTTCTCAGGCCGCATGGAACTCGATGAGGAATACCGGTAATCAGTGGCAGCAACGCTTCACAGGACAACGACAACAGCAGACACCATACTACCAGCCGCAACAACCCTATTATCAGCCGCAACAGCCTTACTACCAGCCATCGTCACCGATTGGTCAGGAGCCGCAGCAGCCTGCACAGCCTTATGGACAGGGCTATCAACCAGAGCAGCCCTACTACCGCCCAACGCAGCCGTCCAATAATGCTGGGCAGCCTCAGGCTCACTATCCTGAGCAAATGCCGCCAATGCAATAATCATAAAACAACGCTTTTTTGCCGGGTAAGGACAAGTCCTTACCCGGTGATCATCAGAAACGCATGTTTGTGTAAGAGAGACTATCCGGGCGTGTGCAGCTTTACCTTTGCTTCGTGCAGAGTCTTATCGGGTGTTCTAATCTGTATTCCTATTTCCCAGTTGCCACTCATCGACAGCTCACCTTGAGCGCTATAGTCTCCATTACTGGTGGATTGAAGCGTAACAGTATCGGTTCCCATATTCATATCAAGCATAGTTGTAGTGAGTTGGACAGTGAGATTGCTGGCAGGCTTCGCGCTATTTGCATTATTCACACTTACTGTAAATGTGTTTGTGCCAAATTGGTTCGGATTCACGCTGAATTGAAGCGAAAACATTCCATCAGAGGTTTTAGTGCTAGTATGAAACGCTGATGTCGGTGTACTCCCTGGTTGTGCTTGTGAAGTTCCTCCTGTGCCGCAGGAGACAAGAAGAAAACCGATGAAGCCTGAGAAAAGAGCCAGTTTGCCAATTTTTGATGTGAGATTGATCAGTAGTATCATTTTTGTTTACTCCTCCAATTATTTGATATTATAGGTATCTTTTTCGATCGGAACAAGCCTTGTAGGATGTAGAATGATCTTATTACCTGAGCGGTGTAAAGAGAAGTTTTCAGAATTCCTGTTTTCCACCCTAAGGCGAAAAGAAAAGAAAATAGAGATTCATCCTGATAGACATGATCTCTGGCCTGCCCTATACTTTCTAAAGGGATAGCTATGTTTGCCTTATCTTCTTATGAAAGGATAAGAAACCTTCATGTTACTTACGCAAAAGCGCTTACGTCAGCTCCTTGGCGTATTATGGCTTATTGATGGCTTATTACAATTGCAGCCGCAGATGTTTACCATGAATATGGTGAATGGAGTTATGGTCCCAATGGTGGATAGCCAGCCTGCTCCAATTGCCGCCAGCCTGCAATGGATTATTACCGTAACCACGCACAATCTCATTCTTGTCAATCTGCTCATCGCCGTCGTCCAGATCGCAATCGGTCTCCTTTTGATCTCTGGCCTCTGGGTGAGAGGAACGATCGTTGCTTCCATCGTGTGGGCATTGGTCGTCTGGTATGGAGGCGAGGGAATGAGTATGTTGCTCACGGGTCAGGCTGGTATTTTGAGCGGAGCGCCCGGTGCAGTTCTCCTGTATCCTCTTCTTGGGCTACTCGTCTATCCACGGAAAGAAGATCCTGAACAAGGTTTATTGCCTCGCTCAATCTTTCGCTACATCCTTGCAGGCTTCTGGTTCTTCTCTGCGTTGTTACAGCTTCAACCTTATTGGTGGCAGCAGGGACAGATCTCTCAAACGATTGGTGGTATGGTTGGTCAGGGCGGACTCAATGGTTTCCTCATTGATCCTCTTTTGCAGCGTGTCTCAGATATGACTGCCCATAGCGAGATTCCCCTGAATATTGCTCTCATCGTTGTATGCCTCGCGCTTGGGTGTGCCCTGGTTTTTGTCAAGGAAAAGCAAATTCGTCCCGTCCTCCTCGCATCAATTGTTGTGAGCGTTGTGATCTGGTGGTTAGCTCAAGGCTTTGGTATGATCTTCACAGGCATGGCGACCGACTTCAATTCGGGCCTCTTGCTCGTAGTCATGGCCCTCGCCTGCTGGCCGCGCCTATCCCGGCAAGGTGCAGTAGAGTTACAATCTACCAACGATGTGCAGCAATCGAAGAACACGGTACAGCCCGTCTAATGTTTCGTCAAGGTTTATGTTTCCTGTAATAACGCATCCATGTTCATAAGCATATTGCCTTCTGAGGGATATTACGAGATCGTAAATCCTCAGAAGGCAATATGTCGGTTAAGAACAATAGCCGTTTAATACGCTTTGCTCCTGGCAAAAAGACCGGAGAAACCTTACGCTAAGAATAACTGAATGGGCAGCCTTGTTCGGAAGACTGCCCTTTTTCGCACTACTAGACGGGAATCAATTGCCACTGTTGATTGGTCCCTCCATCCGAGGGCCATTCAACCACTGAGGCACCAGCGGTCGTAGAGGCTCCTGCCACGTCGGCGTAGAGGCCGCTACTCTGGTTGACTATGTAGTAGTAACCATTGCCCGCCGAGACCAGGTTCCACCACTGATTAGCGCCATTGCTATCGTTCCATTGATCCAATTGGGTACCATTGGTCTTTGATCCATTTGGGTTGTCAAGCAACAGGCCGCTATTGCGGTTGATGAGCTTGTAGCCCCCATTGACACTGACCTCTTGCCACTGCTGATTGGTTCCAGCGTGATAAGGCCATTGGATCGCTAAGCCCCCATTAATTGTTGAATTATTGGTGATATCCAATGCCTGCCCACTATTACGGTTGACGATCTCGTAGTAACCGCTTGATGGATTCGGTGTTGGTGTTGGATTTGATGTAGGTGTTGGTGTAGGTGTTGGATTCGATGAATTTGCTACAGTAATGCGATCAAGGTCGGGTCCCGAGGCCGAGGCATTGGAGAACAGGATGGTATTGTTGCCTGCGTTCAACGAGACTGAGACGGTCAGACTCTGTACCACATTCCAATTGCTATCGTTGGTGCCATGGAAGGTGACGGTCGTGGCCGCTCCTCCATTGACGCTCATCTGAGCCGTTCGGCCTGCATCGCCATCGAGATAGTAGATGGTAACGGTGGCTGTCCCGGCGCTACTGGCCTGCACATTGTTGAATTGCAGGGTCCCACCCTGACCAAGACTACCCACCTTCAATCCACCTGAACAGCCACTACAGGCAACGACTACAGCACGTCCGCCAAGCGTATTGGTCGACAATTCCGCCTCATAGCCACCAAGCGAGGGACTCGACTTGGGAGCCAATGCCAGTAGTTGTCCATTCTGGTTGCCCTCAAACAGCATCCCTTCGGCCACGGTTGGAGGTCCCCAGAATGTCCCTGAACCTGAGTAGGTGTAGAGACTGGCCCCAGTGGATGCGCTCACCGCGTCGATCTGGTTACCTGCCCCCACGACCACGACTCCTGGAAAGGCTGTCACCGCTCCCAAGACCGGAGCGCTCAGACAATGCCGCCACTCAAAGGCTCCATTTGCTGGATTCAAAGCATCCACGGTCCCCGAGCAGCCATTCGCACTCCCAGAAGCTACATACAGGCGTGTCCCGTCAAAGGCAGCCGGGGCAATATTCCCTCCACACTGTGGACAATCATTGGCTGCGGCAATAGAAGTTTCCCATGCGATACCAGAGGACAGGTTATTCTGTCTGAAGGCGTAGAAGTTGCCATTCTTATTCATGGCACCAATGTAATTGGTCCCATTGGCTGAGAATGGCGTCACCGAGGCGAAATCCCAGTCCCCACTACCGGTGTTCACCTGGGAATATCCCACCAGGGAGAGGTTGGACGCATTCAATTCCACGATAGCAGTCGCATACGGCTCAGAACAGTTACCAGGATTGCCGGTCGAAACGTAGACTTTGCCATCTGCTGTGATGACAGGTGTGCTCCAGATGCCCCCACCATTGCATCCATTAGGAACGACATTAAAGGTTGCCTGGATCTGACCAGTGCTGGCATTAACTTTTAGCAACTGACCCTGTATCAGAGGATTGTCACAGAGAGAGGCAGTTCCAATATAGACGCTCCCATTGGAATAGACCGGTGAGCCGAACTGGTAGGCATCGGGTGCAGGCGAGGTGGCAATATTGGTCTTCCAGATGACAGCCCCTGTACTGGCATTGAGAGCAACCAGGTCATCATGCCCATCAGCACTGACATTGCCACCACCACCAACAAAGATAGCCGGCGTTGATCCGGCGGTTCCCGCTGAGGCAGTACTGGCGATGCCGATATTGGGTGGGCTACAACTGGCATCGGAGGTCTGACCAAGTTGCGTCTCCCACAACTTCGTGCCGGAGATGGTGTAGGCATGCTCAAGACCATCCCAGGATCCCCAATAGACGACTCCGTTGGAGACGATCGGTTGGGCACTCACAGAACCCGACGTGTGAGACCACTGCAAGGCCAGCGTGCCCACGTTACCACTATTCAACGTCGTTTCCGCCGCGTTATACCCGGTCTGTGTACTATTAAGATAAGAAGTCCAATCGTCAGCGGGTGCAGCCTTAGCGGTGCTTGAACTTACTGTAGTAATGAAGAGCGTGCTACAGAGGATGACGAGGAGGAAAAGAACTCCTCCCGCAAAGATTTTTTTTGAGTGTGACATTAAAAGCTCCTTTTCATTCTATTTGCGAACAAGGAACGCGGTCTTCGCGTCCACGCAGAACAGCCTGCACGCGAGAGTCTGTAAGAGATGTGTTCGCGCATCTCCAAACGGAAATTGGGAAGCCAGAGGTGTCAGAGGATAATCAGTCCTCTGACACCTCTTCCTGAAAATTTAAGGATTATGTTGCCTTTCTCTGTCCTTTCGATTTCAGTTGCAAAGGAACGAACTACGAGGTACTACACGTCGCGCCATTCAAGGTAAAGGAAGTCGGAGTCGTATTACTTCCCGTCCAGGAGCCGTTGAAGCCAAGGGGAGTCGAGCCTCCACTGGCGGCAAGTGAGCCGTTATAACTCAAGTTATGGACCGTGACCTGACTTGCTTGTTGCGAGAAGGTGCCATTCCAGCCTTGAGTGATCTGCTGACCATTGGGGAAGCTAAACTGCAAGGTCCAGCTTGTGAGAGCCGTCGTGCCGGTATTGGTGATGATGATGCTGCTGGTGAAGCCACCGGACCATTGGCTCTGCACGCTATAGCTCACTTTACAGGACCCTCCCGAGGAAGGCGTTGACGTAGGTGTCGGAGTAGGCGTCGTCCCCACTGTCGGGGTTGGACTGGGTCCTGGAGTCGGTGTTGGAATTGATGTGGGTGTCGGAGTTGGGGTCGGACTTGATGTCGGAGTCACCGTAATACGATCCAGATCGGGTCCCGAGGCCGAGGCATTGGAGAACAGGATGGTATTGTTGCCTGCGTTCAACGAGACTGAGACGGTCAGACTCTGTACCACATTCCAATTGCTATCGTTGGTGCCATGGAAGGTGACGGTCGTGGCCGCTCCTCCATTGACGCTCATCTGAGCCGTTCGGCCTGCATCGCCATCGATGTAGTAGATCGAGACCGCAGCCGTGCCTGCACTACTGGCCTGGACATTGTTGAATTGCAGCGTGCCTCCTTGCCCAAGATTGCCTACTTTCTCTCCACCCGAACAGGTGCCACAGGCAACCACGACCGCTCGTCCGCCAAGGGTATTGGCCGAGGACTCCGCTTCATAGCTATTTCCACCGCCACCACCGCCTCCGCCATTAATACTATTGATCTGAGCGGTTAGAGGTGGATACCATTTCGCAGCGATCTTGGCATTGCCCGAAGCGTTTGGATGGACGCCATCGATGGTATCTGTGCTATCGTTATAGCCGGTCCATTGATCCACCACAGTGATCGGGGATTGCGCGGTCGTCATAGAGCTGGCCCAGCCTGGAATAGCCGCGTTCAGGTTGATTACACGTTGGGCACAGGCCGAACAATTACTGGGATTCATAGGCGTGATCTGAGCTACCAAAATCCTCATGTTTGGATTATGTGCACGCATCTGATTCACCAACGTACTATAGGCTGCGAGAATGGTTGCTGGCGCAATATTGCTCCAGACGTCATTGGTGCCGAGATGCATCATGACAATATCTGGATTGGTAGCAGCAAGCCAGCCGGGCAAGAGATTCTGATTGGCAATATTGGTCGCCAGATAGCCTCCGTGCCCTTCGTTGTCACCGTCAAACGGAATCCCGCACGAAGTTGAGTTGTTCAATGTTCCGACAAAATTAATATTGGTATATCCTGTACTCTGGAGCTTATTCCAGAGCAGAGCACGCCAACAACCAGGTGAGCCGGTTATCGAATCTCCCAAAGGCATAATATTGACAGTCTTTGCTGCGTAGATCTTTTGCGGGGACGAGGCAAAACCCAGTAAGGCCACGCTGGATAACGCTATTAACAACAAACAGGTGATGAGGTAGCGTGCACTGATGTGGATCCGAAATTGTTGCATAAATGAACTCCTTTTCATTCTATTTGCGAATTAAGGAACGCGGTCTTCGCGTCTACACAGAATATCCTGCACGCAAGAGCCTACAAGGGATGTGGTCGCACATCTTCAAGCAGAAATTGGGAAACCAGAGATGCTAAAGGATACTCAGTCCTCTGGCACCTCTTCCTGAAAATCTAAGGTTTCTGTTGCTCTCCTCTGAGACTTAACTTACTACAATTCGATCGAAATCCGGTGCCGGACCCGAGGGATTGGAGAACTTGATGGTATTGTTACCCGCGTTCAGCTGAACCGAGACGGTCAGGTTCTGCACGACATTCCAATTGTTATCGTTGGTGCCATGGAACGTCACAGTTGTAGCTCCTGCTCCATTGACGCTCATCTGAGCCGTGCGACCTGCATCTCCATCAAGATAGTAGATCGTGAGGGTATGGGTGCCTGCACTACTGGCCTGCACGCCGTTGAATTGCAGGGTGCCGCTATTACGACCGACACTTCCCACCTTCGAGCCACCCGAACAGCTAGTACAGGCCACGACCGCCGCTCGTCCGCCAAGGGTATTGGCCGAAGACTCCGCTTCATAGCTATTTCCACCGCCAACGGATGTTGGAAGCGTCCAGGCGTTGAGGTGGCCCGTAGCATTCGGAAATGGTTCACCCGCATTTCCATCGGGCATATAGAGGACACCGTTCGCGACGATAGGACTGGCCCAATGGAATTGCCCAATGGGAGTGGACCAGACAACAGCCCCCGTGGTAGGATTAATCGCCTGCATCGTGTGGGTCGCCGTTGTTGCGGTATGCTCACCACCACCAACTGCGGCGAAGAGCACACCGTTAGCAACAATAGCAGAGGTCGTCCAACCATTCTTCAAAACCCAGCGCGTTACTAAGCTTGGATTACCCGCACTATCGACCACATATTGCAATCCTGAAATGCCGTTATCGCCGGGAACAAAAACCCAGGTGCTCCCATCAGCTGGATTGACCCACGAAGTTCCTTCGGAACGGACCAGACCACCTTGCGGCGCGTTATAAATGGCCAGTTCGCCGCCAAGATTTCCGGGGCCACCCTTGCCGCTTAAATTGGCGAGATTGTAGAGGCGCAGCTTTGAGTCTTTTCCACCTGATACGCCTAGATAGGGATATTTACTCTTTGGATTGGTTGGCAGGATGATAACATTGGTGCTTCCAATATCCTGATCCGCTGCAACCGACGCTGACCAGTTTGAGGGCGTGTAGCTATCTAATGGATAGCCACCACCATTTTTGAGTGTAGTATGACCATCAGGAGGTAGGGCCAACAGGCTTTGTACCCAATCGACACCCGCCTGGAATTGAGTATATGTACCAGTCATGACAAATGATTTATCCAGGTCTGGATCATAGACAGCACCAGGTCGCGACCAGGGTTCGGCTCCACTCAATGTACAATTATTTGGCTGACCCGGCACGCCAAACAGGACATCAGGCTGATTTGCGCATACAGTATTAAACACATGTTTGGAGCCAGTTCCAAGATTGATGACCACCTCGTGTCCGCGTGAGTACGCCTGACTGGCATAAAGATAGGTCACGCCATCTTTGGCAGTAGCAATCGAAAGTTCCGAGGAAGCTTTATTGCTTGCTGTCCCGATCTGCTCTGGCCATCCTCCCCCGGTGACTTCCGTTCCATTGGTTACGTTGACCTTATGAACCAGGCCATCCCCGACCCCGGGAGTGTAGATATATTGGCGATTGGGGTCAATGGCAGGAGCAGAATTCGTTATGCCCGATCCGGCGTAAAAAGAATGTGACCAGACCTGCGCCCCTGTATTAGCATCCATCGCGATGAGATTTCCATGTTCAGTGGTGACGAAGACAAGGTCTCTGACTCCACTGGACGTGCTCACGTTTGTTAACAGGACAGGTGCCCCATCTGGCGAAGAGGGAAGGGGTACGGTAAAGAGCGGCTTGAGGTTTGCTACATTGGATAAATTAATGGTCGTCTCCAATGTATTATCGGCGGTTTTTTCTTCATTGAGGCCGAATTGAAGCCAATCATACTTGCTTGCTGGAGTCGCTGCAAGCGTTGGTTTCCCTTGAAAATACTCAGCAGAGATGATGAGTGAACAGACAATCAACACGAACATGACCCATTTTGCATAACGGCCCATTTTGATCGTATGCATGTTTTTTCTCCCTTTGTGAACAATGAACGCGGTCCACGTCTATGCAGAACAACCTGCACGCAAGAGCCTACAAGGGATGTGGTCGCACATCTTCAAGCAGAAATTGGGAAACCAGAGGTGCTAAAGGATACTCAGTCCTCTGGCACCTCTTCCTGAAAATCTAAGGTTTCTGTTGCTCTCCTCTGAGACTTAACTTACTACAATTCGATCGAAATCGGGTGCTGGACCCGAGGGATTGGAAAACTTGATGGTATTGCTGCCTGCATTCAACTGAACCGAGACGGTCAGGTTCTGCACGACATTCCAATTGTTATCGTTGGTGCCATGGAACGTCACGGTTGTGGCGGCTCCTCCATTGACGCTCATCTGAGCCGTGCGGCCTGCGTCTCCATCAAGATAGTAGATCGTGAGGGTATGGGTGCCTGCACTACTGGCCTGCACACCGTTGAATTGCAGCGTGCCACTATTACGACCGACGCTTCCCACCTTCGAGCCACCTGAACAGCTAGTACAAGCCACAACCGCCGCTCGTCCGCCAAGGGTATTGGCCGAGGACTCCGCTTCGTAGCTGCTTCCACCACCGCCGCTACTTCCCGGAACGACTTTGAGCAAACGTGAAGCATGGGCATTAAGGGTTGCGCTAAAACTATTATTAAAGGTTCCAAGGTCGCTATGACTCCACATATCATGTACAGCCGCTGAGCCACTGAATCCCAGGCTGCTCCAGTTTGCTGTGACTGTCGCTGTTGATCCACCCAGATTGAAGAGCGCGACCGTATAGCTCCCGTCGCCATTATTGGTGCGCCAGACCTGCTGGTTACTGGATTGTGATACTGGCGAAGCGGCTTTACCTCGTTGATCTACTGCAATGACTTCATCATTCGTGAGCAATGAGAGGCCATAGCTATCCATCGTGGTGAGATCGTCGCCCGCGTAGAGAGGGGCTGCCTCGATAGCCCACAGCGTCATATACGTTTGCCGTTCATCGTTGGTGAGGCCATCCTTTGCACCATCAGCTACATTAAGAGAGTCGAGGTCATTCCATCCGCCTGGGGCAGCGAGAGGTGCCCATGCGGGAACATCTTTGAAATCGTGCCGATACAGTATTCCAATCAACTAGAGTTGAGCAGGACGCATAACACTGGACATCGCCTTCAATACGCCATGCATTTGAATACGTTCGCCAGAAGTTGATATTGCCACGATCGAGCGTATTCGAGAGATCGAAGACGATCGGACGCCCACTCTGTTGAAGGGCTATAGACCACTCCTGTACATCCTGTTGATTCCAGTCACCGACGGCATCAATTTTCAGGAAATCCACTCCCCAGGAGGCATACTCATCAGCCCAGGAATTGATGAAGGCTTGAGAGGCGCTGGAGTAGTTGAGATAATACATGACGTTGCCAAAGCCGCCATAGTTATTCTGGTATTTGCTGGTATTGGCGGCATCTCTGGCATGATAACTCGTACCTTGAATGGGGGTATTCTGATTGACTGCTGCCACTGGAATACCGGGTGTCACATAGATGCCAAACTTGAGTCCAAGACTATGAACATAATTGGCAATCCCGGCAATACCATTGGGGAATTGTGCAGGATTGATCTTCCAGCGTCCATACTGATCAACGGTCGTACCGGGGTTCAAATAGTAGTGATCGTCCAGCAGAACATAGTTGTAGCCATGCGATTTTAATTTGCTGGCTACAACATTGGCCTGTGCCTCCATGTTTGACTGGGTAGGATAGCCGCCATCAAAACTCCAGGTACTCCACCCCATGAATGGTGTTGTCGCAACTCCATTATTTTCTGCATGGGCCGGAGTGGTATTTCTCCCGCTCATACTCCAGAAGGTTATGGTTAGAGTGACTAGCAGAATGGCTACTATACAGCTTCTCAAAAGTGTCCTGCGCTTCCCTTGCATTGTTTGGTTTCCTCCAATATATTGAGAACATCTTCATTTATTTCCTTGAAAAAATAGCCTTGTCTCTTTTTTTGTGAGTAACACTCCTTTCTTATACTGCCTCAAATATGCCTGCAGCTTTATTCGTACAATTATGCACTATCAAGTGAATCCTGGATGACCAGGATGTACGATGACCAGGATGTATAAAGAAAACGAGGGTTATGAGTTGGTAGTCGAACAGAGGAGAAGGAAAGCCCAACGAAGTGGCAGAGCTTGTATGACCATTATGCCTTGAGATGCGTGTGGAATGTCTGATCGAAAGACCTCCCAGCACGCATCTGGCAGAGAACTCGTGTCACGGGAAAGATGTGGGCGTATTTCTTCTCAGTTGAACTCATAATTGTCAGGGGGATGGGCCCTGAAAAGCTTATACAGTAGCGTTTAAGGACTGTAAGCAAGAAATGACTTCATTATCGACTTCCATCTCCTGTGAGCATTCATTGCTCACCAATTAAAAAGAGGGACCTTAATCGTACCGATCAAGAGAAGCTATGCGAGAAGAATAGTCCACAACAATATTCGTCCACTAAATATTATTCACTACGCTTCTCTTTTTTTGATGAAATTAATTAGGAAATATACAAAAAATTTCATCAACTTGGTCATTATGTGTATACCATTTTGGGAGGAGGAATGTCAACTGTGATTACAAAATGGAAAATAATGACCTTGTATTAAGGGTGAATAATAATCTTTACTCTGATTTTTGACTATGCTATGATTGTTTCATTGAAATATCAGGAATACATAATGAAACATAACGGCAAGGATGTTCAAAAGGATAGCGCATGTATTGGAATATATAACAGACTTCTTCAGCTGCGGTCAAAGATATCTACCCAGCAGGAAAATGTATCGGTTTGAAAAGTATCACCTGTACTTAACAAATATAACAATAATGCATTAAGGGATTCGGCAACATGCGTTCCAGGATCATACCATGAAATCGTACTCATGCCAGGCCCAACTGCCGTGCTTTTACGATCACCTGCGACCGATCGCGAACGCCTAGTTTAGAAAAGATATGATTGATGTGCGTTTTGACGGTCGCATCACTCACAAAAAGTTCTGCCGATATCTCTGTATTATTGTGTCCCTGCGCTATCAGGCGTACGACCTCCCGCTCGCGTACTGTCAGCCCTATCTTCTCTGCCGCTGATGATAATGACGTGTCTTTTGGCGCTACCGATCCTTGACTGGGTATGCCTGCCAGAAGTTGTGCTATGCTGGATGCTTGCAGAAGAATCTGTCCACGTGCAACGGCCCGTACAGCGGTACATAGCTCCTCGGCACTACAATCTTTCAGAAGATATCCTGCGGCACCCGCTCGCATCCCTTCTATAACCAGTTCTGGAGTATCGAATGTTGTTAAGAGCAGAATGCGTGGCAATGGTTCAGTTTGCTTCCGAATACGCTCGGTTGCTTCGATGCCATCGAGCAGAGGCATGCGAATATCCATCAAGAATCACGTCGGGATGCAAGTTCTCTGCGTTCTGTATCGCGATAAGTCCATTTTCGGCCTCTCCGATGACCTCGATATCTGGCGTATCTTCAAGGATGATGCGTAGCCCTTCCCGCATCAGGCGTTGATCATCGACGATGAGAACATGAATTTTCTGCTCACCCATACTATTTTACCTCTTCTGCGCATATCTCATTTAGTGACTCAAATGGTAGCCTCAGAGTGACGGTGAAGCCGCCCGTTTCTGCTGGTCCCGCTTCAACCTCGCCACCCAGGGTGGCAACACGCTCACGCATTCCCTGGAGTCCATGATGTCCATCTGCCTCATTATCCTTTTCTTTTCCATAGTATTCGCAGCCTCCAGATTCGCACCCTTTCCATCGTCGCGCACTTCTAAGATAATGCTTGCCTCTCGCCAGCGCCACGTAATCCTACGGTATGGGCAGCTCCATGACGATGTGCGTTGGTCAACATCTCGCGCAGGGCCAGTTGTAGCGTCTCCCTCTGCTGTTGACCACTTTATGAGGTGTCCCATTCTCTTCAATAAGGCAATGAATGCCAGTTCGATCATTAAAGGTTGTTGCAATTGATCGCAGGCTTGCACCAAGATTATCCTCTGCGAAAGATGTTGGTGATTTCTCCCGCAGCAGGCCGACGACATGGCGACTTTCGGTGATGCTTTCACGGATGAGTAGTGCCATGTCGTCCAGATTTCTCGCGAGTCGCTCTGGATCGCGTGTGATCAGGTGTTTTGCCGCCTGAACCTGAATGGAAAGGACGGCCAGTGAATGTGAAAGGACATCGTGAATGTCGCGTGCAATTCGAGTGCGTTCGCGTTCTGTCGCCAGCTCTTCGCTGTGTACCATCTGCTCTCTCAATTGCTCCTGTGTCTCGTGTAACCTCACCACAAGAAGATATTGCGTACGCCGGGTCCAACCAAACCAACATAGTCCGCCGCTAACTGCCAGGTTGAGTGCCAATGTTCCTGAATTTCCCTGAATGCTGAACAAGAAGAAGACTCAATGCCCCATCCGTTATAATCAGCGCGAGTATGCATATGACTGCTAATGGTAGCGACCAATTTGGGGGAAAGCGATAGATCACGACGGTGCAAAGCATATAGATTATCACGCTGCCCCACATGCCAGGAAAGAGGAGGTTAAGCATGCTCCCCAGGCCAATAACGATGAGGTACGCTGCAAATGCAGGTAAAAATTGCCTGGTTATCCTTGCTAGTAGTAGAAGTGTGTAGGCAGTGATGAGAAGAAGTTCTATACCCACTTTTGTGATAGCTGGTGCATGGGTTATTATGGCGATCACTACCACGATACTTAACATTGCCACATCTGTTGTAACCTGAAAGCCCCACGTGAATGCGTATGGAATCTGCTTTCCCGGTTGCACATTTTTCCACCATTTTGCCTTTTCCTGCGTACGGCTTTCCCTGGGTATCATCTCAAATATGTACAGCTTATAGAAATCGGCCAGCGTATGCATCTTCGTTCCCCTCAAGATCTGGATAGAAGTGCTTCATTTTCCTTCCTGTATTATAATCTATTCCTTCCTTGTGATCATCAACCTTCAGGTTGAGAATATGCGCCCACGAATATCAACCTGAAGTCAACCCTGGTATGGATGGAGTTTTGCCCTTCATCCGTTACAATTCATTCATAAGGTACGGGATCGCTAAACAACAGGCGGTTCCATCCAGTGAGAATACAATGACGCGCTCGTCATCAAAACAAGAGCTTAGAGAGTGCCATACAGCATATATAAAGGAAGGTAAAAAAATGATCACCACCACTTCTTCACAACTTGATATGAAGCAATCTACCGTAAGCGAAAACAAGAATAGCCGCTCAATGTCGTTTCGCAATATGCTTCCAACTTTGCTGATTAATGCAGCTGTGCCTCTATTGATTAACCTGCTCGCACGGCCATATATGCCCACTATCGATGCGCTCTTGCTGGCAAGTTCCGTTCCTGCTCTGTTCACTCTAGGCAGTTTTATCTGGAAAAAACATATTGATGCTGTAGGTTTGCTCGTCGTTGCAGGTCTTCTTCTTACAGTAGTCTTTGCTCTGGTGTTCAAGAGTCCACGGCTCTTGTTGCTTCAGAGTTCCGCTGTGACTGGTCTGCTCGGTGCTGTAATGCTTATCTCGCTCCTCTTTCCTCGCCCGGTCTTATTCTATATCGTGCGTTCGATCGTCGGCTCAGCATGATGCACAACGAATTGCTAGCTTTAATGCTGACTGGTCATTCCCCCAGTTTCGCACCTGCTATCGTACCTTAACGATCGTCTGGGGTTGTGTTACTCTTGCCCAACTCGCATTGCACACGGTTCTGGTCTTTAGCCTTCCCATCTCACTTATGTTGGCACTTGCCCCCTTTATGGGCTTCCTGCTGGTTATCCCTGCATCTCACTGGAGCATCCACTACTTCCGTAAAAACAAACGCATCTTCGACCAGCTCCGTCAGCAACGCGATGCGAACCCTTTGAGAACCGTTTGCTAGACCAACCTTTCCCGTAGGGGCGTCACCTTGCGTGCGCCCTGGTCCCGATGAGCGATGTCTAAAGGGACCAGGGCGCACGCAAGGTGACGCCCCTACGATTGTATAGAATTGACCAACCTGGTTTTATTGCCGCTGTGCTTGAACCACAGAACGCAAGTGTGCTCGTTCAATCAATGATGTTGCCTCTTCAAGAAACGTCTGGAAAAACTCCAGGTGGTTATTAGAATGCTGCTGTTCCTCTTGCATACTGGCAATGCTGGCAAACCAGGACACAGGATGATGCAGATGCAGACAGAGCACCGCCACTACCTGTGCGCCAATCTTGAGCGGAAGAAAGCGTGCTGTTGTCACAGAACCTACCTGTTTGTAGTAGGTGACACTATCATTCGAGGCATCTCGAAGCTGGTGCTATACGCATCTCTCTCATCTCACCTTGTTGAAGAACGGCGAATGCAGTTGCCGTTCTTCAGGCGAGAGCTTCATATCGTCAACATCCATTGACGAATCGATGTGCAAAGAGAGGTTTCCTTGCTCATCGGGCAGCAGCAACGCACACTCATCAATTCCCCAGGGAGCAAAAACACGGCGCACGGCCAATGCGATCACGGCAAGCTGGTCTTCAAACTGTTCTTGCAAGTTGACGATACGAATCACTTCATATAAAATGCGTGCCTCGCGTGCCCGTAGCCGCGCTTCCTCGCTGCGTTGACGCATCACTTCCGCAAGCTGGCTGGTCAATAATGCCGTGATGAGGAAGATGATGAGCGCGATCCAATCCGACGGTCGATCAATGGTGAGAGTATAGAATGGAGGCACCAGAAAGAAATCAAACGCCAGAAAGGCTGCGACCGCCGCCACA
Source organism: uncultured Chloroflexia bacterium (assembly GCA_963731415.1). Taxonomy (GTDB): domain Bacteria; phylum Chloroflexota; class Ktedonobacteria; order Ktedonobacterales; family Ktedonobacteraceae; genus JACDAE01. The sequence continues at coordinate 148,243 of CAVSVN010000011.1, forward strand.
ATAGCACCCCAATCGTCCAAATGTCACTGCCAGGAGCAGCACTGGTAAGAGATAGACGATGGAGATATTGGGAATGCGTGGATAGAGCTGGTAGATGTCAATCAGCCATGTAATGAGCAATGCGCTTCCTACCGCGAGCACTATTTCTACGAAGACGCGCCGCCATTGAATCCTGGCCGCAGCCTTCAAGAGTAGGTATACGTTCAATTTCTTGCATAATAAGACACCTCTCGTGTTCATCTTTTGTAACAAGCCTTTAAGCATATGATAGCTACTCGCTTTATCAAGAGAGGCTCATGGTTTCTCTATCGATGCTCAAGAACTACTCAACGAATTGGTTTTGGAGCTTATCATAGAACGAAAGATCTTGACAAAGAAATGCTATTTCCATACTATAAGACCATTGAAGATATGTGATTAGGAGAGTGGAGCTATGGAACCACCGGAGAAGCCGCCGATCCCTGAAAACGTCCAGGGCAAAAACAAGCCAAAACTTCTTGGCGATGATGATTTTGATCTGTCATTGCCAGGCGTTGTCGAGGAACGGCGCGGTAGTTCGCTGGGCAATATGCGTGTGCGTATTGTGCGCCCGCGTAATCCTGAATTTCGGCGCGTGGCGGCTGGCGAGCTTGAAGCGACGAAGGTGGTAGACGTTCCGAAGCAGGGTCTGCAACGGGCAATGTATCTCACGAAACGGTTTTTGATCGGTGTGCCTATCGCGACAGCGATGGCAGAAAATGAACGCCTCTCAAAATTTAAAGCGTTAGCGATGCTCTCTTCTGACGCCATTTCTTCGGTCGCGTTTGCTTCTGAGGCCATTCTCATCAACCTGGTAGCGGCTGGCTCGGTCCATCTGGGCCTGACGCTACCAATTAGCCTGGTGATCATCGTCCTGCTGGCTATCGTCGCTATCTCTTATCGCCAGACGATACCCGCGTATCCTAATGGTGGTGGATCATATACGGTGGCTCGCGAGAATCTGGGCACACTACCTGGCCTGGTTGCTGCCGCTGCCCTCATGATTGATTATGTACTCAATGTTGCGGTCTGTGTCGCGGCTGGTGTGCATAATATCGTCTCTGTTATTCAGCCGTTGCGTCACTATGTGGTTCCGATAGATATTGCACTCGTGATTATCGTCACGCTGCTAAATCTGCGTGGCGTGCGCGAATCAGGTACCATCTTCGCCTTTCCCACCTATTTCTTTGTCATCAGCGCCTCTTTGTTAATTGTTATTGGACTTATCAAAGCCTATGTCTTCCTGCATCAGCCGTTGATTGGACAGTTTACACCGACCGTGCAAGCCATGGAACCATTATCAATTTTTGTGATTCTGCGCTCATTTGCGACCGGATGTTCCGCAATGACAGGCGTTGAGGCGATCTCCAATGGCGTCCCCGTCTTTCGCAAACCAGAGACGCGCAATGCTGCAATTACGCTGACATGGATGGCCGTAATTCTGGGAACGCTCTTCCTGGGAATTACGCTGCTGGCGATGACCTATGCCGTGCAGGCTGACCCCACAGGCACTCCTACGGTGATTGCAAAGATTGCGACGCAAGTATTTTCAGGGCCATTGGCCTTTATGGTGCCTGTCTTCCTGCTTTCAGTCCTGGGTATCCTGACGCTCTCCGCCGAAACCAGTTATGCCGATTTCCCACGCCTGGCTTCGCTGCTGGCTCGCGATCGCTTCCTGCCTAATCAGTTTTCGTTTCGTGGTGATCGGCTTGCATTCTCGGTCGGCATCATCGTACTGGCTGTGCTTGCCAGCCTCCTGTTGATAATCTTTGGTGGAAGTACCGATGCGCTCATCAATCTGTTCGCCGTAGGTGTCTTTATCGCATTTACACTCTCACAGGCTGGCATGGTGGTGCATTGGTGGCATCTGCGCACACAGCAGAGGTTGGCAACGTAGCATGATTATCAATGGGCTTGGTGCTGTGACGACGGGTATGGTTGCACTGGTCATCGCTGCTATGAAGTTTCTTGAGGGTGCCTGGATTGTGGTGCTGCTGATCCCTATCATGGTCCTGATCTTTCTGGCTATCCATCACCATTATCAGCGCTTCGAGCGTGAGCGTACCTTCGATATCCCCATACGTCCACAGGATATTCATCATCGCCTGATCGTTCCTATTGACCGCCTGGACCGTGGCTCTATTCAAAGTCTGGCTTATGCACGCTCCATCTCCCCGCATGTAACCGCCGTGCATGTGGTGATCGATGTAGACAAAGCGGATACCTTACGCGAGGACTGGGATCGCTGGCAGCAGCATATCGGTGCCGACGAAGAGACACACCTCCTCGTCATTGACTCGCCCTATCGCTCGTTGAACCGCCCCTTGCTGGCCTATATCGATACCATCCACGAACGGCATCCTCAGGATACATTGACCGTCGTCTTGGCCGAATTTGTGGTTGCGCACTGGTGGGAATACCTCTTGCACAATCAGACGGCCTTCCGCTTGAAAGGCTGCCCTCCTTTTCCGTCCAGGCATCGTCGTAGTGAGCCTTCCACAACATCTTCGTGATCGACCATTGGTGCAAGATAAGTAGGAAATCAAGTTAATCACAAACTAATCCTGTACATAATCTAGCTAAAAGAGTCAGAAAGACAGATCGCTGGACGCAGGTAATACGCTCTGAAAAAAATTCATTACGGCAGTAATATATTCATCGGCACAGCGCAGGTGGAGGGCGTGTCCGGCATCAAATAGGTGCAACTGTGCTCCTGGTATGCTCTGGAAAAGGGTATATGCATACTCAACGGCAACGACGCGGTCACGAGCCCCATGCATTATTAATGTAGGGCAGCGAATAGATGCCAGTTCCTCGGAAGAGATTAAGACTCCACCAGCCGCTACCAGTTTCTCCTGTATATCTACATATAACGGCAGAAGTGAGCGCCAGTAGGGATCGCCATGTAATGCTGTCAATTGCCCTTGCCATGCGGGTGGGAGCGGCTTTTCGAGCAGCCAGGAACGAATCGCGGCTGTATCGCGTGTTGTAATCTCTGGTTGCGCACCATGAAGCGCCATAGCGATAACCCGATCAGGATGAAGTGCGGCCAGAAGTAGTCCTACTATCGCGCCATCGCTGAAGCCCAGAACCAGCACACGGGAGAGCTGAAGGGCATCGAGCAACGCAACGATATCAGCGACATCCTCCCGGTAATACAAGGTGGTATAGGAGGAACGATGGGAAGAATGTCCATGACCATGAAGATGTGGGGCAAGGATAGTATACTTCTGACGTAGATAAGGTATCTGCTCTGCGAAATCGCTGTCAGGTGTGCCCAGGAAGCCGTGCAGTAGGAGTAATGTCTGATTGCCTGCTGGAGATGTGATATCTGCTGTAAAGAGATCGTAGTATAGAGTGGTGCGAGGTGATTCGAGAAATGGCATGTGACACCTACCATAGAATTTGTGTATTTTTTAATTCAGAGAATAGTATAGCATGTGATCACAGTAGGGGCTGCGTTGACGATGCCCACCCGACGCAAAAAAAAGAAGCATCACCATAGGGGCCGCATTGACGATGCTCACCGCACCAAGCAAAAAATTGAACTGCACTCTTTGTGTAAGCTTGACACACTCTATACGGATGCCTATACTTATTGCTATCATGCGAGATCATGCGATGCTTGTTTAGCTTCGCTACCCGGCGAGAAAAGGGGTGATATGGACGTGAATCCGAGCGTACCAGATGGAGCCTCAGCCAGCCTCTCTGGCGAATTGGTTCAATCCCAGGCGATCAGTCCAATTGAAGATGAACTGATTCTACAAACAATTAAACTCAACAAGTATTTTGGTGATAAACATGTGCTCAAGGATATCGATTTTGAGGTTCATCGGCGCGAAGTTGTGGCATTGATCGGGCCGAGCGGTTCGGGGAAGAGCACGCTCATTCGTTGCCTCAATGCTTTAGAAAAAGCTACCAGTGGAGAGATCTATATTCATGGTCAACTCCTCAATTCCAATCTTTCAGTCAAGCAACTGAGTCCTATGCGTCGTGAATTGGGAATGGTCTTTCAAAATTTTAACCTCTTTCCGCATATGACCGTCCTGCAGAATGTGATTGAAGCTCCCCTGCTGGTGCGGAAGATGCCAAAGGATCAGGCAGTAGCGCTAGGTGAGAGGTTGTTGGCAAAAGTAGGATTATCTGAGAAGCGCGATGTCTATCCGAGCCGTCTCTCTGGTGGACAAAAGCAGCGTGTAGCGATAGCGCGTGCCCTGGCAATGCAGCCGCGTGCTCTGCTCTTCGATGAGCCGACCTCCGCACTTGATCCAGAATTAGTGGGCGAGGTACTCAGAGTGATGAAAGACCTTGCCTACGAAGGGAGTACAATGGTTGTAGTAACGCACGAGATGCAGTTTGCCCGCGATGTCTCTGATCGCGTGGTTTTTATGTCTGATGGCATGATTGTGGAGCAGGGAGAACCTGAGGCGCTCTTCAGACAACCCAAAGAAAAACGCACGCAGCTATTCCTGGAGCGCGTGCTGTCTGTCTTGCCCTGAACAGGGTATGCAAGTCAACCAGGGAGATCATCAGAAAGGCACATATTTTATGACAAACGATGAGCTGAACAGGCGAACATTTTTGAGGCGCACGGGTCAGGCAGGCGGGCTGGTTGCAACGGGTGGAATGCTGAACTATATTTTAGCTGCTTGCGGTGGGAACGTTTCAACGACGACAGGAAGTGGTAGTGGTGCCACCCCTGGGGCGACGAAAGTAGTCCCGGCAGGTTTAAAGAATCCATCTGTCTTGCAGTGGGGGGCAGATTATGTCAGTGGCGCACCTTATGTGTTTCAAGACCCTAAAAATCCTAATAAGCTGATAGGTTTCGAGGTCGAGATCGCGCAGGCAATTGCGGGCCTGATGGGCATTTTGCAGACGCAGATCGAGGTAACTTATGGTAACCTTGAGCAGGCGTTGGCGGCCAATCAGTTTGATATGGTCATGAATGGGTGGGAGAAAAATGCTGACCGTGAAAAGACCGAGCTGTTCTCCGACCCGTATTATCGTTATGGTCAGCAGATTATCGTGCGTAAAGATGATACACGTTTTGCGAATATCGTCAATCCCACTGATATCAAAGTTTTGGAAGGTTACATAGTTGGTACCGGTACTGGTTACCTGGCACAGACGATCATGCAGGGTGATCCAAAGATTACCATTAGAGCTTATGACGGCGATATCCCTTATAGTGATCTCGTGCAGAAAAAGCTTGATGCCTTCTTTCTGGATTTCCCAATTGCCGCGTATTATATTCTTGGTTCCGGTCCTGGAGCTACGCCTATCCCTCAATTAAAGTTGCTTGGAAAGCCGATTTATCCCGACAATTACTATTGTGGTTTTAAAAAGGGCAATCCCAATGCAAAGAAACTTCTGCCGAAGATCAATCAGGCTTTCGATGTTCTCAAGAAAAATGGCACGCTGAAGACGATCTACCAGAAGTGGCAGATGTGGAATGATCAACAGGCCGAGATTGGTATCGTGTAAGGAACTGGCGTAAGGGCGTGAGCAGGTCTTCGTCCGTTGATGCCCATTCTCATAACCAGGGTAGGGGCGTGTGCTTGCCAGCGCCTGGTTGGGGAACGATTCTCTGTCGGGGAACCAGGGCGCTGGCAAGCACACGCCCCTACGCCAATGGTAGAAAGGATACTTCATGCCCTCGTATTCAGTGGTGTTGCTTGATTTCCTGGATGGCGCAAAAAATACCATCATTTTGTGTGTTGCCGGTTTCTCACTGGCGCTGTTGCTTGGTCTGCTGCTGGCATTGATGTCGAATTCGCGGATAACATGGTTGAGAGTGCCTGCACGTATTTATATCGAGGTGATTCGCAGCACTCCTATGATTTCGCAGATCTTTATTATTTATTTTGGACTGAGCGCATTTCTGGCCTCTATAATTTAGCCGCCTATGCGAATTTCTGGGTGGTAGGCATAGGTACTCTCGCTCTCAATTATGCTGCCTATGAGGCCGAGGTTTTTCGTGCCGGTTTTCTCTCGGTTGATCGTGGGCAGACAGAAGCTGCATTCTCTCTCGGTCTTAACGCCAGTGCAAAATTTCTACGTATTGTTTTTCCGCAGGCTATCCCTTTGATGATTCCGCCTTTTGTGAATGACCTGATCTACATGCTCAAGGATTCTGCCATTATTAGCGTGATCGGCGGCGCAGAGATTACAAGCTAAGCTTAATCTATGGCGTGACCGCTATGGTAGTAATCCACTGCCTTTCTTTGTGATTGCGCTCGTGCTTTATTTGATGCTCAGCTTACCCACTTCATATGTCGCACGCTTTTATGAACGTCGCTTACGTTCTGTGCAATAGTGGCGGGAGGAAGAAATGCAACATATTGCGACTGATAGTGGCCAGCCGAGCGAGACCGGGCAGAAGTCGCGCCTCTGGGTGGCCGTGCTGGATAAATCTTTTTATATTGTGCTGATAGCCTTTCTTGCGGCCTTTGTCTATTACCTGTATGGCTATCGTGACTCTATTACTCTCGATCTTCCAGTATTATTGCAGGCGGCAGGCGTAACAATCTTCCTCTCGATAGTCAGCATGATTCTGGCGACGATCTTTGGTCTTATTGGAGCACTCTGTCGCCTTTCGCGTTTTCGTGTGCTGCGCTGGCTGGCATTTGTGTATATCGAGTTGATACGTGGTACTCCTATCCTTGTCCAATTATTATTATGGGAGTATGGTGTGAATATTGCTCTGGCGAATGTTGGCTTTGATCCGTACAATATTGCTTTTCAGGTGATGACTCTGTTACAAAACAATAGCCTCGTGCCGTCCTACGTTATTTTTGATGCAACTTTCTACGGTATTCTCGGCCTTAGTTTTAACTACGGAGCTTACCTGACCGAGGTTTTTCGTACGGGTATAGAGTCGGTTGATAAAGGGCAGACGGAGGCCGCGTTAAGCCTGGGTCTTACTATGGGTCACGTGATGCGCAAGATCGTCTTGCCACAAGCTATACGTATTACCATTCCACCTTTCACCAACTATTTTATTACGTTGGTACAGGATACGGCCTTGCTTTCAACCATTGGCGGTGTGATTGAGTTGCAGCAGATGACGACTTCTCTAGCCAGCCCATTGTCGTCTGATCCATCCCGGCAGTTGTTTATCTATGTGTTTGGCGCGTTCATCTTCCTGTGTATCTGTTATCCACTGGCGTTGCTGGCGAGGTATCTTGAGGGGCGTATGGCGGTAGCGTATTAGGATAACCCTTTCATTTCATGAGAAATATAAGCATAGAATGGTCTCTTTTCCAGTAATGAAGAAGGAACCATTCTATAGGATTACGGTCCACCTTCTATCACGTAAAGTACGTAGCATCCAACGTTTTTCTGCACATATACTTGCATTGCTAGTGAATATGCGGGGTTATTTCCATTAGGGCTTTCGACGAAAAGAGGTGCCGACGCTCCAAGTATTGCTGGTATAGATCCTGCCTGAGTAAGCTCACCTTTCGCAGTCCCGTCTATCGTTGAACATTTGTATGAATATGCAGGCGCATATATTCTTCCTGAATAGGCGACATGATCTGGAAGTCTGTCGTGCCATATCCATCCCAAATGATTCGCTATTCGTGGTCCTAGCAACCATAGAACTGCTACTATCATGATGCAGCAGAGCAGTAATGCTATACCCGCTATGCCCACTATATTTTTTCGTTTTCGCATGTTTTTATCCCTTTTTAAATATGTTACTTCATAATAAGTGTGTCTTTATATGGCAGAGTTGGAAAGAAATTTGCGCATTCTATACAAGTAAATCAGTCCGACTGCCATTTTTGTACTGTTCCTTCATTTCCGGGGTCGGCCAGTTGTCGAGCATCAGGTTTCCGTAGTTAATAAAGGTAAATTTTATTTTTGAACGCACATTTTATACAAGATTATATAGAAGAGCTATATTACTGTCAAGGCTTTTAGTAGCTATTCTAGAATCTGAAAATTATTGCCGAAGATAAGATGTGAATGCCAAAGTAAATGAGCCTTGCCCTTATTGTGTGATTGAGAATGCATGATACGATAGAAGGAAAAGAGCCTCTTGCTTTAGAGGCACCTCTTTGAAGGCTTTGCCACTGTACATCATATCCACCAAGCTTATCAAAACATTCCCCATGTTTTAAACGTATAAATTGTGGTATTATTTTGCCTATCATAAAGTTAGGGGCCGCGTTTACGATGCCCATAAGAAAGAAAAATTGTGCAAGCTATCATAAACAAAAAACAAGAACGCCTGGACGCACTTGAGCGTCATATCGAGCGCCTGGAAAGACGTGCTGGTCAGGTGAATGCTCGTTATCAGCGTCTATTCATGCAACAAGTTCTGGTATTTCTCGGCGGTATCGTGCTATCAGCAACCTTTTTCGGCATCTTTGTACCGTTAGGGCTGGCCTGCTTTCTGGGCGGCATTCTCCTTTTTATCTATGGGTGGAGATCCGGCGGCGTTTTGCGGCGCAGCATCAATAGATATGATAGTCTGCTGCGCATCAAAAAGACGCATATGGCACGCATGACCCTTGATTGGGAGAACATTCCGCCTGTCGAGGACGTGCGAGAGAAAGATCACCCCTTTGAAAACGATCTGCAGATCAGTGGCCTCTATTCGTTGCACCAGTTGATCAATACCAGCTATTCGGATTCGGGACGTGCGCGTCTCCGTCAATGGTTGCTCAATCGCGTGCCGGAACCAGAGACTATTCGTGCTCGTCAGGCTACTGTACGCGAACTGACGCCGCTGGTAAATTTTCGTGACAGGTTGCAAGCTTACTCGCAACGTACAATATTGGATGTCAACAAACAGAACGATCAGGAAGCAGTGTCGCTCTGGCTTGCTATGCCCCCTGGTCGCAAGCCACCCCTATTCTTCCTGGTGATCTCTAGCATCCTTTCTGTGTTGCTCATTAGCCTGTTCGTGCTTCTGCTCTATAGCGTTGTACCCCTGACCGATGTACTGCTTGTCTTTGGCGTATCGCTTCTCTGGACCGTTCCCATGCTACGTTATCGCTCACGCCTGTTCCTGGATAGCTCACTTATGGCTACAATCTTTAAGCAATTGCATGCTGTCTTCTCATTCATCGAAAAGTATCCAACAGCTAATAATCCCCACTTACAAAAAGTGTGTAAGCCATTTCAGAATGCAGATGCCTCACCGACGAAGCTCATGCAGCGCTTGCAGCAGTATTGCACAATATGCCCGCCTGACACAGAGCCAGGTTATAACTCAGGCGATGGCGACGGCTGGTGCGGGAACGAGTCAGGGGATCGCAACAATCTTTAATCTTATCGTGCCATGGGATCTCTTCCTATCGTATTTTCTCGCACAATGCAAGGAGGCTGCACGCGAAAATCTCCCCGTATGGCTGGACTCCTGGTATGAATTGGAAGCGTTATGTTCACTGGCAACCTTTGCCTACTTAAATCCTGATTATGTTTTGCCGGAACTTCCAGCGAATAAGGATGAGGGAAGAGCACCAGCCTTACGTGCAACACGTCTGGGTCATCCCTTGATACCCGATGAGGATCGCGTCGTCAATAACGTGACGATAGAGCATGCAAACGATATTATGCTGATCACTGGCTCGAATATGGCGGGTAAAAGTACCTTTTTGCGTACGATGGGCATTAATTTTTGCCTGGCTTACGCTGGTGGAGTCGTTTGTGCCACCTCTTTGCAGACAGGATTCTATGAGATTGATTGTTGTATCAGCGTCTCGGATTCGCTTGCGGATGGCTATTCCTACTTTTATGCTGAAGTGCGTCGTCTCAGATTTATCCTCGACCGTGTACGCAGGAAGACGCTCTACCCTGTTTTCGCGCTTATTGATGAGATCTTCAAGGGGACCAATAATCGTGAGCGGCTGATAGGGAGCCATGCTTACATCTATGCGTTGGCGCAAGCTGCATGCCTGGGCGCAATTTCGACGCACGATCTGGAACTGGTCACGTTATCCGATGAATTGACGCAGATCCAAAACTATCATTTCCGTGATGATGTAGTCAAGGGTGAGATGGTCTTCGATTATACCCTGTATTCCGGTCCGTGCCCGACAACAAATGCACTGAAGATTATGCAGAAGGAAGGGTTGCCGATTACGTGGAAGCAAGCACCCAGATTAGAAGGTGTTCCAGCGAGTAAACAGGACAAACAAATTCTCTCTTGACCGACGCCCAACCTGGTAATGCTTTGTCAAACATCATTGCATAGGTTCTTGAACGTGTCGGTAGGGAAGACATTTATTATTCCGTGCATCAATTGCCAATTTTGCATGTTTTGTTACACGGAATAATAAATGTCTTCCCTACTCCCTCGCTTACTAGGAAGCTGTGCGATGAAGTTTGTCAGAGCAGCGGAGCGAACAAGCCTGTGTGGCACATAACTCGTGTGGACCACATGGATCGCGTGACCCGTGTGGTCCACATAGCTTGTGTTGCTCGTGTTTCCCCGCATCCACTAAGGAATGAAGAATCACCGAACGATTGTTTCCTTTTAGGAGAGAATTTCTTTCAAAAGCGAATAATGTGAAAGGGTGTTTCCTTATGCAACGACGTAAACTGGGTCGTTCTGAATTAGAAGTCACGCCTCTCTTCCTGGGCGGCAATGTATTTGGTTGGACAATCGATGATGCTGCATCATTTGCTGTGCTCGATGCTTATCTTGACGCTGGTGGCAACAGTATTGATACGGCTGATGTCTATTCCACCTGGGTGCCAGGACATTCTGGAGGCGAATCTGAAGCTGTGATAGGACGATGGATGAAGGCTCGTGGCAATCGTCATCGGGTGATTATTGCGACGAAGGTGGGAAGCCAGATGGGATCTGGTAAACAGGGCCTCTCACGCCAGCACATTTTGGAGTCCATTGAGGATTCTTTAAAACGCCTGCAAACTGATTACATTGATCTCTATCAGTCCCATCGGGATGATGCTGATACTCCACTTGAAGAGACCCTGCAGACCTTCGATGAACTGGTGCGTCAGGGGAAGGTGCGTGCTATTGGCGCATCGAATTATACCGCTCCACGTCTTGCCGAAGCGCTGCGTATCAGTGAACAGCATAAATATGTGCGTTACGCAAGTGTGCAGCCTTTCTATAATCTGGTCGAACGCCAGAGCTACGAGGAGCTATTGGAGCCTCTCATTAAAGCGCAAGAGATTGGCGTTATTCCCTATTCTTCACTTGCCAGCGGTTTCCTTTCCGGCAAGTATCAACCGGGACAGGCATTACCTCAGACGGCACGTGCTCAGGGCGTTCAGAGGAGGTATATGAACGAGCGCGGCTTCAGAGTCCTAAAAGTGGTTGAACGTCTCGCTCAGGCTGAGCAAGCCACGCCTTCGCAAGTTGCTCTGGCCTGGCTAATAGCGAGGCCCGGTATCACGGCTCCTATTGCGAGTGCTACGTCCGTCGAGCAAGTGCGTGAGCTCATCAATGCGGTAGAATTGAAGCTGAGCACTGCCGAAATAGAGATGTTGAATAACGCGAGCAGTGGGCTGGATGTAATTCAATAATGACATGACTTCCATGAAAATGGCGTTTGTTTGGCGCTTTTTCAGCCTACCTGCATCTAATGCTACAACCATCTTATAGCCTGCACCTTGTCATAGGCTTTCCCTCCGTACCAAAAAAGCAATGCTATGAGCATAGGGTATGTATTTACCTATGCTCATAGCATTGCTTTATACTTCCATACGCGGCTACATCAATATACTATGAAACCATGCAAGTTTGATCGTCACTATTTGCTAGTAGCTGGCGAGAAAGGAAGGCTTCTATGGCAGCCGTGTATCAGATTGCGAATCTGACCAAAATCTACAAAGGTTCTGACAATAAGGCGAATGACGAAATCTCTCTGAATATCAATGAGGGAGAATTTTTGGGTTATTGGGTCCGAATGGGGCGGGAAAGTCAACATTGGTAAATCAGATTGCAGGGTTGGTGCGTCCGACATCAGGTGCTATTCGGCTGTATGGCCTGGATGTCATCAGAGATCCGCAGATTATTCCAGATTATGTATCTCTGCAAGCTCAAAACTCTCAGGCATTGAAAGATCTGTATCCTGAAGAGGCGCTTGTTTATACTGCTCAATTGCAAGGCCTATCCCATGGAGCAGCTCGTATGCGGGCACATGCACTGATGGTGGAGCTGGGCATCGACGCGTTTCGTCACACGTATATTAGACGCCTTTCGGGAGGGCAGCAGAAACTGGTGAGCCTGGCGGTTACTTTTGTAGGAGATCGGCCTATACAGATTTTCGATGAACCCACAAATGACCTGGACCCGCAGGTTCGGCGCAGGATATGGGATAAGTTACTTGCCCTGAATAAGCAGGGAAAAACGCTTATTATTGTAACGCATAACGTTGTAGAGGCCGAACGTGTCCTGCAACGTGTCGGTATCATTAATCATGGACGTTTGCTTGCACTGGGCACTCCTGGGGAGTTGAAGATCAAAATAGATCAGCGTGTACGCCTGGAACTCCTTCTTAAAGAAGCCGTTCCAGATTATGACGAGTTACTTTCTTCGCTGGGTGAACTTCACATGCTCACGCGGCAACAACGAGTGGTGCTCTGTCAAAGGAATACTGTAAGGGACGCGATTGAGCAGGTATTGGGTGATATCGGACTGGACCAGCTTGACGATTTTCGCATTCTGACGCCATCGCTGGAAGATGTCTATTTGCAGTTGGGAGGAGGCATGAAGCTTGACTGATCAATCGCTACCTGATGAAGTTGCTTCATTGCCATATGTCCTGCCCCGTCACTCGCTAGTAGCAGCATTCAAGCAGTACCTGATCTTATTGCGCCTCTTTCTGGTTGAATATCGCAGCATGTGGTTTTTCTATGTCTTTTTTGGCTTTGTGTGGCCTGTCTGCTTTATCTTTTTTCTTAAGATGTCTGAAGGAACAATAAGTACAGAACGGGGTATTTTTATTCTTGGTGGCAACCTGGCTACAGCTATTGCCTTTGGTCCGTTGTTCCTGCTCATCAATAAAATCGGGCAGGGTCGAGAGCGCCACGAGTTCGAATACTGGGCCACCTTGCCGCTGCCTAAACTGTCATTTGTGCTTGCTACTATTTCTGTGGCGCTGGTACTCTCTTTACCAGGTTTAATGGGTGCATACGTAACTGGCATGCTGTTGTTGGGTCTACCTCTTTCGGGAAACCTTGCTTTGCTGGCTTTAATTCCTATGGGAACATTACCCCTTGCTGGTCTTGGTGCCATGTTGGGAAGCTATGCACCCGATGGGGAAACAGCAGGTACAATGGGTAATATCTTGATCGTTTGTATTGGCTTCCTCTCTCCTATGTTTCTTTCTCTTGCACAATTACCTCTTCCTCTACGTATTATCGCCCTATTTATTCCTACCACTTATGTTGCCGATCTTTTTCGCAGTGCACTTGGCGGTCATCCAGAAATATCCGTGTTTATTGATATTCTTATAGTCGTTCTCTGCTCTGTTGGCTTCCTCTTTCTTGTCCATCGTAAAATGGATTGGCGTATTGGCGCATAGCATAGAGCAGAAAATCGGGAGGACACGGAGCAGTATGAATACACAAAATGGAATAACAGCTTCCTCGGCTGCTGTACCACCACATATACCTCAGCGTCGTTCAATGATGGTCGCAGTACACCAATACGAGATATTGCTCCGAATTTTTCTGGCTGAGTATCGCCGTACCTGGTTTTTTCATCTCATCCGCAGCCTTTTATTTCCCATCGCCTTCATTTTTCTGGTGAAAACGCTCAGGGGAACAATTTCCAGGGATGAGGCAATTTTTCTGCTTGGTGGCAACCTGGCGACTGCTCTGGCTTTTGGTCCAACTGCGACGGTAGCTCTCAAGATCGGGTGGGGGAGGGAATTGCGTGAGTTTGATTATTGGGCCGCACTGCCCGTAGTAAAATTAGCCTTGATTCTGGCTCTTTTGTCTGTCGGATTATTTCTAGCCTTGCCGGGCTTTATCGGAACCTATCTTTTCGGTTGCATCTTTTTAAAGCTACCATTGTTGAGCGGGTTGGCGCTACTTCCACTCATACCATTAGGCTCTCTTTCTCTGGCAGGATTAGCGGCTTTTCTGGGTAGCTATGCACCAAATGGTCAGGCAATCACCATGATGGTGAATATCCTGACTATTTTTATTGGCTTCCTTGCGCCGATGTTGCTTCCATTCAATGTTCTGCCCTTGCCATTGCAAATTCTCAATCAATTCCTCCCGTTTATGTATATTGCTGATACTTTCCGTGCCACATTAGGTGGGCATATAGGGATGAATGTGATGATTGATGTGTTGATACTACTGGCCTTCTCTTTTATTTTTTTATTGTTGATACATCGCAAGCTTGATTGGCGTCGGTAGGGCTTGCTTTCTGTTCACGTTATAGTCTATACTAGGAGCAGAGAAATACTCTATGTTCCATACAATCCGCGAAAACATGGTGTCCTTATGAAGGAAACAGACATTCCTGGCAAGCGAAGAGGTCGTTACATTCCGAAATTCTACGTATTTCGTGGCTTCCACCTGTCCACATGCTATCCTTGAGTTCACCCTCCACCCTTAATTACCCTCATTTCTAGCCGCCGCGTCGGTGAGTTTTTGCACACGTTCGCGCCTTCTCATTTCAAGTGTTTTCCACTTAGCGGCGTAGCGTCTTCTATAGCAAGCATTCTTAGTTTTTTATCAGCTTATCCAAATGGATAGGTTGCTATTCCCACTGGCATAGAATAGAGAGAGTACAGTTTTATAGCTTCTCTAGTTGCTTTCCCAGTTTATGCGGGCTGGTCGGGAATAGGTTGCTTCTTTTCCGCATTAGCAGAAAGGTTTTATATGAGTACCGATGGATTACTCAAGGCTCTGAACGATTCTCAACGCTACCTCGATGTTGTGCACAAACAACAGCTAGGGAAGAGCGAGGCCGAGTGGTTGATTGAGACCACCGTCAGCAATTTTGCGCAGTATTATAATAGTGGTTTTATTGAGTATCGCAAATCAGTGGCCGAAGCTGGCGATTTCGCGGCAGTTGAATGGACGGGACGTGGAGCAACATTTAAGGATGTGCTTGGGTCGCGAATATATCGATTGCCTGGGTGGATTTGGCGTATTCAATCTGGGTTGGGCGCATCCAAAGGTCGTCGGAGCCGTACAAGCACAGTTAGAGAAAAGTCCTCTGCCAACGCAAGAACTGCTTGACCCATTGCGTGGTATGCTTGCTCACTTGATGGCAGAGATTACTCCTGGTGATATTCAGTATAGCTTCTTTGTGAATAGTGGTGCTGAGGCGGTTGAAGGGGCCATGAAGCTTGCCAAACTCTATACACGTAAGAGCGGCTTTATTGCCTCGGTGCGCGGCTTTCATGGCAAGACAGCCGGTGCATTATCTCTGACAGGTAAGGCTATGTTCCGGCGTCCCGCGCTTCCATTGCACGATAACATCTTCCACGTGCCTTATGGTGATGCCGATGCCGTTGAGCAGCAGTTACGTATAGCACGCGAGGTTGGCAACGATATTGCAGCCGTAATTATGGAGCCAGTGCAGGGCGAGGCAGGTGCGATAGTGCCGCCGGATGATTTCTGGCCGCGCTTACGCCAGATCTGTGATGAGTACGAGGTACTCCTGATCGCTGATGAAGTGCAGACGGGAATGGGTCGAACGGGCAAATGGTGGGGCGTTGAACATTGGGATGTAGCACCCGACATCATAACGTCCGCAAAAGCGCTTGGTGGTGGTGTTATGCCTATTGGAGCATTTATGTCTACACCTAAGATCTGGAGCGTCATGAATAGCAACCCCTTTATTCATACCTCCACGACAGGTGGCAATCCTCTTGCTTGTGCCGCCGCTATTGCCGCTATCAATGTAACGTTGGAAGAGGGGATCGTTGAGCAGGCTGCTGAGAAAGGCGACTACTTTATCAAGCAGTTGAAGGACATTGCCGCCCGTCATAGCGATGTGTATACTGATATTACTGGTAAGGGTCTATTAATCGGGCAGCATTTTGTGAATGATGATATTGGATATGCGGTTGCTTCTGGCCTCTTCAAGCGAGGTGTGCTCATCTCAGGTACGTTAAACAACTCACGTGTCATTCGCGTTGAGCCGCCACTTGTCATCACGCGTGAAGAGATCGACACCATTCTCAATCGCCTGGAAGATACCTTGCAAGAACTGCATACGACCACGGCGGTTGCGTACGGGGCTTGATTGATCGCAATTCTGTTCAGAATAAGACGAATGATGGAAAAATGCGAATGGGCGTGTGCTTGCCACCGCCCGTTTCCTGGCTAGAGAATCGTTCTCGGAGCCGGGCGGTTGCAAGCATCACGCCCCTTCGCAAAAGGGTGACTATCATGCATATTATTGTACTTGGTGGAGCAGGGGCGATGGGACGTGTGGCTGTACGCACGCTTATCGAGTATGAGGATGTCGACCAGGTAACAATTGCTGACTACAATGAGGAGCGTGCCCGCGAGGTTGCCTCCTCATTTGTTAGCAGCAAGATTCAGGTTCGGCAGATTGATGTTACAAACGAGGAGCGCCTGGATCAGCTTCTTCGTGGCGCGGATGTGGTATTGAACGCCGTCGATTATGTATTTAACCTGCTTGTACTCAAAGCCTGTATTCGCGAACGTGTGCATTATGCCGATCTGGGTGGACTCTTCCATATGACGCGAAAAATGCTAGAGCTACAAGACGAGGCTGAGGCGGCTGGTATTACTGCAATTGCTGGCATTGGTGGCACTCCCGGTATTACCAATATGCTCGCGCGTCTTGCTGTAGATCAGCTCGATAGCGTGGAGGCCATTAGAGTGCAGCTTGGTTGCGGTGATGCTACGCCATCGACTGCACCTCTGGTTGCGCCGTATTCTATTCGCACTATTCTCGACGAGTTCACCAAAGAGCCGCAAGTGTATCAGGATGGGGCATGGTATCCTCAGCAACCATTATCGGGCCAGGAAGAGATTGTTTTCCCATCCCCTGTCGGTCGGGCCAGCGCCATCTACTCGCTGCATTCAGAGTGCGCCTTGTTTCCACTTTCCTTTCGGGATAAGGGAATTCAGCATGTTTCATTCAAGATAGCCTTTCCCGGTGACTTTATGATGAAGCTTAAGTTCCTGGTCGATCTTGGTTTTGGTAGTGATGAGCTGGTCACTGTGCGCAGTGTCAGAGTCTCACCCAGGGAAGTTCTGGCTCGTCTGCTCGAAGCCTTTCCGGCAGAAGATGTTGAGCCACAGGATTGTGATGTCTTGCGTGTCGTTGTCACAGGTAAGTCCGGTAGAGAGTCGCTAGAGATCACTCACCAGATTGTTGTGCTGCCCTATCGCCCCTGGGGTATTAGTGCGGGTGCGCTTGATACAGGTATGCCTCTAGCTATTGCTGGCCGTATGCTTGCCCGAGGTGAGATTACACGACGAGGGGTACTGGGTCCAGAGATGTGTATACCTGTCGCCCCCTTTTTTAATGAACTTGTTCGTTATAATATGTATGTTGAGAGCGAGGTACGGACAAGGTAAGAGCTGTTCAATGTTGCCCCTGCCTTGTGATATATTGCTAGAGTTGACCATCTCTTTTTTCTATAAAGGAGCGTCTATGAGCGACGACAATGCCCACTTCCCAGATCACATACGTAAAAATAAAGCTCTGTGGGAAGCAACTAGCAATGCCTATGAACAACGACATGCTCAAGCGCTGGAAGGCAAAAGCGCTCTCGCCTGGGGACTCTGGCGCATCCCCGAGTCCGAACTCAATGTCCTTGGCGATGTTGCAGGCAAAGATATTCTGGAATTCGGCTGTGGCGCAGCCCGCTGGTCAATTGCTCTTGCCGAACGTGGCGCACGACCCGTTGGTCTCGATATTTCATCTCAGCAACTTTCTCATGCTCGTCGCTTGATGGCAGAGGCGGGCCTCGATTTCCCTTTGATTGAGGCCAGTGCCGAAGCCGTTCCACTCCCAGACGCCAGCTTTGATATCATCTTCTGCGATTGGGGTGCCATGACCTTCACGAATCCCTATCGCAGCGTTCCTGAAGCCGCTCGTCTGTTGCGACCCGGTGGACTCTTTGCCTTCTCGGGGGCAACTCCTATCCAGTTCATCTGCTCCGATGTCAAGACCGACCGCATCGAACGTCACCTCATCAACGACTATTTTGGTCTTACACATCTAGACTGGGGAGACGAGATTGATTTTCAAATTCCCTATGGAGAATGGATTCGCCTCTTCCGACACAATAATCTTCTCGATTGAGGATCTAATTGAAACACGTCCATCTCCAGGTGCGACTACCAATTATCGCAGCGAGGAAGAGAATGAATGGGCGCGTCACTGGCCCATGGAGAACATCTGGAAATTACGTAAAGAAAGAGAAATTTTGTAATGCAAGCAATGGTCATTATCGCAGGCACCGACATCTATCATGAACTGATCAATGGTGGCCTTGCACTCCAAAAGACACTCATCGATGCAGGTATTGCCACACGCCTCTCTGTAGGCATGCAGCGTTTTTCTAATCCATTGTCTGCTACTGTCTCTTCGGATGTCTACATCATCTATTCTAACGGTCAGTATATGACTCTGGCCGATCAGCAAGCGCTTGCCCAAAGCATAGAAGAGGGTAAAGGACTGGTTGTGCTGCATGCTTCCAACGCCTTCGTCGATGAAATGGCTTCTCTTGAGCATCATAAGACCTGGTTTAATCTCATTGGCAGCCGCTTCAAAGGGCACGCTGCATTCACCCACCTCTCCATCTCCATCAAGCGTGAACATGCCATCACTGCTGACATCCAGGATTTTGAGATCGACGATGAGCCCTACGAAATCGAGCTTCTTGATCAATCAGCTGAGATACTTGCCACCCGTTCAACTTCTGATGGTGGGCATCCTTCTTTATATGTGCGCAAACAAGGACGTGGGCGCGTCTGCTATCTTGCGCTCGGCCATGATATGCGTGCCTGGGGCCATCCTCTGTTCAGGAAGCTGCTTGTACAGGCTGTATCCTGGTCCGCTCACTCCGATCTTACTCCTTCCGAAAAAAATACGCCTTGAGCAATCTTGCGCCTTGTGTATTTGCCTTCGTAAGGTCCACATCGCTCAGATCGGCCTCGCTAAAATTTGCACCATGCAGAATCGCGCCCGTTAGATCGGCCCCTCTCAACAATGCTCCATACAGATCAGCATCGGTCAGGTCGGCAGAAGTGAGGATGGCCGATCTGAGATCTGCTTCACTAAGAATCGTTGCACGCAAAACCGCATGGTTGAGGTCAACATTGCTCAGGTTTGCCTGATTGAGGATCGCATCGGTAAAATCAGCTTTACTTAGCATGGCTTCCATCAGATTTGCGCCCGTTAGATCGGCATTGTCCAGATGGGCATGACTGAGGTCGATTTGCGGCAACTGTACACCTTTGAGGTCCGCGCCGCTCAGATCAGGCTGAATTTCGTGATGGACCTGTCGCCATTCGTTCCAGTCCTCAATACTTTGCTTAAGCATCGCAAGATGGTGCTGATCTGCCATTGTCTCTCTCCCTCAGGTGAATGCGGGCGTTTGTGAGACACCCAACCCAATTATAATCTTTTTCCCAATTGAGACTATTTTCACCTTAAAGGGTAAAGAGCCTCAATTAATTCTTCGCTCGTACATATTGTGGCAACCACTCAACATCATAATGCAAAGCGTGTGCTGCATGCAACGGCCAGTTAAGTGTAATATCCCTTAATTTGAATGGCTGGAAAAGGGCAGGTGTATGTACATCACCGGAATTCTCTAGAACTTCTCTCTTGGAGGTAACAGACATGAAAAAGGGCTCCGCTTTCTTATAGTACTTGATATTCTACCTGTATAGTGTATAGTGTATAGTGTATACTGAAACACAACTTACACAAAATAGAATAGATCGTTTCTCTGATGAAAACGCCCAATCGCGGCCTGTTTATTCCAATACTGCACTCATAGCTGAATTGACCGACTTCATTTGATGGTTCGAGATGGGGGTCCGGCGGGTTAATGAATGCCACCTCTACACCATCGGCGTCATGCAATGAGTCCTGACAGAGCGTTACACTTTCATGTGGAAGAAACGTTTCAAACTATCTCACAACCTCAATTCATGCCTGCTCCCATTCCTGCTGAGAGGTGGACACGAAATATTTGAACCTCTACATCTACCATTAAGCTCCTGCTACCATCTGCCCACTGATAATGTCATACGCCTGGCTCCATGCACTTTCCATGGGAGGCGTGAAGCGCGTTCCCAGATACTCGTGGAATGTTTCCAATAACACGCCGCCTACAAGCGGATAATGTTCTGGCTTTGCTCCGTACGTCTCATGCTTTTTTCCCAATTCCTGCAAGGTTGGCCGAATATTTTCTCCCCGCTCCACACCTGCTACTACTACCGCTAACGTGGCTATCAGCGATCCTTCTTGCCCCTTCATATCCGTCTGGGCAAATAATGCCCTTGTCTCTGGATAATAAGCAAACAAGCGTTCATAAAAACTATGCGCAAATGCCTCTTTCATCGGTATAACCATCTCAAAGCTTTGCCTTAACAGTCCCGCATCCATCATAAGCTCCACTCTTTCAACATGCACACTGATATATCCACTGACGGCAAGCTCCTCGATAACCTGCCCTACACTCGCCTCTGGTTTATGCAGCAGCCTGGCGATCTTTTGAATGTCCCGTTGCCCATCAGATAACCAGAAGACCTGGCGCTGAAACCTCCTCCAGGAGGTTGCCCAGGAAGAGGTAAAAACTGTCTTTTCAACTGCATACACTGTACGTCTGGGGATAAGGCGCTGCCTGGAGATCATACTATTTCTACCTCCTCCAACATAATCACTGGCCTTCCTATAAAAACATCATGATAAATATAACACAATAAAAGGTGATAGTGAAAGTATGGGTATTAAAAAGTACTAGATGACTACGTCATATGAAAAATCTCCCCATAAAAGAGGGAGATTGAAATGTATACTTTATTGTGTAATATGAGTGTTATGTTTAGTAGTATTCTTGCCAGGACTTGACCGCTATCTTC
Source organism: uncultured Chloroflexia bacterium (assembly GCA_963731415.1). Classification (GTDB taxonomy): domain Bacteria; phylum Chloroflexota; class Ktedonobacteria; order Ktedonobacterales; family Ktedonobacteraceae; genus JACDAE01. The sequence continues at coordinate 169,291 of CAVSVN010000011.1, forward strand.
TCCAGATCCTTGTCCTGTAATGCCTTCGTGAATAACTGGACCTGCTTGATTTTGGTCAGCAAATGTGTGTTGGTATCCACTGCGAGCCGCCTCATGACATAGTATTTATCCAGATCTTTCTGCATTCTTCCCGTCACAACCACTATTGCCAGGTCAACACGGCCTGCACGGAAGCAATCGAGTATACCTGAACCTTCCTGCCCATTGCTATCTACAAGCTTCGTGGCTTCAATGCCGCGCTCCTGCAGCTGTTCCCACGTTTCCTCGGGTGCGTACAGTGGCAAATTCAGCGTTACCAATTCCTGCATACAATCTAGAAATGCGTCCTTTTTCTCTGCGCCGCCCAGGCTTACAAAAATGCCTTTATGTGGTATGTTTCCACCTGTGGCGAGCATGGCTTTGAGGTAGGCTTCCTCCACATCGTTCCCGAAGCTGGCGACTTCTCCAGTTGAGGCCATCTCTACGCCTTGAATGGGATCGGCTCCGCTTAGTCTGGCAAACGAGAACTGTGGCGCTTTGACGGCGGTAAATGTAGGCCTTGGTACCGTAATCTCTGCGATCTCTTCTTTAAAGAGTGCATCCACGAACAGGCTCATCATGTTCACGCCTGTAACTTTGGTGATGAAAGGGAATGTGCGCGATGCACGCAGATTCGCTTCGATTACTGCGACCTGCTGCTCTTTGACCAGAAACTGGATATTGAATGGTCCCGTAATCTCTAATGCCTGAGCAATTGCTCGACCTGCACGCTCAATGGTACGTTGTGTTTCCTCAGGAATACTCTGCGGTGGCAATACAAGCGTAGCATCACCCGAATGGACACCTGCATTCTCGATATGTTCGGAAATCACAAATGCCTTGATCTGTCCATGTTGTGCCACCGCATCCAGTTCAACCTCTCTGGCCTTTTCATAAAACTTTGAGATGGTGGCTGGATGCTCGCCTGATACTGCCGCCGCCTGTTGAGCATAGTATAACAGTTCTTCCTTGCTATAACATACGGCCATGGCACTACCAGAGAGCACGTATGATGGCCGGACCAGAACAGGATATCCGACCCGTTCGGCAAAGGCTACCAGGTCTTCTAGTGTGCTAAACGCGTCCCAGGCTGGTTGCTGAATACCAAGACTATCCAACAATTGTGAGAACTTGCTGCGGTCTTCTGCCTGGTCGATATGTGTTGCATCAGTTCCCAACAGGTGGCAACCATATTCCTGTAAAGTCTTTGCCAGTGTATTCGGTATCTGTCCTCCGACCGAGACGATCATTCCATGCGGCATCTCGAACTCGTAGATGTCAGCGATACGCTCGAATGTCAGTTCCTCGAAGTACAGGCGATCCGATACGTCGTGGTCGGTAGAGACCGTTTCGGGATTGCAGTTGATGACGACCGAGCGTTTGTGATATTTCTTGAGTGCCTCTGCTGTGCTCACGCTGGTCCAGTCGAATTCAACCGAGGAGCCGATATGATAAGGCCCGGAGCCGAGTACGATTACTCCATCATTCCCGAATGCCTCTACATCGTAATGTTGCCCGTTATAGGTTATGTAGAGATAGTTGGTGGACGAAGGAAACTCGGCGGCGAGGGTGTCGATCTGGAATATGGATGGAGTGATGTTCAGCTGCTGACGTACTGTGCGTATCTCCATCTCTCCGGCACCGATTACTTTCCCTATACGCTTATCTGAAAATCCTAGCTGCTTCAATTCCAGCAACAGTGCTCCGTTCAGCACTGGATGCTCGCGCAGCTCGTTTTCTTTGTCGACGATATGCTGAATGCGCTGCAAAAACCATGCGTCAATTCCTGTTATGTCTGCTATTGTGGAGACGGGCACCTGTTCTTGCAGCGCTCTGGCGATGGCAAACATACGCCTGGGAGTGGGACGGTGCAGATAGGTGCGTGCCTCGTTCGTGCTTGCAAACAGAGCCTCGACATCGGTAATCCCCTCGACGCCGATATGGAGCATACGGATAGCCTTCTGAAAGGCTTCCTCGAAGGTTCTGCCGATGCCCATCACTTCGCCTACGGACTTCATCGCGCTGCCAATCGTTTCGTCGACGCCTTTGAACTTTTCCAGATTCCAGCGCGGTATCTTGACGACCAGATAGTCCAGGCTTGGTTCAAAACAGGCGCTGGTGACGCCTGTAACTTTATTGGTAAGTTCGGTCAATCCATAGCCGAGTCCTAGCTTTGCAGCGACGTAGGCCAGTGGATAGCCAGTGGCTTTACTGGCGAGGGCCGAACTGCGCGACAGCCTCGCATTGACTTCAATGACATAATAAGCCGAGGTGAGAGGGTCAAGGGCGAACTGGACGTTGCATTCTCCGACAATGCCCAGGCTTCTAACGATGCTGATGGATGCGTTGCGCAATGTGAAGTACTCAGTATTGGTCAGCGTCTGACTGGGTGCGACGACGATGGATTCGCCTGTGTGGATGCCCAGTGGGTCCATATTCTCCATATTGCAGATGGTGATGCAGTTGTCATATCTATCGCGCACTACCTCGTACTCGATCTCTTTGTAGTGGTGCAGGTATTGCTCGATCAGAACCTGGGGCGCGAATGCCAGCGCTCCCGTGACGATGGTCTCCAGTTCCTCCTGAGTGTGTGCGATTCCCGATCCCTGTCCACCTAATGCATATCCTGCCCGGATCATCACCGGGTATCCGATCTGTTCGGCGGTAGCTCTAGCTTCTGGTAGTGAGATTGCGCTCTGACTGCCTGGTGTGGGTATATTGAGGCCGCGCAGGTGTTCTGCAAACTTTTGTCGATCTTCTGTGAGGATAATCGCGGAGATGGGTGTTCCCAGAATCGTCACTCCGTAGCGCTCCAATACGCCCTGCTCGAACAATTCGATGCCGCAGTTGAGTGCTGTCTGCCCACCAAATGAGAGTAAAATGCCGTCAGGTCGCTCCTTCTCGATAATCTTTGTGACGAAAAAGGGCGTGATGGGCAGGAAGTAGACATTGTTTGCCATCGACTTCGAGGTCTGAATGGTGGCGATATTCGGGTTAACCAGGACAGTCTCGATGCCCTCTTCTTTCAACACCTTGAGCGCCTGGGAGCCGGAGTAGTCAAACTCTCCGGCCTGCCCTATCTTCAATGCGCCCGATCCCAGCACCAGCACTTTCTTCAACTGTTGCATGCCACTTTCTCCAGGAAGTAGTCAAAGATCCACTCACTATCCGTTGGACCAGGTGCAGCTTCGGGATGAAATTGTACCGACATAAAGGGCTTGCTGGTATGGTGTATCCCTTCGTTGCTACCGTCGTTGGCATTGGTGAACCAGGGTTCAAAGTCAGCCGGTATCGTTCCAACGGCAAAACTATGGTTCTGCGTGGTGATATAACAGCGCTTCGTACCCTCCAGAATGCAGGGCTGATTCTGACTTCTGTGCCCATATGGTAATTTATACGTATCGCCACCTGCCGCTAAAGTCAACAATTGGTGCCCCATGCAGATGCCGAGCGTAGGAATGCCTGCCGCCAGTGCTTTGCGAATGGTGGCAACCGTCTCTGGAACCATCTTAGGATTGCCGGGTCCATTGGAGATCAGCAGACCATCAAACTGTAGCTCGTTCTCTGGCGCGAACAGATCGTAGTTCCAGGGCACCGTAATCAGGGTTACATCGCGCTCAAGCATGCAGCGTGTGATATTCTGTTTGGCCCCACAGTCGAGCATAGCGATAGTTTTCCGCCCATTTCCTGCTATGTGTACTGCTTGCGTAGAAACCTTCGCCACCAGGTTCTCGGCATCGGGATCATAGAAAGGCAGGTCGTCATCAAAAACGATCTTGCCGAGCATAGTGCCGTGTTTGCGAATATATTGTGTCAGGCGTCGAGTATCTTTGACCTCTAGAGCCGGAATACCTTCGTCCTGCAGCCATGCTCCCAGGGTCCTGACGCTCTGAGCGTGAAATGGTGTATCGATATAATTGGAGACGATCAGCCCTGAGATGCGTATGCGCTCATCTTCCCACAACGACTGCACTGGTACACCATAATTGCCGATCAGTGGATAGGTCATCACGAGCAGTTGACCACTATACGATGCATCAGTGATTGCTTCAGGGTATCCAACCATGCCAGTGCAAAAAACAACTTCGCCTGCTATACCCTCTGATGCGCCAAATGATGTACCTTCAAAGCGTGTTCCATCTGCCAGTATCAGTGTGCCACTTTTGCGGTTCTCGGTGAAGATGGACGTCTGTCCCATTGTCTCGGTCTGTACAGCCATGTTTTCCTTCTCCTTCTGGTTGTTTATCAAGACCGACATTGGAGGGTAAAAAAAGCTCGCCCCCTCAATGTCTTTGAAGGGACGAGCATAGTCAAAGCAGCAACTGCTGTATGAAGCTAAACCCGTGGTGCCACCCCGATTGTCACTCTCTGCCGCTCAGCGCTTCCTCAACGACCTCGTAAAGGAATGATCGTGACCACTTTTTCCAGGTTATTTAGTTGCGTGGGAACCACCCACCTGTACCTACTTGTCAGTTTCCCTTGCACAAACATGTATACAAAGGATACAATCGACTTTCTTCGGTCAGCCGCTTCCGAAGGCGTTCTGGGCTGGACTCTCCATTCCGAACTCTCACTCTGTTTCGGATCGCTGTTGGTGCCACTGCCCATACTGATTTCGTTCAACGCGGGCCAGATTTATAGAAAAAACTATCTACCATTGATAATACTGATTTAGCGCCTCTCTGTCAATGCTGAAAACTTACTATACTGGTATGTGCAAGTTGCATAATACGCCCTCAAAATCTCTACTCTGCTGGAAGCATTGATGCCAGCTTCAACGCTCTCTCCAATTTATCAATCTATCTCCTTATAAAAAACCGATAGTAAATGCGTCTGTATCAGCTATTCCTCATCAATTATGTTACGTTAATATAGTTTCACTAGTTATATCATTGGTATAGTGAATTACTGATAGCAGAGCCTGGTAGTAATTATATTTAGGTGTGTTAGACAATAACGTTGCTCTACAAACAGGAGCGAAGACATTGGCCTATATCCAGGGGAAGGTCTAGCAACGTGTTCCTTTACGTCCTCACGCCCTTCCTCAATTACAAAACTGGAAAGGCCTATTGAAACTCTTCTATACTTGAAGAAGCTGAGAGAAATATCATCCGCTATCCAGCTTAGTTTATCAAAAGGAGAATGAGGTGTCAGTATTTTCCCCCAAACAAACACTACAACGGCCTCAAATAGACAAAGAGAGCATACAAAGGGTGCGTAAAGAGGTACGGCAACAACAGGTCGTTACCTTTATCCTTTTCATCATCTTTCTCTTCCAGCTTATTAGTCTTCCAGGCGCGATTATGATGCAAAGTGCGCTGAGTATTGGCACGGTTATGCTTGGTATCGCGCTCTGCGGGGTTGCCATGCTGTTTAATCGTATGGGTAAGATAGGCATTGTGAGCATCTTACTCATTCTAGTTGTCGACTTAGGGTGTGGTCTTATGCTCCTGACACCTGGTATGAGCATGACTTCTATGGAATCTACTTCCTCATCGGGGAGTATGAGCTCTATGGGAAGTATGTCCTCATCAGGGAGTATGAGTTCCATGGGAAGTATGTCCTCATCGGGAGGTATGTCCTCTGTGAGCCTGGATGTGAGTGAGCTACCAACCTTTGACCTGCTCGTCGTCTCCGAACTTATCGCCGCTTCACTCTTGCCAACGGCGAGCATCTTCCCGGTTGCGATCACCAATATCCTCTTTATCCTCGGTATGGTTGCCTTTATGCCGCACACAGTCGCGCTGAACCAGCTCCTGAAATCCCCTATGGCCTATAATTCATTAGCCCAACCCATTAGTTTGCAGCTTGTTGTCGCTGCAATTACCTATATGTGGGTTCGGAGTGCTTTACGTGCGGCGCTACGGGCTGATCGGGCTGAAGAAATCGCGGCATTGCAGCAGAGTAAGGCCGAGTTGCAGCAGCGCGAAGTAGAGCAAAAACATCTGATGGAGACGGGTATCAACGAACTCTTGCAAGGCCTGGTTCAGGGAGTGAATGGTCAGGAAGCCCTCATAAATCTGAAGCAGGATCATATGCTCTGGAAAGTTGGTAACGCGGTCAATCTAATCCTGACACGATTGCGTCGAACGCGGCAGGTCGATCAGGAGAATACTCGCCTACGTGCCCAGATTGTACAGATGCGGGAGAAGTTACTTGAGGTCCAGGTCATGGGAGTGCAAGAAATACAAGATTTTATCAAACAAAAGAAAAATTATTCCTCGCATGGTTTTAAGAGCAAAGAGTGATTGTTCCCTGTGATTTGACATGGGAGTCGTCACGAATTTTTGAAATGTGCGTTCTTGCCCAGATGAGTTCTCACCTGGGCAATCGTAAGATGTGCACGATCCAGCATCCTTAGTGTAGCCGTGTTTTCCTTCTTCTCTAGAAAGGCTTTAAAAGGAATGGCCGCCGATAAATGCCATTTTATACGCACGCCACTTGCTATCACTAATACCCAAGGTCCCTCGTAACAAGCGTAACTCTGTCTTCGGTAAGTACTCTTCTGCCTCATAACAATATCGACCCATCTCCTGCATTTTTTCCTTATAAGCGACAGAAGCAGGAGTTAATGTTCTCATTGCGGCCAGGCCTTCAGTAAGCACTACCATAAATCCGTCGAATGTTTGCATGTTAATCTCCTTCTTACCAATGCCATATCGGTCCTGCTTGCACGAAAGATTGCTGCGGTCCAGGCAGAATTTCGCGCAGGTATCCTTCTACGCCTCGCTCCTGTCTCCATTGAGGAGGATACCCTAAAGAAACTTCTTCAAAGCGAACACTATTCTGGTAATCGGTGGCTCGCATATGCAGGTGACCATAGACCACGACTGAGGCGGGGTAGCGCGTGTGCCAGTTCTCCGTGTACTTTGTACCACACCAGAGGGAAAAACGTGGTATACGCTTCAGCCGTACCAGGTTTTCGCGCAGTGGGAAATGATTGATGAGAATCAGCGGGATATCTTCCGGTACCTCTTGCAATCTCCGTTCGCTATAGAGACAACGTTCCCTACACCATGCAGAACGTGAAGGATAGGGATCGGGATGCAGAGAATATTCATCGCTACACACGACATTCGTTTCCTCTGCCCATGCTAGTGCCTCTTCCTCTGGCACCGTATCCGGTCGAAAACTATAATCATAAAGTACAAAAAGTGGAACAAGCAATGCTGGCCCTCCTGCCCCTGTCCACATTATATATGGATCTTCTGGTGTCAGCACTCCATACTTTCGGCAGATCGCAACCAGTGCCTGATATTTTTCCTCACCTCGTAGACGTTCCTCATTATTTCCTCCAGCGCTTCCATCGGGTCTATTGCGCGTTGTCCACAGGTCATGATTGCCCGGTACCCACAAAAGACGCGCGAAACGCTTTGAGAGAAGGTCAAGTGTGTATTGAAGATGCTCCTGTGTTTCACCAATATCGCCTGCAAGGATCAGCCAATCGTCTAAATGAGGTGGTAACGCTTCGAGTGCCTTTTGATTAATTTTATATCCAACGTGCAGATCACTGATGGCATACAATTTCATGATGGTAGAAAGATATCCTCTTTTTCGTAAGAAAAGACTATAGCGATTTTCGCTCCCTTTTAGCGGATGCTAAAGACATAGAAGCGCTTAGCTTCCCCATTATAGCATGTGTCAGTGTTCGTCTTTGTTGCATGTGTATGATCTGAATGGTGTCAATTAGTGGGTCTTTCCTGTACAGACCAATGCGCATCCTGAGCTGAATTTAGCCGTGCCAAATTGATTACTGCAATGTTCATTATCCCTTATGAACACTGAGAGTTTTTTATGAAGGAGACGACCGGTGAAATTTATATGCGTGAATTGGGCTTTCTGATCAGTATTGAAAATCTCCGGTCGTGCCACCTGCAAGGCTCGATCCATGTGACAGTTATGGGACATTGTGCAGAGCATGTCCACATAACTGTCACATGGATGACTCCTTTCATTCGCTGAAGACTTATACGTGGACGATGCTCCATTGCTGGTTGGCGGTCCCGCTATCAGGCCACTGATCGACGAGTGCTCCATTAGCGGTGGACTGCCCGGCAACATCAAGCGCCTGCCCACTATTGCGATTGAGCAGCTTGTAGTAGCCGCTGCCAACTGAGACGATACTCCACTGCTGGTTGGCCTGCCCGTTATCAGGCCATTGATTGACGCGTGCCCCATTGGCAGTGGACTGGCCCGCAACGTCAAGAGCTTGCCCACTGTTGCGATTGAGCAACTTGTAGTAGCCGCTGCCAACCGAGACGATGTTCCACTGTTGGTTGGCGGTTCCGCTATAGGGCCATTGATCGACGCCTGCCCCATTAGCGGTGGACTGGCCAATCACATCAAGAGCCTGCCCACTGTTACGGCTGATCAGCTTATAGTTGCCACTAAAACTGCCACCAGGGGCGGGTGTCGGAGTTGGCGTTGGTCCACCTCCAGGGGTGGGGGTCGGAGTGGAGCTAGAAGGCGCATTCAGCCCCATGAACTGGATCGCATAGGCGGCCATCCCGCTCAATGGGAGGACATGTCCGGCCTGAACGCTGATGCCCTCGACAGGCGCACCAATCCCTGTACCACCATAGCGAGTGCGGGTCCAACTTGCTTGCGGATGATCAGTGAAGGATGGGGTCTGGCTGACACCCAGAACATTGGTCCACTGCTTGATTTCTTCCCCAAAATTTGCATAGTAAAGAATGTTGTCGGTGGTGCCATGCCAGAGCTGCACACGCGGTCGCGGACCATTGTAACCGGGGTCGGCAGCTCGCACGAAGTCCCCCCACTGTTGCGGGGTCATGGTTATTTTGCCCGTGGCACAGTCAGTGTTCCATGCTGACCCGCTGGTAGCGGAGGCTGCGCCGGTAGCCATGCAATGATACGGGACACCCATGAAGGCTGACCCGGCCTTGAATATATCGGGGTATTCGGCCAGCATGACGTCGGTCATCATGCCACCGGAAGAGGCCCCAGTGACATAGACATTGCTCGCGTCACCATTGTTATGCTGCTCGACATAGGTGATCATCGAGATGAGACCCGTATTGTCGCTGCCCCCGTTACGGGCCAGGCCCGGGGTTCGAGGACACATCCCAACAGTCATAGCTGCGTGTCACCGATGGATAGATGACAATAAAGCCGTATTGGTCTGCCAGATTGGCAAATTCAGTACCCGAGAAGAAGTTTGGCCCGGAACCCGTACACTGATGCAGTGCTAATAGGATCGGCGGGTGTGGCTTGACACTGTGGGGAACATACAAATACATCTGCAAGTTGGTGGGGTTTGTGCCAAAATTTGTCACCTGGACCAGCGAAGCTGAAGCCGCATGAGCCGTTGATGGACGCTGTTGCGCTGTCCAGACGGCGACAACAACAAGCCCTAACATCAAGAGACTTGCGACAAGGGAACGAACGAATCTGGGAGAACCGTGCAAAGACATGATAAACTCCTTTTGTCTTTTTTGTCTTTAAACATGCTTGCTCTCGTCGAATAACAATCTGCGCGTGCTTCTTTTCCCTGCAGCATACGATGATCATCCATGAAGATTAGATCAAACTAAGCGTACAAATTGAAAGCAATTCCAATGAACCTCCTCATAAGGGAAGATATCCCTCTAACGATACTCCAGAAACTTCTGAGAGAGAGAGAATACATTATAGCATTAAATAGTTCAAAACATATAGCCCACCTTCCACACCCTAAAAAACGACTTCTTGGATATTAATAAATGATGCTTCTACATCTTTTGCATGGTAGATAAAAGACAAGAAATAAAAAATTTTGATCTAAAATTATTCATCATTCCTCGATCAGGCCAGGTGATTGTCGAGGGAGAAACGACTGGTCATAGACATCGCCTTCTGCAAGGAAGCGTCCTCGAAGACGCGCAGGCAGCACTGTTTCTGGAAGTAGGGAAGGCAGCACAGGTGATCCACCAGGAACATCACTCCATCGAACTGCCTGCGGGTTGCTATCGTGTAAACCCTGGTGAGAAGCTAGTTTATAAAGTATCGTAGTCCTTTTCGTAAGAAAAGACTGCCAGTGCGTCCAGAATGAACTCTCCATGCTGAAGTATAACTTTAAGTGTATGAATCCCTTGTGGCAAGTCTGTTTTGCTGAAAACAATTGTTTGTGAAAGTTTATTATCGGCAAGCAGGGTATTGACTGTTTTCTTGTGTACTTCGTCGACCAGAAATCTCGATCTCTCCTCGTACAGAAGATGTATCCGAGATAATTTCGATTCCCCACCCTTCAAAAGTATACAGAAACGATGCCCCCTCGCTATCGGTAAAATGCGCATCGCTATTAAAATCTCCCTCGTGTATGCGCGTCTGCCAGTTCCCATTATAGATTATTCTCTCGTCGGTGTCATTGATTGGTGTCCTTCTGCCGATCTGAGGGGCTTGTTGTGGAGACAGGTTCCTTATACGTTGTTTCCAATCCTCTACGTCACGCTCTCGTTCCATTTTCTGTAACAAGGTAATATAATTTCTGACGATGGAGAGATTGTGATGCTCTAATCCTATCTTATCCAACATTAGTAAGGCTTCCCGGTATTTTTTCTCGGCTACCTCATATTTTCCCTGTCTTTCATAAAGAGTTGCAATATTGCTCATATCCTTTATAGTGATTGAATGCGCATTCCCATAAAGCTGTGTGTCGAGTTCTAACGCACGCTGGTAAAGGTGTTCCGCGTCGTTAAATTGTGTTCTTTCCTCAAGATACTTGCCTGTTTTGTTTAATAACTGGCTTACTTCATCACCTGTAAATTTCCAATGCTCAATGAGAGCTATACACATATCTGCCTGCGGATAGTAACGCTGGCACTTTGACCAGGTCTCATGCCATTGTGCGACCTCAACCAGTGGGAATGCCTGATTGGCAGCCCTGATGGTGCATATGGCCCATTGGCGTCGCGTCTCCTCATCCATGGTATCCTGAATGACCGTTTGTACCAATCGATGAATAGATAATGCACCGCTATCAGGATCGGTACGTAGGAGAGAATATTTACGTAATTCTGCAATAGCCCAGTGCAACTCAATTGGATCGGCAGCAACCTTCTGCAACTCTGTCGTAAGGGCTGGTGCGCTTTCCATAATGAACTCTTCGTAGATTTTCTCAGGCCAGAGAAATGCGCACAGATAAAGGAGTTCGGCGGCGGCAATATTGCTTTGCTTGATCTTTTCAAATGAGAGCGTCCATGTAGCTGTGACGGAGGTATGATGATCACCGATCAGGGCGCGATCATTCACTTTTAACATTTTTGCTAATTGTGCTTCAATCAGACGTAAGTAACCGGCTAAGCCACAACCTGTTTCCTCAATATAAGACGCGGCCTGGTTTAATGCCAGGGGAAGTCCCCCCATCACCTCTGTGATCTTTCTCGTCAGACTTAAACTGGTTTCAGGGATACTCTCTAATGGCGCATGGGCAGCAATGATCTGAGCGCGACGTAGCAGCAGCAACATGCTCTCCTCACTATTCATCTCTTCCAACTCTAGCGTCTGGGCAACCGCACCTATCGCCTGAGCACGCGTGGTGAGGATGATGTGGCTTTCTCCCATCTGTAGAAGAAATTCATAGATCGTCGGTGGATCTTCAACATTATCCAAAACAATTAAACAATGCGGATTTTCTTTGAGCCAGCGTTGAACGACTCGTAGTGTAGCACTACGATCCTGCGCCCCTTTTTCGGGCAGATCCAGTGCATTTGCCAGGCTCACATAACTATCGATCAAGCTTTCCTGTAAATCAGCATTGAACCAGAGCACCGCCCCGTATTCGGAGCGATAGCGGTAGGCGTACTCTACCGCAAGCTGCGTCTTCCCGATGCCGCCCAACCCATTGATTGCAAGGGCGTGTGGTCGTACGGTACTACTTACTAAGCGGTTGTGTATCATAGCAAAGAGTGTTTCGCGTCCCGTGAAAAAGCGGTTGCGTTGATATGGTACAAACCATATCTGTTGTGTTGGCTTCTCTCCGGTTCGTTGCAACAGGCGTACGATTTCATCCAACTCGCCGATATCGAGATTCAGCGCCTCTTGATAACGCTGAACCAGGTCTTCCGAAACCCGGATATTCCCATTCTCGACTCCTGAAAGATAGCCTTTGGTATACTTGAGAAGATCAGCCATTTCCGTCAGGGAAACTTTTTTGCTCTGCCGTGCATACCGTAACCTCATTCCCATCGTCAACCCATTTGCTCCCTCGGCGGCTTGCACTTTATCTTTGCGACCCATGACGTCTATCTCCTTGCATATTTCACTGAACAATACTATTGTACAGCGGAATATGCTTTATTGCAAGCGTTATACATGCTCTATTGTAAAAATAGTTATGTAACTATTAGAATTAACCCCTTTCAAAGCCTCTTCATTAGCTTAAAATATCCAAACAATATTCCTCCTTTTTGCTCTTGTATTTTCCCTCTTCTTATAGGATACTATGTACAGTAGTTTAGTAAACAAAAAACAATCGGAGGCATAGATGAATTATACTTTCCTGCGCCTTGTGGCTAGTCTCATTTGCATCACCGCTGGTCTCGGTTGCCTCTATATATGCTTCTTCCGTACCCAGTGGTTTACTAAAGATGGATTATTATACAAAAAACACTTTGGCAATGACACGCGTAGCATCTTTGCTTTAGTGGCTATCTTCTTTGTCTTAGGTGGACTTGCCTTTCTTTTTTCAAAGTAAGCACCTGATATTGTTGCTAAGATGAAGTTTCCTAATTGTCGAAGCATTTATACGAACTGTTGTAACCGCCGTATTCCTTTGAGCCAAAGGGGGTGAATTATGTCTTCACTTCCATCACAGAATGAAATTAAGGAGAAGCGTCCCGCTGATGATAAACAACGTATGCGCTGGTTTCTTGCTTTCTTCCTGGTATTCTGTACGCTCATCTCAATAATTGTGCCATCTATTGCTTTTTTTGCGACAAAAAGTGTTCTCAGCCTACCACTTTTTTCTGCATTGTTGCCCGTGATCATCTATCTCTGCCGTCGCTTTGCTACTTTTCTACTCCCGATAAGCGAGGAGGAAAAGGACCATCAATTGAAAATGAAAGAATTAGAGCTAAAAATGAAAATGGTGGATTTGCAGCGAATAAATTATATAAAACTTCTGGGCATTTTGAAAAAACATAAGGTGGTTTTGCCTGATAATCAAATCTCCTCGTTGGAAGTGAAGCATAGCCTGGAAGAATATGAAAAATCTATGATCGTAGAAGGTTTAGATAATGAATGAAATCACTGTACTCCTTTTTTTGCTTCTTAAAGGATTGCTGGTATTTGTATCAACCAATATCGATGACCTCCTGCTCCTCATTCTTTTTCTTGCCCAGAATAAATCTCATAGAAGGAGTGTTATCTCTGGTCAGTATATAGGATTTGTGGTAATTATCGGAATTAGTCTTCTCGCATCGTTCAGTAGCTTCTTGATCTCTCCTAGATGGCTCTCTCTTCTTGGCATCATTCCTATTATTGTTGGAATTCATAAGTTCCGAACTCAAGAACAAACTCCTATGAAAATAGACATGCGTTCCAATATTTTCCTCGTGGCTGCTTTTACTATCAGTGATGGATGGGACAATGTCAGTGCTTATACGCCTTTATTTGCAAATGAAACTCCCTTACACGTTGCAATTCTGATTAGTTTCTTTCTTCTCTTTCTTGCTGTCTGGTGCTATATTGGCTACAAGGTAGCACAATTTGCTGTGATTCAAAAAAATATCCTGAAGGTCAAACGTTTCCTGCCACTTATCTATATTCTGTTAGGAATCCTAATTATAGCTACTCATGGCCTTTTTATTCCCCCTTTCAGTTTCGATGGAAGAGATAATAGGCAAATGCTGCCTCAGGCTACTTAACTAACGCGATGTGCAAGTTTCTTTGCAAATTTGCTCAAAATGAGATCAGAAAAATAACTTGCACATCGCGTTAATTAATTGGTTTTCTGTACTTCACTAGCGAATTCTTATTTATGCTTGCTTACATATTTTCTTTTAATCCTGATTCCATCCTGGAATAGTTTCCGCCTCTTCATTTGTTTCTGCATACAGAAGAGAAAAATTTGTACACCCGTCCTTCTTGTTGCGTCCTTCTTGTCCGTCCTTCTTTCATTGCTTGTTCAGGAGATACCACTATGACGACTGATCCCAAAATCACTATTCCGCAGACTCCTCTCGATAGAGATTATTATACGGCTCTTTATCATGCCGCTTTAACGATCTCGTCAAGCCTGGAACTCGCTTCTGTTTTGCAAAGCATTGTTGAAAGTGTCACCACCGCTATGCAGGTGAAAGCTGCTGGTCTACGTCTTCTCGATCCGGTTAGTGGTCTACTCTCTCTTGCTGCCGTCCATGGTCTGAGTCCCGATTATCTGGATAAGGGTCCCGTGGAGGTTGCCAATAGCCCTATCGATAGCGAAACTCTCTGTTGCTATCCTGTCTATATTCCCGATGTGCGGATCGATGATCGCTTCCAGTACCGTGAGGCTGCTCGTAATGAAGGCCTGGTCTCTGTGTTGAGCGTTCCTCTGGAAGTGGGTGGAAAAGCTATCGGTGTGATGCGCGTCTACACAGATGTAGAGGCAACTTTTAGTGATAAGGATGTGCAGTTTCTCTCCGTCCTCGCCAGCCTTGCCGCTCTCTCAATTGAGAATGCACGTCTGTATGAAAATGTGAAAGACTCTTATAGCGGCGTCGTTGCAGCCTTCTGGGGTTCTTACTTGCCTTCATAAGAGGAGTGAGTGAGGTCAGGTGGGGGAAGCCTATGTTGAAATGCCAGATAATAGCACTAGGGACTGGATAATCACGGTTATCCAGTCCCTTCGTGTGTTTTTTGATCTACAATACTCCCGTATAATACGTCAACCAAGTCCTACTCCACATAGGTTAAGAAATTACTGAGAATATGAGGTCAGTAACTCCTCTGTTTCCCTCTGACATTCCGTGCGACGTTTGTCGTCGACAAAGACATTGCAAAGCTCTTTTATAATGAGATGCAGTCAGTATACCAGGAACAGTCAGACGTCCAGAGGCTCGGACTGCCCGCTTCTACGGGCGCTCCTAGTCAATTTGAAATACCACCCCTAATAAGCGGATTGGTTTCTTGGTCAGTAGCATTGCATGCCTCCTTTCGGATTACCAATGCCAGGCCTATTGCCTAGTGCCAGGGTCTTTTTGTTTCCCTGGATATTCGTTCATTTTTTAGGAACACTTGGATTATAACCTATCTCCCTGGAAAAGTCAATGTTTTTGACACCAATTGACACCAAATTCACTTATATATTGAAAAATGTATATGTATCAACTATCTTCTAACGTGGTTTCACTCATGGCACGGTTAAATGAGCTAAGGACCGCATCGGGATCGGCCATCTCCTTCATCACCTCGGCCTGAGGGTCATGGCGATCTTTGACGGATGGTATATCGTGGCGTAATTCCTCCACCAGCTCGATCAGTTTGCTTACCTTGCGTTCCGTGAGCAGAGTGATCGTGAGATCCAGGTGTCGACGTTGCTCGTCTACCTTTCCCTGTCTATTCTGTGTGATAAGGACAACGGTGGTCATTAATAAAGCGCTTAAGCCGATAAGTCCCCTCTAACCAGTAAAAGGGTGGAGGGTCGAAGGTGCCATTGCCTGTTGCTGTAAGAAGCAGATTCGCTAATAATCCAGAGGAGCACGAAAGATAAGATGAAGTAAAGGAAACGTGGTCGTCCCAGGTTAGCAGTAATTTTTTCGATTCTGCGCTGGTGTTGGTCGATCTTCTCATCTGCCCGTATGCGGATAGAGACAAGTGTTTCGATGTCCTGATCTATAAGGTCAACCAGTGTGTGCAATGCTTTCTCATCGTCTGATGCTGTATTATTTTCCTTGGAAGATTGCTTGTTATTCTTTGCCATACACATAACTTTCTGCAAGCACTAGTATGTACGCGAAATCTACTACTTAGAACACGTGTGGAAGTATAAAGTATTTCGCTGTGTGAGAAAAGGCGCTGGCACTACAAATAATGGGCAGTGCCAGCGCCTCTTCAGGCTTTTTTGACTCCTCTACTACGTAGAGAAATTAGTAGTTCGTTGTGGAAGGATTGTTGCCAGGTGTGACTGTATTAACGTTGTCAGTTGCCAGATCCTGGTTGGTTGTGCCAGTGATATCGCGGTCGGTAGTGACGCGTGTTCCCTCGCTATACTGGGGCTGATTTGGATCATTATACATCGTCTCGTTTTGCCCCTGAGTGGTAGTACCTTTTGCTGCGGCACTCTCGCCATGGAATAGATAGTTCGATGAGTTAGGGTCGAGTGCTCCTGCAGGTGCCTCATCGACCATACGAGCGAAGTGGGTCAGATCATTCTGTAGTGCCTTTTCAAAGCGACTCCCGTACCCATTTTCTCACCAATGTCGCCAATAACGCCAACGGGCGGATTGTAGTTCACATAGACATCGACCTGGGTCTGGTTGGAGCCAGAAGGCGTGAATGTTACTTTCCCATAGTTATCAAGGCCATTGGTCGAATGCCAACCAATCTGCTGATCAGGAACCCAGTTCTCATTGACCGCATCCCATTCGTGGCGTCCAGCAACCTCTGCAACCCAGTGGCTGTGCTGGTCATCGGAATAGGTAACCTCTTTAACAAAACTCATGAATTTAGGAAAGTCGTTGAAATGCGAAAACAGCGAATAGACCTGGTGCACGGGCGCATTAACTGTCACTGTCGCATGATGTTCTGCATAGTTCGCCATAGAATTCTCCTTCTTTCATTGCATGTATATACTGGTCAGATCAGATGGACAACTCTTTTCGCTATCACCTGAGGCAATTCGCCTTCACCACGAACTTGTATAATTGTACCATACTCAAAAGTAAGAAATAAACAAATAAAGCACTTCTATACGATTCTAAGCAAATTTTTATCTTCCATATAGTGGATAATATGCTGAATTATTTACAAAAAGCTGAACGATAAGAGAGCAGGATGAAAATGGTACTTTAGAGGTGACTTTGATAGGAATGTTGGTGCCCCTGTTTGGGGTTTTTTTTCGTCTGGTGTAATATAGGACTTAGATACAGAAGGCAGACAAAATCTTGAGCTCTTTGTTGTAACTATTCGTCTTCAGTGTACGTAATGAGCAATAGGATGTATGATACGAAGAGCGTGCTGTTGTGTACTGGTAGGATAAAGAGAGTCTCAGTCAGAAGCGTCCATAATCTGGAAATTGGAGAGGTACAATCTATGTTAACTGCAACCATTGAAGACAATCTGAGTCGCGCTCTTGAACTTGTGGGCGGCTCTATTGATCCAGAGATTGCTGAGTCGTATCCCTCGTTAGAGGCTCGTATTTTGGCCCAGGCATTAGAGAATGTCGAATTAGCAGAACGTCGGTTGCGTGAAATTCAGAAGCTTGTAGGCGAGATAAGTGACGTGCTCGTATAGCTTTCTCCGCACGTGTCGTGAAAGAATACTTTTTCTTTGCGAAGACGGAGTTTTTCTTACCACCTGATAGTGACCGGATAAACACAGCGTTGTGTTTTTCTGCGTCCACTCTTCCCAATCGCACCTCTCCTCATATGCCATTTTAGCAAGCGCAGGTAAGATCAAGCTCGGGATCGTTCAGGAGAAGAGAGCGCCTGCAAAAAAGATGTAACGAGCTGCTCTGTTTCTTCAGGCGTTTGCGTTTCCATCAATTGTATTCGTAGTTCCTGTGCGCCTGGAAACCCACTCGCATAGACTTTAAAAAACTTACGTAGAGTAGGAAAGTGTTTGCTTGTACCCCAGGTCTCCTGCCAAAGATGCATATGGTCAAGCAACAGGTGCATTTTTTCCTCCGGTGTTTTATCAGTGATCATAGTGTCTGAAAAGAGGAAAGGATTTTCAAAGATGCCTCTGCCGACCATTGCACCGTCTGCACTGGCTTCTGCTATTTTTTGTCTCGCCTCGCCAAGCGATTTTATATCTCCATTCCCGATAATCAACGTTTCATGACTCAGTGCGTCTCTCATCTCAACAACCGTTTTCAGTTTATCCCAATGGGCTGGAACCTTAGACATTTCGGACACGGTGCGTAGGTGAACAGTTAAGGCTGCTGGTCTCTGTTCAAGGACAAAGTGTATCCACTCGAAGTCAATTGCTCGAAAGCCGAGGCGTGTTTTGATACTCACAGGTATCATACCTGCTGCCCCTTCTTTTGTTGCTTCAATAATTTCTTTAGCACGTGGCCGATCATTAATCAGGCCGGAGCAGACCCCTCGACTTACTGGACCCTGGGCGGGACATCCCATATTAAGGTCTACCCCACTGAACCCCATACCGATCAGTTTTCTTGCTGCTTTAAAAAAGTTCTCAGGCTCAGACCCCCAGATTTGCGCGACAAGTGGCTGCTCCATTTCGTTGTATTGCAGTCTATGGACGACATGTTTTTCTCCCTTTGAAAACATCCCTTCGACATTGGTAAATTCGGTAAAAAAAACATGCGGCTTGCCGTAGCGGGCAATAACTTGCCTGAGCACGGTATCTGTCACATCTTCCATCGGTGCCAGAATAAAGATAGGTTTTTCTAAGGTTTGCCAGAAATTTTTCATGTGGTACACATGCTCTCCAAATTATGAGTTGTCTTTTGTCCATTATTATACTATGAGGTATAATTCCTGGTCTATACCCTGCTAGCTCCTGCTTAAAGAAGGATTCAGGTTAACCGCCGAAGGTCTGTGCCACAGCGGACCGTTCTGCCTATAGAGGAAGTGACGGAAGATGCGCTCACTTCCTCTCCAGAGACCCCCACATTTGTGAATTCGGTACTTACCAAAGAAATTTAAAAAAGAGGCTTCAATCTTTATACATGTATTTACAATAATATATAGTTTTTCGATTTAGTAGCGGTGGTATAATATATTGTATAAGATAGATTTCATTATGTCGTAAGAGGGGAAAGGAAATTCATAAACCATGTCTTTTACTCCACGCAAAACTATTCTCACCACAATCGCATTTGTTTCAAGCGTCTTGCTGCTAGCAGCATGTAACTCGAACAGTGCACCAGCGGCCAGTATCAGGCCCACAGCAGTGAAAAATGTAGCATTGAATGCTGGTGCGGTACTCCAGCATAGTCCTGCAGGTTCAGCTCAACTGGCATGGGATCCTGCCAGCCATGCATTGACTGTAAATATCACGCTGCTTGGACTTGCACCTAAGAGCAAGCATCCTGCTCATATTCATGCTGGAACGTGTGCAAAAGAGGGAGGTGTCGTTTACTCTTTACAGGATATCGTGGCGAATGAGGCAGGCATCGGTACCAGCACATCAACTATCAGTAATGTCACTAGAGGCATTCCAGAGACTGGTTGGTATATCAATGTACATAATGGTCCTGCCATGAGTTCAGATCTGCAATCTATGCCGATTAGTTGTGGCAACATTGTTACCCCCAATTTAAAGGCGACCAGTGCACAGAATATTCATATTCCAATGGCTGCTGCCGTATCTCCAAGTCAAGCTGCGAGTGGCAATGCTCAGTTGAAATTGGCGAATAGAACCTTAACGGTAATGCTTTCTCTACAGGGACTTGCTCCTAATACCGTTCATGCTGCTAACCTTTATAATGGAGGATGCGGTAATCAAGGCAAAGTGCTCTATACGCTGAAGCCTATTGTTGCGGATAAGACAGGCAAAGGAAGCGCCACTACAGTTATTGCTGGCGTTTCGTCTGTGCCTGATGCTGGCTGGTATGTGAATGTTCATCAGACAACAAATTTAACGACACAGACAGGTAGCGATCCTATCGTTTGTGGCGATGTGCTTACCGGACATTAATATCTTATTCTGTTAAGCAACCATAGACCGCAGGAAACCAGCGAATCAGGCGATCCATTTATGCCTGGTTCGCTGGTTGTTTTCATTTTCAATGAGAACTGACACAAGCTCCTGTGCATCACATACCTGGGCAATCCAATGAAAATATGCGCTATAATAACGAGTGTATTGCTTCTCAGCATTAGTGAAGAAGGAAATGGCGTTTTATGGCACATACAACTCTTGAACAACAACTCCCATCAGCCAGCGACCTGTATAATATCGATCATCTCCTTTCAGAGGAAGAGCGTATGGTGCGTGATACCGTGCGTAAGTTTGTGCAAGAGCGGGTATTGCCTGTCATTGCTGAGCATTTCGAGGCCGGCACGTTTCCAGAGAATCTTATCCCTGAAATAGCTGAACTTGGGTTGCTGGGTATGCACCTTGAGGGATACGGCTGTGCTGGTTTGAATGCTGTTTGCTATGGATTGGCCTGTCAGGAGCTTGAAGCGGGCGATAGTGGTCTGCGTTCCTTCGTCTCTGTGCAGGGTTCGCTGGTGATGTTCCCGATCTTCGCTTATGGCTCTGAGGAGCAGAAGCAGCACTGGTTGCCACGTATGGCACAGGGCAAGGCAATCGGTTGTTTTGGCCTGACCGAACCCGATTCGGGAAGTGATCCCGCCAGTATGCTTACTACCGCGCGACGAGATGGCGATTCCTATATCCTCAATGGAACAAAGATGTGGATTACCAATGGCGGAATGGCGCATGTCGCTCTTGTGTGGGCACGTACCGAAGATGGCGTGCGTGGTTTTCTCGTCGAACGGGGGACGCCTGGTTTTACGACAAGTAATATTCACCATAAACTCTCGCTGCGGGCCTCTGTAACCTCAGAATTGCACTTTGAAGATTGCCGCATTCCAGCTTCTACTATGCTTCCAGAAGTGCGTGGTATGCGTGGACCTCTCTCTTGCCTCAATGAAGCTCGCTATGGCATTGCCTGGGGGGCAACAGGGGCCGCACGCGCATGTTATGAAGCCGCACTGGATTATGCAAAATCACGTGTACAATTCAAGCGTCCCATCGCCAGCTTCCAACTGGTACAGCAGAAACTGGTCAATATGGCGACGGAACTGGTGAAAGCGCAATTACTTTCTTTACAACTGGGAAGATTAAAAGATGAAGGACTGCTCCATCCTGTGCAGGTCTCTATTGCCAAACGCAATAATGTGCGTGAAGCATTGAAGACTGCCCGTGAAGCGCGTACCGTTCTAGGTGCCAATGGTATTACCCTGGAATATCCTATCAGCCGCCATATGAACAATCTGGAATCGGTCTTCACTTATGAAGGGACCGACGATATCCATACGCTCATCATTGGTCAGGCTATTACAGGGCAGAACGCTTTTTCCTGAACGGCAACGCTCGATCTGAAGCCGAGATCACTTACAGGCTGGTGCCGACTGAACCTGGTCCAAGATCACCCCCATAGTCGGTAATCTTCCAGGTGTTCGGATCATATTGATCCTGTTGGAGGGTAAGGCGAAGATTATAGGTCTTAGCCAGCTTTTCACGCGTGATGGTATAACTGTAGCTCTGGCTATTTCCCTGATTGGTTGCACTTCCCTGCACTTCTGTATAATTTTTTACTGCTCCGTAACAGCGATCAAGATTCTGTGCTTGTTGCTTGAATTGATCTTTTTGCATTGAAAGTGTAATAGCGGGACCGAGATACTGATATGCTTGATCATAATTGCGGCTGGAAAGTGCCGCAAGGAAACTACCTGCGGTTGTTGCAGCACCAGCGCTGGCGCTAATGCCATTGACAACATTATAAATCGCATAACTACCAATACAGGCGAAGATAGCAACTACCGCCAGAATCCCTGTGATGATAATCAGGCGTCGGCGTGATTTTCTCGGTTCCGCTACTTCGCGCTGTGGACGTGCAACTCTTGGTATCGTGGATGGTCTGTTCACACGGCCCATCCTGGGAGGACGCTGAGGAATAGAAGGTTGCTTCCCAGTTCCATTAAGGGAAGCAATTCGCCGAGCCGAGGGCCGATCCCCAGGTTCGCGGCCCTGACCTGGTCGTCCTTGCATGCTAAGTACTCCTTGTAAATGTGAGCGTTTCTTTTTGATGACGAATTAATTATAACATGTTGTGCGCAAACGCTACACTTTTAGCAGAATAGTACCTGCTAGAGGTATTCTTGCTCTTTGCAAATACTTGAGCGACGTTACTATACCTGTAGGGAGAAGGGACAGAGAATAGCGTCTTTGCCTTGCTCCTGTCGTACTATAATAGCTCTGTTTGGCCTTGTCAACCATGACGAGCTTAATGGACCAGGTCGCTGGTGGAGGTTCGTGTTGTCTTCGGCTTGCCTTCCTGTAGTTTGGCTTCGATAAATTGCAGGATGCGTCGCTGGAAACGTGGCGTGTCAAACTCAAGTGCGTGATTGCGAATACTCTCTGGCTGAAACATCTGCTCATTGAAGGTCGCAAGGACGGCAGCCAGACTCTCCACTGTCTGCTCACGGAAAAATATGCCTGTAACGCCATCGATCACGGATGCCAGAGCACCACCAGCCCCATAGGCAATGACGGGCCTACCTGAAGCCTGAGCCTCTAATGGCGTGATGCCAAAATCTTCTTCGCCTGGAAAAAGAAGCGCCCGACAATGCGTATAGTAATGAAGCACCTCGGCATCGGAAAGACGGCCTAGAAAGCGAATAGTTGGTCCCGCGAGCTTCTGCAATGCTTCCAGATCGCGTCCCCCTCCGATGATCACCAGGGGCAGTTGAAGCCGATTACATGCTTCAATTGCCAGGTCGACCCGTTTGTAAGGAACCAGCCGACTGACAATGAGAAAGTAATCTTCAGGTACGCTGGAAGGGTCAAAAGGAAAGCGGCTGGCCTCGACTGGAGGAGGAATTACAACGGCGTCGCGTCGATAGTATTTTTTAATGCGTTCAGCTACTATCGGTGAGTTGGCAATAAAATGGTCGACACGCATCGAACTGGTCTGATCCCAGATACGTAATCCCGTAATAAAGAATGGGAGTATGCTGCGTGCCACCCTACCAAGATGTTCGCGCTCAACATATTCGTCATAATTCCAGCACCAGCGCATCGGCGTGTGGCAATAACAGATATGCATTGTTTCGGGACGTGTAATAACGCCCTTGGCAAAGGCGCTTGAACTGCTCAAAACAAGATCGTAGCCACGCAGGTCAAGCCGTTCCATCGCGAAGGGATAAAAAGGTAGATATGGCTGGTGATGTTTCGTCACCAGTGGGAACTTTTGCATGAACGAGGTGCGAATATCCATACGCTGAAAGGCAGGATCGACTCGCTCTGGATCATAGATGGAGGTATAGATGGGAGCATCAGGAAAAATCTCATGCAATGCCAGCACTACTCGTTCTGCACCACCCATCTGATTTAGATAATCATGAACTAACGCAACTTTCATGAGATTAATAGGCTCCTCGACTGAAAATTACGGCTGGAATAGTGCGCAGGAGTATCTTAAAGTAGAGGCGCAAAGACCAGTTTTCGATATAATACAGGTCCATGAGCACCCCTTCATCAAAACTGATATCACTGCGACCGCGTACCTGCCATAGACCGGTCAGGCCGGGTTTCACTGTCAGGCGTCCCTTCTGCCAGTCTTCATATAGATCGACCTCGCGTGGTAGTGGAGGGCGCGGTCCTACCAGGCTCATTTCGCCTTTGAGTACATTAAACAATTGCGGAATCTCATCCAGGCTGGTGCGGCGCAGAAATTTACCAATAGGAGTAATTCTGGGATCGTCCTTTATTTTGAAAATTGGCCCATGAGCCTCGTTGTTTTTCAGCAATAGCTCCAGCCGCTCATCTGCATTTTTATACATCGAACGGAACTTATACGTGAGGAACGGTTTTTCTTTTTGACCGATGCGCCATTGTCTATAGATGATCGGACCAGAAGAACTGATACCCACGATCAAAGAGATCAATAACCAGAGCGGTGAACCAAGCAGCAGAATCAATATAGCGCCACAGATGTCGACCATGCGGGTAATAAAACGCTGTGTCGTGTTCAACGAGACTTGCTTGATACCAATCAGGGGAATGCCCTCAATCGTCTCCATGTCGATACGTGAGAGGCTCATCTCGTATAAATCAGGAATGAGCTTAAAGGAGGCACCCAGACGCTCACACATCTTCACACTTCTAATGGCATGTTGGTTCAGATGTGAAGGCAATGCAATGATGACTTCATCGATAAACATCGAGCGAATCACCATTCCCAGATCATTCAGCGTTCCAATCATCTTAAAACGCCCAAAATCGCCGGGTGGTTCATTCATGTCGTTTAAAAAGCCCACAATCGAGTAGCCCAGATTAGGATTGGCGACTATATGCTGCATCACCATCTTTGCCAGCCGACCAGAACCAACCACCAGCAACCGCGTTTTACCAAGACCTAATTGATGGAGAATACCCATTATTCCTGAGACAACCAATCGTGCTATGCAGAGAACGACAATAATTGCTGCCCATACAAATGGCACAAGTAGACGAGAATCAACTGATGCTTGAAAAACAAAGTAATAAGCAATGAGGAGTGTTAATCCTACTGTTGTAGCACTGGCGATTGTCTTTGCTTGATGAAACCAACTACCGGTTAGACGAATTTTGTAAAGGCCACGTAAGACGAAAATGACAATGAGACCAGTAATAATCCATTTTTCCAGTGGCACAAAGTAACCAGGATCATGAGAAGTAAAATTACGTATTAATAGTATTCCCCGTCAGAGACTTTTCGATATTTTTGAGGAAATCGCCTCTACCAATAACTTTGTAACGAATATAATAGGCCAGTTGAAAGGATAGATGTATGAGTATTATATCCAGTAAGAGCATAACAACATATTCGACCATGCGCCAATGCCGACGATGCGAACGCCGCTGCGAAATCAGTTTTGTTATTGAGCCAGTTGTTCCTTGTTGTTGCATAGGTACTGTTGGCTCCTGCTCAATTTGCATAATGCGCGATAATTCACTACTATTCACGACTCAGCCACATTTTCTTTCCTATGAAATTGACGATATATAATGAGAACGTCTCTGTTGCCCATTTCTTGCAGCTTGCTCGTACACCGTAATTGTTTGCGCGGCCATGGTTGCAGCTGAGAAACGTTGGATAATAGAGGACGCCATACGCTGACAGTGCTGACGGAACGTTGTATCATTGAGAGATTTGTATAATGCTTCGCTTAATGCCTGCACATCGCGAGGATTGACGCATAGTGCTACTCCCGCTCCCGCCTCTGGAAGGCTAGAGACATTGGATGTGACTGTGGGAATTCCACTGGCAAGTGCTTCCGCAACGGGTAAACCAAAACCTTCATACAGAGATGGATAAGCAAAGGTTGAAGCAGCGGCATACCATAGTGCCTGCTCGCTATCGGCGACAAAGCCAGGGAATATCACGTCTGCTTCCATATTCAACTGACGCACTTTCTCGAATATTGCATCGTACAACCAGCCTTTTCCACCAGCCAGTACAAGCTTTTCGCGCACTCTAGAGTTTCGACGTAACTGCGCATATGCATCAAGAAGCGTTGGAATGTTCTTTCGTGGTTCCAATGTTCCCATGTACAAGATATAGCCTTCGCTGAGTCCCTTTTTCTGCCGGAACATCGTTACCTGTTCCTCTTCAATAACGTTTGAGAAGTGCTCATTGATACAGGGATAGACGGTCTGTATGCGTTCAAGCGGTATTCCTACCAGTTCATGGATATCCTGCCGCGTACTCTCAGAAACAGCGATCAGCCTGGTTGCGTGGCGTAAGCTACGAACGGTAAATGCTCGATGATACATGCGTTTTGCCTGTGTAAGCACCTCGGGAAAGCGTAAAAATGCCAGATCGTGCAATGTAACGACTGTTGCACAATTGGATGGCAACCAGGTCGGCAGTACATTCACTGGTGAGTGGAGAACATCGATATGTTTCTGACGTAGCAAGTTTGGCAACGTGAACTGTTCCCATGCCACTCGTGCTGCTGGACGAGACTCAGGCCACGGAGCGGAAAGATAGGTAATCTGCGGATGGTGGGCATTAAGACGCTCAACGACCTCGTTTCCATTCACAAATACGGTGTATTCGTGTTCTCCAGGTCGCTTTGCCAGTTCTGTCAATAAGTAACGAATATAGCGGCTCACACCACCATTCCGATAATTTTGACTGAAAGAGAGCAATTGCGCGTTAATCCCTATATGCATACCGACAGCAATCTCCTATGGCTGTATAACGTCTCTCGATTACACGAGGTAACAGAATTATAACTCTTTACTCTTTTGTGCCCCTGTTCCAGAGGAGAGAATTCTGCTGGAAAAGCGGATGGACTTCTCCGCGTGCATAAAGTGTACTGAGTGCCGATTGGATAGTTGTTTGATACAGGACATATTGTGATAGTGCGTTAATTGTTGCTCCCTGCACATGGGCTACTGTACTCAGTATATCGGCTAGAGAGCGTGGTGTCCCATCAGCAAGTGCTCCACGTACGTTCTCTAGTATATCCTCTAACCGCTGTATCGTATAGTCAATAGCCTGATTAGCCTGTCCTGTGGCTGTGTAAATCTCTCCGTGCCCTGCTACTATATGCTTAAACGAGTCGGTTCGTGTTTTCAGGGTTGTCAGCGTCGTAAGTCCTATCTGCACATCGCTGTAAAATGGAATGCGATGTTTATCAAGAATATCTGGAGTAAGAAACGCATCGCCAACGAATACTGTCTCGCCGAATACAACTCCTACCTGCTCCAGACTATGCCCTGGTAGTGAGATGACCTGCACAGGAATTTGATCTATCGAAGTTTCATTGCCTGCCAGGATAATATCTGCCAGACAGGGCTTCGCCATGAGAAACTTATGTTGTAGTTCGCGTGGTGGTTGTGCCCCGCTGAAGAGGTAGAGCGGCTCTAAAATAGGACTCGCCATCACTCCTGCTTCAATGCGCGTTGCATAGACCTTCAATCCTGTTTGTCCTACAAGATATTGTGCTCCTCCAAAGTGATCTGCATGTGCATGCGTCACTAGCAACGCGGTTGGCGTCAATCCCAACTTTCTGACCTGTTTCAAAATGTCGCGCCCGGTATCTTTATCCATGCCACTATCGATAAGCAGGCAACGGTCTTCATGTGCGATGACGCCAATGTTTCCCCCACCCTGAATCACCCAGGTATGCTCATTCAGTTGTACCAGTTGCATAAGTCATCCCTTCTATAAGTAACGCTATCTGCTTAATAATCCTCGCAAAGGCGTTTGTATCGCTCTCTATGTTGTAGTTATTTCTTGCCATAAAAACAATTGGCATTCCATCTTTCATCCATCGTGCAGGCGATGTATAGCTTCCAACCGTTGTTGGTAGCACATGCGGTCTCTGTTCATATGCTTTTTCTGTAGCAGAGATTGCCATTTGTATGAATGAATTGTTTACAGGTGTGCTCAAAGGGCTGGCGGCTGAGAGTATCCGTGCCTGCACATCAGAGAAACCTTGCTTGTGTAGGTGACGTTCTAGCTTATTAAAGATATCTTGTGGATTTTGATCTGGCACAAGGTAGAATTCCACCTCTGCTTTTGCCTGGGTTGGCAGGAATGTTTCTGTTTGCTCGTTCGCTGTATTTGTTGATGGCGCATCACTCGTAATACTGTTCACTGTGCAAGTAGGGAGAAGGAAGTGGACATAGTGGAGTTGAAAGCCATGTAGGCTCATCAGTGAGTGAGGGATACCCCAATGTTGTGTCAACTCATGGGTGCCATCAGGCAGCGTATGTAGCTGCGCTATTACATCATCTTGCATGGAGGTTAGCGTCTCATAAAAACCTTCGATGAGGATATCCTCGCGTGCATCTTTCAGTGTGCCCAATGCCCACAGCAGCCGCCACAGCGCATCTGGTGCGATGCCTCCATGCATAGACTCGATAGTGCCGCTAGCTGTTTGTACTGCTAATTCTACATGCAGATGTCCCTTTGTAGCGAGTGCCAGCGTAGGAGTTCCGTCACTTACCAATCCTGTATCTGTTGGATGATAGCAGATACAGCCATCAGATTGTAGCATTCCCAGTTCTTTCTGTTTCGCTCCGGTTCCATTTCCATCAAGCAACCATTGGATGTTCACTGGTACGAAGCCCAGGACCTTTTTACAGGCATCCAGAGCCGAAAGCAGGGCAGCAATATCGGTTAATTCTTGTATACCGTGTGAACTGAGCCGCGGAGTGGAGTAGAAGAGAAGTGTTCGAGGAGCCTCGTTCTTGAGTTCAGCATAGAGCAATTGTTGATCTAGTAACTGGCTTTGTAGTCCTCTTTGTTGCAAAATGGTAGCAAGTGGAGTGAGGAAGCTTTGATTATCTGGAAGTCTGTTGCTACTGTCGAGTTGATGCCATAGTTCTACATAGGAGGCGAGATGCTCGTCTATAGAACGAAGTAGCTTTGTTTGTACCGATAGTACCATATTAAGTTTACCATTCTGTTTATGGAAATAGTGATTGGGAAGAGAATATCACAAAAGAGCGCGAGCGCCAACAATTTCCCGCTTATATTTGTTCTCTCCTGGCGACAATTTTAGTACCGGATGCTAAATATCTTGCATGCCGGGTTGTGAGAGAGTATACTCAGATGCAGTAAGCGGTATTGATAAAACGTTGAGGAAGACCGCGACGATGTGCGAAATCTCTGGCACGTTGCGTTTTTCTTTGCGTCGGTGTATTATAGCCTAAATTTCCAGCAACTGCCTGGTATTCATATGCACATAGTGAGAGCTTGAAGTACGGGAGAGAAGCGCGTTGTCCAAACAACTCCGGCTCGATGTCGCACAGCTAACTGATGTTGGCCGCAAACGCCCCCATAATGAAGATAATATGGCGTATGTCATCCCAAAAGACCCGCAAGTGATGGCACGGAAGGGGGCGCTCTTTATTGTGGCCGATGGCATGGGTGGACATGCAGCGGGAGAAGTGGCGAGCGAAATCGCTGTAGATACAGTCAGTTATTCTTATTATCAGGATGATAGCGAAGATGTCGCCACTTCGTTGTTGCATGCGATAAGACGTGCAAATTCCTTGATTCATCAACGTGCCGCTGAGAACATGTTGCGTAGCGGCATGGGTACGACCTGTGTAGCGGCAGTTTTGCGTGGAAACCTTGCGTATATTGCAAATGTCGGAGATAGTCGTGCCTATTTGATACGTCATGCTCAGGCGAAGCAGGTATCGCAGGATCATTCCTGGGTTGCTGAACAGGTTCGCGCGGGCTTGTTGACGGAAGACCAGGCGCGTTCGCATGCACAGCGCAATGTGATTACACGCTGTCTCGGTACCCAGTCTGAGGTAGATGTGGATGTCTTTACAGAACAACTGGAAGAAGGCGATTTGCTTATTCTGTGTACTGATGGCCTGTCCGGTCTTGTGGGCGATGAAGAATTGCGTGCGATTGTTAATAAGTATGTGCCGCAAGAAAGTGTCTATCATCTTGTAGAGCGGGCAAATGAGAACGGTGGCCCTGATAATATCACTGCGATAGTGATACGTGTACAGGAGGTAGGCTGGGAACCACCAAATGCGCGTTATCCAGTTCGGGTTGGAGCGGGACCTGAGATAGGTGGCGATACGGCTTTATTGGGACGCCTTCCCAGTACTCCCTTGCTCTCTCCTATGCACGCGGATAGCCTTCATTCTCCAGGCCTGGGATTGCATGTTCCTGCTGGTTCGTTCGCCTCTCCTGATACTATTACTACTGCACCTCAACCTGCGGTGAAGGCTACAAAGGCCGGGCGAAATCGTCTGCTCTATCCCACTGCAGCGCTTTGTGCACTCCTGATCCTTGCTATTATTGCGAGTGGCTTCTATTTCTTTCTACGTGCACGTGGTAGTATTGTCGATGTTGATGCGGGGTTTACTACTGTCAATGGACTGATTACAAAATCCCAGGGTGATATAAACACGAATCCTACCAATGCACTACAAGAACTGGCGCAGGCTCGCACAAAATTGCTGAGTATGCAGACCAGTTCACTCAATAGTGCGCAAAATCTGCAATTTAATAGATTGCAGGCTTTGCTTACCAGAACAGTTCAACAGGCGATCACAGCCTATAATCATCAGTATAATATTGCCTCATTGCCTTGCGTCAGTACTACTACTACAGGAATTAATAGCGGTAGTACAAATTTGCAGGCCAACAATGTGGTAGTAGTTCAGGATAATGCAGGGAAGAAACAGACGTATATATTGGCTAGTGATAACAATCTTCACTCATTAACTGGACAGCAACTGGGAAATGTGGTCTCTGTTGGAGGGCCAGCTACAACTCAGATTAAGGCGATTGCCACGGATGGTACGCAGATCATTGCCCTCACTTCACTTCCTGGTAAGGGAAGTTATGGGCTAAGCTTGTTGGTGCCTCAGAATAACCCTACGTTCAGGCCGAAAAATGAACTGATTACTATTCCTCAGGGCTATACACCGAATTTTGTCAGCGTTGCCAACAATGATGTGTCTGTTGTTCTGATTCCTCAGACCTCGTCTACTCAATACCAGATTCTCAACTATAAGCTAACTACAGCTGCTCAGCCATTCAATCCGCCCACGAAAATGGTGATTTCTATCTCGAAAACGATTGTCAGTGTGGCAGCTTTGAATGTGGCTCAAAAGACGCAGTTGTTGTTCCTCTTCAGCGATGGCACCATCCAGAGTCTCCCAGTAGGGAGTAGCAGTCCGAGTCCTGTGAGTGTGCAAATCTCTCCTACGCTTGCCTCTCCATTGACGGTCAGCTCCACAACTTTTACCGATGCGCAGAGACCTGTTCCTACTCCAGCATCTCTAGTGACACCTTCTCTAACACCGTTATCTGTCCCCGGCGCTACGTTGCTAGCTACAGGACCAACAGACCTGTATATCGTGGCGACAGGTGTAAATGGAGTTGGGCCACGTATTCTGGATCTGCAAGTAGCAGCAGGTGGAGCCGCTGGAGGTGGAGTGGCAACGGATACTACTCTCTCTATGAAGTTAATGCAGCAATATGCAACATCGTCGCTTCCTGTAGCAAAAGGCATGTTTGTAGATTCGGCTGGGAAGGGATTTTCCTTACTGACAGCAACGAACGAGAGTGCAACCGCTTCACAACTGGTTTCCGTCACTTTACCATTAGGGAAAACATGTGTATCATAGTAAGGGTGTGAGCTAACTTCCACCTTTATCGGGTTTGGTTACGTAATTTTTTCACAACAATTAATAATTAAGGAGCGTGAGAGACGTGGGTTTTGCGGTGCATTATCGTACATACACCTGTGGTGAACTGAATATAGATGCTGTTGGGCAGCACGTGACGCTTGCCGGATGGGTTAATCGGCGGCGCGATCATGGTGGCTTAATTTTCCTGGACCTTCGTGATCGTTATGGCATGACACAGATTATTTGTGATCCAGAGCGTTCGCCTGAAGCACATCACGTAGCCTCTGAACTGCGCTCAGAGTATGTGATACAGGTCGCTGGTACCGTTGTACCCCGCCTGGCAGGGACCGAAAATCCTAATTTAAGCACTGGCGCTATTGAGGTCGTTGCTGAACGCGTTGAGATCCTCAATCCTTCTCGTACAACGCCTTTTCCTATCAATAGCGAAGCTATTCAGGTCGACGAGTCCTTGCGTTTGAAATATCGCTATCTTGATTTACGGCGTCCAAAGATGCGCGACAACATTATTCTACGCCATCGCATCGTCAAAGCCATGCGCGATTATCTCGACGAGCGCGGATTTCCTGGAGATCGAAACTCCTATCTTAATGAAAAGCACACCAGAAGGGGCACGTGATTACCTCGTACCAAGCCGCCTGTATGGTGGAGAATTCTACGCGTTGCCACAATCTCCTCAGCAGCTTAAGCAGCTCTTGATGGTCGCTGGCATGGATCGCTACTTCCAGATTGCGCGTTGTTTCCGTGATGAGGATCAGCGTTCTGACCGCCAACCCGAGTTTACGCAATTGGATCTGGAGATGGCATTTGTCTCAGAAGATGACGTTATGTCTCTGATTGAGGATATGCTGATCTTCCTGATCGAGAAGACAACAAAGAAACGAATTAAGACACGTCCATTTCCGCGCCTGCACTATAAAGACGTTATGGACCGCTATGGCACCGACCATCCCGATCTGCGCTTTGATCTCCCTCTCGTCGAGATCTCGGATCTAGCCAGTGCTGGTAACTTTAGCGTGTTTCGTAGCGCACTCTCGAACCAGGGTATGGTCAAAGGTATTCGTGTACCGGGAGCGGGCGGCTATAGCCGCAAAGAGGTCGATGAACTGACCGACTTCGCACGTACCCTTGGTGCTAAGGGTCTTGTCTCGCTTGCTATCCACGAGAATGGCGAAATTCGTTCTCCCCTTCCTAAATTTATGTCGAGTGAAGAAGTACAGGCCATCATTGATCGTCTGGAGGGAAAGCCCGGCGATCTGCTTCTGTTCGTTGCCGATAGCGCGAAAGTCTGTAATGATGTGCTTTTCCGTCTGCGTGTCAAACTTGCCGAGCGCCTGAAACTGATAGATGCTGAGGAGATGGCGTTGTGCTGGGTTGTCGATTTCCCCTTGTTTCATTACGATGAAGAGGGCAAGCGCTACGATGCCGAACACAACCCCTTCTCAGGTATGGACGAGTCACATATCGATCGTCTCGATACAGACCCCCTGAACATCCGTGCAAAGCAGTACGACATCATCTGTAACGGCTATGAGATCGGTGGAGGCAGTGTGCGTATCAATGTGGCCGAATTGCAGCGCAAAGTCTTCTCACTTATGAATATGAATGATGAGCAGATTCATGAACAATTTGGTCATATGCTCGAAGCCTTCGAGTACGGTGCACCACCCCACGGAGGCATTGCTCTTGGCGTGGACCGCCTGGTCATGTTGTTCGCTGATGAAGACAGTATTCGCGAAGTAATTGCGTTCCCCAAAACGCAGAGTGCGCAAGACCTGCTTCTGGGCGCTCCTTCTCCCGTCGATGACAAGCAGTTGCAGGAACTCCATTTGCTTGTACGACCTGAAGAGAAGCGATAATACGGTACTAACCGAATGGGCTTGTAAACCATGCCCCTACATGCAATGATGTACGGGCGTGATTTACAAGCCCATTCGGCTCCCTGGTGTTACTTGCTTTTGACAATAACCTCTACTTTATTACCTGGATGGAGAGCTAAATTATAAGAAGGAATCTTTTTTGTTGTATTGATCTGAGCCAGCATAGGATTATCCCTTTCTTGACCTGTCTGATGCATAATGGTGAAGATCTTTTATGTTACATGTTTCAAGTAATCGTAGTAGCAATACCACCTGATAGCGAGAAACTGAGTTATGTCTCTCTTTTAATGAGAAGCTGCATTGTCAATGATCGTTCCGCTGTCATAGCGATTTGGATTGAGTCTTATAATTATATTAGGTATGCAGTTGCTTATATAGTAACCTTCATATTAATTAGTCTCTAGTGTAGATTGACATCCGGTTGGGAGGATGGAAGGAGAAGATTATGACATCAATGAATCAGGGGAACTCTAATCGACCAGCGATGGCTGGACCAGCAAATGCAACGAATATGCTGCATAGGCAGCTACCTGGTGCTGGTACAGGTGTGGGTATGGTGCCTAAATTTGTACCGACACTGAACGAGGATGACGCCATTACGCAGGCGCGTTTGCTCAAAGCGCTGGCGGATCCCACGCGTCTACGTATTCTAAGCTTGCTCAGTCGCCATGAAGGGGAGGTGTGTGTTTTTGAGATTGTAGAGAGTTTTACGTTAGAACAACCAACCATTTCTCATCATTTGCGTATTCTGCGCGATGCTGGTCTGGTAGATTGCCGTAAAAAAGGTCTCTGGGCCTACTACTACGTGCGTCGGGAGGCACTGGGTCGTGCGCGTGATGTTATTGAAGGTCTCGCATGAACGGGATTATGAATCTGACATCGGGCGGCATCGAAGCCATACTGAGTACGTGCTTCCCTTGATTCTGGTGCATCTTCGCCACATGCTCGTCTCCGATATTTTCTTTAGATAATTGCTAGAAAGAGATATCGGAGGCCTGAGCACTGGTCCCGTTTGGGAGTCGCGTTCTGCTATGCAATTTTCTAATGAAATAAATATGTTCAAAAACCCCTTGACAAATGCGGCTGAAATCCTGTATCTTACATCACGTACAAGAGTACGTGATGTGCCCGTAGCTCAGTGGATAGAGCGACAGATTGCGGATCTGTAGGTCGGAGGTTCGACCCCTCTCGGGCACGCCCCAACGCTATTATGCACAGAAAGCATAACGGCGTTTTTCTTTTTCTATCCATATATACTTTCTTTCATCCATCCTATCATGAAAAATGTTTGGATGTAGGAGGTGTATAGGTCAAAGACATGTGTTGCGTAAAAATAGTACACCTCCTTCAAAGATGAATGTCATAGTGGCGTCGTTAGCCAAATGCTGAAGTGCTTCAGTGCATAATCTATTGAGAGTCGTTATAAAATGGCTCGATTTCTACAATACAGTCATATTTTGCAACAGGTCATCTATCCTCTGGAAGGTAGAACAAACACATGGGTAAGAAAGCAGTTGTATTATTGTCAGGTGGATTGGATTCCGCGACCGCATTGGCGCTAGCTCATCACGATGGGTTTGCCTTGCATACGCTCTCATTTGATTACGGACAGCGGCACCAGCGCGAAGTTGAAGCAGCGACCGCCCTGGCCCGTTACTATCGTGTAGAAAAGCAGCAGCGTGTGACCATTGATCTACGCTCATTTGGTGGCAGTGCCCTGACCTCTAGTATTCCCGTTCCTCATAGCCGTAGCGTCGAAGAAATGTCGTATGATATTCCTGTTACATATGTTCCAGCACGTAACACTGTGTTCCTCTCGTTTGCGTTAGCTTATGCCGAGGTGAATGGTGCGGATGATATCTTCCTTGGCATTAACGCCATCGACTATAGTGGCTATCCCGATTGCCGCCCTGAGTATTTAGCAGCATATGAGCATATGGCGAACCTTGCTACCAAAGCCTCGACACAAGATAGGCGCACGTTCCATTTCCATGCGCCACTCATTACTATGAACAAAGCTCAGATTATTCGTACCGGTATCGAACTACGCGTGCCCTATGAACTGACCTGGAGCTGTTATGAGGGCAATGAACTGGCCTGTGGCACCTGTGATAGCTGTCTCTTACGGCTCAATGGTTTTGCCCAGGTGGGACGAACCGACCCTATTAAGTATAGAACTTGAGCGTCAGATTCCATTCGTGGGCAGATAGCGTCGAAACTCTGGTCGCGCTCCCTGATAATCATCTCTTGCTTGCTCGGCAAAGATTACCGTTTTGATGTTGCCGCGTACGGTAAAATCCGCTACAACGCGCATCCAGCGGGGTGACAGGAGCGCGACCAGCTCATCGAGAATCGTATTTGTTGCTGCTTCATGGCTGATCTGTCGATTGCGATACTGGTTAATATAAAACTTGAGACTTCTCAACTCTACAACTGTCTGATCCGGTACATAATCTATAATGATCGTGGCGAAATCGGGAAAACCCGATCTTGGGCACAGACAGGTGAATTCTGGAATCTCCATATGTGTGACATAATCTCTTCCCGGTGCTGGATTAGGCCATGCCTCCAGCTTGCTCGTCTCAATCTCTTCTAACCCGTAGGTATTTCCTGTACGTTGTTGCTCGTCCATTCTGGGTAGTATTCTCCATGCTAGTTGTGGTAAATCTTGCTGATATGCTCTCGTTAATCGAGCGTATCGTATCGTATCATATTATCACATTACTCTGCCAGCCTGAACGGATACGCGTATATAGGGTAGCGCTGAAAAAATTGCTCCGTTCATAGTTGCTCTTGCTTCCTTGTGACAAATCTGCAAACTGAGGAAACAATAATGACCAATATTCATACAACTGACCAGGATGCTTACCCTTATATTGCGATCGATATCGGAGGCACAAACACGCGGATAGGACTGTTCCCTACCCTCAATAGCTCCGAATTTGTCCTCCTGACACGCTTCCAGACTCTGCAAAGCTATGATGAGCAGATGCATTCTATTATTGATGCCATACACAATATCCCTGCCTGCGTGGGTATCGGTGTCTCCATAGGTGGTCGCATTGCAAAGGATGGCCGTTCGCTGGTCTTCGGCCCCAACATGCGGAATTACATCGACAAACCTTTTGCTCAAGATTTAATGGACTATGCTGACTGTCCTGTGCGTCTCGCGCATGATACCGTGTGTGGTCTGCTTGCAGAGAAGAGATTTGGTCCCATTCAGAATGCTGATCGTTGTGCTTATCTGACACTCTCTACAGGTACTGGCGCGGCCTTTCAACTTCGTAAAGGCACAACTTCGCTGACTGTTTCTATCGATATTGGACATCAGATACTAGATGGCAATTCCCTGGTCTGCCTCTGTGGACAGGTCGGTTGCCTGGAAACATTTACAGGCGGTCGACAGCTTGAACTACGCCTGGGGCATACCATCGCATCTGTGAGCGATCATGCGTTCTGGGAAACGTTCTGTGAGAAATTAGCTTTAGGCATGGTCAACCTTGCTCAATTAACAAAAGTGGAGGAGGTGGCTGTGAGTGGCGCTATTGCACTCAATAATCCATTCTTGCTGTCTCTGTTGCAACAAAAAATTAACGCAATGCTTGTAGGTTCTACCCTCCATTTAAGCTATGCCAGCCTTGGAGAGAATGCCCCGCTAGTTGGTGCCGCGATCCTCCTTGACATCCCTGAAGATACCATTGTGCATTGATGATTAAATAGATGACGCCACCAACCGTAGGGGCTGTGTTTACAACGCCCATGCTGTGTTTACAACGCCCATGCTGTGTTTACAACGCCCATAGGGCAGGGGATTTTTGACCCTTTCTAAAACTCCTTCTCGTCCGATAATTATTAGAAGAGAAACAATTATATATCCGATAAGGAGTAAAATAATGGGCCGACAAGAGAAATATACCGACGAAGTACGTCAGGTGTTAGTATATGCACGTGAGGAAGCCCGACGGTTACGCTTCAGATTAGTAAATACAGAGCATTTATTCCTTGGCCTTCTCAGATTGAATGATCCTGTTATTGAAGACATATTCGTATCTCTCCACACTAATACCGAGCGGGTATCCCAGGCAATGGATTTTGTCGTTGGTCGTAGCAGCAAAGCTATTTTAAGCGAACCTGCGCTCCATCCGGCTACACGTACGGTTCTGGCACATGCTGGCGAGGAAGCTGCCTCCGCCTCGACTGAAATGATCCGTGTTGAGCATCTCTTGCTTGCAATTCTACGCGAACAGGACGGAATTGCGGCAGGCGTATTGAGCAGTTTTGCGATCACATTGGAGAGCGTGCGCGAAGTATTAACGGTCTTCAAGAGTGAAGAAGCTGATGACGTGGATGTATCTCTTAAGTACAAGGTACGCTACGGAGCGACTCCCGTGCTGAACACAGTCAGTCGTGATCTCACAAAAGCGGCTCTAGCAGGCGAAATCGATCCGATGATCGGGCGTGAAGCTGAATTGGAGCGTACCATGCAAATTTTGTCGCGTCGCTCAAAAAACAATCCAGTGCTGATTGGACCAGCAGGCGTTGGGAAAACAGCGATCGCCGAGGGATTGGCGCTGCGTATTATCGAGGGAAGAGTTCCCGAAAATTTACGTTCTTACCGCGTCGTCTCTCTGGAAGCTGCTTTACTTACCGCAGGTACCAAATTTCGTGGTGATTTTGAAGAGCGCCTGAAGATGATTATGCAGGAAATAATTGGTAGGCCTGGAATTGTTATCTTTATTGATGAAATTCATACGTTGCTGAACGTCGGTGGTGCTGAAGGTTCGATGGACGCTGCTAATCTGTTCAAGCCTATGTTGGCACGCGGCGAATTCCAATGTATAGGTGCCACAACGCTTGATGAGTATCGTCGCCTTATAGAGGCTGACCCCGCTCTGGAACGCCGTTTTCAACCTGTACAGGTTGCGGAAACAGATTTCCAGGAAACGTTGGCGATCTTACAAGGACTCCGTTCGCGTTACGCCGATTTTCATCACGTCACTATCGGCGACGAGGCTCTGGTTGCGGCAGTACAGCTCTCTTCCCGCTATATCCAGCATCGTTTCCAGCCTGATAAAGCTCTTGATGTGCTCGACGAAGCAGCGGCACGTGTCCATGTACAACACTCGGCTGTTCCCGACTGCGATTCTGCAACGACGTGACGAGATTGTCATACTTCAGCGCGAGAAAGAGCATGCTATCGCTTATCGAGATTTCCCACTGGCCGCCCGTTTACTCAGGCGTGAACATCAATTGCAGCAGGAATTATGGAAAGTTGAACAGGATAGACACAACGTATTGCAAGGTGATGCAATTGTGAGTGAGCAAGACATTGCCGATGTTGTTGCTTTCCAGACAGGTATTCCAGTGGCGCGTATAGCCTCTCCAGAAGCGCAACAATTGCTGAATCTTGAACACGAACTTCATCAGCGTGTTGTCGGGCAAGACGAAGCAATCCAGGCTATAGCAAAAGCTGTGCGCCGCTCTCGTACTAATATCAGAGATCGTCATCGTCCCATCGGTTCCTTCCTTTTTGTCGGACCCACTGGAGTTGGTAAGACAGCCCTTGCCCATACCCTTGCAGCAAGTCTCTTTGGGGACGAAAATGCACTTCTGAAATTGGACATGTCAGAATTTATGGAGCCGCACTCCGTTGCTCGTCTGATTGGTTCCCCTCCGGGATACATAGGCTACGATGAAGCTGGTCAATTGACTGAGGGAGTCCGTAGGCGTCCATACAGTATTGTGCTCTTTGATGAGATTGAAAAAGCGCATCCAAAGGTCTTTGATCTTCTGTTACAGATTCTGGAAGATGGTCGTCTCACTGACGCACGAGGACAGGTCGTCGACTTCAGGCATACGATCATCATTCTAACATCAAATGAAGGTAGCGCTTATATCCAGTCTGAAACTATGGGCTTCGCGTCTGGGCAGAGAAATGCAGGAGAACTTCAGATCAGCACGCAAGAGTATATGCGCACACAGGTTATGTCTATGGTACAGAAATTGTTCAGGCCCGAACTATTCAATCGCATAGATGATATCGTGTTTTTCCACCCGCTTGAGGCCGTGCATCTACATAAAATTGCTGATCTAATGATTGTCCAGCTTCAGCAGCGCTTATCAAGGCAAGCGATCTTCTTGCAGGTAACTGAAGCCGCTCGCACTTTCCTGGTCAATGTCGGTTACGATCCTGCATACGGAGCCAGACCGCTGCGTCGCACTATTCAGTCTCGGCTTGAAGATATGCTTGCCGAAGCGCTCTTACGTGGCACAGTAACTCCTGGCGCTTCCATCGTCGTTGATCTTTGTGACAAAGAACTCAGTATATCCTCATTAGAGGTCGTTGAGGGTAGTATGGTATCCCTAAGCAAGCATAATCAAGAAGCTGCCTGATAGTCTGAAGTCCAATAAATAATAAATTTTATGTGGATATATAAAAGAATATGCTACAAATGAGTTACTCAAACGTATATATTATAGAAGAGATAATGATATGAGGTTTGTTTACCCTGGCAGAAGCTGGAGGTGTTGATATGACAGAATACTTTGTACTCTGGCTCGGTGTGTTCGTGTTTATTGGTATTGGAATGCTTACCAATATGGTGTTTTTCAGGTCAGATGCAATGAGATCAGATGTGAGAAAATTGAGTAGACATAATAGTCTTGATGCTATGTTGTTCGAGCCATTTCGCAAGAAGTGATGATTATGCTATCACTTTTGTTTTGAGTAGTAGCACAGTAGATACCTTAATAAGATATCTGCTGTGCTATTTTTAGATGAAGCTGTTTTAATCGGTCGTTTTCTCATTTCTTATAGATTATATAATATCAGCACTGCTTATTCAATCACCTTATACTATTGAAGCACGATATAGTAAAAAGAAGAATAAAGGATGGGTAGGGTTTCTCTTTCCCAAAAGCCTCCCCATCGTTCACTAAAATCCTCCTGACTGGCGCTTTCGGCAATCTCGTCATGAGCACTCTTCACGAACTACAGCGTCAAGGACACCAGGTTCGCTGCTTCGTGACCCGACGTAATGCTCATGTACTTACCGCTAGGCGTTTCGCGGGCAGATACGCCTCTCTCCCTATTACCATCGCTGACATTTTTCTCTCGTGCATCTATCACGTCATGAAAATAGTTGTATATATGTTGACATATTACGTTAATAAGTATCAGAAAAACATTTCTTTATTGAATATAAAGGTGAAATTATGAAACAGGCCATGTTTACTCAACAAAAACGGGTCGTAAAGACTGATCCTCGTATCAAAACATTCTGGTGGTTGCTTATCATGTATTGGATATTCGCTGCGTTTCAATGGTTGATTGCAATTACGCAGGATCCTCACCAGCGTTGGTCCGATCAATGCGCAAGGACAATTTTTGCCTGGCTTATTCTTCAACACCTTTGGTCCGCCCATTGTATGGACGATGCTGGCAATTCTCTATGTTTTCGTCGTGCGTACCTGGAAGCGTTTTGACCAGAAGAGACAGGCTGCCGCTCAAGGCGATCAGAGCCTCCTTGCAACAGAACAACCTGTGCCCGATGCTCAGGCCGTTTCCTTGCCATTGACCATCAGAATGCGCTCCAAACAGGCGCTTACTAATAATTGTAACCGTCACACTATTTGTGTCGCTAGTGATACCTTTTATTATCGGTCTCGTCTTCGGTGAATAAGCACACAGCTGCTCCTTCAACCCACCCAGTCCATATCGGGATACTTCTCATTATCCTGGGCGTCTGGGCGCTCGCCTCATTGCTTACCGTTGGCACCCTGTACGCTATTCTGTATATAAAAGCCCGCGAACAGGTGACACTTACGGATTATGGTATCATGGTCTCTGGCATAACTCCTCGTATGCAAAGTATTCCCTGGAGCGAGGCACGCCTCTTCGCGATCGCCAATCCCTCCAATTTCAAATACTTCAAAGATCGGCAACCGTTAATATTGGAGGTTGCAAGTGAACATAATCTCGTTCGCTGGACCTGGTTGCGCTCCAAATCATTTCGTTCGGGTTTCGCTATCCCTGTGTTGCCACCTGAAGAATATGACCAACAGATGCATGGTGTCCTCTCAGTCATCGCCGCAAAAACTGGCTAGCCTTTGTATGATCTGAGGAAAAAAACGTTGAGGTGCGCCATTCATTAACCTGTTGTGCCCGATATAACACGTTGCTACATATTAATTGTGCCGACCTCGTTTCCCTTTCGCACCCCTCAATAGCCACGTTGCCAGCGACAATCCCACCAGCGTACCCATCACAAGCTTTTGCCCACGGGAGAGGCTCTTCATGAGCAACGAGAAATAGATCGTTACTGTTTGCCATAATGTCTTATAGTCAAGTGTACTGAAGAGACCATCGGCCAATCCGAAAGGGAACAGAGCAAGCATTGATCCGCGTGCATATTCAATCATCCAGACATGATCGGGATAATGCATGCCGAACTCTCTCCCTTGCCTACAAAGACATGATCGCCTGGCGTATAGACATCGCGCGTCAATTGTCCCTCGCTGTAATACCATGCCTCTCCATCAAGCACCGTATCGTAGAATTCGGCCAGGTGACGGCCCGTATGTCCCTCGCTCCCGATCGGCGTTCCCCAGATCATGATATATTCAGTTCAATGAAGCATGGTACAACTTCATCTGCAACATCACTCCACCTGCGTTATTGAAGATCCAGGGCTTCGAGGTGTCGATTGCGCCAGGATAGTCTCCGCTAGATCGGCTGCAATATTGGCAAACATCTGCTCAAGGGGCTGTTCGCCGAGATGCCTCTTGCTGATCTCATGAATGACGACGGGATCAAAAACATATTTGCTCATGCGTGATCCTTTTTTCTAGACTTGTTAGCTTGCCCCCTTCGCCGGGAAGCGGTTTTAAAACAACCATCGGAAATACACGCGACGTAAACTTTTGATATTCGGCAAAGTTAGGACGAACCTGTAATAACATCTGCCAGAGCCGCTCCCGCTCTTCCTCATCTACCACCGTCTCCGCAATCACCTCCCTTTTGATACGCCCATGCTGTATCCAGACACGCGGATGTGCCTGCAGATTAAGATACCAGCCGGGCAGCTTTTTGCGCACCATTATTTGATGCACATACAACCAGGTTCTCACCATCCCGAAAATAGAGCAATGCATGAGGACGAGGTTCTCCACTCTTGCGCCCAATGGCGTGTAGCACAAGCATAGAGTAGTGGAATTGTCTCCCGCCCACACGTCCATCAGTAACTCGATAAAGAAATTGTGTTGCCTGATCTGCCATCAGCATCACGGAGTCAGGCACATGTACCGTCACACGTTCTACAAGTGTACAATCGGCCTGGGAATGTTTGAACTCATATTTTCCCTCTCTTATTCTTGATCTCAACTGTTTGTAATGTGTGCTATCCATAAAGCAAAAGTCAAGATTGTATGTGTGCTATATTTGGGCGTCGTAAATGCCAATCCCGTTCAAATACAACAAATCCGAGGGAAATCCGTAGGGGGGGAACTGGCCTCCGCCCGGTTGGGTAACACGCCAGGGGCCGGGCGGAGGCCAGCTCCTCCCTACGGATACGGAAAAGGGGAGACATTCTCGGTATTTGATTGAACGGTATTGTGGTAAACGCATTCCCTATGATTGTGATGCCAAAAGGCATCACAAT
The DNA here is from genome assembly GCA_963731415.1 of uncultured Chloroflexia bacterium. Lineage (GTDB taxonomy): Bacteria > Chloroflexota > Ktedonobacteria > Ktedonobacterales > Ktedonobacteraceae > JACDAE01. Next base: position 211,868 of record CAVSVN010000011.1, read on the forward strand.
AAAGAGAAATAAGCATTAGACATATCACTTAATCCCTATTATACTTGTTAACAGGTACACGTCGTTTTAATGAAAGGAAAAATGATGTCTGAGATCAATCAGCAGAATATTTCTCAGGATGCGGCTACGCGAGCAAAGCTTCAGCAGGTGCAGAGCAATTTTGGAGCGGCGGCGGCGGACTATGTTACTAGTAAGGTGCATGCGAGTGGCCAGGATCTGTCATGGCTGGTGGAGGCTGCAGTGCTCACAGGTACGGAACGCGTATTGGATATCGCGACCGGTGGTGGGCACGCCGCATTTGCTCTGGCTCCCTATGCGGCGGAAGTGGTGGCCCTGGATCTCACACGACCTATGTTGGAAGTTGCACAAAAGGAGGCCGAGGCACGACAATTGCATAACATCCGTTTTCTGGAAGGCGATGCTCAGGCGATACCTTGTGAAGATAGCAGCTTCGATCTAGTTGCCTGCCGCCAGGCCGCGCACCACTTTCCCAATATACGTCAATGTGTCAGCGAGTGGATGCGTGTGCTCAAACCTGGCGGGAAGCTTCTGCTGATTGATTTAATCTCTCCTGAGGAACAGGATGCAGATGTGTTTCTTGAACAGATAGAGATCTTGCGTGATCCTTCCCATGTACGCAATCACCGCATCTCCGAATGGAAGCTTCTTCTGCAGGAGGCAAATTTCGCCATCGATTCCGTGCGTGAATGGACGATCTTCCTGGATATTCCTTCCTGGACGCAGCGTATGCGCACACCGGCTGCTTCGGTCAGCAAAAATTGAGCAACGTATGCGCAATGCTTCATCTGCCATACGCGCACGTTTACAGATTAAAGAGGAAGATGGCATACTCTCTTTTATGTTGCCTGCTGTGTTGCTTGTTGCTACATCAGTCTTCACATTCCACCAGGGCGTTGTAAACGCGGCCCGTACAATGATTTTCACGATCAATCGTACGGGCCGCGTTCACGACGCCCACGGTAACGGGCGCAATAAATCGCGCCCGCCGTTCTCTATTTCGTCGTGATTGCGAAGACGTGGAGCTGTCCCCCGGTTACAGTTGTGGGTAGCGTCACGCTTGCAATCGTCTTGCCCGTTTCCAGATTCACACTGCTATAGAAGACGTAGGTCGGTATCGACTCTTTTCCATTAGCCATGTGAGGATTGTTGCGGTAAGGTGACTGTGTACGAGATTTCGTTTCCATAAGAAGGCTGGCTGGTGCCTGCATTGAGCGTCCAGTCACTAAAACCAAGCGTAAAGGTCTGCGTTGATCCATCCGTGTATGTGATGGTCGCTGTGCCGCTGGATGGCCCGTTGGTCGACGATCCCAGGAACGCGAGAAGAGTTGCATTGGAAGCAGGCGTTATCGGAATGACCTGACCTGCCGCCTGGTAATTCTCCGGCGCACCGCCTGGACATCGGGCCAGGTGAAGACGACCGTTCGTGTAGGATCGAATGCGTTATCGCCTGCATTGAGTCCTACGCTTTGCAGCGCCTGTGCTGAGTAGCTATTATGTGTACCATCGTAGTTACCAGAACCAACATTACTATCATCCGTGATACCAACATTGTTATATGTCAATGCAGTCAGCGAACCCGTGGTGATTGCAAAGACATGCAACTGTCCACCCGTTACAGTTGTAGGCAGCGTCACATTTTTGATCGTTTTGCCTGCTTGTAGGGCGACATTGGTAGAGAACAGGTAGACGGAGATTGCTTGTTTTCCTTTTCCCGTGTTGCGATAGGGCATTGTGGCGACAACTGTATTTCCAAAGGATGTGCTTGCTGATGGCCCAATCAGTAAAGCCGAGCGTAAAGGTCTGTGTTGAGCCATCTGTATAGGTGATGGTTGCCGTGCCGCTGCTGCGCCATTAGTAGCTGATCCCAGCAATGCGAGATGATCCGCCTGCACTACAGGGGTGATGGCTATCTGCTGACCTTGAGCAAGGTAGTTGTTATTCGTGCCGGAGCGATGTTGGGCCAGGTGAAGGTAAAGTTATTAGAGGTTATTGACCCTCCCGGCGTAATACCTGCTGCTTGCAGAGCCTGAGCTGAATACGCTACCTCCGTTGTCATAGTTGGCTGCTTGGAATGCGCTGTCATTGCTGACGCCAGCATTGTTGTATCCATTAGGTGTAGGCGTAGTTTTTTGCAGCAGACCATAGATGTCAAGCCTGTCTTTGGTCCCAACGAATACCTCGCCATTGGCTACAGTTGGCGCCGTGAACTTCACAAAGCTATCCATACTGTCGCGGGCAGAGTTCTGCGTGCTGTTATAGAGTTCTTTGCTCAAGTTCGTTGCGTCATAGGCCCTCAATGCTGGCGTGGGATCAATCGTCCAGAGAATGCCTGTACCGTTTGCTCCATTGTTACTGGAAATGGTGGGGTTGCCTCCCGTAAAACCAAACGCTTCGGACGTGCTGGATGAAGGTTTGCTAGCAAGTGTGCCATTGGTCAATGCAAACACTTTTGTATGATCATGCGCTCCTGCGAAGTAGACAAACTGCTGACCTTTTGCATTCTTCCAATACGTTGCGTTGCTAAACAACCCACCGATAGTGGCCGGAGGCAGTTCTTGCACTATGCGATCGACGTTGGTGCGGCTCTGATTGCTACACGGATTGGCGATGGTATTGTAGTGCCCCATGTTTGCGGTATTGATGACGTAGATGCGCCCCTCTTTGCCTGCACTGATAATGCGATTCTGACCCGGCAGCAGCAACGGCCCACCTGAACCAAGATCCGCATCTTCAGCATCCAGACATTGTTGATTGAACGGTGCGAAGTAGTCCTGTACTTGTAATTGTGTATTGAGCTTTACAAAACTATCCCCATAATCTGGTCCACCTGTATTGGCATCAAAGCCACCATTGCCGCTAACATAATAGATGTTGCCATTGTTATCGGCAGACATGGCACCACCAGCTCCCCATATACCGCCACGCGTTGAGTTAGCGCTATCATTGTAGACGTTGACTTGCTGCAGATGCGATCCATTATACGAGTAGCTCATAATCCAGCCATGATAAGGGTTATTATCGCAGAACGAACCCCAGGCGATGTAGACTCTACCATTGGCAATCAAGGGACTGGCACGCTGGCGCTCTCTTAGAGGAAGAAAGCGATTCGTCCATTGACACTACCTGCACCCGTTCCTGGAACAGAAGCCTGGATTACGATGGGGCTACCAGCTTTCTCGCGCCCGGTCGCAATATCGAGGGCGTGGAGACGATAGACATATGAGCCATTTTCCTTCGTAAGAACCACCGCATAAAGCGTTCCGCTACTGCGATCAATCACGGGTGTGCCTGAAAGTCCATCTTCCGGGATCATGTCGTTGCAGGACAGATCAGTATTGCTAGGTGAGACGACGTTGGGTGGGTTGATAAAGCTTGTATGCCACAGTGGAGCGCCCGCTTTCGTCGCATCGGCATCGAAGGCGTAGATGCTATCATGCTCAGTTGCGACATAAGTGACATTATGGCTTGCCCCCTGGATCGTTACATTCGGTAGGAAGAGCGGTTGAGCGTATATCTGTCCATCTACAGGATACGTGACATGCTTTCCAAATGTATTCTGATTAACATTATTTGTATTAAGAATTGTCTCGGTAGAATGGTTGCCGGTACGTGCATCATCTTCTTTATACGTAGTAACAGCTGTATTGCTTGCTGCTATATTGCTTGTCGCTGCTGGTGTGCTAGCAGACATGGAAGCAGAGGCAAGAGCATTCCCCGTTCCAGCAATAAGACTGATGAGAAGGACAATAAATGATGTGAGCGTACAGGTAATTGTAAGATGGGATGTTCGCCGGGAAGAGCGCATAGAGCTACATCTCCTTAATAAATCTGCTAATGGAACTGATAAGTTGATAGTGCATACATAAACATATTTAGTCGTAAGAATACACAGAGCAAATCCATATGCTTGAATGTTTTTCTGTAAATAAGGATACCTGTAGCAGGAATAAAGGAGGAATGGGAGAGGGATTGAGATCTGATTAAGAAGGAAAGATTCAGGTAAAGATGTTGGAATGGGTCAGATTATAAATTTATAGGAGAACCTCGAAATCCGGCGTATCCTCTCTATTGGGACCACTGTGGGAAAGGCGTAGGGGCGTGTCCTTCCTCAACCGGGGCGGTCGCAAGGACACGCCCCTACGCCTGGGAGAGACGTTCTCCATATTTGTTGAACGGGATTGCGATTGATCGCACCCACGTGACGCACCTCCTCCCTCTACCTGATACAATAGAATAGAACGTCATACAAATAAATCGATATATCGCTCTCTAACGGTACAAACAATAAAGGAGCCAACCTCGCCCATGAACGATACAACAACGATACAGCATTCCTCACCTGGATTTTCCATTGGCATAATAGGTAGGAGAATAACCCAGTGAAGGCATCAATCTACTTCAACTATACTACCCGTTCCCTCTTTCGCGGTGGACAACGTACGCTGCTGGCTATCTTCTGTGTCGCGGTCGGCGTTATGGCTATCGTCTCCCTGCAACTTGTTGGTCTGATGATCAATAATGCCTTTAACGGCAATGTACGCGATGCCAATGGCGGCGATATCGCCGTTACCTCGCGCAACCAGCCCTTCAAACAGAGCGATCTTCGCAACCTTTGATAAGCTCAAAAAGAATGGTACGATTAGCAGCTATACCGCCGTGATCAATGCTCAGGGATCAACCAGCGTCAATGTCTCTATACGTCAGTCCTTTACCGTTCGCGTGGTTGATCCTACGAACTATCCTATTGTGACTCCTCCAACCTTTACCTCACCCAAAAATGGCACTGTCTCTGCCCTGCTCAAAAATAACCAGGTGATAGTAACTCAACCATTCGTGGATCAGTACAAGAAAAAGGTTGGTGCCACGTTTGATATTCATCTCGCGTCAAGGTCGCGTGATGGCTCAACTCTTCATGTCAAACTGGCTGGTATCGTCTCTACATCAGGCGTGTTTGCTCAATCTGGTAGCATCGTCCTGCTCTCGCTGCACGATTATCAGGTCGCAACCTCCGGGCAGCAGCCTCTCTACGATACTATCGATGTGAATGCGCCCGATCAGGCTCATATCGATCAGGCGGTGAAACAGATTCAGTCCGCCTTCCCGATTGCTTCGACTCAGACCGCTCAGGATGCTTTGCAGCAGCAGAAGGATACCATCGACAATATTCGCAAATTCCTGGAGATCGCTGGCCTGCTGGCTCTGTTGATTGGTGGCGTTGGCATCGTGAATACGATGCAGGTGCTGCTCTCACGCCGCAAAACCGAGATTGCTATGCTCAAAACTACGGGGTATCGTCGCTTCGATCTCTACCTGCTGTTCGGCCTTGAAGCTGGCCTGCTGGGACTCATCGGTGGTATCGTTGGTGCTGCCGCTGCAACTGGTGTCAGTTACCTGGTGCGTACACTCGTGCAGACAGACGTTCGATCTCAATATTCCGTTTCTGCTTGATCCGCTCACTATCGGTGGTGGGGTTGGCATCGGCCTGGTAACGGCTCTGATCTTTGGCCTTTTGCCAATCGTACAGGCGGCAAATATTCGTCCCTTGAATGTGCATTCGCGATCTACCGGAGGGGCGTGGCATCGGTAGCGTGGTTCTGACCATTGGCCTGTTGATTTTGCTCTCCGTGCTTGTTCTGTATCCTGGCTATCTTTATTCTCAATAACGATGTCTTTCTGGGTGTCGTCTCCGTCTATGGCACATTCATTTTCCTGGGCGTGCTGAGCCTGATCTTTGGCCTGATCATCTTTTTGATCAGCAAACTTCCGGTGCCGGAACGCTTTAACTTCGCCTTACCTGGCTGTTGCGTTGCTCGGTATTGTGCTCTCGGTCCTGCTCTACCTGCGCCAGCCAACGCTGGGCATCCTGCTGCTGATCATCTCCTTGCTGTTCCTCTCAATTATGCTGGTTCCGCGTACCTGGAAGGCTGTTACCAAGATGGCCTTACGCAACCTGGATCGTCAGCGTGGACGTACAACAACAACTATGCTGGCTCTGTTCGTCGGCATCTTCACGATCGGTCTGATTCTGGTGCTGGGGCAGGATCTACGCGACCAGGTGAACAATCTCATCTCGCACTCACTGAACTATAATGTCGTCTCGATTACCTCCGGCAACGATACAACGAAACTGCAAAATCGGCTGGTTTCTCTCCCGGCCTCTCTTCCTATCAACGCCGAACGCTCGCTACTACGGCTCCTGTTGCCATCAACAATCAGCCCATCCAGACACCTCTTCCAACAGGAAGTAAGGCCGATCCTTCGACAACATCGTTGGGGCGTACTGGCACGCTCTACTATCTGAGTGGTATTGAGGGCTATGATGTGGGCAATAATCAGCTTCCCAGTACTCAGTTTCTGAGTATCACGGCTGGTCGCAATCTCGGTCCACAGGATGCTGGTACAGACCATGCTTTGATCTCTTATCAGTTGGCCAATCCTTGATCCTTTGCACCTGAAAGTTGGTGACAAAATAACCTTGACCGGCCTTGATCGTGTGAGCACGCGCACGATTACTGTGGTGGGCATCTATCGCTCTTCCAGCTTTGGGGCCAGCCTCTATCCACTTCTGGGCACAACCGATACCGTTCATGCGTTGACTCCTGGTGGCATCGATCAATCCATTTTCTACATGAAGATCGATCCCAACAAGCTCAATAGCGCCATCGATGTGATCGGCAATGCGGTTCCTAATGCCTTCGTCTTTAGCCTGACCAATCTGGCGAACTTTATCAATCAAATACTCAATGATATTCTGATTACTTTGACAACGATTGCCTCTCTATCACTGCTGGCTGGCCTGATCATTATCGCCAATGCTGTTGCGCTGGCGATGTTGGAACGTCGGCGTGAACTGGGCATCCTGAAATCGGTTGGCTACACGCGTGGCTCAATCCTCAGTGAAGTGCTGATCGAAAACGGCCTGATTGGTGGAACTGGTGCTTTGCTCGCTATGATTCTGGTCGTTATCGCTACTGGCCTGCTTGGTACGTACCTTTTCCACCTGAACTTCGGTGTGAGTAGCTTCATTGCCCTCTGCCCTCATCGGTGGCTCAATTCTGCTGGCCATGCTCGTTGCCGCCTTCGTTGCCTGGGGCGCAGTTCGCGTGCGCCCCCTGGAAGTGCTCCGCTACGAATAAATTATGCTGTTTAAAAATTGAATTCTGCGCACATTTTCCTGGGTAGGGGCGTCACCTTGCGTGCGCCCTGCCCACCTCACAACACGCTTTGAGTGCCAACCAGGGCGCACGCAAGGTGATGCCCCTACCCAGGGATGCCATGAACTTTGACACAGCCTCTATGGTGTTAACACCAGGGCATTGATGAAGCTATTAATCCTTTACATTCCCACAGGCAATCGGATCAAAGCCTGTCTGATTCATCAACATGGTGGTACGATGAACATTGACATACCAGCCATGTTCTGGAATGCGCTGTACATTTTTAATCACAGTAACAGCTGATGCATTTCCATACTTATCGGCAACAAGGTTTTTCAACATATACACGACGCTACCAGGAACCTGCCGCTCACAGGTTCCAGCATGGATGTGGTCAGCATGGACTGATCCTGGAACCAGGCCACGTACTGCGACAATAACGGTTAACGTATGATTCTTTAAAGTGAGCAGCGATACGCCAATTGCCGCCTGGTTCGCTCCACTGGTCGCGCCAAGATGTACTTTAAGGGAATGCTCTTTGTGAGGATTAAAAATATTTCCGCATGCAATAGGAATAAACTGATCGGCTGGTGTCAGTCCAGGACCATTATGCACATTGATAGACCAGCCACGGCGAGCAATACCACCATCGACATCTTTGATTACCGTTTTGGAGGTTCCAACGCCAGCAGCATCCGCAACAACATTGTTCAGCATATACTTTACTGGACCCATAGCATTGCAATCGCCCAGGTGAATATGTGCCGGGTGAATGCTCTTCTGTGCCAGACCAATAAGCTTAATAGTAACTGTCAAATTCTCGCTCTTCGCGTCCCATTTCAGATCTGCATATCCATAAGGCGTGTGTTGCTAAGAGGGCATAAGATTTGTTACCATCAGCATCACGTGCCGACGCTGCGATATTAGAGGCAATGACACCAAATAGTGAAATTAAGAGTGTTCCCCCAATGCTCCAAACATAATGAGTTTATGCATATTCTCTTTCAAGAAGGACATGAGCCGCGCATTTCCTTTCTTCCCTGCCCGGCCTGCCTTTTATGGCTTTATATGACATTCCCTGTATCTTTCATCCCAGATCGGTTTTGAAATACTATCAAACAGCATAGTAGAAGTGAGAATATGTTACATAATATTTCTCATCGTTAACAACACGAAGAAGTGGGCTTGTATATACAGAATTATCAATGAAATTGCCTGTGGGCGGTTGCGGAGGGATATTATGTAGAAATTATCCACCTTCCGATTTGCGGAAGGTGGGTTTGAAAGGAGAGATGAACTTACTACTTGCCTTTTTTGTGATGGTGTTCTTTATGTTGTTTCATGACGGTACGAGCAGCGACTTCTTCTGCACGGTCGCCATAGCGTCCGCTTTTTTCCGCTGACTCTTTTATATGCTCATACTCGCGTTGCTCTTTATCGCTCACACCTTTCAATGGTTTTTTCTCTGGCATATTATGTACCTCCTCCAAGGTTTTCTATCAGAATCTACAACTGTGTCAAACCACTCGACGGGTCATGTACTTTGGTAATGTCTTATGCAACCAGTTCTGATTAGGAACACGATTCTTTGAGGGAGAAAGTTCAGGTAAAAAAGTTGACGGTGCAAGAATATTATTCCATTATGGCTTTCACCTGTGCAATAAATCTGGCCTGTACAAGGTATCGTAAATGCGGTCAGCATAGATACCAGGAATAAACACAGTAGTAAATGTGTTTTCATATTTACATGAAGAAGGGAGGCATGATGATAGTGAAACAGGGATTATAAGGCACAGGGACTTTCGCGAACACATCTGACAGAGATTGAGCAGCTTGTGCAGGTGTGTAATGCCCATGAGGGGCTGGATCTGAAGATTAATCGGGAGATATTACGCTCACGACCACATGACGAAATAAACGATTTTCTTTATTATGAACAGGATTCCTGGTAGGCTTTCTGGGCCTGTATTCTTTTAATCCATACGAAGCTGAGGTCAGCGGCATGGTTCATCCTGCATATCGACGTAAAGGTATATTTACCATCCTGTTCCAGGCCGCTCTGGAAGAATGTCAGCACAGAACCATTTCTCATATATTGCTGATCGTCGAGCATACCTCCACTTCAGGCCAAGCGTTTGCTAAAAAGCTTGCTACCACCTATGACCATTCGGAATATAAGATGGTACTGAATGAAGCTCGTTTACCCACCTCTTTTGATGAAGCATATGCAGTTTAGAGAGGCACGAGAAGAGGATATCCCGGCGCTAACCCACATTACTGCACTTGCCTTTGATATGTCGGAGCAAGGCGTCGATTGGTATACTCCGCAGGTGTTGGCGAATCCGGCACATCGTTACTACGTTGCGGTATTGCAAAACGTAGATGTTATAGGTAAGCTGGATGTGTCTCTGTCCGAGCGGGAAGCGTTCATCTATGGCTTTGGCGTTCTGCCCGAGTATCGCGGACGTGGCTATGGACGACAACTACTTGCCCGTACCATTCAGACGCTCATAGCGCTAGGAAAGACACAGATCGCGCTTGAAGTCGCCACCGCCAATAAAAATGCTCTCTCACTCTACCATTCATGCGGGTTTAGAGAGACCGGGAGCTATGATTATTACGTACTAACCGTTCCCGGTATTGATCAAAGGTAGGGGCCCGATTGTATCGCGCCCGAGGAATTATGGCAATACAACCAATCTGTAAAGGCTGTGGAAAACCGATCTGGGGTAACTATCTGACGGCCTTTGGTGCAACATGGCATCCTGAACATTTTGTCTGTGCGGCCTGTGGCCTGCCTATTGGAGGAACAGGCTTCCAGGTCTATGAGGGAGCCCCGTATCATTTTGAGTGTTATCGGGACCGTATTGCGCCGCGCTGTGCCTATTGTGGTAAACCCCTGGTGGGCGAATACCTGGTTGATCAGTGGGGAACGCGCTATTGTAAAGAGCACCAGAATCAGTATCCCCATTGTGCTTATTGTGGTCGCCTCGTTCCGCCGGGGGATCAAGAAGTTGGAAATGATGTTATACGCTGCCCCATCTGCCGTTCCACTGCTATCGAGATAGCTGAGGTGGCAAAGCCCATTTTCTCACAATTGATCCGTTGGGTAAGTGCGCAGGGTTTGAGGTACAATAACCTACCCATCAGTCTCGAACTCTGTGATCGTGCGAAGCTGGCCCGATATCTCCAGGAACATAACCTTACTCATTCGCTCGGTGCTACTATGAGTACAACTTATATGCAAAATGGGCAGGTTTTGCGTACTGAAGTGCGTGGTGTCGCTGTTTTGCATGGCCTGCCCTCTACCCTTTTCCAGGGCGTCACCATCCACGAACTCGGTCATGTCTGGCTGATTGTACAGGGCATCTCTGGTCTGCCATCCTGGGCTGAGGAGGGCTTTTGTGAACTGCTCTCCTATCGGTACTACACCCAATTGAATACTCCTGAGGGCCGCTATCATGCCGCCGCTATCGAGCACAATCCCGATCCTATCTACGGCACAGGTTTCCAGCGTGTGCGTGCGATTGCGGAGCCGATGGGTTTTCAGCGTTTTATTGAGATTATGCAAACGACAAAGCGGCTACCGACGATGTGAAGACAGGTATTCTACTTTTTCGTCGGCTAGATGAGTCCGTTGACCGCTGAGTTCGATGAAGCGTACCAGGCACAAATGCGCTGTGGAGACGTGTAGACAAGGGCCTCTATGTCTCCACACGCTCCATATGCAACACACGCATAGTTAACCCGAAAAGCAAAGTACCTTCGTGTGATGAATAGAAAACAATTTTACAAACTGAGCACCCTGCGGGCAACCACCTCATCGGAAGCACCCAGGAGTTGCCTGAACAGCTCGCGCAGGTTGTTGGCATCTCTAATCAGAGCGATTCGTCTTTGTGCTTGCTTCGTCAGAGCAGGAAAGCGTGCTTCGATGATGGTGAGAATTGCTTCTTGCAAAGCTCTAGCTTCGCCTTCAGCCAGACCCTCGGTCTTGTATTTCGCACGTAAGCGTTGCATTTCGGGATCTTTTTCCATCAGGTCGTCATACATACTCAATCGCTCCTGAATCATGCGTTTGTCCTCCTCCAAAACACAATCTGTCCGTCGTAACATAATCCCCATCCATCTGAGGTCACGCGCCAGCGTGATCTCATCGTCCTGATAATATTTTACCATTTCATCAATAGCTGAATCAAGTAGCCGCCCACTGGCCCCTGACATCGTAGGTAGCAGTGCGTACATTGCAATAACGTGATCCTGCACATACTGTCGGGCATCCAGCAGCCACAGGGGAAAGACACGATAGTGAAAGGTCAGAATAACTTCATCACCGCTGACTATCTCCAATGGTGGGGTTGCCACCTTTGTCCGAAACGGGTAGACAATAATCGAGATAACTGGAAGATTATACTTACGGTACAGATAAGCAGAATAATCCAGAAGGCGAGCTTCCATTTCATCATCTGAACCCGTTTCAAACTCCAGGTGCAAGATGTGTGGTTGCCACTTGTACAGGATCTTATACACACGATCTGCACGTAGAATGGTCCTGACCACCTCAATATTATAGGTTTCCTGGTAGACTACCTCAGAGAGAAGATGCGGGAGTATCTGCGCTTCTCGCCCTTCCAGGAGTGATTTCAGTGCATTGTCGTATGGCTGTTGTCGCTCCAGGGGCAACTCTTTCTCTTTGTCTCGTTTGCGCTTTGCCATTGTACTCTCTTCCCACATGACGTTCCCACACTACCTTGCAAATGTTGTGAAAGTCGGCGTATTGGTAATGATGCCGCTTAAGAAGTATCTATACACAATATACCGAATACCCCGAATCCTCTTTTTACGAAATACCTGAGGCTACAGGCCATTTTCTGCATTGGTGCATCTCAGTAGGGGCCGTGTTGACGACGCCCACCGCCCCACGCAAAAAAATGAACCACACCCCGAGTTCGCACCATCCTTGCAATTCTCCAATCCCTCAGCTATACTTCCATCAGAAGAAATTTCTTTTCCTCTCGTTACTTATTCTCGTCTTCCTCTCTCAACAACTCATCTCAACCAAACACCAGATCTCTCATCCCTACAAAAACATCATATAGGGGAATGCCGGAATGCCGGAATACCATTTTCCATCTTCTAGAACGATCTCTTAGTAGAGGTGACCCCTACACCATTTAAAAACCTGTAGCTAGCTACATTGTTTTTTGTAAATTTATATAGTAAGAAATTATAACAGGATAAATGATCAAAGTTGATCTTAAAAAACGTCCTGGCGGGTGTGTACTTCAATCCTCTTTACAGCGTTTCTGCAATGCTTCTGTTCTTTCTTAACACGTGCCAATGTTAAGAAGCTCGCATTTGGAGGAGACACCTTATGATACAAAGAAATGTATCACGTCTTCTGCGCATGGTTGCGCTCATCGGGGTTGCATTCTCCCTGGTTTTTTTCTTCGTCCCATCTACCTTCGCCTCTACTTGTTCTGCCGTTGCTCAGTCTGCGTTAATTGGACCAAAGCCCTTTTACCTGGCCCTTGGTGATTCACTGGCTTATGGATACCAGCCGAATTTAGATTTTAATCATGGATACACTGACGATTTTTACCATGACCTCGAAAATCATGGCACAAGTCACTACGCTGACATGGGCTGCTCCGGTGAAACGACGACAACGATGATCAACGGTCTCTGCCCGTTGTCGATTTTGCGCAAGTATCCCTACATAGGTTCTCAGCTTCTGGCTGCGGTAATCTACCTGCGTTTCCATCCAGGGCAGGTCAGCCCGGTAACGCTGGATATTGGGGCCAACGATGTCGACCTCGACATCAACTATTCAACCTGTGCTATCAGTCCAAGTTTGGCCAGCAATGTAGCAAGGATGGATTACAATCTGACGCACATCATACTGCCACAACTCACGGCTGCTATGACGGTAAACGGTAGAATGACAGGTGATCTGTTCATCATGAATTCCTATAATCCGTTTCAGAATCATTGTCCCAATACAAGCTCGTTAGCCCTGACGTTCAACCAGCACCTGGCCGCCGATGCCAGTGGTTATGGCAGCCTGGTTGATGTTTTTGCTGCTTTTGGTGGAGCAACGACGCCAAATCCAAACATCTGCACCTATACATGGATGTGCTCGCACTATCCTTATCTCCTGGCAATTCATGCCACTGATGCAGGATACCAGGTCATGGCCAATGCTTTTGAGCAGGCGGCAGGGTATTAACTCTCGTAGTCTGCTAACATTGATGCACTTAGCGAGAGAACAGTCCGATTTTTTAAAAAGACAAAGTATACACCCTTCAATCAAGACTGCTCTCTCGCCTCTTTTGCTCCCCTTTCCTCTCAGAGGATGGAGCGTTTGGAAAAAGAGAAAACCACCATTATGTTAATATTTCTCCTGTCAAACGATAATAAAGATAGCATATGTTTGAAATGCCATGGAAGAAAGTAGTTTTTGGAAAGAATATTTATATATAGGAAGGTATAAAATGACGCAACGTATAGTTCTTGTTATCGTGCTTGTAATGATGATTGTTATAGCCGTACTGGCCGTCTATTTTGTCTCTCCTGCTCTTCCTGGTATTGAGACAACGATTGGGTTGATCACGCCGACGCCATCCCCGACACCGACACCATCGCCCACTCCTACACCGTTGCCAACACCATCCCCGACGCCGACACCTTTTATCAGTGGCTCAGCTGCTTACCTGATTGATGCCGATAGCGGGCGTGTGTTCTACAGCATGAATAGCGCTCAACAACTTCCTATCGCCAGTACAACCAAAATCATGACGGCGATCGTGACGATTGAGAATGCCAATCTGGACCAGGGCACTACGGTGCAGCAGGCCGATCTGGACCAGGTGCCATCCGGTGCCAGTACAGCGGGTCTGGTTGCAGGAGATTATTTCCGCGTGCAGACGTTGCTCTATGGGCTTATGTTACGTTCCGGTACCGATGCATCGCTTGTCCTGGCACGCACTGTTGCTGGTTCGACGGACAATTTTGTAGCGATGATGAATAATAAGGCACAGGTGCTTGGCCTCACCCATACCCATTTTAGTAATCCGCATGGCTTTGGCGGTGATGGCAACCATTACTCTTCCGCTACTGACCTGGTAAAACTTACGAATTATGCCATGCGCAATGCCACTTTTGCAGCGATTGTTGGACAGAGCGGCTATGATGTGAAACCAACACTCTACACGCATGCCTACCATTGGGATAACACGAATTCGCTCCTTACTACCTATCAGGGCGCAGATGGTGTAAAAACTGGTTGGACGGATGATGCCGGAGTCTGCCTCGTCTTTTCGGCGCTTCGTAATGGTCATCACCTCATCGGCGCAGAACTGCATGCACCATCTTACGACGCCGTTTTCGCAGATGGAACAAAGTTATTGGACCTTGGGTTTAGCAAAGAATAACGGGTGTATCAGTCAGATTTAGGATACCTTCCCCCATGAATGGAGCAGGCGGCGAGGGCGCGATAAATCTGGCCTCTACCGCCAATCATATCCGGTTTGAATCGTTAAACTATATAATCTGGCCTGTACATGGATTGCAAAATCACTTTATGGCGGGTATACTTCGAAATAAGGGAGAAAAGCACCCTCTCTTCTCCCGTACCATTATTTCTGCCTATCCTTGCCAGGAGGGGGCTTCGGATGCCTTGCATCCATCCTGTTTGCGACACCCTCGCATTTTCTGCTACAATGCCATTGTACGTTAAAGAAGTAGCAGGAAACGGCTCACTTTGTATTGGAACACTTACATCCCTTGTGATCATTCTTACGCGTGGCATGGTGCTTAGCATCAAGGTGAGTGGTCCATAGCGATCCTGTTCTTTATAGCGTACTCCAATGGGTAGATCTCTCAGGATCTCCATAAAGTACCTGGCCGCTGGAGGATTTCATGTAACGGCGGCCCGTAAACCGGATGCCGCTTGCTCAGACATAGGCATAGTTTCACCTCGTAGCTAAGTCTCTCTATGAGCAACATGTGTTTATGTTTTTAGTATACAGGTTGAGTGACTTTCGAGCAAGAGAAGATGTATACAAAACATCTATGGAGACTTGTCTTTTTACCTCTTGTTATCGCCTGACTACTTAGTGTAATATCGTCACTAAATGCCGCTCATGCAGACAATCGGTAAGATAATACTGCTAACATCCGGTTGAAGGAAGACCAGTTCCTCTCCTGCTGGAGCTCTTCTTGCAACCGATCCTGCTGTGGAACAGGTATAATACAACGCCGGGTCTGCTCTTCAGTCTCACCCGCCTGAAGAGTGATTCCGGTGCAGAATACTACATTTGCCTACAAGGACCAGGAGATATCATGAACAAGAAGCAATCGCAAGCAAGCGATGCAAACAAAAACGGGCAGGGCGCATCATCCTCGCTTGCCTTGCTAGAAAACGAGGATCGTTCGACGCTGGTGCGCTACTATCACCAGATGCTCTTTCTCCGCCACTTCGAGGAGAAATCAGCGGAGATGTATAATAAGGCACGCATCGGCGGCTATTGCCACCTCAATCTTGGCGAGGAAGCGACCGTCGTCGGTTTTTGTGAAGGTCTTGAACCGGACGATTATGTCTATACAAATTATCGTGAGCATGGATACGCGCTCAACCGTGGACTTTCCGCTGAGTCGGTCATGGCCGAGCTGTTCGGCAAGGAAACGGGCTGTGCTCATGGGCGTGGTGGTTCAATGCATATGTTTGATGCTGAACGGCACTTTATGGGTGGCTATGGTATCGTTGGGTGGGCAGCTCCCGCTGGCTACTGGCGCGGCCTTTGCGCTGCGCCTATCGCGATTCGCGCCAGGTTGTGGCCTGTCAGATGGGCGATGGTGCGACGAATGGTGGTCCTTTCCACGAGTCGCTGAATATGGCGAAGATTTATCGTCTGCCCATTATTTTCTTTGTTGTGAATAACGGCTATGGTATGGGGCTGGCCGCCGACAAAGGTTCAGCTGTAGGCGAACTGTATCGCAAAGGCTGCGCCTATGATATGAATAGTGTGCGCGTCGATGGCAACGATGTACTGGCTGTTCGTGATGCAATGCGTGCTGCTGCCAAACTTGCCCGCGAGGAACGTGAGCCGAGCTTGATTGAAGCCGTCAGCTTTCGTTTCCGTGGTCATTCGGTGATTGACCCTGACCGTTACCGTAATCGCGAAGAGGTGGAGCGTGGGCGTGCTCAGGACCCCATTCCTGCCTTTGCAAAACGCCTGCTCGATGCAGGGTTATTGGATGACGCTGGCCTGGCTCAGATTGAAGAGCAGGCGTTGCAAGAACTGGATGCGGCAGTGAAGTTTGCTGAAGAGAGTCCATTTCCACCTGTGGAGGGCCTTTTCGATTTCATTTATGCGCCTGACGATGCACAGGTGGGAGGTAAGATAAAACGTATGGCTGAAATAACGTTTCGGCAGGCATTGAATGAGACGTTGCGCGAGGAATTGCAGCGCGACGAGAATGTTTTTTTGATGGGTGAAGAGATCGGCAACTTCGAGGGTTCCTATAAGATTACTGCTGGCCTGATGAAGGAATTTGGACCCCGGCGCGTGGTGGATACGCCGATCGCTGAAAATGGCTTCGTGGGAATGGCAACAGGCGCGGCAATGCTTGGTCTGCGTCCCGTCGTCGAGATTATGACCATCAACTTCATCATCATGGCGATGGACGAAATTGTGAATCACGCGGCAAAAATCTACTACATGTTTGGTGGTCAATGCCCTATCCCCCTGGTGATCCGTACGCCCGGCGGTGGTGGGCAGCAGCTCTCCGCGACCCACTCGCAGAACCTGGAAACCTGGTTCGCGCATGTACCCGGCCTCAAGGTCGTCGCTCCCGCAACTCCTGAAGATGCGAAAGGGCTGTTGCGCTCAGTCTATTCTGGATAATAATCCCGTCATCTTCCTGGAAAATCTTGCCCTCTACAATCTCAAAGGCGAGGTGCCCGATGGATACTATACAACGCCCATTGGCAAGGCAAAGGTCGCTAAAGAGGGTACGGATCTGACTATCATTAGCTACTCGAATATGGTTCCCGTGGCGCTGGATGTGGCACGCCACATGCAGCAGGAAAGTGGCCTGAATATTGAGGTCGTGGATATCCGCTCATTGCGCCCCCTTGATACTGAAACTCTCATTAATTCGGTGAAAAAGACCAATCGGGCCATCATCTTTGAAGGAGATTGGCGCTCCTATGGTATCGGTGCGGAGATCGCTGCAATGCTGCAGGAGGAGGCGTTCGATTACCTCGATGCTCCTATCAAACGTATCGCAGCCCTCGAAGTGCCGTTGCCGTACTCCAAACCGCTTGAACTGGCCGCTCTTACCGGGTCCAAACAGTTGATTGACGCGATCAACGAGCTTGCCCCCCGCCGTCGAAGGAGATAGTGTTATGTCTGAAGTCAGTATGCCCCGCCTCAGTGACACCATGCAGGAAGGAACGATCACGCGCTGGTTGAAACAGCCTGGTGATGAGGTTAAAAAGGGCGACATTATCGCTGAGGTGGAGACCGATAAGGCGAATATGGAGGTCGAGTCCTTCGATGCTGGCATCCTTGAGCAGATTCTGGTCAAAGAGGGCGAAACAGTTCCCATCGGTCAGACCATTGCCGTCGTCGGCTCCGGCCAGAACGTGCAAAAGGCCGCTCCTGCTGCTGCTAGTCAACCATCAGCAGCGGTTGCTACTGCGACCAATGGAACTGCCAATGGTCAATCTTCTGCCAATCCTAATGCTTCATTAGACGACGATTTCTCATAGCCAGGAGAAGCAAGTAACCGCAATGCCGTTGTGCAAACAGGAGCTGGCGCGAATTCGTTCTCTCAAAACGCATCCGAGAGTAGCTTTTTGAGGGTTTCGCCTCTTGCCCGCCGTATAGCTGAGGAGCATAGCATCGATCTTCAACAGATCAATGGTACGGGACCTTACGGGCGTATTGTGCGTGACGATATTCTGGATTTTCTGGATCAGCAACGTACACAACCTGCCCAACCTGTTCAGGCGGCCCCTGCACAAGCTCAACCCGCTGCTCAACAGGTGCAACCTCTCGGCTCAACACAGACGTTGCAAGAGGGCGATGAGGTCAAAACCCTCTCCTCTATGCAGAAGACGGTTGCACGTCGCCTGGCCGAGTCGAAGCAGACGGTGCCGCACTTCTATGTGAGTAACGAGGTCGATGTGACCGATGCCCTCGCCTTGCGTAAACAGCTCAATGCTAGTGCTGGTGAAAATGGGGTCAAGATCAGCGTCAATGACCTCGTGATCAAAGCCTGTGCTCTGGCACTGGAGAAGTTCCCGGATGTCAACAGTTCGTTTGGCGAGGGACAGTTTGTGCATCATCAGCACATCAATATCGGTATTGCTGTCGATATTCCTAACGGCCTGGTGGTGCCTGTGATCCGCGATGCCAATATCAAAGGTGTACGTAGTATTGCTCGTGAAGTCAAAGGCTCTGGTGGAGAAGGCTCGTACTGGTAAGCTGGCTCCTGCCGACTTCACAGGTGGCACCTTCTCAATTTCTAACCTTGGTATGATGGATGTAACCGACTTTGTGCCGATCATCAACCCGCCGGAAGCTGCCATTCTGGCCGTTTCTTCGGCTCGCAAGGTCTTCGTGCCCATCAACGATCAGCCCGTCATACGCGACATCATGCCTCTGACCGTCTCAGCCGATCATCGTATCCTCTATGGTGCAGCCGTTGCCCGCTTCCTACAAGAAGTCAAACGCCTGCTCCAAAATCCATACGATCTGCTGGGGTAGGGCGCGGTTCGGCCAGGGTAGTGCTCTGTCAAGCTTGATTGCACACATTTTCCTGGGTAGGGGCGTCACCTTGCGTGCGCCCTGCCACCCCACTACACGCTTTGAGTGGGAACCAGGGCGCGATGCAACGGAGTGCAATAAACCCGTGCATTCCCCTCATACCCCTGTTCTTAAGTGAATGTTGTTGTGCATGGTGCATAATGTTTTTTCCATATCGGCTTATGCCATGCGCAAAAAATCTCTATCTCGTTTGCACTACCTCTTCCATACTGTTGCTTTTCATCAGCATAACGCCCGGAATTGCTGCAAAATTATGTGCAAATGTACCAGCTCTTCTATAAATATGCGTACTTTGTATGCTACACTATAAGATATAAAAATAGTGAATCCGGTCCAAGGAGGCAGAGCGCAATATGTCCCCGCAAGCAGAAACTTTTACGATAGGCGTTGAAGAGGAATATCAGATTATTGATCCCGTTACACGTGAACTCAGTTCAGATGCCGAAGCAGTTTTACAAGAAGCACAAAAATCGTTGGGAGAAGAGGTACAGCACGAAATACACCTTTCACAGATAGAGGTTGCAACTCCTGTCTGCCAGACGCTGACAGAAGTACGCGCGGGTCTGGCCCATCTGCGGCGGACTGTGATTGCCGCAGCAGCCACGCAGAATAAACAGATTGCCGCTTCAGGCTCTCATCCTTTCTCACATTGGACGCGCCAACAGGTTACCCCTTATGAGCGCTATCTCAGCCTTGAGGAAGACTACCAACAATTGACGCGTGAGCAATCGATCTTTGGTTGCCATGTACATGTGGGCCTGGGCGATCGCGAGATAGCTATTCAGGTCATGAATCACATGCGCCCGTGGCTCTCTCTCTTGCTTGCGCTCTCCAGTAATTCGCCTTTCTGGTGGGGTATCGATACTGGTTATGCCAGCTTTCGCACTGAAGTCTGGGCACGCTGGCCCTTCTCCGGTCCACCCCCTTTTTTCTCGTCGTTAGCGGATTATCAATCCCTGGTCAAGTCCCTGGTGGCGAGTGGAAGCGTGGAGGAGCCGACCAAGATCTATTGGGACATGCGCTTATCCGAACGCTTCAGTACGATAGAGGTGCGCGTCATGGATATCCTCATGACGATTGATGATGCAGTGATGGCAGCGGGCCTGATACGCGCTCTGGTACGTACCTGTTATGAGCAGGTGCTGCAAGGGACGCAATCTCTTCATGTGCGCCACGAGTTGTTGCGTGCCGCAAGCTGGCGTGCCGCCCGTTACGGCCTGGGTACTCAACTGATTGATCCGCTGGATGAATGTCCGCGCCCGGCAGAGGAGATGATGCGACAGTTTTTGCATCTCTTACGTCCAGCTCTGGAAGCACATAATGATTGGGAAGAGGTTTCGACTCACGTGTATCGTATGCTGCAAGAGGGCACAGGCGCGGCACGACAACGTGCGGTCTATCAACGCACAGGTGAGGTGCGCGATATTGTTGATTTCATTGTTGCAGAAACGGCCAGAGGGACTTCGCTAGCGTAAATAAGGTAAGAGTAGTATGTCATCAAATAAGAAACTGTTGTTATCACCCTCGCGCCTGGCTTTGTTAGCTGCCGCTGGTGGCCTGAGCGCTTTCACATTCCAACTATATCGTCGCCCGCTAGAGACGTTTGCTACTGTGTCACGAGCGGCGATGCTGCTTGCAGGAGCGCATGAGGGAATCTGTGAAGCGGCTGGAATTCCCATCCATTATTATCAAGCTGGACGAACTGGTAGTCCACTGATCTTTGTACATGGCCTGGGTGGTTCGGCTGAGAACTGGCTTTTTCTGTTCCCCCGCTTGAGCAAAGAATATCAGGTTTACGCGCTTGATCTGCCCGGTTTTGGCAGAACTCCCCTGGCACCGGAGGGAACCAATATTCGTACTCATGCGCTCTACCTGCAACGTTTTCTGGATGCTATGGGCCTGTCTCAAGTTACGCTGGTCGGCAATTCGCTCGGCGGCTGGATTGCTACACGCTTTGTACTGGACGCTCCTGAACGTGTAAGGCATCTCTATCTGCTCAACAGCGCTGGTCTGAGTCGTGAGGGATTGTTTACCCCCTACACGCCTGATTACGAATCGGCTCGTCGTGCTATCTCTCATTTCAGCGGACGCCCACGGCCCGTTCGCGTCCCCAATTTTTTGCTAAAGGCTATGGTTGAAAGCTCGCGCCGTCCCGCCTACGCTGGCTTCATCGAGCACTATGATAAGCAGGAGGAACTGGACGACGAGCTTTCCCAAGTTCGTGTTCCAACCACCATTATCTGGGGTACTGAGGATCGCATCCTGCCTCTGGCCTGTGCCCACGATTTTCACGCAGGCATTCCCAATTCCGAACTCATTCTGCTTCCCGGCGTGGGCCACACCCCCCAAACGGGGGCTGTATCGAAGGTTGCGGATATAATTTTGCAGGATGTTTCATAGAAGGGAGTAAGAGAACGCTTTCCACTCCTGGCTGAATACTATGTAGTGCATACGCTTCATTTGATATCTTACCACTGATATAGGGCTGCAATTTATAAGCACGCAACATTGCTAATGCATCAAATGATACAGGATGACAATGCCAATAATGATAAGGAGCAAAATAGTAAGCTGTAGGAGAATAAATACTTCTCTAGGCAAGGGTTTGCGCCGAGAAGGATTGGAAGTATCTTCTGGATACATAAAGAGGTCTCTTCTCTGCTCTTTATCTTTGAGGACGAGCCGCGCAAATTCTGCATCTCGTTCTGGATCAGGCGATGGAAATTGCATTATCTTTTTTACTTTCTTATAGTAGAAAATTAATCCTTGCAAATGCAATAGGAGGAATGCTGTAATGATCATAACACAAATTGGGGTACTTCAATCAGTACAGGTCGGGATGCCACAACGCTACGGGATCTCCAAGGCGACAGACCCGATGGAGCGACGCTGGCAAACATCGTTCTTCCGCGCCCCCAGTTCACAACCGCGCTGGCTCTATACCACGCACCTCGATGGCAATGTGCAGGCAGACTTGAAGCACCACGGCACGCCGAATCAAGCAGTACTTTTATATGCCGCTTCGCATTATCCTCTCTGGCAGGCTGAATTGGAACGGCAGGATATTGGTCCTGGCGGATTTGGTGAGAACTTTACTATGGATGGGTTGAGTGAGGAAACGGCCTGTATCGGTGATATCTACGCGCTTGGAGATGCACAGATTCAGGTCACGGGGCCACGTTATCCCTGCTGGAAGATTGAGCGGCGTTGGGGCATTCCAGGATTGACGGCACGCGTAGCGGAGACGGGACGAACTGGCTGGTATTGTCGTGTATTGCGCGAAGGAATGATCGAGCCAGGTATGCCCGTTTCGCTCATCGAACGCCCCTATCCAGAATGGACCATGGCACTTATAAACGACTTTGGGCATGGACGCAATAAGGATATAGAGAAGGCAAAGGCTCTCGCAGCCTGTCCCCTTCTGGTGGAATTCTGGCAGGAAATGGTTATACGGAGTGCAACACATAAGAAATGATGGAGAATGAACGTAGGAGCGGAGACTGGCCTCCGCCCGGTTGCTGACACGATTGGCGTTCCCCGGACCAGGCTGGGCAGAGACATGGAACGGGATGGAGGCTCACTCCGCTCCTACGTCAGGTGTTATGCAGAAAAGGTGTTTATTCCCATCAATGGATCATTGTCCACAATGCCTGAGTATGTGGGCTAAAAGGCAAAGAGTCGGTATTCAGTTGTTCAGGATCGACATACAGAGGCAGCACAATAGTAAACGTGCTACCTGTACCGGGAATACTCTGCACCTCCAGGCGTCCACCGTGCCGCTCGACGATCTTGCGCGAGATATAGAGGCCAAGCCCCAGGCCTGCCCGTTCGCCATTTTGTGGCTCAACGCCGGGTACGCGATAGAATTGTTCAAAGATGTGCGGCAGGGATTCGGGCGGAATACCAACTCCCATATCGCGTATGGCAAGCATCGTTTCATAACCGGATTGCTGTAAGCTAATGGTAATCGGAGAACTTTTGGCTGAATATTTGCGTGCATTGGAGAGTAGATTGAGCAGCACCTGGCTGAAGCGAACCTCATCTACTTCGGCTTCGATAGGCTGATCCGTAAATTCGCTGGTCAGTTCGGGGCCAGTTCCCGCCGTGTATTCGTTGAGCAGGCGACGACAAAGATCGACCAGGTTGCAGCGCGTGCGATGCAGGACGAACATGTTGGTTTCGATTAGCGACGTATCCAGTAAGTCCTGAACGAGCACCTGAGTTCGCTCAAGTGCCCTCTCCATATCCATCAGTCCCTTTTTCACTGTCTCTGTATTATTCTGATCGAGCTGATGTTGAAGCACCTGTGTCATATTATGCAGATTGTTGAGCGGGGTCTTTCATTTCATGGGAGACGATGCTCAAAAACTTGTCTTTCGTTGCGTTAGCCTCAACCAGCTCACGCGTGCGTTTCTGAACCATAGACTCCAGCGCTCGTGCATGTTGACCAAGGGCGATATGTTGCTCGATAACGCGCCGTCGCAACTGATACGTCTGGGTAGCACGCTGTAGGGCGGCCACAAACAAATCGCGATCTATTGGTTTCTGAATATAATCATATGCACCACCGCGCAAGGCGCGAATAGCAAGATCGTGCTCACCATGGCCTGTAATCAGCATTACCGGAGTATCCGGGCGCAGTTCGCGAATTTTGGAGAGCAGTTCCAGCCCATCCATACCGGGCATTTTGATGTCGCTCACGATAGCGTCATAATCCGTTTGCTGAATACGTTCAAGTGCCACTAATGCCGAATCACACGTATCGACTTTGATACCTTTGAGGCGTAGATAGATTGTCTGTGGCAATGCCTGAAGCAGTGCCGTATCATCATCAACAATAAGAATCTGCGCAGTATTCTGCATGAGAAAACCTCTGACCTTTTTCTATGATACGGACGAAACCTGTGGATAAGTTTCATTTTCTAGTACTTCTAAGGAGGTGCTTCCCTGAATACGTTATTCCTATTGGCAGCGTGCCGATTTGTAGTGGTATTATATTATTATTGAGTACCTGATACATCAATGAAGATTGTTCATTGGTATTGTATCTAGTCTGACGACCTGTGAAGCAATGGAGTAAACTTAGCAGGCGAAGGACGCGCGGATGCATATTTTGTTCAGTAGTAACAGGGAGGTAAACAATGCTGATGTCGTCATTGAAAAGGATTTTTCGACGAAGTATCTTGCTCGTGATGCTTGTAGTAGCTGTTCTGATTGGTAGTATCGTGACTACTTATGCTACGAGTGCCGGAGTCACGACCCATGCAGCCAGCAATTGTTGGATCGATCCAGGATCCAAATATCAAGTATATTGGACGCTGGGATACGACCAGTTCCACCACCATGTACAAAAGTTATTGGCAAGCGACCTATTTTAAAACGAGCTTTACGGGAAAGACAGTCAAGATTAAGCTGGCGGTTGCGGTCAACATCTATGTGAGTATCGATGGTGGGGCTGATGTCCTCTATATTGGCGCGAAAGGGACCTTTAATCTCACGCCAACGCCTTTAGCGGCAGGGACTCATACGCTGCAGGGTCGCAGTACGTTCCGGCAATATCGAATTTGAGGGATTGGTGCTTGACGCTGGGGCGAAGACGGTTGCTCCAAACGTTTCCTCGCGATTGATCGAATTTACTGGTGATTCGATCACCGCTGGTTATACAGATACGAATACTGTCCTCTCCGATTATGCCTGGCTGGTTGGCGAACAATTACATGTTGAGCAC
Organism: uncultured Chloroflexia bacterium; assembly: GCA_963731415.1. Classification (GTDB taxonomy): domain Bacteria; phylum Chloroflexota; class Ktedonobacteria; order Ktedonobacterales; family Ktedonobacteraceae; genus JACDAE01. The sequence continues at coordinate 236,608 of CAVSVN010000011.1, forward strand.
ACCCAGATTGCACAGTCGGGTATCTGCCTGGTTGCACAGAGCGGGATGTTATGGGATGGATACGCAGTACTTCAAAATGGGGGGAATTCACGATATCAACACGCCCAACTGGGATTTTTCGCGCTACCAGGCAAAGCGGTCGTGATTAACCTGGGCACCAATGATAATGGTCATGGTGTCACGAAAGCAACGTTCCAGGCGGCTTACACTACCTTTATGCGCAACATTCGCGCCAAATATCCTCATGCCGCGATCTTCGCCTTTGAAACGCTGCGGCAGGTCTATGTGCCTGAGACGCAAGCCGCGGTCAAGGCACTCAACGCAGCTGGTGATAGCAACGTCTACTTTGTCAATACTGTTGGTTGGATAGGCTGGTGATTATTCTGCTGATGGTGGTCATCCCAATGATCAGGGACAGACGAAGATTGCAGAGAACCTTGCACCAATCATTGCCAAAGGTCATCGGGTAATTAACACATTTTCCTAGATAACCGCGTTTACGATGCTCAAAATAAGGGCCAATGATCGCGTCGAGATGTCGCCAATAACAAAAGTTGTCGATGACATCTCGACGCGCTACATTGGCCCCTACCTCGATGAAATTCTCCACATTGAAGTCGAATTGAGTGTGGCACAACCCTTACAGATATGAGATACAATGATGAGAGTATATTACTCAGTTCCACCCATTGAGAGGAAATTTGCATGAGGATTGTTGCGATTATCATCGGTCTAGTTTTTATTTTTAGCTGTCTTGCGCGATGCCTTTGAGACCATTATTCTTCCGCGTAAGATCTCACGCCGCTTTAGCCTGTCCAATCTGTTCTATTCTTCTACATGGATGCTATGGTCACTGCCAGCACGAAAGATGCGCAGTGGCAATCGTCGCGAATTTTATCTCAGTTATTTCGGTCCGCTTTCACTGATCGTGTTACTGATACCTGGGCGGTACTCCTCATGATTGGTTTTACATTGGTGCAATGGGGAAGCGCTTCTCCTGTTCTCTCACCAAAGAAGTTTACTGACTTCGGAACCTATCTCTATATGAGTGGTATGACGTTCATTACATTAGGGTTTGGGGATGTTCTGCCACTTACTGGTTTTGGAAGGTTGCTTGTTGTGATGGAAGCGGGAACAGGTTTTGGTTTTCTCGCGCTCGATTATCGGGTATGTTCCAGTAATTTATCAGGCATTCTCACGTCGAGAAACGGATATCGCGTTGTTGGATGCGCGTGCAGGTTCCCCAGCCAGTGCATCAGAATTGTTGCGCCGCCACTCACGTGAGGCACAGCAGATTATGCCCTGGTTGAGTATCTGCATGAATGGGAGATCTGGAGTGCCCAGATATTGGAGAGCCATCTCTCGTATCCAGTTTTGATGTACTATCGTTCCCTGCATGAGCGTCAATCGTGGCTGGCAGCACTGACAACAATTCTGGATACCTGTGCATTCTTATAGTAGGCTTTGAAGGGATATCCGATACCAGACGGCCCGTTTACCTTTGCGATGGCCCGTCATGCAGCCGTCGACCTGGCCCAGGTCTTTGAAACGCCGCCGCCTGATCTCCAGAAACTGCGCCTCACATCCGCGGATTTTACGCGCCTGCGCGATGGCATTGGCTGAAGAAGGATTGCACTTTCGACAGGAGGAAGATGCGGAGCAGCACCTCGGCTGATATACGCAAAATTTATGAGCCATTTGTCCAGGCATTGGCCGATCATCTGCTGGTCAATCTGCCTCCCTGGGTGCCGCTGGTAGAACAGTAGATGATTGGCAGACGAGTGCCTGGGATCATTTCGCGCAGTGGTCGCCAGAGAAGATCGAGGAAATTACCCATATTATCGTTAATCATAGCAAGAAAATGCGTTCCTCGCATGCGAAGGAAAATCAGCAACATACCTCTGGCTCTGAAGAGCATCATGTTGCCGCCGATGGCAAAAAGGGATCTCATGAAGTTCTTCAGAATACAAGCCAGAGAGCTTATGCCGCTTTCTTCCTGGTTACAAGACGTGCAAAGAGGAAGTTTTCCTCATGCACTTTGCTGAATTTTGAAAAGCAAGTAGCGTGCTAAGAAAGCGCGATCATTAGGAATGGCAAGGCGTTGTGCCCAGGCTGGCAGATCAATAGGGGTCATTCCCACATAAAGACGTTCTCCACTCTGAAAGACCAGGGGCACTCCTGATGATGACAAAAAGCGTGCCAGCGGATGGCGCGACCGTGCGCCATGAGGTGAAAAAAGCCGTTCTGGATCGGCAGCTAACCAGGCATAAAAGCGCGATGGACTCGCCAGAAGTTGCTGAACCATGGCGAGTGCTTCGCGGTTATCGACAAGTGTTCTCATCGTTCCCCCTCTACAAATGCGTTCTCTCTCAGACCATCGTGTGACTTCATACCGTTTCTACCTAATCGGTAAGAGAGAAACGCGTTTCGTTTTATAATAGTGCTAATTTGGTATGCTTACAAAAAGTATTTTAGCTTGTTTAGACAGTCCGGTCAACGTCAAATGTGCATTTTCTGAAATTTATTGACAATATTCCCCTGAAGTAGCATATAATCAAAACATTCATAAATATAAATGTAGCTTATTGGAGAAACTAGATGAAACATGTCGTAATTTCAGACTTTCCTATCCGCTATGGACCCTGGGCGCTCGTTGCAGGTGCCTCTGAGGGCCTTGGTGCCGAATTTGCCACTCAGCTAGCTCAGCAATAAACTCAATCTTGTTCTGGTCGCGCGACGCAAAGAGCCACTGGAAGTGCTGGCCTCTAAACTTGTACAGAACTATAGTATAGAGGTGCGCACGGTAGAACTGGATCTGTCCCGTGACGATGCTGCTTCTATTATAGCAGAACAGACGGACGATCTGGAGATTGGTCTCCTTGTATATAATGCTGCGACTTCTTTCATCGGCCCATTTTTTGAGCAACCCTACAGGATCACTTGAACGAAGTGATGGTCAATTGTCGTTCTCCATTAACGTTTACTTATTTATTTGGGCAACACATGTTGAAGCGTCGACGAGGAGGTATTATTCTGATGTCTTCTTTGAGTTCCGCTCAGGGATCGGCTCTGGTTGCCAATTATGCGGCGACTAAAGCCTATAATAGAATACTTGCGGAGGGATTGTGGGAGGAACTGCGCACACAGGGGGTCGATGTACTGGCATGTAGTGCTGGCCCGATAAGCACTCCTGGTTATATTGCAAGCCTTCCTGCTTCATCGAAGCGGAGCACAGGGATGGCGCTCTCGACGTATACCGTCGTTTCAGAGACGCTGGCGGGGCTTGGACGAAGACCTTTCGTTATTCCTGGTCGTCAGTATCGCCTGGCAAATTTCGTTATGCAGCGACTGGTGCCTACGCGCTTTGTCATTAAGATTATGGGCCGCGTGATGCGCAATATGTATCATTAAGTCATATTCAGACTTTTATTTCTTTGTGCTAGAGGAACCAGCTTTTCAAACATGAGGAGATGTCACCATGGTTGTATAGACTACTAAACGCTGAGTCGTTTGATGGATAGCGGGAATCCAGCGTCCACTACAGGTGATCAGGTTCAGAAAGTGCCCCTGCAAGTTATCGAAGATCGTTGAGAGCGGTGCTACTGCAGGTTTATAGGCTGCAACCTGTGTAACGCGAAATTGTACGGTTGGTAGTCCGGGTGTTTCAACTTTGACGATATCGCCTGGATGAAGCATGCGCAGGTTCCAGAATACAGCGGGAAAGCCTCCGGGCCGATCCAGGTGCCCATCAATGACGGCGCTACCCAGTTCGCCTGGATAGGGACCATCAGCATACAAGCCAACTCCCGTCCATTCATTGATGTGTGGAACTGCCATGGAGCCGTCTGCGTTCGTTTCGACCGGTTCTACTGGTGCATCAACATTGATACGTGGAATGAGCAGATGTGCGATGGGTGCCGTTGTTTTATGATGGACGAGGTGAGGCACCTGCCCGTATGCTGTTGAAACTCTCTGGAATGCTGTTATGTTGATGGCTGTGAGTAAGGAGACAATGAAAAGAATGCAGTAATGTACAGCGTGTCTATTATTCATCAAATTCGTTCTTTCCAGGGTAATCTATGTGTGCCATGGGTAGGGTAGAGCCAGATTGATCGCGCTCGCTGGGAACTAATGGCGCGATCAATCTGGCCCTACCCTATCTCAAATCCATGTTTAGTGTACGAATGGATTACTGCCTGTTGGGGGCAGGCTGGGATGTGTGCAGATGAAGGCTCTATTCGTTACAGTGTTGTTTCTGGTCGTATTGGTATGCTCTCCCATCACACTAACGGTGGTCTGAGTGACGATAGAGGGTTCTGCATTCTTGCTGAGCGTGCCATTGATCGTCAAAGGTGGCAATAGAGAGCCAGGAGCGATAGAACGAGGCCCGTTATAGAGGCCTGTCACGAGTGTCCTTTTTCCCTGATGTGCAATGGTTACTCTCCAATTCGTTCCTTTACCTGTTATGTGTGAGAGACTTGCAGGGAGTGTTTCAAGAATTGTGATCGGAACTGATGGAGCAACGGCACCTGACGACGGCAGAGTATGAACCACAATCTGATAACTTACATCCTGCCCCTCTATAAGACATTTATTTACTATATGTGGCTTTTTCCCTCCATGACTTATGTGAATAGTAACATCAGGCGAATTTAAGAAGCCAATATCCAGGCTATAATCGTTTTGGCCCGGCGTATGCGTCACTCACGCGAATCTGAGGGAAATTGTTGTTTCCAATTGTGGTTCCTGAGATTGGCAGGGTTGCCTTTGAGTCGATGCCCATATGGCTGTTGTCCTGATTAGCAGGCGTTAATGCATACCCTTTCAGTGGGCCTGTACTGTAGTTGGCTGCATTATCCAGTTTGATGACATACTTGAGTATAAGGCGAGATATAAAAGAATAATTGCCGTTGCTATCGGTCGTCGTGCTTTGCAACAATGTTTTGCCATCGCTCGCATACAGATGAACGGTTACATTAGGGAGCGCTGGGTTCGCCAGCATCCTGAATACCATTGCCATTGCTATCCAGCCAGATGACGGTCTCCAATCTCTATCGGTGCAGACTGGCAGAGAGCAACCAGGTCGCCTAGACCACTGGCTTTACCAAAGGTGTTTGGTGCAGTATTTGTATTATAGATGTCATAACTATTGGTTTCAACTCCTGTCGTGTTGTTATAGGTACGTACTCCTCCGGCATAGACGATTTTGCCCGAATCGAAAGCAGTGGCCATGAGACCAGGAGCACCGGGAATCTGAGCGATAGCCCCTGTACTCGTGTAATCGTGGAAGGGTATGTAGTATTGCTGATAATAGTACTGCTCCATTGCCCGGTCCTTTTCCATTATTGCGCCCGGCAAGTATCGTATTTCCTCCACACGTGCCGTTATGCTCCAACGTCCAGCCCGACGCAAAGGTTGCCAGGAATCGTGAGACAGGCCCGTAGAATATCTCCCGCCGAACGTGACTTCAGGAACACCGGAAACGTTATGCCCGGTCTGATCACCATAACGATCGCGCAATCCCAGGATCAGATCGCCATTGTCAAATGCCAGTTTGGTCAACATAGGTTGTGGATAGACCGTGGAGCGATAGGCAACATTTATGTCAGGTTGCCAGGGATTCCAGAGTGCGCCATAGAGGATGGTGCATGTGATTGGGAAATTAAAGGCCCGGTCGGCGCAATGACGTGGATAGTTAAGGGGCGTCTCGAAGACAGGCGTCGCATTAAATCCACTGCCAGGTGTATAAGCAAAGACATATGCTTTCAACTGGCTCGCATCTCCCTTTGGAGCGGAGGGGGTAATGGTTGACTCGGCAGAGCAGACCGCCCCTACATAAATCAAGTTCTGATAGGCCGTGACGGCAAATGGACGGACATCATTGGCATTGCAGTCAGTTGGTAGTGGGACAGGCGTACGTATAAGGGATGATGCGTCTGGGAGCAACAGAAGCCGTAGAGGATGCTCCCAAGAGGAATACTGTAGAGGCTACGATCTGCCAGGTTCACAGCATAGAGCGTATTCTCATCTTCCGAAAGGGCCAGTCCTCCCAGAGCGGTTTTGCCAACGGCATCGTAGGCCGAGAGATCAGGCGCATAATTGTTGCTTCTGGTATGAAAATTTGCTCCTGCAGTCATCCTGGCATTGAAAAGGGTGTTGAGGTCGATAAATGGTGTTGGGGTCAACGGTTGGATAACTACTATTCGCACCATGAATAACATAGATGGCGCCCGTACTTCCTCCCGGTTTATAGCCAACAAACTGTTTGGTGTAGGCGGCAGCAAAGAGATCATCAGACGAGCGGCGATAGGCCAATCCCCAGGTGGCCCCGACTTGAGGGGCAGCTCGCCAGGGGTGTTGGAGGATTGGTTGCCGCCGTGCCACTACTCTTATAGGGAAAGCGTACGATGACATGTGCGGCGGGATCGCTCTGATCACCTCGCACATAGCAACTGGTCGCCATAGCGGGATTATTCTGGCAGTATTCGCTCGGACGCTCAATGCCCAGATTAACTCATATTGTAGCCTGGTACCAGTGACAAATGCGATGGTCGTACCACCTATACGCTTACTGGGTTGAAATCCGACCAGCTGGGGAATAGTCGACGTGGCCCCAAAATTGCTGAACTGTACACGTACAGGACCCGTTCCATCAGGGATGGTGAACGTATATTGCCCTAAAATATTGTTAATCGTCGCTGTTGTAGTCGTGGCAACCGTGCCTTCATTACTATTATATGCCGTCACAACAATGCCATTCATTCCTGGCTCGCGTAGCTTCCTGGACTGCCATCTTGATTATAATCGTCAAAGACTGTTCCATTAATGGAGTAGGACGCCAGGGGGTGGGCGAAACTCTTCTGGCTGGAGACTTCTTGAGATGTGATACTCAGCATGCAGAATAGTAGAGTAGCCAGGCAGAGGCGCATAGGGATATTTCTGCTACTATGACCTGTTGGAGCAAGTGTAAACATAATTTGATCCTTTTCTTTTCAACTCCCGATAATGCCTCTTGCGTAGGGGAGTGAGCTTGCCTCCGCCCGGTTGGAGGAACGAAGATGGTGCCAGGAACTGCGTGGAGGCAAGCTCACTCCCCTATGCATTTTCCTCATAAATGTCTGAAAATATTGCAAGGTGCATCTCTTTACAGTATAAAGATTCCAGCAAAAGTAAGGGGTTTTGTTTTTTTTGAGGAGCTTAATAACAGTGATTGAAAATATATACAGATGGAATCAAAAGGGGGTATGAACAGGGAAAACTGCGGATGGAGGATTTCGAACCTCCATCCGCAGGTTGTCATCTATCTCAGTTATGCGGTTTGCACAACGACGCTACTGGCAGGAACCCATGCCTGTCGGTGATTATAGTTAATCGAGTACCATACATTGTTGGTGCCATCCTCATGCACAGTATAACCTGAGACGAAGAGAGAGCCACTGGGAGCATCTCCAATATGGTAATCGACAGTAGACGTGTTTGCTGCTGGTTTGCCAGAGATCTGAAGAGGAGATCCATTAGCACTTTTTAACATGACCACAGTTGCCCTCGCTGGAGAAGCCGTTGCGGGAGGCACCGCCAGCCATGCCAGTTTCGCATTTGTAAAGAAGCTGGCAGGATTTGCATGAGCCTGATCCGCCTCACCATACCAGATCTCGTACATGGTATCTCCCGTTCCCGCTGGATCGGTCACCTGATTGACATAGTAGTAGCTGATAGCAGGTTCAACATTGCTGGTCTCGTCGGTGATATCGGATGTTGATCCCTCTTGCGGAATCAGCCCTGATTTCGTGCTTGGGCCGTTATAGAGGTAGAAAAAGTTGAAATTGTTCGCGGTCTCTGCTCCATTCCCTCCTAATGGATTCTGGTCCGTTAGTGGATGAAGCGTAATGACATGCGGTGTTGGAGGAAGTACAAATGCTGGCTGTCGTAGCTGTGCTCCGACCAGGCGCAGGTAGTAATCCCACAGCCAATAAGGACCGGGATCAACATGATTCGGTGTGTTGGCTAGATTAGGAGAAGGAACAGTTCCGTGACCAACAATATGGTTATGCTCCAGGGGAATATGATACTTGTTCAGCAGATAAGCGGTCAGATTTGCGGATGCCAGGTACTCTGTTGCGTTATACCATTGGTAGCCTGTAGCCGCAAAGCCTGCATGTTCGATGCCAATTGAGTGCTGGTTGAACCAGAGATTACCAGCCTGAAAGGCAACATCTTTTTCACGCACCATCTGATAAACGGTGCCATCGCTGTCAACAATGTAGTGAGCAGAATCATTGCTCGTAGGGTCTTCGAATGTGTTGATGGCTGCTACGGCTGTTCCCTCGATATCATGAATTACGACATGTGTGATGGTGCCATCGTTCTGGCGATATGTGGGGCCATAGTGGCTGGAAGAGAAGTAGTTACAGGGAGCGTTTGTGCCCGGTACAAGATCACAGTCGTGCTGGGCCGGATTGAGGATGCAGTCGATAGCTCCGGGATAGTCTGTCTTGCCATCGTTGCTACATCCAGCAGGCAGAGCTTTCACTGCTGCTGGATCACTGACTGTTGTCGCATTTGCTGTGGCGACCGATGCACGTGGCAGGTTAGTCTGTACAGAGGAGGATTGCGGCGCGACCGTAATCACTTCACCCTTGTCTGTCGCTGCACTGAAGCCTTGTTTGAGTAATGTATAGACTTCATTTTCATAAAGATGGGCAGTTGCCCGTGAGCGTGCATTACTATAAAGTTCCAGGGCACCCTGCCAGCCAACAAGATTCGTTGGGAGTGTATGGGACGAAGAGAGTCCTCGTGCATCTTCACTCAGGATGTAGGCTGTTCCACGAATGTTCGTGTTCAGGTCGTTCTGAAGTACAGCAGGCTTGACGCCAAGTTTCTGTGCCGCCTGATCGAGTGTATCGATGCGACGATTTTTTGTGAGGTTGCAGCCATAGCCTCCATTGATGCTGGGCGTCCCACCGTGCATACTGAAGCGCCCTTCCATATAACAGAGTGCCTTTAAGAGATTTGTGGGGACGCCGAAATCGTGTGCGGCTTGCTGGAATGCCTGTTCAGTTGAGCTTGCCGCGTTGGCATGATTGACTTGCATTATTCCAAAACATGTGATCGAAAGTACAATCATTATAACTGTACATGCGATTGAGAGCAAAAACGGTTTACGGGTGGAAATTTTACGCATTTAAAATGGTATACCTCCAACTTAATAAATATAAGAAGTAAGAAAAAAAGAGTAGTCTTATATTTGTATCGGCTGCTAAAAGTATAACGTCCAGGCCATACATGAGTCTCGATTAGTTTCAGAATGGTAATAAGGTACTAAGGTACAGGTAATTTTCTGTTAGTGCTCCCCAAAGCAACGCCCAAAGGAGCACGGAATAATAAATGGCTTCCCTACAGTGTTGCGGTAAAGAGAGCAGAAAATCTGAGCTGAGTCCTAAAAAGGAGTAATGAAGTTTGAAAAAGTACTACGTGGAAGATAATAGAAATGTCATGAAAGACGATGGATAATATAAATCGCGCCTCTGTATTGTTTGACGCTTCTGACTCCAGAATTTCTTTGAATATGTTGGAGCCAATGGGTGAACGGAGTGAACAAGCGCGTGCGCCCCCACCACGATGTATCACTATTATTCTATATGTTTCATAACAATTCACTGCAAATCACTTTTAAGACAAAAGTAATTACTCTGTAAACGAAATGATGTGAAAGTTTCTAGAGATTTTCTTGTTTTCCTCTTGACGAACAAGCCCAACTATAATTATACTCAGTAGAGAAGCATGTTCTCAGAGAGAGAACGCTTTTCCCTCACTTCTCTTGCCTTGTGGATGATAAAGGAGCATCCCGATCATTGAGAGCTATTGGACCCATCTACTACATCTTTTTACCAGGGAAATATCTCAATTTCCTCTATTCTCTCTAATCTATTTTTGTTATGAAAAAGCTTTGTCTAAAGGAGTAGACTTTTATGTCCTCTCAGGAACACCCTGATTTTTTCTCTGGGGATCACTCAATTCCGCTCTCCCCTCCAGTTTCTAGTCATGATCGATTGGATGCACATCCTCCACGTCAACGCCGACGCATCACCCGACGTGTATTTTGGTTCACCAGCCTGGGCTTGTTCTTGCTCCTGTTGAATGTATGGAGCACTATTTTTAGCACCCCACAGGCCTTTGCCGCCACGGTTCATGCACCCGTTGTGCTCAAAGGAGCACCATCAAAACCAAATCGGATCAATCCAACGGCGGGGACAACCTCAGCAGCCAGTTCGTATCAACCAGCGGCCCAGGGTTCGGCTCCTACAGGCACGCCGCAGGCTCTCACCCATACGGTACCCATGGCGATGAAGGCTGGTTCCCTGGCCCTACAGGCCAACAAAGCGACCCAGTTTTTGGGAAGCGATGGGCGCCTGGAGGTCACCATTCCCGCCAATGCCATCACCACACAGGATCTTCAGCAAGCGGGAGGCGAACTCTCTTTCAAGGTCACGCAGATCGCTCCCTCTTCCGGCTCCAATGCGGGTGGGAGCGGCCATCTGTCCCTGGGAACGTATCTCTTCCAACTCGTTGACGCCAATGGGGTCCTGGTCACTCACGGCTTACGCACGCCCATTACCGTGAAGTATCACTACACCAGAAATGAGGCGGCGCTCAATCTGGACCATGCCTACATTGTGCAGAATGGCTCTACTACCACAACAAGCTCTCAAATCTGCATCGATGAAAGCAAATGTTGCTCTTGCCAGCACCTTTGGAGCGCCATCCTCTCAGGCGGTCCAACTGGATCAGGCACAAAGCACGTTGGTGGCGACTCCACTCATCAATACGCCTAGCACCTCGCTGACCTGGCAGAGCGATGTCTCGATCGGCACCTTTGGCAAGCCGGATCCCTTCAATGTGGATCTGAGTGCGGGTGGGCTGACCTCGCAGTTGCCCATCGACGTTCCTGCTGGACCTGGTGGCCTGACCCCTCCGGTCTCCTTGAGCTATAGCAGTGAGGGAGTCAACAGTCAGCACAATCCGACCGGAGCGACTGGCTGGGTTGGCGAAGGATGGAACCTGAGCATGGGTTCCATTAACTGGGCGGAACATAATGTCTATGCGGGCTGTTTCACGACGGCCTGTGCAGGAGGCGTCAACTGGGAGAATACCTGGGAGTTGAGCGATCCCTATGGGACCAGTTCCGAGTTGATTCCGCCCAACATCAATGTATCCACCTATTACGATGACTCCACCAATAACTATTGTGATGCGCCGAAGGGAACCGCCACGCCGTATCCCTGTCCCATTCTCTGGCATACCGCTACGGAGACGCATACCAAGATCTATGCCTATGTTGGACCCAATAGCTTGCCGGAGAGACGGCCAAGCCGCCCTGTTTCCGCGTCTGGCGACCGAATGGGGTGATGGAAGAGTTTGGCTGTACCCCCAATTCGTTGCAGCACTATTATCAGGCCAGCGTCGGTGCGCACCTGGTTTCGAGCTGGCTGCTGGATCTGATTACCGATCCGCAGGGCAATCAGATCCATTTCACCTATCAGCAAGATACTACGACGGTTGCCAAAACGCACCAGGCGATCCGCGATGTGGCACTGAGCACCATCGAGTATGATTTGCCCACTTGCCATAATGCTCAGGTGATGTGTACGGGGCAAACTGGAATCCGCTGGTGCGTCTCAGCTTCCAGGCCAACCATGCCCCACATTTGAGCGGGAGCAGGCCCGCTGGCTGTAATACGGGGGCCAATCTGCGCTGCGATGATCCGCTGGATCTCTCGGGCAGTGGTGGCATCGCGGCTCCCGAAGTGGAAAACACCTTTGTCCTCAATGATATCCTTGTGCAGGTCCGCACCAGTGGTTCGGCCTCCTGGAATACCTTGCACGATTATCAACTGGGCTATGAGGAGTCGGGGCCAACGACCATCACCGATCCCTCCACCGGCAAACCAGAATCGACGGCGGGGATGCTGGATCTGACCCACTTTCAGGACGTGGGAACGTGCGGGTGCACATGCGCTCATGTATTCGGGTCTGGATACCAGCGCCACGAAATCCTTTGCGTATATGAAGGTCTTTGATCTGAGCAGCAAGAATGTCGTGGTGGGACCCAATACCACCCTGTCATACTGGATCTATCCGCAGAGTCAACGCGACCAGTGGCTAGCGTGAGTGGCAGTAATAGCACCTGTGTTGCCGTCGATATGATCTTCACCGATGGGTCGGACCTGCGTGACTCTGGGGCGGTCGATCAGCATGGCAACAAGCTGCATCCCACCAGTCAATGTGGGCATTTGACGATGGATCAGTGGAATCTGGTGACCTCCAACATTGGCTCGGTGCGCAACGGCAAGACGATCAGTCAGATCAATGTGGGCTATGATCAGCCAGCCAATACTGGTGGCTATCGAGGCTATATCGACGATCTCAGCCTGGGCGATCCTACGAGCACTACGCCGCTGTTTGCGAGCACGCTAGAGAGTGGAGATCCGCAACCGACCTGGTCAGATACTGGGGTCGATGCAACGGCCATCACCAACGTTGGAGGAGTCTGTTGTGGCCTCACCGCTCCCCAACTGGGAGTGCGTGCAGAGGTTGCGCATGCCGATAGTGCTGTGCTCCCGATGCGCACCTTCACCTACACGACTCTGACCAACTACTACGAAGATGATCAATTTGTATCCAATACAAAAACGAACTGCGGACCCAACCTGGAATACGGGCAACGGCAGTGGGTGCTTGCTCTGGAGCAAGGGGTATGCCAATAACAGCCGTTTCCTCGTTTCAGCCAGCAATGGACAGGGATTGGCGCAGAGCTTTGGCTGGGACGTTGCTCGTAGCAATACGCACGGTGTTCCTGGTGGGGGAGCGAATAATGCCGATCCTCGTCTATTGTAACTCGCACCAGAGCGGCTATCCCTGCAACGAAGCCGATGATCAGAGCTGGAGCCACGTTGTTCTGACGCAGACAAATAACTTCAGTGTGCGCCTGACCCAGAATGGGCAAGGAGGGACACAAACCTCGACACCCATGAACAGTTCAACAGATTATGCGTATCAGTTGACGTACCCATTAGCTTCACAGCAATGTAGCGATTGTGTGGCGGGCTTCTATTGGGGCAATCAGAACGACTCGGACTACCTGAGTTACTACAATAACAAGTTTATGGGCTTTGCACAGGCGACGGTAGCGTTACCCAGTGGTGCCAGAGAGGTCCATAAGTATTATGCCACGCAAGGAATTGGCATCTATGATACCGGGCAGGTGACCTGTTATGCGCAGCATCCCTGTCATGCCTCGCCGTGGTGGAACCTCAATAACGCGGCTCATGGTCGAGAATATCAAGCACTCGTACTATGACACGGATGGCACAACCTTGCTCAAACAAACAGACAATACCTATCGAGCAGTCTGTCCACCCGCCGGGGTCGCGGCCACTCCGGCCAGCACGGATGCAGGCAAGACCTACACCTGGGATGGCAACCTGGTGAGCGAACTGGACCATAACAATCCCGCCGCCGTGTGTGACGTGCAGCAAACACAGAGCGTCGATCAGGTCAGCGATGGATCGGGCAAGAGTGTCACCACGACCACCACGCCTACCTACGATAGTTATGGGCGTGTGACCAGAGAGACGACGACCAGCAATGGTGGAACGCCGAGCCAGGTCGTTAAGAACACCTCCTATGTCTGGAACGATGGCGTAACGGCGAACAGGACGAGTGCGACGGGCACCTATATCATCGATACACCTGCCTTTAGCGATACCGAAGATGGTGCAGGCAACCGCCTGGGATGCACCTACACCAGTTACGATGGGAAGAGCTATGCGACGGGCCAGACCAGCAATCTGACGGGAGGGCAAGCGACCACCAGGAACGAGTTATGCGAATTGTGGAACGTCGTCCAATGGCTATACGCCCAGCGGAGCAGTCGACCACCACAACAGCCTATGATCCCTATGGCAATACCATTGGCGGCACCGATGCCGATGCCAATGCAGGAATCAGCGGGCATACAGGCTGTACGGTTGGAAGCACAGCATACACGAGTTGTGCGAGCTATGACAGCACCTTCGATGCCTTCCAGACGGGTGCCACCAACGCGCTCAATCAGAGTGGCAGCACCAGTTATGCCAACACAACAGCACTCTTCGGCTATGGCACCTGGCCCATCAGCGCAACCGATGCCAATAGCCAGACCACGAGCGTGAACTATGACTTCCTCGGACGCATGACGGGGGAAACCTTGCCGGGTGAGACCAGTGGGTTGCTCACGCAAGCAATGGAACTATACCAACTGGTGTAGTGGCACGGCGGCGCAGGCACCTTGCGAGGAGATTGATCAGATCGATCGCCTCAATGACAGCACGACCACGGTGACGCGAGCCTTCTATGATGGCGAAGGTCGCCTGGTTGAGACGCGAGCGCCAGGACCGGGCAGCCAGGATATCGTCACCTATGCCTATTATGATATGGCGGGTCGGCAGATCTTCAAGAGCAATCCGTACTTCGTCACCGCCTATACGGGCTATCGGGTCCAGCGGCCTATTCGATCCCGGATAGCACCCAGCCGGGAACCAGCACGACCTATACCAATTTGCGTCAGACGAGCGTCACCGATCCCAATTCGCACACCACGACCTCGACTGATAGTGTGATCTGTGGAGTTGCAGGCACCAGCGATACCGGATGTTATGGAGAGACGATCGTGCAGGATGCCAATGGGCACCAGGCGGCCTCACTTACAGGAGGATTAGGAAAAACCAACTACAAACAAACCTATACCGGGACGAGTACAGCACGTATGCGCTCTACGCGACCACGACCATGACCTACAATGCCGCAGGGGATCTGCTCTCCACGAAATCGCCGGATGGCAAGCACGGTCACCACCACCTATGATGGGTTGGGGCATGCGATCAGCCAGAGTGATCCCGATAGTGGGACCTCAACGGCAACCTATGATCCCAATGGCAACGTGACGCAAACGGTGGATGCACGAGGAAGTGCAGGCACCATCTATGCAGGCTATGATGGGCTCAACCGTCAGCTCTGGCGCAACGGCACCAACAGTCCAACGGACGCACTGGGTCACCTACAGCTACGATAGCACCGCCAACGGCAACAATGGCGTCGGGACAGCTCACCAGCGAAAGCTTCACGGGCAGTGGCAATCTTTCCGGTTCGTATGCCTACACCTACGATGCACGTGGGCAGCAGACCCAGAACGTCGAGACGATCAATGGGACCGGCTATACCACGCAGGGAACATATAACGATGCCGGACAATTGCTGACCCAGACCTATCCCACGGGAGAAACGGTCACGCCGGGCTATTCCTCCACAGGCTGGCTCACGGGACTGGCAACCTCGGCGGAGGAACGACCACGCTGGCATCCAATCTGACCTATAGTGGTCTCTCAGGAGCGGCAGGCAAGATCAGCTCAATGAGCCTGGGCAATGGTACCTACACCTACACTGCCAGCTACGATACCGGGATGCGCCTGACCTCGGCAGGGTCTGCGCAATAGCAGCAGTGGCGACCCAGCTCTATCAGACGCAACCGACCTATGATGCGGTCAACAACGTGGTTGGCGTGCAGACCAGTGTCGGGGGCCAGACGCGACACCCAACAATTCTGTTACGATGATCTGTCCCGACTCACCTGGTCAGGGACCAATGGAACGCCGCCGTGTAGTGGGACCAGCATCACCGCAGGCACCTTGACGGGAGCGCAGTATCAGCAGAGCGACAGCTACAACATCGATGGTGGGCTGGTCAGTGGACCAGCCGGCAGTTACAACTATGGAGAGAGCACCCATCCCCATGCCGTCACCTCGACCAGCAATGGCTATAGTGCGACCTATGATGCGGCGGGCAATCTGATCTGTCGTGCATTGACCACCACCACAACGTGTAGTGGTGCGTCTCCCACTGGGCAGCAACTGAGCTATGATGCGCAGGGACGGCTCTCGATCTGGCAGGATCAAGCCAGACCTCGCCTACCCAGACCGTGAACTATCTCTACGATGGGTCAGGCACCCGGGTGGCGATGCAGAGCACGGCGAATGGAACCACCACGCTCACCTCCTACATCGGCTCCATCGAAGAGGTGCAGACCAGTGGGAGTTCCACGCAAACCACGACGTACTATGCCGTGGGAGGCAAGCGTGTTGCCGCCGATGTGAATGGAACCTTCTACTACTTTGGCTATGATGCCTTGGGCAGTCAGGTGGCGGTACTCAATGCGACGGGAAGTCTGGTGGGTGCGCAACTGTACGGTCCCTATGGAGCGAGTCGATACAACACGGGAACGTTGCCGACAAGTATTGGGTTCACGGGGCAGCGGGCTGATAGTGTGACGGGGCTTGATTATTACAATGCGCGGTATTATGATCCAGGAGTGGGACAGTTCTTGTCGGTGGATAGTGTGCAGGGCAATGCGGCAGGGGATGGACCCGTATGCGTATGTGGGGGGAAATCCGGAGACGGATGTGGATCCTTCGGGGAACATTCGAGGAACAGCGGGGGGAGGAGGAGATCCTGGCAGTCAACCGTGTGCCATTCCTGGTTCCTGTGGGACGATCAAAGCGGGTGGAGGAAGTGGGGACGGGTCGGGATCGGGATCGGGTGGGACCACGACGCCGACGAAGCCGACGCCACCGACCAAGCCAACGAGACCGAGTCATGGTGGTTCTAAAAAAACACTGCAGAAAGCGGGAGGATGTGGTTACACCTCTGTACTAGGCTTATGTGTAAAGGATGTAGGAAAATTTGCACAAGGCTCCGCTGAAGTCTTGGGATCTATCGCTGTACTTATTGGTGCTGTAGTTGGCTTGTTTCAGAGTGGAGGTCTACTTTGGGCTCTTGCACAGGCTTTCCAAATGTTTGCATCTGGAGTACTAGCAGTGATAAAGAATGGCATAAACAATATCTTGAATTCCCTAAGTGGACCTCCAAGTAAAGGCTTCAAGATATTCCTCGATGCCCTTCAATTCGCCGCTGACTTGGCTTCAACGGCTATCACAATAGTGAGTCTGTGGAAGAACATCGAACAGATTGGAAAGTATCCAGGAAAAACCTACTCTACAAGTTGGGGTGGTTTCTGGAAAGTTACGCAGACGCTTGTTGCCAAAGGTACTCTGAACGCAACAACACGATTGGCCGCTAATACTGTCGGTAATTTCATGAATTCAATCATTGGAGGTGATTTATTGATTAATGATGGAGAGCAGTTAGTACATGACATTGTGTCTAATTAGCGAAGGAGGAAAGGATAATTTAGTGTAAATGAAAAACTGTGTAGAAGACTAAGTTTCGATCATCACGTGAAAAGGTGTAAGATACAATATGGGTATTATAGAAATATATTTCTATAATACCCAATAAGTTAAGATTTTAGATATATTTGCTTCATCTGCAAAAGAGGTGCTATATGCTTCAAATGATCCTTATTTTTTCCCCTTTAATGACTTTATTTCTGCTAAGTCTGGTGATTTTGGTTTTGGTCTACGAAATTACAGATTTCGAGCAAAAAAACGAAGCGTTGATCCAAATAAACGAACTCTTACTTTTATCCTTTTGGATCTATTGGATTGGCTGGATCTGGTAGTATATTACTGTTTGCTTTTACGGTATCTCGAACTATTTTCTTTGCTTTGTTCCTCTGCGGTATTATTCTCTTGCTAGCAGGAGAAATAACACTTCGCAAATTAGTAATTGCTGGAAAAGAGTATATCTTTTCGCTTTTGGCTACTAGCATTGGTATGACTTTAATAGCTCTCAATTTCCCTTTTCTAATTAATATATATGAGCCATTTACTATGATCTATGTGTTTGTTCTAGTGACTGTTATCACCATACAAATGATAGTGTTAGAATCCTGGAAAAAGAAGAGAAAGTATGAAAATTCCATATCTACCGAGGAGTATTTGTGAGAATAATAAAGCTGTGCTTGCGTGGGGATCAAAATAGATAAAGCCTCCTTCCCTTTCCAGATCACTGTACTATCTGCTGCCAACCTTTTCACCTGTTAGTGGAGAGTTCCTGGTAAGACGAGCAGTTAACCTTTGCATAAGATGGTAGGTAGATGCTTTCGCGACCGAAAATATGTATTACAATCATAGTAATAGAAGGATTTTCAAGTGATGAACGATTTACGTGACACTGATGGGACAAGCAAAAGGTGGTTAAAAAGAATACGTTCTCCACGATACTATTTCTACAACACTGTGAACATGCCAGAAACAAAAGACCTGACAACCCAATCGACAATGCCCTTGGAAAGGCTTGTTACAAGATACGAGTTTGGCGCTGTACTTTTGCTTTTTTGTATCTTTCTTATTTTATCTCTGTTAACTCTCGTAGGTATTCACCGGAATACCTGGATAGGGCTGATCATGCTGATTTTGGCCGTACCATTTCTGGTGATCGAGATTTTCCTGTTTCGTTTCCGCTCGTTCACTCATCCAGTGAAACGGTTTCGACTGCAAATGATTGTGCAACTGATTGTGGTGATCTTCTGTTATGGCAAATTACTGTAAGTGTAGTATTACGTGTCTTTGTTTTTGTCATATCTGATTTTACTTGAGGAGGAATGTTGAAACGCCATCAGAAGTATTTGATTGATCATGCGAAGCCACTGGCACGGGAGCAGCCATTGCCAAATAGGTATGCTCTTGCACTTCCAACCGTGATTGCTATCCGTCCAAAAATCACGAGGATAGGATTATTTTTCACGATGATCGCACCAGTTGCTCTCGTTTTTGCCTGGTTGTCAATATCGGGACTTGTTTTGTTCTTTCTCTCGCCTTCCGAGGCCTATGCATCAGGTAATAACCCGATTGTTTCAGGAATAGCAGGTGCGGCTGCCCTTTTTTTTGGCCTACTTTTATGGTTTTTATATTCACATACACGGTATTGGGTGAAAGTGACGGAGGATGGTCTGGAGGCACGCTATCATGGACGCAAGATGCAAACGCCTGGAAAGATGCTCACTACTTCAGTGTCAGTGGGATCGCTGGCTCTGAACAGTTACGTACCTATACCCTCTCAGGAGAGCAAGGAAAAGTAACATGGATACAACTATCGCAGACTCTTGTTTGGTCAGGTTTCTATCAACCTGTGCTCCCTTTTAACCAGTATAGATGGCAATGCCAGGCTCTCCTGGAGGTTATTGCCTATCAGACAGGTCTGCCCCTTTATGATGAACGTCCCACCGCTCCTCGTTGGTGATCCTGGTAAGAGCTGTCAGAAGAGGAAGCATTTCGAGAAGAACGAATATGCTTGATTTGTGTGGTCCATTGCTGAGCATTGCATATAATAGAGTGTGCACTGTTGGCTCAGGACATTCTCCACGGCTCTTTTTACTGGAATATTCTGTTCATGGCTTTTATCCAGTGTGTGTTTTGCCTCTTGTCTGTGTTTTTCTATCTCTTTGCTCTTTTCCAGAAGGTGAGAAACTGGCGACGGATGTGAATGGAACCTTCTTTGGCTACGATGCCCTTGGCAGCCAGGTCGCGGTGCTTAATGCGACGGGGAGCTTAGTGGGTGCGCAACTGTATGGTCCCTATGGAGCCAGTCGCTACAATACGGGGACGTTGCCGACGAGTATCGGGTTCACGGGGCAACGTGCCGATAGTGTGACGGGGCTGGATTACTACAATGCGCGGTATTATGATCCAGGGGTGGGAGAGTTCTTGTCGGTGGATAGTGTACAGGGCAATGCGCAGGGTGTGGACCCGTATGGGTATGTGGGGGGAAATCCCGAGAGCAGGACGGACCCGGCGGGCAATGGCTGTTATGATCCAGGCACTCAGACGTATAAGACCGGGTGTGGGAATTATAAACCCGATCCGCCGCAATCAGGAAGTGGGAGTGGCTCGGGATCGGGATCGGGTGGGACCACGACGACGCAACCGGATCCGCCGACGCCGCCTGCGAGATCTGGCCCGCCATCGACGCCAGCGAAGCATAAGCAACTTCATTCACATGGAACTGCTGTTAAAGATTGGGGACGTCTTCTTGTGGGAGGAGGTAAGATAGCGACAGGGTTAGGGATTATACTTGCCTCGTTTCTCAATTTCACAAATCCTGTCATGGCTGTTATTGAAACTATAGCAAAATTTGTCCTCAAAAACGCACTTACAGGAGTCATCTGGATGATTAATGATGGCATAAGAGATGTAATGGCATCTTTTACTTATGTTAATCCTGTGCTGCGTGTATGGGCAGATTTAGCTGCACTTGCCCTAGATCTCATTGCAATTGTGTCGAACGTAGTTTCTGTCTTTAGTTTTGTTAAGGCTATGTCTATGGTCGGAACTTTAGCAAAGGGTACGGCGATTTTGATTAATACTGCGAAAGAATTTATGTCAGCAGGAGGATCGGTTAAGGCTATTGGCGCTCTGCGGACTACTCAACTTAGTGCTGTAGGTGGAGCAGTAGGGGTTGGCGTTTTTGGGGTAGGCCAATTTCTTTCAGATGTTGATAATCTGAGGGATGATTGGGCAACATTGCCAAAATAACGTTAAGTGAATATATGCTAAGATGATACTTCTTTATTGCCAAATGTATCATCTTAGCACCAGTTAATGCTTTATGAGAGTTATCTCTACATGGATTAGAATAGGAGAAGTTATGAAAAGAAATATTGTGGTAATGAAGATGATTAGAAACAGACTACTTCAACCTGTTGGCCCTCTTTCAAAGGATCTAGCTCCTTATGATCCACCTGACAAACCTATTCTTTGTTATGAACAAATCCTCTATTTAGTTGCTCTAGGAGGAACTATACTAGCAAAAGTAATAGATCATTTCGTGAATTCAGCATCTCATTGGTCTCCTTTACATGTTATTGCTTTAGTACTAGTGATATTTGTAATACTTGTAGCTGCTTTTAATCTCTTGTTTCCTCCTCGTCTATCTGTCAGTCGCTTAGTTTTTGTTGTACTTAATACGATATGGTTGATGGTGCTCATAAGCCCAAGATAGTAATTGCATTGAAGATATTTTATGATATGATGTTCAGTATCATATATATTTAGACCATTACTTGGTGCATTATTTAGTGCATTTCACTTAATAGAGAGAAGAACATATTATTTACACATATAGTGTATTTTAATGAACATGAGGAATGCATGGCAGATGAAACAGAAAATGGATTTCCAACCTCCGAAACAATAGAATCCCTAATATATCTTGAGATACAAATGTTGAAAAATGTAGAAATGGCAAGTACACAACTCTTTCAAGCATTAGGAAGAAAAATAGATGAGATAGAAAAGGTAAAAAAAAGTATAAAGAAGAGAAAAGATGTTACTAAATTAGTGAAATTAAATCTTAATGATATTACCAGACGTCTCTTTGGCCTAAATACAAATATATGGGGCTATTGGAAACAGCTAGAAAGCCAACGTATCTGGTTGGAAAGTATGCAAGAAAAACTTCAAAACGATTTAGCTGTTTTTAAGCAAATGCAGGAAGAAATTGATAATTTCTAAATAAAGCATTCAAGTTGGTAGCTCTGGTAGCGGTAGCTCTTCACTAAGGGTTCCCTCCGAAATAAGTTGACGATTTTTTGTCTCCTGAACTCAGTGAAAAGGGCAAAATCGGTCAACTTGTTTCGGCGAACCGCCTAATTAGTGAAAAGGTAATGTATGTTGAAGAGGAGAGTCTCTCAAGGAGTAATTGCTGGAAATATTGAGCGTGATAATGATTATACAAAGAGCGTACTTGAGATTCTCTCTCTATTGAAATCTCTCACATTCTAGAACAATATACTCAGCCTGGAAAAAAATCAAAGGGGAGGAACGATGTCACTGCAAATCTCTTTGATACAGATGTAGGGATTATTGACTCCTATGCCTACACCTACGATGCACGTGGACAGCAAACGCAGAACGTGGAGACGATCAACGGGACCGGGTATAGCACTCAGGGAACCTATAACGATGCCGGACAAGTGCTGACCCAGACCTATCCCACCGGGGAAACGGTGACGCCGGGCTACAACTCCACCGGATGGCTCACCGGACTGACAACTTCAGCAGGAGGAACGACGACGTTGGCCTCCAATCTGAGTTATAGTGATCCCTCTAGTGCTGCGGGCAAGATCAGCTCAATGAGTCTGGGCAATGGCATCTATACCTACACTGCCAGTTACGATACCGGGATGCGGCTGACCTCGGCAGGGTTGAGTAATAGCAGTAGTGGTGACCAGCTCTATCAGACGCAACCGACCTATGATGCCGTCAACACGGTGGTGGGAGTGCAGACGAGTATTGGAAGTCAGACCGACACGCAACAATTCTGTTACGATGATCTCTCTCGGCTCACCTGGTCAGACACTAGTGGGACGCCACCCTGTAGTGGAACTAGCATCACCGCCGGGACCTTGACGGGAGCGCAGTATCAGCAAAGTGAGAGCTACAATGTCGATGGAGGACTGGTGAGTGGACCAGCCGGCAATTACAATTATGGAGATAGCAGCCATCCCCATGCCGTCACCTCGACGAGCAATGGGTACAGCGCAACCTATGACGCGGCAGGCAATCTGATCTGTCGAGCGTTGACGATGACCACGACCTGTAGTGGATCGTCGCCCACCGGACAACAGCTCAGCTATGATGCACAGGGGCGGCTCTCGATCTGGCAGGATCAAGCGACCTCGCCCACCCAGACGGTGAACTACCTCTACGATGGGTCAGGCAACCGGGTAGCGATGCAGAGTACGGGAAATGGAACGACGACGCTCACCTCCTACATCGGTTCGATCGAAGAGGTACAGAGTAGCGGGAGTTCCACCCAGACCACGACGTATTATGCTGTGGGAGGCAAACGGGTAGCCGCCGATGTGAATGGAACCTTCTACTACTTTGGTTACGATGCCCTTGGCAGCCAGGTGGCGGTGTTGAATGCAACGGGAAGTCTGGTGGGAGCACAACTGTATAGTCCCTATGGAGCCAGTCGCTATAACACGGGGACGTTGCCGACGAGCATCGGGTTCACGGGGCAGCGGGCTGATAGTGTGACGGGGCTGGATTATTACAATGCAAGGTATTATGATCCGGGGGTGGGGAGAGTTCTTGTCGGTGGATAGTGTGCAGGGCAATGGGCAGGGGATGGACCCATATGCATATGTGGGAGGCAACCCGGAGACGGAGGTGGATCCTTCGGGGAACATTCGGGGAACAGCGGGTGGAGGAGGAGATCCTGGTAGTCAACCGTGTGCTATTCCTGGTTCCTGTGGGACGATCAAAGCGGGTGGAGGAAGTGGTGACGGGTCGGGATCGGGATCGGGTGGGACGACGACGCAACCAAATCCACCATCGCCACCGCATAGGCCAACATCACAGCATAAGAAACAACCTTTAAAAGGGAATGGATGTGACTTACAGTGTCATGCTGCTAAAGCTGCAGCAGCGTTGCATGCCCAAGATGCGAAGGCATTAGCATTTAACAGCCTTGTAGCTGATGGTGCTACACTCTTCACTGATGTACTAAGTATGATTGTAGATGCAAGCAATACTGCTGCTCTTGTAATCGATATCGTTACTAGCTTTATACCTCATCTTTTGCAGATGATAGGAGATTTTATAACATTTAAAGGTGGTACGGTACCACCATTGCTTCAAGGACTGATGGCAGTAGGGGATGCACTTGCAGGGGTGGCGAATGTGATTAAAAGCTTTGCCATTTTTGCTTTTTCTGTTTCGGGTGTGATTAGCCATCTTGCATTTTTCGCTGAGCAAAGTTTAAAGGAGATTATGGTATCGGCTGTTTCGTCACTCGGTTCATCTGTAGGAAGCTTTATCGGGATGAGCAATGATGTTATAAATCTGCAGGACTCTAATATAAACAATGTTTGGACATCTCAGCAGATTATAGATCATTGCCAGGAAGCAGGTTTATCCTCATGTGGATAATTTATAAAGCGCTATGTATCTGTGAGAGAGAAGTTTTCCTTTCTCAAATAGAAATGGAAGGAGTTAAAACGATGAACAAGTTGTAAAGATAGCAGTTTTCATTGTCATTGGACTCGCCATCAGGAGGCTGATGGCGAGGTGGTTTTGACAATTTTTTTATATGTTGGGTTTATCAATCATTTTTTGATGGATTTCATTGACACGTAGGCTAATCATCTCATGGCTTGTTCTTTCCGTCTGGAAAATGAGTGAGCTATGAGAACATACTATGAAAAAAGGGAGTAGCTATGATAATCTCTAACCAATCGTCTGAACAAAATGCGTCGCAGATGGTCAAGCCCGATCCTACAGGAAAAAAAGTACTTCATAAGAAGATCGTTATTGCCATTCTCAGCTTACAAATGTTCGTTTTCGTCATCATGAGTCTTCTTGAGAGTATCAACAGTAGCACCGGAGTACCGCTTCTTTACTGGTTCTATCTTCTTGGGATGTTGTCTATTTTTGTTCTGCAGTTTCCCTCAAAGAAAGAACGCTATGCCTGGAAACAGCAGGAACAACGTCGTCAGTTGGCTGCTCAGGGGAAACGCGACCAGGTAACTTTGGCAACAGCACAACTGGTACGGGATACCTTGGCGGTGCCACTTCCTATCATTTTACATGCTAAAAATCGCTTTTCTGCTATAAGCTTCATCTTTGTGATGTTACTTGTATTATTGATTTCTATGCTTGTATTGGGTGCAGAGTTTATATTGTTTTCTGCAAAGTTAGAGCTATCCATAAGCCCTGTCGGCGCTGCACTCCTTTTCCTCATTGTCCTCATCCCGCTTGAGTTTCTATTATTATTTGGTATTGTTAACAGTGTTCTCGCCGTTCTTCATGATAGCCAGCAACTCCAATTCACCGAGGCAGGATTTTGCAGATGCACGAGGAAAAAGGTGGTTATTGTCCCATGGGAGGAAGCGCGACTCTTTGCTATCGTTCCGTTAAGTCCTGACATGAGAAAAACAAGCAGCCCTTTTACCGCTTACGAACTCTCAAGCACCAATGAGGTACTACGCTGGTCTACCAGTAAGCATACGGTGCTCTTCGTAGGGCAAGCAACACTGAGTCCACGCGAGTATCGTCAGCAGATGCAAACTCTCCTGTCCGTGATCGCCGCGAAGACGAACCTTCCGCTCTACGATCTGCGTTAAACGAAACAACACATCATCTGGTTTTTTCTTGTTTCTTTGGTATGTGTAGTGCTCTCACGATGACTAATCGGTGATGGGTGGGCCGCTCAATAGACAGTAACTCACCTACGATACATAAGTCTACTACTTTGGCTACGATGCCCTTGGCAGCCAGGTCGCGGTGCTCAATGCGACAGGAAGTCTGGTGGGAGCGCAACTGTATAGTCCCTATGGAGCCAGTCGCTACAACACGGGGACGTTGCCGACGAGTATCGGGTTCACGGGGCAACGTGCCGATAGTGTGACGGGGCTGGACTATTACAATGCGCGGTATTATGATCCGGGGTGGGAGAGTTCTTGTCGGTGGATAGTGTGCAGGGCAATAATGTGGGGATGGACCCGTATGGGTATGTGGGGGGAAATCCCGAGAGCAGGACTGACCCGACGGGCAATGGCTGTTATGATCCAGGCACTCAGACGTATAAGACCGGGTGTGGGAATTATAAACCCGATCCGCCGCAATCAGGAAGTGGGAGTGGCTCGAGATCGGGTGGGGGTGGGACCACGACGACGCAACCAAATCCCTTTTAGACAATTTCCAGAAACATTAGGATTTATTCTATCGCTTCTTCTCGCTATTGTGGCAGGCATACCTAATTTGTTCTTACAAATATTCTTTGTGTTGAAGTTATTGAAGCTAATAATGAGGAGGTAGAACTATAGCAATGTCAAGATATATCTATAATACAATTAGCTTAGGAAGATATTGTAGAGCTACATTATCTGGTAAAGAACTCAAAATGCCCTGCGAAATAAGCTTGAACAAGGAGAGTTTCACCACTTAATATAGCCCTATCAAGCATAGTAGGGCACTAAACTAAGAAGTAACACACTGTGTCTACAAAAGGACTTGATGATCATGCAAATTATTTTTTCAGCTCTTTTCCTATCCAATACAGGTTCTCTGATCCCTCCACTCCTTTTTTCAGGGATAGGGATACTTACAATTATCCTTGATCTCAGGAACTGGAGGAAAGAACACAGACAAGGGCTGCAACATGTCTGGTATCAACGGATCATGACACTTACTGGCTTTCTACTGGTCCTATCAGGACTCATGGTATTCACATTTACCGATCTATTTATGTTTAGTAGCCCTCTTTCTTCTGCTCTCTCTCTGATGTTTCTGTTGGTCGTTGTCGCATCTGGTATCTACGCATTTCTTATCATCATACGCAGTACCATCAGACTTTCCACACAGTCACATGCAATATTCATTGGACACATCAATTCTGAGCAAGCATCCATTGCAGCAAACCCACTGCTTTTGAGAGCACGAATGATTCTCATTGGAAGCGCATTCCTGCTACTCGTGACAATGCTGCTAGGAATATTGCAGGTGTTCTCCCTTGTGACCTGGCACCAACTATTTTTTTGGGGATGGTCGCTTCTGATCGTGATGCCAAGTCTCGCTTTTGGGTTGATAAGGATGTCAATACGGTTGCATACTTTGCGGGATATTGAGCACCTCCGCTTTTCACTCGCGCTCAAAAGAAGCATCGATACGGCTTCACTTCCTGAACCATCAGCATTTTTTGTACCATTATCAATTACCTTGCGTCTTAAAAAGACTCACATAGGAATATTAGGAGTCCTGATGGTCGGGCTTATCGTGCCAGGAGCCATAAACCTAGTTGTACAATTTACACAGCGAAGTTCCTTTCCTGGTCAATCTGATATTTTCTCGCTCATCTTCTGGATAGTGTTGGGATTTGCAGCATTTGTTCTATGTTTCATGCCATTGTTCATCGTTCGGACAACGATTGAAACCAGGGAGAGTGGCCTTAGAACTGAAGCAGGAACGTTTATGCATTGGCATGAGGCATATCTCTTTGCCTGTTACAGGCTCCCTGGTTTGGTACCTGGAGACAGAACAACGGTAATCTATGAACTTTCCAGTCATACTAGAGTCATTACCTGGAGATGGATAGATAATCCTCAGTCACCTCTCAGCGCATGGAAGCCTTTACTTGCTCCTGATGAGTATCATCGGCAGATGCAGTCTCTTTGTGATCTGGTGATTGAAAAGACGGGTTTACCGCTGCGTGATCTCACGCGAGCATTGGAGGAAGAGGAAACTGATCCTGTTGTCTGAGACTCTATGAACTTTACGGAGCCAGTCGTTCCAACACTGGGACGTTGCCCATGAGTATCGGGTTCACGGGGCAACGTGCAGATAGTGTGACGGGGCTGGATTACTACAATGCAAGGTTATGATCCAGGAGTGGGAGAGTTCTTGTCGGTGGATAGTGTACAGGGCAATGCGCAGGGTGTGGACCCGTATGGGTATGTGGGGGGAAATCCCGAGAGCAGGACGGACCCGACGGGCAATGGCTGTTATGATCCAGGCACTCAGACGTATAAGACCGGGTGTGGGAATTATAAACCCGATCCGCCGCAATCAGGAAGTGGGAGTGGCTCGGGATCGGGTGGGGGTGGGACCACGACGACGCGACCAGGAGGGGAAACCATTCGCTATTTCTAATAATTATGAGCAGCTCGACGAACTGTTTGCGCAGATCAGCCAATACAGCCATTTACTATGAAATCTCCTGCTTGTTGTATGAAAGGAATACAGATCTCAATGCAAGATTTTTTCTCTATTTTGCCATTTTTGATCCTTCTGGCGAGTGTGGGTTTTCTCATACTCATAGGAGCGAGTGTTTTCTTGATCCGCGATCTCCGCCAGATGCGACGAGAACACCTGGAAGGAGTGCTATCGATCTGGTATCAACGCTCCAGAGTACGGAGTAGTCTGAAATGGATGGGATATGGACTGTTAGTAGTATTGCTTGCTTTTGGATCGGGCCTAATCCAATTTCTCCCGAGAGATATTGCTATTATTAGCATAATAAGCATGGTTTTTGTTGTCATGAGTATAAATATTGTGATAGCTAGTAGTAGGGTGCTTCGAGATCTCAGAAGTCTACACCGGGAACATGGAGAGGCATTTTCGTTGATCTGGTATCGACGACCCACATTTCTGAAAAAGCTTGCATGGCTTCTGCTGTTGTGTGGTCCATTGCTGAGCAATGCATATGTAGAGTGTGCACTGTTGGCTCAGGACCTTCTTCATCAGTCTTTTCCTGAGACGACGGCTCCAATCATTTATATCACGGCTGTTTTTGTTCTCTTCGCAGTGGTTCTCTATATATCTGCGATCTGTGTGGGGATCTTCAATGGGCGCTCCTATTAATTCCGTTTCGCTCCTGAACGATGTGGATGGAGGGTCGGAAGTTAAGCCTGGAAATTAGCTGTCCTGGTGAAGAGAAAGACGGATCAGTATGGATGTTTTATGGAATGGCCTGAGCATTTTTTTGTATCTGTCTCAGTTCGCGTTTCCATCAAGGACAGGAGTGCCATTTAATAACCCCCTGATGTGCAAACCCCTCCTCTCTTTTGCGTGTATACACTAGTGGACATTGTTGTCTTGCGAGATGGTTGTGTCAAAAAGACCATAGATACGTGGAGCGTAAGGGCTTGTTTCACCGTACTCCTATCGCTGTGGTTGAAAGATACACGCAATTCCTGCTACATTAAAATAGATGTACTATCTAATTTTTGAGGAGTTCTAGAAAATGCTTACGCTTTTTAGCATACTGGTTATGCTATGTATTGTTGCATCTCTCTTCTTCATACCTGAAATACGGGTATGGGGAACATACGATATAGGAGATCAACTCGCTCGTCAGTGGTATTGGGAGGATGTGCTCTGCTGGTACTGCTTAGTGGTTGTGGTGGCTCGGCGGCGTCTACTCCACCTCCGATTACTCCAGTCACGATGTCGCCGGGAGCCGGTTCACCTACGAGCATCTCCACACGCCCGTACAACAGGGAGTGATTGGACAACATATCACGACAATAATTCCCGTACTGGCTATCTGCCGAATATGCCTGATCCGCAACGTTAACCAGTGCATGGAAAACAAACGCTGGATGGAGCTGTTTATGCAGAACCACTGGTCGTGCATAGCCATGTCATTGTCGCAACCGAAGGGGACTCGCTCTACTCGCTGGATGCAACTACCGGTAAGGTACTATGGCATACAAATGTAGGAACGCCTGTCGATCAGACAACGCTTCCCTGTGGCGATATCAATCCGCTTGGTATCACTGGAACGCCTGTCTATGATCCCGCAACGGGCCTTGTCTTTGCCGCTGCTGAAATAGCTGGACCTGCGCATATCCTGGTGGGCGTGGATGCTGAATACGGGCAAGATACGCGTACGGCGTTCGGCTGATATTAGCGCGATGGAACCTGCTGTTCACCAGCAACGTGCGGCACTTGCTCTATCTAAAGGTATGGTCTACGTCGCGTATGGTGGCCTGGCTGGCGATTGTGGCAATTATCATGGAACGGTCGTTGCCTCACGTACCGATGGAATGGTCCTCTGCTTTCCTACCAGCTTCCCACACCGCGCGAGGGCGGCATCTGGGCAACTCCAGGACCCTACTATTGATAGCGCTGGCAATGTCTATGTTTCAGTTGGCAATGGTTCAACAACACAGGGCAATTGGGATCATACGGACTCTATCCTGCGCTTATCATCCACACTGCAACTTGAAGATGGATTTGCTCCCGCGCAGTGGCAGCAGGATAACAGTACAGATGCCGACCTTGGTTCAATGGGACCAACACCATTGCCCGGTGGATTGATCTTTATCGAGGGCAAATCGGGCCTGGCCTACTTGCTCAACGCAATAAATTAGGTGGCGTCGGTGGGCAGATACAGAAGTTGAATATCTGTAACGGCGTGGCTATGGGCGGAACAGCCTCAACTGGCACACAGATTTTTGTTCCCTGTAGTGATGGTATTCGGCAATTGATGGTTGGACCCGGTGCTCATATGACTGTTGGATGGCATGCGCCTGCTGACATCAAATTGCCGCCAATCATCGGTGGACATACCGTCTATAGCCTCAATGCAACCGGCACACTTTATGCGCTGAACAGCAATACAGGAGCTGTACGCGCACAAGTGGACCTGAATACTGGCGATCTTCCTCATTTTGCTACTCCAACACTGTCTGGCAATCGCCTCTTTGTTGGTACCACGTCAGGCATCGTCGCTGTCACTGCTTGCGTGAACTTCACCTTCTACACGCTCCTCAATTGTGGATGGACACAAAATGAGAGGTCCATCCACAGAATTCGAGGTGTCCTGACTAGCATTTCTTCTCCCTCTACCTCAATACAAGATGCACTCTACCCATTTTTACTACAGGCCACATGCTGAATACAGAGAAGAAAAAGTTACTCCCCACTGGATTTCCATGTATACTCAGGATGTACGAACAAAGGTGAGATGGGAAGCACGAAGACTATCTTCTCCTCTATTTAAGTAGTAATCTTCTCCTTTAATAGATAATTACAAACGTATGTACTGTAGAGCGTATGACATGATAGTAAATAGCAATACATGCCTCTGTAGTTGCTCGTAATGCGTAGGAATGGAGCATTTCTCCTACAAGATTTTGCCAGAAAGGATCAAAACATGTCGCATTATGACGACTAAGCAGTGTCAAGAAGCCCTGGTGCATAGTAGAATGACGCCAGGGCTTTTTCTTTTATGGCTGTTGCTCGACACTCCTTTTACGGTTGTGATATAATGCATAACATCGTTGAAATGGAACTTCCGCGCATTCGCTCGCCAATGTGTAATGCGTGCCCACTCTTGTGCATATATACTGCTAATTGCCTATAAGGAGAAACCATGCCATCTCAAGGCTATGTACGCTACCCCAACATTTTTCAAGATCGTATCGTGTTTGTTTCCGAGGATGATCTCTGGCTGGTTTCAAGCGAGGGTGGACGTGCTGAGCGCTTAACCGCTGGCGTAGGTGAGGTAAGCCATCCCCGTTTCTCGCCCGATGGAAATACGCTGGCGTTTGTTGGGCGCGAGGAAGGCCCAAGTGAGGTCTATGTGATGCCTGCTTCCGGTGGTACCGCCCGTCGCCTGACCTATCAGTCTGGTCATTGTCGCGTGGTTGGCTGGTCACTGGATGGAAGTGAGATATGTGTATGCAAGTAATGCCGGGCAGATCGCAGGACGTTTTGATGTCATTTATGCGGTGAAACTTACAGGCGGCCAGCCTCGGCAGGTTCCAGTAGGAATGGCAAATGCGATCTCCTATGGCCCGTCATGGCGGCATCGTAATTGGGCGCAATACGAGCGAAATTTCACACTGGAAACGCTATCGTGGCGGTACCGCTGGTCATCTCTGGTGCGATTCTACTGGTAGTGGAACCTTCCAGCGCCTTCTACGCCTCAATGGTAATCTTGCAAATCCCTGTTGGGTTGGTGAGCGTATCTACTTCCTCTCTGATCATGATGGTATTGGAAATCTTTATTCTTGTACGTCGACTGGCGAAGATATTCGTCAGCATACCGATCATCAAGACTTCTACGCCCGCCATCTTTCTAGCGATGGACAACGCCTGGTCTATCATGCTGGTGCTGATCTCTACCTGTTTGATCCCGCAACTGAAAGTGTACAACATCTTGAAGTGAGCCTGCCCAGTATTCGCACGCAGCTCAATCGCAAATTCGTTCCAGCTGGCAGCTACCTTGATACCTATGCACTCCATCCTCAGGGCTATTCTGTTGCTGTGACGACGCGTGGCAAGGCGTTCTCCATGGGGAACTGGGAAGGGCCAGTTTTGCAGCATGGGGAGGTGGATGGCGTGCGTTACCGCTTCCTACAATGGCTCAACGATGGCACTCGCATGGTGGCAATCACTGATGCTCCAGGACGAGAGGCGCTGGTCGTCTTCAATCCTGAGGATGCAAGTGAACCTGAGGTATTGACCGAGATCGAGTTTGGTCGCGTTACCTCACTGATCGTCTCGCCCAGGAGCGATAACGTCGCAATCACAAATCATCGCAATGAATTGATATTGGTTGATCTTGAAGAATGAGACTGCACGTGTGCTGGATCGTAGTACGGCCAGCCGCATTCATGGTGTCTCCTGGTCTCCTGATGGTCGCTGGCTTGCCTATGGTTTTGCGCTTTCCTCGCGCAAGACGGCTATTAAACTGTGTGAGGTAGAGAGCGGTCGAGACGCATCAAGTGACGGAACCAGTTCTGCAAGATTTGGCTCCGTCCTTTGATCCTGAGGGTAAGTTTCTCTACTTCCTCGGTGCACGCGTGTTTAATCCTGTCTATGACAACCTCCAATTTGATCTCAGTTTTCCACGTGGTGTGAAACCGTACGTGATACTCCTGCAAAAGGATCAGCGCTCTCCTTTTATTCCTGTACCCAAATCTCCTGATGCGAAAGAAAAGAAGGAAAAAGGAGAAAGACGAGAAAGACGAGAAAAATAAGAAGGAGAAACCAGAGGATGCGGCAGAGGAACAGAGACGTAAATATCTGAAGCGGAAGAGGTACAGAGGGAAGTAGCGACAAAGAAAAAGACGAGGATGGGCCGGAGCCGATCACGATTGATCTTGAAGGGATCAGCGAACGTGTCTTACCATTTCCGGTCAGTGAGGCTCGCTACAAGACGATACGTGGCATTAAAGGTAAAGCACTCTTCCTCTCTTTTCCAATAGAGGGTGCAATTCATGATCCTCAGGCTCCGGGTTCGCATGATCCCAAAGGGTAGCGTTGATGCCTACGACTTTGAGAACTATAAAAGTGAACATCTGATCGATGGTGTAAGCGATTTCGATCTTTCTCGTGATAGCAAAACGCTTATCTATCGATCTCATCATCGTCTGCGCGTCTTTAAAGCAGGCGACAAGACATCCAAACTAGAGAGTGGTGAGAAAGCGAGTCGCGAAACTGGTTGGCTCTCTCTGCAACGTATTAAAGTATCCGTGCAGCCAACCGCTGAATGGAAGCAGATGTTTGCCGAGGCATGGCGTTTGCAGCGTGAGCAGTTCTGGAGTGCGGATATGTCTGGTATCGACTGGGATGCCGTCTATGCACTGTATGCGCCTCTTGTTGAACGTGTAAGTTCGCGTTCAGAGTTGTCCGATCTTTTCTGGGAGTTGCAGGGTGAATTAGGTACCTCGCATGCCTATGAAATGGGTGGAGAGTATCGTTCGCGTCCTAACTATCGCCAGGGATTTCTGGGCGTTGATTGGAATTACGATGCTGAGGATAATCGCTATCGCATTGCACGCATCATCAAAGGAGATCCATCCGATAGTAGTTCCACCTCGCCGCTCACGGGACCGGGACTGAATGTATCGGTCGGAGATGCAGTGCTGGCGGTCAACGGGCAACGTGTCATGGCTGGCACGAAGTCCACAGGAGTTACTTGTGAACCTGGCAGGCAACGAGGTTCAGTTAACGCTTGAAGAGGCCGAGACAGGAGAGACGCGTGTTATCTCCGTGAAAGCTCTCTCAGATGAGCGGCAGGCGCGTTATCGTGAGTGGGTCGAGAGCAACCGGCGTACCGTTCACGAACTCTCAGGTGGTCGCGTTGGGTACATCCATATTCCCGACATGGGCGGTCGTGGCTATGCCGAATTTCATCGTGGCTACCTGGCGGAGTACGATTATCCCGCGCTGCTGGTCGATGTCCGTTGGAACGGTGGAGGTCACGTCTCCGGTCTGTTGTTAGAGAAACTGGCTCGTCGTCGCCTTGGTTACGACTTCTCACGTTGGGGTGAACCAGACCCATATCCCAGCGAATCGCCGCGCGGTCCTATGGTTGCGCTTACCAACGAGCAGGCTGGCTCGGATGGTGATATCTTCAGCCACAGCTTCAAGCTGATGGGACCTGGGACCACTGATTGGCAAGCGCACGTGGGGAGGCGTCATCGGCATCAGTCCCAGCCATCGCCTCGTTGATGGCACAGTCACCACGCAGCCAGAATACTCGTTCTGGTTCAAAGATGTGGGCTGGAACGTCGAAAACTATGGAACTGATCCAGACATCGAGGTTGATATTGCGCCGCAAGATTACAATAACAATACCGATCCCCAGTTGCAACGTGCCCTTGCCGAAGCTTTGAGGCTGATCGAGGAGTATCCCGCGTTGGAGCCGAAGCCGGGTGAGCGACCACGGTTGGGGAGGAAACGGAACGAATAAACGCAAGTTGCTTTATAGAAAGTATACTCATTTGTCGCTAGACACTCTCCTATGCTACACTGAAATAAGAATTACTCAGATTATTAAAAGTAACCAAGTGGAGGCAATTTTATGTCACAAAATGTCCCGATTACGGTCGCCTATGGTGATGGGATCGGCCCCGAGATTATGGCCGCGACCCTCGATATCATCAAAGCCGCCGGGGCGCGTATCGATATTGAACCAATTGAGGTGGGTGAACAAGTCTACCTGCGTGGCATCAGTGCTGGCATCGAGCCGAGCGCCTGGGAATCGCTGCGTCGCACACACGTATTTCTCAAAGCTCCTATCACTACCCCTCAAGGTGGTGGATACAAAAGCTCTGAATGTCACCGTCCGCATGGCTTTCGAACTCTACGCCAATGTTCGCCCCTGCGTCGCCTATTCTCCTTTTGTGGATACAAAGCATCCTACAATGGATGTCGTCATTGTTCGTGAAAACGAAGAGGATCTTTACACAGGCATCGAATATCGTCAGACGCACGATATGGTGGAAGGGCTAAAACTCATCAGCCGTCCTGGCAGCGAAAAGATTATACGTTACGCCTTTGAATATGCGAAAACGCCATAATCGCCAGAAGGTCACCTGTTTCATGAAAGATAATA
Source organism: uncultured Chloroflexia bacterium (assembly GCA_963731415.1). Lineage (GTDB taxonomy): Bacteria > Chloroflexota > Ktedonobacteria > Ktedonobacterales > Ktedonobacteraceae > JACDAE01. Next base: position 271,455 of record CAVSVN010000011.1, read on the forward strand.
TCATGAAAATGACCGATGGCCTGTTCCATAAAGTATTTGACGAGGTGGCAGCAGAGTATCCCGATATTAAAAATGAAACATGGATCGTGGATATTGGTGCGGCCAAGCTTGCAGATACCCCGAGGCTTTTGATGTCGTTGTGCTGCCTAATCTGTATGGAGATATCCTTTCCGATGTAGCGGCTCAGCTTACAGGTTCGGTTGGCCTGGCTGGTTCGGCCAATATCGGTGATAATTATGCCATGTTCGAGGCTATTCATGGTTCAGCTCCTCGTCGTGCGGGCCAGAACCTCGCCAATCCTTCGGGCCTCTTGCTGGGTGCAGTTTTGATGCTGGTGCATATCGGACAGCCTGATGTGGCAACATTGGTCAATAATGCCTGGTTGCGAACGCTTGAAGATGGCATTCATACCTATGATATCTTCAAGCCCAGTATCAGTAAAGAAAAGGTGGGTACAAAAGAGTTCGCCGCCGCTATTATTGAGCGTATCGGTCAGCAGCCAGCAGCATCTCAAAGCCGTTAGTTATAGCGCATCCACCCAAGCAAGCGGCCCGTGAGCGTGTGGTCATCGAACGATTATGTTCCCGAGAAAAAGGAACTGGTGGGCGTTGATGTCTTCCTCGATTGGAGCAAGGGTACACCGGAAGAGCTGGGTGAAATGTTCAGCAAGATGAGCGGCGATGGTCTGGAACTGACGATGATCTCCAATCGTGGGGCAAGGGTATGGCCGCAGGGTATGGGCGAAACCTTCTGCACCGATCACTGGCGCTGTCGCTTTATGCCTCCGCAAGCAGATACGACGATCAGGCATAACCAGATCATTTCCTTGTTGCAACGTATCGCCGGAGCTGGCTTCGACTTCATCAAAACCGAGAACCTGTACACGTTTGATGGCAAACAGAGCTTCTCAACGGCTCAAAGCTAATAGTCTGTTGATCGTGATTTGAGCTGATGAACGACGGGCTTGTGGTTCATCAGCTTCACATCTAAGAAAAAGGGTGTGATTTAATTTTATGCGTCATGCTACTAATCTCTTTGACCAAAGCAACGCAAACTGTAGGATTGAGAACAGGCTTGTATTCAAAAAGCTGTGCCCAGAAGCCTCCTGTCCAGCGCCTCCATTTGCCTCCACTCTTCAGGAAGATCGCTCCTCTGACAAAACGGATATCTTCCAGGCTTTCCCAGGTTACCAGTTCTTGCTCTTTTCCATTAGCAGATCGCTGAGAGGTGCGCTCAACACCTTTGCGGCTTACCGAAACTGATCCAAAATTGGCAACACCATTCCAGGCATAATGCATCCTCGCAACAGTCAGTAATCGCGACATGACCTGCTTATCCACACCTTTGCTTACTTTTCCAGCTTTACTCATCAGCCAGATTGGTATTTCTTTATTCCTCTTATCCTTCTTCTGGGAATGCTGTCGAATAAACCCATAAAACCAGGAAATCTCGCTTATTTCTTCCCAAGGAATTGCGATTGCTCGCTTGCCTTTCATATATAGTAAGCCATTGCTACATACATACAACCGTTGCTTACTTTCCAGATACACCATCAGGAGCAAGAAAAAGGGCATGACAAGATCAGCCGCATCTTCTTCAATATAATATTTGTCCAGACTCAGGTTTTTCAGATCAAACCCAAGCAGATGAATTCTCTCCTGATTCACTTGTGCTTTTTGATCTGCCGAGCAATCTTGACATTTTGCAAGGTTCTGGGCAACCCAGACGCGATCCTGCGCATAGATCTGGGCATCGATATTACGGATCTGAATGCTTTGTATGAGTAGAGAAATGGTCCAACCACACAAAACCAGGACTCCAACAAACTGGAGATAGAGAAAAATGCGCCTATGTTTACTCAAAGGTTGACCAAGCTTGTATTGTTCCGCAAGTTGAGAGATATTCGTGGGCATGCCTGCTGGCAATGGAAGTGATTCTTGCATCCTACAATCTCCAGAGATTTTCTGCTGGCAAAGAGATCCTACGCTTCTAGACGCTCAAATGGCCCGGCGCTAAAATTATACTGATTGGGAACCACTTTGCATAGTCCTTTTTTAAGGAGATATCTGAGGATATGCTTCGTTTTTTTGTACGTGCCGTGTTGACGACGCCCATGTACGTCTTTACACCGGGGCAAAGCATTCCCAGCCATCAGGCTTATTATAGTCAAAGAGACGATCAAAGGCGGTTTTTTTCTTATATTTCGACTGGTATTTCAACTGGCAGGCGTCAGTAACGCTCAGGCCCCGTGGAAGTAGATAGGGAGCTTGGGGGTCTTTGGGATCTTTGGGTTGACATTTCCAATCATAGGCGGTTTTGCGTTCATTAGGATTATCACTCTGATTGTTATACATCCCTATATTTTGCTTAACGGCTTTGCAAGCGGCGGCAAAGTCAGTAGAGTCGAGAGTGCCAAGAAACTTTACGTTTTTATAGCAGCCTAAGGTCGCTGGATCGTTATAGTTGGCAATACGATCAGTAGCATTTCCACCCCTGGGAAGGAATTGTTCCTGGCAGACCTGTTGCCCGGAGAAATCAGTGAATGTTGGCTTGCTATTATTGATCGCTGTTTACAGCGTATCACGAGATCAGGAGAGCTAATATTATCGGCATCAAGAGAGTCAATGTTACTGGCATGAGGGGGGAGATCTGACTATCGCTATAGCCTTTCGCCTGACAAAAAGTATTGAGATTAGCTACCCCTATAAAATTTTTAGAACTGGGCGTTGAAGTGGCTGAAGGAGGATTTCCTGAAACATTAGCCTTTTTATCATTTTTATCAATGCCAATGTGTATGGTAGGGTCAGTGAAATTCGCTATTCCCGCAATGTTACTCGTATGGCTGTTAGAGACTCGTATTCTGTCCTATATAGGAGCCTGAATTGGATTTGTCCGAGACTGTCATGTTATACAATGTGGTCTGATTGGAAAATTGATTATCGGTATCGGTCGCCACTATTATACCGCCACCTTCCCCGTAGCATGATTATTGTAGATCCTGGTATTAGTAATATAAGCGATACTGCCCTGGATAGCAATACCTCCACCATAGTATTGTGCTGTGTTGTTGGAGACTTTCGTGGCAGACATATAGAGCACTCCTCCATCAACGATATCAATCCCGCCCCCATAAGTCACTCGTGGTAGCAGAGTCTGCCACCGTATTCATAGTGACCTGGCTGTTATTGAACATCTCTATATTCCCCCCAATACTATAAATTCCTCCGCCATTATTATAAGCAAGATTATGCGTAATTGTGCTGTCATTAATATTCATAGTACCAAACAGGTTGTAGACCGCGCCCCCATCGCCGCTATTTGTATTATTGAGAGAATAGTATCTATTCAAAGTAAGATGATTATCATTCGTAATAGCGCCACCATTGCCATAAGATTTGTTATTTGTAACCAGACAATTATTCAATGTAAGAGTTCCATTATTCGTAATAAACGAATTTTCATGCGTATAGCTATTCGCAAATGTGATATTTTCAAAAGTAACATTACCCTTAGCATCGATCTCAATGATGTTATCTGCTATTACCACTACTTATAATAATATTGCCATTTGCTGGCCCCTTAATGACAATGTTTTTGTTTATCTGCAAATCGTACCCTCGTAAGAAAAATTGTCTTATCCGCAAGAGCGGAATCAAAGGTAATAGTGTGTGCCTCGGCCTTTGCCTACGCGATAGCCTGCCTCAGAGAACCTTCCGTTATCATGGAGATTAGTGACAATAGATGGGTCAGGAAAAATTAATCTAGTGAATTAATATAGAGGATAATAGTAACAAAACTGGAAATATTGAGAGAAAAATGTATTCTTGTCTAAGCATACTACGACGACGCACATTATAACGGAGAAAGTTCTTTTCTTGTGGACTAAGTGTTTTGCGTTGACTATAATTCTGGAACTGTTTTAATTCGCGTTTTTCAAGAAGAAATGCGCGTTTCTCCTTACGCGTTTGTTCCGTTTGCCATTGGCTGATACGTGGGCGCAGGCGTTGCACTAAATAGATATCCTCACGATCAATTTCAATCCATTTACGCAGGCGCTCCCAGGCATTGATAAGCACCTCATGACTGATCTCATAGGTGCTTTCTTCCAGGCGCGTACTCTGCCGCAACGCACTTTTGGCGATGAGCAGGCGAGATGATGTAAAGGCATCAACCGTTTCGCGTGCAATACTGCTCTCTGGATCATCCAATCGCAGTTCTGCACGTGTTACACGACGCCTGGTAATCCCTTCGCCGGATTCCAGACGGGACAGCTCATCGCGTGCTTCCGTGAGATGAATAAAGTGTTGCGTGAAGAGCTGCCGTGTATATTCGCGATGCTGCTCAGAGGGAAGATCATAATAGGTAGTATCGGCATGCCTGTCGATCGCTCCCTGCAATCCTCCCAGCGCATCATAACTACGACGCGTCAGACGATGCCCTTCGCGTTGCTCAAATAGTTTTTCTAGCACAAACTGTAACAAAGGGAGCGCCTCTGGACGCTCACGCATCTCGAAAACCAGGTCGCCCGTTAGATCCGGATCAAAGGTCACATTCACATCAGCATTCTGTACAGGCCGCTCAATCACATCACGCAACTCCTGTGAGTGCATAGGCGGAATATCGATCCTGTGTGACTTCATGATCTCAAAGAGACGCGGATATTTGAGTACATAATCATAGAAATCAGCTCGCAATGTGACAATAATGATAGCCCGACTATAGGGCTCGGTTGCGACCGTGAAACAGCAGGTTAATAAACAGTTCGCGTTGCGCCTGATCGATGGCAGGCGCAAACAGTTCCTCGAACTGATCGATCACAAGCACGACACGATCATGAGGATCGGGGGTAAGGCTTTGTAACAGGTTGAGCAGACCACGCGCGGACGAATCATCTACTTCCTGACGCAACATCATACGTCTATGTGCGGCTAAAAGAGATGATCCTGCCTCTTGCTTATTTAAAAAGGGAAGGTTAAGCGCATAAACAAGACTATCAATAGGATGCTCACCTGGACTCACTGGTTCCAGGAAAAGCCAGCGCTTGATTTCGGGAATAGGCTGACTTTTCTGAAGTTCAGGCAACAGACCAGCCATCACGACGCTGGATTTCCCTGCACCACTTGCTCCAACAACAAGCATACAACGCGATGATTGGCTATGTTGTTTCTCTTCGCTTACAATATGCTTCACTTGCTGGACCATTTCACCAACCAGGCGCTCACGACCAAAGAAGTCGCGTGCATCATCATATTTAAACGAATATAAGCCTTTATATGGATTACGCAATGAGGAGCATATGTGGGAGTAGCAGGGGCGGTAGATGGTATAGTATGATGGGGAGGAGTACGTGAAAATAACTTTTGTGCCTTCTTAAACATTGAAGACGCAAAAAGGGTGAGATTCTTTGTAGAAGCCTGAGGCGAGAACATTGTCCGCAAACTCAGGCATGGTATACTCCTTATGTGCGCCATAAGCGGATACTTCTATAGGTACTACGCTCTCGTCGCTTAACAGGCGAGAAAGAGCATGCTTTCTGGTAGTATCAACCGGCAAGGAATACTCATCAAGACGTAATATGAAGTTCCTCCGCCAGAGCAGAAAGTCCCGCTTTATATTTATTTGAACGAAGATCAATATAATTAATTCTGGATAAGCCAAATGCGGCAATATCAGCCCAGGAGGTATCACCAGCAATCCATAGCGGGAGAATGTGCCGCTGATACGATGTTGCAAGGTCAATTTCATGAAGCACATTAGGTGAGCTACGCGAATTGGGAGACGCCAGATAGAGGATCGCCACCGCTTTTTTTATTGCTTCACGCACAATATCATCCCACTTACCGCCCCATTGAATATTATGACGATCCATCCAGATCGTGGAAACCCGCATCGCTCCAGATCTTCCTTCAAACGCAGCGCATCATTTTCATCTATCCTCGAATAGGACAGAAAAAAGTATGGTACCTCTTTATACATTTCACTCACCTTAAACTTCTTTGTGGCGAGAGGTCATTTTTGTAGAAACAAGAGAAGATTGAATTGATTATGGCAACGCATCCCAGTTACACTGTTATATAGACGTATGGAAATATACTTTATAAAAAAGGTAAAGTGCCACTATAGAAACCTGATTTAGTGCAAAGCCACTCAAATAAGATGACCGGGTAGGGAAGAGCGTGAGCCTGCCTTCACTCAGTTCGCGGTAAAAATCTACGTGGGAGTCGTAAACGCGGTCCGTATCCTTGTCGAGGTACGGACCGCGTTTACGACTCCCGTCTCAGGATAAGTTATCGTACACCTAGAATATGCTCAATCGTCAATTGATCAAGCTTTTCATAAGAGTAACCACGCTGGCCCAGGGCTTCAGCATCAAATGTAGCTTCTTGCAGTTGACGCACCGTCTCGGCGCTATAGCCCTTACTCAACAGCGCATCATAAGGCGAGTTGTCGCTATTGATCTCCTTGAGCAATTGCTGTACCTCAGGATCGCCATCGAAGCGGCGAGCTTTCTCTCTGAAGATATTATAGGTACGCATGCAGCCGAGCGCGAAATCCCAGACGCCCTGCTCGTCCTCGGTACGGTAGGCGTGTGCATCAAAGTGGCGCGGACCAGTGTAGCCTGCGTTCTCTAGCAATCTCACCAGGAAGAACAGATTCTTGATGTTCTCGCTACCGAAACGCAGATCCTGGTCGAAGCGTGGCCCTTTTTGATCGTTCAGATCGATATGAAAGAGCTTTCCGGCCTCAAGAGCCTGCGCCACACCATGCACAAAGTTGAGACCAGCCATATATTCGTGAGCAACCTCTGGATTGACACCGATCATATCTGGATGGTCAAGCGTGTAGATAAAGGCGAGCATGTGCCCGATAGTAGGAAAATAGGTATCGGAGCGTGGCTCGTTTGGCTTGGGTTCCAACGCGAAACGGAGATTGTATCCCCTGTCAATTGCATACTGACAGAGGAAATTGATGGCATCACGCATGCGTTTTACCGCTACGATAGGATCTTTACTGGCCTCTGCATCGACGCCCTCGCGCCCGCCCCAGAAGACATACGTGGTTGCGCCAAGCTCAACGCCCAGATCGATAGCTTTCATCGTCTTCTGCAATGCAAACGCTCGTACGGTAGGTGAGACGGCGGTAAATGCGCCATCTTTAAATGCAGGGTGATAAAAGAGGTTCGTTGTTGCCATGGGGACGACCATGCCGTAATCGTTCAATGCCTGCTTGAATTCACGCACGATGCGGTCGCGTTCTGAAGCGGTTGCGTCGAAGGGAACCAGGTCATTATCATGCAGATTGATGCCCCATGCACCCAGTTCGGAAAGCTTCTGTACGCTGCGTACAGGAGAGAGTTCAGGACGTACAAAATCGCCAAATGGATCGCGTCCACGGTTGCCGACCGTCCAGAGGCCGAAGCTAAATTTATCCTCTTTCGTCGGTTTGTACTGATCGCTAGTACTTTCATGAGTTAGCTGAGGTGGTAACGTCATATGTTCTCCTTTGAAATTATACAAGGATCAACAGCGAAATTCATTATACACTTTTGGCTGTTGTCTCTGCCCCATGTTCAGGGCAATCGCATCTAATTGACAGCGTCTAAAACTTTCAAGGGATACTCTTAGCTCCAACCAGCCTTGAGACGTTTAACTTTGATCCCAATCTTAGCGGTTTTTTCTTGGCGAAGAAGATTGAGTGCAAAAAAAATAGATGCGATTGTCCTCGATATCAGAATTGGAAAACCTCCAAAAAGTACTTCTATAATTGACCAATACAAATATATGTGTTTACATACACAGCAGTATGGTAAAAGGAATTGTCTTGCTATGGAAATATTATTATCTAGACAAAAGCGCGTTTCTTATCTCTTCAAAAATATATCCATCTGGCTTGCCGGTCAACTTGATGATAAAAAGCCAAAAGGCACAATCGCTGTGCTTGATGGTGTACGAGCTATAGCCTGTATTATGGTTGTGTTATATCATGGTAGTGGCGTGGTCGTTGGTCGCTGGGCTATCTATAAGCTACCCATTGTTTTTTCCCTGAATGATCTGGGGGCAAAAGGCGTCACTCTCTTCTTTCTGTTATCAGGGTTTTTGCTCTTTCTCCCTTATGCTCAAGCCCTTCTTTTGGCGAAAAGTTGGCCCCAGGCACGTATATTTTATATGCGCCGTATTTTACGGATCGTTCCTGGTTACTTCTTTGCTCTCTTTGCACTTATTTTTTTGAAAAACCCCTCTTATTTACAACCTCAGAATTGGAAAACGCTCTTCTTTTTCCTCACTTTTCTGATGACTGGTCAGCAGGCTGGACAGATAAATAGCGTGTACTGGACGCTGGCAATTGAATTTCAATATTATATGCTCCTTCCTGTGATTGCTCTAGGCATCTATGGTCTGACAAGGTTAGTGCACCCAAAACAGTGCATATATGTGGTTACTGGCTCTTTGTTAGCTATGCTTGCCTGGGGCCTGGGCACACGATATTGGGGATATACTTTTTTTGCCAGACGAGATGCCCAGACCTATCTTACAACTCACCCAGTCCAGAAGGTTATTGCTTTTGTGATTTTTGGAATTAGCAAAGCAGATCGAGGGAAATTTTTTGAGGATTTCGCAGTGGGAATGCTTCTTGCTGTTTGTTATGTCATTGTATCGAATGCTCCTCGCGGAGAAATTTATCGGCGCGTGCTCACGAGTTTGAGTTCCTGGCTATGGTGGCTGGGAATTGCTTTCCTCATATTTGCTGAATGGCGCTTCGAGAGTTTTTTCCCTCACTGGCAAGCGGCAGTTACTATTTTTAATGCCTATCCTTCCTGGGCAAATGAGTTTGCCTATGCTCTGGGATTCGGATGCTGCACATTAGCTATTCTTTACAGCGGTCCAGGCGGCATACTTAAACGCTTCTTTGAATGGACGCCTTTGCGCTGGGTAGGGCTAATTTCATTCAGTCTTTACCTCTGGCACGGACCCCTTCTCCTCGTCCTCAGCGCGAATGTAGCACCCACCCTCTTCAGGGATTTTAGAGGTATAGTTGCTCTGGGTGTTTACACTGTATTGGCGGCTCTGATGGTTATTTCTATCTCCTTTACTTTATATGTGCTTGTTGAGAAACCGGGAATGCATCTAAGTGAGCGATTACGCAAGAAAATGCAACTACGCCCGGAGCCAAAAACATTTACGCCTTCTGAAGATATACCTTCGCTCCACAAAGAACTCGATCCTGAAGAAACAGAACCACGGGTCACTGCGGTTCTTGCTAAAACTTCGTCTAATTGATTGTTCCAGGTTCCGTGGATCCTATTCCTTGTTAATATCCGCCAACATCTGAGGAATAGTTACCGATTTATCCTTTTTACAGGTAGAATTGTATGAACTACAATACATCCCCCCTCATATGAAAGGGGACCGATATATTCCTTCTTGATCCAGATATTTAAGACAAGCGCTATCGTCAATGCTTTAGAGGGTGTTCTTCTCTTCCTCTTCCATCTTCTTTCCTCAACTGTATGGGGTTTTGCTTCTTATTGTATCACCTCCTCAAAAATTTAGATGCGATTGCCCTGGCCCTCTGCTTTTATTAATTGACAATTCCCCTTATTTCCCATATCATAAATCAATGATTTAACATTTTGTTAATGGATAATTAACCACTGCATAATACAACCGTTCCTGGCAAGGAAGAATACGAGAGTGCATCAACGTGTCAAAGCATTACCTGGGCCATCTGCCTGCTCATGATCCACTTCATCATTATTTACAGTATGATATACTGCCTCAACTGGGACAAGACAATTATAGAGCTAAATTTCGTGTTTTTCGTATGGGCGGGAGTAACGAAGTATATTTGTATGAAGAGAAACATAGCAATGTGCAGGTCGTGGGGAAATTTTTTGCTGGCAATGGTCATGGTGGTTCTCATATACCTGAGAAAGATCAGAAGATGCAGCAAGAATTTCATAATCTCCACTTGATGCGAAGCTATGGACTGGTTGGTTATCCGCACGATGTTGTGCGTCCCCTTGGTTACAATGGTTGGTTGAACAGTCTGTTAGTTGAGGAATACCGGGGTGGACAACCATTGAGCAATGTCATCACAGACACAATTTTTTATCAACGGCCTGATAAACTGTATGAAAAGCTCACGGCGCTGGCGTATTTCCTGGCTACCTTTCATAATCGAACGGCAAATGGCTATGGAGTGAATTTTCACGAAGATTGTGCCTATCTCGACCAACTTGTGAGGAAGCTCTTCAAGAGGCAGGCTATTTCCTGGGACGAGGTGCAGGAGTTCTCCTGGTTGCGGGATCGCTGGCGTGAACAGCCGCGAATGTGGGAAGATCAGCAGGTACTCGTTCATGGTGACGCAACTCCATCGAACTTTCTCTTTGGACATGGATTGAGCGTCATTGGAATCGATCTAGAAAGAATGAAGAGGGCCGATCGCGTCTTTGATATTGGGCGCATCACTGGCGAACTTCAGCACTTTTTTCTGCAGATCACAGGTAACAAATATGCGGCTGAACCTTTTATCGGGCACTTTCTCTGGGAATATGCCTGTCATTTTCCTGATCGCAACAGCGCATTTCGTTCGATCACAGGACGTGTGCCTTTCCAGATGGGCCTGACGTTACTGCGTATTGCCCGTAATTCCTGGATCAGTCCTGACTATCGACGAAGGCTTATCGAGGAAGCAAAAATAATATTGAGGACATTTTAATGGATATTCGTGCGCTACTCTTTGATGTGAACGGAACACTTATCGATATTGAGACGGATGAAGGGTTGGAAGAGATTTACCGGGCTATTGGGCACTTTCTCTGGTATCAAGGTATTTCGCTGCACCGTTGGGAGGTACGCGACCTGTATTTTCAGATTATGCAGCGACAACGTGCAGAGAGCAAAGAGAAATTTCCAGAGTGGAATGCCGTTGAGGTCTGGCGCGAATTGTTGGATAGCAGGGCGAGCGATTATACGCGTTCTCTGCCTTTAGAAAAACGCGAGCAACTTCCGCTGTTTCTGGCAGAACTCCATCGTGGGATTGCTCGTAAGCGGCTCCGGCTCTATCCTCAAGTGCAAGAGACCCTCGATCAGTTGCGTCCTCACTACCGTATGGCCGTCGTTTCTGATGCTCAGAGTGCCTATGCCGTTCCCGAATTACGTGCCGTGGGGTTGCTAAATTACTTTAACCCGATCATCGTCTCCGGTGACTATGGCTATCGTAAGCCCGACCCTCGACTTTTCCAGAAAGCTCTGGATGCATTGCAGGTGGAACCCGAACAGGCCCTCTTTCTCGGCAATGACTTATATCACGATATCTTGGGTGCTCAACAGGTGGGGATGAAGGCTATTCTGGTTTCCTTCGATCAAAGTCGTACAGAGCAACAGCCAATTTCGCCTGATTATACCATCACCAGCTTTGCGGAGTTACCGCAGGCGGTTCACCACCTTGCGACACTTCAATAAAAATTTCCCTAAAATTACTTATATTTCAAATCAGGACGTACTACCTTGTATCATAGTGGAAAGCGTGCTGATGTTATGAAACTTTAGAGTTTGTCCGGCAGGTAGTAATTACTTTTTAGTACCCATAGATACCCAAACTACCTATACTCCTTTACTAACATTGTACAATGTTGTACAATGTGGACACAATGTTGTATTGTAAATTCGTCTACCACAGGCGTTCCGTTTGGTTTGCTATGTGGTATTCAAAAAAAAAGGGAGTAAAAAAGAAATGAGTGATCTTTTAACTGTCTCTGAAGTTGCACGTATTCTTCGCGTTGATGACACAACTGTCCGTCGTTGGGTGAAGCAGGGTGCCCTGCAAGCCGTTGTATTGCCACATGTGAATGAGCGTCAGGCATATCGTATTAAGCGTGATACTCTGAACAAAGTCCTGGGCAGCGAGCTGGTTGAGTCGGGCAAGGCTGACTAGAAGAATACCAGCATATTTCTCCGCATGTCGTAATGAACGCATGTATTTATGACAATTTTACTTGCTATGTCCATTCTATGTTACGTCTGTACTATATATAGAATTGTGACGATTAACTTTGTGCTGGTACAGACGGAGCAGAGATTGACATGGCAAGTAGTGGTTTTCTGTCGGGCGCAGTTCATTTTTTTATGCATTACTATAGGGGCCGAATTTACGACGCCCACAGCCCCACGCAAAAAAATGAACTGCGCCCTTTTCTGTCCTACTTCCGGGCGTAGAAGCTAAATATTGGTTCCACTCCACAGAAGTCTTCTCGATACATATCAATCGGGATCTGTAAATCCAAATTGGCAAGCTCCTGCAAAAACCTTATGGTCGGTCAATAGTTTTCTCTGTGATATACTGCATTGAAGCTAATCAAGATCATACGGGGAAGTTCGACCCCTCCTAAAGAAAGCAGGAGGCATTTCAACTTTGGACGCAAAAAATCAATCATATAGTCAGAGACGCCTGAGCCTTCGCTGTAGCGATCCCTGTTTCGGTACGTCTATTTTTACTGAGATGAATACCCTGGCACAGCAGTACGATGCCGTCAATCTAGGCCAGGGCAAACCTGACGCGGATACTCCTTCCGCCATTATCCAACGCCTGGTTCAGGTAGCTCAGGCTGGTCGCTATAACCAGTACGCGCCTGCTCCCGGTGTTCCATCCCTGCGGCAGGCGGTTGCCGATCATGCTGCACGCTTCTACGATATGGATATTGATCCGCAGAGGGGCGTGGTGGTGACTTCCGGGGCGACCGAGGCGATCTGCGCATCCATCATGGGCCTCGTTGATCCGGGCGATGAGGTCATTATCATTGAGCCGTTTTATGATGCCTATCTACCCAATGTGATCATGGCCCAGGCTGTTCCTGTCTATGTGCCGCTGCATCCTCCCACCTGGACGTTCGATCCCGCTGAACTACGAGCCGCTTTTAGCAAGAAAACACGTGTCTTAATTCTGAATTCTCCGCATAATCCTACCGGGCGCGTCTTTACACGTGAGGAATTGACGCTGATCGCAGAATTGTGTATCGAGCATGATGTGACGGTTATTGCCGATGAGGTCTATGAGCATCTTGTTTATGAGCCCTTCCAGCATATTCCCATCGCCACCTGCCCGGCATGTTTGAGCGTACGGTCACGATCAGTAGTTCAGGGAAACTGTTTAATACCACTGGCTGGAAGATTGGGTGGGTCTATGGGCATCCCGATCTTATCGAAGGTCCATATCGTGCCCATCAGTTTATCACCTTCGCGGTTCATCATCCTTCCCAGGAGGCAATTGCCTACGCTTTAAATTTGCCGGATACGTACTATACATCGTTCCAGTCCTCGTATGCCGAGAAGCGCGATCTGGTGCTCTCGCTTCTGGCTGAGGGTGGCCTGAAAGGTCTTGCGCCTCAGGGTACCTACTTTGTGCTGGCCGATTTCACGGATGTCTTTGCTGGGACTTCGCGTGAATTTGCTCATTATCTGGTGAAAGAGATTGGAGTGGCCTCTATTCCTCCTGAATTCTTTGTATAGCCGACTGCATGCCCACCTGGGGCAAAAGTACGTACGCTTCTCTTTCTGTAAAAGCGATGAGTCACTATTGTTGGCAAAAGAGCGGCTTGCGAAGCTAAAACGATAAATTGTGAACATTCTCCAGCTTTTCTGACACCTAAAGTCCATCTGTACGTGATAGAGAAAGGAACAGATCGATTGTGGATTTTGTGTCCGTCCGAACAGTAATGGATATTGATGAATTTATAAAGGAGAATGTTATACATGGTTGTTGATACATTAAGAGGAAAAATCTCTGATCTGACAAGTGCTGATAGTGATACTGACTCCAACGAATGTGTATGTTCGTTCGGCCTCGCTGGGCTTTGTGGGCGGATTACGTTCGATGACACCGTTTGCCGTATTGAGTTTGCTGCGTCATGGAAATGATAGCTCCGCCTCACCTTCTGACCCACTGCAATATCTGAATACACCTGCAGCTCGTATTATCACAGGTGTTCTGGCGGCGGGCGAGATTTTTGGGGACAAGTTGCCAATGATTCCCAGTCGTCTCTCTGCCTGGTCCATTGGCGGGCCGTATCGTCATTGGTGCACTTGATTGGTTGGGCGATCTGTCGTCAGTCCAACCAATCGCCGATTATTGGTGCTGATTCTCGGAGCAGTTGGTGCTGCTTCTGGTAGTGCTGCAGGCTACTATGCTCGTACATGGTTGACGAAAGTGACGAAGTTGCCCAGCCCGGTGCTTGGCACTGTTGAGGATCTTTTGGCGGTTGGCGCGGTGCCTTGATTGCGCGTAAAACGGCCTGATTATTGGATCTGGTGTGCACACGGGCTTATTTGATACGAGTGTGCAGGACGGGCTTATTCGCTCCGCTCATTGCGCCCCTACACTTGGGTCTCTAAGCTTGTGTAGGGGCGCAATGAGCGGAGCGAATAAGCCCGTGTGCGCCCAACTTTGCCCAACTTTGCCAACTTTGCGCCATGTGAAGCGAACATTGGAGGGCGACTCGTGGAGACTTATGACACAGCCTCTACCCAGATGGGGAAATATTTAGCCCAATCCCAACCAGTGCTGATCCGTCGTTTGCTCCCAGCGTGCTCGGATCTCCTGATAAAGTTCTGGGCGGAGCGGGCCAGCGGCGACAAGGCGGCCATTCTCAATTGGGCGATCAGGATTAGCCGTGCCAACAATAGCGGTATCTACGCCAGGGACGCTTAATGTGAAGCGCAATGCGATCTCAAATCCATGTTCGGATCGATGCTGGAGAAAACCGTATTGTAACTTCTTGAGCCGCTCCCAATATTGATAGTGGTAGGCGCTCGGCTCAACTTCGTCATACATCCATGCGGCATTTGCTACTGGTCGCTTGGCGATAATGCCCATGTTGCGCTCTATCGCCATCGGTAGAGTGAAGTCAATTTCTTGCTGATCGGCAATATTTACCGTCGTCTGCAAGGACATCGAAAGCGTCTGTGCGGATGGCGTAACGGGCATCTTCATTGTTGCCGCTATATCCAATATAACGGGTCTTGCCCATCCGTTTGGCCTTCTCAAGTACTTGAATCACTTCGCCATGCCGTAGTACATCGAGCGAACAACTATGCAATTGTAGCAGGTCGACATGATCCGTACGCAAGCGGCGTAAGCTACGGTCAATGCTTGCCTCTAAAAGGCGTGGGTCCCAGTCGGGTAGAGCGGGCAACTCCTCGCCTACGGCGTGTCCGCACTTGGTAAAGAGATAATAGTCGCTGCGCCTACCAGCTACTGCACGTCCGATAAGGTCTTCGCTATCTCCATAACATTCTGCTGTGTCGATGACATTAATTCCAGCAGTATCAAGCGCATTGCCAAGCAAGCGTTCAACATCTGCTAGCGAAGAGCTACGGATTTCGGAGCCGCCGAGGCCAAGGACGGTAACTTGCATATCTGTTTTGCCAAATTGGCGTGTTTCCATGAGAATTGATCTCCTCTTTTTTGCATCATCTCTTTTATAGCTCACGTTCGATTGCTGGAAAAAGTATCAGTGGACCGCTATTCCTGAATACTATAATTAGGGTCAGAACTGCCTTTGAGCCAGATCAGCGTCTGCCCATCGGCCTCCTTTTGTCGGTTACTTATCTCCGCGTGCCAGTCCTCAGTTGGAACATTGTTCACGGCATCGGCGAGATTGGAGTGTACATCGTTCTGTAGCCCCTCGATTATAATATTTGTCCCGCTTTCATCAAGCCGTTGATTGACGTAATCTCTCAGTAGCATAACTTACTCACTTTCTCTATTGTATACAAATCGGGTACGTTTGACGTGGTAGTAAAAACTCTTTCTCTCTTATTTCACGTCTCAGATGAAGATGCGGTGTCATTTTGAGGAGTCAATGGATGGAACAAGCCTGTTAGAACGTTGTATAGTTTCGGTAAGACTCTATTTACCTGCTTACGAGGAAGGAAATTGGACGATTTTATGAGTGACACACCAAAAATTGTGACTGAAGTTGAATTTGACGCTGCATCATTGCAAAAGTTGCGGGAAGCGGCACAGAGCGATATAGAAGTGGTTCCTGATCGACAGGAGTTCTGGAAAGCTTTGCACGATGCCGAAATCGCCTGTGGATTTAATCTGCCTGCCAATATATTTGAAGCTGCGCCGCGCCTGCGCTGGTTGCAGTATACAGGTGCAGGAATCGATAAATTGCGCTCAACAGGATTGCTCGATCCTGGTAGCAGGATTATTGTAACACGAGCGTCCGGCGTGCATATAACCCAGATCAGCGAGTATGTTTTGGGAGTATGTTGCTGTTTAACCGTTCGTGGCCTGAAATGGTGAACTTGCAACAGCGTCATATCTGGCCGCGTCATTCTAGTGAGTATCATCTGCAGCAGCGCGAACTGGCGAGCCGCACGCTAGGCATTGTTGGATTGGGTAGCATTGGGCGCGGCATTGCACACCTTGGACATGCTTTTGGTATGAAGGTCATCGGCTCCCGCTTTTCCGCTCAGCCCGGTGCTTCTGATCCCGATGTTGACACACTTTATACGATGGATCAGCTGCATACCCTGCTCAGTCAGAGCGATTATGTCGTCCTGGCAGTGCCACTGACAGAGAAGACGGAGAAGTTGATCGGTGAGGCTGAGCTTCATGCGATGCGGCGCGATGCGTACCTGGTCAATATTGCACGTGGAGGTGTGATCGATGAGGCAGCACTGATACGTGCCTTGCGCGAGGGGTGGATTGCGGGTGCTGGCCTGGATGTGGCCGTTGAGGAACCCTTGCCAGCGGAGAGTCCCTTGTTTGATGCTCCTAATCTCATTTTAACGCCGCACATCTCAGGTGCGAGCGACTATTATAATGTGCGCCTGGCGGACCTGTTCGCTGAAAACCTGGAACGCTATCGTGCAGGCCAGCCATTGCGCAATCAGTATGATCCAGAGAAGGGGTATTAGTGGTTTGTTAAAGGGATAGGAAGTTCGCGCTTCTTTTTAGGCCGCGTAACATTATCGATGGCCGCGAACTCTTCATCGCTCAGGTACCATTTGAGTGCGTCTGCATTCTCGGTCGCATGGTGTGCACTGGTGGCACCGGGAATGGGGATGATGTGTTCGTCTCTCTGTAAAAGCCATTTTAGAGCAACCTGGCTTGTAGTCATGCCGTAACGTTGTGCGATAGTGCTGAGCGTTTCTTGAATGGCCGCCAATCGCGCCAGTTCAGCCTTGCGTAAAACGGGAGGAATCAGGTTCGGTAAGTTATGCTTAGTCGATACCTGAGTACTACCGGGAGGAGGCGTTTCGCGCAATTTTCCACCCGACAGAGGTCGATAGGCGACCAGGGCCACATTGAGTTCGCGGCATGCGTCCAGGACGCCGTTTGTCTCCGGTTTCCGGTGGAGCAAACTATAGTGGACCTCATTGGCAGCCAGGGGTATGCCGTAGCGAGCAAGACGAGTGGCAGCGCGACGCATCTGATGAGCATTATAGTTACTCACGCCGACTGCACGTATTTTACCCGTATGGACAGCCAGCGCCATCATATCCATCAAAGCATCGAGGTTTAGAAACGTATAGGGAAAGTGAACATAATAGAGATCGAGCGTATCTACCCCCAGGCGGCTCAGACTACCATCCAGGGCGTCCATCAAGGTATGAGGTGAAATACGATTGGGCAGAGGCGCAAATTTGCTGGCCGTAATCACCACACGGTTTGCGCGTTTCATACATTCGCCGAGAGCGCGTTCAGAGTTTCCTCTGGTGTATACTTCAGCCGTATCAAAAAAGTTAATCCCTGCATTTAGAGAAGCCTGAAATGCCTCAAAGACGGCATCATTGTTCTGGCTCCGTCCAGCCCCCCATTTATTGCTACCAACGCCTAAGGGAGATACTATAAGCTCTGTTGCTCCAAGGGAACGATGTTGTTTGATCTGCGTCATACAATACTCTTTTCTTTTCCTGCCTGATGGAAAAATTGCTTTGAATGCTTCAATATGCTTTTAGTTGCTCGGCTCTTCTATCCACCCATGTTCTTCGCGGAAATTCAGTCCTTGCTTGTAGCGCCTCATCCGCTGTCAGGTAGGGCAGGAGATGACCGACCAGAGCCTGTTTCGCTTTATAGCGATTCAGATTGTCCCAGGCTTGCTCGTGCATCATATGGAACGCGACCAATGGGTCCCCAGTCGTCGATTCCAGATAGGAGCGTACGCGCATGGCCCGCTTCCTGCTCTTTCTTCGATTGATATTGCTTGTTGCGTAAGAGCGATAATGCCAGCAGATCATCATCGTGAAGCAGGCCCAGATGCTCGCCTTGTAGCATCAGGCGCAGACCATGAGCCAGTTCGGGATCAACGTCGCAACATTCATCTCGGTATCGTCGCGCATGCCTCTATTATTCAGGTTGCCTGAGCCGACCGTTGTCCACACATCGTCAACAATCGCTACTTTAGCATGAACATAGATAGGGCGGTAATGCTCGGTTCCATCGTAGCGCATCGATGTTGCCAGGGTAAATGCCTGCAAGCGTCCCTCTTCTACCGCCTGCGGGGCTTCGTCACGCAAACGTGCAAGTCCGGCATCACTGAAGGCGCGTCCGACGTTTGGATGATCGGGCAGAACAATTGCCATACTTGCTCCACGCTGTAAGGCGGCTCCCAGCAAGCGAATATTCTGTTCCATCTCAGCGTTATCCGAACCTACAAAGGGAATATCAATGCCGATAAACGTACGTAACCAGAAATATTGATTTTCCAGGTAGACAAATTCCTGAATATTACTCAGAGCGTTTTTGTAAAACTGAGCGATGCCACGGATAATCAGTGGCTTAAAGTTATAGGTATGTTCGGGGATGGTACGTGCTATCTGCACGACCTCTGGCTTTCCAGCGGCGCAGGAATGGGATGTTCAGGTACGAGGCGCTTTTTGTCCCAGTGATGGCGCTGCACAACATCGTTCCAGCGTTCACGGAAGTTCAATTCAACGTCGCTCGCTGCTGGTCCTTCAATCAATGAATGTGCATCATGCCAGGGATGAGGTGTAGTTCCCTTGAGATGTGCGTCCGCAAGGGCGTTGAGAACGGATGACTATGCGTATCCCAGCGATCAAACTCACCTTTTTTCTCAATCAGGGATCAACGCCACCCACAAAGGCATAGTTGCCATCGACAATCGAGATTTTCTGGTGTAGTGACTCGACCGGATGGTGCAAAATACCCTGAGCGCTATCATCAAGGATACAGTCTACTCCCACGGCAATTAACTCATCATAGGTTTCTTGCTGGTTATAGTGTGCGAACATAGGCAGGCTTTTCCAGAGCAACACTTTGACCTCGACTCCCTTGCTTACGGCATAGCCAAGCACGGCCTGGAGCGAGAGATCATGTGTTTGCCAGAAATCAATGTCGGCATCTTGAAAGCCGATTGTCCGCAGTTCGGCCAGCAACGCCTTTTGCTCCGGGCTACCATCGGGACCAGGCGATGATCCGTGCCACGCACAAGCTCCATCTTCGCGGTCATGCCCCAGTTTCCAAGGTAGATATAGCGTTGTGCCTTGATAAAATGATGGCACATGATCAGCATTGCTGCGCGACCATCAGTAAAGTATGTTACACGCGAGTCATGGCGTACAGGCGTATCGCCTTCGGCCCACCAGTTTTTCTGCTGTCCCGCAAGATTTTGCATTTGATTTTCTCCTCTATTGGTATGTTATGTATTCGGTAGCATAATATCACCAAATTGGTTTTACGGGCTTCAGATTTATCGCGCCCCCAGTACGGGCCAGATTTATCGCGCCCCCAGTAAATAATAGCTTACACATTCGAGCTATCATTATAGTATAGTTATGTTTGTATGACAATGGAGCGAGATATTATGCGAGCCTGCAGTTACGAGCTCTGCATTATAGCAACACAGTAGGGCCACGATATATACGACGCCCCCATGTACAGAAGCGTTATCCCTGTCTCATCCGTGCTATATGCGAATAGAAAAAACGTTCTTTCCAGTTTTCTAAAAAGACACTGACGGAAAGAAAGGTGTACTAGAGCATGCAACAAACAGCCACAAAAGCGCAAGGGCAGGCGCAGGAGAAAGAGCAGCAAAGTCTTGGCCCATTTCTCTGCTGGGCCGTCGTTTTCGCCGATATTGGTACCTCTATTTATTATGTGCCCGGCATTCTTTATGGGACAGTGGGAAAGCTAGCGGGCTTCTTTGTTTTATTGACGATGATTGTTTTTATCCTCCTGACATTCAAGTATGTTGAGGTCACGTATCGCTTCCCTCAAGGTGGTGGTGTGGTTACGGTCGCAGCAAAAGCAATGAATAAATGGTTTGGCGCATTGGGAGGCATGTTTATTCTTGTTGACTACTTTCTGACGGCGGCGATCAGTTCCCTTTCTGGCATCCTCTACCTCAGTCTGGTGCTCCCAGCGATCGGTCCTAAATCTGCCTTTCTTGGATTGACCATAACTGTCTGGATTACACTAGGGGTGCTAATCCTGCTGGGTATTTTAAACTGGGTGGGCGTCAGTGAAAGCGCCAAAGTCAGCCTGGTGGGAGCGATCATTGCCTTTTTGAGCGATATTGCCATCCTCGTTACCGTCTTTACGCATCTCTCTTTTGCACAATTTTTTGCCCTGTTCCCGAAGATGTTTTCTGGTCATACGCTGACTCCTGTCACTATACTTGTTGGATTTGCAGGCTCGTTTCTGGCCTTTTCCGGCCTGGAAAGCATATCGCAGCTCTCGCCCGTCATGAAGCTACCACGCAGAGCGGTGGGTAAGATCGCGCTTTTCCTGGTTATTATCACCGTGGGGGTGACCAGTCCATTGCTGACAGTGCTCTCTACGATGTTATTGCCAAACGCTGCTGGTGATCAGTGCTCTCAACTCAGCTCATCTCGCTATTGGCAGGACACTGGGGCGGGCCAATTTTGCAGACAGAGGTTGCCATCAGTGCCAGTGCATTACTCGTCTTTGCCAGCAATACAGCCATTATCGGCTCGTATCATGTATTTCTAGCCCTTTCGCGCATGGAATTTTTCCCTAGAATCATCCTGCAACGCAATCGGCTACGCGGCACACCCCACTATTCCATTGCACTCGCGACGTTAATTCCTATCCTGGTGCTCATCGCCGTTCGTGGTGATATCAACACGCTAGGGGATATGTATGCGTTTGGCTTGCTCGGTGCCTTTACTCTGACCTGTATCGGCATGGATATAGTACGTTATCGTCAACGTAAAGAGCGTAAATTGGCGAAGCAGATCAGGCCAGAAGCCAGTGCAAGGGCACGCGAGCAGATCGTATCGACGATGGAGCGGGATGAAGAAAACCTGCCAGATGGAGCGCGTAAACATGAGAGATGGGCAAGCGATGGAACAACAGGCTGAGGAAGAAAATGCCGCTGACCCAGATGAAACGCCTGAACCGGAAGGTCGCTGGACACGTTCCACGCTTAATTTTGGCCTGGGCATCCTTACCACTCTGCTCGTTGTCACTGCATGGTCAACCAATCTGGTAGCAAAACCGCTGGCAACCATCTTTGGTGGCTCAGTTACCGTACTGGGTATGCTCATCGCCTATATTAGCTACAGATTTCATAAGAAGCGTGGTCGTGTTCCCGTGATCACGACGGGCGTTGAGCAACAATTTCCGGCAGCCGTGCTGGCCGTGCTTACTCCTGATAATGAGCAGAATAGTGCTGTGATCCATGCCGCCGTTAACAATGCTGGGAAGAAGCCCATTGTATTCCTCTACCTGGGACAGCAGGACTCCAGTCGCAAACCGGAACTTTTCAGACTCGTCGAGCCTCATTTGAATGATGAAGGTGCCAGGATAGACCTGGGAAGAGCAAACCATCAGGCGGAAGAGGCAAAGGTTGAGTGTCGCTTCGTCTATCGCGCATCAGGAGCCAGAAGCTGCCTATACTAGTCTGGGAGATGACGCATCCTTACGATACGATTGTTGGCTCAAAAGAGGGTTCGGAGATGCAGAAGATGCATCCTGATCGTACCTATGAGGAGGCGACACCCTTTGGGAAGGTTGAGCATTTGTTGAAGGAGAAGGTAGCTTAAGAGGACCGATTAGCCTCATCCTTTTTATAAGGGAGATAAAGATACTGGCATACTTTAAGAATTATTTGATCATAGATTTGTATATATCTATGTTTTCTTTTATAATAAGTAGCATGCCACCTTTTTTTAGCTGCTCGTCTTAAAAATGTTGTTACGCTTTGTCTGGAGGAGTTTTTCACTCATGCAGAGACAAATTTATTTTCGCCGTGTTCTGTATCTGGTGGTGACGTGTCTTGCGTTGCTGGTTGCTCTGATAGGAGTATCTTCTTTCTCTGCCAGTACTGTTGCTGCATGCGGCTGCGACAGCTACTGGTGGGAGTACCACGTATGGTAATTTACAGGTTGTTGGAGATACAGCTATTGTCTCTGGCGGTACTACCAATGCACCTGGTTCACAGGTACGCCCAGAGACCGATCATAGTCCTCAGGTTGCGATACCGGCAGTAGCGGATCGGGAGCACTGGTCTGCCACCTCCACCGACAACGAATCCAAATCCTGCTGGTCGCAATGTGACCAGTGTCCAACAAGGGCTTTTATGGATTCAATGGTATTTCACATTATGACCAGCGTAATGCTGGCACAGGCATTTACATCAATACTCAATTCAGCCTTGAGCCACCTGACCAGGGACTTTGTGCAGGTAATGGTTTTGTTGTTGAGGCCGTAAATAATGCCGTTGCGGTATATAATAACGGCGGCAAGATGCTGGCTGGTGTTGAGCCACTGAGTCAGTTCTTTGCGTGTTGCTCCAGAGATAGTACGTCCCAGTGGTCCGTATGGGCCTTTCCTGAGTGATCCCAAATGTCTTTACGATACGAGCACCAATCATTGGTTCTTGACCGAACTGGTAATCTCTACCGACCCCGCAACGGGTGCCATGATTGCACCGACCTATACTTATGTTGCCGTTTCAAAGACCAGCAATCCTACTGGTAGCTGGACGGTCTTGAACTTTAATACCACCGATGATGGTACCAGCGGTACGCCTGCTCATGCTGGTTGTCCTTGCTTTGGTGATCAACCATTGATCGGAGCCGATCGCAACGGTTTCTATGTGAGCACGAACGAGTTCTCGACTGAGTAGTTCAGCCTTTAATGGCGCTCAGTTGTATGCAATTTCAAAGAGAAGGTTGATTGCAGCGGCGACTCATACAGCGGGCGGTCCTGTAACATTCGCCCATCATCAATGCGGCTGACTACCTGGCACCATATGGTGGCCTCTCGTATTCGATCCAGCCTGCGACAACTCCACCGGGAGCAGGCAATGATGAAGATACTGCGCAATCAGCCCCGCTTCCATGGTATCGAGTACTTCTTGAGTGCCTTGCAATTTGGTGCCCGCCCTACCAGGTGCTGGACAACCGAATTGCTACATGGGCATTAACAAATACAGAGGCGCTCAATTCCAATTCGCTCACCCCTGATATTGCGCTCCATGTGACTGTAATTGGTACTGAGACATACGGCCAGCCAAATCCAGCCACGCAGAAAGCAGGACCAACTCCTCTGCGTGATGCTCTGGCGGCCGCCACACCTCCGGTAATTAATCCTCTGGAGAAGCTCAACACGAACGATGATCGTATGAACCAGGTTGTCTTTGCTAAAGATAGCCTGTGGGGTGCGGTTAATACGATTATTGGTGATGGTTCACGTACTGGTATTGCTTACTTCCGCATCCGTCCTGAATGGAGCCGAAAGGCAATTTCAGTGCCCATCTGGCCAATCAGGGCTATGTGGCCGTCAATAATGCAAGCGTAATCTTTCCATCGATAAGTGTAAATGCATATGGACAGGGTGCGATGGTCTTTACCCTGGTTGGTCCTACCTACTACCCCAGTTCGGCATACATTCATATTGGGACTGAGTGGCGTTGCTGGTAGTATACATATCGCAGGTGCTGGTAAAGCTCCTGAGGATGGTTTCTCAGGCTATGCACCTTACGCTCCTGATTCCATTGGTGTTGCTCGCTGGGGTGATTACAGTGCTGCAGTTGCGCTCTGGGATGGTTCGATCTGGGCTGCCAGCGAATATATCCCCTCCGGTCCACGCACGATGCTCGCGAACTGGGGGACATTCGTCAGCCATATTATCCCTGACTATGATCACTAATGTAGGTAGTTAGAAAAGGTGGCTGCTTCCATTTTTTGCTGAAGCGATGCCATTCTCAATTGAGGATGGCATCCTTGTATTTCGGGAACTTTGTATAGATAAAAACGTCTTTATCTTCATACGATTAATGTGGGTGCTGCCCAGGAACTATCATGTTTAGCCGTGTACTAATTTGAAGGGAGGTTTTGAGCTCATGCAACGAAAAAGGACGCTGTTGTTTCCATTCCTATGTATAGGAATAATATTGCTTACCGCCTGTGGTACTCATGAGGGAAATTCCTCTGCCTCTGCTGATGAACCTACATCATCAGTTACGTCGACATCCAGTAACAAAGCAAGGAAATTCTCCATGGTAAGGTGACAGTGACAGTAGGGAAGGCGCAATACACGCCTCATGAAACTATTACCGTAACGATCGATAATGGTCTGGCGAAAAGTATTGCAGCGGCCAATCACCAATCTGGTTGTACATTAGTCACGTTACAATGGCAGGATGCGCAAGGTAACTGGCAAGATCAAAACCGTTGTCGTCAAGGAATGATGACGAAGATGATAATGCTTCCTCCCCATTCTTCGCAGTTGCAAGCGATCTCTCCAACGTCTGGCACATTTGCCATAAAAGCACAATGGGCAAAGGGAAACTATCGTTTCGTCTTCAATTTTACACTCGGCAATGCCGATATCGAAAGCATTCCTGCAACAGGTGTATCCGGCTCACCTATCTATTCGCCAACTTTTAGTGTTACTTAACAACACAAATGGCAAGGTATATTAGCAATAGCACGGGCCAGATTATGCTGTTTTAAAAATTAATCTGGATACAATGTCGCGTGCGGTATCCATGTTATTTATTTAAACAGCATTATCGCGCCCATGCCCGCCATTGCTATTCGCTCGGAACCTGTGTTGGTGCGGCATTCACGATTGGTCCAATCCAGATGGTCTGGATATTGACGAATTCGCGAATGCCGAACGAAGAGAGTTCGCGTCCATAGCCGCTGCGTTTGATGCCTCCAAAGGGCAGGCGTGGATCGATGCAGTCATGCCGTTGATAAAGACGCCGCCACTCTCGATGCGTCGTGCCAGTTTGCGTGCCTGTTCGATATTGGTTGTCCAGAGGTTACCGCCCAGTCCAAAGTCTGAGTCGTTTGCCAGTTCCAGAGCATGTTCGGCGTCGCGGGCATGAATAACTGCTGCAACCGGGCCAAAGGTTTCTTCACGGAAGATCGGCATATCCGGCGTCACATCGGTAATAATGGTTGGTTCGTAGTAATAGCCCTTGCCATCCCTCGGTTTACCACCAAGCAAGACGTGAGCTCCCATAGCGATAGAGGCGCGAACCTGTTGATGCAATGTATCGCGTAAGTCACCACGTGCCATTGGGCCGATCTGTGTCGCGCGGTCAAGGGGATCTCCCACGTGTAGTTTTGTAGTGGCCTCAACAAATTTTTGCTCGAAGGTGCGAGCGACATCCTCTACCACAATAAACGCTTGGCGGCGATGCAGCTCTGGCCGGTATTCTGAAACGTGCGCGTGCAGCTGTCTGAGCTGCGGCATCGAGATCGGCATCCGCCAGGACAATGAAGGCATCTGAGCCACCAAGTTCCAGCACGTTCTTTTTAAGGACATGCCCACTGGTTGAAGCGACCGCAACGCCTGCTGCATCGCTACCTGTAAGCGTCACCGCTGCGATGCGGGGATCTTCAATCAATGCGCCGGTCTCCGAGCCAGGGACCAGAACGGTTTTGAATGCGCCCTGCGGGCAATCCACTTTCCTGAAAGATGCGCTCAATATCCAGTGCGACACGCGAGACGTTAGAGGCGTGTTTGAGCACGGCTGTATTGCCTGCCATCAAAGCAGGAGCGGCGAAGCGAAAGACCTGCCAATAGGGGAAGTTCCAGGGCATCAGGGCCAGAACGACGCCCAGTGGTTGAAAGGAGACATAGCTCTCAGTTGCATTGCTCGTAACGTGCTCATCGGCAAGAAACTGTGCTGCCATGCTCTGCATAGAAGTCGCAGTTCCAGGCGCACTTCTCGACCTCCGCCTCCGCCTCGACGATAGGTTTGCCCATCTCTAGAGTTGCTGTGCGTGCCAGTTCCGCTTTGTGCTCGCGTAAGATGGCTGGCGACACGATGCAGAGAAGCGCTTCGTTCGGCAAAAGATGTCTCGCGCCACTGTAAGAAAGCGCGTCGTGCCTGCTCCAGGGCGTCGTTGATCTGATCTTTACTATATAGCTCAAATGTTTCGAGAATTTCTTCTGTTGCGGGATTATGCGATTGTATGCTCATGAGATATTCTCCACCGGGTTAAGACTGGATGGCTTTTACTACTGGAATTGCTTGTTTAATGAGATTAGCCGCCAGATCCAGAGAAAAGAGTCCTGTGTTAATGAGGAGGTGATAGAGTCCAGGCTGATGTCCATCGCTCCCGTAATAGCGCCGTAAATAGCTATCATGTTCGTAGTCGTGCTGCTCAATTAACTGCTCGTGCCTGGTTGTGATTCAGGTTGTGAGCGTTTCATAATGGTTTCAATGCGATATGGCAGGGGAGCAAAAATGTAGGTGTGGAGTGTACGCGGCGCATTGTGGAGCAGGAACTGAGAGCCACGATCAACGATGAACAGCGTTCCCTTGTGTTGCCTGTTCTAGAATGACGCGTTGGGTAAGCTGGAAGTAGGCCAGATCCTTCCATTGTGTTCGCGCCGATGCCTTGACCAAGCGGCGAACTATAGTTTGCTACAAATGGGTTGCTTATCTGTACAGCTTCAAGGATATGCGCGGCAAGATCGGAACGGTTGTTCATTCTGATCTGGTTGGCTGTTGTTGTGCTTCCGCACTCAGTTGCTGAGAAACTTCATCGATAACCTGGCGATCAACATAATGAAGATTGCTCTCCTGTGCGAGAAGGCGAGCAATATCCCCTCCACCACTACCAAACTGGCGCGAGATCGTCACAACTACAGTATCTTCTGGCGGCGTCCCTGAGGGCATTATGTCGTTGGCCGCCCACGATGGTTTCTGGTAGTACCTGGGTTGCTACCTGTTCTTTATGATCCTGTGGCTGACTTCGGCCACGGAATCGGCTAATCATGACCTGGTCCCTTTTTGAGATGATTGTGTTTATTACTGATATTTCCTCCATCCTACAACGGAATGGAATATACTTGCAAGTATCAACACAATCGTCCTGGTTAGCAAACACAATACGTGGAAACAGTTGACATATCCTCTCTGGATAGTACTATATATTGACATGCTTACGACGTGAAATTCGTTTCAGAGGATCGATGCGCAACATTAATTTGCATCAACTTGCGACCTTTCAAGTGGTTGCGAAACATTGTAGTTATGTCCGTGCAGCTGAAGAGCTCCATTTCAGTCAACCTGCTGTCTCTGCCCAGATTCGTCTGTTGGAAGAGGCGCTGGGAGTCAAACTGTTTGACAAAATCGGGCGCAAGACGCATCTGACCCAGGCAGGTGAAGAGCTTTATCTCTATAGTCAGAAGATTTTCTCTTTGATCGATGAGACTCTGGAGACTATGGAGTCATTGCGTAGCCCGCACTATGGTCGTCTCAGCGTGGGTGCCGATACGACGGTAGGAACATATGTTATTCCTGGCCTGCTGGGCAAGTTTCATCAGATGTATCCAGATGTGGAGATCACCCTGGAGGTCTTCAATCGTGGCTATCTGGTGGATGCCCTGGTCAATAACCAGGTTGATATGGTCGTCATGGGCAAAGTTCCTACCGATGTCCCGGTCTTTGCTGCACCATTTGCGCCTAATGAGCTGGTACTGGTTGCTCCACCGAAGCATCGCCTGGCAGGGTGCGTGAATGTACCTTTTTCCGAATTGGCACGTGAGCATTTTCTTTTACGTGAGGTCGGTTCTGGAACGCGTGCAGCCCTGGAAAGCGCCTTTCAAGAGGCCGGACTTGCCACTACATGTAAGCATGCAGGTGGGAAACAATAGTGCTATCAAGCAGAGCGTTGCGGCTGGCCTGGGCATCGCCTTGATCTCGCGTGTGGCTCTTGAGATGGAATTGGAGACGCATCGCCTCGTTATCCTTGATGTCGAGGGCTTTCCAATTATGAAGCAGTGGCGGCTGGTGCATTTGAAGGATAAAAATCTCTCCGCGACTGCTCGCGCCTTCAAATTATTTATGTTGCAGCATGCTGATGGCTTGATGCAGTCTCCAAAAGTGAACGCAATCTGCAACGAAAGGGGAAACAGTGGATGCGCCTGAGACGATCAGAACTCTCGACACCTGCCAGCAACGAGCGCATGATCGAGAAAGCTGTTGCCAGCAGCTGCCGATCTGGTATTTCTCGACCTTGAAGATTCTGTCTCTCCTAACGAAAAGGTCGCGTGCTCGTGCAAAGGTGATTAATGCGTTCAAAACGCTGAATTGGGGCAAGAAGACGCGTGCCTATCGCATCAATGATCTGGAGACCGAGTACGCCTACCAGGATATTATCTCCGTAGTTGAGGAAGCGGGCGAGTATATTGATGTCATCATTGTCCCAAAAGTAAAGTCGGCGAAGGATGTCTGGTGGGTCGATGTGCTGCTGACACAGATCGAGAAGCGCCTGAAATTGCCGCATCGCATCGGCCTTGAGGTGCTCATCGAAGAGGTGGAAGCCATCGTCAATATAGAAGAGATCGCTCTGGCCAGTCCACGCCTGGAAGCATTGATCTTTGGTCCCGGCGACTATAGCGCCTCGCAGGGAATGGATAGCAGGGTGATCGAAGGTCAATTGCTGACTATCCAGGTGATCCCTGGCACTATGTGCGCAACAAAATCGCCATTGCCGCTCGCCTTGCGCATATTGATGCTATCGATGGGGCATATGCTGACTTCAAAAATCCTGATGGCTATCGTCGCGAGTCTACGCATGCTCGCATTCTGGGCTTTAGTGGCAAGTGGGCTATTCATCCCAGCCAGATCGACCTTGCAAACCAGGTATTCTCTCCAACATCGCAGGAGGTTGCCTATGCTCGTCGTCTTGATGCCGCCTATACCGAAGCTCAGGAGACAAGGAATAGGAGCTATCGCCTTCGAGGGCAAAGATGGTCGATGTTGCTATTGTGAGAAGTGTACGCAATATTCTGCAGAAAGCCGATCTTATCGGGATGTAGATGCTTGCTTGTTTTTTATGACAAGTTGGTAATATTGATACCGTGAGCAAAAGGACGGTAGCCAGCGGCGGCGGCCAGTGCGAGAGAGGCTGAGTTCTCTGCCAGGGCGCTATATATTGGCACAAGGTTCTCTCGTAAGACCTCATGTGTCCATAAGATAGTTGCGGCAAGTGCATAGCCCTGACGCCCTGCTTCGGGGAGCGTTTCTATTCCCAACTCGCATGCTTCTGAGGTGCGGCGAGAGCTGTGAGCTATACTCAGCAAACGTCCATCTCGGATAGTGCCAAAAAGAGGCTTACGGCTCTGCTCGAAAAAATATTGTGTTGCTTCAGGCTGAAATGCTTCAACCTGCATCTGGTTATCTAGAGTGATTGAGTGAGCTAACAGTTGTGCTTGAGCAAGCGACATTCTGGCCTGCCCTGTGAATTTGAGTGCGACCTCTCGCTCTATTCCTGCTTCGTCATTTGTCTGGAATGTGCCAGAGCGTCTTCTCCGCGTTTCAGCAATGCCTGACGTGTTGAGGCGTCTACATTTGCATGCCAGATATAGATGTGTTCGTTGGCTATCTGAGCGATGTAGAGCAACCACGGGGGCTGCTTGCTATTTATAAGCACCTCTATATCGTTTTGCAGGATGGGTGGAAGTTGTATATCCCACACGGCTTCGAGATGTAGACGAAGTAGCGTTCGATCATCGAGTACTATATCTTTTCTCATACTTTTGAGGGAGGGAGGTGCTCAACCTTCTCGTGAGCGGATTCAACCGCCAGGGGGAGCGTAAAACAAAACTGGCTTCCTTCTCCTACGATGCCCGAACTTTCAACCCAGATCTTGCCACCCATAGCTTCTACAAGTTGCTTATTGATGTATAGTCCCAGACCTACGCCACGGATCGAGCTTGAAACGTCTCGCTCAAGGCGACCGAATTTCTCGAAAAGTCGGGGAATGTCAGCGGGCGGAATACCCGGCCCACTGTCTTTCACGCGAATACAAGCTGAAGGAGACGGAGGGTTTCCCGCCAGATGAGTTGAAGATGGAGCCGCATCTATCACTAATAGTGTCTGAGGTGGAGTGTATTTAAAAGCATTTGAGAGAAGATTGCGCAATATCTGGCGCAAATATTGTTCATCAGCATATACCCACAGTGTTTCAGGGATGGGGAGCTGGAGATTATAGTTTTGTATCGTACGTGGATCAAAATTTTCGAGCACGCGATTTACTATTTGAGCGATTGACACATTCTGTAAATGTGGTGTTCGTGGTTGATTATCGGAACGAACCGTTTCAAGTACATCATTGACGAGTAGTTGTAGTTCTTCACAACCATCTGTTGCGTGCTTGAGGAACGTCATCTGAGTGGCGCTATCAAGTTGACTGTTGAACGTCATGAGCAATTCGAGGTAACCATAGACTTCAGTCAACGGAGTACGTAATTCGTGGCTGACATTGAGCAGGATCTGATCTTTCATTTGATTGAGATATTGTTGTTGCATATAGGCCCGGTGTTCCTGCTCCATAGAACTCAAAAGTGGCTGCGTGATACGCCGTCCCGTAGCGATACCTATCAAGATAGCCAGGACAAGAACGATAGCCGCAATGAGAAGTGTAGTGTGTAGTTGTTGATCAGCGATAGAGACGATAGCTTTTAAGGGACGAAGCTCATAGTAGGTCCATAAGACGGTCGGGACAGGGACTTTAATGACCTCAAAATTTTCCTGTTGTCCAGCTGGCACCATTTCAAAGATAGAAGAGGTATGAGGATTGCTCTGTTTATTAGCAAGCTGTGAGTCATTAAAGGTAGCCAGGTGTTGTTTATTGTTCCCGTAGAGATCCTGAGAGGAAACGACCTGTTGTTGGGATGGAGTCAGTGGAGCAATAGCTTTAAACAGATATTTGGAGCGAGCAAGAGTTGAACCGACGGTGTTTGTATAGGCGATACGCACTCCATTTTGATCGAGAATAAATGCATAGCTTCCTACATTATCCACCTGGCTATTAACGACATTCCATATGTAATTCAGAAAGAATTCCGCACGTAGAATACCTACGGTTTTTGCATCAGAGCTGGTGATAGGCATATATATAACAACCGACGCATTTCCTACGGTCGGATCGTAATAGATGCCGGAGAAAAGGGCAGATGTTGACTGCTGGATTTGATTGGGAGAAGTTGTTGATTGTTGTACTTGAGTCAGGGTAGTTGAAGGGATGAAGGTATTGGCATGTGTTTGTGGTGGTAGAGGATACCATAAGAGAGCGTTTCCCTGAAGATCCAGTACCGACCAGGTGTCATAGTTCACGTCACTTTGTTCACCAACGGTCAGGGCATTGATGACCTCTTGCGTGGAAGTAGGGGAATGATCTCCTTGCATATAGTGTTGAAGGGAGGAAAGGTTGCTCACTATCTGTACGTCGTGAACACGATCATGTAAATAAGCATCGATTAAGCGTACACTTGTATGCGCATCCTGCGACATGGAATTGGCTGATTGGGTGATTAATTGTGGCCGGGAGAGCGATTGACTACTTCCAATGGTAACAAAGAGTGGAACGATAGCGACGAGGATAAGAAGTATCGATATAGCTGCTGTTAACGATATTTTCAGTCGCAGATATTTAGAAAACGCTCGATGAACCATATGAAATACTCCTGAAGAGCAAGATAATCTTTGCTAAGGGTATTCGCTCCCTGTTAACAAACGTTGCCTGGACTACAACAATGACTGGTTTTCCATAAAGATGAGGCCTGCACCATTTTGTTGTGTCGCAATAGGGCCATCAGCAAGGATATAATCTGGTATATCTTTTGCCCCATTTGCCGCTAGCGTGCCAATAACCAGCGCTCCCCAGTGAATGCGACCGGAGGGATTACGGACGGTCGTGACGATGGAGCCATTGATAACGGCCTGAATGGCCGGCGGCATGGCATCAATACTGGAAATAAAGATAGAGCGTCCCGCCTGTTGAATGACTTTTGCGGCAGCTAGTGCCATATCGTCGTTATGGAAGAAACCACCACCGATATCTTTATAGCGTGCGAGATAATCTTCCCAGAGTTGAGTTGTTTTGTTAACATCCCAATCAGCAGGATCTTTGGCGATCAGTTCAATGGCGGGGTATTTGGCCAGAGCCTGATAAAATCCTTTCGTGCGTCCCTGAGCTCCTGTGTGGCCAAGTTGCCCCTGAGTCATGATGACTTTTCCCTGTCCACCCATTTTTTCAAAGAGGGCGCTTGCGGATGCCTCGCCCATGTAAACATTATCGGGTGTGATGAATGTTGTGATGTTTGTACTGTGTGAAGAGTCAATCTCGGTATCCATTTGAATGACAGGAATACCCTTATCTAATAATTGTTGTACTGGCTGGATGAGGGTATCGACGCTTACAGCCTGGATAGCCACAAAATCCCATTTTTTGCTGGCGATATCGTCGAGTGCCTTGCGTTGTTGATCAATGCTAGCTCCTCCGTCATACCAGGTTACGTCAACGCCAAACCATCGGCCCCATGTTTCAGCGACTTGCTTGCCCTGCGCACACCATGTCGCGGTCAGGCTGTTATTGGTAAAGGCAGCTTTGAGCCGACGGGAGTTGGGGGGGATGCCAATGCCACCTGTTTGCTCTTGAGGGTTCGTGTTACAGGCTGTTAATAATGATGGGAGTGCAGCACCGACACCGAGAGTGCCCAGGCCGCCGAGGAGTCCACGTCTTGAAAGGTTTTCGGGAAGTTTTCTCTGAATTTGGCGCTTTTGTATATCATGTATTGGCCGCTTTTGAGTCGTGTCGCGGTTGGTCATAATGTTCTCCTTCGAACAGTTGTGACGCTGATCCTTGCATAGATGTTAGTACTACCACTACTTCTCCGAATAAATAACAATAATCATATTCTGAGTTGTGAGGGCCCAATAATAAATACTTTGAAAGAAAGATAATCTAAAGTGTTACTCTATGTCAAGTTTTTAGGTGAGATAGTACTGCATCTCAAGTTTTTGCACCTTTGTCCTTTACATTGAGAGAGTAAGGGAAGTCTTCTGGTCAGTGTCCATAACTGGAATGAGTATGAAATTGGGCAATAGGTGTTCGCAAGGAGACACCCTTGCCCATAGATTCAAGTGTTAGCTCAAGTGTTGTTTCAAGAAATTGACGGCCAGAGGCCAGGCATCTGCCGCCGACTTTTCATCGCCCATGCCATGCATAGGATTAATAAAGGCGTGACCGGCATCATAGACCTTGACGGTAATATCTTTGCCAGCATCTTTGTAGACTTGTTCAATCTTCTGAATCTGTTCAGGTGAAATACTATTGTCCTTACTACCATAGATAGCAAGCACAGGCGCATTCACTTTTGCCACCTCTTCCGGCGTAGGATCGTAGCCTGCACCATAGAAGGGAACGATGGCAGCGAGGTCAGAGTAGCGAGATGCGACGGTGTAAGTCATGAAACCACCGATGCAGAAGCCCATCAGGCCCAGTTTCTTTGGTTCAACGTTCGGCAATCCTTGTACGGTATTGAGTGCTCCAATAATTTCGTTCGCAGCTTTATCGACGTTGCCACAAATCATCATCGCTGAGCGCATGGCATCATCGGGTTCAGTGGCGATTTTGCCATGATAGAGATCGGGAACTGCGACCACAAAGCCTTCCGAGGCCAGTTTTTGTGCCAGATCTTGAATGTGGGGTTCGATGCCCCACCATTCCTGGATGAGTACAATGCCGGGATGTTTTGCATTGTCGTCTGGCTCGACCAGGTACGCATATGCGCCACTACCATTGACATGTAAGTCAAGTTTGGAAGTACGTAAAACAGCCATGTGGGAACTCCTTTAACGGTGGAACTGTGAAGTCGGATTGGATACCGTGGCAAATAAAGATAAGCGAAGGGTGAGCGTATGTTCAATCCGACTTTCTATCGTCTATGTTCAACACGCTCATTATATCTTATAAGGAGACACTCAGCCCTGTTTTTTCTCTTGCTTTGCATCGCGCATATCTACTCTTTCATCATGAAAGATGTATTGAAGAAAGTGTATCATAGAGCGGAATAAAAAGCCATTACACTATGTTCCTCTCTGTAATATCTAAATATAGCGAGAAAGACGGTGACAATTATGCAGTGTGAGCACAACATTTTCATTAGCATGCTTACTCTTCGTTGCTGGATGCCTGAGATGATAGCATCTAGTATTGTTCCTCCATTTTCTTAATTTGTTGAGTGAGTTGTTCCCTCCGCCAGGTGATAAGATTGCCTGACGGAGGGATGAAGATCTTTATGTGAGCAGGCTGTTAGTCTTGTTCAATGTGTTTCGGATCGCCTGGGCTAGTATTAGTGAGGAACCAGTGTGAAAGGAATGCAGATAGTAGAGTGTGGGTTGGATGAACAACTCGTGATTATGTAATGCCATGATGGAGAAGCCATGTCCTTGTAGCGTTCGAGCTACCGCGTCTACTTCCGAGGGCAATAGAACAAATTCTGCAATCACCACGGCCTGCTCTTTGCCGATTGACTGAAAGTTAAACATCGCTTCCAGCTGCATTGAAGATTCTAGCGCAATACCAAGTTCCCGAAACTTCTCTTTCCGCTCCACTGTGATCGATAGAACACCGCCCGAGGTCGTGCCGACACCACCGATGACCTTCTCTATCTCCTTGTCAGGAAGTCCAGTATTACCGGGACTACTTGACACAAATCGCTGTCCACTATGCGATAGTACCTCGCGTAGGGCATGAGCAATCTTGACCGGATCTCCAATACTCGTCCCATGCAGAAATTTAATTTTCGGAGTGAGTTCAATGAAGTGATTATGTAAAGCGTTGAGAACTGTCGTTGAAGGTTGCAAATTTTGTGCGAACAGAGCTTTCAGAACGGGCATGACTTCGTTATCGAGCAGAATAAACTCATACTTTACGATAGAGATAGTGCCTGCATGTTGAAACGTGATTTCTGTATCGAACCCGATCTCTGTATGAAGTGGAATGCCAAAAGCAACCGGGTGAATTTCTGTACGGGGCAGATCAATTAAAAGTACATTGCCTGATTCTACTGTTCCCTGGACGCCAAATACTGCGGCTACTTCTTTCCATACCTGGTCGGTGGCATCTATCTCGACCGAGGATGCCTGGCTTTGTTGTGCAAATACCGGGGCAGTTTTACTCGCTAGAGATACCATCCCAACTGTACTGGCGATGAGGACTTCCCGTCGCGTTATCTGTTTGTCTTGATTATCCATACGAATTTTCATCCACCTTTCTCTTGTTACTATAGAAGTATCTCCCTGTTCTCATTATATAGAATAGTAAGAAATATTCGAAAATTTCTATTTGTCTCATCAGCTACCAGTAGTTCTATCCTATGTATCTTTACTCATCTCTATCTATTCAAATAGAAGGAGTTCGTATTGAGCCAAATGACTGGTCAGAAAGCAAGTCGAAATCTGCCAAAATCTGCCATAGGAAGGCAAATGAGTGAGATAGTGGACTGACCGCCTTCATTTGACGACTTCATATGATGTAGGGGTGCCATTTATTAACCCGTGTGCACCACCTGACCCGCCAGATGAACTGGGTCAATCCAATAGTTGAGCACCTAACATATTGACAAATACCAATTTTGCATTTATAATTATTAGCATGCTAATATTTAGCATGCTAAGTTTATCTTTATTGTGATCGTAACGTGTGAAGGGAAGAGAATGGAGATACGACCTGAGGACACCATTGGCTACTGGCTGTTCTACTCGCAGCGTTGTGTGGAATATGCCTTCTTTGAAGTGTTAAAGCGCTGCTGCATGGAACAGGGAAAATCATATGTGGTGACGCCGCCCCAATGGGGAATACTCTCCGCTTTGTTCTTTGAGCAGCAAGGTCTTCCTATAGGCACGCTCAGTCAGAGGCGCGGCTTCGATGCACCCACCGATCACAGGCATTGTCAAACGGCTGGAGCAGAGCGGATTGGTCGAGCGGCGGCATGATCGTGAGGATCGCCGGGTCGTGAAGGTCTATCTCACCGATGAAGGAAGAGAAATCATGCCAGTTCTCTGCGCAGCGGTTACACAGTTCAATGCAACTATGATGCAGGGTTTCTCTTCAGACGAGCAGAAAGATTTCGTGGAAAAGATGCAGCAAATGATTGCGAACCTGGGCAGCAGTTGCGCCAGGTACGGGTGACCGTTTCCACCTGTTGCCCGGTCATTTTTTTGAAGCAATGATTTTAGAGCATATTTATGAACCCTAGTAGCTTACAGAATGTGATTGAAGAAAGAAGGAAATAATGAGTAAGGATCAAGCGCAGGTCGTCCCGCAGAGCAAGTTGGAGGAGATGCGACCTGCCATCGAAATGATCGATCTCTGCAAAAGCTTCGGCACATTCCAGGCGATCGATCATCTCTCCTTGACAGTGCAGCGCGGAGAGATCTTTGGCCTGCTGGGACCAAACGGCTCCGGTAAAACAACAACTATCAATATGATCAGTGGTCTCAGCGTGCCCACCAGTGGCGAGGTGCGCGTATTGGGCCACGACGTTCGTCATGATGTACGGCAGAATCCATCAGCTATTGGGAGCTGTACCACAGGAGACGGCGCTTTATGAGGAACTAACCGCATGGGCCAATATGGATTTTCACGCCGATATTTTTGGCATTCCGCGTAAAGAAAAGAAAGAGCGCATCACAAGAATGCTGAAGCTCGTGCAGCTAGAGGATCGCAAAGATTCGCGCGTTGGAACATTCTCCGGTGGCATGAAACGTCGCCTGGCGCTGGGTCGCGCATTGTTGCATGATCCACAATTGATCTATCTCGATGAGCCAACGCTGGGCGTCGATGTACAGGCGCGGCGTGCAATCTGGGATTATATTCTCTTGCAGCGCGAACAGGGCAAGACGGTTTTGATCACTACCAACTACCTGGAGGAAGCGCAGATACTCTGCGACCGCCTCGCTATCATCGATCATGGCAAATTGATAGCCGTCGATACACCAGACGCATCTCAAGCAGATCTATGGTGGTAGTGTCATCGAACTGGAGACCATCGCTCATAGCACTGCCCTGACCAGATACGAGCCATTGAGGGCGTGGAAGAGGTCAGGCAAGACGGAAATCACCTGACCATTACTACACGGGGCGTGAGCAGTATTGTGCCGCAGGTGATTGCAGTATTATTGCCCAGAAAGATGAGTTGCGCGATATCAACGTGCGCGAGCCAAATCTGGATGAAATATTCTTGCGTCTGACTGGAACTGCCTGCGCGATTAAGAGGAGAGATGCAAGAAATGCTTTATACATTGCGAGTTATCTGGGCATGTGCAAAAAAGGATATCAAGAGTGCCCTTACTGAGCGCGTCTTTACCATTATCTCGATATTCCTGCCGCTTGAATTTTCTCATCCTGTTTAGTCTGATGGTGTCTGGGAGGAGGTGCGGCTCCAACAGCAGTTGTGATGCAGGATACAGGTCCCTATGCGCAACAGTTTTACAATGCTATGTCACACGCACACTCGTTTCGTCTGCAACAAGACGACGGCCAGCGGCGCATAACGCTGATCGAAACCGGGCGCATTGTCGCCGTTGTCACCATTCCCATCCGATTTTGATGCACGTATTCAAAACAACCAGCCTGTCCAGGTTGGTGTGCAGATTAATAATCTCAACACTGACTTTACCAATGACATTCGTCGTGCCGTACCACTTCTCCATCACCACATTTTATGCAAAAGCATTTCCCCATCTCGTGACTATCACGACGAGCGAACATGATTTTTATGTACAGGATACCGATTATATTCCGTACCTGACGGTCTCGATTCTGGTTATTGCTCTGGTCGTGGGAGGTCTGATACAGTCGGGGACGGCTGCCGCGCGTGAGTGGGAGAATGCCACGATGAAAGAGTTGTTGCTCTCGCCTGCCAGTCGGAGCGCAATGGTGATCGGGAAAATGCTGGCGGCTTTTATCATGAGCCTGGCTGCGGTGCATCGTTGTATTAGCCGTGCTGATCATCATTATCGGTGTTCACCCCGACTCATTGGGGAGAGATGATAGGCTTCACGGCCTTGACGCTGGCGATCTTTATTGCCTTTGGTACACTGCTGGGCACACTTATCAAGCAGAGACAGGCATTTATTGCCCTGGCATTTGGCATCTCCCTGCCGCTTTTTTTCCTGAGTGGAGCTTTCGGGCCAATATCCTTTAACACGGAGGCTACAGGTCTTTGCTCAGCTCTTTCCCGTGTATTATGCCATCGTGTTGCAGCAGCATGCTTTCCACAACTTTACGCTGAATACCTATGGATTAGGCACCAATGTGCTGATCCTCTGTGTCTATGCGCTCGGGTTGATTATTCTGGCTGGCATTGTATTGAGGCGAAGCACAGTTGCAAATTAATTTCTGCGTAGGGGCGTCACCTTGCGTGACGCCCCTACCCACGGGTTCATGGAGAAAAAAGGTCAGTTTAAATGACAATTAACAGTAGTAGGAGAAATAGGATGATACCTCTTTTTTGCGCACGGTCTGGAGCAATTTTCAGGAAAGACCTGGCTGTCTGGTTGCGTAACAGACGTAATATCGCAGCAACAATTCTGCCACCTCTGGTTTTCCTGCTCGTTCAGGCTCTAGGAGCGGCGGCGGTGGGGCGCAGTCCCGTCGCGCTGGTGACGCTCGATACAGGTCCAAAGGGACGCCAGATGCAGCAGATTTTTCATAATGCGGATGTATTTCGTATCACTGACGCTACGCCAGCGCAGGCCCAGACGTTGCTCAAGGATATTCAGGTTGCTGCGGTGATCACCATTCCCGCCGATTTTACGCAACGGGTCGCTGCGCACGCGAGTTCGCCCGTTGAGGTCACTCTCAATAACCTCAACCTGGACTTTACAAACGATATCCGTCGTTCCGTGCCAGATGCGATCACGCAATTTTATCAAGCACAAGGGAGTGCAAGCCCGATCAAGGTCACGGTCCCGAACAGGATTTACGTCGGCAGGATATACAACTATTCCAATATAGTGTTTTGCCGGACATTGTGCTTTTGCTAATGATTTCAGGCTTGATAACGAGCAGTATTAGCGCTGCACGTGAGTGGGAGACGCGTACTGTAAAGGAGCTATTGCTTTCACCCTGCGACAAAGTTCGCCATTATCACTGGGAAGGTCTTATCGGGTTTTATTACGACCTTCCTGTTAGGCTTTCCTTGTGCTCTTGCTTGCTGACTATATCTGGGCTGGACGCGGCCGGAAGGCATCTACTGGCTGACGACTTTACTGATCATTGCGCTGATTGCATTGATGAGTACAGGACTAGGTGTGGCGTTGGGAGCGGCATTGCAACGTGGGTTGCCTGTGATTGCCATTTCCGTCAACGTTGCCTTCTACCTGTTCTTTCTGTCGTGGAGGTGTTGGCGTATTAGCGTTTGAGCCGCAAGTATTACAGAATATCTGCAACCTATATTCCGCTTACTTATGGCGTGCATGCTTTACAACAGGCGATATTCTATAGTTCATCTGATCAATTAGGGCTGGATGTGCTTGTATTGGCATATGTGCACTGATTGCCTGGGCTTCGGCGTATTCTCGATGCGTCGGGGAATTGCCAGCTAATCGCTGTCCAGGGTAGGGGCGTCACCTGCTCATTGATGCCCGGAAAGGGATTGCCAGTGTACGCCCCTACCCTGGACGAAGATCGGAGGTTTCAGTTCATCGTTCCCCAGGGGCGGGCGCGTCTCCGAGCTTTCTGAGCTTCCTGGGGATTGCCCAGCGACTCGTATACTTCGGCCTTAAGCGTCCAGGCGCGGATGTAGCCTTTATCCATTTCGGTGGCCTCATTAAGGGCATCGAGCGCGGCACGGTTATGGCCGAGGCGCATCAGCGCTTCCGCCTTGTTACACCACGCGACGGCGCTACGCGAGTTCACCAGTAGAGCGTGTGTATAGGCTTCGACGGCTCCTGGATAGTCACGCAGGCTGGAACGTGCATTGCCCAGGCCGTTCCAGGCCTGGAAGCTCCTGGGATCGTAGGTCAGCGCCTGCTCGTAAGAATTAAGAGCATCATCCGGCAAATTCATATCCAGTTGCGCATCGCCCTTGCCATTCCATGCCGCGACATAGTGAGGATCGATTCTGAGGGCGCGTTCAAAATGCACCATTGCCTGTTGATAGCGTTGCAGCCGATTCAGCGCCAGACCAGCACTCACCCAGACCGTTGCGCTCTCCGGATCAATATCGGTTGCATGCTGATATGCCTCCAGAGCTTTGCGATAATTGCCTTGATTGTAGAGTGCCGTTCCCTTGCCGTTCCAGGCATAGAAATTGCGCGGGTCGATGCGCAGAGCCTCTTCATACGCCTGTAATGCCTGTGAATAGTGTTGCATCTTCAGATATTGATCGCCCTCACGGCATTTCTCACGCACCGTTCCGGTATTAACATGAGCAGCGCGAGACATACTGCTGATTGACCGAACTATTTCTGCCCGTGCCAGCCGATGCCACCGCTGGATTTGTCAATATTGCGTACTTGAGGTGAAGTATGTGCTTCTGGCGGAGTTGCCGGTGGAAGAGGTCGCATCTTCGTAGTAGGGCGACAGGCGACATCAAATGCCTGCATAAACTCCGTCATATTAGGGAAGCGTTCTTCTGGACGTGGTGCCAGAGCACGTTGTATCACGAGATCCATTGCCGTAGGCAGCTCATTATTCAGGGAAGATACAGGCGGGATAACGCCTGCAAATGGATCAAGGGGATGGTAGCCAGTGAGCATCTCGTAGAGCACCACAGCGCAACCATACTGATCGCTCCGTGGGTCCACAATGCCCGTTGTTTGTTCGGGTGCCATATAGCCCACTGTGCCACGTACGGTGACCGTCTTGCCGAAGGTTGCACCAGGCTCAAGGGAACGAGCGATCCCAAAATCGGTAATCACCAGGCGCGAATCTTCCTGATGGATCAAAATATTTTCCGGCTTAATATCGCGATGGATCACCGGACGTGGCCGCGTATGTGCATAATACAATGCATTGGCGAACTGGTGAAAATTATGTACCGTCTCTGATGCAGGCAAAGGACCATCGGCCTGCGCGAGGCGTGTGCGTAA
The DNA here is from genome assembly GCA_963731415.1 of uncultured Chloroflexia bacterium. Taxonomy (GTDB): domain Bacteria; phylum Chloroflexota; class Ktedonobacteria; order Ktedonobacterales; family Ktedonobacteraceae; genus JACDAE01. The sequence goes on from CAVSVN010000011.1 coordinate 312,808, forward strand.
AGAGCCAGAGGTATAAAGAGGCATGACGAGAAAGACGCTAGGACCATCCTTGCCATAATCGAGAATTGGCGCGATATTCGGATGATCTAACGTAGCCGCGATACGTGCTTCACGCAAAAAATGCTCACGTTCGCCAGGAGTCGTTTTACTTGGTAACAGCACTTTGATAGCAATGTGACGCGAGAGATTCTGGTCTACTCCCCGAAAAACCGCCGCGTATCCTCCCTTACTAAGTAACGCTTCCACCACATAGCGTCCAGCCAAAGCAGTCTTCAGTAGCGGCAGTGCACATGCTCGACAAAATAATTCGCTGTCCCGGTTGTCATATCCGCAATCAACCAGATCGGCGCAGCGTCGCATTCCCTCCTCCGAGTCATAAAGGGGTACCTCAGGTAGGTCCCAGGTTCGTCAGGTTCCGCTAATGGCACCCAATAGTGCCAATGCGCTTATTGACGCATTCTTTTTGTAGCTCTCCCTTTCCATCACACATGATCATTGAAAAAGTCAGGATAGAAAGTATGGCGTATTCATAATATGTGTATTACTATAGATATTGTTATGCCTGTCCCATTTTTCTCTGCTCTTCCAGAGAATGCGCCCATTGCTGGCACGTCAGAGCTTCCTGTTTGCGCCCCACTTTTTCCAGTACGACGGCTTTATTGTACCAGGCATCCGGTTCTTCGGGTGCGAAGGATGTTGCCTGATCGAGAGCGGCCAGAGCTTCATCCATGCGTCCAAGCGCGAAGAGAGAGAGACCTTTATTATTCCAGGCTGCAATATAATGTGTGTCGACCGCCAGAGCCCGATCGAAGGCGTCAATGGCTTCTGCATGACGTTTTAATTCGTGCAAAAGGCTCCCTTTATTATACCAGGCTGAGATGAGCCCATCATCATATTCGAGGGCGTGGTCATAAGATTCCAGCGCATCTTCAAACATCCTGAGGGCAGCTAAAACATTTCCTCGATTATACCACGCGCCTGCTAATGTTGGGTCAAGTGCAAGGGCATTCATCATAATCTGACAAAGCTTCGGCATAGCGGCGCATATCGCGTAGATCATTGCCTTTATCGAACCAGAGTGTTGCGTTTTGGGATCGAGTTGAAGAGCCCGCTCATGCAGAGGAAGGGCCTCTTCTGGATTTTTCATGCGGCGCAGAATATTGCCCCGCGTATCCCAGAGTGAGGGCCGCTGGTTGTCGATCTCAAGGGCGCGATCGACGGTGATCAGCGCTTCATCGTAGCGTTGCAGGCTATAGAGGGTATCGCTCATCGCTTGCCAGACGGTGCTCTGGCGCGGGTCCAGCAGTAATGCGCGGTCAAAGGCCAGGAGAGCCTCTTCAGGCTTATTCTGTTCTGCCAGCGCCATACCACGTCCGCTCCAGGCATAGACGTAGTTTGGATTATACGTCAGAGCCTGATCGTAGCAATACATCTCTTCCTCGAAGCGGCGCAATTCGTGCAGGACATTGGCACGTAGTGTCCATAGCTCTGGATCGTTAGAGCGTAGCGAGAGAGCATGATTATAGGCCTGCAATGCTTCTTCTGGTCGACCCAGATGCAGAAGTGTGGCCCCTTTGCCGCTCCACGCATCGATAGAAGTACTATCCTGATTACAGGCAGTCTCGTATGCCGCCAGAGCCTCCTCATAATTATTGTGTTCGTACGCAATATTGCCCCTGGTCAGCCAATCAGGCGACCTGTTGCTGAGTATGGCTGTGTCCTGCTCGCTGCTGGGTAGAGTAGGAACAGCAGATGCGCAGTTGTGTTGCCATCTCTTCATCGTCATTGTCATGCAGAGTACCTGTGCTGGTTGAGCAGCATTCCCTCCAACATAAGCGGCGGATGCGACAGTGGAAACGGGTTGTTTCGTTGCCGGAACAGAGAGTTCGGCTCTTTACGAGAGAAGCCAGCGGCCCATCCTGTCCATAATCAATAACACGAATACTGTTGGGATCAGTGATCCGCGCCGAGAGTGAACGAGCAAGTTCAGCATCTTGCAGAGAAGCTCTCACGTTCCTGTAGTGTCGTTCTGCTGTGGAACGATTGCACGTACCGTCACAGACTGGTCGTTATTGTGATCATAGGCATCTAAGGTAATGATATTACGATCCTGATTGATAAGATTTTGAATTTCATAGCGTTCCTGTAGAAATGTTCCTTTTAGAGGAAAGCCACACCGTGCACAGAAGCGAGCATTTTCTCGATTTTCATATCCACAATGTTCAACATCTAAACACAACCCCATTGCCGTCGTCCTCCCTGTCCTACACATCAATACTATCAGAATTTGATCTATTGTTCCTTCTACTGTAGCGAAAGTAAGAGTACTTTGTCAATAGAGGATGTGAACAGATGAGGCCTCGTTAAAGGTCGAACTGGTGCGTCAATCTGGCTTGTATAAACGGTATCTGTGCTCTATCATATCTTCCGAGTTGAGCTTCGACTGGCAAGAGGGAAGAGACAACGTGTTATAATGTGGTCAAAAGAAAAAGTTTTTACGGTAAGTAGGACCGACTTTTACATTCACTGGGAAGTCATCCATCCCCTACACCTGCTAATTCCAATTAAAAGGATATGACTATGACTGCATACAAAGATGTATTTGGTGCTCGTTCCACTCTTAACGGTGGCATATGGTACCATTCATTACTATCGTCTGGAGGCTCTGGCGCAGCGCGGTGTGCAAGGGCTGGACCGTTTGCCGTTTACGGTCAAGGTTATCTTAGAAAATATGTTGCGTCATGCCGGTGGAGAGCTTGTCACGGAAGATGATGTGCTCTCTCTCGCGCACTGGGTTCCAGGGTCACGCGGGAAGAATGAGGCCGAGTACCCATTTCTGCCTGCTCGTGTCCTGTTACAGGATTTTACAGGTGTGCCTGCTGTTGCCGATCTTGCCGCCATGCGTTCTGCCGTTGCGCGTATGAATGGAGATCCGCAAAAAATTAATCCCCTCGTGCCCGCGGATCTGGTGATTGACCATTCTGTGCAGGTTGATTCTTTCGGATCGGTCCTGGCTTTTGCGCGTAACGTTGAACGCGAGTACGAACGCAATAGTGAGCGCTATGCTTTATTGCGTTGGGGGCAGGAGGCGTTCCATAATTTCCGTGTTGTGCCTCCGGGCACAGGCATCGTGCACCAGGTCAATCTTGAGTACCTCGCCTCCGTTGTGATGACGAAGGAAGAGGACGGTGCAAAAGGTGGCCTATCCCGATACGCTTGTTGGTACCGATTCGCATACGACCATGATTAATGGGCTTGGCGTGCTGGGCTGGGGTGTTGGTGGCATCGAAGCTGAGGCGGTATTGCTGGGGCAGCCGATCTACCTGCTCACGCCAGAAGTGATCGGTGTGCGTCTCTCAGGTGCGTTGCCAGAAGGTGCGACTGCAACCGATCTTGTCTTGACGGTGACGCAGATGTTGCGCAAGCGTGGTGTCGTTGGCAAGTTTGTCGAGTTCACTGGCCCTGGTCTGAGTAACCTGCCACTGGCCGATCGTGCCACAATTGCTAACATGTCGCCGGAATTTGGTGCCACAGCCACGCTCTTCCCCGTCGATGCCGAGACGCTGCGCTATATGCAGATGACCGGGCGCGATCCGCAAACTGATAGAATTGGTAGAGCAGTACACAAAGGCGCAGGGATTGTTCCGCACCGATGAACAGCCTGAGCCACAGTTTGACGATCTGCTGCAACTCGATCTTACAACGATTGAGCCAAGCCTTGCTGGCCCACGTCGTCCTCAGGATCGTGTGCTGATGCAGAATCTGGGGCAGGTCTTCCGCGAGGCATATGCGGATCGCTTCGAGGCGGCTGCGGAGGTTGCCGCGTCTGAGAATGCCACGATTCGCTGGTCGAGTGAGGGTGGTAATCCCAATCCCGACCCTGTTGTGCAGGCCGAGGACGCGACGAAGGGGAATGGACATCGTGGACATAATGGACATCTCAAAGATGTGATCGGTCCAACTCGGCGATGTGGAGACACATATGACCGATGGTTCCGTTGCCATTGCCGCGATTACCAGTTGCACCAATACCTCAAATCCATCAGTGATGATTGCCGCTGGTCTGGTGGCGAAGCATGCAGTGGAGCGAGGTCTTTCCGTCAATCCGTGCGGTCAAGACGAGTCTGGCTCCAGGATCACGTGCCGTCGTGGATTATCTGGAGAACGCGAATCTCTTGCCCTACCTGGAGGCGCTTCGTTTCCATCTGGTCGGCTATGGTTGCACAACCTGTATTGGTAATAGCGGTCCGCTCTCCGATCCAGTTGCTGAGGCGGTGCAGGACAATGACCTGATTGTTGCGGCTGTTCTCAGTGGCAATCGCAATTTTGAGGGGCGTATTCATCCCCAGGTGCGTGCCAGTTTCCTGGCCTCACCACCGCTGGTTGTCGCCTATGCTCTGGCTGGTACGGTCGATATTGACCTGACGAAAGAGCCAATCGGGACTGATGCCAACGGTGAAGATGTGTTCCTGCGCGATATCTGGCCTTCGCAGCAAGAAGTGCGCGAGGCGGTTACCAGTGCCGTCACGCCGGATGTGTTTTCGCGCAATTATGCCAGTGTCTTTGAAGGCGATGAGCATTGGCGCTCATTGACGAACTCGACGGGAGCGCTTTTCGAGTGGGATGCCGACTCCACCTATATTCAGGAGCCACCGTTCTTTAAGGATATGTCGCCGGAGCCACAGCCCGTTAAGGATATTCATAGTGCACGTGTGCTGGCTGTATTGGATGATTCCATCACCACAGACCACATATCACCTGCTGGCAGCTTCTCACCGACCAGTCCTGCCGGGCGTTACTTGCAAGAGCATGGAGTGGAGAAGCGTGATTTCAACACTTATGGAGCGCGGCGTGGCAATCACGAGGTCATGGTACGTGGTACCTTTGGCAATATTCGTCTGCGTAACCGCCTGACACCGGGTAAAGAGGGTATTATACCGTCCACCTGCCTGATGGTGAGCAAACGACGATCTATGAAGCGTCGATGCGCTATCAGGAGGAGGGCGTGCCGCTGATCATTCTCGCTGGAAAAGAGTATGGTTCTGGCAGTTCACGTGACTGGGCAGCCAAGGGACCTTTACTGCTTGGAGTACGTGCCGCTATTGCCGAGAGCTTCGAGCGTATTCACCGCAGCAACCTGGTTGGAATGGGTATTCTACCCTTGCAATTTATGCCTGGGCAGAGCAAAGAATCGCTGGGTCTGACCGGGCATGAAACATATGATATTGAGGGTATTGAGCAAGGCTTGAAGCCACGTCAGGAAGTAACGGTCAAGGTGAACGCGCGAGGATGGCTCGACCTTCTCCTTCCAGACCATTGCTCGCCTGGATAGCGCCATCGATGTCGTCTACTACAAAAATGGCGGTATCCTGCTAACGGTGTTAAGGCGTCTCATCGAAAGATAAATCGGGCTTACAGATCGAGATCGTGGCAATCCCGTAGGGGCATAGCTGGCCTCCGCACCGGTTTCTGGCCCGATTTGCGTTCCCTGTATCTGCGAAGGCAGCTCCGCCCATACGGGAGGAGAAATACTCGGTATTATAAGCAGTATGCGATGATTGATGCGAGTGTCGTTGTACATCTAACGGAAATATGCAATCAGCAATCTTATCATCGAAAGACACGTTATATATGGAAGAAGAAGATACAGAAGATACATCCTATATTGGGAAGCAGGTCGGGAATTATCGTATTACCGAGGCAATTGATAGTGGGGCATTCGGGCGTGTGTATAAAGGAGTTCATCTTTACCTTGCAAATCGTATTGTAGCAATCAAGGTGCTGCATCTCAGTTATCTGGAATCGGATAAAGAACGAGACGAACTTTCTGCGCGAAGCTCAATTTCTCGAAATGCTCAAGCACGAGCATATTTGCCTATCTACGATGTTGGAGTTGATGATGAGGGTTTTCCGTACCTGGTTGCCGAGTTTGCGCCGCATGGCTCTTTACGGGATCGTATGGAGGAGCGCGAGACGCTGTTGCCTTTAAATGAAGTGCTACAGTCCTGACACAAGTTGGACAGGGACTACAATATGTCCATGAACAAAATATTGTGCATCGGGATTTAAAACCTGAAAATATCCTCTTTAATGCGAAAGACGATCCGTTGATCGCCGATTTTGGCATCGCCGTTTTTCTAGAGACAACCAGAACGAAATATGTCAATGTTATCGGTTCGCCGCTCTACATGGCACCGGAACAGTTTGAGGGCGCGGCCAGTCCAAGGAGTGATCAGTATGCGCTGGCCTGTATCGCCTATGAACTCTTGACGGGCCAGCCTCCATTTATGGCAAAGCACGCGGTCACAATTGGGAAGATGCACCAGTCGAAAGCGCCCTTGCCTCCTTCGGAGATCAATCCAGCTATTCCGCCTTATATGGAGTTAGCGATTCTGCGTGCATTAGAAAAGCAACGCGAGAATCGTTATCCCGATATTCTCTCCTTTATTCATGCTCTGCTCAACGTGCCTTCCGCTGCCCGGCATAGGACTGGTGGTCAGTGGCTGGCTGAGGGGAAGCGCCTCTTCAATGCTGCACACTATGCAGAAGCTATCAGTGCATTCGAGCAGGCACTTCAACGTGATTCCGACATGGTTGCTGCTTACCAGGGCAAGGGGGATGCGTTTTATGCGTTGGGACGCTACGAGGAGGCGATAGCAGCTCATGAAGAGGTACTGCAGCGCAACCCCTCCTTTCTGGCCGCCTATGACGGAATAGGTTGGGCCTTACGACGGCTCGGACGGTATAAAGAGGCGCTGGAAATCTATGATCGTCTTCTTGCGCAGGATCCCCGTTATGCTCCTGGCTACTCTGGGAAGGGAAGAACGCTTTATCGGCTTGCTCATTATCGAGAAGCCCTCGCCTGTTTTGAGCGAGCGATCCAACTCGCGCCGGATGTTGCACAGACCTATGAGTTTAAGGCCGACTCTCTCTATCACCTGCACCAGTATGAGGAGGCTCTGGAGGCATACGAACAGGCATTGGCCTTAAATCCTGAGAGTGCAGAAGTGCTAGATGGGATGGCGTGGGTATTGTGGAGTTTGCAGCGACCTCAGGAGGCGTTGGCATCGTTTGAGCAAGCGATTCGTGTGCGCCCGGATGCCGCTTCACCTTATAATGGGAAAGGAAGCCTGTTGTACGAACTGAAGCGCTATCGGGAAGCGTTGGGTGCTTTTGAGCATGCGATCCAGCTTAATCCGCGTCTGGCCTCAGCGTATAATGGGAAGGGAAATGTCTATTTTGCGGTGCGGCGTTACGAAGACGCACTGGTAGCATATGAGCGTGCCGTGCAGTTGCAGCCGAACGTAGGGGCCTTTCGCTATAACAAGGCTGATACCCTTAAGCAGCTGGGAAGGATAACCGAGGCACAGAGGGAGTATGAAAAAGCGCAGCTCTCTCTGACGTAGGGGCGTGAGCTTGCCTCCGTCGGTTGGGGAACAGGTCAGGGGCCGGGCGGAGGCAAGCTCCACTGACTCCAACTAATTGAAGCGAGGCCAGAACTCACGCCCGGGTCAGGACGATGAATTGGTCGAAATAGTTGGAGTCGGTGGGCCAGCTCACGCCCCTACGCAAAATTCCTTCAATCTTTTTATTTGCACTCTATAGGTGTAAATCTCGCCCCTACTGGCTTATGCCAACATCTATACCGAGTTGGTGCAAGAGACCAGTAATGCCGCCGCCGGGGGTGGACTTGACAACCATGCGGGTGATCTGATTGTTTGCTAGTAAGAATTTCACATCTTCGGCTGGAAGAGAAACGCTGTTCGCGGTCTGTGGAATTGGTGGCAACCCTAATGGCGGCAGGACGAATGAGTTCGCCTGGTAGCCCGCTATTTGCATAGTTGCTGTAACCGTATCTTCTTGTTCATCTACATTGTGTAGATTGAAGATAAGGCCAGGAAAGCCGATTTTCAGGCCATTTATGATGATAAGAAAGTCCTTTTTGTTCAGTGGTTGTGGAGTCCAGCCGCTAAAAGTGAAATCCTCTTTCAGAAAGTTCGCGGCTGTATCCTGATCGTTTGTTTCCAGTGCAGTCATAAATGTACGTATGGTATCTTCATGGGTGGCACTCATGGTAATTGTGCTCCTTTATAATGATCGTTGTAATAATTTCTCTTGTCAGGTACACGAATACAGAGAGTTTCTAGTTTTAGATTTATAAAAGTGACGCCTCTATCTCCATTCTGTTTGGGGAGGCTGAGATAGCAAAATCATCTTGTATTGAGATGAGAGGGTGCTATACAATAAGGCATGACCAATACATTCTATTTTTCGGCTCACATGATTTAGCGCATGAAGCACATACAGGTGCGGCTCAATCAGTTACAACCAGAGGCTGAGCCGCGAGCTTATATTGTTCCCGGTGCACCGGAGCCGCGTGGTGGCGTGATCGTTTTCCCTGGTTCGTTTAATCCCCCTACGACGGCTCACATTGCCCTGTTGAAGCAGGCGCGAGAGTTTGCTCGTGTGCATGGAGTCGATGACCCTCTACGCCGCGTTCAGCAAGCGCACAGTGGATAAAGAGGCGGTAGAGCGACCTTTGCTGCTGGATCGTATTGTGCTACTGGATGATATTTTGCATAAACGTCTGCCCCACGCTGGCATTCTTTTGTTTAATCGAGGATTATATGTGGAGCAGGCTGAGGCGATACAGCGTTCTTTTCCGCGTGTGAAGCGTATTCTCTTTCTGCTGGGGTTTGACAAGATTGTGCAGATTCTTGATCCTCATTATTATCAGGATCGCGATGCATCGCTCTTTGAACTTTTTAAACGTGCAGAATTGCTGGTCGCGCCGCGTGGCAATGCAGGGGAGAAAGAGTTAGCTGAACTATTGCATCAACCACAGAATCAGCGCTTTGCTCACTTTATTCATCCACTTCCTTTTAATGCTGCTTATCGCAATGTTTCTTCCACCTCTGTCCGGCAAGGAGCAAATGGAAGCGTTTCTGAAGTGCCGCAAGAGGTGCGGCTATTTATGCGGAAGACACGAGCATATGCGCCACCACTGGAGAAGCGAGATGGCTCGAAAGTCGATTATTACGGTTTGCGTATGCAATATCTTCAGCGCCTGTTGCAGTCAATAGGCCTGTTATTGATGGCCTTTGTACTGGTGTACGGGTGCCATTACGTGAGCCCGTGCCATGTATAAACCCTATGCATGCGAGATGCGAAACGTAAACGTTGTTCCGCCAATCTGAATCTGGTCACCTTCGTGAAGAAGCGTGCGCACAATAGCCTGTCCATTGACAAATGTCCCGGTTGCAGAGCGATTATCAACCAATTCGTATTCTCTGCTAGAAAGTTCGTGCAGGGTGGCATGATGGCGGCTCACTGCCAGGTCTTCCAGGAAAATATTGCAGTCGCGGCTGCGTCCAATCGTCATTTCGGGTAAGAGTTCGACGCTCTGAACACCACTATGTGCATTTTTCAGGTCAAGGCGTGCAATAGCATGGGCTATCAGGCATTTTACCAATCAAAAGTTCGCGTCCACGTGATGAAGGAATTGGAATGGGCGTGTCCCTTCATTGGCATAGAAAGTGAGCTGCGTGTTGCCAAAGAGAAGTTGATCGCCGCTTTTAAGTGGCTGTTCTTTGACCGGGTGTCCATTGACGTAGCAATCTCCTTTGCCATGATCGTCACAGAGAACATATCCAGTCGCCACACGCAAAATACTTGCCTGCTTGCGGTGTACGGTAATATCTTCCAAAAATATATCGCAATCGCGGCTACGACCTATGGTCGTACGTTCTTTCCATATTTCAACACGCTTGCCAAGCAGCGGTCCTTTCTGAATGACAAGGTAAGCTGATGTATATTCCTGTGCCATGATCTCCATATAAAGCTCTTGTGTGACAAAGATAGAAATATGTCCCATCGTTCTCTGTGTGAGTATAGCGAATGAACGGGAAGGGTGTCAAGATATTTTTGGGTTTCTCCAGAATCCAATGGCAATCCCTATAGTCGTTAAATGATCAATGTCTGATTGCGTTCGGGTCCAACGCCAACACTATGAATGGGAACGCGTACCAATTCTATCAGGCGTTCAAGATAGGCACGTGCGTTACGTGGCAGGTCTTGCAAAGAGCGAGCTTCTCGTGTCGATTGCTGCCAGCCAGGTAGCACCTCGTAGATGGGTTCACATTTGTCGTGGAGCAAGGGATCGGGTAGTTCTGTCGATCACGTTCACCTTGATAACGATATGCCGTGCAGACGGGAATCTCCGCCAGGCTATCCAGTACGTCCAGTTTGGTGATGGCGATATCGGTACAGCCATTAATTTCCGCGACATAACGGGTAACGATAGTATCAAACCAGCCAACGCGTCGGGGCCGGCCTGTGGTGGCACCATATTCGCCACCGAGTTGACGCAGATGATCTCCCATCTCATCTTGCAATTCCGTGGGCATGGGTCCGGTACCGACCTGTGTGCTATATGCTTTGGCGACGCCGATGATGCGATCAATGCTGCGCGGTGGGATGCCTGATCCTGCGGCGGCACCGGCAGCGGTGGGGGATGAACTGGTCACAAAAGGATAAGAACCCCAATCGAGATCCTTCATAGCGCTGAGCTGGCCTTCCAGGATAATCTTCTTCCCATTTGAAGGGCTGAACGTACTAAGGGAACCGTATCGACGATACGCGTTTTGAGTTGTTCTCCCCAGGAGAGGCAATCCACCAGTATTTGCTCTTCGTCAAAAGGTGGTTGGTTATAGATATGGGTAAGTATTGCGTTATGACGACGCAGAACGACGGCCAACTTGTCGCGTAGGACGGATTCATGCAGGAGATCGTGGAAACGGATGCCAATCCGTGCAACTTTGTCTGTATAGGCTGGACCAATGCCCCGGCCTGTGGTATCGACGCGATAGGCTCCCCGTGCCTCATCTTCAACTTTATCCAGAAATTTATGATAAGGCATGACGACATGAGCGCGGTCGGATACAAACAGATTATCAATCGCAACGGAATGCTGCTTGAAGGTTTGTCAGCTCGGAGAGCAGATCCTGTGGATCGACAACGGTTCCTGTTCCCATAACACACATACAGGCGGGATTGAAAATGCCGCAAGGAACCAGGTGTAGTTTGAAGTCTCCATAGCTATTGATGACGGTATGACCTGCATTTCCACCTCCCTGGAAGCGCATGCAGAGGTCGGCATCTGTACTGAGCAGATCAACAAGTTTGCCTTTCCCTTCATCGCCCCATTGTGTACCGACAACAACGGTTACTGATCCCGCCATGATGGTATGCTCCTCTTACTGAGGAAAAATGTGTATTTATATGTTTAGTGTAGGTTCGACGGCAAATTGATGGGTTCAGAGCCCAGCGTAGTGATTGCAATAAGCCGTTCAGCATCGGTTGTAGGGAGAAGGCGACGGCGCAGGTCGACCAGGTGATGACCAAACGCTGCTTCTAGCTGAGGCGCGAACTGCTCATAGATTGCTGCAAGATAGGACTCATCGCGAATAAGCTTTTCCACGACGCGCACCAATGTACGGTTTTGCGTGACGACTCCGGTTACAGGTGCGTCGAGGGATGCTACCAGCGCCTCTGCAAAATCAGTAGTCAGTGCGATAAGGTGTCCTCCGATAACTTTCTCTGGCCCTCGTGCTGGTAGACCGTTGCAAAATCAGCCTGTGCCTCGCCAAATAGATTAAGAATCACCGTACAACCACGCTCGCGTGCCGTGCGTAATGCGTCGGAAAACTGTTCCAGATCCTGTGCCCATAAACTTGCTGCTATACGATGATGAGCAGTGTTAATAAGTTCAAGCATGCGTGTCTCGATGCGATTCCGTTCTCCGAGTTCCCAGAAATGTCCTATGCTGTCAGGCTGCTTCAGGGTAGTGAGTTGTTGTTCCAGTTCCTGGCAGCGTTGCTCGGTCTCTTGCTGAATGCGTTGCAGCAATTGAGCGGGCGGAACGGGCGCATAACGAAGCGGGTCAGGGCTAACAGCGGTGACACGTTCTTTGGCCGCCAGAGTTTCCAGTGCCTGGTAGGTGTTAGCACGTGGCAGCGCGGTGCCTTTGCTGATCTCATAGCCAGTTGAGAGTGGATGTTGTAGTAAAAAGACATAGACCTGAGCCTCGGCTCCAGTGAAGCCCAGATGCTTCATCTCTTCAAGGATCGCAGTGGTCATGCAAACATCCTTTTCCATATAGTAGTAGTAGACTACTACTACTATAGGAAAAGGATGTGATTGTCAAGGTTTTGTTGTAAAAAGGCCCGTTTTTCTATAGTTCGGAAGAATAGATCCGCTTTTGGCTTCCCTCGTCTTTAAGCAAAGAAAGCTTATTTTTAATGGTATTGTTTCATATTCATGAACTTTTAAAATCAGTAAATATGTATTTTGTAGTTGATTGATTGATTATATGAAGACTAAAAAAGCGACTCTATATCTGTTAAAAATGGAGTAGCCATTAAGTAATAGTAGTTGAGATAAGGTCTACATAATAGTGTATAATTTTCATGATAAGGATTGTCTTCCTGCGGAAGAACTCGCTCCAGCGACCTGGCACTTATTGACTGCGATTCATACATAACCTTTTATACCATTTATATTTCGCGTATAGCGATAAGATATATCCACTGGTGGGGAAGAAGAGTTTTATTGTTTGAGATAACTTTCCACAGACGATATATCAATGTCGATATACCAGGATAAGAATAACTTCATGATGCGAAGCGCTCATGTCAGTGGAGACAGCTTATGTTGCGACAATATATTATAGCAACGCGACTGGTCAGCATCATTCAGACCATTCAATTGAGCCGTGAAACAGGGATATTGATAGCGAAACGTGGCGAAGGAAATTCTGCCGAGGAAGGAAGAATAGTATTTAGCAATGGACGTATTACCGAGGTAAAGGTGAGCCGTTCCAATATTTCTGATGCCTTTAATCATATAAGCACGTGGGAAAATTGTCTTGTTTCCTTTATTCCGCAAGATGCTTCGAAAGACATATTGCATATTTACTTGAAGGTCCTTCTACAGGGTGCAAGCGTTCCACCTGAACAGCAGAAGTTCAATTCCATCTACCCCTCTGCCTAAAGGAGCACGCCCTGTCCATGAACGTCGTCCAAAATCAGTCGCATAACACTCCTGCTTTCAAATCCTTCTTTACCCATAGTCACTTACCGGGCAAGAACTTGTGATACCCATTCCCTTTCTTATCCAACCGCTTCCAGTCACTTTAAAAAGATAGAGCAAATGGGGCTATCGCGTGCCCATCGTCAACTAGTCTTATTAATCAATGGAAAGCGTTCTGTAGAGGAGTTGGCACACGGAATGGGGAGGACGATGAGCAATATACAGGAACTATTACACGACCTTATACATCTCGGATGAATATAAGTACAGATAACATTTGAAATATGCATAAAATGTTATAGTGTGGAAACATAGAATATGGTAGCAAAATATTTTAAGAGTAGGAAAAGAGTATGGCGAGGCAGCGTATCTTCTGATGAAACAGGCGGCTTTGCAGGAAATTATGAAGGCGACGATGATGAGCGTGTACCTATCCTGGATTATGCAGATCTGCGACAGTGCGGATCTGCGAGAAACCGATCTGAGTGGGGGGAGTATGCGTGCGGCAGACCTGTCTGATGCGGATTTGCGAGGAGCTTATATCTGTGGGGCGTTCCTGCATGGAGCGAATCTCAGTGGTGTCAATCTCAGTGGTGCAAACTTGAGCAAAGCTGTTATGATCGGCGTCAGCCTGATTGGTGCGAACCTTCTTGGTGCGAATTTACAAAATACTGATCTGCGTGATACTGATCTCTGTGGTGTCAAGCTGAATGGCGCGAATTTGAGGCGTGCCTATCTGATTAGTGCACGCCTGATCGGTGTAGACTTACGCCGTGCCAATCTCAGTGGTGCCGACTTGAGCAACGCCAATCTCAGTGATGCCGATCTGAGTAGCGCTGACTTGAGTGGAGCTGATCTCAGTGGGGCTATTTTAAGCTCAGCTAATCTGAGCCATGCAAACTTGAGTGAAGCCCGACTGTGTGGTGCAGTCGCGAAACAGGCCGATCTGAGCAAGGCGAACCTGACGAGAGCGAACCTGAGCATGGCGAATTTGAGTGGAGTGAATCTGGGGGAAGCGTATCTCTACAGGCAAACTTGCATGGTAGCAATCTGTTGGAAGCCAACCTCAGTTTAGCTAACTGTGGTAGTGCTAATTTTCAGCAAGCACATATGACAGGTGCATATCTCAAGGCGGCTGATTTTACGAAAGCCAGTTTGAGCGCATGCTAAATCTTGTACGTGCAGATTTGAGCAATGCTGACTTGAGCCGCGCTGATCTCAGCGAGGCGAATTTGAATGCAGCTCACTTCGAGATGCGTATCTACGGGCAACTAACTTGAGAGGAGCTACGTTGCAGGGAGCAACTTGACGGAGCCATACTGACAAATGCAAACTTTGCCGATGCCGATCTGCGTGGGGTACAGGCGACGGCCGCGACTTCACTGAGATTGATCAAGGCGTCACTTTGCTACTCTGATTATTGATCAGGCTACAGCTCAACGACTCAATCTGCCAATCTTCATTCTGCGTTTGAGCTCAAAATCCGGGTAACAGCTAGCCCTGCAATGATCTATATTTCGCTCTACAGGAGGTCACTTTTAAGATGAATATTGTAGCACATCTCTGTCTTCATGTCTCGTCTTTGGCCTTGTGGCTGTCCTGGGGTTTGTTGCCGGCCGCTGGCGTTCAGGCGACTTGAATCGCTTGCAAGAATGGGGGCTGGCCGGGCGGCGTTTCGGAACCGTGATGTCCTGGTTTTTGCTTGGTGGCGATATGTATACCGCCTATTCGTTTATCGCTGTTCCCGGCCTCATTTTCAGTTCGGGTGCGCTAGGTTTTTTCGCTGTACCTTACCTGACGATCATCTATCCATTGCTCTTCCTTGTGCTTCCGAAGTTATGGGCCGTTTCCCGTCATCGTGGTTATGTAACATCTGCAGATTTTGTGCGTGAACGTTTTGATAGCCCCGCACTCGCACTCTTAATCGCCATCGTAGGGATCTGTGCGACAATGCCCTATATTGCGCTCCAGATCTACGGAATGGAGATCTTGTTGACCGTGATGGGAGTGCCAACGGAGATCTCGTTGTTTATTGCCTTCGCAGTTCTGGCGATCTATACCTATGTAAGTGGTTTGCGTGCGCCCGCTTTGATCGCTATCGTAAAGGATGTCTGTATCTGGACGGTAACAATTGTGGCAATGATCTCTATTACGTCGCGACTGGGTGGTTTTAGCGCTATCTTTGCAGCAGTTCATCACAAAGCACTGATCGATCCTGCATTTCATGATGTCTTGCCAGCATCGAGTTATAGTGAGTACATGACTCTGGCCCTCGGTTCTGCCTTTGCACTCTTGCTTTATCCTCATAATCTAACTGGAATATTGAGCACGAATAGCGGAAAAGTCGTCAAGCGCAATGCTGCTTTACTTGCCTATATATACGCTCTTGCTCGTAGCGATTGGCTTGCTTGGCTACGAGGCTATTGCGGCGAATGTGCATCCATCGGCTCTCTATGGTGCGAATGCAGCTCTTCCAGAACTATTTTCGCAGATGTTTCCCTCCTGGTTCGCGGGCTTCGCCTTTGCTACGATTAGCGTTGGTGCATTGGTGCCTGCCGCTATTATGTCTATTGCAGCGGCAAACCTTTTTACGCGCAACATCTATCGTGAATACTTACGCCCACATTGTAACGAGCGTGAGGAGGCGAGTGTTGCCAAGACGGCTTCGCTGATCGTCAAATTTGGAGCACTTGCCGTCATTTTGTGGTTACCGACAAAGCTGGCCATCAATTTTCAGCTTTTCAGCAACTTCTTAATTATTCAGACTCTCCCCGCCGTTTTCATTGCGTTGTACACACGTTGGTTTCATAAATATGCTTTGATGATCGGAATACTGGGTGGATTAGCTGTTGGAGGAGCATGGCGGTTGCTGAAAAATTTGCTTCCATCTATCCACTTGTCATTGGAGGAGTCTCTATTCCTGTGTATATTGCGATTGCCGCTCTGGTGGTGAACCTGTTCCTCTGTGTAGTGTTTACATTTGTGTTTCGTATTCTGGCGGTTGCGGATGGCGAGGATCTCACAACGCCGCTCGATTATGTACGTCATCCAGTTGGAACTGGCATCAAGCACGTTCGGCATCTCCTGAGATATGTGCATGTTCTCCCCCAGACACCATTTCCAGAACCGTCATTTGCGAGGAAGATGTACCATTGACAAGTTTACGTGAGCGGAAAAAGGTCGGAGCAACTGAGCCATGACCCCTTACGGATGCGTATCAGGATACTTCAGGTCTTCCACGGCAGTGATGATATAGGTTTTGTGAGGCAAGAGTTTTGCAAGTCCCTATGGGAGATACATTGACGTTTGACAGGTAGCTAATATGACAAAAAGTGGCCATTCCAGATCTCAGAATGGCCACTTTAGCTACCTTACATTATTGTCCACCCCACTACCTCTACATTACTCGCCCCGTGAGCAGTTGCTACCGTAATCGGTGAACCACCGCTAAACGAGCCGAGCAAGACAGATGTGCTATTGTGCGTGCCATCGTTGACCTGTAACGAGAACCGCTGACCATTGCGCGAGACGTTTGACCAGGGGAATTGTGTGAAGGTGAGAGAACGATTGGAACGTTTGGGTCATTGGTCAGGCGTTTAAAGCCTGTCCCATTGGTATGAAGTTCCCATAATCCATCTTTGCTTGTATCGACGTGCTTAGCGAACTATGGTTCTGGACCATTACCAGCAACGTCGTCGGACTGATAGCGCGAATGGCGGTGATCGCTAATGTGCTGCTCGTGAAAATGTTGTGAGCTGTACTCCCTGTTGCGAGGATGTATCGCGATATACTCGGCCCACGAGAACCAGTAACACCTGGGCCAGTAGGATTGAATTCGCTTGTGCAGCCAGTCGTGAACAGGGAACGAGCGTCATAGCTACTATCGGCATCCCAGCAGAAGATATTGGGAGCGCTAAACACATGATGCAACATTAAGTGTTCTGATTGGGACCAAGCCGCGTATCAAGGATGAACAGGTCGCTGGAAGGGGCATCGATTTCGGGATTGAGCACATAAAGGCGCGTCGTATCCAACCAGGTGAGCGGTCGATAAGGAGCGCCAGAACGGAAGTTGAAGAGATCGGTTTGCAGATTGCCATTGCGGGCATTCAGGAGCATGATGCCACTTCCGCCACCCTGCTTGCTGAATGAGAATGCAATCAATCTCTGATCTGTTGCCCACTGGAGATTGCTGATATTTGTGCCAGTTGGAGTACAATAGAGCGTCTGCAGATCTTGCCCATCGCTACGAACCAGTTGGAGCAGAGAGCTATGGTTGGAATCGCCGCGTGGGTCGGGTGTCGTGAGGAAGAGTATCCATTGTCCGTCAGCCGAGACCTGAGCGCTTTGCAGCGAGAGTCCATTGTTGACGATCTCAGTACGTCGTCCTGTAACAGTATCATAACGTATCAGGCGACCAAACGCGGTTGATGTATTGGGCGGCACATCATTGAAAATGTAGACAAGATTGGCATGTGTTCCCAATCTGATCGGAGGCATGATGGCGGCACGTGCTGTCCCTGTAGTGGGACAACTGGTCTGGAGTTGCCTTGCTGTTGTGTGAGCGGAAACGTTCGTAGTAAAGAAGAAAGCAGTAGAAATGATAAACATAAGGCTGGAACTTAGCCAGAACGCGCACGCAACGCTGCGTGGCATACTTCGCTTTTGCATAGGTTTTTCTCCTGTGAACCTCTCCACGCAAGGATGGTCTTGTGAAACCGCATCCTTACCTGGGCTGAGGCTATTCTAGATGGGCAGATGAATTTTAATAGAGTAACTAGATGAGTATAGAGTAGCAGACGCGATGCAGCATATGTAGTGCCCAGATCACAATAACGTTGTGAAGTTTTTCACTTTCATCGGGTAGTGTAGGGGTGCCATTCATTAACCCGCCGGATGCCACATTAACCCGTCGGAACCGCACTCCAGATACAGGAGCGATCAGTGATATAATATGCAACGTGCCAGAGAAAAATGGGTGCAGTTGATTTTGTTGCATGGATCGTCACGGTAGGGGCAACGTTGACGCCGCCCACAGCCCCACCCAAAACAATGAACTGCACCCGAGAAAAATGATCGGAGCGTAAACATTTCCTGACGTTAGAGTTTAAGAAAGGTAGATGGATATATGGCAATGCAAATGGGGCAACAGGTCACTGTAGATTTTGACGTTCCTGCGAAGATGAGGGATGGGGTCGTACTGCGTGCCAACGTGTATCGACCAGTGGGTGAAGGGCGATGGCCAGTGCTGCTTACGCGCTTACCTTATGGGAAGGATCTGCCCATTGGTAGCTCTATGATGGACCCGACTCAGGTGGCACGACGGGGATATATGGTCGTTGTACAGGATACACGTGGGCGCTCTGCTTCTGAGGGAGAATGGGACCCTATGAGGCGGGAGATACTGGATGGTGAAGATAGCGTTGCGTGGGCTGCTCAATTGCCCTATAGCAATGGCGATGTTGGCATGTATGGTATCTCTTATTTTGGCTTTACGCAGTGGGCGGCTGCTATTCAACATCCGGCGGCGTTGAAAGCCATGATTCCGGTGATGACGTGGAATGATCCCTTGAATGGTGTGCTCTTTCGAGGAGGCGCTCTTGAGTTAGGTACGACGGCGAGTTGGCAGTTGATGATGGGCATTGATGTATTGTTGCGTCGTTATCGAGGTGATCCCGATCCGCGTAACTTTGGACGGGCGCTCTATATGCTGACAAAAGAGATGGATGCGTTGTCACAGCAGGGATACTGGTCATTGCCTTTAAAAGAATTTGGTCCACTGAAGCGCAACGATGTGGCTCCCGCCTTTTTCGAGAGTATTGATTCTCCGATGGATCGTGAGCATGGCTGCTCCGCTGACTATCCTGGGCAGGCACGAGCAGGTAACGGTTCCGACTTTTAATATTGGCGGCTGGTACGACATTTTTCTGAAAGATACGATAGAGAATTTCAGAATTATGCGTACGCAAGGGAGTACTCCTGAGGCGCGGCAGAGCAAATTGTTGATTGGTCCCTGGGCGCATGGTGATTGTCACTAATCCGATAGGTGAGATGGATTTTGGTTTTGCGTCGGGAGCGGCGCTTATTGATCTGCGCATCGATTTTGTCAGCCTGCAATTGCGCTGGTTTGATACCTTTTCTGAAGGGTATTGATACGGGTATGCTGAATGAGGCACCGATCAAGCTGTTTGTGATGGGTGCGAACGTGTGGCGTGATGAGAATGAGTGGCCGCTTGCCCGTGCGGTAGAGACGCGCTATTACCTGCATAGTCAGGGGCATGCCAATACATTGAATGGAGATGGTGAGTTAAGTACGAGTAGCACCTGAGACGGAGCAAGCTGATGGATATGTTTACGATCCAAACAAGCCAGTTATCACGCGTGGTGGAGCATTACTGATGACGCCAGAGTTTCGACCTGGGCCTTTTGACCAGCGTCCCGTTGAGAGCAGAGAGGACGTAATGGTCTATAGCACACCTGTATTGGAGCAGGATGTGGAGGTCACGGGTCCTGTGATGGTGCATCTGTGGGCCATTTCGAGCGCACCCGATACCGATTTTGTGGCGCGGCTGGTTGATGTGCATCCTGATGGGTATGCACAAAATCTAACGGATGGTATTATCCGGGCACGTTATCGCAATTTCGCGCATGGTGGGGAAGAGGAGTTGATTGAGCCGGGCAAGGCATATGAGTACGAGATAGATCTCTGGGCCACCAGTAATCTTTTCAAGAAGGGGCATCGTATCCGTCTGGATGTAACGAGCAGCAATTTCCCGCGTTGGGATCGTAATCCGAATACGGGCCATGCCTTTGGAGAAGATAGCGACGTTGTGGTGGCTCAGCAGACAATTCTGCATGATGCTGAGCATCCATCTTATATATTGCTGCCGCTGGTGCCTGCTCAATAAGATGAATGTTAAGCGCCATGTGCTATCAGGATCAAAATGATGCCAAGCAAAACCATAAATAGAACTGTGATGACTACGATCAGGATAGCAGGAATGGGTGAGAGCCGTGGTGTATAGGTTATCGGCGGCTTTTTCTGAGCATTTGTAGCTAGCAAGAAAGAGAGAGGCGAGATGGAGTGAAGTGTTCTCTCCATCTGAGCCTGTCTCTTTGCGTGGCTGTTGAGTCTGTTTGGTAGGAAATTCTTCCAGGGTAGCAACATGTCCAGCGTCAGGATGATGAATGATAGCTGGCCTGGGACTCTGCGCTGTGATTGTGTTTCTGGTGGCTACGAAGCGAGAGAGACCTGGAACTTCCATGGTTGGATGAAAGCGTTGTTGCTGGATGCCGGTTTTTGTCTCTCGGCCAGCATTGCGTGTTGTTGTGTGGACCTCTATTTCTTCCGGGTGTGGCTGGCTGGCGGAGTGCCGTATTGCCTGTAAAGTCGTGTCATATGCCTGTGCAAATGCCATAATCCCTGGATAGCGCTGTTCTGGTTTTTTTGCGAGAGCACGTAAGAAGACATCATCGAGTTCTTGTGGCAACAGGGCGTTATAGATGCTTGGTGGGGTAGGTGGAGTGTGATGATGATGATGGAGTAGTTGGGCCGGGGTGCCTTCGAAGACGGCCCGGCCCGTGGTTAATTGATAGATCATGACGGCCAGTGCATATTGATCGGCGGATGGTCCCACGTGGACGGAGGTTGCCAGGGAGGGATCATCAAATTGTTCAGGAGCCATATAGAGTGGTGTGCCGACGGATCGATGCAGGGAGCGACCGTGACGATAGAATGCTGCTAACCCGAAGTCTGCGAGCAAGAGATGTGGTCGCCCATGCGGAAAAATGTTGGTAAGATAGGAATGTGATTCCTGTTTTAAAGGATCATGGTCAACGCGAATCAAGAAATTTGTGGGTTTAATATCGCGATGAATGATGCCATGATCATGTGCATGTTGAAGAGCAGAGGCGGCCTGTAGAAGATAGTAGCCAGCCTCTTCTGCTAAGATCGGCCACCCAAAGCCGAATTGTTGAGTACGGCGTTGGAGCCAGTTCCAGAGCGAGCCTTCCGAGAGATAGGGCATGACCAGGTAAGTAACAGGCGTGCCATCGGCTTCAATCATTTCTTCGCCGAAATGGTAAAGAGGTAGAATAGACTCATGTTCCAGTTCAGCGACGGCCCGTGCTTCACGTTCAAAGCGTAGCGCGGCCTGTTTTCCTTCTGGCGTATTAGGGACGGCACGCAGGTCGCCACAAACGAGTTTAATCGCAACTTTTCGTCCGATGCGTGCATGTTGAGCCAGATAGATATCACCCATGCCTCCACTTTCGATCAGCCGTATGAGGCGATAGCCTCCAAGCATTTTCCCCACCAACATATTTATCCAAAATCCTTTATTTAAGAAAAGGTGAGAGCGTGCTGATAAAAAAGAGCTTCTCTCAATCCTACTCTAAATTGCTTCTATATACAGTATACAGGTTACCGTATACGGACTCTGCTTATCTTTGCTTTTTACTGCTAAAACTCCCATATGAAGGCCACTGCGAGGAGATGGTGTGTCATAGTTGAAGAGCCTCCTTGCCTTTTTTATTGATGTAAGTAGGTGTAGAATCATAGGCGCGATCCATCACGCCTTCGCAAAATATTTTTCTATCTCAAGGGGGATGTATATGTAGGGCACATACATTCCCCTTGAGAGCTATTGCCCCAATTGGCGCAGCGTATCGTATGCTAGAGCTGCCAGTTCGGGCGTGTCTCAATGATGCGGCGCAAGGCGGAATGAGCATCGGTGTCACGATATTGCAACACAAGCTGGCATGCCATGCGTACAACGGTATCGCGTGGATCGTTCAGCGCTTCTCGCGCGGCGGCACGACTACGGAAATCCTCACCATGGGCATCAAGAGTTTTTAACGCGTCGAGCGCTTGAATGCGTACATAAGGATCAAAATCATTTATTGCGCGTAGCGTCATATCAAGAGCGTTACGATCTCCCAATAATCCACATGCATGCACTGCTGATGCATAGACTACGCTGCCAGGAATATCGGCATCGCCGAGAGGTAGATTGTCACGGCGTTTGGGATGGCTCATGCGACGTTCAACATCGATGACGCGATTGACGAGTTGTGTGATTGGAAGGGCGGCGCGGCGGTCGCCCAGGCGTCCTAGAGCATCGCAGGCTGCAGCTACTGCACGTCTTTGTTCGCGGTCGGTCAGTTCTTGTGTGCTTCGATGCGTAAGATCAGTAAAGAGGTTGCACGAGGTTCGCGTAGCTCTCCTAGAATTTTGACGATGGGTGTAAATGCCTGATCATCGCCCGTGGTGAGGGTTTCGAGCAGGATATCGCGACCGGGGCCAGCCATCCAGCGTTCAATTTCGGGCATCATAGGAATGCAGGCATAGATGGGATCGATAATGCGCGTGTCCTGAATGGTCTGGCGCGAGACTTCGGCCCAATAACGGCCTAGCAGAGTGCCAAGGCGATGAATAGCCAGCACATTTTGCCATGTAGGTGTTTTGCGTGCATTTTCAAAGAGGACGTTTGCCAGAACGGGCAGGTCGCGCTGGAAAACTGGCGGGAGCGTTTTGCCATCGGTAGGAGGAGTTGCGCTGTCCTGTAAGACCTGGCCGAGGATAAGTGCAGCCTGTTGCGTAAGACGAGGATTTATATTGGTATCGCTGCGCAGGTAGTTTTCCAGAGGGATAGCGCGGTAGATGGGGATAGCGACGTAGCTTTCCAGTCCAGGGGCGCGATCAAGACCACTTGCAACCAGCAGATCATAGAAACGCGGCTGGTTGAGTGTCAGGCATGCCTCAATAATATCAACTTTAGCCCAGCCCTCAGCCGTCCTGAGAGCGGTAACTAGAGCCTGAATAGCCTGTGTGGTACCCAGTTTTGCCAGAGAGTGGGTTGCATAGAGAGAACTATTAGGGTCTGTTGCCAGTTTGCCCAGTACTGCAGGGAGGTCGGCGGACTGTGCATTATTCTCGGTGGGCCAGTCACTGAATAGGGTCTTTGTTTTGTCCTGTTCCATCAACGTTCTCGAACGATAATTTCCCAGCATCAGAATAGCAAAGCGGCGTGCACGTCCCTCGACGGTTTCTGCTGGATTGGCATCCGGCGGAAGATCGGAAGGATCTCCCTGTTTGATAATATGTAACCAGACAGGGATAAGATTGCCTGCACGATCAATCTCCAGTAGGAAAGGGATGAGGATAGGGTGCCATTGTTGGACGGGGCCAACATTCAAGCAGAGGAATCATTTGTGTAGCGGTTGCCTCAACAGAGAGACCTTCCCAGCGATAACTGGTGAGCAGGCGTGTAACTTCGATGCGTAGAGTAGTCAGACGCTCTTTGATTTCAGGTGTGTTGATGTCTAGTGGGGGCAGAGGACGACGAGCGGCAAGGTGTTCAATGGTACCTGCTCGTTCCTGTGCCTGGACTGGAAGTGGAGTTGCTGGTTTTACGTCAGGTACCGGGCCTGATACGATAGGTTTTTCCGTTATTTCGTCTTGCGCCTCTTCAATCTGTAGAAACCCCGGTTCCGTTGCACCACTATCCTGTGGGTCTGTGGGTTCGATCTGCTCCATGTCTCTATCAGGCATATATTTTCTCTCCATTTTTTCCTGATATTGTAAGTATATTACCAGTCCCAGCCGAGCGGTAAAAAAAGCGTATAAATGTACTGAGTCATTGTATCGTCCTCTGCCATTATGGTCAAGAGTAACCTGACATTTCGGTAGGAATGATAGATTAGTTATTATAAACACTGCCTGCTTGTTGGGCAATTCTATATACTGGCATTGAAGCTTATTGTGCATTGGGAAGGGAAAATGATGTTAACGGAAACACGCTTGCAAGATCTTGCTAATTCTGCACGTCAGTTGCTGGATTGTGATTGGGTGAGCCTGTGCCTTCATTGTCCTGATGTAACATTACGCCATCCACTCCTTTCACTTTTTTTCGCGATCTACCCATCGCTACCTCTCTATTATGGTTCGTTACCCGATCCAACATTTCTTTACAATGAGAGGTTGTGGTTTCTTTGTGATCGAGCTATGTTGACGGGACAGCGCATTATAGAAAGATGCATGGCCGTATCAGGACGGTGAGGGACAGAGTGCAAGAAGCGTGATCATTGCAATGCTTGAATGTCCAGCCGGTGTCGTAGGCTTTCTTTTCTGCACCTCTCAGCGAGTAGATGCTTTTGAAGAGGGTGAACGGCGTCTGCTGGAACAGTACATACCGGAACTGGCCTGGCAAGTAGAGCAGATAGTAAGTGAATGTTGTCTGGCGACTTCTGTCGCTGATGATGAAGAGGATAGCACAGGTGGAATACAGGAACAAAGCGTATTTCTCTCACTGATCAGCCACGAATTGCGAGCACCATTAACCGCAATTAAAGGGTATGCGGCACTATTGCAGGAATATGGGACCAGGGCAAGATAAGTCGATAAAGATGAGCGAAGCAGCAGAAGAAGCGATATCTTGCAATTATTATGGAGCAGGTAAGGCATCTGGAGGTATTGATTGGAGATGTATTGGATGTCTCACACATGCAATCAGGCCGCTTTGCTCTACGTTATACGTCTGTCGATCTGGGTCGGCTTTGTCAGCACATAGTGCAATTGATGCAATGGGGCATTGATCAACAACAACCAGGACGGTACTGTATTCTTTGTAGGGTGGACCAGGAACTTCCTCTTGTCTGGGCCGATGCTGACCGTGTGCAACAGGTACTTACCAATCTGGTGGAAAATGCGATAAAGTATTCGCCCAATGGTGGCTATGATAGAGATACAGGTGCGTACTGCAGTCAAATTGTGTTCATAATTGTCCCTGTATATATCATTCAGACAAGTATGTAAATTTAGAAGAAGCTCAAATTTCTTATAGCTACATTTGTTTGTATTGCGGTAAGGGATCAAGGGATTGGAATTCCACATCAGCAGCAATCTTCTCTCTTCAAACCATTCACTCGTCTGGAGCATCCTGCAACTCGGCATGTAAGTGGGAAGGGTTAGGACTCTATATCGCGCGTAAGCTTATCGAAGCGATGCATGGACGGGTACTTCTGCGCAGTAGTGAAGGCAAAGGAACAGCAATCAGCTTTACGTTACCGATTGGTCAGGTTGCCGAAAGCTCTATCAGGCTCCTTCCTCCAATCTCTCCATTCATCACAACCTGGTCAACTCATTAATCCTTCTGAAACTTCTCATAGACAAAATTCTATGAAATTCTCAAGAACTCTTGCGCAATAAAGAACAGTTTGTTATAGTGTGCGATGTATGCAATGACACAAATCTTGATCAGGTAATAAGGAAAAATTATGCATGTTGGTCTGTTAGAAGATGATATCTCTATCCAGGAAATGCTTCTTCTTGTACTTCAGGATGAAGGCTACACCGTCACGAATTATCCTGATGCTGAGGGATGTATTGAGGCGTTGAAAAGAGCTGGAGAAGATGGAGCGCCTGTGCCGAGTAGACCTGATGATTGTCGATTGGCGCTTAAATGGTTTTATCACTGGTACAGAGGTAATCCAACAGATCCGCAATAATCCTTATCTTAACAGCTCTGCCAATTATTTTAACGACTGCTGCAACCTTTAATGATATGACCGAACTTACAGAATTTGCATGTTTCTTTGTTGCAAAAACCATTTGCCGTAGATGATATGATCACACTCATCAATCATTTGACACAATCTCACTCATCAAATCCATAAAGTCTTCTGTGCCGGTACTCCTTAGAAGGGGACGTATGCAATAGAGAGAACAATCGCATTTCCCCCGCGCATTTAATTACCTCTTATAGGACTTCAGGTGTCGAAAGATGTGTGAGACCTCATCCTTTTCCTGAGAAATAGATGAGATTACTAAAGTATTCTAAGCTAAAATTAAGCTTATAATCTCATTTTAGCTCATCCTTTCCTTAAAAATAGTTGAGCCTACCTTAGAGAAAGCTGAAACATTTTATTGATGACTTGTCCTGGTGCGGACTACCTGTTATTCTGTAGTTAGTGATGATCATCGACATCTAAAGTGAGATGAAGATGAAAGTTGTTCCAGATAACGCTTCCCTATCTGTTTCACTGATGGATATCTACTCCAACTGTACGAATAATGTTTGATAGTGCTGATTTGCTTATGTTCATTCTAGTTATAGTAGTAGGATAGAGAAAAATAAAGCTACTGGCTGTCAGATAAAAATGGGAAAAGAATAGCATAGTGATTGTATCCAGATGACCTGATCAATCGTGTATATAAACAGATGCCTGACGATTTTGTTTGAGCAGGTAAGTGGGTACATCAAATGAGAGCGGATGGAGGGATGTATCAGAGACGGTAAATGTTTCTGGACACCTATGTTGTTTATTAAGAGTGAAGACAAAATTTGAAATTAGCAGGAGGGAGAATATCCATGCAGACACAAAAAGGTCGAGGCCGAGGCTTTGCATCAATGACTCCAGAGAAGAAGCGTGAGATTGCCAGCAAGGGTGGTAAAGCTGCTCATGCTCTGGGTACGGCCCATAAGTGGACAAGTGAAGAGGCGCAGGCAGCAGGACGTAAGGGTGGATCTATCAGCCGTCGCCGTTCAAAGTATACGGTAAATGCATAATATGTCTGACAAAGTTATGTTAAAGGGCTGGCAATCTGCCAGCCTTTTTTGTTGTATTTTATTGGCGTCATGAATGCGGCCTGTCAGTGGGCATCGTAAACGTGGCTGTACATGGCATGATCTGTACGAAGGACCTTCGGCATGGGAAACAAGGGACAAATATCACTCATTCTTTCCTTGTGAGATCGTTATACTTGCTTCAGGGGTGTGAGGAAGATGGTAGAGCAGTGGTGAGTGGGGATAGATGGATGGCATGAATCTGTACAATAGTATGTGTGCGTGAAGGTTCCTGATGAAAAGGGAATGGGACACGCAGGGACATCTTCGGGATGCCCCTGCCGGGTTCATTAAGTACTGCTGTATGCTTCCCATTAATTCTGTTTGTTAAGTGTTCTTTGCGTGATGAAAATAATAGGGATGTGGAAGAGAAAGGAGTGTGCAAGTCTCCTCACAGCATCTTTTCTGTTGAGGAGGAGATTGCCGGGTAATCGATTTATGAAGGCACAAAAACTAAGACAAGAAGATAATGATTTGACCTTTCCACCAGAAAAGGTTGCTCCACACGCGGAAAATGGCTGGTCAGTTGCAGCAGGAAAAGCCGAAAGAGCATGCATCTATTCTGAAGGAACAACTGGCTCAGAGAGATATTGAGGTCGTCAGGCGCAGCCTGGAACATCTCAAGATCACGCAATGAACGTATAGAAGCGTTGAAGCTCCAGGTAAATGCCGGTACCTATCAGCTTGACAGTACAAGCGTTGCACAAAAAATGGTGGGTTCATCTCTGGCACGTAAGATATTGGATACGGGAAGTTATAATATGCCTGCATTCAAAGATGAAGAATAGCCATTCTACCAATGTAAATGCCCCATTGACGACGCCCAGTGTGAAAACAAAGCTTTGATTTCACCTGGGCGTCGTCAATGGGGCATTTACTGCGGGTTTAATAGCTCCAGTTCAATCCACATTGTGAGCAATGCTTTGCGGGCTGATGGCTCTCGAATGCTTGTCGGAATGCTTGATAGCGTTCGCCCTGCCAGATGTCGGCAATTGACTCTTCGAATATATTGCCGAGCACACGTTCCTCTTTATACTCGCGAGCACTTTTATGTCCAAAGGGAGCGAAGCAGCAGGAGAGGATATTGCCACTGGATGTAATGTATGTCAGCGTGTAAGGGCGGCGACAGCCTGACCATGGGCGCTCACCAAAATCGCGTGTCAGGCTATCAATTGGCGTTGCGGTACCGGCGGCACTAAAGGTAATGCCGTGTTCTTGGCAGAGTTCTTCGCTTTTGCGTACAATGTCCAGTTCTTCCTGAGAGGCGCGACGGAAGAGCGATTGTTGGGATGCGGCCAGTCCCTCTTCAAAGTAGACAAGGCGTTGCATATGAACCTCTTTAATGCCTGCATCGGCTTGCCAGGCCAATCAGTCCGGGCAGTTCATGCAGATTTTCACGCATCGCAGTGAACCAGAGCGATACGGCTGGTTTGTTTACATCTTGTGCTCGCTGCATTGTAGTGAATGCGCGGATGTTGCGCCAGATTTTATCAAAGGCGTCGACGCCGCGTACATGAGCATAAGTTTCGCGTGACGAGCCATCCATCGACAGACGATATTCGTCAAGCCCCGCATCGATAAGAGCTTGGCCGCGCTTCTCCGTGAGCGCTATTCCATTTGAGTTGAAAAGAACATAGGTTCCGCGTGCTTTGAGATAACTGATCATGCGTGGCAGTTCTTTATTGAGCAGCGGCTCGCCTAATCCATGTAGCACAACCCGCTCCAGTACCGGGAACTGATCGACGATGTAGCGAAAGTTATCGTAGCTCAGATCACGATCATCTTCACGCGAAAGCAGCGTTCGTGGGCATTGCTGGCAAAATTCGTTACAGCGGCTGGTTGGTTCTATGTAGATCGAGCGTGGTAGCGTCAAGATGGGGGTGGTAATCATAGAGACTCCTCATTGTTGTCAGGTAAGCGGCGGTGGCTGGTGCTTGACTACTATCAACAGCAAGCAGTTCGAGCCAGGCGCAGTAAGTCGGGCAATTCATCAATGTCGTACAACTGATCGATCAGGCGCGTTGTCAGACCCTGTTGTAGAGCTGATGCGACCGTCATCTCTGTTACAACGGCGGTACTCATAGGAATGCCACTAAAAACATCATACGGTTGACGCATAGCGATTAAATAATAGCCGCCGTCATCGGATGGTCCCAAGTACCACATCGGCCTCATCGAGTGCGGTTCTGGCATGATTGATAATGTTGCATGGCTGATATGTGGCGAGTCCGATCCAATGAGCAGGGTACGCTGGAAACCGTGCTCATATGCCC
The DNA here is from genome assembly GCA_963731415.1 of uncultured Chloroflexia bacterium. GTDB lineage: Bacteria > Chloroflexota > Ktedonobacteria > Ktedonobacterales > Ktedonobacteraceae > JACDAE01. Next base: position 341,794 of record CAVSVN010000011.1, read on the forward strand.
ATTGGAATGCTGAGAGTAGACGTGTACCGAAATCCTGCCCCTGTTGTGGAAAGCAGCGCATCTGCTGACTGGATGCAGGGACAAGCGTCTGTACAAATGCTGCATAGTCGACCTCAGGTGGCGTGTAAGCCCAGAGCAGGGTATAGTCCTGCCCACCAAAGCGCTGTGCCAGGTCAGTCAGAAATGCCTGGTAGAGTTGAGCAACCTCGACATCTCCCAAGCGTACGAGCCAGGCGTGTTTTGGTTTTGCCTGGCTCTGGATAACGAGCCATAATAATGAGAGCGGTATCAGACTCCGGCATGAATTCTTTTTGGCTCCCGCATAGCGTAACGTTATACTGATCATATAGTAGGCCGCTTTCACACTCCCCACAAGCGTTCCGGCAACTTTGGAATGACCGTGGCTACGGTCGTCGATAATGAATGGGCTGTTCAATGATACGATATTGGGCGCGTGCAGCTTTGACGAGCATTTCAACGGGCCAGCCAAAGGTCATCTCGTTCATCTGCAATGCTTCTAAAGCGGAACAGCGGATGACGCGAAAAGAACCGATATCATGTAGACGCACGCCATAAAATAGATGGATCATATGACTAACCAGCCAGTTCCCCAGGCGAGCCTGAGGTGGAACCGCTCCACGTTCAGAACGTGTAGTGACGCGCGAACCGATGGAAAAATCCGCCTTCCCTCAACAACAGGGGCAAGCATGGAAGAAAGATCAGCAGGATCATCACTGCCATCGCCATCCATGAAAATAACAAATTCGGCTCCCAGGTCTTTCGCAGTCGTGAATCCTCTAAAGCATGCGCGTCCATAGCCGCGCTTCTGGTTCATTAACAACAACAGCATTCGCCGCTCTGGCGACAGCCGCAGTTCTATCAGTACTTCCGTTATCGACAACAATAATCCACTGTGCAAAAGCGGGGGGATTTCCGTAAGCAGTTGCCGCAGTGCTGCCTCCTCATTTAAGGCTGGAATGACAATAGCAATGTTTGCCATAAAGCTGGCTTCCTCCACAACATAAAATAACCAACAGAGTTGGACTACACCTTGCCACGTTTCAGGTCCACACTATTTACAATATCACAAAGCAATAATTTTTGCGTTGAGGTAGGAGTATGTTGTTAGCACACGCTCCCTACCCAACAATCGTCTCATAGATGAAAAAGATCAAGAGCGCTATATAACACTATAGTAATTAAGTAAATGGATATCTATATAAATTCCTCGTATAGACTAAAAAAGCTCTACCAGAATCCTTGGAGGCATTCCGTGAAAGCATCCATCATGTCATGAATGATAGCCATGCTCTAGACTAAAACGATGAATAGAGTACAACGCGGCGCTCGCCAGACAAGAATAAATAAAAAAGGCAAGAATAAAAGATGTGCTGAGACCCCTTGCATTGACAGATAGAACATAAGTTCGGTATACTGTACTCATGTTAGTCCAGATGCTTCCTGACACCATCACAAAACTTACGCAAGTAAGTGACGCAACCATATTTGAACCTGCTGGAGACCAACCTCAGCAGGAACGTCGTCGCGTATCTTACCAATCACATAGTCTTGCTGAATGCATAACCAATGTTGCCACGCCAAAGGGTGCGAAACCCATTCTCAAGACTATGATCACGACAGCTTGCGAACGCAATTGCTTCTACTGCCCGTTTCGAGCTGGGCGTAGCAAGATGAAACGTCTCACATTTACTCCTGATGAGCTGGCAAGCAGCCTGGATACATTGCAACGCGCGGGAAGAGTACAAGGAATGTTTCTCTCTTCAGGTATTATCAAAGGGAGCGTGACAACACAGGATAAGATCATCGATACTGCCGAGATTGTGCGCAACCGTTACAAGTATCGTGGCTATCTTCATCTGAAAGTGATGCCCGGCATCGAGTATGCGCAATTGTATCGCGTGATGCAACTGGCCGATCGCGTCTCAGTGAATTTGGAAGGACCGACACAGGGGCGCCTGGATGCATTGGCACCGAAGAAGGATTTTCAGCATGAACTTCTGCGTATGCTACAATTAGCACAGCAGATACGAGCTACCCATCCCAATGAAAAACTTGCAGGGACGGTCACGCAGTTTGTGGTAGGGGCTGTGGGTGACACCGACACGGAACTGCTTACACTGAGTTCCCAGTTGTACCGTGAGATGGGTCTGACACGTGCCTATTATTCTGGTTTTAGCCCGGTCGAACAAACTCCGTTTGAGAATTTGCCTGCCATTCATCCTTTGCGAGAACATCGCCTCTATCAGGCAAGCTTTTTGCTGCGTGACTATGGATGGAACGTTGAGGAGCTGCCCTTTTTGGCCGATGGGAATATGGAGCTTGATCGTGATCCCAAGAAGGCCTGGGCAGAGCGATATCTGCGCGAGGCCCCTCTTGAGATTATGACAGCGAGGCGGGATCAACTGCTACGCGTCCCTGGTATTGGTCCAGTAGGAGCAGACGCCATTCTCAAGGCTCGGCACCAGGGAAAACTCATAGCACTTACTGACTTAGAAAAACTGGGCATTCGTGCTCCTGAACAGGCATCTCCCTATATTCTTTTGAATGGAAAAGGACCATTAGAGCAACTACGCCTTTTCTAATAAATGACCTTCCCCCTCCTTTTCCACCACCATAGTCGGCAAAAAAGGATTTTGCAATCACCTTGCCGTTACTATTTAGAAACCTGGTAAGCCGATTTGGGAATGATGAAAGATGGGAAGTGAGCATGAAGTTGAATCCAGGTCTGACCGCCATCTACAGTTTTGTAGAGGCTGGTTGGATACAGTTGCATGTCAGCCTTAGAGGCCAGAAGAAGCCAACCTACCGTTGGTGAAATGAAAGCAGGTTGATCTGTTTGATCTTCCGGCTTCTGAGCAGGCAAGTTCAGAGGTGTGGACTTCCAGTGTTTTCGCCAGCGCTAGTTGGGAAGCCGTGATTGGCATAAGCGTCGTTGTCTGCTTTGTTGTTGTGGTAATCGGTGTTGTTGGTGTTGACCGGGGAATTATGGTTGGCTTTGTTGTTGTAGCAAGCACTGTTTTTGGCTTTGTCGTTGGGATAGCCAGCAAACCGACTGCGATGACGATAAACAGAACGGCGATAAGGATAACTACAGAGCGACGTCGCATAAATGCTCCAGGAGTTTTAGGAATATAAGCCTTGTAATTCATTGTAATACGCCTTTCATAAGAATAATCATTATAATAATTTGAACATAGTATAGAATATAAGCCGTTCATCAGAACGCTTTATTGGAGAATGCCCTGAGATGAAAAATGAGTGTATACTCATTGATCAGCTTGACAAGAAGAGTGTATCATAACAGGTTTCAAATAACTGTGAAATAGCTCACATTAGAGATTATTGTCAACTGCCATATTGTCATATGAGTTGACAATTCATTTTTTATATTTTATACTGGTATCAGCGCATTTTGATGCGGCGGATTGTTGTACATTCTTCCTTCTACACATTGTCTCATCGTAATTGAGGTATAATGGAGGTGAAAACCACAATCACCAGAATCAACTTACATATGATGTGTTAAGTTGTACTTATGTATGCGCTACCGTTAGAGTCTTTCAACCGATAGAGATGACCGAATTTGGCCTTCCCTGATATACGGTTAGACATACAATGAAATGCACGAAATGCAATGGACGCAGAAAGTTGGTGCACTATGCTGTATATGTTCATCTCCTCTGTATCCCTTCCTGCTCTTTCCTTGCTACAAGTGCATGTCGCGAGAAATATTATTGGCGCTAAATCTGGCTTTGGAGCAAGTAATCCTTTCACTGGGATCTCATTCAACCCCTTTAGCACCTTCAAACTTGCCACATCGGTGTAGTAAGACAGTATTCAGAAAAAGGACGAAACAACCGTTCTACTCATCTGTTTCGCTGGCAATGAGCGCCAGCTGGGTTACCTTATTCAAGGAGGAAAAAACATATGTCACAAATGCGAAGACGTACCGCACGGATGTGGGCCTCGCTCATCTTCATCCTCGGATTGCTTGTCTCAGGAGTATCACTGTATGCGTCACACACTCTTCACGCGTTTGCAAGTCCTGCTCATAGAGCGGCAGCCAGCCCGGTCCAGCTCAGCGTATCGGGCATGAATGCCACGGTCTCCAATGGACTCTATACCATTAAGTTCAACAGTGCGGGATTAGGCTACTCCCTTGTTATTAATGGTAAAGAACTCGTTGGACCTGGATTTGGGATTTATTGTTCGATTAATGGGGATACATACTTTAGTCCAACACAATTGCGTGTCATAACGAATACGACGACGATGGCTGATATCGCCTACATCAGTAGCTGGGGCGAACTGCACTACGTTGTACGTAGTGGTGTCAGTGGGCTCTACTCCTACTTCGTGGCGACTGGCATCGGGAATGTCGGCGAATTCCGCACCGTTTATCGCCTCAATGGTAGTATCTTCCGTAACGGCTATAACTCCGAGCGTTCAGGCAGTGTTTCCTACCCTGAGCGAGATTCAACAATCGAAGGTGGTGCAGGATCAGACCTTCCAGCTTCCTAATGGGAGCATCTATAGCAAATACGACTGGGCCTCATATGTTGCGGACGACAAAGTCCACGGTATCTATGGTGGTGGCTATGGTGCCTGGATGATTTCGCCCAGCCACGAGTATATCGAGGGCGGTCCGATGAAGCAGGAATTAATGGTTCATATTGAGAGTCTAACGGGTGATGGTACACTCCTCAATATGCTGGTCGGCGCTCACTTTGGAACCCCCAGCCGTAACGATCCCCAGTGGTAAGATCTATGGCCCCTGGTTGGTCTACTTCAATAACGGGAGTAGTAGCGATGCACAGGCTCAGGCGGCTAAAGAAGAGGCACAGTGGCCCTATACATGGTTATCCAATTCGCATTATCCCCTTGCCCGTACAAGCGTGACTGGTACGTTACGGCTTGCCGATGGACGACCAGCCTCAGGTGCCATGGTCACTCTGGCAAAACCCGGTGGTGACATCTATACGCAAGGATGCTGACTACATCTTCTATGCTCGTGCCGACGCGAATGGTCATTTCACGATCCCGAATGTGCGTCCGAATACCTATAGCCTCTATGCATATGCTATGGAGGAAGCATTGGCGATGTCACGAATCAGTATGAGCATGACAACGTCATCATCAGCGGCTCTGCAAAAGACCTGGGTACGTTGATCTGGTCTCCTCCGGTATATGCCAATACACTCTGGCAGATCGGTACCGCTGATCACAAGGCGGATGAGTTCAAGGTTGGAAATCTACCGCGCCACTATGGACTAAACGACCTGGTACCTGCTAACCTGACCTACACCATCGGACAGAGCACGCCCGCCAATAACTGGTATTATGCACAGACGAAGGTGGGAACCTGGACGGTGAATTTTACCCTCAACCATACATATACCGGTACAGGCCATTTAACGGTGGCGCTTGCTGGCGCAACCAGAACTGCGAAAGTTACCGTAGGAGTCAATGGTACTTCCATCGGCTCTTTTCCGAGCGTATGCCAATGATCAGGCCATTTATCGCAGTGCCAATCAGAGCGGTACCTATCACCTGATACTCCTGACGTTTCCCGGCATCGCGCTTAAAAGTGGGCGCTAATAGCGTAACATTCCACGCAACAACCGTAAGTAGCGGCGGTGGGGCCATGTATGATACAGTCAAATTAGAAGTTGGCTGAGTACTCAACGGTGTAAAAGAAAAGGATTTCATAAAAAATGGAAGCAAAAAAGCGTATTGGTATTTCCTTTACGATCATGCTTGTGATCGTGGGAACCGTCTTCGTACTTCTCAATCCTGGTCAGGGTGTGAAAGCAGCGGCAGGAAGAGCATCAACTCCTGCCGCCAGTACTAATCCTCTGAACTGTCAGCTAATCACAGCAGGAGCGACTCCCGTGCATCCCGTCAGTTTTCCGGCTAAATTTGCCTTCGGAAGTGGACCCGTTGCGGCTGGCTATACGCCGGTATTGGCAACTACCGCCTATAGTGCTTCACGTGGGTATGGTTTTGCCGATACTGCAAACCTGGTTTCCGTCGATCGTGGTGCACCCGATGCCTTACACAGGCACTTTATTACCAGCAGCAAGTCGTTTATCTTTAATGTAGATGTTCCAAATGGTGATTATAATGTCACCGTTCTTATGGGAGATAACGCTGCAACATCTGCAAATACAGTGAAATCTCAGTGTGGACGTGTAGTGCTCAATAAACTGACAACCGTCAAAGGTCAGTTTAGCAGTCAGACCTTTACGGTCAATGTCGCAGATGCGCAACTAAACCTGCAATTTGCCTGGACGGCACCAAAAGTCGAGGCCGTTGAAATTGATAAAGCGCCTGCTGCAACCACAATCTTCCTGGCAGGTGACTCAACAGTCTGCGATCAGCAGCCCATGTCTGATCCCTATATTAGCTATGGTGGCTGGGGGCAGATGCTCACTTCCTACTTCAAACCAGGCGTAGCGATTGCCAATTATGCAGGCTCAGGACGTTCCTCTATCAGCTTCATCAATGAGGGGCGTTTAGATGCCATTCTGAAGGTGATCAAGCCGAACGATTACTTATTCATTCAGTTTGGCCATAATGATGAGCATGCGGGTTCAGGCAGTTCTCCCTTTACGACCTACAAAGCGGCCTTGCAGAAATATATTGATGGGGCGCGTGCTCATCATGCGATCCCGGTGCTGGTGACACCTGTCGCAAGGAGAAGTTTCGATAGCAAGGGTAACATCGTCGATACCCATGGAAATTATCCAGTCGCTATGCGCCAACTGGCAGCGGCAGATAACGTACAACTGATCGATTTGACTGCGCTGAGCATGGCATACTTCCAGAAGTTGGGACCTACGGGGACCAGTCGGTCTTCTTCTTCCTGAAGGCTGGTGTATCTCCTGACTATCCCAATGGTGTGAAGGACAATACACACTTTCAAGTCAGTGGCGCAATTCAAGTGGCTGGTCTGGTTACTGGCGCAATTAAATCACAAAACATTCAGCCGTTGGCATCCGATCTCAAGTAATAACGTATGAGGAAAGGCGATACGACCATCTGGTTTATGTCTAGATGGTCGTATTCAGCCTCATCACGTTAGATCAACTATTCATCTCTTTTTGTAATCATATTGATTATGGCTGTGCTACTTCTGCCTGTGGCAATATTATGAAATACTAATTTGTGGTGAGAGGGGCACGGTCGTCTCCCTCTCAACAATCTCAGTCGGGAGTACCTTTAAAGGCGCAATCTCCTCATTATTGAGCAGTGCGAGCAGACTCTCGTGCGCCCGTGCGACCAAGTTCGCGTAAGCGGAATGTGAACGGTAGTAAGAGCGGGGGCTACGAGTTGGGCAAAAGGCAGATCGCCAAAACCGCACACCTCCATATCATCGGGTACGCGCCAGCCCTGTTTGCGTATTCCCAGCAAAATGCCGAAAGCTGTTTCATCATTAGCGCCAAAGATAGCTGTTGGTCGTTGCTTCGCTTCGAGTATGAGCAATTCTGTAAATAGCCTGCTCGCCTCCCTGACGCGTAAAATTGCCAGGAAAAATCAAAGTGGGATCGATGGCGTAACCATTCTCTACCAATGCGGTCATATAGCCTTGCAGGCGTACATTGGCTACTAGGAGATCGGAGGGACCGGAGACAAAGGCGATGCGCTGATGTCCTGCTGCGATCAGACGAGCTGTCATCTTTTTCGCGCCCTCGAAATTATCGACCTGGATGGAGGGAACATGTAATGTATGTTGTGCCAGAGTAACAATGGCGGCTCCGCGCTGCTTCATCTCCTGCACAGTCGTTTCAAGTTGCTCTATATGACCAGGGATGGTGAGTCCGCCGCCAGCAAAGATCACGCCGCCGATGCGATAATCTTTCAGGGAGCGCAAATAATGGATTTCTTTTTTAGGATCGCGCTCAGCATTGCAGATAATTGTCAGGTAGTTATGTTCATTGGCGATCTCTTCGACGCCACGTGCAATTTCGGCAAAATAGGGGTCGGTGTTGTCGCCTACCAGGACGGCGATCAGGTTGCTGCGTTGTGTACGTAAGCTGCGTGCCAATGAATTCGGCGTATACTTAAGTTCTTCGGCTGCCTGGAGAACTTTCTGCCGCGTAGTTTCGCTCACAGGATATGTGGAACGACTTATCACGCGGCTGGCTGTGGCGATAGAAACGCCAGCGCGTTGGGCCACATCAACAATTGAGGGTATTTGTTCTGCCATTACATCTTGCTACCTGTCATTGATAATATTAATCTTGCTGCAATGACTGTAGCAGAAATATGCTTGTCTTGTCAATTGCTAGTTTTTTCTACGGGCGTCGTAAAACGCGGCCCAGTCTGTGGGCGCGATAAATCGGGCCCGTACGGTGGGCGGCATGAATGTGGCCCTACTGGGGACGGCGTGAATCATGAACGCCATGTCCAGAATTTGAAGCCAGGGAATGCTTGCGGTAGGGCAATCTCTGGTTCTGCGATCTCTGGATGCCATTTTTTTTCCCATTCCAGAGAAATAGTAGCCATCATAACCACTTTGTTTGAGTGCGGAACATGCTTCACGTAGTGGCACTACACCTTCATTGAGCAGGCAGAGTTCCCATCCTTCCGCTGTCTCAGCCGGGACGACCATCTTTGACATGAACATAGGCAATGGCGGATCCCAATCGTGGCAACACTCTGCGTTGGAGCTTCACCCATACGATAGGTGTGGTGGATATCCCATAAAACTTTGACTGCTGGTAAGTCTACGGCCTGAAGTAGTTCCAGCACATCTGTACTGTTGGACCAGGCATCATGTGTTTCGAGAGTGACTGTGACATTATGCTCAGCTCCATAGGTACCGACGGTACGCAGCACTTCGGCGGTTGGCTCAATGATTGCTGAGCGTGTTGTGTTCTTCGGGTAATGCTCCACCGAAGACGCGTATAAAGGGTGCTCCCAGTTCGGCCGCCAGGTCGATCATACGCCGTGCCTCTTCTATCACCTTCGCGCGTTCTTGTGCTGATGGTTGTACCATGCGGCACGATGTATCGAGGCATGCAATGGCGATATGATGGGCGGCGGGTACTTCACGCAATCTGCGCCGCACTGCTCTGGCGTTTCTGATGTGATGATTTCTCCATCTGCCATGCGCCATTCGATGGCATCATAGCCATAGCGTACTGCTGCTTCTATCGCTTCCTCGATGGTCCATTGTGGGCAGGCAAGGGAAGAATAGGCAAATTTCATGAGTTTGAGATCCCTTCTATATTCAAGGTGGCCCGAACAGTGGCGCGATAAATCTGGCCCGTACCGTGGGCGGCGTCAACGCGGCCCCTACACGTGTGCCAGGTAGCGTTCTATCATGCGTGAGAGAACTTCGTCGCCGGGACTGTCCCATATCGTGCGGTTGAAGATTTCAACTTCGATGGGGCCTGTATAGCCTGCGGCATCGACCTGGGTGCGCAGGTAGCGTAGATCAATTATACCATCTCCCATCATGCCTCGCCCCATCAATGTATCGGGAAGCGGGATGGGCCAGTCTGAGACGTGAAAGCCGAGGATGTGTCCCGCCGCTCTCTGAATCTGTGCAACAATATCAGGGTCCCACCAGACATGATAAACATCAATCACGACTCCGAGCGCATCAGATTGAAAGTGCTCGACGAGTCGATTGGCCTCTGCCAGCGTAACGATCACTGAACGGTCGCCAGCGAACATAGGATGCAGTGGCTCTATGCCTAGCTTCACTCCACTGGCAAGGGCGTCAGGAAGCAGGATGGAGATGGCCTCTTCAACCATCAAACGTGCGGCTGCAATGTCGCGATCAGGCGCGGGCCCGCAGACAAGTACAAGCGTTGATGTTCCCAGTTCGGCGGCCTCTTCAATGGCCCGTCGGTTATCATCGATGCGTGCCTGCCGTTCAGCTTGTGTTGCTGCCGGAAACCAGCCACCACGGCAGAGACTCGAAACAGTCAAACCCGCATCCTGCTACAACGCGTTTGCTATTGGAGAGACCATATGCACTGACTTTATCGCGCCATAAACCTATCGATGGAATACCGCACGCGTACGCAGCCCTCTACAGCCTCGCGTACACTCCAGCTATTGGTCGTGATCTGATTCAGGCTCAAGCGTGAGATATCATGAAATGGTTCCATCGGCTCCTCCTAACAATCCTGAAAGTGCTAATACCATTTTCATCCGTGCTACAGCCAATTCAGGATCGCATAAGAGGCCAGCTTTATCGGCAAGGACAAAAAGTTCGCTAAGATGGAGCAGCGAACGTCCATTTTCCAGACCACCAACCATCCGAAAATGCGATTGGTGACCATTGAGATAGGCCATGAAAACGACGCCCGTTTTATAATAGACCGTTGGTGCCTGGAAGATATGTCTTGATAGCGGGATCGTTGGTGCAAAAATAGCATCATAACGCTCGTTATCACCTTCGTCGAGCGCATGAAGAGCAGCGGAGGCAGCGGGAGCAATGGCATCAAAGATGCCGAGCAGCGCATGACTATAGCCATGCTCATCGCCCCGAATCAATGCCGGATAGTTGAAGTCGTCTCCCGTATACATGCGTACACTTGATGGCAGCAATTGCCGCATTTTTCGTTCGCGCTCCTCGTCAAGCAACGATATTTTAATTCCGTCAACGACAGCGGTATGTTCGCGAATCACATCCAGGCATACATTCATGGCACTATCAATGTTCTGCGATCCCCAGTAACCACGTAATGCTGGATCAAACATATCGCCAAGCCAGTGCAGGATCACAGGCCGCTTCACCTGTCTTAGTATGGTGTTATAGACGCGTACATAATCGTCAGGAGTTTTTGCGCAGGCGGCAAGGGCACGGCTCGCCATGAGAATAATCTGTCCACCATGCTTCTCGACGAAAGCACATTGCTCCTCATAGGCTGCTTCCACATCGTCCAGAGTTATGTTAGGGAGCGGGCGTGAGTTGATCAGTGCCCGCTCCACAGGCGATAAGTGCGCCTGGAATAGTCTGTGCCTCTGCAAGAGAGCGGCGTATTAATTCTTGCGCGGTCGGCCAATCCAGGCCCATGCCGCGTTGTGCTGTATCCATTGCTTCGGCAACGCCCAGGCCATAGGACCAGAGATGTCTGCGGTAAGCCAGGGTAGCTTCCCAGTCGATACATGCAGGTTGCGTATGGCTGGTTGTCAGCAGAGGATTGCAGACCATGTGCGCCGCCGCGTAGGCTACCCGGCTCTGGGGGGCAGTCGTTGGATGGGGAAAAGAGCCGGGTTCGTGCAGTGTGTAATCGTTTAGTGTTCCATCTGCATGAGGAAGGCGTATCGTAAGGTGCATGATCTCACTCCACCTCTTGCTCTAGAGAGGGAACATCTAGCCAGCGTCGCTCCTGCCAGGATTGTAGACCCAGTTCAGCCAGTTGAACACCTTTTGCACCTTCGAGCAGCGTCCAGGGGAAGGGTTCATCGCACACAACATAGCGCAGAAAGAGTTCCCATTGCACTTTGAAGCCATTATCAAACGTTTGATTATCGGGCACATCCATCCAATCGCTGCGGAAGTCGTGCGTATTGGGTACGTCGGGATTCCAGATCGCTCGTGGTGTGTTGACGCGGCTCTGTACCTTGCAGGAGTGCAGTCCGGCAACTGCGCTGCCAAGGGTGCCATCAACCTGTAAACTCAGCAGTTCATCACGATAGACGCGCACGCTCCAGGAAGAGTTGATCTGGGCTATAATACCACCGTCCAGTTCAAAGGTGCCGTAAGCGGCGTCATCCGTCGTGACCGTATAGCGTTTGCCTTTTTCATTGAAGCGCTCAGGAATATGCGTAGTGCCCAGGCAGGAGACCGCGCGTACTTCACCAAAGATCTGGTCCAGCACATAACGCCAGTGACAGAACATATCGATGATGATACCCCCGCCATCTTCCTTGAGATAGTTCCAGGAAGGACGTTGCGCCGTCTGCCAGTCGCCTTCAAAGATCCAATAGCCAAACTCTCCTCGTACTGAGAGCATCTTTCCCAGAAAGCCACTATCGATGACGCGTTTGAGCTTGAGCAGGCCAGGGAGAAAGAGTTTATCTTGCACTACACCATGTTTGATACCAGCCTGTTGTGCCAGGCGTACCAGTTCAATCGCTGTGGGCAGATCCGATGCAATTGGCTTTTCGCAATAAATATGCTTTCCGGCACGAATTGCGGCCCGTAAGCCCTCGCTCCGTAAAGGGGTGCTCTGTGCGTCAAAATAGATTTCATCGGAAGGGTTGGCAAGGCATTCTTGCAGGTTTGTACTCCAACGTTCAATGCCATGTGTTTCTGCCAGTTGGCGCAACTTTTGCTCGTTGCGTCCCACCAGAATAGGATCGACCTGCAATGTCTCCCCATTAGGCAACTGAATACCACCTTGCTTGCGGATAGCGACGATAGACCGCACGAGATGTTGATTGGTACCCATGCGTCCGGTGACTCCATTCATAATAATGCCGATAGTGCGCATCGTTACACTCCTATTTGAAATCTATCTGCCGCTCAATTATAAGGTGGGCAAGATATCGCGTACGTACCCTATATACAGAAGAAAATACTTGTAAAGGAGCTGTCTTTCTCCTCATATGGTTGAACAGTAAACGTTTTCCCTCCCTATAGTGACAGTACCATATCCGTTCTTTTTTGTCAATGTTTCAATTGCTACATTGTCCGGGACAATCATGGAACATTATAATTGACATAAGCTGTTTCAACCTGCTATTTTAGAGACATTCTGAAAGAGAATTGTGCTCTCAAGAGGTAATAATTATTTTATGAGTTCTCCTATTAAATTTTGTGATAACTGCGGTGCTACCAATCGTTCGGATGCAAAGTTTTGTTATGCATGTGGGCGGCCTCAAATTGTTTATGGCAATATACCTACAACTGCTACAGGTCTGTTAGGAGTCTCTTATCAACTCAAGCAGCGCTATGCTGTTATAGAAAAGCTGGGTCAGGGTGGTTTTGGTGCTATTTATAAAGCGGAAGATGCGCTTTTTAATAATGCTATTCGTGCAGTCAAAGAGATGAGCATGCATGGTATGAACGCGCAGGAGACACAGGAGGCCATTGAAGCTTTTAGAAATGAAGCTCTTCTGCTTGCCAATCTCTCTCACCCTAATCTGCCGCGTATTTATGATCACTTTGAGGAATACGGACGCTGGTATCTCGTCATGGATTATATTGATGGAGAGACGTTGGAGAAGCGTCTGGAGAAGGCTCCAGGCGGAAAGCTTCCTGTTGCAGAGGTCATCACAATTGCTCTGCAACTTTGCACCGTGTTAGCATATCTTCATAGCCACCAGCCGCCAATTATCTTTCGTGATCTGAAGCCTGACAATGTGATGATGACTGATGACAATCATCTCTACCTGATCGATTTCGGTATCGCGCGTTTCTTTAAGCCAGGCCAAGCCAGAGATACCGTAAATCTGGGCACGCCTGGCTATGCCGCCCCTGAGCAATACGGGCGCATGCAGACAACGATCCGCTCAGATATCTATAGCCTGGGTGCAACCCTTTATCATCTCCTCTCCGGTACCAATCCCGGTTTAACCCCATTTCTCTTCCTTCCTCTCGATCTCGATCCTCTACTCCCTGGAAACCCTGAGTTAGAGGTGCTTATTATGCAAATGCTTGAGATGAAAGAGAATAAAAGGCCAGCGGATACCGCCGTTGTCAGGCAAGAATTGCAACGTATACAGAAAATGCATCAGCTTCAACCGCCATCAGACGTACCTGTTATTGCTGTCCAACCCGTTGTTAATGTTCAACCCATGTTGCTTCCTTCAGATCAACAGCTTAGCCTGATTGTGGCTCAGAATGGGAGTGGTCAGTATACAACGCTTGGCGAAGCGATACGCAATGCTCCTGCTAATGCATTTCTCCTGGTTCAAGAGGGGGTATATAGAGAGAGTTTGCTGCTGGATAGAGATATCACAATCGTCGGTAGTGGCCCGAAAGAGCGAATTATTTTTGAGAGCACGGATAGTCATTGTGTTTTAATGCAAACGAATTCTGCTACATTACGAGGCCTTACGCTCCGTTGCCAGGCCAGCCGAGAGAACAATCATTACTCAGCTCTTGCAATTCCCCAGGGTCAATTGTTCATCGAAGATTGCGATATTACCTCCAATTCATTGGCCTGTATCGCTATACAAAACGCCACGACAAAAGCGACCATCCGCTACTGCACTATCCATGATGGTGCTTCACATGGCATCACCATCTTTAATAATGCTCAAGGAACGCTTGAATATTGTGATATTTTGCAGAATAGCGATGCGGGAATTACAGTCTCAGTCGGGGGCAATGTTACCGTTCGACATTGCACAATACATCATAATCAAGGTCATGCCCTCTTCATTTCCGATAACGGCCAGGGAACATTTGAAGATTGCGAATTATATAAGAATGGTCGTTCCGGTGCAGCAATTACATCCAGAGCAATCCCCTTCTTCTCCGTTGTCAGCTTCATCATAATCAGCAATATGGTATAGAGATTTACCAGGATGGGAAGGGTTCTTATCAGGATTGTGCTATCTACTCCAATACTTCTGATAATGTGAGAATAGCTACAGAAAGTACCCCATATTTTTACCTCTGCACCATTCATGATAGTGAGCAAAGTGGCATTATGGTTACCGATAACGGAAAAGGAACTATTGAGTATAGTGATATTAGCGCGAATCGGTTTCGCAAATGTGACGATCATGAATGGTGGAAATCCATGTATTCAATACTAGTAAGATACATGCTGGTAAACAAAGCGGTATCCGGATATCTCATGGAGGGGAGGGTAAAATAGAACATTGTGTAATTGCGAGCAATGCTGGAAAAGCACTTGATATCGCCCCCTCCTGCAATGTGATGTTGAAAAGCAACCAAATAGAGGATGTATTGATGTAGGGGAGTGATTTATAAGCCCGTTCTCCACCTGTAACATTATGCCCTTATTATAAAATTATGCTCTTCTCCTCATATCTCATTTCCCATCAGATCCAACTATTTACAAACCTTTTACAAAATCCTGCTGATTCTCTTATCACTATTGATTATGATCTAGATAGTGATCCGCAAGACTATATTTTATGTATTGCTGTTCTGCGAAGATAAAGCATGTCGCTTGAGATAGGAGAAGCAATGGACAATAATAATCCATATGATACTTCGCTGGAATGGACGAACTTCTATAGCCAGCCAACGGAAAATGTGCGTCCGCATGAAGCGGCCTACTTCATATCCGTTAACCCCTTCTTACCAGCAAGAGAAGATCAGGCCTATGCCAGCGGTCAAACGCTTATCTAAGCAACGAGGTGCTGGAGCGTGTGCAGACGTTAAAGGGCTACATTGTCGTGGCTACATTGTTGGGGTTTGGGACGTTAGCTGGCCTGGTGGCAAGTCAGATAGTGTACTACAAATACAGTTTACATTGCCAGGGAAGTCCAGGGGTGCTCCTGCCATGCAACAGGATCCCTCGGAGGCCAGTTTATCAAAGAGCACCGTCGGACTCTGGTGGCTTTTTCAATCATGACAGGCAAGACAAGGACAAGGAGGATACGGTTTTGGACAAGACAATAACTCAGGGCCATACTCAGGCTCCCATACCTCCTGAAACGGTTGGTCTTTACCAGTTGGGATGAGCCGAACACAATTTCGGGCGATGGGAACTGCTATCTCTCTACTACTTCCCGAGGGGCAGTCTCAACAGGGAACGCAGATCGTGCAGGACCTTTTCTCTTTATGGGAGCAAACACTGAGCCGTTTTTTGCCTGAGAGCGAATTGTCGCGCCTGAATGCTGCTGAGTGGAAGCCAGTTGTCGTAAGTGATCTGCTTTACTCTGTACTCGAAACGGCGCTTGTCGCGGCACAGGCCACGCAGGGCGTGTATGATCCAACGCTCTTGCGGCAGATGGTGCAGGTAGGCTATGATCGCACGTTTGATGAACTCTCTTCCGTGCAGCCTGCTGCTTCAATAACCATCTCTCCCGGTGGTGGCTGGCGGCAGATTCAGCTTAGATGCGGAACAGCGTTGCGTCACGCTCCTCGTCGGGTATCGGCCTGGACTTTGGGGGCATTGCTAAAGGTATGGCCGTTGATGCTGCACTGAATAGTTTGCGCGAGGCAGGTATTGAAACGGCCCTCGTCAATGCGGGAGGAGACCTTGCTGTATTGGGTTTTCCGCCGGAGACGGAGCAATGGCCGATAGCAGTTCCTGGCAAAGAGCAATCATGGAACATTCCTTTGCGCCAAGGAGCCATGGCAACCTCTGGGATTGCCCGTCGCCATTGGCAGCAGGGAGGTCAACAGCGCCATCACCTGGTCGATCCACGTACAGGCACCTCGGCACAGAGTGGCCTCTGGTCAGTGACCGTAGTCGCCGCACGTTGCGAGCAGGCCGAGGTTGCGGCCAAAGTTGCATTTATTCTTGGCAAGAAACGAGGTGCAGACTTTCTACGCTACTCATTCCCTTGCCGGCGTGCTCGTATGCGAGGATGGCACCTGGGAAGCTGTAGCGCCCTGGCCGGTTCAATTCATGGCGGAAAAGCTATGAGCATCCTTCTGAAAGACTGGTAGGGGCGCGGTTCACAAGCCCGTGAAAAGTTCACAAGCCTATTGTACCAGTTCACCGCTACGACACCGTTTCAGTTCGTCGTGTGTGTTGCTCAATACGTTATAAAGCCCAGTTTCTTGTTGCGTTAGTGTATCCAACTGTTGTCGCAGTGGTGCTGCCTGTGGATTATTCACGTCAAGCCCATTGATCTGATTTTCGACATCATCAATCTGACTGCTAAGCGCCTCAATTTGATCGGTCATGTTGCGAATGGCTATGACCAGGGGTGTACAGTTTTGCCTTGCCATATATAAAATTATCCTTACATATCTGAATTGAGGCTGGAGATATGCACTGTACGTTGGCGTGGTCCATCCAGCTCAACCAGGATAATCCGTTGCCACGTGCCAAGTTGTAGTTGACCATTCAGATAGGGAACCATGAGTGATGGCCCAAGAATTGATGAGAGAATATGGTCAGGTGTATGCGAGGATCATGTGGGTGCCGATAAGAGATCTTTGGTAACAGGCGACGTAACGCATCTAAAAGATCTTGATCGGTACCTGGATCAAGATCGGCTGTAGTCAGTGCACAGGTAGTGTGGGCGGCGAAGACAACGCAGATGCCATCCGACGCGTTCATCTGCCGCAAGCCTCTTCCACCGTCTCCGTAATATCTACAACCTCATCTTTTTTCCGCGTACGAATAATTGTTGTTTTCATAAATAGTACCTCGATGTGCTCAAAATAAACTGATTTGGGACCAGGAGGCAGAGGAAACGGGCTTATTCCACTTCGTTGCTATTGCGCTCGCTACAAGGGTATTGACCCTTTTTTGCTCTTATGCCACTTATACGCAAATTTTACCGTAGGGGCAGCAATGCAACGTAAGTGGAATAAGCCCGATCCTGATGAAAACATCCAATACTTCCACTCGGATCATACAATGACATCCAAAAGAACGCTTATGCTTTCTTCTCTGCGGGCAGAATACGGTTCAAGCGTGTGCCACAGACGGGACATTGTCCCTGTAGAGCGGGTTTGCCGTTTTTCATGGTAATGTGATGTGGATCTTTCATTTCCCGCTTTTCTTTGCATTTGACGCAATATGCTATATCCGCCATGTCATGTTCTCCTTTTGCTGACGTTCCAATGTAAAAAATGATTGTACTGCATATGGGAAGCGACACAGCTCTCCCTCAAGAGCAGATACTCTTTATCTACACGATAGTGAGAGCTGATACGCTTCAAGCTAAACGAAAATGGCTACTCTATGTCATGCATGAGTCATATGTTTGATAGATTCAAAATGATTGACAGCAGTTAATACTCACTGTATTATATTTATTGTGCATATGGAATTGTAAGAAGAGGAGGGATATGGAAGGATCAGAGACATGGCGTGAATTGCTGGCAGAGATCACGAGCAATCCTCAGGAACGAGAGCGGATTGTGCGAGAACTGAATGTCAATCCTATCACCATTACACGTTGGGTGAATAATGAAATGTATACCGCGTCTAGATAATCTTCGTCGCTTGCTTGATGTTGTGCCTGAACAGAGGAACGTCCTCTTTAACTTGCTTGTACGCGATTTTCCTGATATTGCGCTTCATGTAGAGGATGCCGAATCTGTCTATGAGGTGACATCCGATTTCTATGCCAGTGTTTTTAATACGTATGTGACTACTCCTGCTAATATGCGCTTCTGGTCGCTAGGCAAGATGATTCTTCAATATCTCCTGGAACAACTTGACCCTGAATTGCAGCACGTGGCGATCTTGCTTTTGAAATGTCAAACGCCCTCTCAGCATGTTTGCGTAGTCTGCGAAGTGTAATGGGATGGGTACGCCTCCGTGGATGGCAATATGGAAACTCAAACTATTATGCTTGGCGCAGAATCATTCGCGGGACAGGTGCTTCTTTCTGGATACCTGCTCTTATTGAGAACGCAGAGAAATATGTTGGTCTGTGGCCTCGTCAGCGAATATTCATTTCCAGGCTACCAGTTATTTCGCATCCAATCATGAGAACGAGCGTCGTGCCCCCATGACTCCCAGATACGCCGTATTGCAAGCGAGATGGCCGCTCCTGTTGTGCGTATGGATAAAAGCGCTGCTATACTCTACGTTTGCAGTACACGACCCGGTGCCTTCAGCCTTCCTCATCTGCAATTGCTTCAGAAATGTGCTGTTTTAATGACGTTAGCGTTTGCACCTGAGGAATTCTATGCTCGAAAGAAATTGTTTTACATATGTTGCCTCATCCCTGGGTGCAAGGTCCTTTGCTCTTACAGGTTCCACAGCGCATTCTTCAACTTATGCGTAGCGCGATGAGTGACGAATACGCCCCTGGATAGAACAAGTGCCGAGCGCGTAGTATGGCAACAGGTAGAGGAAGAATTGATCCAGTTGGCGTTCAGGTATCATAGGAGTAAAGTACACGAAAGTTGATCATTCATTGCCTGGGGTCAGGGCATTGCGTACCTGTAACTTAGCAATGGAAGGATGCTCCGTTAAGCTGCATAATCCTCGACTATTCAACGTTTCTACCTGCTGTGTCTTTCTCTGTATGCACGCATCACAAAAGCTGAGAAGAGCTTTGCCCAACCGGGGTTGAACTGATAAAGTTCTTCAGGATGACATTGTGCAGCCAGCATAAAAGGATGATCCATAACTTCCATGAGTTCAGGCAACACCATCTCCAGAACGACCACTGATGATAAACCGTTTCCTGGTTTCCTGATTCCCTGGTGATGCAGACTATTGCTCTCCAGAACCTTCTGCCCAAAGATCTTTTCCATTCGGCTACCCGCTTCAACCTGTACATTATGGGCAAACTGATTGCGCGGTAGATCCCAACTGGCATGTGCTAAACTATCTGGATATTGCTCACCCAGATCTTGATACAGGTCGCCACCCAGTGCCACGTTCAGTAATTGCATACCGCGACAGATGCCCAGCGTTGGAATATTCTCCCGTAAAGCCCAATGTGCCAGTGCCAGTTCTAGTGTATCAAGCGAGGGATTTGTGTTCCTAAAAGCGGATGTGGTTGCTGATGATAATTGCGTGGATCAATATCGAGGCCGCCAGGCAGTAAAAGACCATCCAGGTGCGGAAGGAGCGTTTGTAATCCATTTATATCTTGCAGAATAGGGATGAGGATAGGCATACCGCCAGCATCTTCCACAGCATGAATATAACTTGAGTTGCTATAATCGATAGGACGTTCATGATTATGTGCCGAACGTGTACCTGCACGTGTAGTAATACCAATAAGAGGACGCATTAGCAATAAGCTCCTTAACAATGATTTACAAAAGAATAACTCCACCTGCTATATATTTCACACTGGAAAAGCGTATTGGTTCCACAGGTGCAGATAACAAACGTGCCACACCTTATTTAATGCCAACACACCGAGAGTTGTAAATATTCCTGAAGATGCTCCAGGGGGACTTCCAACTGTTTCATTAATGCTTTACAAATTAATGATTATGCAACCGCATACAGGCTAAAACTCTTGACCACAATGGTTCCTCCTGCATCAACAGCAATTCCAGTCGTTCCACTCCCATATGTCGTATCATAGGCATTACCCACCCGTTGTCCATTGACATAAAAAGTGAAGTTCGCTCCCATCACGACGATGGTCATAAGGAGTGGGCTATCTTTTCAATAGGATGTTGTCCCCGACACCATCTGAGTTTGCACTCCACTGGCGTTATCGTAAATATATGCATTCCCCATGTGCCGTTGGGATGAATGAAAAAGGTATATACGCCTTGCTGACTGCCCGGCTGATTGCGAAAGTAGATTCCAAAATCAGAGGAGATATTGGCCTGTTGCATCTGCGCCTCTATCACATAGTCATTCGGATAGGTGCCGTTTGGTGTGGCCGTCAAAAGAGTCCCGACGAGGTTGGGGGAGATGGAATTGGGATTGCTGATCGTCGTGCCCACAACTGAACATTGTAGTCCAGGGCTGATTATAGTCAGCCCACTGTCCTCCTCCCTTGTCGCATTGTCCGCTCGGAGTCGATGTTGTGTAAAGAAGTTTTCCATAGATAATAGCGTTGGTTGGACCCGTTGTTGGTGTGGAGGGACCGTCGGAACTTTGTCGCAGATCGCCGTTGGCATGACGTTGAGCTGGCGTATTGTTGTTTGCAAGCAGGCTCCCATTCCCCGCTGGTGTAGAAACCCTGAAGTGCGTAAATGCAAATGCGACCGTTCCTCCAAGAAGAAGGATGATTACCACCAGGACTGGAATAATTGTGCGAGAAAGCTTATTGCCTGCCGAAGAACGTTGCGGCAAAGAGGCTGAATCCTGCTTGAACGAAAGGGAAGTAGGAGGCGATGGTGGTGGTGATGCATACGGGTTGTAGGAATATTCGCTTCCGCTTGGAATGGAGCATTGGTTCGGTTGGGATATAATATTCCGCTCCGCTTAAGAGAGTGAGGCAGGAGTATATCTGCACCGTAGGTTCGACATTATTTCCATGGGCATTTTGCAAAGCTTGTGCAAATGCCTGCACAGTAGGAAAGCGCTCTTCCGGCTTTTTTGCTAATGCCCGTAAGAGAACTGCATCTACAGTAGATGGGATGCGAGAGTTATGTATGCTGGGTGGTTGTGGCATTTCGTGAATATGCTTGTACATCATCTGTTGCATATTCCCTTGAAACGGGACCACCCCGGTAAGCAATTGATAGGCTCATCACAGCCAGGGCGTATTGATCGCTGGCTGCAACAGGGTTTCCGGCCCACTGCTCTGGGGCCATGGCAGCTGGGGTGCCTCGTATATTCTGACTGGCCGTCGATGTTGCCGTACTGAAAGCGGGCGATGCCAAAATCTGTGAGCAAAAGATCCGGAAGTTTCGTGCCTTGACGTATGCGCACAAGGAAATTCGAAGCCTTTCACATCCAGGTGAACAATTTGATGGTCATGAGCATATTGTAATGCGTCAGCCGCCTGCAGAACCAGGGAAATAATCTCTTCCAGAGGAAGAAGACCACTACCATGCGTTTGCAACCAGTCAACCAGTGATCCATCCGAGCTGATATGGCATAACCAGGTAGGTGTACGTTCCTTGATTGACCGTCTGTTCACCGAAGTCGATCAACGGCAAAATATTGGGATGGTCAAGTGAGGCAATGGCTTTCATCTCGCGCTGGAAGAGGCGCGTGGCTTCTTGCGTGCCGGGCGCATTGGGATAAGGATCAAGTTCGCTCCGTAATCAACTTTCACGGCCACCGGCGGGCAATACGAGTATCTTCCGCTAAATAAACCTCGCCCATCCCACCACTCCCAATCGGTCGTAAGAGCCTATAATGCCCAGAATAGTTCTCCTCTAGTGACATACTTCTCCTCCTTGATAAATAATAAAAATAGAGTTATTAGTAAGTGTAGGCATAGAGAAAGCTACAAAATACAAGCGTATTATAGCACGGCTGTTGGATAGACGAACTCTATTTTGATGCATCCTTTTACCGACATATTTTTATTATGGCGCGAAAAAATGACGGCACCCCATTTTTCAATTTTCTTTCAACGCTTGACACATCCCGTGCTATAGTGTATTCTTGGCGCAAAGAACAAAATAGGGTGAACGCACTGACCAGGATCAGTACACGTTGGGACAATCAAACAGCGAGCCGAGAGAGTGCAAGTCGGTCGATGATACCACGTCGAACCCACCTGGGAGCGTCAGTGACAAACTGACCGGATACCTCACCGTTATCTATGAGGAGCGGTTGTTTTTCGACCGCGTGAGCGGAACTGTGCAGCGATGTAGAGTTCAAATGAGGTGGTACCACGGGGTTTATACTCTCGTCCTTACTGGGGACGAGTTTTTTTATGCTCATTTTCCAGCCAATGGAATACACAAAAAGGGGTAGCTATGGCTAATGATGAAAAGTACGTCGAGGAAATTATCGACCAGGAAGACAATTTTTCAAAATGGTACAACCAGGTAATACTTAAAGCGGAACTGGCCGATCATGCACCGGTGCGCGGCTGCATGATTATTCGTCCCTATGGCTATGCCATCTGGGAGAACATTCAGCAGCACCTGGATCAGCGTTTTAAAGAGACCGATGTCGTAAATGCTTACTTTCCACTGCTTATTCCGCGCAGCTTTCTAGAGCGTGAGGCCGAACATGTCGAGGGCTTTGCACCCGAAGTCGCCTGGGTGACGCGTGGTGGTGGCGAGGAACTCGAAGAGCCACTGGCGATCCGCCCTACCAGCGAGACTATTGTTGGCCATAGCTATGCACGCTGGATTCAGAGTTATCGCGATCTGCCTCTTTTGATCAACCAGTGGAATAACGTGATGCGCTGGGAGAAACGCACAGCACTGTTCTTGCGCACCTCCGAATTTCTCTGGCAGGAAGGCCATACTGCTCATCGCACGCTTGATGATGCTGAAGAGCGTACCCGCTTGATGTTGGAGGTCTACCGCTGCCTTTGCCGAGGAAGATGCCGCTATTCCAGTTCTGGCAGGCCGTAAGAGCGAGAACGAGAAGTTCGCGGGCGCTCTACGCACCTATTCTATCGAGGCATTGATGGGTGATGGGAAAGCTTTGCAGGCAGGTACCAGCCACAATCTGGGCAATAACTTCGCAAAGAGCTTCGATATCCAGTACCTGGATTCTGATGGGCAGCGCAAATATTGTGCTACGACCAGTTGGGGCATGAGCACACGTATGATCGGTGGTTTGATTATGGTTCATGGTGATAAAGCTGGCTTGATTATGCCACCGCGCCTGGCACCGCACCAGGTCGTGATCGTACCGATCTGGCGCAATGATGCCGATAAGTCAAAGGTAAGCGGTCTGCTTGAGCGTGTAGAGAAGCTGCTCAAGAGAAAAGTGCGCCTGAAAGTCGATGTAAGCGAGAATACGCCGGGCTGGAAGTTCAACGAGTGGGAGATGCGTGGCGTGCCTGTGCGTATGGAGATCGGGCCGCGCGACGTGCAGAACAATAGCGTTGTGCTGGTGCGGCGCGATAACCGCGCTAAAGAAGTAGTCTCTGTTGATGCATTGGAGACGCGCCTGCCCGCCTTGTTAGAGGAAGTGCAGAAAGCGCTCTTCCAGCGTGCCCTGGAGTTCCGTGAGCAGAATATGCACTATGCCGAGACGTATGCATGCATTCAAAGAGATCATCGCGGAGAAGCGTGGTTTTGTGCGCGTGAAGTGGGCCGAAGATAGCGCCGCCGAACTGGCGATCAAAGAGGAGACAAAGGCAACCTTGCGCGTGATTCCGTTTGATCAGCCAGAAGGCGGTGTCCAGGGAAACTGCTTCTATACCGGGAAGCCGGCAACCTGTGAAGAATGGGAATGCAATTTGCGGCGAGGAAACTTCCGTCAAACTAAAGAGGTCAAGTGGAAATGTATAAGAAGAAAGAGAGGGCCATATGCGTGTCTCGCAACAATTGACGACCACGTTGCGTGAAGCTCCACGCGATTCTGAAGGTGGGAATGCAGAACTGCTGACGCGTGCAGGCTTTATTCGCCAGTTAACCTCTGGCGTCTATAGCTTCTTGCCATCTGGGCAACCGTGTCATCCAGAAAATCTCGCGTATCGTGCGCGAGGAGATGGATCGTGCAGGTGGGCAGGAGGTTACAATGCCTGTCATCCAGCCGAAAGAGCTCTGGGAGAAGCGTCCCGCCAATGGAGGACCGACGCGTGTGGAAGGCTATGGTCCGGTCTTGTTTAGTCTTACGGATCGTAAAGAACGCGAGATGGTGCTTGGTCCTACGCATGAAGAGGTTGTAACGCTGCTTGCAAAAGACTTTGTGCGTAGTTATCGTGACCTCCCACAACTCATCTATCAGATCCAGGTCAAATTGCGTGATGAGCCACGTCCACGTGGCGGCCTCTTGCGCACCCGCGAATTTTTGATGATGGATCTCTATAGCTTCGATGCCAGACGAGGAAGGACTTGCCACCAGTTATGACAAAATGCGTGCGGCATACAATGCCATCTTCACGCGTTGTGGCCTGCGCTTTCTCACCATCGAAGCCGATAGTGGTGCAATTGGGGGCAAGGACTCGCACGAGTTCATTGCCTAACAGAGGCGGGCGAAGATGATGCTATGCAATGTGATACATGTGCTTATGCAGCCAATCGTGAGAAGGCCGAATTTGTGCGTATGCCCTTGCCAGATGAGGCAGAAGCGGCATTGGAAGAGGTCTATACTCCTCATTGTAAGTCCATTAATGATCTGGCTGCTTTCCTCAACATACCGGAAGCTAAAACGCTCAAATCGGTCTGTTATGTTGCTCATGGGCGTGTTATTCTGGTAGCGTTGCGTGGTGATCTGGAGGTCAACGAGGTCAAATTGACCAACACGCTCTACCGGGCTGGCATCAACGCTGCTGATCTGCATCTTGCGACCGATGAAGAATTGCGTGCCGCTGATATTGTGGCTGGCTTTACCTCGCCGCAGGGCAAAAGCACGGCGATACTTATTATCGCTGATCCTTCGCTTCGAGCAGGGCCATAACTTTGTGGCGGGTGCAAATCGCATTGATTATCATAGTAAAGAATGTAAACTATCCACGTGATTTTCGCGTGGATATCTGGGAAGATATTGCTTCTGCTTACGATGGAGCTACTTGTATACGCTGCGGTGGCACGCTTTCTACACAACGTGGAAGCGAGATGGGGCATATCTTCAAGCTCGGTACAAAATATAGCGAGCTGTTTGATGCCACCTTCCTCGATGCTGAGGGCATCGCCCGACCAATGTTGATGGGCTGTTATGGCATCGGTATCAGTCGCTTGCTGGGTATTATTGTAGAACAATGCCACGATGAAAAGGGTATTCTCTGGCCCTTCAGTGTTGCGCCCTATCATCTAGCTTTGCTTGGTCTCGATCTGGAGCGATCTGAGATATCGCCAGGTTGCTGAGCAACTCTATGCCGAACTGCTCAGCGCTGGAGTCGAGGTACTTTTTGATGATCGTCGCGAAAGTGCTGGCATAAAATTTAACGATGCTGACTTGATTGGTTTGCCATTACGTGCTGTCATCAGCAAACGTTCACTGAAGAATGGCGGCATCGAATTGAAGTTGCGTTCCCAAAAGGAGAGTCGCATCGTACCTCTGAGCGAGGCCGTGTCTGTAATTCGAGAGGAGATACGCTGTTTCAGCATCCTCAACTGAATTAACAAGAGGAAATTCTTTGATCCTGATCAGGGCAATTCTGCTAGAACATGATTGTCTAGCATGGCTATTGTCTGGATCTGTCCTGATCCTGAACCCGTAAGAACAGATTGAAAGTGTTAAAGACTGAAGTCTATACAAGGAGAGATTCATGTCATCACTGATTGAAGATGGAGCTGTGGTCCTTTTTCAGGGGGATAGTATTACTGATGCTGGCCGTGATCGCTACGAAAGCAATCATCTGGGTTTTGGCTATGCAATGATGGCCTCAGCCTGGTTTTCTGCGCTCTATCCAGAGAAATCTGTGCGCTTTCTCAATCGTGGCATCAGTGGAAATCGTGCTGTAAGTCTCTGTGAGCGCTGGCAAGAAGATAGCCTGGATCTGCGCCCAAGCTGGATTTCGATTATGATCGGCATTAATGATACGTGGCGGCGCTATGATCAGCATGATCCTACGTCGGTACAGGAGTATGAAGCCGCCTATCGCACTATTTTGGAGCAGACGCGCGATCGTCTGAATGCGCGGTTGATCCTGTGCGAGCCTTTTGTGTTGCCAACATCTGAGGAGCGTGTTGCATGGCGTGAAGACCTGGACCCTAAAATTGGAGTGGTCAGACGCCTGGCACGCGAGTTCTCGGCTATTCTGGTGCCGCTGGATGCTATTTTTGCCCAGGCGGCTACGCAGCGTGAACCAGCATTCTGGGCGAGTGATGGCGTTCATCCAACATTTGAAGGGCATGCATTGATCGCACAATCCTGGTTACGTGCGCTAAAATCACTCTAAATCTGGTTGTTGTTTGGCCATAATTATTGTGGGGCGGTTCTGGAAGGAGGCACACCTTGCATTTGGAGAGTAATTATTCGAGAAGCAACCCTGGAAGATGCCAGGGGCTATTGATACAATTCTCCGTGCGATCGGTTGGTACGAGCGCATCAATAAAGAAACACCGACGTATACGCAAAGTCAGGTGATACAGCGCCTGGAGCAATGTCAACATGAAGGCACACATACGATCCTGGTGGCAGAGCTTGCCGATGGCACCATAGCCGGCTATAGCGCGGTACACTGGTTTCCAGCTCTCTCGCGTGGTATCGACGGCTACGTGTCGGAATTATTCGTCCACCCTTCCGTGTCTGGTGAAGGCATCGGCACGCTTTTGCTCGATACAATCAAAGAGCATGCGTCCAGTAGAGGTTGTGCACGCCTGATCCTGATAAATCGGCGTGATCGCGAGTCATATCGACGCGGTTTTTATGCCTCTCATGGTTGGGAGGAACTGCGTGAGGGTGCCTTTTTTACCCTCACATTGCTCGAAAGCAAAAGTGCTTGATCACTGTAGGGGCCCGATTTATCGCGCCCTGATTTATCACACCCGGAGAATCTTTTTTATGCAAAACTTACCTTTTCAGCCGCAAGGTTTTCGTTCTTGCGCAAAAAATATTGGTATCCGGGACCAAACACTCGATTTTACAGTGATCGTTTCGGATGTGCCAGCTTCGGCAGCCGCGATGTTTACGCAGAGCCGCTTCTGTGGCCCAACCATCATTGTTGATCGCGAACATGTTGCCAATGGTCGCCTGCAAGCCTTTGTCATTAATAGTAAGAATGCTAACGTAGCAACCGGCGAGCAGGGAATGGCGAACGTGCATGAAACGGCGCAACTCATCGCCTCCGAACTGGATATCCTTCCCGAAGATGTGCTCGTTTCATCAACGGGCGTGATTGGTCGCCAGCTCCCCATGGAGAAAATTCGGACAGGCATTCGGGGCATCGGTCACGAAATGCAACGCGGTCAGTTGGAGCAGGCCGCATTGGCAATAATGACCACCGACACGCGTCCCAAGATGCGCTCCTGCAAGATCGGCAATGCCGCGCTGGTCGGGATGGCTAAAGGCGTGGGCATGATCGAGCCAAATATGGCAACCATGCTCAGTTACTTCGTAACCGATGCAAAAATCGCGCCTGATGTATTGAAACAGTGCTTGAAAAAAGCTGTTGAGCACTCTTATAATATGGTTAGCGTCGATACCGACACCAGCACCAGCGATACCGTTGCTATTATGGCAAATGGCATGGCTGGTGAAGTAGATCTTGATGAGTTTCGCCATGCGCTCCAGACGATGACGATCGAGCTTGCCAAAGAGATCGCCCGCGACGGCGAGGGTGCAACCAAATTGATAGAGGTAACAGTGAGTGAGGCGACCACTTTTGCGCAGGCCAAACGCGTTGCCAAGTCGATTGTCAATTCCCCCCTGGTCAAAACTGCCATCTTCGGTGCTGATCCTAACTGGGGCCGTATCGCGATGGCAATTGGTAAGTGCGAGGAGCAGACGGATATCGTGCCCGAAAAAATCTCCATCTCCTTTGGCGACCTGCTCGTCTATCAGGGTCATCCGCTTGGAGATGATAATCTGGATAAACTCGAAGCGTATCTGCACAATCCAGATGTGCTCGTCTCCGTCTCGCTCGGCCTTGGTGCTGCTCAGGCGACTGTCTGGGGCTGTGATCTTTCGTATGAGTATGTGCGCATTAATGGCGAATATACTACATAAAATAGTATAATTTTGCAGCAGGAGCAATTCGTATGTCACTTAACGATCTGGCAAGCATTGCCATTATTGTGCAAGGCATCTTCCTTGTTGTCTCCGTCATCCTGGTGTGGTATCAATTAAAAGAGAACACAAAACTTATAAGGACATCGAATACGCAGAAACTGGTAGAATTATCTTCACCTTTCAACCTGCAAATCGCGCAAAGTCGCGAGTTAGCCTCTTTGTGGTTACAGGGTGCCCAACATCTAGACGATCTGGATGATATCGACAAAGAGCGTTATTTCAGCTTGCTTGACTGGTGGTTAGCATTACATGAGAATATCTACCACCAATGGACGAAGAAGTTGATAGAAGAAGATACATTTATCTCATGGACGCGCGACCTGGAATATTTCGCACGCCGCCAGAATCTAGGAAACTATTGGACGCGCCTCAGTACCTATTTTGAGACATCATTTGCCGATCATGTCGCAAAGATTATTGTGCGCCAGACGGAAGAGAGTAAAAACACCAACGTAGGGGTTGCGTTGACGACGTCCAAAGGAGGCACGTCATGTTCATCACCACCTATCAAGACCCAGACCAATTTCTTCTGAAAACACGTACCACGCTGGAAAAGGATGAAGTCAGGAATAGCTTGCTCCTGGGCATTGCCGCCAGCATAAAAACATCACCGCTCTACACAAGCTTTTACCTGGCGACCGTCGAAGATGAAAATGGTTTGCTAGCAGTAGCGTGCATGACTCCACCTCATAATCTCATTCTTTCGGGTTGGGAAGGCGAGAGTGCCGAAGCATTTACCTTGCTAATACAGAACCTCCGAGGCGGGAACTGGCCTGTCCCAGGAGTGATAGGACCGGCCCAGATCTCGCGAAAGTTTTGCGCAGACCTGGGCAAAGCAGACGGGCCAGCAGTATAAAGTTGAACTCCTTGAGCGTCTATTTGCCCTAAATCAGGTAATTCCGCCTGAACGTGCTGCAGGTGAATTGCGTGTGGCCACTGAAGACGACCTGACTCTTATCAAGGATTGGATGTTTGCCTTCGACCAGGAAGCCGCACATTCAGGTAATCGAGAGGTAGCATGGCAAAGGGCCGGATTTGACGTGCGGAACCGTAGTATGTACATCTGGGAGACGCCGGATAAATGTATTGTTTCAATGGCTAGATAAATCTCGCCCTCTCGATGAATAGTATTAGTATTGGTCCAGTCTATACACCGCCAGAAGAGCGTGGACATGGTTATGCATCAAACTGCGTAGCCGCTCTTAGCCAGTTATTGCTAGATCAAGGCTGGAAATATTGTAGCCTGTTCACTGATCTGGCTAATCCTACTTCAAATAGTATCTATCAAAAGATAGGGTACAGGCCCGTTTGCGATTTCAATGAATACGTTTTTGTCGTCTGACTTCCAGGTATTGTAAACTCCAACACCCTTCAAATACCTCATGCTCCTGATGGAGCACCCTGAACTCGTAGGGGCGGAGCTGGCCTCACTGACTCCAACTAATTGAAGCGAGGCAGGCGAAAATGCCGCTCGTGCAGGAAATGGAACCCGATGGCGTAGGGGCGTGAGCTGGCCTCCGCCCGGGTGCCGATGCAGAAGCGGGCTACCGGGCGGAGGCCAGCTCCGCCCCTACGCCATTTGCCATGACTTGATTTATTTGAACGTTAAGGTGATCGATACAGTTTATACTTCAATGTTGACCATATACATGTGTGTAGCGATGGTGGAGCTTATCCACATCTTCGGGTGCAAGCGACGATGGATTACCAAGCTGGCGAGCAAGCCAGACTGTAGCGGCAACATCCTCGGTCATTACTGCCGCTTTGACTGCTGCTTCCGCATTCTTGCCGATAGTGAAGACGCCATGATTTTGCAATAGTGCGGCGGGACTGCGCGATCCTTCCAGCGTGCGTACCACTTCCTGCCCGATCTCTTCGCCACCGATGAGGGCAAAGCCGCCACAAGGAATAGGTCCACCGAACTCATCGCCCATTGCCGTCAATACGCATGGAATACTCTGTCCCACGGCGGCAAAAGCGGTGGCATAGCGCGAATGAGTGTGGACTACGCCCCCAACATCGGAGCGCTCACGATAGATATAACAGTGCGAAAGCGTATCGGAGGAGGGTGAAAGATCGCCTTCCACTACTTTCCCGTTAACATCAACCACGACCATATTCTCAGGTGTTAGCTGGTCATATTTAAGGCCCGAAGGCTTGATCACGATCAACCACTTTCGGGATCGCGTCCAGAGACGTTGCCGCTGGTCCAGGCTACCAGGTTATTGGCTGGTAACAGAGCATGCAGACGGCAGACCTCGGCGCGTAATTCAGGTAATAACATTAATGGCCTCCCTTTGCCTGGAAACGTATGCGCTTGAGCCGCTTCATGACATCGTTAGCGCCACGACCAAAGGTATCATACAATGTAGCGTAATCGGCATACAGTGCGTCATATACCTCGCGATACTCGGAACGTCGGCAGAACTGGTTCTGGTCGACGTTTTCCCATTGCATGAGATGCGCTGGGAATGTCGGGATAGATCCCCGCCGCTACCGCTGCATGAATTGCTGATCCCAGCGCGGGTGCCTGGGACGATCCCGCAAGATACAATGGTTTGCCAATAACGTCGGCATAGATCTGGGCCAATAATCGATTCTTTTCTGGCAGACCACCAGCACCAATCAGGGTATGAATTGGAACTCCCGCATGTTCATAGGCATCGATGATGATTTTCGCACCAAAGGCGGTGGCCTCGATGAGCGTCCGGTAGATTTCAGCAGGTGTGGTGGCAAGCGTTAGACCAAGAATGAGTCCGGTGAGATCGGTATCGACTAGGGTTGAGCGATTGCCCAGCCACCAGTCCAACGCTAACAGGCCAGACTCGCCTGGCTGAAGCTTAGCCGCTTCCTGTTCGAGATAGGTGTGAAGGGATACGCCAGCTTCTTTCGCCGCGTTATGTACATCAGGAGGAACAGCGCGATCAAGGTACCAGGCAAAGATATCGCCAACGCCGTTCTGTCCGGCTTCATAAGCGTACAGACCTGGGATGACGCCATCTTTGACGACGCCGCAGATGCCAGCGACTTCGTGCTGTTCCTCGCCAAGCAGAACGTCGCAGGTACTGGTTCCCATAATGAGAACATACTCACCCGGCCCAACCGCACCGACAGCAGCGTTAGTGACATGGGCATCAACATTAGCAACGGCGACGGGAGTGCCAACGGGAAGTCCGGTCCACTCTGCCGCTTGCTTGCTAAGGCCGCCAGCCTTTCGTTCCTAGTTTCTGTAATTCTGTACTCATGCGTGTTGAGACGACATCGGCAAAGCGTGGATTAAGTGCGGCAAAGAAGTCCTCAGATGGAAATTTGCCATCTTGATAGAGAGCTTTATAACCAGCCGTACAGATATTGCGCGTCTCTTGTCCGGTGAGTTGCCATATGACCCAGTCGGCAGCCTCGATAAGTCGATCGGACGCATCGTATACATCGGGTGCTTCCTCTAGAATTTGCAAGGCCTTGCTGAAGAACCATTCGGCGGAGTATCTGCCGCCGTAGCGTGCCAGCCAGTATTCGTTGCGTTCCTCGGCGATCTTATTAATGCGATCGGCCTGTGGTTGTGCTGCATGATGTTTCCAGAGCTTCACCCAGGCATGAGGCTTCGCACGCCATTCTGGCAGGAAACATAGTGGCGTGCCGTCGCGCTTTGTTGGTAGCATAGTGCAGGAGGTAAAGTCGATGCCAACACCTTTCACTTCGCCTGGATCGATGCCACTCTGGCGCAAAACGTCAGGGATGGTATGTTGAAAGACGCTCAAATAGTCGGCGGGATCCTGTAATGCCCAATCCGGCGGCAGACGAACACCACCCTCGGGCAACCGTTCGTCGATGACGCCTGCACTATATGGATGGACCGACGTTGCAATTTCGCGCCCATCCCGTGTATCAACCAGGACTGCGCGTCCCGATTCCGTACCAAAGTCTACCCCGATGGTGTACACCACTGTACTGTGCTCCCTTCTCTTTATCGGTAACTATATGAACGCAAAAATTGAATTCGGATGCATCTGGTGATACCTGAGCATCGTCAACACGGCCCTATGGGGCACCCAAATTGCAATTCCCATCCATACCTTTAAGCGCTTAAATATACTATACTAAGGGGTGCAACGCAATGTCAAGTTCAAGTGTAGGGGCCGCGTTGACATCGCCCGTGCTAACGCAAAGGAGGAATATAACCCATGTCTACGCTCAATGATGTTGCACGTATGGCGGGAGTTACTGCTGCGACCGTCTCTAATGTCCTTTCGGGCCGTGTTCCCGTGCGTGAGGAGACGCGGAAACGTGTACTGGCAGCCATTGAAGCGGTGGGCTATCGACCAAATATGGTTGCACGTGGCCTGGCACGTGGCAAAACGTATACCATTGCGCTTCTGGTGCCCTCGCTTGCTAATCCTTTCTTCTCCGAAGTGGTGGAGGAGATGGAACGTGTTGCCGATGCGCACGATTACCAGATTTTGCTGGCACTATCACATGGAGATCCCAAACGTGGTGCGCGACACCTGGAGCGCCAGGCCGGTCGTTGGGTGGATGGCTTTATTATTATAGGAGGCGCTACGTCGACCAGCGATGCCGTAGCTTTAGCACAGACAGGCAAGCCTGTGATTCTCAGCGTGTGGAACGCAGATTCTACTCCAAACACGTTACCCATTGTCGATATCGATTTTCACTCTGCAGGCGAACTTGCGACCCGACACCTGCTTGAAATCGGGCATCGAAGGATTGCAGCGATACTGGAATTACCAGTTCAGCACACACGTCTTGAAGGCTTTCAATCAGTCCTGCGGAGTGCTAATATAACTGTACCGCACGACTATCTGCGCCAGGGTGCTTCGTCATTTGAGAGTGGGTATCAAGAGATGTGTGCATTGTTGGCATTGAAGACGCCTCCTGGCGCAGTATTTGCTGGTAATGACGCGATGGCAATGGGTGCAATGCGGGCAATTGACGATGCTGGATTGCGTATACCTGACGATATAGCCGTCGTAGGCGTCGACGATATCATGGAGGCTGAGCACGCTCATCCTCCACTGACTACGGTGCATATTCCAAAACGCGAACTGGCACGTATCGCTGTAGCTAGCGTCCTGTCGTCTATGAGTGAGGATGCCCCGCCTCCTACGAATACACTAATTTCTCCCTACCTGGTCGTCCGGCAGTCTACACGTATGGAACAAGGCAGGATATAATACACCTCAGTTTATAGGACCTATCTCTACTGGTAGTGCAAGTCCAGAGGCACCCGGAAGAGACTGGACCGCAGCGGGATAATATCGTGCAAGCATGTCGAGTCCTAATTTAGCTCGCCTGACCCGTTCACGACTGAGTGCGATGGCCGTATTTTCCAGGTGCTTCCCTGCTGGATAGATATTCGGCGCATTGCGCAACCCAAATTTGAGGTAGACCGGGGCGGCAATGCGTACCAGTTCAGCAATCTCATACAGGCGCACAAAACCACCCAGATCATCGGGAACCTCAACATAGATATCGAGAGGGATATCGATTGTCTGACGGATAGCCGCGATCTGAGCCAGTGTGAGATCGGTGGGAATGTTGAAGGTATCCGCTCCCAGGCGCTCCAGGAGTCGGATAGCTGCCGGGTTTGCATAGGCGATCATCACACTGATTTTGAACTGCATCTCTTGTGGGAGCAGACCTGCCTGGCGCATCTCATTTGCTACCCAGAGCGCACCCTCGTCAGCTAACAGGACGCTGCGAATACCAAGATCGGCTGCCCGGCGCACATCTTCCAGGCAATAGACTAGTTGATCCTGTCCCCGTAGGCGTGAACTCACCGACCTTCCACCGCTTGAGACCGCCATTGCGCCTGTATCCCACGCAGCATTAGGTCGCGCAAAGAGGCTGACTTCAATCTTATGTGCAATAGCGTTCTGTGCCATCTCCACGATCTCTTCGTCCGTCATCAGCATTACACCGCTACCTTGAGAGACGCGATGGATGATGATATGATAACGCTCTGCTTCCTCAACGATTGCTTCCAATGCAGCTGGACCTTCTGTACTGGGAATCTCAACGCGATACTGTGCTCCATCGGGAAAACGTTTGGGACTGTCTGGAAGGGTATGTAAGTCGCCTTCGGGCAGGCCCAGCGTAGTGAGAAAGTGCCGTGTCGTCTCCATAATGTATTATGCTCCTGCCGGATTAATCTGCACGGTTTTGATCTCTGTGAAAAATTCTACAGCGGCAGTGCCCTGTTCACGCGAGTGTGAGCTGGATGATTTCATTCCACCAAAGGGAGCGTGAGGATCAACGCCTGTTGTGTCGCCATTGATGCGTACCATGCCACACTCAATTGCTTGAATATAGGTCAGTGCCGCATTGATGTCGTGTGTGAATAGAGAGACGCTCAGGCCGTACTGCGTACTATTCGCTAATGTGATAATTTCGTCAAGCGTACGTGCGCGTTGCAATGTAAGTACCGGGCCAAACACTTCTTCCTGTACGATTGGAGCATCGTTGGGCACGTCAGCGATCACTGTTGGCTCAAAGAAAAAACCATTTTTGACAGCTTCTCCCATCGCCCGTTGACCTCCTACCAGAGCTGTGCCAGTCTGGCGACCCTTTTCAGCATAGCTCTGCACTTTTTGCAGCGAATCGGCGGTAATGAGCGGACCAACTGCGCTCTGTGTATCAATAGCAGGTGCAAGCGGCAGAGCACGAATTGCGGCGCTGAGCCGTTCCGCAAATTGATCGTACACTTCCGTTGCCACAATGACGCGACTGGTTGCGGTGCACTTTTGACCTGCGAAACGCATCGCACCCGCCGCAGTCAGTTTTGCCGCCTGATCGAGATCGGCATCGGCAAGCACGAGCGTCGCATTTTTCCCGCCCATTTCGAGCTGATATTTGATGTTACGCCGAGAAGCCGTTGCTGCAATACTCATGCCAACGCTATTGGAGCCAGTAAACGTCACTGCATGAATACCGGGATGATTGAGCAGAGCTTCTCCGATGACAGAGCTTTTGCCAAGCAGCAAGTTCAATATTCCTTTGGGAGCATCCGCAGCCGCGAAAGCCTCTGCTATTTTTGAGGCAACCAATGAGGCAACCTCTGCTGGTTTCCAGACAAGAGTGTTGCCATAGGCCAGGGCAGGTGCGATCTTCCAGAGCGGAATAGCTACCGGAAAGTTCCAGGGCGAGATGACGGCGAGTGGGCCGATTGGCTGCCGTATCGTAAATTGTAGACTACCCGCTTGCTGAGCAGGAATGACCTGTCCCATCGGATGTACGGCCTCTTCGGCAAAGTAGCGCAGAATAGCTACACCGCGATCCACTTCCTGCAACGCTTCTCCAATCGGTTTGCCGACCTCCAATGCAACGGCTTCGCCCAGTTCCTGGCGCTGTTGAGCGAGTGCCTGTGCCACGCGATGCAATACCTCGGCACGTGCAGGTCCCGTAGCAGCTTTCCATGCCGGAAACGCACTATTTGCAGCCTCGACAGCAGAGTTCACACTGGAGGTATCACCATGAGGAGTCCGTGCCAGAACCTGTCTTGCGTCAGAAGGATTGATATCGTCGGTCCATTCTTTATCCGTTGAGGTGTTCCATTTCCCTGCGATATAATGCGATAATGTTTTCATGAGTTTCTATCTACCTTTCCTTACTCGATCTGGTCAGACTACTTAAGAGCACGTTGCGAGAGTGTCTTTACATGACATTGTATGACACATGTACCGGGGAGGAAAAATAGAGAAATATTGGGATTGGGAAAGGGGTAGGGGCGTCGGCTTGCCTGCGCCCTTACCCCTTTTCTCCTAATGGACGCAGATTCTCCCTATCTTTGCCTGGTTACGTATCTGCGTTCTTCGGCGTGTTTTATCTAATGAAGATCCGTTCTTTACGTTAGTCTACCTTAATTTGCACCACGAACTGTTGTAACGCTTTACTGCAGGATGCAGCATTTGATGAGCAGACGGGCTGTCCCGTAGCTGAAATTTGTGCAGTGCCAGATTGTCCAGCGTTGAAAATGCCCTGTACATTGGTTGGCATCGGCGCATTTGCCCAGGGGATCAGCACGTTGGCCTGTGAGATTGAAACGAGCCAGCGGGAATATGCCTTATTGTCCAGCTTTAGCTCAATCGTCGTGCCCGGCTTGACTGTTATCTGCTGATTATTGTCTGCCAGAGTCAGTATCTTCTGACTGACGGTGTTGATGACGATGTGAGTAGGGGTGGGTCCGATCTCTACTGTGGTGCCAGTGGTATGAGAGCCACTACTGGCGTTAGTAGTTTGAGGTGAGGAAGATTGCGCCGTTTGTGACGAGTTGGCGCAACCAACCATTCCTCCAAGGACAAGAAATATTCCTATTCCGAACGTGATCAGAAATATGGTGGTACGTTTCATAGCTTCCTTGCATTCCTTTCGCGAAAATCGTGTAAACGTTACGACTTATGTACGCATAATACATTGCTCATCGGTTTATAGCAATGGAGTGAGAAAAAGTGGTCATTTTTTGCCTAGACCGCTGCTATCTCACCGTTTTGTAGTTGTGTCTGAATCAGATGGGTATAGAAACCATTTCCGCGTAGCAATTGCTCATGCGTTCCCTGTTCCACAATGCGTCCCTGATCGAGCACTAGAATCACGTCCGCGTTACGGATGGTGCTTAATCGGTGGGCAATGACGACCTGTGTGCAGGGAAGGCGACTCAGGTTGCGTTCGACTGTATGTTCGGTCACTACATCCAGAGCACTGGTCGCTTCATCCAGTAGGAGCAACGCGGGATGATGTGCTAACGCACGAGCCAGAGCCACGCGCTGGCGTTGTCCACCGGAGAAGGCGCTACCACCTTCTGAGACGAGCGTATCGTAACCCATTGGCATCTTTTCAATATCCTCATCGATGGCTGCGATGCGGGCCGCTTCGATGACCCGCTCCATATCCATTTCGGGGTTGTTGAGGGCAATATTTTCCTTCACGGAGCCACTAAAGATGAAAGATTCTTGTAGTACGACGCCAAATTGACTACGTACATCCTGGTAATTAAGCTGATCCAGGGGGACGCCATCAAACAGGATGGAGCCTTTTGTGGGTAGAATCAAACCTACCAGCAGTTTGCCGAGAGTACTTTTGCCTGAGCCTGTTTTACCGACGAGAGCTACCTTTTGACCAGGTTTAATCTTGCCGTTGATGTCGTTGAGGATAAGAGGAGCATTCTGGTCATAGCGAAAGCTCACGTGTCTCAGCTCAATATGGCCCCTTAATTTGTGTGGCGTCTGAACCTGGGCCGGGTCCTGTTCGGGTTGAGTTCCGATCACATCCGCAACACGTGAAAAGTGTGCACGTATGATCTGCAGTGACTGCCCGGTACTGGCAAGGGAACCGAGTGGTCCGAGAAATTGAATAGCCAATGTGTTGAGCGCGAGCATGGTTCCTAGCTCCATTGTGCCATTAATGACTTGCATTGCGCCGATCCACAGCAGGAGCAGGGGCGAAAGAAGACCTACGATACCAAGCAGGCTGCCGACAACCGAAGAGAGGTAACTGAGACGGAGGGAGATATTCATCTCATCGAAGAAGAGATTTTCCCAACGTGCAAATGCGCGGTGTTCGGCACCCGCAGCCTTCAAGGTTGCGATGCCGGACAGAATTTCGTTCATGTAACCTTGCGTTTTTCCCTGTGCTTCCAGGTCGCGCTGTGTCAGACGACGAATAGCTGGAGAAGTGATCAGCAGGAGCACGATCTGGACAGATCCAATGGCTAGCGTTATCCCGGCAAGGAGTTTTGAAAAAGAGAGCAGGATAATGAAGTAGACAACGACAGTTCCTCCATCTAATATAGTAGATATAAGCTGGTTCGTGAGCAGGTCGCGAATTGCCAGATTGCTGTTCATACGTGCCAACAGGTCGCCATTTAAGCGTAACTGAAAGAAGCGATAAGGCAGGCTAAGCAAGTGCTCAAAGAAGTTGAGCATCATATTGGTATCGACTCGTGTCTGCAGATAGATCAATAGGGAGGAGCGTAAAAATCCTGTAATGCTTTGCATGAGGATCAATATGAGCATACCCAGGCCCAGTATGAAGAGCAAACCAGGATCTTTTTGCGGCAGGATACGATCAATGATGACCGCAGTGAGTAACGGTGCTCCCAATCCCAGCACTTGTAGCAGTAGAGATGTTCCGATGATCTGGAAAAGAATAGTGCGCACATTCAGCAGTGAGCGCATATAGGACCAGGGAGTGAGTGCTTTTTCCGGCGCTTTTTGTTCAAATTGCGCTCCGGGTTCTAACAGGATAGCAACGCCAGTGAAACTTTCATCGAATTCTTCGCGCGTTAATCTTCTGCGACCCATTGCCGGATCTATGACATCTATGCGATTAGAAGACCAGCGTTCAACGACCAGGAAATGGTTAAATTCCCAGTGTACGATAGCTGGCAGGGAGACGTAGCGAAAATCGTCCAGGTTTAATGAGACGGCACGTACACGCAATCCGTACAGGCGAGCAGATTTTACGATCTCCAGTGCCGTAAGTCCATCGCGCCCAACTCCACAGCGTTCTTGTACCGCTGAGATGCTGGTACCATATCCATAATAGTTTAAGACCATTGCAAGGCAGGCAGCTCCACATTCAACTGCCGTCACCTGTCTCATTTCAGGGATGCGTCGTTTCCTCTTAACTTTTTCCTTTGGCCGGGAGGACTTAGCAGGTTTTGTTGTCAGAACTTGCATCTCGCGCGTCTCTGACTCCATAATCTGGAGCAGTTCGGCAGGATACCTGGATGACTGTTGTTCCCATCGATAGCTGCCCATCGACTGCGGATTAGAAATGCCCTGAGTGCGGTTAGATGGATATCGAAGGCTTCTGACAAGGGGAAGCTGTTCCTGTTGTTGTGGTGTGGACGTACTTTGAACGAGCTTTGACGGAGATTGGGGAGGAGAAGCATAGCCAGGTACAGGTGCAGGGGTCCTGGACGTTGCTTCAGTAGCAGGCGTTCTGGGATTGGGCGCAGTAGCAGGCGTTCTGGGATTGGGTGCAGTAACAGGCAAAGGTGATGCGGAATCCTCGTACCATGTGAAATCTTCCGATGGAAGTATCGGCAAACCAGCAGGAATATCTGGCTCGTCGTAGTGATTGTTCAAAGATGCTAATTGAGGAGGTACTATGATATGCCTCTTACTTGTCTGGTTTAAAGATCCCGGAATAGTGTTTTTGTCATGTATAGGTTCCATGAATACTTATCCCTCTATCTAGTGTTTAAGAAGATTATGGATAGTCTGTGCAACGTTAGCAAAGAACTGGTGAACGTTGATCATATAGCCGGGAATATTATTCACGCCGGGTAAAACGGAGAGCGCACTCTGTGTTCCAATCTGTACTTGCGCCTGGCACTGGCTTCCTAAATAGGTCTGTGCCAGGGACATTGGTTCCACAGGTGCGAGCGCAACGACCGATGGCCCGGATAGTGT
Source organism: uncultured Chloroflexia bacterium (assembly GCA_963731415.1). Lineage (GTDB taxonomy): Bacteria > Chloroflexota > Ktedonobacteria > Ktedonobacterales > Ktedonobacteraceae > JACDAE01. Next base: position 381,563 of record CAVSVN010000011.1, read on the forward strand.
TTGCGTCAATGGTATTGGTAGATTAAGCTGTGTGGTGATGGCAGCTGGACTCATAACGCCATCTTCTACAGTCTGGATAGTACTATTAAAGGTAATATTCGCTGAAGAAATGTTAATACTGACTGGTTGTCCTACTTTTAAATTTGCCTGTTGATCAGGTGGTATTGTAATCAATACGACGATGGCCTTCCCATTTTTCCCATTGGCCGCTTTCGGTTGAACGACTACCCCTTTTCCCTGAATAACGATTGGTTCTTGTATAGACCAGACGAGTGCGCCTGCACCGACTGAGAGCAAAAGTAATGCCCACAGGAACACGAACATGCGTGGAGAAACTAAGCGCAAGATGACATGCAGCTCCTGCCTCTGCATGTATTTATCTAAAGCACGCTTGCGAAAAATTGAACGATCTACGGTTGCCATCACTCCACCTCATTCCCTTGTACGTGAAAAAATATTTGTAATTTCTATTGCAGTTGTAGGATATCTCTGTAAGGTTTACTATTCTCTATCAATCCGCAAAAGTGCCGCTACCGTCGCAGCAACTGATCGCAAAACGTCAGGCGATCTCAATACAACGGCGGGAAGCGGCATTATCGGTAGCTTTTGGCTGCTAAGAATAGGGTGCTATTAGCAGCGGCTCCATCTTACCAGTGCATATTACCGGTTGTCGTGTAGCCTTGCTGTGAAGTTGACTGTGTTCCACCACCATTCCAGTTATTCCAGTTATTCCGATCATCCCAGTCATGATCGTTCACATGATGATGATGATGATGATGGTGATGATGATGGTGTTTCATCCACTTTTTGCGATCATCCCAATCATGATCATTATCACGACCGCCAGCGGCCTGTGCCAACTGCTCTTCTGTCAGGTCCTGTAGGACAACCTCTTGTGCGTCAGATACTTTTTTGAAGATCGAAAACATGCTTGTTTCCTTTTCTAAACTAAAAATTTGTGTGTAGCCGTTGCGTTGCAGCAACTACTACCTTCAATCTCTTTCAGAGAAATTTCTCTCTCTGATGTATATTGTCACGACCACTTTTTACAATATTTACCCGATAGTACATTTGCCATGTTCAATATTTTAGAGAGATCTAGTTCAATCAAATTTTTACAGGCTGAAGCATGCGGTAGGAGCCAAGGATACTCCGCGCCTGATGGCCCCAATTTCTCAAAGTACTATAGGTTCGCCCCACGCGCCAATATGCGTGGGAACCAGCTTCCAGTTGAGCAGACGGTTTTTGTCGAGCGTCAGCGTTAGAATGTTGCCCCGGCGTACCACTTCGGCGTCCATATAATCGAAGACAAAATTTCCCAGGCTGTAAATAATTGGTTTCCCCCGATAGTACTCATATGGTTCAATCACGTGTGGATGTGCACCAACTACCAGGTCGGCACCAGAGTCGATCGCCACCTGGGCTAGATGGCGCTGGTGAGCATTGAAGGTGGTGGCATACTCGGTTCCCCAGTGCATGAAGACGATGACGAAATCTGCCTGTTTACGTGCCAGGGGCACATCCCTACGCACATTTTCTTCGTCGAGCCAGGCATGACCAGGAGTTGTGTCTGTGGCGGCGAAATAGTATGGAGCTATTTCGTCATAGGCCAGAAAGCCTACCGTGGTGTTGCGTACCATTTTGAACACTGGAGTATGTGCCTCGCGTTTATTACGTCCACCACCAATTGGAATGATTCCGTGTCGGGGTAAAGTCAGAAGTTCATCAAGAAATGCATCTTTGCCATAATCACCACTATGGTTGTTCGCTATAGATACTACATCAAAGCCTGCATGGATGAGACGATCATAGGCGCGGGGATCCCCGCGTAGAATAAATGGTGCGGGCTTGTCAACCGGAGCACCCAGCCTGGAAATAACGCATTCCAGGTTGCCTATCGTGAGATCGAACTTACGCAGAAAATCGGCGGTATAAGTAAATGGATAGGGATCATTCGACGTAGTAGCAAGCAGACGCGTATTTACTGTACGGCCAAACATAACATCGCCAGTAAATGCGAGTGTAACTGGTATATCAAGGATGGTTGTAGGTGTAAACAATTTTTGAATTGGAACTTCTTTGCTGATTTTTTTAGTTGGGATATGCTCATTGGTGGAGGTGGCGTTTGAGTCGCAGGCTGCTAATCCCAGAACCATTGCGCCGCCAGCTGCCAACATCTCGCGGCGCGTCCAGTTCTTTTGATTCTTTTTTCTCTCTCTGTCGTTCATTTTCTCTCCTTGAAATAGAGTGATGTTGTATTATGAAGTTATTCTATTGCAGCAATCAAACCGCATATTGGCATGTTTTATATGAAAGGGACATTATGGCTCTATTTCCCCAACATCGCCCTGTAACACTGGCCCGGCGTGGCATGGTAGCTGCACCTCACTATCTGGCGGCTGAAGCTGGACTCGATCTTCTCAAAGCGGGTGGGAATGCTATCGACGCGGTGATTGCGACCAGCGCTATGTTGCAGGTCGTCTACCCATTTGTCTGTGGGCTGGGCGGCGATATTTTCATGATGATCTACGAGGCGAAAAGTGGAAAACTCTATGGACTCAACGGGAGTGGACGTTCAGCAGGTAGCGCAACTATTGAACGCTACCGTGAAATGGGATATACAACCATGCCGGTTCGGGGCATCCACTCGGTAACAATTCCTGGATGTGCTGATGGTTGGGGGGTAGCATCTAAACGCTTTGGTCGTCCTGAGTTTGACAAAAGTACTTATGCCAGCTATTGAGTATGCCGAAGAGGGTTTTGCTATTGGCCCTGGCCTGCATCATGCTTTAACGCTTGCCAGTACATTACCTGGCCTGCATCGTTCCTGGCATACACATTTCCTTCCTGACAAAACAGTTCCCCCCATAGGCTCTATTCTGCGTTTTCCAACCCTGGCACGCACGCTACGCACGCTTGCAAAGGAGGGTAGTGAGACATTTTATCGCGGCGCAATCGCGGATCAGATCGCTGCATTTTTTGCTAGAGAGGGTGGTTTGATTACACGGCAAGACCTTGGCGCACATTCCAGCGAGTGGGTGACACCGCTCAGCGTTCCGTTTAACGACCTTAAAATTTACGAGTTGCCTCCTAATACTCAGGGCATTACAGCATTACAGATGCTGGGTATGTTGAATCGGCGGCAGGATATTGGAAGCAATCCTCTGGCCCCCGAAACAGTTCATATAGAGGTAGAGGCGAAGAAACTGGCATTTGCCGACCGTGCTGCTTATCTTACCGATCCGGCATACATGCATGTGAACCCGCTAGCACTGATCGATGCGCACTATCTCGATCTGAGGAGCGCCATTATTGATCCGACGCGAACACAATCTTCAATTGCGCAGGGAAGCTTTACAGGTGATACTGTTTATCTTTGCACGGCTGATCGAGAGGGCAATGTGGTCTCGCTTATCCAGAGTAACTATATGGGATTTGGTAGTGGAGTGGTCGTCGATGATACAGGAATTGTTCTGCAAAACCGAGGTGCCTATTTCTCGCTCGATTCCACGGCAGCTAATGCTCTGGCTCCAGCCAAACGTACGTTGCATACGTTGATCCCCTCAATGGCTTTACGTAATGGACGGCCTGCTATTGTCTTTGGTACTATGGGGGGCGATGGGCAGGCGCAGACGCATTTGCAGGTTTACACAGCTCTGGCCCGTTTTGGTTTGAACATGCAGCAGGCTATTGAGATGCCGCGCTGGCTACATGGCGTTGACACAGGTCAGGAGGTGTTATTGGTAGAGGGTCGCTTCCCATCTGAGACAATAGAGGCTTTGCGCCGATTGGGTCATGTCGTGCAGGTAGGAGATGATTGGCTTACGACGATGGGGTATGCGCAGGGTATTGTTTTTGATGCGGAAAACGGTGTGATGCAGGGCGGGTCTGACCCACGGGCTGAAGGGATTGCTGCGGGATGGTAAGGGGCAATGTTGCCGACCATTGACTCCAACTATTTGCAAAAATGAAGAGAGAATGGCCCATATACATGAAATGCTTCCACTATCGTAGGGACCCGATTTATCGCGTCCATCGCCATTCATGGCCTGTCATATAGTATGTGTAGGAATTGATTTGTCAGATACCCGCCGATAAATCGATGGACGTGATAAATCGGGTCCCTACGGTGTTTGAAGCATTACCTTGTATTTGTGGCTTCCATTTTAGGAATGCTGCCATTCGTTGGAGTCAATGGTTGACGACGCGGCTTCTACATGAAAATAGTCGTCGTCAACGAGTAAATTTGCGGCAGAAAATCCGCAATAAGTTGCCAGTTTTCGCCGCGATCCGCACTGGCAAAGATCTGGCCCGTGGTAGTGCCAACATAGACACCGCAAGGATCGTTCGTATCCGTACATAAAGCCTGGCGTAGCACACCTAATCCTACACCCGGACCTGCCGGCAGTCCTTGTGTCAGTGCCTCCCAATGCTCTCCAGCGTTCTCGCTCCGATAGACCGTGAACTGTTCTCCTATATTCTGACGCGTCTCTGGATCCTCAACTATGGCATAAAGCGTTTCTGGATGATGCGGATCTAATGCCATCGGAAAACCAAAATCTGGAAGGTAGGTTTTGCTGAATATCTATCCAATCATCTCCAGCATTGACACTTTTATAAATTCCACAATGATTTTGTTGATATAACACATCCGTTTGTATAGGATTGTTTATCACGTGATGCACGCATTGACCAAATTCTGGATATTTGGTAGGTAGGAAATCGGTGCGAACATTGTTATTAACAAATTTCCAGCTTTTGCCTGCATCATCCGTACGCAGGCATCCTACAGCGGAGATAGCTACCCACATTCTGTCAGTATTGGAGGGATCAGCCATGATTGTATGCAGGCACAGTCCTGCACCGCCGGGTTCCCAGCGGCTCCGTGTCGGATGATTAGCAAGTCCTTCATTCAATTCCCAGTTGCGGCCACCATCGGTACTGATCCACAGACTGGCGGGATCGACTCCAGCATAGAGAATGTTCGGCTCTGTAGCACGTCCAGGTTCAATCAGCCAGATTGCGTTGAGTTTCTCGCCGCTCTCCTGTGAAAATTGTAGCCCGTGTTCCGGTTCAGACCAGGTTTCGCCGAAATCATCGCTGTAGCGCAGGAAAGAACCAAAGAAATCTCCATTATCGGCGGCGAAGAGACGATAATTATTGCGTGGATCAAGGATGGCACTGTAGATACGATGCCCTCTCAGTAGTGGACCTTTGATATCCCACACGTGTCGATCCGTTGAAGATAGGAGGAACAGGCCCTTTTTCGTGCCAACTGCAATGATTACGTGTCCCGGAGTATATCCATGATGAGACATATGTTTTCTCCTTGAATAGTCTTATAGTTAACCGCCAGCGACGGATGGCAGGATAGCTAGAGTAGCGCCTGGGAGGACTGGAGTATCAAGACCTTGTAGATAACGAATGTTTTCGCGTTCGAGAAAGATATTCACATAAGGACGTAATTGTCCTGTTTCGTAGCAAAGATTGAAAGATAATCCGGGGAAGCATTGTTCAAGCGTATCGATAACTTCGCGAACCGTGCGTCCGGTTGTTGTCACCTTCCTATGGCCCCCAACGCGGGAGCGCAGTGCAGGAGGAAAGGAGACGGTGATGCTGGGCGTGGGCGCTGATATGTCCATGAAATTCTTCCCTCGTATCATTTTTTTATAAGTGGTATTGTGAAGAGTATACTTCATGAGGCAAGGAAAAACTTCTCTTATCTTGCTCTTTTTACAAAAAAGCATAAGGCACATCAACTTTTTGCAAAATAGTTTCCGTTGTTGTGCTTTGTCAAAGTTTATGGCCCCTTTTTTGGCGAGGTGAGAGGGTGCACACGGGCTTATTCGCTGCGCTCATCGCGCCCCTACACGAGCCGGGAGACCCAGGTGTAGGGGCGCGATGAGCGCAGCGAATAAGCCCGTGGCCCGTGCTGCACATTGGAAAATGGATAGAATGAACTTCTACCTTTAATGCATTAGCGATCCGGCGTACTGGGCCAGATATGATATTGCATCTTCAGAGCAATAATGCGTGCCACCGACTCATTGATACGTGCCATCGACAGATCTCCATTCGCGATAGCTTGCTTGAGAGCGGCAACTGAGGAAGCCAGACCAGTAGAATCGCGCACACCCAGAATCATGTCGTCGCCAGCTTCAATTGAGAGCACCACCGCCTGCGGCAAGCTCCATTTATTGGCAATACCCAGCATATAGAGCGCATCGGTAATGACTACACCGTTATAGCCAAATTGATTGCGCAAAATGTCTGTGATGAAGGTATGAGAAAGTTCTCCAGGCATCGTGGGATCTATCGCGGGCATCATGACATCAGTTGCCATAATCATGCCTGGCCGTTCCAGTTTATTTTTCGTCTGTGTAAAGTATTTGTATGGTGCCAGTTCGGTAGAGTAGAGTTGGTCTTGCGAACGATTGACCACGGGGAGATCCTGGTGAGCATCTGTGGTGGCGTCTCCAAGACCAGGGAAATGTTTGAGCGTACCAATCTCATTATCCTCCTGAACTGCACGCAGGTAGGTTCCACCCCAATCGATTACCGATTGTGGTGTGTAGCCCCAGGTTCGCATGTACTGATCAGGCCCCATGACTACTGGCACATCAACGTCGGGTGCGAGATCCGTGTTGATACCGAGCGCTTTTAGATCGTGCGCGATACTGTGTCCCAGCTTCGCCGCGTTGGCTATATTGCCTGTCTGATATGTCTGCAGTGCTCCAGGGCGATTTCCATAGATATTCATGATGCGCTGAACAAAACCACCCTCTTCATCGGTAGAGATCAAGAGTGGCATCCAGGCTTTCTGCTGCATGTGTGCAATATCGTTTTTGGTCTGATCGAACGTATTCATCTGTGCACCGTAGATAATGACGCCACCTGCATACTGATCGCGGATCATCGTCTCCAGGTCGGGTGAGTAAGTGTGGCCCCAATACTGGACCATGAAGAACTGCCCCAGCTTCTGATCGAGAGTCATATGTGAGAGATACGCATTGATCTGTTTTTGTGTACTCACATATTGTGAAAGATGACGTAGTTGATTCACCTGATCGGGTCCCAGCGGTGGCTGTATAAAAGGACCAGTGGCAAGCACTACCTGAGGAGTAGACTTCTTCACGGGTCTCGCCGTTATCCGCTGAGTATCGCTTCCCAGAAGTACTACCAGGAAGACAAGTATGATCAAAATCAGCATTTTTGCAATGGTGGTGCGCTTCCTACGCATTCTGGGTGGACGCCTCTTCCCTGAAGCCGACTTCCCCAATGGCTCCTGATGTGGAGGCAGAGGCATGAATGATTGCTCTGTCTGTGTTGACATAAATACTCCTATTGATGGAAAGTTTCTTATAAGTTAATAATAGCAATTGAAAGATAGGACATGATAAATCTGATTTGACGAATAAGCCCTTGTATGTCATAACGTTTGTAGCTGCTCAAACGTTTCTTTTCCTGTTTTTTGCTGGCTGCCAAATTAAAAAGATATGATAAATAATTAGGAGAGATCGTATGAAATTGAGCTGTAATGAAAAGCAAGCGAGAGGCCAGGCATAAGCCTGCACCTCTCGCTGAAAAGAAATTCTGATTGCTATCCAATCTTATACCTGGACGAGGCTCCATTGCTGGTTGGTGCCTCCGTTATCAGTCCACTGGATGATACTGGCACCCGCAGTCGTTGAAGCGCTATTGACATCGAGGTCCTGGCCGCTATTACGATTGACGATTTTATAATAGCTACCCGTCTGGACGAGGCTCCATTGCTGGTTGGTGCCTCCGTTATCAGTCCACTGGATAATACTGGCACCCGCAGTCGTTGAAGCGCTATTGACATCGAGGTCCTGGCCGCTGTTACGATTGACGATTTTATAATAGCTACCCGTCTGGACGAGGCTCCATTGCTGGTTGGTGCCCCCGTTATCAGTCCACTGGATGATACCGGCACCCGCAGTCGTTGAAGCGCTATTGACATCGAGGTCCTGGCCGCTATTACGATTGACGATTTTATAATAGCCGCTGGGAGTGGGTGTAGAAGACAGACCATACGCGTACTTGAGGCGGTCCACTCCTGAGGCGTTGTTGTTGGTGAGGTAGAGTGAAGTTCCGCTGCCGTTCAGCGTCTCCATACTGTAGGTATCCCCGTTGCGCAGGCCCGGCCAGTACACTGAGCCCATGCCTAGCGATCGAATGGTGTCGGTGTCGGCCTGCACATAGGCAATGAAGTAGTTGCCGTTGATTGGTCCGTTGTAGTTCAACCCTGTCGTCATTGGAGCGCCCCACTCGTCAACCACGGTGCGCGAGGCGCAGGACCCGATGCGGTTCTTGAGGTCGGTGACCCAACCAGAGTAGCTCGTCTGGCTGGTGTTCCAGAAGCCGTAGTGGTGCAGGGAGAGGAACGTTCCGTTGAGTCGGCTGTCGGCGCAGACGGAGGTGACGTTGTCATTCCAGCCAGTGCCGCTGACGAAGATCCGATTCTTGGGGATCGAGGGATAAGTGCTGATCCACTGGGCGGCGAGATTGGCCCACGCGCTCTGGCTATAGCCATACGGCTCGTTCATCGGCTCGAAGTAGACCAGGCCGTTGCTGGCATATTTGCTCGTGACGGTCTGCCACATCGCCCAGAAGCTCGTTGTGTTGTCGATCAGGCCATCCTTTTGGGAGCCAGTACCCTCCCAGTAACCCAGGATCACCTTAAAACCTTTGGCGGTGGCGGCGTCGATCGCACCGGTGTACGATCCCCAGAAGGAGCCGTTCACACTATAGGGATTGATCGGCATCCTCACCGTGTTCGCGCTCAAATTCGTCGCGAACCCGCTGATGATCGCGCTGGCTTTCGCATAGGTCGTGGCATAGCTATCCGAGGTCGACAGGCCTGAAGGGACTACGGGGTCATTGGCGTAGTTATCTCGTGGGTCCGCCCAGTTCACGCCCCGAAACTGGTTGGTTGCTGCACGTGCGGTGGTTGTGTTTACAACCTGCATAACCACAAACGCTGTGATTGTGAGAAATGCAGTGAATACACAGATGAGTTGCATCCTGCGCTGACGAAACATTATTTTGTCCTCCTTGCATATGAGACACTAGCAAAGTGCCTTTGAGACTGAAGATAAAACTATCTTCTTCCTTCCCTGAAATCAGTCTTTCTATTTGCTCTCCGATGAGCAAATATACGTGAGAACCTCGTGAAATCACATATACTGAAAACCTGCGAGCCAACTATCTTCTCTCCTGATGAGCAAAAAAACATATTGGGAAATCGATTGCGTAACTCTATTATATTATAGTACACTCAAAATAAGAAGCCTGTCAACTGCACAAGTGAAATGATATCGTATCCTTCTCTAAGGGTCCAACTTTGTAAGGGAGCTTTTCCTGCTCAGATTTTTGCCGCAAAACATTCCACCCTTAGAGAAGGATACATTACCGGTGAAATAGAGGTATATAATAGTAGTATTCCACAAAATAGTTGCTTCATCGAAGCGGGATGAGTTGTTGTCGTTGGGATCTACGTCTATCAGGGGAAACCGGGTAGGGGTGTGTGCTTGCCACCGCCCGCGTGGAGCAACGCGAATCGGTCGGCACGCGGGCGGTGGCAAGCACACGCCCCTACCCGGTTTCGTGGATTTCCTCCGCAAGGATGGAGATCCTGTCGCCGGGCAATATGAAACCTGTTTTGAGCAAGGATGCGCTATCCGGGAAGTACGTTGTATGCACCTGGAAAAAAGTGCAATTTTAAGATGGAGAGAATATTGATGTCCTTTCATTCCTTCTTTCGTAATCCTCCTACAGCCTATCGCATGGTCCCTTTCTGGTTCTGGAATGGGAAGATGGATGCGGAAGAGATCGTTCACCAGATCCAAGAAATGGCAGAGAAAGGCGTTGGAGGCTTTTTCATCTGCGCCCGGCAGGGTTTAGAGGTTCCGTATTTGTCGGAGCAGTGGTTTCGTCTCGTCGCCCTTGCTATTGACGCCGCAGAACATTATGGCTTACATGCCTGGTTGTACGATGAATATCCCTATCCCAGTGGCATGAGCGGAGGAGAAGTGATACTTCAGCATCCCGATGCCCGTCATCGCCAACTGCTGCCCCATTCTCTAATCGTTGAGGGTCCACAGACGCTTTCCTATGAATTGCCCTGGGCGCGTGTACTTTCCGCTCATGCTATCCCTCTGCAAACTGTAGAGGCCAAATTCGTGATTGACTCCACCAGGTCCCCGGCCATCGACCTTGCTCCCTATATTGGCAGCGTTCCGGCCCAATCCGTGTTTCAATCAACCGGACTCACAAAGTATACCAACAAACGTTTCTTCACGGCCTCTCTACAAAAGCAACTGGTATGGGACGTTCCCCCTGGTCGTTGGAGAATCACTCATCTTTCTTGAAAAAGAGATCGACGAGTTTAAGTATTTTGGCACCTATGTGGATCCCTGCCATAAGGAAGCTATGCAGACCTTCATTGCCACGACATATGAGCCATATGCGCGTCATTTTCGGGAAGCAATTTGGGCAGACGATCAAGGGTTTTTTCACCGATGAAGTTGGCCTGCTGAGCCGTATTCCCTGGTCGCCACGTCTCCCCGCCTTTTTTCGTGAACACTATGGCTATGAGCTTGTAGATAGCCTTCCAGCAGTAGCTCTATGGGCAGGGGGAAAAGACTGCGCAGGTCAGATATCAGTTCTTTCAAAGCCTCCATCCGTTATTGCGAGAAACCTATCATCATCAGGTGAGTGCCTGGTGTGAGCAGCATAACTTGCAATATATTACTGAAGTGCCATCTATGCGTATGACAACACAACTCCATAGCCATATTCCAGGTGGCGATAGTGCACATGAAAAAGTGGGACGTTCGCTGGAATGGATATTGGATTCAATGCTTATAGCCTGCGTGCCGATCCTAAAATCGCCAGTTCCCTTGCAAATCAGCTAGGTACTGAACGGGCTATGATCGAATGCTTTCACAGCGTTGGCTGGTCGATGACATTGCAGGATGCGAAATGGATGCTTGATCGTCTTGCAGCACTCGGCATCAATTTCTTTGTTCTCCATGCCTTTTTCTATTCCATCAGCGGCCTACGTAAACATGATGCGCCACCATCCCAATTCCTGCAAAATCCCTATTGGACTCATTTCCGCCAGCTTGCCGATTATGCGGGACGGCTCTGTTATATCATGAGCCAGGGACGTGCGTACGTTCCTATCGCTATAATACATCCCACAACAAGCTTCTGGACCGCTATGGGCAATCCCTTTCATAGCTTTAACTATTGCGGAAACGACGCGGCAGAAGAACAAGCGTTAGAGCGACTGAAGCAGGACTGGGCGTATCTGTGCAAGCAATTGTTGCTTCACCAGGTCGATTATGATCATCTTGACCCCGAATTACTGGCCGAAGCTAGTATTGAGGAAGGACGGCTTGTGATTGGGCAGGCACGGTATGAAGCACTTATCTTGCCTCCGTTGACCAATCTTGAAGCGGCAGCATGGTCACAGGTGAAAGCTTTCTTGCAGGCTGGTGGTAAGGTAATTAGCGTGGGATTATTGCCTTATGAGCATATTGATTCTGAGCAGGATATCGAAGCGGAGGCACTGCAATGGTTCGGTCTACCAGTCTCACCGTGTCAGGATTATTGGCAAACCGGGGAAAACGTGGAGAATGAACAGGGAGAACTTACCTGGACGAAAGGAGACTACGCAGCCTATTTCGTTCCCAGTACCGGAGGATTCCAGCGTTCTCATGTCATGGAACATTTGCTCACCCTGCTACAAGAATGTGTTCCTGCATCTCTCACTTTAGAGCCAGTAATTGGAGATCGCAGATCGTTTCTTATGAGGCGGAGAGATCTGCCCGATGGTTCACAACTTATTTTCATTACTCATCAGGAAGGGACAGAGAAAACGCTACGTCTTCACCTTCCACAACAGATCATTGAGCGCCTGGATATTGCGTCAGGTCAGCGACTACATTGCTGCTGAAAAGACCGCTTCTGGCTGGTCCATCATTCTACCTTTTGCCCCTTACAAATCCCATTTGTTACGTGTCGATCCGCAATCCACCGTCAACGTCGCCCGTCTCGTTTACTTCCGCTTCGGCAGGGACCACGTTTCCCTTGCCCTGGGATGATATGGGGAGCTCAACTTGATGCTCAACTTGAGTGGAAACTAAGAGCTATGCAGGACAACATCCTCCGTTTTGGTACCTTCCATTTTGCTCTAGATAGCGAGAATGTCGGTTCTGGCCTGCACTGGTACGAAGGACAGAAGGGAGAGAACTGGCCGTTAGTGGAGGTTAGACCATTCATCAATCAATGCGCCGATGTTGCGAGCAAGCAAACATTGCCATTACAGTTCAAGCAGTCCTTTGGTTCGCCGATGCATAGTTCTCCAGCGTATCCTCTCCGCTGCTGGTATCAAACAACTTTTCTTGTTGAGCAGCTTCCTCCCACTTGTAAGTTAGTGATGGATGAGGATGCAATCGGAGGAAGCTATACGCTCTATCTGAATGGACGTGAAATTCCATCCCAGGATTTTATGCCCATATCCCTACATGGTTATCGTCAACAGAGAGTCGATGTGCAGAGTTTCCTCAAGCAGGGCATGAATTCTCTGGTTGTGCGGGTAGAGGTGCAACGAGATGAAGATGGTGTGCGCGATCCTCTATACTTGAGTGGACCCTTTGGTGTCTCTTTTGATGCTCAAGGCGTGCCAACAATCGTCAATGCACCAGAGATTGGAAAGCTGAAGAGTGGGATACAAGAAGGCTATCCTTATTATGCTGGAACGCTCAGCTTTACGCGTGAAATCTCGCTTGAGACGTTGCCGCGTGAGCAGACGTTTGTATTGGCACCAGAGGGATGGAATTCTTCTATGCGCAATTGTGTTGAGGTTCTGCTGAATGGACACACGCTTGGCGTCTGCTGCTGGTCGCCGTATCGTTGGAGTGGAGAAAGCTCTCTGTTGCGCGAGGGTATAAATAGTGTTGAGGTGAGGGTGACGAATACATTGAGCGGTATGTTGGAGGGTTCGTATTTTGACGAGGATTCTCATCAGATCGTGCCCGTTGACACTAGTATGTAACAGGAAACTCTCATGCCAGAAAAAAATTACCAGCATCGTAGTATTCTGGATAAGTTGGGTATCCAACCAGGCCAGGCAGTAGCATTTGTTCATGGAGCACGTGAAATCGACCAGGATCTATTCCAGTCTATTATCGAACGGACGGGCCGCTCTCCTGCAGCAGAAGATGAAGTGCTTGATATCGTTCTAGCGCTGATAGATGAGACAACCAATGTAATTGAGGTGCTCAAAAAATGGCGTGAGCACCTCACGCCATCCGGTGGCATCTGGCTCCTCACAGCTAAACGTGGACAGTCTGCTTACGTAGATCAGCGCGAGTTAATTGCGGCTGGACAGCAGGCGGGAGTCGTAGATAATAAGGTCTGCTCGGTTTCTCCAACTCTGAGTGCGATGCGCTTCGTTATCCGAAAGAAAGATCGTTAAGCTTGAGAAAACCTTTTTGTTCACTTTGTATTTTGTCCATGCCAGATAGAGCGCATCTCTGCGCAGTTCGCCAGTACTATTTTCAGGGGGCCGCTCTGCTTCAATATGCCCATCTTTCAGCACGATTACCTGGTCAGCTCGTTGCAATACTGAGCGACGGTGCGAGACGACGATGCATGTTGTTGTCGTTAAGCGTTCCCACAGCGTCTGTTCGGTCTCAACATCAAGTGCGCTGGAAAGATCGTCGCAGATCAACAAATCAGGCTCGCGTAGGAGCATACGTGCGATCCCTGTGCGTTGAATTTGCCCGTCGGAGAGCTTCACGCCTCGTACTCCGATGAGTGTGTCCAATCCATCTTTTAGAGTGACGATATCCTGTTCAAGCACGGTCATGTGGATAGCGCGTGCCAGATCGACAGTTTGTTCGGAAAGGCCAAGCAGGATATTCTCACGCAGCGTGTCGCTGAACAGGTGTGGCACTTGAGCTGTGAAGGCGCGCTACGTGGCGGCACAAAAAACGTTGCAGGCGCTAAAACTGGCTGTCCGTTCCAGAAGATTTCCCTCCGTCTTTTGGTAGCAGGCCTGACAGGGTCTGTACAAGAGTTGTCTTACCTGCACCAATACGCCCGGTAATGACCGTGAAAGTTCCGCGCTCAATGCGTAGATTTATATCTGTAATGCCACGCCCAGTTTCTGGATAGTGATAGTGTAAATCTCGTACTTCCAACGTCTCTAATGTCTCTGTGTTTGTTCGCGGCGAGTTTGTAATCTCTGGTAGTGGACCCCGAAGATAGAGAGGGGAGTGAGCAACTAGAGTATAAGCTGGCGAGCCTTGCAATAATCCGGTCATTCTATCGAAGGAAACGTGTGCCTGCGTTTTTGGGCAAGATTTGAGCACGCTACGTCCCTTTTTACCGTTGAAGTAGGGAAGCCATTATAATTCCATGGCCTCCCCACCAGGTAGAAGAAGAGATCAACCAACCTCTAATTTGATCGTGTCATACATTACTCCAGCTCCGCTGGCCACGTTCGTTGCCTGGAAGGTCACTGTATTGGCTCCTTTTTGTAGCAAGGAGGCCGGGAAAGTTAGAGGAACCAGATGATAGTAGCCACTCTGGTTGGCACTGCGATAAATGGCTGCATCATTAGCGAAGACTGGGAAGTCTCCGACCGAAGTCCCATTGACGGCCACTGTAATAGTGGCGAAGTCTGCTCATACCCGCAAGCGCAACGGTGAGATGGCCTGTACCGCCGTAAGTACGCTTGAGGTTGAAGTCCACGGTCCAGGTTCCCGCCTGAGTCTGTGCATAATACCAGTCTTGACCTGGTTTACTTTTCCCGATAGTATAGGTCAGGTTGGCGGGGTCATGATTAAACAGCCCATACTGACGGGGCAGATTTCCCAGTTTGAATTCATCTGCTTTGCGGTCAGCTTTGCCGATCTGCCAGAGAAAATGCTTATAGTAGGAGGCGTCCAGGTCAACTTCCCAAGATTCTCATGTTCACCTTTGACGACGACGTTGTCTTTTTCATATTGGTCCGTGATCGCCTTCAGTTTGCCTCCAGTGGAGTAAGCGTACAGGCTATAGGTGCCTGGACGTACGTTGGAGATGCGGAAATGACCGTCATCGTCGGCCTTTGCATAGAAGATATAATCGGCACCTTGAGCATAGATATCACCACCAGGTTGTGCCAGGGTAACCATAGCTCCGGCAGCAGGCCGTCCATCGGCGAGGCGCAAAGTGCCAGTAACCGTTGTGCGCTCAAGGGGATAATGGGGATTGGATAGCCATTTGTAGGGCCACTGGTCTTCTTCCTTAGTCAGCCTGTTTCGAGCATCGGAGATGCTTCCATTATTGAAATAGACCAGCCAGGGGCCATAGATCTTGCCACTGGGAATAGTGACCGCGGGCGTGCCAAAGTGGCTGGCCGAGAGCATGTTGAGCACAACGCCATCGCCGCTTGTCGCTCCACATGGACCATTAGCTCTTGCTTCATCGGTCCACCGTTGTAATATTCATGGCTGGGCGGAATCATCCAGACGCCATATCCACTACCATAGACACCATGAACATGTCTTGCGCCATATAGGTAGTCCATCGTATTTGGTGTAGACCTGTCCATCGGGAAATTGTACGTTGAATCCTGAAGAACCTTCGACTGTGCTATCTGGCTCAAGGTGGGAAATGGCCCCGAATGTTCGCCATTATAAGCCATTGGGAAGATGCTGCGATCCACGCGATAGAGCGTGCGATATTCGCCTACCGTTCCAATGCCAGTGGCAACAAAATAAGAGTAAAGGCCGCTAACATCTCTGCGTACAACATAATGGAGTTCGCCCCAGGTACTGATATACGCGATATCAGCCATCTCAGGAGTATTTGTGACGACTTCTAGTGCGGTTGGAGTGAAGCCTGTTCCACCATTAATCGAGCTATAAAATCCCTTGGCCGGTCCGATGAGTTCCTTCCCTCCTATGACGAGAGAGTAGCCAGTCCCGTTACTATTAAACATGATGGTATAGAAGCTGTTTGAGATCGTCGCTGTCATACCCGTCACCTGAAGCTGGACGGGCGCTGCTTTTACGGAATGGGTTGCCTGAGCTTGAGCGGCTGGTGATGCGTACAGCCCCATTCCCGAAAACAGTCCAAGAGCGAAAAGGAGAGAGACCCACATCCGTGTAGTCCGTAGCCGTGTTTGTGACATACTTCGTTCCTCCTTGCAGAAAATTGGTCGAACTGGTGCCGATCACTCATCATGAGCAATCGGACACACGTGTAGTCAGTGCATGTTGTGAGATCAAGAGTGCCGCTAGCTTGCTCAAATTGGACGAAGAGGTAATGCACGGAGATAGCTGCATAAATGGGTATTCATAAGGGTACACCTCTTCCTTGAGCTCTGGTTATTCCTCTGGTACTTCAGAAGATACGCAATTGGTTCGATAGGAAAAATGGTTAGATCGAAAACGTTTACTGTAAAAAGATAACTTACCAAAAACAATTTGTCAAGCATCGTAACGATCTGATAGCAATTCAGTCATCATTCAAAACGTAGCGAAACATGAGTGCAGGAGCGTAAGTTTATCTGCGTCTAGTTCTATTCAAACGCATTATAAGCACAATTAATGACATACTTTGTTTTTGTGAAATTCACACCTCTGTTGTTCTGCCAATCTTCATTGGATTGGCATAGTGCTCTGTCAAGCTTGATTGCCCACATTTTCCAGGATAGGGGCGTCACCTTGCGTGTGCCCCGGTTCCCACTCAAAGAGCGTTGTGGGGTGGTAGGGCGCACGCAAGGTAACGCCCCTATCCTGGGATGCAATGCCCCAGGGTTCCTAGAAAAGGATTGTAACGCAAGAAGATAACGTTTTCTAAAAAGGCTTGACAAGAGGAGCTTATATCGTTACTATTAGGGTTAGCAGGTTTATTTCTCGTTCTCTGTTTCCTTGCGGTCCAAAAGCTAACGTAATCCTAGCAGTATCAATCGAAAGCTAATCGCTATTTGCCGATTGATTTGCACGTCCATCCCTTGGTTTGGCGGCACTCAGGAAAATGTGATCATTCTTTAGTGACAGGCCTTCTTAAATAACGAAGTCTATCGGTTGACCAGAGAATATGTCAACATGTTATTGCTGTCGTTCCCGAGGACGGGAACAAGTGCGAATTTCGGAGTAGAAGTATGAGTACGGAAGCAATGCCTCTCTCTACAGTGCGAGCTACGCGTTCGCCTGGACGTGTCAGGCAGCTACTGAGACGTATCTGGCGTTATCGGATGGTGTATCTGATCTTACTGCCGGGCTTGATCTATTTTGCTGTTTTCCGCTATTGGCCGCTCTACATTGCGCAGATCGCCTTCAAAAATTTTGAGCCTGTGTTAGGTGTTGAGGGAAGTCCCTGGGTTGGTTTCGATAACTTTGTGACCTTCTTTCACTCCTACTATTTCGGCCAACTTATCGCCAATACGCTGATTATCAGCACGGCGAAGCTGCTGTTTGGCATTCCACCGGCAATCATTCTGGCGATAGCTTTAAGTGAAGCCCGCTTTTTGAAGCTGGCACGGCTGACACAGACGGTGTCTTATCTTCCCCACTTCCTTTCCTGGGTGGTCATGTTCGGCGTCCTGATTGGCCTGCTCTCGCCCAGTGAGGGCCTTGTGAACCAGGCTACCAGTCATGTTGGAATTCAGTCGATAGATTTTTTGACTGATCCAAACTGGTTTCGCGCTATCATTGTAGGCTCTGATATATGGAAGGAGACGGGCTGGGGAGCGATTATCTACCTGGCCGCGTTACTGTCTATCGATCCATCTCAATATGAAGCGGCGGCTATCGATGGTGCATCTCGCTTCCAGCGCGTCTGGCATGTTTCGTTGCCTGGCATAAAAGATGTGATCGTGCTGGTCACGCTACTGCGCCTGGGCAATATTCTTGATGCCGGGTTTGCGCAGATCTTTGTCCTCTATTCGCTTCCCGTTTACAGCGTCGGAGATGTGATTGATACCTGGGTCTATCGGCAGGGTCTTTTGAACTTCCAGTTTAGCCTGGCGACAGCTGTTGGTCTCTTCAAAGGGATCATCGGCCTGGTACTGATCGTTGTTGCCAATCGTGTTGCAAAGCGTTTTGCTGGCAGCGGATTGTATTAACGGAAAGGGAGCTGGTGGTTATGAAGTCAAAGTCTGTCAGGCGAAACATCGATAATATTGCATTTGATTGGGTAGTAGCTATTCTGCTCATTCTTGTGCTTGTTGTTGTAGTGGTGCCCCTCTGGTATGCTGTGATCGTGTCACTTACACCACTGATGAAAAACCAGTTGCAGGGCTATAACCTGTTTCTTCCACCCAATCAATGGTCATTGGAAGCTTACCAACAACTTCTGGGCCAGGATGCTTTTTTGAGAGCGTTGCTCAATAGCTGCATCATTACCGTTTCGGGCGTCGCTGTTAATATGGTCCTGACGACGCTGACAGCTTACGCCCTTACCTTCAAAGATTTGCCGGGTCGTAAAATCTTTCTGCTACTGATCCTGTTCACATTTCTCTTCAATGCCGGAATCATACCGACTTACCTGGTGGTGGAAAATCTGAACTTGCTCAATACCTACCCTGCGGTGATTTTGCCGGGTGCAATCAGCATTTACAATCTGTTTGTCATGAAGACCTTCTTTCAGAATTTACCTGTCGGTTTGCGCGAGTCCGCCATTATGGATGGAGCTAACGAGTTGCAGGTATTGTGGCATATCGTTTTGCCACTCTCCAAACCGATCCTACTGACCATCGCTATGTTTTACGCTGTGGGTCACTGGAACGAGTTTTTCCTGCCCATTTTGTATCTGAGCGATACAAATCTGATGCCTTTGCCTGTTTTGTTGCGCAATATTTTGATGGGTTCTAGCATGAACGATTACGTTGGGCAAAACGCCCTCAGCTCAGCTCCTCAGGATGCGCTGAAGATGGCAGCAGTGATCCTGACGATGCTTCCCATGCTAGTCATCTACCCCTGGATTCAGCGCCACTTCACCAAAGGCGTGTTGATCGGTGGCTTGAAAGAATAATCATTGTAGGGCGCGATTTACAAGCCTATGTCGAGATCGTGTCCATTACTGCGGCTTTCGTTTTGCTATTATTTTGTGTATATCAGGGAGGAGAACACAATATGTCAGAGTAACTACCGGTACACCCGAACAGACCCCTATGTCAGAGTCAATTGCTGATCTACCTGTCACGCGTCGTCAACTTTTACGTACAATGGCTGCTGGCAGTGCAGCTCTGGTTGGTGGCACAGTCCTGGCGGCCTGTGGAGGGTCCGCTCAATCCAGCAACCCCAACGCGCCCGTAGACCTGACGATGTGGGTGAATCCAGCGGTGCCAGAAGTTTCAGCGCCACCTTCTAACTGGAGCCTCTACACGATTGTGCGTCAGAAGCTCAACATCAATCTGAAGGTCGAGCTGCTACCATTGGGAGGCGATGGCGTTACCAAAATGAGTGCCGCCGCCGCTGCTAATAGTCTGCCCGATTTTTTCCAGATTACCAGTGGAAGTCTTTTTCTTAAATGGGTTCCGCTCGGTATCGTAGCTCCTGTTGATAGCCTGTTGCCGCTAATGCCGCAGAGGACTAAAGAGCGTTACAGCAATGCTACATTAAACAAAATTAATACCGTCAACGGGAAATTATATTCGTTGTCAGATGATGCTGGTACATTAGGCAAGCGTGCAGGATACTTTATCCGTAAAGACTGGTTAGATAAGCTGGGGCTGCAGGCACCCAAGACTCTGGATGATTTTCTCAATGTTACCAAAGCCTTCACCTTCCATGACCCTGATGGTGATGGCAAGAATGATACCTATGGCTTTGGAGCAATAATCGATCCTACTACCTATCCACAAGGATTAGGAAACTTTTTTGCCCCCATTTATGGCGCTTTTGGTCTCCCCGGACCCTGGGATTATAGTACTTCCGGCAAGCTACAGTTGAGTGTGCGTAATCCCAATTTCCTGCAAGCTACCGAGTTTATCAGGTCGTTAGTCGCTGCGAGGGTCATTGACCCGGATTGGACGACAATGGCCCAGAATGACATCAGGGCACGCTGGAAGCAAGGTAAATATGGTATCTTCTGGGAAGATTTTGCTGCTGCGCTCGGCAAGTCCAACTATAAGCCCTTTGATCAGAATTTTCCCAATGCTCAACTCGTGCCCCTTTCTCCTCCTGTTGGGCCGAATGGTCAGTCAGACGTAGCTAGTTACTCTAGTGCAAGGTTTAGCTGGGGTGTCTCGCAGAAAGCTATAAGCGCTGGTAAAGGTCCCGCTATCGCCAAATTGTTAGAGTGGCTCAATTCCGGCGAAGGTTACTATCTGTCGGGCTTTGGTCAGAAAGACGTCAATTACAAACTGGATGCTCAGGGGAATATCACTACCACGGGCGTACCTACGCCTTTCACCTCTGCACCAGCGCAGCCGTATATTCAGATCCGCAACCTGTCCCTTAACAATAGTCCCTCTGAACTCAGTGCACGTTATCCCAGCTACAAGACTCAGAACGGGCACACAATTTCACCTTTGCAGACGTTACAGCAATTCTCCAGCATGCCCTGGGCTGATGGGACTAAGGAGGGTGCCATCCAGCCAGCAGCCAACCAGGCCGACATCAATCGCTACATTCAAGAAGGCCTGGTGCAGTTTGTCACGGGGCAGAAACCCCTCACCACCAGTTCCTGGAATACATATATCCAGGGTCTTGATGGCCTGGGTGTATCCGATTGGGAAGCGACGGCGCTGAAAAACCTGCAGGATAAAAATCTTCTGTAGGGACCTGATTCCGAACAATATCACCACATTGACGAGGCCATATGGAATATGTTAAATGTAATCAAAACCATTTGAAAGCAATCAAATGGTAGATAGAAACCATTTCCGAAAAAATGAGATGTACTTATGCCTCGGAGATAGGGTATGATAAGGCTGATAGGTTACGGATAGTTATACCTTTCTCTGGAAGATAAGTTGCGTAGTACATCTCATTAAGAGGAAAATAGATGAAGGTAGAGCATACCAGAGCAAAATTAGTTGGGCTTTCGCAAAGCGCCTCCACACTCTTCACCCATGAGCGGCGGCAACAGATTGCACGTATCCTGGAGGTGCAACAGCGGGTAACTGTTGCTGAACTGAGCCAGCTCTTTTCCGTCTCCGAAGTCACGATCCGCAAGGATCTGGCGTGGCTGGAAACGCAAAAGATCGCAGTTCGTACCCATGGGGGAGCGGTGGCGGCGACAACTGGTACAAGTGAAATGGGCTTCGATGTCCGTGAACACTTGCAACAGGCGGAGAAGGATCGTATCGGTGCTGCCGCCGCCAGTTATGTTCAGGATGGTGAGACTATCTTCATTGATGCCAGCACAACGGCCCTTGCCATGGCTCAATTGCTCAAAACCAGGCGCGAATTGACCGTTGTGACGAATGGATTGCGTTCAGGGATGATATTAGTTGGCTTACCCAGTATCTCTGTACTCATTCCTGGCGGAATGCTGCGCGAAGAGTCATTTTCGTTAGTTGGAACCTGGGGTGCCGCAGTTCTACAACAAATTCATATCAGTCGAGCCTTCTTAGGTGCACGTGGTTTTACCCTCAAGGAAGGGCTGACGGATGTGAATAGCGAAGAGGTGGAGCTGAAACGTGCTATCGTGGCATCGGCCAGAGAGGTCGTCGCCATTATCGATCATAGCAAGTGGGACTCGGTCGCTCTTGCTACGTTTTGTCCCCTGGAGCGTATCAAGATGATCATCACGGATGGGAAAGCACCAGCTGAGATGATCAGACAGGTGCGAACTACGGGTATAGAAGTTTGTATTGCTTAAAAGGAGACTTGCGTGGTCGCAAATTTATGGAACCCGGAGAGCGCACGTGCGTTGAAAAACGGACTCGATGAACTTGTTTATCGTTCTAATCTACTGGGCACCGATCGCTCGGTGGCGAATTGGGGCGGCGGAAATACGTCGATGAAGACAAGGGAGACCGACTTTCGGGGGCGGCCCATTGAGGTGATGTGGGTAAAAGGGAGCGGTTCTGATCTGGCAACCATGAAGGCCCGGCACTTCACCGGTCTACGCCTGGAGGATGTGCGCCCATTGCTAGAGCGTGCGGAGATGACGGACGAGGAGATGGTTGCATACCTGGGCCATTGCATGATCGATGGCAAACATCCACGCCCTTCAATTGAAACCCTTTTACATGCATTTTTGCCTTTTCCCCACGTCGATCATACGCACCCTGATGCTATCATTAGCCTGTGTTGTACGGAACAGGGCCGCCAACTTGCCGAGGATATCTACGGCAATCGTTTCGTCTGGGTGCCTTATGTGCGCCCCGGTTTTACACTTTCTAAAATGATTGCGGAAGGCGTAAAAAACAATCCTCACGCCGAACTGGTCTTGATGGAGAAACATGGGCTGGTAACCTGGGGCGATACGTCTGAGGAGTCTTATTTCAAGACGATCTCCATTATAAATGAGGCTGAGGCGTATATTGAGGCACGTGTGCAACGTAATGTGCTCTTCGGCGGTGAGAAGTATACGGCGCTAGCTTCAGAGCAACGGCGTGATATTCTGAGCCAGGTTCTGCCCATCATTCGAGGAACCGTCAGCGAAGAGCAACGTATGTTGGTTACGTATGATGATGCTGACGACGTGCTCACTTTCGTCAATAGTTATGAAGCGCCACAACTCTCGCAAGTCGGTGCGGCCTGTCCCGATCACCTGGTACATACGAAACGAACGCCGCTTTATATTGATTGGGTGCCACAGGTCGACGCCGTACCACAGTTGATCGAACAGCTCAAACAGGGTATTGCATCCTTTAAAGAAGACTATAGAGATTACTTCGAGCGCAACAAAAATCCTGGTGATACAATTGGGCACTCTGCGCCCCGCGTGCTGCTGATTCCTGGTATCGGCATGATCAACACGGGCAGGTCGGAAGCGATGGCACGGATCAGTGGAGCGCTCTACCATCGGGCTATCTCGGTTATGCGTGGAGCTACAACGCTCGGCAACTTCGTCTCGCTCAACGAAAACGAGTCCTATAATGTCGAATATTGGCCGCTTGAACTGTATAAGCTTAGCTTATTGCCACCTGAGGCCGAATTCTCGCGCCATGTCGGGCTGATTACGGGCGGTGCAGGTGGCATCGGGAGTGCAACCTGCCGCCGTTTTCTAGCTGAAGGAATGCATGTCGTCATCGCAGATATCAACCTGGAAGGTGCGCAACAACTGGCTGAAACGATCAATCAGCAGTATGGTGCGGGTCGTGCTGTGGCCGTGAAAGTCGATGTCACCAGCGAGGAGGCCGTCAAGGAGAGCTTCCGTGGTGCCGTTCTGGCCTATGGAGGCATCGATGTGATTGTCAACAATGCTGGTTTAGCGACCGCTAATCCTATCGAGGAGACGACGCTTAAAGAGTGGAACCTGAATATGAATGTGCTTGCGACGGGCTATTTCTTGATCGCACGCGAGGCATTCGATCTGATGAAAAAGCAGGGTATTGGTGGTAGCATGGTCTTTGTCGGCTCTAAAAATTCTGTCTATGCGGGCAAGAATGCAGCAGCATATAGTACGGCCAAAGCGGCGGAAGCTCACCTTGCACGCTGCATTGCTGTTGAGGGAGGGGCATACGGTATTCGCGTCAACACAGTACTACCCGACGCGGTATTGCAGGGATCGGCGATCTGGAACTCAGACTGGCGCAAAGATCGTGCCGCCGCATATGGAATTGAGCCGGACGAACTGGAAGAATACTATCGCAAGCGCACAACTCTGCTCGTCAACGTGCTGCCCGACGACATCGCCGAGTCCATCGCCTTCCTGGCGTCATCCAGAGCAGCCAAGACGACAGGCTGTATGATTACCGTCGACGGTGGAGTGCCAGCCGCATTCCCGCGCTAAAACGGTATGGCATAATAAATGGTGATACGGTGAGAATTCAGAAAGGAACGGCAGGTCAATGAACGACTCAGCATACACTCTCTTCGTACAGCAACAGACCGACCGGGGCATCGACGTAGAGCAGGTCAAAGCGCGTCTCAAAACTCTCAAGGTCGAGACGCCATCCTGGGGCTATGGCGACTCAGGTACACGCTTCAAAGTCTTCCAGCAGACGGGCGTTCCTCGCAACCCCTTTGAGAAACTGGAAGATGCCGCCCAGGTACACAGCGTAACAGGAATGTGCCCATCCGTCGCGCTACATATTCCGTGGGATAAAGTTGAGGATTACGGGCAATTACTACGCCATGCGGAGTCATTGGGACTCTCTATTGGTGCCATCAATCCCAACCTCTTTCAAGAAGATGAGTATATTTTTGGTAGCGCCTGCAATAGCAATCCCGCCATCCGCCACAAAGCCGTCGTTCATATGCTTGAATGTGTAGAGATCGCACGCACGCTTGGCTCGTCTATCCTGAGCCTATGGCTGGCTGATGGCACAAATTATCCCGGTCAGGCCAGCATTCGTAAGCGCAAGCATTGGTTGCTGGAGTCGCTCGCCGAGGTATATCAAGCACTTGATTCCAATATGCGTATGCTGATTGAGTATAAGTTTTTTGAACCGGCCTTTTATCATACCGATCTTGGCGACTGGGGAATGGCCTACAATATGGCGCTCAAGCTGGGGACCGCAAGCAGAGGTACTGGTGGATACTGGACACCACGCTCAAGGAACCAACGTTGAGCAGATCGTTGCCTATCTATTGGATGAGCAGAAACTGGGTGGTTTCCATTTCAATAGTCGCAAATATGCCGACGATGATCTGATAGTGGGTGCCATCAATCCCTACGAACTGTTTCTCATATTCTATCAGATTCTCGATGCCCATGCAGAGAATGATGCTGGTGTCCGACGAACTGCTGAGAATATCGCATATATGATCGACCAGAGCCATGCTATTGAGCCAAAGATACCTGCTATGATCCGTTCGGTGTTGAATGTGCAGACGCAGTATGCGAAAGCGCTGCTCATCAATCTGGATGCGGTTGCAAAAGCACAGGAAGAGCAGGATGTATTGGGTGCGGAAAACGCCGTACGCGAGGCATTTGAGTTTGATGTGACTCCGCTTTTACAGGTGGTACGTGAGGAGATGGGCGTGCCCGTTGACCCGATGCGTGCATACCTGGCGAGTGATTATGGCAAGAAGATTCTGGAGCGGGGAAAAGGTGGTGCCAGTTGGTAAACGTCCTTGCCTTCGATCTGGGAGCGAGCAGTGGCCGAGCAGTTCTTGGGCGCTTGACGCATGAGGAGGTGGCAGACTGACCGTGAAGGACACGCATCGTTTCCCCAACGATCCTGTCCGTGTGCATAATCATCTGCACTGGGATATCCTGCGTTTGTTCCATGAGGTCAAGCAGGCTCTGGTACAGACGCGTCTACAAGGCTATGAGCAGATAGCTAGTCTTGGAATTGATGCCTGGGGCGTTGATTTTGGCCTGCTTGGCCGTCCGGCGAATTGCTCGCTAACCCCTACCACTATCGGGATGGTCGTACAGCAGGCATGCTAGAGGAGGTCGATCAACATATTGCTCGCGCGGAACTGTTTGCACGTACTGGTATTCAGTTCATGGCGCTTAATACGCTCTACCAGTTGTATGCTTTAAAGAAGGTCGGCTCTCCCTTGCTTGATCAGGCTGAAACGCTTTTATTGATTCCTGAACTACTCAGGTATTTTCTAACGGCTGAACGTCATAGTGAATGGACGGTTGCATCGACCTCTCAATTATGTAATCCATATAGTCGCAATTGGGATAGAGAGTTGATTGCGCGGCTTGGCCTGCCTGACCAGATCTTTCTCGATCCGCAGGAACCGGGCACGCATGCTGGTACTTGCTCCCTTCAGTCTGTGAAGAGGTGGGAATTGCAAGTATACCCGTTATTGCGGTTGCCGAGCATGATACAGCATCAGCGGTTATCGCTGTTCCGGCTGAAGATGCCGACTTTGCTTATCTAAGTTGTGGCACATGGTCGTTGCTTGGGACGGAGACGCCGCAGCCGATTATCAATGAGCGGGCGCTGGCGTTAAATATCACCAACGAAGGTGGAATCAATGGAACGACGCGCCTGTTGAAGAATATTACCGGGTTGTGGTTGCTACAGGAATGTCGGCGGGTCTGGAGCAATGAGGGCAGGCTCATCTCATATCTAGATGAAAGTGCGCATATTGCCGCTGCTAAACCCTTACAGTGCTTTATCAATCCCGATGATCCGATGTTTGTTAATCCATTACATATGCCACGCCAGATTCAACAGTATTGCCGTCAGACGGAGCAGTGCGTGCCGGAGAGTATAGGTGATATATTGCGTTGCATCATTGATAGCCTGGCGCTACAGCATCGCCTCGTGCTCGAACGCATAGAGGGGTTGGTGCAGAAGCGTTTCGCTGGCCTGCATATGGTTGGTGGAGGAGCGCAGAATGTGGCGCTGTGTCAGTGTACGGCAAATGCGTTAGGACGCCCGGTCTGGGCTGGCCCACATGAAGGAACGGCGATAGGGAATCTCCTGGTGCAATGTATTGCGCTTGGTGAGCTAGAGAGTCTGCAGGAGGCGCGTCGTGTGGTGCGCAATTCGTTTCCTATTAAGACCTATCAACCAGAGAATACGAATGTGTGGGAAAAAGCGTATAGGGAGTTTTGCGAGGTAACAGAACAAGCATAAAAATGGTTCAAGAGATATCCATATCCCTCAAACCAGCAAGTAAAACAGCTATCATCCTTGATAACAGAACACTGACTCAAAAGCCATCCTTACCTTTCGAACCAGCAGAACATTATTATCGTCCTTGACAATACCGACGCGAAAGCGATCCCTCGCTTAAAACACTATCGTCCGTGATATACCACTAAAAGCGATCCCTCGCTTAAAACAGCTATCGTCCGTGATAGTACTGACTCAAAAGCGGTCCCTCGCTTAAAACAGCTATCGTCCGTGATAGTACCGATGCGAAAGCGGTCCCTCACTCTCGAACCAGCAGAACGCTATTATCATCCGTGATAATACTGACTCAAGAGCTATCCTGCGCCCCCAAATCAGCAAATAAAACAGTTATCGTCCGTGATAACAGAATGCTGGTGCAAAAGCTATCCTAACCTTTTAAACCAGTATTACAAAGCTATCATCCCTGATAACACCGATTCAGGAAGCGTCCATACTCCTTGAATCAACAATTACAAAGCTATCATCCTTGATAACATCGCTTTGGGAGACATCCGTGCCTCTCGAAGCAGTAAGTAAAACAGCTATCATCCTTGATAACACCGTTTCGAGAGACATCCGTGTCTCTCGAAGCAGTAAGTAAAAATGCTATCATCCTTGATAACACCGCTTCGAGAACCTTCCCTGCCCTCGAAGCAGTAAGTAAAAATGCTATCGTCCTTGACAACACTGAGATTGTTCCGGGTCTGGTTCAAGGGGCATCCATGCTCCTTGAACCATGAATAAAAAATGCTGTCGTCCCTGACAACGAATAATTGTTATGCCTCTACAATGCTCCACTTCTGGTTGGTGTTACCAGTACTGACCCATTGATCAACTACTGCACCGACAGCCGTAGACTTTTGGGATACTTCGAGTAACAGACTACTAAAGACGTTCTCAATTGTGTAGTAGCCACCACCTGCTGCCGTAATGAGCCATTGCTGATGAGTACTATGATTAGCCGTTGCCTGCCCAATCGGTGAGCCATTAGTAGTCGCACTATTCAAATCATCAAGTACCATGCCACTATTGACGTTCCTGATGATATAATGGGCATTTTCGTCTTCTCCCCTGTCCTCTTTCCCGAAGTTTCTTTTATCAACAGGGGTGAACGTCCACAGCTGGTTCTTGCTGCCAGTATCAGTATTCTGATCGATCACTGCGCCCTCAGTCGTAGCGCTGTTTGCGACCTCTAGCACCAGACTGCTGTTGTGATTGACGATCTTATAGTTCATATGAGGAATGAAACCTCTACGTGCAGGCAGAATGAAAACATTATCGAACTGCGCATTGATCCATTTGCTGACCATCAGACCGATCTGGCCACCGACGTATTTTGCATCTTTGCTATCTGCCACCCTTTTCCCATCGATCAGTGCCTGAATAGCGCCATTGTCCAGAAGTAGGGATAATGTGTGCCAGGTGTTGAGGCCAATCGTGACCGAACCCGAGGCCAATGTTGTATCGGTCCGCGTGCTGGCCGTTGGTGCATCTTCTCTGTAAAGAGTCCATTCTCCCGTATCTGCTATACGCAGGTGATATCCCGTTTCCGCTCCTGCCAATCTCACCTGTGAGGTGAGGTTGCCGATCAGTTCGACGTAGCCTGCCTGCTCTAACAGGAACTCTACACTGACCAGGTAATTGCTCCAGTTCGGATCACCCATGACGGTGAGAGGAGCTATCGGTGAGCCACTATGCCAGGCAATGGGAGGTGTGGTGATCACCTGTCGATATACTTTCCCCCAACGCCTACCGTGTGCCGGTGCCGTTTCAAAGGCACCCATCAGGTCAGAGAAGTAGCGGGCCAGTTTCCCGCTTTCATACCAGTCAAAAGTTTCTATATAAGGTAGGCGCATCTCTGCCGAAACTGGCGCTGTCGTAGTTCCTTTAGCCTGCCCGCTGGTAGTGGTCAGGCTATAGATATAACCAGGCTGCACTGTGAGCGAGAATGTTCCACCATTTTGGGTAATATCCTGACTGTGGACGAAGTAGTCGCTATCACTGATTGAACTCAGATTGGTAGACCAGACATGCACCGTGCCAGTGGAGAGCCCACCTGTGACAGTGAAATTGACGGTGGAAGCTGCCGTGACTCCCACCGTTTCGATAATGACGCTGTAGTCGCTACCATTGGACGACTTGAACGTGATGTAGCTGCCATTGGCGCTGTTTCCATTCAAGTACCCACAGGCGCTATCGATGAATTGCCAGCCGGGCTGTGTAAATTGTGCGTAGTGAGCCATGACCCAGATGCTTTTGCCCACCTCGTAGTGACCCGACCATGGCTCTTCGGCAAGCATCAATCCATCGCCCGCGAATGGTAGCGTTGGATACCAGGCGGCAACCAGGCTCCAGTTGATACTGGCGACCAGCTTTTTGTCGATGTAGTTATGGTTAGTGTTGCTCGCGATCTTGCCCGCCCCTGAATTGTAATTGGATGAGCCATTTTCACTTGCCCATAGCGGCTTATTGAGGCTGATGGCATCCGGTGTGGGCGTACGAGCCGGAATGTTGGGATAATGTGACCCCAGGATATCGATGGCCTCGTTAAGTACAGGATCATTCTTCATATTGGTGGCTATCGCCCAGCCAACTTCATCCGAAGCCACGACTTTCGTCGCCAGCCCATGGCTGAGTAGCGCCGCTTTGAGATCCTTGTACCAGGTGGTGTTATAGCCGCTCTCGTTCCATCCACCGATATAGTCGATGTTCAGGCCATGCACCGTTTTGGCGTTGGTGATCCAGTTGATGAGGTAGGTGATGTTGTCATGGGACCAGAAATTCTTGTTTGGATCGATGTCGGGACTGAGTTGAAACCAGCCAGGTGCGCCCCATTGGAGGCCATAGAACTTTATGTGGGGATTACGTGCTCTGGCCTGTTCCATCAGCCACCATTCGTAGCCACGGTGATAGTTTTGATCGGTCGCGCTACGCATGTGGCTGGCTTCAGATCCATTGGTCGAGTTAGTATCGCCACCGATCTCGACTTTGAGAATATGCAGGTTAGCCCCATAGTTGGGCTTAAAGAGATAATCGAGAATCTCCTTCTGTTGCCGTTCAGGATAGTCAAAGAGCAGGCGTGAGGTTCCACCACCACCACTGAGGCCACCTATTCCCATGAAGATCTGTCCACTTCCTCTACCATCAAGAGTAACAGCAGCAGTCGTGGTAGCTTGCGCAAAAGCAGGAGTGCTTCCGAGCGAAGCTGCTACTGCTGTTCCTGCGGAAAGCTCTATAAATCGACGACGACTTATACGTCTCTTCATAAAAGTAACGGTCTCCTTCTTGTCTCCCTTGACGATGGCCCAGGTTTTCACTATAAGCTAGCAACAGCCCACGGCATAATTATTATTTTGCGTAGTTAGTAGATACGTAGGTATGTTATGAAAATAATCCGTTAGTAAAGGTTTACATCTCTACTGAAAGAATGACTTTTCATAGAGCAAAGTAGGGGCGCAGGTAGAGTGTGATGGTTTTCAATCGGGCTTCAAGCAATAAAGTCCGGTAAAGTAAATATGGGTGGGACGGTTCATTATGATCAGACCTCCTTTGGTCGGTTCATTCATCGTTGCCATTTTCTATGTGTTATGCTTTCCAAAGGTTCACACATATAGGGTATAGCGACTCGTTACGATAAGTGTATACAAGATTATGTTTACTTGTCAAGTCTTATTTTTCTAAAATGCTAAAAATCGTTAATTTTGTTTGCAAATTGAAGGTTGTTGAGTGGGAGAGTGGGCTTGTATCCGCGCGGTTCAGGCCGGAATCACATTCTCGAAACTGGCGCTCACAAGGACACTCCCCTTACTCGATCAAAAAGCTTCGTTGTTCAATTTTTGATCACTTTTGTTTTTATGCGGGAAAGCCTGCCGCAATCACGGAATTGAGATAATTTTCCGCAGTAGTCAGCCAACCATCCTGATTGAGAAAGTTGTTGACCGAGTACTGTTGTGCCTGTTGGGTGGTCAACTGATGTGACCAGGAGACGCGACCGGAGGTATTGGAACCCGGACCAGTATTATTATATTCAGCAAAGTAGGCGGTTTTGTGGTAGTCAGCAGTCGACCAGTTCTCCCAGCCTGCCGCATTGATATCGGAACCAATCGAAGAATCCATAACGATCACACGTGCATATGGACCCCATGGACGGCCAAAATACGTCGAGTTCGTAAGTGCACCATCGATTTTATCGTTGACAAGGACATAACCAGTTGTTTCGCTCCCACTCATACGCTTTTGAGCCGTAATAGTACCACCACTACTGTTGACATTGTAAAATTCAGTATTCTGAAACACAGCTGTCGCATCTCCGAACACATAATCGATGCGCCCGGTAATATAACTGTTCTCATAGTACTGGCGTCCGGTCTGTGCGTAGAGTGTGTCTTGCCATCCTAAAAACTGACAGTTGTCGAAGATCGCACGATCTCCCGTAACATTGATTGCGACTGCCTGTCCGACTGCACCTGCAGTATTCTGGAAGGTGATATTGTAAGCGCTAAAATCGGAAGCTTGAATAAACACGCTGGCACTATCCCCTGTCCCAAAGGTTCCCCCGCCTGGTTTTGCCTTTCCATGATAGTTGTTATAAGTGATTACCGTGCCCTTCTCGCTCTCTCCATAGAATGTGATGTACGGCTTGTTAGACGGGACAGTCACAACTTCCTGATAGGTGCCATTCTTGATGTAAATGACCACTTGGTTTTTGTTGTTGGCTGGAACCGCATTCACAGCCGCCTGAACGGTCTTATAATTACCGCTTCCGTCCTGAGCCACAACGATCTTTGAGGTACTGGCGGCCTGAGCAATAGGAGTACTTCCTATATCTGCATGGGAAAACCCGGTTAGAAGGAGTGCCACCAGGCAAGATAGGCCAACTATTCCCATTCCGCTACTGATGAAACGTTTAAACATGCGCATATTCCTCCCTGAATTGTGCATCGATAGCCATGATGCTATCAAATGTAAGCAGTATATCGTTTGCCAGCACTGGCGAACAAAGGACGCACTCAGACGTTATACGCCTCTCTTTTACAGGAGACATTTCCTGAGTTTTCGCTAAACGAAGTATATAATAGAAAACGATTTCTTTCAAGGGAAACTACTCCAGGCATAATAAGAAAATTTTCCTTTTTCAAAAGTGGGGTAGATTTTTGTGTAATGTGAAGGGTATATCGTAACCATCTTTGTACCAATATCGTGATACAATATGCTCTGGTCTAAGAGGTATGGTTCAATTCAACACGGCAGCGTACAGAAAAGTTTGTGGCAATAGAGTGGTGTGTAGAGCTGTAAGATAGTGTATTCTGGCTGTTTAAATGTTGAGACCCTCTGGGCTTTTTCTGCATAATATTTTAGCAAATATGGAATGCAAAGGATGAGAAGCATGGATTCTGTACAACGTGTCGTCGTACTCCCTAATGAAACTATTGGGCAGATTAACCCTTATCTTCACGGTCAGTTTGCTGAACATCTGGGTGAATTAATCTATCCGGGGATCTTTGTTGACCCGAATGGAAAAATTCCCAATAATGCGGGGATCAGAAATGATGTAGTAGAGGCCATTAAACCGTTAAATATTTCAGTGCTACGCTGGCCGGGTGGTTGTTTTGCTGATACGTATCACTGGCGCGATGGTATTGGTCCGCGTGACAAACGCCCGACAAGAGTTAATAAGTTCTGGGGTATGGCTCCCGAGCCAAATCAATTTGGTACGCATGAATTCATCGCTTTCTGTCGTGCCATCGGTGCTGAACCTTATTTTGCGGGTAATCTCGGTTCTGGTTCGCCTGCTGATCTGAGCGACTGGGTCGAGTATTGTAACTTTGCTGGAAAGTCGACTCTTGCAGACGAGCGGCGTGCAAACGGTGCCGAAGAGCCATTTGGTGTGCGCTACTGGGGAATTGGAAACGAAAACTGGGACTGTGGCGGCCAGATGACTCCTGAGGATTATGCAGGAGCCTTTGCTCGTTACCGCAATTATGTCTTCGATTATCCTGGCACAAATGTTCACGCTATCGCCTGTGGTCCCAATAACTATGATTGGGCCTGGACACGTCGTTTCTTTGAGAGTCTCACAAGTTATAATCAGTCTCGCTGCCGTATCTCTCGAGTTCAAGGGTTTGCAGGCCATTATTACTGTTGGACGGCAGGGAATGCGACTCAATATGACGAAGGTCAATGGTTTGAGCTGCTTTCAAAGGCGGCGGCGATGGATGGTATTATCAGTGGTCATCGCACCATTATGGATGAATATGATCCTGAGCGCAAAATTCACTTTATCATAGACGAGTGGGGTACCTGGCATCCGGTCGAGCCAGGAAAACCGACAGGGGGGCTCTATCAGCAAAACACTATTCGTGATGCATGTGTTGCGGGCCTGACGCTTGATATCTTTAATAATCAGTGCGATAAGCTCTTCATGGCGAACATTGCTCAGCTGATCAACGTTTTGCAGACATTGCTCCTGGTGAATGAGGAGCAGTGTGTAAAGACACCCACCTATCATGTGTTCGATCTGTATCAGCCACACAAAGGAGCCAGGGCCGTCCGTTTCCTGACCTATGGAGAAACGGTCAGCGATGGTGGTGCATCAGCGGAAGCGTGTCGGGCGTGCTATCTGGATCAGAGGCCATTTGCCTTGCGTGCCGTTCAAGGTTCGGCTTCCGTGCGTGATGATATGTTATGTGTGACCGTGGTGAATACGCATGCAACGCAACCAGTTGAGCTGGATCTAGAACTATATCAGTACAAGTTAGATACCATTGAAGTGGTAACGCTGGCGACAGAAGATATCCATGATCATAATACCTTTGAGAGACCTGATCTGGTACAGCTTTCTTCTCCGCAGCAGATTGAGGCGCATGGTGAACATGTGCGTGTTCCGCTCTCCAGCTGGTAGCGTGACCCGTATTATGGGAAAGATTCATTAAGGCATCGTGCTCTGTCAAGCTTGATTGCACACATTTTCCTGGGTAGGGGCGTCACCTTGCGTGCGCCCCTCCGGTTTCCTCAATGCGTGTTGTGGAGTGGCCAGGGCGCACGCAAGGTGACGCCCCTACCCAGGGATGCAATGACGTTTGCCAGAGCACTACGCCAGAAGGAGACATTCTCGGTATTCGAACGGTATTGGAAGACGCTCCTATCCTATTGATTCAGCCATTAGAGGAGAGCGAATAGTTGTGATTACATATCCTCATTTGTTTCTAGCATGGCCCCGGCAAATGGCGTAATGCTCTGAGCTTTTTGCATCTGCGTGATAACATCACCAGGAATAGCAGCCGAGATCCGATCGGTAATTGCCCGCACCTGCTCTACGGCAAGCTTTGGTTCTCGATTTGCCGTGAGCAAGTCCATTCGTTTCCTGTCCAGTGTCAGTTAATTGGGTATAGCAGAAGCCGGCAATCGCAGGACTATCCAGAATAGCATCGAGCAGTTCTCGATATTTCGCAAGAAAAGCATCTTGATCTTTGACCGTGCCATAGCCAAACCAGGGTTTATTTGCACCTGGTTGATAACTGATGCCACCGAATTCAGTCAACATAATCGGCTCTCCCTCGTTATGATAGCCAGGTAGGATAACGAAGTGATGTCCTGGCTGTACCTCGCGTATAGTGCGTTGCACCGCTTCGATGCTTCCGTAGCGATCACGTAAGGATTGACCATCGAATGCATAATCATGAACGCCATGAATATCACTGATGATGTGTTCCCAACCATCGTTGCCAATCACAGGTCGCGTGGTATCAAGCGCTTTTGTCAGGTGATAGAGGGCCTGAACGTAGTGGCGTTGTGCGGGGTTGCGCGTGACGTTGGGTACTGCCCCAGCTTTCGTTAAGAGGAACCCAGGTCACAATGCAAGGGTGGTTGTAGTCGCGATCCACGATATCAAACCACTCGCGCGTCAGCCGCTCGATTGCTGTAGGTGAGAAGACATAAGCATTTGCCATTTCACCCCAGACCAGGAGTCCAAGCCGATCGCACCAGTAGAGATAGCGTGGGTCTTCAACTTTCTGATGGATACGTACGCCATTGAAACCCAGTTCTTTTGTCAGTTCCACTTCACGACGCAAAGCATCTACGCTCGGAGCGGCGAGATGCGACTGCGGCCAGTAGCCTTGCTCAAGGACGAAACGTAGAAAGTATGGACGCCCGTTCAGCAAAAAGCGCCCCCCCTCAATACCTGCGCTACGCAATCCTGCATAACTTTGCACTTCATCCAGGACTTCACCGTTGTGAAGCAGGGTCAGCGTTGCTTCAACGAGATTGGGATGATCAGGAGACCAGAGTAGGCTCTCTCTGCTCATCATTCCTGCCAGGTCGAAAGCAATCTGGCGCTGTATCTCTTTTCCCTGAACAAGAAATATATCATCTGCAAGCAATGTTCCATGTAAGCTCAACTGGACGCGAAGTTGTAAAGGAGTAATCCCTGCATGCTGAATTTTCACAACGGTACCAAGCACACCCCGATCAATATCTGGAGTCCAGCGGACCTGAGTCGATATGAGTGGGGGCAACTGATCTCCAACCAGACAGGTTGCCAGATGCCTGTCGTGCGATGATACCAGATTTTATGTGGCTTTTCCTGCCAATCCTGCTTTCCACGTGGTTGAGCCAGATCTTCAGGCTCATCTTCAGCACGAATGACGACGACTTGCTCTCCTGAAGTATGCAGTGCGGAGGTAATATCAGCACTGAATGGAGTATGCCCACCTTCATGCATGGCTACTAGTTGCCCATTGACCCATACCTGTGCCCGGTAGTCAATCGCGCCACAGTGCAATAGCAAATGCTTGCCATTGAGTTCAGGTGCCTGGAAAAGACGACGATACCATACCACTGGATGAAATGCTAGTATCCCCAATTCCACTGGCCGGAGACTCAGGAGGAAAGGGAACCTGGATGGTGTGGGTATAGACTTCTTGCTGTTGTTGCCAGCCTTCATCCAGGCCGACTCCATGGTCATCATAGGCAAATCCCCAGGGGCCGCCAAGATCTATCCAATCAGCTCGTGTCAATTGTGGGCGTGGATGAATGGTTGCTCTTTTTTCTTGCATTAGATGTACTTCTCTTTTAGGTTGAATATGATTGTTGATTGTACCATATCCGAAAAAGTGAACGCAAACGATATATGCGCTACCCCGTTTTCTCCAATAGCTGTGATCAATACGTCCATCCTCGAATGAAGTTTGTTAAGATATTTCTTCAGCGAAATTTTTTATGTTACCTTTTCCTTTTGTGGGACGTGTCCTTCTCGAATGGAAATTCCATGGAATTCCACGTGATAGTTTGAATGAATGGAATACTCCTTAGAAGAGGATGTATGGGAGATGCACCCTTAAGCACAACAATCTATGGAAGATGGGTATGTGCAGGAGGCAAATCAATGCCAACTTTCCTCGTCCAGTAGTACAGAACGAGGACTTCACTGTGAATGAAGAAGGAAAACAGGAAAAGACTGTTTCCATTACCTTCTCTTATCATGTTTTCACAGAAGGGGTCTGAGTGCCATGAAATCGTTCTCTCTCATGGAGTAAGAAAGGAACCGTAGTATGCGAGAACATGTTC
This sequence comes from uncultured Chloroflexia bacterium, assembly GCA_963731415.1. GTDB lineage: Bacteria > Chloroflexota > Ktedonobacteria > Ktedonobacterales > Ktedonobacteraceae > JACDAE01. The sequence continues at coordinate 417,861 of CAVSVN010000011.1, forward strand.
CATTCGATGCTTTTTCTGGAGGAGGTCAAGCAGATCTTTCTCCAGTCTTCGATCTGGTTTGTTTTTCACATTTGCGCTGGGATTTCGTCTACCAACGACCTCAGCATCTCTTGAGCCGTTGTGCTGAGCAGCGGCGAGTGTTTTTCTTTGAGGAGCCTGTTTTTATTGATGGTCCTGCTCGTCTTGATATCAGTCAGCGTGATGATAAGCTTTTCGTTGTTACACCTCTGCTCCCATGCATTTTTCTCTTCTTAAGCAACCAGTTGACCGATTGGCTACAAATGCAACCTGTGAATCAGGCGATGCACCAAGAGGTAGACGCACTGCAAAGAGAGTTTGTCAATGATTTATTGGAGCGTACGAGATTGAAGCGTATGTGCTCTGGTACTATACCCCAATGGCGCTCTCCTTTTCTGAACATCTGAAGCCGTTGGCTACTGTCTATGATTGCATGGACGAGCTATCTGCATTTAAGAATGCGCCTTTAGCATTGCAAGAGCGTGAGGCGGAATTGTTCGAGCGTGCCGATCTCGTTTTTACGGGCGGACAGAGCCTGTATGAGGCTAAACGGCAGAGGCATCCACGCGTGTATGCCTTTCCAAGTAGTGTTGATGCTACACACTTTCGTCAAGCGCGTGCTACTCAGCAAGATCCCATTGATCAGGCGCAGATACCTCATCCACGTCTTGGGTTTTACGGCGTTCTTGACGAGCGTCTGGATCTTGAACTGCTTGAGCTCATTGCTGACGCTCAACCCGATTGGCAACTGATCTTGATCGGACCCGTGATCAAAATAGATCCGTCTGATCTGCCTCAGCGAGAGAACATTCATTACCTGGGAGCCAAAACCTTATCAGGAGTTGCCTGCCTATCTTGCAGGATGGGATGTTGCGCTGCTTCCATTTGCATGCAACGAGGCTACCCGTTTCATCAGTCCCACAAAGACGCTGGAGTACCTCGCGGGAGGCAAACGCGTCGTGTCTACCCCTATCCGTGATGTCGTTAAGCCATACGGGGAGAAGGGGTTAGTGCATATCGGCAATAATCCCGATGAGTTTATTGCTGGAGATCAGAGTTGCTTTTGACGAGGAGCCTCCACTCATCTCAGTGCTGTTGATGAGCTGCTCATGCGCACAGGATGGGATTCTACATGGAGCAGTATGAAAGATTTGATCGAAGAAATTGTTATTAGTCGTCAGATAGATGGTATATGGCAGGAGAGCATCTATGTTTGATTACGTGATCGTAGGAGCGGGTTTTGCGGGAAGCGTCTTAGCGGAGCGCCTCGCCAGTCAGCTTAATAAAAAAGTATTGCTGATCGACAAGCGGAATCACATTGGTGGCAATGCCTACGATTATTATAATGAAGATGACTTGCTTGTGCATAAGTATGGTCCGCATATCTTCCATACGAATGCGTTTTCTGTAGTGGAATACCTCTCCCAATTCACGCAATGGCGGCCTTATCAGCATCGTGTGCTTGCCAGTGTCGATGGTCAACTTGTGCCTATGCCCATCAATCTGGATACCATCAATACGCTTTATGGATTGAACCTGACCTCATTCCAGCTTGAAGAGTTTTTTGCTTCAGTTGCTGAGCCGCGTGAGCAGATTCGTACCTCTGAGGATGTTGTGGTCAGTAAGGTTGGACGAGAACTCTACGAGAAGTTCTTCCGCAACTATACACGTAAGCAGTGGGGTCTTGATCCATCGGAACTTGATGCTTCTGTAACCTCACGGGTGCCTACGCGCACAAATCGCGATGCTCGCTACTTCACCGATACGTATCAGGTGATGCCACTACATGGCTATACTCGCATGTTTGAACGCATGTTGGCTCACCCTAATATCAAGGTGATGCTGAACACGGACTATCGTGAAATCCAGGACTTTATTCCCTATCAGGAACTAATCTATACTGGACCAATCGACGAGTTCTTTCACTATTGTTACGGGAAGTTGCCCTACCGTTCCCTGGACTTTGAGATCAAGACTGTCAATACATCCAGTCTATCAACCAGCGGCGGTAGTGAATTATCCAAATGACTATGCCTATACACGGGCGACCGAATTCAAGTACCTGACCGGGCAGGAGCATCCCAGAACGAGCATGGTCTATGAATATCCTCGTGCACAGGGAGATCCCTACTATCCAATTCCGCGTGCAGAGAATACGGAATTGTACAAGCAGTACAAGGTGCTGGCAGAGGCTACTGAGGGAGTGCACTTTGTCGGTCGGTTAGCAACATACAAGTATTACAACATGGATCAAGTGATTGCTCAGGCGTTAAGCCTGTTTCGCAAGATCGCTCGTCAAGACCTGGAGCATGCAGACAATGAGCTTATCCCAATCTCTTCCGCCTCTTGAGATGTGGGGCGGACTGGAGTGTACCGTCAATCGCGTAGGGAATACCTACTTTGATCAATTAGAGCGCAACGGACACATCAATCGTCCGAGTGATATTCAGCGTTTTGCTGAACTGGGTATGCGTATGTTGCGTTACCCTATTCAGTGGGAGCGTATTGCACCTGATGGAATAGAGCAGGCAAACTGGTCATGGGCAGATGAACGCCTCAACCTGTTGCGTAGTGTTGGTATTACTCCCATTGTTGGACTTATCCATCATGGAAGTGGCCCACGCTCTACAAGTCTTGTTGAGCCTTCCTTTGTTGAAGGGTTCACTCAATTTGCTGAGGCAGTTGCACGGCGATATCCATGGGTGGAGCATTACACTCCTGTCAACGAACCTTTGACAACAGCTCGCTTTAGTGGGCTTTATGGTCTTTGGTACCCGCATGCACGGAATCATGCCACTTTTGCACGGATTCTGCTGAACCAGTGCCGTGCTACCGCACTCGCTATGCAGGCTATTCGTCGCATTAATCCATCCGCTCAACTTATCCAGAACGAAGATATCGGTAAGACCTTCAGTACGCCTTTGCTGGCTGAACTGGCGGATTGGGACAACGAGCGGCGCTGGCTGACCTTTGATCTACTGTGCGGTCGCCTGGATCGTGACCATTTAATGTGGAACTTCCTGATCGCTTCGGGCGTGCAGGAGACGGAACTTGAATGGTTCCTTGAGCATCCCTGTCCCCCCGATATACTAGGCATCGACTACTACGTCACTAGTGAGCGCTTTTTTGATGAGCATCTTGATCGCTATCCGGTTGAGCTGCGTACAGAGAATAAACAGTACAAGTATGTCGATGTGGAGGCGGTGCGCGTAAATACGGGTAGCCCTTTGCCTCTGGGCTATTACGAGCGCATGAAGGAGACCTGGGAGCGTTATCACATTCCGATGGCTATCACGGAGGCCCACCTGGGGTGTACGCGTGAGGAGCAGCTACGCTGGCTGGTGGGAGCATGGAGTGCGGCCCAGGCTTTACGAGAAGAGGGTGTGTCAGTACGTGCTGTGACCGCATGGTCGCTGTTGGGTGCCTTCGACTGGAATAGCCTGGTGACTCGCGTCACCGATTTCTACGAACCTGGAGTGTTTGACGTGCGTGGACCCCATCCACGTCCAACGGCCCTTGCCGGAGTCATGCGCACACTGGCGGCGGGTAAGATGCCGGATCATCCCGTGCTTGCTCAAACCGGGTGGTGGAAGCGATCGGATCGTTTCTTTTACCAGTCGTACCTTGAGAATATATCCTCTGTTCCTACATCTTATCGAGAGTATAAGCCAATAGGGCAAGAACGTCCCTTATTGATTCTTGAGGCGGGCAATAGCGCCCTGGGGGAGGTGTTCGCACGATTTTGTAATGGGCGTTGCTTACCCTATCAACTCGTGACACAGCAGGAGATGGATGCGAGCGATGCGTTCGCAATTCACATGACTCTGAAAAAGCTGAATCCCTGGGCTGTGATCTCTCTTGCTGGTAGTGGTTCCATGCAGGATGAAACCTCTGATGCTGAACATCTGGATCGCAAATATGTGCGTAGAGCTAGTATTCTCGCTGATGTATGTGCTCAACGCAATATTCCACTGGTTGCATTCTCATCAGATCTGGTCTTTGATGGCACCCGGCAAAAGCCCTACGTGGAAAGTGATCCAGTGACTCCTGTAAGTGCACGAGGACGTATGCAGGCGGAGATGGAGGAGCAGATTCTGCGCCGCTGTCCATCTGCACTCGTGATCCGTACGGGTCCATTGTTTAGCCCCTGGGAGAACTCCAACTTTGCGATGACTTCGCACTCTATAGAAGGACATTCTACCAGTGCTGTCGGTCAGATGATGGTCTCACCCACCTATGTTCCCGATCTGGTCGACGCTTGCCTTGATCTAATGATTGATGAAGAGCGAGGACGCTGGCATCTGGCGAATGGAGGAGCAATGAGCTGGAGTGATTTTGCACAACGATTAGGAGATTCCAGGAACCTGAGGTCGGCAAACAACATTGAAGACGAGGCGGCTACACGTCATGCCGCAGATTCTCATATCCATTCTCGTGCCTTGCAGAGCGAACGTGGGCAGTTGCTTCCAACACTGGATAATGCTCTCTCTCGCTATCTGTGGGAGAACAAAAGAGAACAGGAGCAACTCGGAGCGTAACATATTGGGTAGGGGCGTCACCTTGCGTGCGCCCACGTGCCACCAGAAACGTGCGAATCTGGCTGGCACGCGGGTGCACGCAAGGTGACGCCCCTACCCACTTTAGAGATGAAGTAAGTAGATATACAGAGAAATGAGGAAAAACATGACGACAAGAACTGCGTTTGAGCATCGACATAGTCTCTCGATTGATGCCTCTTCATTAGAAGAATGCGATACAATTATCGCGCAACTCGCGCAGATTGATCAACCGGCAGATGCAACATACTTTTCCCATCATTTTTGTTTCTCTCGTTCGTCAACTGATGGTGAGTCCTACTGGCTCTGCTACTACTATGATCAGATCTCTATGGAACTGCTCAATCTGCTGGCTTCGCTTCGGAATCGCTATACATTGCATGACACAGTCACGCATGAAGACTCGCTGCGCTACTGGCCGGACTATGAAGCTACCACAGGGAGTACTTGCTTCACTCCTACAAAAGAGACAGGAATACAGTAGAGAAGAGGCAAAGATGGTTGAAATGTACATGTCTGCTTAAGATGCAAATGTGCAAAAAAATTATGTTTTGCCTCTTGTATATTTATATATAATTTATGCATCTATGCATCTTCTTGATGGTCAGAGTTTGAATTGAGCAGGCCAGGTGTGACTAGCAGTTCTCCACTGTTTGGATCAATTAGTCCGTTGACCTCTTGCTCAATACTCACCGCCTGTGTGTAGATATCGCCTGCAATGGGTCGCTTGCGCAGCTCCTGTTTGAAGGCGCGTATCTGTTCGTGCCTGGCGTCTGACTCTTGCGGCCCTCCATACATAGAGAAGCCGAAGCCTCCCCATTCACTGACGACAAGGGGAAGCTGCCCGCGATAGAAGAACGGATCGCCTACTACCAGAGGTTCGGCGGCAACACCTTCATTGTTCCCTTCCACAAGCCGATCGAGCAATTCGTGCCAGCGTTCAAGATCAGATGTGTACAGATGGGCCGTCAACAGGTCCGTCCTCAAGCGTCCCTCGACTGAGATGTGATGCCATCCATCGTTATCCACGACCAGTATCTGTGGCATGTTTAAGCGCAGATAGTTGTACGTATCGGCGATATATTTGCGTGTCTCGCTGCTAGTTGCAATGTCCTGAGCGCCCCAGTCCTCATTGTACAAACTGAATAGAATGACTGAGGGGTGAGCACCAATGCCTACGAGCATTCGCATGAGTTCTGACCAATGATTGCTGCGGCTACGCTCGCTGGAACGGTGTGGACTGGGTACCTCTACCCACAGCAGCATGCCCATCTCATCAGCCAGATCGTAGATACGTGGATCGATGCCCGCAATATGTACCCGTACCAGATTGCAGCCCAACTTTTTCATTGCCTGCATATGTCGGCGCATCTGCTCAAAAGAGGCAGTGCCGGGTTGATACAGAATACCATCGAGGTAGAGCGCTTGGTTATTGAGATAAACGGAGTGTGCTCGTGCCTCAACCTGGCGTAAACCGAAGCGAGTTTCGATCTGTGAGATGCTTGTGTCGGGTGCAATGAGTTGAGCAACCAGATCATAGAGGATTGGATTCTCAGGGGACCAGAGTTGAGCATCCGATAGCGCAACAGCCACACGCTGTCGCCGTTCTCCTGCTTCCAGAGGCAGTGTAAACTCGGATATTGCGAGGGGTTGTTGACTTCCTCTTGCTGTGACAACGAGGCGCAGTCTATAGATGCCGGGATCGTGGATACGCGTGGTCAGCATAAACTCGACGACACGGTCCTCGATTTGCGAGAGTACACCCAGACGAGAGCGCAGGCGGTTGCGTTCGATCGGTTCTATCCAGACGCTACGTACCGGGCCGCTGATCGTCTGATACCAGATGCCTCCTCGCTTGTATACATAGGACTCCTGTTTCCCACGTGGCACTTCAGCATCCAGAGAATGAGCGATACGTACCGTCAGTCGATTGATTGGTAGCAGGTACTCTTCTGGCAACTCATAGCTAAAAGAGGTATATTCTCCAAGGTGTACCTCCTCACCCTCGATAGTGCGTAAGGGATACCCATTGAGCCAGACGCGGGTTTCGTAGCCACATGCACCAAAGGTAACCTGTACAGGACAGCTACCATCGTGGCACCAGTGTTCGGGTATGGAGAACTGACGCTCGTACCATGCAACCACCGTATCTTGCCAATAGGGAGTTTGTTGCTGCATGTCCTGATTAGTAGCCATATATTCTTCAACTGAACTCGGCCAGTTTGCGTGAGCGTGAAATTCGTGCCCGAGGTACCAGTGCTCGTGCTGACCATGGTCAGCAGTGTCAAGCTCAAAGTACCAGTTCCCGTCGAGCAATACGTACTCGTTGCTGCGTGCTACCGAACGTGGCAATGGATTGAGAACCTGCTGGAGTGCCTGCTCCTCATCCCGGTCATGCGTCACGTGAAAGGCATACTCTACCATCGTAGTCTCCTGTGTATCGATTTGTTATGCGAATTCTCTTTTTGTAGCCTGGCTCTTGTCGCCAGTACCACATACCCTTACAACGTTTCAGTAATTGATCAGTCATATTATCGGAGTAATTAAGGGATAGAGTAGGGTAAGTGGGGCTAAAATTCTGCTGGAAAACCTGTTGTGATGGATGTAGAAACGACACCAATACCATTTAAATTACCTCGTGCTCCTTCAGGAGCACGAGGTAATTTAAATGGTATTGGTGTTTACAAGCCGGTATAAATGGCTATGCGGCATTCAGTAATAATTTTACTCCTTCATGCCACTCGTAGCAACACCCTGCACCAGCTGCTTCTGTGCAAAGAGAAATGCCAGTACCATCGGAATAACGGAGAACAGTGTTAATGCCATGAGCAAAGGATAGTTGGTGTTAAAAGCTCCGATCGCCATAATCGCCACCCCTACCGTCAACGTGCGCATTGCCAGTGATGTCGAGGAGACGAGAGGCCAGAAAAAGTCGTTGTAGACGTTCATAAATGTCAGAAGTGCCAGTGTTGCTGTAGCAGGGATACTCAATGGTACGAAGATCTGACGCCATACCTGAAATTTACTGGCTCCATCGATAATCGCCGCCTCTTCCAGGTCCTTAGGAATAGCTCTGAAGAACTGATAGAGCAGAAACACGCCAAAGCCATTAGAGCTATAGGGCAGAATGAGCGCCCAATAGGTGTCGAGTAGATTCAGGCCTGCGAACTCCAGGTAGAGCGGTATGAGTAGAGCAATAAAAGGCACCACCAGCGAGATAATCACCAGGTAGAGAAGTAAATTGCATCGACGGGAGCCGTGTAATGAACGCCCTTAAGTGCGGTGTCATTCCACATGGAAGGAGGAAAATCAGTGCTGGGGTTGATGCCTGCCCGCTGTAAAAAAGGCTCGATGGGTTCCACTACGCCAAGAGAGGCATAGGTAGCAAGAGTGGTGATAGATTCTTCGAGCAGATCAGGTCCCCGGTGAGCCGTTAATGCCGAGTTCACAATCTCAGTCTCGTTATTATACGGAATAGCATTATATACGACATGGTATTGACCCTGATTTTGCTGATTAAAGGTATCAATAAGTTGTTGCGTACTTTGCGCCGAGCTTGAACTCCAAAAGGTAATTGTTCTTGCATCTGTCGCCGTTGACATAGTGCTGCCACAACTTGATAAGAGTCCCATAATTGAGAAGCCTATCAATAGGACTAAGGCAGAGGTTACTTTCTTATGTTTAATGAACACGTGCATGTCCTCCATGATAATGAAGCGTTCCCAATATAGAATATTCTTGAAATTTCCTTCACTTCTCTGTGAAGGAAGCAGATTCCGATCTATGGAACACATGCAACACGAAGAGAAAGTTGAAAAGGTGACAGTGTTTATGATCTTTTCTTGAGAAAAATTTTTAAACAGTGCATCCTTTTAAAAAAGCAAGAATTGACTTGTAACCTTTTGCAAACGTACTTCGTGTCAGCACTACATTTAAAATTTCGGTCTCCGTCTTGTAAAGAGAACAAGGTAGGGGGCGTCACCTCGTGCACCTGTTCTCCCTATAGACAGCGTTTATCAGGAACAGGGCGCACGCAAGGTGACGCCCCCTACCCTGACAGGAATGAAGAATCTGTTTAGATACTGTAGTTATAAAGGGAGTTCATATGCAAACAAAACAGCTTGGCAATACCGATATGCATCTTACACCTCTTGGCATGGGAACCTGGGCCATCGGTGGTGGCGGTTGGGTTGGCGGCTGGGGATCACAGGATGATGCCGAGTCTATTGCTACTATACATAAAGCACTAGATCTTGGTATCAACTGGATCGATACAGCCGCCGCTTATGGCCTGGGCCATTCAGAAGAGGTTGTCGCTCGCGCTCTCAAAGGGCGAGCTAATAAACCTTACGTCTTTACAAAATGTTCTACCGTCTGGAATGAGAAGCGCGAGGTCAGTAATACATTGAAAGCCGACTCGCTACGGAAAGAGATCGAGAACAGTTTACGCGGCTCCAGACCGACGTGATCGACCTCTACCAGATTCACTGGCCCAATCCCGACGAGGAGGTTGAGGAAGGATGGAGTACCCTCGCTCAGTTTAAGAAAGAGGGAAAGGTGCGCTACATCGGGAGTCTCCAATTTTAACGTTGACCAGATGCGGCGAGCGCAAAAGATTGCCCCAATCAGTTCGCTCCAGCCCCCTTACTCGCTCATCAAACGTGATATCGAGCAAGACATTCTTCCCTTCTGCCAGGAACATAACATTGGAGTGATTGTCTATTCACCGATGCAATCAGGGTTGCTCACAGGGGCCATCAACGCTGAGTTTGTGCAGAAGCTTCCTGAGGATGATTGGCGGCGCAATAGTCCTGAATTCAACGAACCGCGCCTCTCACGCAATCTCAAGCTCGTCGATCTGCTGCGAGAGATCGGGAGAGCGCATGATCGCTCTCCAGGTGAAGTTGCGATTGCCTGGGCTTTGCGTCATCCTGCCGTAACGGCTGCTATCGTAGGAGGCCGTCATCCTTACCAGGTGGAGAGAAATATCGGTGCCGCTGATTTCCGTCTCAATCAAGACGAAATTGAGCGGATCGAAACCTTTGTGAAGGCAAATCCATAAACATTCTGTATTAGTATATAAAAAATTGAGCCCCTTGCTCAGCAAGGGGCCGCTTGTAAAATTGTTCGAAATTCAGTACCTCTGACTGCAATACTCCCAAATCCTCTACTAGCTACCACAGCCTCCCTCTAAATCCAATATGCGCCTGATTGCTAGAGTTTGCAGTAATCTAGAGGGTGCGGTAATATGATAAAACAGAGCTTTACGCAAAATAGTGCTTTATTGTAGTGCTTTAATTCTAATGATACTTTTTCATCTCTTTCGTTTACATGAGTATATTTACATCGCGCTTAAAAAAGGAGATTGGACAGAAAAACAAATTTCGTAAACTGTCAACGTAGTGCAGTTTCGTAGCTCTCTAAAAGCATCGTTGCTTTTCAATTCAGGAAGGATTTCATATGAAATCTGAGCTACAGGAATTTCTGGATGAATTGACGGGTAAAGTACGAAACGGGCGTATGACGCGACGTACTTTCATGGAAAAGACCCTTGCAATAGGCGTCAGTAGCACTGTGGCGCTTACATTGCTTGATGCATGCGGAGCCTCTACCACTTCTGGTACTGGTGCAAATATCGTTTTCTGGAACCTCTTTGGAGGTGGTGATGGTGCGCGTATGATCCAGATGGAAGATGCCTTTCAAGCCGCTAATCCCCATATTGGTCTTCAGTCGGTCACACTGACCTGGGGAGATCCATACTACACCAAACTGTCAATGGCAGCGGCTGGTGGTCGTTCTCCTGACGTGGCTATTTCGCACATGACGCGCATGACTGTCCTCGCGGAACAAAATCTGCTTGACCCATTCGATCTGAATGAACTCGCCAAAGTGGGCATTACCGAAGACAAATTTCTTCCCTCTTTATGGCAAAAAGCCCAATATAAGGGAAAGCTTTACGCTATTCCTCTGGACACGCACCCGTTTGTCATCGTATTACAACACCGACCTCTCCAAAAAAGCGGGTCTGCTCGATGCAGTAAAATCTCAAGCCGATGCAAGGACCAGATGCGGTCTGCTCAGTGCGTTGAAGAGCCTGAAGCAAGCATCAGGAAGCTATGGCGTTGTCTTCGAGATTGAGGGTGTAACACCGTGGCGGCTGTTCTATACCCTCTATAGCCAATGGGAGGGCAGATGTTCTCTCCCGATGGCAAAGAACTGTTGATGGATGATGCCAAAGCCGAGCAGGCTCTTTCGTTTATGACCGAACTCACTGGTAACAGATAAAGTCGCCGCCCAGAATATTGACTATGCTGGCTCAGTCGCTCTATTTGGAAGTGGGAAATCAGGCTTCCTCTGGAATGGAGAGTGGGAGGTTACGACCTTCCAGACGCAGAAGACACCATTTAATATGGTTCCTTTCCCTCAGGTCTATGGTCAATATCATGCTCAGGCTGATTCCCATACCTTTGTGTTGCCCCGTCAGAGCTCTGTAGATCCTGTAAGTAGAGCCGCTGCGTTACAGTACATCAGCTTTATGCTTAAGGATAGCTACACATGGGCTCAAGGTGGACATGTACCAGCATATCTTCCGGTTGCAGAGAGCGCAAACTATAAAAATTTGAAGCCGCAATCGAACTATGCCAGCGTGGCTTCCAATATTGTCATTGATCCTGCTGCATGGTTCAGTGGCTCCGGCTCCCGCCTAGAAATTGAGGCTGGGACTGCATTCCAGGTTGCCATTAAACGGACAGGGCACTCCTGCACAAAGCATTCGCCAGTTTCGTGCAGCTATGGAAAAGCTGCTCGCTATAAAACTCCCATTTTAATCATTAGCCGTTGAACGACGATTTTCAGTATCGGTGCGGAATCTATAGGCCCAATGACGCATAAGACTCACCGAAAGGAGCTTACTATGTCGGAAGCAACATTGCAGGCAGGGAGCGCAAAGACAGCAGTACAGGTGAAAGAGGAAAAGGAAGACGCTTGCGTACCAATCTAGCTGGCATTGGCTTCGTGTTGCCATTTCTGATCATCTATGCGCTTTTTCTGATCTGGCCGATTATCCTCGGCTTGCGTATGAGCTTTTTTAACTGGACCCTTTCTGGCCTTGGCTCCGTCGATTTTCTTGGTCTGGGTAACTACCAGTTACTTTTTAGCGATTCAGCATTCTGGCAGTCGCTTGGTGTCACTCTGCTATTCACGATCATCAGTACGCCTTTGCTCATCATCATTGCACTGGCATTGGCGTTACTGGTCAATCGTGCCATTCCAGGGCAGGCTTTTTTCCGTACCGTTTTCTTCGCGCCTTTTGTGTTGCCTGTCTCTGTAGTTGTATTGATCTGGAGCTGGCTCTACCAGCCTGGCTTCGGCCTTATTAATGGCGTACTCACCGATCTCCATATTTCTGAGGTTGGCTGGTTATCTGATCCCCATATTGCATTGTTGTCAGTTATCATTTTGACGGTGTGGTGGACGGTTGGCTTCAATTTTGTGCTCTACCTGGCAGGTATGCAGCAGATCTCGCCTGAGCTGAACGAAGCTGCATCCCTTGATGGCGCAGGAGCATGGGCACGCATCCGCTGGATCACGATACCCTTACTAAGTAGAACGACTACGCTGATCCTCATTTTGCAGGTGATTGCCTCGTTGCAAGTCTTCCAGCAGGCATACTTGCTGATGGGCAGTGGTGATGGCCCTAATTTCTCAACACGTGGTGCCGTGCAATACATCTATGAAGCTGGATTTACAACGTTCCGTGTTGGCTTTGCATCTGCTGCTTCATACATTCTCTTTATTCTGATCTTGATCGTTTCTGTTGGACAGTTCTTAGTACTTGCACGCCAGAGGAGGAATGCCTGATGTCAACACAGACAGTAGCCCGTGAAACAACCCGTCCACGCGAACAGGCGCGAACACTGGATGAGCAAAGGAAGAGACGTATAGCCAACGGAACCGCTTTTGTTGTACTCATTGTGATGGCGCTTATCTGGCTGATTCCTATATTATGGGCATTGGATACAGCGCTCAAGCCGGAAGGTGAGACGACCGCTATTCCTGTATCCTGGTTTGCCTCACACTTCACATTACAGGCTTTTGCTACCACGCTTGCCACAACCAGTTTGCCGACATGGTATTTTAACAGCGTACTGACCTCGGTGATTATTAGTATCGTAACCGTCTGTGCTGGCAAGCATGGCGGCATTTCGCATTCTCGCGCGTCCCCTTCAGTGGGCGAAATATCCTCTTCTGGATAATTCTGGCGGGCATCATGGTGCCGGGCCAGATTCTCATCGTGCCACTGTTTCGCAATGATGCAATCGCTGAACATGGTCGATACCTACTGGGGTATTATCCTGCCTCAGACTTGCCTCCCCAATAGCCGTGTTCATCTTCAAGCAGTTCTTTGATGGCATCCCCTATGAATTAGAGGAAGCCGCTCTGATGGATGGCGCGAGCCTTTGGAGAGTCTACTGGCAGATCTGGATGCCTCTGGCGCGACCAGCTATCGCTGCCGTGGCGATCTTTGCCTTCGTCGCTTCCTGGAATAACTTCCTCTGGCCCTTTATCGTCATCAGCGAGCAATAATTTGATGACGTTGCCTGTGGGTCTGGCGACCGTTCAGACCTCATTCGGTATCCGTTATGCCCAGATTATGGCAACAGCTTTACTAGGTGGTGTGCCCGTGCTGATCGTGTTCCTCTTCTTCCAGCGCCAGATCGTACAGGGCGTCGCCGGCACCGGATTGAAAGGGTAAATGTACGGAACGCGATCCAATACCGTTCAAATAAGAAGCATGCTCAACGGAACAGTAAGGGTAAGGGGCGGTGTGGGCGGATGGCTGGGGCCTCCGCTAAATGATCGGGGAAAATACGTCCACTGGTGGCGTTTTATTTGAACGGTCCTGTGTTTAATCGGCTAATCCGGCGTCTTTAAAATTTCACTGGCAATGCACGCAATCCCATGATAAGAGCTCCCGGTCGCCATACCAGATCTTTGGGATCAACCGCCAGTTGCAAATGTGGCATCCGCTGTAGCAATGTGCCGATGGCGACCTGCCCCTCTAAACGCGCCAGGGGAGCACCGAGGCAGTAATGGATACCTTTGCCAAATGCAAGGTGTGGATTACTGCTTCGTGTAATATCAAGATCATCGGGATTATGAAAAGCGGCGGGATCATGATTCGCGGAGGCCAGAATGACCACAACATAATCGCTCTTACGAATGAGCTTCCCGGCGAGTTCGACATCTTCGTTTGCCCAACGTTGTGTTGCAGTCATCAATGGACCATGAAAGCGCAAAAACTCTTCGATTGCCGACTTGAGCATTTCAGGATGTTCCCTCAACGCCTGCATCTGCTCCGGATGTGTCATCAGTGCCAGAGCGCCATTGCTGATCAGGTTGACCGTTGTTTCATGTCCCGCAACAAGGAGCAGGAATACCATTGAGATCAGTTCGCCTTCAGAAAGTTTATCTCCGGCCTCTTCAGTGCGGATCAGCAGACTCAAGAGATCATCCGAAAGTCGTTTGCGCTTTTCATTGATCAAGAAACGCAAATATTCCTGGAATTCTCTTAACTTTTCTCGCTGCTTCCGAAACTCTTCAGGATTGCCTGAGGCTTCGATCACACTATTCGACCAGGCGCGAAACTTCATGCGATCCTCAGGTGGTATGCCAAGCATCTCGGTAATCACGATAATTGGCAATGGAAAGGCCAGGGCATCGACGAGATCCATCTCTCCTTTATCCTGCACTGCATCCAACAAATCGTTCGTTATCGTCTGAATGCGTTCGCGCCATTGTTCGATAAAGCGAGGGGTGAAGGAGAGATTGACCAGGGACCGTAGCCGGGCATGATCAGGAGGATCGGTACCTAGCATATTTCGGTTGAACGCGAAAGCCTGCTCATGTCCCGGCTTTTGCACGTTCAGTGCGGGAAATTGTTGCTGCAATTGTTCTGGCGTGAATGCATGTCGTGGATCTTTTACGAAGCGTGAGTCACGCAATACTTTCTCTGCTTCCTCATAGCGTGTAATCAGCCATCCCTTCCGATTTCCTGGAAATTCCGTCAGGTGCACCGGGTCTTCCGAACGCACACGGGCAAAAACCGGGTAGGGATCAGCCTTGAATTGCGGCGAATTGAGATCTATTTTGAATGATTGTGACATCGCTATCTCCGAATACTCAGGGTAGATACAAATTTCTTCCTCTTTTAATCTTTTTATTGTATTGCGCAAGAAAGGATAAAAGCAAGGGGCGCTTTCCCATTTTCTACGAAGGCAACCCGATCACCTGCAGGTCCTGCGTATGCTCAACAACGAAACGGTACTCGATTTTTTGCTCACCATTGGCTGGCAGAGTAAAGCGCCAGACCATAATTTCTAGCTTCGTTCGTTCAGTTGGTTGTGGCTGTAGAGTCTGATTCTTGATCTTGATGCGCTCATGCTGAGCCACTGGCAAACGGTCGCGCACGACGATTTTCCTGTTGGAAGCTGCATAGTTATGTACAGTAATACGATAGGAATAGGTGATACGGCGAATATCATTCTGCAAGAGATTGCCCTTATCTACCGAGCGCTCAATCAACTCTCGTTGAATCTTGATGCTATCGTCGATGCCCAGGAAGACCTTAAACTCCTCGGTAGGAGCTGTTTGTTTGATCTGAGTAGTGCCGACATATTCGCCGCTTAAGAAGATGCTTGCGGACCCTTTGAGCATAACGTGCTCGCTAGTGTTCGTAATGGTGGCACGCAGATGAGCATATTCTTCGAGCGCGGGTGCGCTGACATAATCGAATGAGCAAGGCAGATTATCGCGTGCAATCGTCGTTTTATGTGGAGTGTTATCCGAGGGAATATCGACGGAACGGCCCACGTGGAAGACGATGGCTGTGCCTGTATGTTCGACCGTTGTGGTGGCGATGCTGGCAGGAGAAGCGGCAGCAACAGGCATTGGTAATGCTGCGTCTTCGAAGGCATCCGCGCTACTCAGGGATGCTGTTGATGCCTGCACTAAGGCATGAGGGACATTTGCGCTAGAAGCCATGCGGGCTGTCGCGAACCGAGGCGATTGAACGGGTGAGGGTGGAGGTGGCGCATAGACCTGAAGGTACCAGGGGTCGAGTTCAGGAAGTACAGCGGCGAGGCTGGGGCGTGCAGTGGAGAGGGCAAGATTGACATTCTCCCATCGTTCGCCAGTCGTCTGCTGTACCATCCCAATATAGGTCAACTCAACTTCTCCCTCGCTCTGATCATCGTTCATCTGCACGCGCACATCATATTGAGGATGCCACGAGGCGTTCATAACCAGATAGGAGAGTTCCAGTTCAAACTCGCCCGCCTGTGCCAGTTCGATAGTGACTATGGCCGCGAGGCGATCAGGTGACTGATCTCCCTGCTTCTGCCAGAGTTCACGTTGTCGGGCATCGATATCCTGTTGGACACGCTTCATCTCGGTTTCCAGATTCTGAGCTGTCTCCGCATCCTGCAATGCTTGATTTGCCATAAAGCTAAAGAAGTTTGCGCAGTCATCAGGTTTCATCTGTCCCTGTGCCAGTCCCCGTGCAAAATCGTGTGATTGTTCACCCAGAGCGCGTAGCCATTGACGACGATCATTAAGAGAATCTTGTCTTGCTTGTAGAAGCTGTCTATTTTGTTGTAGCTGTTCCAATGTATTTTGTAAGTTGAGCAACTCTTCCTCGGGCGGTCGACTGTAGAAAGCTGTAGTTACATCGACATTGAGGATACGTGTTCCCTCAGGACCCTGTCCTGCGGCACGTAACGAATCGCGGATAAATTGGGGAAGGTTGTTAATATGTAGTTCGTGTTCGCCTGCTTCCAATGAAAGAGTGCCGCGCCGTGTGATCAATGCGCGATCGCATATACTGTTACATCTTTAATGGGTGCTTCAAGTTCAGCCATCTCGACCTCTTTTTCATAGAGCAATATTTTCATATTTGACATTAAATGTACGTTCGATGATGGGAAATAGTTCCCTGACGATTACTTTGAAGAGAGAGATATAACTACCAAAGAACTTTCATGAAGAGGGAGATCTGATCTCTGGATTGACCACTTAAAGAATATCTTCATTGCAGCCGATAAGTTTCTTTAGAGAGGTCTTTCTTCCACTGAATGAAGTGAGAAGATCGAAGACCTTTTGTGTTGCATTTAGTCGTTTTTGTGTTTCTTTTTGAAGGGAAAAAACGTATGGAGGCATATTCCAGTTCCTATCCGCAATACCAGGCTCAGCCTCAACTTGAGTATGTAAGTGTGGGGAGACGCTTTGTGGCACTTCTCATTGATGGGGTGCTGTTAGGAGTCGTTAGTAGCATCCTCTTTTTGCTCCTGCACTCTGTTCCAGCGTTAGCAGAAGCCCTGGTAAGTATCATTTCGATAGTCTATATATTCGCAATGGAAGCTACACGGGGTGCAACGGTCGGAAAAATGCTCATGGGGTTACGTGTTGTAAAGTTAGACGGGTCGCCGATTGGATGGTCCGAGTCTATTATCCGTAATCTGCTGCGTGTCATCGATGGAATTGCCGCGTACCTGGTTGGTGCAATTCTCATCTGGACATCGCCCCAGCGCCAACGCCTGGGTGATCGAGTCGCGAAAACAGTTGTTGTACGACAGCCAAAGTAGCTCTAGCAAGCTTAATTGTATAGCAATACTTGTTATACAATTAAGCTGATTTAGGCATGTATTTTTTTGTTTTTTACACATGAGCGCGAAGTGCCGGGAGCGTCCTCTCTCCGCATAACATTTGGCCTATATTGTTCTTACCATTCATGCTAGCTGTAGCATATACTGATAGTGTTGGAGATGTATGAGAGGTTTCCAATCTATCAGATCGACAATCAACCTTTTCCCCAAAGAGTGAAGCGAGGCTACAGTGATGAACGTAAATATGGACCAGTTAAAGAATGAAGATTTTTGTTATCTCACAACAACAGGTCGTATTTCGGGCCGCGCCCATACGATTGAAATCTGGTTTGCCCTTAATGGAAAGACGCTCTATATGCTTGCGGGCGGACGTGAGAAGTCTGATTGGGTTAAGAATGTACTAAAATTTCCTATAGTACAGGTCAAAATCGGTGAAAGCGTGTTTAATGGACGAGCGCGTGTTGTGGGGAACGAGGAAGAGGATAAGCTTGCTCGAAAGCTGGTTTTCGACAAATATACGCCGCGTGACAGTGACGATCTTACCGAATGGTCACGTACATCGTTGCCTGTAGCTGTAGACCTGGAAAGCTGATATTTCAGATCATCGGCATCCCTTTCTGAATATTTTCAAGTTCACACGCGGGGAAGAAAGAGAGGAGATTAGCCAATCTTTTCCAGGTCTGGTGGTTCCTGTGGAGGAGGTTGGAAGCCGCGCCAGATGGCGAGGAGTCCAATGCCCAGAGTGATACATCCGACGATAAGATCCTGGCGATAATGACTTGAAGAGAATGTAATAAACCAGTAGGCACTCAATCCAAAGCAGAGCAGTGCAGCCAGGTACCAGTACCATTGCTTCTCATACAGGTTTTTCAGACGTGAATTTCGCATAGCCGTTCTATGTTGACCTTCCTTATTATTATTGTTGACAATGTTGCATATTTTTATATTTTGAACCAATAGTAGATGCTATTGTTTCGTCTGCGTCCAATTAGACTGTTCGGTCTGAGGTAGAAGTGAGGAACACTGCCTTGACATTGCTATCAAGCATCTAAGTATTTATCATCGATGTGAGTATTCAGCAGGAGCGAAAAAGACAAGCACCATCAAATCCTCTATGATGGTATGGAAACGGTGGTCAACGTTCGCCGCGACGAAGACAAGCGAGCCAGGCTCAACAAACATATCCTCTTCACCAACCTGTATCTGTGCCCGTCCTTGCACAATATAATACACTTCATCCTCTGTATGAGGTTGTTGGGGGTCAGATGCTTCCCGCCACTAATTGATATAATCCAATACTCATTGTTGGGACACGCAAAAATTCGTGGTAGAGGTGCCCTGCTTGTTCCCGTGCAGCAATAACGTCAGAAAGTGTAAAAATGTTCACAATAGACTCCCTCTTAAGCGATTATAACAGCGAACTCGTAACTCCCGTACGCGTAGCAAGTCGTTGCAGATAGCGCAACTGTACATGCAACAGTTCCCCAAGAATTGCTATCCCCTGCTCAATAGCTTCAGGTGTGTGTGCGCCGAAACTGAGGCGCATATGAGCACGCGGCTGTGCTTGCAGGAAGAAGGCAGCACCAGGGGCGATACCAACGCCGCGTTCGATTGCTTGCAGGTAGAAGTCGCGTTCATTAATCTGTTCTGGAAACGCGACCCAGAGATTAAGTCCACCCATAGGGCAGGTCCACGAACATTCAGGTAGGTGGCGTTGCAGAGCTGAGAGCATCGCATCGCGCCGTGAGCGATACAGGGGTCGCACGCGTTGCAGATGAGTACTCAGATGGTGACGGTGTAAGTAATCTGCGAGTGCATGTTGCAGCAATGGAGAACTAAAGAGATCACTGGTGCGCCTGGCTGCAAGTAGAGGCAAGAGATGTTTTTCCTCAGCAACAATCATTCCGAGACGAACGCCAGGGAGCAGCACTTTTGAGAAACTGGTGGCATAGATAACGCGTCCATCGGTATCAAAAGCTTTTAAGGCAGGAATGGATGAGTCATCATAGCCAAGCATGCCAGCGACATCATCCTCGAAGATGAGAAAATCGTAGGTGCGTGCGAGACGTAATAAAGCCTGTCTCCGTTCGCCTGATAGGGAAAGTCCTGTAGGATTATGGAATGTAGGTATCAGATAGAGCAAGCGGGGATGATAGAGTTTGCAGGCGGCTTCCAGTGCCTCGGGCAGGATTCCATGTTCATCCGACGGAATGCTAACGATCTGTTGACCGCGTTGAGCTGCGAGTTCGATCATACCGACATAAGTAGGTTCTTCGACGAGAATAACATTTTCAGGAGAGACAAATGCGCGTAACACCAGATCGATAGCCTGTTGTGCGCCTGAGGTAATCATCACAAGATCGGGAGGTGTGACGATGCCACGATCCAGCAGAATATGCGCGACCTGTTCGCGCAATGAAAGTTCGCCTTGTGTTGAGCTATAGCCAAGGGAGATGGGATCGTCCAGCGCAATACGAAGTGAGCGGCCTAAGTCTTGAGTGGGAAACGTTGAGGATTCGGGGATGGCCTGCGCGAAAGAAAGCAGATCGGGATGCGCCGTCATACGCATCATATCAGCGAGGATGCCCTGGCTCAACCAGGATGGAGGGGACAGGGTAGGAATCGGTGGTGTATGCAGAGAGGTTGGAATTGGAAGATGGTCAGCCACAAATGTACCTCGTCCAACTCCAGCCTCGACCAGTCCTTCTGACTGCAATTCTGCATAAGCGCTCTGCACCGTCAGACGCGTCAGGCCATATTGCTGTGCGAGTTCGCGAATAGTAGGAAGACGACTACCGACCGGGAGTGCACCAGTCCGAATATATTCGCGTATCTGATTAGCTATCTGCCGATAAAGAGGCAGGTCATCTTTGCGTTGTAACGAAAGTTTCATAGATATCTCCCTGGCTGAATAGTTAGTCGTCATCCTATATTTTACTGTAAAGGAAATGCGCAAGATTGTACAGGGCCAATACTCTGTATTGGCGAGAGACAATGGTAGAGGCCTGTTTATAATGCTCGAACGATGGGCATCGTAAACAGGCCTCTACCATTGTCTCTCATATATAATGCAGATTGTATCTGTACAAGTTGAAGAGAAGATTTTATAGTAGGATTATACGGATGGGAGCCTTGAATAGAGCAACAAAGGAGATAGTACAGAGATGGAAGTTCAATGGGAGAAAAAGTTTGCGCAACGTGTGCAACAAATGAAGAGTTCGACGATACGAGAGCTACTCAAGGTGACAGAGCAACCAGAGATGATCTCTTTTGCAGGAGGACTTCCAGCTCCAGAAGTATTTCCTATCGAGCGCGTGGAGATGGCAACTCATAAGGTGTTATCAGAACGTGGAGAGCAGGCCCTGCAGTATGGCGCGACAGAGGGATATCGACCATTGCGCGAACTACTTGCTCAAAGGATGTCACGAGGAAATTTGCAGCTTACGGTT
Source organism: uncultured Chloroflexia bacterium (assembly GCA_963731415.1). Classification (GTDB taxonomy): domain Bacteria; phylum Chloroflexota; class Ktedonobacteria; order Ktedonobacterales; family Ktedonobacteraceae; genus JACDAE01. The sequence continues at coordinate 438,546 of CAVSVN010000011.1, forward strand.
GAGAATGTCTTGATTGTCTCTGGTTCGCAGCAGGCGCTGGATCTATTAGGAAAGATTATGATTGATCCAGGGGATCGCATCGTAGTCGAAGCTCCAACGTATATGGGCGCGTTGCAGGCGTGGAATTCGTACGGCGCTTCCTATGTAGCTGTGCCAGCAGATGAGCAGGGGATGCAGACGAATCATCTAGAGGAGGCGCTCCGGCAGAATCCGAAATACATCTATGTGCTACCGAATTTTCAAAATCCAACGGGCGTTACATTAACCAGAGAGCGGCGGCGAACGCTAGTGCAACTGGCTCGGCGCTATGGGGTGCCCATTGTTGAGGATGATCCCTATGCTGAACTGCGTTTCGAGGGTGAGCATCTACCATCGCTTTTGGCACTTGAAGGAGAGCAGCAAGAGGGAGCCTATCATGGAAATGGAATTTACCTCGGCACGTTCTCGAAGACGATGGCTCCAGGAATGCGCCTGGGCTGGGTGATCGCGCCATCTGAAGTGATCAGCAAGTTGGTGCAGGCGAAGCAAGGGGTAGATTTACACACAGCCTCTTTTACACAGATGATCGCGTATGAGCTATTAAAAGATGGTTTTCTGGATGAGCATGTCCATTTGATTCGGCGCGTCTATCGAGAGCGGCGCGATGCGATGCTAGCGGCGATGGAAGAACATTTTCCTGAAGAGGTGAAATGGACGCATCCCGAGGTGGAATGTTTTTGTGGGTGACATTGCCAGAGGGAAATGACGCGACTGAGCTATTGCTGAAGCGGGCGGTGGAGCGCAACGTTGTCTTCGTGCCTGGCGAGTCGTTCTATCCCAATGGAGGTGGACGCAATACAATGCGCCTGAACTATTCCCATGATGAGCCAGAACGGATTAGAGAAGGCATCGGACGATTGGCGCGTGTACTGCATAAATCATTCGTAACACGCTAATGACTGGCTTAACGCATCTCAGGCAGGAGGTATAGTATAATATGATGATACTCCTCGTAGCATCCGTACTATTCGTTCTATTAGACATAGCTGCCATACTTTGGGGCTATGATAGTCGAGATGGTATCGATAGTGCTGAATGGGTCAGACGGCAGGAATGGCAACTTTCTCATCTCACCCGGCAGGACTAAATATATGTGTTATAAGGCATCCTCTTTCTTCCCATATGGCTGCTGAGCATTCCCTTCCTGATCCCCTTGATTGATATCATGGAGGGGATTTAGCCATGCCAGCAAACCAGTCCGTTGCACTCCGAGCAATTCCCAGGCCCGGATCAGAGCCAGAGCGTAAATGAGGAGGATGCTGAGTCCCAGGTAGAAGATGGGAGATCCATTGGTAGGTGAGGTCAGGAGTTGTATTGAACATACCAGTTCAACTATATAAAGGCAGACACTGAGCACTGTCAACCATATCCTGCGCAGTGTATTTTGCCATGAAGGCCAGGGGTTGAGCAGGATCCATCCCTGATTCAAACTATTGATTATTCCAATAAGGCTCAAAGACGAGAGCAAACCAGCCAATATTCGTGTGAGGGAGTAGTGCTCCCAGCGCAATGAAGAAGGCATTAAGCAGGGCCGTGAAGGTACCTCCTGAAACTATGCGTGACTCGATTGGAGCACGTGGCAAGGACTGTTCGCTCTGGTGCAAGGGAGATCGCCACAAAGAGGAGGCCGATCAGAGCGCCTCCCACTGTTGCCGCAGTTATAAAGAAGTTAGTGTAATCTGAAGGAACCATCGAGCTTTCATACTTCTCTCATCCAATTTATTTACTCTAATAATATCAGATTATTGCTCTACTTGCGACAGTACCACTTTTTGACAATCCTGTAAAGAATAGAGTAAAGTACATGTGTTCGATTCTGAGCAGTGGAAAAAATGGATAATAGAGGGATGTACCCATGTCGACGCCCGCACGGAGACAATATTTACAGATCAAAAGCCAGTATCCAGATGCGATCCTTCTCTACCAGGTGGGAGATTTCTACGAGACATTTGACGACGATGCCTATATCACTGCTCGCGAACTACAGATTGTGCTGACCAGCCGTGGCTATAGTTCCGACAATGGTGAGCGTATCCCATTAGCAGGTATCCCACTGCACGCTCTAGATAATTATGTTGGCAAGCTGGTGCATCGTGGCTATCGAGTTGCGATCTGTGAACAGGTGGGCGAGGTTGGCAAGGGTGTCGTCGACCGCGCCGTAACACGTATCCTCACTGCTGGTACACTTTCAGAGCCGAACCTTTTGCCTGCACGTCAGAATAACTATCTGGTTGCCATTGCCGCAGGCCGCGCACAGACAGCACTGGCAGCCGTGGATGTCAGTACAGGCGAGTTTACTGTTACCTGGTTTACGCCTGATGAATTGCCGGTTGCCCTGGATGCCGAATTGCAACGCCTGGCCCCGGTTGAATGTCTCTCCTCGAAGGTACGCGTCAGGATGCTTATCAGTTTCCCTCAAAAACCGTTACATTACATCCTGTCCCGCCACACTTTTTCCAGCAAGAAGCTGCTCAGACGCGTCTATGTCGTCACTTTGGCGTACAATCGTTGGATGCCTATGGCTGTGCCCAGATTCCACAGGCTATCGCCGCAGCTGGTGCCATCATTGCCTACCTGGAAAAAATGAATGTGGCGCTGCTCTCACTTTTGACTGGCCTGCGTTCGTATCGTACAAACAGCTTTATGGTGCTGGATGCCCATACGCAGCGCAACCTCGAACTTTTACAGGGAACGCGCAGCAACTCAGTACAGGGGAGTCTGCTCAGTGTGCTGGATCGTACTATCACCCCAATGGGAGCGCGGCTGCTGCGCAAAACACTCACGCAACCTCTGCTTGATTTGAGCCTGCTGAATGCACGTTTAGCCAGCGTCGAAGAACTCTATGAAAGCCCCGCATTGCGCAGCCGCTTTACCATGTCGTTTGCAGGGACTGGGTGATCTGGAGCGTATCGCCGGACGTATGCGCCAGGGAAGCGCTGTACGCAGTGAAGTGCTGGGGTTGCGTGAGTATCTCGATGGCATGCCGAAGTTGCGCAATGTGTTGCAAGGCTGTGATGCTCCTCTCTTGCAAGAACTGGCTGAGGAACTCGATCCCTGTCCAGAAGTCTGCGATCTGATCAGTCGTGCTTTGATGCGTCTCGGTGAAGAAGATGAGCAGGGCGATGATGGACGCATGATCCGTTCAGGCTTTCATGCTGAACTTGATGAACTCTTTGCCTCGATTCGTGACTCGCGCCGCTGGATGGTTTCGTTGGAAGCTCGTGAGCGTGAACGCACAGGCATTAAAAATCTCAAAGTCGGCTTTAACAAGGTCTTTGGCTACTATATTGAGGTCAGCAACGCCAATGTCAAACTGGTGCCATCCGATTATATGCGCAAACAGACGCTGGTGAATGCTGAGCGCTTTATCACGCCCGAACTTAAAGAGCACGAAGCGCGTATCCTCAGTGCCACTGAGCGCATCGAAGAGATGGAGCGCAGCATCTATACCGATCTCTTGCGCCAATTGAGCGTCTTTTATCCCCAACTGGTCAAGACTGCCACTGCTGTTGCACGTGTCGATGTGCTTCTGAGCCTGGCTGAAGTTGCCGCTCATCAGGGTTATGTACGACCAGTATTGGAGCACGGCCAGCGCCTGGAGATCGTAGGTGGACGGCACCCGGTCGTCGAGTACGCGCTGGATGGCGATGTCTTCATACCCAATGACTCCTTATTGGAGGCCGACGAAGGCACACGAGTTATGTTGCTCACTGGCCCCAATATGGCGGGTAAATCAACCTATCTGCGTCAGGTTGCCTTGATTACTTTGCTGGCCCAGATTGGCAGCTTCGTTCCCGCTCGTAAAGCGCAGATCGGGCTGGTTGATCGCATCTTTACGCGCGTGGGTGCTGAGGACGATATCGCATCTGGCAAGAGTACTTTTATGGTCGAGATGGAAGAGACAGCCACCATTCTGCACCATGCCACAAGACATAGCCTGATCATTCTCGATGAGATTGGTCGAGGCACCAGCACCTATGATGGATTAGCCATTGCGCGTGCCGTCGTCGAGCATCTCCATAACGAAACGGGCGCACGTACACTATTTGCTACTCACTATCACGAACTGGCCTCAATGGCCGATGAACTCCCTCATCTCAGCGTCTGTACGATGGCGATCAGCGACGATGAGCAGGGAAGTATTGTTTTCCTGCATCGCGTCGTGCCGGGCTGTATTGGGCGAAGTTATGGCGTGCATGTGGCGAAACTGGCGGGTATGCCTCAAAGTATTGTGCGTCGTGCAGAAGTAGTCTTGCAGCATCTGGAAAATGGACGCTCTACAGGTGAGCAGCAAGATATCTTTGCGCGTATGGGAGGCGAACTGGCCGTTGATGCATATGCGCATAATGGTGATGGAGTGATAGTTCATGAGACAAATGGACGCTATGAATGGCAGAGCGGCGAGGCCCAGCAGGTCGCTATCGCATTGGAGCGGGCGACGAGAGTGAACCTGATCTGGATACCATTGATCTTAGCGCGATCACCCCATTGGATGCCCTCAATCTCTTGTTCTTGATGCAAAAGAAACGCAAGAAATTACAAATCGATGATTGCAGTATGAACGAGCTGCTGTGGAAAGTCCGGTTATATGCAAAGAATGCCCTTGTTGGTTCTGTCACCCGATGTTGCCGAACGTATTGCGGCGGGTGAAGTGATCGAGCGTCCCGTGTCAGTGGTCAAAGAGCTGATTGAGAATGCGCTGGATGCGGGTGCACATGAATATCCGTGTGGAATTGCGTGGTGGTGGTCTGCGCCTGATCCGCGTCACCGATGATGGATATGGCATCCCCGAAGACGAACTGGAGCATGTATGTCAGCGCCATACCACCAGTAAAATCAGCACCGTTGAAGACCTGAGCCGCCTGCATACGCTTGGCTTTCGTGGTGAGGCATTGGCAAGCGTTACAGCCGTAGCCGAGGTTGAACTGGTCAGCCGTGCTATTGAGACCGAAGCTGCAGGTGAGGAGCAGCCCGCGTTGCAGATAACTGTGCGTGGGGGTGAGATTACGCATCGCAGTCGTCGTGCCCGTCCTCATGGTACAACCGTAACTGTGCGAGATCTCTTCTATAATGTTCCTGCACGCCTCAAATTTATGCGTGGTGCGCGTACTGAGAATAATCACGTATTACAATTATTGCGCCGCTATGCCGTTGGCTACCCTGCTGTACGCTTCAATCTAATGCTTGATGAGCATGTTGCTTTGCAGACAGGTGGCTCTGGTGATCTGATTGTGACTCTGGCGGAACTCTATCATCTTCCCTTGCATGAGATGCTCTATCCAGTTGAAATAAGTGATGGTGCGCATTACCGCATTTCACGGTTATATTGGTAATCGTGTGCTGGCACAGAGCAATCGTCAGTACGTGACGCTGTTTATCAATGGGCGCTGGGTGCAATCGCGGCCTCTGCAGGATGCATTGGAGCAGGGATATCGTGGTCTGCTGCCCAAAGGGAAACATCCTTTGCTGGTTTTGTTTATTGATCTGCCAACCGACGAGGTGGATGCTAATGTCCATCCAGCCAAAACAGAGGTGCAACTGGTCCATGAAGACGAGGTTGTTGCCGCATTGTCTCAGGCTGTACGGGCCGTATTGGAGCATAGTCCAGCGCTACCAGAAGCCGTACAATTTCCCTGGCCCCGTGTTGGCAAATCAGCGTCGCTTGCCCGGCCCACGAAGGCGAGGGCTGCATATTGCCGAGTCGGCGGAAGGATATCGGGCCGAGCAAGCTCCACCAGGAACAGCAGAAGTAATCGCCAGCTTGCGTCCATTAGCCCAATTGCAGCAGGCGGTAATTCTTGCTGAAGCGCCTGATGGTAGCCTTTACCTGGTTGATCAACACCGGGCACACGAGCGTGTCATCTACGAACACTTACGCCATACCAGTGCTGGTGCCCAGAACGATGAAGCAGATTGATGCCCATCTCTTATTGGAACCAGTGATCGTTGAAATGAAGCGTCATCAGGCCGATCTGCTTAGAGCAGCGTCTGCCCATGTTGCGGGGCCTGGGATTAGAGTGTGAGCGCTTTGGTGGTCGTAGCTTCCTCATCCGCTCGGTCCCGACCAGTGAAGGAAATGAGCAACTGGTAGCGCACATGAATGAGTTGGCAGAGATCGCCGCCGAGGATAGTCCCGATTGGGAGGATCATTTGCTAATCGGCCTTGCCTGCCGTTCAGCCATGCGTCGTGGGCGTGAACTTGGTATGGGAGAGCAAACAACGCTGCTGAAGGCGTTAGCGGACGTTGCAGCTCCTGCTGTCTGTCCACATGGGAGTCCTATTTTGTTGCATTATAGCCGGACGTTCTTGATTGATAAGTTTGATTGGTAAGACCTTACTATGCTTGACTTTCCATAAAAACCTCGTTACACTAATCTTGTGACCGGTCACAGAAACCTTTCATCTTCAATTGGTTGATTAGGAAGGATACAGGTGAGCAAGTGCTCGCATTATTTGAAGGTATCTATTTGCGGATACCCGTGATTTAGGGAGGAACACGAATATGCACAAACAATTTGTGGGAACGAGAAACGTTCTTGTATGGGTGTCCAGTATTTTACTATTATTGGGGCTGTTTAGTGGAATAACAAGTACAGCGGGGGCTGCGACCTATACGATTAAGACGTTGGTGGTAGCGAAGGATGGCAGTGGGCAATATACTACGGTACAGGCGGCGGTAAATGCCGTACCCTCCAACAACACGACGAGAACCGTGATCTACATCAAGGATGGCACGTATGACGAAGTGGTAACCGTGCCATCTAACAAACCATTTATTACATTTGCGGGTCAGGATGAGAACAAGACGATTCTTACCCATAATAATTACAGTGGCAAACCCATGTCCGGTGGAGGAACATATACTACTGCTACCAGTGCCAGTGTATTTATCAATGCTCCTGATTTCCTCGCGGTCAATCTCACGTTTCAGAATACTGCTGGTGCGGTTGGGCAGGCCGTTGCGATTGATGTGGCGGGTGATCGAGCAAACTTTTACCATGTGCGTTTCCTTGGTTGGCAGGATACGTTGCTGGCCTGGAAAGGTCGTCAGTACTATAACAGCGTATATATTGATGGCAGGACCGATTACATTTTCGGGGATGCCACTGCATACTTCAATCAATGTCAGATACACAGTCTAAACGGGTGGGGTATTACTGCTCAGTATCGTCAGAGTGCGAGTGAGACGACGGGCTATGTGTTTGATGGCTGCAATATCACGGGAACGCCGACGAATTCTACTATTCTCGGTCGACCCTGGGGACCATACGCACGTGTGATCTATCTTAATACCTCTATGGATGCAAGTATCAAACCGACAGGTTGGGCGAACTGGGACGCTACTTCTAATTATAAGACCGCCTATTTTGCAGAATACAATAGCACAGGAGCGGGAGCTAATCCGTCGGCACGCGTCTCATGGTCACATCAGTTGACGGCGACGCAGGCGCAGCAGTACAGCGTCAACAATTTCCTGAATCAGGATGGCTGGCTGAATTCGTCTGAAACATTTCTAAACTGGCTATTGACGCATTGGCCTTAGCTCCCTGATTAGTTGGCGGTACCCTGATTGATGCAATCTATTTTCATGAGACCTGCATCCAGAGGAGCAAATTGATAGCACAGAAGAACGATAACCCCAATTTGCTCCTTATAAAGGGGCAAAGAACTGTTCAATGGATACAGGAAAGTCGGGAATAACTTTTGAAGAGAGCGTAGTTTTTCCTTCAAAAACGCCGAGTGAAGAGTAAGCATTGACCTCTATCGTCAATACTTCAACAGAGTGTGAGGCGGGATCAACAATCCAATACTCAGGAACACCTGCATGTGCATAGGCATCTTGTTTCTGGCGGCGATCAAATCCTGTTGTGCCAGGAGAAGCAACCTCGACAACGAGGTCAGGAGCGCCAATCACCCGCTGATCTGAAATTCGGTCAAGGTGGGCATTAAGTATGACCATCACATCAGGTTGGACGATGGTTTTAGAGTCGAGTTCAACATCAAAAGGAGCAATATAGACTTTGCCCACACCTTTATCTTCGATAGAAGCTGATAGGTAACGAAAGATACGGCCTACGGTTTCCTGGTGCCATCGATTAGGGGAAGGTGACATAAAAAGCACTCCATCCACGATCTGGTAGCGCTTCCCGTCGTCTGGCATGGCGGCATAATCTTCGTAGGTCCAGTTTCCTTGTCCTGGTCCTTCTACGAAGTCAGCGGTAATGATCATATCTGAAGTTGTGTTCATTGCTGGCCTGCTTTTCGCTGTAAGACTCATAAAAGTGCTACCCTCCTCCACGTATTGTAGTTCTAAGAGTAGCATAGAAATTGAAGAATTACAAAAGGTGTTTTTCGATGTCTCTATGCGAGATGTCGTGCCGTATTACCAGGAGGCATATCAATACAAGTCGTTTGGCCGATAAGTTCATCGAAATGGGGATTTATGCATCAATAGGAGAAATCGCGGTTTTATGTGCCAGTCATGCCAATGTAAGCAGCAGACTATGATATACTTGACAAATATTGTTCGAGGAAGCATAATTATCTCATGACAGTAATCGACGACTATTTGACAACAGTTGAACCCTCGAAAAGGAAAGAGCTTGAGCGCATTCGTGCTCTTGCCAAACAGACCGTGCCAGATGCAGAAGAAGCGATCGTCTATGGGATGCCGACACTCAAATATCAGGGCAAGCCCTTTCTTGGATTTGACGCTCATATACATCACGTTGGGATCTATCCTTATAGTGGTCAAGTGATAGAAACACTTAAAGACCAACTCCATGACTATAGCTTTTCCAAAGGTGCCATTCGCGTTCCTCTCGATCGCCCCATTTCAGAAGAGGTGCTCAAGCAAATCATTCACCTCCGACTGAAGCAGATCACGACCTCTTAGCTTCATACGCACTCTCCTGAGCGAACACGTGAACGAAATTGTTGCTCCACATTTCAGCGAGCGAAGGTATGTTTCTAGCTGGTAGTTGCGTTCTTCTTGCCGACTAAAGTGGAAAAAGATTTTGAGGTCTTGCAGACTTATGCATAACGTTTAATGCCGCAACGCCCTGGCGATCAATTCCGCAACAACCAAAAACGCCAGGTCCAGTGCCAGCAGAATGAGCAATGCGAAATTGATGCGCGAGGCAACGAAGGTGCTTACGGCGAGCACCTCTTCCTCATTGATATGATGGAAGTACCAGAACGCTAGCAGAGCAAGGATGAGGATGGAGAGAAAGGTCCAGACGAACCAGCGAGCACCTTTCCAGTCCTGTGAACTGGGCCAGAGTTCTGACGTGACGGTGAGAATCAGGTAGGGGGCAAAGATCAGCGTCCAGAGGGGCCAGCCGGGTCGGAGGATTTGCAGGTGCTGGTTGATATCGAGCGGAATGTCCCACAGGTTGTAGCCAGTGGCGACCCAGTAGAGAAAGATGAATGCTACAGTGCCGCCAAAGAGGGGCGCAACTCCGCTCAGACCATCGCCAACATAGCTCATAATGCGACCCTGGGGCCGTACATATTGGACCTCGCCAAGCTGTAGCGATTGCCTGTTTCCACTGCGCATGACACGCCCCCGTGCATCTCGTTGTACTACAGGCTTGATGCGGAAAAATGTGATGCTGGTGATACGAAATCCGAAGGGGGTAAAGAAGAGGACAGCGATTGCATGGCTCATTTCGTGGAGCATTACGCCGGGCGCATTCAGCCAGAACCAGACAAGTAGTCCTCTCTCACCAAAGAGGCGATAGCCGATCTCATCTACGCGCTGGCGTAATCCCTTGCGCGTGGCACGTAAAAGCGCAAAGAGCACAAACACGGCTACAATGATGAGCCATGGTAGATAAGGTGCTAATTGTTGCATGAGTTTCGTGTCTGGATTCATCTCTTTCACTCTCAATGCCGGGCTTCTCTCTTTAACCATTGTAGACGGTTCTATGCAGCATAGTCAAGTTGTTTCTGACATTATAGTATATTCATGGTGCAATTGTATCCAGTTCTGGTTCTTCCCGCTCATCTTTGATGCCTGCATCGCTTTTTATCTGCATGCGATGTTTATGCCTGTAGTAAATGCCCCACACACCAAAGGCGATTTCGCAGATTGCCAGTAAATAGAGGACACGATTCAGGCCAAAGATGTCCGAGCATGATGCCGATGAACAGGATAATAGGGATCGCGCAGGCATTGTACAGCACGAGTTGTAGTGCCAGCACACGTCCTTTAATCCAATCGGGCGTCATTTCTTGTACACTGGTCAGTGCAGGCAGGTTGATGAAATCGATGGCGAGGCCAGCCGTACCCATGATGAGTGCGACAATAATGAGCAAAAGCGGGTTGCTATTCCAGTTGTGCGGTTGCAGAACACGTGCCAGTTTTGTAATTATGGGTAAAAGCATGGTTGCGATAGTGAGCATAATGGTGCCGATAAAGATGGCACGCTCTTTGCCTGTATGGCGGGTTATATGTGGCATGAGTACTGAGCCTACGACGAGACCAATACCAGCTGGGGCAAAGATAAGAGCCATTGCATTAGATGAGAGTCCAAGCAGTTGTGTAACGATTGGTGTTGCCAAGCTGGCTGATGACAAGGAGCAGAACGCCTGCAAACGAGAGCTGGATTACGCCTAGAAAGAGTCCCTTGTTCCTGCGTACAAAGCTCCAACCCTGATACATTTCATTCCACACTTCATTGAGTATACCAAGCGTTTCCGCCGTGAGAGGGCCGGTTTTCTGTTGATTCCTGCTTTTTCTGCATGAAATTGTTATGAGGAATAAGCACGATGAGAAGCGCACTGACAAGATAAAAGATACCGACAAGTGCGTAGAGTTGGATCATGGGATCAATGGTGGAGGTGGTAAATATGGAATGTGGGCAGGAGACTTAGAGCAAGAGGGGCGAAGAGAATAAAGCCCAATGCCTGCGAGAGCATGAAGGTAATATTGAAGAGGGAAAGCGCTGGCATCAATTCATCTTCGCTGACCAGCATAGGGATTGCGGAACCTTCAGCGGGTGCAAAGAACTGTCCGATAGCTGAGATAAGAAAGGTGAGCAAGTAGACGGGGACCAGGAGTTTATGGTTAATGAAGAGCACGCCTACAAAGAGGAAGGTGGCCAGGGCGCGTAAGCAATTGCTGGCCCACAGGACGCGCCGTTTGTTCATATGATCCACAAAGACGCCTGCGGGAGCGCCAAAGAGGACAGCGGGAATGCTAAAGCTGATAATGGCGAGGCCAACAGGGTAGTTGAATGTGTTGCGTTCTCGATTAAGATAAGCAGAGCATAGTTAGATGCATTGAAAATCGTCATAGAGATGAGTTGAGCCAGCCAGATACGCAGAAAATTTCTCTTTTTGAGTAAAGTGAGAAATCCTTCACCTCGATTGACGGATGCCATGCAATGTTCATCTCCTTATCTGCTCTATATATTACGTTTGCCAGTCCCTTGTGCAGGTATGCGAAATTTGCCCCTATCCAGATATGTTCATCGAGTATTACTCTTCATCGAACAGATCCTCATCATTTTTGTTGAGGCGAGGTAACACTTGCTTTGTGCGCCGTTCAACTTCTGAACGTGGTAGGAGCACACGGCGTCCACATTTTTCACAACGCAGACCAATATCGGCTCCCAGGCGCACAACCTCCCAGTCGAAATTTCCGCATGGATGCTGTTTGCGCAAGCGTAAGCGGTCGCCTAATTCAAAATGCATCATTGGTTGCTGCATGACTATGTTGCTTTCTATGCTTTCTTGCTATCTGGTATATATAAGCCATGTTCAAAGATGTAGCGCTCGACTGCTTCTGGTACCTGATATTTGATTGGCTTTCCCTGTGCCACGCGTTGGCGCAGGTCGGTAGAGGAGACGCTGAACTGTGGTGCCTGAACAACGCGCAGGCGTTGTGTGATACCCGGTAAACGAGCCTCTAGCTGTTTATTATTATACTCGCCCTCGTCTACATAGCCAGGACGGCCCACAGCCACCAGGGCATCAAGTTGTGCCAGGATTCCTTGTGGCTCATACCAGGTATGAAGCTCTTCCAGGCTATCCCAGCCGATGACAAAGGAAAGTTCTACATCCGTACCCATCTGTGTGCGCAAGATGATGCAAGGTATCAACCAGGTACGAAAGTCCCGGTCGATCCATCTCAACGAGCGAAATGGTAAAGTGCGGATTAGAGGCGAGGGCTAATTCAAGCATAGCCAGGCGATGCTGGGCTGGTGTGATCACGCGTCCCGGTTTGTGCGGCGGTTGCCCGGCAGGGATAAAGATCATTTCTGTCAGATCCAGTGCTGCACGTACCTCTTCCGCAATAACGAGATGTCCGTAATGAATGGGATCAAAAGTGCCTCCTATCAGGCCAATACGCCGTTTCTCCGTTGTTGATCTATACTTTTCCAACGTATAACTACTCCTTCAGGCAACGCTCTGGTACTTGATGCCTATCATACATTTCCTGCAAGTTCTACCACGGCCAGGTCGGCCTGTGGAAAAACGGTATGGAGGGTATACATAACATCGGTAACGGTAGAGGGTTGTTCGGTGGCGATCCAGAAGCGTAGGGTGAGCGTGATCTTTTGTTCGGTGTAGCTACTAAAGATGACGGTTGGTTCTGGTTTTTCCAGAACATGCTGGATCTCATGGACGGCGGCGAGAATACGTTCCGGTGTTTCGTCTTTTTGAAACTCTTCTTGTGGCAAGGTGACTGTAATGCTGGCGCGTCTTTCGCCATAATAGGAGTTATTCACAACGATCCCCCCAAAGACGAGCGAGTTTGGGATGGTGACCTCCTCGCCACTGATGAGGCGTAGTTTCGTTGCACGTAATTGCACATTTTCAACACTGCCTGTATAGGTTGCGGTACTGATAAGGTTGCCGATAAAAAAGGGTCTTTCAATCAGGATATAGAAGCCTGCGACCAGATCTTTCAGAATATCCTGGATAGCGACGGTAAGGCCTACTGTGACGATGCCAACCGTTGCGACAGGAAGTCCGACAGGAATATTCCAGAGCGAAAGAATCCAGAAGGCGGTGAGGGCAGAGGATAAGAATGAAGAAGATACGCCCGATGAATGTGCGCATATTGATGTCTATGCGGTTTGTTTCCAGCCCACGCACCGTAAGATTTCTGACTGTGCGTGCGATACCTATACCAAGTGCAATAAGAAAAATAGTTTCTAATGTATTTCTTGAAAAAGATACAATCGTGTCTTTGATCCACTTTTAGAAAGAAGTAGCAGTATTCCATAGGTCATTTAAGTTCATTGATACTCCATGAGAAGTATTACAGGGGTCGCTATTGCCGCTATGTATAAGTGGTGGTATGACGACGAGAACGCCAAGCGTCTGCACCAGCCATGCATCGAGGTCGGTATTTTTTTTCAGGCGGTTCACCAATGCACGTCTTAGCAGAAGTCCGATGACCAGGGCTATGATAATAACAAGTCCGGTTAAGACAATACGTAGTGATAGATCGACCGTACTTGTTACCTTTGTTGTTAGTACCAATAGTGCTTAATACAAAAAACATAGTTTTCTTGAAAACTCAGCTCTCTAACTAAAATAGGATTATAATTTCGTAACTTTGCGGGCATTATATCATATGATTGCTGAGAGTACTGTCGTGCAAGCTCAATTGGGCTAGTGGCTCGTACCAGATTCGACCAGGCCACAACTTGCCGCGAGTTGTCCTATGATCTGCGTGGACGTAAGTCCTGCAGCTCGTAGTGGCTCAATTCCAGCACTCAATGTGCGTTTGGCGAGGCGTTTTCCTTGCTCATCAAGCATGAGAGGGACGTGAGCAAATGTTGGAATTGGGAAACCTAGTGCTTCAAAGAGCAGAATTTGTCTGTGCTGTGGAGGCGAGCAGATCCGCACCACGCACAACTTGATTGATATGCATCAACCCATCATCAATGACAACGGCAAATTGATAGGCGAAGATTCCATCTGAGCGGCAGAGAATAAAGTCGCCGACCGCATGCTGTACATGTTGAGTGACAGGTCCGGCTATGAGATCGTTGAAGGTGACGATGCGTTCGTCATCAACACGAAAGCGCAGGGCTGGACGCCTTCCCCTGGCCTCATAGTCTCTACGCTGCTTCTCAGTCAGATGACGACATGTGCCGGGGTAGCGTGGTCCCTCTTCTGAACCTTGTTGGGGAGCGCTGGCGATGCGCGATGCCTGAGCTACCTCTGCGCGGCTACAATAACATGGATAGACAAGACCCGCGCTTCACGTAATCGTTGCAGGTAATCCTGATAGATTGCTATGCGTTCGCTCTGTATATATGGAGCGTAAGGGCCAGGGCTATCCGGTCCTTCATCCCAGTCCAGTCCCAGCCAGCGCAGGTCTGCAAGCATACGTTCGGTTGCCCCGGGACGCACACGGGGTTGATCGAGATCTTCTATACGTAACACAAATTTTCCATGGGCAGAGCGTGCGAAAAGCCAGGCAAGCAGTGCGGTACGCAGATTTCCCAGATGCAGATCGCCAGTTGGGCTGGGGGCGTAGCGTCCACGTATGGAGTTCAAGCTTTCAGACATCGCTCCGACCATGGGCAGACTGTTCCCTTCTGTTCTCTGGCAACAGGGAAGACGTTGAACTCGGCCAGCAATGTAACCAGCGTGCACAATGGCAGGCCAACGACATTGAAGTAGCAACCATTGATGCGCTCAGTGGGTTGGAACTGTGGATGTTGAATGCCGTATGCGCCTGCTTTATCCATAGGATCGCCCGTTGCGATATAGGCGTTGATCTCCTCTTCGCTATAGGTCACGCATCAATACGGGCGTGTCACAACTGGCACCAAGCATACGTAGTTCGCCATCAATGGTTGTGCTGACAACAACGCCTGTGATGACGTGATGCCAGCGATCGCGCAGGGAGAGCAGCAACTTGCGTGCGTGCTCCTCGTCGTGTGGTTTGCCTAACTCTTCATCATCCAGGACAACTGTGGTATCGGCTGTGATGACGATGCGGTTGGCGGCTTCTGGTAATGTATGAATTGCCAGTGCTTTCTGTTCGGCCGTCCATTGTCCCAATTTTTCGACTGGTCCTTGATAGGTCTCTTGCAAGGCATCTTCATCGATTGGTGAGATGCCAACGGTGAAGGGAAGGCCGAGCAAGCTTATGATCTGCCGCCGCCTGGGTGAGGCAGATGCCAGTAATAATGGAAGAGGATTTGTCGTCACGATGCACGCTCCAGAAGTCGCCACGCATTCGATATGTGCCGTCTGCGGAAACATATCGAGCGGTTGGACCGAGCGTAGCTGATAGATAGGATGAAGATGGCAGAGAATATTGAGGTCACGTGCCAGCGTTGAGGGATCGCACGAGACGTACACGATACGTGTTACCGGATTCTGCACCAGCGCATCCAGTACGACCTGCTGGCAACCTGCGCGTGGTGGATCAATCACCAGCCCATCGATACGCGTGGCAAGATTGGGCAACATGTCCTCCACCTTGCCTTTGAGAATCTCCACGTTATTGACATCGCGCAGATTCCACTGGGCATCCTTGATGGCGCTGGCCGATTCTTCAATAGCAATCACTTTGCCAACATGTTGTGCCAGGATGCGAGCGAAGGTGCCCACGCCACAATAGGCATCGACGATAGTCAGTTCTGTCCAGCGGCTCGTTTGCCGCGGAATGCAGCAGGCCAGCACGTACCATCTGCACCATTTTCTCAGCCTGAGCAGTATTCGTCTGGAAAAACGAGCTAGGGCGGATGCGGAATGTTGCTCCCGCCAGAACTTCTTCCATCGTTTCGCTGTGCAGATCGAGTCCTGCATCGCCGATCTGTTGCGCTATTTCGGCAGATGGGTGTTGGCTGGATAAGTATTTGATTGCTGACATCGCTGCAGCGTATCAAAACCTGTGGCCGTGCGTTCTCCTGCTCATTGATGATGTTCAGGGCACGATTGATCTTTTCATGTGCGATAGGACAGTGTGCCAGTGGAAGCACGCGATGGCTTCCGCGTGCAGTCAGGCCCGGTTGTCCATTGCGATTGACGGAGAAGCGCATGTGGTTGCGATAATGCCAGGGAATATCACATGGCACGGTATCCAGCAAGGGTGGATCGTTGAAGCCGCCAATGTCGAGCAGCAGTTGTTGTACTATGTGAGCGTTTCCACTTGAGTTGTGCTTCGTAGTGCATGTGTTGCAACTGGCAACCGCCGCAGGTGCCAAAAACGGGGCAAGGAGCCTCGATCCGCAGCGGTGAGGGCTGATGAATTTCAGTAATCCATACGCGCGGTGGACGTGGCTTCCAGTGGCGTCTATGGCGTCCAGGTCGCGGCACAGGCGGCGCTTCTATCGCGATGGTGACGAGTTCTCCTGGCAGGCCAGCGGGGACGCGGAGGGAACGTGTAAACGGTTTGCCTTCCGCATCCAGCTCGCTAATTTCGGCCAGGGCATCACCTTCACGTGTCAGTGCACCAAGCGTGACCGTCGCATAGGTAATAGGGCGTTCTTGTAGTTCCTGGTTACTCATTTTTTCTTAAATTTTCGTGACTTTCCTTTTTGTTTTTGCGGTCGTTTGTTGTGCCTGTCGGGCTTCATCGTAATAGGCGTGTACGGCCTGCACAATATCGAGATCTGCGTCGATATCTTCAGCTTCGTCCAGATATTCTTTTGCATGCCGCAGGTCGCCCTTGTTGATGTACACCAATGCCATTGCCGCCAGCAGTTCTGCGGCATCTGGATTGACCTCTATGCCTTCTTCCAATACTTCTTCAGCGGCATCTAACTCACTGCATCAGTATAGATACCTGCGAGGTCGATATATGCGCCCGTCTCGGTTGGATTTTCATCGATGCTGCGCAGATGGCTCTTTTCAGCCTCTTCAAGCTGACCCAGTTGACGCTGCATCAGGCCGATATTGAACCAGAGACCCGGTAGGTCAGGGCTAATTTCTATTGCACGCTGGTAATGTTGCAGCGCCTGCTCATAGTTCTCCTGTTCCTGAGCGATATGTCCCAGTCCAGCTTCGGCCAGCGTAGACTCTTTCGGGTCAATGTCTGGTTGCGTCAAAACCTGTTGAAGCAGTCTGTTCAGCTTCGTCGAGCTGTTTTTTCTGTGCGATGAGCGTTTCGGCCAGTAAAATGTAGCCCATAGGAACATTCTCGATGGCTATAGAGGTGCGCAACGTCTTTTCTGCCTCCGCAATGAAGCTATAGGACTGTTCTAAGTCATTGTTGTCTTCATATGTTTTGGCAATATTGAATTGGGCCATTGCCAGTTTACGTAAAGCCTCGCCGCGTATATCAGGGAAACGTTCGGCTTGCATCTCAATGTATGCTGCTGCACGCTCGTTTTCTTGAATCGCTGTTGCCTGATCGTAGCCCATCTCGTAGAGTGAAGAGTCATCGGGCGTTTGTTTAATTAACGCATCGGTATAATGCATAGCCCGTGTCGTAACCCACATCATCTCTTCAAAATGTTCGGCCAGCTCCTCAAATTCTAGTTCTTCATCCTCGTCTTCATCCTCCACATCTTCGTCGTCCTCCACATCCATCCATCGTCTCTACATCCTCGTCGTCCTCATCCTCGTTGGCCATTGCTTCCACCAGATCTAACTGTTCCGCTGCGAACTCGACGATCTCGGCCAGTTGTTCTTGCAACTCTTCCATAGGAAGGTGAGTGCCTGTGCCCCTAAGTCGCTCATTGTAAGGATGCGCCACTCATTGCCTTCGCGTATTAACGCATATTTTGTCCAGAACCAGTGTCGCCCGGTTGCTTTATACACAGCCGTTGCATGTGGTAATTCTTTTAGCCCACTGTCGGCTTCCGTATCGGTTAAGACAAGCGACCAGAATGCCTCAACTTCGGGCGTGTATCCGTTATCTCTGCTTCAAGCACTGAAGGGACGGTAGTTTCTTCATCCTCGTCGTCCTCATCCTCTGCAAAATCCTCGTCCTCGTCGTCCTCATCCTCGTGTCTGTAGGCAATTTCGGATTTTCCTTGTGTCGGATGAGCCTGTTCCGCCCAGGAGAGGCGACGCGCTACCCATTCTTCGGAGGTTAGACCTTCGCGCAAAGGACTATCCTTTGCCAGAGCTGTATAGGCTGCTTCATAGTCTCCGCGCAGCCAGGTATCCAGAAAGCCAGCCACCATCTCTTCGGGATCCAGTTCCAGCTCCATTAATTGATCGAGAAGATTTCTGGCCTCGTCGAAGCGTAGCTCTTGCTGTTGATCGGAGTTGTTTTGCTCTGGGGTAGACCTTATCCGGTGCATCCAATAACAGGCGGCGGACCAGCGAAAGGTTGCGCGTGTAATCTGGATGTGGCTTTGTGCCATATTGTTGATTGACTTCAAGTGCCTCTTCGACCAGGCGTTTTCCATCTGCCAGGCTACAATCGATCAGCGCAATGTTGTTGAACTGTGCTTGCATACGCTCCATACGGTTTTCCACCTGGCGCTTATTGCTTAATTCAGTAAAGAAATCTTTCACCCCTTGATGTGAGAAGTCAAGCAAGAAACCAAGGGTGCGTACTTCTTTGTAGTTATCGCCTTGTTCCCAGAAGAGTAGCAGTTGCATCTCTCCAATAGCTCTGGTGTCAGTAAACTGTCCTTTCCAGAAACGAGGCGCAGTTGTAGATGCTGTCTCCTCAACAACTGGTGCAGGAGGTGAAGGCGGTGTCCATTGCGGGTAGAGCCTGGCCGCTTCCAGGCGAATAAGTGAGCGACGGGCCTCTTTGCGAACCTCTTTCAGTGGCGCAAAAGTATTGACGGCGAGAAGGACATCAGCCGCCTCGGTCGTTTTTTCTCTTGAAAGAGCCTGGAGCAGTACGATCTGCGCACTTTCTGAGAGGTCCGTGATAGGTGCGAGTGCTGTCTCTGCCTGATTGGTATCGGAGTTGTTATAGAGTGCAGCGGCGATCTGACGATAGTTTGCAAGCTGTTGTTGTACCAGCGTGTCCTCTTCCTGAGAAACGGAGTTTATTGATTGCTTCTTAGGATTATTTCTTTGTTTTTTCGATGGCATGGTCTTCTCTCCATCCTTCCCCTTGCCAGCGTAGGGGCGTCACCTGCGTGGCTCATCACGATATCGATGTCGTTGACCCACCCTGAGTACTATTTTTTCTTTGCAGCTTGAAGTTGTTGGCGTACTCTGGCGATGATCTCTAAGTCAGGATCAATGGCCTCAGCTTCGGCCAGTTCCCGTTGTGCTGCTCGCTGATCACCCAGTTCAGAGAGTACTGAAGCGAACAGTGCATGCAGGTGGGGTGAAGCTGGATTGGTGCGTACACCCTGCTCAATTGTTGCCCTTGCTTGTTGCTTATCGCCTTTATTCATATAAATAGCCGTCATTTCTGAATATGGACGTATATCGTCAGGTTCTTGCTGGATAGCATGCCGTACGCTTCGAGTGCTGCATCGAAGTGCTGAAGTTGACGATGTGCGAAGCCAAGGTTGAACCAGATACCAGTATACTCAGGTTCGAGGTTTGTAACTCGTTGATAATGAGAAATAGCCTCTTCTAAATGCTCACGCCGCATCTCAAGATTACCCAGACCTGCTTCTAAGTGCAGCTTCTTCCTCAGGCGTTGGCGACATGGAAATGGCCTGCCGGAACTCTGTTTCAGCTTCATCATTGCGTCCCATGCTCAGGAGCATTTCTGCTAGCAGCAGATGACTTGCTGCAACGTCGTTGACGGTGATGGCCTCACGCAGATTTTTTTCTGCCAATGCCGCAAATTCTTCCGCGCGTGCTTCCAGATCGCGATTTGCATCGTTATATGCCTGTGTCAGTTGTGTTGCACCCAGCGTACGCAATGTTTCGCCGCGCTGTTCAGGGAAGCGTTGCGCCAGGCGTTCAAGATATACCAGGCTGCGCTCAGGATTGCCTGCACCAACGGAGCGACCATACGCCTCTTCATAGATAGTGCGATCAAGTGGCAGGTGTACAAGCAGCGCATCAGAGAAGTGTAGAAGCTGAGTAATGCGCCATGCAAGTTCCTCAATGGCCTCTTGTTGATTGGTATAGCGTTTTTTGAGCGCTTCCTGGATGGCATCCTCATACTCTTTGCTGCGCTTCTGTAGTTCAGCGATAGAGAGGCTTTGAGTCTTAGCGCCTTCATCGCTAATCGACTGAATGTGCCACATGCCCTTTTCTTGCACTAGTGTATAAGAGGTCCAGAACCAGTGTCGCCCTGTTATCTTTATTTACAGCGGTGCCCAATGGCATTTCACTCAGCGTTCCGCTCAACGGTGTCTCGGTCAACTCAAGCGACCAGCCAAGTTCGATCTCTTTGCGTGTACCCTGGCGGCTGGAAGTAATGGATGTGGGAAGCCAGAGAGCGCTCTGAGCTTGTTCCCGCTCGTGTACAAAGCCCAGTTCCATGCGTGTAGGATGGGCCTCATCGGACCAGGCCCGGCGACGCTCAACCCATTCGTCGCGTGAGAGTCCTTCGCGTACACTGCTGCCGTCAGTGAGCAGATCATAGGCCAGACCATAGTCACCCATCGACCATGCGCCGATAAAGTTGATTGCGACCTCGGCCTCTGTCAGTTCAGGATTGATAAATGAGAGATTGCGATCTTGCCCCAGGTCGTCAGCTTCAAGAATCAGGCTATTGATAAGTTGCTGGCGGTTGCGGTAATCCTTATGTGGAGTAGTGCCGCGCCATGCATTGACGGAGAGAGCCTCTTCTAGCAGACGCTTGCCCTCTGCCAGTGTGCAATCAACGAGAGGAACAGGAAACTTTCCCCGCATTTCATTGATATGCTCTTCCACATGATGCTTGCTGCCGATCTCAACATGAATGTCTTTGACGCCATCGCTCCAATAGTCGAGCAGAAAGATCGATTAGACGAGCATTCCCGTAGTCGTATCCCTGTTCCCAGGTGAGCAATAACTGCAGCTCGCCCTCTTCTCTGCGCCTGCGTAACAAGACCTTTCCAGAAGCGCGGTGGATGTTCTACATTGACCTGTATAGCAGGAGCGGAGGCAACTGGTGGAGTCCATTGAGGATAGGTTTTTGAGCTTTCCAGGCGAATAAGCGAACGACGAGCTTCTTTGCGAGCCTCTTTTTGCGGACTTACAGTATTGACCGCGATCAGAATATCGGCGGCATCTGTTGTATTTTCCTTCGCTAATGCTTTGAGCAGCGCAACTTGTGCCTGTTCTGACAGTTCGTTGATGGCGAGACAGAGCATTCTCTATATGTGCCTGATCGCTACTCTGGTGGAGAGTATGTGCGATCTGCTGATAATTTTCAAGCAGGTGTTGTACTTGAGCATTCTCTTCTTCCGAAAGAAGTGGAATGGGTTCTTTTTTGCGTGCCATAATATTTTCTCTTCTCTTCATCTGATCTCCATTTTGGATACCCCTGCCCTTGCAGGCATGGGGAGGGGTATCCAAAATGGGCGCACGCTCGCCGGTGCCAAAACAACCCCCTTTCGGGGAAGCGTTTTGAATGGGAACGCTCAAAACCCCTCTGATTTCCCAGGTAATGTTTTCCTCGACGAAGATAACGGTCGGCACGTCTCCTGAGCACGTCCTTAACCCTTGTACAGATGGTTAACTCAGAAGTTGTAGAGCTTCAGACTGGAACCGCATCCGAAGGTACGAACTTGAACACTTGCCGCTATCGTAGCCCGATAGGGAATTGCTTCCCCCTGGCTGGGTCTGGTCAGGTGAGCTTGTCTAACAGCCTGAGCAAAAACGCTCAACAGTTCTGACAAGCCCACGCCTGAAAAGGCGTGGGGTTCCTGACTCCTCGCAACTGCGTTGTCTCGCACGTGATTGTACCACGAAGAGAGGAAAGAGTCGAGACGGGAGAGCACAAATCGCTCTTCCTTTGTGCTAAACGGGGAGGCGCATTCCCACAGGTACAGGCCAGAGGCGCAATTTGCGCGTCGTTTTGTGTAAATTTGCCGATGAGCGAACGGGAAACCGTTTGCGGATGCCTCTACTGCTCATCAGCACGAAGACCGGGTAGGCTATGCAGTAAAAGTAGGATGGCAGGCTGCGCCATGCAAAGAAGAGCGGTAGAATCGCTAATAGCATGGCTGCTTCCGGTCGTTGTTTGCAGATGCGCCAGTACCAGATCAGAGAGAGCACTATCCCGATGCCTTCGAGAACTGAATAGACGTTTGATGAGAAGAAAGGGAGCAAATGATTTATGCTCAGATTGATGAAACCAACTCCCAAGGGGAACATCGGATCTGCTATTGGGGCCATGATGCCTGCCAACCAGGCATGTGCATTCCAGATGATGAAAGGCAGGTTGA
The DNA here is from genome assembly GCA_963731415.1 of uncultured Chloroflexia bacterium. GTDB lineage: Bacteria > Chloroflexota > Ktedonobacteria > Ktedonobacterales > Ktedonobacteraceae > JACDAE01. The sequence goes on from CAVSVN010000011.1 coordinate 460,817, forward strand.
TAGCAAGCCCCATACCACCAGCGATGGCGAGTCGGTAAACCGCTTCCTTAAATCCATAATGGCGCAGGACCATGATGACGTAGAATGGGATGAAGTACCAGGCGATCTGTTTAGCTTGCCAGAGCCAGACCTAAGCAGATCGCTGAACTCCAGCGTTTATCGCGCAGCAACCAGGCCACCACGATCAGGAGGGTATAAAAGACATCGAGATTGCCACCAATGGTTGATGACCACATCGGAATATTTGCCATGCTCAACAAAAGTACCCAGGGACGCAACTCTGGACGAGCCATTTTCCAGGCGATCAGTATCAGTGCCAGATAGCTGAGGATATAAAACGAGAGCACGTTGTAGTTTTTGAACAGAGTAAAAGGGACAAGGGTGAGAAACGAGAGCGCAGGATAGCTGACTTTCGATTCGAATTCAGGAGCTTTCCCTGCTTTCATATCGGTGTCGAGTACGCTCTCGAGTTCAGTCAATGTTGGGTAATCAAGGCGATTCGCGAATTGGCCAATGCGCAGAGGCGTTGTCCAATCTGGCAGAGAATGAAATTTTCGTGCCAGATCCAGCATATTGGAGTCGGTATAGGGATTGCGTCCTTCCAGAAGCAACATGGCAGCATTCGTATCAAGGGATGTGCCATCATTAGTAAGCTGTGCTGGTGAGAAGCTTTGTATGATGCCCATAATCATCATCACGGAGCCGCCGATAGCAAAGCCAAATGTAACGATGAGGATGAGGCGTTGTAAGAGTGTCGGTTGTCTGTTTTTGCTCATCCTGTTTTGCTTTTGTCTTGTGCGTTGAAGGGCGTAATGCCATCCATATCGCGACAAGCTTGCGAGGATCAGTGGAGAAGGGAAGGAAAGAGTTTAAGGATTTTAAAAAGGGAAAGATCCCGTTAAAATCGGTAGTACTTATTGCCTGAAGCATGAATGCCAGCGCAATCCACACGGCACGCCGCTGGATGTGGGAGATGGAGTGAGTATCTGTTGCGGCATCTTCTGTAAAGAAGTACCGCATCCATCGATATTGAAGCAAGGGTTTTCTGGTTGGTGTTCGTTGCGTAGTGTGTGTGAGTGCAGGTTGCTGTTGCATAAATTGGTTCGCTTTACCCCAGATCATAATGCGTATGAATGTATCTTTTCCGTATGTGCTATGTTGATTGCAAATGAAACATGGGGATAGGCGTGTTTACCTCCCAGCGAAGTATCAGGAAGCCTCGTGCTAATTAGGTTGCCTCTTGTTTATCGGCTCTCCCAATCCTAGTTTTACAACGAAACGAGGAAGAGTTGCGTCACAAATAGGAGGGAAACGAGTAGGAAAAAGTGCTATGCTTTCATCAATGAAGCACGCCTGAGGGGTACTGTTTGTTACAGATTGTGTTTATTCAAGGGGGAGACGATAGTATAGTTCGCGATGCTGTAGTTCAAAGCCCATTTCCTCATAGAGGCGAATGGCGGATAATTTTTGTCCCACACATGCAGATCAATGGCTTTTAGCTGATAAGTACTATGTGCAAAGTTGATGAATATGTTGCATCAGATGTTTTGCCAGCCCACGACCCGCGAAAGTCTGGATGCACAATCACACGTTTCACATAGCCAACAGCTTGCGTATACTTCGATTGGTGGCAGCATCAGTTCTGCTTTGCCTGCTGTGACTCCTGCTATTTCTGCGATAAAAATAAACGTATGTTCGTGGGTAGAGGGATCAACGGAGCCGAAGTATTTTTCCATGTCCCGGTGAATATCACGCGTTGGCGAGGCACTGAAGCTATCAAGCTTCTCAATCAGTGCGATGTCTTCGGGAGTGGCTAAACGAACGGCCAACGCCGTTGTTGACTGTTGATTATCCATGTATTATATTCCTGATTGTAAGCATGATTAGATTGGTTTTTGCGTGGTAGCATCAGAATTGATACCAGGGCATAGCCTGCGCATCCCAGCAGGAGCAAACCGTAGACGATGCTTTCTCCATCCTTTGTACTGGAGAGGATAATGAGGAGACAAGCAGTGATCCGCCCCACCAGAGAAAGCCGATGAAGACGGCAAATAATAATACTGTGCTCACTAATTTTTTGTCCATACAATAGTTCCTTTGATATGATGGAAGATCTGGGTACTTCCTGTATTGGCTCATACATATTATACCATATGCTGGCTACTAGACCTTGTAGCATGATGATGGTAGGTTAGAGAGGAGCGTCGTCAATACAGCTCGTATAGGAAACGTTATGCTGCCGTGGTGTTCAGTGCTTCCCAAACGAGTTGATGAATAGCCGCGCGAAATTTTCCCCAGTCGCTCCAACTACCTGTCGATCTCTGTGCTGAACGTGGCCCATCTAACTGTTCCAGCAATGCGGCATGTTGGGGAAGTTCTGCTGGCTCGATCTCCAGGAATGCCTCTACGCGTTCATCTTCGTCGATTACGCCTAGCGTGCCTCCGACCTCATCGAGTAAGAAGGCAAAGGTATAGAAGACGGGTTGCTCTCCTGTTGCGGCGGTCAGTAAGCAGCGGCAACGAGGAAGCGTTTGACTTCTACTTCCAGCCCTGTTTCCTCGTTTGTTTCGCGTAGCAGGGCAGTCGAAGATTGCTTCTCCATGATTGATGCCGCCAGTCAGTAGGCGATATGCCCCGGTGGGATAAAATGTCTTCTTCATAGTGAGCAGGCGTCCATTTATGTCGCCGTACGACCATGCACACCTCGCCGTAGCGGTCATTTTTATTGATGGGATCGAACTGGCGTGTCTGGCCGAGATCAACGGTGCGTACAAGGGGTTGGCCATAACGCTCAGCCAGGTGGCGAGTTTCGTCCTGAGTTTCCTGGGCTAAGAAAGGCAGCATAAATACATATCTCCATGTTATTGTTAACTAGTTTGTTGATTGATGAGCTGGTGGGCTACTTTAATTCCATGCTCAAGTGCGAGGTGAACGCGTCCACCTACAAAGCCATCTCCGCAAAAGGCCAATCCTGATGGTAATGTGATGGCATTAAGAGCGTCTGCATCGGCTTTCTGAGTTGGTAGAGCATAGCGCCAGCGTTGAATATCGGTAAAGAATGGCGTCTGGCAATGTTTCGTCGATCAAGCTGGCAATACGAGGAGCTACGTCACGATATATTTCCTCGTCTGTTGCCTGCCAGTGTTCTTGACTATATTGAGGAGCCATCTGTGCCATCAGTAATCCTGCGTCTGCTGGGTGCGCGTTCGGGATTTTTTTCGTGTTCCCATGATAGCCAGGAGATTGCGTGTGCTCTATCGGTATTGACCAGCGCATAGTAAGGGCGTAGTTGTGGGCCGTGGTGTATAGCCGAACAGCACTGAGATCAGTGCATTATAACGTGCCTCCGCAAGGTGTGAGCTGATCGTCGTGCTCAGATTCTGTTGAAGCTGGCTTGCCTGTATGAGACTGATAGCCTGGTTGGCGGGAATGGTGATGAGCAACCTGGTCAAACGTGCCAACAGCTTCTCCAGCTATCATTATAAAGAGTCCATGCGTTTGCCTGTTGTTGTATATGTGCAATGCGTGTTTTCAGATGAATATCCAGTCCCTTCAGCCATGCGTTGAGAAAGGGTATTGAGGCCATAGCGATAGGACCATTTGGGTTCGGCGTTCTGAGCTGGATCGCCCTCTTGAATATGTTCTGAGCCATCAAAGGTCCAGACAGGTTTTTTGATGTCAATGAGGTCCGGAGTAGAGAAGCGTTTTGTAATCAGTTCTACACTATCGGGTGCTCCTGGTTTGATATAATTCGCGCCGTAGTCGTAGATAAAGTCCTCGCGTGTGCGTGTTGCCGCCCGGCCACCAACGCCACGAGCTTTTCTCGAAAAGGGTGACGGTATGTCCTGCATCAAGTAAGCGTATGGGCGGCAGCCAGTCCGCTACTTCCGGCACCAATAATGGCGATTGAGGGCATGAGTAATCTCCTACAGCGAGTCTCATTTAATTGCGATTATTGCGTGCTGCGTTATTCTCTTTCCATAGATAGGAGCGTGCCAACATCTCTTCGGCGCTTTTCATGGAGAATTCGCTAACGCTGCCACCCATAATGTGCGCGATTTCGCGGACACGTTGCTCAGGGCGCAATTCATTGACAATCGTGATGGTGCGGTCATCGAGAATCTGCTTATTGACATTATAGTGAGTGTCGGCAAAGGCGGCGATCTGTGGTAGATGTGTGACGCAGATGACCTGATGATTGCCGGTCAGTTGCCACAATTTTTCGCCGACGACCTGACCGCTGCGTCCGCTGATACCGGAATCGATCTCGTCGAAGATCAGGGTTGGAGTGGCATCGGCATCGGCAAGAATGGTTTTGAGGGCCAGCATCAGGCGCGATGTTTCACCGCCAGAGGCAATCTTTGTGAGTGGTTTGAATGGCTCACCTGGATTGGGAGCGATCAGGAATTGCACGCGATCAATGCCAGTCTGATCACAGGCATAGAGCTGTTCTGGCTGATTGTTGATGCTGGCTGGTACGCCTTCTTCGTCTGGTACCTGCTGAATTTCAACCTGGAAACGTGCGCGGCGCATGTTCAGATCGTTAAGTTGCTCCTCCATCGCGACTGCGAGGCGTTGTGCGGCGTCAGAACGTCGTAGTCGAGATCTGTTGTGCCAGTGCTCCAATCTCGGCGCGGAATTGTCCATCCTGTTGCTGTAGTTTGCGACCAGTTCATCGCGATTGGTGATAGTATCCAGTTCGGCCTGATCGTCGGCAGCTCTTTGCAGAATCTCCTCGATGCTGTGTCCATACTTTGCGCCTGAGCTTGGCGATCTGGTCGAGGCGATCTTCGATATCAGCCAGGCGACGCGGATTATCTTCGATGTCGGCCTCGTAGCTGCTGACGCTGGCGGCCACGTCTTCGAGTTGGTAGATAGCTTCCGAGAGCGTCTCGGAGAACTCTTCCATGCTTTTATCCAGGCGTACCAGTTCGCTCAGGCTGCGTTGTGCCACGCGCAACTGATCGAGGGCAGGTTTAAATTCGTCGTCCCCAATATCCGCACCTTTAATGGAACCATAGACGAGTGTGCAGAGTTCGCGCAGGCGTTCGGCGTTGCTAAGGACTTTGCGCTCTTCTTCCAGTTCTTCGACCTCGCCGGGTCGCAGGTTAGCCTTTTCGATCTCCTCAATCTCGAAGCGCAGGAATTCGGCGCGGCGTTCCTGTTCGCGCACATTCTGTTGCAGTGATTGCAGCGTTTTACGTGCGTTGCGCCATTCGCCGACCTTTGCGCCCTAGCTCTTCGCGTTGCGGGAAGGAGTTCGGCGTAGCGATCGAGGAAGTTGATATGCTGTTCTGGTCGCAGGAGGCTCATATGTTCGCTCTGGCCGTGAATATCGACCAGCCAGCTTGCGACCTGTTGTAAGACCTGTTGTGATAGAGCACGTCCATTGATACGTGCGACGGTACGTCCAGAACGGAAGATGTCGCGCGAAAGGATGATCTGTCCATCTTCGGGCGTAATATCGTATTCATGGAGCAGAGCGGCGAGGGCAACACTTGCATCGGCGCTGTCAGGATCAGCAGCTGGCAGAGGGCTGTGTGGAATGGGTTTCGGCCTGCTCAAGTGCTTCAAACAACGTACTGGCCCCATTACCGCTAGCGTGTGCGAAGACTTCGAGCGGTTGCCATTCGTCGCTTACAGGTGGAAGAGCTTCAATAGAGAAGACGCCTTCTACGGAGGCGCGATCGCAGCCTGCGCGTACAAACTCTGCACCGATCTTGCCGCCGAGCAGGGCATTTACGGCGTCGATAATAATCGATTTGCCTGCACCTGTCTCTCCGGTGAAAACATTGAACAGGCGATTCAGGCGCAGGTGTAAGCTATCGATAATGGCGAAATCTTTAATGCTTAATTCAAGTAACATGGTGACTTTCGCTGGCTGGCATGCCATCATTTTTTAACTTGGCATTGATGATCTGATAAAAATACGTTGGTGGTCTACGCCTGAGAAAACGGGTAATATAGGGACTTTTTTCCACGGTGACGGTGGCACCATCCTTTACCTCGCGGTTCAACTGACCATCGGCGGAAAAGACGCCGTTTTGTGCGTTTGTAAAGATTTGCAGACGCACTTTTGCTTCTGGTTGCAGGACCAGGGAGCGGTTAGCTGCAAGGTGTGGCGCGATAGGTGAAAGGACCAGGCTACGCACCTGTGGGTGCAACAGAGGGCCACCAACCGCCATATTATAGGCAGTTGAGCCGGTTGCGGTCGAAAGGATCATACCATCGGCATAGGTCGTATTGTAGTAATAGTCGTCAACCCAGACATTGATGCGCACTCCGCGCGGCCATGTGCCACGTGCGATAACAATATCATTGAGTGCCAGAAACTCTTCCTCGTGCCCATCTTGCTTCAAGACTCCGCGCAGCATAGCCCGTTCATCGACCCAGACGCTTTTATCTCCATTGAGGAAGTAGCTGAGATCCTTCTCGACTTCGGCGGGTTCAAGCTCGGTCAGGAAGCCAACGCGCCCAAAGTCGATGCCGATAATGGGCAAATTAATGCAGGCGCATAGACGGGCCGCGTGAACAATGGTACCATCACCACCCAGGACCAGAGCCATATCATATCCTTGGAATGAGGAGTCAGCGCATTCTGGTCCCTCATTACGAATATCGACGGAGCGAACCTTATGGCCTTGTTTTTCTAATATGGGCACGAGTTGGGCGGCGAAGCGGGATGTATCTTCCTTGAGTCCCTGATAAAATATTGCAATCGTCTTCACAAAAAACTCCATATTGGCAAGCGAGGGCGAACACGCCGATGCTGCCCTTACATGTTTAGCCTCTGTAATGGTACGCCATGAGACGTTTCTTGTCAACTATGCTGCCGTGGGTGGATATAGCTATTGGGGAAGCAACGGGCGCGATAAATTGAGTCTGATGGGCGGCATGAATGCGGCCCGTACTGGGATTATTTTTCTATTTCGGGTTTCTGCAATATCTCTTCTGCTAGCCAGAGCGCCTCTTCTTTTGAATGCAGCTTGCCATCGGTCTGAGCTTCGGCGATAGCTTCGAGAAGTTTGCCTATGATGGGCCAGGAGTAAGGTTCAGGCGATGAATAAGCTCATCTGGCTGAATCAGGCGTGGAGGGAGGATACGTTCGCGCTCACGAATGTAGGTATTGAGCAGGAGGCGCACGGTTCGCCAGGTGACGTTCCCAGGATGACGTGAGGGGTTCGGGTCCGCGCATGGCCAGGTGGTCGGCCAGCGAGATCAGCGCAACGTAGATGCCCGTTGGTCCTAGATCAACGAAATAGCGACGTATAGCTCGTTGCGTTACCGTATCACGACTGAGCTGGCCGGGACGCATATGATGTCCAGCTACCTGTTGTGCGAGACGACGTTCCTGAATGCTGGCATTCAGGCGGCGTAGAATCTGTTGAGTCAGAGGGATGCCAGCCTGTGGATGCCCATAAAAGCGAATATCCCCCTCTTCGGTTACTGTATAGGTCGTCGTTTTGCCGATATCGTGCAGAAGAGCAGCCATCTTCATAGGAGCGGATGTCAATCGTGCAAAAGAAAAGAGTTGCTGCTCTTCTGCTTCTTTGAGCAGTGTCTGTATGGCTAGCATATCGCCCTGATGGCTCAGATCCAGAGGCGAGTGCTCGATTTGCGCAGGTGGTTGTTGCAGGAGAGTTGCCAGGTGCTCAAGATAGCCCACGGTTTCAAGCGAATGTTCCAGTACATCCCAGTGATGCAGTTCTGGTTGTCGCATGCCACGGGCCGGAAGAAATTCTGGTATGAGTACTGTAAGGAGGCCATGGCTATCCAGGAAGCGCAAACGTGTCAGTGCCACCAGGAGGTTGCAGAATCGCATATAACTCATCATGAATGCGTTCGGGAGCGGCCTGCGTGAGCAAGGAAGCATCGCGCGTCAACATCAGAGCGGTGTGTTGCTCAATTGTGAACTGGTAGCGTTGCATGAAACGTACTGCACGCAACATACGCAATGGATCGCGTTGGAATGTGGCATCATCAACAGCACGGAGACACCCGGTAGACAGATCAGTATTGCCAGACAGAGGATCGATAAGGGGAAGAGGTGTTCCAGTGGTAAGACTGTGTACGGCCTCTGACAGCGGAAGGGCAATTGCATTGATTGTGAAGTCGCGCAGTCTTAAATCTTCTTCGATAGAGCTGCCATGCAGAGGTGAGATATCCAGAAGTGATCTCCTGCTGGTCCTGCTTGAGAGTAATGCGGCTGGCTTTGTCATTCATATGGGCATAATGCCCGCTGAGCTTATTTGCGAGTTGGCGTGCCAGGTGAGGAGTATCGCCATCGGTTACGATATCCCAATCTATGCAGGGAGTGTGTAATACTATGTCGCGCACTGAGCCGCCAACCAGATAAGCTGGACGTGAGTTAGCTTTAAAAAATTGTGCCGCCTGCTGCAAGATGGATAGTATTTCGGGTGCCGGGTGATGTATTTCTCTGTTCATAATACGCACTCATATAGAAGTAGTTATCAAGGGATTGCCCTGATAGAAGAATATTTTCTGGTTCTATACTACCATGTACGTCTATGGGGGCGGGACAATAAGCGTTTTCTCAAAAGCGGAAATTTTTTGGCTACGCGCTATACGCGGGTGCGCAACTGAGGTATTGAATTGACATTATGGGGCACCATATTCCCCCTGTCTATTGATCTATAGACACGAGTAGATGATAAAGAAAGGAGAGGGAAATGTCAAGAATTCTACCTATGCTTCAACAGAGCAGGTCCAATGCTTTTGTTATTGCATCGAAGAGTATGCCCGTGTTCTCAGGAAACAATCCTGAGAACACGGGCACACACAAAGTCACATCCTTACAGTTGTTTATTTCAAGTATGATGCCAGCGGTTGAATGTTCTGGTTTTTGATGGCATTGGCGACCAGATTAGCGACCTGAATTGCACCGTTGACCTGGAAGTGCGTATTGTCGGCGACACCATTCGGGAAGTCGGGAGAGACGCCAGCATTCAGGAAGAAAAACAGCGCTTTCGTGCCCGTTGGTCCCAATGTCTGGAAGTATGCCATGCTCAAGGCTGTCAGGTCGATCAGTTGGACATGGTCTGCTGCTGCTAGCTGGCGCATAGCGACCGGATAATTGCCATGGGTATCGACGATATTACCATTGCTATCAAAGCTTCTTCTGGCAACAGGTGTAACCAGGACAGGTATGGCCTGATGAGCACGTGCTCCATCAATGTATTTCTGCAGAGCAGCTTTATAGGTGGTAAAGGGAGAACTCCCTGAACCAGTATGCTCGTCATTATGACCAAACTGGATAAAGAGGTAATCGTTCGGCTTGATCACTTTCAGAATATCATTCAGCTTGCCCTCATTGATAAAGCTGATAGATGTGCGCCCGCCAGCAGCATAGTTGGCAACCGCTACGCCCGGTTTGAAATGGAGTGGGAGCGCCTGTCCCCATCCGCTATAGCTAATATAGGGATCGGACATAGGGGGTTGATCGCAGACCGTCGAGTCGCCTGCGAGGAAGACGGTAATTCCACTGGCTTTAGCGATTTCAAGTCCATCGACCTTCGGGTCCGTCCACGTAAATTGCAGATTGAGTTGTCCATCAGCAACATTGACTGTAAATGTTTGTGAGACAAATTGCTTAGCTGCGGTTACTACTTTGTTCATCACGAGGCGGCCAAACTCAGCTTTTACTGTCGTTGCAGATGTACCATGCGTTATCGCCCAGAATGACCGTGACATTATAGTTGCCATCGGGGAGGTCGGTGTTAAAGGTGAAAGGTTTACTACTGGTAATAAAATCGCCTCGTAAAGCATCAGGCGCACCACGATTTACTGCGACGAGATTTGCGGTACTGGCAAATCCATAGCCACGTGCAGCACTATAAGCAGTAGTGGGTAATATTTTCGTATATCCAGACTCAGCAGCCCCGGAGCCAAAGTCAAATCTGTAAGGCAATGTAGGGTTTGCGCCCGATGATGCAGGCGTAATTCCTGGGCAGTTCGGTTGGTTTACGTTCGTCGCGGCAGGTGCTGCTGACGCATGTTTGCCCTGAGAGGTTGCAACAGGGATGAGGGCAATAAGCACAGCGAGTATGACCAAAAAAGGAATAGCTAGAAGCTTCCTTGCGTTCACTGTTCAGAGTTCCTTTCCGTTGTGTTTCCTGGTTTGTCTAATCCATGAGAAACCGTTGTTTAACTTATTGTTCTGAAATTAGATTGAGCTAGCCAGAGATATTTGAAATAGAGAAACATACAAGGTGTAGCAGCTCACATCTCTCCTTTATAGAGAATAACAAGGTTTTTAGCTATGTCAATGGTAATGTACAAGGTGAGGCCACGATATCTTGCTCTAGTGCCAAGAAATGGACCCTCGTTGCATAGCCTTATGATATAATCTTGCTAGGGTAAAATGGCTCAATTCACCATTTCAGGAATATACTCTGCATTAGGCGGAAATTGCTTGCATTGCTGCATATAAAGGAATCAATTGTATACGTTCTGGAGAGCCAGTTGTACACACGAATGAATGTTGCTTATGAAGATGTATGGCTTTTCATTTTGCGCCAGTTACATATTAAAGGAACGTTATGGACATTCTGGAAACATTTTATGGACCCAATGCCGGGTACGTGTTTGATCTTTACGAGCATTATAAGCAGGACCCTGCGTCAGTTGATGCGGCCACACGAGCCATTTTTGATACATGGTCGCCAGACAGCCAGGAGCCGATTCCAACCATCTTTTCAATCGATGGATGAGCCTGAGTTGGCGGAAGGCACCGAGCCAGAACGTTCTGGCTCTTTGGAACAGGAACAGGTTGCGCGTGTGGTTGCGGCTTCTGCGCTGGCTCATTCAATTCGCGAACGTGGTCATCTTGGTGCGCATCTTGATCCATTGGGGAGTGAACCGCCGGGTGATGCCGCGCTCTTGCCCGAGGCACATGGGCTTAACCGAGGCAGATCTGGTGCAGTTACCACCAGATGTGGTAGGAGGCCATTCTGCTGAAGGAGCGAGAAACGCTCTGGAGGCTATTGATGCCTTGCGTGCAATGTACTCCGGTACGATCAGTTACGAGTTTGACCAGGTGAAAAGTGCTGATGAGCGAAGCTGGTTGCGTGATGCGGTAGGATTGAATCTGTATCATACGGTTCCGACACCTAAAGAGGTGCGAACGTTGTTGAAGCGCCTGACGCAAGTTGAGGTCTTTGAACGCTATCTGCAACAGATCCTTCCCGGTCAGAAACGTTTTTCGATTGAAGGACTTGATATCCTGGTGCCGATGCTTGATGAGATTATTGCTGGTGCATTTGAATCGGAGACGAGAGAGATTATTATCGGTATGGCCCATCGTGGTCGGCTTAATGTGCTGACGCATGTGTTGGGCAAGTCTTATGGAGCAATCCTCGCGGAATTTGCGCATGCCAGGCATGAGGAGGGTATACCGCTCACCGATACATTTGGTTTCGGTTGGACGGGTGATGTCAAATATCATCTGGGTGCTGAAAATATCTGCAAGAGAATGAGGAGGGGATGAGAGGTCATCCTTGCGCCTAATCCCAGCCATCTAGAGTTTGTCAATCCGGTTATCGAAGGGATGGCGCGCGCTTCACAGGAAATTCGCGCGTCAGGTGGTTCTCCTGTGCAGGATGTGGATAATACGCTCCCTATTCTTATTCATGGTGATGCCGCGTTTCCCGGTGAAGGCGTTGTGGCCGAGACGCTGAATTTATGGCATCTACGTGGCTACTGGGTTGGTGGAACCATCCATATCATCGCCAACAACCAGGTAGGCTTTACGACGTTGCCTGAAGATAGCCGTTCAACCCATTTCGCCAGTGATCTGGCAAAAGGTTTCGGTATTCCCGATTATTCATGTGAATGCAGATGATCCACGCTCCTGCCTGACAGCTGTACGTATTGCGCATGCCTATCGCGACCAGTTCCATAAAGATGTGCTGATTGATCTTGTGGGCTATCGGCGTTGGGGACATAACGAGGGCGATGAACCAGCTTTCACTCAGCCGCGTATGTATGAAATTATCCGCTCACATCCTACCGTGCGTGAACTGTATGCGCAACGTGCGGAGGCAGCGGGCGATGTTTCGTCTGAAGAAGCTGATGCGCTGGTGAAAGAAGCTTTTGCCACCTTAGAGAAGGCGAAACGCGAGGCCGACGAGGGTTTATATAATGTGGATACGCAGGAGAGCAATGAAGACGAGGGCGATAGCTTTTTAGCTGTAACTCCTGAGCCTATCTCTGCTGAGCAGCTGCAGGAGTTTAACGAAGAATTATTGAGCTGGCCTGCAGGATTTCTCGCTCAATCCCAAACTGGCCCGTATGTTGCAGCGTCGTGCCAGTACGCTTGGGCCGGAAGGTGGTATTGACTGGGGGCAGGCTGAAGCGCTGGCCTTTGCCTCTATTCTGGCTGATGGCACGCCTATTCGTCTGACGGGCCAGGATACTGAACGCGGAACCTTCAGTCATCGTCATGCGGTACTGCATAGTCAGGATGAGGGTGATACTTATATTCCACTTCAGCACCTGCCGCAGGCGCAGGCGTCATTCTCGATTTATAATAGCCCACTCAGCGAGGTTGGTGCGCTCGGTTTTGAATATGGATATAGCGTGCATGCGCCTGAGACGCTGGTGTTGTGGGAGGCGCAGTTCGGCGATTTTGCCAATGTGGCGCAGGTTATTATCGATCAATTTATCGCCTCGGGCCGTGCCAAATGGCGGCAGGATTCGTCTCTGGTGCTTTTGTTGCCTCATGGCTATGAAGGGCAGGGGCCGGAGCATTCGAGCGCACGCCTGGAACGCTATCTCCAGTTGGCGGCTGAGGAGAACTGGCGCGTTGCTAATTGTTCTACCGCGGCACAATACTTCCACCTGTTGCGGCAACAGGCGGCAACGTTGAGTGATTGTCCACGTCCACTGGTGGTGATGACGCCAAAGAGCTTGTTGCGTCATCCATTATCATCATCTCGCTTGCAAGATCTTACCGAAGGGCATTTCCAGCCAGTGATCGATGACCTCAAGGCACGTGCTAATCCAAGACGTATCCGGCGTATTCTGCTGTGCACGGGCAAAATTGCCATTGACCTGCTCTCGCATGGAAGCCGTATGCAGAGCGAAGACACCGCTATTGTGCGCCTCGAATTGCTCTATCCGTTTCCACTTGAGCAATTGAAAAAGATCCTTATGGGCTATCCTGATGCACGTGAGGTCGTATGGGTGCAGGAGGAGCCGCACAACATGGGAGCCTGGAAGTATGTGGTTGCGCGTCTGGCACCATTGGTGGAGAATAAGCTGAAGCTGAAGCTCAATATCATCTCTCGTCCTGATCGTTCAAGTCCTGCTGCTGGCTTCTGGGATCTGTATACAGCGGAGCAGGAATATATTATAGCGGAGGCGTCCGGCTTACCGCTGAAGCAACCCGGAGAAGAACATGTCCGCTGAAATTCGTGTGCCAACCTTAGGCGAGTCAATCGTTGATGCGACTATTGCCTCGTGGCTTAAAAAAGAGGGTGATGCCGTACAGCGTGGCGACATCCTTGTGGAACTGGAGACCGACAAGGTCAACGTCGAGGTTTCAGCCGAGCAGGACGGTGTTTTGCAGAAGGTCGTCAAGCAGGTTGGAGACACTGTTGCGGTTGGCGAGGTGCTTGGTATGATAGGGGAGGGTGCAGCGGCCGCCAGTGCGAAGTGATGGTGCAACTGCAAAGGGACGTACAAAAGAGAATAAGTCTACCAGCTTCTAATGGTGCCTGCTGCAACGAATAGAATTTCGTCGGTGGAGTCCAGGCCGCAGCAAACATCGCAGGTCGTGACGCATACGGGTCCGCTGCCGCCTGTGCGATCGGGATCCTCAGAGCCGCAGAGGCCACCATCTCCTCTCGCGCGGCGCGTAGCGGCGGAGAATAATGTGGACATTTCTCAGGTCAGAGGCACCAATCCACATGGGCGTGTGACGCGAGAAGATGTACTTCAATACATGGAGCAGAATGTGCAAAAGACACCCACACAAGAGGGACACGCCAGTAACCGAGACGACCCAACCAATGCAGCCTGTACAGGCACGAGCCACCTGCACCGGTGGCACCTCACTGCCTTGCCACTGGTGCAGCCAGCGTGCAGTGGCGTGAGGAGCGGGTACGTATGTCACGCCGTCGTCAGACCATAGCGCAACGGCTGGTCGAAGCGCAGCATACGGCGGCGATGCTCACAACATTCAACGAGATCGACATGAGCGCGGTCATGGAGGTGCGTGCACGACGAAAAGAATCATTTAAAGAGCGCCATAACGTCTCGCTTGGCTTTATGTCTTTCTTTACTAAAGCAGTTGTCGGAGCGCTCAAAGCCTTTCCGCGCCTCAATGCGGAGATTCAAGGGCAATGAGATGGTGCTCAAACACTATTACGATATTGGGATTGCGGTCGGCAGCGAAGAAGGGCTGGTGGTGCCGGTTTTGCGCGAAGCCGACCGGAAAGGCTTTGCCGAGATCGAGCGTGAGATTGCGGACCTGGCGAAGCGTGCGCGTGAAAGTAAACTTACCCTGCCCGAACTGCAAGGAGGAACGTTCACCATCACCAATGGTGGAGTGTATGGCTCAATGCTCTCGACGCCTATTCTCAATGCGCCGCAGGTGGGTATTCTGGGTATGCATAAGATCGAGCAACGTCCCATTGCGCTCAATGGTCAGGTGGTCATTCGCCCGATGATGTATGTTGCGCTCTCCTATGATCACCGTATTGTGGATGGTAGCGAGGCTGTGCGTTTCCTGGTCAAGGTCAAAGAATTGGTGGAAGATCCAGAGACATTGTTATTAGAAGGGTAATGCTAAATGTCGGAGTAGAAATGTGGCTGGTGCTGCATCCACATTTCATAACTGCAATTTTTTTGCGTTTTACATAGTATGGAAAACAACAATCTGGCATCTATTTTTAGTGAGGTGCATACTAGCGCCTTATATTACGTCGCCTGCGGATAGAAGATGGTCCCGCGATGTTTACTGTGCATGGTGATCCGGCAACCAATCGATATAATCCCTCGGGTCCTGACCCCGATAGTAGCGACGAGTGAAGAAGGATTACGGGAGTGGTTGCAGGATTGGGAACGAGAAGGGTATGGATATTGGGCGATCACCCTCTTGCAGTCAGAGGATGTTGCTGGGTTTTGGCGGAGTAAGACGTATGATCTGGCGAGATCGAGATGTGTTAAACCTGTATTATCGGTTCATTCCTGCTGCATGGGGCCAGGGATATGCCAGCGAAATGGCACAGAAAGCGGTAGAGCTTGCGCGAAAGCATATGCCATTTTTGCCTGTGGTTGCTCGTACAAGAGAGAAGAACATTGCAGCTCTATACGCGTTGCGGAACGAGCAGGATTGCAGCGTTGCTCCTGAACTAGATACGGAGCATATAGTTTTTGCGATCTGGTTGGGGATCTCAAGACGTTGCTATAATGGGAGGAATGTATAGTCTCTATTGGCATATAGCAAACAGTGACGGTGAAAGCGTGTTCAGATAGAGTATCCCTGAGGGGAGAGGATAGAGGTGAGTGTTTCTCTCGACAGGAGGGCTTTCTACCTGTATAATCTACAAGGGTATTAAAAACGACATTGTTTTTTCTAAAATGATCTGTTTTTGCCTGAGAGTAGAGATACAAGGGCAGCTTTCTGAGGTCAAGAGAGGAGCATTGACAAGCACTGTCAGCTGATGAGACTGAATGTCAATGTTCGTGATAGAGGTTGAATGGCAGGAACAGAGGGAGCCATCGGGTTTATGCAACCAGGAAACAATTATCCACGCCAGGTGGGTAGCAGCGATGAGATGGAGAAGCTGGTAGGGAAAGAGCTGGGCCAGTTTCGCATCGTTGAGCGTATTGGTTCGGGGGGAATGGCGACCGTCTTCAAGGCGTATCAGCCGCACCCTTGATCGTTACGTTGCGATTAAGGTGTTGCCATCATATCATGCTCAGGACCCCGTTTTTGTGAAGCGTTTTATTCAGGAAGCCCGTTCGGTTGCGAAACTGGCCCATCCAAATATCGTGCAGATTCATGATTTTGGTGAGCAGGAGAATATCACCTATATCGTGATGGAATACGTTGATGGGGGAACATTGAAGGATCGCTTGAAGAAAGCGTTGCCTCCGGCTGAGGCCGTTGATTTCGTTTTACAGGCGGCGGAAGGTCTGGATTGTGCTCATCGTAATGGAATTGTGCACCGGGATGTGAAGCCAGCCAATATGTTATTGCGTAAAGATGGACATTTGCTGCTCTCAGATTTTGGGATTGCCAAGCTGCTGGAGACGACGACCAATCTGACGCGTGTTGGTACGGGTATTGGTACGCCTCAATATATGTCGCCTGAGCAGGGGACGGGGCAACCAGTGGATCGTCGTAGCGATATTTATTCATTAGGGATCGTCCTTTTTCACTGTTTGACGGGGCATGTGCCTTATACTGCTGATAATCCTTTGACGATCACTGTGAAGCATCTCAACGAACCGTTCCCGGTCGAAAAGATGACGGTAGAGAATAATGTACCCGAACCGATCGTGCGGGTCGTATTAAAGATGACGGAGAAACAGGCGCAGAATCGCTATCAGTCGGCGGATGTGCTGGTTGATGCGTTAACCAGTGCATTAGTAGCATCTAAATTGGCGATGCCGCGCTGGCGAGGTGGTATTCCCTCAATTGATGCATCCTCTGGCGCTCTTCCGAGCGTCTATGGAGCGATGCGGGAAGCCAGCCTGGTCGTGGTAGTAGTCCGCAACATGGGATCGCGCTTCATCTGTCCTATGCGAAGTGCGCCGCCTGCAATGACGATTACCTGTTTCCGTTGTGGGGCAGCCAATCCGAGTTCGCGTCTGTATCTGTACGACCTGTGGCGATGATTTAGCGAATAAGCGAGCAAGCTATGATCGTTACCTGGGACCCAATGGGCGTCCGATCCTCGCACGTCTTTCGATCCAAAATGGACTAATGGCCGGGCGCTCATACCGTTTTCATCAGGATGTGACGACGATTGGGCGCATAAACGGGAACGATCTGGTGATTTCGGAGCGTACAGTCTCGCGTCGTCATGCACGTCTCTGGTTCTCTGATGGTCGCTGGTATCTGGAAGATCTGCAGAGTGCCAATGGTACATTTGTGAACAATATAAGAATTTACCAGCCAGTTGTATTGAATGACAATGATGTCATCAATTTTGGCGATGAAGTCGTTGTTTTTAATATTACCTATGGCCCATAGCCATTGTAGGAAGGATAACAGATTATGAGTTCCATAAATCCAGCAGTACAGGTTGCGCAGCAGTTTATGCTGGGTGGTGCAGTGAAGCAAAACCATGCACTTGAGCATGCAACAATTGTCTTGCTTTCTAAAAAATATCCTGATGTGCGTCTTTCTGGTATCTCATTCGCGTCCGGTTTTTTTGTGTTTGGTGAATTGCCAACTGAGGCAATCTTGCCCACGGCCCAGGAAGCACTTAATCTCCTGCGTACGACAAATCCAGAGCTGGCTGTGCATGAGCGTTGTGGTACCAATTTGGCGGTGTCGGCAATGCTAACGGGCTTTTCGGCGATGGCGGTTGCTAAGATGCGACGTCCTTATGGCAATGCCAATAATGTCATTCTGGCCTCAACGGCTGCGCTGGTGCTTGCGCGACCGCTTGGTTTGACAGGTGCAGCGTTTTGTCACGACACAGACGCCCAATTCGTCGATGCGTATTATCAAAGTCACGCCGCGCACCATCTTTGGGTCGCCGGCTCATTTTGTGAGCACTGATAATCCTGATGCGGCGGTCTTTTCTCTTAAGCGACAATGAGAACAAAAAGGACTCTTTGCCTGTGAAGGGGCGACAATGTTCACCTGATGTACCCGATTGCACCATGACTCTTAATAGATAAAGTCATGGATGCAATTTCGTAATATAGCCGGCAGCGATTTCATTAAATTATGGCCTGTTGCTAGATTTCCGTAATCATCTAAAACGTTATCCTAAGAATTGAGTTCCCTATGTCGATAATAGTAAAGTGAAGGTATGATATATTCAATACAAATAATGAACAATGATGAAATGAATTACTATAATTGTATTACAATTTATTGTATCAACAGGAGATCTAATTATGTTGTGTCACACGTATTCATGCCTGTGCATAAAGAGATTTGTATGAGTTCAAGGGGCAGTCAGTTCTGTTATTGCTCTTTTTATGGAGTAATTTCACTATCTCTGTGTCAGTATTCTGGCGGCAAGTATAGCGACAAGCTGAGTAAACTGGGATAAAAATCTCTCATATCGTTACGCCTGCTGTCAGTAGTGCAGTGCTTATTAATCCTGGGCAGGGATGGGTATTATACGGAAGTCCAAAGAATCAGACGGCGAAGACGCTTGCATATGCCAGTGTTGGCTATACACGCTATAACTGGTCTGATATTGAGCCACAGGAAGGAGTGTACAACTGGTCGCTTATTGATAACGATCTTAAAGAGTGGACAGCTGTTGGGAAGAAGTTTGCTTTTGGGGTAATGAATGCGAATAGTTCTACCCCGACAAATCAGTATGTGACGCCAAGTGGGTCTTTAACGATGGTGCAGTTGCCGTCAAATCGTGGACGTATGACAATATTCTTTTGCGTAAGGGTGTCCAATATATTCCTGTGTGGGACAATCCGATATTTTTGCGCAAGGTGCAGGATTTCGTGACGGCTCTGGCGCAACGTTATGATGGGAATCCTAATATTGCTTTCATAGATATCCGCTCCTATGGAAATTGGGGGGCACAGGATGTCAATGGCTTGCCTCATTCGGTATTGTTAACCCCACAGGGGTGCAAGAGCATATTCAGATTTACAAAAATGCATTTAAGCATACCCAATTGATCTGTCCCTGGGGGTCGCCTGCTCTATAAAAGTATCTATACCAGTGGGCGGCCAGTCAGCATATCGGTATGAGACGAGATGGAATTATGGTAGACTCCAATGGTAGTGAACTGACAGCTTGCCTATGGTAAAGCGCCTATTGTGTTTGAGTTTTACAGCACCTATCAATGGCTGAAGCAGAAAAAATATTGGAGTGATAGCAAAAATGCTTAGTGCTCTGAGCGATTGGCAAGCCAAGCTATATTAATCTGGGTACAGTGGGGAAATGATGCTCAGGTGATGCTCGCGCAGCAGGCGCAACTGATTCAGCAAATAAGCGAATATGATGGGCTATCATTTTGTACTCAGTAGCGCGACAATTCCCAGAACTATCACTAATAGGCAGGTGAGTACAATCAGCTTTTCGTGGAAGAACCAGGGTGTTGCCTATCTGTATCAATCATGCAAGTGTTGCGGTTGCATTACTTGATAAGGTCGAATAATCTTGTGCAGAAGCAGTGGTTATTAAAGGTGAATCCTCAGACGTGGACGCCGGGAAAAACGACCATCACGAGTACACCATGTAACTTTTACAGGTGTCCATGCAGGTACTTATAAGCTAGCAGTGGGATTATTTGTCCATTAGACCGATAGTACTCCTACTTATCAGATAGGCAATAAAGGACGAACCAGTAATAACTGGTATGTTATTAGCAGTAGTGAGCCTGTAAAGTGAGAGGGGTTCTCATCGTCGTGGGCGCATTCTCAACGTGTAGTGTATAATGGCGACAGGAAAGCACCGCTATAAAGAGTGGGGATATTTGCATGCAAAATCTAGAAAGTGGGGTTCTGATATGGACAGAGAACGTCATAATTTTTTAGTAGAGACCTCCTGGTTAGCCGAGCATCTGCATGATCCCCATCTGCGTATTGTTGATATGCGTGGGTATGTGCGCATGGTGGAGCGCAATGGTGTCCAGGATGCGGAATATGTTGGGGCACACGAGGATTACGAACAGGGACATATTCCAGGGGCGGTCTATATTGACTGGAGCAGTGATATCGTTGATCCTGACAATGAGGTCGAGGCGCAGATTGCATCTCCCGAGCGTTTCGCGGAAGTACTGGGGCAACGTGGCATTGGTGATCAACATCTCGTTGTGGCATATGATGCTCATCCCGCTTCACAGTTTGCTACGCGTCTCTGGTGGGCGTTGAACTATTATGGGCATGACCAGGTTGTGGTTTTGAATGGTGGATTTCCAAAATGGCAACGTGAGCAGCGTCCGTTAGAAACAACTATTTCTTCATATCCACCTGCCACATTTACGCCTCACGTACAGCCACAATTGCGTGCAACGGCTGAAGAGGTGTTAGCGTCTCTCAATCAGCAGGGAGTCAAATTAATTGATGCACGCGATATTGGTCAGTATACGGGCAAAGTTGTGCGTGGAGAGGGACGTCCAGGTCATATTCCAGGGGCGCTCAATGTTCCGCGCGAGGAATTGATTGATCCAGCAACCGGGACATTTCGCAGCAACGAGGAATTGGCGCAGGTGTTCTCTGACGGCAGGTGTTGTGCCGGATGAGCATATTGTAGCGTACTGCAATGGTGGCGTTGCGGCGACCTCTGTGCTCTTTAGCCTGGCTATGCTGGGATATCCCAGGTTGACCAACTATGATGGATCGTGGAACGAGTGGGGGAAGCGCCAGGATTTGCCGACGGAAGTCTAACATTATCTTTGCCCCTAGCGTGTTCATAGGCATGTGGGAAAATAGACTATGCACGAATTTTTCAACGAACAGGTGCAGGGGGACTCCGAAGAGCAAGAGCAGGATGATCTGCTTGATCTTAACGAGGTCATGCGAGCCTTTGGTATTGACGAGTGGACAAATCTTGGAGCGGTAGAGTCTTCTCATGCGGAGAGTTTAAGCTTGCTCGTCGATGTGCAGGGGCAACGGTATGTGTTGCGTGAGCGACCAGAAGGTCTGATGGGTGAAGATCCACAGCATCGCTATGCTTTCCAGCGTTATCTGCAGCAAGCTGGCATTCCAGTGCCTGATCTGCGCCCAACTCTCCAGGGGGAGTCGGCAGTCACTCTTGGGGAGGATTCTTTTGAATTGCAACAATGGGTCGCTGGCGAGACATTTCAGTACAGCAGACAGGCGCAGTCTCAAGTGGGTTGAGTCTGCGGGTACGATGCTTGGTCGCATTCACCAGGCTTCACGACATTATAAGGGGCATCAACATTCCTGGCCGACAGAGGCGCATATGGGAGCTGTTGTGCAGAGCTATCTCAATCTAGCACGTAGCAAGGCTGATGAGATCGAGAGTTCTGGCGGTTGCCTCTGCTCTTGCAAATTGGGCTGATCAATGGGAAGCGGTTCTGCCTGCTGCAATGATGTCGATTGGAGCAGGAAAAATCTCCTTGCCTGAATTTCATATTCATGGCGATTATCATGCCCTTAATCTGCGCTTCGATGATGCGGGCGTAACAGCAGTAATGGGCATGGAAGCATCGCGTTGGGAGAAGCGCATTTTTGAGGTTGCCTATGGCCTTTTTTACTTTAGTGCGCTGCAGTGGGATCCGGGCGAAAGTCTGACGCGGCCTCTGGTGAAGCGAGGCTTTGAGCCTGAACGTGCCCGCCATTTCTTGCAAGCCTATGCTGAAATCTATCCGCCGGTGCGTGGAGAGGCCGCGTTACTAGGCGAGCCCTGAGCATTATTGCGCCTATTGCCACCATTAATGGTCCGCTCGAAGACCTGTTTTATGCTCAGGAAGAGCTTGACGAAACGCTGATCGAGGATGTCATGGAGCGTCTCTCCTGGGCTGCCTCTTTGCCTGCGTGGTTAGCACGGGTGCGGCGTTCGCTCTCTGAGATGTGGGATGAGCGCATCTTATCAATAGCGTTCTGAGATGCGCTTTATCAATGATGCTGAGAGTGAGTGAGCACAAGTGCAATTACCAGTGCAAGAACGATAAGAAGAGAATGAGCACGCGTGGGGAAAGAGTGAAGGTTGATGGAGAGGGCGAAGCACTGTTTCCGTTTGCTGCTCATGCCTTGTTGTATCTGCCCATTGAACATATTATTCTGCCCGGGATAGGCTGAAGATAGCTACTGGGGCTGCAGTCGAGGATGCTACTTGCTGACCTGTAATCCGCCATTGCTCACCTGAGATGGGAGGAGGATACCTGGATTGGAGGAGGGTGTTGGCATTCGTCGGTTTCGTCTGTTAGAAGTGCTGGTTTAATCAGCATTGTCTGATCGGCTGAGATCGATTGACATTATTTCCGCATCAGTGCCTTGTTCAGTGTGAGAGCTTCCTAATGCTGTGCCACAACGTGGGCAGAAAGCGCTTTTTTGCAGAGAACAGAGGCGCCGCATCTGGGCAGATACTGTCAGCAGATAGGTGGCTGAGGTGTGCTTGGCTACGAAGGTGGAGGAGAAGATATTTGCATGCCCTGTCCTCCTTGATTGTTTTTGCTCTTTTGCAGCCTGGAGTGCATCATATAACATCGGCAGATCCGGTTGGGTACTATTTGGATCGAGTGGACGTGATGTGCCTGGTGGAGGCGTTGGTTGTGGTAGCGCCTTCATGATCTGCTTAAGATCGTTGGCGAAATCCGCGACGTGCTGATAGCGATCTTTTGGCTTGAGCGCCATAGAGCGTTGGATGATGCGATTCAACTGATCAAGGAGAGTCGGGTGATAACGTGCCTAGTTGTGCAAGGTGTTTTGAATGGCGTGGTGCGGGCTTCGTTGGCTTGGTCACGCCCAATCTGAATTGGCGTAGCTCATTGGCCTCTGGATTATTCTCTGGAGGATTGCTGGCAAGTTGTTCCTGTAAAGAAGGTAAGTCTGGTTGTACTCTGTTGTGCGGCCTGGTTACGTGTAGAGACGCTGGGAGGCTCATGAGCGGTCAAGGCAAAATAGAGAGTGCCGCCCAGTGCGTATACATCCGAGCGTGTGTCGGTACCAGAGCCGCCTGGATATTGTTCTGGTGGGGCATAGCCAGGTGTGCCTTGATGGCGAATAAAGAAGAGCGTGCGAGCGCCATCGGCGGACGCCTTTGCGTTTCCCAGATCGACCAGAATGGCGGTTCCATTGGAGGTGATGCGGATATTGTCTGGTTTAATATCACGATGGATGACGGGTGGATGTTGCACGTGCAGAAACATCACGGCATCGCAGATCGAGAGTACCCAGCCCATAATCTGTCCGATCGGCACGATGTCATTGCGTTGGCGTGCGATGCGAATAATGTCGGTCAGATCGTTGCCTTCAATATAATTCAGAACGACATAATAGCGTCCACGTTCGATAAAGGCGTCCTGGAATGCAGGCAGGTTGGGATGATGGAGCTGACTGAGTACAGTTGCTTCATGTTTGAGTTGTTCCTGGGCATTGGCACCAGAGACTAAATATTCTTTCAGGGCGTATTGTTGATTTGTTGCCAGGTCCATACCGAGGTAGACGTGTCCAAAGCCCCCGCTGCCCAGGACGTGCTCGATACGATAGTGTCCGTGGAGTATGGTACCTGACGGAACTGTTTCTATCATCAGACATCGCAGCGTAAATAGCCCAGTATATCAAGGCTGGGTAAGGAACGCCGCCTCTCCTTTCTTGCTCCCTGGCAACAAACCCCGCTGAAGGGGAGAAGCACTGAGATAAACCTGCGCTCCTTGATGCTGCACTCCATAAAAAATAAAGAAATAGTTTTAAGTAATAGTTTGTACCACTACATTTTGTCTGGCTTTGCATGCTTGCAAACGCATTATACAGTATCAGAAAATGATGTCAAATAGTGATGGAAAATTGTGCCGCCGGAGCCGTTCTATTTTCCGCTTTGCATGCACGTGGCCCATAGCGTTTCGCATGACAGGAAGTATCGCATATTTGCTTGCAATTAGCAACGTTTGCTCCCTCTCTCTGGTAAACGTTTTCGCATCCTGTTTGTGGGACACTATAGTGAAAAAGAGTCGGTGCCGAATGTGTCAAGGTAAAAAGGTTGGAGAAGTTAATTATTCCTATCCCTGGTGTGGAGGAGGTGAGGGGGAGAGGCGTGCCTGGGAGAGAAAAGCCCAATCATTTTGTTTGCACACACGCAAATAAGTGTATGTTTCGGCGAGTTGGACACCAGGTACTTTATAGAGTTTGTCCGTCAGGAATTGTAAAAAGTGGTCATTATCGCGGCATACCACCTCGGCCAGGAGATCGAAGCGACCGGTACAGAGGATGAGATAGATCACCTCATCGAACTCGGCGATTTCCTGAGCTGCTTCCATCAGGCGTTCGCCGGCGACGCGAATGCCAATCATGCTAGCCATAGAGAAGCCAAGCTTGACTGGATTGGTCACAGCTACGATCTGTATTACATGTGTATTGATCAGGTGAGAGACGCGTTGGCGGACGCTGGCCTCAGAAATACCGAGATCGGCGGCAATTTTCGTAAATGGCCGCCGCCCATCTTGTTGGAGCGCTTCAATAATACGCTGATCGATCTCGTCTATTGTGTTTTTTGTTGTTTGTAAATCCATGTGTGCACAATATTACCACGTTGAAAGGATTGTGCAATGGCTGGAATAGTACGAAACGTTACTACGATTTACCCTTGTTTATAGCAAACGCGAGTAACGAAAAAAGCACAAAAAAAGCGACAACAAGTCCATATGCTATTGCATTAATTTTTGCAGTATCTGTAGTATTTCGTTGTATCTGTGAAGATACATCGGGTTGCTGTGCAAAAGATAAAACGAGTAGAGGAAATGCCACGAGGAAGACAATGACGAGACTGTAAACGATCCAGATTTCCATGGCATATATCTCCTTTTAGAGACAGGTAGTAATAGCCAGCTAAGAGCTTTATTTATGCAATGCTAAAAACATCTTCATTCAAGAAGACGCTTAAAGATTGCAGACAGGATACAATTTATAGCGTATTCCACCAACTCTCTCGATGTGACCGCATGTTTAGCGACAGGGCTATCTTCAACAGTGTACTGCTTGCTGCCTACTGAAACTACCTGGACTTAGAGCACAGGCAAGTGAAATGTGAATATAGGGTATGTTAACCAATATATTCTTGTATTGTTGGTGGCAATGGCTTATTCATCGCCTTGAGAAAGACGGTGGCCTTGCCAAAGAAAATTAGCAATGCCTGGAGATAGACATCGAGTTGCAGGGCAACCGGCGTTTTGTAGCCATTGCGATCAATAGTTTTTGTGCTATCCTGCTCAGTGAAATCAGAGATTGCTGCTTTCATATCATCATCCAGCGTTTGATACCAGACCTTAATCCGGGCAACGCTGCTCTCCATTCCTGTTTCTGTGTTACGGTATGACCAGTCCTGCTTGAAGGTTTTCAAAGACTGAATGTACGCATACTCGATATCACCTATCTCGCGCAATAATGCACCCAATGTCATGTTCTGCCCACCTGGGCTGTATGCAAGGTCAGCATCACTGAGTATGTCAAGTAATTGCCCCCGCATGCCGTGGGTTCCCTCAATCCAGGGCCATTTCTCTTGCATAAGGGTATTCATGAAAGTTTCTCCTTTGACTATGATATGTAGAACCGATGATCTATATGATAATGCATATGCCTGCTAAGTGATTGTAAAAACGCGACATTGGGACGAATTTATGTTATAAACAGAGAGGAAAAACTGTGTTGTTTTGGGGATCTTGCAAGGTTCCCTATCTGGGATGAAAAGTTCATCTTTATCAGGTGCTGGTGATGCAAGAGTCAAGCTTTGATAGCCCAAAGGGTATTTTGAAGCCAACGCAAGGTAAGAAGAGGTTTCACCTGTCGCTTCTTTCGCCAACGGGAGAGCTGGCTTTCTTCGTAGAGCACTACTGGATCGTCAGTTGGGATCTCAGGGAGCAGGAGCCGTATGTGCAGGAGACGCTTCCTTATCCTTCGGTCCACCTGGTCTTCGAGGCGGGTCAAACGCAGATTTTTGGGGTAATGACCGGAAAGTTCTCGCGCTTGTTAGAGAACAAAGGACGCGTCTTCGGCATTAAATTCAGACCGGGAGCTTTTTATCCATTTGTGAAGGTACCGATCTCAACATTTACCGATGCCACCCTCAGCTTCCATCAGGCTTTTGGCGTTGATGTCGGGACACTGGAGGATATTCTGTTCGCACGAGAGGATGAGAAAGAGATGCGGGCGGTCGCGGAACAGTTTCTGTGTGAGCATCTACCGGAGCGTGATGAGCATATAACTGAGATCAATCTCATTATCGATGCAATCATAGCACACCCAGAAATAACCAGGGTTGATGATATTGTGCGATGTCTTAACGTCAAGAAAAGAACGCTACAACGACTCTTCAGTCAGTATGTTGGTGTCAGTCCAAAGTGGGTAATCAAACGCTATCGCCTCCATGAAGTTGCCGAACGATTAGCGGCGGGCGATGTGGTGGATGGTGCGAGCATCGCCGTAGAGCTGGGCTATTTTGATCAGGCACATTTTATTAAGGATTTCAAGGCAATCGTAGGAAGAACTCCAGCTCAATATGTAAAGAAGGATAAGTGAAGGTCCTTATCGAAGGAGATAGTGATGGAGACAGCGAAGTCCTCAGATAATCCCCTCGTAATCCTCAATCCCTTTGCCAATCGTGGCAACATGCATTCCTATCGCGCCCTCTTACGCCCTTATATAGAGCAAGAGCAGGCAGACTATGTCGAGACCAGCGGATGTGGGGATGCGCGTGATCGTGCTGCCAGTGCCGCCAAGGAGGGACGCGCTATAATTATTGTGGGAGGCGATGGCTCGGTTCATGAGGTGGCGAATGGCATACTGTCCACAGGAAAGCGTGTTCCGTTGAGCATTATTCCGGCTGGTTCCGGCAATGATTATGCATGGCACGCGCTCAAGTTGCCACGTGATCCAGCAACTGCAATAGAACGAGCCTTTCAGGGCAACTGATTGAAGCGGATGCAGGACGGGTCAATAAGCGTTTTTTTGTCAATGCATTTGGTGTCGGGCTGGATGCGAATATTGCTGCAGCGGCTAACCGACTGAAAAAGGTGCCGTTTGCTGAGTGGGTCGCGGCTATACTATGCTGCGACGTTGCAGCAATTGTTGTTCGGCTATACGCGTTGTCCCTGGCTAACGTTTCACCTGGATGGTGGCACCTATGAGCAGACAATAGAGAAGCGTTATGTTTTGCTGGCAGTAAGCAATGGATCAACGTATGGTGCCGGGTTTCGCATATCAATCCACAGGCCGATGCTGGAGATGGCCTTTTCGATGTCTGTGCAATTGAGTATGCGCCTTTATTGCGTGCCTTAAAATTGTTGCCTGTCGTGGAGAGAGGTGAGCATGCAAGTCTTCCTGAGGTGACGTTCTATCGTGCGAAAACGGTGCGTATTGAGAGTCAGCAGGTAGTAAATATGTTGATGGATGGCGAGACTGATAGCGGTACTTCTTTCAATGTACAGATTCTGCCGGGGGCGTTGTGGATACGTGTATGAAATATAGAAGGTTAACATTTACATATGCAGGATGATGTTCAACGTTTTTTCAATTACGGTTTAAGCTTCAAAGACGGCTAGAGTGCATAGATGACACTTAGCTCTTTAGCTACAAATGCTGAGGGGCAGAGGTGTGCCAGAGAGCATTTCTCGCATGTAGGCTTGCGTGCGTAGCAGATAGCGCGTCCATGAAAGATCAGCAGGTGCGAGAGGTCGAGCCAGTCTTTAGGGGGAGTGATGCGCATCAGGTCCTGTTCAACTTTGACAGGATCGTCATTTTTTGTCCAGCCGAGGCGGCGTGAGAGGCGACCAACATGCGTATCGACGACGAAGCCTTCCACGATGTCGAAGCCGTTGCCCAGTACGACATTGGCGGTTTTGCGTGCAACGCCGGGCAAACGTGAGGAGATCTGCATTGTGTGTGGAACTTCGCCACCGTAGACAGTGAGGAGGCGCTGGCAGGTTGCACGAATATTTTTCGCTTTATTGTGGTAAAAGCCAGTCGAGCGAATATCCTGTTCCAGTTCCTCAAGGATTTGCGTAGGCAAAATCTTCGACGCTGCGATACTTCTGGAAGAGCGTCTTTGTCACGATATTGACGCGTTCATCAGTGCATTGCGCGGAGAGCTGTGTTGCGATGAGAAGCTCTAATGGATTGGAATAATCGAGCGTGCAGGCGGCTTGTGGGTAGAGGTGGCGTAGTTCAGTAATAATGGCGTCGACCTGTTCTGCCGAACCGGGTTGAGGTGTTGTGGAGACTGGGGCACATGGTATTTCCATGGGTGACTTTGTTTAGCTATCCTTCCTGGAATGTGCTTTTTGTTCGCGTAAAAGTTCACGCAAAGCATCGGCCTGACCACGGTTCCAGGCGGCGGAGTGAACTTCTGATCCCACGACTGGGGAGAGAACTTTGTTCGCGGATATAGGCTGCTCGCTCGCGTTGGATAATTTCATGAACTAATTGACGGTCGGTGAGGTGCCAGCCGCGTAGCCTTGCGTGGTCAGCGAAACGCATCACCAGCGCAAAGCCCGCACGATAATCTCGCTCTTCGGTAGTATTTTGTATAGGCGTATCTTGCATTCCGCTGCCTTTCGTTGTCGGTTAGAAGATGGGATAAAATCTCGAAAAATCTTCTTTTAGTATGTCAGAAAAAGCGTTCTACGTCAAGCGAGTAGGCAGAAATACTCTATGTTTTACTGGTTGCGGCGTAGTACTTCAAAGATAGCGCGGGTGCCTGATTCCATAGCTTTCAAAGGGACACGTTCGTCGGCGGCATGTACCGTCTCTAAAAAGTTAAAGTCGGCGGGCAGGTCGAGGGGTATGAAGCCATAAGTTTGAATGCCTAGTTGTGCGAAGAAGCGTCCATCGGTCACGACTGGCATAAGAAAAGGAATAGGAATGCAAGTCGGGATCGGCTTCTTGCAGGATCGTGCGTAAGGTATCGAACATGCCCATATTTGCTTCAGCATATCCTGGGCTATAGCGTGCAATTTCCAGTTCGGCCTCGTCTCCGATGAGTTGACGTAGTTCGGTCAGCATATCGTCGGGACTGAAGCCTGGCAGGAGGCGACCATCCATCTCCACAATAATTTCACTGGGAATGACATTGATTTTATGACCGCCGCGTATGATCGGTCGGGTTGACGATATTACGTAGAACTGGCTCAAAAAGGCGTTGATGCACACCGAGCGTATTAAGTGCGCTATCAGTCTGTGTGGATCGAGCATGCGTTTGAACTGCAGCGCCAGCTCGGCCGGGAAGGGTCGTCGAGAGCGTTTCCAGCATCTGACGAGGGATGTCAGTAATATGTACTGGCAAGCGATTCTGGTCCAGTTTTTGCAGGAGGCGACCCAGTTTTGCGCTGGCACCGCCGCGCATGGGAAGGGAGGCATGGCCGCCGGGTCCACGAAGCGTTGCCTTCATCCAGCAGACCTGTTTTTCGAGTACCTGGATCAGATAAAGTTTTTTCCCGCCAATATGAATACTGAAGCCGCCAAACTCGCCCAGGGCATAGCGTATATCCTGAAAGAGGTCGGCGTGGTGTTCGACCAGGTATTGTGCGCCTTCAATGCCGCCCGCCTCTTCATCACTGAGGAGCGCAAGCACGACATCGCCAGGGAACTCGATCCCTTCAGCTTTTGCCTGCAATAATGAGCAGAGCATCATCGCCACGCCACCCTTCATATCCAGAGTACCCCGGCCCCAGAGGTAGCCATCGGCAATCATGCCTGCAAACGGAGGATGTTGCCATGTCTGCCCGACTGTGGTGACAACATCGATATGTCCTTGTAGCAATAGCGGCCTGGCATCGCCCCGTCCCTTGAGGCGCGTAACGAGGTTGGGGCGTGTGGGATTTGGCCCCAGGAGCAGCGTTTCAAACCCCGCTTCCGTGAGCAACGTATTAATATAGTGAATGCATTCAACTTCGTTTCCAGGTGGATTGGTGGTATCGAATTGAATAAGGCGTTGTAGCAGTTCAACGGGGCGTTGGTAGATGGTTGCATCGTTTGGTAGAAGATATGGACATGATATTTCTCCAGGTCTACTGCTAGAAATTATCGGTTTGTGATCATTGTAACACTTGAGAGAGACGTTGACGATGATTTAGTGCCGTTATGGAAAGCTATGTGAGTCGCGATATGGTGGACGTCCGTGGTAATACGTGTAATGTTTGCTCTTAAGCATAAACAAGTCTATAATCAAAGGAATAGGTCTCTGGCTTCAACTTTACAACTCTGGCTGAATGGAAGCAGGGAAGGGAATAATCCGTGGCGAACAAAAAACGTACGTATGTACAGGTAGATGATGAGCAGCAAGAGAAGTTAAAGAAAAAGGCAATCGATAGCGCATTGCGAAAGACCGATCGGAAGCGTGGTCTCCGCGATTTTGGTGTTGGTGCGCTAAAGAACTTGCCTGGTAGCATTGCGGTCGTCCAGGCTTTTATGAAAGCGGTAAACTGGAAGCAGGCGCAAGGCGAAGTCCTTGAGGGGTTGAATAACACGGTCGTGATTGTGGGGCAGCCCAATGCGGGAAAGAGCACGCTCTTCAATAAGCTGAAAGGCCAGAATCTGTCTCCGGTTTCTCCGCAGGCTGGCACAACGAAGACGCTGGTACGCACAGACTTTGGTCCATTTACTCTGGTGGATACCCCTGGACATCTGCCGAGTGTGATGGAGAGTGGGATGGATCAGGCCAGCGTCATCGTGTTTTTGATTGATGCATCAAGTGGTTTGCAGGCGGAAGATCGTGAATTTATGAAGTGATTAAGAAGCTGAAGAAGCCAACGATTGTTGCAGTAAACAAGATAGATAGCTTAAAGGGTGGAGAAACGGGTGATCAGTTTGCGACCGAGGTAGCAGTTTTACTGAGCACGCCCGGTGTGATTCCCATCTCGGGCAAAACGGGAACAAACGTCGTTGAAGAGCTGATACCGGCTATTATCGAAGCAAGTCCCGAGGCGGCGCTGGCGATTGGACGTGAATTACCAGCATTCCGGCGTCAGGCAGCCCAGAAAATCATTCGCAATGCCACGTTACTCACGCTTGACGGCGGGACTGGAGCCGATCCCATTCATTGATATTCCCATTATTCTGGGAGTGCAGGCGCGTCTGGTCTTGCGCATGGCTGCGCTCTATGGCGAATCGATGGATGATAGTGATGCAAGGAAACATGCTCGCGAGCTGATTGCCGCGATGGTCGGAGGACTGGGTATGCGCTATGTGGCAGAGCAGGCGGCCAAGCTTGTTCCCTTTGGCGGTGATTTTGTCGCAGGGGCCATTGCTGCAGCTTCTACCTGGTCGATGGGCGAGGCTGCGATTGGAGTATTATGAGGGTGGCAAGCAGATCAAACCGCGTCGTTTGCGTCAGATTTACATGGATTTTTACCATCGTTTCCGCCGTGAAAATAAGGTAGAGGAATCTGCGCCGTGAGATCTGCTGAGGATAGCAAACCGCCGATTGCGCTACCGGAGCCACGAGAGAAAGTGTTAGAGGAAGGAACGGCTTAAAAGCATCTATGCAGTTTCCTTATAAACGTTACGAAACATTACCTGAGGAGCTTAAGATCTATTATCCAGCGGGCGAAGAGTCACAGTGCCCGTTGGATAGTTCAAACCCTTGTACATGCTGGTGAACTGCTAAGCACATTGTTAAGCAGCCTATGCCTGCGATGGAGGTGCTCCTCGTTGCTACAGATGATTGGTCGCTTGCTCCGCGTGATGATGCGGAGGAGAATAGTGATTTGTTGCCTTATTGGACGAATGTAGACGCGCCTAGGAGCATTGGTTGTTCCGGTTGAGGTTGCCGCTGTTTTTGGTGAGCCGACGCAAGAGAAGTTGGCCTTCATGCTCTATCAGGCATTGACGCTGGCTTTTCTGGAAAATGATCCGAACGCCCCTGGCCTGAGGACTATCCTTTGTGGGCGGATGAGTGGCAGCTTAAGTTTGCCTCGCTCTGGCTTGCGCATCGTCTTGATAGCGTGCAGGGGATAGTGAATAAAGATCTGCGCGAGGAATATGCTGATATTTTTGAACCTGAAGCCGATGGGAAAACGCCGGTTACCGTGCGTGGTTTTGATTGGTTTGAGGATACCGCTGCTGGAAGATTATCTGACCTATGAGTTATTGTTGGAGCAATTTGCTGCTGACCTGCTTGCAAAGTATGAGCCGGATGTGCTGCCGCGTTTCCTAGATCTGTATCGTCAGGAGCGTGCGGTGCTTCTCAGTGATGATGCTACTATTATGCTTGTTTCTGTACTTGGAGCTGGAGGTGAGGAGTGGTTAGAAAGCCTCGTTTATTTCTAAAACATATTTCCTTGATCCCGAGGAAGGACGTAGACCCTAAAAAGCGTCAGGGATAGAGAGACATCTTGCCCTTATCATACATCGATTTCTGTAGTAGAAAGGAGATATTGCAAAAAACACTACAAGTAAACAGAAAGCCAGCGGATACTCTTCAAGCTATTTTCATCAGTCACAAAGGAGAGGCGAGATATGATATTTAGCGAGAAATTTACCAGGCGATTCCTACCGATATTTCTGTGTACGATGGTCATGCTCCTGATCGTGCCGACTCCGGTAGCTCAAGCACATCCATTCCTTCACTCAAATGCAACAAATCTGAGTCCTACACTCTCAGTCTCAAGTCAGCTTAGCCAGCGACGTTATGTTGCTGCGGGTGATCGCGCTTACGAGATCGGCAGTGAGGATGGCCGCTATCCAGCTATGGGCTTTCACACACGCGGCGAGATGGGTGGCATCTGGTCTCCTTCTATCAAGCTGCTCGATGGTATCTGGTTCGGCATTAATGGTAAGTGGATTGGCCCGGCGACCAGTTTTACCTCAGGTTTCGGCTATGTGCAGATGGCGCTGCCAGCTACAGATGGTGTGCAAGTTACCCGCACTGACTTCGCACCCGATGGACGACGCGCAGTCGAGTTCGGACTCACCCTCACTACGTCTAAATCTACAAATTTTCATCTCAATGTCGATGCCCATTCCGAACTGATGAGCGCATACCCCTGGGGTTCTACGACGCCCAATCAGGTGCAGTTCAACCTTCCCGATACCGCAACATTTAACGGCCATCAGCTGGTCTTCAGAGAAGTTGGGACACCGCCCGTTTCCCACGCTACACCTCATGACTGGGCTGCTATAGTCGGTGCAACTGGCCTCACTCCAGTCTCTGGGAAAGACTGGTAGTGCGTTCCGTGGCCCGCAGGATCCTCCAGTAATCTGCCCGCTATCCTCTGGACCTGACCAGTTTCGCTGTGACGATACAGCCTATGGCAAGGGTGCGGGTGGAGAACTAACTTATAAGCTCGATCTGCATGCCAGGACCAGCCTGACGGTCTGGTTTACCGTGGCTGGCTCCGATCAGGGACTTTCAGCTGCCCGGACTGAATACCTGGCAGCGAGTACATACCCGGCTGCTGAACTGCGTGCTAAGGTCGCTGCACGTCTTGGATTGAACGGCCAGACTCAGGTATCGTTGCCTGCCGATCCAACGCTTGCCGCCGCAGTCACCTGGAGCAAGCAGAACCTCGCAGATCTCACACAACAGGTCGACAATGTGAACATCCGACCGACCGAGGAGGGTACTCAATATCCCACGCCAGTTGGATATTTGCCGAGTATGCGCTTTGAGGGCGCAGGTTTCCCCGATTACCCATGGATGTTTGCAACCGATCAGGAGTACACCATATATGCCTTGCTTGCTGCCGGACAATTTTCCATCGCTGAAGATGGCCTCCGCTCGCTTGCCAGAGTAAGTATCATTGCAAACAAGAACTCTGGCAAGGTTGTGCATGAGACCGTCAGCGACGGATCAGTATACTATGGGTTAAACGATGAGACGGGTGACATCGATGAGACTGCTAAATTTCCAACCGCCGTGGCGATGGTGTGGCGCTGGACCGGTGACTCTCGTTTCCGCGACGAGCTATATGCGTTTAGTGTGCGCAACATGCAGTACCTGGTAAACCTGACCCGCACCGATGACGATCTGTGGCCCGATGGTTCTGGCAACGTCGAGTCCAGCGTATTAGGAGCCGAGCCAGTCGATGTCGCAGTCTACATGATCCGTGGCTTGCTCGACCTTGCCGATATGGCTGCGAGCAAACATGACATAGCGACAGAGCGCTGGGCTCTGAGCCACGCCACAGCAATGCAGCGTGCCTTCCAGAGCGCCTGGTGGTTGCCGAATATCCCACAGTACGCTGACTCGCTCACCGATCCAGGCAACCAGCCTCTTATGCAGCGTTGGTGGACAGGCGTCACTCCGATGGAGGCTGAGCTCTATCCAGGTGGAGTGCAACAACCAGGACTCGCACCAGCGGCGGATGCACTTTGGCACTTGCGTTGCGCGAGACCTCCTGTTACTCAGGGCAATGGGGTATGTACGTCGAGGGCAGTCCAGGTTGCGACTCCGGTACCTATCAGGGCAAGACGCAACAGGCATACACTCTCAATACTGGAGTGATGGCGGTGGCGCTCGGCAACTACGGATTGCTTGGTGCAGGTCAGCAGCAGCGCTATACCGATGATCTGGCACAACTCCAACTTGGCACGGTCGCTGAGCAACCAGGCATGATGCCAGAGATTGGTCCATCGCCAGACTTCATTGCGAACATTGACCAGCCTTTCAACGAGCGCTCATCGCTTGAACAGGCATGGGGTACTTATGGAGTATTGTGGCCGGTTGTGCATCAACAACTCGGAATTGATCCTCAGCTTGGTAATAAGCTGCTTGAGGTGCTTCCAGAGGTTCCATCTGGTCAGACGACGGTGGCGGGAACTGCTATCCGCATCGGCACAGGCATGATCAATGTTAAGGCTATACACACTGGCAACAACTGGACGACTACAGTGACTTCCCGGCTCACATGCGCTCTGCATGTTGGGGTGACACTTCCTGCTGGTAGTACTATCCATAGTGTGCTGCTTAACGGCGTGTCGAAGGTTTACAAAGTGCGTGATACCAACTCTGGACGCCAGGTATTCGTCTCCACTACTTGTGGATCCACTGCTCAGGTGAAGGTGGTTGCTAGCTGAATACATGATTTCGTATCAATGATCGTGTTACTCCTTCTGCTGAAACAGGTAGATAGGATTGATGAAACTCACTGGCTTTGCCGGGCGTACCTGAATACGGTGGAATTGGTTTTGGAATGTGTTGGAAACTGCTTTTGACTGTTTACACGATCACGTTGATGAAAGATCCATAGAACGGTAAGTGACGTACAGCGGGAGGCTTCTCTGAAAGCGTGCAAAGCGCTTGACTGCACAGGTCTCCCGGACGTTTAGAGCGCCCGCAGGAGAGGAGGACAAAGTCATGAGACCGGGAGATCAACGAAATAGCTTCAGTGAAGCAGAGGACAGAGAGTCTGTAGCCCATCTGGGAGAAGATGTCCAGGAAGCAGCAGGGAAAGGGCTTCTGATGATGGAAGCCCACGCCGAGCGTCCTCAACTCAAGCGTAGGTACAAGCTCCTCAATTTCATCCAGAGCCAGCTCTATGGCCTGGCCTTTGGGTATGTCGGCAAGCTGTCGATGATTGCCCTCTATTTCATCCTTACTCAGTGGCTCCATGGTCAGCAGGTCGTCACCACGATCTTTGGTCATAATATTGACTTATATCTATGGAATGTAAAGTACAGATGGGATCACCTGTTGAGCCATGATCTCGCTCACGGTGGCGTCGTTGCGTGGCTGTCGATCACGCAATGGAATGACATCCGGCATGTCGTGCGGCCCTTCCTGGAAGGTCTTATGGCTCTGCTGCTCTACCAGCAGATTGGCTTCGATTCTCTGAAGTACGAAGAGAAGACTGAGGAATGTGAACCAGGCATGCTCGATCGTTTTCTTATACGCGTGCCACTTCTCCCCTCGCGGTATAAGCAGGTTACCACGGCACAAGAAGTCGCGATCCCCTTCATCGTGCTCCTCGTGGGGACGTTGATTGCGATCCCGATGTTTCTGTGGGTGTTGCCGTTCTTCCATGACACGCTGCATGCGGGGTGGCTTGAACCACAACTCAGTGCGCATCCCTCTCTCGCGGCGAAGCTCTTAGCGGACGGCTATGATGCATTCATCATTGGTATCGTCGCCGGCTTTGCTGTAAAGCGCATCACCCGGCCAGTACTCAATGCCAATATGATGTTCTTTTGCCGTCGCTGGATTGCGAAGGAACGCAAGCCCCACTGGTGGATGCCCCAGGGCATGCGCTATACGATCCGGGCGCTCGATATGCGCGAGGATTCCGTCGAGCACAACAAGGAGCGGCTTGCTCTCAAGGGCGGCTGGTTTGGTCCGTTGGTCATTGGTTCGACAATAGTGCTTCTTATCCTCGCCGTATACGGGTATTACATCCTCGTGTACATTGCGTCGTGAAGGAAATTGGTAATTGGGCTGAATGCTCGAACAAAAATACTGAGCTGAGGGCCATCACGTCGAATATTGAGTCCAAATTTCGATCATTGAGACTGGTTTCGTGCTTCCAGAAAGAGACGAATGTGAATGAAGCCTGAGCGAGCGAGCTACTACTTAAAATTGCAAAAATCTGTGAAGTACCTGAGAAGCAGAACTCTTGAAAAAGAAGGGAGGAGAGGAGTATACTTGCCTGAAAAAAAGAGGTGCAACTATGTTTCAACGTGTCGCAATTATAGGATTGGGATTGATAGGTGGATCGCTGGGACTTGCGTTACATAAAGCGAAAGCTGCTCAGCAGGTAGTTGGTCACGATCTGGGGAAAGGGGTCAGTGATCGTGCGCGTAAAATAGGCGCAATCGATGTAGCTTACAATACGCTTGCCGATACTGTTCGTGGCGCGGATCTCGTGATTTTTGCAACACCGGTAGGAGCTATGCGTGCGTTGTTACAAAATAGTGCTCCGCATCTGACGCCGGGAGCGGTCGTTACCGATGTAGCCAGCACAAAAGTGCAGGTTATTAGCTGGGCGGAAGAGTTCCTGCCTTCCACTGTATCCTTTGTAGGAGGACATCCTATGGCAGGAAAAGAGGTGAGTGGAGTAGAGGCTGGCGATGCTGACCTCTTTAAAAATCGTATTTACTGCCTGACTCCTACCCCGCGCACCCGATCCTGCCGCCATCGAAAAAGTTTCTATCCTGGTGGAAATGCTAGGAGCGCGAGTACGCTTTCTGGAGCCAGCTGAGCACGATGGACAGGTAGCAGGTGTTAGCCATCTTCCCTTCCTGGCGTCGATCGCCCTGGTTAATACCGTTGCTGAAGATGGGGCATGGGAAGATGCATCTCTGCTGGCAGCAAGTGGCTTCCGCGATATTTCACGTCTTGCGGCAGGAAGTCCTGAGATGTATCGTGATATCTGCCTGACCAATAGCGAGGCTATCACGCGCTGGTTGGATAAATATATAGCCTCGTTAGGAGCTTTGCGCACGCGCATTGCCGCGCATGATAAAGGCCTGGATGAAACGTTTGCCGAAGCTCAACAAACTCTGTCAGAAGTGGCATGCTTCACAAGTGAATGAGGAATAGGGATATAGTTTAACAGAAGGATAACCCCTTCTATATGAACCTACTCCTCTTTTTGCTAGCGCAATTGATATCAACCTACGAGTGTTAAAGTGGGAGCAGAACTGACGCTGGCGGATTTTTCGATGGAATAGCATTGAAGAAACGAACCACGATTAGTAGTTAAGCTACAAACCACGCCATTGCGTAAGCTTGTATAGACAATCCCGTTTCCTATAACCAGTTGACCACCATCCCAACCCTGAGGAGTTCCAAATGTGGTGGTTGTTTGAGGAATGGTATTCCTCCACTTCAACTTACCCGATTTAGCAGTAAGAGCAATGATTCTCAGCCTGGGAGGTGGACCATTATACTGAGCAGCTGCTAATCCGTAGAGCGATAACGTCTCTCGTGCATAAATTGCACCCCCCATTTTCTGCAAAAAGACAAAAGAGGCATGTGGATCATATCCATAGCTCCAGAGTTGCGTGCCATCTGCAACTTTCAGAGCGTAAATATGACCTGTCTCCGAACCCAGATAGATGGCCTGGTGATCGATAACCAGAGGCGAAACCTCGCCATCGATCGGTTTTGAAACCCATCGTTGCAAGCCGTTAACCATATCAAAAGCATAAATCTCACTGATATGAACTGCATCACTATAACTGCCCACATCCTGATGGGCGGGGTAAGAGATAAATGTTGCGTAAACTGTTCCATTGCCAGTTTGTAGTGAGAGGAAACTGGATGATCCTTTGTGCCAGGGAACCTGCTGTATCCACTGCTTCTGACCGTTCTTTGCATCCAGGGCTAGAAGGCGGTTATCGACGCTAATATAAAGACGACTGTCTACTACCTCGCTCATCTGGCTGTATATGCTTGTGCCCTGATAGGTATAACTCCAGCGCACCCGACCATTTGTGCTATCTAGTGCCAGGATAGAATAGGATGGCCAGTCGCTAACTTGAATATAGACCAGCCCATCAGCAACCTGTGGGGGTGAGATCATTTTACCCAGGTCAAGATGAAGGCTTCCGCTCTCTGAGCCATTGGTAAAATACGGTCCCTTGATACCATTTCCGTTCTCATCGATCTGGTAGCGCCAGATAAGTGTACCGCTGACAGCATCAAGCGCATACAGATAATGGTGCAGTTGGTGAGTAATGGTATTGTCCTCATTACCGCCAAAGTAGACTATATTCTCAACGATCGTAGGAGAAGTGTCAATACGAATATTCCAGGGTGGAACAACATTATTAGGGAGATTAAGGTGATTGATACGCCTGGCAGTCCACGGGGCATGCAACGTATAGTGCCAGAGCGATGTGAGGCGACCATTCTGTGTAGCAAAACGGTCTAGACTATCATTGGTTGTGACATAGAGACCTGACGGAGGACTGGCAGTAGTCTGATGAGCCACACGCAACATCAAAGTCAAACCACCAACAAGAATTCCTACACAGATAACAGCAGCGAGGGTATTTAACCAGACCAGTTTTTTGTGGGAACGAGTTCGCGAGGAAAATCTTTTTCCGGGGTCTTGCATTGAGTCATGAAAGACTTCCTGTGTATCTCCTGACCATACTTCTTTTTCTTGTGGCTGGCTTTCGCTTATTGAGAATACCGCGTTGTCATGTTCAGGAAAAGCAAGTAAGGAAATTAGCTCATGCTTTGCTTCCGGGGGTAGATCAAGAGCCACACGCAAGTCTTCAGCGGCCAGATTTATAAGTTGTATCCGTGTATGTGCACGTTTAACAAAACGTTGATGCCATATTTTTTCAAGTAGTCGCATCATCATTTACTCCCTTACACAGATTGCGCAATTTCACAATTGCAAGGTGCCATGTCTTACGTCCAGGACCACGGCCTCGACCGCGCCGCAGTTCGTTGCGATCTGCCTCTGAGAGTGCAGCCCAGCCATAATGGAGGGTTTGTAAGCGCTCCTGATCAAGCAGGCGATCATCAGGATCAAACTCCTCCACAAGATTTCTCGTCCGTAGGCGATTTTAGTACCTTCCTGGCGCGTAAGTGATCGATTGTCTGATTTCTACAGATGCTCCATAGCCATTTTTCGCCACTCTCTCGCATTTCATCGTAGCTCCCGATATGCTCTAGAACACGCCAGAATACCGCCTGTATAATGTCTTCGGCATCTTCATGAGAGAGTTGATGACGACGGGCATAGATATAAAATGCTCTTTCATAACGTGGATAAAGTATATCAAGTGCCTGTTCATGACCCTGTTTTAGTTGCAGCAACAGATCATGTGCTGAAATACTTTTGTCCATTGCAAAATTTTCATCTTCGTCTCTTTGCACTCACGTATCCTGTAATTATTTTTCCTCTTCATCTAGTACTACGTACTAAGAAAAAAAACCTTCTGATGCTACTGAGTTTCGGGTTGCTACAAATTGCAGAGTTTAAACTCTGTTGGTTCGGCATCCGTGAGCTTAGCCAGAAGTAATATAAGTTTGATTCTCTTGACAGGACCCACAAAATGTGGCACAATACTGAAGCCAAAGGAAAGGGCAATCATTGAAAGCTCCTTATGGGGCTGGAATGAGAAAATTAGATAGTTGTCTCATAGCTCTTGACAAATCCGTCGAGATATGGCATAGTATCTAAGCCGCTACAAAAGACAATCACCTTGCTCCTTCGTGAGTAGGCGCTCCTGTCACTAGCACGTTTGTAGCATTAGTCACGTTAATGTGGCTCCTCAGGGATACCATCTACCCTCTGTTAACAAAACCTTCAAGGTTTTTACGTGGCTTTTTTACGCCCG
Organism: uncultured Chloroflexia bacterium; assembly: GCA_963731415.1. Taxonomy (GTDB): domain Bacteria; phylum Chloroflexota; class Ktedonobacteria; order Ktedonobacterales; family Ktedonobacteraceae; genus JACDAE01. The sequence continues at coordinate 500,903 of CAVSVN010000011.1, forward strand.
TTTTGACCTTGTTGAAAGCTTTTGTTGCTGCGAAAGCAAGGGAATGGAATTTCTGAAGTCAAGAAAAATTGGTAACAAAAACCCTTGACAAAGTGCTAGAAATATGGGATACTACATCTACAGTGAACGAGCGAACGAAATACTTCGTTTGAACGTTGAGAAGGCTAAGAGTCACAAGCGCTCGTAAGCTTCACTGAAGAAGATACCTTAACAATTGAAGAGTGGAAAGCAGAACGTAAACTGTTTGTCAAGCAGTTTTCTGTCAACATCTTGTTCTCCTGCCTAATGAGTGGGGGAATGAGGAATTAATCTGCGAACAAGTCAAGTAACAACAACAACGTAACTTGGCCATGATCGCAACTCAAAACATGCATCTTAGGTTTCTCTGTAGAGAGAGACTGATATATACATTGAATGGCGAGTTTGATCCTGGCTCAGGATAAACGCTGGCGGCGTGCCTAACACATGCAAGTCGAACGTCCTACGCAAGTAGGGAGTGGCGGACGGGTGAGTAACACGTGGGCAATCTACCTTTGGGTGAGGAATACCGGCGAGAAATCGCCGACAATACCGCATATGTTTCGCAAGAAACAAAGTCGCAAGACGCCCGAGGAGGAACCTGCGCCCGATTAGCTAGTTGGTGGGGTAAGAGCTTACCAAGGCGACGATCGGTAGCTGGTCTGAGAGGATGATCAGCCACACTGGGATTGAGAACGGCCCAGACTCCTACGGGGGGCAGCAGTGAGGAATTTTCGTCAATGGGGGAAACCCTGAACGAGCAACGCCGCGTGCAGGATGACGCTTTTCGGAGTGTAAACTGCTTTTCTCGGGGAAGAGTAAGGACGGTACCCGAGGAATCAGCCCCGGCTAACTACGTGCCAGCAGCCGCGGTAATACGTAGGGGGCGAGCGTTGTCCGGAGTTACTGGGCGTAAAGCGCACGCAGGCGGTCGTGTAAGTTTGGAGTGACAATCCTCGGCTTAACTGAGGAGGGCCTTCGAAGACTGCTCGACTTGAGGGCCGACGAGGGACACGGAATTCCGGGTGGAGTGGTGAAATGCGTAGAGATCCGGAGGAACACCAAAGGCGAAGGCAGTGTCCTGGGAGGTACCTGACGCTCAGGTGCGAAAGCCAGGGGAGCGAACGGGATTAGATACCCCGGTAGTCCTGGCCGTAAACGATGACCACTAGGCGTAGGGGGTATCGACCCCTTCTGTGCCGAAACTAACGCGATAAGTGGTCCGCCTGGGGAGTACGGTCGCAAGATTAAAACTCAAAGGAATTGACGGGGACCCGCACAAGCAGCGGAGCGTGTGGTTTAATTCGATGCAACGCGAAGAACCTTACCAGGGTTTGACATGCTTTTGCACCGCTCTGAAAGGAGCGTGCCCGCAAGGGACAGAAGCACAGGTGCTGCATGGCTGTCGTCAGCTCGTGTCGTGAGATGTTGGGTTAAGTCCCGCAACGAGCGCAACCCCTGTCGTCGGTTATTGGTGTCCGACGAGACTGCCGCGATCAACGCGGAGGAAGGCGGGGATGACGTCAAGTCAGCACGGCCCTTACATCCTGGGCGACACACACGCTACAATGGTCGGTACAACGGGTTGCCAACCCGCGAGGGGGAGCTAATCCCAGCAAAACCGATCTCAGTTCAGATTGCAGGCTGCAACTCGCCTGCATGAAGTTGGAGTTGCTAGTAACCGTGAGTCAGCACATCACGGTGAATACGTTCCCGGGTCTTGTACACACCGCCCGTCACACCACGAAAGTCGGCAACACCTGAAGCCGTCGGGCTAACTCGCAAGAGAGGCAGACGTCGAGGGTGGGGTCGGTGATTGGGGTGAAGTCGTAACAAGGTAGCCGTACCGGAAGGTGCGGCTGGATCACCTCCTTTCTAGGGAGTTAGAACTTCTTCGGAAGTTCGATCCCAGGTCGATCAGAGACACGAGACGAACAGAGCACGGCTGGTTTCCACTCTTGAGTTGTTAGGGGCACTCTAAAAGGCCACCTGGCAACCGCACTTGAACAATTGAATAGGATGAATCTTCAATTTTGCTGAGCGAATCTAGCAAGAGTTGAAGCAGAGGATCACCAAGAAGAAACGAATTACAGAGAACAAGCTACACAGAGTACGAGGTGGATGCCTTGGTGCTGAATGCCGAAGAAGGACGCGGAGACCGGCGAAACGTTCAGGGGGAGCTGCATACAAGCGATGAGCCCTGAGAATCCGAATGGGGCAACCCCTTCAGAGTGATGTCTGAAGACCGCCTGCTGAACACATAGGCAGTGACGGGGGGAAGTGGGCGAACTGAAACATCTCAGTAGCCCGACGAAAAGAAATCAACCGAGATTCCCGTAGTAGTGGCGAGCGAACCGGGAGGAGCCCAAACCATCCCTTCCTTGGAAGGGGCGGGGTTGTAGGACCAGCGAAAAGTCAAATTGGAACACGTGAAGGCGTTGGAACGCGCCACCAGAGAGGGTGAGAGTCCCGTAATGGACGTTTCGAGATGATGGGCTGGGATCCTGAGTACCACGAGGCACGTGAAACCTTGTGGGAAGCTGGGGGGACCACCCTCCAAGGCTCAACACATTCAGCAACCGATAGCGAACAAGTACCGTGAGGGAAAGGTGAAAAGTACCCCGAGAGGGGGATGAAAGAGACCCTGAAACCACGTACTCACCAGCAGTCAGAGGTCACTGTTGCACGAGCAACTAAGGACTGATGGCGTGCCTTTTGTAGAATGATCCGGCGAGTGCATCGGCGTTGCAGGTTAACCAGCGGTATAGCTGGGGAGCCAGAGGGCAACCGAGTCTGAAGAGGGCGCAGGTAGCGCCGATGCGACCCGAAACCACGTGAGCTATCCATGGTCAGAGTGAAGCGAAGGTGAAACTTCGTCGAGGCTCGAACTCACCAGTGTTGCAAAACTGGGGGATGAACTGTGGATAGGGGAGAAATTCCAACCGAACGTGGAGATAGCTGGTTCTCCCCGAAATGTATTGAGGTACAGCCACGTGAAGAGCTATTGTGGAGGTAGAGCGCGGCATGAGCTAGGGGCCAAGTGCTGGTTACCAACCTCAAGCCAACTGCGAATGCCACAACAGAGTGCACGTGAGTGAGACGGCGGGGGCTAAGCTTCGTCGTCGAAAGGGAAACAGCCCAGACCAGCAGCTAAGGTCTCAAATCATTGCTCAGTGTGAAAGGGAGTCAGTACGCCCAAACAGCCAGGATGTTGGCTTAGAAGCAGCCATCATTGAAAGAGTGCGTAATAGCTCACTGGTCGAGTGTAGTGGCACCGACAACGTATCGAGGCTTAAGCAATGAACCGAAGCTCTGGATAGGTGGCAACACCTATGGTAGGGGAGCGTTCTCGATGCCTGAGAAGCCAGACCGCAAGGACTGGTGGAGGTAAGAGAAGTGAGAATGCCGGAATGAGTAGCGTAATATCTGTAAGAACCAGATACACCGAACGCCTGAGGGTTCCTGGGCAACGTCAATCGTCCCAGGGTGAGTCGGGTCCTAAGCCGAGGACGTTATAGTCGTAGGCGATGGAAAGCAGGTTGGATAGTCCTGCACCAGAGACAATCGTTATGAGCAATGGGGGGACACGGTAGGGAACGTGAACCCGGCAAGTGGACAGGCCGGGCGTCTTGTATGAAGTGCGTGACCGAGGCAAATCCCGGTCGCCTGAGCATGACAGCAGGACCGAGCTTGAGCAATCAGGCGGAAGTCACCGGAGCCCAGGCCGTCAAGAAAAGCCTCTCGCCAGATTGCTCTCTGCCCGTACCGCAAACCGACACTGGTAGGCAAGGAGAACTCTCCTAAGGTGAACGAGCGACCCTCTGTCAAGGAACTCGGCAAATTAACCCCGTACCTTCGGAAGAAGGGGTGCCTGAGTAGCTTCTGTCTTCGGACAGGGGTGAGCAGGCCGCAGGAAATTGGCTCAAGCGACTGTTTACCAAAAACACAGGTCTCTGCTAACACGAAAGTGGACGTATAGGGGCTGACTCCTGCCCAGTGCCGGAAGGTTACGAGGAGTGGTGTTCGTAGCCATGAATCTAAGCCCCGGTGAACGGCGGCCGTAACTATAACGGTCCTAAGGTAGCGAAATTCCTTGTCGGGTAAGTTCCGACCCGCACGAAAGGAGTAACGACTTGAGCACTGTCTCGACAGAGGACTCGGCGAAATTGAAGTACCCGTGAAGATACGGGTTACCCACGACAGGACAAAAAGACCCCGTGGAGCTTTACTACACCTTGGCCTGGAAACGAGGCGGATTGTGCGTAGGATAGGTGGGAGCCGGTGAATGCATCCTTGTGGGGGTGCAGGAGGCAACAGTGAAATACCACTCTCAATGTGTGTTGTTTCTCACACGCGTCCATGAGCTGGAGCGTGAACAGGGCCAGGCGGGTAGTTTGACTGGGGCGGTCGCCTCCCAAAGAGTAACGGAGGCGCCCAAAGGTTTCCTCAGGGTGAATGGACACCACCCGCAAAGAGTGTAAAGGCAGAAGGAAGCTTGACTGCGAGGCGGACAGGCCGAGCAGGGACGAAAGTCGGGCTTAGTGATCCCACATTCCCGTGTGGAAGGAGTGTGGCTCAACGGATAAAAGCTACCCCGGGGATAACAGGCTTATCTTGCCCAAGAGTTCACATCGACGGCAAGGTTTGGCACCTCGATGTCGGCTCGTCGCATCCTGGGGCTGGAGTAGGTCCCAAGGGTTGGGCTGTTCGCCCATGAAAGCGGCACGCGAGCTGGGTTCAGAACGTCGCGAGACAGTTCGGTCTCTATCCGTCGTGGGCGTAGGACTATTGAGGGACGTCATCTTCAGTACGAGAGGACCGAGATGGCTTGACCGCTGGTGTGCCAGTTGGGGTGCCCACCCCACCGCTGGATAGCTATGTCGAGAAGGGATAAGCGCTGAAAGCATCTAAGCGCGAAGCCGCCCCCAAGACAAGTAGTCCCATCTCTTCGTGAGATCAAGATCCCAGGCAGAACACCTGGTTGATAGACGGCACGTGTACCCCCGGTAACGGGCTCAGCGAAGCCGCCCTAATGATCGTACGGCTTGTTTCAAACATTCGTTTTCATTCGTCGGTGTCTCAGCATCACTCTTGTTGAGCGCTCGGCAAAATTGAGGACTCATCCTATTCAATTGCTAAAAGAATATAACAAAAAGACTAACATCAAATATGATGTTAGTCTTTTTGTTATATTCTTTTTTACTTGGAATCACAATATCGACTTTACTTATTAAGAATAAGATAGTATTACTTATGATTAGTATATTGCAAGTTCATGTTTATAGTGGTTTAATATATATAAGTAGAGTATCATCTCAATAATTCGGGGTAAAGAGGCCTAAAAGTGAGATTATTAAATCGTGAAGGCGCTTCTATCCTGGCTTTAACTCTATGTCAAATTTTCTTGCCCCGAATTATTGAGATGATACTAAGTAGAGAAATTGTGTTCGTGTTAGCTGATTTTAGGTGAGATAGCAATTTTACATGCTTTTCATACCAATAAATACAATTGAGTTGAGCATGACCAATTATCAGGTTTTGAGCATTATTGATGAAAAATGACTGCCCCGTGGAAAGATCTTTTTTCGATAATTCTATGCCATCAAATTGTCTGATGTTTGCCTTTATCAAACGTAGGAGTGTTGAGATGTCAAAACAAAAAAGACTCGAAGCAGTTAATCTTTTTTTTTGTTATGCTCACCAAGATGAGCGATTTCAAAAAGAATTGAGTGGACATCTCAGTATTTTAAGCAAACAAGGGTTGATCGAAGAGTGGAATTATCGCGATATTAAAGCTGGTCAAAACTGGAGAGACGAAGTTGATACGCATTTAGAAAGTGCCCACATTGTTTTGCTTCTTATAAGCCCAAGTTTTATGAATTCGGACTATTGTTACTCTGTTGAGATGACAAAGGCACTAGAACGTCATAATAATGGAATGGCAAAGGTTATTCCTATACTGCTAAGGCATGTTGATATTACTAACGCCCCTTTTAGCAAGCTACAAATGCTTCCTAAGAGTGGGAAGCCTGTAAAACGTTGGATAGACAGAGATGAAGCATATAAAGATATCGTTTTAGAGATTAGAAAAGTCATTTGTGATATTCTTGACAGAAGTGATCCTGTAGATGAACTAATTGATAGCCTAGAAGAAGGTAATGAATCTTCTATTTTACCTGGGCTAGCTATACAATCAGCAACTTCAGGAGACGAACACTTTTATGAGTCTGGCAAAATGACTTCGCCGCCGAGTTCAGGAAATCGAAGACTCATCAAGATCATGACTGTGAGTATGGCTGTGTTGCTGATTTCGGTGATTGTACTGACAATGGCCCTGATTACCTCACACCAGCCCACACTGAGTTTGCAGAGATCAACGGCAACTAGGATCGTATCACCAATCTCTACGCCAGGAATCGCTACAGTAGGACCATCAAACATTCGTTTGAAATGCTCTTGTTCTGATCCCGTACTAGTAACTATTACAAAAATCGATATACAGCCTCAACAAAATAGAATGCTCTGGTCCGTTACACTTCAGAACGTCAGTCCAAATAATGCTACTGTTAACTTTACACAGTTCTATCTTCAACAAGGAAACCTCATTAGCAATCCAACATCAGGAGAGCAACAATATCTCGCAACGGGAGGAGCAGCAAATAATGCTGTATCTTTACTGCCCAGCGGCCAACCAGGTGATACTCAGACAACCACTCTTACATTCTTGTTTATGCCTTATGCAACCTCCTATACGCTGACAAGCATACTAGATCCATGCCTGGGATTTTGTGACTCAGTTACTTTTGATCCAGCTGTTATCCAGTTTAGCTAATAATACTCAATATAGCTGTTAGAGGTCGCAATGCCAGATCATTTGGTCTGGCGCATTGCGATTGGATATTCCTTTGGTCTCACCGTGCCCACGCCTGCACCATCGTACTTACCTCCCGCCCCGAAGCTACTGCGTGCTCAATCATCAAACTCAAATAATGATCCTGCGCAGCCTCGGCCAGACTATACATATCAGGCCCACCATCAATATACTCGTCCATGCCAACCATGCAACTTGCAATTGCGATCTCATCATCACTCAAGCGAGCAGGGATAAAAGGATTTTTGTAGATCCATTCACTTCCGGCCAGAATGCCTTTATGATAATAGCCCTCCAGATTGCCCTCTATCCCCGCGTCCTGCCGTACTAATTCATACGTAATCGGTGTAAGATAATCCGCAAGATAGCGTACCTGCGAATTGTTTATCTCGCCACGCTCACCTCGTAGCGAGCAGGCGGGGCGAACGAATCCAGGAGTGATACTGGTCGCTTGTGAAATCAAATACGCCCAATTTCTCTCCGAAATTCAGGTACGCAATGGTCTGCTCTGAGTTCACAATCTTTTCTTGTTCAGGCGGTGCATAGCGATCAGGTCCGGCTATGATTGGTGAGGTGAAACTGTGTGCGGTAATCGTCACTGGCTCGTAGCTTATATCCAGGAACCTGCGTATCAGACTTATTCCATGATAGCCATGTGCTATCGATACCTGCGCCTGAGTTATCGTCCCCAGTTTTCCTGATCGTGCAAGAGCTATGCGTGCTGCATGTAATGGTTGTAGATGATATTGTTCAGCTACCTGAATTCTTGCTCCTCGCTTGCTCAAATCGTGGAGCGCGAGAAGACCAGGCACGTCTGGTGCTGGTGGGGTCTCTGTTAGTGCTGGAATAGAATGTTCGGCTAATGTTTGGAGAATCTCTGGCGCGATTGTTCTGGGAACTGAGACGACCATGAAGCGCAGGTCATTGATTTTCAATAACTCATCGAGTGTACGGTAGGTTTTTACACCCCATGCTTTCTCCAGTTCTTGCCCTTTAGCTGGATTACGAACGTACATGCCTGCGACCTCAAACTTTTCGGGCATCGCCTGCGCAATGCGCAGAAAAAAGAGTGAGCGCCAACCACCACCGATGATGCCAAAACGTATCGGCTTCATAGAATGTTTTTCCTTAATTATGCTCTGGACTTAAACTACTAATTATGATATAGTCTATTGTATATACATAACAGATGTAGTAGCAAGGGAAAAAGATGCAGCCTCCCCAGACATGGCGCGACTTGCTTCAAACAATTATTAACAAGCCAGCGGAAAAAGAACGCCTGACCAGAGCAATAGGCGTCAATGGACAGACGTTTACGCGCTGGATTCAGCGCATTGAAACGCCTTCCTCTCATCAACTCTATCTCTTGCTTGACGAGGTTCCTCAGCATAGGGCGCTACTGCGTGCATTGATATTCGAAGAGATTGATGATTTTTCAGATGGCATCTCGCCAACCTTCCCGGCTCATATTCTGAATCTCTATAACACCGCTCCCGATGAGGCACGTTTCTGGTCCATCTGTACCGCCATCTTCTCCGAAGCATTGCAGCAACTTGATACAGACGGGCAAGGGCTTTGCATGAGTGTTGTGCAATGTATGGCTCCGTTGCGTGATGCTCCCATTCATTGCCTGCGTGAATGCGTTGCCCTTGGTACACTTCCCTGGGATGAACGTATTGAGCAGCGAACCCGTTTTCTTGGTGCGAAATCGTTAGCTGGACATGCAATTGCTTCAGGAAGTATTCAGGTCATCACAGATAGTAGTCAGGAAGCAGGACTGGCTACTAATTTGCCAGAACACGCCCTGAGCGCCATCGCCATTCCTATCCTCTATACCAATCGCATTGCAGGTTGTTTACTGATAGCAAGTACACAGCGGGATTATTTTCGCTCCCTGACCCGTGTCAACCTCATTAAAGATTATGCGGCTTTGCTGACGCTCGCCTTTCTACCTGAAGAATTTTACGCCATAGAGAAGATCGCACTTAAGCCAATGCCGCTCTTCCAGGAGCAGCAGCAATACTTATCCACACTACGGCAGCGCATTCAGGCGACGTGGAGAGCAGCATTTAGTGCTCAGCATTCAATGAGCTATCTTGATGCTCAAAAGTATGTCTGGCTGCAAGTAGCTGAAGAATTGTTGCACCTTCCACCTTCTCAACTCCCATCAGTGTAGTAGACAGGTTAAAGCTGCTGAAAACCTGAAACGCTATGTAAGGCCGCCGCCGCCAAAGAATGAGGGCAGATAGTCTGCTGTTCATACTGAGAGCATTCACAACCAAAGAACTGTTGCCCATCATCCTCTTGATGATAGACATTATAGTAAACTCCATCTTTGTCTCGTACTTGATAATGCCCTAGTGAGATGATACGCGCATGTGGAGTGGATTGTTGACTGGATGCCAGAGCTTCATTGAGGGCCAGGATACGCTCAGCTTTTTTCCGTGTTACCTCGGCTCGTGCTGCACGCTCGTTTGCTCTAATGAGATCTGTGAGTGTCTGATGAATGCGCTGTGCGGCTGGTCGAAATACAAACAAACCCTCTAGTAACAAAATAACTAGCGTCAGGCTGAACAAGGTGATCTCAATCTCTCTCATATGCAGTACATGATTCTGCGCTTCTTCCTGATATTGCTGCACGATGCGATCCATACCTTGTAAAAAATAGCCCTGATTAGCCAGAATCGTTTGAATGAAAGGCAGAAGTGTTGCAGAAGGGGTAGAAATATTGTGCGTGAGAAGACTGATTAACTGTCTCGAAGCGTGTAACATGGCATCGTAGTTGAGATGGATCACTACAAAGAGGTGTGTTACCGTCGTACTGTTATGGCCTGGTAATCCCAATTGCGCATTACCGTACAGTAAGCCCTCCTGAGAATGTTTCCAGAGATCACTCACGCTGGCGAGTTCTTGCATATTCTCGCGTCGCAAGGTAGTATCAGGAAAAACATCAAGAGCCAGTGCAGCTTTGCTTAAACGCTGGCTGAGCATGCGCTGGCGGCCGGCTACATTGATGACCAGGGCGTCACTCGATTGTTGTTGCAAGGTAAATTGGATCACTACCTGGCCGATAAGTGCTAAGAGAGCAATTGTGCTAAGTGCTGTGATGTACAACCTGGTAAGGTGACGTGTTGCCGAAGAAGATTTTTCTACCCTGTTCATTCCAGAAAGCCCTTTTGATGCTGTGTACAAATACTTCCATATAAAAAGGTATAGATATTGTAGCAGTATAGCATAGGGCGAGAGGGAACAGAAGAGTAACATCTGGAATGCGTGGACAATTTATACATATGATATACGTGTGATGCAAGGAATATTCATACGAAAAGTGATGAATATTCCTTGTTGCTATAAACGGTGCAATTGTTAACTTAATGAACGCTTTCAGCGGACAAGGAACTGGCTGATGGGACAGATTGGGCGATCCGCCAGTTTGCTCGTGCGGTAGCAAGGACGCGAATCAGGATGAAAGATCCTGAGGTGAGCAATGCCAGAATACCGAGTCCCCAGGCATAAGTACCGCTAACCTGTTTGACGCTACCCAGTAGGATTGGTAAGAGGAAGCCACCAATGCCACCGAACGCACCAACCAGACCAGTCGCCACGCCGATTTCTTTTTGAAAGTGTTGTGGTACGAGTCTGGAAGACTGCTCCATTGCCCATGCCCAGGAAGGTGACGACCGCAACCATGAGGACTGAGATAACGCCAATATGGGTAAGAAAGAGATTGCAGCGTAGAGAATGGCGATAATGGCGAGAAGGAGTGAAAGTGTGAAGACACCTCCAATTTTATCAGCGATATAGCCACCAAGCGGGCGTAGAGAACTGCCCAGAGAAGCGGCAAGGGCTGTAAGAGTACCTGCGCTGGCGGCGCTCAATCCGTACTGATTGTGAAAGAAGAGTGGAAGGAAAGTTCCCAGTCCTACGAAGCCTCCGAAGGTGATGCTATAAAATAGGCAGAATAACCATATGTCACCTTGCTTCATGACGGACATATAACGGCTGAAGGGAACTTCTTTGGGACGTGTAGGACTATCTTTTGCCAACAGAACAAAGGTTAGCAGTACGACGACCAGAGGAATGAGCACTAATCCCATCACGCCATGCCATCCATAGCGTGCGGCCAGGCGAGGTCCGAAGAAGGTTGAGATAACAGTACCAATATTACCGGCAGCGGCAATCCCCATGACCAATCCCTGACGCTCGGAGGTATACCAGTGGCTGGCCATCGGTAAGGCAACGGCAAAGGAAGCACCAGCAACGCCAAGCATCAGCCCAAGACCTAGAATGGCCGAGAAATTCAATGGCAGGAGCCATCCGATGAGAAGGGGAAGCATGAGAAAGAGGAGCATAATGGTCCCGACCCGTTTGCCGCCAAAGCGATCTCCCAACAGGCCCATTGGCAGGCGGAAAAGAGCGCCGCTCAGAGTAGGAATTGCCACCATCACCCCTGTTGAAAGGCATTGAGGTGCAGGTCTTTGGTGATATAAATACTAAGTGCACCTAAGAGAACCCAGATAGTGAAACACAGATCAAAATGGAGGAACGTTGCAAAAACGGTCGCTGGAGAGCCTTGTCGCGTGGTTGCCTGCTTACTCATTGTTTGATAACTCCTTGCAGTTTGTCGGAAAACATTTCATTGAGAATTAGTATAATATGCCCAATAAGGGCTACAAGTGGAAGGAATAGACTGTTCCTCTTTGCTGAATAATGTGAAAATAAGAGAGCATTTAACTGTGAATTAGTGCAATTTGCCCAATGAAGAAGAACTGCCAGAAGAGGAATAACCCGTTCCTCTTCCCCTTATATTCAGGTGTAGAGGTATGCCGTGCACAAACCCGTGCGGTGACGTTTACAAACCCGTAGCGGTGCCGTTTACAAACCCGTGTTTTTTGCCGATTTACAGAGTGCGACAACCTTTCAGGGTTCGGCCTGTCCATGTAAGACATCATTGAGGGCGCGGCTTGCCCGACTCATGAGTAGTGAGCGGTCGTCCATGTAGCATTGCAGGCGATAGAGGCGTTCCAGGAGGCGTTGGTGTCCATACATCTGAGCAAGATGCGCTACTTCCACAGCGAATTGCATACCTTCGGTAATGGCACCATTATAAATCAGAGCTTCAGTGCGTGAAGCTTTGAGCATCATATCCCAGAGATTGTCCGTCGGCAGATGGTTTTCGGCTAATTCTAAATAGCGCAGACTTTTTTCCAGCTTTCCCTATACGCCCATAGCCCCTGGCGTATTCATCATAAATCATTCCCAGGCAATGTAGGGTCAGGGTATGGTCAGGTGCCGAGCCTGTAATCTGAGCCAGTTGTACCGAACGTTGCATATGCTTCTCAAAGTTACTTACATCATTATTGCTAAGGTGAGCGCGTGCCAGTAGACGTGCATTGTTCCCTTGCGCCACGAGATGTGCAGCCGGAGTGTTGGCATGAGCATTTTCGAGTTGGGCAATGCTCTGCGCTATCTTGTTCTGTCGGCGCAACAGTCTCGCCGTGCTGGGAGAGTGCGATAGAAAAGATGGTTTGATCATTGATGACACAGGCAATACGAGCTGCCTCTTGAAAATGTTGGATCCCTTGCGCCGCCTCAAGCGTCTTGCACGTCAGAGATTTCACATAGCCTGTAACAATATGAGTGCAGGCACAGGCATAGAGAACCTGCGTATCTTCACTTAAGACCAATGGTCTCACATTTTGCAGCAAGGTATTAATGCTTGTAAGTGCTTCAATGAGGCGAGCCTGAGGAATGAGGGACCATACTCGTTCGATGACTTCATAGATCTGTGCGGGAGTATAGGTATCATGCTTTTTGGAGAGAGGCCAAGCATTTCAGGATCGATTGCCAGGAGATCGGCAATACGTTGCAGGTCTGTGATATTGTCTAATGCTCGTTCGCCATTTTCATACATACGTAGCGTGCGAGCTTCTACGCCAAGTTCAATTGCCAGTTGTTTCTGCGTGATCCCATGAGCCTGACGATATGTTTTGATAGCCTGACCAGCAGTTGAGGCCTGGCGTTTCTCTTTCGGTACTGCCATTGATCGTTCCTCCTCAAAGGCGTTGGAAATGACAACATCAAAGGACATCCAGCCCCTCCAATGTTGTTCTCCATAGAAGCCATTCAATGAGGAACGTTGCTTAACGGATAGTATACCATATTTTGTGTAGATATCTGGAGTGTATCCGTTTAACTCTTTCATTCGTGTAAGAAGAGGTACCAATGCGTCTTTGCACGAGTGCCAGAGATGCTATCGATATAGCGTTTCTTTCTCAGGCATGCTTTTTAATAATACGCAGCATACCTGATATGTCTTTTTCATTATCCGAAAAAGGAAGGATTTAAAATGACTCTTGCAACACTCGTATTAGCTGCTGCATTGAATCCAGGGGGAATTATCGCCTGGATTGTTATTGGCTTGATTGCTGGTTGGTTAGCTGGACTTATCATGCCGGGTCGTGGGTATGGCCTGGTTGGTGATCTTATTGTAGGCCTTATTGGCGCTTTCATTGGTGGATTAATCGTTGGCTTGCTTGCTCCCGGGTCGTCGTTTGGTTTCATAGGTAGTCTCATCATAGCGTTAATTGGCGCCTGTATTCTAGTTGCCATTTTGCACGCTGTTACCGGAAATCGTACAAGAGCCTGAGCATGATTCTTTTTAAAAAAGAGTAATCGTTTGAAAACCTCTCTTCTCTAAAAAAGGAGGCTTTTACTTGCTATGGGGTAGCCAGGGAGAGATTATCTGCCCAAATACATCCGTATTGTCCATATATCTTATTTACTTTATGACGACGTTTCAACCAGATAGCTCCGAGCGCAGCCCGATCCCTATGCCAATCGCGAACGACTGGCGTTGCTTCTGTACAGTTGACTACATCTCGTGCTGGCATACTATAGAGTCCACCCGACACGATAAGCCTCATCAAGCAACTCGATTGGATGCATAACCTCCATTGGCAGACCTCTTTCACGCATCCCCATCGCGATCTGCATCATACAACCAGGATTACCTGTTGCGATGATCTCTGCACCTGTTTCCGCGACATGGTCCATTTTACGCTCCAATAACTGGTGACCCATTTCCTGATTGGTGATATTGTAGATGCCAGCACTTCCACAACACCAGTCAGATTCTTTTAGGTAACAAGAGTAAGACCAGGAATATCTTTGAGCAATTGGCGCGGCTGCTGTTTGATTTTCTGGCCGTGGAGCAGATGGCAGGCGTCGTGATAGGCGACTATACGATTGACTTCGCCCATCTCACGATTTAGATCAATGCTCATCAGGAACTCGCTGATATCCTTCATTTTGTCACTAAAGACGCGAGCACGTTCTGCATACGCCGGATCATCACGCAACAGGTGGTCGTACTCTTTGAGCGTTGAGCCGCAACCAGCGGAGTTGATAATGATGAAATCGCAGTTATACGGTTCAAATACGTCGATGTTGTGACGGGCAAGATTGCGCCCTTGCTCGGCCTCTCCTCCATGTACATGCAGCGCCCCACAGCAATTTTGTTGAAGTGGTGTGATAACTTCACAACCATTAGCGGCGAGAACGCGAATCGTTGCCTCGTTGATGTCGCGAAATACCTGGTCCATGATACAACCACTGATGAAGCCGACACGATAGCGCTGTAGGCCGATGGCAGGTGTTACTTCTGCTAGAGGTGCAGGCGCGATGGGACCTCTGGCATCGTTCATCAATGCTTCAGGTGTACTGAGCTTGCCTTTGAAGGGCGTCGGCAGATTATTGATGGCGTCGAATAATCCTGTGCTATGTACCAGTTTTTGTAGCCCACTGCGTTGATAGAGCTTCAATCCGCCAAATACTACTGTTAAGATCAGGCGTGAAGGTAGCATAATGTCGAAAAAGAAGCGACGCAGTAAATGAGCCGCAATGAGGATTGAGTGGGTTTTGTCGTTGGGCCGAGCATAAGGGTGTATTCGTTTGTGTCTGCCCTGTCCGGGCCTTCCTGGATGGCTACGGCGCTGGTTGTTAGCTGGATCTGTTCGCGGGCAGCTTCGATGAGCTTGCCGAATTGGACGCCGGATGGACAGGCCGTTTCGCAGGCGCGGCAACCAACGCAGCAATACATGTGCTCAACAAAGTCGTCGGATACTTCGAGGCGGCCATCCGCTACTGCCTGCATCTGATAGATACGTCCACGTGGCGAATCCATCTCAACGCCCAGCACAGCGTATGTCGGGCAGGTGGGTAGACAGAAACCACAGTGAATACACTGCCGCATCAGATCGTAGGTATGCGTGTGACGACGCAAAGGCCCGGTATTCGGGGGCCAGGATCTGTATTGCGGTTGTATTCTTTGCATTTGTTTCTGTAGGTTCGAGAGACATAACCACCTCCAAGATGGTAAAACGGTCACCTGCCGCGGCGTGAGCGGTTGTGCTGCGACAACAGTGACTTCCTGTCGATTGTGAAAGAGCTGACGTGCCTGAACGATCCCATAGCGATGCCTGATGGTATGCAGAGCCTCTTTCAGGTTTATCAGTGGATTGATCTCCCGGTGCGGCATGTGGCAGTTTAAGCACACTGATCATAACGCCATCGGGTCGCAAACATTCTGCAGCCGTATCTAACAAACGTGCAGCCTCGCGGGCGTCCATACGCATATCGTTGGCGATGATATCGAAACGATTACGTCTTTGCAGTGCGCCCTCAAGATAGTTTTCGGCATAGCCCCGATAGTGTTCCAATTGCTTGCGTCTTGCCAGGCGAGGATCAAGATTAGCCGGGTCTACAGCTATGACCGAGAGTCCTGCATCAAGTAAGAGCCGCGTCCAGCCTCCGGGAGCCGCTCCCAGGTCTAATGCGCGTCCATTCTCTGGCAGCGAGATACCAAATACCTCTAATGCTTCTAGCAGCTTGAATTCGGCACGACTGATCTGCTCCTCCGTCTGTGCAAAGTGGCGAGCACCACCGGGCCACGCGCTCAGATTCTCCTCAGCGGTCGAGATGCCCAGATAAGCTTTGTGCATGGTACAGAGAATAGAGATAACGATCTGCGGCTTTTTGATCGCTTCGACCGCTCCCGTTTCCTCCGCGAATGCCTCCGCCAGGGATTTATTTAACTGACCACTACTATAAGGGCGTTCACCAAGGCTTTTATCGGTTTGCACAAAACGCGACTGTACCGCGAAGCGTATACCCTTCTCTAGAGATGCGAATGTGGGTAATTCTGCAAGCGCCATAGCTATCGCGCCCATGTCCTGCTCTTTATTATGCAGATCTATGATGGATCTGTACAGGTGCAATGTGACGCACAAAGATAGGTATCTCCGTCGTCACTTTGTGCAGAAATGTTGCACTATCAGGAACGCCACACAGGGTAATTCCCGGCGCAAGTTCTTCGATGCCGGTCAGGCGTCTGTCGATGTGTTTTAATTCGCTTAGCGCATCCTGTGCGAATTCAGGATGTGTGGTTACAAGTAATAGATTTTCGATGTTATAAACCTCCCAAAAACCGTCCACCAACAAATGTTCTCTTTGGATCAAATTGTTGTTTGAGCCGTTGCATCATCGGAAAATTTGCGCCCGGCTCTCCCCATATACTAACACGTCGCTTCAACTCGACGGGACAACGTTCTATGATCAGGCTGCCACGCATTTCCTGCGCATACCTCCGTAACGCTGCAATAGCCTCCACCAGGCGCGGTATCGCATCACCAGGACGCAGTTCGATGTAGAGGATGCCATTACCCGCGTGGGCGATCGTTGCGGCCTCAAGATTATGTCGACGACAGATATGTTCAAGTTGCTGAAGATACGGTGCGATCATTGCTGGCAGGAGCGCAACCTTGCAGGTGAGCGTGCCCTGCATATGTTCGACGTACAACTTGCCAGAAACGCTGCTGTTCTTCTCCCTGTAAATCCTCACCCATCAATGCATTATGTTGACGTGCAAGCATGACGGGTTTCGTGCATCTGGCGGTCGATAGTGATGTTGCTGCCCTCAAAATTAACGGCCAGGGTATAGCCGCTGGTTGGTAGATGCAATCCAAAGAAGTCGCTCATATCATTGGCGGCTCCTGTATCGATCAATTCCAAGGCGCATGGTGTGAGTTGTGAGCCGATAATCGCCATGACTGTTTTCATCGCATCTTCCACGTTTGTGTAGGTGAGCAGAAGAGTGCGCTCAGCGACCGGTAAGTGGATGAAGCTTGAAGTTTGCTTCCACGATAATGCCGAGCGTTCCTAAAGAGCCAATATAGAGCTTGTTCAGGTCATAACCGGCGACGTTTTTGACGACGCGTCCACCACTACGTGCAATATCACCGTTAGCCTGTACAACGCGCAATCCAATCAGCAGATCGCGTGCTGTTCCATAGCGCAGGCGTTTAGGGCCGCTGGCATTGGAAGCGAGAATACCTCCAATGGTGGATTGTTCTGCATCGGGCGGATCGAGAGATAATCTCTGTCCCTGTCTGGCTAATTGTTTCTGTAAAGAGGCCAGGGTTATCCCAGCCTGCACATGACAGGTGAGGTCAGGGCCTTCATGTTCCAGCAAGCGATCCAATTGATTTGTTTCTATCACTACATCGATATGCGTCAGGCGGGTCTCCCAGGTTCATGCGTGAGCCGCCGCCGCGTGCGAGTACGGTGAGAGCGTTCTGATTGGCAAAGCGACTACTTGAGCCAGGGTATCAACGTCTGTTGGTGTAACGAGCAGGCGAGGTAGAATACCATCTATGGTATAGTTACGTAGATAGTATCGGTATCATCCGTTACCTGTGCTGAAGGAATATAGTGTTGTAGTATATTGACTAGCGTCGCAAAATCTTCCATTGGTGAACCTCTTGTATGGGGCAGATAAATTGGCCCTATGATGTTCTATTCACAACTGTTTGATATCGGCACAGCGTCCTGGCAATGGAAAGAGTTTACCAGGATTGAAGAGCTGATCGGGATTCCAGGCTGCGCGTACCTGTTGCATGATGCGCAGGTCGACATCGCTAAAGATCAAGGCCATCTCTTCCTGTTTTTCAATGCCGACGCCGTGCTCACCTGTGATTGTACCACCAGCGTCTGCGCAAACCTGAAGAATTTCGTGTCCTGCTTTGCGCACGCGCTCAATCTCGCCGGGAACCTGTGAATCGAAAAGGATCAACGGATGAAGGTTGCCGTCATCCGGCATGAAAAACATTACCAACCTTCAATCCATAAGCCATGACAGATTTCGCTGATCCGATGAAGGACGGAGGGAAGTTTTGTGCGTGGAACGACGCCATCCTGAACATAAAACTCCGGGCTGATGCGTCCTACGGCCCCAAAGGCGTTTTTGCGCCCTGCCCAGAGTAGTTGGCGTTCCGCTTCATCTTTAGCAATGCGAACGACACGTGCGGCATGCTTATTACAGATAGCCACTATCTGCTCGATCTCTGCGTCGACGCTTTCAGCTCAATCCTTCTGATTCCATTAATATCACGGCCGCTGCATCTGTAGGATAACCAGCGTGTGTATCCGCTTCGACCGCTTGCAGAATCAATTCATCCATCATCTCGATGGCGGCGGGATGACGCCGCTTGCAATAATCTCGGAGACCGTATTGGAGGCGTCATCCATCGTATCAAAGACGGCGATCATCGTTTTGACCGCTTCAGCGACGTGAACGATACGCACAATAATCTTTGTCACAATACATAATGTTCCTTCAGAGCCAATGAGCAGGCCAGTGAGATCGTATCCCGGAGTATCCTGTGTCCAGCCTCCGACTTCGAGAATATCTCCGTCGGCTGTGACCACTTCCAGGCCGAGAACATGATTGGTTGTAACGCCATAAATAAGAGTATGTGGTCCACCCAGCATTTTCGCCTACGTTGCCGCCAATAGTGCATGAGCGCTGACTGCTAGGATCGGGTACATAGTAGAAGCCTTCTGGTGTAAGTGCTGTACTCAGGTGGAGGTTGACGAGTCCTGGCTGTACGACAGCACGCAGATTTACATAATCGATCTCAAGAATGCGGTTCATGCGTGTGAAGACGATGACGATGCCGCCATAAATGGGATAGCGCCGCCGCTGAGACCTGTCCCTGCGCCGCGTGGTACAACTGGAACAGAGTAGCGAGCAGCGATTTTAACGATCAGCGGCAACCTCTTCGCTGTTGGAGGGCATCACCACGATTTCAGGTTTGCCGCGATCAATCGATGCATCATATTCATACATGGTCAGGTCATAGGCTGAATGAAGGACATAACGTGCTCCAAGCAGGTTGCTCAGTTCCGAAATTACTTCCGCTTTGCGTGTTTCCGACATACGTTGATAGATAGGAGAGATGGAGTGGCAGGAGGAAGTTCTATGATGCTCATAGCATTATGGCCCTTCTTTGTCCAGCCGTATCGTAACAGCAGGTAACACTCGTCAATGTGCACTTCATAATAGAATGATACCATGCAATGACAGTGCTTGTGAAGGATATGTTCCATGCAATGCCTCATAAGATGGATAACTTGCCAATGATATTTTTTATCAATAATGTTGAGCTATCAGTGCAATAACCGTTCAGGCAGATAGCGCTTGTGTATGGCGGCAAGGTCATCATAGACCTGTTCTGCTTTCCTATAAGAAGACACCAGGGGATTAGCGGCCAGTGCTTTGATGGCATCGCGCCGTGTTCCCCATAGCGCTACCTGTGCTGTTGCACCTTCATATTCTGCAAGCTGGCTGATTAGTCCGCGTTGGTCAATTTTGATGCCACCGTCGCCCTGTGTGAAAGGCATCGCACCACGCGCATCTACGTGGCAGGGAAGTTCGACGACGCGATCATCGGCCAGGAAGTTAAGCGATCCCTTGTTTGGGACATTGAGTATCCATTCTTCACCTGTATTATTGAGGATGGAACTCAGGATATCCAGCGCGAAGGTGCCAAAATGCTTCATTGCCGGGTATCTATTGGGGTCAGGGACTGCTTTTTGTGCTTCCTCACGATAATGTGCCAGCAGGCCAGGGAGTAGTGCCATAATGTCTTCAGCATGAGAAGTCGGTTTGTGTTGTAGAAATTCGAATACAGTGTCGGGAAAGTAATAGTAGTGCATGTAATGCGAAGGGATAGCTCCATAGTGGGCTATGAGCGTTCTGAGCATCACCTCTAGGTAACTGGATATGTCCATTTCAGGTTGAGTATTGATAAAATTTTCACACCAGGAAACGATCTGAGGTAATACATCGATACCATCACGCCAGACAGCCGTGGTCCAGTTGCTCTGATTGAGTCCGACGGTGCGTGAATAGAGCTGTTTGCCAGGAGTCGCGCCGACGCCGGCTGCCTGAGCAATATCCTGAATTTCGTGCATTGACCCATCGCATAGACCAATTGTGCGTATACCGCTCACGTGGGCAACAGCCTCGGTAACGATGTTACAGGGAGAAGTGTAATTCAGCAGAAAAGCGCGGGGAATAACTTTCTCCATTTCCACTGCAATACTTGTTACAAATGGGATGGTGCGTAAGGCATTGAAAAAGCCACCAGCACCAATTCATCTCCTGACCTATCAAGCCATGGCGAAGAGGGATCTTCTCATCCAGGCGTTGCGCTTCCATGCCGCCGATATGAAAGGTTGTCAGGACGAAATCGGCGTCGGCGAGAGCCTCTTCTCTGGCCGTTGTACGTTCAAGGGTTAATGCAACATCGGCTTGCTGAAACATCTTTGTGCCGAGCGTGTAGATTAACTCAAGGTTTTCTTCATTGGTGTCCATCAGTACGATGTTGCAGCCACGTAATTTATTGCTCATGGAGAGCAACGATTTTATGAGCCCTACACAGTAAGGGTTGCTGGCACCAAGAATTGCAATTCTGGCAGCATGATGGTCGAGCGGTATATCAGAGTCCGTAGCGGCATTTTCCTCAATCATGGAAATTTTTCGATCCTGTTCCCGGTGCGATATTTCTCAAACAAACAGTACATCTTCAGATTACCATATCAACACGGATGTAGCGTCAAGAACGCATAAATCGTCGCCGACCCCACCAGAACAAGAGCACCTCGCGAATACAATTGCCAGCCCTACAAACAGTAATTTATGTGGAGCATCTGCATTAGTCGTTATTTGTAGGTGAAGGGTTGGTAGCGGTATCAATTGGGGAAATGGTTGTGGGAGATGGCGTTGTTGAGAGCAATGAGGGTGTGCCAGGAAGTTGCAATTGACTCCATGCAGGTTGGACGCCAGTAGAACCAGGAGCGTTGTTGCCTGGAATTGTGATCGTTGTGATTTTTGTACCTGCTATGCCGGGAAGTGTGGATGTAGCTTTAGAGGTTGGAGTCTTCCTGGTTTTGGCGGAAGTGCCAACAACGCCGCTGCTTTTATTCTTTGTTGTACTGGATTTAGGAGTGTGTTTTGTTGTAGGTGTTGCTGTTGGAAGAACGTTGCTGCGACCAATCGTTGGAGTATTGCTAATCTCCCATTTGGAGGCTCCATCAGGAATACGTGCATATGATTGATCATTTCCGAGATTGGTTGGTACCGTTACCTGGTCAATGGGAGTACCATTGAAGAGCAGGCGTCTGGTAAAGGTCTCTGGCGCATTACTGGGGAAAATAATGCTTTTATTGGGGAAGATGGTGAGGAAGCCATGAGCGGCAATTGCCGAGCCAAAAGGGAAATACATTGCGGTTGTACCGGACCCACCATCGATAGCTGCATGGACTGTATAGAGATTGAAAGAGAGGGCCAGGGGGTTATAGAGTTCCAATCCAGGAAGTATCGTCAGGTCCAGGAACGGAGGTTGAGCCTGGACAACTCCAGGATTGTTTTGAAGAGAGAAGTACTTCGTTAATAAGAACTGTTCCTAGCCTGCTCGGGTGGAGTTGTAAGTTGGCCTGGAACGGAGGGAAGACATGCCTGTTGAGAAGCTCCATATGCGGAGAGAGAGGATTTCACAAAAAGCAAGAGCAGAAGACAGAGAAGGCATACACCCAACCTCGCCACCAAGTGCACAATACTCACCATGCACCTTTCTTAAGCTAATAAAATGAGTATTATAGTCAACTTGAAGTTATTACTTTACAAAACATTTTTACTTTACAGTATATATTTTTGTTTGTAATACACGGTAATATATACCATTACCAATGCAAACATTGTCAATGCTACAGGGGTTGCGTTGACGACACTTATTCTGTGAATATGGGGATAAGGCGATATGTAGTCAGTAATGAGGGGAGCGAAACAATGATCTTTGAGCAAACAAAACGGCACCATGGTGAAAAGGTATGGTGCCGTTGTATTGTATAGAATTGTCGTTTGTTTACTGCGAAAGGTACTGAAACGGCACTTTCGGTTTGCCAGGAAATCGGTCATGAATGACACGACGAACGGCCCCTACGCTACTTTCACCAAGGGTAAAAGCGAGGATAGAACCGATAACGATGCCGCAGAGGCCACCGAGGGCAATACCTTCTAGAAACATGCGATTGCGAAAAAATGTCATCGTCGCCACCTTTTCTGTATTTTGTTATTATTGTAGATACACAACTGTTTTTGCCTCATTCCAGAGACGTTCAATATGGTAGTACTCTCGTTCTTTTGGACTGAAGATGTGTACAATGACATCGCCAAAATCCAGGAGAAGCCAGCCCGTTTCAGCGACCCCTTCCCGGTTCAATAATCGTACTTTCTGTTCACGTAATGCGTCAGTAATGGCATCTGCGATAGCCTGGATCTGACGTGCATTATTGCCGCTGCAGATGACAAAGTAATCAGCAATCGTCGTGATTTCTCTAATGTCGAGTAAGAGAACATCAGATGCTTTTTTATCTGATGCAGCGTCTACCGCGGCCCGTGCCAGTTGGGTAGGATCTAACAGAACTCCTTCCACAAGTGCTCCCTATCATTTGTTCATCATGGCTGGGTACAAAAATCTTATACCCGGCATGAGTTTATAGATCGTGTAACGCATTATAACATATGCGCCTGCGAGATGGAACTACCCTCATTTTTTTAAGCGTTCGTACCAGTTCACACGAACCATAAGAATCAGAAATGTGTGCGAGTCAGGCTACGCTTCTGGCTACATTTTTGAGCTTCCCGTCAGGTTTAACTTATCTACTTTACGGCTACGAGGTTTCTTCCTTAACGCAGGACCTTATGGGCATCATTCCCAATTATAGCTGAGGATGAGGTTGGACACAATCATTGTGTAGTTGAAGCCTCCTTTCAGTTGCACTAGCTCTACGGGTCGCGTCGTGTTACAAATCCCTGTTGCCATGCGAAGACGGCGGCCTGGGTACGATCTAGCATATGCAGTTTGCTCAGGATGTTGCTGACGTGCCCCTTGACGGTCTTTTCGCTGATGACCAGTTTCTGTGCGATCTCAGCATTGGAGCGGCCATCGGCGATGAGGTGTAAGACATCAAGTTCGCGTTCGCTGAGTTCCTGTAAAAATATTGGGGGTGTCGTTTCGTGTGCCGCGAAGTTCCTGTACCACACGGGCAGCGACGCGCGGATGCAAGATCGACTCACCACATGCGGCCTTACGTACAATATCGGCTAATTCTCCTGGACCAACGTCCTTTAAGACATAAGAGAGGGCACCAGCACGCAAGGCTGGAAAGATATACTCGTCTTCGTGATAGGAAGTGAGCACGATGATCTGGGAATGTGGGCTGACCTGTTTGACTTGCCTGGTTGCCTCTACCCCGCCTATACCGGGCATAACCAGGTCCATGAGCACGACATCAGGTGCAAGTTCGGCAGCCATACGTACCGCATTTTCGCCAGAGTCTGCCTCCCCTATGACCAGAAGATCTGGTTGCAGTTCTAAAAAGGCCCGTATCCCCTGTCGCACAATGGCATGATCATCGGTGAGTAAAAGAGAAATCTTATCGGTCATGGACGCTCCTTTCTGAAATGCTTCCCTGCGGGAAGGCAATTGATATAGCTTCATGAAGAAATGATTTTGATCGGAAATGCATTCAATATTTTCCCTATACTAAAGAAGATTCGTTTGTTGATGGTGCATTAGTGCCTAAACGCGTACAAGATGCAATGATCTGTGTTCCTTTTTCGGGAGCACTTTCTATGTGTACATCGCCTCCAAGTGCCTTCATGCGCTCCTGCATAGAGTGCGAGCCAATACCCAGAGCCTGATGGGTAGTATCGAAGCCCTGACCGTTATCAACGACTGAGAGCGTAGCGGTACCATCGGTTGTTGTCAATGTTATTTGTACGAGGGTAGCTTTACTATGACGGGCTACGTTTGCTAACGCCTCCTGTGCAATGCGAAATAGCGCCTCCTCTACGGTAAGGGGTAGTGACTGCGTACTATTCACGTTCAGGTTCGCTACGATATTCGTTTGCTGAGACCATTGGGTTATCAGTTCGCGTAGGGCGGTAACGAGTCCTTTGCCTTCAAGAGCAACGGGACGTAGTTCTCGGATAAGTGATGTCAGTTCCTGTTGGGCCTGCGAGACAAGCTTTTCCGTTTCATTCAAGCGTACTTCAGCGGCATCAATGTCACGTCTAAGCAGGAACTTTATGGCTCCGACTTGCATAGAGACGGCGAAGATTTGCTGCTTGACACTATCATGCAGGTCGCGGGCGAGGCGATTGCGCTCTTCCAGTGTCGCGAGTTTTTGCCGCGCCTCAAGCAAATTTTGCAATTGTATGGCCATATGATTCAGTTGAAGCGATGCCTGACCCAGTTCGTCTTCTGACATGTCATGAATGGTTGCGGAGAAGTCGCCCTGGCTCCAACGTGCCGCTACTACCGATAACCTTTTCAGACGAAGGGTGAAGTAATGGGCCGCAAAGTTGCCAGAAATGATCCCGATGATGGTGGCAACAACTATAACGATGATAGTTATAATACCGATGAATGAAAGGAATTCTGTGAGCAGTTCTAGTTTGTCCGGTGCGATCATTTTCATGATTAAGGCACCTTCTAGATTGCCTTTTGGCCCAAGAATAGCAGACATGGCGACCAGTTTGCCATCAGTTTCTGAATTCGCAATATTTGTTGAGCTGTTCGCGTTATGCAGCAAGGTAGAAAGATCCACACGATCTTCGGGCGAGAGTTGTGCCTGAAGAGTGGCATCGGAGAGGGGAGGATGGGACCCGACTGAGGTGATCATGCGACCCTGCGCATCCACGACCGTGAGAAAATCAGGTTGAGGAAAAGTGAACGGACCCTGTTTGGTGGGCAGGTTCTTGATAGTGATCTGTAGCCAGCTAGCTAATGCTTCACGATCTGGCGAGCCATGCACAAAATACGGTGATGCCTGGAGCGTTTCCTGTGGGAGTATCTTTGCCAAAAAATATTGAGCATTAAAGCTAGAGATAAGGAGCGCGAGGCCAACACCTATCACAAGGAAAAGCAACAGTGTTGAGACCATAATCAGTGTGTAGGTAAGAGTCAGTTTTCCTTGTACGCTACGGAAAGGCCGTGTGAAATGTTTCTTGAGCATAGTTCTTTGCCGATCGCTAAAGAGTGAAACTGTTCTATGTAGTGTATCACATCGATAATATAGGAAGAGATTGCGGGATAGATGCTATCCCACAATCTCTTCCTATATTATTCGTATCGTAAGACTTCAAGTGGACGGACACGCACTGAGTTCCAGGCGACCAGAGTAGCTGTGAGAATGGCAAGTACCGTTGATCCAGCTATTAAGCTGACGATAATGAGTGGCGATATCGTCAGTGGGAGATTGAATACCAGCTTGCCAAGCAAGGTTACTCCAAGAGTTGCCAGAAGTGCGGCAACGAATGCTCCGATTGCGCCGATCAGACCATTTTCAATCAATACTTCGCTCAGCACGGCCCTGCTTGTATAGCCAACCGCTTTGAGGATACCCAGTTCGCGTTTGCGTTCCAGCATTGCCAGGGCTACGGTGTTTGCTATGATGATGACCGCAGCAATCACTGAGAGCGAGGCAATTGCAACGAGCATATACAGAATACTGTTGAGCTCTTGACCAAAGGACGCTGTTGTGCTTGCCAGATCCTGGACGGTGGCATTTGGCGCGATCTGACCGAGTTTATCCTCTGCCTGGTTCATTTGTGCAGAAGCAACTTTCATATAGAAGACATTACTAACTGGACTGTTGGCTGGAGTGAGCTCATGTACAAGGGATGCTGATGAGAGCACCTGACCCTGTGATGTAAAACTGCTGGCGAAAGCAATGATACCAACAATGGTAACGGTTTTCTGTGTCTTGCCATCCGTGCTGGCAAAAGTGAACGTATTGCCAAGTTTGAGGTGCACATTGAGCGCTCTACCGCTGGTGAGGAATTCGCTCACAATAACATTATTGGTGTTGGCATCACTGGCATTCAGGTTACGGCCCTGCGTAAGCTTCAGCGATGGAACGTTCTGGTTGAGATTGTAGCCTTCAATGGTACTCAGAAAAGCAATAGCTTGCTGACGACTATCTCCAGTTGGCAGCACTTTTTGCAGAGGTTGACCATTAATACTGGTAGGTCGAACCGTATTTATAGATGTTTCCAGCTTGTTGCTGATGCCTGGAATAGTATTCAAATTGGCCTGCAGTTTTGCAGCATCTTTACCTGTTGCGGTTGCAATGAGCGTATAGGGTTGATTCTGATTGAGTGAATTGCTGATACTGCTCTGTATATCTTGTCCCAGCCCTACCACCAGGCCGATACCAAAGATGCCGATGAATAGGGCAAGCAAGGTTGTCGTTGTCCGTGTACGCTGACGACCGAGGTTACGCAGGGCCATTTTTGTGCTTGCTTTAGACGAGCGTGGTAGCATCATTACGACAATTCCCAGAAGCGAGACAACCAGCAGAGCGATGCCAAACGTTGGTAATACCAGGTATGTCAGGGCTGAGATCACCACCCCTACTAGCACCAGGAGGAGAGACGTGAACTGAAACCCCTCTGGAACAGGCAACTTGCTTACCACAAAAAGGATCAGACTGAAGAAGACACCGATAACCAGGAGGAAGGCGAGTGTACCATACGTTGCCTCGATGCCTAGAAGCACATCGTTTTTCAGGATCACAATTGCCAGGATAGCGAACAATACAGAGAGTAGAATGAGTAGGAATGCGGTCAGTACGCTATTGCCAGCGTTTCGTGTTTCCTGCTCACGTATCACGTTAAGCGGGCGTATAGTTGCTGCCTGTACAATTGGCATGAGACCAAAGATGAGTGCCGTCGCGAAGCCGATGATCACTCCGGTAGCAAGAATTACTGCGTTCAACTGGAATACGATTTGAACTCCAATGTTCTGCATCAGTATACTGACTATGTAGCTCACCCCTATTGCTACGGCAGATCCGATAATGCCTCCAATGAGTCCAAGGATTCCTGCTTCCATCCCAAAGAGCAGGTAGAGATCTTTACGCTGATAGCCAGTAGTTTTGAGGGTAGCGATCTCTATTTTACGGCGTGAGAGCAGGACTTGCATGGTATTAATAATACCGACGCCACCGATCATGAGCGAGAGCAGGCCGCTAATTTCCAGGAATTTGCTGATAAGGTCAATATTTGATTGCTCAGTTTTCAACACATCTGCTGCCGTTTGAGTAGAGACCAGCGGAAACTGGGCAGTGATAGCTTTGACCGCTGTATCAGTGTGGGCCTGGTTGACTGTCGTGATATCGACAGCGCTATAGGTTGCTTGTGTTGTGGAATGAGAGGCCAGGTAATCCTGGGTCGATACAAGTACAAGGTTGTTCGATTGGGCAAAAGTCCCCGAATTGGCAATGATAGCAGAGATCTTTATCGGCAGTGTTTGCCCAGTGCCAGCAGTTGTTTTGACATAGACATTGAACGTATCGCCGACCTGTTTGTGATATTTGTCACTAAAGTTCTTTGTCACAATTCCCTGATTTTTGCCGAGTAGATTTGCGACGGTCCCATTGCTGGGGTTCACAAAGGTTGGTTGTGAAACCAGTGGGAAATTGCTGGGCGTGACGGCTTCAATGCTAAATGTATGCAGTGAATTTGCTGTGGGAGTCAACCCACCGATTGCGCTGATTGTGGCACTATAGTTGCTAATCGTACCAGCCTGCTTGAGTTGATTGAAGAAGGTCAGATCGCTGGACTTGAGTGGGAGGCTTGAAGCGTCAATTGCAATATCCCCTCCATTCGTATCCCGTGCACTCGTGGTGAGCGAATTCTGTAACATAGAGCTGACCAGTTGCATGGAGGTAATCGCCATCACGCCAACGACCACACAGAATATTGCCAGGATGGTGCGCTGTCCACCACGCAGGAGTGAGCGCGAAGTATAGTCGAAGTACATTGAAATTTTCATGGTTCTAATCCTTCCTTCTATTCATGCTTATTGCGTGATTACGCCGTTAGAACTATCGATTGTTGCAATCTTGCCATCGACGATACGGATAGAGCGATCGGCATGGGAAGCTACGACGGGATCGTGTGTTGCGATAATAAAAGTTTTTCCGGTCTGTGAGCGTAGATCGGCGATGAGTTTGAGTATGTTATCACCATTGCGAGCGTCAAGGTTGCCGGTCGGTTCGTCGGCGATCACGAAGGCGGGATTGGTTGCCAGCGCACGGGCGATAGCTACGCGCTGCTGTTCACCACCTGAAAGCTGGCCTGGGCGGTGGCTGAGGCGGTGTGAGAGGCCAACCAGCCCTAATAGTTCCTGTGCCCGTGCCGATGGTGAGCCGGGGTGTTTGCCAACATAGAGAGGGACTTCTACGTTTTCCTGTGCCGTTAACGTGGGTATCAGATTGAACGCCTGGAAGATCATGCCGATTTTATTATTGCGCACTGCTGCCAGCTTGCCTTCACTCATGTGCGTGATATCGATGCCATCGATCAAGACCTGTCCAGTTGTAGGATTATCGAGGCCCGCGATGATGCCGAGCAGCGTACTTTTGCCGGAGCCGGATGGGCCGACAATAGAGACGAACTCTCCGCTCATAATCTGAAAGCTAATACCTTTGAGGATTTCGATCTTCTCGCGACCGAGGGGAAGAGTTTTTGTGATATCCTGTACATCCATAACGACTTTGCGGTCGGATTTAGGTTTCTGAGTTTGCTCGTCTTTAAGGGTTATTTCTGTGCTCATGATAAATTGCTCCTTTTTGCCAGTGCTGTATCTTACTTGTTGTTAGTGTTGTCGTCGCTGTTTAAAGGATAAGCGGGAAGCATGTTTTTGGTATGCGTCTGAAGGTGTGTTTGTGATGAGACTTTAGACGGGGGTATCTGTGGGTTCAACAGGACTGCGGATCTGGAATTGACCTGAATTTTTGAATAGTCACGGTTTGGGCTTCATATTGACAAGTGCATACAATTGCTCTACACTTTATTTCGTGCTCTGGTGCAGTTTTTCCTTTATTGCATCTTCGGTAGGATCTCTTTTCATTGCGTTGTTCTGTAGCACGAAGTGATGCAGGAGCATTACCCGCCAACATCTAGATTCGTGCCGTGATTAAGGTCAGTAAACTTGAATGCGAAAGGTATATCTATGACTGGAACGAATAGCTGGACTGATTTTGGGATTATCAAGTTTATTACTGGCCTTCAGATAGACACTGTAATCAAGATCGATAAACCGATTGCTACAATTGGGGGCGACCCCGACAACGACATTGTTCTGACCGCTCCAGATGTATCACCACATCACGCCCGCATTGTGTATGAAGAAGGATCGTGGAGGATCGAAACAATCAGTTCAGATGACACGATTACCGTGAATAAGCATGACCTACAGCAATCGATTATCCACGACTGCGCTATTGTTGGTATAGGAGCAGATACTGCGTTCATCTTTCTTCTTAGTCCAGCATCACAAAGCCTCCTTGATCCTGCGACTGGGGACACTCAGCCCCTCGGATACAATGCACCCCTTGACACTTCTGAATCAATGCCGGAGTCTGAGATCGTCGGCTTACAAGACGCTGTGCCCGCTTCAACACCAGTACCTGAGCAGGTTGAAGCAGTTGAGCAACAAGATATACTAGAACAAGGTTTTCAAACGCACCCCCTCACGTTCAACCAACCCCTTTCACCACAGTCTATTACCAATGGCACTCTGCCCTTGCAGCGAAAAGGTGAGGAAACCCAACTGACATCTTTCTCGGAGATGGGAATACCATTTCTTGAGGTCAACAGTAATACTCTACAAGAAAGAAAGGTCTATCCACTCTTTAAGGAAGTGATGAATATTGGACGTGATCCATCGAATGACATTGTTCTCAATGAGAGCCACATCTCCGGTTTCCATGCCCAGATAGTACATGAAGGGAATGCGTTTTTCTTCGTGCATCCACATCCATCAAGACAGCAGACACAAAACGGGTTACTCTATCGAGGCCGTCAGATACGCGGTGATGAGGCATTTCGCAAACCCTTGATGCGCGGAGATATCTTTCGCATTGGCGATAAGCAAGGCTCGTTTGTCTCTTTGATTTATAATGATGGGAGTGGTTCCTCACAGGAGACGCCTCCCGACATACGTCCCATTCCTCTGGAGGCTCCCGCAATTACCATTGGACGACAAGAAGATAACATGGTTGTGCTCAATCATCCACAGGTTTCTGGTCATCACGCTCGTCTCGTACGCGAGGGAGAAACCTATCGCATTCTCGATCTAAACAGCACGAACCATGTCTATGTCAATGGATTGCTCACCACCAGCCAGCTCCTCAACCTTGACGACGAGATACGCATTGGACCGTATAAATTAACCTATAACGAGACGGAACTGACTCAGCATGATGAGAGTAATGGTATTCGCATTGATGCGCTCAATCTCAAAAAAGTTGGCAACAATCATGTCACCCTGCTTAACGACATCTCAATCGCCATTCCACCACGTAAATTTGTAGCCATCGTTGGTGGCTCCGGGGCAGGTAAATCGACATTAATGGATGCACTCAATGGTCTCCGCCCTGCCCATGAAGGGAAAGTGTTCTATAACGGTCAGGCTTACTATCATCATCTCGCCGCTTTCAGCACACAATTGGGGTATGTGCCACAGGATGATATTGTGCATCGAGATTTGACGGTTGAGCGTGCGCTCTATTACTCGGCAAAACTGCGCCTACCAGGGGACTTTACGAACGAACAGATCGAGCATCGTATCAGTGAAGTGCTTGAAGATGTCGATATGAAAGAGCGACGACATCTCATGATTAGTAAACTGTCCGGCGGGCAGCGCAAACGTGTCTCCCTTGCGCTTGAATTACTGAGCAAGCCGAGCATCTTTTTTCTTGATGAGCCAACTTCCGGTCTTGATCCAGGGCTGGATCGCAGAATGATGTTCCTTTTGCGAAAGCTGGCCGATAAGGGACATACCGTTATTTTAGTGACGCATGCTACCAATAACATTAACACCTGTGATTATGTCTGTTTCCTGGGTCAGGGAGGGCGATTAGCCTACTTTGGACCGCCCAGTGAGACACGAAGGTATTTTGGCAAAACAGATTTTGCTGAGATTTATGCTCTCCTGGAACCGAGCCGGGACAATCCTAACGCTTCTGAGGAGGCGGAGACACGATTCAAGGAATCGCTGGACTATCAGGATTATGTGAGCGGACTCCTCGATGAAGTAGATACAAGTAACGGGAGAGCGGTTCAACACGTCAGGGAGATTCAACGACCGAAGCGCAGCAACCCATGGAAACAATTCCAACTTCTTTCGTTGCGCTATCTTGAACTCCTCAAGAATGATCCAGGGAACCTGATCATGCTGCTCTTACAAGCGCCTATCATCGCCTTGCTCCTCATCTTGCTGGTGAATACCGAGATAGGACCTGGAGCGTTTAATCCTACCAGTATTACGAATTGCCCGACAACACAGA
The DNA here is from genome assembly GCA_963731415.1 of uncultured Chloroflexia bacterium. Classification (GTDB taxonomy): domain Bacteria; phylum Chloroflexota; class Ktedonobacteria; order Ktedonobacterales; family Ktedonobacteraceae; genus JACDAE01. The sequence continues at coordinate 532,557 of CAVSVN010000011.1, forward strand.
CCATTCTCACTCCAGCTGGTTTTCCTGATGTTCCCAGTCCTGGTCACCCGTCAGTGTCAAATGATTGTCAACGCGTTGTTAACTTTCTCAACACCAATCCACATGGAAGAGCATATGCGGCAAATCGCGGCGGGGAAATTGAAGCATTGCAGGATTTTATCATGCCAGGTTCGGGCGCGAATGCACAGAAAATCTTGTTTATCATGGCCTTTACGGCTGTGCTATTTGGATCGCTGAATGCAGCCCGAGAGATCGTGAAGGAGGCTCCTATTTATCGGCGTGAACGAGCGGTGAATTTAGGCATCATTCCTTATATGTTCTCTAAGATCGTCGTGCTTGCTTTATTGTGCTTACTGCAAACTGCGATACTGGTGATCATGGTAAACTTTGTGGAACGTTTCCAACAAGGGATTATTTTGCCTGCAGTTCTTGAGGTCTATATCACAATGGCCCTTACGAGTCTGGCAGGGTTAATGTTGGGATTGCTCATCTCAGCTACTGCTCCTAACACCGATCGAGCAATGAGCTTCATTCCAATTATCCTCATTCCGCAGGTGATCTTCTCGGGAACAATTTTTGCCTTTAAGGATTGGTTCACACAAATTCTATCGACACCATTTGCGGCACGCTGGGCTATAGCTGCGTTAGGTTCATCGCTAGGGCTGCATAGCGATAAGATAAGTGGAGATAAGTTGTTCGGCAACAATTATACGTATCATGGTACGCTCTTCTCTACGTACACCCATGCTAACGCTACAAACTATCTTCTGACGATGTGGGCTGTGCTGGGGGTGATGATTGTGGTGTTGGCCTGCGCTACGGGGATTTTTTTGAAGAGGAAGGATGTGAGGGTGTAGGAAGTCCGAGTAAGTAAGGTCATCGGGTGCACCCAAATTTTTTGCACACGGAACCTGTCCCTGCTGTGGGCACGGAGTTTTTCCCGCCTTTATGAGGAATTGGCCCTGACCAACTGCGGGGCAAGTCCATCTTCTGGTGTTGGAAGCACGAGCGCGAGGGGATGTCGCGCTCGTAGGCCGTCTTGGGCATTTCCAGCAACTGATTATACAGATTGATATACTTCGTTGTAACCGTCTTCTTTGCATTCGGCAGGCGGCGAACGAGCGTGACCTGGTATCCACGTACCAACGCTTCCAGCGTCGTCTGCTGACCAATCCTACCACTGGCACCCAATATTGCAATGTTCATAGAATACTCCTTCACTCACTAGTTATTAACAACGAATACAATCATCGTTCCAATGTCACCTCATGCAGGTCCTCTCACAACACCCGCTCATCTCACCCCTCCCTTGCGTGTTCTTTGCCTGTCCATGCAGAGCCGCATGGTGTAATTCAAATTTCAACTAGTCTGTGGTACACTTTTCATGAGTTCGTGGTTTCGAGAGTCGCTGGATTGAGTACGGGGCCAGAGTAACGTCGCTGCTATCCCCAGCAGCCAGATGGCCCAGAGAATGCGACTAAGCGAGACGATGATGAGAAGGGCCGAGCTAATAGGCCATTCAAACTGCTCCAGGCTACTGAGAAGCAGACCGCAGCCACTGATAATGCCAGCCCATGCAATCCAACTGGGATAGTGCAAGGAGCGCAGAATATACCAGCCCGCAAGGAGTGTCCAGGCTCCAATAAACAGGTAATACAGATGCTCACTCGCTACAATCCCGCCAAGTTGATCCACCGTCTGAAAAACGATCGCTATTGCCGAGCAAGTCGCTTGACTGGCATGGGGATCGGAGTAGGAGTTTGCCAGAAAAGGGAGGAGAAAAGGCCAGCGCAGATCTCCGAGAACTTGCATCAACCCTCCAAGCACTCCGAACACGGTAGCAATACCCATGAGATACACCCCTCGGTCTGCCAGTGCACGATTGAGTAAAAGTACTAATGCAATAAGTAACAATCCGTTCCAGGCAAGTACATAGTAGGAGATGAGCACCGTTGCGCTGTGTTGCTGAAAGATGGGAATTGCAATATCAGCCGGTTGATCGACAAAGCGTAGGCCTACCAGTAAGATGATGAATGGGGGAAAGAAGCTCACCCCATTCAAAACGCTGAGAATTCCGATAAGGCGAGACATACTCCTACTCAAGAGTGAAGCGTTTTTGCGTGTAAGAGGCGTCTCAGGTTGAGCAATAAATTCATACATGATTATTTTCCTTTCCAAATGAGAAGACTTCCTTATGGTGTCTTATCTCAATCGTTACTACTGTAGTAACTGTTTAAAGGATAAGCGAGAAGCATGTTTTTGTGATGCGTCTGGAGGCGTGTTTGCGGCGAGACTTCAGACGGGAGATCGATCGGGCATCGTAGGAGTATGGCGAGGATTCGTTCGCAGGAAATTGCAAGGAAGAGAAATGTTATAATTGGGCATCATTGGAGTCGGCCTTCATGGTCTTAATCATGTGGCGATGGATCAAGAACCTTACTATGGAGATGGACCTGGTTTAATTTGAACCTGGACAATGGCGATTATGTGAGCATATGGGATATTGTTGAGCCTCATCAGGAGCAATCCTTTGCCACCGTGTTGCATCCCGATGGTAGCCAGACGATTGCCTCCATCACCCCGGTCGTTCAGGATGCCACCAACTTCTGGGTCAGTCCTCATTCAGGGAAACGTTATCCCACCAGGTGGATCGTGCGCATACCCTCCCTGGATGCCGAGTTGGAGGTAAGTGCAGCACGAGCAGACCAGGAGGTGTCATCACGAGGTGTTGAGGGGGGTAAATATGAGGGACTCTGTTTAATTAAGGACACCTATCGTGGTAGACCCACAAGCGGGTATACCTACGTTGAGATGGTCGGTTATTGGGGATAAATAATCACCCGTATAAAGAGTTTCCCTAGAACTCTTTATACGGGTGATGAAGGTTGTCAGATTGTGGTCTCGCGTCGTATCACAGGCGCAACTTTCGTACCAAACAGCTCAATGGCATGCAGAACATTCCGGTGGGGCATCGCGCCTACACTTGTCTGCATTAAGAAGCGCTGGTGTCCGAAGATCTTGTGCTGCATAAGGATCTTCTCGGTAACTTCCTCTGGACTTCCAACTACTACTGCGTTATGCAATGAAGTAGCAGCGTCATAATTTCTGCGTGTCATTGGAGGCCAGCCGCGCTCCGGTGCAAATCGGTTAAAGAGCGCTATGTAGAAGGGGGCATGCTCGTCTCTTGCCTGCTGAGAGGTATCCGCAATATAGCCATGCGAAGTGATACCAACCGGTAATATGGACGCGTCGTGTCCATTCTCCTGAGCTGCATTTCGGTAGAGTTTCACTAATGGCGCGAAATGAGCAGGCTGCCCTCCAATGATTCCAAGTGCCAGGGGCAGGCCAAGAAGTCCCGCACGCACGACCGAAGCAGGAGTTCCACCAACGGCGATCCAGACCGGGAGCGGATTCTGAATTGGGCGTGGATAGACGCCGAGTTTATCGAGCGCAGAGCGATGCTTCCCCGACCAGGTTACGTGCTCCTGTTCGCGAAGACGCAGGAGCAGATCAAGCTTCTCTGCGAACAGTTCCTCATAATTATGAAGATCATACCCGAAAAGCGGAAACGACTCGATGAACGCACCTCTGAGTATTGCCAGAGCATTACACCGAGGAGTGGTCCCGCGTAAAAATGGGCGCTGATGGGCACGGGAATCACAAAACGTTGACCTTGTTTCTGACGCTGGAGTAGTTCGGCCTCCATTTTTTTCTCTCATATAGAGTAGCCTGAGAGGCTGACTTATAACCCTACGAGTGATTTTTGCAGGAAATTTGGTCCTACTCTACCTCATACTGCGGTGACTCCCCATTAGGGGATGGAGATTCGCATAGAATTCCATCCCCTGTTACTTAGGAAACCTGAACGAAGCTCCATTTACCTTGCGATCCATGACACCTTACATAGATCATGGTCTATCAAAACGTGAACATGCATCCTTAAGAGGTTGCAACCAGGCTCCATTGCTGGTTTGTGCCTCCATTGTCCGGCCATTGCTCGATGATTGCTCCGTTTGCAGTGGAAGCGCCAGTTACATCCAGAACCAGGCCACTACTGCGACTCACAATCTTATAGTAGCCACTCCCGACCGAGACAAGACTCCATTGCTGGTTCATGGCTCCATTATCTGTCCACTGTTCGATGGTTGCTCCATTTACGGTGGAAGCGCCGGGGACATCCAGAACTTTGCCACTACCGCGACTTACAATCTTATAGTAGCCGCTGCCGACCGAGACAAGACTCCATTGCTGGTTCTGTCCACCATTATCTGTCCACTGTTCGATGGTTGCTCCGTCTGCAGTGGAAGCGCCAGTTACATCCAGAACTTTGCCACTATTGCGATTCACAATCTTGTTGTATCCGGTTGAAGTGGAACCAGCGGTAGGAGTTCCAGAGACTTCAACAACGATGACCGAATCGACGTTATTGGGTGCGCTTGTGGGAATGGAGATCGTGATGTTGCCCCCACTGATGGCGTAAGTCAATGACGTTCCCGTATTATTCAGCAGATAGATTCGGTTAATTGTATTTGTCAGAGCAGGTATCTGTAGTGTTCCTGTTGTGGGCCATGTAAGTACGTGCACATACAGTTTGCCTGACTTCTTCGTATAGAATCCCCATGATGGTTCAGATGCATAGGGGCTGGCTGTGGCTCCATAGATGCTATCACTGTAAGTGGACATCCAGGTGCCGAAATCCTTGAGAATAGTGATTGATCCGGGAGTAACGGTGCCGTCACCTTTCGGTCCGATATTCAGCAGGAAGTTTCCATCTCTTGATACGACCTTCACCATTTCCTGGATTAAGGAGGCCGATGATTTATAACTTGACTCAAGACCTGCATTGTAACCCCAGGCACCGTTCATCGTTTCACAGGTTTCCCAGGGTCTGCTCAGTGGAGCGGCAGGTACTGTCTGCTCTGGGCAATCCCAGTCGCCTAAACCGAAGCCCCGCTTGACACGTTCATTGACGATCAGACTCGGCTTCAGCCCCAACAGGTAATTATACAAGTTCACGCCATCGGATTCGATCCACCAATCCGTCAGTGTGGGCGACGCGGGGTTTCCGCACCAGTCTCCATCAAACCACAAGATCGCAGGATCATATTTTGTGACCAACTCCTGTAAATGCGCTTTCATGTCAGTGATATAATTCGCCCTCGCTGTCATGGAAGTCATGGTGGAATAGGTCGTTCCATTGATCGTGCTGATGTTCTGGGAGGGATGGTTCCAATCCAGGATGGAATAGTATAGTCCGAACTGAATTCCTTGCTTCGCGCATTCAGATTTCAGGTTTCCCAACAGATCCGACTTGTAAGCGGTATAGTTGTACAGGTTATATAACTTTGTCCCTGTGTAGTCCTTGAAATTCTGAACATTCGAATTCCACATTGCAAAGCCTTCATGATGTTTTGCAGTGATGACGAGATACTTCATTCCTGCCGCTTTGGCATAGCCTACAACGGTTGAGGCGTTAAAGTTTATCGGATTGAAATTGGCCGAGACCTGGGTCTGGTAGGCAGATTTCGACCAGCCTTCGTTAGCAAAGGCCCACTCACCGTGCCCCAGGTACGAATACGATCCGAAGTGAATAAACATTCCAAAGCGAGCCTGGTACCACCAGGCCAGCCTGCTGGAAACTGTGTATGATGGAGAGGTGACTGCCAATGGAGCAGCATGGGCGCGAATATCACCCAGACCAGAAAGGGAAATGGCAGTGACTCCGCCCATCGTGATGCTAGCTGCGGTGCCTGCGGTCTTGATAAATTGACGACAATTCAACTTTCTGGACGGGTCGAATCGGACGAAGTGTCGGAAGCGCCAACGATTGGTTGGGACTCCTGCATAGTTTACCTCCTAGTAGTATCAGCTTCAGCAAGCAGACATTAATACTCACAAGTGGCATAAGGGAGCATTAGATATTCCTAAAAGCTGTGGCGGAAGTGATTAGCAGTGTAGTAGTTATACTGCTTCTCAAGAGGGTTCGTTGCTTTCCTTGCATCGTATGTTTTCCTTACATATGGTGGGGACATTCCCACCTGATATCATTGAGAAGGCAAATGCTTGCCTGCAAATGGTATCATATTCCATACATTTTGTCAAAATATATCATCGAGCTTCTAGTGTTTTAGCTAGCAAATGCTTTAATTGACAAGGAGACCATTCAATACCCGATATTGGCTCAATTTATCGGGTATTGAATAGAATTCCCTTATAATCAAACAAGACTCACGCCTGGACCAGCTTATATCCAGTTTATCTGTTTTTGCTAGCAGGTGCATTGAACCATTCTTCCCTGGTCGTATGGTGTTCTGCACTCTGGTTTTGCAGGATTTCCAGACGTAGTTCCGCCAGTGTACCCCAACCTTCTGCCTCGACATCGTATTTGTGGATGGTCTCCTCGTTGCGCTGGTAAATCCACACAAATGTATCATCGGAAGATTAGCGATATTTGTCAACGACGGCGGCCAGTACTTCACGCACAACATCCTCAACAAAGCGTGGATTTGCATGCGCTTTGTTGACGATATAGAGTTCATCGGGTCGCTTGAGCAACGAGTAATTTTCTGAACTCATCGCACTTTCTACCAGTGCGATCAGGTCGGCCCGCTGCGAGATCCTGGTCTGTACCAATCATCAAGGTCGCACGACCACGCTGGTTATGTGTTGCAAGCGGTGTAACGCTCAGCATCTTCTCAATCGCATCTTGCTCGAAGCCTTCTTCTTGCAGGCGAAGTACGAGCAAACGAATGAACCATATCCTGAGCACAAGGGCAGGCGACCATTCCTTCAACTTCCACACCGATCATGCGGCGGCTCCACGTCGTCGTTGCTACGGCCTGAGCGAGCAATCCATAGATTTCCTGTGTGCGGCGGCCAGACATCGGTGTCCACTTTTGGAGAGGATAGGCTGTGTGGATGTGTACTTCCGCACGGGCAACTTTTTGACGCTCGATGACGGCTTTTGCTAATGCTTCTGCTAGTATCTCAATTCTAGGCCAGACGGTCGAGGCATTTTCCTCTAAAACTTCTTCCAGCACATCGCTAAAGCGCGACATATGTACGCCAGCTTGCTGCGTACCCAGATCGGCATACAGGTCAAAGGTAGCGTCAAAGCGTTGTTGTTGCCCTTCTTCACCAATCAAAAGCGATTTTCGCACTCCAACTACGCCAGCACGGCCCAATCGTACACGAACGCTGGGTGAGCCATTTTGGATATCGCGATCCAGCGTAATGCGCAGGTTAGGAGCTAGGCGCGTAACACCTTCCTGTGAGACCTGTTGCAGGAGTTCCTGTGCTGTCTGTCCATTGACTGGATCGACGACATTGGGCGAAATCTCCGCCAGATGGGGCCAGTACAAATGCACGCTCAGCCATGCGTGGATGCGGGATCGTCAGATGATCATCTTGTACATGTAGATCGTCATACAGAAGTATATCAATATCAATCGGTCGTGGACCATTGCGGAAGGTCGGCTGGCGTCCAATTGCAATTTCGATAGCTTGCGTATAGTGCAATAAGTCCTGTGCTGAGAGCCAGGTTTTTCCGCAACAGGCGATATTTAAAAAACGTGGTTGTTCAAGGTAGCCTACCGGTTCGGTTTCATAGACAGAGGAAACCGTTTCGATAGTAACAACCTCGCGTAGCTGTTGTAAGGCGGCTGCAAGATTGCCTCGTCGGTCGCCCAGGTTGGAACCAAGAGCGAGGTAGACAATATGGGTTGCAGTTGAGTGCTTTGGCATCTGGGAACAATGGTGAGATTGGAGTATCAAGACTCATAAAAAACTAACCTTTCAAGAAAACGTTTCGGCCCCATCATATTATAGAAACAATCAGAAAGGTAAATTTGTTTCCTTAGTAGAGCATGCGTATTCCTGTGGCCGATGCGGTCTAATTGCAACTGCTTTCTTCATCGTGCTTCATTTTTGAAATACCCATACATTGTTAAAGACAGCTTCAGTACCACCTTCACTGTCGCCACCTGCAAGAAAGCCGAGGAGGCCACTATCATAGCTGTGTATCAGAGAAGGATGGGACGATGAGCTGTTTGTTGATATAGAAGCGGAAATGGGTCCCCGTTGCCAGTACCAGGAACGTATTGGTATGGTTGTAGCCGCTCCGAATGGCGGCAGAGCGGGTCCAGTCAATGAGGGTGAGCCAGTTGAGCGGGTTGTTTCCTTGGGCCATGCACAAAGCGATATTCGCCCTGGCTATTCAGTTCCAGGGCATAAAACGACTTGTTCGAACGGGCTCAAGCGGAATACCAGTCCATAGATATCGCCGCGTAGCAGCGTTGCCTGAGCCGTAATAACGACGTTAGAGAATGATTGTTGGCCAGAATAACACCATGCCATCGTATGAGCAAAGGACTGTAGACATGATAACCTTGACTGGAGAAATAGCATTGACTGCCATCATCGATCCAGCCGCCGCCTGGCACTCGTCATATCATTTGCGTAGAGGACATTGCCAGCACCAATAGCTGTTGTAATGCCTGCCGTTGCTCGTACGCGTGATTGTGCAGCTAGCGTGGCCTGCGCCTGAACTTGCGTAACTGGCTGTTGCTGTTGCCTGATACGTTGTAATAGCGATAGGCCTAGTGTTTTTCCTGGGATGACTCTGAGCTATGCGTATGAGAACGCCAGAACTGAGTCAACGGAATGGCGGATCCCAGAATAAGGCCCAGACAGAGTACGGAGAGAAGGAAAAAGAGTGCACGTTTTTTGGGTTGCTCGAAATGTGTTGGCGGTGGCTCATTTTGCAAAGGGAAACGCAGCGGCTTTGTGATGCGTGGGACAGGTTGTGCCTCGGTATCAAGAATGAGTGTAGCGGTGGATGATGTTGTTACAATCTTTCCTGATGGAGCGTTTTATCAGCGTCTTGCTGTTCTTATGAAGCGTCTTATCCGCATCTTGCAGCTCTTTTTGCATGTAGTGTCTCATCCGTATTCTGCTGTGCTCTTGTTCTTCAACTTCTTGCCGCTGGCTTCTTTGATCTTGTACACTTTCAGGTGTCTTGCTTAAGTGCCTCCCAGTAAGCATCTGCCAGTATTTCTGCCTGTTGATAACGCTCATTAGGATCTTTTGCCAGAGCTTTAAGGATTACATCTTCAATCGGCTGTGGAATAGTACTATTGAGTTCGCTGAGGTGGTATTGGATTGGTCTTGTATATGTTTAAGCGAGATTGCGACTGGTAAATCAGCTGTAAATGGAACACGTCCGGTAAGCATCTGGTAAAGAATGATGCCGAGAGAATAAATGTCGCTGCGATAGTCATGTATGCCATTGGATTGTTCGGGTGCCATATACTCGGGCGTCCCAACCATTGTGCCAGCGTGAGTGACTGCATCAGCCCCCATTTTTGCTTTTGCCAGCCCAAAGTCGCCCAGATATGCATGACCATCAGGCCGCAACAAAATATTGGAAGGTTTGACATCGCGATGCACAACGCCATGATCATGAGCATATTGCAGGGCTTCGGCTATCTGCTCAAGAAAACTGCCAGCTTCTTCTAGCGTCAAAGAGGTTCGTTGCAGCAAATAATCGCGTAGCGTTCCCCCTTCGACATAGGGCATGACCAGATAGTACCAGGGACGCTGTTCGCCAAAATCGTAGAGCGGCAAAATATGATCATGTGAAAGTGTGCCCTACGGCTTCCGCTTCGCGTTCAAAGCGGCGCACAAAGGGTTCATCGCTGCCATAAAGTACTTTTACTGCCACGCGACGGCGTACACGACGATCATATCCCAGATAAACTTCTGCCATTCCTCCACGCGCAATACGACGGCGTAGCTCATACCGTCCTAGTGTTGAGCCTTCTATTCCCGTCTTCACGAATTCTGCCTCCTACATCATGGTAAGCGTCTGAGAGGGTTTCCCTATCTTTTCTCGCATGCTGAAGTTCTATCTTGATACTCTACCTTCTATACATAATACATATAAGGCAAGAGGAAACGTCTTTGTTCCGCCTGCCATATAGTATAAGTGCTTTTAGCCAGCGGTCCAGTAGCGTTCGAGATGGACCGTCTCGACGGGACGAATACTATACGTATAATTCGTCATCGTCTGTTGAACGGCCTCTTTACTCTCAAAATTAGCCGTGATCTGTGAGCCATACATTTCAGCGGCAGCTATACGTATGGGAAGCATCTCGGACATCTCAACAAGATTTGGCTCAAATGGCAGGCCAAGTTCTCGTTTACGAGCCTCAAGGGCACCTTCTTGCAGAATATAAGGGAAGTCTTCATAGTAGTAGACCTTCGCTCCTCTTTGTGCAAGACGATCGGCGGCAGAGCAGACGATCTGGTGATCAACGTGTCGACCAACGCCCAGAGGGGCATACCATACGGCATCCGGCAAGCGTTCTTGTAGAGCAAGGAGATCACCAGCCAGTTGTCGATCAAGGGCGGCATCAGAAGGATGGACATCGCCGCCGATCAACTGGTTACGGTCAGAATAATAGGCAGGGGAGCCGCGATAGAGGGCATCCAGGTAGTCCAGCCAGAGATAGTCGACTTCCAGGTAGTCCAATGCGCTGGCATCCTCTTTGCGGCGTAATCTCTATCGCATTGCCAGGACCTTTAGTATTATCGGCCCCCATCTCCTGGTTGCACCCGCGTTGCGAATGGGCTAAGAGTAAGGTTGGCGGATGGAATGCCGCCAAAGACCGTGATGACCAGTGGACGCAGGCCGCAACTGACCTGTACGCCCAGCGTGCCTCCACACAGAGTAGACCACATCGTCAAAATGCGGAGAGAGGAAAATATGGCGATGCTTTGTGCTAATATCATTAAGATTTGTGAGTTGCAACTGTTCGTTCCTCCATACATAGCTCATAAATGAGTGCAGAAAAATATCATTCTTAGTATAGCACGACCTGTTCCAGAAAAGCCTTTTTATGGGAGGCGTACTCCGTTATCCGCAGAATCAAGTAGTCCATCTCTAACCAGGCCCGCGACGATTTGTTGTAGCCAGGGAAGATCATCCAGTGCAAAATTCTGGTTTGATGCTTGGTCCTAGCACAGCTAATGGCATACGTTCGTTGCCGGGTAATGAGCGGAGGGTAGCGACAATGCGCCCACGGAAATAGCGATTGCTACTGGTAAATGGCTGAGTCTGATAGGATGTTTTCTTCTCCGCCACTTTGCGCAATTGACGTACTACGGTACCCGATGGAAAAAGGCTATACTGGCGCATATCAGTGTAGGCCTGGCAGGTTTCCTGCAAGGGACAGCGTGTACACTGCGGATTATTACTCGTACAGATCGTCGCGCCCAGATCCATCAACGCCTGATTCCAGTTGTAGGCTTCGTCCTCTGGCAGAACTTGTTCGGCCAGAGTGAGCATCTGAGCATCGTTGGCTTTGGTTCGGGATGCTCCAGGCCGAGAAAGATACGATGCAGCACGCGGCGAATGTTGGTATCGACGGTAGCGACCTGCTTGCGATAGGCAAAGCACGCAATCGCGCCCGCTGTATAGCGACCGACGCCCTTGAGTTTCAGCAATTCATCGATAGTGTCAGGAATGCGACCATTATATTCCTCGATGACCTGGCGTGCGATGCGATTGCAGGCGAACGGCACGCATATTATAGCCCAGGGGAACCCATGCGGAGATGACATCAGCGGTTGGGGCTGCAGCCAGGTCTGATAGCGTAGGAAATATTGCCAGAAACTGCTGGTATTTAGGCAAGACACGATCTACCTGTGTCTGCTGGAGCATGATCTCCGATACCAGGATAGCATAGGGATCGTTTGTAGTACGCCAGGGAAGGTCTCGTTGCTCGGCTGCATACCAGGTAAGAAGAGAAGTCTGAACCTGAGCTATCTGTTCAGGGGCAAGAGAAAAAGATGAGGATGCTTTATTCATGCAGCCTCATCTTGTCTTTGTTGTTGTTGCATCCTGAGTTGCCTGCTTGTTATCTGCCTGCACCTTTGACACTTCGTTTCGCCTGCGCTCCAGTAAGGAAAATATCGTTTCGCCACCTTCCATCCAGCACTTTGCATCGGGTGCGGGTAGATTTTCGCACTGGATCCAGTCGCTGGCATCTCGAAGTGCGTGCCCTTTGATGCACTTTGCGTACATAATATGATCATTAAGATCGGGATCTCCGGCCTTAATTGTCGGCGAGGCAATTTTTGGGATAAAAAATCTACACCACGGCACGGTTATGTACCTTCCTTATTTTTAGTGATACGCTCTGTTATAGGCGCCATCGTCTTATAAGTCAGCGCAATGGTTGACTGACGATGGCGATGATATTATAGCGTATTTTGTTTCTGTGAGTCTATAGTTCTGACTGGATGAGGGTGAGATTGGGTTGTGTAAGGTTCATAGAGTCTCCATGGAAAAGACTTTTAAAAAGGGCTTCTTTGCAGTTCTTTTATATTATCTACTCCATATGCTTTGATAGCTTCTGCTTATTCTGTCTTTCGTCCCACCACCACCATTCGGCTATCCACCGTCAACGAGCTCCCATCCAGATCTCCATAGTACGCCTGCACTTCGAGACCAACCGACTTGAACATACGTCTCAGTTCGGTAAACGTATAGACGCGAATTGATTGCCTATGTTTTTTACGCTGCCCATCAGGATAAATCATCGTAATGGTGATCTCGTTGCGGCTTTCAGAGAGGTTCAAATGGCGTTCTTCCAGCACAACCAGCCCATCATCGTAACGAATGATGCCATGTGGCGAGAAGGTGCGCACCACCCGTACCTGATAGATCGTCTCCAGCAGGAAGAGTCCACCTGGTTTGAGGGCTTGCTGAACCTGGCGCAGAACTTGCAGATCTTCCTCTTCATTTTCGAGATAGCCAAAGGACGTGAAGATATTGATCATGGCGTCAAATTCGTTAGTGAAGGGGATCTGGCGCATATCGCTTTGTATCCAACGCGCTTTGATGCCTTTTGTTTCGGCATCGGCCTGAGCGCGTTGCAGGAAAAATTGGCTCAGATCGAGTCCCGTCATGTGATAGCCTTGCTGGGCCAGCGGAATGGTATGTCGGCCATGCCCACAGCAGAGATCGAGGATGGAACTGTTGGGCGCAAGATTGAGCAATTTGACGATGCTGGCGACCTCGCGTGCGGATCGTTCGGGTGGAAGGAATGGAGAGTAGATACGCAGATAGTCTGCATCGGCGAACTTTTGATACCATGGCATATCGCTCATACGTTTGCTCCTTGCTCAATGCCTTGATGTTGCTCTGTCTGAAAAAGCGTAACTCTGTTTTATTTAAATAAACGTCCTTGCACATCAATTTCTTGCATCACGCTCTTTGCTTAGCAAGGATTATATATCTGTGAGGCGCAGTCTAATCGCTCCTCGTCATGATCTCTGACTGATAGCGATGCGTATCCACCATGTCCCAGTTTTGAAGGCAATGATGAGATAAATAAGTGCCCATACCTCCTGAATAATGCCATAGCTTCCAGCCATGGCAAGGCAGAAGAGACTGGCAATGGCAGAGATCTGTTTGAGGCGTAGATTGCGCATGTGCCAGCGAAGACTTCCAGTGCGGCATGCCCCAGTAGTGGTGTGTCACGATTCCAGCCATGATGAGCAAGGTCAGAAGCCCCAGAGGACCGAATATTCCCAGGCCAATGGAAAGCATCTGTGTGTTCATCGCTTCTTCCTTCTGAAGCTCATCACATTCTACAAGGCGAAGGCATATTGACGTTACCGCCATTATATAACATGATCAGCGTTTCGTAATGTATACTATAGGAGTAATGTATACTAAGGTGAGCGGTAAACGTCCCTTTTCAGGCGACTGTAAAAAGGCGGTGATCCACTCATTCTAATCTTTGCTGGAGAGTTTTTTCGTGTTAGCAGAAGAATTATCGGTACTGGATGCCGACGCGCCTCTATGGAACGCGGCGCGATCATTATTGGATATTGCCTTCCGTCTTGAGCAAAACGCGAGACCTACTCGTGGCATGGCTGGAATAAACAGCAGATCGATCTCTTCCTTCAGCGCCTGCCTGCACATTGTACGTTACTGGTAGGGGTATGGGAGACGATTGTAGATGGAGAAGAAGCGTCTGAAGCTGTTACCCAGGATCGTGAAGTGCTCGTGCTAGGTTTTGTGGGTGAGGTTGTCAGGGGTGAAGTGTGTTCGCTTCGTACCTTTGAGGCACTCAATGACGCAAGCTTACCGTCAGTACAAGCATTGGAGCCGGGTTTTGAACATGCGCGTGAACTGATGCGTAGTGTTAAAACACAGATCGCTTCCGTTGCCTGGGCGCTTTTTACTGATAAGGCGACCTGGGATGAGTGGCTGTTTGCAGCAGGAAATGATGGTGGCTTCATCGATAAAGGCGAACTGCTTGCAGAACTGGCTCGTCAGGGTCGTTGTGTGCTGATGGGTACACAAACGATACAACATCATCCATAGGTGGTATAATTATAATGGAACAACGTGCAACGCCCTTAATCTGGAACCCTATTTTACGGCAGTATCTGGTGAACGCGCCGCATCGTATGAACAGGCGCGAGGGGACAAATGAATGTCCTTTTTGTGCTGATATTACCAGTGGTCGTGTGAGTCCAGATACCAAAGTGTGGCTACACCCAAATGATTTCCCTCCCTTGCAAGCGCCCGTTGGTGAAGCGTATGTGGTTATTTATAGCCGCGAGCATCAGCGTACTTTTACGCAACTCTCGGTTGACGAAGTGCATGCCGTCACGCGGTCTGTGGCGGGATCTCTACCTCGATGTTGCCTCGCGCTATCCTACCGTCATGATTTTCGAGAATAGTGGCGAAGCAATAGGGCAGACCCAACACCATCCTCACGGTCAGGCATATGGAGTCTCAGTTATCCCTCCAACGCTTGAACGTGAGTTAGAAACAGTTGTCGAGGAAGACGAGGCCGGGCGCGGGTGTCCTTTCTGTCGTGTGCGTACGGAACTGAGTGATGGTCCGCATCAGGTTACTGCTAATACAACCTGGCAGGCATTTCTCCCACCCTATGTTCGTTATCCCTATGAGACGCATCTCTATCCACGACGCCATGTGGCAAATCTTGCACTGATGCAGGACGACGAATTACGCGATCTGGCAGCTATGTTACTCCAGGTAATCAATGGCTTTAATGCTTTGTTCGATGGAGCTATGGCCCCTATGCCATATTTGATGGGATTGCATCAATTGGCCGATGAGCGCTTTCATTGCCATATTGAGATTCAGGCCATCGGACGCGCACCCGGCAAATTGAAGTTTGCGGCATCTTCAGAAGCACTCTGGAACCTGTGGACAAACAATTCTTCGCCAGTGCAGAAAGCAGAGGAGCTACGTACGGCAATTGCAAAGAAAGAGGCATAACACATTTATGGATACTAAGACGTTTCCAAAACCCGCTCTGTCGGCATTAGAAAAATTTCCGGTCGCCTTTAACGATCAGGCAATATATGCTGGTCCATCTGGGTGCGGCGTGGGCACCAGGGCGTGTCAATATCATCGGTGAGCATACAGACTATAACGAAGGTTTTGTTTTGCCCGCGGCGGTTGATCGCGTGGCCGCATTTGCTGGTCGCATGCGTACTGATCAAACAATACGCCTCTGGTCACAGCATTTTGAGCAGTCAGCGCAGTTTTCTCTTGCGGGATTGCCCGAGACGTTTGATGCGCAGCGGGCCAACTTGCCGGGCTGGGCACGCTACATTCTGGGAGTGGTGAGCGAATTAAGACGCGAAGGGATACCGTTGCACGGCTTTGATGCCGTTGTTGGATGGGGATGTGCCTCTGGGTAGTGGTATGAGTTCATCGGCCTCGCTGGAAGTTGCAACTGCCGAGGCCTGCTCCTTCTTCTCGGACGGCGAATTTACCATTGGCAATACTGATGCAACCCTTACCCCTATGCAGGTCGCAGCAGTATGCCAGCGTGCCGAGCATGTAGCTTCCGGTTTGCGCTCAGGTATCCTTGACCAGGCTGCGTCGTGTATTGGGCGGCCAGGAAAAGCTGCGTTACTCGATTGTCGCTCTTATGAGTATCGTTACATTCCCTTTGACACTCCAGGCATCTCTCTCATGGTCATTGATACAAATGTGCGGCGTGAACTGGCTTCCTCAGCCTACAATGAGCGACGACAACAATGTGAAGAGGCCACAAAGCTTCTGCGCGATCTGATCGCACACGATGATCCGGATAAGGCGCAGCAGATCAAAGCGTTAAGAGATATTTCACCCGCACAGTTTGCGCGGTATAAAGATCGCTTGCCCGAAATTTTACGTAAACGTGCAGGCTACATCATTGCTGAGGATGAGCGCGTTTTTCAGGTAGTCGCAGCCTTAGAGAAAGGTGATATTGAGGCCGTTGGGCCTATTCTCTGGCGCGGTCATGCAGGATTGCGCGATGAGTACCAGGTCAGTTGCTTTGAACTGGACACGCTGGTCGATATTGCTCATTCAGTGGACGGTGTTCTGGGTGCACGTATGCTCGGTGGAGGTTTTGGCGGTTGCACCATCAATCTGGTGCATAACGAGGCGATAGAGCCTTTGCGCCAGGCCGTTGAAAAGTATTATCCAGAGCGTACTGGTCGGCAAGGCAACGATTGATATTTGTCGTGCTGCTGGTGGACCGGGGCATAGCCAGAGTACATTAACCTATCAACCATTTGAGGATAAGAGCAATGGAACGACAGATCATGTGGTCTTCCCAGGAGGAACTCAGGACTTGAGTACTTTGCGCCTGCTTCAATTGCCAGATGGCATTGTTGCGGATGGCATAATCCTTGGCGTACGAGAGCAAAAGCCGTTTCGGGTCCATTACGAAATCCACTGCAATGCTCAATGGAGACTACAAGCTGTTCATGTGAATCTCTTAAATGGCTCATCTCAATCACTTTATCTTTTTATTGATGACAGAAGGGGCATGGACAACTGAGGGAGGAGACATAATTTCCTCCCTCCAGGGGTGCCTGGATGCTGATATTTCGGTCACTCCTTTCACTAATACATTGCCAATCCGCCGTCTTACACTTCAACCAATATTCTGTTGCAACCCTCAATATGGCCTATATAGCTATTCCGCAGATGCAGGTAAAGGTTACAGAGCAGCGCTATACTTGCCTGGATGTTACGCCTGCTGGAGGGCGATATCGCTTTGAGAGCCTTAAGGAATGGAATGTGCTTTGTTTAGCGCAGAACTTCTTGTAGATGAGGATGGACTTGTGCTGGATTATCCTGGACTCTTCCAAAGAGTAGGAATATTGGTGAATTATATATATAATGTTCCACGATCTCGTAAGTGACATTAGACTATATTCGAGTGCGATTAACGTAAATATAATGGGAAAAAGACGAATCTAGAAACATTGAGACATCAGGCTTGCCTCATATTTATTGGTTAGGCGGTTCGCCCTGTGCAGGCAAAAGCTCGATTGCTGATCGTCTGGCGCAAACATATGGATTTCAGTTATATCGCTGCGATGATGCTTTTTTTCGTCATAAGAAGATCGTAACAGCTGGAGCATCAACCAATTTTTCATAAATTAATGCATCTATCGAGCGAAGAATTGTGGATGTGGCGGTCTGTAGAGCAACAGATAGCAGAAGAAATAGCACTCTACCGTGAGCAATTCCCTCTGTTTCTCGATGAATTGCTTTGCCTGCCCAGGATCAAAACCTATTATTGTTGAGGGAGCTGCATTGCTTCCTGAATGTGTAAAGCCGCTTTTGCTCAACTCTCAGCATGCACTATGGGTTGTACCAACTAGAGAATTTCAATTGGATCACTACTCTAATCGTATATGGGCAAAGGATGTAGTAAAAGAATGCAGTAATCCAGAGCAAGCCTTCAAGAACTGGATGGAGCGGGATATTGAATTTGCCTCTTAGTAGCTCAGGAAACGGCAAAGTTAGCATTGAGATATACTTGTAGTTGACGGACAAGCATTCTCTTGCTGAAAATGTTGAGATAAGCAGGCAACATTTCTTGGACTAGTAATAGATGACAGACAGGTGATAAGATGCCGACAATCTGTCCAGTGTGTGGTGCTGTGCTTCCAGAAGGAAGCACCTGCCAGTCAATTTTTGATGAGTTTCTGAACCTTGAATATACTGATCCTGCTTATGGTCAAGTTCACTATCTCACAGTCACATGCTTTATGATTCAGCATGAACGCTATAGCGATGAGGCGCTTATCATGGACGCAAGCAACGTTCAAGGCATATTTTGACGAACAACTCACTGCTCACCAAATTCGCCAACGTGCTGCACAAGCAGCGAACCGTGCTAACCGTACCTGGAAGGTCACAAGGCGAGCAGATGCGCCACCTTTGCCCAAAGTTGCCTGGTCCATGACGATTGCAGATGTTGCCCAAAGCACTCGAGGATCCTGAAAAGTATTGTGAGCAAATCAGACGATGGGCACGTGCAACCTTACAACAGATGGAAGCTCTGATCCTGATTAGCAGTTAATGAGGACAACTAACGTGCGGCTTGCGTTATAGTATCGGAGGGTTGTCCTTCGATCAGGAAAACGACCATTCTGTGCCTGCTCGACGCGTTCGACCATATCGACCAGGGTTTTAAGGCGGTGTTCTAATCCCTGAGCCTGACCATGAAGGCTATATAGTTCGTTTTTCAATTCATAAAGTTGCCCATTTGCCAGCGGTTGCCACTCATCTGCAGCGTCGCTTCTCGCTACAGGTGTTGTTCCCTCATCGAGACAGTGCCGTCTGTATTCTCTGAGAGGTGAGGGTTATCTGCAACGGTATCTATTTCAGGCTCTTCCTGTTCGGTGGGCACTGGTGGAGGCACTACTTGTACTCTCTTTTGTCGGCTGGTTCGCTCCGTATCACAAAAACGAGTGCGACGAGAGCAAGAACGCCGATGACGAACAATCCTCCAACAATTAACAGGTTCACGACAAGCTCCTTTCACGGAGAGGGAGAAGTTGTGCTAAACGTACTTCTCCCTCTCTGCGGGGTTCTAATGAATATGGATGACCGTAGTGGCGCTCATATTGGGGGCGAGAGCTTTTCCTCCATTGCCATCAAGCGTAATGACCACAGGGATGCGTTGTCCTACTTTCGTAAAGTTGCCGCTGGCGTTATCCTGTGTGGGAAGCAACGAGAACGTACTGGCGGCTGCCTGCACGATCTGCTGCACTTTGCCAGTAAAATTCGTATCGCTATAGGCATCGATTTTGATGTCGACATCCTGCCCAGCCTTAATATTATTGATTGAACCCTCATTGACGTAAGCGGTGACCGTGAGCGAGTTTGGATCGACCAGTTGAACGAGTGGAAGACCTGCACTGACAGCCTGCCCTGCACACGGCCGATGTCTGTATGACCTTGCCTGCAATTGGACTGGTGATGTCAATCGGCTTTGCACCTTTATTGCTACACCGGTAGCACCAGTCGTTGCGAGTGGTGTGATGGTTGCGATGGTCTGCCCGACGGTAACACTATCTCCCAACGCGACGTTCAGCGTGGTCAACTCCCCAGTGGCAAGAGCGTTAATGGAAACGACATTGCCTGTGACCTGGGCATCATCGGTGCTATAGTACATGTAATTGTTGTAAATCAAATATCCCACGCCACCTGCAATGGCGAAGAGCGCGAGTACGATCAGGACTGGAACGAGAATCATGCGACGCATCGGTAGTCTCCTTGTTCTATTCACTGCGTATCTTTCAAACTGAGTATGGGCTAATATGGCCCGCTCACATGTAATTTTGTCTGATTGTGTTATGTCACTCCACGAACATCATTGGCCAGTCGGAATCTTCCTCATCTTGCGCCTCCCCTGGATGGTCAGAATTTCCTTTGATCGCGTGTTGGTTTGCGTCTACCACGCACGAAGAACACCGCAATAATTGCCAGGACGCAGATAACAACCGTGACGCTAAATGCATTTTGGATGGCAAGTACGTAAGATTGTTGGAGTAGCAAGCCCGCAATGGTTTGCAGTGCGTCAGATTGCGCACTACTTAAAGATGCGCCGTGTGCAACGAATAACGCTTGCAATTGTGGATATAACAGGCCAAGCGCGCGATGATGCAGTGACGCGTTCAGCGAGATACGCGAAATGGACCCGATTCTGCGTCTGTACCAGCGTAGCCAGAATTGCGATTCCCAGAGAGCTGGAAACTGAACGTGTGACGGTATTCATAGAAGAAGCCTGTGCCAACAGGCGTGGACTGATCTCTGACAGACTTGCAACGATAAGCGGCTGTACACACAGTCCAAGTGCCAGCCCGCGCAGCACCAGTATAAGTTGCAGCCAGCTCAAGTGGCGAATAGGCCGTAATAAACGTGAGTTGCCATGTCGCGACGGTCAGGATGAGCAATCCAGGCACAATAACTGCGCGTACTCCCAGACGATCTACCAGCCGTCCACCGATGAGAACGGCGACCATGGAAGCAAGAGCTTGCGGTAACAGGGTCAAGCCAGCCTGAAAGGCGCTCAGGCTACGGATATTCTGCAGGTAGATTGGGAAGAGAAAGATGCCCCCAAACAGGCTGAAGGTCACGAAGACATTCGCGATCGTACTGGCGCGAAATGGACCGTTCGCAAAGACCCGTAGATCGAGCAGTGGTTGGCCTTCGTGACGAATAATGTTCAGTTCAACGAATATAAAGATGGCGAGTGAGATAATACCCTACCGCCATACAGCCAAGCACAGTGGAGGATCCCCAGCCATCAGTGCTGGCGTCGGAGAGAGCATACAAGAATGTTCCCAGGCCGAGTGCTGCGAAGAAGAATCCCAGAAAATCGAAGCGTGTGCGTGGTCCTGGTTGCGCATCATGCAGGTAGATCGTAGCCAGAATGATTGCGACAATACCAATCGGCACATTGATAAAGAAGATGGACTGCCAGTCTGCGTAGGTTACCAGGTAGCCACCAAGGGTAGGACCAAGCGCGGGAGCGAGCAGCGTTGGAATGCCAAAGAAGCCCATTGCCGTGCCGCGTTCTTGAGGAGGAAACTCGCGGAAAAGTAACGTGAGCGAGAGTGGAAAGAGCGCTGCACCGCCAGCTCCCTGAAGAACACGGAAAAAGATCAGTACTGGAAGGCTCCATGCTACTCCACACAGTGCCGAGCCAAGCGTAAAGGCGGCGAGTGAGGCGATATAGTAGCGTTTGATACCGAATCTTTCAGAGAAATAAGCCGATGTTGGTGTGATGATACCCAGCGTGAGAATATAGCCCGTCAGGACCCACTGCACTAAATGTATATCCGCACCGAACGCGGTCTGAAGACGTGGAATGGCGATATTGACGATCGTCTGATCCAGGATGCTCATAAAAACACCCAGAATTACAACCGCTGCAACAACCCACTTGTAACTCTAATCTTCCACTCTGTCTTAGAGCTTGTCCATTGACTTGCATGTGGAAAGACTCCTTTTTGATGGACGCTTGCGTAAATGCTTTTTGTCAGCTTTGTTTTAATACATAAGCTGACTGGCAGAGAACAGTCGTTTATGTCTCCGCCGTTTTTTCATTGGCGCATCACTTTTTTTGATGCCATAAAGAAGTAAGGAAACGAGCTGATTAATGGTCTCTTCGCGTGAAAGATGGGCAAAAGGCAAAAGATCATGCAGCCCTTCTCTTCCTATCGCTCGCATCACAAATGTCATCGCCAGTACCTGAATAAACAGAGCTGCATCAATGTCCTGGCGAAAGCATCCCTCTTCTTGTCTTTTTTTGATATAGTCATTAATACCTCTGCGCCCTCGCGTGATTTTCTCGGCAATGAGATGGGCCGTTTCAGGATGAGTATGTGCTAGTAGGACGCTCAAACGTGCAAGGTCACGCTGGATCTGTGAAAAAATCGTAGAATGCCCCTGCAATCTGGCGTAAAATTTCTTCATCGTCGCATAGCGTCCCGCTCTCTATTTCACGTGTGATCTGTTCGATTGCTTCACGTATTTGAGCATGAAAGTCCTTTTGCTCAGTGATGGCCTGCAAGAGATCTCCCTTGCTATGAAAGTGCCAGCTTAAGCGCACTCCGTGAAACGCCTGCCTCAGTTGCAATATCATCAAGTGTTGCTGCGGTAATGCCTGCACGTGCGAAAATGCGTAATGCTGCATCCAGCACTGCCTGGCGTGTATCAGAAGATAGGGGTAGCGCTGATCGTGCCACTGCGTACTAATTCCTCGCGCAACTCTTCTTTTCCACCTACAAAATGATAATAGAAAGCAGGACGTGAGAGTGCCGCCGCTTTGACGATCTCATCAATCGTAATCTCGTCAAAAGGACGTGCCTGTGCCAGCTTCTCTGCTGTCTTGATCAGGCGCTCTCTTCCCTTACATTTTCCTTTGTCGGGGAGGTCTGCCATACTATACTCATCCTTGCTTGTGTATCTATACTATACAGACTGCTTAGACTAAACTGTCTAATGACTGTTTGTAGTGTAGTATCAAATATTGGAATTTGTCAATAGCACAGTGAAAACGTATTAGCAATTTACCTACGACTGTCATACAAGGATACGGATCTATACGTTTCAACGGCAGCCTTCTGCGGCAAAGGCAGAGCACGACGATCATCTTGCACTCTCACATGAGTTTTACAATAGCGTTGGAGTTGCGCCAATCAACCTCGCCTCGATAGGGGATCATACCCCTGCATAACGTCCTATCATCGTGTTATGAGGTATGAAGCCGGTGTTGAGAATATTGGTCGCACAATGATGCGCGAAACACACAGGTATCTAGGCCGTATGGAGGCGTATCATGAAGGATTGGCTCAAGAAGATTATTGTCAGCCTTGAGGCAAAATGTAATTCATATTCACCAATGTTGATATGGTCGCCATCTTTGAGCACAAATCCTATTTCGACGGGAATCTTTCGCCCATTGACAAGAATACCATTTGCGCTTCTGAGATCATGAATTTCGTAGTGCTCACCAATACGTTGCAACAGGGCATGATGACGCGAGGTGAGCGTATCCTGGTCGAGGAGGATGTCGCTTGAACCAGCCCGTCCAAGCGTCGTTTCATCCTTCTCCAGTATGACTTCTTGCGGAGTCTGATTGTAAGGGGAAGTAATAAGCATGCTTGCTTGCAGGGGTAGCTCTTCATTTTGTGTATCAGAAGCATCCTCGTCAAGATGCACGGAGAATGCATCTTTTACAGGTTCAGCGGGTGGTATAGGTTTTGGCTCTGGAAGCGGTTGTGGAATATCGGGACCTGGTACAGGTAGCGGCACCACATCAGGGTCTGGCTCTGGCTCTGGTCTGGGTTCAGGTGGTGCTTCTGGGAACGGTAAGGGAATGGGATCTGGAGAGGGCTCATGCAGCGGCTGTGGCACGTCTGGTACAACCTGTGGTAATGGTTCAGAAGGAGCGGGTGGAACAGGTTGAGTGGGTTGAGTGGGTTGTTCGGGTGCTGGCTGTTGTTGTCCGGATGGTGCAATGAATTCTAATGTGGAGAGCGAACCTGACGAAGGAAGCTCATTCAGATTCTAATGGCGTGAAAGTTGCCAGAGAAGTCTGAGACATACGTGCGATAGATGCTTGTAGAGCGTCTGCGAATGCTTGTATGGATATGTAGCGATCCTCTGGATAAGCGCTTAATGCGCGGCGAATAACACCTTCCAATTCGAGAGGAACTTTGAGATTTACAGCAGTGAGTGTTGTAATCGTTTCTGTGAGTTTGAGCTGTTTAATCTCAGCAGGGGTTCCCATGAAAGGCGGGCGTCCCGTGAGCCAGAAATAGAGGATGACAGCCAGCGCATACTGGTCGCTAGCTTCCGTCACACGTTGCTCAAATTGTTCAGGTGCGGCAGTCATTGGGAGAAATGCTGTTTGTATCGTCCAAAGCGGCGTACAAAGTTAGTGCATTACCAGCATCTGAAAGCAGGAATGGAGCAAAATTGAGTCTTTCATCAAGGCTCGGTCCATCTGCTACGAGGACATTGGTAAAGGTCAAGGCACCATGTATAGTAACCGTTGCTATGAAGAGTGTGAAGTGCTCCTGCGAGTTGACGTGCATAGGAAACGGCGTCGCTAATCTCTAGAGGAGGGTTAAACCGTTGCCTTCCTTCGCTACTCGAGGAGCGAACCAGTAGTGACATAGCGGCGTGCGATATAGAGTTGTCCATCCGCTTCTCCATAATCGAGGATAGCTGCAAGATACGGATGTGTAAGAGCGCTGATATCGTGCATTTCGCGAAAGAACTGCCGACGAGCGGCATCCGAGAGGTTTCCCCAGGGATGAATCAGCTTGAGGGTAACTTTGCGTTGTCGTAGTGTATCCTCAGCTTCATAACTTGTGCCTGCTGCACTGCTTGCCTAAGAGATGCTGTATCTGGTATCGTTTAAACCTCTGGCCTTCTTCCAATTTTTGCATAGGGATACCTCACATTCCTTACACATGTTTGTTAGCTATTGTAGCATATTGTGAGCGCAGAGACCCATGAATTAGAGGACTTGTAGGCTGAATGGGAAGGGTCAGACAGGCTTGTAAACTGCGCTCCTACCATGGGCTCCGTGAAACATTACTTTTTTGCTTCTTCAGAAGGTTTTCTGCTCCTTCTTGTAAAGTAGATAAAGAGGATAATTGCCACCACAACCAGGAGTATTCCGGCTATGATCCATGTGATTGTACTTGCTAGATGTTCTACTTGAGTGAAGTTACCAAAGGTGCGTCCGGCGAAATAACCTAGGCAACCAAAGAGTGTGGCCCATAGAATGCCTCCAGCGGCATTATAGATGAAAAAAGTGCGCCAGTGCATACGATTAACCCCGGCAAGAAACGCCGCCCATGCGCGAAGTACTGCAACAAAGCGACCGAAGAACACCGTTTTATCTCCATGCTTGGCGAAGAATTTCTCTGCACGTTCAAGATGTTCTGGTTTAACAAACACATAATGTCCATAACGCTCAATGAGCACTTTGCCACCGGATTTTCCCGCATAATAGCCAATATTATCGCCCAGAATAGCACCTAGCGCCGCACAAGCAATCACCAGGGGAATTTGCAACGAGCCATTCACCGCCGCATAAAAGGAAGCTAGCAGCAACATTGTCTCGCCAGGAAAAGGGATGCCCGAACTCTCGATCATCACAAACACTATAACTGCCGGATAGCCAGCAATCTGGAGCGCATTCTGTAAGAGTTGCAGGATATTAAATCCTGCCAGCAAAAGAGCTAGCTTGGTTGATAGGAATGCTGATACTAGTACGCGCATGACTTCTCCTTTTGACGATGACGGAAACAGAATGCTCCATTTCTTCGATACGTTGTGAGATATATGTTGGTTACAGCGCAGGATTATCCGCGCCCTTTTTGTCCATCACACTATATTTATGTGTGATTTGTATACCCGAAAGTATCATTTTTCGGTGGACTATTGACATGATGTAAGATACATCTCTATACTATTCTTTGCGAATAGCTTTGTGTGTAATCTATTTTTTCTATGAGAATGTAATTGATGAGTACAGATACTAAAATGCAAGAAAATACAAACAGAGTAGCATCCAGCGTGGCAAAGAGAGCAAAGCCTCTCATATCGCTGGATATAGTGATTATTGTCGCGATGGGTATTTTGATGTTCTGTGGTGCCTCCTGGCAGATCTTCAAGTCCAATACTGATGTTGCAAAGTACCAGTGTTATGCCGCTGTATTCCTGCATGGTACACATGTGGCAAAGTCCTATCCTCAGCATCAATGCGATTTTATTTCTGAAAGTCAAACATATACAAATGCAAAGATTGCTGCTGATCTGCACAAATATGGAGCACCTAGCTTTCCTCGTGAATTTTGTGAAGCAACAAAATGTTTCTCAGCCTTTGCGAGCGCTTCCTCATGAATATCCACTGCTTACTTTGATTCCATTCTTGCTTGTCATGTTCGCACCACAATCCTGGTACCAAGTAGCTTTTGCCATCTTGATGGCTCTGTTAGCAGGGGGAATGTATTTTCTGCTGGCTCGTTTCAAATCGAGAACAGCAGCTATTATTGGTGCGACATTATTGGTGATTGGCGGCTGGTCAACGGCGGTCGGGCGTTTTGATCTCGTACCCTCTCTTCTGACCTTGGTTGCAGTTATTCTCGCTGAACGGAAACGTTGGACATGGGCTTTTGTCTGTTGCCCTGGCATTTCTGATGAAATTCTATCCTGTTATGTTGCTGATCCCGTTTTTGATCGGGCAACAGATGGAGTCACATGAGAAATGGAATGCCTGGCGTAGATGGCAACCCTTTGCTGCATTTATTGGTGTATGTGTGCTGGTGATGGGAGTCTCTTTACTCTTGAGCGTGGAGGGAACGATTTCTCCCCTCAGCTATTTCGAGACGCGTCCGATCCAGGCCGAGTCGCTTAGGATCATCTTTGCTCTGGCTTTCAACCTTTGTTACGCATCATGCCCTGGCCTTCGATAATACCTACCACTCTCTGAACGTGCAACCCGTCCATATCCTGACCACTCTCGTGACGTATGGGGAGCAACTCCTGGAACTGGCTGGTCTGGCTTTCATTGCCTGGTTGCAGTGGAAACGCAGAATTGATCTGGCAACGGCAACGCTTTTAACCCTGTTGGTGGTAATCGTTACTGGAAAAGTCTTTAGCCCGCAGTATCTCATCTGGGTTATCCCGTTGGTTGCTTATGTGGTTGGCACGAATTGGCGCTGGATCGCATCCTGGATCGTAATATGCGCATTAACTACCTCGATTTATCCTTATACATACTATGCGCCCGGTCATACATCTATCATCCAGGTTCCGCTTGTTCCCTGGTTCTATCCCGCCGTGACCCTGCGTAATTTCATTTTATTAGGTTTTGTTCTGGCCTTGTTCATTTACTACTACCGTCATCTGGTCCTTCCCGCAACGACAACTGAACAGCGAGATACTGGCGAAATACTAGCGGTTTCTCCTAAAGAGCAGGTCATCCCTGTTTCAGGAGCACTACAGATATGGAAGATAAATCTGCCCCACCAGCAAATATAGACAAAGAGAACTCTTCCAATGTGGAGCTGAACCATGACTCAGAAACGAGTTCTATTTCTTAATATCTGTATTTGCCGATCTTGTTTGGATAAGAAAGATGAAGTGCGTTTTGCTTTTTGTGAAGGCAAATGTTGAAGAGCATAATAAGGAATCTACCAGCTTCCAGTACCAGAAATAGATGTCATACTCTTTTTACACAACCTATTGACATCACTGCAAGAATCTCTCTATACTATGTCTTGCAAATCTCTTTGTGTGTAATTATAGTGGTTGTGAAGATAGTGGTTGATGAATAAAAATACTGAGATACAAGTAAAAAGTGTTGTAGTAGTGCCATCTAGTACAAGAAAAAAAGGAAAACCTCACTACCTGATTGATGTCTTGATTATTGTAGTTATGGGGATGCTCCTGTTTATGGGATCGTGGGCGCAGATCTTTAGGGACCATTCAGATGCTGCACGCTATCAATGTTATGCTATCGCTTTTCTCCATAATGTTCCGTTCGCGAAGTCCGCTCTTCCGTCTCAATGCGGCTTTATTTTTGGTTCTCCCCTGCAAACATATACGAATGCGCAGATTGTTACTATGTTACATAGGTATGGAGCACCGGCATTTCTTGTGGATTTTGTCACATCGCAGGATCTTTCCCAGCCTTTCCATGCGTTTCCTCATGAATATCCTATTTTGACACTCGTTCCATTTTTACTGGTTCTATTTGCGCCGGGTTACTGGTATCAGGTTGCGTTTGCCATTCTGATGATTTTGCTTGCGGCTGGTATGTATTTGCTGCTTGTACGCTTCAAATCGCGCAAGGCTGCCCTTGTCTGGAGCGATATTGCTGGTGATAGGAGGGTGGGCAACTGTTGCCGGGCGCTTTGACCTCATCCCTTCGTCTCTTGACACTGCTTGCAGTGCTTCTGGCCGAGCGGAAACGCTGGACATGGGCTTTTGTAGCTCTCGCTGTAGCGTTTTTGATGAAATTCTATCCAGTTATCTTGCTTATCCCATTTTTGTTGGCGCAACAGATGGATATACGTGCAAGATGGTATGCGTGGCGACGGTGGCAACCGTTTGTGGTGTTTATCGGAATATGTGTGCTGGTAATGATAGGTTCTTTCCTCTTAAGTGTCGAGGATACCATTGCTCCGCTCAGCTACTTTCAGACGCGTCCAATCCAGGCCGAGTCTTTTGGATCATCCCTCATCTGGCTTTCAACCTTTGTGCAGTACCATCCCATGACCTTTGAGTTTACCTATGGCTCCTTGAACGTGGTTCATGTGTATTCCTCTTTTATTGCGAGTGCCGAAACTATTCTAGAGATCGTTGGTCTGTTCTATGTTGCCTGGTTACAATGGCGACGAAAAATCGATCTGGCGGCGGCAACCCTTTTAACCTTGCTTGTGGTGATGGTCACGGGAAAAGTTTTTAGTCCGCAATATCTCATCTGGATAGTTCCGCTGCTTGCTTATGTTGGTGGTGCAAATCTGCGCTGGCTGTCTGTCCTGGGCTGTCATTGGTGGTTTAACCACCTTTATCTATCCCTACGTCTATGACTATGGCCAGCATTACTCATGTGCCTCTCCTGCCCTGGTTCTATCCAGTAGTGACACTGCGTAATTTCATTGTATTTGGTTTCGTGCTGGCGATACTCATTTCTTACTCTAAAAACAAAGATCGTAAAAGGTTTTCATACCATCCAGCGTCCCATGACGAAGAGCAAGCTTAATGTAGCGAGCAAGATGGGGAAGAGCAACAAGAGTGTCTGGTGCAAACGTGGTTTGTGCAGGCTGATCAGTGCGAGGGTGATAAATGCTGGAAACATCTCCAGGACGAAGCGCTGATTGGATATCAGCGGATCGCGTTGACCTACGC
Source organism: uncultured Chloroflexia bacterium (assembly GCA_963731415.1). GTDB lineage: Bacteria > Chloroflexota > Ktedonobacteria > Ktedonobacterales > Ktedonobacteraceae > JACDAE01. Next base: position 561,343 of record CAVSVN010000011.1, read on the forward strand.
TCGGTGTCAGAAGAATATAGAGTAAGAGAAGTGCCATCCAGATGCTATAACTTACGCGTATTTTGCGCCATCCCAGAATGATAAGCGACGATAAAGCTCAGAGTGTGCGCAGAGATCAAGTAGTATATGAACCTCGTTAAATGAGCCAAAGGGTTGATTGAGGAAGAGTTCGAAGAAGGCATGCCATAATCCTACCCAGGGCCAGGAGAGTTCCCTTGCCCAGTGATACTGAACTGCGGCAAACTCCAGTGGGTTGCCGGTCATCTTCCAGCAATAAAAGCTATAGATACATGTTCCCAATGGGATGAGAAGGATTGGTGCAAGAGCACGTTCCAGTATACTGAGGATGTTGACGCCCCTAGCGCACCAAGTGACCCTGCTTTCCTCTGCCAGGATAGAGACTTGCCATAGCTCATAAAGATAAGGCACAACCAGTAGCAGACCCGCCGAACGCGTCAGAGCCGCAAGGCATCCGAGTAGTCCTGCAAGCCACCAGCGTTGTCGGCGCATGGCTAGAAACGCACCTGCCACCAGGAGCAGGAATAGAGATTCGTTATAGGCGGCGAAAAAGAAAAACGCAGTTGGAAAGATACAGACGTAGAGAAGCGTGCGGCGTGCCAGTTCTTCACCCAGCTTGATCAACGGCGAGTTGGTAGAGCACAAATAGCGTTCCCAGCAGAGCTACATTACTGAGTAGCATAGCAACGAGCAGATAACTCCAACTGCCCAGAGGTGTGGCAAGTATACCAGTGAGCAGTGGAAAAAGGGGAAAGAAGGCAAAATCAAAGGGAGTCTTATAGCCGTACTGTGCAATAGATATACCGTATTGCATCCCAGTGATTCCAGAAAGAGAGAAACGTTCCCGGTGTGACCAGTATGCTTGAATACTTGTCAGCCGTCAGCAAAATATAGCCAAAATAGGTAACCAGTACCAGGAGCAGGCGTGTGACGAGAAAAAGCCAGAGGATAGCGCGAATGGGTGCACGTTTCATCTATAAACCTTAAAAAATGATCTTTTATCCTCGCTATTCTAAGCGTCTTAATCAAAGAAAGTCAAGGTATCCTGTGAGTTTTGAATGAAAGACCGACATGCTCTCCACCAAAGACCATTTAGCCTCTTACCACTGATGTAGGCGCAATTTATAAACCGTGCTCCTTTATACTCCTTCATACCACCCAACGATTCATAAGAAACGCAATACTCAGAATTGCAAGCAACGTAGGAAAAATCAGGACAAGTGCCCGATGAAGATTCGGTTTCTGAATTCCCAATGACTGCCAATGTCATAAAGGCGGGAAACAACTCCAGCACAAAACGCTGGTTCGAGAGCAGGATATCGGGTTTATCCAGGGCAGGATAGAGAAGGATATAGACGATAGTGAAAACCATCCATAGATTATAGCTCATGCGCAATCTACGCCAACCCAGAATAATGAGCAGTATAAAACCAAGCGTTGCACAGAGATCCAGTAGGAAATGTGCTTCATTAGACGAGCCAAAGGGTTGGGGAATCACAAATAGGGCAATGAAAGCCTGGACTATGCCTTGCCAGGGCCATGCAAGATAGCGGCCGGAATGTTGTTGTACATGCAAGAAGGCGAGGAAATCGCCGACGGTAATCCAGCAATAGAGGCCATAAAGTACCATTCCCAATGGAATGAGGACAATTGGGAGTGTCTGCAGAGAAGATATGACGCCACGAAGCCAGAATCTGTTCTCGTTCGGTCCATAGCTCATAGAGATAGGGGATGACGAGCAGGATGCCGATAGAACGGGTCAGCGGTTGCCAGTAGGCCAAGGAAGCCAGCGAGCCACCAGCGCCCTCTCTGCAATGCCAGAAACGTACCCAGCGTAAACAGAAGATACAGCGATTCATTATAGGCCGCGAAAAAGAAAAAAGCGGTCGGGAAAATACACAGGTACAAGAGTGTTCGTGAACTATCGTCTCATCGAAATGCATCCGTTGCCAGTCGATAGAGCAAAAGCAATGCGCCTAGCAGAGCGGCATTGCTAATCAATGTACCGACGAGCAGATAGCTCCAACTTCCCAGTACATGACTGATGGCGGAGACCAGCAGTGGAAAGAGCGGAAAAAAGGCCAGGTCGACGCGTTGCTCATATCCATGCTGAGCAATCCTCAGATAATCAGCGGCATCCCAGTTATTCCAGGTAGTAAATAAGGCCATAATATTGACCGGTGTACTTGAATATTTCGGGGCAGTAAGCAGGATATAAGCGATATAGGTAAGAATAATGAGGGCTATGCGTGTGGCAAGAAAAAGCCAGATGATCTCTTTTGTGTGACTCTGTTTTGTGATTGTCAATCTCTGAGACAGGAGCATACCTCCACGATAGAAATTACCTGCACTATACCACAAAGGGCACCTTTACGCAGGTGCCCTTTTATGTTTGCGTGATTCTCAGACACATTCGCGTAATGCCGAATGATTGCTGATACCACGTAATTTCATAAGTGCAACGACTTCAAGTTGTCGTACGCGCTCGCGCGAGATGCCCAGTTCTTTGCCGACTTCGAGCAGCGTGCGGCTATGTCCATCTCCTATGCCATAGCGTAAGGTAATGACTGCACGTTCACGAGGAGTAAGCAAGGCCAGAGCGCGATGAAGTTCTTCACCGAGCAGATGTTGTGATGCCGTTTCTGCTGGAGGGGGGGTCGTATTATCTTCAAGCGTATCTGACAGTGAGTAACGAGCCTCATCATCGATAGGAGCATCAAGAGAGACAGGTTGTTCGATGACGCCGAGCAGATCAACGACCTCATTGACATCAAGGTTGCAGGCGGCGGCGATCTGTTCGGGCAGGGGATCGAGGCCATTTTCCTGTGAGAATTGTGCTGCGACACGACGCACTTTGCGCAGGCGTGTTGCGACATGTTCAGGCAGGTGAATAAGGCGCGAATGCTCACCAGCTGCGCGACTGACGGCCTGGCGAATCCACCAGGTGGCGTAGGTTCCAAAGTGGCAGCCACGCTGATAATCAAATTTCTCGGCGGCTCGCATTAAGCCCAGGTTGCCTTCCTGAATCAGATCGATCAAGGGAACGCCCGTGCTGGTATAGCGGCGTGCAATGGCGATCACCAGGCGCAGGTTTGACTCGATAAGTTTGCGGCGGGCGAGATCATCGCCAGCGGCAGCTCGTTGGGCCAGGTCTATCTCTTCCGCATGGGTGAGCAGGCCCAGACCACGAATATCGCGCAGGTAGCTCTGAAAAGCATCTTCAGCTCCTGTTGTCTGGCGCGTACTGGAAGAAGACGTACGGTGGGAATGAATAGTGCGTCTCGTCTAAGAGCTTCGAATTCATCCGTATCCTCGTCCTCATCTCTCATCCAGCAAGGCGTCTGCTATCTCGTCCAGAGCGTTGCAACCATCCAACGAGTGGCTCCGTGATGCGCTCGGGGATATCGTTGGCCGGGCTATCCAGGTCGATAGTAAGATCGGCTGTATTATTAGAGAAAAATGTTTCTTTCTTCGTCGAACTTTTGACAGGTCTGGTTTTACGCTCATCAATGACAGCATTAACAATTGCCATGACTCCACGCTCCCTTCAGGAAACTTACCGACAAAATCAGCGTCGGACTCCATATGGCCTCGTGGTCAGCACTCACAGGCAGAAGAGCACGTTTATGCCGATAGGTACGCGTCCGTTTTCTTTTACTTTCTTTATGCATAATTGTAGAAGAATCAATCGCGTCATACCATCGGGTGATTACCTTAAATAAGGTCAGGTTCTAACCGTATCTTCTGCCTGTCTGGTTCTTGCCTTCTTTATCCTGTACGCTGTGCCTTGCTTTGTTGTGAGCTTTCCTCCAATAGAGGCTACTATACAATAATAAATTTTAGGTGCGATCCGGATTGGTTTCATCAAATGGATCATGAACGCCATGTCCGCGATCATAGAAGAGCTGAAGCGGATCGCCAGGATGGTCCTCGTAATCTGGTCTCTTTTCCCATTCTGTATTTTCAGTGACATCTTCTTTGTTCATCAGCAACTGCACACGATCATTTTCAACCGCAGCAATCGCGCTGTATGGAATATAGCGATCGTTATGAAAAAGAAAGCCTTTTTGAAGCTGGAAGGAGTCCTCGTAGATATGTTCTACGTGTCCCAGATCCTGGTTATCGGAAGAGTAGACATGCATGTGGGTATGAAGATTATGTTGATTCCAGTCTGGCATGATCGCTCTCGCTTTCTCTCCGGTGCGTCCGCTCAGCAGGGAAGAGATAGCATTCCCGTCAGGGTTTCGATGTACCGCGTCCACTGCTGTATCGATGTATTTTCCCTTGAATGAAGCGAATGTACCAGTCAAGTTAGTATAATCTCATTTCTATTCGCTTTCACGTCATGCTTAGTTGAAAAGTTTCAATTGGTTCTCGATTTCCTATAGTTCTAGCAAACTCATGCAAAGGACGGGAAAATTGACAGCGCAAATCAGATATGATAGGATTTTGCCGTTAGCAAGGAAGATGATTTGTAGACAGAAAAGATTACTAAGGTGCGGAACCTGCTTTTATTTCTCAATACTCCGCAAGTTTTTTCATTGATCTGTAAAATAAAAACAGTCATGTATTACAAAACGTTATATAGTATTGAAGGGAAGTCTCTCTGCATGGATAAAAAAACTGCTATTGTGCCCGTGCTCTCGCGTTCTGAAGAGGAAGAGAAAGAGATGCCAGTGCAAACACACCCGCGCCAACGTAAATTTACTTCTTTACTAGGATTATGGTTTATTATTGTAATTGTGGTCGGTGCTGTTATTGTAATTGTCGTGAGTTCTGTGGTTGGCTACTGGTTACATGATGTACAGGTACCAACTTCAATCAATATCAATAATCCGGTCGCTACTCCTGCTCCGATAACAACCTTTAAGGTTGGTCGCTCGGCACCTTATGCGGGTCTGGATATGACTGTAGTGAATGCGCAATATGCTACTTCGTTTGACGATGATCTTATTCATTCCGGTACTGCCATTGTACGCCTGAATATGCAAATGACAAACCATACCGTACTCAGATCAATGTTGTCTATTATACAATTGCACGTCTGTTGTCTCCTGGGCGGCAAGGCTTGCACCAACGAATGTGCACCTCTCGGTTGGTCCCAGAGCGGGTACGAGTGAAACGGGTTGGATTGATTTTGCCGTTCCACAACATATGCAGCTGAATACGTCTGGCACTCCAACTTGGTTCTGCTTCTGCAGGTGAGTTACTGGTCAAGATACCATTTTCCGGCTCTTTTAACGCTGATCAGTATAGCGATAGAGTTTTAAAGCCTGGGGCTGAATTTGACTACACCTACAATGGCTATACTCTCAACTATCATCTCAGCAGCCTGGAGATACGAGAAGCATACCAGGGAACTCAGGGTAAGGCAGGTCAGCGCTATCTATATTTTCAATTTCCAGGTTGATAATCAAACTGGTGCTGATGTTAGTCCAGGTTTTGGTTTTGACTATATGCGCATGGTCGTGGGAAATTATGGCAATCCTCCTGTAGATAATACGTTGCCATCAACCTTTAAAAATGGGAAGACGACTACTGGTCGTGTGGTGTTTACTGCTCCCGCTGGCCTGCACAATTTCTCGGTGCGATTTTTGTATCAGCTTGTTGCCGGTCAGCAGGATTATCCAATGAGCATTTAATGTCTCGCTTGTAGGGATTACATTGACGACGCCCAGGTGAAGCGCATCTATGCTTCACCTGGGCGTCGTCAATGTAATCCCTACAATTTCTAGCTTCGTATAAACGCCAACACCGCGTCCCTTTTCTCTTCCATCAATGCTCGTTCGTTTGCCTCAACGTTGAGTCGCAGCAATGGTTCCGTGTTGGATGGGCGAACATTGAACCACCAGTCGCCGTAATCAACCGTCAGGCCATCCAGGTGATCAATGGATTTCGCACCCTGCCCGAAATGCTCTTCCAATGCTTTGAGCTTGCTCTGCGTATCGGTGACGGTGCTATTGATCTCACCACTACGAATACCCTTTATCAAGCGGCTTGATGATCTCGGAGAGTGGTTTTCCTTCGACCGAGACCAGTTCCAGCGTGATGAGTAGAGCGATCAGGCCGGAGTCGGCGAACCAGTTGTCGCGGAAGTAGAAGTGACCGGAATGCTCACCTCCAAAGATAGCATTGAGTGAACGCATCTGCGCTTTAATGAAAGAATGTCCAACCCGCGTGCGTACAGCCTTGCCACCCTCGTTTCTCAATCAACTCTGGAACACTCTTGGAGACGATCAAGATTGTAGAGGATGGTGGAGCCGGGAGACTTGCGTAACAGGCTGTTAGAAACAATCTCGGTGACCTGCGATCCATCGACGATATTGCCGTGTTCGTCAACGGGGAACATGCGATCAGCATCACCGTCGAAGGCGGCTCCTATATCGGCTCCGACCTCGCGTACCTTCTTTTGCAGGTCGGCCATGTTCTCTGGTTCAATAGGGCTGGCGGGATGATGCGGGAAGTTGCCATCCAGCTCGAAGTACAGTGGAACCAGTTCACAGGGCAGATGCTGAAAGACGCGTGGAACGATCATGCCCGCCATGCCATTGCCTGCATCGACGACGACCTTGAGAGGCTTGATCTTGCTGACATCAATGAAGGAGAGTACGTGGTTGACGTAATCCTCACTAATGTCGCGCTGCGTGACGGTACCCTTGCGTGTAGGTTGTGCAAAGTTGCCGCTTACCGCAATATCGCGAATATCTCCCAGTCCTGTATCTACGCTGATAGGAGCGGCTTGAGCGCGACAGAACTTGATGCCGTTGTACTTGCCAGGATTATGTGAAGCCGTCACCATAGCGCCTGCGGGATAGTTGAACTTGCCAACGCCAAAGTAGAGTTCGTCGGTGGTAGTCAGGCCGAGATCAACGGCATTGACGCCTTGATCGGTGATGCCACGAATTAAGCCTGCTGCGATCTGTGGTGAGGAGAGGCGCATATCGCGTCCTACCGCAATCTCTGGCACGTTCAAATATTGGGCGGCGGCTCGTCCAATGGCGTAGGCGATATCTTCGGTCAGCGTGTCGCCATAGATACCTCGTATATCGTATGCTGAGAAAATAGATGGTTTGATCGTTGTGTGCGATGTACTCATGCTTTCGTTAGACGTTTTCTCTACTTAAGTGAAAACGTACAACTCCTTTCTTCGTTTGCGAAGTTTCGCATCCTTCCAGAGGAACCGGGGCGAAGGGGCGTCACCTTGCATGCGCCCTGAACCCTACTCAGCATTGTCATTATCCCACAACTGTAAAGCGATAGATACATCTAATATACAGCTATAATATCTATAGCTGGTTGTTCTGCATTTTCATTGCGCTGGACTTCCAGATTTCGAGCAAGACCCAGGGTTCTCCCGTGCTGCGTGGATCATAGATCTGGCCCACTTCGACAAAATGGCTTTGGCGAAGGCGCGACGTGCTGGCTGATTGGCCAGTGCTGTCTCGGCGTAGACGCGCATAATGCCTGGAAACGTAAAGAGGTGTTGCACCAGTGTATGAATTGCCTCGGAGCCGTAGCCCTGGCCCCAGCGTGTCTTCTCGCCCAATCCCAGTCCGACTTCGACCTGTCCCAGGCGATAGTCGATGTTGAAATAGGTGATTGTACCGATGGGAACGTGATGCTCGTCTTCGATGATGAACCAGAATTGGCGTCCATTGCCGCGTACATAACTACGCTCAAATGTAGGCATAAACTCCGCCATGGTGCGTGAGTAGGGACGATGAATATCATAGCGCCATACTTCATCGTCGCGCTCCCAGTAAAACACGCGTGTGGCGTCGCTCATTGCTGGACGACGTAGATAGACGCGTTCTCCATGCAGAGGCAGGTCTTGTCCCGTTTTATGTTCATGTTGTGTTTCTGTCATTATAACCCCAACAAATTTGCAAAGCTTGTCCCGGCTGCCAGCGGCCCGACTTCAAAAGCCTGAGCCAGCGTTTGACCAAGATCGGCAAAGGTTCCTCGTGTACCAAGGTTGATTCCCGCACGTATTGGTTGACCATAAGCCAGCAAGGGAACACATTCACGCGTGTGATCGGTTCCACGATAGGTAGGATCAACGCCGTGATCGGCACTGAAAAAGATGGCATCGTCTGAGCGCATCAACTGTTGTACCTGCGGAAACCAGGCATCCACAGTCACGTAATGCCTGCGCATATCCCTGGCTATCGCGTCTGTGTCCCCATAACATATCAAATTCTACTAGATTTACGAAGAGTAATCCTGTAAAGTCACGCTCAAGCCAGCGCAATGTTGCCGCCATACCTTCGTGATTTGTTTCAGTGTGCTCGCGTTGCGTCAGGCCACGACCTGCAAAGAGGTCTTCGATCTTTCCCAGTCCTATGACCTCTTTTCCTGCTTCTTTCAGCAGGTCCAGCAGCGTCGTCCCGTTGGTGCCAGCGAGAAGTCGCGCCGATGTTCTGTTCTTGTAAATGCGCCTGCTGTACCGATAAACGGACGTGCTATGACGCGCCCTACTGCATTATCTCCTGTAAGCATAGCACGCGCAATCTCGCACATATGATACAGATCTGTCAGTGGAATAATGTCCTGGTGAGCTGCCAGTTGGAAAACGCTGTCTGCTGATGTATAGAGGATGGGGAAGCCTGTGCGCGTATGTTCCGTGCCCAGTTCCTTGATAATCTCAGTGCCGGATGCGACTTTGTTCCCGATAACTTTGCGTCCTATTGCATGCTCAAATGCTGCTACGACCTCTGCTGGAAAGCCATGTGGATAGGTTGGTAGCGGCTTGTTGAGTACGACTCCAGTCATCTCCCAATGGCCTGCGGTGCTGTCTTTTCCTGCGGCAAGCGATGCCATGCGTCCATACGCTCCCACAACATCCTTGCGTGCAGGCGTGCCCAGAATAGGCGTAATATTGCCCAGACCGAGGCGCCCAGGTGTGGAAGCTCAAGTCCTCCAAGCGCCTGCGCACAGTGTTCAAGCGAGCTGGCTCCTTCATCTCCATACGCCTGCGCATCGGGATTTGCGCCTGCACCCACTCCATCAAGCACAACGAGAATTGCGCGTCTCAGCGTTGTCATGGTTTTACCTTTATCAGCTTCAGGCGTGCAGGTTCCGGCAAGGGACCACCAATCAGTGGTAGTGCGTACGTCATAAAATGCCTGCTGTGACCATCGTTTTACTGGCATCCAGGTATTCAGTCTGGCATCAGGCGCTGTTGATTCGCGACCTGTTCCAGTTCGGCCAGCCCGGTTGTGCAAGAATAGGTTGGCTGTTCAAGTCGTTGCAACGTGATCATTTTGTCGCTCTCGCCATTCAGTAGTGCCTGCACTCCCATTTTCCCTACCTAGGTAGGCTTCGTCGTGGTCAGTCGACGAGATGCTATTGGATGCCATGCGTTGTAAGTCGCCGGGTTTGTCGAAACGCGCACGCAATTGTAATTTCTGCTTCACTAATTCTACCAGATATTGTGCTGCTCCGCTCAATAAAGGATGTTGAAAGGCATCGGTTCCAATCTGCCCGCTTGTACCTAACGGTTGTCCCTTCTCGTCGCGAATGGTCTCTGCGGCCACAACGATGACATAGCCAATGCGTCGGTAGACTTCCTCAACCTGGGCCAGGAAGCGCTCCTCGACAAAGGTCTGTTCGGGTAGCAGGATGATATGTGGTGGATCGTGCTCATCGCGTTTCCCAGTGCGGATGATGCGGTCAGCCAGCCAGCATCGCGCCCCATCGTCTCGATCACTTTCACCGGGATAGTGCGAGGGGATAGAGATGGTGTTCAGCGCCGAATCCTGCGTTGCCAGGGCGATAAAGCGGGCCGCACTGCCATAACCGGGACAGTGATCGGTGAAGGGTAGATCATTATCGATAGTTTTGGGTACGCTGATCGTTTGTAGATCGTAGTTAGCTTGCTGTGCTGCCTGAGCGAGACGATGTGCGGTATCAGCCGAGTCGTTGCCACCAATGTAGAGCATAGTAGTGTACATTGTAGCGGCGCAGAATCTCTATCGCGCGTTCAGGATCGTTTTGCTCTAATTTATAGCGGCATGTGCCCAGAGCTGCCGAGGGTGTCTGCGCTATTTGGGGCCAGAGGTGCGCAGGTTCTCGCCGCAGGTCCAGTATATCTTCGGCCAGCAGTCCCTGAATGCCATAGCGCATGCCATAGATGCCATCAATGCGTTTATCTGCCAGCGCGGCCTCAACCGCCCCAACGAGGCTGGCATTAATAACGGCGGTCGCTCCGCCGGATTGTCCAATGATCAGGTTGCCGTGTGTTCTTGCTTCCAACGGAATATTCTCCCCAGATCAATGTTGTGTGATAGTTGTCATTATGAGGTCATTATAGCAGTTTGCAGTCAGTGAAGGTAAGGGGGAAGAAAACAATCGATGTTCGCTGTGTGCTTGAAATCTTCTTGCTCGCATGCTAGTATAAAATGCTACAGCTTATTTGATACCTGTCTATCGTGCAACGTTCAATGATAATAGCAATGGTGGAAGTTCACCAGAGGCAATTTGCATGAAACACAAAATTATCCTCGATTGTGACCCCGGCCATGATGATGCTATCGCATTGTTGTTGGCCGCCCATCATCCCGATATCGAATTGCTGGCGGTGACTACAGTAGCTGGCAACCAGTCAGCAGAGAAGACAGCCCACAATGCCCTCAAAGTCTGTTCATTAGCCCATATTCATGATGTTCCAGTTGCTAAGAGGAATGGAGAGTCCTTTGCTGCGTCCGCCACGCTATGCAGCAAATATTCATGGCGAGTCTGGACTGGATGGGCCGGACCTTCCTGAGCCGGATATCGAACTTGCCTCACAGCATAGCGTGGAGCTACTCATCGAGTTGTTGCTGAAATCGGAGGGTGATATCACCTTAGTGAACACCGGGCCGCTCACCAATCTTGCGGTTGCGATGCGCCGGGAGCCGGCGATTGTCCCGAAAATCAAGGCTATCGTCGCTTATGGGAGGGGCAATTGGTGTGGGAAATACGACTCCCGCTGCTGAGTTTAATATCTGGTGTGATCCAGAGGCTGCGGCTATCGTTTTCGGTTGTGGTCGGCCTCTGACAATGGTTCCTTTAGAGGTGACACATCAGGCACTGGCAACCCCTGAAGTTCTGCAGCGTTTGCGTGTTTCCGGTCGACGCGTGGCGAGCGTTGCTGCTGATCTGCTGGCCTTCTTTGGTGATACGTATTTACAGTATTTGGTTTTGCACATCCGCCTGTGCATGATCCCTGCGCGGTAGCGGCTGTGATAGATCCGAACATACTTCAAGCACATAGGATGCACGTAGAGATTGAGATCAAAGGAGAATGGACGACCGGGCGCACCGTCTGCGATGTGTACGGAAAACATGGCAAGGAAGCGGAGTATAAACGTTGGATATGCCCTCGACGTGCCACGTTTCTGGAACATGGTGATACCGACGCTATTGTCATATGATTAGTATTTTATTGTCGACCAGGCCATACGTGAGAAGTAGCTAAATCTGATAGTCCAATTCCCACGGATCTTTGCCGTTCCAACCCTGTGTCAGCTCCTGGTGTTTCTCCAGTGCTTCGCCGCCTTTGACCAGCAATTCGGCAGGTTTGGAGGCAACAACCGAGTTGGGCGATACTGGTTCGAGCACGAGAGCCATTGCGCCTATTCTACTGCCTTTGCCGATGGTGATCGGTCCCAGAATTGCTGCGCCCACGCCAATAGTCACGTCATCCTCAATCGTCGGGTGGCGTTTCTGCTTGCGACCGGGTCCGGGACGCCACCAGCCAGTAGCGCCAAGCGTAACCTGGTGATAAAGCATCACGTTGTCACCGATTACCGTTGTTTCGCCGATCATCACGCCCGCGCCGTGATCAATAAAGAAGCGTTTGCCGATCTGTGCTGCTGGATGAATTTCGATGCCGCCTGTCATGAAGCGTGCGAACTGCGATATCAGGCGTGGTAGCAGTGGAATATGGGCTTTGTATAGCGCATGAGCAATACGATGATAGAGGATAGCCCATAAACCAGGGTAGAGAAGCGCCTCAAAGATATTGTTGCAGGCCGGATCTTTCTCAAAAATTACGTCAATAGCATCGGGCCAGGCTGTTCTGCGCCGTGGTGTCCTTCCTGGTGCAGGAAGGAAGATGCCAGGAGGAAGTTGAGGGAGTTGCGAAAGATCCTGTTCTGAATTCGAAAATTGCTCGTCGGCCTGCTCAGAAATCCCTTGAGGTCCATATGACATAGCTGGTTTTATCCTTTTCTCGCACGCTTGTAACTGGTCTGCTATTCTATATGCAGTGTAGGACAGAGATTTTCTCTTGTCAAGGGCAAAAAATCTATGCTCTATCCTCTTAAAGATGGCTAATAGTACTACAGTAATTGTAAGGCCATATAATTCTATGCTAGATTATGCAAATATCGGAATGATCAGTTGCTTCATATTCAATAGCTATAATTTATGGTACGAAATTACTCTCTAGTAAGAAGGTGTTTTTATGCGTTTTCGGAGAATACCTCCTTCTCGTGCGATGCTTCGACGAGAGCTTCATGATAAAAGCTCGAGTACACGTATCGCCCAGGGACTCTTTTTTCTCGTACTGGGTGCGATAATCGTTTTTGTGAATCTAAATACAGGGAATTCGATACAAAAAACTACTGGCCATATTAGCAACGAATATGAGCATACTGTCAATAGTGTGTATGACGCTAATTGGCTTGAGCTAACTACTAGTGGTGAGTTGTATGTTTTTGACAAAAATGTTTTTACGCCTCCCTGGAACGAGAATAAGATTTTTAAGGGCCAGCGTGTAGATATTTACTACCTCGATGCAATGCCAAAGCAGCTTGTTGCGCTTCAGCTCTATGATGTTTCTGGAAACTCTGAGCAGGAATTTATAACGCCCTATTTTAAAGCACACTTCAATCAGCCGCCGCAGATTACTGTGCCATTTATTATTGGCATCTGTATGACTATTTTTGGCCTATGTTGGTTCTGGTGGGGAATATGGTTATTCGCTGTACGTAGAATGAAGTCAACACTGTCTGCTACCACCCGGCGACCTTCTTCATGTGAATGAGTCTGCAGACGTTCAAAAAAGTCCTGTAGCTCTTGACAACTCATAAGTGGTCCGCTATACTGGCGATGTGTTCAAAGAGCATATGGTGACCGTAGCTCAATAGGCAGAGCTCTGGATTGTGGCTCCAGCGGTTGTGGGTTCAAGCCCCATCGGTCACCCCAAAGATTCTGAAACCCCCCGCAGAAAATGAGCTTTTTAGGAGCTTACTCCATTCGTCCTGGTCTCGCTTGTTGTCGTAGTCGATGGCTTTATTCCCTCGACGTAGATACGCCTTACTCCCTGTAAGATGCGTTCCGATGAAAAACCGCGCTCAAAGCGTTGAAAGCGGTAGAACATTGGATGAAAGGTGGCGAGGATGGCATCAGCAGTATAAGGGACATCCAGCTCAACCAGCTCTTCCCGCTGCACAGCCTCAGTGAGTAGCCCTGCAACCAGACTGTAGAGCCAGCGATACAAGGGCGTATCTTGAAATGAAAAACGCCGGGATGCACTCGTTTCTTCGCATTGAGAACCGCGCATATCTGGTATGTTCGCTGGACCTAACAAGGCACCTTGTTCCTCAAGGATAGTGATAATATGCGTCAGAACGCTATCCAGCTTTTCTAGCGCAGGTGAGGTTGCTTTTGTTGTTAGCTGCGTGGCAATCTCCTGGATGAAACGTTCATGCTGTTCACGTAGCAGATCTACACACAGTTCGCCTTTGTTCGTATAACGGCGATAAAGCGTTCCCTGCCCAACTCCCGCTGCTCTAGCAATCTGATGCATGCTAACAAAATCGACACCATGCATGGCGAAGAGATGCCGGGCAACCTCTAGAATGCGCCGACGATGTTCGCTGGCGTCTCGTCGTTCAGATCGCTCGTGGAGAAGAGGCGGCTCTGGCAAACCAATGGGCCATGAGCATTCTTGCGATTTTTCCATTCCTTGCTATCCCCCCTCTTGACAAAGTGGACAGTTGTCCGTTACACTGTGTATGTGGACATATGTCCGTTTAAAGGATAACACAGGAGAAGGCATGCGTCAAGATGGCGTTTTTGTCCCGCGTAGGGGCCTCGTTTGCAGAATGTTAGAGGGTAAGACCATGATTTCCGTAAACACGACCTTTACCTGGAATATCTTAATGGATCGTCATTTTTTTGTAGAAGTGTATGAGAAGATTGTATGTTTCTTTATGCAAGAAATGGCAGAGCCTGACAAGTTCAAGCGTCTCTCGCCGACATCTGATTAGAATCCACCGTCGGCTCTATTATTAAGAGGAAAATTATTATGTCGAACAAACCGGCTATTATTGCCGAGGGACTTCAGAAGCATTACGGAAAAACGCTGGCATTAGATGGGCTTGACCTGGTTGCTGAGGAGGGAAAAGTACTTGGTCTGCTCGGCCCGAATGGGGCTGGCAAGACCACCACTGTCCGCATCCTGACGACTCTTCTGCAACCGGATGCTGGACATGCTGAAGTGGTGGGACTCGATGTAGTGAAACATGCCAATGAACTGCGCTCGCGTATCGGGCTTGCAGGACAATATGCAGCCATTGATGACAATCTGACGGGCTACGAAAATCTGTATATGTTTGGGCAACTCTATCATCTGCCAGGCTCTGTTGCAAAAAAACGTGCTAACGAACTTCTCGCGCGTTTTGACTTGCTCGATGCAGCCAAACGCATCGTCAAGACCTATTCTGGCGGTATGCGGCGACGCCTCGATCTGGCGGGAAGCCTCATTATGTCACCGCCTGTCCTCTTTCTCGATGAGCCAACGACGGGCCTTGATCCGCGTGGGCGGCTTGCTATGTGGGATATTATCGGTGGCCTTGTCGCTGATGGCACTACTGTTTTGCTTACCACGCAATATCTGGAAGAAGCCGATCAGCTTGCACACCAGATCGTCGTGGTAGATCAGGGCCGAGTGATCGCCAGAGGGACAGCCGACGAACTGAAGACGCAGATTGGTGGTGAGCGCATCGAGATCACAGTCGCACCGGGTAATAATCTGGAGACTGCTGCTGCTACATTACGCTCATATAGCGCAGGCGAAATCCAGGTGAATGCAGAGCATCGCCATCTGGTTATGCCAGTGACGCAGGGAGCACAACTTATCGCAAACGTTGTGCGTGACCTGGATGCCGCCCAGATAACACTGGATGATCTGGCGTTGCGCCGCCCAACGCTGGATGATGTCTTTCTCACGTTGACCGGGCGTACTGCTACGGAGTCGGAGCCGTCGGCTCAGAAAACCCCTGTTGAGTCTATGGCAAGGAGTACACGATGAGTATCTCTTCTACAACAAAAAAAGTTACGCCGCTGGAGCGTCCAGCCATCTATTGGACGATCTCTGATGCTCTCGTGCTGGCAAAGCGTAACCTGATCCAGATTCCCCGCATCCCCGAAGAACTGATCTTTGCCACCATTCAGCCGATTATGTTTGTCCTGCTCTTTCGCTACGTGTTCGGCGGAGCTATCGTCGTCAGTGGTACAAGCTTATGTCAATTACTTGATGGCTGGCATCTTTGCCCAGACCGTCATCTTTGGCTCGACATCCACTGGCATTGGCCTGGCTAATGACCTGCAGCGCGGACTGGTTGATCGCTTCCGCTCATTGCCAATGGCAAAGTCAGCCGTACTAACGGGCCGTACCCTCTCTGATCTGACGCGTAATGCGTTTGTGATCATCGTGATGTGGTCGGTTGGCTTGTTGGTTGGTTTCCGACCGCAGGGCAATGTCATTTCCTGGTTTGCGGCTGCTGGTTTGCTCCTGCTCACCAGTTTCGCCTTTTCATGGATATCGGCAACCATCGGCCTGTTAGTGAGCACCGTAGAGGCGGCACAATCGGCTGGCTTTATCTGGCTCTTTCCTTTGACCTTTGCCAGTAGCGCCTTTGTGCCGACGAAGAGCATGCCGGATTGGCTCCGTGCTTTTGCTGAGCATCAGCCTGTCTCGCTGATCGTCAATGCTGTGCGTGGCCTCCTGCTCAACCAGGCCTGATACCGCAACGATCTGGCAGGCACTGGCCTGGTGTATTGGCATTCTTATCATCTTCGTTCCATTGGCTGTATGGGCCTATGGTCGCCGCACAGCCCGTTAATCGTACCTACCGCGTTTGACGACACTCAGGTGAATTATGGAAATTCTGAGCGTCGTCAGCCCTATTGTTCTTGTTTCCTGCGACAAAATTAAGACAATTGTGTGATTAAGTTATGACATCCCCCTGCTATAGTTATCTCTGGAAACCCTCTAAATACTCTCTTTCCGAAGTAGGATGGAGAAAGTGTTCGGGTTAATCTTGTAACGGGGAAGGATACATCTTATGCAATTGCACAACGACCCAGAAGCCACTACTTCGCATGAACATAATGAACGAACTGGATATATGGGATCTTCACAGAACTATGAACCATCCTCCAATCAGGAGTTTCAACAACAGAGATACGATTCACCCTACGGTTCAAGCTTCTATCATCAACAGCCTTTTGTTGGAACGTCTCCATTTAGCGATTCCCATTTTGCTGCTATCCTCAGCTATTCGTTTGGCTGGCTGACTGGCCTGCTCTTTATGCTTTTTGGTGGCCGGGATCGCTTTATGCGTTTCCATGCTCTGCAATCGCTGGTCTTCTTTGGCACGATTAATCTAATTGATTTCGGGCTGTTCACAATGATGATAGGTGAACGGCATCATAGTTTTATATTGTTGTTTGTGTGCCTGATTTTCGTTTCTGTTATTGAACTTCATTGCCTTTGTGAGCTGGATCGTTGCTATGGTTCAGGCTGGTCGTGGTGTGTACTTCAAATTGCCTTTTGTGGGAGAATGGGTTGCACGACACTTCAATTTGCATGCTACTCCTCTCTGGTAATGTTCTCTTTTTGTATGCCTGTAAGATTAAGGATGTTCGTAACATTTTGGCGAGGGCAGCGAAGAACAAGGTGATGCTGTTGCGCTAAAGCAATGGGGATTACGAAGAGGTATAATAAATTATGAGATGTAGACAATAGGGGCATACAGGCTTATATGACAAAAATTTTGTTGGTTGAAGATACATACGACCTCGCTCAGGTGATTATCCGTGAACTGGAGGCGAACAGTTATCAAGTTGTGCATGCTGGAGATGGCCTGACGGCGGTAAAATTGCATGCCAGAGAGCAACCTGCGCTGGTAATTCTAGATTGGATGTTGCCTCAGATGGATGGCCTGGAGGTATTGCGCCGCATTCGCCAGGGTTCGTCAACTCCTGTATTGATGCTGACGGCACGTGGCGAGGAGACGGATCGTGTTGATTGGCCTCGAACTGGGAGCCGACGATTATCTGACCAAGCCCTTTAGTATGCGCGAATTTATCGCTCGTGTACGTGCCTTACTTCGTCGTGCAGATATGGTGCAGCAGATACTGACCTCTGATCAAGGAGGTGCCACGGAGCCACTTACCTATAAATCATTATATGTTAATACTCAATCGCATCTGGCAACTCTTCATAACGAAGCCCTCGATCTAAGTCCAACCGAGTTTTCTCTGCTCGACCTGCTGCTCCGTAGCCCTGGACGCGCTTTTAGCCGTTCCTATCTGCTCGATACACTCTGGGGCGAGAGCTATGTTGGCGGTGATCGCTCGGTCGATAATACTGTTCTACGCCTGCGTAAAAAGCTAGGTCCATTGGGTGAAGATATCGAAACTGTCTGGGGCATTGGTTACCGCTTGCGACCCGAAAGGGGATGATGATGCAAAAACCGCGTTTCTTTCTTTGCGTTCATCCTATACGTGCTGTGTTGGAAGTACTCTGTATAAGCGTCATTGTGCTTATTCTGTTTACTTTGATCAATAAGCAGTTTGCTTATCTCGATGCACGGACCTTTCCTTTCACATTTTTACAATTGATTTTTGTCCTTATCGATGCTCCATTCTGCATGTTCTGGTTTGCTATACGTCTAAAACCCTTCTTACTTCCACGTTGGCAACGCTATTCTCTTTTGCTCCTTCTCGTCGTTGTATTGAGTCTACTTTTGAGCTATCTTGCGCAGTTAGAAAGCGTACTTTTGCTCCACAATACAAAAGCATGGCCAGCCCTATATCGTGGAATTCACTGGGTCATACTCTCCCTGTTTTTTGATATCATAGTATTTACTCTCTGCCGCTTTGGTATACGCGCGTGGATGTTCTGGGATCGTTTACGTCGTAGGCAGCTTGTCTGGTCGCTGGCACATGCGATAGTCACACTTCTGGCAATAGGTGCGGGTGTGCTCATTCTCCTTATTGATGCTATAATTCTCTATAATGCTCTGGTCCTCTATCATATATCAGCTATCAATGTTTTACCTGTAACGATGATTCTTGTAGTCATTAGTGTGACTGTGCTAATTGCGCTTATCCCTCCTTTTGCGCTTTTCTCCTACCTTGCCATGCGTGGAACGGTGCGACGGGTAAAGATGCTGGCTGCGGCGACAAGTGCTTTGCGTGCTGGCAATTATCAGGTACGTGTTCCTGTTATTGGTCAGGACGAGGTGGCACAACTCCAATCCGACTTCAATGCGATGGCTACCGACCTGCAACGTACATTACAGGAATTGCAAGAGCAGCGTGATAATGTGGCGAAACTGCTCGAAGAGCGACGTGAATTGATCGCTAACGTCTCCCACGAACTGCGTACACCTGTCGCAACAGTGCGCGGTTATCTCGAAACGATGTTGATCCACTGGGATGATATCTCACGCCCGGATATCCATAGGGATCTACGTATAATGGAGAACGAGACGGTGCGTTTGCATGGGCTGGTCGAAGATCTCTTTACGCTCTCACGGGCCGAGGTGGGCAAGCTCGAAATTCATTGCGTGCCGATCGATGTAGGTGAGATTGTGCGTCGTCTCGTCGATGCCTCTGCACCCCTTGCCTGGCGGTCGAGCAAAATTGAGCTGGTCGCAGACATACCTGATCACTTGCCGCCTGTGGTGGTGGATGCAAAACGGCTGGAGCAGATTCTGCATAATCTTCTGCATAATGGGGTACGCCATACTGCTCCCGGTGGTATTGTAGCTATCATGGTGATGATTGAGAATGATGCTGTCACTTTCCAGGTGAGAGATACGGGCGAGGGAATTGCAGCGGACGATCTACCTTATATCTGGAAGCGCTTTTTCCAATCAAAAAGTTCACACATGGGTGGAGGCACTGGCCTTGGCCTATCCCTGGTGAAAGAGTGGACCGAGGCTATGGGTGGAAGCGTTGCAGTCGAAAGCCTCCTGGGCCAGGGAAGCTGTTTCACCGTCCGCTTTCCCGTCTCGACTCCCCATACTCAACTTTTCATAACAGATATTGCCAACCCTATCACCGCACAATTGACCGAATAATCCCAGTACGGGCTGTATTATCGCCGTTTTGTGATCTTCCTCACAATATTTTTGTGATCTCATCACTGGAATGCCGCAGAAAGTCTGCTATACTATATTCGTCTGGTTGCAATATCTAAAAAGGGATCGACAGAACGTCTAGTAACTAGAGCAGATTTCTAGCGGCACTTTGTCGAAAGAAATAGACACCAGAGGGCCGCAGCGATATAACCCGATGAGGGGAACGAGTATGCGTCACTGTACATTTTGTGGTACCGGGCTGCCAGAACAAGCCCAGTTTTGTGGCTATTGTGGTCGTCTCTCTACTCGGGCAGGTGAGCGGCCCCTAGAGGGTGTTGTACCCTCCTCCACCTGGTCGGAACAGGACAATCCAACAGTTATAAGCAACACATCATTGCCGACGATGATAAATGAGCAGACACTACTTCATCCACAACAAGAAGAGCGGACCCTTTTGACGCCACACAATAATGCCACCTGGACGCCACCTATATCCTCACTATCAAGTGATGAAGAGGAGCAGGATCGTATGCGTCGTGCTATGGTATGGGGAGTTCCACTGGTAGGTGCCGACATGCCGGGACCGTCTGGTACGCCTGTTGTGCAGGGAACTCCACAGGTGAATAGTGCGCCTTCAATTCCTGGCACTCCTCAGCTATTAATAGCAGGACAAACTCAATATACTCCGCCTCCATATCAGCGAACGACTCAATTTGACAGGCAGAATAGACGAGTGCGGACCCGTACCGTGTCTTCCGCAGGTGCGAGGGCGGCAAAAGGTGCAGCGACACAATGGATAATAGTCGTTGTCACTGCTGTGCTTGTGTTGACGACAGCAGGTGTTGGTGTGGCACTTGCTGTATCACCCTCACTTTCTTTAAGTGGTGGGGTGAATGGGAATAGGGCTGTAGTACCGGGGCAACGTTTGAGCCTGCATGGAAGCGGATTTTTGCCAGGTGGACATATAACGTTAAAGCGAGACAGTGGTCAAACCGTCCAGGTAGCTGCTCAAAAGAGCGCGATGGCAACTGGGAAACCCGTTTCGCCTGCTATGATTGCGCTTTCTGCATTATCACTTGCAGCTTCTACAGATGGCCCTGTTATTGTAAACGCGGCTGGAACTTTTGATGCCTCAATGCTTATAGGGAAAGATTGGGGGAGCGGCGAGCATACTATTCGTGCGACGGAAGATATATTTTCGCGCGGTGCAACAATGGTTGTCAACGTTGACGATGCTCCATCTGCACTCTCAGTTTCGTCCACCAATCTTGATTTCGGTTCTATGCAGAAGGGGACAAAGACAACCCTCTCGCTAGCGATAGGGAATACTGGTGGTAAACCCCTGACCTGGACCGCCGCGACCAGTGGCGCGAAATGGCTGCAATTGCAGTCAACCAGCGGAGAAGTGCTGCCGGATGGAGGCCCACAATCCCTGACCGTCTCCTGTGATACTACATCTCTGGCACTGGGAACCTATTCTGCCACCATTCATCTACATACCGATGGAGGCAATAGCAATGTCAAAGTAGCATTGCGTGTAGTTCCTCAGAAGCAGGCGCAGCTTGCAGTTTCAACTGCCATGCTGGACTTCCAGACTATGGATGTGGGCCAGCAGGCAACAAAAGTTATCTCTATCACCAACACGGGCGTACTGAAACTAGATTGGCAGGTGACTGGCAATGAGAATTGGATTTCATTGACCCCTGCCTCTGGTTCCATTCAACCAGGTGGAACTGCACAAAGAGTAGATGTGCAGGTAGACACAACAGGGTTGCAAGCTGGAAGCTATTCAGCAACGTTGACGGTTGGTTCAAATGGTGGTGCCAGCCAGGTAGCAGTCTTCCTGCTTATCGCTGCCCCCTTGCCACCGACGCCAACACCAACTTCTGCACCCCCAACACCGACACAGGTGCTACCGACGCTAACACCAACACAAGTGCCACAGGGGAGCATCTGCCAGTTGCCTGCGTCGCTAGATTTTGGAACAGTGTCACAGGGTCAGACAGCGATACAGCCTTTAACACTGGGTAACTGCGGTGGTGCTTCGTTTACCTGGAGAGCACAACGAGCAGACGCATGGGTAGCAGTCGATAATTCTGGTAGCACACTGGACCCTGGCACAACAACGACGATCAAAGTGACTGTGGATACGACAGCTTTAGGTGGTCCAGGAACCTATAAAAGTACGATAACATTCTACACCAGTGTCGGTAACCAGGTTGTGAACATAACAGTGAAAGTACCAAAGGCGATGCTGATCGTGACACCGACATCAACCTCCGAGCAGACCGTTACTACTGGAGGAGCTGCGTTTACGACGCCCAGGTGAGTCTTCTCCGTTGCATGCTTCTGGGCATCATAAACGCTTCTCTCCTTGACACATTTTATCTAAGTAAAAAACGTGAAATCGTCCCATTAAGGTGCTATACCAATCGTCCAGAGAGCCAGAAGGACCCTTTGATGATGCCGTAGCGAATGACTTTACCCTGTACAACTTGTGGATCAGCTACCACATCAACCTCGCCTCCAAGGGTGCGTACTCTGGCCCAATAGAAACGTTGATCGGTTACAGGATTGATGAGGATCTGAGTGACCAGGACGTGCCCACTGAAGATAGCCTGTGCCAGTGGAGGCTCCCGTACTCCACCTTGCGGCCCTGGCCTGAAAAGCCCTGAAGGAATAAAAGACTCCTCCGCAAGATTAACTCCATTTTCTTGTGCTGCCATATATGCCGCTGTACTCTCAAATCCTTGCAATTCTTGAGCAAAAGCTGCCAACTGAACTGTTGCCAGACCTGGTACACGTAGATCGTTATGGAGATCGTAATCAGGCACATCGAAGACGAAGGGATAGTGCCCGGACTCGGGTTCATCCGTTAGTGGATTAGCCCATGCATAGAGTGCACCGTCGAGAATACTCTGACCAATTTTTACAATGCGCCGGGTAAGTCCCACGCGCATACGTGAATGACCGCTGAAATGAAGATTCATGCCAATGATACGCTTATGAAGGTTGGTCTGCACCCATAGCTCAATTCCATTCCCTGGCTCCCAGAGAGTATATGAGCCATCTGGTGCTTCTATCTTGCGTCCAAATTCTGATGCCGCAAAGACATAATGCCTGAAATCTTTTTCAGTTGTTACAGGAAAACCAAGCGCGGTCATATAGCTGGGCATACACGTCTTCCTTGCTCGTGCTTATTGTGGCTTGTATCCAGTATATAATAAGCAGCATAACGCACATCTTCACATGCGTCAATAGTTATGCACCAGGAAGAGAACTGTGTATGGGTTAGATTTACGAAGCCCTCACCTGTTTTGCTGCAAATGTAAATGGAAAAACTATCTGAAAATAGGGAACCAGATTAATGTGAAAAACGTAGATAATATAGAGCTTTTTTATAGGATAAAAGCGTTCAAAGGTTGACGGAGTATTCCGTTCCTTCTACAATAGAAGTAGGGTGTGGGAAGACTTGGTTGACATCTGTTCATTGAAGAATTGTGTGGGGTTCGCTACCAAGGAGAAATAAACATGGATGCAATTATCGGTAGATACCGAGTACGTATGGAAGAGAGTGGAATAGTGCTGGGTCATGCATCAGGCATTAATTTTGATCTGACTATAGATGAAACCGTTGGACTGTTGGATTTTCTCAATGCCTATCGGCAGACGTTGTCTGTCCTTCAACAAGATAATGAGCGTGACACTGATCCTTGCATGGAACGTATTGTTATAACCAGAAAAGACGAGAATTCCTGATCGCATAGAAAGTTTTGCTATGGCTATCGTTGATTTTGGGCTTATGTTGCGTCCAAGTGATGCCAGCTATACTGCTCATGAGCTTTTAAGCTATAATCGAGCCTGTATCGAGGCGCTCTCACCAGCCTTTACGACGCTCTGGTTAGAAGATCATATGCAGGTTGGTGCAAATGATGCCCTGGAGCCTTTAACAACGCTAAGCTATCTTGCTGCGACTTATCCTCAGTTGAATGTAGGAACTCTTGTACTTTCCCAATCCTATCGCAATCCCGCGTTAGTTGCGAAAATGCTGGCGAATTTGCATACTCTCACAGATGGTCGCGTCATCCTGGGCCTTGGCGCGGGCTGGAAAGAGGATGAGTATCGCTCTTATGGCTATCCCTTCCCTCCACTCAAAACGCGGATGGAGCAACTGGAGGAGGCCGTTCAGGTTATTCGCGCCATGTGGTCAACGCAACCCGCGACGTTTGAGGGAAAGCATTATTCTATTTCATGATGCTTATTGTGTACCACAACCCTCGCCCGCTATTCCCTTACTCATCGGTGGGGGCGGTGAACAACGTACGCTCTCCCTGGTTGCTCGTTATGCCGACTGGTGGAACTTTAACTCGGTTCCGGTCGAAGAGTATGCGCATAAAGTGGCGATCCTCAAGCAACATTGTGCAGATGTAGGACGCGATTTCTCCACCATCAAACTCACCTATCTTGCTACCCTCAGCGTTTCGGAAGATCCTACCCGCGTCCAGCGCAATCCCAACAAACACTTTATTGCGGGCAATGCCGCCGAAGTCACCCGTGAACTCGAACGTTTCCACGATACGGGCGTCACTCATTTTATGTTTCGTATTCCTGATCTAGCAACCCTGAAACATTTTGTAACCAATGTCGCGCCCCATTTCACTGCATAAAATAGCATAATTGAGTTCCTACCTGGTAAAGGTGTGGCATGAAGTGTGTCAGAGTACTATCCTGGTGATATTTCTCATCTGCGGCCAGGTGTGAAACCATTGCGCCATGTACCATTCCAGTGTTGACCCATTGTTATCATAGAGATTTTGCGTGTAAAATAAGAGGAAAGTAATTACGAGAAAAGAGGGTCAGTAAAAAAATTGATCACAACCGTCAGTATTGAATTTGTGGGCGACACCGAGCAACATCTCAAAGTGCTCGAACACGAATTGAAACATATTCACGATGTAGGGGTTGATCTGGTTATGCCGAGAGACCGTACCGCACCAGTGCTGGTTGCTATTGGTATCAACAAAGGTGGGGAGCGGGGCATGCAGGCAGTTCAAAACATTGCGCAGACACTGTATAACTTCTTACATACGGGCGCATCAGCCCCGGAAGACAAGAAGATCTACCTCGTCACCGCCGAAGGCGATCGTGTCGATATAGAACCCCTTTCGATCGACGAGATAAATAACGTTATTGCCAGTGCCTACGAAGGTGAAGCCGAAGAGAATTACTAACGTACTGTTATGTTGCGCAATACGTTTATTATTAAATTATACATGTGAGGGAAATCATGATTATTTTAGAAACAGAGCATTTATTGTTCCGTC
Organism: uncultured Chloroflexia bacterium; assembly: GCA_963731415.1. GTDB lineage: Bacteria > Chloroflexota > Ktedonobacteria > Ktedonobacterales > Ktedonobacteraceae > JACDAE01. The sequence goes on from CAVSVN010000011.1 coordinate 586,049, forward strand.
CATTGACACTCTCCGACCTGGATGATCTGGCTGTACTCTATGCCGATCCTGAGGTGATGCGCTTTCTAGGTGGGCCACGTAGCCGTGAAGAGGTGCAGCATATTTTGAGTCGGTACATTGAAGAATACCAGCTCTACGGGCATTCGTTCTTTGCCACAATTCTTAAAAGCGATCAGCGTTTTATCGGACAATGCGGCCTGTTGCGCCAGGAAGTTGAGGAGCGGCCAGAGGTAGAACTGGCCTATGTGCTGGCTCGTCCCTATTGGCAGCACGGCCTGGCTGTAGAGGGTATTCAGGCGCTGAAAGACTATGGATTGCAGCAACTGGGCTTTCCTCGCGTGATTTCGCTGATCCCACCGGGCAATCGCGCATCGCTCTACATCGCTGAGAAGATTGGTATGCAATACGAGCGCGATCTGGACCAGTGGGGCCAGCATTTCCGCCTCTATTCCGTCAAGCAGCCAGCGCAACATCGTAATGTAGGGGCCGCGATTCACGCCGCCCGGTAGGTGTGACGAATCCTCTACACGCAGGCTAAGGGTTGGGCGACGGTGAAGGAGGCTGCGGTATCTTCAGGTGGCAGGATGGAAGGAGCGGGAACCGTTCCACGTCCCATACCACGATAGATGAAGCCATAGCGCTCCATATCCGTTGCCTCATACATGTTGCGCCCATCGATCAGCACAGGGCGACGCATGGAACTACGCACCTGATGCATATTGAGCGATTTGAACTCGTTCCATTCGGTTACGATGACAAGCGCATCAGCGTTCTGAGCGACTTCGTAAGGTGTTTCGCAGAACGTTACCGCATCCATGGAAATGCCTGCCTGATTAAGTGCTACACGCCCGGTCTCAGTTGCAACAGGATCATACACCTGTACACTGCGCTCCTTGTGTGGTGACCCAACGAATAATGTCGATGGCAGGGGCTTCACGCATATCATCAGTATTGGGTTTAAAGGCCAGGCCAAGGATGCCAATGGTGCAATTGCGCAATGAGCCGAGAAGATTGGTGAGCTTATCGACGACAAGGTGGCGCTGATCATAGTTGATATCCATGACCGCGTGTAATAGTTGAGGATGTAGCCCTGCTTCATCGGCCATGTAGGCGAGCGCACGTACGTCTTTGGGGAAACAACTGCCACCATAGCCCAGGCCAGCATCCAGAAAGGCGCGCCCAATGCGCTTATCATAGCCCATCCCCACGGCGACCTCTTTCACGTCTGCTCCCAGGCGTTCACAGATCTGCGCAATTTCATTGATAAACGAGATCTTCGTCGCCAAAAATGCGTTCGAGGCATATTTGATCATTTCGGCCGTGTAGAGATCGGTAATCATGATGGGGGCACGTAAGGACAGATAGAGGCGTGCGACCGCGCCCGCCGCTTCTGGTTCGGATGAGCCAAGCACCACGCGATCAGGATTCTGGAAATCCTGCACCGCAGATCCCTCACGCAGAAACTCAGGATTAGAAACAACCGAAAATTTAACCTCGGAGCGCTTGAGATTATTGTAAATGACGCGTGAGACGACATCGCCACTGCCTACGGGGACGGTGCTCTTATTAATAATGATGGCATAATGATCGAGTTCCTGTGCAATATTGCATGCGGCACTCTCGACATAACGCATGTCCGCGCTTCCCTGATTGGCCCCTGTAGGAGTATTGACGGCGATAAAGATAAATTCGCACTGGTCCAGAGCTTCGTTATAGCTGGTCGTGAAGTGCAGACGATTGGCACGCACATTGCGCTCGACTACTTCTTCCAGACCGGGTTCGTAAATGGGAAGGATACCCTGCTTGAGACGCTCGATTTTTTCCTCAACGATATCAACACACGTGACCTGGTTACCCATATCTGCGAGGCAGGTACCCGTTACTAAACCGACATAACCAGTTCCAATAACAGAGACAATTGACATTGTAACCGCTCCTCTACACTCTTGATTTCAGCGTAGAAAATGAAAAAGAACTGCGAACAAAAGGTAAGTTTTACATCCTCTTCAGGCAAGCTAAACAGACTTACACTATCTTCTATCGGCAAGTTGCTTTGATACTTTAATATTTTGCGATCTATGTAAAGTTAATTTAGAGTGAGACCTTACTCATCATTTAGTTCATTACCATCTCGTGGAAAAGACTGAGAGAGAGGAATATGAGCCTGCTTTATTATTGGCAACGCCCTCCACGTTGCCTGGCTTCCCATTGGCGACTAGAGTACAATACTCGCTCCCATGATGATCATTATTTTTAGCACCACCGCATGTGCGAATTTAGGAGGGAAGAATACAGGAAATACATCACTTCCTCAACGTTCCGCTCTGACTCATTCCCCTCCTTTACTATTAGGAGGAAGTAACAGGCCAGATATTAAAGGTTGGGCACTTACTTTCCATGATGAGTTCAATGCAACTACATTGAATACAGGTGTATGGAATATCGAGGATTATGGTAAAGGTCGTTATCAGAATTGTTGCCTGTATTTTGGTTCGCAATACTTTACTGCAAAGGCCATTAGTTTACATAATGGTGAATTGGATATTACAAGTGATAAAAACAACAATGGAAATGTTGGCTATACATCTGGTGCTGTTACTACTGAAAATAAATTTAGTTTTCTTTATGGCCGTGTTGATATCAGTGCTCGACTTTCTGGAGGGCAGGGGATGTGGTCCGGTCTGTGGATGCTTACCGGCGATGCTGGTCATGAGGTTGATATTATGGAGATGGTCAATAATCCAACGATTGTTTACCAGACCTATCATTTAAATAGTCCGACCTATAATACTGCAGTTCCGCAATGTGTGATTACCAGGACAAAATCTTTCCCATGCTTTTCATGTATTCTCGCTCATATGGAATGTGACCTCTCTTACCTGGTATATTGATGGAAGGCAGACATGCCACATTACACATGCCATCCCTACAACTCCAATGTATCTGTTGCTTGATGTGGCAGTGGGGGGTGATTGGCCCGGCTTGCCTGATCCAAGCACTGTCTTTCCTCAATCTACGCTAATCGACTATGTACGCGTCTATCAAGCGTCTATCAAGTCGCCCTGTTCAGGGCTGCAGGTGACTTCACCGTTGAAACTGGCAAGTACGACTATTGCCACTGGTGGAACGATTGCTGGAACGGTGACGTATACCAATCGCTGCACAACTCCTTTTGCTTTTCTTGATCTGCTAATTGCTGTTCGCACACCGGATGGGAGAAATGCTGACTTTGGCAATAAGGGACGCAATGACTCTGCAGCCGGGGCAATCAGTTACCATTGATGCCTCTCGCTTCATAAAAGCGATAGTTTTACTGGCCCTGGATATGCATTTAGCAGTTTCGAGACGTCTGATGGCAGATGGCATGCCGATGGCACCAATCTGGTGAATTTTATGGTGACTGGCTAACCTCTCCTCTGGTCGTTTCCCGGCGCAAAATTCCTGATAGAGGATGAAGTGGCATATTTATCGGCCTGTTTCAGGCTGAAATTCAACAATGCCATTTTTCCCACCGCTCTTACGAGCTATATAAGCCTGCTCAAGCGTTATGGTATTATCCACACCTTTACACATATCATAGATGGTAACCGCAGCAATTGTGGCGGCTGTCAATGCTTCCACTTCCACCCCGGTTTTATAAGTGGTACGCGTCTGTGCCTCGATAGAGATCAAGCCATCAGCACTATCAAGCGCAAACTGTATATCAATATGCGTCATTGGAATAGGATGACATAAAGGAATGAGTTGCGGTGTTTGTTTTGCCGCCAGAATAGCGGCAATCTTCGCCACTTCTAAGACACTCCCTTTCGAGATCTGATTCGTTTCTATCAAACGCACGGTTTGTGGCTTCATCCGTATCTGTGCTCTCGCGATTGCCTCACGAGTGGTTTCCAGCCTATCTGTCACGTCAACCATGCGGACATTGCCATATTCATCTAAATGTGTTAATTGTTTTGTTTCTTCCGATTGCTCTGCCATTTATAGATAACCCCTTATATATGTTAAGAGATGCGTTCGGGAACAACTTTCTCAATACTTGTAGCGTATCATATCACAATGTCTAGCGAATAGACTTTTCACCCTCATCCTTCTCCTGAAACTACCTTTTGGACCCGGTGTTATGCTGAAATTAGCAACCAAACAACATTGCCAATGTGTACGACCCATTTCAAGGTAGAGGTCAGATTGATCGCGCCCACCGTAAGTTGATGCACCCATGTCAGAAGGAAAGGATGGAGGTAGCTATGGCAGTGGTGCAAAAGAACAACACATCCATCAATGCTCAATCATCAAAGTATGTTCCTGTACGTATGTTAGAAGTCGAGATAGGACAGTCCCTTCCCACTCTATTCGCCGTTGATGAGAAAAAAGAGCGTTCCTATGAACGTGCCCGTTGCCTTGTCCGCTTACATTCGCAACCTCTGGGCATCGTCGAGCTACAATTCACTCACGCGCAACTGAGTCCTAACGAGTATGCTCCCGCATATCTGGTACGCAATCTCCATGCACAGATTAACCATCATTTGATACAAGATGGCTTGCCACAGATAAAAACTCTTACCGCAAAGGGCTACTCAATCCCTCTTCTCCTCTTTGTACAGAGGAACGTGAAGAGCTTTTAGCCAATGCTCCATTTGTGAGCGTGATCGTTCCAACGCATGATCGCCCTCAGCAACTGACAGCATGCCTGAATTCCCTCCTGGCCTTGCACTATCCGCAGTATGAAATCATCGTGGTCGACAATGCCCCGGATACGAATGCAACGGTGAAACTGATCGAAGACCTTTCCGATCCTCCACATGAAGTGCGTTATGTGCGCGAAGATCGCCAGGGACCATCCTGGGCACGAAATTGTGGCATTGCGATCGCTAAAGGTGAAATACTGGCGTTTACCGATGATGATGTGGTCGTTGATGCCTACTGGTTGGCCGAGATGGTGAAGAGTTTCAGAGGTGATGGCGATGTGGTCTGCGCCACTGGTCTCGTTCTGCCAATGGAACTTGATACCCCAGCCCAGACTTCTCTTCGAGGAAGTTGGCGGCTATAACAAAGGCTTCGAGCGGCGCATCTTCTCCTTCGAGGGGGATCAGTCTGAATTACCTTTGCATCCCTATATCGCCGAACGCTTCGGTACTGGCGCGAGTATGGCATTAACCGCTTCTTTTATACGTAGTGTGGGTGGCTTTGATCCTGCCCTCGGTCGCGTCGGTCCGGTGCGCTGTAGTCAGGATATCGCCGTATTTTTCCAGGTCGTCGCTCAGGGCTATAAACTGGTCTACGAGCCTGCATCCTTGATCTATCACCAGCATCGCCGTGATTATCTTGGCCTGTGTAAGCAAACCTATAATCATTCTGTGGGATATACTGCCTACTTGACGAAATCGCTGTCCGAAAATCCTCACCTTATCTTTGATTTCATCAAGAAAATTCCATACGCTCTTTTTTGCACCTTACGTTCCCGTTCTGAGACCGATGCGCCTCCTTTGCCGCGCTACGCGCAGGTAATCCATAGAGAATTCTTATGTTACGCCGTAAAGGCTTGCTCTATGGCCCATAGCGTATATTCGTAGTCGTTGGGAAGTACGTAATCTTATCTGATAGAATCATTGTTATGACGATAAGACACGTATGATTTCATGGTGCCTTGATTGATAATCATGTAAGGGGGGCATATGCGTATTTTGATGCTTGCACAGTTCTATCACCCTATCTCGGTGGTATAGAGCAACATGTCCGAACCCTTAGCCACGAACTCGTCGTCACGTGGTCATGATGTCTCTGTTGCTACCATGCGTCACAAGGATCAACCTGCGTTTGAGATGGATCAGGGCGTGCGTGTCTATCGGGTGCGCTCTTCGGTGCAGCACCTGCCCTGGCTATTTAGTAATAGTGGGCGTCAGTACCCACCGCCTTTTCCTGATCCAGAGATTATGCTAGAGTTACATTCCGTTCTTGAAAAGGAGCGACCGGAGATCGTTCATGCTCACAACTGGCTCGTGCGCTCATTCCTGCCACTTAAGGCGCGGAGCAAGGCGCGGCTCGTCGTGACCTTGCATGATTACAATTTCGCTTGTGCTCGTGTTGACCTTATGTATTATGGCACTATCCCTGTAGTGGACCAGGACTGCAAAATGCTTGAGTTGTGCTTCCAGCCATTATGGTCCTGTGCGTGGCGTGCCCACGGTTTTGAGCAACTGGGCCATGAATCTGTTCGCACATGGCACCATCGATCGCTTTATTGCCGTCAGCCAGGTCCGTCGCTACTGGGAACAGACTTGGCGAGGGGCCATATCCCTTTTCTCGTTATTCCCAACTTTATCGCGGACGATCCGGCCTTTCGGAAGGCGATGCCTGCTCCCTATCTGGCACAACTGCCTGCGCGAAAAGTATCTGCTTTTCGTGGGTGGCTTTAGCCGCGTGAAGGGCGTAGAGATATTGCTGCGTGCCTATGCAGGACTCACAGATGCGCCACCCCTGGTTCTTATCGGATATCCCACGCCGGATTGGCCGTTTCCAGGGCTGGAAGTTCTGAGAATGTCATTGTTTTCAAAGATTGGCCTCATTATGCCGTCATGGCTGCCTGGGAGTCGCTGCTCTCTTGCTCTGGTGCCCTCGATCTGGTGTGATCCCATGCCCGACGGTGGCGATGGAGGCAATGTGTATGGGTAAGCCAGTGATTGCTTCACATATGGGTGGCTTGACCGATATCGTGGCGGATGGCGAGACAGGATTTGCTCGTTCCCCCTGACGATCCCCAGGCATTGCAGGATGCGATGCAAAGCTTGTTGGAGGATCCATCCAGGCGAGAATATATGGGAAACATGGCGAAGCGGCGCGTGGAGGCGTTTCAGGCAAGATCAGTCGTACCTCGTATTGAGCAAGTATATCATGAAGTATTAGACACAAAAGAAGTTGAAAGCGTTGAAACTCAGTAATACCTCTCTCAAATGTCATCGGACCATCTGATAAATACATCCGTCAAACATCATTAGTCATAAGAAAGCTTGCATACTCAAACTGGTCGGCTTACTGAATCACGAACAAGCAGTTGTCTGCCCTGTTGAGCCGCATGCGTCATCCAGGCCCAACAGCGAAGCAGCAAAAAGCGAAGAAGCGCGTGAGAAACGTCTGCTGCGACAGATCTATCATTTTTAAAATCTTGCGTAGAATAGGGCGCATGATAGGGAGACCACTGCATTCTTTTGTAATCGCTCCCATACTGAAGCGTGCTCGTGACCGGAACCGGAGACACTCGATCCAGGGCAACTGGCAACAGCAAAGCGTTCCCTTTTTGGCAGCTGGGGCTGGCTTCCTCTACTGGATTGGTTAGTGCGATAGGTTTATTGCTGATTGCATATGGCTTTTCCATTTCGCGCAATGCCGGACCGGGAAGATTACGCGATTTTTTTCTATCCAGGCATTCTTATGCTCTTTACACCAATGGTTGCACGACTGATTACGCCCTATGCATCGCGTATTGAGCGTGTTATCTTACTCTGTATCACTGGTGTCGGTTGCTATTGTCATCAGAGCACTGACCAGCCCACTCCATTTCTATCTGTATGATGAATTTTTGCACTGGCGCACAGAAAATGATGTGATTGCGAGTGGACATCTCTTTACTCCCAATTCTTTGTTGCCTGTCAGTCCTTATTATCCCGGCCTTGAAATTGCTCACTAATGCCATCTGTATGCTGAGTGGTATCAGCCCCTTCTATGCGTCACTTATTCTGATAGGCGTAGCTCGCTTGACGATGACGTTGACGCTTTTTGCGATGAACGAGGAGCTATTTCAGTCCTCTCGTACGGCTTCAATTGCGGCGGCCATCTATATGGTAAATCCGCATTTTCTCTTTTTTGATACCCAGTATGCCTATAAATCGCTGGCATTACCATTAGCTCTGGTTATTTTTTCATCATGACTCCGTATCAGGCACTATCAGTAGAAGTGAAACGCTTGAAAGCCGTAGCCTCCTCTAGCCTGTTGTTAGTCGGTTCGCTGCAATGAATGTTATGGAGAATTATCGAAATGTGAAGAGGTGATCGCCGCTCTACAGTAATCATGGCCGTGATTATGTTGGCGGCGCTTACATGTACTCATCACGCAACAGACTTTTTCTTTATTGCGCTGTTAGGTATATGGTCTGTGATCTATCACTGGTTGCGTCTTTCATCAAAGTTTCGTTCACAATTGACCTGGCTTAACGCATAGTAGGGCCTTGTGTTAGCCGTTGCCTGGGCCGAGTCTCCAAATAATACTGTGGTGCCTTACTTGCTGGGATTTTTGTCGACGCGTGTTCAGCCATCCTGGCAAACACTTTCGTCGCCGCTGCCTCCAGTGCGAATTATGCACCGATGCGCTGGGAAAATATCTTGGCACAGTATGGAACCTATTTCACTCTTGTGATCCTTCCTCCTGGGTCTGGTCTGCCTCTGGCAACGCTATCGTTCTTATGCTCTTGCATGTCTGCTTGGATTGTTGCGTTCGGCCTGCATGCCAGCCAGGTGCTCAAGACATCGGATAATGGTATCCAACTGGCGGATCGTGCCTCGGCAGTACTCTATGTCGCAGTAAGTGCCGCATTGGCTGTGTTCATCGTGCAATTCTGGCCGACACGGCAATTACATTGGTATCATACTTGCTATGATTACCGTTACCATTACGCTCCTGTTTATGGGTGGATATATTTCGTCCGGCGGTTCTGGATATGGCTCACCACCCAGCCCCTACGTGGTTGGAGCCAGATGCGCGCTCCATTGATGCAGAGAGCATCCAGGCTGCGACATGGACGCATCCTCTATCTTGGCTCCAATAACCACATGGGAACCGATCGCACCAATCAACTGCTGATGGCAACATTTGGTAATCAGCGCATTATCGATACGATCGCGGACCATATTGATGTCTGCACCGATTTTCTTTGATGCACGGCTTAACACCGCATGATTACGAATCTGATAGAGCGTGGTCAGATAGCCTATCTTGTCGTCGATCTTCGCCTGACGACCTCACTGCCCGGCCGTAGGTTCCTATTTCGAGAAAGGAGAACCTGGCGCGATGATGCATAAACAGACCGGTGAGTCGAGCAGGTCATGATGAAATTTGACACCATGCCAGGTGTTAATAAAATATTTGATGGTGGCGATATGGTGATTTTTGATATAAGAGAGTTGCTTCATGCGCATAAACATGATAAAACAGCTTGATCTGCTACTAATAATAATCATTGCACTACTAATCTTCTCTGGATGTTGCAGCCAGGGACATATACAAGCATCGGACTTGTGCTGGCGTTTCCCCTGGTCTTCTTGTTGCCAGGCTATACGTTCGTTGAAGTGCTTTTTCACCGTCGTCCGGTTGATGGTGTTCGTCGCCTGCTTCTCAGTTTTGGCTTAAGTATCGCATTTGATATATTCAGTGGCCTCATCATCAATCTCTTTCCTATCGGTCTGACAAGGCTTTCATGGGTCTGTCTTTCTTAGTTCGTTTACAATAGTTCTGTCTTGGTTGCTCTGCGCTTGCGTGGAAAGAATTCACTCAATGGTCTCTGGCTTGCGCAGATACGTCTGAATGTACGTAAACATCTTGTTGCGGCGTTGTTATCTGTGCCGCGCTCGCAATAGTGATGTTCTCTCTTCTCTTTTCCGATTATAGCGCTCTCCACCAACATCGCAAAGGATTTACGCAACTCTGGATGGTACAGTCAGAAAAGTCTGGTCAGAGTTGCTCCGTTCTGATTGGCGTCGATAGCTTTGAGTTCAAGCAGATGAAGTATCACATCATCATGACGATTAATAATGCGCAGCCAACGCTTCTTCCACTTGTTGTTCTCTCTCCACAAAAAACATGGCAGATCGTTGTTCCGATCAAATCGCCTGCTAATAGTAATGTCATTGTTGAACGCGACAGCTTTACCGCGCGGATGAACCAACGCATAGTATATCGCGATGTTCATCTCACTATGCAACATCTGATAGACGGCAAGAATGGCTCAGCACTTCAGTGTACTACTTGAGTTTTGGCAGGTGAGTATTATGAATCTGTGCATCGTAAAATTGGATCTTCCAGGGCGGGGTATTGTCATAAGCCCTTACATGAAATAAAGAGAGGCACGACCCGATGAATCCTTATCACGATTCACACAACCAAAGATCGTTTACCTGCTTGATAGCTTCCCTGTGCTCTCCCAGACGTTTGTTTTGCAGGAGATACTGGAATTACAGCGCCAGGGTTTGTCGTTACGTGTCTTTTCTTTGTTTAAGCCACCACCACGGGAGACAGCTACAGGAGATGGAGTGGGCAGATACCCATCACCTATCTCTCTCATCAATCCAGATTGATCTTACTGCTAGCTGCTGCGACGCTTTTTTAAGGCCCCCGGAGTTTTTTGCGTACTGCTCTACTCACTCTGGCCTATCATGATCCTCGTGCAGCGCTTTCGTATCTCTGCTATGGAGTCTATGTGGCTGAGCAGATCAAGCAACAGGAAATATCCACTTGCATGCACATTTTGCGATAGGAGCTACATCTGTTGCCCAGATCGTTCATCAGTTCACAGATATTCCCTATAGCTTTATGACTCATGCTTACGATATTTTTCTCTCCCGCAAACCTACACTTGCATATAAAATGGGCATGGCTCATTTCGTGGCTACTTGCAGTATTTATAATCAACATTATCTGCAACAACTGGTCGCTCAGTCCGTTGCTGAGCGCATCCATTGTCTCTATGTTGGTTTGAATTTGCAGCTCTTCCCGCCTGAGAGTATAGCCGCATCCTCAGGAGAACGTTCCTTTGATTTTCGCTGTCTCGCGCCTGGTAGAAAAAAAAGGTCTGTTCTATCTCGTATCGGCCTGCCATATTGCTCAAAGAGCAGGGCTATATCTTTCGTGCCGCATTGTTGGAGATGGACCGCAACGTTCGCTACTGGAGGAGACGATACGCGAGTTGGGTCTGACAGATTATGTTGAGTTGCCAGGACCAGCTGCACATGAGCAGGTAATCGAGATGTATCAACACGCCACGATTGTTGCCCTTCCTTGCATCATTGCCAGCGATGGTGATCGTGATGGTATTCCTAATGCACTTATGGAGGCGCTCTATATGCAGCTTCCAGTGGTCTCTACGCCTGTTTCTGGTATACCCGAATTGATCGAAGACGATAAAAATGGTCTACTCGTTCCTCCACAGGATAGTTCCGCATTGGCCTCCGCTATCGCACGTTTGCTTGACGACCCTGCTCTCTGTCATCGCCTGGGGGCGGCAGGTCGCAAGACTATTCGAGGAGCGCTTTGATGTGGCAAAGAATGCACACTATCTCAAAAAGCTGTTTTTTGAAGAGGAAGAGAAGAATACTGAGCCTGCCCTTGAGGGGGATGGAGTAGAGGCATCACATGTGCGCTCTGTAACTAGATGACAAAGTAGTAGAAGGTTGAGATTTATTATGACTCATTCAGTTCAGCTGCAAGATAGGCAAAAAACCACAAAAAGCGGTAGATTGATCGCCGAGGCGCAAAGTTATGTTTCATTGATGCGTGACCTTGCCAAAAGTTCTGGCATCTATGCTCTCTCCTCGTTGGCATCGCCGATCATCGCCCTGGTACTCGCGCCATTTTTGACCCATTCACTTTCGACAACCGATTATGGTGCACTTGTTGTGCTCAATACAGCTATTCTGTTGATCACTGGTATCACACAGCTCGGCATGATCTCGGCTGTTTTTCGTGCCTATAATTACGATTATGAGTTGCGCGAGGATCGCCTGAAAGTGCTCTCAACCACAGTCATTCTGTTATCTCTCACATCCATACCGCTCACAATTGTCTTTATGATGGTGGCCCCCTGGCTTGCTACTATGTTGCTTGGTAACTCCTCTTTTAGCGCTGCTATCAGGATGGCCGCTCTGGTGGTGTTGATACAAAATTTCTCTGTACCCGGCCTTGCCTGGTTGCGTGCCGAAAGTCGAGCCACGTTCTTTTCAATCTTATCGATTTTGAACTTACTCATTGCCCTGGGTGCGACGGTTGCCTTTGTTGGTATTTTACATATGGGGATATCTGGTGCGCTCCTTGCAATCGGCAGTTGGCTATGCCTGTATCGTGATCTGCACCTTGCCACTTATCCTCTTTCGTGCAGGCGTCAGTTCCCGTATGGATGTTATCCGTAACCTTGTGTCGTTTGGCGTTCCTCTGGTCTTTAACACGCTCTCCTTCTGGGTATTGCAACTTTCCGACCGCTATCTCCTCAGCCGCCTTGGCTCCCTGGCTCAGACTGCAAGCTATGGTGTTGCCTATTCTCTGGGTGGTGCATTGAATGTTGTAGTTCTAGCCCCCTTTACATTGGCATGGCCGACCGCCATGTTTGCGATCGCCAAACGGGAAGATGCACCACAGGCTTTTCAGGTTGTATTCCGCTGGTTTTGCATTCTCTTGCTTGCCGCCGCATTCGTGCTTTCGCTCGTTGCCGTGGCCCTGCTGAATATCCTTTTCCCTGTTTCCTACCATCCCTCGGCACCAATTATCCCTATCATCGCTGTATCGATTGTATTTTACGGCGTCTATAGTATTTTTACGGTTGGAACTGGAGTGAAGCGCAAAACATGGTTTATTGCTCTGGTGATGACAATTGCTGCTGTAATCAATGTCGCCGCCAACTTTGTCCTGATTCCTCTCTATGGATCTATGGGCGCGGCCCTCTCGACCCTCATCGCGTACATCCTGCTTACCATCATTATGTATTTCGTAAATCAGCGTATCTATCCCCTACCGTTTGAGGTCGGCTTGTTCACCCTTGCCCTCCTCATCGGTGTTGCTATCTATATTGGGAGCACTCTCCTGGCCCAGAATCAGGCGATCTATGGTGCCTGTGCTATCTATGTTGTTGCCGCTATTCTCTACTGTGGTTGTCTGGTGCTGTTGGGCTGGTTCACGGGCACAAAAAGTGAAGTGCAAACAGTGTAAAAGAAATTTGTGCTAAGACGGATCGCTGTTATTTGTGAATTCGTAGGTGTAGGGTCAGGTTTATCGTGTCAGAGGAATTAATATGAAACCATCCAACTCTATCGAATCAGATAATAACTTATGGTTGCCTCCATTAACACAGAAAAATCAAAAGAAGGTAGCCGTTTTGGAGAGGAGTAAATCAAGTACATCCCAGGAAGAATTATGGATACCTCCGATAACACCGAAAAACCAAAAGAGAATACAGTCTTCTGGTAAGAATAAAATAAGGGATACAACATACCCACCTCGCACCCGCTCACCTTTGGATCGTCGATCAGCCGGCGGAGGATTTCTTAGATTGCCTCGCGGGATATCTGGTCTATTGGGTTTCAGAGGGAAGACTTTATGGGATTGGCTGCCGTTCTTGCTCCTCCTTGTCGTTGCTGCTTCAGTATTTCTAGTCCTCGCCCGTTTCGCTATGCAGCAGACCGTCGTGCAAGATCAGTTGGCGCAACAGACCACCGTACAAGATCAATTGGCGCAACAGATCATCGTGCAAGATCGCCTGATGCAGCAATTAACTGACCAGCAGAAGTCTTCAACGCACGAAGAAATTCTGCAACAACAGGCTATGATTAAGCAGATAGCCACTCCAGAGGCCAGTGTTATTGCACAGCTAAATAGTTTAGTCGATCAGGAACATGAGCAGAGCCTGACGAACTATTTAGATAGCATATCATCTCTCATTTTATCTAGTTCTACACCTTTACTCCTATCACGCCCTGGTAGTGTAGAAAGGATGCTAGCTCAAACAAGGACGATGGATATACTTAATAGCTTTAGTGCTGACCCGCTTCGCAAGGCTGTGGTGATTCAATTTTTACATAATGTGGGCCTGATCCAGGTAAATGCAGGAGCAGGAGCGATGAGTGGACCTATTATCTCCCTGGCTAGCGCCAACTTGAGTGGTGTGACATTGACGGGTGCTATCCTCAGCTCAAGCAGCTTCCATGGCACAACGCTAACCAGAGCGAAGCTTACAGGTGCAAATCTAGCCAATGCCGACCTGAGCGGAGCAAATCTAGAAGGTGCCGATCTGAGTGGAGCGAACTTGAAAGGAGCGAACATGAGTGGTGCCAACACAAAAGACGCAAAGCTAAAAGGCGCAACTTTCTAACAAATCTCCTGTACCCTTAAGTTTCACTCAATTCTGTCGAATATATAACCAGAATTCAAAAAAATAAATGTATAAACTCTGCCAATAAAAAAATTATGCTATGAAAGAGGAGTAAAAAACAATGGACAAAGCGAAAAAAATTCCCAGCGTCAGCGTCGTTGTTCCAACTTTGAATGAGGCCAGGAACCTTCCCTATGTCCTTCCCTATTTACCTGATATTGTCACCGAAGTTGTTCTTGTGGATGGTGGCTCGAAAGATAATACTATACAGGTTGCAAAGGAATTGCGTCCCGGTGTACGTATTCTCAGGCAGTCAGGCAAAGGCAAAGGCAACGCGTTAACAGAAGGCTTTGCGGCGACTACAGGCGAGATCATCGTGATGATTGATGCCGATGGCTCTAATGATCCACAGGAGATCCTCCTTTTCGTTGATGCTCTTATGGAAGGTGCGGATTTCGCCAAAGGATCGCGCTATATTGGAGATGGTGGCAGTGCAGATTTTACCTGGATACGCTGGTTTGGTAACTGTGTAATCAATTTGCTGGCCAATGCCTTCTTCAAAGTCCAGTTTACTGATCTCTGTTATGGCTATAATGCTTTTTGGCGACACTGCCTCCCCGAACTGGATATCGATTGTCCAGGCTTTGAGGTGGAAACGCTCATGAATCTTCGTGCTTGCAAGGCGAACTTCCGCATTAAAGAAGTACCCAGTTTTGAGGCTGATCGCCTCTTCGGCGAAAGCAAATTACAGGCTCTCAATGACGGTTGGCGTATCCTGAAGACCATTTTGCGCGAACGCATGAGCGCAAAAACAGCCATCCATCCCTCATTAAGCGCCGCATATCGCTAAACCTGCGTCGGGGCCACGTTTACGACCCCGACGTGGAACATGCCTATCTATCAGGAAAGAGAGGAATTGATACCATGAACATATCTGTCATCATCTGTGCATACAACGACAAGCGCTGGGATACTCTGACCGCAACAATTGTTTCGATACAGCAACAGAGCTTACAGCCATACGAAATTATTCAGGTTATCGACAACAATCCACAGCTTGCAACACGTGTACGCGCTCAATTTCCCGCTATCTCTGTTATTGAGAATACAGGCCCTCGTGGCCTGAGCCAGGCACGTAACGTGGGAATAACTCATGCTTCTGGTGAAATTGTTGCCTTCATCGACGACGATGCTATCGCAGATAAGGACTGGTTATTCAATATGGCGCAATGCTACAGGGACGAACATGTCATGGGAGTAGGGGGCTATGTTGGATCAGCGTGGCCCGATAGCCGCCCTTCGTGGTTCCCCGAAGAGTTTGAATGGGTAGTAGGGTGCAGTTATCGTGGCCTGCCAGTCCATGCTGGCCCGGTGCGCAACTTCATCGGCTGCAATATGTCATTTCGTCGCGAAGCACTGGCAGCAGTCAGCGGTTTTCATAGTGAACTGGGCCGTGTGAATGCGCATCCTGTCGGATGTGAGGAGACCGAGTTATGTATACGGGTGCAGCATTATCAACCTGATGGAGTGTTGCTCTACGAGCCTGCTGCAAAGGTGCGACACATTATTGCATCCAGTCGTAAAAAGTTGCGCTACTTCCTCTCCCGCTGTTTCTTTGAGGGGCGTTCAAAAGCGAAGGTCGCGCAGATGGTTGGGGCAGGAGACGCCCTTTCTTCAGAGCGTAGTTATACTATGCAGACGCTTCCAGCGGGAATGCTTTGTGGCTTACGCGATACCGTTGTTCAACGCAACCTGTATGGTGTCGCACGTTCTGGTGCGATTCTTGTGGGCCTGCTGTGTACCGCGTCCGGCTATCTCAGCGGAACGCTAGCTTTACGTAATAGTGCGGCGGCTTCTCTGGCCTAGTGTTCTCTTTTCCCAAAAACTCCTCATGAAAATCAAAATGGTGCCGATATAGAGACTAGAAGGTTGATGATAGCTAGAGTAATGGTATTGATGAGGTAACAGAGATGAACGTACGAACGACAGAGAAGCTCCGTGTGTTAATGGTCACGCCGCGCTATTTTCCTTATATGGGAGGCATAGAGACGCACGTGCATGAAGTTGGTCGTCGTCTGGCGCAGCGCAACGTTGATGTGACGATCTTGACTACGTTGCCTTCTATGTCCGAGACACCATTGCCCAGAGAGGCAGAGTATGAAGGAATGCATGTTATTCGTGTTCCTGTCTTCTTGCAAAAAAACGACTTTTATATCGCGCCTGAAATGTATTCTCTCATCAAAGAGGGAGGTTGGGATCTCGTCCATTGCCAGGGCTGCCATACGATTGTGCCGCCATTAGCCATGATGGCGGCTCGCAAAGCCCATATCCCTTTTGTCGTCACATTTCATACGGGTGGTCATTCATCATCTCTCCGAACGAAGCTTCGTGCCGCACAATGGAAAATGCTTCGTCCCCTGTTGGCGGACGCCGAGCGTTTGATCGGTGTATCATACTTTGAGGCTGAATATTTCAGCAACGTGTTACATCTTCCATCTGAGCGCTTTAGTGTGATTCCGAACGGTGCAACCTTACCAGCCATAACAAGTCATTTACAGGATACAACTGATTCCACGCTTATTGTTTCGCTAGGGCGGCTGGAGCGTTACAAGGGGCACCAGCATATGATTGCGGCGCTTCCAAAAATATGCGAACGGCGACCAGATGCGCGACTCTTAATTTTAGGGGCTGGTCCTTATGAAAGCTCGTTGCGCAAACTGGCGCAGAAACTGGGTGTTGCAGACCTGGTGGAGATCCGAGCGATACCAGCCAGTGAACGTAAGGCAATGGCAAGGATTCTCTCAGAGGCGTCATTAGTGGCCCTGATGAGTGAATATGAAGCGCATCCTATTGCAGTAATGGAAGCGCTATCGCTGCAGCGCCCGGTTTTAGGAATGCATGCAGCAGGTTTGCAAGAATTGGCTGAGCAGGGACTGATTCGCTCTATTCCTTTGAACAGTTCTCCTGAAGCAATTGCAATTGCAGCAATGCAGCAGATAGAGGAGCCGCTTATTCCAGGGGAGGTTGCTCTACCGACGTGGGATGAGAGTGCGGAAAAGCTCCTGGATGTGTATCAGAGCGTCTCCCCGGTCCGACAACTGCAGACGGTATCGCTGTGAGAGTCTATCAATGTGGCGTTCGCTTTTTCATCTGGCGCAGGTAATTAGCGAGATGTGCATTGAACGTCACGCCTTCATACCAATCGGGATAGGTCAAGTGTAGCGATTGGAAGGCAGCAGTGATGACATAGTGGGTAAATACATTTACGTCCATTGCGGTGATAAGGGTACGAAGATTTTGTGGCGAAGGAGCAAGCCACTGGGTAGACGTTTCTTTTTCATAGGCAAGGTGAGGGAGCATTTGTGCCTCCACAAGGACACGAGTGTATCCTAATGCGGAGTGCACCTCTTCTGGCAATCCAGAAGAATTGCTCCCATTCACCCATTGGTGCACAATATGAAAAAGGTCGGCGTCATCAAGCGCGAGCAGATCCACCTGCACTTGCTTAGCAAAGGATCGTGATTGGCTATTCATCTTCATGTAAAATCCTTCCTGATATGTTGCTTACCGAGAAGGAGAGAACCACTAAGATTTTGAAGGAAGGACAGCTCAACCTCTTTCATGAAGATTACCAGCGTGATCGTCGGTCGTTTGAACGATCGGGACGTTGCGATTGATAGCAGTCATTGCAATAGACAGGTCTATCTTCTCTCGGTTGAAAGGGTACCTGGGTCTCGTTGCCACAATTGGCACAGATAGCGCTATACATCTGGCGTGCTTCGCGGTCACGGTATCCACCCCGCCACCGCCGCCGCCACCACGGCCAAAGGAACTTCTTTGTCCACCGCCAGACTGCTTGCGTGCGGCCCGACATTCTGGACAACGGCTTGGATCATTGGTCAATCCCCGACTTGCATAAAATTCCTGCTCACCAACGGTAAAAGTGAATTCTTGATTGCAATCGCGGCAATACAGGGTTCGGTCAGTCAACGACATCTATTCATCTCAATTCTAGGGGCTTATCCCCCTCAAAAACGTCCCGTATCGCGTAGCTTCCAATAGACGATCTACTCTGAGCAACATTACGCCATGCAGGTACCTTAAGTATACCACAGAAGGCCACAATTGCGATACTTTTCTTTAGTACGGGTGATCATGTCTGAGTACCGTGAACGCGGAGTATCGTAAACATAGCCCATACATTGCGATATAGAAACCAAAAGAGAGAAAAAGAAAGTGTTGAGAAGCTTCCTTGTGCCAGAAGCCCTTGAAATTAATCAATATGCTAAGTATACTTCTCTAAAGAAGCTCGCTTCCTATCTATATCTTGCGATAAGGAAGCATTTCGTCAGCCATTTTTTATTTTTTCCTGATTGTACGTTCCTCCTATGGACGTTTATAATTGTCAAATATGCAATGAGAAAAGGATGTTATATATAGTGTGGGGAGGATGTTTTCTTCACATTCTATATTGGCATATATACAATGATGTATGTAATTTCTATTTTTACCCTTCGCATGGTTGCGAAAATATTTTCTTCAAGAAGGAGAATAATGCATGAGACGGAGATTATTCGTTGTCTCAACAATCCCCAACTCTTTTTCCCGGCGGTTTCTCTCTTTGGGACGAGGCTTTGGCATGGGCATATTGCTTATAGGCATGTTGACGCTTTATGCAGTACCCACACAGGCGGCGGCAACTGTCAGCACGGCGATTACCATCAATGGACAGGGAAGCGGCAAGACCTTTGATGGCATCGGTGCGATTAGCGGTGGTGGTGGCAATACGCGCCTCCTCGTCGACTATCCCGAACCCTATCGTAGACCAGATTCTCGACTATCTCTTCAAGCCCGGCTACGGTGCAGATCTGCAAATTCTCAAGGTTGAGGTCGGTGGTGATACCAACTCGACCGATGGTTCCGAACCCAGTTATATGCATACCGCCAATGATCAGAACTTTGGTCGCGGCTACGAGTGGTGGCTGATGACACAGGCCAAAGCGCGTAACCCCAATATCAAACTGTATGCTCTGGCCTGGGGTGCTCCTGGTTGGATCGGCAATGGCAATTTCTGGTCGCAGGATATGATTAATTACTATGTCAATTGGATCAAAGGCGCGAAAGCTCACTACAATCTCACCATCGATTACCTCGGTGGATGGAATGAAAGAGGCTATAACAAGACATGGTATGAGAATCTCAAGACTGCTTTGAAGGCGAATGGACTTGCGACAAAAGTAGTTGGAGCCGATTCGGGATGGGATGTGGCCGATGCTATGGTCAGTGATCCCACATTTAACAACTCAATCGACATCGTCGGTGTGCACTATCCCTGTACGGGTGGTGATGGTGGTAGCGCTACATCCTGTCCCAGCACCGCCAATGCGCAAAGCTTGAATAAGCCGTTGTGGGCCAGCGAGAACGGTTCGCAGGATGAGAATAGCGGTGCTACGGCGATGGCCCGTGCCTTCAATCGGGATTATATCGATGGCAAGATGACGGCATATATCAACTGGCCGCTCGTTGCTGCTATCTATCCCAATCTTCCTTATAATACGGTCGGGTTGATGGTTGCGAACCAGCCCTGGTCGGGCAATTATAGCGTTGGCAAACAGCTCTGGGTAACGGCGCAAACGACGCAATTTACCAGTCCCGGCTGGCAGTACATCGACAGTGCCAGTGGCTATCTGGGTGGAAGCAATAGCAATGGCAGCTATGTGACACTCAGATCGCCCAATAAATCCGATTACAGTACTGTTATTGAAACCGTCGATGCGACTGCCGCTCAGACGGTCAATATGCAAGTGACGGGTGGTCTTCCGACTGGAACCGTCCATGTCTGGGCTACCAATCTCAATTCAGCGAATTCCAACGATTGGTTTGTGCACCAGCAGGATATTACGCCAGTCAATGGTGCCTATTCGCTAACAGTGCAACCGGGCTATGTCTATACTATCTCGACGAAGACGGGTCAGGGAAAAGGGACAGTATGCTGGACCACCCACTTCGCTCTCGGTCTTCCGTACTCCGATAACTTCGATCGTTACACGATAAGCCATGAGGCTCGCTACTTCGCGGACCAGAATGGTTCCTTTCGAGATCGCGGCATGTGGCGGAGGTCGTAGCGGCAATTGCTTGCGCCAGATGTCACCCGTGGCTCCTATTAACTGGGATGGCACCAGCGATCCCTATACCATCATGGGTGATCTGTCGTGGACCGATTATACTGTAAGTAGTGATGCATTATTAGAGCAGGCAGGTTATGAGGAATTCATGGGGCGTGTTGGCACGCAGGCAGGATTTTCGCCAGCGAATATCAACGCCTATTATCTGCGCCTCACCAGTAGCGGTGCCTGGAGCATTCTGAAAAATACTACTGGAGGAACGGTCACGACTCTGGCTTCCGGGACAGTCACGGCACCGGGCATCAATACCTGGCACAACCTCGCGTTGGGTTTCCAGGGCAGCACGATCATCTGCCCAGATCGATCATGTTCCGGTTGGAACCGTAACCGATACTTCATATACCGCTGGTCAGGTTGGCCTGGGTGTAAGCGGCTGGCAGAATGCTCAGTTCGATAACTTCAGCGTTACTCCTCATCAGCAGGCAACGTACCAGGAAACTGCTTATGAGCTGGTGAACCGTAATAGCGGAAAAGTTCTGAACGTGGCAGGTGCTTCTACTGCAAACAATGCCACAATTATCCAATCTGCGGATCAAGTGGCGACCAGCCAGCAATGGCAGATTGTAGGAGATGGCAATGGGTATCAGAAATTGGTGAATTTGAATAGTGCCAAAGTGCTGGATGTGCAAAGTTCTTTAACCACGCCCGGAACGCAACTTGATCAGCAAACTGACACCGACTGGCATGAGCCAGCAATGGCAGTTCATCGATGCTGGTGGAGGCTACTACAATCTTGTCAATCGCAATAGTGAATTGCTGGCGGATGTTAGCGGTGCATCGACTACGGACGGTGCAGCAGTAGTTGAGCGAAGAGTAATGGAAACGCGGAGTCAGCAGTGGCAACTGGTCGCTGTACCAACACCCAATGCCTTATTATGAACTGGTGAACCGTAATAGCGGCAAGGTCATGGATGTATCTGGGCAATCTACAGCCGATGGTGGCGTGATCATTCAGTATACGGATCACTGGGGGCCAACCAGCAATGGCAGATTGTCAACGCGGGTAATGGCTATTATGACTTGGTGAACCGCAATAGCGGTAAAGTGCTGGATGTTCCAAACCAGGTGACGACTGCCTGGAGTACAACTTGACCAATGGACGAATAATGGTGGTACCAATCAGCAATGGCAATTTGTCAGTGCTGGTGGAGGCTACTATACCATTGTGAGTCGTGAGAGCGGATTGCTGGTGGATGTCGCTGGTGCATCCACCGCAGATGTGGCAGCGGTAATTCAGGCGACCAGTAGCGGTGGACAGAGCCAGCAGTGGCAACTCGTTCCTGTGTCCTGACCCCTGTGAATAGAGGACCATTCAAAAATAGCGAAGTTCTACCTTATCCTATTTTTGAACGGTCTCCTCGTGGTATTACTTGTGACTCAGTTATGAGATGTTGGATTAGTTGAGAGAAAGAAAAGTCGTGGAAGATTTGCGTGTTGGTCCTTTCGTAAGAGCTATTCGTCCCAATGGAGTCGCTATCTGGACCGAGTGGAACCATCCCTGTGAAGTAACACTTATGGCAACCTGTGAGTATGTCCGGGGCAAGAGCCATCGCACGTTTACTGTTCGTTCGCGGACTGTCACGGTGGGAGGACGATATTATGCCCTTTCCCAGTTAAATGGCCTGCAGCCAGCAACCTGGTATAACTATCGAGTAGGCAATTCTACGCAGGGGATAGCGTCTGTTATTCCATCTGCAGAAGAAACAAATGTACAGTGTTTTCGTACACTTGATCTACCTGATGCCCAGAATACTTTGCGACTGGCATATGGCTCCTGTCGCAAATTGTCTGCTGTTGGGCCAGATGCGTTGAGTGCTTGGGTTCCTGGTTAATAGGTTCCATTGAGGCAACGGGAATCGGTATGGCCTCGTTTATTATTGCTTATTGGCGATCAAATCTACGCTGATGACTTACGTGGGAGACGAAAACAGATCCGCTTTCAGGCCCGACCAGATCCGGCATCTCAACCTGTCCTACACAATCGTTTGAAGATTTTGCCCGCATGTATATGGAGGCATGGACCGATAAAGGGATACGCCAGGTCTTCGCAGTGTTGCCCACCTATATGATCTTCGATGACCATGAGATCTCCAATGCCTGGAACACCTCATCTACATGGCGGGCATATGCGCTACAACATGGATTTGAGCGGACGCTGGTGGATGGATTGGTGGCTTACTGGGTGTATCAGGGCTGGGGCAATATTGGAATGCAAAGCCTGGATGATGAGCATGTTACTGACTATTATGCAGCAAGCTGCGCACGATGGTCAGGATGCTCTGGAAGGCATTACGTGTACGTATACGCCAGGCAGTATATCAAGAACGTACGCTCAAATGGCATTATGATATTCCAACGATGCCGCCTATATTTGTAGCCGATGTACGTTGCGATCGCCCGGCTATTTTAGATGGAACGGACCCGGCCGACGTTGCTCCCCGTATTATGAGTCAGGAGCAGATGGGAGAGTTGCGTATCTGGATGCAAGAGCATACAGCAGTAACCACCTTACTCGTATCATCGGTTCCCGCCATATTGCCACCCTTAATTGGTTTCGCGGAATACGTCATGGGAGTACGACCTTTTCAGCGTGCATCTTCCGGTCTTTTACGTGGCCTGGGACGTGTGCTGGCGCGTAGGCAACAGAAGATAGCCTTGCGTATGAGCTTTGATCACTGGCCAGTTTTCGGCGCAACGTGGTATGAACTCGTTGAACTGCTGGCTGCACGCAAGAGAGATATCGATCATTTTATCGGGTGATGTGCACTTCTCTTATTCCATGAAAGCGCGTCGCACGCTCTTTCCTCGCAAGAAACGTCCTGTCCTGCTCCAACTCGTTGCCAGCCCCTTCAGAAATGTGTTGGAACAGCGAGATAAGCGTCTGATCGTTGGACAGTCCTGGATAAAACGAGCCATCTATGGGCGGTTGCACAGTGCTATGCTACCTCTGCGACAGATAGGGAGCGCAAAACGTGTTTCCCATGATATGCTCTTCCAGAATGTGGTTGCATTGGTGACGTTTTATCCTGAAAAGGAACAAGAGGGCCATTATGTTATCCGGCAGGTCTATCTGGGCGTAGAGAACGAGGTGTTAGAAGAGGTTGCTACTATCGACCCTCAATAAACTTTCATCAACCTCGATAACAAATGGGAATGTATTCTATTGTCACAGCGTCTTAACTTCATGCATCTGAATATATACATGGTAACTTACCTTTTTGATAGGGAAATACCATAACGTGTATGATTGTGCAATATGCACTCTTTTGAGTAAGTGAAAGAACGTCTGTGATGAAAAAAACTATTCAGGAAATTCAGACGGTCCCTTAACAGAGCCTTCATATCCTCGTCACAGATGGGCAAACGCTTTAATGGTCGGGACAGTGGGCTAAAGAAGAAACAATGTCTGGCAAGTCCTGTACTATGCCAGAATCGCTCCTTCCTCCCTAATCTGAACCTAAGATGCCTTAACCAGGTCCCTATACACCGGGCTATAGATCACTCCATCCGGATTGGTAAACTGCTGAACGGGTTGCCCCTGCAACGCCGTCATCATCGCGTCATGCCAGATCGTACCTGCACCAGTGATACCAATGATGTTGTACATCGGCGAGTTGTCGTCATTGCCCGACCAGACACCTGTCACAAGATTGGGCGTATACCCGATCGTCAGATTATCGACGAAATCATTTGTCGTGCCAGTCTTGACGGCGGCAGGAATCACTGTTCCTCCATAGCATTGATCTCCTACATAGAGGTCCAGAGCAGCACAGGGAAAAATTCTTTGTCACGCGTCGCATTATCAGCCAGTACATTTGTCAATATATAGGCGGCCTGTGCGCTGACAGCTCGTTTCCCTTTTGTTGATGCTTTATAGATGATTTTGCCTTGCTGATTGGTGACGCTATCGATCGCATGCGGGGGAACGTGTACGCCTCCATTGGCGAATGTGCCATAGGCTGAGGTTTCGTTGAGTAAGTGTACGCCCATTGCACCTAATGTGAATGTCTCATTTAAATCACCATTAGTTGCGCCAAGGCCCAGCCCTTTCTGCAGTATTATAATCGTTTTGCACACCTACCTGGGGTGATAGTTCCAGTCTTACTGCATCAATATTGAGCGACCAGTCTAACGCCTGGCGGTAAGTAATCCAACCATGGTGAACGCCTGCATAGTTATCCGGTGTGAAAGCTATCGCCTTCATAATAAAATGTCTGAAGTTTATCGTTTGTTTTTTGCCCTGGACTGACGCCATTCTCAAAGGCAGTGACATAGGTGAATGCCTTCATCGTAGAGCCTGCCTGGCGAAAGCCCTGCGTTGCAACATTGAAGGAGTCATGGGCTGGATCAATATTGCCGATCAATGTCTCTATTGCGCCCGTTTGAGGATTGATCATCACGACCGAAGAATTGTGGATGTTATTCGTATCGCGGATGGCGGCGATATCGTTCTGGGCCTCGCTCAGCACCTTTGTTTGCAGATTGAGTTCACCGTCGTTTTGACGATCAAACCCGAGCGTGAAAGATCAGCTGGTTTCATATGCAGATCTTTGGCTAACTCTGACAGCGCGTACACCGTGAAGCTTGATAATGCCACGCGTGTGGACTCTGGGCGGGTGCATGGTACGAAGCGAAACCAGGCTTCTTAATCTCCTTCAGCGCTGAGTTGTATTGCTGAGCATTAATTGTCTTCAACTCTATACATCTGTTGCAGCACTTGCTGTGTGCGTATCAAACTGTTTTGTGGATAGGAGATAGGGTTACGCAGATCCGGGTTACTGGGTATACCCGCCAGCGTAGCGGCCTGAGCGATATCTAATTGATTGGATGCGGGATTATTGGGCTTATCTTTCAGCCCGAAGTATAATTGTGCTGCTGCTTCAGCTCCGTAAGCACCATTTGCGTAATATATTGTATTCAGATACATGTTAAGAATTTGCTGTTTAGTATAGTAGCGCGTCACCTCTGGTGCCAGCTCAATTTCATCCAATTTGCGTAGTCCTGTATCTGAAGTTCCTACAATCGTATTTTTGATAAGCTGTTGGGTAATCGTGCTACCACCAGCAACGATATGCCCACTGCTGAGATCAGAGATAGCTGCACGGACGATACCCGTAATGTCATATCCGTCATTCTGCCAGAAGTATTGATCCTCTATATCAATCTCTGCGTTTTGTAGGTTTTGCGCAATCTTGTCCAGTGGCTCCGAAGTCTGAACCCCATTATCAACCGCCTGATATAAGAGATGACCGCTCGCATCGTACATCTTCAAATTATCTTTTGGAAGAATGTCGGCCAGTGTCGTTATTTTTGCCTGGTAGTGACTATTGGTATCTTTGATTGAATAATTTACGTATGTCCAGACTGAGGCGGTGAGCACGGCGACTATGATAATACTTATCCCGATAGGTAGCATCACCCGTTTCACCGCTTTATATTCATGGACGGCGTCGCGTGAACGGCTCGAACGCAGATTCTTGCGTTTCCAATGCCGTTTCAGTCGCCACTTTGAATCATGGAGTCGATGATGGGATGCTTCATAGGAGACGCCGGGGGACACTTTGTACGGCACATCGCCCAACCTTTGTGCCGCTGCAGCCTGGCTCCGTTTCGGAAGTTTTGCTGCAATTGGGGAAAGCGATTGAAGTGGTTTGAGCTTATCTTCCTTGTTGATACGCATCAATGCAGCCTGCGTCGTTTCGGCTGCTGGCACATCTAGCTGGGTAGCTTTATTTGAGGCACGCATCGCCTGCGTTGCTTCAAAAGAGATATCGTTCCGATTGCCTGAAGCTTTGGCAGATGGTACCTTTCCCACCTCCTGAGTTTTTTGATCAACTTCGTGTTCTGGTGTGCGTATATCTTTTTCTTCAATCTTACCCGGTATTGGCGAAACCTTTTTCTCCTGAGCAGAAGGTTCTGCCTGGTACATTTTTTTTGACATCCTATAAGCCTCTTTCTAGATAAAGAAATATGCATAAATCTTTATAATAAGATGCATACTCCAGAGTATATTGCGCAGTGGAAGTACGAGAATATGAAAGATATCTCTGATGTGTAGAAACATTTTTCCCTGAACTCATTTATAATAAAGAATGTACTCTTCTGTTTATGGATGGCGATGAGCCATATTATGTTAGAGAGAGCAACCTGTAAAGCGCTCTCATCATCTAGAACGAAACAGGGGAGGGAAAAGGTTCGCTGATAGTAAAAATGTGTATCTGCTAGCGTCAATTTTATAATATTCTATTCTACAGACTTATTTTCACTGCGTCTCTACTTTGTGTGACGAGGCAGCCCGGCTCCCTGCTTTTGACGAACAGGCTTTACCTTCTCGTCAATGTAAAGCTATGTTGATAATGCTCACTTCCAAAGAAAGTTGGAAGTGAGCATTATCAACATAGTGGTCTGGCTACTTTTATTTGACGGTCCCGTATGGTATAGGGGTGCCATTCATTAACCCGCTGGACTCCACCTCGAACCGTCAAATGAAGGCGAACAGTGTAATAGTCTCTATTGTCTATTAATACCAGCCCCACGGGTTGCTTCGGTCAACACGTAAATCACCGGTCCAGGTCCATGCGCTATCATATAGATGGCCGTTGTTCAAATACCAACCAGCCAGTGCGCCAATTTCATCGGAATATGAGGTGAGCAGATTGGGGTCAACGTTTGTCACCCAGCCCGTATTGTAGCCGATCAGGGCATACCTGAGCTACGTTTACTCCGGTATAGCCAGCCGCCCGCGCCAGGTTGGCGAAATGGATCAGATGCCGGATGCCCATGTGAATAGAGATGCCAACATCATAGAAGTTCTGTGGCGTGAAATCGTACTGATACATTTCAGGCACATCATTTTCGGGCATGTAGCTTGGGTTGGCGTTGGCGTAGGCTGTTTCTGCCGCTTGCAGCGGTCCATAGGAATGAGCAGATCCACCACCAGTCTCTAAGCCAGCATTTAAAGTAGACTCGCGAGTGGCCTGGCCGAGGAAGAAGGCATATGCCTTTTCTTTAGTGGTAAAGCCCAGCTTGCTTTGAATAAGGCTCCAGTGATCATCTACTTCCTGCTCGATCAGTTGTTTCACCTTTTGCTGTGACATCGCGGAAGCTGTAGATATCATTGTGGCAACCGATGTACCTGCCGGGAAGTAGCGATCTGAGTCAGGATCAGATGAAGTCGGTGTACTCGTAGGGGTAGCTGTAGCAACTTGAGTGGGAACAGGAGTAGCTGTAGCGACCTGCGTGGGCACAGCAGTAGGTGTTGCAGTCGCGACCTGAGTCGGTACAGCGGTAGGAGTAGCGGTTGCAGCCTGAGTAGGGGTAGCCGCTGAGGAACCTGTGGGTTCAGTTCCCCAACTCAGAGCATCTGAGACATAGCCAGTGACATTCTTCCAGGCAACATAATTTGATGCGGATGAGTTGAACGAGTAGTCATTCGATTGGTTGTAGTTCGACCAGTCAGATTTTGCAAATCTTGCCTGTACCTCTGTCGTTGCTCCAGGTGCAAGATTGCCAGCCGCAGTCGTAAAACCGATTTCAAGATAAGATCCGCCCCATTAACAGGAGTGCTCAGGCGTGTGAAGGTGCCGGTGACATTCGAGCTGCCCGCTGGAGACCAATCACACCAGAAGCTCTGGGATTGAGTGCCATCTTCAGTGTAATAATAACGCACCTTAATGTTTGTCAGGCTGATAGCGCTCGTTCCTGTATTCACAACCTCTATGTGTGGATAGATGGTGTTGGTTGTGGTTGCTCCATTGCTCTCAAATGACAATACCTGAATCGTAGAAGCTGCGAAAACAGCCGTTTTGACAAAAACAAATGCCGAGGCCAGTATGACGAGCAGGCAAAGACCTGCCGATAGTTTCACGATGTTCGATCTTCTCATCCTTAAATCTCTTTTCGATATCTTGTGAATTGCATTTCAGAAAACCCGTTGATCCCTCGCATTGATCTTCAGAAATGGCTTATCTAAATGCTCTACAATCAGCTGATCAGCTTTGGTACATTCTGGCAATAGATGCTATAAAAAACCGATCGCATAGTCAGTTGTAAAGGAACAAGTGGATAACGTCAAGGAAAACGCAGTTTTTGAATACAAACTGAAGACTCTTCTAGGAAAAAAGTATATCCTTTGCTCTAATCGTGCCTGCCATCGCGTCATCATTGTCTATCGTCCAGGCGTGTATAGAATAAGGGCATGCAATGTCATGCCTTTCTAAAGAAGTAATCACAAATGAGGGGAATGCATATGACACAGCAGCAAAGAAATCAGTCTCAGAACGATGAGCAGCAGAGTCAAGAGATGGTCGTGGGAAATGCTCGTCAATATGTTCCTATAAAGCAACCGGACGCAACGAGCGATGAGACGACAATGCCTCCAACCAACGATGCTGGTGATGCGATCAGCGAAGGATCACTCTATGACGCCAGCGGTGCAGCGACTGGCGGTGGTGTTGATACGCCTGATGCAGTAGAGGAGAGCACGGAAGACGAGGTCAGAAAACAAAAACGGAGCCACATTCATCAGGGAACTAGTGCTTATACGGGTGGTGGTGCTGATAATGGCTCTAATCTGTAAGCAATCTTCGGAAATGAAGCTGGGAGGCAGATCCCACCTCCACGGCACGACGACCTGATCAGACAAATGACGATCTTTCTACGCATGTCATCCTGAGTGTTACATTTTCTTTTTCCTGGTCGTGTTTGTTAACAGAATAAGTGCAAACAGAATGATGTGCTTTACGGGTAGGGACGTGAGCTTGCTTGTGTCCGACTCGGAAACCAGGAGAAACAAATGAAGGCGGAAGAATTTATAAAAGAGGTCATGCATCGAGCTGGTTTGAGTTCACGTCAAGAGGCGCAGGATGCTGTGCGAGCGACTCTCGAAACGCTCTCCGAACATTTGACGCCAGGAGAAGTTGAGAACTTTTCTTCGCAACTTCCAGCGGAACTCGCGCTCTACATAAATCAGCCACTCATAGGAGGTATCGCTGAAGGATTTTCGTTGGATGAGTTTGTGCTACGAGTAAGTCAACGAGAGGGAGTAGGCGTGGCAGACGCGATGCGGCATGCTCATATCGTGGCATCACTCTTAGGCGAAGTCGTTACTCTTGGACTGCTGGAGCATCTTATCTCCCAGCTTCCAACCGATATTGCACAATTGTTTATGACGCAAGGTATAGGAACCGAACCAGATAGTAATCTTTAAAGGAGGATAGTATGAAGAAACTGATTCCAACAACCGTTCACGGTGTACTTGACTATATCACGGCCCCCACTCTCCTGATGCTTCCACGTATGCTCAAGTGGAACAAGAAATTGACCAATTTTCTCTCAGGAGCGGCTCTGGGTACTCTTGCCTATAGCCTGGTAACCCGCTATGAATTTAGCCTTCTGAAGCTTTTACCAATGAAGGGGCACCTCTCACTCGATTTCATGAATGGAGCGACTCTGGCGGCGGCACCGTTTATTCTCCTGAATGAAGATGAGCGCGACGCCACCACAACAGGTATTCTGATTGGACTGGGAGTATATGAGATTGCTGCTTCGTTGATGACACAGACCGAACCTTCTGCTCAGGCTGATAAGAGTGTGGTCGAGCAGGTACAAGAGCTGGTTAGCAGTAAGTCGTGATGCAGGAACGTATATATCTCAAAGAGGAGAAAAGAAATGGGCAAATCTTCTCAAGAGCAGGTTCCCAAAATTTTGAGGGAGCAACCATCTGTGGCATCGAATCGCTCTACAGATCAAGCTTCTGGACAACCTCCTCCATTCAATGGGGGAAGTGAAGACGCACGAACGAATATAGACCAGACCGGAACGGCTGGTATCGATAGTATTCAGGGGGGAACGACCGATACTCCTGCTACTAGTGATAATGTAACTCAATCTTCAGACGTAGATGCTGGCACCGCTCCGTCTTCAGGATCAGATGTACGCAAGATTGATGCTACACATGCAAAAAAAGTTGATGAGCAAAAGCCACGCCCATCGTCAACTGACCCGACCGAGATCAATAGTGATAATAACGGACCTGTTTTTGATGGCGATACGGCTGGCTAATATAGCCAGAATAGAGTGCCCGTCTTTTTCTCATAGACCTACTGGTAGAGGGCTTGTCCATTGTGTTTGCCCCTTCCCCTACCAGTAGGTCATCCTCTATACTCTTATTTTACATTTAACGCTTTTTTACCACGCCCGAACAAAATTTCTGCTAAAGAGAGAGATTAATCGACGGCACGAATGGAAGGATGAAGTAGCCCAAGAGCGATCACAAGCATGCTGATAATCCCGCCGATCAAAAAGACGAGAGCCGCTCCAAAGTGATCTGCAGCGATACCTGCGAGGGCATAGCCAACAGGTGTGAGGGCATATGACCCAAGCGCATCAATACTTGCAACGCGTCCCAGGCGGTCAGAAGGGACCAGTTCTTGCAAGCTATTCATCCAGGTCAAATTGAGAGTACCAATTGCAGTTCCTAAAATACAGAGCACGACCATCATACCGATGATAGGGAATGGTAGACCCATTATCGCAAGCATCAGGCTTGCTACCAGCCAGGCACCATATGTAAGGTATCCCCGATAGCGAAGACGTTTCTTGCGTCCAATCCAGACTGCTGCAAGCATCGACCCTAGCGCAGAAAGGGCCATTAAAAAGCCATACGTCTGAGCATTCTCCCCAAAGCGCTGTTTCACTAGTAAAGGCAAGGCTGCTTCTAGCGGACCGGACAGAGTCAGATTACTCAATCCAGCGATCGCAATAGTAATCCATAACCAGGGAGATTGCAGAACGGTCTGAATTCCTTGCCTCAGATCATGGAGAGTGCTCGACTCAACGGAGATTGTCTGTGAAAGGACATGTTTGCGTGAAATTGTCAGGAGGCAGAAGGCAGAAAGGGCAAAGGACATTCCATCGAAGGCAAATGCGAGTGAAGTGCCCCCTCGTGCAATTATCCAACCTGCGATAGCAGGGCCGATTAACCCCGTAAGCTCAAGACTAATGGTTCTGAGTGAATTTGCGCTCGGTAAGTCTTTGGGAGAGACGATATCGGGAACAATGGCGGTGTAGGCAGGATAAAAAAAGGCATCGACCACGCCGAAAAGAGCACTCGTGACCCAGACATGCCATACTTCCAGTCTCTGGGTGAAAGCCAGGAAAGCTATCACAATGACAATTAGAGTGCGTAGGGCATCTGAGGCCAACATCAGATGGAAACGTGAAAAGCGATCTACTGCGATGCCGCCAAACAATAAAAAGAGGAGCATCGGAATGCTAGAGAATATCAGGACAAGGCCCATAGCCGTAGCCGATCCCGTTTTCTCCAGAACCCACCATGCCAGCGCAACCGTATACAAGCTATCTCCCAGGCGAGAGATAGTCTGTCCACTCCACAATAATGCAAAAGAAGGATTGGCAAGCGATCTCAGAAAATTCATTTAATGAGGGAACACTCCACAAATGTGATGCATGGAGTATATAATGATAGCGTAGGAAAAAGCAAGAGCAATTATTTATAGGTAGCCTGAGTTACTGTAACCCCTCTCCTCTCCCCAGGCGTGTAATCCAGAGAACACATTGCAACATATCACCATAAGGAGAAAATAGATATGGCACAGAGATTAAAGGGAAAAGTTGCGCTTATTACAGGAGCGTCATCGGGCATTGGTGAGGCGACTGCACTGGCTTTAGCAGAAGAGGGCGCAGCAGTTGTTTTGTCGGCGCGTCGTGAGGATCGCTTACACGACCTCGTCAAACGCATCAGTGATGGAGGTGGCAAAGCGCTAGCAATCGCCTGTGATGTAGAAGATGAGGCGCAGGCCAATAATTTCGTGCAGAAAGCCAGGGATGAGTTCGGACATATCGATATCCTTGTCAATAATGCAGGTCTCATGTTACTGGGTCAGATTGAGGGGGCGAATACCAAGGACTGGCGACGCATGGTCAACACCAACCTCCTTGGCCTGATGTACATGACGCATGGCACCCTTCCAGTTATGAAGCAGCAGAAGAGTGGGCATATCGTCAATATCTCATCGGTGGCAGGCCGGACAGCGCGTGCCGGAAGTGGCGTTTACAACGCTACAAAGTGGGGCGTGGTTGCCTTTTCGGAGGCGCTTCGACAGGAGGTGACTGCAGGTCACATTCGCGTAACCGTGATCGAACCAGGTGCCGTAGCAACAGAGTTGACCGGGCATATTACTGATCCCAAGGCGAAAAAGACGACCGAGGACTGGGTGAACTCCATCACGCCTCTGCAAAGTGAAGATATTGCCGCCGCTATCGTCTATGCCGTTACTCAACCAGACCATGTCAGCGTCAACGAGATTTTGATTCGCCCAACCGAACAGGAGCGCTAAATCTGCTTCCTATTCTTTTGCGAATCTACAATTGGTAAGGGATATCAGGAAGATGGGCGAAGGTGGAAGCTTGCCTTCGTTCATTTTGTTTTCATATCACTTTGTACTGTAGCGCGAATTATTTTGACAGCATATCTCTAATATGTTACTATTGCAATATCGACAGAGTTTGTTGGCATGGATGTCACAAAATCCCTACCATTATATACGGTAAGCATAAACGTTTTTCCATGATTAGAAGGAAGGAACCTTTACTATGAATTTGAACGCCAATAAGCGTATTTCCGCAGGTCAAAGTCGCGAAAAGCAGCGACATTCGTCGAGTTTTCCGCGTTTCACCATTGTTTTTTTGAGTATTGCAGCCTTACTCCTCAGCATCTTTGTGGCTGGCAGGGAACTTCCTCATGCAGGAGCAGCGTCGAGCAAGAGTAATACAGTCCTTGCCCCGGCCCTACAAGGAAATCTGAGTGCGCACGATCCAAGCATGATCAAACAGGGAAATACCTGGTACGTCTTCTCAACAGGAGGCGGTCTTCAGATCAGAACCTCGACCGATCTTATCCACTGGCGCTTATCTGGCGTAGTTTTCTCAAAAATTCCATCCTGGATCACTCAAGCGGAAGGAAATATCACCGATCTATGGGCACCAGATATTTCCTATGCTAACGGCGTCTACCATCTGTACTATGCAGGCTCACAATTTGGGAAGAACACCTCTGTCATTGGCCTCGCTACCAATAAAACTCTCGATGCCACGAGTTCTCAATATCAGTGGGTTGATCAGGGACTGGTAATCAGATCGACGCGAACAGACAATTTTAATGCTATCGATCCCAATTTTTCCTATGACGCCCATCACATTCCCTGGCTTGCACTCGGCTCGTTCTGGAGTGGACTGAAGTTACGCCGCCTGGATCCCGTTACGTTTAAGCTTTCGACCGTTGACACCAGACTTTATTCAATTGCGCAGAGGCCCTCCCCGGATGCAATTGAAGCGTCTTCTATTACATACCACAGCGGTTACTACTATCTCTTTGCTTCCATCGACTATTGTTGTAAGGGTTCAAGCAGCACGTATAAAATCGTCTATGGTCGCTCAACAAGTATTACTGGCCCTTACGTCAGCGAGAATGGGACGCCTATGACCAGTGGTGGTTATACACTCCTCTTGCAGAGTTATGGAAACGTGCGTGGTCCAGGAGGGCAGACGGCCTATATTGATGGTGGCAGAACGTTGCTCATCCATCATTACTATGATGCCTCGGCCAACGGAGCGGTCAAATTCCAAATTCGGCAGATACTCTGGACCAGTACAGGTTGGCTAACTCTGAGTGCGCCAATCAGCTAAACAGCGAGACGAGTGTGTACAGGTACACTAATCTTCCTCCTTAAGAATGGAGGTTCACATTGTCAACTAGATTGACAATGTGAACCTCCTATGATAGAATTAACATTACCGATGGAACGGATTTGTAGGCAAGGATGCCACCAAAATTTATAGTGACTATATCAGGATGTGTGGAAGACCGCGTCTAATACAGTCGCGATCCCACCAAAGGGCATGGCAAGACCGCTTTGTTCGGCTAAGGTGACGCGTGTATGGGCAAAGGGGGCTTGTAAACTATGGGCTTCCAGAGTTGCCTCCAGGGGACGCAACACCAGATCTCCGGCCTGCATGGTACTGCCATCAAGCACAATTAAGCAAGGGTTCAAAATATTGACCAGCCCCGCCAGAGCAAAGCCGAGATAGTTGCCTGCACGTTCCAGGGCATCAATACAGCCATCATTCCCTTCCCTTGCAGCCTCAATGACCTGTGTTATCGTTGTCACGCCTGGCGAGGAGCGTTGTACTTCCTGTAGAATCCCCTGTTTCCCGGTAATCGTTTCCAGGCATCCATAGCGGCCACAATGGCAGAGCCTTCCATTGAAATCGACGGGGATATGTCCAATCTCGCCTGCTGTGCCTGCGCACCCTCGATAGAGCCGACCATTGAAAATAAGGCCACTCGCGATACCCGATCCGACTTTTACATAAATCATGTCTCGTTCGTTACGTCCCGCGCCATAGCGACTCTCGCCGAGTGCTCCCATATTGCCATCGTTATCCAGATATACTGGTAGGCCAAGCGCTTTCTCCAGGGCTGGTTGGATGGTGACTCCGGCCCAACCTGAAAAAGGTGTGGGTGCTGTTGTGCTCTGTAACAAGGGATCAAGTGGGCCAACAATGCCCAATCCGATGCCAACGATCTCTTTCCACTCAATTTGTTGCTCCGTGACAAACGCTTTGAGTGTCTGGGCAAGGCGTGGCAACCCTTCTTCTGGCCCTTCGATGGTGGAAAAGGGGATATCCAGGCGTTGAATTGGTGTGCCAATGAGATCGGCCAGGAGCATAGTGAGATGCTGGCGTCCGAGCGTGCCGCCCAGCACATAGCCGGCACGTGCATTGAAGGAGAGCAACATTGTGCGGCGGTCGTCGCCTGTACGATGGTCTTCCTGCAAGATGATACCCTCTCTTACCAGTTCATCTACAATATTACCAATTGCAGTACGCGATAGTCCGGTATAGCGGGCAAGTTCTGAGCGAGGAAGAGTCTTCTGTTCACGGATATAATTAAGAATAAGTGTACGATTGGATTCACGGATATCCCGCTGATCAGAGCCTTTTCTGTTTTTGTCCTCAAATTTCTTCTCGTGCAGTTGTTGTGGATTTAAATTGTGTGGGTGCCAGGGCCGCATAATCTCCCCCTCTTTATTCGATTGTTACATCTTACCATCTCGCAGCGACTCTGTCACCAGTTGTAAAATACTGGAATAAATTCACTGGAAGAGGCCAGATGAAATGCACCCTGTGTCCATCACGAAGAAGTAGAGGTTTTGCTCAAATTGGCAACTGTTTGGATAATCTCTTCAAGGTCGAACGGCTTCGCAATCAGCATAGCATAGTTGCATTCGACAAGCTTAGCTGTGACATTAACGGCACTCATCAGTATAATGGGGATGGAACGATAGCGCGGGTTGGCCTGCATTCTCCGGCACATTTCCCGCCCATCGAGTACTGGCATCATTACATCGCATAGGACGATCTCTGGTTGCGCTGTTGCCAGGCAGGCTAGACCCTCTTCTCCGTTGCGTGCGGTCACAACATGATATCCCTCATCCTCCAGAAGCGTTGTCAGGACTTCAACAATGGAACTTTCGTCATCGACGACCAGCACTGTTGTCATAGTTGCTGGCCTTTCTCGGAACCCGCTCCTGCTTCAAATGCTGGTGGGATTCTTGGGATGGAGGTTGTTGATTGAGCAATCCCCGTCAAAATGGCCTGAGCACTATCGAAGGTTGAGGCTACTTCGATGCCCTGATCATGAATGCGAAACTCGCGGATTGCCGGGTCGTAGCCTGTGTCACGCATTTTCATAATGGAGATGAGCCGATACAACTGAGAACTCAGTTCGACATAACGCAACAAGAGAATATTTTCAACCTGCGCGGTCGTCCCACTCATCCCCGTAGGAAGCGTAATGGTCGGACTGAACAGGTCGGGCAGTTCCACTGCACAGGCGACCGTTACATTACGCATGCGCAATTTGTAAAGAGGGCTGCCAGGAAGAGATCGAGCCGTTCTGAGGAGGCTATGGAGCGTTGAAAGCCAGCCAGGCCATCAAGAAAGAGTCGCCGTGTCCCCTGGCGTTCGCATGCTTCCAGTAAGCGTTCTGCCAGGATATCGAGGGAGTCCTGGATAGCTACTTGCCAGAGCAGTTCTATCTAGACCTGTCCGACATAGCTGATTGGCATCCAGTCCAAAACGCGTCATCGTACGCAGGAGTTGTGCTGGAGTCTCATTAAAGCCAAAGTAGAGCCCTTTTTGTCCCTGTATTGCCCCCTCGACAAGGAAATGGTTGCCCAGCAACGTCTTGCCTGTTCCTGATGTGCCAAGCAGCAATGTTGTGGAACCAGATGGTAATCCTCCGTGCAGCATCTCATCTAGATGAGCAATTCCCGTACGCAGGAGCGCAGGTTGCTCTAAGGTGGTGAGCGAAGTAGGAAGATCATTCGCCGTGATAGTAAGCATCGCCTCTGTTCGTGGGTGGACGACAAAGCCATTTCCGGTAATCGCATAGGAATGGTGTCCTTCTACGAACTGGCTGCCACGGATCTTGAGTACTTGCAGTTCGCGCATCGTTCGCATTTCGACCGTACGAGCAGTAAGTGCAATTAATCCATCCACCATCGTCTGTTCGGGTTGATCTGAGGAGTTTTCTTGAACTGGCATCAGTAGGAACGTGGTGCAGCGGTTAATTTCGGCTGCTACATGGATATTATGCAGAAATTTTGCCCATTCATGTATGGATTTTGCTGCTTGCTTGGCGGTTATAGCGCCATCGATAATCAAGAGTGTGGCCTGATGGCGACGTATCTCTTTCAGTAAGAAGGTCGTCAGTCCCGTCAGCCCTTCTTGTTCCAGTATCGCATAACCACTCAAGATAGGAAAGGGTATCAGCAATGGGGGTAAGCGAAAAAAAGCTAAATGATTGGATATTAGCAAGCAGAGCACTATTCGTCTCAGCGAGCAATGTCAGGTAAAGGGCACGGCCCCCGCCAGCTACATGATGAAAACAGAATTGATTGCTTAGAATAGTCTTGCCTGTTCCCGGTGGACCCATAATGAGATAGCTGCCACCTTTGAGGAAGCCACCATGCAGAATACGGTCCAGTCCTTCGATACCACTTGAGATGTGCTGAGGTAGGGGAAGGTGGCTGGCAGCGTCGGACATAGAATACAATCTCCTTTTAAACTTTCAGGACTTCTCGTCCTATGTCGGTCGATTGTACCATATTATTGACTCCTCTTCAAACACTTCAGTGCTATTAGAAGCAGCGCGAGTTGAGCGCATGTGATTTTCAAGCGTAATTTCTCCTTCTCTGACCTCTATTGTGATAACATAAATATACACATGTTAACTAACGAGAAAATAGTCAGGAAGACAGTATGGATATCCTTGGATTGGGCACACCTTTTGGCCTGGCGTTTGCTTCCGGCCTGAATGCATATCTGCCTTTGCTTGCATTCGCCTTCTCTGTACGCTGGCTGCATCTGTATAAAGTAAACCCAGGCTTTGCTTTTATCACCTCAAACTGGTTTATTGCTGTACTTGTTATTCTCACTCTACTCGACTTTGTTGCCGACAAAATTCCCCTCATTGATCACGTCTGGAATGCTATTCATACCGTAATTCGCCCCATCGCTGGTATCCTGGTTGCTGCCGCCAGTAGCAATTCTCTAGCAGGCGGAATCCATATTCCTGCTAGCAGTGATCACGGATCTGGGAGCATTCTCATTGCGTTCAGTATCATACCTGTAACAGGAATTGCCTGGCTGGCAATTCCTGTTATTGGGGGAGTGCTTGCTGCTCTAAGTCATACGACCAAATCGACCACGCGGCTCGTTTCCACCATCACTACTGCTGGTTTTCTCAACATAGGATTGAGCGTGGTTGAGGATGTGCTGGTTGTGATTATCGTACTCCTTTCCCTTTTTGCCTCTACCATCATGTTTATCTTACTGGTGCTGCTCATCCTCATCCTTGTCCCGCGTATCATGCAGACCCGGAACACCTGGTTCAAGAGGCGCAGGTGGATATGAGCGTGTCTGGTTTGTCAAGAAAAATAGTTATGTCCAACATGAGCGAAAATACGATGAGAGCGATAATTAAAGGCGCGTATTTTGATTGAAACATAGATACCTCATACCCTCCTTGGATTCCCAATATTAGGTAGACATCATGCCCATCACCATTCTTTCCTTAATCGCTTCGATCAAGATCATATGGCTCGCAATGAAGCGGTGACCATGGAACCCTGGTTGCCCGATGAATCTCGATCCACTCATCAGGAACGCCCGCCCCACGTAAAAAGAAGAGGGCACTCTCATCGGAGGGAAGCTGAATGCTGTGCAGCTCGACGAGAGAGCAGCTCTTATGCGTAATCTGAGCAAGTCCTTGTGTGAAACGAAGATCGACCTGTGCGAAAATCGTCCCCATGAGGATCACCCCATTGACCTCGGCTTCGGTGAGATCCGCTCTCCTCAGATCGGCCTCGGTCAGGTTCGCCCCGCTCAGGTTGACGCCCCTCAAGTTGGCTCCCCTCAGTATAGCTCCATTCAGATTCGCATGGCTGAGATTGGCTCCGCTCAAGTCTGCCCCACTGAGATTGGCTCCCTGGAGATCCGTCCAGACGAGACTGGCTTCCTTGAGGCAGGTTGCGCTCAAGTCAGCTCCGTTCAGATCAGCTGCAGTAAAATTGGTAGCGCTGAGATTCGCCTCGGTGAAGGTGACCCCATTGCAATTTGTCCTGTTGAGGTTGGCACCGGTGAGATCGGCCCGCACGAGAGTGGCTTCGACGAGTTCGCTTGCGGTGAGATTGGCCCCTCTGAGGTTCACCTTGTTGAGATTGGCACCCCTCAAGGTGGTTGCAATGAGGTCGGCTCCATTGAGGTCCACTCGTACTTCTGGATGCTCTTTTCTCCACCAATTCCATTTCGCTACCTTGCGTTGAAGTAATTGTACATGTTCTTCCCTGGTCATGCCGTGTTTTCCCTCCGTCTACCCGTCTGCTCTTGCTCTTTCATTTGCACGAGAGAAACCCCGAGCAATGAAGTTCGTGCATAAAACGGTGCGACTGTAAAATAATTGTTTAATGTTTCGTCTTCATGTAGTTGAGGCACTATATGAGGAGGGCCGTGAAAATAGGCTTCCTTGCTCCTAAACATATGCCTTTCCATCACCTCCCTCCTACCGTATCATATGTTACAATATATTGTACCTGATGTATACCATAGTAGGGGTGCACTGCAACAAAGTGGAAGAAGCCCGTTCGCTTCCACTCGACTCGCTTCCCCTGAAAACATTATTTCTCCCGAAGCGAGAGGAATTGCTCATTACCATCACATTTTGCGCATACACATACGCATTGAGGAAGAGTTAGATTGTACCTCCTCTGCCGTCTCTTTTAACCCTCTTTTATATTCCCACGCTCTACATACCGTTTCACCATCTCCAGCATCCGTCCACTTTCACGGCGAATGGTGCTGACAAGAAGAGGCTGCGCGGCCCCGAGGATGCCATGTAGGTTAAAAGTGACTTCGCGAATCACATGTGTAGCCTGCCCATCGCTTCCAGTCGCTTCAAGCGTATAACGAACATGCATATCCAGCTTTCCGGTCAGCAGCAGCGCTTTTACCGGCATCGATTGCTCAAAAGTGATACGTTCAGGCGGATTGAACTCAGTGATCGAGCCGCGCATTGTGCCATCGGCATAGGTTGTGCCGACACCCGGTGACGCGGGCGATATCTGGGTCATTCCACCAAACACCCTTGAGCCTGGCAGCCAGCGATCATAGTGAGCGAGATCAGCAATCAGGTCAAAAATCGTCTCGCGCGTGCCATTAATATCGGCAGTAAATCGTAACGAGGGCATATATTTCCCCTCCCTTCCGGTTTTTCAATAAAACACTGCATAGTGTAATGTTCTGACACAGTTCATAATAAACCTTCTCGCCTGGACACCTGGCCGTATGATGCTTTGACGTATGTGGTCAGTGCAACGTGAGCAAAAA
This sequence comes from uncultured Chloroflexia bacterium, assembly GCA_963731415.1. Taxonomy (GTDB): domain Bacteria; phylum Chloroflexota; class Ktedonobacteria; order Ktedonobacterales; family Ktedonobacteraceae; genus JACDAE01. The sequence goes on from CAVSVN010000011.1 coordinate 626,325, forward strand.
ACTTCCTTCTGGAGGTTCTCCCGTGTAAAACTGAATGGTTGGTCGTCGAAACGAAAGCTCACGCAATTTTTACTGAGCCATTCTTGCCAATCCTGGCTTTCAATAGAGACGGTGTGCTGCTCCGTTCCGACTGCATAGGTAAGAATACCGTGTTCAATATATGGCGTTGCGAATGCCATTTTGCTCCCTTCATGGCGCATGTAAAAAGTATGATGGGATACCATGCTTAAAGAACAATGTTGATGGATTGGGTAATTCTGGGTAAATCTGACAATCTATTGTGCTGCTTTCCCCCGTGCAGCAGAGATTGCACTACTCTTAAGTGTAACAAATTACACACGTGGCATATTAAGGGAAAAAGAGGTGTTTTCCAGATTGAGCCAGCGTAACTCCTCCGGCGTCAGAAGCACGTCCAGGGCAGGGAGGGAAGAGTGCGTTTCGGCGAGTGTGCGCGGACCGATTAATGGGAAGGTTGGGAATGGTTGGCAGAGTACATAGGCCAGGGCAATGTTGATCGGCAACACATTGCGTTCTTTTGCCAGTTCTTTGGCGCGTTCCAGGCGACGAAAATTATCCTCGCTATACCACGATCGCACAAGTTGTGGATCAGAGAGGTCGTCTGGGCGTGCGCGGCCTGTAAAGAAGCCTCGTGCCTGGCTGGACCAGGGCATCAATGCCAGTTGTGTTTTAGTGAGCCACGCCCGCGAATCAGCATCCGAGGCAGAGATGCAACCTGCCCAGACAGGACTGACCATCCGCGCGAGGCTAAAATTATTGCTTATAGCCGAAAAACCAGTCATACCATGTTCAGCGGCCCATGCATTAGCGGCCTCTACACGCTCTATTGACCAGTTTGATGCACCAAAGGCATGCATACGCCCGGCAGCTTTGTGTTCATTAAGAACGGAGATGAATTCGCCAACCGGCACCTCAGGATTATCGCGATGGAGCATATAGATATCTACGTACTCTGTTTGCAGACGTTCAAGGCTTTCCAATAACTGGGTTGTGAGCTTATCAGGTGTACAGTTTGGGGTATGTGCGCCCTTATCAAGAACCACTACCTGCTCACGCAGATTTCGATTTTTTATCCACTGACCCAGGATCTTTTCACATTTGCCAGATGCATAGATATAGGCCGTATCAAAACAGGTGCCACCACGCTCAAAGAAGTCATCGAACATAACTGCCGCGTGAGGCATCGTTACCTGGTTATCTACTCCCATAACGAGGCGAGAGAGCGCTTTTTCAATGCCTGGAATATGCCCATACTTCATGTTGTTATTGGAGCGAACGCGAGAGGTCGTCTATGCACCGTCTGCTACCTGTGCTTCGGGACGTTCGGCATCATAAACCAGCCCGATGGCTTGTCGCCAACGATCAAGGGTCTGCATATTGCCAAGCGTATCATCCCAGGACATTGCAGGAGCCTGGCGAGCATCGAGATATGTGGCAACAGTATCCGCCTCATAAGTATACAGATCGTCCAGGCTCTCGATGGAGATTTCCTGAGGCTGCATCTCACCGTATTTATTCACGATGATCGTACTGGTTCCCGCCCTTGCGGGCAGGTAACCAGGGCGAGGGAACAGAGATTGAGCCTTGCGTGCCAAAGATGCGCACCTCCTCTTCGGCTCGTAGTTGAACGCCAGTAAGGAGCTGAGCAAGAATATCGTTGGGAAAAGTAAGGGTAGCAGTTGCATATTCATCAACGTGGCTGAGGGGTCCAATATGAGCGGCTCCGGTAACATGTGTCGGATCGGCAAAGCTCTTGCCCTATCGCAGCACCCGCGATCAGGCGTGCCATAGAGGTACAGTAGCCGCCAACATCCAGAATGCCACCACCACCGAGAGCATTATTCAGCAGCCGACTTTCAAGATTGAAATGGGTAGCAAAACTAAAGGTCGCCTGGATGACACGTACCTCGCCGATGGTGCCGGAGCGGATCAACTCAACGATTTTCGCGGTCTGTGGATGGCAGCGATACATGAATGCTTCCATCAGAAATACATCGTTCTGTCGTGCCGCCTCGATAATCGCCATCGCTTCAGCCGCATTGAGCGCGATAGGCTTTTCGCAGAGCACATGTTTGCCGGCTTCAGCGGCCTTGATCGCCCATTCGGCATGCATAGGATGAGGCGTCGAAATATAGATTGCCTGCACATCATTGTCGGCCAGCAATGCCTCATAACTTCCGTGACGATGCGTGATATTCCATTTCTCGCCGAATTCGTCGGCTGCTGCCTGTGTGCGACTACCGACTGCCAGCAACTCGCCTGTTTGCGATGATGCCAGACCTCTAGCGAATATGCCAGCGATGTGTCCCGTGCCAAGAATACCCCATGTAAGTTTCTCAGTCATGATTTGTTTGTTCCTTTCTCTTATAGGGGTTACATAATCGCGCCGAGAATCAGGGTGCAAACTCTTCCTCTCCAATACCCTGTGCTTCACTTTTGCTCTGTTTCCCACTGGCAACGGCGATAACTTCATCCAGAATCTGCATCCCACCTCTGGGCACTGACACCATTGAGCACAACCCCAGCATTAATATCCATATCGCTCTCCATATTTTCGTAGAGTTCGTTATTTGACGCCACCTTGATTGATGGGAGCAGGCTTAAAACCAAAGCAGGAGCCACGCCCAGTTGTAAAAACAATGACATTGCTGCCGCCGGCAACCTGTCCCGTTACCGAGATTGGATCATAGCCGGGAGTATCCATCACGACCAGCCCGCGCTCTGTAATCGGTTCAGCATATTTATAGACCGCGTTCAGTGGCGTCGAGCCACCCTTGGCTATCGCGCCCAGCGACTTTCTCATAGATCGTTGTCAATCCACCGAGCTTATTGCCTGGAGAGGGATTATTGTCCATCTCCATATCGTTGCTGGCGGCATGGTGCTCCCACCAGTGGAGGCGCTCGACAAGTTGCTCACCTACTTCAGGGGTGCGTGCGCGTCGTAGTAAAACATGTTCAGCTCCATAGATTTCAGGCGTCTCGCTTAATACTGCCGTTCCACCCTGGCGTACCAGCTCATCAACGCAATAGCCCAGGCCAGGATTAGCTGTCACTCCGCTCCATCCATCGCTGCCTCCACATTGTAGGGCCAGATTGAGTTCGGAGATAGGGATCGGCTCGCGCTGCACATCGTTCACCTGCGGCAATAGTTCACCGATCATACGCGCTGCCTCGTCAACTGTATGCGCAATGCCATGATTTTCTTGAATCGTTAAGAAAAGTGGTTGCTTCCATATGTTGCCCACGATCCAATTGCATTGTTGGAGATCAGGTCTTGCAACTGATTGCTCTCACAGCCCAGACCCACCATCAAGTACGCACCAATATTGGGATGTGTTGCCATACCTGCCATCACCCGTTGCAATTGCTCGATAGCGTCACCGCCCATACGCATCGCACAGCCGTTTTTATGCGTGAGGCCGATCACCCCATCAATATTTGGATAGTCGCGTAAGACCTCAGGACCAAAGCGACGTTGAATGAAGCGCGTTGTACTCGCGGAACAGTTGACGGAACTGATAATGGCGATATAGTTGCGCGTTCCGGCTTTGCCATCTGGCCGCCTGTAGCCCATAAATGTACGGCGTTGCTCAATGGGTACCATATCGACCGGGCGCATATCTACGCCAAAATCATAGACCTGTTTGAGATTTCCGACCGCCAGATTATGACTATGTACATGTGAGCCTGTTCTCGATGGGCCGGGTTGCGTATCCGATGATCGAGCCATAACGCAGCACAGGTTGTCCCTCTGCAATATCACGCAAGGCAAATTTATGACCAGACGAAATGCGCTGCGTCACCTCTACAATTTCAGGATTACCGGTAGTCGTTGTTGGTAGGCGCAGCTTCACACCGCGATTAAGTGGAACCCGTGCAATCGCTACATTATCTTCAGCATGTAAAAGGACTGCGACCTCGTTCAGTTCGATCGGTTTGCCACGTGGGACAATGCCTGTAACAATTGTATGTACCTGTTGCGGAAGAGGAGATTGGAGCTTTGCGCGTATCCATCAAGTGAGCCTTTCGTTTCTACGTGGCAACAATGCCTTGCGTCAGTCTAAGTTAAATACTTATTGATTCTACTCAATGTTAGAAGTTATGGCAACTTCATCAACAGGCGTTCAAATGGAGTCAGCATCTGATCTCGTTCAATTGAAAAGGTATGGGCATCACTCACTACCTCAATATTGCTATCCGCTCGTAAATCTTGCAGAGCTGCCTGGCTGGCGAGAATGTATTCCAGATTGAGCGTATTCTTGATGCGTGCCAGGCGTACCTGTGTGAGGTCAGGGCGTCCACAAGAGCGTATTGCCGCCGCAACGGCCTCGCGTTCAGTCTCCAGCACCATTGGTATCTTTGCTGAATTGAGCGCGATCACTCCTGCGGTGATGCTGTTAATATAGAAAGCCTGCGTATCTATTTTTGCCAGCAAGTGTTGCGTCGTAAAGTCGGCAAGTCCCAGGCCAATTGCATTTCCATGAGATGCTTCGGTCAGATCGAGGACTGCGATACTGGCAATATCGGTCGCAGTAACTTTTTGTGCTCCCCAGCGCATCCGTCCAATGATATTTGGGTCCATACCCGCTCCGCTAATATTTTTGCCCATTTCGTCGATAACCAGCACATCCAGTGTCTCCCAGGGAAGGCGCGGCATAAACGATTTGGCGCGTTCCAACAATATCCGCTCAGGCTCGGTGCCTATACCCTCAGGCGGGACCAGTATGATCTCCGCAACCTCGTCGTATGCATTTTCAATCACTGCAAGGCCAAAGAGAATAGGGGCATGTTGAACTACGAACTGAGCGGCCTCTGGTATGTGTACCGTCAGACCTTCAAGCCCCCAGGAATGCATCGTCAAAGCGCCTTGATGCTTGCCCATACCGATCGCAGCCATCTTTGCCAGCCCGCTCTCAATGGGAGCATCGAAGTCCGTGTGCGGCTTGATACGATTCACCAGAATGATACCATCGGCAGCATGAGCAGCACGATCGATAGAGATGGGTAAGCCATTGGGTAACGAGCCGAGCTGATCGACCTCAAGCGAAGATATGATAGGAGCGCCAACATATTCTTCAGTTACGCCCAGACTTGTAAGTACCTCTAATTGCCCTTCAGGAGTTGCACCTCCGTGGCTACCCATGGCGGGAAATATGAATGGTGCGGCCCCGTAACGACGAAGTGTTGTCACCAGCGTACGTACGATCAATGGCGATATTTGCCACGCCACGGCTACCCACGCCGATTGCGATGCGTGCGCCCGGTGCGATTCTCGTTGCTATCTCGTTCTGTTCAAGTGTCATTGCTACAGTTGCGGCAATATCTGAAAGGTGTGGACGTGGAAAACGTTGGTGCAGCAAGACAAGGTCAGGCAGAGGGACCTGGACGAGCAGATTATTGGAATCGTGATATGGATGAAACGTCATTAATGCTTACCTCCATTGCCTCATTGTATCACGACTCGAATTACACTCCTCTAGGGCGTCACCTCAGCAAAGTCAGTGCAAATATATGGATAAGGCCATTTTGATGCTGCCTGGAAAATTGTGTAGGCATTATCAGGGCATAAGCAACACGGGTCGCATCTAGTGTGATAGGGATTGCGTAGATACAAGCTGGATGGTAGTCTGTACCATTTGGAGTATAGCGGTAGGTTGTATTCAAGATGCCAGTGTTCGTATACCAGTCTGCCACAGTTAAATCTGTCGTGCTTGTGGCACCATCCGTATATTTGATTGTTACTGTACCACTGACTGGTCCCCAGCTTGCGGCTGCGAGAAGAAATGCCTGGTGATAGTTGCCAGGCGTTAATGGGATTGTCTGCCCGAAAGCCACCATGTTATCATCTATACCTGGCCCATTAGCTGGAAACTGGTATGGCACACCCTGCACATTAAAATGACCACCTGATGGCAACTGGCTGGCCGGGTAAGAATAGCCATTACCATCGAAATTTGCCAGTCCCGGTGTATTGCCAATCCCCTCATTATTAAAGAACGAGTTGAGCGTTACCTGTACCTGTGCAGGAGCCGAGGCGGGAGCGGTTGTCGGAGCAGCAGTGGGAGGGGTCGTTGGAATTGTAGTCCGTTGAGGCGTGGCATTGCGAGAAGGAATGCTTATACCGATGGTAGACGATGGTGTGCGATGTGTAGTCGCTGTAGCTCTTCTGGATGTACTGATTTGTGTTGATGAACGTGTTGCAGACGTGCTATGGATAGATGGAAGGGTGGCAGACCTTTTTGATGAAGGTGTAAAGTTAAAGTCGACTATTAGCGTGACACAGATGATTATGAATGCTATCAGGCACATCATTGAAATAAATACTCGTCGAGATCTGGATGTAAGACTTTTCCCACCATTGCGGAAAGAAGGTTTGTTACTTCCTTTATAGACTTGCTGAAGTTTGAAGGGGATCTGATTTTCCTTACTCGCATAGATAGGTGTATCTGGTAACGTCGCATCTGAGAATGTTATTGCCTCCGCCTGTCCGAGTATATCCAGTGGTACATGTGAAAAGGTGTCGGAGTTGGTACGATCTCCATTCCGTGTGGCTATCGCGTCGGGGGGCATAGGTTTTTTAATAGTACCAGCTATATCTCTCCCTACTGCTGGCGTCGTTGGCAGGTCTGGAAATTCCCCCTTCATTATTTGCGCAAGGATGGCGACCGTTTCTTTCAGATCGCTATTTTCAACTGCGGGAGGTATCCCCAGAGCGGCGAGGAAAGCATCGATATTGGCATAGCGCTGCTCAGGCTCTCTAGACATTGCTTTCAGGATTGCTTTTTCTATGGAGGGTGGTAGCGTTGAATTCAGCCTTCCTGGCGAGATGAGCGACTTTGTTTTGTAGTAGGTACCCGGCGTATTTACTGAAGGGACCATGAAAGCCTGATGTCCCGTGAAGAGGGCATAGGCAAGACAGCCTAGAGCGTATTGATCACTCTTCTCGCTTGCCTGACCAGCCAGTTGCTCAGGCGCTCGATAAACAGAGATTTCCTGGGAATTGATCTCTTCTGCCTCATCTGTTCGTAGAAGAGCATGACGGTGAAAGCCCGTTACCAACGCCTCATTTTGCATAGTAAAGAGCACGTCTTGTGGTTCTAAAGAGCCGTGGATCACCTGCCTTTGATGTGCATAATGGAGTGCCTGCCCCACGTGAGCAAGTATGAGAAAAGCTTCTTTTATTGGTAGTGGCTGTCCAACTGCCTGACGCTGTAAGCGATCATAAAGTGATTCCGAGGATAAATATTTGGTAGTAATATAAGGAACATGTTTGTAAAAGCCAGATGACAAAATAGGTAAAATATGAGGATGACGCATATTTTGAAGAGGAACAATTTTTTGCTGAATGTCTTCTTGCTCCTGTTCGCTATGAGCACGTACCGCGTACAATAACTCAATAACAACATTCTGATGAGGAGCTTCTGGAGAAATACTTTGTCCTAAGAAAGTTGAACTGAAGGCATTAGAGAAGAGCTTATTAGTAATACGATAGCCCCCAAAGTCTTCATTTGCCAGATCATCTTCTCTAATTGTCAAGATCTATGCTCCCCTGGCATATTATTATGCGTTCAGTATAAATAAATAATGCAGCTTCTGGAAATCCCTCCAAATTTATATCCATCTTTGTTATAGAGTAACAACCAGCGAGCGGGCTGTCAATAAAATAGTTCTATTGGATGCATAGCAATCTCAGAGGAAAACCCATCGTTTTCCTCTGAGATTGCTTATTTAGATAATAAAGAAGGAAATGTCTATGATTTTTTCAAGGTTATAGATTAAGAAGACGAGGTATTACGATTGCCAATATCTGCGAGGATCTGTCGAGCTTGCTCTTCCGTTTGTGCATCAAGGAGGTGATCGACGATGGCATTCAATATAGTGGGATGTGGCATATCCTAATGCTAGTATATCATCACCAAACTCTTCCCACCAATACTCCTTCATACCTGGACGTATGGTATATTTGAATATGTCACATATACTTGTCTCTTGAGGGTGCCGAAATTGGATGACAGTCGTTGTAGGAAGTTACGAATAGTTGTAGATTATGCAAACACCAGTGAACCCTATCCAGGTCTTTTATTCTTACGCTCATAAAGATGAGATTTTTCGCCGTGAGCTGGAGAAGCATTTGAGCAACTTGCGGCAGCAAGGTTTCATTCAAGAGTGGCATGATCGCATGATTGTTGCTGGGACCGATTGGGCGTTTGATATCGATACTCATATCAATAGCGCATCGGTCATTTTGCTCCTTATCAGCCCCGACTTCATGACATCTGATTATTGTTTGAGCATTGAGATGACGCGTGCAATGGAGCTGCATCAGGCTGGTGAAGCTCATGTTATTCCCATTCTTTTGCGTCCGGTCGATTGGGAAGGTGCTCCCTTTGCCAAGCTCCAGGTCCTTCCTTCGGGTGCAAGGCCGATTACGGTATGGGAAGATCTTGATGAAGCCTTTCTGGATGTAAGTAAAGGTATTCGCAAGGCCATTAAACAATTGCGTAGCGCTTACTTAACCCGTGTTGCCAATGTCGATCAGGATATTACACGCTTCCCCGGTGAACAGACGGGCGATTTTATGTCGTTAGAGAACTACTTAAAACCTTCACGGTTGAGGTTTCCCACGCGAGGATGACTTTGAGCGCGACTTGATTTACGTGTCAGAAAAACAGCAAGATGAGCTAATTCAAATGTTGCACGAAAAAAGGCGAGTGTTGTTAACCGGGTCACAGGCAGCAGGGAAGACGGTGCTGGCTATTGCATTGGCGAAACACTTGCAGGAGGGTGAGCGTTACAGGGTTGCCTACAAGGATGTTGACCGGGCGAAAGAGGGAGAGGGACGCAGGTGGTACCAGTTGATGCGGACACATGATCGCAAAGGCGTACTCTACATCCTGGATAATTGCCATCTTGCACCACAGGAAGTCAATGAGTTCTGTCAGCAATGGGAAGAGCAACCGCCAGAGCATGTGCAGTGTCTCCTGATCTCGCGTGCCTATGCTGGAGAGGAAGAGGCTGCCTGGACGGTCTACCACTATTTTGAGGCATGCGCAGATGAAACGGTAAAGACGCGCCCGGAAGATGTGTATTGGGGGATGATTGAAAAGTATGCAACCTACTACCAGCGGCAGAACCCACAACGCTATGTATCGTTGATAAATGACGAGACAAAACTACTCAAAAGGCAGCATGCTCATAATCTGGTGGCATCGAAGAGTCGGTTGGAAGCATGGAGCGAACTTGGCGGGCGACTGAGTGCCGTGAAACAGGAGGCGGTCTACGACACAATGATCAGGCGCTATTTTTCGCGCTGGAAAGAATCATTGCCCATGCTATGTGCCTTGCGCCAATATGAAATTCGTGCTCATAACTTTTTCGTCGAGTCACAGCTTCCACCTCAGGAGGTGATGCAACTGCAGGAGGAGAAGCTATTAACAAATGCAACTGTGCAGAATTATGGAATGCTCTACGATCTTGCTTTTCACCCGGCACAGGCACGCGAGATATTTGAGGCATATATCTACTATCAGCATGGTCGGGTCACCTGGAAGCATGTAAGAAATAGCACTATAGAAGCATTCCGTGCCTATTTAGCCACAAGTCCTCTTAACTATATAGAGGTGTACGAACGCTTAGCACGGCAGAAACAAAAACGTATCCTCGAACGCTTACTCAGGGAACGAGATCTGCAAGAGTGCGCCGCCAGGCAGTTTGAGACGGGCAACATTACCGATGCTATACGCTATCTATCCAGGCTTGAAAGAATCGATTCTATCCGTGCCCGCGAACTGCTAGCTAGATTGGTAGAGGAGATTGGAATACGCGATCTCTGCTCAGGAGTGCTAGATCATACCTACCAGGAGGGCGCACTACTACTACAAAATCTGCTGCAGATTGATGAGAGAAGTAGCTATACGTGTCGCAGGGATGCTGGATCTACAACGGTGTATCAAGCGTATAGAGGAACAGAATATCCAGAGTTTCTTTCAACTGGTGCAGGTATTGAAAGAGATCTTACCTGCGCAAGGACACACATTGCTTATAAGTGTCTCTATCGATACACTCCTTATTCACACTACAGCAAGTAATCTTCTCTCCATGATAGAGCAGCTGCGTAGCCTGGAATATCCTTCGGCACAACTGAAACAATTTGTTGAATCGTTGAATCTGGATAATCTGATAGCGCAGTATGACCATATGCAGCATACAAATCTGGCGCTCCTTTATAAAATGTTGCGTGTGCTCAAGGATATATCAGCACTGAAGGCACGGATGTTTCTGGAGAAGATGCCTCTGGAATTCTGGTACAGAGAGCAGTTGCAAGTAATCTGAATCTGGTGGAGCAATGTATAGAGATGATGCGGTCGCTAGATCTGCCCCAGATGTATATAGAGCATTTTATTGAAATGGTAGGAGTTGAGTGGTTCGTGCAGCAAGCTGAGAAGGAGAATATTCAGCACCTCTATTGGATACTCCGCGTGCTCCAGAGTGTATCACCGACGAAGGCAAACAGATTGCTTGAAGTACTTTCACCCGCTGGCCTGGTAGCGCTCTGTCGTACAAAAGAAGTCTCGATTGGTATGGTTGGGCAGTTCAGTAAGGTCTCAAACAGACTGTTCCGACAGCAATTTTTAGGGCAATTTACACCGGAAGATATGGCGGCTATCTTCAATCGTTCCACCCTGGGAGCTATCGGAAGCTTTTTGAAGCCTCGCTACTTTTATTTTCGCCAGAGCTATCAACTGTTCTACGATCGCTTTCTCAAAGAGCATCTGCAAACAGAGTCACTGGAAGAGATAGGCAAGTTTCTGGCCCGCATTGGACAAATATCGGAAGTGGGAGATGACCTCGTGTACAATGTCGTGAGCCTGCTCGTGGATGTGAATATAGTGGAGCGCTTGAGAAGTACAGATAGTAAAGAATTCGCGCTCTTGCTCTATAATGTCAGAGCAGTCCATAAATCATATCTATTTCAGTTAATGGCACCATTGGAGCAACCTGATATTATGCGTGTGGTGCTAGAGAACAGTGAACTGAGTAGCATTCAACTGCTTATCCACAACGTTGCCAGTATAGATAGCACGCCTGAAAAGCGCTATTTGCAAGCTATTCATCGTGCCCTGCGAACTGTGGACCTGAAGAATCATATCTCCCATGCAGCATTATCCGATAGAACGAACTTCCTCTCCAATGTCTATAGCCATATCGATCAGGAACTTGCCCAGGAATATAGCCTGCTCATTGAGTGCCAGAACCACGTGATGTAATCTTTCTGCCACTTTATACCCCGATCGTGGCAAAGATACGGTGGAGATAGAAAGCGGGAAATAGATGTGACAAAATCGAGATACAAACGTTATATAGTATAGAGGGGAGTAAACTGACTCTCAATTTGTTATGGTGCCTGATGGCATCAGTATTTAAAGGAGGTTGTCATGACCTTATATTATTACCCTGGTCAACTGAATCTAAGGAGGTTTTATGCGCAACGACCCGGATGCTAGTGAACTCACAATACCACAAAAATCTCTTTGTGGCGTGATGAGTCAGAGAGAAATCGGATGGAAGTGTATCAACATTCGTCCACAAAGTCCCTGGAAGTTGAAACCTGCATTCTTCGCATAGGGCTCAATCTAACAAGAACAGAAGTTCGAGATAGATGAGCTCTTTTTTTATGCCCTTCTTAAGTCAGAAGCCATATGTACTCCGCCTACTTTATCCATCATACCTGCTAAAATCCTCTCTCCTGCAATAGATCCTTCTTCTCTTTACATACAAAAAATTTTATGAGAGCGATCCCATTGACAAACAAGATCGCTCTTACGTATACTAATCAAAGATATTTGACATTCTCTGGTCAATTCATCTTTAAAAGAGCTAGTACAGATTTCCTAGTGATTTCTGTGAAAAGGCTCTTCATTTGTGTATTTCGTAACAGTTTGTTGTAAGGAAGCAGGAACGTAACATGCAAGGAATGCTGATCACAATAACCACCACTTGCCTATCCAACTTTTCCGCACATGCCCGCCTCACAAGCTCTGAACCATCTCTAATCTTTTGCCATGAGCTTTACACGTCATGTTCATTTGCATTTGCGAATGGTAGAGGCTTATTCCCATTGTTCATTGTTGAGAAAGTAAGGAGAAAAGCATGAAAATTGCTAACATTAGTGCCAGATTCACGACCAGAGAAGCAAGAGGTATATGCTGCGCAGATGGCTGACATATCTTTTGCTTCCAATGTTATTCATTTCTCTGCTGTCATTCAATACTCCTATTGCTCACGGAGCACAAACTACAACAGTACAGACAGACAAACATCATCAGTCACTCATGGGACAACAACGCTTGCATCTGCACCCTCACATCAGCGTGACATGGGATCGTTATTCCCTCTTTCATTGATGGAAAACGTCTCACCATCTGGGCAGGTGAATTTGATTACTGGCGCTTGCCCAGCCCGTCACTCTGGCGCGATGTGTTAGAAAAGATGAAGGCGGCAGGATTTAACGCTGTTACCATCTATTTCGACTGGGGCTATCATTCGCCCAAACCTGGCGTCTATGACTTTACTGGCATTCGCAATATCAATGAACTGCTCACTATGACGGAACAGGTAGGACTCTACGTCATCGCACGGCCAGGTCCCTATATCAATGCCGAGACGGATGCCGGAGGATTTCCTGGCTGGCTGATTACGCAGAAAGGACGTGCTCGCTCCAGTGCTCCCGATTATACAGCCGCGTATAGAGACTGGTTGAGCCACATCGATCCTATCCTGGTGCCACATCAGATTACTCATCATGGCAATATTATCATCTACCAGGTAGAAAACGAATATACGATGGGCACACTGGACGCTACCTATATGCAGCAACTCGAAGATAAGGTGCATGCCGATGGCATCGATGTCCCGCTCAGCCATAATGATGTCTGGATCGACAATAACTGGGCAAAGGGCACGGGAGCCGTTGATCTCTATGCCTTTGATAGCTATCCTCAAGGCTTCGACTGCTCAAATCCTACGAAATGGTCCAGCTGTTCCGAACTGGTTTGAGGGTGGATTCCGGAACGTTTCTCCCAATACTCCAATCTTCATCGCCGAGTTCCAGGGTGGCTCGTTCGATCCGTGGGGTGGACCTGGTTATGAAAAGTGTCGCCAACTCACAGGGCCGGATTTTGTCAATGTCTTCGATAAGGGAATGTTGGCGCAAGGAACGACAATCCTCAGTTCCTATATGCTCTATGGAGGGACGAACTGGGGATGGTTGCCGGAGCCCGGTGTCTATAGTTCTTATGACTATGGTGCGGCAATCGACGAAGCTCGCCAGTTGACGCCGAAATATTATGCGATGAAACGTATCGGCTACATGCTCTCAGGCCGTAGCACCCATCAGCGCGACCGATCTCACGTATGGAGAGAAGGTCAGCAATAGTGCTATCAGCGTAGCGCAACGCGTCAATCCTGACACTCAGACGCATTTCTTCTTTGTCAGTCACACCGATACGACCGCGACAACTAATGATGCATTCCAGTTAACCTTTACCAGTCCCGATGGTACCTACACCGTTCCTCAGCAAAGTGGAACTACGCTACAACTGAATGGACGGGATAGCAAGATTCTGGTTGCTGACTACAACTTTGGAACGCAACATCTTGTCTATTCCACCTCCGAAATTTTAACGCAGACTACAATCGATAATCGCGACGTTGCAGTACTTTATGGTCGTAGTGGTGAAGATGGTGAGACGGTGTTGCGTTACGCGAAGCAGCCACAAGTCAAAGTGCTTTCCGGTTCAGTGAGCACAAGCTACAATGCAGCTACAGGCGATCTCCGCCTGAACTATGTCCATTCTGGTCTGGCGCAGGTACTTATTCATAGTGGCACACATGATCTTTTACTGCTTCTGGGTACAGATGATGTCGCCTCACATATCTGGCTGAACCAGACCTCTGCTGGTCCTGTCTTGTCCTATGGTCCCTACCTGGTACGTTCTGCCGAGAGTTCTCATGGAGTGCTCAACCTGCGTGGAGATACCGATAGTAAGACGAAAGCTGGTCGTGTTTGCGCCTCGTGCGGTTGGGCTGATAGCCTGGAATGGGCGTCCCGTTGCGCTCAATACAAACTGGGTGGGCATTCCTGCTCAAGCAACTCTGGCAGGGCCGCAATCCGTCACACTTCCAACGCTGACGAACTGGAAGTTCCAGGCCGAATCGCCAGAGAGCCAGCCTCGCTTCAACGATGCAAGCTGGGTACAGGCGAATTCCAGCCAGTTGCCGATGGATTACTATGGCTTCCATTATGGCTTTGTCTGGTACCGGGGCCACTTTACCGCGACGGGTAGCGAGACAGGTATCACAATCGATGGAGAGGGTGGAGGCAATGGTATGTATTCTGTCTGGTTAAATGGAGCATTCTTAGGCAGTTATAGCAGCGGGTCGCATACGATTAGTGTCCCGGCTGGCAGTTTAAAGGCCAATACAGCGGCAGAAGTCTCGGTTCTGGTCGAGAACATGGGTCATGACGAGGACTTTGTGTCGAGTGACTCGCATAAGTCGCCACGTGGTCTGACGAGTGCCGTCGTGCAAGGCTCGATGGCTACGATAAGCTGGAAGATACAGGGAGACAAAGGCGGAGAGAATATTGCTGATCCCGTGCGTGGTCAGTTCAATACAGGCGGCCTCTATGGTGAGCGTAATGGGTGGTACTTGCCAGGATATAATACTCGAACTGGAAGTCAGTCACATTGCCAAATCGCTGGTCGGCTTCTGGTGTTCCGGCGGGTATCGGCTGGTACCGTACCAGTTTCAATCTGAATCTGCCTGCCAGGATGGATGTGCCTATCGGACTACATATTGCCGATGCCACCTATAACTACCAGGCGCTCATCTACGTCAATGGATGGCTGGTCGGGCGCTACTGGAACACGGTGGGGCCGCAAACGACCTTCTCTGTACCAGCGGGCATCTTGAATACGCATGGGCACAATGATGTTGCTATCGCTGTCTGGGGTCTGAATGCGCAAAGTGGTGGATTGGGCCAGGTCAGTCTGACGGCCTATGGTCGCTATGCTCAATAGAACGTTTTGTACAGAGTAAGGGTGCAGTGAAACAAGTCCGTGGCCGCCACATCGTATCTGTGGCGGCCACGGACTTGTTTCACTTACAGAGGTCAAAGTGAAGCTTGCCTAAATTAGTCTCCTATTGGTTCATCGGCCAGTGGCAGCTTAAACCAGAAGGTTGCTCCATGTCCAGGGCAGCTCTCGACGCCAACCTGTCCCTGATGTTGCGCTATGATGGTGCGTACAATATATAATCCCAGCCCCAGTCCCCCTGCCGAAGTTCGAGATCTGGAGTCTTTTACTTGATAGAAGCGGTCCCATACGTGTTGCTGCTGTTCCAGAGTCAAGCCTGGTCCCTGATCACGGACGGACACGCGTACCATGAGGTCATTCATGGAGACTTGTACCTGAACTTTCTGGTCGGATGGGGAATATTTCAATGCATTCGTCAGATAGTTGGTGAGTACTTGCTCAATGCGATCTGCATCCGCTTCCACTGGTATCAATGTTTGAGATGGTAATGTTAGCTCTATATCACGAGTGGGAGCTACCTGCTGCTGATTGGCAACCACTTGCTGCACAATTGTACTGAGATTACAGTACTGTAGCGATACTTCAAACTGCTGCGTCTCCATGTGTGATACGTCCAGAAGTTCTGCTACGAGGCGTGTTTCTATCTCAGCTTGTCGCAATGTCTCCTGGAGCATCGATTCCAATTTGTGCACGATTCCATTTGTTTCAGCTGAAGAGGTATCCGAGAGGCGTTCAACGTATAATAGCATTAATTCCAGAAACCCCTGGATAGCAGTGAGAGGCGTTCTAAGCTCATGACTCACCATCCCCAGAAATTCTTGTTTTCGTTGTTCAGCTTCTCGGCGGTCGGAAATGTCGAGCAACATCACCAGTGCACGGGTGTGCTCTGGATTAATTGTAGCAGCAGCGACCAGCGCTGGAAAACAAGTGCCGTCCTTGCGTATATATTCCTTCTCCTCAGGAAGTGAAGCACCGTGAGAGATAAGCGTCTTCCAGGCTCGTGTCCGTGCTACCTGGTATTTCGGCGTGACCAGGTCCTTTACTCGGATGTTTCCGCTGAGTAGTTCTTCCTGGCTATAGCCCAGTTGCTGCACCAGTTGGTGATTGACTTCGTACATCCTGCCTTCCTGGTCGGTCACCATTATCCCAACAATATTGGACTCAACGAGTGAGCGGAACTTGCCTTCGGCATAAATATGTGCAGCCTGTTCGTCAGCAAGGAGCTGTTTGCGCTTTGTAATATCACGGGAGTTGCACATAATCGTGCCCGCATGGCAGTTATTCAGTAGATTAGTGATAGTACTTTCTATCCACCGCCAGGTTCCATCTTTGCAACGCAAGCGATACTCCAGAGACGTTGCTTCCTGATTATGCACGACTAGATTGGTCACTTGCTCTCTCAAATTGCTCTGATCGTCAGGATGGATAAGGGCAAAACTATTCATGCCCTCTAAATCTGTAAGAGGATAGCCAGTAAGATGTGAGGTTGCAAAATTAGTGTAGGTAATGGTGCCATCGGGAGTAATCAAGGTAATAGCATCATTGCTATATTCGATAAGAGCACGAAATAGCTCTTTACTTTGCGTAAGTGCTTCTCCTGGCATGAATGTACTTCTTTCTAACTATTTTACATACACGTGAGGGCTGCCTACGGAGTTGCCTTTTTTAATCATGTTAAAGGCACTCATTAATAATCCTTTTTAATCCTTCTTCTCTAGTATATGATATAAGTTGAGAAAAAGGAATATTATAGGAATAAGGTGTTGACAGGTATGTGTCTGTTGTGTTGGTATTGACAAGAAAAATCCTCTAAAAGTTACAGTTAACAGGCCAGAAAGCCCCACGTTTTGAAACGGAGATGCAAGACCTCTCCATATCCTGGACCTCAGGGAGAATACTGATAGCCCGTCGGCAAATTGTCGGAGGCTATCAGTGATGTTGCCCAGGTGCTAGTCGTTATCTCTATTCATTATATCAGGCGTCCAATGATCCTCTCCGACGAGATAGGTGAACGGTGTTTGCTGTGCCGCCTGTGCTGGAGTCAGTTGTGGTCGGTTGGCATTTACTGTTGCGCCTGGACCCCGGTTGTTGTATTCAGCGAAGCGTGCGTCCTGCCAGGGCAAGGGCGGGCTTGTCCAACTCTGCCAGGGTGCATCTATTGCAATAGCGGCAGGCAGCCAGGTGTCGCGAACGGTGACCTGAGCGCGAGCATCCGCCGTTGCGGGCCAGGGACGACCGAGGAATGCGGTTCCTGGTGCAGAGGAAGAGTTGACGATGCTGTGAGTGATAAGGAAGCCGTATTGCTGGGCAGCTGGAGTTGACGCAGCAGTCATCTTAGGACCAGTGCCGACCGTGCTCTTGATGAAGATAGTATCCCGGTCGAATACTGCTGTTCCACGTCCGAAGATGAAGTCGATGGTACCTTCGATGTAGCTATTGATAAATAGCTGCCGGGCTGTGGATGTCGTGCTGGGCGAGTTAACGTAAAGTGTGTCCTGGTCACCGAGGAATGCGGTCGTGATCGAAGATCATGCGATCCCCTGACGTTTTCACAGCCACTGCCTGGTGCTGGTTCGTCTGTGGCTGTGTCGTCGGATCGAAGGTATTGGCAAACGTAATGAAGCGTGCGGTGAAGTCGTTGGCATTGAAGGTTGCCGTTGCGCTACCAGAGGTGCCCAGAGTACCGCCGCCAGGTGCAGGACTGCCAGACCAGTTATTGAAGGCGATTACAGTATCTTCCGGTCGTCGCGTTTCGCCCATCAATGTGATATATGGCTGATTTGCGGCAACCTTCACGTACCTCGTTGTAGGTGCTAGGGGCGATGAAGATGGTCGTGTTCATCGCGTTATTGGCAGGAACGGAGTTGATTGCTGCCTGGACGGAGGAGAAGTCACTCTTGCCCTTTTGCGACTACGGTGATGATACTTCTCGCTCCAGCGTTCTGTCGTACAAGGTCAGGCACTAGCTGAGTAGGATCGATCTGGTTATGGTATCGTGGCGTCCAATCAACGTTTCCACTAAGCAGGGGAGCGTGGACCGCATTGTAAGCTGCGAGCAGATCGACTGGCTGTCCATTAACGATATCGCCCTGGGTGTGAATCGCTGTACCCTTGTAGACTTTGATAATATCGGCCGCAGAGAAGCCTGGCGGAAGCACATAGTAGTTGTTCTGAGCATAAATCTGGGATGCTATACCAACGCCGAGGGCATACTGCAGTGCAGCATTTGTTGCTTGATTATAGTAGTTATTGTATATCTGAACCTGGCCGTAGCGTACACGTGGCATCCGTTCGAGGGTGTTTTCGAATTCGTTATGGTGTAACGTGACGCGAAGCTTGCCAACATCGTAGGCCGGATTGTCCGTCGATCCGATGAGCATTGTCTTATCGTGATTGGTGAAGCGGTTCCATGAGACGGTAACGAGATCGGCACCTTTAGTGATGTCGAGTGCGCCATCGTGTTGCTGATACTCACGGCCAAAATATGTTGGTTGCAGACTATCGGGTTGACTTCCATCTGTGAATGAATTGTGGTCAACCCACACATGTGTTGCGTTGTAGACGGAAATATTATCGTACTGAGAGTTCCAGTTGCCGCTGGCACCGTCGGTCGGGTCCCACTGTGGGAAGCAGTCGGAGGCATTCTCGAACTGGATATTGCGAATGATGACGTTGTTGACGTTCTTGACCATGAAGTTCGCGCCAATCACGCGTGCACCGTCACTATCTCCGATGATCGTCGTGTTTGATGGAATGTAGATCTGAACGCGTGCAGCTTGATTGAGTTGGGAAGCAAGGCGAGCGCTCTCCTGGAGGCCACTGGGTACAGACGTGCGGCCCCATACTGTCGGATCATAGGCGGCGAGGTAGGCAGTGAGCGAGTAGCCATCGGTAGTGTAGTCGGCACAGGTCAAAGGATTGCCCGCATCGTCCTCGTTGCCGTTGATGACGCCTTTAATGTAGATGATCTTTGCTGTGGTGTCGGTGCCCTTGTTATCGCCCCCGAGGGCTTGCACAAGTTGTTCGCGGGTGCTAACGGTATATACATGAGCGCGGGAAGCTCGTGCGCCTCCTGTCGTACCGCCCCCAGCTGCCGCCCAACCATCATTTCTGGGTAAGATCTGACGACCAGAGTACGGGCCGAAGAACGACGGCTGCGGATTATCGTCTGATGCCTTTGCCCGAGCTGTCCCGCCCGTGAAAACAAAACCCGTGCCTATGATGAACAGTGCAAGAAGTACGATTTCCAGTGGATGAAGGTAAACGTTTTCTAAAAATAGCAAGCATCTGTTGGCTCCTTCCTTAATTTTCTTCTGGTAACTTTGCGTTAAAACCGTGAAATAGTATTCTACAATTGCTGATGGATATCTTTGCATGAGATAGTGAGAGAGTTATAGTTTCCTTTTGGGGATGTAGAGATGGTGTACTCGTGAATTGTTTCTACAGAGGAAACGATAAAAGTTCAAAGTCATCCTTGAATACTCCTCTTCATTTCTATGCCAGCGTCGGCACTCATAGTCTATCATATTATTTGCTCGGAGGCTATGGTCAAAATGGTAGGGATGAAGTTCGCGGAAAGAGAAAAGGAAAATACGATCACTTATCCAGTCTGGTAAATGATCGTATTTTTTTGTGAACCTGATCAGGCTCAGGCGGTTTGAGCCAGGAATGAAGTAATGGTGGTAGTTGCGCCCTGAGCGAGGAAGCGCATACCACAGTAACCGGAAGTCAGGCTCGTATCGTTCACCGTCGCCATCCGACCTGTAGGTTCGGTACTCCCCGAGGGCCAGACATTAGCGCTCAGCGTAGAGCCTACAATACGAAAATCGATGGTATATGAGGCTACGGATTGAGCAGCGAAGGGTATGGTCTTGATCGTTGTAGTGGTGCCATTTACCTTTTTCTGGAGGACCAGATTTTTTCCATCAATGTATGCTTTGTACCAGTTATTGTTGTCTGTCCAGCGGAGTAGAGCACCAAAATTGTTATTGGTAAAATTACTCATCGAGCCATTCACAAAGACTTCGGCGTCTGTTGCTGATGTTCCAAGGACTGCACTGTAGCTGGTGGAAGTGTTAGAAACGTGGCCCGTGTTCCCTGAGATCGAGAAAACACTCTGTGTATTTGCATCCCCATTCCAGGTCTGCCCATCAGAAGCTTTACCCCAGAGAGCCTGATTAGCACGCTGGAAGGTGTCTTGTCCCAGCGTTGTTGGTGTCCCAGGAGTCGGTGTCCCTGTTGGCGTTGGTGTAGCTGTCACTGTGGTGGTCGCGGTAGGAGTTGCCGTGGATGTCGGTGTAGCCGTTGGCGATGAGCCACCAGGAATATCTGCCTTGAAAGATGTGTAAGAGATTGTTACACCACTTGATGGTTGCATCCGTACACCTGGCCGCCCAGAAGTTAGACCGCTATCAGTTGTTGTTGCGGTCCAGGTAGACGGTTCAGCAGTCCCTGTTGCCCAGACTTTTGCTGCGAGAGTCGTGCCGATAGCACTGAAGCGCAACGAGTAAGAAGTTCCTGCAGTTGCAGCAAAAGGAGTCACGCTTAGAGTTTTGTAAGCACCACTCACTTTTGCTTGAATGACCAGGTTGTTGCCATCAATATATCCCTTATACCAGTTATTATTATCGGTCCAACGTAAGATTGCACCAAAGTTGGAGTTATTGAAGGAACTTGCCGAACCGGTAAGCACCACTTCAGAGTCGGTTGCGACAGGACCAAGAACCGCACTGTAAGCGGAACTGCCATTCGTAACCTGACCAGTATTATTAACGATGGAGAAAGCATTCTGTGTATTTGCGTCCCCACCCCAGGTCTGTCCATCAGAAGCCTTACCCCAGAGAGCTTGATTGGCACGTTGGAAGGTATCTTGACCCAGAATAGTGCCTGGAGTTCCCGATATGATGGGGGTTGAAGTCGGTGTCGTAGTAGCAACAGGCGTTGAAGTGATATTTGTAGATGGCGCTTCAGCCAGTTTATTCGCGAATTCTTCGTTGAACCAGACATTGTTCTGGCTATCAATATTCAAGCCATCATGAGGGTGACCACCAGATGGAGTATTGTAAAAAGTGAAACTCCCGCTGGCGTTCAGTGGAAAGGTACCAAAAGTATTTTGCAACGAGTCATCGAGCCAGACATATCCCTGCTTACCCACAACGATGCCAGAAGTATGTGAACCGCAGTTGCTACAAGAAGGAGTGTATTTATACTCCGTCACACCATTATTGGTTCCTGGTTGGGCTGAAGCAATTCTGAGCACTGCGATCGAACTGACCCATCCTTCAGACCACCAGATATCACCATTAGGGGCTACGCTAATCATATGTGGAGTCAGGCCTGTGCCAGCGGTAGTCGAATTACGGATTTTGTACTCATTGAGAATGCCATGAGTGTATTCCCCAATAAGCGCCACACTATCGGTGTTCTCAGTAAACCAGACATTATTAGAGGCATCAACAGTGATACCATAGGGATTACTATTGGTTGCAGGAGTTGAGATCTCCTGAAACGTATCTGTTGCCGGGTTAAAGGAGCCTATCTTATTGACTATAATGTTCGGTAAACCAGATAATGCCCTTAGAGTCTATCGCCAGATCCCAGGGGCCAGCACCAGCTGGTCGGAACAGCCCAGCTACTTATGGTATTTGGCCGAGGATTATAGACGGCGATAGTATTTGTGACTGGCATCGTGAACCAGACTTTTCCGCTGTGATCTACTGCTACGAAGAGCGGTTGACCATATCCACTGGGGAGGGAGACCGTCACAGTCCCAGTTATGGGTAACAGGATTGAATAATGCGATTTTACCAGGAGGCGTGCTGGTGGGACAACTGGGCGCAAAGTCACAACCTGGCAATGCAACCCAGACGCGACCACTACTATCAAAGGCTGTTCCCCAGGGGTCAGAGCCCGGTGTATAGTAGTCTGTGGCGCTCATGCGCGAGTTGAGCACTGGCAGCTTGTGAGTGAAGGTAGTCATGAGCACAAAACCAATGCTGGCAATGATGATGCTTATGGCTGCCAGGCTCAATAAGACTTTCTTTGATTTGTACGACATGAGAAGATCATCTCCATATTCAAAATACCTATAGACACGTTTATGAACAAAAGCTTGTGAAGCAATATATTGCATCTAAATATATCTCTTGCCTAAGCTATATTAAATCTAGATTCATCAACGATTTTGAGCCTCAACTGCTACTAAGAATCCTTGAGCAATAAACACATAAAACCGTATAAACTCGGCAAGCACATATATAGCCAGGCCAATAGAGTATCACATAAGAACTTTACCTCAACAAGATGCAAAGGTATCATGATTATAGATCGGAAGTATAAAAACGTTGCCTCTCTTGTGGATGCCCTCCACGTTTGACAAAATGTTATATCACTTGACAAATAGATCGTACTGATTTATTCTTTCCTTATTCGGAAGCGACTTCATAAAAATTGCTGTGATATAACCGAGCGAGGAGCGCATCGGTCACAGCTTTGACAGATGTAGTGTATCAGCACCATTTGTGTCAAGGAGGACATCGTGATATCTTATTCAGATCATTCTGAAGTGCCGGGCGTATCTCAATTGAGCATATGTTATTTAAGGCACAGCACGAGGTGTATGCGTCCCACTTGCATACCCTTTCCATCTCTAACGATTTTCCCCCGTTTATTCTAGTGCTTCTTTGTGTATCAACTGCTAAACATATATGTTCCACGTTGCAGAATGCAGGTAAGACAGGTTTCTCCTTAATTCATGCAGTTTTATTACAGAGGAAGTACTATACACGGTTGTTGCTTTGACTGCCTTTTTTGAGTAAATAAGGCAAGTAACGAGTAATCAAAGTCACTGTCAGTTAGTAGTCGCAGTTGTGTATCTATGGAAAAATATTTTGTGTCAGGAGAGACACAAAAAGAGGAGTTTATAACGTATGAGCAATGACATGGATCGTCGTCGATTTCTAGGGGTTCTTGGTAGTGGAGCAGTGGCGGCAGCACTGGTTGGAGAAGGAGTTGTGCATGCCGCTTCTCAGGCTTCAACATCGATTACCATCAATGGGGCAAGCAGTGGAAGCATCCTTGATGGAATTGGTGCTATAAGTGGAGGTGGTGGTACCTCTCGCCTCCTTTTTGACTATCCTGCTAAGCAACAGGGTGAGATTCTTGATTATCTCTTCAAGCCAAACTATGGAGCCAGTCTTCATATCTTCAAAGTTGAAATTGGCGGCGATACCAATTCGACCAACGGAGCAGAGGCCAGTCATATGCGCAGCCGCACCGATCAGAACTACAATCGTGGCTACGAATGGTGGCTGATGGAACAGGCTAAAGCACGCAATCCCAATATCAAGCTCTATGGGTTAGAATGGGGAGCCCCTGGTTGGTTCCAGGCCAGCTCCGACATCGATGCCAAACATCCATTCTGGTCGCACGATAACATAACCTACATCATTAACTGGATTCAGCATGCCCAATCAGATCATGGCCTGCACATCGACTATATTGGCGGCTGGAATGAGAGCGGTTACAACAAGATCTGGTACGAGGATCTCAAAAAGGCGCTGGTGAGCAATGGATTGACGACCAAAATCGTTGCCTCTGACGATGCTGGCTGGGCCGTGGCGACCGACATGAAAAACGATGCTGCATTTAATAGTGCGATTGATATCGTCGGATCGCATTATCCTGCAACGCGACCACCTACTGCTGATGCCATAAGCCTGAAAAAGCCGCTCTGGGCCAGTGAAAACGCAACCTATCAAACTGATGTTGGTTACAAGTTTGTTGTTCAGACGCTCAATGATGATTACATCTCTGAGGGAATCACAGGTGATATACGATGGAACATGGCGGCAGCCTGGTATCCAACACTCCCTTTTGCTGGTGCTGGATTGTTGCTTGCCGAGCAGCCATGGTCAGGCAACTATTTTATTGGCAGGGATATCTGGGCGATGGCTCACACGACCCAGTTTACGCAGCCCGGCTGGCAGTATCTTAAAAGTGCCTGTGGTTACCTGGGTGGGGGTAGCAGCAACACGAATGGTAGCTATGTTACGCTCAAATCGACCAACGGCAAAGACTATAGCGTCATTATCGAAACGATGGCGGCAAAGGCTGCTCAGACGGCCAGTTTCACTGTTACGGGAGGGCTTTCCACCGGAACCATCCATGTCTGGGCCTCTAATTTCAATTCGGCAAGCGACAGTGAGCATTTTGTGCGCCAGAAGGATATCACGCCTGTCAATGGAGCCTTCTCATTGACGTTGCAGCCTGGTTACGCCTATAGTCTGACTACAACGACAGGACAGGGTAAGGGTTCCACGACTCCGCCAGCCTCAAAAGGTTTAGCTTTGCCATACACTGAGAACTTTGATGCTTATGCCTCTGGTAAGCTTGTCCGCTACTTCTCTGATGTCAATGGGGCATTTGAAACGTATGCGGCGGGTGGTGGTCGCACTGGCATGGCCCTCCGTCAGGTTATTACGACGCCACCTATCGCCTGGCATAGTGGCTCACCGACGGCCCCACTTACCGTTATGGGCGATATCAATTGGACCAATTACCAGGTCAGTGCGGATGTGTTGCTTGAGCAGGCTGGTTACCTTGAACTGATCGGAAATCTCGTCAGCCAGGTCAGATTGGGTGGCGCTGTCGTAGGTTATCATCTGCGTGTAACCAACACAGGCAACTGGACACTCTTCAAAGAGGCATCCACTACCAGCAACACAATTCAGGATACGACGCTGGCTTCGGGCACTGTCCCTTTAGCTTGAATAATTGGCATACGCTTTCCTTGATCCTGGAGAACGGTACCATTCAGGCACTTGATCGATAAGAAGAGAGTTGCCAGCGTCAAAGATTCGACATATACCCATGGGCAGATTGGTTTGCTGGTCAGCAAATGGATCAATGCCCGGTTTGACAATATCTCCATTGTGTAGGCTTAGCGTCACTATCCTTTCTCCGCTCATTCGCACAACGAGCGGAGAAAGAGTATTAGCAAGGAGGTAAAAGAAGAGCTAGAACATATTGAAATTCATTTGTGCATTGCGAAGATGCTTGATAGTGCAAGTGAATCTTATTCTTCAAAGGAAGAAGAATAAAAAGAAAGGAATCTGAAAAATGAAGATGCAAGGAAAGCATCCTGTTGTTCTACGTGGAATAGTACTGGCTATGCTGGCATTGGGGCTCTTTACGATAAGTCTGACCCAGCGAGGTCATACCTCCTTAGCAGCCGGTTCTGTCACGCTTTCGGTGTCGGGGAGGAACGCGACTGTTTCCAATGGCATCTATACCGTCAAGTTCAATAGTGCGGGTAAGGGTACTTCCCTTGTCTGGAATGGAAAAGAACTTATTGGATCAGCGGCTGGCTTTTACAGTTCCATCAATGGAGGAACAGGTTTTAGTGCGACCGGGTTGAATGTCATCACTAATACATCAACGATGGTGGATCTTGCTTATACCAGTAGTTGGGGGGAACTTCACTATGTTGTACGTAGCGGAGTCAGTGGTCTCTATTCCTACTTTGTAGCGACTGGCATCGGCACTGTAGGCGAGTTTCGCACAATTTATCGTGTGAATGGCAGCATCTTCCGTACTGGGTATAACAGTGTACGTTCAATTGCTTTTCCCACATTGAGCCAGATCAAAAGTGCGAAAGTTTTGCAGGATTCAACCTATCAGTTGGCGGATGGGTCGATTTACACCAAATATGATGCGACCACTTATGTGCAGCAAGATGCGCTGCATGGTGTCTATGGTAATGGATATGGTGTCTGGATGATCTCGCCCAGCCATGAATATGTCAATGGCGGGACCGATGAAGCAAGAATTGACCGTTCATGTTGAAGCCAACAGCGGCGATGGCACAGTGCTCAATATGCTCTCGGCCAGCCACTTTGGAACACCCTCAGTGCCATCCCCAATGGGAAGATTTATGGACCATGGTTGCTCTACTTCAATAATGGAAGCATTTCTGATGCTCAGTCTCAGGTGGCTACAGAAGACGCCGCATGGCCCTATAGCGTGGCTATCCAATGCTCATTATCCGCTCGCACGCACAACCGTAACTGGCACATTACGTCTGGCGGATGGGCGCCAGCGGCAGGAGCCACGGTGGTACTGGCAAAACCAGGTGGTGATCTGTATGCCCAGGGTTCAGACTACATCTTCTCTACCCAGGCCGATGGCAGTGGTAATTTCAGCATTCCGAAGTTCGTGCCGGAAACCTATAGCTTGTACGCTTATGCTAACGGGGGAAGTATGTGGCGGCGCTGTTGGTAGTGTGACGGATCAATATGAGCGTGACAATATCACCGTGAGTGGTCAACGGTGAATGTGGGTGCATTGACCTGGTCGCCTACGACAATATACAAATTCCTCTGGCAGATTGGTGCAGCTGATCGTAAGGCGGATGAGTTCAATCTGGGAAATGTCCCGCGCCAGTATGGCTTGTTTAACCAGGTTCCGGCCAACCTGACCTATACGATCGGTCAGAGTACTCCGGCCAATAACTGGTATTATGCACAGACTCATGTGGGACCTGGACGGTGAACTTCAATCTTAGTAAAACGTATAGCGGCAATGGTCATTTGACAGTGGCCCTTGCTGGATCATCCAGGACGGCGAGTATTAGCGTTGGTGTGAATGGTAGAAATGTAGGATCATTCCCTTCCTACACCAATGATGCAGGCATTTATCGCAGTGCCAACCAGAGCGGTTATTACCACCGTTTCACCATCAATTTCGCAGCATCTTTATTAAGAGCGGGTGCCAACACTCTCACCTTCCGCGCAACTAACGTGAGTAGCGGTGGTGGGGTTATGTATGACACCGTAAAGTTGGAGGCCGACTGATCTCGATAATTGTCAATACCTGGTCGTGGATGTCTCTAATTGAGACATCCCTTCCTTGATTTAAATGGTTTTCACACGGAAGGATGTAATCCTTCATAACCTGGTTTACACGATCATTAAAGGAGAAATACGTATGTCTCATCATAAATGGAATGGCAGAGTCAGCTTCCTCATTTTCCTTAGCCTGGTTTTTGCAATTGGCCTGGGAAGCTTTCTTCGTATTTTCATCTATAACCCCTGCTCATGCAGCAACCCAGGCGACTCTCTATGCGTCGCCAACAGGTAGTGGTAGCACTTGCTCACTAGCCGCTCCCTGCTCACTTACAGGAGCGCAGGCAAAGGTACGCACAATCAATAGCAATATGACGGGTGATATTATTGTCGATCTGCGTGGTGGAACTTATACGCTTACCTGTAGCCTTTACTTCCGTGAGAAGCCAACGCAGAAGGACTCAGGCACAAATGGGTTCAACGTTATCTACCAGGCCTATCCCGGTGAAACTCCCATCATTAGTGGTGGACTACCATTACTGGCTGGTCGCTTTATAATAGCTCGAAGAATATCTATCGTGCTCCTGTGAGGAACCTCACTGCAGACCCTTCAACTCTATGTAAATGGGGTGCGTGCAAATATTACCAAAAGTGCTAAAAATCCAGCGGGCTTTACCAAGACGACTACGGGCTGGACGACTACCAATACAGCTATGCAAACGTGGCGTAATCCGACTGACATTCAGATCTCGTCACAATAGCTGGTTGGAAATACCTGAGTTGCCCTGAATTGCCAGGATTAGTGGAACAAATATCACTATGAAGACGCCGTGCTGGAATAATGCAGGTACCTCACCTAATCCAGGGCATCCCTATAATGGGCAAGGTCTTGTGCAAATGAATTCAGTGACCTACGTTGAAAATGCGTATGAGTTGCTGCAAAATGCTGGTGACTGGTATCTGGATCGTAGCGGTGGCTACCTCTACTACATCCCACGCTCAGGCGAAAATATGTCTACTGCACAGGTGGTTGCTCCAACGGTGGAAAAATTAATTGATGGCAGCGGAACAAGCATCACAGAGCCTTTACACAACATCACCTTCTCAGGCATTACCTTTGAGTATGCTACATGGCTGCAACCCGCTGGCAATCAGGGCTATGCCGATAATCAATCGGGCATCCTGTGGATCAATAATGCCGCTCCTGCCAAGACGCTTGGCAATATCTCGTTCCAGTATTCGCACAACATCACCTTAACAAATAGTATCTTTACGCATCTGGGTGGTGCTGCAATCGACTTTGGCAATGGTGCGCAGAACAACACCATTTCAAATAACACCATCACGGACATTTCCTCCAATGGAATACAGCTTGGGGAAGTGACCGATTTTGCCACGACCAATGCCAATCAGATGACGAGTGGGAATACCATTCTACATAATCAGGTTTACAAGGTCGGGAAGGTTTATGCAGATGCTGCCGGTATCTGGGTCGGGTACAGTAAAAATACCCTGATCACACGTAATAGCGTCTATAATATAACCAATACTGGTATCTCGGTGGGTTGGGGTTGGGGCACCAATTCCTACGCACAGAACAACCAGATCACCTATAACCTTGTGCATGACACGTTGCAGGTGATGGGTGAAGGTGGTAGCATCTACACCTTGAGCAGCCAGCCTGGATCTGTAGAGAACCATAACTACATCTACAATGGTGGTTCTGCTGGTAGAGCGATCTATCATGACGAGGGTTCGCAACATTTCACTGACACCTATAATGTTGTGGGAAGGTGACCTATTGGCTCTCAATGTCACAAACCAACATTGCCTACAACACCGTGGAAAATAATTATGTGTACACCGATTACCTCATTTGTAATGGTAGCAAAGGGACTTCAGCCCATTGCAATGCCAATCATGATGTGGTGACGAATAACACCTTTACCGCTGGAAACTGGCCTGCGGCTGCTCAGACCATCATGAATAATGCTGGTAAGTAGCGTTATTCGTAGACACGTTTTTTTAAGCAAGCGACTGGCCTGACAATAAAAATGTTGGGCCAGTCGCTTGTGTGTCTCGGTATAAAACTGACCCTCGCAATCTCAAAGTACTATATGCGATCAACTGAACTATAATGGTGTTATCATTCGTAGGAGCTATCTTATGAAAATAATAGTCCCATGATACGTGCCAACGATGGGCAAGTGTCTCTGGAATAGTCGCACCTCAGGTTCAAGCTGGCGTTTTTTTAAGAGTGCGAGGGATACATTTATATGAATGGATATAGCGATAAGTCTCTCGATAAGATTGCCTAAAAGCCCCACGAGCAAGTTGAGTTTGGTCGTCAGAGTTCGAATGAGATTTCTATGGCTCCTACGAGCAAAGTTGAGTTCCACATAAGGGAGGCCGCAGGCGATCACGTACTCTACCGCTCTTTTTGGGCTTTCTTATGTTAGGTATTCTCATCGTAGGTACTGTGGAGATCGTCTTTTATCCGTTCTTTGCCCAGCTACAGGCTTCAAATAAACCACATGCGATTAAGCACTGTGATTATACCGACTCCGACGATGACGCCGACGCCGACACCGAAGCCATTTGATCCTAATGTGGGGGCTGTATTGCCAACGCATCGGGTGGTGGCTTTCTATGCTATTCCTGGCGCGGAAGCTACCGGGACCAGCTTATCAACTCACCTCAACTATGTTAAGCAATTTGCGTGC
Organism: uncultured Chloroflexia bacterium; assembly: GCA_963731415.1. Taxonomy (GTDB): domain Bacteria; phylum Chloroflexota; class Ktedonobacteria; order Ktedonobacterales; family Ktedonobacteraceae; genus JACDAE01. Next base: position 656,004 of record CAVSVN010000011.1, read on the forward strand.
CCAGGCGGCGGCCTATCAGGAACTGGATCCTCTTCATCCTGTACAACCGGGCATCGATCTGGTTGCCAGTGTGCCCGACGGTTTTCCTGGACCGCGGGAACGTATAGCCATCACCTGGACCCTGCAACCATTCAGGCTTATATCGATTTTTGTCAACAAAACAATCTGATCTTATTTTTAGATCTTGATTTTGGATTGGCTCCTGTGAAGCAAGAAGTCAATTTTTTCCTGCCCTACCTGGAGCGTTACTCATTTGTGGAATTGGCGGTAGATCCAGAGTGGATGTTCCCACGCCATGATGGCATTCCAGGCATTAATCTGAGCAATGTGCATGCCTCCGATCTCAATCCGATCATTCAAGCATGTGGCGGAAATTCCTATGAAATACCATGTGCCACGCAAAATCCTGTTGATTGCATCAATATCGTCCCGATGGGGATGGCCTGGAAAATCCCTATAATGCCGGAGTGGCGGAGATTGCCGATAAACGGAATCTGCTCAACGATCCGCGCGTCGATGTAGTTATCCATATCGATAGTGTTGGCGGTTATACAGGGGATCAGGCGGATAAAACCTTTCAGTATAATAGCTGGGTGGGCCAGGATATGCAGAAGTATCACAATTTTCGCTATGGCGGCTTTAAAATGTTTTACCATATTGAAGCAAAGACATTAATGACTCCTCAACAGGTACTCGCACTGAAGCCACCGCCAATGCTGGTTACTTATGGAAATTAATCTTATAAATTTATATTCTTATCTGTCATTCCCCCACTATTCTGTCAGAAGTGGGGTAGATTGTATTGTAGAAAAAAAATAAACTGCCGATAGTAAAGAGTAACGTCAGGGAAGTCGGTTGAAGGCAAACATGAAGGAGTATGAACTCTATCTTTAAAGGGCAAAAGGCTTTTACTGCCTGTCCGCCTTGACAATCTTTTAAAGCATGTTGATAAAAAATTGTCGTACTGCTTCTTAGAGATAGTTGTGTGTTGAAATACGTGTAGAATCTATACTGATTAAAATATGATATGAATTTTACGGAGGATCTCAATGTTGAACCAGACCAAACATTTTCACTCTCTTTCTAAAAACGTTTCGCTCCTTATGATGCTCATCGTCGCAGCGTTGCTCTTGCCAGCCATGAGTACCCCGGCGTTTGCCGACTCACCTGCCGTTAATGGAACGGTCAATGCTGGCTCCTTGAGCGAGACGGCGAGTGGATCCTATACCTTCACAGGAACTCCTGGCACCACGGCTACCTTCACCCTGCCCTTCTCCGTCAGTGATACGACCGGGGGAGCTGCTGGATGGAATCTCACCGTCACCTCCACGCAGTTCAATTCGTCGGGTCATACTCTCCCAACGACCGCCTCGACCATTACTGGAACGACGGGAGTCTGTACCGCTGGGGGTGCAGCAGGCGTCAATTGTATGCAAACCTCTCTCACCAATACCGTCTCAAGTGCTGTGGCGGTTCCGGCAGCCGTGACTGCTCCGACTGCCGTCAAGTTCTTCGGCATTGCAGCTGCTTCGGCTTCGGGCGTCTACACTCTCACGCCAACCATCACCGTTGCCATTCCTGCCGTCACCGTTCTTGGAACGTATGCAAGTACGGTCACTCTTGCGATCGTAGCAGGGCCATAGAGTCTTGAAAAGGGCTACCTCATAGGGTTTGAGAAAGGGCATCGAGCAACGATTGATAATACGGTCTGCTCGATGCCTCTGTTTTCTCTAAGGGGAATATTAAGATACGCCCATGCTATTTATCGGTTACTTCTTCGCCAATGGCCTGCTCCAATTGTAAGGACCACCCGGTCTCCTCGGCAAAGCGCTTTGCGATCTCCTGGCACACACCCTCTTCTGGGAGTGAATTTAGTGTCAAAAGTAGCGTACAAGTCTCTTCGTACACAGTTTTCTTGCCAACCATGTTTGTGTTGGTGGGCAGGAGATGTTGTGCCGCTGCGAGTAGTGCTTTCCGTTGTGCATGGGGATGCAGATAGACGCGCCAGCCAGTCTCCTCCTCTAATTGGGTAAGCAGAGCGCTATAGCGTTCCTGGGCTTTTTCTGGAAAGGGGAAGTGCAGCCAGAAAATTTTGAGCCGGATATCGACTCCTACACGTGAGAGTTCCGGCTCATCGCGCAAGGCCGAGGTGATATGCGCCATCGCCTCTCCTTGCGTCATACGCGGCATTTTTTCCTTTTCGGTGTATGAGCCGGGAATTGTGATGGTCAATTGCCAGCCAGTCTCCTCACCAAATTGCTGTTGCGCTGTCAGGATTCCTTTTGGGAAGCCGAGCCTTTACATTGGATGAGGACCGCTTGCTGATTATGATAGATAGATGGAGAACCGCTCGGCGTCAAGCTCTGAGGTAAGACGGAGCGAGCCATCTGTGCCAGGGCTTCCTGGTGAATTCCATCCTGGACGTGGACCTGCCAGCCAGTCTGTTCCTCAATTTCACGAAAGACATCGGCAAAGCGCTGGCGGGCAACCTCTGGGAAATGAAAGCGTGCATGCAGCAACCAGCGACCTGGTTCCCCACCAACTTTGACAAAGCCAGGTAAGCCACGTAAGAGACGTTGCGCGTTCAGAATGGCGCTGTGTTGGTCGGAGCGCATCTGCATGGGCGAGCGATCAGGTGGCGGTTGGAGTACAATTGTTTCTCTACTAGCCTGTATATCCAGTTCAAGTTGCCAACCTGTGTGCAGGAGAAAATCATTTTGTGCCGCTGTAATTGCTTCTGGCGTAGCTTCGCCCAGGCATTTGACCTGAATAATATGGCTTTCATGATAGACAGAGGGAAAGCCACGTTCGCTCAATCCTGGAGGCAGGAGAGTACGAGCCATATGCACCAGTTCGCCCTGATGTGGTTGCGGTGCGATATTGACAAGGACGCCCGTTTCTTCGGCGATGGCCGCCAGTTCATTGGCATAACGTTGTTGGGCAATGGCCGGGAAGTGGAATGCTAATGTAATATCGCCGCTATCGGGGTCAATGCTGCGTCGGTAAAGGTCTTCAGCATGGCCCAGATGGTAAGTAATCACCTCTTGCAGCCAGTTCTGATCGGGTGGAGGCAGTTCTTCCGGCTCTTCAAGAATCTCGGTCCATTCAGGGGCTAGACTGTAGAGGGCTAATCCCTCACCTTCGAGCAGAGTGCGTTGTGGCAAAAAGATCAGCGGGTTTTTGTAGAGAACCTTCGCCAACGCCAACCGATCTTCCAGGGAGGTCGCGGAGACGCCTGCAAGTTGGCAGAGGTCGCCCAGAGTATAGGTTGCATTCTCGCTACATTGTCGGGCAAGATCATGGGCTGAGATACGGCGACGCAGACGACGCCCGGCCTTGACCAGATCCTCCAGTCCATCTGCCGCGCCAAAGCGTCCGTCGAGCATCTCTTCGGTTGGTTCGCCCAGTACATCGATGATAGAGGAGAAAGGGTAGCGCGAACGGACAAAATCCACGCCTTTAGGATGCAACACGCGGATACGTCCTCCCGGCTCAATCCCTAGACAAAGGACTGGTTTGGTGCTGTTGGGGGCAATCTCAACCAGAAGCACTTTGCCTACAAGGTCGCCCAGAAAATCGCCCGGTGCCTCTTCGCTCTGACCACGTACGCGATACGCTTCTTCCAGCGCTTGTTGATGGATAAAATAGCGCTGCTCACGTTCACTCTCCAGAACATTCAAAACCTCAGCAGTAGTATCTTCGGTGACCTCTTCATACCAGATAGAGGCGAGTTCGCGTGCCGTCACAATACGTAGCGAAGGGATACTGGTCACAGCTCTTCCACAGCTCAGGCAACGTCTCCAACGTTAGTTCGCGCCCCTGCCCAATTCCTACAGGAAGGGTAGGTAGAGCCTGTGCCTGTTTGCCGGGATGATTCTTGCGACTCTGTGGCGAAATGCTCGTGCTATTATCTGGTAGCAGCACCTCTGTTTCGGTGAGTAGGCGGCGCAATGCCAGGCGAGCGTCTTCATCGCCATGTACCAGTGCGACCTGCCGTGGTTTGAGGACGGCGGCATAAGCAGCCAGTTCGCCACCATCTGCGTGCGCACTCAAGCTATATTTCGCGACATGACAACGTACCTGCACGGGAGTTCCATTAAGATCGAGCGTGCTATTTTTCTGTTCGGCCAGGTCCAGCAGACGCTTGCCCGGAGCCTCTTCATCCTGGTAGCCAGTAATGAGAATTGAAGCGTTCTCCTGCCCCGCCAGGTGTTGAGCATACCAGACGCTAGGACCGCCTGTAAGCATACCGGAACTGCTCAGGATACAGGCGGGCGGTCCAGCCAGGATGCGTTCGCGTTCCCGCTCGTCGCGCACAAAGCGAACATTATTTCCCGAGAAGGGCAGGTAGCCTTTACGAATTTGACGTTGCAGAACAGGTGGGAGGGCTTCGGGTAAGAGGAGATAGGTGCTACACACGCGCCTGACCAGACCGTCGACAAAGATGGGAAAATCAGGAATCTGGCCCTTTTCCTGAGCTGCTTGCAGAATCAAGAGGAGTTCCTGTCCCCGTCCCAGGCCGAAGCAAGGAATCAGGCAATGGCCGCCTCGTTCTATGCTCTCGGCCACTGCTTGCGAGAGGCGGAGTTCTTCACCCTGGCGGTTTGGGTGCAGTCGTGAGCCATAGGTAAATTCCATAATGAGCAGATCGCAATGATCCACCGGAGGAGGGGTTGCACCCAACACTGTGCGTTGTGGCGTACTGCTGATATCGCCAGACACCACCAACGTCCCATCAGAGGCGGTAAAGGCAAAGCTTACCGCGCCTGCAATATGGCCGGCCCGACTGGCATGAATGGTCACACCGGAGAGCTGAGGAAGCGTGACGTTCTCACCAACTGGTAGGGGACGCACCTGATTGAGCATACTACTCACCAGTTCGGGTGGATAGAGAGGAATCTCCATCTCTTCCGCTGCACGTCGGCTCATAATCCTGAGTGCATCGGAGAGCATCACTTCCATAAGCAGGCCCGTTGCACGTGAGGCGAAAATGGGAGCGGTTGGAAATGCTCTATGGACGAGCGGCAATGCTCCAATATGATCGGCGTGTGCGTGGGTGACGAAGATGGCCTTGACATCTTTCCCCTCTAGCAGAGCAAGGTCCGGTAATGGGTCGGCCTTGCGATCCACGCGTACGCCTGCATCAACCACGATCCACTGTCCAGCCATCTCGATAGCCAGGCACGAAGCACCGACTCCATTAGCACCACCTGCAAAAACAACCTGCATAGTATAGCTCCCCTCTTCAAGTTATGTTCCTTCCGCCTATTCTAAAAAAAACAGGGCTTTTTGCAAGTGTCCAGAGAGGGAGTCATACTAATCTTTTTGTGGCCTGTTTATAATCATTTGCATTACCTGTATGGAAAACAAACTGGCTGCTCTGGCTGGTTGCACCTGGCGAATTTAAAGTCAATGTATCATTCGTATCATTGATTTTGCCTGTCAGCGTGTCTGCCTGACCATTAACCGTAACAACCACGTATATGATGTGGTTATCTCTATTATACAGACCCGTTGCTGGAGCCGTGAGCGATTGTAAGCTGCCATTGGCTTTTGCGGCTAACTGCAACTGGCCTTTTAACTCACCGTTCTGATTTGTCCAGTGAAGATAGTACAGGATCTTTCCAGTCGTACTCCCGCTGCCAGCAGGAGGTGTATAACTTGCGATCCAGTCGGTTGGTGGATCTTTGGGACGGTTGACGACCACCAGAAGAGCAATCAGCAAGGCAGCAACAACTATTACACCAGCTGCTGCAATGAGCACTCCTCTGGATATAAATACGCCTGATCGCGAAGGTTGAGAGGATGATACCTCTCGATCCGCTTCGGAATCTTCGTCCTCACCTACTACGGCATTTTCATCTAGTGAAGAATGTTCGATTTCATCTGGCTCAGAAGCTGATATCGGTTGCTGCTCCGTCTCCTCTATTTGTGGCTCAGAAGACGATGCTGGCAGCATGGGAATATCTTCTGATGGGTACTCTGTCTCTTGGAAATGTGAGTCAGAAACGGTTGATGGCTGTGTTGAAGTTTCTTCTGAGGAAGAGAGAGCAGGCTGCTGTTCTGGTTCCTCTGGCAATGAAGGCTGAGGAGATAAGTTCATGAAATGATTGATCCTTTCATTCTGGCAGAATACCCTCGCTTCTGATAGCTAAAGCGCATGGCAGGTATTTGTAACTTGGAAGCTGTATGCTATTCGATAAATAACGTAAATTATACGTTATCTACATTGCATAAATTTAATATGTGCATCTTAACAGAGATTAACATCCCTGTCCAGTATGACACATGGTACAACCTCAAGAAGATTGTTAATGAATTGGTTTTCTATGCCTGGATTAGAGGTATATTTGTAGTCACCATGAGCTTGATTTTTCATTTCACTAACAATCTTCTTGAAGTTGTACCTGCCATTTTATTCTGGAGAGATGCCACATCGTGGTGTATTTATGGATTCGTTATCACGAGATAGCTAGCTCCTCCATTCACACTGAGATTGACATATCCTCCACTACTAGATGCGCCTGTAACGCCTGATGTTGCCTGGAACGTCCCATTATTCCAGACGACATGACCATTGACGCTGATCTGAACTTGCTGGCTGTTCGCTACAGGAACGGCGACTGTACCAGTCGTATTGGCAGGTGCCTGTACCTGCAAGTGGAAGTGCTTGTTGGCATCGTATCCCCATTGTGTGGAAAGTGTGCCATATGCGGTGGGTGCCTGCCCTTCAGACCAGGCTACTGAACCAGGATGTGGTTGAACAAGCCAGGACTGATATCCAGGGCTGACCGGGCTGATACCTAACACATATTTTGATAAGGCGCTCGTGGCTCCGGTTGACCAACCGTGAGCCAGGCTGGTATACGAAGAGACAGGTGTCCCATTGCTCGCAATGTTTTCCCAGGCTGTACTCGTACCGTCCTGACTTGAGTTGACCATCTCACCCCATTCGGTCGTGATGAGGGAGAGCGCATTGGCAGTATCATTAGATTGCATACGCGCCCACACGTCATAAGCCGAGATGAAAGGACTGATATACTGCTTGAAGTTGGTACCTGCGCCGAATGGGAGAGGCCCTACACTCGTCCAGAGATCCTTTTTCGTGGTAGAGAGAATTCCGGGAACCGCACTGGCCGGGGCAACTCCATAGAGAACAGCCATTGCGTTCGCATCCTGCGCGACTGCACTGTTGGTATCGCTGATTTTATAGAGACCCGTTGCAGTGTTAAACAAATTCTGGTTGATCGCAGTTTTGAGCGCTGCTGCTTGCTGTCGATACGTAGCAGCCTGGTTGCTATCTCCGGCGGCGCTGGCTAGCGTGGCTCCCTGGACGAGGGATTGATAGTAGAGCAGGTTGAACTCGGTCACGGTACCGTTCAGGCTCCCATCGTAGTAATGCCAATCATTCCCATCGCTGCTATTCGTCACAAACAGTCCCTGACTATTGACCTGTTGAGCGCTCCATGCCAGTTCTTTCTGCACAATCGGCCACTCTTGTTTGACAAAGGCCAGATCCCCAGTATAGAGATAGTAGTCAGCCATGTTGAGTACGAAGTAGATCGAATACGATGCCGAGTAGGGACCGACGGTGCCCGCCAGCGGTGCCGTATTGAGCGGATTGAGGGCACTCTGCACTCCCTGAACGAAACCACTGCTATACTGATAACTGCCTAGAAGCTGCAACGAACCCTTCATATACGCTGTGGCGTTCGACGAGTAATAGAGCGTCGGCCCGCTGATATTGAGATCACCTTCCCATACATCCCGGTCGCGTTTTGCGCCATCTAGAATAATAGGTAGCGGATTTCCAGGAACCGTGAAATCGTTGAATGCGGACGTCTGGCTGAGCGCGTTCTGGTAGAGCGTATTGTTACTGGCATCAACCACTAGAAGATTCTTGAAACTGGCCTCCTCGTTGCCATACTCACGAAAGCCGATCGTGCCATTGGAGTAGGCCGGAGTACCCGCAGCGAATTGAGAGGAGTTAAAGGAAGCAATCCGCTGGCCGTCGACGGATGTTGTCACCGTTGTTCCCTGTACTACCGTCTTGACGGTATGCCAGCTAGCAGGTTTGAGATCGAAGGGAAGAGCAACTGTAGCAAGCGAGATGTATGTGCCATTGTTGTCAACGACCTCCTGCAACGCATTGGGAGTTCCTCCACTATCATTGTCCGCATTGAGGATCAGAAGATAGTTGCTGTTACTGGATTGCCCACGCACAATCCACCCTGCTTGATTCGTGTTGACTTCGGTCGAGAAAGTCATGGTATAGTTGGTCCAACTACTGCCAGTGTTTAAGAGCGCCGCATTGCCTCCCTGGATGTCGAGCACGCTATTTTGAATGCTCCAGGCACCAGAAGAGGTATGTGCTGGTAACTGATTCAGGTTGACCGTGTAGGCTCCATCATACCAGATGCGATTGAGTAAAGGCTGATCGGAAACAAAGTTCCCCTGGAAGGTGCTGGCAGTTCCTTGATATGCCTCGTAGTAGATCTCGACAGAACTCAAGGTAATACTTCCCGCCGTTTTCAAGCTGATCCCCTGGTAGCGTTCGCCGCCCTGAATATAGCGGTTCACGATCGTGCCAGCGTGGCTCACCGTATAGGTATCGTAACGGTATGGATCGGCAATAGTGCTCTGGTAAGGGGATGCACAATCACCACAACTGGAAAGATATTGTAAACCTTCGCTATAGGTTGCTAATAAAGTCGGACTGCCAGTTTCGGCGCTTACGGTAAACTGAGGAAGTCCACCTGTATCTTTGCCATAATCGAGCACAATTGAGGGCGCAGTTCCTGAACCAGACCAGGTCAGCGTTGTTGTCTGCCCGCTCCCTGGATGCGTCAGGCCCGCAGCATTTGTGACATTTCCCGCGTACTCACAACCGCCGTTGGATAAATATCGCGAGATGCAGGAGCCTGGATATACTGCTGCCAATTCGGATTGGAAGGCCACGGATTTGGAACGGTGCTACTACCCGGCACAAAGAAATCGTTGAGGTCGGATGACTGACTCAACGCGTTTGCATAGAGTGTTGCGCCATTGGCATCAGTGATCTGAAGATTCTTGAAACTGGCCGCCTCGCTACCATATTCGCGAAAGCCAATCGTACCCGTTGCATAGGAGGGCACGCCAGATGCAAAGGAGGTAGAGTTGAAGGACGAGATCTGAGTGCCATCCAGGAAAACAGTGATCGTGGTCCCCTTCACAACTGTTTTGACGCTGTGCCAGGTATTGCTCTGGAGCGTGCTGGAAAGCGCAACCGTGGCGATATGATCATATGCGTTGGTCCCGGTCCCGACATATTCCTGAAGTGCATCTGGTGTTCCAGTAGTATCATTATTGGCATCAAGAATGAATAGATAGTTGTTGTCCGCCGACTGTCCCCGTACTACCCACCCTGACTGGTTGGAGATGATCTGCGTCGAAAAGGTCATGGTATAGTCGGTCCAATTGGAGCCAAACCCCAGGAGTCCAACATTGCCTCCCTGAGCCTGTAACGAGCCGTTCAGAATACTCCAATTCGGCGTTGCGGCTTTGACAAACGCTGGACGAGAGAACAGGAGAGACAAAAATACAGTGGCGGTCAACAGCGAGAGCGACAATTTTCGCAAGATACGTCCTTGCATGGAATATGCCTCCTTGTGTATCGAATGCACAGGGGCATAAATAGCTCCCTAACAAAGTTCCATGATGGATGTTCACTTCATCATGCATCTGTTTATGCCTCCATGCATCTGATAAATCTACAGTGATAATTTCTGACAAATATGCTTCAGATGAAAAACATGTACTTCTCTGTACGCAAAAAATAGCATTCAATGATGAAAAACATGTACTTCTCTGTACGCAAAAAATAGCATTCAATAGTGAGAAAAGAAAAGATGAAAGCGCTTCCAACAATACTAATAAAACTGATGTATTTCGATGCACCGTAGTAATGATAGCCGACGTAATCATGATTGTCAATGTCATTTGCCGAGATACTTTGCTTTTTAAAAATTTCGCACAGAGTATGAATAATATGTTTTTACATATAAAAGAAGCTGAATAGGTAAATATACTCTGATTTTCCCGAATGTTCAGGAAAATCAGAGCGCAATTCGTCGCTCTCCTGGGGAGCAGGAGGGCTCCCCTTAATCATTTGCAGCCGGGGCAACTTCGTTCACGGGCTTTTCCTCAAATTGTGTTGGCAACTGCTCAATCTTTCCAAGGAGCAAGAGGTAGCAAAGAATGCCAAGGACAAGAATGATTGCAGCAATGATAAAGTTCAATACGAAGGACTTTGTTGTATCAAGAACAAAACCTGCAACGAGTGGGGCAATAATGCCGGCGATGTTGTTGAAAAAATTCATAATCGCACCAACGACACCGACAGTACCCTTTGGTGCAATTAACGAAGGAATGCTCCATCCGACAGGAGCGGCAAATGCCAGGCCACCGAGTGAGATCGAGAGCCACATGACGATCAAGGGAATGCTTGTAGTAAAGGCTGCCCCAATAATTGCAATACCCATGAGCATACCGATAATGAAAATCGTCTTACGCACTCTTGTCGGATCGTTTCCCCGTTTAATCAGGTAATCAACAAGCCAGCCACCGATGGCAATATCAGTGATTGTTGCCACACCCCAGATGATAGCAACCAGACCGGCACTATTTAGAATAGAGACGTGCAACTGCTTTTGAATGTAGGAGGGTAACCATGTTAAGAAAAGGTAGAACGTGTAGCCATAGGCCGCGAAACCAAGAGCCATACCCCAGATCTTCGGCTGACGGAGCAGATAGCCCAGGCTTGCCCAGGTATTTGCGGGAGCTACGTTATCGGCCTGGGCACCGCCCTCTTCAATGTACGTGCGTTCTTCTGGCGAGATGTGTTTTGACTGGCTGGGATCACGGTAAAAGATCCAGAAGAGTATGCCATAGCAGACACTGAGGATACCGGTTACCCAGAACGCTCCACGCCATCCATAGAGTGAGACAACAAAGGCTACAAGGGGTACACCGATCACATTTGAAATCTTTGCAGCCGCGTCGAAGGATGAAGTTGCAAGGCCGCGCTCCCTCATAGGGAACCAGTATCCTGTTGCCTTCGATGCCGCAGGAAATACTGGAGCCTCTGCGATACCTAAGATAAGGCGGGAGAGAATGATCAGCCCGTAGCCGCTAACAATAGCCGTCATAAATGTGGCGAGTGACCAGAGAATCGTCCCGGCGCGCGTTATCCATTTGACGCCTATCTTATCCAACAATGCACCCACGGGTACCTGGATAAGAGCATACGTCCAGAGATAAGCGGATGCAATAAATCCAAACTGTACGCTTGAAAGATGATATTCTTTCGATAAATCGACACCGGCAACTGCAATATTTGTGCGATCAAAGTAATTAATGATAACTCCAAGACCAAGGAGTATTGCAATGCCCCAACGCAAGTTGCCAACGCGCCTTTGCATGATAAAGACCCTTTCTCTTTTGTGAGTAGGCTATGATTAAGTTTCTTTTCTACTCACCTTCACCATATACAAATTTCACGTAAAGGATGAGTGGAAAGATACATCCTTATAAAAAATAGTGTATACTTAGAGAGCCTCCCACTTCTTTGGGTGAGCAATGTCCCCTTCATCCATGTCCCTTGTATCTCTTCCTTAATGAATGAACATTGCTGCTTGTAAAAGCGTGGTGATCCCTCACCGGGAGAGGCAGTTCTTGCTCAATATTCCTCTCTCTGTTAATATAGTGAGGAAAAGGACAATGTAATGGCGAATCAAAAGCAGCTTACTCTTCTTTTATCAGGAAAAACTTCTTGGGATAAGTGGCGTCGAACCTATCCTGATGTGCAAGCATTTGAGCCAGACCTTCATACGGCTGATCTTCACGGTGCGGATCTTCATATGGCCGATCTTCACGGTGCGGATCTTACTGAGGCCAATTTGCAAGGTGCGGATCTACGAGATGCTGACTTGCGGGGAGTGGATCTGCGTAATGCCAATTTAAGTGGGGCTAATCTGAGTGGAGCTAATCTCTTGCAGGCCCAGCTTCACCGAGCTGACTTGCGTGGATGCAATCTCTCCTCCGCGAACTTGACCGAGGCAGATTTCAGCAACGCTGACTTGCGTGGGGCCGACCTGAATGGAGCCATCCTCGCGAAAGCAATCTTCCATGAAGCAAAGCTGTCGAGCGAAGAGCTACATGCACTAGATCTTAGCAAACGTACAGAGACAAAGACCTGAACCTGTCGCCCAGAAAATGCCCCTTTCCAAAGCGCAATTGTTGGCCGAATTCTTTTTCCAGTCCAGCGTGACCACGTGCCAGTAGACCAATATGTGCGCCTCTTCTGGCGAAGGCGCGTGCAGTAGCACGGCCAACACCAGCGGATGCGCCTGTAATCACAACCACTTCAGGATGTGTTATTGATTTTATAAGAAATCTCCTTTATCTCTATTGCTCAAGTTCATTTCTGAACGATGAGCCAATCAAGTGTGCGTGGAAGCTCTGAGGAGAGCAATTCGTTTCCCTCTGCCTGCACTGCAACGTTATCGTTCAAACGAAATCCACCCTGCCCATCCAGATAGGCGGCTGGTTCCATATTATGGACCATACCCTCGCGTAGAATGCTTTTGGATGCTGGATGTAAGACTGGCTCTGCCGCATGATTAATCGCTTGAAAGCCGAAACCGTGTCCCAGACCATGCTTAAATGCTGTTCCAAAGCCAGCCTGTTGCATCACCTGGCGTGCCGCTGCATCGACATCATGAGCATTTGCACCTGCACGAATAGTCTTTAATGCCGCATCCTGGGCCTCGACACATGCTTTATGGACGTTGCGCCATGTATCGCTGATCGTTTCGGCAAAAAACGTGCGGGTTAGTTCGGCCCAGTAGCCGTTGATGCCAATCTCCATCTGCACCGTAACCGTATCACCTTGCCTGATCGGAGCGTTTGAGGTCAGATTGAAGGCTTTGTAAGCTAGAGCAGCACGGGCACCCGTCATCACATGGACGTGCGGTTGTACATGGTGGGCACCAACAGTTGCATAGCCTGCACGTAGAAGGGCTGCGTAGGTTGCGGCGGCAACATCTGCTTCTGTTGCTCCAACTGAGATGGCCTCGCGTGCTGCTTGAAAACCGGAATGAGCAACTTTCTCGGCTCGTCTGATAGCTGTAAGATCTTCTTCGGTTTTGATCGCGTCCAGTTCATTGAGCAGAGAGGTTGCGTCGCTGATTTCGCCTCCTATCAAAAGGAGATGCAGCAGCTCTTTCATTTCGGGCGAGGGAGCGCTGAGTTGTGTATAGGCGGGAATAAGTGGTTCTAGTGCGCCCTCATAGCCAACGAGAGAGCCTTCTCCGATGCCAGCATGACGCAGAAGTTCGCTTAGTGGCATCCGAGCGGCATCCAGCGTATTTCGAATCGCATCCATGGTTTCAACGGCGAATGGCTTGACCTCTACCGCGATGCCTGGCGGTACAAGATCCTGCTCGTCTGACAGGATGGCGAAGCGTACCTCTACCTCATTTGCCGTATTGAGCGAGACGATGCAGAATGAATCGCCGAGAAGTGGCTGGTAGCCTGTGAGCATCACAACATGTTGTGGTGTGCGACAGACGATTGCGTGATACCCTTCACGCTTGAAAAGATCTTTAATATGTTCTGCTCTTTGTGTGTTCATTTTTTTTACCATTTCAATGCAGTGATTTCAACGTGGAACTCCATGACCCGAGGTACCAGCTGGTGAGAGATTGTGACGTACAGGGGGATTCGGGTACGTCGACGCGTCTGCGGATTGACTGAGAGCAGTGCGGCGGCATTCGAGATGAGGTAATCGGCTGTTCGTGCCGCTAACGACTGAATGGTTAACCCCGGATTGGCCGAACCCTGTGTGGGTAAGATGCTGCCATCACAGAGAAAGAGGTTGGGAATATCATGAGTACGCCCCCATTTGTCGGTGACCGATGAGTTGGGATCTTTGCCCATGCGTGCGCCCCCAACAAGGTGTGCATAGCGTGCTTCTTGTACGACTTCCTGGGCACCGGCGGCGTGTAGAACCTCTGTCGTCTTCTCGACACCTGCTTTCGCAATTTTTTTATCATTGTCGTGCAGCTTGAAGGTGATTTTTGCGACGCGCAGACCAAACTGATCGGTCTCATCTGCCAGTTCAACCCGGTTGTCTTCCCATGGCAAAATCTCGCCCAGCACACCAAGAGCGGCCCAGTGGTTGTAATCCATCATGATACGGCGCATGCCCCAACCCCACGCTCCTTTCGCAACCATCATTTGTTTTGCAAAGGCTATCGGTAATGGTCCGACCGTCTGAATGGCAAAACCACGCACAAAGTCGTTTTTCGGGTTTGTTTCGTAAAACTCTTCGGTCAGTGCATGCGCAGGCGGCGCTTTATACATACGGATGGGATTCTCGAAACGGCCTATCACGACATTGCCAATCTGTACCATGAGGTATTTGCCAACGGTTCCGCTGGAATTGGCAAGTCCCTGCTCAAAACCAGGGCAGGCCGAGTTCAACAGCAAGCGCGGCGTCTCGATGGCATAGCCGGAGACAATGACCATTCTGGCCTTGAGTTCCTGCTCATTGCCGTCAGGGTCAAAGTAGCTGACACCAGACGGCACTGCCATTCTTCATATTGATGCGCGAAACCATACAGTTAGCACGAATCTCTGCGCCATGTCGAATCGCATCGGGCACATGACTGATGAGCGTGCTTTGTTTTGCACCTACCTTGCACCCTTGAATGCAGAAGCCCCGGTAGATGCAATGCTGACGATCCCCATGAGAGCCCGCAAGGATGGCGACGGGACCGCCTGCGACAACGGGAATACCAAGCTGCGTACATCCCTTGACCAGGACATCACCCACTCCACCCAGAGGATGTGGCCCATAGATGTACCCATGCGGTTCTCCCCAGGGATAGTAGGCAGGACCAGAGACCGGAATCTCCTTCTCCAACAGTTCATAATAGGGTTTGATCTCATCATATGAGATGGGCCAATCCGCACCCATGCCATCGGAGGAAAGGACATGAAAGTCTGAGGGATGAAAGCGTGGCGTAAAGCCAGCCCAGTGTACAGAGCCGCCTCCGACACCATGCCCACTATTATTCGCGCCTAGCGTAATCGGATCTTCACCACCTGTAATGCGCAGATCATTCCAGTATAATTTGGATGACCCCGCCTCATCACTCACCCAATCACGTTCCGTCTCCCAGAAAGGACCAGCCTCCATCCCCACAACGCGAAAACCTGCACGAGCGAGCCGCTGCACTAGCACTCCACCAGCTGAGCCAACACCAACAATACACACATCAACCTCCTCATCAGGCTGGAAGTGATGCATGGGAAAATCTATCTTCTGAACAGGGCCGAGCATATGATCGTCATTTTTTTGACCTTGAAATGCTCCTAAAATTGGATTTTTCATTTAATGACTTCCTTCTTGACCAGGCGTCTGCTGTTTATGTTACCCGGACCGCCAATCGGTTTGTAGGTATCGGAGAGGGCATCGGCAGGCGCTTTCCACTCGTAACGTTGCTCTTCGACCTCCCAGGGTTCAGGCTTGCCCCCTTCCAGGCGCATATAGCCGCGTGGATAGGCGGGGCCACCAAAACCAATCTCGTCCCAGGCATAGGGGTGAGCGTAGTAGGCATCAACCACATCTTGCATCAGCAGCATCCAGAAACGCTGTACTGACATCTTTTTCCAGATCTCCTCTCCGGCAGGGGGATTGCAATCATGGATCGTCTGGAGCACCTGGTCCTGTTGCCGCTGCTTCAGTTGTGTAAAAGGCTCGTTGTACATATGTTGAGCGATAGCTTCAATAGCTTGTAGACCGAGACGGTGTGCTTCATGGTCGGGAGGCATATCCTCGAAGCGGTAGCCATCAATGCGCCCACTATAGAGCCGTTCATCCAGATAATTCACTACGGGAATTTTATGTGTCCTCATCGCGGTCATCTTGTGGAAGCAAACGATCACAGACGGCCTGCATCAACTGAGCCTCTTCATGCGTGAAAAAGCGGATGGGTGGCACCTGCTTCACACGAGCCAGCACGACCTTACGCGTGGCCTCATCCCAGAATGCTTGTTGGCTCAACGTCTGAAAACCAGGATAGTAGCCAGGTTGCGCACGTGGAGCGAGTGGCTGACCTGCTGTAGGATCGAGCGGTAAATGATCGGTATTTTTCTGTATCATGTTGCCTCTTCTGCTCAGTTGCATTATTCGGATTATTTCGTACCTTCATGAATTTGCCCTCCTCAACAGGCTTGCCAGTACCCCTAAGAAGCCAGAGGCCGCAAAGAGCAATGGCGCAAAGATAGGAGGACCATAGACTAGATTATAGAATGGCTTCTTGAGTCCTCCAGGGCGACGGAGGAGACCACGAAGGTGGTATAGAAAACCAATTCCTCCATCTAAAAGAGCCAGGACTGAAGCTATCGGCAAAAGGGTACGGGCAAGCGTTCGACTCCATAGAGCCCCGATACCAGCGAACATCAGTACAGGTGTCAGCAAAATAGGTGTCCACTGAGCGGGATAACTAAAGTTATTTTTATAGTGTGAGTAGAGCGCTTCAATGCCGCTAAAAAATGCGGAGATAGCCGTCGCAACACCTAATGCCCGCTGAAAGCGCCCTTCGCGTACATCTTGCTCAATGACGAAGCCTTCCTTTACCAGTTTATGGGGTAGCAGGCCGAACCAGGCTGAACGTGGACGTGGTATTCCTGGCAATGTGGTATGCTCAAGGTCATCTTCACGGCGCAAGAGCGATGCAATAAAGCCAAGGAAGCCACTGAGTGCGAAGAGGAGTGGCGCGAATACAGGCGGTCCCATGATGACATTAAACACAGGGATGCGCCATCCCCCTGGTTTCCGTGCGATGCCGCGCACATGAAAGTAGAAACCCACAACGCCATCAAGCATCGTAATAAGCGAGATGATGGGAAGCAGTGTTCGTGCCACACGTCGATTGAATGCGCCCCATAGACCTGCAAGCGCTAGAATCGGACTAATAAGCACAGGAGTATACATTACCTGTTGACCATAGCTACCACGATAATGCTCATAGGTGACTTCCAGGCCGGCCAGGATGCTAGAGAAGGCGGTAATCAGTGAGAGGCTGCGCTGGAAGCGTCCTTCACGGATATGTTGATCGAGCACAATGCCCTCACGGGTAATGGCACGAGGTAACAATGACTGCCAGCCAGAGCGCTGTTTTTTCTTCGTAGGGAGAAGCTTCCCGGCACGTTGTGCGGCCTGTTTTGCTGTCTCCAAAGATTCTGCAACTGCCATATAGTAAAACTCCTTCATTGCTCTATCTGTATTTTGTTCTTGATAACTATTTACTCTTTGTGTCGTTTCCAGGCAAAGAAACCGACGATACCAAGAATTCCTGTAACTGCCATGAGTACTCCTGTACGAAGCGAAGATTGCAGGGAGCCGGGACTCTGAGTGTAGTTTTTCTCTGGGTACTCTCCCGTTGGTCCGTTGCTTCCTTCGTGCATTGCCATCTGAAGCACCTGGGCAACATGTAGTGCCTTTCTATCCGTTGTTTGCTCGATCTGTTCGCGGCAACTAAAGCCATCGGCGATAATGAGTGTATCTTTGTCCGCTTCACGTACAGCAGGAAGCAAGACGCGTTCACCTGCTTTGATTGAGATATCGTAGTGGTCTTTCTCAAAGCCAAAGGCACCCGCCATGCCACAACAACCGGAGTCGAGAGTATGAAAATCAAGGCCGATTTTGGACAGGACAGACTCCTCATCGTTCATCTTCATGATAGCTTTGTGATGACAATGTCCATGCACAACGGCTTTACCTTGCAATTTCGGCGGCTGGTAATCCTGCAACATACTGTTCAAGAAATTCGCTCAATAGAAATGTTTGTTGACTGAGCCGCTTCGCGTTCTCATCATATGGGAAGAGATTTCTTAAACTCATCACGGAAGACAGCTGCACAACTGGGTTCCAGGCCGACCGACAGGGGTACCCGCCTGGAATGTATGGAGCAAGTGTAGCAAGGACTTGCCGCAACAGGCGTTCAGCTTGATCGAGAAAACCATAATCATAGAGTGGACGTCCGCAGCATAGGGACTGTTGAGGTACGATGACCTGGTAGCCTGCTGCTTCGAGCACTTCTACCGCAGCTATAGCGGTTTCCGGTTTGAGATAATTATTGAAGGTATCGGGCCACAAGATCACTTGTGGCATACCTTCGTTTCGCGTCTCTCGTCGCTGGAACCATTGCTTGAATGTCTGGGTGGCAAAGGTGGGAATCCGTCGTTGGAGTGCGAAACCGCCTGCCCAGTTTTGCGAGAGTTCTGAGGCCAGGTGTCTGGGTTACACTGTTCACTGCTTCTGGCACGAGCGAAGCCAGGCGTGCCCACCAGTAAATGAGGCCCATGCTGTAACCAGTGATCGGGCGCAGTCTGCCTTTATAATAGTGAGAGAGAAACTCGGCCTTATAGGTTGCCATATCGACGTTGACGGGGCAATCGCCCTTGCATCCCTTGCACGCCAGGCAGAGGTCCAGCGCATCTTTGACATGTCCATCGCGCCAGCTATCCTTGAGCGGATTCCCTTGTAACATCTCAAAGAGCAGATGAGCGCGTCCTCGCGTCGTGTCCTTCTCCTCGCGTGTGACCATGAAGCTGGGACACATGGTCCCACCTTCGGTGCGGCGGCACTTGCCAACGCCGACGCAGCGCAGGGTCGCGCTGGCAAAGCTTCCTTCATCATCCGGGAACTGAAAATGCGTTTTGACTGGCAGTGGATTGATAGTTCGTGCCTTGACGAAGGTTTTCATCGACGCGATACGCGTTCACCATCTTGCCAGGGTTCATTTTCCAATCTGGATCCCAGATAGACTTGAACTCGCGGAACGCTTCAATGAGTTCGTTGCCGAACATCTTTGGGAGTAAATTCAGCACGGGCCTGGCCATCACCATGCTCTCCCGAGAGCGAACCGCCATATTTCACTACCAGATCGGCGGCATTATTAATAAAGGCACGGAACTTTTCAATGCCCTCCTTCGTGTCCAGTTCAAAGTCGATGCGGGTATGAAGGCACCCTTGTCCAAAGTGCCCATAAAAGCTGGCACCATACTCGTATCTGTCCAGTAGCTTGCGTAAGTCCCGCAGGTAATTCCCCAATTTGTCTGGCGGTACCGCTGAATCTTCCCAACCGGGCCAGCGAGCTTTTTCGCCGGGAACAAAAGCCGTCACCCCAAGGGCCGCTTCACGAACTGCCCAGATCTGATGCTGCTGAACAGGGTCATCATAGATTTTTATGTCTGGCGCATGCTCCCCTTTGTTCTTGAGTGCATCCACCAGGTCCTGTGCTTTCTTGTTTGCCTCCTCCTTGTTCTGCCCTCCGAACTCAACGATGAGCCAACCACTTCCACCTGGGAACAAGGCAACCTCGTTGGAATGCATATGCTTTCTCTTCATATCGCTGATGAGTCCGTCGTCGAAACCTTCCAACCCTATAGGATGGTGTGTGAGAAGTTCTGGAATCCGATCGCATCCACTATAGATATCTGGGTAGCCAAGCACAACAAGGGTGCGCACTGGTGGACTCTCAACAAGGCGGGTCGTCGCCTCAAGAACCACTGCACAGGTGGATTCGCTGCCGACCAGTGCACCTGCCACATTGAAACCCGTTTTCAGGAAGGAGTTCATCAAGGTTGAAGCCGGAGACACGACGCGGAATTTTGGGATAGCGCTTGCGAATAAGGTCGGCATACCGATCACGCAACGCTTTGAGCTGGGCATAGATTTCTCCACGCCGCCCTCCTGTCTGAATGATGTGCTCCAGTTCTTCATCACTCGTCTTGCCCACACGCATACGTACACCATCATAGGTTAGAATTTCTAATTCATCGATGTTATCAGAGGTCTTGCCTGCCATCAACGCATGAATTCCGCAAGAATTGTTGCCAATCATCCCACCGAGGGTACAGTGATTATGAGTAGCCGGGTCAGGACCAAAGGTGAGATGAGTGTTTTTCCGCCGCATCGCGTAAATGATCGAGGATAATACCGGGTTGCACATGCGCCTGATGTTTCTCAGCATCCAGTTCGACAATAGTATTCATGTACTTGGACATGTCTACTGATGACTGCTACATTACAGCATTGCCCGGCGAGGCTTGTCCCGCCACCGCGTGCAAGGAGAGGGACACTATACTTGCGGCACGTTGCAACTGCCTCGACGACATCGTTCGCATCCCTGGGAATAACAACTCCTATTGGAACCTGTCGATAGTTAGAAGCATCAGTTGTGTAGAGCGCTCTGCTTCCTTCATCGAAACGGACCTCGCCGCGAACCTTCGTACGCAAATCACGCTCTAATGCCCCAACGTCGATCTCCATGTCCGTCATTGGAACGCTATGTACATTACCGTTTTTTGTATAGGTCTTTGCATTTTCGTTGAGAACAACTATATGTTTCACGGATTATCTCCTCTTTTCCTATAGGATATGCTCAAAAGCTATGCATTCGGAGAACAGGTTGTATAGGAGACAAAGAACCGTCTACACAGCGTACTTTGCTGCATCAGAGCGTCTAAACTCAAGTCCCATTCCTGGACGCGACAGGTCCGGGCGCAATGCTCCCTGCTCGGGGTTGAGGACTCCGTCGAAAAACATCTGCTCAATGCGCACATGGTCGTGAAAGTATTCCATATGGCGAAAATTGGTCACGGCACAGCCGGGATGTACATGAATTGCTGGCCCACAATGGGATGACAGGTCAAGAGAACGCGCTTCACATAAGAGCCTGCACGTAAAAAGCCAGTGATGCCAGCGCAACGTGTAGCGTCGGCCTGTAAGACATCAACCGCTTCCGCCTCTAACATATGTCGGAAGTACCACGAGTCATAGCCATATTCGCCAGCTGCGATATCCATTCCGGCGGGAGCACGATCGCGGATCAGGTGCAGTCCTGCCAGGTCGTCGGAGGAGACTGGTTCCTCGAACCAGGTGACGCCGTAGTCGGTTGCGAAGATCGTGGCAAGCGCCAGAGCTTCTTTGCGGCTGTAAGCTCCATTGGCGTCAACAAAGAGTTCCGTATCCGGTCCAATCGCCTCGCGTGCCTCTGCAACTCGTTGTGGATCGGCAGAGGCATCGGTTCCGACCTTCATCTTCACACGCGGAATACCCTGCTCTACCCAGCCGCCAAGTTGTCTCTGGAGCTGCTCTCGTGAATAGGACGTAAAGCCACCACTTCCATAAATTGGAGCGCTTTCACGTACGGCACCGAGCAATGAGACAAGGGGGAGATCGAGCAGCTGTGCTTTTAGATCCCAGAACGCGGAATCAACCGCTGCGATAGCCATCGAAGCAATACCGGGCCGTCCGAGATTGCGAATCGCATTGCACCATTGCCAGCCAGCAGCCTGCGACATTCATCACATTGCGTCCCACCACCACCATTCTCCAATAGTTCCTGAATTACTTTGCCGTCGCGGCATCGGCATATGTATAGCCGATGCCGCATGTATCACCTGCATAAGCCTCGACCAGTACCATCGTTGTTTTGTCCCAGCTATAGGTACCATCCGACTCTGGCGAGTCGGTTGGCACCGTATAGGCAGAGACATCAAGCCGTTCGAGTGGCGACGCCATTGTCGCCAAATTTCGTGCTTGCCATCTCTATCTACTCCTTTTCCTCCTAGCCCTGGAATAATTCCTTCAACAACACTCTTCACCAGATTCCTTGATAATGCCGACTTCTTCTGGGTCCATATGCAACAGTGCGGTACTATAGTTCTTCGCCTGTTTAAAGGTAATGTGTGGCGGAATCGTTGGCACATTTGGATCGGTGTACACATCAAGAACGGTTGGACGATTGGCAGAAAGCGCTTCGTCAATCGCACGACCAACATCTTCTGGCCTATCCACGCGAATGCCTTGCAATCCAAGCGATTCGGCGTAGCTAGCATAAGGGCAATCAGGGATAGACTGGGTCATGGGAAGTTTGGGATCGCCCGCTTCAATACGCTGCTCCCAGGTGACCTGGTTCAAATCACGGTTATTGTAAGACAATGAAGACGATATGAGGATTGCTCCATTCTTGCCAGTATTTCTTCACGGTGAGCATCTCGTTCATCCCATTCATCTGAAATGCACCATCACCAGTTAGAGCAATACGATGTGCGATCGGGATAGGCAAATTTTGCTGCGATAGCGTACGGAACAGCGGCGCCCAGCGAAGCGAGGCTTCCGGAGACCGAACCCTTCATGCCCTGGCGCATCTTGATCGTACGGCCATACCAGTTGGCAGTCGTGCCTGAGTCTGCACTCAGAATTGCATTGTCAGGAATGCGTGGTGAGAGTTCCCAGGTAACGTACTCTGGATTGATCGGATCTGCACTCTCTTTTGCACGGGCTTCGATCGTCTTCCCACCAATCGCGAATATCGGACTCAATCTTCTCGCGCCACGAACGATCTTCCTTTCGCTTGAGCAGAGGGATCAGTGCTCGCAAGGACTGCACACTATCGCCAATCAGGTTGAGTTCCATCGGGTAACGAATACCAAGCATACGAGGATCAATATCGATCTGGATGCCGCGTGCCTGTCCTTCTTTTGGCAAGAACTCCGAATAGGGGAAGCTGGAACCAACCATCAGCAAGCGTATCACAGTTCATCATCATGTTCCAACTCGGTGTCGTTCCTAGCAGACCCAGGCCGCCTGTGACAAAGGGCAGGTCATCTGGCAGTGCAGCTTTCCCAAGTAAGGCTTTGGCGACACCACAGCCCAGCAGATCAGCCACCTCGGTTACCTCCGGGCCTGCATCCATCGCACCAGCACCGATCAAGATAGAGACCTTCTTCCCTTCATTGAGAATGTCGGCTGCCCTTTGTAGATCCTCTGTACTTGGAACAGTGTATGGATAGGAGTAGCCGATACTGGTATGAACGGTATTGTGATATGTGGGGGCTTCTCTACTGCGTCCAGGTCTTGCACATCTTTGGGCATAATGATGCAGGTCACGGTACGCTCCGCAAGGGCAATGCGGCACGGCGCGATCTACCAGCTGCCGCATCTGGGCCGCATCAGTACACATGTGCACATACTCGCCCGCGACATCTTTGAACAGATTCATGAGGTCAACTTCTTGCTGATAGTTGCCGCCCATGGCGGTACGAGCGGATTGACCCACAATGGCAAGGACGGGTTGATGATCCATTTTGGCGTCATACAACCCATTGAGCAGGTGAATTGCTCCTGGCCCTGACGTTGCCATACACACCCCAAGCTCACCAGTAAATTTGGCATGCCCAGAGGCCATGAAAGCGGCCATCTCTTCATGACGCACCTGGACAAAATCGAAAGAGGTCTGGATGAACGCCCTAAGGCTCCCATAATGCCCAGAATCCCATCGCCGGGATAGCCAAAGATACGTTTGACGCCCCATGCGAAAGTCGTTCCAAGAGAAAATCACTGACTTTAGCACTCATCTTGTCTTCATCCTTCTTTCTTTTTCTAATGAGTAGATCGGCAAAAAGAACTGTTCTTCAGGGGAAGGTGTTCTACTCTTGATCTGAAGATGTATCCTTTACATCTATTTCTATTACAGCACGCTACTGTTTTGGAATATGTGACACGATAGAGAAAAGCTTTTGCATAAGCAAGAATTGATAAAAAGTGCAAAAGGCAATTTTCTCTATTCCGTTCCTTTATCGCATTACTCTCATAGCATAGGGTCTGTTGGTTATAATTTGGTAAGTATTCTCTGCTATTCTGGAAAGTTTTCTGTTGCCTGCGTGGTTGCCATGATTTCCTGGCAACTGGGAAGCCAGACATGAAAGCTGGTGCCTTCGCCAACTATACTTTCGACAGTGATCGTCCCATTATGCGCTTGAGCGATAAGATGTGCGATAGAGAGTCCTAACCCTGAGCTAAGCTTGCCGCGTCCCTGATTGGAGGTAGCGCGATAATGGCGCTTGAAAATATGGGGTAGATCGCCTGGATCGATACCAGGGCCAGTATCAATCATCGAAACCTTTGCCCATTGTTCCTGTTCATCAGAGGTTAATGCCTTGAGTTCTTCAGGGATAGCGGAGGTACAGATCAGTTCTAGCAAGACGTGACCGCCATCAGGTGTATAGGTGAGGGCATTATCCACAATGTTGAGAAAAAGTTGCTTGAGCAGGTCTCTACTGCCCAGGACACTTCCTTGTTCGAGTTGTCCGAAGCTCAATCTAACGCGCCGATTTAAAAAACGAACTTGATGGACAATCTCTATCAGCAATGCGTCTAGTTCGACTTGCTGTGTATTCTCCTGTGAAACCTGGGGAAGTGTACCTACTTCGGCACGTGCATCGGTTAATAGATTGTATACCAGGCGTGAGAGCCGACTGAGTTCGGCCTGTATGTACTGCACATCCTGGCGTATTTCATCTCCTAGAGCAGGATTGAGCAGCAGGACATCGATCTGCCCACGAATAGAGGTCAGAGGTGTTCTTAGCTCATGAGAGACATCGGCAACGAAAGCGCGTTGGAGTGCAAAGCTGGCCTCCAGGCAATTCAACATCTGATTGAAGGCTTCAGCAAGTTGCCGTACTTCGGTCACAAGGTTGCGAGAAGAAAAATGTGATTCTTAACTCACGCTACATTTAAATTGAGCATCGTGTTGCCTAACAGAGTGAGTGGATGTAACTCTCTACTCAGTTAACCAGAAACTGATACTGTAGGCGAGGAGAGAAGCGCAAATACTCCCGATAATAAGGACGAGAGCAGGATAAACTGGACCTGTCGCACACCTTCAAGGGATTGGCTGACCTGTGCAATGACAATAACATGTTGTGTCGTATCGCGTATTGCAAGTGTAAGATTGCGTGCCTGCCGCCCGTTATTGTCCTGATAGGTGTTCAAAGGAATCTGACCATGAAGTGCGGTAGCAAAATCGATAAGATTCAAGGGGAGAAGCACTTAACCAAGATTCGGAGAGCATCTCAACGTCCGCTTGCTCTGTAAATCAAAGAGTTTAATAGAAATAACATTGGGCGTAAATTCGTCACCTTGCGAGGTACGCACCAATTGATCTAGAAACGCATTGTTGAAAGGTTAACCTGCAACCTGCCATGATCGCGTTGTAGCTTGCAACTTCGTGGCTTGCATGCTCAATTGCTTATCGACACTTGCCAATAGATAGTAGGAAGCGATAGTATAGACAATATTTCCTAGCACAATCAACGCAAGGAGCAGTACCAGGATATTCCAGAGAACCAGCCGAATTGCGTAATGATGTGGGTAGTGGGAATAAGGCGGAGAAATCCAGGAAGACCTCTTTGTGTCGTAGGTATTGGAGTTGACATATCTTCTCTTCTCCCCTCCTAAAAAGAACAAATTAAAATCTTAATGTGTATCCTATCCCGCGCACGGCATGAATGAGATCGTCTTCTCCAATTTCATTGAGCTTGACCCGTAAATAATTGATGTAGACTTTGATGACCTCCAGGCCGGTCTCGCTCTGATAGCCCCACACGTGCTCAAATATCTGTCCCTTTGTCAGAACCTGCCCGCGATGTTGGACAAGCAGTAGCAGCAGATCGTACTCGCGTTTTGTGAGTCCAAGTGTTCTCTCTCCGCGCCAGACCTGCCGTGTAGCGGTGTTGATACGTACATTTCCTATCTCAATTCTTTGCATCATCGTAGTATTTTTTACCAGACATAATGTTGCACGAATACGTGCGACCAGTTCTTCAAAATCGAAGGGCTTGGTGATGTAATCATCTGCTCCACATTCCAATCCTGTGATTTTATCGGTAACTTCATCTCTTGCAGTAAGCATTAAGATGGGGAGCCGGACGTTCCCTTTATGACGCAGATGACGGCATACGTCAAATACGTTCATATCGGGTAACATAAGATCAAGGAGAACAAGGTCAGGAGTAGAATCTGATACTTTCGTAAGCAATTCTTTTCCGTTATTGGCTAACACCACATCAAAGCCTTCATAGGTGAGACCACGTTGAAGGAAGTGTAGAATTTGTGGTTCGTCTTCGACAACGAGAATACGTTTCATAGACTCCTCCAAAACACGTCATAACAGATTAATATGTCATGATCCAGGTGAGAAATATGTATCCAGCGGAGGCATTCGGCAAAAGGAACATGCAACCGTAAGATGTGTCGTAGGAAATAGGGTGCCAGGACAGCAAGTCCTCTATAAACAACACGAATGAGGTTTACGGAAAGAATACAACTGCAGTCTCATAGTGAAGCACAAATCCCATCTTTTTGTTTTACAATGGGGAGGGAAAAGGAAAAGCATGATCCCAGTCCTTCACTGCTTTCTACCCATATCTTTCCATTGTGACGCTGGACAATTTCGCTGGAAATATATAAGCCCATACCAAGTCCCGAAACAGAATGTCCAATAGTATTGGGAAATCCGGTAGAAGCGCTCGAAGATTTTCTGCTGATGTTCCTGTGGAATACCAATTCCATCATCCTGTACGCTGATTGTGACATTATCGGTGGTAGTGCTAATATGAATTTCTATTGGATGCGTTCCCGGTGTATACTTGATGGCGTTAGAAACCAAATTCATCAACACCTGGCTCAGGCGCTCACGATCACCTGCAATGAAGGTATCTGACTCGCCCGTAAGGAGAATAGTGTGATGTGGACTGATACGCTGGAGTATTTCTATCATCTGCTGTACAAATGGATCGAGCACAAAAACCTCCTGATGATATTCTAGTTTTCCTGCTTTTATACGTGAGGTATCCAGGAAATCGTTGATCAACCTGATCAATGTATCGATCTGGTGTTCCATGACCGAGAAATATTCAACCATTTGTGGGAGAGGCCAGACTCTCAAGTTCCATTTTCAGGACCTGTGTATAGCCTTTTAAACTGGTGAGGGGTGTTTTGAGTTCGTGGCTTGCCATACTGATGTAATTCGTTCTTTCGTTGTTCAAGTTCTTCGCGCTCAGTCACATCTCGATATGTTGCAACAATGCTCTGAATATCAGGGCTGGTAAGCAGATTTCTTCCTCTGGCTTCAATAAAGCGGTACGAGCCATCTTTGTGTCTCATGCGAAACGTGCTGGTGATGGTTGTTTCGAGCGAATGAAGCACCTCAGTGAAGAATGCCCGCTTTTTCTGCCTATCTTCAGGATGGACAAGTGTTGAGCTAAATACATTTTGCTTGATGCGCTCCTCCGGTTTCCAACCTAATACACGTTCAAGAGCAGGACTTTGATAGAGAATTGTGCCCTCTTTGTCCAGGATGGTGATAATATCTGCTACGTTCTCAATCCAGATATGGAGCCGCTTCTCACTGCGTTGTAGCTCCTCTTGTGCCTGTCTTTGTGCAGTGATATCTCGTGAAATACCAAGCACAGAAACAATATTTCCATGAATATCATATTCGGGGACGAGATGCGCTTGAAAATATCGAACTCCATCGGATGCGGGAAATGCAAAATCAAATCTCTGTTCCGATCCTGTTTCAAAGACTGCAATGAGGTACCTATCCCAGTACTCCACAAGTTCCTCTGGCATTCCAAGATCTCGATTCGTCTGGCCCAAAAGCCTCAGGAGAGAGACCTGTAGCTCTGGTAACTGCAGGGTTGATATAAATGTGACGCAACTGGCGATCAAAGCGCATAATAATATCGGGTATGTGTTCAGCAACAGTCTGGAAGGCCGTTTTCTGCTGACGCAGAACTTCTTCGATCTTTTTTTGCTTTGTGATATCAATGACAAAGCAGACCCACTGAAAAGGCTTCTCTTGTAAAATTGCAGCACCAATGAGGACCGGGACACGCGTACCATCTTTACGATAATACTCTTTCTCGTAGGACATACATGTACCATACTCAAGGAGTGCCTGCTGCCTCGCCAGATCAAGAGGCGCATATTCATGTGGAGTGATAGTTGACCAGCTTCAATGCCTGAGTGTCAACCTCTTCTTTTGTATACCCAACGATTTGCAGAAATGCCTCGTTTGCTTCGAGAATAGAAGTGCTATCGGAGATGATGATGCCAATAATGTTGGAATCGATGAGGCGACGAGTACGCACCTCATTTTGATGCAATGTATGTTCTGCCTAAATCTGAGACGTAGTGTCTTGAAAAAAGAGTGAGATGCCTGTCTGAAAAGGCACAAAGCGCCCTGTGAACCATCTGTTCAATGGCACGTAGAACACAGTAAATGGAAGAATGGTGCGTTGATCCATTGCTTCGTGAGCTTTCTGGTAAAAGGTCGTATCAGAGGATGAAGGGAAAATTTCCCAAAGTGTCTTCCCCAGGAGTGTATCGTCCATTGTGCCTAATACCTCTTCTGCCTGGTGGTTCACATGAGTACATTCCCAATCGGAATTTACTGTTAAAAATGCTTCAGTCATGTTTTCGAGCAGCCATGTAAACTGTTGCTCTTCTTTCTGCTAAGTTTTTTCCAGAGGAGATTGTTCCAGCACCTTAAATTCCTACTTTTTTTCACTCGTAACTGCTGCTGATCTGAAGTTCATCCTTGGTATATCTTTCTATATACACGATCAGTTTAATTGAAAAGTTACAGCAAGGTCGGAAGAGTCCATTTAAACTTACCCATTTTTAACCGGAAGTTTTTATACTGTATGAAAAATACTAGAAGATGAACAAGACTGTGGAAGAGTAGAAAGAAAGGCAGAGAAACGATGAAAAATCACATGATTGTGGGACTCTTACTTCTGGGCGCATTATTATTGCTAGCTGCCTGCAATGGGCAGACGAACACCTCTCAGGGAGCAACACGTCCTGTTGCAACGACGGTTTCTGGTGCAACAGAGGTCCATGTCGTGATTAAGGATGGAGATATCACATCCTCAATGAAGAATTTTCGCGCCGGGATACCCTATACGTTTGTTGTGGTCAATCAAGGAAAAACGTCTCATAACTTTATTATCTTGAAACGTATAAGTGGTCCGGCAGCTACACCGCCACCGCACAGTGGAATACTCTATATCGTCCCCGCGACGCAACTGGCACCTGGAAAGACACAGACCTTTTCCTACCAATTTCCAATCTCGTCAATACAGGGAAGCCTTCAATTCACAACACATCTGGCTGGTGCTGGTGGACCAGAAGGGCCGCATGTCCCTGTGAATGTGACGAAAGGATAGGAGGAGGGGGATACCACCGTAGCACAAACAATTACGTTGTTGACGGCGGGGCTACACATGGAAGCCAGACATAGAAGCAAGATCCCTTTGTCAGTTCACTTTCAACAGTAATTTCGCCTCCATGCGCTTGAGCGATGAGGTCGAGCAATGGCAAGTCCAAGGCCAGAGCCAAGTTTACTGCGCGATCTGGCCCCAGGTACCCGGTAGTGACGCTCGAAAATGTGTGGCAGGTCAGCGGGTGCGATTCCCATACCGGTGTCACGAATGCTGATCTTTGCCCATTCGCTATGCTCGTTATCATTTTTCCCTTTGAGTAGGGCAGGAATGATGGAAGTATGGGTAACTTCCAGTTGAACGGTGCCTCCTGAAGGAGTATAAGTCAGTGCATTCTCGACGATATTCAGCAAGAGTTGTTTGAGCAGATCAGCATCTCCCAGAGTCCAGCTCTGCTGAAGTTCCCCCAATTCTAGTGAGATCTGTTGATTGAGGAAGCGTGCCTGACGAGCAACTTCGATCAGGAGCAGGTCCAGTTCAACACGTTGAATGCTTTCACCGGAAACCTGGGGGAGAACTCCAATCTCGGCACGGGCCATCGCCAGCAGATTGCTGACGATACGCGAGAGGTGGACTAATTCGGCCTGTATCTGCCGGAGATCCTGGCTGGCTTCCTCACTAAGGTTAGCATCCATGAAAAGAACCTCTATCTGACCACGCAACGAGGTGAGCGGCGTTCTGAGTTCATGGGAAACGTCGGCGACAAAATTGCGTTGTAGCGTGAAACCTGCTTCAAGGCGGTCCGACATCTGATTGAATGCTTCGATCAGCAGCTTCATCTCGATAGCCTGCTTTGTTGATTGCAGATGCACGCCCAGACCTTGCGTACTTAAATTTCTCATCGTGATACTTAATTGATGGAGTGGTCGCAATTCTCGACTGGTAAGCCAGAGACTTACGAGATATGCCACGAAGATAGCACACAGCCCTCCTATGCTCAGGATAAGAGCTAGAATCATCTGCACTTGCTGTATCGATGCCAGTGATCGACCGACCTGTGCAACGGCAATGATCTGATGCGTTGGGCTTTGCAGTGGAAGGGTCTGGACACGAACCTGGGTTCCAGCACTATTCTGATAGGTATGAAATGTTTTCTTGCCATGAAGCGCTGCGCTGAAATCGCTCTGTCTATATTGTATGCTTTCTTTTTGCAGATTGGGTGAGCGTTGTAGCTGTTTTCCCGTTCTAACATCAAAGATCTTGACGTAGAGTGGATCGGAAGTAAACTCATCTTGTTGGACGCTTTGTACCAGTTGATTAAACAGATCACTGTTGACAGAATGGCCTGTCGAGAGCCAGATGGTCGTTGCGAGTTGCAGTTTCTCCCCTTGTATCTCAAGCCGTTGGTCCTGGCTACTTTGCAGATAGTACGTGACCAGTGAATATACGATGCTACTGAGAATAATGAGTGTCAGAAGAAGAATCAAACTATTCCAGAGCACCAGTTTTGTGCGCAGCGAATGGGGTCTCTTGATCAGAGTGAAAAGCCAGGGAAAATGAAGTTTCTGACGCATCTTTGTTGCCATAGACGATCTTCCTTACGGTTTGAGCATATATCCTACGCCTCGTATGGCATGAATCAGGTCAGGCTGGTCATCGCTATTTAACTTGGCGCGGATATAGTTGATATAGACTTTAATCACTTCCAGCCCGGCTTCATTATCATATCCCCAGACACGTTCAAAGATCCGCTCTTTTGACAGCACATGTCCAACATTCTGAGCCAGCAGTTCGAGCAGATCATATTCGCGCCGTGTCAATTCTATCGGTTTCCCTGCCCTTGTTACCTGATGTGTGTTTCATCAATGACCAGGTCTCCTACTTTAATGATTTGTGAGAGGGATTGTGTGTTCTCGACGCGGCGTAATGCAGCTCGTATACGCGCAACCAGTTCTTCAAAATCAAAGGGTTTGGTAATATAATCATCGGCTCCACTATTGAGTCCAGCAATTTTATCGGTTAATTCATCTCTAGCCGTGAGCATCAAGATGGGCAAGGTCTCATGTCCCATTGAGCGCAGGTAACGACAGACCTCAACGCCATCAAAATCTGGCAGCATCACGTCAAGAACAACGAGGTCGGGGCGAAGCATCGTGTACCGCTTTGAGAGCTTCTTCACCGTTGGTAGCAGTGAGCGTCTCGAAGCCCTTGTGAGTCAGTCCGCGCCGGAGAAACTGTAGAATTGGTTGCTCATCCTCGACGACAAGTATCCTTTTTTTCATACGATTGCAGAAAAGGACTCCGTGCATTCATGCCAGGAGTGAATGCTGCATGCTCCTTTCTGATAGTCTAATTCTTGCTAAGGAAATGCGATTTTATACAGCTGTAGATAGAGCTTTTTCATACTAGAGTTATCTATATTTATACCTCAGAAAGGTTAGAAGTTGGTAAGAGGAGAGGTATTACTGTCACTTCTTGCCAGAATAGCAGCTAACTTCAGCGAAAAAGAGAGGCAACCAATCCTGTCCAACCAGTTTGATGATTGGCTCCGATACCTGCGCCGTTATCTCCATGAAAGTAACTACATAGAACTGCAAAAGATCTTGCCAGTGGGGATTATGCTGAAACATCTCTACGCCACCATAGACGGCTCTCTGCTGCTGCCTATCACACAGGAATATATCTGTAAGGCGACGCGAAAGCTGCACAGTCACGTCCTCAAGAGAGTGGAAAGAGCCTGAACCAGTTGGAAACTCAACCTTCAACTCCTCGCCATAAAACTGAGCATACCTCTGCAGATCGCCTCAATGATCAGGTAGTTGAGCGGAAACCAGATGGGGCCACGCCAGTTCAGAGTTCCCACCAAACATGGCAGTGGTTAATTTGGCAGGTTCATAATTGACGCTATGACGAACACCATCAAATTCTAACACAAAAGGATGATCCAGATGGTACCGCGATAGGGAACGAATGCCAGTAGGGGGAAAGGAACTTGTTTTCATCGAGCATATATTTCAAAATGCATGGAAGACTTCTGCCGATTGACGAGCGATAGGAGCAAATGCTTATGTTCTGTCCTGCTTGTCCCATTCTTTCCATATGCTGATCAATATCTCCCCAGTGATCAATAAACCATTGCATACGCTCCTTGAAGACTCGGCAACTGATCAATGCGTTGCATGTCCAGGGTAGCAATGGCAAAGAGTGGAATTAGGCCAACCATGGAACGAACTTTGAGAGGAATATGTGTCTTATTCTCACTATGAAGTACGTCATAGTAGAAACCATCCTGCTCATCCCAGAGATCTAGATCAGCAGGACCAGCATAAATGCATGGCATGTGCGATATACATAAAATGCTCAAAGAATTTACCGGCAATGTCACTATAGGCAGCATCCTCCTAGCAAGTTCCATCGCAATCGAGAGCATATTCAGAAATAATACATGCCCATCCAACTGGTCCCATCCGATTGCTCCAGATGAGCACCATTTGGCAAGGACTGGCTGCGGTCAAAGACGACAATATTATCTAATCCCAGGAAGCCGCCTTGAAAGACATTCTTTCCCGCTTAATCTCTCCAATTTACCCACCAGGTAAAATTGAGGAACAATTTTTGAAAGACCTTTTTGAAGGAAGGCACGATCACCTTTTCCCGTCTGTTGTTCCTCAATCTTGTACACCTGGTACGCTGCCCAGGCATGAAGTGGTGGATTGGCGGCTCCAAAGTTCCATTCATACCCAGGAATATGTCCATTAGCGTGCATATACCATTCGCGTAGCAACAAAAGCAGTTGTTCTTTGGCGAATGTAGAGTCAATGAGGGCTAGCGACAACACTACTGAAAGGCAAAATCCCAGGAGGCATACCAGGGATATTCCCAGTTATCAGGCATAGAGATCACATCTCTGTTATATAGATGTTGCCAGTCAGAATTGCGCCCTGAAAGGCGTTCTGGTGGTGGAAGTGGCTGCGTAGGATCACCGTGTAACCAGGTATGCACGTCATAGTGGTAAAACTGTTTGTTCCATAACATACCTACAAATGCCTGCCGTTGAACCATCTCTCATCATCTGAAAGATTGGTCGTTAATCACCTTTGCATAAAACTCGTTGGCTTCCTGTTGCCGCTGCGAGAAGGTGTCTGCGAAGGATGTATCGAATGGATGCATATCTCCCGGCGCGGTATCACTCAAGCGAAGACGGAGAGACGTTTTTGATCTCCTGACGCAAGTGTGAGATGATAGTGGACAGCAACCTTTGTTCCTTCTTGCGCAGGATTAACGGCCCCCTGTTTCCCACCCACAATATAATCGTGAATGCTATCTTTAACATACGGTGTAGGGATTTGGAACATCCGTAGAGCCGTTGTGTGTTAGTTTCGTTCTCAGTAAAGAGCAGGGGTGGTGTTCCTTCACAGGAAAGCCAGTGTTGTCCATAGGAGGGATGTTCAACCTGTACAATGGTCGTTTCTGGCGTTGATGCATGTTCATTCCGATGAAGCGAGGGACATTCCGCATCGGGTGTCCATGACCAGGTATTGCGGAACCAGAGCGTTGGCAAGAGATCGAGCGTTGCCTCTTCTGGTCCACGATTAATAATAGTCAGACGGATCAAAATATCATCTGCATCGGCCTTGGCATACTCGACAAACACGTCAAAATAACGCTCATCGTCGAAGATACCAGTATCAATCAACTCATATTCTGGCTCTGTACAATTCCTCTTCGCATTCTCCTCAACCAGAGATGGTTATAGGGATAGGCTGCATGGGGATATTTATACAAATATATTCATATTATGCTATGCGTGGGAGTATTATCGAGATACTAGTAATATCTCTTTGACATCCTCACCATGATTGCCCTGCGAATTGCTCAAGCCAAAGAGGCGCTCTTTCAGGATTAGGGTATTCCGTCCATTCCAGAGTGCCAGGGCGAAACAGAGGTATTGATGATCGTCGCAAATTCCGGCCAGCCCATCTTCTCCCCATCGGTAGGTTTTTGAACGTGCCTGATCATGAGGCAGGTAGCTCCAGGCCTTCCCATCTGGACTGTAATCTTCGCGGACGGTTCCCCATTGGCGTTCACTCATACATAAGGTCCCCATCGTTTCCAATGGGCTTGATGTTGTTGTGCCTGTTGAAGTCGTTCTTGTTCTGTCGTCATATTTTTATCCTCAAAAGAAAACAATGATCGTAACTCATCAGATCATATGGAGAGTTTTGTCATGCCTATAGAAGTTCCTCCAGTGCTTTTCGTAATTGTGGCTTGGCCCGGTGAAAGTAGGTCTTCGCTGTTGCTACCGGTATATCGAGTATCTGGCTAATCTCGGAAAATCTAAGTTGAGCTACGTAACGAAGTAAGACAATAGAACGATATTTGGCTGGGAGCGATTGGAGAGCCTGCATGAGGTGCTGCTGCAGATCGTGATCCTCTGCCACCTCCTCTGGCAAGGAGTTTGTGTCAGGCAGCATTTCTAGCGGAGAAAGCTCGTTCTCATCGGAAAGAGAGAGTAACTCGGAAAAGCAGATTGCAGGTCTGCGATGGCGCGAACGGAATTCATCGATGCAGTAATGATGGGCGACTTGAAAGAGCCATGGTTTGAATGGCTGATCCATTTTCAGTGCTGGCAGCGAGAGATAGAATTTCAGAAACACTTTTTGCAAAACATCGTTGGACTGTTCACGATCTCCCAGAGAGCGATAAATAAAACTGAAGAGGGGCTTACTGTAACGCTGAACCAAGTTGTTCAAATCCTCCCTCATCACCCGCCAGGACCTGTTGTGCCAATATATCATCTGCTAGTTCAGAGGGCGTATTTTTCTTTCCATGAACTTTCCTCTCATCTGTCAGCTACTACATACGGCATCGGTGGTGTCTTCCTGTTCGGCTTTCCAGTAATTTGAAGCTGCTTCATAACAATCACTCCTCTATGAAATCGTTTATGTGGAACTAATGGTGTCAAGTATGTTTCCTTTTCCTCTCTATGCTACAAGAGGATAGTTAAAAAGTCGTAAGAAATTCTCTAATGGTATGGTAGTGATCCTGTTCACCAGGCGATATTGCGCCTGTCACTTTCTCTCTTACCTGCTCGTATCAAGTTATAGGAAGGATTCTCTTTCTGTTGTAAATTGACAGAATATTGAATACTTATTTGTGCGCCTATATATGAGTTTCCGGCCCTTATTTCAGGGAAGGAGTATCTAGGAAGCAATGTTTACCAATCTTCTTGCCGCACGTACGCAGATGGGGGTCTCCTTCATCTTTCACATTATTTTTTCCGTCCTGGGCGTTGGACTTCCAGTTCTGCTCTGCCTCGCTGAAGGGCTTGCACTCTTGCGAAAAGATGCAAGTTTGATGCTGCTGGCTCGTCAGTGGACGCGAGTTTTTGGAATTCTCTTTGCTATCGGGGCCGTCTCAGGAACGATTGTCGAATTTGAGATTAGTCTCCTCTGGCCACCTTTTGCTGGGCAGGCAGGAGCGATCATTGGCCTTCCATTTGCCACTGAAGGGTTTGCCTTTTTTATGGAGGGCATATTTCTTGGACTCTATCTCTATGGTTGGGGACGGCTCGCACCCAGAGTCCACTGGCTGATTACGATTCCGATTGTCCTCAGCGGAAGTAGCTCGGCCTGGTTCATTACAAGCGCCAATTCGTGGATGAATTCACCGACTGGCTTCCAGATGGTGCACGGCGTGATGACTAATATTAACCCCTTTGCTGCTATTCTCAATCCCAGTACGCCTTTTGAAACGGTGCATATGATTCTGGCCTGCTATGTCTCTACTGGCTTTGGGGCTGCTGCGATCTATGCCTTCGGCATGCTGAAAGGAAAACGCGATGATTACCACCGCAAAGCATTGCTTCTCTGTCTCGCGGTTGGAGCAGTCGCTATTCCGCTGCAGATCTTCAGCGGAGACTTAAATGCTCGCTCAATCGAAAAACTGCAACCTGCCAAATATGCGGCAGTCGAGGGTGTTATGCGCTCAGGGTATGGGCTGCCTCTCTATATTGGAGGTATCCCCGATCCACAGACAGGAAAAACTCTTTTCGCGATCGCTATTCCGCAAGGAGAAAGCCTTCTTTCTCACTTTGCTCTGAATACGTACACAGAAGGACTGGATGCCTTCCCTCCCAGTGCCCGACCAGAGCCAATTCGCGTCCATCTTGCCTTCGATGGCATGGTTGGCTGCGGTTTTTTCATCTTGCTGGTGGGCGCTCTCTTCTGGTTGCTTTATTTCAGGCGTAAGCAGCGAATTCCAGAGCAGAAATGGCTTCTGTGGTTCGTTGTGATTGCAGGTATCTGTGGCTTTCTCGCCGTCGAATTTGGCTGGATCACGACGGAGGAAGGACGGCAACCATGGATCATTTATAATGTGATGCACGTCAGTAGCGCCGTCACTCCCGATCCCTGGATGGCAATCAGCTTTATCGTTTTTTCCTGCATTTACCTCTTCCTTGGGACGACCCTGGTTGTGTTCTTATTACTGCTGGCGCGGAGAAAGAAGCCTCAGCTCTCATGGTCGGACCTGATCATAGAGGAAGCTAATCGAAACAATACTAACATTCAAGAGGAGGCGATACGATGATTCTACCCTATGCCGTCGCGGCCTTACTCTGGATCGCGATTATCATCTACGCCTCGCTTGAAGGGGCCGATTTTGGTGGTGGCCTTTGGGATTTCCTGGCTTTTGGCCCCCAGAAGGGAGAGATGCGCAAACTGATCAAGGACGCGATCGCACCCGTCTGGGAGGCAAATAACGTCTGGCTCACGTACCTGATTGTTGGCTTGATGACGGCCTTTCCTATTGTTGCGCAATTGCTCACGACGGCCCTCTTTATTCCTCTGGTCCTGATACTGATAGGGATTGTCTTGCGCGGAGCTACGTTTATCTTCCGTTCATTTAGCTCCAGTGGCCTGAAAAATTCTGGGGACCCGTATTTAGCATTTCCAGTATCATTACGCCTTTTATCTTTGGCGCGATGGCAGCGGCAGTGGCAAGTGGAGCGCTACGGATTGTCCACGGGCAGATGCCTGTCGGACTCATCGGCGCGTGGCTCACTCCTTTTGCAATCACTGTTGGTCTGATGGGTATTGCGCTCAGTGCGACGATTTCAGCTATCTATCTGGCAGTGGAAGCAGAGGCAATACAGAAGCAGAAGCTGGTGGAAAGCTTTCGTTGGCGCGGCCTTCTCGCCGGAATTTGTATGGCGGGTCTCGGTCTTGTTGGCCTGGCACTCTCACCATCGGAAGCACCCATTCTCTGGCAGGGAATGCTTGATCATGCAATCTGGGCGGTTATTGTGACGGCCTTACTCGGAATTGCGACCGGGGCTAGCCTGGTGTTTCGCCGTTTCCGCCTGTCCCGTATTCTTATGATCATAGAGACGGGAGCGCTTATTGGCACGTGGGGTCTGGCACAACTTCCCTATATCATTCCCCCCAGCCTGACTGTCACGCAGGCAGCCAGCCCTCCTCTCACGCTTCTGGAACTCTTTATCAGTGCACTCATTGGAATGTCTATGCTCATTCCGGCGCTCTGGTTTCTCTTTCATGTCTTTAAGGGACTTAACGTCGTCCCGCCAGTGCGCGGAAAAGAAGTGCAGGAAGTTTGAAAAAAGGAGGTCCATCTATGTCTGTAGATGTGTTTAGTTCTATTCTTTCATACGCGACAATTCCGATCTACGTCTTCGGTCTTCTACTCCTGATATACATCATTGCCCACTCTCAGTTAGGACTTTCAGTTTCCGAGGAGATCAAACAGACCGTGAAGACCGAACTGGCGCAGGAACGTCCAAAGGCTCCGATCAGTACCTATTTTGTTGTGGCTTTGTTGTTTGCCCTGTTTACCGCTCTGGCAATCACCAATCAGAGGAGGCAACATCTATGAGTACTGAGTCAAAGGCAGAGCAGGTTGAAACGATGACGAAGACAATGATTCATTATTCAACGGTTGCACTCATCTTTTTTAGCGTTGCCTGGTTCTGTCTGACCGCTGGCGTGTTTACCATTAACCCGGTTGGCCCTACAGGAATCTTTTTTCTCTGTGTCGGCCTTCCTTGTGTGGCAATCAGTATCTTCTACTTTGCACGCTATGCGCTGATCTCAAAAAAAATAAAAGATGCATCTCATTCTTGAAAAAATGGAGCAGGATCCTCTTGTTTTCATCTGTCACTCATGTGGATGATCTATCTTGTGTTCTCTAGTATCTTCAAGCATTGATATGGTACAGTAGCCTTGTTGGGGATGAGCATCAATATTCTGGAGAGCCGGGAAGTCTGGTCGGCAATGAGTGACAGTGTAACTGATGTAGGAGGATCCCATTCATGTTGACCACGATTACCATTGTACTCGTTTTATTAGCCATCACCGCTGTTATTTCCAGTCTCGCAACTTATATTCGCATTCCCTATTCCATTCTCCTGGTGCTGGTTGGAGTGCTACTGGGCCTCATTCCTGGTCTTCCTCGCGTGACGATCGAGCCTGACATCATCTTGTTGCTTTTCTTGCCTCCACTGGTCTATGCCTCTGCCTGGCAAACATCCTGGCAGGTGTTCCGATTTAATCTGCGTCCGATTCTACTGCTCTCGGTTGGACTCGTTCTAGCAACTACGACCCTTGTCGCTGTTGTCGTGCATCTGGCCCTTGATCTGCCCTGGTCAGTAGCTTTTGTACTGGGTGCTGTCCTCTCACCGACTGATGCAGTCGCGGCCAGTGCGATCGCTCAAAGTATGAGTCTGACGCGTCGGATTGTGACCATTCTGGAAGGGGAGAGTATGGTGAATGATGCGACGGGATTAGTCGTGTATCGTTTTGCGGTAGCCGCCGTTGTCACCGGATCCTTCTCGCTCTGGCAGGCCAGCCTGCAATTTGTCATCGTAAGCCTGGGTGGACTCCTTTTAGGATTGGTTCTTGCCTGGCCTATCGCCTGGTTACATCGCCATTTAGATGATGCGTCAATTGAGATCACGATCACGTTGCTTACTC
This sequence comes from uncultured Chloroflexia bacterium, assembly GCA_963731415.1. Taxonomy (GTDB): domain Bacteria; phylum Chloroflexota; class Ktedonobacteria; order Ktedonobacterales; family Ktedonobacteraceae; genus JACDAE01. Next base: position 695,120 of record CAVSVN010000011.1, read on the forward strand.
CCTACGCTGCCTATCTCGTAGCCGAGGAACTACATGTCTCTGGAGTTCTGGCAGCACTCTCAGCCGGGTTATACTTGAGTCGGAGGTCTTCGCGCTTCTTCTCGGCGAATACGCGGCTACAAGCGAATGCGGTCTGGGATGTACTGACCTTCTTACTCAATGGATTACTCTTTCTTTTGATAGGACTCGAATGGCGTGAGATTCTGTCGAATATCGTGGATGGGGCATTCTGGACAGTGCTTGGGGAGGCGGTGTTAGTGAGCATCATCGTCATTGTGGTACGTGTGGCCTGGGTCTTCCTTGAGACCTATCTGCCTCACCTCCTGAGTCCGCGCTTACTGGCGAGAGATCCTTATCCAGGATGGCGCAATGTGGTCATTATTGCCTGGACGGGACTGCGAGGAGGCATCTCTCTGGCCGCTGCCCTTGCTTTGCCTTTGACTATTGCAAATGGACAGGCCTTCCCCGAACGCAACCTGATTCTTACACTGACCTTTGGCGTCATTCTGGCAACGCTGGTCGGGCAAGGGTTAAGCCTGATCCCATTGATTCGTATCTTGAATGTGAGTGGAGATACCTCACCTGATGAGGACCTGCTGCAAGCCCGACTCGCGGCAACCAATGCAGCACTTGCCCGCCTGGAAGAACTTTTGCAGGAAGATGGAACGGAGCATGCCTTCATGACTCACTTGCGTATGCACTACGAGCAACAGATTAACTCTCTCTCAAATCCAAAAGATGGAAGAGAGACAAAAGAAGTAGAAAATGATGGATATGCAATGAGCCGGCAGCGCATCCGTGAGGACGTGCTGCAAGCCGAACGAGATGCAGTTATTACTTTGCGCGACCAGGGGCGCATCGATGATGAGGCACTACGCACGATGGAGCGTGAGTTGGATCTGGAGGAGGAGCGCTTGCGTATATGAAAAAGTGGTCTTACTGCTTTTTCAAGCTTGACAGAGCAGTACACGTGGGTCTCTCGGCTCGTGTAGGGGCGCGATGAGCGGAGCGAATAAGCCCGTGTGCGCCCTTTGACAAAACAGCCTGTCTCACATGCGCTCAGAAGTCAGTATCTGATTCTGCACCGTCCAGAGTTTCCAGTAAAGGCCCTCCGCCTGTAAGAGTTCATGATGTATACCGCGCTCTTTGATCCTTCCACTCTGCATAACTAGAATTTCGTCCGCCATATCGAGTCCTATCAGGCGATGCGTAATGAGAATCGTCGTACGCCCTTGCATGAAGGTGTGCAACGAACGGAGAATTTCTTCCTCGGTCGATGCATCCAGGTGCGCCGTTGGCTCGTCGAGCAGTAGGATCGGCGCGTCTTTCAGAATGGCACGCGCAATCGCCAGGCGTTGACGCTCTCCACCGCTAAATTTGAAGCCCTGCTCTCCAATCAAGGTATCGTAGCCCTGGGGAAGTGATTGAATGAAATCATGGAGCAGGGCCTGTCGCGCAGCCTGCTCAATCTCTTCCTCGCTTGCATCTGGTCGGGCCAGGAGAAGGTTTTCCCGCACTGTTGCGTTAAACAGGTGCGTCTTTTGCTCAATCACACCGATATACTGGTGGATATCTTGTTGCCGTAGCGCTTTCAATTCATAGCCACCAAGCGAGATACTGCCCTGCTCATAGTCCCAGAAGCGGAGGAGCAGGTTGGCAAGTGTTGACTTGCCAGCGCCACTTGGACCAACGATGGCAACACAGTGACCCTGAGGCACGGAGAAATTGATTCCGTTTAGAACAGGTGGCGTCTGTTCGCTATAGCGGAAGGAGAGGTTGCCGACGGCTAGATTATATACCGTGGGAAAGGGCACAGCGCTTTCAGGATCGCAGACTGCAGGCTGTACGTCAACAACATCGAAGAGTCGACGGGCCGCTTCTATGCAACCGCCAAACTGTTGTGCCGCACTTGCCAGCGGACGGACTGCCTCAAAACTGCTTAACGCTGCCAGTGCAATAAATGCTAGGTAGACGCCATTGAGTTGCCCGGAACGGACCAGCGGAATCGCAACAAGAAGCATTGCCCAGACGCAACCATCAGTCAGCAGAATGTCCAACATCTCACGTAACCCGCTTATAAATGCCCTGCTTGCTTGCAAACGAACCAGCTGCCGATTCAATTGCTCTACCTGCTCTCTCTGTGCATCGGCCTGATCGAAAGCAAGGAGGTCGGCTATGCCTTGAATACTATCCACCATGCTCGTATTGAATGCCGCCCTGACCTGGACAATGCGGCGCTCCAGTCTCCGGCTCATCACGTGTACCAGTAAAGGAACGCCAATACCTGCCAGAAGGAAAAACGTTAGCAGCGTCAGCGCAAATACGGGGTTATACGCGCCCAATATAAGCCACATGATGATGCCTATGATGAGAGCAACGATAGGCGGCGAGATCGCACGTACGTACAATTCCTGCAAGATTTCAATATCTGCCACAAAGCGGCTCAAGAGATCACCACTGGTATAGTCCGTTGCTGATGTAGCCGTGCGGGCCATCAGACGAGCGGGAGCCAGTGGTTCAAGTGCCTGATAGAACCAGAGACGAAACTGCGCCAGTAAACGAAAGGTCACATTATGAGAGACCAGGCGCTCGAAATAGCGGAAGACGCCACGCAGAACGCCGAAGGCACGCACTCCCAGCATCGCAACAGCAAGAGAAGCCAGGGAGGGATGAAGTGCGGCCTCCGAAATAAGATAGCCTGAAAAGGTCAACAATCCTATGCCACATCCTATAGTCAAGACACCTAAAAACGATGCCAGCGCCATCCATTTGAGTAAGGGTTTCATCTCACGCCATAAGCGCCATATAGTAGTGAATGATGAAGTCATACTATTCCTGCATTCCTTTTCTCATACTATCAATGAAACGCTGGTAGACGCCTGACTGTTGGGAGAGTATCTGGTGAGTGCCGATTTCAACGACACGCCCTGCATCAATCACTACAATCTGATCCGCGTTATAGACCGTGCTCAAACGATGGGCAATAAGAAGGACCGTCCGTCCCTCTTCAAGGCGTGTAAGAGATTCCATTACTTCGGCTTCATGTTCAGAATCCAGGTACGAGGTAGCTTCATCGAGAATGAGCAGAGGGGCGTTTTTAAGAAAAGCGCGTGCCAGGCTAATACGTTGCGCTTCACCTCCACTCAGACGGGCACCTTGCTCTCCTATTACCGTCTCATAAGCTTCTGGCAATGTATCGATAAATGTATCTGCATGAGCCAGGTGAGCGGCCTCCACGATCTGTGTTCGTGTGGCCTGTGGACAGCCCAGGCGAATGTTTTCCGCGACGGTTGTATTCAACAGGTAGGGATGTTGCGGCACCCACGCGATCTGCTTGCGCCACTCTTGAGGCGAAACCTCTTCAGATGCTTTGCCGTTAATGCAGACCTGGCCGCTATCAGCATCAATGAAGCGTAAAAGCAGATGCGCAATCGTCGTCTTGCCAGCACCACTCGGTCCAACAAGTGCCACTTTTTGACCAGGAGCGACACGAAACGAAATATCGTGCAGAGCAGGACGTTGTCCATCATACGTATAGCTTACATGCTCCAGGCTGATACTGGTATCCATTGTCTGATTGGTTGCGACTGATGGAGTGGAAGGTGCTGGCGAAGATGGAATGGGAGTTTCCAGAATCTCGACGATGCGTTGGAGGGCGATAGAACCCGTCATACCAGCATGGTAGCGTGCAGAGACGAGTCGTAGTGGAAGGAAAAATTCTGGTGTCAGCAGCAAGACAAAGAGAGCTGTCTGGAAGGGCATCTGGGCAATGAGCAAGCGTAATCCGACTTCTAAAGCGATAATAGCAGCACTAATTGTGGCTCCTTCTTCGAGGATAAACGACGAGAAAAAGGCAATGCGTAAGGTCGCCATGGTTGTGTGGCGGAAGCGCTCGCTCACCTTGCGTACCTGCTCCTCTGCTTCTTTGTCGCGTCCAAGTAGTTTCAAGGTCGGAAGCCCCTGGAGCGTGTCGAGGAAATGGGCGCTCATCAGACTCAAAGCTTTCCAGTGCCGTTTTGTTTCCACGCCAGCCATCATTCCGGCAACCGCCAGCAGAAATAGCAGAATCGGGACCATAATGAGCAAGATAATACCAGAAGGGATATCGACCCAGAAGATTGTTCCGACAATGATCGCGGGAATGAGAATAGAGAGAAAGAGTTGTGGGAAGTACTGGCTAAAGTAAGGATCCAGGCTTTCAACACCGCCGTTCAATGTATTGATTAATTCACCACTGCGTTCTCCACGAGTATAGAGCGGTCCAAGCTGAAAGAGACGAGTGAGGAGGCGTCCACGTACCTTTGTTTTGATATGCCCGGCGATCTGATTAGCCGCTAGCGTATTTCCCCAGGAGAGGAGTCCGCGCAGCACAATAATGCTTATCAAGAGCACCATCAAGCTCTCCACCTGTTGCAATGTCTGTGAGCGGAGAAAGACGCCATTGATGATCTGACTCAGGTAAAAAGCCTGGAAAACAACCAGGACACCCAGTAGTGTTCCACAAATGACCGTGATGATCAGGTAGAGACGTGCCTCAGGAATCTGGTGTAGGAACCGCATGCCAAATTTCATAGTGTACCTGTGTGATAAAAAACGATAAACTCCTCTATTCTAAAGATAACACGGCCAGGAGATGAGAAAAGTTACGCTCTACAGGTTTATATGATCTTTGTAAGAAAAACTATACGGAAGGGTACTGATCTGATATTGTTGTGCTTGTTGTACTCTTCCTTTAGAATATAAAATGAGAGGGTAGGGGAATAATCATTGTTCAGAAGCAATTGCTCAAAGGCGCTTTCATATTGATGCATAGGTGTATCTCTATTTGAGAGCGCTACTAACGAGGAAGAGAACAACATTGGCTCATCACGATCAGAAATCAGAGGGGCAAAGAGTCTATATAGGGTCTGACGAAACGATGACGGATGTGCGGGAACGCCTTGCAGATCTTCCATGGAAGAGTATTATCCTGGTTGTGCCACCACAAACGCAGTTGCGCCATGCCATTGCCTGGAAAGTTCTTGCACGTTGGGCGCAGGAAGAGGGGATGGAGATTGAAGTTGCCAGTTCTGATAAACAAATTCGTGCGCTGGCCCGCTCCGTTCGTTTTCCGTTAATACCGGCGACGCTTTCATCAGAGCAGCGTCCTCGTAATGTGCAAAGCGGAGAGGGGCAGGGGAAGAAACGTGGAAGAGCGAGCTAAACAGGAGTAGTGCATGACAGATCCATCTCTTGCTATTGTTGGTGCTGGTATTGCGGGACTTACGACGGCCCTGACGTTACAGGATGCGGGTTTTAATTGTACGCTTTACGAGGCTTCTGAACGTATTGGTGGACGCATGCATTCCGATACAACCACGTGGGATGATTCCCTGGTGACTGAGTGGTGCGGCGAACTGATCGATAGGAGTCAGGAGACGCTCTGTTCACTCATTCAACGTTTCGGTCTACAGACGACTGAACAGAAACAACCAGATCTACCGAAGGGACGCGGCATTGCCTATTTCCTGGGTCATTACTACTCTCTTAACGAGCAAGATTTCCAACCTGTCTATGAGGTTGCGCAGAAGCAGTCGCAGGAAGCGGTTTATCCTACCACCTATCAACATTATACACCACTCGGATATGAACTGGACCATTTGAGTGCGTATGATTGGATTGAGCGCTACGTGGCAGGTGGACATCGTTCTTCACTTGGTAGATTGCTTGAGACGGCATGTACAGGTCTGTATGGGCTGGAGAGCCGAGAGCAGACTTCGCTCAACCTGGTCTATCTACTGGGTTTGCAGCCTTATGGTCAGTTTGTCTCTGGCAGCGCCATCAGTCGTAGTTTTAGAATTGCAGGTGGTAATCAACGTTTGCCGGAAGCTATAGCGCGGCGTTTGCCAGAAGAGAGTATCAGGCTAAAACATAGATTGATTGCCATTCGACGCAATAGCGCCGGGTCAGTGACGTTAACGTTCGAAAAGAGTAATGGGATCACCGAGGTCACATGTGACCATGTTGTGCTCACGCTACCTTTCAGTACATTGCGGCATGTCGATTACAGGCAGGCTGGATTTGATGAGCTGAAGCAGACCGCGATTACGCAACTGGGTTATGGAACGAACTCCAAGCTCTTTTTGCAATTTGATACCCGCTATTGGCAAGAGCAAGGGCCATGGCTGCAAGAGAACAACAGTTTTATCACGACCGATCTGGATATTCGAGTTTTGTGGGACAGTACACAGGGACAACGGAGCGAGAAAGGTGTGCTCGTCAGCTTTACAGGTGGGAATATTGGAACTGCATACGCACCCGATAAGCCGTATTCTACAAGTGACGATGCGGAGAAGGTGCGCAGAGTATGCTCAACGTAGCCTACAGGAACTGGAGCAGGTTCTGCCCGGTATAAGTGAGCACTATACGGGAAGGGCGGCGCTAAGTTATCCAACGGGCGATCCATATGTACTGGGAAGTTATTCTTGCTGGCGCGTGGGACAATGTACGCTATTTGGAGGATACGAGGGTGTGCGTCAGGGACCGATTCACTTTGCGGGTGAGCACTGTTCAGTGCAAGCACAGGGCTTTATGGAGGGTGGGGCGAGCGAGGGAATTCGGGTGGCGCGTGAGATTTTGCAGGATTATGGAATCGAGGCATAAGTCAGAAGCATGTTTTTGTTATGCGTCTGGAGGAATGTTTGCGGCAGGTATGGGAGGGGCATCGTAAACGCGGCCCGTACCGTGGGCGCGATAAATCTGGCCCGTACGAGAGATAAATCTCGCTCGGACGGTGGGCGACATGAATGCGGCCCGTACGGTAGAGGAGGAGACATTGACGTTCTATGCCTGAAAAAGATACACTGAATAGACTACGTCTCTATAATAGAAGAGGATTTATGGCACCACGAGAACAGATACGCCTGCTGACTGCCGACGATATCCGGCTGGTTGAGCGTCTTCTGCATACCTCTGAATATATTTACCAGCGATTCACCCTGGAAGAGCTGCCGGGGCAACTGAAGCATTATCCAGCTGTTGGGGTATTTTCTGGCAATTCATTGTATGGTTTTCTGCTCTCACAGGTGCTCAGTCTGCCGTGTGCCTGGATCGGTGGTTTTGGCGTAAGCTGGACGGAGAGCACAAAGTATCCTGATGTTCTCAATCGATTATTGGAGCAGCTATCGGCGCATCTCATTCTGAGTGGTGTGCGTTATCTGCATTATTCGGGGAACGATGCCGCACATGACTGGCTACGTAACACATTGCTGACACGTGGCTTTGTGCCATATCGCCAGCTTTACTCCTACGATAAATATGATTTTAATGTTCCTACAACAGGTAACCAGCAGGTCACGGTTCGCCCGGTCAGGTTGTTCGAGCGATATGCCTGCATTGCTGAGAATTGAGGAGGCATGTTTCGAGGATCTCTGGCGTTACGATAGCACGCATTTAGCGATATTGCCGCCACCCATCCCTATTTTGTGGTTGCAGAACTGAATGGGCAGGTGGTGGGCTATCAGTTTAATACGATCGATGCCGATGCAGGTTACCTGGTGCGTATCGCTGTGTACATCCATCTGGTAAATAGGCAGGGTATCGGCGCACGCTTGATGGCTGAAGCGATAAACTTCTTTGCCAAGCACGTGTTTCACGCATCATGTTAAACACTCAGGATAACAATACGCATGCGCATCGTCTGTATGAATGGTTTGGTTTCGTGCGTGTTGAGCAGATGGGTTTTGTTTTGCGCAAGTACCTCTAATCGTTCACCAGACCTACCAGGCAATGCACATTGAGGGGTACAGACTTATTTTTTACCTGCATCGAGAAGGGTTTGCTGACTTTTACTTGGCGATAGACCTGGATGTAGGTTGAATCGTTCAGGTAAATGTTATTGTCCGTTGCATTATTTTGCAGGCGTGATGCCACATTGACTACATCGCCGATGGCCGTATAATTTTGCAGGCGTTCCTGTGATCCGACGTTGCCAACGGTTGCCAGGCCTGTATTGACGCCAATGCCGTAGCGGACAATCGTTTCCTGAGGTTGGGAATGCTGATACTGCTCCACTGCTTGCGCATTTTCCAGGCCGAGCGTACAGCGCGTAATGCATGATCTTTTTGCTCTAATGGCGCATTGAAGATAGCCATCAAGGCATCGCCCTGGAAGGCTGTGATCGTCCCTTTTTCGTCCCAGATGGCCTCGCACATAATCTGTAAGATAGCGATTAATCAGGTGCATCACGGCTTCGGGTGCCATGCGCTCACTTAAGCTGGTGTAGCCACGAATATCGGCAAAGACGACCGAGATTTCTTTGGTTTCACCACCGAGATTAAGGGCCATGGGATTTTTGATCAACTGGTCTACGACATTGGGGTGGACGTAGCGTTCAAACAGGCGACGGATCTGTTTTGCCGTGCCTCCGAGCGTTTCAGTTCGGTACGATCATCGATCACCAGCGCCATACCGATATCCGTACCCTGTGAATCGTGCAGCGAGGACACGGAACAGCTCAGATTGATCTTGCCCTCGCGACCCGGAAGTTGACAATCAATATCATGCGGGACAGAGGTAGTGTATGCATTGCGCAAAGGCGCAGTTGTGTAATAGGTCGGTTAATCTCAGCCTGGGGTATGGACTTGAAGGCTTCCTGATAATGTTTGCCGATGGTGGTTTCAGGATTGATAGCAAGAATAATACTGGCGGCTGCATTGAATGTAGTAATGATGCCGGAGGAATCCGTCGTAATGATGCCATTGGCGACGGAACCGAAGATGTTATCCATATAGCGCTTGTCTTCTTTGACCTGCTGGATTGCTATATTGAGATCGGCAAAGAGACGTGCGTTATCGATGGCGATAGCGGCTTGATTGCAGAAGGCCAGCAGCAGATCGAGATGTTTGGGGCCGAAGAGGTGGGCGTTGATGCGGCTATCGACGTAGACCGCGCCGATGCAGGTTGTGCGTACGATCAGGGGAGCGCACATTACGGAGCGGATGCCAAAGTTCACGATACTTTCCATGCCTTGCAAGATTTGTCGGTCTGTGCATCATCAGTCAGGATCGGCTTGCGTGTGCTGATAACGCGCATGACTGTGCTGCGGCTAATCTGTGCGGTGGCGAATTCGCTTTCGGGGATCGTGTGTGCTGCTTTGTCGCGTGCCATTCTAAATTCTGGCTGTCCCGTTATGGGATGGACCAGCATCAAGAAGCCACGTTCGGCGCTCACGAATTCGATGACGCGATCCATTACCAGGCGCAAGGACTTCATCGAACTCCAGCGTCGAATTGAGTGCACGCGCGATTTCATAGAGGATGCTCAGTTCATTACGTTCCTGCTTCAGATGCGAAATACTGGTTGCCAGTGCTTCACGCTCACGTTCAAACTTTGCAGAGGGTGTTGGAGATGATGCTCCATTTGGTTGAGCAGGTGGTGTCGTTTGCAATTTTTGCGCAATACTCTGAAGAGAGCGATCGAGTTTGCCCAAGTTCCAGGTCAACCGAGCGACTAACATTAAGGGCGTCACTGAGCAGAGCAACACGTGGGTTATCGATCTCGTTAGCGTAGCGGCCCTCAACCGCGATTTCTAGCTTACGAGCATGTTCATGTAAAGTACGCGAAATATGTCATCAGCCTCTCGCCAAGCGAGCGCAAATCATTAGCAGTATTCCGTGTCGAATCAAGTGATGATGCCACGGCTTCCTCCATCGCTATCTAGAGGAGTAGAGAGACGACATTTTCCTCAACTCCTCCGGTATGGATGTATTATTTCTGAAGTGCATCCTGCATCTTCGCATACAGACATTCTAGTTAAAGGACAGCAGATACAAAAAGATAAGAATGCTATCCTGATAGTATATACGTGCATGCTTCCCCATTATAGCACAGGGATTTACGGCAGGTTAATGAAATTCTATACTCCATGTTCTTGCAGGTACTGCTTAAAGGACAGCGGTGTAAAGCCAAAATCGCGCTCGACGCTGTTGAGATCGGTGATATTATCGAACGAGAAGAGGTCCATGGCTGCTTTAGTAAGCGGAGGTTTGGGAAGGACAGCTTCCATAACAGCCGCACCGATGCCGACGAGGGGTATAGGAGCATAGATTTTGGGGCGACGTGTGCCCATAGCGTTCAGTAAAAGATCGTATATCTGGCTAAATGAAAAGTACTCAGGGCCACCGATAGTATAGATCTGTTTGTTTGTACGTGCGGGATCCTCAAGCGTTTTTACGATCACTGTCACTACATCCTCGACATAGATGGGCTGGAAGCGCAGTTTTGCCGCCACCAATGAGGGGAGCGACGGGAGCGGTACGCAGGAGATCGACCAGTCCCTTGATGAAGGAAGCATCTTTGCCAAAGAGCACGGATGGGCGAATAATGGTCCAATTGAGGCCGCTATCGATCAGCATCTTCTCGGCCAGGTAGCGTCCTTCCATATAGCTGCCAGGCTTATCGGGCTTTGTGCCCAGGCCGCTGAGTTCAACGATGCGCTGCACGCCTGCATCTTTAGCGGCTGCAATTAATTTGAGGTGCCATGTACATTGGTTTCTTCATAGTAATGGCCTTGACAAAGCTTTGCGGTCGGCGGTGATAAATGCGGTATGGACGATGGTATCGACGCCCTGGACGGCTGCTTCTACTAGAGAAGGTTGGGTCGTATCGCCGTGCACAAAATCAACCTTGTCTGCTGGTAAGAGTTGTAGCGGCGCGGTTGGGATCGCGTACGAGGCAGCGAGGTCGTTCGCCCTGGGAGACGAGGCGATTTACGAGATGGCGTCCAATATAGCCTGTGGCTCCAGTAACTAAGATCATGATCGGTTTCTCCTTATTTCAAATGATATGAGTAGTTATGGTAGAGACGCTCCAGACAGGTAAAGCAAGTAGGAGCAATCTTGCGTGGTATGGAAGCGTTATGATAGTAACCTGATTATAACTATCTTCAAAACCTATTGCCAGAGGGTAGAGACACGCTTCAGAGGGTGAGTGAACCCATGAAATTTGTAAGGCCGTGTTGATAGTGTAGCGATAAGCCTAGATGGGCAGATGGTAGTGAGTGGGGTGGGGTTGATAAGCTGGATTTCAGCCAAATGCTGAGGAGGAAGCATATAGACTGCAAGAGTACTGTGTGGTAGACTTCTCGAAAGAATGAGGAAGACAATCATGCTGGATTTCACGCGAGAAAGAGTCAACGCATGGAGACCTAGACCCTACCAATAGCTTGAAGGAGAAGAGAGACGATGAACACAGGGAATATTGGTTTTTTTGAAATTCAGGTCGATGATTTTCAGCGAGCTCAGAAGTTCTATTCTGACGTCTTTGGTTGGCAGTTTTCAAAATCAGGGGGTGTTCCCTATGAATTCTATATGATCGATACGATCAAACAGGGTGAGGCTGGTAATCAAGAAGGGGGAATGCGAAAACGAGAAAAACCACTCATATCAGATAATGGAGTGTCAGGGTATGTCTGTCATATTATGGTTGAGGCAATTGACACAGCATTGGAAAAAATTGTTATCCACGGGGGGAAAGTGACGACTGCAAAAGCTCTCATACCAGCAGGATATTTTGCCTATGCACTTGATACAGAGGGGAATCCTTTCGGTGTATGGGAAGTTGCCAAAGAGTGAATTTCATCGCCACGAGATCCAGACCCAACTTGCCGCGTGTTTTGCTCTTCCGATCAGTGTTAGTCAAATCAATCGAGTTCGCGTTGTACTCTGGGGTCAGCAATTTGCCCCAATCTGCGAAAAAAACTGAACGGGTCAATTCTAAGGGTTCTTCCGCTAATAAGTTGCCTGGTTGGGCAGGAACAAGTGTCTTGTTTGCGCATGTTACTGCATTATATTTAGTCAGGTTATTACCGGATGTCCCCTAAGAAATTGTGGAATTGCAAGGAGAACATTCACACACTATGCTTCAGCATGAAGCGGGCAAGCCGTGATTTTTGCCTTGCTCGGAAAAGATTTCACTTTTGGGATTATTGGCTAGCACCGCTTTGCGACTGGTTCTCCAAGACGAACAAGCGTTTCCACTCCTTGTTGCGTATATTCCAGGAGATCATTGCTTGGACGCCAGGCTCCCGGTTCACCAAAGAGAACCACCGCAGAACCGCCAAAGTGAAAAATGGATTTTGGCTCGCCGCGCTGAAACGGCTGCTGGATGGGATGGACTTGTGCAATTCGTCCTACGGTCAGCGCTCCCACTTCCACGATGGCTAAACGGCCAAAGTTTTCTGTTTTCAGTATCTGAATTTCACGCTCGTTTTTAATGTAAATGTCGCTTTTGTTTTGCATGGCTTTCCAATTGACTGTCCAGAGGCGATGCCCCTTCTTGTAGTGTTCCAGTGTCTGACCCGCATCAGGATAATGAACATGATGATAATCGACCGGGGAAAGCCGTGCCACGAGCAGAGGACCATCAAGAAAAGGGTGGGCTAAATCAGCGCTCCCAAGAAGTTGCTCTGCATTGAGCGAGCGCCCTTTTACAGGGAACTGTTGCTCTGGTGGGAATTTTTCCCAGCCAAAATAACGCGCTTCAGCAAATGCGCCCAATTCTTCTGGCAAGACAGGAAAAGAACGTACATCTGGTCGGAACCTTCTCGTAAAAAAATCATCGTAAGATGTATAGTCACGGACTTCAAATTCATCCATGTCAATATGATACTTGCGGATAAAGGGTTCGATATGACGCTTGCTGTAAGAGGTACTCTGTATAAGACCAATGAGAGCAGCATACGGAAGCCTGGATCGGAATCTTTGCGAAAAGGACTGAAGAGGCATGGTTTCATAGGTGTCAGGCGAATCGTCCATCCACTCCTCAAACATTTTCCCTTGTGCGCGATCCCAGATTGGTAAGGGCTTTGGGTGTCTCATCTTTTCTCCTTTAACTGGCGTAGAGTTGAAGAAACGTTTATAAAATCTCTATTTATTATACGGTGTATCCCTCAATCGCATTAGCGCAGCACCTCCGCAGGCAACAAAATCCGTACTGCAACACCTTCTCCTGGAGCACTCTTCACGGTCAAACTTCCTCCGGCAATTGCAAGCAAGGCGCTATGAGTCAGCAGACCACCGCCAGTTCCGGTTGTGGAACTATTGGCAGAGACAATACCGACACCATCATCGGTAACGATAATCTCCAGATGTGGATTGCAGGCGGCGGTGATGGTGAGATGCAGGTGGCGATGCACGTCGGAGCCACGAGCATGACGGGCGGCATTGCGCAGCGCTTCCTGTACAGCGGCAAAGATCAGCTCGGCGATGGCGGGTGGGACGATCTCATCGATGTGCGTGGCGGTCTCTTCAGAAACATCCCATTCGATTTCGTCGAATGCTTGATGGAAGTCTTGTTTGATCATGGTGCGAATGGCGTGCATCATGCCGTCGCGTTCGAGGCGATGGGGAGCGCTGGTGGTGGTGGCACGCATCATTGCGGCGAGGTGACGATGCGCCTGGGTGATGATGTCGATTGCTTCGTCGAGTGGCGCTTCAGTGGAAGGGCTAGATGCGTCGTTTTGTTGTGTGGAGATATGGGGGCGCAACGTTTCCAGGCGCAGAAGTGCCAGGTGCATCTGCGGCAGAATTTCGTCGTGCAGGACGCGACGTTGTTGACCACCTAACAATTTTACGTCTACGATGCGGCGACGCAGGAGTCCAGCGACGGTGAGCATCGCTTCATGGTCGCGCAATGTGTCCAGAATGCGCTGTCCACAGGCGTGTGCGAGATCCATATCTTCGTCGGTAAAGACGCTGCGGTCTTGGCGTGGACCGAGATAGAGCTTGGCGACGAGGCCAAATTCATCATAGATGGGTAAGACCCAGCAGATAACAGGTTGGTTTTGCCACATCATTCTGATTCTGTATGCATAGTTGTTATAAGGATGAGCAGGTCGGAGTGCCGAGAGCGATTGTTCGCGCAAGGATGTGGCGAGTTCCTCCGCATGGACCTGGCTATCATCGGCGGGCCAGCGATAATCAAAGCTGCGCTTCACTGTTCCCGTCAGCACGATCAGGCGTGCACATTGTACCTCCAGAACATCATGGCAGAGATGAAAAAAGAGATCTTCCATCCCCTGTTCTGTCTTGCGCAGATCGGTATTGAGCCAGTGGCGTGCGTTCGTACTGCGCAGGAAAGGTCCTAACAAGGCGATATAGCGATCGTGCGCGGTATAACTGCTCCAGGTGAAGAGAGCATAGGTTCCGGTCGCAAGGCAGGTAATGAGCAATAAGCCTCCCAGATTGCTGCGTGTCAGAATTACGAGCAGAGCAATAAAAATAGCGACCGTTGTATCCACGATCACGATGCCACGCCATTGTTCAAAGAAGCCGCGTCGTGCCAGTGGGCGTTCAATCAGAATACCATGTCGTACGATAGCATAGCCAATTAGCAGAATGATGAGTGCGACAAGGCCAGTGGCAAAAACATCGATCAGCACCAGATTGAATGGTATCATCGTCAATGTTACTAATGGAGGATAGAATGATGCCCTTTCAGCCAGTTGAGCATGGACCAGACGCCCAACACGCCGAGAGTCGTTGTCAGACCGACCATTAAGACTGCTGCAAACAATAGGCCGGGACGTGCGAGATGCCAGGAGAGTTCTGGCTCGTCCAAGGCATCGACTTCTATCCGGTCATCCCAGAATGCATCGGCCAGGCGCTTTAGAAATGTACCACGCTTCAAGCGTCCAGTACAGCCATACCAGAGAATATGGAAGAGGCGGAACACACGACCAGGAGTAAACCAGATGCTAATGGCACAAAACGTCACGTAACAAAGAAAGAGCACGGGTAACAGGACGAGTGGCGACGTAATCTGGATACCAGCGTTATTCAGCGTATCGCTATAGCCGAGTAGACGTAAGGTGCCAGCGAAGGTAAACGTTGATTGGTTGAGTATAAGCAAGACCATGACGGCAAGGCCCAGCAGAGCAGTGAATAAGAGCAGCAATGGACGCCTCTGTCGCCATTTTTCATTCATAAGGGAGGCATAATGTAAGCCGATCACGAACCAGATGTAGGGAACGCCGAGCGCTGGAAGCCAGATCAGGTGCCACAAGAAATCTGCTGTAACCAGGCGGGCGGTAATCGTAAGGGGAGTAGAGATAAGCAGAGTGTGAATGAAGAAAAACAGCGCGGAGAGGCCGAGTCCTACGGCACCGACACGAGCAATCAAGCTTGTGCGATTGCCATTCAGCCAGACAGTGCAGGCCAGCCAGAGGAAAGAGACAAGATTAAAGATTGAGAGCGCGAGCGCTAGCGTCTGAAATAGATAGATAGGCTCGGAGAGAGTGACCAGCGGCATATTACGTTTCTTCTTTATAGAGAGGGACCCAATCGCCCCGGCGATCCTGTACTAATGCGACGCCATTGTCGTCCCAGATGATCATACGATTAAGGATATAGATAAGAGTAGCCCTGGCACGTGCGACCTTATCATCGACGGAGTTCTCGTTCAATCCCCAGGAAGCATAGATGCGACCATTGGTACGGCTCACAGCCCGTTTATCGTGCAGGTTCAGGCGTGCAGCGATCTGTTCATTTGTCATGCCCTGAGCCATTAATTCGGCCACGCGCAACTCGTTTGGTTCTAGCAGAGCACGTGGAGATTGTTCATCGAGGTCGCGCACTTCCTGTACACGATCTTCAATCTCAGGATCGACGAGGCTACGTCCATTAATCGCATCACGAAGCAAGGGAACAAGCATGCTCGGCAATAGATAATTACTTTTGCGTACATAAGCATAGTGTGTCAGAATCCCGGAGGCGCGGAACTCGCGATAGTACTCATCGTCGTCCTGAATCGAATAGAAGACGACCGGCATTCGTGGCCGTTCGCGTCGAATTGCGACTGCTGCACCGACACCACTTATGGCTGTACGACCCGTGTGTGGATCTTGCAGCTGTACATCCATCAATATAACATCCATATCAAGTTCTAATGCGCGGGCAATCGCTTCCTGCCCGGTTGCAGCTTCGCCCACAACATAGATGGCCCCGGTAGCCTCTAATCCTTCATGCAGGGCTTTACGCAATGGTCCATGGTCATCAACGAGCAGCAATTTTATGGTTGACATGATGGTGATACCTTTTTTTTAAAGTATACGTTGTTTTTTAACGAGTGGGGAGTTTCTGTAACCACAAAAGGATGCACACGGGGTATGAATATGGGGATGAAGCCGTGTATCAGATGTGCGCATCACGCATCAGGTTTCTCTCGTTCAGCCAGCTCTCTCTCGATCTGTGAGATCATCCTGGTGGGAATGATGAGATCAGAGGGCAGATGAGCTGAGGCTTGAATGGCAGCATTGATCTCGCCGTCTTCCGCCAAAATAGCTTGAAATAACTGGACGGAATCAGCTTTCGTCCCTTCTCCCAGATCGTCCCTGAAAAACACTTCCTGAGTGCAGGCGATTAGATCTTGAATCACACGTTCATATCGGTAGTAGGCGAGCGCAATCCAGTCGATTTCCGTCTGTCCGTATCCCTGAAAAAATGCAGGGGTACCGGGTAGCGCTCCGCTATCGGCTGACGATTTTTTGACAAAGAGGAGGTCGCGCTCTTTGGGAGCGAGCATGACCTCATCCCAGTCAATCACAAACACATGACCAGTGTGGTCACGGAGTAGATTGGCTGGATGCAGATCTGCGTGACAGATGACGTATGGAAATGTTCGCGACTGGAGCACCCCTGCCAGCTTTTCCAGGGAAGTAACGATGGTGTGAATGGTGGGCTGATGCTCCATCCAGGTAACATGAAGAGCACGCTCAGAGGCATTTCTCCCGCATCGCGAATGGAGGTGTTGGCTCTCAAAGGTACGCACCCAACGGGTGTATTCTGTTGGATCAAAGGTTTCTTTTCGCAGTAACTCAAACCCTTCTAGCGGCAGCATGACCTGGTGAATCCGCTTAAAGATGGTTCCCACCTCCTTCCACTGCTCATCCGTCATCCCTGTCCAGCTTGTATCCCCGTCGAGAAAGGGGTACACAATCACGGTCCAATCCTCTAACCGGGTCCACAAGGCATTGCTCTTTGCGAGAATGGGAGCTACAACTGAGGAGATCCCCTGATTGCTGAGATAGTATGGAACAAGACAGCTCGGCTCGTAGAGTGATCCTGACTTGACTTTGAGCAAATAGGTCCCCTGCTCGCTCCCCACACGATATACCCCGGCGTTGTAATCCAGCCCCAGGGGAAGAAAATCAAGCGTGATGGGGTAAAGATCATACTGCTCCTGGAAACAGGCTCGAAGGCGCTCCTCTAGAATCTGGGTTGTTCACGCATAGCTCCGCCCGCCTCTTTCTGTCTTTTCTTTCATTGATGTTCACAGGACCTTCGCTCTCTGTTCTTTTCTCGTTGAGGTGCGTGATCAGCATACTCTCGCGCAATCACTCTTGCCTGTGAAATAGTGAGATCGTCAAATGCTTTCCGTTTTGTTGAGACAAGTATATCTTATCATTGTTTCAATCTATGCATGTTGGAATATTGGAACGCTCAGGTGAAGCAAACAATGGATGTTTCACCTGAGTGTCGTAAACGCGGGTTGGACGGTGGGCGTCGTAAACGCGGGTTGGACGGTGGGCGTCGTAAACGTGGCCCCTACTAATATCCGGTATCGGCTTCAAAGGCTGAAGCGATAACACTGTACCCTTTATCTTTAGCGTGAAAATCTTTAAAGATGGTGCACATCCAGGTGTACGAGCAGACATGCGGTTGAGATGGACCACCGAAGGCAGCAAAAACATCGACCAGAGAACCATATCCTCTTATGATCGTTGGCGAGATGCTGGTTAACCTCTCCAGATATCCAGATGCGGCGGGGCAGATGTTCTGAAACCCATTATAGTAGTTCATCAGCAGGAGATCGCCCGTTACTTGCCCATTGACCGTCAGGGCTGCATGTAAGGCAGGCAGGATTGATTGTGTCAGATTTGTGTCAACAGTAGCAAGATCGGCGTTGAATTTGCTGATGTTGACCGTACAGGTATTTGTATTGATATCAGGTAACACGTCATTGGCACCGATATCAAGTGTCACAGGACTGACCTGACCGACATGGCGTGAAGATAATGGATGGCAGCCTTGAGCTGTGATCCGATATAGGGATATTTTCGGAGAACTGGCACGGGACACTTGCCATTGAGGAAGGTCATGCTTGTCTCGCCGGGACAACTCATATTGGCATTGGAGCTGACGCCATGCGCCTTCAGGTTGACGGAGAAATCATTGACGTATCCATCATCAAAGTCAAGGTCGGGCTGATAGCCAAAGGCGAGCGAGTCGCCCAGGGCAAGGTAGTACTTCTTAGGGCCAGACAAGAGAAGATATATGTGGAGAGGCGAAGCTACGGGGACGATGGTAAGGAGCAAGGTGAACGAGATAAGAAGTGGCATTAGTAGACGTTTGCAACAATGCAAGGATCTGGGCAGCAGAGCCAGTTGTGAGCATGTACAGTTCTCCTCCATGAGTACAACATGACTAAGGAAGGACAAAGCTAAAACTATACGTGTGCTACGAAGACTGGGGAGGAAAGAATATGGCACCTCTATTAAAGTATAATAGAACGCCATGCATAAAGCAAGCTGGTTAGATAGGCAATGAAGCCCATCCAATAAATCAGGGTGTGCATAGAAGAGTAGGGTTAAGGTTTATCGCCAGATATTGGGAGGGATAGGGAATGGGCTATGTGGTAACAGATCGGCAAGAAAAAACGAGCTGAACTATAGCGTTATCCGGCAAACTATGCTAAGATTTTAGAAATTATAGGAGAAGAGTTGCTGTCCGCAAGGACAGGTTTGTAAACAAGGAGAGATTTGTTTGACGACACACGAGAAACGATATGTTATTATTGGCAATGGCGTAGCAGGCACGACGGCGGCAGAAACGCTGCGCAAAAACGATCCGAATTGCAGTATTCATTTGCTCACAAATGAACCCTATCCGCTGTACAATCGTGTCTCGCTGCCACGTTTTTTACAGGGAGTGATCGTCGAACAGAAGGTGATGATTCGCGATTTTGCGTGGCATGAGCAGCGAAATATTCAACTGGTGACGGAGACGCTGGTCACCGAGGTGAATACGGATGAGCGTGTGATGGTGACTGATAAGGGAGAGCATTTCCCTATGATGCTTTATTGATTGCGACTGGTGGATGGGCGAATCCGTTGCGTGTGCCCGGTGCCGATGGCGTGAAGCATATTTACAACTTTGTCACGCTCGACGATACAAAAACAATCATTGAGCGTATGCTGGAGTCGCGTACTGCATTGGCGTATGGTGGCAGTTTTATTTCTTATGAACTCTGTGATGGTTTTGCGGTGCGCAAGTTGGATACGACCTGGTTGATGCGTGGTCCCTACTGGTTGCGTAGCGCGTTGGATCCCGATGGCGGCGAGGTTGTTGACAATATTGCAAAGAAGTTTGGGGTCGAGAGTTATTCATGGCGATGAGATCGAAGAGGTCGTTCCGAAAAATGGCGTGCCCAGTTATGTGAAGACGAGACAGGGACGAGAGATTCAGGCGGATATGATTGGTATTGGTCTGGGGATTACGCTCAATACGCATATTCTCGCCGAAAACACCTATCGAGGTACGCAACGGGATTGTGGTCAATGAATACCTGGAGACCAATGTTGCAGGGGTCTACGCGGCAGGTGATGTGGCCGAGTTTTTTGATACAGCGATCAATCGTCACCATACCATGGGTACGTGGGACAATGCCCTGGCTCATGGGCGTCTGGTGGGCGCCAATATGGCTGGGGGTCACCAGGCGTATCTGGATGTGCCGACCTATACCAGTCCTTTGTTTGACGTAAATATTGCTGTTGTGGGGACTGCCGAGTCGGGTAATCCTGAGCTTACAACGCTTTCGCGACGTGAACCGGGTGAGAAGGGCAATGAAAATTATCGCAAGCTCTTCTTCCGTCGACAATAAACTTGTTGGCGTACTGATGATTGGGAGTCCTAAAGGGCGCAAAAAACTGGTTGAGATAGTCAAAAATCAGCAAGCTTACGAGACGGTTGCGGAGCGCGAGGCATTGTTATTGGTGAAATAACTTTTTAGGCGACCCGATCTTACCGTGTGATCGCTATTGATGCGACCGTACCCCGGGTCGTATGAATCCGAGATCGCGGTTGCATCGAGGTCCGCTACGTATAGATGTATTATGATGTACCTATAACTAGTTATCTCATCGACACTTTTATGTCAGGGTCTCCTAAAGGATGTACTTGATCGAAAGTATCTTTCAGGATAGTGTACATATTAATATAAGCTCTGGTGAGCTAGTTGTTGGAGAATATTTTTATGGCTATACAATGTAAATATTGTGGAACAGATTTACCGAAAGATGATGCCCGTTTTTGCAATAACTGTGGAATGCTTGTTCCTTCTCATCCTTTCAGCCCTCAATCATTATCTGCATCAAAAAGTGGCGAGTAAGGTTGCTTGAGCGCCATTCGCGCCCTCTTCGGATGAGCAGCAAGAAAGACACAAGCGTGTTTTGCGCGAGCAGGTGGCTGAATTGTCTCCCGTTCGTTTAAGACGAGAGCCAGATGAGTCTGCTAAAACGCCAGAGGGGCATGAGCCAGACTCCAGAGTTGCTGAGAACCAGGCGTCTCATGCTTCTTTGCCGCTTGCTGTTGGGGAAGGCGTGCGCCAGGAGAAGCTACCAGAAACTCCACAACCAGACATTGAGGATGATGCATTAGCGGCTTTGGAAAAGACGAAGCAGTTGTCGCCATCTCGCATGTCCCCAGACAAGCAGGAGTGAAGCGAATGATGCGTGCATCTGCTCAAGCAGCGCCATCAACGCCAGCATGGCCTGCACCTGTTACGCATGTATCGGCTAAAGGAGCCAGCTGTACCGCAGAAAGAGAGCGGACGAGCAGAATGAGAGTTGCTCCTCCATCGACATCTTCCAATGATGAAGCAGCACCTGTACGCGAGATGCGTACGAATGTAGGGGAGGATGAAGAGACGCGTGCACAAGTAGATGTGGAAGAAATGCTATTGAAGATCTACCAAGACGGGCGCTTGCTGTACCAGTTAAGGATGCAATGAATACGCCAGTGGAGGATGTGCCGACGCAAGTAGTAGAGATGCCAGTGGAGGATGTGCCGACGCAGGGTGTGGATGTGCCAGTTGAGGATGTGCCGACGCAGGGGGTGGATATGCCAGTTGAGGATCTACCGACGCTCAATCCCTGTGCCGGTTGAAAAGCAGCCAGCGAGTACAAGAGCAGGTAGTTGAGAAGTGCCATCCAGTCCATTTCTATCGATACCATCGACCCAAAAGTGGCGCAGGAGAGATTGGCGGAGGATTGGCGTACGCGTGCAAAAGCAGCATCTTCCGAAGCCTGCAAATCCCGCTTTGTCGACAGCCTTGAAGCCCCAAGTATATCTGCTCAGGGATATCAGGCTGCCAGATATACCAGAATGTGTGATAGTGGTAACGGGAGAAATGCTGCTTCAGCTCCTCCTGTTCGTCGATTCCGCAGACGTTGGCCTATTGTCGTTGTTGCTTTGCTGCTGGTTGTTCTTGTGATTGGGTGTGTTGGGGGCTGCAATGATGTTACTTTCTCAACAGTCCGGCAATGATCCGGTTATTCAACCTCAGGTAGGTTTCAGTGATACTCAGTTGGGTATATCATTACTGTATCCCAATGGGTGGATGAAGCAGGTTGATGCTGGCAAGTCCACCGCCCATTTCTATGCAAGCAATCATATAGGAGCAGGTTGATATTATGGTGACTACCAGTAGTGGGACTGTGAAGCAGGCATTGCAGCAGCAGGCGACGAAGATGGGTATGAGTGGAATAAAAGCGGGTGCGACGCTTACTTTTGCGGGAGCGAGCTGGCAGCAAATGCAAGGAACTATGCAGCAGAGTGGTGCCAACTTACACGGATACTGTTACTGGCAACGATGCATGGGAGTCAAGCTCTTCATGATTGTGCAGCAGGCACCCCAGAACAACTATGCGGATTGGGAGAAAGAGTTTTTTGTACCGTTGCGTAATTCCTTTAAATTTTTATAGACGGGAGATAGGGCGGCGTAACGCGGTCCGTATGGTGGGCGCATAAATCTGGCCCGTACGGTGGCGGCGTAACGCAGCCTCTATGGGTAGGCATCGGAAGGGTGATCGTGCGGTCAATAGGAAGGGTAAAGCAGAATGTTGCGCCTTTACCTTCCTCGCTTTCTACCCAGAGTGACCATCTTGCCGTTTGATAATTTCTGCAGCGATATGGAGTCCTAAGCCAAGGCCGGAGGCTGTTCCGTGCTGATTTTTTTCAATTCTGTAGAAAGGATCAAAGATTTTACTTTGCAGGTTTTTGGGAATACCGGGGCCGAAGTCCTGTACGCAAAGAGTGACGGTATCGGTAGTCGGAGGATGTTTTTACCACGATACTGCTCGGCGTCGGGAGCATACTTCATGGCATTGGTTAGCAGGTTGGTAATGACCTGACCGATACGCGTGCGGTCTCCCCAGATAGTCTTATTGGTCATGCCTTCTTGCAGTGAATGGTCTGTCGCTCGTTGATAAACTGAATTTCCTGTATAATCTCCCTCAACCAGGGTATCGAAGGGGAAATAGTCTTCCACGAATTGAAGTTTTCCTTCTGCCAGGCGTGTGACATCGAGAAAATCGTCCACCAGGGCAGTCAGCTTCGTAATTTGTGTATCCATGCGGGAAGCAAATTGAGCTGTCTGCTCATCACCTATACGCAAGCAGCGTTTATAGAGGAGTTGTGCGATAGCCTTTGAGGCTGGTAATCGGCGTTTTGAGTTCATGGACAACCATGCCAATAAACTCGTTGCGTTTCCTTTCCAATTCCCGTGCGGCGATCTGTTCGCTGAGCAATATTTCGCGCTCGATGCTCAGCTTTTTTGCGTTCGATAGCATAGCGAATGATGCGGTGAAGTAACTCACCTTGCAATTGCTCTTTAGAGATATAATCATCGGCCCCTGCTTGTAGTGCCAGGATGTCTATATCGCCCTCATTTGCGCCTGTAAGCAGGATAATGGGGCGATTGTATCCCTGGTTGCGTGCAGTTTTGAGCAGTTCAATGCCTGTGTGAGCGCCCAGACGGTAATCCAGCACACAAAGATCATGTTCGCCTGTTAACATACAGGCGAGGCCAGATGTGTATGAGCGTTCCCATAATAATGTCATAACGTCCTTTAGGCATCTTCGTCAGAACCTTTTGCAGGAGAATATAATCGTCCTCATCATCTTCAATGAGGAGAATTTTCGTTGCTGGGCGTGTCTCCATAGGTCCCTTTCTTTGTATCGGCGGGCAAGGTTACAATTTCAAACCAGTATTTTCCTAATGCCTGCATCACTTCAATCATATTTTCAAACGTGACAGGTTTCGTAATAAAGGAATTGACTCCTAATTTATAGGAGCGATAGATATCTTCTTCCGCTTTCGAGGTTGTAAATACGACGATAGGGATATCTTGTAGATCGGCGTGCGATTTAATTTCTCTGCAGGGCTTCGCGTCCATCTTTTTTAGGCATATTTAAGTCAAGCAGAATAATACCGGGTCGTGGAGCTTGTGCTGGATCGGTATAGTTGCCACGGAGCAGCAAATAATCCAGAAGTTCCTCGCCATCTTTGACGCTATAGAGCGTATTCAGCAATTTTCCTTTTTGCAACGCTTTTTGCGTAAGGAGAATATCATCCTCGTCATCATCAGCCATGAGAATGACAATTGGTTGTGGTTTGAGCATCAAATATCAGTCTCTTTCATTTTTTGTTGTGCGATCGGTAATGTTATGATAAACGTCGTACCATTGCCAATGCTGCTTTTTGCGGTAATGGTGCCACTGTGGCGTTCTACAATTTTGCGTACCACGGCCAGGCCAATGCCAGTTCCTTCATAATCGCTTTTGCCATGCAGGCGTTGAAATACAGTAAAGATACGATCTAAATATTTCTCATCAAAGCCGATACCGTTATCCTCAATAGAGAGTCAGGCAGTATTGTTCAGTCTGCTCAGTGGGTTGTCCCAGGCTCGACCGAAGGTGAATTAACCGTGTCTAGAATTTCGGCAAAGACTTTGACGATAGGAGGAACATTGGGACGATGAAATTTCAGGGCATTGACGATAAGATTCTGGAACAGCTGGTGCATTTGTCCTGGGTCGGCTTCAATGATGGGGAGGGGTTGTGCCTCAATGTTTCCCTGGGTGGCCTGCAGCCGTGGTTCTACATCATCAATGACCTGGCGTATAATTGCATTAAGATCGACTGAGAGAATGGTGCTGCTTTGGTGGTGACTCTGGAAAAGGTGAGCAGGTCTTCAATCAGCACCCGCATGCGGGTAGCGGCATTGCGCATACGCTCAAGATAGGCTTTCCCGTCGCCTAACTCACGTCCATATTCTTCTTCCAGCAGGTTGCCAAATGCCTGTATTTTGCGCAATGGTTCTTGCAAATCATGGGAGGCGACGTAGGCGAAATCCTGTAGCTCCTGGTTGCTGCGTTGTAGTTCTGTGTTGAGTTGACGCAGAACTTCTGTGCGCTGTTCCACTTTTGCTTCCAGGGTGGCATTGAGATCTTGTAGATTTTGATACATAAGCGCCAGTTGTAGTTCTGTTTTTTTACGTTCGTTGATATCAATGTTCACACCGATCATGCGTGATGGGTGTTTTTGCTCATCATATGAGGTGATTTCACCTTTAGCCGAGGAGCCAATGTTCGTTCCATCGGGCCAGAGCGCCCGAAATTCGACATTCAAGGAGGGGCCATCCGCGATGGCTGCAGAAAGGTTTTCTTCAACCA
Source organism: uncultured Chloroflexia bacterium (assembly GCA_963731415.1). Taxonomy (GTDB): domain Bacteria; phylum Chloroflexota; class Ktedonobacteria; order Ktedonobacterales; family Ktedonobacteraceae; genus JACDAE01. The sequence continues at coordinate 719,889 of CAVSVN010000011.1, forward strand.
GTTTTAAGTCGTCGGGGTGAATGCGTTGTACCCAGTCTACATCGGTGTTATCCCGTTGGAGGTTAAGCCGTAGAGTGCTTCGAGTTCAGGCGTCCAGACAATGCGCTGCTGCTTGATATCCCATTCAAAGGTTCCGATACGTCCGACGCGTTGTGCCAGTTTCAGACGTTCTTGAGAAAGTTCAGCTTCGATACGTGCTGCCTGTTCGCGCATGAGCAGGCGGGTGCGTTCTTCCTGTATGCGCATGCGTTCGATACCCAGAGCTATTCCGTTGGCAATAGTTGCCATGGCTTGTAGAGCAGCATCATGCAAAGGATAACGCGCGAAAAGTGCCATGACGCCGATCAGGCGTTCGCCTATGAGAAGAGGATAGCCTGCAAAAGCGACCATGCCCTTCGCGCCGTGCCCATTCCTGTTGCCGACACGTGGATCACCAATCACCTCATTTGTCAGATGGGGTTGACGCTCAGAGGCAATCAGGCCAATCTTGAGTGCAGCCGACTGGCACACGAGCATGGCGCCATCCAGATGAGTATACATGCCTGAGCTGGCATGTAGTTCCAGAATGTTTGTTTCTTCATTCAAAATCCAGATACGAGCAAAGGCGGCGTCCAGATGGTGAACCAGTGCTTTGTGTACAGGATGTGAGCATGCCCTGGAGTGTATCTTCTCTCGTCAAGGCAATGCTTATCTCCATGCTTAGCTTGCTCAGGCGTACCTGTTCGGAAATGGCGCTTGCTCTTGTTGAGGTGTAAGCATGCTCTTCCTGCTTGGTAGAATATGAATCGGGGGTTTGTGTCATCAAAAATGCGACGTCTGGATCTGTCTCTTTGTACATAAGAGCGAGAAAGCGTCGCCACTCCTTTCGGATACTGGTAGTTATCAGCGTGCCGTAGCAAATGTCAGAACTATATCGTTCGTCCTCCCACGGGTCATCTACGTAGCGAGTGGCGGACGAGGACTGAAGCCAATGGAAGCTCAGCAGTATCTATACTTCATTAAATTGCGCACTTGATCTCTATGTCAGCTATATTAGCAGGAATCTACCACTTCTGCAAGTAGGTACCAAGGAAAAGCCGTCTATGGTATAATATCCACTGCAATTATTGCACAAAAGCTGATCATTTGCACCGGAGCTATACAATTGAAGCGTTATGTAAAATGCTCCCGAGCACAACGGTGGAGATACGGAGAAAGGAGCACGCAGTAGAATGATGCATCTGCGTGACAATATAGTGAATGGATGATATTCATTTCGAGCGCCATTTTCGCACCCCTCATTCTGAGGGCTACTACATTATGCAGGGGAGTAGCCTGCAAAGTAATAATCGATTGGGAACAGTAGATATTCATTTTACCACGACAGCGGTGCATGGCACACTTATTCTGGAGCGAGAGCTTGAGGAGACTGATCTGACGAAGCTGATCGAGCAGATTGATGAAGATCTAGTGTTGTCAGCGGATATGCCGCGCGATGATTTTCTCGTAAGCGTCTATGTTGGTAAGGATGTTGGTTTTTATAGCGACGAATATTTTGCAGAAGAGAATAGTGAGGCTATCGGCTTCGACGATGAAGACGAAGAGAGATAGCATGCGGAGCGTTTCTCGTTCAACGGTATCTCTCTCTGAGAGGTCGATTTTAATCTTCCAGCAAGCCGCGCCGCATGGCGTATTTCACGAGTTCAGCGCGGCTATGCAGGTTGAGTTTATCCATAATGTGGGTGCGATGGGTGTCCACCGTTTTAGGGCTGATGACCAGGCGCTCGGCGATCTGATTATTGGTATGGCCTTCCGCGACCAGTTTGAGGATCTCGCGTTCGCGCTCCGTCAGAGTGCTATAGCTATCCTTCTCTTCTCCCGTGCGTACGCGTTGCAGGTAATCTCCCACCATAATGGATTGTGCGGTTGGTGAAAGATAAAATTGCCCACTTTGTATCACATGCAAGGCGGTAATCAATTCGGTGTCGGCAGCTTCTTTCAACATATAGCCGGATGCGCCAGCCCGTAGTGCCTGGAAGACATATTCATCATGTTCATGCATCGTAAGAACCAGTATTCTGCACATCGGGAGCGAGCTTTTTGATCTGTTTGTTGCCTCAATGCCATTGATATCGGGCATGGTGATATCCATAAGGACGATATCTGGTTGTAGAGCGTTGTGTTTCAGAGATGGCGTGGCGGCCATCCTGAGCTTCGCCAACAACCTCCATATCGGGTTGTGCGTTAAGCATCATCTTCAAGCCAGCGCGTAAAATCGTATGATCATCGGCCAGCAAAATCCGTATTTTCATATATTCCCTACCGTTTGTGCGTTTCCAGAGTTCTCTTCAGGGAGAGAAAGTAGGAAGTGGGCGTGGTATGCGTACGCGAACAATCGTCCCACTTTCTGGATGAGAATCGATGGTGAGGGAGCCATCGAGCAGACGTGCTCGTTCATGCATTCCTACAAGTCCCCAGCCATGTTCCTGTCCTGGCCCTGGTGTTTTTTGCAATTGATCGGCATCGAAACCGATACCATCATCGCTAATGGTTGCATAGACTGCATCGTTATCTTCTTTCATAACGACACTTACTTTATGTGCATGAGCATGTCGGGCAACATTGGTCAAAGATTCCTGGACGATACGATACAAGGCCGTCTCCATGTCTGCCGGGAGGCGTTCTTTAAAGCCAGTGGCCTGTAAATCGACGCTGATCGCAAATTTTTGCTGATATTCTTTGACGTACCAGCGTAATGCTGGCAGGAGTCCGAGATCATCCAGGGCGCTGGGGCGCAGATCGATGCTCAGGTTGCGGATGGCACGGAGCGTTTGATGGGCCAGTTTGCGTGTATCGGCAATGCGGTTGCGAGCTTCCTGGGTCGTAATTGATTCTTCAAGAATAGCCAGGCTGATCAGTAGAGAGGTGAGAACCTGGGATGTTTCATCATGGAGTTCGCGTGCGATGCGCTTGCGTTCTTCCTCCATCGCATTCAGGATCTGCGTTGCACGTAAACGATTTGCCTCATCGATAGCTTCTAGCATCATATTAAAGGTACGTGCGAGTTGATCTGCCTGTGGGTCCATGCCGGTAAGTGGTGCGCGTTGTGTACTTTCGCCAGACTGGACGCGACTCATGACTTTGCCCAGATCGATCAAGGGGCGGAAGGCAATCTGAAGCACGACAAAGTTCAGGGCAACGCTAACAAGCCAGCCGACGGTGACAAAGATGACCAGGATGGTTGGTGCGGAGGGCAGAGGTATTTAATTGTGATGCTAATCTGTTCCTCCGGTGGCACCAACGAAGATGATCAAGCTATTGGCGATCAGGACTCTATAGAAAACAGGTATTGCAAGCAACGGTTTCAGCAGGCCGTTGTTTTGTACGATATCGCGATATTTACCGCTGGATTTAGTCATGAGAATGATCTCTTTATCTGAAATATTTTTTGCTTTTTAATCATAGTAATTGTAGCGGGTTTCTATGTTTGCTGTCAAATAGAGAGTTAGTGGAGTCGAATCAGGTGTATAGTGCTGAAAAATCAGGTGAGCACCTGATGTCTGCTACCCGCTACCTGCGAGTAAGCTACATGTGTTACTCTGTGCGGATTCGAGACAGGATTGTAATAATGGTTGCTCATCTTCCATTTAAGGAGCGCTATTCATTATAATCTTGTTAAAAGGATGTTATGATTATGCCTGTTGCAAGGGTTATAGAACTTTTTTTCAGGAGAGGGAAAACCTATTAGGAACAGAGGGGTTTTCGGGTCGCATGAAAGATGGTATAATCGGCGACGCGGCATAAGAACTTTTCGCAACGATATCTTTCCAAATTGATCAAGTCTTAATCCTTTAGAGGAGGCAAAGTGGGCTCTACTACTAACAAAAGCTTGCTTGATGTGGCGACGCAGAAGATCGTAGAAAGCCAGGTCTGGCGTTCCGTCTTCCGTCACGGCTATCCCGATACTCCCTTAAATCAGTCACTGGTGATGATGGGGAACGTATTTCTGCATCTCCACCCTGTCAAAGTCAGCCGAAGGGCGATGAAGGTGACCTATACCTGGTGTATGGGTGGTATTTCCTTCTTCCTGTTCCTGCTGCTGACGATTACCGGCGTCTTTCTTATGTTTTATTACATTCCGAGTACTGATTTAGCTTATCAAAACATTAATCAGATTAATAGCGCTGTCTCATTTGGTACCCTTGTGCGTAATATGCATCGTTGGGCGGCCCACTTGATGGTGGTGTCGGTGACATTGCATATGATCCGTGTTTTCTACCATGGTGCTTATAAGCCACCACGGGAGTTTAACTGGGTGGTTGGCGTATTATTGTTCTTTGTAACATTGTTCCTGAGTTTCACAGGCTATCTGCTGCCATGGGATCAGATCGCTCTCTGGGCTATCACCGTTGGTACCAATCTGGCACCATATACACCGCTTTTGGGAGATCCCGTTTACAAAGTGCTGGTGGGAGGTGGAGCGGTAGGTCAGGCGACATTGATACGCTTCTACGTGGGTCACGTGATACTGCTCCCATTGGCTGGTGCGTCTATTGATGGCGGTTCACTTCTGGCGTATTCGTAAGGACGGTGGCGAAGCTGGCCCACCCCCACCTTCTCGTCGTGAGTTGGAGGCGCGTGAGGCGAGCCGGCGTAACGCGTTAAGAGATGTCTGTTCAATTCAGAAGCTAGGATGCTCTTGAGAGGATGCTTATATGTCAATTGAACAGAAAGAACCCCAGGTAGAAACGCAGGCATCTGCCACGCAGCGACGATATCGTACGCTGGCGGTGGTAGGCAGGAAGCGATCACGCGTGTGGAGAAGCCGCTCGAAGACTCGGTCTTTGTCTGGCCTCACCTGCTGGTACGTGAGTTCTTTGCGGCTACAGCGGTGATGGTGATGGTAACATTGCTGTCGTTGCAGATTAATGCACCACTGCAAGGGCCAGCCAATCCGAATGTCACGCCTAATCCGGCGAAGGCACCCTGGTACTTCCTGGGATTGCAGGAACTGCTGCACTACTTCCCACCGACGACTGCTGGTGTGCTTGTACCTGGACTGACATTGGCAGCACTGGCTGTGTTGCCCTATGTGGACCGCAATCCGAGCCGTGCTTATGCAGATCGCAAAGTAGCTATCGTGACATTCACTATGTTTCTCATGTTCTGGGCGGTGATTACGCTGGCAGGTAGTTTCTTCCGTGGTCCAGGTTGGTTGTGGGCATGGCCCTGGCAAAACGGCGTCTACTTTGACCTTTAGGCGAGGAAACAACAAGTTATGAGTATAGATAATATCAATAGGCCGCCGATTACGCCGCAGCAGTATGAAGTACTTCATGGTGGCGGTGCGGAGGCGGCAGAGATTGCAAATCAGCGTATATCGCGTCGACGCTTTGTGCGGCGTTCTATGCTGGCCGTATGGGGAATTTCAACGACTGCAAGTGTGGCAGGGGCATTATATATGCTCTATCCCAATCTTGCTGGTCAGTTCGGTTCTCCTATCGCTGTTGGTAAGAAGACGGATTTTCCGGCGGCATTACCAGCGAACTTCAAGAAAAATGTGGCTGGTGTCTACTATCGTCAGCAGGCAAAAACGTATCTGGTCCACATGTCGAAAGACACGAAGTTTTTCTTGAGTGGCACGGAATCTTACTGATCAGTTGGGTGCGGAGAACATTGTGAAAGGATGCGCTGATGGTTCCTACTGGGTTGCGATCTATCAGCGTTGTGTTCACCTGGGCTGTACCTTTGATTTCCGTGACACCTGTATCAGTTTCAAATGCCCGTGTCATGGTTCTCACTACAATGTCGATGGTGAATATCTGGATGGACCTGCTCCGAGAAGCACAGACCGTTTTGCACTTACCTTCTCAGGAGAAGATATTACTGTGGATACAGGTGTCTTAAATAATACCGTGCCACATCCAGATCCTACGACGCGTTTGATTGCGCCACCAACTGTACAGTGTACATAATGCGCTGGAAGTCATATTGTGTGAAGATGTGTGTTTATACTTGCTGTCTCTGAAGATAAGAAATTTTGAGAGACAGCCTGTAATCATAGAGATCAAGCCTGTGTAAATGAGGTCAATAACGCTCTCTGAACTCTTAATGGGTCGGGGAGCGTTGAGCCCATCAACGAAAAGGTAGTGTGTTATGGTAAATTTTGGACAGGCTGCCGTGGGCATTATAGTGCTGCTGGTCGTCGCGGTTGGTTTTCTGTATTTATTCTATTCGCGTACGAACGCGGTTGAGAAGACTGGCTATGGCGCACTGGCGATGCTGTCTATCGTTTCAATTATGATACCGGTTTTCTGGATTAGGGAGACGGGATTTGAAACCAGCCAGAAGAATACCCAGGAAGTGACGGCTATTACGAGTGGAATGCAGCTTTATGCCCAATATTGCACTTTTCAATGCTATGCTGTTAGAAATAGTAAACTGGTACCAGGGTCTTTGAAGTACAATGGATACACCATTGAATGCTTTGAATCAGTTGAGCGACCAGGATCTTATTGCGCGTTATCGAGGCAGGAGTTTACAATCCACAGGCACCGCACCACCTACTGCAGGTGCGATACCAATGAGTCAGACGTATGGTGGTCCTCTGGATGCGAATCAGATTCAATACGTCTTCCAGTTGATTCGCTCTGCTGATCCAGCTTATATGCAGAAGCAGGGCTATCCAACCTCAGTTGGGAATGGATTTAATGGGTTGCTTGATTATGTGCAGAGTACATATCCGACTCAGTACCAGGCTGCGGTGGATCTGGGAACAAATGGGCAATTTGGCACTCCGGTTGATGATACGAAGCTGAAGGCGGTTGCATTAAGTATGGTAAATCCTCCAGCGGGTGCAGCGTGTACGCCTTCGTGTTTTGGTCCAATTAATGTGCGGTGAAGGTGGGTACAGTCATCACCTGGACGAATACAACCAGTCAGGCTCATACGGTGACAGCTCTTAGTGGAGATGACCCGACGGCACTCTCCAAAGCCCGATCCGATGATTTTTGACTCTGGTAATGACCCGGCCAAGTATGTGAAGACTGGTGGCTACATTTACGTATACCGTGACGATGGCGGCATACAATTTAAATCCTGATCATAGGGTCTACTATTACTGCCGTATTCATCCTGCGATGCTGGCAGAGCTGGTCATTACGAAATAATTGATATCATATGGCATCTCAGTCAAAGGGATGCCATATGAGCGTTACAATTGATCGCTGGTCATGTCGTTGTGACGCATGTGAACGACATGTTGAAAGGGATTGCGATCCATGCAACAAGTACAACAACAGGGAGTACCTGAGCGAATTTCATGGGCGCGTGCGCTGATTTTCGCTGTTGGCTTCTTTCTCGTTGCCGCTATTTTGATAGGGCAGCTCCCTGGTTACATTTACTTACAGATGACTGCGGCAAGTCTGCAAGGGATGGAGATTGGGCGTTGGGTCTGGGATTGGTCTGTCTGGGAGGTTTTGTGATCGTCCAGGTGATCGTCTTGCTCTTTGACCCCAAGCCTGTGGTGCCACCGATCATCTTTACTGGTCTGGGGACGATATTGTCTCTGGGTGGGTTGCGCATACTGTTATGGTCTACCTTGACCGGGATGTTCTGCAATGCTCAGCAAAACTGTAACCAGTATTTCCCCACGAGCAACAACAACCTGGAATCCTCGTTCTGGGTGGGAAAGTGCTCTGGTTTCAGCCGCAATGCGGTTGATTTTGTCATGATCGCCATCGTGCTCTTTGCCGTTGGCGCTAGCCATGATTTTCTATAGTCAGCTTGCTATTCGTGAGCAGCGTAATCCAGATCGTCGTGATCCTGGGACTACGCCTGCTATTCGTTGGATGATTATTCTAGGATCTCTATCTTACTCGTCGTTTTCATGGTTTTCTATACTTATGTTGATATTGCAGGATTGGGCACGCAATTGTTCCCTGCATCGCCCGTTCTTTGGCGATCGGCTGGTCACATTATGTGCAGGAATCGTGCTGGCGGCATCCATTTTTATGACAGCTGGTGCATTTGCATTACGTCTGCATTACTTGATGCGTCCGGTGCGGAAGCGTACAATGCGCATTCTGTACATGCGTTTGGTGCGCTTGGGCTTGCCCAGACGGGCGTGATTCTCATCCTGGCCTGGTTTGCTGTCTATCCTTTGATCGCCTGGATGCATTACTGGGTTATTGGTGGCGTCGGTATAGGAGATTATCTGACGGTTTGTGCTCGTAAGGCATTTGTTCCTGGGAGTTGTGCATTCTCACAGGAAGGTGGCTATATCAGTCGATGCGATCATTACCATAAACTTCTTTGCAATGCTGATGGCAGCGATCTGGGGCTGGAAATCGCATCGTAATGCCGTGGTAATTAGTGGTGTGGTAACGACTGCCGTTATTGCTGGAGCGACGTTCCTGATCCATACAGCGCCAGTCAGATTTTGGTTGCAATGATGCTGGCGGCTGGAATGTTGATTGCCGCAGTTATCTGGACCACCGTGGCGCGTCGCGAATTTGCGGTGGTGGGTGAGAATAATCTGGGATGTCTCGGCCAATGGCTGGTGGTAGGCACCTGCTTCTTCGTTTATCTGGCAGCGTTTGCCTTCTTCTCGATACCAACGTTCCCTGAAGTGGAACCAAATATTCCTTTTGTTGGTGGTATGGCGTTGGACCTCTTGCTAGCACGGCTGCCAATCAGCCACCTCCTATCGTGGCACCTGATGCGATGGTGGTGGTCGTGTTGATGGCTATCCTGGGAGGCATCCAGTTCTACTTCCTGACACGCAATCGCTACAAAGTCTGATTGAAGCAGCGAGAATTTGCAGCAAGACTTTATAAGGGGTGGAGCGATGAATAGTTATTCATCTTTCCACCCTTTATTTTTTACGGTGGCTGGTTGGGCATGCTATAATGGAGTAATAATTCGAGAGTGGGAGGAACTATGTATGCAGTGTGAGCAGCCCCTCAAGGTTCTGATCCTTGCTGCAGAAATTGTGCCATTTGCCAAGGTTGGTGGGTTAGCGGATGTGGTGGGGGCGTTACCGAAAGCTCTCCAGGCGCTAGGTCATGACGTGCGCCTGATAATGCCGCGTTACAGACAGGTTGATCTTGAGCGTTTCCAGTTTGAAGACGATCTTTGCGTAGTGTTTCTGTGCGCATGGGAAGTTTTCAGGTGCCAGTGAGTGTATGCGAGGGGGAGATCGGGGATCATATTCCGGTTTATATGATCGATGCGCCACGTTATTTTGATCGTGAGAATATCTACGGTTATACAGACGATGGTGAGCGTTTTATCTTATTCTGTCGTGCTGCCTTGGAGGCGGTACGTGCATTAAACTGGTCGCCAGATATTGTCCATTGTAATGATTGGCATACTGGCATTGTTCCAAATTGGATGCATACAGTTTATCATAGCTGATCCTTTGTTTGCGAATGCTGCTACTGTCTACACAATTCATAATCTCGCGTATCAAGGAATTTTTGGGTATCGTATTCTTGAAGTGGCAGGTGTGGCGACCGGAGGTTTTCTCTATCCTCAGATTACCGAACTGGCAAATGTTGTGGATATTATGGGGCGTGGTATCTTATTTGCTGATGCGATTACAACGGTAAGTGAACGTTATTCCCAGGAGATCTTGACGCCAACCTTTGGCGAGAAACTGGATCACTTGTTGCGCTCGCGCCGTGATCGTTTCTTTGGTATTCTCAACGGCGTTGATTATCAGGAGGCAAATCCGGCCACGGACCGTTATATCCATACCCATTATGATGCTGATTCCCTTGATAAGCGAGCGGAAAATAAAGCATTTTTGCAAGAATATGCCCATCTGCCTGTTCGACGAGGATATCCCTTTATTGGCGATGATTTCGCGCCTGACGGATCAAAAAGGACTCGACCTGATCGCACGGATCATTCAGCCATTGTTGACGCAAGGCGTTCAATTTATCATACTGGGAATTGGTGATCAGCACTATCATGAGTTGCTGCAAAACCTGGCTGCACGTCATCCTGAACAGATTGCGATCTTTCTGACCTTTAATACTGAACTGGCGCAGCGTATCTATGCTGGCAGTGATATGTTCCTGATGCCATCCCGTTTTGAACCTTGTGGTTTGAGCCAGATGATTGCTATGCGCTATGGAAGTGTGCCTATTGTGCGTCATGTTGGTGGCCTGGCTGATACTGTGCAGGAGTATGATACGTTCACGGGCGAAGGGAATGGGTTCGTATTTGATAACTATGATGCCTGGGAACTCTTCGCCGCTATTGTGCGTGCTCTGGCAATCTATCGCTTCAAAGATGCGTGGCGTACTATTCAGAAGCATGGTATGGCCGCTGACCATTCCTGGTATGCTTCCGCAAAACGTTATGTCGATATCTATCGCGATTCACTAGAGTTTCATAAAAGTGGCAAGTGAAGAATTATTCCGATACTACACAAGTCTGATGATAAGCTCTTTAATATCATCTCTCAGGGAGAGCAACCTTTCTCTGGCCAGGCCATTCTTCGTTCTTAACCTGCTCAGAGACCTTTTCCGGCGGAAGGAAGAGTGAGACGGCAGTCGCAAACGCCAGAATTTTTGAGATCACGTTAAGAGCTATCGGTAGGGGAGTGGCCGGATATGCAAAGCCAAACAATGCCCAGATCGCAAAGATCAAAAACATGCCTGCTAGAAGGAACAGGGTAGATCGCGACAACTTCATAACTGGTGAGAAGGTGAGCATTGCAAAACTGGAGATCTCGACGAGGAAGAGGGGTAAAAAGAAAAGCAGGGTAAAGAGTGTTCCAGGCGTGGGAGGATACGTTCGCCACATCACGATGAGATCGAAGGGAAGTTCGAAGATCATCGGTGCCGCTATGGTCCCAACAATGGCACTCACAAAAGCACTCCAGAACCCGCTCTGTCTTGCCAGGTACGCTATCACGAAAAAGGCAATCAATCCCGAGGTTTCTGTCACGGGAGTGATAGGGTTTGCTGGTGCAGTGAAAGGACCTACCTGCCGATAGAGCGTAAGCACGTATATGCTAACTGCAATCAGAAAAGTTGTCACAGATAACAACCATATCACTGCGAGAGCAACGCCAAGAGCCTTTCCAGGTCTTTTGACGGCTATGGAGTGATGGAATTGAGTGGCTAAGTAGAGCAACATGGCTGTGACAATCAACAGCCCAATCGCCAGGATGATCGAGTTAACCCCTGCATAGGGACTCCAGGATTGATGAGTCATGGTTAGTCCTCCATATACTGCTTGCCCGTCACACCGTTGCTTTACGCAGCAGTGCATAGGACGTGAGGGCAAAGAACACTATTAGCGGCACCAGCCACAAACTGAGTGCTGCTGCGGTCTGCTGGGCGAGCCAGTTGAAGATGGCTCCCCACCAGCGCCAGTAGGTGCTCAGCAGCACAAAGACGCTGAGGAACAAAAATGTGATGCCAAGGAGGATATACTCCCCTGTGCGGCCAAAGCGCTGGTAGATGCTACCGAGTAGTAGTCCCAGCAGGTACATGAACAGCAGGAGAACGAAGTAGGCCCAAAACTGCTGCAAGGACGAACTACCCCTGAAATAGTTAGGGTCCGCTTGTGCACAGGACATATCGTGATAGTATGACCAGCAAAACTGCCGCAGGGGCGAGCCATCGCTGAAAAAGGGGAGGTGGAAGAAGTGGAGACCCACACCCCAGTTCTTGATCACATTGGCCTCAATAAGCGAAAGCAATCCCAACAGAATCGCCCAGGCGGCGCAGACCACGATGCCCCACGCCAGTGTACCCAGGAGGTAATCCTTCCGGCGTGTGCCAAAGCCAATAGCAAACGGAAACGTTCCGCCGACGGTGGTTGCGCCCCCAATCAGCATCACGGTGTAGAAGACGGCCAGCGCACCAGTATAGACCGGCGTTGCGTCCCCCCAGAGCAAATCAATGCACAGGGCAAGAAACAAGACGATGACGAAGCCAGCGCCCAAAACGCTTGCAGGGATCAAAAACCAGGTCACCCGGTCCCTGGCATGCATAACCATGACGCTTTCAATACGATTCATCGGACTCCTACCACCTTTCTTTCGGATGGTTTACTGGTCAGATGGACGATCAACTGCTGCAACGAGACCGGGGCGAGTTCCAGACCGAGCGCTTCGGCTTGCTTGCGATCACTCACGTCCCCATTGCTCATGACGGTGGCCGACACCAGACCCCCCAATGGTGAGCGCTCAAGCAGGTACTTTCCCGCTGTATAGGTGTCGACCCTGGCCACCGGGCCGACGACGGCAAACGCTCGCCCACGCAGTGCTTCGGCATCTTCGTCGAGTATCAGACGACCCTGATCGATGACGAGGATATGTTCCAACAGACGACTAATTTCGTCGACCAGATGCGTCGACAAGATGACCGTGCGCGGATGCTCGGCGTAATCTTCAAGTAATCGGTCGTAAAATATACCCCTGGCGACAGCATCCAGGCCCAGGTACGGTTCGTCAAAGATGGTCAGCGGCGCATGGCTGGCAAGACCAACAATAATTCCCATAGCAGAGAGCATGCCTCTGGAGAGCGCTTTCATCCGCCGGGAGAGCGGCAAGCGGAATGCCTCAATCAAGGCAAAGGCGTACTCCCGGTCCCAATGAGGGAAGAACAACGGGGCCTGATCCAGCACATCGAGCACACGATAGCCGTTGGGATACTTCTGGCTGTCCTTGACGAAGCAGATCTGGCTCAGCACGCGGCTATTTTCATAGAGATGTTCGCCGAACACCGAAACCTCCCCGCTGGTAGGAAAAAGCTGGGCGGTGATGATCTGCATGATGGTCGTTTTGCCCGCGCCATTGCGCCCCAGAAGTCCATAGATTTTCCCGGCTTCGATGGAGAAACTCACCTGGTTAGCCGCCACAACACTACCATACGATTTGGTCAGATTTCTGACTTCAACGACCTTGCTCATTACGCTTTGACCCTTCTTTGAATCATCTCTGTCAACTGTTCAATCGTAATGCCCAGCTTTTCTGCCTCCTGGAGCAGCGGCACGACGTACTGCTCGAAAAACTGTTCGCGGCGCTTCTCCAGCAGTTTCGCACGAGCGCCCGGTGCTACATACATACCGAGTCCCCGCTTTTTGTACAAAATGCCCTGGTCCACTAGCAAATTCACGCCCCTGGCCGCTGTCGCCGGATTGATCTGGTAAAACGAGGCGAACTGATTGGTAGAAGGAACCTGTGCTTCTTCGGTCAACTCCCCGGCGATAATGTTATTTTCGATCCGCTCAGCAATCTGCACAAAGATCGGGCGATTCTCGTCTATCAAGTGCTCCATTACTCCATCACTTATTCGGTTAGTTACTTATGTAAGTAACTGTAGTACAAAAGATAACCATTGTCAAGGGTCTTTCCACTCGATCTTCGCCTGGACCTGAGAAAGGGGAGATGCTGAACTCTACTCGGCTCTCCTTATTTCCGCTTTTTTTCGTTTTCCCCGTATTACTAAAGAAGGAAAGTATCCTCAAAGAGATTTGACACGGTACATGAAGATGCTTATACTGTATGTAGATATAGGTATAAATATCTTTATGGAGGCTGGGGTAACGTGGAAAGTGAATTTGTTGCTGATAGTGCGTGGGTTTATCACGGAGAGGTGGTGACATATGATGCAGTTCTTCCCCATTACTATTCTATTTTTCCCCCTTATGCTACTGATGCATTCTGGAAGGTTGTTGAGTCTGCGGATACGTCGCCTGAAGTTCTGGTCCAGTGTTTACGCATCTCCGTTGAGTATGGAGATGATCAGGGACGTAATGCGATTTTCTCTACAATTGTATGTCGGATTCAGCAAAGCAACGAATACTGGGCCGCCAGCGTACTCAAAATGCTCACTCTTACACCCGATGAGCGCCAGGCTCTCCTGTGTGATCTCTGTGCCGATCTTTACGAGAGTTTGTTGCGTGCATTGGTGGATCGACAGCGCTTATTCTGGGAAGAAAATTTTCTTCACGCCCTCCAGTTTGAACGTAGGCATGTTTATCAAGCGTTTATGATGCGTGAAGGACGTTGGTGTGATCGGCAGGTGAAGCAGAGCACACGTATCCCGCGAGCACTGGTCACACGTCTTGATCAGCCACTGAAGCAGGATGATGGGAACACGTGTGTTCTTGAAATCGAAGACGAGCGAGCGCATAGCATGTTACTGGCAATCGAGACAAGTGACCTGTTACGGCTGGTTTTGCTTTTGCCTGTGAAGCTGAAAGCGGTTATACTTCTCCTGTTTTGGGAAGGAAGGTCGGAGAAGGATACTGCTCAATTGTTGAGCATTACTGATCGTACCGTTCGTAATCGTAGACGTGAAGCATTGAATTTGTTACGTGAGGCATTAGACTTTGAAGAAGAGCATTTCACCCAGTGATGAAGTGGTTGTGCGTATCACTGCCCACTATGTCGAGCAGATCCGTTCTGGGCAGAGACCATGTCTGAGCGATTATCTTGTTCGCTATCCAGATTATACTGACGCACTTGTAGATTTCGTTGCCTATTATCATGTCTTAGAAGAGCATGTCTCATCTGAAACCAATAGCCGTGAAGCCCTCTCAGAAGTTTCTCAATTGGCTTTGGAGCATGTTTGCTCTTCTGGAGAAGATAACTCATGCCAGCTTATAACGCTTTTTATGAAAAGAGATAGTCAGCATTTTTCTCTCTCAGATCTGGCTAAGGAGCTTGATCTTGGTGTTGATGTTGTGATGCAATTAGAGCAGCGCTGCATTGATCCAGGAAGTATTCCTCTGGAGCTTTTCAGGCAACTTGCAAGAATATTGCAACAGCCTGCGTATGTTATTCAAACATACTTTGCTGACAATAGCCTGTATGGTTTGTATACTAACCGCAGGAATTTGCAACAGAAGATTGCGGAACTGCAAGAAACTTATTCAGTGTTTGCTAAAAAAAGTGTACAGCCAGTATCGTTTCGTCAGGCCCTGGTCACCAGTACGCAGATGTCAGAGCAACAGAAAGATATCTGGCGCAAAATCATTGAACACGAAAATATGTAGAGGAGAAAACGCGACTTATGACTAAAAAAATAGCCTACCTGGATTGTCACTCAGGCATCAGTGGTGATATGTTTCTGGGGGCATTGCTTGACGCTGGACTTTCTCTTGATATCTTGAAAGAAATGCTGGCCCGTCTGCCTATCGACGCTTATCAGCTCACCCTAGATCCATTTTCAGATAAGGGGATACACGGTTCGCGTTTCGATGTTGTTCTCTCCGAACAGGAGCAGCCAACGCGTCATCTTTCAGACATTGCGGCTCTCTTTCATTCCTCTACACTGCCACAACGGATACGTGAAACGGCTCTTGCCATCTTTCACTGCCTGGCCGAAGCTGAAGCAACGGTACATAAATCAAGTATAGAAGAGGTCCACTTTCACGAAGTGGGGGCGATTGACGCGATAGTGGATATTGCGGGGGCGGCAATTGGTGTTGAGATGCTTGGTATTACACAATTGTATGCCTCTCCTTTGCCCTTAACGCATGGTCATGTGAAAACAGCCCACGGACTGCTTCCTGTCCCTGCTCCTGCAACGCTAGAGATCCTGCGTCGTGTGAGTGCTCCCTGGCAACCATCGCCTGCTGAGGGTGAACTGGTTACTCCAACGGGTGCTGCTATTCTAGCTACCCTTGCTCGTTTTGAAAAACCGACGATCTCTATTGAAAACGTTGGTTATGGTTTTGGGCAGAAGCGTCTTCCCTGGCCTAACTGCCTGCGCCTCTGTCTGGGTCATGATCTGAGTATGGTAGATATGGCGGATGAGGAGCCTGATGTAGACTGGGTAACGGTGATCGAATTAAACATTGATAATATGAATGGCGAGTTGCTGGGGGGATTGATGGAGCGCCTGTTTTCCGCTGGTGCTCTGGATGTAAGTTATGCACCTCTCCAGATGAAAAAAAATCGTCCTGCCACACAGATAAGCGTGATCTGTCCTCTAGAAGAGGGTGAACGCCTGGCTCAGCTTTTGCTGCTCGAAACAAGCACAATCGGTGTACGTATCCAGCAGATGCAACGACGGAAAGCCCGGCGCACTCAACAGCAGATTGTCACTCCATTAGGTACGATGCTGGTAAAAGTTAAACGCCTGGGTTCCCACATTATCAGTGTTGCCCCTGAATATGAGGAGTGCAGGCGTATTGCTCAGGAACAGGATCTTCCTCTCGCGCAGGTCTATGAGGTTGCACAGAGGAGTGCTCAATCAATTATAATTGAGTAGGGGCCAGATTATTCGCGGCCACGGTAGAGGCTGCTTTGACGATGCTTGCTAAAACAACAGAAAACCGAGAAGCTCATGGATTTTATTGACTGGCGTAAGTCGCCCGGAAAAAAAAGTACCGATGCTCAAGCACCCGAGAATGATAGAAGAAAGCGTGGTAAAAAATATCAAGATTATGTTGAAGAGTTGATTCATGAGGCGCAGGAGCGAGGGGAATTCTCGAATCTGCGAGGAAGTGGCAAGCCTTTACAGCTTGATGACAATCCCTATGCAGGTGATAACGCTATGGCCTATCATCTGCTTAAAAGCAATGGTTTTGCTCCGCCGGAGGTCGAACTTGCGAACGAAATTCGTAAGGAAAGAGAGCGTGTCGAGGCGAAGCTGAAACGTATTGTGCATCAGGGGAAATCATTACGTTCTCGACGAGTACCCCCATTTGCCAGCGAGAAGCGTGCCTTCAATAGCATGGTGGAGAAAGCTGCGGACGAATACGATACGACATTACGTGAGCTTAACAGCAGAATATTAACATTGAATTTGACAGCGCCAGCTATGATGCATCAGTCAATGCTAGAAGTTGAGCGCCTGGTACAGCAGTTTCGTTTATCCTGTCCGCTTTTTGAGGATGTGACGCACTAATTCACGCTATTGTGGAGCCTGAGTCTGGATAGTCCAGGAAGTGTTGCTAAAGACATTCTGGGTATCCGTTGCTGGGAGATCTTAGAATAGAGCCAGTGGCAAATAATCAGGTGAAAGGAGGTCTTTGGGTGAAGGATTACGAGATATAAAAGCCGATGGTCGGATTTGAACCGACGACCGCCGCTTTACGAAAGCGATGCTCTACCCCTGAGCTACATCGGCTAATTACGCCAGAATAATTCGGAGGAACGCTTTAGGCGCATCCTGAGACATCTTCCAGACACACCAGATTATAATCACAAAGTCCTTTTGTGTCAAGCACTTTTTCCGCCAGTTTAGACGCTGTTTTTCACTATCGGGGCAGGTTGAAGAGAAGGTAGAGCATGCAAACATCTTGAAAGATATTCATATAGCCTTTTAATGTAAAAATGGAGGAGAGGCTTTATGATGCTGCGATGATGGAGGGAAGGTAAGGGAACGGGGAAACGAGGGAAAATGTGATGTTCATCCATAGGGAATGAGGGAATCGCAATCTCGACAACTAGATCGAGATATGATAAGATGTGGGACAATGTTCAAATTTTGTCTAGTTTGGAGACGTACATGCAAGGCCTGCTGCTGGCAACGACAAACCGCCATAAGGTAGATGAGTTTCGTGTCATTTTCTCTACTTTACCTTTTACTTTATTTTCGCTGACTGATATCCGGCTAGACATGGATGTGGAAGAGACGGGAACGACTTTTCTGGAAAATGCAGAACTGAAAGCACGCTTCTATGCTCAGGCTTCAGGTATGCTCTCTCTCGCCGATGATTCTGGTTTAGAGATTGATGCGCTCGGTGGCGCTCCTGGTGTGTACTCTGCTCGTTTTATGGGTGTCGATACCCCATATGAAGAGCGCTTTCGTGCAATTCTAAAGCAACTCCAGGGTTTGCCGCAGGAGCAACGTACGGCTCGTTTCCGGTGCGTTATCTCTATTGCCGAGCCATCTGGATATTGTCGTAGCGTTGAAGGGGTGATTGAAGGGGTAATTGCGGATGCTCCACGTGGCACAAATGGTTTTGGATATGATCCTATTTTTTTGGTTCCTGAACTTGGAAAAACGACTGCTGAACTTACCCCAGAGCATAAGAACCGTATCAGCCATCGTGGGCTGGCAGCCAGGAAGGCCCAGAAATTACTTGAGAATTGGCCGTTATCCCCATCCTCCACGGAATAGCGGACATATAAATAAAAAGAATAATGTAAAGCAAGAATTGAGAGAGGCTTAGAGGAACAGGGAACTATGGCGAAAAAATCGGCTGTGCGCGTGGCTCTTGATCTGGAGACTACGGGTTTGCATGCAGAGCAAGATGCTATTCTTGAGGTTGCGGCCATCAAATTTCAGGGGAAAGAAGTTATTGAGACGTTTGAGACTTTTGTGTCCCCTGGGCGTCCTATTCCCTATCGTGTGCAACGGCTGACAGGTATTAAGCCAGAACAGCTTGTTGGAGCACCGCCTTTCGAGACGATTGCGAAGAAATTGCAATACTTTCTGGGCGAGTTGCCAATAGTAGGACATAGTATCCCCTTTGATGTAAATTTCCTCCAGCGCAGAGGTCTGGCGCGTAATAATCCATTGATTGATACGTTCGAACTGGCTACGGTGTTGCTCCCCTCTCTAACAAGTTATAATCTGGGGCAGGTGGCCGAGTCGTTGGGCATTATTGTACC
>CAVSVN010000012.1:0-5826 GCA_963731415.1 uncultured Chloroflexia bacterium
CTCTATGTTTTTGTCGTTGATAATTCTTACTGGTAACCGCTGCAACAGATACGTGTTCTAAAAGCTCAATAGAGATGTAAGCTATCTTTGAAACTGTGTTGATTGGAAAAGAAGCTACACAGCGTACTTTGCTGCATCAGAGCGTCTGAACTCAAGTCCCATTCCTGGACGCGACAGGTCCGGGCGCAAGGCTCCCTGCTCAGGTTTGAGGACTCCATCGAAAAACATCTGCTCAATGCGCACATGGTCGTGAAAGTATTCCATATGGCGGAAATTGGTCACGGCACAGGCCGGATGTACATGAATTGCTGGCCCACAATGGGATGACAGGTCAAGCGAACGCGCTTCACATAAGACGCCTGCACGTAAAAAGCCAGTGATGCCAGCGCAACGCGTAGCATCGGCCTGTAAGACATCAACCGCTTCCGCCTCTAACATATGTCGGAAGTACCAAAGTCATAGCCATATTCGCCAGCTGCGATATCCATTCCTGCGGACCACGATCCGGATCAGGTGCAATCCGGCCAGGTCGTCGGAGGAGACTGGTTCCTCGAACCAGGTGACGCCATAGTCGGTTGCGAAGATCGTGGCAAGCGCCAGAGCTTCTTTGCGGCTGTAAGCTCCATTGGCGTCAACAAAGAGTTCCGTATCCGGTCCAATCGCCTCGCGTGCCTCTGCAACTCGTTGTGGATCGGCAATGCATCGGTTCCGACCTTCATCTTCACACGCGGAATACCCTGCTCTACCCAGCCGCCAAGTTGTCTCTGAAGCTGCTCTCGTGAATAGGACGTAAAGCCACCACTTCCATAGATGGGAGCGCTTTCACGTACGGCACCGAGCAGTGAAACAAGGGGGAGATGAGAAGGCTGTGCTTTCAGATCCCATAACGCGAAATCAACCGCTGCGATAGCCATCGAAGCAATACCGGGCCGTCCGAGATTGCGAATCGATTGCACCATTGCCAGCCAGCAGCCTGCTACATTCATCACATTGCGTCCCACCACCACCTTCTCCAATAGCTCCTGAATTACTTTGCCTGTTGCGGCATCGGCATAGGTATAGCCGATGCCGCATGTATTACCTGCATAAGCCTCGACCAGTACCATCGTCGTTTTGTCCCAGCTATAGGTGCCATCCGACTCTGGCGAGTCGGTTGGTACCGTATAGGCAGAGACTTCAAGCCGTTCGAGTAGCGACGCCATTGTCGCCAAATTTCGTGCTTGCCATCTCTATCTATCCTTTTCCCCTACCTGGAATAATTCCTTCAACAACACTCTTCACAGACTCTTTGATAATGCCGCCTTCTTCTGGGTCCATATGCAATAGTGCGGTACTATAATTCTTTGCCTGTTTAAAGGTAATGTGCGGCGGAATTGTTGGCACATTTGGATCGGTGTACACATCAAGAACTGTTGGACGATTGGCGGAAAGCGCTTCGTCAATCGCACGACCAACATCTTCTGGCCTATCAACGCGAATGCCTCGCAGTCCAAGCGATTCGGCGTAGCTAGCATAAGGGCAATCAGGTATAGACTGAGTCATGGGAAGTTTGGGATCGCCCGCTTCAATACGCTCCTCCCATGTGACCTGGTTCAAATCACGGTTATTGTAGACAATGAAGACGATATGAGGATTGCTCCATTCTTGCCAGTATTTTTTCACGGTGAGCATCTCGTTCATTCCATTCATCTGAAATGCACCATCACCAGTTAGAGCAATACATGTGCGATCGGGATAAGCAAATTTTGCTGCGATAGCGTACGGAACAGCGGCGCCCAGCGAAGCGAGGCTACCGGAGACAGAACCCTTCATGCCCTGGCGCATTTTGATCGTACGGCCATACCAGTTGGCAGTCGTACCTGAGTCTGCGCTCAGAATTGCATTGTCAGGAATGCGTGGTGAGAGTTCCCAGGTAACGTACTCTGGATTGATCGGATCTGCACTCTCTTTTGCACGGGCTTCGATCGTTTCCCACCAATCGCGAATATCGGACTCAATCTTCTCGCGCCACGAACGATCTTCCTTTCGCTTGAGCAGAGGAATCAGTGCTCGCAAGGATTGCACACTATCGCCAATCAGGTTGAGCTCCATCGGGTAACGAATACCAAGCATACGGGGGTCAATATCGATCTGGATGCCGCGTGCCTGTCCTTCTTTTGGCAAGAACTCCGAATAGGGGAAGCTGGAACCAACCATCAGAAGCGTATCACAGTTCATCATCATGTTCCAACTTGGTGTCGTTCCTAGCAGACCCAGGCCGCCTGTGACAAAGGGCAGGTCATCTGGCAATGCAGCTTTCCCTAGCAAGGCTTTGGCGACACCGCAGCCAAGCAGATCAGCGACCTCCGTTACCTCCGGGCCTGCATCTAGCGCACCAGCACCGATCAAGATAGAGACCTTCTTCCCTTCATTGAGAATGGCGGCTGCCTTTTGTAGATCCTCTGTATTTGGCACTGTGTATGGATAGGAGTAGCCGATACTGGTATGAACGGTATTGTGTATATGTGGGGGCTTCTCTACTGCGTCCAGGTCTTGCACATCTTTAGGCATAATGATGCAGGTCACGGTACGCTCCGCAAGGGCAATACGGCACGCGCGATCTACTAGCTGCCGCATCTGGACTGCATCAGTACACATGTGCACATACTCGCCCGCTACATCTTTGAACAGATTCATGAGGTCAACTTCTTGTTGATAGTTGCCGCCCAGGGCACTACGAGCGGATTGACCGACAATGGCGAGGACGGGCTGATGATCCATTTTGGCGTCATATAATCCATTGAGCAAGTGAATTGCGCCTGGCCCTGAGGTTGCCATGCACACCCCAAGCTCACCAGTAAATTTCGCATGCCCAGAGGCCATGAAAGCTGCCATCTCTTCATGACGCACCTGTACAAAATCGAAGAGGTCTGGAGAACGTCCTAAAGCGCCCATAATACCCAGAATTCCATCTCCGGGATACCCAAAGATACGTTTGACTCCCCATTGCGAAAGTCGTTCCAAAAGAAAATCACTGACTTTAGCACTCATCTTGTCTTCATCCTTCTTTCTTTTTCTAATGAGTAGATCGGCAAAAAGAACTGTTCTTCAGGGGAAGGTGTTCTACTCTTGATCTGAAGATGTATCCTTTACATCTATTTCTATTACAGCACGCTACTGTTTTGGAATATGTGACATGATAGAGATAAGCTTTTGCATAATCAAGTATTGATAAAAACGGTACAAAAGGCATTTTCTCTATTCCGTTCCTTTATCGCGTTACTCCAAAAGTATAGGGTCTGTCGGTTATAATTTGGTAAGTATTCTCTGCTATTCTGGAAATTTTTCTGTTGCCTGCGTGGCTGCCATAATTTCCTGGCAACTGGGAAGCCAGACATGAAAGCAGGTTCCTTCGCCAATTACACTTTCGACAGTGATCGTCCCATTATGTGCTTGAGCGATAAGACGTGCGATAGAGAGTCCGAGGCCAGAGCCAAGTTTACTGCGTGATCTGGCCCGAGGTACCCGGTAGTGACGCTCGAAAATGTGTGGTAGGTCAGTGGGTGCGATTCCCATACCGGTGTCGCGAATGCTGATCTTTGCCCATTCGCTATGCTCGTTATCATTTTTCCCTTTGAGTAGGGCAGGAATGATGGAAGTATGGGTAACTTCCAGTTGAACGGTGCCTCCTGAAGGAGTATAGGTCAGTGCATTCTCGACGATATTCAGCAAGAGTTGTTTGAGCAGATCAGCATCTCCCAGAGTCCAGCTCTGCTGAAGTTCCCCCAATTCTAGTGAGATCTGTTGATTGAGGAAGCGTGCCTGACGAGCAACTTCGATCAGGAGCAAGTCCAGTTCAACACGTTGAATGCTTTCACCGGAAACCTGGGGGAGAACTCCGATCTCGGCACGGGCCATCGCCAGCAGATTGCTGACGATACGCGAGAGGTGGACTAATTCGGCCTGTATCTGCCGGAGATCCTGGCTGGCTTCCTCACTAAGGTTAGCATCCATGAAAAGAACCTCTATCTGACCACGCAACGAGGTAAGCGGCGTCCTGAGTTCATGGGAAACGTCGGCGACAAAATTGCGTTGCAGCGTGAAGCCTGCTTCAAGACGGTCCGACATCTGATTGAAGGCTTCGATCAGATGTTTCATCTCGATAGCCTGCTTTGTTGATTGCAGATGCACGCCCAGACCTTGCGTACTTAAATTTCTCATGGTGATACTTAATTGATGGAGTGGTCGCAACTCTCGACTGGTAAGCCAGAGACTCACGAGGTATGCCACGAAGATGGCACACAGCCCTCCTATGCTCAGGACAAGAGCCAAAATCATCTGCACTTGCTGTATCGATGCCAGTGATCGACCGATCTGTGCAACGGCAATGATCTGATGCGTTGGGCTTTGCAGTGGAAGGGTCTGGACACGGACCTGGGTTCCAGCACTATTCTGATAGGTATGAAATGTTTTCTTGCCATGAAGCGCTGCGGTGAAATCGCTCTGTCTATATTGTATGCTTTCTTTTTGCAGATTGGGTGAGCGTTGTAACTGTTTTCCCGTTCTAACATCAAAGATCTTGACGTAGAGTGGATCGGAAGTAAACTCATCTTGTTGGACGCTTTGTACCAGTTGATTAAATAGATCACTGTTGACAGAATGGCCTGTCGAGAGCCATATGGTGGTTGCGAGTTGCAGTTTCTCCCCTTGTATCTCAAGCCGTTGGTCCTGGCTATTTTGTAGATAGTATGTGACCAGTGAATACACGATACTACTGAGAATAATGAGTGTCAGAAGAAGAATCAAACTATTCCAGAGCACCAGTTTCGTGCGCAGCGAATGGGGTCTCTTGATCAAAGTGAAAAGCCAGGGGAAATGAAGTTTCTGACGCATCTTTGTTGCCATAGACGATCTTCCTTACGGTTTGAGCATGTATCCTACGCCTCGTATGGCATAAATCAGGTCAGGCTGTCATCGCTATTTAACTTGGCGCGGATATAGTTGATATAGACTTTAATCACTTCCAACCCGGCTTCATTATCATATCCCCAGACACGTTCAAAGATCCGCTCTTTTGACAGCACATGTCCAACATTCTGAGCCAGCAGTTCGAGCAGATCATATTCGCGCCGTGTCAATTCTATCGGTTTCCCTGCCCTTGTTACCTGATGTGTGTCTTCATCAATGACCAGGTCTCCTACTTTAATGATTTGTGAGAGGGATTGTGTGTTCTCGACGCGGCGTAATGCAGCTCGTATACGCGCAACCAGTTCTTCAAAATCAAAGGGTTTGGTAATATAATCATCGGCTCCGCTATTGAGTCCAGCAATTTTATCGGTTAATTCATCTCTAGCCGTGAGCATCAAGATAGGTAAGGTCTCATGTCCCATTGAGCGCAGGTAACGACAGACCTCAACGCCATCAAAATCTGGGAGCATCACGTCAAGAACAACGAGGTCGGGCGAAGCATCGTGTACCGCTTTGAGAGCTTCTTCACCGTTGGTGGCGAGTGAGCGTCTCGAAGCCCTTGTGAGTCAGTCCGCGCCGGAGAAACTGTAGGATGGGTTGCTCATCCTCGACGACAAGTATCCTTTTCTTCATACGATTGCAGAAAAGGACTCCGTGCATTCATGCCAGGAGTGAATGCTGCATGCTCCTTTCTGATAGTCTAATTCTTGTAAGATGTTTATCGTAGAGCTTTTCATACTAGAGTTATCTATATTTATACCTCAGAAAGGTTAGAAGTTGGTAAGAAGACTGGCAGTGAGAGATAGAATTTCAGAAACACTTTTTGCAAAACATCGTTGGACTGTTCACGATCTCCCAGAGAGCAATAAATAAAACTTA
>CAVSVN010000013.1:0-735326 GCA_963731415.1 uncultured Chloroflexia bacterium
CCTTTCTCTCTGCGGCTCACGAGCAATGAGCATTTTTAAAAATGATGCTGATTACGTTTTTTTCTTGTAGATCACGGTACATGTAATTTCCCCAAGATGTAATTTCCCCAAGAAAGTAGTGATGAACCGGATTTTTACGATATTTTACCATACCCCCCCTCTACGAATAAGAAGCATCTCATCGTCTTTCACCACAACAGTTTGTTCGACGATTTACCACAGAAAACATCCTGAGATTGTTGCTTCGTCCTATATTGAATCTCTCTGAAGAATTACATTCAACTTCCCATGAGGCAGGCAGAAGAAACTGCGTGAGCAACCGACACACACCTTGGTTCCCTTTGAAGGTACAACCAGAAAGATATCAGATGAATTTGTTAGCGTCCTTCTTTTTTCTGATTTTCGGCTTAGAACAGGCGTATACTCTGTCCCACTGGTGGAGTTGTGGATAACCAGGCTACCGTCGGTTCCGGTCGAGCATTTTTCTACACAAAAATATCCCAATACAGGTAGTACTTCTTGAAAATCGGGCAAAATTGTCCGATTTTCTTTTTATTACCTGTTTTACACCCCTTTTGCACGCACGCGGAACCGACCTCTTACACACAGTCGGTTCCGTCTAGTAACCATCTTGCCATCGATGTCATCTCAGAGAACCACATCGTTGCTCCTGGCACGAGAGCCAGCATGAGGAGATGTTTCTTGCGTTTTCAGACTCGTTGAACAGGACCACGCTTCATCAAGCGGTTGGTCAAACCGGGACTGGGCTTCTTTTCATTTGAGAAGGCGTGATGAAAGAGATTTGAAAGGCCACTTCTGTATGAAGGGACAGGCATCTTGCATTGCGCTGGAACGTAAGATGCCTGTCCCTAGAAGCTATGCAGAGCGAACAGGCGCGGCAGGGTGGCGCAGGAAGAGGAAACGTACCATGAGCAGGTAGCCGCCTGAGGCCATGCAGAAAAGAAGAAAGAGGACTATAGGGGCAAATACCGCCGCAGCGGGGAGGTCAGGAATAAAGTTGGCGCGAATACTCGTTCCCAGGAAGAGGAGGCCGCAAGCGTAAAGAGGGAGGCCGCTCAGGTAGGCCATGCGCCTCTGGACCAGCAGTTCTTTGGACTTGAAGGAACGACGCACCATACGGGCGGCGATGAAGGTAAAGGTGACTCCAAGAACGATGTAGAGGACGAAGAGGGAGAGCCATGCTACCAGGATCAGGATAAGGCCAGGGGCGATTTGATCTAGCAGCAGCAGCAGCGAGTCAAAAGCGATGAAAATGCCCACACACAGTCCAATAAACACGATGGCGGGCAACCAGAGGCGAATAAGCAGAAGTACGTCAAAAGAGAACTTTCCAATAGTTATGTTCATCACAAAATCCTTCCTGAATGTTTTTAAACGATATTCGGTAACTCCCCAGGTGCGAAGCGCCGCTAGCGCTGAAATGTCCGGTCCTGACTGGAAGAGAGCATGAGGAGTTACGTTATTCATCGGTTTTCAATACGTATATAGGTTTCAATGCGTTTTTTCTTCTCAAAGCCCTACTGCTTCGAGTGTGCTCTCTTCCTCAAGTATACCTGATATGAAATCGGCTGGCTAAGGAATTCAGGGACAATCTCACATCATTGTTTGTTCTAATTGATGGAGGTATTGAGTTCGTACCAGAAAGAAATAGACCATCTGGAACAGCAGGAACCCCCCAATCGTCAGGATCGTTGGAACGAAAACCTGAGCGCCCGCATGCATATTGTTCTGGACCACGATCATGGCAAACATGGTATGGGCGATCGCCATCAGGAAGGGAGCAAAAAACAGGACCACCATCTGAAGCGTCAGACTTGCTCGCATCTCGCGTGACGTGAGACCTATTTTTAGCATGGCACGATAACGGTTTGTGTTCTCAGTCAGGCTACTATAGAGCCTGAAGTAGAGGAAACTGCTTGAGGCAATCAAGAAGATTATCGCCACAAACAAGCCTACAAACAAGGTGATATTGGGAATTTGATAGGAATTCAGGTAATCGAGTGCATGGGACGACAGCAAGAAAAAGTCTTCAGAGGAAGATCCATGTGTTGTACTCGCGTAGATCTTTTGGGTTTGATCTTGTAAGGTAAAAGCAATCGTAAGGGTCTCTCTCCATGGTACGATAGAATAGCCAACATACACATTTTGTTGCAGGCCTATGGAATACCGCTGGTAGTCCTGATCTGGCACGATGAGCACATTCGTCAAGAAATCTTCGTTGAGTACCTGCTGGCTGTTACGACTCACAACATGCACCCTTTGGCCGTGTGCCAGGGTGATGGTACTCCCGCTGGGGATGGGTGGATTGTTTGGATCGGGCTGAGAGGTTGATACTTCGATGGCCTCACCAGACTGCATAGAGAGCGGCGAGGCGTGAACGACAGCCGCCCAGCGATTATAGTCGCTCAAGGACATACAGGGTACCGCAATGTTTTTCCCTGTAACCTCTAAGAGCGCATACGATGCCGCAACCCTGGTAGAGGAGAAATGCTGATCGTGCAAGGTCTTCTCCATCGTCTTTTCAATGGGTGCGATGGCCGCAGTCTTGCCTGGTTGAAACAAGAGCGTAAAGGCGAAGGGCATCGTATGAGCATTGGTCTGCGACTTGAGCAAGGTCAGGGCAGAGGTTGCCGTAAAGGTAACACTCAAGATCATGGCGATAGCGAAGAAGAGACGCGCATTGTCTTTCATACTATATGCGAGATCGGACAGCCACAGCATGTGCGTTCCCCGCCAGTAAAAACGTCGTCTCTTCTTGAGCAGCTGGATGATAAAGACGCTCAATTGAGTATAGAGAAAGTAGGTGCCAAGAGCAACCAGGACAATGACAAACACTGGTTGAACGCCAAGGTCACCCAGAGGAGCACGATACGAGACTGCAAGTCCATAGCCTACAACCAGACACACCGCAGCAAAGAGTGCCAGAACCAGCGATGGTTTTGGCTCTGCCTTGGGTCGACGAGTTCCTTTCAACAAACTGGTTACCGAATTGTTCCGTATGAAAAGCATCGTGGCAAGAGAGACCAGCAGGAAAAGCGTCGTAAAAGCTATGCCAGTAATCAGGAGCGCTTGCACCGGAATATAGAAGGGCAAGGCGGGCATATCCAATACAACTGATCCAAGCAACAAAAAGAGTTTGGAACCAATCAGGCCAATGACAATACCTCCACAGAGAGCTGCCAGTCCCAGCAGCATATTTTCGAGGAAGACCATCCCCATGAATTGCCGATTGGACATCCCCAGAAGAGTGAGAATACCGAATTCCTTCGTGCGCCCTTTGAGAAACGTTCCCATCGAGTACAGAATAAAAAAGAAGGAAAAAAAGTAAATGATATATTCAGCGATCTGCATACCATTGATGACGCTTTCCTTCAGGTACCCTTGCTGTAAGTTGGGATGATTCGCCAGGGTGGCATAGAGAAAAAACATCAGAATGGCAAAGGAGCTACTCAAAAAGTAGGCCGCGTAGGCACGCATGTTGCGCCTGACATTGTTGCTAGCGAATTGGAAGAACGTCATTGACATTTCCTCCTAACAAAGCCAGTACGTCAACGATGTGCTGATAAAACGTTTGCCGATTGCTGCCACGACGAATCTCGTTGTAAAAACGACCATCTTTAATAAAGATCACACGATGGCAATAGCTTGCCGCCAGTGCATCATGGGTCACAAGCATCATCGTGGTACCCTGGACCTGATTCATCTTTTCCAGAAGTTCCATCACCGCACGAGCGGCCTTTGAGTCCAGATTGCCGGTAGGTTCATCGGCCAGCAAGAGCGAAGGGGAATGGATAAGCGCACGCGCAATAGCGGCACGCTGTGCCTGACCACCCGAGACCTCATAGGTGCGCTTCTTGAGCAGATCTTGAATGTCCAACTGCTGCGTGATCGTTTGTAGACGCTGCTCCATTTCTTTCACACTGCACTTATCCAGCGTTAAGGGGAGCACGATATTTTCGCCAATGGTCAAGGTATCGAGCAGGTTGTAATCCTGAAAGACGAAGCCTAGTTCGCGGCGTCTGAACTGAGCCAACGTATTTTTTGAGAGGGTAGAAGGATCAAAGGTATTGATAAGCACCTGGCCGGATGTGGGTGTATCGATAGTGGCAACCAGGTTCAGCAACGTTGTCTTGCCGCTTCCCGAGGGTCCCATGATCCCTACAAACTCGCGTGGGTTGAGAGAAAGATTGATATCATAGAGAGCCTGATAGGGAAGCTTGCCACCATAGATCTTATTGAGATGAGTGAGAGTCAGCATTGTTTGACTGTATTCCTTTCAAAATGTTTTCCTGCTGAAAGAATAACAGAGCACCAGGCCTGGTCCAATCGATTTTGCTTACAGGAAGCTTACATCTTTGTAAGCTTCTGCCATCATGGCTCATAATTGTGTGCGAGAGAAGAACGTAAGATGGAAGGTTGTCCCGGTATTTACCTCAGATTCAACTGTGATAGAATGCTCTAGCTGTTTACAGGCTTCATGAACAAGGTAGAGACCCATGCCCGTTGATTGGCGATGGGTCCGTCCATTTTCGCCAGTGAAGTACGGCTCGAAGATGCGTGGGAGATCAGCCACAGGAATACCTATCCCCTGATCAGCTACCGTGAGCGTAGCACGATCCCCTTGCACATGTGCAATCAAACGCACCTTTTTGCCAGTGCCAGAAGAGTATTTAATGGCATTGATCACGAGTTGATCGATGATGAATGCCAGCCATTTCAGGTCGGAAAGAACCAGAAGAGTGGGGTTGATCTGTACCTCAGGATAAACGGCATTGCGCAGAAAGAATTGTTTGTTTTTGCGAATGACCTCGTTCGTAATTTTGTTGAGTGCGACCGGTTCGACATGAAAATCGTTTGCAAAGGTGTCCAGGCGTGCAGTATAGAGCGTCATTTCCAAACCCTGCTGAAGCCGATCTGTCTCTTCGCGAATACTCATGAAACGCGGATCATCCTCATCTTGCGTAATGAGCGAGATCACGGACAGTGGGGTTTTCATCTGATGAACCCAGATGTTGGTAAAGGTCATATGTCTCTCCTGGGAGCGCTGGTAATGAAAGAGACGCTCCTGGTAGAAACGGTATTGGGTATGCAGTAAGTCCGTCAATGCCTTCCCAAGAGGAGAACTGCCATAATTCACGAGTGACTCATCAAGCGACGCCAATGGAGAACTGAGCCGCCGATAGAAGATAAACTGGGTGAAGTAGCGATAGAGGAGATACCCCATGAGTGTCAGAGCACAAAGCAGGACTGCATAGAGAAGCAGATCCAGATTGTGAAATCCGGCCAGCCAGCAGATGAGGAGAATGAGGCTGAGTTGCAGCACGTTGAGAAGAAGCAAGCTTGCATGATCGCGCAAGAAAAGTTTCATAGAGCCTTTCTCCAGGTAGTATTCAAACGATATCCTGAACCACGGATGGTCTCCAGCGCATCCTCGACTCCCAACTCTTGTAATTTTTTGCGCATGCGTGTCACATACACATTCAAGGTATTTTCCTCGACAAAGGTGGTTTCATCCCACAGGACTTCAAGCAGACGCTCACGACTCACAACACGGTCGATATGACTGAGGAGATACTCCAGAAGTTGCGCTTCCCTTTTGCTGACGCGGGTGGTGAGTTCTGCTAACGAAACCTGCAAGCGCTCAGGATAGAGTATTAACCCTGCGCATTCAACAATGCGCTCATCTGCATGCGAGGCGTAATCGCCGTAGGCACGGCGCAGCTGACTACGCACTTTGGCAATAACGACCTCGTAGGAGAATGGCTTCGTGATGTAGTCGTCCGCACCATTTTCGAGGGCCATCACCTGGTCCATCGTGCTTTCACGCGCCGAGACAAAGAGAATGGGGCAGGTAGAAACGTTGCGTATCTGCCGACACCAGTAAAAGCCATCAAAAAAGGGCAGGTTAATATCGAGCAAAACAAGATCTGGTTGTATGCGCTTGAACTCATCGAAGACATGCGCGAAATCGGTGAGAGGAACAGCCACATAACTATATTTTTCAAGGTGTGATTGCAACAACTGCGCAATTTTTGGATCGTCTTCGACGATAAGAATCGTGGATGGTAAAGGCATAGCAGGGAGACTCCTTACAGATAGTCTTCTGATCCGAGAGCCTGAGCGGAGCGCACTCCTCTCTGGCAGATGAGCGCAGCTAGACGCGAATGCGTCGTTTCTGTCAGTCTATCAAGAAGAAACGGAGTTTCGTTGGCTCTCAGGATAAGGCGTCTGCTCCTTTGGGCACATACACGCGAACATGCCGGGCCTCTCACTAGTTTCAGTACCCTCAAGCGTGTCGAGAAAGAATGGTAGCTCCAGGTGCCTCCAGCGAGGAAAGTATACCTCTTAAACCCGAAGAGGTCAAGTGGAAATGCATTAGGGAAGCAGGCCGTTCCCGAAGTGCCCGTGCGAGAGAACCAACTCGGTTGCCTGGATCGTGAAGGCGATCTCATAGGCGTACTCGGCATCATCTATGCTTGCGAATAGTTCTGGGGAGAGTACCTGTGTTGGGACATGCGCAATCGCCGTGTGCCTCCATGTGGTCATTGAACGTGTGATACGCTGGAGGAGGGTCTCGTTATTGATCAAAGGGACGGTTGGCAACATATAGTATATCTGCATGGGGTAGTTCCTCTTTCTTCCTTAGTTCTCCGGATCTTCACAAACGTCATCATGATCACATCCGGTGGCATTGTATCTAGCAGGGACGTTTTCAAGATGCAATCAAAAAGAGATGGGTGTGTTGCGTCCTGCTCATCAGTGTGCTCTTTGATGAGAGGATACCAGAAGAGAAGGGACGTTGCTATCGATTTTGCTTACACAAAGCTTACATCTTTGTAAGATATAAATTTTATGTAAGCGCTTCGTTTCCACCTATTCGACAGCGAGTGCTCACACACTCAAAACATCGACCACTGCCAATGGATCACAAAAAATCTCATCTTCCGTTGTGGTATCCGTAGGCAAGGTTCCTTCCCATCAATCGGTGGGGAGCACGTTCACTGTTCTGACGACCACCAAAGGTTTCACTTTATATGTCCATGAGTGGCAAGGGACAAGCGGCTTTACCTGTGATGGCGCATGCGCCAAGACCTGGACACCCCTGGTCTACAAGGGAACGGGCACGCCTACCTCTACCACCAAACTGCCTGGTAAACTGAGTGTTGGGACTGATGCTCAAGGTCGCAAGGTCGTCTTCTACCAGGGCTATCCCCTCTACACCTATGTTGGTGACAAGAAGCCTGGCGACTTCAATGCGTATGAAGCAGATAACTCGCCCTGGCAACTGGCTACCCTTAATCTCCCTACTGGCCTGTAAACAGCCATTTTTAAAAATAATAAGCGAAGCTCCTGGCGGGATATCCCACCAGGAGCTTCGTTGATGGACGGCAAAGGACCTCTCTCATGCTTTGTAGGCCTATCGGGCGAAAGTGACAGTATCTCGACCCACTTTTAGCTCTGGCGCAGCAGATTGAGATCGAGACGATGGAACTCAATGAAGGAACACTGTTCTTGTTACGCCGAGCCAGGCGCCTTGCTTCTGATACCTCCCTCGATCAGATTGAGATTAAGGTGGCAAAAAAGACTTTTAGATAGCCCTGTGCTCAATCTAAAAATACTTGACAGCATATTTAGAGTCCTTTAGAATAGCCTTATATTTACATGTATGTCTATAATTTCTGTAATGTAATATCAATACACTTCGTTTCATTATGAGGAGCAATCATGCTCGAATTTGTGGATAAACAGTTAGGGAATTATCGTGCTCTGCGGTTGTTAGGTGAGGGGGGGTTTGCTCAGGTCTATCTTGGAGAACATGTCTATCTCAAAACAATGGCGGCCATCAAAGTTCTCCGCGCCAACTTGCCTAAGAATGATCTACAAACCTTTCTCAACGAAGCTCAGATCGTTGCTCATTTGCGACATCCTCAAATTGTACGTGTTCTGGAATTTGGCGTGACCCCAGACTATACCCCGTTTCTTGCGATGACATATGCTCCTCATGGGACACTCCGCCGACGCCATCCCAAAGGCACATCTCTTTCTCAGGAAACTATTGTCACGTATGTAAAGCAAGTCGCTGCTGCATTGCAGTTTGCGCATGATCATAAGTTGATCCACCGCGATGTCAAGCCGGAAAATATGCTGATTGGACAGAATGGGGAGGTTCTTCTCAGCGATTTTGGCATCGCTGTGGCCGCTCATCATACCGACACTCAAAACAAGGAAGAGATTAGTGGAACAGTTTTCTATATGGCCCCTGAGCAACTGCAAGGTCGACCACGACCTGCAAGTGATCAATACTCTCTTGCTGTGATTGTCTATGAATGGCTTTGTGGCTCGCTCCCTTTTACGGGATCAGGGTTTTTGGCAATTGCCCATCAACACCTGGAAGCCCTTCCACCTTCTCTAAAGAGTAGAGTTCCTACCCTTTCTCTGGCAGTTGAAGCTGTCGTCATGAGAGCGCTTGCTAAAGACCCTGCCGCACGTTTTGAACATGTACAGGCTTTCGCTCAAGCGCTAGAAACAGCTTGCAGACCAGATATCGCGTCCCTTTCTGAAGCGGTTACTTCCTCACTAAGCGTCGTCGTTCCTCAATCATCCATTGCGTCAAAAGCTCAATCTTCTAGTAACGCAATTCCGCCATCGCCTCCTCACTTCTCACGACGTGCGGTTGTCATCACATTGGCCGGAGGATTGGGTTTGAGCCTGCTGGGTAGCTCTGCCTGGGTTATACTGACACGTAGCACATCCGCACCACCTCAATCATCACCCAAGGTATCTTTTTCTCTTCAGTCACGTTCACCCGGTACGACACTTGCTACCTATACACAGCACACCAAACCCATCATGGGCCTCTCCTGGTCGCCTGATGGCAAATGGATCACTTCAGCGAGCAGAGATAAGACCGTACACGTCTGGTCACCGCATAACACTGGGAAAGGACAAGCATTCATCTATTCTCGTCATACCGATGCGGTCCTGACCGTAGCCTGGTCCCCCGATGGCAAATATATTGCCTCTGGGGGTAACGATAAGACGGTGTGCGTGTGGAATGCTCCTCACATGAGCGCTAATCCACCAGGTGAAACGCGTGTTGTCTATCCAGATCCATATGGCGAGGTAGCAGCTCTGGCGTGGTCCCCCGATAGTAAACGTGTCGCTTCAATTTCAAGCCATATCATGCAGGTTTGGGATGCCGATAGTGGGAAGCATACATCTTATTACACTGATGTTGCCCAGTACGCCCTTTCATCGAAGCAAGGGCCCCAGAAAGCGGTAGCGTGGTCTCCTGATGGTCTCTCTCTTACTTCCGATATGATTTTTGTGTCTGTTTGGGACGTTGCAAGCGGAAATCGCCTTATTACCTATACGGGTCTGCACGCTAGCGCGGTGCATGGATTAGCATGGTCCCCCGATAGTAAGCATGTGGCTTCTGCGAGTGATGATAATACTGTGCAGATCTGGGATGCGGCAACTGGCAATACGTTGATACTCTACAAGGGCCATCGTGATGCAGTTTATGCGGTGTCGTGGTCGCCCGATGGCAGGTACCTTGCCTCGGCCAGTCGTGATACAACCGTACAGATTTGGGAAGCTGTCAGTGGGAAACAACATATGACCTATCGTGGACATACTGCCCCGGTGAATAGTGTCGTCTGGTATGGCGATAGCAGGCATGTGGCTTCTGGTGGTGATGATAATAAAGTTCTGGTCTGGCAGGCAGTATAAGGAAGAGAAGGGACAGAAAGGGTGTTATGAATGATTGATAATGGAGAAAGGGTGTCACATATCGGATGGCAATTTGGCAATTATCGTTTGCTTCAGCTTCTTCGCGTTCAGCAAAAGGTGAGTACTTACCTGGGGGAGCATATATATCTTCAGACACATGCCATTATTCAGCTCTATCAATTGCGCCTCCTGCAGGAGGATGAGCACAATTTTCTCAATGAGGTGCGCCAGCTTGCTCACCTTGTTCATCCTCATATTCTCAGGGTGCTGGAATTTGGTGTGGAGCACGATACACCATTCTTGATACTCGCTTCTGTCGCAGGTGGACCATTCCTTTCCCGTCATCCGAGGGGAACCCCGCTTCCTTCGTCAACTCTTCTCTCTTATGTGATGCAGCTAGCAAGTGCATTGGACTACGCGCACCAGGAGCAGGTGTATCATCTTGATCTTCGTCCGGAAAACGTGTGGTTAGGACGCAATGATGTTGTTTTATTGAGCAATTTTCGCATGACGTTCTTTTCGCACAGTTCGCGGTCGGAGCATGTAGGAGATATTGCGGCTGCTATGGCCTCTCTAGCTCCTGAGCAAATTCAGGGATTGCCCTCGGCAGCTAGCGATCAGTATGCACTCGCGGTGATGGTTTATGAATGGCTTTGTGGCGTTCATCCATTTCCGGGCGAGGACTATCTTGCGATTGCTTCACAGCAACTCTATACCCCTCCGCCTTCTTTAGTCGAAAGAGTTCAGCACCTCCCACCCAGGATTGAACAGGTTGTTCTGCGCGCACTTGCAAAAGATGCCGCTCAACGTTTTCCCTCAGTACAAGCGTTTGCAGCTGCACTGGAGCAAAGCTATCGGGTCCCAGAGGATTCTTCCCGCTATTCCATCAATATACCTGAAAATTTCTCTGCCACGTATCAAATTGCTCATAGCCCACATTATTCAGAGCGCGCACAAATGCGAATTTCACGACGTAATGTAGCTTTCGGAGTGGCAGGATTATTGGGTACTGCTACAGTTGGGGGTGGTCTTATCTGGTTTTTGCGTCCTTCGTCTACCCAACCTCTTTCAGCAAAAAAATTTCCTCCTGGCACAACATTTTCTACCTATCGAAAGCAGGTTGATAGTATTTATGGTGTGGCATGGTCGCTGGATGGTCAAAGCATTGCCTCGTGGAGTCGCGATGAGACGATGCAAGTATGGGATATCACGACAGGCGCACTTCTGCATACCTATCCAATGGCGGCAGTTTTGTGCTGCTCTCCAGACTGGCGTTCGATAGTTTCTGGTGGTCTAACAGGGTTTCAGATGTGGGAATTTCCGACTGGTCGCATGCTAATAACCAAAAATATTACTGATACTGGCTCAGGTAGATCTTTTGAGCTGCCCATCAATTCCTATGCCAAATGGGCTCCCAATGGTCGGTACATGGTTACTGCCATCGATGCAACACAAGTATGGGATGTTACAACTGAGAAAGCGCTCTTTACCTATCCTCCAGGTGCCATTGCCTGGTCCCCTGATGGGAAGTATATTGCTTTGATCGCAAATACTTTCGGTAATGGTGGCGTACCTCACAAGGTGCAGATTTTGGAGGTAGCAACCGAGAAGCTGGTAAGCAGTTATCTCATGCCTACCAGCGCCTCATCTGCCGATTTCTATGCTCTTGTCTGGTCGCCCGATGGGAAGTATCTGGCATCGGGCAATGGGCACGTCTGGCATGCTACGACGGGAAAGGTTGTGAACACGTATAAAGGGCATTTTCGCAATTTGGTCTGGTCGCCCGATAGTCGGTACCTTGCCTTATTTGATGATGCACAGGCGTTTTCTCAGTATTGGAATAGCAGTTCAATGTTTACAGCAGACACAACAGTGCAGATCTGGAATATGCTCACGGGCAAGAATGTTTTCATCTATCGCGGCCATACAGCAGGCGTAAACGATGTTGCTTGGTCCCCTGATGGAAAGAAGATTGCCTCAGTGAGTGCTGATATGACGGTAAAGATCTGGCAGGCACCTGCTTGATGGTCAGGAACCCCCGCTGAAAAGCTGGGGGCTTGCATCACTCTGAAAAGGGTTGTACAAGCCCCACCTGACCAGACTCAGCCTGGAAACGGGCTCCCTTAGAGGCGAAATAGGTACGTCAGAATGCATTTCCAGTTCTGACCGCTACGGCTGTACGTTAAACAGGAGTACAAGGGTTAATCCAGTGCTTGCAGCGTGAAACCGCCTTATAAGTTTGTCGAGGAAAACGTTACCTGGGAAACCAGAGGCTCTTTTAAGAGCAAAAGGAGCAATGAATGTCGTCTGTGTTTGTTGTCGATACGAATCGGAAACCGCTGAACCCGGTTCATCCTGGGGAAGCGCGATACTTGCTGAATGCAGGAAAAGCAGCGGTCCTGAAACGTTTCCCCTTTACGATCATTTTGAAGCATGCGGTTGATCAGCCGAAGATTTCCCCGCTGCGTGTCAAGATCGATCCAGGTTCTCGTACCACTGGGATCGCCGTGTGCAACGATACGACTGGCAAGGTGGTGTTTGCTGCTGAACTCTCTCACCGTGGGCAAGCGATACGAGATGCATTACTCAGTCGCCGAGGAGTTCGCCGAGGCAGACGCGCACGCCATACGAGGTATCGCAAGCCCCGGTTTCAAAATCGAACGAGACCGCAAGGCTGGCTGGCACCGTCTCTTGCCAGCCGTGTTTCAAATGTGCTGACCTGGGTGAAACGCTTGCAACGGGTCTGTCCCATTGCAGCGATCAGTCAGGAGTTGGTGCGATTTGATCTTCAGCAGATGGAGAATCCAGAAATTGCCGGAGTTGCCTACCAGCAAGGCACACTGGCAGGATACGAGGTGCGCGAGTATCTCCTAGAGAAGTGGGAGCGGAAATGCGCGTATTGTGCAAAAGAGAACGTTCCTTTGCAGATTGAGCATATCGTTGCACGTGCGAAAGGAGGAAGCGACCGTCTGAGTAACCTGACACTGGCCTGCGAGAAGTGCAATCTCGCGAAAGGTACCCAAGGGATTGCGGTGTTTCTGGGGAAAAAACCGGAGGTGCTCAAACGGATTCTCGCGCAGGCAAAGGCACCATTCAAGGATGCAGCGGCGGTCAATGCGACCCGCTGGAAACTTTTTGAGTGTTTACAAACAGTGGGATTGCCTGTTGAAGGTGGCAGCGGGGGCCTGACGAAGTTCAACCGCGTCACACGAGACCTTGAGAAAGCCCACTGGCTGGACGCGGCGTGTGTCGGGAAAAGTACGCCACCTGTGCTTGATACCCGTGGTGTTGTTCCCTTGCTCATCAAAGCCACTGGACACCCAAATCGTCAGATGTGCAGCATGGATCGGTACGGTTTTCCACGGACTGGCCCTAAACAGGCAAGGAGCATCAAGGGCTTCCAGACAGGCGATATCGTGCGAGCGGTGGTCACGAGCGGAGTCAAGATTGGGACGTATGAGGGCAAGGTTGCGGTGCGTGCAACTGGCTCCTTTAACGTGACCACTCAGCAAAGAACGGTACAGGGGATCAACCATCGCTTCTGTACCGTTTTGCATCACTGCGATGGCTATAGCTATCAAGTGTTCCAGGCAGAGTACAGCCTCGGGCCGTTTTTCATTCCTCTCCTGGCTGAAGCCCGAGGGGCTTCCTGAAAGGAACTCTATGAAGGAGTCATGCGCCCATGCTCAATAGTCTAGAACGCCGAGTCGGGAATTATCTCCTCACGCGTTTATTAGGTCGCGGTGGATTTGCCGATGTCTACTATGGGGAACACATCTATCTCAAGACGTTTGCCGCTATCAAAGTTCTGGCCATGCAACTTAATAAGGAGAAGCATGAGAAATTCCTCGTGGAAGCACAAATTGCCGCTCGTTTGGATCATCCTCATATTCTATCGGTGCTTGAATTTGGCAGGGAGAATGATCATCCCTATCTTGTAATGGATTATGCGCCTCATGGCACGCTTCGCCAGAGATACCCCAAAGGCACACGCTTACATCTCAATCAAGTAGCTTATTACGTTCAGCAAATTGCAAATGCCCTACAGTATATTCATGACCAGCAATTGATTCATTGTGATATGAAGCCTGAAAATATGTTACTTGGAAGCAATGATGCTATTTTACTCAGTGATTTCGGTATTGCACGTGCAATGCAAGATACCCAACAGAGCGGCAATGGACAGCATATAGTCGGCACGATTACGTATATGGCCCCAGAACAATTGCATAATCAGGCATGTCCTGCTAGTGATCAGTATGCATTGGGGGTTGTGCTCTATGAATGGCTCTGTGGAGAACCGCCTTTTCGTGGTTCGTACGCTGAGATTGCTGTCCAGCATGCGTTAGTATCCCCTGTACCTTTATGTGAGCGTGCGTCTCATATACCAAAAGCGCTTGAGGAGGTTGTCATGATCGCGCTTGCTAAAGAACCAGCTGGGCGCTTTAAGACGATCCGTACCTTTGCAAACGCTTTCGCACATGCATATCGTTCTTCACAATCGGAAGCCGTCGCATCTCTATTTTTCCCATCGCTCCAATCTTCCTCAACCGCAACTCCTTTGCAAACAGAAGTACATCACAGCACCGCAAAGCGCTTTTCGCGCCGTACGCTTGCGCTTGGACTTCTGGGAGGGGCTGGATTGGCTATTGGCACTACGTTGGCCTGGCAGCCTCTTTCACAAATGTTGCGTTCCTCATCACCCTCCCCAGATGTTCCTTCTCCTGGCACCACATTGTATACCTATCATGGACATCCAGTGGGTGTGAATAAGATTGCATGGTCGCGTGATAGTCAGCAAATTGTCTCGTCAGCAAACAACATCCAACTCTGGGATGTGACAACTGGAAAGTTAGAACGGATCTATAGTGCTGGTAGAGCTCCTGGTATTCAAGCAATGGCGTGGTCACCTGATAATAGATATATCGCTGCGAGCATGTACACACAACTCTCTCTCCTGGAAACAAGCACGGGAAAAAATGTCTTTAGCATCTATCCTGCACCTGGAACCGATGCTGGGAATGCTCTGGCGTGGTCACCTGATAGCCAGATGGTTGCGTCCTTCACAAAGGATCTGAGCGCTCCTGTGCCGACAATTAAGATCTGGAATGCAATGACAGGTGTTATACGTATGACGTATAAAGGACATACTGCTGATGTTATTTCTATTGCGTGGTCGCCCGATGGAAAATGGATTGCTTCCTCTCAGGGTTATTTTGATACAAAAGGGGAAGTCCATATCTGGGAAGCGGCTACTGGACGGCTACAACTGATTTATTTAGGGCATCCGGAGCAAGTGATTGCTGTTGCGTGGTCGCCTGATGGAAAGTCTATCGCTTCTGCTGGCAGCTTGACTGGCTTTATGACGAATACGAATCCCAACAGAAATACCATCCAGGTCTGGAGGCCAGATAGTACGAAACCATTGGTTATTTATCATGGGCATGCGGGTCCAGTGGCATCATTAGCCTGGTCGCCTGATAGCAAGTTTTTGGTTTCTAGCAGTGGAGCTGATGCAGCGATGGGGAGAAGTGCTTCAATCCTGGTCTGGGAAGCCAACACTGGGCACACGCTTCTGACGTATCAGGGATATTATCCTTATTCAGATTGGGCAGGGGTTGTAAGCTGGTCCCCTAATGGGAAAATGATCGCATCGAGCAATTTCGGTGGGGCTATTCAAGTGTGGAAGGCTCCTTTCTAAGAGAAAATACCTTTTGCAGAGGTTATATGACCGTTGAACAGATCATGCACGCTGGCAAAAAGAGTAAGCTTACCCCGTTTTCGTAGAGTCTCCGTTGATTAGAGTTGAGTAAAATACCTGACGTTTTTACCTAATATAACACGATGTGCAAGTTTTCTCAAGCAACCAAACGATCAAATTGAAGCAAAGGAGCCTGTTCTTGCTGATTGAAGAAAAAGCAGATCGTGTGCATCAAAATCCATCGCAGCAAGCGATTACGCAGATGCCACAGATCACGCGCCCAGACCCGTTTCATCTGACAACGATCGGTCAATTGACCAAAGACGGTGTCGATGAGATAGCGAACCCGTCCCAAGACAGGACTTTGGTAGGCCGCCGCTTGCGGGGAATGCGCTTTGCGAAAGGGTGCTTGCAAAACAATGCCCTTGGTTCGCAAAAACGCTTGCAGATCAGGCAGCCAAGAGTTGCAATCACCCAGCACAACGCCTGTGGTGCCCTCCAACAAGATGGGCGCGATTTCTCCGTCCGATTGGCTGGGGCCAAAAACAAGCGTGTGAGAAGCCCAGGCCAACTGAGTTGTGCATGCAACCGGAAGCCATAAAAAGTCTGTCGATCTGCATGGTCTTTGCCATAGCTCGCCTGGCATCGGAAGCGGATGCACCAAGGTGCTCGCGCAAAACGGCAGATGGGAACGGGGACGCTATCCACGATGGACATGCAGCCATCGTAGCTGATCATCTCGTCACGCAACCAGCACCACAAGCGCTCTTTGATGGCCCACAGATTGGCTGACTGCCGAACAAAGGTACTCCGATGCAGACCTTTCAAGGCGGGAAAAAAGTGCGTGTAGTGCCGTTGGAAATAACGAAAGAGCTCTTTATCCTGAGACAAGCTCAAGTAGCTTCCGACAACTTCCATCGTGATGACTTCACTGTCCGAGAGCTTCGGCTCAGGGCCTCGTGCTCGCAACCGTTGGTCTTTGAGAATCATTGGCACCATCTCGTCAATCAGACAAAAACATGTGATAATAAAATCGTCCAAGTTCATGGGGAGCCTCCTCAGAATGTAATTTAGCTTGTTCTGAGAATACCTCATGGACTTTTTCTTTGGCAAGAGTAACTTGCACATCGCGTTAATTAAGAAAAAGAAAGACCGCCACATAGGCAAACGGGGCGGACTTACCGTAGGAAAAATACCTATTTTCTGCGTGTCCAACCAGGTATACAGAATCATAATTTAGAAGACTATCGTTATGTGCTGACTGAGATTGGATTGTTGGAGCAATCTAAGCCCTCCTATTACAGTAATCGCAAAATATATAAGGCCTTTGCCTATTTCTTAGAGCATACGCCAATAGAAGTGTCAGCGCTCT
Source organism: uncultured Chloroflexia bacterium (assembly GCA_963731415.1). GTDB lineage: Bacteria > Chloroflexota > Ktedonobacteria > Ktedonobacterales > Ktedonobacteraceae > JACDAE01. The sequence continues at coordinate 16,827 of CAVSVN010000013.1, forward strand.
GTAATATGGTGCAGAAGATCAATCAACTGATTTTTGTGCAGATTATAGAAGGAAGAATAGACTGGAGCTGAGTGCTTAGTGAATTGATGCCCATTGACAACCATCTCTGCCCTGGGATAGCTGTTATGCTTTTTACTGTGGTACACTGACAACGTTCAAATTAGTTGAACACTTGTAAACAAACTGCATTGAAGTGAGATACTTATATGAATGATACACAGGTTAAGGAATTGCAACCTGCTCCCGATTTCACGCTTCCAGCTGTCGGAAGCGATGATGTGGTGAAAAATGGTCAGGTACAGTTAAGTGCCTTGAGAAATCATGTGACGGTACTTTATTTCTATCCAAAAGACGACACGCCGGGTTGTACTGCCGAAGCGTGTGCATTCCGCGATGCCAACCATGAGATGCAAAAACGGGGAGTGATCGTGCTGGGCGTCAGTGCTGACGATCTCGCATCGCACCAGAAATTCGCCGAAAAATACGGTTTGCCCTTCCCGCTGCTCGCCGATACCGACACAAAGGTTTCACAGCTCTATGGGGTGTGGAAAGAAAAGAACATGTATGGCAAAAAGTATATGGGTGTCAATCGGGAAACCTTCCTGATTGATAAAGAGGGGATTGTGCGCAAAGTCTGGCCGAAGGTCAACGCTGCCGAGCAGGCTCAAGAGGTCCTGGACACCATCGAAGCGCTAGGACTCTAATCTAACGAAAAAAACCAGGAGCTTTTCTATCTCACTTGATGAGAAAAGCTCCTGGTTTTCATCTCTGGTTCGTATTCCTTATTTTACTTCCCCTGATGTTAAACCTTTCGTCATATATTCTCTGCAAAATCGTGAGGAAACCGTGAAAAATTTTCCGCTTTTTCATCTCGGGTCCGTATATATAGATGGGAATACATAGAACCGTAAGTCGCCTGAACAGTGATGTTTGCACTCCTTCTCTTTGTTCTATGCCTTCCCATCAAAGATTTGTCCGTTCGTATGTTTGAATGTACATCTAGTTAAAGGTGTTGTAGAAAGATGAATAGAACAACAGAATCGCTGACGTTACAGGTGAAAAAAGCATTGCTGGCTCTGCCGGATGCTCTGCTCATGGATACGATACTTGGATGGATAGAATGTGCCGATGAAATGCATCAACATATGGGTTGCAGTGACGACTTTCGAAATGTATTTGGCTATCAACTCCAATCTGGCGAGACGGAAGAGATATATGGCTCTTTTACCGCATTGGATCGCTCAGAGTCAGAAGCCGTTCCAGCTTTATGGATTCCTCCCACTGCAGAAACAGTGCGCAATCTTCTATCCCGTTTCTCTCTCCCAGATTTTTATGATCTCGTCATTCCGTTGGCCGATGATGCCATCTCTGCTGCCGATCCTTATAAAGATCCATTCTGGCCTTCAACCGGTCTGGAAGATGGTCAGCCCTTTATGCGCTGTCTCATTCCCTATTTACAACAGAAAGCTGATCAGAAACCGGAAAATTCGCACCTTATCCTTCCTCTCAGGGTTGCTCGTGCAAGGGATAATATATCTACGTCATACAAAGACTCACCCTGTCTTACTTTATGGCTGGAGATGATGGATACAGTGGAACTGCGTGACGAATAATTCAGACCCAGGTGGAAACTGTCACCAGGCTTACCAAATTGGTTAGATTGCAATCTTGCGCTCAACTGCTGAGATAAAGTTCACCGGTAACGATATCCAGGGATGATAAGAGTGGAACGAGAACACTTTTTTAGTCTGTTCTTGTTCCACCCTATTGCTCTGGCAAAGTTCATTCGGTCCTTTTTTGGCAAGGTGAGTTGTATGAATTCGTTTCACTACATATCTCGGATTTGAATGTGTCGGAGCCTGCGTTCCCACTCCTTGTTCTCAAGTCTGTCACGGCTATCAAATCCCCAATGCATAGCTGCTGCATCAAAGATGATCAGCAAGAGCAACAAAGCAATAACGAAGAGCATATATGCCTCCTTGAAATCTTCTCCAATTCAATAAGTATCGATCTGATACAAGAAGTATACCGTCATTTTGTGCTATAATGTAGCGAAAAAGGAAAGCATTAACGCTATCTGACTTACGATACGAAGGGAAAATTTGACAATGGCTTTAGAATTTGAAAAGCTTCTTGATGAAACTGGCTGGCAGCTCCTACAGGAATTGCAACAGAATGCACGTCTTTCCTACAGCGAATTGGGGCAGCGTGTAGGACTCTCCTCTCCAGCTGTAGCTGATCGTATGCGCCGAATGGAGGAGGCTGGCATTATTGCAGGCTATCATGCAGAGGTCAATATGACCAGGGTCGGTCTGCCAGTCATGGCTATTATTCGACTGGGAAGCATTCCAGGGCAAAGCTGCACTCGTGTGGCCGCCTCTGTGAGTGAAATCCCTGAGGTAATCGAATGTTATCGTGTAACTGGGAGTGACACGGTTGTCATTAAAGCTGTTGCTGCCACAGTCGATCACCTGGAAAAGATTATTGATCAGCTTTCATTATATGGTCTACCAACTACCTCAATGGTACTCTCTAAGCCAACAAAGCGCCATTTGTTGTCGAAAGAGATGCTTGATAGAGGGAATGAACTTCCAGAATGAGCATTGGTTTTCCTGATTTAATGCCCAGCTTTTTTATTCATGATGATGCCATCATACTTATTCCTGGGAAATGCTTTGCTCCAACTCTGTGAGTTCTTGCAACCATAAAGCGCTACTCGCATCACTGGGCATGCGCCAGTCTCCTCTAGGAGAGAGTGCTACAGAGCCTACTTTAGGTCCATCAGGCATCGCCGAACGCTTGAATTGCGAGGCAAAGAAACGCTGGTAAAATATATGCAACCAGTGCAGGATTTCAGTGGATGTATAGTGAGACTCGAAGACCAGACGAGCCAGCCAGAAGATCTTGCGCGGCGAAAAGCCATGGCGAACAACATAAAAAAGGAAAAAGTCGTGCAGCAGATAGGGCCCGATGGTCGTTTCCGTTTCTTGCAGTAACACTTCGTTCTCACCTAACGGCAACAATTCAGGGCTAATAGGAGTAGCACTGATATCACGTAGCACTGCTGCCGCTTCGCCCGTATAGAGACTATCGGCACACCACTCGATGAGATAACGGACCAGCGTTTTCGGCACTCCAGCATTTACGTGATACATGGACATATGATCGGCATTATATGTAGCCCAGCCCAGCGCGAGTTCTGAGAGATCTCCTGTTCCCACCACGAAGCCACCTACCTGGTTCGCCAGATCCATCAAGATCTGCGTTCGCTCTCTGGCCTGTGCATTCTCATAGATTACATCATGGACATGGATATCATGTCCGATATCCTGAAAATGCTGCGTAACCGCATTCCGAATAGGAATCTGCTCAAGCGTAATATTCAGCGATTTCGCCAGTTGTTCGGCATTGTTAAGAGTACGGTTTGTCGTGCCAAAACCGGGCATGGTAATCGCTACAATGCCTTTCTGATCCAGAGAGAGCATTTCAAAGGCTTGCTGGGTGACCAGTAGAGCCAACGTTGAGTCAAGGCCGCCGGAAAGCCCAAGCGTAATATGAGTGGCACCTGTGTATTTGAGCCGCTTTGCCAGTCCGACCGCCTGGATATGAAAAATTTCCTGGCAATTCTTTGCCCGTTGCGCAGGATTGGGAGGAACAAAAGGAGTAGGTGAGAGATCGGAACGCAGTAAAGCCCCTGGAGCAATCGATACTGTTCCTGCTCCTGTCGGCATGCTGAACTGAATAGTTCGGTAGGATTGATCTGGCAAGGCAGAGGAAAAACTGCTATTTCTCAATCGTTCGTGGGACAGACGCTGTACGTCAATATCAGCCACAGCCATCTGTGTCGAGAAGTGGAAACGCTCCGTTTCTGCCAACATACGTCCATTTTCACTGATGAAGGCTGGCCCGGAGAAAACAATATCTGTGGTTGATTCACCGGGACCAGAACCAGCAAAGAGATACGCTGCCAGACAACGGGCAGCCTGTTGCTGAACCAACTCACGCCGATACTCTGCTTTGCCCAATATTTCATCGCTTGCCGAGGGATTTAAAAGGACCGTGGCCCCTGCCAATGCCATACTTCCACTTGGCGGCTGCACAGACCAGAGATCCTCACAGATTTCTATCCCGAGAGTACAACTGGGAACGTTGGTAGCAGAAAAGAGAAGATTGGTTCCAAAGGGAAACGCCTTTCCGGCGATATGTACAACATCAACAGGGCAATCTTTTGATGAGCTAAACCAGCGTTGTTCGTAGTATTCGTTGTTCGTTGGCAAGTACGTTTTGGGCACAATGCCAAGCACTGTTTGCTCACTGATGAATGCGGCACAATTATAGAGTTTGCCACCTATTTCTAGCGGCAACCCGACCACCGCCGCGATCTGATGCTCTCCTGCTGCCTGAGCTATCGTTAGCAACGCTTCACTTGCTTGCTGCTGCAAAAGTGATTGATAGAATAGATCGGCGCAGGAATATCCTGTGATGCACAGCTCAGGAAACAGGGCTAACTGGCATCCGCGAGAAGCTGCCTGCCGTAACGCATCAATAATCTCCTGAGTATTATATCGAATATCAGCAACCCGCAATGCTGGTACAATTGCAGCGACGCGCAAAAAACCCAGTTCACCTGGAGAGAATGCTTCCTGACTCACTTTTTTCCTCTTCTTTATTGAAAACGAAACATGTTTGAGTATAACATATTCGGTCCCTAAATTGATTCCCATTTTTGTTCGGACCGCGTTTACGACGCCTATCAGTAATATGTTATACTAGAATCATAACAACCAGATACCACCTCCGGGCAACTGGCGAAGCAGTGGAACAACCACGAGGGAGCCTGGAGAGATGAAAAAACAGTCGTTCGCCTGGGCTGGCACATCTTTAGCCGCAAAGATATGTGCCCGTGCAGAAAAGGAGCGAACGATCATGACCACTAGGACACAACACTCAACCTCAACCCTGCTGACACGTTACCTGGAAACACTTCATGATACACCAATTAACTCAGCCGCCGCAGCATTCTATGCATCCCTGGATACCATCAACAGCGTCTCACCATCCATTGCAAACTCGATCATCAACGAGCTGCGTGACCAGCGTGGAAATCTAAAGCTTATTGCCAGCGAAAATTATAGTTCGCTAGCAACACAGTTAGCCGCCGGTAATCTACTCACCGATAAATACGCGGAAGGCTATCCCCACCATCGCTTCTACGCTGGTTGCGATAACGTTGATGCTATTGAAGATGAGGCATGTCAACTCGCACGTAGCCTTTTTGGGGCCGAACATGCCTACGTCCAGCCTCATTCCGGGGCCGACGCCAACCTGGTCGCGTTCCTCACCATTCTTTCAGCGAAAGTTCAGAAACCACTTTTGAGGGAACTGAATCTGGAAGATCCCTCAAAGGCATCGCGCGAAGACTGGGTAAAAGTGCGAGATGCGGTCCACAATCAACGCCTGCTCTCGTTAGACTACTATTCTGGTGGTCACCTTACCCATGGGTATCGACATAATATCTCCAGTCACCTGTTCGATGTGTATACCTATAGCGTCGATCCCCAAACGAAGTTGATCGATCTTGATCGGCTCCGTACTCAGTTGCACGAGGTACGCCCCTTGATATTGCTGGCCGGGTATAGCGCCTATCCGCGTAAACTCAACTTCGCAAAGATGCGCGAACTGGCTGATGAGGTCGGGGCTGTACTGATGGTCGATATGGCGCACTTTGCCGGACTGGTCGCCGGTAAGGTCTTCACAGGCGATTTCGATCCCGTGCCTCCATGCTCATATCGTCACTTCAACCACGCACAAAACGTTGCGAGGACCACGTGGTGGATTAGTCCTTTGCAAACAAGAATTCGCCGAATGGCTTGATAAAGGTTGTCCAGCTATCCTCGGTGGTCCACTTCCACATATCATGGCGGCTAAAGCTATCGCTCTCCGCGAGGCATCTCAACCTGAATTCCAGACCTATGCCCATAAAATTGTTGAAAATGCCCGCTCACTCGCTCAACATTGCATTGAAGAATCATTGCACGTCCTCACCGATGGCACCGACAATCATTTGCTCTTAATTGATGTCGCTCAGACCTTTGGTCTCACCGGACGCCAGGCCGAGTCAGCCTTACGAGAATGCGCCATCACCCTTAACCGTAACTCTCTACCCTTTGATGCAAATGGTCCCTGGTATACCAGCGGCCTACGTATAGGTACACCCGCAATCACAACATTGGGTATGGGTACCGACGAGATGAAGGAAATCGCCAGCATTATCAGGCTAGTTCTTTCCAATACCACTCCTGCTGTCACAAATGGCAAACAGAGTCGCGCAAAATATATATTGAGTCAAGAGATTGTTGCGGAGGCTCAGCAACGTATACGGGCGTTACTTGATCAGTATGTTCTTTATCCTGAGATAGATATTGATTTATTATCTATCATATAATATGTGGATCTCCATTCTTTAGGCGAATTGCTGAGAAAGGTGAGGATCAAGAGCACATGACGCCAATTTTAGCCACAAAACTGTATCTCCCTCGGCTTCGACCGAACGTGGTCAGCCGCCCCCGCCTCATCGCTCGGCTCAACGAAGGGCTGCACCGCAAACTGACCCTCATCGCTGCCCCCGCTGGCTTTGGAAAAACCACGCTGGTCAGTGCATGGGTCGAGGGAATCGAGCAACCGACCGCCTGGTTGTCGCTGGACGAAGGGGAAAACGACCCCACACAGTTTCTGGCGTATCTGGTCGCAACGTTACAGACAATTGCGCCCACTCTTGGGGAAGGGGTGTTGGGCGTGCTTCAATCAAGCCAGCCCCCGCCACCCGAAGCGATCCTGACGGCCATACTCAATGAGATTATCACACTGCCGGACCAGTTCGTCCTCGTTCTTGACGACTACCATGTGATTGATACTAAAGCGGTTGACCATGCCCTCACCTTTCTCGTCGAGCACCTGCCGCCTCAGATGCACCTGATCATCGCGACCCGTGAGGATCCACTGCTCCCTCTGGCCCGCTTACGCGCTCGGGGGGAATTGACCGAACTGCGTGCTGCCGACTTGCGTTTTACCCCCTCTGAAGCCGCCGAATTTCTCAACTCGGTGATGGGCCTCACTCTCTCGCCAGGGGACATTGCCGCATTGGAAGACCGCACCGAAGGCTGGATTGCGGGGCTCCAACTGGCGGCACTCTCGATGCGGGGGCGAGAGGACATTCCTGAGTTCATCCGGGCCTTCACCGGCGACCACCACTACATCCTGGACTATCTGGTCGCAGAGGTCCTCACACGTCAGCCCGAACCTGTACGGAGCTTCTTACTCCAGACCGCCATTCTCGAACGGTTGAGTGGCTCGCTCTGTGATGCCGTCACCGGCCAGGAGAAGGGCAACGTGCGGTTAGAGGCCCTGGAGCACGGCAACTTCTTTGTCGTTGCGCTCGATGACACGCGCCACTGGTATCGCTATCACCACCTCTTTGCCGAAGTGCTCTCTGCGCATTTGCTGGCAGAGCAGCCCGATCAGGTAGCGATGCTGCATCGGCGTGCGAGTGAGTGGTACGAGCAGCATGGGTCGGCATCCGATGCGATCCGCCACGCGCTGGCCGCCGCAGATTTCGCGCGTGCGGCGGACCTGGTCGAGATGGGCGTGGTAGCAATGCTCCGGAGTCGACAGGAGGCCACCTTGCTTGACTGGCTCAAGGTGCTCCCCGACGAGGTGCTCCGCTGCAGGCCTGTGCTCAGCGTTGCATATGCCCATGTGTTACTGTCGAGCGGCGAGCGCGAGGGCGTTGAGGAGCGACTGCGGGACGCCGAACCGTGGCTTGACACGACGGCAGAGATGCGTGGGCGACCAGACACCCCGGCGGCTACGATGGTCGTCGTGGACGAAGAGGAGTTTCGCCATCTCCCGGCGACGATCGCAATTGCCCGTGCCGGACTGGCCCTGACTCGCGGCGATGTGCCAGGGACCGTAACCTATGCCCGGCGTGCGCTCGACCTTGCACCCGAGGACGCCCATCTGACACGCGGATCGGCAGCGGGACTCCTGGGACTTGCCTCCTGGACGAGCGGAGATCTCGAGGCAGCACATCGGTCGTATGCCGATGGTATAGCGAGTCTGCAAAAGGCCGGGAACCTCTCTGACGCACTTGGTTGCGCCATCGCCGTGGCTGATATCCAGATGGTGCAAGGTCGTCTCCACGAGGCAATGCATACCTACGAGCGGGCATTACAGAGGGCTTTGGAGCAGGGCGTGCCTCCCCTGCGGGGAACGGCAGACATGTATGTGGGCATGAGCGGACTCCACCGTGAGCGCAACGATCTGCAGACCGCCACGCAGCACTTGCTGCGCAGCAAGGAGTTGGGGGAGCACACCGGATTACCGCAAAACCGATATCGCTGGTGCGTTGCGATGGCTCGCATACGGGAAGCCCAGGGAGATCTGGACAGCGCCCTCGACCTGCTCCACGAGGCAGAGCGTCTGTATGTGGGTGACTTTTCCCCCAATGTGCGTCCTATCGCAGCGAGCGTTTCACGAGTGTGGGTCGCGCAGGGGAAGATAGGTGAAGCGCTCAACTGGGTGCGTGAGCGTGGCCTCTCCGTTTCGGACGAGCCTTCCTACCTGCGCGAGTTCGAGCACATCACCCTGGCCAGAGTGCTCTTGGCCCGGTCTACGAGCAACCATGCAGACCGCTCCATACTTGAGGCAATGAAGCTCTTGGAACGCCTCCTGCAAGCAGCAGAAGAAGGGAAGCGGACAGGAAGTGTCATCGAAATTCTGGCGCAGCAGGCACTTGCCCACCAGATGCAAGGCAACATCCTTGCTGCTCTTGTACCACTGGAACGCGCCCTGACGCTGGCCGAGCCGGAGGGCTACATTCGAATCTTTGTAGATGAAGGTCCACCCATGGCGGTTCTGCTCGCAAAGCTCCACGAACACGCGCGGAAACGACCCCGTGCCGCCTCAACGAAAGTTCCGCTGGCTTACATCGAACGGCTCCTCGCACTGCTGCGCAGTGAACGGGTTCACGAAGAGGCCTCCCCTGCTGCCACCTCCTCACCCTCAGCACCCCCTCCTGCCCAACCGCTGCTCGACCCGCTGACCGAGCGCGAATTGGAAGTCCTGCGCCTCATTGCGGCTGGCCTCTCTAATCGTGCAATTGCAACTCAGCTCGTCCTGGCAGTGAGCACCGTCAAATCGTATGTCAATACTATCTACAGTAAGCTTCAGGTGGAGAGCCGCACCCAGGCGGTGGCACGCGCTAGAGCACTCCACCTGCTCTCCGAGTCTTCTGATCCGAGAGTCTGACTGCGAAGCGGTAGGCGTGCATGCGCCGTTGGCTCTCGGAATACAGAGTAGCCACCTCCCATCCCTACTGCATCCACCCCCTCGTCACCGACACGGAAAAACTTCCACCCCCCATTACCATCCTTTGATGGGTCCGAACCTCCCTGCTGTCCTGGTACACTTCCTACAACAACGATGAGCGTGAGAAAGATATCGTTGGGAATGAGGAGAGATAGCATCACCTATACATGCATGAAGAGGAGAAGAAAACGAGCATGCCACAGGAGTTCTACCAGATTACCGTTAAGGGACACCTTGATAACCGATGGGCCAACTGGTTTGAAGGCCTGACCATCACGCGAGAAGACAACGGCGAGACGCTGTTAACCGGCCCGGTGGTCGATCAGGCCGCATTGCATGGCTTGCTCAGAAAAGTGCGTGATTTAGGAATGCCCTTACTCTCGGTAACACGTGTCAGGCCCAGTCAGGCAGATGCGTAAGAGGTCAAACACGCAATTGAGGCAAGCGGCGAAGACCAGGAGGTCCGCCTTTGATACAGTTCTCGTTCCACGAGAACTTTTGGTGAGCCTTCTCGCAGCAGACTCACGTCGTATTGGAAATGTGCTATCCAGGAAAAGTTTTCTGGCAGCAGTAGAAAAAGGAGCATTGTGATGACACAGACCAATGTAAAGACCACACAAGTAGGCTCGCTTCAAGCAGACCGTGAAGCGTTTCAGATGAATCCACGGAGAAAGACCGCGCTTGTCGCGGGTGTGCTCTACCTGCTCACCTTTGTCTCGATCCCGACCCTCTTTATCTACGGCCAGGTAAAGGGTGCGAACTACATCCTCGGCGCTGGCCCGGACACTGCCGCCATCATCGGCGGTATCCTGGAGATCATCGTCGCTCTCGCCGGCATCGGCACCGCCGTCGTGCTGTTCCCGGTGCTCAAGAAGCAGAACGAAGCAGCCGCGCTGGGCCTCGTTGCCGCCCGAATTCTGGAATCCGGCACCATCTTCGTCGGCGTGGTGTTCCTTATGTCGATCGTGACCTTGCGGCAGGCCGGAGCTGGAACAGGGGCATTGGTCACCAGCCATGCGCTTGTCACCCTGTATGACCGCATCTTCCTCCAAGGGCAAAGCTTCATGCCGGCCATATGCGACCTGTTGCTGGGATTCCTGCTGTACCAGTCGCGCCTGGTTCCTCGAGGCCTTGCCTTGATCGGAATCGTTGGAGGCCCCATCCTCCTCGCAAGCTACATCGCTGTGATGTTCGGTCTTCTCGGGCAACATGCCTCCTTAGCAACGCTGTCCTCAATTCCGGTCGCGCTCTTTGAATTTTCGCTGGGCGTCTGGCTGATCGTCAAAGGCTTTCAGCCCTCTCCGATCCTCTCCAGCGATACGCGAGATGCAAACGCGGCTACCACCACCAATCCTTCCGCTTCTCGTCGGCCATAGCTCGCCTTGGTAGTCTGCCTTGCCAGCTTAACCCACTGACTCGCCCTGCCTTGCCAGCTTAACCCGCTGGCAAGGCAGGGCGAGTCAGTGGGTACTCTTAGGCCGTAAGCGACTCGGCTGAGGATGATGGCCTGCGTCAGTTACCACGGCAGCTAGGTCGGAAGGATGGGACCTCATGACGACTGAGGACCCGCCGAACTGTGGAGGCGTACCACAGCATAGCCGCCGGGTTTACAACCCTGCCTCATTTGTTCCAGGTTCTCGTTCTGGGATCTAGTTCAGCAACCTCTCCTGTCTCTCGCTACTGATGTGTGCTCTGTCAAACGTTATTACACCCTTTTTAGGGCTATACCAACCGCCTCTGCAAGCGGCTTTACCCGTTACAAAAAAGGACGCGACGACGTTTGACAGAGCACCAGGGCGTGCTTTATAAGCCTGTGTATAGTATGGATTGCTTAGATAAAAGCACGCATGAGCTACGCAAAAAGCTTACCAGTCATGTCGATGTGACTTGGCCTTCATCTGAGCCGCATGCGCAGATATAATGCTCGCCGTACTGCTCGGATATGTCACACGATAGCCATCATAGTTGGGGTAAAGCGTACCATCGTCCTGCAGGCCCGTCAGTATCCAGAACTGATCACCATTGCCGCCTTCTCGATAGATCGTATCGAGCCAGGTGCGATAGATAGCATCCCGTGTCGTCAGATCGCTCCATCCATATTCTTCCAATACGACAGGCTTGTGCGCGGCATGCCCATCACGAATATGATTGGTGATCCATTGCAATGCCCAGGCTTCGTCCTTGCCCCATCCCTGAGGATAAAGATGCATTGTTCCATAGTCGATGGTCGGCAAGGCGACAAGCCGCTTCCAGTCTACACCGCTACCACCATCGTATGTATAATCAGTGCTGCCAGGATCATTGTAAAACCCTTCGTCGCCGACCGCGACCAGATGCCTTCTATCCATGCTTTTGATAAAGGAACTCATCTCATGTGCCCAGTTGACCAGCGTATTGCCAGTGGGATCAGACTGGCATCGTGGTTCGTTTGCCAGTTCCCAGGTCATAATTGCAAATTCGTCGATCATCTCTCGACCAGTGTAGCGATTTCTGCGGTGAATGAAATGCCGCACATACTGCTTGTATGCGTTCTTGATCTGCTCATTGGTGTAGAACTCATCGTGATTTTTGCCACCAAACCAGGTGACGTACTGATCCATTCCTCCGAAGTTATCCCAGTTATTGGTGAGAGCAACGACAAGCTTCAGCCCCAATTGATGGGCCTTCCAGACGGTATAGTCGAAGCGCTCGTAGCCCGCTTCAGGATAGACACCAGGCGTTGGCTGCATAACGAAGCCATTTGACGCCTGACCATCCAGAAAACCCCACAGGCGTATAACTGGTAGTCCCATCGCAACAGCATTCTTGAGCACATCATCGATCATAAAGTGGGAGGCGTAATGCAGATAATAGTTGTTTGTACCAGCGAAATAGAACGCATCATCCCCTAACGTAAATGTCGAGCCTCTCCTGCCAACAAAATCTGGTTCATGCTCCTCGGCCAGAGCTGGAGAAGAGAAGAGCGGGCTTAAAAGCGTTGCCCCTGTAGCAGCAAGTCCTACCGTGGAAGCTGTGCGCAAAAACGAGCGCCTGTCGAGTTGGTATCCTTTAGTTCTTTTCTTCATCAGGACGATTCCTTCCGTAAATATATTTCACCATGCAACAACAATTGTTTCAATGAATATGTGATACCATCTCTGGTGTGGATTGTCAATAGTTTGTGTTGAATACTGGAATTTTTAATATTTTCGCTTGGTCGAGGCAATTTTTGGGCCAGAATCCTCCCATCTGAGCCAGAAAAGCAAGTGAAATGTAGATGATGCAGGCAATATTCTGAAGAAGCAGAAGTTTCTCTTCAATAAACTACGGTGATTATTTCAATGAAACGTGTCAATCAATCATTGCTTTCTTCTGCCTGCACCAATACCTCATCTCTTTTCTGTCTATGTAGGCGACGAATACGTGCTCGTTCTACAATGGCTTTTTCATTGTCATCAGCAGGCACGAGTGGAGGGACAGGCGTTGGTTTTCTGTTCTCATCCAGGGCAACATAGATGACAAAACTGCTGGCAATCTTGCGTACTTCTCTGCTTATTAAATCTTCGGCTGTTACCTCGACTCCGATCTCCATGCTCGTTCGCCCAGCATAATGGATCTCACAGTTCACCGAAACAACATCTCCGATGAAGGCCGGAGCCAGAAAATCAAAGCGTTCTACGCTGGCTGTAACAACCGTACGACACTGACTATGCTTGACTGCAACAATAGCCGCTGCCTCATCAACCATACGCATAATGACGCCACCATGGACATTACCTTGCCCATTTGCATCTATTAATTCCATAATGCGCCTTGTAGTACTGCGTGAGTACGCAATGCTACGTCCTTGTGTCAAATCTACGTTCGGAAGAGTCTGATGTCTCTTTGCTATGCGCTCAAATGCGTTCATAATCGCTTTCATCACTCCAAGAAAAAGTTTCGTTGTCTGTCCCATTATGCCACCTACAATGAGACACTTTCCAATGAGGCATAGCTGATGGAACGAATGGCCTTACAAAAGCTTTTTGCTCTGCAAAAACTGTGTCGCGACTACGCTTACGCTTTTGCCTTTCGCAACCTGGGATTGCAATTGCTGGCTCACCTGTACTGTCAGAATTGGAGCCAGTTTATTCAAAGCAAGCGCAATCTGAGGTACCTTTTTCAACATACTATCACGTACGACTGGAGCCGAATTATACACGTTGCTATTGAGTGGAGCTGGCTCCAACCATGTAACATGATATTTTGCTTCGTAGGCCTGTTTAACCTGCAAGTAATCCAGTTGTGCCTTACCAATACTATTTAAACCTGGCTTTTTCAGACCGATAGTCATGAACTGTGGGGAGAGGTCGATCTGACCGCTAATCATGGCACTGAGAACGGCATCGTCGGTACCAACATTCGTACGCTCGACTACAGTGAAGCTAGCATGACGCAACAGAAGAGCATACATTTTGATCAACAACTGGGATTGGATATCCTTTTTTCCGCCGACCACGATAGTAAGCGATGAATGGGAACTACTGGTATTATTTTTATTGTTGCTATTCTTACTACTACTTATATTATTTACAGCATTTATATTACTATACATATTTTTAGTATTTCTGATGCTATTATTACCCGTACATGCCGTAAGCATGAGCAAGGAAACACCAATCAGAAACACAAAGGATTTTGCTCGCAATGGGCGTAGAAAGGATGCCATATATCCTCCTTATAGCACTATTAGCAAAGAGCAGGTGATCAGATGCCTCAACCACCTGCATTATCGGACTGAATCTTTTAACTCGCTGGACCATTGTAGCCGTTGGATACGACAACATCATCGAAGTAAACGCTCCCAGTCACTTCGTTGTCCAGTACCAACTTGCCATAGCTCTGTGACTGGGATAGGTCGCCATCGAAGGCCCCGATAGAATTGCCATTGAGCCAGATCTCTCCATGTCCGCTCGTTGCCTGATTGATCTCTACCTCAATTGAGTACCAGGTATTGGCACTCAAGACATTGGTATTGCTGTACACGTCGTAGCGTTTTCCTGCTCCGTTCCAGAAGTAGATGTCCAATCCCTGCCGTCCACTGTCATAGTACATAATCCATTGATTATGACCACTGGAGTCCTGACCCAGAGCGATCAAGGTCGTTGCGCTCAGGCTGGCAAAGCGGAAGGAGAAACGTGTATACGTTAGAGCTGGCATCCCGCTCAAGTTTGTGGAGGCCTCAATGGATTGACTCTGCGGTATTCGTCAATTGAGCGGCATGTGTCCCATTGTTGACGACCGAGGTCTGCACCGTTGCTGCACCTGTGCCACTGGTTCCATTGTTCCATTGACTGAAATCGCCACTCTCAAAGCCATCGCTGAAGTAGATTGTAGGGGCAGTACCACTTCCTGCACCTGTTCCACTTAAGGGAATGGATTGTGGACTTCCGTGTTGCATTATCCGTGATCGTTACGCTGGCACTGCGGGTTCCGGTGGCCGAGGGTGCAAACGTCACGCTGATGATACAGGAAGCACTCACAGCCAGACTACTCGGACAATTATTGGTCTGAGTGAAGTCGCTGGCATTCGTTCCTGCTACCGCAATACCACTAATTGTAAGCGCAGCAGTGCCACTATTCGTCAGCGTCACGGTTTGAGTACTACTCTTCGTCCCGATGTTCTGATTGCCATAACTTAGAGCTGTCGGACTAAGGACTGCGAGGGAGCACTTCGCTACACCAGTTCCACTCAGTGGTATAGTCTGAGGACTATCGATAGAGCTATCCGTGAGAGTAATATTGCCACGTGCGCGTACCAGCCGCGCCGGCGTAAAGGTCACATTAATAGTACAGTTCGTATTCACCGCAAGGCTTAGTTGGACAGTTGTTGGTCTGAGCAAAGTCGCTGGCATTCGTTCCCGTCACCGCGATGCTGCTGATAGTTAAAGCCGTCGCCCCAGTATTGGCAACGTCACTGTTTTGCACCACTGGCTGTACTACGATCTGATTGCCAAAGCTCAAAGTCTTCGGCGTCAGTTTCACCACGGAAGAGGTAGTGGGAATTGCATAATTGTTGGCAACTGCAACATCATCAAAGTAGGCGCTGCCGGTCACTTCGTTGTCCAGTATCAGTTTGCCATAACTCTGAGTCTGGGATAAGTCGCCATTGAAGGAGCCGATAGAGTTCCATTGAGCCAGACCTCTCCATGTCCGCTGGTTGCCTGATTGGTCTCTACCTCAATCGAGTACCAGGTATTGGCACTCATGACATTGGTATTGCTGTACACATCGTAGCGTGTTCCTGCTCCATTCCAGAAGTAGATGTCCAAGTCCCTGCCGTCCACTATCATAGTACATGATCCATTGATTATGACCACTATCCTGGCCCTGGGCAATCAAGGTGGTTGCGCTCAGGCTGGCAAAGCGGAAGAAGAAGCGCGTGTAGGTCAGAGCGGGCGCTCCCATGAAGGTCGTGGAGACTCTGACAGATTGCCCTGCCGTATTCGTCAATTGAGCGGCATCCGTTCCGTTATTGACGACGGAGGTTTGAACCTTTGCTGCACCCGTTCCACTGGCTCCATTCGTCCACTGACTGAAATCGCCACTCTCAAAGCCATCGCTGAAGTAGACAGTCGTGGTCGTGCTTACGCCTGTTCCACTCAAGTGATGGTCTGGATCGCTTCCCCCTCGCCATCGATATTATCAGTGAGTCGATAGTGTCAGCATTGCGTGCTCCACTGGTGGTAGGTGCAAATTTGACACTGATCGTGCAGGAAGCATTGATTGCCAGTGTATTCGGACTGACGGGACAGTTGTTCGTCTGGGTAAAGTCACTGACTATTTGTTCCGGCTACTGCGATACTGCTGATTGCCAGCGCGGCATTCCCATTATTGGTCAGGGTCACTGTCTTGTGCATTACTCGTTGTGCCATTGTTCTGGTTGCCAAAATTCAATAGGTTTAGCTCAAGTTGCGCACCAGAACTTGGCGATACACCTGTTCCACTCAACGTGACTGGTCTGAGGACTGGCATTGCCATTATCAGTAATCGTCACACTGGCACGTACGTATATCGCTCTCAGCACTTTGAGGAGGAGTAAAGGTCACGCTGATCGTACAACTCGCATTAGTGGCAAGGCTACTCGGACAGGTATTTGTTTGCGCGAAAGTCGCCGGCATCGGTTCCTGTGACTGCGATACTGCTGATCGCCAACGCTGTCGTACTGGTATTCGTGAGTGGTGGTTGTTTTGACCGCACTCGTTGTACCATTATTCTGATTGCCAAAGTCGATATTCAACGGATTGAGCAGTCACGCCTGGATTTGCCGCGACTCCGGTTCCACTCAATACCACCTGTTCAGCACTATCGGCTGCGTTGTCAATGAACGTGAGGCTTACCAGAACGTGTGCTGGTTGTCGTCGGTGTAAAGGTAACCGTGACGGTACAGGAAGCGCCCGTTGCCAGACTGGTTGGACAATTGTTGGTCTGGTTAAAGTCATTGGTATTCAAGCCTTGTATCTGGATATAGCTGAATGTGAGGGCTGCAGTTCCCGTATTAGTCACTTTGACGGTCTGGGCCGGACTGGTTGTATTGACGGTCTGATTGCCAAAGTTGAGATTGCTGACACTGAGATTAACGGCTGCACCAGAGGCAATACCAAGACCACTTATAGCGATCACTTGGGGACTCACTGTTGAACTATCAGTCAGCGTAATATTGGCGCTGCGTCCACCACTGGCGGTTGGCTAAAATGTTGACGCTGATTGTGCAACTTGCATTCACGGCAAGGCTGCTTGGACAGGTATTCGTCTGCGCAAAGTCGCCAGGATTGGTCCCTGTCACGGCAATCTTACTGATAGTTAATGCGGCAGTACTATTATTGGTAACTTTGACGGTCTGAGCGGCGCCTGGTCTTATTAACGCCTTGATTGCCAAAGCTCAGACTATCGGCACTCAAGGTTACACCTGACGTTGGGGCAGATGTAGAGGAAATGAAATTGTTGAGAATATTGGCGGTGGTTTTTTGAATGCCCGCATTGGTGTAGGTATTGCCCTGAGCACAGTTGCAAGACCCCAACTCCACTGAATAGTGCCAGCCGCAAACACTCTCGCACCACTGGCGGCTGTATAGAGAGTTGAATTGGCAAACGAGCTGCCACCTCCACAACATCCATGCACAGGTGAATTGGAGAGCACCGTCTCATTAGCCGGCTAAAACCATTGTTCCACACTTTATCATATTCGTATCCTACAATGCCAGGTATCTTCGTGCCATCTACAAAGCCCGTTCCTGCATAGATCCAGTTTGATGCATTTGTCACCACATATGCGTAATCGTTGTCTTCTTGCTGCTCAAACATGACGCCAATAAGGCCATTTTCGGGCATATTCACCACAGGATCGCGCCAGAGCGTCGTCACCAGTGAATTATTCATGTTCCACAACGGATCTGGCCCAGGGGCAGATGAATAGGTGGCAAAGTCTTTGTAACCAACTTCAATGCGATCTGCCGCACCAGCAGTATTTGGCTCGAAGCGGATCTGCCAGTACATGTATTCCCGGAAAAAAGGCGACATTGACGCCAGCATTGATCGCACTTTGTACCGCGTTGCGCATCCCCATCGACCAGTACTCGTCGTGCCCAACCGAGAGAAATGCCTTATGCTTTAATAGTTCGGCAGGATGGGCATCAGTATCCACATCGGTCGTATAAGCAACATTGTATCCCTGCTGCTCCATCCAATACACGAACATGATACTCATAAAAGAGGTAATGGCCCGCCCCATTGCTATCACCAGGATTGAATGGACGATCAAATGAGACCTTTGTTGCATGAGGATAGGGATAGGCGTGTTTTATTGGTCAGGTTATTATTATATAAGCTCGTACCACCCCAGGTATTGTATGCCTGATAGGTAGTGACGCTGGTCTGAAACAGAATATCTTCAGTGCCACCATCATCACGTACAACAAAGTAAATGAAACTGGAGTTACCAGTGGAGGAAGTGAGCTTGGCCAGATAAACGCCAGTCACCCAGCTAGAAGGAATGGTCAACGTAGGTCGTTTTGGTCCAATTGGTACAGGAGATCATGCCTGTTACCGGATCAGGTGCTGGAATAGCCTGATGAGGCCAGGAAAACTGCCCAGAGAGGTGATCAACCTTGCACCGGCTCCCCCATAGTAGCCTGTACGAAAGATATCAATCGTATAACTGGGGGCGGTCGTTGTCACATAAAGATCAAGAGAGTCGCCAGAATTGACACTGATCTTTGAACCAAACCCTGAAAGGGTGTCCGGTGCCAGGTCAGAGGAAAAATCATCCCACCCCGGAGTGCCTGGTTTGCTATTCTCGATCTGAATGGGATTGAGGTAGCAGCGTGTGCATGCGATGGAGAAAAAAGAGGATTATGAGTAATAGTATATGGCAACCCGGAGAGCACGATCGAGACTAATAATCCAACTGTTACCATACAGCCAATTTTGCTCTTGATTACCCTCGCTACTTTTTTTTTCATACTATCTGATCCTTTCCACGATAGTAACATATCATTCATGCAAAAAATGCTATTTTACATATCATCTGATATTACTCGGCCAACATTCAACAGTATTTAAGAATGTTACCTTCCCTCGTTCTCCAGATTACTATATTGATCTTTCTTAACCTTAAACTATGTACGTCGTAATCTGGTGCAGTTATGGTTGTAGAAAGGTAAAGAATAGTAATCCTCTATGCAAGCAAGTCGTATTTTAATATAAGACAATACATCTCTAGTAAATCGTCCATTTACTTCTTTTATAGTTGAAAATATGCCGTAAGACATGAAATTGTTGGAATAGCTTCGATAGTGAAACCTTCATATTTCTCTGAACGTGGAGAGGACAGGTATCGGGAGTGGGATAATGGATGAAGTGAATTTTATCCATTATTAAGAAGGGATCTTCCTGTACGACAAACAGCAAAAATGTTGTAGTAGAATAATGGAAAGGGAAAACCTATGACACATCTTAGTGGAAAAGTTGCACTGGTTACTGGCGCAGGCTCTGGTATTGGGAAAGCGACGGCGGTCCTCCTGGCACAGCATGGTGCACGTGTTGTCGCACTTGCCCACACAGCTGACGAGGTTGAGCAGACGGTGAAGGAGATTACGCAGGGAGGCAATGAAGCAATTACCGCTATCGCTGACATAAGCAACGAGAACGAAATTCAGGGCGCGGTTCAGCAGGCAGTGGAGCGCTGGGGACACCTCGATATCGTCTTCGCGAATGCAGGTATTAATGGTGTCTGGGCACCGATTGAAGAACTCACACTTGAGGAGTGGAATCGCACCATCAGTACCAATCTTACCGGCACATTTCTGACCATAAAGTGCTCTGTGCCGTATCTAAAGAAACAAGGCGGCAGTATTGTTGTTACCGCCTCCGTCAATGGTACACGCGTCTTTAGTAACAGCGGTGCTACAGCCTATTCAGCGACCAAGGCAGCTCAGGTAGCAATGACGAAGATGCTCGCCGTCGAACTGGCACAGAGCAATATCCGCGTCAATGTGGTCTGTCCCGGCGCAACTGACACGGAGATCAGCGATAACACGCAAGCCCGTAATGTAGAGCAGATCAAGTTTCCAACAGAATTTCCCAAGGGTTCAATACCTCTGGGTGGCAAGCCCGCAACCTCTGAGGATGTGGCGGAACTCGTAATGTTCCTGTCTTCCGATGCGGCACGCAACATTACTGGGACTGAGGTATGGATCGATGGAGCCTCTTCTCTAGTAAAAGGCTAATAATGCTGTTTGCTAACAATGCTCAATAATACAGATAAACAAGGACCCGATTTCGCTCTTCTGAGAAATCGGGTCCTTGTTAAAAAAACCGGAACAAGATATACATCCTGTCCCGGTTCAGAACCTCTCCAATAAACCGTTCCCTATCTACATCAGCGCTCGTTTACTAGTAATTGCCCTGATCGGGGTTTGACTCATTCACCTGCGCATCACCATTGGTATCCACACGTGCCTCTTCACGACGCACCGTATCGGAGACCCGCTGCTGACCCTGTACTGTACGTTTGCCAAGTGCAACCTCGCCCGTCTCTACCGTCTGTTTGTCTGTAGTGACCTGTTCCTGGCTAACCGGTACGCGGAACGTCTCGTCCTGACCAACAGAAGCATCGGTCGGGCGCTCCTCACCATATGGGCGGCGCTCAACCCAGACTTCCTCGTGACTGACTGGCACGTCAATGTTCTTCTGCTCTTCAACTACCTCTTTATGTAAGCCCACTTCACCTGCCTGCACGGTCTGCTTGCCAACATTGAGGCGCTCCTCACGTAACTTCAAACGGCGCTCTTCATCGGTACCAGCATAATCACCAGTGTCGCTGGTATTGTATCCTGTGTTGACCGTATCAGTCGTTCCTGATTGCGCGTAGGCTCCTGGCTGTGCATACGCATTGCTTTGCGTATAATCAGCGGTTTGCGCATTCTGATCATAGCCTGTGTTAGCCGTCTGCGCATAATCTGGAGCTGTATTCTGTGTATAATCCGTTGCATTTCCAGCCTGTGCATATCCAGTATTGACCGACTGTGTACCCAATCCACTCTGCTGTGCATTATAGTTGAACGCACCATTGCTGGTCAGGATGGTCTGTGCATTCTGCCATTGGTCACCAGCATTGACGGCCACAATAGCATGACCTGCCTGATACTGATTGGTATAATATTGAGCTTCGTCCTGCGAAAGACCCATACCGGTCAGATCACTGAACAACGAATTGGCATTCGTACTTGCATCCTCGCCCGTAAAAAAGCTCTTAATGCTCGCTGCAAAACCACTCCCTGTACCCGCAGTACTGCCTGAATACGTAATCTGATCATCGGGAATACCCGCGTTATGCAACTGTTCAATCGCACTTTCAGCCTGTGCACGCTCATCAAACACACCTACTAGCGTTGAATTCCTTGTCGTCATCAATTTTCTCCTTTGTTATTATACAATTGCTGAGAAGAAATCCTGACACTTCATCTATTAATGAAACTGGACGCCTTCTATCTTCCCAGAGTCTTTAAACTACTCTTCTGCAATATACTTGCATGTCATTGTTTGTACTCTTATCCCACAAATCGGCAAGCAAAAAAGATACACAGCAAATCGTTTTTTTACGTGGTTTAAACTGCACCATAACAGTAAATTTAATTACAATATCATCGCCTCCAACACCGCTTCAGAAGCGCATTCATCGATATATATAGTTGTACCAATATACATTTGGAAAAAGATGTTTTAACGACATTTGATACTGATTGTGACAACTCGCAAAAGGCTCTTGAAAATAGAAGTCAATATGCTTGCTTCTAAGATATTTTCGATATACACTTTAATTGAGTACTGCATCCCTGCCGAAAGGAGTCTCTATATACCGTTATCTCATTCGTTTTGCATGCATACGAGGCAGACAGCGGTGTTTGCTTCATTCCTGAAAGGAGTCATAAACATGAGTGCATGGGCATTGATGAGGTCTCTTAACCGAGAACAGCGTAGTACCTTTCTTGCCAGCTTTCTGGGCTGGACGTTGGATGCCTTCGACTACTTTCTGCTCACGTTCGTCACTCTGCGTATTTCCACCGATTTTCGTGTCGCTCTGACTGCAGTCGTATTCTCTCTCACATTGACGCTTGCTATGCGCCCGGTAGGAGCATTGCTCTTTGGGCTACTGGCGGAACGCTTTGGCAGGCGTACGCCTCTAATGATCGACATCATCCTGTACTCGATCATTGAACTACTCACCGCGTTCTCTCCCAACTACGCCTACTTTATCATTATGCGTGCTCTTTTTGGCGTCGCCATGGGAGGTGAATGGGGACTTGGTTCATCATTAGCCATGGAAGCTCTGCCAAGGGAATCAAGAGGACTTTTCTCTGGCATACTCCAGCAAGGTTATGCCTTTGGCTACCTGATCGCAGCCCTTGTCTTCTTCGTCGTCTTTACCTTCCTCCCTGCACCACTGAATAGCTGGCGTACCATGTTTGTCATCGGCGTTATTCCAGCAATTCTTGTCATTTTCATTCGCACACGCGTCCCTGAGTCGCCCGTATGGGAACATCGACAGACGCTTAATCGGCAGAGAGGGATCAGCACCTGGGCAGGCATCTGGAACGCTGTCAGACTTCACCCCATCATGTTTCTCTATGTTATCGTCCTTATGACGGCTTTTAACAGTCTCTCTCACGGTACACAGGATAATCTGGGTACCTTTCTGCAAAAACAGCTCGCTCTAGGGGTGAGTTCGACAACCATCATCACGGTGGTTGCAAACGTCGGTGCAATCATTGGAGGGACTCTCTTCGGTTACTATTCACAATACTGGGGCAGACGCCGGGCTATTATCATCGCCTGTATTATCGGTATTCTCATGATTCCATTCTGGTCGGGTCTGATACGCATTCCTGGCATCGGACTGCTGGCATCGATTGCTATCGGCGCATTCCTGCTCCAATTCATGGTCCAGGGGGCCTGGGGTATCATTCCAGCTCACCTGAATGAGCTTTCACCGACCGACGTTCGGGGCACCTTCCCCGGACTTGCCTATCAGTTAGGCAATCTCTTTGCCTCATGGGTCGTCACACTGGAGGTCATTCTGGGACAAAATCTGGGGTCAGTAGCAAAACCTGATCTGGGTAAAGCTCTCGCCATCTTTGCACTCTGCTCCTTCCTGGCCGTTATTCTCTTCGCCGCCATCGGTCGTGAGGCCAGGGAGATCGATTTCCGGGAAGCTGACGAAGCGGAAGCTACCTCTGATGTGCCTTATGTAAATGCGCCTGAAGGTGCATAGATGATTTATTAGAAGCAAAAGGCGTAGGGGCGTCACCTTGCGTGCGCCCTTACCCCCATGAGCATAGCTGCTGGCAATGGGGCGCACGCAAGGTGACGCCCCTACGCCTTCTCTCAACATTTTCCTCTGGTGGATGAGATACCTCAATCAAACGGCGGACGCAATAAATTTGTTCTCTACCCTTTTTACCCTTTTCAGCATAATACACAGCCAATTAGACCGTACCTTCTTCACTATGCTCAGGACGGTCGACAAAACGATCATCCTTGACATTGTTATGGAAAGGCGCAATCAGTTCCTGGTAGCCTTCAACTACGTGTTCAGCATAGGGGCTGAGCGGCTCTGTAGGCGATAGGACGCGCCATGAACGCTGACCGGGGAGATCAGAAGGGCGGAACGTGACGTTGATCCCCAATGTGTTCATTACCACCATATTGCGCTGCGCCAGCACCTGGTTAGGCACATAGGAATAGAGCGGCGAATCCATCTCTTCCACTTGCCGCTCTATCTGCTCAGGAAGATGCCCATAGCGCTCACAGGCCGCACGCACTTCACCTGCTAATGCGTCTTCGGAAATTGCAAAGATAGCATCAAGTGCTTGTATCAAATTGAAACCACGATTTAGCATAATGAGACGACCATGTGCCAGACGCTGGGCTAATCCATCGTCCTGCTGAAGTTGACGAGCCTCAGCATATTGCTGCGTGATCTGTGCCAGGGGTAACATATCTAATTTATGCTGCAAGAAGGCTACAACGCTGGCGGTATCCTCACGCTGCCACAGACGCAAAAGTTCCAGACAACGCTTCCCCTCATATTCTTTTACCGTCTTTTGCACACTTAACAAGCGACCTTTGCACTCACATATCCAGAGCGCATGCAGGTAACGAACAACATCGGACACAGGAAACGCTGAAAAACGCGTCTGCCCATGTACATCCTGCACAAATTGGAAACTTGCCTCGAACTCAGGCTGCAGACGCTCAAATGCATCTATCTTTAACTGTACCAATGGAGGTAGATTCTGCTGTTGTGGTTTTGTAGTCATGGTGAAACCTCTCTTCAGCTCATTCTCCGTCTATCATAAACACCTTCGCCTCATATCTATACTGTATCACGCTTGAGATAAGGTAATAGTTGCTTGCCAGTTCTCAGGCAAAATAAAGGGAGCAACTACCCATCTTCAGGATAGCTGCTCCCCTGTGCTCACTTAAAGAGCAATGACTGTCTTATTAGTACGCGCGGCGACGATTTCCGGTGACGGCATGCAGAATAGCAACCAGTATACAGGCACCGATAAACGCTACGATAATGCTACCGATCAATCCAAAGCTTGCGCTTGGGAAGAGCAAATTCGCAATCAATCCACCAAGAAACGCGCCGATAATTCCTATGACGATATCACCAACAATACCATAGCCAGCGCCCCTCATAACTTTACCTGCCAGGAAACCAGCGACTAATCCAACAATCAACCACGCCAGTATTCCACCAGGTTGTAACGCTGCGGCAAAAACAAGTGCAAGTTCCATATCTTTTATCTCCTTTTACTTATCTTGTTTATAAAACCTTTAACGATCACTTCTGATAATAGTACGGACCACTTCTCTCTTTAGTTTCGCTCAAGAGACTCTTTTTCTCGGTATTAAGCAAACTTTTATTCCATCCTAAACTTTCTTAAGTTACACATTGAAACTCATGGGCTATAATGCAAGCAGTAAGAGAGTTAAAAAGGAGTACAAACTATATGAAAGATACCGTTAGAGATAACGCAGGCGTCATCGCACCACCGCCATTGATCTATGCAGTAACATTAATCGTGAGTCTGCTTCTGCATCGCCGCTTCCCTCTACCACTGGTTCCACGCAAGATAAGGTGGCTGTTGGGCGCTCCGTTGATTGCAGGTGCCATCGTCCCTGCCTTTCTTGCCCTACGCGGAATGAGAAGAGCGGGCACTAATGTGAATCCAGAGCAACCAACAACAGCATTGATTCTGGAAGGACCCTATCGCTTCACGCGCAATCCCATCTATCTGGGTATGACATTACTTTATACAGGTATTGCGATTCTGGTAAACACGCTCTGGCCTCTACTACTGTTGCCAGGAGCCCTATTCGTGATGACACGTGGCGTGATCGAGCGCGAGGAGGCATACCTGGAACGGAAATTTGGAGAACAATACGTTACCTATAAAGAGAAAGTGCGGCGTTGGCTCTGAAGGTTCTACTTGTGGGAAGATATCGCATCATTTCTCTGCTCTGGTACGTGATCTATCTATGAGATATTGTTGGGTAAGAGAAGGAGAGATGTTGTGGTAGCACGTCGACGCAATACAGCTGATTATGGATATCCAACGCCCGATATAGAGGCACTCGCACAGAAAGCACTTGAGGTGACGCGCCGTTTGACAGACCTGTATGGCGTCTCTGAATGGTCAAAAAAAGATCCAATGAGCATGCTGGTCGATATTCTCCTCTCTCATCGCACAAGGGATGAGCAGACAGCAGCAGGCTACGATAATCTACTCAAGCGCTTTGGAAGTTGGGAAGGGGTACGGGATGCGCCGATGGGCGAGGTGCAGGCGGCAATTGCGAATGTCAATTGGCCCGAAGTCAAAGCGCCGCGTCTGCAAGCAATCATGCGCCAGATCACTGAAGAGCGCGGCAACCTCAATCTCGACTTTCTGTGCGAACTTCCCGTTGAAGAAGCTGCGGCATGGTTAAATCGTTTTGAGGGAGTTGGTCCCAAGACGACTGGGTGCGTTCTGCTTTTTAGCTGCGGTTGCCTCTCTTGCCAGTTGACGTACACGTCCACCGAGTGAGTGGTCGCCTGGGCCTGATCGGCAAGAAAGTGACTGCTGATAACGCCCACGCGCTTCTGCAGGCGCTCCTCCCCAACGATGCGCGGGCGATCTATGACTTCCACAAAGGATTATTGCGCCATGGGCAACGCGTCTGTGTATATGAACATCCACGCTGTGGGAAGTGTGTATTGACGGATGTGTGTGATTATTATAATACAGTGGTGAAACCACAATAAAAATTACTTGTTTATAGTCGATACAAATTGACAGAGTTCATTCCACCAGGGGAAACAAACAGGCTCTCTTCATGGAAAAGCCGTATTTTGACAGCAATCAATGTATTTGACTAAACAGATCAAGAGAGAGATATATTATTCGCATCTTCGCTAAAGTAATCGCGAAGCAGGGTAGCGAGACTACTCAATAATTTTGAAAGAAGGATAAAACGATCAAGAGAGGGACAAATGCCAAAAGAAATATTAAAAGAGGCAAACTGTGCTTTATGTGGAACCTATAGTACTCTTCAGAAGAGTCATATGATTCCAAAGTTCGTAGCAGAATGGGTTAAGAAAACATCAGAAACAGGTTACTTACGGGATGCTATTCGACCGAATCAAAGAATACAAGACTTCCCAAAATTTAGACTTCTCTGTGCAAAATGTGAAAATATTTTCTCGCAATGGGAAAATCAATTTGCTCGAGAAATATTTATCCCATTCCAAGACAAAAAACAAAAGTCATTTATCTATGAAGAATGGTTACTTTCTTTTATAATTTCTCTGGCTTGGCGTGGAGCGACGATATTTGCAGAGGATATTGAACAAGATGATCCTCCATTCAGCTTCATATGTAAATACTGCTCTTAAAAATTGGAGTGACTTTTTGCTTGGAAAAAGTCATACTCCTAATCTATATGAACACCATATGCTCTTTTTTGACAGCCTGGACGAATCAAAGGAAAGCATTATCTCTAACAGCATGATGTGGTGGTTATACCGTTACGTGTTTCGCTTCTCAGATATAACACTCGCCCCCTTATCTTTCCCGGCTTCTGACAAGACTTCGCAGCGTCTATATGTACATAAAGCTTCCTGGCATTATAATCTGGTCTGGTATTTATCCTACTAAACCAAACGGCTGGGAAAATACTCGGGTTCTGCAACAAGGAGTCATCGAAACGTATGATCAAGCTGTTAGAGATGAGGAGAATTTACGGAACTCTTTATGGATCGTGTAAATTTTCTCTCCCTTGCTCCCATCTCAAGTAAACAGATAGAGCATATTCATCATACAACGTTCAAAGACCGGAAGAGGATGCAAGAAAGTCGAACTGCTCAAGTAAAGTTCATAGATCCAAACCTTCATAGATTACTGAAACTTTGGTAAGCAGGAAGGCCTAGAGCATAACGACAAAAACAATCGTTAAATGCCTGTTAAACCAACGCAAAAAGTAGCGTTTTTATTGATATGTATCCCGTATTCCACTATAATCCCTTATATATTATATAAAAATTTCAGGATATAAAGTGAAGCACCACCACATGGCAGGGAAGAGAGGTATTGATAGTTACCTCACTACAGACGGCTCCTCGCATTTTCATCAGTCACAGCCATAAGGATAACGGATTCGCACTCACTCTGGTGCAAGACTTACCGGCAGGCATGTGGCAAACGCATCTTCACCTACAAAGGGCATTCTCGTCGCGTCAACGCCGTCGCCCGGCTACCCGATCTCCCCAACGATAACGAAGAAACAATAATCGATACAAAGGAAGTCCAGGAATGGTCCGATAACATGTGGGTCGCTTCAGCAGGGAATGATAAAACGGTCCAGATCTGGAACATCACCACCGGAGAGAGGATCAGAAATGCATCCACATAGGTACCATTAACGCAACCTCTACACGTTTTTGCTTATCACAGGCTTCAAAGCAGGATAGAGCGCCCGATACGTTTCATAGGCTTGAGCATAGGATGATGCAACATCAGAGCGCGGCCCGGTACGTTGTGTGACGTGGACGGTTTGCTGGCACAGCTTCCTGAACAGAGCGATAGACTCCACTGGCAACACCTGCTAGCAAGGCTGCTCCAAAGGCTGGTCCCTCGCTTGCATTGGTCAGAACCAGTTCGGTGTCCAGGACATCGGCGATGATCTGACGCCAGAGCGGACTTTTTGCTCCTCCTCCGGTCGCTCGCATCTGGTCTATGCGTAGTCCCTGTTCGCGGATAATGGAGAGGCAGTCTTTCAGGCTAAAGGCAACCCCTTCCAGCACAGAACGTATCAGATGACGACGATCATGGCTGGCGGTGAGACCAATCCAACCCCCACGTGCATAAGGGTCCAGGTGTGGCGTACGCTCACCCTGCAGATACGGGGAGAAATAGCAGCCATCACTGCCCGCAGGCACACTCTCGGCCTCTCGTGCAAGAAATTCATAGGCATCCATACCTGTCCAGCGCTCTAATGCACGCTCGGGTAAGCCAATATTATCACGCACCCAACTAGTGAAAGTCCAGCTCCCTGTGTCACGCCCATCAGATACCAGGCATGGGGAACGGCATGATTAAATGTATGCACACGCGGAACAGGACCGGAAGTATCGACCTGAGGCGTATCAGAATGGGCAAGCACAATGCCACTTGTGCCAACCGAGACGAGGCCCAGTCCCGGCGAGACAACTCCATTCCCTACAGCGCCACATGCGTTATCAGCACCACCACCAGCAACGGGCGTCCCTGCCGCAACCCCGTCAAAGCTGCAACCTCTAGAGGTAATCTTCCCACTTATCGCATCCGCCGGAATCACAGGCGGCAACAACGCTGGATTCAAGGTCAAGCGCCTTTAAGCACCTCCTGCGACCATACACCATGTTTTACGTCAAGCAGAGCAGGTTCCGGCGGCATCCGAGATCTCCATCGCCATCTCGCCTGTGAGAAGATAACGAATATAGTCTTTGGGCAGAAGCATCGTACGCGCTCTGGCAAATAATTCTGGCTCGTTATCACGAACCCATAAGAGCTTGGGCGCAGAAAAACCCGTGAGTGCTGGATTGCTGACATATTCGATAAGTTGGCTGGCTCCCACTTTTTCGGTCATCCAACGACACTGAGCCTCGCTGCGTTGATCGGCCCAGATAATACAGGGGCGCAACACCTGATGATGCTCATCGAGAAGCACAACACCATGCATCTGACCCGAAAGGCCAATTCCGCGCACATCAGCCGCTGCACACCCTGTCCAGCCCCTGCACTCAGGCAGGCGCGAATGGCCGCAAGGGTCGCTTGCCACCATTCAGCAGGATCTTGTTCGGCCCAGCCAGGATGAGGATGATACAGCGGATAATCGAGGAATGCATCGGCCAACACATGCCCATCATCCGTTGAGAAGAGGGCCGCCTTTACGCCTGTTGTGCCCAGGTCGATACCAAGAAGTGCCTGCATCTTCCGCTCCTTTGTCATTATTCAACGTGTTACAGCCTTGCATCGTGCGATTCTCATAAGTGTTTACATGTTGTTATGATTGTATATTACCATGCGAAGGTTGTGGAAGAATCTGGTAGGGGCACAGTGAAACAACGAGAGAATGACACCTATACAAGAAATACATCAAAAATGGTAGGAACCTGATTACGCTCTTTAAAAAATGAACCCAGATATCCAGTTTTCGGTACCAGAAGATGACCAGATGGGAAGACATTTATTATTCCGTGGATCAAGATAGGGAAGACATTTATTATTCCGTGTTCCCTCACAAGTAATCTGGCGTGGAATAATAAGTGACTTCCCTACTGTATCTCGTTTTCCTGTGAGATGCATATACGGATTAAATTTTTAAAGATGAGATCTAAGAAGGCAGAATATTGCGTTCAAAGATCTCCGTTGGAAGATAGATCGTACAGCAAGCATTGGGAACATCCACGATGCCGCTGATACGTCCTTCTACTGGAGCTGCCCCTAGAATAATATATGCCTGCTCACCCGTATAGCCGAACGTTTTCAGGTACTCGATAGCATTCAGGCATGCATTACGATAGGCGACATGAGCATCCAGGTAATACTGAGTATCATGCTCATCGACGGAGATACCTTCAAAGACCAGGTAGTTTGAATAGTGCGGCTCAAGCGGACCCGGCTTGAAGATGGGATTAATCATTTTGAATTTGTTGACGCCATCCTTGATGATATCGACGTGAAGATCGATCCAACCCGCCATTTCGATAGCTCCGCAAAAGGTAATTTCGCCATCTCCCTGCGAGAAATGGAGATCTCCCAGAGAAAGGTTCGCGCCCTTTACGTACACAGGAAAATAGACGCGAGAACCACGTGACAGGTTTTTGATATCACAGTTGCCGCCATGCTCGCGCGGTGGAATAGTACGAGCAGCTTCACTGGCCGCCCGCTCTAACGCGGCACCTTTCAATGAGCCAAGCAATGCATTCTCAGAAAGCGGTGGATTGGCTAATGGTGGCACTCGAGTTGGATTGGTGGCAATCAGTTCGGCCTCACGTTTGTTCCATCTCGCCAGTAACTCATGCGAAGGGGCGCAACCAATCAGGCCAGGATGGGAAATACCTGCGAAGCGTACATCTGGAATATGGCGTGAGGTCGCATAAATGCCGTTCAGATCCCAGATAGCTTTGTAGGCATCGGGATAATAATCGGTCAGGAAACCTCCACCGTTCTGCTTAGCAAAGATACCGGTATATCCCCATTCTAATTCTGGCCTGGAAATGGCCCCAGATTGAGAATATCCACCACAAGCACATCTCCCGGTTCCGCTCCATTAACCGCGATAGGACCACTCAGAATATGAACACCGCTAAGATCAATATCTCGTACATCAGTAGCAGTATCGCTATTCTTAATCTGCCCATCAGTCCAGTCCTTACATTCCATACGAAAGACGGCCCCAGGATTGACGGCTGCAACTGGTGGAATATCAGGATGCCAACGATTATGTCCTGTTACCTCCTGCTCTGTCATCGGCTTGTTTAAGTCTACTTTAAATAAAGTCTCTGGCATGGTTGCAACTCCTTCTGCTTTCAAACAAACTCTATTTCATCCTTCTTGTAGCATGATCTCAATTCAGCGAGAAAAGGGATCAATGACCGATCTGCCAGGGTCGTCCAGCGTGAGAATGAGAGGTTGAAGTCGAAGCTCCTTTTTCACTCGCAACCGGCTGGCGTTTCATCACTTCCGGCTGATAAGCACTTTTATGGGCACGATCTAATGCGCGTGTAAGTGGAGCAGAAGTTTTTACCAGGCCAGGAGGTGTATAAACGCGTCTCGCATGAGATTGGCAGGTTGGACAGGTTGCAGCATGATGCGCTGCATTGAATGAGAGCAACAGATCAAACTGCCCACAGCTTTCACAGAAAAACCGTATGCTGGCATGTTTACAATTCTCCTTCATTCGTACTACAAAAGGGGGATTCCATGCTACGGCTTCGGCTATCCATGAAAATGGAAGAGGGAGAAAAATTCTCCAAGTACGCATGGCTCAAGGCAATCTCGTGCTTCGATAGAGAAGATACGTTTACCTTGAGGCCACGCCAGCTACAACATGTTTATGCCTTCTGCTCTACTGCCGAATGCTTACACATGTCATGACAATTTTTTTCCAAAGTACAGCACAGGGAACAGATCGCGCCCTTATGAAAGGGGCAATATGCCATGTCTAAAGATTCGTAATCATCCTCACATACTGTACAATTTAAAACGCGCAATTCCTTCGTTTCAGGAGTATGCTCAAGAGTATTCGTACGGGCAAGATAATATTTGCCCTTGGTGAGCACTGCGAGAACTGGAGAAAGGATGAACGCGATCAGAATTGCCAGAAAGGGAGAGAAGGCCTGCGCAACAGGTCCAAAGAAGCCGAAAAAGGCCATGACCGAGATGACCGAGGCGATGAGCATGGACCCGAACCCGACAGGGTTGATGCTATAAAGATGCGCTCGCTTGAACTCGACATACGAGGGACTCAATTTGAGCAGCGGCTTATTAATTACAAGGTCCGCTACGACCGCCCCGATCCAGGCGATAGCGACGTTGGAATAGAAGCCAAGTACCGCGTTCAAAAATCCGAATACGCCGAATTCCATCAGGAGCAAGGCGATACCAACGTTAAGAAACAGCCAGACGACTCGTCCCGGATGCCAATGCAGGATGCGGGAAAAGAAGTTCGACCAGGAAAGAGAACCTGAATAGGCATTGGTGACGTTGATCTTTACCTGGGAAAGTACAACGAAGAAGGTTGCAACGGTTAATGCCAGAAACGGAATAGGGATCAGGACACCAAATCCTCGAAGAAGTTGTTGAATAGGCTCTACAGCCAGGGTAGCTCCGGCGGTGGCGAATATATAGAAGGCGAGAAAGCCTCCTCCCAATTGTTTCAATCGCACCGAGAATAACCCAACCAGGACCCGCACTCATAACCGCCATCCACCAGCGCTTACTATTCTCCGGCGTTTTGTCTGGCATAAACCTGAGGTAATCTACCTGCTCTCCAATCTGTGCGATCAAGGAGAGCGCGACACCTGCTCCCAGACCAACCGACAGGAAATTAAAACCAGCTCCCTTTGAGGAACCAGCAAAGTGCGTCCAGGAACTATACGCTCCAGGATCTTTGATGAGAATAGTGAGGAAAGGCAGTACAAGCAAAACAAGCCAGATAGGTTGCGTCCAGACTTGCAACTTCGAGAGTAGCGTCATACCAAATACAACTAGCGGAATGATAAGTAGAGCACAGACAAGATAAGCCCAAGGTAACGGAAGGCCGAAGTACAGGTTGAGCGCCTGAGCCATGATAGAGCCTTCAAGTGAGAAAAAGATGAAGGTGAAACTGGCATAGATTAAGGACGTGATCGTGGAACCCAGATAGCCGAAGCCTGCGCCACGCGTGAGCAGATCCATGTCTATGTTATACCTGGCCGAATAATAGGCGATGGGGATGCCTGTCAGGAATATCACTACTGCTGCCGCAATAATGGCCCAGACCGCGCTGGTAAATCCGTAGGTGACGAAGATTGAGGCACCGATAGCGAAGTCTGCCAGGTACGCAATTCCGCCAAGGGCAGACGTAGCCACAGCATACTCACTCCATTTTCTAAACGTACTGGGAGCATAGCGTAGCGAATAATCTTCCATAACCGGGTTGTTGACCAGATTATTAAAACGTCGTTTTGTACTACTGCTCTCTTGCTCCTCTGGTATCTGTCGTTCGATCATTGCAGAATTCCCTTCTCTTACACTCGCTTGTAATGGTCTAAACAACAAGTTGTATGCACATACGCCCTACCCTGTCTCGCGAAGTAACCAATAGTGCGTATGGAATGCTAAGGGGGATCAATACCTCCTCTCTCCAACTTATGGATAAATAATCTGATGCAGCACGAACTGTTTCTCAACACTATCACTGAGGAATTGCAACCATCATGGATGCCGGGGAAGTCGCCTATCATTGCAGAGCCTGCACTCACACCACTCACATCATCATTGAGGATCGGCCTTGTGCAAATTGCACTAATATGCAATTTTCTTAATTATATTTTTTATCTCACGTTGAGTCAATGGATAAATTCGTTGTATTAATTAGCCAATAATTGTGCACATTGCACAATAAAATAGCTTCTAGTCTGGATAGGAGCACGTCACTCTCCTGCGAATAGGGAGAATCCCCTGGTTGCTCTTAAAAATAAAAGACTTGACATCCCTCACTATGCAGAATTATAGTAATCTTATAACAATCGTGGTGATGGAGCTCACCTTGTCAGAAATACACTACTGGCGAAACTGCATCGACGCTAATGGCTCCTGATGACACTTCTATAGGTCAATCAGGAGCTTTTTTTGTGTCCTACAAAGTCTATATTCATGACTATAAGATGCTTTGTAGGAAAGTGAGCATATCAAGAAAGGTTGCATGGGTATGGAATCAGTGTTACTGATAGGGGGAATCGGGCTTGCAGGTGCAATAGGGGCTATCGTGCGCTACCTCCTTGGGCGTTTTGTTGCTGAGCGAACAGGATCAACATTTCCTCTGGGAACACTGCTTATTAACGTTACAGGAGCTTTTTTGATTGCATTTTTTTTCGCATTAACCGCAAAAAAGCTTATTGCACCGCCACTGCAATCAGTCCTGGCAACTGGCTTTCTGGGCGGATATACCACCTTTAGCACAATGAACTGGGAGGGCGTTCAACTGGCACGCGGAGGTAGTAATACGCAGAGCTTTCTTTATTATGGTAGTACATTTGCACTTGGCATTAGTGCGGGTATACTTGGTTTAGTTCTAGGACAGGTGCTATGATGGCAACAACACTTTCGGCACGACGACGCATCCTGGCCGTCTTCGCGGGCGGTTTTTGTGGAACAATCGCACGCACCCTCCTCAGTATGCTCATACAATCCCGTCTTGGCAATAGTTGGCCCTACGATATTCTATTGATCAACCTCACAGGTGCGTTTCTGCTCGCTTTCTTCACCACCCTGGCGGATGCAACCTTTCTGATCGGACCTACGCGCCGCCTGTTCATCAATGTTGGCTTTCTGGGAGCCTATACGACCTTCAGTAGCCTCGCCCTGGGCGACATTCTACAATTTGAGAAGGGACACTGGCTTCCTGGCCTGCTGTACATGGTACTCAGCATCACAGGGGGCATACTGGCTGTACTGGCGGGCGATCTTCTTGGACAGGTCTGCGTGAAAAGGATACGACCTGGCAGCAACTTGGCTGCGAGAGGGATCTTGAATATACTTCCTGCTGATGTAAGTGAGCAAAACGGGCATGTTGATATTCAAGATGATGTCCTTTTACCTGATGTCGGCGAGACGGAGCCTCCACCATCTACCCGGCACAGCAGATAAAACCATCCAGAGAAATAAGTCATTGCGCCTCCTGGGAAGAAATAATCTCGATAGGTGAAATGGTCATCATGCCTCGCTGAACCATCACATCTAGCAGAGAAAGAAGCTTTTCAATACGTTCGACATGTTCGATAATCTCGATCTGTAAAGGAAGATGGTCAGCAATATCGGGCAGACGATCCGTCGTGAGATGCAGTTCAGGACCAAACCCTTCAATGCCATGCGTGACCGTTGCACCCACAACTCCTTCACGCCGGGCAAGTTCTAGCAGCGCACGATAGAGAGGGTTGCCTTGCCACTCCTCTCCCTCACTTACAAAAATACGGATGCGTCTCCCTGCTCTGAACAGTACTCGTTTCATAGCCATACATATAGTATCCTTTTAGCACTGGCAACTCTATACTTGCTTGATAAGCACATGCAATAGATCAGAACGTCCCACAACTCCCACCAGTTGCCCCTCAACATCAATCACGGGCAAAAATTTGCGCTTCATCGTCATCATCTGCTCTATAGTCTCCTGAACAGTCGAAGTTTCAGAAACCGTAACAACCTCCGTATTCATGATATCAACCGCAATCTGAGGATTTTTGCCAGCCTTTGAGAGTAAGAGAGGACCTGGTGAGGGTCGTTGCCTTCCACTGGCCCAACCTGTGAGCAAAGAGAGTAAGCCCGGTCGCATATCTGCCTGCAAACGAGCCAGCACATCCACATCGCTGATGATACCCTTCACATGATGCTCAGCGTCAACCACAATTACGCGCTTGAGCGATGAGAGGATCAAGGCATCAACCACCTCATCCAACGATGCCTGCTCATTGACGGTTACTACCTCAGGATTAACATAATCGGCTATGGACTGCTGCTGAACGGGAAGCGAAGAGCGCACATCGCGATGAGGTAATGGTTGTGTGGAATTGGTAGCAGAAGGACTCATTAAAGGACTGGTGACGACAATCTGGAGTAGATCTGCTCGTGTCAACATGCCCTTCAATGTACCATCAGAAGAAACAACGGGCAAACGCCGCAATCGAGTTTCGAGCATCAATTCTGCGGCTTCTCGTATCGACTGCTCTGGTCTCACGGTGCATACCTGGCGATTCATGATCTCTTGCGCTGTACGCGAACTCTGCCGCGCCTGCTCCAGGGGCATCTCGATCGCCTCTACACTCTGCTCGTCCAGTTCCAGCGCAGTACGCACCAGCCGCCGCCTCATAGGTAGCACGCCTGCATTAATGAGATCACCTGTACTGATTACGCCCTTCAAATGACGCTGCTTATCGAGTACGGGGAGAACACGGAAAGGAGCATTTAACAATAGATCAATGACCGTTGCAACGGGAGTATCTTCCTGCACAGTGGTAACCAGCGTCTCCATGACCTGCTGCACACTAATCTTTGTTGAGAGGCCATGACGCCGGGCATGCGTGTATTTGAGCACCTCAACATCATGCAGAGTCATCAAACCGCCGCTGAGCATCTCCTGTAAATGCGGCAAAAGACGGTGTAAACGCGCTGGCTGGTCGATCACCTGGATAATTATTGAGGCATCAGAAGACCAGTGAATTCCACCGCTGTCATGGAGACGTGCACCAGCACCATAGCTACCGATAGCGCGAGTAGCAGTAGCGCCCGCGCATCCCTGCTCACGTAAGTACTGGATGATCGCCACATAAAGCGACTTGCCCCGCCATTGATCAGACTCACCCAGATAGAGAGTAAGAGCCTGCGCTTTGCCCTGACGTAACAAGCTCATGCCTGCACCTTCCCTTCAGAAATCCAGAACCGTCGCTGGTTACAAGATAACAGCCTGAATAGAGTGCTTTACTGATAGCTCCACATTGAGAGCTAACCGAGTTCCCGTTAGAATGGTTCTCTTTGATTATATCATTCTGACGCCGATCATTTAGTCCATGTTAATAATGTAAAAATATATAGATAATGAAATATTAAACGATGTTTAAAAATATTTCTAACGCACTACAATATGTTTACAACATAACAATATCATGCTATACTACAATTGTCCTTTGCGTGAATTACACTTTTCTTGTAAAAAGGAGAAATTTTATGAGTCAGTCAGCAGGTGATTCTAGTCGTCGTATTCCCCATCTAGCTCCCGCTACAGAAATTCCCATTATTAGCCGCACCCCGGAAGCCCTTCCTAACCAGACAAGGCAACCATTACCCGCTCCTACAGGTCAATCCCCGTATCACCTCTCGTTGGATAGTGTTCTCCCGGCTGCAAACTATGCAAGCAATTCGGGCCGCAGGAAAAATGGTTTTTCATATCGTTGGCGATACAGGCGGTGTGAAAGCGCCGCAATCACAGCAACTTGTGGTATCCCATATGGAAAACGACTTTTCCTCATCTGATCCGACTACTCATCCGGCTTTCTTCTATAACCTGGGGGATGTGGTGTATTACTATGGACAGGCCAGCGAATATTATGCTCAATTCTATGACCCAAATGTGCATTATCCCGCACCAATCTTTGCCATTCCTGGCAACCACGATGGCGATATTATCGATTCATCAGTTCCTTCACTGGCAGCATTTGTAGAAAATTTTTGCGCTGCAGAGCCACATCTCACTTCCGAGGCTGGTGATAGTGGACGCGATGCGATGACGCAACCCAATGTCTACTGGACGTTGGAGACTCCGTTCGCCACCTTCGTCGGTCTCTACACAAATGTACCTGAAGGAGGTTGGCTGGATAACAACCAGATTGCCTGGTTCGAATCAGAGCTTACCAACGCACCACAGGACAAAGCACTCATCGTCGCCATGCACCATCCAATCTATTCCGCCGACACGTTCCATAGTGGTAGTAAATATATGGGTCAGATTCTCGATGCGGCAATTGAGCACACAGGACGCATTCCTGATGCTGTCTTTGCCGGGCATGTACATAACTACCAGCGCTTCAATCGCACAATTCAGGGGCGCACGGTTCCATATATCGTGGCAGGCGCTGGTGGCTACTGGAATCTTCACTATATGCTCAAGGTCCAGGGTGCGCCAATTAAGCCTCCGTACGAGTTCCCAGACATGGGCGTCACACTGGAACAATACTGTGAAGATCGACACGGCTACCTGTTAATGGAGATTGATGGTAAGACGTTGAAAGGTTCCTACTTTTCCGTGCCTCGCCCTCAAGAACCCTGGCGTAACCCGGCCCAATTGGTTGACTCTTTTACGCTAGACTTGCATACCCACCAGATCCAATCAGAGAAATCATAGATAAGATACCGTTTAAGCCTATTGCACATCAACGATACCTTATCTACGATTATTTTCGCATCAATTCATTGAGAGTCAGAATAGCGCGACGTAGACTATTATATAGTTGAAGATAGAGTGGCTCTATTGAAGTAGAGTCCAACGTAAACAAGAGAAAAAATTCGTTGATAGATTTTCCAGCCTAGCAGACATACCCTTCTTTTCTATTAAGCGTCGCAAAGTGGCATGGTTATCATAGTGAAAAATGGCTCTTGAGGCAAAGCCATTAGTCAACCTATAATAACACTTATTCAGATCGATTTAGATATAAGGAGAAACAACCATGCATTTCGCGTTAGATGACCAGATCGCATCTCAGCCAGCAGCCATACGCAACCTGCTCGAACGTATCCAGGTACCAACGTTAGATCGCAGCAGACCAGTTATTTTCACGGGCATTGGAACATCGCTCCATGCCTGTACGGTTGCGGCGCAATGGGTCACAGAGCTATCGAGTGGAACACTACGACCAGCCGTGGTAAATGCACATGATCTTGCGCTCAATTATCCAATCCAGGCAGACGACCAGGTAGTGGTAGTGAGTCACCGTGGAAATAAGCGCTTTCCTAATGAGATACTGGCAAAGGCACACAAAGTTGGTGCAACAACCGTAGCCATAAGCGGCGAAGAAACCAGCCAGATCGCAGCAGATATTGTGATACGCACCTGTCCCGGCGAACGATCTGGTACCCATACCGTCTCATACGTAACAGCATTGACAGCACTAGGACAAATCGTGTCAACACTGGTTGGTTCTCCTGGCGAGGTTTTGACATCAGCTCTGGAGAACGTTCCTACCGCCATAGCAGACACCCTGACACTCCCCGCGCCAATAGCACAGGCTGAACGTCTGATTGGACACGAGCCAATTTTAGTGACTGGTGCAGGATTGGATGCGGTAACCGCGCAAGAGGCCGCCTTGAAGATTAAGGAGGGTACTTATCAGTGGGCCGAAGGGATGCACCTCGAACTGGCGTTACATGGACCACCCGCCGCCTTCCGCACTGGTATGGGCGCTATTACCATCACTCCCGTCGATGACGACGGAGGGCGTACACAAACATTACGTGCGGTACTAAAAGATCTGGGAGTTATAGCACTGACCTGTGGCGTGCAGGATGAGGATCTGCGTTTTGCTTCGGTTCCCAGATTGGTACGCCCACTGGTCGCAATCGTACCTCTACAACGTCTGGTTGCTGAGATGGCGCGGATACGCAAAACAAATCCAGATGCAATTCATAGGGATGTGGAACCGTGGAATACAGCGATGGGACGGATTGCATTGTAACGGAGTATGTACTGGAAGGCGTACGGACTTATTCACTGCGGAAGCGCACGGGCTTATTCACTCTCGTTCATTGCGCCCCTACAATAGCGTATACAAGAAGCAGGTATATGCAAAAGATGATGTGCCAACTGTAGGGGCGCAATGAACGAGAGTGAATAAGCCCATACCCCTTTCATCTCGATTTATGCATGTCCGGCATTACCGACACGCTCACCACGAGCACTACCAGTTTTTTCCAGGACCAATGTAGCTGTAACCGTTTTTTCGCTGATCGGCAAATTCACCACCAGCACCCCATTGCCATACGTCACGTTGGCGTGTTCACCATCAACTGGATTGGGCAGTTGTATTTCACGATAATAACTACCCACACTCCACTCGTCGGTTAGCAATTCTTTGACATCCTTGAGCAAACCACGAATATCTCCCTGCATCACCACATTATCCTCAGTTCACCTTCACAAGAATATCTTCTGGCTCCGATCCTGGCATAGGAGCGGCAATCACCAGGCGTTCAGGCGAACGATACATCTTAATAGGAATATGTTGGATTTTGGCTTGTTCTTGCATAGAGTTTATCTCCTTTCAAGAATAGCATTTACATATTATTGAAAGCTCTTCTAGAACTACTCAAATTTCTCGCTAACCAGCAGGATTTTTACGATCAGGAGTATCAGTCGTCGCACCCATTTGCTGATCCTCACCCCACGCTGTACCAGTCTCACGACCAGGGTCGGGTGGGCGCGTGCCGGGCTGATTTTGTGCATGCCTTACGCCACTATGGGTAGGATCGTAGTCATTCTGGGCCTGAGTGGCATCCGCTGGTTGCCCGGTAGTATTTTGCGCCTGCCCATAGCCAGCTCCTTGCGTCTCACTATACCCATCTTGACGACCAGAAGGATTGGACTGGAACTGATCGCTATTGTACTCCTGGCTCAAGCCATTTTGTTGCGTAGTCCTCCTGCTCGACCGAGTATTCCCTGGCGCAGCACTTGTAACTCTGGAGAACGTGCGCCACTGGCAATATTCTGTAAGATTTTTGCACGTGTGGTTCCCTCTTGCCCTGGCAGTCGGCGTCAATATCCTCTAATGGCACATTTTGTCCATCAGTTTGCTTCTCATTTGAACTTCCATCCATACAACATCCTCCAATCTTTATATACAATTAAACTATGCATCTGGATAAACAATGATCGAAAACTGGGTAGGGGCGTCACCTTGCGTGCGCCCGATTCCCATGGACATTGCTCATCTGGCAACGGGCGCACGCAAGGTGACGCCCCTACCCAGTTTCACACGTAAAGAGGGTGATATCTTATGTATTCTATAGAGTCTCACGTATGGAGACAAGCACGAAGTTTCAGCGAAGAGCTAGTTATCCTTGCACATAAGAATGTCGTGTTTATATTAAGGAATAAATTCTCACGTTCTCAGGTGTTGATATCTATGAACGTCTTTATAGAAGAGACACCCCATAGCTAACCAGACATTCCTTGACAAGCAAAAAATGTACATGGTAAGCTTTTGTTAGACTACTAGAAACTAAATTGATTTACTTAATCAACAAAGAGGTGATCAGACATGGGTGAAGCATCCCGTGAAATTCTGCGCAAGGCACGCAAGCAGGTACCAGAATGGGCGGCGAACCAGGTACATGACGAGCTTGAGCAGAAAGGTAGTACCCGAGGATCAGGATTTCGTCCTGGTTGATGTACGCGAGAAAAATGAATGGAGTGAGGGACATATTCCCGGCGCTATTCATGTTCCACGCGGCTACCTCGAACTGCAAATAGAAGAGGCCGTACCGGATAAATCGAAGAAGGTCGTGCTGTACTGCGCCGGTGGCGTACGCTCACTCATGGCTGGCAACACCTTGCAACAGATGGGGTATGAGGATGTCGTGTCGATGGCTGGTGGCTTCGGCCAGTGGAAGGCCAGTGGCTATAATTTTGTGCAGCCACGCACGATGAGCGATGCTCAGGCAAAACGCTATAGCCGCCACATTCTCATTCCAGAAGTTGGTGAACAGGGCCAGTTTAAGCTGCTCGACTCGCGCGTCCTGCTGATTGGTGCTGGTGGCCTGGGTTCTCCTGCCGCCTATTATCTCGCTGCCGCTGGCGTCGGTACCCTTGGTATCATTGATGCCGACGTGGTTGACGATAGCAATCTACAACGCCAGATTTTGCATAACACCGCACGCATCGGACAGTACAAAGCTGAGTCGGCACGCCAGACGCTCACCGAACTAAATCCAGATGTGAAGGTCAATACCTACATCGAACGCCTGGATGAGGAAAATGTGCATCGCATCATCGCCGATTATGATGTAATCGTCGATGGCACCGATAACTTTCCCACCCGCTACCTGCTCAATGATGCCGCGATCCTGGCAAACAAGCCTGTGGTACATGGCAGCGTCTTCCGCTTTGAGGGTCAGTTAACGATCTTCAAGCCCTATGACGGCCCTTGCTACCGCTGTCTCTATCCAGAGCCGCCCCCTCCTGCACTCGCACCAAGCTGTGCTGAAGCTGGCGTCCTTGGCGTATTGCCTGGCATTATTGGCCTGCTGCAGGCAACCGAAACGATCAAGCTTCTGCTGAACCTGGGCGATCCGCTGGTTGGTCGTCTGTTGACGTACGACGCTCTGGCTGGCGAGTTCAACGAACTGCGCCTCTATCGCGATCCCAACTGCCCGGCCTGTGGCGAACACGCCCATCCCGGAAGATCTGCCGACTTATGAAGAAGTCTGTGCAGTTCCAGCTCGCTAATAACATTACTTCATCCTTCGGGATGAAAACATAGAAATATCGGTAGGGCGTCACCTTGCATGCGCCCCCGTCCTATTGGCCCAACGCAATTCATTGACAAATTGGGCGCACGCAAGGTGACGCCCCAATCCATGGGTCCCTAACGATGATGTGAATGATTGAACATCATAAGGAGAATATATATGGCAACCGTTCGTCTCGCCCCTGTCCTACGCGCTTCAGCCGGAGGCTCAAAACAGGTCTCAGCTCAGGGCAATACACTCGCCGAAGTGCTCACACGACCTCTTCCAGCACTATCCCGACTCTCAAAGAGCAAATTCAGCCCGACACAGGAACTGAGCCGCTTTATTAATGTTTATGTCAATGATCAGGACGTACGTTATCTGCAAGGCTTACAGACGAGCATCGGCTCTAACGATACCGTCATTCTCTTGCCTGCTATGGCAGGTGGTTTTTAGGAGTTTGCGTTATGCGCTACGGCAGCATACTGGAGACAATTGGGAATACTCCGCTGGTCGAACTGAAGAGCTTTAGCCCTCGTCCCGGCGTCGAAATCTATGCCAAACTGGAAGGCGCAAATCCGACTGGCAGCGTCAAAGATCGTATTGCGTTGCGCATGATTGAAGAGGCCGAGGCCAATGGCACACTCAAACCCGGTGCGACCTCTTGGAACCAACCAGCGGCAATACAGGCATCGCGCTGGCGATGATCGCACGTGTCAAAGGCTATTCGTTCATCGCCGTCATGCCCGATAATGTAACCAGCGAACGTCGCCAGATGCTGGAACTCTACGGCGCACAGATCATCTTTTCCCCCGGCACTCGTGGTAGCAATGGTGCCGTCGAAATGGCAAAAGAGCTGGTGGCTAAAAATGAGCAGTACACGATGCTCTACCAGTACGGCAACCAGGCCAACCCGAATGCACATTATTATGGGACGGCTCCGGAGATTATCCAGGATCTGCCCGATATCGATGTCTTCGTGGCAGGACTGGGCACTGGTGGAACGCTCACAGGCACCGCACGTCGCCTGAAAGAATATAATCCTGCCATCAAAGCCATCGCCGCCGAACCTATGCAGGGCGAAGCTGTACAGGGATTACGCAGCCTGCAAGATGGCTTCGTTCCGCCCGTCTTCGATGGTTCCTTGATCGATGGAAAGATCCTCGTCTATTCGATGGACTCTATTCGTCGCACCCGCCAGCTCAAGGACCAGGAAGGCATCTTCGCCGGCCCATCCTGTGGCGCATCACTGCATGCCGCCTTGCGCGTGGCTGATAGTATGGAACAGGGCAAAATCGTTGTGCTCCTGGCCGATGGCGGCTGGAAATACCTGAGCGAAGACCTGTGGACACGCGATCTACAGACACTTGAAGATAATTTAGAGGCAAAAATATTATGGTAACAAAACCAGATTTCGCAGTGCGTATCCCTGAAGCAATCTATAACGAGATGGTTGCTCATATCACCACAGGCTATCCCGACGAAGCCTGTGGTGCACTCGGTAGCAAGGATGGGACCGTCGTTAAGAACTATCCAACCGCTAACGCTGCCGAGTTTCCTGATGACTTCTCAATTATCAGTGAAGCCGACATCGTACGCATCTACAACGACATTGATGCCTACGATGGCGACATGATCTATTACCATTCTCACCCTCGTTCCGAAGCTTATCCTTCCTCCCGCGACATTGAATGGGCAAAACGAAGTGGCTACTTGTATTTGATCTTCTCTTACCGCCATCATCCCGAGCCTCCTTATGCTCGTATCTTTGCTATCGACACCGATGGCGAAGTAACTGAGGGACGTGTGGAGCGGTTTTAGCAGCAGGATAATAAATGGCACCCGTACACCATTGGCAGCAAATTTTTAAATAATGGTTTATACTCATACATAAAATGCAATAATTGCCAATGCTGTACGGGTGCCATTTATTATCCCATTGCATCAGTCCCATCAATTCACTCAAGATTTGCATGCCTCAACCCCTTGTCTCCCACGAGGAAATGAGATATCCTTGCCTATATACACGAAAGGATGTTATATATAACCCTATTGGCCTATAGCAACCAGAAGTTCTGTCCAAAGGGCTGGCATATTCGTTTTATATCACAATACCATAGTAACATAGTGTTGTAGAATGCATAGAATATATATTCCGGTAAAAAGGAGTTAAAAGCATATGTCGCGTTGGAAGGGAATATCACTGCGATTTCCCAGGT
Source organism: uncultured Chloroflexia bacterium (assembly GCA_963731415.1). Taxonomy (GTDB): domain Bacteria; phylum Chloroflexota; class Ktedonobacteria; order Ktedonobacterales; family Ktedonobacteraceae; genus JACDAE01. Next base: position 61,210 of record CAVSVN010000013.1, read on the forward strand.
TCAGTGCCTATTGGATAGGTGCTTCGATCATTATTGCCCTGGCGATAGCAATACGTGTCTGGCTGATCCAGATGGGCTGGCCCTTCCTTGATAGCGATGAAGGAACGATGGGGTTAATGGCGCTTCACATTGCCTTCAGGGGGGAGACTGCCCACATTTTTCTATGATCAAAACTATATGGGAGCAGCCGAGGCCTATCTTGGCGCTTTTGTATTTTACTTTTTTCATGCCTTTTTAGGCATCTCCTCATTTACCTTACGCCTGGGCATGATCTTTCTCTTTACTTTGTTTCTTTCCTTTATGTATCTGCTCACCAGTTTACTATTCTCAAAAAAATGGGCACTTGTAACCCTATTTTTATTAGCACTGGGATCAGATGCAATCCTGACACGCGAGCTGGTTGCCGTCGGTGGCGATGCCGAGACACTGGTTTCTGGCACCTTAATTCTGCTCTTAGCTACCTGGCTCAGCCTCTCCGTTCAAGATGGCACGCAACGGAAAAGACGCCTGCTGGCCTATGCCGGATGTGGATTAGCGGCAGGCTTTGGCATATGGAGCCATCTGCTGGTCGCTCCTTTTATTCTCATGGGTGCGATTATCCTGCTGCTCTTTTGTCGTAGAGAGATCTTCAATCGAGAAGTGCTCAAATGTTTCTCATGGCCAGGTACTCACTCTATTAGTGACCTTTATCGTTGGCGCATGCCATTAATTATCTATAATATCCAACATTTCAGAACTTTGCAAATAACATTTTTGTTACGTTTTGGAATAATCATCGTGTCTCTAGCATATCTAATATTTCTAGCATTACAAGAAACCGTTCTATGTCTTACTTCCCTACCAGCTCAGAGATGCATTCCAGATCAGCCTGCCCACAGCGACAAATGCCAGCCCACTCTGCCCCGTTACAACCAGACCTGATGGCGTGGCAATCTTGCAGGCCCACGCTGTAAGTTTCAGCAGTCCCTATACGCACTACAATGTACCCTTACCCACACTGTCTGGCCTCTGGGAGTCGTAACTCTTATGGATCATTGCAACCCTCCTGGCACTCTATTTGCTCAAACCCTACTGGCAGACATTTTCCATCTCAATGGTCACCAGAGGAAAAACCTTTCGTCGTACGCCAGATTGGTCGCCTTGCCCTCCTGGCAGTCGCGGCATCACCTTTGGCCTGTTTGCCCTCAGTCCTAATGCAGCTCTTTTCCCTGTTGCAACTTCGCGTTATCTCATCGGCTTCTGGTAGCAACTCCCGCATTGCTCTGGCCTCTCTGGAGTGGTATCAATGCTATTAAGCCCCTGGCTTTGCGGGTCGCACAAGTTACTGTGGCTGTACATCTGGCACGCATCAGCGTTTTCCTGCGCCGAGGTGTCTTGCTGCTCATTGGCATAAGCCTGTCTCCTAGGAACGATCAATACCTTTACAGGTATCTTCCCTACACCTCCTCGTCACCGCCAACGAGGATATCTTTGCTACCCAGGTCATCGATCAGCATCTCAATGTCCCAGATACTACTCGTTATAATCAAGAAGAACATGGATTCATCACCCGCCTCGATGTCCTCAAAATCCGCTATATCTATTCGGACTACTGGACCTGTGACCGCCTGATCTTTCAGACCAGAGAGAAGATCGTTTGCGCTGCTGTAAAAGCCACAGATAAAAATGGAAGAGTCGACACGAAAAGATACTTTCTGCGCCGGAGTGCAGGCGACTAATACCACCTGGCATGATGTATAGCCCGGCTGCAAAAAAGATAGGAGCTCAGAATTGCTATGATCTTTATGTGAAGCAAATAGGGAAGATTTGCCAATAAAACAACGTACGTGCTTCAGGAACATAGCCCGCTCGCTAACTTAATGGCGCAATGTGTATCCACCTCACATATCATTTACAAAAAAGATAGCGGCAGTGGGCTATGTCATTTATGAGCCAACTAGTAAGCGACGAGAAACACACCATTAAGGACAGCGGGTATGGCCCGCTGTCCCCCTTTTTTATCACGCCGCCTCCTAAAACCCCAGCCCTTCAGGCACGGGGAGATCGAGAGGCGTCTCCTTTCGAGGCATGGGGAGATGTCACGAGCACAAACAACGCTTCCTCCTCCAGTTTCGTTCCAGCAAAAATATAGGACATATATGATGTGATATAGTGAATAGCAAAGACTCATTTTTCTTTGTAGAGCGTCACACTACTCCCTTTGCATAAGGTTATTTTTATGACAACAGGGCGCACCAGCAGCATTCACTTCGGACTTACTGCTCCACAACCATCAGCCTGTGGGCAATTTCCCCTGGGTCTTTCAACAGGTCTATGAGGAAGCATATTTACCGATGCTTGTGGCATTAGAGCGACATCCTAGCATTCGCCTTTCGTTGCACTATACAGGATCGCTGCTGGATTGGTTAGAAGAGGTCCACCCTGATTTTCTGCAGCGCCTTGCGGCCCTCGTACGAACGCAAACAGGTCGAAATGGTGAGTGGCGGCTACTATGAACCTATTTTACCCTCTATCCCCGATAGCGATAAAATAGCGCAGATCCGCCGCCTGACTGAACGCATCGAGCATGACTTTGGCACAAAGCCGACTGGCATGTGGATTGCAGAACGCGTATGGGAGCCGAGCCTACCACGCATGATCCGCGAAGCCGATATTGAATGGACGGTCCTCGACGACATCCATTTTAAAAACGTCGGACTGGAGGATAAGGATCTCTACGGCTACTATGCAACCGAGGACCAGAGCAGCGTCTTGAAGGTGTACGCCACCAGCAAAACACTGCGTTATACCATTCCCTGGCGACCAGTACATGAGACGATTGATGCGTTCCGTTCCCTGGCAACACCTGATGGGAAGCGCATTATTGTGATGGGCGATGATGGCGAGAAGTTCGGGAGCTGGCCCGAAACCAATACATACAGTTGGGGCCATGATGGCAAAAGCGGCTGGGTGGAAGAGTTCTTTCGCGCTCTCGAACAGAATAGTTCCTGGCTATTTACAACGCCATTAGGCGAATACGCACGCACGCATTCCGCACAGGGACGCATCTACATTCCCACCTCATCTTATATTGAAATGACCGAGTGGGCACTCCCAGCAAAAAAATCATTTCCTCTTTGGCAAGATCCTGCACAAGCTGGAACATGATAAACAGGAAGACCTCCTGCAATTTATGCGCGGCGGCTTCTGGCGTAACTTTATGGCACGCTATCCCGAGATCAACACCAGCATAAAAAAATGCTGCGCGTCCACGATCAGGTCTATGCCGCCGGCGCAACCGAAGAAAGCGGCTGTGTAGATTTATGGAAAGCTCAGGCCAACGATACCTACTGGCATGGACTCTTCGGCGGCATCTATATGGCCCATGTACGCTCTGCCATCTACCATCACCTGATCAAAGCAGAAAACGCTGCCGCTCATCTGCTTACAAAAACAAACGACGTGGCAACGCTACGAATTCACCGATTTTGACCGCGACACACTAGGAAGAACTGATTATCGAGAGCGACCAGCAAAATCTGTACATCGATCTGCCAGCGTGGCGGCACGATCTTTGAATGGGATCTTCGTCGTAGTGCCCACAATATGAGCAGCGTTATGACACGGCAAGCAGGAGGGATATCACCAGACACTACGCGAATATGAGCAGGAGCGACGCCGTCAAGCAGCATTGGCCGCTCGCAATAGCACCGCAACAGAGCTATACAGGGAGGCGAACCAGCCTCTCCACACACAACTGTACGCACCAAAGAACATGACCTTGATCAATACCTGGTTATTGACCGCTACCGTCGTAGCAGCCTGATTGACCATTTCCTGCCGCCAGGATTACCACTGACGGATTTTGCGGCGGCCCGCTTTGAAGATCTGGGAAACTTTGTTGAACAACCATACACTCCCACTGTAGAGCAAAATGAAGCTGGCATCACCGTCACAATGACGCGTGATGGACAGGTGCGCCGCCCAGGGGCCTTAAGTCCCTTACCTGTACATGTCAAAAAGACCCTCTTCATCCCCGCTGGCGAAGAGAAACTCATTGTGTATTACAGCATTGAAAATAAAGGACAGGCACGCCTGCATACCAGCTTTGCCAGCGAATGGAATTTTAATCTGCTCGGTGGTGGTGGAAACGAACAGGCATATTATGTCTATTCAACAATCACCAGCTTGCAAACAGCCACTTCGATAGCACTGGTGAAGTCTCTCGCAGTTCAGAGCTTCCATATCGGAAATAGCTGGCTGCAGCAAGATATGCACTTCGAGTTGAGTAGCGAGGCCACCTTATGGCGCTTCTCTATCGAAACCATTACTGGTTCTGAGGCAGGCTTTGAGCGCACACACCAGGGAAGTTGTGCCACACTGATCTGGCCTCTGATTCTGGAGGCTGGACAGACATGGAATGTTGAGATCGCCTGCATCGGCAGCAATCCAGCGGAACGGGAATGAGCAAAAAAGAGTGACACGAGTATTGATACTTCAACATGCATGGGAATGCCCGCCTGCTACGCTCGGCGAAATTCTAGAAAAGTTTGCCATTCCCTATGATACAGTAAACGTTGAGAAGGCAACCCTTCCCGCACTCACAGCATATGACGCGGTCATTGCCCTTGGTGGTCCGCAGCATGTTTATGAGATAGACACATATCCCTATTTCGTACAGGAAAAAGAGTTTATCCGTAGTGCTGTCGAGCAGGATATCCCTTTTCTGGGTATCTGCCTGGGCGGTCAACTGCTGGCGGCTGCACTTGGAGGCATGGTCAGTCATCATACAGTGACCGAGGTTGGTTTTTATGATGTACAGTTCACTGAAGCAGGGCAACAAGACCCACTTTTTACAGGTCTGCCTGGCTATCAGAAAGTCTTTCACTGGCATGAAGATGCTTTCGAGATACCACCTGGGGTATACTGTTGGCAACAAACTGAGACGACCAGAAATCAGGCGTTCCGCTATGGCTCGTCGCGCCTATGGTTTACAATATCATATCGAACTCAATTCAGAGTTGTTCGATCTATGGTTGGAAAGCCAGAATTTAAACAAGAGATCATAGCAACGGTGGGTATCGATGCATATACAAATATTCAGCGTGAAAGGAGCATATATTCCCAGACATACTACAATCACACGTTCATTTTATTCGAGAACTTTCTCAGAATAAGTGGTTTGATAGTAGCGAAATAAGAGAAAATGGAGAAACCCTTTCTTTTTTGATACGCTATCTGCTATACTTGTACTTATAACATCTATCTCATGCCTGGAAAGGCTGGGACTTCCCACCCTCACGAGCGGGCTTTCCGGTTTCGCCGGAGAGTACATGGACAGGTTTGATGCTATACACGTCTTACCTCGCCTCCAAAGGTGACGGGCACTTGTAATCTATCGGTTGGTTGTGTTAGTGTATGCTTTATACTATACTCTATAGGCGGTATATGTCGGGTCTCTCGCATTCTTATAGCGATACCATGAAGCAATCTCTAAACACATTTACCAAATTATATTCGAAAATAGTATTCATGTACTGTACCCAGATAATGGCATACAGACAATAAGATAGAGTTAATCTCTCTCGAAAGGCAGCATTCGACGAAGATGCCGCGACATAAAACAACAATCAGACGCAAAACTCATACTATCCAGGCCCAATCATGTCTTAACACTTGCACCTTTTACCTATGCCAGTCGCAGTATCGCCTGTGAGCGCCATCCCCTTCGGAACGAAGACAGTATTCTTGTTGATGAATCGACCGGGCTGGTTGCAGTCTTCGATGGAGTAGGAGGAAGTGCAGCAGGTGAGATCGCCTCTCAGACAGCTGCCCGTGCTACCTATCAGGCATGGAGAAACGTTCTGCAACATCGTCAGAAGGGACGTAAAATTCATACCTTTCTTGAGCAATGCGATACACAGGAACTTTCTGGCTTGCTACAACAGTCTGATTCGGGAAGCAGACGAGCGTGTGCGCACCGAGGGAGCCAGGCGAGCCGGTACCGATGATCTGGCAACGACCGTGGCAATGGCAGCATTCTGCCGGCAACCTGAGAGCAAAAACTATACCATGATTTACGCACATGTAGGCGATAGTCGCATCTATCTCTTGCGAGAAAAAGAACTCCTCAAACGCCTGACGAATGACGATGGCTTACTTGCCAAGCTGGTAGAAAACCAGATTATCTCTATTGAAGATGCCTTGCGCATCGACCAGGCAATGCGGGCAGACCAACTATCAGATACTGAGTTTAGCTACTTCCGTCTACGCGGCGGCATTACCCAGGCATTAGGTGGGCCTCTCCCTCCTACCGTTCACACTAATCAGATCACTGTCTACCCCGGCGATCGCATTCTTCTCTGTACAGATGGCATCCATGACAACCTGGTTGACGAAGAAATTGAGCAGATTATGCGCGTCAGTCCTCGTACATCCACTGCCCGTATGCTGGTTGAACAATCTCTCCGTCGTTCACATCAGGAACGTCAGATGACCGTTCGTGCCAAACCAGACGACATGAGCGCGATCGTCCTGACTTACCATTTTTGAGAAAGACATACCACAAGAAGTATCTCAAAACACTCAGCGCCAAAAAGCTTCTCCAAAAAGTACTAAATAGAGCATTGTTACGCAGAGCTACATATAATTTGTGCTACGCTATATCAGTATGACAAAACGATGCTGATTAATTTAAGAGGAGTTTTATTTTGGCGTTCAGGAAATCATGGCTTCTGGTAATGCTACTTGGTATAACGGTTCTATTTAGTGCATGTGGCCAGCAAGCAGCAAAAAACGCGACACCATCACAGCCGGTGCTGAGTAACTCGTTGTCGGTTGCTGCAACTCCGACAACCGCACCAATTCAGATTACAATAAAGAGACAGGAAATGACTCCCACGCCCACTCCAAAACCAACACCCGCACCCACACCAACACCGCAGCCAACGGCTGTTCCTACAACACCATCTCAAGCGGCTCCCCCTACGAACATTCCTAATACGGGTACAGGAGCCGCACCCTATGGCGCTCCACCTGCAATGTCCGCTGAAGAGGTACAGCTCACCCAACAGCTCTTCACATTGATAAATTCAGATAGGGCAGCACGTGGACTGTATCCCTTTACCTGGAATGCGACATTAGCTGGCGGTGCACGCCTGCATAGCTGGAATATGTATCACTGTGGTTTTAGCCATACCTGTCCCGATGGCCGTTCACAATGTCAGCGCATCGCGGATGAAGGCTTTGCCGGGTATTCGGATTGCGGCGAATGTATCGGTTGGGCTGGCCCATTTCCAACTCCTTATGGTGGAGTATACAACGTTCAAGAGAGCATGATAAATGAGCCACCCACTGGCTGGCATCGCATTCATCTGACCAGTACAACACTCCATCGTGTAGGCGTTGGCCTCTATGTAGATCCTACAGGCTACATCTTTTTTACTGAGGATCTTGTCTCATAACCCTTATCATCAACTCATACCGGGTCTACCTCCTTCGTGGGGATTTTCCGGGTAGGGGCGTCACCATGCGTGCGCACGCATGGTGACGCCCCTACCAGGAAAAGGAAGCACTCAAAGTCAATCAAACACAAACATTCGCTCTTCTCCCCATGTACCTTCCCATTCCCATACATGCTCCTTTGCTTGCTTCACCTGCTCTTCTGGCTTCTCAGCAGGAAATGGCGAACAACGCACTTGTACACGATAGCTTTTCGCATTCTTCACAACACATTCGATATCCAATATGTATTTTCCCCAAGGCACGGATTCTACACGATAGGTTGCTCCAGCACGACGTAGAACCTCTGGTAAGGCAGGGGTAATAGTGATTCTATCGGCCTCTTCCGCACACAATCCTATGAGATAGCCCAGGAGAAGATGTACACTGAGAGCTCCCCAACCATATCCCTCGATACCAGCATTTACATAATCTACAGCGCCCCATTTGCCTACATTCACTGTCTGACGATATTCACGTGTCACGCCTGGCAGCCCCCCATGCTCATCCAATTCACGGCTATCAGTACTGCGATAAGAAGCATCAATATAGCGATAGGCCAGTTCAGCTGCATCAAGTGGCATCTTTGCATTAGCGGCAGAGCCAACGAGAGTCATCACCACTGGCGGCCAGGAGAGCGGTGCCCAACCAGAACTATGCATAGGCGGCTGAGAAAGAAATGAGCGCAGTTGTTCTATATGCTCCTGGCTGGCAGTTCCGCAAAATACGGCAGCAAGGTGCATAGCGTCTTGCTGCGTTGACCATTCGCGTGCAACAGAGTCGTAATCACGAAACCAGCCATTCTGCCACATCTGGCGCGTCCTGGCTGGTAAAATCGTCGGCAACACTGACGCCAATAGGGAATTTCAGTCGGCAAAATTGATGGGAGGGAAAGAAGGGACAACAGGAGCTCTCACGCTCCAATACCATTGCCCAGCGCACCAGTATCTCAGCTCCCTGCGCCATACTTGCCTGCAAATCAACGGGACGAACATGCTGGATAATGGTGCCGCCCGTCTGCTGAGGCCCGAAGCGGCTGGAAACATCCTGACCACTCTCCCACGAGCAGGCGTACACCAGCCAGCCTTCCGCATCGCGGCGATGCTCCAGCCACCAGTTCAAGTAGGCAGCCGCCCCTGGATAGAGACGACGGAGCCAGTGCAGATCACCAGTTCTACGAAATATCTGATCACAACACCACAAGGGAAATCCCCATTCCGGCGCTGTACCACAGATCTGCCCATCATCCGCCACCATATTATAGCTGCCATCCTCACGTGCACAGGGCAGATTAGGATGGGGCGCAGAGGTAAAATGGTTCAGAATGACTTCAGCAGCCAGAGCGGGATCGGCATAGCTCAGAAACAGCGTATCCATTGCCGCCTCGGCCAGCACAGTTCTGCGGAGCCTGTATTTGCATACCATCCCACACTCCATCCAGCACGCCAGCAGAAGGGCGCATCGTCATACGCAACGTCTCAAGATCATAGACCAGGCCACGACGCCAGCTCTCAGGCCAATCGCCTGAGAGTTGCGGTGCCTGACTCCAGAATTGCTCATCGTCGGCACGATGCTGCGCCTCCGCCAGAGCAATCTCCTCAATCCCATCCTCCCAACGCTTGGACGCCTCATCCTGAGAAACTCCACGTGCCAGAATAACGTTCATAATACTCTCAGACTCTGGGGCCAGAGTCACGCTACAGGGGAGAATAACGGTACGTACCTGCCATCCAGTGCTTTCCTCGTGCTCAGTAATATGCGGGCGAGGGACATCGATACCATGCGCCCAGATCGCCGCATCTTCCAACGCAACCACATATCCCATCTCGCCAAACCTGATCTCGCTGCCATCGGCGGACCGCGCTCCATGCACAAATACATCGCCTTCACTGGCAATACCCAGCATCGCCGTGCCCTCCTGTGGACCATCGATAGCATAAAGGCCATGCTCCCACGCTCGACTGGTATGTGGATTGTGTGTATGCTGGTGCAGCAGAAAACAGGTTACAGGCAATGGTTGTTTTGCAGTAGTCGAGAGCGTGAGGATACAACCAAGCGCGTGTTCCTGCACCAGGAAATAACGGGCGGTAAGAGTTAGAGCATGTCTTGGGACTGTACAGGTATATTCAAAGCGATTTTTGGTATGCAGATGACTGACGATAGTGCAGCCATGACGCTTGAAATCTTCAGGCGTCATCAGTAGCGTCTTACCGATCTTCAGACCGAGCGTAAGATGAGCTGTGTATTGAAACTGGTTGCGTGCATAGCTGCCAAGATTTGGCATATGCCAGCCCATGCCAAGCGGTACACGTGAGCGCAGAACCCCACTGGGATTAAGTTTCCAGCTATGGTAGGGATTATCCAGGTAGCCATGAGGGGTGAAATCGTCGTGCGGGACCATAGACACACCTTCTTTACATGAGATATTTGTGGGCCTCCATCCTTTGGAATCAGACCTGTTATTCCTGGAATGGAGACATCCTCAGCACACTAACCTTCCTCTATTCTATGACATTTCCATCCTTGTCTCTATGGACAGAAACATGGTGCATTGGGAAAGACGTGCAATAATGGAGGATTTCGCCCTGGCTGAGACGAATAATGCGCTCAGTAATACCTCGTTGTATCACGGTGCTACAATGAGAAATAGACATCCCATTTCAAGACCGCACTCTTCCATTTTGATACATTGTTTGGTAAGATAGACACACATCTCTTTCTGTCAGGTGATAATGCAAACCGATACTAGAGTTTGTGCCGCTACAGCAGCATTTTTTGAAGCTCAAAACACGCAATTTTGCTCAATTGCCGCGTTTTTATAATTATCTTGTCCCACCGCAATGAGAATAGATCGGTTATTAGGAATATTTAATTATTATAAAGGCTGCGTCGAAGAGTTTTTGAAAGGATTATTTACAATCGTATGCTATCTCTCAAGAAGTTTTCTTTACCGGGTGGGACTGATGCCTGGAAGGCTGCCACCGTTATTTTTCTCATCAGCCGTTTTATCATCTTTATCTGTACCTATATGGCGTGGAGTCGTTTTGTCGTTAATAACGGTGTTTATGGGAAAGAAACCCACGAATGCCTGGTCAATCTAGGCCTTTGCTTGCAGTCATGGAATCAATTTGATGCAAGGTATTTTGTTGGCATCGCCCACTATGGATATGGTGGGTATAGTAGCTACACGGGATATAATCCTCAGCACCCTTACGCAGCAGCTTTTTTCCCTCTTTACCCTCTGCTTATTCGTGAAGCTGGATTGCTCTTTGGCGGTTCTTATACCGCTGATTACATCGGTAGCCTGCTTGTTGCGAATCTCTGTTTCTTTTTTGCATTGATCTTTCATCTATTGTATGGTACGAACGACTTTGATACTCAATTGCACAACGAAGCCTGTTCTTTCTGGCCTTCAGTCCTTTCGCGAATTTCTTCTTTCTTGGCTATAGCGAATCGCTCTTCCTGTTGCTCTGTGTAGCGACATTGTTTCTACTGAAGAGAGGAAGGCGGCTCGATTGGTGGCTGGCGGGACTTTGTGGAGCTGGAGCGATTCTGACGCGTGGAAGCGGAATTATTTTGCTGCTCGTCTTTTCTGTCGCCTTTCTTCAGCATTTCGGGCCAACCTTACGTACCTGGTCTGAACAGAAGTTGGGTATTTTCAAAGAGGGCCGTTGGCGAAAATGCTCAACGCACTACTCCCAATGGGTTTGATTCCCCTGGCACTGGCTGGCTACATGTTCTATCTCTGGCTCCATTGGCATGATCCTCTGCTCTTTAGTCATGGAGAGGAGCATCTCTGGGGTCGGCGTCTGACCTTGCCGTGGGTGGGGAGTCTCACAACTATGCATGACCTGCTTTTTACCACCCAGGGCCGAGATGCACGTAATCTCACCGATCTCATCTTTCACTCTTGGACCACTGGCAATTATCGATCCTTGGGTGGAAGCGTCTCCCACTGAACTACATCGTTTTCTCACTCGCGCTTGCCATCTTCTCACTGATGTATCCCTGGCCTGGACATGCTCTGGCGTCCGCACCACGTTTCCTCCTGGTAATGTTTCCGGTGGGAGTGATGCTGGCATTGTGGAGCAAACGACCAGCAGTGGGACAAATGTTTGAAATGATCTGGGTGACGTTTTTTGTGATAAACACACTGTTATTTGTGCTGTGGAACTGGGTTGGCTAGGTTCCACCCAGTTCCATGACAACGCAAACTATTGCTGATTGCCCTGCTGATCCTGGCTCACTCTTGTTCTATAGCGAGTCTGCTGCTTCCCTGATCACTTTCAGAGGCTGGCTGTGCAAGAGGATCTTCGATACCATACAACCCTTCCCCACCGGGCGTGCTACCGGGATCATCATCGTAGAGATTGCTATATGGATCCTCATTATCAACATCACCAAACTGATCCTGTTCGCCATATTGCTCATGGCCAGTATCGGGCACATCGGCCAGCGGGTCCTGATCGTCGGCTGAACCTGGTTCTCCATAGGGACCATGTGGCCCCAGATAGCTATAACGCTCACGAGGAGCGACGTTGTCTGCAGGTCTGGGTCACCCTGATCGCCAAAACGCCCACCAAGTCCTGATTGTTGCTGCTCACTATCTTGCTCACCTTGCGTATCGCGGGCCTGTTTGTTTTCTTGATCTGCCATGATATGCACTCCTCATCTATTCATGAATTATCTCAACGTGCACCTGTAAAGTATCGGGAGACCTCTATAGAGATTTCTACTAAGGAATACGAAATAGAGAAGGATGATGGCTACAATCCCCATTGACACAAGAACATTAATCAATTATAATATATTATATTCTTTTTTAGAAATAGTAGTTTTTTGGTTAAGCATCGTCATTTTATCTTACTTTCAAGAAAGCATGGGAACAGATGGAAAAGCTGCCAATCTGGCGAGAAATCCTGGGAACATGATTCGAGATCCTCACCACAGGCAGCAACTGGCGGAGCAACTGAAGGTCAACCCGGTCACATTGACACGCTGGGCGGCCGGAACATCAAAGCCGCGCCCCGAGAAACTGCGCTCTTTACTTGGGATGTTATCTGTGCAAGATCGTGAGCAGGCAATGCTTTCTCTTACGCAAGACTACCCGCCACATGCTCTTCAGGAAGATGCAGACACCAACATATATGAGATTCATCCTGAGTTTTATCATCGTGTATTAAGCACATATACAACCCTTCCTTCTAGCCTTGCGCGAGTGGTCGCTCAATATTCTCATTATTCAGCAGATCCTATCACATCTTGATCCTCGACAGCAAGGGATGGCAGTGTTTTTAGCATATTGCACGCCTACCTTCTCCTGGACAACCTGTGCGAAGCTTGCGCAAGTCTTGGACGAGGGACTGCACCGTGGAACTATGCAGATGAACATTCGACTCAGTTCTTTGGGGCAGAGTCGCTTGTAGGGCAGGCCGTACTGCGAGGACATCCTCTCATCGTTCAGTCTCATGAAGAAGCGAACTGGCTTCTTGCTGATAGCATTCACCATCTCAGGCGGAGAGCATCTGCGTCTTCCCACTCCTGCGTGCCAACCAGGCGGCTGGAAGCCTTTGCGTCATGAGCACTCAGCCGCATTTCTTTTCCCAATTCCATCTTGATTTACTCCAAAAATATGTGAACTTGCTAGTTACCACTAAGTGAACACAAGAGCTTTTTCCAGCTTGAAAAAATTGCCCTCGGTGTGATACCACCATTAGAACAACAACACCCTCTGCTCCACTCCGTCCAGCCGCGTATTATGCAGCTTCTATTGACACTAGCCGCCGAGTACCGCTTTTTGACGAAACAGCAAGCCGAGCATATGATCTGGCAAGAAGTAGAGGAAGAGCTACTGAACCTTACAAATGCACAAGAAGGATACTACCAGCAAGGAGAAAGAACAATAGAGGAGGGAAAACAACAATGACTCAGGATCGTTCACAACGCCAGGCAGAAAATAGCTATGTCAATGATGCCGAGAGTGGTGCCGAGATGGCACGGCTTCTCGATCAGGAGCGCCTCCTCACAGAAGGCATGGGAGGACTCTTCTCAGAACGTTCCGATCTCTCAAATATTTTTGATGTCCTGGATATCGCGTTGTGGCCCAGGTGGATGGGTGCATGATGTTGCGCATACCTATCCAGAGATCGAGGTGACTGGTATTGATATCAGTCACAACATGATTGCCTACGCACGTGCCCATGCGGAGGTACGTGGCCTCACAAACGCTCATTTTCAAGTAATGAATGCTCTGGAACAGCTCGATTTTCCCGATGCGTCCTTTGACCTGGTCAATGCACGTGCCGCTCTTGGCTTCGTTCCCACCCCAGACATGGCCTCAGCTCATTGCAGAATACAAACGTATCCTGCGCCCAGGCGGCGTATCTCCGTCTCACTGAAGGTGAATGGGGCTTTACCAATAAACCAGTTCTAGAAACTCTGCTGTCCTTAAGTAATAACGCTTTGCATAAAGCTGGATATGGCGCTTCTCCGACCGGGCGCAACGGGGGACTGACGCCAATGCTTGGATACTGGCTGCGTCAGGCGGGTTTTCAACAGGTGCAACAGAAAGCGCACGCCATCGATTATTCATTCGGCACAAAAGCCTATGCAGGCGCATATGAAGATTATAAACTGATGTTCAAGCTCGCACAACCATTCTGGCTCAAAATGGGTGTCGCATACACAAGATGAACTGGATACATTCTATGAGCAGGTAATGACTGAGATGGCCGAGGAAGATTTCTGTGCAATCTGGTACCTTCTCACAGCCTGGGGTGAAAAACCATTGTAGCCTTTTGTAGATCTTATCAGTTTGTTAGCTGGCAACATGGTCGGAATTAAAAAATATCTACGTAGAATGGTAGGAAATAAAAACATCCCTAAAGAGAAGAGAAACATATGGCTGATCCTACCACTCCAGCGTTTGATCCTCCTCCACAACACTCTCAACAAACGCATCGACACAAACAAATGAAATTTCTGCAAGAGCGATTGTTCCAATCGCGTGCTTGTTGTGAGTCTGGCGCATCTTAATCATCATGGCATCTCTCACCGGCATTACGATGAGTAGCAAGAATATCGGTGATTTTGTTGCCAAATTGCTCTATTTCACGATCCAAAGCAACCTCATACTTGTTGTATGCATTGGATATGCCATCTGGGCAACCTTGCGCAATACAGCCGGACCATCCCCTCTTCTCAAGGGTGCTGTTACCGTCTACATCTCGATCACCGGACTCGTTTACAACCTGATACTCGCAAAAGCGCTGGCAGCATCTCCTGTACCTGCGGGTACGATTATAGTGCCTTTCATCGGTGGAACGCTCAGCAACGATCTGGTGCATATTATAGCGCCCTTTATGGCTGTAGTCGACTGGTTGCTATTCGATGTGCATGGCCGCTTGCGCTGGCGCTATCCTCTGCAATGGCTCGTCTATCCCCTGGCCTATCTGGCATTCGTGCTCATTCGTGGTGTGCTGGTTACTGGTCCATTTATCTATCCCAATCTCCACTACCCTTATCCATTCCTGAATGTTGATAAAATTGGCTATAGCGGGATTGCGCTAAATACAGTGATTTATGGCATTGCCTTCTGGTTGATTGGTATTGTGTTCGTTCTCGTGGACCGCGCTCTCGCACGCCTGAACAGACGAGTGGCTCGATAAACCTTAATGGCTTTCAAAGGAGGCAAATAATGGGAAATTTCTCCGGCGCAGGAGACCATACAAAAAGAGGACTTGCCATAAGGCAAGTCCTCTTTCCGACAAAGCATTCCAGCTCATTGTTCAGGCAAAATTTCCCTGAACTACTCAGCTTCCTCGCACTTCAACAACGTCTCGAACTGCTTGCGATCAAGCTGCTCACGTTCCATTAACTCATTTGCCAGCAGGGTAAGTTGGTCGGCATGCTCAGTCAAGCAATGGCGGGCCATGTCGCGTCCCTCGTTGAGGATGCGCTGTACCTCGGCATCGATCATAGCATTCAGCATAATTCCATTGGTGTTTTGTGGAGCAGGTTCAGCCATAGCAAACTGGTACTGACGTGCAGGCAATGTCGCCATTGAGAACGATCTGACCATTGCGCATCATATGCCAGGGTACGAGACTGCTGAGGAAGATCAGCAGGATCAATACGGCGCATATTGAGCGAATATTCGCTCACCAGAACGATTATCGGCAAAAACAACGCCGACCTGCTCACTCATCCCCCAACGGGTGACCATACGACGGGCAAGATCGGTAACAACTTGCAGATCATTCTCAGCCCCGGTCGTTACATGATCGGACCCAAAAGTCAGTTCTTCAGCAACACGACCACCCAGGCCGACAGCAATACGTGCCATAAGCGTGTGACGACTATAGTTGTAGCGATCTTCCTCGGCAGTGAACTGCGTCACGCCCAGACTCTGCCCACGTGGGAGAATAGTGACGCGGTTGACAGTATCCGCTTCAGGCAGATGATACGCGACAAGCGCATGACCACCTTCATGATACGCAATGATGCGGCGTTCGCGCTCACTCATAACCAATGGACGCAACGCACCCAGTTGAACACGGGCCAGTGCCTCCTCGAAGCACTCATGATCAATCGTCTCCATATCGCGACGTGCAGCGGTAGAGCGCAGCCTCATTGACCAGATTCGCCAGATCCGCACCACTCATGCCAGTGGTCAGGCGTGCCATGCGCTCCAGACTTACCTCTTCATGCAGAGGCGTCTTGCGTGTATGGACCTTTAAAATCGCCTCACGCCCAACGCGATCAGGCGTAGAAACGGTAATGTGACGGTCGAAGCGGCCAGGACGCAAGAAAGCCTTATCAAGAATATCAACACGATTCGTTGCCGCCATCACCACAATTGCCTTATGCGCATCGAAGCCATCAAGTTCGACCAACAACTGGTTGAGCGTCTGATCACGCTCATCGTTACCAGTAGCACGCATAGAACGCTTGCGACCAACCGCATCGATTTCATCAATGAAGATGACGCATGGTGCTGCCTGACGCGCCTGATTAAAAAGATCACGCACACGACTGGCACCGATACCCACAAACATCTCGACGAATTCAGATGCGCTTATGCTAAAAAATGGCACATCGGCTTCGCCTGCAACGGCTTTTGCCAACAGCGTTTTGCCAGTTCCTGGAGGGCCAACCAGCAATGCCCCACGTGGAATACGTGCACCCAAGGCGCGTGAAACGATCTGGACTGCGCAGGAACTGCACGATCTCTTCCAATTCTGAACGCACTTCATCAATGCCTGCAACATCCGCGAAGGTTGTGGGTGGCTCCAGGCTCACACGAGCAGGAGTTGGCGGCTTTGCATTAGTTCCAGTTCTACCCGACAGTCATTGGCTGTCTGGCTCTTGCTGTGCTTAGATCGGCATCACCGGGACGCACAAAGCGACGAGCACGACTGCGTCCCATCTGCGCCCATCCGATCATCAGCCGAACGAGCTGGGCGCTGAATTGTTACGCGAAGCCATAACAACCAGGAATATCACCATCATAACAACAAATGGGAGAAGGTGCCCTAAAATCGACAACCAGTTAGCATTTTGTGATGGAGCAAGCGTCGTCACATTCACATGATTTGCGACAAGCAAGCCCCATTAATGTTGTATCACCACCAACTGGCATGCGTGTATAGACAATACGAGCAATTGCCAGCGGAGGAACTCCTGCGGTACTCGTATACCCGGCATTCACATAACGACTCCAGACAGCATAATCCTGAGCATCCGACTGCACTTGTATAGCAGATGCTCTATTCTGGCTTTGAGAGGAGTAGATGCTGACATGTTGCGTGAGAGGATTTTGCAACAAACCATTAATCTCAGAACCTCGGATCGCTGTTGCCTGCACATTGCCAGATTTCACTTGCTGGATAAACGTACTATAGTCGATTGCAGTCACTCCATTGGGCGTGGTATTCGTCGAAGGAGGCTGAAACTGGCTAAAGATGCCAAACAGCAACACCACCACAAGAAGAAGCATACACCTGTAAAAAGTGAACTTTTACTGCGTCTTCAGAAATTTCCAGGCATTATTTCTTGCCTGTTTCCATCGCCGCCCGTGTGCCTCCGATCCACCGCGGCGACCTGCCTTGTCGTCCATCATTCACCTCGCCTGAAAAAGGTCATACAGTTGAAACATACTGTCGACCCCTGTGTTAATGTTTGAGGGAAAACACAAAGAAACTTCACGGGCTTGTGAACCATGCCCCTACAGATGCCCAATGATTTTTGGCACAGTAGGGGTAAAGAAGTTTCTTTTGTGTATAACCCATTTCTGTATTTTTATCCTAACCGATCAGAAACGTTCCTCCACGGGCATATAAGCTCATGTGAACTAACATTTGCTCCTCATGTATCTCCATCACCATTTGAAAGAATGCCCACTGAATTATCTATTCCTGCGATAAAAAAACAGGAAAAAGACCTGAATAATAATTTTAGACAAGATAACAGGCATCACTCTGATGGACACTAGAGAATAGTGTACAGCTTGTCGCGGATAAGCGCAGTAAATTCAGTACTTTCTTCTTACTCAACTTCGGTCTCAAGTCAGAGCTACTATATACAAAAACTATTATACAAGGATGAGTATAATGAAGCAACTTGATACAGTATCAACGAGCATAATGAGTAGACTTTTACCGGAATAGATTTTTGTCTACACTTATATTACGTCAGCAATTGCGCTGAGAGATACACAAGCAACCCTATATTTTTGTACTTACATGCTACAATCAAAATATACGAAGAGCGCAACGAAAGGATAGCAATGAAAGCTATACGCATCAACGAAACAGGTGGACCAGAAGTTATGCACCTGGAAGAGATTGATACCCCTATACCCACAAGACGATGAAGTATTGATTCGAGTCGTTGCGGCAGGCATCAATTACGCCGACCTCGCCCAAAGACAGGGAGCATACCTCACACGCACGCGTACTCCTATGACGCCAGGCTTTGAAGTTGCGGGTACTGTTGCGGGACATGGTCCAGGTGTAACAGCGCCACCTATTGGCACGCGGGTTGCCGCCTTTGTCACGGGTGGCTATGCTGAATATGCTCTCGCGCATACAGGCACCATCATTCCTATTCCAGATACCCTTGATTTCACACGTGCAGCCGCCTTTCTCGTCCAGGGTATTACTGCCTATCAGCTTCTACGCGAGTCGGCACATATCCAGGCGGGTGAGAGCGTGCTGGTTCAGGCAGCGGCAGGAGGTGTCGGAACACTGGCGGTGCAGCTTGCGAAATTGATGGGAGCGGGAAAAGTGATTGGCACGGCAAGCAGTGAAGCCAAACTGGAGCTTGCCCGCAGCCTTGGTGCAGATGTTGTCATCAACTACAATACACCCGATTGGAGTGAAGAGGTCAAAAACGCAACAAATGGGCAGGGGGCTGATATTATTTTGGAGATGAGTGGTGGAGAGGTCGCGACGCAGAGCTCTGCAATGCCTTGGCTCCATTTGGACGTATGGTGATATATGGAGCGGCCAGCGGGGAGATTACTCAATTTACAGGCATCCAGTTAATGTACAAAAACCAGTCCATCATTGGTTACTGGCTCGCTGCATGGTTACAGCGAGCTGATCGTGTTGCCATGGCCGCACTGGAGCTGATGCAATATCTCAACAGTGGACAATTGAAGATCATCGTTGGCAATACATTTCCCCTGGCAGATGCAGTTGAGGCCCACCGTGCGATTGCTGAACGCAAAACGACGGGTAAAGTAGTACTTCTCGTATAAGCATAATTGAGAATTTACAGGCACGATATGATAGGCAGGCGAAGAAGAGGTACGCACCTACTAACCGATCAACTACTTATTATCCCATGAAACTACCTCTTCTTCGTATCTATTTCCGATACCTTATTGTTGCAGGCCGCGCATACTCAATTGCACACGACCACGCTGCAGATCAACCTTCAGGACACGCACCTGGACTACCTGCCCGACGGCAACCACGGTCAATGGATCTTTGACGAAACGATCCGCCATCTCCGATACGTGCACCAGAGCCATCCTGCTTCACACCAATATCCACGAAAGCTCCAAAATCTACCACATTGCGCACGGTTCCTTGCAGAATCATGCCTGTTTGCAGATCTTCTATTTTCAGCACATCGTGTCTGAGAATAGGTGCAGGTAGCGCATCACGTGGATCAAGGCCGGGCTTCTCCAGGTTCTCCAGAATATCGTTG
Organism: uncultured Chloroflexia bacterium; assembly: GCA_963731415.1. GTDB lineage: Bacteria > Chloroflexota > Ktedonobacteria > Ktedonobacterales > Ktedonobacteraceae > JACDAE01. The sequence goes on from CAVSVN010000013.1 coordinate 80,905, forward strand.
AGGGTGGGAAGACCAACACCAACCTTCTTCGCGAGATCGGCCCAGGCCGCCTGCTCACTACTCAGCACCACCTGAACGGTTGCGATTCGAGCGGCCAAGGCTGTTTTGCAGCTTGATCAACTGGCGGAACTTCGCAATACGCTCTGATGGGCGAACGTTCTTCTCATCAGCTGTCGGGTAGGAGAGTCAGGAGCGTACGCGTGGCGTTGTAGCTCTCAGGGTGAATGAAGGTATTATCGAGCGGCTCAACACCGCCAGCAATTTTGAGGAAACCTGCCGCCTGCACAAAAGTGGCGGGACCGAGGCCCGATACCTTCTGCAATTCTTCACGCGATTTAAAAGAGCCATGCTCCTCGCGATACTTTACAATTGCATTGGCAACACGCGTATTGATACCCGATACATGTTTGAGCAGAGCTGCTGAGGCTGAATTCACCTCGACGCCTGCAAAGTTGACGCACGAAATCACCACACGCTCAAGCATCGCCGCCAGTTCTTTCTGATCAACATCATGCTGGTAGAGACCAACGCCAACCGCCTTTGGATCGATCTTCACCAGTTCGGCCAATGGATCTTGCAAGCGACGGGCAATAGAGATCGTGCCGCGCTGCGTCGCATCGAGGGTCGGAAATTCCTGGCGAGCAGCCTCCGATGCCGAATAGACCGATGCTCCAGCCTCATTCACAATCACATAGCCAATTTTTCCCTGTTCGCCCGTTTCCTTCTCAAGATCGCTGATCAGATTCGCCACCATCTGCTCCGTCTCACGCGAAGCGGTTCCATTCCCCATCGCAATCACGGTAATGTTGTACTGTGTCAACAACTTACGCAGCAGTCTGCACCGCTTTTTCAGACTGGTATAGGTACATCGTATCAGAGACAATGTATTTGCCATTCTCATCGACAACGGTGAGCTTACAACCAGTACGAAAGCCAGGATCGATGCCCAGAACTTTTTTGCCGCGCAGAGGTGGTTGCAGGAGCAGGTTGCGCAGGTTGGTGGCAAAAATGTTGATGGCGTGCTCCTCCGCCTGCCGCGTCAGTTCGACACGCACTTCACGCTCCATAGCGGGGGCCAGCAGACGTTTATAGCCATCCTCCATCGCATCGGATAGGAGATGTGCAAAGGGCGATGTGGCTTTGACGGGATAGTGCGAGTGTGATATCGGATTGAGCCTGCTCATAGGGAAGAGCGACGTTGACGCGCAGGACATCTTCGCGCTCAGCCCGATTGAGAGCCAGCACGCGATGCGGCACCAGTTTCGTCACGTTCTCATTGAATTCATAATAGAGCTGGTAGACGCCATTAGGATCTTTCTCGGCCAGCTTCTCGGGATCGACGGCTTTCGCTCCCAGGGTCGAGCGCTTGAAAAACGAAGAGCGTACACTGCCACGTACATTCGCATCTTCTGCGATCACCTCGGCCACAATATCAGCTGCACCCGCATACGCCTCCAGGCTGGTATCTACGCCTTTCTCAGCATTCAGGAACGGTTGTGCATACTGTTCCAGGAGGGCATCCAGATCGCCGATCTGTTCCGGCTGTTGCAGAATGATATCGGCCAGAGGAGCCAGTCCCTTCTCACGGGCCACACTTGCCCGTGTCTTACGCTTCTGCCGATAGGGGAGATAGAGATCTTCGACCTCTTGTAACGTTGTCGCTGCTGCGATAGAGGTCGCCAGTTCCGGCGTCATCTTGCCCTGAGTATCAATCAGGCGATGCACATCAAGTTTGCGCTCATGCAGGGCACGCAATGAAGCCGAGCGATCAGCAATAGCCTGAATCTGCACTTCATCCAGGCTATCGGTGACCTCTTTACGATAGCGTGCGATAAAGGGAATAGTATTGCCTTCATCTAAAAGAGCAATCGTGCGTGCAATCTGTCCGCTATTCAGGCTCAATTCTGTGCTCAGCGTGCGGGCTAAATCGGTAAGCGACAAGGTTTCCTGAGGAGGAAGAGTCGCTGCCGTCTCTGTTTGATTTGTCTGTTCGTGCGTTGTCAAATATGTAGCCTACCTTCTGTTGGAAGTAGATATTTCGCATGATTAAGCGTATGTAAGAACAATCGTACCACAAATGGTCAAGCTTATTGCTATTTCTACTCTGCTTCCAAGGAGCATATTCTATAGTATTATTAAGAATTAGAAGCATTGGAATGGAAAGCTGGGCCTCATACATATTGACAAAACTTCAATTTGATGTTATCATTGATAACATCAAATAAGTATAATGTTAATGGTGTTAAGATGACTAACAATTCTGAGATAGGAGGTTCTCCTCCAAGAAAAAAACGTGCCTATAAGGGTACTATCCAGGCTGAAATTGCGGCACTGACAGCAAAACGCATCATTGAAGCTGGAATAGCTCTTTTCGACGAACAATGGGGCGATACTATTACACTTGAGCAGATCGCAGAACGAGCAGGAGTCACTACTCAGACGCTTCTACGCCATTTCGGTTCTAAAGAGCGCTTAGCCGATGCCGTCAGCCAGGAAGCCTTCCGCATGTCACAACAACAACTCGTCGAACCACGTGTCGGTGATATCGAGAACATTGTATCTGCTCTAATAGTCTATTATGAAGGAGGCGGAAGAAGGATGCTACGTGGTTTAGCTCAGGAAGAGAAATATCCTGAGCTTCACAGTATTATCGATGTTGCAAGGGCTTCGCATAAAGCGTGGCTGGAACGGGCATTTGCATCTTCTCTAGCTCGATTGGAAACAACGAAACGCGTACGCCTTCTCGCACAATTGTATACAATCACAGGTGTTTATACCTGGTATCTGCTACGTCATGACTGTGCATTAAGTAGTGAAGAGACGGCAAAGGCTCTTCAAGGCATGCTCACAGCGCTTTTGACGCCAGAACTGGAATAGAAGGTGAATTTCCTTCAAAAAGGAGCAAAAAATGGTTGCGCCGATACAGTCACCAGAGACAAGATCAGTCCCATTTATTCCTGAAATGCCCCTACTTGGAAGTCTACGCGTCTTTATGAATGATCGTCTGGGTTTTCTGCGCCACCTGGCAGAAGTCGGTGACGTTTGCGGCTTTCATCTCGGCCCCGTACCTATCCTTTTCTTCAATAAGCCAGAGCACGTTCAGAGCTTCCTGGTTGAGAACGCCTACGATTTCTCCAAAGGTAAGCTCATGCACAAAGCGATCAACAGCAATGGACTCTTCATGAGTGAGGGGAATTTCCACCGCAAGCAACGAAAATTGATGGCACCTCTCTTTCAACCCAGACACATCGTTCATTATGTCGATTCAATTGTTCTCTATGGTGAACTGATTGCACAGGGATGGGCTGAGAAGTCTGTCATCGATCTGAACCAACAGATGATCAACCTGACTCTGAGCATTATCGGCAAGGTACTCTTCGATATCGATAAGCTCAAAGAAGGCGATGAGCTAGGTGCTGCTATGGTGGTGGGCTTTGAACATACTGTCAGGAAGCTCTCCTCGCCTTTTATGCTGCCCGAAAACTGGCCGACGCCGTATAATCGGCATGTTCGCGAGGCAACAAACTTTCTGGAAAACTATATCCTCCAGATGATCGCAGAACGGCGAAGACAGCGAGAACAACAGTATACAACTGAACGCTTTGATCTGCTCTCCGTCCTGCTCGATGCTCAAGATGAAGATGGCACTCATATGAGCGATCGACAGGTGCTGGATGAATGCATTATTCTGCTTGGTGCAGGTCATGAAACTACGGCTGCCGCTCTTTCCTGGACATGGTATTTTCTCTGTCAGTATCCTGATGAGTATAAGAAAGTACAGCAAGAAGTTCGGCAGGTACTACAGAGCCGTCGCGCCACTTTCGATGATCTGTCCCATCTTCCTCTCTGCCTACAAGCATTCAAAGAGGCCATGAGACTCTATCCACCCGCGCCGGGTATTTTCCGTGAAGCAGTGCATGACACTAGCTATCGATGGATATCACGTGCCCGAAGGTGCAAACATCCTGATCTCGCCTTACACCCTGCACCGTCGGCCAGAAATATTCTCTGAGCCAGAGGCGTTTAATCCTGGTCGCTTCACATTGGAACGTGAAAAACAGTTACCACGCCATGCTTATCTTCCCTTTGGTGCAGGGCCACGTATCTGTATCGGCAACCATCTTGCTCTGATGGAGGGACAACTGCTGATCGCCACACTTGTTCAACATGCCACCTTTACTCTCGTTCCAGGGCAACATATCGCGCCTGATCCTGTTCATAATCTTGCCCTTCGTCCAGGAGGAAAAGTTGAAGTCGTTGTACAGAGAACAGACCAGGAACAATAATTTCATCTATCTATTCTCTTAAGCAATCAAGGCGACCCCCTCTTCGCCAACCTCGCTTGATTGCGCATTCTTCCCAATATACCTCCTACACCTCCTAGTACAAAGGCAACGATCAGACCACCAATTAGCAAGATCAGAATATTCACCCAGCCGGGTTGTGAGGCGATGAGTACATAATCAGGGAAACGCGGCATCACAGCTTCCCATGCATTATTGAGCATATTACGAAAGACTGAACTTCCTCCATTAGATGAATACGCCTGCATATATTGTGACACACGGACCAGCAGACCAACGCCCAGCACAAACCAGAACATTCCCGTACTGGTAATACCTGCCCAGTAGCCAGCCCAGGCACCACGCAGCGTTGCACCACCACGACGTGTCGTTGTAAAACCTGCCAATACATAGAAGGCAAACCCCATAATCGTCGCAAGTTCAAAGTAGATCGCTTCGCGCATGAAGAGGACAAGCAACGCAGCCAACACTCCCTGCACCATTCCCCACAGACAGCCTTGATTGGATGGATTGGGCAATGCACGCATAGACGGAGGCGCAACCGCCTGGGGCACCATATATCCCTGTCCCTGCTGATAAGGCATTCCAGAAGCAGGAGGAGCATACCCAGGTTGAGCATAGCCCGGTTGCTGGTATTGTGGAATAGTTCCTCCAGGTGGAAGCTTGCGACCTTTCTTCTGCGGTTGTGGAGACGGCAAAGAAGTTTGTGGAGGACTCTGCACACTGGCATAGCCACTCGTATAGGAGGGCATTGGAGGAGCTGGAAGGACGAGCGAAGGAGCACTTCCGGTACGTTGTGGATTGACAGAAATTGTTGGGTCAGAATGCGAACTAAAGCCACGATCTTGCAGCGCCTCGGCAAATTCGTGCATGCTTTGGTAACGGTCCTGAGCATGAAGCGCTAGGGCTTTCAAGAGGACGCGCTCCGTCTCAAGTGAGAGTGAAGGATTTAGCAAACGTGGAGCGATCAGCTCATCACGCATACTACGCCGGGTAGCAGCAGGCGGCATTCGATTGGTCAGCAACAGGTACATCGTCGCGGCTAGAGCATAAATGTCAGATTGCGGAGTCGTCTTGCCTACATATTGCTCAAGAGGACTGAAACCTTCTGTCACAGCCCGAGTCATCGTCTGCGTATTTCGCGTGGGATCGTAGAGGCGCGTCAGCCCAAAATCGACCAGTACAGCTGTCTGGTGCGGAGTGAGAATGATATTACCCGGTTTAATGTCACGATGCATAACAGGAGGACGACGGCTATGCAATTCCTGCAATATCTCCATGATTGGCAACAGCCAGGTCAGAACCTCCTGCTCACTACATGGACCGTTCGCCTGTCGATATGGCTCCTGTTCACCGACTAATCCACCAGGAACACGCGAGCGCAGGAGTTGGAGCAGATTCTGGCCCTCAATCAGCTGCATAATCAGGTAGAAACGGCCATTGGCTTCAAGGGTATCGTAGACCTCCGGCAGATGGCTGCTTCTCACCGTAAAAAGCACACTCGCCTCCATCAACGCCTGGCGACGAGAGGCAGGAGTGACATCATAGGTCTCTTTAATGGCGCAGGGACGATTCCCTTCACTGGTATCGACCCCACGATAGACAGCACCAAACCCACCACTATTAATCAAAGAGCCGATGATGTAGTGACCACCAACAACTGTTCCGGGCCTCAACGCCATTGGTAAGCTCATAATGAGCACTATCCTTTACTGTTTCTATTTCCACGTACCAGGAAAGAGCGAGGCAGCCCCATGCTCTACCATTCTCACTCTCATCTTCAACTATATAGACGCACCAAAATATCTACGTTACAATCGCTTTGCAGTTACAATGTTTCTTCTCCCTTTGCAATTATAGTCCCTGATCTCATAATCCAGCATGGAATACTGACATATGGTGATATCTCTTGAAACTTTTAGCACGTTCGTGGATCAAAAGGAATATTGAAGAGCAGGAAAGGTGTTCCTCTCTTTAAAGGACATGACTTAGCCGATTAGATAAGGGAAGGTCGAAACCAGATACCGATTGGACAAGACTAAATTATTGTCAGATACGTAAGATAGTAGAGATTGGCATTTGCAATAACGCTCATGTATGATACAATGAGCCAGGACTGAACTATCTTACGTACATGTTGCATAAGAAGAGAGCTAGCACTTGGAACGAAATGTGATGTTTGACGCTGAACGTGACCGCGATAAAACGGACAACGAACGTGAAACCCTCCCGGAGGCAGATATCAGTAGTCTGGCGCAAAGCGACAGCCTGCGGCTCTATCTGCGCGAAATCTCCCGCATTCCTTTGCTCTCTGCAGTCAGCGAGTCTCGCCTTGCAGAACGAGCAGAGCAAGGAGATAGAGATGCGCGTAACCATCTTATAGAAGCTAATCTGCGGCTGGTAGTAAGCATCGCCAAAAAGTATGTTGGACAGGGACTCTCCCTGGAAGACCTGATTGGTGAAGGGAACATTGGCCTGATCCGTGCAGTGACAAAATTTGACTACCGGAAAGGCTTCCGTTTCTCTACGTATGCGACGTGGTGGATTAAGCAGGCTATTACACGCGCTATTCTGGAAGGCACCCGCGTGGTACGACTTCCTGTGTATATCATGGAAGAGGTGATGCGCGTCAAACGCACCACTCGCCAGCTTTACCAGGAACTCGGACGTGAACCAACCCCGGAAAGCATCGGGCAGCGACTTGGAATGACGGCAGATCGTGTAAGTGAGTTGTTAATCTGGGCAGAAAAAGTCTTCTCTCTGGATGCGCCACTTTCCGAAGAGGAAGAGAATACCCTTGGCGACATCATTGAGGATATTCGGGAGCGGGGGCCAGCCGAGGTCACCGATCAACATCTGCTTCGCGAAGAGATTCGCAAAGTGCTTGGACAACTCACAGTGCGTGAGCGGCAGGTGATTGAACTCCGCTTTGGCCTGCTCGATGACCACGATCATACTCTGGAAGAAGTGGGCAAGAAGCTGAAAGTGACGCGCGAACGTGTTCGTCAGATTGAGGAACGCGCTATTCGTAAGTTACGACACCCACAGGCGAGCCGGATACTCAAAGATTACCTCGATTGAAACCTCCATACCATTGAAAGAGAGGACGAACAGAAACGCTATCTGCTCCGTCCTCTCTTTCAATTGTTGGCTGTACAATATTGAAAAGACTAGACAGAGAAGTACTTTCGGGCAATATTCACAAAACAGGCAAGGTTGAAACGTTTAACCAACTGAACGCAAGTTTGGTGTCAGGCTTCCCAACAGTCGTAATACGGACGACGGTTATAGTTACCGACAAGGAGGGACGGTCTTTTCCCCTATGCCAGCGATAGGGGCCGTCTAATAGCATATATGAATGAACTGGCAGGTCAAAGCCTCGGTGGATACCAGTTGGAAGAAGAGATTGGGCACGGCTCCATGGGAGTAGTCTATCGTGGCAAACAGATCGCATTAGGGCGAGAAGTAGCCATCAAGGTGCTACCAAAAACATTAGCACGTGATGCTTCCTACGTTGCTCGTTTTATTCGCGAAGCACAAATTATTGCAGGACTCAATCATCCCAATATTGTTCAGATCTATGACGCCGGGCAGCAGAACAAACTGCTGTACTTCGTCATGGAATATGTACAGGGGCCAACACTATCAAACTTACTCCACCTGGATGGAACGATTCCTCAGCACCTGGCCGTGGAGTATGCAGCTCAGATCGCCGAGGCCCTCGATGCCGCCTACCACGAACGCAACGTTATTCACCGTGATATTAAGCCCGAAAATTTGATGCTCAACCGCTGGGGCAAGATCAAAGTTATGGACTTTGGCCTGGCTCGGGCAACCGGGCACCAGAAGATTACCGTCGCCAAAACTCTCGTTGGCAGTATTTATTATGCCTCACCAGAGCAGATCTGGGGAGAAGATCTTGATAATCGCAGCGATATTTATGCCCTCGGAGTCGTGCTCTATGAGATGGTCACCGGCCAGCGTCCATTCACTGGACGTTCCATGCCTGAACTAACTCAGGCCATCATCCATGGGAACCCTCGACCACCCTCGACCTATAATCGGGATCTCAACCAGAGCGTTGAACGGATCATCTTGCAAGCGCTCTCACTTCAACGTGAACAAAGATATCCAGATGCAAGCATTATGGCTCAGGCTTTGCGCGAACTCCATCTCAAACCTGCTCCTCCACCTGAAACGCCCAATAATACAGTTCCAGGGTTACCCCCGTCCGCACGAACACCAGGACAAAATCGTCCAAGCCTGCAACCACCCAAACGGCCACAGGCACAACGTCCTAGATACATGGATGTCGATCTTGAACAGACTCTGCCACCACCTGCCGAGCCAATGACGCCACCCATTCAACATATCTTACACGGGCAGCAACAGCATACCTCAGGACGCATAAATGATACAATATCATCTATGGAACCTGTTCACTATCATCACATGTCGCCATCGCCTTACAGGCCAGCATCTGAAGATATCCAAACAGCTTCCCTGGAATCGCTGCAGAGACCACAGGGCAGACGCTCCTTCTGGAGTCAGATCCAGAGATTATTTAAACTTTCGCGCTAAGTTCAAAACAAAGAGTGCTCCACGGGGAACTTCATTCCCTTTTTCCATAGGTGCACTCTTTTTACATTCCACCCGTACATCATGTCAACGCACATAGCCTTGTTCCACCTATTGACTCCACCCCAACTCGCCCCTAAGGCACGATCTTTTTTTCCTTCACCATAAAATACAATGATTTTTTTGAGCAAGAAAAAGTATACCTCAAGAAATTTGGTCGAGGGACTATAACTAAATAAGAGTATCCTTCACCACGAAAGCACCTGAAATGAGAGAGCGCCCAGACAAGAAACAATCAGACTCTAAAAGAGATCAAGAAGAATTTTTTCGCCAGCGATCAGCACACGGAGAATGCGTGCAGGCCGCCCTTGCCCTTTTACTCGGTCCTGAGACCGAGTATCATATACGTGTGCGTGCGGCACGAAGACTCGCTCGCCAGGGAACAGAAATTTTACCCATGCTACTCAGAACATTAAGTGCCTATCCTGAAATTACGTCACCACCCTGGCCATGGTGGCCGCCACAGTATGAGCATTGCAGCCGCCTGCTTATCTACCTCAGTCAACAAGCACAATTGGGACTTGAGGAGTTGTTATCCCTTCCAACCCTTCCTCAACCTGTCGGTCCCGTTCTGTGGGCAAGTGTGATGGAAGCCGCAAGTCTTTTGCCACATGTAAACTATGAAGCATTATTATGTCAGGGTTTGCAGGCTCCCTGGATAACCGTACGCTATGCAGCTGCTATGGCACTCGCTACAAAAGCCGGCAAGATTGCTCTGAGGAGAGACACTATCGAGCAACTTTTAATACATCAGTTCCAGGAGGAAGCTCCACAGGTACAACTCACTATCACCTATGCTCTGCTCAATAGCAAGGAGAGTAGCGGAATAGATGCACTTATACAATTCATGCAGCTCTCCATGCCTGCCGAGATACGAAAGGCAGCAACATTTATCCTGGCAACGGAGATTCCCATCTCACTCTCTAGTGAACAACGCGAACAACTCACACTCCATCTTCTCTATACCTTGGAAGATACTCATACAGAACTGGCACTCAATGCAGCTCACGCGCTCAGTCGTATCGCGCATCCATCCACATTACCTGCCATCATCGCGCTTCTCGATACCCCCAATCCCCAGACACAGATCGTCATATTGACCGCATTAGAAGAAATGGCGCGACACACGACGATGCGGAGTACGATGAGACGCCTGGCTCTACCTGCACGTGTCCTCCTCTTTCTGCGTGCGGAGATACCTGAAGTTCGTCGTCAGGCCAGTTATACGCTTGCCGCCTGCGGAGGAGAATATGTCGCGGCAGTACTGGCGACCATCGTTCAAAATAGCGATCATCCTGGGCATATGGAAGCTATTGACAGCCTGCGCCTGCTACATGGCGTACTGCGAGCACCGATGCGCATGAATGTTGTACGGTGGCTCTTACGTGTCCTCAACCAACCAGAGGAAGAGATTCAGGTAACGGCACTTGACTCGCTCGCCTATCTTCTCTGGCAAGCTCGTACCCATGGTCAGAAGCAAGCAACAAACGAAATCAGCCACGAATTAGTACGTGAGGGGACCGTCGTGCATTTACTAAATAATAATAGTGCATGGGTCCGTCAACGAGCCATTGAACTGCTGGGCATGCTAGGTGATATTATCGGTACTGTTCCACATCTTTATGCTCGCCTGCTCCATCTGCTTTATAGAGATAACGACAGCGGAGTACGCGCTTGCATCGCCTATATATGTGGGCAACTTGGTGGACGTTGGGCTATTCCTGGCCTCCTACAGACACTGCTCGATGCCGATGAACATGTAGCCAGAACAGCTCTGACAGCCCTGGGTCGCATAGCCACAGAGGACGACGTTATTGTCCTTTATGTCATCAAAGAATTAACTCATCTCAGTTCACCGGGAACCAATCCCCCCCATCCATTGGCAGAAGCAAGCAAGATGGTATTGAAAAAATGGCGGCAAGCAGATAGAAAAGAGAGCCGGAAAAAGTTGCACACTTCCCTCTAAAGCCTTATAGTATGTTCCTGTAGGGGCCAGATTTATCGCGCCCACCTACAAGACATAACCAACAAACAAACACTGAGGGAGATGTTTAAATAACCCATGAATCCATCGCAATTAAGCCTCAGCATTGCATTTTTTGCCGGACTGGCATCGTTTCTTTCGCCCTGCGTGCTGCCATTAGTCCCTATTTATTTAACACAGCTGGTTGGACAGAGCGTCTATCAATCGAACGATAACAGGCAACAACCCTCCCTACGCATAGTGACCTTTTTGCACGCCACAACCTTTGTTTTCGGCTTTACGCTTGCTTTTGTAGCATTGGGAGCCGTAGCCAGTTCGCTCGGCAGTTTTTTACAGGCTCACCTGGTTCTGATACGTCAGATCGCAGGTATCATACTTGTCATCCTTGGCCTATACCTGATAGGTATTCTTAAATTACCTTTTCTTTACCAGCAGAAACGCTTCGAGTTTCATCCTGAGCGTCCCAGTTACCCGGCTTCGCTGCTGATTGGCATCACTTTTGCGATTGCATGGTCACCCTGCATCGGACCAATTCTCGGTTCGATTCTAGCACTGGCCGCCAGTACAGCAACCTTGCAGAAAGGCGTCTTGTTACTGCTGATCTACTCGCTGGGCCTGGGAGTCCCATTTCTACTCCTTGGCCTGGGGCTTAACCAGGTTAGTAGTATTTTGAAAAAGCTGAAACCCCATCTCGGCAAAATCGAGATCGCAACAGGCATGCTGATGATAGTAGTAGGCATTCTGGTTTTTTTCAATGTTCTGCTCTATCTCAACAGCTACTTCAAATTTGGGCTACTTTCTTAAGGGTGCACCACAGTTTTTGCATGCCCTTGATCTCTAAAAAGGAGAGCCGCGCGAGATAGTTGTTATTCGTTCACATCGAGATCCGCTCTGATCTCCATAGCTAACTCGGGATCGATATCGACACGTTTACCAACAGGTGTGCGAGCCAGTTGCAGCACTTTTTCACGCAACTGGACAGGGGCACTCTCAATGGCACAACGCTCATGGATAAGTCGCTTAATGCGCATATCGAAATGAAAGCGATCTTCACAACGAGGACAACCATGGAGATGCTGCTGCACCACAACGATCTCCTCATCTGTTCAATTCCCGGTCTATATAGAGATGCAGACGAGCTGTGGTCTCGATACAATCTAAACATTCCATCACAAATTTACTCCTACAATCTGCTCGTCACTAATATCTGACTACTCTAACATAATCCAAAGGACTTTCATTCCCTTCCATGATAGGATATACTGAGAGTGCTTTCATAGAGAGAGTACAGGTACCGGAGTGGTACTTTGCCAAGGAGTGTTTGATGTCGGAGCAGCCAGAATTTAAAAAAGTACCTCTATCGTCAACGACAGCGGAAGAGTCACAACCTGAAGATGTACAGGAGACCGAGACAAATTCCCTGCAAGATGATACTCAAGTGGGGAATGAGGATGACACGCAAATAGCAAGTAATAGCACACCCGTGAGCGAGGATTTTGAAGCAGGGGTGATCGCGCAACTGGATAGCCTGTATCGTACCGCACTGCGCATGACGAATAATCCCCAGGAGGCTGAAGACCTGGTTCAAGAGACCATGTTGAAAGCGTTCCGCTTCTCTCATACGTACCAGCCAGGTACTAATTTGCGTGCATGGCTCTTCCGTATCCTGAATACCTCAGCAATTAACCGTTATAGAAAGAACGCCACGCATCCCGCACCATCATCACTTCCTGAAGGTGAAGAGTTTTATCTCTACAATCAGATTAGAGATTTAAGTGGCCAGGAACTCTCACAGGGAGCTGAAGAGGAAGTACTCAATAAATACCTCGATGAAGACGTATACAAAGCCTTGAACGACCTCCCCCCCAATTTTCGTATGGCCGTCGTCCTGGCCGATATTGAAGGACTCTCGTATAAAGAGATCGCCGAAGCGTTGCAAATTCCTATTGGAACCGTTATGAGCCGCATCTCTCGTGCAAGACGACAGCTCCAGAAATCGCTCTGGCAGTATGCAAAAGAGCGTGGCTATGTCAGGTCAGAAGCCTCCTGACAAAAACACACGTTAATAAGTGGAAAAGCGCAAGCATTACTTCTCAATCACATACTGTGCTTGTAAGCTTGCGCTGCACATATCTCTAGAGAGAGCCTTTGCAGTCTAACGTACAGCATCAGAGCCAGCACGCGTCAGGCGCACTTTAACACAACGACGATCCATCATGTCAATCGTGCGTGAAACCAGCCCTTTCCGCTCAAGACGGGTAACCGCTTTGGTTGCCGCTGCTGAACTTACTCCCAGACCAGAGGCCACTTCACCAACTGACCACTGCTCCCGCCTGGCAAGAAAATCTAGCACCTCTAGCTGACGAGGGGTAATACTATTCGATATCCGACGCAACGTTGTCATATTACAATTCTCCTGTGACTGTTTTTTTCTATACACACTGTCATATGCATTCATAAAAATGACGCATTCCTCAAAAAAATCGGGTATCTATTACAGAAAATTTTTCTGACAACAGGATTTTTTTCTCTGCATCCCATCTAACACTCATAGCACTATCCCCCCGAAAACAGTGCATGTAATTGACTTTGATGGTAGACTAGGCAAGAGATAAAACCGCACTTCCTCATAGAAAGCTTTGTAAAATTTATGAAACTAGATACATTACTGGCAGCTTTAGAGCAGCCTGCAAAACATATACCAACTCTTGATCTTCCTGCTTCTGAGATCAGCTCGCTTGCATACGACTCCCGCACTGTTGCACCAGGCGGGCTATTTATTGCTGTACCTGGCACACATACCGATGGATGGCGCTTTTTAGGCGATGCTGCTGGACGTGGAGCCATCGTCGCGCTGGGAGAACCATTACAAGATGCACTCGATGTTCCACTCCCTTATATCGAAGTTGCAGACGTACGCAGTGCTCTGGCCGATCTCGCATGCGCGTTCTACGGCTATCCAGCACAGCAGCTCTGCACTATCGGCGTCACTGGCACCGATGGGAAAACAACAACCTCCAACCTGATCAGCACACTCTTAGAAACTGCCGGGAAGCGACCGGCCTGATGACCACCGCTAATTTTAAAATCAGTGGGCAGGAATGGGAAAATGCCACGCGCCAGAGCACGCTCGAAGCTCTGGAGATACAGCAATTACTACGCCGTATGCTTGATGAATCCGTCACACACGCCGTCATCGAAGCTACCTCACATGGACTGGAACTGCAACGTGTGCGCGGATGCGCCTTTGACGTGGGCGTTGTCACCAATATCACACACGAACATCTGGATTTTCATAAAACAATTGCAGCTTATCGTCGAGCCAAAGCACGGCTCTTTGAGATGCTTGATAGTTCACGCGATAAGGGACTGGGGATTAAGTCTGTCGCAATTTTCAATCGCGACGATGTGAGCTACGATGTCCTGAAGCCTTATTGTCACGTACCCATCCTTGACTACGGCATCGATACTCCTGCAGCAGTACGTGCCGTCGATATCCAACTACAACCATATAGCACGCGCTTTCGTACGCTTCTTCCAGATGGAGAAGTACAGATTGAAACGCAACTGGTCGGACGTTTTAATGTAAGCAATTGCCTGGCTGCCATTGCCACAGCCTATTCCCTGGAGTACCAGTTGCCGATATCGCCCGCGGCCTGGCAACCGTGAAGGGTGTCACGGGACGAATGGAGCGCATCGATGAGGGACAACCATTTACAGTCATCGTTGATTATGCCCATACTCCTGATAGTCTGCAAAAAGTACTAGCTACATTACGACCTCTGACAAAGGGAAAATTACTGGTCGTTTTCGGCTCCGCTGGCGAACGCGATGTCCAGAAACGCCCAGTAATGGGACAGATTGCCGCACAAATGAGCGATTTCTTCGTTATTACAGATGAGGACCCACGCGACGAAGACCGCGAGGCCATCTTGCATGACATTGCAGCAGGTGCTGAAGCTCTTGGCAAGCGCCAGGGAACTGATTTTCTTTGTATCGCAGATCGTACTGAGGCTATTGCCACCGCATTTGCACACGCACGTCCAGAAGATACAGTACTATTAGCAGGCAAAGGACACGAACAAAGTATTATCATAGGAAGAGAAAAATTACCCTGGGATGATCGGCGCGTCGCACGCGAACAATTGCGCAACATTTTATAGGAGTTGAGACTTCTCTCCTACCCATTATACATGCGTTACTCTGTATACCAATATCACGTTTAAATAAGTGGCACATTGCAGTTGGGAGTATGTATGATTCTACTATGGTTACTCTTTATCTTTATAACCTGTGCAGCTACGAGCCTCATTCTTTGCTACGTAGCTAAAACACTGTTTCCTAGATTTCGTAGCGGTGAACATAAGCCAGGCGCACATCGACCAGACCTGCCCGTATCGCCGGGCGACTCCGATCAATCGATCGCCGGGCGCGAGATTAAAACGACAGAGCTTCCTCTGGTTGGTGGCCCTGCCCTTACGCTGGCTATTATCTGTGCTGGCATTGGCGCAGGCTATTTTTTGAAATTCGACAATGGTCAATGGACAGTCCTTCTCATTAGCCTGGGTGCAATCTTTGGCTATATGGTCGTCGGCTTCCTCGACGACTGGCATAAAGTCTATCGCAATGAAGGAATTGCCGAACGAACCAAGTTCACAGGCGTTTTCCTGGTCTCCGTACTGGCAGCTCTCTGCTATTTTTTCCTTCTGCCAGCCGGAAGAGAGGCTTATGGCCCCTACAAAGATCTTCCACTGCTTGGCAACCTCATCTGCTCATCTCCCTCAACAACCGATGGAATATGCCCGGTCGCTTTTCCACATTTTGCTTATTTTGGCTGGTTAATTTTCTTGATGCTGCTGACAGGCTGTATCGGTAGCCTGACCTCGCTCTCCGTTGATTTCAGCGATGGCTTCGATGGCCTGGCTGGTGGACTCGTCTTTAGTTCAGCTCTGGCATTCGGCATTGTCATTACCGGCATCATTACCAATAAACATCCTGAGGGCATCGTACTGGAAGTACTATCGCTTCTGTGCGCAGGTGCCATCCTTGGCTATCTACCCTGGAACTGGCCCTCCTCCTGGGCTGCCCGGCGCGGAATAGCGAAACGACGCGCAAAAATCATTATGGGTGATAGTGGCGCACTGAGCCTGGGAGGTGCACTCGCTATGATCGCGATCTTTTCGCGTAACGAATGGTCCCTACTCTGATCGGTGGCGCGTTCGTTCTTGAAGGACTCTCCGCCCTGATACAGGCACGCATCCTGACACGCTTCTTCCGTCGCCGCCTGCAAGTCATGCGCTTCGCCAATAGTAAAGAGCGCGTCGCGTACACAGAGTTTCCTCTGCCTTTCCTGGCAACACCTCTACATCACCACTTCGACCTGCTGGGATGGGATCGCCGCCGTCTGGTCTATGGTGCCTGGGCATTAGGTGCAGGCTTCGCTGTACTCGGCGTCATGGCTGGCTTATCACCTCAAACCTGGGAACGCTACCTGGGCCGTATTCTGGCCCTCATCTTAATGGTGATCATCTGGTATAGTGGCTCATGGACAAAATATTATTTTGTTGGCACACATCCCAGCGAACACTCACGACGACAGCGCCTGGCACTCTACTATGGTTATCCATACATCTTGATGGGCATCAAACTCTGCCACCTTGTCGAGGTGATCGAGGCCAGCGAGGACGTGATCGAGACTCCTGCCGAAGCGGAGGCGCTGTGGCAACGTATCAATATCTATGATGCACGCGCTATGCTCGGCCTCTACTGCTATCGCGCTGGCTATTTCCCTGCCGCAATGGCACAATGGAACCGTATTCCCGAAAACGAACCGCGTCCTGCGTCCAGAGATCGCTCGCCTGCTCACAGAGGTCGATACACGCCTGGCACTGGAGAAACAGGAAACACAGCCCATGCGGCGCGATCAACTCATACCCAAAGAGCCAATTCTTACTGGCAATCTGCCACCTGCCGATCTACCCAATCCTTATGAACCCATCCGTAGCGAGGAGAAAGAAGGCGGCAGAATGGTAGAAACATGGAACGACCGCGATGGCCGCAGCGATCTGAATGGCGAGGATGAGAGATGAAGGACATAAACCTACGATGCCACTTACGCAATGAGATAATCACTCTTACTAGCCTCTAATTGGTCATAGCAACGGCAATGGCAACGGTAACGATAATCATAAAACAGATCATACTCAGGACATACATGCGCCAGTACCAATAACAAATCCTGCACCGATAGCACGGTCGAACTGGTTTGCACGACTGCTCCATATGCGAGAAAAGTAGGGGCCGCGTTTACGACGCCCATCGTCCAAGCGCTAGTCAGTTGATCATGTCCCGGTGAATCATTATCATTCAATTTACCGGGGCACGATCAATCTAGCCTGGACAATTTTTTGTGACCTTTATTACACCTCACTGTGAATCGCTCCATTGCTCAAATCAGCGCCACAGACTATTCTTTACTCAGAGCTTATCAAAACACTACGTATAAATCCACTTATTCCTAATATGCAACTCTTCCAAGTTAATACAATGAGTTTTTATATATCTCATAGAGGCCACTTCCAGGTAAGGGGAAAATACAATGGACGGAACAAAAAGAAACAGTGATAGGGCAATTCATATCGGTCAGCAACTGGGAAACTATCGCTTGATAGGCGTGCTAGAGCAGGGAAAGTTCGCTGGGTCTTATCTGGGCGAACATATTTCCTCTAAGCAGCAGGTTGCAGTCAACGTGCTCCAGCCAAAACTTGCAGACGATCTTACAAAAAGCTTTCTCCAACAAACATATATATTCAGTCAGCTCACTCATCCCCACATTCTATCCATTCGTGAAGCTGGACTCACAGAGGAGCCCTGCCATTTCTAGTGTTTGACTCTGTTTCTCATATCCCCTTGCAACAACTTTATCCGAGAGGAACTGCACAGCCACTGGCACGTATCCTCCCACATACCCAACAAATAGCTGCGGCACTGCAATATGCTCACGATCATGGCATTCTCCATCAGCATATTCAGCCCGGAAATATACTACAGATCGCAAGAATGAGATCCTTGTTTGTGACTTTGCAATCGATGCATTAGTTCAAAACAAACAGCGCCATAGCCCTGGGCAGGTCATTGATAACGTCGCATACGCATCTCCCGAACAGATACGCGCCAAAGGCTGTCCGCAAAGCGACCAATACTCGCTCGCCATCATGCATATATGAGTGGCTCAGCGGAGACCTGCCGTTTCATGGCTCAGCCCGTCGAGATTATTCGTCGCCATGCCCACGTACCTCCTCCATCCTTACGTCAGAAAGTTCCCATGATTTCACCTGCAATCGAAGAGATTATCTTCACGGCTCTCGCGAAAGATCCGACGAAACGCTTCGTCAACTATCTCATCGTTTATCAGCGCATTGAACGCGAGGCCCAGATTTATCGCGCCCTCGTCCCCACCTGCGCCCATCTCAAGGCCACCCGCACTACCTCCTGTTACCCCAGCAACTCGTTTCACCGCTGCTACCGCAATGCCAACACAAGCGGTTCCGAGCTATGAATTCCTTTCCAAAGGAGCAAACATCCTCTGCAGCAGGAATAACCAGGGGCAGATACCAATACACCTCTTCACCAGCGAATCTCTACCTGTGCAAAATGCTCTTCCAACACAGGCCGTATCTCCAGCGAGCAAGCCCATGGCACGTCCGAAAGTAAAGCAGGAAATGACCATGACGCGACGGGCCTTCGCAATGGGTTTTACGGCCCTGGCACTCGCTGGGGGTGCAGGTGGCTGGGTGGCTCTTTCCCGTCAATTATCCCATACTACCCTGGCACCAATGTCTCGACTGATGCAAATAATCTCATAGGTACGCCGGATGCAAAGGGAGAATCGCGTCTCTGATCTATCGAGCTCATCCAGCTCGTGTAACCTCTGTGGCATGGTCGCCCGATGGCAAACGTATTGCTTCGGCCAGCGACGATAAACTGGTGACTATCTGCAATAGCAGCAATCGGACTACTCTCCATATCTATCATGGACATGCAGCGGAGGTGTACTCCATGGCATGGTCGCCTGATGGCGAATATCATTGCTTCGGCTGGTGCGGACAAAACAGTTCAGATATGGAATGCCAACACAGGAAACCACCGCTCACTTATAACGGCCACTCCGGCACTGTCAATAGCGTGTCATGGTCGTCGGATAGCACACATATCGCCTCTGGTAGCGATGACAAGACCGTCCAGGTCTGGAACGTGAGCACGGGCAATCTCGCATTCTCTATAGTGCACATACAGCAAGCGTCCTTTCCGTGGCATGGTCGCCGGACAATACAGTGATTGCCTCAGGTTCCTGGGATAATACGCTGCAAGCATTCTCTACGATTGCCACCGATGCATTTGCAGTTGGCGATACGGTCTTCTCTTATAGCGGTCACAGTGCAGAGGTGTATGCGGTGGCATGGTCGCCTGATGGAGGAAGTATTGCTTCAGCCAGCGGCGATAAGACGGTGCAGATAAGTAATGGGATTGATGGGAAACGCGCCGCACCTATAAAGGTCATTCGAATATCGTCCTGGCACTGGCATGGTCGCCCGATGGCAAACGCATCGCATCGGGAGCGCGGATACAACGGTTCAGATATGGATCCCGCCAATGGGCAGAAGGCTTTTACCTATCATGGGCATAGCAATTCGGTCTTCGCCACCGCATGGTCGCCCGATAGTAAACGGATCGCCTCCGCCAGCTCTGATAATACCATGCAAGTCTGGCAACCAGTCATAGGGCTTCACCTTGCATGGCCCGTTTCCCATGACACCATCGCGTGGATACAGCGCACCAGGTGACACCCCTACGATGAAGCGCCCAGGAGTATAAAAATGAATTTCCATAAAGATAAACAACTACAGGAGCTATACAAAATACTGGCCAAGGATAACAATTCCTGGTCACAGGGAGAACAACGCCACATTCAAGCATACATGCAACTAAAAAACGGCACCCTCTCTACACCCTACTGCTTGTTATTCTGCCTATCGTTCTGCTCTACTCCAGTCGTAGAAATTGCTGCGGCTGCATATAGAGGAAATAGTCAGTTAAGCATCCAGATTGGGAATCGCAATCGGGCTCAGTCGATCTGAACCAGAGCTTGCCAGTCAGTCCTTATCTTCTAGGAATGAACGTCTTCCCACAGGCTGGTTCGGACTCGTTGGACATGGCAGGTAGCGGCTTTATGAGCTATGCACCTACCGTTGTGAATGGTCTAGTTCTGCACATATTCGCCTGCTGCGCTTCCCCGGTGGCGAATGGGGCGAGATGCATGAACTCTCACCTGCTCAACTCAATGATTTTGCTCCCTGCTGACACAAACAGGTGCGGATGGCATCGTCCAGGTGCCGCTCTCTAATTCACCAGGACAGACAGATAGCCTCGCAGCCAGGGCCAGTCGCGCAGGATTACTTGTAGACTATATGAACAATCATCAGAGCGTGCAGCGAACGGGTGCTCTCGCCGGGGCTCCTTTTCATCCCGATTAAATTCTGGACGGTGGGCAATGAACCTGATCGCCTCATCAATCCCGATACTGGACGAAAATATACCGTCAGCTGAATACGTGCAGGCATTTATTCAATTCTCCATCGCCATGCATCAGATTGATCCAACAATCCAGGTTTTTGGCCCGGAGATCAGTCAATATGGCGGCCCGGGCTATAGATCCTACCGATGCGCAGTGGAAAACATTGGATGGCAGACTTTCTTAACAGGGCGTGAGCACCTATGAACGGCTGCATCCAGATCCGCGTTTTCATCTCCTCAATGGCATCTCGTTTCATCGCTATCCGTTCGATAACGCCAGTAATGTCTCAACGGCACTCCTACAAAGCAGCAACGAATGGGATACAAGCATCCCTTCACTGCGTCAACTGGTACGCCAAGACTTTGGATACGATATTCCGGTAGCAGTCACTGAGGTCAATACAAATCCGAACAAACAGGTGCCCCAAGCAGGCTTCGCCGTCCCTCTGGTGGGCCGATACGTTAGGCAGACTTATGAGCCAGCAAACAGAATTCGTCGCCTTCTTTTCAGCCGAAGGAGTCGACACACCCTATCCGCTCTTTAATAGTCGTGATCTGCAGGCAACATCGATGTTACGCACAATGCAACTATTCGCACACCTGCAAAGCAATTTTATTCCGGTGCAGATGTCGCTTGAACCTGTAGGATTTTATGCGACCCAGGATACAAGCCAGCAAACCGTGAGTCTCTTATTCGTCAACAAAGTCAGCAGCGCCCAACAGGTCACAATCAGCCCAGAAAGTGGCATTCTGCCTTTCACTCCCTGGCATAATGTGGATATTGCGCTTGCAGGGCTATAGCATAGTCGTCGTGACCTTGCATCGTAATGGGAAGGCTGAATCCGATAGTCTTAGCACAAATAATGACAAAACGAATGTACCAGCACTAATTCATACAAATCTATAGCACTATTCATACATGTGAGCAAAGGGAAAAAGTATATGACTATTCTCACGCCGATTTTAGAAGCGGTTTACCTGTTTATTATTCTGCTAATGACGGCCCAGGCCATCTTTAACATTCGTCTGCGCCTCTTCATCTGGGAATCGCCTGAGCAGGCGTTGCTTAATCGTGCTCCGACCGTTTATCGTGAGCCGCGCCTCTCGTTCACGATTATGTTACCGGCGCGGCACGAAGAGGATGTCTATCGCGAAACCATTCAGAAGGTCTACGATCTCAACTATCCACGAAGATTGGTGCAGGTGCTGGCAATCTGCCGTGAAGATGATCCAGGCACAATCGCCGAGGCCCAGGCAAAGATCAACGAATTGCGCGATCCCAATGTTCAGCTCGTCGTCTTCAATGATAAACCGATCAATAAGCCACACGGACTTAACCTGGCGCTGAAAGTGTCGAAGGGCGATGTGGTCACCATTTTTGATGCCGAAGATGAGCCACATCCCGATATCCTGAATATCATCAATACGACGATGCTAAACGAATCCGTCGACGTGGTACAGAGTGGCGTGCAGCTCATGAACCATAATACAAAATGGTTCTGCTTCCTGAATGTGCTGGAATACTTCTTCTGGTTCAAGTCCTCGCTACACTTCTTCGCACGTATCGGTATGACACCGCTCGGTGGCAACACGGTCTTCGCACGTCGCCTGCTCATGGAACAACTGGGTGGCTGGGACGAGACCTGCCTGACCGAAGATGCCGACCTGGGCATTCGTCTGAGCATCGCACATGCTCGCGTCCGCATCATCTACGACGATGAATTCGTCACACGCGAGGAGACACCACACAGCATTGAACAGTTTATTAAGCAGCGCACACGCTGGAACCAGGGCTTTATTCAAATTCTCTTTAACGGCATCTGGCGCAAACTGGAGAAGCCTTCACAACGTTTCCTCGCGCTCTATGTGCTGATCTTGCCAGAACTACAGGCGCTCTTCGCCCTGATGGTGCCGAGTTTCTGTTGTGATGTTCTTTGTGGTGAAACTGCCGCTGTGGCTGGCGATGGTCACGTTTATGCCGCTCTATTGTTTCGTGCTCGCCATCTTCATCGACCTCGCCGGGCTCCACGAATTCTTGAAGGCTCACCATCGTCCATGGCGCTGGCGTGAAGCTGCTACCTTGCTGTTGGCCTTCTTTCCTTATCAACTACTGCTGGGACTCGGTGCCATGCGTGCCGTGTGGCGCTACATCAAGGGCACATCAAACTGGGAGAAGACTGCTCATATCGGACAACATCGTGGCAACAATGCTGCAAATGGTAAGCACGTCGCATAAGAAGGGGAGACTTTCATGAAACTCATGCATACAGACCGGATCAGCAACCACAAGGCGCAACGCCCCGACAGGCAGCACCTGACTCCCCACATCACAATATGGCACAGCTCACACCGGGTCAGCAGGCACCATCACAGGCAAGCGATGTGGGCAATGTGACGCTCTTTAGAACTGGCAATTTCTTTGTCCATGCGGTAAATCGTTTCAACCAGCAACGAACGGTGCTCTTCACAGAGCAAGTGGCAACACAAGCCTGCTCGAACAGGTACGCTGGGTATCGGCTGAGAGGCAGCGTGTTACCGAGGTCGGAACACGCCTCCTCCCACATATCGAGGTGATCCACCCGATACAGATCAAAGAGATCGCCATTCCGAAGTGGTTGGAAGGAATCGTGATCAGCATCGGTCTGCTCATCGCCCTGGCAACACACGCCTTTCACCTGTTTAGCTATCCGTTCTACCAATCGGACGAGGGAACATATATCGCGAATGCGGGGCCATTCTCCACGGTACGTTGCAACCGTATCCTTATACATATGCTCATCCACCACTGGGCTGGATACAGATTGCAGGCTGGATACAGCTCACAGGTGGCTTTTTTACCTTCGGCAATGCGCTCAATAGCGGACGCGTCTTGATGCTGCTCTATATGTTGGGAAGTGCGTTGCTCGTTTACCTTCATTACCAGCCGTCTGAGCGGCAGCCGCAGTTGTGCGCTACTGGCGATGATCATCTTCTCGCTCTCACCTCTTGGCGCAATCTATCAGCGCGAAGTTCTGGTGGACAACATCGGCATCTTCTGGCTGCTTCTCTCGCTCTACCTGATGGTCGTTGGTGAAAGTCGCCTGTCATATATCGTGTTTGCAGGCATCTCACTGGGTCTCGCAGTCTTGTCGAAAGAGTCTTTTCTGGTCTTTGTGCCTGTGATGCTCTATACTGCGTGGCTGCATGCGACAACATTTCAGCGTAAGTTTGCACTTGTAGCGTTTACCTATACCGCCGTCACAGTCAGCTCAAGCATCGTTTTGCTGGCACTATTGAAAGGTGAACTCTTTCCCACCGGCTTCCTGCCGTGGGATCATCATCAGCATCCCAGCCTGCTTACAACGCTCTTTCAGCATGCACAATCTCCATTCGCGACAGGTAGCTTTGCGGCCAGTTGGGAGATCTGGAAACAGAACGATCTGTTCTTGCTCATTGTCAGCAGCATTGCCATCGCCATCAACCTGGTTATTGGCTGGACGAACCGTATGCACTGGCTGCTCGCACTCCTGGCTGTAAGCTACTGGGTCTTTCTGTTACTAAGCGGTGATCCCTATCCATATGCTATTCTGCCACTCATTCCATTGATGGCTATTAATATCGCAATCGCGATCAATGCACCCCTCAAATGGCTCTGCGGCACATATCGGTTTTGATCTCGTTCGGGCGCTGCTGATCTTTAGCCTGATTGGTGCATTTGTGCCCATCTATGATCCAATACACGCAGCCTGCCATTGCGCAAAACGAGACGGTAACACAATCCAATGCACTGTACTGGATACGCAACAATGTTTCGCATAACGCTGTTGTGATCACCAACAGCTACCTTTATACTGATCTGCATGAGGCTAGCAACCAGGGTGCGACCTTCCCTAATGCCCATATCTACTGGAATGCGGCTCTCGATCCAGAGGTACGCGGTGGACTGTTGCATGACGATTGGAATAAAATAGACTATATTATCGTGGATGCGCAGATGCTTAAAGATATGCAACTCCTGGTGGCTCGATGCTTTTGCTGGATCGTGCGCTCCACCATGCCATTCTGCGTGTCACGCTATCAGACAGATACATCATAATCCAGATAGTACCATTCAAATTTACCAGGTGATACACTTACACCCATAATACAAGAGAAAGGAATAACTATGTCAATCCATAGACGGATGACTGCTCCCCTATGGAAGCAACCAAAGATACAAATTGCAGGCATAGCGGGGATAGCGATCTTGCTCCTGGTTGTTCTGGTCGCGTCACTGCTTCTGCATACGGTAAATGAAGGACAGAAAGCCAGAAGCAATGCTCCTGTTCTCGGTCAGGGATACTGGCACACGCATGGGACGCAGATTCTCGATGCAAACAATCAGCCTGTACGTATTGCTGGAGTTAACTGGTTTGGCTTTGAAACAACTGATTATGTCGCCCATGGATTACAATATCGTAGCTATAAAAGTATACTCGATCAAATCAAAAATCTTGGTTATAATACACTCCGTTTACCTTACTCAAATCAGCTCTTCGATGCTGGCAGTATGCCCCTCAATATAAATTACAAATTAAATCCTGATCTTACCTGGATTACATGGCTTACAACTATTGGATAAGATCGTCAATTACGCCAGGCAGCATTGGCTTACATATTATTCTAGACCAACATCGTCCTGACGCGGAGGCACAATCGGCGCTCTGGTATACAAATGCCTACCCGGAAACGCGTTGGATCGCGGACTGGAAGATGCTAGCAACGCATTACAAAAATAATCCGATGGTGCTTGGTGCAGACCTGCATAACGAACCACATGCACCGGCCTGTTGGGGATGTGGGAATATCGCCAGTTGATTGGCAGCAGGCCGCGCAACGGGCCGGAGATGCGATCCTCGCCAGCAATCCACACTGGCTCATCTTTGTGGAAGGGGTCAATTGCTATAACGCCAACGGCCCAAGAGTGAGTAATGCGATCTCCGGACAGCGAATGATCCTTGCTACTGGTGGGGAGGAAATCTGGAAGGAGTCGGTACCCATCCGGTGCAATTGAGCGTGCCTGATCGGCTGGTGTATTCCATTCATGATTATCCAGCCAGTGTTTTCCCGAATTCATGGTTCAATGCCCCCAACTATCCTGCGAACCTGACGGTGTCTGGGATCATTATTGGGGCTTTGTGTATAAGCAAGGAATCGCGCCTGTCTGGGTGAGGAATTTGGGACAATGCTGCAAACGGATAAAGACAAGCAATGGTTCGCCAGTATCGTCAATTACATCAAAGTGGGACAATTGAACTGGACATTCTGGTCTTTAAATCCCGACTCAGGTGATACAGGTGGCATCACTAATGATGATTGGAAAACGGTTGTTGCGGCAAAACAGCAAGCGCTGCAAACCATCCAATTCCCATTAGGGCGTAACACAACGGTATTAACACAGCACCAAAGGATGCGAATGCTAATCCACCAGTGGCAACCAGTACGCCGCAAACATCCAAACAGTGACAACCTCCACCGATGTAACACTGCAGGCACTTTACAAAAGTGGCAATCCTGGCACAACGACGGTTAACCAGATCATGCCATACTTTGAAATAGCCAATACTGGAGCCAGACCTGTTCAACTTAGCGATATTACCGTTCACTACTGGTACACGCTCGATAATCAGCAAGAACAACAGTATACATGGTGCGATTATGCGCAGATAGGATGTAGTCAATATTGAGGGTAGACTTGTTCAATTGTCCACGCCACGTACAAAAGCCAATAGTTACCTGGAGATTAGCTTTTCCACGCAGGCAGGCAATCTTGCCCCTGGCACCAATACGGGTGCCATTCAGAACCGTTTCAATAAAAGCGATTGGTCAAATTTCAACGAGAATGATGATTATTCTTTTATAGCATCGAATAGCGCTTATATTCCTTCAAATAAGGTAACGGTTTATTATAAGGGCGCGTTGATATGGGGCAATGAACCAACTTGAATAGTATTGCGCAATTCCAAACGTCCTCCCAGGTAGGGGCGTGACTTGCCTCCGTCCGGCTTGTCAACCTGCGTCCCTACACCACGATTGCGGACGGGATGCAGGGTCGCGGTCCTACCGGCTCCAGGATTTCGCGGCATCCTATATATAACTGGTATTTTTAATCCATTCCAATTATCTTGCGTTCTACTTATATTGACGAGAAGAATCATTAGAGAAGGAGCTTACCAGAATGGGGCTTATCGTTGAACATATCAGCAAATCATTTGGCAACTTCGAGGCGATCAAAGACCTGTCGATGGAGGTGCGCGAGGGAGCGATGTTTGGCTTCCTGGGCGCTAATGGCGCGGGCAAAACAACGACGATGCGCATGATCCTTGATATTATTCGTCCAGATAGCGGGCAGATCACCTGGAATGGCAATGATGTACGTGAGGTACCACGCCAGAACTGGGGCTATCTACCAGAAGAGCGTGGACTCTATCCTAAAATGGTGGTTGAGGAACAATTGCTCTTCCTGGCCCGCCTCAATGGCCTGTCGAAGCAGGACGCAAAAAAAGAACTGGATGAATGGTTTGAGCGTTTCCAGATCAACGCCAATCGCAAAAAGAAGGTCGAGGAACTCTCGAAAGGAAATCAGCAGAAGATACAATTCCTGGCGGCGATTATCCATAATCCGACCATTCTGATTATGGATGAGCCATTCAGCGGCTTGGATCCGGTGAACGCAAGCGTGCTTAAAGAGGCATTTCTAGAGATGCATCGACGCGGTAAGACGATCATCTTCTCCACGCACCAGTTGGAGCAGGTTGAGGAGATGTGCGAGGACATTGTTATCATCAATAAAGGCCAGACCGTCGTGCAGGGGAGCGTACGCGAAGTCAAACGCCAACATGGGCGCAACGTCATTCGCCTGAAGCTTGACAACGATCCAGAGGCACCGTGGCTCGATACATTGGAAGGCATCCAGGTTACCAAACGTCGCCAAGATTATATCGAGATGCAGATACAGGCCCATCTCAATCCCAATGTGATCGTTGAAGCGGCACTCCAGCATGGAGGAAACATCACCCTTTTCGAGCTTGCCGAACCATCGCTGACTGACATCTTTATTGAATCCG
Organism: uncultured Chloroflexia bacterium; assembly: GCA_963731415.1. Taxonomy (GTDB): domain Bacteria; phylum Chloroflexota; class Ktedonobacteria; order Ktedonobacterales; family Ktedonobacteraceae; genus JACDAE01. Next base: position 108,489 of record CAVSVN010000013.1, read on the forward strand.
TGGGCAACATTGCGCAACCAGATGCCCCAGCAACCATTTCAGCATAGAAGAGGGGAAATATATGTCGAAACAGACGCTTCCAACGCCCGAGCAGGAAGCTCCCGAACAGAATCGGGCCAGCGTTGTTGTCAGCAGAGGTGGTGCAGCCAATCAACATACCTGGCGCAATATCGGTTTGATTATTGGGCGCGAGTACAAAAATCGCGTGACACAGCGTAGCTTCATCATCGGCACCATCATTTTGCTGGTCGCTGGTCATTATTGCCAGCCTTTGTTCCCACAATTTTTCAGATCATAACGGCAAAAACAAGCTCACAGACAAAAATAGCGATCGTCAATAATGCAGGCTCCATCGCAGGTTTAAATGGGAGCATCATTGACGAAATACATTGCCACCAATCTCAATGGAGCGGCATCTCAAACACGGGACAGAGCACCAATGGGACAATCGCCTTTTGCCATCAGTACTGTTTCCAGCAATAGCATGAATAGCCTGCAACAACAGGTGAAAAATGGCAACCTGGATATCCTGCTGGTCATTGATCGCTCTGCCAACCAGGATGTACAATTCACCTATTACACGAATTCGAGCGGTCAGGATACTAACCAGACACAGATACAGACGCTGGCTGGACAACTCAGTCTGCTCGATAAAGCTTCGCGCCTGGGCCTGACGCCAACGCAGACCAGCAGCCTGTTTGCGCAACCACCATTCACCGTTATTAATACAAAGCAAAACCAGGATACAGCGTTCGGTAAGCGATATCGTTGCGGGATACATTATCGCCTATGCGGGCATCATTCTCATCTACATGTGGGTAACTCTTTATGGCATGGGTGTGGCGACGGGAGTAGCAGAGGAGAAAGGCACGCGCATCATGGAGATTCTGGTCAATGCCACAACTCCGTTCCAATTGATGGTTGGCAAGATCATTGGGATAGGGGCCGCTGGTGTGACGCAGATGGCGGCCTTCGTTACTGTCGGCATCATCATGCTTCTGTTGCAAAATCCCTTAAAGGCCGCGCTATTGGGAAACAGTAGTGGAGCATTCAGCCTGAATATCACTGGCACCTTCATTACCTTGCTTATTCTGCTCCTGGTCTACTTCATTCTGGGCTTCCTGTTATATGCAACACTGTTTGCAGCGGCGGGAGCATTGGTAAAAAGACAGGATGAGGTTCAGAATGCGGTCATGCCCATAACTTTTCTGTCTCTGGCAGGCTACCTCGTCAGCTTTGTTGGCATCTCGAACCCGAATGCAACCTGGGTCAAGGTCATCTCCTACATTCCTTTCTGGACGCCGACGACGATGATTATGCGCATTGGTGCTGGTTCGGTTGCGGGATGGGAGATCGCGCTTACCATCGCGACTCATGATCGTTGCTATCGCTGTATGTACATTCATCTCAGCACGCATCTATCGCTTCGGCGTGTTGATGTATGGACAGAAGCCGGGGTTGGGGCAGTTGATTAAGGTTGTGCGTACGCAATAAATCCCATGTAAACCAAAAACGTGAGGGACCCGATTTATCGCGTCTCACAATTTATTAGTTCTGTACCTTCAATAAATCTGTGGGACGCGATAAATCGGGTCCCTACGTTTAAATAAAAAATTGCTGAACGGGGCAGTCCAGGACCCAACACTAGAAAATAGACCAGTAGAGCCACAATCCCCAGGGTAATCCAGAGCCAATTGCGCTGCGGAGTCAACGCAATAGCAGGCGTTGTGGTCGTGGTCTCTGCACGAGGGCGTTGATCCACAACAACCATATCGTGCCACCAAACGATGAGGCAGCAGCAGAAATAAGAATTAACAGCGGACTGGTGGGATTCAGGACGCCAGCAAGGGTATTTGCAGTAGCTCCTGCCAGATATGCAGTGAGCGTCAACGTCAGTGCACGGCGTCCACGCTTCTTCTGAGTGCCTAGAAATGGATCGATGTTGCGTGCACCCCAGAACAGGCCCGTCAGCGAAATAATGACACCCAGCAGAGTAATACCCAGTTGCCAGACAAATACGTTCGGTAAGCCCTGTACAAAATCGTTCCAGTCACCGATACCCACAAACGTCAGCACCATCATATAACCACCAGGAATGAGTAGATTGTTTGTGCCCAGCAGCCAGAGGAAAAAGCGTGTGGTGGGCGTCACTGTGCGTAGAACACGCAACAGGATGATGGCGATTCCGGCAAGCACGAGGTTAGCGGCACAACCAGCCGCCGCTACGACGCGTACTTTCCAGGCTGCAACACCCGTAAAGCTCACCTCCAGATCAACGGAGGTAACACGGGTGGGATGCAGGCCAACCAGGAGAGAGGCCAGACCATGACCAAGCGCCTCGTGGGCGATTGTGCTGATGAGAAAGGTTACGATTGCGATGGCGCTCACAGTTAAAATATCAATGTGCGCCGCTGTTTCAGCAACTGAAGAGGTTTCTGCACTTTTCGCTGATGCATTCAGGTTGGTTGAGAATTCGGCCATAGCCTTTTATAACTCCATTTCATCTTTATAGGGCTGTGACTACTGTTTTTCCACCGGGAACTGTACTTCGGTAACGGGATCTCTGCTATCGGGCGGTGTGCGCAGGTAGATAAAGCGGAAGGGACCGCAACGCTGATAGCCGTTGCGCTCAATCCAGGTTAGCATACTTGCATACGCCTGCCAGAGTCCCTCATAGGCACCTGTATGAATCAGGCAAGCTGCCATCTCTACACTGGGAGTTCGCGTACAGTTATCCCGCTATCTGCTGGGAAGTGAGCATCCAGGGTGGAACTGTCGACGCTCACGCCCATCTCTATATCGATATCTTGATCCTGCCCGGTATAAGCTTCCACATCGTGATAGATGGTATACATCGGGCCTGCGATCTTAATACCCATACGCTCAATCAACTGGTAGACCTTAATACCAAGAGCCTCACAACGGCTATTTACCTCCTCTGTTGAGGGGACAATCTCGCGCCCACTGACAATAATTTGTGGTGCAACGCTTTTCACCACAATGTCATAGACGGGCACGCTTCCCTCCTTTTCGATCTGTTGCAAATGAGCCTCAACACGAGCCAGGCGAGCCTGCTCCTCCTGCACCAGGTGCTTCAATTCGGCCTGTCTGAGGCGCAGCATTCCGCGCAGTTCAGCGATGGCAAGCGGTTCAGCGAGAAACGTGGCAATCTGCTCCAATGGAAAACCAAGGTCCTTTAAGACGAGGATGCGATTAAGTTGGGGTAATTGTTCAAGCGCGTAATAACGATACCCTGATGATGCATCTACGCGTATTGGTTTCAGCAGCCCGATCTCATCATAGTGATGCAGCGTCTTGACCGAAACCTGGCCGATCTTCGCGAAATCACCGACTTTAAACATCGTCTGTCTCCCTCCCTCCTTCTCTTCTCTATAAATATAAACCCTCCGGTAGCCGGAGGGTCAAGTGAGCTGCACACGGGCTTATTCCACTTCGTTGCATCGCGCCCCTACATAAAAACGATATTTACAGTAAAACACGTAATATGTGAGAGCGCGATTGTAGGGGCGCGATGCAACGAAGTGGAATAAGCCCGTGTCTCTATGTGCCCTATGTGCCCCTACCCACTACTACCCACATTGCCACATTCAGGCATCTTCTGTCATAATAACTACAAAACAACAAGCCATTTCACCATAGATAGGATTACTCGACCAATGTCCACGACTCCCATCTCAGAGCAACCATCCGAAACAACAGCACCTAAAAGGCGCTTACAGACGTTCCGCGCCCTGCGTTATCGTAACTTTCGTCTTTTGTGGATCAGCTTAGTTGTATCATCTATCGGGACATGGCTGCAAATCGTCTCCCAGAGCCTGCTCGTCCTCAAAATTACGCATAATTCGCCGATTGCGTTGGGCATCGTTTCATTGGCGCAGGCCAGTTCTTTCTTCTTGTTTGCTTTTATCGGGGGTAGCATTGCGGATCAGAGCGATAAACGACGCTTCCTGCTGGTCACGCAGAGTCTTTCGCTGCTCCTTGCACTCATCCTGGGCATCCTCACGATTGACGGGAATTATTCAAGTCTGGATGATTGTGCTGCTGGCCTTCTGCTCCGGCACTGTGCTCAGTTTTGATCAGCCAGCTCGCTCCTCGCTTGTGCCTACATTGGTGCCACGTGAAGATCTGATGAACGCTCTTTCCTCCAATCGATCGTTTTCAATGGCTCGGCCTTTATTGGGCCTGCACTGGCCGGGGTGTTTATCGAGATATTCAGCAACATTGACAGCAAAATTGGTATTAAAGCCAGCCTCTTTCCCTATGCGGGCAACTTTTTCCTCAATGCTATCAGTTTTTTGGGCGTGCTGGTCGTTCTCTATATGTTACGCCTGCCAAAGGAAGCTACGGAACAGAGTATGGCGAAACGGGGGCCGCTCCTCGCCTCCATTGGTGCCTCTCTGAGCACTGTGAGACGGGATGCCGCGTTGCCCTGGATACTCTCGGGATATGGTGCGATGCTCTTCTTTGGGCCTTCTAATACACTCATTTTGCCCATCTTCGCTACGCAAATTTTGCATCTTTCGCCTGTGCAATTGGGCTTGCTCTTCTCTGCTGCTGGCCTGGGCACAATTATCGGCTCACTGGTCGTGGCTTCATTAGGAGATTTTCAGCACAAAGGTATTCTGCTGCTCTCTTCATTGTTGATCTGGACGACCTCGCTACTGATCTTTGCGCTCAGCAATGTCTTCTGGCTCTCTCTGCTGACCCTGTTCATATTTGGTATTGCGCAAAATGGTGTTGGTGCAACGACGATCACGCTACTACAAACACGGGTACCTCCACAGATGCGTGGGCGCGTGATGAGCCTGAATACGCTCTGATTATGGGCGTGCGTCCCCTCGGCGATTTCCCGGCCAGCGGATTGATTGCGTTGGTTGGTGGCCCTTTGACGGTATTGCTCTGTGCCTCCGTGGTCGGGATTTATGCGCTGTACCTGCTGGTGGCGCGACCAGTGATACGCTCTTTATAGAAGATTTTCAGTCACTACATCCTTCAGAAAAAAGAGGACATTGACGTAAAGGCACCACTTGCATGCGTCCTCTACGTCAATGAACAGACACTTCGCTGCACGAGGAGCGGTTGCTCCCTCACACAAACTGGTTTATGAAGGAATTATCCTTCATTGCCTGTCGAACGCCGCAAGCTTACGCTGAATAATTTCACGGATATTCTGATAGCCCTGCTCATTGCCGCTTTTCGCGTAAAAGCGCAGTCCTATCAGTGTGTGGTAGCAGTGATAGCAGAGCAAGCGTTCTGAGTAGAAAGGCAGATCGCGTTCACGTTGTTGCTGGTATGCCAGAAAAGCTTCACGGATACCCAATGGGGGCCACCAGAAATCCAGGGGAGCGATATCGTATACCGCATCACCATAACTCGCTCCGACCAGATCCAACACAGCAGTAATCTTCCCATCCCGAGCCAGTAGATTACGTGTAGTGAGGCCACCCAAAAGCAATGTGCGCTCTTCGGGACAAAAAACGAGCAGTTCCTGCATGCGCTGATAGAGATTCTCGAAGAGATCGCGCTCCAAAAAGGTTTCGTCGAACAGGCGGTGCCATTTCCCAAAGTAGTTGCGCTCGTCCTCTTCAGTGGCGATCTTTAGCAGGCTGGCGTGCCAGGTCGGATCAAAGCCCTTGCCTTGATCATCGAACACACCATAGCCTTGCGTCTCGCCGATATCAACGCTATGGACTATCTCTAGAAGATCCAGGATCTGCGGCAGGAGTGCCTCAACCTCCTGAGGGGTATGCTCTTGCAGCATCTTCCCTGGCATCTTGCGCGAAATGGCAAATTGCAGGTCACCCAGGCGTCCCACCTGTAGAATAGGTGCGAGAGGCAACGAAGTCGCGGCCAGCTTGCGTATAAGATACGCCTCCTTGGGGAAATTCGAGGTCATCATCTTATCCAGGTTGGAGCGCACGATATTTTCTTGGGGCTCTACACGAAACGGGTAACACACGCGCCACCTCTACACCCTCAATAGGGGTCAGATCAAGGATCGGTGTGCTAAAATGCTGGTTCAACAGCGTGAGCACAGTCTCTGAGGCAACTCTCGGACGTAAATCAGGCATAAACATCTCCTTTATCACCGTACATCTCTTCCTCGGCGGGAAAAATGCACAGAAATCCAACGATACAAATAGGAATGAAAATTGAGTGAAGGGATGTAAGAAAGGGACAAACCGTCTGTATGAAGGAAATGGAGACAGAATACACGCTCACCTGAACGGCTTCTCTTGCTCAACATCCACCACTAGTAGCCTTTCTCCAGGCTCGACTAGCCTTCTGCGCTCGTTCGTCACTCTGTTCAGAAGAAAATGCTTACAAGAAGTATTATCATCTTGAGTGGCAGACGACTATACTCTGTCTCGCAAAGGAAGTGAGCTAAAAAGAAGGGAGAAATTTATGCAACCAGTGGAGAGATTAGCAAGTTAAAGTCCAGGTCATCGGAGCACAAACCTTTCATCAATACAAAGAGGACTATAATATATAACTATAAACTATTCAAAGTATTATGCAACGTTAAACACGTGGCACTTCATACTGCTCACAAAAACTTGCATAAGCCGCCTCAAGGTGGTGTTCCGCAACAAACAACTTCACCTTCTCCTCTAACTCTACCCGCGCGGGATGCTCCAGGCGCTGATCCAGATTGAGCGCCTGGAACCAGCTTTCAAGTGCGGCATCATAGCTCCCCTGCACCTGGGCCAACTCACCCATGCGGCGCAGGACCGCACCCTGTTCCGCAGGCGTATCCAGCTCTTTGGCAATCACCAGGGCTTCCTTGTAATAGCGCCCGGCTTCTCCATAATGGTGCAGGGTACGCTCAACATCCCCAGACCACGCAACGTGCGCCCATAGAGTTGCCGTGCCTCCTGCTGATGCGCAATGGTCAACGCCTGCTCATAACAATTTTTCGCCTTGAGAACATCACCTTCCGCATAGGCAATCACACCTAACCCATTGAGCACACGCGCCTGGTCAACCACATCACCCGCGGCAATAAACATAGCGAGAGCTTCGTCATAACGAGATATGCGCCTCCGATAGCTTGCCACGCGCACGCACAATATTTCCTCTGATATATCATCGCCCAGGCTTCGCCACGAAGTACGCCCTGCTCATGGAAAAGCGCAAACGCATCATTGCAACAGTTTTCCGCCTCATCAAGCTGTTCCATATCGGTGTGAAGAACACTCTGATCGATCAAGACCCAGCCCTGGCTGGCCTGCAGTCCCGACTCATGAAAGAGGCGATACGCATCTTCGTAGTCCCGCAAGGCATTTTTATATTGACCAAATGCTTCATAGACCATGCCCCGATCACGCAATATCGAAGCACACCCTTCTTTATCATTCATGGCCTGAAAAGTGGTCAATGCCTCGGCAAAGTGACCAAGCGCTTCATAATAAGATCCCAGACCACGACTGACCTCGCCCAGACACGAATTGCATCCAGGCTTCACCCTTTCGCATGAGCGGCTTCACGGAAAAGAGTAAGTCCTTCCTGTGCATACTGATTGGCGAGCCGGAAATTGCCTTCTTCACGCAACAAGAGCGCCAGTTCATAAAGCACCCAACCTGTTCAACGTTTTCATGCAACTGTCTGCGAAATTTCCATGCTACTCCTGAGGCAACGTTCGGCTTCTGATATACTGTCCCTGCTGACGGAGGATCGCTCCCAGGCAACAGAGTACCTGACCTTCACCTATCTTATCGCCAATGCGCATGGCATGCGATCTCTGCCCGACGCAACATCGCCAGCAATTCCGTCGCATGACCACGCCCTGCCAAGCGTCCATGATGCACGCACCGCCAGGCGCACCGCCGCCTGCATATCTTGCACCTCGCTAGCGTATTCCAGATGATCAAACGCCACAAACCATTCCTCAGGAGCTGGTTGGGGTAAAGAGGCATAGTACATAGCAACTGCCCGATGCACACGATGGCGTTCCTCAATAGGCAGATGCGAGAACGCGAAATTGCGCACCTGGGGATGAATGGTATAGACACGACCATCGAATTGCACAAAAGATGCCTGCACCAGTTCATCACGTGCCTCACGCCACTGCTCGGCCAGTTCCAGCAGAGACATCTCATCCATCTCCTGCACATGTCTATGACCATGAGCCAGATGCACAGGCGTATTTACCTTCGTCAATGTTTCAGGAGCGACCAGTACCAGGATCTGCTCACGATTGAATGGCAGCTTGAAAACAGAGAGATAAGCCAGCAGCAAACGTGCTTGTGGACTGATGCGCCGATAGGCGATCTCTAGCACAGCCAGAATACCAGCCAGGGGAATACTGCGCAATTCGTCACGCACCTCTTCCAATGAACGAGTCGCGGCCTCTGGCGTATACACTCTTGCCACCAATCGAACGCGTCGCACCAAAGATCAGCTCAGCCCCCAGAGGATACCCATCCAGCAAGGTACAGATCTCGCGCAGAACGGCCTGTTGCTTACTATCATAGAAACGAATACGCTGATCCAGGCCGCTGGCTGTAGCCAGTTCCGCAAACAGTGCGAGCAGATCCGCATCCGTCATCTTCTCTACGCGATATTCATACCAGCGACAATGGTTCCCGCTGCTAACGGGTAGCGTATCAGGATTTGAGCGCGATGTGAGCAGGACCACGACCTCTGATGGTAGATTGGACAGAAAATGCATCCACTCTTCCAGTTCAGTAGGAAGCATGCACCTCTTCAAATCCATCCAGCAGCATCAGACAGGGCAGTTCACGACTGGCGAGCGAACGCAACGTGCCCAGCACCAGACGTGCACGATGACTCGCATCCACGGTCGTCGAACGCGTAGGAATATGCAAATGATGCATCATCTCCAGCAAGGCATCGGCAAAAGATTTGCCGCCCTGCAATGACACACCAACAATACCACCAGGGAATTTTGCTTTATTGCGTTGCGCAACTTCAAAGGCCAGTGCACTCTTGCCGATACCAGCGGGTCCAGTCAGGGCGAAATGATGCGTCTCGTGGCGCAGACGCTGGCTTCTGGTCATACCTGGACGTGGTTCACTGGTAGCTATTGTTAGCAATTCATCCAGTTCTTTCAATTGTTGTTCGCGCCCAATAAAGGCTTCAGGGGTGCCCAGATGGGCCAGGGGATGCTCATGCTCCTCGGACGCATTGCGGCGCGAGAGCAAGGGAACTGGACCATCATCATCGTCCATGACCTGCCGATACAGGACCGGAATAAACCAGCTCTTCTGCTGCATGGGAAGCAATGCCTGGCGAGCACGTGCCAATGCCTCTTCAAGTGTGCGTCCATCAACCAGTGCTTCATAAAAGTGGTGCACAAAAATCGGGCTGAGATCATCCTGCAATGAGAAAGGCATCGCAACCACAGCAGGAACCTGCGCCGTCACCAGAGCGGTCGCCAGAGTAGCATCAACCACGGGTCGCTCTGAACGACGCTGCTCACCCGTAACGGTCGCCGTTTCGCAGGCCGAGAAAACCGCGAGATGGACATCACTGCTCAAGAACAGGTCGCGCAACGATTGGGTATCGATATAATGATTACATCCCTCTTCATTGCAAAAACAGAGGTACGTTTGCGGCTTAATGCGGCTGAGAGACGTTCCACAACTGCTGCACTTACGCGCATCAGCCTTCGTTCATCTCCCACAGTCATCTGCCGGACAAAGCCTTCCATAGGTACCATGTCCATCAAAATGGACGACATAACACGGAATGGTGGTATCGTTATCATCCAGCATGCTGGCACCGCCATAGGAATTCAGATAGCACACCAGATTATCAAAGGTTGGTGGTTCCAGACGATCCAGAAAGACCTGACCGGCCTCAAGCAGTGGAGTCAACGCGCTACTCAGTTCATCAAAACTGCGCTCCGTCTCCAACGAACACAATCAGAGGGTGAAGCGCCAATATAGAGTACGCGCAGAGGAGGGTGCACAGGCAGATCGCCGCCACCAGCCATATCGGAGAGCCATAATGCACGCGTCAACGTAAAGATGCCCGAGACCAGCAAAAAGTGATTTCCATTATGTAAAAGTTCCCAGGGATAGCGTACAAACTCTTCGCATCCTGGACCAAAAATAAATGTGAGCGCCACGGTTCCACGCCGCTTTAAAGTGCGCTGAATGACCGTACGCAACACCGCCTGGACAGATTGCTCGGCTGGCTCAGGACGCTCAAGAGCTGGCGTCTCCGAACCACAAAGTGCACGGAAGAGACGATGACCAATTTCACGTAGTTCATTGTCACTACTATCAAGATTATTTAATTTTTTTTGTAGGGCATTCATCTGCCGGGGAGTATAGGGTGGCACAAAACGCCCTATAACCGTATGCCCAGACCAACCCTCTTTTAACTCCAACTCAAAGGAACCATCTTCACGATGGCGAAATAATAAACTTAGTGTCTCTCCCATGCCCTAGTACTTTCCTATAAAATACGGTCGGAAGAATGCTTACTTGCAGCGACCGTCAGGCAGCATACCTTATTGTTAAGTATAGCATAATTTTTGGCAAAAAGAGAGACTTTAAATGCAAAAACAGGAGGAAGTTGGCAGGAATTCCTGTTGTTGTGGAATTCAGACTCCTACTCACCCCAATATAATTCGATTTTGCCGAAGCGGACGGTATCGCCAACGGTGACGCCAGCCTCTTCTAATGCCTTTAGTCACGCCCATCTTTCTGAGCGTGACCTGCAGGCGATCCATGCTCTCCTCGCTATCCTGGTTGGTCATGCCTACCGCACGCTCTACACGCTTGCCATGCACCACATACACATCATCTTCCTTTGAAATGGTGAAGGCATCGTCGGGCACTGGGCGTAGCACTGGCCCCTCCTGCATATCCAGATGCCTGAGCGGCTGCTCGCTCGGCCTCTTCCTGCTGAATCTCTAGCAAGCGGTGGGATGCATATTGCATCAGTTCTGCCGTGCCCTGATGAGCGGCAGCAGAGATGGCGAAGACCGGATAGCCTGCTGCTTCTGCCTGGGCCTTGAGTGCAGGCCACAGATCCTGCGCCTCTGGAATATCCATTTTATTCAAGACAACGATCTGCGGGCGCGTCGCCAGTTGCTTATCATATGCCTGCAGTTCGCGATTAATGGTCTGGAAATCCTCCCACGGATCGCGATCAGGTGCGGCACCATCCAGCATATGAATCAATAAACGCGTACGCTGGACGTGGCGCAGAAATTCGTGACCGAGTCCCACACCTTCAGCGGCACCTTCAATCAGACCAGGAATATCGGCCAGCACGAAACTATAGCCATCACCCTGCCGTGCCTGCCCGATCTCAACGACGCCCAGATTCGGTGCCAACGTCGTAAAGGGATAATCAGCAATCTTGGGGTGCGCCGCTGTGACGACGGATAATAGCGTCGATTTGCCAGCATTTGGATAGCCCACCAGCCCGACATCGGCGATCAGGCGCAATTCGAGCATAGCCAGTGCTCCTCACCTGGTTCGCCCCTCTGCGATTTTTTGGGTGCCTGATGCGTCGAGGTTGCATAATGGACATTGCCCAGGCCACCACGCCCACCACGCGCAACCATCACATTCTGGCCCGGGTTCGATCAGGTCCGCGATCACCTGATGCGTATCGGCATCACGAATAATGGTGCCGCAGGGAACGGTAAGCGTGATATCTTCGCCCTTCGCGCCATGCATCTTCTGGCCCGCTCCCGCTCCACCGCTCTCAGCCTTAAAGTGCTGGCGATAGCGAAATCGATCAGCGTATTTAAATTTGTCGTGGCCTCAAAGTAGACGCTCCCACCTCTACCGCCATCGCCGCCATCGGGTCCGCCATTAGGTGCGAACTTCTCGCGCCGGAAGTGGATCGAGCCATCTCCACCATTACCCGCTTTTACATAGATTTTTGTATGATCGAAGAGCATAATTTATCCTCAGCATAGTATTGCATGAAATTTCTTGTTGTATAGTGCCATGGAGTATATCACATTGAAGGAATGGGTGATAGTGGCCACGTTCACGAGGGTGAGCCTCACATTTTCGCGGACCTGATGTAGGGGTGCAGTGAGCGGAGCGAACAAGCCCGTGCGCCCACTCGACCATGATGGGGCAACACGGGCTTGTTCGCTCCGCTCACTGCACCCCTACGCTTGGTTTGATCAGGTGATGAAATTGCACACAGCGAAAATGTGACGCTCACCCAGTTCACGACCCCCAGGTATATCAACGAATTCAAACTTCGTGAACACAAACTCAGCAATAGAAAAGACAGGTTTCCCTCTTGACTCTCATGTAACTTGAGAGTGTATGCTCTAGCCATAGAATTCTGATCTTCTCGGAGAAAGGAAAATATAAGTGCTCAAAAAGGAAAAGTAAGGCATTTCCGGGGAGAAGCAATGAAAGAACGTACAGTGCTCAAAATTGGCGAATTCGCCCGTGTGGGCCAGGTGTCGATTGCCACCCTGCGTCACTATGATCAATATGGCTTGCTCAAACCAGCCGAACCTGGACCCGGAGACCGGGTATCGCTATTATACACTCGATCAACTTCCACGCTTGAATCGTATCTTAGCTCTCAAAGACCTGGGCTTTCCCCTGGAACAGATTGCGCAATTCATTGAGAACGATCTTTCCCTTGACCAATTGCAAGGGATGTTCAAACTGAAACAGGCACAGACGCAACAGATGATCGATACAGAACAGGCACGCCTGACACGTATCGCCGCTCGACTTAACCAGATTGAGCAGGAGGGAAAAATGCCAGTATACGAAGTGCTCTTGAAAGAAGTTGTCGCCACGCGCATCGCCTCTATCCGCGAAATTGTCCCATTGCCAGGTGGTTTCAAACGACTATATGCAATAATTAATGCCTATCTGGATCAACACCACGTACAGCACATGCAGCCACCTCTGCTCTTGCTGCACTCCCGATCTGTACAGCGCGACGATGGACTCTATATCGATGCTGAAGCAGCCATTCCATTATCTACCGAACTGCCAGGCAATGAACAGATTAGCATCCGAACGCTACCAGCTGGATTGATGGCTAGCACGATTCATACGGGCAATGATCTTTCTCTGGGCCAGGCATACGCGGCCCTGTATCGTTGGATAAAAAACAACGATTACAAGGTCATCAGCCCACCTCGGCTGGTTTATCTCCAGCGTGGTGAGCAGATGCCACCAGATCAGTACGTTACTGAAGTACAATTTCCTGTCGGAAAGCAATATGCATAAAAACACATAAAAAGGTTTTTCAGCACTTTTTACTTTACAACCTTTCGTATATCTGAGTTGAACGTAGCGGATAGAGCAATAATCACAAAGCCACCTGCAACAATCAATAGGGTTGAAGTAACACCTATCGTCTGCAACAGCAAGCCCGTCAACGCCAGACTCGCCGGGCGACCACTGAAAACAATGATGCGATAGACGCTATTGACACGACCTTGTAACTCATCGGGAATTGAGGCCAGGCGCTGACTACGTTGAACAATGTCGAAGATTGGAATGAGGAAAAAAACAGCGGCAAGAAGCACGGCGATAATAAGCAGGTTGGGAGCGACGATCAGTAGCAATGCCAGAATAGCTTGCGGCCAGAGTGTAACGAGCGCGATCATAAAAAAGCTCATATGCCGGCTCAGGAATGGGGCCGCAAGAGATCCCAGAATACCAGCAACGCCTGCCAATGAGAAGATCAAGCCAAGATCTATTGCGGAAGCGTGCAGGTGCTGCCCCAATACAATGATAATCAGCGTAAACCCATCAGCAACAAGGCTGATTCCACAGAGCAAGAGGGCCAAAAACCGAAAAAGCCGGTGCTCCCAGAGCCACTTTAAGCCTCCTTTGATCTCAGTCATCAGCGCACGCGGCACCTCAATACGTTCCTGTTGAAACGAAGTCTTAATGAAAAGGAGCGAGATGACAGAACAAAGATACGAGATGCCGTCGGCGAAAAAGGGGAAAAATCTGCCAATGCTGTAAAATACACCACCCAGCGGCGATCCAATCAACGATGCAATATTATAGGTTGCGATATTTTGCGCGGTCGCATTAGATAATTGCTCCTTCGCTACCACCTGGGGCAGGCAAGCAACCTCAGCAATATCAAAGAAAACGAAGAGCGATCCCTCAAGCAGCGAGACTACATATAGCTGCAAAATTGTGAGATGACCGAAGATGAGAGCAACTGGAATGCTTGCCATACACAAAAAGCGTCCCAGATCGCACAGAATCATCACAAGCTTGCGATCCCAACGATCCACGAGTGCTCCAACTGGCAAACCCAAAATAAGATAGGGCAACATCCGTAGCGCACCCACAATCCCCGCTTGGGCTGGCGAGTGAGTGAGCGCAAGAATCAGGAGCGGAAATGCCAGTTGAGATACCATTGAACCCGTCGTGGAAACAATTTGACCGCTCCAGAGTAATAGATAGTCTCGGTTGCGCCATAAAGAAGGTTTTGCCTGTGCTTCTACGTTCTTGATCAATTCATTGTTTGATGTTGACACAGAGATTTCTTTCTAAATAAGGAAAGTACATGTTGTTTTCACAAGGAAGACGTTTCTACGCAATAAGCTTACCATAATAAAAATGAGTGATTGGGTACCCTTGATGCCGTCCGGTGTTGGGAGCCACGGGCTTGTTCACTCCGTTCACTGCACCCCTACGCTTGGTTTGATCAAGGGATGAGATTGCACACAGCGAAAATGTGACGCCCACCCTGTCGTCCATACGGATTTGTGTCTTCCCATCCGATCTGTTATGATACCTTACACTGAGAACTAATCGAATTCGATAGAATAGAAGAGTCTGTATCCTTCTCGATAAAAACGTACCGAATGTGGGTAGGGGTGTCACCTTGCGTGCGCCCGTGACCAAACAAACGGCGTCCGTGGGAACTGGGCGCACGCAAGGTGACGCCCCTACCCACATTCATTTGAAGGACGAGGCATGGATAGAGGGTGCCATTATGGATCTACGTGGAAAACGTGTATTAGTCATGGGCCTGGGCCTGCAAGGTTCAGGTATGGCGGCCGCCCGTTACGCCGCTCAACAGGGTGCGCAGGTGAGAGTGACGGATATGAAATCACCAGAAGTTCTGGCTCCAAGCGTTCAGGCACTGGCTGGTCTGCCGATTGAGTTTATCCTGGGTCAGCACCGGAACGAAGATTTCCTGTGGGCCGATGTGGTGATTCGCAACCCTGGTGTCTCACGCTCCTCTCCCTATCTTCTCCTGGCGCAACAGCATGGAGCACGCATTGAAATGGAGATTGCGCTCTTCTTTCTGGCCTGTCCCGGTCGCATTCTCGGTGTCACGGGCACACGTGGCAAGACAACGACGGCAAGCCTCCTCTACGAAATACTGCGTGCCAGCAATGCCCCTACGCTGCTGGGAGGCAATGTGGCAGGCGTCGAAACACTCTCATTGTTGCCTCAGATCACTGAGCGAGACACAGGTAGTGCTGGAACTGTCAAGCTGGCAACTCGAAGGACTCGCGCCACATGCCATCAGTCCAGAAGTAGCTGTCATGACGAATATCTATCCCGATCACCTCAATACGTATAATGGGATGGAGGATTATGCAGAGGCGAAGGCGAACATTTTTCGTCATCAATCCCCGCAGCGGCATGGCGATCTTCAATTACGATAATCCCTGGACGCGCCGCTTTGGCGAAGAGGCGCCCGGTCAGGCATGGTTTACCAGCCTGGAACGAGGCGGCAGCTTCGCCCGTGGCACGACGGAGATCGTACCGTTTCCCTTCACCGACACTCCACTAGCAGGCAAACACAATCTGGAAAATATCTTACTCGCTACTACTACCGCACGTTTGCTTGGTATAGCGGATACAGACAATTGCGGAGACGGTTCGTCACTTTCGCGGTATTCCTCATCGCCTGGAAAATGTACGTGAACTCAACGGCGTGCGCTTCGTCAACGATAGTGCCAGCACTACGCCTGTTGCTGGACGGGTCGGGTTGGAGGCATTTAGTGCTCCAATCGTGCTGGTCGCAGGTGGCAATACCAAGCATCTTCCATTAGAACAATGGCCGGCAAGGATTATAGAACGTTGCCGCGATGTGGTGTTGCTCCCCGGAAGCGGCACTGATGAACTTCTGCCCGCGCTCCACGAGGAAGTGCAACGGCAGAACGTTCCTGATCCTGTACGAGGCGTCTTCTCAGACTTCACGCAAGCGTTGGATAAAGCTGTTGCGCTGACCCGGCCCGGCGATGTCCTGCTCTTCTCGCCCGGCTTCACCAGTTTCGGCATGTTTCTGAACGAATTCGACCGTGGCGACCAGTTTGTAAAGTACGTGCGCTCACTCTAAAAGAGTGAAAGATGCTATTTTCCCTCCATTATTTGGGAATAGGGGAGGGTAATCTCCTGTTCTTGATCGTTTTTCGCGGAAAGAAGAAGATCTATAATTCATAGTTTATAGGGTTGTATTTCTCCTCGAAATGCGATATACTTTTATTGTATCTATCGAAATAAAAAGAGTAGTGATTCCAGCATCATGTCCTCAAGTTCTGCCACTCCTACAACTGGTCAGAAAGGCCGAGTGTAAGAAGACGTTTGAGAAACTCCTGCATGGTGTTATTTGCCCGCTATCCTGACAGAAATCTACCAGGAGATGCGTCAAAATTGTCAATAAAATGGTAGATTGCTTCCGTAAAACCGCTTCTGAAGTGCTCTCAACCTTTTGCCATAAAAATGGTGCATCGTCGAAAAACGGGGAAAAAAGATTGCTTCTGGGCGGCACTACCTCCTAGCACAGGAAGGAATTGAAGAAGTGAGTAAACTCCCAAATATTGTGTTGGTACATGGTGCCTGGGCCGACGGCTCCTGTTGGAGCGCCGTGATCGAGCATCTGCAGGCTAACGGTTACAACGTTACAGCCCCCCAATTTCCGATGACCGCGCTGGCAGATAATGTTGCCCGGCTACGCCAGGTTCTGGCCCTCCAGAATGGTCCAACCATCGTCGCTGGTCACTCGTACGGTGGCCAGATCATTACTGCTCTGGGCACAGACGCGCCCAACGTCGTCGGCCTGGTCTACATTGCAGGCTTCGGACTTGACGAGGGCAAATCGATCGGTGCGCTGTTAGCACAGGGACCTATCACCCCGGCTCTCGCGCACCTCGTCATTGACAAGCAGGGCTTTGCCTGGCTGCCCGAGGACGACTTCCTGAACCACTTCGCAGCTGACGTTGACCCGGTGAAGGCAAAGGTCATGTACGCAGTGCAACAACCTTTGTCCGCGACCGCCCTGCAGGACGTGATGGGCATCGCGGCCTGGAAATCGCTGCCGTCCTGGTTCCTGGTCGCCCGTGACGATCAGGCGATTCCGCCCGATGCCGAGCGTCTATTCGCCAGGCGCATGGGTGCCACCACCATCGAAGTTCCGACGAGTCATGTCGCGATGGTCTCCCACCCGGATGAGGTGGTGAAGCTCATTGAGACGGCAGCGCAAATTCATGCCCAGGGGCAATAAAGGATATTACGCTTCTTTTTGCTATATGTGGAGCAATGTTGTCATTGCTCCACATTCCGAGACGGATATTGTTCTGCTAAACTTGATTGTGCAGCTACCAGGGCACCGTCAACATAGCTCCTGATCTGGCTCCTACACGAGATTGGGCCTTTCTGAAAAGGTGAGCAATGACAGGTGGCAGAGTTGTGGGGGTCTAACACTGTAAAGGCAATAAATAACTACGCTAATATGTTATAGATAGCATAGAAGGGATCACATTTATAAAAATCACTTGAGATACACCACGAAAGAGAAAAGAGCATGCCTACTGCACCGACACCGGAAACAAATCAACGTTTACAAATCCTACAACAATATCATCATATAGCTGTTGTCGGCCTTTCGGCAGAGACATATAAACCAAGTTATGGAGTCAGTGGCTATATGCAAGGGGTTGGCTATGATATTATTCCTATTAATCCGCGTTATGCAGGTCAGGAGATATTGGGGAAACGCGTCTATGCGTCTCTGACGGAAGCGAAAGAAGCTGGCGAGCCAATTGAGATTGTGGATGTCTTTCGGCAAGCTCATTATGTTCCTCTGGTTGCTGATGAGGCAATAAAGGTGGGGGCGAAGACGTTGTGGGTTCAACTGGGTATTCGTAGCGAGGAGGCGGCTCAGAAGGCTCGGAAAGCTGGCCTCCTTTATGTGGAGGATCGCTGTATTAAGGTGGAGCATTTGAGGTTGTTTGAGTGATGTGAATTGAAATGCGAACATAGATGAAGCCGAACAATTTCAGGCTGAGCCTGGAAAGGTGTTCGGCTGCGACGGAATGATTTCCACAGGTAGCTAGCAGAGCTGGACGACACAATGGCAGGCAACCTCAGGATTGGGCGACTCTGGATGGTCAGTGCGAAACTTCGATGCCGAATTGTTGAGCGTACTCCGAATTGAGCCGAGGCCAACCGAACTTCATCGCCTGGCCAGCAACGATGCGACCGATGGGAGTTCCGCTGAGAAGGTGGTCCAGAACATCGAAACAGATGTGCCACCCGGCAGCACCCATTGAGATGAAGCGGCGGTCGATGTCATGCCATAGCGTCAGGCGTGTGCCGTCACCAAAGGCTTCGAGCTCCCAGCGAATATCGTTGCCACCCCAGTTGTACTCAAGCACCCTGGGAGCGTCGGCTCGCATCACTCTTGTTTCGGAGGCCTGTGGCGTGGGCGCTCCCACAGTGGTGAGCTTAACCGTGGTGCCAACCATACCAAGGCTCCCATCGGCTTCAAAGGGAGCCCACTCGTGCAGATGCGCAGGGTCGGTAAGCGCCTGCCAGACTTTTTCCGGCAAGTGATGCAGTTCTCTGACGAGAATGAGCGTCCACTTCTCTCCGTCCTTTCGGACCTGCGCTCCGCTGGCCGGACCCGGTGTGTACTGCTCGCGATCGGTCATCTTCTTCTCCTTGTCTTGCTTTTCGTTGGTGTTGATCAATCCATGCGGTCAAGGTGGCGTTCGAGAGCATCTACGTGAGCGGACCAGAACTCACGGAACGGAGCCAGCCAGGCATCTACCTCCTGAAGCGGTTCTGGCTTCAGTCGATAGAGACGGCGCTGGGCGTCCACCGTGAATTCCACAAAACCGGCCTCGCGCAGCACGCGCAGGTGCTTCGACACGGTCGGCTGTGGCATACGGAGCCGACGCGCGATCTCTCCAACGGCCAATGGTGACGAGACCAGGAGGCTCAATATCGCGCGGCGGTTCGGCTCTGCAATGATTTCGAACACAAATTCCACTCTCGTGATATACTCCACCCTTAATAGCGTGCCAGTTGAGTGAGCTGAATGAGGTTGCCGCAGGTGTCGTTCAGCATCGCAATGGTCGAGGCGGTCACGTCGGTGGGGGGCATCGTGAACTCAGCGCCGCGAGCCTTGATCCGCTCGTAGTCGCCCTTGATGTCGTCGGTGTAGAACATGATTGCGGGCTGGCCCTGTTGAAAGATTGCCTGCTGATATGCCCTGGCTGCGGGATTGTCGTTCAGTGCCAGCTGCAGCTCAATGCCGTCCGGTTCATCAGGCGAGACTACAGTCAGCCAGCGATATGGGCCCTGACTGAAATCGGCCTTCGTGGCAAGGCCCAGTACCTCCGTATAGAAGCGCAGGGCCTTGTCCTGGTCGTCTACGTATAGCGTGGTTAGTTTAATTTTCATTTTGTTGCTCCTTTGTCACGTGCGCGGTGTGAGCCGCGTCGTTTTCTCCTGTTTCCTTTTCGTTGATGTTGATTGATCCATGCGATCGAGGTGACGTATTGCGAACACAAGTTCAACTCTTTTAGTATACCCTATAGGGCATATACGTGTCAAGGTATATACGCTGAGGGGTGTGGTTCATTTTTTTTGCGGGGGCGGTGGGCGTCGTAAACGCGGCCCCTACAAGTGATGCATTAATGCAAAAAAATGAACTACACCCACGCTGAGATCCACTCGAACAAGTCGCTCTGCAAGCGTGTACGTAAGAGTATGTTCTTGATCACACTAACAGCGCTTCTAGAGAGACCCTGGTCAAAGCTGATGCGAGTTATGAGTCCACTGGTCTGCACCATTGTTCGTCGGGAGTGAGCATCTGCAAGGGGCGCGTACTCCAACAAATTATGATATTTCCAAAATGTATGCATCAAACCAGCGTATTTTGCGAACATCATGCAGGTTTCTCGTTGCAGACGTTGGTGGAGAGGGTCCGCACGGGGAGGCACGGGCTTCTTCGCATGCGCTCAGTGCGCCCCTACACCAGGAAAAAGGGCCAGGAAGGAGCCAGAACCACCATGAAGGGATGTAGGGGCGCACTGAGCGATGCGAAGAAGCCCGTGTCCCCAATACGCTCGTGCTCCCATCCCAAGAAACCATGCCATGACCTTTGACAGAACAGTAGTGACCCGATTGATCATATACACGCCGATAAATCGATGGACGGGATAAATCGGGTCACTACGGTTTTTAGCATATTAGAGAGCGCTATTCGCAGCTACCGATGCTGGCTGGGCGGGTGCTGGACGAATTGGAGAAGGGACGCGGTTTGTTTCTAGATGAGTTTTTTGTAATAAGGTTTTAGTGTATAGCCACAACAGGCTCAGATACTGCCTCTTTGCAGTATCTGAGCCTGTTGTGGCACATGACGAAGAGGATAAAGTAATCTTTCCTTAAGCGGGTGCAGAAGAGAGAGTGGCCACTCTAAACTGGTTAATCGGACGAAGCAGGCCGAGATTCTCGCGCAGAGTGCGGCCTTCATACTCGGTACGGAAGAGGCCGCGATGTCGCAAGATAGGAAGCACCAGTTCTACAAAATCATCCAGTCCACCGGGCAGATAGGGTGGCATGATGTTAAAGCCATCGGCGGCATCGTTGACAAACCATTCTTCCAACTGATCGGCGATCTGTTCAGGTGTGCCCCAGATCGTCCGATGCCCACGTGCACCAGCAATCGCCTGATACAGTTGGCGAATGGTCAGGTTCTCTCTTCTTGCCAGATCGGTCACCAGTTTCTGGCGGCTCTTGTTGAGATTGGTCTCTGGCAGGTCTGGCAATGGACCATCCAGCGGATAAGTGGAGAGATCAAAGCCGCCAATGTTGTCCGGAGAGCAGCGACAGACCCACTGATGGGATGAATCAAATCCTGGAATTGATCATACTTCTCTTTCGCCTCCTTTTCGGTCTGACCAATCACGGCAAAGACGCCGGGCATGATTTTGAGTTGATCGGGTGAGCGTCCATATTTCGCCAATCGTCCCTTTGATACCTGCATAGAATGCCTGAGCCTCCTCTAGTGTCTGGTTGAGCGGTAAAGATTACCTCTGCGGTCTGTGCGGCGAAATCTTGCCCATCTTCAGATGCGCCCGCCTGCACGATGACCGGATATCCCTGCGGTGGACGAGCCACATTGAGCGGTCCCCGTACCGAGAAATGCTTGCCTTTGTGGTTGAGAACATGCAGCTTGTCAGGATCAAAGTACAGGCCCGATTCTTTATCGCGAATAAAGGCATCATCATCCCAACTATCCCACAGCCCCGTTACCACTTGCAGAAACTCGCGGGCACGCTCATAGCGCAGAGCATGATCCATATGCTGATCACGGTTGAAGTTCTTTGCTTCAGCCTCTGATGCGGAGGTCACAATATTCCATCCCGCACGACCACCACTGAGATAGTCCAGCGAGGCAAACTTGCGGGCGATATGATAGGGCTCGTTATAGGTGGTGGAAGCTGTGGCGACCAGCCCGATATGCTCCGTCACCGCCGAGAGGGCCGAGAGCAGCGTAAGCGGTTCAAAGTGGACGAGCTGGCCTGAGCGGCTCAACGACTCCGATGTTCTGATCGCGGCGCACAGCCACTACCATCCGCCAGAAAGACCATGTCAAATTTGGCACGTTCGGCTGTTTGTGCCAGCCGTTTATAAAATGCAAAGTCCAGGCTACTATCTGCATGCTGCATCGGGATGTCGCCAGGAGGCAACATGATGACCAGTATTCATTAAAAATGCTCCTAGCTTGATCTGTCCTTTTTTCGTACTCATGAATGTTTCCTTTTAATCTCGACATGAGGGTCGTCAATACACAGACATCAGTTACAAGGCAGGTTCTCAGTTTCCGGTACCAACTACCGTAGGCAGTTCAAGATCGCTTACCGAAGAAGGAACTTTCGAGATCAACCCAATGGATTGCATGAAGCTGGCATAGGCGATCAGACCAGATGGAGTCGTATCAAAGACGAGGCTCGTATCATCGAGCAACTTTTTGAACTGTGCTGCCGTGCCACCGCCACCGCTTACCTTATCTTGCGCCAGTTCCTGAGCACCTCGTCGTGATGACTGGCGACATACGTTGACGATCCCTCAAGATCCTGGTAAACATTTTTGCTGAAGGCTGGGTACTGGTTATAGAAACTTTGTGGGAGCGCGATCACACCTGCTCCGACAGGGCCAAAGGTATCTTGAGTGTGCAGAACAATATGTCCGCCAGCGGCAATCTCACGATTTTGAAAGGGAGAGCCAGAGAGTTGTGCGGCGATTTGTCCAGAAAGCAGAGCCTGTTCACCATCAGCCGCACCAATCGCAACCAGGTTTTTATCCAGGGCGTGTGCATTGCCCAGTTGCTGTTGAGCAGCCTTGCGCAGCTGAATGGCCTGCTGGGCATCAGGAGCAACCACGCCGATTTTATCGTTGGGGCCAAAATCCTTCAAACTCTTGAACTTAGGATTCATCGCCACCAGCCAGCTATCGCCCCGGCTTGTAGCAAGCAGCACCTTCCAATCCATGCCTTTATCCCAGCCCACCAGGAACGGTGGTATACCAAGAGTGCCGAGTTGCCCCTGACCAGAGAGTACAGCCTCGCGCACCGCCGAGCCACTATTGACAATCTTCCACTGGAAATTCGTATTAGGGAATTGCTTATCCAACGTCTTCTGTAGTTTCAGGGAGATGAAGATGGCTGCCCCCAGGCCAGGTTGATAGACAATAGTGAAAGATGAAGGTGCACCTCGATCCCGAACTGGCACTCGCTGAAGTGCCGCAGGCACTCATAAATAAGACCAGGATAGCTAGCAACAAGGTCAATGGCCAATAACGTTTGTTCATAACAATGCTCCTCTTGTTGAAAAAATCCATGCGGACGCGTAAATCGACGTACGTAGGTGCATACAGTGCTACTGAGCTTGCTTCATGCCCCACTTGACAACAGTTTGTCGCTCGATCCACAGGAAGAACGTATCCAGAAGAACACCCAGCAGCGAAATGACAACCAAACCTGCAAAGATGGCAGGTGGATTGAGGAAGTAGCGGGCATTGTTGATGTACCAGCCAAGTCCACCATTTGAGCCGGCCACACCAAAGACAATCTCGGCACCAACCACCGTACGCCAACCAAAGGCCCAGGCCAGACGTAAGCCGGATAGGATATGTGGAAGTGCGGCAGGTAGAAAGACATCACGTACAGTCTGTATGCGACTCAAGCCAAGATTGAGTGCAACCATGCGAGTTGTGGTACCGATCGTACGAAAACCCGTATCGGTGTTAGCAGAGATTGGCCAGACAGCTCCAAAGACCACGACAAAGATAATGGCGGCTGGACTCAAGCCGAACCAGAGCATCGTCAGCGGCAAAATTGCAATTCCAGGCAGAGGACTGAACACAGCGGTGAGCACAGTCAACAGATAACGACCGAAATTGCGAAAATGTGGACAATGAGGCCAGTGCCAGACCAATGAAAATGCCAATACCCATCCCAATAGCCAGATTTTGCAGTGAAACCAGTATTGCCGATGGAAGCTGACCATTGATGGTATCAGTAATGAGAGCCTGTACGGTTGCAATAGGCGATGCAACCAGTAACGAGCTGGCACCACTAAATGAGACATACAATTGCCAGGCAATCGATAAAACTTACACCAATCAACAACATAACGGAAGCCAACCTGGGCAGTGCACGCGCTTTTCTTTCAGCGGGACGAGATAGACTCACACGCATTGCTTCACCTCCTTTCCTTTACTCAACAGCACTCAACTGCGCCACTTCCTCTGAAGCCGCTTCAGGGCGGACAAGCAGTGATTGCAAATGTTTTGATATATCTGCAAATGCATTGCTACCAATGTCATCGGCCTCGACTCGTATCAACAATCTCGCGAATTTGAGCTGGTGAGGAGGACATAACCATGACACGATGTCCTAAAAACACGGCTTCTTGAATGGAATGCGTCACTAACACAATGGTCACACCAGTACGTTTCCAGATATCGTTCAGCTCTAATTGCAACTGATTGCGTGTGATGGCATCCAGAGCACCAAATGGCTCATCCATCAGGAGCATATCAGGCTCAAGGGCAAGAGCACGTGCCAGGGCCGCACGTTGTTTCATACCACCCGAAAGCATGTGTGGATACTTATCTCTGCGCGTGCAACGTCGACCAGTTCCAGATAAAAACGGGCTTTATCAATTGCCTCGCTCTCTAGAGAGGTGCTTCGTGACCTGGAGCGCATAGACGATATTGCCCAGACAGTGCGCCAGGCGAAAAGTTGCTCGAAATCCTGAAACACAAAGGCGCGATCTGGACCTGGACTCTTGACTGGCTTATCATTCACCAGGAGTTCTCCTTGCTGTGGTTTCAGAAATCCTCCTATAGCTTTGAGGAGTGTGGTTTTCCCACATCCAGATGGTCCAATAATCACAAATTTCTCGCCGCGCTGAATTGAGAAACTGGCGTCTTCAACAATGGTTGCACCTTGATCGCGTCCATGCGCATAATCTAGATACACATGCGAGATGCGGACAATCGCGTCGGTATCTTGTTGTCCCATTGATACTTTCCTTCTTTCAACAACAACTGAACACAATTACAGCGGATGTTTTCATGGTTATTCAGCAGCGTTACTGACAAGATGGGCCGCATTGCTATGAAGCCGACCATATCGGCTACGGAAGTAGAGAAGCGGCTGATGATCTGGCTGCGTGCTGGTCGAGATGACTTCGCCGATGAAGATTGAATGATCTCCACCCGGATAACGCGTCACCAGGCGACACTCCAGCCTCGTCAAGGCATCATCAAGCAAGGGGACGCCAAGCTGTCCGAGGCTATAAGAGATATTAGAGAATTTGTCGGGTATACGGCGGGCAAAGTGTTGCGAGAGTTTTCGGCATGCTCTGCCAGGATGTTCACGGCAAATACTTCGCTCGCGACGATCAGATCATGAATATTGGCGTTAAGATCAATACCAACAAGCACAAGAGGAGGCCGCAAGGACAGCGAACAGAAGGAACTCACCGTCGTGCCATGAAGCTGACCCTGATGCTGCGTCGTGATAACGGTGACACCGGAGGCAAAATGTCCCAATGCCTGACGAAATTCAGTCTGCTCTATACTCACCGTAATTCCTTCTTTCTGCTCGATTTAAAAGATTTATTGCATGTTACATGGGCGCGATAAACGGGCCCGTACCGTGGGCGGCGTAAACGCGGCCCCTACGCATGGATACCGTACAGCGCGACGAATACCTACACGTTCTGAATGAGCAAGGCCGGGAGTTTGCGCAAGAAAACGTGCGAGAATAAGCACTTCTTGCCCCAATTGCGTCAGTTCTTCTACCAATTTGCCCTGTGGCTGTTTCTGGGCATCAAAATCCTTTGAAACAGCGTAGATAGCTCTGGCGGGTGTATAGGCTCCAAAGAAACCGAACAGAGGACGCAACTGGTGCTCTAGAATGAGATAATGATGATCACTTCCTCCCGTAGCAAGCAATCCTACAACTTTGCCGCGCAGTGGATCATGCCCCTTTGGATCGTTGGGCACCAGGTCGAAAAAGTTCTTGAGCGCCCCAGTATACGATCCACGATAGATGGGCGTGGCGACAAGATACGCATCAGCCTCCTCTACCAGTGCAAGTGCTCGCTGCGTATCACTATTGTAGTTGTCAGGGGAGCGGCCATCACAAAACTCCAATGCAAAGTCGCGTAACTCCAATACCTCCGTCTCCACCGCTACTATCGTAGGCTCTGGCTCCCGCCAGAGCAACATCCAGCACGCTCCTGCGTTCGCGATGGTGGTGGCGTCAGGCTTCCATTGATCCCCAACAGCTTGAAACTCATGCTTCCTCCTTTGCAATCTTGCTCTATTCCTTATGTTGATTTATTTGATCAACTATATTAAGTATAGTAACTGGAAAGAGGAGGCTTTGTCAATGAAAAACAGGCTAAATCATAACAATTATGTATGATTTATATAACTTTTTGGAATGTATATGTGAGAATGTGGTCAGTGAACCACACCTCTATTAGACTTACTTGTTGACTTTCACCAACCTGTACCATATGCTAATAGGCGTTGATATTGGTTTCTAATGATAGAAAGCGAGACATGAGCACATATGGGCGAACCACGTAATGCAATGGATGTACGACCGGGCTACCGGGGACGTGCGTTCACTTCTGACTTGAGCGGGCAGGAATTCTGGCTGGTCGTTGATAAGGGCTTTCAGCCAATGGGCCTGGTGATTGGAAACTGCATCTACTCGATGGGTGCGGTACGCAACTGGCTGGTCGGGATCAAAGGCAATTTTCAGGGCGAGCTGAAGGAGTACTCGGAATTGATGTACCAGGCACGCGAACTGGCGTTGAGCCGTATGCAATTCGAGGCCGACCAGCTCGGCGCGGATGGCGTGATTGGGGTGGATATCAAAGTCGAGTTCATGCACAATAACGAGTGGATGGAGGTGGTGCGCCGTTAGAGGCGATTATGGAATTCCCGTGGAACACGGGGGAAGTTGGGAGCACATGACTTCCAGGACAATGCCTGACTTGGAGGGGAAACCCAAAGAGGACAAGAGCATGGCATTAAAGCGGAAACGGTCAGAAGGTATGTATGGCCGAGATCCGCAAGTCCTGTACGCATGGTGAGTGCAAAACGAACCAAAGTTCGACCTGGTGGATATCCACACCCACCGCAGCATATCTGAAGCGGTGACGCCGTAAGACATTGTGTGTGTATCGCAATGGAAATATGCAATTGGTAACTTCGATTGCAGAACGCTCCCTACGGCGAAGGTTCGGCAATGAGCCGAGTGTAAAAACACAGAACGTGGCACCTACACGTACTACACGTTTCATAATCGAAACAACGGGATTGTCTACGGGACGCGAGTCCTAAGACAACGGAACTCCCATAGTAGTCCGAGCCAGGGAAAGCCTGATACATGGCGAAGGGGAGTAGGTATCAGGAGTTCAGAAGATACGGAGGCATGCGTAATGCAAGACACCCAAGTATACCTGGAACTCATCCAAGAGCGAGGCAGAAAAGGTCTGCCATTAGAACAAGTCTACAGGCAAATGTTCAACCAGAACCTGTACCTTACGGCCCATGGAAAAATTTACCGGAATGCCGGAGCAATGACACCTGGAACAACGAAAGAAACGGTGGACGGCATGTCAGAGGCGAAGATCGATGCTATCATAGAAGCAATGCGACATGAGCGGTATCGATGTAAGTCAGTACGGAGGACGTACATCCCGAAAAAGAACGGGAAACAACGGCCTCTTGGGATGCCAACATGGTCGGATAAGCTGGTTCAGGAGGTACTACACTCAATCCTGAGCACGTACTATGAGCCCCAGTTCAGTGACCACTCCCACGGCTTTCGTCCCGGACGAGGCTGCCATACCGCGTTACGAGAGATCTATTACAAATGGCCGGGAACCAATTGGTTCATCGAGGGCGACATCTCCGCGTGTTTCGATACGCTCGATCACGAACTCATCCTGAACACCCTTCAAGAGAAGGTTCATGATGGAAGGATCGTTCGTTTGGTTCAGAACATGCTCGATGCAGGCTACATGGAAGATTGGAAGAGACAGAAAACTATGAGCGGCACGCCGCAGGGAGGGATTATCAGTCCGATCCTGTCTAACATCTTGCTCGACAAACTGGACAAATACGTGGAGAACGTACTTATCCCAAAGTACACCAGAGGTGAAAAGAAACGACTGAGCCCGGAATACCAGCGCATCCGAGGTCAATACTATGTCCAGCGGAAACGCGGGAACAAAGAAGAGGCCAAAACGCTGCGCAAGCAATTCCAGGCGATCCCGTCAATTGACACCGAAGACCCGAAATACAGGCGCTTGCGCTACGTTCGCTACGCCGACGACTTTTTGCTGGGTTTTATCGGCCCAAAGTCCGAAGCGGAAGAAATCAAAAAGGAAATTGGAAGGTTCTTGCAAGAGGAACTCAAGCTTGAGCTTTCAGAGGCCAAAACGCTTATCACCAACGCAAGGAGTGAAAAAGCAAGATTTCTGGGATATGAGATCAGCGTGACTCAGGCAGATACCAAACGGCACACAGATACCCGGCAAAACGGGACCATGAGCCGCAGAAGCATCAATGGGCGAGCGAAACTCACCATCCCCAAGGACGTGCGGAACGCATATAGTCAAAAATATATGCGCAACGGCAAGGCCATTCATCGTATGGAGTTGGTCAATGAGAGCGTTTTTGACATTCTCACCAAATACCAACTCGAATTTCGGGGTATCACCAACTATTACAAGCTGGCGAGTAACATGCACACGCTCAAGTATCTCAAATGGGTGATGGAAACATCGCTCACGAAGACGCTGGCGAGAAAGCTGAATATTTCAGTCAATCAGGTGTATGAGAAATACCGGGCAGAAATAGAAACTAACGGGAAAACCTACCAGGGACTACGAGTGCTCGTGCCGCGTGAAGGCAAGGAACCACTCACGGCCACCTGGGGCGATATCCCGTTGATTTGGGATATGAAAGCCACTCTTGAGGACCAACCAAAGCAACTGTACGGAAATGCCAGATCGGAACTCGAAAAACGCCTGTTGGCGCGGGAATGTGAGCATTGCGGTGCCACAGACCATATCGAGGTCCACCATATTCGTGCTCTCAAAGACCTGGAGAAATATACAGGCCGCGAGAAACCGATATGGGTACAAATCATGGCCGCCCGCAAGCGCAAAACACTCGTTCTATGTCGGACCTGCCATCAAGATGTCACCTACGGGCGACCCATGAGGCGCAGCAAAGCTCAAGGAGGTCAACAATGATACTGATGCTGGAGAGCCGGATGCCGGGAAACTGGCACGTCCGGTTCGGAGGAGGGGAGTCGAAAAAGGGTCAGCAATGGCACCTCGTCGGCTTCCTATCCTACACGGCGATTGGCACAGCTGTACGCTACGTGGGCGGTGGACCCAACCTGCCTCCAACGGGACATGGACGCGTGGTGATTCCTACGAATTAATGGTATAGGGGAGCGCACGGGCTTCTTCGCATGCGCTCAGTGCGCCCCTACACCAGAAAAACGGGCCGCAGGAGCCAGAGCCACGATGAAGGGATGTAGGGGCGCACTGAGCGCATGCGAAGAAGCCCGTGTCCCCACTACGCTCGTGCTCCCATGCGAAGAAACCATGCCATGACCTTTGACAGAGCAGTAGGGGCGCGGGGAGCGCAGCAAACAAGCCCGTGCTACCATATCAGCGCCCCAAGCTGAAAAAGAAGCGAAGACGTTTGACAAAGTAGTACGATGGACGACATAAATGCGATCCCTTACTCTTCCCCATTGACATATTCCTCAACATTCTCTACGATTACGTCTTATGTAGATAGATGTACACATATCAATGTATATTTCTATTAAGGCGACAATGGCCCTCTATGCCCCGTTCATAACGGGCAAGATTAATCGTGAGAGGATTCAGGCAGCAATGGATAAGTCTTCAGGGAAAAAGCCTCGCATTTTCATCAGCCATAGCAGTAAAGATAACACCTTCGGCAAGAGAATTGTTCAAGACTTGCGTTACGCCCTCGGCGATGATGATGCCGTCTGGTATGATACGCAAGGTGGATTGAATGGGGGAGATGACTGGTGGGGAAAGATTGTGCAGGAAATTAAGCAACGCAATATTTTCATCTTGATCGTTTCACCAGAAGCTATGCAGTCTGAATGGATCAGACGTGAATTTGTAATGGCATTCACCGAGGGAAAACGAATTATACCGCTATTTCATCGAAAATGTGAAATATGGACTGATCTCAAAATTATTCAAGTGATCAACTTTCTCTCACCAGTAACATATCAAGCAAGTTTTGAAGAGTTGATGAAGGCGATAGGAGCGCCACAGCGGAAAAAGAAGCCTCCCTCAGCGCAGGGAACGCTTCACTTTATCTATGATATCCACACAAGTTGGGTTGGCAGTATTGCATGGGCACCCGATGGATCGCGTATTGCATCTGGTGGTGGAGATGGAACGGTGAGGGTATGGGATGCCTATACGGGAGAAACATTGCGCACATATCGGGGTCATCAGGGGCCGCTTTCAGAGGTATGGAGCATTATATGGTCTCCCAATAGTAATACTATTGCTTCGGCGGGAAACAGATCAAAGGTTCAGGTATGGAATCCATTGAATGGACAAAAGATTGCAATCTACAGAGGCCACTCCTTTTTCCTTCCTACCGTGAGCAGGATGGCATGGTCTCCTGATGGAGATTATATTGCCTCTACAAATATTGGTTCCAGTATAGGAGATGCAGCAATACATATATGGAATGCATATACAGGCAAGAAAACAAAAGTTATCCGCCTGCTCTCTCTCAGCCTCAATATTTCTTTAATTAGTGGAATAGGAGGGATAGCCTGGTCGCCCGATGGCAAATATACTGCATGCGGAATAAGAAGGGAGGTGCGCATCTACGAAGCTTCTACAGGTAAGTACATACAAACGTATGGAAGTCAAACGGGAGAAGGCGGTCATTACGACACGATTGATGTCAACTTTCAGATTGGCTGGTCATCCGATGGAAAACGTATTTCCTGCGCAAATTTACGCAAGGTGGAGATATGGAATACGGAAACAGGAAAACTGCTCCAGACCTATATTGACCATCAAAACGACATACGTGCGATGGAATGGTCACCCGATGGTAAGTATATAGCAACAGGGAGTGATGACAAAACCGTTCAGATCTGGGACCCAGATACAGGCACGCGCATCTTTATCTATCGAGGACATAAAGATAAAGTTACCTCTCTTACCTGGTCACCTGATAGCACGCGTATTGCATCGGCATGTAAGGATGGGACGGTCCATGTGTGGCAAGCTGTCTGATACAATAAAGAGAAAAACTGAGGACAAACATTATGCCATTCGATCTTCAACGCGCCCGTCAGGATACACCTGGCTGTGCTCACGTGCTCCATTTTAATAATGCAGGTTCATCACTCATGCCTCAACCTGTACTCGATGCAACGCTCAATCACTTACAACTTGAAGCACAGATCGGCGGCTATGAAGCTGCTGAGCAGGCACATGATGCTCTTGAGCACACATATGATGCAGCGGCTGCGCTGATCGGTTGTTCGCGCGATGAGATCGCCATGGTTGAAAATGCTACTCGCGCCTGGGATATGGCGTTCTACTCTATCCCGTTTCAGAGCGGCGATCGTATTCTGACCAGCATCGCCGAATATGCCAGCAACTATATCGCCTTTTTACAGATTGCCCGCAGATTGGGCGTAATCGTTGAAGCCGTTCCCAACGATGAATACGGGCAGTTATCGGTCGAAGCATTGCGCCATATGATAGATGAACGCGTGAAACTAATCGCCGTGACGCATGTACCAACTAGCGGTGGACTGGTGAATCCTGTCGCGGATATAGGAAAAGTGGCACGGGAGGCAGGTATTCTCTATCTTGTCGATGCTTGCCAGTCCGTGGGACAGATGCCGATCGATGTCAACACGATTGGTTGCGATATGCTCTCGACGACGGGCAGGAAGTATCTGCGTGGGCCACGTGGCACAGGCTTTTTATATGTACGCAACACAGTGCTTGAACGGCTCGAACCGCCCTTTCTGGATCTGCACGCGGCGACATGGGTTGCGCCTGACCGTTACGAGATGCGAGCAGACGCGCGACGTTTTGAGAACTGGGAGGCCAACTACGCGGGCAAGATCGGGCTCGGCGTCGCCATTGA
Organism: uncultured Chloroflexia bacterium; assembly: GCA_963731415.1. Classification (GTDB taxonomy): domain Bacteria; phylum Chloroflexota; class Ktedonobacteria; order Ktedonobacterales; family Ktedonobacteraceae; genus JACDAE01. Next base: position 140,474 of record CAVSVN010000013.1, read on the forward strand.
TTACGCCATGCAGTGGGGATTAGATACGATCTGGCGGCGCGTCAAAAGCCTGGCCTATCAGTTGCGTACACAACTCAGTCCATTGCCGGGAGTGATAGTGCGTGATCGTGGCATTACTCAATGCGGCATCGTGACCTTCACAGTAGAGGGGCTGGAGCCAGAAGAGATTCAGAAGAAGCTGGCGGATCAGCATATCAACGTCACGGTCTCCTTCGTCGAAGGCACACGGCTGGATATGGAGGCGCGTGGCCTGACAAGCATGGTCCGTGCTTCGGTACACTATTATAACAGCGAGGAGGAGATTGAGCGCTTCTGTGGGCAGATCGAGAAGATGATATAAAAAATCGTGAGAAGTGGGTACTCTCTGAAATAAGCTCTTGTAATTTGGAGACATTGCTATACTGAATAAAAGAGGATCGTGGAAGGGAGGAGCTATATTCAGGTGGCAAAAATATGGGACTCGCTGATGAAAATACTCGTGCGAGCCAATCCTCAAGATTTCGTGTCCTTTCTCACTCAAGGAACATATTACCAGGGTGACGTAACCAACGAATTGATCATCCGCTCCGTTGATGCTGACTTTCTCTGTCAGGCCACACAGAATGAGCAAGATGTGATCGTCCACGCAGAATATCAGCGTCGGCGTGACAAAAATATGCCACGCCGCTTATGGGAATACAACGCCGCAACCTCATTTCTCACCAAACTGCCTGTGCTCTCGTTCGCTATCTATCTGTGGAAAGAAAAAAATATTGCTACTCCTCCCTATAAAATAGAAGTCAATGATGAACTACTCCATCTTTTCTACTACAAAAACATTTTCCTCTGGGAAGAAACGCAAGAAAGACTGCTGCAGCCAGGTTTCGAAGGACTGTTACCCTTGCTTCCACTTCTGAAAGATGCCAGACAGACCCGTGACGAGACGATTGGAAACATGGTGGAGGGCTTGAGAACTGCTGGCAAAGACGATATACTAGCATTGGGATACGCATTTGCTGGACTCATCTATCGCACAGAGGACGACAGGCAATGGCTCAAAAGGAGGTTTGCAATGTTTCACGATATTCTTGAAGACTCCTGGTCCTATCAGGAAATAGTACAGAAAGGACTTGATCAGGGTCTCCAGAGAGGGCTTGATCAGGGTCTTCAGAAAGGGCTTGAACAGGGTCTTCAAAAAGGACTTGAACAGGGTCTCCAGAAAGGGCTTGATCAGGGTGAATTACTAGCCGCTCGTTCGTTTCTTACACGGATCGTTGAGAAGCACTTCCTCCCATTGCTCCCTCTCGCACAACAAAGAGCTGCACGACTCAAAACAGTTGATGCACTGAATACCACAATTGATAAGCTACTTGAAGTGCAAACGGTAGAGCAGGCCAGACAGGTGCTTGAAGAAATTGGGCAGCAGCCTCATAGTTAAAAACAGGCAAAAACAAGGACGTAAAAGATGGTAGGCATCGTTTCACTCTTGGATGATCTGCACTATCACCTTGTAGAAGATCTGTGGGCTGAATTGCAGCAGAAATTTGGAGTTCAAGGTGTCTACATAACGCCTTACCCTCATTTCTCGTATCACGTTGCCAGCGACTATGCCGTCGAGATGCTTGTACCTATTCTGCATAGAGTCTCAGGTGAACAAGCGCCATTTCAAGTCAGAACAAGTGGGCTGGGTATCTTTACAGGAGAAGCACCAGTTCTCTATATTCCTGTTGCACGTAATCCCATACTCACTCAATTCCATGCAGCACTCTGGCAAGAACTCTCTAATACTGGAAATAATGCACTGGAATATTACCATCCCAACCATTGGATACCACACATCACTATCGGCTTCGGGGATGTAAATAACGCTAATCTTGCTCACATTGTGCGCTATCTCAGTGGACGCGATTTCAGCTGGCAAGTCACAATTGATAATCTTACACTTATTTATGATTCAGGAAACGGACAGGAAGTAAAATATCGCTACCAATTAACGAATGAAGGGCAGAACATCAGCTAGATTGCTCTGCCCTTCTCGGAACAACATGCAATAATGAGCGTAAAGGAAAGCACTTATGCAACAAGACACCGTTTCAGCCGCGATACGCAAGTATTTTGCTGCTTTTTTAGCACAAGATAGAAAGACGTTAGAAGAGGGTTTCAGTGATGATTTCACGTTTACCAGTCCACTTGATGACCATATTAGCAAAGCAGCTTTTTTTGAGAGATGTTTGCCGGGGAGCGATCAATTTCTCACCCATCATATTGAGAAACTTTTCGTACAAGGAAATGAAGCCTTTGTTCTTTATCAAGCAGAACTAAAGAATGGTACTAAATTTCGTAACACAGAATACTATAAGCTTGAAGGAAACAAAATTAAGGAGGTTGAAGTCTACTTTGGGTCAGTATAACCATGGAATCATCAGTAACTTAGGACATAGCATCTCATCTTATTTCAAGCAAGAACAAAAGAGAGCTATTCCATTTTACTGATGAGCTTTATGGAAGGCTTTTGCAACAGACTGAACAATGGATTAGCTTGCCTACTTTCCTGCCTTTCGCGACCTGAACCGCAATGACTTCTGAGCTTCATTACTAGCATCATGCTTCACTCCCTCCAACGTCCGCTCAATCAGAAACTGGGATACCTTTTGGAGATCGTTGCTTTCCTTATAGACAGCCATCTGACGATCAGCACCCGTTCCCTGAGGATCATCCAGTAAGGCACGGATATAATTCATTTCGCGACGACTGCCAAGATCATCTATGACATCATCAACGAAATCCAGCGTTTCATGTAGAGCATCACGCATACTCAGATGGCGCAGGCGTTCAAAGTCGAGCACCTCGGCATCCAGGCCGTAGCGCATAGCACGCCATTTGTTCTCCTCAATATAATCACGTCTCATAATCGGAACAGCCTTGTCACGCTCATTCAGATAGGACAGTTTTGCAATTAATGCCTGGCAGAGCGCGGCAATGCCTAACGTATCCTCCAGCGTCGAAGGCATATCACAGATGCGGAACTCCAGCGTATCAAAGAACGCATGCGGGCGAATATCCCACCAGATTTTTTTGCCGTTATCGATACATTGCATCTCCACCAGATCTTCTACATAACGGTCGAACTGGTGCCAGGAAGTAAAAATGTCGGGCATGCCACTACGAGGAAAGCGCTTCCAGACGACCGAGCGATAGGATTTGATGCCCGTCATACGACCATTCCAGAAGGGGGAGTTGGACGAGAGCGCCAGCAGATGCGGCAACCAGCTTCGTACCTGGTTCATAATCTTGATTGCCAGTTCTTTATCCTGCACTGCGACATGCACATGCAAACCAAAGATCAGAATGGAACGTCCAACATCCTGATATTCCTCTTCCAATTCGATATAACGATCATCATCGGTACGCTCCTGTTCCATCCAGCGTGCACTTGGATGCGTGCCTGCACTGATCAGGGACATTCCTTCCTCTTGAACGAGGCGTGAGAGCAAGGTGCGTGCTGAGTACAATTCCTTGCGTGCAGCGGTCAGATTCGGCAAAATATCAGACACGAATTCTACCGTTGACTGCAGCATCTCTGGCTTGATCTTCTCTTCAAAATAGGGTGCCCCCTTATGCAAAATGCTTTGTGCACACGAACACAATTCACCCAAATCCTGCTTCACCAGTTGGAACTCTTCCTCGATACCAAGCGTAAATTGATCCGTCATATCTCTTCCCTCCAGCAACCGTGCAACGAAATTAGTAAATGCCCTACCAGGATAATACGGATGAAATTGCTGATTGGGTTCTAGCGGGAACAAATATATCCTTTTGCGCGTCTCTTCTATAGCACCTATTTATCGTGCCGTTTAGTACATGACACAACAGGAGATAGCCATGCTCACAAAAATAAATAGCTCCCTTCTCCCAACTCTGCTATTAGCAGGAATATTCATTGTATTAAGCGGATGTAGCTCTCGTCTGGCTTCAAATAGCATCCCGACTAGCAAGCCAGATAGTGTAAAGATCGAAATCGGTGGATCTGTCCCTGGACCTGTAAAGCCTGTCGTAATCCTGACCACCAGCGATACATTGCAACAACTCTATTCTGCAACCTATGCATTGCCACAGATGCCTGATAACCAGATATGCCCTACTGATGCTGGCCCTTTTTACACGTTAACATTTCTTCTAAGAAACAAGACTTTAGGGACCGCAGTTGCCGAGAAAGCAGGCTGTGATACAGTTACTATCAAAGGTGAACAACAAGATCGTGAGGCAACACAGGGATTCTGGGCATTGCTGAATAAAGCTATTTATCAGGCTACTCCTCCGGCTCATCCTACACAGCTTGCCATTATGCCTATGTCGCCAGCTAATCAGCCAGCGCAGACAGCGCTCATTACAGATACAAACAAAGTTCAGCGTCTCTACTCTGCCATTTTGACGCTGCCCCAGGGAAGTTATACAAATGATCAACCAACGTATCAGTTCGCTTTCCTCGAAAAAACGCTGACCATCCCAGCAGCAATCTATCAGAAAAGTAACCTGATTGATCTTGAAGGAAACTATCGTACACGCGGAGGTTGGTTCAAAATAAACGATCAGTTCAAACAACTACTCGCTGAAACGCTAAATGGGACCACCCCCACCCCAGCTCATCCCGATCAGCTCTTACTCAATCTTATGCCCGGAAATAGACCGAAACGAGATATCACGGTTACTAATACCACGTTGATATCTCAGCTCTATACAAAGTCTCTTGAGCTACCATTAGCACAATCGCAGCAGTTTCCAGCCTGTGTAGGCAATGACAAAATACATGCCCGTGGCACATGGTACAATTTCACCTTTTCACAATGGGGCATTCCTGTACTTCAGCTCAGCGCCTATGAAGGATGCACATCCTTTGTAACTAATGTCACTCAGGAATACCTACAAAGCGATCAGGAATTATGGGTTCTTATCCATAACGCCAGCCAGCAATAACCAGTCCAGGCTTTTGTAAAGCTTGCTACCATACATTTAGAGGATAATATATACTTACTAATGGGAATTGAACGATGCTCTATATACTATGCTGTAAGAGGTCAGCAAGGATTTTCAAAGAAAGGCAGAGGATAGAAATCATGGCTATACGTAAACAGGAACACGACGATGAGCATGCTGAGAATAAGACGCAGATTACGCTACAAATCAGTCCGGGGTTACAGCAACGGATCCAAAGGGTTGTAGCCAACAGCGATCAGTCTGTACAAGAGTATCTTGAAGATGTACTTGAACAAACTATCCCCACGAAAGACGGTGAGGATGATCTGGCGCAAAGAAAGCCCGTTTCTAAGGAGACTTTAGCAAAAATACTTCAGGCAAGCGATGAGATAATGCAACGCACACGGGGACAAATTTTTGAAGATCCGGTAGAAGTTATTCGGAAGATGCGAGAAGAGAGAACACAGGAGTTAGGATAATAATGAGAGGTGTTGTGGTGGTAGATACTAACATAATGATTAAATGGGTTGTTAATATGCCTGACTCAGGTACAGCCAAAGCGCTATTAACAGATTGGATCAATGAAGGAATAACAGTACTTGCACCAGCCTTGCTTACTTATGAAGCATGTAATGCCCTTTACAAATATGTACGTGCAGGGCACATATCGCTTGAAGATGCATTGCAGGGCCTGGATCAAGTCATCTTGCCAGGTATACAACTTGATTTTTCAGCCGAAACAACATTCAATAATCGAGCATTGAAGCTGGCTTACCAGTTCAAGTTACCTGCAACGTACGATGCATACTATCTGGCACTTGCTGAGCGTGAGAAATGTGAGTTTTGGACAAGTGACACTCGACTGTGGAAAGCCGTCCACAAAGAACTCCCCTGGGTACACAATCTGAGCGAATATTCTACCAGCTAGCAAGCTCTTCCTCTTTGTTCCCTCCAATACATGATATAATACCTTTATACTAAGCACTATACCCACAAAGGGAGACTCGTCATGCGCTTACAGGGCAAAACTATCGGCTATTTTGTCGCTCAAGAGGTGGAAGATCTGGAATTTTGGGTTCCCGTCATGCGACTGCGCGAAGAAGGAGCCACGGTCATTGTCATTGGCCTGACAACTCAGGCGGTACACGGCAAACATGGTCTGGAGATGACGCCTGATGTGAGCATTGAAGAAGCTCCCAAAGCAGATACGTTGGATGGACTGGTCATTCCTGGTGGATGGGCACCCGATAAGCTGCGCCGCAACCAGAGTGTATTGCAACTCGTGCGTGACATTCATGCTCAGGGTAAAATTATTGGCACCATCTGTCATGGCGGCTGGGTTCCTATCTCCGCAGGCATTATGCAGGGACGCAAAGCTACCGGCTCGAAAGGCATCAAGGACGATATCATTAACGCAGGCGGCCTCTGGATAGACGAAGCTGCTTTTCGTGATGGCACTATGGTCTGGGGACGCGTTGTGGAAGATATTCCTGATTTCTGTCGCGAGTTGGTTGCAGCTCTTGCGGAATAAGAGATTGCTATTAACATATATAGCAGGTTGCTATCTGGAGGTTTCTATCCCAATCTTGACACAAACAGATAGATAGCCATCTCTAAATAAACACAAACAACTTTGGTAAGCTATTATCCTTAATATACATCCTTTGCGAGGACAGGAGGGGGCATGAGTCGATTTCTTGATACTCTGGCACAGCGCGTCATTATCTACGATGGTGCAATGGGCACGAATATACAGCGCTATCAACTGACCGCCGAAGACTATGGTGGACAGGCGACCGAGGGCTGCAACGAATACCTGGTATTGACGAAACCGTCAGTGATCGAGGAGATTCATGCTGGCTTCATGGAGGTTGGCTGCGATGTGATCGAGTCCGATTCGTTCACCGCCAGCCGCTTGAAACTGGATGAATATGGCATTGGGCACCTGACACGCGAGGTGAATCTGGCTGCGGCACAACTGGCAAGAAACGTGGCCGATCGCTATAGTACACCCGAACATCCGCGCTTTGTGGCGGGTTCGATTGGCCCGACTGGAATGTTGCCATCTTCCAGCGATCCCCTCCTGAGCAATATTACCTATCAGCAACTGGTCGAGATCTTCCGCGAGCAGTCGGCGGCACTACTAGAGGGCGGTGTCGACGTTTTACTGATTGAGACCAGCCAGGATATCTTAGAGGTCAAGGCGACAATCACAGGTATACGCCAGGCCATGCAACAGGTTGGGCGCACCGTTCCCATCCAGGCTCAGGTCTCACTTGATACCAGCGGACGTATGCTGCTGGGCACCGATATCGCTGCCGTAATGACAACGCTGGTCGCTCTGCGCGTGGACATTGTGGGACTGAACTGCTCGACGGGGCCGGAGCATATGCGCGAACCTGTGCGCTTCCTGTCAGAGAACTGTCCCCTCCCGATCTCGACCATCCCCAACGCGGGTATTCCCCTGAACGTCAATGGGCAGGCATTTTATCCCTCTGAACCTGAAGCAATGGCGGAAGCCTTGCGCGATTTTATTACCGAATTTGGCGTCAACATTGTTGGCGGCTGCTGCGGCAATAGCCATGAGCATCTACGAGCAATAGTACAGGCATGCCGTAGCGTGTCCAGACGTCCACGTCCAATCGCAGATGAGAACTTCAGCAAGAAGGATTTCACACAGATTACTCCACCCATGGTATCCAGCGCTATTCGCGCTACAACAATGCAGCAAGATCCCGCTCCCCTGCTCGTTGGAGAGCGTGTCAATGCTCAGGGTAGCCGTAAAGCCAAACAGGCACTATTGCGTGATGATTATGACACGCTACTGGGCATCGGGCGAGAGCAGGTAGAAGGTGGGGCACACGTGCTGGACGTACAGGTTGCGCTCACCGAACGGGTTGATGAAGCAGAACAGATGGCACAGGTCGTGAAAAAGCTCTCGATGGGCGTCGAGGTGCCTCTCGTTATCGATACCACGGAAGCAAATGTGCTGAAAGCAGCTCTAGAAGTATATCCAGGCCGCGCTATCATCAACTCGATCAATATGGAGACGGGTCGCCAGCGCATCGAAAGCGTCGTGCCGATGGCGATTGAGCATGGTTCAGCCGTGGTCGCCCTGACCATCGACGAGATCGGTATGGGTAAGACCACCGCTCGTAAGGTCGAGATCGCCCACCAGATCTACGACATCTGCGTTCACGAATACAACCTGTCGCCGAATGCGCTCATCTTCGACCCACTCACTTTTCCGGTCACCACAGGTCAGGAAGAATTGCAGACCGCCGCGATAGAAACGCTTGATGCCCTTACACAAATCAAGCAAGAATTGCCGGGCGTTATGACGATTCTCGGCGTCAGTAACGTCTCCTTCGGCCTCAAACAGCATGCACGCGCCGTGTTGAATAGCGTCTTCCTGTACCATGCAGTGAAGGCTGGTCTGGATATGGCGATTGTCAATCCAACGCATATCAAACCTTACGCGGAGATCGATGCCGAACAGCGCCAGCTCGCTGACGACCTGATCTTTAATCGCGGGGACGCTCTGCCGCGCTTCATTGCCTATTTTGAGGCACTCGGCCCGCAGCAAGATAGTAGTAATGCGAAAGTCGATCCGACCGAGGGTATGGAGCCAGCCGAACGCATCCATTGGCAGATTCTGCACCGACGTAAAGAAGGCATTGAGCCACTAGTTGATGAGGTTATTACTACACGCGCAACTGAGCGGGGAATTTCACACAGCGACTCTGCTGTGAATGTGCTCAATACCGTCCTGTTACCGGCCATGAAAGACGTGGGTGACCGTTTTGGAGCGGGCGAACTGATTCTGCCCTTCGTATTGCAATCCGCCGAAGTTATGAAGAAGGCGGTAGCTCACCTGGAAGGCTATCTGGAGAAGCAAGAAGGTTATACCAAGGGCAAGGTCGTTCTGGCAACCGTCTTCGGTGATGTACACGATATCGGTAAAAACCTCGTCAATACCATCCTGAGCAATAACGGGTACACCGTCTACGATCTGGGCAAGCAGGTGCCGCTGAATACCATTCTGGATAAAGCGGTTGAAGTGAACGCGGATGCAATTGGACTCTCGGCGCTACTGGTAAGCACATCAAAGCAGATGCCATTGTGCGTCAAAGAACTTTCCAGGCGCGGATTACAATTTCCAGTGATTGTGGGTGGAGCGGCCATCAATCGCTCGTTTGGGCGGCGTATCCTCTTCGTGGATGAGCAGACACCAGAGTCAACGCCAATGGCATACGATTTCGGGCGTCTTCTATGCAAAAGATGCCTTTGAGGGATTAGATATTATCGATAAGCTGACAAATAGTTCCGACGAACGAACAGCTTTCGTACAGCGTGTCAAGCAGGAGGCGTTGACTGAACGTCTGCGTAAAGCGACGCCAGCAGCAGAGAACCCTTCTCAGAGCCGAGAGGACGCTCGGATGCCTTCCGCAAGCATCAAACCTGCGCTCTCAATTCCAACGCCTCCATTCTGGGGTATCCGTGTGCTTGAACGTATCGGGCTTGAAGATGTTGCGGAGTGTATGGATTTCAAAACGCTCTATCGCCTGCATTGGGGCGGCAAGACACATGGTGAGGAGTTCACGCGACTGGTTGAGCAGGATTTTCAGCCGCGCCTGGAACGTATGTTGCGCGAGGCACGTCAGCAGCGTTATCTGCAACCCCGCGTCGTCTACGGCTACTTCCCATGTCAATCTGACGGCAACGATATCATTATCTATGATGCTCAGGAGTATCAACAGACAGGGAAAGTGACGCGCGAGATTGCACGCTTCTCCTGTCCACGTCAGCGGGAACGTGATCGGCTCTGCCTTGCCGATTACTTCGCCTCTGTACAAAGCGGCAAGGTTGATGTGATAGCGTTGCAGGTCGTGACGATGGGTGAGGCCGCCAGTGATAAAATCAACGAGCTACAACAGGCAGGGAATTATTCTGAAGCCTACTTTGTGCATGGCCTGGCCGTTGAAATGGCCGAGGGGCTGGCAGAATATACGAACAGGTTGGTGAGGCGTGAGTTGGAATTAGATGACAGCCGGGGAAGGCGTTATAGCTGGGGCTATCCAGCTATTCCTGACCTTGAGGATCATGGAAAGCTTTTCAAGTTGTTGCCAGTCTCTGCCACTATTGGCGTTGAACTGACCAAATCATATCAGCTTGTACCGGAGCAATCGACTGCCGCGCTGGTTGTACATCATCAGCAAGCGTCGTACTTCTCGGTGCGGGCGGGTGCTGAGGCGGTGCAGGTGTAAACTGAAGGATATGTTGCCCATGACTCGTTGAGCAACATATCCTCGTTCATGTTCATGTCAATTTTTTAAGTTCAACAGGTAACACACCGGACTTGAGCGCTGCAACAATAGCGTTAGCTTGTTGTAGAGTGAAGTTATCAGTAATGCCAGCTTCTCCATTAGGAATTTCATCCTCAATCCTGGCTGACATCATTACTTTTCCATCTAATGTAACCGTTAGCGCATCCCCAAGGTGAGAACCAGTGAAACGTGCATAGCGATTGATGGCTTCATTCTGCATCGTGAGATCGATTGCATAAATGTTCAGCGTTAAATTCTGTGATACTGAGAGCGAGTCAAGGTTGATATCCTGATTTGTAAAACGTGGTAGGTCACTGGGATTATATTGAGCGTAATCTTTGGGATTGAAATTCGTTCCACGTGCCAATACCGTGTTACCAGTATCCCAAAATCCTATTTTTCCAGGCTCAAGAAGCTTATCGACTGCCTGTCGGTCATTACTTCCAAGGGAAGGCAGCGTTATCAGAATGGTTGATAGCCCACTCATCTGCTTCAAGCTTACATTCGACCCTTCAAGACCAAATTGACTGAAACGTGCAGAAAGAATAGAGATAGTCTTTTCCATTACAGCATGAGACGGCACCATACCATTTTCTACAACCGCCAGTTGCATACGAACATTAGCAGAATGTCCTCCAATAACATTTCCTAAGATAGTATTAGTTGCGAATATCACGAGTCCAATCACAACTACAGCCGCTATAAGGCTGAGCCCATACCGCTGTCGTGGTCTCCATTTTATATTGATAATCTTTCCCTGTGCATAGTGCTCGCTACCATTCATATCCATATGCTTTTCTTCCATTTCTTTACTATACAGCGCTTTGCATGCCATCCAGTTGAGGCTTATCGGCGGCTGGGGGGCATTTGCAACTTCATCCAATTTCTGAATCAGTTGGATAAATGCCGGATCTGTTGTCTCCTTAAGTAAATCTGCATAGGTTTCTTGCAGTTCCTGATGCTCTTTCATGCCATCTGCTCCTTGAGATACTGAAGGGTTCGGGTCAGTTGCTTTTTGACTGCGGCCTGACTCTTGCCTACAACAAGTGCGATCTCTGTCCCACTAAGACCAGCCGAGAAACGAAGTGCTAACATCTCCTGTTTAGATGGCTCAAGTTGATACAACAGGCGTTTCAATTGCTCCAATTGCTCCCGTTGAAGAATAAGGAGTTCCGGGTCCACATCTGGAGCAAGCAGTTCATCATCTGAAAGAAAATCCCAGGATATCGTCCTTTTTTCTCGGCGATATGCATCGCAAGCAGTATCATGAGCGATGCGAAAAAGCCAGGCGGCAAAGGGTACACCACGGACGCGGTAGCCAGGCAACGCACGAAGAGCCTTGAGAAAAACCTGTTGGGTCAGATCAGCTGCGTCTTCTGTATGCCTGACGCGTAAATACAGGTAACGATAAATACGCGCCATGTAGTGTTGATACAGCGGTTCAAAGGCTGCTGGATCGAGCTTGGCCGCTTCGATCAAAACAACTTCATCTACACATTTTTCTGTTGCAGATGCATGCTCAATATTCATTAAATTCACGTCCTTGAATTCGCAATATATGTATTCCTCCAACCTTTCTCGGTGTTACATTAGTTATATCGCAGCTTTTCAGAAATGGAGACAAGTATTCGGACTGCATTAGTTTTTATGTTTGAAAGATTTTTCCGCTCTCTATAAAAAAAGCGTGCAGGGCAAATAGTACCCTGCACACTTCATTATGTTTTATGTTTATCCCACTTCACTCGGCTCCGGCTCGGCAACAGGAGCTGCTCCACGCTGTGAAGCAGGCTGATATCTGGCAGGCCAACCGGGCAGGAAGAGCGCGACGAGCGTCGCCGTAATAGCGATAATACACGTCGCCAGGTATGCGTGCTCCAACCCGGTGATGTACTGGCTCTGAAACGTGTGTATCGTATGCTGGATTGTCGCCTGCAATGCCGGCGGCAACTTCGCTAACGAGCCACCTGAAGGAATATTACTGGGGATAGCGATCGTAACGGCACTGGAGAGAATGGTTGCCAGCACAGCGACACCAAGGGACTGCATGGTCTGGCGCGTCGCCTGAACCAGTGGCGTCGCTCGATTGAGGCGAGGAATCGGCACATCCATCAGCGCCGCCAGCTGGCTATTCTGAATAATCAGGCCAACCGCGATTCCTCGTAGTACGAGCAGGAAGATGATAAAGCCGATACTGGTATCCAACTGAATCTGCGATAACTGATAGGTATTGTAGCTGATGAGCAAAAATCCAATCACAATTGGTAAGCGCGGGCCAATACGATCAGAGATGCGCCCGGCAATGACGGTCGAGACGGCTGACGCCAGCGCCAATGGCAGCAATATCAGCCCCGTCTGGAAAGCAGACTCGCCGCGCAATATTTGCAAGTAGAGTGGGAGCAGGAATTCCGCACCAAAGAGGGCAATAACACCAACCAGGCTTGCGATATTGGCAAGAGTGAAACTGCGAATACTATACAGGCGTAGATCAAGCAATGGCTCGGTTGTGCGCAATTCTATAATCGTAAACAGAGCCAGTGACAGCACGCCAACTCCAATTGGAGCAAGCACGCGTGCGTTACCCCAGCCAACTCCTTGCTCACCAGCAATGGAAGCAGCATAGAGGATAGCTCCGAAGCCCAGTCCTGCAAGAATAATACCCGGAATGTCTATACGAGCATTTGCAGAACCTGGCGTATTGCGCAGAAAGCGTATGCCAATCGTAAGGCCAACAATAGCTATAGGGATATTCAAAAAGAAGATCCACGAGAGCAGATTACGATCAACGAGCCAGCCACCAAGCAGAGGTCCTACCGCTGGCGCAAAGACCAGCACAATGCCAAAGATGCCAAAGGCGGTACCACGCTCCCGTACTGGAAATGCGCTGAAGAGGAGAGCGGTTCCTAATGGCAGCGCAATACCACCACCGATACCTTGAATGGCACGTGCAGTGATGAGCAATGGCAGAGTGGGCGCGATTCCACAGAGGAGCGAACCAAGCCCGAAAAGCGCAAGGCCCCCAAGGTAGATACGCTTCACTCCAAAACGATCACCAAGAAAGCCAGAGAGCGGTGTAGCAATACCTAGTGCCAGCGTATACAGGCTAATTACCCATTGTGCTTCATCGGTCGAAACTGAGTAGTGCAACTGCAACGTCTTGAGCGCAACATTCACAACCGTTGCATCAAGAATGACCATAAACAGGCCAATAACCACAGAGGCAAGAACGCGCCATTTATAACGAGGATCAGGAGCTTCTTCCGCAAGAGAAGATGCGCCCGGTGTAACTTCCATCGTGTTTACTCCTTTATCATTTGATAAACTTTATGCAATTAAAAAATGAGATCAGTTCTGAGAAAAAGATGCTGACGGAGGCCCGGCAACCATTCCATAGATCAGGACATGCACCAGCACGTCCGCTGGATCAGCCGCGTCCTTCCCAGATAGCGGGTTGTCGGTTCCCTCTTCGTCTGGTATGCCTGGTCTCTCCGCTAAACCAGAGACCGCGCTTAGTAGCAGGTACGTTGCCACTCGTGGTGACACGCCCCCATGAGCCGGAGACTGTAGAAATCCAGTATCGACGCCATCTTCAAAAATCGACATAATCGGTGCGACAATGCAGGTGAGAAAAAGCCCCTTCATCGTTATCCGAGCTTCTGGACTCAGCTCATGCTTGAGTTCATGCATTAACATTCCCATATTCTGATGACGCGAGCGCCATAGATATAAGACGACATGCCGCAAACGTTCAGGTACACTTTCATTATGGCGGGCGGAAATACGCTCCAATGCCGCCTTATAGGCCATTGATTGCTCACGTTGTACTTCCAGATATAGCGCTTCTTTGTCAGCGAAATGATAATAGAGCAATGGCTGCTTCACTCCACTCGCTTCTGCAACCATACGCGTCGTCACGGCACGATAGCCCAGTTCCATGAAGAGATCATGAGCCGCGTGGAGGATGGCGCGGCGCGTTTCCTCGGTATCGGCTCGTTGCACGCTCCGTGCAGGGCCACGGCTCATATGATCACTCCTTCTATATCACTTAGATTAATTTTATCGCTTGATAAAGCGTATCATCATGATTTGAAGATGTCAAGAGTTATATACCAGAGACTGGAGGAGCCGTCTAACATCTTCAAGATGCCAGACGGCTCCTCCAGTCTCTGGTATAACTGTCAGAAAACTTATGCGATTATTCACGAAAGCCGGAGCCGGGGATCGCTACCGGTAGGTGGCAATCTTGGTGGAGGCACTCGATGAACAGGAAGTCTATTGACGGATGTGCTGGTGATAATTTTGCCACCCGATACTGTTCCTACTATTGCACCATTAATCAGCGTGGGAAAAGCCACATTCGTTAGAACGCCGCTGATTGTTATATCTGGAAGATGCTCTCCCCTCACCACGGGATAGCTACCACTATACGTTGCAATGACTCTGGTCGTCGTAAGCGAGGAAGACCGCGTAAACCTCCATCCGGTTCCTGTCGCCTCAATCTGCTTTAAACCACGCGATATCGGATCGATCACTACAATAGGTTGCCCCGCTATAATCGGACCCGCTGTCGGGTTATCACTCACTTTGATTGTATACGTGACTCGTTGTCCCACCTGGAAAGGACCGACTCCACGATGAGTCTTACTGATCACAAGCGCTGCCGGGCAGATCGTCAGCGTATCGCTGGCAGTATTATTGTCGGTATTACTCTCCTGAGGCGTCTCCACCGTCGCTTGGCTGAGCGGATTCATGCTGACAGGAGCCGTCAAAATTGCACTAATGGTGATCGGCGACAATGTAGTTCCCGCGTTAATCGGATAGCTGCCACTGTAACTGGCGATCAGCATTGTTCCATTACTTGTAATTTGCCAGTCAGTTCCTCCATTGGGCACTACATTGCTCAAGCCTTCAGGAAGCGTCACTGTAACAGTGATTGGTTGTCCTGTAAAGACTGAACTAGCCAGACTACTATTGGTCACCAGGGCCGTATAGATCACCTGCTCACCAGTAGTGATACAAGCTGTCCCTGCATGCGTCAGACTGAGCGTTAGATCGGGTGCAGGTGATACATCCAATGTATCGCTCCCTGTATTATTGCCGATATTGCTATCCAATGGCGTATTCACCGTTGCATTATTGACGACAGCTGGAACCGCAGCACTCGTCAGGGTTCCCCTGATCGTAATGTCGGGAAGAGAGTCTCCTGGTATGATCGGATAATTGCCAGCATAGGTTGCGGTAACCGTCGTACCCGCTGGCGAGGAGCTGGTTGTGAATTGCCAGGCACTTCCTGTTGGCGTCACCTGGCTTATGCTCGATGGAACTGTATCGGTTACGGTGATCGGTTGTCCTGCAAGCACCGGTCCCGCTTCAGGCCCGTCACTTACTGTAAGTGTATATGAGATGGATTGTCCCACCTGGAACACTCCCGTTCCTTGATGAAGCTTGTTGAGAGTGAGATCTGGCTGACAGATCGTGAGTGTATCGCTAGCCGTATTATTATTAGTATTACTCTCCTGAGAAGTAGCCACAGTGGCCGTGCTAACAGGACTCATACTCGACGGCGTTCCCATCGTTGCCGTGATCGTAATCGGCACTAAATTCGTTCCCGGGCTAACTGGATAACTCCCACTATAACTGGCTATTACCGTAGTCCCATTGGTCGTAAACTGCCAGGCGGTTCCGCCGTTGGGCACGACATTATTCAAGTCCCCCGGTAGGGCCACCGTGACGGTGATTGGTTGTTCCGTTATAATCGGACCCGCCTGGCTTCCATTCATCACCGTCGCGGTATAGGTTACCTGATCTCCTATATTCGTGCAGACCGTTCCTGCATGTATCAGGCTGATAGAGAGATCAGAAAGCGCGTTTACTTAAATCGTTGCGGTTGAGGTATTGTTTGTGGGGTTGGAATCTCCTGGCAAGTCAAGAGTCGCGGTATTACTCAAACTCCCCACAGCCTGAGCAGTCAAAGTCCCGGTGAGTGTAATTGCTGGCAACGAAGTTCCTGGTGGAATTGGAGTTGGACCCGTGTATATCGCTGTCATTGTAGCCGGGCTGGTGGTATTGTCTATAGTTGCATCCCAGTTTGTGCCCGACACGCTCAAATTGCTAAAGCCAGCAGGAAGCGGATCAGTTACAGTGAGTTGAGCTGGTGCATATACGGGACCACCACTTGAAGAGGTCGAAACGGCCAGATTATAAGTAACAGTATTCCCCACCTGATACGTAGTGTCTTCCACCAAAGTCTTTGCCAAAGCAGCATCAGGTGGTGGAATAAAACCAGCATCAAATGTTGTATCATTCTGTCCTGGTATATGACTTCCTACAGTCATCTCAGGATAATTGCTCGTTCCAATGGCACTTCCAGGCGTGGGCAAAAGTGCTTTGGAATCAACCATATTCGCTGCATCCTGGTTGGCGCTGGTCAACGTATAGCCTTTGAGTGGGCCAGTACTGTAGTCGCTGGGATTATCTAGTCGGACCACGTAACCGCTATAGGCAGAAACTGGAAAGTAGTAATTGCCATTGGCATCGGTCGTCGTGGTTAAGAGCGGAGTCGTTCCTTCAAGATCGTACAGATTAACGGTCACACCAGCGATTCCTGGCTCATTGGCATCCTGAATGCCATTGCCATTCGTATCTTTCCATATCCGATCGCCGATCTCTAATGGAGCCGATTGACAGAAGGCTACCAGGGCACCCAGACCATTTGCCTTCCCAAAGTGGTCGGCGTGGTACTGGCATTGTAGATTTGATAATTGTAGACTGTATTTCCCGCGGTATTACTGTATGTACGTACTCCACCAGTGAAGACGGTAGTACCTGGATCATAGCCTGTACTCATGAGGGTGGAAAAGCCTGGTACCTGGTACACGCCTCCCACACTCGTATAATCGTGGTATGGTAGAAAGTACTGCTGATAATAATACTGACCACCACCCGGCCCTTTGCCATTACCCTGTCCAGCGGTGGTGATGCCTCCGCAGGTAGCATTGTTCTCCAACGTCCAACCTGAGGAAAGGTCTCCTGGCGTATTGAGGCAGGCTCGCAGATCATCTCCCGCTGAGCGAGCTTCTGGCACACCAGACACTGAATGACCAGTCTGGTCACCATAGCGATCCCGCAATCCTAATGATCAGATCTCCATTATCAAATGTGATGCTGGTCAACATTGGTTGCGGATAAATAGTTGGAATTGTTGAGGTATAGGCATTTGTTGAGCTAGGCTGCCAGGGATTCCACATTGCACTATAGCCGCTCGTTGTACATGTGGTAGCGGTACTGCCAAAGGCTTTGTCTGCACAGTGACGCGTATAGTTTAAAGGCATCTCAAACTCTGGTGTCGGGTTAAATCCTGTACCGGGCGTATAGGTGAAGACATAGGCCTTCAGTTGGCTCGGCATCTCCCTTTGGCGGGGTCGTCGCAACAGTTGACTCGGCAGAACATACAGCACCAACATACACCAGGTTTCTGTAGACGGTGACGGCAAATGGCCTCATATCGCTCGCCGTACAATCTGCTGGCGTAGGTATGGGGGTAACTGCAATATCGCCCGCCGCAGTCGGTGCAACTGGCGCTCCAGGAGCGGCTCCGATCGGAATGCTGTATAAGCTGCGATCGGCCAGGTTCATTGCATAGAGTGTACTCTCATCTTCTGAAAGAGCAATCCCTCCCAGTGCCGTCTTACCAACAGCATCATAAGCCGAGAGATCGGGCATATAATTATTGGTAGGGTTATGCGGATCTGCACCCGCAGTATTAGCTCCAAAAAGCGTATTAAGGTCAATAAATGGTGCTGAACTCACGGTAGGAGTGGCACTATTGGCTCCATGAATCAAATAAATCGCGCCTGTACTTCCTCCTGGTTTGTAATTGACAAGCTGTTTGGTATAGGCGGCGGCAAAAAGATCATCGGAGGAACGGCGATAGGCCAATCCCCAGGTTGCTCCAACATCTGGCGCTGTTGCAAGACGTGTTGGTGGATTAGTCGTCTCGGTTCCAGTACTGTTATAGGGAAAGCGTACCACGACATGCGCTCCCACTGTGGTCTGATCGCCTCGAATATAACAACTGGTAGCCATAGCAGGATTGTTCTGGCAGTATTCGCTGGGGCGTTCAATGCCCATGCTCACTGTATTGGTTGCCTGTGTGCCATCCACAAAGGCAACGGGTGTACCTCCTGCATGATTGCTGGGCTGAAAACCAACCAGTTGAGGAACTGTTGATGTCGCCCCAAAATTACTGAACTGCACCCGAACCGGACCCGTTCCATCAGGAATGGTCAGGGTATATTGCCCCAGGATAGGGCCACCTGTAGCCGGAGTGACCGTAGCAGTGGTAGCCGTACCAACTCCAGTTCCACTGCTATCATAGGCGGTCACAACGACTCCATTGACTCCTGGCTCGGTAGGTTGCTGTACACCATCCTGATTATAGTCATCAAAGACTGTACCGCTAATCGTATATCCTTGAAGAGAATGTGTGAAGCTCTTATGAAGAGCGGAAACGGCTGTCGTCGGTCCCGGCATACTAAAGAGGTAGTATAGCAGGGCTGGTGCAAACAACATCAAACGTATAACAATATTTCTGTACCTTTTCCGCGTTTTGCCTTGTAGCAACATATTCAATCTGCTCCCTTACTTATTCTGTATAGCAGGATAAAGAAACACAACACAGAAACCTTCAGTGCAAGTACTATTAGTACATGCAGGATGATTGATTTATGTATGGCCTTTCGTTAAAGTACTGTGTTTCCTTTTTGAGTATAAGTACATAGACCAAATACACCATCTATAGCTTTTTTGAGAGAAGCATTGGAACAGGAATTTCTGGAACTCATCGAGCGCAATAAACATTACCTTGAGACTCTCATTGGCAGATATGCTATACTGTTGACACTAAACACTATTACATTTTCGCGAGGTTAGAGAACACCGTGAACTCCATCAGCAAGAACTATTGCACCTGTCGCTACGTTCACAGAGAACACTTTCGGTAGCTCACCTCTGTGAACGTATTGGCGTGCCTCCCAACTAACTTCCATCAATAGCCTTCCGCACGTCTCCTCTCCGAGCTACACAACGCTTTACAGACCTGTTACACTTTGACTACACTCACATCCAGAGGAGATGATTTATGTCTACCATTTCGTCACAACCAGTCTACCTGTACAATACATTGACTCGTAGCAAAGAGCTATTCAAGCCGCTTCACCCGCCACACGTGGGCATCTATAATTGCGGTCCAACAGTGTATAAAGATATCCATATCGGCAACCTGCGCACCTTTACGATGACCGACTGGCTACACCGCATGCTCGAATACAATGGCTACGATGTCTTTCTCGTACGCAACATCACCGATGTTGGGCACCTCCATCAAGATGACGATGCCGAACGCGCAGGCGAAGATAAATTGGAACACGAGGCTCGCACCACAGGCCGTTCAGCTCAGGAAATAGCCGCTCATTATACTGAGCAATACTTGCATGATGTCGCGGAATTGAACATTCTGCCACCTGATCTCAATCCGAGAGCAACCGATCACATTCCCGAAATGCAGGTCATGACGGAGAAACTGATCGAGCAGGGGCTGGCTTATGTCAAAGATGGCAATGTCTATTATGATGTGAGCCGTTTCCCCAAATATGGCGAACTTTCGGGCAATACCGTGGAGAAGTTGCGTACAGGTGCGGGTGGTCGCGTCTCACTGGAAACGGCAGAGGATAAGGATGCGCCGGAGGATTTCGCACTGTGGAAACAGGGAGCGGCAGATCGACAGATGAACTGGAATAGTCCCTGGGGTAGCGGCTTCCCTGGCTGGCATATCGAATGCTCTGCGATGGCCACGAAATACCTGGGTGAACAATTCGATATTCATACCGGGGCCGTCGATCTCATTTTTCCTCACCACGAAGACGAAATCGCACAGAGTCAGGGTGTTAGCGGCAAAGAGCCAGTGCAGATCTGGATGCATGGCGAGTTTCTGGATTTCGGCAATAGTAAGATGTCACGTTCGGTTGGTAACGTGCTTCTCTTGCGCGATCTAAAAGAGCGGGGCATTGATCCGCTGGCCTTTCGTTACCTGCTGCTGACCGCGCACTATCGCTCGAAGCTCAACTTCACGGATGAGTCGATTGCCGCTGCACAGAATGCACTGAACAACTTCCGCTCCGACATCGCCGAACTTGCTGCATTAGTAAAGACTGAAGATGCGCAAGGGCCACTATCGGCGGCGGCACTGCGCGTGCAAGAGGTATTCCATACGGCTATCAACGATGATCTGGATCTGCCGATAGCGCTCAGTCTCGCACGTGAACTTGCACGCAATAACAAGATCGCAGCAGGTGAACGCTATCGCCTGCTGCTCGACTTTGATCGCGTCTTCGGCCTACGTCTTGCTGCTGTTGAACCAAAGGCGGCAAAGGTTGTAAGCGACGAGGCGCTTGCCCTGGTACGCCAGCGTGACGAGGCACGAGCGGCAAAGCGCTGGCAAGAATCCGACCAGCTGCGCGATCAGCTTAAAGCAATGGGCTTCGAGGTACGCGATACACCAAAGGGGACAGAATTGGGATAGAATGTAGGGGCCAGATTTATTGCGCCCTCGCGTGGTAAACATGGCCCCAACCCGGATGGGAATATTCGGATAGCATTATCAGGTCTTTCACGTATCGAGGAGGATTTCATGACCACACGGTGGAAAAAAACGCTGGTCACTGCTGCAAATCTCGCCGGGCTTACCGCCGGCACCTACAATCTCCTGGCACGCCGTCCTGTACCTCAAAAGAGCGGGACGTTACATATGCAGGGACTCCATGAAACCGTCGAAATTATTACCGATACGTATGGCGTGCCCCACATTTATGCTCAGAGCGAGGATGATCTCTTCTTCGCACAGGGATATATCCACGCCCAGGAACGGCTCTGGCAGATGGAATTGAACCGCCGTCTATGCTCAGGTCGCCTCTCTGAGCTGTTTGGCAATACAGTGCTGGAGATCGACCGCTTCTGCCGCCGCCTGGGAATGCATCGCTCCGCCACAGCTGAGGTGACGCGCCTCTCCGGCATCCCATATACATATACTTGATGCTTACGCACGAGGCGTCAATATGTTCATTGCTTATAATGAAGGCAAACTTCCGGTCGAGTTTACGCTATTACGTTTCCAGCCCGACCCGTGGCAACCTGCCGATACGATACAATGGGCGAAAATGATGGGTTGGAGCCTGGGCGGCAACTGGGAGACTGAGATCACACGCGCACGCCTGGTCGCCAAGCTTGGAGTTGAACGGGCTACACAACTGGAAACGGGCTACGATGCCAACCATCCTCTGATTATTCCACCGGGCGTCGCCTACCAGGGCATCAACCTGGGCCTACGCGAACAATATGAACAGATTCAGGAGTTGAGCGGCTTCAGCATGTTCGGTGGCAGCAACAACTGGGTCGTCGATGGCACAATGACCGAGACTGGCGCACCCATCCTCTGTAACGATCCACATCTGGGACAGGCAGTCCCTTCCATCTGGTACGAATGCCACCTCGTCGCTGGTGATCTTGACGTAACCGGAGTGAGCTTTCCGGGCGCACCGGGAGTTATCATTGGGCACAATCAGCATATCGCCTGGGGTGTCACCAATGCCATCTCAGACGTGCAGGATCTCTATATTGAGAAATTTAATCCTGAAAACCCAGACCAGTACGAATACCAGGGTCAATGGGAAGAGGCAGCAGATCATTCGCGAAGAGATTCAGGTGAAAGGACAGGAACAGCCAGTCATTGAGAAGGTACGCATCACGCGTCACGGACCAGTCATTACCTCATTTCAGCCAACATCTTCTAGAGCTGAGGATACACCTCAAGCTGAGGAAGTTCCTCTAGCATTGCGTTGGACAGGGTTGGAACAGTGTAACATCATCTCATCCGTGGTGAAGCTTAATCGTGCCAAAAACTGGGAAGAGTTTCGCTACAGCCCTGCACGATTGGGATGTGCCACCGCAAAACTTTGTCTATGCCGACCAGCGAGGGCAATATTGGCTACGTCATGGCGGGCGCTATCCCCATCCGTAACAAAGGGCAGGCACTCTGTCCCTTCACCCGGCTGGACAGGTGACTATGAATGGACAGGGTATATTCCATTTGATGAACTGCCTCAAACCTTCAATCCCGAACAGCACTTTATTGCGACGGCCAATAATCGTGTAGTGGACGATAACTATCCCTACTACATTACAAACGAATGGCTCAACGGCTACCGTGCCCAACGCATTCGCGATCTATTGAGTAGCAAAGGCAAATTGACGCTGGCAGACATGGCAGAGATTCAGGGTGACCAGTATTCGTTGCCAGCGGTCGAGATCGTGCCTTATCTGCTCAAGATGCAAGGCGAAACTCAGCTCGAAAAGGCTGCGCTGGAGATTCTACGAGCCTGGGATTACATGCTCACGCCTACAAGTATCGCCGCCGCCATCTATACAAAGTTCTTTAACAAGCTGGAACATATCTTCCTCAATACGGTCCTGGGCGATGACGATGTGTTGAAAAACAGCTACATGGGCATTGGCAGTAATATACTACCCTCAAATGGTTATGCCAGTCGCAATAAACCCTTACTCATCCGTTTACTGGAAGAACATGACGATAGCTGGTTTGAGAACTCGGTCATTCGCAATGGGCCGAAGTCATGGGATAGCGCCATTAAAAATGCCTTCAAAGCTGCTCTTGACGAACTACGCGACCGATTGAGTTCAAATATCCTGAGCTGGCACTATGGAGCTATCCACAAAATGACCTATAATCATCCATTGGGAACCGTCAAAGCGCTTGAACGTTTCTTCAATCGTGGCCCTTATGCGGTCGGTGGCGATAGTGATACCATCAATATGGGTGCGAGTCTGCCGACTAATCCTGAAGTTGTGATTACGGTCCCATCATATCGCCAGATCGTCGACCTGGGCGACCTGTCCCGTTCGCTCTCAATTCACGCGCCAGGACAATCTGGACTCCCGGCCAGCAAACATTATGACGACTTTATCCCGCTTTGGATGAAGCTCGAACATCATCCGATGCTCTTTACACGGCAAGCTATCGAAGAAAATGCGGAGGGAACGTTGCGTATGCTCCCTGGGTAGATCTTACAGACTATCTACATCAAAATTTTACATATTCCTGAACGTTTCTTGACTTCCAAGCAGTAAACTACATTTGTGCGATACGTAGAGTGTGTCACAGGCCCTACGTATCCTACATAGGGGGCTTGTACATGCGAGCAAGCCCAATTTTTTTTGCCTCTATGTTGCTACAATTAGATAAGAGTACTTCCGATCAAATAAATGCTAGATTCATGCGGGTTTAACATGAGTGAGGTATTACAATAGCGACGATCTACACTATTCAGGTTCCAGACAACCTGCAACACTACTTTTAAGAGGTCATAATGCAAGAACAAAAAAACATGTATCGTTCGCATATTATGCCATGGGTGTTACTCCCGCTCCGTCTCTTCCTGGGTATCACTTTTGTCTATGCAGGTGTTCAGAAATTTACTGACCCGCAGTTTTTTCATTCTAACAAGCCCGGATATATTGGAAGACAGATGATCTCCTTCGCTAACGGCTCACCAATAGGCGGCTTCCTTCTTCATATCGTTGTTCCGCATTCCATGCTCTTCGGCCTCATGATCGCTTTTGGAGAGATCGCAATTGGACTGGGAATACTCATTGGCCTTCTTTTTAGGCCCGCAGCATTCTTTGGCTTGCTGTTAAGCCTGATCTTTTTTCTCTCCGTAACATGGCATGTCTACCCCTATTTCTATGGAGCAGATATTGTCTTCGTCTTTTGCTGGCTGACCCTGCTCCTCAATGGTCCGCTCTGCACAGGTCTGCCCACCGTCGATGAATTTCTCGCCTTGAACCTTTTACCACCAGCTTCGACTCAGCAACAGAGGGGACTGGCAGGAGTATTGGACTTCATCCTCGGTACTACACTACGTCCGACTGAAGAACCCGTCGCCCTCGCCGATACACCAACAATCTCCGTAAAAAGTGCTCAGCAGCGCAATGCACAACAACGCACAGCACAGCAGCGACGACAGAGCGCGGAACAAAAAGCACGCGAGATGCGGCGCAGCTTTCTGCAAGGATCACTTCTCGGTGGTGGCGTCGTGTTCGGCCTGGGAGCAGTAATTCTGGCATACCGCGCCCTCTTTTTTAGTGGTAGTGATACCTCTACAAGCACTCAAAGTCAGGGGAGCACAGGAAACAGTGGAACTGGTGAAACCGGAGCAACAACTGCCACGCCAGCCGCAACTCAAGCGGGCTCATCCTCTGCTGCAATCGCTCAGGTAAAGTCCGTTGCCGTCAACAACTCAACTCCCTTCACTATTCCCTCTTCAGGCGATCCTGGCCTTCTAATCCATCTAAACAATGGTCAGTTCGTCGCCTATGATGCGCTCTGCACTCATGCAGGCTGCCAGGTGGCCTACGATCCGAGTCAGCAATTGATTGTCTGTCCCTGTCATGGTGCCGAGTTCGATCCAGCAAAAGCGGCTGCCGTCGTGGGCGGACCAGCTCCAACACCTCTTTCGCCTGTGGCAATCCACGTGGATAGTGCCACCGGAGCTATTACGCTGAGCTAGCTTTATCTGTTCAGATTACGATAGGAGTTCGAGTATTGAAAGGCTATATCTCTCTCGTCTCCACCCCCCAAAAAACACATCTCCAAAATACTTGACAAGTGAATAACAAACAGCTATACTCAATATAGCAAATAGCTATGTGAGGTTAGAGAGATGAATTTAGCGGAGAAAATCAAACACCTGCGAGAAGTTGAAGGCGAACTGCGCGGTTTGAACCGACCTATGACCCAGATGGAAATAGTGAAGGCCATGCAGGAAGAACTACACGAAAGCATCAGCCAGGCTTATCTTTCGCAGCTGGAGAAGAGCAAGCGTTTGCACCTTACGGCCTCAAGTCGTGATCTGCTGGCACGCTTCTTTAAAGTGCATCCCGGCTACCTTGTCAGCGATCCACTCGACTATAGTACCGATCTCTTAACGGAGATGGAAGGGGATGATGAAGATCGTCTGAACACCTGGTTGACTGCGAGTGCTCAGGAGTGGAGTTCAGAGCCAGCATTGCAGGAGCTTTTGTCGCGTCTTGCGGAGGTTGAAGAGCCACAACGCTATCTCGAAGCCTTCCAGAGGTTAATGGAATTCTCTGTAACAGAACTCGAAACGATTGTGAATGCGATCACTGTCCATGCCAATGAAAACAGAAGCGAAACAGCTTTCGACTGACTTGTATTTTTCTCATTTTCTACGTCTATTTCTATAGACCATGTTTTCAGTCGGACACTTTCCACGCTATTTTTTATAAGGAAGGAAGATATATGGTACAAAGCCAATACACAGCATGTAGTGGAAAACGATCTAGCCGGGTACAGGATCAGAATCCTCTGCTCAAACGTCATCCAGTGCTATTGCCACTTCTCTTGTTGCTTGGCGCGTGCCTTGCAAGTAGCGCCAGTTTCTCAGCAGGAAATGTTTTTCCGCTGCTGACGCTGATCGGGCTTCCTTCCAGCGTTCTCTGCCTATCAATTGCATTGGTGCTGGGAATACCTGGCATTCTGGTCGGTATTATCAGCGTTATCGAATGTATTGATCGGCGTAGTGTTCATGTGACAATGTTTTCAGAGGCAAAGGAGCAAAAGCTATGCTAGCAACTGATCCGCTTTCCCTCCTGTTTATAGGTTGCTTTCTCTTCGGATTGCTCTTCCTTCTTGTAGCAGCTCTCTTAGGAAGTATAGGAGGGCACGGAGGCGAGCATATTGGTAGTACGCATCATATCGATGTTGGTGGACATGGAGGACAGGCCCATACCATTCATACGGGTCACACACATCTTATTCATCCAACATCACAGACGGCGCACAGTGGGGGACAGGGAAGCGCGATTCTTACCTATCTCAATCCAACCTCTATCGTCCTTTTCTTACTTGGATTTGGTTTTTTCGGCTATGTCTTCCACAATAATACTTCCTTTGCACTGCCACTCTCAATTGCGCTGGCAGCGCTAGGCGGACTGGTTATTGCGGCCCTGCTCCTGGCGTTTATCGGTCGCGTCTTCGGCGATAGCGAGGGTGCAACGGTACAGGATGTCTCGGATCGTACCGGCTTGCTTGGGAAAGTGAGCATGACTATACCGGAAAATAGTCTAGGCGAAGTCATTTATGTCTCGCCAGGTGGTATGCGCAAGAGTATTCCTGCTCGTACACTTGATGGAAGACGCCTTGAGCGCGATCAGGAAGTTGTCGTCGTCAATTATCAGCGCGGCATCGCCGAAGTTGATACGTGGGATCATTTTGTGAACCAGGAAGAGTCTGAGGCAACGATTGGTCCTGAAGCCGATGGACTCGCCGAATTGCGTGCATTATTAGAACAACCCGATAGAACCGATAGCAACGATAATGAATACGTCATGCGAAAAGATTCTCAAAAGGAGTAACATGTCATGGGTCTTATTGAATTATTAGGTATAGGCGTTGCAGCCTTAGTCATTGTTGTTATTATTCTCCTGCGTATTGTTGGTGGCCTGCTACGTAAAGTTGGCCCTAACCAGGCATTGATTGTGTATGGCGCTGGCGGCACCAAAGTTATTACCGGCGGCTCACATTTTGTGGTTCCTCTCTATCAGAGAGCACAAGATTTCTCGCTGGAATTGATGTCTTTTGACGTTGCTCCGCGCCAGGCACTCTATACTACTCAGGGCGTTGCCGTCAATGTCGAAGCTGTTACTCAGATCAAGGTGCGCTCCGACACGGAGAGCATTAAGACCGCAGCCGAGCAGTTCTTGAGCAAATCTCAGGAGGATCGTGAAAACCTGATCCGTTTGGTCATGGAAGGACATCTGCGCGGTATCGTCGGACAGTTGACCGTTGAAGACCTGGTGAAAGATCCTGAGAGCGTCGGCGGCAAGATGTTGCGCACAGTTACCCCCGACATGGAGAAGATGGGTCTTGAGGTCATCTCCTTCACTATTAAAGATGTGCGCGACGAGAATGACTACATCACCAACATGGGTCGTCCACAGATCGCCGAGATTCGTAAACAGGCCGATATCGCTACCGCACTGGCGCAACGCGATACACAGATTCAACAAGCCAATGCCGCTCGTGAATCAGCCGTAGCGCGTGCATCCGCTGATCAAGAGCGTGTGAAAGCAGAAGCCGAGTCACTTGCATTGCAGGCGGCATCTCAACGTAACCTGTCGTTGAAGAAAGCCGAATTCGATGCTGAGGTCAAGAAGCAACAGGCTTTTGCTGACAAGGCATATGATATCCAGTCCAATGTCTCTCAACAGCAGGTCGTCACTGAGGCTATCAGGGTCACCGAGGTTGAGAAGAATGCACAGATCAAAGTACAACAGGCCGAAATTCAGCGCCGCGAACTGGAATTGCAAGCAACTGTTCAGAAGTCAGCTGAAGCTGAGCGCCGTCGCGTCGAAACCGTCGCCGAAGCCGAGCGCCAGCGCGTAATCCTCGAAGCACAGGGTCAGGCAGACGCCGTAAAAACCCGTGGTCTTGGTGATGCGGATGCTACTCGCGCTCGTGGTCTTGCCGAAGCCGAAATTGTGCGTGTGAAAGGTCTTGCCGAAGCAGAAGTAATTCGTGCGAAAGGTGAAGCAGAAGCGGACGCCATGAAAGTCAAAGCAGCTGCCTTCCATGAGTACAACCAGGCCGCCGTGCTCGACAAATTGCTCACTGGCTTGCCAGAAGTCGTACGCGCCATCGCGGAGCCTCTCAGCAAAGTCGACAAAGTCACCATCGTCTCCACGGGTGCCAGCGATAGCACTAGTGGAATGGGTGCCAGCCGCCTCACGGGCGATATCGTCAATATGGTTGCCCAGGTACCTGCCCTCTTTGAACTGCTCAGTGGAACGCGCATCGGCGACCTGATGAGCCAGGTACCCGCTCTGGCTAATACTGATGGCAAAACTCCTGTCAGCCCTAACGGAACCAACGGGACTGTCGATGCTACACCGACAGCGAACGTCAATGGAAACAATGGGAGAACTGCTACTGCAACAGAAAAGTAGGAGGGATGAAACAGGATCGTTAAACGGTCCTGTTTCGTGATAATAGAAAGATGGGTAACCTTTCCGGTTGCCCATCAGGATACGTACAGACGACGGAGAAATACATGAACTTGTTGGAACGTGTGCTCACCTTGCTACGCGCCAATCTCAATACAGTGATTGAGAAAGCTGACGACCCTGAAAAGGCTCTACGGCAACTACAGCTTGACATGCGTAACCAGCTGGTTCAGGTCAAGACACAGGTTGCTACCGCTATTGCAGAGAGTCATAAGCTGCGCAAACGTAGTGAGGAACGCAAGGTTGAGGCAGAGCAGTGGATGAAGAAGGCAGAGCAGGCGATTCAACAGGGCAATGATGATACTGCCCGTAGTGCTCTTATACGCTATAACGATTTTACAAAACAGATTCAGCGCTACGAGCAACAAAAGAAAGAGCAAGAACACCTGGTTCGTACGATGCGCACAGCGCTGCTCCAACTTGAAGCAAAGATCTCCGAGGTAGAAACAACGCTTGATCTATTGGCTGCACGCAAACGCAACGCATTACTGCAGCAACGTGTGTTTGATGCGCTCAACAAGACCGGGGGATCCAGGGAAAAGGAGCGTACAACCAGAGCACAAGATGCTGTATTGGAAGCTGAAGCACGAGCGAGAGCAATGGCAGATCTGCAGCGACGCGATCTCGATACACAACTAAATCAACTTTCAGCCGAGCAGTCTCTTGAAGAACAACTCAATATCTTAAAGGCAAAGAAACGCCCTCTCCTGCAAGAAGGAAATGGACAGGATGCCGCGCTCTTACGTCCAAAGCCACGTTCTCACCAACCAGTGCGTCAACGCGAACCCGAAACACAGAAGAAGCTCAACCCTATTTCGGAGCCGAGCACACAAAAAGATGTCGATATTGAACAGCTAAAACGTTTGCTGGAT
The DNA here is from genome assembly GCA_963731415.1 of uncultured Chloroflexia bacterium. Classification (GTDB taxonomy): domain Bacteria; phylum Chloroflexota; class Ktedonobacteria; order Ktedonobacterales; family Ktedonobacteraceae; genus JACDAE01. The sequence continues at coordinate 169,776 of CAVSVN010000013.1, forward strand.
ATACCGGAGAGTTCTTCCTGAGATTCTTCAAAAGCAGAAACTCTTTAATGGTTGAAGAGGAGTACAAAGACAACCATAATTGCTATGACGATAAAAATACCTACGATAAAAGAAAACATGCGGTTTTCGCCCTCTTCTTCGGGCATTGCAGGCTTCTCTAATTTCTCATTCATGAATGTTTCCTTTTAAGAACGTAGAGCGGCATGAATTGCACTCTCAACATTCTTCATGACTTCTAGGCTTTCGGCTGGTTTCGCCTCGCGGGTCGTAATCAGGACCTGAAACGTTGAGCGTTCGTTACCAAGAACGCGCATGAGAATATAACGATCTGAGCTGGTAATCACAGTATCTTCGTAGTCACCCCACATCCCTTGATCGAGGGATTGCAGAGTACTTTTGAGTATCGTGCTAAAATGTTTACAGATGCGCGAGATATCCAGTTCATCCACCGCAACCTGAGCGATTGGTTGACCATCTCTATCCACCAGGGCTACCGCGATAAAACCTGGTATGGAATAACCCAGTGATTGTAGCGCCGAGACCAGGGCAGAATAGTTATACTCGCGTTTGATAGCTGGGGAAGCACCGCTCTCCTCCTTTTTAGAAGAAAGGCCCATGCTTCCACTTATACCTGTTAAAGCAGGCATCTGTACATCACCTTCAGGAAGTGACGTGTTGAGCGCTGTTGGTTCAGGTATCTGCCACTCAGCGACTCTGGCTTGACGCACTCCCGTATCGGTTGTCAGCAGATTTTGCGTCCCCGAGAGCTGCTTCTGTGTTCCTGATGCTTGCTTCTGTTGAAAATTCCCTGTCGCTTGTTTTGACGGAGTAGTTATCGGCCTCATAGTACTACTCAAGCCAGGTGCCAGAGATGCATTGCCATTGGTGACCTGGGGTGGTTGCCATTCCGACGATGAAGGTCTGACGACTGGTAACGGAGCAGAACTTGAAAGCGTGGAAGCACGTATTGCCGGGTTAGTTGCTGTAGGCTGATCCGTCAACCAGGAAGGAAGATCGTTACGCTGGTCACTCAGCATATTAGGCACTGGCGGAGTCATCGTACTATCAGCAAGAGCAGGTCCATCTATCGCCATCGTAGGAGCTACCTCAATAGCAGCGGGCGAAGGACTGGCAATACTTATGCCATCTTCACTATTCGAGGCAGAAACAGCGCCGCTTATCTCCCACCATTCCCTGCTTGCATCCATCGTTGATGGGCTGGTTTCTTGCTGTCTCCCTGGTGATGCGAAAGATACATCATGTGGAAGAGAATCGCCCAGGACGCCAAATGGGGTATCGTCCTCTTCTTCCGTCATAAGTAGAGTATTGCGCAACGCGGATTCGTCGCTGAATTGTAGCTTGCCAGAGATAGGAGTCAGCTCACCGCTATATGGTTGCTGATTTGCATACTTTGTTCGATACTGAAGAGCCTGGAAGATCAGGCGTGAGAGTGGCTGCTTCACATTTGCCGTTACCTGCTCATTCCACGGCTGTTGCGTCACCGTCCCATTTTTATGGGCGGCCAGGGCAAAAAACGCTTCCTCACCGCGCAGAATTCCATATTCGGCCCAGACCAGATCTCCACCTTTAAAACACAGCAGACCACGTTCCTCCAGGCCAGTGTTCACCAGCAGAGCAATACTCTTACGGCTCATAGTAATAATCTGAATCACATCCAGAAGGTCAAATGAGTCTAGATTTGCTGAAAAGCCTGTCTGTTGGAGAAGGCGGCGCAATTCTTCTTTAAGCAGGTGGAGATCCAGGGGTTTCTCCAGGTAGCCAGCAGCACCAGATTCTAATGCCTGCATACGTATAACAGAAGAATCGGGAGCGCCAACGAGAATCATACGCGTATTGGGGCGCGATGCACGAAGCCATTGGAGCAGTTCAAAACCATCAGCTCCCGGTGCATTGAGATCACAGAGAACCACATCATACTCTTCAGACCAGAGGATGTGGACGGCATCGGCTCCATTCATAACTCCTTGCACAATATAGCCATCTTTGCGTAAAGAGTTCACAATATTATGGTTGAGTGTTTCTTCACCTTCAACCACAAAGATACGCCAGACATCAGACATCGTTATTTACCACCTGAAACAGCCTGTTTCTAACAAGCCAATTCAACGCCTGAGCCTTCTTTTTCTCCGCGACGCAACCAACACAAGGCATCTCTCTCTTGGCTTCATAATTACTCGAAGAGTGTATCACGATGCCGAAGAGATAGCAAGATATCCCGACGGACTTCCCCCCTCTGTCTATAATACACGCCATTTGGCGTTCTTTTCGCACGCGTGTTATGCTATAGGCAAAAAGATAGACCTGACTTCATTGCGAAAAGGTTTCAGAAAAGTTGCTCTGTAGGATGCTATAATTGAGAGCTTGTTAATAAGGAGTTACAGCGCATGACGATGAGGCATGATATTGAACGCGAAACCTGGAAACAACAGGTCGGGAGTGCAGCCGCTCAACGCGTTGAAAATGGCATGATTATTGGCCTGGGAACTGGCTCGACCGCACACCAATTTATCTATGCTCTGGGTAGACGTGTTCAGGATGGACTTCGCCTTGCGGGCGCGGTCGCCTCCTCACAGGATTCAAAAGATCTTGCCATCGGCCTCGGCATCTCTGTCAGCGACCTCGATACCTATCCTGAGATCGATCTTTATATTGATGGAGCTGATGAGATCGATCCTCAATTACGCCTGATCAAAGGTGGCGGTGGCGCTTTATTACGCGAGAAGATTGTTACTTCAACGGCACGTCACTTCATCGTCATCGGCGACACTACAAAACTGGTTGCGCGATTGGGAACCAATTTTCCTGTTCCCGTTGAAACCGTTCCCTTTGGCGCAACTCCTGTACGCAAACACCTGGAAGCCCTGGGAGCAACAGTACAGATACGTCAACAAGGTGGCACGGTCTTCGTGACCGAGAATAGCAATATTATTCTCGATTGCACCTTTGCAGACGGTATTGCCTATCCAGAAGAACTGGATGCGCAGTTGCATAGTATCGTCGGTGTAGTAGAAACGGGCCTGTTCCTCAATTTCGCCCAGGAAGCTATAATCGCCGGACCAGATGGAGTAAAGACGCTCCCTTAAAGGGCTCTCTCGCTCTTGCACCTCTTCAAAGGCAAGGAGATTTTTACGTCATTGCAGATCATCAATACAATTCAGGATTTAGTGTATGCACGTACACAATGGAGTGGACCAATTGGCTTCGTTCCAACAATGGGATACCTGCATGAAGGACACCTCGCTCTCTACCGTAAGGCACGCACTGAGAGTCAGACTCTGGTGGGCAGCATTTTTGTCAATCCCATCCAGTTCGCTGCCCACGAAGATTTAAATCGCTATCCACGGGATCTTGCACGTGACCTCGCCACACTTGAAAGTGTCGGCGTCGATGTGGTGTTCACACCTTCTACGGAGGTAATGTATCCTCCTGGCTTCACTACCTATGTTGTTCCCGAAGGTCCTCTGGCAACGCAAGCGGAAGGTGCGACCCGCCCAGGTCATTTCCGTGGTGTCGCGACCGTTGTCCTTAAATTATTTCAACTTGTGCGGCCTGATACGGTCTATTTTGGACAGAAAGATGCTCAGCAGACCACCGTTATCACACGCATGATTGAAGATTTCAATCTTCCGATCACCCTTCATGCCCTACCCACGATACGGGAGGCCGATGGGCTGGCAATGAGTAGCCGCAATAGCTATCTAACACCATCTCAACGCCACGCTGCAAGCGTGCTTTATCAGGCCCTACAGGCTGGTCGTGCCATCATGGAAGCACATCCACAACTCACACCTGCAGAGGTTGTGCAGACAATGAAAGATGTTCTTGCCCATGAGCCTCAGATCCGTCTGGACTATGTAGAGGTACGGGATGCACATACATTTTTAACGTTAGAAACGCTGCAGCCGCCAGCGCTCCTTCTCATTGCCGCCTGGATAGGGCAGACACGCTTAATCGACAACTTTGTATTACAGACCAATGGCACATGGAACATAGGACAGTTTGCCGAACACGCCTCTTCCCGCATGTAGGAGCGCAGTTCACAAGCTCGTAAAGGACAACAAGACAATGCGCGATAAAATTACGATACCGATGATCCTGGCAAGAAAAAATGGCCCGAAGATTACGATGGTGACCGCCTACGATGCTCCCGGTGCAAAAATCGTCGACCAGGCACTGATCGATATTATTCTAGTCGGTGACTCCGTGGCAACGACGGTTCTTGGATATGAAGATACACTCTCCGTTACCGTCGATATGATGATCCACCATTCCGCCGCCGTCACACGTGCTCATCCAGATGCACTCGTTGTTACCGACATGCCATGGCTCAGCTATCACGTCTCGCCTGAAGAGAGTGTTCGCAACGCTGGTCGTCTGGTACGAGAAGGTGGAGCAGGCGCGGTAAAATTGGAGGGTGGACGTAAGCGACTTCCTACGATTAAAGCTATCCTGAATGCGGAGATTCCCGTCATGGGACACCTTGGCCTGACACCTCAATCCGTTCATACAATGGGTGGATATCGCGTCCAGGGCAAAACAGTTACCGCAGCGCGAGACTTGCTCGCTGATGCACACGCACTCGCCGATGCAGGCATCTTTGCACTTGTACTTGAGGGCATTCCCGATACGTTGGCTCAGATGGTGACCAGGGAAATATCGATTCCCACCATTGGCATCGGCGCTGGCCCTCACTGCGATGGGCAGGTGTTAGTTTTTCATGACGTACTCGGCATGCAAGAGCAGAAAATGCCTAAATTCGTTCGCCAATACGCCCATCTTGCAGAGAGCGCAACTGAAGCCTTGCAGCACTATAGCGCGGATGTACAGTCCGGCGTCTTCCCTGCCGATAGCGAAAGTTACCATCTCGACAAAAACGTTTTAGAAGCCTTACTGAACACACAAAAGCAAGGCCAGGATTAAAAAACACAATGGCAAAAATCTCCTATGACAATGACGCAGACCTTGCCATAATCCTTTCTAAACGGATCGCGATTCTCGGCTATGGCAGCCAGGGTCATGCTCACGCACTTAATCTACGCGATAGTGGCTGCCATGTACTTGTGGGACTACCAGAGAACAGTCGCAGCCGCAAGCGAGCAGAACAGGATGGCTGGCAGGTCTTTCTTCCCTCCGAAGCTGCCAGCCAGGCAGATATCATCATGCTCCTGGTTCCCGACCAGCACCAACATTACGTCTATGAACACGAAATCAGATCGCATCTTACGACCGGGAAAATGTTGCTCACCGCCCATGGATTCAGCCTGCATTATGCACAGATCACACCTCCAACTACTGTTGATGTGGCGATGGTCGCACCCAACGGACCAGGCACGATTCTCAGACAGGTGTTTACAGAAGGAAAAGGCATACCTGCTCTGTGGACCGTATATCAGGACTTCACGGGACAGGCCGAAGCGCTCACCCTTGCCTATGCTCGTGCTCTCGGCTGCACACGCGCTGGCATTATTCAAACAACTTTCGCGGAAGAGACCGAAACTGACCTTTTTGCCGAGCAGGTAGTACTTTGTGGCGGTCTTACTTCTCTCATTCGCACCGCTTTTGAAACGCTCGTTGAGGCTGGCTATCAACCGGAGATAGCCTATACCTGTTGCCTGCAAGAAGTTAAATTAATCGCCGATCTACTCTATCGTGGCGGCATCAATTTTATGCACAATTCTATTAGTGATACCGCCGAGTTCGGTGACTATATCACTGGATCGCGCATCATCGACTCTCATACGCGCGATCAGATGCGTGCTGCCTTGAAAGATATTCAGGATGGTACTTTTGCCCGCACCTGGATATTGGAAAATCAAGCTGGCAACCCAACCCTCCAGACAATGCGTCAAAAAGACGCGCAACACCCGATAGAAGCTGTGGGAGAGCGCCTGCGGCAGATGCTTCCGTGACACAAGAACACGATAAATCAGACCTATACCGTGAGCGGCGTAAATGCGGCATGTACTTTACAATAATAGTTTTGTTAGTATTTTTGGTTGGACGGGTATACTAAAAGTAGGCATTGATTATGAGGGTGCAACGATAAAAAGTCGTATGTACAAGGGTTACTGCATCTAAAGCGCGGCTATATTACTGTTCATACAACTTTATTGATCGCCTGCATCATTTCGATTATTGCCATACGTAAAAACGTCCTTGTAAAAGAAGGGAAATATCTTAGTTATGAAACTTAACAACAAAGCATCTTACGAAATGACTGAAGAGATTGCACTCAGCGATAGCGAGTTGGAGACGGTATTGGGAGGACAGGGTTTGGACTGCTCACCTCAATCCTCATGGAATAGTGGCTATCCATCTTACGGTAGTGGCTATCCATCTTACGGTAGTGGCTGTGGTAATGGCGCACCTTCCTACAACACTGGCTACCCATCTTACAATACTGGCTACCCATCTTACAATACTGGCAACTGTGGTGGTAGCACACCTTCCTACAGCACTATTACCTATAGTGTCACTGTTCCTGCTAACAGCAGCAACCCCTGTAACGGTGGCTACTAATCGCCCATAAGCCACTACCCTTAACCTGATAGAGAACCACGTTGATAGATTTGTCGGCGTGGTTCTCTTGCCTTTATTAAGACTATCAGATAGAATGTTTGCTCATCAAAAACCTTGCCATCAGATATCTTTTTCTGGTAAAGAATTATTCTTCCTCATCATTCAATATATGTTATGATATTAGCAGAGCCAATTTAATTTAGCACCCGGTAAAATGTTTCACGGCTTCCTGACACACGTTCGATAAGATCCACTACGCTAGAAATTAGATCATCTTGTATATTCGTACAGCATGGGGAGAGCCAGCACATGCCAGACAAGAACCGGGTACTTCGCCTTCCGACCCAGATTACTTCTCATCATAGGTGGCCTGCTGTTAGCTCTCATCCTGACCCTTGTTATCGCTAGCAGATCAACTCCAGACCAGGCACCTCAGACAGGAGTGACGTTTCAGGCCCATATTGGCTTCGACGGTCGCTACAAAAATGGTACATGGGTACCCGTCTATGTCACATTGAGTAATACCGGTGCGGATTTTAGCGGGACGCTTTCAATTCTACCTCCTCCTTCACTCAGTAACTCGGAATGGCCGTCTACCTTCTATCAGTCGGCTATTACCTTACCGCGGGCGCACAAAAACAGGTAACATTCTATATTCCACTCAAATCTAGCATGCAAATTACATCTCAAGTCCTGGATGTACAACTCCTTGACACTCATGGTCATCTTCTCCTGACCCGGTCAGCCTTTCGTACACGCCCTTAATCCACAGGATATTTTCGTCGGTCTTCTTTCCGATCAACCCGGCAATTTCAGTGCCCTTTCAAATGTTGACCTCCCCAATCTGCAGCAACATTGGTGACTGAGCCACTTAACGCGAGTACGTTTCCTACAGAAGCTGCTGTACTCGATAATTTTGATATGCTCGTACTGGATAACTTCACTTCCAGTACGCTGAATAACGATCAACTTCACACATTACAGGCATGGATACAGCGTGGTGGAACACTTATTGAGGTTGGAGGTCCCTCATGGCAACGTTCCCTTACTTCACTCCCGCCAACCTGCTACCCGTTACCATCTACCAATACAGCCTTCTTTCCAATCCCATCTCGTCGCTCTCTATCAATGGTCCCCCGCTACAAGCAGGACAAACAGCAGATACACAGAATTTACAGAACCCTATTTTGATCAGTACAGCAACCCTCACTCGCGCACCAGCGGGTACTATCAATACTGTCATCCTATCCGCAGGAAATATTCCATTAGCTGGTACAGCGTCAACAGGGACTGGGCACACTATACTATCTTGCCTTCGATCCTACACTTGAACCACTCGCCAGTTGGAGCGGAATACATACCTTCTGGCAAAGCCTTCTCCTACGTACGCTTGGCGATCAACTACTTGACACCCAATACAGGCGCTCCTATTCTACCAGCCAACGGAACCATCAATAGCTCAAATCCCAATCTTCCCTTGATCGGAATGGGTATGGAAGACTTGCTCTATTCGATGCTACCACATACACTGCCTCTCCCCTGGACACTGCTCGCATTGCTGCTCGGCTACCTGACTGGTGCTCGGACCACTACGCCTCCTGATCACACGCTTCACCAAACGACGCTGGAGCTGGCACATCGTACTCAGTAGCCTTGTCGTCTTCTCTTGCCTCTCTTATGGCCTTGCTATCCATGAAAAAAATGACGCGATACTTAGCAATAGTATTTCAATTCTCCAGCTTAATCAGAATGGCACTCCAGCCCATATGACAACCTATACAGGAATCTTTCTCCCCGATCAAGGCTACTTTTCACGTGACATTGCCCGGCACCAACCTCACACAGGCGCTGCCCAAAACAATCGTCACCGATGACTCTTCTTCACAACAGGTGCATATCATCACGTAACGAGACATGGAACTACGATCAACTTGAATGGAGATAATACCTGGACGATGCACACGCTCGTCTCAGAGCAGGATCGCCAGGTGAGTGGCAGCGTTGTTCCACACCTTACGCTCGACCATGACACCATCTTCGGAACCATCACCAATACCTTGTCCTACTCACTTACGGACTCCTACATTCTGATGGCGAAAAAGCTATATTCATTCTGGCCCTTTGCAGGCCCATCAGACCGCACTATCCGTAGCACATTAAAGAATACAGCTGATCCACTTCGAAACGCTGGCCGACCAGATCACGACTGATGGCGGTCTACCAACTGCCTACAACCTCAATACCAGCCTCCTACAAACAAAAACCCTCTCAGACCTGCACCTGGAAACACTAACAGCCCTAAGCGGAGAACTTAGCTCGTTCGCCTGTGGCTTGAATATCTGTTTAGTCAACAGTGGAAAGTCTCAACAACTCTTCGGTAACCCGGTCATGTTCTCATCTCCCGGTAATGATCCACTTTTACTCGCTAATGCACCCGCCACCCTTATCGGCTGGTCAGACCAGGAAGCGGAGACGACAGATACATCACCGTGAACGGTACCCTTCATCCGGTGTACACGAAACGCTTTTGCAGATTCCGCTAACCATCCGTTTCCCAGATACTTCGTATGTACCCTCTCATACACTCAGTGCCCACTTAATAGATGTGCAGGGAATAATGTGCAGAGCCAACCAGGCATCTACTCTAATGACCACTGGAAGTATGACCTTTGAGCTGCCTGTGCCTCAGACCGTGAATGTTCGAACGGCAACCATTGACTGTCTCACTGCTACCCTATCCACCCACGGGCATTTATCAACTGGAAAACACGGCCACCAGAAATATCGCAGATGAGCAACACCTGCATGTTTCTCTCTATAACTGGCAAACTGGTACATGGGATGCCACGACGTTCAACCAGTACACACTTGTTATAAAACAGCAGGCATACGTTGGTCCCAATCAACGCATCTTGTTCAGGCTTACTAACCATGATGCCTCACAAGGCACATTCGTTCTAGGTACACCTATTGTTACCTTGTAGTGCATCTGCTCATAGCACAGGTTTCCTGTACCTATTTCTTTTAGGCAACGTTTACAGTACTAATGTCACAATCAGAGACAATTCGACGCATAATGACATATTTTGTGTCATAATGAAAAACATGTATACTATCAGGTAGGGAAGAACGAGATAGAAGTAAGACATTTTCCGTGCACCGTATCCGTCCGTCAGTCACGAAAGAGGCCCAGGAACATGCCAATTGGTCAATATCAAAAATTATCACTTTCACTTCTACGCGTCCCTGTTTACTTTTGCCTCTCGCTGCTTTTTGTCTTTTTTCTCTTCCCACTGAATGTATCAGCCTCCAGTACTGCTTCATTGGCTTAGCAAGCCTACATTTCAGGTAAGTGCGGGCTTCAATTCACGCTATCGCGATAGTAACTGGGTTCCGGTGCAGGTATCATTGCGCAATGATGGCGCAGATTTTAGTGGTTTCGTCTCGATCAATGTTCCAGCTCCTTCCACCAGTGTCAACTAGCTCTTCTCCTACCTTGACGTATCAACAGACCATTACTCTTCCTGGCGGTTCCCAGAAACAGGTTACACTGAATGTGCCTATCTCGACTGGCACTCAGGGGAGCACACAGGCAATTACCGCCAATCTGCTTGACGCAAATAATCAGAAGATTAGCAGTGAAACAACAACATTGCGCAGTATCGGCCCGAGTGATATCTTCGTAGGCATCCTTTCAGATCAAACCACGGGTTTTGGACCATTGAGTACATTTCTCTGGCCGACCCGACCGCATCCATCCTTGTTGAGCCGTTGAACGCCACCACCATGCCAACCATGACTGAGGAACTCAAGAATTTTGATCTTATTGTTCTGGATAATTTCACCACGAGTAATTTAAGCAAAAATCAACTCACAACCCTACAAAATTGGGTCAACTGGGGTGGTTCTTTGATCGTTGTCGGTGGCCCTTAATGGAGACGCACTCTGAGCCCACTCCCCTCCAATCTCCTCCCCGTCTCTCTTACTGGAACGCAGACTCTTCCCGCTAAAACTTCTTTTTACCCATTGGTGGCCCCGCAAAAGGTGGTCCAGCCCAACATCCAGCCTCCGATACCATTTCAGGAACCGTTGTCGCCAGCACTGCAATTCCTTCTCCGCGCAGTACTGTTGCTCTTTCCTCTGGTACGACACCTCTGCTTGTACAAGAAAAACTGGGACAGGGCATGGTCTGCTATCTGGCTTTTGATCCAACGCTTAATCCTGTTCTCAACTGGACATGGGACGGCTGCGCTCTGGCAAGGACTGCTCCTACGTACATTGGGCGATCAAGTTCTTACCACTGGCTCTAATATCGGCTCAGACTGGATCATCTCTGTTTACACCTGGTACCAGTAATGGAGGGTTCAGCAGCCTGTTACAATCCTCCCTACCGAATATGCTCCCGCCGACATGGCTTATTCTTGTCCTGCTATTAGGATATGTCACGGTGCTTGGTCCCGTCCGTCTCCTGCTGGTACGCTTTCTTAAGAAACGCGATTGGAGCTGGCGTATTACGTTAAGCGCCATCGTCATTTTCTCTGCATTGAGTTATACGCTGGCACTTCAACAAAAAGGGACTTCGATTGTCAGTAGCAGCATCTCAATCTTACAGCTCGGACAACCGGACACAACTGGGACACCAGCCCATAGCCACAACATATGTCGGAGTCTACCTTCCTAATCAAGGAAATTTCCAGGTGAACGTTCCCGGCACGAACCTGGTACAAACCTACACAGAGACTTCTTCACAAGGACTTCCCGCAACTATTGTTTCGGCAGAGAACGGGACAAATGTGAAGCTGCAAGGCATCAATACATGGAGTTTGCGGACACTGGTGACAAAGCAGGATCACCATCTACCAGGTGGCATTGTCCCTCACCTGACATTTCAGAGCAATAACCTGCTACGTGGTACGGTCACGAATAGCCTGCCTTATGCGCTGAACAATGCCTACCTGCTGATAAGTAATCACTTCCAATCGTTGGGAAATATGGCAGCCGGAGAAACGCGTCCGATCTCTTTAACGCTAGAAAATACCGCCAATTCGATGAACAACAACCTTACGCCAACCTCACTTGCAGATCAGATTGCTTCGAGCAACAACTTACAGGTACCCTATATAGCCTATTATAACAGCTCACAACGCTTGAATTCGCTGCAAAGCCATATGGCCCAACTTGCAATCTTGAGTGGCGAGAACGCATATGAGTACTGCGGAGTAGTTCCTTGCTTCCAGTCTGCACAGCCATTTACTCCATCTAACAGTGTTCTTCTGAATAGTAGCACAACGCTTACCAGTGGCAATGGTCCTTCGACACAGGTAAATGGTCGCGATCCTCTTCTGGTCCCTGGCTGCGGCTGCAACCTTCATTGGATGGGTCGTTCCTACATCGCATGCTGGCGATACCGTCGATGTGACAGGAAGTCGTATTGCTGGAACACAGGAGACATTTCTCCAGGCTCCACTCAATGTCAGTTTTTCAGATCCAGTAGACCAGACCGTCAATGTACCTTCCGATACGATTCCAGGTCAGCTGATTGATGCTCAAAGTCAGAGTGCTCAGACTCAATCTCCAGGAATCTATACGCTCAACGCTGGCAGTATGACTTTCGAGTTTGCTCTGCCCACTGGCCTTAAACTGTACAATGGAAACATCACACTCACAGAGCCATCTACATTAACACAAGACAACATTTCATTCGGTCAGGGAGGTAGTTCCATCACTGATGTCAATCATTTGCGCATCTTTCTCTACAACTGGCAGAAACATGCCTGGGAGCACTTTGCCTTTAACCAGTTTTCGCTTTCCATCAACAATGCTCAGTCATATATTGATAGCAACGGGCGCATTGTAATGCAATTCGTCAATCAGAATGCTTCACAAGGTACCGCCGTCTTTAGCAAACCTTCGTTGCAACTGAGAGGATCTGCTCACAAGTTAAAATTTCTACTGCAAGAAGGATGTGCCTGGCCTTATGCAAAAACCTGAAGAAGGAAACGCGATCATTAAAATACAGAACGTCTCAAAGCATTATCACAAACTTTATGCCTTGCACGATTTTACGCTGGAGATACCGCGTGGAGCCATCTATGGCTTCATCGGACCAAATGGTGCAGGCAAGTCAACGCTGCTACGTATCCTGGCTGCTCTGATCAGTCCAAGTAGTGGCGAGGTCTGGTTCGACAACGATGAAGTGAGCCAGCAGTCCTTCCGCTATTCAGCGCAAAATTGGCTACATGCCAGACTTCTTCGGCGTCTATCCCGATCTCACAACCGTTGAGTACCTTGAGTTCTACGCCGGTATTCATAAAATTCCACGCAAAAAATACAGGCGCATCATAGACGGACCTGCTGGAACTGGTTGATCTCTCGTCAAAACATAATGAGCTGGTTGAAACATTGTCGCGTGGGATGAAACAACGCCTCTGCCTCGCTCGTGCACTCATTCATGATCCTGATATTCTCTTACTCGATGAACCAGCATCTGGCCTTGATCCACGTGGACGTGTGGAATTACGTGAACTGGTGCGCTCTTTACAGAGTATCGGCAAAACAGTTATTATCAGCTCTCATATTCTCCCCGAACTGGCTGAGATGTGTACGGATATTGCTCTTCTACAAGAGGGTCGCCTCGTCGCCGCTGGAGACGTTGAGAAGATCGTTCAGCGCTTCAGTACCAGCCATCTGCTCGAAATTCGCATTCTGGAAGCTGAACGCATTTCTACAGCACTGGAATTGCTCAAAAAGCAGGCAGGGATGAGTAACGTTACTTCTGAAACAGGGAATCTGCTGCTGGCCGAATTCAATGGCAATGAGCAGGCATTACCTCAGATCATGGCTGAACTGATTACGCAGGGCATACCCATTACCTCTTTCGCACCACGCACAAATAGTGGCCGTCTCGAAGATATCTTTATGAGCATCACGGAGGGAAGCAATCCATCATGACCTTTTCAGCACTCCTCATCAAAGAATTGCGTTTACGCATGCGACGTGAACGCACCATCTGGCTCGTTGTTCTCTATATCCTTTTAATGGGCCTGATCGGCTGGTTCTTTATCAGTCGCTTCTCCAACTTCAATGGTAGCGGAAATATGACTTTGAACGATATCGGAACCTACCTCTACATGCTGCTCTCGATCGTTCAGCTCTTTCTCATCATTTTCATCACACCAGCCTTTACGGCTACTGCAGTCAATGGTGAGAAAGAACGCCAGACTTTCGACCTCTTACTCTGCTCACGCATCTCAGCCTTCTCATTGATTGCAGGCAAGCTGGTTGCGGGGCTGGTCAATGCGCTCCTGCTCATCGCCGCATCCATTCCCCTTTTTAGCCTCGTTTTTTTCTTTGGCGGCATCTCTCCATTCCAGATTATCAGCGCTCTCCTTGTATTCATCAGCACCACCTTGATTACAGGCACGTTCAGTCTCTTTTGCTCAACCTTGATCTCACGGCCAGCTGTCTCCACTTCCGTCGCTTATATGGTCTGCATACTCTGGATCTTTCTACCTCTCATCCTTTTCATAACCATCTACTCTTCAGGCAACTGGTATCAGATGTTTAGTTCAGTCGGCCTACTTCAGTCACCACTCTTCTTAAGTCAGCCGTCTCCTTTGCTGCTCTGGAATCCACTTCTGGCACTGGTGAATACTTACCCGATGGGGAGCTCAATGAGTCACTATCTGCTACATGGAATGCACATCAGCCGCTGGGTTGCTTATATCCTTCTTAACCTGATAGCCTCTGCCCTGTTCTTTCTGCTGAGTGTGTATATGATCAAATTAGCAACACCCATCCGTCTGCCTGGGAGAAGAAAGCCCATTGTACAAAGCTCAACGCTCGGCAAATGCATCGTAGCGTATGGTATAAATAGAAAGAATCCATCGCACAGATCCAACTGAGGATAAGCAGCTAGAGAGATAGTAAGAAAGGCATTATTATGGCAACTCTTATGCCATCCCGACTGGCAGCAATTCCCCAGGAACACCTGGATGGCGAGAGCGTCGTCAGTGCATTACGACCATGGCGACGGCGACTCTCACTGCAACAGGTGCTCCACTGGACGTTACGAGGCATAATCACAGGTCTTCTCCTGGCATGCCTTGTGCTCCTTCTCGCACGCATTACTCCCTGGGCAACGCTAACACATGGGCAATCAGCCTCGCTATCGTAAGTACCGTTAGCGCATTGGGCATGGCGATCTGGCGACGGCCTTCGCTCTCTCATACAGCACGGTTAGCTGACAGACGGCTATCACTTCATGATCGACTAAGTACTGCCTGGGAACTACGCGACCAATCAGCTTCCCTGGTAAAACTGCAGCGCCGCGATGCCTTGAAGCAATTGCAAAAGCATACACCCGCAAAAACGCTCTCTCTTCGTCCACAGCGCTTCATCGCTCTGTTCTTCGTTCTCGTTGCCATTGTCTTTATACTCCTTCTGGTGCTACCCAATCCAATGACTGCCATTCTCAAACAGCAAGCAGCATTTCAGGCTCATATAGCAAAACAGATCGCCTCAATCGAAAAAGTACGCCAGAGTCTTCCTCAACAATCTGCCATCTCTCCTACGGAACAGCAAAAAATTGACCAAATCTTGAGCAATCTGGAAAATAAACTGCAGCAGGCAAAAACTGCTACTCAGGCACAGCAAGCCCTGGCACAGGCACAGACATCAGCTCAATCAACAACGCAATCCTCAAGCGAGCAACCAGGCACAGGCCAATGCCGCCGCCAGTTCGGCTTTACAGAGCAGCAATAATGCAAACCTGAAAGCCCTGGGTAATGCGCTCGCCAATAACGATAGTAAGCAAGCATCCAAAGCATTACAAAATCTGGCCGGCCAGATCAATAAAATGTCGTCCCAGCAACGGGCACAACTGTCACAACAACTCGAAAATGCTGCTAACCAGGCAGGGCAGGATCAAGCATTGAGTTCAGCACTTCATCAAGCGGCAAAAGCGGTCGCCGATGACAATCAAAGCGAAGTCAATGATGCAGCTCAGACAATGCAAGCAGCGACCGCACAAAATGCCGCGACACAGGCAAAAGAGAACAGCATCAACGGTACAGCCCAATCATTGCAACAGGTAGCCAACAATCTCGCTGCTTCAACCGATGGTTCAAACAATCAAACTCAGAGTCAGGCCCAACAAAGTCAAGGGCAGCAAGGTCAAGGGCAGCAAGGTCAGGGACAACAAGGGCAGCAAAGTCAAGGTCAGCAAGGGCAGCAAGGTCAGGGACAGCAAGGTCAAGGTCAGCAAGGGCAGGGGCAAGGGCAAGGCCAGGGAACAGGCAGTTCAACTGGAAATAATGGAGCAGGTAACAAGCAGGGCAAAAGTGAGCAAGTTACCGTGCCTGGGCAGATGGGTTCTGGTTCCAGCACGCAGAGCGCTGATAATAACACAGGCATTGTTCAGTCCGGCAACTCCGTTCCTTACTCACAGGTTATCCAGCAATATAATCAGATGGCTCATGATCAGATCGACAACAGCAACATCCCCTCCAACCAGAAGGATCTCGTTCACGACTACTTTAATCAATTAGAAGGGCACTAAAGCAGCATGACAAATACAGGCGACAATACATCACCCGTAGTGAAGACCCTCAATGAAGAAAATGGGTTGCAAAATGGGCATACGCCCCAACGCAGAAGCACTGAAGGGACCTGACGAGAACGATATCGCAACGTTTATGGATATTGCTCAACGATTGGAAAAAGAATTATGCTCCATCGTAGTCGGTCAGGAGCGCGTCATTCGTGAATTGTTGCTGGCACTTTTCGCTGGCGGACATGTACTGCTGGAAGGCGTGCCGGGATTGGGTAAAACGCTGCTTATACGTACCTTATCCGATGCCCTGGCACTCAAATTTGCCCGCATCCAGTTCACACCCGATCTGATGCCCGCCGATATTGTTGGCACCACCATCGTCACCGATCAACCCGATGCAGGATCAGGGGAAGCAAGCGTGTCTTTAGCTTCCAGCCTGGCCCGATCTTCGCCAATATCGTCCTGGCCGACGAGATTAACCGCGCCACCCCCAAAACACAATCAGCCTTGCTTGAGGGTATGCAGGAACGCACGGTCAGTGTAGGCGACCGCACACGACCACTTCCTCAACCATTCTTCGTCCTGGCAACGCAGAATCCTCTCGAAATGGAAGGGACCTATCCGTTACCTGAGGCGCAGCTTGATCGCTTCCTACTCAAAATTCAGGTCAATTTTCCAAAGGCCGCTGACCTGCTGCGCATCATCGACACAACAGTAGGTACGCAATCACTGCGTGCTCAGGCGGTAGCCGCTGGCGAAGAACTTCTTCAACTGATCAGTATTGCTCGCGCCGTACCCGTCGCCACTCATATTAAAGAGTTTGCCGTGCGTCTGCTTCTGGCGACGCATCCCGATCAGGAAGATGCACCGGAAAAAGTGCGCCAGTATGTTCGTTACGGAGCCAGTCCGCGCGGTTTGCAGGCGCTTATCATGACCTCAAAGGTTCGTGCTCTGCTCGAAGGTCGGTATAATGTATCTATAGAAGACCTGCGTGCCGTAGCCTATCCCGTGCTGCGCCATCGTATCGTGCTCAATTTCGACGGACTGGCCGATAGTGTGACGACGGAGAGTTTGATTGATGCTATTATTGAAGAGGTTGAGGTTGCGTAATGGCAGATAACGACGAAAAACTACGTTTCCCACTCGACGCCCACACTCTCCAGCGGCTGGATACCCTCGCCCTACAGGCACGCCGTCCCATGGCATCTGGACGTCCAGGACGCAGACGCTCACCCCTGGCTGGCTCGTCGATGGAATTCTCGGACTTTCGCCGTTACACAGCCCGGAGATGACTTCCGCCGCATCGACTGGCGTGCCTATGCCCGCCTGGAACGCCTCTTCCTGCGCGTCTTTGAAGCCGAAGAAAATATTACGGTGACGATTCTGATTGATTGCTCCGACTCGATGTACTATGGCACACCAACAAAAGCTGATCTCGCCATCGCCCTCGCAGCCGCGCTGGCCTATGTATCCCTCAAATGCGAGGATAACGTCATTGTTGGCGCATTGACTGATCGCCTGGTTTCCTATCGACGTGGCAGTGGCGGCAAAAACGCCATCTGGAACATTGGAGACTTCCTGACACGCCTGCCACGCTCCGGCAGCACTGATCTCAATCGAGCACTGTACGATCTTGGGCGCGTGGTCAACAGTCCCGGTCTGACCATTATTCTCTCGGATTTCCTTGCCCCCGGCGGCTATCAGACTGGCGTTCGGGCTGTAAGACAACTGCGCCAGGAGATCGCGATGTTGCAGATTCTGTCACCAGACGAGATTCAACCCGACATGCAAGGTGATTGGCAATTGCAGGACAGTGAAGGCTCAGGAAGCATCGACGTGAGTATCTCGCCCGGCATACTCTCCGCCTACCAACAACGCCTCGCCGATTTTACGCAAGAGATCGCGGAATTTGCACATATGCACATGGCAACCTATGCACTTATTCCCAGCGAAATGACTATCATTGACGTTGTACAGCGTTTATTGCGCCAGATAGAACTGGTCCGCTAGCCTGGTAAGGATGGACGAATGAATATTCTTGTTCCAGCGGCTCTCGCCTTTGCCTTGATCATTCCCATCATCCTGCTGCTCTATTTTATGCGCCCAAAACGCCAGCAACGTACGATCGCCAGCACATTGCTCTGGAAGCAAGCTCTACAAGATATGCAGGCCAGCCGTCCCTGGCAACGTCTTCGCTTTACGCCGCTTCTGCTCCTGCAAATTCTGGCCGCCATCTTTATTGTGCTCGTCCTCATACGTCCAGCAATCTTTACGAACAGCTCCATCAGCGGTGATACCATCATTATTTTGCAAGCCTCGGCCAGTATGCAAGCCACTGATGTCGCTCCCAACAGATTCGAGAGTGCTCGTAGTGATATCGCCGACATGATTAATAACCTTGGTCCAAACGATCATCTTTCGCTGATTACGATGGCAAATACTCCACAGGTCCTGATTGCAGAATCGAATGATAAAACACTGTTGTCCGCTGCGCTACAACGAGCGAAAGTCACAAATCAGGACGCCGATCTGGAACAGGCTTTATCACTGGCGAACTCATTGGCAACAGGAAGAACAGATATGCAGGTGTTAGTCGTGGGGGATGGACACGTTACGGCAACTGATCAGAACCTGCTTGTGCCTTTCCCAGTACGATACATGCGTATCGGGACCGATGCACCTAACGCAGCCATTTTAACCCTCTCTTCGCGCTCCCTTCAGGGCAATCTCACTGCCCTGGCCCAGATTGCAAACTATAGTTCTCAACAACGCTCGATTCCTGTTGAACTCTTTGCCGATGGACGCGAAGTAAGCGTCCAGACAGTAACACTTGCACCAGGGGCGACGGGGACCGTTCAATGGACGAGTCTCTCATCGGCCACGCGTTACCTGCACGCTCAACTTATTTCACAGGATGCCATGGTTATCGACCACAATGCGTGGGCAATCGTAGGAGGATCGCAGAAGGGGCGTGTACTGCTCGTCACCGATGGCAACATGTTTCTACAGGCAGCATTCGCTCTACAACCAAACGTCATTCTCTCTAAAACGACGCCAGCGCAATATACCAACACAGGAAACTACGACCTGACCATCTTCGATGGCTTCGTACCTTCTGTCTTGCCTACTGGCGAACTGCTGTTTGTGAATCCCCCACAGGGATCATACCCATTTGGTACGTCTGGCCCCCTCATCAAGGTGAGTCGGGTCAGTGCAGGCGACGACAAGATGAACCTGCTCACCTCGGTCGACCTCAGCAGCATCCATACACTACAGATCAGTCACCAGTTGAAGCTAACTGCAGGCATACAGCCAATCATTGATGCACCTGAGACGCCATTGCTGATTGCAGGGCAGATCAATAATCAGCGTATTGCGGCCCTTGGCTTCGATCTGCATGATAGCGATCTGGGACTACAACCATCCTTCCCAATTCTGATTCAGAACCTCGCAAACTGGTTCTTACCTCAACCAGTCGCAGGCAATGGACAGGTTGGAGCCGGAAGTCCCGTTAGTATTCAGACCTGGCCCGGTGCCGATCAGGTCACGGTTAGCAGTCCTGATCAGCAAACGACGACAGTTGGACCTCCCTTTCCGGTCATTCCGTTCGCTAGAACCAATTCCGTTGGCATCTACCAGGTAACGCAACGCGTCCATGGTCAGTTCCTGCACGGTGCCTTTACCGTTAACCTGTTTGATCCATTACAGTCACGCCTTGCACCAGCTCGAACGTTGCCAGTTCTCAATAGCAGCAACTTTACGCCCAATGGAAATGGCGTATCACGGGAGTTACGCGAGATCTGGCCCTGGATCGCCGTGCTTCTACTCCTGATTCTATCCGTCGAATGGTGGCTTTTTAGCCGTAGCTACCAGGCGCAAAAGCCAGCACATCACGCGCGAGAAATAGTGGGTCAAGGCACCTTTCAAAACAAGCTTTCATCGTCACATATAACCAAAAATACACGTATAAAGAACATACAGAAGCGCTATATCCTTGCCAGAAAACAATTCTTAAAAGCAACCAGACGCGCCAGAAACAAACGTCCGTAGGGGCCGCGTTTACGACGCCCACGGCGAACGAAAGGGAAGCATCGTGTTATCATTCGAGCAACCATTGTTACTCTTGCTCTTACTCCCAATCGGCATCCTGGTATATCTCACCTGGAGAAGATCCTCGTTGCCATTTTCAGCTCCCCAGCGCCGTCTCATTCTGGCCTGCCGCCTGCTACTCTTCACATTAATTATCTGCGCACTCGCAGGCGCTTCCTGGCAACAACCTATCTCACGGCAGGCGACCATCTTCGTAGGTGATATTTCTGATAGTACTTCAGCACAACGTTCAGTCATCGAACAATGGATTACTTCCGCTCTGCAGCATAAGCGGAGTGGAGACGAGGTAGGTATCGTAGCAGTAGGGCGCAACGCACTGGTAGAGCAATCAGTGAAATCTCAGATCGACTTTTCGCACTTTGAGTCTACTCCCGATACCAACTATACCGATCTGGCAGCAGGACTCCGGCTCGCCTCTGCCATTTTACCATCGAATACCCAGCGACATATCGTATTGCTCACGGATGGACAACAAAATCTCGAAGATGCGCTACAGGAAGCACAATTATTGCAGCAGGAAGGTATTCGCCTGGATGTCGTACCTCTACCAACTACAACAGGCCCGGAAGCTCGTGTTGATAACCTTACCGCACCAACACAACTACAGACCAACGAGCACTTTCTACTACACACTCAACTCTATAGCAGCATTGCACAAACAGCCACTGTGCGTATCCTTATGGACCAGAGCATTATCGTACAACAACCTATCTCCCTGGGCATTGGAGAACAAGAAGTAAGCTTTAATCTGCTGGCTCCCCCTCCTGGTTTCCATACTTATCGACTTGACCTTGACGCACCTCAAGACACTCTTTTGCAAAACAATGAAGTGACTACATTTGTCAATGTGCAGGGACCGCCACAAGTTTTATTGATCGAGGGACGCCCTGGCAGTGGAGTGAACATTGCCAATGCACTCAAAGCCACAAAAATCAATGTGGTCATCGGTACTCCCAATGACGTACCCATCTCATTAGAGGGACTGGCAACGTATAGCGCGGTAATTCTGGCTGATGTGCCCGCCGTCGATCTAGGCACTGCTCGTATGCAAACGCTGCAATCATTTGTACGTGATCTTGGACGTGGCCTTCTCGTTAGCGGGGGCGAGAATAGCTATGGCCTCGGCGATTATGCCAACACTCCTCTGGAGGAGACACTGCCCGTTACGATGGACATTCCTCAACATAAAGATACGCCCAATCTCGCTGTCGTGCTCATTATCGAAAGCCTGGAGGCTCCATTACCCGTTAATATCTCTAAAGAGGCCGCCAAAGGTGTCATCAGTTTATTAACACCAAACGACCAGGTCGGGATTTCAGCAGGTTATGGAACGCTCGCCATTCCGATGCAGCATGTCACTGACAAAGCAGCAATCAACAAATCCATCGATTCCATGGATCCAACTGATCCAGGTAGTTATAATCCTGACCTTGCAAATGCGGAAAAGGTCCTTCTGCATAGCAGTGCCAAGATCAAGCATGTTATTCTGCTCGGTGATGGAGACGCCTTTGACAACAACTATGCTGCTCAGGTGACGAAAATGGCGAAGGAGAACATCACCATCTCCACAGTCGCTACAAACTCGTCCGATTATCAGGAACTGGGCACGATGATCAATATCGCCTCTTGGGGAAAAGGACGTTTCTACCGTGCGGATGATCCAGGAGTTATCCCACAGGTGTTATTAAAAGAGACGGAACGCGCCGCCAGGCGCACAGTCATTAACGAGCCGTTTGTGCCGACGATAGTAGGAACGCATCCTATCCTCACAGGATTGAATACTCTCCCCACCCTGGATGGTTATGTTGCAACAACGCCAAAGCCAGCGGCACAGATGGTCCTCGTCAGTCATCGTGACGATCCAGTTCTCGCTGTCTGGCAATATGGCCTGGGACGCGTTGCAGCCTGGACAAGTGATGCATTGGGACTCTGGACTTCGCACTGGTTACAATGGAAGCAAGCGGCACAATGGTGGGCTAATCTGGTCACCTGGACACTGCCCGCATCT
Organism: uncultured Chloroflexia bacterium; assembly: GCA_963731415.1. Classification (GTDB taxonomy): domain Bacteria; phylum Chloroflexota; class Ktedonobacteria; order Ktedonobacterales; family Ktedonobacteraceae; genus JACDAE01. The sequence continues at coordinate 191,987 of CAVSVN010000013.1, forward strand.
GATAGCAGCATGAATATCAACGGTCAGATTGTGAATGGCAACGGACAGATCACCGTGGACCTTCCAACAACACAGGCCAATAAGCAGCAACAGGTGGGAGTCCATATCATCGCTCCTGATCATTCACAACAGACGATCAACTTACAACCTGCCGCGCCACAACGCTGGCAAGGAAGCTTCTCTGCCATCCCGGTCGGGGTCTATGTATTTCAGGTAACATGGCAAGGAATCACTAGCAATGGATCTATCAACCGACTCACGGCGACAACGGGCATGGTTGTCCCTTATTCACCCGAATTTCGTACTCAGGGCACGGATACTCCATTTTTAAAGCTTCTCGCCCAGGATGGTGGAGGTACAATCCTGAAGATTAATGATAGTAGTGGAGCCTTTACACAAAGCCTGATTCCAGTTTCAGCGCCGTTACCTATTACATTTCTGTTGCTTGCATTGGCAGCATTCCTGTTACCAATAGATATCGCGGCACGTCGTCTCTCGAGTCTGGAATCTCTCATCGTTGCATGGAGATGGTTACTTATGCATCTCAGACCAGGGAAGTTCCAGCTTGCCACAACGACTGATAGTCTCAAAGATAATGCCATCGGTGCAACATTAGGCAATGTACGTCTGCAGCGCGAGGAGCGTCGTACTCGCGCTCAACCACTCAAACCGCTTCCAACTGGTAGAGAAACAGTGCATACGCAAACAGGCAAAGTGGCTGCAACATCGGCTCAAGCCCAACCAGTGCAACGAGAGATGACTACGACTGAGCGGCTGCTAGAGGCTAAACGTAAGCGTATGCAGACAGAAGAACAGGAACAAAAGAGATAATAGAAAGGAACATATGATGTTACTAGCTGATTTACGAGCCGAAGTGGCTCGCTATGCCAGAAAGATGTATGATAGCCAGCTTGTCCGAGCTTCACAGGGCAATATCAGTGCACGTGACCCGGAAAGTGGGCTGATCTGTATCAAGCCCAGTGGGATTGACTACGAGTCGCTTACGGCTGAAGATATCGTCGTCATCGATGAGCACGGCAAAGTCGTAGAGGGAAAGTGGGGACCATCCACTGAAACGCCCCTGCATACTCTTATTCTACGTCGTCGTCATGATATCCACTGTGTCATGCATACACACTCGGTCTATGCCTCCGCCTTCAGTGTCGTACACAAACCTGTGCCAGTCATTTTAGCGGAGTCGGCAAGTTGTCTGGGCGGTGAGGTTCCCGTTACACCCTATAAGCGATCCGGCACAGAGGAATTTGCGGAACTCGTTGCGGAGGTACTTGGAGAAGGTTCAGCCGTGATCTGGGGCAACCACGGCGCGATGGCTGTCGGAACCAACCCATCACATACCTTCTCCATCGCTCATGCTCTAGAGGATAGCGCCAGAATCTATGCTATAGCTCGCCAACTCGGTGATCCCGTCACGCTACCCTCTGAAGAGGTGCGGCAATTACACGAATTATGGTTAGAGCATTATAGCTTGAAAGCTCCAGAGCAATCATCAAGCACCCATAGTCAATAACCATATTCCTAAGCCAATCAGGAGGAGAGCACTGAACCATGCCCAGGCTTACGGACACACCTAATGTATCTAATCCTAGCGGTGCTAAAAACAAAAGCAGCTGTAACATACAAAGCCTACTTATATATGTACAACCGCTGCAATCACAATAGCCAGTGCCAGCACCACGCCAAATTGCAGATGCAAAAGAGATGTGCGTTTGATGCCGATGATAAAGGCTTTGCGATCAGCAGCAGTCAGAACTGCACGCACGTTGGTAAAAGCGAGCGGAAAGGTTAACCAGACGGCCAGGGTAGACAGAGGGAGCAAACCAGCAAGGGCAAAGAGTGTTACAGCGACATAACTTCCCATCAACAGAGCAGCATGGTAACGCTGTCCAAACTTGATACCAAAACGTACAGGCAACGTTCTTTTGTTGACGGCCAGATCGTCCTGATAATCGCGCACATTGTTCATATTCAGGATGGCCGTGACAGTAAAACCAACGGGAATACTGGCGGCAAAGGCTGCCCACGACCAGTGCGGTATCTGAACATAATAAGAACCCCAGGTCATCAAAAACCCCATTGCAATATAGACCAGCACATCGCCGAGACCCCGGCTGGAGAATTTAAAGGGGCGAGCGCTATAAAAGTAAGCGATCAGCATACCAGCAAGGCCGAATAGAATTATAACAGGACCTATAGTAATGATCAGGTACAGGCCAAGAAGTGCAGCAATCACAAAACAGAGAATGCCACCACTAAGTACCTGATTGGCCGTCATTTCATTACGAAAGATGACCGTCATGGCTCCCAATGAGCCAGCATGATCCAGTCCATAACGATAGTCGAAGTACTCGTTAAAATAGTTCGTACCAATCTGTAGGAACAGGCAGGAAAAGAGCGTCACCAGGAAAGTAACGACATGAAAGGTTCCCTCGTATCCCGCGACAGCAGTGCCAACAATGACGGGACTTACAGCGGCTGTGAGCGTCATTGGGCGGCTCGTTTTGAGCCATATCCTCCAGATAGAGCGGGGTGCAGCAGGTGCTGGCAATTTATCGTCCATCAAACGTACCTCTTTATCTATCATAGATGCTAATATACCATGGATAATTCCTCAGTATAGTAAAAATAGTAGGACGTTTCCAGCGAAATGTCAAAGAGAGATGTGGCGCTTGAACCTTTACCACATCTATCATGGCTATATGACTCATGGTTACATATATAATAATACCTTTATTTTACACATAAGGTTACAGAATGTCACCATAAGCCATAGATAACCGTGTATAAACCAGTGGAAAGTATGAATTAGAAAACTCCACATTTTTACATTCAGTGAGAAGAAAGGAAACAATACCATGGCAAAAATAGACATTGCCTCTTCAAAGGCTCAGGATGCACAGGATCAATACTTCCGTATCACCGATCAGGTACCCGATGAGGTCTGGTACTGGGCCGCGCTTGGCTCAATCATTGTCTCTGCGCTGCTCTTTAGTTTCAACAAGCGTGATTGGAGTATCTTCGTCGGCCAGTGGCCGCCAACATTCCTGCTCTTTGGCCTCTTCCATAAGTTATTGAAGCCTTCACGCTAGAAGGTACGTGTAAAGAAATAGCAGATCCATGCTACGAAAGCGGAGTGGAGATAGGCTCCACTCCACTATCAGAGAAACATTTCTTTACATGGGAGATTGAGGATGCAGAATACAACGGCGACCAGAAGATGGTCAGATATAAAAGGTCTGGCGGCGGTAGCAATTGATACAGGAATGAAGATGGGATCTCTTGAGGATTTCTATTTTGATCCACAACAGAGTAGTGTCTATGCCTTGCAGATCAAAACGGGCGTCTTCGGTCACCGTGCGCTACCAACCAGCGTTATTAATGCGATTGGAGTTGATGCAATTACGTTCACTAGCGAAAATCAACTCATCAAAGAGAATAGCGATGATATCATTGCGAAACTACCACTGGGAAGTACGGTGCTAGCGTATCGCGTACTGAGTGAAGGCGGTACAGTTATTGGTACCGTTGGCAACATTATACTCGATGTCAGTACTCCTACAGCATTGAAGGTTGTGTCTTTTGAACTGGCGGCAGGAATACGTGCACGTATCAGTGGGCATTATCCAGCATTTGACACCAGCCAGGTGGTACGTTACGGGCGAGATGTGATCGTTATCCCCGATGCAATTGCCGCAGCTATACAATAGATTGTTCAAGAACATAGTAGAGGTCGAGCGAAGAGTGCACGACCTCTAAACACATTCTCTACTACTTCAGCATACTGGCTTTCTTAAGAATTCTTTTGAGTTTTTTCTCCTCTCGATACTTGATCATGAGATCAAGTATCCTCCTCTCTCTTTACCGATCAACCTCGTTTCATCCTGACCATTCCTGGCGTCGGGTATCGCTTCAATGATGAAGATGGGGAGGAGATCAACGCTGCAAAATCTTGAGTAAATCCTGAGCAAACATACACATCTTCAGACCGCCTATTTATTCCTCCTACGCTATACTCATACTGTAGGTAGAAAAAGGAAGAGGCTTCAGTCAAAACATAAGGACGGCCTCACTGCTGCTACATTACAGCCTGGATAGTAGAAATGAGCTTCGGCTTCCTGGCTAAAAAGATTTTTGTCCCGGTTCCATATAGGATAGGACGACAAGATGATAGGAAGTACGTATGAACTTCTTTATGGAGAGAAATTCATGCCTTGCAACAAAAGAGGAACGCTAATAGGTCACACCTATTTATATCCATGAACAGGAAGAAAGGAGTCCGTGCATGCCCGGAACACGGATTTTGTTAGTAGAAGACGATGAGGTCTTGCGCGATCTGGTGGGACGCAATCTCCTGGCGCGTTCCTATGATGTCAGCATGGCCATCGATGCTGAGAGTGCTCTTGCGCATCTACGCACGACAACCTTTGATCTGATTTTTCTGGATATTAATCTGCCAGATCAAACGGGATGGGATGTTCTGCGTACCGCACGCAAGGAGGGCTATATTCATCCTCAAGATATCAATGGGGATCTGAACAAACTTCCTGTCGTAGTTCTTTCTGCTGTACGTGTCAGTCCAGGACGCCTGACGGAATTTCATCCAGTTGCGTATCTGCCCAAACCCTTTCCTATGGAGGCTTTACTGCGTCTGGCAGCCGAGGCTTCACAGCGCAAAGAAGCACATACGCCGCCAGCTTTATGAAACGTCGGGTGGTACCGTATCCACCAGTTCAAAAGGAGGAACAGTATGCTCGATGCACTGATTATTATCGTAACCATCGTAATATTCGTGGCGTTTGCACTCTTCACAGAAGGTTGCGAACGTCTGTAGGGACGCAACGAGCGCAGCGAATAAGCCCGTGCTCCCCTATGACGCCCGTTAAGAAAGGAGAAGGCTATGAACTCACCCCTGGAATACATTCTGGTGGGCATCGTCACTCTTGGTGTACTCATCTATCTTCTCATTGCACTTCTAGCACCTGAGAAATTTTAGTCGTTTTTTCATCACAAGCGAGGTAAAACATTATGCCTGTAACGCTGAATAGTGTCCTGCAGGTACTCATCGTCCTGGTCATTATATTACTGTTGACCAAACCAGTTGGCCTGTACCTGACCAAAGTCTTCAATGGAGAACGCACCTGGCTCTCACCAGTAGTCGTTCCCGTGGAGCGCTTTTTTTATCGCCTCTCTGGTGTTAACACAGAAGAGGAACAGAAGTGGACGGGCTACCTGATCTCCGTGCTGATCTTCAGCGTAGTAGGCATGCTGCTCCTCTACGCGTTCGAACGCACTCAGCAGTGGCAAGGGACGTTCTTCAATCCTCAGGGCTTACCAAATGTGGAGCCGCAGCTGGCCTTTAACACAGCCGCCAGCTTCACAACCAATACCAACTGGCAGAGCTACACAGGTGAACAGACGATGAGCTACCTGACTCAGATGGCTGGCCTGACCTATCACCAGTTCGTTTCTGCTGCCGCCGGTATTGCGCTGGCCGTGGCACTGGTGCGCGGATTGTCGCGCCGTAGCGCACAGCACCTGGGCAACTTCTGGGTGGATATTGTTCGCTGTACGCTCTATATCCTGCTCCCTATCTGTATTGTAGGCGCTCTCGTCTTCGTCTCACAAGGCATGATTCAAAACTTTAGCCCCTACACCATAGTACATACCCTCAATGGGCAAGTACAAACTATCGCTCAAGGCCCGGTGGCTTCAATGGAGTTCATCAAAAACCTGGGCACGAACGGTGGCGGCTTCTTTAACGTGAACGCGGCACATCCTTTTGAGAATCCTAACGCTTTCACTGGCCTCCTGATCATCATCTCTGAACTCACCCTGGGTGCTGGACTATTCTACATGTTTGGCAAAATGGTGGGCGATACACGTCAGGGCTGGGTGCTCTGGGCTGTGTCCGCGATCATCTTTATAATCGGCATCGCTGTGGTCATCCCTGCCGAACAGACTGGCAATCCCCTCCTGACAAATGTCGGTGCAAACCAGCAAGTCAGTGCCTATCAATCAGGCGGCAATATGGAGGGCAAGGAAGTACGCTATGGCATTACTATGTCATCAATTCAGGAAGTAACCACAACCGCTACCTCAACAGGTACGGTCATGAGCTTCCACGATAGCTATACACCCCTTGGTGGACTGGTGTTGATCACGAATATTGCGCTCGGTGAACTCATCTTTGGAGGCGTCGGATCAGGACTCTATAGTATGATCTACTTTGCCATCATCGCAGTCTTCATCGCGGGCCTTATGGTGGGACGTACACCGGAGTACCTGGGCAAAAAGATTGAGAGGAAGGAGGTCATGATGGCTGTGTTGGCCTTGCTGATCTCGCCTCTGCTGGTCCTGACCTTCACAGCTCTGGCTCTAGTGGTTCCTCAAGGACTGGCAGGGATTGCCAACGCAGGGCCACATGGACTCACGGAGGTTCTGTATGGATATACCTCCGCCAACGGGAACAATGGCTCGGCCTTCGCTGGACTGGCCGCCAATACCCCATTCTACAACTGGACGCTGGGCATCGTTATGCTGCTTGGTCGCTTTGCCGAAGTCATACCTGTCCTTGCTTTCGGTGGTTCATTGGTTCGGAAGAGGGTCGTACCCGCTGGACTCGGAACCTTCCCGACTACCGGACCACTCTTTGTAGCGCTCTTGATGGGCGTGATTCTGATCGTAGGCGCACTCACCTACTTCCCGGCTTATGCGCTTGGACCGATCGTGGAACACTTGCTGATGTACGGAGGTAAGACGTTCTAACATGCAAACTGAAACTAACATGCAGACTGAAACAAAGCCCGAGACATTAGAAACCAGTGAGACGAAGACGCGCCGCAAGGGAGAGATCTCTATCTTCGATCCGAAGATCATTCGACGCGCTATCCCTGACTCTTTCAAAAAACTGGACCCACGGGTGCAGGTGAGAAACCCCGTAATGTTCGTGGTAGAGATCGGTAGCGTCGTCACGACGATCGAATTCATACGCTTGCTGTTTACACAACCTACAGCGGCGCTTCCACGCACACAGCTGAACTATGAGATCTTCTTCAGCCTGGCGGTCGCGATCTGGCTCTGGTTCACCGTCGTCTTCGCCAACCTGGCTGAGGCGATGGCAGAGGGACGCGGGAAAGCTCAAGCCGATACGTTGCGCAAAGCTCGCACAACCACTGTCGCCAAACGCCTGACCGGCCCTAAGCGCTCCAGTGCGGTAGAAGAGGTTGCAGCCCCCGATCTACGCAAGGGCGATCTGGTTCTGGTGGAAGCGGGCGATGTCATCCCTGGCGATGGTGAAGTTACTGAGGGTGTTGCCTCGGTTGATGAGTCAGCAATCACGGGTGAATCGGCCCCCGTCATTCGTGAGAGTGGTGGTGATCGGAGCGCAGTCACAGGCGGCACACGTGTCCTCTCCGACTGGATCATCATGAAGGTGACGGCCAATCCGGGCGAAACGTTCCTGGATCGCATGATCGCGCTGGTAGAAGGTGCAAAACGGCAGAAGACGCCTAATGAGATCGCACTCAATATCCTGATCGCCAGCCTCACCATCATCTTCGTATTGGTGGTTGTCTCGCTGGAACCGTTTGCCATCTACTCCGGCCAGGCGGTATCGGTCACAACGCTGATTGCCCTGTTGGTCTGCTTGATTCCAACAACGATCGGTGGACTGCTCTCGGCTATCGGTATTGCAGGTATGGACCGCATGGTGCAGCGTAACGTGCTGGCAATGAGTGGACGCGCCGTAGAGGCCGCTGGCGATGTTGACGTACTCCTGCTCGATAAAACTGGCACGATTACCCTGGGCAACCGTATGGCGAGCCGCTTCGTACCCGTCAGTGGCGTAGAAGAGCGCGAAGTTGCACACGCTGCACTGCTCTCCAGCCTCTCTGACGAGACGCCTGAGGGCCGTTCCGTCGTGGCGCTGGCAAAAGAACGCTATGGTCTCACCGAGGAAGAACCCAAAGCAGCAACCTTTATTCCCTTCTCGGCAACTACCCGCATGAGCGGCGTCGATCTAGACGGAACGGGCGCAGTACATAGCGTGCGTAAAGGTGCCGCCGAGGCCATTAACACCTATGTCGAGGAAAATGGCGGCAAAGGTAGTGAAGAGCTGACGGGTATCGTCGAAAGCATTGCTCGCGCTGGCAGCACACCGCTGGTTGTTGCCGAAGCGGACTCCGGTTTCAATGGCTCGACAGCGAAAGCACGTGTCCTTGGCGTGATTGAATTGAAGGATATCGTTAAAAGCGGCATGCGCGAACGCTTCGATCAGATGAGGCGCATGGGCATTCGCACCATCATGATTACCGGTGACAATCCTCTCACCGCAGCTACCATTGCCAAAGAGGCGGGCGTCGATGATTTCCTGGCCCAGGCTACTCCTGAGACGAAAATGAAACTCATCAAGGAGCAGCAGACGGGCGGTAAGATGGTGGCAATGACGGGTGATGGTACTAACGACGCGCCGGCACTGGCTCAGGCTGATGTCGGTGTCGCTATGAATACTGGTACACAGGCGGCAAAAGAAGCAGCGAACATGGTCGATCTGGACTCTAACCCGACCAAGTTGATCGAGGTCGTCGAAGTAGGCAAGCAGCTCTTGATCACACGTGGAGCACTGACGACGTTCAGTATCGCTAACGATGTTGCCAAGTACTTTGCGATCATCCCTGCTGCTTTCTCGGTAACGTACCCGCAGCTTGAAGCGCTGAACGTTATGCATCTGGCAACTCCGCATAGTGCGGTACTCTCAGCAGTCATTTTTAACGCGTTGATCATCGTCGCACTTATTCCGCTGGCCTTGCGCGGCATCAAGTATCGCCCAATTGGAGCGGGTCCATTGCTGCGGCGCAACCTGCTGATCTATGGTCTCGGTGGCATTATCGTCCCGTTCATCGGCATCAAAATCATCGACATTATTCTGCAAGTATTGCATCTGACATTGTAATTTGGGAATCTGGGTAGGGGCGTCACACGTGCGCCCCATTTGCCCAGGAACACGGTCAAATACAACGAATACAAGGAAAATACGTAGGGGCGGAGCTGGCCTCCGCCCCTACGGAAAAGAGGAAATAAAATTATGAGTACAATAACACCGGATGCTCCAGAGCAGACATCTGAGCGTTCACCTGAGCGCCGACCTGTGCAAACGTTCCTGAGCAAATATCTGCGCCCAGCGGTTGTGCTAACCTTGATCCTGACTATCGTCACCGGCTTCCTTTATCCAGGCATCATCACTGGCATCGCCCAGTTGATCTTTCCCTATCAGGCCAATGGTAGCCTGATAAAAAACTCTAGTGGTCAGGTAATCGGCTCTGCGCTGATTGGACAATACTGGACCGCGCCTCAGTACTTCCATGGGCGGCCCTCGGCGACAGTCAATCTGAGCGGCACCCCGACACCTTATGAGGCCGACAACTCGACAGCCTCGAACCTGGGTCCAACCAGTGCAACGCTTGTGAAAGATGTACAGCAGCGCGTCGCCGAGTTGAAGAAGGAAAATCCGAACGCACCCGCAGGACCCGTACCCGTTGATCTGGTCACAACTTCAGCATCAGGTCTGGACCCGGATATCTCAATTGCAGGAGCACTCTATCAGGCACCGCGTATTGCAGCTACACGCGGTCTGAGCCAGGCCACAGTCACGCAACTGATCACCAGTCACGAGACAGGACGTTTTCTGGGCATCTTCGGCGAGCCTTATGTGAACGTGCTCGACCTGAACCTCGCCCTCGACCAACTTACAAAGTAATACGTTAACAATTCAGAAATACGTGTAATCCGATAGGGACCCGATTGTATCGCGTCCGTAATGCATCAATCGGGTCCCTATCGGATTACACACGTTGTAGAGCACTGCATCACGTTTTCATCGTTTTTCCCGAAAGAGACTGAGAACATCTCTTAATGATTTAATGGACGCCTTGAAGGGCGATCTCTACTGGAAGGAAGGACAGGCCCATGCCAGTACCCTATAAAAACGGCCAGCAGATTGATCATTATACACTTATACGTCAGCTCGGCTCTGGCACTGGTAGCAACGTTTATATGGCAAACGACAGACGGACAGGGCAGCAGGTTGTGCTCAAATTTCCCATTGAAGACCTGGTTGGTGGAGCGGACGGCTACAAAAGCTATCTACGCGAAAAGAAGATCGGTATGTTGCTTGATCATCCCTCCATTCAACATCAGCTCAATCACGACGAAGAACGGCAGACTGATTACCTTGTTATGGAATACCTGGAAGGACATGTGCTACGTACAGTCATACACGAGGATGGGGCCAACTCCCTATCCGTCGCCCAGGTGCTCCAATTGATTATTCCCGTTTGTGAAGCTCTGGTCTATGCACATGAACATGGGGTTATTCATCGCGACATTAAACCGGAAAACATTCTGGTTATGGAGAATGGTGAGCCTAAAATCATTGACTTTGGCATCGCACTCCTACAAACAAAACGGAATGTTAGATGGCAAATTTTTCCTTCTCCTCTAGTAGGCACACCGAACTATATGGCCCCTGAACTCTTCTGGGGCAAACGTGGCACCGTACGCAGTGATATTTATGCGGTCGGCATCATTCTCTATGAACTGCTCTGTGGACAGATCCCTTTCGAGAGAAAAGGCGAGTTCACCTATATGAACCCGCAGATCGCCCATGATCCCCCCTCCATCCTTTCTGTCAATCCAGACCTGTCGCCTGCGCTGGCAACCGTCGTTATGCGCACCATCCGCCGCAACCCACAGAAGCGCTACGCACAGATGCAAGAGCTACTTCACGATCTCACCCACCTGGATGATGTTACAGTTGTAGAGTATTCTCCCGATCCGCCTCAAACTGGTGGTAAGTATCGTCAGTTTATCGCGCTTGGCCTGATTACGCTCCTCATCTTTCTTATTCTGATTACCTTTGGATTCCTGGCACAGTTTGCACATTCCGTTGCCCATTGATCCTCAAACAAAGGGAGCGTCCATTCAAAAGTTCAAGAAGATCGATTTTGTGCTACTGCTTATAATGAGAACCAGGATATAGTATTTTTTCCTGATCGATCCCATCGTCTACTATTTTTAACGAATACACAGGATGCTATCCTTATTCTTCTATATAAGTATGACATCTACATGACAGTATGGCAGGTTAAGAGAAAGGTAACAAAAAGATGGAGGAGCAACTATTGGAAGAGAGACAAGGATGGCACAAAAAATGGCGTAGACGTTTTTTTGTGAATAAGACTATGTGGATAGGAACAATCAGCATTTTTCTACTAGTGGCATTTCTCTTCTCAACGTGGAATACTATTGCCAGTGTTATTCCCCATACATCTCATCTTAAACATGTTACCGCTATCCCTAAGCATTGGCGAGTCTCGCTCCCTCAGATAAACATGAACCTCATTATCCAGGCAATCTATGATGAACAGCTTGCATCTCAGATTGATCGGGTGCTCACAAATAAAATGAACAAGCAGCAGTTCAGTGGCTCAGTACTCATCGCCCATAACAATCGTGTTATTTTGAGCAAAGGCTATAGTATGGCAAGTTGGAGTCGCAAGCGACCTGATACACCGCACACGAGATTTTATCTCGGTTCTACGACGAAACAATTTACTGCTATGGGGATTCTGATTTTGCAGCAACAGGGGAAATTGCATGTGAGCAAGTCTATCTGCACTTACATTTCTCCCTGTCCTCGCAGGTGGCAACCTGTAACAATACATCAGATATTAACGCATACGTCGGGCATTCCAGGAGTAGACGATGCAAGCCTATCGACTGCATCTCCAAAGGCATGGATTAGCAGCTTCAATACTTTTCCTATGGTGTCCAGAGCAGGAAGCCACTTTAGCTATTGTAACGTGTGTTACCAGATTCTCGGGTATGTGATTGAGCGTGTCTCAGGAAAGCCGTACAGCGATTTCTTGCAACAAGCAATTTTTGATCCTTTGCATATGAAAAATACAGGCTTTAATCCGCATTATATCTCCACACCTGACCATGCAGATGGCTATGATGCCTGGCGCGATGCTGATGGCCTTGCTCCCTGGAATCTCAATCCGCAATGGACATTCCTCTTTGGTGCCGGGCTACTTTATAGTACGGTCGAGGATATGTATCGCTGGGACCAGGCGCTTATGCATTCCACGCTGGTTTCACAAAAGACGCTGAGCGCGGCATTCACGCCCTATGCCACCTCTCAGTATGCGGGATCGAAGTATGGTTACGGCTGGTTTCTTGCTCAGAGTCCTGTAGCGGGTCATAGGCTGATCTGGCATGATGGGAAGATTCCAGGTTTCAGAACGTACAATGGCTTCTATCCCCAGGATGGAATCACGCTCATCATTTTAAGCAATCTGGCAGCAGTGGACGAAATAGCCCTCGCGGGTGAAATACAAAAAATAATTTTTACGCGAAATTGGATAACAAAGACGGGTATCTCCTCTTCTAAAAATACACGCTACCCTCTTTTTCATAATCGTCTCTTGTAAAGAGCCTTTTACAGGTGCCCTGTTCATCGCATACCATCACCTTCTCCGCTCCAACGATGAACCAGTCTTCGGTATGCTCTAATGCAGAGTTCATGCCAGTGACACCATTCACCCGTTCAAATCTTCTCCCCTCACGGTAGACATGCAAGTTATATGAGTGCTCTCTTCCTATCTTCTGCACCCACAGGTAGAAAAGGATACTATCTATCAGGAAAACCAACAGCAAAACGGCAGTGTTCATGTTTCGTCCTCGAATAATGGTCATTTCAAGCTCTGCTTAAACTTCTAACGATGCATTAAAGGAAAATACTGGATTAGAGTAAGTGTAACCAATCTGGAAAATATTTTCAATATGCAACACAAAAATTTGAAGAGCTGGTTAAGAAACTATATTGCAGCATCTTAAAATCCAGAAGATACTGTTATCAAAATATAGGTTGCATACAAGCGAGGAATATCCTAATCCCTACCTTTTCTATAAACAATCATAAAAGTGATAGAAAACATTACTTGAAGTAGCTCCGAGTATTGTTTGATAGATGGTCAGTTTCTATTCAGAGTACGAAGAATGATTGACAACCTTGCTCTATCTGGACATAATTGCAATGAGACACAGAGATCAGTCTGGAATGCAGATAGCGTTTTATGGCAAATGTATGCATCATCATGCCACTTCTACCCGCATGGCATACGGAGAGGAGATGTATCCACCTAAAAATAGTGATCGTTTTTTAAACGTATAGGCAAGCATTAGGGAGACAGAACAGTGCCATGGAGGCATTCATAAGTTCTGCCCAGACAGCAGGACAATTTGCTGTCATACAGCACGGTTTTTATAACAGGGAGGTTAAATAATGGCTAAAAGGATAGTCATATCCTTAGCGTTGATCACGACAATCCTGCTTGCGTTCAGTGGGGTTCTTGTTGGGATCAAGTCTACCCGCGCAGCAGCTTCGTACTGCCAGGTAAACTACACGATAACAAATCAGTGGCCTGGCGGTTTCGGAGGAAGTATCACCGTCCAGAATACCAGTGGCGCAGCATGGACGAGCTGGAATTTAAAATTCACCTTCCCGGCAAGTGGTCAGACCGTCACGCAGGGTTGGAATGGCGTATTTACACAGTCCGGCCAGAATGTGACTGTGGCAAACGCGAGTTGGAATGGCAGCATTGGGGCTAATGGGTCCGTCAACCCCGGTTTCAATGGCACCTGGACCTCGAGCAATGGTGTACCAACTAGCTTTACGGTCAACGGTAATTCCTGTAATGGGTCAACAACACCGACACCAACACCAGGTACCACACCTACCGCTACACCAGGTACCACACCTACCGCTACACCAGGTACTACACCTACCGCTACACCAGGTACCACACCAACACCAGTAACAGGCACACCCACGCCGACACCAGCACCGGGCACACATGTTGTCAACCCATATGCTGGTGCTCAGGGATTTATCGATCCTTACTGGGCTGCACAAGTCAAAGCCGGAGCAGCCTCTGTTGGTGGTACTCTTGGAGCATCAGAAGCAAAAGTTGCTCAATACTCGACAGCTGTCTGGCTTGATAGCATAGCTGCAGTAAATGGTGGCACAGGCTACCCAACTAGCCTGATAGGATATCTGAATAGTGCAGAAACACAGGCCGCTAGCAGCAGCCAGCCAATCGTAATCACCATTGTCGTTTATGACCTGCCTGATCGTGACTGCGCAGCATTGGCGTCTAATGGTGAGCTGTCAGTGGCAAACAATGGCCTTGCCACTTATGAGTCACAGTATATCGATCCCATTGCCGCTGCACTGAGCCAGGCGAAGTACAGCAACCTGCGTATCGCTGCAGTTATCGAGCCGGACTCCTTGCCTAACCTGGTCACAAATCTGGGTATTGCAAAATGTGCCGAGGCCAACTCCAGCGGCGCATATGTGCAGGGCGTCCAGTACGCATTGAACAAGTTACATGCAATCTCGAACGTCTACAACTATGTCGACATCGGCCACTTTGCCTGGCTCGGCTGGACCAGCAACTTCCAGCCTGCTGTAACCCTGATTGGTAACACGATCAAGGGAACGACCGCTGGCGTGAATAGTGTTGACGGTTTCATTAGCGACACAGCAAACGCCTCGGTGACAAGCGAACCGTACATGACTGCCAACGAGTCGATCGGTGGCAATCCCGTACGCTCCGCTACGTATTACCAGTGGAATACATATATCGATGAGTCCACCTTCGATGCCGCCTGGAAGGCCGCTATGATTGCCTCAGGCTTCCCAAGCACCATCGGAATGCTGACCGATACATCGCGCAATGGTTGGGGTGGTGCAAGCCGTCCAACAGGTCCGAGCACATCAACTGACCTGAACACATTCGTCAACGCCTCCAGACTGGATAAGAGAATCGATGCCGGCAACTGGTGCAACCAGCCCAGCGGTATCGGTGCTCGTCCACAGGCCAATCCCGGCAACGGATATGCCGCATATGTCTGGATCAAGCCTCCCGGTCAGTCTGATGGTTCAAGCTCACTCATCCCAACAGGTCCTTCTAACCCAACGGGCAAGGGCTACGACCCCATGTGCAACCCGACCTTTGGTGGTGACGCACTGAACAACAATATGCCGACTGGCGCAATGGCTAACGCTCCGGTCTCCGGCGCATGGTTCCAGGCTGGATTTAACGTCCTGGTCCAGAACGCCTACCCGGCACTCTAGTAAAGCGATGCTCACCTCATCAATGAGGTGAGCATTCAAGCTTGCGACATTACAAAATGCATTCTTTGTTGCGACCTTTTCTGGTTACAACAAAGAATGCATTTACCTTCTGAAATCCTACGAAATAGAAGAGATAATTTACATTTAAGGCATCTTGCAATGTAGCGGACTATATTACAACAAGAATGAGAATAGATAATGTACCAGCATATACATTTTTAATTAATAGATGACAATACCATTTTTGCATGAGAAACGATCCAGCATTATGAGACCACTTACCTTTCCCACATTACATGCCATTCATACTCTCACCAATCGATGTATGCTCCATTCTTATCAGCCCTAAGCGCTCTAAATCCGCAAGGATGCGCTGAATTTCATAGAAAGAGCGGCCAGTCAACCTCACGACATCTACTACGGTACGTTGTCCATCAAGAAGGAAGAAGACGTGGCGATGCAGGCGCGATAGACCAAAACGTTCCATATAGTTCACGGCCTCGGAACCATTGAGCAAGCGGAAAGGTGCACGTGGGCGTGTCATCTCGATCTGTTGCCCTGGAATGGGAGGAATAGGTGTAGGTGGATTGAGCGGATAAGCGGCTGGAAAGGGAGTTTTGGGAATAGGGAGAGGAGGAGTGGAAGGTGCCTTTTCTGGAACAGTCTCCTGGCCGGCTTGAGCAGTAGTAGGAGTGTGCGTATATTTTTGCACAACCTGTGAAATAAAGCTTAGAGGTGATGTTGCATGGCTTGCTTCATCAGCAGGAGGAAGAGAAAGCGGTGCTACAACAATCTCTGAGGGAAATTTGACATCAAAGGTATAGCGGCAACTTCCCCAGGTAATCACCCAATCTAAAGCATCCTGGCCGATACGGCTACCAGCGGCGGCCTCAACTACCTGCCCTTGTAGGAAGACAAGATTAGCGGTTTCGCGTACGCCACCTTTAGCACGCTCTATATTTAGCACGCCTGTTTGTTGCAATGACTCGATAGAGTATATTGTAGTTTCTAGATGATCTGTTCTCTCCTGGCGATCATGCTCTGTCATCTTGTGTCTCTCTGTTCCTCACCTTCATGGTGAAAACGACAAACGTCTTGTTTTTGAAGAAACCCCTAGTAGTATAACTCTTTTCGTTCTGTGTGACAATAACATATTATTACTAAAACATAGCTCGATATCAGCCAGTAAATGCAAGGTAGAACGCCAATAGAAGCCCGATGAGGCATGCCAGAAGCGTTAGCAAAATAGAAAAAGTGGCATGCGGATAAAATTCCTCTTTATCTATCGCGCGACGATTCTGGAGAAAATTGATGAGAGCAACAACCATCATAATAATACCAAGCAGAGTCAGGCCCACACCTATGAGGGTAGAAGAGTGCAAAGAGGAAATCAGCGTTGGCTTCACACCGAGTTGGCGCAGGAGTAAACCAAAGCGTTGTACAACAAATCCAAAGGTGATGATTGCAAGACCAGTACGTATCCAGGCAAGAAATGTACGTTCATTAGCGAGGTGATCGCTCACTCTTTTGCTGAAGGCACGTTTGCCTGGAGAATAGTGCCTTTGCGATGAATCAACAGGAGGTTCCATTTGAGACATAAACTCTATTCCCTATTCAATGGCAGGTCTGCATTTACGACACCCACTGTAGGGGTCGTGTTTACATTACTCACATTATATCAGAAACACCCTTGATTTATCTCGTGTGGCAGGGAGACCGATAAGATCAAGGGTATCGTGAACGCAGTCCCCTATCAGGTAGTTATTTCGCCTCCGCCTTTTGTTGCAACTCCTGTCTCGTTTGCCTTCTCACTCCCGGAATAGGATAGGGGAGTTTAAAAACGGCGAACAGGTAGTAGAGGGACGGAATCAGGATCAGCAAGCCAATACCAATGCCGATCAACAAGGTTACAATAACATTAGGGGCATTGGCAGCATTATCGATTGTGAAATGTGGTGGAATGACATACGGATACTGAGAAAGACCCCACGAACTGAGCAAAAACGCTGCCTCCGCAATGATAAAAGCACGCGCCAGGCGATAATGTCTTTGAAACAGGAAGATGGCCGTAGCAAGTCCAATAATCATGGTAGCAATCACCACCGGAAGGGCATGAGACAACATTCCGCTCCACAAAGTAGGTGCATCGCTGATCGAAAAGAACAGGCCCAGCGCACCCAGCACAGCCGTTGCCGCACCTGCGATTAATGCACGCAGACGATACTGCTCCGCCAGATCTTCATCCTTATCATTCCTCGCCTCCACCGTCAGATAGACAGCGGCAAGAGCCGAACAGAGTACAACAGCCATTGCTCCAATCGTCAGAGCGAACGGTGAGGTCCAGGAAGCAAACAGATCGGCGCGTGCAGTTCCATCAGGAGCCAGGAGCTTGCCACTGGCAACAGCAGCGGCGCTAGCACCCAGGAAGAAAGGTGTAATTAAGCTCGTTACGCTAAAGACACGCCCCCACCAGAGAGCAAATGGTCCCTGCGCATTAACAGAGTAGTAGCTAAAGATGAATGATGCGCCACGCAACACGATGCCAACCAGCACAATACTAAAAGGTACAAAGAGTGCTGTAGAAAGAGCGGCAAAGGCGGGCGGAAAGACATTGAACAGGCCCACAATCAAAAAGATCAACCATGTATGATTCGCCTCCCATACCGGGCCTAGAGCATGATTGATCAACTGACGCTGGCGCTCGGCCAGTTTGCCGAATGCCAGCAGATCCCACACGCCTGCGCCAAAATCAGCTCCACCGAGTACAGCGTAAGCGATCAACCCCCACCAGAGGACGACCAGGGCAATTAATGCAACACTCATAATTATACTCCCACTGTTTCCGGCTGCTGCTGCACCTCTCCCGGTGTGCCAACCTGTGGCAACGGCGAACGCGCTACACGCAGAAGCAACCAGATAAGAGTAACCGCCAATAGCACATAGATCAAAGAGAAGACCAGGAAACTATAATCTAGCCAGGGGGCCGTCGTCACTGCATCCTTCGTGCGCAGGTATCCATAAATGACCCACGGCTGACGCCCGATCTCTGTCACCATCCAGCCGAACTCGATTGCCAGGAAGGACAAAGGACCTGTGAGCAAGATACCAAGCAACAGCAGGCGGTTCGTTGATAAAGTGCGTTTCTTACGCCAATACAGCAACCAGAATACAAACGCTACAAATAGCGCGAAGAAACCACTACCAACCATACCATCAAACGAGAAATGCACAAACTCCACGTTCGGCCAATCCGTACTGGGGGCCAATGCATCGAGACCTCTGACCGTCGAATTGGGATTGTAGGTTGCCAGGAGGCTCAAACCGTCGGGAATCTCCAGAGCATAATAGACCTTGCCCGTTTTGGGATCAGCCAGACCACCTATCGTAATCGGCGCACCCTTCTCAGTATGGAATACTCCCTCCATCGCCGCAAATTTGGTTGGTTGCGCATCATACAAGAAACGCGCATTGAAGTCTCCACTCATAATCTGCAGTGGAATCGCAATCATGCCCATCGCCATTGCCAGCATCAGACCCTTGCGATGGTACTCGTCATTCTTTCCACGCAATATACCAAATGCATAGATAGCCGCCACTCCAAAACCACTCGCAACGTAGCAGGCCAGCATCATATGCACCGTTTCATAGGGAGTGCTAGGATTGAACATGGCCTGAATTGGATTAATACCTGTGACCTTGCCATTTTTGATCACAAAGCCTGCTGGCGTATTCATCCACGAGTTGGCGCTCACGATAAACCATGCTGAGGCCAGACCACTGATCCAGATTGGGAAGGAGCAGAGCCAGTGAGCACGGGGCGAGAGGCGATCCCAGCCATAAAGATAGAGGCCCAGGAAAATCGCCTCGGTAAAGAAGGCAAAGCCCTCCAACATAAATGGCAGGCCCACGACCGCACCAGCGAATTTTGTATACGTGGGCCAGAGCAATCCTAATTCAAACGAGAGAATCGTACCTGAAACGGCACCGATAGCAAAGAGAATAGCCGAAGCTCGCGTCCAGCGCCTCGTGAGTTGCATCCAGATAGGATTTTTCGTCTTGAGCGCCAGTCCTTCAGCAATACATAGGAGCAGAGGAACGCCCACTCCCAGGGCTGAGAAGATAATATGGAACGCGAGCGATGTGCCCATCTGGGCACGCGCCGCAAGTAAGCCAGGCATAGAAATTCCCCTTTAGAGTAACACGAGCGAACGATGATACGGCTTTATGGCTGCATTAATTATTCATGCATTGAAATTGTAGGAGGCTGCGAGGTTATATATCAAGCACAGCACTTGAAGAGAGTATTCAAACAGAGATGGCAGATAAGGTCTATGCAGTAGGGAACGTCCCAAACGAGATTTGAAGCTATGTTAACAGAAGACATGCAAGCAAAACAGCGTTGTATTCTCCTCTATTTACCTGATGTCTCTCCTGTTTTTACCTGATTTTTTCAGTGTGTTTACAGCTGACGAAGGGGTCATGGTGACAACTATGCTATAATTTGTTGCAATAAGATAACGATAAAAGGAATACAGAAAGGCCGAGCGCTACCAGTGGCAAACAAAATAAGTACACCACAAAAGATTTTAGCCCAGGTTAAGGGATTAGGCAACCATTTGCAGCCAGGTGAACAGCCGCTACTGACTCTACCTGCCATATGGGATGGAGGGCACGAGAAACGCAGCACCGCCTGCGACTTGATTCTCACTAATCAACGTCTGCTTGGCTACTATTTTGTCAGTTTTCCGCGCGAACGCCTCTTTCTAGATGCCCTTTCACTGACGAAAATTCGCAATGTAGCAGTACGGCAGAAGAACTTTGAGCCGCTCTTCCGCGAATTGCTGGTCAGCGAGGGACAGCGTAAGGTATACATCCGCGCACCACGTCAAAAGATCGAGACGCTATACACGGAACTTCGTTCAGCAATTGAAACTTATGCATCAGGAAATGAGACTACATTCGAGCAGAGTGCTGAAAATGAGAACGTTGAGGAAGGTACAGAGAGTAAGCAAGTTGAGACAACGCACTCCGTTGCACCTATCTATGGTCGTCAGGAGATAAAGACAGCGTTTGAAAGCTCGAATATAGCTATAGTGATGCTTTTCGTGGGTGGGCTGGTGCTGGAGATTGGGGGGGCATTGCTATGGGCAACGGTGGGCCAGACTATCGGGTTGCCTTTATGCATTGCAGGCTTTGTGCTGGTCATTGCAGCGATTTTGCAGAGACGACAACACCGCTAATTTCAGCACACAATCCTCATAAATTTCGCCTGGCAGTTTTTTACTCCATCAAGCATCATGAGAACTTTGCGTAGACTTGTTCACAAGCCCCTGACTGATCGCAATACGGAACGACTGCTCTATCAGAAAAGTAACTGCGCGTGTCTGTGATGATTGTAATGGTTGTTGCGTAAACAAAGAGAAGATCATCTGAAGAGGGGTAGAGACCTCGTCTTTCTCTGCATGCCTTTGTGGGGGCGACAGTAATACGTCCCTACTGAGAAAATATATTGTCCAGTATCGACAATTCTCCTGGGCGAGAAGACCCGCCTGGTAGCGAGAAAAAATACTGGTTACAGGAATAGACATAACGCTCCGTTGTTCACGTAACATACGTTCAACAAAAGTGCGAACCTCGGCACCTTCAAACACCTGTAAATCCTGGGAAGGATTCTGACTGGCACTGGCACGCAGCTTACGGCGCACTCGCCTCGCACCGTAAGCCTGATTGGCCCAGATCTGAACAGAAACCACGTCAAAACGTTCTACCAGGATGTTCGCGATCCAGGTCAATAGTTCATCGATATGCTGCATACTTGTAACAAGTTGCAACAACTGAGATACGATGGCAATCGGACTCATACTCTTGTCACTAAGGTTGCCATCAGAGGGCAATTCTTCCATTGGATCCTTTTGTTACTACACTGTAATGTCTTCTAGCAGCCATCTTATAGTTGGTGGCCTGTATGCCTTTAGTGAGTATAGCATACCTGGTGTTTCTTATCTATAGGATAGCACAACAAGGGGTGAGGTTCATGATTTTGCATTGATGCATCACCGTACGGGCCGCATTCATGCCGCCCACCGTACGGGCCAGATTTATCGCGCCCAATGGTTGGTTCATGATTTTGCGAAAGGGTTTAATGGTCGAGATCGGACTCTGCAGAACCAAATGCTGTACACTATACGGGCGTTTTCAGCATAATCGATATGTTTTGAAAGGCAATGCTATACAGATAGAGGCCATGGTATAGTGTCATGCCAGATCGCCTGGTGCGCCAACACTCCAGCCGCTGCACTCCATGCCTGATAATGGGTACCCATCGGAGCGTGCGTCTGACCATGATGATATTCGGCAAATTCCCACTGACGCCCCTCACGACCCTGTGCATTCGCTGCATTAAGCGTGCTTAATAGTTGTCCAGCGCGTTCTTTCTGTTGGTGTTGCACCAATCCCACCGCATATAATCCCGTGAGCATAGGCCATAATCCTCCATTATGATACAGATACGGCTGATTTTTTATCTGCTCATAGAGATGATTTGCCTCTAAAGCAGACCATTGAGGATCTCCTGGCTTAATTACAGGCCAGAAAGCGGGCAAGAGAGCACTACCAATCTGTTCCTCCAGGCTATTGACATACTCTACCGTCTGTTGCTGCTGTTCACCATCACCCAGGGCGGTAATGAGAGCCAGGGCATGAGCCATTCCATCAAAATAGGATACATAGCCCGCAGGAGAAAATGCAGGTAACCAGTATTTCGGTTCGCCATGCTTCAATTGCTCACGATACGCGAGGGAGTGATAAATTAGAGCATCCTCGACCAGTGTTTCACGCGGCCAGTAGTTCACTTCTAGCATGCGCCGCAACTCTGTCGCTTCTTTTTGCCATTCCTTATTAGTAAAGACCTGTCCTGCACTACGCAATGCCATCTCATAGAGTAGCAAGTCAGAGAGCACATACCCTTGCTGCACATACTCATCGGCCCAGTTCCCGGAAATAGGCGTATAGAGAAAGCCACGATCGTTATACTCCCAGCATTCAGCCAGGTAGAGGGCGCGTTCCACGCTGAGCAGGAAGCGCACTTTCTGAGAGGAGCGCTTTGTGTTGTTTAACAAAGCGCAGACGCCGATGACGTACCAGAGCGCGGCATCAACGCGGCCAGCAAGGCGACCATAACTGACCTCGTTTCCATCAACGGAGACATTGCTGGGAATCTCTCCATGCTTGCCCTGATTGGCGGCTATCGTGCTTAAGGTGTTATCGAAACCTTTTATCAGGTCTTTCTCTCCGCTAGCGAGCGCGGCCAATCCTGTGATTACCCCATCACGTGTCCAGATACGAGCGTAATTGTCAATGCTAACTGGCGATGCGACAAAGCCAGATGGCGTGAGGCAACGTTGGATTAATGTAAGGGATTGCTGATACGCTTCTATATCCGGTTCTTTTCCATTTTCACTATTCATTTGAATATATTTCCCTTGCTACGTTAGTGGGCACGATCATGCTCTTTAAAAAGAAAAAAGACGCCTTCCCCCATGAATGGGGCAAGCGGCGAGGGCACGATAAATCTGGCCCCTACCGCCAATCATATCCGGTTTGAATAAAAATCTGACCCGTACCGGGTAGGCCCTACACGTGAGTGCGGAAAAATGTGTCGATCTCTTGAATTTCGCTTTCGTTTAATGTGAAGTCGGCGGCCCCGATGACTTGATCGAGTTGAGATGGGCGACGACTGCCGACGATTGCGGCGGTAACGGCTGGATTATGGAGCGTCCAGGCAATTGCAACCTCGCCGGGTGTCTTGTCATGACGCTTGCCAATGTCTTGAAGGAGTGTCACTAGAGACAGGTTGCGCGAGAGTTGTGGTTCACGGAACTGAGCATTTCGGGTGCGCCAATCATCCTCAGGTAGATTTTGAATACGTTCGGGCGTCATAGCGCCTGTCAAAAGGCCGGAAGCCATCGGAGAATAGACGATGACGCCGATATTATGTTGCTGGCAGAAGGGCAGAATCTCGTTTTCGATGTCACGTCTGACGAGCGAATAGGGCGGTTGGAGCGAACTGACAGGCGCGATCTCTTGAATGCGCTGCAACTGGCTCACATTAAAGTTCGACACTCCGATATAGCGTACCTTGCCGGCTTTCTTCAATTCAGCCATTGTACGCCAACCCTCTTCGATATCTTCATCGGGAACGGGCCAGTGAATTTGATAGAGATCAATCACATCGACTTGCAAGCGGCGCAGGCTATCTTCGACTTCCTGGCGAATAGAATCCGCTTTGAGTACACCCATAAGCTTACCATCCGGTCCCAGCTTGCGCGAACACTTAGTGAAAATATAGGGGCGGTTCGAGCGGCCTTTTAGCGCTCGCCCAACCATTTCTTCGGAATGCCCCAGGCCATACACTGCAGCGGTATCAAGCCAGTTCAGGCCAAGATCAACGGCATGCTGAATGGCTGCAATAGAATCATTGTCGTCCTGCTCTCCCCAGGAAGCTGCCCAGCCACCGCCACCAATTGCCCAGGTGCCGAGGCCAATTGTGGTGATATGCATATCCGTATTCCCAAGTTGTCGCGTCTGCATGATAGCTCCTTTATGCTTTGAATGATTTTCCCTCATCTTATCTTATACGTGTGTATAACGGCAAACGAGACATCGACATCGTTAGCTGGCAACGTTGACACCCTCTTTTCTACGTAGGTAGAATAGGATAAGCTATAGAGAAACGACGTAGTTTCCTTCCTTCCTATGTCCTATCAAAAAGAAGAGGCGTACAATATAATGAAAATCTTTGTCTGCATAAAACAGGTACCTGACCCAAATACAACCGTCAGCAAGCTTGATCCAGAGACAAAACGCCTGGTGCGTAGTGGCGTCTCTCTGGTGCTCGATCCAGGCGACGAAAGCACTATTTCAGCGGCTATTAAGTTGCGCGATACACTTGGGAATAGCGAAGTGGTCGCTGTCAGTATGGGACCCACAACAGCTCAGGAAGGCATGCGCCGCGCCCTGGCTATGGGTGCCGACCGCGCCATCCTGGTCACCGATTCTGCACTCGCTGGCTCCGATGCCATCAGTACGGCTCGCGTCCTGGCGGCAGTGCTGAAAAAGGAAAACGCGGACCTCATCTTCTGCTCTACCGAGAGCACTGATGGGTACACTGGTATGGTCCCTGGCGGCATTGCAGAGTTCCTTGATCTGCCACAGCTCACATTCGCACGCGAAATCAAAGTCGAAGGCTCCAAAGCGGTCATCAAGCGTGTCACTCCTACTGGCTATAAAACGGTTGAAACAACATTGCCCGCCCTCGTCACCATTGCCAGCGGATCGTTTGAGGCCATCTATCCCACCATGAAAGGGATCATGGGAGCCAAAAAGAAGCCCTTCAACCAGTTAAAACTAGCTGATCTCGCTATCGATGCCGCACAGGTTGGTGAAGCCGGGGCACGCGAACGCGTTCTGACTATTGGAACGGCAGAAGCACGTGCGGCTGGACAGGTCGTCAAAGACGATGGCAACGCCGCCCAACATATCGCCGATTTCTTGCAAAAATACCAGCTCCTATAATCGTACGGGCCGCGTTTACGACGCCCACCGCAGGTATATAATAAAAGAGGAAATGCTATGACAAAGACAATCTGGGTACTGGTTGAGCTGGAAGATGGCAAGCCTGCTCGCTCATCATTAGAAGTACTGGGAAAAGCCGCGAAGCTGGGACGAGCTGAAGCAATTGTGCTTGGCGCGGCAGCCAATGATGTTGCTCCTACATTAGGAGAGTATGGTGCGGAAAAAGTATATGTCCACGCCGATGCTACCTACGATAACTATCTCACTCTGCCCGCCGTCGACACGCTTAGTAGCCTGTTGCAACAACACACACCGGACCTGCTACTGATGGCGACAACTTACGATCTACGCGACATTGCAGCTCGCCTGAACGTACGCAACAATCTGGGCCTGATTACCGACGCAACCGATCTCTCATTTGCTGGCGATCAATTGCAGGTGATCGTCCCCTGGGGTGGCGAGACGGTCGTTACTGCAACGCACCCGCAACAAGGAACAGGCGTTGTGCTAACACGTCCCAAGGCATTTGGCCTGGAACATTACGAGGGCCGTACAGCAGAGATTGAACAACTTAACGCCTCTTTCAGTGCTCAGGCACAGAGCATTAAGGTGCTTGAAACAGTTGCGGTTGCCAGCGATGGTCCCGCTCTGGAAGATGCAAGCGTGATTGTCAGTGGCGGACGCGGATTAGGCAAAGCGGAGAACTATCACCTCGTCGAGGATCTTGCGAAAGAACTGGGTGGTGCTCCGGGCGCAACTCGTGCTATCGTTGATGCTGGCTGGCTCCCTTATAGCTACCAGGTCGGGCAGACAGGAAAGACAGTCAAGCCAACGCTGTATATCGCCTGTGGCATCAGTGGAGCAATTCAGCATATTGCAGGCATGAAGGGTTCCAAATATATCATCGCGATTAATAAAGATGAGCAGGCTCCCATCTTCTCACTTGCCGATTATGGTGTTGTAGGTGATGCGCTCACTATTCTGCCAAAGCTTACTGAAGAAGTGAAAAGGCGCAAAGCATAAAAAAGTCGCTCTGTTCTTCACAACGAATCTGGGTAGGGGCGTCACCTTGCGTGCGCCCGCTTTCAGATGAACATCGTCTATCAGGTAACGGGCGCACGCAAGGTGACGCCCCTACCCAGATTTGATGGGATGCAGAGTCACAAATTGGGGTTGATCTTGCAATACCCCATACAGACGGAGGTTATTATGACTCCCCCTGTCATTCGCCCAACGGTGGGCTGGATTGACACCACGCTCTTTATACTTCTCTTTTTGGGAGCACTGGTTCTCTTCGGTCTCCGCGCGGGTCAATTAGTCACATTACTGATAAAAGCACGCCCGGAAAATCGCACGGATCACATCGATGATCGCATCGGCGAGTTTTTCCAGAGTGTACTGGGCCAGAAAGGAGTGCTACGTGATCCTCTTCCAGGTCTTGCGCACTTTTTCACCTTCTGGGGTTTTATTGTTATCCAGTTTGGGCTACTAAATCTGATCCTTGGTGCCTTTAACGGCTCTCTCCCCCTGGTGGGCGACAATCGGATATTTGCTGTTATCCTGGATGTGCTTGTTATCCTGGTCTTCTTTGCTTTGATCGTCTTCGCCATCCGACGTGGCCTTGTACGCCCAAAACAACTCAACAGCTTTCTACATGGCCCCTGGGATGGCTTCATCATTCTAGGCTTGATTCTGCTGGTTATTATCACTCTGGCACTCGTCGAAGGCTTTGAGTTCGCTGCCAGCAATGGAGTCGCATGGACACCTATCGGCTCGGTCATCGGTCCCTGGTTCAGCGTTGCAGGTACGGCAAATGATATTATTGCCTATCGTTTTATGTGGTGGCTGCACATCGCAGTGGTGCTCTCCTTCCTGATCTATCTGCCACGCTCCAAACATCTGCACCTGATGGCAACTCCCTTCAATATCTTCTTCCGCAACTACAAGCCGCGTGGAGCACTACCACTGCTGGAGAACATTGAAGAGCGCGACGATTATGGCGTCTCCAAAGTCGAACAGTTCACCTGGAAACAGCTGCTCGACGGATATGCCTGCACCGAATGTGGACGCTGCAATACCGTCTGTCCCGCAACTAATACAGGTAAACCACTCTTCCCTAAAGAGATTATTCTGGGCGTCAAAGAGGCACTCTTCGTCAATAGCGCGGAGATTCTGGGCGAGAACTCTCTTTATAGCAAGCTTGGCATCGCTGGAGTCAGAGCCGATAAGACAAAAGACGAAAAAGAGGCCCATTCTGAGCCAATGGTTGGCGGTACCATTACCACCGATGCCCTCTGGTCTTGCACAACCTGTATGGCCTGTATGGAGATCTGTCCTGTCGCTATCGAACATGTCCCCAAGATCGTCGATATGCGCCGCTCGCTGGTGATGGAAGAGAGCGACTTTCCGACTGAAGTCACCTCACTCTTCAACAATATCGAGCGCAACGGCAATCCCTGGGAGATCAGCAACGATAAACGCGCCGAATGGGCTGCTGGCATGGATATTCCGTTGTTGGCCGAGAATCCTGATGCCGAGGTGCTGTATTGGGTGGGCTGTATGGGATCGTTTGACCAGCGCAACAAGCAGGTCGCGACATCCGTCGCAAAGATTCTCAAGGCTGCGAAGGTTGATTTTGCCATTCTTGGTCCTGAAGAAACCTGTACGGGCGATCCAGCACGGCGTATCGGAAACGAATATCTGTGGCAGATGCAGGCACAACAGAACATTGAGACGCTGAACGGGTATGGCTTTAATAGTGCCGAACAGGACAACAACTATACCAGTCAGAATGGACACTCAGGAAGTAATGGTACAGCGGTCGCCAGCAAGACGCGCACGATTATTACTGCATGTCCACACTGCTTCAATACCATCAAGAACGAATATCCGCAGCTTGGTGGCAATTATGAGGTTGTGCATCATAGCGTCTTCATCAACTCATTGCGGGAAGAGGGCAAGCTCAATCTGCCTGAAGGCTTCGATGAGCGCAAACTTACCTATCACGATCCTTGCTATATCGGACGCTACAACGATGTGTACGATGAACCTAGACGTGTCCTCAATGTCATTAACAGCAACGGCATCAGCGAAATGGGACGTAATCGCAACAAGAGCTTCTGCTGTGGCGGCGGTGGTGGACGCGCCTGGATGGAAGAAAAGATCGGCACACGCATCAATCAGAATCGCGTCAACGAAGCACTGGCGACAGAGGCCGAGGTCCTGGCTGCTGCCTGTCCCTTCTGCATCACCATGTTTGAGGATGGCATCAAAGGCGTCGAAGCTGAAGACAAGATGAAGATCGAGGATATCTCTGAGATTATTGTTCGCGCGATTGATGGGAAATAGTTGTCTCCGTAGGGCTAGATTGATCCATTGATTCCAACTATTTTGCTAAAAGCCGATGCGAGAAGCGTGTTTCATATATCAACACGCCAAATCCCGTAGGGACCCGGTAGAACCGGGTCCCTACCATTTTATACACATTTCTGCATTTTTGCTGCATCATTTGGGGAAATCCCGCATTTGTTAAAGTCAATGTAATTCGATCTAGAGCCTACGGTGCATTGTGGGTATACGATATGCACCCATACAAATGCAAAGCAGAGACTTTATGCTAAAATGTATCACGTCAAGAAAATCAGCCGTGTAAAAAGAAATACGTTTTCGATACATCAGCAACTATAAGGTGTGGTACATGTCTAATTCTTTATGGATTGAGATTGCAGTAACATTTATTTTGTTTCTGGCAAATGGCTTTTTCGCCGCTGCAGAGATCGCCATTGTCTCAGCAAGACGTAGCCGTTTGCAGCAGATGGTTGATGATGGACAAAAGAGCGCGAAACAGGCGCTTGTGCTGGCAGAAAATCCTGACCGCTTTCTGGCTACCGTACAGGTAGGTATGACACTCATTAATACGTTGGCAGCCGCGTTTGGTGGTGCCAGCTTCAGCGCACCACTGGCAACTCTTTTCGCGCTGGTTCCTTTTCTCAAGCCATACGCCGATACGCTTGCTCTAGCCAGCGTCGTTGCGCTCGTCGCCTACTTTTCGCTGGTGTTGGGAGAGCTTGTCCCTAAACGGCTGGCATTACAGTCAGCCGAAGGTCTCGCGACGAGAACAGCACCATTTATGACCAATTTATCAGTTGTGCTGAAGCCTGCTATCGCCTTCCTCAATTTTTCTACCAGCCTGGTCTTACATCTGATTGGGCAAGGACAGGCTCGCAAATCCTCCGTAACGGAAGAAGATATCGTCTATCTTGCACGTGAAGGTGCGGTAAGTGGTACTGTTGAGAGCGAGGAAGAGGAGTTTATCAATCGCGTGTTCCGTTTTACCGACCGCACGGTTGGCGAAGTCATGCAGCCACGCACAGATATCGTAGCTGTAGAGGTTGGAACATCTTTGCAAGAAGTGACCGAAACCTTCATGGAATCGGGTTTCTCCCGTCTTCCGCTGTATGAGAACTCGCTCGATAATATCGTGGGTGTCCTCTATGCCAAAGATCTGCTGCTCAGACGTGATCAAAATGAAAGTGTGGATCTCAAGAAGTTGGCGCGTCCTCCATTCTTTGTCACCGCCTACCAGCACGTTGATGATCTGCTGACCATATTTCGCCGCCGGGGCATTCATATGGCCATCGTTATCGATGAATATAGTCAGATTGTGGGGCTGCTCACGCTAGAGGATGCGCTGGAAGAACTCGTGGGTGAGATTCAGGATGAATATGATGAGCCGCAACACAATGCCTTTGTACCGCGAGCGGATGGGAGCTGGCTGGTCGATGCGATGGTACCTCAAGAAGACGTGCGCGAGAAGCTTGGTCTCCCAGAGAACAATGGTGAACAGGATCGCGGCTATCGAACGCTTGCAGGGATGATACTGGCATACATGGGTCGTATTCCGAAGGCAGGAGATAGCGTCACTATCGATCAATTCGTCTTTGAAGTAGTTGATATGGACGGCAGGCGCATCGATAAAGTTCTGATCCGTCCATTGGAGGGTATCAGGAATGCGACACAGCGCCTGACACAATAGATTTATAACTATCTCAGTATACAGCCTACATCAAAGGTTCCATCATCGTTTGCGGATACACAGAATAGCTTGTCAAAACCTTCTTCATAGGTGGGACGTACAAATCTCTTCATCGTCGCAAAAATAGCAACATCGGGCACTTTCTCTTTGCCTATACGTTGCTTATTACGAGCAAGCGATTGGCGCACCTCTGGTACAAAATAGTACCCTATAATTTCAGCGCCATATACACGACCCAACTGAATCAGTTCCGCACGGTCTTCCAGAGTAGGATTGGTGTTATCGACTACCACAGAAGAATCGGCCTGTAGAGCTGCTTCGACGAGCTGATGCTGTCGACGTGAAGGACGCTTATTATTATGCAAGAGGTCTTTGCTCACAAGCACATGAGTCGTTGCAAAATATGTACGAAAGAAGGTGCTTTTACCGGCTGCCTGTAAACCTGCAAAAATAACTAATTCCATGGCAACAAGCAACTACACTCTCGCCGTACTGATGATAAAACTGCGTTCCTGAGGGCGCAAGGCATCGATCTGAGAGCCGTAACAGGTATTGGCCCATTGCCAGAGACGCTCACTGGCAACGGAAAAGATGTCATCAGGAATCGACCACGTGCCAGACATGTAGCGCTGCGTGAAGTTCTCGATTGCCTGGCGCGGCGTCATAGACATCTTCCAGAACATCGGTGCCAGCATCTCGGATTGGAAACCCTGAGCACGCAACCAGTCGAAAACCATGTGAGTAGAGGTTGCACCAGCACGTTTTGTCACATACCCAAGTTCTTGTAAAATTGTACTCCACTGGTTACCGATCAGCTGCAGATCGCCCTTCGCGTTCTTATCCCAACAATGCAGCAACATACCACCAGGGCGCAGCACACGTAACGCCTCACGCACAGCCAGTTGCCAGTCTGAAACAAGATGGAAGACATGAACGGCAATTACGATATCAAAGGAGGCAGCCCGAAAAGGCAACTGCGTCATATCAGAGCAGACCAGGCGCATTGAAGCATGCTTCCCTTCACAATCAAAACGCTGTACAAAGGTAGCAAGCTCTGTATTTTCATCCGGCAAAGCACCCCACGGACGTACATCTTCCTGCCATCCATCCAGACATAGCTTTCGCTCAAATTCGGACAACATCTTGCGCGAAATATCCACACCGGTATAGATATGACCAAGGGAAGCTAGAGGGAAAGCAATACGCCCGGTACCAACCCCAACCTCTAAAAATGAGGTTTGTGCAGTAGCATGGGCCGCTTGCTCAATCGCCTGCGCAATCTGGCGAGCAGCGGCCTCAGGATAGCCACGGGTAGCATCATAAAGGTGTGCAATAGGGTCGAACGAGACTGATGGCATACTTTAGTATCCTCTTCTAAGTCTGAAAAGATGATCTATCTCTCTCCGCTCTTCCAGGTCTCCATTGGTGCGTGAGGGCCGGGGCCAAGGCCAAAGGCCCCATGCAAAGCTCCCATACACTGATCCATAACGACGGTAAGGCCAGCCGTTTCTGCGATCTTCCTGGCTTCCTCAAATTCGATACCAAGCTGGAGCCAGAGCACTTTCGCGCCTATCTTGACGGCCTCGCTGGCAATCTCAGGCGTCTCATTTGATGGACGAAACACATCTACTACATCTACTGGCATATCTATATCGGCAAGCGAACGATAGACGGACTCGCCAAAGATTTTGCCACCATGAGGGTTAACGGGCAAAATATGGTATCCCTGGCTTTGCAGATAGAGCGGAATCAGGTGAGATGGCTTCTCCTCATCGGTGGAAGCTCCCACAACTGCAATTGTGCGCGTTTCAGAGAAGATCTGCATAAGTTCTTT
The DNA here is from genome assembly GCA_963731415.1 of uncultured Chloroflexia bacterium. GTDB lineage: Bacteria > Chloroflexota > Ktedonobacteria > Ktedonobacterales > Ktedonobacteraceae > JACDAE01. The sequence goes on from CAVSVN010000013.1 coordinate 223,643, forward strand.
GCGTGTCGATGCGTCCATAAAATTGTCCTTTTCCTTTTGAGCAGCTGATTATTTACATATCTGAGAGAAGAGCACGAGCAATGACCAGGCGCTGAATCTGATTGGTGCCCTCATAGATCTGCGTAATCTTTGCATCGCGCATCATCCTCTCAGCGGGATATTCCTTCATGTACCCGTATCCTCCGAGCACCTGAATGGCATCATTGGTCACATCCATGGCCGCATCTGAAGCAAACATCTTTGCCATCGCTGAATACTGGCTGAAGCGCTTCTCACCACTATCGATCAGCTCGGCCACATTATAAACCAGCAAGCGTGCAGCTTCAACCTTTGTTGCCATATCCGCCAGCATGAATTGAATGCCCTGATTCTCAGCGATGGGCCGATTAAACTGGATACGCTGTTTTGAGTAGGAGACCGCCAGGTCCAGCGCTCCCTGAGCGATACCAAGCGCCTGAGCACCAATACCAGGCCGTGTTCGATCCAGCGTCATCATAGAGATCTTGAAACCTTCACCCTCGCGACCAATGAGATTCTCAACGGGAACCTCGCAATCATTAAAAATCAGCTCGGCGGTCTGGGAACCTTTGATGCCCATTTTATCTTCGATGCGGCCAACCGAGAAGCCGGAAAAATCCTTCTCGACGATAAAGGCACTGATGCCGCGCGTGCCCTTCTCTGGATCGGTCATAGCAAAGACCGAATTAACCTGCGCCAGACCGCCATTTGTGATGAAGCGTTTCGACCCATTGAGGATATACTTATCACCTCTACGAATAGCAACCGTGCGCATAGCCGCTGCATCTGAGCCAGAGCCAGCTTCAGTCAGGCCAAAGGCAGCCAGCCATTCACCGCTTGCCAGAGGAGGAAAGTATTTACGTTTCTGTTCCTCGTTGCCACCCAGTAGAATCGGTGTCGCACCGAGTTGTTGGACGGCCAGGAGCAGGCCAGTCGTTGCACAGCAACGAGAAAGTTCCTCAATGGCTCTCACGATGGCAAGCTCGCTTGCACCAATGCCGCTATATTCTGTTGGAAACGGCATCGCCAGGATATCCTGCTGAGCCAGTAGCTCTTTCATATCCCACGGGAACTCTCCACTAGCATCTATTTGAGCAGCGCGTGGGGCTACACGCTGTACTGCAATCTCACGAATAGCTTCAATGAGTGCCTGTTCGTCCTCATTCAGATGCGATACGGCCATCTTTCTGCTCCTTTGTATGTATCACTAGAGCGTATCTATTTCTTTTCGTCTAATAAAAGAGTATATCATACAAGCACGCCACCCCCGAATGTAGCTGGCTACGAAAGTTAGATCGTTGAAAACAAGGAGGTTACCTCTTTCATGAATTACGCACAATCATTTGCTTCATTACTGCAAGCAAGCACAGATACCTTGCCATGGGCGATACAACAGATACCTGAAGACAGGCTGTACACAGTATTGGCGAGGAAACCTGAGAGATGGTCAGTAGCACGACATGTTCTGCATATACAATATCAAGAGGAGCAAGTTGTGCTTCCTTGCATGAGGCTCTGGCTCAGCGATGAACAAGTGACGCCTTATAGGGTAGAAGATGACAAAAGAATTGCGCGTTATAGAGATTTTGAAATGCTTGTACACGATGAAGAGATTGCATGGAAGCAGGCACCAGACATAGAAATGCGACTGACAAAATTTCGCGCTGGCAGACAAGAACAGATTGCGCTCCTATCTCAATTCTCATCTGACGTATGGGAAAAAACGCGAGAGACAGTATGGGGACAGGTCACGCTCCGTTGGACCATCACTAAAACCTATCAGCATACCCTGGAACACAGTAACGATATTCTCAAACATGCTTTATACGGTGGTGAATTGCGAGCACCGAATGAGCAATGACAGGGAATATTCTCGCAGGAAAGCGTGTTATACAGGATAAGAGAAAAAAGCGATTGTAAGCGTCTACAGGTAGAGTCACAATCGCGAAGTAATTTGTGAAAACTTCAATCTGGATAGGAAACCGTGTCGATAGCCACTAGCCAAAGGGACTAGTACGTGCTATAATACGTAAAGAATTAAGAAAATCTTTTTACGAAAAGTGGGTAGCTCCCACTTTTCTGTTTGCCAGAGACATTTTTTTCTTTGCACACGAACAAATTGAAGTAGTTTCTACTCGGACACCAGCGGGAGGATTATGGCATATGAGGAGCGAATTTCAGGCTGCAATTGCGCAGTTGATTGCCGAAAAAGGACTACCCCGCGAAGTGGTAATGGAAACCGTAGCGAATGCCTTGCTGGCAGCTTACCGTAAAAGCTTCGGAGGCGGAGAGAATGTCCGTATCGAGGTAGACAAAAACGGAGAAGTGCACGTATGGGCATCGAAACGAGTGGTAGCCCAGGTTAAAGACCCCAACGAGGAAGTTTCTCTGGCAGAGGCACAGCTGACCATTCCGAAAGCTGCACTTGGGCAATATATTGATGTCGATTCATCGTTCATCTTCTCGCGCATTCCAACACAAACGGCCAAGCAGGTCATTCTGCAGAGGATTCGCGAGGCTGAGCATGAGCATCTCTACGATCAGATCAAAAACTGGGTCGGAGAAATCCGCCTCGGCACCCTCACACGTAAAGATCCCACACGTGGCTGGCTGCTTGATTTTGACCTTGATAAGGCAGACAAAGTAGATGGCGTGATGCCCACCAGCGAGGAAGTATCCACGGAGCGTTATCGTACCGGGCAGAAGCTGCGCGTCTATGTATACGATGTGCGTCGTGTGCAGGGACGTATGCTTCAAATTCTTGTCTCGCGCACGCATCGCGATCTCGTACGTCGTCTGTTTGAGTCGGAGGTTCCTGAGATCTATGAAGGAACCATCGAGATCAAGGCGATTGCACGCGAGCCGGGCAGCCGTTCAAAGGTAGCCGTCGTCGCACGACAGGAAGGTCTTGACCCGATAGGTTCCTGCGTGGGTGTCCGAGGTTCGCGCATCAATAATATCGTGCATGAACTCAATGATGAGAAAATTGATATCATCCAGTGGAGTCCTGATCCTGCCACCTTCGTTGCCAACGCGCTCAGCCCGGTCAAGCCACTCAAGGTAGAGTTGCGAGAGAGCGATCATACAGCAATCGTCACGGTTCCAGAGAAGCAATTGTCTCTTGCCATCGGAAAAGATGGGCAGAACGCTCGCCTGGCGGCCAGGCTGACGGGATGGCGCGTCGATGTGACAAAGCCAGTCGAGGGCGAACACTACGATGAGCCAGTAGAGGAATATCAGGAACCTGTCGCGACTCACTCGGCACGGCGTGACCGTTCCCACGGGGGAAGACACGAACGTAGCGATAATGGTCCAAGACGTTCCTCTGGTGGTCGGGGTGGTAAACATAGTTCTCATTCAGCATATGGATATGACAGGGAGTAGGAGGGGCGTGCATGGCGACAAAGGCAGCAAGCAAACAACCAAAGAAACAGAAGCACGTTCCACTACGCACCTGTATCTCCTGTCGCGAGACGAAATCGAAGCGTGAACTTCTGCGTGTCGTGCGCACACCCGATGGGCATGTGCTGATCGATGCCACCGGCAAGAAATCTGGGCGAGGAGCTTATCTCTGTGCTCGATCGCTCATGCTGGGAGAACGCGATCAAGAAGCACCGACTCGAACAGGAATTTGAAGTTGCCATTTCCGAAGAGGATCGAGCTGGAGTTGGACGCGTACATTGCAACCTTACCAAAAGACGAACCCGTCACAACAGTTGCAGTCAAAAGTCATGCCTACGCGAAAAAAGGAAGCGACAACTCCGCATCCGCGAACGCGTAAACTGGCACAAGCAGATCTATCACGTCATTGTAGCGCGATTTACACGTCCGTTGCAAGTCTCAGTTGAGTACGATATACTGAGACGTATTATTATTGTCCCTCTCCTGTTAAGGAGGGAGAGGAAGTATTCAATACTGGCATCTAATCTTTGGTTAGATGAGGATTGAAAGAACAATGCGTCATTTTATCTCTACTCTTGATAGAGACACAGCCCCTCGTCTAAAGGGCAGTTATAGCAAGCGATGTTTGCGGAGCGATCAGCTATGATTATATAAGACCATAGCCACTACGCCAGAGAGCGCAGACTGAGGCATGCCTGGCACTGCACCAACGAGGGTCTGTCCCCATCTCCTTTTTTGAAGAAGGGCGACAGACCTTTTTTATGGCTGTGAAGAGAGATTTCCAGCGCCACTTATATGGCGCATCAGCAGATAGAAGGGAGTCTTCTTCATGAGAGACACATCTGAATTCCCAGATGCCACTGAGCAGGCCAAACCGACAGGAACACGAGCGAAAACAAGTGCCCGCTCAAAAGCCAGAAAGCGCTCAACCAGGCAACCAGGAGCAAGACACCAAACCAACACACGCGTCGTCGTAACCGCCCAGACAAGTTCTCAAGGGGCAACAACGGCTCATATACAGAATGGAAGTGACGATACGGCAACAACGCCATCAGCAGATCCACGACGCCATCACCTTCTGCCGGGCAACAAGGGGCAAGTGCAACGACACCTCAGCGCCCTCAGCACAACGTCCAGCAGGTACAACGACCCAGCTCGCACAATACGTGGACAGCCTATCAGGGCCACGCAACGGCGTGCTCCGGTTCAGCAACGTTCTGGCAACCCACCAGTTCAGCCACGAAGTGCAGGTCCTCCAGGGCAGCCGCGCAACAGTACGATGCTCGCAACACAGCAACGTCCTGGAAACGCTCCAGCTCAGCCGCGCAGCAACAATGCTCCCTATCAACAGCAACAGCACGTCAACTAATAGTGGTCCATATCAAGGTGGCAACACGATCAGATCAGGGTGGAATACGACCAGCTCCTTCTTATCGTCAAGGAGGAACAGGTCAACAGACTCAACAGCCGCAACGCTCAGGTTCAGGATATGCCCCCCAACGTCCAGCAGGACAGGGTGGACCAGGGACGCAACAGGGAACATTCCGCACCATACCAGCGCCCAGGAATGCGTCCAGGCAATCCAGGGGCAGCGGGAAATCGCCCAGCGGGCAGGACAACAGGGCCGTTCTGGAGGTGGAACGCGTCCAGGTGGAGGATCGTCCAGGTGGGCGTTCAGCGACGCCGGCGCAGAAAACACATGAGCGCCGTGCACCAGTCGTCAAAGAGAAACCAACTGGTCCCATCTCTCTTCCACCACAGATTATGGTGAAGGACCTGGCAGAGTTATTGAACATTACACCCAACGAAGCTATCCGAGGGCTGATCAAGCATGGCGTCTTTGCCAATATCAACCAGATCGTTGAATACGAAAAAGCATCATTAGTCGCTCAGGATATTGGCTTTGAGCCGACCCAGAGCACAGCCGCTGCTGCATCACCAGTTCAGGCGGAGCGAAAACTCTCAGCCAACGAAGTGATGATGGCGGCACGTAACGACGACGACACCATCGTTATTCCACCGGTTGTCACCATTATGGGTCACGTCGACCATGGTAAAACATCGTTGCTCGACACCATTCGTAAAACAAAAGTCGCGGCAGGCGAGGCTGGTGGTATCACTCAACATATCGGTGCCTACCAGGTTGAACTGAATGGCAAGAAGATTACCTTCCTGGATACTCCGGGTCACGAAGCATTTACTGCTATGCGTGCTCGTGGTGCACAGGGAGCCCATATTGCGATTATCGTCGTCGCAGCCGATGACGGCGTCATGCCTCAGACCCGTGAGGCTATCGACCATGCACGCGCCGCAAAAGTGCCGATCATCATTGCGCTCAACAAAATTGATAAAGCCAATGCAAATCCAGATCATGTGAAACAGCAGCTTGCCGAGATCGGTGTCGTTATCGAGGAATACGGCGGTGATATCGTCTGTGTCCCGGTCTCGGCACGTAAGGGGAAGGCATCGACGAGCTGCTGGAATACATTCTGCTGGTCGCCGAGGTGCAGGACATCCGGGCCAATCCAAATCGCCTGGCGAATGGAGTCATCATCGAGGCCAGACTGGAGAAGAACAGCGGACCAACGGCAACCGTCCTGGTCCAACAGGGTACGCTCAAAATGGGCGACAATATCGTCGTCGGAGCAATCGCAGGAAAAGTACGCGCCATGTTTAATGATCGTGGCAAGCGTATTCAGAAAGCACCACCCAGCACGCCAGTAAGCATCATGGGACTGTCAGAAGTTCCACAGGCAGGGGATCACCTGGAAGCGGTTGCCGACGAGCGTACCGCCAAACAACGTGCGCAGCAGGAAACCGAGAAACGGCGCGATGAAAGCCGCCGCGAGTAATCAGGTCAGCCTTGACACGCTCTACACGCAGATGCAAGAGGGCAAAGTCAAGGAGATGGAGCTCATCATCAAGAGCGATGTTCAGGGTTCCGCTGAAGCTATCAAGAATGCGCTGACCAAAGTAGGCGAAGAGAACTTCAACAAGGTGCGCCTGATTCACGAAGGCATCGGTAATATCAGCGAGACCGATGTCCACCTGGCGGCTGCCTCTGGAGCGATCATCATTGGTTTTAACGTCAAGGCCGATGGAGCAGCACAGCGGAAGCACAGAAAGACGGCGTCGATATTCGTTACTACAATGTCATCTACAAGCTGACCGACGATATCCAGGCCGCTCTGGTTGGTATGCTGGAGCCAACACTACGCGAGGTCATCGATGGTCATGCCGAAGTCATGCAGATCTTTAAAGCAGGTAAGACTGTTGTCATTGCTGGTTGTCGCATCACCGATGGTAAGTTGACGCGTTCGTCTCAGGCACGCCTGATGCGTAAAGATGACAAGGTACACGAGGGCAAAATCGGATCACTGCGCCGTGGCAAAGACGACGTACGTGAGGTTGCTAGTGGCTACGAATGTGGTATTGTCCTCGAAGACTTTACTGATTTTGAAGTCGGTGATATCATCGAGGCATTCTCACAGGAAAAAGTCAAGCCAGGAGCATAATTGCTTCCAATGTGGGTAGGGGCGTGTCCTTACGACCGCCCGGTTCGGAGAATATCCTATGTTCCTGGATCGGGCGGTCGTAAGGACTATTTGTTGATACTAATTCAAGAAAGAACCGAGAACATGTGGGTAGGGGCGTCACCTTGCGTGCGCCCGCGTGCCAATGAACCGTGTCCAATGGGAACCGGGCGCACGCAAGGTGACGCCCCTACCCATCATTCGGAAGCAATCTTAGTATCAACGGATGGTCCGCACGATACACCCTACCCAGGAAATGACGTTCTGCCACATTATCTCAGGTAGGTCGTCAACAGGTAGAAGAGATGCAATGAGTAGCGTGGAACCCTACCGGGAAAGGGACAAGCAAGATGCCACATCAATATAGACAAGAGAAACTGGGCGAACTCATTGCCATAGAACTGAGTGAACTGCTACGCACACGGGTCAAAGATCCACGCGTCGGTTTCGCCAGCATTACCCATGTCGAAGTGAGTGGAGACCTGCGTCATGCCAAGATCTTCGTTAGCGTGATGGGAACACCAGAAGAGCAAGCAGCCACGATGAAGGGACTGAAAAATGCAACTGGCTACCTTCGTCACGAACTGGCAAGCCGGATCGTCTTACGATATATGCCCGAGATCGTCTTTAAACTCGATACTTCGATAGCAGAAGGGGCACGTGTACTTCGACCTGATTAACAAGGTTGAGGAAGAGGAACGTGCAAAGGCGCAAACGTCTGAGGTTGCTAATGAGCACAACATTGTATAATCCTGCAACTTGCTGGACAGATAGACGCAACGCTGGTACAAGAGGCAATGGCGCTGATTGAACCAGCACAACGTATTGCACTGCTCGCCCACGAACATCCAGATGGAGATTGTCTTGGATCGGCACTGGGCTTTGCGCATATCCTGCAGGAAATGGGCAAAATCTGCGTTCCCGTATGCGCAGATCCGGCACCCAAGACATTCGATTTCCTGCCAGGCATTGAGACGCTTCAGACACACTCTGGGGGATGAGCGCTTCGACCTTGTTATTGCCCTGGATGCAGGTGAGCTTGACGCGTTACGGTGCGCTCTATGAACACCATCGCGCCTTTCTTGACTCCACTACCATTCTTAATATAGACCACCACATCAGCAGTCATGGTTGTGGGCAGGTCAATATTATTGATCCAGTCAGCGCCGCCACTGCTGAATTGCTCATCCTCTTTCAACAGCAAGCACAGTTACCCTTGAACAGAGATGCAGCGACCTGCCTGTTAACAGGCATCATTACAGACACGGCCTCGTTTCAACACTCAAGCACGACTGCACGCACAATGGAGGTAGGAGCGGTACTGCTGCGAGCAGGAGCAATTCCGAAACCATTATCAGGCCCATCTTTCGCACGCAGCCGCTAGCACAGATGCGTTTTCGCTCCCTGGTCATCAACCAGGCTCAGACAGCCTGTAATGGACGCCTCATCTGGTCCTATGCAAATAACGAAATGCTGGCAACGGCAGGTGCGACGGCAGATATGGATGATAACTTCTCCGCAGTATTGCGCGACGTTGAAGGCGTACAGATCGCAGTTCTTTTTAAGAGCTACGCAGATCCCCGGACGACGCGAATAAGCATACGCAGCGCCGAACCATATAACGCAGCCGAATTCTGCGGACGCTTCGGCGGTGGTGGACATGCACGTGCGGCAGGCGCAACCATCTCTTTACCGCTGAATGAAGCAATACCGATGAGTCATAGCAGAACTGGAGCAAGAGGTCAAAAAGCAGGACAATGTCTAAGCTGGATAGGCAGGTAAGGGGAAACTATGGATGGGATTCTAAATATCAATAAGGCTACTGGAATGACCTCACACGATGTAGTAGCAAAGGTACGCAAACAGCTCAAGCAGAAACGCGTCGGACATGCGGGAACACTTGATCCCGCAGCAAGTGGAGTGTTGCCTATCTGTATCGGACAGGGAACGCGTGTTGCAGAATATCTAAGCGAGAGCGGTAAGGCATACCGGGCAGAGATCCGCTTTGGAGTCGTCACCGATACCTATGACACCGAGGGAAGTATTCTCCGCACCAGCGATCCCAGTGAACTGACCCTGACTTCCATAGAGGAGATGTTGCTCCATTTCCTGGGTCCACAGATGCAGATGCCACCGCTCTACTCCGCAATCAAGCTGCAAGGACAACCAGCGTATAAACGAATACGTGCAGGCGAGGAGATCACGTTAGAGGCACGTCCAATTGAAATCTACGAGTTGCGCGTCATCAACTGGCAGACTCCTGTACTCACGCTTGATATTGAGTGTAGCAAAGGAACATATATTCGTTCACTGGCCTATGATCTCGGCGAACGTCTCGGCTATGGAGCACATCTCGCAGGATTGATACGCACACGCAGTGGTCCATTTACGCTCGAAAAAAGCATCCCTCTAGAGCAACTGGCGGAAGCTGTCGAGCAGGGAACGCTAGCAAACGCTGTCTTTCCAGCTGATTATGCGCTGCAACAGTATCCAGCTCTTTACCTTGATGAGGAAACTAGCGGGCGCGTATTGCATGGAAACAGCTTTCATCACGATCAGTCATCACTCCAACCCGAAAGTATTCTTGCCCGTATTTATAATAACAAAGGGTATTTTCTTGCTATCGCGCATTGGAATGAAGTAGAGCAGGTGTGGCAACCCAAAAAGGTCTTTGGGCCGAGTAATGAATGATACTCCAATGGGTAGGGGCGTGAGCTGGCCTCCGCCCTGGTCGGAATTCCCGGACAAGGGCGGAGGCCAGCTCACGCCCCTACCCATTGAAGCGCAATTAATGTCACAGTGGCACTATGGCTACTCTCATTGCTAGCACGAATTAACCTGTGGTACTATAGGCAGGAGAATAGTAAGGATAGGTACTTCAGGTTAGAACCGGGAAGCACGCGATAATAGATTATGGAATACACAACAACACTTGGTGCAAATGAACCCATCGCTATCACAATTGGCAATTTCGATGGTATCCACAAAGGGCACCAGCGGCTATTGCATGAACTTGTAAGAACCGCAAGATCATTGCAGAGCAAACCCGTGATCGTAACTTTTTCACCGCATACATTGATGGTCGTACGACCAGACATCTATGTACACTATCTCACGACACTGGAAGAAAAGCTGGATCTGGCACAACAGTATGGAGCGGTGGAAGGAAATATCGTTATCTATTTTACACCTGAGGTTGCTGCAATAAGCGCAACAGAGTTCATGGATATCCTGCGTGCGCATTTTCAGCTCAAGGCGCTCGTCGTAGGAGAAAACTTTAGCCTTGGGCATAATCGCAAGGGAGATATCGCCTTTCTGGAAAAGTATGGTCAGGAGCATCAGATCAGCGTACAAGCGATTCCATTGGAAGAGGATCGGTCATACACGTATCAGTAGCACGCGTATTCGTACGCTGGTCAGTGAAGGCACGTATTGCGGAAGCCAACGAGCTATTGGGGCATCCAATGCTTCTGACAGGCATTGTAAGCCAGGGAGATAAGCGCGGGCGACAACTGGGATTTCCGACCGCAAACATCCAGCCCGACCCGCACAAATTATTGCCCGCCGACGGAGTCTATGCCGTGCGTGTACGCGTACAAAAGAGTGGAGAGAGGTGGCGAACAGTGACGAGCAGGGAGAGTCCTACGTCTATAAAGGTGTTGCGAATATTGGGGTACGTCCTACGTTTAATGGAACAGAACGGCTGGTGGAAGTGCATCTGTTTGATGTTGATCTTGACCTTTATGGCAAAGAGTTGCAGTATAGATTTTATCGCACACTTACGAGGTGAGCAGCGTTTCCCAGGTATTGATGCCTTAAAACAGCAGATCGCAACTGATGTACAGCAAGCACGTCAGATTTTAGCAATAAATATAGGAGCGTGAGCCATTGAAAGCTCGCCAGAACCCATTAACAAAATTTGAATCAATGATGCAACGTATGGTTGAAGGTCCGTTTGCACGTCTGTTTCCTTCGCGGCTTGAACCGATAGAGATTGCACGCAAGCTAGAGCGTTCTATGGAAGACAACACGTTGTTGCAGGGTGAAGGACGCCGACTTGCACCGAATGTCTATGATATCTATCATGAGTATTAAAGACCATCAGCAACTGGCTCCTGGTCAGGCTATGCTTGTGCGCGACTGGCAAAATCACCTGGTGGAGTTTGCACGCCAGCATCGTTTCACCTTGCGCACCATGCCCATTATACGCTTACACGCCGATAGCTCACTGCGTACAGGCCTGGTACGAATTGAAGCGGAGATGGCGGACCAGCAGAGCGGTCGCCGATGGTGGTATGCATACGCAGGCGCTGAGCGCAGAACAACTGGCGCAGTTGCGTGCACAATTGCAGCCAGACCAGCAATTACCCGGGCATAGACAATTCCCCTTCCCAGCGCTCCGCAGGCTATCCCAGCGTTGCCAATGCTCCTGGTATGGCACGACCAAGCAGTTGCCAGTAATCCCAACAATTTTACGCCACATGCAACTCCCATGCCACAGGCGTGGCTTACTATTCGCCTGCCACAGGCGGGACAACAAATATATCGTATCGAAAAACCTATTATTAATATCGGTCGCCAACTCAGCAATGATATTATCGTTGAAGATAAGCGTGTCTCACGTTATCACGCTCAGATAAAGTATCAACCGGATGGACAATTTGCCATCTTTGATCTCGGCAGTACAAATGGAATAACAATCAATAATACGCCACATATGCGACAACATGTGCTGCGTAATGGGGATCAGTTTCACCATTGGAGCTACGATTTCTTCTTTGAGAGAAGGTGAGATCTTTCTAATGCCATTACAAATAGATTCATTCTTATTCATATTAAGACTGTTACTGGTTGTTCTGCTCTACCTTTTTCTTATGCAGGTAGTGATAGTGATCACACGCGATCTGCGCAAGACAGCAGCAGCAAATGCAGATGGCGTCGTCAAAACGCAACGCGTGCTTGGTCATCTTATCGTTGTCGATAGTGGACCAAGCAGCCTTTTGCCGGGAACACGCTTTGATCTTGAGGCACAGACCAACATCGGACGCGGACCAACCAACACCATTCAGATCCCCGATAGCTTTGTATCCGCCGAGCACACACGCCTCTGGTACCGCAATGGCATCTGGTACGTCCAGGATGCAGGCAGCGTCAATGGAACCTTCGTCAATAACCAGCCCGCCCGTGAAGCGACTCCTGCAAAACCAGGCGACATTGTTCGTGTTGGTTATATCCAATTCAAATTGACGCAATAAATAACAATCCATCTAGTGAAGGTGTTGATAGATGGCAAGTCAATCTCCCGGTGCAATCACGCGCTACCGCTGGCAAGAGCTGGCATTGTTCATTCTACCCTTTCTCATCATGCTGGTAGCAATGACAATGTTGCTCGTTGGCGGCCCTGGCGCAAATAAACAGGCGGCATTCAGCCCAAAGAGTCTCCCTGCTATTCCAGGATATGATACCGGTCTTTGGCTTGATCGCTGCATTGCTGGTTGCCAATATCGTTATGAGCATCTTCTTTCGCAAAGCCGATCAACTCTTGCTACCACTGGTGGGACTATTGAGCGCGATTGGTATACTCATGGCAACCCGTTTGGGACCAAACATAGCTGTCTTCCGCAAAAATGCAGCCTATGCAGCAACGTATGGACCCAAGCAACTGATCTGGGTGCTTATAGGATTGACGCTGTGCCTTGCAACACTGTTTATCTTGCGCAACATCAACTGGTTTGAACGCTACAAATATACCTGGATCGTGGTAGGCTTCCTGGCAATTCTGCCCAGTGTGATTGCAGGTATTAGAACCCTTCACAGTGGTGCACCAACCCACGATACTCTTGGTGTCGGCCCATTTCAACTGCAACCATCCGAACTCCTCAAAGTTGCGATTGTGATCTTCTTCGCCGCTTATTTGAGCGAGAATCGCGATATCTTCTCACAGGGCTACATGCGTCTCGGCAGGCTGCGTCTACCACCATTACGTCAATTAGGACCCTTAATGTTGATGTTAGGATTAGCTCTCATCGTTTTTCTAGTTGTACGCGAACTTGGGTTGGCAATGCTTCTCTATGGATTGTTTCTGGCGATGATGTATTTGGGCAGCGGCAAGATATCTTATGTTCTGGTCAGCCTGGTCCTTTTCGCTGTTCTAGCATTTATTGGCTATAGCCTTCTTCCTTATGTACGTTCACGCTTTGCCGTCGTAGGCTTTGATGTAGTTCACTGGCAAAACTGGACTCCAAATCAGGAGTTTTTTGCGAGAAATCAGGGGCTTCAGGTTGTACAAGGAATTATTGCTCTCTCCAGTGGAGGTATTCTGGGCTCTGGACTAGGGCTGGGGCATCCAGTAGTAGTTCCGGTCGTCGAATCTGACATGATTTTTACAGGATTAGGTGAAGAATTTGGTCTAGCTGGTCTGTTTGCCATCCTTGGCATTTACCTGCTAATCGTTTATCGCGGCTACCGTATCGCTATCGAGGCCACCAACCCCTTTAACCAGCTCCTGGCGGCAGGACTGACCAGCGTTTTCGCTATTCAGACGTTGATTATCTGCGGCGGAAACATGAAATTCTTGCCTCTCACTGGTATTCCCTTACCTTTCTTGAGTTATGGAGGCAGTTCAATTTTTGCCAACTATATTATTATTGGCATTTTGTTGCGCATCTCTTATAATACCGCTGTGGAACGGGAAGGGGTAGCTTAACTCTGCAGATTATATAAAGGTTAAGCATTTGAAGCATAGCCGATGGAAGTCAAACCAGTACATAGAAACAAGATATTGAGAGGTGTTGATAAATGGCAAGTAGATCACCCGGTACAATTAAGCGCTATCGTTGGCAAGAACTGGCATTACTCATTCTGCCATTTCTTATTATGTTGACAGCGATGCTATTGTTGCTGGTTGGAGGTCCGGGTTCCAATCCACAAGCAGCATTCAGTCCAAAAAGTCTGCCAGCTGTACAGGATATGATACCGGTCTTTGGTTTGATCGGAGCATTACTGGTTGCCAATGTCATTATGAGCATCTTCTTCCGCAAGGCCGATCAATTTTTGCTTCCGTTAGTAGGATTACTCAGTGGTATTGGTGTATTGATGGCAACCCGCCTTGGGCCTAATCTCGCGGTCTTCAGAAAAATACCTTCGCTAGCAACACTAGGACCGAAGCAACTCGTATGGGTGCTTATCGGGCTAACGATCTGCCTTACCACGGTTTTCGTTTTAAAAAACACCAACTGGCTTGAGCGTTATAAATATACCTGGATCTTTGTAGGCTTCCTTGCATTACTGCCCAGTGTGATTCAAGGTGTCAGGACATTGCATACAAACGCTCCTAGCCGCGATATTCTTGGCGTCGGTCCTTTCCAGCTACAGCCATCAGAGTTACTCAAAATTGCTATCGTGATCTTCTTCGCTGGCTACCTCAGTGAGAACCGCGATATCTTCTCACAGGGCTATATGCGTGTGGGAAGGTTGCGTTTGCCACCACTACGCCAACTTGGACCACTTATGCTGATGCTTGGCATAGCATTAATAGTCTTTTTGATCGTCCGTGAACTTGGTCTGGCAATGCTCCTGTATGGACTCTTCCTTGCGATGATGTATCTGGGTAGTGGCAAGATGTCGTATGTCCTGATCAGCCTGGGACTCTTCGCAGTTCTGGCACTCATCGGCTACAGCCTTTTTAGCTACGTACGTTTGCGCTTTGCTGTTATAGGCTTTGATGTAGTTCACTGGCAAAACTGGACAGCACAACAAAACGATTTTGCTGAAAATCAGGGGGCACAGGTTGTACAAGGTATTATCGCACTTTCCAGTGGAGGTATTCTCGGCTCAGGACTGGGACTTGGGCATCCAGCATTGGTCCAGGTAGTCGAATCCGACATGATTTTTACGGGTCTGGGCGAAGAATTTGGTCTGGCAGGACTCTTTGCCATCCTGGGCATCTACTTACTGATCGTCTATCGTGGCTACCGTATAGCTATCGAGGCCTCCAACCCCTTTAACCAGCTCCTGGCGGCAGGATTAACCAGTGTCTTTGCTATTCAGACGTTGATTATCTGCGCCGGGAACATGAAATTTATGCCTCTGACTGGTATTCCCTTGCCGTTCCTGAGTTACGGTGGCAGTTCGATTTTTGCCAACTATATTATTATTGGCATTCTGCTACGTATCTCACATAATACTGCGGTGGAACGGGAAGGGCTAGAATGAAGCAGCCCGAAATCGAATATTCCAGCTTGTCTTTAGAGCATGTGCGTGCTATACTCACAACAACATACAGCTACTGGATGGCATACCAATGTAGACGACAAACAGGAATGGTTATGGGCCAATACAGTCAATGGTTATATCATCGCGAAGTTGATCAACAGTTGCGAGAACGACTGAAACTCATTGAGCAAGAGCTGCACGTTCTACAAGAGCAGGCAGCTCTACTAGAAGATGTCAATTCCTGTAGCGATAATCCAATTCTTCAAGCCATTGCTATGCAACAAAGCGCTGAGGTATTGCTTGAAGATACTCCAACTGGATCTTCTACACAGAAACTCCCCGTTGTACACGCAGACATGCAGAAACCATCTTCAAAGAGCGTCTCGCCTGCCCTATTTGCCTGGAGCAATCTCCCCAACCTTGATACCCAGAAGATGCAACTACCAGATACACAACAACCTGAGGCAATACAACAAACATCTACTCCTCACCCTGAAATAAACCTTCTGCCAACCGATATGGCAACCTTTATCGATGCTCATGAGCAGACCATGCCCCAGATCCAGATTCCAGGTTGGCTACGTAACGCTGCGTTCGACACAAGTACACCAGAGGATAGACTGAAATCTGGGCTGGACGAGCGCACTAACATCTCTATTCAACGTTGGCTGGAACGCTGGGGCAAACAGTTGCCCGACTCACCACCTCCACAAGGGCAACAAAAGCCACAAGAGGTTCAGAACAATGAGTGAAATTAGCCATGCAAACAATACTATCAACACACACACTCCCTCCCCTACTAGCACAGAACAGAGGGAGAAAACTTATTTGCCCACATATATTGATACTGTTTTTCAACGACTTGAGGCGCGGGACGTAGAGCAATTTTACAAAAGTTATCATTTCTGGTCGCTACAACGACGTATAGAAACATTACATACACAGATTGATGCTGTCCAGCAAGCAATAACAGACAATGCCACTCTAATGCAACAGGTGCAACCCTCCGCTATAGCTCTTGCCAGCCTGGCACAATTACAGGCCAGTGGCGTCAACGACCTCGATCTCCTCGATAGAATGCTGGAGCGCGGAGAAACATGGCTCGATCATATCATGCAGCTACTCGAACATTGCGAAGAGCTGGATGTTATTCGTGGTGACTATACGCAATGGTGCGAACATGCACTTGAAGGCGCATACGATTGGATTGCATCAATGGACGCGACGAATACGTCAGGGACGCAAGAGAATGAAGCGGAGGCTTCAATAGAAATCAGCGATGAGCAAGACACAGAATTGCAGAGTCCTACCGAAGCACAACTCTTGCAGAAACTTATGAGCGACGAAGATGCAACTGAAAAGATACCCGTCCTGCAACTGTTTAACGAAACAGAGCAAGAGGTGACAGCGTCTTCCCCACCAACTAGAAAAACTACTCAGCCGCTAGAGCAACCAGAGCAGGAAGTGATAGAATCCTCTCTGCCAATCAGAAAATTTACCCAGCCGTTGAAACAGGAAGATGCCGCCGGAGAGACAGAACCAGATAGCACTCTCTTAGAGATAGGAGTGCTAACAACTCCAGAGCCTCAGATAGATGAGATGAAAGATATCGTTGAAATGCCAGAAGAGGGGAATGAGGAGAGCGCTGTACAGAAAGTGGCCGTCAATGCTAACGAGGTAGAAGCTCCATCCAAAGATGCAGATGTTCAGACAGGGGAAGCCGCACCAGAAGAAATAGCTGTCAATGAAGAAACTTCAGACCAGGCAAATACCGGGTTGGTTGGAATGATAGAAAGCCCGCACGAAAGCCAAAAACTGCAGCGCCAAACAGGACGACAGAGAGGCTTCTGGCGTTTCTTACGCAGCTTGCTAGCGATTTTTTACAGAAAGCGGTACTAGTAGATAAAACACGTTTTAGAACTTCGGGGGTGTAAACATACCCGGCATCTGCAATGTTGACGTGTTTGAGTGCAAAGGTGACATGGGATGCGGCACAGTAGCCGATCTCTGTTGCATTGTTTGCTGTTGTTGCAATTCATCTAGTCGTCTATGCAAATCTTTCAATGCTCGTTTATCATTCCATGCTGAAAGAAACGACACCAGATAGAGTAAGAGTGCACCAAGAAGGAAGGCCAAGAAGATAAGAAGCCCCACCGGCAATTCTGGCGTTTGCCACCCGAAGAGGGCAAGGTGAACAGATATGGCCAGATTTTCAACCGCGATCACCGCGAATACACCTCCAGCCAATATAAATAGCAGCAGTAGCAAAAAGAACATAAAAAGCCTCCCTCAAAAAGAATACATAGCAAGAAGGCAACAGTCACACTAGCGCCTCTCTATGTATGAACGAGCAAATATTCTATTTCTTTCAGATATGGAAAAGATGCCCATACCAGTATAAACATTTTTGAGGCAAAATGCAAAGAGGTCGAGAATAGACGGGCTAAAAATATTGTCGGCGGTCACATCCGTCCTATAAGTTCATTGACGAGGCTCTGAATCAGGCATATACTGAAGTGGAGCTTGAGGAGGTGAAGACGTGTTATTCGAAGAGTACGCTAAAGAGAATCCTATGCATAGCCCTGTACGGGCACAATATCTACACATCAAGCGGCAGAACCCCGATGCTATCCTTTTCTTTCGCATGGGTGATTTCTATGAAATGTTTGATGACGACGCTGAGATTGTGGCACGCGAGTTGGAGATTGCCCTCACACGGCGCGATTTTGGGCGAGGCGAGAAATCTCCCATGGCAGGCATTCCTCATCACGCAGCAGATGGTTATATCGCACGCCTGGTCAGTAAAGGCTATCGCGTCGCCATCTGTGAGCAGATGAGCGATCCAGCCCTATCTAAAGGACTGGTCGAGCGTGGAGTCATTCGCGTCGTCACACCAGGGACCGTCATCGATCCAACGATGCTGGCGGCCAAACGCAATAATTTTCTGGCGGCAGTAATAGTAGGGCGCAACGCGCTGGGCATTGCCTATATCGACATCACCACAGGCGAATTTGCTGTAACCCAGATCAACACACCCGAACCAGAACTGGCCCTGCAACAGGAGATCGCCCGCGTCGGACCCGCTGAGGTACTCGTCGAAGCTCACTACAGTCGGATGGAGAGTCGCAAGAGACGCTGGTTGGCTGCCGTAATGAGCGAGAAGCAGGTGACAAAAATCGGAAGCAACGGCAATGCCAATGCCGAGATTCCTGAGATCGACGAAGAGGACGACGGCGATGATTTCGCTCCTCTGGCAAAGCTGCTCGATGGACTCGCCGGGCATATCACGCCCTACGATACACGCTATTTCGCGGAAGACGACGCACGCCACCGCCTGCTCACACAATTTAATGTAGCCTCGCTGGAAGGATTTGGGTGCGCACAATTGCCGCTGGCTATCCGGGCTGCCGGAGCCGTTCTCGCCTACGTCCAGGAAACACAGAAAGGTCTCTTGCAACAACTCACCGCGCTGGAGACCTACTACACCGATGGCTTTATGACGCTCGACCCCTACACACGGCGCAATCTTGAGCTATTCGAGACCGGGCGCGGTGGCACCAGCAAAGGCTCACTGCTATGGGTACTCGACAAAACGCGCAGCCCGATGGGAGGCCGCCTGATACGGCGCTGGCTCAGCCAACCACTCCTCGATATGGAAATCCTGCAACAGCGCCAGCAGACGATCGGCGAATTATTGAATAATTCATTGTTGCAGGCGCGACTGGCGGAGGGACTGAAAAAAGCTGGCGACGTTGAGCGTTTGATCAACCGCGTACGCCAGCGCATCGCCACACCACGTGATCTAATAGGATTGGCGAATGGGCTACGAGCGGCGGCAGAAATTCGCTCCTGCCTGAGCGACGATGCCACGACATCCTCCCCGATGCTAATCCGTATTATGCAAAGGCTCTCCGATAACGACGACATTATCACACTTATCGAACGCGCCATCGTCGAGGAGCCACCCGTCAGCATCACAGAGGGCGGCATGATACGGCCCGGTTTCAGTAGCGAACTGGACCAGGTGAAAGACATCTCGCACAACGGGCGCAAGTGGCTGGCCGATATGGAACAACGCGAACGCAAGCGGACAGGCATTACCACCCTAAAAGTTGGTTATAACAAGGCTACAGGCTACTATATTGAAGTCTCAAACGGCCAGTTGAAATCGCGTGCCAAAAGACTATATTCGACGACAGACATTAGCCAACTGCGAACGTTACATCACCTCGGACCTGAAAGAGTATGAAACGACCATACTCAACGCCCAGGAACGCATCAATAAAATGGAGAACGAGTTCTTTGTCCAGTTGCGTGCGGATATCGCGGTTCACGCATCTGAGCGCATTGTAAACACGGCCCATGCCCTGGCCGAGATCGATGTCTATCTGAGCCTGGCAGAAGTCGCTGCGAAGTACAATTATTGTCGCCCCCAACTCAGCGATGGTGATACGATTCACATCGTTGCTGGACGCCATCCCGTCGTTGAACAGGCCCAGACCGAGACTGCATTCATTGCCAATGACAGCAACATCTCCAATTCCGAAGCGCAAATTATCATCATCACGGGTCCTAACATGGCAGGCAAATCAACCTACCTGCGCCAGGTAGCATTGATCACCCTGCTGGCTCAGATCGGCAGTTATGTCCCTGCTGAGGCAGCAACTATCGGCATTGTCGACCGCATCTTTACACGCATCGGTGCCCAGGACGATCTGGCAACGGGGCAGAGCACATTTATGGTCGAGATGGTCGAAACAGCCAACATCCTACATCATGCCACACCGCGCAGCCTGATCATTCTTGACGAGATCGGGCGTGGAACCAGCACCTACGATGGCCTTGCCATTGCACGTGCCGTGGTTGAATATCTGCATAATAACAAACGTTGTGGTGCCAGAACGCTCTTCGCCACCCACTATCACGAGCTGGTTGAGGTTGCACAGCTGCTACCACGTATTCGCTGTATGAACGTAGCGGTGACAGAAGAAGGAGGCAAAGTCGTTTTCCTACGCAAGATCGTACCAGGAGGTGCTGATCGTAGCTACGGCGTACATGTTGCGCAACTGGCCGGTATTCCGCGCCCGGTTATTCATCGTGCGGAAGAGATTCTGGAGGAGTTGGAACGCAAAGGAGATGCAAAAGCGCGGCGTAAAGCCATGCGCGATATGGCGATGCCCGCCGCATGGCAGATGACACTACTTGCGTCCGAGCCGAATCCATTAGTAGAGGAGATCAAAAACCTCGCCATCGACGAACTGACACCGATAGAAGCTATTAGCAAGCTCTACGAACTACAACAAAAAGCACGGCGAGAAACCTGATCACATACCCCATCCTCTGTACGGGCCAGATTTATCGCGCCCACCGTACGGGCCGCATCATGCCGCCCACCGTACGGGCCAGATTTATCGCGCCCACAAGCAATAAAACAGTAGATTTTCATGTTATAATTAAGGTACAGAACCTTAGTGTATAAAATACAACAAAGGATGACTATTATCGAGATCAGGATCCATTGGTTGAAACTCAATCAGGAGGAACCGAGAAAATCCGGGTAGGGGCGTCACCTTGCGTGCGCCCTGATGGGCATGAAACCATTGTTCATCGGCATGCGGGCGCACGCAAGGTGACGCCCCTACCCGGATTGTGAGTATTAACCAATGGATCAGATAACACCCTTATCCTTGATCCAGAATTTCCCGGTAGCATTAAAAATGGCGAAATAATGTGTGTCAACAATGTACATTCATTCGTGTACTAAGTAGAACAGAATGAATGCAGGCAAAGTAAGACGAAGGCGGTACAATAAAGAGTACCTGGTAAGACAAGAACAAAGATATGTGTAACCAGGACATTGCACCAGTAACTAAAGGAGAGAATTTCCCATGACCAATCCATTAGCTCAATTGCAGTCAAAGGGACAGAGCGTCTGGTACGACAATATTGATCGTTCGCAGCTCGCTTCCGGCCAATTTAAACGTATGCTGGACGAAGATGGCGTTCTAGGCGTCACAGCAAACCCGACTATTTTTGAGAAATCGATCAGCAGCGGGCATGCTTATGACGAACAGATCTCACAACTCATTAATGAAGGCAAAAGCACAAATGAGATCTACGAAGCCATCGTCATTCAGGATATCCGGACTGTAGCCGATCTGCTACGTCCGATCTATGAGCATCAGACGGGAAAGATGGATATGTCAGCCTTGAAGTTTCGCCTGAACTGGCAAACGACACAGAAGGCACAATTGCTGAAGCGGCACGTTTCTGGCAGATGGTTGATCGTCCCAATTTGATGATCAAGATTCCGGCCACTCCCGCAGGCATTCCGGCCATCCATGAGACATTGCGCAATGGTATCAATGTCAACGTCACACTGATCTTCTCCCTCGAAAGCTATCGTGCCGTGACCGATGCCTACCTGCAGGCACTGGAAGAGCGCAATGGCGAAGGGCAAGGATATCAAGCGCCTGGCTTCTGTCGCCAGCTTCTTCGTCAGCCGTGTCGATACCCTGGTTGATCAGATGCTTGAAAAAAAGATCAAGGCTAGCGGTGACTGCAGAGCAGACTCAAAGCATTGCAAGGAAAGCCGCAATAGCCAATGCCCGCCTCGTTTACCAGGAGTTCAAACGAATCTTTGGCACTCCGCGCTTCGAAACGCTCAAGCATGCAGGCGCTCATGTACAGCGACCATTGTGGGCCAGCACCAGCACCAAGAACCCGGCCTATCGCGATGTACTTTATGCAGAGGAATTGATCGGCCCCGATACCGTGGACACAATGCCATTAGAGACAATCGAAAATTTCCGCGATCATGGACGCGTACGCTATAGCATCGAGGACGATATTACTGGCGCACATACCAATTTTGAGAATTGGAGAAAATTGGCATCCACTATGACCAGGTCACACAGCAACTGCTGGACGAGGGCGTACAGAAATTTGCTGACTCTTTCCACCAGTTGTTCGCGGGCATCGATAGCAAGAAAAATGCTATAAAAGAAGAGAAGGCTGCACGCTAGAACGCCACAGGTTTATAAAACGTGCCCTCACCGATAGTAGGGATGCCATTTACAGAACCCGCGCACCCGCCAATGAGACTATGCTCCTTTTCATTTTGTAGACCCAAATGGTGCATGGTGAGAGAAAATATGATATGCTACAGGCGTATATTACGAATTTAAAGTGTGGGTTAAGAAAAAATATAGCAGTATAGTAGGAGATTTCGCATGCCTCAACGTGGCGTAGCCGAGGCGTCTAACCCCTTTCGTGAGGGGCTACGCATAAAACAGAGTTTAGAACCATGCGTCATGGTTATATTCGGAGCAACTGGCGACCTGACGCACAGCAAATTGCTGCCCGCGCTGTATAACCTGGCATTAGAGCACCCACTTCCCGCAGGATTTTCAGTGGTAGGCTTCGCAAGACGCCCCTAATACCGAAGAGTTTCGTGAGCAAGCACTCAATTCGATCAATGAATACTCGCGCCAAAAACCAGTCAATCCCCAGGTATGGGAAAGCTTTGCCGCTGGCATTCATTACCTGCAATCCAATTTCCATGATCCTGCGGGCTATGAAAAACTGAACACGCTACTTAATCAGATCGATCAGGAGCGTGGCACCAGCGGCAATCGCATCTTTTACCTGTCAACACCACCCAGTCAATATCCTGAGATTATTCAAAATCTGGGCGCGGCAGGACTGAACAGAAATCGTAAAGGCTGGACACGTATAATTATAGAAAAGCCTTTCGGGCACGATCTTGACTTCAGCGAAAGAGCTGAACCGCCAGGTTGGCAAGGTCTTCCGAGAGGAGCAGATATTCCGTATCGACCATTATCTCGGTAAAGAGACAGTGCAGAATATCCTGGTTTTCCGCCTGGCAAATGGCATCTTTGAGCCCGTCTGGAATCGGCGCTATGTAGACCATGTACAGATCACCGTCGCGGAGAATCTGGGCCTGGAGGGACGTAGCGGCTACTATGAAGAATCAGGCGCTATTCGCGACATGGTGCAGAACCATATGCTGCAATTGCTTACGCTGGTCGCAATGGAACCACCCATCGCCTTCGACGCCAACGCCGTACGCGACGAGAAGGTCAAAGTGCTGCACGCTCTCCAGCCGTTAGTTGGACGAGAGGTAGTCACCAACACCATTCGCGCACAATATGGTCCCGGATGGGTCGGTGGACACCAGGTACCAGGCTACCTCGAAGAACCCGGCGTATCAGCCAGAATTCGCGCACCGAAACATACGTTGCGCTGAAACTTTTTGTTGACAACTGGCGTTGGGCTGGCGTACCATTTTACTTACGAACCGGCAAACATCTACCAAAGCGTGTGACTGAAATCGCTATTCAGTTCAAACAGGCACCTTTGATGCTTTTCAAGGAAGTGAAGCGCAAGGACAGGTCGAGCCGAACGTACTCACGTTGCGCATCCAGCCAGACGAAGGCATCTCGCTGAAGTTTGGCGCCAAGGTACCCGGCACCGATATGCAAATTCGTGCCGTCAATATGGATTTCTTCTATGGCTCATCCTTTGTTCGCGAGCAGCCCGAGGCATACGAGCGTCTCTTACTTGACTGCCATGCTACGGTGACTCCACGCTCTTCACGAGTAGAGACGAAGTCGAGGCGCAGTGGACGTTTGTTCAGGGCATTCTCGATGAGTGGAAGACGCGAGCCCGCGATCGGCCATCCTGACCTATGAATCTGGCACCTGGGGCCCACAGGCATGCCGACGAGTTTATCTGGCGTGATGGCATCAGGTGGCGTCGTCCTTAATTCACGATCGCTAGCTCGTTCGCAATCTTAGACAAAACAGCACATTGTCGTCCATATGGACAATGGAGTTCAACATGATAAAGGGGGTTGGGAATGGCAACGGATAACATCGATACCATGGGACCACGTTTTCCCTGGGCAGGGAAAAAGGTACACTACAAAACGTCGAGGAAGAGCTTTCTCATCTCTGGCGTATGTCCGCGGACAATATCCGCACCAGTCAAAATATCAACGTGCGTACAAGCGTGCTCAATCTGGTGATCTGTGCGCCAGATATGGCGTCTGCTCACCGGGCAAGCATGCTTATGCGCGATCTACTCAGCACTCATATTGCACGCTTTATACTTTTGATTCTTGATACCAGCAATGATACCACCGCGGTGTCTCTAGTTGGGTAACGTTGCGCTCATTTCCTATCATCTCAGATATCATGCGTCACAGTTTCGAGCAGATTACACTTCTGATCAGTGGTGACGCTGTACATTCCGCCGCTTCCATTGTACAACCACTACTCAAACCCGATCTGCCCATCTACCTGTGGTGGCTTAATGATCCACCGCAGGATAGCCCAACCTTCATTGATCTTGTCAAAATGAGTAGCAGGGTCATTGTCGATTCTCATACCTTCTTCCATGCTGAAGAGGGTATTCGCATCCTCTCTTCATTTATGCAGCAAGAACCTGACAGTGCTATTAGCGATCTGAACTGGGGGCGTGTGACACCATGGCGAGAACTTGTTGCTCAATTCTTTGATGTCACGGAATATCGACCTTATCTCTCTGGCGTCCACGTATCGAAATTGAGCATGCCGTTACACCCGATGGTGAGCACATTCGTACCGAACATGGAGATGTTTCACCCGATCCCATAGAGGCGCTCCTGCTCGCTGGCTGGCTCAAAACTATCCTGAATTGGGAACTTTCAAGCGATACCACAGGCAATCTTACTGATTCAGTAACAGGTACGTATACATGGCATGTCGCACGTCCTACGGGCGTATTACCGCTACCAGCAAGTAGTAGCAGTAATGGCACGCCTGGTCGCCTGGCACATCACGAAGAGGGAAGTATCTCTATCCGTCCACGTGTCCAGTCCAATCTGCGTCCAGGCAATATCTGCCTCGTACGCCTGATAAGCGATCTAGATCGGAAACAGGCGATTTTCACCCTGAACCGGGGCGATGACGCCGAACTTGTTTTCACCTCTGTCGAATTACAAGAAGGCACAAAGTCACAACGAACGGTGCAGCTACCAACCAATGAGCAATCCTATTGAATTACTCCATGACGAACTGGAGATTATGGGACGAGATCATCTCTACGAAGATACTTTGCACGAAGTTACCAGACTGCTTACATTCTAAAGATAAGTGAGGAGCTTTGTATGTCTGTCGCAATTTATCCTGATATCGACACTCTCAGTCAAGAGGCGGCCCGTTACGTCGTACGCGTCGCCAGTGAATCTATCACAACACATGGTCGCTTTACATTGGCACTCGCAGGAGGTTCCACGCCCAAAAAGCTCTATGGACTTCTCGCCAGTGAACCATATCGCGACCAGATCGACTGGGCTCTGACCGAAATCTTCTGGTCAGATGAACGCTGTGTCCCACCCGATAGTGAAGAGAGCAACTATCACCTGGCCCAGGAAGTCCTGTTGAGCAAGGTACCGATTTCGGCCGGCAGATACACCGTATGCCTGCCGATGCGGAGGATCGCGACAGGCATCACTCACGTATACACAGGAAATACAGCGCATCTTTGGCACCAATGGTATTCCCAGTTTTGATCTGATCCAACTTGGTATGGGTCCTGAAGGCCATACCGCGTCACTCTTCCCACATCAGGCATCTTTACATGAACAGACCCGCCTGGTTATACCAGTAACGCGTCCCCAAGCCACCACCACCTCGTCTGACCTTTACGCCGCCTCTGCTCAACGCGGCTACCCATATCCTTTTCCTGGTCACGGGCGCAGGATAAAGCAGATGCCGTGCAAGACGTACTGGAAGGTGAATACAATCCAAACGAGTATCCAGCACAGATCATCCGTCCACAAAACGGCGAAGTTACCTGGATGCTTGATCCTGCAGCGGCCAGCAAGCTGAAGAAACAATAAATCGATAAAGGGGAGAATGGTGGGATGATTGAACTTGTACCATCAATTCTATCCGCCGACTTCACGCGCCTGGGAGAACAGGTACGCGCAGTCGAGGAGGCGGGAGCACGGCGCATTCAGATCGATGTGATGGATGGGCATTTCGTTCCTAATATTACGATGGGACCCATGGTCGTCGAGGCAGTCAGGCGCTGCACCAACGCAACGCTAGAAACGCACCTGATGATCACCAATCCACAGGAATATATCGAGACATTTGCGAAAGCAGGGGCCGATCTCATCATCGTGCACTATGAAGTCTGCCCACACCTGCATAGCGTGATTCAGCAGATTAGAAAAGCGGGCAAACAAGTCGGTGTGGCACTCAATCCCTCGACGCCCGTTTTTATGCTCGAAGATATGATCTCGCTCACTCGACCTGGTCCTGGTGATGACAATCAATCCAGGTTTTGGAGGCCAGGAACTGATACCGGAAACGCTGCCAAAGATCACGAAGGCCCGACAGATGATCACCGAGCGTGGCTTGAACTGTGATGTCGAAGTCGATGGCGGCGTACATGAGGGAACGGTGCCCCAGGTAGTCAAGGCGGGGGCAAATCTACTGGTGGCGGGTTCGGCGATCTATAATAATAAGGAGAGCGTGGCCCAGGCGATGGCGAGGCTCCGGGCCGCGTGGTAGAGCCTCCTAAACCTATAAACGAACTATTACTTTACAATCACCGTCAAATTCATATCATTATGGATCGTACAATACAGGTGAAAGGTTCCCGCCATAGTAAATGGTCCAACCGTTTGCTGATCATTGCCATTGAACTGCACCTGTACATTGGGCGCTCCTGCCTCCGTACCGGGCCGCTGGGTGCCATTGCTATCCCATCTTCCATTCTGAATGACATGGATAACGGGAACATCATCGACAAGCGTTAGCTTATCACCCTTCTTAATCGTGATCACATCCGGCACGAACTGGTTATCATTCATATGGACAGTAGTTGCCGGATCACTATTTCCTCCTCCACCAACAGTCGAGTTGCAAGCAGTAAGTAAGAGAAGACAGCATACGGCACATACGAACAAAATCTTTTTCATAAAACTCCTAAAAAAGGTTCTCCTCAGACCATCTCATCCATAAGACTGAGGCCCACAATCATCGTGTTTAGTATACTGCTTTATTGGTCACATGTAGATTAGGTACACACCTGATTTGAGAGTAGGTTTTTTACCCTATGTTGGAAGAAAAATCGTCTTTCCTTTGAATATTTCTATAGCCTGCCAACGTATCAACAAATAGAGAGAACTTTCTTCTCTACCATCTGCAACACAATCAGACACAAAAATGGAGTATGCACATACATGTTTGACGTTATTATCGTCGGAGCTGGACCCGCTGGCTTGAGTGCCGCGTTGATTCTTGGACGCTGTCGCCGTTCCGTGCTTCTATGCGATACAGGCCGACCACGCAATGCCGCATCCCTTGCCATGCACGGCTTCATCACACGCGACGGAATCCCGCCAGACGAATTTCTACGCATAGGAAGAGAGCAATTACAACAGTACGAAAGCGTCGAACTGCGCTCCATCTCCGTTAGCGATGCCAGGCAGCTTGACGATGCCTTCGAGGTGCAACTGGAAGATGGCACCCGCGTCACCTCGCGCAAACTATTGTTGACAACCGGCGTCGTCGATGAGCTACCAGAGATCGAGGGCATTGAGAAGCTGTATGGACGCAGCGTCCACCACTGTCCCTATTGTGATGGCTGGGAAGTGCGCGATCAACCACTGGCAATCTACGGAAAAGGGCGGCATGGCTACGAATTAGCACTAGAGTTGACAGTATGGAGCCGCGATCTTGCATTATGTACAAATGGGGAGCCATTAGAGGAAAAACAACGGCAGCGCCTGGCACGCAACAATATTCGCGTTTGTGAAGAACGCATCACACGATTGGAAGGCAAAGATGGTATACTCGAACGAATTATCTTTGCAGATGGTGCAGTTCTGCCACGACGGGCATTATTCTTCTTTTCAGAGGAACATCAACACTCGGACCTGCCAGAAAAAATGGGCTGTGATTTTACAAAACGTGGTGCGGTACGTACTGGCGAGTACGAAGGAACCTGTGTACCGGGATTATATGTCGCAGGAGACTCATCGCGTCGCGTACAGCTCGTCATCGTCGCAGCATCCGAAGGAGCACAGGCGGCATTCGCCATCAATACCGAACTGTTGAAAGAAGACCTGTTTTAACATAGGCCCTCTCTCACGTCTTATTAAGGTACGGGCCGCATGCATGCGGCCCACCGAAAGATCGGCATCAGTCAAACATTGACAGTACATCACGGCTCTTGATATACTAGTGACCCGCGTATATGCATTTATATATAAAAATTGGATCTCCATCCATTCGGGGGAACCTGGGTAGGGGCGTGGATTTCACTCGGAAGGCCGGAGACCCAAAAATCTTTCATCAGTTTAACAAAGGGGAGCGCCATGACAAGTGGCAACGGCTACATCGGCAAGCAGATCGGCAACTACCGTATAACTGGGCCACTCGACGCAGGTGCGTTCGGAAGCGTCTATAAGGGAGTACACATCTACCTCTCCAATCGTGAGGTAGCCATTAAGCTCATGCATCATACACATCTCGGTGAGGAACATGAGCGCGAAAGCTTCTTGCAGGAAGCGCAATTTCTAGAGATGCTCAAGCATCCCCATATTCTACCGATTTATGATGTTGGTATCGACGAAGGCATACCTTATATCATCGCTGAGTTCGCTCCCAACGGCTCCCTACGCGACCTCATGAAGTCATACCGCCCGGACCTGATGCCACAAGAAGAGACGCTCACTATCCTCTCACAGGTTGGGCAGGCACTTGATTATGTTCATCAGCAAAATATTGTGCACCGCGATCTGAAGCCTGAAAATATCCTCTTTGACGCGCGAAGAGATGCTCTGCTCGCCGATTTTGGTATTGCCGTTTTCCTGGAAACCACTAAGACCAAATATGTCGATGTCATAGGCTCACCGCTCTATATGGCACCCGAGCAATTCGAGGGATTTGCGAGCAGGAGAAGCGATCAGTACGCTCTGGCCTGCATCGGTTACGAGATGCTCACAGGTGAGCCACCTTTCACGGGACAGCACGCCGTTATCATCGGCATGAAACACCAGATGGAGCTGCCTGTTCCACCCCGCCATCACAATCCTACCATTCCAGAACACGTGGAAAGCGCATTATTGAAAGCGTTAGCAAAAGAGCGCACTGAACGTTATCCCGATATGACCTCTTTTCTGGCTGCCCTGTTGGATCTTCCCTGTTCCCGCACAGAATGCGGCCACGTCGGGAACTCTATCTGCCGAGAACAGTGTTCCATTGAGTGTCATTCACGCCTAACGTCAATGTCATTAATAGAACAAAAGAGGAATGGCTGGACGAAGGGAATTGCCTTTATAACATCGGTCAGTTTCAGGAGGCACTTCAGGCATTTGAGAACGCGATTCAGATCGATCCTACATTTGCCGATGCGTATGAGGGCAAGACCAGTACCTTATGTGCACTTGGGCATTATCAGGAGGCACTTACCTCGGTTGAAACAGCGCTCAAACTAGATCCGAACTATGCAGCATCATATAACGATAAAGGTGATATTCTCTACGAATTCAAGTCATACACTGATGCGCTTGGCTACTATGAACATGCACTGCAATTAGAGCCTGATAATTTTGAAGCATACCTGGGACGTGCTACCACGCTCTGCTCATCTGGGACGCTATGAGGAAGCTCTGACGACTTACGATAGAGCAATTTACCTGGATAGCAAATGTTGCAATCGCCTACGATGGAAAAGCATGGGCGTTACGACAACTGGGACACTATCCTGAGTCTCTGGCCTTCTCTGAAAAGGCGATTCAGTTGGAACCGAACAATGCCCTATTTCATATGGGAAAGGGACGTGGATTATTCCGTCTTGGCAACTACGAAGATCCCTGGAGGCCTTCAATCATGCCATTCAACCTCGATCCTACCATAGCCCAGATCTACGATTATAAGGCCGACACCCTCTATCATATGCGCCACTTCAATGATGCGCTTCATACATATGAGTATGCGACTCAGCTCGACCCACAGCTCGCCTCCTCCTACGAAGGCAAAGGCAACGTCCATCTTAATTTCGGACAGTATCAGGAAGCACTTGCCGCCTACGATCAGGCCATCAAACTTGAGCCTGATAATGCATCGTTTATTCAGAAGCGCGGGGATGTCTTAAAATTTCTTGGCCGCCATGATGATGCAGAATACGCCTATGAGAAAGCCCGACAATTGGGAAGTAAGTAAGAAAAGGCCGTTCTCTAAAGCGAGCTCATTTCTTAATATACGCTGTTTTGAGGGAGTTACTGCTCTGGCAAAAGTGAAACTCTTCCCTTTCTTTAAGAGTGTTATAGGTAGTTAGTGACCTTATTCATCTGGTACATCAATACACTTAAATAAAGGGATAATTGTTACGGTACCATTTCTGTACTTGATGAAAGGTATACTATCCTCTCTACTGTTTCACTGTATATCTTTGTGTTTTTAAGGAGGAAAAACATGCAAGCACTTGAACGTCGTCAACGCCCCCTCGGAGTTAGTATCATTGCAATTATTCTGCTCATCCTTGGAATCCTGGGAGTTTTAGGTACCATCCTTGGTTTCATAGCATTAGCATCTGTTCATAGTACAGTGTTAAGTGCTGGTGGCACTGTTTTATTAGTTATTGGCCTTATTATTGCAATTGCAGAAATTTTCCTTTTCTGGGGATTATGGACGCTGAAACCATGGGCCTTCTGGGCCACAGTAGTTATTGAGGCTATAAGCGTCATAGAATCATTATATAGTTTGCTGGTGCTGCACAATAGTCTGGCATCTGTGCTTCTTAGCCTGATCATTCCGGTCATTGTCCTGATCTACCTGTTCGCTGATCGCAATGTTCGTACTGCTTTCCGCACATGATCAAGGCTCATTATCCATAGGCATTTTCATGAGGACGCTACACATACTTTATGTGTGGCGTCCTTTTCAGGTCTGATCAAGCCCTGTCCATCCTAAAAGGTTTTGGCCCCGGCACTGCCAACAAATCTTTTATCCTCTCCTTGAATGGCCTCCACTTTAGCAATTCTTGACCTTTCTTACAACTATTTTACAGCTAGCTTAAATATTTCTGATAGAAGTCATCTATTATTAGAAGCTGAAAGAGCTTTCTTTCAGCTTCTAATAATAGGGGATGCTTTATGTTCTCATAACTGGAGAGAAGGAGTCATAGTCTATGGATACTATCATACGGGGCATGAGAAATGTGCTCCGTAGCCCGCTACGACTGGTCATGGTAGTCTTGCTGTTAGGAGCAAGTTTAATGCTTGTAGCAGCAATGGTCAGCCTCAATGGCAGTGCGCAGCAACAACTGGCAAATGTGCATAAAGAGGTAGGAACTGCTATTACTATTAATTATGTGACAAATGATAGCCAGAATGCCGGGTCGAGCACGGGAAGTCAAGGGCAAACGACTGGAGCGCCGGGACCCGGAGGCGGTAGAGGCTTCTTTGATCAGACAACCAGTACCCCTATCCCCAACAGCGCTATTACCACGGTGCAAAAGCTGCCGGGAATCACCAGTGTTGAGGAGAGTTTGAGGCGCTCTGACACAAATAGTACCCTGAAGACCAGCAGCTTCCAGACTCCTGATGGGAGATCGATCTCTATTCCACCTACGGTCAACGGTATTTCAACGGATGCAGCACATTTTACTCTAAATGGTAGCACGCCTACCCTTCAATCGGGACGTACGTTTCAGGCAAGCGATGCCAATTCCCTTGTTGCCATGATGAGCCAGACGCTGGCAACTACCAATAATTTGAAGGTAGGATCAACATTTACTCTGAAAGGTAAAACCCTCACTGTTATTGGCCTCTATACCACCGGCCAGACGTTTGCCAACAACTCGGTGGTTATACCAATGGCAATAATGCAGAATGTCTTCTCAGTAAAAGGTGTGGATTCGATCACAGCATATGCACAGAGCTATGAACAGGTAAATACCGTAGCGGCTAGAGTGCGCACTACCCTGGGCAAAGCTTATGATGTTGTAACAGAAGCCTCTACCTATGCAAACACCATTAATGCACTCAATACCGCTCAAAATAGTATTCAGTTAGCACTGATCGTCTCGATTATTACTGCCACACTCGTCATCATCTTTGCGGTCTTTATCACGGTGCACGAAAGAACTTCCGAAATAGGAGCACTCAAAGCTATCGGTGCATCTCACTGGCAGGTAATTCGCCAGTTCTGGGGCGAAGTTCTGGCACTCAGCGCAGCCGCAGCGATTATTGCCATTGTCTTGCTTGCAACACTGGGGCCAGTGATCTCACAGGCATTCAATGTCTCCACGCCTACCACTACGACAACAACACAGAACGGCTTTAGAGGTGGTGCCTTTGGACCAGGCCGAAATCTCTTCGCATCTCAAGCCAACCAACTCAGCAATGTACACCTGTCCTCCGCTACGCTTAACGCTCAGACCTTGCTGATTATTGTGGGACTGGGAATGGGACTGGCTGTGCTGACAAGTGTGATTCCATCCTGGTATGTTGCACGCATCAAGCCAGCTGAAGTGTTGCGCAGAGGCTAACTGCATTAAACGAGAACAGAGGAATAAACATGAATAGAGATCTGACTTCTGTGGATAAGGGAGAAGACGAGGAATTTGAAGAAACATTAACACCTGCCGAATCGATGTTTGCGCAAAACGGGAAGCCAGTGACGATCGTCGCTGAGAACTTGAGCAAATATTTCACCAACAAGGGTGGAGAGATTAAGGCAGTTGATAGGGTAAGCTTTAGCTTTGCCGAACAACAATTTGTTACTATCATGGGTCCTAGCGGCTCAGGAAAATCTACGCTTCTCTATATCATAGGTGGCCTGGATCAGGCCACGGATGGCAAATTGCTGGTCGACGGAGTGGATGTGAGATCTTTATCTGGCGGAGCAGGAACATCAATTCAGGCGCAAGAAACTTGGCTTTGTGTTTCAATCGTTTCACTTGCTACCGAATCTGACAGCACTGGAAAACGTGATGCTCCCGATGCAACTGGCGGGTGGGCTATCCCGCACAGAAATGCGTGAGCGAGCACGCACGCTACTTCTGGAGGTGGGGATCAGTGACGATCGGCATAATCACAGACCTGGCAAGCTATCAGGTGGACAGCAACAACGCATAGCTATCGCCCGTGCGCTGGCAAATGATCCCAAAGTCATCCTCGCCGACGAGCCTACGGGCAACCTGGATTACCGTAGTAGCAAGCGTATCATTGAGCTGCTAAAAAAGCTTTCGGAGCAGGGCAAAACCGTGATTGTAGTAACACATGATCGCGACATCGCCCGCCTGGCCGATGTGCGTCTGGAGATGGAAGATGGCAAGATCAGGCCAATGCCGAAGTTCGCCAGTGTGGTCGACTCTCCAACACGAGTAGCCAGACCTGCCAGCTTCTGGGAAGAGCAACCAGTGACGATCGTTGCCGAAGGCTTAAGCAAATACTTCAGGCACAGAGGCAAATGGATCAAAGCAGTCGATGACGCAAGTTTTACTTTTACCGAACAGCAATTTATCACCGTTACCGGTCCCAGCGGTTCTGGCAAATCGACGTTACTCTACGTACTGGGTGGGCTAGATAAAGCGACAAAGGGGCAATTGCAGGTGGATGGCGTTGATGTGGTGCACCTCTCAGGACGAAAAAGAGAATCGCTTCAGACGTAGAAAAACTCGGCTTTGTGTTTCAGTCGTTCCATCTTCTTCCAAATCTGACAGCACTGGAGAATGTAATGCTCCCTATGCAACTGGCAGGTGGACTATCCCGTGCCGCAATGCATGAGCGGGCGCACAACTTACTTTTCCAGGTGGGGATCAATGAAGATCGGCATAACCACAGACCCGGCAAGTTATCAGGTGGACAGCAACAGCGCGTAGCCATTGCTCGTGCTCTGGCTAACGATCCCAAAGTCATCCTTGCCGATGAGCCAACAGGGAATCTAGATTCTCACAACAGCAAGCGCATCGTTGAGTTGCTAAAAAAGCTCTCAGAGCAGGGTAAAACCGTGATTGTGGTGACACATGATCGAAGCATTGCAAAAGATGCCGATGTGCGTCTGGAGATGGAAGATGGCAGGATCAAAAGCACTGGGAACTATACAGCTTCAACACGCCCTACCGCTACATTGGTACATAAGAAAAAAGGCAAAAAGAAGTAGGAACGTTACCTTCGTGTGCCCATGTGCCGTTGAACATTGTTCATAAGTCACGCGGGCGCACGCAAGGCAACATCTCTCCCTACATTCCAATCGTTTCCAGTGGAATGAGAGAGAACTTCTGGATTTCATAGCTTGCCAGAACGGACATTCTCTGGTATCATAGAAGCACAACGAACGTTTCACAAAAACTGTGGAACACATAGATGGCAATGATGGAGCCAGTACGCCGCCTGCAACTGGTATAGAGAGCCTGCACTATGGTGCAAACAGGCACAGTCAGCGAGCAGAAGATCACTCCTGAGCCGCCAGCCGAAGCAGCAAAAATCATGCGCAAGTAGGCCTGGCCGGACCCTTCCCGTTACCATGAAGGCTCGTACATCTGGCAACAATACGCCAGGAAATACCTTTATACTCAGGCAGCAATGAGTGCCGACTGAGTCTTATACTCTCCCACTTATCTGTCTGCAAAGAAGTCTCACTCCTGCTACCTTTTCTTACAAATTGTAGCAGATTCATGTCAGACATTCCTGCTGAGTGGGCGTTGCAGGAATACGGAGCTAAAGTGAGCTGGAATATCTTTTTTCCAACGCAGGGGCATGATTTATAAGCCCATAGTGGTTCAAAAGATTCAGCTAATCAGGGTGGTACCACGGGAGCGCCTCTCGTCCCTCAGCAGGACGAGGGGTTTTTTATTGCATTTAACAGAAAAGGAGCACCAGACAATGAAGACGAAGCTGCTCTACCATATAAACAGCTTTACGTACGAATGCACAGCTAAAGTCGTCGCCGTAGAAGGCGACGAAATCGCACTGGACGCGACCGTTTTCTATCCCGGCGGCGGCGGTCAGATGGCCGATCGTGGCACCATCACCTGGGATAATCAGCAGGAACAAGGCTCCGTCATTGCGATGAATAAGCGCGGCGACATCGTCTGGCACACCCTTGACTGCTTGCCACCTCCAGTCGGCACCGAGGTCGTCGGCACCATCGATTGGGATTTTCGCTATCAGATGATGCGCACCCATACCGCATTACATATTCTGTGTGGCATTATCTGGAAGGAATTTGGCGTCCAGGTCACAGGGGGACAGATGTACCCGGATCATGCTCGCATGGACTTCTCAATGGAAAATTTGAATCGAGAGCGCATCACGTATATTGAACAGAAGGTCAATGAGGCCATTGAAGCCGACTATCCGATCCGTGTATATACGCTTCCACGCGAGAAAGCATTCGCCATTCCAGACCTGGTGCGCACCAGAATTAATCTACTGCCACCAGATATTGAAGAAGTACGCATCGTTGAGATCGTTGGACTTGATCTCCAGGCCGATGGCGGCACACATGTCAACCACACAAAAGAGGTGGGTAGCGATCGAAATTGCCCGTACCGAAAATAAGGGACGCATCAACAAACGTTTGCATATTGTGTTAAGAGATAACAGAACATAGCTTATATGATCACTATGGACCATAAAGAACGTCATCGCCGATCCACGATATCTGGGTGCGATTATGAATCGCCAACAAGGAGAAGATCGAAGTGTCAGTACAATCAACCGTTTTCCAGCCAGTTGTCGCCGCCGACCGCGTCGACTACCCGGCGCTGGAACGCACCATCCAGCAATGGTGGGACGACAATAATGTTCGCCAGCACTACTTGAAACGCAACGAGCAGAGCCATAAGCAGTATTCATTCCTGGATGGCCCGATCACGGCAAATAATCCTATGGGCGTCCACCATGCCTGGGGCCGCACCTATAAGGATCTCTACCAGCGCTTTAAAACCATGCAGGGCTATAAACAGCGCTATCAAAACGGCTTCGACTGCCAGGGTCTGTGGGTTGAGGTCAATGTTGAGCAGGCAGCTGGGCATGAAAACCAAGCGCGATATCGAAGAATATGGCATCGCCGAGTTTGTGGAGCGCTGCAAAGAGCGCGTCTTTACCTATGCCCGCCGCCAGACGGAACAATCGATCCGCCTGGGCTATTGGATGGACTGGGGCAACGACTACTATACGCTCTCAGATGAGAACAACTATACGATCTGGTCATTTCTCAAAAAATGTCAGGAGCGCAACCTGATCTACAAGGGGCGCGACGTTATGACCTGGTGCCCACGCTGCGCTACCGGCATCTCGAATATGGAGATCGAGACTGAAGGCTACAAAGAAGTCACGCACCTGAGCCTCTACGTACGCTTCCCATTGGAGGATCGTCCCGGTGAATACCTGCTCGCCTGGACGACGACTCCCTGGACGCTTGCCGCCAACGTTGCAGCCGCCGTGCATCCCGAAAAACCCTACGTTCAGAGTCGAGCAGGATGGCGAATACTACTACCTCGCCGAAGCACTATTGCCCGATCCTGAAACAACTCAAGGGGCGCGACAAGGGCGACTATCGCGTAACTGAGACGCTTAAAGGCATCGAAATGGTGGGATGGCGCTATCGTGGTCCCTTCGATGAACTTCCCGCCGAACAGGGCGTGAAGCATGTGGTTGTGCCCTGGAAAGATGTTACAGAGACCGAAGGAACAGGCATCGTACATATCGCTCCTGGCTGTGGACGCGAGGACTTCGGCCTCTCAAAAGAGTTTGGCCTGGATGTGATCAGCTCCCGTCGATGAATTCGGCGTCTACTTGCCCGGCTATGACTGGCTCACAGGACAAAATGCGGCTGAAGTTGGGCAGCAGGTTGCTGAGAACCTAACACAAAAAGGCTTCCTCTATCGCCCACAAAACTACAAGCACCGCTATCCTACCTGCTGGCGCTGCAAAACTGAGCTGATCTTCCGCCTCGTGGATGAATGGTTCATCTCTATGGAGCACCTGCGCTACGAGATCATGGAGGTCGTGAAGCAGATCACCTGGATACCTGCCTTTGGTCTGGATCGCGAACTGGACTGGTTGCGTAACATGGACGATTGGATGATCTCCAAGAAGCGCTACTGGGGCCTGGCTCTGCCTATCTTCGACTGCCCAGACTGCGGGACCTTCGAGGTCATCAGCGGCAAAGAGGAACTGAAAGAGCGTGCCGTCTCCGGCTGGGAAGAATTCGAGGGCCATACACCGCACCGTCCCTGGGTCGATGCCGTCAAGATCCAATGTAAACAATGCGGCAGCAGAGGTCTCGCGCATCAAAGATGTCGGCAATCCCTGGCTCGACGCTGGTATCGTGCCTTACTCGACCCTGCATTACCGTAGCGACCCGCAATACTGGCAGCAATGGTTCCCGGCAGATTTCGTGACCGAGTCGTTCCCCGGCCAGTTCAAAAACTGGTTCTATTCGATGCTGGTCATGAGCACCGTTCTGGAAAATCGTCCCGCCGTTCAAAACACTCTTCGGCTATGCCTTGCTCTTCGGCGAGGATGGCACGCCCATGCACAAATCGAAGGGCAACCTGGTTGTCTTCGATGATGCGGCTGAGCGCGTCGGCTCTGACACCATGCGCTGGCTCTACATGAACCATATCCCGGAACAGAACCTGAACTTCCCACGTATCCCTTCTGAAGAGGATATGCAGAAGTCTGCCGAGACAGGATGCCCGTACGCTTGAGCGAGAAGTGGATGCTCACGCGCAAGACGCTGGACAAGATCTGGAACGTCTACTGGTTCTTCGTCACGTATGCCAATATCGATGCGTTTAATCCGACGCAGCATCTCTGCCCGCCGCTCAACGCAGCGAACTGGATCGCTGGATTCTCTCAGAATTGCAGCAGACAATCAGTGAAGTTACGACGGGCCTGGAACACTATGATACCGTCAAGCCAGCGCAGGCCATGCAGAATTTCCTGGATGATCTGTCCAACTGGTACCTGCGCCGCAGCCGTGAGCGCATCTGGAAATCTCAGCTCGACGACGACAAGCTCGGCGCATACCTGACGCTCTACGAATGCCTGACAACGTTGCTCACCTTGCTCTCACCGTTCATGCCCTTTATGACGGAGGAGCTATATCAGAACCTGGTGCGCAGCGTGAACACCGCAGGCACCGCTCAGCATTCACCTCAACGACTGGCCCCAGGTAGACGAAGACACTGGTGGATGAGCAATTGACGCGTGAAACTCATCTCGTGATGCGTATCGTTGGCCTGGGTCGCTCGGCACGCGAGAAAGCACAGATCCGCGTGCGCCAGCCGCTCAACTCGCTCTATGTTCGCGTGCCCACTGAAGCCGAGGGAGAGGCTCTGTTGCGTCTCAAAGACCAGGTGCTTGAGGAATTGAACATCAAAGATCTGGAACTGCTTGAAGAAGATAGCGACATGCTGGCGTATCACCTGAAGCCCCATGGTCAAGGTGCTCGGTCCCAAACATGGACCGCTGGTACAAAAAATCGTGGCCTTCTTCAAAGGGTTGGACGCTCATGGAGCACAGCAACGCGGCACGGCAGCTGAACGAAAATGGCGTTCTCAAGTTCCTCATCGGCGACCAGGAAGTCGACCTGACACGCGAAGAGATCGAGGTGAGCGCTACCGCTCGTCCCGGCTTCGTCACCGCCGAAGAGCATGGGTACATCGCCGCGCTGGAGACCACCATCACGCCTGAACTGCGCGAGGAAGGAATGGTACGCGACCTGACCCACTTCGTACAGGATATGCGCAAAAAGGCTGGTTTGAATATCGAAGACCATATCGGACTGGCGCTCTACACCGATGTCGAACTGGCGAATATTCTTACGGGCTATATGCATCAGATCCGTGCCGAGACGCTTGCCGATAACCTGCTCGTCTCTATCAGCCAGCGCGACTATCCTTCGTTCGACGAGACATATCGCGAAACAATCTCTCCTGCTTCACTGAAGAAGCTAGAGAAATACACCATTGAAGTTGTACTAGGCAAGATGTAAGAAAAGGAGAAAACGCTATGAAGCACGATCAAAAGCAAGAAAAGCGAGAAGACACCTCAGCAGTCATCACCTCGTCAGCAGCCAGCGATCGTGCCTTCCGATACACAATCATCGACACAAAATACAAAAACGGATATGCCGCTCGCATCCTACCAGGAAGTGAGCGGCATTATCGCTTCCTCACCGCTACAACGGCACAGATCTTCTGGACGATCAAAGCAGATGGAACCGTTGATGATGTGCCTATGTGGAGAGCATATACAGGGCAGACCCAGGAAGAGGTCAAAGGACATGGCTGGTTAAAGCCGGTGCACCGTGATGATCGCAAGAGCTTATCACTGCCGAATGGCAACGTGCCCTTACGCTGGCAATGTTTTTGAGATCGAGTATCGCCTTTTACGTCATGATGGCGTCTACCGTACCTTTCTTGCTCATGGCATTCCCGTCTTTGAGTCGGATGGCAGTATTCGCGAATGGGTAGGGGCAAGTACCGACATTACAGAGAAAAAAATACTCGAGGACGAACTGCGTGAAAGTGAGCAACGCTTCCGCGCAACCTTTGAACAGGCTTCAATAGGTATCGCACATATCGATCTAGAAGGACACTTCCTGCTCGTCAATCCGAAATTTTGTACTATTGCCGGCTATACATATGAGGAATTACAAGCATCTACCACTAGAAGCTACTACTCATAGAAAATCCCGAAACCGTCGCAGAAAATGCGCTTAAACTTGTGACGGGCGAGATACAAGCTTACTCATCAGGAAATGCATTATAAACGCAAGGATGACTTCATCGATATGGGTCAATTTCACACTCTCTATTGTCAGAGATGCAATGGGCCAACCAGCATACTTCCTTGCCACAACTGAGGACATCACTGACGTAAACAGGAGGAGCGACGCACACACGATATACTCAACACACTCTTGACAATGGCAGAATCTCTCGTCGTCCTTCCTGACAAAACAGATGCAACAACCACTCTCAATAATTTTCCCACCTATACAATCACACAGCATCTGACGGAATTGACGCGTAAAGTTCTGGGATGTCAGCATATTGGCTTACTCGCGATGGAACCACAGACGGATAGAGTCTTTCCGATCGCTACTGCTGGCTTCACCCTGAATGACGAACGAAAAAAGGCAGTAATGAGATCTGTTCAAGCAGCAACCTATCAACATGCTCGCTTCAACATATATCACACGCTTGCAAGCCAATGAGATCATTGTCATTGACCGTGAGCAACTCCTGACCATCCTTCCCAACCCTTACCAGACGCGCTTTACACTGGTTGCGCCTATGAAGGTCTATGACCAGTTCATAGGCATCCTTTTTTTAGACTATGGACAAGAAGAGCATACATATACCGATAGAGGAAATCTCCCTCATCAAAACTGTTGCCCACCTTGCTGCCCTCGTTATCGAACGACAACGCCTTGTTACTGAAAGAGCTGAGGCTCAGGCAGCCGCTTTAGCAGAACATGAAGCGAACAGACGCATGGACGAATTTATGAGCATCGCCAGCCATGAACTACGTACACCCCTGACCACCATCAGTGTCCAGGTCCAGGTCGCCAATCGTCTTCTACGCAAGTCACAACAACAATTTGCAGAAGGGCAATATAGCAAAAACTCCTTGCATGCCATTTCCTCACTACAGGAAATGCTTGATAGTGCAGAACACCAGATTGAAGTGCTCAATCGCTTAATCAACGATTTAATCGATACTTCACGTATTCAAACAAATAAGTTGGAACTGCATATTCGTCCACAACCATGTGATATGACCACGCTTCTGCAAGAAGTTGTCGCAAACCAGCGCCACAGAACACCGATACGTACTATTAGCTGGAACTACCTTCCGATACTGCATCATTACAATCCAGACCTGTAGCAGTGCTAGCCGATCCTGACCGCATCACTCAGGTCATCGTTAACTACCTCACCAATGCCCTCACCTACTCTCCTCCAGACCGCCCTATCACTGTATGCTTACAAACTCAGAACAACATGGTCCGCGTCTCAGTACACGATGAAGGCCCTGGCCTCTCAACAGATGAACAGGCCCATATCTGGGACCGTTTCTACCAGGTCGGCCAAAATCAACTTCCCTTGCATACTTCCAGTGCTGGTATGGGACTTGGACTCTACATCAGCCGCTCACTCATTGAACAACAAGGTGGCCAGGTCGGCGTCGATAGCAGGCCGGGACAAGGTTCCACTTTCTGGTTTACTCTTCCTCTTATACAATAACAGCTCCCTTCTTCATCTGATCCATCGCCCCTATAACGTACATCTACTTTTTGGATTCCCCATTTATACTGAAAGCATGAAAGAAAAAAATCAACCGTCTCATGAAATACAGAGCCTTACCAGTACAAGCACAACGCTCAATTCAGAACAGCGTTGCCATGGCGATTACTCTGATACTGATACTTGTCTGCGCTGTAGCCTATCCATATGCGACCAATCAAGGCCCAAAGGGATTTCTCTTCTTTTTTATCTCTACTTCCCTCGCCTCTTTCGCTGCATTAATGACTGCCTATTTACTTTTAGGTCAGTTTCTCGGTACACACCGACCTTCTCTGGCCGTCCTTGGTGGTACGTATCTCTTTGTTGGCCTGATCAATATCCCCTATCTGATGATGTCCCCTGACCTCTACAAAAACGAAGCCTTTTTCAATGCCACTCCGTATGCTAGCATCTGGCTCTGGATATTCTCACAGGTTAGCTACCCGCTCGGTATACTCCTGTACATATTCATAGACAGGCGTTACCGTATAATACAAATCTCTCCACGCAGCGCAAAATATCTCTTACTATTTCTTCTTACAATCATTCCTATCCTAATTATATTTTTATCTTTTATATGTATTAATACTTATAGCATCCTTCCGCCAGTTGCGGGTGGGAGTCCTGAATTACCTCTATTTATCATCCCTTCAGAATATTCTTCTTCTGTCTGAATGCCTTGATGTGTATTGCTGCCTTCTTCCTTCTTCATCGGCTCAGTGTTCTTCACCTATGGCTTCGTGTCAGTACCATCGCCGCACTCATTAATATCTCATTTACCCTCTATGCGAGGGGGCGCTACACCGTAGGCTGGTACGTCTCGCGTACCAATGGGTTAATAGCCGCAACGCTTGTTTTATGTGCGCTTCTCTACGAGGTCAACAAACTCTATACGAAGTTAGTTCAGCAAAATGAGGAACTGGCAAAGCAGAATCGTATTCAGAGCGATTTTCTCTCGGTTGTTGGACACGAATTCAGAACCGCACTTACCAGCATACTCGGCTTTAGCGAGATGATGCATGAAAAAGATCTGGATAGCCAGGACATACAGGAATATGCAGACGATATTCACAGCGACGCAACAAGACTCACACGCCTGATCAACGATCTCCTGGACCTCGAACGGATGAAGTCTGGTCGCATGGAAATGATTTGGGAACAGATAGACATCAATTCTCTTATACGTGAAATTATTAGCCGTACCTATTCCACCTCACGACCAGGCCAGATTCAGCTCGACCTGGACTCCAGCATATCCCTCTCTACAAGGTGATCGTGATAAGCTGACCCAGGTCATCACAAACCTGCTGAGCAATGCAGTGAAGTATTCACCTGAAGGTGGCTCTATCCTGATACGGGAGCAAACGGGAAGATTCCAATATGCTTATTTCTCTGTGCAAGATCACGGCATGGGGATTCCACAGGAAAACAGAAGCAAATATTTGAACGTTATGCCCGCGTTGAGTCGGGTGCAGCTCGTTATATTGGAGGAACAGGTCTGGGCTTACCCATTGTGCAGCAGATCGTCGAAATGCACCATGGGAATATCTGGGTAGAGAGCACATTGGGAAAGGCTCTACCTTTCACGTTATGCTCCCCATCGCGCACAAATCGAAAACACTCAGTAACAAAGCTCCGGTCGCAATTACCTCGCACCTCGTTAGAAGCAGTGATTTCTATCTATTATTATTCCCATTTTGAAGCAAAGGTCAACAATTCAGAGAGGTCAGTAATAATAGCGGTAGGTTTGATATGCTCCGGCTCAGGCCATGGATACGTGGTCTTCTTCCAGACAGCACGTATACCAACACTAAGTGCACCACCGATATCATCAGCCAGGCGATCACCAACCATCACACAATGTTCAGGTTCTACATTCAGGCGTCGCATCACCTCCAGAAATACAGATGGATGAGGCTTTGAATGAGGCAGATCAGAGGTATAGACGATTTCATCAAGCAGAGGCGTAAGGCCATGCATGGCAAGATCAGCATTATGCCATGCAGCGGCCCACCATGTATTTGAGAGCAATCCGAGACGATAGCCACGCCGCCGTAGTTCTTGCAGCGTCGATATTGCATCAGGGAAGATAATTGCCCAACCATTCACGGCTTGCGCATAACCATCCAGCGCAACCAGCAGTTCTTCCTCGCTGGCTTTACGCCCAAGACGCTCAAAGCCATCGCGCAATAGCTCTGTAGGTGTGCTGCTCGCCTGGCTCTCGCTCACCTGCTGCCAGTGGTTCTTCTCAGCATCGCGCATCGCCTGGACATAAACATCCTGTGAAGGCCAATTATTGGGAGGCATTCTAGAGATGAGATAGTCATAGGAGAGTCCCCAGCGCCGAGTCGACCTCCTCGTCCCAGTCAGGCCAATCGATCAGTGTTCCACCCAGATCAAAAATTACAGCTTGTAGAGTAGTCATTTTACGAGTCCCTTACGCCGCATCTGATCTAAATCATACTCAGCTGGCTCCAATGGATTAATACCAGCAGAGGCACAGGCCCAACCAATCTGAGCAAAACCGAGACTTAAACCTCGCGCCACCGTTGTAGCCTGTTCGTCTGGTACCAGGCTCAGGCATTCCTGACGCTGTTCAATCACCTTCGCCTCACTATATTGATTCCGATAGCCATCTAATAACGCTGCATGAGGCGCAAAATCATTATAAGGGACATTCAAGCCTGCAGCAATCAAAAATAGCCAGTAACCAACCTGGCTCCCCTCAAGAACGGTATCCAACTGTCGGCCAGAGTGTACATGCTCACCCGTCTGCACTTCAGCCAGTTCCTCCAGCTCGTCGGCCAGGCGTGATACTAAGTAACTCTGGCTATGCTCCTGCAACAGGCGCGACGTATTGGACTCCTCGCTTAGATCGTGATCGCGCAAGTAGAGATACACACCATAAAGTTGCCGCAATTCCGCCTCCAACTTCTGTTCCATCTCTGGTGTAATAGAGCCTCCGGCTATAGGAATATCTTGTTCTGCACTCATGGATTGCTCCTTCACGCTCGCATAGACAACTGCAGGATCAAAAAGACGTTCGGCGACTGTTTCATAGCTATCGTCTGGCCGCAAACGGCGATAGTAGCAGCTGGCATATCCTTCGTGACAGGCCGCCTGCCCTTGCTGCACCACACTTATCAAGAGGCTGTTCTCTTCGCAATTGATAAAAATATTCCGCACTTCC
Source organism: uncultured Chloroflexia bacterium (assembly GCA_963731415.1). Lineage (GTDB taxonomy): Bacteria > Chloroflexota > Ktedonobacteria > Ktedonobacterales > Ktedonobacteraceae > JACDAE01. The sequence continues at coordinate 268,334 of CAVSVN010000013.1, forward strand.
TGCACATTTCCCGACTGCTCACCCTTGTGCCATATCTTATTGCGCGAACGACTGAAAAAGTGTGTCTGCCCAGTCTCACGGGTCAGCCGCAATGCTTCCTCGTTCATAAATGCTACCAACAACACTTCTTTGCTCGTGGCATCCTGTATAACCGCAGGCACTAACCCCTGGCGATCAAATTTTAACATAGCAGCTTAAAGAATCCTCCTGTCAATAGATACCCTATCCCAGACTTGTCGGTATATCATATCACACCCGGTAATCTCAGCCAGAAAGAACTCTTTTTAAAAATTCTTTCTTTCCAGGTTCTGGCGATCCCAATTACCAAGTGTTGCGCCAGCATCATAGGTACTCTGAAAGAAGTTTAGCAGGTCCAACTCTGGTGTTGTAGATGTGCGTATATCTTCATAACGCAACAAGAACTGTTTCATCTCAGAGCTATAAAATGCGCTATTGGGCAAGATAGTAGCATCTTTCAATCCAGGTGGTTCAGGAGCACTGTATGCGTAGAAAACTGGTTCAGGAGCGGCTTCATTACCTGGCCAGAAGCCACAACTGATTACTTCGTGCGAGTAACCTTCCTGTGTTATGGCATCAGCGTCTGGGCGTTCAGGGGCGCGGCGTCCAGAAAAGCGCGTGACAGCTAGATCGAAACTACCCCAGAAGAAATGGATAGGGCTGTTTTTGCCGAGAAAGCCGGAGCGGAATTGTTCCATCACACGTTCAGTCTGAACAAGGATGCGCCAGAAGCGATAGGCATATTCTTTATCATAGCTTGCATGAACATCATCCACATCGCAGCGAATAGGATTTTTGACTTCAGAGGGCAACGTATTGATCGTAACATCTATTCCTAGAGTATGTAATGCAGTCATGAATTCATCATAGAATGTAGCGACCGAACGAGGCATGAGTGGCAATATTTTGTTGGTACCATCGTCGATAAGAATAAGCAGGTTGTGATCAAGAAAGTCGAATTGCACCTCGAAACTATGCTGGTTATAGGGGATGAGTGAGGTAGTAAGTCCACGGGCATTAATATAGAGTGGAACATGCCACCAATGATTAATGGGAGGACTTAGAGCAAGCCTGACTTTACCAACAATCTGTGTCCACATATGGAGTGTTTCACATGTCTCTTTCCAGGCATGAAACGGTAATGCAGGCCATGATTCCAGAGTTGTTTGCTGATCCATTTTATCTCACCTTTACTTGCCAGGTGTTTCTATAGGGAGCGCACAAAACATTAAGAAGCATTTGCACGTGTAATTGCGGCCAGGAGCGAGTCATGTTCCCAGGAACCCTGGTACTGAACTCCATTGAGATAAAAGCTTGGGGTTCCTTCTACACCGCTTTGTATCCCACTCTCCACATCTTCCTCAATTCTTTTCAAGAAACGGTGTTCATCCATATCCTGTGTGAATTTTGCGGTATCCAGTCCAACAGCTTTTGCAAAGAGAAGCAAGTCCGCGTCCTCAAGCGTGTGCTGGTGATGAAAAATATAATCATACATTTCCCAAAATTTCCCTTGCGCGGCAGCCGCTTCTGCTGCTTCCGCACTGTGGAGAGCGTGAGGATGAATCTGGATAAGAGGGAAGTTGCGAAAGACAAACCGTAACTGTTCCCCAAAGTGGGTCTGAAGTGCTCTCACCACCTTTCCAGCCTGACGGGTATAGGGACATTCATAGTCACCATACATGATCAGTGTCACTGCGGCTGTCGTTGCTCCTTGACTATGATCCCGTTCGTTGACAGGAACAGTAAGTTGTATATGAGGAGTCATTGTTTTTCTTCTTTCATCTAGTTTGCCTGGTCAGAGCAGCTTGCAAAGAAAGATCTTCTTTACAAACTCCCTCTTCAGTTACGGGTTTTCCGCTGCACTACGGTTTTGAGTGAGAGGAAGAAGTTGTCAGGCAAAGTCTATTTCAAGCTGGTCAATATAACACCAACCCCAATTTTCGCCTGGCTGGAACGATTGTATGATTGGGTGTTGCGTCGCATGGAAGTGTTTCGTTGCATGTTTATTTTTGGAGGAGTCGCAACACCCAACATGTCCACATTCAAGACAGAGGCGTAAATGGACCCAACTATCACCAGTTTTCAAGCAGTCTTCACATCCGGCAGCACTGGGTGTCACCTGGCGGATTTGATCAAGATGTGTACAGTTCTTTGGCATATCTTTCCCCTTTTCCTTATTTGAGTAGCTTGTTTATTTTAGAATACAGTCAAACATGGTACCCGAATTTGCCACGTTTTCTTTGCGCTATTCTCGCGTCCTTACAGATGTTAGATTACAAGATTGGTGGGTACATCAATCATATCATATCATTTGAACGTTACTGCTCTGTCAAACGTCATTCGGTCCTTTTTCCTGTGGCGTAGGGGCGTCAGCTTGCCTGCGCCCTGGAACCCGTTGCACGATGCTCACCAGGGCGCAGGCAAGCTGACGCCCCTACTGTTGGGTCAAACATCATTGCACAGCTTCCTGGTAAGCGAGGGAGTAGGGAAGACATTCCTTCGGTACGTCGCCTATTTCTAACGCTTTTACAAGATTTGCGCATCATACCATTGGCTTCTCTGATGAGAAGCATCATTGCGCTTTATTATTCCGTGCATCAATTACCAAATATACATTTTTTGTTGCTACGTATCACATCACAAGGGACAAATTCCTTACCGTGGATGCGCAACTACGTCTGCAATATCTTCAGCAAGCTTCACGTTGCCGATCGTGCCCAAGCCCTTGTCCGTGCCCGTCAAGCAGGAATGGAATAGAATGATGCGCAAGAAATTTATTGCAAGCAAGGAGCAATAATGCACTATTCATCGGGCTATTATATATGTTATACTCTTTCATGAGGTGAAAGATACTTTGCCTGGGGCTGAATAAGTGCATCCGGTGAGAGGCTGAATATGAATGAAACAACCTGATTACGTAAGTATCTTCTTACAAAAAGTACATCTGCTTCCACTCTCCTGGCTGAACTTCTCGCTCAGCAAACGTCTGCTGATCCTGGCATTCTCTTATTGGCTAGGAATTGGCGGACTCTGGTTATTCTTTCCTCCCACACATAATGGAACTACTATGTTTCTACCCATCGTCTGCGCCTGTTGGCTCTTCCGTTATCGCGGTCTGTTTCTCAGCCTTGTGCTTAATGGGGTTGCCTTTCAGTTGACCTACCTCTTATTATTACGGGGTATGTTGTCTGATCAGGCATTCGCGGAAGGAGCATTCATTGGATTTGGAACATCCCTTGGGATTGGCCTGGTGGTTTGTTGGTTACGAACAACAGTTGAACTCCTGCATAGAGCTCGCCAACATGCTCTTGCCATTGAGCAAGAACGCCTGCTGGCCTTAGAGGCAGAACGCCATCTCACTCTTGCTTATGAGCACCAGCGCAAGACCAATGAACTCAAAGACCAGATTCTGCTGCATGTGAGCCATGAATTGCGTACTCCACTGACTGTATTAGGAAGCTTCCTGGAACTACTCCAGAAGTATTTTGAAGAGTTAGGCCCGGCGGAACGAATTCAGGTACTAACTCAGGCCTTAACGAGCTATGAAGAACTGGTTGGCCTGGTGAATCGCGTGCTGGATGCTGTCACAATCACCGGAGGATTTCCCGCCGCTCACTGTGAAGCTGTTTCTATACATCAGGTAGTGCAGGAGGTACTGGCCCATCTTGATCCTCAGAATGTACAGGCGTATACCATCCATTTGCAAGTGAACGAACAAGTTCTCGTATGGGCGGACCCCCAATATCTGTATCGCGTGTTACAAAATCTACTCAGTAATGTCTTCAAGTATGTACCAACACGGACGGTAATCAGTATCGAAACGCTGCAGCCAACTCCCTTTTCTCTGGTATGTCTCAGTGTACAAGATGCAGGTCCTGGCATCCCTCCTGAGGAACTTCCTCTCCTCTTTGAAAAGCTTGTACGCCTCAAGCGTGATCTGGCCGGACCTACGCGTGGGACTGGCCTGGGGCTCTATATCTGCAAGCACTTGGTCGAAGCAATGGGAGGACACATCTGGGTAGAGAGTTCGGGTAGCATGGGGGAGGGCAGTCGCTTTTGTGTGACCCTGCCCCCCTTTACAGCTCAGGATTCCGTTAATAAAGAGCATTCTGAATCGTAGGGACGCACCAGCACGCCCCTGCCCTGCAAATACTGCTTCACATCCCGTACACGATATTCGCCAAAGTGGAAAATAGAGGCCGCCAACGCTGCATCAGCGCCGCCGAGTAGTAAACCCATCGTAGAAATGTTCTAACGTGCCGACACCACCAGATGCAATCACAGGGACAGTGACAGCTGCCGACATTTTCGCTGTTAAGTCAAGATCGTAGCCCAGTTTTGTGCCATCGCGATCCATGCTCGTGAGCAGAATTTCGCCCGCACCCAGCTGCTACTGCACGTTGCGCCCACTCTATAGCATCAATTCCGGTTGGAGTACGCCCTCCATGAATAAAGACTTCGTAGCCATTTGGCATAGTAGCATTCGAGCGAGCATCGATTGCCAGCACGATACATTGGGCGCCAAATTGTTCTGCACCCGCACGCAAAACATCTGGATTCTGCACAGCCGCCGTATTGAGCGATGTCTTGTCTGCACCTGCCCGCAATGTAGCCTTGATATCCTCAATCGTGCGAATACCACCACCAACCGTCACCGGGATGAAAACGCGCTCGGCTGTACGTTGCACAACATCAAGCATGGTGGCTCGCCTCTCGTGCGAGGCAGTAATATCAAGAAATACAACTTCGTCCGCGCCCTCTTCGTTATAGAATGCCGCCAGTTCAACGGGATCGCCTGCATCGCGCAGACTGAGAAAGTTTACCCCTTTGACAACACGTCCATTGGCAACATCCAGGCAGGGAATAATACGTTTGGTTAGCATGAATGCTACTCCTCTATCTGCGCGAATGGCAGTCGCAAGATCAATATCTCCTGTGTAGAGCGCTTTGCCAACAATGACCCCTTCAACGCCCAACTTCGCCAGATGCGTGCAGATCTGCTAACGTATGCACTCCGCCAGAAGCAATCAAAGCACGCGATGTCGCACGCTGCATGTTTGCCAGCGCCTCCAGATTAGGTCCGCTGAGCGTGCCATCACGCGCAATATCGGTATACACAAAGCGTTGCACTCCCAGTTCCTCAAGGTTTCGAGCCAGTGCTGTAGCCTCCACGCCTGATGTTTCATACCAACCCGCAATCGCCACCCGGCCATCCCGCGCATCGATGCCCACTACAATCTGTTCTCTCCAACGCTCTAACGCCTTCTGCAATAGAGCACGGTCGGTGAGGGCAATAGTGCCCAGAATAACGCGTTCGACACCCTGCGCAAGGATCTGCTCGATATGGGCAAGCGAACGCATTCCACCACCAACTTCAATATGCAGATTTGTGGCTGCTCGTATACGCCTAATGACATCGATGTTGACGGGCATCCCTTGTTTCGCTCCATCCAGATCAACGACATGCAGCCAGCTTGCACCAGCTTCCTGCCAGCGCAATGCAACCTGTACAGGATCGGTATCATACGTCGTTACCTGTCGCATAATCGCCCTGGTAGAGACGGACACAGTGACCATCTTTAATATCGATAGCAGGCAGAATAATCATTGATTTACCCACTTCACAAAGTTTTTCAGCATCTGCTGACCAACCGCACCGCTCTTCTCAGGATGAAACTGCGTTCCCCATACCTGCTCGGTTGCAATAACGCTACAAAAGGGCGAACCATAGTCGGTCAACGCCGCCACACCATGCTGGTCATATGGTTCGACATAATAAGAGTGCACAAAATAGAAGTATGCATCGGATGGCACGCCTGCAAAGATAGGCAGGTTGTCGTGCAGTGGGCTGCACCTGGTTCCAGCCCATATGCGGAATTTTCGGGCCGTGAGGAATGCGCCTGCACCTCACCTGAGAAGAGACCAAGGCCGGCAACTTCGCCTTCATCATGATGCTGGGCGAGCAGTTGCATACCAAGGCAGATACCCAGAAACGGCTTACCCTGCTGTGTCGCGTTACGAATAGCATCATCCAGCCCACGCTCCTTCATACGCGCCATCGCAGTACCACCTGCGCCAACACCAGGGAGCACAACCGCACGTGCCTCACCAACGACCTGTGGATCATCGGTCACGCGCACCTCCGCTCCAACCTGTTCCAGGGCCTTCTCAATACTATGAATGTTGCCTGCACCATAATCAATAATAGCTATCATACGTCAGTCTCCCAGAATTGATAGGTTGCTCATCTCCATTGCCAGTGATAGACCCAGCCAGCAGACGGCAGGAGGGATGCGTTGCGTCATCCAACAGGTTTATGGTCAGTAACGGGCAGCACATCAACGCCAGTCTCATTATCTCATGCCAATCGTCCGGCAAGGCATTTATCGAACGCAACCATGCTTTAAGAGGTGTGCAGAAGATACTCCAGCTTCGTTTCAAGTATCGCCTGCCGCACCGGAGTCAGATACATAGTTATGTTCAACAAATACGCATCCATCGCGCAATTCAACCGATAATTGCAGATCGCGTGCCACTTCATTGGGGAAATACATCCATGTTGCAAATACATTATGGAAGAACGGTTTGACAATATCAAGCAGGACGCTATGGCGTCCTGCAAAGGCCGGGTCAAAGTAACGGTAATAGCTGCTCCTGCTCAAGAAAGACATTGCCGAAATGGGCATCGCCATGCCCGATCACGGTCGGAGCTTCCCGTGCTGGATTTAACACGATCTTTGCACGCTCAATTGATGCACCCAAGCGTCTCATGTTCGCCCGTAACAGATCGTTCCATTGAGCGACCAGCGATAGTGCAGCAGTTCCTCAAAGAGAATACTCGTTTCGGGCTGTCTGATCACTATCTGGCAAAGGCACTGGCTTTCCCTGCATAAAAATGTGCGAGACGCCCACCAGTCAGACGATGCCAGAACAGTTGATGGATCGGCGCACGGGCGTGCTCTTCAGCGCTACTGAACGGCCAGATTTTCCTGATAAATCGACGAGCAAGCACTCACATTCAAGCTTCTCGGCTGCTGCAAGCATCTCGACAGTAGCAAACGTTTCCGCACCCGTCTCAACCTCGCGCATCAGATCAAACATCACCGGCTCATGGACAACGGGATAGATGACCATCTGCTGCCCCTTCTTCGTGCAGGGTGCGCAGGGGCCTGACGATGTTGTAACCAGCCTTGTAGAGCATTTCGGCATGATAATATTCTTCCAAAACGCCCTGCTCCTCCACATGCGTCTTGAAGAAATATTCCTCGCCATTTAAGCGGTAGACGCCGTTGAACGAATTGAGCGAGACAGCTTTCGGCGTTAGAGTAATGTTATCCACCTGTAGATGCATATGCAGGGCAAACCAGCGCTGAAGCAGCAGTTCGGCCTTTGGCGAGATCGGAGAATTGTAGGCGCTGGATGGTTATAAGATCATCAATGCGAGCAAGTAAAGCTGGCACCTGCGTCATATCATCGACAATAAAGTCCGGCTGGCTCTGCTCAAGCAATATACGCGCTTCAGGTGTACGTGAACCGGTCAGGACTGCGATAGTGAGTGCTCCTGCTGCCCGTCCGCCTGCTACATCGCTCGGCGTATCGCCCACAATGACGAAACTTCCGCGCGGGAGAGCTGGTTGCCCTGGTTGATAGTCAGGATTTGCCGCACGCAAAAACTGATAGGGATGCGGCTTCACCAGCGACGTGGTATCGCCTCTCGCACGTAACTCCGCTTCAGCCTGTGCCACCTGAGCATGTGTTACAATGCGTGTTTCATCAAAATATTGGTACAGGCCATAATTTTTGAGAGGGCAATTCCCTCCACGCCTGGACGCCCGGTCGCCACTCCCAGAATATAGCCTTGCTCGCGCAATTGCTCCAGAGCGGGACGCATCTTCTCTACCGGTAAGAGTGGCTGTTCAAAGTGAATACAGCCTGGTTTTCCTGCTTGAGCAGGAGGATGATTATAGCTCTGTGCATACAGTTCGAGCGCCGAGATACCATTCCTGAAAGAGGTCCTGGCAGAAAAGCCACGAGGGGCCATAACGCACAAAGACATCCTCTATGGGTTGACCGAGCAGCATACTGGCATAGTCATTGAAACGATTGAATCAACTCCAGGCCAGTCGCTCCTTGAAATGGCGCTTGTGAGAAGATATGAAATGTAGCAGGATCGATCACCTTACGCTCTAACGGCAAACGTGCAAGTTGGCGACGAAAGGCAGCGATCCAATCCTCTTGCTCTGGTCGTAGTGGAAGCAGAGAGGAGATGTCGGGAAGGCGTGACAGCAGAGTAATCAGATAGAGGCAGAATCCGCAGTAACAGGTATCCCAGTTGGAATTGACGGAACGTGCCTTAAAGTCCGCAATTACTTCAATAGGAAGGATCTGGCGGCTGAGCTGGCGGCTCTCCTCAGCAGTCTGCACAGGCTGATAGTCATCTTTTGTGTCAGAGATATTCCAGTAGCGAGGACTGTAAAGTAATTCATGTAATACCAGGCCAGCGGTATCCCAATACGCCTCTTCACTGGTGATCACGCCATCAAGATCAAATACGACGATATTGCTCAACGCAACCTCTTTAATCGCTCGCGCAAAGCACGAACGTTGACTGATTCCTCTGCGAAACGATAGGTAAGCGGAGTTACATTAACATGAGCAGCGCCAGCACTTGCGTAGCACGCCAACGATCTCTAATAGTTCGGGTGCGCCGCCGTTCACGACGCCAGAGATCGTATACCACTCAGGCGCTGTTGTGTTTGCCAGGTCGGAGGTCGCGACACGAAACTCGTTCTCTGAAACCACTGCTTTCAAGCGCTGATTCAATCTGACACAGGTATGTTGCATCTCCTCAATATTTTCACCATGCATATATGCGGTCAGGATCGAACGATTGTGCGCCTGCATGCGTGCATCGATCAACTCGAGCATCGTCTCCGCTACTTTGAGCGCCACTTCATCCTGCAATAACATGTTTGCATTGCTAATCAAGCAGGATTGAGAGCGCAAGACCGTACCATCATCAAGCAGCTTAAGATGATTCTCACGTAACGTCGTCCCCGTTTCGATAAGATCCACGATAAGAGTCAGCAGTATCGGTCAGTGGAGCAGCTTCTAGAGCACCGTGAGGTGAAAATATTTTGCAATGAGTAATATTATGGCGGCGCAGAAACTGGCTCGTCAACACAGGATATTTAGTGGCGATACGCAGCCCTCGTCCCCTTATGCTCCTGATAGTAGCCAGAGAGATGCCAGAGATCAGCACAATTGCTCACATCAATCCAACTTTCGGGCACTGCAATCACAAGACGACAGGCACCATAGCCCAGATTGCGCTCCAGCATTATGAGATCTTCGGCACGTCCATTCTCTTCCTCTTCATCATCTCCATAGCCCCGATGCTCGGCAAATAGATCATAACCAGTAATGCCGAGCGTGGCATCACCACTTTGCACCAACGAGGGAATATCGGCAACGCGCTGGAAGACGACCTCAACTTCAGGCATACCTTTAATATGTGCCAGATATTGACGTGGGTTACTACGATTGACCTTCATGCCACATTCGGCCAGGAAATTCAATGTAGCCGTTTCTAGCCCCTTGCTCGGCAGTGCAAGTCGTACTTTATTTTTAGAACTCATAAGTATTGCTTTTCCCCCTCTACTTTCTGAGTCAGAGCATCTATAGGCGAGATGCGCTCTTCGCCTGTGCTGAGATCGCGTACCGTCACCATTTCTTTATGCTGCTCCTCTTCCCCCACAATCAAGGCCAGGCGAATCTGTTTCTTCGAGGCCATCTTCAGACCAGCACCGACGCCGTGTCCACTAATATCAACCTCTGTACGCATACCCTGAGCACGTGCCTGCCTCGCGACCTGCAGAGCATACGCTATCTCCAGTTCACTCACAGGAATCACCAGCGCCTGTGTTATATCTAGCGTGGGCAGATCGCTTTGGGGACTAGCGAGAGCAGGCGCTCAACTCCAAAGGCAAAGCCACAGGCATTGATATCGCGTGGACTACCAACCGCTCGCATCAGGCGATCATAGCGACCACCGCCACAGAGCTGCGTATCAAAACCATCATTTTCTTGCGCATGTATCTCGAACACAAGTCCCGTATAGTAACTGACGCCCCGGCCAAGCGACAGATTTAGCTCGATCTGATCAGCAGGTACTCCGCTCTGCTCAATGATGGCGACCAGTTGCTGCAACTCTATCAACGGTGCGGGATCAAGATTGTAGCGATCCAGCAGGTCACGCAATGCACCGAAGACTTCAGGAGGTGGACCAGAAACGGCATGCAGCGCACGCAAAAATTCCAGTGCATATAAAATCTGGCGGCGCTGTTCGCTGCGTCCCATCTTCCACAGAAAGCGTTCGACAACCTCGCGCCGCGCATCATCATCACCAAAAGATATGCTAATGCCACCAAGCAAAGAGGTGATATAACGCGTCTCCACTTCTGAAGCCATCGCGCCAGCCAGACTATCACTCGATAGCTTCTCATTGGCGGGATAAAGTGCTTCCAGGCGTTCTTGAGCAACACGTTCGCCATCTTCAAAACGATTAATCTGCTCCATCAAGCTCAGAAGCAAACGTGCAGCATGATCGTCGAGCTGCAAACGATTGATAAAGCCACTGGCAACACCGATATGGCCTAGTTCCAGGCGATACTGCGTTATATGGAACTCGTGCAACACATCGCAGGCCAGTTGCATCATTTCAGCATCTGCGGCAATAGTATGACCACCAAACAACTCGATGCCCATCTGAGTATGTTGCCGATAGCGGCTGCGGCCCGGTGCCTCATAGCGGAAGATCGGTCCTGCATACTGGAAGCGCTGAGGGAGCGACTGGTGCTGATAATGATCCAGGTAGAGGCGGCAGATAGAAGCCGTGTACTCCGGGCGCAGGCAGAGATCGCGATGATGCAGATGAAAGGCATAGAGATTCTGCCATAAATCCTGCCCAAAGCTGGCCTGGAAAAGATCGCTATCGCTCCAGAACAGGCGAGTCGACCTGTGCATAGCCCGCCTGGGCCAGAAATGCGCTTATCTGATCGATCAGCCAGTGCTGCTGCAATTGCGTCTCCGGTAAGAGATCGTGCATGCCACGCAGCCGTTCAACGCGCTTCTTCATAAGGTGAAGTTTTCCCTCTTCCTTGCAATAGGATCAGGGTAGGGGCGTCACCTTGCGTGCGCCCGCGTCCCAATGAACAAGGTGTCTGTCCATGCGGGCACACGCAAGGTGACGCCCCTACCCTGATCCGAGTTGAAAAAACTACCGGATAATCATCGTACCGACCCCCTGGTCGGTGAATAGTTCTTGCAAAAGTACGTGCTCATCACGGCCATCGACAATATGGACACGCGGCACATCAGCCAAGGCTTCCAGGCAGGCATCCACTTTTGGAATCATGCCGCCGCTGATCACGCCTTCGGTAATCAATTGTCGTGCATCCTTCTCGCACAACTCAGAAATGAGCGAGCCATCCGCAGCGGCAGATTCCTTTTACATTACTCAGGAAGATCAATTTCTCCGCATTGAGCGCTCCTGCGATATGAGAAGCTACCAGATCGGCATTAATATTCAGGCAGGTCCCTTCCGGTCCTTCACCTAACGGCGCAATAATGGGAATGTAGCCCTGCTCAATCAGCGCCTGCACCGGAGTTGGATCGACGGTATCAATCTCACCAACGAAACCGAGACGCTCGTCGGCAATGTGCGCACGCACCATACCACCATCAGTACCACTCAGACCAACAGCTTTTCCACCCATCTGCGAAGCCATCAAGACCAGCCCCTGATTGACCTGGCCCAGCAGAACCATCCGCACTACTTCTAATGTCGGTGCATCGGTGACGCGCAGACCATTTTCAAAGCGGGTCGGTAACTGCAGACGGGTAAGCCACTCATTAATATAAGGCCCTCCGCCATGAACCAGCACAGGACGTGCACCAAGCGTATGCAACCAGATAATATCCTGCAACACACCACGCTGGTGCTCAAGCGTACTTCCACCCAATTTGATTACAAGCGTCTTGCCTTTGAGATACTCAATATAAGGCAGGGCTTCACTCATAACCTGGGCTATCAGAAGATGATCATTAATAATATCGCCCTCCGGGGTGCGTGAAAAAGCTATCGCCATGATTTCGATTACTCCTCTATTCTCTTCAAAAGCTCTTCAAGCGAGCAATGAAGAGTCTATAAAACTATGGATTTACGCCGATACTGGATAATCCAGCCGTTTCTGGAAATCCATAGAGCAGATTTGCATTCTGAACTGCCTGCCCGGCAGCACCTTTTACAAGATTATCTAAACAAGAAAGAACCACCAGACGTTGTGTCCGTGTATCGACAAAAGGATGAATAAAACAATGATTGCTGCCATAGCTCCATTTTGTATGCGGCGGCGCATCCACCACATGCACAAATGGCTCGTCGGCATAGTATTCTTTATAGATATTACGTACATCAGCCGTATCAGGAATACGCTGCCCTGGTTGCAGATTGGCATAACAGGTTGCCAGAATGCCGCGCGTCATAGGCAGAAGGTGTGGCAGAAATGTCAGGCGTAATCCCCCCTCGACGGGATGACCACCAACTACCGCTGCCGCCTCAAGTTCCTGAGTGATCTCTGGCAGGTGCCGATGACCAGTGACGCTGTAAGCACTCGTATCTTCGTTCGCTTCAGCATAATGGCTCGATAGTGTAAGGCTGCGACCAGCGCCGCTGACACCCGTCTTTGAATCGACAATCACATCTGGACCAATAATCCCTGCGGCCAGAGCAGGGGCCAGCGCGAGAATAGAGGTCGTCGCATGGCAACCAGGATTAGCGATCAGAGCAGTCTTGCGAATACGCTCTCGATGCAGTTCACACAGGCCATAGACAGCCGTCTCCAGCAATGCGGGAACAGGATGTGTATGTTTATACCATTGTTCATACGTAGCGACATCGTGCAAGCGGAAATCAGCCGAGAGATCAATGACTTTTGTACCCCGCTCAAGTAGCTGAGCGGCCATTTCGGCTGCTGCGGCATGAGGCAGACAGACAAAAGCCAGATCGGTCTGTGCCGGCTCCTCGCTCAGTACCAGAGAAGGATCGATAGCAGGGGTCGTCTGACCAGTCACCAGCGTAGTAGCGCATAACTGTGGGAAAATGCTATCAAGCCGTTCGCCAACTGCGCTACGACCAGTCACCGAAGTCACAACAAACTGGGGATGTTGCGAGAGTACACGCAGCAATTCCAGACCAGTATAGCTTGTCACATTGACGATAGAAACAGTAACCATCTCACACCCTCTTGAAGTTTTGCAAAAAAGCAACAAAAAAAGCCCTCATCCCTCTTATCATATCAACAGGGACGAAAGCTCAACATGCGCTTCCGTGGTACCACCCGGCTTGCCTTCCTCCATGCTCTTCAGGTCGCTCAAAGCGCTTGAAGAGTCCTACTCCTCTACCTCATCGTAGCGAAGGTGGAAAGACCACTTTCCGGCTATTGTGCTGCATGGGAGCCACCCACCTGGTCCTACTTGCTGCTGGTAGACAGAATATCTATGGGCTACCAGAGCTTTCTTCGGTCAGCCGCTCACGAAAGGGTTCTGAGGAAGTACGACCATTCCGACCTTTCACCATCTGCCGGATCGCTGTTGGATATCATCCTCGTACTATGTTCGATCATCGCGGGTCAGACTATCTATAAGTTGTTGTACTAAGGATAACAGCATCTGCCAGGGATGTCAATTAGCATTTTGGGGGATAGAATAGCGAGGGTATGGAGAAAATAACTATAAAATGGCTTTCTTGCTCCTTTCTCGTGGTACTCATCTCGCTACCTAACTCCGCATACCATCTATACGTTCCTATATTAAAGAATAAGATCTATCTCACCTCCTAAATGCACATAACAAGGTAAAAAAGTCAGTTCTATTGAGTGATATGTTGGCGAGAGAGGAAAAATGGAGTATGATGTGGGTAACTCATAAAAAGGGAAAAAACAATGGTAAGCAATTATGATAATATGACAGGGCGCACTCTGGGCAACTGCATACTTGAGCGTATGGTTGGACAGGGTGGTATGGGTTCCGTTTATCTCGCGCAGCAGACCCGGCCCTCACGTCGCGTCGCCGTGAAGGTCTTACACCCCAATCTCTCCATGAATAGCGAGGTCTACCAGGAATTTCTTGTGCGCTTCCGGCGTGAGGCCGATGTCATCGCGCGTCTAGAGCACGTCAATATTATGCCTATCTACGAATATGGAGAACAGGATAATCTCGCTTACCTGGTCATGCCTTATCTCGGTGGTGGCAGTCTACGCGATGTTCTCAATAAACGTGGTGCACTTCCCCTGGATGAAGCTACTACCTATATTGAACAGGCAGCCTCAGCACTCGATTATGCCCACTCGCAAGGCGTAATTCACCGCGATCTCAAACCCGCAAACTTCCTGCTGGCATCCGATGGCAGGCTGGTCCTGGCCGATTTTGGTATTGCTCGCATTATGGAAGAGAGCGCATCCAGTTCGGCCTTGACGGGAACTGGCACCGTCCTGGGTACACCAGAATATATGGCACCGGAGATGGCACGCGGCGAACCTATCGATTATCGCGTCGATATCTACGAACTCGGCATCGTGCTCTTCCAGATGCTCAGTGGTCACGTTCCTTTTACAGGTAGCACTCCCATTGCTGTTGCCGCCAAACATATTCAGGAGCAGATGCCCTGCCTGCAACGCGAGAATCCTGCCATTCCGCCGGCCGTCGATGCGGTGATTCAGAAAGCTACGGCAAAATACGTTGATGGGCGCTATACCAGTGCCAGAGCAATGGCCAGGCGCTACGCAGTGCCATTACAGGCGGACGCAGCTTCCGCAACTTATTATGATCAGATCGACAATGTTCCTACCATGCGAGCAGGGGGGCAATCGGTCATTTTGCCGCCGCCAGTCCCACAGTACAATACTGCTGCGACCGAGTTTCAGCAGCCCAATACAATGCCACCCGACGCTGGCTGGGAGAATAATGGCAAATCAGTATCCAAGTTATGCAAGCTATGGTCCGCAACCCGGTGCCTATGGAAACTACACAACACCATGCAGGACCCTATGCACCTCAACAACCGAAACGCGCAGCCTTTATGGTGGGTTATTGCGCGTTCTGGTCGCACTCATTCTTATCACCTCTGGCGTTTTCGCTGCCGCACAGTTCAACCAAAGAGATACTGGCACGGCAACAACGCCACCAGCAGCAACGGTACCGCAAATGCAAACACACCTGCGAGCAACGGCTACGCCACAACCGACTGCTACCCAGCAACCAACACCATCGCCGACTGCTACCCAGCAACCAACACCATCACCAACCGCTACCCAGCAACCAACACCCACGACTATTCCTGCTGGTCAGCAACTCTATGCGGCAACAACTCCTGGTCCAAATTGCGACAATGGAGGAGGCACATGGACAACTCTTCGGGAATCCACAAATCACCTGCCAGGCGTACAGCAAAGAACGAAAATCAGCAATACAGCTCAGGCTGCAACGTTAGAAGGCATTTTCTTAACGAATATTCCAAATCAAGCCACGTATCCCACTGACTACGAGATCAAGGTACAACTGCAGCAACAATGACATCATCCAGCGACTTCGGCGTCTACTTCCGCAATCAGCCAGGCACCCAGAAAGGGACTTATTCTTTCCTTATTCATCCTGACGGAAGCTGGGGCGCTTACGTATATGACAATAATACGGGGCACCAAACCAGATTGCGCAATGGAAATAACGCGGTCACCGACATTCATGGGCGCAATGATAGATATCATCGTGAAGGGTTCACAATTCACATTCTCCGTCAATGGCACCAGCTTGGTACGTGAACTGACACGACCTATACGCAGGGTACAGCTGGGCTTGCTGTTGACCAGGGAGGGATCGATTTATGCCAGCAACTTCTCACTCTCGACGCCACCCGCATAGGACTGAACTCTATCATTTATAGGAGTCAGAAACGCAATGCTCCTACATATATAAGTATTGACAAAATAGCAGGTATCATCGTTTCCAGACGTCCGTTATACGATACAATGTTCCTCATTCCTACTCATGTGCAGGAAATTTGACATTGCTGCTGCATCTAGTACAATAAGAAGGAAGCAAATGTTGGGATTCGCTTCGTCTTCCCATGCGTATTCTCCATTACATAGCGCCAGAACAGATTTTGCCTCTGGTACAGTACATATAAGAGGCAAAAACACATAGGAGATAGGAGATCACTCTATTTCATTGATCTCTTTTTCCTATACATATAATCATACTATTCGGTATTTTTGAGAGGATCCACAAGCGTGGCAATTGACAGCAATGAGTTATTAGGTCAGGTACTGGGAAAATGTACACTTCAACATCTCCTTGGGCGGGTGGCATGGGCGTAGTCTATCTGGCACGACAATCACGACCACGGCGTACAGTAGCCGTGAAGGTTCTTGTACCAGGCATGCATACAGATCCCAGAGGCACGTGCCGAAATTCTTAGTACGTTTTCGCCGCGAAGCCGATGCGATTGCCGCCCTTGATCATATCAATATTATGCCAATCTATGAGTATGGTGAACAGGAAGAGATGGCATACCTGGTCATGCCATTTGTCACAGGTGGTACGCTACGTACTCTTCTGGAGAAAAAAGGCATTCTCTCCCTCTCCAGAAGTTATTCCGATTGTCGAACAGGCCGCCGCCGCCCTCGATTGCGCTCATGCCCAAGGAATCGTGCACCGCGACCTGAAGCCGGGCAATATTCTCTTTCACGCCGATGGCAGAATCCTGCTTGCTGATTTCGGCCTGGCAAAGGTCGTGCGTGGAAACGAAGACTCCAGCAGTAGCGATAGCCTTGCAACACTGACCAGCGCCGGGACAATTATCGGCACACCCGAATACCTCTCACCTGAACAGAGCACGGGACAGCCAATAGGGCCGTACACCGACATCTATGCACTTGGTATTGTGCTCTATCAGATGCTTGGCGGTCATGTCCCCTTTACTGGCGCATCACCCGTGGCAATTGCACTCAAACACACTATGGAGACTCCTCCATCGCTTTTACAATTGAATCCAGCATTTTCACCGAGAAGTTGAAGCGGTTGTGATGAAAGCACTTGCGAAGCTGCCGGAGGAACGTTTTACAAGCGCCGGCGAGTTTGCACGAGGCGCTTCGTATGCCGCATCCCTGGCACCTCCCCAGCTTCAGGCCGACTATGCACGTCTGTCCATCGTCGAAAATATAGCGACTCAGTCACCATTCCAGACAAATTTGCACCCTCCAGGCGGGCAAAAGAAGATGCTATCGACACGCCAACCGAGGAAAGCCCGCTCGTCTCGCTAGCAGAAGAAAATTCCACAGATCACGGCAAAGAACTGATCGGAAGAGAATCAGAACGTACGCGATCAGATGATAGCATATCAAAACTGCCAACGGAGGAGCAACCGAGTGTGATTTTAGCGCAAGAACCGATGTTGCCCGAATACCAGGTACAGGCACATATGCACCCTGAAAGTCCTGATCTGTATGCATCAGAAACAGTCGAGGCTCCTATGCCAATTGCATTTGAAGCATTGACTCCTCCAGTCCAGCAAGCATCGCCCATTCGTTGCTCCACCGCCTCTACGCCAGGCAACACCAACGCTTGCTCCACCTCCTGTTATGGTACCAATCCAGGCAAGATCACATAACCACTCAGGCCAGGAAACTACAGACAGCACATATCCTACCACCCAACGAAGAGGCTGCCAATCAATGGCAATGATGCTGCTCGGGCAGTCTCTTGACACTCATACTGGTGGTAGGAGGATTTATTGTCTACCTCAATCTCATGCCTAAAAGTGCGACTACTCACTCTCTCACAGACAGCGAACATCCATCAGGCAACAGCAAAGGGAACAAAAGCGCAACCCTTTACTCCGCCCGCTCATTGGTAACTGGCTGGAAATGTCGTGTATGGCACTGCTCACCCGGTCCACAATGCGATTCTCAAGGTGGTCAATGGAGCAAGCAAGCAGGGATCAGCGTCACCTGCAATGCCAAAGGGGGATGGACCCAACTGGCAAATACTGGGAGTAATACTGGCTGGCATCTTTCTCAAATAAGTTAGCAGGAGGCAAGGCTATTCCAGATAATTATGTAATACAGGTAGCAGGTCAATCTAAGTGCCACGTCCCACGCAGGGCAATGGTTGGGATCTTTTTCCGCAACCAGCCAGAGAACACCCACGGGGGCAGGTTCGTACTTATGTCAATGCGGCTGGTAACATGGTACGGGAAATATCCACGATAATCGGACAGGCGCAGTGACTACCACGCTACAATTCGGCGTTTCACGGAACCTTAGGCAGCAACAATTACCCTGGATGTTGCCGTGCAGGGGAATACCTATAGCATTCTACATTAACGGTGTAAACCAGGGAGTACATACAAAGGGCACTTATACAGGTGGAAATCTGGCACTGGTTGCGAATGCTGGCGCAACAGTTTCATTCGAAGATATGGTCATCTATGCTTTGTATATCTGTTTATGAGGTTTGAGACTTGTTCAGTATTTGACACGCTAAGATCCAGTTGAAACGGTGAGATCAAAGCACGAAATGCTTGATCTTATCGTTTCGGAAAAGCAAAGGAGCTTTTTTCATGGCATTGAAGGACTTTAAAGATGCAGTCGTGGTCATTACAGGAGGTGCAAGTGGCATTGGACTGGCAACGGCCCAGGCACTCTCCACCGCAGGCGCACACCTGGTCCTGGCAGATATCAATGAACAAGGGTTACAGCAGGCCGCCGACAAGTAAAGAAAAGCGGCTCAACTGTGCAGGTGATCACAAAGCGCACTGATGTCACCAGCGAGGAACAGGTACAGGAATTGATGCAGATTGCGCTTGATACCTACGGACGCATCGATCTGGTCGATCACCAGTGCAGGTATTGGACGCGGTGGACCAATAGATAGCTTTCACGTGGACAAGAAATGCAGACCGTGATGAATATTAACTTCATGGGAACCTACCATTGTGTCAGAGCTGCACTTACCAACAATGCGCCAGCAACAGAGCGGTCATTTTGTCTTCCTCAGTTCCGCCGCCGGGAAATTGGGCGTTCCATTACTCTCTGCTTACTGCGCAAGCAAATGGGCGGTACGCGGCTTCTCTTCTGCTCTACGCGCTGAGCTTTATGGAAGCGGCATCGACATCACAACCGTCTATCCTTCGTGGGTCAGATACTCCCATGATGCAGCAAGAAGGCATGGAGTTCATGAACATTGAAGCAAAACTCACGGCGGAACAGGTGGCCGGAGAAATCTTACAGGCCGTGCTCTCGGGACGCCACGATCTCACACTGGCACCAGACGAAGAGACAGCAAAAACTGCTTCAGATTATGCAGAGAATCCAGATAAAGCCGAACAATTGGTGGGCCAGGCATTCCAGCAACGCTTACAACAACTTGCCGGAGGAATGGCGTAGGCACAACATCCATGAAGTGCGCTCTCTCAACCAACAATGGTCATCGCCTTCCTCTAAAATAATGCATTCATCATCTTAATGGGAAGCAACGCTGGTGACAAAGAAAGCCATCACAATCAACCAGCTAATGACCAGCGCGATCAGAACACGCACAGCCAGGCCAGAAACGACCGGGTGGCGGCGACGGTCAAGAATGGTTGTAGTAGATTCAGAAGTCGTCATGCGATTCGTAGCCATAGAATTCCTCCAATACTATCAATGTTCAGAAGCATCCTGGCAAATCCTGCGCCAGGATGTATCTCATCTACAGATGGATCTACTAGCTACAACGATACAAATTTATCAATGCTAACACACGCTACCCTTTAAGTACTTTTTTCTGGCATTCATCACATTCGCAACTGGCCCGCAGCTTCTCATAGGTATAGATGCCAGTTTTATGTCCATCTTCCCAGACAGGCGTCAATCCATAGCGACCAACGGGTTGAATATTGACAAGTGTTGTCTCTTCCATACTCAAACTTTGCCTGCTCTGCAACATCCCTGGCTGCCCACCTTCGCCAGCGCACCAGGCACATGGGCACGCCCAGCGCAGGCGTTCCCAGCCATGTACACTTTCATGCTCATCGCTCCACATCAAAATCAACTTCCGGTTCTCTTCATCCAGCAGAAACGATGTTGGCGATGGATGATCATACTGGCTCATATATTATTCTCTCCGTTCAGATGTACCATTTTCAAAACATTCACAAAGCATCACACTTTTTATAGCAGACGCACCATCCTTAAATGATCCTCCTCTATTGTAGTTCTTTTTTCTATGCACTGTCTATAAGATAGAACAGTATACCCCTACCTCCACATTCCTTTTGCCACATCTGGATCTAATGCTTAAGACAGAAGTCCCTCAAATTGCAAAGATGGAGAGGACCGTTACCCGTACTCATTATTCTGCGTTCTATGAATTAGATGTTTATATTACAATGGAGACTGAGCTATGATAGAAACGTTGCTGGTTGGGGGAATCGCGGGTATACTGACCGCTGTTGTCATCTCGTTGCTCGCCTTATCCACACAAAAGCGAGCATTAAACAGAATGCAAGAGGCACAACAGGCATGGGAACGCGCACAGGAGGCACGTCAACAACAATGGGAGGACGCGACAGGAACAACATATTCTCTCCATTGAAGACAAGCTACTAGGCAGCATAGAACGACTCAATGCTCAGTGGCAAGATTTCGAAGCCAAAGATACGGAGCGTGAGGAAAATCTGAGACGGCAATATGAGCTGGCGACTACGCAGGCTCATATCGAATACGAACTTGCCCGTCTGCCTCACGTCGAGGATACACCGCTCACGATTGGGCGACAACATCCTGTCACTACACGCTGGCAACCACCGAGACTGCAGGGGGCAGATCTTTCGCATCGCAACCTCTCTTCACGCTATCTCGGTTACGCTGACCTGCGCGAATAGTAAACTGCTTCACGCAAATTTTTTCATGGCCGATCTCTTCAGAGCCTGGTTGGCCGGAGCTGACCTGAGCTGGGGCTGATCTCTCAGCTGCCAACCTGACCGAGGCTGACCTGCGAGGCGCAATTCTGACCGGAGCAAACTTTCAGGTTGCCGATCTTAATAATACCGTTCTGATAGGCGCTGACCTGCGTGGTGTTCGCAACCTCAGCCTGGAGCAGATCCAGAATGCTATCTATGATGACACCACCTGCTTCGATGATACCCTTGCTAATCACCTGCCGGTTGCTCCCTATTCACAGCAGCGTGTTGCACCATTCCATCTTACAACAAGCGCGAGAATAGAAAACGATACTGATGTCATCCCCATCCCCAAGATGACACCAGTATCAAGTACAGTAAACGGCTCCCAGAAGGATGTTTACTGTACTTACCTGCACTATACTCTTTCCGGGTTGAACAAAAGAGATGCCCTGGTAACAGTTCCATGAAGTTGTTGCCTGAATGGTAGAGAAAAAACAACCTTTACAACATGTACGGGCAACGCGCACGGCTACAACACGGGCTGTTCACTTCTGTATGGATTACTCACATCGTAACCGGGTCCCTACCATTGAAAGATCACGAGCTTAGATGCGATAACCGACATTCCAACAAAAAAACGAGGATAACCCGTGAAGGTTATCCTCGTTTCATTAAGAAGTCGAAAGAGCAACTAGCTCACCGTTACATCATCGTAGAGAGTGTATGTCGGGTCGCCAGGATAATTGTCATCGTGGCTGACCAGTTTCAGTGTATACGAATGGCCTGCCGTGATGGTTGCCGATACCTTGACCCATGTGGCATTGGTATTACAGGTCTTCGCGAGAGGAGTTGTTGTCGTCCCGCTAGTATTATCCTTAAGGGTCGCGGTTGCCCAGTCATATGTCAACGTATCCGGGCAATTCACCTGGTACCAGAAGCTCAATGTTTTTGTTCCACTGGGTGCTGTGAAGGTCTGACTGATGCTGCTATCGCCGTTGGTTGGTCCTGTTCCACCCGCTTGACCGGAGTGACTGCCAGAATGCGCTGTGCTGCTGATCGAAGTCGTGCCAGCTACCGTCCAACCGGAGAAGCTACCAGTTTCAAAACCACCGTTAGTAACTCCACCGCCGCTCACAGATGTTACCGTTACTGAGACAGTTGTGCTATGTGTGGCACTCCCCTCGGTACCGTTCACGGTCACGGTATACGTTCCAGTAGCAACTGACGAGCCAACCGAGATCGTCAGTGTTGCAGAATTACCAGCCGTCACGGTAGTTGCAGAGAGCGAGGCAGTAGGACCGGAAGGTGAGACACTGGCCGTGAGGCTTACACTGGCCGCCGAGCCACTGCTGACAGTAGTGCTGATCGTCGAGGTACTGCTCCCCCCTGGAGCAATCGACACGCTGGCAGGATTCGAGCTGATCGAAAAATCATTCGTTCCTGTACCACTCCCGCCGATAATTGCATGTGAGAGGTCACAGCGGTTCGTATCGTTCGACCAGGTGGATTGCATAGGATAAGAACCGTTACCCATCGTAACGTTGTTAGAGCCGCCTTGCTGACCGGGAGAGATCCAGGCGCACTCATCACCGTTCTCAGCGCCGCTAGAGCTGTTCGTCCAGCCACCAGCAGGATTCTGATCCGTCACGGTTTCGGCATACTCGTGTCCTTCAACAATGGTGTAGCCATCGAGCGTACCAGCCGAGCCGGAGTTGACGAAGCCCTGCCCACAGCTACTACCCTGGTCCATCACGTAGGGCATATTGGTGAATGAGACATCACCATAGGGCGAACTGGCCGCCCCACCGCTCAACGAACTATCGCCATTGTAGTCGTGCCACGCGCAGAAGCCCTGGGTCTTATAGTTGTCTGGATCGGTTCCAGTGGACGATAGAATGACATATTGTGAATAGCGGTTGCTAGCTGCTGAGGTATTGCTGAAGTGACCTGCCGCTTTGATAGCCTCTTTTGCCAGCTGGTTACCACTGGCAGCGGATGGCTCCGAAGCAGAATTGTCATACCAGGTACCTGCCAGTGCGCCACCTGTTGGATAGCCAACATGTGCGGCACTTGACGAGCAACTCGTGGCACCCGCCGACACGCCCGAACCATCACAATACTGTGTCATGACACCTGACCACAATTCATTGCCCGTACCCAGACCTTTGAACATATTCTGGATACGCGATGCTCCACCGGCAGCGTCATTCGAGAAGGTCAGATTGCCGCTGCTATCAGTGCTCTGCGTACCCCATTGCGTACCCCAGAACACCAGGTAGACCTTCTCCTTGCCGCTCGTCACACCGATCCCATCGATGCCACCACCATAAGACAGCGTGTTAGCTGAAGTCGCAGTTGGTGAACTTACATGAGAATGTTGATAGGACTTCATCTTGTTAAGTTGGTTAATAGTAGGTACAGCACCATGCCGATAGCTGTGCTGATATGCAGGAGAGTAGGGGTTGGTCACAGACGCTCTGGCGGTGTTGTTTTGTGATGCAGTAGCAGCGGAGACGTTCATCAGGGGACGGATAGCCGCTATTGCCAGTAAAAACACCGAAAGAGTAAACAACTGGATCACTCGTTTCTGCACAAATAAACTCCTTTTGGGTAGAAAAAGAAATAATTTTCTAATGGTGGATATGGGGTTAATGGCCGACATTTATTTCCCACCATCATTGTCAATAAGTATAGGGTTAACAACTTAATGTTCGCTTCATTAGAAATTACATAATCTTATTAATTTAGCGAAAGAAACTCTGCCCATTCTTACTAAATATGCATAAGATTTTGCTCTACCAATAGCAATAACTTGTCAATACAGCCCATCATGACGGTTTCTCTCTTTTTTATCGACATCCCGATGCAATTAACCTCTTCTACCTTACATAAGACAAGAAAAAGAAACTCACTACCTGAACGTAAATCCAGTATGGACCGCATTGATGCTGCCCAGAACCTCTACCCATGTCTATCTCCTTGCCTCAATCTCGTATAATAATGCCAGAGATAGATTTCATTTATCTACCCAGGGGTTGTCATAGAGAAAGGGCACGCCAAGTTATGGATTTCACACTCAACGAAGAGCAAACAGCCATTCGTGATACGTGCAGAGAGTTCGCTGAGCAAGAAATAAAGCCACTGGCAGAGGAGATGGATGCAACGGGCGCATTTCCATATACATTAGTCCGTAAAATGGGTGAGCTTGGTTTATTGGGCCTCCCCTTCTCGGAAGAATATGGCGGCGCGGGAGCCGATTTCCTCTCTTATTGCCTGGCTATCGAGGAGATATCACGCGGAGATGTCTCGGTCGGTATTACGATGGAGGCGCATATCTCTCTCGGTGCGACCCCTTTCTATCTTTTCGGCAGCAAAGAGCAGAAAGAACGTTTCCTGCCACCATTGGCACGCGGCGAACAGCTTTGGGCCTTTGGACTCACTGAACCTGAAGCTGGCTCTGACTCCGGTGGTACTCAGACTCGTGCAACCCTGCTCGATGGACGTTGGCATATCAATGGGTCGAAATGCTTTATCACAAATGCTGGCACCGATATGACGACTGGCGTCACCATCACAGCCGTCACCGGGACACGCTCCGATGGTCGCAAAGAGATTACTAACGTAATTGTTCCTCGCGATACGCCTGGCTATATCATCGGTAAACCCTACAAAAAAATGGGTTGGAAAGCATCGGACACACGCCCCCTGGCCTTTGAAGATTGCATTGTGCCTGTGGAAAATATTCTGGGGCAGCGTGGCGATGGTTTCAAACAATTTATGCAGATTCTCGATAGCGGGCGCATCGCGATAGCTGCACTCTCAGTTGGCCTCGCTCAAGCCTGCCTGGATGAAGCATTGAGTTATGCGAAAGAGCGCAAACAGTTTGGACAGCCCATCAGCAAGTTTCAGGCCATTCAATTTAAATTGGCGGATATGGCGACCGAGATCGAGCTGGCACGTCTGATGTATTATAAGGCCGCATGGCTGCATATGCAGGACAAACCTTATACCCGTGAAGCCTCTATGGCGAAGCTCTTTGCCTCCGAAACCGCCAAACGGGCTGCCGACCAGGCCGTTCAGATACACGGCGGCTACGGGTTTATGGACGAATATCCCGTCTCACGCTATTGGCGTAGCGTGAAGGTAAATGAAATCGGTGAAGGCACCAGCGAAGTACAACGTATGCTGATCGCTAAAATGCTAGGGTGTTAATACCTTAAAATGTAAGGCTTTGCCCCCTTATGCACAAAACCGATCGAAATGTGCGTAGGGGCGTCACCTTGCGTGCGCCCTGGTGGGAATATTGGATCGTTCCCCCACCAGGGCGCACGCAAGGTGACGCCCCTACGCAAGAGGGAGACGTTCTCTGTTACGGCGTAACGAGTGCTCGGGTAGGCCAGTTAAACAGACCGAATGTCACCGTATTTCCAGCGCCTTGCAAACTCTGGTTGCTCGCATTATTTGTCGGATTGGCCGTCCACACAGTCGTATCTCCATTTACTGCAAGCAAGGTTGCATTGTTTGGAAGTGGATTGAGTCCAACCGGGACATTCTCCTTTGTAACGGCATCATACATACCGATTCCTTTGGTACTGTTCTGCCATAAGAGGAAACGTGAACCCGCCTGAGGAACCTGTATCAGCCCATCGTTGATAGGCGTCTGTACTGTGCTATCATCACGCGCTGAAAATGCCTGTAGCATTCCCTGCAGTGCTTCATCAGGCAATGCCTCATAAAACGCTGTGTTAATTCTGCCAGGAGTTGTTGCCGTCGATTGAGCACCAGGAGTGGCTGTCGCAGTGGGAGTAGCACTTGCTGTAGCATCCGACGTTGTTGTAATTATCGCATTCTTTACATTTAGTAAGAAGAGCGTATCGTTTACAACCTGCGGATGGAACAAAGCTTTATCTGCCTGGAACAGATACGTATCTATAGTTGCTTGATGACCCCACTTGCCATACAAAGGTAATTGCGTAGTGCTGATCTTTTGTGCCCAGATGTTGCTATGTAACACATTATCGTCGCCCATCCATTCCTCGGACCAGTAAATGCTTGTACCATCGCTTGTCGCAGTGGGTGAGGTAAGGATATGACCATTGTCCACGCTGGCAAGTTCCGTTGCATGGGAACTTTTCTCTGCATCTAATGCATAACGGATGAGATGAGATACGCCTTGCTTATCAAGCGTTGTCACGAGTAGCATATTCTGTCCAGACCAGACTCCCTCGACTGGCGTATGCACCCAGGCGGGAGCGGTGGCATTATCAAATGTCCCCTGCTGTAAAGTGATCGGAGTCATGGTCGTAAAGGTGCTGGCGGGATCGGTGCCAAGATAAGTCGCTTCAAGGCTCCAGGTACGAATCTCGTAACTGGTCATGCTGTGAGTGTGTGCATTTTTAACGACTACCTGCTGCGGAAGATCAAAGCGCAGCCAGATCAGCCAGTTACTAGAAGAGCTTAAGACAATTAAGGGGCTTGTGCTTGCATGGAAGAGCAGAGGTGTACTGATCCTGGTCTGATTATCTAGTGCAGAAAGCATCCATCCGCTGTTATTATTTCCATAAGCTGTATAGTAGATAGTATCTCGACTGCCTACTGCGCTGGCGATATGCGTATAGCTTGTCGTTGTGGTGTAGTTTGTCGACGAAATCTGGGAGACTTGACTGATACTGACACTTTTGGGAACATCCGGTGCGCCGTGACTGGCTAAAATTACCAGCGAGGTCAAACCTCCAACCATGATGGTCATCAGAAATACTGCCGCCAGCCCGACGACGACAAAAGGACTCATCTTGATAGAACGATGGGCATTCCTACGCTTAAGCGGCATCTGGAGAACTGGCAATGGACCTGTATCTGCCGTTGAAAATGCAGCGATGTTGTCTGGAATTCCCCGTCCCTGTTCTTGCAAATAAGGAGCCAGGAATACGGGTACCGGGATAGATTGTTTGGAAGCTGGAGATTGCTGAATGAAGCGTGCATGCTCGACTGCCAGGGCTCTCATCAATTTTGCCTGCGCATCGGCAGGCGGCTTGATCTCTGGCAATGCACGAATCCGTTCACCAACAAGGTTTCCCTGAGCAAGAAATATTTTACAATCTGCACAACTGCTCAGATGGGCCTCTAGTGCAACCGTATCCACCTGCCCGTTTTTCAATTCTCGATATGCGGCGAGCAATGCCCGCGCCTGAGTACAGTTCAATCTTCACCGACCTCTTTTGGTACAATCCGATAAATCGCTCCCTTGCTCGCATCAAACGCATCTTGACCGCTGATGCGCTGATGTTGAGTACCTCCGCGATCTCTGCACAGGAAAGTCCGTCATTCTCATAAAGCCACAGACAGACAGCATACTTAGGTGGTAATTGCTTGAAAACGTGCTCTACTACCTCACGATCAGCCACACGACTCTCAAATCGTCCACCATCGTAGCTATTGCGTTCATATAATGCACTAACCGAGGTTGCACGCATCTCGTTGCTACTGCTCTCTTCACTGTTCGTATTGAAACCATCGGCAGACCCACCAGAGTCCGATATAACCCCGGCACCTATGCCGCGATCTTCATTAAACAGCGAGAGTGGTAGCCACGAGATGAGTCGCCGTCGTCTCAGAGTGTCTGTCGTGGTATTGGATGCGATCCGATAGAGCCATGCCGACAGCGCTCCTGGTTGTACGACGGTCCCTCCTAATAATGCCTTATATGCTTTAACGAATACATCTTGTGCAAGGTCACTGGCCTGCTCTCGATTGCCGATGAGATGATAGATGAAATTCGTGATCGGGCCCTGGAAACGTTGAAAAATCGCCTCGAAGTCCTCGACATTGACTTTCTCTACCTGCTGTATTTGCTCTGGTTGTGCCGTTGAGGTTCCAGAGAGTGTGGAGGGCTGTTGCTCCTCGTCCTCGTCTAGTTCTTCCCCTATGACATGACTATTCTCATCTGCTGATAAGCGACCATGGGAACGGCCTGCATGTTCATCATCTTGTGACAAACGTAAACTACTATTCGTATTGTAGAAACGGATAGAGGTATCCATCGGTTACATCTACCTTATGATAAAAAGTGGAAGCTTAATAATAAACATAGCTGGAAAACAATCTTCTCTTTAGCTAGCATAACATACGCATCCAGAAAAAGCTGTGAGTTAATAGACAGGGGCAAGGATATTCGGCAAACTTCTCCCTTTTACGTATACGACCACTGTGTCATCAAGTTTCAAAATCTGGCATACTGACCAATAGTGGTAGGATAGGCTACTACGGGTGGTGCGAATGTTGTTACTGTAAATACTCATGCGTGTGAGTATAACATACCTGCTCTATAAGTCGTGTGCTTCTAGCCGAATTGGGGCATTGCTCCTTACAAGCCTGGGCAGCTGTTGACTATCGTCCTCAATTTCTGCTACCATAGCATTTATGATCACTCAACAGTTTCAAGCACAAGGTTGGGGTATCGTCGGGCACGAGCGCTCCATCGATATATTACGCCGCACAATTGCTGCGCAGCAGGTCCGTCATGCTTATCTCTTTACGGGACCGCCACGTATCGGCAAAGGGTTGCTTGCTCATCGTTTCGCGCAGACGCTGCTCTGTACAGGTAATCCTGATCCTCTTGTCGCTCCTACTGAACCCTGCAACGTCTGCCTTGCCTGTCGTAAAGTTATGCATGGCAACCATCCGGACGTACATATCGTGACGAAGGCGCCGGATAAGCAATTTATTCTCATCGAGCAGATTCGTGTCCTACAAAGTGATTTGGCCCGTCGTACTCTGGAAGGACGGCGCAATATTTTTATTATCCAGAATGCTCATGAGATGAATTTGCAATCCGCCAATTGCCTCCTGAAAACACTGGAGGAGCCTGAATCCGATGTCGTGCTCCTGCTCACAGTGCCTGATGCTGGCCTACTCTTGCCAACTATCCTCTCGCGTGTGCAGCAGATACCAATGCAATTACTCACGACTTCTCAGATCAGAACGGCTCTGGAACAGCAATGGGAGGTGGAAGTGCAGGAGGCCGAGTTAATTGCAGCCCTGGCTGCTGGTCGTATGGGTTGGGCCGTACAGGCCGTAGAAGACGATGAGATGCTGGATGAGCGCAAATCCCAGTTAGAGTTGCTGGCGAAATTGCCTTCTCATAGCAGAGTCCAACGCTTCGATATGGCCCAACGCCTCAGCTCCGATTCCGAAAAGGTCGACGCTTTACTTGATCTCTGGCTGCTCTGGTGGCGCGATCTGGTCCTGGCCTCGAACGATTGCCTCGATCTGACTGTAAACGTGGACATGCGCGACCTCCTAAAAAAGCAGGCGGCGAAAGTCGGTTCAGCCGAAGCCGAACGTATGATCCGTGCTATACTATCAACCAGAGAAGCTATCGAACAGAACGTGAACGCCCGTGTTGCGCTCGAAGTGCTGATGCTCGATATGCCAAAAATTTCGTAGGGGCCGCGCTTATGCCGCCCATCGTACGGGCCTGATTTATCGCGCCCCATGCTCAACGAAGGGGAGTGCTTGATGCGAAGCGATTTCCAGCACCTGCTTGTTCGGCAGGAAGAAGGTTTTGTAATTCTCACGATGAACCGTCCCGAAGTTCTCAACGCCTTCAACGATCTCATGTTACAAGAATTGACTGAGGCTACCACGTCTGCCGCTCAGGATGACACGATCCGTTGTGTGGTGATTAACGGCGCAGGCAGAGCCTTTGGTGCGGGTCAGGATATTAATGGGTTTGCAACTGTTCATGCGAGTGGAGAACCCATTAAAGTGAGTGAACACCTCGCGAAATATCATCGCCTGATCCAACTTTTTCAGGAGATGCCCAAGCCAGTAATCGCCGCCGTTCATGGTGTTGCCGCTGGCGTTTCCTGCAACCTTGCTCTGGCCTGTGATCTGCGTATCGCTACCGATAATGCACGTTTTGTGGAGGCATTTGCCCGTATTGGCCTGGTTCCTGACGGCGGTGGTGCCTATTTCCTGCCGCGCCTGGTTGGCCTGGGAAAAGCTCTGGAAATGGCGCTACTGGCTGATGAGATCAGTGGTTCAGAGGCTGAACGTATCGGCCTGGTGAATAAATGTGTGCCCACTGATGAGTTTGAGGCATTTACCGTCACCCTGGCACAACGCCTGGCGCAGGGTCCAACACGTGCCTATGGTCTGATCAAAGAACTGATGTATCGCTCGCTTGATAGCGATCTGCCAACCTCGCTTCAGCTTGAGGGTGAAATGCAGGATGCTGCTATGAGTACTGCCGATCATCGCGAGAGCGTCCGGGCCTTCCTTGAGAAACGGCCTGCCAATTATACTGGTCACTAATATGTCACGCATCGATAACTTACCCTACAGCAATGTTCAGATGCAGGGCACGCAACGTCGGGAGTGGCTGCGTCAGCACTCTCCGCAACATTTGCAGCAGTCTGCCTCGCTCGTCGCCCATGCTTTGCATCAACGCAAACCTGCAACAGCGCAAAGCACGCTCGTCCTTGGAGCGGGAGCCTGTACCGAAGTTCCCCTTGCCGATCTCGCCCGTGCCAGCGATGAAGTCGTCCTTGCTGATCTTGACCTTACCGCCATGCAACAGGCAAGGGACGAACTTCCCTCTTCTGCCTTACGTAAACAGATACGCCTGCTCAAATGTGATATCAGCGGAGGCGTCAGTCATCATCTCGCTCGCTTGATCGCGCAACAAAACTGGCAGCATCTTATCTCTCAAGGAGCAGGCACCGTCTTTGATGCAGCTGCCCTTTGCCTGGAACAATACCTGGTCCCTGATCCTCCTCAACTGCAAGAACTTCTCCCCGGCAGATTTTGGCCTGGTTGTAAGTTCGCTGGTCCTGACACAACTTTTTAGCTATCCCATCCTTGATGTGCTCGATTCTATCCAGCGTATCGCGCCCTCACTCCTCAATGAGCAAGAGCGCCATCGCCGTTATCAGGATGCCGCCCAGAATTTTCGCATCCGTATCATCAATGCACACCTGCACCTGTTACGTACGCTTTTAGATGAGGGTGGCATTGCAGTCCTGCTCAGCGATATTCGTGGCTTCGTCTTCACGGTGCAAGGCACAGATCACGACGCGACCCACCGCCGCGCTCTACCTCTCGTCCCACGAACCTTCCCCGATCTTGTACGCAATACCTTTACGATAGTGGAAGAAGTGCAATGGGAATGGTTGACCGATCTGCCAACCAGAGACCGTCCTGGCCGTGGCTACGAAGTTGTCGGTTATGTCCTGAAACCTTGATCATGCTGCCGCTCGCTTGAATGAATTTACGGCCCAGAGCATTGCCAATACCGCCAATACTCCCATAATGATGAAGCCCGCCAAAACCGTCCCATCTACAATAATTCCCCTGAACAGCAAACGAGCGGCATCCACTGTATAGGCAAAAGGATTGACCAGCGCGATATTGCGAATAATAGGTGGGGCCAGTGTGAGCGGTAGCATAATGCCTGATAGCAATAGCGCGGGCAGAGTAAGCGTGTTGAGGAATGAGGACAGCGCATTACTATCGCGCAACAGAAGAGCAAGTGCATACGAGCAGGATGATAAACATATTCCCAATAACATCACCAGTCCAAGCGTGAGAAGGAGTCCTGTTGGATTGATGTGTATGCCGAGCAGAAGAGCAACAAGTACCACTAGACAGGACTGAACAAGCAAAATCAGTACGTCGCGTAGCAATAGTCCAAGCACCAATGCCCAACGGCTGACAGGAGTAACGCGCAATCGTTCAATCACTCCTGCCTGAAGATCAAAGATCAGACCAAAGCCATTAAACACGGTGCTGAATATCCCCATCATCACCAGAATACCGGGCGTAAAAACTGTCAGTGCGCCGCCAGGGGGAAAGCCAGGGACATTGCTGAGCGGCCTCAGGAGCGGCGCGAACAAAAACATATAGCAGAGCGGTTGGAACAATCCTAGAATAGCCCAGACAGGATTGCGCAGCATCAGTCTTATACTGCGCATAAAGAGCAGCCAGGTATCATGAAGCATTTTCATTATGCAATCTCCTTATCTAAATGTGGCTTTATTGTCTTGCCCATGCATGGCTCACAACTTGAGAGGGGGCATCGGCCAGCGAATGACCTGTTAAGCGCAAAAACACATCGTCGAGTGACGGACGAGCAAGGGTAACCGAATGGACGGGAACGTCAATGGAATCGAGCTGGTGTAGCACTGCTACCAGGGCTTCTTCGCCATGCTCAACGTAGAGTTGCAGCCTCTGTTCCTGTGTTTGCGTAGTGGGAAGATCATGAACTTCTCGTATGAACGATTGCTCTCGCAGATACTGTTGCACCTGTGAGAGGACCATGCTATTTTGTGCCAGGCTTAGAGTAATCACGTCGCCCGCCACCTGTTGTTTGAGTTGGGATGCTGTACCTTCTGCGACGATCAGCCCTTCATCGATGATCGCCAATCGATCGCATAATTGATCGGCCTCGTCCAGATAATGGGTGGTAAGAAAAATGGTAGTGCCAGTAGTGTGCAGCTTGCGTACCTCATTCCAGAGCATGGCGCGGCTTTGGGGGTCCAGACCAATACTCGGTTCATCAAGAAACAGGAGTCGAGGCCGATGAACAAGACCGAGCGCGAGATCAAGGCGGCGGCGTTGTCCTCCTGAATAGGTGCGCGTCAGTCGGTCGGAGAACGTTGTCATCTCCAGATCCTCGATTAGTTCCGCCGCCCTCTTCTGCGCCTTTTCAGCAGAAAGGCCATAGAATCGTGCTTGCATACTTATATTCTCGCGCCCTGTCAAAGCACTATCTGCCCCTCCGCTCTGACTAACATAACCGATACGCGCACGCACACTATAGGACTCGTCACTCAGATCACAACCAGCAACGATTATACGCCCTTTATCTGATGGTAGAAGAGTCGTCAGCATGCGTAAGACAGTAGTCTTACCGGCCCCATTGGGACCAAGAAAACCAAATACCTCACCCTCCTGAATTGTCAGGTTGATACCCCGCACTGCTTCAACAACCTTGCGCCGATTACGAAAACTCTTCCATACATCCTGCATTTCAACTATCGCCATCGTCATTTTCCTTTCTGCTATCTCTTTCATCTCTTTACCAATCAGGGTAGGGGCGTCCCCTACCAAATTATATATACGTACAGTATGTATGTATATAAGTCAAAAAAAAGAGCACTTCAATGTTCTGATTGAGCAATTCCGCGCAGAAAAATATCGATCATCTCTCCGGCCTGGGCTTTGAGCGAAAAGGCACTCTGGTCATTCAGCCAGGCGCTGGTAATTCCATAGATTAATCCGACTGCCATTCTTGCTGTCACTTCTGAATTGACCTCTGGACGCACTTCACCCGCCGTTATTCCTTGATCGATCATCGTTGCGAACCCCTGTATCGTAAGATCGGTATAGCGCTTTTTTTCTTGTATCCCATCCGCTAATTCAGGAAGCAGGCCGGTCTGTAATGTTGTCAGTTCGAGCATGGTACGAAAGTCACTATCTTCTTCCGCATAACTCAACCAGCTTACCAATATGCGTCGTAACATTTCTAACACAGTTCCTCCTTTCTCATAGATCGGCCCCAATTTTATGCCTGCCTGTGTATATTGCTCACGCACAACTGCATTGAACAGCTCTGCCTTACTCCCAAAGTGCCAGTATACAGCTCCCCGCGTCGTACCAGCCGCCCGTGCGATATCATCGAGCGAAGTTGCAATATATCCCTTCTCATGAAAGCTGTGCAGAGCAGCCTTTAAGAGTTGTTCTTTTGTGAGCGCGGCATCTTCTTTTGTTCTACGCACCGATTTTACTCCTCCCATTAAACATACACTGTGTATGTATATTTGTCAAGGAAATAGCTGTACCAGAAATTCCTTATTCCCCGTTAGAAGCAGTAGGTACATTATCAAATGACCTGCAAGAATGAAAAAAACAGACATGGAGAGATAGATATGCTAGCGCTAAAGAGACCTTTCTCGCCTGCATTACACATAACGTTGCGCATTGTATTTGTGCTTCTGTTCTTAGCCGCAGTAGTTTTACGAGTGTCGCTCTATTCCGTACAAACCAGCGACTATACGTTTTTCCTGAGTTCGTGGTATGACTTCATTAAAAGCAATGGTGGATTTGCAGCGTTTAAATCCAGCTTTTCCAACTATAACGTTCCATATCTCTACCTGCTTGCCCTCACTACGTACCTGCCCATCTCAAAGCTGATTGCGATTAAGACGCTCTCGGTGCTTTTTGATGCAGTGCTGGCCCTTTTTACCTACCTTCTTCTCAACTTGCGCTATAAGAACTCTTACCTGCCAATCATCGGCACATTAGTTGTCTTATTTGCGCCCACTATCTTCATTAATAGCGCTGCATGGGGCCAGGCCGATGCGACTTATGCAGCATTTTGCCTCGGGAGCCTCTATTTTCTACTTAAAGAACGGCCAGGGTGGGCCTGCGTTTTCTTTGCCTTAGCGATCTCATTCAAACTCCAGGCTGTCTTCTTTGCGCCCGTCCTCTTCGTCCTTCTGGTGAAAAGAAGACTTCCACTGAAATACCTCATTCTTATCCCCTTAATCTTCTTGCTATTACTTGTTCCTGCATTCATTGCGGGTCGCAGTGCCACAAGCTTACTCTCCATCTATCCCGCACAGGTCAGTACCGGAGGAGTAGGAGGAGGAGCCGCAGGAGGCTTTTCAGGTGGAAGCGGTCGGTTTAGTGGAGGGACAGGGAGTTTTCCAGGTGGGGGAACAGGCCGATTTACTGGCGGGACAGGAGGTGGAACAGGTCGCTTCAATGGAGGAACGGGCGGTTTTAGAGGTGGTCCAAGTGGAGGAGGTTTTGGGGGAAGAAGCTCTTCATTCTCGTCATTCACCTATAATGCGCCCAGTTTCTACCAATGGCTCCCGGCAAACGCTGCTGGATACTGGAAATGGATTGGAATTATCCTGGCCGGGCTGGTCGTGGTCGCCGTCACAGCTCTTGTCTGGGCAAGCAAACAAAAATTCACCTCATCGCTTCTTATCAAGATGACACTCCTTTTTGCCCTGGCTATCCCATTCTTGTTGCCAGAGATGCATGAACGCTACTTCTACTTAGCCGACGTAATATCAATTCTTTACGCCTTCTACTTTCCGCGCTACTTTTTTGTACCGATCATCGTGCAGCTATGTTCCCTGCTCAGTTATGCGCCATACTTCTTGAACAGGCAGATTGTTGGCCTCTCGTATGTAGCCGTTGCAGAGTTGGTAATTAGCGTCATTGTATTCACCGATCTTGTGCTGACACTTTATCCCGACCTGCGAAAAAAGAAAGTAGCGCCAGTAGGTCCCGTTGATGAGATACCTCTAGAGGCAGTGAATGAGGCGGCTGACCGTCCGGGAGCACTTCAGTGGTTTAATGGGTGACCTCATTGAGGGTGTCCGCCATGGTTTTGCACCAGGGAGGGACCATGCCCTGGCGGCGTCCGGCAATTTATCTTCCTTCCCTGACACTTTTTTCCTATGTAAAACAAACTATTGATGAGAAAAACATGGAAGATGATTGATCTTTTACCGCTCCTGCTTGATGGTAATTTCTCAAAAAAGGGTCAGAGTAAAACCCTTCTCGAAGGGTCGCCTGCAGAGCTGGATTCTAAAAATTTTTGAACCAATCTATCGCATTATTGACGAAATTGACAAGATTATGATCACTAGGATTGAGTGAGCGTAGAACTCCTCGCACTATACGCTCAAATTTCTCTTGACTCATCCCTTCCGATCAAGTATACTTGACACATCACATACTCTAATTCGTCGCGAGGGACGAGTACATGTTGAATTGAACTACCAGCAAGTCGGTTATGGTGAGAGTCCGACGCTTCAAATCGCATGGAATGCCCCCCTCTGATCCGTTGTATACATTCAACTGGATCGCGATGCGGGAAGAACATTACAATGCTTTTTATGCAACGTAATCAGTAATCCTTGCCGGACGCCCACCGTTACCACAGGGCAGGGCATCGAACGCATGCATTAACCAGTTTCATCGCAACTCTTGTCGCTAAAATCTCGTTTGCCGACGCGTTCCGTGTCTTCAAAGTGGGAACTTTGTGTATTTTCAATGCACTGGCTTCCAATTCAGGTGGTACCACGGGTTACAAAAGAAATTTCAGCCCGCCCTGAGCA
Organism: uncultured Chloroflexia bacterium; assembly: GCA_963731415.1. Lineage (GTDB taxonomy): Bacteria > Chloroflexota > Ktedonobacteria > Ktedonobacterales > Ktedonobacteraceae > JACDAE01. The sequence goes on from CAVSVN010000013.1 coordinate 304,490, forward strand.
AGTATGCTCAGGGCGGGCTTTTTGTTTCTATGACAAGTCCATGCGCAATGACAGTACGGGCCGCGTTCACGACGCCCATGCCTGCGCGACTTAAAAGAGCTTAACAAATGGACAACATTATAAAAAGGAGTAGTACAACATGACGACAAATCAAATTCATCCGCTAACCTCACCCGAAATCGTTGAGCGTTACCTCTCATTCTTTCGCGGTCGTAACCATATCGAACTGCCCGGAAGTCCTCTGGCGGTTCCTGGTAACACGACATCATTTATTATTGCAGGCATGCAGCCACTTTTGCCCTACCTGCGTGGTCAGTTAACGCCGCCCTCCTCGCGCCTCACTGCTCTTCAGCGTTGTCTACGAACATACGATGCCGATGCGGTAGGTACAAATAACAAGAACAATACCTCCTTTCATATGTTAGGCAACTGGTCGATAGGTGACTATGGTAAACGGAAAGCAATCGAGATGGCGCTCGATCTGCTCCTCAACGTCTTTGCCCTTGATCAGTCGCAACTCTGGATAACGGTTTTCGCTGGCGATTCCGAGATGGGCATTCCGCTTGATGAAGTCGCAATTCAAGAATGGCAACGTGTGGGAATATCTTCAGAACGTATCGTACCCCTCGGCTCTGAAGACAATCTCTGGACAATGGGTGGTCCCGGCCCCTGTGGTCCCTGCAGCGAAATTTTTGTTGATCGGGGCGTAAATTCAACTTGCACCTCACAGATATGTCAACCTGGTTGTCCCTGTGAACGCTTTCTAGAGGTCTGGAACCTGGTTTTTATGGAATACGAACGCTTACCCGAAGGCCCGCTCGTTCCCTTACCATGGCATAACGTTGATACGGGTATGGGCCTTGAGCGCATGGCAGCAGTACTCCAGGGCAAGGAATCAGTTTTCGAGATAGATATGTTCCAGCCAGCGTTAACCCATCTTGCAGAAATTGCGTCATCCAGTCCAGCCCGTGAGCATTCCTTAGAGGTACGGGCGCGTCGCATGATCGTGGATCATACCCGAGCAGTGTTGTTAGCCGGACTGGCAGGCGTGCTACCTGGACGTGATGGACGCAGCTCAGTCGTGCGTCGTCTGGTCCGTCGTGCCGCGCGTCAGGGCCGTGTTCTTGGCATTACACGACCATTCCTGAGCGAGTTATTACTTCCTCTCGTACAGGGTCATGGCTCTCTACTTACACTTGAGGAGCAGCAGCAGGTACCTTCTCTCATGCAGATTCTTCTGCAGGAAGAGAAGCTGTTTGATCGCGTCCTGACAATCGGTTTACGCGATCTTTCTCATCTCAAACCCGCCTCAGATGGCCTTGTTCCCGGCAGAGAAACTCTTCAGGCTACAGGCGGAAAAAGGATTCCCGGCAGACCTTGCAGGCGAGATTTTAGCGGAACAAAATATGCGTGTAGACTGGCCCGGCTACGAGCATGCGGCGGAAGAACATCGTCGCATCAGTCGTGTCAGCGCAGGAAAACATTTTCACATTTCTGATAGCTATACGGAAGCAGCCTTGCCTTTAGACTAGGTAGGGACCCGATCGATCGGGTCCCTACGTTTTTATTCTTATGTTATATATACGCCGATAAATCAGTCCCTATGGTGTTAATATTAGATTTTTACATCAATATATAAATTGTCAGATTTATGTGTTGAGTGATGTTATGCGCCGTAGCTCTGTTGCCTCCTTATCAATGGCGTAGAGTTCTGGCATGCGCACTATCTGGTCTTTTTTGCCCAGATAGCGAACGACGACACCATATTCCTGTTCAGCAGCCTCAAGGGAGATATAGCCATTGATGACATCGTTCAGTACAAGTTCTGGGAGGCGCTGAAATGGATCTCCATAACCACCACCACCGGGAAGATTAAGGTGGACGCGAGCATCTGGCTCAAGGGTACATAGCGCCTTTGGTTGTGGACGTATATTCTCATTTACGATAAATTCACCCACTGCGCCATCTTTACCACCAGCGAGTCCGGTTGCGGGAAAGCGTGTGCGATCGGCCAGGGGAGAAACGGCCCAGGGTACATCGCCGCGATAGGCAAATTCCGTCCATTGGCCCAGGCCGCCGCGATAGGTTCCTGCTCCACCTGAGTCGGTACGGAGTTCACGGCGGGATTGGATAAGTGGAGTTAAGCTTTCGATTACTTCGGTTGGGACGCCAGCGACGCCACTGGGAAAGCCAGTGGCGTTGATGCCATCTTTAGTTGCACGTGCCCCGGTGCCTCCACACTGAAACAGGCTAAAGGTAAAAGGTTCCTGTGATGTAGGCCATTTTCCATGCCAGACGGATAACCAGATCGGATCGGCCCCACAGGCAATCAGGCGTCCAGGCATGGCCTGTGCGAGGGCACCAAAGATGACGCCCGGCAGAAAATGGCCGATGATGTGGCGCGAGGCGACCGGAGCAGGTTCCTGGCAATTGAGAATGGAACCGGCAGGCGCGGTCACATGGACGGGACTGAATGCGCCCGCATTATGCGGAACTTCGGGACTGACGGCTGCCTTGATTGCGAATGAAGCGTAAGCATGCGTATAGTTCAGCACCACGTTAATGCCCCAGGGACTCTGAGGCGACGATCCAGCGAAATCGATGAGGATATCCTCGTCCTCGATGGTCACGGCCACTTTGATACGGATCGGTTCATCGAAGCCATCGCTCCAGGACTCATTTTCGTAGCGTCCATTGGGTAATGCGCGAATGGCAGTTGCGCATGGCGCGTTCCGAACGTGTAATAATTTCATCGGCAAGTGGATCGATGCTCTCCAAGCCAAACTCGTCCATAAAGTGGAGCAGTTCACGTGCACCCACCGCGCCCGAAGAGGTCTGAGCGTAGAGATCACCAATCGTTTCTTTAGGAGTACGCACGTTTGCGCGAATGATCTTAAAAAGCTCTTCATTCGGCTCATCTCTGATAAATAGCTTCGTGATGGGGATGCGCAGTCCCTCTTCATAGACCTCGCGTGCCTGTGCTGAGAAGATGCGCCCTCCAATATCGGGCGAGTGGCAGGTGCTGGCGAAGTAGGCAACGATACGTTCGCCTTTGAAGACGGGATTGAGGATCGTCATATCATTGATCTGCCCCGCCGTTTGCCAGGGATCGTTGGTGATCAGCACATCGCCGGGCTGAATCGTTGCGGGTGGATACGTATGTAAGAAGTGGCGCACTCCGGTTGCCATTGCATTGATATGGCCAGGCGTGCCCGTGAGCGATTGCGCAATCATGGAGCCACGCGTATCAAAGACGCCACAGGCCAGATCCTGCGACTCACGGACAATGGTGCTAAAGGCGGTACGCATCAAGGTCACCTGCTGCTCATTCACGACGGAGAGCAGGCGGTTCCAGAGCACCTCCAGCGTGATCGGGTCAATGGTATTTGTCACGGCAAATGCTCCTTTTTTTAAGCGCAGGATAAACGGGTAGGGGCCGTGTGCTTGCCACCGCCCGGTTTCTGCCAGAACATGATTCTCGTAAACCGCGGCGGTGGCAAGCACACGCCCCTACCCGTTTATTAAATCAACAATAAGATTCCATTGTTCATCAATCTGACAATTACAATCCTGCCCCACAATGACGGTCGACTCGCGTTCCTCCACGATCGCGGGTCCAGCAAAGCGACGTGCCAGGCGAGAGAAGATAGCGATCATAGACTGCAATATCCCGATAGCCGCCCGGAAAATAGACCTGCCGACTGCCTTTTTGAGCATCTTGAGAGCGTTTTCTGCTCAGAGTCAGGCATCTGTAAGTGTACTTCTGGTTTAGGGCCAGATGCCGTGACGCGCCAATTGATGATTTCAATCGGCACCGATGGGCTGAGCCGCTCGTAAAGACGTTGATAGACCTCTTCAAACGCAGCGGTGATAGCCTGAATACTATTGCTATCAAGCGGACCGGATGGAAGTGGCACACGTATTTCATGCCCTGACCAACATAGCGTATATCGGCTTCACGACGATAGTGAATTTGCTCAGGGGAAAGTCCCGAATGTTCCAGAAGTGCCTGACCTTCCGCCTCCATTTCGTTGAGCAGAGCATTCGCCTTTTGCCAATCGACATCTTGCAAGTGAACTCGGCCAGGAACGCACGAAATCAAAGGCAAGAGGAGCAGTAAGGAAGCCAACGGCGCTCATCACACCTGCACCCAGAGGCACAATCAAGGCAGGTGAACCTAATGCCTGCGCAACGCGGAAGCCATGCACTGGACCAGCGCCGCCGAAAGCGAAGACGGGGAAGCGATGCGGATCTTTGCCGCGCTCTAGAGTATGGATGCGTGCGGCATTTGCCATGCTCTCATTCACGATCTGATGAATGCCCCAGGCAGCTTCTTCAAGCGATAAACCAAGCGGAGCGGCAATCTGCGTTTGAATAGCCTGTCTGTGCGGCATGCAAGATCTATCTTGAGTTGACCACCGAGAAAGTAATCGGGATCAAGGTAGCCGAGCACCAGATCAGCATCGGTAACGGTTGGTTGTGTCCCTCCACGTCCATAGCAGACTGGACCGGGTTCAGCGCCTGCCGACTCTGGCCCTACTTTGAACAGGCCCATCGGATCTATATGAGCGATCGAGCCGCCGCCCGCGCCAATCTCAATCATTTCGATCACAGGCACCTTGACGGGTAGGCCAGACCCTTTTTTGAAGCGATAGCGGCGATCAACCTCAAAATCGAGTGCGGTAAGTGGTTGGCCCTGGTCGATGACGCAGAATTTGGCCGTGGTGCCTCCCATATCGAACGAGAGCAGGTCTTCATATCCACACGCTGCTCCATAGCTTGGCCGCCGCCAATGCTCCAGCGGCTGGTCCCGATTCGAGCAGACGGATGGGAAAGCGAATAGCCGTATCGACGGTCACGATGCCGCCACTGGAGATCATCAGAAAAAGACTGCCAGTGAAACCGATCTGAGCCAGGCGTGTCTGCAACTTATGCAGATAGCGTTCGACGAGATCCTGCACATAGACATTGGTAATCGTCGTTGAGGTACGTTCAAATTCGCGTATTTCGGGCACGACCTCTGATGAGATAGAGACGCGCGTGTCCGGCGCGATGCGTTGCACGATGGCACGGGCCTCGCGTTCGGCACTCCCATTCGCAAAACTATTGAAAAAGGCAATCGCAACCGCCTCAATCTTGTTGGTCAGCCAGTTCACGTGCGAGTTGTTCAACGAATGCCACATCGAGTTCCTGCAGCGTTGTGCCATCGGCCAGAGTGCGTTGCGGAACATCGAAGCGCAGGTAGCGTGGTACCAGGGGCTGAGGCATTTCCAACATAAGATCATAGAGTTCGTAGCGGTTCTCGCGTCCAATCTCAATGGAGTCACGAAAGCCATGCGTAGCCAGTAGGGCCGTACGTGAGCCTTTGCGCTCAATGATGGCATTCGTCACCAGCGTTGTACCATGAATGAGTTGCTGCACATCAGCTAATAGCAATCTTCTCGCGCGAAAGCACTTCAAGTAAAAGCGTCTCAATCGCCTGGGAGGGATCTTGCGGAGTCGTCAGCGTTTTACCAACTGCAAAGCTGCCAGTTACGTCATTGAATATCACGAGATCTGTAAATGTGCCGCCAATATCCACTCCTATCCTATAAGTATTGGAAGGAGCCGCCATTATTCGACCTCCAATTTAGGAAAGCGGCTCAATGGGAAAATATCGATCTGCGGTGGTCGTTGCTGGGCCAGCAGTCCACCATCAATGGCAAAGATATGCCCGGTGATGTAGCTGGCATCTTCAGAAGCAAGAAAAGCTGCTGGCCCTGCCATATCTTCAGGTTCGCCAACGCGTCCAAGTGGAATCGCTAAACCACGTTCGCGCTTCGTTTCTGGATCCATGCCCTGCGTATCAATCGAACCCGGCACGAGGGCATTGACGCGTATACCATAGGGAGCAAGATCGAGCGCCATTGCCCGAGTCAGGGATTCGATGCCGCCCTTTGACGCATCATAGGCGGCCATGCCGCGATGGGAGTGAGATGCGCCGCCGCTGGACATACTGATAATGACGCCCTGGTGATGACGTGCCATAATATGTGCGGCCCGTAACGAGCAGAGGAAGGTGCCTTTGAGGTTGACTCGCGAGAACGCGATCCCACCAGGCTTCGTCGGCCTCAAGAAAGTGACGCTCAGAATTGATCAAACCCGCATTATTGACCAGCACATCAACCGTCTTAAAGCGTTCGAGGACACTATCAAATAAGGCATCGACCTGCGTTTTGTCTGCAACATCTGCGACGGCAGGAAAAGCCAGGCCTCCTCGATCCGTAATGATCTTGGCGGTAGCTTCTGCTCCTTCGGTACTGATATCATTAACGATGACCTGTGCGCCCTCGCTGCCGAAGCGGAGGGCAATGGCGCGTCCAATGCCACTGCGCTGCCCCGGTCACAATGACTACTTTGTTGCTAAAGCGTTGTTGTGTCATCTTTTACCTCATCTCTGTCTTGGTAATCCGACTATGCCTTGTTGGGGGACATGTCTCGTTCCCAAGAGGGCGGAGGCTAAATCACGCCCCTACGTAAGAGGGAGACGTTCTCGATATTTAAACGGTATTGTGCGGCGACCGCTCATTACCCATATGATATTACGTCTGGTTAGGGGTGATCGCAAGGGATTAGATCTCTCTCAGATACTTTTTTATCGAGGAGTGAGGCGATTCTCACGCCTGAAAGAGTGGCAAGGTAAAATGAAACGTTGAACCTTGCTCCATGGGTGCTCTCGACCCAGACCTTGCCGGAATGCATCTCGATAATCTGGCGTACGATAGAGAGGCCGAGACCAGTTCCAGTGATGTAGCGACTACTTTCCGCTTCAACACGGTAATAAGGCGCGAAAATCTGCTCCAGAGCATGGGCAGGGATACCAATACCTTGATCCTGTATGGATACATGGGCAAGATTATTTTCAATCTGAGCTACGGATGAAAATTTCACCACCTGCCGGAGAGTATTTGATGGCGTTCCCAACAAGATTGGTGAATAACTTGGATAAGTCTATCCTGGTCTGCTGAGAGCGAGGGAAGAGTTTCGTCGAGTTGGAGATGGAAGGAATGATGGGGCGTGAGGGCAGCGATGGAATTGACGACCTGGGATAGGAGAGAGTTCAGATCGATCATCGTATGTTTGAGCTGTATCTGACCGGACTTCAAGCGTTCCAGGTCAAGCATTTCGCTGATCATCTCATTGAGGAGTAGCGGCGTTACTATTAATATCGGTGGCGTATTCTTTGACTTCTTCATATGCTAAATTCTTCGTCGCAGATAAGTTCGCTAAAGCCCTGAATGCTGGTAAGGGTGGTGCGAAATTCGTGGCTGACTACAGAGACAAAATTGCTCTGAACTTTATTGATTCTAGATAATTGCTCGTTTGCCTGTTGAAGTGAGAAGAGGGCATGCGAGCGTTCAGCCTCAGCTTGTTCGCGTTCAATAACCAGAGCGACCAGTTTTGTCATTCGTCTTGATCACGGACAACTCTTCGTCTGTATAAGTATGTTCCTCGCGCCCATAATCCGCACAGAGGATGCCGACCAGTTGTTGGTTGACGCAGATAGGTGCAACCATCATGCGTACATTATAAGAATTGGGACGTTCTGATGTGATGGACGTGTCATATCAACCAGGAGAACTTCCTTTGCATGGAGGAGTTTCACCAGATTATGATCAATCAGCAATATCAAGCAGAGAAAGATCCGCTACCTTTGCAAACCAGGCGGTCTCTTCTTCGGACGATAATCCAACGCTAGCCAGGGGATGGAATTGTTCTGTTTCTGGATCGATAGCGATAATGCAAACGCGCTGACAATCGAGGATGGTGTGACGTAATATCAATAATGTGTTGCCCGATCACACTTGGCGACAAATGTTTCACCTGAGATATCGCTTCCATGTGAGAGATGCCTTGGAATATGCATCAAAGCCTCGGCCATTGCCAGGAGAGCGTCAATGGCGTCACGAGAGCGTTTCTCGATGAGGAAGCGGGCTTCTTGCATGTGATACTCTGCCGATTTGAGAATTCATGCACGCCCGAACTGCCGGCTGCATCTTTATGTAATCCGCCAGTGTATAGTGGACGCGTCTTCTTTTTATACTCAGGAAACATAGTGACCTCCATAGTGTATTTTCCCTTGACCTCTTTGGGTTTGAGAGGGTTACTTTCCCCGCTGGAGGCGGCTGGAGCTCCTAATCTTTCTCGACCCACCTGAGGGTACTGAAATGAGGGTACTAAAACTAGAGAACTGTTACTGACAAGGACATGCTCGTGACTCAGGAATCGTTATTGGGAGAATCAATTCACCTTTTTAGTATACGGGAGGGCAAAAACTACGGTGGAGGCCAGATCAATCGCGAGCCCGTTCAAATAAAAAGAATGGACGCCAGGAAAGTAGGGATAAGGAGCGGAGTGGACGGATGGACGGAGCCTTGGGCTTACCCTTTTGGGGGATCTGAAAGATGGACTGCATCGTTGCCGCGGCATGAAACGTTATAGCAGTAGTATACTGGTAATAGCATCCAGTAGATATAGTGGGATGTTGATGCAAATTGGACGTAAAAAGAAGCAATTATGCAGATGTGCATCCAACGAATATTCTTTCTTGGGAACGATGAGTAGTAGGGTGGAGAGTATAGTATTGATTATAGATGGAAGGGAAAAAAGTATGGCCGCAGAAATACCTCCAAAGGGATTCAAACCACTTGTCAATAGTGAGAGGAACTTGCTTCCTGATGCGCGCCGGTTGGTCCAGTAGATCCTCATGAACGCATTGAAGTCAGTGTTTACTTGAGAGCACCCGCTGCCACTAATCCAGCTGGGCGATAGTCAATTGCATGCGCAGCGACCGGGGCAAAGGATGAGTCGGGAGGAGTATCTTGCTGATTATGGCGCAGATTATGATGATCTGGCGAAAGGTTACAGCGTTTGCGCAGAGACATGGTCTGACAGTTGTCGAGACGGATGTAGCCACGCGTAAAGTGGTGCTTGCCGGGACCGTCAAGGCAATGATGGCGGCTTTTGCCACCAACTCCAGCGCTATGAGTACCAGGGAAGTACATTCCGGGGGCGCAGCGGTTACTTGCATATTCCTGACGAACTTGATCAGATCGTGGTCGGTGTCTTTGGGCTGGATGATCGGCCTCAGGCGCATCCGCATATACGTTACTATGCCCCCTTTGGGAATTATTCCTGCAGCCTAGGGAAGCGCAACATCCTATACACCGCCGCAAGTTGCTCAGCTCTACGATTTTCCTACGGGCGTTGATGGAACAGGACAGTGTGTGGCGCTCATTGAGTTGGGTGGAGGGTACAATGCTCAAGATCTCTCTACCTACTTCCAACAATTAGGTGTTCAAGACGCCACAGGTCATCAGCGTATCAGTTGATGGTGGGCAAAATACTCCCAGCAGGTGATCCCAACAGTGCGGATGGAGAGGTTGCCCTTGATATTGAAGTTGTTGGCAGCATTGCACCTGGTGCACGTATCGCTGTGTACTTTGCGCCAAATACGGATCGTGGTTTTCTCGATGCCGATCACGCAGGCGATCCATGATACAACAAATGCGCCATCGGTGATTTCGATCAGTTGGGGTGGTCCGGAGTCGAGCTGGACGGCCCAGGCGATGCAGACGATGGATCAGGCGTTTCAGTCTGCAGCCGCATTGGGCATCACTGTTTGCTGTGCCGCAGGTGACAATGGTTCAGGTGATGGAGTCAACGATCAGCATGCTCATGTAGATTTCCCATCATCCAGTCCCTATGCTCTAGGTTGTGGTGGCACGCGTCTGGCAGTCGAGCAGGTGGCAAGGTTACTGCGGAAACAGTATGGAACGATGCTGCTACCAATGGAGGCGCGACAGGTGGTGGCATTAGCGATCAGTTTGGGCTTCCGACATGGCAGGCGGGAGCGAGTATTCCCCCCTCAGTCAATAATCAGCATGTCGGGAGAGGTGTGCCTGATGTCGCAGGTGATGCCGATCCTCAGACGGGTTATCAGGTCTACGTTGATGGTCAGAGCACACCAATTGGAGGCACCAGCGCCGTCGCACCATTATGGGCCGGCTTGATTGCTTTATTGAATCAGAAGCGAGGGAAAGCCGTAGGATACTTGAATCCATTTCTCTACCAACATTATCAGCAACTTGCGCAAAGTCAGGCATTGCGTGATATCATTACAGGGAACAATGGAGATTACAAAGCTGGCCCTGGCTGGGATGCCTGTACAGGATTGGGCACACCTGATGGTTCGCTATTGCTGACTGCGCTTGCAACGGAATGGACTGGCATAGATGACCCGATGTCCATCATCAATGATCATGGACGCGGTCGAATCGGTTTCTAGCCATCGACATATTTCTTATTCAACATGACAGGCGTCAGGGAGCAGTGGCTTCATGCTGATTGCCCTACGGACCAGGATCTGTGCCTGACTGTTCATTTAGCCCAATGGTGAGGGCGCAATTTAAAGCCTTGACAGATTACTGCTAGCCGATCATTCCCATATTGGGAAAAAAGATGAAATTTTTGCAACTATATGGTACTTTAGAATATTGATGTACACAGTATCATTGATACACGTGTACAATTGGGCATGGTATAACTATATTTTGAGAGAAGCGAGAGCAACAGGTACCCTGAATGCTATTTCTACTGAACGCAGGTGCACGAAGGAGAGCGGTGGATGAATGGTAAAATTACCTACCATCAGCAGGTAAGCTATTGTGGGAAGACGCGCTGTAAGAAATGTCGCGAGGGGATAGGACATGGGCCTTATTGGTATGCCTACAAAACAACGAATGGTCATACCACGCGCACCTATATTGGGAAAGATCTGCCACCGGATGCGCAGGATGCCCGTGAGGCGCAGCTCCCGTAGGAGCCGTGAAAACAAGTTTTACCAATCCTGCCTTAAACCTCAATACTGTGGTGTTGCGCATTTCTGTTTTGGGTCAGTTTCGCCTGGAACGCCGCAATACCAATCTACAATGGCAGCCCGTAACTGATGCCGCCTGGCAGGATCAGCATGTGATCCGCGCTTTGCTCGCGCTCCTTATTTGTACTCCTGGGCGCAAGATCAGCCGTACGCGTGCCATGGCAATTCTCTGGTCGCGCACGGATCAGGAAACAGCCAGCGTCAATCTCAACAAACTGATCTCCCGCTTGCGTATTGTCCTAGAACCCACACGTCGTCGTCCTCCGCTCATGCTCTCACCCAATTGTTGCGTACCGAAGGTGACGAATTGATTCTTGCCGATCAGAGCCGCGTCTGGGTTGATGCCGATGCCTTCAGTGAGTTGCTCACAACGGCTCGCTCATTGATAGATGGCAATGAAAGTAGTCGATGCCGATTTTGCTGCTTCTCGTGCTGCACTTGCAACTGTGGAGAGGGAGTCCTCTATTCGTGCCTTCCGCACTCTCGCCTGTTGCTCCTCTTCCAACTCTGCCTGCAAAGCGGTGAACAGGTGCGTGAGCGCCTGTTACGTGAAGCCGCAGCGCTATATGGTGGTGATTTCTGGCCCGAGGAGCGCCAGATTGATTGGGTTAGTAGCTATCGTCAGGCTCTCAAGCGTGACTGGCTCAGACTCATGCTTGATCTGTCGGATCTCTATATGCGCCAGGGAGCGACCTCGAATGCCATTTCTACCCTGGATCGTTTGTTGGCAAATGATCCTGTAATGAAGCTGGCGTGCAGCGGCTGATCGTTGTGCTGGCGAAGCTAAACCGACGTGGTGAAGCCTTACGTGCCTATCATCGTCTCAGTGATATTTTGCAACGCGAGTATAAAACGCTCCTCTAGAAGAGACACGGGCAGCTTTATGAGACGATCCGTCTTGGTGGCGCTCTCCCTGATGTATATAGTCACCATCCACTGCTCAAGGGTCACTTTTCAGGTCAATCCCCTAGCAAGGGAGAGGCAACATCGATGAGGTGATGCGACGACTTTGCATTTCTTGATGATATTTCCAGTGGGGGAAGCATTACCACTGGCTCCGCGGGAGAGCAGGGACAGCGTTTAAACGGTTCACCTCATAGCTTCTCGATCGGACGTAGCCATCAGAGTCCACTCATCGGTCGTGCTTTCGAATTGGAGTATTGAATTCCATGTTGCATGAGATCAAGCAAAATGCGCGTCTGCAACTGCCTGGTCAACGTCGTGTGTCTGGCATTCCACTCGATACGCAACGTCGTCCCCAGTGTGCTTTGTTAATGGGTGAGGCTGGTATTGGTAAGACACGTCTGGCCGAGGAAGTCAGCCGAGAAGCGCAGCGCAATGGCTGGTCGATTATCTGGAGCCGCGTCTATCCCCAGGAAAGCGGTATCCCTTATCGTATCTGGACGGACGTGTTGCGCAAAGTCATTGAGCTGGTTCCAGGGTCTGGCCGATCCCACATTGCGTACACCCTGCTCTGCTTAATCCTGCCCTTGAGGCATTACAGTTGCAGCCTCTTACTGCTCTGTTGCCAGAACTGAGCACCAGCACTGACCACCAGTCGGAGCTAACTCAGTCTGGACGTTTACATAATCTCCCTGTGCAGGAGCATACAGCAAGTTATCGTGTACGTGATACTGTGCGCGAACTGCTGGCCGCGGTCAGTGAAATCACGCCGCTGGTGATTGTGTTGGATGATATTCAGTGGGCGGATGGCAATAGCCAGGAACTATTGAGCCACCTGGCACGTGCTCTGTATGGTTATCCTGTTTTCCTGGTTGTTACCTGTCGCGATACTGAGCTGTCGCGTCAGCCTGCACATCCTCTGCTTGAACAGGTGCGCCATATGCAGCGTGAGCATGCTATCAAGACATTGGATATTAAGCCCCTTACCAGTGAACAGATCGGTTTGCTGGTTTCTCACCTGCCGGAACCGATGGTACAACATATTCAGGCGCAGGCGGCTGGTAATCCGTTCTTTGCAGAAGAACTTGCACGCACAACACCACCTGTATTGCCAAGAACAGTGGCGGCAGCTCTCGAACAGCGTATGAAAAAATTGAGTGCTCCCTGTGTACAACTACTTGGGCAATGCAGCCGTGCTGGGTGGCTCTTTTGAATTCTCTGTGATCTGTGCTATGGAGGCCGATAACGACCTGGTGGATGAGGATGCGGTCCTGACCCTGCTCGAAGAAGCTTTGCAATCAGGAGTGATTACTGAAGAAGGTACGGGAACGCGTATCACCTATCATTTCTGGCATCCTTTGCTGGTCAGTTATCTCTACGATACGCTTATGAGCGTGAAGCGCAATCGCTTACATTTACGTGCGGCAAAAGTGCTTCAGCATACATATAAGAGGACGTGAGGAAGAGGTTGCCGCAACCATCACGCATCACTTGATCTCAGGGGGAGCGGAAGCGGGAACCATTGCACATTTTGCCGAACTGGCAGCCGACCATGCCTATGCCCTCTCAGCTTATGCCGAAGCTGGATATCATTATCGCGTAGTGATTGAGCACATTGAGAGTGGAGGCTTTCATTTAGCTCTGCATCTGATCAGCGTGCCTATCTTATCTACCTGTTGGAACGCCTGGCTGAATGTACGATGGTGAGTGGAAAGTTTGAGGAGGCACGTCGTCTCTATGAAAGGTTGCTTGATCTGAGTCATGCGCAGGGAATGCATTCGCCCTATGAAGCGCAGCGTCAGGCGTTACTATGGGGTGAGATTGGCTGGACATGGCGTTATATGGCTGATATTGCGCGTGCTCGTGAATGCTGCGAGCGTGGTGAGCAGATTCTGCGCGAGGCGGATGTTGTGACTCGGGCCAGCCTGGGGACGTTTGCGTTACGAGCAGAGCGGCCTCTATTTAGTGGAAGGACGCTATGAGGAGGCACGGCGCAGTGCTCGTGAGGCGCTTATCTTCTTTGAGCAAGCGGTACAGGCTACGGAAGCGGCATCTAGCGTGCGCAGTACCCGTATTCAGCGCACTCTGGCTGGCAATCCTGTCGATCTTGGCCAGGTGTATGCGCATATGGGTCCGCTTGCCAGTGGAGAGGGGCGGCGCACAGAAGCGTTAAATCATCTGAAAACAGCATTGACGATCTTTGAGCAATACGATGATAAGCGTAGAATTGCCCATGTTTCTTGTAATCTGGGCAATGTGTATCTCAAGAAAGACTGATTATGGTCAGGCGCAAGCCGCTTTTCGCCGCTCACTCAATCTGGCCGAACAACTTGGTGATGATCCGCTCAAATCGGTGATTTATAGTAATTTCGGCGAACTAGCGGCGGTGACTGGGAGATCTGGAGGAGGCTGAAGCGTTGGTATCGCAAAGCGCTTGAATTAACAGCGCTCACCCATGATCGCGAATATATCAGTACCTGGAATGCAGCTCTAGCGACTGTGTTGCAGGAACAGGATAGGCTAGATGAGGCCGCTATCTGCATCAAGCAGGCATTAATTGTTGGTCGCGTCTCTCATCTTAATCCCTGCGTTGGTATTGCTCTTGTCGCCCTTGGCGACCTTCGTATCAAACAGGCTCTCAATGTACCGAATCCACGCCTGCTTTGCGCAAACATCTTCTCAAGCTTGCATCCCGTGACTTACAACGCGCTCTTTCGCTGGAAGGTCTGGAAGCCGAAACGCGTACCAGGGGACGACTTGCCCTTGCGCATATTGCCCTGTTGCATGGAGAATGCGAGCATGCTCGGGATGAACTTATGATTGTGGCGGGAGAGGCGCATCGCTATGAACTTCCCCGTATTGAAGCTCAGGCACGCGGTTTGCTTGGAACAATTGTATAGGGGATAAGCAGAGGACTAAAAACGTATCGAACATGCGATGACACCAGGCCACGGCGTGGTCTGGTGTCATCGCTTAGTCGACTAATACCTACTAACAAAAGCACATGGGTGCAGAGTTAGAGGGCTGCTCATTGTAGCTGTTAATGGCCCAAATTGTAGGCGCTGAATAATGCCTGGGGGCCTGATGAACATTTACAACAACCTGGAATTCGCCAAATGCATTGACTGGTACCTGTGAAAGGTTGATACCAGGTGTAGAGGCGAAGATAGGTGCGCTACTCTGCAGATTTACTGTGTTGCATCCGCAGTCATTGTAGCTAGGAGTCGTATTGTAGCTAGGAGTACTGCTACCACAGTCGCTGGGGCAGCTATTGTAGCTAGGAGTCGTATTGTAGCTAGGAGTACTGCTACCACAGTGGCTAGGGCAGCTATAATAGCTGGAGTCGATTGTAGCTAGGAACAGTAGAAGGAGTGCTACCACAGTTGCTAGGACAGCTATTATAGCTGGGAGTCGTATTGTAGCTAGGAGTACTGCTACCACAGTTGCTAGGACAGCTATTATAGCTGGGAGTCGTATGTAGCTAGGAACAGTAGAAGGAGTACTACCACAGTTGCTAGGACAGCTATTATAGCTAGGGGTAGTAATGCTTGTGCTAGGGCTACTGCTGCACCACAGCTACTGGGACAACTAGAACCACCAGTCACCGTGCTGGGGCTGGTCGTGGTAGTGCTGGTTGTCGTAGTAGTGCTGGTTGTCGTAGTGTTGATGCTACAACCGACATAGCTACAATCTGTGCTATTGCTAGCACCGCTACCAGTGCCACAGTTACAAGCGTGAAAGCCTACGCCATAAATAACGGCACGTTCGGCATAGAATTTTTTGGCATGGCGACCGGAAGTTGAAAGCAATTTTACCGTAATGTGCGGTCCTGTGAAAACCAGTGGATGGAACTTTTTAGTAGACTGAACTGTGTGAGCTGAAGCCCCGCTACTCAAAAACAGTTCCTGCCACTATGCATAAACAGGCTATAGCTATAAGCAGTCCCAGTTTCATGTGTGTTTTTTGCAATATACACCTCTTTTTTCTTGCGAAAAGTCTTATGCATATCACCATTTTACAAAGACTCTTCTCGAATACATAATGTATTTATGGTTCTGACTGATGATAACGCATATGGATGGGCATTCTTCATCAGACCCACAAAAACAGTATAATCGTTTGTAGAAACTGAAAAAGAGAATGTATAAATTTCCAAGTTCTTTCTTCATTTAGAAAAAAGATTCTTTTTTCTCAGAGTTACTTATGATGACAAGGAGCCTCCTTTCTGTTTATACTCATTACAGTGTCCCTTGCATGATACTGAGCTGTAAAAGGTAGAGCTACTCGGCCTCCTTTGAACTTTGAGATGAAAGGTAAATGGATGCAAAACGAGGTAGCTAACAGATTGCCGCACTTAATAAGGCCGATCTATGGTTCCGTCTGGCCGAATGGCACTATCTGCATGCTCAACGGAGCAAGAGTTGCGCCACTACACCCAGACATCTCTCTTGGCTGCAAGCATGCGTGCTCAGAAGCTAAACTGGCTAGAGGAGCATCAGATTCCCGTGTTCGCCAATATGGCGAATACGTTCAATTGAGCCAGGTTTAACGTCAGGCGTCAAAAACCTCATCCCTATAACGACAAGGGGTGTTCATCATGGAGATCATGCTGCTTTTTATTGGACAGAGTAAATAGTGCAAAGTACAACAAAATATTGTATAGTGCTTCTTAGAGAGATCTGGCATGGATAGATCTGCTATGTGGTTGCTAACATCTCACGGGAGGGTTTATGAATTTTGGATCTGTGATGGTAAAGGCACTTATTGTTCTGGTGCTGTTGTTTCTCTTGTCGCTTGCAGGCGCTATCACATTTCCGTTGCTTACTGTTGTCACAGGTGGTGCTGGAGCGGGATTAAGTAGCATTTTGCTCTTTCTTTTAGCAATAGTGCTCCTTTCTCTGGTCGGCAACCTCATTGCAAGAGGAATACGGAGTGTTAAGAAGAGCGCAGAAGCGCTCATCTTAGCGTTTGTTGGCTCTTTTTTCATGGGAGCAGTCCTTACAATATTTGCCCTTTTGAATATCCCTTACACTGTACGTGTGAATCTTGCATGGACAGGGAACAGTTGGTACAGTCCCATCCTGACCCTGTTTTTTATTGGCATTCCTTTGATGCTCGCATTCCTGGTCGGCGACTGATTGTGTAGGCCCGTTAAGCAGTCCCGGATGTTTCGCGTGTAGTGCCTGGAACATCTGGGATCATGTTGTTTTTCCTTCCTGTTGTGCCTCGTCTTCAAAGCAGATTGGTTCCCCCCACCAACGTTCTCGCACATCCCAATTTTTAGAGATGTCCCTCATCACCCACAGCGTTATCCAATCTCTGTCTCGATATGCGCTACTACTATCTCTTCGTGTTGCCATATCCGTGATGTGCAAAAAAAACGCCTATAGATATATATATCTTTAGTTATACTTTGACCAAGGTATGCGGCAAGAGAACAAAGAGGTGTAACGGCTCCTGAGGCAACTTCCCAGGCGCGATCACAGCGAGCCTATAATAGCAATATGTGAGTATCTCAGTATTCATTGCCTTCTCGTTCTGGTGTATTGTCGGGTGGATATTGCCGCACACACTTACCCTTAGCAGTAGCGCATACGGTGGATGGAAGGATGGAAGTGTTCGGGGGGAGGGGATTGCAGGGTATCGCAAAAACGCAACGTGGCAGGGCTGGTGGTGGTGCATTCATTGATGAGATGAAGGATTTATGAGTCGCAAAGGGTCCGATTTTATCGCGCCCACAAGGAAGGAAACATCTATGCAGCATGTCATGATTGATCTGTACGGTTGCAATTCAGCACTCTTAGCCAGCGAAGCTCTGTTACGTCGTGTTCTCGACGAGTATCCCGGACCGCATCGGCATGGAGAAGGTCAGCCCTGTTTTTCTACGTGACATTAAGACGAGCAACCCACTTGACGATGGTATGTCCGGCTTTGTCATTATTGCCACCAGCCACGTAAGTCTCCATGCCTGGCCCTGTTATGGAATGGTGAACATCGATGTCTTCTCCTGTGAAGAATTTCAGCACCGAAGAGGTCGCTCGCTTCGCCGTCCAGATGTTTCAGGCACGCGATGTAGAAGTCCACGCAGTAGAGCGAGCTACGCGCTCACCACGCGGATCTCCAGCCGCATGACCAGTGAACTCGCGTAAGGGTCCGATTTATCGCGCCCGCGTGAGTCCTGACAATTCGTATGCAATCCACATGAACGGCATCTATCCATCCCACCCGAAGGATTGCTTGCTATGAAAATGAAAGTTGTTGCCTGCCTTGCATTCTTGTTGAATGCGGTATTATTTGGCACCTATTATGCCATCTCAAAAGAAGTGCTTGGCCGCATTGATCCAATCGTCTTCTCATTTTTTGAGATGATCATCCTGTTGCCGGCAGCTCATCTGCATTCTCATCCTTGCCCGACGCCAGATCACAAGAGCCTTGATCAAGCGCGGCGTGCTTCTGGGCAGTAGTCTATGCCTGGCGATCTTTACCATTGCAATTGCACTGAAATATACAACAGCGACCGGAACAGCGTTTTTCCCGTCGCTCAATGGCTTTCTGGCAGCTTTTCTGGCCTGGATCTTTCTGCGTCATCCCGTCGGGAAAACGACATGGGTTGCCGGCCTGATCTCGGTCGCCGGAACTAGCTATTGCTAATTTTCAATTCATCGATGGGAGGAGTTCGTGGCACGTTGATTGCATTTCTTGGGAGGATTATTTTTTACCGGATATGTCTTTCTCTCCGATTATGAGCAAAAGGATGAATATAGCCCCTGGGCACTTTTTGGCATTGAATTATTGACAACGGCCTTATGGGCCAGCCTCGTTGTCCTGCTCTTCGGCGACTGGAACGCCTTTCATCCCGCACTGCCGAAAGATGGCCTGGTTATTCTCTATGTCGCAGGTGCATGTACATTCCTACCCACGCTGATCGCTGTGCTAATGCAGAAGCATGTTTCGCCAGTTACCGTCTCTTTTATCTATATTTTAGAGCCTATCTTTGGGGCTATCGTTGCGGCATTCTATTTACATGAAATGTTGCCACTCAACGGCTATCTCGGTGGCGTGCTGGTAATTATAGGTGCGATGGTGCATACATGGGGAAGTGCGGACGACATGTGGAAGCGCGATGGGGCAGGATGGAAAGTCGTCAATGTGGTCCCCACGTTGGGAACGTTAGCCAGTCCTGTTTTGATCCTGGTGGCGGGTGCGTTGTTGCTTTACAAATTGCATGGTTTGCCGATGTCTTCCTGGAATGAACTATACGTTCTTCTCATGCGCTGGCCTGACCTTCAGCAGCAGGGATTGATGTCTGTCGCTCTTCTAATGATGGTGCGTTCTCTGTGCTGGCTGGCTGCATGGGGAGATATTATGTGCCATGGTCTACCGGGCTGTCTGTAGTGCTGCGCTTGCGCTACGGCGTTTCCCAACCGCAGATTCATCGGTTACGGTCACTCAATTGATCACATCGGTGCCATTTGAGCGTGCCGCCGAAGAGCAGGCTAGAACTGGATGTACGTATGTTGCGCCAGATGGGTGTCACACCCTATGCCCTTACCTCTCTCAAGAAAAAAGAGGCCCGGCAGAGCAAAGAAAAGCTCACCGTACAACGTCGTCGTAAAGACCGTAGAGAGCGCTTAATGAGCATCGAGCGCGCCAATTAATGTAGTGGCCAGCGTTTACCGCGCCAGCCCGTAATCGCCAATATACCCGTGAGGTCCGGAGAAAAGGAGAAAACATGAAAAGAAGCGACAGCGGCGATTTCTGTGTATTCTATGTGGAACCGGACGACGAGAAAAGCGCCCTTTTTCAGAAAATTCAGGAGCAAAAAAAGCCCATTGTCCTGATGCTGGCGGAGCAGGCACACGTATTCCAGCGCCCAGAAGATTTTGCGGAACTCAAGCATATCAGGCGTCACCTGGACATGCCAATTCTTTTTGTTGCCTCCGGTAGTGAGCGCCTGGTTCATCTGGCAGGCCGTCACGGTTTCCCGGTCTACCTGTCGATGGATGCCTTGATGAATGCTTTGAAGATGGGTCAGGTAGGCAAACAACGGGGAGTCGCCAGGAAAACATTCTCTAACAGATACAACAAACTCGGTTCAGGTCAACATGAATCGCCCACGCAAGACCACGGCCTCACTGCACCCGACTCCTCCACGTTCCGAAGAGCCGCCATGCCACGAAAAACCATTCCGTTATTGGCAGAAACATGGGGAGAATACGAACACATCGTAGGGGCCCGATTTATCGCGCCCACCGTGGGGAACACGCCCCCACGGGAAACACAACCCCGACGAGGAACGTTCCAGACCCCAGACATACATGTACCTAACAAAGAACGATCCAGGCCAAAGTACATGACATTCCCAACAAGGAATGCCTCATCACCCAGGCATGCCCTACCTACGCATCGAGCGGCGTCCACACTAGATACAATACCCGAACTAGACGCTGTGCCAACTCGGCCTCTGCTGTCCGATCCTTTGCCACAAGCAAAACCGTAGGCGAATTGCTTAGCCGTAGGAATGATCGTTTTGCTGCTGATTGCCCTTATTACAGCGGGCCTGGGATACTTTCTAGTAACATCGCATAGCCTACCCCATCGGTGCGCCCGCGATGACGAATGTTGTCCTGGGGCATGTGACTTTTTTGAGCAGTAATCAGCTCAGCGAAAATAGCAGTCAGGGGCTTAACGATAAAGTGCTGGTTGACCTTGAACGGACTTCCACAGCCGCACAGTGGTAAAAGCTACTATGCATGGTTGTTGGGCGACAAGGGCCAGGGGGATATGAAGACTATTCTTGTTGGGGACGTTGCCAGTGGTAGGAGGGACATGCACAGTTGCTTTACACAGGTGATCAGAATCATACAAACCTGCTGAATATTACGAGCCGTTTCCTGGTGACGGAGGAGGATGCGGGAGCTGCCCCCCTGACGCCCTCGCCGGATTACAACACATGGCGTTATTACGGTGAAATCTCGCAGACACCTATCAACGCGCCTGATAATACGCAGCATTTCAGTTATCTGGACCACCTGCGCCATCTTATTGTCCTCTGATCCTACGCTCGACGAACTGGAATTACCCGGTGGGCTGAATACGTGGTTGTATCGCAATACCAGCAAGATACTGGAATGGACGGGCAGTACACGTGATCAGTGGCAAGAGTCGAAGGATGTTGCTTTTGTGCGTCGTCAGACGCTGCGTACATTGACCTATCTGGACGGTGTTTCATTTGTGAGCCGGGATCTTCCTCCCAATACGGGACTGAACGTCAATGAGCGACTTGCCCGTATCGGGCTTGCTGGATGTCGAGGGTCCGACGCAGGATCCACCTGGCTATCTTTCACATGTCTCGAAACATCTCTACGGTCTATTGGAAGCAAATACTGCGACACCTGCCCTACGCACGAAAGTAGGCGCTATTGTCGCAGCGCTCGATAATGTCAAGACATGGCTGATCGCGGCCCATCATGACGCATACCAGATTATGAAGATGTCTGATAAGCAGTTGCGCCAGCCTGCAACGCTCTCTTTGCTGAACGATATGATTGATAATACTACGAATGCTTTTAGCGGGCAGCCAGATCCAGTCACCGGCCAGATGCGTGAGGGCGTAATCTGGATTCACGATCAAATTCAGTCTCTGGCTACATTGGATGTGCAACGTATCACCGGATCTGGTGGGCATAATGGCATCGATCCTCTCCAATTGGTGCCCAATATTAACGTGCGTCGCGCAATTATACGTGGAGGAAATATATGTAGGGCAGGTGGGCATCGTACGGCACAATGGAATGGAGGAAATGCATGAATAAACGTATTACATTGGCAACTGTATTGGTCGGACTGATTATTGCTGGTCTGATCGCAGGTTTCTTTACTGGTTCGATCCAGAAGGCGTTATCGGCACCGATGGTTCAGATGATGGGTGGAACTGGCATGCCGAAGGCGGTTCGAAGCGGCCCCGGCAAAACCCAGCCTGCACAACCGTCGATGGCGACAACCCCGTGCGATGTCACTGCCAATGGGTAAATACCTTAGCTCAGGATACATTCCAACGTCAGAATCAGCAACTATGGGGAACCGCTACGGATGGACGCATGTGGGAAGGTGATGCCAACACAGCTAACGCGTTTTCGATTGCGTAATGGTGTAGGGCAGATTGCGAACACGCAAGGCACGCTCAATGCATCTGCTCGGGCTTCCCGGTACAAACATGGAGGTGATGGTGAGCGGTTCACTCAATCAATTCAATAAAGGCCAGGTCAATCTGGGTAGCGGTGTTGCGTTGGACGGATGATAAAGACTGGTATAAGGTGCTCATTGATGGAACGCATCGTAAGTATACTCAAACGCTTCAAAGGCGTGACGACCACCCTTGCCACGGTGCCATTTCAAGCGCAAGGCGGCACGATGTATTCTGCTGCGTTTCCGTGCTATTGGGGCAATGCTGTTTGCACGTGCATGGCCAGTTGGCAGCCCTGAACCCCAGAACTGGATGCTCAATGTAACTGATACTACACTGACGACCGGCCAGGCTGGGGTACGTGTGCTGTTGCAGCCTGAGAGCGTGGTGAACATTTCAGCATTCAGCGTATTACCGGCAACATTGGGAAATACAGCTTGAAGAAAAGTGGAGTGAAGATCGTTCCTGGCTGGCCTGATGGAGAGAGACGATGAGGTAGCGAACGTCATGAAAAAAGAACAGGATGAAGAGTATGCTAGAGCAATGTAAAACAGCTTATAGCGAATCGCGCCGGGTCAGAATATTTGTGAGCCTGGGTCTATGTCGCCTGTGGGTTGCTTCTTTATACATTATCGGGCGGATTTCCACCCTGGGCATGGCGCTTCCTGCTGCGTGTGCTACCTCAGTTGCCCCACTTATGGGCCAGCCAGGGATCAGCGATTATTGTGCCCCTATTGGGCCTTGTTTTGCTTTCGTTGTCATTGCTCATTCTCTGGCTGCTGCTGCCTTCGCTGCATATAGGGTAGTGCTGTACTGGTGGCATCACTTGCACGAGCACGAGCATTTTGCAATGGATCTGCGCGAAGCAGAACGGATAGCGGAGGAGGCGGTCAGTGGGAAGGGAGATGCGGAAGAAGATGAATATACTGAGCGCTGGCAACCATGCTGCCCCAACGATCCCGACTCAGCGCCAGCAATGCGCCCCGAACCAACGCGAGCCCGCCAGCCAGCATATCGCAGGCATGCGTGCTTCTCGTGTCGTAGGTTCATCGGGCTTGATACGTGTTCCCAGCGCAGTCTTCTCAGATGATCACACCATTTCCCGGTTCCGCGCCATCTCAACCTGTCAGAAGCCGCAAGCGGTCACCGATGCGACCAGCGGCCCGTGTGCCGCTGGAGCCACGTACAATGCCAATGTCGGTGCCGACGACAAGCCATGCCACGCGTTCGCACCAGAACCGCGTATACCGTTCCGCAATCGATGCAAGCCAACGCAGCCAAACTTGCGCGCAGGGAGTAGGACATACAGGCAGCGCTGACCGCACCATCTTCTGCATCCACGGACCCATAACAATGCGTGAGCAATTGCACATCGTGCCTCGGATAATAGAGCTGGCAGATCGATGCGTGAAATACGATCCCCATTCGTGCCACCTACACGCGATATTACCGTACGTGATACGTTGCCAGATACTGATCTAGTGGAGTCGAAGAGTCGTTGATGACTATGGTAGTGATGAAGGAAGAGTGACGAGGCGGAAGGAAGAAAATGCGCTTAGCAGAGAGACAGGAGACATTAACGGATGTGGATGTGGAAGTGCACTCCGGCTGAGCCGTTACGCCTATTGGTTGGAATTGGCCTGGATGCGGGTATTGCGCGTAAGGATGTGCCGAACGAAGATAATCTGTTTGCTATCCAGGGGATGCGTCCGACCAGTACTGGCCCTGAACCTGTTGGCCTGTTTATTGTTGCCGATGGCATGGGTGGACATGCTCACGGACAGGAGGCTAGCAAACTGGCAGTACAGGCGATCAGTGATGCCATCGTGCCTACATTATGCGCCAGGTGGATAACGATGAGGTCTTTTCCGACCTGCTGAAGGACGGTGTGCATCGCGCTAACCTTGCCATCTATCGACGCAATCGTGAACAGGAACATATGATGGGCACGACGTTGACGGCAGTACTGGTGGTTGCAAGTACGGCGTATATGGTCAATGTTGGCGATAGCCGTACGTACCTCTATCGTGCTGATCAGGGATTGAAGCAGGTGACGCGCGATCATTCCATTGTTGCTCGTCTTGATGGAAGATGGCGTGATCTCGCGTGAGGATATCTACACCCATCCTAAGCGCAATCAGATCTATCGTTGCCTGGGAGAGCATGCATCCGTGGAGGTCGATACGTTTGTGAGATACATTGCAGGCCGATGACGTGTTGGTGCTGTGCTCTGATGGTCTGTGGGAGATGGTCCATGACGATGAGATGGAGAGCATTATTGCATCCTCACACTCTTATCCGTCACAACTAAGTAAGATGCTGATTCAGGCCGCTCTTGATGCGTGGGGGTGCCGATAATATTAGCGTAATTGTGGCCTGTATGGCACAGACGGATGCCGGATAAAGTCGATGCCTTCCTATGCCGCTGGTGGAGTGTCGGTGGCCCGCTTGCGAAGTCGTAGGCAGATTTAGCGCCAGCGGCCCATCATGGGGAGTGGGGCATGCGTTCATCACATCCGCTAGCACAAACACAAGGAGATATTTGAGGGATGAAGATCAAACAACTTGGACGACCGGATTAAAGGTGAGCGAGATCTGCCTGGGCACGATGACCTTTGGCAATCAGGCGAATCAGGAGACAGCATTCTCTATTATGGATGTCGCTGATCGGTCGGGCATGACTTTTTTTGATACTGCTGATGTGTATCCGCTGGGTGCTGATCCAGAGCAGCGTGGGAGCACGGAGGAGATTGTTGGACGCTGGCTTCATGAGCGCCAGGCACGTGAGCGTATTGTACTGGCAACCAAGTGTGCAGGTGCGATGGGGAGTGGGCCGAACGATGTCGGTCTGAGTCGTAAACATGTGATTAGCGCATGTGAAGAGAGTTTACGCCGTCTGCGAACTGATTATATCGACCTTTACCAGGTTCACTCGCCCGATCTATCGACGCCCATAGAGGAGACGCTGCGTGCGATGGATGATCTTGTGCGTGCCGGAAAAGTTCGTTATATCGGCTGCTCAAATTTTCCCGCCTGGCAACTTGCAGATGCATTGTGGACGAGCAAGCTGTTCAATATTGCGTCATTTGTGAGCGTGCAGCCGCGTTACAATATCGTCTTTCGTATGATCGAGGACGAACTGCTGCCACTCTGCCGGGCGCATGGCATCGGTGTGATCTCCTACAATCCACTGGCAGGCGGTGTGTTAACGGGGCGTTATCGTCAGGCAACGACTGTGGAGCAAGGGACACGCTTCAGCTTAAAAAATAGTGGTGAATTATATCGTCGTCGTTATTGGAATGAGGCCGTGTTTGAGGAAGTGAAGCGTCTGGGCGACTTCCTGGGGCAGCGAGGAAAAGAATTAACGCACGTCGCTCTGGCATGGGTGCTTGCTCAACCGGGTATCACCAGTGCTATTCTAGGTGCAAGTAAACCCGGACAACTTGAGGAAAGTCTCCGTGGAGTAGATATGGAACTGGATGAGGAAGAGCGCCGTGCCTGTGACGAGGTATGGTTCAATCTGCCACGGGAACGAGACGCTCAGATTGCCAGAAGGTAGTGTAGGACGCGCTGTAACGGAGCGGAATAACCCATCCTTCCTTCAATCCTCTTCAAAAGGCTAGAGTACAATTTTTGCTGTGGGGAGGGCCATTATCATGCATATCTGCTCACTAAATCTTGGGGCCTTCCCACTCCTCTTGACTTCGACGTGTTCTTGCGTTAGTATTTCAACATATGTTGAAATACAGAAATGAGGCGATCCTATGTTCGTTTTCTCCTGGCCTGAATTTGCTCTTTTGTGGGGTGCAGCGTTGCTTGGCATCGTCTGTGTCACGCCCTACACGTTGGAACTGAGCCGAGATGTGCTCAAAAAGGCGCAGGAGCGGATGCATCAGCCCTTGTGGGTGCTTACGCTGCTTCAAGGTGCACAGAGCTTCGTCCTGATGGGAGTGGCGATTGGCCTGGGATTGCTCATCGCGCATCATATCGGCCTGGGCGCTCCGTTGCTTGAGGGCTTGCTGGCAGGCAGGTCGGTGACGACTCAGGCACAGACAGTCATCGCACCAGCGCTGATCTTGGGGACTGCTTCCGCTGTGCTCCTGCTGCTCCTGGAGATCACGGTGTTCTGGCCGCGTCTGCCTCAGACCATGCGTACCACGTTTCCGATCCCCGCTCTATGGAAACGCTTCCTGGCGTGCTTCTACGGTGGCATTGATGAGGAGCTTCTGTGCCGCTTGTTCTTGCTTTCTTTGCTGGCATGGCTTATCGGCCTGGTCTGGCATGTGCCTGACGGCAAGCCAACGCTGGGAGCGTTGTGGTTCGCCAACATCCTTGCTGCGGTGATCTTTGGCCTGGGTCATCTGCCGACCACTGCCACGTTGGTAAAGCTGACCCCTTTGTTGATCGGACGTGCCATCCTCCTCAACGGCATTGTTGGAGTCGCCTTCGGCTATCTCTTCTGGCAGTATGGCCTCGAAGCGGCGATGCTGGCCCACTTCGCCGCTGATCTCGTGCTGCACGTCATTGGAGATTCCATTGCGAAAAAGATACGTGCGGTGGAGGCAAGAGTGCAGGGGTGAGTGGTAGTTTCCCCGAAAACTTGCTCAAGGCTAAGTACAAAGCTCCAGGTGTTGCAACACCTGGAACCTCGTAACAAAGATCATTAATCGGTGCGTTTATGCCCTGCTGGCCGTAACGGTCCAGAATTGGATATCACCTTCATGCCAGATCTCTGTGGATCTTCTTCTAGCGGCCATTGTGGATCAGATTCATGTGGCTGATAGAGGCCATTTATAATGCGCGGCCTCAATGGCTGCGTGATTGGATGAGGAGACGGTGGGCGCTGAGGCAATGGTTGCGAACCGTTCGACGCGGGCGTGAGCGGTGAGGCTTGCTGATGCTGCGGCTGAGGACCGGTTCCTTTAATACGTAGGGCAACCAGCAGGCGATTGATCTCTGTCAGGTCGCGGCAAGATTCTGGAATGTTGAATGGGATGCCGGGAGCATGGCGCTCAAAGGCGATGCTGAGATCGCTTAGTGCTCGCATGATGCGCTGCCCATAGGTACTGACCTGACCGAGGCGCGAGAGGCGATCTGCCATCAGGTTCAAACTGCCAGCCAGAGGAAGTAATGCACCACTGGTCAGATTCGCTCTTGCCCTCAGGTTGCCATTTGCAAGGTTGGCCTGTACATCTTTCAAATGCTCAATGCCGCGTTCCAGTTCAGCGTTGTATTCGGCGATCTGATGCGATTGTTCGGCGACGCGCTGGTTGGCGCGTTCAAGGCTGGCGAGCGCTTCTGCCTGGCGCTGAGTCAGGCGCATATTCTCCCACATCGTGTAGATCTGTCTTGTGACGACCAGGGCGACAACAGCAATAGTCGCAAAGAGCAGGACGGGTCGGATAGTGCGCTGTCCATTGTCAGGTGCCAGCACATCAAGTGACAGGGCAACAAAGAGCAGGCCAAGCAAGGCGTATGGTACAAACTGCATCGGCGTGAGGTTTGTCTTTTCCTCAAGCAATTCCTGCCGCTGTTGAATGACCTCTTCCGAAGTAGCGGGCAGGAAGCGTCGCAGGCAAGCGGCGATACCGATGGTCATCAATCCCAGGGGCCAGCCCATGTCGGTCCATGTCGCTTCTACATAGGTGCCTGCGTTTTGCAGAACGTTAAAGAGGAAGTCAGAACCAACAAAGAAGCAGAGGCCCAGGCCGAGCACAAGTAAGCCCACACGACGTGCAGTTGACTGATAAATACGCCCCTGCCCACGTAGCAGTAAGAAGATAATGCAACTGAGCAATGCGATATCGGCGATAGGATAATAAAGGCCCAGAAATTTGGCCAGGTTGGCCTCACCGGCAGCCTGAGCCAGTGATCCAAGCAGGAGATACCAGGCGAGAGCGAAGATAGAACCCATCGAGATCAGGCTATCCATGATCAGGACCAGGCGTTTGCCCTGTGTATCGGCAGCAGGTTGTAGGAGCAGGCCAGTGAAGGCAAGTAGAGGAAAGACAGTATAGCCAATATCTGCGAGGGAAGGGAAAGGGAGCCTGGTTCTGGGAAACGTAGTAACGCCAGAAGCTGTCACCAATGCCCCACATAATGATACCAAAGCCGATAAGCATCCATGAGAGTTGCTCAAGGCCGATCCAGGGTTCGCTTGGTATCGTTGCTTTGCCTGGGATAGGTTGCACTAAAGAGGACGAGGCTACCACCAATGAAAGCACCAGTTACGGGCGAGAATTGTCCTACACGGAGAGCGATTGTGCCTCCGAGATGAAAGATTACGATGATGACCATCGCTGCCCCGACCCATGCCACTGCTTTGATGAGTGTACGTATTGATGAATTCATCAGAATCTCCTATGTGTACGCACTGTACAGGTAACGATAAAGGGTCTGATGGCAACCCAACGTGGTAGCGGAGCAGGTCACTGATCCTCCAACTTGCACTACCACATAGAACCTTGCCCCGCTGACCGACGATAGGTGGCCTCAGTAGCGAGAGAATTGAGCGCGATGCCCCCCACGAAGCACACTTCCTTCCACCTGTTGAGAAGTATAGGGCAGATGTCTTCTCATTGTCTCCTATGCTACTTCCAACCAGGAAATGCTGGGAAGCGGAAAAGAAAATAGTGTTGTGCCTGTCGTACAAACACACAAGGAGGAGGAGGAAAAAATCTTATGCCAGGAAAAGGGAAGTGGTATAACCTTTTGCGCTGTCTTATACCATGTCTTCTGTAGGAGATATGCAACAATTTTAATATGTTTATAATACATTGAGATGGACAGGGCATATGAAATATGTTATAGTAGCTTTTGTTAACAACTTCCAATTCGTTCAATGCCTGTACGTTGTTTTTAACATGTTGATGACAAGCGGAGAACAATGCAGATTTTGCATCTTTCGTCTCTATGAAATAGAGGTGAAATCGCTGGTCAGAGACGCAACGAACCTTCTATCCAGGGAACGTCTGGCCCCGGAAACATTTGCCACACGGCGGGCGACTGCCAACATGGCTATACCGAGGCGAACGAAGCGCAGGAAATGGGAGAGCAACCTTACCAGAAATGGTGGTTGTATCACATTCCCGGTGTTTAGCGCGTTATCTATAAAAGCTCTCTACGTGGATTTAGAACGGTGTTAGCATTGTCTTCCCTTACTTGTTGCTCGTAAGATACACAAACTACGAACATTGATAATCGAAGATGATTGAACGGTTACTGATCTCGCTCCCGGCTGTAGCGTGAATGAGATGTGTACATTAAGATGTAGCCAGTCTCAAGGATGGAAGAGATTTCGATGCCAAACGCACGTGTTTTCAGGCGTGTGCGTGAAAGAACATTGCGTACAGGTCTCATCTCTTGATCCCAGATCGCCTACTTCCTGGGCTTCCTGCAGACGTTCTCGGCAGAGTTCAATGGCCGTTTCCGTTGCTCTTCCAGTGTTGAAGCTGGCGAGCAGCACTTCATACGGGCAATAGTATGGGTATGCTTCGAGAAGTGGCATCAGGACGCAAATTTCACTGGTTGTGAATTGTTGCTCCATCAGCATATGAGGCCGGTTGTTCTGGCAAACGAGATGAGAGAGGGTACCAAGCGTTGTATTCAATGCTAACGAATGATCGGTGGGCAATAACCCTTGCAGTGAAAAGTGTAATATCTCCTCAGTTATTTTCCTGCAAGTAGCTCATAGGAGTTTTCACTTTACGAAGGGATACTTTCTGCATAATGGTGCTCCTTGTCTGATTGGTGCGGTGCTATGTCCTGCATCAGAGATGAAATGGCGAAGGATACATCTTCTGCTCTCTTCTCCCTGGGGACTTCAGGCTTGTCGGCGTCTGAACCTGTTGCATCCAGGTTTTGTTGTTCCTCCTTTACTGGATAGATAGTTATAGGGCTTCAGCCCTTACACGTGGAATTGTGAAGGAATGTGTATAGAATACACATTACACGACTTACCTGGAGAAATCAAGACTTTTCCAGGCTGAAGCGTGTGTATTTCGTGTGAAGACACGTAGGTTTGTCTGGTATCTCCCTCTTACCGATACTCTCCTCGCGCCCCGATCCTTATTCGTCATAAACGAGAAAAACAGGTAGAAACATAAATTTACGGTGTTCATCAATTTATTAAAATGAATGAATTGTTGGGCATCATAATTAACCAATGCTTGCTCTGGAGTGTTGATTTCCTTAAATATGATTGTGCCATGCAAGGTTTATTCAATGAATTCAATACATTTTTTGTTGTATTTCATGGTTGCGTGCATGAAATAAGCCCGGTAATAAAGATGAAAGATGGTTTAATGGCATGAGATCGATGTTGCGTTAGCGTACTCTGCAATATATAGCTTTCGAATCGGCTAATAAATACATGCGAAGGTCACTATCATTGGAAAAACAATGGTCAATGTGGAACCCCATATGCATTGACTTTATTAAAATATTATGTTACCTTTTCATTGAAATATTTTGTGATATGCGATCACTACTTCTGGAAGGAAACCAAAGTTGGCGAGATCAGTCAGGGAAATTCAGCGTTCTCCTGATCTGCTGATTCCCGCGATTTATGATATGAAACCTGGTGGTATTTTGCTTGTTGAACCTGCCGAAGTTGACACGATACGCCACATTCAAAGTATACAAACTTCCCTGGTGCCGATTGACAATTATGTACTGGATATCGATGCTGCATCAGTAAGAAATTTGAAGGGACAAAAGCGGCGGCTCAATATCTTATTTACACCAATATTGCTGCGCTCATTAGTGCTGCCAGGAAAGCCTTGCTTACAATATACGTACTGACAGCAGGTCATATGCAGAACAAGTCGTTCTACTATACAAGGAGGTGTAAACGAATGCGTTATTTTTTGCGGCGTCTGGGTTTTTACCTTTTCACACTGTGGGGAGCAATCACACTTAATTTTTTCATGCCACGCTTGATACCAGGAAATCCAGCTGAAGCTTTTTTAGTGCGTATGCAGGGGCAGGTGCAGGATCCACGTATCTTGAATGCGTTGATGATTGACTTTGGCGTCAATACTAAGGAGCCACTCTGGCAGCAGTATCTGGACTATCTAAATAATCTTCTGCATGGCAATCTTGGCCTCTCGATTAGCCATTTTCCCACGCCCGTTTCAGAAGTCGTTGCTCAGTGTTTACCCTGGACGATTGCTCTGGTAGGGGTGAGCACGATCATCAGTTTTATCCTTGGCATCACGTTAGGAATTGTTTTTGCCTGGAAGCGGGGTTCATGGTTGGATCAAGGATCTAATGCCTCACGTTCTTTTCTTTGCAGCATTGCCCTCTTTCTGGGTTGCTCTGGTGATCCTCTATTTCCTGGCTTTTCAGCTTGGCTGGTTCCCTCTGCAGGGTGGCTACGATACCAGTCTCACCGTTGGCCTATCCTGGGATTTTTTCTCAAGCGCCATCTATTACTCATTGTTACCTGCTATCTCTATCGTGCTCTTTTCCTATGCAGGTTGGGTGCTCGGTATGCGCAATTTAATGATCCTGAACTTAAAAGAGGATTATATCGTGATGGCAGAGGCGAAAGGTCTTCCAGAGGGACAGGTGATGTTTTCCTATGCTGCGCGTAATGCAATGCTTCCAACGGTCACCGGCCTGGCCCTGGCGCTTGGCAGTGTGGTTGGAGGATCGGTGCTTGTGGAGAACATTTTCTCCTATCCGGGGATGGGAGCAGAGTTCGTGAAGGCGATTGGCAACCTGGATTATGCGTCGATACAAAGCTTTTCGATGTTTATCATTCTAGCGACACTCATAGCCAATTTTATCGTCGATCTTCTCTATATACTGCTCGACCCCCGTGTTCGACGTGCATGAAAGGAGCTAGTTGATGTCTTTGCAAGAGCAAGATGCCGGGCAGTCGCAAAATAATGTCCCACAGGAGCAAGGTGCTGAGGTTCCATCTGACTGGCTCAACGCTTGTGCCATTTGAGGATGTTACCATCTACAACGCAGGTAATGCTGGAAGATGACTATGCCGAGGGTACACGACGCAGCCAATGGGATCAATTGAAAAGCATATGGAGCCAACTCACCACAAATAGATTAGCAGTTCTCGGTTTATGTATTGTCGGGATTTTTTATCTGGTAGCAGTTATCGGCCCATTTCTCAGTCCTTATAATCCTTCCACGTTTTCTAATGATCAGTTACAGCCACCATCTGCTCATCACTGGCTTGGCACAACAAAAGTGGGGCAGGATGTTCTTTCGCAGATCATCGCTGGCACGAGAGATCTCTCTGATTGTCGGTTTCGTCACTGCATCTGCAACGACCCTTATTTCAATTGCTATAGGTGTTTCTGCTGGATATTTTGGTGGTTTATGGGATGATATAGCCTCGCTGATCACCAATCTTTTTCTTGTCATTCCTTCGCTTGTGTTGACCGTATTGATTGCCAGTTATCTTCCGTTTAAAGGACTTTTCCCGATAGCGCTGGCGATAACCTCACAAGTTGGGCCGGAGGGGCACGCGGCTTACGTGCGCAAACGATGTCAATGCGTGGGACGCGAATTTATTCAGGCGGCACGAGATACTGGAGAAAGTCCGTTTCGCCTGATATTTTTTGAGATCTTGCCGAATGAAATTCCTCTTGTCATTCCCAGTTTTATCGCTACTGCCATTGATGCGATCCTCACCGAATCGGCGCTAGAGTTCCTGGGCCTGGGTGATCCCAATGTTGTGAGTTGGGGCAGTATTCTCTTCTGGGCACAGGTGAGCCAGGCATTGCTGGTTGGTGCGTGGTGGTGGATCGTTGCCCCTGGATATGCCTGGCACTGTTGGGTGCTGGATTTGCCTGTATCAACTTTGGTATGGATGTGATTTCCAATCCACGTTTACAAGTCATGAGGGTGCCTAAGAAAAACAGAGGAAGGCGGCAAGACAGGAAAAGGAGGTTGCAGTACTGTAATGGAAGGCAAACACAGCTTCAGAGCAGAAAAATACCTTACTGGAAGTAAAAAACCTTAGTGTAGAGTATCTGACGCCAACAGGCGCGGTACATGCAGCAAATGATATCAGTTTTACACTGGAACGCGGTCAGATCCTGGGTGTCGTTGGTGAGAGTGGCAGCGGTAAATCGACGATGGCCTATGCTATAGCACGTTTGCATCAACCGCCAGCCATGATCACCAGGTGGCGAGGTGCTCTATTATGGTCGTTCAGAGGGGGAAAACAGCTCTAGTACACCTGATGATAAGAGCTACGTTCATAATGCTCAGCCGCGTCATAAAGATAGGGATGAAGATGATGGCCCGGTTGATGTGCTCAAGACTGACGCCCAGGCAATTGAGAGCGTTCCGTTGGAGCGAACTGGCCATCGTTTTTCAGAGTGCCATGAATGCGCTTAATCCTGTAATGACCATTGAAAAGCAGATTACCGACGTGATCAAGGTACACCGACCAGGAATAGGGAAAGACACATGCGCAATCAGGCGATAGAGCTGTTGCGCCTGGTAGGCATTAGCAAGGACCGTTTGCGCAGCTATCCTCATGAATTGAGCGGTGGCATGCGTCAGCGCACGACCATCGCTATTGCCCTGGCCCTCAATCCCGATCTTATCATCATGGATGAGCCAACCACGGCCCTGGATGTCGTTGTCCAACGCGATATTCTGAAACAGATCATGGCGTTACGTAAAGAGTTTGGCTTTTCGGTGATTTTCATTACGCACGATCTTTCATTGCTCCTGGAGATGGCAGATAGCCTTATTATTATGTACGCTGGACGCATCGTGGAGACGGCAACGCGGAGAAATCTCTATTCCCATCCGATGCATCCCTATACCTATGGCTTGCTCAACTCGTTCCCTTCGCTGCGTGGACCCCAGCGAACTATGAGGGGTATCCCTGGTTCACCGCCAGATCTACGCAATATTCCATCTGGTTGTGCCTTTCGCACACGTTGTACTTTCGCCTTCTCTGCCTGTAAACAACAGGTACCGCCTTTCTACACGCCACGCAGCTGATCACACCAACACATGTTGCCTGTTTCCTGTATGATCAGAAGCTTCATCCAGGTGGCCCACCGGAGCAATTTGAGAAGTTGGGCTGGTGAAAGGCAATGAGACAGTCAGGAGCTGTTACAGGACAACCCAGTTCTCAACCGTTAAAGGAGGGCAGTCATTATGAGCGCTTCACCTCACAGTGAAGATCAGGCGCCCGTCCTGGAAGCTGTCCATGTGCGCAAGTATTTTCCTGTACGTGCAACAAACATTTTTAGTGCTCCCAAGACCGTCCAGGCGGTTGATGATTTCTCGCTGGCGCTTTATCCCGGACGTGCCACGGCCCTGGTTGGTGAAAGTGGGAGCGGCAAAACCACGGTTGCACGTCTCTTTTCTGGGATGTATCGGCCTACCAGTGGCAGCATTCGTTTCAAGGGAGAAACGGTGACAGGTAAGGGAGCGGTGCTGCGTGCATATCGTCGCTCAGTGCAATTGATCTTTCAGGATCCTTTTGCCTCGCTCAATCCGGTGCATGATATCTATTACCATCTCAGCCGTCCATTGATAATACACAAACATGCGCACGGAGCGAGATGGGGTGGATCAGCAGGTCAAAGAACTTCTGGAGCGCGTAAGCCTGACACCTGCACGGCAATATATGTATAAGTATCCGCACCAGTTGAGCGGTGGACAGCGCCAGCGCGTCGCAATTGCACGGGCACTGGCAATTCAGCCCGCCGTGCTGTTGGCGGACGAGCCGGTCTCTATGCTTGATGTTTCGATCCGCCTGGATATTCTCAATTTGTTGCGCCGTCTGAAAGACGAAGAGCACCTGGCGCTTACTCTTCATTACCCATGATATTGCCAGTGCACGCTATTTTGCGGAAGATACGCTGGTCATGTATGCGGGACAGATGGTTGAGGGAGGAACGAGCAATGAAGTCATCCAGCAACCAAAGCATCCCTATACGCAATTATTCCTTTCGGCTGCCCCCGATCCTGATCATATGCAGGACATGGTCGGGCAAGAAGGAATGAGAGAACATGGATGGGATCAGAGGGAATGGAGGTGCGTGGAGAGCCACCAAGTCTGATCGACCCGCCCAGTGGTTGTCGTTTTCATCCACGTTGCCCCCATGCGATGCCCATCTGTAAAGAGCGTTTTCCAGAACGTACCAACATAGGAGAGAACCACTGGACATATTGTCACCTGTATGATAGTCAATCCTCTGCTGACAGTCAAAAAGCGGTCAGGTTGTATCTACAAAGCAGGAACAACCGGTAAAGTCAGCAGAAATTTATAATCTTTGATTGTTATGTAGTATCAGCGCAGGAGGTTTACATGCATTCTGAGCACTATCCAACCTTATCGTATTTTCGCAAGCGTCAATCGCCGCCTCTTACAGGGAAGCACATTCTGCTCGTCTTTATGATTGTTGTAGTGCTGTTAGCTGCTTGTGGAGGGCCAGCAAAAAACGCTTCAGGTTCCAAAACAGGTGGAATGGTTACTGTTATGAACGGCGCGGCCCAGCTTTTCACAGATAACTTTAATCCCTGGCTCTACACACATAATATCGGCACGCAGGGACTCATCTACGAAACGCTATTCCACTGGAATCGTCAGGATGGCTCCATTACCCCGCTCCTGGCAACAAGCGAGCAGTTTACTGATAATAATACAGGTATTACCATCACCACACGTCAAGGAGTAAAATGGTCGGATGGTAAACCATTCAGTGCTGATGATGTCCTCTTTACATTTCATCTCACAAGCACGTTTCCTGGCGCAGATACCACTGGTCTTGGAGAAGAGATAAAGTCTATCACCGAGCCGAATTGCAACACAATTCATATTACCCTAAAAAAAGCATCGAGTACGGTCATGTGGGATCTGGCAGGAACCTTCATTGTACCCAAACATATCTGGCAGAAAGTCAAGGGAGATCCACAGCAGAATACCAATGTGCATCCGGTTGGCACAGGTCCGTTTATTCTGCAATCCTTCGCGCCAGAGAAGGTACCTATGCGCGTAATCCCAACTACTGGCAACCGGGGAAACCCTACGTTGATGGCATCCAGTTCCCGGCATATATTGGCAATGATGCTTCCACCCTGGCACTTACACAGGGCGGTGTCGATTGGTCAGGTCTGTTTGTACCAGATATCCAGCATACATTTGTAGCCCGTGATCCTCAACACAATCGTTACTGGTTCTCAGCAGCAAATACCGTTATGCTGTATCTCAATTTGACGAAGTGGCCCTTTAACCAGTTGCCTGTGCGTCAGGCGATTAGTGCGGCAATAGATCGCAACGAGCTTGTGAAGACGGCAGAGGAAGGTTATGACCAGGTCGCAAGTCCTACCGGTATCTTGCCGCAGCAGCAGAAGGATTGGCTTGATCCACAATATAGCAGTCTGCAATTTGGTGGACCCGATCCACAAAAAGCCAGTTCAATTCTATCAAGCTGCAGGCTTTAAGAAGGGCAGCGATGGTATCTATGTTGGCCCCAATGGTCAGCGCCTGTCTTTTAATATGAGTGTTATCAGTGGGTGGACCGACTTTATGCTCGCTGTTCAGATTATGTCTGCTAATTTGAAAGCCGCTGGTATTGATGCGAAAGTTAATGTTATTCAGCAGTCGACCTTCATTGACTACATGAGCCGTGGCAAGTTCGATTCAGCAATCTTTAACCAGGGTGGAGGTCCAACTCCTTACTGGTACTACGATGCCTCACTTGACTATGGACTGAGTGCTCCTGTTGGGCAGCTCACCAACAACAATACTGACCAGGAACGTTGGAATGATGCTCAGACGCAGCAACTTCTCCAACAGTACAGGTCGAATATCGATCCAGCCTTAGAGAAGCAAGCCATTTACGGGCTACAGAAGATCATGGTCGAGAAGATGCCATTGATTCCCCTCTTCTATGGTACTGAAGGATACGAGTATAGCACCAAACGCTTCATTGGCTGGCCCGATGTCCAACATCCCTATGCTGAACCCGCTCCCTGGGAAACTGGTCCAGATATGGAGGCAGTCGCCCTGACTATCCACCCGGTCTAATCCGTCTCGCACT
The DNA here is from genome assembly GCA_963731415.1 of uncultured Chloroflexia bacterium. GTDB lineage: Bacteria > Chloroflexota > Ktedonobacteria > Ktedonobacterales > Ktedonobacteraceae > JACDAE01. The sequence continues at coordinate 341,538 of CAVSVN010000013.1, forward strand.
TGTCGTTTATTCGAAAGGCGAAGCGCATCTCCTCATAAAAAAGGGGAGATGTACTTCGCCTTTGTCAAGTAAGTTAATCTCGGCTAAATTTTGCATTTTCACATAGATGATTCTCACGCATGGATCGTCGCCAGCAAGCCCGCTCGTCTTCCCAGTACAATGCCTGGTAGTACACCCAGCGCTCCTAAGCCTTCGATGCTGAACCCAGGTGCTACTTCACCAAAAGTGCGCAATGTTGGCACCATGTCCGCTGCTACCTGTAGATCGACGGCCCATGTGGCATAAGGTTGCTCGTGGGCCAGTTCGGGTAGCCAGTGACGTGCAGCAGCGGCCAGGTGCTGATAATAGCGAGCATCGTGTCGCGTCACTCCCGCCTTTCCATAGCGACCCCCACTGACGCCCAGACGACCATTGCCGGGCCGAAAGTCAGTATAGGTGTATGGTGAGGCATCCCAGAAGAGCGGGAACGTATCAGGTAGATCCGCTTTAAATGCCAGTGCGTAGATGCGTGCATCTGGCTGAGTAGTTGGTCCAACAGCACTGATCAGTGCATTGGCCCGAAGAATTTTACCATCTGACAGGGTAATCTGCCAGTAATGTTGATGATTGCTACTCACCTCTTGATAATTGACGGTCTGCGCCTTTCCTATAAGTAGGATACCGGAGCGACGAGCCTGTCTCGTCAGGTGCGCAAGCAATGTGAGAGGGTGCAAACGGCCTTCGTCGGGAAGCCACAGTGCGCTTAATACAGAGGCAACATTGAGACGGCCCGCTGTAAGCTCTGCTACTTGCTCTGCTGTCCATAGATCGGCGCGTAAGCCCGCTGCTACACGTGCTCGTGCTTCACGAGCGAGTAAGCGGGCAGCATTTTTGCTCTCGGCAAGACTGACTGCTCCTGTTAGATGTGCATGGAGCAAGCTATCTGGTTGTGCTGCGTCTTCTATGAGGGAAAGGAGGGTCTGTGTCGTCTCGGTCCAGAGGGCATAGCCTGAATTCTCAAGTGGGAGATCGCTGAGGCTCATATTGATACCGGCGCTGAGAATGCCAGCATTGCGCCCCGTTGCCCCATAGCCCACCCATGCCTCTTTTTCCAGGACGATTACCTGAGCGCCTGCCGTTCGTGCGCTCAAGGCCGCGCTCAATCCTGCAACGCCAGCTCCGATCACTGCAACGTCAACGATATAGGAAGGAATGTTGGTATCGGCTGGTAGTGCTAATTCACGGATGCTATTGGGGGCAAGATCGTTCCACCAGGGTATGACCTTTTGATAACTAAGATTATCCCGTTGGAGAGAGAAAGAGGAAGAATTTGTACTGGATTGTGTGTGAGGTTGCATAAAACTCCTTTATAGGAAAAATATAATCACTCTTGAGAAAGATGTCAAGGTTTATTGGAAGTACAGGCCATGGTAGTTGTGGGATTGCACGAGCTTGTTTCACCGCGCCCCTACAATTGAAGGATGAGAAGGGCTTACGGACAAACAATCGATTTTGGCATATACTAGAGTCGGAACACATACAGGATGTTGTATTATTGAGTGCATCGGGAGAATGAACGAGCGTGGATGAGAAAGAAACGGGACGTGTAGAGGCGTTTAGCGATGGCGTATTTGCCGTTGCGATTACCTTGCTGGTATTGAATATTCATGGGTTGAGTAATCCATCTAACCCCCCGCCGGATTTTGGTCTTTCTAGTCTTTCTACTATTTTGGCTGGTCAATGGCCGATCTACCTGGCTTTTGCTACCAGTTTTGCGACAGTAGGTATAATGTGGATAAATCATCACAGGCTCTTTACTCACATTAAACGTGTGGATACAAACCTTCTCGCGCTTAATCTACTCCTTTTACTCATTATTGTTTTTATCCCTTTCCCTACCTCACTGCTGGCATCCTATATAAACCGTCCTGAGGATCATCTGGCTGCTTTGCTCTATAGTGCGACATGCATCTTAATGGCGATCAGTTTTAACCTGCTCTGGCGCTATGCCTCGTATAAAAACCGACTGCTGGATAAAGATGCTGATCAAGAGGCGGTACGGGCGATTACCAATCAGTACCGTTTCGGCCCCTTGTTTTACGTGATAACGCTTGTCCTGGCTTTTATCTATGTCCCGGCAAGTGTTGTGTTGACACTGCTCCTGGCTTTATTTTTCGCGCTCCCCGGTCGGCGTGCTCGTTCCTCGTCGGAGGACTGATTGTAGAGAGAAATATGAGGGAAGGCGTAGGGGTGGCAGGGCGCACGCAAGGTGACGCCCCTACGCCTTCCCTAACAATCCGCCTAAGGGATGGAGATTATCTGGAGGTTCATGGAAATCACCAGATAGGCGATGAATCACCGAATGCTATAAATGTGATCCCTATGGTTTAAAGCTGTATTACGAAGTGGCACTGTTAATGTGGTATTCGCTCATCACGATATTATTCAGCTCTTCCAGAAGCGTTGGCTCGACCTTTTTATCGAAGATGATCTCACCATACTGTAGGAGGTTCACGCGATCACAGACTTCGAGCACCTGGGCATAGTTGTGCGTGATCATGATGATGGCGATCTCTCCCTGGGCTTTCAGGCTGCGAAAATTGCATTTTTAATGTAAATTGATAGCATTGTCTGCATGCTTTTCTCTTTTTTTCGATAAACTCATGTTGAAACTATCAGAAGACTCTTAACGTATTACCGCCGTATAGATTGAATGAGTAGGTTACAAGTAGTTTACCCTTCACTGAACGAGTGATGGAAGGAGAAAATTGTATGTGGCCGTATAATCAGAATAATCAGCAAATGTATCAGAATTATGCGAATGCCTGGGATCAGGGTACCTATTCGCAGATTCCTGAGCAGGAAGCCTATCAGAACTACGGACAGTTTGTGAATAATGCGCCGCCTCAGATGGTCGAGCAGGTGCATCGTCAGTACTTTGAGCAGATGCCTCAACAGCAACGTGGTGGGCTAATACAAGGACTAATGGGTGGTCTGGCCCAGCAGGGCATGAATCCTCAGCAGATGGGAATTCAGAATGCCGATCCCTATAGCATGTCGCCTCATGAAGCTTCTCGCGTCGTAGGTTACGCACAGCAACAGAGTCCCGATCTGTTACACCAGGTTTTAGGACCCGGTGGACCTCTGGGAAGCACTGGCGCTAAAGTTGCCGTCGCAGGTCTTGCCGCCCTCGCCGCCAAACAAATGCTAGGGATGGGTCCGGGTGGCAACAATAGTGGTGGTGGCGGATTGTTCTAATCGTACGAGCCGCGTTTACGATGCCCACCGCATGGGCCAGCATTTTTGCGCCCATGCGGCTCCCAACGACGATATTCTAATGATGATGCTCATGCTCATGATCATGACTGTGAGCATGACCAACGTAAGGCGCGTGAGCATCGATAATAGAGCGTCGTAGTGCTTGTGGTGCCTGCAGATGCTGCTGTAGCCAGTTGATAATTTCATCAAGACCTGTACCATCTTTAAGGTTGGTGAAAATGAATGGCTGTTTGCCGCGCTGGAGGCGTGCGTCTCGTTCCATGACCTCTAGCGAAGCCCCTACATAGGGCGCAAGGTCGATTTTATTGATGACCAGGAGTTCTGAGCGTGTAATGCCCGGCCCACCTTTGCGTGGTATTTTGTCGCCCCCGGACACATCGATAACATAAATCGACACATCGACCAGTTCCGGGCTAAATGCCGCTGCCAGGTTATCTCCCCCGCTCTCGACGAAGAGCAATTCCAGGCCGGGCAGGCTCTCTTCCAGATCAGCGATAGCTTCTAGATTCATTGAGGCATCTTCACGAATCGCTGAATGGGGACAGCCGCCCGTTTCAACGCCGCGAATGCGTTCCAGAGGTAACGTGCCCTGGCGCAACAAAAACTCGGCGTCCTCTTTTGTATAAATGTCGTTTGTCACGACCGCGAGGCTATAATGCGGCCAGAGTCGTTTGCTCAGACTGTCAACCAGCGCAGTTTTGCCACTGCCAACCGGGCCTGCAATACCAACGCGAAATGCACGTGTAAAATCGTTTGTCGTCATCTCACATTCTCCCTTTTGCTTCTATTAGAACAGGAAATAGCGCTGTGCCATCGGTAGAACGCTGGCTGGTTCGCAGGTGAGCAGCTCACCATCTGCACGCACTTCATAGGTTTCCGGGTCAACCTCAATAGTGGGTGTGGCATCGTTAAGCTTCATATCAGCTTTGCCAACACTGCGGCAGTGCTCAACCGCAACAGGCGTCTTTTTCAATCCCAGTTGTGCTGGAATATCAGCCTCAAGGGCTGCCTTTGATGTAAATAGCAGGCTGGTAGTTGCTGTAGCGCTACCAAATGAGCCAAACATGGGACGATAGAGCACGGGCTGCGGTGTGGGAATAGAGGCATTGGCATCGCCCATCCCGCTCCAGGCGATGAAGCCACCTTTGATAATCATCTCAGGCTTGACGCCGAAGAACGCTGGACGCCAGAGTACCAGGTCTGCCAGTTTACCCGCTTCAATCGAGCCGATAGCGTGCGCCATCCCATGCGTAATTGCTGGATTAATCGTATATTTGGCAACGTAGCGCTTGACCCGGAAATTATCGTTGCGCTCAAAATCCTGGGAGAGTGCACCTCGCTGCACTTTCATCTTATGCGCCGTCTGCCACGTGCGCGTCACGACCTCTCCGACGCGTCCCATTGCTTGAGAGTCGCTGGAGATCATGCTAAAGACGCCGAGATCGTGCAAAATATCTTCGGCTGCTATCGTTTCGGGCCGAATGCGACTTTCGGCAAAAGCGACATCTTCTGGTACCAGAGGATTGAGATGATGACATACCATTAACATATCCAGGTGTTCGGCAAGCGTATTTACAGTGTAGGGTCGTGTTGGGTTCGTGGAGGAAGGCAAAATATTGGGATAGGAGGCGATCTTTATAATATCTGGTGCATGTCCACCGCCTGCACCCTCGGTATGATAGGTGTGAATAGCACGTCCGCCAATCGCATTGATAGTATCCTCTACAAAGCCTGCTTCGTTAATCGTATCGGTATGAATGGCGACCTGGATATCGTACTCATCGGCAACTTTGAGACAGGTATCAATCGCAGCGGGCGTTGTGCCCCAATCCTCGTGTAGCTTGAGTCCACAGGCACCAGCCTCTACCTGTTCAGCCAATGGCTCGGTGGTGGAGACATTGCCCTTGCCCAGAAAGCCAAAGTTCACAGGCCAGTGTTCAGCAGCCTGTAACATACGTGCAAGATTCCATGCTCCAGGCGTGCAGGTGGTAGCGTTGGTGCCAGTTGCGGGACCTGTGCCGCCGCCAATCATTGTTGTGATGCCATTGGAGAGCGCTTCATAGATCTGCTGCGGTGCAATAAAGTGAATATGACTATCGATACCACCTGCAGTCACGATCATATTCTCGCCTGCAATGACTTCTGTTCCCGCGCCCACAATTAGCTCTGGATCAACGCCATCCATCGTATCAGGATTGCCTGCCTTGCCGACTTTGACGATGTGCCCGTCTTTCACGCCAATATCACCTTTGACGATGCCCCAGTAGTCGATAATCAGTGCGTTAGTGATCACCAGATCGAGCGTACCGGGAGTGCTATCTCGTGTTGCACGACTACTCTGGCCCATGCCGTCACGAATGACTTTGCCGCCGCCAAAGGTAATCTCATCACCATACGTCGTATAATCTCGCTCAACTTCTATGACTAGCTCAGTGTCGGCCAGGCGAACGCGATCACCAGTGGTGGGACCATAAAGGTCGGCGTAGGTCTGACGAGGAATGCGTAAACTCATGCACCTGTCTCCTTTGTTTGGAAAGGACTTATGCTGTACAGTATATCATCCAGATTAGCAACGTACATACACAAGAAGAAAATATAACGCTCTATCCTCTTTCTCAACAAACCTGCAACCTGCTCATAACTATAAATATACAGGTAAGTGCTATATTTGAAATGAAACTATAGGGAGCATCTATCTATTATTGAAAAATTAAACGAATGCCTTTACTGAATTGATTTTTATTAAAAAGAATGATTTTGCCTACCCTTTTAAATAGGAAATGTTGTTTTAAGAAACTTTATAAAGGATATAGAATTTATGAGACAGCTTATGCATGGAATGAAGCGGTGGTGGGGATTTCTATTGCTTGCTTTCTTCGTAGCTACAGGGTTACTGAGTACACCGAATACCCTTTCGCATAGTTTGCAGCCGACAGTTGCGAAAGCGGACAGTCAAAATGCGATTCAGGCAGAGAATAGTTTGCCAGGCGATCCTACGTGGAACGATTTTAGTGCATCGCTGACTCCCGACCTGATTTCTGGTTATGCGTCAAAGATAAGTGTCAATCATGGAGACTCGCTTGATCTTTTCGTGACGACGACGGCTCCCAGTTTTACGATTGATATCTATCGTACAGGTTACTATGGGGGAACGGGAGCACGCAAAATCACCTCAATGGGACCCTTTACTGGTGTGCATCAGCCGATGCCGACGCCCGATCCCGTTACAGGTATGGTTGCGGCTAACTGGACGAAAACCACAACGCTGTCCGTTCCCACCTCGTGGGTGAGCGGAGTGTACCTGGCTCGCCTCGATGCCTCGACTGGTGACAAGAGCTTCATCTTTTTTGTGGTGCGTGACGATGGAGGCCATGAGGGCATCTTGTTCCAGACTAGCGTAACCACCTATGAGGCGTATAATACCTGGGGCGGGACCAGTCTCTATAATAACAATACTGATAAAAGCATTTTTAGTGGAGTGCATGCAAGCAAAGTTTCCTTTGATCGCCCCTTCAATCCTGGCGATAGCAATGGTGCGGGGCATTACTTTTTCTTTGAATATAAATTTGTGTATTGGATGGAGTCGCAAGGCTATGATGTGGCCTATACAACGGATGTGGATACGGATACCAATGCTTCAACATTAACAAATCATAAGGCATTTTTGTCGGTGGGCCATGATGAATACTGGTCGAAGGGGATGCGCGATACGGTGCAGCAGGCGATCAATGCTGGAGTCAATGTGGCGTTCTTTGGAGCCAACGAAATGTACTGGCAGATTCGCTTTGAACCCGATGCAGCAGGTTCGCCTGATCGTGTAGAGGTGGGTTATAAGGATTTTGCTACCAGTACAACGCCGCCGGGTCCTGATCCAATGTGGAATGTGAATAATGCGATTGTAACGGGATACTGGCGCTCGGCCCCGGTGAATATGCCGGAGAACGCAGTTTCAGGAGTAATGTTTGAGGATCAGGTGAATCAGAGCTACCCGTTTGTCGTACAGAACGCTGCCAACTGGGTATATGCAGGCACGGGGTTCAAGGATGGTTCATCGGTACCCGGTATCGTGGGGTACGAATATGACAAAGTGTTTAACAATGGCGCTTCTCCAGCGGGGCTGACCATCCTGGGCAACTCTCCAGTTGTCGGAGTGTCTGACGAGGACTCGGCTGCTGTTGGAGGCTCGTTTTCCAATGCAACCCTTTATACGGCCTCCAGTGGTGCCAGAGTGTTTGCGGCAGGCACGATAGAGTGGAGCTGGGGGCTGGCAAATATTCAAAGCAATACCAGTGCCAATGCTGGCATACAGCGTGCCACGGCGAATATCCTCAATGCTTTTATCAATGTGCAAGGCCCCTCTGTTGTGCTCGACCCAACCAGCGTTGATTTTGGGCAGCAGGGAATCAATACATCTGGCATGACTCAGACAGTCACGGTCTCCAATAATGGCACAGCAGCGGTGAATATCAGTAATATTGCGCTAACGGGAAAAAATACCAGTGGGTTATTACAGGCGAATACCTGTCCGGCAACATTAGCCGTGAATGCCTCTTGCACGATAACCCTGACATTTATACCTGCTACAGTGGGAGCGCTCAAAGCAAACTTAACTCTAACTGACAATGCACCGGATAGTCCGCAAACGGTGGCAGTGACTGGAACAGGAATCATACCAGCACCTGTGGTTACGTTAAGCCCAACCAGTATTGACTTTAGCAATCAGTTAGTTAATGCTGCCAGTGGAGCACAGACAGTAACGCTGACCAATTCAGGCACGGCTGCTTTGAATATGACAGGTATAACCCTGACTGGAAAACACGCAAGCGATTTTGCACAAACAAACAACTGCCCAGCCGCATTGGCGGTGAATGCTTCCTGTACAATCAGTGTGACGTTCACTCCCACGGCGACGGGTGCTCGTACAGGCATGTTGACATTTGCTGATGATGCAGCGGATAGCCCGCAGACGCTTGCTCTGAGCGGCACTGGCGTAACACCGACCGTCTACTTTCAGGATGATTTTGAGAGTGGTGATCTGAAAGCCTGGAAGTTGCCCAATAGTGATAGTACTGGTAACGCTACTGTCCAGTCAGTGGTGGTCAATAATGGGCAGAATGCGTTAGATCTGAACAATAGCAACGGGCAGTATGTCTATGAATATACGGGGTTCCAGGGTGGACCGCAGGAGCAGACCTATACGCGTTTCTACTTCCGCTACAGCAGCAATGTGAGTAGTGGAACGTCAGTCGCTATTGGACGCAGCGCGAATGGAAGCAATGCGTGGGAGGCTGATCTGGATATGAATCGTCATGGGTTGGACATCTACTTCTGGAATGGAGCGAATACCATTTCCAGCGTCGTGAGTCCGACCAATGTTTTCAGTCCTGACACCTGGTACAGTGTAGAGATTCAGGATACGCAGACGAGCAATGGACATGGAGAGGCGTGGATAAATGGCAATTCGATTGGCTCTGTAAATGGTGATCTTTCGACGACGAATGCGTATGCGCGTCTGATGCTTTACAGTAGTTCGGCGGGCGACATCTACTTTGATGATGTTCGTGTTGCCAACGTCTATAATGGGACGATTGCTCCAACTCCTGGCGTTACCCTCAATCCAGCCAGTGTCGACTTTGGCAACCAGGGTGTAAGTAGTGCCAGTGCAGCTCAGAAGGTGGTCCTCACAAACACGGGCCAGGCGACTCTGAATATCAGCAGCGTTGCATTGAGTGGGACGAATGCAGGCGACTTTGCGCAGACGAACAACTGTGGGTCAACTCTGGTAGCCAGTGCGTCATGCACCATTAACATCACATTCACGCCAGGTACGACTGGGGCACGTAACGCCAACGTGATTGTGACGAATAATGCCCTTAACAGTCCACAGACATTGGGACTCAAAGGTGTAGGAGTTTCCCCTGCAGTAACGTTGAACCCAGGTAGTGTCACCTTTGGCAATCAGAATGTGCAGACCAGTAGTGGTGCTCAGAAAGTCACGTTGACCAATTCGGGTACAGCTACTCTGAATATCAACAGCATCGCGTTGAGTGGGACAAACGCAAGTGACTTTACACAGACGAACAACTGTGGGCCGACTCTTGTCGCGAATGCTTCGTGTACGATGAGCATTGTCTTTACCCCCATTGCAACGGGCACGCGTACAGCCAGTCTCATACTGACAGACAATGCACCGAACAGCCCACAAACTGTGGCCCTCAGCGGTATTGGGAATAGTCCGGTCTACCTGAATGACGGCTTTGAAAGTGGAAATCTGAATGCCTGGACGAAGGAGAGTAGCTTTTTTGCTGGCTCTGCTACCGTGCAAAGTTCAACCGTCAATAGCGGTCATAATGCTCTAGCATTAAGCAATTTCTTCTTGCAGAATGTCTCCCCTCTCTACGCCGTTGTCATCTGGTCCGCAAGCACAGACCTATACGCGTTTCTACTTCCGCGCCAGTAGTATTCTAATAGGTATTACGCCAATAGCGATAGCACGTAATGCCAGCGGAGCTAATGTCTGGGAAGTTGATCTCGATACGTTCCGTCACGGGTTAGACATCTCTTTCTGGAGCGGTCGATACACTGGATATCATGTGTTTAGTCCTTTCAATGCGATCGCGGCCAATACCTGGTACAGTGTAGAGGTTCAAGATATGCAGGTCAAGAACGGGCATGGAGAGGTATGGGTGAATGGATCTTCGATTGGTGGAGTGAATGGTGACCTCTCGCAGGTGCAGCCATACTCCAGCCTGGCCCTCTTGAACAGCACGTTTGGAACGCTCTACTTCGATGATGTACGTGTCTCTAACGCTTATAATGGGCTGAGCACTGCGCCCACAATGCCTCAGTCGCGGCAGAGTACTGGCGAGTCGCTTAACTCATTTATGGAGCTATATGAGCGTGAATACTACAAATAGGCTCGTATTCGCTCTTTGTTTTTAAAGAGCAGGTTGTGGAGATCGTCTCCTACGACAAAAACCTATGCCACCTTTAGGAGCATAGGTTTTTGTCGTAGGAGACGATCTGGAAAGCTCTCTAGCCCATGCGTCCATTTGTTCATTTACACTATTGCTAAAGCGACTTATGTGTGTTATAGTAGCAAATATTTTATTGTTCCTTCTATCCTCTCATGGGCCTGGAGTGATAGGCCACAAAATTATGCCAGAAGAATTAGAAATCCTTCCCGTCGAAATTCATCTACCTGGTCTTCTAAAAGTCCTTGGGGAACATTTGTATTCTGATCCTCGTGTGGCTATACGTGAACTGATACAGAATGCACACGATTTTCTGTGTGCGCCGCCAACAAGAAGATCCAGCCATTGCAAAAGATTATGAGCCACGTATCTATGTTTCTATTGACTCCGTAACACATCAGCTCGTTATTGAAGATAATGGATCAGGACTGACTCATGATGAGATTACTGTCTTTCTTGCTACCGTTGGTCGTGGCTACACGCGGGAGTTGCGTGAACGCCTGGGAAATGCACAGCGAGAAGAAGCTCTAGACCTGATAGGTATGTTTGGTCTTGGTCTGCTCTCTGCATTTATGATCGCCAGCCGCATTGAAATTACGACGGCGAGTTATCAAGCACCTGCTGAGTCCTGGCGCTGGATCTCAGAGGGGGGTCAGAGCTATGCATTACGTAAGGCGAGTCGTGAGATAGTTGGGACGATTGTCCGCCTGGATCTGCGTGATGATGCCCGTTTTCTACTCGATACCACTATTCTGCGCGAGACTCTCAATACGTATGCTGTCTTCCTACCTATTCCAATCTATCTTGCTGATGATGTGGCACCGATCAACCTCTATCCTGCTCCCTGGCTAGAAGTTGATGCACAGGAGACCACTCAGGCCACCACTATGCGCTATATGGCCTGGGTCGAACAACGTACCGACGTGCGACCTCTGACCGTCCTTCCTTTAGAAGATATTCGTACAGATAATGGTCAGATTATTCCACTCCATGGAGTTCTGTATGTGCCGCCACGTTCGGTTATTTCCATTCAAGAATATGGCGATGTCGCTGTCTATGTACGTCATATGTTGATTACTGAACGTGAGCGTGATCTGCTACCTGCATGGGCTCGTTTTGTAAGTGGCATTATTGATTGTCCTCTCCTCAATCCAACAGCCAGCCGCGAGACTCTGCGTCACGATGATATCTATGATGCAGTTCAGGTGGCTCTAGGGAAAGCATTATTGGCACATTTTGAAGCTCTTGCGGATTCTGCCCCTTTCGATTGGCAGGCTATTGTGCAGGCCCATAATGATCTGATGAAGGGTTGGTCGGTACGTGCATTTGAATTATTCACACGTGTTGCTGATCTGGTTAGTTTTAAGACCAGTCGTGGTGAGCTAACCATCCCCGAATATCTCCATGAAAATCCTGGTCGCATTTTTTACTACGAAAATGAAGATGGTGTGACCCAGGCACTGGCTCTCTTCGAGGCTCGTCGCCTGGCTGTCGTTGATGCACGCTGGTTCGCCGATACGGCCTTTTTGAAGCGTTACGGCGAGGTGTATGGAATCTCAGTTGAAGAGTTGACTCCTGCTGCCAGTTATCTCTTTACGCCAGTAACCGATGCACTGCAACAATGGCAGCCCATCCTGGACGCCTGTAAGGCAGAAGGCTTGCCAGCCCGCCTTATGGCTTATGAGCCAGAGCATCTACCTATTATTTTGCTCTATCCTCCAGGGGCCGAGCGTGCAAGACGAGCTCAGCGGAATATGGATGAGGGACGCTTCGTTGGCCCTATCCGTTCGCTTGTGCGTGATCACCTGAAGCGCCAACAGATTGATGAAACGGTGCTTCATGGCGTGTTGCATCTGAATGCAGGAAATCCACTCCTGCGCCGCATTCGCGACATGGGACCAGAGCATCCCAACTTTGCCGCGCTTGTACGTATTCTTATTGCAAATGCTAGAATGTTTGCTGGCCAGAATCTTTCGGCTCAGGATGCTATCGTCTGCTTTGAGCAAATTAATACTTCTTTAGCTCGTATCGCTGGTATCTCAAATGAAGCAACCTCGGGTCATGCCCTCTCTGTTAGTATGCTGACAACGTTTGGAATACGTCCAGACGCAGCAACTCGCTTGAGTGCCACGTGTGAAACCATTGAGGAATTATTGGTTGCCGACCTGCACAAACTGGCACAACAGGTGCAGATATCTTCGTTGTTATTGGCAACTCTTTGCGAAGAGTTGAAGCGCAAACTCGATAATGATACCGCCAGTGGGTCTGTTCAGTCTTTGCCACAGCAAGAAAGTAGAATTGTCTCGTTGACGGATGCCAGGCAGGCAAAAGACGTTCAGAAGAGCGATGAGGGAGACGACAATCTTGGAAAGAAATGATTCTACTGATATATGGGCATGGCTTTATAAAGATCAAGAACGCTTGCTTCAGAAAGGTGGTCAGCATGAGGCCATTATTGAGAACTACCATGATTTCTGGCGCAACTATAACGATGACTTTGTTGCCGCTGAAGCTAGCAATTACCCAGGCATTAGAAGCAGCGCGTGAAACCAATGAGCTAAAATGGCAGTTACATCTGCGCCACTGGCGATTACAACTCTGGTTGAAACAACGCCAGACAAGACGCGCACTCCCTGAGGCGGTCGATCTGCTCTCTTTAGCTACCGACCGCCGGGTGCATGATGTGCCACAACGCATCTGTGCCTTTCATGATATTGTGGAATGTTACGTCGAGATAGATCCAGCTGGTTACCATGATGATATTGTTGCCAACTCACAGGATGTCCTGGCGCAGTTGCCAAAGATTCATCCATGCGCGACCTGTGCCCGCTCCAACCTGGCCCATACTTCTGCTGCTGTTGGCAATGCCGAGGATGCTGAATACTGGATGAATCAGGTTAACTCAACCATAACAGAGCGGATGTATAGCTCCATCGTCCTGGGTTTTGGTCAGAACTGTGTATTGCTTGAAAACTGGGATGAGGCGGAACGTTACTACCTGCAAGCACGCAATACAGCTCAAAAAGACAAGAAGCGTGCGGACTTTATCAAGGCAACGTTAAATCTGGTGCGCGTCTATCTGGCTAAAAATGATGTAGAGAAGGCATTGGATATGTTGCAAAATGCCAGACAAAATATGAAATTTCATAGCCATTCAGATGATCTGGCTAAATTGGCTGAGATGGAGGGACGTGTAGCTTTTGTAATACAACGTCCACAGGCGGCAGTAGAACATATGGAACGCGCTGCCCGTCTCTATCTCGATCTTGGCTGCTATCGCGATGCTGCTCTGGTAGCTCTCTCTGCTGCTGAATCTGCACGTGAGGCAAAGGTAGAGCTTCCTGAAAAGGTGTTAGAGCTTGCCGCTCAGGCTGTTGGACAACTGCCACCAACTTCACACGATGTCTATCAACGGCTGGCTGCATTCGATCGTGAGCCTGTTGCATCATCAGTAGATGAACAGGAGCCTGTAATCACTACTGCTCAGGAGCAAGATCAGAAAGATCTGCATGTGCTGCAAAATCTTTTACAGGAACACATCACACAACGTCATTATGCCGATGTGTGCATGACGCTCTATCGCCTGGCAATCTGGCATGGCGAACATGAGCAGATGCGTGCTGCTGTAGATTATCTTCTGGCGGATGCTGCTCTTGAGCGCTTGCTGAGGGTACCATGGAACGAGCGAGAGGATGCCATTAGAACACTGAGACGATTGTGTAAGGATCTCCCTGATGGTACCGTAGATGCAGCCCTTATAGCGACTCGAAGCGGTCCTTCATCCTGGATACAGTCCCTATTTCCCGAAATTGGATTGGGGTACTGGCGTTGGATTATTCGTGGTATTGAGGCAGAAATTGCTAATCGTCCTTTTGTCGAACCCCAACCAGAATCTGATAAGCAGAATGGAGAGAGTAATTTTCAGGAATGGCTTGATCATTCAGCCAGTATGACTTCGCTCATTGTGCGCTTCTATACCCAATGTGACGCACAAGAATTTGTGCCCTGGGCCGAAGCGATGGATGAAACAGCAGCGGATATAGCAAGTCGTAGTAGTGCTGCTCCTGAGGAAGCGGTTTCACCTGTCCTCAGTCTTATGCATGGTTTTGCAGCATTTGCACGTGGATCTTCCGTTGAAGAAGTTATCGCCTCTGTCTTACCTCCATTTACCGATGTCATTATGCAGATTACGGAGATCGCCAAAACCCCTGTCTGGTTCCATCCTGGTGCCTCACCAGTTGACTTGCTTGTAGAGCAGGCGGCTCAAAAAGCAGTACGTGCTCTCCGTCATTACGATAAAGAGCGTACGCGCCGCTTGAAAAACCTGGCCCTGCGCTATAAGCTTATGGCGATTGATCTGCGTACACAGCCACAGTTTGTGCCAATGGCCTACTTCCTGGATGCCTTACAAGCTCTCGTCTTGTTAGATGGTAAGCAGCTTCCAACTCTGGAGCAGCCGTTAGAGCCACCTTTTGACACGGTCCTGACCGCAATATTGGAGCAGAGCCAGCTTAACGAGACAGGTAAGCAAATAGATAAACAGGAATAATCAGAGCAAATAGGGACGGATCTGTGAAGAGTAACAGGTCTGTCCTACCCTGATTTTTATTGCAATGGTCCGTTGACCTGTCCGTTATGTCCGTATATGATGCGCGATCCGCCAAAGGCAACCAGGGGAACCTCTTTCTCCTCGCCGGGTTCAAAGCGTACAGCGGTACCTGCTGCAATGTTCAGGCGCATTCCATATGCAACGGGACGATCAAATTCCAGGCCGCGATTGACCTCAAAGAAATGATAATGACTGCCTACCTGTATCGGCCTATCGCCTGTATTTTTGACCAGGATCGTAGCTGTTTTGCGTCCGCTATTTGCTATAATCTCGCTATCGTTCAGTAAATATTCACCTGGTTTCATAGCGTTGATCTCCTTTTTAACGAATAGGATCATGAATGGTGACGAGCTTTGTCCCATCAGGAAACGTCGCTTCGACCTGGACTTCGTGAACCATTTCAGCGATGCCTTCCATTACGTCCTCGCGTTTTAAAATCGTGGTTCCAAATGTCATAATTTCAGAGACGCTTTTCCCATCGCGAGCCGCTTCCAGAATTTCGGCGGATAAAATAGCAATCGCTTCGGGATAGTTGAGCTTCAGTCCACGACCCTGGCGCTTACGAGCCAGTTCTGCCGCGACAAATAGTAACAGTTTCTCTTGCTCTCGTTGCGTAAGGTACACCCGATTCTCCTTATATAATCGTAGGGGTGGAGATGGCCTCCATTCGGCCCCGATATGAGATGATAATGGAGCTGACCCTCACCCGGCCCAGACTAGCTTATCAATAAATTTTACGTGGTGGAATTGCCTCTTGTCCATAGAGTGCGAATTTTGCTTCTCGCCAGAAAGCCTGCAAGCCGGTTGCAATCGCTCTTCCCTGTCGACTGACAGCACGAACAACCAGCCCATGCGCGACCAGCGTACTTACGCCCCAATGAAATTTCCTCTGGACGACTGAGTTTTTGTGCTAATACGCTTAATTGCTGCTCCATCTGTAACCAATGAGCCGCTTCCATGCCAGTTTTGCAGATATAGAAGCTACAGAAATAGGAATAAGCGCCGAGCCGTGTTAACGACGAGGGAGTACGATGCTGTGGTTCGATCTTTATGTGTTCGATAGCCAGCGGCTTGCCTTGAGCTGTGATCTTCGCTTCAAGTTGCAGTTGCTCGTAATCAAATACTTCTCCCCGTGCCTCGCGTCCTGGTGTTATAGTTTCCCACCAGAACAGTCCCGCGTCATTTGCCAGTTCGATATGAGTCTGTTGTCGATAGCGTGAACCTGCGAAAGGAATAAGTGGATCGGGAAGATATTCAAGTAAGCCTCCTTCCTGCACGTGAATAGTGCAGGTCTGTACTGCTACGGGAACTATAGGCGAACTGCGATAGAGCCGGGTAGCGCTGGTGGAGGTGAGTTGTACCGTGGCACGTGGCTCGATGGCTGCGCTGATTGTCAATTGGTCGCCGCCCAGCACTCCGCCTGAAAGATTGTGCATGTGGACCAACGCTCCACCACCGGAGAGCGGAAAGGCCCGTATCACTCTCAGGGGCGGCTCTTGCTCACATACTGCTAAACGCGTCTGTTGAAGCGTTTCATTGTAGGCGAAGGTCATATGTAGCCGCCCTTGAACTCTATGAACCAGCAACTCTTTCTTCATCCAGTTTCCTCAAAACAGTTATTGTATGGGACAATCTTTCTGTAAGCTGTAGCAATCAACTAATAAAAAGGCGTGTCGTCAGAACCGGATGGCGCATGCTTGCGATATCGAGGAGTGGCGTAAAAAGCACAGGCTCCTCTGCATCCAGGGCAACCGCAGCACTGCGATCAGCAGTGGCAATTACAAGCGGTTTGAGGTGCCATACAAGACTACTGGCCCGACTTTGACCAAGCGGCAACAGGCGCTGGCATGCCGAGACGAGTCCGAGCAGCGTTTGTTGCAGATGTGCAAGTACAGTCGCTGTCTCCTCTACTCCCAGTATACCTCCAACAAGGCCAAAGGCTGTGCTATAGTGAATATCTTCCCTGGCATCTTTCGTGGCCTGTAGTGCCCGTTGTAATAGAGGATGTTCCTCTAATCCCTGGGCAAGCTGCAAGAATCTGCGTCCAAGGGTAGCACTAGCATTGCGGCTCTCGCGAGCAGTTTTATATGCGCTCAAACGTGCATTGAGTGCCAGCCAGTCGGCTGAAAAAGCGGTTGTATCCAAACAACTGGTAAGCCTGTAACCAAGGCGGCAGAAGACGCTTTCCAATGTGCCAGTTTCTTCCAGGTAGTCGCGCAAGAACGGTTCAAGTACCTCGACGGTAACTATATTCTCGGCTACCAGCGTTTCCAGGCCGAAAGAATGAGCGGTAGCACCGATTGGTAATGCGCTATCGGCCAGTTGTGAGAGTCGCAGGAATGCCAGGGGATCAATCTGCATGTAAGTTGTTACCTTTTCCGCTTGAAACTGTTGAGTGAATGTAGCTTACCATGGACGACAGAAAAATACAAAGCTACAATTCAGGGGGCGCATCCATCTCTTAATACTCTGTTGCAAACGCGGTTACACAATGTTACAATCAGCACACCGCACCTCATTGAGTCTGGTATCTTTTTTGGGATTTATCTATAGATATTGTGGAATATGCAAATGTTTTTTTAGAATTGCAGGAACGCCAATGTTGCTTACCATCACGACGACCTATCAGCCAGCTACGGATCTGGGCTATCTTCTTCATAAAAATCCGTGGCGTTTGCAATCTTTCTCGCTTCCTTTTGGGCGGGCACACGTCTTCTACCCCGAAGCAACAACTGAGCGTTGTACTGCCGCCCTTCTGCTCGATATTGATACTGTGCGCCTGGTACGTAACCGTAACCGTTCTCAGGTGCAGGAGCAGTATGTGAATGATCGCCCATATGTTGCCTCTTCGTTCCTGAGTGTAGCTATTGCTGATGTCTTTGGTTCTGCCCTCAATGGACATTGTGTGAAATATCCTGATCTGGTGAAGATGCCTCTTCCATTGCAGGCTCAACTGGCTGTCGTGCCCAGCAGAAATGGCGGTGAGCAGTGGCTTAAACGCCTTTTTGAACCACTGGGCTATACGGTCACCATTACTTCTCATATGCTTGATGAGACCTATTCTGAGTGGGGGAATAGTCCGTACTTTACGGTTACCCTGGATGCAATCTGCTGCTTGAGTGAACTTCTGACGCATCTGTACGTACTTATCCCGGTGCTGGATAATGATAAACATTATTGGATTGGTGACGATGAGGTGGAGAAGTTGCTCAGGCGAGGTAAGGACTGGCTACAAGAGCATCCTGAGCGCGAGCAGATCACCTATCGTTATCTCAAACATCGGGGCGACCTTGCTCGTACCGCGATTGCAAAGCTTACGGCTGAGGAAGAGAGCGAGCAGAATGTGGCGGAGTTGACCGCTAACGTTGAAGAGACTGCGCTTGAACAACCTATTAGTTTGCATGAGCAACGTCTGCAAGCCGTGATGGCTGTGTTGCAGCAGAGTGGTGCGAAAAGAGTTCTTGACCTGGGTTGTGGCGAAGGGAAACTGCTGAAATTATTACTACAGGATGCATCTTTTTCGCATATTCTTGGCCTTGATGTCTCCTATCGTGCTTTAGAAATGGCGCGTAACCGTCTACACCTGGATCGCTTACCGGAGCGACAAAAGGGGCGCATCAAACTACTGCATGGTGCATTGACCTATCGTGATAAGCGTCTGCAAGGTTACGATGCTGCTGCTATAGTGGAAGTGATCGAGCATCTCGATCCTCCACGGCTGGCGGCCTTTGAACGTGTCCTTTTTGAGTTCGCGCATCCCGCAACGGTTGTGATCACAACGCCCAATGCTGAATATAACGTAAAGTTTGCAACCCTTCCCGCTGGTCACTTTCGTCATAAGGATCATCGCTTCGAGTGGACGCGAGAGCAATTTCAGCATTGGGCGCAATCCGTTGCGGAGAGATCTGGCTACGCTGTACGTTTCTTACCAATTGGATCAGAAGACGCTACAGTAGGTGCGCCAACACAAATGGCCGTTTTTACTATCCTCATATCTAATTAGTAGCACTTTATTCTTTTCCATTTCGCGCTGTAATTTGGTGAATTGTTTATAATTACATGTATAACGGCTGGAGGGATGAAAAATGATCGACCTGTATGGTGTCTTATTAACTGGCATTCATTTGATGCGCTTACGCTTAAGGTACTCGTAATGAAAATAACTATTCCTGAACTTTGCCTGGTCGTCCTGGTTGGCCCTTCTGGTTCCGGTAAATCGACCTTTGCTCGTCAGCACTTTAAAGCGACTGAGGTGCTTTCATCTGATTTCTGTCGTGGCCTTGTCTCCGACGATGAAAATGACCAGAGTGCGACCCATGATGCCTTTGAGGTACTGAATTTTGTGGCTGCGAAACGGCTTGCCGCTGGTAAGTTAACTGTTGTTGACGCAACAAATGTGCAACCGGAGGCGCGTAAACCATTGCTTGCCCTTGCGCGTGAATATCACTGTCTTGGTGTAGCAATCGTCTTTAATCTGCCAGAGCATCTCTGCCAGGAGCGTAATCGCATGCGCCCGAATCGCAACTTTGGCCCTCATGTTGTACATCAACAGGCGGTGCAATTACGTCGTTCGCTGCGCCATCTGCGCGACGAAGGCTTCCACAATGCTACCTTCCTCACCTCCTCTGAGCAGGTTGATAGCGTCGAGATCGAACGTCAGCCGCTCTGGACAAACTTGAAATATGAGCATGGTCCGTTCGATATCATCGGTGATGTGCATGGGTGCTTCGATGAATTGCATGCTTTACTGACGCGCCTTGGTTATGAGATTACGCGTCAGGAGGAGCCAGAAGTTCACTTCCAGGTCTCTCATCCCCAAAAGCGCAAGGTTGTCTTCCTCGGTGATCTGGTTGATCGTGGACCTGCGACTCCCAGTGTGTTGCGCCTGGCTATGGATATGGTCGCTGCTGGTACCGCGCTATGTGTTCCTGGCAACCATGATATAAAATTGTTACGCAAGCTCAAGGGACGCGATGTACGTATCACGCATGGCATTGCGAAATCGTTAGCGCAACTGGAGCAGGAATCACCAGCATTCAAAGGCCGCATCATCTCCTTCCTGGATAGCCTGATCAGCCATTATGTGCTTGACGATGGCAGGTTGGTAGTTGCTCATGCTGGTATGAAAGAGGCGATGCAGGGACGTAGCTCACGTGGAGTACGCGAATTTGCCCTTTATGGTGAGACGACCGGGGAAGTCGACGAACTTGGCTTGCCTGTTCGTCACAACTGGGCCGCAGATTATCGTGGGAAGGCTCTCGTGGTTTATGGTCATACGACAATTCCAGAGCCTGAATGGCTTAATCGAACGATCAATATTGATACTGGCTGCGTCTTTGGTGGTAGATTGACTGCTCTACGTTATCCTGAAAAAGAGCTGGTTTCGGTGCAGGCGGCTCGTGTCTACCGTGAATCACCCAGACCATTTCTGCCTGAAAAAGAGCAGGCAGCAGCCCTTACAGCGCAACAGCAGCACGATGATGTCCTGGATATCGACGATGTAGTTGGCAAACGTATCATCTCAACGCGCCTGTTGCCAAATATTATTATTCGCGAAGAAAACGCCACCGCCGCTCTAGAAGTCATGAGCCGTTTTGCTGCCAACCCAAAATGGTTGATCTATCTCCCTCCCACTATGTCGCCTTGTGAGACAAGTAAGGAACCTGGTTTGCTGGAACATCCTGCTGAGGCGTTTGCTTATTATCACCATGAAAATATTGCTCAAGTTGTGTGTGAGCAGAAACATATGGGATCACGGATCGTGGTGATCGTCTGTCGCGACGAGGACGTGGCGCGTACCCGTTTCGGGGTGATCGACGAGGGGATCGGTATCTGCTATACACGTACTGGTCGTCGTTTCTTCGATACGAGTAGCCTGGAAACCGAGCTGCTTATCTCTGTGCGCTCGGCTCTTGACGATGCAAACTTCTGGGAACAATTTCATACCGACTGGGCCTGCCTGGATTGTGAATTGATGCCCTGGTCAGTCAAAGCTCAAAATCTGCTTTTACAACAATATGCTGCTGTTGGTGCCGCTTCACGTGTAGCCCTTGGCGAGGCTGTTACTCTTCTGGAGAAAGCCCGCCAGCGCGGCCAGGATACCAGTTCGTTGCTCGATACCTATCGGCGTCGCCAGGCTCTAGCCGCTCAGTATGTCGAAGCCTATCGGCTCTACTGCTGGCCTGTCTCTTCGCTCGCCGATCTCAAGCTAGCGCCATTCCATCTATTGGCTACGCAGGGCAAAACCTACTTTGATCGCGACCATGTCTGGCATATGAATACGTTGGCGCAGGTCTGTCGTGCCAATCATCAGTTGCTGCTTGCCACGCCTTATCTCACTGTAGATGTCAACGAGCCTGCAAGCGTGGAGCAAGGCATTTCCTGGTGGCGGCATATTACCGCTCAAGGTGGCGAAGGTATGGTTGTCAAGCCGCTTGATTTCGTTGTGCGCGGTTCGCGCGGCCTCATTCAGCCTGCTGTAAAATGTCGTGGTCCCGAATATCTGCGCATCATCTATGGTCCCGAATATGATGTTCCAGAAAACCTTGAGCGCCTGCGTTTTCGCGGTCTGAGTACCAAACGTTCTCTTGCACTACGCGAGTTCGCTCTCGGCGTCGAGTCTCTCGAACGTTTCGTGCATGCTGAGCCGCTACGCCGCGTTCACGAATGCGTTTTTGGCGTTCTGGCAATGGAAAGCGAACCCGTTGACCCGAGGTTGTGAGATATTCATGTGGGCACGTGGTGGGCACGGCAGAGGCACGGCACAGCACGGACACGGCAGAGGCACAGCACGGACACGGACACGGACAGACACGGGCTTATTCGCTCCGCTCATCGCGCCCCTACTTTGGCATGAAGAACTTGAACAACAAAAGGTGTAATTTACATTGTAGGGGCGCGATGAGCGGAGCGAATAAGCCCGTGTCATCCCTATGTGGACCCCATGTCATCCCTATGTGGACCCCGTGTCATCCCTATGTGACCCCCTGCAACTCCATGTGACCCCATGTATACCCCAAAGAACTCCCCTATGCAGTTCAAAACCCCAAACTCATATCAATGAACCATGTTCAGATCTTCAGTTCCGACGAGCAAATATGATATCTGTCATATGAAAGTGATGAGAAACGACACTATGTCAATGTCCTGATCCCAACTATACTTGCAACATAATAACACAGTGCAAAATTAAAAAAGAGCTGTGAGTTACAGAGATTGCTTCTTTGATAAGTATCAAGAAAGAGGAATATATGAACAATGTTGCTGAGCAGATTGTCCACTTAAGGGGGGTTACCAAAACCTACGGTACTGTTGGTGCTGTCAAAGGTATTGACATGGATATTCGGCGCGGTGAGGTTGTTGCGCTCCTTGGACCCAATGGAGCTGGCAAGACGACTACTATTAGTATGTTGCTGGGTCTGCTGACGCCGACAACGGGCACGATTGAGATGTTCGGAACCACACCCATTGAAGCCATTCGGCAGCGTCGCGTTGGAGCAATGCTACAGGAAGGGAAGTTAATGTCAGGGGTTCGCATCGGCGAATTCATCGATTTTGTGCGCAGCCTGCATCCTGCACCACTGCCTCAGAAAGAGTTGTTAGCGCTTGCTGGATTGCAAGGATTAGAGATGCGCCGGATCGACCGCCTCTCGGGAGGACAAACCCAACGGGTGCGCTTTGCGATGGCTATTGCTGGTGATCCAGAAATGCTTATGTTGGATGAGCCAACGGCTGCGATGGATGTGGAGGCGCGTCGTGAATTCTGGACGAGTATGCACGCCTTTGCTGCACGAGGACATACCATTCTGTTTGCTACCCATTACCTGGAAGAGGCCGAAGCCTTCGCCTCACGTCTGATTATCGTTGCTAAAGGAAAGATTATTGTAGATGGAACCGTGCAGGATATTCAGGCGCGTTATGGTGAGCCTCGGGTTATGTTTACGCGGCAAGATGATGCTGTGGACCACTTCGACCTTCCTGGTATTCGCCAGTATCAGATCGACGGAAATCGCGTAACCTTACATACAAGCGATGCTGATGCAACAGTACGCGCACTCGTTGATAGCGACATCCCCTGGAATAATCTAGAAGTTAAGAGTAACGATCT
This sequence comes from uncultured Chloroflexia bacterium, assembly GCA_963731415.1. GTDB lineage: Bacteria > Chloroflexota > Ktedonobacteria > Ktedonobacterales > Ktedonobacteraceae > JACDAE01. Next base: position 364,486 of record CAVSVN010000013.1, read on the forward strand.
GGAAGAGACGTTTATCAATCTTGTTCACACAGAAAAAGGAGAGACAAAATGAAAGGCTATATTCGTCTGGAGATTCTACGAACGCTGCGTGATCCATTCTACCTCTTTCTAGCTGTTGTTGTTCCAATCGGGTTTTACCTGCTCTTTGCCGGGCTTTTCGGCTCAGGTCAACATGTCCCTGGGACACTCTCAGGCAATGTCGAAATTATGATTGCCATGGCTGTGTATGGTGGCATCTGGGCCTGCCTGGTGGCAACTGGACCACGCCTTGCCCACGAGCGAAGTAGTGGCTGGTTCCGCCATCTGAGCCTCCTGCCTATCTCGCCCTGGAAGATTCTGGTGGGACGGGCATTAGTGGCAGTCCTCTTCGCGCTACCCGCAATGTTGCTGGTCTACCTGACTGCTGTATTGGTTCATGATGTGCGCTTGCCATTAAATGAGTGGATCGGCGTGATTGTTCTGATGTGGATCGGTGTCTGGCCGTTTGCTCTGCTGGGTACTGCCCTGGGCTACGTTACCACTGACACAACAGCCTTTGGTGTAATCTATGGTCTCTATATGGCAATGTCGGCGGCAGGTGGCTTATGGATACCTCCAGTTATCCTACCTGCTTCCATGCTTTCAGTTGCGAAGATACTGCCAACTTATCACGCTGCTGACCTGGGATGGCAGATTGCCAATGGACAATTCCCGCTGTGGACGAGCGGTATCGTCCTGGGGAGCTGGGCCCTGTTGTTCTTACTGGCGGCAACCATCTTTGCCCGCCGTGCCACACGAGTCCGCTAAACCAGACCAACGTATTGCGCTCCGCTTGCCGGGGTCCAATACGTTGATGAGGCAACAAAATAAAGCGCACACCAGGCGCTTCTATGTTTGTCAAATGGCCCATTGGTGTTATAGTATCGCTATAGAGGGTATTTCCAGTAGAGAATCTTAGTTGAAAGAACTTGTTCATAGTTTACACTATGTATAAGGTGAGGATTTCCATGGAGCCAAATGATACGTTGCAACAGGATGAGAAAGTCGGGGGCATCTCATCGTATCTCCTGTGGTTGATCTGGCTCATGTGGCTGCCCTTTCTTATTCAGCCAGCGATTGACCTCATACAGATGCCGCCATCATTACGGAAAGTTGCTATTGCAGTCGGTATGGTGCTTTTCTTCGGTACCTATCTGTGGACTACCTGGAATGAAGCTTACCGTTTAACGCATGCAACGCCCATGACCGTCAATTCTCAAAAGTGGAGTTGGCTGCCCATCGCTTTCCTGACTATGTTGAGTATCGGACTACCTTTTCTACAAGGTTCATGGGGGCTGGGAGGCTTCATTTTCACCAGTGCGAGCGTGGCAGGAAGGCTGGCCCCCAGGCGAGCTATCGTAACGTTTGGTGGACTGATGCTTCTCGTCTTGCTACTTGGAATGGTCATCGCTACTCCCTGGTCAACGCTAGCGCAAATGCTTTTCCTGGTTCCCGTTGTAGGGGCTACCGTTGCCACTTTTAGCTGGACTTTTTTGATCAATCAAGAACTACGACGGGCGCGTCGGCAAATCGCTCAGCTGGCCGTTTCCGAAGAGCGCTTGCGCTTTGCACGCGATCTGCATGACTTGCTGGGCCACAGCCTTTCCCTGATTACCCTTAAAAGTGAGCTGGCTGGGCAGCTCATTCCAGAAGATCCAGAGCAGGCGCAGCGGGAAGTGCGGGATATTGAAATGGCCGCTCGCACTGCATTGCGAGAAGTGCGTGAGGCTGTAGGAGGCTATCGTCAATCTACCCTCAGCAGTGAACTGCAGCGAGCACACAAACTCCTGACAGCAGCTGGTATCCATGGCATCATAAAAAACGACGTGAGTGTGTTACCCGCCCGCATTGAAACAGCGCTAACGTGGGTTGTGCGCGAGGGCATTACCAATGTGATTCGTCATAGCCGCGCAAAGCACTGCATCATCTCACTTACTCAACGCCCCGATGAGATATTTCTGTCCATTACAGATGATGGGCAGGGGAGCAGATCTGGAGAGAGCGAAGCATCAGTACAAAGAGACTCATCAGGCAATGGATTACGCGGAATCATGGAGCGCGTAGCAGCGTTGGAGGGCCAATATGAAGCCGGACCAGCCGAAGAGTGTGGGTTTAGACTGGCCGTCACCTTACCGTTGCAGCAGAAAAGTACTAAACGGTCTGGAATGATCCCATCAGAGCAAGCGAGAGGAGATAGAGCATGATTCGCGTGTTGCTGGCCGAAGATCAGGCAATGGTGCGAGGAGCATTGGCCGCTTTGCTCAACCGGGAGCAGGATATTTCTATCGTTGCCGATGTTGCCCGTGGGGACGAAGTAGTGGCCGCTGCTCTAAAAAACATGCCGGATGTGGTGCTGCTCGATATCGAGATGCCCGGTATCACTGGAATTGAGGCGGCAGGAGAGTTACACACACAGTTACCAGGTTGTAAGGTCCTTATCCTTACCACGTTTGGCCGCCCAGGCTATTTGAGGCGGGCTCTGGAGCAGGGAGTAGCGGGATTTCTGGTCAAGGATGCTCCTGCAGCGGAACTGGCTACAGCCATTCGTCGCGCCGTGGCTGGTGAACGTATTGTAGATCCCCTTCTGGCCGCTTCAGCCCTTAGTGAAGGAGACAATCCACTCACTGAGCGCGAACAGAATGTTTTAAAGTTGGTGCTACACGGATCAAGCAATGTGGAGATTGCCGCAGCGTTGGTGTTGACTGAAGGAACAGTGCGCAATTATCTCTCCACCGCCATGCAAAAACTCCATGCCAGCACCCGTATTGAGGCGGCGATGCGGGCTGAGCAAAAAGGCTGGCTGTAAGATTACGAGGTTTGCCACCTTTTGCGCTCGTCGTCGTCAGCAGAAGTAAGGGTAGATGGATTTGAACCGAAAAGCTGCGCTTATCCGTGTTAACAGAGAAGTTGTTACTAATTTTTTCTGCTTACTCATGGAGGAGGTTAGATCCATATGCACATTACCATTCAAAATCTGATTATCTGGCTCATCATTGCCTTGATTGTTGGTTTTCTTGGTGAACTTATCGCACGCAGAAGAGCACCCGATGGTATTGTTGGAGCCACTGTTATCGGCTTTATCGCCATCTTCTTGATTGTAGGCGTGCTTGGCATCCATTTCGCAGGTGATCCACTGATTGCTGGTGTTCCATTCTTTACCTCAGTGCTTGTCGCGGCATTGCTCGTTGCACTCTGGAGCGCCTTTGCCTACCATCGCGTTTATCGTCCTTATCGTGATCGCTACTATCGCCGTGGTACCTACGTTCGTCGTCCACGTCGTCGACGTCTCTTCCGCTAAAACTACTCATAATACAGAGGGGCGATGTTTTGCAGAACATCGCCTCTTATCGATTCAGTTATTCTTCTTCAGAACCCAATCGTTTAGAAAGGAGAAAAGCGCTGAAATCTGCAACGCTCTCCACCGCGCCTTCATCAAGCATATTGATGATATTTTTGATCACGATGCGTCGTGGTTGTCCTGGAGTGGCGGGCAAGGTAAAACCAATGGCCCTTGTCATCTGAGGATCTCGTTCGCGCCGAATCTCCTCTGCCATCAGTTCCAGTAGTTCTGCCAGGTCAAGTTCCAGAGCACGTGCGATACTCTCCTGTACTTTTGCCGAAGGATACTTCTGTCCCCGCTCAATCTCGCCAACGTAGATCTCTGAAAGGCCAGCTTTATCGCCCAATTCTTTAATCGTGAGACGACGATATTGCCGCTCTTGCCGAATAACCCTTCCCAGAATCTCCTGTAAATCTGCCATATTCTCTCTCCTATCTATGCTCACAGCATTGTTTTTCTTTCACCTATGCTTACAGCATATAATGACTCCTATCAGTATAGTCTATCAGCATGCTATAGTCAACGTACGGTCGCATTTACGATGTCCAGGTGGATACTATGTCAATGTAAAGAAGGAGAAGCACACTATGTCCGTTACATCTCCACTTAAGCATCACATACATGCCATTGAGCAGAATTCCATAGGCTTCACACCTAAGATCATGGTCTATGAAGATGCGCCATTGGACCCTATTCGTTGGGAGTATCATGTCCTGACCATCGACACCAATAAAAATGCCTTGCCCGATGCCGAGCGTTTGAATGAGCTTGGGCGTGAAGGCTGGCTACTCAATGGAGTACTCAACCAGGGACCAACGGGCGATGTCTCGCTGGTTTACTACTACTTCGTTCGTCAGATTATAAAATAAAAGGAGCAAATTATGTCTGCACATGCTGTTATCCCTACTGTTATCGAAACTACCGGGCGTGGTGAGCGTGCCTACGACATTTATTCACGCCTCTTGCGCGAACGTATTATCATGGTCAATGGTCCGATCGAAGATGGCATCGCTAATCTGGTCGTTGCGCAACTCTTGTTCCTGGCGTCAGAGAGTCCTGAGCGTGAGATCAATCTCTATATCACCTCACCTGGTGGTGTGGTAAGGGCTGGCCTGGCGATCTATGACACGATGCGTCAACTTCCCTGCCCGGTTGCCACGACCTGCGTGGGATATGCTGCCAGTTTCGGTACTATTCTGCTTGCTGGCGGGTGATCGTGGGCGGCGACGTGCCTTGCCCAATTCACGCATTCACCTGCATCAGCCTCTTATCCAGGGTGGAGGCATCGAGGGTCAGGCCACGGATATCGATATCCATGCCCGTGAAATACTCTATATGCGTGATACATTGAACGGTATTATTCAGAAACATACTGGGCAAAGCATGGAGCGTATCAAGAAGGATACCGAGCGCGACTTTTTCCTGAGTGCTCAGGAGGCCGTGGCATATGGCATTATTGATGAGGTATTGCCGGAGGCTGAGAAAAAAGTTGAACGAGTAGAGGCATAAAACCGTCAGGAACCGCGTTTATTGTGTCCGCGATCTGTCAATTCCGGTGGCGATTTGATAAATCACGGACGCGATAAAGCGGTAGAAACCAGTAAAAGGTGGAGACTGCATAGCTAATCATCACATCTTGATAGCATCTAGCAACTCAGCGAAGTAGAGCCCTTCATCTGCAAGTTTGCCTGTATCTTCGATGCCCCACAACATTGATAGTACAGCCTGGGAGAATCCCCAGGCATGAATGCGCACACGATCAAAGCCTGATGCGGCGGAAAGCTGGTCGATGCGTCGCGTCATAAGAGACTTCGGGTCGGGAATAGAGAGGATATCGGGCCAGAAATTACGTAGTAGCGCACCAGTCTCGTATGCAGGTTCACCAATCACTCCTTTGGGATCGACTGCCAGCCATGGTTCGCGTTCGGCGGAGAGAATATTGTCTTGATGGAGATCACCATGGAGCAAGACCGGTTCGTCCATAGATGCGCTAAGCTCGGAATAGAGTTGCTCTGCTTTGTCGAACATTGTGGATGGGACGGGACCTGTGCCTCCAGCGTACAGTTTGCGTAATCGCGCAAAACCTTTGCCCCAATCGTAGATAGTCGGAAAGGGATAGTGTTCTTGGGGCAATGGATGCCATATCTTACGCATAACATTTGCTGCTATCGAGGTTGCGATTTCGTCATTTTTTACTGAACGCAGAGAAATTCCTGGTTGCAGGCGTTCTAAGAGCATTACTGAGTTGTGCTCATCATATGCCAACAGGCGCACCATACCATGTCCGTTAAAGTGCTGTAATGCCCGTGGCTGGGATGGGAACTCGTCGGTCAGCCCTGTTTTCACTATAACCTCAGTTCCATCAGCAAGAACCGCCGGGGCTACATAGTTAAATGATAGATTATCAACTGGGGCACCAATTGTCAGATTCCAGCGTTCCTCGCAAGTGCTAAGGATTGTTGGCAGATGGTCGAGCCAGGCGCGGCCTTCTTCTCCAGAAAGCTTTATCATGAAGCGTGCGAAATCTTCAGGGATGATAAACAAGAGATTTTATCCTTTATCTGGTATAGATTTTTCTGCTTCCTCGCCATTTCTAGTAGCTGTAGATCCTGACACTCAAGCGTGATTATTTTACAACAATTATAATGTCGTACCCGATCATCTACTCATTGATCTGTGACCGATGTATAGAACAATGCCCAATTTGTAAGGCGCGGTTCTACAAGCCCGTGGAGAGCCGAGCACTATAGAGCTTCAATGTTTACCGAATCGAGTTCAAACCATTCAGACCCGCTTGATACCGTGCCGGAGCGATAGATACCACGTGGTGTAACCACTGTGTATTGATTATCTAACCAGGCCACAAATCCCAGGCGTCCAGTGGGTGGTTGGAGCACGCGTAGAATTTCAACGCCATCTACCCAGAATTGTGCTTTATCCTTGTGCCATTCAAGTGTATAGGAGTGCCAGTCTGTCATGGGTACTGGAACCAGCGCCTCGCACGCACCACTTAAGCGTTGCAGCCAGCGTGCGGAGCGCTCCGTTCGTCCAGTTATGCGTGCCCAACCGGTTGAAAGGGCTGTTGGAACGGTTGCCAGCAATGCGCCTGGACGCATACTATGAACAACCTGGGCTTTCCATCCCCAACCGGGTACGCCGGGTACGAGAGCCATATTCGACGGTGGGGACGCGTAGAAGAACCAGACAGCCTCTGGTAGCATCAAAGGATCTCCCCGCACGGAAAAGGGATAGTTCCAGAAACCAAATCCGGCTGTTCCTCGCAGGATCTCTCCGCTTTCACTATGAGAAGTGGGTCCAGCGGCTGGCAAAGATGAACGTGCGCGTACCTCCATGCGTAACGGTGGGGTCCAGGGAAATGCCGAACGTATCCGTCCCGCGTAATCATCGATCTGCGCGTCTGCATATTCTCCCTGAAGTATAATTGGAATAGAAAAACGCAGTATCGAGTCGTTCACGGAAAGCGACCCTGGCCCGATACAGGTTTGTGTCCAGTATTGATTGACACCTTGCAGAAAATCATCAAACATAGCACATCTTCAAATTCTAACTAGACTGACGTTAAAGCATTTTATTATCAATCGAGAGTTGAAGCAGTTTTTCTTCCAGGCTTTGCCATACAATCTGGTCAGCCTCAATGTTATTGACAGGTTGATTTTTACTGGCGGCAAGAATCATTGTATCGGCCATAAGGCGACGAAATCTTGTAAAATATTGTTTTTGTTCATTATGCGAAGGCATGACGCAAAGAGCGATGTCCTCTGGCGCATAGAAATCATTCTCCTCAAACGACAGTGCAATGAGATCGGCATAATTCTGAGCCAGTGCTGTGCGCGTCTGTAAAAGAAAATGATTATATTGGGTACTGGAAATTAACAGGACACCAGCGATACGTCCTTCATAAAGAATAGGATAAATCGCTGCACTTTTCTCAAAATCTACGCGTGCGGCTGGCATGAGATTGTGTTCTTCATCAAGGTTTTCAATAATGCCAGGTCGGCAGAGTGTGACGACATTACCTGCAAGCGACTCAGCTCCCAGGAACATTGCCTGCTGCTCAAGATTGCCTGACCAGGGATGTGTGCCTTGCCCTACGATTTCACGTAAACTACGTACTTTGTTATACGGGCCTGAAGGGAGCATACACTTGACGACCCAGATGGACATTCCTTGCCGATCAGGATCCAGTTGCCCGAGTGCCTGCTGTAAAATAAGATTGCATGTCGACCAGAAGCGTAAACTATCAGACATTGTCGCACGGGCTACAAAGACACGTGCGTAGAATTCAGAAGGGATCTCGCCAGATGTTGCTTCCTCTGTCACTGGATTAGCAAATTCATCAAGCCCACGCTCTTCCTTTAACAACTCAATGAAGTGGTCACGATGTTGTGGTAGAACGCTTAACAAATGACGTAAGTTCTGTGGTCGTGGATCTGACTCTCCACTTACCCAACGGGTTAATGTAATAGATGTCACATTTAGCGCCTCAATGAGGCGTTGTCGCTCCTTCAAGTCGCTAATAATGATTCCCAGCAACTCACGCCAGGTTTGTACTTCGTGTATATCCCTCACCAGACTACTCCTATGCCCCGGCGCTTACACACGGAGAAGAAAATATTCATCCTTATAAACATATTTTGTTGGGATGCTTCATACCCCCCAAGGTTAAAATTATTATCAAGATCCCATATGATTTTATGATAGCAGTTCATCTTGCTGCCGTCAATCTTTCCTTTAGAAAATTAATGTGCTCTTTATATCCACAACAAAAATACAAAGCTATATCAGTAGAATGCATGTGTAGCTTTGTATTTTTAGTCTAGAGAAAAATGAGTAAATGGCGATCTATGATCTGAGAGTACATCTCCTCTCTACTTAAGGGCGCTCATTCTCAATCTCATTGTAGGTATGTGATGCCTTCTGACCGGCTGAAGTCAAGAATGACTTCGATACAGGGGTTTCACTTTCTTTCCCCTGGTAGCCTGTTTTTCCTGTACCTGCAGGCAAAAACCGATTGACGAGACTTAATATATCGGTCATGGTGCCTGGAAAAGCCCCATACAGGCGTGTAAAAATCTGCGCCTGAATACTAATGACCAGTTCCGCCGTCCCACGCCGTGTCGCATAAACAATCTGCCGCGCAGCTCTCTGCGCACTGATTGAGGAGATGGGAAGCGTATCGAGCAAGGTAAAGAGTGTATATTCTGTCCGGTGCTCGCTTCCCTTCATCTTCGTATTAATCTGTGACCCTGTACGCATCAATCCTGGTGCAACGGTAGTCACCGTAATACCATCTTTTGCTAGTTCAGCACGTAGTCCTTCTGAGAAGCCAGTTGCTGCAAACTTTGCGCTGCAATAAGCGAGCAGATGTGGAACACTGACCTTTCCGCCAATCGAGGTGATATTGACGATGCGTCCTTGCCTGCGCTCCTTCATCTGGGGCAGAACTGCCATAACCATATTGAAAACGCCCCAGAACATTATGTCCATCGCTTCCTCAAAATCAGCCCGCGTCAATGTCTGTTGTGGGCCAGCACTGATGATACCTGCATTATTGACAAGTATATCAATATGTCCAAAATGCTCACTGACCTGTTCTATGGTGCTCTGTACTTCTTCTGGCTTTGTGACATCGCAGACGACCGTGAATATATCGCTTGTAAATCCAGCAATTTGAGACGTGCTTGCTCCAACTCATCCTTTTCACGGGCACAAAGGGCCAATTTTGCACCCTGCTGTGCAAATTCTTCCGCTATAGCCAGCCCTAACCCTCGTGAACCACCTGTTACGAGAACCACCTGCCCTTGCAAGCAAGCATATGGTTCCGCGTCCATATCTCTCTTGCCATACCAATACCTGCTAGCGCGGCAAATACCTTCCAATTTTTGGTTATTATACCCATGATATTTCTGTATCTCCGTTTTTCCTGTTAGAAACAGTCCGTTTTCCCTGCTTCTTACACGAATGTCAGAGGGATTTAGGTGAGGACGTTAACCATTATTTTGTGGATCATGTGTCACAATGGAAGGAACGAATGATACAGCTTAAAAAGTTGATGTGGATATTGGAACAATGGACCCTGGGACCGATCATGATAGGGAAACCATTTATTGTTCCGGGTTGACGGCCCCATGATCGCGCTCGGATGTCATCATTCATTTGTGACAGGCGAGCGCTGTAAATTCTACTATTTTGCCGCTTGTCAGGCTTTAGTTGCCACAAGTTGTAGCCACATGCGCGGTACTTCAGTCATTCCCAGTTCGGGACCAACCTGGTAAACAGCAGTTTCCAGAGCCTAGCCCCATAGGCCAGGGGCACGCCGGGTAGCGCACCATCAATGAAGAGCCAGTACTGACCCAGGTCTCGCCAGGCATCCAGCGAGATAGTAACCGGTTGTTTGTACTGTTTCACACTGCTGAAGCCAGTTTCCTTGAAGAGGGTAATATATTCTTCCGGCGAGAGCCACTGCATCGCCATAGCTTTCGCTTCTCGTGAGAGATGTACGTCGGGATGATGTATTCTTCAGCCAACCGACGGCTCGGCGTGTCCAGAGACGATAGAAGCGTTCTGTGCCGGGGATATAGGTGCCTTCATAGAAAGCGCTGTTACAGGCAAAAATGCCGCCGGGAGCAAGAATAGTGGACATTTGCTCAAATGCGGTCCGCTTATCGGGGACGAGATGAATAGCGTTGCAGAAGAAAGCTGCATCAGCGTTGGAGACGATATTGGGTAGATCTTCAGCATCTCCTTGAATAAATTCGGAGTGAGGTTCCAGCCCCATTTCGTCCATTCCTATACGTGCATGGCGCAATGCTTCCGCCGATGGATCGACGCCGATCAGGTGAGCGCGGTCCAGCCGTCCTTGCTGTGCCAGTTCTTCAGCGACCAGGCGTGTAACTGCACCTGTGCCGCATGCCATGTCAACAATTGTTAATGTGCCCGCTCGTTCTGGTAGATGTGCCAGTGCCTGTTTGACGAGCGAGCGATTGACATCAGTATAAAAGGTGTGCGCCGCGAAGCGCTCATAGGTAAAACGATTAGTTTCCTCAGTCTCAATAAGTGCCATGTGCAACCTCCTTAGCCAGAAAATGTATATTATCTGGTTAGAGTGGTGAGTCTCACAAGATGTTTCACCAATTTTTAGATGTGCATGCTCAGGCCACCGTCAATGCCGAGAATCTGACCTGTGATGTAGCTTGCTTCTGGCGAGCAGAAGAAATTGATGGCCGTTGCAACTTCATCAACAGTTCCGAAGCGTCCGAGCGGAGTCGTATCAAGCATAAATTTTCGCTGCTGTTCGCTAACGGTGGAGGTGAGTTCGGTAGGAACAAATCCTGGGGCGACAGCATTCGCGGTAATGTTGCGGCTTGCCATCTCGCGTGCTGTACTGAGCGTTAAGGCAAGGATTGCGGCTTTGGAGGAACTATAGTTGGCCTGCCCGGCGTTTCCAAGGAGTCCAGCGACTGAGGCCACGTTGACGATGCGTCCCCAGCGTGCTTTCATCATGCCGCGTAGAGCTGCTTTTGTGCAGAGGAACGCTGCACGTAGGTTGATGTCCATGACGTGCTCGAAATCGTTGAGCGACATCTGGAGAATCAATTTATCGCGTGTTGTGCCGGCATTATTCACTAGAATGGCGATAGGTCCAAGTGTGCGATTGGCTTCGGCAAAGAGGTGCGTTACCTCTTCATCGTTGCTGACATCTGCCTGCACAGCGATACAACGCCTGCCCAACGCTTCGATGTTTGCCTTTACCTCTTCGGCAGCGCCAGCATTGCTGCGGTAATTGATAACAATATCGGCTCCTGACTGTCCGAGACGCTCTGCCGTTGCGCGACCAATACCCTGACTACTGCCTGTAACCAGTGCAATTTTTCCTGCCAGTGGCAATTGTTGTTCATTTTCCATACGTTATAATACCCTCTGAATAAAATAAGCGAGTCTGGCTGATAAACCAATAATTTCCCACCAAGTTTACCACATTTCACCAATGGTGCAAGTAGGGGCGGGGTGAACAAAGTGAACAAGCCTGTGTGCCCCATCTCCCCATGTCACCCATCTTGCAAATTTTTATTATGTACTATAAAATAGGTAGTTATAAATAGATATGTATCTACACGTTGAAAAAAAGGGCGCGTGTGGATTAATAAAGAGCAGTTTTTTGAGGGTATTGCGCCTGAGGTGTGGGAGTTTCATGTAGGTGGGTATCAAGTGTGTCAGAAGTGGTTGAAGGATCGCAAGGGGCGGATTCTCTCCTATGAGGATATCGAGCATTATGCACGCATCGTGGCGAATTTTGCGGAGACAATTGTGTTGATGCAGGAGATTGATGGTGTGATTGATAGGCATGGGGGTTGGCCGCTTGGGTAGGTTGGCCTCTTTCCTTAAGAAGTTTATGAGGAGGCACAGAAGGAAGAGGGAGAGCGGTGTTTCTCCTCTCCCTCAAAAGCAAGCGACAAGGAAAACCTTTTTCAGTTCTCTTCATTCGATAGCAATGCGGCCTCTTGTTCACCAGCAGACGTTTGCTTTTTCGCCTGGTGCCTCTGAAGAAGCGGAAGAGCGATGCATACACAAACAATGGCGAGGATAGTAATGAGCGAAGCTGAGGCATATACTTGAAAATGTCCCCACGCTGTGTACATGAAACCGCCAAGAAGTGGTCCGACAACCCATCCAAGCGATTGCAACGATTGCGTCGCTCCACTCATACGACCCTGTTCATGCTGTCCAACCATTTCAGAGAGGAGACCTCGCAGAGCGTTTTCAACAAGGCTCCCCGACCCTGCGAAGAGGATGATACCGACAAGCAAGAGAATTGGTGTAGCGAGAAACGCGATGGAACCAAGCACAAGGTAGCTGATGCCGACCAACACCAGGGCGATGAGGCCAAGCTTGATGTTTTCCAGCCTTGCGAGTAACCAGCCGACTAGCACGCCCTGGACGAGAATGTCTACCGCTCCAAGTAGGGTGATAATGAGACTGGCCTGCGTGACATTGAAGCCAAGGCTGTCTTTCATCAAGACGGTGAGCGTTGTCTGCAACATGCCCACCGGGAAAGCGTACAAGAACCAGGCCAGCAATAACCACCGTACGTTTGCCCAACGAAACGCGGACGCCAGTTGTTTCAAGGGGTTCAGTTCATTTATCGAAATGGAGGTGATGCGATGCTCTTTGCCCAAACTCTCTGGCAACAAGAAATACCCCCAGACAAGGGTAAGCAGGAGAAGGCCAGCAGCGGCAAGAAAGGGGGCGCGAACGTTGATTGTGGCTAGCAGTCCACCAAGCGCGGGGCCAATGAGAGTACCGACACCTGCCGCACTGCCCAGCAGGCCAAAGTACTTGCCACGGTCCTTTGGTTCTGTGATATCAGCGATATAGCCAAACAAGATACTGATGTTGCCGCCTGTCAAGCCATCGATGATGCGTCCGAGGAAGAGCAACCAGAGTGCACCGCCAAGGCCCAGGATGAGATAGCCAAACGCGGAACCAAGGAGACAGATGAAGAGAATGGGGCGTCGCCCAAAACGGTCGCTCAGCACGCCTAAACCTGGTGCGGCGATCAACTGGCAGATCCCATAGGCTGCGAACAGCCATCCCACAATAGCTGCGAGATTATTTGGATGAGCCAGGTACCGTAGCGTGAGAAACGGAACAATAGGGACAATGATCGTTATACCGATCGTATTCAAAAGTGCGATAACGAGAAGAAGCACGAGAGATGTCCGTCCTACAGACGTAGGACCGGCTGACTTGTTCATGGAGGTGTTCTACCTTTTCAAAAAATTCTATCCTACTCCTTCATAGGTGGAGGAGTAGCATGAATCTTTTCAAACAAGTTCGAGCCGTTTTCCGAACGGTATTCACAGAGAGGAAGAAATGGTTTGTGCCCAAAAAGAAGGGGATGGTAGGGCTTATATTTCTGCTCTCTCTCCTCGCCGTGTGCCGCATGCGGCACGAACACACTCGTACGATGAGCAAGAATGCTGACGATGGACATTTGTTGGAGGGGTTGTCAACGCTTCACCCTTGCTTCATCGATATGTTTGCTTTTTGCTTTTTGAAAAGATGTGCTCACTGTATCACAGGGCATTTCTGCCTGTCAAGCGTCGTTTGTATCAGGATCTCCATCCTTCGAGGGGAAATTGGTCAAATTGGGTAGTGGCGTGTCTCTGCCCAATGGTTCACCCGGAAGCACGGAGAGCCCAGTTTTGTCCGAATAGTGAGTCTATTCTCCAAAAAAGCTTGAAATTGCTTCCAATGCGAACGTATAATACAAGTGGAAAAATGCTAGCACTGCTAGCCCAAAGAAGGAAAAAAGAACTTGGAGGATGAAAGCATGGAAGCAATGAGCATGAGCAGACTGTGGCTGCGGCGTCTCGCCCCGGTGGGTCTGATCCTTGTCCTGATGCTGGCCTACTTCGGGGTGCAGGCGGGAGCCGCCCAACCCGCGAAGGCCGCGACGAACCAGTTCCACGGAGTGAACTGGGCAGATCCCAACGACAACTTCGGCACCGGCAACCTCGTCCCCGTTGGTCTGTCGACCTCGGACAGTTACTCAACCACCTACACAAAGGCGACCGCGATCCTCAAGGGTTTCCAGGCTCTGGGAGCCAACACGGTGCGCATGCCGTTCAACGCAGCGACCGTCTCGGGATCGTGGTGGGGCAGCTACACGGCGGCGTGGGACGCTGCCAGCGCCCTGGGTATGAACGTGGTTGTGGCACCATGGCTGCAGAACGGCACAGTTAGCGACACCACGGCGTTCTACAACATGTGGGATGTGGTAATCAACAAGTACAGCGGCAACAGCCACTTCTACTTTGATATCATGAACGAGCCCTGGGCGATGAGTGCCACCACTCTGACGAACCTTGCGGCCTCGTGGCTGGCACGCTACCCCAACATTCCCCGGGGGCGGGTGATGGTTCCGGGTCTGTGGTCTGACATCGACCTGTGCTCAGTGGGTGGCGACTCGCGGTTGAACGGCACCCTGCTGTCGATCCACATGTACACCCTGGGCGGAGAGACCCATCCCACCGAGGCGGACTGGGTGACCAGCTTCAAGGGCCGCTTGTGCGGATACGCCAGTCGGGCGGTCTTGACCGAATTCGGCGTGCCGATGAACACCGGAGTGAACTACGACGGAGCCAGGGACGGCACCAACAACGTCTCCTACCTCTACGCCCTCACCGACACGGTGCGCAGCCTGGGTATGGGCTCGATTCTGTGGGTGGGCGTCAAGCAAGCGACCCAGACGCAGGGTCCTGGTCCCTGCTTTAATGCATCGTGCGCGATCACCTCGCTCAATGGCAGTGGCACCAACCTCTCGCTGAGCATCACCAACCAGTCCGGTCTCGACCGCCTCCAGTACGGCTGGGGTGGCAGTGGTGGCACCGGCGGGGGTGGCGGCGGTGGCGGCGGTACGGCTGGGGTCCTGCGGGGAGTGGGATCGAACCGCTGCCTGGATGTGCCAGGGGCGGCCACAGCCAACGGGACGTTGCTGCAGATATGGGACTGCACCGGCGGCGCAAACCAGCAGTGGACCTCCCTGTCCAATGGTGAGTTGCAGGTATACGGCAACAAGTGCCTCGACGTGCCGGGCCATGCCAAGACAGCGGGCACCAGAGTACAGATCTACGACTGCAACGGCGGCGCGAACCAGCAGTGGACCCTCAACTCCGATGGCACCGTCGTCGGACGCGAGTCCGGCCTCTGCCTCGACGTGACCGGTGCTGGCACGGCTAACGGTACTGCTGTGGAGATCTGGACCTGCACCGGCGGCAGCAACCAGAAGTGGACCCGGCAATAACCCCATCCACCAGCAGAAACCAGCCACGGACCGGGTACCGCGAACGCGATACCCGGTCCGTCCTATCCACGGTCGATCAGCAGCGCCGTCCGGCAGGACCGGATCGACGCCTGCCGACTCATGCATCCCTTCATCCACAGGCAGTTCTCACCACGCGAAGATGCCGTGATCGAACCTCTGGTCTATCAGGGCCATTTGAACGAAACTATCAATCGTCCCAAAGAACGACTGATTTTGTGCTCAGAGGATGGGGAGACAATGTATACACGAGATATAGGCACTGAGTCATCGTCTGACAGCTTTTGTGCACCGCTTCTTATCTGGCTCAAGGACAGGTTAGTTGCTGTCTACCTCCTCCATCAGCAATTCATTTCCTTGCTTATCATAACAAGCAAACGTCATTTTATTCGTATCCACAGTCCATTTTTCTACGCCGCAGTGCAGCACGGGCTTATTCGCTCTTGTATGGATTACTCACGAGTGAGTAATCCATACAAGAGCGAATAAGCCCGTGTGTGCCCAACCATCCGCCATCTGTGTGCGCCCAAAACCATCCATGCTGCGCCCAACCATTCGCCATCCGTGCTGTGCCCAGAACCATCTGCCAATTGGGCACCCTCTCACCTTGCCGAAAAAGGACGCAATAAAGGTTGATAGAGCACTAAGTATATTCAAGCTACATTTGCGGAAATCTGTTGTGCGGCCAGGCAAGCAAACATTACGCGTTTGTAGCTTGAATGTACTTAAGAAACGGTTTCGCTATTCTCGACGGAGGCACCAACCCCGCGACGGAGCATCGGTACCTTGTTTAGTTCTTCCCAGGGAAGATCGATGTCCGTGCGACCAAAGTGACCAAAGGCAGCAGTCGGCTGGTAGATCGGACGGCGCAGGTTCAATTCCTGAATGATGGCAGCCGGGCGCAGATCGAAGTGCTCGTTGATGAGGCGAATGATCTCTTCATCCGAGACTTTGCCTGTACCGAAGGTCTCGACGAAGAGCGAGAGCGGACGCGCAACACCAATGGCATACGAAACCTGCAGTTCCAGGCGATCAGCAAGGCCAGCGGCAACAAGATTTTTGGCAATATGACGAGCCGCATATGCTGCTGAACGATCGACCTTTGTCGGATCTTTGCCGCTGAACGCTCCGCCACCATGACGCGCCATACCACCATAGGTATCGACGATAATCTTACGACCCGTTAAACCTGCATCACCCATTGGTCCACCAGTAACAAAACGACCTGTGGGGTTGACAAAGATCTTCGTGGTTGCATCAAGTAGCTCAGCAGGAATGACGGGCTTGATAATGTGCTCGATGACATCCTGGCGAATCTGCTCGCGATCGATATAATCGGCATGCTGCGTGGAGATGACAATGGTATCGACATGGACCGGGCGACCATACTCGTATTGGATCGTGACCTGGCTCTTGCCATCTGGTCGCAGATAGGTCATGGGGCCACTACCACCCCATGAGCGACGGCGGACCTGTGAGAGCTGGCGGGTCAACTGGTGCGCCAGACTGATAGGCATTGGCATCAATTCAGGAGTTTCGTTACAGGCAAAACCAATCATCATTCCCTGATCGCCTGCACCGACGTGCTCCAATTCATCATCGGTCAGTTGAATCGAACTCTCTTTTGTCTCAATTGACTGACTGACTCCCATATCGATATCTGGCGACTGCTTACCGATGGAAGTGACGACGCCACAGGTGCGATAGTCAAAGCCGTAGTCAGCGTTAATATATCCAACCTGCTCGATAGTTTTGCGTACGATGGCAGGGATATCGACCCAGGCTGAGGTGGTAATTTCGCCAGCGACCAGTACAAGGCCCGTGGTGGTCGCTGTCTCACAGGCAACACGCGCTCCTGGGTCCTGGGCAATAATACCATCAAGCACGGAGTCCGAAATCTGGTCACACAGTTTATCCGGGTGCCCTTCCGTTACTGACTCGCTGGTAAAAAATGACTTACCGCTACTCATAAAATTGCTCATGTAGAAACTTTTTCTCCTTTATTTGCTAATAAAACATGCGTACGCGGGCGCGATCAAGCGGACCCGGATGGTGAGCGGCGTAAACGCGGCCCGTACGGGAGAGGTATATAGCACTCATATGGAAGGGAAGTGGTTAAAGGGGGTAGTAAAGGGCATAAAAAAACCCCTGCATTCAGGGGTCTGGCAATTTTGCACATTCCCCTCATCTTGCGGAATGCTCCGCCGGAATTGGCACCCTTCCCGTTATAAACAGGCGGGTTGCCGGGCTTCATAGGGCCGTTTCCCTCCACCTCTCTTGATGAGAGCGATCTCCTCGCGAATTCAGTTGTTTGTGTACAGTCAAGAATGCATGGCCGATGCATATCCCTTTGTGTATATTTTACGCTAAAGACAGGATGATTGTCAATTGCCAACGCATGGCATCGTAAATTCGCTTCCCAATCTCCCTATACGGGCCGCGTTAAAACGGCCCGTACAGCCGTTATCAGGTGCCCGATTCCCACGAGTTCAGGTATTTCTCCTGTTCAGGTGTCAGGGTATCGATGCGCACACCCATGGCATGGAGCTTGAGGCGAGCGATCTCTTTATCCAGTTCGGCAGGCAGAGTGTAGACACGAGGCTGCAACTCTTTAGCGGCATTGAGCATATACTCAGAACCGAGCGCCTGGTTGGCAAAGCTCATGTCCATGACGCTGGCGGGATGACCCTCAGCAGCGGAGAGATTGACAAGGCGACCCTCGGCAAGCAAGTGGACGTGACGGCCATCAGGATAAGTGTACTCGTCGACAAAATCACGCACGCGACGTTTCGCAGTTGCGATCTGCTCAAGTGCGGGTATGTTGATTTCGTCGTTGAAGTGGCCGGAGTTGGCTATGATGGCTCCATCTTTCATGTGCTCAAGATGCGCACGGTCAATGACGTTGATATCACCTGTAACCGTCACGAAGATATCGCCAAGGGCGGCAGCTTCAACGCCGGGCATGACGCGATAACCATCCATAACGGCCTCTAAAGCGCGTGTAGGATCGACCTCGGTCACGATGACGTTCGCTCCCAGTCCATGAGCACGAGAAGCGACTCCACGGCCACACCAGCCATAGCCAAAGACAACAAAAGTGCGACCAGCCAGCAGGATATTCGTGGAACGGATGATGGCATCAATTGAACTCTGGCCCGTGCCATAACGATTGTCGAACATATGCTTGGTATCGGAATCGTTGACCGCCAGGACAGGGAATTTGAGCACCCCTGCCTTCTCCATGCTGTGCAGGCGGATCACGCCCGTCGTCGTCTCTTCCATACCGCCAATGATATCGGCAATCAATTCGGTACGGGTCGTGTGAATGGTTGAGACAAGATCGCAGCCATCGTCCATCGTCATCTGGGGCTTATGATCAAGTACTGCATTGAGATGGCGATAGTAGGTCGGCTCATCTTCGCCCTTGATTGCAAAGGTAGGGACGCCATATTCGTTGACGAGAGCTGCCGCTACATCGTCCTGCGTCGAGAGGGGATTGGAGGCACACAATACTAGATCGGCACCACCTGCCTTCAAGGTGATCGCCAGGTTGGCCGTCTCTGTCGTAATATGCAAGCAGCCAGACATGCGCACACCTTTTAGCGGGAGATCTTTCGCAAAACGCTCACGGATGAGGCGCAGAACAGGCATCTCTTTCGCCGCCCACTCGATGCGATCTTTGCCGCGTGGAGCTAATGAGATGTCGCGCACGTCTCCGTGTGTTGAAATTGTCATAAATGTTTATTTTCCTTCCTCAAAATCGTATGGTGCATAGAATGCGCTTCCTGCGTAGGGGCGTATGCTTGCGACCTCCCCGGTTCAAGGAAGGTGATATATATCCGAACCGGGCGGTCGCAAGCACACGCCCCTACCCTTGAGGGCATTCTGAATTGAGCGCAATTCGTCCATAAGCACTATTCTACAACATTTTGCAATTGTCCTGGATTGATCGTTATCGTTGGGATGATCGCCAATCGGGATCAAAATGTGAATAGGTGACGAGTTCCTTGTAGCGCGTGTGGATATCATCCATCGTCAGGTTGCGCAACCCATCGATGCTAAACGTAGAGCAGGCAAACGATCCCGCAATATTTCCATGAACTACAGCGCGTTTGAGATCATCTTTATCATAAACGCCTGAAGAAAGGGGCTTCGTGGTAGAAAGATAGCCCAGGAAACCACCTGCGAATGCATCACCGGCACCAGTAGGATCAACAACTTCTTCGAGGGGATAGGACGGCGCACTAAAGTACGTTCCATCGACTCCGAAAATTAGTGCTCCATAGCTGCCTAGCTTTACGATGACGTATTTTAATCCAAGCGCAAAAAGCTGGCGAACACCTTCAAAAATGCTGGATTGGTCGGTATACTGGCGCACCTCTTCCTCGCTCATTAGAAGCACATCTGAACGTTTGATTACCTCGGTCAGTTGAGCGCGTGCAGTCTTAATCCACAGTTCCATCGTGTCAAGCACGGTTAGACGTGCATTGGGAACCTGATCAAGCACTTCGAGCTGAAGTTCTGGTTGAATGTTGGCAAGGAAGAGCAATTGACTATCGAGATAGGTAGTGGGAACGACAGGGTGGAAATCTGCGTAGACTCCTAATTGTGTATCGAGGGTATCGCGTGTATTCATATCCATGTGATAGCGGCCAGACCAGTGGAAGGTCTTTCCTTCTTGAATCTGGAGGCCCGTGAGATCAATCTGGCGACTGCGCCAGAAATCCAGGTGCTCTCGTGGAAAATCGCTGCCAACGATCGCGACCAGGTTGACCTGATCGTAAAGAGAGGCAGCAGTCGAAAAATAGGATGCAGCACCACCAAGGATGCTCTCCATGCGTGCAAAAGGCGTCTCGACGATATCGAGCGCGACAGAACCGACGACTAGAATGGACAATTCCATCCCCCCTTATAGAAAATTTAGTATGTTATTTTTAGCAATGATATGGGCGCGATCAATCTGGCCCCTACACGGGTGTAGCATCGTTCAGGTGTTCAATTACACCGTCAAGAAAGGCAAGTGTGGAATTGAATTTTTCACGTGCCATTTCGCGTGCCGGCATAGTATGTAACGACTGATACAGTTCGATGAAGCGTTCTTCGATATGGCGCAGGATGGCGGCGAGTACCTCACCTGTAACAGCACGATTAGGATAGCGTGCGCCGAACTCGATCAACGACGTTACTACGGCCAATCCGCTCAGGCGACCCAGCTTATCCGCATCATAGAGGATCAAGCCTTCCAGAGGGGCCTGTTGTTGCTGATCAGCAGGAACGGCATCGGCGTGAGTCAGAATAATCTGTTCCACCTTTTTGATCTGCTCGGCAGGAAGCGAGAGTTCCTGCAAGAACGCGACCGCCATAGCTGCCGATTGCACCTGATGATCCTGGAAACCATGCTGAGCGGTTGAAATATCGTGCAGATAGGCAGAGATAATCAACGCATCGTCATCCAATGAGAGAGCATCATCCTGTGCTTCCAGTTCCAGGGCCAACATTTTGCAATTGGCGACCACGGCGCTGACATAACGAAAACCTTCCTGTCCCAACACCTCCTCCGTATAGTGGGCAACAGACTGTACGACTTCTGTATCCATCGTAAAATATACCTTCCCAAATTATAATTGCTCGCACAAGTGGCGTAAGGATGTATTATAAGGGGCGCGAGCGATACCTTGTTCGGTGATAATAGCAGTTATCAGAGTATCGGGCGTGACATCGAAGGCCGGGTTTGCCACCTGGATACCCTGTGGGGCCAACTGAACGCCCTGCACAGTCGTTACCTCTGCCGGATTGCGCTGCTCAATAGGAATAAAGTCTCCCGAGGGTAGCGCGAGATCGATGGTGGAACAGGGTGCAACGACATAGAAGGGGAGAGAATGGGCCTGAGCCAGCACAGCGAGGCTATAGGTTCCAATCTTATTTGCGACATCACCATTCGCCGCGATACGATCAGCCCCCACAAAGACCGCCGCAATCTTCCCCTGGCGCATAAAATGACCTGCCATGTTATCAGTAATCAGCGTTAGAGGCACGCCCGCCTGTTGCAATTCCCATGCAGTCAGGCGTGCACCTTGCAGGACGGGCCGCGTCTCATCTACAAAGACATGAATATGTTTGCCAGACTGCTGAGCTACATAGATAGGAGCTAATGCAGTTCCCAATCCAGCACTTGTAGCGAGCACGCCCGCATTACAGTGAGTGAGGAGGGTAGCGCCAGCAGGAATAAGTTCAGCTCCATAGCGTCCCATTTCCAGGGAGGCGGCAACATCTTCAGCCGCAATAGTCTGGGCTTCGAGACGTAGAGCATCCAGCAGGCATTGGGCATCGGCATCTTCAGCAAGCGCTTTATCGACGCGGTGCAACATACGTTCTACGGCCCAGGAGAGATTGACGGCAGTTGGGCGGGTACGACGCAAGAGTTGTCCAACCGAAATAAGATGAGTTTGCAGTTCAGCGTTGGTAGGAACTTCACCGGTAGGAGTCCATTCACGCAAGAAGCGGTACAGGCCCAGGAGCATCCCCAGAGCCGCAGTCACGCCGATAACGGGAGCACCCCTTACTTTCAGAGTCGAAATGGCATCAGCTACCTGTTGTTCATGAGTCAGATGAAGAACGACGACCTGCTGAGGTAACAAAGACTGATCGAGCATACAGAGAGCGGCAGAATCAGTACCTTCTTCCCACCAGATTGTTCGTATGGTGTGTTGTTGATCGCCATGGACCATTGCACCGTCATCTCCCTCTTTAGACATTGCGAAGGATCCTTTCATCAAACAGGTAAAACATCCCTTTATGTAACGAGAAGCCAGCATATGCTGAGCATGTATGCCCAATAGTACTAAACAACAGGGCGCTCTTAGCGAGGATTCGCCATAAGTATGCTACCATGATAGACGATACATCACGCTACTGCAAGTAAGCATAGCTGGTCAGACAATGTTACTGATCGTGTTGGTTGTCCGTTCCACTACACAGAAGGAAGAAAGCCTTTCCGCATCCGCAGAGTGAACTGTTTTGATACAACAGGAGCTGCGAGTCCCGGAATGGTTACTGTTATCGCTTGATGGAACGGACAAGATGATAATTGTAGCTATCGAAGGGATTGTAGCGCATGGCCCGGGTGGAAATCAGGGAAAGTTCCTGGTCCTTTGAAGAAATTTACGACGAATATAAAACACCTATTTATAATTATGTCTATCATCTGGTAGGTGATCGCGAGCAGGCTGATGACCTGACGCAGGATACGTTCTTGAAGGCGTTCCGTGCTCTACCAAAGATGGATGGTAATCTTAAATTATCGGCATGGCTCTATCGTATCGCGACTAATACGGCGTATGATGCACTGCGTCGTCGCAAATTGATAGCATGGCTACCGTGGCAAGATCTTGATCACGAGCCTGCCGATGTGGAAAGTGCAGATCCACAGGAGATCTATGGCACGACAGAGCTGGTACGAGCTGCGCTCCGTCGTATGCCTCAGCAATACAGGGCTGCATTGCTCCTGTATACGCAAGAGGGCTTTTCCTACAGTGAAATTGCCCATACCTTGAACATTGCTGAGAGCGGTGTCAAGATGTACCTTTCGCGGGCACGGCAATCGTTTAGAGAACATTATAAAACCCTGGAGCAGGGAGGAGCGTACGATGAATTGTGAGCAAGTCAAGGAATTATTAAGTCCCTACCTTGACAATGTGCTCGCAGCAGAAGAACAACGCACGCTAGCTACCCATCTTGAGATATGTCCAGAATGTAACGCTACCGTTGCGGATTTCCGGCGCTTCGATATACTCCTCGCCCGGCTTCCACGGGTCAGCCCTGGCATTAGCTTGTGCGACAGAATCTTCTCCTCACCAGAATACCTGGAATTGACAGGAACTTCTGGCACCGATGTTCGACGGTCTAAGGAGACCAGGCCTTATAGAAGCGTTCGGGCCGATACAGCCAGCCAGGGACAACATCCGCAATTAGTAGCGCTTCCTGGCGGGCGCAAGAATCAGCAGTCATCCTCTTCCTCAGAGACTGCTGGAAATCCTTTTGCAACTTCAGATAGAACAAGGGTTAGCAGATCGGGACGACAACGCCGTTTGGGACAACACGTTCTACGGACCGCGCTCGTAGCAAGCGTCTTGCTAGTACTTGGCGTCGGAGGATTGATCAGTTGGACGCTGTGGCAGCGGCAGGCACAGGTAGCAAATACGAACACTATTATGCCACCTGCTGGTCTCCAGCAGGGACCAATTCCAGCAGGCATACGTTTTCTCTTCTTGCGCAATGGAGCGCTCTGGAGTGCTCCTGCCGATGGAAGTACAGGCATTCTTCGCCTGACGCCTCAACACACCACAGTCGCTACACAATGGGCCGTCAGACCAGCTCAGGCGGGCCGTAGTGCAGGCAACATGATCGCTTACATCGACTTACAGCAAGGGTTCGTACACCTCATACGCAGCGATGGTCAGAACGATACAGTTATTCAACAGCCTTTGCTCAAACACGGTGTTCAGCCTGCAACCCTATGGGATACCGATACAGGGGCAACTATCCTCAGCAGCCTGGCCTGGTCGAACGATGGCACTATGTTGGCCTTTGTTGCCGATCCGAAAGGGACGACGCAACCTGGCCTCTATATTTATAACGTAAACAGCAATAAGTTACAGTCAGCTGCACTGAACATCGCAGGCGCTGTTTCTCACCTGAACTGGGCACCCGATAGTATACGCATCGGCTTTACCTTAACCCACAATGGCATCAGCTCTGTGCTCGACTACAATATGCAGAATCAGGGTGTATTGACCCTCCAAAGTGGAGCAAACACAGGCGATACGGTCCTTGCGCTGCGATGGTCGCCGAATGTCAACGCCCCTGCTCTTACCTGGAGTACAGGCCAACCTGGGAATATACATAGTATCTGGATGCAACGTGTTGGCATAGGAAGTGGCGCGAAGCCAACTCTGCTGGCAAGCGGCAACTATATCCAGGCAGATTACAGTCAGGCGGGTCATAATGGGATCGGGTGCTGGCTGTTAGTTACCAAGAATGCAGGAGTATCGGGAGATATCTTGAACGTTGATCTCTCCACCATTGCAACAAAACTTACCAACGGGAAACAGGCTAGTAATGCACAATGGTCGCCTGATGGAAATGCTATCAACTATTTCGCAACGCTTTCTAACGGCATGGGAATGTTACATGTGGTAAACATCCTCACAGGAACGGATACGCTGATCGCCTCAAGCGTTGCCGCTGAACCTTTACCCGTATGGTCTACCGATAGTCGGCGACTGGCATATAGTACCGGCACACACGTACAGGTTGTTGACACACATACACCAGGAACATTGCAGACGCTCAAGCCTCAGGGCCGTGTTGTAGCCTTGAGCTGGTCCGCCACTTCTCCATCACAGCTGGTCCTGGCAACAGGAGATGGATCACAAGGTCTTTATCTGGTTGATAGCCAGAATGGCACGACGCGACAGCTCGATAAAGAAACGATGCAGGGTCCTATTCTCTGGTCACAAATTCCGTAGGTATTGCACGTGGGCCTGTCATTTGAAGCTTCTCTTATGAGTGCCCGATAATCCGCACAAGACATTCGCAAGAAGACGCCCCTACTCTGATTTAGCAGGGGCGAATAATCCAATTACACGTATTTCATTTCGGTATAACGCCCACGCAATGCATTCACCTGCGTCTTCACGTTTTTACCGCGAACGCCGTCATGCAACAATTGTGCCAGTTCGCCCATTGCACGCTCGTCCATGCCGAAGCGCGTCATCTCAGGGACGCCGATACGTAGGCCAGAGGGATTGCGCGGATCACTATCGCCCGGCAGCATATTATAGTTCAAGATAATATCGTTCGCTTCCAGCCGCTTAGCGACCTCGACGCCACCTCCCCATTGCGCGACGTTGACGGCGATCATATGACTGCGCGTATAGCCAAACTCGCGTGCCTCCACAGGAGTACCAAGCTCATCAAGGCTGCTCCCAAGCGCCTGGGCGTTGCGTACAATCTGTGCTGCATACTCGCGTCCATACTGCTTCATCTCACGGGTGGCAACCAGCAGGGCAGGAAGCGTATGCAGATGATGATTGCTGGAGGAACCAGGGAAGACGCCCCGATCAGCGGCAGGCCAGTATTTCTTCTCATCTTCAGCGTCCAGATTGCCCAGAATTACTCCGCGCTGTGGCCCTGGGAAGGTTTTGTGTGTGCTACCAGTCATCCAGGTTGCGCCTTCATGTAAAGGATCCTGAAATTGTCCGCCCGCGATCAGACCCAGCACATGCGCACCATCATAGAGCAAAGGGATCTGCTTTGTTTTGCAGTAAGCGGCTACTTCAGAGACGGGTTCGGGAAAGAGGAAGAGGCTCTTGCCCATAATGACAAGTTGTGGCGAAAGCTGATCGATCAGTTCAATCGTTTTTTGCGCATCTACATGATAATGGTCTTCCGTCAGCGGCAGATGATGAAGGTTAATCGCATTCTTTCCACCAATTTTGAGCGACTGCCCCGATTCTGAATACGGCGTCCAAAGACACCGACCGCCCCATGACTGATATGTCCACCGGCATCGGTCGAGTTGGCAATAACGGTATCGCCGCCACGCAGATAGGCCAGGGCCAGCGCAGTATTCGCCGCATTGCCGCTGATAGGGCGTACATCGGCCTGTTTCGCCTGGAACAGTTCCACGATTTCGTCGCGTGCCATACGCTCGATCTGGTCGATATAACGGGTTCCCTGATAATAACGGTTGACGTTCCCGTCCTCGTTGGGATGTCCTTCGGCATAGCGACCCATAAAATCGGAGTTCTGGACGCGCCGAACCGCATCGCTCGGAGTATTCTCGCTGGCAATCAAATTGATCGCCTGCGTCTGCCGCCACGTCTCCTCCTCCGCCAGAATTTTCTCAATGTCGCTTATATCTACGGTCATAAGTTCAGCTCCCTTATCGTCTTAAAAGCGTCAGTCATCAGTCTATTGAAACGCTCTCACTAGAACATACCAAATATGTTCCCAAGTATAGCAGGAGTCGGAAGAGGGAACAATAGGAGGGATGCCGTAGTTCAAAACGGAGTAACAATCTCTGAAAGTTGCTACTCCGTCACATGAAATCTTTTACATAAAAAAACAGGGAGAAATTCCTCTCAGTATCCTGCTATCAAACACTGAAAAGAGCGCACGATCTCAATAGCGATTGGCGATGGTTTTGATGCGATCATAGGTAGTAGCAAGTCCAGGGAAACTGGTTGTGGCCTCACCCCGATCTTCAAACGCAAAACCTCTATTTGATCCTGAATGGGATGCGAACCCTGTGCTCCGCACTACGTTGACCTGGGTCGGTGGGTTGGTAATGTCGGTCAGAGCATTTAAGAGATTAGTAAATTCGTTGATGAGAAAGTTGGCATGATTAGCATTGAGAAAGTTGTTCAACGCAATTTGCAATGCGGGAAGACCTCCATCAGGGAGCGTCCCTTCTGTGGCAGCATGAAACACAACATCTCCTGGATCATTGCCATCTGCATAGTTTGCATTGACCCAGAAGACTCTTACCGTCCGTGCATTGAGCTTACGAGCAAAGAGTTTCAAGCACATCGTTAATCATATTAGCTTGTTGGGCCACAAACGCGGCGTTGATTGCTGCGATCACCTGGGGCGTTGGTACACCTGTAATGGCTTGATATAACAGTTGGGATGGGTGTGATTTGGGGAGCAAAACACGCCACTGTTTGTAATTACCAGCCAGGTCACCGCCCCACCCAACTCCAGTAGTTAGCGTGGCGATCTTGTGGCAGATATTTCCCATGATATACGCCGTGATCAATTCTTTATTGATATCCGCATCCGTCGTCATCACTCCAGAGATCGCCACTGGCGCTACAGCAACACGAGCCGCAGAGGTCGTGACGACGGTGGCAATCGCCTGATCCACATTCAGAAAATCGGTTTGATGCGTCATCGTAGCTCGCTTCATCCCTTGAGTGAGTCCCTCCAACAACGCCTTTTTGGTGATTGCGGGTGTCGTCGACTTGATAGTAATCTGGCATGATGCATCCGCGGTCACTCCCAGATTGAATGCAAAGGCATCGCCCAACACGGCAGGGTTCGCATTGATTGACAACACCAGATGATTGCCAATCCCTAAGGTCGCCAGAGCCGTTCGCACAACAAGACGGCACTGATTGACTTCAGCCAGTCGATCCTGATAGTAGGTAACCCCTTGCACATCGCTGGGATGGTTGATGATCCATTCAAAATCGCCTGAATTCTTCAGTCAAGAACACCGTTCCCCACTTCATGACTTTCAACTTCTCGTCAGACGACTCATCGAAGTAGGCAGGGACAAGCGTATCATAGGCCGCCACCCTCCAGGTGATTGTCGTCCCATCCTTATCCGGCAAATCGACGGTGTGTGTCCATAACGCTGTTCTCTGAACATCGGTGAGGGCTGTCCAGACATCTGTTGCCAGCAATTCCTTAATGGTATTCCGACGCTGGTCAGGTGGCAGAAGAATATTACTACTCAGATTAGTCTCGGTAATCTCGACGCCCATTTTACGCCTGTTATTCATAGCATCGATCCCCAAATTCAGCATAAGCATTCCCTCCGTGATATGAAAACTTTCTGGGTATTGCACGTCCTCAATACAGGTAAGAGCAGCAAATGATAGAACTTGATGTAGGAATTCCTCATGCAAAAATCAACATGGGTTTGTGCTACTACATCTTTCTGTGAATGCAAAGAAAAGGTGAACAAAACAGTTATACCTTCCCTATTTCATGCTGTCAATGTCTTTTCTTCATTCTTTTGCATGCATGTCATGTGAAAAGTGTACTGGTAGCTCATTTAAAATAGTCTCTTTCGCTTCTCCCTTAGGATAGCTGGCTTCGCCAGCCTATTTTCGTGTTTTTGTGCAGGTTTTGCGGACTGAGCCCGCAAAACCTGCACAAAAACACCCATGCGAGCACCGCAGGCGCGAGGAGTAGGGAAAATTAAATAGCCTTGCTTTCGCTTCTTTATCAGTTGAACAAAGAGTCCACACCTGATATACTAAACCTATCAAACGAGAATAGCGTCTTGATAGTTTTTCTCTGTACCGAAACATCCATCCCAAATGGTCATGTTGCATAGGCGGTCTACGACAGACCCCCGGAACAAGTCTGAGCAGACCACCTCTTGCCTAGAAAATCAGGAGGAAACGGGTTTATGAAGGTTTATAGGGCGGAACGGATTCGCAATGTAGCATTAATCTCACATGTTGGAGCTGGTAAAACGTCTCTGGTGGATGCCGCACTCTTCGATAGTGGTGCCGTCACACGCCAGGGCAAGGTTGACGAAGGTAGCTCTATTTCTGACTATGATCCCGATGAACTGAAACGGCGTATGTCTTTAAATGTAAAAGTGCTACCCGTTGAATGGAAAGATACAAAAATCAATTTTATCGATACTCCCGGCTACGCTGATTTCATCGGTGAAGTTAAAGCTGGCCTCCGCGTCGCCGATGCTGCACTCGTAGTCGTGACCGCCGAAAAAGGCGTCGAGGTCGGTACAGAACTCACATGGCACTATGCCGATGAACGCAATCTTCCACGTATCGTACTCGTCAATAAGCTCGACCGCGAAAATACTTCTTTCGATCAGGCGCTCGAATCATTACGCGCACAATTTGGCTCCCGCGTTGTCCCTTTACAGGTTCCTATCGGTGAACAGACGAACTTCAAAGGCGTCGTTGATCTCGTCACTCAAAAAGGCTATACGTTCGAGGGTGGCAATAAAGTACAGGAGATCCTCCTTCCAACCGATATAGCAGGATCGCATCAACGAATACCGCGACCAGCTCATCGAAGCAGCGGTAGAGAGCGACGACGATATTCTGGAAAAGTTCCTGGAAGGCGAGGAATTGAGCGACGAGGAGATCCTTTCGGTCGTCAAAAAGGGCACCTGCACCGGGCAACTTATTCCTGTACTCTGCGGCTCAGCAACCAAAAATATCGGCGTACAAACGCTCCTGGATACTATCGTCGACTACCTGCCCAGCCCTGCCGATGTCATTGCAGAGGATGCGCAAGCCTTCGGCGATACCCTCTCGCTCTTCGTCTTCAAAACGGCTGCAGCTCAGGTCGGCACCCTCTCCACATTCCGCATCTATAGTGGAACGCTGAAACCCGATAGCCATCTCCATAATGTTCAGACGAACGCGGACGAGCGTATCAGTCAGATCGTTGTTCCCCGTGGCAAATTGCAGGAAACAGCTCCAGAGATTTACGCAGGCGACTTTGCGTGCAGCCCCAAAGCTGACTAATACCCATACTGGCGATACACTGGTTGGCAATAAAGATACAAGCAAAGTCGCTACAACCAATCAATTTCCCTGACCCAGTCTATACGGTGACCGTGGTTCCCAAGAGCCAGGCCGACCTGGATAAAATGGGCAATGCACTCTCCCGCATCGTTCAAGAGGATCGCACCTTGCTCGTCTCGCGCGATCCCGAAACGGCTGAAGTCTTGTTATCCGGTATGGGAGAGGCGCATCTGCAGATCGTTGTCGAAGGGATTAAACGTAAATACGCTGTGGATCTGGAGACAAGAGAACCACGCGTCTCTTATCGTGAGACGATCCGCAAGAAGGCGCGTGCCAATGGTCGTCACAAGCGCCAGAGTGGTGGTCATGGACAGTTTGGTGATGTCTGGCTGGAGATCGAGCCACTGCCACATGAAAGCGAGGAGACGTTCATCTTTGAAGACAAGATCGTCGGTGGCGTCGTCCCCGGTCAATATATTCCTGGCGTCGAAAAGGGTGTACGCGAAGCACTCAAGCGCGGCTTCCTCTCCGGCAATCCGATGGTTTACGTCAAAGTTGCCCTGGTTGACGGAAAATATCATCCCGTCGACTCCTCGGCACAATCGTTTGAAGTTGCGGCATCATTGGGCATGCACGAAGCTGTTCCGCTGGCTAATCCCGTTCTGCTGGAACCAATTATGAGCGTGACCATTACAGTTCCAGAGAACAACATGGGCGATGTGATGAGCGATATCAATACCAAGCGTGGACGCGTGCTTGGTATGGAGGCACTGGATAACGGTATGCAGCAGATTACGGCTGCATGTGCCCCAGGCCGAGATGTTGCACTATGCAACCGATCTGCGCTCCATCACTCAGGGACGTGGCTCCTTCAAAATGGAGTTCTCACAATACGAAGAGGTGCCCGCAAACGTACAGCAAGAGATCGTCGCTCAGCACGCTCAACACGCATAAGAAAGTGGAAGCCTGAGTATTAGTGCTATAGGAAAGGAGATGCCTCTTCGGTTGAAGAAGGCATCTCCTTTCCTTCATTACTGCTCCTATTTCTGAAACGAAATGCCTTTCTCAAGCATACTATAGGTAACCAATAAGGTTTATTATAATTGTAGAGGAGGAAATAATAGCCGATGAATGCCTTAAGTATTGGTCATGCCGAACTGTATATCTACCCAGAAAAGGTGGCGGCTGCAAGATACTATCGTTAGCCCGCAGAGGATAGATATCGCAGACATGGCAGAACTGGTAAAAGTATTGCAAATGATGCCCGTGGAAACCAGCTTCAGCGTTCTACTGGTGATGAACGATTGTGTAGTAGGCAATGGGAAGTATTTCATGACCCACGAAACTATTACCGTGTTGCATGAATATGGAGCATGTGCAGGCTTCATCGCCAAACCGTTGAACCTCATTAAGGAAGCACAGGCTCAGCAGGCCCAGAATATGGATAGATGAAACTTCAATGCGGCCTGCTGCGCCCTTGCGGTGGGCCTTTTCTTCTTTGATCCTGAAACGATTTCCACTACCTCCACCCTTCACCTGTAGGGCGCTGACTACTCATCCCAGGTCTTACCCCCTGCTTCTTACCCACTCCCAACATAGCCTGTGCCTCCTCCGCATGCCCATGACTCTACCAACCACACCCGTGCACGCTCATGCAACTCACGTAAGCTTGCACTGCCAGCAATCATCATGTACATTGTAAATTCGGGATCAGTGGGCAGAGCATCAGCATGCCATTGTTTTTCGTCTATAAGAAATTGCTGTACCTGTTGCACATCTAGCGTACGCAGTACAGCGTCTAAACGCTGGCGAAAATTGGCGTAATCAGTCATGTTTTTTGCTCCTACAAAGATCGAGATACTGGCACAATAATCGAAATACCTGGGCGCGATCTGATAAATCACGGGTGCGATAAATCGGGCCCCTACTAGTTTAATCGTGTCAGATCATCGGGAACATTCTGTGCGATGATCTGGCGCATAAAGGGCACCTCACGGCGCAAGATGGCGATCTCCTCTTGTAAACGTTGACGCGTCGAGGTAAGTTCCAGAAAGTGCTGTTTTTGCTCCTCCTGGATATCCAGGAAGTAGGCAATAAAATGCGATAGATCCTCCGGCACCTCCGGCAAACTGGCATCAACCTCGTTGTCGCCATCCGACGCCTCCAATAACATTCCGAGATAGGCACTGAAGAGGCTGTATGCCTGCTGGGTGAGCGTGAAAAGCTCGTTCTCTGGCTCGGCAACGTCCTCGAACGGCTCAACCAGACCCGAGAGATAGGGCCGCTCTCGATGCTCACTGACAATGCGAAAACGTTTGATGCCAATCGCCATAAAGGTGTAACGACCATCATCCAGGCGCGTTAAATTACTGATGTCAACCATTGTTCCTACCGAATATGGCTTCTCGTTGAGATGTTGGCTCTCTGGACGTGCCAGCACAATACCAAATGGCCTCTCTTCACGTTGACAATCCATAATCATCTGACGATAACGCATCTCAAAGACATGCAACGGCGAGACGGTTCCAGGGAAAAGCACTACGTTTAAGGGAAATAAGGGCAATTCTATCGCTGTTGCGGACATTAGATTTCTCCCCTTCTGATACTTGTTGTTTCGCTAATAACACCAGACATGCCGCAAGTCATGATCAGTTCAAGCTGCACACGTTATCCCTCGCAAGCTCTAGTGTCATGCATTTTCTCTTTCTATTATAAAATAGCGAAAACAGATCAATTCTACAAGAGTATTTCTTTCAGGAAGGCCACTTATGACAATCAAAGCCGTTATTTTCGATCTATTCGACGTTCTTTTCCTTGCTGAAGACCTTACGCAACGTCATGCCTATGAACAACGCATGGGATTAGCAGAGAATGGACTTCTCCATACCATGCTCCGTACTACCAAAATTTAGAGAGGCCGTGACAGGACATATATCCGCTTCTGCATTATGGCAAGATGTCGCATTTAGAGTGGGAGATACTCCCCAAAACTGGCAGACTATCGCCAACATCTTCTTCTCAGCCAATCGCCTCAATACAGAACTGGTCGCATTTATCCGCACTTTGCGACCATACTATAAAACAGCTATTCTCAGTAATGCTCCCATATGATATACGTACACAGGTAACACAACGCTTTCATCTGGACGTGAGGTTGATACCATCATCATCTCGGCAGAGGAAAAAATGCGAAAGCCACAGCCTGAAATTTTCCACCTCGCGGCTCACCGTCTACAAGTACACCCCTCGGAAGTGCTTTTTGTTGATGATAGAGCCGCTTCATTGAGGGTGCTCAAGCCATTGGTATGATTGGTGTCCAATTTAGCAACAACCAGCAAGCTATTTCGGACATCTTGACCCAAATTAGAACCGTATAAGTACCAGCTTCTTATATTTGCTCTGGATGCTTCTTTCGCCAATAGCGCATATATCCCTGCACCGTCATTACATAATTGGTCGCGATCTCATACCGCGCGATCTCATGCTCATCACTGGTTGCTCGTTGCAGTTCTGGCTGTGTGTGCTTGATGAGCATTTCAGTGATCTCTTCCTCATTTTTACCATCGCGCATCGCCACCAGCACAAAATCACCCCAGGAATAGAGCTTTTCGCGCAGACGTTCAAGGTGGGATGTCACGTTTTTCGTTGGTCCGAAGTGCGCCAGATACAACACGTCCGGGCGCAGCTTTTTGATCTTATCGATGCTGGTGGACCACGCTTCTATATCCAGATCGGGTGGTGGTGTTGGCGGGCGCACATAATCAATCCCTTGCAAACGCACACCCGCGACATCACCCGCAAAGAGTTCGCCCGAATGAACATCAAAGAATATCACGTGATGAACGGCATGCCCAGGCGTGTAATGGACTTCCAGGCGGCGTCCGGCGATATTGAGAACATCACCATCTTCAATCACTTTGAGGCGCTCCTGTGGCACCGATTCTATTGTGCCCCATAGCTCCTCCATACGCTCACCATAGATACGTTCCGCGCTCGCTATGACCTTTGACGTATCGAGAAGATGTGGTGCTCCCTTGCTATGCACATAGACCGTCGCCTTTGGCATATGACGTAACAGGGAACCAGTCATACCTGCGTGATCCAGATGAATATGCGTCAAGATCAGGTGGGTCACATCCGCTGGATCCAGGCCAGACTCGCGGATCGCGGCCAGTTGATGCTTCAAGCATGCTGCCGGGACCGGGATCGATGAGCGCGATCTCATCTCCTCCATTGAGTAGATAGGACCCGACGATACCGGGTTCGCCCAGGAATGGCAGAGAGATCTGCCATAGACCTGAGCGCAGTTGTGTTGCGGCTGCCAAATTCTGCTCCTTTTCCTACTTCTTCGCCGAAATGGCCTTCGCCTGTGTGAACAGGAGCAGGTAATCTCTACCACCCGCCTTCGAATCTGTCCCAGACATATTGAAGCCACCGAAGGGATGAACGCCTACAAGAGCGCCTGTACTCTTACGATTGAAGTACAGATTGCCGACATGATATTCTTCTCTGGCCCGTTCAATGCGCTGCTCATCACGTGAGTAGAGCGACCCGGTCAATCCATATTCAGTATCGTTGGCAATATGTAGCGCATCATCGAAGTCTTTTGCCTTGATGACGGCCAGCACAGGACCAAAGATCTCTTCCTGCGCGATCCGTGCATGTGGATCTACATCGGCAATAATGGTAGGTTCGATAAAGTAGCCTGGACCAGAATGGCCACCACCCACCACGAGCCGTCCCTCACCCTTGCCAATCTCGATATATTCAAGGATTTTCTTCATTGCATTCTCATCGACGACCGGCCCCATATAGGTCTCTGGCTTCGTCACATCGCCCAGCGTCAGCTTTTTCGTGCGCTCGACCACTTTCTGTAACACCGTATCATAGACCTGCTCAACAATAATAGCACGGGAACCGGCGGAACATTTCTGACCCTGGAAGCCAAATGCGGAAGCAACGATGCCATCGGCGGCGGCGTCTAAGATCGGCAGTCTCATCGACGACCACGGCATCTTTGCCGCCCATCTCCAGGATAGAGCGCTTTAGCCAGCGCTGTCCCGGCTGATGCTTTGCAGCTCGCTCGTAGATACGTAGACCTACGTCGCGTGATCCGGTGAAGGCAATGAAGCGGAGTTGTGGATTATCCACCAGCGCATCGCCGACGACCGCACCCGATCCTGGCAGAAAATTGACGACGCCGGCAGGCAATCCGACCGCTTCCAGAATGCGCATAAATTCGGCGGCAATGGCTGCCGCCGTACTTGCCGGTTTGAGAATGACGGTATTGCCCGCCACAAATGCCGCACTGGTCATACCAATCATAATGGCGCACGGAAAGTTCCAGGGTGGAATAACCGCGCCGACACCCAGATGGAATGTAGACCAGCTTATTCTCTTCGCCTGGAATACGCGTCATTGGTTGCTCATCGGCCAGGCGTATCATCTCACGAGCGTAAAATTCCAGGAAGTCAATGGCCTCAGCGGTATCTGCATCGGCCTCAATCCAGCTCTTCCCAACCTCATAAATCATCCAGGCATTCATAATGAAACGGCGCTGGCGTAAGAGATCGGCGGCCTTGAAGAGATACCCCGCCCGCTCTTCTGCTGGAACGCGCTTCCAGGTAGCAAAGGTGGTATTTGCAGCCTGTACGGCTTCATTGGCCTGCTCAACGGTTGCACGTGCAAAATAGCCCACAACCTGCTCTGGCTGCGAGGGATTAAGCGAGGCGAATGTATCCTCGTTCGCGATCTTCTTGCCGCCGATCACCAATGGATAGGTACGTCCAAACTCGCTTCTGACCTGTGCCAGAGCCTCTGCCTGGGCTCGCCTGATTTCTTCTTTCGTGAAATCAACGACAGCTTCGTTTATAAAGGGCGTTTGTGCACGCGATACAACACTCTCAAAAACTTTTGCCATGAAATTTACTCCTTGTTTAAACACTTCATTGTGTGGAAAAGAGGTTTCGTCCCTCTTGAAGACCTGTCGGAGTCCTTATATACGCTTGCTCTTATTGTATCACGTTCGCTGCTGTGGCTTTGAAGGGAAATGATGGCAATGCAGCACGATATGCATGGAGGAATGAGTTTTTTGGCATTGCTAATAAGCGCAATGTTCCAATTGCGTTGGACCATCCTAATTGTAAGATGGTCCAGTCTAGATGAGAAATACAGAAACTCGAATCTGTCAATTATTCCTGCCGAAAACGCAGGGATTTGTATCTGGCCTCCATCGCAGTTCTGCATACCTTTTCAGGCGTGCAGCTTTGGTTTCAACGACCGACACATCCAGGTCCAAAGACCGTGGGGCAATTGACAAGTGCCCCGTCGTCATCCAGATATACTGGATGACGAGCGTTCTCATCACAATATTACGAGCACCGATAAGATCAGCATGCAAGGTATAGTGACAATTAGTACAACAGAATAAGAGTCCTTTGTCAGGCCGATTCTCATCAGAGATATTCCCACATATGGGGCAACCTTTTGAGGTGTTATCGGCGTCCACCTGTATAACGATGGAACCAGACAAAAAGGCTTTATATGTTAGTATACTCTGTAGTTCTGCAAAGGACCATTGCGAAAAGGTACGGTTGCTCTTGCGCTGCTTTGTTGAAGCACGCTCGAACCCTTTTCCCTTTTTTTTATAGCGATGAGTACGTCTACGAGTACGTTCCCTGATATCGGTCAGGTGCTCAACACCGATCAGGGTATGAGGGTTCTTATCAAGGATACGCCGAGCTATCATATGGTTCGTTTGCGCTTTTAACCGTCTCTCTCGTCCACTGATGGCGATCAATCGCCGCGTTGTGGAACGAGTGCCTTTCTTCTGCAAACGTTTACGTAGCCGAGCGTAGTGGTTGGCCGACGAACGAACGGAGCGGCCCGAGAAAAATGTAGGAGTTCCTTGAGTATTGGAGGTCACGGCAAGATAACGCAGTCCCACATCTACACCAATCACCTGTTGATAGTGTTCAGGTGGTAAGTCTGCTTGCTCCACTTTCACAGAGACTAGCAGGTAATACTGCTTGTGCGATTTGTCATACCAGAGCTTGGCAGCTCCAATCTCGGCCGTTTCCTTAAGAAATGCGATATGCTGATCATAACCTTGATAGGAAATAACCAAACGCCCATCCAATGTCAATACGCTTACCTGTTGATTTACCTTGAAGCTATAATCCTTGCTGTATTGATAGGTCAAGGTAGGAGAAACAAATGTAGGTGGTTTGTCTAGACCCCTATACCGCTTTTTAGTTAAGTTTTTCTTACGATGTTCCGCATTTTTTTTAACCTTAGTCCATAGTCCCTTGTAAACAGTGGAAACGTCACGCATAACGCTACAGGCCATCTGAGAGGGCAAATGGAAACAAGCACGTACCTCATAGTACGTTCCTTTCTGCAAACCTGCAGGACTGCTCATTTTTCCATGTTCGAAAGAGTAGTAGCTGACCATGTTGAGCGCATCCCGATAAGCAAGTTGTGTCTTGCGCAATGCCGTGAATTGCTCATGCGTAGTATTTAGTTTGAGCTTAACCGTCAACAATTGTTTCATACTAACAGTATAGCAAAAGCATGTTATAAAAACAATAAATAAATAAAATGTACTAAATACAAAATATTATGTAAAAGCAAGGAAAGAAAAAGAGATAACTTTTTATAGTTATCTCTTTTGAAAAATGGGCAATACAGGACTTCGAACCTGTGACCTCTACCATGTCAAGGTAGCGCTCTAACCGACTGAGCTAATTGCCCTTGAACAGAAACAATAATAGCATTGCCATCCCCCGTTGTCAAGTCATTTTTTCGCAGAATTGGGAAAGAAAAGAAAAGAGAGGAATTCTCATGAAAATTCTTTTCCAGTCGAAAAAAACTATTCAATTTGTGGTCACTTTGCCTTTTTGATGCCTTGCATATATGCAAATGCAATGTTATACTGAAATCGGTGTCGCAGAATCTGATGTTATTTATCAGATTACTACTCTAGACTTTATTTGTAGTATTACATAGAAAAATCCCAATAAGTTTATTTCTAGGAAGGCGTGGATTCTATGCTTCCTTCGGCTCCTGGGCCGACTGTACATAGTAAGCGGTCTCTATTTTTTCATACTAATAAAAGACATTTAGTGGGTATTGCAGGCGTTGATACTCTTACTATTTCTTATATTTGTTGAGCTTGCACCCACCAATGCCCATGCAATTGCAGCACAAAGTCATACCGCTGCAACAGTCAATGAGGGATGTAATCACTTTACCTACTCTTCTGATGGCAATCCTTTTGTCCTCTGCCCCGGTCCATATCCCACAGGTGGCAATTGCGTCTGGTGGGCATGGGAGCAATGGCATTTATTGGGCTACGATCTGCCGCTCAACTGGGGCAATGCCGCCGATTGGATCGTTGATGCTGAAGGTTCGGGGCTTCCCCTGGGTACGACTCCACGTGTTGGCTCAATCGCTGTATTTCCACGTGCCGATGGAGTATGGGCTTTTGGTGCAGCCGGTCATGTCGCATTTGTGACTTCCGTAAGCGCCGATAGCATCACCTTTAATGTAACCTATCAGAATTATGGTGATCCGACTCCAATGTATGTCGGGACTGGCTACAATGTCTCTCTGATTAATGAACCGCAGTTCCAGAATGGAAGTATGCGTTTTATCTATTTTCCACGCATGATCGATCCGCAACGCTTTGCCAATCTGCCAGGTATTAGCAATAATGATCCTGTTGCTATAGCTGCGGCCAACAAGCAACTGACAAGTGGATCTTCATCTATTGGTAGCTAATAGTAATGCGAGCAGTAGCACCGCTGTGCAAACGCTGACCAATGATCGGCTCGCCACTGGGTATGTCTCCCCTTTCTTCTGAACAGGAGTTTAACGCTGATTTTACTGGCACAGGTTACAGCGATCTTCTCCTCTACAATCGTCAACAAGGGCAACTTCATGTGCTTGAACTGACTCATCCACAGCCTGTTGCACTTCCGAAATCAGTCAATGCGATCCATACTGTGCCTCATGCTGGCTATAATCTCATGGACCCTACCGCGCCATTGGATTCATCTCCACGCTATGTGAGCCTGGGAGATGCCATAACACCCGCTGGCAAATGGGGATCAGCGTCTAGATATCCAGATTGGAGATTTTCAAGGCACAGGGAAATCCGATATTCTTGCTCTATGACCGTACAACAGGTGCGATGCAATTGTTCAGCCTGACTCCGCAATTGACAATAGAGAAACATGTTACTCTTGCAGGCTGGGGACCAGGATGGGAACTCTATACCGGGCGCTTTGATGGCAAACGTAGTGGTTTGCTTATGTATAATCGCTTTGCATCGCCAGACCCGAATGCGTCTGCTAACACTTCTCCGACACCTGCACCGGTTGGCAATCCAACTGGAGGGCCAGGCAGTACGCCAGGCACAACACGCGACGCCAGCCGTAACACCCGAGTTCGACTCCAACGACCACACCAAGTCCAACTCCGAAGCCGAAACAGACGCCAACTCCAAAACCGACAGCGACGCCAAATCAAAGCCAACGCCAACTCCAACTCCAAAGCCACCTACCGACACCGACGCCAATGCCACAACCGCCGACGGCAACTCCAACACCCGTCCAACGGCAACTCCAACACCGCCACAGTCGCCACGGCAACACCCGTGCCAACAGTGGCACCGACGCCAACTCCAATCCAACCAGTGGTACCAACTGCACAATCTACTGGAACAGCAGGTACAGGTCCAACTTCAGTCAATATGTGCGACGGCAACAGTAACGACACCAACACCGCCAACTCCAACCACCGACACCAACAGCCATGTACAGCTTCAACGAGTTCAACGGCTAGCGAATACAACAACTGTCACATCGGCACATCCGTTGATGGATATAATGGCACCTGCCGTCAACACCTCCGCTGGATGTAAGCACCAGTGATGTCACGGCGTGAATGCGCCCACAGATTGGACAACACAGGGACAAACAGCAAATATTCTTGTCCTTGACTTTGATAAGAATCTTCAATGTGCTTCATCAACAGCAGTACACCACCTGGCATTCAAGTTGGGAGGTTTATGTAGGAAGCTTTGCGACGGGCAATCGTGATGGTATCTTCCTCTATGATCGCGTTGTTGGCGAGGGACGTATGATTGATTTCGACAATACATGACGGTGCAAGATTTCCAGGGACTCCATAATCTCAATGGGAACTGGGTTGTCAGCTAGTGGCGATTTTAATGGCTCTGGTCGTGCACAACTGCTCCTCTATGATCCCAGCAGCGGCGATGCTCAGTTCCTGACATTCAATAAGAATCTGTCACAGGCAAATCAGGTTACACAGTCGAGCTGGGGCACAAACATGGTCCTCTATGTCGGTCATTTTGGTACTTCAGCATTGAGTGTGATGCTCTACGATCCACAGGCAGGTGAAAGCACATTCATTGCGTTCGATGCGTCTTTGCAGATTGCACACCAGTATACAGTAAAGAGTTGGGATCAAAGCTGGCAGGTGCTGGTTGGTGCATTCATGGATCGTTCGCGCTGCATCACCAATGGCAATTGTAAGAATGGTGATGATATTCTGGTGCTCAATCGGGCAGACGGGGCAGTTGGAGCAGTATGTCTTCTCCTTTGGCGCTCAAGTTCCAGGTCTATGATAACCGTATCCAGGCATTTGTGCGCGATGGCGTTGTCTCTGATGATCATCTTAATGCGGTCGATACCACAACATTCAACTTGATGACAACGCTAAAGACCAGTATCCGTAACGAGGAATTATACTAAGCACAGTCGTGATACAATAACGACTATGCGACATATATTTTTGATCGGGCTTTCAGGGAGTGGAAAAAGTACTGTTGGTCGCCTGCTAGAACGGGATCTGGGCATGCCATTGCTCGATATCGACGCGCTCATCGAGGAGGAATGTGGTGAGCGCATCCCGACGATCTTTGCACAGTCATGGCGAGGAGTATTTCCGTTCCTGTGAAAGTCTTCTCTTAGATCGGGTGACACGCACAAAGAGCGGAGCCATCATTTCGACTGGTGGAGGCATCGTTACGCGTGCGGAGAATCGCGCATTGATGGCTGAGCGAGGTGTGCGCGTCTATCTGCAAGTTGATCCAGCCAGTGCTATTCAACGTTTACAGGCTCAACAGGAGCTGGCAATCGCGCAAAAAACAGTTTTTGAGGTGCGTCCGCTCCTCGCAGGACCCGATCCTCTCGCCTCATTACATCACCTGCTCTCTACACGGCCAGATTGGTATCAGGAAGCCGAACTGGTTTGCTCTACCCTGGATAAAAGTGCAGAGACAGGTTGCAAGGGAGATAATAGCAATGCTGAATAGCTGCTGGTGAACTTGAAACGGTTGCGCCATATTGTCCGTCATATTAAGACTGGTGACGGATATGATGCAATCGTCGATTGGGGTGGCCTGGGACGCCTGGGGGATTATCTCAAACAATTACAGATTCCACCAAGAATATTTCTCTTCACCGATAGCAATCTAGAGAAGCTCTATGCCGTCAACGCTCTACCAGAGCCTGGAGCAAGCTGGCTTTGAGCCTCACCTGTATGTGATACCAGCAGGCGAGGGCAGTAAATCGCTTGCACAACTCAGTGCGATCTATGATTGGCTGGTGGAGCAACAGGCAGAGAGGCGGGAAGCCATCATTGCCTTCGGCGGTGGAGTTGTTGGCGACCTGGTTGGGTATGCAGCAGCGAGCTACCTGCGCGGCGTGCCCCTTATCCAGGTGCCTACCTCCTTGCTGGCCCAGGTCGATTCATCAATTGGTGGCAAGACGGGCGTGAATCATACGCAAGGAAAGAATTTGATCGGCGCATTCTACTCCCCACGCCTGGTGCTGGCCGATCCCGCCGTATTGTTAACGCTGCCAGAGCGAGAACGAACAGAGGGATGGGCAGAAATCGTAAAGTATGGTATCATACTCGATGCTGAATTGTTTGCTCAATTGGAGGCGCATGCGGATGCGTTGCGAGCATTTTCTCATCCCCCTGTATCTCTGCTCTGCCAGATTATCGCCCGCTGCATAGACTTGAAAGCAAGGTGATAGAAGAAGATGAGCGTGAGCAGGGGCTACGTGCCATTCTCAATTATGGTCATACGCTCGCCCATGCGTTGGAGAACGTCTCAGGATACGGCGAGTGGTTGCATGGTGAGGCCGTATCGCTCGGAATGGTGGCGGCGGCCATACTGGCACAACGACGCTGGCATGTTTTCTGCTCCGCTGTTGAGCGTCAGAATGCATTACTGGCAGCGTTGGGATTGCCAATTGCCTATCATGGAACGCTGCGACCACAGGATATTCTGGCGAAGATACAGCTCGATAAAAAAGTTGTTGGGAAGCGTGTGCGTTGGATAATGCCACGCCAGATCGGCGAAGTGATCGTGACACAGATGCCTGATGAACTGGTGGAGCGCGTCGTAACATCCTTTTTTGACATGAAATTGTAGGGGAGCGGTTTACGAGCCCACGCAGTTCTATTTGAAACGCCACGTACAAGCAAGAGAAATAATCATGAGTCAAGAAGCTATCAACCAACTTCGCACATGGATGACCGAGCAGGGTCTGGATGCCTTCCTTGTATCTCAGCCACAGAATCGTTCCTATCTGAGCGGTTGGCTGAATGATGATACTGAGGGCGCAGGAGTACTGCTGGTAGGAGCGCAAGAGCAAATATTGCTGACAAATCCTTTATATGCAGAAGTGGCGAAGAAAGAAGCGACTGGCTGGGAAGTGATTATCCCTGAGTCACGGCAATATGCACCTGCTATTGCCGATCAGGCAAAGAAGTATGGATGGAGTAAGTTGGTTTTGAGTCATCGGAATGAGCTTTGCGGAGTACGAGAAATTGCGGAGCGCAGGAAGTGACACGTATACATTGCACCCGTTCGAGCACAGCTTTATAGAAAAACTTGCGCCAGGTCAAGCAGCCGTATGAAATTGAGCTACTCAAACGAGCTATTGCGATTACGGATGAAACGTTTGCGCATATCTGTGACGTGGATTCAGCCCGGAGTAAGCGAGAAAGAGATCCAGTGGGAGATTTTACGTTTTATGGTGGAGCGTGGAGCAGACGGGCTGGCATTTGAAACGATCGTTGCTTCCGGCCCCAATGGCTCTATGCCACATGCCCATGCCAGCCAACGCCGTATTCAACGCGGCGAACTGATCACTATCGATATGGGTGCTCGCTATAAAGGATATTGCGCAGATATGACGCGCACGATCTGCCTGGGAGAGCCGACTGAGCCTAAGTATGCGTGAGGTATATGATGCTGTCCTACAGGCGATGAAAGTCTGTGAAGCTGGCTTACATGCAGGCATATCGGGCTTTGAAGCCGATGCCCTGGCACGAGATGTGCTGGAAGGTGCCGGCCTGGCGCAATATTATGTGCATAGTACCGGCCATGGAGTGGGATTGCAGATTCATGAAGGGCCGAACCTCTCGCAACGAGCGCCAAAAGATGTGCCGCTGCTGGCAAATAATGTTGTCACAGTGGAGCCGGGCGTCTATATTGACGGCTGGGGTGGTGTACGTGTTGAAGATTGTGTATTGCTAAAAGAAGATGGCGTTGAGGTATTGACACAATCACCAACTGAACTGGTGATTCAACGCTAAAGGAGACAAATTTTAATGGTATCTACTGGCGAACTGAAAAAAGGTTTGACAATTGAATTTGAAGGACAACCTTGCAGTATTATTGAGTGGCAGCATGTCAAAATAGGGCGTGGCGGTGCTATTGTACGTATGAAATTGCGTAACCTGCGCACTGGAGCCATCTTTGATCGTACCTGCGATTCAGGAGATAAATTTCGTCGCCTGGACGCTTGATCGCTCGACCGTAACCTACCAGTATCAAGAAGAGGACCAGTATCATTTCATGGATACCAGTACCTTCGAGGATATTGTGTTGAGCGAGAAGCAACTGGGAGACGCCAAAAGTTATCTGATCGATAACCTGGAACTGGATATTGTGCGTTATAATGATGAGCCAATCTCGGTAGAATTGCCAGAAAAGCTTGTCTTGCGCGTCACCTATACAGAGCCAGGCTACAAAGGCGATACTGCGACTGGTGGCACCAAGCCTGCAACAACGGAGACCGGACTGGTCGTGCATGTGCCATTGTTTGTCACAACCGATGATCTCATTCGTGTGAATACATCCACCGGAGCATACGTCGAGCGTGTATAAAACGTGAGGAGGGCATAGCGATGGAGAGCTTTCCCGCGCATGCCCTTTTTCACACTTTTTAGGAGGTGATTATGGATGGCAACAGGCATTATCCCCCAAGGTGGAAGCACTCTCCAATGGAGAATTTGATGCTGCCAGTAATATAAATATTGAACAATTGCAGCACCTTGTACGTTTGCTCGATGGGAGCGATGTTTCCGAAATCGAGGTAAGACGAGGAGGAGAAGGCATGCAAGGGACGCATCTGTTATTACGGAAAGCGAAAGCGTCGGAGGGCAACGAACAAATGGTGATGACGCTGCCAGCGACGGGCAAAGAAACGTCACTGGAAGCTCCTAAAGAGACGAAACATACGATTACAGCTCCGCTCGTTGGTATCTTTCACGTCTGGGCCAGGCCGAAAGGGGGAGCACTCGTTGCCCTCGGTGATATGGTAAAGGTTGGATCAGGTGGTAGGAACCATCCAATCACTTAATGTTATCAACGAAGTTGAGTCGCAGGTAGCCGGGCGGGTCAGTCGAAATTTTTGTGCAGGATGGGCAGGCTGTAGAGTATGGGCAACCGTTGATGACTATTGATATGCGTGGAGGAGGCATAGGCGGCATGTATCTGCCAGATGACCTGGATGCTTCCTCTGTGATCAGTGTCTCGGTACTTGCCCTGTACCTGAAGGAGCTGTTGGAGACAAACGACATCTTGCAAAATATCTGGGTGCATGGTGAGGTCTCTAACTGCAAAACATATCCTTCAGGGCATTGCTATTTTACGCTGAAAGAAGGGCGATGCCCAGATACCCTGCGTATTTTTCAAGTACTCACGGATGCGCTCTTCAGCGCCCGAACTACGCAATGGTATGGCGATAGCGGTGAATGGTCGCGTGGCCTTTTACGAACGCGATGGGAAGGTGCAGTTCTATGCTGAGAGTGTCAAGCTGATAGGTGAAGGAGCGCTCTTTCAACGCTTCGAGCAGCTTAAAACACGTCTTGCGGCCGAAGGTCTTTTTGATGCCGAGCGTAAGCGACCGCTCCCATCTCAACCAACGATGATTGGTATCGTCACTTCACTCCAGGCGGCAGCTTTGCGTGATATGCTACGTGTGTTGCGTACGCGATATCCACTCGTTCAGGTCGTGCTTGCACCCGCGCTTGTGCAGGGAGCGGAGGCACCGGCATCGATTGCGGCAGCATTGGATCTATTGAATGAACATGGAGAGGTTGAAGTGATTCTTGTTGGACGTGGTGGT
Organism: uncultured Chloroflexia bacterium; assembly: GCA_963731415.1. Lineage (GTDB taxonomy): Bacteria > Chloroflexota > Ktedonobacteria > Ktedonobacterales > Ktedonobacteraceae > JACDAE01. Next base: position 409,447 of record CAVSVN010000013.1, read on the forward strand.
GGATCGATAGAAGAACTGTGGGCATTCAATGAAGAGGTGGTGGCACGTGCGATAGCTCGTTCGCGTATTCCAGTGATCAGCGGCGTCGGTCACGAAACAGATTTCACCATCGCTGATTTTGTCGCGGATCATCGTGCTTCCACTCCAACCGCTGCCGCGACCGCTGCCGTTCCTGATATTGAGACGTGGCGGGTGGATGTGATAGAAAAACAACGAACTTTTGAGCGAGTTGATGCGCGAGCGCCTCTATGATCTCCACGATCAGTTGGAGCAGGCGCAGCATGATCTTCAGCGTGCAAGTCCGCTCACGCTGATCAATGGTCGTCGGCAGCAACTTGATGAGGCAACTGAGCGTCTACAAACACATATGCAGCACAACATTTCTCTACGTAATGAGCGGCTACGTGGCCTCGCATTACAACTTCACTCATTAAGTCCTCTGCTCACTATTGCGCGTGGGTATGCCGTCGTGCGCCGTGAGGCAGATCAGAGTATTGTCAGCAGTGTGCAACAGGTACAGAGCGGAGATCAATTAACTATCCAGGTGCAGGATGGTCGTATTCCTGTCGAAGTTCGTCAATAGATGAAGGTGGTGAAGCATGGAAGAGTTAACATTTGAAGAAGCATTCGCACAACTTGAAGGTGCGATAGCGGCATTACAAGATGGGCAGATGCCTCTTGAGAGCGCATTACAACACTATCAAGATGGCATGAAACTGGCACACTATTGTAATGAATTATTGCAAAAAGCTGAATTAAGCGTTCAACAGCTAAGCGTTGATAGTAGCGGTACGCTGTCGATGCAGCCCCTTGATCTATAGAGGGGAGAGATACTATTGCGTCATGATGAATAATACACTTTTCGAGAATCGTGCCTTGGTGGCAGCATTTCTGGCCTGGGCAATAGCACAGGTAACAAAGACAATCTACGATCTCATTCAGACAACGTAAACTTGTGGTTGGGCGCCTGGTTTCATCCGGGGGCATGCCCAGTTCCCACTCATCTCTTGTAACAGGACTAGCAACAGCAACAGGGCGTGTGGCAGGAGTTGGCTCAGTCACATTCGCTATTACCGTAGTGCTGGCAAGTATTGTGATGTATGATGCGGCAGGGGTGCGGCGGGCGGTAAGTATTCAGGCACGTATCCTCAATCAGATGATCGATGAAGCATTTCAAGGGAAGCCTTTTGCCGAGAAGCGCCTGCGTGAATTGATAGGTCACACACCAATTCAGGTATTCGTTGGTGGATTACTTGGCATTGGTGGTAGGATTGCTTGTGACCATTTAGCAGGTTTTATCAGCTCCTTGTCACTTAAGAAGTCACATTTCATTCCCCAAAAAACAATGTACTAATCGTATATAGAATGAGAAGAGAATATGAAGCTCATCCAAAAAATGGGTAGTACACTGGCAATAGATAAAAATTGTGAGATAGTACCTGTTGATTCCATTGCAATTTGATCATCTATAGGTTATAGTATTTATAGAATGATTCTAAATTTTAGATTGAGTAGCCTGATTGGTTCAGTTTTCTTGTAGATTTGATAGATGTAATCCGCTCTGTAGTTGTAGGCGTTATCTAAGTGTATGCTGTAGAGGGAAGAGCATATACTTAGTAGTTTGCAGATGATACGCTCCAAGGCAAGAGGCATCGAAAGCGTATAGATATCTGTACTATCCTATTCGGATGCCAGTGTCAGGTAGTGTTCTTCGTATGCTGCAGGCATATATTGATGCATTCCAATCTTATCCTCTAAGGAAAGTACGTTCGTATCAGCAGGTATGGAAAGCTGATTAGTGAACGTTCGCGAAGATATTTTATCGGGCTTAACAAAGTAGATGAATTACATTGAACGCTACATGTACTTTACTAGACATTAAGAGAGCAAGCAGAGAAGCATGCATCAATATATAGAAGAAGGCATAGCGTAATGGATTTACAAAGAGAGAGGAACTACGATGAAGTTACTGGTCGTTGATAGTGATCGCGATCTCGTCGAGATGCTCACAAGCTGGCTGAAAACGCTTGGGTATGAGGTATATCGTGCCTATACGGCTGAGAGAGCCAGAAGTGAGTGGATAGAGCAGCGACCCGATATCGTTATTATGGATACAGCATTGAAAGATGTAGATATGCTGACCATGTGCCGTGAATTACGCAATAAACATGATGCATTGATTCTTGTGGTGACTGATGAGAAAGATGTACGAGATGAAGTACGTTGTCTGGAATCGGGTGCAGATGATTACCTGCGCAAGCCATTTTTTCCCTTCTCAATTACTGGCACGTATTCGTGCGGTAAGTAGAAGATCGCGTTCTACGCTGGAGCGTCGGCCATCCTCCATTGTGACAGTTGGTCCTATTTGTATTGACTCGCTTCATAACGAAGTGATCGCACATGGAAAAACGATGCGTCTGACGCCAACGGAGAGTAAGCTTCTCCATTTACTTGCTATTAGTGCAAATGATGTGTGTACAGCCAATCAGATTGTGACCCATGTGTGGGGTTATGAGGGGATGGAGATGCGGGTCTGATAAAAGCCCATATACGCCATCTGCGCCAGAAGGTTGAGCCTGACCCTGGTAATCCTCGTTATATTCTTACGGTACCGGGGGTCGGGTATACGCTCATTCGCCGTCCTGCTGACGAGGCAGATATGAAAGAAGCGTCACGTCCATTACGTGTCGTCTCCATGTAATCTTTTTTCTATTACTATTGGTTTGCAGCACTACATGAATAGGGAAGGGCTCTACCTTGCATGACTGAGGGAAGAGCTTTTCTGGCTCTCCTCATCAGGCGAGTTGTATAAATGAGCACCGTAGTATTTGTTCTCCAGATATCCTACTGTGTAAAATTCTCTATCGATTCATCCTTTTTTTATACATATCTGTATGTATTTTCTATCTTATTTCCACATTGATGAATTATTCTGTATGAAATGCGGTATAGGATAAGGAGATTTGTACAACTTATGCCTGATAAAAAGCGGAAACAGCCGCTAGATTACGAATTACAAGATGCTATAATTCCAAGATTATGGACGTTACGACGTATACCAGGGCGTTATCGACACCTCTTGCCTGTCGCTGTAATGAAACGTCATCAGTGTGTAGTTGTTGGAGGAGAGCGGGGTATACTAACTGTAGCTATTACTGAGCCAAAGAATAGCTAGCATATTGAATACTCTCAGTGCGTTGACTGGATGTACGATTTTCCCTGTCCTGGTTGATCCAGGCGAATGCGTTTGCTTATTCGACGTATAGAGCGTCTGGAGTATGCCCACTATGCGCTACGAATAGTTTAGCATTTTACTATGCACTCCAACAACGCTCTATGCTGTTGTTTCTCGTATCGCGCTATCCAGACTACTTTGAAATGATGATCTCTTTTGTCCAGGAGGTATATGTGGTTATGGAGCATTTAAATACATCTTTTTATGTTCATCCCTCTGCTGAAGTTGAAGTCGGAGCGCAGATTGGTGAAGGGACACGCATCTGGCGTCAGGCGCATGTACGTGCGCAGGCACAGATCGGTGAGATGTGTAACATCGGCAAAGGAGTGTACGTTGAGTCGCATGTGCGCATCGGCTCACGCGTGAAAATCCAGAACCATGTCTCCATTTTTGAGGGAGTGACGATTGAAGATGGCGTTTTTGTTGGCCCACATGTCTGTTTTACGAATGATATGTTTCCGCGTGCAATCACTCCCGATGGCAAGTTGAAAAGTGCTGATGATTGGGTAGTGACGCCCACCCTGGTTCACTATGGAGCTTCTATTGGTGCTGGCATCAGTGATTGTCTGTGGTATAACCATAGGTACCTTTGCGTTGATAGGAGCTGGTTCAGTCGTGACAAAGGATATACCGGCACATGCCCTGGTCTTTGGCAATCCTGCTCGTCTGCATGGCTATGTATGCCGTTGTGCGCGTCGTTTCACCAGCGTGGAAGAGCGGGATGGTAAGCTGGTAGGCTTTTGTGAGTTTTGTCACGAGGTATATCAGTTAGGATAGTGACATTAATTTTTTATTATGAAATGCATCATCGGTGATATCCGTAGCTCTAACGGCTTGACAGTGGATGATGCTTCTTTGTATCATATTTTGCGATATGTTTATTTCTCTGTACTCTACGTGTTGTATTGACTAGAGGTTGCCTGGCAATCCAGGTAAAAGGTAGTGTGTTGTGCCCCAAGCAAGCCTTTTTGGCTCTTCATGGCAGGGTTCGTTGCATGATCTGGCGAATATTGTGCAGCAAGTGAGACGCATGCGGACATTTGGCCGTCTCACGCTGCGAAATACTGAGCGCTTTAGTATTGCCCATCTCTATTTTCGCGCAGGCAAACTGGCACAGGTAGTTGGCAATCGTGGAGATGCCCATATTATCCTGGATGAATTGCGTGAATGGAAGCATGCATTTCTCCACTTTGATCGTGGTATCACAATGGAAGATGAAATCCTTGCCAGTGAGTATGAACACGTTCTGGATGAGGTGCTGGTACATCTTCATCAGCAAGGGTTCGTCGCATTGCCTCAGTTGCCGAAGATTATCGATAGTAATATTGTTGCGCTTGATGAAGGTCGACAGCTTATTGCTCCCTGGGAGTGGCAGGTACTTATGGAGGGAACTTGCCGAGTGTCTCTTGCCATGGCTCACCTGATTGGGCATGAAGAGGGATTAAAGGCATTGCAGAATATCCTCGATGATTGTGCTTCAAGGTTCCCTGCTTTTGCCAGTTTGCAGATTGCGCCCGGCGGGTATTTACAGGTGAGGGATCGTTCATTTCTTGACCGTATGTCGCGAGAAGATCTCTTTGCGGGATTCGCTACGTTAATTACCGCCTGCCAGTATATCTGTTCTTGTTTTATTGATGGGAGAGAGGCACACCGCTTAATGATGCAAGTACTACAAGAGATCGGTCCTGTCCTGGCAAATATGGGAATATTGCCAGCGGATCGTCAGCTATTCTCCAAACAGAATTCGTGATTACGTCACATAAGGGCCGCGTTTATGCTGCCCTTACGTGACGTAATCTCTACTGGGTCATTTCACGCACAATCGTGTTGACACGTTTTCCATCGGCGCGACCACGTGTTTCTTTAGAGGCCAGAGGCATCACTTTCCGGAAATCCTTGCCATGTTCGGCGATCAGTTGGCTGACAATGGCCCGGATATCGTCGTCGCTCATCTGTCCCGCCTGTACATATGCCTGCAATATATCCAGTTCGTGCCGTTTTTTTTGGACCAGTTCTGTGCGACCGCCCTGCTCATAAAGAGGGATCGCCTGATTGCGCTTTTTGATTTCCTGTTCTAATACTTTCATTGTGTCGGCTTCCGTCAGAGGCTGCCCATACTCAGGATTTTTGCGGTCTGTGCGTGCGACCTCAAGATTATGAATTGCGCCCAGAGCCATCCGTAATGTATCGAGACGGGATTGGTCGCGTGCTTTCTGCGCATCCGTGATATCTTTGCGTAATTGCTGTTCAATAGGAAATTCTTGTCGTGCCATAATACTGCCTCCTTATACGTCGTCACAATACCGATTGTGCGACCTAGTATACTACGGGAAGCAGAAAAAAGCACTGATCATATTGCCATCGCAAAGCTGTTTAGAGGGGTAATTCATGTCCTCCTTTTCTCATGAAGTATTCGTTTTACATGAGAGGCTGGCATCACTCTGTCACGCTCTGCTTCGGGGGCACTTGTGCCTTTGTCTGGCACAGATCTCAGCAGTACGTTGTGCGCCGGGTTCGACCTCTTGTGACGAGTCGTCCGCGGGGCGTAGAACCGGCAGAACCCGCCACCACAGCAGGAACAGCAGCCCGAGGATCAGCATGCCGATGCCCATCCACAGGTTGATGTTGATGCCGGATGCTTTCTGTATCTCTGCTGGACCGTCGAAGATCCCGGCAAAAATCAGCACCACTCCGTAGAGAGTGAACAGGCCTCCGATCAGGATGCGCAGGTCGAATAGCTTGGCCGCCGCCGATGGCAACGGCTTTGGTTGGGCCGACTGTTGGCTCATTATATGCTCCTTTCGTTTCTGGTGGCTAGATGAAGATCAGGGAGAGCAAGACCGTGATGCCGATTGCGGTCCATCCGAGCACCGCTGGCGACTTCCACCACGGTGGCCGGGCTATCTTCGATGGGTCGGGCGCGTTGGGGTCCGGGACCCCCCAGACCAGACCGCCCAGCTCAGACAGCGGCTTTGGTTTGCCCAGGTAGGTCACGATGACGGTCACCACCGCGTCGGCCAGGAAGGCGGCAATGGCCCCGTAGAAGTTCTGCATCTGGGCGTTGATGGTGAGGTGCGCCGCGTCGATGTGGCCGCCGGGATAGAAGTACGGCAGGTTGAACGCCACAAAGTGGAAGATCGCTGCGGCAAGCGTGCCTGCTGCCAGTCCGAGAATACCCGACCACGGCGAGACCCGCTTCCAGAACATCGCAATGATGAACGTCGCGAACAGTGGGGCGTTGAAGAACGAGAACAGCAACTGGATATAGTTCATAATGTTGCTGTAGCCTGCTGCAATGAAGGCGGTCAGGATTCCGATCAGCACCCCGACGATGGTCACAATCTGGCCGACCCGGAGATAGTAGTTGTCGGAGCGGTCGCGGCGGACGTAGGACTGCCAGATGTCGTAGGTGAACACCGTGTTGAATGCGGAGACGTTGGCCGCCATCCCGGCCATGAAGGCCGCCATCAGGCCAGCCATCGCTATGCCGAGCACCCCGTTGGGCAGGAACTGGTTCATCAGCAGCGGGATCGCGTCATTGTAGGGAAGGCCCGAGGGAGTGCCCAGGTGTGGCACCAGGATCAGAGCGAGCAGGCCAGGGATGATAGTCAGGAAAGGAATGAAGATTTTGGGAAAGGCACCGATGAGAGGAGTGCGCTGCCCGGCTGAGAGGTCCTTGGCCGAGAGTGCTCGCTGCACTTCAGCAAAGTTGGTCGTCCAGTAGCCAAACGAGAGCACGAAGCCAAGCCCAAAGACAATGCCGATCCAATCGCCCAGCGGGTTGGACCAGGGGATACCGATGCCCTTCCATGCGTGGAAGGCATCGTGGCCCAGGGGCGTGTGCATCACTGCGGTTTGCAAGCCAGCCCAGCCGCCGACGTGCGCCAGGCCGACGATCACGATAGGGATGAGTCCGGCCAGGATCACGAAGAACTGCAGGACCTCGTTGTAGATCGCGCCGGAGAGGCCACCGAGCGTGATATAGGCCAGCACAAAGCCAGCTGCGACGATGATGGAAAGCCACAACGGCCAGCCCAGCAGTGCCTCCAGGATGATCCCCAGGGCATAGAGGTTGACCCCGGCGATGAGCACAGTGGAGACGGCGAATGTGAGCGCATTGAAGAGGTGGGTTGGTGCGTTGAAGCGACGACGCAGGTACTCGGGAACGCTACGCACCCGCGAGCCGTAGTAGAAGGGCATCATCACCAGACCGAGGAAGACCATGGCCGGGACAGCACCGATCCAGTAGAAGTGGACGGTCGACCAGCCATACTGGGCACCATTGGCCGCCATGCCGAGGATCTCGATGGCCCCGAGGTTGGCGGAGACAAAGGCGAGGCCGGTGATCCAGGCGGGTAAGGAGCGTCCGGCCAGCAGAAAGTCCTCGCTGGTGGCGATGGCACGCCGGGCGAGGACGCCGATAGTGATGACCAGGGCGAAGTAGACGATTAGGATGCCGAAATCCAGGACATTGAGGTGCAGCCGCAACGGGTCGACCGCGAGCATTGCCAGAAGCATAACCGACTCCTCTCATTTAATCAATGACCAGGTGAATGCATTTACGGATCTCTACGTAGAGATCCGTATTCTTCAGCTAAAAAGGGGTAGGCATACACGATGAACATTTTAGCGGAAGTACTCTGTATTCAACACGATTAAAAGCCTCTGATAGGTGACAAGGAGATTATGATGGAAGCACAGGAGCCTGTCCTCTTAGAAGGATGAATATCAGGAACTGATGGAGTAGGGGCAAGTATCGCTCTGTACCTCTGGCTCATTATCCGAAGTTGAGATCGATTGGTACGTGTAATGGAAGGATAAAGTGGAAGCAAGAGCCGTGGTCCAGTTCGCTTTCCACCCAGACCTTGCCCGTATGCATCTCAATGATCTGGCGCACAATGGGAAGCCCCAATCCGGTTCCTTGAATATATTGGGTCGCTGCTGAATGAATGCGGCTATACGGAATAAATACCTGGTCGAGCATATCTGGATGAATGCCTATGCCTTCATCTTGTACAGAGACATGTACACCTGCGTCTTCTAATGCACTGGCACGATGAATTGCTCCTCCATGAGGCGAATATTTTACCGCATTAGAGAGTAGATTTGTCAGGACCTGCATGATTTTATCGCGATCAGCCTCTATTGCTGGGAGTGCGATCATCGCCCTGAAAAGAAAAGGTGTGCCATAAAGATGTCTGGCGGGTATGCTCGACAGCCTCCTTCACAAGAGCATTCAGATCGACAGTTTCCGGTACCAGTTCCATTTTGCCTGCCTGTATCTTTTCCAGGTCAAGCAGATTATCGATCATACGATGGAGGCGAAGGGCATCAGTGTGAATATCGTTTGCGTATTCTCTCGTCTCGGCAGCATCAAAATCTTCGTCACGCAGAAGAGCGCTAAAACCTTGAATGCTCGTCAATGTTGCTCTGAATTCGTGACTGATGACGGAGATAAAATTACGTTGCGCCTGATTCAACTGGAGAAGCGTCATTCCTGCCTGCTCTGCATCTTTTCGTGCCAGTTGTTCTTGTGAGAGCTGATGAACAAGTTTTTGTTCGGCGAACTTCTCATGTCTGAATATCGGTGCAGGTGCCAAACCATTTGAGGACAGCTCCCTGCTCATCTTTTACTGGCAACGCCCGACTAAGGTGCCAGTGATACATGTTATCGGAGGCCTGTTTAAGGCGATACTCGATCTCGAAAATTTCGCCAGTTTTCACAGAATACATCCAGGCTTCAAGGGTTTGTAGCAGGTCATCGGAATGTAAGACCGCTGCCCAGCCCCAGCCCTGGGTTTGCGCGAACGTCATTCCAGTATAATCAAACCATTTTTGATTATAGTAATCGAGCCAGCCATCTGGACGCGCAGTCCAGACGATCTGGGGCATGGAATCTGACGAGCAGGCGCAAGTCGTGTTCATTCTCAGCCAACTCTTCTTGTTGTTGCAGGTCGTCGCCCATACAATTATGCCCTTTCTCCTTACCTGAAGTGCCAGCCTGTAGTCACAAATATTTTCCCTGCAACCATTATAGAAGAGAGACAAATAGACAGATATCGATACTAATATTTTCTTGCAAGGGATTGTTCTGTCAACATTGCTTTCATGATGATCGTTCAGGATGCGTTTTTTGTTGCCTGGGAAGCAGACACCTTGCCGGAAAGACGTAGGAGGTGTTTTCATCTTTCATCCAATCAATCACTTTGATGACTCCGATGTAGTTAAGAGCAATCCCCAGTACAATGCCCACGATCCAATCCAGCGACGAAGCAGCGTTATGCTGGATGACCCAGAAAAAGAAATAAACGGACAGAGGCAGGAAAAACACGATAGCGGTTAGCATACCTGGATTATAGGCCGTCTTGCCCCTGATGTTGAAAAGAAATGTATGGACAATAAAATTGCCAACTGAAACCAGCATTGTGGCAATGCCCAGCCATAGAGCTTTTTCGTTGAAGACAGCTGCGAGGAAATAAAACAGCCAACCGATTATCACGTTGACGATGAGCGAGGTCTGAGCATTGAGGGGATAGCGATCGGGTTGCCGACTAGAAAACATGACTGAGTTCATCATACCGGGGAAATAGCCAGGGTAACGATATTCCTCAAATTGATGCAGGAACAGGGTGATCAAACTGAGCCAGAGCAACAGGGCGAGGTAAGAAGGATCGGCGATGAGCACAAACACACCGACTCCCACCGCCAGCACCAGGCCCAGATCAAACCAGTGCAGCCTCAAGAAATTCATAGGAGTCTCCTTGCGGTGAATGGGAGTGTAGGGGTTGGTTGTAGGGGGCACGAGGCACGAGGCACGAGGGCGCGGGAGCACGGGCTTATTCGCTCCGCTCATCGCGCCCCTACAACTGGGTGATCGGTTATCGTTGCAAGATCGGCAAATTCATTCCCTCATCTCGTGTACGGTGTGTACCCGCAGTCTCTTTAATACCACCTTCTGGATACACAACCCGGGCCTCAGCTTCGGGCAGCAGGCTGGCAACTTCCTTCAATACCGCGTCCAGGAACTGATCCTCAGGCACTTTCCTAATGACTTCACCTTTGCGGAAGAGGACGCCCACACCTTTACCACCAGCAAGACCCACATCCGCATCACGCGACTCTCCAGGGCCATTGACAACGCAGCCCATGACCGCAACATGAATAGGCGTCTGCACCTTTGCCAGGCGCTTCTCAACTTCATTGGCTACGCTGATTACATCGATCTCAACACGCCCACACGATGGGCAGGAGACAAAGGTGACGCCGCGATTACGCAACTCCAACGAGCGCAAAATCTCGTAGGCAACTGGAATCTCTTCCTCTGGTTCGGCACTCAGGCTGACACGCAGCGTATCGCCAATCCCGTCGGCCAGCAGCATTCCCATGCCAAGCGCGGACTTCACAGAGCCAGCAACCAATGTACCAGCCTCGGTAATTCCAAGGTGGAGAGGATAGTCCGAACGCTGCGAGAAGAGACGATAGGCTTCAACCGCCGTAAGGACCGTCGAAGACTTGAGCGATACTACGATCTCATGGTAATCAAGTTCCTCACACCAGCTTATATACTCTAATGCTTTAGCAACCATACGTCCGGCTAGATGCTCTCGCTCTTTACGACGAGCTTCAGCGGGATCGCTACGCTCCAGTGTGCCGTCATCGCGCAGGCGTACCTGGATGCGCTGCACCTGGGCAAGCTTATCAAGTGCATCAATGGAACCGGAATTGACGCCGATACGCATGGCGATGTTGCGCTCTTTCGCCGCCTTTACAATCTGCTCCAGCGATTTGCGTCCATTGAGCAGGTTGCCGGGATTGATGCGCACTTTATCAATTCCCTGCTTAATCGCCTCTAATGCAAGCGCGGGATTATAGTGAACGTCAGCAACGAGCGGGATATGGATGCGGCGCTTGATCTCAGCAAGCACAACGGCATCCTCCATCTCAGGGACCGCAACACGCACGATCTCACAGCCAACATCCTCAAGACGCTGTATCTGAGCAACCGTGCTTTCTACGTCGCGTGTGTACGTGGTGGTCATGGATTGCACCGCAACTGGCGCATCTCCACCGATTGCTACATTGCCAACATGAATTTGTCGAGTTTTTTTCCGCATAACTGAATTAATTGCTCCATTTCGCCTCTCTTTTCATCTCATTTTAAAAAATGAGTACGATCACTAAGAGAAGCAGAATTGTTTTTACTAATAAAATGAATTATGCCTTTGTACTTTGAACACAGGCATTTTCCATTGCCAAAAATTCTCTCTTTATGAATAGGATGCATTGTCAGACCAGAACGGGGAAAGGGCAAATACCGACACGAGATAACGGTTAGATCATCTTGAATGCCCGGCATGCCTCTTGCTGAGTTCCCGCGCTGTCTTACGCGCCCATGCACATGCCTCCAATATCATCGTTACATCTGGTTGCTCTATCGATTGATGACGCTCTAATACCTCTTCTATCAAGCGAGCAATGCCAAGGAAGTCGAGCGCACCGCTCAAAAACAGTTCGACCGCCTCTTCGTCAGCGCCTACCAGGGCAGAGGGATATGTTCCACCTTTCTTACCTGCCTCCAACGCCAGGCGGAAACAAGGGAAACGCGCTCACGATCGAGATCTTCAAAATTGAGACGCCCCACATCGGACCAGCGCAACTCGCGTATAAAGTCGGTATCGGCATTATTTAAACGTTGTGGATGGGCCAGAGCGTTCATAATCGGTAGATGCATGCTTGGTAAGCTGGCCTGCATCTTGATGGAGCCATCAACGAACTCCACCATCGAATGAATAATACTTTCAGGATGCACCACAACGTCAATACGTTCATAAGGAACATCGAAGAGCCAGTGAGCTTCAAGCACCTCCAGCCCTTTATTCATAAGAGTGGCGGAATCTATGGTGATCTTGGGTCCCATACGCCACGTGGGATGCGCCAATGCCTGCTCGACGGTGACATCTTTCAATGCCTCTAAGGGAGTGTGACGAAATGGTCCACCTGATGCGGTCAGGAGTAGGCGCTGAATGTCCGCGTTGTCTTCTCCACGTAGACATTGCCAGATCGCACTATGCTCGCTATCGATGGGCAGAATGGGCACTCCAGCTCGTTGCGCAACCTGCATGACCAGGTGCCCGGCCATCACCAGCGTCTCTTTGTTCGCCAGCGCAATTGTTTTTCCAGCACCGATAGCGGCCAACGTTGGCTTGAGACCTCTGAGACCAGAGGTAGCCGCGACCACAATATCGGCTTCGGGATGCGTTGCGACCTCCAGCAGTCCCTGTTCACCAATCACCACGCCCGGCAAAAGCTCTCGCGCTTTCTCTTCTACGCCGGGGGTATCTGCGAAACAGGTCACGAGGGAGGGCTTGAACTCCTGCACCTGTTGCGCCAGTAATTCAACATTACTGCGGGCGGCAAGGGCAACGACCTGAAAATGGTTGGGGAAACGCCGCACAACGTCGAGCGTCTGGCGACCGATCGAACCTGTACTCCCAAGTAAAGCAATGCGTCTAGGAAATGTCTTCATACGATCTTTTTTGATCCGCTTTTCCAACACTACACCTATTTAAATTATAGCACTCATTGGTCAGGGTATATGAAAATACGTGTGGGCGCGATAAATCAAGCCCGTACGATGGGCGGCATCAACGCGGCACCCTACAGTGTTTACCATATTTGCATGAGTTGGGCAAAGATGTAGACGACAACGGCGGCAAACAGGATACTGTCGATGCGATCGAGCATGCCGCCATGTCCTGGCATAATCTGCCCACTATCTTTTACGTGTGTTTGGCGCTTAATCAGTGATTCAGCGAGATCGCCTAATGTTGCCGCGCCTCCAATAAGCATGCCGAGCAGGATCGCAAGATACCACGGTACATGCAAAGGTACAATTGTAAGAATCAAGGCAGGCAATGATGGAGAGAACCAATCCGCCAGCCACACCTTCCCAGGTCTTTGGCCGGGCTGATCATCGGAGCTAACTTGTGCCGACCAAAATAACGCCCGCTAAAAAATGCGGCGCCATCAAAACCCCACACACCCAGCAGTATCACAAGCAGCCACCATATGCCGGCGGGCAATGTCAGCCATAGAGCAGCGCCGGGATGAAATATGCCTGATCCATAGCCACGTAAAACCAATAAACAGCTCATGGGCCAACCCAGATAAAGAGAGATTGCCAGTGTAAGCGCCCAATCGACCATGGCTCCATGAAGTTGCTTACGGCAAAGGATGCAAAGAAACGAGATCAGCATCGCGCTTCCCACGCTCATCTCTATAATCAAAAGTCTATATTCGTTGAGGTACCATTGCGGAGATCGACAAAAGCGACTCAGAGCCAAAACTAACCCAGATCACGGGATGATAACCGGCATGAAGCATCATGCTACGGAGTTCAAACGTTCCTAGCACGACGACTAACACGATAGCCGCAAATGAAACCCAGCCGCCAAACCAGACAAACACCAGCACAATAGGTATAGCAATGCCGGCCGTTAGCCAGCGTTGCCCAACGGATTGGCTCTGGGCTTCTTTACCTTTTCAGGTTCGGGCATCCCCGATTCTCTCTTCTGTTCACTGGCACCTTGCAAATAACTACCATCCTCTTTCGACGGCAAAGATACTCACTCTTTATAACAAAATAGGACGGCATTTCTAACCATCCTATCTTGCTACTTATATTATTGGGTTGGAGAGACAACTACGCCTCCGAAACGGCGCTGTGCGTTGACGATAGCTGTCCAGTGCTGCAAGGAGATCTTCCCGTCCAAAATCAGGCCAGAGCGTTGGTGTCGCGTAATACTCACTGTAGGCACTTTGCCATAACAGAAAGTTACTGACGCGCATCTCTCCCGCCGTACGAATCACCATGTCAGGGTCTGGCAGATCGCGCGAGTATAAATAAGAGCTGATCAGCTCTTCAGTAATGGTATCTGGAGAACGGCCATCGGCAATAATCTGGCTGTATGGCGTCTACCAGTTCTGCTCTCCCACCATAATTGAAGCAGACATTCAGGCCGATACGTGTGTTATTGCGTGTCAACTCCACCGAGTCTCCTAACAGCTTTTTGAATGTCGGGTGACAGGTCATGCAAGCGACCAAGATGACGCAGCCGCACTCCATCGCGGTGTAACTTCTCCAGATCCGAGCGAATGGTCTCCCAGAAGAGACGCATCAAACCCTCTACTTCACTGCGAGGTCGCCTCCAGTTCTCGGTTGAAAAGGCGTACACGCTGAGCATCTCGATATTTTCATCTGCCGCGCATTCGACGACGCGCCGTAACGCAGTGACGCCAGCTTTATGACCAGCCAGGCGTGGTAGATGACGTTTTGTCGCCCAGCGCCCATTGCCATCCATGATAAAGGCAAGATGGCGTACGGGGCATTCTTGTTGCTCAGATGCAATAGATTGTGACTGTGTTTCCTCTTTCTTCTTTGTTGAAGAGAAGAGACTTTGTATCCTGGCCAACGTTAGACCTCCAGAATCTCCTGTTCCTTGGTCTTGCCGACTTTATCCATCTCGTCGATGTAGCGGTCGGTGAGCTTCTGCAACTTTTCAGTACTACGCTTCAGCTCGTCCTCGGAAACTTCCTTCTTTTTTTCACGATCGCGTAGCTTGTCTTGAATATCGCGCCGCACGTTACGCACCGCTACCTTGTGCTCATCCAGTTTCTTATGGAGTGATTTCACAAGGTCACGGCGCCGTTCTTCGTTCATTGGCGGAACATTCAAGCGAATAACCTGTCCATCGTTATTTGGGTTAATACCCAGATCCGACTTCTGAATCGCCTTCTCAATATCGGTCAACATTTTCTTGTCCCAGGGCTGAATCACCAGCAAGCGAGCCTCTGGAACAGAGACTGATGCGACCTGATTGATCGGCGTTGGCGCACCATAATAATCGACGGTGATCCGTTCGATCAGAGCCAGGCTGGCACGCCCGGTACGAATAGCGGCAAGATCCTGCTTGAGAGCCTCGATCGCTTTTTGCATTCGTCTTTCCGCATCCCCAAGTAAATCTGCTGTCATAGCTTACCCCTTTTTCTATCGTCAACGGGTTTTCTCTTAACAACGCAGCGATGCAACATACCAGAGCAAGTCTGGATCGCTCCTCAGGAAGTAGGCTTATCCTCTGTGACGAGTGTACCACACTTTCCGCCACGTACTATCATCTCCAACGCCCCTGCCTGATGTAGATTGAAGACGATAATAGGCATGGTGTTATCTTTACAGAGAGAAAGCGCGGTACTATCCATAACCTTGAGTCCCATATTGAGGGCCTGCATGTAGCTGATCTCCTCAAATTTACGGGCATTGGGGTTACGCATAGGATCGTCGTCGTAGATGCCATCTACTTTCGTTGCTTTGAGCAACACGTCTGTGTTCAATTCAACGGCCCGTAAGGCTGCCGCTGTATCAGTTGTGAAAAACGGGTTTCCGCTACCCGCGGCAAGAATCACCACGCGCCCCTTTTCCAGGTGGCGCTCCGCACGACGGCGGATAAATGGTTCAGCCACAGGTGGCATCTCTATGGCAGTCTGCACTCGCGTCTCCATGCCAAGTTTTTCCATCGCATCTTGCATGACCAGCGAGTTCATTACTGTTGCCAGCATACCTACATAGTCAGCGGTGGCACGGTCTATGCCGGTGGCGGCTGCATCAGCGCCACGCCACATATTCCCTCCACCAATGACCATCGCTATCTGTACTCCTAACGCATGCACACGCCTGACTTCTGCCGCGATGCTGTGCACGGTCACGGCATCAATGCCTGTGCCTTGTGCTCCCAACGCCTCACCACTCAGTTTCAGCAAGATACGCCGATACTTCAGTTCAACTGCCATACTCAGACCCTCTACTTATTCACCCAACTTGAAACGGCTGAAGCGCCGCACAACAATATTCTCACCAGTCTCGGCAATAACCTTGCGTACAAGATCACCAATAGTCACAGACTCGTCTTTGACCCAGGGCTGCAACAGCAGAACCTGCTCCCCAATGGTCTTTTTGACTTTATTGCTGAGCACTTCCTCACGCCTGCCCTCTGGCACACGCGCCATGGAAGGATCTTCCGCTGCCTGACGACGCGCCTCATCAAGAACTTCAGCAGGCACATCCTCAAAACTGACATACTTAGGCGCAAGGCCAGTGATCTGCAGAGCCAGCTCACTTGCCAGGGTGCGGAAGCTCTCGCTGCGTGCCACAAAATCGGTGCTGCAATTGAGTTCAAGCAAAACGCCTACGCTGTGATTATGATGGACATAGGAAAAAACGCCACCCTCTTTGGTTTCGCGACCAGAAGCAATCATTTTCTCAGCCTTACGGCCACTTCTGGCATCAACAAGCTTCACGGCTTCATCCCAGCTCTTTGCCTCGGTCAAAGCATTCTTACAATCGGCAAAAGTTGCGCCAGTCTCCTCGCGCAACTTTTTTACATCGGTGGCAGCGTAGTTCATAGCGGAATTTCTCCTCAATTCATTATGTATCATACTCAGATGCCGATGATGGTGCAACGATTTACGACCATCTTTCTGGCATCCATGTGCTTGACAAATGTGTATAATGCTGGTACAGCTAGACCAGCATGCTAAAACAATCTCTGCAAAAACACAGGAAGAGGCGGGAGGCAGGAGGCGCGACGCCCCTCACCCCCCGCCCGACGAATACTACTCAGACTTAGAGAGCTTCTTTCGCGACGAGTTCTGGCTCGGCGGGTGCGCTCACTGGTTCTGGCTCCGGCTCGGCTTGCGCAACAGGTGCAGCTTCAGTCGGCCTGCGCAACAGGTGCCTCAGGTGCCTCTTCAAGCTGTGCGCGGTGCTAGGCTGGTAATCTCAGGGCTGGTGCAGGTGCTTCAGGTGCTTCCGCTGCGGGAACTTCAGGTGTCGTTATTTCAACAGGTGCGGAAGTGGACTCTTCACTCTCAGCCGTAGGTTCAGCATCTTTCTGCATGTGCCTCCAGCTCGCGCCTTCCTTCAACTGCTGCATCAGCAATCTTGGAACAGAGCAGGCGAACCGCGCGAATAGCGTCATCATTGGCGGGAATAGGATAATCCATCTCATCGGGATCGCAGTTGGTATCAGCCAGGGCAATCACCGGGATCTCCAGGCGACGTGCCTCGGTTACCGCGGTACGTTCTTTGCGGGTATCGATAATAAAGATGGCATTAGGCAGGCGACGCATGTCTTTGATGCCGCCCAGGATGCGCTCCAGGCGATCCATGTCATCCTGTAAATGCTGTACTTCTTTTTTAGGCAGGCGCTCAAAGTCACCGCGATCACGGCGAGCTTCCAGCTCACGCAGATAACGAATACGCAACTGAATCGTCTGGAAGTTGGTTAACATACCACCCAGCCAGCGCTGATTCACATAATACATGCCACAACGCTTTGCTTCTTCGGCGACCGCTTCCTGGGCCTGCTTCTTCGTGCCGACGAAAAGAATGGTGCCACCGCTTGCTACAAGCTGCTCAACAAATTTATAGGCGTCATTCAGACGCGTTACCGTCTGCTGCAGATCAATAATATGGATACCATTGCGGTCCATAAAGATGAATTGCTGCATTTTGGGGTTCCAACGACGGGTCTGATGCCCGAAGTGAACACCCGCTTCCAAAAGCTGTTTCATTGAAATGATATTTGCCAAAAACGGACCTCCCTTTGTCCTCCGCTCTCTTCTTAACTATTAGCGTCAGGGTCCCCAGGTACGAATATTCTATGGACCCCAGGGTCGGCGCGGTCTAGAGAGCGTGTGTACTTAATAATGGATTTTTGTTGTAATTGCATAACCGCAGGGGCTACCCCCTGCTGACTCGGAAGTATAACATAGTCATGCTTGAGACGCAAGATTTTTTTGGCTGATGTGCATTCATTTCTTTGGAGGTGGGCGCAAAAATCGTGGCCCGACAGTAGGCGGCATGAATGCGGCCTGTACGTTAATGCACCAAGGCAACAACAGTGTCCGACTACGAAGGCCAACGACGGGCTATATTCGCACTTCGTATGCATTATAGCAGCCCCATGCCCTTATTGCATAGTAGCTACCAGATCGCACGATATATCACAAACAGAAATATTGAGCTATTCGATTAGAGTAGGAGCCGAAAATGGAACTGCAGGTGGAATAGCCCGCGTACGCTGCACTCGTCAATATAATCTTACAATATGAAGCTTATTCGGTCATATTTGCAAACAGAAACAACTCTATTACTGCCTGTTTCTTGGAGGCGAAAAGTATAGTATATAATAGAAGCCGTACACATTTATGGCTAATCTATACTAATCTTTTATGTCATTTAAAGGGGCTGTAGAAGTAGAAAGGGAAGAACTCATGGTAAAGATCATGATTGTTGATCATCACTCGCTGATGAGTCGAGCCGTACGTGAGGTCATTGAGCAAGAGCAGGACCTGTCAGTTGTCGCGGAGGCATCCAATACACTTGAAGCTACGATTCTGGCGACAGAGACATTGCCGGATGTGATTTTGCTGGACCCGGACATCCCCGGTGGGCAAGGGATTTGAAACAATGGAGCGCCTGCAAGCCTGCTCTCCTCATGCTCGCATGGTTATCTTTGTAGCAACCCACCAGGAGCAGCATGTGTTCCAGGCATTACAACATGGTGCAATAGGCTATCTCACCAGAGATGTTGAGCCCGATGCGCTGATTCACGCCATTCGCTGTGCTGCACGCAACGATCTCTGTATTCCGGCGACGCTTGCTTCATCCATCGTCGCACATCTGCGTACGCTGTGGTTAGCGCAGGAACCTCCCCATGGAATCCACCCAGCACGCATTTCGAGAACAGAGGCTTATCATTTACAAAAGCGCTCACTTCCTGCTGGTCCCCCACGCCGGATATGATCGCTTCAATGGATGCCCTTACCTATAGAGGGCCAAAACGTACAAGGCGTGCACGTAAATCTGCTGTGCAAGATCAGGCCAGCGATCCCACACTACGCCTCCTCCCACGACCACTTACTGATCGCGAACAGCAGATTCTCGACCTGATGCGTCGTGGACAGAAAAACCGCGAGATCGCACGTGCACTCTCTATCGCCGAATCAACTGTTCACAAGCACGTTCAGAACATCTTTGAGAAGCTCCATGCACGTAATCGTACTGAAGCTATCTACCTCACCAGTTCAGGAGCTTAAAACTGTGTGATACAATACACTGTTATTGAAAGCGTCAAACAGTACATAATAGGATATCCTGGTGCAAGAAAAACAATCACCCGACCAGCGAATGCCACCTTCATCCCTATACGAGAGCGAGAAGGCATCATTCCTGGCCAGCAGTGACATCTTCGGGCACCTTCAGCCGCAGACCTGCAGCGAACTGGAGCGCCTTACAACCGTCATCACCTGCCCGCCTGGACGTATCTTTTATCGTCCAGGCGAGAAGGGCACAACGCTCTTTTTGCTCAATACTGGAAGTGTCCAACTCTACTACATCTCGCCGGATGGCAGAAAGCTGATTACGGCAACCCTGGAAGGCTGGTGCGTGCTTCGGCGAGCTGTCCCTCTTCGGACAAACACTGCATACCAGCTTTGCCGAAACAGTTACAAGTGCACAACTCTCTACTTTCAACAGGCAAGACATAGAATACCTGGCTCTCTCAGAAGCCCGACAATCGCTTTAGGCTTCCTTGCAAAGCATGACCCAACGCTTCACCCAACTCGAAGCGCAACTGATCGATACAACATTTAGAAGCACTTCCGCCCGGCTCGCCACCCTCCTGTTACAACTGGCTCATACGCAGGACGATGTCCTGGTGGTGGAGGGATTTAGCCATGAAGAACTGGCTGAACGTCTGGGTGTCTACCGCGAAACAGTAAGTGCCGTACTGCGCGAACTCAAAGATGCCGGCACGATCACATCCAGTCGTAAGCATATCACCATTAGCCAACCAGCCCGACTCAAAGAGATCGCCGCATTGTAGAATAGATATGTGTTAACCGTTACATACGTAGGGACGTCTACCTCGCGTGCGCCCGTGTCCCATAAAAAAATCTGATGAACACGATATAGGACAAACACATATCATGATTATCCAGGCACAAAAGGTAAAGAAAACGTACCGTAGCGGAGACCTGAACGTTGAGGCTCTCAAAGGGATAGATCTCGCCGTAGAGAAAGGTGAAATGGTCGCTATCATGGGGCAGAGCGGCTCCGGCAAGACCACCTTACTCAATTGTCTCGCGGGGCTTGATACCATTGATGAGGGCGATATCTTCATTCGTGGCGCTAATCTGCGTGATCTCAGCGATAATGAACGTACAGCGTATCGTGCGCAACATATGGGCTTCATCTTTCAAGAGTTCAATCTGCTCCCGGTGCTTACCGCTGTGGAGAATGTGGAATTGCCCATGCTTGTCTCTAAAGTTCCCAGCAAAAAGGCGCGGAAACGAGCACTGGAGATGCTGGACATGGTTGGTCTTATCCGATCGTGCCCGCCATCGACCTGCCGAGTTCTCCGGGGGTCAGAGGCAGCGTGTCACCATTGCACGCGCCCTCACCAATGATCCAGCGATCGTATGGGCCGACGAGCCAACGGGCAACCTGGATAGCGAGACGGCAACGGAGATCATGGACCTGCTCGGCAACTTGAATAAAGGGAATGGGCAGACGTTTGTGGTTGTCACACACGCGCTGGAAGTTGGGCAACGAGCGAATCGCATTATTAAGATGCGCGATGGGCAGATCGTAAGTGAATGAGGGAATGAAGGGAACCTCTTGCGTAGGGGCGTCACCTTGCGTGCGCCCTGGTGGGCATAATGGATCCTTAATGCCACCAGGGCGCACGCAAGGTGACGCCCCTACGCAAGAGGTTCCTGGGCCGAGAACACAGTTATGCCTTCTCTTGAACCTTTGAACGCAGCACACCATAATCCACACCCGTCATCTCAACCGATACATCCCACAACGTGCCGCAATCTGCTCATCATATGCCGGCTTGATTCCGCGTACCTTCTTTGGATACCCGGCCATGCCGAACATTCCATCAGGGCCAATATATTCTCCACCGTAGATATATGGTGCAGTGGCTGCATACAACTGTGGCAAGGCTCCCATTGCGGCACTCTGACCTCTATAGAGAGAATACATCACACGTTCAATCACTGCCCCCGCCTCGGTAGACACTGGTCGATTGCAAACTGGTGTGAGAAAAGCCTGGATGCGCGGCGACACTGATGGTATCAGCTCCTGCACGCTTCAGACGACGCTGCAACTCAAGGGCAAACATCAGGTCGGCTAACTTGCTCCGACCATAGGCCGACCAGCGCGAATAGGAACGCTCGCCGTTCAAATTGTCAAATTCGATCTTTCCCATCGCATGTGCCATGCTAGAAGTCGTGATCACGCGGCTCTGAGGAGTCGCTAGCAACGTCGGGAGCAGCAATCCAGTCAGGGCAAAGTGACCCAGGTAGTTCGTGCCAAATTGCCACTCAAAGCCATCCGGCGTCTTCCGATAGGGAATAGCCATCACACCTGCATTATTGAAAAGCAGATCGAGTTGAGTATGATCCGCTTGGAAACGTTCCGCAAAGTTGCGTATCGATGCAAGCGATGCCAGATCAAGCTCGGCCAGTTCTAATGATGCTCCTGCTATACTCTCCTCAAGAGAGGACTGTGCTTTACGCCCTTCTCCTGATTACGGCAAGCCATAATGACATGCGCACCTTTTGCCGCCAACGCACGCGTCGTTTCAAGACCTAATCCACTATTTGCACCTGTAACAAGTGCGACATGTCCATGCAAATCTGGCATGTCTGCCGTTGTCCAATGGCTCATGGTTATACCTCCATCAATTGACATACGTCAATTTATATTGAATGTTCGATCTAATGTCGATTAAAAGATGGTGGTAGGGAGACATACCTGGGCGCATAAATCAGCCCACGTGCAGATGTTACAATGATAAAGGATCACAGTGACGACGCCTGGATGAAACACCATCCCTACTGCTTCACCCGGGCGTCATCGACACCAGGTAGGGTGCAACATCAACAGGAACGTGCGCAATGATGTTTGCCATGAGCACTACAGTTTTTCGTGCATTCAGTAATTTCGCTGCGTCCTTATTGAGAACACTACTGAGCGTCAGTTTACGCATTGGTTCGTCATAAACGCGGCCCCGAGTGGTAACGAGGTCGCGTATTACCTCTTTCAGGTGGGCGGAGGATAGCCCGTGCAGTTCTTTGAGGATCGTGGGTGCACCATGTTCGACGAATTTATCGGGCAGGCCGATGACACGCACGTCGATATCTTTGATGCTATGACGCTCCAATAGTTCGAGAACGGCACTGCCAAAACCTCCCGCAACGACGTGATCTTCAATCGTCACCAGGCGGCGCGTGCTCTTTGCCAGGGTGAGAATCATGTCTTCGTCGAGCGGTTTGGCCCAACGTGCATTCACGACGGCAGCGGTGATGCCTTCCTCGGCCAGTTCCAGTGCAGCCTCTTCGGCCTGGGCAACGGTCGATCCATAGGCAAGGATGGCACAATCCGTATGTGTCGCCTCTTCAAGAGTGGCCGGACTGAGCAGTTCAGCTTTGCCGATCTCTAATTTGTGCAGTTCGTTGCTCAAAGTCGCGCCAACACCCTTGCCACGTGGATAGCGTAAGCCGACGGGACCATCCATATAGACGGCGGTGTAGAGCATGTGGCGTAGCTCCTCTTCGTCTTTCGGAGCCATCAGCTTCATGCCAGGAATGGGGCGCAGGAACGCGATATCAAAGACGCCGTGCTGCGTAGGCCCATCCTCACCGACAATGCCCGCACGATCCATGGCGAAGACGACGTGCAGATTTTGCGTACAGATGTCATGCACAATCTGATCAAATGCTCTTTGCATAAACGTCGAATAGATGGCAACAACGGGCACCAGGCCACCACCAGCGATGCCACCAGCGAAGGTCACGGCATGTTGTTCGGCGATGCCCACATCAAAGTAGCGATCAGGGAAACGCTGCTGCATCTTCTTCAGGCCCGTCCCCTCAGACATAGCGGCGGTGATGCCCACAACCGACTCGTCCTTTTCGGCAATCGAGACCAGCGTGTTAGCAAACACTTCGGTATAGGTGGGAGGATCAGCGGGATTCTTTTTGATCGTTCCAGTGACATAATCAAATGCGCCCGGACCATGCCACTTGGTCGAGTCATCCTCGGCGATGTCCCAGCCTTTGCCCTTCTTGGTTACAAATTGGACCATGACCGGTCCCTCGATCTTCTTGACATTTTCAAAGACATCGATCATCGTTGGAATGTCGTGCCCATCGAAGGGACCAAAGAATTTGATGCCAAGTTCCTCGAAGATGGCGCCCGTCTTACTATGCATAACAAACTGCTTGAAACTTGTTTCGGCACGTCCGGCAGCTTCACGAGCTTTATCCCCAAGCACAGGCAGACGCTCGATTGAGCCTTTCGCCATATCGCGCAGACGGCGATAGCTGGGTATCGTCTCCATATGGCGCACCTTGCCCAGATAATGATGAAGCGCACCAACATTATCGGAGATGGATTTATCATTATCATTTAAGACAATAATCAGATTTTTCTTCAGGCTTCCCGCATTGTTGATCGCTTCCAATGCCATTCCACCAGTCAATGCGCCATCGCCGATAATGGCAACGACCTTGAAATCTTTGCCTTGCAGATCGCGGGCGGCGGCAAAACCGAGCGCGGCCGAAATGGAGGTGCTGGCATGACTGGCACCAAAGACATCATACGGACTTTCTTCACGGCGCAGATAGCCTGAAAGACCTCCAAATTGACGGATCGTGTGAAAGCGCTCGCGACGACCAGTTAGCAATTTATGGACGTATGCCTGGTGACCGATATCCCATACAAGCAGGTCTTCAGGCGTATGAAAAGCATAATGCAGAGCCATGGTCAGCTCGACCACGCCCAGGTTAGGGGCCAGGTGCCCACCCCTCACTGAAACTTTTTCAATGATCTCGCGCCTGATCTCTTGCGCTAGTTCTTCCATCTGGGATGTTGTCAGGGCACGCAACTGCTCTGGACTATCGATACTATCAAGAATCCTTGTCAAAGGTTTCCTCCAATTACTACATCTGGCCCCTTTCGTGCATCACTTATCAGGCAACCAGGAGATACCAACAGCAAATTTCTTCCATTCCTGATAATAAGATGCATAATGGCAGAAGAAAGGGTCTAAAGCAAAACATCTTCCCTCTATTATAGGTTCATTATGACAAGTCGACAAACACTCTGCCCAAAAAATTCATGCACATAGGGTATTGACAGGGCTTCGCCTGGCTCTAGAGGCGGCTTGATAGCATTATATTGTCTCTTGACAGCCGAATACTTTCTTTTTATTATGAAGTGGTAACATTTTCTCATAGGTATGGTCGTATACCCTGAGTCTGGCATTCTGAAATGATCCACTCAGCGGTGGGATCTACATAACCATCGTCCTAATAAACAGCTCATCTGAGGAACCGGACCCATTATGTGCCCGATTCTCACAAGTACACCGTCATGTTCCTGCTTTATGTAGGGACTCATAAAAAACAGGAAGGAGGGCGTGGCTCCTCCCCATCTACTAAGCTGGAGGGGTTTCAGCCGCGCCACTTTACAATGACAAGAAAAGATAGCGAGAAAGACTCAGACCGTACACATTACTATTCGCAGTTCTGGCTCGACGTTGCTGCAGGACGCCGCATCATTGGCGCTCCTAAGGAGGACGAAGCGGCTGAAGCAGAGGTACTTGAACCAACTCTTCCTCTACGCAGAAGTAGTGCGAAGTACATCTTATGATGATAGCAGCGATGCCCAATTTGATGACCAGGACGAGCGAATTGTGCATCCTGTGGCAGAACCTCTGGCTACTCCTGAAGAGTTCAGTCGATTCTGAACCGGAAGAGATCGATCTGGAAACCGATAACGCCGATGCACCCGATTTCCAGGAAGAGGTCGTAGACGACATAGATATTCCAGATATGGATCTCGGCCCCGGCGACGAAGAAAAAGACGAAGACGAACTTCCAGATGAGGAGGAGGCTGAGGAAGACGAGGCTGAGGAAATGAGGAAGAGAGGGCTGAGCGAAGGCGAGGCCGAGGAAGATGAGGAAGATGAGGATCTTGGCTGGGGAGGTCGTGGTCGCAAGCGCAATAAGCCAGTCCGCCCAAAGGTTGCACCTAAAAAGGCTCCACGTCGCGAACCTCGACGCGGCTATTAGAAAACGTACACTCTTTATGAGTCATCCCGTATTTGGGATGACTCATAGAAGCTTTGATAGGTCCTCTTTTTGCTCTCTTTCAAGTTGGCTTGATATTAGAAAGAAGCAGTGATAATCCAAACGCCGAATCGTACTAGCCAAGGCAAATGCAGTATTATTTGGCGAGTATATGCCAGGGCTATTACAGATGCCATGGTTAGGACAAGAATTACTAAACATAACTGTATCCCGTCCATCTGGCCCTGAATTTCGTTTCAACGCCAGACTATTAGCCCTTGCACATAGCCAGAAGTGACATTAGCACTGGTAAAGTTTTGTTGGTTGCAACTGTTATACCATAGCGAGAAGACTACAAATCCAGTGGCACTCCTGTAAATTGTGGTCGTAGAAGCAGGAATAATAGAAGTGCCACAGGCATGAGCTGTGCCATGTTTATAGAGCAGAGAACCTCCGGTGATGGCAATGCACAATATCACAGCAATAGTAGAAATACGCACAACGCCGTTCATTCGAGCAAGTAGTTTCATAGGGATATCCTTTCCTTTTGTTATGAAAAATTCCAATGTTTTGATTAGAAGAAAGCAGAAATAACATCTTTCTATGCTTTTGCTTCTTACGTTCCTCCTCTATATTTATGATAAGTTCCCACACATAAATATGCAAGATGCTTGTGCATTTTGGGCTATACATAATAGTAAAATAGAAGGGTATAGTAGGTATAGGAGCAAAGAGTTATGCGATATTGCTTCTGTTGAAGGCATTTCTTATGAAAGGGCGGTGACGAGCGCTCGTGAACAATTGGACAATGAACAATTCCGGGCAGCCTGCATGGAGGCTGGGAAGAAAATAGTGTCAGACCTCATTATTTAACCGATGGGAGATACACTCCATTCTCCCTCTTCCCCTGTTTTCTGACTATGGAAATAGACAGTGTAGTGCCCACCTATTGAGCTATCCATGTGAATAGTACCATTGAAATCAACCGTCGTTTGTCCATCATAAAAAGACACTCTAAAATCGACTGTGCTATCTCTCTTAATTATACCATTGAAAGGGGTATTCTGACCAAGTCCTCGAAAATTGCCTCTAATAGTATTTCCTGCCTCGTGAATATTGAGAAGATAAAGCGGTAACGTTGGACTAACCACTGTAGTACCCGGTGTGGCAGGTTTTAGGGTACCGCTCGCACCATGATAATTGGCCGCCAGTTGTGGATAAAGCGAAAGCGTCGGAAATGCGGTAGGGGATGCGGAATGAGTTGGCCTTACAACCGCCGTTAAAGCGACTTTAGGATGAGAAGCGGTGAGGCGAGGAGACACGAAAAAATAGAGAACGCTGCTTGCAATAACCGCCAGCACAAACAACGCGAGCAAAATACGAGGAGTTTTCCCTCTTTTGACAACAGGAATGTCGTCCTTTTTATGAGTGAATATGGTCGTGATATCTTCAATTGGACGTAACTGAATATCGGGAAGCGCACCTGTACTTAAATCCGCAATTTCAGCAGACGACGCCTGCTTCTCATCGGCTGCATCACAGAACGCCTGCCAGAACTGTTCTACATTGGCAAAGCGATCTTCACGACTCAGGCTCATCGCCGTTTAACTACTTCAGACACTTCTGCCGGAATATCTGGTACGAATCTCCTTTACGGATCGTAATGGATCGGTTTTTCCCTCCGTCAAGCGCGTCAACGCATCCGTAGGAAGAGTCCCGGTTAATAGCGTATAAAGCGTGGCCCCCAGACCATAAACATCGGTGAGAGGCGTTGTCCCAGTTCCATATTGCTCAGGGGCTGCATAGCCAGGCGAACCATGGCGTACTAGCCGTAGTAGTACCATTAGGCACATACTCTTTAGCAATACTGAAATCGACCAGGACGGCTGCATCGCTACCGCCAGGCACAATAATATTTGAAGGCTTGATATCGCGGTGTACAACGGGAGGATCCTGATGATGAAGATAGCTCACCGCGCAACCACTGGACTCATTAAAGCCAGCACCATAGACAACGAAAAGCGCTTATCGGGTTGCCAGGTACGTAAGCGCTCCAGGTCAAAGCCCTTGATATAGCTCATTAGAATATAGACGCGCCGGAGCTTTTGATGCTCAAAGACATAGTAAACCCTGGGCAGAGCGGGATGATCGAGCCTCTTCAATGTTTCCCACTCAAAAATAAAGTGCTCTCGTTGCCGCCTATCTGGATCAATGAGCTCTTTGAGCGCAAACGTCTGCTTCTTATCACTACGTTCCCTTACTCGATAAACAGCGCTGGAGCCTCCTGTACCAAGGATACCCTCTATCACGTAGCGGTTGCCAGCAGGATCTCGTATCATAAAGCCGCGTGGCAATGTCATCTGTTCTTTTAACACATGTATTTCCTTACCACCAGATGCAGATCAACATAATCATTATAGACTATTATTCTGTTCTATACAAGCTGATACAGGTTGTAGTCTAATCGTCAACGTTAAAAGCGAGACAGAGAACAATAAATATTGTATAATCTCTGTGAGTCTATCTACTGTTACATTTCGTGTAGATATAGAAGGTTAGTAAATCATTCGTAAGGGAGGATTATGTAATTATGAAACACAGACTGCTTCTATCAGTGAACAAGTTTTGTTTATTTTTCGCTTGCGGAGCGATATTCGCTCTTCTTCCCTTTACACTCGGGATGCATAATGCACGTGCAGCCAGTCCATCCTTTGTACGTATCATTCATGCATCGCCGGATGTGGGGTCGGCGGATGTCTTTGTTGATGGTCAGCATCTCCTGAGTAATTTCCAATTTGGTACGGTGACGCCCTATGTCACACTCTCACCGGGTTCACATTACGTACAGGTTGCATTGATCGGGCGCGGACCAGGTGCAGCAGCCATCAACCAGAACATTACCGTGAACTCAGGTGATGTATACACCGTAGCCGCCCTCGGTACCAAGGCGCAAGGCTTCAAATTACAGATCTATAACGATAATAATCAAGTCGCGACCGGTATGGCAAAGATGCGTGTCTATAACCTATCACCCGATACGGCATTGAAGAGTATGACGACCAACAATAACCAGGTGTGTGGAGCAATGTCTTATCAGGATGTCAGCGATTACATTCCATTACAGTCTGGTTCATACAAATTCAATATCTCAACCGCGCAAGGGAGTAATTCAATTCCATTCTCTACTACGCTTAGCCAGAATACTATCACCAGCATATTCGCCGTTGGAGAGTCCAGTGGTACTCCAAAGCTCCAATTTATATCGACAAATGTTAATGGGATACCGGGCATGCCTGGAACGGGCAGTGATCCTAATGCACCCGATCCTGAAGCTCCCCAATGGTTATCACTCTGGCTGGTAGCTGCGATGATTCTCGCTCTGCTTGTCACATCCGGCTTCGTAGTGAACAGGCGCTTGACGGCACGCAAAGCGTAGTTTTAACCTGTTCGGAAAACATAGTAGAAATGGAATTGATACCAGGACCATTCAACATTGTATGAATGGTCCTGGTATCAATTCTATGGCATTCTTCACATATTCACCTCTGCTTTTTATTTAGTATATGTGCAATAGATTATGCACATATACTATTGAATATTTCAATTCATGCGTATAAATGATAGACTACAATTTCCTCCGTTGACACCTCCTACTACAAAATAACAGCAACTACCCCGGATCAGCTAATTTCAGGCAACGAGTATAATGAAATATAGGAGACAAATATCTATATTTTTGCTTGCTAGCGAGAAATGGAGAAACAATGCATATTTTATGGAAACAGCATCTCTTCCTACTCGGAATTGCCCTGGCTAGCGCCAGTTTTTTGAGCATCTGTACACCATATATCACACCTGCCCTCTATGCCACCCAATTAACTCGAATCAGCAGACCGCCTCGTAAGAATACTCCCCATACTCACGCTTATATTTCTACCCGTATGCCTGCCACACAAACAAATTGTCCCTCTATGGCACGTGCCGCTGTACGTATTCCTCTAAATGGAGGGAAGCGGCAAACGCTTGTCTATTCCTATAACACCAGTAACAGTGGCCTTTTGATACGTTATGATATCAAGAGCAGAAAAAAGACAACGCTGCTGAATCTTGATAACGCGACTATCAGTAATGCACAACTCTCTCCTGATGGGTACTTTGTCCTATTCGTTACACAGGTGAACAACCAGCTTGCTATTCAGATGGTACGCATTGATGGTCGCGGTCTGCAGACCCTTTATTGTGCTCCGAACAGCAAAGAACCAATAAATTTTATCGACGATCTATTATGGTCACCGGATCAGCAGCGGATTCTCTTTAGAGTGCCAGACCCAATCAAAGGAAAAGCCGCGCCCATGCTACAACTCCTGGATCTTGTGCACGGTTCACTCCAAATGATCCTTGCACCATCGGACAATACAGGCTATATTCCCCGTATATGGCCGACTTCTAACGAGGTCTATATGCAGGGATACGCTCTAGATAATTCTGATTCTATACCGCCACACGATGTATATGTTCTCAATCTTTTGAACAAACGTGTACGGCATGTTGCATCAATTGCAGGATATGACTGGGATATGAGTCTGACCCCTGATGATAAAAATCTTCTCCTTGGTCAAGGAGCTGCTCTACCACCTCAGCAGCAACCACAACCCCCCAGTTTTATCAGCGTGCAGGCCGCAGCTGGAAGTAAAGTACACGTGCTTTATACCAGTCATGCGTATGCTGTAACGCAGATACGTGCTATCTCAAAACAAATGCTGCTCTTTGTTCTGGGCGGCAGATTTGCATCTGGAACACACAATGGCCTGTGGAAAATCAACATAAACGGTACCGACCTCACCCAACTGACAAAAGATGGCAAGCTCTTAAGCGATCAACATACGATCTGGTCAGACATCTCACGCGATGGACATATGTATGCTGTTGCCAGCTATAGCTCCCTTGCTAGCGATAAAGGACAGACAACGATATTGTATGGTCCCCTCAACGGAGGAAGAACAACGGCGGTTGATACGACTGATGTAAGCGATAATGCTCAAGTTGTCGGCTGGACGGTGTTATAGATTCTCTTTCTCCGATACTTTTTCTGTCTTGAAATTGTATCAGGGAGAGAGAAATTGAAAACTGATACGTTTATCTATATTGATACGTTTATCTCTATGGAAGTATGCTAAACACTACCAGATAATTACCATAAACTTTACAATTCAGAGACTCTCACGCGTCTCTAACGTCATGTATACTATATGCTATTAAAACTACTTCTCTATGAATCAGGCATTGGTGGGAGATAACGCTATGCGACCTGAGGAGATGGTTGGTCAGATGCTGGGCCACTATCGGATTCTACGTCCGCTGGGCCACGGTGGTACAGCAATAGTATTTCTGGCACAGGATATCCATCTACAACGCAATGTAGCGATTAAAGTATTTCTGCCCAGAGAAGATGATACGCAGGATTTCTTGCGTCGCTTTGCCAGAGAAGCCCGGGTACTGGCACAACTCGACCATCCCAATATTTTACCTGTTTATGAGTATGGTGAAGAAGGAACTCTGGCTTTTCTGGTCATGCCGCATATGGCTGGTGGATCGTTACGTGATTGGTTACGCGTGCGTGGTGCCATTTCTCCCCGGAAACTGTACAGTTACTCAGTCAGATTCTCAGTGCATTGCAATATGCCCATGAGCGCAATCTCATTCATCGCGATATCAAGCCCGGCAATATGCTCTTTAAAGCAGATGGAACATTAATGCTCTCCGATTTTGGATTAGTCAAGGTGCTCGCAGGAGAAAATGGGAACGCTTCGCTCCTCAACGATTCTGCCAGTATTACCACTCAAGAGCTGACAGGAACGCCCGATTATATGGCACCGGAACAGATCCAGGGTAAGGTCGTCCCCGCCAGCGATATCTATGCTATCGGAGTTGTACTCTATGAAATGTTGACCGGAAGCCATCTCTTTGATGCAGATAACTATATTGGCGTGCTTGTGAAGCATATGTATGAGCAGCCGCGTTCGTTAGCCGAGATCAATCCGCAGATTCCACCTGAACTGGAGGCTGTAGTGATGCGAGCACTCCACAAAGATCCGGCTCGACGCTATCAACGTCCAACTGATCTGCGTCAGGCATTGCTCCAGGCTCTCAGGGATGATGCAGATTCTACAGCAGACAGAAGTTCCGAACCGACAGCAATTATTCCGTCTATTCCGTCTACTTCACTTCCTTCAATGCCAGGTATAGAGACTACGCACACAAATAAACTGCCGTCCCCAATGCACTTGACCACTCCCCAATCAACGCCAGTGACACCATCATCAGCGACGCAATCTGATGCTCATCCTGCTACTCGTATATCTCCTGCAGTGCAGGCGATACCCGGTCCCACTTCTTATCCACCACCTCTCTTGTATGCATCTGAGCCACCTTCCCTGATGGCACAACGTTCACGCTCAAGCAGGCCGCTCATCATTGCGTTCATTCTGATTCTCCTTGTACTGATCGCCAGCCTGAGCGGATTTTTATATGCACAAAGCCATACACAATCTCTACGACCAGCTACAACTCCTCAAGGCAATCGGTCTGGAATCACTCCAGTCAATAAAGGTGGCACGACACCTCTTGCAGGGAACACTCAGCCAGTTCCATCAACACAGACAAGTTGCCCACTTCCGGGGCAAGCACGTGCAGCGATCACGGCCCCACTGGTATCAGGTGCTCATCCGAATGTCGTCTATATCGTCAACGAAGGCACACCTGATAATCCAACCTATGGTACGATCAAACGGCATGAGGCGAATTTCAGACTCTACCCGGCGTCGAGATTAGCAAAATGCCGCGCACTTATATCAGCGAAGCCCAGGTTTCACAGAATGGTCAGTGGATACTTTTTGTCGCCAAAACGAACGGGCAGAGTGAGTTGCGCATGGTGCGCGTGGATGGTCAGGGTCTACAAACGCTCTACTGTGCTCCTACGAAGCAGACGATCAGCCATAGCCAGTGGTCGTTTGATCAAAGAACGATTGTTTTCAATGTAAGTTCAGATATCACTATTCCCACTCTCTATCTATTAGATGTCACGACCGGAAATGTCCAGGTGGAACTGGTACCACAATCTACCCTGGCCTATGCTCCCCGCACCTGGCTTGATAACACGCATATCTATATGACCGACTTTACTCCCACGTCTGATTCATACTCTGGTGCGCAGGATCTCTACATTCTCGATATCAATAAAGGCCCTGACCAGCACGATAATACTCTGCAAAAGATCGTCCCTGGCCCTCAACTCTGCGGTAGCTTTGATAGCAGCTATGATTTAAGCCAATTACTCATCAGTTCCTGCCAATCCACTCCAACTACGGGGAATGGACCAGGGGCATCTTCTGGCCCCACGACGATTAGTAGCGAAGCAGTTATTGGTGGCCCTACTAAGACGATACAGACATTGCCAGATGCTGTGACGATGCTACGCGCTGTCACTCCAACGACATTGCTCCTACTCGTCGAAAACTCCAATGGAGATACAAGTCAGAATGGGTTATGGGAGATGAATAGCGACGGGACGGGCCTGACACGATTAACGAGTGATACACACAATGCCCAATCGCTCTGCCAGTTTTCGCAATATGCCTGGTCGAATGTCTCGCGTGATGGAAGTATGTACGCGCTTCAAGAAATTATCCCCAATGGAAGTACAAACAAAAGCACATACAATATGTACTATGGTTTGATGAATGGCAATGCACCCTTTCAATTTGCAGGTATTACCGGGACACAACTATTGCTTGCCGGGTGGACGAGTCTATGAAGCATAAAAACATATAGCCACCACTTCCAAATCCTGCTATTATATGTCAATGAGCACATCAGTCTTCTTTCAAGGTGGCACGCTGGTTGTACAGCACGACAATGAACAGGAGCCGCTACCCGCACCATTTCAATTTATCAAAGGGCGCTGGCGTTGCGAGGGCTATCATTATAGAGAACTTCATGCCTGCTTTACGTGAGCAAGGTATTCGTGATAATGTGCGGCGCTGGCAGCCACTCGACCTGGTATTGCAAGAGGCACGCGAACCACATGACTACCAGGTAGAAGCTCTGGCCGCGTGGGATGAGGCGGGACGCTGCGGCAGTATTGTTTTGCCAACTGGCGCGGGCAAAACCTTTGTTGCCATTCAGGCAATCCAGCGCGTGAAACGTTCCACCGTGGTTGTTGCACCCACTATAGACCTCCTGCATCAGTGGTATGCGCGATTGGTGAACGCTTTTGGCATTGAAGTGGGCGTATATTATGGGGGCGAAAAGAAGATCCTTCCGCTCACCGATTACCACCTATCACTCGGCTGGCGATCTGATGGCCGAATGGGGTAACGCCTTCAAACTCATTATTTTTGATGAGGTGCATCATCTGCCCGCTCCCAGTTGGGGTGAAGCGGCTTTAATGGCTCCTGCACCACTGCGTCTGGGGCTGACGGCCACCTATCCTGAAGCGCGTGAGCAAGATAATGGGCGCTGGCGTGTCGACGAATTGATCGGGCCGATTGTGTATACGAAACGCATGGAGGATCTCGTCGGTCAGCAGCTTGCCAATTATCGTACGCAGCGCCTGCGCGTTAATCTCTCGCCCGATGAGCGTGTTCGGTACGATGCCGATTATGCTATCTATATCAACTTTGTACGCGAACGACAACTCCCACGGCGTCATGGTGCTGGCTGGTTGATGGAATTAATGCGCCTCTCAACGTTTGAGCCACAGGCCCGTCGCGCCTTTCTTGCTCGCCAGAGACTATTGCGGTCTACTTGGCAGTTGCGAAGGGAAATTTACGCTCCTTGATGAGTTATTGCGCGAGTATGTGACTGAGCGCATTCTGATCTTCACCGAACAAAATACAATGGCATACGCGGTTGCGGCACGCTATCTCATTCCAGCTATCACACATGAGACGGGAGCGGCTGAACGTAAGCATATTCTAGAGCATTTTCAGAGTGGACATTATCGGGCCATCGTAACCTCAAGAGTGCTCAACGAAGGCATCGATGTGCCAGAGGCGAAAGTAGCAATTGTACTGGGAGGTACTTCAGGGGCGCGTGAATATATTCAGCGCCTGGGCCGCGTACTGCGCAAGGTTGAGAATCGGGAGGCAGTGCTTTTTGAAGTGATCGCACGCAAAACAATTGAGGAAGGCCGGGCACAGCGACGACGGAGAAAGCGGGAGGTTGATTGATGCTCACAGCTGAACTGGTCAAACCACGTATAAGGATGCTTGGTTCGCAGTTGTCTATTGACCTGCTCAAAATCGATGATGCTGTCTGGTTGCAGACAGCGGCGGACCTGATCGCGTTATTGCGTGAGCAGCAGGGGCAATCGCTAGCAGCGTGGGAACGTGCATTGGAGAAGTATGAAGGCGAGCGGATAGATTATGTCGTAGTACGCGGGATGGCGAAAGTGCTGACGGATGCGGCGACTTTCACGCCACTTGCAACGCCATTAGCGCCAGTGCAGCTACGTGAGCGACTGTTTGCCTATGGTCCCGTCTTCTCAACTACCCAGTTATTTCAGCAGCAGGTACGCGACGAGGTTATGCAAACATTGGCGAACGAAGTTGGCGAATTCCTGGTGAGCAGTTGGAAGCTGCGCTCTTTGCCGACCGGTCCTGTCGCTGCGCTGCTCACGGACGTGGGACCGGATTGGACGCCGGAGGGATTAATCGTACGTTACAACCTGGAACTGGCCAGGGGTGTATTGTATTGGGCCAGTCATGTGCGTATCGAAGTGCATGGAGGATATAAAGATCTGTGGAAGTATATCAAGTTTTTTAAGCTTATGTTCTGGATTCAATCAGCAGGAGGATGGATATATCGTTGATCTGGATGGGCCAATCTCGCCTTTTGTGAGTGCCACGCTGCGTTATGGACGCCAATTTGCGGCGTTTCTGCCTGCATTATTGCTCTGTGAACGCTGGAGCATGGTCGCCACGGTACGTTCACCGCAGACATGGAGAATGGCGACCTATCGAGCTTGACGCAAGTTCTGAACTGCATATCGCATTTTAAGCAGAGCGGTCTTTTTGATAGTCGTCTCGAAGCCGATTTTGCACACGAGTTTGAAGAGAAATTTGGCTCTAAACGTGGGCAATGGGTACTGACACGCGAGGATGAGATACTTAATTTAGGTGATACCGTTATGATTCCTGATTTTGCCTTGACGCATAAGCGGACGGGGCAGCGTATATTGATAGAGCTGGTTGGCTTCTGGCATCCCGACTATCTGCGGCGCAAGGTCGAAAAGGTGCGGGCGGCGCAGTGTCATAATCTGCTGTTGCTGGTGTATGAAGGTGTCAATCTTGCCGCCGATGCATTGCAGGATGTGCCTGGAGAAGTATTATATTTCAAGCAAAAGCCAGTGCTCAAGGATGTGATGAGCACGGTGGAGGCGATGGCGGCGCGGTTGATGGACACCGCATAGCTAATATAGAGATTTGGAGCAGGATCACAAAGATTGGGAAGGCTATCGGGAGGAATGGACATATTTCATATCTTGGTTGCAAGATCTAAGAATTAACTGTCACGATAGTACTGCTGTCTACGTTCTATCTAGTGACGTGACTTTGTTAACGGCTAGCGCGTTCTAGATAGTGAAGTGGAATGTCCCTTTTTGAAACCAATGTAGAATGTCTGGAGAGTTGAATGACA
Source organism: uncultured Chloroflexia bacterium (assembly GCA_963731415.1). Taxonomy (GTDB): domain Bacteria; phylum Chloroflexota; class Ktedonobacteria; order Ktedonobacterales; family Ktedonobacteraceae; genus JACDAE01. The sequence continues at coordinate 445,583 of CAVSVN010000013.1, forward strand.
CAAACTAATTTAGAAGAAATTTCTGTAGCATCGGACTTATACGAACCATGTGGTAGTGCTTGACCCAGAAATCGAGAATGCGCAGTCTGCACCTATTGTGCATACGTATCATCCCACACGTTGGTCCATTGTTAATAATGCACTTGATATTGTCGATTCTGTGAGTAAAGGCCGTGCGGGTCAACTCCAGCGCTTCGTCAGCTTTGCCTTCCTTGGTGGAATAGCGTCCCTGGTCAATCTCAGTATCTTTTCTGTATATGGTTTCTCGTACTGTCCTTGCAACTTTAATAATGTACGCTGGTCTTCTTGCCTTTTTGTTAGCCTCTGAAATTTCTATTATTGTTAATTTTTCGTTGAACGATTATTTTACATTCAGACATTTGCCGGGGCATGCACGTTCCTGGAGAGCACGTTGTGCACGTTTCCATATGACATCCATCAGTGCAATCATATTGACATTTTGATCAACTTCGCGTTCACTATGGGTTGCATGTTCATCCCGTTCTGGCGCAGGCAATCGCTATCTTGATCGTTCTCTTTTACAATTTCACAATACATCATCTTTTTACGTATCGTCATGTGAAAACTGTGGTAGTCAATTAAAATATTGCTAACAGCTTCTTAGCTGTACAACAAATCATGAACAAGATTTTTTTAGAGAAGATACTCCTCATCAATAGAGTAATATCTTCTTTTGCTACACTAGAATGCGTTGTGGTGACGATCTAAGCCCAGCGGATCAGCCCCAGCTCGTACTTTTCGCTCAGACCTGGATGGTAGGGAACGACGCGTACGTTGTAGGCGATGCTGCCGCTCTCGGGGGGCTGTAGATGAATTTCATAGCGGTAGGAACCATCCTGTTCGCGCCTGGTATAGGTCATAGGAAGCGCATGCTGTGCCTCGGCAAGTTCATCTTTGACGGTGCCGTAGACCAGTTCGACACTGAGATCATCGGGTTGCAGTTCGCTCATACGGACCCAGGCTCGTACATCAATGCTTTCACCCAGACTGAGCTGACCTTCACGTCTGCCATCGACGTAAAGTTCCAGGTTCTCCCAGCCATGACGAATATGTTCTTTCCAGGTCGCCAAGTGTGCGTGCATGCTCATAATGGTTTTGTGCAACCTGTGCAACCTTGCTGAATCTCTGGTACATAGTAGCGCGTGGTATACTCTTTGATCATACGGCGCATACTGAACTGTGGTGTACAGGTACGAATAGCTTCTTTCATATAAGCTAGTCCACTCATGAGGGAGTGCCCTGCTTATCACGCTCAAAGAAGGTAGGAATGATCTCCTCTTCAAAGAGATGGATACAGGGAGATGCTATCCGCTTCAGCCTGGACCTCCTGATCATGGTATTCGCGCTCTTCGCCGATGGCCCAGCCGTTTTTGCCATTGTAGCCCTCGGCCCACCAGCCATCAAGGATGCTGCAATTGGGTTGCCCGTTGAGAGCGGCTTTCTGTCCACTGGTACCGCTGGCCTCATAGGGGCGGATCGGGTTATTGAGCCAGAGATCGGTGCCGGAGACGAGATAGCGTGCCATGTCGATATCGTAATCTTCCAGGAAGATGATCTTGCCACGGAAATCATCGGTGCGCGAGGCTCGATAGATCTGCTGAATCAGGGCTTTGCCTGGCTCATCGGCAGGATGGGCTTTGCCAGCGAAGATGATCTGGACAGGACGATCCGGATTATTCAGAATGCGTTTGAGACGTTCCATATTGCGGAAAATGAGAGCGGCGCGTTTATAGGTGGCAAAGCGGCGTGCGAAGCCGATGATGAGCGCATTGGGATTGAGCATGTGCTCGATCTCGGCGATCTGTGTTGAACCTTCACCCAGGCGCAGGTGCTGGCTTTTCAGGCGACGACGCGCGTATTCGATAAGTATCTCTTTACGCAGCACATGTGTTTTCCACAACTCCTCGTCAGGAAGATGAGTCGATATGCTGGTCCCAGAAATCCTGCTCATCCACGTAGCGGCCCCAATCTGGATCGAGATAACGCCCGAATAATTCGTTCATCTCCTGAGCGATCCAGGAGAACGTGTGGACACCATTAGTAATGTAGCCGATGGGTACTTCGTCGCCTTCGATACCGGGCCAGAGGAATTGCCACATTTTGCGTGAGACGGCACCATGAAGTTTACTGACGCCATTGTGTTGCCCTGTCAGCCGAAGTGCCAGCACCGTCATACCATACGTAGAACCCCAGCCATGATCCTCGCGTGCAACATTCATAAATTGATCGCGCGTCAGGCCCAGTTCGCCCCAGTAGGAACCGAAGTACTTATCGATCAGATCATAGTTGAACGTATCATTGCCTGCCGGTACTGGCGTATGCGTCGTAAAGAGCGAGTTAGAGGCCACAGCCTCCCTGGCTTCATTGAAGCTCAGGCCGGAGGCAACCAGTTCGCGGCAGCGCTCCAGGCTCAGAAAAGCGGCATGGCCTTCATTAATGTGCCAGGCCGCCGGAGAGATGCCCAGAGCACGCAGGGCACGCACACCGCCAATGCCCAGCACGATCTCCTGAGCAGATACGGATCTCGCGGTCGCCACCATAGAGACGAGCTGAGAGTTCGCGGTCGTTAGGAGCATTGGGAGCCACATCCGTATCCATCAGGTACAGAGGGACGCGACCAACCATGACTTTCCAGACTTTGGCATAGATGCGGCGTCCAGGCAGATCAACGCTGATGACAACCTCGTTCCCATCGGGACCAATGGCCGGAATGGCGGGAGCCTCCGAGAAATGGAGTTTGTCATAAAATGCTTCTTGTACACCATCACGTGTAACGCGCTGGCGAAAATATCCTTGAGGGTAGAGGAAGCCGACGCCGACGAAAGGCAGACCAAGATCGCTAGCTTCTTTACAATGATCGCCGGAAAGGATGCCCAGGCCACCGGAGTAAATAGGAAGGGCCTCATTGATACCGAACTCCGCTGAGAAATATGCGATAGTTTTCTCGGCTCAAGCTCTGGATAGGTGAGGGTAAACCAGGTGTCGTCACGGACGAGGGTGCATGTAAGTATCGAAGTCGCGAATCACGCTATCATAGACATCTGAGATATTCCGTGTTGGCAGCGGCTTTCTCAAGTAAGTGTGGTGGCAAGCTCACTGAGAAAACGTACTGGATTATGTCCCACCTGCTCCCAGAGATCGGGGTTGAGAGTGCTATAGAGAGCACGAGCTTCGGGATGCCAACTCCACCAGAGATTGTAAGCAAGTTCATACAGGCGGTTAATACGTGTTGGCATAATGGGAAAGACCGTGATACGGCCATAAACTTTCACAGAACTAGACTTCCTTTCTTCTCATTCAGGGGTACTTACGAGAAGTGTTATGTCATTTTGTAGGGGCCACATGGACGACGCCCGTACGATGAGCGGCGTAATGTGGCCCACCGTAATATTGAATCTTCCTATTCGTACTATCAGTAGTATCAGTATATCTCGTTTGGGAAAACGGGGTCAATGGAGAAGGCTCTCAATGTGGTATTGAGAGCCTTCAAGAAAGAGCTGTGTAGTGAGCGAGTGAGGCGAAATGATCAATTATCGTTGATCTTTATCCAACCATGCCGTAATGCGTGAACGACAGCAGCGGTACGATCATTGACTGACAGCTTTTTCAGGATAGACGTGATATGGTTTTTCACGGTCTGATCGCTAATTTTAAGAGATTTAGCGATCTCCTTATTGCTGTTGCCGCGTGCGATATAGTCGAGAATTTCCACTTCGCGGGTGGAGAGGGGGGAGTAGAGGTCTTTTGGGCTCCTTCTTCCTCATCTTCGACGGTAAGTTCGCGGAAAGATTTGAGAACGCGACTGGCGAGCTGAGGTTTTGAGAGAACATCATCGTTAATGAGATATTCGCCATGACTGACTTTGCGCACGGCATCCATCAGATCATCGGGAGTAATGTTGCGTGAATAGTAGGCAGCGGCCCCGACCTTGATGGATTGAAATAAGCGTTCTTCATCTTCAGAAGGTGTGAGGATGATGATGGCCATACGAGGCGCGAGATGGCGCGTCTGGCGGGCGATTTCGAGCGGATCAGAGGAAGTCAATCCTGCGTCGATAAGTGCGACATCGGGGCTACCGGTGCGGGCGATTTCGAACACTTCTGCCGCATCGGTGGATTCACCAACAATTACGCAGTCGCCCATGCGTTCCAGGGTAGCACGGATACCCTCGCGAAACAGGGGTTGTTCATCAATAATGATGACACGTATCGTTTCCATGTAATCCCTTCATAAAGAGGGGACAGCATGGAGGCACCTCCACTACGCTGTCTGCCCTCTCTTGATCAGTCTATTCCAACACATCTGAGAAAGTGATTACCCCTTGTTGTAGAAGGGGGAATGTATACAGTATAAGAATTGCACTATTATACACAGAAAGTATTCTGTGAGACAATAGAGTAGCAAGAGACAGCTTTGCTGGAATACGTTGTGAGGTCGTGAGATGCACAAGAAGTCAATTGACCATCACCTGTCCCACATCAGAACACAACACAACAACTCCAGACCTCACTGACAGGCTCCCAACCGCTCAAGCGGGGGTACCTACGAGAGTAACTTAGATACGTTCCAATCTTTGTAGCGTGGAGTTAATGGCAACGCGCAGACATTCAATAACACCCTGACCAGTCAACTGCCACGCCTTCATAACTTGGGACGCGGTAGGGGTTAAGATACTTTTCGAGTACGGATACAGGGAGCACATCCTGTAAATCGCGCTTATTCCATTGCATGACCAGGGGAAAATCTGCTACGTCCTTATTCATACGGCGCAGTTGTTCCTGGAGTTCATTCCAGCATTCAATGTTTTCTTGTAACTTGCTGGCCTGTGAATCGGCGACAAAGATGACGCAATCTGCGCCTTTAAGCACGGAAATGCGTGTTTGCTGATACAAAATCTGCCCAGGCACAGTGTAGAGCTGGAAGCGGATCTGGAAGCCATGAACCTTTCCAAGCTCAAGCGGTAGCAGGTCAAAGTACAACGTACGTTCAGTTTCAGTGTCGATGGAGACCATATCACCGACATCCTGTGGATTCACAGCCTGGTGGATATAATGGAGATTGGTTGTTTTGCCACAGAGACCAATTCCATAATAGACGATTTTGCAATTGATCTCTCGTTTCGCCATATTGATCAGGGACATATGCTCTCCTGCCCACTCATTAAGTGCCTCATCCTTCACTCGCCAAACTATCCGGTAGCTCTATTCAGCTACTGTTTCGGGGACAGTATACATTATTCTCTAAAGCCCTGCAACCGTATTTTTTCTTGATGCAAATGGACAGTGACTGAGCAACAATGAAGCACACTGCGTAGTTTCCCATTAACTCTAGCTATCTATCAATTAAACACCGCAGTAATCTTATTTAGTGCCAAAAGCAGTGCGGATCGACAGAAATTGGCACAAAAGTGCCACTCCTTCTCCTTTTCTTCTATACGGAAATGGATAAAATATCGGAACCAGGATAGCCCATATTTCCTATACAATCTCTGTAGGAATTAAGGCCTTTTGGCTAGCCTATAGATACTATGTTTCATAGCGTTTCAACATGTATCAATGCGGGTATGCTACTATAGACAAGTTCCACATTGATATAATTGCACGCTGGTAATCTATTAGCGTGTATATCTGTGTGAACGCTTACTTGCAGGGAGCTGCATTTTAATCCTCAGTAGTTCATAGGGAACTGTGCAAAGCCTGTACCTTTTCAGAGAAGGCTTTGTTCAGGATATAACAGATGGTATTGTTACGTAACCATAGCTTCTTTTTTCAGAGCGGTTGCGTGATGATCCACTAGAACGAGGACATTTTGCAAAAATATCAACACATTTGGAAGCATGCATGCGGCTACTTCCAGCAGCAGCGAGTGAGACATTTTGTCGTCAGGATGAGTGTGTGTGTTGTGGCTGCTTTTGTATTCTTTGGAGTAACAGCGAGTCTAGGAACGCAAAGTGCGCAGGCGCATGTACTCAGTACCTGTTCTGCTAATGATCAGAGTTATGATGTTGTAGCTGGTGATACGCTAGGTGGAATCGCCAATCGCTATGGCACAACCTGGTCGTCTCTTGCATCCTATAACAATATTGCTAATCCCAATCTGATTTATGTTAATCAGGTTGTTTGTATTCCGACTTCTGGCTCTACAGGAAGTGTCGCTCCGGCAGCACAGCCACAGGCAGTGAGTGCTCCGGCAGTTGTTAGCGCTCCCGTAGCTACCAGTGCTCCGGCAACGGGGAGTAGTGTGAACTCGATCATCGATCAGGTGTTTGGACCATACGCGTCAGCTGCAATGCAGGTTGCGACATGTGAGTCTGGACTTAATCCAGGAGCCACCAATCCATATAGTTCTGCAGCGGGTCTGTTCCAGATTATGCCGTCTACATGGAGTGGTACGTCACAGGCAGGGAGTTCTCCCTACAATGCCTGGGCAAATACCGTTGCCGCGCACGAAATTTTTGTGCGTGACGGGTATACCTGGAACGAGTGGACGTGTAAATAACGAGAACCGTCAGGTAGCGTAGTATAAACATAAAACCAGCTCCCATGCAGGAAGAGGCTCCGAAAGGGGTCTCTTCTTTTGCTTTTATAGGGGCCAGGTTGATCGCAAACAGTTGCTTTTTATGGCAGCTAATGCTAGGATTAGCAGGGGACTGGCCCGCAAAAGGTTGGCACCTGTTCTGGTCATAGGAAGGCAGAAAAAAGTAAAATCACTGCGCATAAGACGTGATAATTATAGAGGCGAGGCTGAAGCATGACTACTACTTATACATCCACCGATACGGAATTCGAAATTGTCATTGGTCTTGAGGTGCATTCGCAACTGCTCACTAAGAGTAAGATGTTCTGTGCATGTAGTACAGGATATGCAAATGCGGCACCAAATACGCATGTCTGTCCTATCTGCATGGGCATGCCGGGCGTAATGCCCGTGATCAATGAGCAAGCGGTACGCTATACCATTATGACTGCGCTTGCTCTTAATTGTACGATCCCTGAATATTCAAAGTTTGATCGCAAGAATTACTCCTATCCTGATCTGATGAAGGGATATCAAATCTCGCAATATGATATCCCTTTAAGTAAAGATGGCTATCTGATGCTTAATTTGCATGGGCAGGAGCGACGCGTCGGGATTACGCGTGTACATCTGGAAGAGGATACGGCACGTTTATTGCATCACAGTGGCTATAGCCTGGTGGATATCAACCGTTCTGGCACGCCGTTGATGGAGATTGTGAGTGAGCCGGATATGCGTAGCCCGGAAGAGGCGCGGCTCTATATGCAAAAGTTGCGCGAGATTCTGGTCTATCTCGGTGTCTCCTCAGGGCGTATGGAAGAGGGAAGCCTGCGCTGCGATGCCAATATCTCGTTGCGCCCATGGGGGCAGCAGGAACTTGGCGTCAAGACTGAAATTAAGAATATGAATAGCTTCCGTTCGGTAGAGCGTGCGCTCGAATATGAAGCGCAACGCCAGGCAGCTATTCTTCGCGAAGGTGGCGTTATTCATCAAGAGACGCGCGGTTGGGTCGAGGCGCGTGGCGTGACGGTCGGGCAACGGAGTAAAGAGCAGGCCCATGATTATCGCTACTTCCCGGAGCCTGATCTGCCACCTTTGTTGATCAGCCGCGCCTTGGTCGAAGAGATTCGTGATAGTCTGCCAGAATTGCCTGATGCGCGTCGCGCTCGTTACAAGAAGGAGTTCGGCCTCTCGGAGCAAGACGCGAATGTGATGACGGAAGATAAAGCGCTCGGTGACTACTTTGAGCGTGTTATGGCTGCTTCACACGTCAGTGATCGCAAAGCCAGGGCAAAAGCGGCTAGCAACTGGTTGTTCAGCGAAGTGGTACGCCTGCTCAAAGTCGAACTCTATTGCCATTCAAGACAGCCCGGTGACCCCTGAGATGCTGGTAAATCTGCTTGACCTGCTCGATAAAGAGCGCATTACTGGCAAGCAAGGAAAAGAAGTACTGGATGAAGCCTTTGCCACAGGTGAAATGCCGGAAGCGATCGTCACGAGAAAAGGCATCAAGCCGCCGATCAATGATCAGAGCGCACTCGAAGCCATTATAGAGGAGGTGATAGCGAGCAATCCTAAGCCCGTGAGCGACTATCGCGGCGGCAAGTTGAATGCTATACAATCTCTGGTTGGTCAGGTGATGAAGCGAACACGTGGTCAGGCCAGGGCTGATCTTGTACAAACGTTGTTGAAAAAGAAGCTGGACGAGCCTCAGGCATAGGTGCCTGAAACGCCCGTTCGCTAAAAGACATGCAGAAAATGCACAATGAGGTGACATCAATGCAGAACGAAGTAAGTTCATTTAATCCCTATCGTATGGCGGTACAACAATTCGAGTTGGCCGCCGAAAAGTTGGGCCTTTCCGCAGATATGCGCGAAACTCTGAATAAGCCCAAGCGTGAGTTGATTGTAAACTTCCCGGTGCGCCTGGATAACGGACGTATACAGACGTTTACTGGCTATCGTGTTCAACATAATGTGAACCGGGGACCAGCCAAGGGAGGCATCCGCTACGGTCCTGATGTGACCCTGGATGAAGTTCGTGCCCTATCGATGTGGATGACGTGGAAATGTGCGGTGATAGGTATTCCCTATGGTGGGGCCAAGGGTGGCGTCATCTGCGATCCCAAACACATGACGCAAGCCGAATTAGAGCGTATGACGCGCCGCTATGCAACTGAAATATCCATTGTCATTGGACCGCATAGCGACATTCCAGCCCCGGATGTCAACACCAATCCTCAAGTGATGGCCTGGATTATGGATACCTATTCCATGCACGAAGGCTTTTCTATTCCCGCAGTTGTCACTGGCAAGCCGCTCTCCATTGGAGGAAGCGAAGGGCGTAATGAAGCCACCGCTACAGGGGTGCTCTTTGTGACGAAACAGGCGGCAAAGCGTATCGGCATGCCTTTGAAAGGTGCGCGTGTCAGTATTCAGGGTTACGGCAATGCAGGTAGTATCGCGGCGCATCTCTTCCATAATGCAGGGTGTAAGGTTGTTGCGGTCAGCGATACGCGTGGAGGCATCTATAACGAATCCGGTCTTGATCCTGCGGCGGTTCTGCGTCATAAGCAAGAGACTGGTACAGTGATGGGTTTTCCACGTGCTCAGTCATTACGAGTGGGCGATGTGCTGGAGGTGCCATGTGATATTCTGGTGCCTGCTGCAACTGAAGGTGTGATTACAGCGGAAAATGCCGAACGAGTGCAGGCGCGTATTATTGCCGAAGCTGCGAACGGTCCAACTACTCCCGAAGCCGACAGGATTCTTTTCCAGCGCGATTGCCTGGTGATCCCGGATATACTGGCGAATGCAGGTGGTGTAACGGTTAGTTACTTTGAGTGGGTACAAGACCTGCAAAGCTTTTTCTGGGGCGTTGATGAGATCACGAGGAAGCTGGAAGTGCTCATGAATCGTGCGTTTGATGCCGTCGCTGAATATGCGGATAAGTACCACTGTGATTTCCGTATGGCGGCGAATGTGCTGGCGATCTCACGTGTTGCGGAGGCGACGCAGATTCGAGGCATTTATCCATAGCTTTCCAGGATGAAGGTTGGTAAGGGCCATGTTGCTGGTAAAACTGACCCTTACCATAACCGAGTTACTATTGTTGCAAAGCCAACCATTGCTCAAAAATAGGCGCGGCAAGCTGATATTCACCCTTGTTATAACGTAGAAGGTCACGCCTGATAAGTTTCTCCAGGTGGAAAGCCGTCGTTGCCTCATCGAGATTGCAATATCGTTGTATGTCGTCGGCTTTGCACGGGCCAGATAATGCACATATGGCCTTCAAACAGAGGCGTTGCTCTGGCTCTGTACGCTCCCACAAATCTTTGAAATAACTGTCACTCCACTTTTTGAAAATCTCGTCGATAGCTATTGTTATATCATCCATATTTGCCTGTTGACGCGAATAGCTATTCAGGCGTGTAATCAGAGACGAGCACAAAGCTTGCACTAAAAAGGGATGACCACCCGTGACGCGCAAAATTTCTTCGGTCACTTCTGTATTAAATATGTGTTCACCAGGGAAATCTGGCACAGGTTGCCTGATGAGTCTTCGCGCCTCTTCCGATTGTAGAAAGCTGACTCTCAGAAGTTCGACGTTGACGAAATAACCAACCCAGTGCGTTCCCATCTCAGTAATGCTTTTGACTCCACTGAAGAGCATTGCCACGTGGGATTCATGCTGGATGACGCTACGAAACCAGTCGAAGAGCAGGTTAAGATTGAGATAGCCCTTCTGCTCCGCCTCCGCCAGCTTCTCAAATTCATCAAACATTAAAAGCAGAACACGATCTTCTTGCGCCAGTACACGATCTACCTCTTTCAACCATTGGTTGAAGCGATGATAGGCAACAGACTCATTCTCGCGCAAGTCATCCCTGAGGTGCTCATATTCAAGTTTACGAATAAGCATGCCACGAGTGAGTAAGGTTTCGTGTACTTCTTCAGCAATGGCAGCGAGAAAGGCGGCGATGCTGGAAGTAATGCCTGTACTTTGCAGATCGTAGAAGATGGGCAGGTAATGTGATCCAAGCAGGGCTGGTAATTGTTTGAGGATACTGCTTTTGCCCATTCTTCTCTCGCCCGTCAAGAAAAAGGTGGGAGGATGATTGCTGTGCAATGCCGTACCCAGTTGCCGGGTCAGTTCCGCACGTCCGACAAAGAGCGGATCACGCTGCTCAAGCACAAGGCCAGGTACATATGGATTTTCGATGCGTCCAATTCCTTCTGATGATCGTCTCCGGGAAAGTTCCTCTAGCTCCCGGCTAGCAACTTCCTGCCACTGCTGCACCACTTTTGCGAGGTGCAAGGTGAGAAATGCATCATTAAAAACGGCACGCGAGGACGCATTTTGCAGGTTCACAAGCATATTCTTCAATGCCTGCGAACGTCCCTGCCAGGAAATCCTGGTATAATAGTTTGCAGCATCCCGACTGGCATCTTCCAGGCGTTGAATCACAGACGCAAGGGGAGGATGTGCCTGTCGTATCTCCTGCGTCACGATAACCGCGAGATGCTGTTGTGCTCCACCGATGTCACGTAGCGTTTCGCGCCAGCTCAGATCATTCAATGCAATATTTAATGCGACATCCTCAGCGGCACGGCTTTGCTGAGAGCGTTCCTGTAAAATAAAATAGATCTCGCTTAAAGCCTCATCTTTGTTCTGGTCAGCAGCGAGCAATAACATGCGTTTGAGGTACGGAAGAGGTGGAAAGATGCACTCATCCCAATACAAAGAGCTATGATGCAAGTAATGAAACACATAGTCTGGCTTCTTGCGGCTCCTGGAGTAGGCACGCAACATGGAAAGGGCGCTTAATGGATAGAGCGGGAGGCGATAGTAACCGGGCAAGTAGCTCGCCACAAGTGTTATCCAGGCGACAAAACCGGGCAGGGCACCTAGTACAATAACATCGAAGACACTTTTGTCACCTTGTAATCCAAAATTGCCAGTCAAGAGACCTAGAGTAGCTCCCAACGCTCCGGCGACCGCAATGCCTACACGCGTAGCAACATCGACCAGGTCTCTATGTGCACTCGAGTTTCCATTGGCAATCGCTCCCCCGATCTTCATCATAAAGCTGCCAGAGATGACGCCTGCAAGAATACCTACAATGTTCCCTTGCACCCCTCCACTATTGTGAGCAGGCAGATGCCAAAAGTGTTCTCCCACCAGAAGGAGAGCATAACCAGCTCCATAAGCCACAAAATACTCCTGCAATGAAGCCGATTACGCTTCCAATGATAATACCATAGAATAATTCCTAACGAGGTTGTTTTCAGGCCGCCACGCTTTATTACGCCTGTGCTATTGAAAGTCAGGCCAAGCAGAAGGCCAGCAAACAGACCGCAGAGCAGCATAATCACGAGAGCATTGCTCATGTGAATAATGATGCCATTTACAATACTATCGGCCAGACCAAAAACAATGCCGTACTCTATCCCAAAGAAACTGCCAAACAGGCTTCCCAGAGCGCAACTCAAGATAGCAGCCCAGAGCGTATCGAGCAAAAACAAAAGCAGGTTAAAATGGATCTTGCCTGCTGACAAGATGAAATAGTGATTGTAAAGATGAGGGGAAAGTAAAAAAAGGCCGATGCGTATAAGTAATGCAGGCAGGGTAGGTACAAAGAAATATAGGCAGGAAGAGCCGTCGCATCATTCTCATACGCCTGCGGAGTGGAATTTGTGTGAAGTCTTTCTGGAAACGGGCAGGTTGAAAGAAGGAGCGGAAGAGCCAGCGAAACGGCTCACCTATGAAATACTGTCCTGGCCCGATTGAGCGCCTCCATCTTACCCGCCTTATGCTCTAGCCAATGATTGTTTTAAATAGATTTATACGATAACAGATCATGATTATTTTAGCAAATGGGATTCTCAAAGGCAGACATATTGCATAACTGTTCTTTTGGACAGCACATAAGCTGTTCTCTTGTACGAGGCACCAGCCCTGTTTCTCCTCTATAGTAACAGTACACAATAGTATTCTTTATCAACCGATGATAAAAACGAGGAGATATTGCAATGACCATCTCTAGCAATCGAACAGCCTTGATTACTGGCGCATCGCGTGGCCTCGGCCTGGCGCTGGCACGTCAATTAGCTCAACAACATTGGACGCTTATCCTTGATGCACGCGGCACAGAAGCGTTGGAAGAAGCACAGGCCGAACTTGTCAGGCATACAAGGGTAATTGCGCTGGCAGGAGATATCAACGACAAAGCACACAGGCAAGCTCTGGCAAAGCAGCAAGGGATGTCAACGGACTCGATGTCCTGGTCAATAACGCAAGCATGTTAGGTCCCAGCCCACAACCAGAACTGCTTGCTTATCCTATTGATATATTGGAACAGGTCTACCGCACAAATGTGATCGCGCCTCTGGCGTTGCTTCAGGAAGTACGTTCACTCTTGAAACCCACTGCACGCATTATGAATATCACCAGCGATGCGGGAGTAGAGGCGTATGCAGGCTGGGGCGGTTATGGATCAAGCAAAGCTGCACTGGAACAGCTCTCGGCAATTCTCGCAGTTGAAAATCCCACATTCCGCGTTTATTGGGTTGATCCGGGTGATATGCGTACACAGATGCATCAGGAAGCATTTCCCGGAGAGGATATCAGCGACCGTCCTTTGCCTGAAGAGAGCGTTCCTGGTCTACTCGAACTCCTCAATGGTGAACGCGCCAGTGGGCGTTACTCTGCACGTTCCCTGTCAGTGCCAGGTGATTATGATGGATTCTATACAAAGAATAGACAAACACATCGATGAACGCTCAGATCTCCAACTCACTTCACTCGACTTCGCACTTCCACCAGAACTCGAAGCGAGTGAGCCACCAGAAGCGCGTGGCATGAAGCGAGATGAAGTCCGATTGATGGTCTCCTACCGGACGGATAATCGTGTGCAGCATACACAGTTTAACATGCTAGGGAAATTTCTTTCAGCGGGCGATCTGCTGGTAATCAACACCAGTGGGACGATGAATGCAGCTCTCCCTGCTACCCGTGAAGACGGCACCCCATTAGAACTACACCTGTCAACTCACTTACCTGCGGATCTGTGGGTGGTAGAGGTACGTGAAAAGAGCACTGGGGCAACCCATCCTTTCTATGGAATGCGGGCGGGCGAGAGCCTGCGTCTACCGAATGGAGCGCAAGTTACACTGCACGTTCCCTATCGGCCTGAACAGAGAAATGCATTTAATGACTATATGAGACATATCCGCTTATGGATAGCAACGCTGTCTTTACCCTGCTCAGTTGCTGACTATCTGGCACTATATGGCTTTCCCATTCGCTATGGGTATGTTAAGCAAGAATGGACAACTGACTATTACCAGACGGTCTATGTGACGGAGGTTGGCAGTGCAGAGATGCCCTCTGCTGGCCGCGCCTTCACTTCTCACTTGATTACACAGTTGATCGCGCAAGGAGTACAGATTACTCCTCTGTTATTGCATACAGGTGTTGCCAGTCTGGAAGAGCATGAACCTCCTTACGAGGAGTATTATCGCGTCCCGGTAGAGACGGCGCGGCTGGTGAATGAAACAAGGTTAGCAGGTAAGCGTGTTATTGCGATCGGTACTACAGTAGTACGAGCGCTGGAAACGGTCACGGATAGTAGTGGAACAACGCATCCAGGAGAGGGTTGGACACGTGAAATTATTACACCCCAACGCGGTATTCGTGCTGTACAGGGTCTACTCACAGGGCTACATGAGCCACGCGCCACACATCTAGCCATGCTTGCAGCTCTTGCTAATCAGAAACATTTGCAGGTAACGTATGCTGAAGCGTTACATGAGAGGTATCTGTGGCACGAGTTTGGTGATCTCCATTTATTATTGCCATAGGGATCAGGGATGGACACGCACGCAAAACTTCCGCATATATAATATACTGACATGGGTGATATGCTGTCACCTGTAAACAGTTCAATAACTCTGTTAGAGGAGAAAACACATGCGTGTAGGATTGCAGGTTCCCAACTTCACCTGGTCATCGGATCAGAGCCTGCTTGGTGATACATTCGGATTGATCGCAGAACGAGCAGAACGAGCAGGTTTTTATAGCCTGTGGGTTATGGACCACTTCTTTCAAATTCGCATGGTAGGTCCAGCGGAACACGAAATGCTTGAAGGATGGAGCGCCCTGGCATTTGCAGCAGGTCGCACTAATCGGATCAAGCTTGGAACGATGGTAACAGGAGTTACATACCGCTATCCGAGCATTCTTGTGAAAACTGCGACAACGCTCGATGTCCTTTCACATGGTCGTGCCTATCTTGGCATTGGAGCGGCCTGGAATGAGGAAGAACATCAGGGATTAGGCGTTCCTTTCCCACCATTGGCGGAGCGCTTCGAGCGGCTGGAAGAAACATTACAGATCGCCCATCAGATGTGGGCTGGAGACGAGAAACCATTCGAGGGGAAGCACTATCAACTGGCGCGTCCACTTAATTCGCCTCTCTCAGTCCAAAAGCCTCACCCACCTATTCTGATTGGCGGCACTGGAGAGCGCAAAACATTACGTATGGTTGCTCAATATGGGGATGCCTGCAATCTCTTCGCTCGCCTGGGCGATGATGAATTGAAGCGCAAGCTTGATGTTTTGCGCGGCCATTGTCAGTCTCAGGGGCGTCCTTATGAGCAGATTGAGAAGACAACGCTCGACAATATGACGATTACACGCGATGGGCGCAATGGTTCGTTGACGCCATCTGCCGTCATTGACCAACTGGGCAAGCTGGCAGGGATGGGTATCGACCAGGCTATTTTCAGCTTGAACAACGTCAACGAACTGGAACCATTCGATCTGCTGGCAACGGAGATTATTCCTGCCGTAGAAAAGATACAGGTAGCGGGTCGATAAGCAGAAAATCCTGGCTGGAAGGGCATCTCTCTCGCGGATGCCCTTTTTCCATGCTAGAATGAGAAAGAGGGCGACGGGAAAAACTCATCTCTCGAAAGGATTATGCTCTATGGTACAGCGCTCAACACTGACAGAACCGGAAATGGCATTTGTACGTGGACAAAGGGTTGCGCGGCTCGGAACAGCGGACGCACAGGGAACGCCGCATCTTGTGCCCGTCTGCTATGCCTTCGATGGTCAATGTTTCTACACGCCCCTTGATGAGAAGCCAAAACATGTCTCTAGCAAAAAGTTGCGGCGTGTACGCAATATTGAAGCTCGCCACGAAGCCTCATTGCTGATCGATCAGTATAAGGATGATTGGTCGCAACTGGGCTACGTGCTTGTGCATGGACATGCCGAACTACTCGACCCAAAAGACGAGGCACATGCCCATGCAATCAAGTTATTGAGGATGCGCTATGTACAGTATAGAACGATGGCCCTGGAGAAGTATCCAGTAATTGCTATTACACCAGATCGCGTGACATCCTGGGGGCCAGCGCTCTCTTCATCTTAAGGAGTACTATTCCTTCGCCTGGAACTTCAATGCAGCAGAATTGATGCAGTAGCGCAGGCCAGTTGTCTCGCTTGGGACCATCTTCAAAAACATGTCCCAGATGTGAACCGCAATTTTTGCAATTCACTTCAGTGCGACGCATAAAGAACGATTTGTCCTCATGCAGTTCAACATTGGAGGAATCAACTGGCTGATCAAAACTGGGCCAACCGGAACCTGACTCGAACTTTGTATCTGAGGAGAACAATGGCTGCCCACATGCAGCACACTCATACATTCCTGTGTCATGATTGTTATACAAAGAACCCGTGAAGGCCCGTTCTGTACCCTTTTGACGCAGGACATGATACTCTTCAGGAGTTAACTTTTCCTTCCAATAGGACTCCGGCATATTTCGTAGGTCACTCATTATTTTTGCTCCATTCGATAGTTATACTATTTCTCTACCAATGAAAACACGGGAGATGGGCACTCTGTTCCAATGTATAACCCTTTTCCAACGAGCATGATGAGCGTCATAAATGTGGCCTATACACTTAATCAGCAATATCCCGTGCAAACGTTACTTTCGTTGGAGTCACGCGCACAACAAGTTCGCCAGGAGTAGCGTTGCGCTCACCAAACTCTTCGGCTCGATCGCTTCCCATATATCTTTCACCAATACGCGTGGCCCACAACTTGAGATCTTTACTATTCTCCTCCAGAGAGGCCGTTCCTTCCACGATAATAAAGCTATAGGGTGGATTTTCATCATCCACGCAGACGGTCACACGTGCATCACGACGCATATTAGCGGCCTTCACCGTTGTATCACCTGTGTTAAAAATCAGCGTATCACCATCCAGCACAAACCAGATAGGGACAACATGCGGACGACCATCCTTACGCACCGTGGCTAATTTGCCTGTATGGGTACCCTGAAGAAGAAATTCTTTTTGTTCAGCGCTCAATATAGACATATGTGCTCCTTGCTTACTTTCTCCTATTGAGGAAGATCTTTACACTTAAGTATAGCATTGAAGAGGGTTGCAAACTTATAGGCTTGCATCATTGTGTCTAATCTTGTAATATCCTCTTCATATTAATGAAAAAAAGTGCTCTCTATTGTACGTATGCTATATTAGCCACAAAATTGCAGACACGAAAGGTAAAATAGAATGGCAAAGACGAAACGCAGATCAGGGCAAACGCAACGCAGGTCTGCCCAGACTACTTCAGGCACTCAACAGAGAAGGCCCATGCAGGAAACGCCCGCTACAGAAATAAGCCAATCGGGTAAACTTATCCCACAGGAAGGGATAATCCCAGAGAGTAAAGCGGAGCGTCCTCTACGTTCGCAACGATCCGAAACCTCGCGTGCAGCGGCTCGGGTTCAGACGCGTAATACCCGCCAGAGGTATCAGCAGAAACGGCGCAATCCTCTGATACTGATTGGGGTTGTGTTGGTAGTACTGGTTGCTATCGTTGCTCTTTTTATCTTTCTTTCCAATCAGGGGAGTTCAAGCGGGCGTAAACCCACCGACCCGGTCGTCCTGAAAGCGATCAACAACGTAGATCCCGCCATTCTGGAAGCAGTCAACACAGGGGGCATTCAGAACCCGATAAAGGCAACGAACGGAAAACCGCCAGTACTGAAAGGGCCGACAGGAAAACCCAAGTTTTTCTATGAAGGTGCTGAATACTGCCCTTATTGCGCAGCAGAGCGCTGGTCCACGGCTGTCGCGCTCAGCCGTTTCGGTAAATTCACCAAACTTCCTGAAACGACATCATCCAGCAGCGATGTCGATGCTAGCACTTCGACGTTATCATTCTATGGGAGTTCCTACAGTAGCCCTTATATTGATTTCGTCTCGGTCGAAGAAACAACGAACCAATCAGACGGGAATGGAGGCTATACGCCGCTACAAACACCAACAACGGCTGAGGCAAATATCATTAAAACATATAATGCAGCACCTTATACCAATTCGCCAGGCATTCCTTTCCTCAGCATTGCAAATCAATACCTGGAGTTAGGACCGGCCTACGATCCAGCCAGTCTGGCAGGTCTTTCACAACAGGATATTGCTAGCGACCTCTCAAATTCAAGTTCCACGGTTGCCAAAAATATCCTGGGTGGCGCTAACTATCTGACAGCTACCATCTGTGCAGTCACCAACAACCAGCCAGCTTCGGTCTGTACAACGGGTGCCATTCCATCGATTGAGCAATCGTTGCCAAAAGCACAAGCGTCGACGCAGACACCCGGCACGCAGACAGGCATAGCGATGCAGCAACCTGCGTTGATCGGACGAAGAGAGGATTAGAGCAAGGAGCAAAACATGCAAACGATACGTGGAGTTCTGCTCGACATTGATGGTGTCTTACAGGTAAGCATGCAACCAATTACAGGAGTAGCAGAGGCGTTACAAGAATTGAAACAGCAGGGATACTCCACGTGTCTTGTCACCAATACGACAACGATGTCCCGTACGGTACTTGCACAACGGCTACAGGACATAGGATTGGGAGTCGAGGAAGAACGGATCGTCACCGCGCCTGTGGCAACGGCGAATTATATACAACAGCATTTTGCAGGGAAGCACTGCTGGCTCCTCACGAAAGGCGACACAGGAGCGGATTTTGCGGGCATTGATCTGGTAAATGGCATGCAAGAGCAGGTAGACGTAGTAGTCATCGGTGGAGCTGAGGAACTATTAACATACGAAGCAATGAATCGCGCGTTCCGTTTACTGATGGATGGGGCAGCACTACTGGCAATGCACACGAATATATACTGGCGCACAAAGGATGGGTTACAACTGGATAGCGGACCATTTGTGCGAGCACTGGAGATTGCAACAGGAAAGCAGGCAGTCATATTGGGAAAGCCATCGCGCGACTTCTTTGCCCAGGCCCTGGCAACAATAGGAGTAAACGCGAACGAAGCGGTGATGGTGGGCGATGATATTGAAAATGATATCAACGGAGCGCAACAGGCAGGAATACAGGGTATATTAGTCCTTACCGGGAAGCACGGAGTCGATTCACCGTTATTGGAACGCATTCAGCCCGATGCGATACTACATTCGGTTGCAGATCTACCAGGGTGGTTGAGGGGAAGATAGAGTGAAAATGTCGATATCATCCTATTATTGCTAAATTACTTGCCCGTTCAACAGAGGTTTGTTATACTGCAAGCAACTTCTGGAAATGCGTCCTTTAGCGATTGGTATAAATTTTTTATGGTGACAGAAAATACAAAAGTAAATCAAGAAAATGCTGATGGTATGGTAAGCCCAAGCGGTCTGGGACGTGCGAGACTGGCCTTTGCCATCTCAGCCGGAAAATTAGCTGGCGCGTCTGGACGCCTCTTCCATATTGGTGGTGGAACGAGCCTGCCAGGCATGATCGCACGCCGTATTGATCCCAATGTTTTAAAATCAGTTGTTGGTGGCAGCAAAGCCAAAAAGATTCGTCATCACGGGTAGCAATGGCAAAACGACAACTGCACGGATGACGGCAGCGATTGCCGATGCCAGTGGGCGGCGCGTCTCACAGAACCGCACCGGCTCAAACTTACTCCAGGGTGTAACCTCCGTCGCCGTCAATTTCGCCGACTTTTTCGGACGCCTGGATAGTGATGTATTGCTCTTCGAGATCGATGAAGCAACTATTCCGCTGGCCGTACCAGAAATTCAGCCCGATGTCGTAGTGATCACCAATATTTTCCGTGACCAACTCGATCGCTATGGCGAATTGTACGCGGTTGCCAGAGCATTGAATAAGATGCTAGAGGACCTGCCAGAGTCAGCGACAATTCTTCTAAATGGGAACGATCCGCAAGTGGCAAGCTTCGGCGAGAATGCAAAAGCGAAGCGCATCTTCTTTGGATTGGAGACAAAGGAGGTTGGCACCCCCGTTCCAGAGCAATCAGCCGACATCGTACGTTGTATTCACTGCAACTCAGATTTCGTCTATGAAATCGCCTATATGTCACACCTGGGCATTTATCGCTGCCCCAACTGTGGGTATACGCTTCCGCCACTGGATATTGCTGCCACCTCGGTCAGGTTAGCAAACGATGGGGAGGGAGCCAGCGATGTCACCCTGCGCACACCTCAAGGCGAGATTAGACTGGAGATTCCACTGCCAGGGCTGCATAATGTTTATAACGCAGAGGCAGCGATCGGCGCGGCAATGGCAGCGGGCTTTGAGCTGGACAAACTGCAATCCGCTATGAGCAATGTACGTCCGGCATTCGGACGCCTGGAGAAAATACAGGCAGAGGACAAAACGATCTATCTCACCTTTGTCAAAAATCCGACCTCATTCAACTTGATGTTGCGTCTCATCGCTCAGCATCCCGGCGACAAACACCTGTTGCTAGCAATGAGCCATACGGTTGTTGACGGCGAAGATTTTGCCTGGCTCTGGGACGTGGAACTAGAGGAGATGGCCGAGCGGATTAGCGATGCCGTCTGTAGCGGTAACAAGGCTGAAGAGCTGGCAATACGCCTGAAATATGCTGAAATTCCTACAGATAAAGTCTCGCTCATACAAGACCGTGAGACGGCACTGGATGCTGCATTAAAGAACGTTGAACCCGGTGGCACCTTATATATTATGTGTGGTTATACACCAACCCATGAACTGCGACGCATCATGCAAAAGCGCGGCTGGGTCAAGCATTTCTGGGAGGAATAGTAGAGATGAGCGAACAGAAAAAAGATACTGGCATGATCCTGAAGATAGGCCATCTCTATCCAACACTTATGAGCGTCGCAGCCGATCGTGGCAACCTTTTCTCAATCGAGAAGCGTTGCAGGTGGCGCGGCATTGGAGTAGAGGTCGAGCCGATCTATGTCAAACAGACACCAGATTTTACCAAATACGATCTCATCCTGCTTCATGGAGCAGCCGACCGCGAAATGGAGGTTGCATCGCAAGATATTCAGCAGAAAGCATCCTCTCTGCATGAAGCTGCTGAAACAGGAACCGTCTTCTTAAGCGTCTGCGCTGGCTATCAGTTGCTTGGGCACTATTATAAACCATTTGAGGGACCAGAACTGAAAGGCATCGGCTTGCTCGACCTGTATACCGATGGCGGCGGCACGCGCTTTATGACGCATATGGTACTCGAATGCACTTTTGATCAGAAAGGTACCAAAACACTGGTCGGCTATGAGAACCATAGCGGGCGCACATACCTGGGTTCAAAGGCACAACCACTGGGTAAAGTGCTGGCCGGCTGGGGCAATAACGGCAAGGATAGCGGCGAAGGAGCTATCTACAAAAACGTTTTCGGCACCTATATGCATGGGCCAGTCCTGCCAAAGAATCCCTGGTTCACCGACTTCCTGATTCAGCGCTCCCTGGAACGCCGCTATGGAACAGTCGAACTTGAGCCGCTGGACGATGCAACGGAAAACGCCGCACACGAAGCAGCACTTCGGCTGGCAATGGAATTTAAAGGTACGATGTCAGCGATAGAAGCAACACCCTGGAAACGCTAACTCCAGGTTCAAAGGAATTTTGCATGCCAGCGAAACACGTTCGGAAACTCTGTCTCTTGCTCTGTCTCCTGGTTGGCTCCTTACTATCCTGTAGCGTATTGCCGAATGTGACGAATAATGGCACGCCTGTCGTCTCGTCCTCGCCTGGCGTTTCGCCAAATTCTCCGGCGCTGAAGGTATGGTATCCTTCAGCACCGGGTATCGACGTGCGCTACGAGGACTGGAAAACGTCAGCAAATCATGAAGATACGGTCACGATAGTACGCCTCAACCTGCAGCGTGTGCATATCAGTATCGGTTATCAGCCCAATACTCCCTTATCAATGAGTGCATGGATGAAACAGACGGGTGCTCTGGCAATGATTAACGGTGGCTACTTCGATGCTACCAACAAACCTGAAGGTCTGCTCGTTTCAAACGGTCAGGCTACAGGCACCTCATATACAGGCTTTGGCGGTATGCTCTCGGTCGACCCCCAGGGCAATGTGAGCTTACGTTCATTACGTGACCAGCCATATAACGGCGAACAGTTGCAACAGGCAACCCAATCTTCGCCTATGCTGGTAATTAATGGACAACGAACGCAGTTCACAGCCGACAGCCAGTTTCAACGTCGTAGCGTTGTCGCAACCGATAAGCAAGGAAACCTGCTGCTAATCGCCAGTCCGGGGCAAGAGTTCACACTTGATGAGATGGCTGATCTGCTCGCAAATTCGGACCTTTCTATACAGAACGCGCTCAATCTGGATGGAGGATCATCAACTGGGCTCTATGTGACGGGGAAGCAAGCGGTGAGTATCGATCCACTGCTGGAGATTCCTATCGTGATTGAGGTGAAATAAAAAGTTAATATTGGTCCTTCCTCTTCTTAATATTGAGAGTTTCTTTACTCTTTCCGCACAAAATTCATAGTTTTGTATGGCATACTTTAGGAAAGAAGAGGAGGGACAGAGACATGGCATATCAATTGCAGGCACACGGCCAGGCAACATCAAAAAGTAGAAAGATTGTAAGAATATTCCTTGTACTTGTCTTCAGCCCATTTTTGTTTGAACCACCTCCATAGAGATTGGAAACGTTAATTCAGCAGGTCCATTAGTAGGGACGAAGCTGGCTCCATGCCAGAGGGAGATGTTCTTCCACATCTTTATTGCTTTATATGCTCCTCAAGATTCTTAAAGAAATGATCGAGCATCTCCTTAACAGCTGTTCTGATCGCAAATTCTGGAGTTGCAGCTATCTGCCCACTCAATGTGGCAGTAGTAAGATAGTTGATGGTTGTTTGTTCACCCTCATCTACAAGAGCAATAATACAGCGGGCATCGATAGAGCCAGGCGAACTCGTCAGTACAAGATGTGTTGGCTCAATGAGATCTTCCAGCTTGACAAAGACCTCGTAACGTCCATTCAGACCAGGAAAATTAGGAGAAATGACCAGACGGATGTAATGACCTCTCTCAGGTGCCCACGGCATCACGGTATACTCCGCCTCACTACATCCTGGAATGCTCTCCTTCAACATTTTAGGGTTCAGCAACGCTTGAAATATCTGCAGTTGCCTAGCTTTGATTTTCTGTGATCCTACAATTTCCACTCTAGCACCCATCCTTTCTACACTTTACTCAACTACTTTTTACTACCACCCAACAGTTTTTTGCATCATTTACCCTACACCAATGTTCAATAATAGAAATTATGCCGTCAATTCTTTCTATAATAATAGACAAATATCAATAAATCAATCCTACACAAAGTAATTTCTAAAAGTACTATTGTCTCCCATTATAGAACCGAAAATATATATAAGCGAGCAAACGATACTGAATACAATATTTGAGCGCTCAAGAGAGCAGTATAATAATTTTTAGAAGTGGCAACAATAAAATTAGCTTCCATGCGGGTAGAAATACGCTCTTTTCAGACTTTACCGATCAAATAACATGGAGAAAAACAAAGATAATGCCCATTACAAGACGTGCTTTCTTAAAGGGAGCATTTGCTACAACATCTGGCCTGGGCGCAACAGGTATCGGAACCTTATGCTATGCACGTAACATTGAGCCGACGTGGTTTGATATTACCCATCAGCAACTTTATTTGCCGCGTCTCTCAAAAGCATTTCAGGGCTATCGCCTGGTGCACATTACTGATATTCATGCCGATGATACGTTTATGGTGGCTGGTCGCCTGGCAGGGCTGGTAGAAACGATCAATACGCTACAGCCAGACTTGATTGCCATCACTGGAGATTTCGTCACCTCTTATCGTCGCGACATAAAAGCCACGCTATCACATTTAAGCAATTTGCGAGCAAAGGATGGTGTCTTTGGAGTACTGGGCAATCATGATCATCCCGCCGGTGTCGAGTGGGTGCGCGACTGCTTGCAAGCTGGTCATGTACAGGAACTTAACAATAAAACGTATACGCTACGGAGGGGAGATCAGATGTTACACCTCGTTGGCATGGATGATCTCTGGCCGACGAACCATGGAACTCCTGCGCCGATCTGGACACACCTGCCATTGTTAAATCAGCTGACAACATCTCTTCCAAATGAGGGTGCGGCGATACTGCTTGTGCATGAGCCAGACTTTGCTGACGTGGCGGCTTATAATAAGCGTCTTGATCTTCAGATCTCGGGTCACTCTCATGGTGGACAGGTACGTATTCCTTTTTATGGGCCGCTAATACTGCCAGCACTCTCCCATAAATATCCCAAGGGACTTTATTCTATCAAGAATATGCTCCTGTACACCAATCGTGGTCTTGGAATGCTTCCACCCCAACTTCGCTTCGACTGTCGGCCTGAGATCGCTGTAATGGATCTTTATCCTGACGCCTAAAACCCCTGCCCTTCAGGCGTGATACTTACAACACAAAATACTAGGAGCCAGCACTGTATGCCGTTGTTTGATCAGTGAGATAATTCGCGGCAATCCCCACTTCTTGAACATCTCCACCGAAGGCATTGGTACCAGAAAAGACTCCTGCATCTGTGCCCCAGACCTCGATCATATCCCCTTCATTCAACTGGGTCACATCCGTTCCCTTGGGAAATATGATCTGAACAACCGAGGACGAATCGGTATTGGGATCATCAACATTAGCGCCTGCGGTGTTGCCGCTATCATCCTTCACAAATTTGAGGAGACGCCCAGTAAAATGAACCTCGTGGCCTTTGTCTACTGCTGCATCCTTATCCAGCGTATCCACCGTCGTCGTGGTCGTAATGGATTTATATAACGCCTCCAACTGCGCCGGTGAGACGGTAGCCGTTGGCTTCGGTGTTGACGTTGGCTTCGGTGTTGGTTTGGGTGTCGCCTTGGACAATACCATTTGTGATGCCATTGGAGTTGTGGCTGCCGTTTTTGGTGCAGCAGGAGTAGTATTGTCCCTGGACGCGTTCACGACGCCAGAGCAGATACACATGGAAAGCACCACAATCAGCCCTACGGCGATAATGCTACACTTGCCACCTTTGCCAGCATTTTGCCAGATTTCCTTTGGATTCTTTCGTCTCTGAACTGGCAACAACGATGAACCTGGCTGTTGCGGTGGAAATACGGGCGGTTGCTGATACGGAGGATTTTGCTGATTATAAAAGGGTTGCTGACCTTGTGGACCTGGATACCCAGGTTGCGACGGCGGACCATAGAGCGGCTGAGAATAACCAGGTTGTTGTGGAGGATTCCAGGGTGACTGAGGGTAAACAGGTTGCGATGGAGGATTCCAGGGTTGATTGGGATCAGGCGGGAATTGCTGGGACATAGTATCGCCTTTCTTGTATAAATAGATGCATTGAGAAACATTACTACAATGTTGTGTAGAATAGCATAGAGAAGTCGAGGAAACATTGAGAAATGGTAGAGATTGCGTGGAAAAGTGAGAAAAACATTGAGAAGTTTTCCTACAGAGTGGTGCGCCAACGGCGCATGATGGTTCATGAATGGAGTCTCTACCCCTTTTCGGGTACAGGTAGTTCCAGGCGTATGCCATGCAGATAGAGGCCAAAGGGAAAAAATGAGGCCATGTGGGGCAACCAGGGTACATCCAGCATCAGGCGACCAGCTTGAATATGCGCGATCTGTAAACGATCTGCTCCCGAGACACCAGCCTGTATACTTTTTCCCCCTGGAAAATTGATGGGCCACGATCTGAGCGGTAAAATAATACGCGCAAGCTTCACCAGCCAATAACCCACCCCTACGAAACGCGCCCAGATGAAACTTTGCTGTTTGCTCTGCCGGAGATTGGCACGAAGCATTCTTGATGTTATATGCAGTTCTATTGGCGTAGTTGGCTGTTTCGGCATTGCATAGCTCAACCCAAGCTGTACACCAAAATCGCTTGAAGCATAGAGCGAGGGCACGAAAAATCCTCGTTTCCGCAGCAACGTCGCCATCCCCAACTCGGAATAAGGTAACGCACCAGGAGTTTCACCCATTCTACGCCTGCTACCTTCTGGAACCGTATAATCGAAATCCTTGAAGCGAGCGAACCAGAGAAGCAACGGCGTTCTACCCAACACTGAGAGAAATGGTATTCCTGGAAATGCGACCTTCAGTGGTGCGACCGGACACCACGCAACACAAAAGAGCGCGTCAACAGTCATGCTGAAAGGTGGCAGATAGACGTTGAAAAAATCTTTTATCCGTATAAGAGGCTGCCAGCGCTCATCTCTTTGAGAAACAAAGAGACGAGTTGTTTCCTGCTGAGAATTTCTTTCACTATCCAGATCTGTGTTCCTTTCCTGTGAAGCAACATTCCTAATGATAGTATACTAGAACACGCATTAAGAAACGGTATTCAGTTCTAATTGCTCACGCACCTCGCTTTGTTGCACCACCCTGTTTCTCTTCCAGGGCCAGCCAAGCTGCATACAGAGGTAGCAGAGCACGGAAAAGAAAATTGTGATGACCGTCGTATGGAGGAGTGCTACCAGCAATTGACCCTGAGTCAATACTGCCGTCATCCCACTAGCGGCCTGCAATGTGATCAAAATGAAGGCCCACCATGCGCCACGCATGATATCGCGACGATTACGGTAGTGACGGATCGCGACAATCAAGAAAGCAAGGACCAGAAACCAGAGCAAGGCAGCGACATAGCGATGAAGGACCTGGATGCCAGCTAACGAAGAGAAGTTGGGAAGATAGGTGGAACCACAACCTGGCAATTGTTCACCACAACCCGTGACCGCCCCCGTATGAGCCACCAGTGCTCCGGTATAGACAATAATATACGTATAGACAACCAATCCCCATATAGAGAGCTGGAACTTCTGAGATACAGGAGCCATCTTCTCCCGAACCGGATTTTGCTCTCTCTTTATCTGGAAGAGGCGGATTGTGAGCAAGACGACGGCGGCAAAGGCTATAAGGGAGAGTCCGAAGTGAATTGAGAGCAGTATCTTTAATTCAAAGGTCCCTTCATAGACTACAGTCAAAGCTCCTAATGCTCCTTGCAACAACACGAAAAATATGCTTAAGAAGCTAAGCAATTTGACAAGAAAATCCCGCCGATACAACAACCAGGCAGCGACAGTAAGCACCAACACTAATGAGCCATCTGCACTCGCTGAAATGCGGTGACTATACTCAATAACTCCTGCAATAGTGAGCGTGCCGGGAATAATCTGACCATGGCAGAAGGGCCAGGACTTTCCACATCCTTGCCCGGAGCCACTGTTAGTCACAAGCACACCCAACAACAACATAAGATATGAGCCAATAGAGGTGATGACGGCAAGTATTCTCACGAGACGACGAATATTCACGTTTTTATTCCCCTGCTTCTCTGGACAGTTTTATTCTACTAAAATAGAGATCATGATCGCAAATCAGGTCTAGTAGAGATCATAGCGAAAGATTGGCAAGATGTCAAAGTCTGAATTACCCTGGAAGATCACAGGTACTTTGCGACCAGTGCTAATAGCTCATCCACATCAAACGGTTTTGCCAGGAAGTCATCCGCACCTACCTCTTTGACGGATTGTTTCGCGTTGGGGTGGGCAGAGATCATAATCACAGGGATATGCCCGGTCTCTTGTTCGCCTTTTAATTTTTTGCAGATTATACGCCCATCTTTGCCTGAGAGAAGAACATCTAGAATGATGAGATCTGGAAGATTTCCATGCATATTGCGCAGGCTTTCTGCATATTCGCCCTTCTCTGTTGCCGTCACAGCATACCCTTCATCTTCTAGCGTCATCTGAAGTGCATCCAGAATATCTGGATCATCATCAACAACCAGAACTTTTTTTGTACCGGCATTCATACCCGGCACCTCCTTTGTTAAGAGTAATCAAGAAATTTCCATTTTACCAGTTGCATAAGGCAACGTAAAACAGAACAATGCTCCCTTCCCCTTCTCGCTCACTACACTCATCGTTCCTCCATGTTTTGCGATGATTTCATGTGCGATATGTAAACCGATGCCTAATCCGGGATAGGTTCTCTCTTCTGGATCATTGACGCGATAAAAGCGGTCAAAAATATGCTGCTGATGCTCTTTCGCAATGCCGATGCCAAAATCTTGCACGCTCACGGAAGCCATTTCTTGCTCCGGCACGACACGTATAAGAATTGTATCCGCCTCCGGTGAATACTTAATTGCATTGATTAACAGATTATTCAATACTTGCCCGATACGCTCTTTATCACCCCATAGAGGCTGTGATATCTGTCCTTCAACGCGAATAATATGGCGCGTAGAGATTGATTGAACATGTTCGACAGTCTCTACGATGACCTCGTTCAGATCAAATTTCTCATGACGAAATGCGACTTTGCCCAACTCTAATTTAGATACATCCAGTAAATCCTCAATCAACAACGTCAATTTTGTGATCTGTGCATCCATTTTCGCGAATGAACGCACCAGAGCTTCGTCACCTTGTCTGATAAAACGTTTGTGTAGCACCTGAGTATACATCTTTAAACTGGTAACAGGAGTCTTTAACTCGTGAGAAGCGGTCGCAATAAACTCGTCACGCAGGCGAATAGCGTTTTGAGCTTCCTTATAGAGATGTGCATTATCGAGTGCCAGAGCAATGCGATGTGCCATCTCCTGGACAAACAAGAGATCATCGTCTGTGTAGTGTCGATGCGGTTGAATAGAGGAAAAGGTGATCGCGCCAATCGTCTTTCCACGTGCGATCAATGGAACACCCATGTATGATCGTAAGCTTAGCGTATCAAGGAGAGTAAAAAGTTGTGGACTATCGCGCGTCGTCTCCAGTATATCCTGTGAAACTGCTGAGATTAATTCTGGCTGACCCGTCGCAAGAAGTTTATGCAAGCCATGAGTGCTACTGATGCGATCTTTATACTCTTCATAGAGAGCCTGGACAAGCCTGTTCTTTTCAGGATCCACATGATTGACATTAATCTCTTTGATCTTTCCCTGCTCATCCAGTAAAGCAATGCGGCAGTAATCAGCCTGAGAGGGAACAAGCAATCCAGCAATTTCCTGAAGCGTAATCTCATGATCAAGGGAAGAAACAAGCAATATACTGACATCATTGAGTAATTGAAGTCGTTCCTCAGCTCTTTTACGGGCGCTGATATCGCGAAAATTACCGATCACAGCCTTCACATCTGGATTGTGGAGCAAGTTCGTGCCTGTCCCCTCAAACCAGCACCACGATCCATCTTTGTGCCGTAAACGATATTCAGCGTTTATACTCTTGTCAGGGGATTGTCGAAGTTCGTAAGAAATCTGTTTCAGAAGAGAAAGATCATCAGGATGGACAAGCGCAAAAAACGGGAGGGCAATAAACTCATCAGGGGTATAGCCCAGAGCAGCAGTGATAGATGAACTTACATAAGTCATTCTTCCTTCAGCCCTGCTCAGGGTAATCACATCAGAACTATTCTCAATAAGAGCGCGAAACCTTCTTTCACTCTGATCCAATGTTTTCTGTGACTCCAACGAAGAACCATCTTCTTCAGCGTTTGTTGGCATATGCGCTTTCCTCGATTATTTTAGATGGTGCAAAGTCTCTGGCAACTGCACTATAACATTTTTGCTCTCTTTAGACAAACTGAGCCATACACGTAGTAACCTGGTGGCCAGGTGCATTGACATACATAGATCATTCCCATTATACTATAATTAGTATCCTTTTAAGGTTCTGAACCTGTTAAGAGAAAAGGGGTAGAGGCGTCAATGGTGCAAGCTGACGCTCCTACCCCTTTCTTAATGTTTCTCCTGGAAGATAGATGATTCCAGGGAATCTACACGTGTGCAGCGTGAGCCTGGCGCATAATCTCACGAAGCTGCTCAAGATGAGAATCTTCGTGAAAAAGACCTACCAGAAAACGAGAAACTGCGTTAAATGTGCCGAATGGAAGTTCTTGCATCAGGTCCAGATGTGGTTCGTCAGGCCATGTCTCCAGAAACGCCAACCGCATACGACGACTCTCTTCCAATCGTTGCTGCAACTGAGCAACCGTCTTCACACTTTCCCACGGCGTCTCATAGCGTGAGCGGCCCTCCACGACCAGACCACGTGCAAGCGAAGAGGAGAGAGCCGCGCCCTCCTCGGAAGAGGCGGTTGCATGTACAATAACATGAGCAAGAGTCCAGGCGAGATCCTGGTCCTCAGCCTTGCCAAAAGTATCTTTAGCCTGCGGATCAACTGGCACAAAGACGACATCGGCATCCGTGGCGTTAGCGATAATATCCAGTTCCGTATCAATTATTTCATGAGTATATTGCCGCAAATCAGCTTTCGTCAGGCCCTTTGAAAATTCTGCAAACGTTTGTGACCGATCTTTGATCGGCGTGAAATCAAGCATACATTTCCTCCCTGAGAAATAGAGAAAAATTGGCAGAGATTCCATATTCCACATAAGGCTCCCTGTACCCACTAGAAACACAAGAACTAGCGAAGATTATTTCCTGTTTCGATTTTTTACCCCTTGACAATTGAATGACTATGGGTTAAAATCGTGACTACGAAGTCATAAAATTAAATCCGGGTCAATTAATCAACGGCAGGTCACAAATAGTGCCCGACTATACTATGTACAGAGCAAAGAGGCTTTCAATGCAAACAGCTAACACAACAACGCATTCACTGAAGGAAAAACAGCGCCAGGAACGTGAGGACCTTATTATCGAGGCGGCGGAAGAAGTGCTGTTAGAAAAAGGATATTATGAGACGTCGATGGACGAGATTGCCGCTCGTGTCGGCATCGCTAAAGGAACGATCTATAAACATTTTCCCGGCAAGGAAGACCTGGTGTTAGGCATCTTCAAACGTGACATGCAGGCGCTTCTACAGGGAATTGATGAGGTCATCGAGCGAAGTGCAGACACCCGGCGCAAAGCTCAAGGCGCTCCTCCTCTTCATCCATGCGGGTTTCTTTAGCAAGCAAACCCAACTCATGGCATCCATGTACAATGGTGTAGATCTGAAGCGGCTACTTGCTGAAAAGGGAGGGTGCATGAGCGATTTATGGGAAAACCTGGTTTCACGCATCAAGCAACTACTGGAAGAAGGGAAAGCGGCAGGAGAATTTGATGACTCCATTCCAACAAAAGTGATGGTGCTCTCATTTTTCAGCATGTTTTCGCCCAAGGTGTATGATCGCATGTTACTGGGAGACGATATCTCTCGCGAGGAGGTCATCAACTATCTGTGGCGCATCTACGTCAATGGGATAGCCAGTTCGGAAGCAAGGTAGAACATTCTCTTTCCTTAATATAAATGTTTATCTATTATAGAGTAGTGATGAAGAGTCATCGCTATGCCGATAGAGAAGATGTAACAATCTTATGGGGGAGAGAGTGAATACGACAGTAGTATATTGAACATGAGTGTTTTCCAAATTGTATCAAGTGTTTTTTAGAACTTACATTAAGAAGGGTTTCTTTCAATGGAAACAATATCGCAAAAATCTGAGACAGACGATGACACTTGTAGAAAGTAATGCTACAAGTCAAAGCATAGATAGGCCACGATA
Organism: uncultured Chloroflexia bacterium; assembly: GCA_963731415.1. Classification (GTDB taxonomy): domain Bacteria; phylum Chloroflexota; class Ktedonobacteria; order Ktedonobacterales; family Ktedonobacteraceae; genus JACDAE01. Next base: position 477,027 of record CAVSVN010000013.1, read on the forward strand.
TACACGGCGCGAAATACTTTCGACCATGACGGCGGTCCTGCTCGTTATGTTGCTCGCCTCGCTTGATCAGACGATTGTCGGTACGGCGATGCCGCGTATCATTACCGATCTGCATGGTTTCGATCGCTATACCTGGGTCACAACCGCGTACCTGTTGACATCTACCGTGATGGTACCTATTTATGGAAAGCTCTCCGATCTCTTCGGGCGCAAGTCGATTTTCCTGATAGGTGTCACGCTTTTCCTGATAGGATCAGCTGCCTCTGGAGCGGCTCAGACGATGAACCAGTTGATTGCCTTCCGTGCGTTCCAGGGTCTGGGTGCTGCCGCATTGATGCCAATCGCTCTGGCTGTTATTGGAGATCTCTTCACACCACGCGAACGCGGCAAATGGCAGGGATTGACTGGCGGAGTTTTCGGCATATCTTCCGTTCTTGGTCCGACGGCTGGCGGCTGGATTACCGATCACTCGACATGGCGCTGGGTTTTCTACGTGAACCTACCAATTGGAATTATCGCGCTCCTGGTCCTCGTTTTCTTGATGCCAAAGCTTTATAGCCAGAATACCAGGAAAATTTCAATTGATTACCTTGGTGCAACGTTACTGATTGCTGCTACGGTACCCCTTCTGCTAGGCTTCACCTGGGCTGGTTCTCAATATGCCTGGTCTTCATGGCAGATTATTAGCATCTTTGCCGGCTCCATTGTGTTCACAGCACTGTTTATCGTCTATGAGGCACGCCTGGAGCGCCAGAAGGCACAACCGATTATCGCCCCAAGCCTGTTTAAAAATCGTATCTTCACCGTATCCCTACTGATAACGATGATCACGAGTATGGGCATGTTCGGGAGTATCCTGTTCCTCCCACTGTACGCACAGGGAGTACTGGGCATTTCGGCTACCAATAGTGGTCTGCTGCTCGCGCCATTGATGCTTGGTCTGGTCTTCAGCAGTGTCATCTCTGGACAGTTAGTATCACGCTTTGGCAGATACAAGTGGGTTGCATTCGTTGGTATGGCGATTACCATTGGCGGCTCGTTACTACTACAACGCCTGGATGTGAACTCAACCAACACTGATCTGATTATCGCGATGATTGTGCTGGGCCTGGGCCTTGGTTTCAGTATGTCGATCTACACAGTGATCGTACAAAACGCATTACCAGACAAGATCGGCGAGGCAACATCTGGCCTGACCTTCTTCCGCTCCATTGGTGCCACCATTGCGGTTGCGGCGATGGGTTCGATCTTAACATCAGCGTATGTACCGGGTTTCCACAACGCCATTCTCGGCTCAACTCAAAGCGGCTCATTCCGGCCAAGAGGTCATCAGCGCCTTTGACGATCCGAACATCTTGCTCTCGCTAGATGCTCAGAAAAAATTGCTTGCAAGATTAGCACAACTGGGACCACAAGGCATAGCATTCTATAATCAACTGCTGGAAGCTGTGAAGATTGGGCTGACGAGTGGAATACACAACGTCTATGTATTGAGCACGATCCTGATGTGCATCGGTTTTGTCGCCATCTTCTTCTTAAAGGAGATTCCATTGCGCGGTGGCAAGAGCAGTGCTGCAAATGATTTGTAACGAATTATGTGTGATGGTACATTCCCGCTTGTAAGCATCTAGATAGTCAAACACAACTTAGGGTTCTCACGTCAATAACCTGGTGACTAAGGCGACTGCGTGGTCCATGTCATGGGTGGGCAGCAAAAGTTAGTCAGGTTATTGACGTGAGTCTCCTTAGATCATACTAGATCTTATGATGCTTTACTTGTACTAATAAAACCACTATGTAGATTTCCTAACTTAGCAAGGGGAATGACCGGAAGCGAGCCACAAAATGGTACAGGTACAGGAGCAAGGAAATTGACAGTAAATCCTCCCCCAGTTTCTTTACATGTATCAACAACGTAACGTGGTACACTACTCAAGACATTACCAAGAACAGCTCCAATTAATGCAGCCCAAGGAGCTAAGTTGTGATTTGCAGCGACAATAGCAGCTGCTATTGCCGCTGCTGCTGCCGTTCCAATTCTCTCCAGATTTTTTGCAGTTGCAAGAGGGAAATACAACCCTAAACCTTGCAAAGGAAAAACATAAACTCTCACAGTAAACTGTCCGATGCCTGGGATATTAAGAAAAGGGTGTGGACCCATACTATATTTAGCATCTGCCAAGTTGATAGTATAGGTTTCGAATTGCACTTTGCTACTTGATGCAGAAATCTCATTCTCCTTCTTTAGAGAAATGAATACTTCAGTCTGTGCAACAGTTGTAACAGCCGTTTGCTTTACTGAATGTGCACTAACTCCTCCTGCTAACACCAGCGAGAATATGACAACAAGAATAGTGGCGCTAAACATCCGTACGACATTATGTCCTATTTTACGAGAAGACATAGATCTTCCTCCTGTGTTTTTACTTTACAAACATCACTTAACAAGACAGTACCTGGTAATTTTGAGCATTTCAGCTGAATATATTTCAAATGAAATGCACTCCTCTTTAAAGGGCACTTGAAGTGCTCTCTTTATTTTAAATCCCTCCTTTCGTTGAAATTATACACAAATATAATTAAGAAACCTTTCCATTTATATGGAATTTTAAGTACTCAAAAATTGGTACTTAAAATTCCATATAAATGGGTGTTCATCATTGCAGTTTAGTGTGAAAATCAAGGTTGTAACCTGACTTAATACTATGACTGTTCTAGTGGATTATCCCGCTATTGTATATCTCTTTGCCAATGAAGCCATTGAAACATGTTTGAGACCTAAAGGTGATAATGTGGAAAACATGGAACAAGGAACTTACACCCTTTGCCTAAATTGGGAAACGGAGGCAGAGTCATGAACGTGCCTGACTCCGTTACTTAACGGGTTCAGGAGCATCCTGGTTAAAGGGTAATCAATTGCGAGATGATATACTAAAAGAAAGAAAAAATACCACGATTAAGTAAGCTTAATATATGAATATTTTGTTCCTCAAAAGCTTATGCAAAAATACAGGAGAATGTTGTATAATTAAGCTGATACAATCAAATAAGTTTGTTGATTTTTCCGGTAGAGCAACATTAAGAGCTTATCCGAAAACTTGGTTTGGCTCCGAATTGAAGGTACTTCAGGGAAGTTTTCAGATAAGCTCTAAGTGGTGTGCGCCGATGGGCATTCGTTTTCCTCGCTGGAGCAAAGGGGAATAAAGCACTCCTTTATCTGGAGGTGAAAGCCAAAGGGAAAAAGAGCATGGGCTGAAAGCGCAGTGAGGGATGTAAGATGCTGTGCAAGTCAGGCTGTTTCTGGTCAGCCCTGAATTGAGCGAATATCAGGCGACTTGTTGGAGAATGTCGACCAGAGGACGATGGTACTATGAGAGCCGTGCGCATAAGGTGCCTGTACGGTTCGGGAAGGGGCAGTTAGAAAAGGGCTGTCTTCACGATACTCTCTGAAGGTGATTTAGGGAAGTCTGAAGAAAGAATAGCACCTCGTGGGCTGCCTACTTCATGAAGATTGACTCATGCGAGCTCAATTTTAGGCCAATTTATGTGCTCATCACTGGATAGTATAGTTCTACCATTTTCCTATCCCATGCTTGGTGGTCAATATAGAGCAGTGAGCTTACTCTCAGCTTTACTTAGCTTCTGTTCAGAGAAAATAACAAAGTAGTACAGAGTACATTTGCTAAAATGTGCTTATATCATGAAAGTATAATAACATGCTTCTTAACAAGATACTTTTTTTCTCGATTGCACTGCTATTTATAGCTGCAGCACTCCTTTTTTCTATTATGCATATAAGAGGTCGAGACAATAGGACAATGATGTTCGCTATTGAAACCGATACAAATCAAAAAAATAAAGTACTTATCGCATGCATTATTATTGACATAGCGACAATCATCATTTATGGCATTATTATCTATATTGTTTTTTTCCTGATGACCTTTAATTGGCTCTATACTTTCATAACTTTTCTGGGAATGCTTATTATTACAAGGAATCTATATAAATCACAATACGAGGTTTTTGCCGATTTTTTAAAAAAATATCGTGAGAAAGAAAAATCATGAAACGATGAACTATGACTTGACACATAGATTTCTCAAATAACAGAAAAGGAATACAAGTTAGAATAACTCCTCAACTTGTATCCCTCTTTATGAACATTACTCTAGCTAATCCGTGAAATTCTGCCCCAAAAAGCGCCAGAACGCCAACCCCACAAACACAAGCACATACAACGCAATACACATGATCGCAACCCACGAAAGGAGGAGAAGGGAAAGAAAGCTATACTCGGAGTTTGCAGAAGTCTGATGTAGTCTGCGTCGCGTTTTGTAAAGTCGTCCTCCAGGCCAATTGGTAAGTATTGTACGATACTTGCGCAGCCGTTTCATGCATACAAACTAAGCACCGTATAGACAGTTCCCTCAACGAGCAACAGGAAAACCAGTCCAACACTGATCGCCAAGGCCACCGAACGACTGAGGATCGATAACAGAAACGCCAACGCCACATAAGGAAGCAAGCTATAGAAAATGATGAGAATATTCGAGAAAAAATGCCCAAAGTTGACCTGCTGAAAGGGCAGTAGATCCCTTGACCACCAGCGTCAAAATCCCCGTCACGAGACTGCTCACAATGACGGCAGTTATCAACGACCAGGCAAGGTTGCAATCAACGCAGCCACACATTTTGCGGCAAGTAACGACCGGGCGCGAGATGCCTCTTCCTAACCAGAGATGATAGGTGCGCCAACTATATTCTTGCGCAGTGACTGCATGCTTAACAAGAATCACCAGCAGATAGCCCACCAAGACTATGTGCACCCGCAAACTGACTGCAGCACTCTCCAGCCCACGCGGCCACGTCAATGTTGCAACAAGTGATTGTCCCGCCGGACCAGACACCTGCGTAGATATCCATATTCAATCACAATCAATGATCAATAATAATGGCCACTAACACCGCTAGCTCGATCCAGAAAATGGCGCGTTTGAAGATTTTATCCGTTTCTAATAACAAGACATTCCAGAACATTATTTTACCTCCGTGTAACTGGTGTAACTGGTGCAACTGGCTTGTGTGAGCTCCAAAAAGACATGTTCCAGATCTTGCCGTAACGGAAATACCTCCGTGGGCGTCAATCCATTATGGACAAGACCCTCGACAATGCGTTCAGTCGGCACGCGCACGTACATCGACATAATCACCGAGCACGACTCAGATCATGCGCATCGGACACAAACTCTCTCAAGCAGTTGCAGCGCTCGCTCAGGATCGGCAGTCCTGCACCCGCACCGCTTCCCCACTGGTTCGCAACAAGGATGCAACTTCCCCCTGGGCAACGACCTGCCCCTGACGAATAATGGCCACACGCTGGCAGATCTGCTCGATCTCATGCAAAAGATGGCTACTCAACATAATTGTGGTTCCTTGCGCAGCCAGATTGCGTAACAACGTGCGCATCTCATGCATACCAGCAGGGTCCATACCATTGGTTGGCTCATCAAGGATAAGCAGTTCAGGTGAAGGTAGCAGGGCAAGTGCCAATCCAAGGCGCTGTTTCATACCAGTAGACAGTTTACGAGCGGCCCGGTTTGATGCGGCTGTCAAGCCAACGATCTCCAGCACCTCATCGATACGCTGGGGCGTGACGGTTGGATACAATCGCGCCAGCATAGACAGATGCCGACGTATCGAGATAGGCTGCATAAGAGAAGGGGTACCCATAAGTGTGCCAACGCGCCGTAATGCGGTGTTGTGCATTGGCGTCACTGGCTCTCCAAACAGCGTAACCTGGCCCGCCGTGGGATAGATCAGGCCAAGCGCTCATTCCAATCGTCGTTGTTTTTCCTGCTCCATTGGGACCAAGGAAACCGAAGATTTCTCCCCGGCGCACTTCAAACGATACATCTTCGACCGCTCGAACACCCCGATAATACTTTTTAAGATGTTGAGCTTGCAAAACGGTATTAACGCTCATGCTTAATTGTTCCTCCATTCATACAATTCATCAAGAAATGAGACCAGACCACAATGATAAGAGACATGAAACGCATCCCGCACATTATGGACTCCTAGCTTGTCATAGATGCGCTGTTTATGCTTGACCACCGTCGCAGAAGTGATAGCGAGCGTACGCGCAATCTCTTCTAGCCCACAGCCATGACACATCAATGTCAACACCTCACAGTTCTCGCTTTGTAAGCGCATCATTCAACACGAAATTCTGGCTGTTGATAACTCCAGACAAACATCGATTGCTCACAAGTATGCAGCAACCAGCCGCAAAACCGGGCGAGATAGTGGGCCAGCCTGAGTGGAAAAGCAGGCTGATCAGGTTGATCTGCTTGCTTCCGTACACAGAGCGTTCCATAAATTATTTTCCCGAATTGAAGCGCAAAATGACTATGTGTGTCTGGTGGCAACCATACTCGTTTAGACGCGTGATGAAAAAGAAAACAAAATTGTTGATCTGCTTTTTGCTCAAACGATGCGAGAAGGGCTTTTATCTCGTGAACATTGGTATCCTGGTTAAAATGCTGCAAAAAGACAATCATATCCTCAATATAGCAAAAAAGTTCAACAAAGGTCTCGTCATTCGGCATAAGCAACATATGCCTTATATCGGTAAGATATGAGGTATCTGGTTTTTGCTCACTTGACGATGGAACAACCATACTATTTCCTCCATGAATTGCTAGTATTTGATCTTCTTCATTACGATCTTTATGGAAACAGGAATAGAAGCGCGAGAGGGGTAAGTACATTTCGGATTAGATTTGTAAAATCATGGTCTTGCTGAGCACAACGAGAGCCTTCCGTTACCTCTACCAGGAGATTCCACTATCTATTTCTCCTGAATGCAAGAAATTGCATCACTTCTTAGCATGCATTGATTGTACTTGATAGACCACTTATAATATAGATCGTTGTATATCGTCCGATTATCGTTTGGGAAAGACAAAATTATCATCTCGTTCGTCTTTCATATAGAATGCATATTGCATTTTTATTTTATCATCATGATTCAGAAATAAGGAGCGTGTAGATGGATATACACAGTTTCAATTCATCCTAATGGTCAGTTACGTCAAGAGCGTATTCGGCGCAACTGGCGGCAACGCGATCTAGCGGACCAGCTAGGAACCACCGTGGTTACAGTCAATCGGTGGGAACGTGGAATCCAGCAACCTAATGCTTATTTTCGCGTGAAGTTATGTGCCCTCTTTGGCAAAAGCGCTGAGGAATTGGGGATTCATCCCACAAAGCATTCAACCCACTCCCGTGATCAGAAGGGGAAACGCCAGAGAAGCAGCTTGCCTCGTCCGCCTTACTAGACGAAGCCCAGGTGTCGAGTATGCTCAACCCACGCAATCCCTTCTCTACTGAGAGCGATGAAATCCTGCTTTCGGATAATAACTCACTACATTCACGGACGGCCTATTCATTGGAACATTCCCTTTATTCGCAACCCATTCTTCACAGGGCGCGAACATGAGCTTGCAGCACCTCCATGCACAGTTGCATCAACATCATATAGCTACCGTCGGCCAGACGCAGGCTATCAGTGGTCTCGGTGGAATTGGCAAAACGCAACTTGCCATCGAATATGCTTATCGTTATTGCCGGGAGTATCAATCTGTCCTCTGGGTTCGTGCAGATAGCACCGAAGTATCTGAATTCTTCTTATATAGAACTTGCTATTCTGCTCAATCTGCCAGAAAAAGAGGCAAAAGAGCAAGAAATCATTGTGCGAGCAGTCAAAACATGGCTCGAAACGCATACGCGACGTGGCTACTCATTCTGGATAACCTGGATGAGTCGGAGGAAACACTGTTCCCTCCTGACCGCGATGGCAAGCAGCGCCGACCATCACCCTTTTTACCTATAGCATCCGCTGGACACCTGCTTATTACTGCACGATGCCAAAGCTTTATAGCCAGAATACCAGGAAAATTTCAATTGATTACCTTGGCGCAACCTTACTGATTGCAGCTACAGTACCTCTTCTGCTAGGCTTCACCTGGGCTGGTTCTCAATATGCCTGGTCTTCATGGCAGATTATTAGTATCTTTGCCGTCTCCATTGTGTTCACAGCACTGTTTATCGTCTATGAGGCACGCCTGGAGCGTCAGAAGGCACAACCGATTATCGCCCCAAGCCTGTTTAAAAATCGTATCTTCACCGTATCCCTACTGATAACGATGATCACGAGTATGGGCATGTTCGGGAGTATCCTGTTCCTCCCACTGTACGCACAGGGAGTACTGGGCATTTCGGCTACCAATAGTGGTCTGCTGCTCGCGCCATTGATGCTTGGTCTGGTCTTCAGCAGTGTCATCTCCGGGCAGTTAGTATCACGCTTTGGCAGATACAAGTGGGTTGCCTTCGTTGGTATGGCGATTACCATTGGTGGCTCGTTACTACTACAACGCCTGGATGTGAACTCAACCAACACTGATCTGATTATCGCGATGATTGTGCTGGGCCTGGGCCTTGGTTTCAGTATGTCGATCTACACAGTGATCGTGCAAAACGCATTACCAGACAAGATCGGCGAGGCAACATCTGGCCTGACCTTCTTCCGTTCCATTGGTGCCACCATTGCGGTTGCGGCGATGGGTTCGATCTTAACATCAGCGTATGTACCGGGTTTCCACAACGCCCTCTCAGCTCAACTCAAAGCAGCCATTCCACCAAAAGGTCTCAGCGCCTTTGACAATCCGAACATCCTGCTTTCGCCAGATAGCCAGAAACAACTGCTTGCAAGTTTCGCACATCTGGGTCCACAAGGCATAGCATTGTATCATCAACTGCTGGAAGCTGTGAAGATTGGTCTGACGAGTGGAATACACAACGTCTATGTACTGAGCTCAATACTCATGTGTATCGGATTTGTCGCCATCTTCTTCCTAAAGGAGATTCCATTGCGTGGCGGCAAGAGCAGCGCTGCAAGTAAACAGAGATCTAAAAATGAAGACGAGGGAACTCCTGCAGCGGTAATGATGCATTAGTGCATTGTTATGTAAGAAATCCTGGATCAAGCGAAGGCAATAGACTAACCTATTGCCTTCGCTTGATCCATTTCCCGACTATGATCTACCACTTCACGTTCCAATGTTGAGGATGAAGCGAAAGGCTATCTGGTAATAGTCTGGGCAGAGCCACGCGTCTCCTCTATGGTCAAACAATATATTTTTATCAACAGGCCTCAAGAATTTGTGAAAAAACACGAAAAAATGGCTCACGAACGCCTGAAAAATGTTATAATGATACTTGTATAACAAGCAGCCGACAAACATTTTTACAGGAAATAGGGAGGAACCGATAACTTGTGTACAACTCATCTCCTGTTCTCATACAAGAATGCCGCGCAGAGGTGCGCTGAACGGTTTCTATCTGGCTGACAAGTGGGAATACAGGAAACTCGGTAAAAAGTTTCCTGTATTCCCACTTATTTTTTATTTTCTCCCATCTGCATGTTTCGATATTTTCATTGATCAATAACTGGTTTTCATGATCAAGGGCGAATAATAAGCAAATTATTTTTTGGGCAAATGGAGCAAGCTTGCTCCATTTGAAAGGCAGGATGCAGTGTACTGTGTATTTGAACAAGGACAACGGTATTGCGTGCGTCAACTCGATCGTTACGACTTCACAAGACAAAGTGCTTATCAGCGCTTGCGTGCAGAGATTTTTGTAAAGCAGTTCGGGTGGGAAATTCCTGTGGATGAGCGTGGTCGTGAGCGAGATCGCTACGATGAGATGGATGAGGATCGTGTTCAGATATCTTGCGTTTATGGGAAAGGAAATAGGAGAGGTGCCGAATGTTTGCTAGGAGGAGTACGTATACATATTCTAAGAAATTGGGATGATTCAATGACTGTAAATGAGTTCCATCATGTTGGAATGATTCCATTGTCCATCGTGAGCCTTGTTAAAAGAGCGTTATGAACCAACGGATCTTTTAGAGATTACGCGCCTGTGCCTTCGACGTGGTCACATCTATGAACCACAGTGGGCAGCGGCTGGGTATGGTGCATCGCAATTTCACCTGGCAGTTGCACGTGACCTGGTTTATGCTACTGTCTATGCACTAGTCGAACAAACTGGACGAAAACAGGCTCTTTTCATTGTTGATCGATACTATCTCCTGGTCATGCGACGCTCACATTTTGTCTTTGAAGAACTCTATTCCCATCCTCAAGGAGGAAGAGGAGGCTATAGCCTGACGGTACTTGATTTGTTCGCAACAATCTTTGCAATAGAGAAGGCCGGAGCATATGACCGTGTACAACGCATGCTTTCATTATGTACACAGCCAATTACGGCATAAACCAATGTCACAAACGGGTAGATTACTGATCTTCGAATGAGGTAGACTGACCCCTGCGCTTTTGTCAGGGATCAGTCGATAGCGTTTTTGTCAAGAGATTGCCAGATCTGCAAGTACTTCTGGGACCCATTCTTCCCCATCATCTTACTTCTTCGTTATCAAGTATAGAGCACTCCTGGAGAAAGCAATTCTCCATATTTATTTATTTAAAATGAATAATTTTAGGAGGAGATTTGATCAATGCAAACGCCGCATCAAAAGGGACAAAAATCAACTGATCACTGATGATCACCCGAGAAAAACCAGCAGTGGTTTACTCAGGAACATGGCTACGTCTTACAGCACCAGCAGGAGCCAGAAACTATGAGAATGCTCTCGTCGCGTTCACAGCGTGAACATCTCCGCCGTGCAGGACTGACAAGCTACATGGCACCAGTTGTTTTCCTTGCTCCACTTTTATTACTCCAACAAGCCAGCGATCCCGCTACCCTGACCAGTATTGTCACTCTGATGGCTGTTGCGTGCATTGCCCTTATATTTAATCGCTTTGGCAAGCAAACTCTTGCCGCTTTATTGCTTGTTTTAAGTATGGATATCGTGATAGAAGGATCGCTCCTCACTGCTGCAGGGGGTCTGAGTACCGGATGGTTGCTTACTTTTGATCTATTTGTCATTCCACTTATTACTGTAGGAGTTTTGCTGTCACGCCAGTATGTGTGGATCTTCATGCTACTCCATATAGGCTGTATCCTTGGCGACTTCTTTCTCATGCCACATGCACAGGATCTCCAGATTTTGAATTCAGGACTGGCATGGGCCAACAATTGCATTTGCGAGGCCGTTAATCATTCAGGTAGGTGTTGCCCTGCTCAGTTTCATCGAAGTGCGCTCAACGGACCAGGCGATTGCCCGTGCGGACCGGGCTGAAGAGTTGGGAGCCCTACGAGAACAGGTGGCGAAGGAAAAACGAGCGCTGGAAGTAGGGATTCAGGAGATCGTGAAAACTCTCACGAATGCGGCTAATGGCCATTATACAACGAATGCTATACTGTCTCAGGATAATATACTCTGGCGCATCAGCTCCACGCTTAATACCTTATTTCACCGTCTCCAAAGCGCGAGGAAGCAGGAGATAACTGTCCATCAGGCAGAACAGGATACCGGAAGGCTTATTGAGGCCATACGCGCCGCGAAAAAGGGTCAATACCCAGGCTGGCCTCATCCCTCTGGCGGAATTCTCGATCCGCTTATTAGAGAATTGCGGGAGACCACTCCACCTGTCTTATCACCAAATCAGCAGCAGTCTCCTTCCTCACCGCTTCCACAACAGGAAAAACCCGGTTCCCGATCGTATCATGGATTTACCCCCTGGCCACAGGATAAAAACCCATAGTTTTTTGAAGATGGAGATGTCTCGTCGCTGGTTCATGAGACAGGGCATCTCTATACTTTCTCAAGCCGATAAAGATGGCGTGCATTCTCACTCCAGAGCTTACGCTTTGCCGTCTCCGTTAGTGTCGCCGTGAGCATTTGCAGTGTCTCAAACCAGCGTGGATAGGATGAAGCAAGCAAAACAACGGGCCAGTCGCCACCAAAGACCACACGATCTTCTCCAAACACAGCCAGCACATGCGCTATATATGGCGCAAGATCGTCTGCTTTCCAGGAGAGAGTTCTGCTTCCGTCACCAGACCACTAAGCTTACAGGCTACATTTGGTAATGCGGCCAGTTCTCGTAGCTGATCTCGCCATGGATCAAGCACATGTTCTTTCACATTCGGCTTGCCCAGATGATCTAGAATAAACTGCGTATTGCGGGCAACGACGCACAAGGGCAGTTACGGCGGGCAATTGATGGTGACGAATGCAAAGATCAAACGAAAGGGAATAGTCGGAGAGGAGTTGCACACCGCGAACAAAATCTGGCTTCCAGACAAAAGTTGCGGGTCTTTCTCATCCTGAATGTTGCGCCGTACTCCTTTGATGCGCGAATCGAGATCGACCAGGGCTTCGATATAGGCATGAGCACGGAGTCCAAATTCGACGGGGCAGGCCGCCACGATCCCTTGAATACGTGAATCAGCTTGCGCACATGCAACGGCCCACTGAGCTTCGAGAAAGGCATACTGTGGCTCAACCGCCACACTCCACAAACACCATCGCCTCTATCGGCAAGCCCGCCGTGTGCTCGGCATATACATCGACGGTATAGGGCCGATTGAGTGTTGCATCACCATCAGTCCACGACATACGAAAATGCTCAGGATTCCACAGATGCATATGCGTGTCAATAATGGGATAAGCATCCATACTCTTCTCCTTCCTAAATTGAAAATAAGATCATGATCATCGTATAACGTCAATACAGCCCCTGAGCGCGATAAATCGGGTCCCTACGCCGTTGCGAGGGCGGCCCAGAGCTCATCGGGAATTGGGAATTGGGCAAGAGAGACTGTCTCGGTCGAGGCGTTCGGGACGTGTGATGCCCACAACGGTTGAAACTGATACGTGGATCACGCAATGAAAATTGCAATGCTGCTGCTGCAAGGGGTACTTCGTACTGTTGACAGAGCGCCTCTATCCGCCTGGCTCGTGCCAGTATATCCTCCGATGCTTCAGAATACATATAGCGCGGATAGGCTGATGGACCCTTCGCAAGAATTCCACTCCCATAAGGGGCCGCGTTGACCGCTGCAACATTATGACGCTAAGCAGACATCCCAGAAAGCATCCGCCTCTGTATTCAACAAGCGTGTAGCGATTATGCGAGATAGCTGCTTCAAAAAGATCGGTCTCCACAAAGCGCGTCATGAGATCGATAGGACCACCAGCTACGCCAAGATGAGCAATCAGTCCCTCTTGCTTACAACGCTGCAGGACTTCGACCGGGCCACCAGGAGCCATCGCCTGTTCAAAAGAAGTATGTTCGGGATCGTGCAGGTAGAGCATTTGTATCTGGTCCAGCCCTAATAAACGCAGGCTTCGTTCTACGCTGCGTCGCATCTGCTCTCCACTAAAATCGCCCGTATGCAGATCACGATCCGCTTTGCTGGCAAGTACAAACCCTGCTGGTAAGCCACCAATTTCACGTAGCACCAATCCTATGCGACGCTCACTCTCCCCATCTCCATAGGAAGCTGCAGTATCAAGAAAGTTAATTGGTCCAGCAAAAGATTGCACGCACCGTCTGTAAAGCACGTTCTTCTCCTACTTCATAGGCAAACGTATCGGGCATATTTCCAAGGGGAGCACAGCCAATGCAGAGCGGTGATACAGTTAAGCCCGTGTTTCCCAATGGACGTGGTGTGAGCGATACATGTTGCGGCATTGCAATCTCCTCTAGAATTCAGACTATTACGCGGTATAAAATACTTCTTTCAAGTCCGTCCACCATTCACCAGGAGCATGATCCGGTAGCGGCTCTTGCATAGGGTCGGTATGCGTCCACCATTCCTGCGTCTTCGGGTCTTCAGCCATTTTTGCCATATCGGCGTCCAGATCTTCCCCCACATACTCAAAATAGGCGAAGAGTAACGTTCCGTGGCGAAAAATCGAATAGTTGCGAATGTTACATGCAGAAATAGTAGCCAGCACCTCCGGCCAGACAGCGGCATGGATGCGCTCGTATTCCTCAATTGCTTCCGGTTTCACCTGGATGATTCTGCCAATACGACGCATGATATAACCCTCCTTTTCTCAGTTCGCTTGATGGCTCCCTGATCAGAGAAGCGCTGACAATAACCGTGACTAAACATAAACCGATTATATCACGGGCATCGTCAACGCCGTTCCACTGGGGGATGCGTGTCGCGTGCTAGGCGCTCTCGCTGCCAAGCACACGGGCCAGCCCCAGAGCGATCAGGATAATGAGTCCGTTAGCGGCATCGATCCAGAACGTCTGAATCTGTGAAAGGATCAGGATGTTTGTGACCAGCGCTAGCAAGATGACGCCTGTGAGGGCACCAATCATTCGTCCACGTCCACCATCGAGGGAGATTCCTCCAATGACGGCCGCTGCATAGACTGAAAAGATGAGGTTATTGCCCTGGTTGGAGGTAACAGCCACTATTTGCCCGGCTGTCATCAGGCCGGCAAGCGCGGCCAGAACGCTAGCAACGATGAAAACACCGATGCGGATCCGATCCACGTGAATGCCTGCAGCCCGTGCCGCTTCCGTGTTGCCACCGATAGCGTAGATGGCACGTCCAATGCGGTGATACCTCAGAAAGAGCGCCGAGAGCAAGAAGATCACACCCGTGACCAGAACTGAGACGGGTATGCCAAAGAGGTACTGGGAACCCAAATAGGTGAACTCGGGGGGCAAACCATAGACAGTGCGCCCACTCACGATCCCTATTTGAAGACCAGCTAGTAGGATCAGCATGGCCAGCGTGAAGATGAAGGCATTGAAGCCTAACTTGATCACCAGGAAGCCGTTAATGGTTCCAACGACAAGCCCAACCAGGAGGACAACTAGCGATTCCGACGAATGGATTCCACATGGTACCCAGACCCTGGCTATCCTTCGAGACGATCAGCCATGCTCCCACCATCGGTGCCAGCCCATACGTTGATTGAAGAGACAGATCAAATTTGCCAGTGAGCAGAATCAGGGTTTCAGCCACCACGACGGCCCCTAAAGCTGCGGATTGTTGCGCGACGTTGATGAGATTATTTGCGGTCAGGAAGGACGGATTTATAAAAGCACCGACGATCAGAAGAAGAATAATTACCGGAACCAGGGCAAATTCGCGTATCCCGGTGGTCAGAATATGACGGCCACGGTGCCGCAGCGTCCCGGCATCGTCTGCCCTGAATGGTCGATCGGGCGTTCTACTGTCGACTTACTCATTGCGATTCCCTCTTACTCATTGCAATTCCCCTCGTGCGGAGGCTGGCTCAAGGCCCTCAACCGCTGCGATCAGATCATGCCGGTCCCAGGGTGGCTGAAGGTACTCTTTGACCACTCTACCCTTGACCATAACTAATAGCCGTGTACAGATACGCAGATCATCCAGGTCATCAGAGACCAGCAGCACTGCCGTGCCGCCATCGCGTGCTGCAGCGATCACATTGAGAAGCGTCTCTTTGGAGGCCACATCAACGCCGACGGTCGGCGTAATCACGACCAGCACTGTCGGATCGCAGGCCAGTGCTCGCCCAACAACGACCTTTTGCTGGTTTCCTCCGCTCAGTTGCCCGACCCGCTGGTCGAGGCCGCTGGTGACGATACTCAGTTGTTCCATCAGATCGGTTGCAAGCGTCTTCGCGACGCGAGAACGAAATGACTCCCCAGTTTGATAGACGGTCAAGAACGCATAAAGTCAAGTTCTCACCTACTCCAAGATAAGGAACGAAGCCACGTGCATGACGATCCTCAGGCACATAGGCAATTCCTTGTTGAAGAGTTGCACCTGACTCCGCCCGTGTGGATCGGTTTGCCATCCAGCTTGATCTCGCCCGATACTGGCTTCAACAGGCCAACCACAGTATCCGCAACAGTCGAGGTACCGGAACCCTGTAACCCGACCAGGCCGACACACTCGCCGGGTTTCACCGAAAAGCTCACGTCATACACCGGACCTAACGTATCCTGACCCTGCAGATGTGAAATTTCGAGCCGTGGCTGAGTAGATGCGCTAACCTGGATTGGGGCGGCAGACCTCCGCCGTCTCGTTGGGGCGCAGCCCCAACCATAGCCTCAATCAAACGCTCCTGCTTGATCTCACTTACCGGTGCGGTCAATACATGCTGACCGTCACGCAGCACAGTAACGCGTTCACACACCTCATAAATCTCCTCCAGATGATGGGAGATGTAGAGGATACCAATTCCGTTCGCTTTAAGGCGACGAATACTTCCAAACAGGCGTTCAATGGCAGCCTTCTCCAACGAGGCTGTAGGCTCGTCGAGGATCAGGAAGCGTGCGCCGACTGAGAGGGCGCGGGCAATCTCGACCACCTGGCGCTGCTCAACGGTAAGGCTCTGTGCGAGGCTGTTAACATCCAGATCAAAGCCCCAATCGAGCATAACCTGACGTGCACGAGAGCGCATGGCACGCCAGTTAACGATATTGCGGTTATCTCCTGTTGCACGATTGAGGAAGATATTCTCGGCGACCGTAAGAGTAGGTACGACCATCGACTTCTGATAGACGCAGGCAACCAGGCGTTGCCATGCGGCACGATCTGCCAGGCTCGGCGCTGCCTCACCGCCAAGGCTGACGGTACCACGATCCGGACGAATCAGGCCAGTGAGAGCCGCCACCATAGTGGATTTCCCGGCACCGTTGCGCCCAACCAGCGCGTGGCATTCACCAGCCTTAACATCGAGCGATACATCGCGCAGCGCCTGGGTCTGGCCAAATCCTTTCCAGACGCCTTGCGCAACGGCAACGGGGAGCCGGACTGCGTCCGGCTCTCCATTTACAGATTCCAACCCTCCATTTATAGGGTCTAACACGATTTCAACCCTCCATTCACAGGTTGTGTCACTGATGATCTTAGCCGTTGGACTTCGCGTTCCCCCAAAGGTTCGGATCGTTGACGTTAGTCTTGTCCACGAGAGGTGCCTGCAATGCGTCCTCAAGGTTGCCTTGCAGACTGACGATCGAACTATTGTGATCGGTGCTCTGCCCTGCTGTGTAGGTCTTTCCCTCAAGTGCCTGCTGTGCATAGAACACAGCATACTGCGCATAGGAGTTGGCTGGCTGCGAAATGGTTCCATCGAGTTTCTTGGCACGGATCAGTGCATGCTCATGAGGTACACCATCATTACCAACCAGGACGATATGCGATTTGCTACCTACTGGAGTGAATTTGCCAGCAGCTTGCTCAGCCGCGAGAATGCCATCCTCAGGTGCGCCCCACTCGGTGTAGATGCCTCTCAGATCCGAATAGGTGCTTATTGCTGTCTTGGCATCATTGACAGCAGTCGGGGTATCCCATTTCGTTGCGTACTCGACAACTTTAAGATTAGGATAATTCGCCTGGAGATACTGGGTGCAGCCGTCCGTGCGATCTTTACCGTTCAGGGAAGCAAGATCCCCTTCCATGATCGCAACGTGACCGGTGGTGCTAGATGCATGTTGGGCAATGTACTTGCAAGAGTTTTGACCATACAACACATTATCGGCACGCACAATCATGAAAACCTTGCCAGTGCTTGGCGCAACGTCCACACTGACTACGGGAATGTTCTTAGAAGCAGCATAATCAAGCGCGGGCGCGATCGCAGCACTGTCCACCGGGTTGACGATGAGCGCCTGGGCACCTTCCTGGATCAGAGTGTGGATATCCGTGATCTGCTTGGCAGGATCGCCAGCGGCAACCAGAGGACCAACTAGAGTGGCATTGTACTGGGTCGCGAACTTTGTCTCATACGAGATATAGTTGGTCCAGAAATCAGTGTTGTTGAAGCTCAGCGAAACACCAAGCTTGAAATTCGCACCTGCTGCGAGCTTACCACCTGAGATGGATGTACTACCTGCTGCTGCTAGCTGTGGTGCTAGCTGGTGTGCTACCACCACATGCAGACAGGACGAGTCGCGGCGACAATGCCGAGCAAGCCCAGCATGCTGGAGACGACTTGCAAAACTGGATTTCATGATTTCTCCTCCTTGGTGACATGATTCCAACTATGGAACTTTTCTTCTCTTCTTGACAGGCCGTGGGTAAAAAATAATATACTGTATACAGAATTCAGAATACATTATCCATAGACAAAAGTCAATAGGTAGGAATGGAACTTTGAATGTTCCCTAAAAATTGTCCATTTTTGCAAACTTTTTATGCAGAATGGTCATGCGTACCCATTAATGCAGTAAAAAATGGAGCAGATTTCATGGCACAATCACCAATTGAACCAGATGAGACAAGCGAAAGTACACAATTCAGATCGATCGCAGAGATTTGAGCGATGAAGTATTTGCAACACTATGGGGAAATGATCGTAATGCTCTTCCTACCGCTGTGGATTATGCTTATGAGCAGATCTGGAAGCAATTGGTATTTGCTGCATGAGCAAAAGGAGCAACGGCTCTCAGATGTTGTCCTTGCTGAAAAATTAGGAGTGAGCCGCACTCCGGTCAGGCAGGCATTAGAGCGACTGGTGCAGGATGGTCTGGTGCGCTCAGATCCGCGACGAGGTTTCTGGGTTCGTACGTTTACCGCTCAAGATATTCATGAAATCTACGATTTGCGTGGCGCACTGGAAGTTCTGGCTTTGCGCCTGGCAGCTCCCCACCTTGATCCAGCTGATCTCAGGTCGCAACTCACGCTCTCTCTATCAGGTACGTGCACAGCTGGATCAGCATCCCGTCTCACTTTTTCTTCAATGTGATTTTCGCCTGCATACGCTCTTCATCCGTGCATCTGGCAATAGCCGACTGATCCATTACCTTTCTACTCTTACGTAGTCAGTTCAGCATGTTCCAGGTCAAGGATACGCGAAATCCCATGCGCATGGAACCTACACTTGATGATCATGAGCAGATTTTGTTGGCCCTTCTTGAGAAAAACATTGAGAAAGCGGCGGAGCTGCTTGCCGCCCATATTGTCCGTTCTAAGGAGTATGTCTTAGCCGATATCTTTGAGGGAAAAGAAACAGAGCATTGAGCCATTTCGACTCACAAGATTAGCGTAGTACAGGAGAAAAGCCAATGCCCATCACACTTACCAGCTTCCAGACATATGATATTCGCTTTCCTACATCACGTACACTGGCAGGTTCTGATGCGATACACCCCGACCCTGACTACTCCGGAGCCTATATTATCCTTCACACTGATAGTCCGCATGGTTTTGAAGGTCATGGCCTTACCTTCACCATCGGGCGCGGCAATGAAATTTGTGTCGCGGCCATCAACGCACTTGCTCCCCTCATCATCGGGCAGACACTGGAATCTTTGACAACACATATGGCACAGTTCTGGCGCTTGCTTACGGAGGACAACCAGTTGCGCTGGCTGGGACCAGAAAAAGGCGTCATCCATCTTGCTACAGCCGCTATAGTGAATGCAGTATGGGATCTCTATGCGAAAGTCGAGCAAAAGCCACTCTGGAAACTGCTCACGGATATGTCCCCGGAGCAACTGGTCTCCTGCATCGACTTTCGCTATATCCAGGATGCTCTAACGCCAGAGGAGGCACTGGCAATTCTGCAGCGACAGGCATCCCACAAAAGCCCAACGCGAGGCTGAGATGCGCGAAACTGGTTTTCCCGCCTATACCACCTCGGCTGGTTGGTTGGGCTATAGTGATGAGAAATTGCGCCGCCTCTGTCGCGAAGCAGTCGCGCTGGGATGGAGCCATGTAAAACTCAAAGTTGGGGCAGATATCGCCGATGATCTGCGCCGTGCGTTGATCATGCGCGAAGAAGTTGGTCCAGAACGTAAAGTGCTGCTGGATGCCAATCAACGCTGGGAAGTGAATGAAGCTATTGCGAATATGAAAGTACTTGCGCGCAGTGCAATCCCTGGTGGATTGAGGAACCAACCAGCCCTGACGATGTACTTGGTCACGCGACTATCGCAAAGGCGATCGCGCCTATTAAGGTTGCAACAGGAGAACATGTTCAGAATCGGATTATCTTCAAGCAATTGATGCAGCTTGGCGCTATTTCATTCTGCCAGATTGATACTTGCCGCTTAGGCGGTGTCAACGAAGCGCTCGCGGTCATCCTGCTGGCAGCGAAGTTTGGCATTCCGATATGCCCACATGCAGGAGGGGTCGGACTATGTGAGTATATGCAACACCTGTCGATCTTCGACTACATTAGTGTCAGCGCATCACATGAGAAGAGCGTCTTGGAATACGTCGACCACCTGCACGAGTACTTTCTTGATCCCGTTGTCATTCGGAACGGGCACTACATGCCGCCGCAGGCTCCAGGTTTCAGTATTACCTTGAAGCCTGAAGTCTTTTCTGACTTTACCTTCCCATCAGGAACTATGTGGCGGTCCTGATGGCATTCAAACAGGAGACTAAAATTTATTATGAAGGCAATTGTTCTGGAGAGACCTGGCTTGCTACAACTCATTAATATGGAGGAACCGGAAACACCAGGACCGGGAGAGGCACTCATCCGTATTCATAGTGTCGGTGTCTGTGGCACCGACCTGCATGCCTTTCGCGGCGAACAACCTTTCTTCACTTATCCACGCATTTTAGGTCATGAACTCGAGCGTCGAGATCGTTGCACTCGGGCCACAAATTGATGCGATGAGGCGGACGTGCGCTACGACAGAACGGTGGGCGCGATAAATCTGGCCCCTACGATGCGTTGTGCTTTGGAACCTTATTTTTATTGTGGTCATTGTCCACCTTGTCGACGTGGTGTTACGAATTGTTGTGTCAATATCAAGGTATTTGGTGTTCATATCGATGGGGGAATGCGCGAACTGGCAATCGTTCCTACCTCGCAATTACATCCATCATCTACGCTTTCTTTCGAGCAACTTGCATTGGTCGAACCTCTCTCTATCGGAGCACATGCCGTCAGGCATGGACAGGTCGCACAAGGAGAATGTGTGCTGGTGGTGGGAGCTGGACCTATCGGCCTGTCGGTGGTACAGTTCGCGCTCCTCGCTGGTGCCAGAGTACTGGTTATGGATATCAGTGAGCAACGCCTTGAGTTCTGTAAACGTCAATGGCCGGAGGTCGTCTGCATCAATGGCAGTGGAGATGCCCTGGCAGCACTGCAAGACAGTTGTATCCGACGATCTACCCACAGCGGTCTTTGATGCCACCGGCAACCCAAAATCGATGATGGCTGCCTTTCATTATGTCGCTTATGGTGGACGCCTGATCTATGTAGGCTTGTTTCACGGGTGATATCACCTTCCACGATCCAGATTTTCATAGCCACGAAATGAGCCTGCTCAGTAGTCGCAATGCAACCGCTGAAGACTTTCACCAGGTTATCGCTGCTCTCGAAGGTGGGCTTGATCGATCTTGACTCCCTGGATCACTCATCGAGCAACGCCTGAAACCAGTGGTTGAGGCGTTTCCTGGCTGGTTTGATCGAAACAGTGGTATTATCAAAGCAGTCATTCAACATTTAATGAGAAGATGCAGGAGTAAAATCATGGATGGTAATTCCGTAGATCCGATAGTAACGAAGCTACCTGGACTTCATATTCTAGAACGTTCAATCGTACATCACGAGGAAACCACGTATTTCCTGACGAGAACGGATGATGAACAGAGCCAACTTGCCGTGTATGCACCATCAGGAGCAACAGCTCTTACAAACTTCAAAGGAACAGTGCAAGAGGTCGCGGACAGAGCCTGCTGCTTTGCCCACTGAGTCCTGAAAACGCGGCTGCACTACGTCAACAACTTGCATGGCTCAACCCGATAGTCTTCGGCCTACGTACAAGCGTTGGCCTGGGAGATAGATTGGGACTGGCGACACCCGGGCATCTACGCGCAGTACGAGCGGCTGGAGATCACCTGGCACCAATCCCAGCCCAGCAATCGATTCGCGAAATGACGCGCACAGGTCGCACACCTCAGCAAGTCATGGATGATGCGATGTGGGGAGTCTTTGCCGAAGGCTGGCGCTCAGACTTTGGTGCCGACGCTGATCACCTCAAAACGCCTGCTGATATCGATAGCTGTATGGCAGTTGGTTATACCTTCTATACCTTTGATCCCGGTGAACATGTCGATAGCACGGCTGAAGAACTCTCGCCCCAGGAATTGCGTGCCCGTTGGGAAGCATTGCCGTGGGATCGCCTGGAAGATAGTCCGGCAGCACTTAGCACACGCTACCTCTCACACCCCATCCAATGTGAAGAATATGCACATCACGTTCGATGAGACTGCATTGCAACGTGCCGCCGTCAAATATGGCCGCGCTGTTGCACATGCCGCATTTATGTATAGGCATCTTGAAAAGGCTGGCGCTGGACGCAAATGGGAAGTGGAGGTTTCGGTCGATGAGACTGAGACGCCCACAACACATGCCGAACACGTGTATATCGCAACCGAGTTACGGCGCCTGGGCGTACGCTGGGTGAGCCTGGCACCACGCTATATCGGTAGCTTTGAAAAGGGCGTTGACTATATCGGCGATGTACAGGCATTTGAAGCCGACATAGCGGTTCACGCCGCCATCGCACGTACACTTGGTCCCTATAAGCTGAGCCTGCACTCCGGTTCGGATAAGTTCAGCGTCTACGAACCAGCGGTCGGCAGACACGCGGCGTCGTCCATCTTAAAACGGCTGGCACAAGCTACCTGGAAGCTTTACGCACAATTGCGACGCTTGATCCCGAACTGTTCCGCGCCATTTATGTGTTCTCACGTGAGCACTATGAGGTTGATAAAGCAAGCTATCATGTTTCGGCTCAACTGAGTCGCGCCCCTGAACCTTCCTCGTTGGCTGATGCCGCACTACCAACATTGCTAGAGCAATTTGATGCCAGAGAGATTTTGCATGTGACATTCGGCTCGGTACTGACAACACGAACCGCCGATGGGCGCTGGCTCTTTTATGATCGTTTCATGGAGGTTTTGCGCACCCATCCTGAAGCTTATGCAGCAGATCTGGAAGCACACTTTCTACGCCACCTGCGACCATTTGCAGCGTGGGAAAAGAGCAAATCAGACACGCGAGCATGATAAATCTGGCCTGTATTCATTCAAGCAGAAGATCGTGCGAATGAGTATGGGCCAGGTGCATCGATTAGGTCTCGCTAGAACGTAATATCTATGAAGGGGAGGCAAAGAAACAAACGATGCCCCCTACAAATCGAGATTGAAGGAGATATGTTCTGTGTACTGTTCAACATGTGGTCAACAACTGAACGACGGTGCGCACTTCTGTGAGCACTGTGGAGCATCATTGGAATTGCCCGAGGCTGTAACATCTGGTAGCCCTACCAGGTCAACCCACACATATCAAGAAGTCAAAGATCCATACAAAGAGCAAATTACCCAGCTTAAGACTTGAACTAAAACAAATGAAATTAGATCTCAAGCAGATTAAGATGGATATGTCGAACAGACGGGCACAATACAACCAGACCTCTGCCTTTGTTCCTGGTGGAGCATTGAAGCGTGGATATAAAATGCTTGAAGATTTTCAATTGTGGTCTCCGCAACGGCAAAAAGAAGGACTACAGCAAGAGATTTTGCGTATGGAACAAGAATTGTTAGGACTGGAGCAGGCTCAGACTCAATGGAAACAGATGAACAACAGTAGGGACCAGATTGATTGTTCTCACCTCTGATTTATCGCGCCAGACTGATGCCAACGTATACAGGAAATTCAGGAGGGATCTTGATACATGCAATGGATAAATTGCCAATAGGGAGAACTGAACCTGGATTCCAGGTTTTGCTTCAGGCAAATTCGAGGCAAACAGAGCAATAGAACCAGATGTATAACTCGTATCAGTGAAGGTCTTTAAAAGTTGACCATTTACAATAAACGATAGAGAAGCACCTTTAGCAAGAATCATAATATGATTGGATCTTGCCTTGTTTCTGAATAGCAGAGTTTAATGTATAATTAACAGATTTTCGTAGCGTAGGATTGCCGTTTTGATCGATGATACCCTTAAATATCGCATAGGAAGCCATCACCGTACAGCTCGAAGCGATAATAGGTATGCGAGATCATTGTCCTTCGCCGCCGCCCTCTGATATAAAGACCATAGCCATTGTTCTGATCTCCTTTAGCAAGGACAGGCATTTACCGATCAAGGTAAAATCCCTATAGGAGATTGTTCCTGGCAACGGCTCCCAGAGCAACTTATTTTTGTCGACGTTGCATGTGTCAGGGTACCATTGCCCACATTCACTGATAATTGCCAGGAGAACTCTGAAGGTTCCAGCCAGAGGCATCGTTGAGAAAAGAGTCCGCAAAGAGGGGCGCAACCTTTGGCAAAGGATACGTTACAGCAGAAGTTACCGCTCTATGTGGAGTCAATGAAGACAGCGATATACCAGCCGCATGCAGACCCGCAAAAGCGACAACAACGATAACGAGCACAACACTGGTAAAATAAACCAACGTCGCTTGCTTCTGTAGAAATGATTGATCTTTTTCTATTTTAGAAGAAGATGGGGATGGAGATGTTGCAGAGAATGATGCCTGGCCTTCTCTCGCTTGAGGTATCCTGGGTACAGGGGATGCCTGGCCTCCTCTCGCTTGAGGCATGCCAAGAGCCGGGGTGTAACCTTCTCCCAATTGAGGTATGCCAAGAGCGGGAGATGTCTGGCCTTCTCTCGCTTCCGATACTTCTAACGATGATCCTTGACTTCCTCTAGAGGTGGTACTTGAGCGTCTCTTGATGTATTACCTGATTGAGTAGCAGCAAATTGAAGACCACAGTTGTAACAGGTGATCTGATCAGCGTGACAGTATTATTTTACAACGAGGACAAACTGTGGGAAGTTTGCGTCCTGATCAAGCAAAGACATAGAGAGAATCCTCAAACAACAGATAAGAATGATTACTTTCGATAAAAGGCTCTGTTTCATATTATAGCATTCACAACCAGAATGTCTACTGCAAGTAAAAACAATGGGATATTTGGATATTTTTCTTCATTTATCTTTTCTTCACGTGCAATCGATAAGAATATAAGAAGGAAAATGTGTAATCGATAGAGATATAGGGGGAAAAATATGCTAATCATGCTACTTTTCTCCGCAGGAAATGTTATTAATTCTGGTAGGGAGAGATTCTTTGGGATCTGAGTGGACCGGGCGTGAAGCGCCATGTAGAAGCGAAGAATGGTATTTTAATGGGGTTATAAGGAGAGAGATTCAATGAAAAGGGGAATTATCATTGGCATTCTACTGGCACTGGTGATCATTATTGGTGCGAGTGCTCGTATGGGTTTTGAAATCTCCCTTAACCACTGCAAAGCAAACGAAGTTGTCCGTGTACAGCTCGATACGGTGAAACGGGGGGATGAAATTCCTCTTGCCACTCATCGCGAGCAATCCATGATTGCAACGCGAGAATCACACTACGTTAATCCCATGGGGCATTGCACTTGATAAATTGCATGGGTTTGCCTGGGTTGCGGAACCGGGATGCGACCCGGATACTGGTTGCCCGGCAACGACTCAAGGGACTCTTGGTCAATATGCTCTATCCGATGGCACTTTCATCTCGGACTTCAACGAACCTACTGGATATTCAAGCCCACTCTTTGCTGCGGTAGATACAGGTGGGAATGTCTGGTTTACACAACCTACAACAAGCGCTCTAGGCGAATTTAATCCTCAGAACGAGACATGGAACCAATGGCCTCTAAAAAAGGGAAGCACGCCCTTTGATCTGATCTTTGATAATCAGGGAAATCTCTGGTTCACTGAAGCCAACGCAAATACTATCGGGTTCTTCAATACACTTACACATAAATTGGTCGAGACACCTATTCCTACCGCAAATAGTAGCCCTTATGGCATCACGCTTGATCTTCACGGAACCATCTGGTTTGCTGAGAATAACACTGGGATAAACCAGATTGGTAGTTTCAAGCCTACTCCATCTGGCACGATTAAGATCACTGAATATGCGGTGAACGGCACACGTCCACATCTGATTACGACAGATAAAGCAGGAAACATCTGGTTCAGTGAGGGATTCGCCGGACATATCGGAGAATTCAATCTCAAAAACGGTATCAACGCGAGTTTCCCTGCTTATGGAGGTACCTGTGCATCATCTGCAAGTTGTAGCACAGGTACTCATATCTCCGGCATCTCTGTAGATAACACCACTGGCAATGTGTGGTTTAGCGACTCGCTCAGTCAACGTGTCGGCTACCTCATTCCATCAACGGGGCAGATCGTGACACAGACTCTTGCCAAAGCAAATTCACATCCCCACGATGGATTGATCACAGATGGCAGTGGCCGAGTATGGTTCACATCCGAATTCGCGCAGACACTCACGATGTGGCCCGCGAATTCTGTTAAGTGATTCAGCACGTTTTCTTAAAAGGCGTTCCTCCACAACTGGCGTTCGGCTCCCTGCGGATCGTTGACGATCTGGTCCTCTTCATTGAAAAGCATTGTCGCTCTCCGATCTGTATCATAGGCGGGCCATTCAGGTAGAAGTTGCGTATTGGGATTGCCATTGCGGGCAAAGGCAATCCATGCCGCGTGCATCGCCTCCGCTATCTTCTGACGAGCCGGGGAATCGCCTGTTAGCATGCTGACACCGTATTTATCCAGATTGTTCCAGACAAAGGGCACTTCAAGCGCGTGACATGCCTTTAATTGTCCACCGAATACGGGCGTGGGCCAGTCAAAGCGATACATCCATATAGGAATTCCCAGTGCTGACTGGTGCTCCGCAAGATGGATAGCTGGAATACGGAACGTGCGATCAGTCAGAATATCGATCCACGCATCCTCTTGAGAACCTGCCGTCGCCTCGTAAATCGCAGCAACCTGCTTCGCCTGATCACCAAACATATTTTCAAGTAGAGACATGTTGAAGACGCCCTGAGCAGGATCCATCATCGTGAATAATCTCATCTCGTCGCGATTCGTGCCCAGCAGTAACGGTATGCCAGCAGCAGAGCCATGTGCAATGGCCTCAATAGGCCGCTGTGGAAGCGTAGTGCCATCAATGACAGGTCGAAACGCAAGTCCATTACCAAAGGAAGAAAATTTGCTCTGTGCTGCAAGCAATTGCTCAAGCGGAACAGTAAGCAGATCAGTTCCGCTATGAAGGTCTAAAGCGGCCAGAAATGCGCGTGCGATCTCAGTAGCGCTCTCGCGCGTCTGAATGGTGTCGCTTGCTCCACTTTGTAGAATGGCCTTCTGGTAGAGCCCCTTTGCTCCAGGCATGGCAAGCAACGTACCAATACTCATCGCGCCCGCCGACTCTCCGAAGATAGTGATATTCTCAGGATCGCCACCGAATGCTGCAATATTGTCGCGCACCCATTCTAGCGCGGCTATCTGATCAAGGAGACCACAGTTGCTGGCAAAACCCTCACCTGCTCCATCTATATCAGCAAGGTGCAGGAAACCCAATGCACCTAAACGATAGTTAATAGTGACCACAACGACATCGCCATTAACGGCGAAAGCGGTTCCATCATACCAGGACGTTGAACCAGAACCGAGCACAAAGGCACCACCATGAATCCAGAAGAGCACTGGTCGTCGTTTGTTATCGGCACCCGGCGACCAGATATTCAGATAGAGGCAATCCTCACCTGACGGTTCCGGGGTAGAAGAAAAAAATCCCATACTACCAGCCTGAGCTGAGGTCAGGCCAAAATCAGTAGCATTCCGCACACCAGTCCAGGGTGCAGGCTTCTGAGGAGCATGAAAACGCAGGTCTCCTAGTGGTGGTTGGGCAAAAGGGATACCTTTCCAGACGGAGATAGGGCCGCTTGTCGTGCCCTGTACTTTTCCATAATTTGTCTCTACAAGAGGGTCGCTCATAGGTTTGTTACTCCAATATTTATTCATTCGAATAGCAGACTACATAAGAATATACGATAGAATGCTGCTTGCTAACAAGGAGAGATGTTAGCGCTTTACACTCTTAATGAAGCGCACTGTGACGGTACCGAGTAGACAATACACGATAGCCATAGAAAAGAGCAATTGATAGCCCACCACAGGATGGCCCGAACGTGTAAAATAGTCGATGAGCGGTCCACCCAACACTGGAGCAACCACCTGGGGCAGAGAGAGTGCAATATTCCAGATCCCCATATCGCGTGCATAGTTCAATTCCGAGGGAAGCACATCAGCAACCAGCGCCCAGTCAACGCTCTGGTAGGCTCCATAACCGAGGCCAAAAAGCATTCCAGCTATCATGACGATGACAAAGGAGTGTGTAAAAACGAAGATGAATCCCACCATCAGCATAAAAGCGCCCGAAAGATAGACCAGGCGTTTGCGTCCAAAATGATCAGAGAGCCATCCTGCGATAAAGGCACTGACAATGCTGGTGAGAGAGACGAGAATCAAAAAATTTGTTGTCGCCTGCTCCGGGTGGGGTGCACCAATGACATCACGCATATAGTACTGCAAAAAGTCCTGAATAGTATAAATGCCCAACATCATCACCAACCTCGTCACAAAAACCCAGGCGAAATCTGGATGACGACGCGGATGAAATTCAAACAGGCGTAGAACACCCACGGTTATGATCAGTTCCAATACTACCTGCTGTACACTGCTATCGATCTGAATACCTGCAATATTACCAGCATTCCAGAGTGCCATCACACCCCAGACCACCAGTGCCGCAGCTCCCATCCCGGCAAAAGTCAAGAGCGTTGAACGCGGAATCCAGGGCCGTCGCGCTCGTCTCTCAACGCCCTCCTCTGCTTGCATCGCTGAAGGAACAACGTACGATAATGCATGAGCACGCTCACGGACAGAGAAGATCGTTACCAGCATCAGGACGATTATAACTCCCATAATAATGCCGTATGCCAGCCAGAGTTCTTGCTGATAGACTGGTTGTGGCTTTGTAGCATCCAGAATACTGCCCGCCACAACCACACCACCGATGTTACCAGCAACGGTAAGCAGTCCTATCACGCCAGAGGTCAGGCCACGCTGTTCAGGAGGCACAATATCGGGGAGCAAAGCATGAAAAGGTGCCTGGGCTGCGTTGCTGGCGAACTGGGTCAAAATATAGGCAAAAGTGAGCATGAGAATATTGTGAGCAGTCGCCATCCAGACAAGGGCCACAACGTTCACCAGCGTACCAAGCAGTATATAAAAACGCCGCTTCCCCCAGACCGCGAGCCTGCCATGTGTACGATCACTCAGCCAACCAAAGAATGGATTGGCAACCAGTGAGACGAAGGCTCCAGGAATCAGCACAATCGCCAGTGCACTCCCCTTATTGAGATCACCCACCATCTTGAGCACCTGGCTGGGAAGAATAATAATGCTGAGAGCGCCCCAGTGAAAATTGATGGCAAAG
Source organism: uncultured Chloroflexia bacterium (assembly GCA_963731415.1). Taxonomy (GTDB): domain Bacteria; phylum Chloroflexota; class Ktedonobacteria; order Ktedonobacterales; family Ktedonobacteraceae; genus JACDAE01. Next base: position 506,302 of record CAVSVN010000013.1, read on the forward strand.
GCGAAAATGCTGATCGCGAGAATACGTGACCAGCGGATATGAGGGCGTTGGACGGCTGGCTGTTCTGGCGACGAAATTTCTGCGTCTCCCTGTTCCAGGGTAGCCATGCACTCCCCTGCCTTTCTCCTGAAAATATAGAACCGGATATTGTGTATCTTACGGACTTCTTGTACCACATCGATCTCATAAATGCAACTGGTACCATTCCAAAACGGGCTTATAAATCGCGCCCCTATACCAATGGGACCAAGTGGTGAATGATGACACCATGCTGTGTTCCCATTGGTATAGGGGCGCGATTTATAAGCCCAGCTTACCTATTATGATGCTTTTAAAACATCGAGGGTATTTGTATTATCATCGGTGAAAAACACGCGCAGGTTTCCTCTATCATCTTTAATGGCGGCGACACCGAAGAGCGCGGAACCATTCCCCTGAGCATCGACCTTTGCGGGATCGATCTGCTTCACCCCTACCACTTTTCCATACGTCATATTCAGCTCCACCAGATTGTTATCCATCAGATTGACAACCAGCAGATCTCCATTGAGCGGATTAATGGCGAAGCCACCGGGCATATTCAACGGCTTACCGGCGAAAACGGTCACGCCTTTTCCAGTTCCCTTCATCCCATTTGCATTGATTGTGCTGCTATGGGCAAAAGCTGCGATACGGCTATTGGCAGGATCGATTGCCAGCAGGACATCTTTCAAGGTCTTATTCCCGATCTTGAGTTCAGGCAACCATTTGAGACCAATCTTAGTTGCATCTCCGTTTTTGTCAAGTTGAGCGATCTGGACGACTTTGAACAGTGGCAACCCTTTGTCCTGCGGAATAACGTCGATACGATCGATAGTAGCATCTATTACATTCCCAACGAAGAAGGAGATCGTTGCACCATCATGTACATGAACCTTGCCACCATTTGTAGCCATTCCCCAGGGGTGATTGAAGAGAGGATTAGTGATCGTCGTTAAAAGAGTGCCATTGGGATGAAATACCTGCACATCATTCCCCGTCTTGTTCGATACCCAGAGCGACCCACTCTCGTTGTTGAATACTAGATCAGCCGGTCCCGACGTCGCCTGGCTGGCAGTGACATTGAAGAGATGACCAGGTCCTTTTTGACCCGTAAATTTGACTATTGTGTTACCTGTATCATTATTACCAATGTTTGTTACTAAAAGATCTCCCTTTTTGAGGCCATTCCCATTAGATGCGCTGATAGCAATACCATAGGGATTAGGATCAACCGTCATCGTTTTGCCGTTGGCACCTATAATTTGATCGGTTCTTCCAACCATTGTAATTTTCGTAAGACCATTAATCGTCTTGATGGCAGCGTCATTATCTGCTTTCCTCTCCTCAGAGGCCGCTGCATGTGAGAACGAAACTCTCTGTGTGACAAAGGTTACACCCGCAACCAGTAACACAGCAAGCATTATACCAGCTACTGCGAGGAGGCGTGGCGAGAAACGGCGGCTCTTGCTCGCATCCGATTGCGAGGATGGGCTAGATGAAACGTTGGACGTTGATCGAAGCGGTAACATTCTTCTTTTCCTTTTCTTTTCTTTACGTTGAGAGTGGCTCCAGACGCTATTAGCTCAGAACCCTTACGTGATGCTACATCCTGATAGTATCAGAAGTTCTCCGTATGTTACCTCACACGATTACCCTATATTCTTTTTTCTAAAAAGCAAAAGATGAGAATAATTACTTACTGGCATATGGAGACGACCAGAAGTTTAGCAATGAATTTAGCACTGCTGCACTGCAATCCATGATTTAGGGGGGAGTCGCTTTTGCCTGTCAATTCGATGCCGCCAGTTACTCTGGCTACGGTCGTCTCGATATGTTTGATCTCACAACCAATCAACCGAAGCCACAATATTATGCAATAGCAAACGTGATCAAAACCTACAATCCTTCATCCACTTCCAGTTCTCTCACCAATGCACAACCAGCAACCAGGCCATCCCAGGGCAACATCGGAGCGCTCATCTCACGTGGCAAACCTGGGTATTGTGCACATAACGATGCTGGCGCTGGAGGGGATGGTGCGATTGTCAACGGACACTACGGAAAATCGCCTGTTGTGTATGGGTAATCTCTATCCCTGGGCCAGCGGACGCGAAATATTTTGGCCTCTACCCTCTTCGGGGTCAATAGGAGTTGTCGGTGGTCGGAAAACCAGTTTATTTGAGATAAAGAAGTTATAGACAAAGGCGATAACAATACCAACAGGGTTAGCAACGTAGACGTTGACATGAAAGAATTTGACCAGCGCTAGAGCCGCCAGATATGAGAGTAACAGAGCTGAGAGACTGGTCAACTGCGCCCTACCCGCCCGTTTGATCCAGCCTAAACCAGAAAGGTGCTGCCGCTGTTCACTGTACGTAAAAAACTGGTTGAGCACAAAATTAATTGTCGTGCTTATCTCAAATGCACAGGCCGAAGCGAGAGGATAGAAGCCATGCATAAGGGACATAAAGAGAAGCAAGGCCAGGTCATTGACAGGAATACCGATGCCGCCTACTAATCCATAACGGACAATACGCATTTTGAATAGTCGCTTTAGTAAAGAATTCATATGTAGAAAAGACTCCTCTGCTGTAGATTTAGACATAGTATATATATCTATCCTATCATGCCAGGAGTTTTCGTGCAAGAAATTCCCCCATCAGGGTGATTTCATCATTGAAATCATAGAGCAGGTCGTTACTCAAAAAGCGGACTAAAATCTAGTTCATAGGAAGCATCCTGCAATTTACGCTGACTCACGACACGCGCTGGCACTCCACCAACAACAGCATATGGCGGCACATCCCGCGTCACAACGGCACCAGCCATGACTACGGCACCTTCACCGATGGTGACACCGGCCAGAAGAGTCGCCCGCACACCTATCCAGGCATGATCTCCAATCACTATAGGCCGATAGTTATCGGGAAAGAGGGGATCATTCATATCATGCGTCCCCGTAACCATCCACGTGCCCGTAGAGATACTGACATTCTCTCCAATGATCAGGCCACCCGTTGTATAGAGAAAACATCCTGCGTTAATGACAGTACCTTTGCCAATAGATACTTTTGAGCTACTACTACGTATTCCACCCATCTGTACCTGTTGTCCCATCAGAAGTCTGGCCCGTGGACCAATCTGCCATCCCAAGACGCGACGATACCAGGCAAGGCGAACTATATGCAATGGGATATGGGCGATAATATGATTTGTTATATATTTTAATAGAGCATTGATCATTTTTTTCATCCCTTCTATGTTTTATATTCCCTCAGGTGAGGTAGCACGAGTATCGAGAGAGAGCGGTCTGCGTAATGACTTCAGGATCTGCGTCTCCTCATATTCCGCATTTCCTACGATAAGAGGGTCGGTATCAGGAAAATGCAACTCGTCTCCATTAACAGGAAGGAGAGGATCGGTTAGCTCCAGGCGAAACGTAAAGGCGGACTCTAATTCTGATTGCATCTCCTCAGGCATAAGCACAGTAGCCTCTTCTGCTAACACCTCTCCACTTTCACTTACTGAAACGGTCTCCGCTGTACGGCCAGCCTTATTGCGGATCGAGGCATAGAGCACCTTCAAATCCTCACGTGGAATAGTACCAAACAGTGCAGATGCGACAAAGTAGGTCACCATTGCGGCAGACAGAATAACAAAAAGATCCATCTGGCGCATAAACCAGATCACCAATGCCATCACTCCGCCCGCTGCAAGCGCCTTTACGCCTACCTTCACGCTACCTAGCGGCAAGAGAGAACGCGGCACAAACACGAATGCGAGACACATTAGCAAGAATTCGGTCAGCGACGTAACGGCTGCTGCACCTATATGTTGATACATAGGAATAAGAATGATATTCAAGCCAACATTAAACACCAAAGCAATCCCGGCCATAATCGTGATGTTTTTCTCGCGCTTCGTACTGATGATGGTAGAACTGAGCACACTATTAATGTAGAGAAAGACCAGACCCGGTGCAAGCAACTGCACAACAGGAATTGCCTGCGCGAACTCCGCCCGGTGATAGAGAAAACCGATGATATTGGGTGCCGCTACAATCATCCCCACGGCGATAGGAATACCACAAAAGAGCAGAAAATTCATAGATTTCTCTACAGCTATCTTCAAATCCTTCTCGGAATGTGCTGAGAGCTTCGAGAAAATGGGATACATAATCGCGCTTATGACCAGGCTTGGCAGAAAGACAAGCGTATCAAAGAGGCGATATCCCGCACCGTACCATCCCACAACTGCCGCACTCGCGACCAGAGACAGAAAGACCGTATCAATACGATAGTAGATGACGCCCAGGACTCCATAGACAAGAAACGGAATACTCTTGCGCACAAGTTCACGGATAAGTGGGATGTTAATACTGGTAGGAATACCAACCAGGCGCACAACCCATATACTCTGCCAGAGAAGGCTGGTGAGAGAACCACCTAAGAGAATCCAGGCCATAACCTGTACACTAGCTCCATAACGCAAGGCGATCACTCCGATCAGCGCACTCAAGCCTTTCTCAAGAATTGTTCCGATCACCGGAAATGTGACGCGTTCAAATGCATAATGAAGAGAACTAATAGTATTCCCCAGCGATCCACTCAATAATGTAATGCCACATATCGCGACCAACGTGCGTACTTCCACTGGATAGTTGAGTAGCCAACAAGCAACCAATGCACCACTAAAAAAGATTAACCATAGAAGAATTTTAATACAAAGAATATTAGAGAGATAGCGCAAGGCTTGGGAAGGCTCCTGGGCCACGTCGCGCGTCAATTGTTGGTTAAAACCAAACTCAATAGGGAAACCAATAAGCGCTACAAAAGTGATAGCGAAGTAGAGTTCGCCGAATTTGACATCGCCCAGAAAACGCCCGTAGGCGATGGTCAAAAGCAGAGTCGATGTCCAGGTTACTCCTTGCCCAAGCAAGGAAATAACAGTATTTCCTATTACTTTGCGTAGTCTATTCATAGTCATAAGCGTAGCATAGATATGTATGAAAGGAATGTTTTGCAGGTACAGAAATGGTATATTTTGCTCATGGAAGTTCTAAAAAATAGCATTCAGACAAACAAGGAAGAGAGGTATCTCTTTATAAGATTGATATTGCACAACTACCTGCCCCGAATGGGCCAGATGTATCGCACCGTGAATGTGGTAGAGCAATATTGACCCTATAGACACCTTTTGCAATGTATCCTTAACATCAATCATACCGATTTTCGACACAACAGCGGTATACTAATTTATAAATAACTTTAGATGAAGTGAAGATTTGTCTTCTCTTTTCAGTGATGCAATGTTTGCAGTTCAAACCTGCTTACCTACCAGCTGAATATTCTGATGAAACGTTTTTCTACCCTATTCTTTCTACACTATGGAGACGATAGAGAGAACTATAAAGTAAAGCGCCATTGCAAATTCGATGAAAGGGGCTATGTGTGCGTGTAATTGAGGCGATTTTTCGCCACCCAATACGACTTCTTTTTATGCTCATCTTTCCTGTGATAGTAGGATTGGCTATTGCTTATGTACTGCCACGTTCCTACCAATCCTCAGCATCGCTATGGGCATTGCGTCGTTATGAAATTATCGGTGCAACCGGGCCAGAGTCAGATCTACAATCTACTCCATCAGCTACCCAGGTTGCCGCTCTTTCAGAACTCTTGCTGAGCCGCGACTTTACTCTAGCGATTGCGAAATCAACCGACCTGGCATCAACGCTGCAACTCACATCATCGAATCCTCAACTGGTCGATGATGCCCTGTCACAAGAGATCACAAAGCACGTCGTTGTTACTTCACGCGGCAACAATCTGTATGAAATCACTTATAGCAACCCTAATCCGCATGTTGCCTACCAGGTTGTTGCAGCTGTCGTCAAGGAATTTCAATTGCAGGGTGAGGGCTTCAGTGTTGTTGAAGGAGAACGTCTCCTACAGGGATACCAGAGTCAATTGACGCAGGCGAAGAATGCTGCAGATGCTGACGCAAAGACGGAGGCTCAATACCTCGCGACGCATCCAAACCTTACACAGACCGGAGCGAACCCTTTGAATGATCCGCAATACGCCCTTCTTGATGCAAAAAGACTGCAATCACAGGCAACGCTTCAGAATCTACAAACAACTATTGCGACAATCAATCAGGAGATCGCAACCCAGAGCACAGGCAACGATTCTTTTTTCAAAACGCTTGATAACCCCTTACAACCCAATGCAGCGGTATCGCGCTCAAAAAATCTGCTGGTGGCCGGGGGAGTTGGAGCAGGTATTGGACTGCTTGCATGCGTATTGTTTATCCTTATGGTCGTACGGCGGGACCGTGCAATCTACACAGCGCTTGACCTGCAAAAGGCGACAGGATATCCCGTACTTATGCAACTACCACAACTCTCTTTAGCAACCATGCGGGTCGTTATTCCACACGAGGAAACGTAGAGATCGGATTTATCATGCCATCGGAGAACTGCCTATGTTTAATGATACAAAAAAAATGGAGAAAGCGCTCATGAAAAGTGTAGAAGAGAATAACGTGGTTGAGAATGAGCAGATTGCAGCGTTCGCCGATCCATCTCAGACACAGAAACTTCCATCACGTAAGAATTTTTCGACGAATCCTACAGATACAAAAGCAATGACGCTACCTATAGTGGCAGAAGTACAACCTGCAGCGAAGAAAGAAGCAAAGTCGCTGCAGAAATCTTCATCACCATCCAAACGAACGTTGGAAGAAGCACAGATGCTACGCATACGTTGTAAGCAGCTCTGTGTTTCCACATTTTTTCAAGAGCATACTCCCGTACATAGCCTGGGCTTTACCAGTGCGATTTCGGGAGAAGGTAAGTCCTTTTTAGCACGTATCGCGGCTGAGGCTATGGCAGAGGATGATAGCGTGCCGGTCACATTACTGGAATGCAACTGGGAAAATCCCTCCTTCAACACAGCCTTTGACCTTCCACAAGGCCCCGGCCTTGCGGAATGGCTGCATGAGGATTGTAATCTTACCTGAATTCGTCACCAGGTGCGTTCTAACCTTACCGTCATCCCGGCAGGAAATAGCAAAAATAATGCGGTTGGGCTTTTACGTGCGTTTAGACAACGTGGAGTTCTTGATGTGCTGAACCGACCCAACGAAATATTGATTGTTGATCTTCCCGCAATGGCAACAACCTCATATGGGCAATTGGCTGCCAGCCTGGTAGATTCGCTTATCCTTGTCGTGCGCATGGGTGTGACGCCTGAAGGTTTCATTACGGAAACAAACTCCATGCTCAAAGATTTGCCAATGCAAGGAGTCGTCTTCAACCAGGTAAAGAGTCGAGTGCCACGCTGGCTAAGACAGATACTGTAAGAGGAAAATTCGATGAAAACAGTTTTCGCTCTTCTCATATTCTTTCTAGCGGTGGGAGTGTTTGCCCACTCCAACAATCGCTGGACACGTGTAGTGCTGAGTGCAGGCATTATCGCGGTCATTCTCTACCTGTATATTCTATAAGGTACTATAAGTATGGACAGGTAGGGAATTTCTCCACATCAAGACAGAGATTTAACCTGTTTTACACGATTGCTAATACATGAGGGATACAACGCCAGGGTATCATTTAAAATGATACTGATGTTAAGAAAATTAAATCGATAATGCAGGAAGGATGAGATTTATGCCTCTAGCTCGACCAGGCACGTACGTTCAATGGTCGCGGAGAATTTTGCTGATTACAGCTCTCTTCGCTACCGTTGCATGTTCGTCCACGACACCACAAAACTCTCTTTCTAAAGCTTCATCGGCAACGGCAATACTTCCTGGACAGCAAATCTGGAAGCACAATGTTTCATCCTACCTGTTTGGCACGAACGACTCTTATGAATGGTCTCCTAATAATATTCAAACACAACCATTGATTCAACAAGCACTACGAGTTGCCGGCTTCACCCTGATTCGCTCCTTCTTCCCTGATAAGGCAAGTGATTCCGTTATCGAAAAACGGGTGCAGACAATTGAGAATAGCGGTGCCCACTGCCTGGGAGTTATTACGAATATCTCTGATGTTTCCTTTGATAAGCATCTTGTCAGCTACCTGGGTTCTCGCTGCCAGCTCTACGAGTTTGGAAATGAGTCGGATCTGAACGGTATCTCTATTCAGACCTATTTACAACAATGGAATAAAGTAATCCCTCTTCTGCGGCAGATCAACTCCTCTGCTAAATTTATTGGACCGGTCACCTACAATGATCAGGGTAACCATGACTATATGCAAAAATTCTTGCAAGGTGTCAAAGCATCGGCCATTCTTCCTGATGCAATCAGTTTCCATTGGTATCCCTGCTATCAGGATAGCGAAGCATCCTGTTTAAATAAGGCGAATAGCTATAGTCAGGTAGCACAAGGCGTCAAATCATTGGTACGATCGATACTTGGTAAGGACCTGCCAGTGGGTATCTCTGAATGGAACTATGATCCGGGGAATCCTCCTCCATCCTATGGGGATGATCCACAATTTATCACTCGCTTCACTACTGTTGCTCTGACCTCAATGATGCAGGGCGGTGTTGCTTTTGCCTGCCAGTTCGATGCGGCAGATTATGGAGGTTATGGGCGTCTTGACATGTTCAATGTCACAACCAATCAGCCGAAATCGCAGTATTATGCAATCTCAAACGTTATTAAGCTCTACAATCCTAAAGCAACACAAAGTCAGACAACAATGCCAACTCCAACAGGTCCTTCTCTTAGCAAAACGGGTGCACTCGTATCCCGTAACAAGCCTGTCTACTGCGCAAATAACGATGCTGGCATTGGAGGGCCAGGCTCTATCGTCAATGGACATTATGGAAATTGGTCATTCTGGCGTCCTAGCTTTTCCGCTCTACCCAGTTGGTGCGCAATCAACGTGGGGAAAGAAGCAACGCGCCTGCTGCTGATCTGGGATAGCGCTTATACATTTGACTATATGAGCGACAAGAATGGTTTAGGCCCTCAAGACTATACCATCTCTGTTTCAGCAAATAGTACCAATGGTGCAGATGGTACATGGCAAACTCTGGTTACCGTTACTGGGAATCAGACCCGTGTACGTGAGCATCTTCTAGCGTTTGCTGGTCAGTCCTGGGTGAAGATGACAATTACAAAAGGACAGGTCCATGCCAGTCAACCATATGTCTTCGTTGACCAGATAGACCTCTACGATGTTTCTCAGAGCTTAAATGATACTTTCTTCTTTTCAGGCGACTCCATTACTGGCATGGCCTATAACCGCTATGACGCTAACCAGCCATCCTATGCGGAACTTGTTCATGCATCTTATCCTCAACGTTTCCCGGCTATGCTGGATGGAGGGCTGGGGGGTTGGACATCAGATGGCGCTGTACAGAATATAGACCAGTGGCTGGCTCTTAATCCTGATATTCATTACTGGCTCCTCGGCTGGGGCACAAACGATTCTTTCGATCAGGTATCTCCTGCCCATTTTCAGGCGAATCTCCAGCTTCTTGTGGAGAAGATTAAACAGGCCGGTCATGTACCTATACTGGCCCATATCCCTTATCTTGCTCGACCTGGTTTCGACCAGGAGGTACAAAGCTTAAATAATGTCATTGACCATGTCACAGCGGCAAACAATCTGACCTCTGGTCCCGATTTCTATCATCTCTTTCTCTCACACCACACAACATATCTCCTATCGGATGGAACTCATCCGACAGGACAGGGTGCACAGGCAATGAATTTGGCCTGGTTTCAGACGCTACGTCCTGTTTTATATGAGGGGAAGTAAGATTGCATACTTGTGAGACAAAAGGAATTCATGGCAGTTAGTGATTGTAGTTTTTGCATAAAACAAGGAGGACTATTGATGACGCTACGGGACAGGCTTATTGACAGAGCGGTGAAACTCGGTATTGATGATCAGCTACGTACCATACGTGACTCGCTTCCTACTCCAGCCCGACAGCGCAATCGCTTCGCCGATCTGAGTTTGCGCTTATTACTTTCGTTTACTCTGGCTGAGAACGCCAACTGCATTGATGTTGGTGCGTACAGAGGAAAAGTGTTATCCGAAATGATACGTGTTGCTCCGTATGGCAAGCATATTGCATATGAACCGCAGCCAGAAAAATATAAAGAGCTGGTCGAGCGTTTTCCTTCAGTTGATATTCGACAGGCAGCTCTCTCTAATCAGAAAGGAGAAGCTACTTTTAACTATGTTAAAAATCTCCCTGGTTACAGCGGACTGCGCGAGATATCGTATCCAAGAGAACCACAGATAGAAAAGTTGACTGTACGTACAGAAACATTGGACGATAGTTTACCTAAAGGGTATGTTCCCGCTTTGATCAAGATCGACGTGGAAGGGGCTGAAGGTTTTGTGCTAAAAGGTGCTCTCAAGACCATTACTCAACACAAACCTGTTATTGTTTTTGAGCATGGAAAAGCCGGAGCCGAGCACTATGATACTGGCCCCCGTCATATCTATGAATTACTTCATGACGAAGTTGGTTTACGTATCTTCGATATGGATGGCAATGGCCCCTATTCTCTAGCAGAATTTGAGGATACATGTGCTCGTGATGAACAATGGGATTATGTAGCACACAGATAATCATATAGATACTCGTAAGGCAACACGCCATACAACGCTTGTCTTTGTTTTTTCTTGTTTCCAGAGGTAATATGAGTAGGCAACCATTAATAACATCCGAAACCGAGAGCACAGTTTCTTCCCTGATCACTGCTCGAAGACGACAGGAAAGGCGGCTCTTCATAGTGCTCTTCATCACATTGTTCAGTTTCACGCCCTTGTTTATCCTGGGAGGAACAAAGACAGGCTTCAGTATGCTCCTTGGAGGAGTAGTAGCACTGGCACTGGCACTTTCTATCGTCCGCTGGCCTATTCTTGGTCTGTATGCCCTGGCTGCCAGCGCCTTCCTTTTTGAACAGGAGGCGCTAGCAACACCAATTTTTACCGACCGCCTGTATGTTTTTTACTGGCCCCCGCAACTTGAAGGTTTCTTTGAGCGCCCGATCGGACTACTGATCCTCTTCACCTTCTTCATATGGCTCCTTCATCGTCTGTTGCGGCGTGAACGGCTACTGCAAGGTGGCGCTCTCTGGTTTCCTTTTTTGTTCTATATGCTCTGCGTCGCAGGTGGAGTACTTTATGGGCTGGCCACCGGAGGCAATCTGAAAATTATTGTCGTCGAATTCCGCCCCTTCTGGTACATGTTTGCTTCCTACTTACTGGCATACAATTTCGTAACGAAGCGGAGCCATATTCGCAATTTTTTCTGGCTGGCTATCGTAAGTGCAGGAGTAAAATCACTCCAGGGCCTCTATGTCTATCTGATTGTATATCATGGTAGCCTCGTAGGCCACGAAACCATCATGTCTCATGAAGAGTCTTTCTTCTTTGCTGCATTGCTTCTGCTGGTGATCATCTTTAGCCTGCATTACCGCTACCGCCCACAATTAATTACAGCACTTTGCATAGTACCTGTAGTACTTGTCGCTATGGTTGCTAATCAACGACGCACTGATTATATCGCACTCTTAGTCGGTGCTGGAGTAGCATGGATACTGATCTTTCAGGTGAAACCTAAAGCTCGCGGCAGGCTACTTCTACTCTTGCTCACCTGCGCTGGCATCGGCACTGGCTATGTTCTGGCTTTTCAGAATAGTCAGGGAACACTTGGAGAACCTGCACGCGCTATCATTTCGGTTTTTAAGCCTTCCGTCAGCGATATACGAGATGCTAATTCTAACTTATATCGTATCTTTGAAGATAACGATTTGAAGTTTACCGTGAAGCAATATCCATTCGGTCTTGGCTTCGGCAAACCATTTCTTCAGCCTCAGTCATTGACGAGCATTTTCCCTGGTATTATTGCATCCGATCCATACTACAATTATGTCCCACATAACACGATCTATTGGATCTGGACCGATCTCGGGCCAATTGGCTACTTCTCACTCTGGTTCTTATTCGGAACCATTATTATACTTGGCTCTATTACAGCCCGTAAGCTACAAGATCCTTACTTCCAGGTTGTGGCTATCTACATTGTTGCAATCACAGTAATGGAAATCATTGTCGCTTTTGCTGACTATCAACTTTTTTTCTTTAGAAATGTGATCTACCTGGGGCTACTTTGCGGTATCCTGGCCAAATTACCCCTCCTGGATCAACAAAATCAATCGGTTCAACTAGAACAAAAGGAAGTTATTATTAATGAATCTACTCATGGTGGCTCCATACCTACCCGCTCCCTCGTGGGGAGCAAGCACGCGTAGTTACTACCTCTTGCAAGCCCTGGCTCGTAAGTATACAGTCTCTCTGCTCGCATTGTCACATGACAGTACAACAGAGATCGTTGCTGCTCCCCTTTCGGAGATCAAGCTGAAGCGTACGCGGCTAGTACCATCTACATCATCTATACAAAGCAAGAGAATAAGGCAATTATTAAGATTGTTTAGTACTAAATCATACTTTATGGATCTTTATTATAATGAAAAAGCACAAAAAGAACTTGATTTACTCCTTTCTCAAGATACTTATGATGCTGTGATCTTTGAAAGCATCTTTATGGCCGGATATCGCGTTCCAGAAGAGATGACCGTCATTATTGACCAGCATAATATTGAGCATGAGCTACTGCAACGTACCTATGAGCAGGAACAGGCATGGTCGCGTAAATGGTTCAACTGGTGGGAAGCACGCAAACTCAAACCGATTGAGCTTGCACGCTGTCGTAGCGCTCAAGGCGTACTGGTGACAAGTGAGCGTGAATACCTTCTCTTGAAAAGACTCGTGCCGCAATGTCGCACCGAAGTTGTGCCAAATGGAGTCGATACGCATTTCTTTCACAAACATGAAGGACAACAGGAGGTAGTTGACCGGATCGTCTTCACCGGTACTATGAACTATTATCCCAATATCCAGGCTGTTCTGTTTTTTGCCAGGGAGTGCTGGCCGCGTATTCAAGCGCAGATTCCCAGCGCAACATGGCAGATCGTTGGCAAATCTCCACCGCCTGAGGTTGAGCAACTGGCCGAGCTTCCCGGCGTTACCGTAACGGGTGCTGTTCCAGATGTCAGGCCCTACCTTGCCGCCGCGTCAATAGCTATCGCACCGTTGTTGATTGGAAGTGGCACCCGGCTCAAAATTCTTGAAGCGTTGGCAATGCAAAAAGCTGTCGTCTCAACCAGCCTGGGTTGCGAAGGTCTGGCGGTGGAAGCAGGAAAACACTTGAGCGTGGCGGACCAGCCCGAACTATTCGCACAGGCAATGATAGACCTTTTGCAAGATGCAGAAAAGCGGGCCTCTCTGGGCAACGCTGGGCAGGGCACTCGTTGAAGCTGAATATAGTTGGGAACAATGCGGCAACTCTTTCATTCGCGCATTAGAAAAATTTGGAGGATCTCTATGATTATATTACATTTCCTGTCCTGGGTGCTTCTCGCTGTAGAGATATGCATCGCTTTCCCGATAGCATATCTCTGCATCCTGTCCATTTCGGCACTCATCGCCACACGGAAGAGGAAAAGGCGCGAACGCAATCAAGCACACTGAGGCAAACGGGAAGCGGCACAAAACAATTTTGCAATCCTCATTCCGGCTCATAATGAAGAGATGATCCTGAGTAACTTGCTTGAGAGCCTTGCACAGCTTGACTATCCACAAGAGCTGTATACAACCTACGTGATTGCTGACAACTGTACAGATACAACGGCCAACCTGGCAAGCCAGTTTGATGGGGTTCGTGTCTATGAGCGTTTCAATGAGAAAGAGCGTGGCAAAGGGTACGCGCTGAACTGGATATGGCAACAGCTAGAAGACAAACAGCACGATGCATATGTCGTCCTGGATGCCGACTCGGTTGTGGTGCCAACCTTCTTGCGCTCAATGGATAGCGAGTTGGCGCAAGGCGCATTGGCATTGCAGGCATGTAATACTGTTCTCAACGTTACCGAATCGCCCAGCACTGCCTTGCGCTGGATCGCCCTTACGCTGATGAACCATGTACGTCCTCTGGGTAGAAACGGCATCGGTGGCTCTTCAACGTTGACGGGCAACGGAATGTGTCTGAGCTCGCACGATTCTGGACCGCTATCCCTGGCAAGCATTTGGTATCGCGGAAGATTATCAGTATTACCTTACGCTCATCCAAAAAGGTGAGCGCGTACGTTATGTGCCGGAGGCTATCGTGCGTTCACAGATGCCGATAACCTTTGCCCAGATGCGCACACAGGATGTACGTTGGGAAGCTTCCGAACCGCAACAATCTTCATGGCATACCGCCTTCCAGCTTTTAAAGTCCGGTCTGAACGTACAAGGAGTTTTGTGCGATCGAGGCAGTACTGGAGTTGCTTACGCCACCACTCTCCTTCATGGTTGCATCCTGTTCGCTGGTCTTCATTGCCTCGTTGCTTCTGCGCTCACCCCTTGAGATAGGTTTCGGCGTGGCTCTGCTTGTTGGCCTTATTGCTTACATAGCAACCGCACTCTACCTGCTACATGCTCCCAGGGCAGTGTATAAAGCGCTACTGCACGCACCAGGATTTATTCTCTGGAAGCTCTGGGTCTACTTCGTGCTCAGCAGAAGCCGCAAGCATACAGGCGAGTGGGTACGTACAGCCCGCACATCATAACCGTAGGGGCGCGGTTTACAAGCCCATCTGATGCAACACCGTCGAGCTGTTTTTAATAAATTAAAAGAGGTTATTTATGTCTTCGCTTCGTGTCTGTGCAATTACTTTTGATTGGTATCCTTTTGATGTACTCGTACGCCGTACGGCTGAGGCTGCTGCAAGTGCTGGCTACGACCTCGGAAGTCATCTGTCATACGCCAGGCGGGTCAGAAGGCAGAAGAGATATGTGATGGAGTACATGTCTATCGCATTCCCATGTCTCGTAGCTTTGGACATGCGCTCCCATTCACGATCCTTGAATGGGTCATTTTTATGGTATCAGGCAGGCATAAAAGTAACACAATTACATCTTAAGCAGAAATATGACGTTATTCACGTCCATAATATGCCGGACTTCCTTGTCTTCGCAGCTCTCATTCCGAAATTGCTGGGGGCAAAGGTCATTCTGGAGATACAGGATGTTTCGCCTGAACTTATGGCGGCAAAGGCAAGAGGACGTCTACAAAAGCTCGTCCTTGCATTGGCAACATGGCAGGAGCACATTTCAGCACGCTTTGCACATCATGTTATCACCGTTGGCTGGCCCTTCGAGCAATTATTGCTCAAGCGGGGCATTCCAGCCCCGAAGATCACCAATATCCTTAACAGTGCCGATCCGCGGCTATTTCCAGCCGAACGTCGCACCGAGGATTCAACCGAAGGCACCCGGCTGCGGAACGTCCATTGATTTTGATGTATCACGGCACCGTAGCGAAACGCAACGGGCTGGATACGGCGATCAGGGCATTCGCAAAGGCACGCCAGAGCGCACCCTATATACGCCTGGATATTAAAGGGCGCGGCGAGGCCATGCCTTATTTGAAGTCGTTAGCACAGGAACTGGATATCAGCGAGCATGTTGTCTTCTCCGATCCATGCCCTCCGAGGAACTGGTTGATTTTATCCTGCATGGAGACATCGGCATTATTCCTTATCGTTCCGATGGCTTCATGGATCTGATTCTACCAACAAAGGCATATGAGTTTGCCTGGCTGCATCGTCCAATGATTGCATCCGATACTCCTGCGATCCGCTCAATGTTTAGACCAGAATCAGTGATACTCTGTGAACCAGCCAATGTAGATAGTTTTGCGGCGGCAATTGTTGATCTCTATCAGCATCCCGAGAAACGTGAGCATATGGTCAATGAGGCTGCAAAGGATTATACGCCTTATCGCTGGGAGGTGATGGCTGAACGATATCAACAGTTGCTTCTCACGCTTGCACTTCAGGATAGCAACGTGCGGAGTTGCTTACTGTTTCGTAAATCCTATCTTGCCAGCACGAGCAAACTAAACCCACCTAGCAATCGGGCAGCAAGATCCTGATTGAGAGCAAACAGGAATTTTCGTGGGAAATGTAGCAATCTTCTACCCAACAGATTCGTCGGGATCTCAAGTGCTCTGGGCGTATAGAAGCTATCGAGCACTTCATACCCGGCATCCTGCAACAATTTAATGGCGATCTCTTTCGTGAAGAAGTGGATATGCCCATAGGCATTATGCACATGCAACAAACCGCCTGGGCGCAAAAGCGTCTGCACCGATAGATCAAGCGGAATATGCAGAATCTTATACTGACCTCTTTGGCTGGATCGCTCTCAAGAAACTAAAGTAGTCTTCAAGGTGCTCAATAACATCCATCACCAGCAAAAGATCGAAAGCTATCTCCTGCTCCTGCCGAATATCAGCCAGTTTAAAGTGAAGTTGCTCATTCGCCCTTGATGTAACTCAGTAGCGATTGCCTGGGGAGAAATGTCGTATCCCCATAAGGTGCAACGATCATTCACCCGCCGCTGAAGTTCCTTCAAAACCTCGCCAACTCCACAACCAACATCACAAATCGGTCTTCGGCACAAGATTATGCCGCCGCAACATACGACTGATCTGCTTTGCTTTCCAGGCCGACTCCTCTACATGCCAGCCTGGGTTTTTCTCCAGGTATGTTCCGTCTTTATAGAGATCTTCCAAGTTACTCCCTCATCAACACCTACTAGGATAACAGCCATAGCATCCCGACTTCCCGAAGCTATAATTTATCAATCCTATCTATTAAATATAGAACATTTTCTATGCAATTATAGGCATATTAATGTAAAGAGAATATTGATAATGTAGAATAAGATGTTATTTCCTGTTCTTTCGTATTCATTCTAATCAAGCTGAGCCACCAATAATAATCACCCCTTTGGTCCCATCCCCCTTGACACTCCCCCCTCAATACCCTACAGTGATTCATACATATATTATATATATATCTACATTAAAATCTTTCCTATGCATGGCTTATGGATATGCACACATGAGGGATGTAGAAATGCAAACAAGATCAGCTTATAGACAGAGCGTTCTCCATCTGGTAAGCAAAAACACCTGCGCCACGTTACGCGTATATTGCTGGTCACTTTTCTTATTAAGTACGATGTCTACTCTGCTCAGTGCATGTAGTAGCGGCGATCCTCAGGCGCAACAACAGGCCAATCAAAATCGTGCCTCGCTCGATCAAACGCTACATTATGCGCAAACCATTGGCACGCCCGTTACTGATTTGAAGCCTGTGCTTATCAAGAGCGATCAATCAAAACAACGCAGGCTCCTTTCGCACTTTTTAACGGTACAGCGGTGACCAATTATTATACGAATATCGCGACACGCTATAAACAGCTCACGATACAGACGCAGGGCATCATTGATGTCGATACGCAGCAAATGGGGCAACAGGCACAAGATAATTTAGGAAATCTGCAGCACACGTTAGCCGCCAAACAACATTCTGATCTGCCACTTACTGCGTTCACCCAGCTCTATAATCAGAATCAGGCGAGCATGCAAAAAGCGCGATATCCAAAAGATTTTACGACGATCAGTACTAACGTCACCAATGCAATCTCGACCATCACGATACTGCCAGGTAGTATGGACAAGCTACAAACGCTCAGCCAGGTCATCACGCTCATGAAGCAGGGAAACCAGGATGTCACGGCTCTGCAAAAGAACTATGATGATGATAAAAATGCGGTGGACAACGCCTTAACGCCGCAAGATCTCAAGATAGTCAATCAGACAATTGATACGCAAAACCAGCAGGCAACCTCAATGTTCCTGCAGGCAATTCCCTCTGCTGACAAAGGCCAGAGTAGATACGAACTAAGTCAGGAGATCCAGCAACTCAAGCAGAAGGCATTGATACAAGCGCCTATCAAAAGAACCTTAACGCTGCTAATGCTCAGATGGCAAACGTTAAGACGATGCAGGACTACCAGGCTTTTTCAAAACAGATTGATAGCGATCTGGCTTCTATGCAAGGTGATCTACTGAAAGGCCAGGCGGCCAGCCTGATCAAACAATTCCATGCTGAGGTCACCAGTTGGGGCAATGCTCATCAATACTTTGATAAATATAATAATACAAGCTACCCGCTCGATACTGCCTATATGACCAATGGTATCGGTGAGGACCTGGATAACGAACTAGCGAATGCTGCTAACGGCCACTGATTATCAGCAGACCATGACCGATACGCAGAATGCTCTCTTCCATCTGCATATGATGGAAGCGGATGCTCAGGACAACACTCCTTCCAACCAGGTACACGCGACTGACCAGAAGCTGTTAGACTACTACAAATTGAATTCTTCCCAGGTGATCGTCGTCTCTTTCATTGAAGAGGCATTGCGGGTGTACGACAACGGGAAGCTGGTACATTCTTTCCTGATCACGGCTGGCCGTCCAGAACTGCCTCCGGTGCCTGGTCTATGGAGCTCCATTGTGGCGTCTCACTAACACAACATTTAAGTCGTCATTTCCCAAAGGTTCCCCTTACTGGTACCCCGATACACCGATCCATTATGCAATCATGTATCATGACGGTGGGTATTTCCTGCATGATTCCTGGTGGCGCAATGATTATGGTCCCGGTACACAGTTCTATCATATCGACTCAAGCGGCAACGTCAGTGCCGATTATGGCTCGCATGGCTGCATTAATATGCCAGAAGACGAGGCCGCATGGGTCTATGACAACACAAGCTATAATACACAGATCGTGATGTATTAACCGCTGTGCTCTATCAAAGTTCATCCGGTACGTTTTGGATAACTCGAGGTTTGAGCGTTCATGTATTAGTACATGGGCGCTCAATTCCTTTCCCAAACAAGTGCTATCTCCCCTAGAAAAGAGATGTCTGTCTGATACGGAAAGCAAAGACAAAAGGGCATTTTTACCGTTTCTACCTGTTTCCCTGTGTCCTATTTTTGCATGTATCTCGATCTCAGATCATAGCTGTGGAAGAATGCGTTCTCTCTCCCTTCGTTCTGGCGTCCTCCGGTTCAAGGCACACACCCGACGCAAGCAGCAGACACCTCTGACAGAGAAGCGTTGGTCAGCCACAGGAAAAACAGACTGGAGTGTGGTTGAAGGATAATTGTCGTTCATCGAAGTCGCGCTAGAGCCAAATTGAAGAAATTGAACAAAGGGAGAAACATATGAAAGAACGAGACGAACGAGACACGCCAGATGTCAGTGCATGTTCCTTATCGAAGGAGGACAGGGGAACCGGGGCGGAAGCGACACCGCGCCTCCACCTCTCCATGCGAGACCTTCAGTTGGTCCGCCTCGACCACGCGCCTGCCCTGCTTGCGTTCGAGCGGGAGAATCGGGCCTACTTCGCAGCGTCGATACCGGATCGGGGGGACGAGTTCTTCGCCGAGTTCGACACGCAGCATGCGCAACTGCTCGCGCGGCAGGCCGCCGGGGCGGATTACTTCCACCTGCTGGTGGCCGAGGACGGCGAGGTGGTGGGACGGGTGAACCTGCTTGAAGTGGCAGATGGGTCGGCGGAACTGGGATACCGGATCGCGCAGAGGGTCGCGGGGCAAGGACTGGCTACAGCGGCAGTGGGCAAGGTGCGCGAACTCGCCGCCACCAAGTACGGACTCACCAGACTACGCGCGAGGGTCACCCTGGACAATCCGGCCTCGCGCAAGGTGCTTGAACACAACGGCTTCGTCGCCGTCGGTGAACTCACGCTCAACGGCAAGCCAGCCAGGTCCTACATCTGCGAGCTTCGGTGACGTAACCACTCGCCGTATGACTAACTGTCAGATCACGAGCTCTTGTTTCTCCCCAATTTACAAAATCTCAGTGAAAGAAGTCAGATGGGGAGCGGTTTTGTCCAGGAAAGTTTGTCCCTGTGCTCAAGATTTGGGGCAATGTTTCAGGTTTGCGGGCCATATCCGTCCACTTTGTAGGGTATTTACCACTTATGCCTATTTATCCCAGATGTTTATACACATACCCTCCCAACGGTCCTGCGACTGATAATGGCAGCTTACGCCAGTTATTTGTAAGAGTGCGGTACTTCCAGCTGCTCTCTGAGGTGGAGGCTAAACCAGAGGTCTGTGGATAATAATAATAAGGCATAGGTTCCTGGATGGCACCCCAGCGCCGCTTGAACTCCATCAATCCCGGATTATTGCAGGCTGTCCGCCCAAGATCGAGCGATTTGTAGCCATTGGTACATCCCCATGTGATAGCTTCCCAGAACAGGAGATTGTTGGGAGCCAGCTTCAGATAGTTTTCATCGGAAGCCCCATAGGCATAATGTAGCGTGGAACCTGCCGCAAAGAGAATAATGCCCGCGATAGGCGTTCCTTCAGATTCAGCCAGCAACAGGCGCATAGTTCCGTCTGGCGCGAATGTATCCCACAACACATGAAAGTAGTTCTGTGCCTGGGCAGGCATACCGTGTTTCTTTGTACGCGTGTTGAGATGAAGCCTGTAATAGATATCCATATCCTCACGCTTTTGCGCCGTACGCACCTGTACACCTGACTTCTGCGATTTTTTGATCTGGTGCTGCACCGGCTTACGCAGATCCGACCATGCCTTCTCAGCACTGGTGGCAAGTGGCAAGACCCAGTTCACATATAAATTGTTCGCGGTAAAATCTGCACGTTTCTCCAACACATCGTTTGCCCCTGAACGCAGTTCGAGGTACTTCACCTTTTTTTCCTGTGCTATATGAAGCGCCTGCTCGATTAACTGTGTAGCACTTGCCTCATCGATAGCAAGAAGCGGACAGTAGTCTGAGAATGGGAGGGAGACCAGCCGTCCTCCCTGTCAATGGACTCTTGATAAAGCAGAGCGGAAGGAAGCCTGTAACCTGATTGTCTGCATTCAGAGTTGTAAGAGGAAGAATCTGGTACCCATAAAATGTAGTGAGCAGTTTCAACCAACGGGCATCATAGTAGAACATGTTGCTCACTCTGCTCTTCAAGGAGTTCGTTCCAGGAAGCGTTTAGTGGGAATGTATCGATCATGTTTTTTACCTTTTCCACTCTTACTTTTGGTTACGCTTTACCATTCTCAGAATTTTTCGTGAACATGCAATCAGAAAATCGCCCAGGGCGGGTACTGGATCGCGCCAATCGAAGACAGAAAACGCCGTTTTGCCGCGTAAAGACTTCAAGTATGCATAGGGAGTCGTAATTCCTGCTCGTATCTCTTGCAACCCGGCTGGAAGATCGGTCAACATGCGTATCCAATGGCAGCTATAATCGGGTTTAGTGGGAAGTGATGGCGCTTCCTGTCCCGTCACGGCACAATATTGCATATAGGGAAAATCCAGCCCACAGGCGATACAGAGCGTATGCCATCCCCAGGGTCGCACATTGATATCGAGCAATTTGTACAGCTGATCTCGCTGGTCATACTTGAATTCAACTTCGACCATACCAGAGACGCGCATATGCAGCAGAAGTTTTTCAGCAAGTTCAACCAGGCCCGGAACAGGTACGGCCTCAACAAAACTACTGCCTAAACCATAGTCAATAGGATATTGGCGCGTACGCCGCGCCGTCATTCCGGTAAGAATACGTCCCTCCTTCACAGAAGGTTGCAACGGAAAATTGTGTCCGTCCATCGCCAGGAATAACTTCCTGCACCATTACTTCATCGGCAGGAATAGTTTTTATGACAGAACGATACTGCGCAAGAAGCTCCTCGCGCGAATCGGCAGGCAGAGCTTTGAGATGCGTTGCATATTGAAATTTTATTGAAATGGCGGGTTTAATAATCACAGGAAACATAATATCGAGCGCAGACAGTTCGTCCTCGTTGGCTGGATAATACGTTCCGGGGCAGGGCACACCTGTTTCCTGAGCCATGCGATACGTGAAGCGTTTGTCGTTCGCCCACTGAATCACGCTCCAATCTTGCGTCACAAGACGGTAGACCTGCGAAAGTAAGGGCGCATTGCAAGACACAAGCTGCACAACTTCATCCTGGTACGGAAAGAGCACCCATTGCTCCAGATGATACTGTTTGCCTATGCTCAACAAAAATGGTACAAAGCATCATCATCCATCTGCCCATGCCAATGAAAACGCTTCACAACATAACGCGAAAACCAGGCTGAACGAGGTGTATCATCGATAACAATGCATGGTATTCCCCGTTGCCCCAGACTTCTCACCACTCCTAGCGCCTTAAAATCACTTCCCAGCAAAACGACACCCTGCTTCTCATGCTGATCGCATATGCTATATCCTTCTTCATTGGCTATTTAAAGCGCCAGATAATAAGTCACAGTTTATTTTTAATCGATATTGAAGAATTTAACACGCTACAATATATTATGATATCAACAAATTATAGATGTATAGCGCTTTTCCCCTGTTACTTCTTGGGTAGGGGCGAGTGCTTGCCACCGCACCGCGTAGGGGTAACGCGAATGGCTGGCGCGCGGTGCGGTGGCAAGCACTCGCCCCTACCCTGTTCCGTGGATTTCCCCCTTTCGACGACATGGAATTCCCAATTTGTTGGAGTAGGTGGGCCAGCTCACGCCCCTACCCAGCCTGATTAAAGGGTGGGGACCGCATGAATTCACTACATACTTCCCGCACCAGATCCCTACGCCATTAACAATGTGTTGGATGTGCGTCGTGGTCGTGCGTGCAACATGCTGCGCAATCTGATGAGCGGCGGCACCAGAACCTGCAACAAAGCGGCAGATGGGTCCGAAGGTAAAGCCGGATAGAGCACCTACAAAGTAGAGATGCGGGACGGAAGACTCAAATGAGGTACTTTGCACAGGGGAACCATCCTGCGTCAATACTTTTTGCCGCAATGCAGGGTCAATAAACTTCAACGTGTCAATGTCAGCCTGATAGCCAGTACCGAGGAAGAGGTAGTCGATTTCGCGCGTCGTCCCATCACTCAGTTCACAGTGCAGACCTTCTCCCTGGGGGGTGGCCTTCACAATACTGGTTTCTGGCGTCAGGCGTACCTTGCCCTCTACACGTGGACGTAACCATTGAGCACCCGCTGGACGCACGGCACGCTTGTCTATCGAGTCACGCATTTTATCGGGAAGACGACTGAAGACTTGAGGATAGGCAATCACCCAGTTCAATCCTGGAGGGCCAACATCACTGGGTGGATAGAAGATGTGTCGCGCCGGACCAGTACGATCATATAACTTGCGATTGATCCAGATGATTGGACCACGTGCAATCACTTCAACCGTCGCACCAGCCTCATGCAGTAATGCTGCATACTCTAGAGCGCTCTGACCCCGGCCCACAACTGCAACGTTACGCCCTTTAAACTTCGTCAGATCAGTGTGTTCCTGCGTATGAGATGCCAGCGATGGAGGAAGATTGCGAGCGAACTCTGGAATGTTGGCAAAAGGAGCAATTCCAGTAGCAACAACGACGTGGCTGGCATCGACGCTGCGCCCATCGACCAGCTCAAGATGAAACTGCTCTCCATCATGTGTTAACGACTGCACATACGTAGGATCAATATCGGGAACTGCATGCTCCTGGAACCAGCGACAATAATCAAGAAAGAATGGGAGAGGAATTGGCCGTTGCTCATGAGAACCAATGGAAGCTGCATACTTATCAAGGGTATATTTGCCATGCTGGATCTGAGAGGCTGGCGGCGCTCCAGAATGACTTCAAGTACATATCTGCCGGCATCTTCTGCCAGAAATCCATTGTTTTTCCAAAGACACGTATCGGTATATTTTTTGCTCTTAGATGTGCCGCAATTGAGAGGCCATAAGGGCCAGCTCCAATCACGACAGTAGTATCATATGCTTCACGCTAACTTCTCCTTTGCCGCAATATAAAAAGTGCTTCATAGTGTCACAGTCGCACATCATTTACCAGTGTAAGATACCATTATATTACCGCAAAGAGATGCCTGATCGGTTGAGATACAGGGTTAATTTGGCAAAAACAGTGTGAAAATTAGCCCTGCTTTTTAAGAAAGGGATACACGATAATTGTACCATAGAATATTTTCAGTTTCCTTATGTACTTTTCAATTCTCATATAAGGAGATGCACTCCTACGCTACCAGGTTCGCTTCGTCCCTCTCCTGCATATCCAGCTTCTCCTGGGCTGCTGCCAGAACCGCACAACCTTCAGCCCGACACCACCATGCGCACGCGGTAGCAATCCTGAACGAATGGAATTGGCAAAGTCCTCGCACTCAAGCCGTAATGGCTCAATCCAATCAATATGCGGAATAGTGATCTCCCCAAAGCGATAGGAAACGCCTGGATCAGCGTGCACATCCGCACCTTTGTTGTAAATCTTCAGCATCTCAGCAGGATTCGTATCATCATACACGACCATGCGTGCATCACCGATAATCGTTACACGGCGAATTTTGCAGGGATGCAACCAGCTCACATGGATATGAGCATTTATACCATCGGCAAAGTCAAGGTCCAGGTGAGCAACATCATGGATATGAGGCTGCAAATGCGCATGAGCCTGTACCTGCACCTGCTCAGGCTGCTTTCCTAACAGGTAGAGTAGAATGGATACATCATGAGGAGCGAGATCCCAGATGACATTAATGTCGCTGCGGAACAGGCCCAGATTCACACGTTCCGCTTCGATAGAATAGATTTTGCCCAATTCACCGCTCTGCACCAGTTTACGTAACTCATGCACCGCCGGACTGTACTCAAATGTATGACCCACCATGAGAATAAGATTCAGTTGCTGAGAAAGTGCAACCAGTTCTTCCGCTTCTGCAACACTGGCGGTCAATGGCTTCTCCACCAGAACGTGCTTGCCATGTAACAATGCTTCTTTCGCCAGGCGATAGTGAGTACGCACAGGCGTTGCAATAACGACGGCATCCACATCCGAGCGAAAAACATCCTCTAGCTGTGTTGTTGTCTGAATCCAGGGTTGCTGTAAAGAGATGCCAGCCAGGCGACGCGCATCAAGATCCGCAATCATAGTTACAGAGGCATGAGGCAGCGAGTCGAGATTACGCGCAATCTTTGGCCCCCAATATCCCCAACCAATAACGGCAAAACGAAGTTCTTTTGTATTCATTTGTTCCCCCCTTCAAAGGCACATTAACGTACTGCATGAGAGGCCATAGAGCTTTTCACTGCCTGCACAACATACTCATATTGCTGTTGAGTCATTTCTGGATAGATCGGTAGAGAGACGATACGCTCAGACGCCGCCTCTGTGACAGGAAACATACCCCGTTTATACCCATAGGGTGCACAGGCTGGCTGCAGATGCAAAGGTACAGGATAATGCACTCCTGTACTGACTCCCTGCTCCTGCAAGAGTTGACGAAACTGATCGCGCTCTGGAACCTGTACGACATAGGCGTAATACACATGCTCAGCCCAGGGACGCACAACAGGAATAGTCTCAACCACGTCGCGCAACTGCTCATCATACATATGAGCCAGTGCACGCCGGGCTTCGTTCCACTGCTCCAGGTATGGCATCTTCACCTGTAATACCGCGGCCTGCAACTCATCCAGACGCCCATTCGTCCCCATCACCTCATGCTGGTAACGCACACGAGAGCCATGATCACGGAACAGGCGCAAGCGTTCAGCCAGTTCCTGATCGCCCGTCACACAGATGCCTGCCTCGCCATAAGCGCCCAGGTTTTTACTATAATAGAGGCTAAAACACCCGATATCACCCATGCTCCCAACACGCTGACTCAGCATATGTTGCGCCATGTGCCTGAGAAGCATCTTCGATGACGCGCAGTCCATGCTTGTGCGCAAAGTCCAGCACTGGCTGCATGTCCACAGAATGCCCATACAGATGGACAGGAATGATTGCCCGTGTACGCTCTGTAAGGCCTGATCCAGTTGGCGATAATCCAGCGTATAGGTATCCGGCTCAACATCGACGAAAACAGGAGTTGCACCTACCAGAGCTATCGCTTCCACAGTGGCGATAAAGGTATTCGCGACAGTGATTACTTCATCGCCGGGTCCGATATTGCAGGCACGTAATGCCAGTTCAAGCGCTTCAGTACCTGACGAGACACCTACGCCATAGGCAGCTTCCACAATACGCAGCGAAGTCCTCGTTCAAATTCCTGACAACGTGGGCCAAGAAACAACTGCATATGTTCAAGCACATCTTCAAAAGCGGCCATAACGTCATTTTTAATAGTGTGATATTGAGCTAATAAATCTACCAATGGTACCTGCATACAGACATACTCCTTCAACAATATTCATACGGTATACAAACCAATCTTCCTCTTTTGAGAAAAACACAACTTCCTACATAAGCCTACTTACTTCGCTATTCTACGACTTAAACTACTACAATCAGCTTAACACGATCAGGTATAGATACAGCAAAGAAAAAGGTTGAGAAGTAGTCTCTTTACAGAAGAAAGATAGGAAAAACAAGACCAAATAGCTGATCTTATTTTCAGAAGGATGGAAGCTCTCCCATTCACTATACAGCGATTTTCGTTGCACAACTTCTCGCGAAGCAGAGAGACTCCAGACTTCCTTTCTTCTCAAAGGAGACTGTCTTACATATACCTTATCGGCAAAATAGAGCTAGCTCTCCACTATCATCTGTACACCACTTCTCTACCTCGTTGGTGTATCTTCAATACAGAAGCACAAAAATTCATCTGTTGAAGAGTAAAAAATAAGCACATTCACGCGAGGGAAATATATGACGCAACTATCCTTCTATAAAAAATGAACACCAATTGTATCAGTACAAATACATTTGATACATTCTGGCAGGTATTAGTTGAGCCACCCATTACGCAGGAAGAGTGGGATGAGGCGGCACAAAAAGCCCTGGCCGTGCTATCTATGGAGCAAGATGTCGCAGTTGAGGATATACTTCCCCGTGTGTTAGGAGAAGCAACTTATGGCCCGAAACGTTGGCAACTTAGCGCGGCCAAACGGCTGTATTATCAGGTAAAGCCATTGCTTCCCCGAGCATTGCGCACATTTGGTAGACAACACTATCGACAAAGCCAGGAAGCACAATTTCCGCCTGAAATGGCCTGTTGAAGATCGTTACGTCCGTTTTCAATTTCAATGTCTTGACTCTCTATTAGAGCAACGAGGACTCGATTCAATTCCCTATGTCAACTTCTGGCCCGATGGAAAGCGCTACTCGTTCGTCCTGACACACGATATAGAGGAAGAGCGGGGAGCAACCTTTGTGAGGGAGGTGGCAGATCTTGAAGAGCGTTATGGCTTTCGCTCCGTCTTCAATTTTGTACCAGAGCGCTATCCGATAGATACTGGTCTGTTACAGGATCTCAGGCAACGCGGATTTGAAATAGGGGTTCATGGTCTCAAGCATGATGGCAAGCTCTTCTCCTCGCGTTCTCTCTTTGAGCGCAGGGCGGCAAAGATCAATCAGTACCTGCACGATGGGGATGCCGTTGGTTTTCGTACACCCTATACACATCGCAACCCTGAGTGGATGCAGGCATTAGATGTTGAATACGATCTCTCCTTTTTTGATACCGACCCCCATGAGCCACTCCCTGGTGGAACGATGAGCATATGGCCTTTCCAGCTAGGAAAATTTATGGAGTTACCCTATACACTCACGCAAGATAATACGCTTGCTAATATTCTGCGTGCACAAACGCCAGAAGCTATGGACCGACAAAGTGGATTTTATTGCGCAATGGCATGGTATGGCTCTGGTCAATGTCCATCCCGACTACCTGCGCTCACAGCAATGCTGGAGTCTTTATGAGGATTTCTTAAAAAATATGCAGGCAGAGAGAAGGCTATTGGCACGCATTGCCACGTGATGTTGCACACTGGTGGCAACAGCGTATGCAATTCCAGCCACAATATCAGAATGGGCAGTGGGACGCTTTCGAGCTTGCCGGGAGCAACCAGCGCTCAATTTCAGTACAATTATCAGAAGGATTCTTCCCCTACGTCTATTCATTATAGACGTAGCCGCTAGCCATCGCATCGTATTTTTACACTTCTACATTACTTTCCACCGATATTTCTACGCGAAATAACACAGTTTTTACACATACGACACATACACTTACTCTTAATAAAACATTAATGATCTATCCAATAAGTAGGAGTGATGAAACATATGAGCGTTCATGCTGCACCAATTCAGGTTCTTCACGTTGATACCAACTATCAACGCGTTAAACGTATAGTCGATATTGTATTCACATTGCTTATTATGTTTCCGCTCTGTATCGTCATCTGCTATCGTTGCACTCATGATCCGGCTCGATTTAAAAGGTCCTATCTTCTTTCGTCAGAAACGCGTGGGACAGAACGGGATCGAGTTCGAAATGCTTAAGTTTCGTTCTATGTATCACAATAGTGATGACGCTCTACATCGTAAAGCAATGCGACAATTTATGAATGGCGATACATTGAGTCATAAAGAAGATAGCAGCAAACGCTATAAACTGACAAATGACTCACGCGTCACCAGAGTTGGGAGCTTCCTCCGCAAAACCAGCATCGACGAACTTCCCCAATTCTTCAATGTTCTGCGTGGTCATATGACCCTGGTTGGTCCCCGCCCAGCTCTCCAATACGAGGTTGAGTTATACAGTCCACCAGGATCACCTGCGCCTGAGTGGAAAGCCCGGCTTAACTGGCCCATGGCAGGTATATGGACGAAGCAAAGTCTCCTTCCAGAAGATGGTCCAGATGGATATTGATTACCTGCGTCAACAATCTTTACGGCAGGATCTTAAGCTCATCTTCCTGACGTTCCCGTTATGCTCCTGGGCCATGGGGCTGCCTGACACTCCTTCCACACTCCACCTCTACTTACCTCATGACCCAATTCCCATGCAGGGAACGTCACTATTCCGTGAACACTGTTATTCCCTTACAATGCGAGGAAACAAATGGTTCGCACCGAGGTGATGCATTTTTCCATTTTTCTCGAGTATTTCAAGCTGAAGAAGCAGCTAGTTATCCCTCAAAATATAGTCATTTAGTACCGTTACAAGGTTAACATATCTACACTCATCTGGTACTTTTTTCCTATCTCAACACTCCCATTTCTCAACATTTCTGATAACATTTCCAACACTTTTGTAGTGTACCATTCATAATGCTGATACAAATAGATACATAAGTATCACCTCACTTGATCCTGAAGAAACTTTTTAGTACCAGTGGCAAAGGCATACACGATACTTACAGGTACATTGACGAACACCAGAAATCTACAAAAGGTCTCTCATGCGGCACCTGATTGAGAGCAGACAAAAACTTGTTGAGTGATCAACTCTCATTCTTGAGAGTACATAAATCACAGGGGGAAACAATGAAACTCTTACTTGTTGACACAGATCGCGACTGATTGAGATGCTTTCAAGCTGGTTAAAGACCGTAGGGTATGAGGTGCATCGTGCCTATACCTTGAACGAGCAAAGCGATATGGGAGGAACATGAACCAGATCTCGTCATTATAGAGACAGCAATGGAAGATGAAGAGGGACTCGCGCTCTGTCGTGATATGCATACAACATATGATACATTGGTTCTGGCCTTAACCGAAGCAACCGATTCGCAGAATGAAATTCGTTGCCTGGAATCTGGGTGTTGATGACTACCTGCGTAAACCATTTCTTCCCGGCCAATTGCTAGCACATATCCATGCACTCAGCCGCAGGGGACGCACCACGCATACTGCACCCACTCCTTCTATTCTCACAGTTGGTCCTGTTCGTATTGATGCGGTCAGTAGTAAGGTCAGCATCAATGGCAAAACTGAGTATCTCACACCGATTGAAAATAAGTTATTGCGCTTCCTGGCAATTAATGCGAATAACGTATGTTCAGGCAATCAGATCGTCTCGCATATCTGGGGTTTCAGTAATTATGGGGATACCCGGTTGATCAAAGCCCACATTCAGCATCTACGCCAGAAAATAGAAAAGGACCCGAACAATCCTATGTACCTCTTAACCGTCCGTGGGGTTGGCTACTCGCTCGTCCATCGCTCCTCCGAAGAACATGACACGAGAGAGGTGACGCACACGTTGCAAGCAGCCATGTAAAATTACGCACTCAAAGCCTTCCGTGGCTTATTCTACACATTCGTTGCATCGCGCCCCTACAATTTCGCATAGTAAATGCGTATGCTGCAAAGCTTAAAAACCAATCGTAGGGGCGCAATGCAACGAAGTGGAATAAGCCCGGTTTTCCATTACATAATTTCCCACATCTTCCTTCAAAGAACGGCAATCCAGATCAAATAAGGACTTTGGGCTATCAATATTCAAAAAAACGATACAAGTACAGACTTAGCTCGTTTATTAAAGAAATAGGTCTACAATATTTTATTTTGTGATAGCCTCGAAAGGAAATCATCTTATGAAATGGTATCCATATGGACATGATTTTGGCAATGCGGAAATGGGTGGAGTTACAGTAATTAATGGCAAAACATATTCGCTGAGTGTTCCTACAGCCTTTGCGAAGGCTGACACCAGCGCAATGCACAACCTCGGCGTCCTTGGTATGAATGTTGAGCAATCAAACTCACATGTTATCCAGTTTTACGGCGAAGCAATGGCTTATGCTGTTGGTGAACTGGCATTACAACAATCCGTTGATGTCTATCACGGACGTGGCGATATTCAGCGCTACTCAAGCAAATACAGCTTGCGTGGCCTGCTGACGATTGCTTCCTCCCTTATTCCCGATACTGAATTTGGTCTCTATGTCGTTACTGGTCTGCCTGCCGAAACCTATATTAAAAACCTGGCCCTGCGCAACGGTATCAAAGCAGCCCTGGATGGGACACACGTCTTCACCGTCGATAACGGCAAAACATTGAAACGCGTCACCATCGAAGTCGCTACCGTGGTCATGGAAGGTGCCGGTGCCCTCATCGCTTACGGCGAGAAACTGACCAGCAAAACAACTGAGAGCGCTGTCATCGACATCGGTGGTCGCACAACTGACCTCTACGTCGCACGCGGACAGGTTCCCGTGAGCGAATATTGTAAAGGCAAACCGCTGGGCGTCGAGACCGCAACTCAGATGCTCATGGATGCCTTTGAGGGCAAATATGATCGCTCACTTTCATTGCTTGAAGCTCGCGAAATCATGTTCGCCCACGCCTCCCATGGCGACCTCAATTATCCTGAGATCGCCGTCTACGGCAAAACAATTGGTGCCCATGAACTGGAACGCCTCGCAAAAGAAGCCATTACCCAGGTTGCCAGCGAGATCGTTTCCTTCGTCGCCTCCGCATGGCGACAGAGCGACCGCGATGCTGTTGCCGCTAGCTTCAGACCAGTATTGAACATCGGTGGTGGCGTATTCTACTTCCATAACTTTCTAAAGAAACGTATCCCTCACCTGACACGCCCGGATGATCCCATTCACGCCAATGGCATCGGCTACTGCAACCTGGCCGGTAATCTGCTGATCCGCAAAATTCAAGCGACCAGCGCCAATGGTGTCAAGGCACTATCATAAAATACGTCTAGCGCAAAATGGGGAACTATACCGTGCATTCTAATAGAAAGGGGAACGTATGCCACAAGATGTAGAGAGATATCTATACTTTACTGTCGCCTTGCTCAAAGACTCCAACGCACTGGATGCTCTCTGGCAAGACGCTTTAAAATATCATATGATCGACCAGCCGGGCAAATTAATCGCTATGCGCTTAACCGAATATTACGAGATCAAGGCCAGCGGCATGATCTCCCCAACGAATGATGTACAGACCACTACACGACCAATAAACAATGGAGTAACACGCGAACCACAAACAATCGCTCATACTCCCGTCCTCGATGAGGATGAGATAATGAATACCCCATTTAATGATTATAATGAAGATCAAGTCGCATCTCGTTATATAGAGAGCGAAACTCCAGTCGCAACTTCACCCGACGTAGCACATAACGCAGAAGCCGCCGCAGATTATTGGACCGTTCTATAAAGACAACGTTCTAACATTTAAGTAGAGAGCAATTCTTCTATGATATCCAACAGCTTGTTCAGATCAACGGGTTTACTGATACCTATGAGATGACGCTGCTGGATGTCATACTGCAAAACGCCTGCTGTGGTCAGGATGGTAGGAACATCCTCTAGCTCTTTGATAGCATGCAATCGATCATAAAGTTCCAACCCATTCATGCGGGGAAGATGATAATCGAGCATAATCAGATCGGGCCGATATTCTTTGACGATTTCCAGAGCGTGCGGACCGTCAGGGACCAGCAGGGCTTGATGCGCTGTCTCTTCCGAAATAGCACGCACAAAGGTTTCACCGATCAGTGCATCATCCTCAACGATAAGAATCAGTTTCATAGTTTCATGTTTATTGATGGGAAGTTCTTTATGGTCAGACATACTGCAGGCTCCTACTTACGCCAGGAGATGATAATCATAGCGTTCTTTTATATAGAACGTGCAGAGTGGTCACATGAGTTTCAAAATCAGCTCATCCAGAAACAGGATTATTTACCAGATCGTCACCTCCATTGAGGTAGATCCGCTTTCTTGTAAGGTGAGAACCCTCGTTCACTCTTCTAAATTCTGGATTGCCTGCTCTACCTCCGCTACAGTCTTCAGATGTCCAATTCGTTCAACCGTCTCTAACAATCTCCGCGCGGAAGTCATGGCCAATACAGTTCTTACAGCAGGAAGTGCAGCGGGAGCCATACTCAACTCATCCACACCCATTCCCATGAGCAATGGAGCCACACGTGCATCTCCGGCCATCTCACCGCAGACGGCAACCGCTTTTCCCGCACGACGACCAGCTTCAGCAATGCGCCGTATTAACCGCAAAACGGCTGGTTGCAACGATTGATAGAGATATGATACCGATGCGTTCGTGCGATCAGTTGCCAGCGTGTACTGTAACAGGTCATTCGCGCCAATGCTGAAGAAATCCGCCAGCTCCGCCAGTTCTGATGCCA
This sequence comes from uncultured Chloroflexia bacterium, assembly GCA_963731415.1. GTDB lineage: Bacteria > Chloroflexota > Ktedonobacteria > Ktedonobacterales > Ktedonobacteraceae > JACDAE01. Next base: position 539,248 of record CAVSVN010000013.1, read on the forward strand.
TAATGGCTGCCGCAGGTACCTCGACCATGATTCCCACAGGCACGTGCGCTGGTACAGCAATATTTCGTTGCCGCAGATCTTCATAGACCCGGTCGAAGATTGCAGCGTGCAGTACGTAGTTCCTCGACAGTGGTAATCATCGGGAACATGATATGCAGTTCTATATCGACCTCGGCAGCCGCCTGCAATAAAGCGCTCAATTGCTGCTCAAGCAAGTTCCTGATGCGCCAAGGTGAATACGTATTCCACGCAGGCCAAGCGCAGGATTTGCCTCGACAAATGATCCCAGCACCGCATCTAATGCTGGCAATGGTTTGTCCGCGCCCGCATCTAATGTCCTGACCACTATCGGACCAATCCGCCCGACTGGCATTACCCTTAAATGCTCGAAAAACCTGGGCATAACGTCTGCGTTGCTCGTCTTCATCAGGAAGCGTTGCGGATGTAGCGAAAAGAAATTCCGTACGTAGCAGCCCGATACCTTCAGCGCCCCATTGACGGGCTGCCTCTGCCTCTGCCTCGTTCCCCACATTTGCTAAGAGGGAGATACGACGACCCTGAAACGTAATTGGCTCCTGCTTCTGCTGAGCGGCAAGCTTATTTGCTGCCTGTTGCTTCTGTTGTATATCAAGACGTGCTAGTAGCTCAGCACGTACTTTTGAAGAGGGATGGCGATAGAGTAGACCCGCATCCGCATCAAGCGCCAGTTCATCGCCAGAACGAATTGCAAGGAGCGCGGCCTCACTCAATCCTGCAAGTGCAGGAATACCAAGGGCACGCGCGAGAATTGCGGCATGGGCCGTTGGGCCTCCCTGCGTTGTACAAATGCCCAGCACAGTCGTTGGTCGCAGTTGCGCGGTATCCGATGGCGTCAGATTATGGGCAAGCAGAATTACAGGAGTGCTTAACGAACTGAGATCAGGCAGCTGCATATCCTGTTCTCGCAAAGAGCGTAGTGCCCGACTGACAACATCGCGCACATCCACGGCCCGCCCCGCAAAGAGATCATCGCCGAGTTGCTCCAAGTGTTCTTGCCTGCTGTTCACCCGTACGAGCAAGCGCCGTTGCAGCATCGACATGCCGTTGCTCTATCATCTCCAGCGCGGCATCCCTCAAATGCTGGATCCTGTACCATCAATGCCTGAGCCTCAAAAATAGCTGCTTCCGCCTGACTCGCATCTACCTTCATCTGTGCCGCCAGTGCCGAAAGCTCTTGGGCTGTTGCCTCCAACACTCTCCGCAATGATGCCTGTTCAGATGAAACCTGTTGAGGGGAGATTGAGCGCGACTCAACTGCATTTAGATCAATACTGCGAGAGGTATAAAGAAATGCAGGACCAATGGCAACACCCTTCGAGGCCGAAATGCCCTGCCAGTACTCATCTGTTGGCTCTAACGTCTTCAATGGAGGTCGAACTAGCATTCAGGCTAGATGATGGTGCCAAGATCTTCAGAAGTGGATGCACCCTCATAAAAATTCGCCTGCACAAGGTCGCTAAGCGCCTGCAGAAGCTGCATCAGCATCTGTACCGCTGGCACGCAATGTAATTGTATCGCCCTGACGCGCCCCAAGTGAGAGGATGCCCGTAATGCTACTGGCATCCACCTGTTTTCCAGCGATCAACACCTGTATATGCGCCTGAAAACGCGCTACCGTCTGGACCAATAGTGCCGCTGGACGAGCATGCAAGCCAGCCGAATTTGTTAATGTTAGTTGCATCTCTACTGCATGCTCAGATGTATCTAAAGGTGCAGATACAGAATCTTCAACAGGGGTAGACGCATCATCTTCTGGCTGGCCCAATGGCTTGAGCTGTTGCAATTGCTCCACATGCGCCGTTTTTTCGGCTGCCTGCTTTACTTCCGCAAGCGTACGACCAAGGGAGGCTTCAAGTGCTGCCGCAATAGCCCCTTCAACCAATGGCGCATAACTCAGCACAACATGTGCACGTTGATTCATCGTCCAACATCTCCAGTGCCATCTCAGCAGATAAAATAGCGCTTCCCAGATCGAGCAGAACCAGCACACCATCAGCGACTATCGACAGATTGAATAGCTGCGAGAATAGTATCGACGGAGGTGCCAAGCAGATTATCACCTGCTCCACCCGCTGCGGCAAGAGGAGTCCGTTCCTGCGCCATCTGCCCGGCGAGCTCCACTACTCCTTCAGCAAGGCGCGCACTATGTGAAACAATGACCAGTCCGACAGTCATGATCAACCTCCTGCGTAGGGGCATTACCTTGCGTGCGCCCTGGTCCATGAACACAGTTTCATCGGGAACGGACGCACGCAAGGTAACGCCCTACGCACAAACTTCGGCCAGGCTACGTAATATCAACCAACTCGACGTTGCGCCAGGATCCTGATGACCAATGCTACGCTCGCCAAGATAGCTCGCACGCCCTTTGGTTGCTAGCAAAGGGATAGTTGCCTTCATCCCTTCTTCAGCGGCAGAACTGGCATGAGCAGTAATTTCTGCCAGCGAAAGACCTTGATTGAGCGCCTGTTTCGCCGCTTGAGCGCTGGCTCCAGGGCATCAATCATCGTCTTTTCACCTGCATGCGCTTTGCCTCGCGTGACAATACCATTGAGAAATGCTTCCAGCAGTGCTACGACATCAGCAGAACTCAGTTCTTGCTTGTTGGTAGCTACAGCGCTGGCACGCAAAAAAGCGGTACCATAGAGGGGTCCACTGGCTCCTCCAACGGTCGATACCAGTGTTGTGCCAACGGTTTTCAATTGGGTCGCATATCCATTGATGCCATTGCTGGAAATTTAGCGCGTACCGCCTGAAAGCCGCGATCCATATTGGAGCCATGATCCGCATCGCCGATAGCGGAATCAAGCTGTGTTAAATAGGAGGCGTTCTCATGAAGTACGTCTGCGATACGCTCCAACCAATGCAAAATATCCTCGTTGGTCATTTCAGCATTATCCTTCTTACTATTTCTATTTGTTTTACGATAGGGGCGTAGTTGATTACGCGCATACTACCCAACAAACACAATTTGTCAAACCGCGCCCCTATCCCCAAATCGCACTATCTACCTGAAATTGTACCATCCGCCTCGCAAAATCGCATCCACGACGAAACCTCGCATCTGTACCTCAGCCACATCTATCTGTACAGCTACAGAGATTGTCGAAGGACAAAACAATTAAGGAGACGGATGCCATAAACTACATTCCCCAGCGTAATCCAGCCGTATGAACCGGGGCATCCCAGTACTTGATCATCTCATCATCGAGACGCAGAAGGGTGATCGAGCAACCAGCCATCTCCAGGGATGTGATATAGTTTCCGACCAGAGAACGAGCAATAGTGATGTTCTTACCACCAAGGATACGATTGAGTGCATCAAATACAATATAGAGTTCGATCAAGGGGGTACCACCCATGCCGTTAACCATTGCCAGTACCTGCTCGCCAGCTTTCAGTTCCAGATCTTCGATGACGGGGGTGGTGAGCATTTCGGTGATTTCGGCGGCAGAGGCCAGTTTGACGCGACGACGACCCGGCTCGCCATGAATGCCAATGCCTATCTCCATCTCATCTTCGCCCAGCTCAAAGGTTGGTTTACCCGCCGCTGGAACAGTGCAGGAGGTGAGCGCCATGCCCATGCTACGTCCCTGCTCATTGACCTTTTGCGCTAGAGCAGCTACAGCATTGAGAGGCGCACCTGTCTCTGCCAGGCCACCAACAATCTTCTCTAGCAGCACAGTTACGCCCACACCGCGCCGACCAGCAGTATACAGGCTATCCTGCACGGCTACATCATCATTGGTGACAACACTGGCAACTTCGATTCCATCGGCGGCGGCCAGTTCAGCGGCCATCTCGAAATTGAGCACATCGCCAGTATAATTTTTGATGATATGCAGTACACCTGCTCCACCATCGACTGCACGGGTCGCGGCTAACATCTGGTCAGGAACGGGCGAGGTAAAAACGGCTCCCGCACAGGCCGCATCAAGCATTCCAATGCCAACATAACCACCATGCATTGGCTCGTGGCCGCTACCACCACCGGAGATCACTCCTACTTTTCCGCGTACAGGCGCATCCCGACGTACAACAATTTGCTGCTCGATATCAACCCGGATCAGGTCGGAATGAGCGGCTAGCATTCCTGCAAGTCCTTCTTTGACGACATCTTCTGGCTGGTTGATCAACTTCTTCATTGTAGTAACCTTTCTGCCATCTTTTGTGAGTGTAAATGGATAGGGATATATGAGCGTCATAAATGCCTCTACGTAAGAGGGAAAGTTCTCGATATCTGAACAGTATCGTCGGAAACGCGGCCCCTACATCGTCTGGGTCATCGTTTTAGGGACGGTTTGCTCTTGTATGCTATTACGATAGGCTTCTATCATCGACTGCTGTTGCGGCTGCGACCAGCTCAGTTCTTTTGCCATCAGTGCCGCAACCTCATCGACAACAGAGAGTCCACGCTGCCTATCCACAAGAATGATGGATGTACGACGCGCTAAAATGTCGTACGGCGTCATCGCCATTTCATAGCGACAGGCATAGATTACTTCGGCTTTGATATAAGGAAGATCAGCAATCAGACGGGCAGCTAACGTTGCATCATCCTCTATAAGATCCAACAAAGCCTGTGCATTGGTGCCATAACTATAGCCCAGGTGCTCTACTATTTCGGATGAAAGACCCAGCGTGGCTCCCTTACGAGCTAACTCACCCTGCATTACGGGCCAACCCGCACTTCCTTGCAGTGGAAGCGATTGCGTGGGATGCGCCGGTTTCGTTCCATCACGGCGGCTCAACACATCAACGGTATCCTGTGCCATACGCCGATAGGTTGTTAACTTTCCACCTGTGATCGTCACTAATCCTGATGGTCCCTCGATTACAGCATGGGTACGCGAAAGCTTTGCCGTCGACTTATCTGCCTTACGCGGTTTCACCAGTGGACGATAACCCGCATAGGTACTCACAATATCCGCTTCGGTCAGGTTCACGTCGAGATAGCGATTTAGGTACTTGAGGAGATATGTTACATCTTCCTGGGTAGCAACTGGGGAATCCAGGTTCCCCGATCCGGTATCGGTGGTTCCAAAGATCGCACGCGACTCCCAGGGAACAACAAAGAGGATACGCTTATCTTCGGTCTCTGGCAGCACAATCGCTGAGTCGCCAAGCTTGAGATCTTCCCGTGCGAGTACCAGATGAACCCCTTTGCTCGGCTCAACCTGAATCTGCAATTCCTCACCCGTCAGTGCCTCGACCTGCTCGGTATAGACACCTGTAGCATTCACAATATGACGCGCCTGAATCGTAATCTCCTGATTGCCCTGTTTATCACATACACGAGCACCATGCACTTTGCCATTTTCATCGCTCAGGAAGGATGTTACCTCCGTGTAATTGGTTATAGTAGCTCCATATTGTGCTGCCGTGCGGATAAGTGCCATCGTGAGGCGAGCATCATTGGTCTGTCCATCGTAATAGACAAAACCCTCTTTCAGCCCTTCCTGCATAAGCGCCGGAGCCATCTTCAGCACGATTTCACGCTTCAAACGACGATGTCGATGGATGTTACGCCGACCAGCCAGGATATCATAGAGCCAGAGACCGATATCCAGCATAAAACTTAGACCAATACCGCGTGGCGTAGTAAATGGCATTCCGACTGGATGACGATCTCCCTCGTAGATTGGCAGGACGAATGCCACTGGACGCACCAGGTAAGGAACATTTTGTAGCATAATACCACGCTCAACCAGAGCTTCATGCACCAGGGCGAAATCAAATTCGGGCAGGTAGCGGATACCTCCATGCACTAGCTTGGTGGATTTGCTGCTCGTCCCACTCGCAAAATCTGCCTTCTCCACCAGCGCGACCTTGTAGCCACGCGTTACGGCATCGAGCGCCACCCCCGCTCCCGTAAGACCTCCTCCAATGACAAGAACATCAAACCGATTGTTACCCAGATCGGCAAGGTTGTGCGTGCGCACCGTTGATGATAATGTTTGCATAGTGCCTGCAGAGATACGAAACATGTTGCTTACCTATGCTTCGTATTCCCATCCTTTCCATTTTAAAATGGACACTCCTTCTGGATGTCCGCTACCATAATCCATCCCCTAACTTGTAGAAATACCCTTTATAGAACTGAACCGTACCGACCTCGTCAACGTGAACCACATGCAGTTTAAGAAATCAATCTGGATAGTGCGGGTGACTGCCTTCCCCCATTAATGGAGCAGGCGAGTGGACGCGCTCAAGCTGGTCCCTACCCTGCACTATCCGGGTTGAAGAGTTCAAGAGCATTAGAGCGTCCAGGGCTTCATCGGCCTGTATCATAGTCCATCACCTGAATACACGTTTATGATCATATCATAATTGGCGATGAATTCCTGGACGCGATCAATCAGGTTCCTACGTTGGATGGTGGTGAGGGGATACGATTAGATGGCCGGTTCGCGTACAGCTTCCCCTTTCGTTTCAGTATCTCCTGACTTCTCTAAACCTTTGGCAGGAATCACCCGCCCTATGGTAAAGTCATAGATCAAGGCTCCAACAACACCTCCAAGCAGAGGCGCGACAATAGGAATCCAGAAGTAGAAATTGTTGGCAGAAAAGCTTGCGCCACCACTGACGATAGCCATCCACAGACGAGGCCCAAAGTCACGAGCAGGATTGATGGCATATCCAGTATTGAGACCAAAGGATGCGCCAATGGCAACGATCAGGAGCCCAATAATGAGCGGATTGATGTTTCCCTGCACAGGCTGATTGCGCCCATCAGTGATCGCGAATATCAAGCCAACAAGCAGAGCAGTTCCTATAAACTCATCACCAAAAGCTCCAAACGTACCAACAAAAGACTTCGGACTGGTATAGAACACGCCACCAACAGCATCGGCCACGTTCTTTGCACCCGTCATGTTGACAATCGCACCATGGTAGACAAAGTAGAGGATAGCGGCAGCTACAAAGGCTCCCAGAATCTGCGCTACCCAGTAAGGTACGACCTTGTTCCACGCCAGTTTGCCACGTACCGCAAGGGCAAGTGTTACCGCTGGATTGAGGTGCGCTCCACTGATCGCTCCCGCTACATAGATACCAAGCATAACGGCAAGACCCCAGCCAAGGATGATCACAACCCACTCATTCGCGAACGAGCCAAGCCCCGTGAATAACGCAAATGTCGCGACACACCCATCACCAAAGAGGATCAGCACCATCGTGCCGAAAAATTCTGCGATGCATTCGCCCAGGGTACCCGCAAGTGGTGTTGATCTTTGCATAATTCTACTTGCCATAACGTTTACTCTCTTTCTTTGAGAAGTCAACCCTACATCAGGTTGAAATGATGAAGCAATTAGAACAAACAATATACTATGCTGAATTGATGCAGGGAAGCAGTTGTTGCTTTCCCTACATCGCTAGTGAGATTTATGCCTTCTCCCAGTGCATGGAACGCTCAACCGCTCGTTTCCAATCGGCATAAAGTGTTTCGCGCTGATCTGCGCTCATCTTTGGCTCAAAGGTGCGATCGATAGCCCATTGCTTGGCGACTTCTTCCTGACCACTCCAGAAGCCAACGGCAATGCCCGCAAGGTAGGCTGCTCCTAGAGCAGTTGTCTCCGCAACCTTTGGTCGCTGCACTGGCACGCCCAGGATATCGGCCTGGAACTGCATCAGGAGGTTATTTACAACCGCGCCACCATCGACGCGCAGTGTTTTCAGGTCAACTTTGCTATCGGCGATCATCGCTTCAAGCACATCACGCGTCTGATAGCACATGGACTCAAGCGTTGCACGTGCGACATGGCCGATAGTGGAACCGCGTGTGAGGCCAATAATAGTGCCGCGAGCATGGGAATCCCAGTAAGGTGCGCCCAGGCCAACAAAGGCTGGTACCAGGTAGACGCCACCATTATCAGGTTCCTGCGCCGCCAATGCTTCCACATCAACGCTGTTCTTAATCGCCTTCAATCCATCGCGCAACCATTGGACGGCAGCACCCGTCACAAAGATACTTCCTTCAAGCGCATACGTGAGTTGAGGATGATCTGGATTTCCCAGTCCCCAGGCAAGTGTTGTGAGCAGTCCGTTCTGTGAAGGAACGCCCTTGCTTCCGGTATTCATAAGCATGAAGCAGCCCGTACCATAGGTATTTTTCGCCATGCCAACTTCATAGCACGCCTGCCCAAAGGTTGCGGCCTGCTGATCACCTGCATCGCCAGCCATAGGAATAGGTGCACCAAAGAACTCGGCGTCGGTCTCGCCGAAGATGCCGCTGGAAGGCAAAACTGTGGGCAGCATTGAACGTGGAATGCCAAATTCTTTCAGGATCACATCATCCCACTCGCCATTATAGATGTTAAAGAGCAACGTACGCGAGGCATTGGAATAGTCTGTTACATGGACGCGGCCCTTGGAGAGACGCCACATCAAGAAGGTATCGACATTGCCAAAGAGCAGTTCGCCGCGATCAGCTTTTTCACGTGCGCCCGGCACATTATCAAGGATCCACTTCACTTTGGTACCGGAGAAGTATGCATCCGTCACCAGCCCGGTGCGTGCACGAAGCTCTTTGTCGAAACCCTTTGGCGGTCAATTCCTCACAAATAGGAACGGTCAAACGACTCTGCCAGACAATCGCATTAAAGACTGCCTTGCCTGTATTCTTATCCCAGACGATAGCCGTTTCACGCTGATTGGTAATGCCAAGCGCAGCTATATCGGAAACTGAAGCTCCCGCCTTCTTAATAACCTCTTGCGCAACATTCAACTGACTTGACCAGATCGCCTCTGGATCATGCTCAACAAGGCCCGGAGCTGGATAAATCTGGGGAAACTCCTGTTGCACAACACTGACGATTGCACCATCATGGTCGAAAAGAATGGCGCGTGAACTCGTTGTTCCTTGATCCAATGCGAGGATATACTTTGCCATAGTTAGCCCTCTTTCTGCTGAAACGCACTCTCTGCGTCTTGCTAAACGACGACGTACCAGGTAAAGACTGGCAGCAATGCCGATCTTTAAGAGAAAATATACATGAGTATAGAAGCCTATGCAGAAAATAGTCTACACAGGAGAAAATATCATTGAGCGGGCGAACGGATGGGCTTCGTAAACGTAGCCCTACAATTCTAATTCCTTTATGTTGACCATAATTCTGGTCTTACTACTGTCACAGCAACCGCGCCTGCATGCAGTATTGCCTCCACCTGGCGAGCCGTGGAAATTAGACCCGATCCGATAAATGGCAATGGCAGGATAACTCAGTAGATCGGTCGGTAAAGAAGGAATGACAAGAGCGGGTGAAAGATCTAGCATATCAATATACTGCGTATCAACGGATTCTATAGCAGTCTCCAACCCGGTTGAATCTACTGCAAAGATGCGCTGTATCGTCTCCAGGCCAACACTCTTGCCCAGGGAGAGAAGCTTCGGGTGATTGGATACAATGCCTGTGATATGTAAATGGTTCATGAGATAAGAGAGACCTGCGGCATCGGGATAAATACCATCCATATGGTCAACATTGACAAATACAGTATAACCCCGTTGCTGTGCTTCTCTCCAGGAGCGTCACAAAATCGAAGAGATTACAATGACGTAGGAGAATAACTCTACAACGCGAATATTCTAATAATTGCGCAAATTGCACACGATTTTCAACAACAGGTATGACCTTGTACTGTAACTGAAGAGCAGTTAAAGATCTGCAGAATTGTGTAAGCATATGATACCCCTTGCTCTAACAGAAAAAACAAAAAAGCCCTAAGCCTCCTCAGGATGGCTCAGGACTTTTCATTTCACTGTCCCTAGCACAGATGAAGTTGTTTTTTTTGCAGAATCTTCACGTGTGACACAAAATACTAGTCTGGTTTTCCACTCCTTCGTGTAATATGCACAATATATGAGGTGGAACTGCTACGAACAACGTTGTTTCGAGTTCCCGACTATGCAAGAGTCTGGAGTTGTCATATAATGATGATACTCAACTTCGGTCCCTTTTGTCAAGAGGTTAACAACCATTACTCAAATATTTGTTGCAAGAGGGTCTCGCCTATGGAAAACACTATGATCAAGCAAGAGTTTCTTCGCCTGGCACGCATGTACCCGGTCGCCGCTGCAATTAAATCGCATGAGGATATGGAAATTGCATTATCTAGCTGATGTAATGCTTCTATTTATACTGAAAAGCAATGGATTTGAACTCGCATCATTTATTGCTCAAGCTCATCAACGTGGCAAAGGCGTCGTCGTACACGTTGATCTTGTAAGCGGTGTCGGCAAAGATCGCCCCGGCATCCAATATCTACGCCAGAACGGAGTAGATGCTATTATCACCAGTCGCTCCCCCCTTATCGCTGCTGGACGTGCTGAAGGACTGACGACTATTCAGCGCCTCCTCCTCATGGATGATGCCTCATTAGAAAGTGGAGTGAAGACTATTGCACGCTCCCAACCCGATATCGTTGAAGTTCTCCCCGGCATTATTTTTCCAGAGGTCGCCGATAAACTTCACAAGGTCTTACCCGGACCATTTATTGCTGGTGGCTTCATACGTACCAGAAATGATGTTACACGAGTGAAGGAGGCTGGTGCAATTTTATGTAGTAGTAGCGCATATCCACTCTGGAAACGCACACCGAAGCAATAAAGCGCGATACGCTACATCAACGTCCACACTCGTGCATTGCTAAAAACAGCTTCCGTCCGAACATTCAAACTCTGCGACCTCACTAGCACACCTATCTGTCCTGTAGTATAGGAAGGATCATATACGATATCAATCTGTTGCCCATTCACATACAGATTAATGTCAGAGCCTTTTGCCCACACAGCGATAAGATTATCCTGGTTCAAGCTCATATTAATATACTGGAGAACTCTTATCTTTCAATATGACGGGAGTGGTCCCATCATTCACATACTTTACAAAGCGGTATTGTCCGTTCTGACAGACAATAAAGTAATAGAATAGCTCACCATTACCGCGTAAGGTCACACCACCACAATCGCCAGCAAGAAGCGTCATATGTACTTCATAGGCAAAATTACCGAAGTTTGAAGTGTTCGCGATACAAGGATGAAAGAATATGTTATGGTTTGCATCTCCTTCGACACTTGCATCCAACCTTCCCTCATTAAAGAGACAATCTCCGTTAGAGGTAGGAATTTGTGACTGCCCGGATGGCATCCATTCATATCCTTCGCTATCATCCATTAAGGGATCATAGAGCGCCAGTTGTCCATTGCCAGGAAGATATGAAGGATAAGGATTATGCTGGATGGCTGTCGCCGTAGCCTGTGTCTGGGCGGTTGCGGTACTTGCCGCTATGGCTGTCTTTGTTGCCGCTGCCTCGGACACTGCTGTGGTTTTTGTCGCGGTCGCATCATTTGCAGTGGCAGTTGCAAACGCATGGGTATTGCTCAGAGCATCCGCTCTCATCTGATTAATAGTAACAGTACATAATGCGCCAACTCCAACAAACACAATAAAAAATAGCGATAAAATGGACTTTAACTTATTGCTACTGCCTCTACGATACTTTTGGATAACAGGCACAACGGGTGGTACAGATGGTACATCTCTATATGATATACCCTTATTTGAAGGGGAAATAGGCACAGTTGGCGCTATGTGATCGACTGGTGGGAGAAGCGTTTCCTCAAGAGAGGCCATCATAGTAATCGTCAGGATTAATGTCCCCTTGGGCCATCGTATGTGGTCGGATACCCATAGTTCTCCATGCGAATAATCTGCCCCTGATATGCACCAGCAGGTATCGGCACAGGAACCTTACGTCCATCAGGAAGCATAACGAGGCGATTAACTCCTCTTTGTGCCTCAAGCGTACTTACGGTTATTGTTTGATGAATGTTTCCACTATTGAGTACGGCTCGTCGGAAAGCATGTGCAAAGGCCGATATAGATGAAAAACGCTGTTGAGGATTTTTCGCCAGAGCACGTAATATGACCTCATCAATATCGCGTGGAAGAGCAGGATTGATCATACTGGGCGCGGTTGGCATTGTATGCATATGTTGGTACCATAGCTGCACCTGCTGATATCCTCGACCGCCAAAGGGATGATGACCTGTCAAAAGTTCATACACCATCATCGCCAACGCATACTGATCTGTAGCAGGTACCGGACGTCCATCCCACTGTTCGGGTGCCATATAGGGCGGAGTACCACGAATAACCTGGCTCTCGCTGGTCAGACGCATCACTTTTGCTACACCAAAGTCGGCCAGTTGCAGATTTAGCTGGCTAAGGTGTTCTGCATGCTCGCGTACAAGAAAGTTAGAAGGCTTTACGTCCTTGTGAATAATCTGCCGATCGTGCGCATGCTGTAGCGCTTCAGATGCCTGACGCACCACGCGCTCAACTCCCGCCAATGGCAAACTACTCCCTCTAGTATGCATCTGCAGCCAGTCGGCAAACGATCCCTCGTGACGCAACGGCATAACCATGTACATCACTTTCGTATCATCAATATACTCCTCGCCTGAGTCATAGAGCGGGAGAATATGAATGTGATCCAGTTGAGCGATAGCGAGCGCTTCACGTGAGAAGAGATGGGCAGCTTCCTGTACAGCTGCCTGATCGGCTGTATGTGCAAAATCGATACGAATCACTTTAATGGCGACCTGGCGCTGCAAGCTCATATCTTCCGCCTGATAGACCTGGCCCATGCCGCCCTGCTTCAGCAAACGCCCCAACCGATAATGGCTACATTGTTGTCCTTCTAGCAACATCATTTTTCCCTCTTAGAACAGAAGTACGCAATATCTCCTACAAATCTTTATCGAATGTGTATGACAATTACTAGAATGTAGATAAGAATATAGACGTATAAGACAGCCTTTTCTCAAAATGGCGATGAAAAATCTTCTCTTTTCATTTTTTTCTGCTCTCGACTCCTTGGAGATTGATGAAATCAAGTTGACGGTGAAAGTAGACGTGTATGATAGTAGAGAGTGGAGTATCGAGACACAAGGGTCGATCAACCAGGAGCATAGCAAATTAGGACGATGATGTCGAAGCAAGTAGAGATAAAGTAGTATGATAGTAAACTGATACTATTCAATACATTTGAAGGAGCGCCCGACATGAAAGATGATAAGCCAGATATTTTGGAACATAGAAGCAACACCCCTTTGCCTTATCAACAGAATAAGCGCCACAAAAATAGCCATGATTCAGACGATTTTCTCGCAGCTTTTTCTAGCTACTGGTTGGAGTCGGCTGACACCATCATCTATGCTATCGTTGGCACTTCCTTCTTACTGGGAGCACTCTGCGCCCTCGGCTATAGCTTCTGGGACTTTGGCATGGAGATGATTTAAGCACTTACCGCGAACGGTATCAACGATATAGCCTCTGACATCATTCAGTTTGTCTCCGACCTTCTGCTGGTACTTATCATAATGGAGGTACTGGGTACAGTCCTCCATTATCTCAAAGCGCATGCAACCTCTTTACGCCCGTTTCTCTTTATCGGCATTGTGTCCGCGACACGCAGTATTCTCTCAATTGGTGCCAGGCTCTCTATCGCCGGAAGCAACGTAGACCCCGCTGAATTTACGCGTGCCATGATAGAGTTGGGCGTGAGTGCCGCAGTCGTTCTGGCACTGGGCGTCACAATCAAACTGCTTGGCAAGCAACTCGAAGATAATGCATCTGCAACATGACTCCTGTCATTTGGTGCCAGTGCTACTATGACAAAAGAGACATATATGATTGTATCCTCTGTAGAGAGGTTGCCCTCTCTCAACACTCTAAGGAGATCAACGTCATGACAACAAACGAGATTCCATCAAACCAGTATGAAGAATACACGAGTAGCATATTTGGGGCAGCCGTTCCCAAAGCTGAATTACATAATCCCAGGGTCCTCTTAAGGTTGGAGATATTACGATCTCCATTGATGGTGAGCTGGTACCCGTGGTGGATGTGATGCTGGGAAACCAGCTTTCAGTCTACTTTGAGCATCATATTCTCCTCTGGAAACATCCAGGAGTACAGATCAGTTTCAAATCAATGAAGGGCATGGCGAAACGCATGTTTGCGGGACTACAAATCTTCCTGACTGAAGCTCAGGGACCAGGCAATATTGCGTTCTCCCGTGATGCTGTAGGTCAGATCGTGGGATTGCGTTTACAGCCCGGCCAGATGGTTGAAGTCCGTGAGCACCAATTTTTGATCGCCACTAGCAATGTAGAATATGGCTTCACCTTCATGAAAGGCGCTGCCAATATCCTCTTCAGCCGCACTGGCCTATTTATTGATCAGTTTACAGCACGGGGCAGTGAAGGTATGGTACTGCTACATGGCTATGGCAACGTATTTGAGAAGATGCTTGCTTCAGGGGAAACGTTCGATGTGGAGCCTGGAGCATGGCTGTGGAAAGATCCTTCAGTCCAGATGACAACCACGACTGTTGGAGGTTCACAGCGGGGAGGTGGCCTGATGGGAGCTATCGGAGGTATGGTTGCTGGATCGTCCTTTATCCTCAATCGCTTCACAGGACCTGGCCGCATCGGTATTCAATCGATGTCCTATCATCCACCCACGACCGAGAGTACATCAAAGTCAAATAACTGATCTATACAGGATTACCCCTGATAGACGTAGACTCAAAAATGCCACTATAAGTCATCCCGGACGTTTGAGGAGCCTATTCTGCTCCTCAAACGTCCGGGATGACTTATATGTGCCACTTCTAATAGAAAAGGGAGAGGTGATTACGGCTTAAGCACAACTTTAATACATTCATCTTCTTTATGTTTGAAGATATCGTATCCCTGGGGAGCCTCATCCAGACTCAAGCGGTGCGTGATGACGAACGAAGGATCGATCTCGCCATTCTCAATACGTTCCAGCAGAGGATGCAGATAGCGATGCACATGCGTCTGTCCCATCTTGAACGTCAGTCCCTTGGCAAAGGCAGCTCCGAATGGAAGTTTATCCAGCAGGCCACCATAGACGCCAGGAATGGAGACGGTACCACCTTTACGACATGCCTGCATCGCCTGCCTTAAGACGTGAGGGCGATCAGTCGCCATACGTGCTTTCTGACGGGCATTATCATAGACAAGATCCACGCCGGTTCCATGGGCCTCCAAGCCAACTGCATCGATACAGCCATCGGGTCCGTTTCCACCCGTCATCTGCTTGAGTTCCTCGATAACATCGGTCCCCTCAAAATTGATCACCTCCGCATTGCCCTGCTCCTGCGCCATCCTCAGGCGTTCGGGAATACGATCTATCGCAATCACGCGCTCGGCCCCTAAAAGATAGGCGCTCTTGATCGCGAACTGACCCACAGGACCACAACCCCATACCGCAATGGTATCACCAGGCTGGATATTACAGTTCTCCGCCGCCATGTAGCCCGTGGGGAAGATGTCTGATAGGAACAATACCTGCTCATCAGTGAGCCCATCGGGAACTTTGATCGGGCCAACATCGGCAAAGGGAACGCGTGCATATTCTGCCTGACCACCTGCATACCCTCCGTAGATATGGGAATATCCATACAGGCCGGATGCTGAAAAACCATACATCGCCTCAGCTAGCCAGGCATTAGGATTGGAATTATCGCACAGCGACGTCAGCCCCTTCTCACAATAGAAGCAGCGTCCACAGGCAATGGTGAACGGCACCACGATGCGATCACCCTTTTTCAGGTTTTCGACGCTGGACCCGACATCAACGACCTCGCCCATAAACTCGTGGCCAATAATATCGCCTTTCTTCATTGTGGGAATGTAGCCATCGTAGAGATGAAGATCGGAACCACAGATCGCCGTGGTCGTAATTTTGACGATGGCATCACGTGGATTAATTATTTCGGGATCGGGTACATTCTCAACTCGTACTTTGTGAGCGCCATACCAGCATAATGCTTTCATTTTATTTGCTCCCTATTTTCTACCTTTGCCTGTCGGTTGCCCTTTAATGGTCGGAATCTCGCCCGCCTCCATAACCTCCTTAAAACTCCGCAATGTCTCCAACGTCTCATGATCATCGATGACACTGAAGCGCTTACCCAGATTGCTCCAGAACGGTCCTTCCGGTGAGTAGTAGTCAAGTGTTAAAGTAACGATGCTGCCGCGTCCATCCGGTGCTGCCTCAAACTGTACTTTGCCTGCGTTAGCCGTAATTGGATTCCCATGGGTATGCCACGCCACTCCCTTGCCTGGTAGGTCTTCTAAAAGCTCCGCATCCCACTCGATGCCTTGCCCGGATGAATTTTTCGCCACCCAATGGGAAGAGCGTTCTCCAGTTTTCGTCACAGACTCAATATTTTGCATGTATAGTGGCGTATTCTCTATATTAAACCAGAATTCGTAAAGTTCTTCAGGCGGACGCTTAATTGTCAGCGAACGCTGCACGCGGAAGCCTTTTTTGTCAGGAATATCCGTGACTGTCTCGCCCTGTCTCCGCTGTGCTGTATTGATATTGAATGCCTGGTAAGCAAAGCTGTGCCCCATGACACCACGGTAAAGCAGACTTCCACCTAGCAATCCGAGGACCGCGCCAGCCCGATCAAAGCGTGCAATGCCGTAAACGAGGAGTGCACCACCCCCAATCGCTGATACCCAGCGCTCAACCATGCCCACATTCTCGCTGGCCACCGTTTGCTCAACAGGTGAATACATATCCGTTCTTTGCTGCGTTGTCGTTATACTTCGAGCCATATGTCACCTTCTTTCGTATCTCAACTGCATATTGTGTCTCTTTTTATGAAAAGAATATATGGACAGTGTAATCACGAAATTTTCCGCTGATCGGTTTCGTTTAAACGCATCAATGCATGTAACACTTTGCTTGTTTCAACGATATAATAAGTGAGATCACTCATTTCTCCAACCGACCTCACATAGACCGTAAGGTTTAGCCTTACGGTCTATTTTTTTATCGAGCGAGATCTGTGCGAAGGGAGAGGAGACGACGAAGCACAGATGCAATAAATGACCCTATGCATGTGAGGAGTCAGTGAGATTGGAAGGTGGACGGAAATCGCCGGGGCGACCACGATAACGCTCCAGTCCAGCCCCTGGACCCAGTTCCCCAGTCGCTATCGAGAGTCGCGTCGCCTTCTCCTGTAATGCAACTGTAACCAGTTCAACGACCTGATCAAGGGAAAGTACAGCGGTATTTAACGTAATATCATATAGAAGAGCATCATCGGAACGGTGATGATGAACATTTTGCAAGTAGCGCATACGATCCTGGTCCTTCACCTGAATACGTGTGCGTGCCTCATCACGGTTCACGCCCTCACGACGCATCACATACGTAATGCGCTGCTCCAGACGGTGCCACAATACGGACATGCAAAACATCCCGATGCTGACCTAAAAGAACCTGGGAACCGCGACCAACGATGACTACATGCCCGGTGGCGACAGCACCCTCTACGACACGATTGAGCGCTTCTTGATAACTTGGAGCATCCATCGTTGTGGGAAGAGGTGCGATGGCGAAAAGCGTTGGCTGCATCGCCTGTAGGCTGCTCAGAATGCGCGAAGCCACGCTCTCTGAGTATTCATCCTGCGCCTCAGCTTCCTCTACACTAACGCCCAGTTCCTGGGCTACACGCACAACAATTTCATGGTCAACCAGTTGCCATTGCAGCCGATGTGCCAACCGCTGCGCAATCTCACCACCCCCACTCCCGTATTCACGTGAGATGGTGATGGCACGCATCTGAGAGATATTTTTGCGATCCTGCTCCATGGTCTTCAACCTTTCAAGAGCGGCGATACAACAGGGATAGCCAGATCTTCTACATTTTCCAATTTACAAGGGCGCGATCAAAACGCCATCATAATCATTATAATAGTATCACGCATCTTCCTTCTCGCGAAACGCTTTGATCTGAGCACAATGCTCGCTTGCATGAGTGCAAAGAATATTAATTATGTCGGCAACGCTGCGATCCTTGTTCCACGGAACCGTTCCTGCCTGCGTGACCTTTTCTGCTGGGATCTTTGCTAGCAGATCGCTTGACTGCAATTGTGTTTCGTTGTACTCGTCAATGACCTGCTGAGCTGTATGATATTGCCGTTCAGCTACTTCGCTCGCATTAAATTCCGCCCGCTGCTTCATGAATTTATCCAGGTATGGAGTCGGTGCATCATCCACTAATGTATTGAGCAGATCGACAAGCAGGTGCTCCCACGAGGTGAGATGAGCAATTGTATCTTTGACCGACCAGTCTCCGCAAGCTCCTGGAATGTCCCATTGACGCTCTGGAAAATCATCAACGGTCTGGATAACCATCATGTGATTCTGTTCTAATATCGCTGCTGTATTCATATGATTTCCTTCTTTTTTACTAAAGTGCAATAGGCATCGCTAAGAAATGCCTTTACAATAAACAGCGCGGAATAAGTGTACAATAGTTTACACGGCTCTGTTCGCAAAAAGGATGAAGCAACAAACACCCCTATCCTTAGCATGAAGGCACCTGAAGATCGCTTGTATAGTCCGAGATATGCCATGTACCGTCAGTATCTTTATGAACTGTCAAATACAGCCGATACGCCTGTGCCAAATTTGTACGTGTAAGCGTAAAACTGTACTTCTCTGTCCCGTTCTGAATCTGCGGATTACTATCCTGTGTGTATTGCGTTATCGTTCCATCACAACGATCAAAGAGCTGCCCCTCGGCGATAAATGCATTGCGGGAAAGCTGTCTTGCTAACGTTGTATCAAAATCATTATATGCCTGGGCATAGCTTTTATGCGAGAGGGACTGCAGAAAATTGTTCGCCTCCGCTACAGCTGCCGCTGTTCCTGGCCCCGAATTAGGGGATGTTAAATTGCTATACAGACGAAATGCACCGTAACCAAGGGCACAGAGCAGCAATGGCACAAGTATAATGGAAAATACTAAAACACGCACACTACGCTTGATCACGCGCCCGGCACGTTTTTTAATAGGTGGAGTTTCAGGTTCATGAGGCGGCGCGACGGGATGACTTATCGATGCCGTTTTAACGTGTGGTGCTGTGGCCTGACTGACAGATATCGCACCTCCTGAAAACTCTGGCAGATGATTGACCGACGCTCTTTTTCCTGAAGTTTGAGGAGTCGCATAAACAGTGTTTACAAACGGTGGAGTTGCTCCAAGAGAACGCTGATAAGCCTGCTCCAGTGCATCGGCAAAGTCCTGTACACGGACAAAACGTTCATGAGGATCCTTCTCCAATGCTTTTAGAATGACGCGCTCAACCTCTGGAGGAACTGCGGCATAATTACGCATAGGGGGCGGTGCGGCAGAAAGATGCTGCGTCACTACCTCCATATATGAACCTGTAAAGGGCCGAACTCCACAGAGCCACTCATAGACAACGATAGCCAGCGCATATTGATCGCTGGCCGGGCGTGCTTTGCCCTGCATCTGCTCCGGTGCCATATACGCCATCGTTCCCATCACTGTATCTTCTGTACTTTGTGAGAGCGATGTCTCTGCCATCAGCGCAATACCAAAATCGCTCAGAAGCACTTCACCATTCTGCCCAATCAACATATTTTCAGGCTTTACATCCCGATGAATCACCCGTCGATCATGAGCATACTGTAACGCAGATGCGATCTGCTTCACATAAGGAACAACAGTTGCGAGAGGAAGGCGTTCTCCCTTAGGATGACGCTGACGCAATGTGTCATCAGGGGCATAATCCATAACCAGCAGAGGGGTATGCTGATCTACATCAAAGTCCAGCACCCGGATAATATGCGGATGGACCAGGTGCGCAATGGTCTGGGCCTCTGCACGGAACCGCTCAATATCCTCGTTTGCCAGTTGCGTATGCAGTACTTTGATTGCAGCCAGCGTCTTGAGATAGATATGTTCGCCAAGATAGACATCGGCGAAACCGCCATGCCCCAATAATCTGCTTAATCGATAATTTCCAATGTTTTGCCCTACACGATCAATCATATACTGCCACTGGCTTTCTTATGATATCTGGAGATCAGTCTAAACTCTACTCATCCGAAGCGTTTCGTAACGTATGAAAGATGGAAATATGCAATGTTGTAATCTCTTATTCCCTTTTAGTACGTGATATAAGGGCAATGCGTTTCGTTGGGGAAACATTTAAAGCTGGTTGGATGAGGGCGAGATTGAGCGCAATCACCTCCCTCATCCCTGGATATTGTAAACGTGGCCCCTACTCTGATAAGAATCCTGCATTAAGCAAGCAGGTAGTGTGCAAAGAATGATAACACGCGCTGCTCATACTCCACGGTATGGGCTTTAATTGCCCCCACATGGCCTCCGCTGGGGGCGATCCATTGTTGTTTGGGAGCTTTTGCCGCCATGTAGAGCTGGTGTTCACCCGCTAACGGGGTGGTTGTATTATGATCGTCAGCCGAATGAATGAGGAAGACAGCACGTGGAGCGATCTGAGCGATGACAGCAAGAGGACGACTATCGGCCAGGTGCGCACCAATGAGCATATCTACAAGTGCTGGTTCGTAGGGTAGGAGAGGCAAGGTGAATGGTGGTCTGGAGATGTTTCCCATATGCTCGATCTGGGCACTTTCATCGACCCAGGCACTATCAGCAACGGTTGCCGCGATGGCTGGTTCCCGCGCCGCTGCCATCAGAGCGATGCCTGCTCCCAATGAAATACCTAGCAGTCCGAAACGCTTTGCAGTGAGGTCCGAACGGCCTTTGAGGTATTGGACTGCACCAAGCACATCATCTGGTTCTCGTGCACCCAACGTAATACCCCATCCGGCGCTGGCCCCACTGCCACGACTATCGTAGAGCAAGACATTGTAACCTCCTTTGTACAAAAAACGTGCATAAGGTAGCATCTCAAAACGCGAACCCTTGAAACCATGTACCAGAATAATAGTAGGTGCATGTACAGATGACAATAGCTAACCAGCCAGATAGGCTCACACCATCTGTGGCATGAAATTGTACTTCCTGCACCGGAATTCCTGCCAGAGACGCCGCAGGGGACCGAGCGTCCTGTCCTATTCATAATAAGCGTGAAAGCTCGTACCGCTGGCAGCAGCGCCCAGATGAGAATGAGTAATGCGAAAAAGAGTATAAGAATGCGCTTATAGCGTGGAGAACAGTGAGGGAAACGTTTTGGTGGAAGGAGATCCAGCGGAGGACTGTTGCGTGTGTGGTGTTCTCTTTCAATTGATATTTTCACCTTTCACAATTTTTTTATGCTTGATAATAGAAAAGAGATATGTACAAGATAGGTCAAAGCATGGGCATCATGAACGTGAGATGTACAGACTCTCGACAATTATCCTACCCATGAAGCATACTAAAGAAGGAGACCAATATTATGCATAGACAAAAAGATATACGCAGCTGCTTTCACAGCGGTTGCGCTATCACTGGAAAATGGAGCAAAACGATTCATGAGCTTTCCGGCATATCCTCAAACTGACCGTCAGAAGCAGATTGTGACCATTGCGCAAGAGCTGGCTGAGACATTTGCACGTCGCGCAGCCGCAGTACGATTGGGAAGGCAAGTTTCCCTTTGAGAACTACGACGATCTGCAAAAGAGTGGCTATTTGGCGCTGACCGTCCCACGTGAGTACGGTGGCTGGGGAGCAGACGTGCTTGAGGTCACACTCGCACAGTACTATCTGGGACAAGGATGTGCATCAACGGCGCTCGTCATGGGCATGCACCTGACCCATATCGCACGTATGGGTGAGGGATTGAAGGGGCAGGACACTCCCAACGAAGTCTTTGAGCGCATCTGCCGGGCCGTCGTAGAGGATGGCGCAGTGCTGAACACAGCGGTCAGCGAACCCGCAACAGGCAGTCCCAGCCGTGGTGGGCGTCCATCAACAACGGCACGGCGTCAACCCGATGGCTCATGGCTGATTAACGGGCGCAAAACCTATACAACTGGCAGTTCGGTATTGAAGCTCATTCCCGTTGGATGTAGTATCGTCGATGAAGCGAATGGCCAACTTCCACCCCTGACGGCTGAGCGCGGCTCGTTTCTGGTCTATGGAGATGCACCCGGCGTCCACATAGAGCAGACGTGGAACTCCCTGGCAATGCGCCTGTCGGGCAGCAATGACCTGATCTTAGAGGATGTGCACGTTGAACCCTGGGCATATATGGATGCAAGCATGCCCACGAAACCCGGTGACGTGGAAGCACAAGCAACGTCATGCAGCCTGGGGCTTACCGATTGCAGCAATGTATCTGGGCATTGCGCAGGCAGCTCGCAATGAGGCAATCCAGTTTGCGCAGCGCCGTCGCCCAAACTCGCTCGATCGCTCCGATCGCCAGCGTTCCACATATCCAGGAGAAAGTGGCAAAGATGGAACTGGCATTATTGCAAAGCAATGCTGTCCTCTTTGGTCTTGCAGCGCAATTTGTGGCCGATCCAGCCAGCGTACCCGTCAGCCAGTTCTTCGCAGCCAAATACCTGGCAACCAATTCAGCAATCGAGATCACCGACCTGGCGATGCGCGTCGTTGGCGGTGCCAGTCTGGCGATAAGTGGCTCAATGCAGCGTCACTATCGCGATATACGCGCAGGACTGCACCATCCTCCGATGGACGATGTGACGCTGGGGTTACTGGCAAAGGATGCGTTGGAGTAGGGCTTTGTGCAAACATCATTGCGTGGGTTCTCGAACGCGTCGGTAAGGAAGCCATTTATTATTCCGTGCATCAATTGCCAAAGATACATGGTTTTATTGCACGGAATAATAAATGGCTTCCCTACTCCCTCGCTTACCAGGAAGCTGCGCGATGATGTTTAACAGAGCAGTAGGGACCAACATTAGCACGTCCCTACTATTGATAATTGTCACGGGTAGTAGTAATATAGATCTACCCGTGACAATTAATTTTTCGACGTAGTGGAGGAATACACAGTAGTATGGCACCCCGATCTGATCGTCCACATATGGATCCACGCCTGGTGGAACGTATCAAACGCAAAAAAGCGCAGCTTGATTCCTAATAGCCCATCATGGCTTTGAAGCTGTCCATGGTTTCGAGGATGGCAATGGCCGGGTTGGGCGTCTGTTACTCAATCTGATGCTAATGCAAGAAGGCAATCCACCCGCTTTATTGCTTAATGATTGGCGCACACGCTACATTCATGGTTAATGGCTGCCAACACAGGCAATTACACTTCATTGCTCAATCTGATCGGACAATCAGTCGAGGGTGGTCTTGACCTCTATCTTGAAGCTTGTGCCGCTGTTCCTGGCTATCAACTCTTACGCGATCTAGTAGAAGGTTCTGGATATCCTTTGGAATATCTAAGCTGGCTGGCACGTCAGGGGCGAATTGATGCAGTCAAGCGCGGAGGACGATGGTACAGTACACTGGAAGCTATCAAACAATATAAGATCGAAGCGGAAAAAGGGAAACAGAAACGAGGGAGGCCACCTTCTCCAAAAAGTGAGAGATAAATGAAACATCGCGATGCGTACGTTACGTACCTGCTGATCGAGGGACTCTTTTCGTTCTTTTTTTACATTATCGTCACGGTAAACCTGGTCTACCAGGTGGAGGTGGCGCATCTAAATCCGTTGCAACTGGTACTGGTGGGAACGATGCTGGAGGTAACATCATTTGTATCACAGGTACCAACAGGAG
Source organism: uncultured Chloroflexia bacterium (assembly GCA_963731415.1). Classification (GTDB taxonomy): domain Bacteria; phylum Chloroflexota; class Ktedonobacteria; order Ktedonobacterales; family Ktedonobacteraceae; genus JACDAE01. The sequence goes on from CAVSVN010000013.1 coordinate 562,873, forward strand.
TATTGGCCGATGTGTTTAGCCGCCGCTGGTCGATTATTATCGGCATCTTTCTGACTGGTGCAGGCTTCGTGCTGCAAGGGATAGTGACACAATTCGGTCATGATTCTGCTCTCCCAACTGGGTTGGGGCATTGGTTCGAGCTTTATCACGGGAGCTGAGGAGGCATGGATCGCCGCTGAAGTAGGCGAAGAGAACGTGGGACGAGTCTACATGCGCGGCTCACAGGTGGGACAGATAGGCGCACTGGTGGGTGCAGGAGTCAGTGTGGCACTGGCAAGTGTAAGGCTAAATTTGCCAATTGTGCTCGGTGGCGTACTGTTTATGCTATTAGCCGTGTTCCTGATCTTCTTTATGCCTGAACATCATTCTCAGCACGGTACCGAAAAAAGCGAGCGGCCAACATGGAAGGGTATGGGCGAGACGTTCTTGCATGGAAGCCGCATGGTACGTACAAGCCCATTGTTGCTGACAATTGTCGCGGTGCCGCTCTTCCTGGGCCTATCCAGCGAAGGATTGGATCGCCTGTGGACGGCGCATATCGTAGCGAACTTTACACTACCTGCTCTGGGGTCACTGAACCCGGTGACATGGTTTGCAGTGATACGCGCTGGTGTAATGGTGCTGGGCATTATAGATAGTTGAGTTTTTACAACGACGCTTCAAGGGAGAACCGAATGGAGCGGTGCCACGCCTGCTGTTGATCTTGAACCTGGTTCAGATTGGATGCATCGTCGCATTTGCACTGGCCGGAAATTTTGCACTGGCACTGATAAGTTATTGGGGCTATGCAACATTGCGCGGTACGATCACGCCCATCTACTCAACATGGCTGACACAAAATAGTAATGCCAACGTGCGGGCAACAATCATTTCTATGAGTAGCCTGTTTGATGCCGGAGGACAGATCGTTGGTGGGCCAGTAGTCGGTGTCATCGGTACACTGGCCTCAATTCGTGCAGCATTGTTGGCGGCTGGTGCATTACTCAGTCCAGTACTCCTGCTCTTTATGCGAGCATTGCGACTAGAAAAGGAGAACAGCACCGGGAAAGGCGAGACGGGCTTATAAATCGCGCCCCTACACCATCCCCTTATACCATCACAGGATTAGATAACGATCAACAAAGCAATTTTACTCACTCCAGCGTCTGATCCTGAAAAATGGCTGGCGTGGAGTTCTTCCGTGTGTGTTCCCGGACGACCACGTCGCCTGATAGATGGTATATGGACACGCCTGAATCTGCGACGTGTTGTCGTCGGTGGACGAACTTCAAGGGAGAGATTTACGGCTGACCAGATAAAGAGCGCTATTGCCAGCAAGGCAATCACAAGGCCAAGTGCTTCAAGGGAGTTGTGATGACCTGCAAACCCTACAAATCCTATCAAGAATAGCCACAAACAAGAGAATAAGCCAGCGCTTCACACGCGTTCTCTCTTCCTGAGGTTCCCGTCCACAACTATGCGCCGGGCAGGTACCCCACTTCACATGTTTACATAAAGTTATTTTCTGTGTGTTTATTACGTTTTACAAAGATGATACAGATACAGCATAACATGGAAGCGGCAAAATTGCGCTGTTTTTTTTCAAAACTATGAACATAGTAAGAGCTTTTGCACATTTATGAGTCATCCCAGACCTTTTTAAAAAGGTTCGGGATGACTCATAACACATCTATTATGCACGTTCAAAGGTAACGGGCAGATTGCGAATGATGAATACAAGTCCTCTAGAAACCTTAATCGGGACCTCTTTCACTCGTTGCAATCCCTTGAGTTGTTCTAGCACCATTGGTAAAGCAACCTGCGCTTCAAGGCGAGCCAGCGGCGCTCCCACACAGAAATGGATGCCGTGCCCGAAGGCTATATGTCTATTAGGCGTGCGTCGGATATCGAAGCGATTGGGATCGGGAAACTGAGCAGCATCACGATTAGCGGATGCCAGCCATGCAAGCACAGGCTGATATGCTGGAATGTGCTGTCCCGCCAACTCAATGTCTTTTGTGGTTAGACGCACGACATACCAGGCAGGAGGCAGATAGCGCAAGACTTCCTCAATCGCTGCAGGCATCAATTCAGGTTCGCGTATCAGTTGTTCCATTGCAGTTGGATGATCAGTGAAGCAGAGGATTGCATTGGCGATCAAGTTTTTGGTCGTTTCCTGACCAGCCAGGAGCAAGAGAATACAAAAATCGATGATCTCTTTTTCGCTCAGTTGCTCACCATCCACTTTGGCCTGGCTCAAAGAGGTGATCAGGTCTTCGTGTTGTGTGCCTTGCCGCTCCTTGAGAAGCTGTGAGAAATACGAGGACAATTCCTGTTGCAGCGTTAACTCAGTTGTACTACCATCCTGAGCAGTGCTTTCCGTATCTCCAATCAATGCCCAACGTTTAAAGATGTCCCAATCTTCAGCCGGTACACCGAGCATTTCGGCAATGACCTTTGCGGGTAGAGGGAAGGCAAGGTCCGAGATAATATCCATACTGCCACGATCACGCACCTCATTCAATAACTCCTGCGTGATTTCCGCTACGCGACCTGACAGACGAGCAACAGCACGTGGAGTAAACGCCTGATTGACCAGGTTACGCAATTTACGATGGTCGGGCGGATCGGTCGCAACCAGGGTATCTTTGAGGACAGAAGTTTCGGCTGCACCCATAATGCTAGAGGAAAAATCGGCATAATCCGTAACCACATGATTGACATCCTCATAACGGAATACCTGCCACATCTTTGTCTCTTCAACATAAGAAACAGGATGTTCCGTACGCATTTGCTGGAACCAGGTATAGGTTTGTAAAATCTCCTCCAGCGATTGGAGGTGGTTATAAGCTTGTTGTGTGCGCTTCACGTTCAATTCTTGCGCTTGTTGCATGCATCGTGCCTTTCTTGTGCTATGTTCTGATCAGGATGCCTTGAAAAAAGGCTTGTTCGAGCTGGACAACGAACTCTTCGGATGATAGTTGCTCCTGTGCCAGCAATTGTTCTTGTTGCGTGAGCGAAAGCAAGCTCAGGAAGGTAACCAGCATGACCGCCGTACTGATATGCGGGTCAAAAATACCCTCTGCTTTGCCCTCATCAAAAACGATTTTGACCCGAAGTAAGCATTGTTCCAGGCGCGTACTGAGCTGATCCTTTTTCTCCATTAAGTTTCTACGAACATCGATATTGTATTGAATAAGCTGTATTAGCTGCATGTATTGTCTATGTCGCTCCTGATATACATATTGAACAATACATTCCAGTTTCGCACGAGTCTGCTGGGAAGAGCTTACTACCTGCTCAATAAATTGCTCGAAGAGTCCAATTCTACGCTCGATTAGAGCAAAGACCAACTCTTCTTTACTGGAAAAATGCTGGTAGAGAGTACCTTTCGCAACACCAACGCGCATAGCAACCTCATCCATTGAGGTATCATGATACCCTTTTTCTAAAAGCATTTTTTCTGTTACATCCAGAATTAACTGTGCTCGCTCCTCACGCAGCTTTTCTTTCAGCAGGCGATGAGGTGATTCATTTGACATCTATGGACCTTCCCAACATTTTTTATACTCGCCAGTTCAAATTTTAGACGCAAAAGTCATAGTTGTCAAGAGAAATGCGTCTCACGACAAAAATCCCACATAGTTGCGCATCACCATCTGGGCATCAAACTGGCGCATTGTATCCAGCACAACTCCAACTGTGATTAACACTTTAGTAGCACTCAACAACTGCACACCTCCTACCTGGATCACAAAGGGCAATATAGCAGCAATACCCAGGCATAACGCACCCACAAGCGTCAGGCGGCTAAGAATACTCAACAGGTACTTGCGTGTAGAAGCGCCTGGACGAAAACCCTGCACATAAGCACCTTGCTTTTGTAGCGTTTCAGGAATGTTCTGCTGCTCCCATTGCATATAAGCATACATATAGGTAAACGCCACCACCAGCACAAAGTATGCAAGCCAATAGCTCCAGAGCGTGGTATTGGCGAGGTACGTCTCAATCCACTGAGCGCTCCGCGCCAGCCATGTAACTGAACTGGCAGACAGGTAGCGCGAAATAAGCGATGGAAAAAGCAACATCGAGTTGGCAAAGATGAGCGGAACCATCCCTGCGCCGTTTACCTGCATTGGAATGTACGTCTTTTGGGATGAACCAACCTGCATGCTCCGTGCCACCTGCCGCTTCGTAGGATACTCGATCGCTATACGACGTTGTCCCTGATACAGATAAACCATTCCCACAATTGTCAGCAGACCAACCACTAAAAAGATAGCAATGCTGATGATATTGCTACTATTGCTTCCCGCTGCCGCCGCCGCTACGAATTGCTTTACCCAGGCTGGCAATGTGCTGACGATACCAGCAAAGATAATCAGCGAAGTGCCATTGCCCAGGCCATATTCAGTGATCAGTTCACCAAACCAGACCAGAATCATTGTTCCAGTAGTGAGAGTGACCACTAATGTCAACACATGCAGCCAGTTGGAACTGAAAAAATTGATATCACTGGCATTGAGCACGTTGGCATTCACAAAAATGGCTAATTGCCCGAATGCCTGCAATAGTGCCAGCGGAACGGCCACGATACGCGTAATCTGCGAAAATTTACGCTTTCCCGCCTCACTGCCCTCCTTCTGGAGATCGCGTAAAGCAGGAATAATCTGCCCCAGAAGTTGCATCACAAGCGTTGCGGTGATATAGGGATAGACGCCCATAGCTACAATCGAGAAGGTCTGCAATGATCCCCCAGAAAATGCATCGAGCAGTCCTAGCAACTGGCCCAGACCATTATTACCATTACTGGCGAAAAGGTGCGTTAATGCCAGATGTTGCGCAGCTGTTAGCGGAACAGAGATGCTGGCAAGAAAACGGTAAATCAGCAATATACTCAGTGTAAAGAGAATTTTGTTGCGTAGATCAGTGACTGTCCAGATACTGTATAAGCGATTCCACATAAAGAACTCCTTTTTGACTTGCTAATAAGTACTTGCAAGCACATCTTAGCCAGCAAAAAGGAACTGCAACAGGGGTATTTCTTGCTACTACTAGAGGATTTTTGAGCGTAGATGTTCAACCGACTGGCGTGGGGTTCTCCACCAACTGGCATGGGAGTTTCAACCGACTGGCATGGGGTACCAACATGGGATTATGAGCAGCCAGATCATGGGCGATATGGTAGTATTTCATGATAATTGGACATATGCACCATTGGCAGATTAATGATGTAGGGGTGCCATTTATTAACCCGCCGCTTTCCATATCGCATCATGCCAATGGTGTAGGCATGCCGTTCATTATCTTGACACTTATAAATCCGCTGGCACGATACTCCAATACGCCGCCAACCAATCATTGCCCCACTGCGCCTTTGTCTTATCCACACACGATAAACAGATTGGAGCCGCTGCAAGCAGACCTTGCTCATATAATTTCTGTAGAGCAGCTTCAACGCGCGGTACAAAACGAGAGGTGAGATTAGCTTTATCCACGGGAATCATACTGGCAGATAAGAGATTCTCCATCACTATCGGCTCTTTATAGTAACCACTTCGCGCCTTTTGCCGCCAATGTTCGCTCAGATAGAGCGCCATACGCAAGGCAAGTTGATCATTCTGTGGATTTAGCTGGAAGATCTTGCGATTCACCTCAGCCAGAAAAAGGTGCTGATACGTTTCATAATCATCAATCCAGCTACCCGGCGAAACAAGGTAACCACTACTGACTCCTCTCCCAGGCGCTGCTTCGATCGGAGTAATATGTAAATAAGGGCTATCCACGGGGAGGCGCGTCTTCTTGCCCTGAATAACCAGGGTATGCTGACCACGCAGATAATACTGTTGCAGAAGTTCCAGATCCTGAGCAACCTGCTGCTTATGCTTCGCCTGATAGCCATCACTGAAACGCTTATTTGAACCTGCGTAAGCGGTGCGCTGGTGCTTTTGCACGCCTCGCCATGCCAGAATCTCGTCCGCCCGAATAACTACACTTCTATTCTGAGAGAAGCGAGGGTCGTAACGCCTGCTGTTCCATAGTCCAAGCACAATACGCGCCGTTATTATCGTACGTTCACTCTGTTCGGCCAGCACATTGCTTGTCTGGCGACCCGTTTTAGAATGAATTGGACTGCTAACATAGACCTGCAACTTGTTTGATGCTACATAACGAAGTATTTGAGCGTTCGGAACGTTCTCCCATTGGGTACTACGAGCTAATATAGCTTCACGCAGCGCCCGATCTTCCTGATAGTTAGGTATCAGAAGCCTCGTTGCGCTATTCACCTGGGAGATATTTGCCAGTAGACTACGTAATTTTGTTCTTTCAGCATCCTGCCCACTGCTTGCTGATACGAGCGCCTGTTGATCATAGGCATATAGAGTAGTATCGGTATCTTCTACCCGTGCAATATTGGGCATGGGCAGATTTGCGCTGAAAGAGAGCAAGGCCAGAATTGGTGATGCAATGATGCTGAGAAACAAAAGCAAGAGCAGGCTCAAAGACGTGCAGACCCTCTGCCAGCTTAGCGAAACTGGCAGTTTGGAGGGAAGCAAACGTTTCTGATGTTCATTCATAATTCTTGACCTCTGCATTTACAGCACATTATATCCTATTTCAGCCAGAAGTTATATACCATCTTCAAGTACAACAATGGGACATCTGCCCCATGTTAGAAGCCGCTCTATCCGTCTATACTTACCCTATCGATCACGCTTCTTACCAGAAAACATCTCACGGAGATGTGGGAATATTGAGAAGGTTTCCCAGCGCAATAATAATGGCATCAAACTCAGTATCCCTACTCGCGCGATCTATGGTAAACTACGTGAACATAATCACATATTTCAATATAATGATCAATGATGAGAGATTAGGAGGTCTCTTTTATGAAATACATGCGTTTGCAAGTGTTTGCACTGCTCTGTCTTTTACTACTGGCTGGTTGTGGATCGGGTTCTTTGCCACAGGCGCAGGTTACAGGGGAATTTTCCATTCCGACTCCAAGCAGTCATCCAAAAGGAATTGTGAAAGGACCCGATGGTAACCTCTGGTTCACCGAGTTCGATGGCAATAAAATTGGACGTATCACCCCTCAGGGCAAAATCTCTGAATTTCCTGTTCCTACCCCCAAAAGTGAACCAAATGAAATTGCCACTGGACCGGATGGGGCCTCTGGTTCACTGAACTTTCAGGTAACAAGATCGGACGCATCTCTCACTCAAGGCACCATCACTGAATTTCCTGTTCCCACGTTGAAGAGTTGGCCACAAGGAATTAGTAGCGGTCCTGACGGAGCGCTCTGGTTCACCAGAATCTTAGTAACAAGATCGGGCGTATCACCACACAGGGTAAAATCTACTGAATTTCCTGTGCCTACCACTAGGAGCCGACCGGAAGAGATTACCCAAGGTCCAGATAGGGCTCTCTGGTTCACCGAACCTCAATCTAATCAAATCGGACGCATCACCACCCAAGGAAAATTCACTGAGTTTCCCATACCCACAGCTGATAGTGGTGTGACCTCGATTACTTCAGGAACTGACCGGGCAATCTGGTTTGTAGAACCCCACTTCAATAAGATCGGACGCATTACTCTTCAAGGCAAAGTCACTGAGTTTAATGCACCTACTCCCTAATAGTGATCCTGATGCAATAATACCAGGGACCAGAATGGTACACTCTGGTTCACCGAAACTCTTGCCAACAAAATTGCAGGCATCACTCCTCAGGGAGCGACGACCGAAGTCTCCATTCCCACTCCACATAGTGGCCTTGGGATGCTTACGATGGATAACAACAATACTCTCTGGTTCACTGAATATGGTAGCAATAAGATCGGACGTATCACTCTGTCGAGTTAATTAGCCTTAACTTCTTTTCACAATTCTCGATTCCTACCATTTCACCGAACTACAAGAGTTTTTCGTAAACGAAATTTCCTGCCCACATGCGTTCTATCCGCATGTGGGGTCATCTGGAGTCAATGAGATAAGACATGTTTCCCATCAAGTTAATTTCCATGTGATACTTGCTGATACCCCTTACATCCCTCTACATTAGATGAGTATCTGAAATATGGTAAACCCATCTCTACTCTAAAAATGGGTTTCTCTCCAAGTATTTTGCAGTATTTTTTAGTGATGTATAATTCCTATGCAACTTGGCATAGAAGTTATCGGTATTCTTCATCCCAAAGTACTCGGTTGGCCCAAGGGTCGTTGGATTAATATCTGTTGTCGCCGTAGCATGTGTGTTCAACTGACTACTATGCTGATAGTTCATATGATTTTGAAAATTCCCGGCAAGAGGAATACGGGTAGTAGCAAGGTAAGTACTTCCCTGCTTTGCCACATCACTAATATCATGAATATGCTCCCGCATATTGACCACTGGGGTCAATATAGGTATGTAACCTCTCATCCCATCCCATCTGGTCAGCAGCGTTAAGAGTTGATACTGCCATACCCGCATCGATAACTCCACCTTTTAAAAGTAGAGAAGCATTCACTGTTGGATTCTCATACTGCGAGAGCAACGGGACAGGATCATAGGTCGCATCATACATATTGTACTGGACATTGTTCCCCAGCCGTGGTCCCATTACTGGTGCACCATAGGTAATCACCTGAGCAACATGGAGATTATAATTCTTCAAATCTCGGTCATTACCACCAGTAATATCCTGAGCCATTTGCTGGGCTGTCATTCCTCCCAGGCTATAGCCAGCAAAGGTGATCTCGCTCCCAGTCATCTCTTGATGCTCCTGCATATAATTCAGTATTGCTTGCTTTACATCAGCCAGAAAAGGATTATCCATACCCATCCCTGTCTGAAGAGCTGTGAAAATGTCGGTATCCCAGGCCATATCATTTAAATCCGTTCCGCCAATGGAAATCAGAAGCCCTGTACCGTTTTTTGTCTTGTATGGAGTAATCGTAATCGGCTTTGTGGTACTCTGTGAGTTATAAAGACCAGCTTGTCCGTCGTCGTTCTGGATAAAATCGAACAGATCCCTGGCACTCAAGTAGTTCTCTGAGTGCTGAATGGCATACTGAAAATCTTCGTGCGCACAAAAGAGATTAACAGCCCAATTTGTAAGGCTACGCTCTACATCATTCGATAACTGATTAAAAGCTGAAAGATAATATGCGAGAATCTCCTGCTTGATCTGTATCATCTCCACTGTTATCTTCATCAATTGCTGAGGATCAATGGTTGGCTCTTGAGGAGAGGATGAGTAATTATAACCATAATTATCAAGTTTACCCCACTCTATCGAATTGCCGCTGTGTTGCTGCGGAAGCCACTCACCTATATATATCTGTGCATAGGTGTCTGCGTCCTCTTTGACCAGGCCCTCAACTGTCTGATACGCATTATTATAGCTTCCATAGATAGAACTATTGCCATCCTGGAGAATACTTCCGAGAATATCTGCATTATTCCCACCACCACCAATATGCGTCAGGGTCATTTGAATTAACTGGTTTCGCCAGTTATCAAACACGGACCAATCTATCTGCCATGGCTGCTCATAAGGAGGATACAACGAAGCCATCTCATTGTCATACGTCGAACTGCTATTTTTCATTGCATTCTGCAGATTATGGCAGGCGCTACTCGCGTGCCCAATTCCATCATAGACAGGTCGACAGACGTTGATGTCTGTATCCACAGCCTGCATAAAAGCGATTGCTCCCTTGCCCTGATACTGCCGCTGACCTACCAGATTTTGAGCCTTTTGATAATAGTCATCATTCCAATAGATATAGCGATCTTTTAGCGTGTCTAACTTATCTCCCACAGTCCCCAATTGAGTACAGCATGCTGCGGTAAGATCAGTAAGCCATGAACTCATCTGTGCATCTCCTAAATTTTTACAAGAAAACAGGCAATCTTTAGTTTGTGGATGGAGGAAGCATCTGCATGATATATGATTGCAGCAGCGTACGTATCGCTGGTCGAACCGCTACTCGGGCTTCCTGTCCCTTGTTTGGCTCCTCTATCCATAACAGATAGCTCGACGCGGACCCCTGCACAATCGTCAGTGCTGCATCAGGTGCCGGGTGTTCCTCCGTTGGCACCTGCTCCCAACGTGCTATGTATTGCACTACGTCAGGTTCGGAATAAGCCTCGGCCAGTTTCTCGGCAAGAGGTTGTGGAAGCGAAGCAGAAAAAAGTCGGCTGGCAGCCTCTGTGTCCTCGCGTGCTACCTCTATCCCCTTATTTAATACACTCTGGATGATCTCTCCCTGCACGGCTTCCCCGTCCGGTGCCTCGTTCTGCTCCAGCTTTGGATAGAGCCGTTTCCACAATTCTTCCTGATCCAATACGCGCAACTGCACCACATCTGGCTCAGGCTGGCATTGTTCATAGATAGCCTGCTCTCCAACGACATAGAAGAAAGGCATGACGCGCCTGGAAGTAAGATAGGTGTCGACAAAGAGCGTGTAGCGCGGATGAGCATAATCCAGCAATACTTCAGCCACTACCGGGTTAACGTGAGGACGCTGGATCTCATCCCAACCAACGAGTTCGCGTGCTCGTAATGTGTGTTCAGCAGTTCTCAATGCCTGGACTCTGGAAGTATCATCTAACTCGGATAGCAGATTCGCTTCAAATCCAGGCAACTCATTGATTTGTAAGACGCTCTGGAGCAGGCATAACTCCTCTGCCGCCAGACGGAGTATAATAGACTCTGGCATTGCATGAAACCTCTCTTCTTGATCACTAATGAGTGACTGCCCCTCGCTGCATATTCGCAGAGTCTGTAGCGTCTATACTCGAACCATAGAAGCCTTTCACATCTTGATAGAGGTTCGCAAAGCCGCGCTTTTGCATATCTTCGTTAAATGCATGCAGGTCAGCTGCCTTTGCTAGCAGATCTCCGATGGTGTAGCGTCTCTCCACCATTTTACTCAACTCTACCGTACGAGCAGTGGCATATGAATGCAGAGTGTTCCTCAAACAAACAGGCACCAAAGATGATGCACTATCAGCCTCAAAGTTGCTCATATTTTCATTTAGATCCCTTTTCAGATTTTCAGCATTGTCCTGAATACCTTTTCCTGTCGCAAGAATAAAATCGGTATCCACAATAAGAGTTTCCGAACTCCCACCTCCGTCAGATATTCGCATATGAGTCCCTTCACTTTCATAATTATATTTCTACGTTTAAATTCATTGCTCTTGTCCATCAATGTAAGAACGTTTAGGCATTCACTTATCTGTAATATTCGAGGAAGAAAAATTAGCTTAGAATATCGTTGCTCCCTACTAGCGGGAAAACAATGACGTAATGTGTACTGCTGGCAAAAATATAACATAGATAGTTGTTAGCGACAAGGGTCAAATGACACTGTACAGTGCATAATTTTGCGAGATGTGCCGATCTGCCCTGGCAAGATGGAAGAACAAGAGCAACAATAATTAGATATAGATACTTGATAAATATGGCTCGTTGGTATATACTACTGTTGTTACCTCAAGAATGACGTTGAGATGATCAATGTCAGAAAAATGATTGCTGGTAAGCCACTTTCTTTTGTGGGTAACAGGCACACATACACATCTTTTTCTACTCAACTTACAAAATTGACGAATGTAGTTATACTTAAGGAAGGGATAACATTTATGCCGGACATTACAGCGGATACAGCTGCTATACATCAGGCGGCTGCTCAATTTTCCTCTCAGGCAGTTCAGCTTGCCGATCTGATTCAGCAAGTGGGAAAAGATATCAACAACTTGCAAGGTCTGTGGAAAGGGCCAGCTGCCGCTCAATTCGAATCACTTATGGGGCAATGGCATACTGATGTGAATGGTATTCAGCAAGTGCTTGAGCAAGTCAGCACAAAAGTTCAGCAGGCAGGGACTGGCTACGAAGATCTTGAGGGCCAAATTCAACGCGGTTTCCAATTCTAAAATAAGTGCTCTACCAAACGTCATTGCACCTTTTTTCCGGTAGAGATCAGTGGGCACGGAATAGAGGAGGCACACAATGATATAGGGAAGCCATTCATTATTCCGTGCCTCCTCTATTCCATTTAAATACCACCTCTATCGGTTATATCCCGTCAACTCCACGTATCCCTCACCTGCAATATTCTTGCCCACCATCTGCCCATTAATGCTCACATCACCTTCCCAATAGATATTGCCCGTCGACTGCGTTACTACCAGTTCCTGATCCTTTAACACTGGCATCAATGTGAGTGTCGCCTGCAGCTGGCTACTCTTAATACCAAGTCGCCAACCAGAGGGATAGGTAATCCCCGTGTGCGGGCTGGTCCAGTGATTAAGTACCGTTGCACTTATCGCATTGGCAGGAATGAGATGGTCAACTGCATTCGCATCTATGTATTCGCTATACGTAGTCAACACCTTCCCATGCGCATCTCGAATGAAGTAGATCATCATTTCTGTATCGTTGTTCAACTGAATGCTATACCAGTCCCAGCCACCACCCCCTAGCGTAAGGAAATTGCCCCATTGATGATCCATCCATGCCTGACCGCTCACTTGCAGTGCCTGGTTGTGATCAATGAGCGTTCCAGCAACGGCCATACGTGTGCGCGAATAGTAGTAGGAAAAACCACCCAGACCATACGTAATCAGTCCATTTCCATTATGCAAGGTAGCAGGTTTGAGGCCCGTTAGATTGAGCATCAGCGTATAATCTTTCATCCAGGCCGACAACTGATCATGACCATTCAGTCCCTGGATGGTCCAATCGCCCACACTTACGTTAATACCTTTCGTAGAGGTGCCATTGGGTATTACGGCGTCCGGCTCGGTCAGACCTCGTTGATCATAGTGAAATTCGCCGCGTGTCACATCTGTAATGGCAAAATGACCAACATAGACAGGTGGCAGATTGCTGCGGAGAGCCTGGAAAATGACCATCTCAAAGCCATAATGATGTGCCTTCCCATGCGCATCGGTCGCGTTTAGATGACCAGTATAATACCACCACTCGGTCAGATCCTTGTGCGATGCCTCATCCTGCGGCAAGCGGATCGGTGGCAAAGGAGTAGCCTGGGGCGTCCCTTTCACCTGTGGCAGCTGGGCTGGAGTGGAAACCACGCCCGGAAAGCCACACGAGGTCAACAAGAAAGCCAGGACAGAGAATACCGCCATGATCGTCCAGATACGCATCCTTTGTGTAGACCATTTGTTCATTTCTTCCCTCCAATGCGTACATCCTGATTTACGGCTTCACCTGAAGGTGCTTTCTGCTCCTCCAGCATATATTCAGCCAGCGAAGGTGGATGACGCTGTACACCCACAAAGGGTAGCCACCAGTTCCAATCTCCTAATAAACGCATCGTCGCAGGAACGAGCAGACCACGCACCAGCGATGCATCAAGAAAGACCGCGAGCGCCATACCCAGGCCAAGCGCCTTCACCAGAATCATATCGGCAGTCGCAAAACAGGAAGCCACCACGATTACGATCACCGCCGCACTGGTGATAATACCACCGCTACGCTGCAATCCTAAAGCCACCGCACGCCTGTTGTCACCCGTCTGCCAGAACGCCTCCTGCACGCGCGAGAGCAGAAAGACCTCGTAGTCCATTGAAAGACCGAATAGCGTACAGAACAACAGAATGGGACTGGACGCTTCCACAAATCCCAACGGCGTAAAGCCGAGCAACTGATGTAAAAACCCGTCCTGGAAAATGACCACCAGCGCACCATAGCTTGCTAGAATCGAAAGTATATTCATCAAGATCGCTTTGAGTGGCAAGACAATGGAACGGAACAGGAAGAACAGGACAAAGAAGGTAATGAGTGATATAACAAGCAAGGCAATTGGAAAATCAGAGTAGAGTGAGGCTACATAATCGATATTACCTGCCGTACCACCATCGACCAGCACAGTGATACCATTTCCTGGCTGTGTGTTGCGAATCGTCTGCACCAGCCCCTCCGAACGCGCATCAAGCATACCGTATTTACTAATGACCTGCACCATCACTGTATTGCCCGCCACCGTCGATTTGACGAGCGCTCCGATGTACGGATCAGTGATCAATTGCGGATGAGTGTACAGCAAGCGATACTGGTCGAGAGTAAAGCGTGGATCGGCACTGACGATGCTATCCACCCGTTCCACCCGTGGATCTGCCTCAATACGTCTGACATAGGCGTAAAGATTTTGGACATTTTTATCTGTCAGTGCGTTGTCAGGCGTCTGTACCGCTAGCAGGACTGGAGTTGTATCGCTATTATTAAAACGTGTCGCCAACAGATCATAAGCAGCACGTGACGGAACGTTTTTAGGTAGAATCGAGGCATCGGGCGCTGAGAAATGTACTCCCAGAAAGGGCAGGCCAAAGCCGATTAGCAAAAGCAGAACAGGGACAAAGACGCGCACGGGATAGCGCATCACGAATTGCGAGAGGCGGTACCAGAAGCCGTGATGAAGATCAGTTGCTCCATTCTCTGCAATCTCCCCGGCACGTTTTCTGGAGCGAGGCAAACGCACAGGGAACGCATTGACGCGTAAGCCAAGAATCGCTAGCATTGCCGGAAGCAGCGTTAAAGCCGCCATCACCGCCAGAATCACCACCAGCATTCCACCCAATCCTACCGAGTGCAGCATATTAATGCGAAAGAAGGTCAGGCCGAAAAGACCAATCGAAACGGTAAGACCCGAAAAGGCCACAGCGCGGCCAGCAGTCGCCACGGTTACAGCAACAGCATCTTCAATACTACGGCCATGCGCAATCTCCTCGCGGAAACGACTCACGATAAAGAGCGAATAGTCCACGCCCAGTCCCAGGCCAAAGAGCGTTGGTAATATTCAGCACAAAGATGGAAAGTGCCGTCACGTGACCCAGACCAAAGATCAGTGCCAGCGCGATTATTACAGCACAACCACCTACCAGAGCGGGCAGAATAGCCGCAATGACCGAGCGAAACACAAAGAGCAGCGCGATCAACGCAAACGGGAAGGCCAGCATCTCCGCACGACGGAGATCATTTTCGCTCACCGTCTGAATATCTTGATAAAAGACCGCACTTCCACCAACACTGTACTGTAGATCGGGCACCTTTTGCAGACGCCGCTCTAGCTCAGGCAGCAGATTCGAGGCACTATCCACGCTTGGCTTCAAAAACACATTTACATACGCTGCCTTACGATCCAGAGAGACCTGGCGCGGATTATCCGTAAATGAAATGATCTGAGAAACCTCCGACCAGTTCTGCACTCTTGCTAAAGCCTGCTGCGCCTCTTGAACAAAGCGCGGATCATACGCTGTATAACGCTGCCCCGTAAAAATTACCTGCACAACGTTAAGATTGAGGTGCAGCCTGTCTACCAGTAGATTTATAGCGCGTTGCGATTCCGCATCAGGACTGGTAAAACCGCCAGATTGCAACACCTGGCTGGCCTGAGGAGCGAAGGGCAACGCAATGGCAGCAGCCACCATCCACAATCCCACAATCAACCAGCGATAGCGGGTGGCGATCTTGCCCAGATGGTAGAACATAACAAAACCTTTCTCTTAGAAGATGGACATGACTGAACAGGCACTATACAGTAAAAATACACGCTCTCTTGTAATCTCTATGACGCATGCTTGTGGCTGGAGGGGTAACACCATTACTCCCCTCTCGACGCGCATCTAGAGTTGTTGTATGATGCTAACATCAAGGAGCACATCCACTATCATGAATCGTAAGAGTTCTTCTATGCAGAAGTCAAGCTTACAGGCTCTCCATCCGATCAGGAAAAACGACCAGGGCCAGAAGAACTCGTTTACCTACATGCTCAATGAATGAGCCTGTAGTGTTCCTGCTTCTCAGAGGAGCAGATATACGTCCCTTGAAGGAGTTTTTAGTATGGCAAAGCAAGCACAGGCACCAATCAATAACGTGCCAATCAAAGTCATTACGGTCAACCGCCAGGCTTACCACGATTATACGGTCGAGCGCACCGTCGAGGCAGGCATCTCGCTGGTCGGCACCGAGATCAAGTCAATTCGTGAGGGGCATGTCAACCTGCGTGGTTCATATGCTCTAGTGCGCAACGGCGAAATCTGGCTGGAGAACGCCCATATCGCCACCTATGAGCATGGCAATCGCAACAACCACGAACCCATGCGCAATCGCAAATTATTATTGCACAGACGCGAGATCAATCTGCTCATTGGTAGAGTAGCCGCTAAAGGCTTGACGTTGATTCCTCTTAAACTCTATCTTAAAGGTGGTAAAGCCAAACTGGAATTGGGACTCTGCAAAGGTAAAAAACTCTATGATAAGCGCGATGCCATTGCAGAACGTGATGTGAAGCGCGACATCGAACGCATTGTGCGCGGAAGGTAAACCATCGTTATGACACAATTCGACCCGACACGCCCATCACCGGACGCAATACGTCAGAACGCACTACAATCTGGTTACTTCCAGTTGCTGGACCTGCACATCGATGATGCCCAGGATGGTGAGGGAGCCGTCAGCATTCAAGTTGATGCTCGTCTCTACCATCCTCAACAGATTGTGCATGGAGGAGTGATCTTTACGTTAGCAGATACAGCAATGGCAATGGCACTCATCTCGGTGCTACCACCTGATACGCGCTTCAGCACCATCGAAGCCAAGATCAACTTCCTGCTTCCAGTTCGCACAGGTGAGCTATCAGCCGATGCAACAATTATTCATCGTGGGCGCTCAACGGCGGTTCTCGAAGCAACGGTCCACAACACAAACGGCGAAGAACGTAAAGCGGTCGCCCGCGTATTAGGAACGTTTCACATCTCTACCGCCAGAACATAACCTCGTACGGGCCAGATTTATCGCGCCCACGGTACGGGCCGCGTTGACGCCGCCCAACATTTTTCAATACAAGAAAGCAGGCACACTTGATGATTAACGAGATCCATCATGTACAGATTACGATTCCACGTGACGCTGAAGAACAGGCGCGTCAGTTCTATTGTCATCTACTAGGACTACAAGAAATAGAGAAGCCAGAGGTGATAGGGGATCGTGGTGGCTTCTGGGTGCAGGTAGGAAATCGACAAATTCATGTCGGCGCGGAGGATGGCGTAGAGCGCCTGGCAACTAAAGCGCATATCGCTTATCAAGTAACAGACCTGGCTGAGATGCGCAAACGATTAGAAGAAAACGGTGTTGCCATTCAGGAAGATGTGCCTCTTCCCGGTCTTGCGCGTTTCCAGATACGCGATCCGTTTGGGAACAAGATCGAGTTTATTCAGCCTCTCTAAAAAGAGGCTGAAATTATTTACTTGAAAGCTTCTTCCTCCAGTATAGCACAGTTCCCAAATCATCTGGGTGTCGTAAACAGACCCCTATCGGGATGCCGGGATTTTAGTTGTTTATATAATGTTAGCAGCGCGATTACACATCCCGTTAGAATCAATGCAACTGCCAACAGAATCATGATAAATAGTATAACACGTATCGTTCCACTATCCACAACACTACTTACCTGAACTACAGCAACCGACATAGGAGTTTACCCCTTTACTTGCCATAAATATAAACGTTTCCATATACCTCTCTCAGATAAAACCGCTAGAGAGCGAAAACGTAACAGAGATGGCCCCTCTGGTACAGGAGAGGGACCATCTCTGAAATTTCAGGCACTGACACACGGTATCGCTATTGCTCGCTCACTCGGTAGCACCCGACCCTCACGCAACTCTTTCTCAAACACATAGTACTGTCGCATGACATACATGCCTGTACGTACCTTCTGCTGCTGCATTCCCAATAAGTTTTGCCCATCAAGATCAAGATCAATCTGCAGCCAGTTTCTTTGCTCGCATCCTTCAACTGATGGGTTTCTATCCCCTTCTTCCTGAATGGTCAGGTTCCAGTAGTGACGAGCCAACGTGTACCCTTCACGTTCAAAAAGGTGCAGCGCCCGCTCGTTTAGACTGCATATATTATTGATAAGCGTCACCCGCTGATCTAACGGCATTGTATACATCAAATGCCGGGCACGCTCTTCCGTTAACCAGACCAGCAACGTCCCGATACCTCTTCCCAGGTAATCGGGATGCACACGTAGCAATGAAGTAAGTTGTTGCTCTCCACTACGTCGTACGTCAGCATACCCCACGATCTGCCCTCTATTTGTAACAATCACCCACGCATCCGCCTTGAGCGTGAAGCCAGTAGCATGCCAGTTATTTTCTATCTCCTCTTCGGTGATATTGCTCACTCCAGCATCCGCACGCTCACATGCCACCATTAACTTTGTTACTGCTTTCAAATCACTCAACGCGGGAGGACGGGCCGAAAGATTATGTAACCGTACGATCATGGGAGCTTCTCCATTCTTTGTTAAGGGTTCTAAAGGTTGTGCCGGGTAACTATTCACAACGCCCCTCCAATTGTGGAGAAAGAGGCAGGCAGGGAAGGCCAATCAGTTAGACTTCGACAGATTGCGTACTCAATTCTTTCCCCGCTCGCAGTTCCTTCTCATAGTTTTTGTATTGTCGAACAACATGCATACCTGCACGTTCGTATAAGCGTGTCGCTCCAGTCAGGCTCTGTGCATCTACACCCAGGTAGACATTGTGTATATTGCGACGATAGAACTCGCCAAAGGCATGATGCAATAAGGCCAGGCCAATTCCCTTACGCCTCCAGGGACGACGCACACCCAGAACATGGACCCAACCGCCAGCTTCTTTCTCGTCCACACAGAGCGCAAAGGCGGCAATCTCGTCTCCGTCCATTGCCAGGAACCAGAGCGAGGGATCAAAGTTCTCTCCCTTGATTGACCAGTGGGACCACTCTTCAAAACTCATTGAAATGAAGCCCCAATGATCACGGAAAGCCTCTTCATCGGCCTCATAAACCGCTCGTTCCATTCCAGGTGCCAGGGTGCATACTTCTATTCCTTCAGCCCATTGTGCTATCGGTGGTTTTTCCTGAAGCTCAATCCCCATGCGCCAGAAATTTCTGATCAGTGTAAACCCATGCTTTTCTAACACGTGCTGACCTGCCACATTTTGATTGCTCACCTCACATGAGAGAGCAACACGTGCTCCAGCTGGTGCTTCAGGTACATGTTGATAGGCACGCTTCTCGGCCAACCACAATAGTTGTGTACCAATGCCGCGCTTTTGATAAGCCGGGTGCACCTCGACCCCTGCATAAACCCGAATATGTTGCCTGTCGCCAACATTCGCATAGGCAACAACCTCTCCATCGGGCGCAAGCACGATCCACGCATCGGTCGCCAGATTAAAACCGGGTCGTTGCCACCACAGACGCATATCATTTTCCGTCGTCTCCACCGTACCGTACTCGGCCATCTCGCTAATATTGATCAGTTGCTTCACTGCTACCAGATCATCCATCATAGGGTGATGGAGCGTAAAACCCTTTGGAAATCCTTCTATTCTCATCTCTGTATTTGTCATCTTGGCTGTTCCTTTCGGTGGGCGCGATAAATCGGGCCCGTACGGTGGGCGGCGTCAACGCAGCCCGTACATCAATCTAGCCGTTACGTTTCAATTTTCCTGTGCGCTTTGCGTACATCTCGGCAAGGCGGAAAATGTAGATGCCAAGGGGTACACTGATGATGCCTGTCACAATCAAGGGCCACGTGTCGCTCCAGATCTGTGCGGACCAGATCACCTGATTGTGCAGCAATGCCGCACGCAGACCATCCAGGACGTAGGTCGCAGGCGAGCCGTACGCCATCACCTGCATCCAACCAGGCAAGACCGAGATTGGCGCGTAGACGCCCGAAACAAGTAGCAGGATCGCTCGCACGATGTAGGACATCTGCGAACCACGCTCCGTGTAGAGCAATGGCAGGACCGACGCAGCAATTCCAAAGCCAATGAACGAGACGCTCCCAATCAAAAGCATAAACATAGCCGTCAGGTAGTTAGCATGGCTTAGATCGAGCTTGAAGAATGCACTCACCACTAGCAACTGTAAAAAGGTAAAGAGCATCCCATGCGCAACCGCGTACCAGCAGCTACCAACCAGGTGTGTGAAGCGCGAGATAGGGGCCATGAATGTATGCTCAATAGTCCCTTCCCAGCGCTCAATAGTGATCAGATCGGTCACACCTTCAAAGGTCACACTCAGGTACGACCAGACAGAGGTACCGATCAATACGTACAGAATCAGGTACGGAGTATTGATCTTTGTATTGGTAATAAGCGTCACGCCTGCCCCAAGGTAGATGATCGACAAAGAATTCACGACGTTGTAGACAAGCCAGACAATCTCCCAGGCCCAGTAACGCTTCGTGAGATTCCAGTTGCGCTC
The DNA here is from genome assembly GCA_963731415.1 of uncultured Chloroflexia bacterium. Lineage (GTDB taxonomy): Bacteria > Chloroflexota > Ktedonobacteria > Ktedonobacterales > Ktedonobacteraceae > JACDAE01. The sequence continues at coordinate 583,127 of CAVSVN010000013.1, forward strand.
AAAGAAGGCGTAGGTCGCTCGTCCCTGGTGAAGTAATGTTGACATAGAGAGTTCTATTCCTTTTCTTCCTCGCGTTGAGCTTCGATGGCCTCGAAAGCCTTCTCCCAGCTCCCATAGCGCTGAATATCTTCCTCGGTAATAATCTGTGAAGCGGTGTAGTGCATAAAGACTTCGTTCATGGTGACCAAAGTTGTACGCCCCATCAGTTGTGTGACACCTTGCTTCAGTTCATTGGTTGTGCCTAACGCAACAATGCGCCCCTGGTCGATAATCGCCACACGATCACAGAGAATGTCCGCCTCGTCCATGTCGTGCGTCGTGATCAGAATGGTGGCATCGTGCTTATCACGCAACTCATTGACAAAGTTCTGTACATCAACCTTTGAGCGCGGATCAAGGCCAGTTGTGGGCTCATCCAGCAAGAGCACGATGGGGGATGTGAGAAATGCACGCGCTATAGCTACTTTCTGCTGCATTCCACGCGACATATTCTCCAATGGAGCCTTAATGCGATCCTCTTTGATACCTAGACGTGTCAAAATAGCACGAATATTTGTACGCGCCTCTTTAGAAGACATGTTGTACAGTCGTGCTGCATAGATCAGATTCTCCATCGGCGACAACTTCTTGAAGAAAGAGGCTTCGACGCTTACACGGTTGATCAAGCGTTGCACCATGCGCTCATCTTTGACCACATCATAGCCGAAGATCTGTAACGAACCAGTGTCAGGAATGAGCAATGTTGAGAGCATACGGATGAGCGTGGACTTGCCGGAGCCGTTCGCACCCAGAATACCGATAATCTCGCGCCGTTTCACCGTCAGAGTTACATTATCGACTGCACGTACCTCGCGCTCTTCCTCATCTCCCGTCGTACGCTTGCCCAGCCAGGATAACAGGGAACGCGGCTTTTTAAAGATCTTTGAGACACCGTCTATGACTACGGCATCCTTTGTAGTATCAATGATGATATTTTCGGTTAATTGAGTATTGACAGGTAGATCACGAATAGCCAAGAGTTCTCTCCTTCTTCTATTCCAGGAGTACGCAGTAAAAACGGATAACAAAAAACCGTGGGACTGGATTTTCTCTGTAGCCAGTGCCCACGGTCAAGGGTGTCTCTTTTCCTTTTGCCTATTCAGTCTGAAGAGGCGGACTCCCCCTGGAAATGGGCACACTGAAGCCAGAAGTGCCAAAGATAGGTGCGAGCATATGGGTGTCAGAATCACAAATTACCCACTTCGGAGCGCAAGACCTGGCATGGCCGTAAGCGACATCAAAGCCGCGCAGACGTGTTGTTGCACAAAGCAAACGGATATTGTTCGCCATACTGGTCATCTCCTTCCGTGAGTTTTCTTCATAGTGTAAATCTACCCTTTATTGAGACGGTGCTAGAGGGGTATTACCATTGCAATACCCACTTCTCCAAGTATACGGATCACTTAGCGATCTGTCAAGGGTTGTTTTGCCGAGATCAGGCTATTTAATTTTCGCCTCTGACGGTTTTATCAATCGCGCCCGTACTGATGCGTGCAGCATAATCGGTGTCTACACGTGTGGGCGCAATAAATCGGCACTCCTACGCCATTAAGGACTTTTAGCATTTTTGATGCATTACCCAATATTAGCAAGCGATTCCGAAACCGACTCAGGGGATAGTGCAGCGTCCTCATCAGTGGGCTTGTAGGCATACTTGTCGGCTCGTCCACCAGGTAAGAGGAACATTGTGCCGAGTCCGATAAGGGCGAGGACGAACATCAAACCATAGACCCAGAACAGGCTTTGTGAGAGCGCATTTTGCAATTGTGTCAAGAATGCAGGCGTTAAAGAGACGCGTAGATTGGGAGTAAGCAGTACGTTCGCGGGTGCAATATTCTTGGGCAAGCGACTGGCGGCCACAGAAAATTGGGCATAGATGGGAGCAAAGCGGACGGCCATTTGTGCATTCAGAATTGTTCCCATAATAGCGACGCCCACAGTTCCACCCATGGTGCGGAAGAATTGCGTGGTTGCGGTTGCGACCCCACGCAGATTCCACGGCACGGCGTTTTGTACCGAGAGGATGAAGACGGAACTGGCAAAACCAAGGCCGGCTCCAATGCATAACATTGCAACAATAATAAAGGGAAGGCCGGTTTGCGCGTTGAAGAGGGTCGTTAAACCTACTCCGAGTGCGGCAAAAAACATACCCATGACAGCGGTAACACGATATCCATAACGAATGACCAGTTTTCCGCTAATCGTTGCTGCGATCGGCCATGCCAGCAACAGTGGAACAAGGGTGATGCCAGCACTTGTTGCGGTCCCACCTTTGACGCCTTGCACGAAAAGCGGCACATACGAGGTTATGCCAAACATGAGCACTCCTAGCACAATACCACCAATGCTGGAGATAGTAATGATACGATTCTCAAAAAGGACCAGAGGAAGAATTGGCTCGGCTGCACGCTGCTCGGTGCGTACAAAAAGCACGAAGAGGGCAACCGCTGCAACAAAAAGGCCAATGCTCTGGAACGAGGTCCAGGCCCACGTTGTGCCACCTTGCAAGAGCGCAAAAAGGAGTGAGACGATGCTACCCGTTAAGGTCAGCGTGCCGAGATAGTCCAGGTGGTGCTTCTTGCGTTCAACCGTTTCTTTAAGCGTGAAAATAAGCAGCAACATTGATACGAGACCGAAGGGAATATTGATGAAGAAGACCCAGCGCCATGAGAAGTGATCCACGATCAAACCACCCACGAATGGGCCAACTACACTCGACAGCCCCCACACACCACTAAAAAGGCCCTGCACTCTGGCTCGCTCTTCCAATGAGAAAATATCGCCGATAATGGTGAGCACAATTGGCAAAACAGCACCCGCACCTAGGCCTTGAATGGCACGAAAGACGATCAATTGTTCCATCGATTGGGCCGCACCAGATGCCGCCGAGCCGATAAGAAAGAGTATGGTTCCAAAAAGAAAGAGTGGCTTGCGTCCATAAAGATCCGCAAGTTTGCCATAAATAGGTACTGTTGTGGTAGAGGTTAACAGGTAGATCGAGAACACCCACGAATAGAGTGTAATGCCGCCTAGTTTTCCCACAATGCTAGGCATAGCCGTACCAACAATTGTGGTGTCGAGTGCCGCCAAAGCCATACCGAGCATGAGCGCTATCGTGATGGTTATTTTTGCTTGTCTGGTCATTCCTGTTACCCCTGTAGAAATAGATGAATACGAATTCGTTTAGAGCCACCGTACATGATGTAGGACGATGAAGAGGGCATCTTTGAGTCAAACTGTCTTTGCGCCATTGCAGATGAGGACACCGTTGCTGATGTCCTTCGTTTTCTTTAACATCTGGTACGCGATTGTTTATTCCTATACGCTCATTTCTTGAGAAGCGGAAACCACGCTTCACCCAACCAGATGAGGAAGCTTCTTTCCAGCATAAAATATAAGAGCTGGTCCCTTGCGCCTGCTGGAACTGATTCGCGACCACTGGTCCATCGAAAATCGCTTGCATTATCGTCGCGATGGGACCCTTACTGAGGATGCGTGTCAGGTTCGCAAGGGGTCTGCTCATCATGCTCTTGCGGTTCTCAATTCTTTTGTGCTCGCCCTCTTCGATTTCTTTGACGTTCGCAATGCCAAGCAGCAGATGAGATATCTAGATGCACAGCCTCTTCGTGCTGTTCAGCTCTTACTCTCGTCTCTGGGGGAAAATTAAAAAGCCCTGTGCCGAGATTGGAAAAAGGCCTCAGGACAACAACCGCTCCTTTACATCCTGATCCTGATCCTGATTCGGTTCGACACGCTTATCAGCGACATTCTGCTCTAATTTGCCAGCAGCAGCCTCTTTCGCACGCTGGAACTCCTGGGGATGCGTCTCCCGCCACTCCGACCAGACGGCAACCAGAAGAGCCTGAATGACGCCTGCAATAGGGGATGCAAACAATGCGCCCCAGACGCCGAAGAGTTCTGCACCAGCAACCAGAGCGGCCAGAGAGACTATGGGGTGAAGTCCTATCGCCTTACCAACGATGCGTGGACCTATAACATCGCCTTCAAGAATATGCACGCCAACAAAGTAGGCCAGTACAAGCACGGCAATAATCCAGCCCTGAGTTAAAGCAAGCAATACACATATCGCGCCTGATACCAGGGTTCCTAAAACAGGAATAAATTCTAAGACAAACGCCACCACGCCCAGTAAAAGGGCGTAGGGTACGTGTAGGATGGTCATACCCAGGCCAACCAGCACACCAATCAAGGCACAAAGCAACAATTGACCACGGATATACCCACCGACAATTCTTTGCAAGGTATTGAGCAAAAAGCGTATTCTTCCACGCTGCTGACGCGGAGTATTCTGACGTAACCACGTTGTCACACGCTTCCCATCAGCTAGCAAGTAGATACTCAGGATAGCAACCAGAATAACATCAAGGATGACATTGACGAACTCTGTCAGAAAAGGTACGATGCCACCCACCACTCCCCCTATCTGATTGGTGAGTTGTGAACGTAGCGCGTCGATCTGACTTGTCGAAATTCCGAAAGACTGCAATGTATGGGTCAGAGGAGTCTGGCTATTGGTTTTAGAGGAGGGAGACAATAGAACAGTTATATAATGAGAAAGCGATGCAATCTGACTAACAGCGGCAGTTACAATAAAGTACATCAATCCAGAGATCGCTGATAAGACCACCAGGTAGACGAGGAGCGTTGCTACAAAACGTGGTAACCAGCGTTCAAGGAAGGTAACAGCTGGAGCCAGAGCGTATGCCAGCAAAGCAGCGACAAGAAGCAAGATGATGGTTCTTGCTATATGTCCCGCACCCCAAAAAACAATAAACAGAACTCCGGTCCAGGCGAGAATGGCAAGAGGGATATCCCGACGCTGTGCCCACTTCGTCGCGGTACGGGTGAGATCATCCTCTGGCTGGCTACTCTCATCAAGAATATCGAAGCCATCATTGGGACTTGCTGCTATAATACTTCCGCTCGTATCAGGCGCTTTCCTGACTACATGACCGACAACCTCCCAACCACCTCTTACTAGACCGAGCAGATTGCGGTTTCTGCGATCATTCCTCACATCAGAAGCCCGTTCATTCGATCGGTGCCCACTATCTGTTGTACTACTGGGCAATTCATTGGTTATCTTCGGCTCTGGTACGGCATTAGTTGTCTCTTGATTTCCTCGGCTGTCGCCGTTAAATGTCCCATTATCGCTCATCTCGTTCACTCCGACTTTCTTTTCCTTTTGCACAAAGCTGTATCACATTCATCTTTGCTACTATCAGGGGCAAACTAATTTCGCTTATCTCTTTCCCAAAAACAAAGAATATAAAGATAAACACCTAAAAAAGTTGTACATATGTGAAACGATAGGAGGCTTCTTTTCGTCTCAGAATACGGTTTCGCCTTTAGCAGGAAAGGGCATTTTGACGAGGAATATAATATAGCATATTTTTTTAGGAAATACACTAAACCCGTGTAGGGACGAGATGAAACAAGCCCGTGCGAACGTGCAAATTTATGAACGTGCGAATGTAGCTGAGACGCGCCACGGGCTTATCAATCACGCCCCTATATTATTTGTGCTCTTGCAGAAACTCTTGCAATTTTCCTTGTTGAATTGCCTGGATCAATCCTTGATGATTTGCATTGCTGCACGGGTGTATCAGACTTCAGCTCACTCACAATGAGACGAAGAAGGGTAAGATAACCATTTTGCTGTGGATAAACAGCGGTAACAAATTGCCCACTGGTGCGTGCATCATCAAATGTTGCCACCACATAGCGATTGCCATTGGGAGCCGTCGCAACATTGCGTGCCAGGTCTAATGTTTGCAACCATACAGGTGGAGCGTTGACAACATCAACTCCTCGTGCGAGCATCAGTGGGCGCTGATGCAAGTGATTGATCATCATCCACAGCGTCATTCCTAGGCATGAAAATCCTCCTATTATCGAAAAGAAAGCTTGCACCCTCTACCTCTTCAGGTTAAGGGATTGCAAGCTATAGTGTACGAAAAGTCAGCCATTTGGTCAAGCAGAACAGCTACAGGTCCTCCACATCGGGTACGTGCTTTGCTCGTTGCCGTCTCCTGAATGAGATAATGGATCCCCACAGCGTTTGTGGCAACCAGCGCAAGAAGTGAGGATGACGCAAGACATACAGGAACAGATGCGGCTGCAGGCGCTTCCAGATGCCGGGCAATTGCTCAATCTCCCCACTACGACGTGGGTGATCTCCACTGGCAGGGATCGGCCCATCGGTCACGCACATAGATGTCCCCCAGCCTCTCAAGCGTTTCCGCCTCACCGCGGAGTAGAGAGGGCAAGTTCCTGCACATACTCATAAGGAGTCTGCGACTGCTTCACCTCTATTCCAGCCCAGCTCGCAAGCACACAGAGACGGCCATATAACTGCATCGGCAATCCGTAATTGCGGAACAGGCGTCTCCACCACAGGCTAAACGAGAGACTGGCAAACAGCAGTAACAGAACAAGCCCACCAAGGAACATTCCTACAGATGGCCCACTTGACGTTACTGCTGTGCTTCCACTATCACCTCCAGAGCTATCGACCCGGTTCAAGCTGTTTCTAGGCTGGCAGGAATAGGCAGATTAGGCAGGCTATTGCTACTTCCCTTGAAGTGACTGATGGGAACTGATTCGGGCAATGGACGAGTGAACTGAGCAAAGCTCGCCGATGGCTCAAAATTTATCCATCCATAACCCGCAAAGTAGACCTGCGTCCAACTATGAGCATCGGTTCCTCGAATAACACTTTGCTTATGTGCGCATCATACGTTCCATGTGCATATCCCACCACAACGCGAGCCGGAATACCCAGAGAACGGGTCATCAGCGTCATAGCCGCAGAAAAGTAGTTACAGAAACCATCCTTGTTCGGATTATCAAACAGAAACCACGCAACGCCTTCATCACCTGATGGACGATGAATATTCACATTATACGTATAGTGGGTGCGTAGATAGGTCTCCAGCGCAACACCTTATCATACATCGTTGTTTCACCATGCGTTATCGAGCTGGGCAAGCATTGGCAATACGCGGATCAAGCTTCGGCAATTGCGTATACATATTCAGTATAGTAGGATTGTAGTAGGATATGGGAACCTGGCGTGTTCTCATCTGGAGGCAGCGTTTTTGGAGCATTCTGCGGCATCAATACACTGCGCAACGACGGTTCGTCAGCTGAAGAGATATTAGACGTAACCGTATAGCTCGCACCCGCGACCAGATAACCATTCTGACCCAACCAGGCCATGGGAATACCGCTCTGATGGCTCTCTTGCACCTTCGCCGCCACACTAATCGAGGAGATTTCCGATGCACCAAGTAAATAAGGATACTGCTCCCCTGGTGGATTGACTACCGTAATCTTCTGCGTCACTTGATGGGAGCGATGCTGAAGGATAGGTAATCGCCGCATTGGCTTTCACCGCTGCTGTATCCACTTGTGTATCTGTCCACTCATGCCCATCATAGTTGTCATAGCTTAACGATGCAAGATACTGTCCACTATTTTGGTGATCGCGACCTTCACAGTAAAAACAGTCTCATTCGTGAGGTTGGGATTGCCGCCTAGCACAAGCGTATCCCTGAAGTTTCCTCGATTGGCTGGATTGCTCCCACCCGTTACAGAAATAACGCGGTTCCAGGTGTTTTCCAATTGTGTCCAGGGATTAGAATTGGTATTCCATATCTGCGAAACCGTCGGGTCCATATAGTTTCCAGGCAATAACCAGGAAAAAATCAGGATACCGATTGAGATCAATGCCCCCGCCTGCATCACATCCCATCCCAGATCCTCGGCATACCGCAAACCCTGCTTTTGCCAACGACGCATTGACTCATATAAATTAAAGCGCAAAAGCAGAAGCAAGGAAGCAATCAAAAAGATCACCAGGAAGATGATGAAGCCATCTGAGGTATTATCCAGGTTGATGAGCAGCACGACCGCATTGGCAACCACCATTAACCAGGGGCTACGCGTACGGTAGACCAACCAGGCGCTGGTGTAAGCAAGAAGAAAACTAAGGGCTACAATAAAGAAGAAAAAAATTGCATCCACGTCGCCTACACCACCGACAGTGATAGACGAGATCCAATGCTGTACTCCATTATCAAAGCTGTCGCGTTTCCCTGATAAAAATTAGCAGCAGCCTGCCAGAAGGAGAAGAGCAGAGCAAAAAGTAATGCAAGACCATGCGCAAGAAAGCGTGGGAAGCGACGTTGCTTGGCGGCAACAACCCCTGCGATCAACCCCAGCAACGTTGTCAGAGTAAGCACACCAAGATGATCGACCCATCCGACCGCCTGCACAGACCAGATCGTGCTATAGACGACAATGGCAAGCAAGATCAGCGAGAACCATCCCTCCGCCAGACCAATGTGCATTTCCATAAGAGGCTTGCGCGATCTGTCGCCGGAACCATCCTCTTTGGTGGGAACATCGGAGACAATTTTTGAAAGTCGTTCAATCGCAGCATCGCGCATTGACTATTACCTCCGTTGAGCATAACGGCCATTTGTGGAACCACTTTCCAGAATTTGAGCTAAAGGATCTCTATATTTTACACGCATTACAGGTATTCCAGCACCTTCCAGCAAGGCCAGCGTATCCTCATCGGGAGGTTCATTTTCAAACGAGCCTGCATCCAATCCCACAACAGCAACCTGCACGCCACGACGTTGTAGATGACGCAGCCCATCATGCCAATCACGCGAATTGGATGGCGTAATGACAATCGCGACTGTATTACGCCCGAAATGAAAGGCATCCAGGGCCAGCGCTTCCTTCAAGATCAATCCCTGAACCAGCCCTCACGACAGCCAGCAATTCCAATACACGTTCAACCTGGCGATCACCACGATCCAGCGAAAGGAATTCGCGATGTTCGCCATTCACAATCATACCAACAGAGAGATCCTGACGCAGCAGATAGGTTGCAACCGTAGCGGCAATCGTCACGCCATACTCATCCGTCGAATGTTCACCTTCCCCTGCCTGCACATCCTCATGTAGATCAAGAAAGATCCACGCATCCACAGCCGGATCCAGATCAAATTCCTTGACCATTAACTTATTATAGTGCGCACTGGAACGCCAGTGAATACGACTGAGTGCATCGCCCGCAACATAATCGCGAATGGTCGTCGCATTGGTCGTGGCCTGTAAAGCACGACGCGAACTGCGTCCACGACCCGGCAAGCCACCAGTGAAAAGCGCAAAATTGGTAATCGGCAACACACGCGGCAAAACCAGATAGTTCACTGGATGAATTCATGAAGATACGTCTGCGAAACAGGCCAAAGGGATCGCCACTGGTCGCCGTCACCGGACCCAGTTGAAAGCGTCCACGCTGCTTGCAGACGCTACGTGCACGCCATGTCGCTCGTTTGCGTCCCCCTAAACTGGCAACATACCCAGCTCGATGACCGGGCAATGTTGAGCCATCGGCAATCTGCACCCATAGCTTCGGCATTACGCTCAGATTATCCAGCATCAGGCGCTCATCAAAAATCTCGCCAACCTGCACACGTCCACTCGTTGACGTGCGACGAAAGACCAGTTGACGCAAGCTATAGCGTGCCCACAACCAGGAGAGCACAAACAAAGTGAGCAGTACATAGGTCAGGACATAGAGCACCTTCCAGCCACTACTAATAGAGAAAAAAACCAGTATAATAATCAGAAGCACAGCTTGCCAGGACCGCATCGCTTAGCGCCCCTTTCCGCCGCCAACCCACGCATTTGGTACCGGAACCGTCTGCAAAATCTCCTCCAGCACTGCCGACGAAGTAATCGAGCGGACACGGGCGGCAGGAGTTACAATAAGGCGGTGCGCCAACGTTGGCTTCGCTAACAGTTTGACATCATCAGGGATGACATACCCACGCCCACGCATAGCCGCCAGCGCCTGCGAGGCACGGAAAAGCGCAAGCGAACCACGAGGACTTGCCCCCAGGTAGATGCTTGCATGTGGCACGCGTCGCATTCGCTATCGCCACAATATATTCACGTATCGATGGATCAACATGAATGGATCGCACCTGGCGTTGAATGAGCAGCAGTTCTTCAGCCGTCATAATCTGCGCCAGGTCTTCCAGAGGATGATGATGCTGGTGGCTATCCAGAATATTCATCTCATCCACTGCTTTAGGATAGCCCAGGCTAATATTCATCATAAAGCGATCGAGCTGTGCTTCGGGCAAAGGAAATGTGCCTTCATATTCAATGGGATTCTGCGTCGCCATGACCATAAATGGTTCTGGAAGACGATAGGATACGCCATCAACCGTCACCTGGCCTTCTTCCATCGCCTCCAGCAGGGCCGATTGCGTCTTAGGGGTTGCACGATTAATTTCATCGGCGAGCACTATCTGCGCCATAATCGGGCCTGGCACGAAACTCAAAATTGCTCGACTTCTGATTATAGATTGAAACACCCGTTACATCACTTGGCAACAGGTCAGGAGTAAACTGAATACGTTTGAACGTACACCCGATCGAGCGGGCAATCGCTTTTGTAAGGACAGTCTTCCCAACGCCGGGCACATCCTCAATCAGCACATGTCCATCACAAATTACAGCGATCAGGCTGAAGGCAACTGGCTCAGCCTTGCCAACAATAACTCGCTCAACATTCGCTACGACCCGTTGTACTGCGGTCGCTAAATCCTGTACAGATTGCATGTTTACTTATTCTCCGAACTGAAGCATCCACCATTATGAACTTACCACTCTTAAACTATAACAATATAGTGTATCCCATAACAGCACAATGATACAAGGGATAGGAAAGAACTTATGTACGACAGGGATGATGAAGGGCACCAATTCGTCTTCTAGTATGTACGCTATTTGACCACCTTTTGTTGCACGCACTTCCTGAAAGTACCTTCCATACATTGAACGGCGCGAAAACAGATTATGATACGTGTAAACGTAGAGGCCACGTTGACGACGCCCACCGTACGGCCAGGTTGATTATGCCCACCATATGGACCGCGTTGACAACGCCCGTGCCACCACAACGATGAAATGAAAAATGGATCGTACAAACAGCATTCATAGCACGAATTAGAATGAGGAGATTTTCAATGCCAATACAGGATTACGGCGTGTTGAAAGCGCGTCCACAACAGGGAGTCCAGGCAACAGCGGCGAGTCCGCATTATCAAATTCTGGTGGTCGATGCGAACGAAACGAAGTACCGCATCGCAGTCAATGTGGAGTCGCAGAATCAGCCAGTGGATCTTCAATATTACATTGCTTCAAATTTCCAAAATACTATTACAAGCCAATTGAGCACACTTCCATCTACCTTTACCGCTCTAACCAGTCAACCAGGAGGACTCGCACTTGACTACGTACGTGGCAGCTTATTTCCAATCAGCCAGGTAGACCAACTGTTTGCTATTGCGGCAGAGAACACACTGAGCCAGCTCCTGGATACTCACATTCAGCAGGCTATAGCAGACCCTAACGGGTTTATCTGCGCCTTTGGTCAACGCTGGCCCGAGACAAATACTCCAGATCAGCCCTTTGGTTTTGTGCCAGATAACGGCATCCACGACATTCATATGAATCAGGGCGATACCGATTCCAGCTTTTCTTCTGAAAATGGAAGTTGGCAGGATGGTGCGTTGCTCATCTACCTTCCCTCCACTCAGCAATGGACGGCTATCTTCCTGAAATTTCAATCGCAATCGTGGCAAACCGATGCTAATGGGCAACCTTTATAGGGACCTTGCTGATGCCTCAGCTATTTTGAAATCACCTCATCAAGTGGTGGTGAGAACTTCATCGATAACAGCTTCTCCGTCTCATACAGCTAGTCATACGAGAATAAACCCATTCGTCATCTATTGACACCTGAACCAGGTGAAAATGGAAAATGCATTTGCGAGCAATAAAGGCTGTAGTGGAGGGAGTATTTTCTCCACTACAGCCTGATATATTATGTTGCACTTCCCCTATTATTCCTGCCTCACAAAACGTTTCAGGCCTCCATAACTCTGCGTCTTGAAGGAAAACATTTTAGTATTCAGGGGCTATTCCTGAGAGCAAGAGTATGCTATGATATGCACGCAATTGACTTGATACTACACGGCGGAATCATGAGCCAGAACGACGCAAACAACAGCATTGAGGAACTCTACGCTATCGTACGCGGCTATGTGCAAGGAGTCGGCTTTCGCTATTTTGTGGTCCAGAAAGCCCTGAGCCTTGGACTGCGTGGCTATGCACGAAACGAGAGTAACGGCGATGTAGAAGTACTTGCCCAGGGAACACGACCAGCACTTGAACGCCTCCTCACACTGCTGCGTCAGGGACCAGGTTCCGCTGAGGTGGACGAGGTACAGACAAACTGGCGAACGCCGACCGAGTATATAAGCGGCTTCCATGTGCGCTGGTGATGATAGAGTAAAGAGGATATAAAATGATTGATCGCGAGATGGTACAACATGTAGCCAAACTCGCCAGGTTGGGCCTGAGCGAGGAAGACATTGAAACCTTTGGAAGTCAACTCTCCGTCATCCTGGAGAACATTCGCATTCTACAGGAGGCCGATGTCAGCGGTGTCTCACCAACAGCTCATGCCTCACGCCTCACCAATATTATGCGCCCGGATACTCCACGGCCATCTTATCCACCAGAAGTCTTGCTAGCCAATGCGCCCGACCAGGAAGATAACTGCCTGAAAGTGAACGCGGTGTTGGAGGGAGAGTAGTTTACTATGACCGAACTTTATGAATTGACGCATTTCAGAGGCAGCTGAGCTATTACGTCAAAAGAAAATCTCTTCGGTCGAATTGACGAAAGCGCATCTTGAACGTATCCGCGCCGTTGAGCCACAGGTACGTGCCTTTACCCTCGTAACCGACGAACTGGCCTTGCAACAAGCAGAGGAAGCGGATCGCCGTTTCGCCAGTGGAGAACGTCTCTTCCCTCTGACAGGCATTCCTATCGCGATCAAAGACGTGATCTGCACCAAAGACATCACCACTACCTGCGGCTCTCGTATGCTGGAACACTTCAAGCCACCATATGATGCTACAGTCATGAAACGCCTCAATGAGATAGGCATCGTGATGGTGGGCAAGACCAACATGGACGAGTTCGCCATGGGTTCCTCGACCGAACATTCAGCGTTCTTTCCCACGCACAATCCCTGGGATCTGGAACGCGCTCCGGGTGGCAGTAGCGGGGGTTCTGCGGCTGCCGTTGCAGCAGGCATGGCAATGGGATCGTATGGTAGCGATACAGGTGGCTCTATCCGACAACCAGCTTCACTCTGCAACCTGGTCGGCCTCAAGCCAACCTATGGACGCGTCTCGCGCTTCGGCCTGGTTGCCTTTGGTTCATCCCTCGATCAGATCGGTCCCTTTGCACGCAACGCGCGGGATGCCGCGCTCCTGCTCCAGGCTATCGCCGGAAATGATCCACTCGATGGCACCAGTTCGCCCAATCCTGTACCAGACTATAGTAAAGCGCTGAGTGGCGACATCAAAGGACTGAAAATTGGCGTGCCGGAAGAATACTGGGTCGAGGGAACGCAACCCGGCGTCGTCTCAGCGCGTACGCGCAGATATCGAACGCCTGCGCGAGATGGGTGCAGAAGTCAGCCCCGTCTCCTTGCCCTACACAAAATATGGTGTTGCCGCTTACTACATCATTGCACCAGCAGAGGCAAGCGCGAACCTGTCACGCTACGATGGCGTCAAATATGGCTACTCATATCGCGATACGTCAGAGATGTGGGATGCAATGGAGAAGACACGCCAGTTCGGCTTTGGGCCTGAGGTCAAACGACGTATCATGCTTGGCACCTATGCACTCTCCGCTGGCTACTACGATGCGTATTACAAACAGGCAGAGAAGGTCAGAACATTTATCACACATGACTTTGAGCAGGCCTTTGAGCGCTTCGACGTACTGGTAAGTCCAGCATCGCCAACGGTCGCCTTTAAAATCGGTGAAATCTCTGATCCATACCAGATGTACTTGCAGGATGTGTTCACTATTCCCGCCAACCTGGCTGGCATCTGTGGCGTCTCTATTCCTGGCGGCTTCAGCGAAGGGCTTCCCGTAGGTCTACAACTGCTCGGAAGAGCATTCGGCGAGGAAAGCATCCTGCGCGTAGCTGATGCTTTCGAGCGCGTAACGGATTATCATACATGCTGGCCGAAATTGTCATAAGAATACTATGTGGTAGAAACAGCATCTTACGTTCTTTGCGGGAATTTGCGTAGGGGCGTCACCTTGCGTGCGCCCTGGTCCCCACGAAATGAGCGCAGACCCAATCTCGTTTGAACAAGACGAATGACAGGAGAATGCGTAGGGGCGTGAGCTTGCCTCCGCCCGATCCGTGCTTGCCTCCGTCCGACTCGGGGAACGTTCTCTGTCAGGGACCGGGGCGCACGCAAGGTGACGCCCCTACGCATTAGTTCACCAGGAGGGTTGAAACCTCATATCAGCAGACATTTGGTAATAACAAATATACATATACATTTAAAATTTAATAATACCGCAGGAGAATGTTTATGAAACGTCGTTCTGTTGCTATTATCTTACTAATATTGACGCTTCTGCTTGTGTTCTCTCATTCCTATCATGGCCTTTACGCCAGTGGGGGCACATGTTGTTGCAACGCTGTCTCCACCAACGGCCACGCCATCACCTACACCCATTCCACCGACGCCAACAGCCAATCCCACACCCAGACCAGTTCTAACCGTGCGAGGTACACCACCTGCCCTCAGTGCCACCGCTTCCTATCTGGTGGATATGGATACAGGGAATATTTTAGAAAACGTCAATGGCTATAAATCTTTGCCCATGGCAAGCACAACAAAGATCATGACCGCACTGATTGCTATTGAATCTGGGAAGCTCGATCAGCCAGTTACGGTCACGCAGGCCGAACTTGACCAGGTGCCAGCTGATGCCAGTAGCGCGTATCTTGTAGTAGGAGAGACATTCACATTGAGGCAACTGCTCTATGGACTGATGTTACCTTCGGGCGATGATGCTGCGCTTGTGATTGCTGATGCCGTAGGAGGCACCACAGATCATTTTGTGACACTTATGAATCTTTTTTCCGAACGTCTTCACCTCTTTCAAACACACTACGACAATCCACATGGCCTCAATCTGGCGGATGATCAAAATCATTATACCAGTGCATCCGACCTTGTACGACTGGCAGAATATGCGATGCATATTCCACTCTTTGCTCAGATTGTTCAGACCCAGACATATAATCTTCCCGCAACAGCTCAGCATCAAGTGCATAAATGGCTCAATACCAATACCTTGCTCAGTACATATTCCGGCACATTGGGAGTCAAAACTGGCAGTACTGATGCGGCAGGTTTCTGTCTCGTATTCGCCGCAACTCGCGGCGGACATCACCTGATCGGCGTAGTGCTCAATGATCCCACGGAGGCACAACGAGAGCAAGGATGCGATGACGTTGTTAAACTGGGGCTTTGCATTACCGATGCTAGCACCCTCGACATAACAGGTTCACAAAAGATGTCTCGCTTTTTCTGTTGTAAGGTTACGATAAACATGGTAAAATAGTCACACTTACCAGTACCATAATTTTGAATAGAGTATAATAATATGCGTTACGCCATTTTTACTGATATCCATGCAAATCTGGAAGCATTGGAAGCCGTGCTCGCAAAAATTGATGAGATCGCACAGAAGGAACCTATCGACAAGCTCTGGTTCCTGGGAGATCTCGTTGGCTACGGACCCAATCCTAATGAATGTATAGTTAAACTTCGTGAACGTACTGATGTTATTATTGCAGGAAACCACGACTGGGCAGCGGTTGGCAAGATTGACCTGGAGGATTTCAGCGAAGCTGCTCGCATCTCAGCCGAATGGACGGCCCAGCAGCTTACTGAAGAACATCGCGAATTCCTTACCAATTTGCCTGAACGCCTCGAAATTGACGAGTGTACCCTGGTACACGGAAGCCCCTATGGGCCTCTCTGGGAATATCTCACCTCGGAAGTCCTGGCGGAACGTAGTTTCCAATATTTTGCTACCCGCTTCTGCTTCGTCGGTCATACCCACGTTCCTATTATTTTTCAGCAGCCTGATACTATCGCAACTGCTCCAACTCATCCACTCGCAAACGAGCAGAACAGCGTATCACTACCAACCATCGATGAGAACGAGAGCACTGTGGATACTGACAGTACAAACGATGCAACCGATGACGATGACACAACTGAGTTGGCGACTGTACGTCCACAACAACAAACAACGAAAGCCACAACAGAAAATGCTTCGGCTGTCTCCGATCTTCTGCAAAACTCTATTGCCGATGCCACAGAAGAAGTAACAAAACTTCATCAGCAACTGGCCGACGACGCTCCTGACATATTAGCTGAGGAGACGGAAGAGGATACAACATCTCCAGAGGAAGAAACGACAGAGGATACAGAGGACCCCACTTCAGAAGAGACAGCACAAAACGGTGAGGAGCCTGATGCAGAAGTAGAAAGCGAAAATAGTTCTTTTGAGAGCGAAGACGACAATCTTCAGAAGACGGTGATCACATCCGAAGAGACCATCCAGAGTGCCGAGGACCGTCTTAACGAGGAGATCGAGGAACTGCTGGCGTTATTGGGTTTGAGCCAGAGTATGGTCAACGTCACAAATGAAATGGTCGTACCACCGGAAGGAGAGTGGCAGGCCCCGGACAATTATCGCGCAATTGTCAATCCTGGTGGAGTTGGGCAGCCACGTGATGGTGATCCTCGCGCATCCTTCATGATCTATGATACTGAGCAGGGCATCACCTTCTATCGCATCCCGTATCCATTCGAGAAGACGCAGCAGAAGATCATCAAGGTTGGCCTGCCACGTTATCTGGCAACACGCCTGGCATATGGTCGTTAGTTCAGGCAATCGTTTATGAATGGCACCCCTACATCCAATATGGATATGGAATTGTTCTATGAAGTTAATCGTCGGCCTGGGCAATCCAGGCCCCCAATATGAGCAGACACGCCACAATGTCGGCTTTCGCGTCATTGATCGGCTGGCAGAGCAACAAAGATGGATCATGGGAGCGACGAGGCAGAGCAATGCTGGCAAATGGCAATATCGGCTCCGAAAAAGTCGTACTTATCAAACCACTTACCTATATGAATAATAGTGGTGAGGCCGTGGGCGAACTGGTACGCTGGTATAAAGTGCAGCCCGAGGATGTGCTTGTTGTCTACGATGAACTTGATCTTCCCCTTGGCAAAGTACGCCTGCGTAGTAATGGCAGTGCAGGAGGACATAATGGGCTGAATAGTATCATTCATCACCTGCACACGAACCAGTTTCCGCGTTTGCGTGTCGGCATCGGGCGTCCTACCAATAATCGTATGGAGACCGTTGATTATGTACTGGGCGTTCCAAATGGAGATGAGCGCATCGAGTTAGCAACGGCGAAGATCGAGCGCTTGAAGCCATTCCTCTAATTATCCGTCAAGGAATCGCGACCACCATGAATGTCATTAACGCCGACCCGAAGCACAAAAAAAAGCGGAAGAGAAACGTCGTCTGCAACAGGAACGCCGCGAACAGGAACGACTGCGCCGCCAGGCCGAAAAACGAAAAACACGAGGAGCAGGACGACTGACATAACCTATACTAGGCCAGATTTATCGCGCCCAACCGTCAACGGGCCACGTTTACGACGCCCTGGAAACGGTTGCATTTAACTTCCCCCTCCCAGTAACCCATACACCACCTGCTCCAGATGGTCCAGGTCAAAGGGCTTGGGCACAATGCGCATCAACATGGAGGTCCGTAAGCGTCTGCCTACGAACAGCACTCAGCAATATAATAGGAGGCAGTACCTTTTTCCGATTCTTCGCCTCAACACGCAACCCCTGAATGAGACCAGCTCCATTGAGAAGTGGCATCATCATGTCGGTCATCACCAGGATTGGCCAATGCTCACGGGCCAGAGCAAGTGCTTGCTGCCCATTATAGGCAACCAGAGGTGTATAACCCAACTCCATGACAAACTCGGCGAGCGTTTCCGCAATAGAGATCTCATCGTCTACAATGAGAATCATAGCGGCTCCTTTGTGCCACGTGCAGGATCTGTTCCCCATACTTATCCTTCCCTCTATAATGGCGGATAGACTTCCCATCTTGCGATCCTGCCTCTACTTCAGCCAGGCCAGCCAGAACTTCTTCCCCACTTTCGTCAGTCGTAAGCACACGGATACCTTCTGGTGGCGTAACCACAAATTCACGTAACCTATAATCATGGTAGAGAAACGCATTTTGAGGATGGAGAGAACCCGGTGCAACTTTCCACGATACGCCAGTTGTTGTATAGCAGCACATTTTCCGCCAGAATTCCCAGCGCATCCACTGAAAAATCCAGTTGGGTCACGGCACCTTTGGAGGTTTCTTTAATTGCTAGCAAGGTAACGCCCCGCTCCCGTAATGCCGCCAGTAGTGCCGCCAGGTAATTAGAGTTCGCTCCGCACCATTATTTTCCGCACAGCCCGTTCTAGTTCAGCAATGCTATCAATCACAATTCGACGTGCTCCAGTTCGTTCTACGTCGCAAGCAGGTCAGCAGAAACCTGATCAGGATCAAGCTCGACGGGTTCCCAACGCTGCAAGGTGAGTCCTCCACCTGGGGCCAGTGCTTTTCGCAACTGCGAACCCATGTCAAAGGCATTAGCTTTCTGCACAAGTTGTTCGCCCGTCTCACGAAAACCAAGAAAGAGTGCTGGCTCTCCATGGCTCACACCAGCTAACGCAAAGTGCAAGGCAAGCAGCGTTTTGCCCGTTCCCAGACTACCAATCAGTAAAGTACTTGTATGCCGCGTCAGACCACCACCAAGGAGTATATCGAGTTCGGACAATCCAAAAGTGGCGCGTTCTTGTACATCTATCTCTCCAGCTATCGCCTCGCCAGCCTTAAAAGTTGCACGTTTGCTCCAACTCTCCAGACGAGGAAAAATATGTACACCTTCTGAACTCAGCATCATGCTATGGCGTCCTGACAAGGAAGCTCGTCCTCGCACTTTGAGCACTTCCATGCTACGTAACGCACGCATCCCCTGCAATGTAAAATATAGACCGATGAGCGCGTCACCTGTAGTCATCTCGGGGAAAAGAGCCGGATCACGTGGATCAGCCTCCGTCGTGATCAGCGTGGTAGTTCCGCAGGAGACTCAGGCGGGTACCCAGATCATAGAGAAGCTGACGAGTTGCCATAAAATCAGTTTCCATACCCCGCATGCCTTGAAAGCCATCCAGCACAACCAGATTTGCTCGTGTCTGATGTACCGCTGTCACAATCTCCTGGGCCGTAGCGGGTTTTCCCTTCGTAAGAAACTGTTGCAAACTAAAGATCTGAATGCCGCTACCAATCAGATCGGGCACGAAGAAACTGTAGGAGCGCAGATGGTCAAGTAACTTCGTCGTCGGTTCCGAGAGCGCAGTTAATAATAGCGCTTGCTGCCCACGTCGGGCGGCGGCAAACGCTATCTGGCTTGCCAGCGTCGTCTTCCCACTACCGGGTGGACCAAGGATAATCGCCAACGTGCCCTGTGGTAGTCCCCCACCCAGCACCCGATCTAGTTGAGGGACGCCTGTTGGCAGAAGCGCTCCCTGGGATGAAATCTCTGAGGTGGCGTCAAATGGTGGTGTACTCACTACTCCCTCACTCTATTATGTTATCAAGGATAGTATGCCATAGTGCCACATGAGAATGCAACGTGAGCAGGTGGATAATGCATTGAACTTTCAGGTCACTTTCTCTTCCCATAAGATGCTACAATGCCAATAGTACGTTGTACAACATAGAAGATCATCGTAATAGCATCTTATGATGAGTAGGAAGATACAATGCCCACACTTGCAGGATGGCTTACAGGCGAACAGGTACCACAAGAAATTATTGCGCAAACACTTACCACCATGAGCGACCTCCTTGGTCGTCATGGAGGACAGCTCGCACGCACAATTCAGGCCGGAATGGGCCTCATTGCCTTCTCGGACCCCAGTTATGCAATGCAGCGCAATGATGATCCGCCTGTGCTCGACTGGGTTCCCGACCGCCGCACTCTTGTCTATAGACGCCCCCTCTCTGGTGCTCATCCCCTCTATTATGTTGAGAACTGGCCTGCACAGGGTAATCTACTCTTCGCCAGCGAGATTCGGGCACTTCTGGCGGTTGGTGTTGCACGCCAACTACATTTTGCCGCCCTGGACACTCTGTTACGCTATGGTTTTATTCCTGCCCCCTGGACGGCATTTAAAGACATTCGTGTTGTACCCGCTGGCTCCATCCTGCGCTGGCAACGTACCAAAATCGTGGTCAACGCATCGACCGATTATCGCCTCGATGAACCCATTACAACAAAAAATGCATATGAGCAGCTACGTACACTACTTGATGAGGCTACAAACGGCATTCTTCCTCCCCACGATCAGTTCGTTGCTTTGACTGGTGGCGAAACACCTTCCGCCCTGACCGCATTTCTAGCAACACAACACACTCCAACTCCATTTACTATTGCCACGCTCGGTTATACAAAGAGAGCAACGACGAAGGGCTGGAAGCAGGCTGAGCAGATCGCAACAGCGTGTCAACGTCCATTTCTGGAAATTGCAGGCGTTGATCAGCCCGAGTTCTGGATTGCCACCCTGAGCGGATTAGAAGCCCCAGGTATTGATACAAGACCAGTTGCCATGCATCAACTATTACACACCACTGCTGCCGAGACAGGCGCACGCGTTGCCATAAGCGGATTGGGGGCCAGCGTCCTGACAGGTCCAACGCCTTCTCTTGTAACAGGAGCACCACAAAAAAATATGCTCGCCCTTTATACTCAGACCCAGACAGGACAAATAGAGAAAGAAATCTCATCTCTCTGGTCAAAAGATGTGGTGAAGGCGCTACGAAAAGAGGAACGTTGGGAGGATACGCTGCACGCTCGCAAATTGGCACGACGCGCGGAACAATTTAAGGATAAGCGACAGGGATGGTACTACCTCGACTTGCACTTGCGCCTGCCGGACAAAATAGTACAGACAGCCCAGCAACTGGCAACACAGGAACAACTCGTCGTACGCTCACCATACCTCAACACTCACGTCATGGATATGTTGACACGGCTACCTGCACCATTGAACGATGGCGCAGCAAAGGTCGAACTGCTTGAACAATTGAGACAGCGTTCTCTGCCAGATGATATAAAAATGCGTGCTACATTACCACTTATCGCGCCTGCTGCATCATTGAGGCGAGTTGCGGAGTCTGAACTACTGCAACAGATACTCTCGCCTGAAGCGATAAAAGGGACGGGCATCTTTGATCCGTTGGTAGTAGAGAAGTTGTTGCAGGAGCAGGGAGAGAATAGAGTTGAGCGAGAGTTGGTGCTGGTGTTTACGGTGCAATTGTTGAGTAAGTTGTTTGGAGTGGAGGTGTAATACAATCAAAAATTAGCCCCGAACTTACATTCAGGGCCAATAAAGCATCTCAATTCAACCTTGTCTTATACACTCGTCCCCATCTCATGCTGTACTCTCAACACCTTTTTGTCGAACTTGCCGACACTGGTCTTAGGAATGGCATCGATGAAGACGACCTCATCGGGCAACCACCACTTCGCCACCTGGGGACGCAGAAAGTCGATAATCTCTTCGCTCGTGACCTGACCAACGAAATCTGCTTTAGGCACCACGTATGCAAGTGGGCGCTCAGACCAGCGAGGATGCGGAACGGCAATGACACACGCCTCCAGCACTTTGGGATGCCCCATGATGCGGCCCTCAAGTTCGACGGATGAGATCCATTCTCCACCCGATTTGACAAGATCCTTGGTGCGGTCGACCAGTTGAATTATTCCATCACTATCAACAACGGCCACATCTCCTGTACGCAACCAGCCATCCGCAAATTTCGTGGCGGACTCAGAGTCATTATAGTACGCCCGCGCAATCCATGGCCCACGTACCTGCAATTCGCCGAAGCTTTGATTGTCCCACGGTACCTCATTCCCAGTCTCGATATCCATCACCCGGAAATCCACTCCCGGTAGCATGGTTCCTTGCCTGGCTTTTATGTCGAATTGCTCATCCAGAGGCAGATCTTGCTGATAACTACGGAGTTTACAGACTGAGGCGAGCGGTGATGTTTCGGTCATACCCCATGCCTGGACGATTGTGATATTCTTGCGATAGAGACCTTCAATGAGGGCACGTGGTACGGCTGAACCACCACAATAAATGGCACGTAAAGCAGAGAAATCGAAGCGCTCTTTATCCAACAAGTTCAATAAGCCAATCCAGATTGTGGGCACACCGGATGTAAGGGTCACACGCTCTTTTTCCATCAATGACGCGATACGCAAAGGGTCCATGAAACGTCCTGGCAGAACAACCTTCGATCCCATCATCACTGCGGCATGGGGAAAACCCCATGCATTGGCATGAAACATTGGTACGATAGGAAGGACAGTATCATTCTCAGAGAGCGCAGGGCCATCGGCAAGTCCTACTCCCATCGAATGGAGGAAGATCGAGCGGTGACTGTAGATCACACCTTTGGGATTGGCTGTGGTGCCCGAAGTATAGCACATCGCAGCGGCTGTATCTTCGTCCAACTCAGGCCAATCATAGGTCGTAGGAGAATCGGCAATAAAGTCTTCGTAATCAACCGAAGGCTGCAACTTTTCGGTGGTATACGGCGCATCCCCCATAATAACGAACAGCTTCACCGTGGGTATCTGGTCCGCTACCTTCTCCAGTACAGGCACCAGATCACCATCAACGAAGATAATTTTATCGCCTGCATCATTGATAATATAGGCAAGTTGTTCAGCAAAAAGACGAATGTTGAGCGTATGCAGCATAGCCCCCATGCAAGGAACGGCGTAGTAGAGTTCCAGATGACGATACGTATTCCAGCCAAAAGTTGCAATGCGCTCACCATCCGTTACGCCAGCTTTTTGCAAGGCATGTGCCAGTTGCTGTACACGTTTGCTCCATTCTCCATACGTATAGCGATGCGGCTCACCTTCCGTCTGAGTTACAATCTCTTTGCGAAAAAAATAGCGCTCTGCACGACGAAAGGCATGGGTGAGCGTCAACTGATAGTCCATCATTAAACCTTGCATAAAGGAACCTCCTCGTTGAAGCCAGGTATACTATTTATCCTGGTGATGGCGAATTACATTATTCTACTCAGCATTATAACATGACCAGGGATCACACGGGCTTGTGAACCCGCACGGGCTTGTGAACTGCGCCCCTACAAATGTTCGTGCCTTTACGTTAGTGATCGACACCCTCAATCTCTGATGCAGCGGTAGCGTTGCCATGTGCGGCAGCCCAGCGTAGGGCCTCGCCAGCCAGATAGAGTGAACCAGTAGCACAGATCAGGTCAGTACGGTCAGCCAGTTCAAGCGCAAGGTCCATTGCCTGCTCGCTCTTCTCGGCAACGAAAATCTGTACAGAAGACGCATGCCTGGTAAAAAGTTCCTGTAACGTTTCAATGGCAACCGCGCGAGGACTGCTCTTCATATGCGTCAGGATAACGATATCGACCTCTGCAAGCGCCTGGACGATACCAACGATATCTTTATCCCGGTTCACGTTCAAGACCACGATCAGACGGTGTAGCGTAAACGAGGTACGTAGTGCCAGCATCAGCTTCTGCATCGAATCGGCGTTGTGTGCACCATCGACTACAATGGTCGGCTCGCTTCCCACAACCTCTATACGTGCGGGCCAATGCACAGTGCGAAATCCTTCGCGTAGAGCCTGCTCGTTCCACTGCACACCTTGCTCCCGCAGCATATCAAGAGTTGCCAGAGCGACCGTTGCATTCTCAACCTGGTGCAGTCCGGCCAATGGAATAACTAGATCAGTGTATACCTGTTGCGGCGTTCTAATGGTGAAGCGTTGCTCAATCGGCAGATTAGTACTGTGCGCCTCTAGAGAGTAACGATAGCTCATAATTGGCAACTGTCCTGCATCTACGTCTGTCTGGGCAACGTCTTCTCCCTCAGCGCCAACACGCACCATACGAGCAGCCCGCTGGGATGCAATCGTGGAAATAGCAAGCAATGCCTCTGGAGATTGGGCCGAAGTGACAACTATGCCACCCTGTTTAATGATACCAGCCTTCTCAGTGGCAATTTTAGCCAGCGTGTCTCCAAGAATATTCATGTGATCAAAGCTAATTGAGGTAATCACGGAGACAAGTGGCTGCAGGATGTTTGTTGCGTCCAACCGTCCACCAATGCCAACTTCGACAACTGCATGCTGCACATGCTGGTGATAAAAGTAGAGGAAAGCGAGGGCGGTACCAATTTCATAGGTAATGAACGGGCCTAGATCCTGTGTTTTAATCTCTTCCATCGCAGCCATTATTTCTGGAACAAGTGCGGCAACCTCTTCTTCGCTGACAAGACGACCATTGACACGCATCCGCTCACGAAAGGTATGCAGGTCCGGCTGCGTATAGAGACCAGTACGCAGATCAGCATGACGCAGTACACTTTCAATCAATGCTGCCGTTGAGCCTTTGCCTTTTGTTCCGGCAACAAGCGTGCTATTATACTGTTGATGTGGGTTTCCCAGTTGTGCCAGGAGACGAGATATACGCGGCAGATTCTCGCTACGGTCGCGTGTATATGCACCACCACGTTCAAAATCGGTAAAACTATAAATATACGCAAGTGCTTCCTGATAATTCAAAGCTATTCTCCTCTCCTCTGCGCCCTATCATCCGTCAACGTAAATTTCCACGTATAATAGCGTCACTCATCTTCACGACACGCATCATCTCGTGAACATCATGCACACGCACAATATCCACACCCTGAGCGATGCCAAGCGCAACAGATGCGGCAGTCCCCTCCAGGCGTTCAG
Organism: uncultured Chloroflexia bacterium; assembly: GCA_963731415.1. Taxonomy (GTDB): domain Bacteria; phylum Chloroflexota; class Ktedonobacteria; order Ktedonobacterales; family Ktedonobacteraceae; genus JACDAE01. The sequence goes on from CAVSVN010000013.1 coordinate 608,074, forward strand.
AAGCGGGCAGTCCACCAAGCACTTTGCCAATGGTTGATTTGCGCGAATTGCCGAGCAGAATAGGACGCCCAAGGACACGTAGTTCTCCCAGGCGCTGTAACAACGTGAGGTTCTCTTCCGGTGTGGTGCCAAACCCGATACCCGGATCGACAATTATATGCTCCCATGCGATACCTGCATCCAGTGCCTGGTCGATACTTCTGGCGAGGAAACGCACCACGTCGCTGACAATCTCTCGCTTCTGATATCCACGCATGTTCGCCATCAAGACGACTGGGACCGCATGTTCACTGGCAACTGCCGCCATCTCAGGATCATGCGTAAGCCCCAGATATCGTTGATAATACAGGCGCCCGCCTGCAATGCTTGCTCCGCCACCTCTGCTTTATAGGTATCGATAGAGATCATTACCTCAGCGGGTAAGACATTGTGGAGCGCCTCAATCACGGGAAGAACACGCGCCAGTTCCTGTTCGACGGAGATCGGTTGCAGCATCTGGTCGTGTAGATTCGCCGCCGACATCAAGCAACAGATGCCCCTTCGGCGACAAAGCGTTGTGCCTGTACAATAGCACGTTGCACCAGAGCCTCTTCAGAAAGTCCTTCACGAGCCAACCCATCGCCCGCAAACGAATCGGGCGTTACATTGACAATCCCCATTACATACGTTTGTTGGCCCCATGTCAAGTTGATGATGCTGCCAGAGGGTCGGCGAGAGTTGCGCAGGCATAAAAAAATATATCTCCATCTACTCGATTGTATCGCTGGGTCGTGCTTCACGAAACCCAGAGTACTAGTATCAGATATCTATCAGAACATCAGCGCATACCCATACCCCATTCGATCGCTATATTTCTTCCCAACTTTTTGCTATAATTACCCATAGATCACATCACGGCATCTTTTATTAATCAACTCATGGGAAATAACCGCAAGGAAATACATACAGGAATAGCGAGAGGATATTATGCACAATACAGGTGAAATGAAACGCTATCAGCCGCCATCCGTTCATGCGAAACGGCGCTGTCACGAATGTAATGAGGAAGCGCTTGGACGTTGTCCAGACTGCCATCACGGCTTCTGCCAGGATCACTTTCCTAAGCAACAGCATTCGCCCTGTGCTGAGAAGCAGATGAGAATAGCGCAAACGCAGGTCTGCTACATCTGCGGTACGCAAGTCTACCCCGATCAATGGTCACTTTCCAGAACTTCGCACTTCGTCGATCAATTTATGTGCAAAGGATGCGGGCGTTACGTGTGCGACGAACTGCACACACAACGTAAGACCGACGATGTGGTCATTACACGTGAGGGTTTGCGCGGCCATCGCTATCAATATACCAACCGCTATTGCGACCTGTGCTCACCATTCTATAAAATTGGGGGCTCAAAGGATTGGCAGGGGGTATTACTGTGCTTGGCACGCTCGTAGCGGCTGTGTTCTTTTATCTGCATCCCTAATTTTTCAGTACCTCAAGTAGGGTCGAGAAAGGAATCGGCTATTTGCGTCCCTTCAGAGGTCAAACAAAAATATACTGGGATAACCCAAGAGAAAGGGGATGAGGGGCGGCTTGCGCTTGACCGTCTCTTAATAACTAATCGATGGTTTTTCATCAACAATTCAAAGTACACTTCAACGCCATCAGCAGGTGATTGATGCTGCTCTACGTACAACATTTGAACACGCAAATGAACTGGCCGGAAGTTCATGCGCTCCATTTTATGGACAACTCCAGTATCATCTTGGGCAGGTAGATGCCCAATTTGCTCCCACAAAAAACAATTCCGGCAAACTGCTGCGCCCAACCTTGCTTCTCCTGGCCTATGAAGCGTCTGGTGCATGGGGACTTGCCAATGACACAACTCCAGATGCAGATTACCTGGAACGTGCATTACCAGCGGCAGTAGCGATCGAACTTACTCACAATTTCACATTGATTCATGATGATATAGAGGATAGCGACGCTGAACGCCGCCATCGCCCGACCGTATGGAAACTATGGGGCGTTCCTCAGGCAATCAATGCTGGTGACGGCATGTTTTCACTGGCACGCCTGACATTATGGAATGTTCTCGAAAAAGGAGTAGAGAGCGACATTGCGGCAAAACTGGGTAAACTTCTCGATTTCTCCTGCCTGGTACTGGCAGAAGGACAATACCTGGACATCAGCTTTGAAGCTCGTCAGGATATTTCTGTCTCAATGTACATCGATATGATCAGTCGCAAAACCGCTGCATTGATGGCCTGTGCTGCTGAAATGGGTGCAAATCTGGGCACACGAGATGCTGAGATCATCAAACGCTTGAGCAGTTTTGGCAAGGCTATGGGCATTGCCTTCCAGGTTCGCGATGACTTGCTGGGCATCTGGGCCACGACGGCGGAATTGGGAAAAACGCCCGCTGGTGACGTCTATCGACGCAAGAAAAGCCTTCCCGTATTACATGCATTGGAACAGGCAGATACAGCACGACCAGCAAACATTGCATACCATCTATCAGCAGGAGGATCCTCTGACACAGAACAGGTAGAGAACGTGCTGGCAATCTTTGAACGTACACATACAAAAGCATACTGCCAACAATTTCTGACGCAACAGTGCCAGTCAGCCTATGATGCACTTGCAAGCGTGCCACAGCAGAGCAGCCCGATCTCGGCACGAGCATTGCATGATATGGAGACGCTGGTTCAATTTGTAGAAGAGGCTGCGCGAAATAAACGCAGGCTTTACATCAATTTCCAGATCGTCACAACATTGCCGGAACAGATGGCCAGTTGATCTCCCTGTGGTGACCAGGTCAGACTATGTACGGCATTATTCTGTTTCGCCGTCAAAATGGGCTTTTGCTGATCTTGAGCCGGGATACCAGACCGTCACTTTCCCATCGTTGGTCCCAACAGCCAGAAAGCGTCCATCCGGAGACCAGGCAGACGGTGCGAACAGCAGTATTTGACACCTGCAACATCATGGGCACATCAACACACTGATTGGCAATTGTTGCATTCCCTTGTTGCTGACAGGTTAAACCGTTCCAGATACGCACCACGCCATCATTCCCGCCAACAGCCAGCTGTGTACCCGTTGGCGCAAAAGCGAGGGCACGAACCGAGACATTAATAACGTATCCACCATGAATCTCCTGTGCATTGTTCCCCTGCCAGACACGTATGATACCCCCCTGCGTGCCAGAGGCAACCACCTGCCCATCCGCCGACCAGGAAACGCCCATAACAGGCGTCGTATGACGCTGGAACGTCGCCTGCCGCTGATAATTATGCGTATTCCAGACGAGTGCAAGGTTATCCTGACCCGCAGAAACCACCTGCATTTGATTATGCGCCGCCCAGGCTACGCTCGGTCACAGTCTTTGCATGATGATGCACGCTACGCTGCGTTGCATTCTGTGCAGAATAAAATGAACCTGATTCTGTGAACCTGTCACAATCGTTGTTGATCAGGTGACCACGCCAGCGACTGCACAGAACCAGGATGAGGAATATCATGCTGTACCGTGCCATTGGGATTCCAGATAAAAACATGCGCATCATCAGATCCACTGGCAAGCAGAGTGCCATCAGGCAGACCAGGCGACAGAACGGACCATCTGTTTATGATGGGTGAAGGTAAAAATAGCCTGCGCCATCGTAGGAAAAGCAGGCTTCGGTTTGGCTGTCGAGGCCTTGCGGCTGAGCTGCACAACCTGAGGCACAGTGTTTTTTTTGCACTATTTGTATTAAGCGGCTTACCAATATAAGCGCGATAGGCAGCATAACCCAGACCGCTCCCACCAACACCCAGTACAGCCGCACCAACCAATAAGAAAGCACGCCGCCGCCATTTACGCGGTTTCTCCTCCAGAGGAGGCAGATTGCCAGTTGTGTTTCTGACGTTCAAAGGTGCAAAGCTATCCGCATCAGCTAAAGTTGCTGAAGAGTGCAAGGCGGGATCAGGCGACAGCCGATACCGGCGCATTCTGCACCAACGTTGCAACCGTACCATCCAATACATAAGAATCGAGGGCCAGGCGTGCACCTGGCTCGACACCAGATGCCAGCAACGTCGAATGCTCCGGCAGAATACGCCCACCAGCCGAATGACGAAGCATATAGACTAGCTTCTTACCAAAAAGATCCGTCTGAGGAAGCTTCAATTCCTCGACCAGAGCAGGCACAAGCGCACCCACAGGTGCATCCGCTACGACCTCGACCGGGCGTACAGAGCCAAACGCATTCTCTTCTATCAATACTTCAAGCTTTTGCATAGATCATTCTCACATTTCGCACTTTTAGACAGTACTCTTCCATCCCTCACACTTCCATTCTGAGTGTATCACGATGATACGTCTTTTCCTTAACAAATAAGTAAAAATGGCTACTCTATCCATCGACCTGTAAAAAATGGTAGCATGAGCATAACGTTCACTACATGTGAACGTGTTTAGGCTCTTTGTGTTATGATAATTGATACATGTCTATTATAATCCAATGTATGGTGTACGGCCTACATGTGCTATGATTAAGTGCAATATACATATGTTCACATGCTATAGAATGTGCACGAGTTATCGAGAAGGATGTTCTTTGTGCAAAGGCAATAGCGTACTATCGGCTATACAATTCTTTTCATCACAATACTTCTATCAATAATGACACTCCCACCAGTGCCGCTTCCTTCTCTGTAACGCGGCAGCACAGTACAACGGCGAATTTTCCCACGGTCGATCCCAGCTATATCTATGATCAACTATTCTTTATGGCCACACATTTCCAGCATCGTGAGTCAGGCTATGACGTGAATTTACCCCATACCGAAAATGGACATGATGAGTTTGCACACTATTGGGCGCAAGAAGCGGCGCGAGATCTGCAAGGATTCGGCGCACAGATACGGCATGATCCATTCTCTAGCCACTGGTTGGGCGCAGCGTCCTCCCGTCACTCCAGTCCTTCAATGTCGAAGTCAGCGTGCCGGGCGCAATTCATCCTGAACAGGTAGTGGTCATTGGTTGCCATTATGATGGAGAGGCGATCTCCACGCAATCTGCAAATGATGATGCCAGTGGATGCGCAATCGAGCTTGGCGTTGCCAGGGCGCTTGGCCAGTACTGGCGCAGCCATCATGTCTATCCCGCACGAACATTGCGTTTCGTTATTTTTGATGCCGAAGAGCAAGGGCTACTGGGATCATTTCATTATGTAAACAGTACCGTGAATGGCGATCTCTCCAACATCGTCGCCATGTTCAACGAGGAGCAGAACGGCATTGCCTATCCGCTCCGTTATCTCGGACGCCTGGCAAATCCGCTCCTGCCATTCTACATCTATATGTCACCACTTAAAAATAATGCTCTGTATCCAGCTCAGGACAAGCTCTCGTTAACACAGCAGAAGAATATACTCACATTTCGTTCATTGATGCAGCAGGCAGTTCCCGCCGTATTTCAAGAGTTCCAGGCACTCGGTTTCCAGGCTCTTACCTATCATGGAGCAAGCAAACAGGATGTCGCGCAACCGCTCTTCACAGCCGCCCAATTGAGTAACGTCAAACAGCTTGACGATACGCTGGGTGCCAGTGATCAGATGCCATTTACCCTGGCGGGGATACCCAGCGCCACGTTTGCAGGGAATTCTACTTATTATGATCATCATCCGCCCGCATGGTCATATCCTTTTGATCAGAAACAGGATACAATTCAGCTCATGAATACCTTTGCGCAAGGGGGATCGCAAAAGTCTAATGCGCTTATGCTGGCACTGGCATTACCAGGGATGCTCACGACCTGGATGCTCAATCAACCCTCTATACTGGGAGAAACTGCCGCCAGCAATCTATCACCCGGAACTCCTATCGCAACCATCAGCGATATAGGGCAGACGCTCGTAGGGCAGGAATATAACCCTTAATGCTAACGCATCCTTTGTTCCAACAAGCACCAACAATGCTCTTACCTATACCTGGGATTTTGGCGATGGCACGCGGGCAAGTGGCAAAGAGGTACGCCATACCTATACCAGAGCAGGTACATATACCATAACACTAAGTAGCAGTTCCGCATCCAACACCAGTGAGGTAAAGAAAATAGTTCTTGTCACGTTACAGACCATCAGTTATCATAATATATATACAGGCTATGTAGGAAATGGAGTTCCACCGTCTAACCCACAGGTACAATTACCCAGTGCCAGACGATACATTGCACGATAAACTGATCAGCTCATTATCGTCAACGACGATACCAATACCATCCGCCAAACAAGCATTGAAAAGAACGAGCATGGTGGGAAAGACAAGCATACCTCTTGCATTGATCATCGGCATCAGTGTATTATTAGTTTTCTTAGTAGGGATCATATTTGTAACAGTGCGTCGAGTACGGCTACGATTATAGTGCAAATTTCATAATTTCATCACGAAAGCAATAGAGAAGAAATGAAGCTAGTTGTCTGGTACGTGCGAGAAGCAAGGATTTTTTTCAGAGAGTAGGGGATAAACCATGGCGCAACCTATCTACGTGATTGGACACAAAAATTCTGATATGGACTCAGTCGCATCGGCCTACGCCTATGCGCGATTATTACAGTTGCAGGGCGAAGAACATGCCATCGCCGCACGCAATGGCGAATTGAAGCCAGAGGTACAATTCATCCTGGACCGCTTTCAGGTAGAGCCACCGGAGGCTCTCGATGATGTCTATCTACAAGTTCGTGATGCAATGCGCCGGGGCGTTACATCAGTTTATATGGACCAGCCACTTTTAGATGTCGGGCAATTGTTGCAGGAACAAGATCGCAGCTCGATGCCCGTCGTAGATGATGCGAATAAGGTACATGGCATTGTTGCGAACGAAGACTTTGCCAAATTGTTCTTCAATGACCTCGATCCACGAGCGGTGAATCGTATACCTCTCCAACGCGACAACCTGGTGCATGTGCTCAAAGGTCGCGTGCTGGTGGAAGGTCGCCGGAAGCTCGGCAATCGTATCCTGGTCGCCGCGATGGAGGCCGATACCATGGCCGATTATATCGAGCAGGGCTGCCTCGTCGTAATCGGGGACCGTGAAGATGCACAGTTGATCGCAATTGAGCGAGGCGCTGCGGCCCTCGTCGTAACTGGCGATCTGCTCGTTTCTGAGCGCACATTGACTGCTGCTCGTCAACATGGCGTGATGGTCATCAGTACCGGCCACCACACGTTCACCACGATACGCCTCATCAATCTGAGTGCACGCGTGCAGGACATTATGAACCGCGAGTTTAGTTATTGCCATCCAGAAGATCATATAAGCGAGATTCAATCTACTGTGGCACGTCGTCGCTCTATGACCGTTGTAGATACTGATGGCAAGTTGGTCGGTTACATTACGCGTTCGGACCTCATCAATGCACGACCGAAGCGCGTGATCCTGGTCGACCATAACGAACAGTCACAGGCCGTTGATGGCATCCAGGAGGCCGAGGTACTTGGCATCATCGACCATCACCGCATCGCCGATGTCCATACGAACAAGCCAATTATGTTTCGAGCCGAACCAGTGGGTTGTACGGGCACTATCATCGTTGGCCTCTATCATGAAGCAGGGGTGGACATTCCACGTGACGTCGCTGGCCTCTTACTCGCTGGTCTGCTCTACGACACGTTGATCTTGCGCTCACCCACCTGTACTCCACGTGATGAGCGCGTCGCCGCCGAACTGGCCGCTATCGCGGGTGAGGACATCGAACAATTTGGACAGGCCATCTTTGCCGCCGCCGCCACCGATCTCAACGAGAAGCCTGCCGAAGCGTTGATCACCTCCGATTTCAAAGAGTTCACCGTCGGCGACGCAAAATTCGCGATCGGCACCGTCGAGACTGCCAGTCCGGCAACGATAGAGAAACGCACCCAGGAACTTCTGGCCGCTATGAAACGTATCACACTCGATCATGGCTATACTTCTTTCCTGTTTATGATCGTCGACATCATCAATATGCGCTGCCACCTGCTGGTCTATGGTGGCGAGATTGCGGCTGCCGATGCTCTGAATGTGCCTCTGGAGGATGATGGTCACTCGTCTAATTGTGGAAGGACTTGTCTCGCGCAAGAAGCAGATGGTTCCACTCCTGCCGCGCATTCAGGCTGTACTCTCTGGAGGCACAGGGAAACTTTCACTCCCTGATGCGGTATGAGAATTTTCATAAGGTAGGGCATGTCCTTGCGACCATCCTGTTCACATGATGATGAAATTTCTCTGAAACGGGGAGATCGCAAGGAGCCACTCCTACCCATAATTGTCGGGAGGTGGGTAGTTTTGTACCGGGAATTCCACTCTTGTCACTCCACGGTGTGCGTATGTTACACTGACTGCGTCTCAAAGACTCCCGTAGATAACTACTACTACTGGACTCCTATACAGGTTCCGTCACGATGTACCTGCTGGTCAACGTTGATTGGGGATACATTAGCCTAAGGAGGGCGTTTCATATCGTGAATACCAATTATATTTTCATTCCCATAATTGTGGGAATTCTCGCAATCGTCTTTGCTATTTCCCTTGCACGCTATGTTTTGAGGAAAGATACTGGCACTCCTGCCATGCAAAAGGTTGCTGATGATATCTTTAAAGGCGCTATGGCTTTTCTCAATCGCCAATATCGCACTATCGCACTTCTCTCTATTGTTGCGGCACTTGTTGTCGGCCTGGTCCTTTCCCTTCTCGGCCAGGGTGATAAATTCAGCCTGGGATGGCACACAGCCGTTGCATTCCTGATCGGTGCATTCTGTTCAGGCGTCTCTGGTTATATTGGCATGTACGTAGCGGTACGCTCCAATATCCGTACCGCAAGTGCCGCCACGCGTAGCCTGGGAGAGGCTCTGATCGTCGCTCTCCGTGGCGGGGCCGTTTCGGGCTTCACCGTCGTTGCGCTCTCATTGCTGGGCACATCGATAGTCTTCTGGGCCTATGGTGGCCTGACCAATCCCAGCGTGGCACCCTCTTTGATCGTCGGCTTCGGCTTCGGTGCCAGTTTCGTCGCGCTCTTCGCACAACTGGGTGGTGGTATCTTTACCAAGGCCGCCGATGTCGGTGCTGACCTCGTTGGCAAAGTTGAAGCCAACATTCCTGAAGATGATCCTCGCAACCCTGCCGTTATCGCCGATATGGTGGGGGATAACGTCGGCGATTGCGCTGGCCGTGGGGCCGACCTTTTTGAGTCAACGGCGGCTGAAAGTATTGGCGCGATGATCCTCGGCGTCACGCTCTATAGCGCAACACATAACATCGGGTGGATCCTTTTCCCGCTCGTCGTCGCATGCCTTCGGCCTCATCGCCTCTGCCATCGGCCTTCTCTACGTACGCCCCTCGGCTGTTATTGAACCGGATCAGGCAAACGGGCGCGATCCCGGTGCTATCGCCATGACGCAACTCACGTATGGCTACTTGATCACCTGTGCCATCTCTGTCGTCGGCATCTTTCTCGCAAGCTACCTTCTTCTGAATGGTGCCAAAAGCGCCAGCCTCAGCATACCAGCGTGGGTCTGGTTTGGATTGGCAGGCACGGTCGGCATTTGCTGAGTATCGCGTTTGTATATATCACACAATACTACACGGCTGGTACCTGGCGTCCGGTACGTGAGATTGCAGCGTCTACTCTGACAGGCCCGGCGACGACGATCATCACTGGCATCGCGGTTGGCCTCGAATGCGTCGCCTTGCCCGTACTGGCGATCTGCGGTGCATTAGGACTATCCTACTTCCTTGGCAGCCAGGTATCTTTCCCGACGGTCGCAGGTGCGGCGAATGTAATCAATTCTGGTGGCATCTTCGGCACCGCCGCCGCAACCATGGGTATGCTGATGAGCTGTGCTTATGTGCTCGCCATGGATACCTTCGGTCCGATTACCGATAACGCTGGCGGCATCACTGAAATGGGTGGTCAGGCTGAATCGGTACGCAATATTACAGATGCCCTTGATGGCGTCGGCAACACAACCAAGGCGCTTACAAAGGGCTATGGCATTGGTTCGGCAGCTCTGGCAGCGTTCCTGCTCTTCAGTGCCTACCTGAATGTGCTTTACACCGCCGAGCATAATCCGGCGGTCTACAACGTCAATCTTGCGGACATCCCCGTTTTCATCGCGGCTCTGATCGGCATCACGCTGATCTTCTTCTTCAGCTCCCTTGCTATTCGCGCAGTGGGTGCAGCGGCGAAACGCATGATCGAAGAAGTCCGGCGCCAGTTCCGCGAGAATCCGAAGATTATGGCCGAGAACCCGGCTGATCGCGTCGATCCAGACTACGCTCGTTGCGTCGATATCAGCACGCGTGGTGCCCTACGCGCCATGATCCTCCAGGTCTTGTCGCCGTGCTTACTCCCGTCGCGGTCGGCGTGATCCTGGGACCTCAGGCCGAAGCTGGCCTGCTGATGGTCGGAACGATGGGTGGCATCGTCATGGCCCTCTTCCTCAACAATGGTGGCGGTGCATGGGATAACGCGAAAAAGTACATCGAAGCTGGCTACCTGCGTGTCAATGCACAGGGCGAGATGGTGAGTAGCCTCGATCCCAACGGCACCATCCTGGGCAAGAAGAGTGAAGCCCATAAAGCAAGCGTCGTGGGTGATACCGTCGGCGATCCCTTCAAGGATACCGCCGGACCTTCACTGCACGTGCTTATCAAGTTGCTGAGCACAATCACGCTGGTGCTGGCTCCGCTCTATATATTCTTACACACAGCTCCCAAATAAACACGCAAAATAAGCGTACGAGAATCCTCAGTTCTATGCAGAACTGGGGATTTCGTTTTTTTGACTCCAATCGAGTTAATTCCATTCCATAGCTCTCCCGTCTCATTCTGGGCCTGATTTTTCGCTAGCATGTTATGCAGGAAAAAGGAATGTACAGAAGGTCTCCTCCTGGTTGTGACAACACAGTTTCTTATGATTATCCCTGTCTGACAAACAATAGCAACTAATCAGCATAATTACAAAAATTTGTTATGATAGTGATTCAGAAACGTTATATAACTATTCAGCCTCTACACTCGCACCCGGCTTGACTATCTATAAGGATAGAAGAAAAACCTGACCATATCACTCTATTTTTTGTAGTAGAAATTATCGTAAGGAGTAATCACGTATGTCCCCATCGACACAAGCGACAAAAGATCAGCCATCCTCCGTGAAAGCGGAGCAATTGACAATAACCTATCAACTTGGAACGCTACAACAAGAGTATAGAGTCCAATACACTAAATCGACACTCATCTGTGGTTTTATTGCTCTGATTCTGGCGGCCTGCTTCGGCTTTTTTGCGTATACTATGCTCACCTCGCCCCGCAATATCAACGATAGCAACAATGCTCCCTTCATGATAGGTATCGGCGTGGCGTTACTGCTGGTAGCACTCTATTGCTTGTTCTATCCTTTCATCTATCGCTCATGGCATGTGTATGTCTACTCTGAAGGTTTTGCCTTCTCTAAAGGCAATAAAATCGATGCATTTCGTTGGGATCAGATCGATTGTATGTGGCAGCGCGTCACAAGACGATATATGAATGGTATTTACATGGGCACGCAATATAAGTATACCATTCGCGGCTTGAATAATAAGCAGATTGATTCTCAATGATAGAATTACCAACATCGGAAGCCTGGGCAATATCATCAGTGATATGGTTACACGCGTCAAGTTGCCGCTGGTCATTGCCGCTTTTAAAGCAGGCAGCACGATTACCTTCGGTTCGCTGAGCATAAACTTACAAGGAGTAAGCAATAGTAACGAACTCATTTCCTGGAGCCAGATCAAAGAGATTGGTGTAAACAGAGGGAATAGTGACCGTACGAAAGGAAGGGAAATGGTTGAGCTGGTCCTCCGTACAGGTTGCGAATATCCCCAACTTCTTCATCTTTCTCGCTCTGGTAAATACAATTCTGGCATAAAAAACTATTCAAAAATATTCATCGTCAAGTCAAACCTCTGCTATTAATATACTTTGTATTTGCTGAAAAACGTTGCTTAAGCATTGAGAGTATATTCACTTGATCCTGAACTAATAACTACAACAAGCTTCTTCAGATGAGAACAAATTGAATATACACTCATGCCTCAAGAACAATCGAAGATGTTAACTTAACAAGATTACAAAGGAGGTGATCATCTTTTTACCCGTTGGCAACGTGTAAAAAGCAGCACCAACCACATTACTTGATCCTGACTCATGGCAGGAAAAGCCTTCTCAGGATCAAAAACACATTCTCAACATCCAGGCAATCGTCGTCTAACTCAGTAATGAGTATACCTGAGATACTTTAGGATGAGTAGCTTTCATGAAAAGAGGGAACTTTACATGCAACATCGAAACAACACCTTATCCAGAGACCCCATACGCTTTCGCTCTCTTAGACGCCTTCTCTTTGCCAGCATAGCGATTCTCTCCCTCCTCATCACAGCTTTTCTAGGAGAGAGAAGCACGATCTTTGCAGACAATCTCCATACTGCAGCGGCAGCAGCCAATACAGCCGTTACTACATACCATAACGATAATCTTCGTACTGGTCAAAATACCAATGAAACGACTCTCACTACCAGCAATGTGACGAGTAGCCAGTTTGGCAAACGCGTCACCTATCCGGTCGATGGGCAGGTCTATGCCCAACCACTCTTATCTCCCAAACGTCACAATCAAGGCAATACTCATAATGTCGTCTATGTCGCCACGGAAAATGATAGTGTCTATGCCTTCGATGCAGACCAGACGAGCGCTGTTGCTCCACTATGGAAAACCAGCTTTCTCACTTCATCCAGTGTGACCCCGGTCCCCTCCAGGTGACGTTTTTACACGCTATACAAACTACGATATCAGTCCGGAGATTGGAATTACAGGCACTCCTGTGATTGACACAAGTACGAATACCCTCTATGTGGTCGCAATGACAAAAGAAAATGGTAGCCAATACATCCAGCGACTGCATGCCATCGATGTGACGACCGGCTTAGAGAAGCCTGGCAGCCCGATCGTCATTCAGGCATCCGTAACTGGAAGCGGCTATGATAATTCGAATGGTAGCATAACTTTTAATCCTAAAGACAGAGGATCAGCGCCCTGCATTGCTTCTGGCAAATGGGGTAGTCTATATCTCCTGGGCCAGTTTTGGGGATACCGATCCCTATCATGGGTGGCTCATCGGGTATAGTTATACGAACTCTGCATTGCACCAGGTTGCAGTCTACAATGATAGCTCCAACGGGAGCGAGGGTGGCGTCTGGATGAGTGGATCCGGGCCGGCAGCCGATAGTAGCGGGAATGTCTACCTGATAAGCGGTAATGGAACCTTTGATCTGAATACAGGTGGACCCGACTCTGGCGATAGCTTTCTCAAGATGAGTGCGCAGAATGGTCTGAGCGTCAATGACTACTTCACACCATTTAACCAGAGCTGCCTCTCTGCAGGTGACATAGATTTAGGTTCAGGTGGCGTCACTACTTCTCCCCGACCAGACCAATACTGCACATCCACACCTGGCGCTTGGAGGTGGCAAAGAAGGACGCATCTACGTTGTCGATCGGGACAACATGGGACACTTCACGCAAGATCCTAATCTGAACTGTAGCTCATCTGAAGTAAACCAGACGACAAGCGATAAAGTGGTGCAGGAGACGCCTCCGCATACTTTCGGTGCCCTATTCTCGACTCCTGCCTATTGGGCTTCCGCGAGCGGTGCCTCGGTCTACATCAGTGGTATTAATGATGCGCTGAAAGCGTTCCAAATCACGAATGACACGCTCTCATCCTCGCCAACCTCCAAAACGCCTGAATCCTTTGCCTATCCGGGCGTCACCCCCTCAATCAGCAGTAATGGGAACGTTAGTGGCACAGGGATTGTCTGGGTCATCGGCCCTCCTAGCACTTGTAGTGGCAATGGGTGCAATCCTAATGGTTCTGGCACGCTGCGTGCATATGATGCGACCAATCTTGGTAACGAACTCTATAATAGTGGACAAAACTCTTCCCGTGACCAGCTCGATAGCTATACAAAGTTTTCTGTGCCAACGATTGCCAACGGAAAGGTCTTCGTCGGTACACTGACCAGTCTCTCGATCTATGGTCTTCTCAATACGCAACCGACACCAACACCTACCGCAACGCCAGGTTCAACGCCAACGCCTACTGCAACACCGGGTTCGACACCTACACCTACTGCAACACCAACGCCGTCTTCATCAGGAAGTGCCTGTAAAGTAAGTTACGTTGTACAGAATCAGTGGGCAGGAGGTTTCACCAATAGCACGACAATTACAAACACTGGCACGACTCCTATCAATGGCTGGACTGTGAAATTCACCTTCCCAGGTACTCAAGGCATCAGCCAGATATGGAACGCGAGTGCCTCATTGCAAGGAGAACAGGCAACGATCCAGAATTTAAGCTATAACGGCTCAATTCCAGTGGGTGCTTCAACCTCCTTTGGCTTCAATGGCTCCTGGAGTGGTAGCAATCCCTCCCCTACCGCGTTCACTCTCAACGGAACAACCTGTAGTACCTCGTAGTAAGAGTTGAGACTTCTCCCAGCCAGCATCCTGACGGGTGGACATTGGTGCACCCATCAGGATGCTGGTTGGCCCTAATATTTTTGAGTTCCCTGCTATAACCTCTTGTGCCAGTGGGGATTATCCCTTTTTCCAATAGATCTCTCCAAGTACCTCCCTGCCTCTCATTTTTTATTTGTATCAATTCCTGAGCCAACCAATGAAATATACGCAAGAAAGTTTACATAATCTCAACCACTTCTCCACTCTATCGACATGCATCCCTGCTAGAATAGTAAAAAATACTTATAAAAGAGGTTTCAATGAAACAGAGAGTACTTGCATCTTTTTTTGTTCTCGCTGTAGCGCTTACACTTTTAGTCGGACTTACTCTACACTACCAATCTGTACAGGCGAGCACTCCTCGCTTCACTGTGGCAATTATTGGAGGTGTGATCAATTCGCACAAGCCAAGTCACATCACCATCGCAACGACACCGCAAGCGGGTATTGCGATGCGCATCTTCTATCGGTGTCCCTCGGTAATAAGGATCGTGTACCCCAACCAGCATGCCAATGTTCTCGGTCGGTTCACGTGGGTGTGGGGCCAGGGAGCACCATGTAACAGTGGAACAGCCATCGTCATTGTGAATGGAAGCAAGGGGGGACAAAGCTTTGTGACGCAAAAGACCTTCAGGATTGTTCCTGCGCCACCATCGGGTGTCAATGGAAATCCCTGGGGCTATAATTTCACACCGGGAAATCTTATCTACAATCCTCCTGCAGCCTTTTGTACCTATTTCGCGTGTGTCTCGACGTTTTGGAAAAGATACAAATGGCTATGTCGCTGAATGCTACAATGGTGACTATACGCATAGTGCTGGTGTGAGGGGTGCCTGCTCTCGTGATGGTGGTGTTGAGAGACCATTATATAGCCACTGAGCTATTTTTCCAGTAAGCCGTCAGAAAATACAGTAAGGTATCGCGGGTCTCAACATAGGTACCTCTAAGCACAGGCTCACGCTCCGTTCTAGAAGCAGCTTAAATTGAGGGAAGGAGGAATAATAGTCATAGATCACCTCACACAATATGCAAGAAAAACACGATGATAGAGGACGTCATCTAAAATCTCAACCTTAAAGTTGGGAAAAGGAGAGAAGGAATATAGAGGGAAAGAATATACCCCCCTATATTCCTTCTCTCCTGATGTTTTGAATATTGCGGAGCAGTGTAGCCGTAGCAAGTGTAGCAATGTTCTTTTTTAAGCTCAATATTTGCTACACTTGTTATATTTCAGCTATATTGCTAGGTTCTCCGTCCATTAGGGGCGTGATGTATAATGAAAGTAACAATGTGAACAAGGATAGAAGAGGAATAATGTTCTTATAAATGTATGTATTAATTTAAAATTTTAAAAAGATGTAGGAAATTTTACATTATTCCTATTCAACAGGCTACTACCGGAGTTAAGCAATATGGCTGATATTTTTATTTCTTATTCACGACGCAACCAAGAACAGGTGGTAAACCTTTATGAAGCGTTAAGAAGTGCGGGTTTTGATCCCTGGATCGATTTAGAGATACTACCAGCAATAGATTGGATGGACAATATTGAGCGCCAGATTACTGCTGCTAATGCGTTACTATGCGTGATCAGTCCAGATTTTATAGACTCGGATATATGTCAGAAAGAGCTTGAGATTGCAATCTCGTTACATAAAAAAGTCATCCCTGTACAAATCAAGGATGTGGTTTATGAGGAAGTAAATAATTCAATCCGAGCTATTCAGTGGATACTTTTTCTCGATACCAGCGATTTAACAGAGGTAGTAGAGAAAGTACGTGTTGCATATGAGCTTGATCTGGAGTTCGAGCAACAATCGGCAGCCCTACTGCAGCAAGCCCTGAAGTGGAGTAAAAAAGGGCAGAGTCCAAGTTTTTTATTAAGAGGGGATGCACTAATAGAGGCAGAACAATGGAGAACTCTAAGCGAGAAAAAAGAAAAGGTTCCCTTGCCTATACAATTAGATCTTATAAATGATAGCCGTTTCTCATTTCGACGGCAGCAGCGTCGACAGATTAGCTTACTTAGTATAAGCCTTACAATATTCGTTGTGCTTTCAATAATTAGCACACTGCTCTTTCAGCTCACACATACTCAAAATAACCAATTGATAGATCAAGCTCAGACGCTCCGTGCTCAAGTGCTTGCGGGACAGGTAAGCACTGCACTGCTCTCTAACAATATCGACCGCGCACTCCTTTTCGGAGTTGCAGCAACACATCAACGAAATATGTTGGACACCCGTAATGCTCTTTACTCTGCGCTCTCTTATGACCCATATATTAAAAGCATCTTGCAGAGCAATGTTGCAGATGGTACCACTACCGATCCAATCATTGACATCGGTTATGGGAGCGGCGGAACGATCATGGCTGCGACAGAAGGAGGGAAGATTACGGTTTGGAAGGAGTCTAGTAGACGGCAGATTATGACATTTCATATAAATAGCAGGCTCGAAGGAGCTCAATTCAGTCCAGATGGCTCGTTTGTGGCAGTGAGGGGAATAGGAGCAGAAGCAGGAATCTCTTTATGGAATGTTAGTAAGGGTGCAAAAGTTGTAAGGCTGGAACCCGAGACTGCGCCCACGCTCTATAAACATCACGGACTGGCTTTCAGTTCGGATAGCAAACGGCTGGCGTTTACAGAATGTATTGATAGTAAGAATAGTTTTTGTCCTGAAATTGCTATTAAGGTATGGGATAGCGTAACGCACACAACGAAGACGCTGTTAAAAATAGACAATGATTGGAATAAGGATTTATATATAGATGACAATACTAATCTCGTTGATCTCGCATGGAGTGCAAATGGCAAGACAATCGCAATTGCCAGCTGTAGAGATCTCGATTGTACAGAGAATCGTGTCGAAGTCTGGGATTTATCTGGTGCGCGAAAGCTTTTACTGAGTGCCTCTCTTTTTAATGGTTCAGGCATACTGACTTCCTTAGCCTTCAGTAATGATAGTAGTCTTCTAGCTGTTGGAGGATGTTCGGGTACAAACACCTGTGCTCAAGGACGAGCAGTTTTAATCAATCTATCTCAAAAGAACCTTACCTATCATATCATTACAACAAATACAGAGAGTGTGCAGAGTCTTGTGTTCACACCCGACGACTCATCACTCATCGTAGGCTCGACGACAGGGACATTACAATTCATTGATGTGGCTTCTTACAAACCAAATAGTCCAGTCCTATCTGGTCATCAGCTTGAAGTAAATACGCTCGTATTTAGTCACTCTGGTCAAAACTTTGCCTCTGCCAGCGATGATGGGCAGATTATTCTTTGGAGGCTTGCGCCTTTCTCGGCGCTAGCGATCCCTATAGGCAATAACCGATATGGCCAGTCAGAAGTCGCACTAAGCACAAACGGAAAATTGTTAGTCACGGGAGCTCCAAATGCTTCTGAAGCACCAATTATTATTACAGAATGGGATATAACTAGCGGTAAACTCCTGAAAATTTTAAAAGGCTCAAATGAGGACACGTTTGGTGATCGAGGAACAACAGTAGTTGCGCTTAGTAAAGATGGACAGTATGTTGCTTCAGGAAATTATAGTAACAACCTCTACTGGTGGAATCTACGACAGCGTCAAATTAAAGAATTTAAGAAAGTCTTGCTTGGACCTATCGCAGGGATAACAATAAGTGCAGACAATCGCCATCTTGCAGCAAGTGATGTTAATGGTTTGACTGCAGTATGGAGTACCTCTACAGGTAAAATGGTGCATGATTTCTTTGAACCCAACGATTCCAAACATTATGTAGTAGGAGCGCAGTCATTTAGTCCAGATGGCAGCGTACTAGCAGTAGGGAGCGGAAATAAAGTAGTGCTCTGGAATGTTGTGCAAAATAGACAAATAGGGTTATTATCTGGCGCTTATGGGGCAATCAAACAGGTAGCTTTTCAGCCAAGCGGTAAGGTAATCGGAGCTCTGACCGAAAACGGAGATGTTATCTTTTGGAACAGTGCAAATGGGAAGGTTGAGCAAACCTTTTCAACAGGTTCCCTAAACATTAGTGGATGTATGCCTGCAGCACACTGTTCCGATCTAGTTTTTAGCGCTGATGGGAAATTGCTTGTTGCGGCATACGACAGAAGTATTGTATTGATTGACACAAGCAGTATTAATCAGCTCCAATTGCTGATTCGACCGATCATAGTAAGCAAAGAGGTGATCAATATTGCGCTAACGCCTGATGCGCAATTTATGGCCATTGCTTATCGCAACGGACCAATTGAAGTTCGACCAGCGTCCTTACTACAATGGCAGAGGACTGCCTGCCAGATCGCAAATCGCGACTTTACAACTGTAGAGATACGGCAGGATCTAGCAGGGACGGCGATACACGCATCATGTAAATTTTCAATATAATAAGCATGAAGCTCCCTCTTTTCCGCATATACCTATAAATGTGGATGCAAAAATGGCGTCTTCAGTTCTACGCAGAACTGAGGATCTTTTTTCGTGCAAACTTTTGTATACTCGTACTATCGTCTCTTCCGTATTAATAAGGGAAGGGAGTTGCCCATCAGATAAAAACTATCCCGCTGGTATACGCATTAATATGTTTATACCCGACAATTTAGAAGCATAAATGTGGAGAAGGAGGCTGTATGCACTATCGATTATCTCTGATTAGAACGGTAAAAATACCTATCACCTGTCTGCCTGGGCTTGTACTTTGCCTTGCACTTATAGGATGCAGTAGTATCAACATCTCAGCAGGAAGCTCAGCAGACAGTTCAAGTACAGGCGGGTCGAGCGCTACCAGTTCCGGTTCCGGCATCGTAGGCTCAGGAGCGCAGGGCGTACAGGTCTTCGTTGAACCGGACGCAGGTGATACCGTCATCACCAATGCTATTGCGGGCGCAAAGAAGACCGTTCTGTTAGAAATGTACCTTTTGACCGAGCGCAAGGTGATCAATGCGCTGGAAGAAGCTGCCAATCGAGGAGTTGATGTGCGCGTGATGCTTGAACAACATCCCTATGGAAGTGGAAGTGTCTCTCCTGTAGAAACGCTGGATCGTTTAAAAGCCGCCGGCATCCACACACAATTTACCAATCCAACCTTTGCCCTGACGCACGAAAAAGGTATGGTAATCGATGGCAGTACGACCTATATCATGACGGCAAACTTCACTGCATCAGCGCTGGGTAGCGGAAGTTATACGAAAAATCGCGAGTATGGCATTATCGATACGAATGCACAGGATGTGCAAACCATCACCGATATCTTCAACGCTGATTGGAACCGCAGTACACCACAAATTCACGATTCCAATCTTGTTGTCAGCCCCGTTAACTCGCGCAACGCTTTTACCTCGCTTATCAATAGCGCTCACAAGACGCTTCTCATCGAAGCAGAAGAGATGCAGGATAGCGGAATTGAGCAGGCCATCGTCAATGCGGGACAGCGTGGTGTCAAAGTTCAGGTCATTCTTCCTTCGTCCAATAACTCATCAAATAGCGCTGGCATCAACACAATCAATCACTCAGGCATACAGATTGAGGAAGATTCTCACCTCTATATGCATGCAAAAATCATCATTGTGGATGGACAAAAAGCATTTCTAGGGTCCGAGAACATCTCCACAGCTTCCCTGGAAAGTAATCGTGAACTGGGCATTCTCGTTTCAGACCAGAATGTATTAAACACATTACAACAAACTTTCCAACAAGATTGGAGCGATTCGCGCAGTATAGCTTGACAGTACGGTACAAAAACATTATGTACGGGCCACGTTTACGACGCCCACCGTACGGGCCGCGTTTACGACACCCAAAATAGCCCTATCCAGAAACTGGCATATCCTTGCATGTCATGGTAGGATAGGATGCAGTTTAATAGGAGGTTTTTATGGTTACAGAAATCGCAGTATTCAATTCTGTTCCTGGCAAAGAAGATGAACTGGGACAGGCTATCATTCGTGGTCTGGAGGTGATACGCAAGCACCCGGAATGCATTTCATCGCATTCTACGCGCTGTATTGAGCAACCGGGACGCTATATGCTTACCAACGTCTGGTCATCTCTGGAAGCCCATACCGTCGATTTTCGTGGTGGCCCACTTTTCTCACAGTGGCGGAGCTATATTAATGGACTCTATGAGGGGCCAGTAGAGATTTTCCACTATCAAGTGTACTAAAAAGAATAAGAAATCATGCCAGAAGCGACCTTATTCAGAAGCAATATCACTGCTTCACATGTAGTACACAAAACTAATCAGCGGTAGGAGGTCAGGGTATGCCCGATGAGCAGAACGCCCTCGATACACAACATTCTACTAAAGGCGGAGAGCACGCGCTATTAGAACAGGCCGGACAGAGCGAGGAAGAACAGCTCGCCTCACATGTCGCACAGTTGCGCCACCAGATCGAAGAAGCCAATTATCAATATTACGTACAGGATAATCCCACGCTCACCGACGCCGAGTACGATGCATTGATGAGAGAACTACAGACTATCGAGCGGGAACATCCTGAGCTGCAAACACTTGATTCACCAACACAGCGCGTTGGAGCAGGACCGACTCAGGACGTATCACAACATCGGCATCCCTATCCTATGCTGAGCCTGGCAAATGCACGTAACGAGCAAGAGTTGCGCGAATGGCATAAACGGGCACAGAACATTTTACCAAACGCAACGTTCTCCTACGTGTGTGAATTAAAGATCGATGGGCTCGCAATGGCGCTGACCTATGAGAAAGGTCGCCTCACCATCGGTGCTTCACGTGGCGATGGGCTGATCGGCGAAGATTGGACGCCAAACGTACGCACGATCCGCACCATTCCACAGAGAGTTACGCGGCGAGAATATCCCGGACAAAGTTGAGGTGCGCGGCGAGATCTACATGTCGATCAAGAACTTTGAGAAGCTCAATGAAGAACTGGCACAGGATCGTCTCTTTGCCAATCCGCGCAATGCCGCCGCTGGCTCACTCCGTCAGAAAGATGCGCGTATTACCTCCAATCGTCACCTCGACTTCTTTGGCTACCAGATTGGGTATATGCAAGGGATGAACATCAATACGCATTGGGAGGCGCTACAACTGATTCGCGAGTGGGGCTTTCCGCTCAATCCCAACATTCAGCAAGCGCACGACCTGGACGAGGTTCTAGCCTTCTGCAAAAAGTGGGAGGAAGAGCGCTTTCACCTGCCCTACGAAATTGATGGTGTCGTGATCAAAATTAACGACCTGGCACAACAGCAAGAGCTAGGAACGGTGGCACGTGATCCCCGCTGGGCCATCGCCTTTAAATATCCCCCCACACAGGTTGCCACACAGCTACTCGATATTCGCGTCAATATCGGGCGCACAGGCTCCGTCAATCCCTGGGCCGATGCTTGAACCGATCAATATCCGAGGCGTCACCGTCTCACGAGCAGCCTTACATAACGAAGAAGATATTCAGCGCAAAGACCTGCGCATCGGCGACTGGGTTCTGGTGCAGAGAGCTGGCGAGGTCATACCCCAGGTCGTCAAACCAGTCCTTGAACGTCGTACAGGCAACGAAGAGGTCTATCATCTGCCAGAGAATTGTCCACGCTGCGGCACTCCAATCATCCATCTTCCCGATCAAGCAATGTCCTATTGCCCAAATACCAGTTGCCCCGCACGCAACATCGAAGGCATCATCCACTTCGTCTCTAAAGGCGCAATGGACATTGACACCATCGGCGAGAAGACCTGCGCCCAATTGATGGATGCCGGACTCATCCAGACCGTCGCCGACTTCTATACTCTGACCCGTGACCAACTGCTGCAACTGGAAGGCATCAAAGAGAAAAGCGCCGACAACATGCTCGCAGGCATCGAAGCAAGCAAAAAACGCGCCTTCTATCGCCTACTCTTCGGCCTCAATATACGTTATGTGGGCGAGAAGACGGCACAGCTTCTCGCTGATGCCTTCAACGACATGCAACGCTTGATAGCTGCCAGCGAGGAAGAGATCGTGAACGTGCCGGGCATTGGTCCCAAGATCGGTCATAGCGTCTATCAATGGTTTCAGGAAGACGCCAATCTTGCTCTGATCGAACGCCTGAAAGAGGCTGGACTCAACATGCGCGAGGAACCCAAAACAGTAAGTGGGCCTCTCGTAGGCCAGACCTTCCTGCTCACAGGACGCCTTACTCGTATGACGCGCCCCGAAGCTGAAGAGGCCATTAAACAATTAGGCGGTACCATTGCCACTGGTGTCAGCAAAAAGCTCAGCCACCTTATCGTAGGCGAAGATGCTGGCTCGAAGCTCGACAAAGCTCAAAAAGCTGGCGTGCCCATCCATGACGAACAATGGTTGCTCGACCTGCTACAGCAAACAGTCGTAGGGGCGTGAGAGATCAACAGACAAGGATACATAACAATGTACGCCAAAGCAACACAATTGCAATTTCAATCTAGCACGACGGACGAAGCAACACGAATTATTCGCGATATCATGATACCCAGTGCAAGTAAACAACAGGGGTTCAAAGGCGCATTCATGCTTCGACATGATACTAATTCAGACAAACACATTATTATTAGCCTATGGGAAAGCAAAGAGGATCTACTTGCCAGTCGTCCACCAGAAGAGATCATTCCGCTGTTAGAGCCTCTTGATGATTATATTATTGCAAGCGAACAGGATACGTGTGATGTGCTATTCGCGTTTTATAATATGTAGGGGCCGCATTTATGACGCCCAGGGGAATCAAATATGTATTTCCCTGGGCGTCATAAATGCGGCCCCTACAGTGGACGGCATAAATGCGGTCCTTACTCGCGATCGGCTACAATCGATCCGACACGATCTCCCAACGATGGATCGCGGCGGCTCAGAATAAATGCGTAGATGAAGGCAATCACAACGATCGCAAGCGCGATCCAGGGGAAATAGCTAAAAGGGGCAGACTGCCCCGGCGCTACAAGCCCCCACAGAGGAAAACCAATTGCAATCACACCTAGCACGGGCAAGATCAGGTGTTTGAGCAACGAAAAACTCTCTGGATGATATCTTCTATAATACACCGGGAGAGCGATATTAGAGACGAGATAGGTCAGAGCAATGAGAATCGTGCCCAACGTCGCAATCTCGCCAAAGAAGGTCACGGGATCTACAGTCCAGCCGAAAATGTAGGTGATCGCCAGCCCAATCACGAAAAAGGCCAGGAAGCTCACCCAGGGAGTGCGTGTTTTTGTATGCAGTCGGGCCAATCCCGCTGGTAGCAAGCCTTCACGAGCAGCATTGAAGATCAAACGAGCCTGCGAATTGGAACCGGCAATCAATACGCCGATGGTTGAAGTGAATCCGGCAATATACGCCAGCAATGCTAGAACGCCAGATACTTTTTGGGCCGCTGTAATAAACGGTACTTGCGCTGCCGCAAGAGTCGTAACGTTGTAGTCAAAAGAGACCACCGTCGCATACGAGAACAACAAGTAACTCAGTGCCATCAAAACGATGCTGATGAATATAGCTTTGGGCACATTCTTGCGTGGATTATCTGTCTCTTCAGCAAGTGCGGCAGAGTTCTCCCAACCAACAAACAGGTAAACGGCAACCGGGAAACCAAGTCCAAATCCTGTTACTCCACCCGATATATTTGCTGGATTAAAAGGAGCCAGAGTAAGATGAGACGCGTGTGTTGCTATGGTAATGACCGAAACCAGTATCAGCACAGCCATTTCAAGCAGGAAGAAATAGCCTGCCCACCTGGTAGAAAGGCCAACCCCACGTACCATGAGCAAAAAGACAATAGCAGCAAAGAACAGGGTCAGCGGCTGCCATGGGATGTTAATATTCAGGAAGTGTTGAAAAATGATCTGCGTCCAACCACCAGAGATCGTAATCACTGACGCCATGGCGATAATGTAACCAACACAGATCACAATGGTCGTAGCAATCGCCATCAGCGGGCCAAAGGTCTTTCCAATGAAGGTGATAAACGAGCCAGTTGATGGAATGGAGCGCGAGAACTCGGCCAGCGTGTTCCCAAGTAGTGCTATCGCAATAGCTGCCATGATGATTGTGAGTGGCGAAGCAACACCAGCAGCGGAGGCGATAAGAGCAAAACTGAAATAGAAGCTCATCGCTGGCCCAATATTCGCCATTGTAGCGGCTGCAATATCGGTCAGCTTCAATACACCTCGTTCGAGTCGTTCTGGCGCTATCGGCCCTAACGTTTTGCCTTCAATAGGAAGATTAGACAACTCCTCATGCATGATGTTGGCTCCTTTTCCTTCCCTTTTAGTTTATCAGAGGGAAAGACTGCTAACAATTCCATCGGCCCGAAGTTGCTCTCGACGCTCACCTTACCACTATTGCTCCTTCATGCTTACAAAATGAAAGGCGTGTGAACATCTGTAAGCAACTTGATATCAAGAATGTAACATATAACCGAACGTTCATACAAGCCTATCAATTATAAAATATCAAAGCTTTACTTTGTTCACCTGAGAACGATTGCTTATACAGCAAAATATTTATCTACCTACAATTAATGGTATGTAGAGTATTGTTTCCCTACTCTCTTTCTGGTAAAATATCAAATACGCAATCTCTACTATAGGATACCATAACCGGTTATGCTTAAATAGACAGGTTAAAAGCTCATGGAGCGAGGATATGTCCACGATATTTTTATCAGTTATCGACATGAGGGACCGGCTCACACCTGGGTGACAGAATATTTTTTCCCCTTGCTAAAAAAGTGGCTTCCAGAGTTCATGCCGCCCGATTACAAATTTAACGACGAGAGTATTTTCATTGATCTACAAATAGAAACCGGTAATTCCTGGCCCATACAACTAAATGAAGCATTACGAACGTCTCGCTGCCTCCTCCCTGTCTGGTCTCCACAATACTTTCGCTCCGAGTGGTGTAGAGCTGAGCTAGATACCATGTTAGAACGCGAAAAAATACTGGGTTTAAGAAAAGATCATAACTGGTCAGGTATCATCCATCCCGTTGTTTTCCAAAGTGCATCGCTAATACCTCCAGAATATCGTACAATTCAGTATACTGATTTAAGTCAGTGGGGTATTGATGAGCCAGTTTTTAGAAGTAGTCCTGAATTTTTGCAACTTGTATCACATGTGAAAGCAATTTGTCCAAAACTATGGTCTATGATGCAAACAGCGCCTGACTGGCAAAACAACTGGCCTATAATTACACCTAAAGCTCTTCCTAATGATCCATTTCCAATACCGAGGTTCTCATGAGTAAAGGCTCTATTTTCACATTCTATTCTTATAAAGGTGGAGTTGGCCGTACATTTGCCCTCGCCAACATTGGTGCTTTATTGAGCACCTGGGGATATAAAGTATTATGTATTGACTGGGATTTAGAAGCTCCTGGTCTACAATTCTACTTTCAGCCCTGGATGAAAGACCAGGATCGCCCTGGGTTAGTTGAGTTTATGCAGGATTACGCTGATGGCAAGCAGCCGCAATGGCAAAATTATACTACCAACATATATTTTGATAACACAACAACACCTCTCCTGCTTATGAAAGCAGGAGAACAAAATGACACTTATGTTCAGCGTATGCAGACTCTCAACTGGTCTACCCTTTATACAGAGCATGATCTCGGTCACTTTTTAGAGGAAATCCGTAATGATTGGAAGCAATCGCTCGATTTTATCTTGATTGATAGCCGCACAGGCATTACGGATATTGGAGGTATCTGTACAGTACAACTTCCTGACTTTCTGGTTCTCCTGCTCACTGCAAATGATCAAAGCCTGTCAGGTAGCCTGGATACTGTTGAGCGTTTGCGCAAGGCACATGATCAATTGCCTCTCGATCACGGCAAAACATTAATTATGCCCATTATCTCCCGCTTTGAAAGACGGGTAGAATACGTGGAATCAGAACGATGGTTGAACATCTTTACACAAAAATTGGCACCGTTTTATACTGAATGGATACATCGTGACGTTCCCATCCGTGACATATTGAACTTCACGCGCATTCCCTATATCTCTTTCTGGAGTTTCGGCGAGAAACTTCCAGTCATAAAACCGGGTACGGAAGATCCAGAAGATATTGGCTTCCCACTAGAAACATTAGCAGCACTGATAGCACAAAAACTCTCTTTTACTGATGAGCTTATTAAAAACCGGGACACGTTCGTCGATGTAGCCAGGCGTGAAGCTTCTCGACAAGATAGTCCGGTAGATAAGTCTGTCGCTCCTTTAGAAACTCTGCCGTCCAATGTACCTGTAAAAATCTTTATTAGCTATTCGCATTATGACACTCCTTTGAAAAACGAGTTAGAAAAACATCTGGCCGTACTTCGGCGACAAAAGGCTATACAAATATGGTCCGATAGGGAAATTCCAGCAGGTATCGCATGGAGCCAGGAGATTAACTCACGCCTGGAGACCGCTGATATCATTCTGCTCCTTATCAGTTCCGACTATCTTGCGTCACCCACAAGTGATAGAGAGATGGAACGGGCGCTTGCACTACATGAAGCAGGCAAAGCAAGAGTTATTCCGATCATTCTGCGACCTGTCGATTGGCAAGCTGCGCCAATTGCTAACATACAAGCATTGCCATTTAATGGAAGACCTGTTTCCTCCTGGCCGTCAAAGGATGAGGTATGGAGTGAAGTTGCTACTGGTATACGCAATGCTGTCCAGGAATTTCAGAAATCTCGAAAATAACACTACGTTGCTAAAACATCAGAGTGCTTCTAGTAAATTAAGAGCACTCTGATAATAACTTTATCTTTTTTATACTCTACTGCTGCATACGCCCCATAACTGGTCAGACTCACCTGTCCCAATCCACCACTCTGCGCATTCAGTCCCCACACGGCAATAGCAACCGTATTGCGCCCATGCGTATTCAGAATACCAGCAGGCAGGGAGAAGGTCGTTTGTGGACCAACTGTATTCCAGTAGCGCCCCATCAACCAGCCATTGACGTAGATGAGTGCCTGGTAGTTGTAGGTTGCATCGCTGATATGCAAACCAATAGGCACATCCATCTTCGCAGGCAGATTTAAATTGAAGGTGGTGCGATACCAGCCAACACCAGCCGGAACTCCAGAAGCCGACCAGCGATCGGGCAACGTTACTGATTTCCAGTTCGCTGTATTATATCCAGGCAAGTACCAACCATTGCGCTCACCATAGAGTCCACCCGTATTGAATGGACCACGCATGGGATCCGCAATATTTTCGCCACCCTTGTCTCCCTGAATCTTCCAGCTTATTGCCGCCGTCGATCCCTGGAGAGATGCCGTTGTCAAACCACGCGGCGACTTATGTGAATCATTCGCACTAAAATCCTCGTCATGGCCCATATTCCCAATCAGCACCGAAACTTCCGCTGCTGTATTGGCCTTTAATGTGCCTGCTGGAATGCTAATCGTATGCGATCCGCTACTAAAACTGCCTAAAAATGCTCCATTCAACCAGACGGAGTACACGCCATGTGCCCCTGTCTCTCCATCAATCGTGATGCCTGTCTCACTTCCTGTCGCAGTAAAGTGCCCACGATACCAGACAAAGCCATAATGGAAGCCATAGTAATCCATCGGCAATTGACTGGCATTCGTCTGCACCCAACTTGCATCATTGAAGCCGGGCTGAGCTCTCCGGCAATTCAGCCTGGAACTTCCAGTTCGTTAACGTCGGCAGTGTAACAGCTTGCGGTCCACGCAATGTACTTTGAGCAGGAACACCAAACCAGTTAGTATTGAATGCGGTCAAACGGCCATTCCAGGCGATCAACGCGATAGCACGAGGCGCAAAGACAACGAGTTTCGTCTTACTATCGGTATCTCCACGCAGATTGAGCACGCCATAAGAAGCTTCGGCTGAGCGTACCAGGTATGGTCCATAAGACAGAACTGGACCAGCCGAAGTCTGATCTAGCCAGGTATGGGAGGCGACATCATCATTCCCCAACAGCAAGAGCAGATCCCGCGTGCCGCCATGAATAAGCACCTGCGTCAAGCCAGCACTATGCACATAATTCAGACGCAAGTTCCCATTCGCATAGGTCGATGTTACTGAACCGGAAAGTACCTTGACTTGCGGCTGCGTCGCGTAGTGCAACACCGTCTCGCCATCCTCACCGTCTCGTCCATAGAGCATGGCAATGTCACGATTGTTGATGGTCGTCTGCGTCAACATTTCAGAAGTTGAATAGACAAGATGCTGCGCTCCAAAGTTGTAGTCGGCAACCAGTATCTTGCTATCACGTCCATTCAAACGAAGCGTTGTCCCGCTCTGTTGAGGAATGGTATAGGTTCCATCGGGACTGGTGAAGGTTACCTGGAACGTGTCATTGCTCGTCGCAGTCGCATCGTTGTGGCGCAGAAACAAGAAATGCGTCTGCGTATCGGAATTGACGCGTTGCTGCACATTGATGAGGCTATTACTTGCGGTTGCGCCAGGAGTAAGGTCCGTAGCAGTGATTGGATCAACAGCCGAGAGCATATAGCCGATACGTTTCATGGCATAATATTTCGGCGTCAACTGGCGTGCTTCGTCGATTGCCGCACCGTAGTCATAGGAGCTATAGACGCTCGGTTCAGGTAGCCAGCCCCAACTCGTGCCTCCATAGGTCATATAGGAGTTGAGCATCGTCACGCCCTCAGAGAGCATGGTTTTATAGAAGACATTGACGAAATCCGGCCCGGTGAGTTGCTGACACTTGTCATAACCAGGTCCACCCCAGGGATCGAACGATCCACCCTGGAACTCAGCAATGAAGATCGGCGTGTTCGGTGAAACAGCACGCGCCTTCGCCTCGAATTGGGGAACGCCGGACCAATGCGTAGGATTTGAGCAATTGAAGCCTTGAGGGTAGCTATCAAAGCCATACAGATCGACCGCACCCGTGCCCGTACCCGGTGCCCAGTTGCCCCTCAAGCTGGCATCATTATGATCGAGCGGCACATCAATGCCATCCGCACGTACCTTATTCTCAATCTGCTGCATATACGTAGGATCATGAGTACCTGAAGGTATACTCATTTTCCACCTGATAAAGAATGATATTGCCCCCATGCGTGATCTGATGTCGTGCCAGAATAGGATCAATATGGCTCAACCATTCCATATAAGCAGCGGTATAGTCAGGCGCACTGGTACGTGCCTTTCCCTGCTGCGTAATCAGCCAACCAGGAAAACCACCCGCATCCGTCTCAGCGTTAATATAAGGACCGGGACGTGCAATGATATAGAGGCCAACCTGTTGCGTAATATTAAGCAGATTATTCACATCGCGAATGCCCGTGAAATCGTAGACGCCCGCTTTAGGAGAATGGTAAGCCCAATCAAAATAAATGGAGACAGTATTGAAACCTGCCGCCTTGATCTTCTCCAACACATCACGCCAGAGTGCCGGGCTGGGCAGACGCCAGTAGTGGAACTCGCCCGACCAGACCATCAGACGCTTTCCATCCAATTTTAGCGAGTAGCGATCCCAGGTCACCGTATGTTTAGGCGTAGCGACAGAATGCGTAGGCGCACTTGTAGCTATTTGCGCTCCCTGAGCAACGGGAGAACTGAACGAAGAGAGAGAGGCGAGCATCGAAAAAAGCATTACAAGTATCAGGCCCCGTTGCCAAAAACGCTTCATGCTCTGCGATACCGATTCAACAGAGAACTTACCAGGCATCATGCCCTCCTGATTATATACTTTAAATACACTAATATAACTACAACGATGACAGTGAACATAACTAAACGACTTTATTTATGCCAATCCGTCGTAACATCCTCCTTTCAACACGATTATAACATACAAAAATTTACATTATTATAATAGAACAGCTTTCCCTGTCAAGAGTCTGGTATGGGTTTTCAAACCCAGATGCTGGTGGCTGCGAATGGCATTGTAATTATCTTCAAACACGTTCAGGATAACAAGAGAGAATTGCTGTTTGAACAACACTACAACCCAGTGCGGAGGTAATGGCTGTTGCATATTCCTTCTACGAACTTCCGGTGCTGTCACTATATTTCCGAGCACGGCAATCCGATACGTACATGTTAGCGCGTGAGTTGCGCCAAAGGAAGAGAAATATAGGCTATAAAGCGCGTAAAGATTGAAAAATTATAGGTTCACATGTTACGATAGTGAAGCCAAGAAGTTTTCAGAAACGAGGTATAGAAGTACACCCGGAAGGGAAATGCACGATCTAAGCTGAAGCAATATTGCTTCCTTGTTGCCATAGAGGTAGATCAAATCTGATTTTTAGGGTTGAACATGTAGGGACGCGGTGCAACGAAGTGGAACAAGCCTGTGCGGTTCACAAGCCCATGCATGGCGGGATCCATGCCCATCTCAAAAATGATTTTCTTTCTGTATACGAAATTGACCCTAAAAATACTAACCATTTGCTCACTTATAGGTTATAATACATAAGCCTGGGATGGAAGGCGGGATGTACGTGAGCAAGCATATCCACCTCGACGAGCAGCTTGTAGCATACATCTGTATATTCGTGCAACCTTTTCCCCATGGGGTTCGCACGCGCACCTCCTAGAGCTTCGCGTTGCTATTTGCATACGCGTGGTAAGGGGAGAACGAGCTGGCACCCCGTCCTCTCCTTACTTTTACCATGAAGAAAGGGTTCCATGGCATTCACAGTGCGGTCACTTGGGGGAAAGCTCATCGTCGTCGCGACATTCATACTCTTACTCTGTATGCTTCTGTTCGCGCTCCTCTCATGGTTACTGCTCACCTTCTATTCTGAACATGAAGCCAGGAATGCGGCACAGAGTCACCTCTTCCAGGCTCAACAGGCATATCAGGCATATACCACTACCCTGCGCGACGAATTACGCAGGAGCAGTGCCGATACCGCGCTCATCAACGCTATGGCAACCAGCCAATCTTCTGCTTCCCAGACGCAACAGGACGAAGCTTCAGAGCTTGCTTGTGCAGCCATTTACCCGCAATCACCTCTCCATGCTTGCACTTGTTTCTACAAATCACCAGTTGCTGGCCCAATTGACGACATTGCCTATGACTGCTCTGGATGTTGCCGCCACCGTTATCCCTCTCGCTGATAAGACATTGCAGGGACAGGTAGTAACAACCGTGCGGAGAAATGCAGGAGGCAGCAACGTAAACGGAACAGGCGGCCCGTGGTTCATAAGTATTGCCATTCCTATACGTAATCCTCAAGGGAGAATAGTGGGAACGCTGCTCGGCTTTCAAGCCATCGATACGACCTTCGCTCAGTTGTTGGAGCAGAAAACGGGAACAGGTCTGTTACTTTGCGTAGAGGGACAGGTACAGGGAATAGCCAACCTACCGTTGCAACAACTCCTTCATGCTCAAAACAATAGTAAGCTCTGTACAGCAGGTGCATCTGACACCTTGAATGCAAGCCAGCGCTACATTACACTGGCAGGGACTGGCAGAATCACTAACCAGGATCGGTTATCGCCAGTGCCTGTCCTGGTAGCAAGTGAGCCATTATATACAATTGCCATCACAAACCCACAATTATTCCCTATTATAGGTGGGGTAGCCTTGCTTATCTTTGGACCATGCGTGATTATCTACGCCCTGATCATACGCAAGGTGTTTATCCAACCATTGCATCAACTACAAAACCATGTTCAGTCGCTTGTTGCCAGTAGCGTAGGAGAGATCGTGCCTGCGAGTGACGATGAACTGGCAGGTTTGACGCAATCATACAGCTTACTAGCGGATTGTCTTGAAAGCGAAAGTCAGACCATGACGGAGCAGATGAGCAATCTTCTGATTATGAGTGATGCATTTATTTCAACGCTCAACCTGGAACAACTGTTGGGGGAGATCGTATCGCGCCTGGGTCATATTATGGATGCCAGGCATGTAACTCTGTTGCTCTATGGGCGCGAGATGCTTTCGCCATCAGTAGTCGCCCAATGGTCAGAGATGGCAGGTCAGGTAGTAGATTCGTATAGTATGCCCACCTCATCGTTTACCCATTCGTTACAACATCAGGGAGCAGTAACAGTTCACGCTGATCTCGATGGGGATATTACGATGGCGATCACTTCCAAAATGGCCGCCATTTCGGCAAAGCAGGCGAGCGGGAAACAGAAGGCCGCATCAGAAGAACAGACAGGCCCGCACACGCAACCCTATGGGCTGCGGCGTCCGCGCATTCCCCGTTCGGCGCTACGTGACATGGATCTGATTCTGGCACGCATCGTCATACAGCGCCACAAGATCGCCTGTGGAGAGGATATTGCGACCATTTACCATGAGCGGAAAGAGAAATGGGCGAAGATGGCCTTGCAGGCTGGATATCGCTCTGCCATTGCAGTGCCGTTACTTTTTCAGGACCAGGCGATAGGTGCATGCATCCTTTATGGAGATAAACCGCGCCAGGTGAGCAGCCGTGACACCTTCCTGCTCAGTACAGCAGCCGTACAGGCATCTGTAGCCATTCAGAATGCCCTGCTCTTTGTGGAGGTAAAGGAAAAGAATGCAGCACTTGAGCGTGCCAGCCATCTGAAATCACAGTTTCTGGCCAATGTGACGCATGAATTACGTACTCCTTTGCACAGTATTATCAGTTATGGATCGTTTATATTAGATGGATTTGTCGATGGAGGGCTGACGACGGAGCAAGAGGAGCATATCCAATTTATGGTCAATCGAGCGGAAGACCTGTCGCACCTCGTTGACGATATGCTTGATCTCTCTAAAATCGAGGCAGATCGTATCGAAGTCAAAATCGAGGAGATCCAGCTGCGTGATTGTTTGATGGAAGTCATAAATCAACTCAAGCCGTTGGCAAATAAGAAGGATCTGTCTCTGGAGTTAGAGATGGAAAAAGGGCTAGAGATAGTTCTGGCCGACAGTTATCGTCTGCGGCAGGTAGTGATCAATCTCGTTTCCAATGCTTTGAAGTTTACGGAGAAAGGCGGCGTTACCATTCGTTGCACGATGGTCAACTCCCAAAAGATGGTTCATGTAGCGGTCAGTGATACCGGAATAGGGATATCACCTGCCGCCCTTGCGTACATTTTCGAGGCATTTCGTCAGGCCGATGGAAGTACAACGCGTCGTTTTGGGGGTACGGGATTGGGCCTCACGATAGCCAGAAAACTCATTGAACTACAAGGGGGAGAGGTCGCAGTGGAAAGCATTCCAGGGCAAGGTTCAACGTTCTCATTCACATTACCAATCAAATCGTAGGGATCGCGTTTACGCTGGTACGGGCCAGATTGATCGCGCCCACCGTACGGGCCGCGTTTACGACGCCCTATAGGCGGGATATGCGTCATCGAAATATAAAAAGAGAGATTTTATGAGCACACCACTACATGAAACAGGTCTGGCAACGATTCTTGTCGTTGAAAACGAAACCTCAAATCGCATACTCATCGAACGTGTTCTATCTACCCGTGGATATCGCTGCCTGAGTGCTTCGAATGGACGCGAGGCGCTGGACATCCTTGACCGGGAGCAGGTGGATCTGATTCTGACTGATCTGTCCATGCCCGTGCTTGATGGGTATCGAGCAACGCAGATTATGCGGGCGCGTCCAGGGCTGGCCGATGTGCCGATCGTTGCGGTGACGGCATTTGCCTTGAACGACGAAGGGGAGGCTGCAAAGCAGATTGGTTGTACAGAATATCTGACTAAGCCATTTAAACCGCGTCAATTGTTAGAAGTTGTTGCGCGTTTACTCGATAAAAATTAGTTTCATCATCTAGCGAACCAGTGTCCCTTAAATTTTCAGGGGACACTGGATCACTCTCTTTGAGGTAATTTTCTTTTGTGTTGTTGTTGCCAACGAGAGCATAATGATTGGCTTTAGTACCTTCAGTATCTTTACCCCCCATTATCACTATT
The DNA here is from genome assembly GCA_963731415.1 of uncultured Chloroflexia bacterium. GTDB lineage: Bacteria > Chloroflexota > Ktedonobacteria > Ktedonobacterales > Ktedonobacteraceae > JACDAE01. Next base: position 642,459 of record CAVSVN010000013.1, read on the forward strand.
ACACTTGCACTACCACTTTACAAAACGTTCATGTTGTTATACAATGCATATACAAAGTTTGTATGTGGTGCTCTCTTCTAAAACGTATGCTTAATATGCGAAGAAATAGCATCGTTTATAGAAGGAAGAGCGCATATACCACAAGATTGCAGAGAGGAGAGAAATATATGAGTGATCTTTTGACCGTCTCAGAGGTTGCCGAGATTCTTCGTGTTGATGGTACAACCGTACGACGTTGGGTAAAACAGGGTGCTCTTGAAGCAGTGATTCTGCCTCACATGAACGAACGTCAAGCATATCGTATCAAACGTGAAACCGTAAACAAGATTCTCAAAGAAGCAGTTCAGCAATAGTACTCTCGATCTATAGAGCAAGAGGAAAATTGTAGATGTATAGAGACTCTTCTGAATTGATAACGTCCGCCCCTTTCGCAAGGGGCGGATAGTTTTTTTTATAGATAAGATGAAACAGATTTTGAATACATGTCAAGAGTGATGGGCACAAGTAGCTGGACTTGACCTCATGCGCCATAATGAATATTAAAGAATTGTTCACGCTGACCGATTAAATATCATCGTTCAGCACTATTTGTCCGGTGAACTCAGGATTACCTCTCGTGTATCTACCTTGAAATGTGCCTGTTTACTCCATTCAAGAGAGCAGCGAGAAGATACCCTTACGGCTCATGGGAAAATACTGGATTATAGGAGTTGTGCATGGATATTCAAATAACAACGCAGACGGCACGAGAGGTAGTCTGTGACGTATTACTTGTGGCGGCACTCAGGGCTGGCGAGGCTGGTATAACATTATCCCCAATGGCCGCGAGCATCGATGAGTTGCTGGGTGGATTGATTACTGAACGCAGTGCAGAGGGCGAATTCAAAGGCTCAGCAGGTGAACTGCTCGCCATCCATCCTATGGGCAAACTGGCGGCGAAACGAGTAATCGTGGTCGGCCTGGGAAAAGTGGAGACAATCAGCATACAATCTCTTCAACGTGCCAGCGCCACCGCTATTCGTCACGCCCAGAGTACGGGAGCTCATCAGATTGCACTGGCACTGTGGAGCGACAGGCATGTTGATACTATTGAAGCGACTCAGGCACTGATAGAGGGCGTGGTGTTGGGACAGTACACCTTCAGAAAATATCAGTCTTCCCAGCCGAACAGGGAAATTACACAGCTACGCATTCTCACAGAAGGCACTAATACTGCTGAGATTGAGCAAGCTATACAGAAGGGGCAGATACTGGCGCAAGCGACTAACTTTGCACGTGACCTTATCAACGAGCCACCCAATGTATTGACACCCGGCGAATTGGCGAACCGGGCAGTCGCGATGGCAAAGCAATTCGGCCTCGAATGGGAGGTATTTGATCAAGAGAAGATTGGGGAGCTGCAGATGGGTGGCCTGCTCGGTGTTACACGAGGCAGTGCGGAACCGCCAAAGTTCATTATCTTGCGCCATCGTGGTGCACCCAAAAGCACGGATAAAGGGTTAGCGCTGGTCGGCAAGGGGATCACCTTTGATAGCGGTGGCATCTCGATTAAACCAGCTGCCGGTATGGATGAAATGAAGGGTGATATGGGTGGAGCTGCCGCTGTGCTTGGAGCGATGCAGGCCATTGCTAGATTAAAACCTGGGCTGAACGTCACTGCCCTGATACCGACCTGTGAAAATATGCCCAGTGGAACCTCCTACCGTCCAGGCGATATTCTGCGCATCATGAATGGCAAAACCATCGAGATTGTCAACACGGATGCCGAGGGACGGCTCATCCTCGCCGATGCGCTCTCCTATGCAAGCAAAGAGGGACTCTCACCGATCGTTGACCTGGCAACGCTAACCGGAGGCATAGTCGTCGCTCTAGGCCACACCATGACCGGAGTCTTCAGCAACGATGAACTTCTGACCGATGAAATTCTTGCCGCTGGCCGCGTAGCTGGCGAGAAGTACTGGCCAATGCCACTAGACGAAGAGTACGGCGAACAGATCAGAAGCGATATCGCGGATATCAAGCAAACCGGTGGTCGAACCGCCTCTTCAGTAACCGCCGCGAAAATTCTGGAACATTTCGTAACCAATGCGAAATGGGCACACCTGGATATAGCTGGCACCAGCTACGTCGAGAGCAAGAAATCGTACCAGGAGAAGGGCGCAACCGGTGTAGGTGTGCGCACCCTGGCTGAACTGGCTTTACGCCTGGCACAATAACGATACAGGCTGCGTTGACCACGCCCTTCGCGATTTATTACGAAAGACGTTATCAACGCAGTGTGTACACAGGTTATCACCCCTGACCCGTTGCCAGGCCATAAAATAGCAGGGCAACGGCACTAATCAGAATCGCTGTAATCAATATCAGACCGACATTGTTCAGTAGACTCAGGCGCTGTTTCTGCATAATTCGGCGGTTATTCCCTACAAACAAGATAGCTAGTAGCAGCAAGGGCGCAAGTATACCTGCAAGCACGTTCGCGACAAAAATCAGTTGCAGAGGTTGCACGCCCAGCAGAGAAATGATCGTACCGACGATGATGGCAAGCGTCAGAATCAGATAAAAACCTTCATTTTGCCACGGGCGCTTCGAGAGTCCAGAGGGCCAGCCAAAAGCACCTGCGACAGCATATGATGTGCTGGCAAGCAATACCGGAATAGCCACGACACCTGAACCAACCAGGCCGACAGCAAAAAGGTAGCGTGCAAGCGGCCCTGCAAATGGTTCAAGAGCACGGGCGGCATCGGCCGCGTTCGTCATCGTCTTGTGGTTGATAAAAAGGGTTGAAGCGGTACAGAGGATGATGAAGTAGGCAACCAGTTGCCCGCTAATGGCACCGCTAGCGACATCCGCACTAGCTTCGCGTAATTGCTGCGTATGCGTACCACTTCTTTGCTGTTCCGTCTCACCTTGCACCTGCCAGAACATCGAATAAGGTGAGATCGTCGCACCAAGCAGTGCGACGGCACTACTCACACTATCAAACTTGAGATCGATCTGCGGCACAAACGTATGCACCAGCACAGCTCCCCAATTTACATGGGTAAAGAAGGCGGTGATAATATATGCCACAAAAACGAAGCTCATGGTGAGAAAGAGCTTTTTGAAGGACTCGAAATTGCGATAGACCGTCAGGTACCATAAAGCAGCTCCCGCAGGAATCACAAACCAGAACCAACTCAAACCAGTCATCAGCTCAAAGCCACTTCCAATCGCTGCAAGATCAGCAGCAATCAGCGTTACGTTGGTGATGATGAGCAGAAATGATGCCAGCAGCGAAACGGGACGCCCATAATATTCACGCAGCAGAGCAGACAATCCCTTGTGAGTTATACGACCAATTTTGGCGCAGGCGAATTGCACAGCCTGATAGAGCGGCGTAGCAAGCAGCAACAACCAGAGATGCCCATAACCCACGCTTGCTCCATCGGCAGCATAGGCGGTAACGGCTGAAGAGTCGTTGCCCGACATACCCGCCAGCAAGCCTGGTCCCAGAATACGTAGCAATGGTGGCCGACGTGAAAGCTTTGAGGGGATGTGATGCTCTATCTCGCGCATTCCCTCCACAGTTGGAGCCTGTTGCTCTACCTGGTCAAGAAAGCTATCCTGGCTCTGCACAGGGAGAGCTTCAGGGCCAGTAGACGCCAGCGATTGAATTTCCTGCTCATCGGCATCAATTTCAACGCGTCCATGCGCACCATCGCCTCTCTCTGTTCGCTCAATCTCTTGAATACGCTCAGCGGGAACTTCAAACTGCTTACGGAAAATAGTACCTTTGGTCACTTTCACAGAGGCGATGTTCCCTTGCTCATCCTTCACCACATCCGTCACCTGTGCAGGACTCACATCTTCCTCACCCAGGTCACCTCTCGTCGCTTCCACCTTCATACCAGGAACAATATCATCAGTATTACGCATACGTTTTTTGGGCATACCTTTTTCTCTTTCCAGGCACTTGTGTTATGTCATACAGTACGGGCTTGTTGCACATGAGCTTGTGAACCGCGCCCCTACTGTCAATCTTCATTACGCACGTTTTAACGATGTGGTGGAGAGCACGGAATGATAAATGACTTCCCTACCCACGTGACTCGTCCTGCGGCGAACTGCTCAGCCGCACCAAAAACTGTGCAATCAAGCTTGACATACATTGACATAACACTAAAACAAACGCACTTACCACTCTCACTCTGTTGTAAACACGCTGTTTATAGAAAAAAGGTTTTACAATGAACCCATCTGGCTGTATGAAGGTAAGAAGCACACTTTGACAATGTTAATCAATTCATCCCTATCCTCTGCCGGGTTTCAGCTTCACCACTGGACGTTCAAAGGACGCAACTGCATCCCAGAGCACTGTATCCGGCTTAGAAAGCGGAGAATTCCTCTTGCGAAATGGATTGAGCAGATGCAAGCGATGAAGGAGGCCACTCCGACCATACATGAGCGCCGTTACTTTATACTCCGGTCCATGCGTCAATTGAATATCACGCACGTGACCGAGTTGTTTGCCTTCAGCGGTAACGATTTTGGCACCAAGGAGGTCGCTAATGAGGAATTTTGTAACACTCTGGTTCATGAATGTTCACTCCCTGAATATCCACTTCCAGGAATCCAACGGAGAATATGATCAGCAAGCCAGCGATCAGATTGGCCGACAGAATAGTCCGCCGCCTTCTTATGCAGGTGCAGAGTTGGCCCGAACTCCTCAACTTCACTGAGAGGAATAAAATGTTCAAAGCGATTATGAAACAGGCGTTGAAAAAATGAACGCAACGGCCTTGCAACGCGGCCAGCAAGCACCTCTGGGCCTGTGACAAGCTCTGTTAGTACCAGAGTGCCATCTTCACGCCAGACAGCCTCAATATCAGCCACACGGCCAATATTCTTTTTATCGCTGGCCTCTAATTGCGAATCTAAGATATCCGCGATAGAAAAGATATTATCTCCTCTTGCTGACATATGATTTATCCTCCACCAGTGAGCAGTTCAAGCGGAATAGAAACAACCGCGACGACAAAAGCAATCAGCAAAATTACCAGAATGGCAATATTGGTCCAACGGCCATTAATCTTATCACCCAGATATTGCGGATCGTTCATAATCACGAGAAATGGCAAGAGTGATATGGGCAAAAACAACGCGATCACCGTTGAGGCAAAGAGAGCCAGTTGCAGTGGATCAAAACCTAGCGAACCGATGGCAAAGGCGATCAGCAGGAAGATAATGATCAGGAGATTAAAACGTGCCGCCTCAACAGGCTTCTTATTTTCACCCCATTGCCAACCAAAACCCTGAGAAATATTATAGGAAAGTGCCAGTACACACTCAAAAGATGCGCCCAAACAGGTTACAAATAAGACAATGGCGAAGAGCAATGAACCGATAACACCAAAGGGTTTCGCCATGGTCAGACCGATCTCTCCAAGCGTGCTAGCCTGAATATTGAGCGGCTGTAGGACAATCGCGCCCAGAACAACAATGGCAATGGAGCCGATACTGCCAAACCCCATACCAGCAAAAGCAGTGATACGATTGAGCAGCAGGGAACTACCAGACCATCCCTCTTCACGCGCACCAGATGAATAGAAGTACAGCATATAAGGGCTGATCGTTGCACCCAGAGTAGCAGCGGCGAGATACAGATAATCGCCAAGATCGCCTTGCTTGATAGCAGGCCTCCAGAGCGTCGTCAGCACATCATGAGGAGGGCCACCTAGCGCGAAAATGCCAATAATAAATGATAACACCAGCAGTCCAAATAGCGCTGGTCCATTCTCAATCCAGTCAAAGGGAGCACGCCAGGCCATGCAAAAAACAAAAAGCGTTACTATAGGAAATAAAATATGCCAGGATATTCCGGTGAAAAGCGAAAGCGCAATCGCCATTCCTCCCAATTCGGCGGCCAGCAGGAGACTTTCAGCGATCATTTCGCTTATAAGTGGCAAGAGGTAGAAGCGAAAGCCGAATTCCTCGCGGATAGCTGCCGCATAGGTCTTTTTTGAGACAGCGGTAAAACGCCCAACCATCTCTATAAGCAGAATAACAGCCAGCGTACTGATTACAATTGCCCAGATCAGGCCCAATCCAAACTTTGCGCCCGACTCACCTGCTGTGGCGATCGTTCCGGCATCCAGAAAACCACCCGTCGCCGTGACGATACCGAGCGTTATTGAAAACCACTTTTTCATTGCCCGCCTGCCTTCAGAAATGCTTCGCTGGCCCGATTGAGCGCTGTAAGTTGAGAGCGCCAATCACAGGATGTACCCAGACAGGGCTGATTGATTACAGACATGGCAGGTTGATACAGGCCCAACAATTGGTGTACAGATGTGGCACTGGGAGCACCCTTCTGTGAGGGCAACTGCTGATCCAGGCCGCTCAATTCGCTTTGATAATTGGCGAAAGCAGAACGGGCATAGGCACCTGTCACTTTTCCCTGATGCATATCGCTAAGCGTCAATGAAGCGGCAGCCAATGCTGCACCAGTATTATTCGCTGTCCTGGCAAATCCCGATTGCGTCAACTGGCAACTTGTTGTCATAAGTAGAAGGAAGACAAGGATAAGAGCACTGCTGGCAGTATGTTGCCACCGCCAATGACAATTTTCTTTATTTCTCCGCTTGATTGTACCAAAGCAAGAGAGTATAAAGGCAGATTCCTGTGAGCATCTCATTTTATATTCTCACCAGTTCATATATTCTTTCCTAATATAGTACGGTTTATACAGAACAAAGGTGTCACACATCCAGATTCGCTAGACGTGTGCTATACTGCGGTATGAAAATTCATATTCGTTATTTCGCTTCATTGCGCGAAACTACAGCACGGGGAGAAGAGACGCTGGAGCTACCTGAAGGGGCCAGCGTTGCCACCGTGCGTAGCGAACTCAGCGCACGTTATCCGAACCTGGAACCGATCATGCAGCGTTGTATCAGCGCGGTCAATCGACACTATGTCAATGCCGAGACGGAGCTCCATGATGGTGATGAGCTTGTGTTTATTCCTCCCATGGGCGGGGGAATTCGGACGGAGGGCGCGATAAATCTTGCCCGTACAGAGATGAGGATTAGATGGAACCACTTATCCAATTGACACGTGAACCATTGAATTCGTGCCGCTCTAATTGAGGCGGTGAGCGATCCTGGTGTAGGAGGAATTGTCGTCTTTGAAGGCGTAGTGCGCAACCAGGCACGAGGCAAGCAGGTACGCTACCTTGAATATGATGTCTACGAAGAGATGGCGCAACAGCAGATACAGGCCATCATCGAGGAAGCCCAAAAGCGTTGGGGAGTTGAACGAGTTGCCGTCGCGCATCGTTTCGGGCGTCTGGAGATAGGCGAAGCCAGCGTCATAATCGTCGTTGCCACCCCTCATCGTGGAGAAGCATTTGAGGCATGCCGCTACATTATTGACACACTCAAAAGTACAGTCCCGATCTGGAAAAAAGAGGTTGCCACCGATGGAGAAGAGTGGGTGGAAGGCTAATGTACGGGCCGCGTTTACGACGCCCATAGATGCGGATTTCGCCGGGAGCATTTGAAACATACTGAATAACAGGGAGGAAAAGGACGCAGAGAAAAGATTTTTATGGTATAGTAATAACAGGACTTCCATAGTTTCATCGGAAGCTCGTTTGTACATTCCAACGGCCTGGGGCAGTTCCAGGGTTTTCTCGGAGGTCGTTGATGGACTTATTCGCAAAGCAGTCTCAGCTCAATCAACTCTTTACACAGAGTCCCGTTAATGCTGCCTACCTCGCAGGCACACTTTCCAACCGCACCTCATTTGGTCAACTCACCGATGTCGACATTGCCATTCTACTCATGGATCAGGTCAAAGGGGAACAGTTTCTTGATTATCAGCTCTACTTTTTCAGTGAGCTGGCGAAACGATTGGAGACAGACACCATTGATGTCGTCATTTTGAACCAGGCATCGCTTCTCCTCAAGTTGCAAGTCATCAAATCCGGGCAGATTCTCTTCAGCCGGGATGAGAAGCAGCGTATCTCATTTGAGACCAGAGCTGTTATGGATTATCTGGACTTCAAAAAATTTGATGAAATTCAGAATCAGGCATTGAGTCGCCGTCTCTCCGGGCAGAGGTTGCCATTAGACAAAGAGGTTGTGCAGGGGCAGCTGAAGCAGCTACATGATGCCGTAGATATTCTACGCGATCTGGGCAAGACGCCACGTGAGGATTTTACCAGCGATTATCGTGTGTATGGACTGGCCGAGCGTTACTTACAGCTCGCCATTGAGGCATGCCTGCACCTGTGTAGTACTCTGGTTGCCTCGTTCGGACTCCGCCGCCCCGAAGCGTTCCATGAACTACTCAGCATTATAGCAAGTCAACAGATCATTCCACGTCCGTTGGCATATCGCCTGGAGGTACTCACTAATCTGCGCGACTCGCTTGTTCACGATCCCGGATCACTCAATCGCGACCTGCTTTACGACCATATCCAGCAGCAACTGGGCGACCTAGAAGAATTCGCCGATGCGATAGAAAAAAGATAGAGATACGAGGGGATCGCGTTTACGACCCCCTCGTATCTCTGCCCTAAAGTTCACTCATCGAACGAAGAGTATTCGCCTGGCTCATCGCCTCAGCGGCCTCATCGGGGCGATTGGTTTCGCTATAAATCTGCGCCAACGTCTCGTATGCCAGCACCATTGAAGGATCCATTGAAATGGCCTGCTGAGCAACATCGAGCGCCTCATCATAACGCTTCACCTCGCGCAACGTATCAGCCAGATCGTTGTAGTAATCTGGATTGAGCGGATCGCTATCGATAGCGCTCTGATAGTTTGTGATGGCCTCATCGTAGTTGCTCTGTGCATCGTAGGCAGTAGCAAGCTGATAATAGGCTTCGGCATCATCTTCAAAGCGTTCAAGAAGCGTAGTCGCGGTCTGAATAGCCTCATCGTAGCGACCAAGAGCGTTATAGGTTTCAGCCAGACCAGCGTAGGCAGCGGCGAGGTCATCACCCTGTAGCACACCACTTTCACCGTTCTCAACCAGTCCTTGATAGACAGCCAGCGCCTCATCATTGCGGTCGGCTTCGAGATACGACTCAGCCAGGCTAAAGCGAGCAGTGACACGTTGAGGATCGAGCTGGATAGAGCGTGCATAAGCATCGATCGCCTCATCGGTGCGTTCCTGCAAAGAGCGCCAGGTTCCCAGATGCTCCCAGGCCTCAGCATCCTCAGGCTCAAGAGAAACGATACGAGCATAGGTCTCGGCGGCCTGATCTTCATCACTCATCTGCTCATAGACAGCAGCCAGCATATCATAGCCAGAGCGGTTATCAGGATCGAGCGTCAGCATCTGATTTGCAACGGAGAGGGCATCATCATAGCGACGCATATCCAGATAAAGGCTGGCAAGTTCGGCATAACGCGCGGGATCAGAAGGATCATCATCGACTCGTCGCTCCTGATCCATCATGCGGCGCAGCTGCTCGTTGACGCGCTCACGCACATCACGTAGATTATCAGCCGCCACCGTATTGTCAGGATTGAGAATAAGCGTCTGCCGATACGCCTGAATGGCATCCTGATAAAGATTTTGCGTACGATACGCATCACCAACACTCAAGCAGACCTCATCATTATCGGGAGCCAGTTCCTGAGCCAATTGAAATATCTCCAATGACTCTTTATACAGGCCCAGTTCGCCATAAACATTGCCCAGGTTGCTATAAGCATCGATCAGCTGGGGGTCCAGATCGATGGCGCGTCGATAGCCAGAAACGGCCATCTCATAATCGCCCAGGTATTGCCTTGCCAGGGCCAGATTATAACGAGCACGTGCATCGGTAGGATTAACCTCCACAGCCTGCTCAAAAGCCTCAGCAGCAGCCTCATAGTCCTCCTGCTGAACTGCGGCATTGCCCCGATCCGTCCAGACCTGTTCATCGCGCTCATTGCGGTCGACAAAATGAACTGGAACAGCGTTCTTGTTCTCGCCAGTTTGTCCGTTTTGCATTTCGTCCATAAGTGGCTCTATTCTCCTTTATGCGGTACATGTAGTATTCTTGAAAAATACATAGCAAGTTTAAGTCCTTGCGTAGTATAACACGCCCCATCTCCTATCTTCTACCTATGCCGTAAAATGGAGGAGAGAAGAAACTGCTCTAAAGAAACTATAACCACCTCTACCTTGCCATACGCAGAGTTAGACGAAAATCGTAAAGATTACCAGGATAGAAAGCCTCAGTATACTCAATGGGTGAGCCAGTGTCATCAAAAACTGTACTCATCAGGCGAAGTCCAGAGGTATCAGGCGCAATACGTAAGAGTTCGGTCTCGCGAGCAGAAGCCACATCACCCTTCAAACTATGCTCAGCAATATATGGGTGAAGACCCTCAGTTGCCATAAGACTGTAAAGAGAACCTTCGGCGGTCTCTTTCGCACGCATATAGACACTAGAAGCACGCGGATAAGGCAGGTAATCGATCTCATAGGCGATAGGAGTATCGTCAGCGGTACGTAAACGTTCAAGACGGACAACCTGTTCTTCATCTGTCAGACGAAGTTGATCCCGAACAGTCTGAGAGCCGCGTACCAGTTCGCTCACGAAGAGCATCCCACCGGGGCGTTTGCCGCGCTGGCGTAGTTCATCACTTAAACTGGTAAGTTCGCTCAATGTACGTTGCTGGACGCGCGGCTCACAGACAAATGTGCCGCGCCCATGCTGGCGATAGAGTAAGCCTTCATGTACCAGTTCAGTCAAAGCCTGTCGAACTGTAGCGCGACTGACATGATATTGAGCCACCAGTTCCGGCTCAGAAGGAATGGCGGTATGAGGTGCCAGGTGCCCTGCATGAATTTGCTGTTTAAGCACCTCTTTCAATTGGTAATACAACGGAAGAGGATTTGAGCGTTCTAACGTAGGCATATGTAGTTCCCCTTATGTCCAGACATCAGAAAAATTTAAATTATGTACAACATGGGAAGAATATATCACAAAAAGTGGAAAGAGTCGAGAGGGAAAAGGGGCAATATTGCGAATTGACGCTAGATTAGTGTCAATTCGCAATGCAACCTTATGCAACGGGGATACCGTTATCGGCCAATACACGATCAATCTCGTTTTTCAGACGGCTAGGATGTGGACCGACGAGGCGACCAATCGCTTTACCATCTTTAAAGATCATCAGAGTTGGGATGGCCTGAACACCGAGACTGCCAGGGGTCTGACCATTCTCATCGATATCCATTTTAGCAAAGCCCAATTTGCCCTCGTATTCGGTGCTCAAGCGCTCAAAGACAGGGGCAATATTACGACAGGGGCCACACCAGGCTGCCCAGAAATCAACAATCACAGGTATTGAGGATTTCAGCACTTTGGCATCAAAATCCTGATCACCGACATGAAACAGATTCGCATGTGTAGTCATAAAAGTAAACTCTCTTTCACCTTCCCGAACAATTATTGTGTCCGTATTTCGGAAAAACTGTAGCGAGATAGCATTCTATCTGATAGAACACTCCTATTGTCTATTCTATTCCATGCCGTTGCATCAGGCACAATCAATCTGGCTCCTACGCCTAGCGACGCCGACCACCTTGCAGAATTGAGAGAAATTCCAGGATATACAGGAACAGGTTCAACAGCGTAATGAAGAGGGAAGCAGTCAGGCCAATCGCGTTGGGCAATGTATCCGCCATATATTTTGCACGTTGCACATAGAACAGAACGTAGCCGGAAAAGATGGCGATACCAGCGACCGAAATGATCAGAGCAAAGAGCGTAGAATGGAAAAAGATCTCCATAATGCCCGCAACGATTAAGAGAATGACACCGAAGAAGAGATAGTCTCTAATCCCTGAAAAGTTGCGTTTGGTCGTCCAGGCATATAGTGCCAGGGCAAACGAGGTAATCGCCGTGATCAGGAACGCCTCACCCAGGATATAGGTATCGGCGGCATTGCTCATATATTCTCTAAGTATTGGAGAGAGGGCCAGACCTTCCAGGAACGTGAAGAGATAGAGCAGGAACAGGTTAATGCCCGGTTTCTGAATCAGAAATTGCAGAGCAATCAAGACGACCAGGCCAGCTATTGCCACGAATATATACGAACCAAACGTCAGATGAATGACAGTCAGACCCATAAAAGCGCCAATGGAGGCAAAGATGAATGAGAAGGCCAGTAAGCTCATAACCTTCCCTATCAATGCACTCGACTGCTCTGGACTCTGAGCATAAGCAAGCGTCTGGTATTGATAACGAGAAGAGCCAAAGCCCCCTCCTCGACGCCCGCCAAAGGGGCCACCACCAAAGGAACGGTTATTTGGACTATACATAAGCGAACCTCGCAGGTAAGAACTATGAAAGTGGAATGTGCCCTACAGGACATCCAGGGTCAACCGACAGAAGAAATGCCTCTTCGTACTTCTTGAAAAGGATTCTCTCTATTCACTATATACGACAGGAGGCAAAAGAGAGTTGCATACCATGGTCTATGGTAGCAGTGATCAGGTTCTATCAATGACAGAGAACACAATATTGCACCCATCATTCATAAAGCTCGCGCTACTTCTCATAACCAGAAATGAGCTGTATTTTGTGCCTGGTTGACAGTTTTCTAGAGGTTCATCAAGAACAGAGAATTACATCACACTCCACACGCCACAGATCTCACAGAACGCAATGCCGACTTCACCAAAATTCTTACTGCGTGTACTCCAGCGATCATAGACAATAGCCAGCGAGCCACAATTCCAACAACGGGCACGACCACCAGCCTTACTTTCATTTGCCAGGTGCTGAAGGAGAGCGCTGCGAGCGCCTTCTGAACCGGTATAGCCAGGATTATAGGCCAGGTGCAAAGGATCGCCATGAGTGTCGCCCGGCTCTTTGCCCAGCGGCAACTTGATCTCATGCGATGGTGGCTGTAATGGTGGCTGTAAAGGAATTGGAGCAGCAGTAATTGGTGGTGTCATTGGAGGTGGCTGTGGGGGACGACGAAAGAGTTCGCCACGAGCTGTACGACGCCCACTCTCGATAGGAGTATATTCAGGCCGTTCACCACGTTCCATACGCTCATTTCGCTCACTAATAGCAAAAGCCAGTGAGGGCGGTAGAGCAGGTTGAGTGGGAGGTGTAACAGGGACAGACGGCGAGGCAGGCTGCGGTGAAGCAGGCTGATTTTGATTATGAGCACTGTCTCGTCGCGTGGGTACGCTTGGGGCAGCATCAACCTGGGGCTGCTCTGTTTCGGCGGGTGAAGTAGAAGGAGCGGCGTGTTGATCTTCTACGGGTGTCTCCGAGCTATTTTCGGATTGATCAGCGAGATGGTTTGTATTATTTTCGGGTTGATCGGGTGGATTGGCGCGTTTGCGTCGTGTTATTGGCATAGGGATTTGCTCCATAAGAAGTTGTATACGTGCGTACTGTCTAAGCGTAGCACGGGTATTATATCACAAGTAGTAGGGAGAGAAAAGAACCCTACCGTTCTACTAGACGGCATTAGAATGGGATAAAGGGGTTCCTATCTGTTCGCGTGTTTTCCATTAAAAATATGTCGCTCGGAGAACGCCCCTACCATAGGCATTGGGATGACACCCAACGTTACAGACCCATCTCAATGTAGGGGCGCGGTTCACAAGCCCAGGGCGGCCTATTTAGCCTTTATTTAAAGAAGTCAGCATTGACCTTTATAAAGCTCTTCCATTCTTCAGGAACGGCTGATTCCTCAAAGATAGCCGTCACGGGGCAGGCAGGCTCACAGGCACCGCAATCAATGCACTCGTCTGGATTGATAAAGAGTTGCTGTGCCTCCTCGAACCCCTCCTCATTCGACGAAGGATGAATGCAATCTACCGGGCAAACATCAACGCAAGATGCGTCTTTCACGCCGATACATGGCTGGGTAATTACATAGGTCATTGTTTCGCTTATCCTGCCTTTCACAAGTGGTCAAACGTATTGTATTGAGTGATGAAGCTTCCACACCATGCGGGGAAACCCCTTTATGGCTCTCAATGAGCACCGATTTTAGTATAGAGGGTTGTGCACTTACTGTCAATTGTTTCGTTATCGTCGTAAAACGAAAGCGCTCTTGACAAACCCTTTAGCGTGCCTGTATAGTTGGTATCAGTTACCTATATTATAACACGATCATACAGAAAGGAGGACCCCCCGTTATGGAGAATATTTCTATAGTTAGATGTGTCTTCATGTGCATTTGCCAGTGGGAGTTCGCCTCTCAGATCGTCAGCACACCTTCACCAACTCCAACTCACCCGGCCCACAGGGCCATTATGCCCATTTTAAGAGAGGAAAAGTGTTCTCCCTCGCACTTCCATTGACGCGATCTAACATTCCATCTTTCCTTTCTCTACCGTGGGCACGCAAAACTGCATCCACGGTTTTTTGTTGTCCTTTTTAGGAAATCATCACCGCAACACCATACCAATAAAAGAAAAGAGGACCTGCAATGCGCACAGCAACAAGCTCATCTTATCCACGTGATCTGGGACATGGTCTCATTGCACGCTGGTCCACGGCTGCCGACAGCGAAAACATTGCCCAACTGACAGGGATGGTCTTTCGCAATAAGGCCGACGAGCCGCCAAATATGTTCACTGTAAACACTGTCCGACGACTGATGCGTGGAGATCATCCTTTAATGACTCCGCAGGATTACGCTGTTGTGGAGGATACAGGCAAACAAGGCAACCCGCTCGTCGCCTGCATCTGTCATTGGCGGCATACGTGGGAATACGAGGGGATTGCCTTCGGGGTTGGGCAACCGGAGATCGTTGCAACTGACCCTGACTATCGGCATCGAGGCTTGATACGCACTCTCTTTGAACTGGTGCATGCGCGAAGTGCAGACGAAGGGCGAATGGTAACAGCTATCACAGGTATTCCTTATTTCTACCGTCAATTTGGTTACGAGTATGTGCTTGACCTGGATGAGAAGCGTACGACGTATATTACACAAATTCCTAAAGCTAAAGATGGTGAGCAAGAACTCTACTTGCTGCGAGAAGCGACCGTC
Organism: uncultured Chloroflexia bacterium; assembly: GCA_963731415.1. Classification (GTDB taxonomy): domain Bacteria; phylum Chloroflexota; class Ktedonobacteria; order Ktedonobacterales; family Ktedonobacteraceae; genus JACDAE01. Next base: position 657,473 of record CAVSVN010000013.1, read on the forward strand.
GAGGATATTCCTCTCTTGCAGCAACTTTACAATCGGCGCAGGAACAACAGCATTGTCTGGAGCCAGATACCCGATGCTTACTGGCGCTATGAACTCGAAGGCTGGAAAGTGCAACCGGAATGGGGCAAGACATCTAGCATCCAGATTATCGTCGACAAAGCAGGAGAAGCGAAGGGATATCTCTTTCTGTCAGCGAGGCGTTGGGGACGCGCACTTCATGTACGAGGCTTCGATATTGCTCCTGGTGCTTCTGCGCAGGCCATGTTACCATCGGTTCTGCGTGCACTGCAAGCATATGGAAACCAGGTGCCTACAAAGAGTCCAGATACCGATCCATTTAGCGAGATCGGCTTCTATCTTGGCCGCAACTCTCCGCTCTATGATGTGTTGGGTACTCTGGCAATAGAGACAGAGCTGCCGTATGCGTGGTATATCCGTGTGCCCGATCTGCCTGCGTTCCTCAAACATATTACTCCTGTATTAGAGAGGCGACTGGCAAATTCTGAGGCGGCTGGCTACACAGGCGAGATCAAAGTTGATTTCTACAATGGCGGTCTACGCATGGTCTTTGAGCAAGGACGGCTTGTGACAGTTGAAAACTGGATTCTGCCCGTGTTTGAAGCGAATGCAGGAGCAGGGTTTCCAGCGCTTGTATTCCTGCAGATTGTGTTTGGATATCGCAGTATAGAGGAGCTTCGTCGCGTCTTTCCCGACGTGTGGGTAAACGATGAGACAGGATACCTGCTCAAAGTGCTTTTCCCGACACGAGCATCTTTTGTAGCATCTTTGTAAATCACTGATGCGGAACAATGTAGAGGTGAGAGAAAGCAACCTCCGCACCTTGATCCTCTACATAGAGGCCCACCAGGCCCGAACGCAAGGGAGATTTCGCTGGATCGGTCACATGCTTATTAACAATCTTATTATTGATGGAGAAGGTAAAGGTATTACCACTTGCATTGATAGTGATGGTATTATTCCGTTTCAGGCCAGGGATAAGCGATGGGGCGGGACCGGAGGCAATAGTGCGCCACTGTCCAGCATCGAAGCGCGAGAAAACATATTCCGCGTGTTCCTTCGTAATCACCTCGAAAAGGTAATAGTGAGATTGATTGGCATCAGAGCGAAAGACAACGCCATAGTAATCCGCACTTTCAACAGAGCGATGGAGTTGAGCCATCGTCACTGTGAGGCTAAATTTGCTAAACTGGTCGCCGCTATAAAGTGCCAGAGCGCCATTTTGCGCGGACTTGTTCAAAACGTGATAGTGTTGCGTCGAATTATCATAAAAGAATGTCTTGCTTTCAGGCCATGCGTGCGTGTCGGCAAGGTGATCCTGATAGATGAGGTCGGAAGCGGCAGCCTGAGCATTCGACTTACCACTCGTTTTGCCCTGGACGCGATTGCCAGTGAGCAGGTTCGTAACATAACCAGCGCTAAGAAGCAATAACAGGAGCAAGGTAACAATCGTAGCAAGTCGTGGTTTCGCAAAGTTCCCCGATCGTAGCGGTTTGACCTCAATAAGTGGATCAGAGGCCACCATAACAGGTAATGACGCAAGTGAGGCACTGGAGATAGAACCTGCATTTGCAGTAAGAACGGCGGCCCGTCTGTCACTTGCCGTTATAGCCCGGACCTTAGCGGAAACGGCGATAGCCTGGGCGAAGGCGGCACTAAACTCGCCCGCCGTCTGAAAGCGCTTCTCAGGCTCCTTCGCCAGAGCTTTGTGCATCACACGATCCAATTCAGGAGAGATGTCAGCGCGTATCAAAGCGAGCGATGGAGGAGCTTCATGGACGTGCAACAGGGCAAGAGCAAGCGTTAAATCGGCGATAAAGGGGAGGCGCTTCGCCAATAGGTAGAACAGGGTAATACCGAGCGAATACACATCAGAGCGACAATCAACCGTATTGCCTAGCGCCTGTTCGGGTGAAATATAGTCGGGAGTACCCATAAGCACTTCAGCTCTATTCGCCGGAAGCGTATCATCTTCAGAACGGGTCACGCGTGCGATACCAAAGTCGCAGAGCATGACACGACCATCACTATCCAGGAGAATATTGGCTGGTTTGACATCGCAATGGACGCATCCATGTGTGTGCGCATAATCTAGCGCGGAAGCAAGCTGTTCCAGGTACCATTGCGCCTCGGCAAGAGAGAGCGCCCCATTTTTCGCAATATACTCCGAGAGTGTTCCCCCTACCATATAGGGCATCACAATATAAGGGAGGCCGTTCTCTTCACCATATGAGTAAACGGGCATAATATTTGGATGATCTAATTTGCTTGCCGCCTCAGCCTCCCGGAGGAAACGCCGATAGAAATCGCGCTGCATCTTGCTATCCATATCAGCACGAGGGAGAAAGACTTTTACAGCAACTTTACGCTCGGAGTTCTGCTGTTGGGCAAGAAATACAGCACTTGACCCGCCGTATCCCAGCAACTTTTCCAGCACATAGGAGTCCAGCTTTTTCCCAATAAGATGTGTTCCCCTACTCATAGCGAGGTGCCAGCTCCTCTCCAGTTCCCCCCAGATAGAGAACAGGCATAAAACATGCTACAGAATAATCTTTGATGAAGCACATTGAAACCACTACAATTGTAGTCAATATGCATATGCACTGTCAACTTTCAATGAGCTTCTTTCCTCTGCAAATTCAAACTCGTCTGAAAGGCTCAGAGGAGCAGTTGCAAAGGTACGCCCCTACCCCATTGACGCGAGTTAGAGAATAAATGTGCCATCGCGCATGATGACGCGTCCATCAATCTCTATGGTGCACCGGGTGGGAATCACATCGACATGAATCTGAGAGTCCCAATCCGCGCCTGTAAACTGAGGATAAGGATTGCCAAAGGCGACGTGAAGGCCGGGCATCTTTTCATCCTGCAAGAGATTTCCGCTCAATTGTTTCAGGCTCGTGAGTGTGCCAATAGCGAACTCGCCAGCGCGATTGCCGTTGGGAACGGAGAAGAGATAATCACGTACCTCTTGCGCCAGGGAAGTATTCTCACTCTGCACCTCGATCACATATCCATCTTTCACAGTGATGGTCAATGGTTGCGCCAGAACACCATATTTCTCGGAGAAGTAATCGCCCAGTACTTCACAGACCAGAACGCCATCGACGGTTGCAGGCGCAGTAAAGACTTCACCTTCGGGCAGGTTGCCCCATTTACCTTGCTCGTGATAGCGACCGTGACAGGGAATCCATTTCCAATCGGGATGAAATGTTGCGGTCACATCGCTACCTTTTGCCGAGGTGACATGGATCGTTTTAGCGTTATGTACAAGATCATAGAGCTGGTTGGTCAAACGAAAGACCTCATCATAATCGGCACACATCCCTTCGGCCATCAGGTTTTCATCGATACCGATCATGTGGCCGTGGCGCACCTTCAATTCATTCGCGAGGAAGGGGAGCAGGGGAATGCGGAAAGAGATCTCGCCGGGCTGCGCGGTCGCGATATAATAGGTCACTGTTGGGCGGGCATGCAAAAGATCGTTGCGCAGTTCATCGGAGAAGACGGTCAACGGACGCGTTCCATAATGTTCGAGGAAGTGTACAGTCACATCGGCATGGAGAGAGAGCGCAACAGCTGCCACGCGACGAGCAATCGTCTCGCGCTGGAAGTCGGTCAGAATAAAAACACGATCTTGCGCGGTCACACCCATGCAGCGGATAGCATTCTCAGCTCCAAGTTGGACGCGCTCTTCAAAGCTGAGGGATTGGAGATCCAATTTCTGACGATTGGCAGCAGAATGATGGGTAGTCATCGACATATGATAAAACTCCTTTAGAGTATAAGTAGCATGGTGGTGTATCGAGTTAGCGAAATCGGTACCAATATAGTACAGCCAATGGAGCCGTGTGCGATACAGAACAGTGAGCAATGATATCTCTAATTACGTATTGGAAAAGATCAGAGTAACAATGAAGCAGGATGATCATACTTTTGGGCAGGGGAAAAAAAGCAACAGCAAGTGATCAAACTGGCCTTTCATAGAAACGAGAGAAGCAGTTTCTCTCCACCATTCTTAACTAAAGTTTTTTGCTCTCTGAGTAGTGACCATTTTGTTGAGACCGTGGAGGAGAGAGGTCGTCGTCCTGCTTATCGTTCTCCGTTTCGGCGCTTGAAGAGGGCTGTAGAGGCACCCAGGTATTGATGACGCGTGTATCGATTTTCTTGCGTTTGTAGAGGCGGCGACCCATTTCAGTTCCGGCCCACACGATAATAAGCACGGCCACAAAAAAACCAAGGTAGGTTATCACAGTAGGATTCATGCGATCTCCTTTGTGGAAGCCCCAGTCTATGGACATGGGGGAGAGAACAACACCTCATAAGAAAAGTTGTTTTGCTAAAACGGCTAAAACCTTTTTATAAGAGAGATGGGAATGTTCGCGGATGTCCTCATTGTAGACTGTTAAGATGAAAAGCGTCAAGATTACAGGGAAGTCGAGTAAACGAGAGAAAAAAGTGCCGCATTTGCAGCGGCACTATTCTCCTGAAAGTGCATCATACCATTGTGATCGTGCCGTCGTTATTCACGCTCACATTCACTGCTTTCACTGGAGTGGGAGCGGGACCCTGGAGCACCTTTGCATTTTGCGCGGGGTCAAAGATGGCTCCATGAGCGGGGCAGACCATGTTTTTCGAGGCCGAGTCATAATTGATCAGTACCCCTTGATGAGTGCAGGCACGATTATACGCTACAAAATTCCCATCAGCCAGGCGAATGAGAAGGTCCTGATTATTATTGAATACTAGAGAGGTATTGGGTGCCATCGCCCTTGAACCAATCACGGTCCCCATATGAGTTGCTGGCGGCTGATTTCCACCTGTATTCCCCTTCGTCTTCGCTGGTGGTTGATTTCCACCTGTATTCCCCTTCGTCTTCGCTGGTGGTTGATTGTTTGTGGTATTTCCCGTCTTTGCCGCTTGCTGGTTGCTTGTCTGACCAGCGGTCATGTTGCCTGCCGTCTGGGTGGTCGCTGTAGTATTCGTGGCGTGAGAACCGAGATTTATTTTGACTCCGACCAGCACTCCAGCAGCCACAACGCCTCCGGTAGCAAGCAAGGCAACGACTTTACGTCGCCCCATGGTATTGTTGCGCCCACTTCGGTTGGTAGAGCGTCGATTAGTAGGGCCAGAACGCCGGCGAGTAGAGATAGGTTGTGCCCATGCTGGTGCATCTCCCCATTGATTAGCCTCTGAACCTGCCAGAACGAGTGGATTTTGAGGAGCCTGTTCCCACCATTCCTGTCTCTTTTCTTCTGCACGGTTCTCTCTCACAATGGGCTGCGCTGGCTCCATTTGTGGGGAGGAAGCCTCGATCATCCGTGCAGCTGATTCGGGTGTCGGCGGTATAAGCGTAGGAGGTGCCGAAGCTCGGGGTTTAACCGGAGGAGCAAATGCGGGTGGCTCCTGCTGAGATCGGCGTGAAGCATTCGGAGTTGTCCTTGCAGTCGCTTCAGGACGTACAGGACCATCCACCGTCTCTAAATGTCCGGTGACGACTGGTGGCAAAAATTGCCATGTATCCGCATTCTCTAGAGACTGCTCAGAAGGTACCGGAGCAGGTTTACCAGTAGCAGCATTTATGGCCGCTACTTTCCCTGTCACAATGGGAGGCGTAAGTTGCCAACTGCTCGTGGAGTACCCATGAGGGGGAGTATCTGGCAAACTATCATTCTTCTTAGAAGATGTGCGCGATGCTTGATTGAGACCACGCATGCTCCCGCTGGCACCTATTGCCGCCTGTGCAAATGCCTCAGCAAGCTCACTCGCGGACTGGAAACGACGGGCAGGGTCCCGATCCAGGGCCTGATTGACCACTGAAATCACAGCCATTGGAATATCAGGGTAAAGCGTACGTAGCGATGGGATGGATTGCTGCACATGCATCTTCGCAACGTCCAGGGGTTTCTGACCAGTGAATGGAGGCTTGCCACTCAAGAGTTCAAACAGAATAATACCCAGAGCATAGATATCCGAACGCTTATCGATGGATTGCCCCTGCACGATCTCAGGTGCAATATACTCAGGGGCCGCCAGGAATGTGTCGGCAATGCTCAGAAGATGTCCGTACGATCTATTATCTGGTTCCACACCACGCATCTGCAGCATATGCATTAAGCCGAAACCCGCGACTAACATATTCTGATCGTCACCTAAAACGATATTGGAAGGCTTCAACGTTCCATGAATGATATCCTTGCGATGAGCATATTCCAGGCCAGCTACCATCTGTTCCAGGATATCCAGTACGTCAGTATACTCGCAACGCCCCTCGCGCTTGATAATATCAGCAAGAGAACCATTCGTCATATACGGTGTAACGAGATATGGATGGCCCTGATGCTCACCATACTCATGTACAGGTAATATATGTGGATGCTGGAGGCCCATAAGCGCAGCAGCCTCTTTGCGGAAACGCTGGATAAAACGGGCACGTGCATCCTGCGAAAAACGTTCTGGAACAATGAAAAGAGTCAAGGCACCATTTATATTGGTCAACGTGTTCTGCGCAAAATACACAGCACTTAAACGTCCCTGTCCCATCAGACGTTCTACACGGTAACTTCCTAATGTCTGTCCTACAAGCCGATCAACTGATAATGTTTGCATACACCATCTCTCCCAAATTACAAACTACACAACAAATATTCCTGGTTTTCAATCTATGTAATCAGAAGAGGCGCTGCACGTGCCAGCAGAGATGCAGGTATGAAACCAAAGACATGTCACTACTTCCCCCATTCTCTAAAACGGATACATTTATAACACGCGATGGTACGCGGGTATTTTCTGCCGCACTTTTCTCTATTACGAGAGAGTCTACCCTCTGTGTCAAAATGCGTCAATGTAAACTGCTCAGAGGTAGGACTTTTAGACCGGGATGAGTTCTAGTCCTTTCCGCCCCAGCGGTCGGGGTGGGGAGTGGGGTGAGACCCGACCGCTGCAAAGAGGATTGCAAGAGGAAAAAATGGGGATTGGGAGAGCTATTTAGTTTTGAACCTTTGTTCTACTCGCACATACTACCATAACTCATAAAGACTGTCAAGCTAATTTAGAACAAATTTTCTATATTGATTTGTGAGAGGTTCTTTACGGGCTTGTAAACGCATTGGTTGATACTAAATCCATACTTTGAACCACGCCCCTACCCGCCTTTCAAAAATTGCAGTATGCTTGCATGATCAGGTCAGCGTGACGGAGAGGAGTGAGGGTGATACAATAGACGTGGATACATTTCTTTTTTTTCATGGTCTGCGTTGACGCAGATTTTTTTATGTTCTTATAAATTGGAGTTATCAAGATTATGGCAGAAGTTCGACCGTTACGAGCACTACGCTATGCTACTGCTCAGGTTGGTGACCTGGCGCAGGTCATCACACCCCCTTACGATATCATCAACCCTCAGGGGCAGACGAGATATTATGAGCGTAGCCCTTACAACGTCATTCGCCTGGAACTGGGCAAAGAGGAAGTAGGGGATAACACCCTCAATAACGTGTATACACGAGCAGCAACTACTCTGGCGGAGTGGCGTTTACAGGGGATCTTGCAGCAGGATGTGGTCCCCCATTATTACCTCTATCAGCAGAAATTTACTCATGGTGGACAACATTTTACCCGCACAAGTCTGCTGGCACGCGTACGCCTGGAGCCATGGAGCGCACGGGTGATTCTGCCGCATGAAAATACACTGGCGAAAGCGAAAGATGACCGTTTGAAGCTATACCGTGCGTGCGCAACCAACTTCAGCCCTATCATGTGTCTATATGAAGATCCACAGGAACGTATGCGCCGTCTGTTCAACAAGTATACATCTGAGATACAGATCGTCGATGAAGCAGGCGAGGAACATCACCTGCACCCCATCACAGACACGCAAGAGATCGCTCTTATCCAGGACTTCTTTGCGCAACGTCAACTCTATATCGCCGATGGACATCACCGCTATGAAACAGCGCTCGCTTACCAAAGAGAGATGTCGGAGCAGCGACGGGGACTGCACCCTGAAGATGCCGTAAATTTCACGCTGATGGCCCTGATCGATGTGGACGATCCTGGCATGCTGGTCCTGCCCACCCACCGTATCCTCTTTAACTTGAGTCAGGAGGCACTCGCAGCCCTCTCGGCACAACAGCTGAGCAGATATTTCACGGTAGAGGCTCTAGGCAACGAGAATACTAGCAATGATATACAGACTCAGCTCGCTCAGGCGGGGCAGCAGGAATCGGCTCTGGTCGTCAAAACAAAGGAACAGACGCTACTCCTCACGTTGAATGAGCAAGGAAGAGAACAAATGGCGAACAGTGGGCGGAGTAAAGCGTGGAACGTACTGGACGTTGCTATCGCGCAAAAGTTGGTGCTGGAAGATATCCTGGGTCTGGTTGCTGAGGATATGACAGCCGGGACATATATCCGTTACACTCATGATACAGAGCAGGCACTTAGAGCGCTGCAAGATACAGATGCACAGGCAGTATTATTCTTGAATGGAACGCCTTTACAACAGGTATGTGATGTTGCAAAAGCAGATGACCGTATGCCGCAGAAGTCGACTTATCTTTATCCGAAACTCATTACGGGATTGATAATGAATCCTCTATGGTAAAGCGTAATAGGAGTATAGTATGATTATTATTATAGGCGCGGGTCTGGCAGGACTGACCTGCGCCAAAGAGTTGACTGAAGCGGGACGGCAGGTGCTTGTACTGGAGGCAACAGATCAGATCGGGGGGCGTGTTCGTACGGATTATCATGATGATGGTTATCGCCTGGACCGTGGATTTCAGGTGTTATTTACTGCCTACCCTGCGGCTAAGCGTCATCTGAACTATGAGGCTCTGAAGCAGCGCAGATTCGATCCTGGCGCAGTCATCATCAAAAACGGGAAGCGTTATCAGATTGCTGATCCACTGCGCGACCCTCAGCACGTGTTCTCCAGCCTGTTCAATCCGCTCGTCTCAGCTTTTGATAAAGCGAAAGTGCTCCGTTTAGTGGCACAGATTGGTCGCCAGTCAACGCCGGATATATTCGCGGGCAAGCAACAGCCCGGCGGGCACGATGAAACGACCGAGGCGTATCTACGTCGTCAGGGTTTCTCAAATAAGTTTATTGACAACTTTATCCGCCCTTTCTATGGTGGGATCTTCCTGGATCGTTCTCTATCCACCAGTGCGCGTATGTTCCAATTCACCTTTAAGATGCTGGCGACGGGCGATATCATTCTGCCAGCGGAAGGGATACAGAGCATTTCTGAGCAGTTATCGCAGGCATTGCCACGGGGAACCATACGCTGCAATGCACGTGTAAGCGAGCTACTCGTTGCCAATCAACAGGTCCATGGTGTACGCATGATGAATGGGGAGCAGATCGAAGCTGAGCAGGTCGTCATCGCTACATCCAGCCCGGTCGCAGAAAAGTTTGTCAAAAAGTCGCTCCCGACAAAAGGAGTCAGTACTGTCTGCCTGTACTTTGCAGGAGACGAGCGGCTCTACCCGGAGCGGAAAATTCTGCTCAACGCAGAACCTGACGCATACATCAACAATGCGGTGTTGCTCACGAACATCGCGCCCACCTATGCGCCGCCACGCAAACACCTGCTCTCCGTCACGCTAGCTGGCATTCCAGAAGGCGACGATGAGCTGATCGCGGAACGTTGTCGAGCGGAACTCGCGCACTGGTTCCCCGAACATAACCTGTTACGCTGGCAATTATTGGGCATCTATCGCATTCCATTTGCCCAATTTGCGCAACCAGCCGGAATATTCGACGAATTGCCAGATAATCGTACGGAGATTGAAGGGCTGTATGTTGCGGGTGAATATACGAAATCGAGCAGCATTCAGGGTGCGATGCACAGTGGAGAGCATGCAGCGAAAGAGCTATTGAAGGGATCACGTTTACGACAATCCGTATAGGGATTTTCTCGTTGCGTATCTCGTGGGTTCCGAATTTGGTGCGGGGCATATGGACCCCGCACCAGATTGCATCTCTCCCAACAGAAACGTTGTTCTCGGAAATCAGTCATCACTATTGGTAAAAAGGTCAATCGGCATAGAGCTGAAATCGCCAGAGCCAAGCGATTCCACCATCATCCGCAAGGGTCCTTGCTCAATTGTCATACGCATGAGAGCACGGGGAAAGGACTGTTCCAGCACGGATATCTGCGAACTGGGATGAAGAACAGCGGCGGCTGCGCCCAACAAGGACACATCCTCGTCGCGTCCAGCGAAGCGCAACAGGGCAGCCTGGCGGCGCAGGCGAGTTTCATAGAGCAAGCGCCAGCGATCATCAACAAGATCAGTAAGCGCCTCGGTAACCAGCGCGTCTAGCATCACCTTCTGATCCTCTTCTTTCTGCTTTGTTTTTCGTCCACTCTTGCTACGGGGGCGCTTTCCGGTGGGAGATGTTTCAAGAACATTATGGACAGCCCAATAGCGGCTCATATAAGGCTCAACGCGCTCTGGCGGCTCATAGATCCAGGATAAGAATTCTGTCATCTGATAAATCTCATCCCCCCGCTTTGCCAGTGCCAGCGTTTCATCGTCAAGAGTTCGAGGTTCCAGAATCGTTAAAAAGTCTTTTTTAGCAGTCGGCTCAGCACCTTCAATCAAGGGACGCCAGATGGAATACGCGATGGGCACTTTGTGGCGCGTGCGCTTGCTAAGTGCATAAGCTTCTGAGACCAGAGCCTGTCCATAGGTAAAAGGGACTGCAAAGCTACCAAATCCCTGTTCATCCAGATCGTTTACCAGGTCATCCCAGCGCTGTATATCGATCTCATCAACGCCATAACAATCCTTCACGCCCCATTCATCCTGAAACAGAATATTGACCCCTTTGAGGCGACCATCAGGCCGTTTCCAGGAGAGCATGATCAACTGAGCACCGGAGCCATCAATAAAACTCACTCGTGCATCGTGGCAAGGCAGTTGTTGCCGACGTGCTCCGGCCATCGCTACATCTTCGACACCGGGCATTGACTGCATGGTCAGGCGTCCCAGGGCAGCTCGTGCATGCTGTTTCAATGCGCGATTGGAACTGTTCGTAATCAGATAATTAAACGCGGGAATCGTTTGTTGTGCCGCGATGGGACCGAGCTGTTCAAGAGCATCAATTACCGCCGTGGCGACCTTGCCCGATTGGTTCTCTAACAATGGAATGAGCAGATTAGTCGCTCGTGGATCATTACTGCTTCCTAACCAGGAAACAAAGGACAGGCGGCGTTCAAGGGGCATAGAAACGACATCTTCCAGCACGGACTCCACACCCATCTCGCTCTGCCCCACCATTTCGAGCAGGCGCATCTGCATCTGCTGCATAGCTGTCGCGGGATCATTCAAATATTCGATGATACCATCATCCGCCATCTCAGAGCCTAATTCTTTCAGGATGGGAGAAAGAGAGAGCTTTGCCATATCGCTTACGGTCGGGTCAGTTACAAAATCTTCCAATTCTTCTAGATCGAAATCGGTAGCCAGTTCAGAGAGAATCAGTATAGCGGCAGCGTGAGCAGATGGGTCAGTGCTGCGCAACAGGTGCATTACCTTTTCACGAGCGCCTTCGGTCCATTCTTCATCCAATCGATCAAAATAGTGCGAAAGAGTATCAGGATCAATATCATCACGGCGACTGATAGCCAGTAAGATACTATCAATACTATCTTGCGGAGGTCCTTTGCGTCCTCGTGGCATCATTTTTCTCCTTATGAGAGTAGGAGTAGTGAGTAATAATACAGGCGGCCCACGGGGGAAACACCAATGGAGGCCATTGTACCACGTTGCTACCGTCGAGTCGAGATAATTTTTTATCAACGTAGGGGCGGTGCTTGCCACCGCCCGGTAGGCGCAACCGTAATCGAACCGCGTAACCGGGCGGTGGCAAGCACCGCCCCTACGTTGGATTTGAGGTTCCTAGAAATGGCCTTCATCTGCATAAAATCGCATCGGGTGAACCAGCGTTGAGGCAGCCGGGGAAGTGAGTTCATGCAATGCTTCAGGCAAGAGGGCCAGGCTACAGAGAAAGTCGTCGTGTCCATCAACCGGGTCAACGTAGAAATTCAATATATCCGGTCCCGGCAAGCTATAGCGGGCAGTACGTAGTTGTTGCCAGCATTCAGCATAAATGTTTTGGGGAGCAGCAGTAGAATTATAGAGTTTAAGGCGATTGCTATTGAGAAGGGAGAGCAACTGATAGGCCAGGCGCGATTTGCTACTGCGCGAAAAGACAAAGGGAATGATGCGCTCATTGCCAAAGCGATCAAGCAGAAGCGAGGCCAGACCAGCACCCAATCCAGTCGCATCGATAGCCAGCGAACGGATGCTCCACAGATCCATCAAAGCAAGGGTACGGGAATATTGCTCCATGTAGGACAGTCCAGTCCACCATTCGTGATGAACAACTTCGATGATGGGGAGGTTAAATTCATTGTAACGCACATGGCCGATGGTCAGGATGGTACTATCGCGATCAGAGTTAGACCTGTGCTTTTGCGCCATAAGAGAGTGCTCCGGGTCCGTGCGCTCTTCGCCGGCCACATCCATCCCTGCGATATAGCAACCGACCTCCTCTGGCGTCTCCTGCCAACGATGTACCCCCTGCAAGAGAGTACGCTGAAGGGAGTTCAAAAAGTAGCCAGTTCCACTAATAGGTTGCAGGAGATACTGAGTCTGAATGGCGGGATGATCAGCACCAAGGCGTGCAATCTCCTGCTCAACAAAAGAGCGATACGCAGGATTGAGGGCAGCCAGTGTATGCCAGTCATATTCAAAGTGTTGTCGCAGGCCCGTAAGTCGCTCCCGTTCGAGGTTCACCGCACGTTGTTGCGCTAATAGCGTGGTATCGGACCAGGCGGTACCATACAGCACCGTTGTCGCATTGCGAGTCGATGCCATCGGGCGAAAATCGCGATCAAACTTCTCAGGCGTGACATCCTGCGCCTCATCGATCTCCAACAGAAGATCAGCGGTCGCCCCAACCACATTGCTTTCGGGGCCAGCGGAGAAAAACATAACACGCGGCCCCACATGAGTACGCAACAGAACAGGGTCCAGCTCTGGTGCAAGGCCGATCATATGGCCCTGGCTCTGCCAGATGCGGTCACGGGTAAAGGAAGTATCGAGCAGGGAGAGCAGGCGCAGACGGCTATTGATAATCTGCGGATTGAAGGTCGGAGCAGCTTTCACGATTGTTCCCTGCTGCATAAAGGTCAGTAGAAATGCTTCGAGCACTGCCGAAAGCTGATTTTTGCCGGACTGCCGCGCCATCATGACGGTAAAGATCCGCCCTTGACGATGAACAATTGAGGAGAGGATGGCATCCGCGACTTCCGCCTGATAGGGATAGAGTGGTTTGCCCAGGACGGTGGAGGCGAAATGAGAGATGGAGGAGGAAGAATTTTTCATGGTTATCAGAGGGGGGAGGAGTGAATGTGGAACAGGACAACGATCGTGTATGCATAGGGAAAGTGTAGCATGGGAAAAAAGGAAAAGCAAACCAGTAAACATCAAAGGGTTGCGTAGAGGCTATGTCAAGGTTCAATGCACAACTTCCTGGGTAAGCGAGGGAGTAGGGAAGCCACGCAAAAGGTATCCTGACCAGGAGTGGCACCAGGAATTGAGGTTACACTAGATAAAAGAAAGTTCTTGACGAGAGGATGACCCAATGGTAGGGGTGCGGTGAACGAAGTGAACAAGCTCGCTCGCACCCGAGGAAATTCTTAATATATTTTTTATGGAAAAACAATGCACCTTTGTTACTGATTCCCATAGTGATGCCATTTTGAAGGGGACTAGAGCAATATCTATAAGGATAGAGAACAAAAAAATTATAAAAAAATCATTAAGAAATTAGGAGTTTTGGCTGAGATTGATAGGATTAACAGGCTAAAACCTGATTTTACAACTTGACAGAATAGGAAATTCTGGTAGATTATTCCACAAGACAGTTAGATTACTGTACACTTCTCTAGACGCTTGTGTATATCCAGGAGAAGTGTCTTTGACTCTTGCGTTTCCAGGAGTGTCCGGGGAACACTCTAGAGAAAGTTTAGAAATCGCCTCCTGACTTGAGAAGGGAACAATATTTCTATGTTCAAATTCTTGAACAACATGCCGATTTTCCGTCGCCTCTTTATCATCTTCGGGTTCGCGACGATCATACCGATAATTGTTATCTTGGTACTAGGGCGCTTCTTTTTGAATTCGCTGGATCAGCGTAGCCAGGCAGTTTCGATAAGTTCTCAGATGCAAAGCGATGCCTCAAAGGCGCAAAACGATCTCTTGCGTATGAACGCATTGATGGGTGAGCTTAATAGTAATTTCTTCGCTGCTACGAGTGGAGTTGTGAAAGATCCTTCGCTTGGAGCCTCAGGAGCACTCATCAGCAATGAAATAACATCGCTAGAAATCGATTTCCAGCAGACATTACAAAATTACGATGTCAACGACGAAATTGGTACCTCTCCTGATATGAGTCCCATCCGCACTATTATTCAGCAAGACCATCCTACAAGTACCCTCATCCAGGATCAGGCAAATGCCCTGGATACTGTAGTTAGCACGGATTGGCCAACTTATCAGAGGTCCCAGGATAGCGTACTTAAGCAGATCGCTGCACTACAAACGAACCCTCCTACAACATCCACAGCAATTAACGATCAGTATGAAAAGATTTATGCGACCCTGTATCAATCCACTGCAGAGTTTTTACCCCTCACACTTCACTGGCAGAAGGTCGGTGATAACGCAACAATTACAGAACAAGAAGTAACAGCCGTCGGAGCATCTCAAACACAGGCGATCTTTATTGCAACAGGTATCGCCATAGCTTCTATTCTGATGATTATATTTCTCGCTGCACTGATTGTAAACCTCACCATCACACAACGCCTGGGCAACCTCGCATCGCTCACACGTAAATTTACCACTGGCGATACAAGCGTGCGAGCAGACATCGTGGGGCGAGATGAAATCCAACTGGTTGCAACATCGATGAACTTGATGTTAGATAATATTGTAAATCTGATTCGTGCGGCAGAGCAACAGCGTGATGAGTTGCGAAAACAGGGAGACAAATTGCTAAGCGAGGTCAGCGGTGTTGGTGAAGGTGACTTGAGTGTGCAGGCTGAGGTGGCAGGTGGAACGCTGGGTGCGCTGGCAGATTCGTTCAACTATATGATTGAAGAGTTAAGCAACCTGGTGGTACGTGTTAAAATGGTAGCGGGAGAGGTAGAGAATGGTACGGCACTGACGCTTGAGCGCATGACACAACTGGTCTCCTCTGCCGATATTCAGATCAGCCAGATTCGGCAGGCGACCAACGAAGTAGAGCATATGGCACATTCAAGCAGTCAGGTTGCAGAACGTGCGCAGACCCTCTATAATAGTGCACTTGAAGCTCGTCAGACGGCGCAGACGGGGCGTCAATCCGTCCAACTGTCGGTTGAGGGTATCGCACGCATTCAGGACTATGTGCAGAATACATCGAACAAAGTGCAGGTATTGGGAGATCGTTCCCGCACCATTAACAATGTCGTCGACGTAATCGCCAACATTGCTCATCAGACCAACCGTCTCTCACTCGACGCTGCCATTCAGGCTGCCATGGCAGGTGAGAGCGGAAAAGGCTTCCGCGCCGTTGCCGATGATATCCGACGCCTGGCGGAAGAAGCCAAAACGCAGACACATTCAATTACACAGCTTGTCAGAAGTGTACGTGAAGATATTGGAGCGTTGGCAATCTCGATGAAAGATACGGAACGTGAGACGACGGCGGGGACGAACCTGGCGCAACAGACAGGTCTTTCGCTTGATGCCATCTTTAACGTCGTTGAGCAACAGGCTCAGGAGATCGCGACGATTAACCAGGCTGCCAGACAACAATCACAATCTTCAAATACAGTTGTGCAGATCATGCAAGAAGTTTCTACATCAACTCTTCAGAATACATCCAGTACTCATGCAGTTGAACAAAGCATGGAGCGTCTCGCTCGCCTGGCGCAACAACTGCAAGCATCAGTTGGAGCCTTCAAATTGCGTGAGTTGCGTGATACTAGAACAGGTCCTATGGGAGGAAGAAATGTAGAAGGGTCATTGCAAAATGGGAATGGACAGCGCTGGTCACCTGATAGCCGCCCTCTTCCCGCGTTTGCTGAGGCAGTACAACCTGTAGGGATGGGAAGACCTCGTAACATAACAGCTCCAATGGGAGGCAATGGTGCCTTCACCCCATATCCAGCCCCATCTCAGCCACAAAGACGTGAGAATGGACAAAGGTCGTATCCAGTGCCACTATCAAATCAAAACAATAATCCAACTCAGCAACGATAAGAATATTTCTAGAAAGGCCAAGGATGATGTGAAGAAGCTGATGTGAAGTATCCAGAGAGCCTTAAAGATTGAAGCATCCTGGATACTCAGTCAGGATGCTGTGCTGGTACACGATGAACGGCAATGGTGCCGTAATACACTCCACACTTTTTAGTCGTTTCTCATCAGTGAATAGGATATTCCGCATTGTGTGTTCACCCAATAAGGCAAGCAGTGATATAAACTGTACGCTACAGAATATCACTTATTACAGGTAAAGAGGTCCTAATCTCTTTATTTCTTTGTTCGCGCCATAGACGCATTCTGAGAGATGTGTATATTCTCTCATCAATTCACATCCCAGTTAAGGAGGAGAAGTGTGTTAGCATATTCTACCAGAGCAAGTAAGAAAATTTTCTCGACAGTTGCCGCAGTAGGGTTCATCCTGGTGGCACTCGCGGCTTGTGCCCAGCAAAGCAGCGACAACAGCACCAGCCAGAACAGCACAAAACCCATCGTCATTGGAGCCTCGATAACTACTTCGGGTGATAACTCGGCTGATGGACAACCTACAAAACAGGGTTATCAGTTGTGGGCAGACGAGATCAACAGACAAGGTGGTTTGCTTGGTCGGCAAGTTAGGCTGGACCTGGTAAGCGACAGCACTACCGACGCGAGCGTTACTACAGCATATCGTAAGCTCATTAATGATGATCATGTTGATGAAGTTGTTGCGCCATTCGGAGACGGGGCAGTGGATGCGGCACGAGTGGGAAGTCGTTCAGGGTATCCAATAATTGATGGTACAGGAACATCAGCACAAGATTTTACGCTGGGCCTGACAAATATGTTCTCTGTCTCACTTTCTGCAAAAGATTATATGAAGAGTTTTGCGGAATATATCCTGTCCCTCCCAACTAATCTGCGACCCAAGACTGCTGCATATGTGTCACAAGACAGCATATTCTATACTCCACAGGTGGCAGAAGCGGAGACACTGCTGGAAAATGGTGGAGTCAGAACGGTTCTCTCCCTCAAAAATGGTGGTACCTATCCAACAGAGACGACCGACTATACACCTTATGTACAAAAGGCAGTCGCGGCCAATGCAGATATAGTATTGCTGGGTACTGGAACACCTGACGCCATCGCTTTCGTCAAAGGCTTCAAGCAACAGCATTACAATCCTAAAGCCATGATCTTTACGAGTGGACCTGACCAGGGTACTCAGTTCACGCAACCAATTGGAGGAACCAACGTCGCTGAAGGCTTATTTGTGCCTAATGGAGGTTGGGACCCCGGTTTCAACACCTATCAGAACAGTAAGTTCCAGAAAGACTATATCGCGAAGTATGGTGGTATTGCTTCCGATATCAGTTCAGATACAGTCCAGGCATACTCTGTAATGCAAGTACTACAGCAAGCCATTACTAAAGTTGGCAAGCTAGACAACGCAGCAATTATAAAGGAACTACACTCGGATACATTCAACACGTTGCAAGGACCAGTGAAATTCTTACCGGATGGGGAAAACGCCGTTGCGGTCGCGTATCTCTTCCAATGGCAAAAAGGGAAGCTCATCGCTGTGTATCCTCAAAACAACGCTGTAGCAAACCCTGAGTATCCAAAAAAGCTATGGCCTTAATAGCAGTAGATCATAGTAGATAAGCGCTCAGCCATGAAGGGGATAGTAATTCCCTTCATGGCTATGTTTCGCATATGTACCCCTACGCCTGGATGTACGGGAAAAAGGGCCAGTTCAAATGAAGTTTGAAGAGTAGCAGGAAGGTATATCAGTGACACTTATCATTGAAGCCATCATCTTAGGAATATTGACAGGTAGCGTTTATGCGCTCATGTCATCAGGGCTGACGTTGATTTTTGGTGTGATGGATATCGTTAACATCGCACAAGGAATTCTCGTCATTGTCGGAGCTTACCTCAGTTATACCTTAGAAAAATACCTGCATATTGACATTATATTAGGTCTTTCGTTGACTATCCCCGCGATGTTTCTGCTGGGAATGGGCATTGAATGGGCCTTTATGCGGAGAATCAAGAAGGACCGCATGATGCTATCGATTCTGGTGACGTGGGCGGTTGCGCTGATTATTGAGGGGTTGCTCAATTACATTTTTAGCGCCAACTACATACAACTCCAGGCACCGTACATTGATGCGGCATTTCCAATTTTTGGATTTTATCTTCCCTACATTTATCTGTTCGCGTTCATACTTAGTGGAGTTCTTTTGGGCCTACTCTATCTGCTCGTCTATCGTACGAAGTTTGGTTTCGGGCTACGAGCATCGATGCAGGACCGCACAGCGGCTGCACTTATCGGCATTGATGTAGAGCGTGTACAAACTGTCACCTTCGGGATAGGTGTTGCTCTGGCAGCTGCTGGAGGCATGGCTTATGGTGCAACCAACCCGTTTAATGCGGCAGCCTCATATGATCTCATTTCACGTTTGCTCGTGATTATCGTTCTGGGCGGCATGGGAAGCCTGAGAGGAGCACTGCTGGCCTCCTTTATTATGGTTACTATCGGAGATGTAACTGATGTTGTATGGTCCCCCGTCTGGGCCAGCACAGTCTTCTTTGTATTTCTTATTCTCCTCTTGTTATTTCGCCCCCAGGGCTTATTTGGACGAGTCGAAGGAAGAAAGCAATGAAAAAGCTCAAAATAAGCGGGACAATTGCATTTCTAGTGCTATTACTCGTATTTCCGTTGCTGTTTTCTGACCCAACTGTAACTGGTGTCGCCGTTTTTACTCTGATATTTGCAGGAGCAGCGGTTGCATGGAACCTTTTCTCAGGATACACCGGCTATATCTCTCTCGGTCACGCGGTCTATTACGGGATTGGTGGGTATGCACTTGCGATCATATGCAAAGCCTGGAATATTCCAGGAGGATACATTCCATTTCTGCTCCTTCCTCTGGTGGGCCTGATTGCCAGCGCTTTTGCTATCCCACTAGGGCTGATCGCGCTACGTACGCGCCGTCATATCTTCATCGTGTTCACTATTGCTCTCTTCTTCATCTTTCAACTCCTGGCCTACAATCTGCCACAAATTACCAACGGCACTCAGGGGATGTACCTGCCCTTACCGTCCTGGGACGCTGTTTTCTTCAATATCCCCTTCTACTATGTCTCACTTGTCGTGCTACTTGCCGGCTTTGGCGTCTCATGGTGGATACGCAATTCCAAATATGGGCTGTGTCTGCTAGCAATTCGTGACGACGAGGATCGAGCACTCAGCCTGGGTGTGAAGATAGTGCGCTACAAATTGACAGCGTATGTAATCTCTGCCTTTTTTGTTGGTATAGCTGGTGCGCTGATAAACTATTTCATTGGCTCCCTCTCTCCAGCCGTTGCCTTCGATCCTTCCTTCGATGTCACTGTCGCTTTAATGGCTCTATTAGGAGGGATAGGAACATTGGCGGGTCCACTCGTTGGAGCGGTGTTGTTGGAGCCACTCCAGCAATATCTGACAGTGGAGATTGGTGTAGTTGGGCTGGATCTCATCTTATTTGGCGCGGTCTTACTAGTAGTCATCCTATGGCTACCAGAGGGAATCGTACCAACACTGCGTAGGCTATGGGCAAAGCGGATGGCTACGGGTAATAATGGTCTCTCCAGTTATCGGGAGTACTGGAAACAGAGGATGCCGTACCTTCTATGAGCCAGCAAGGGGGAAAGGGATAAACGCATGAGCATGCTGGAAGCACAGAATATCTCCAAAGCATTTGGCGGCATTCATGCCCTTGACGGCTGCACAATCAGCGTGGAACAGGGCACCATTGCGGGTTGATCGGGCCTAATGGTTCAGGCAAAACTACGCTCTTCAATGTCATCACAGGCTATGCAGAAGCAGGATAGCGGAGACATTCGTTTCAAGGGAGAAACCATTAAAAAGCAGACGCCCGATAAAGTATTCGGCATGGGTATTGGTCGCACATTTCAATTGACACGTATCTTTCCCCGGCTTACGGTGATGGAAAATATGCATGTAGCGGTGCAGCGCAAAGGCTTCAGGAGTTTGTTAAGCAGGTGGAGTTCATCACACGAACAGCGCCAGGCATCTAGAATTGCTCGATTTCGTAGGTCTGACAGATCTGAAGGATATGCCAGCTGGAAATCTCTCCTACGGGCAAAAGAAGTTGCTCGAGTTCGCATTCATCCTGATCGCTAAGCCACAGATCATTCTGCTGGACGAGCCAGCTGGCGGCATCAATCCAACGATGATCAACTACCTGGCAGACTGTATTCGGAATCTCAATCGACAAGGCGTAACATTTCTTATCGTCGAGCATAACATGGAATTTGTGATGGGACTCTGTGATGCTGTAACGGTTTTGCATCGTGGTGCCACAATTGCCAATGGAACCCCTGAAGAAGTACGGAAAAATCCGGCGGTACTAGAAGCTTATCTGGGAGACTAAGAGCGATGATATTACAGCTAAACAATGTTTTTGCAGGGTATGATGGAGGGGATATTCTCAAAGGTGTCAACCTGGAGGTTGAGAGAGGTGGCGTAACCTGCATCGTAGGACCTAATGGCGCAGGAAAATCGACAATTCTGCGTACTATCAGTGGTCTCTTAAAACCACGGGTGGGCACCATCACATTTGAGGGGCGCTCCATTGTCGGCATGACTCCCAGGCAGATCCTGGCTCTAGGAATTGTACAGGTACCACAAAATCACAGTTTGTTTAAGGACATGACAGTCAGGGAAAACGTTAGACTGGGTGGTTATATGCTTCATCAGGCGTCTCTTGTGGATCGTCGCCTTCAGCATGTGGAAGACCTGTTCCCTGATTGTAAAAGAGCGTGCAGGTGAAAAAGCTGGAAGCCTATCAGGTGGTCAACAGCGCATGGTCGAGTTTGCACGTTGCCTGATGCTTGATCCACCACTTATTTTGCTGGATGAACCTTCGATGGGGCTGGACCCAAAAACGCTCAAACAGGTGCTTGGGACGGTAAAAGTCATGCAGGATATGGGCAAGACTGTACTGCTGGTTGAGCAAAATGTACGTACGGGCCTTGCTCTCTCAACACATGGGGTTGTGATGGAGAGTGGGAAAGTGCGCCTGGAGGGGACGCATGATGAGCTTCTAGGCAACCCGGAGATCAGCCACCTCTACCTTGGAGGTTCGCTCTCTGGAGCTTGATATTCTCTCTTCAACACTTCTGAAAATTGCGTAGGGCATTACTTGCGTGCTCTACGCAATTTCCTTCATTCGTTTTATACCTTCAACCTACCTATTTGTGCATGTATTTCCCGGTGAAACGTATCAGAGAGAAGAGATAGTTTCCTCTCATCAGTTCATCCACAAGCAAGAATGCCGGGAACCATTACTTCCTTCCTGTAATTGTGCGAAGTGGTGGATAGTATACGAACCTGGGACTGGATATATGAACATCGCGCATTCCAGCCTGCTGAAAATACTCAGCTAACTGCTTGACGTGAAATATATCAATGATCGCAATTCTTCCTCCTGGCTTAAGTACACGCCTGATCTCGCGAGCAGCTCGCAGACGACCTTCGGAACTTTCGATGTTATGAATTGCCAGGCTTGCCACGACCACATCAAAGCTTGCATCGGGGAAGGGCATGGTACGCATATCACCATTGTGAATCTCTACACGATCCTCTACACCTTCGATACGAGCATTTTTCAATGTTGCCGTCTTACTATTACCCCCCTGATCTATCTGTGACCAGAGATCGATACCTACGGCACGACCACGCGGCAAGCGTTTGGCAGCACCGACAAGCAATAGTCCATGCCCACAACCAACATCAAGCACATGTTCATTTCCTTTCAACTGTAATCCATTGAGAAGACGATCTCGCTCCCACAACTTGGCAATCAGGCTATCCCATATAATTGATAGGCTCTCCAACACAGAGAGACCTCCAACAAGAAGCATTCCTCCACTCAACAATACGAAAAGTGGATTGAGAGCGCTTTGTCCTTTTTTAGACCACCAGCGTAACAACCCGCCTTGAACGGCCAAAATTCCTCCTACGATAAAACCGTCTCGTATCATTCCCGGAACGTCCAGACCATAGAAAGCTTTCGGCTCACCTTTTTGTGACATAGTTCCATGCTCCATTTTTACTTCTATTTTATGCTCACACAATTATGAGCGCTATTTTCATATTATTGCATGGTTGACTATTTCATCGAAAGCTTCTTATTACTTATTTACCAGTTAGCATATACAATCTATCTTCTAATGCCCCAGGTGCCCAAAACTCATCCAACCCAGCCCCAACCCCATCATTACCAGAACTCCACACAGAACTATACTCAACAGCACTGCACCAATAAGCCAGAACAGAAACTCAAGATGCCCCGGACCAAGGAGCCACCCACGCAGGTAATCCAGGGGATGAGAAATAAAAGTGAGCTGATCACACTGGGAACTGTTACGGCGCAGTAGCTCCCTGGCACGTATAGTCAGAGCAACATCCACAACATCCTCAACCTGGGTTGGATACATATCAATAGCGAAGGGAGGAGATGACACAACGATTAACGTATCATCCATAATGGTATCAGCTTCAATCACAGCTTCAATAGAGGATGGCTCAACATTCATAGCCAACACATCATGAGACTGAAACAACATAGGCGGTGGATTGGTCGCCAACTCATCAATTGATGGCGAAGAGGGAAGAATTGGAGAAGGCTCAACAACCTCAGCAGGAAACAAAGACAGATGGCGCTCGATCTCATACACAGACGGTTCATCTTGCCAGATAGCCGACGGAGGAACAGTAGGAAGACGCGTTATATCATCTTCCTGAAACTCTCTGCGAGAACTGGTATACCTGGAACGAATCCGCACTGACCCAGGAGAAGAGGCAGAAGCACGGCGCGGAATCGCCGTCATAGGACCCGGCGAACGATACTGTCTCCCTCTTCTCACTTCAGAACGCTTTCCACGTTCTTTCACTCTACTCTCATCATACTCATCAAATAATCTAACCATAACAACTACCCCCAACTGCACTTTACAGGAACCGACAGCGTATCACCACTGTGGATTTTTACATTCTGCTACTTTCCACAAGCAAGATACCAGCCATCTCAATACCCAATAACCTGTTGGTATCATGCATTCTTCACACCAGACAGCTCTGAACAGCCATCTTTTCGTCCCTGAGAGGCGCGTCTAGTGCAAATAAACGCAACATAACACTTTTTTGTGGTCATAAAGGCATCTATTCGCTCTCCATAAAAACAACAACTGCGGAAATATCCATAGTAGCTGGAAAAAATTTACAGGTACAAAGAGGTATTTAGCGACGCAATAGTGCTGGTTATGCAGGAAAATCAAGCACATTCTCTACTAGAAAAGCAGAGGAGAGAAGCTCATATCCCTACACCTCTATATTGGCACATATCTTGCAGTTAAAAGGGTAGGGGGAAGCCTGAGCCTTTTTTCAGGCCAAGCCACAGAAAATACGCTCTAATATTATAAAAAGAGCGCATCGCAAACATATATTCCCGGTTACCAAAGAGTGGATTGGGATTTGAGGTATAAGGAGAAGGTTTATGGTAGCCATGATCAAAGCAACTAGAAGAATTGGGACAGCCGGAAACGCTAACGCGCGAAAGCAGCCCCTGGAACAATTCTCTATAGCAAAACATGCATCTACAAATGGGAAAAAGACGAGTGGAAAAATTTTCGCACATGATCTTTTAGAATCAACATCAGATATGGATGAAGAAGCAATGCACTTTGCACCTGAAGTAAAACAAAGTCGTACTGCTAACAAACGACGTGGTAAGGGAAGTGTAATATCACCAGCCTTTAGTGAGGAGGAGGAAGAGGAGGACGAAGCCTACCTGGATGACAACGAAGACGAAGGATATGAACAAGAAAAGGAGGCAGATAATGCCATTCGCCAATACCTCGCAGAGGTTGGACGTTACCCGTTGTTGACGGCTGAGCAAGAAATGACACTGGCACAACGTACCGCCGCCGGAGACCTGGAAGCCCAGCAACGGCTGGTAGAGGCAAATCTACGCCTCGTCGTCAGCTTTGCCAAGCGCTACACAACGCACGGCATCGCATTACTCGACCTGATTCAAGAGGGAAATCTTGGCTTGATCCGCGCTGCACAGAAGTTTGATCCCCGGCGCGGTTTTCGTTTCAGCACCTACGCTACCTGGTGGATTCGCCAGGCGATGAGCCGGGCTGTCGCGGAACATACACGTACCATTCATGTGCCAGTTCATGTTGTGGAACTCATCTACAAAATGAAACGTGTCACACGCCAACTCTATCAGGATCTGGGACGCGATCCTGAACCAGAAGAGATCGCACACGCAATTAGCCTGAGCAAGGAACGGGTCATCGAGCTGCAAGGTATATCAGAAACCCCCGTCTCGCTCGATGCCCCCCTGATGGATGACGAACAGTATAACCTGTCTGACATGCTGGAAGATCCCCATGCAGCCGCACCAGCCGATGTCGTAGCACTCCAGGCTCTACGTGATCAGATCACCTCTGCCCTGGAAACTTTGAACCAGCGCGACCGCCTGGTAATCGAACTACGCTATGGCTTGCACGATGGCTATTGCCATACACTCGAAGAACTCAGCGAACAATTTAAGCTGACGCGGGAACGCATTCGTCAGATTGAAGTGAAGGCATTACGCACATTGCGCCAACCAATTCAGCTTCACCAGTTGCGAGAATATGCTTAGATCGTCTTTGCCTCTCGCTCGTTTCAACCAGTAAGGAGAGAAATATTGCAACGATGTGCGGATCAAACTGACTGCCCGCACATCGTTGCAATTCCGCGCACGCTTCTATACCCGGTTGAGGTACATGATAAACTCTACGCTGAATTATCGCATCATACAAATCCGCAACGGCAATTATTCTGGCGGCAAGAGGTATCTCCTCACCAGATAACCCATCAGGATAACCTCGGCCATCCCAACGCTCATGATGTGACAGTACCGCAGGAGCCGCCTCTGCAAAAATGCCACCAGCCTGCAGCAGCATCTGTTCTCCAATTCCCGCGTGACGCCTCATGATCTGCCACTCATCCTCGTCTAAACAACCAGGCTTATTGAGAATCGCTTCAGGAATACCAGCCTTACCAATATCATGTAAGAGCGCCGCCAGGCAGATCAAAAAGACCTCTTCCTCTGTAAAGTGTAATTTCCGCGCAACTTCCTCCACTAGAAATACAACACGTTGAGCATGCGCATTCGTACTTTGATCATAGACCGCAAACAATGACTGTAATATGCTCATCTCAGATGGAGATAGAGAATTCAGAACAGATACTTTTTTACCAGGCGATTTTATAAACAATACATTTCTTTTTTGTGTATTTCTTCGATGCCAGCAAGGGAACATAGATGAAATATGATTGACAGACATAACAGCCTCTCCTTCCGTGATGAGCGACTGCGTTCGCTCTCTCTATACTAAACGTCAGGGAAGTAAGCAGTGTTACAAATATACCCATAAGTATGGGTGGGATTCACAAGCCTGGAAGGTACCTCTAGTACTCTTTTGACCTTTGTGACCATCAACAGAGTACTAGATAAACGCTTGACTTGTCATAATTTCGTACGTATACTTATTTCCAGCAACCGATCGGTGATGAAAGTCCTTCCTACGGCAAGTAAAACCTCTTACCACTCTCTCGTCCTCCCTGTACTCTCTAGCTTTCACATCAGGAGGTGTCTTATTGTCCTACAGCGTGAAACAGATCCCCTCACCTAACCATTGGAACGGGCGCGAGGGGCATAAACCGTTGTGGCTCATTCTGCATGGAACCGACGCAAACACGAACGACTATGACGGAGCCTATGAGACCGCTGGATGGTTTCAAACGAACTCCGTTTCAGTCAACTACGTCGTCGGCAGGCGCGGCTGCGTGGCCCAATGTGTGAAAGAGTCGGACGCACCCTACGCTAATGGTGGCGTGACCGATACTCCGACGAAGAAACACGATCCCTGGTGGAGTTCCAACCTGAACCCCAATCTTGTAACTCTCTCGATCGAGCACGTCAAACATGCAGGCAACAACAACGCCGATGCTCTGACACCTGCACAAAAGCAAGCATCATTCGAGTTAATCTACGACATCTGTAAACACAACAACATCCCCATGAGACAGGCCGACGCACATGGAGGAATTACCGGACACTTCTCAATGGACCCAAAAGAGCGCGCGTATTGTCCTGGGAATTACCCGTGGGCCGAGTTGTGGGCCTACCTCAAAGGAAGACAGGCACAGGAGAAACCAGTAGTGGGAGAAGTCGCAAAGTTTCAGCAGGCCGATCAGTTTCTACCAGGAAGGTCGGCCTACGAATGTGGATTTTATGCAACCTACGTAGCAAAGTCAATGGGACAGAACGCACCAACTCTTTCCCCACAGCAGATATCCGAGCTGGCTCAAGCCGCCTATGCACGCTACAATGGTTCAAACAGTTCCTCTAACATGAACGGAATGAGCCTCTCACAACTGTACAGTTTGCTCAAAGAGGTCGGACTCCATTATCAGGGGACGAAGCTCGACCTGGCGCATATACGCGCATGGTTGCACTCTGGCTATCCGCTGATTGTGGCCGTTGCCGAACCGTGTATACGTGACCTGGATTTGAACGATGCCGTTCCCTATCCCTGGACTCCGACAGGCAACCATGTCATTGTGCTGACGGGCCTGGATGGTGACAACTTCTTAGCGCGGGATACCGCCAATATCATCGCTCCAAATACGCTGCGACCAGGACCCAGGCGCTACGATGCTTCTGCCCTCGCTCGTGGATTGGTTTCTGCAACGGCTGTGGTTCCACCCTGGCTCCCCGTACCGACAAAAGATATCGATCCGAATACACCTCCGCTGATCCATACAGGGATAGATGGCCTGGATGGATGGCGGGATGATGGTACGACTCTCACTGCCAGAAATGGCATTCCGGTGGTCAAAGGCTTTCGTGCAAAAATATTGTCCAGCAAATGGGACCCGGAGAACGTTCCTTATGAACGCGAGCACCCTATGACCGGAGAGCATGCAGCACTGGAGATGGGAACGGAAGGCACGGGTCAGCTATTCCGTGATTGCTACCTCCGTTGGACTCCTCAGCATGGCGTCTACTTTGATCATATCGGCAATGCTCTCTCTGTGTATATACAGCGCAATAAAGAGCTTCAGACAAAAGTAGATGGGCTGAATAGAGAACTGGCCGCGCAATCCAAAGAAGTACCTGTTCCTGTTCCTCTGAACGCTGAAACACTTCAGATCATTGCTCAAGTAGAAAACTCCCTCAAACCTCTTGTTGACCTCTACAATACTCTCCTCAAACTGAAAGGAAACTAACCATGCAGATTACGAACGAGCAAGATTCTAGCCCTCATCTCAGCTATTATACCTGTAATCGCCTCTCTAGCCGCCTACCTGTATAAAGTTCTGGTCGGTAAGCTCCCCGCCCAGAAGCAGGTTCTCTTACAGCAAGTAGCCATCCAGGCTGTTCACATGGCTGAGCAGGTTGGTGGATCAGGAAATGGAGCCTCGAAGAAAGCGATGGCTGAGGAGACATTGAACTCCGCGCTGAAGAGCCTGGGACTAAAAGTCGATCCTGCTCTGGTGAACTCCGCTATTGAAGCTGGCGTCTACGCTCTCAATCAGCATGCTCCCCACCTTGTTATCGAGCCAGTTGATACATCCGCTAATCATGGATAACCGTACCCCGTTCAACAATGGGACACACGGGCTTGTATAGTGCCAGAGCCAACGGCTAACTACCACTCATCCCAATGTACCATAGTCTCTAGTGGAGCACGCAAAGCTGGCTTAAAGTCGGTGCCGAGCGTGTAGGCCACCGGTATAAGTGCCGTCTGCATCATCGCGGCATAAGGAATGCCCAACACCTGTGCCGCTTCCTCCTCAAAGAACAGGTGATTGCTAGTCCAGCATGTACCCAGACCACGGGAGCGAGCGGCCAACATGAAACTCCATACCGCTGGTCCAATCGAACCCCATTTCGCGCTCTGCATCACCATCGGTTGACTCTCAGTGCGACCCTCAATGCATGGAATCACGTGGACCGGAACCTCGTGCAAGTGCTCAGCCAGATAGTCGATCGACTGGAGCACGCGACCGTTAGCTACCTGGGGATCTACACTATTGTTGGCACGTTGATAGATAGAGGAAGGAAGTTTCATATAGATTTCCCGTCCCCGGCGAAACAGATCAGTTAGAGCTGCACGTTTCTCTGTGTCGGTCACAACGATAAAGTGCCAGTTCTGCTGATTGGAGGCGCAAGGAGCCTGTTGAGCGAGCGAGAGGCACTCCATTAACACACTACGCTCAACAGGACGCTTGAGATCGAGACGCTTGCGCACGGACCTGGTCGTCGCGAGCAGTTCGTCAGGAGTGAGCGACAAGGGTGGCATAAAATATCCTCCTCGGTGATAGATTTATATGTGGTCTTACCAGATGCTTGCCGTTGCGAGAAATATGTAAAACTGAGAAGGGAATAAGGAGGAATCACTCTCCGATTCCTGTGATATCGCTCTATAAGAAATATCCACTGACAAGCATCTACAGCAGCGAGCATCTATTACCCACTTACATTGATAATAGCATACGCATCAGTTACATTCAAGCGACGAACCACACGTCGCTATCCTTTTTCCTTCCGCAGCATGTTGCACACCTGCTGAGGGGGTCAGTCCTCTAACGCGGTGGAGCTGCTGAAAACTATCAAGTGGTGCCTTGACTTTACACATTCCCATCCGTATACTTATTTCCAGCAACCGATCGGTGATGAAATTCCTCCCTTACTAACTCCCCGTATAACATCCGACTGTTTTGAACATTCTACTAGCAGAAAGCTTCCCTTTTCTGCCATGACATCCACATTCGCTTCAGGAGAAACCTATGCAAGACGACCTTTTCCCCATTAACACTTCCAGGGACGCTCCCCTGATGGGCATTGATCCACAACTGCCCTTTTACGACCTGAACCTTGCTGGCTCACAGGGCATACCAGCGGCCAACAATATCGCCCATGCAACTATGCCACCAATGTCTAATCCACCCACCTTTACACGACCCGATACAGATGTGCCGGAACTCGCACCCTATGATCTGACAGAACCTGGCATTAACCTGCACTCCACACTTTCAGCCGATCCGTTGCTGCCCGATCTATCAGAATATACACACCCCTATGGACTGACTATTCAACCTTCGCCAGGAAACGCTCCGCTGCAGATCGACCCGTTGCTACCCGATCTACAACATCCCGATCTCACCCAACAAATGCATATGCCAGAACGGCCCGGCGACCTGGCCTCCGATGCATTACAGGCAATGCACCAGGATGCGACCTACCAGCTGCTTGACGATAAAACTTACCCTGCCATGTTCATGGATGCGACGGGCTCTAACACAACGCGCTCACGCCACATGGACCTTCTCATGCATGGATTGGACCAGGAGGAACAGTAGCCATGACGCAGGACGTTTCTATGCGCGTTGATGGACATATCGTAGAAGGGCAGGCTCTGAATACTCAGGGCCACGCCGTACGAACGACCGTTATTCGCGGCGGACAATCGAAAAATGGCTTCACCTATTGCGAAGATGCCCTCAAGAGCATAGTGCACCTCCTTGAAGGAGCACACGCTTATGCAGACCACGCCAGGACTGAGAGCGATCAGCAGACGCGCTCGGTCAGAGATATTGTCGGCTTCTACCATGATGCACGCTACGTTCCTCCCTGTGCCGAAGCCCCACTGGGCCGTGTAGACGCTACATTGCACATACTGGAAGGGGCAGACTGGCTCTGGTCTATCATTCAGGAAGCCTGCACTCTGGGGCGTCCCGAATTGATTGGTCTCTCAATCGACATCTTCGGTCAGTGGCAATTAAACGAGGCAACTAAAGCGAAAGAAGTGACCAGTGTGGCCGCGCTCAATTCCTGCGACGTGGTCACACGTCCGAGCGCAGGCGGGACCTTTCGTCGCATCCTTCATTCGCAAGATGGGCTTATAAATGGTACCCCTACAGATCAGGGAGATATTCCTACTATCTCCCCATTGCAAACACAGCAAGGAGACACTTCCACCATGTCTGACACAAATTCGCGTTTGACCGAAACATCCTCTAGCACTCTTCCAGGCCAACCATCTCCTGCTCAAATTTTGGGTGAAGGAAATGATGGTCACGACACATCGATGCAAGCAAACGCAAATGAGCAGCAGTTCAATACACTTCTGCAACAGCTCCAATTGGAACGTGCTCAGCTTGCCCTTGAGCGACGTTTAATGGAATCGACACTGCCCGAACCAGTTAAATCCACTCTTCGCAACCGCTATCAGGGGCGCATCTTTGAGCAGAACGAACTCGAAACCGATCTCAAAGCACAACAAGAGATGCTCGCCGCCCTCACTGCTACGGGCCTCATTCGTGGCAATAGCTATGAAAAACCAGCTGTCGGACAGATGATCACGGAGGCCGAAAAAATTCAGGCCGCCTTCGATAGAATGTTTGATCTGGAGATCGATACGACACGTCTGGGAACAATTCGCCCTTTCAGCAGCATTCGAGAAGCCTACGCACGCGTCACTGGCGATTCTACTGTTGCAGGCTTTAGCGACCGCTCTACGTTAGGGAATATCCGCGTCTCAGAGAACGCCCCCATCGCACGCATCACCGAAGCCGACACCACCACAGCCTCGTTCTCTTACCTGCTTGGTACCAGCATGAATAAACGCCTGCTCAAAGATTACCAGGCATGGCCCGCCGAATGGATGCGCTTCTGTACTATCGTCCCTATTCGCGATTTCAAGCAACAGAGCCGCATCCGACTGGGTGCATTCGGCTCCTTGCCAATCGTAGCGGAGGATAGCGCCTACACCGCCATCAGCCTGACCGACTCAGCAGCAACCTACGTCCCACAGAAGCGCGGCAACCTTGTAACCGTTTCACGGGAGGTAATCGTCAACGACGATCTGCAAGCCATCAAGCAAATTCCAACCAAACTGGCGGTTTCAGCCGCTTATACTCTGGCGGAGTTCGTCTACAGCTTCCTTTCCAACAACCCCACCATCTATGATGGCAACGCTCTTTTTACAAACGGAGCACCCCACACGAACCTGGGTGCAGCAGCGCTTTCCTCAGCAGCAATGCAAAATGGGGTCACGGCCATGCGCGAGCAGAGCAACTACGCAGGCAAACGTCTTGGCCTGCGCCCACGCTTCCTGGTGGTTCCGGCAGAACTGGAATGGACCAGCATGGTGATCACCAAAAGCGCTGGCGTGCCTGGTAGCAACAACAATGATATCAATCCGATGCTGGGCTATGTCACTCCCGTGATATCGCCACAGCTCACAAGCACCACTCAGTGGTTTCTCATCGCAGACCCGCGCGAGGTCGATACCATCGAGATCGGCTTCGTGGGCGGGCAGGTGAATCCCGCATTGTTCATTCAGGACTCTCCTTTGTTCGGATTGAACTTCACTCAAGACGCGGTGAGTTATAAAATTCGGCACGAATATGGTGGCTGTATCACCGACTATAGGGGAATGTATAGAGGGATATAGTGCTACGGGTACCTAACAAGGGATATTCCTATAATAAGGAAAGGCAAATTCCTCATGTCAGGATTTACTAACGCCGATGGCTCATCACTCATTGGAGGGCAAAAATCTGGTACCAGCCAGGGACAGGCGCTACAGGTAGATGCATCTGGCAATCTGCTGGTCAACGTCGCGGTTGGCGGCGGTGGAAGTGGAGGCGGCTCGACCGTCAATATCGCCGATCCAACAACGCCCGCGAACAAACTGGCAGTTGATGCAAGTGGGAAGATCGGAGTAAATAACCTTCCTGCGACGCAATCCATCAACCTGAGCCAGGTCAACGGGACGGCGCACTCAGTCAACAATCCAGTGATCACGGAAGATCAGTTCCGCGCATGGATCGCGAATGGACAGGGATTTACGGCGACTACGGGCAAACTCACTGCTGGTAGCGCGATCACTGGTGGACTCAGCGTTTTCAATCCTAATGCCAGTGGTAAGACGCTCATCGTCTTCAGCTTGAGCTACATCATCGGCAATAATAGCTTTAACCAGCTTAATCTGACGACAGCTGATCCAACTCTCGGTACTCCTGTCTCAGCGACAAATAATAAGGCTGGTAGCGCGACGGCCAGCATTACATCTTGCTCGTCTGCGAATACTAACGTGACACCAGCAGGCACGCTCAATATGAGTATCGGCAGTGCGAGCAACACCTTTACGCAGGCATTTACCAACGGCAACGTGCTTATTATTCCATCCAACAATGGTATTGTATTCTACTCCAACCTGAGTGGCTCCAATAGCTGGGCAGTTACGCTCACCTGGGTGGAAATTTAAGCCGAACAAGTGAATGAACAGGGGTTGATGGGGAAACACGGGCTTGTAAACCGCGCCCCTACAATTTTCACATGTTTCTTACAGAAAGAAAGGAAATAATACAATGCTTGATATGCTTGAAATGGCTTATGGTCGCTACAATGGGGGTCAGACTGTACCGGCGGGCAGCTACCTCAATCCACGCACACTCTGCATTTTGCAATCGACCAGTGATGTTGCACTACCGCAAGATGGCACATTTTGCCGTGTCGATCCGAGTGGTACACAGACGTTCGCCAACATTGCTACCAGCCTTAATACTCTGCTTGGTACCAGTTATACAGCGGGGAGCTTTCACGTCTGCTCTGGCAGCGATAATGCACCATTTCCCGGTAGTATGACAGACGACGCCTGATCTGAACAGGGCGACTCTAAAGGGTCGCCCTCCTTCTTATGATAAGAAAGAGATAGAGGCATGATCATCAAACGCGGTATTCTGCAATCGTTCAATCCAGCAACCTATACAGCATCGGTCCTTTTGTTTGAGGCCACCTCGTATGCACTTTCTGGCATTCCCGTCGCTAATCATCTGGATGGAACCTCAGCCATCCCTGGCACTCTCTGCGCCGTACTCTTCTTTGATGAACATAACCCGCAAGATGCCATCGTACTGGCAACCTTCGCAAACGGCACCAGTGGCTTCCCTACACCTCCTCCAGGCCGCCTGACCTTTGTGAACGGCTACCGACAGATTAATGGTGACGTACTTGCAGCGGGAACTACCAATACCTATACCCTCACAGGCGGTAGTTCTGGCATTCCCCAGGGAGCAACAGCTATTCTGTACAAAGTATACTTCAGCAGTCCAACAATCGGAGCTTCTATCCAACTGGCCCCCCACGGATCAGACATCACAGCATACGCCGCGCACGGTAATATTCCCGTCGCTAACAGCACTATCAATGGAATGGGCCAGCTCTCAGTAGATACTACTGGCAGAATCGATATCAAAGCCAACACCGGAACCTGCACTCTCACCTTTTATACCTATGGCTATACGACGTAACAACAGGGAGGAACTATGATTCTTTCAGATATCGAAACAGCAACGCGACAAGACCTCTTTGATCCATTAGGGAACAGCAGCCAGCGTTGGCTTACATCGGACCTGGATCGGGCAATCGATAAAGCGGTCGATCGTTACTCTCAATATTACCCAAATATTGTCTATGCCGACCTTTCTACACAACCGTATCAGCGTACCTATCCCTACCCGGTTCCCTGGAATGCGGCCTATCCGGTCTGGTGGCTTGAACGCATCCTCTACCCCTTACAGGTATACTGTTCGACGTTTGCTCCTCCACTCGCCACAATGAGTGCGAGTGCCGTCGCTGGTACAGGATTGAACATCGGCGTTTACCAGTATGCAGTCACTTTTCTTACACAGGGAGGCGAAACTCCACCATCGCCTCTGCTTCAGGTAACAACCAGCAGTGACAACCAGAAGGTCTCGCTGCTCTCCATTCCTCTCGGTCCCAGTATGACAACCCTTCCAGGTACAGCAACCAATACAGTGCTCGGACGCAACCTGTATCGTACCCTCGTTGGCGGCTCAACGCTCTACCTGCTAACAACTCTGCAAGATAACAGCACCAGTAGTTATAGCGACAACATAGCAGATACAGCACTGGCGAATCAACTTCAGCCGCCAACTGTAAATACATCGGGAGTCATGCTCTGGCCGCCATTCGAGCGCGACTTCGCCGAATACTCTAATCTGTTTGATAGTACCGCCTCTCTCGCAACAGGTGGCAATCTTGGTAAGCAGGGCACAATTGGCATCGGTCAGGGACTCACGGGAACAGTAGCACCCAGCTTCACACTCAAATTATCAAGCTCTGAGCTACCCCAGGATACCCAGCAAATCATCCGCGTCTTCTATGCCACCAAACACCAGCTGGATGCGAGCGGCTCAACAATTCCCGAAGTACATCGCGATATCATCATCCTGGGCGCATCCACCTACGCAATGGAAGCCTATCAGGTACCCACCAACGATAACTTTGACTTTCAGGATGGCTCTCTGCACGACCGCATCGATGACACAAAGATTCCTATGGCCTGGCTGGCTGCAACAAAAGCAAAGCGAGAGCAGTTCGAGGCACGCTTGCAAGAAATCAAACAACAGAGGGACTTCGCCTACGGAACACACCTGCATTGGGGCGATATCCCCACCCACTGGCAACGCGTATAAAACACGTGAAAGGAGTATCTTAGTGGCTACAATCGGCATTGATTGCGAACTGATTCTAGATGGTACAGGCTACTTCATCAAAGCTGGTACCTATCACTTACAACAACCGCGAATTCGTAAAATGACGGTACGAGCAGATGGTGGCCTCTCTTACGTAGACCTGGGACCGGGCAAACGCATCTGGAGCATGGTAGTCCTCTGCCTGAACGATCTCCTGCGCTACGATGGCACCCCAACAGGATGGACAGGTCAGCAGTACCGTGATGTCCTCCATGCCTCCTACTCCAATTCCACTGGAACAACCCTCCAATTCAGCGATCCGACAAATACAACAGTTATACCAGTACATTTTGATATCTACAAAGAGGCTATTAGCGATCTACATATGCAACAGATATCATTAGCAACAGGAGGAACACCTGGACTCAGCTATGAAGTCACGATCGAACTCATCGAAGTATAAATTCTAGTTGACATATCCTAGTACATTTTTGCTCTTTGCTTGACGTGGAGGGGGTTCTGCTTCTACACTAAAGCAGACACGTGCAGTAACTTACGCAAATTATGACGCATTTTTTGTTATCTTCCATAGAAAGATAATGGTTGAGAGCGCAGGTGCGATGTATTCTTGTTTAGAGAGTGTCTCATAAAGAGCATAATTTGGGCGCATTATGAGCTGATTGCAGAGACTCTTCCAGTAAAGTATTCATAGGCGAGGTTTCATGAAGGGATTTAGAAAATCAACCAGGATTGTATATTGGGTTTTACGCGCCCTCGCGATCAGTTCTGCATTATTATTATTCTCTGTTACTGGTATCGTCGCTGTGCAAAGCGCTACTCACGCTACTGGAGCTGTGAGTCCGACAGACATAACTACAGTTTCATCACCCGGCGCGACCATGCCGGACCCCACTTCAACTCCTGCTCCAACTGTGACTGTCGTAGCAAGTCCGACACCCTCTCCCACGCCAATAACAATACCAACTGCTACACCAACGACGAAGCCAACGCCGACGCCAATAACGAAGCCGACCGCTACGCCCACTACTGGACTTACTAACCCACCGCCGATAGTCCCAACCCCAACGAGCGCAGCGCTTGGCCCCACAGGTCCACTACCCCCTCCAGCAGTGAAGGGAACTCCGAAGGTGAAGCCGAGTCCGACGCCTCCTGGTTCTCCTACGCCGGGCACAACTGCAACACCAGGGCCAATCTCCCCTCAACAAGGGAATACGTCGCATCCTTCCGCTAATCAGCCTGGCTCGAATAACGGAATTATGGCTACAATAAAGCCGCTTATCGGTCCCATCGCGGGAGTCAGCACAAGTATTCTTCTTGCATCCGCGGGCTTACTTGGATTCATGTTCTGGCGAAAACGTACACAGGGCGCGACATCGCCAATCCAATCATCACCCACTCAGCTAGCAGGCGCATGGGCGGGACAGCAGGCGACTCTCTCTCATGGCTATGCACAACCAACCGAAATGACACCTATTCAGAACAGAACAATGTCTCCATTGGCCATGCAAAGTATCGTGCAATATTCACCATTGCTCGGTGCACTGGATACTTCGCAGCTCGATGCACCTGTAGCTCCACCAGCCAGTGACTTCAGGCCATTATCGGTCGACTATCCCCAGATTCTGGAGGTTCATACCGATAAAACGCCTGTTCCCATCACACCTGCAACACTACCCTCCCTCTCATCAACTCCAGAGGTAGAAGAGCGTCAACCAGCATTACAACTGGCTTCAACACCCCATTCACCTCTACCTGCCCCTATAGAAGCAAACTCTATGCCAGCAACTGTACAGACACTGTCGCCAGCATCACAACAAAATACTCCAACTGCCTATCATTTTCCACAACATGATTCCTTGATGGAAACACTGATGCACCAGGCACAGATGGGTATATTCGCTTTACCCGGGAAAGAAGCATAAACATTAAAATGTATTTGTGGCGTCCATTTTTAGGAATGCCGTCGTGGTATTAATCAGCCCGTAGCATCCTTTCAAAATCTTGATGTGCGATCTTTAGCGCCGGGTAGAATCCACAGGCAATACCCGGCACGACTGAAGCACTTACCAGAAAGACTATTACCAGAGGATTTATAACGAACGGCAGTTGAAGCAATAGAGTAAACAAAAATCCGATGAGCAGACCCCATCCACTTCCCGAGGCTCCACCAATAAGGCTCAAAAGTAGAGCTTCAAACAGAATTTGATTACGAATATCACAACGACGTGCCCCTACAACCAGGCGTATACTAAATTCCCGTGAACGTTCCATTCCCACGGCAAGCTGGATATTCATCAGAATAAGGCCGCTTGCGACAAATACCCCTCCACCAATACTTATCAGCAATATCGTCATCACCCGCGCATACAAACGTGTCGCAAACGGTGTATTGGCACCCTGAATCAGGATAGCCATTGCCATAACAAGCATTGCCCCTATAAGTATAGCGAGAATGGCCAGAAGGGAAGAGCGACGGTACGCCAGAAGCGACGTAATAGCACTGCTGAAATTAGCATATGTTTTACTGCCCTTCCCTTGCCTTGGACGCACTCCTCCGGCAGAAGAGGCATCTGCCTGTTCCTCAACAGAAGCAGGTGATACAGTTGAAAGTTCAGGCATGCTTACACGGTTTCCTCTCGTATCTGCACATTGGTAGAAGTTCCTTTATCCTTCGCAACAGATGCAACTTGACCCAGATCATCAAGAGCCTGGCGCATATTGGTCACTGGCTTATCACTAACGATGCTGCCATCGCGCAAAATCAGATGACGTTTTGCGTACCTGGCAAGTTCTACATTCTGCGTAGCCAGAACAATAGTTAACTTGCGCTGATTTAGCGCCTGCAGAACCGCCATAATTTCTCTCTCGCTCTGTGTATCCATATTCCCGGTCGGCTCATCCGCTAATAAAAGCGAAGGACTATTGACCAGCGCTCGTGCAATAGCTACACGCTGCTGCTGTCCTGGAGAAAGTTGATCTGCTGTAAAGAACTGACGAGGACCAAGGCCGATAAACTGTAAAACTTTTTGTGCACGACGTTTCTGTTCCGCCTCTGAAAAACCGGCATATAAGAGTGGTAAAGCGACATTCTTAAGCGCACTCACCTGTGGCAGCAAACCAGGTTGCTGGAAAATGAAGCCAATACGCTGGTTACGTAGAGTCGCTAGCTGATCAGGTGGGAAAAGACTCACCATGCTTCCTCCCAGCCAGTAAACTCCACCTGACGGTTGTGTCATACAACCAAGGATATGCAGCAGAGCACTCTTACCTGCGCCAGATGGCCCCGTCACCACAACAAACTCACCACGTTCTATGCGCAATGAAATACCGCTCAGCGCAGGTCGGGCACCCCACTGATACGTCTTTTTCAGATTACGTATAACGATAAGCGATGGAACCGCATCTGTATGTTGTACTTGTGTCGACACAGGTACAAGCGCCTGACATAGCTGGGTCTCCTGTTTATCAATAGATAGCTGACTCGACTGGGGAGCACGTACCTGAGCGTGTCCAGCTTGTATGGATTCAGCAGCAATCTGTTGTCCATCGTGTACTACCATATTCCCTCCCGGCACGTGCCTCCGCAGGAACTCCTTCCAATGGGAAACACGTGCTACTAGTCTAGTTGCTACTCGTTCACGCCCCGATGAGCACCTCATTATTGGCTGAAAGACCATCTAACACCTCGTACTCGGCTCCATTTGTCAGTCCTACCACAATCGGCACCACGCTAATCTTATCGTACGCATTACGTTCAAGCACAACAGCAGGAGTAGGATTATCTTGCGAGGTATCCTGTTGCAGGCTCTGCAACATTTCATTGGCTCTGGTAAGAGCATCTTGTATTTGCGCTTGTTTAATAAGACCCGAATTGCTCGTTTTTGTCTGTGCTCGGGCAAAAGCAAGAGCGCTGGCGGGAACTACGAGAACTCCTGGACGTTCATTTGTGGTAATTGTGGCACGCGCGGTCATACCAGGTAACAGGTCAACAGAAGGAGACACCGTACTCCCTACATTAACCAGGACAGGGTAGGTAACCGCACCAGAAATGGACTGAGCGAGAGGCAAGATCGTCGCAACATTGCCACTAAAAGATTGACCCGGATAGGCATCTACAGAAAAACTTACAGCATCCCCAACAGCCACAGCACCAATCTTATCTTCGTTCACATTCACCTGCAACTGTAAAGATGATGGATCAATAATCTGTATAAATGTTGCGGCAGGCTCCCCACCTACGACACCATTCAATGCAGCAATTGTTCCATCATGTGGTGCCTTCAGAACTACATTGTTCAGATTATACTGTGCAGTAGCTACTTTCGTCTGCGCCAGGGCCAGGGCCTTTTGCGCTGCCTTGATCTGCCCCAGCGCCTCTGTCTCCTCCACTTTATCTACTCCTGCTGGTGTTAAGAACTGTCGGGCAGGTGTAATTGATGCCTCCGCAGTATTCAGTGCAGGTGCATTTATCGTCGACCCCTCCGCTGGCTGGATAGGCCCACCAGAAGTTGAAGCAGGCTCTATATTCGAGGACCGAACCGCAGGTTGCAGACTAGAGGACTGAACCGCAGATTGTATTGCTTCATAATTCGCATTTGCATTGTCCAGAGCAGTCTGGGCCGCTGCAACATTTGCTTGTGCCTCATTCAACGCATTCTGCAGAGAAGTAGAATCAAGTCTCGCCAGCATCTGGCCTTTCTTGACCTGTTGCCCTACAGTAACATTAACTGCGGCCAGCTTTCCAGTTCCCATAAAATTTACAGTGTATATATTGCTGTGTAATAACCCACTTGCATCAACAGTCAAAACAAGATTCCCCCAGGTTACTCTCTTTGTTTGATAGACACTATGCATACGATACTTTACTACCAGCACACCTCCTACAAGCAACAACACCAATAGAAGAATTGAAAGAATAATGAATATACGGCGATGACGCGAGGGCAATACCGAAGATGAAGGATCTTCATCGAAGAGATCTTCATCATCATGAAAACTTGGAAGAGAAAGAAGTCCCTCTCTCGATTGTGATATGCTTTGCGACATATAAATAGCCTCTCCAGTTCTTTTGAATTTAGTTGAATTCCCAAAAAACCATATAGGAAGAAACATCCCTACTTTTATTATAAAATTCACCTCAAAAACATATTTATATATTAAAAATAAAACATGCCTGCTTAAATACCTTATCAAACTTTACCTACAGCATCATTTTATGATCTATCGGTACCATTGACAGCTATCTCCTGGTAAGAAAAATGATAAACTGTATTATAATAAAGGAAAGCTATTTTCAATAGAGAAAAACGAGAGTAAGACAATGTTTGTGCGTATGCATGGTTTCGATTGGATGACCTATAGTGAACGCGTCATGCCTGCATTTGCAAGCTGGCTGATTGGTGAAGACGATAGTGCGGTATTTGAACTGTACAAAGAAACTCGTAGCGCTAGAGGGGAGCAATATGTCCCAGACGCAGTGAAACATCTCTGTATCTGGCCACGCGCTCAGGCATTTGTCAAGCAACTGCCACGTGGCCCACAGGCACTTCACGAATACCGGAACCTCTGTGCAGCAGAAATATTTACTGCGTTTAGCGACCGCTATGTACGTCAATATCCTCCACGACTCTACCAGGATTCAGAGGCGCTACGCAGCGTGTGGGGCGCTATCGTTGAGCAATTTTGTCTACCCTGGTTTCATCTCTCATCTTCCCAGCCTGATGATGTCCCTTTACCTTTAACACAGGAAAAGCAGGAACCTCCAAACTCCACTCAAGAAGCTGTAGAAACAGACAAAAATGAATTAATCTCACTCCTCCACTCCGCTGGATTGGACGCTCTGGCACACCAGGTAGACGAACAGTTTGTCAAAAAGAGCAGTGATATAGTTGAACAAGCGGCACTTCCTCTAGAGGATATTCTCCCATTGGATGAAATAGATATTCCCGATGAAGAAGTAATCACGCTGGAAAATGACGATATAGGCGATGCTCCACGAGGTATCATCATTGGAAGACAGCCAGCTTCACTTCATATGCGCGGCTGGCTGTCAACCATCTCAGTACGTACCATGGTGCTTTTCGAGTTCCTGGCCTGCGGGCGGCGCTCTATGCCTTTTGGCTTTCACGCAGGCGAACCTTTTGAAGGCTATATCGGCTATCTGACGCCCGACGAAATCTGGCAGATGGCTCTCTTACTGGGTGATGTCGAGCCACCAGATGCCGCCAAAGCACAAGAAGATGCGCGTAATTTTCATGACCAGCTTTCAGTTGAATGGGACGAGTTCCGCCTGATCGATGAGATTCTGCCAGAACATGCCATGGAATTTCTGCAGGCAATACATAATGCTGCACATGAGGGTCTGGGATTGATCTGCAGTATAGGTTAGCCATCGCCCACCGAAGAGATATCTTCCAATATCCGCTGTCTATCAACTTTATGCTCGACTTGCGCAAACTGTTGCCGCATCTGTAGTATACGTAGCGTCAAAACAATATGCCGATCTATCGCCTGCTCACATTCACCCGGCTTCATGTTTTTCATCTCCGGCATCTCATGCAACACATCAATCCGCCCTTCCAGCATATCCAGCAATTTCTGCAGGCGTCGCAACCCATCTTCCCGGCATTCCTGTTCTTTTGGAGGAAAATCAGTCATTGGAATATCCTTTCTTGCGCGGATAGGAATAATAAAACAATAAAACAATATAGTATTGCTAGCGCATCCGGCGCAGCGAAACGTGCAAACGACTGCCACCCGGCACGATACCTATAGGCAAGACTTCGACAATCTCATATTTGGGCGCTGCCGCTACCGCACTGGCTGTTGCACTGGTCGTATCAGCCACAAAAACCGTTCCTGTAAAGCTGGTACCAAGGGGTGCAATCATCACAGTATCAACGCCGTGGGGAAGTGCCTGACCACCAGAGTCAAAAACCTGGAGATCAATAACCTGGATAGAACGCATAATGACCTGCACCGCAACATAACTATAGCTACCACCAGCCAGGTACACAACAACGACGGTACGCTGACGACTGGCAAAACTACGCGTTACCGCTTGCAATACGTGCTGAACCTTACGAGCATCAAGTGGCATATCTCTTACTCCTTCCCACTTGCATGAATACGTGCCCG
The DNA here is from genome assembly GCA_963731415.1 of uncultured Chloroflexia bacterium. Classification (GTDB taxonomy): domain Bacteria; phylum Chloroflexota; class Ktedonobacteria; order Ktedonobacterales; family Ktedonobacteraceae; genus JACDAE01. The sequence continues at coordinate 699,599 of CAVSVN010000013.1, forward strand.
CTCCTCGTGGATATCCATTTCCTCACCCGCAAACTGGAAGATCAGGCGCATCGCGGTTTCGTCGCTCACCCAACCTTGCTGCTTTGCGACGGTAAGAGCTGAGACAAGCAACTGAGTCGAGTTCGCCAATACCTGATGATCGTCAACATCGATCTCAGGAAAGAGGATATCATAGTGCGTATCGATATCAGACTGACGAACCGCTTCGCCTTGCACGCTTCCTGTAACACACGGTCAAGAATAGTGCGCAGCAGAGCACGCATCACATATTGACGACGCTGAAATTTGAGCAGTGTCGGTAGGCCCATCTCAGCCGCTGTTGCACGATTTCCGTTACTGCCATCGGAGAGATAATGCTCCGGCAACTGCGCTCCGACGGCAATCATTAGCTTCAATGCTCTCCCATCTTCGGCAGCCTCATTCGCATTAATCTCCGGCTTCACCGCTGACCATTTTTCAGCCTCATTATGAATAATCACACTCCCAGGCTCAGGCGGATACCCATACTCCATCTTTTTGCGATCAATCGCCTTCTTATCGGCCCCCGACAGCTGTACATCCCACAAAAAAGCACCCTTATACTTATTAATGCGTACCCGATCGGTCAACCAATCTTTATAGCGGCGCAACCACGGAAACAACGTCGCAAGGTCGCTCTTGCCACGCTTCGCATTCGAGACCTTATTGATACAGAACTGGACCATCTCGCTGCCGGCCTGAAACCACTCGCCCTCGAAATTGGGTTGCTCCTAGTGGTGATGATGGGCACGGGATCTCCTGGCTGTGTAGCATTGGGACCAACTGGGCGACGGTGAAAGCGCAATACCGTCTCAATATCATCTGGATCGGTCTCGATCTCATCGATGATCGAGGGATCAACCTGACGGATCTTCACGCTCCCATCGATCTTGTTGACATAGAAGCGGATAAATTGCTCTCCATAGAGCGACAATTCGGTACATAGAGCATAGATGCGCGTCTCCATATGGTTATCGGGATCGTGCCAGAAGTCCAGCAATACTTGTTGCACACCGGCTCGTTAGCAGCGAGAGTAACGCCTTTGCCAAGCACAAAGCTGGTCGTCATCTCAATAATGGCAAACGCCAATGGATTGGCATTATACGCTTCATAACAGGCATTATGTAATTCCAGGTATGTAGAGGGAATAGAATCTTTCTGATACCAATTGTCTGACAGACGACGCCAGTAATAGTCTTCTTCAGTGCCCGTCGCTCTACCCCAATACCAATCTTCCTCAGTTCCAGTAGAGGACGTAGGAGTTGGATTCATCTGTTCCTGAATGTGTGCCGGAGCGGGTGACCAAGAAGGACGACGAAAAAAAGGGAGTCGTGGCATAGTTGTTACTCCTGAATGAATGAGAAGAAGGTGCGAAGAGGAGGATATATAAGAGGATATAGTCACGCGATATGACCTGTTCTAAGTATAGATGTAAGCAAGCGTACTGTCAAGCAAAGATACTTGTAAGGTTCGCCACAAGAAAAGCCGTACCACAAAAAAAGTATGATATAGTGCTCAAGGAGCATATCATTACTAGCATTTGAGAAAGGACAAGGAGAGGAATGGATACAAAAAATTTGCAAGTAGCAGCATATAATAACGCCGTCTGGTGTGATACTATATGCCGATCTCACAATATCCCTGGAGAATTTTACCAAACCTTCTGGGAAAATCGGCATCAAACACCTCTCTACTATCCTAACATTGTGACACTTTCACCAACTGCAAACCTCACCCCCCACCAGGGTTCTCTGACAGTACTTCTCACAACGAAGAGAGATGACACCATTTCTGTAAAGGATAGCTTTGCAATCCTGGATCTCACCCCTTTCGGATTTCATCAACTCTTTCAAGCTCAGTGGCTTTTCCGACAAGCAGCATCAGATCGTTCTCGTCAAGAAGCTTCTGACCTCCAATGGAAACAAATAGTATCGGAGAAAGAGCTTCTCCAATGGGAAGAAGCATGGTCTCAAAGTGCTTTGTCTCTCAATCGCCTCTTTCTCCCTGCTCTTTTACACAATGCTGACATTTGCATTGTGGCGGCATACAAAGAGAACCAGATCATAGCAGGAGCGATTGCAAATAGGACGACGGAGGCAGTCGGCCTCTCCAATGTCTTTACACCAGGACGAGATGCAGAACGGTACTGGGAAGGATTGCTCGGCGTGATAGCTACCTGCTATCCTGCACTTCCTATTGTTGGATACGAACAGGATGAAAACCTCATGATAGCTTTGCAGGTTGGATTTACGCCCCTTGGGCCATTACGTGTATGGACAAAAGAAGGATGAAAGAGGTGACAAACTCGAGTTGAAACAGTCAATTCTTATTATTCCTTCGGTAAGTATCTTCTTACCATTGACAAGTAAGTATATTCTTACGTATACTATATTATGAAGAGAAAAGAAGATACCCAACAGGGAGATGTATTCCATGCCATCTCTGATCCAACACGCAGGGGCTTGCTTGACCTGATCGCACAGGGAAGCCAGCCCGTCAAGGTACTCGCGCAAGAATTCGAGATGACGCGACCAGCGATCTCGCAGCATCTGCGTGTTCTGGCAGAGGCTGGCCTGATCGTTGAGAAAAAGGTCGGACGGGAACATCACTATCAACTTCAGGCCGAACCGCTCAGCTATGTACACGATTGGATACAGCAATATGAGCGCTTCTGGCAGGGCAGACTTGAATTGCTCGGTAAGCATCTGGAGATGATGGAATGAAGAGAGAAACGCTTACGCAAGATGTGGTGTATCCACATACGGTACAGCGCGTCTGGGCGGCCCTGACAAAAAGTAACGAGTTGGCGCAATGGCTCCTTCCAAATGACTTTGTGCCTCGCGTCGGCCACCGCTTTACATTCACCAGCAATGCTGATCAGCGCTGGAGCGGTATGGTCGAATGCGAGGTCGTAGAGGTCGTGCCATACCAACGACTGGCTCTTATACATGGTACGCCGATCCGCGCTCACCAGCCATGCTGATTACTTTCATGCTTAAGCAGGTCGCAGGAGGTACTCATCTACGCCTTGAGCAGACAACTCATAACACAATTGGTTGGCAAGCAGAATTGATACGCGAGGCGTTGCCTTCATTACATCTTTCATTGGGAGGTCCACCATCTATGTCGCGCTTTTTTCGCATTATGGTCGATGCAGAAGCACTGACCAATGCTCTCTTCGAATTTGTAACCGATTCCTGCGCACCATCGCGCAACGAACGGCCCGTGGTGCAGGAATTACATACCTTTGCCCCAGAAATGATTGCCGTGCTCGAAAATATGATCCTCGATGGTGTCAATGAACGACGCTATATCGACGAATATATACATGCCATCTTTGGATCAATGAGCGTCTAATGAACAGAAGTGCCATTGTATTTCAATGTTTTTTGCCTGATAAGGAGATGACTTCATGACCGTAGAAGAGAACAAACTAATCATTCAACGCATGTTCAACGAAATCTTTCACCAGGGCAATCTCGCAGCGGCTGACGACTTTATCGCGCCAGATATCATTTACCATCCATTTCCACCTACTTTTCCCGCTGGATCAGCTGGTTTCCGTTTCGTTTTCAAAATGCTATGTAGTACATTCCCCGATCAGCATATTGCTATTGATGATATAATCGCCGAAGGTGATAAGGTAGTTGTACGCGCTACGTTCAGCGGCACGCAGACTGGCTCTCTAATGGGCTTTCCTCCTACAGGGAAATATTGTACACAATCACAGATTAGTATATTTCGTCTCGTCAATGGCAAAGTGAGCGAGTACTGGTTTAATGCCGATGACCTCGGTATGATGCGGCAACTCGGACTTCTTCCAGGGCAAGCAGGTTAATATAAAGCCTATGGACTTGCAAACCTTCACAGGCTTGTGAACCACACCCTCTCGCACGATTTCAGCTTGTTTGTAAGCTTGTTATGAAGTATACTAACGTCATCTACCTATTGCTCATGCAGAATTGCATCCAGCCAGGGAAGGATGACAGGTAATGACTCCAATACATAAATTTGTGGACCAGGATCTTCTCTGGACGCCATCGGCGGCTTTCAGGCAACAGTATGAACTGCTGGCCGGAGATATGGTGCTTGCGACATTAGACATGAGCAACTGGAACACCGCCGCGCAGGCTGTAACAGCAGAGGGAAAGTTACAGCCTTAAACGAGAAGGGTTTTTTAGGCAGCAAGTCATGATTCGCGCCACCGAATCAGGTCCCGTCCTCGCAATCTATACGCGTGGGTGGGGCGGCGGTACATTGCAGTTTGCCGATGGGCGTCTGTTCAAATGGGAGAATGCAAACTTCTGGGGCACGAAAAAGGCATGGAAGGATTCCTCCGATACCTGCCTCATGCAATTTCAAAATAGCCCCTGGACACGTGACCTGCTGATCAGAATCGAACCTGAAGCTCTTGCAACACCCGAACACTCCTCTGCTTGTTATTCTGGGCCTCTACATCACTATTCTCAGCAAACGTGATGCAGCCGTAGCCGCAGCGAATTACTCAGGCTCAATACTATTTAATACTTGCTCTATGCACTAACCTTTTTCTGGATCGCTGGCTCCCGTGGAGGCTCATGTGCCTTATGTACGCTTCGAGCTCCGCCGCCTCCAATGCCTCAACGAGGGCAAACACAGAGGGATAGCGAAGAGCCGGGTCAAGTTCGAAGGATCGCAGCAGAATTCGCTCTAATTCGTGGTGAGATACGATGATAGAGTAGACGAGGAAGAATTAACTCAAGGCTATCACCTTGCCAATGCCATGAGGCTACCGACATATACGTACTCTCGTCTTTCTCTTCTAATGGCTTTCATCTCTGGCGCAACCTGCAATCTGTGTGCAGCCGCTGCAGGTGCATAATGAGTAAGCAGCAGGTAGAGAATTGCACCAAGCGAGTACACATCTGAACGTTCATCACATTTCCCACTGAGATTTCAGGAGCAATAAAAGCGTTCCATCGTGTAACTCTGGCGATAGGAAACACCTCGCGCTGCAATCCAACGATATCAGTAACCCCTGCGACAGGTTGCCAGAACTGCGGAGGCGGCGGCCAGGATGCAAGCAAGATAGGTGCCCAGGGATGTTCGCCTGCACTACTCACCAGAATGGTTGAAAGGTCTAGATCGCCTAATACCACACCCAGACGCTCCAGCCGTGCTACAATACGGCAGAGTGCGCCCCCCAATTTAAAGCAACATCTTCATTTAGCCACGTTGGCCATTCCCGCGATCCAACAAAAGTTCATCAAGCGTTACACGTCGGAGTATGATGCACTCTTCTTGTCATACAACTGCATAACTAGATAATGACGCTCACCCTCCGTCCACACACGATCACCGCCCGTAGATAATTGTGAAGATCCCAGACACAACAGGAGAGACAAATTCTTCAAACGCCGCTTTCTCAATCTGCTCACGCACCGTCGTAGGAAGGGCAGTAAGGACCAGCTCACGAATGGCAACTAACGGCTCCCGCTCCCCTTGCTCCGCCTCTTCTCCACTAGATGGCTCAAGGCGAGACGACGACCAAGGTACAAACGAAGTCGGGGACGCTTATAAAGAAGCTGCACAATACGATAGCGGCCTTCCAGAATAACTTCCCCTTCCGCGAACGTCTTCTCCTCTTCCTCGTACGTTTGCTCTGGCAACATACGTACACGCACACGTTGTATCTATTGGTACGCTGCATCTGTCTCATTTGCTCCTGAGAAGGCTCTGATAGAGGCCCATGCGACCCACATCTTCTATCATCATACTCATTATTAACCATTCCATCTATCCCATCATCTTTTATGCGAGGAGTTTCTTTCCATCTTCCCCACGTTACCCATATACTACAAAAATATTTTATATCCTATTATAGTGAACGAGTGAAGCGGCTAATGATTAACAAAGAGCATCCAGGTTCACAATCCAGCAGATTAGTCCCCCCTAACTTCATCGAATTGACACATGTTAAAATACCGTAGGATTATTACAGGAAGCATTCCTTCTATGGCGAAACGACAGATATGCTTCTCATTATCTGTAAAGGAGATTACGTTATGATTACTCGTCCTGAACACAGAAACCGACGTTGGCTCCGCTGGCTCCTTATCATCCCCTTCATCGCCTTGCTCTGGCCCCCCTTCTACAACTTTAGAAGTCCAGACTTCATCGGCATCCCTTTCTTTTACTGGTTTCAGCTCCTCTGGATTATCATTACTGCCATCATTACGGCAATTGTCTATTTTGCAGGAGCATAGCTACTGATGCCTGTGGGTCATTGAGAAAACCTTCATTGAGCATGAATACACACATCCCAATAACGCGTTCATTGCAGTTTGACCCACAGGCAACACCTGTATACACCGATCCTGTTTATTGACACAAAACCTTAATCAGGAAGGAGAATTCCTCAATGCGGTGGGACGCAATCGTTATCTTCATCTTTTTTTTCCTGCTCGTCACAGTTCTTGGCTTCGTAGCTGCTCGCTGGCGACGTGGCGATCTGGATCTTCTCTCACGAGTGGGGCCTGGCCGGAAGACGCTTCGGCACTCTTGTCACCTGGTTCCTGCTCGGCGGCGACCTCTATACCGCTTACACCTTTATCGCTGTACCTGGCTCGATGTACCTGGCCGGAGCTGTCAGCGGTTTCTTCGCCGTCCCTTATACCATCCTCGTCTATCCGCTTATCTTTATCTTGATGCCCAGATTCTGGGCCGTATGCAAACAACGCGGTTATGTCACTGCATCCGACTTTGTGAAGGATCGCTTTGGTAGTAGTGGCCTGGCACTGGCAGTTGCCTTCACTGGTATCCTGGCAACGATGCCCTATATCGCACTCCAGATGTTCGGCATCCAGATCTCGCATTGCGGCACTGGGAATTCCACTCACCGTTCCCCTCTTTGGCGTGAATGTGGATCTTCCCCTCATCATCGCATTTCTGATCCTCGCCGCCTACACTTATACCAGCGGCCTACGCGCTCCGGCAATGATTGCGATGGTCAAAGACCTGATGATCTTCATCGTACTCATCGCTGCCGTCATCTATATCCCGGCGAAACTCGGCGGCTTCGGCTCCATCTTTAACGCCGCCCATCAGAAAGCGCTGACCGTTAAAACGTTCTCTGACCTGATCGGGCCTAACCAGGGACTCAATTATGTGACACTGGCTCTTGGGTTCCGCACTGGCACTCTTCCTGTACCCTCACTCGCTTACAGGCGTCTTAAGTAGCAGCAACCAGAGAGTAGTCAAGCGTAACGCTGCACTCCTGCCCATCTATTCTCTTATGCTGGGCTTGCTTGCATTGCTGGGCTATATGGCTATCGCGGCACATGTGAAACTCCTCCCAGGCTTCAATCAGAACAGTGCTGTTCCCGCTCTAATCAACCTGGATGTTTCCCGGCTGGTTCGCTGGCTTTGCCTTCGCCGCCATCGCTATCGGCGCTCTCGTCCCTGCTGCAATTATGTCCATCGCTGCCGCAAACCTGTTCACGCGCAACATTTACAAAGAGTACTTCCATAAAACGGCTACTGATCGTCAGGAGTCGCAAGTAGCGAAGATTACTTCGCTGGTAGTGAAGTTCGGCGCATTACTCTTCATCGTGCTGATCAATCCACAGCAAGTCATCTTCTTCCAGTTGCTCGGCGGCATCTGGATTTTGCAGACACTCCCCTCGGTCTTCCTGGGCCTCTACACCCGCTGGTTCAATCGCTGGGCCTTGCTCATCGGTTGGGCCGCCGGAATGATTGGAGGCACCATTCTCTTCTTCGCAGCAGGTAGCAAACCATCGTACGCAATTCTGGGTGTTCCGCTCTATACAGCAATCTCTATGCTGGTTCTGAACCTGCTCCTTTCGCTTGTGCTCACGCCTATCTTTGAGTTGATCGGTGCTCGTCGTGGACATCGATGCCACTTCGTCATCTGATTATGACGAGGAACATGCTCCAGTTGAAGGAGTGGAGATTGGACGCGAGGCACTTGGATAGCACCTCAATCCTTTAATAAACTTGAGGCCATTTACTCTACATTGGTAAATGGCCTCAAGCTTATTCCACCACCGTACTACGACTCCGATGGCTTGCACCCTATGATACCATTGAAAAAAGTGATTTATAGCAAACAAGGAAGCGATAACGATGAAACTCTGAAGACGAATTTCTTGAGGAAACAACGGAGATTGGTAGCGATGATCTCCTCGCTGACGATAACCTGCGTCTGCCCGATAGTGCCAGTACGCTTGTACGCCTGCACGCTGTACGTGCATGGCTAACACGCCGCCAGAAAGAAACTGGTATGGAGATAGGTGAAGCGGCCCTTGCCCTACAACAAGCATTGCAGACGGAGCCACAGGAGACCTCTATGCGCCGCCGCGAACGCCAGACACAGGCTAACCGCATGCAGCGTCAGCAAAAAATGCTCCTGGATGCACAACAACGTATGCATGCCTATGAAGAGGCTGAGGCTCTACTGGAAGAGTGCGTCTCGCATACGACCAGTAGTGAGCGCGTCCTGGTCGAATACTATCTCATACTGGAAGAACTGGTAGAGAACGCAACACAGGATAACGATGCTGAACATTCTCCCTGGTTGCAGGCAGTGGAAGATGTCCAGCATCGTATCGAACATGTTGGAAGCCCTAACGAGGAATAATGGTTCGCGCAGATCAGGGAAACCCTCACACGGGCTTATTCCATCGCACCCCTACTTTGCCGTGAGCGGCACATTTGTATTGGCATCGAAGCGTATCATGGTGCTTGCCAACTGTACCGTATTCTGGAGCGGAAAATCTATAAAACCTGTCTGACTCGCCTTTGGTAAGGTGAGCGGATAGATCGATAGCACCTGCGGCGCTATCGCCTGCCCATTGGGAAGAAGTAAGCGCATGCGATTGACAAAATCTACGTCGGCTGGCTCCTGACCAGCATTGTGCGTCTCCAGATAGACTCGTACTGTATAACGCCCCGAATGTTTGTTTGCATTCGAAAAGCTTCCCGCCTGCTGTACCTGAGTAATTGTCAATTGCAAGCCGCTTACAGTAACGCTGCGGTTTACCATCACTGAACTGACGAGGTTGTTCGGCGTTGCTATTGGCGTCGTAAAATCATTGAACGTGCCTTTAGCTGGATTCGCAGATGGGAATTGGCTATAAAACATAAATAAGGCAACCACAACGATAATCGCTACGACGAACACTATCAGTGTCGTACGTGTTCCATTCGTTGATGATGAATGCTCTCCATTGAATTCTGACATATTGTTCTCTTTACTCCTGCTTAGATAGAGTTTCTGGGTATATTATAGTCCTCAATGCCAGAGTAGGAAAGCTTCCAAAACATGCTTGCTCCTAGAAATGTATAATTTAGGCTTATGTCCACTTCGGGAGAATGCTGTTTGCTGGCTACTTTACTCCATTGAGCAGGTCGAAGGTAGCGAGAAAGCATACTTCCCAAAGTGGACATAAGCTATTGAATTCTACTATTGACGCTCTATCCGTTTTGATGGTGTTAAACCTGCGGCAGAAAACTCTGTGCCCCAAACACTCCCCCCAAAACATCCTTAGATGAGGCCCCCAACCAGCGATCTAGCATCGTCGCGTAGATGGAACGGAAATCAGTGGTGTATTTGAGATTGCCCGCATTGTCCAGGCTGCTCAAACTTGGCGGCTCCCCATAGATCCCCTTGCTCACAGGGCTACCCAACACGAACATCGGAGCCGCCGTACCGTGATCGGTTCCCTGACTCCCGTTCTCTTCCACACGCCTCCCAAATTCAGACCACGTCATCATCACCACCTTATCAGCTTTGCCATGCTGCACCAGATCATCATAAAACGCCGAGAGACCGTCAGCCAACGACTTCAATAACTGCGCATGTGTCGCCTGCTGGTTAGCATGCGTGTCAAAACCACCTAGCGTGACATATCCGACGCGCAAACCAAGATTAGCAACGATTGCCTCCGCCAACACCTTCAGGCCCTGCCCAAAGGCATCCTGTGGATAGGTGACGGTCGAATGATAGCTTGCATCGATATCCTGCAACAATTTACCACCCGTCTGAGCATTCGTAGCGGTTGTATCCAATAGAGCGGCATAGGGAGCGGTCTGTGGATATGAGTTATAGAGCTTCATCAATGCATTAAGACGCGTGCTTCCTCCATCTTTATCCTGGGGATCAGGCGTGATACGATAGTTCTTCACACTCGATAATGTGGGAACCTGCGCATTGAGCGATGAAAGTGCCTGCGCTGTCTGCGTCCCGATATCCATCGCTTTAAAGGGATGACCATCATTATCAACCCAACCGGAGACGAGCTTCCCTAACCAGCCCTCAGAGCCAGCACCACTCAGATCAAGCGTCTGCCAGATGTCCATCGCCTGAAAGTGTGACAGGCTCTGATTGGGATAACCCACGCCCTCGACAACGGCCAGGTGCCCGGCATCCCAGAGCTTTTTCAATGGTGCCAGGTTGGGATGAAAACCCAGGCGTCCGTCTAGCGTTAGAACCTGCGACTCAGGAATTCCCAGTGTTGGACGCATCTTGTGATAGAGCGAGTCGGTATAGGGAATAACAGTGTTCAGGCCATCATTGCCACCCGCCATCTGCACGACAATCAACGTATGGTCGCTCGCAGCCTCAGCAAAGTGCGCACCCTGCTGCGATAAGCTTTTAGCGGAGGCAACCCCACGGCTGAAGATGGCAGGCATCACCATACCCGCCGATACCACCAGCATCCCATCTTTAATCATTGCTCTGCGTGAAAGTTTCATTCTCTTTTTCCTCTTATTGTTAATTCAAATGGTATTCCGGCGCTGCCATCATCAGGTACAATGTTCCACGTACACGATTGATTGGATAGCTCTTGCCATTGGTGAGTGTCACATGGCTGGTTGCCTTGCCACTATCACTTGTATTAAAGTAGTCGACGAACAATGTACGCCTGTCCGTTGTAAGTTGACCGTCGAGCAGGAATGAGGCGAAGTAATCGACAAAGTGCTCCGGTGTATCAATAGAGTTGGCATTTATTGTCCCTTGTAGATCAAAGGGTTGAAATACACCGGTCTTCGCGTTGCGGTTTCCGCTCAGCAACAGATCAATATAGTTCAGGCGCGTCATCCAGGTCCCACTATTGAGCCAGTACGAGCTTACTTTATCGCCCGGCCAGCCAGCTACATTGGGAGGATCAAACAACGGTTGCCCCATCATTGTAACAATAGCAGGCAGTCTTTTCCCATCCCCTTGCACGTTCAGCGCACGATAGGCTCCCACCATATATTCCACTGGTGATTTCAAGCGGCTACGATAGGCTTTCGCGGATGAAAATTGCGGTGAGAGCAGCAGAGTACGCATCACCGCTCCCATGTTGTGACCGCTCTTCACATAGGTATCTACCAGGGGAGCAAGATCTTCGTTACTGGGATTCTCGTACACAAAAAAGGTAAAGAGCTTACGGCTGATAAACCAGGGTGTCGCAGGATGATTAGCCAGAATACGCATCACATCTTTATAATCGAAATTGCCCGTCTGCCCCAGGTAATGTTTGGTCAGATTATTATGATCACGGGTACATAGCGAGCCGTCGTGCTCTTACCAACAACATGCCAGCCAGTCAAAGCCGCTGCACCCTCGTAGACATCTTGTTGTGTATAATGCCCAATTCCCAGTGTAAAGAGTTCCATCAATTCACGCGCATAGTTCTCATTGGGCGCATTTTTGTGACTCTTCGTTAGATCAAGGTAGAACAACATCGCAGGATCAGCAGTAATACCGAGCAGGAGATTATCAAAGGTATCAAAGGCATGCGCACGCAAGAAATTGTTCTGCACAATCATGCGCATATATGCATTCTTCCCTCCAACTTTACGATAGCTGCTCGTAAACACACCGCTCCAGAAAAGCGTCATCTTTTCTAACAATGGGCGCTGCGTCCAGGCCATTCGTAAAAACCACCACTGCTGCTGCGGCTGCGGCTTATTCAGATCGAGTTTGAGGGCATTGAGCCGACTCTCCATCGCATCATCAGAGACCTGCTGATAGTTAAGAAGATGATCAACGGCACCTGTAAAGCCCAGCGAGGCATACGTATTCAACTCTTCCGCCGTCACACCAAAGCCAGCTCGACGTAACAAATGGCCGATCTGAGCTGTGTTTGCGACTGAACCAGAAGAAAAGGGATTCCAGGTTCCCCGTTGTGTTTCATATGCCAGTCCCATACCGCCAGCAGTTAAGGCTCCAGCGCCTGCTACTCCTAACGCCGTCAGGCCAAAGAGCCTGCGACGGGACATTTTACGCGAAGGCAATATACCGTCCTGCGGCACAGGAGAAAACGCTTCTGCTGGTAGTGGTGCCAGTTTCTGAGTTCTATCTTCTTCTTGCCATGACTCAGTTGGCTGATCATGTAAATCCATGTTTACGAATCTCCTCTATATCTACTCACCCCACACATCAGTAAGTATTTCTTTTCTTACTCACATTCTAACAAACAAAACTCAAGAAACTCTCAAGGGGAACTTAGGATTTGCCCAAGATTTCCTCTACCTTGCGGCAAAAGTCCTACGTCTTCACCGCCAATCTAGTAAGGTTAAGATGAAGGTGTTATAGTTATCGCGAGTATATATCGTAATTATATATAGAAAATAGTGTATTTAGGAGGATAGGTGATGCATATCAAACGGATACCACGCCCGGTGCTGATTGCTGCTATAATAGGACTGATAGCTCTCCTGCTAGGCACTGGCACATGGCTGGTCTATAGAGGAATATCTCAGAACCGACAGGGCGGGACCGCGATTAGTGTTTCGAGCCAGAAAACAGCGACACCAATAGCAGCTCAAGTTCCAGCAATACCTGCTAATACTCCCGTCTCGCCCCTCCTGTTCGGTACCAATATGGGCCTTTTTAACAACAATGATCAAGTATTGAATTCGACGACGACGCAGGCCGCATTACAACAGATACACATGCGTATCATCCGTATGCCTATCCGTGCCAGTCTGGCAGAAGCAACAGAGATTCAGGCTGCCCAGATGATCAAAAGCCTGGGCGCAACCCCTTTGATTATCTTGCGTGGACAGCTTGATAAAAGCGTCTTGACGGATGATATGCGCATTGTTCGCGACATGAACACTGTCTTTGGACGAAGCATCGTTTATTATGAATATGGTAATGAAGAAGATCTACAAGGTGTCCCCGTTGATCAATATGTCACCTCGTGGAATAGCGTTGTTCCTCAGCTGAAACGTATCGCACAACACGCAAATTTTATTGGACCCGTTAATTTCCAGTATGATCATAACTATCTGGCTACCTTTTTACAAAATGCGCAACCACGTCCCGATGAGATAAGCTGGCATGAATATACCTGTGATGACACCTGGTCCACCAGTCTCTGTATCTCGCATATCGACCATTGGACCAACCATATAGAAGACGCACGCACTACTATGATCAGCGTAGTGGGCAAGCAGTTACCCATTATGATCACTGAATGGAACTACGCGCCTAATGCCGTTGCTAATGATGGGAAGAACAATAATAGTGCCTTTATGAACACCTGGACCGCCCATGCCCTGCAAACATTGGCGGCCAACCGGGTCTTTGCCTCGATGCAATATTCATGCACCAATACGGCTATTCCCCTGGTTGACTCGAACGGAACCATCACGGCCCAGGGAGCAATGGTACAAACACAATACCAGAACATCATCCTCAATGGAAAGTTACCGCTTCCGCCATCTGTAACCAGTCAAGTGCCATCGGCTACAGCGCCAGCGAATGGAAATGCAGGGAATGGGACGACAGCGAATGGGACACAAGGTTTTACATTTAGCGATGGCAGCACCGACGGCTGGAGTTCGCATAACAATGCACTTACTGTGCAAAATAGCGTCGCTCCTGGTCTGAAGGGGAAACACGCACTGCACATAAGCATTGGTCCCCTTGGGAGCGGTGATTATCCCTCAATCACGGTGGGAAGCTCCAGCCTGGCTTCGTATCCTCAGGCGGGGCAGACGCTCAGTGCCAATGTCTATATCGCCAGTAATTCTGTTAGCATGGCCGCAAAAGTGTTTGTCGTCGATAGTAGTTATCAGTGGCATTCTTCGTCTATGACCGCTCTAACTCCTGGCACCTGGATGCGGCTGACTTATACCTTACCCAACGATATAAAAGGTCCTCCTCAACAGATTGGAATCCAGTTCAATAGTCCGAACGGCAGCACGATCAGCACAGATGTGTATGTCAATGCGGTAAACTGGGGTTAACGTTATCATCTTACGGACCGTCGGGGAGTTGCCTCTACGGTCTCATTCTCTTCAATAGTCTGAAGAACATAAAAACATATTTGCTACACGAGCATACGAGCAGTAAAAATTATAGGTTTTTAGAGTGATACATAGTAAAGCATTTCTGGTTAAGAAAGTACAACCTGATCACACAAATCTTAACCGCGTGGCAACAAAGATAAAGGAGAAAAGATCGGATAGAGAAGCGATCAAAAAAACATTGATGAGGGGAGATACAGGAAACACTTGAGTTTTTAAAGGCAAAAAATTTCTATATATGTATTTTTTACACAAAATATAAGGGTATGAAACAGAATAGTGACATTTCCTTTCTACTTTTATTCTATTTTCTCTCTAAATGTCATTCAATGAGAATTAGGATGACCCAAAAGAACCAGTGGCGCTACTACATTGACAGATATGTTATATACTTGCTACCCTTGTATTATACAGTACCGGGAAGATATTGGCAGGGAATGCGGATCCTGCCTCTTAGTTTTTTAGTAGCGAGGCTCTGTTCATGCTTAAAAATAACGGCTATACAGGTAAATATATTGGGGGCTATCATATCTCACTGGAGCTTGCCTCTAGTTCGTCTAGCCGCGTCTTTCTAGGTGAGAGTGTCTCGCCCAATAAACATAACGTTGCTATCAAACGGATCTATGCTGTTAACATCACATCCAGGGAAGATGAAAAGAGTTTTCTGCAAGAAGCCAATCTGCTAAAACAGTTAAATCATCCTTATATTCTTCTGCTCTGCTCCGCATATGTTTTCAAAGGGACGCCCTACATCGTCAGCGAGTATGCTCCTAACGGCTCACTGCGCGATCGTTTGCAACGCTATACTCATGAAACAATGGCGCTGGATGAAGCGGTTACAATTCTTTCTCAGATTGGGCAGGCGCTTCATTATGCACATCAAAAGAATAGGATTCATGGGAATGTGAAGCCGCAAAACATCCTCTTTAATAGCAATGGAAATGCTTTACTTGCTGATTTCAGGTTCACATCGCTGTCCTCTTTCCATGATGACTCCGCTCTCACTTCGCCCTCAGGATACGCATATACTTCACCAGAACAGATAGAGGGCATCTACAGTAAGGAAAACGATCAGTACTCTCTGGGCTGCATCGCCTATGAAATGTTCACTGGCCGTAAACCGTTTACTACACCATCGGTCAAACAGCCAGGCACTTACTACAAAACCCGGACGCTGATTGCTCCTACCAGGCTGAATCCAGCATTACCGATACGTATCGAACAGGCAATCCTGAAAGCTATGGCGAAAGAGCCATCTCAGCGTTACAAAAATGTCCTGGAATTTATCAAAGCCTTAGGTACCCCTGGTATACTTATTGTACCGGATGATCCACTTTTGGAAACTGGAAAAAATGCTTCCTCTCTTTCATCACGACAGAATGCCCGGAGTCTTCGGCATTTTCCTGGATTGAAGGTAGCAACCACCGGGGCAACCACTCTTGCGCAATTCACTGCAAAGGCCGCTCTCTTAAGAAATACCTTTACATCGCTGGCTGGTTTTTCAACACTCCCCCTCACAAATGGGAGACGTGCTACCCCCCTTTCCCCACCTCGAAAACGTAAGGTGCTGCGACCATTCCTGATCGTTGCAAGCCTCTTGCTCATCACTGCTCTCATTGCTGGAATGGCCTTCGCATTCTCTCCATTTCATATGCAACGAGGAAACCAGGGCACGACTGGAACAGGGACAACGATTCCAACTGTATCATCTCAAAAAGCAACTCCTGGCAGAACCAAAACGGGAACCCCACCATCTACTCAGAAGAGAACTGCTCGGAATGTCACTCTGCCAGCACAGCCAACACAACCAGTACCGACACGACCAGCGCCACCACCAACAGCAAAACCGTCACCGGTGCATACACCTCCAACACAACCGACGGCTACCACCCCAGCAAAAACGACGCTTTCGGTCGCTCCAACCATTCTCAATGCTGGAAACTGTGCTCGTAATAATGGTTCCTCTATCTGCACAGTAACCCTATCATTGGGCACAGCAGCAGGCAGTAGCCAGAGTTGGTATACCTATAGCATCGGGCCGGGCGCAAGCTTTAGCCCTTCCAGTGGAACTATTGCACCAGGGCAGGCCGTCAATATCCAGATCACGGTTTTCGATACCTGTACAAAACCGGGGACCTTTGTCTTTGTCGGCTCGAAAACGAATGTCACGGCAACATGGAATTGCTAAACAGCCCGACTGACGCTGCTACCCCTTTTCTCTTGAAGGATGGTGGCTCAGTGCTTTACTTCCTGCGTCAACTGGCGTACAACATCCAGCAGGTCACGAACATGAAATGGCTTCACTATCACCTGTTGTACACCTAAAGCTTCTGCATCCGGGCCATCCGTGCCAGCTGTTATAACCACAATCGCAGGGAGAGGATGCGCTATCTCCCATTGGTGATAAAGTTCCTTCAGGAAGGCTATTCCAGCCATACCAGGCATGGCAAGATCCAGCAGAATGACGGCAGGGTAACGTCCCTCTCTTGAGGCACTATCTATCCAGTCCAGCGCCTCCTGCCCTTCTGATGCCTCCGCTGGCTCGTATCCGTCAAGCTCAAGTGCCCAGGATACCATATCCCGAATGGCTGGATTATCATCTACCACCAGCACTACGGGTTGACGCTCTTCATCCAACTGTTGAGGTCGATCCATACGCTTCCCCTCTATATCCCCTTCAAAATAGATACATTTCTAATTTATGATGTAAACGCGCTTTGCGCACTTACTCTACCCCTGCGTTTATTCAATAGAGCAGGTGCACATGGTACTTACAATGATGCCAGCAAAAAATTGTGTATCGCCGCAAAAAATGCTTCTGGTTGCTCCAGGTTTGAAAGATGACCAGCCTGTGGAATAACGACAAGTTGTGCTTCTGGAATATGTGCTGCATACTCCTGGGCCACTGTTGGAGAAGTTAACGCATCTTGCTCACCAACAATCACAAGCGTGGGAACAGAGATCTGTGCGAGAAGATCGTTCGCGTCAGCTCTTTGCGCCATACCACGAGAAACAGCAGCAATGCCACTTCCGGTTGCCGCCTCAGCCATACGCCGCACCTGCGTCTCAACCTCAAGATGATGCTGTCGCGTATAAGCGGAGAGCAGCCTTGGCACTTGCAGGTCAGCAACCGCGCCAGGCCCTTCGGACTCTGCCAGTTGCGCTATGCGCTCTCGATTCGCTCTGCCTTCCTCGTTGTCAGCGCCCGGTTTCGTATCAGCCAATATCAATCCCTGGACACGCTCAGGATACTTGCGCAAGAATGCAAAGGCGACATAACCTCCTAGAGAAAGACCGCACAGAATAGCCTGCTGCATACCCAGAACATCCATCAACGCCGCCACATCATCGGCTAACAATTCCATGCTCGTAAGCGTCGTTGTACTCTCGCTCTCACCAAAACCACGCCAGTCGAGCGCAACCAGGCGATAGCGCTGCTCATTCAATAGAGTAGTAATCTGCCCCTGCCACATGCTGCGATTAAGAGGGAACGCATGCAAAAACAGAATCGGCTGCCCTATGCCATGATCATCATACGCAATATCAGCATCATTAATACGTATCTTCAATGTTCACCTTACTCCCTATTCTTGTTCTCTGACTCCTTGCTTGTTGCACCATCGGCTTGCTCGTGGGCATGGTAAGAGCTACGTACAAATGGTCCCGACTCCACGTGACGGAAACCCATTTTCTTTCCCTCCACCTTTAGAGCTGCAAACTCCTCAAGTGGTACATAGCGTTGAATTGGTAGATGTTGAAACGATGGTCGCAGGTACTGTCCAATCGTCAGAATATCAACATCGTGCGCTCGCATGTCCTGCATGACCTGAATCACCTCATCCCATGTCTCTCCAAGCCCTAACATAAAACCAGACTTGGTTGAGGCGGATGGATTCATCTCTTTGGCCCATTGCAACACCTGCAATGAACGCTGATACACGGCCTGTGGACGCACCTGCCTGTACAATCTCGGCACAGTCTCGACATTATGATTAAAGACATTCGGTTTTGCCTCGATGACTACACGCAGAGCATCATAAACACCTTTGAAGTCCGGCGTCAAGACTTCCACTCTGCATTCTGGATTCAGGCGACGAATCCAGCGAATAGTTGACGCGAAGACTGCGGCCCCACCATCTTTAAGCTCATCACGATTCACTGAGGTCACAACGGCATGACGCAGCCCCATTGTTTTCACCGCCTCGGCAACACGCTTCGGCTCCTCCCAGTCCAGTCCAAGTGGGCGTCCCGTCTCTACGGCGCAGAAACCACAACTCCTCGTGCAGACACGCCCCAGAATCATAAAGGTCGCCGTCTTATGTCCCCAACATTCGCCGATATTTGGACAACGCGCTTCCTCACAAACGGTGTGCAGCGATTGGCCGCGCATTAATTGCTTTAAGTCTCTATAGTTTTCGCTCGCTGGTGCGCGAACTTTTAGCCATTCTGGACGCCGTTCCGGTATAATCGTGGTCATGTCTTTTCCCTTATGCTCTATAGACGGGTTAATAAATGGCACCCCTACACCATTTGCGAGAGGTCGGTCGAATGAAGTGACGGAACATTACGAATATGGATCGATCTCTCGTGCGTAGCTCTGTAGTTTTGTACGTACAGCTTGCAAGAAACCTGCGGCACCCGCGCCATCCAGAATACGATGATCGAAGGAGAGACAGAGGTACATCATAGAACGTACGGCTATCGCATCGTCTTCGATCACAACTGCTCGCTTCACCACTGCATCCATGCTGAGTATTCCTGCATGCGGCTGGTTAATAATCGGTACCGATATAATTGTACCAAAAACGCCGGGGTTGTTGACGACAAATGTGCTGTTCTGCATATCTTGTAGGGTCAGCTTGTTTGTTCGCGCCCGTTGTGCCAGCGCGTTTACCTGCCGCGCCAGGCCAGCCAGATTGTACTGATCGGCATCATAGATCGTCGGCACGACCAGGCCCGCATCCGTGGAAACGGCAATACCCATATGAATATGCTTCTTGATGATAATCTTGTTGTCTTCGGTCCACGTCGCATTGATCAACGGAAACTTGCGGATACCTTCACAGACAGCTTTTATCACAAAGGGCACAAAGCTGATGCCATAACCCTCACTCCGCTTGAACTCTTCCTTATTCTTCTCCAGCCACTTCGCGATATTGGTCATATCAACTTCTACCACCGTCGTCGCATGAGGAGATGTACGTTTGCTACGTACCATATGTTCGGCTATCGCCAGCCGCATCCGACTCGGCGTGGTGATCTCTTCATCGGTTCCCGCAAAGGTTATAGGCGAGGGGGTGGTATATGTTTGAGAAACTGTAGCGATGGAAGCCGCAGCGATAGATGGTGCTGCCTGCACGGGTGCTGGAGCCGTCTGCCGTTGTGCAATATAGGAGAGGATGTCTTCTTTGCGCACACGTCCGCTCGTGCCTGTGCCCTCGATCGTGTTCAGGTCGATGCCATGCTCACGAGCCAGCCGCTTCGCTAGAGGAGAGATACGCTGCCGCTCCTCCTCTTCGCCCTGTGTCGTTGCCATGCGATGGGTGTTGTTGCTGCCAACAGGGACAGCCGTCTTCTCTTCCATCACAGGAGTGGCGGCCTGTGCAGCATCCTTTACAGGCGCGGCATCGGGACCGGGAGCGGCATGGACAGGCGGTGATGAGGATACATCCGCGCTCTCCTCAATCAACGCGATATCAGTACCGACTGTAACGGTTTCGTCGACGTTAACGAGAATCTTTGCCAGGCGGCCTGCAATGGGCGATGGTAGTTCGGCGTTGATCTTGTCTGTAACGATCTCCACTAACGACTCATCCTTCTCTACATAGTCACCCTCTTGTTTGAGCCACGCTCCTACCGTTCCTTCTGCAACGGACTCACCCAGGCGTGGCATTTTCACAGGCGTTGGCATACTAAGCACTCCTCAATAATACTTTAATACGCTGCAAGTTGTCGTGCCGCACTGATAATCTTCTCAGAGTTCGGCAGATAGGCAGCTTCCAATGGTGGCGCATAGGGAAAAGGAACATCCGGGGCCGCCACACGGGTAATTGGTCCATCCAGGTATTCAAAGAGATCTTCGGCGAGCATGGCCGAAAGTTCAGCACCAATTCCGCCCGTCAATGTGTCTTCATGCACGATCAAAACTTTGTTGGTACGCTTGACCGATTCCTCTATCGCCTCACGATCAAGTGGCGTAATACAGCGTAGATCCATGACTTCAACCTCCAGGTCGTCCTCTCGCTCTAATATCTGCGCTGCACGCAAACACTGATGGACCATCGCTCCATAAGTCAAGAGCGTCATATCCTCGCCCTCGCGCCGGATAATCGCCTTGCCCAGTGGCACAATGTAATCCTCAGATGGCAGTTCCTCACGCAGTTCAGGCATGCGATAGAGTAATTTATGCTCCAGATAGAGTACGGGATTATTGTCACGGATTGCGGCCTTCAGTAGACCCTTCGCATCATAGGTCGTTGAAGGAATAACGACCTTGATACCCGGCGTATGGAAAAACCAGGCTTCCGGGCTGGCGGAATGGAATGGTCCACCTTTTGTACCACCACCAGATGGGCCACGAATCACTATCGGGACCGGCATTCCCACACGCCAGTACATCTTGGTCGCCATATTGATGATCTGGTCAAAGCCGCAGGTAATGAAATCAATAAATTGCATCTCGGCTATCGGGCGCATCCCCATCAGAGCGGCACCAACTGCCGAACCAATGATCGCTGCCTCGGCCATAGGTGTATCGATCACACGCTCCGCTCCAAACTCTTCCAGCAGGCCCGCGCTGATCTTGAACGCTCCACCGTACTCGCCAACATCTTCGCCCAGGAGAAAGACCGCCTCATCACGAAGCATCTCTTCACGAATGGCCTCGCTTATCGCTTCCAGATAGGTGACTTTTTTTCCACTCATCGCTGTACCACGACCTCCTGTGCTTCGTTTATTACCGTAAATGGCTGGCCCGTACGGCTATCGAGCGCGTTGATGTAGTGAGGATTGGTCGCGCCAGGTTCTCCAATAATGGCAATTGGTCCATCTGGCGCGAAGACATAATCGGCAACGGTAGCATTGTCCGGTTCGGGACTCTGCTCAGCAAATTGTACTGCATCGTCAACAATCTCGCGTATTCGTGCTTCTATCTCGCTTTTCTGCACGCCTGTCAGCAGATGCTCCTGCAATAAATATTCTTCAAAGCGGACAATAGGATCTTTCCGCAACCACTCTTCGCGCAACTCGCGTGGCACGTAATCAGCTCTATCTGCCTCAGAGTGTCCACGCACACGAAACGTCTTGCACTCGATAATTGTTGGTCCCTTTCCACTCCGTGCCCGCTCAATCGCTTGTTCGACGCTATGAAAAACGGCCAACACATCATTGCCATCGACGCTCTCGCCGGGTATCCCATACGCTAGAGCACGTTGGGAAAGGTTGGAGATGGCAAATTGCTTATCATTTGGAGTTGAGTAGGCATACCCATTGTTCTCGATGAGCACGACCAGTGGCAACTTTTGCACAGATGCCAGGTTGATTGCCTCGTGGAATGCGCCTGTACTGGTTGCCCCATCGCCGCAGGAGGCCAATACTACGTTGCGATGTTTGCGTATCTTCATCGTGAGTGCAACGCCACATGCGACAGGCAACGATTCGCCCAATAGACTGATCATAGGTACGATTCCATGCTGCATATCTCCGATATGCAATTGTCCATCACGTCCCAGGGTTGGAGAGTTGCTCCGCGCCAGCCATTGACACATTACCGCACGAGGACTGACGCCCCGTACCAGATGCATCCCCAGATCTCGATGCTGCGGAACGATGCAGTCACCATCATGCAGCGCCATTGCTGCTCCAACGGTCGTCGCCTCATGCCCTTGTGCCGTATACACACCACCTACAACACGCCCCTGTAGAAAGAGTGTGCGTACGCGGTCCTCTAAAGCACGAGTGAGGCGCAGAAAATGGTAGATCTGAATAAGCGTTGCTGTGCTCAAAAAGCTTCCTTTCTATCCTCCACTGCTACTGACATAATATCACAATTGTCTTTTGAGGGATAGCGTAGGGGTGTCATTTTTTTGCGGTCAGGGGAGATGGTGGTGTGAGATGGTGGGAGGCATTCCGGCATTCCGGCATTCCTCTATTTCGAGTTTTCAAAGGAAGATTGAGAGGAAGGAGAATCGTCTCTGATGAGAGTATAGCTGCTGAAAAAGGGAATGGCAAGTTGTGAGAGGAGGGATGGGTCAACAACACTATCCTCTTTATATTATAATAACAAGTGTTTACGGATGCTTTTAGTAACAAAGGATAAAACTATGCAATTGCCATCATTAGAAAAAACATTTCCTCGTGTCCTCATAGTTGAACCAGATGAAAATATTATTAAATTCATCAGTACCGGGCTGCAATATGAGGGATACGAAGCTAAGAGTTGTCAACACTATTCAGAAGCGCTAGAGGTTATCAGAAAAGTATGGCCTGATCTTGTAATTGTTGATCTTGATATTCCCGATACTTATGGTTTCGAACTCTGCCGACAATTACGCATCGAGGAAATAACCCGGCAGTGTCCTATTATAGCCCTAACAGAGAGAGATACAGATCAGATGCGTCAAGATGCTCAAAATGTGGGCGCAAATACATTTATAACAATACCTTTTGAGTTCAATAAAATTTTAGCAGAAATCGACTTATTTATCGCTCATCTTAATCCTCTCCGATCACGACCCCAGCGGGGTTTTATTATAAAAAGTCCTAATCAACCAGTTGATTTTAGTCAGTAGGGGAGGGGATTTCACTCAAACTCCACCCCAATCAACCGCACCCGTTGATTTTTTGCCTTCTCTACCTTATACTAAATACAGTGAGAAGATTCACTTCCAGAGAGAACGTCGCTCTCAAGCTGGCACCCCATTTTCTCCTCTCAGTGCCGATGAGGCTGCTTCGTCAATAGATGGAGCAGATTTCTTTGATCATATGCCGATCAATAGGTTAAAACTCTCCATTTTAATGAGCATACCCGTCGTGCAGCTGCATAGTGTTTCTTTAGTTCAGCAATACACGAGAGGAGAGCAGAATTCATGGCTCAAGAACTCCCCACTCCTACCCCCGTTTCCAACTATAGTGAGCGTCTCTACAACGAAGATCTCGCGCCGGTTCCTGATGATCGCCGTACCTGGAAAACGTATAGTATCTTTGCTATGTGGATGTCCGATGTACATAGCATCGGTGGCTATACCTTCGCAGCTGGCTTATTCTTTCTGGGATTGGCTGGCTGGCAGGTCTTACTCGCGCTGATTATCGGCATTCTTCTGGTCTATCTGGGCATGTCACTTATGGGGCTGGCGGGTTTTAAAGCAGGCGTCCCCTATCCAGTATTGGCTCGCCTGAGCTTTGGTCTCTTCGGTGCTAACATCCCAGCCCTTATCCGCGCCATCATTGGTATTTTCTGGTATGGCATCCAGACCTACCTCGCATCCGTCGCCTTTGTTGTGCTGCTCTTACGCATCTTTCCAACTCTTACACCACTTACGCAAGGGAACTTCCTCGGCCTCTCGTTCCTGGGCTGGCTCTGCTTCCTTGGCCTCTGGCTCTTTCAACTGCTGCTCTTCCAACGCGGCATGGAGACTATTCGCAAATACCAGGACTGGTGCGGCCCCATCGTCTACGTCCTGATGATCGCCCTCCTGATCTGGATCATCACGCAGGCAGGCAGTCGTTTCAGCCTGAATATCAGTTCTCAATCGCTCTCCTCGGGAAAAGCGGTCCTGGAGTTCTTTACCGCTATCGCCCTGGTGGTCGCCTACTTCTCTACGCTGCTGCTCAATTTCTGTGACTTCTCGCGCATGACACCCTCCCGCAAAACGATCTGGCTGGGAAATTTCTTTGGACTCCCACTGAACTTTACGGCCTTCTCCATTGTTAGCGTGCTGGTGACAGCCGGAAGCATCGCCGTTTTCGGTCACGCAATTACCGATCCTGTGCTTATCGTGGGCAAAATTCCGAATACGTTTGCCCTGATTGTAGGTGCGTTGACATTTGTGGTGGCAACCGTTGGCATCAATATTGTCGCGAACTTCGTCTCTCCGGCTTATGACCTGGCGAATGTCGCACCCCGCTACATCACCTTTCGCCGTGGCGGCATCATTGCAGCGATTGGAGCGCTCGTCGTGTTGCCGTGGAAGATCTACTCCAACCCGTTTGCCGTTAACTACTTTCTCGGTGGGTTGGCCGCTTTCCTTGGCCCTCTCTTCGGGATTATTATCATCGACTACTATCTGATTAAGCGCGGAAAGATCGAAGTCGATGGATTGTATACGACGGGACCAACCTCGCCTTACTGGTATCAGCAAGGCATCAATGTACGGGCTGTCGGGTCTTTCGTCATTTCCGCCGCCATCTCTGCAACTCTGGCCCTGGTTCCAATGTTTGCCAGTATCGCTCCCTTTTCCTGGTTCATCGGTGCCATCATCGGTGGCTCGGTGTATTGGATCGTGATGGCGAATTTTGCTACTAGCAAGAGTGCGGTCACGACGGAAGCGGTGGAGTCTATCGAGCCGAGTATGTAAGGGATTGTGTTCAGCCCAATATTGTTAATATGTCAAATAACGTAGTGCTCTGTCAAAGGTCATGGCACGGTTTGATACTGGTTGGGCATACGTTGGTGGAGGGTCCGCACGGGAAGCAGGGTCCGCACGGCGAGCGCACGGGCTTCTTCGCATGCGCTCAGTGCGCCCCTACACCAGAAAAACGGGCCACAGGAGCTAGAGCCACGATGAAGGGATGTAGGGGCGCACTGAGCGCATGCGAAGAAGCCCGTGTCCCCAAGACGCTCATGCTCCCATCCGAAGAAACCGTGCCATGACCTTTGACAAAGCACTACACTAGACGGGACCCGTTGCGTAGCCGATGGCCCATCATGCACGCGCGTAGCGCATGAACACAACACCTGATGGTAGTGGGCTGGATTCGATCAGGCGCAGAGGAACGCGCAGCCCCTCAGGAAAAAGCTTCTTGCCATTGCCAAGCACAAGCGGGTACACATGCAAGCTATATTCGTCAATCAGATCGTGCTCGGCCAGGGTATGAACCAGCACGCTGCTGCCATCGATGACGATGTTTTTGCCGGGCTGTGCTTTCAAGTTGCGTACTTCTTCGACAACATTGTTGCTAATCAAGGTGGAGTTGCGCCAGGCCGAGGTCGTTGTCAGTGTAGTGGAAACAACGTACTTCGGCATGTTGTTCATGAGATCGCCAAACGGGTCACCGACTGGCATGGGTTCAAATGCCCCACCGTGGATCTGCCATGTTTTGCGCCCCAGAAGCAGCGCGTCACTTTGGCTCATTGCCTCAAAGAAGTGTGCACCAATGTCGTCGTGCCAGAACGGCCATGTCCAACCGCCGTGGGTGAAACCACCCTCGGTATCTTCTTCAGCACCACCGGGCGCTTGTATGACATTATCCAACGACACAAACTCGGATACTATGATGTTTCGCATGATGAGCTCCGTAACATATATTCGGGTCTCCATTCTTCCGGGAAAATCCATGAAACCGGGTAGGGGCGTGTGCTTGCCACCGCCCGTGTGGGGCAACGCGAATCGGTCAGCACACGGGCGGTGGCAAGCACACGCCCCTACCCGGTTCCCCCTAATGGATGAAGACCCATATATTCATCCATTAGGGGGATGCAGGTTGATTTTCCAGCATGCCTGGTCTTCCCTCTGGTTGTTCTACTATGCTATTCTTTACGTCATTTGCAAAAGTGGTTGAGGCTACCTTCGGGACAAGCTGCGAGATCAGCGAATGACTCACATTTCAGGGCATTTACCAGTATAAGACATTGCAGAGTCGACCAGCACAAATTTCACACCCGTATTGAGCGTGCAAACTGATCAGGCAGGTCTTACAGCTTCCAGATTCCCCCAATTTCATGTAATTCTTTCGTTCCTGCATCAACACCAAAGTACGGACATAGTACTTTTCTATCAATGTTGCAGAAAAACATGAAGGTTTGCCAGAAATCTTATACCATCGTCAGTGTATCGATACACATTAGTACAAGACAACGGCATCGAGTTGTCGCCCATAACTTTCGGGTGAAACAAAGTCCGGTTGGACCCTACCTCTCGCACAGGCAAATGTCGCCCGTTGCGACTTAGAGCGAGCTAGCGCCCAAGCGGCAAATGAGAAACTAATTGGATGAATGGAGATGGGGCGTGTTGGGCTGGATGCAGAACACGCCCCGCGTAAACCAGATACTCGAAGGAAGAAACGAGCACCTGGCTACCACTAGTATATTTTCGGGGTCAAGAATCATTACATCAGGGATCACTGGAGAAGGAAAGAGGTCCGCCAGATAGATACTTTCGTGCGGCCAGAAGTGGCACACTCATCATTCTATCTGGCGTGCAGGTGCGAGAGACGCAAAACACATCTCGCTCTGCGAAGACTTCTCCAGCGCGAAGAGGATTATCCCTTGCATGCACTGCGCAAACAAGAAATAATGCAGCGAAACATGCAGAATGAGCCTGGCACCGAATGAGTTGAAAGGGAGAAAAACCATGGCTATACGTTTCATTCGTTGGATTTTGCCACTCCTGGTCGTCCTGACTATCGCTATTGTCCTGGCCGTTATGGTCGTGACAGGCGCTCATGCTGCTGGACTAACGCCTCTTTATTCATGGCGCATGTAATCATAGATGAAATAATGGTGATGACCCTATAAATGTTTGTGATTTCTGGCAGGTCACACCAAAGAAATAGCCCGGTAGGGGTGCCGCGCTCGTGTTTACGGCACCCCTACCGGGCTATAAGGTCATTTTATCAGAGCGACTCACGGGATTATGCTCTCTCCCCGACAGAAATTCTGTTCTAGAGAAAATGAGCAGGCGGTGGGCTGCACGGGCTTATTCCGCTCCGCTCCATCGCGCCCCTACTTTGATATGCACGAGCGGCAAAAGATGAGAAAACGTACTTTAGGGGCGCGATGGAGCGGAGCGGAATAAGCCCGTGTGCTCGACGATCATCCGTTCTCGCCTCTGAATTGCTTCCTGGCACCCCTAGAACAAACTTTGTGTCGGGGAGAGAGCACGGGGATTATGGGATGGGCATGGAATTATATTATACTCACGGAATTATAAATGGCTTCCTACCACAAGGTTAAAAAGTACCTCCTATTTTTTTAGAAGAGTCATGCATTACCGTGAATTGATCAGGGTACAGAATGACGTTATCGAATTTAAAGCCACCGACAAGACTGTCATCAGGGATGGCGAGATCAACGGCATAGCCTTCTTTAGGATGATTGTATGCCTCAATGATCGTCCCTTGAGTTCCTTTAGGAATTATTCCTTTGATAACAAAACCTGGAACATCTACGGTAGTTTTTATGCAGTCATAAACTTTTGCTTTCATCACTTATAGCTTTTTTCTGATTCTTCTCGAAAACGAGCCGGGTCGTCTTTGAGATGGCGACTTCCCTATACTAAAAAAGGTAATAAGATAGCTGGAATACAGCGGCACATGTTCCGATATATACTTTTATTACTCATGCTTACGTATGTATATCTCGCGAAAGCTTTTCTATAGCCTCTATCGCAGCCTTAAATGGGATACCAGTCTCTTTTTGATAGAGCTTAATAGCAGCAATCCTTTCATCAGCCTGGAGCAAGCGGAGAATTTCATCTTGATCCACCATTGATTCATCTAATCCAACAGGTGGCTCTTCCATTCTAAAAGCAGGTAAGTCAGCTCGTATCTTTCCGAAGATGAACCGATCCTCATGATGGTATTGAAGGAACCATGTCTCTGAGATTGGACAGATACTCACATCGTCCGATGAGGGAAAGCAGAGGTCAGACCAGTAGTAACAGAATATATCCCAGGGGATCCTCATAGCAACTTCAGGTTCCCACATGACAATAACAAGTTCATCATGAGATAAACCCAGGGACATCAACTTTTTTGTTGTTCTCTCTATGCCTTCACTATTTGCATCAATACGGATCATTGATGTAAAAGAGGAAGTTTCTGGTAACGGATCAGAAACATTCTTGAAGGCATAACTCCATAGTTCGTTTCTATACCTGGATGTGTAGTTCCATAATTCAATAGCTTTTGTGCTTGTAAGAGGCTGAAATTGATTCAGCGTTTTTTCTGGTAACGTATCCTTTTGGGAACCGATCCAACGTTCTCGTAACTCAAAATTAGCAAGTGGCTGGAAGTCATTGCAGGTTAATTCTATCATAATGTTCACCTTCTCGCTCAGCAATCTTTTCGTTTTTTATGCCGGACAATCCTGCCACTCCATCACCATTAAAAAGAAGAGGCACCACTAATCCCGTAAGCCATGCCAGCCCTTGAGATAGTCTTCCTCGCTGATATCTCCTCCAATCATAGCAAATTCAGCGGTTTGTTTATACTCATCACTGCCTTCCACAGCTACGCGTAAATCGTGGCGTGCATGGTCGGCAAACATCTTCCAGATGACTTGATTGAGTTCTGGTCGCTGCCAGTTGGGAGGTTCTTCTCGACTTCCAAGGTGAAAGTAGTTGACACTTCCGTCTTTGCGAAAGATCGTCTTTCCTAAGGGAAAAGAAACTTTGCAATCCATACAGGCAAAATTTGCAGAACGGCTCATGGTTTCCTCATCTTCCTGTAGGTCATGCAGTCCATCCCAATCTTTCAGGTAGTCCTCCTCGCTGATATCTTCTATGCCGGTTCCTCCAATCATCACAAAATCAAAGGTTTCTTCATACTCATCACTATATTCCACTACTACGCGCAAATCATGGTGAGCATAATCGGCAAACATCTTCCAGATGACCTGATTAAGTTCAGGTACGTTGCCAGTTAAGTGGCTCTTCTGCTTCACCGATATGAAAGTAGTTAATACTTTCACCTTCGCGAAAGACCGCTTTTCCTATGAAGACATAGACTTGACGATCCATACAAGCCAACTTGCCATAGCGGCCCATAAAAATTTCTCCTCTCTATTTTATCAACAGCCCTTCCCAGAGCACATTTCCTTCCGGGTCAACAATCGTTATTTCTAAACCTTTATACTTTGATAGACCAGATCCTGCATTCTCTTTCAAAAAGCCACCAATCCAGCTATTTGCATTCGTCTCTCGTGGCACTTGTACAAATAACTCTTTTGGAGCAGAATCTATACTCAACTGCTTGCCCAGGCCCTTAAGCTCATCAGTGAAGCTCTTTGCCGATGTCAAACTTTTTTCCTCTCGGACCAGAACCACTTCTCCAGTTTTCACATCAACGAACCTGACATCTGCCCCTTGTACACCGCGACCTGCTACTCGTGGATAGGTTCCAGGTGGGCCATTTAACATGCCGATGGCGTTCTGTCGCGTTAAACGG
This sequence comes from uncultured Chloroflexia bacterium, assembly GCA_963731415.1. Classification (GTDB taxonomy): domain Bacteria; phylum Chloroflexota; class Ktedonobacteria; order Ktedonobacterales; family Ktedonobacteraceae; genus JACDAE01. The sequence continues at coordinate 729,308 of CAVSVN010000013.1, forward strand.
AGTTTCGGGTTGCTGTCCTCCATCAGGTTCGCAATGTTCGATTCGACCACGTTGCCAACGTTCTCTGGCGCGACTCCCGATTTTACGATATTGATGATGCTTTCAGGCGCAACTCCTTCCTGAATGAGAGGGAGCACCGTATCAGGATTGACACCAGCCCTGGTAAGTTGCACCGCAACATCCGGGTTGACACCGCCCTCTACAAACGTTGCAACACTGCCTATATCTACGCCTTTACTGATCCAGGCATTGATATAGGTGACATCTACTCCACTGTTGAGCAAGGTCGCGACATCTTTCAAATTCACCCCATCCTGGAGCCATTGATCAACCTGGTCAATTCCAGCCCCATTTTCCAGTAGCGCCGCAACATCCTCCAGATTCGCCCCACTCTGATTTGCCTGCTCAATCAGAAGTTCAGCAAGGACTGGATCACCAACCTCATTCTCAATCCTCTGCTCCGGCGTTTGTGCTCCCGCGCCTCCACCCGCATCATTTCTGCTAATATTATCATAATACCCTGGATAGCTTGCCTCCCGATCGACCTCAGGGCAATCGCTGACCTCCTCGGCCAACGACTCCAACTGCGAATTAAGAGCTGCAATCGCCATGAGAATCGCGTTCTGCGCCTGCGACTCCCCATCAAGTATCGATTGCTGCTCCCCGGATGCCATGCTGTGGAAGATGGGTTCCAATTGGATCGATTGCTCAGCGCGAATGAGGGGCACATTCTCTTCAATTGTCCTCGCCATCATCGTCAGATAGCTCGCCCCCTCGCTCATCAGCAGCGAGGCCTGCTTGAGACGTGCTCGCCGTTCCAGCCACGCGCTCACAAACGCTTCGCTGGAGAGTCCCTTCCATGCAATGGCTCCTCCTGAGAGGACGTGGGCAACCGCTCCTTCTAGCGTGATGACCTGCTGCTCCAATTCTTGTGAAGCAGTGCGATAGGTTCGCGCGATCTGGCCCAGGTCGTTCGCCACGCGATCCAGATCGTCGGGACTCGTGTTATACATGATACACCTCCTTGCTCTCTTCTTCTGCAATCAAGGGAGATCTGGTTCCAACCCTGGATTTATTCCTGGTAGAGGATTCACCGACGGTTTCTGAGGAGGATGTATGCCAGGATCGGGTTGTGGCGTCGGTGTTGGTTGCGGAGATATCCTGCCTGGGTTTATGTTGAGAACGTCTGGAGGAAGCTGAAGTCCGATATGCCAGGGAGCGATATCATCTTTGAGGTGCGTGAATGCGTTGTTTGCGATCTCCTCGCTCTCGATGTAAAGCCCTGAGACGATTTCTAATGAGATGCCGATGCGGTTCAATCCCCCGGCGGCACATTGCATTGCCACTGCGATGCGCTCCTGAAGTTGCTCCATCATGCTTGCCATCTTCGCAAACTCGAGCAGCATAAACATATCACCACTGGACATTTGTACACTATTGGTCACATCTTGCAGCAGGGTATTCACCTGCTGTCCAGCTTGTCGGAACGTTGGGGCCGTGGCTTGAAGCGCATGAGTGTCAGCGGAGATCGTATCACCCGATCCTCCTCCATCAGCAGGAACAAAAACCATAGAGAGCACTCCTTTTTCATAAAGATCATAGCAATAGAACAATGAGAGAGCAGTATTGATTTTCGCTTATAATATAGCTTAAATTAACATATGTCAATCTATTGCTAGAGAACGGCTCATCTGCATTTCCCCCTCTCTCGTGCCACCGTCATCGAATTTTCCTTCGTCTCTCCAATACGGGACCTGGAGCCTCCCTGCCAAACCTGGAAAGTTGAGAGGGACACGGAATAATAAATTTCTTCCCTACTTTTGCATGTTTTTGTTCAATGAGCACGAAATAATCCTTTTTCATTTCTTTCTATCTCGTCCGTGAGAAATGATAAGAGAAAATAAGCAGGGAATGGAAAAACAATAGATACATCCTTAGTGGCGAAAGAGATATTGGAGCGTTTGAGTAGGGAAGACATTCATTATTCCGTGTCTCTTGTTGAGCTTCTCTTGCCTGGACAGATTCCCCGACAGAGTCATTCATTATTCCTCCATCCAATCTTCCATTTTCACGGCTGCGGCCAACTCCTTGACAAGGCGCACGGTTTCGACGCTTACGGTTACGACCTTCTCAACCAGGTGCACAATATACTGCTCATCGTCCAGGCGGTTAGGGTCGCTCTCAATGCCGCTGCGTGCGTCTTTGCTCACCTGGTACTGGTCAATGACCCATTCTAGAGCCGAACGGTTGCCGAGACGATACTCGAAGCATTGCGGCGGTATTCCAGCCAGTGTCAAGCTCTTGTTTACCACGACAGCAGTTCGATCTGGCACCAGTTTCATCTTCTCTACTCGACAGCTAAAGGGTACATCCTCATTCTCAACCCATTCCAGTTTATATTCTTTGGCCTGCTCGTAGTTGAGATGTATGTCCATGAGTTGCTTGCCAATACGCACACAGGTCTCGAATGCTTCTCTGGTGTGCAGCAATGGGATATGTGGAAGGTCGCGCTTGAGGTTCTCGGCGTAGCGCTCACGATATTGGGGATGGTGCAACATGGAGTAGACATAATGAAAGATATCCCATTTTGTGACTTCGGGATTATATTTGGTCTGGAATTGGGTGAGTGACCAGTCAGTGATGTTCTCGTTGCGATTGGTGCCATCTTCAGCATATTGATAGTAAGGAAAACATTGAGTAATAGCTCCTGCTCCAACTAGATGATAATCTGGTATGAGGTTCGTCGCGAGAACCATAAAGGGTTTTTCAGATCCCAAAACGGTCAAACAGATTGCAGTATTCTCTATTTCACTAGAAGTGGAAAAAGTGGTTTTGGTGATAGCGCCTCTGGTTTAATAGGTGATCAAAATAGAGGTAACGCTTACTAAAGGGGCGATAAAGTGAAAGTGCGCATTTTGCTCTCTTCAAACTTTATTATCTCTTTTTTATACAGAGTATATTTTAAGCCTATCCGTCCATTTTAAGAATGCAGGATCGCTACTTAACAAAATTATCAATGTATCCGAGAGCAGCATTTTTTTGCCGTAAAATGGTAGGATCGATGCTTTCTTGCGTCCACCTGAAAACTTCGCTATTGTAATTCTCACTAAAATGTCGCATCTTTTCTTTTAATTTGCTCAGTTCAAAATCGTAGATCCATTCGTCACGACTTGTATTGACCCCAGGAGAAGATGTTTTAAATATTGCAAGACTTTGTATGTCCTGTTTGGAGTTAGAGTTATTAGTGCAACATACTTAGAAAGTTTAAATTATCAAATTCTATATTTAACCCTTCCGTAAGCCAATTATTCTTTTTATCAGGATGTAATTCTCTCCAAGCAATACCATCGATACTCTTAGCTTTAACAAGGAATGCCAGCTTTTCTGTTTGCCGCCAATCCTCCGGTACGCGATAGTAAAATAATTCTCTTTTCGCAAATTTTGATGCTCGTACTGCAATAGTGATACCAACACCGACCTGAATTCCAAAGACATTATGGGTCGTGCCGGAGAGCTTTGGATTTTTACGCACATTGCCATGAAGGTCCAAGTGATAAATATGGGTAAAGTCCTTCTGCAAATGCAAACGCATCCCATCGAAGGTCATCTGATCAATGAAAGAATTATTAGTAACAAGACAAACTATACCATCTCTACCTTGTAAACGATCAGTTGCCCATCGAAAAAATCTTACATAGTGGTCATAAAGTTTGTTGTTAAGCGTAGCCCCTGATTCTTTTGAGTAAGTTTCTCGTATATGCTCATCAATTACAGAATACTTACGATTTTTGTTATTATCATTCTCACTCTTTTGTCCCACATTGTACGGCGGGTTCCCAATCACCACCATAATCTGAGCATCCTTTTCCTTCTTAACCCGTTCCGTATTCTCCTCCACAAACAGCGGCAATTGTTTCCCTTCAGCCAGTTCCAACGTATCAACAAAACACACGCCCTCAAACGGCTCATATTCACCCATCCTTGCATAATATTCATGTTCAATGTTTAAGGATGAAATGTAATATGGCAACAACATGATCTCATTGCAGAAGAGGTCGTGCTGGTATTTGTACTTTAGCTTATGGCGTGGAATGCGGTGCAGCAGGTTAACGATAAAGCTGCCTGTCCCTGTTGCGGGATCGAGTATCTGCACGCCTGGCTCGGCGATGGATGTACCAAACTCGCGTTGCAACACCTCCTCTACGCTCGCACACATGAAATCGACGATCTCCTGCGGCGTGTAGACAATTCCGTAGGTATCGGCTCGCTTGATGGAGTAGCCCTGAAAGAAACGCTCATAGACGGTATTGAGGAAGTGCTGACGCTCCGACCAGCTTTCTATGCCCTTCGCGGCGGCTTCAATGGCAACATAGAAGCGGTCAAGGGACTTTAGAAAATCGTTGCGGTTGAAAGAGCGGCTGGCTAGCGCATCGATGACCTTTTCGATCTCGGAGGCGATGACGTTGCGGCGCACAAAATCAGAGTTAGCGAAGATGGTGCGAAAGAGACGCTCGGTCAGCAGATGCTGAATGAGCATTTCATTGATGACATCGGTCGTTATCTTGGGATCGAGCGATGTACGACATAGCTCGGCAAAGGTATCGAATGCGGCGATAAAACGCCTGTTGGCCTTGTATTCTATTTCAATTCTGCCAAGCAGTGATTTTGCCAGTTCAGGAATACGCCCCTTGAAATCCTGGACCGCCGTTTCGAAGTTTTCGATATCTGGTTCGGTGTAGCTAAAGAACTGTTGAATAAGGTCGCTTACATCATCTGCTTTTTGCAGGTCGTACTCAGTAAAACGCTTTTTGTTCTGATAGAGCACCGCGCGTCGCGTATTCTCAAAGATGGTATTGGTGAGCGGATAGCCCTGTGAAATCTTTTTGGTAATTTCTTGATCCAGATTGCCCCCTGGGCCTTTGGCCTCCCAATAGCCGCGTGCGAAATAATCGTCACGCAGCACTCCATCGGGTCGGATGCCTTTCTCTATCGTCTGTTCCGCCACGAGCGTCCATTTCACATGGCGGGCGGTGTCGGCAAGTAGATTCTGAAAGGCATTTCTCAGACTCGACTCACTCTCTGCTTTGCTCTGGTAGTCTGCAAGCTGTTTGTAGTAGTTAGCGATCGTCTTTTTGAGAACTGCCGTACTGAGTGTAGGGGCACTTTGCATATGCTTCTTTCCATTCTCCTCACCACCTTTTTTGAACGCACGTGTGGACGCGGGTGTATGTGTGGACACGGGCGCACGCAAGGTGACGCCCCTACCCTGGTTTTGATCCGGTTCTCCAGGGGAACCGGGTGCACGCGTGACGCCCCTACCCTGATTTTGATTTTCCGAGGGATGCGGAACGTTCCCGTTTAATTCATTGACAACGGCACGAATGCCTTTAGCGATATCGGTGAATGCGGCATCCCGGCTCGTCCATGTCGTCACTGGCTTTGCTTTTTTTGGTAATGCCTCTAGCTCTCCAAACGGCGCTGTATGCCAATCGCATGCGCGTAAAATAATTGGAATAACACGGGCCTCGCCAGCTTTTTGCTTTCGCATGGCCTCCTGCAGTTCAATTCCGTAACAGTAATCGGAGGCGATGAACGATGCACTGATCAATAATAATATTATACGGGCAGACGTTAAATTTGCGTTGATCTCCTGTGCCCATAAGTTTCCTGGGCTGATCATTCGGTCGTGCCATTCGCTGATGTAGCCTTCGTGGCGTAAGAGGGATAGGTGATCTTCGAGTTTCTTTCGTAGTGATTCATCTGCATGTGCGTATGAATAAAATAATTTTACTGGCTCGTCTGGCATTAAGGGCACTCCTTGCGATATGCATCAAGACTAATTTCCATTAACCATAATCTTACTTCTTGAGCATTGCGATGCCCCATACCCTCCAACACGGTTACGCTTGCCTCTCCGAGTTTCTGGCTTCCACCATATCACCTCTAGCAGATGCTACACGTGCCAGGCCATATTGTGCCAGGGCAAATAGCTCCTGGTCGCCTTCGGGAATAGATGTGA
>CAVSVN010000014.1:0-26083 GCA_963731415.1 uncultured Chloroflexia bacterium
ACCTTACTTTCGTATGGCTGCCCACTTCAAGCGATTGTGCATGCCTTTGCGCTCGATGAACGGACGGTAGCCGTCTGGCAAAAACGAGCAGGAGAGCAGTGTCAGCGGGTTCATACAGATCTTGTGGAAGCAGGGAAGGTCAAGAGTCACCATATTCAAGCCGATGAAATACGAGCCAAAGGGAGGAAGCTCATTGTGTGGATAGCTTTGGCGATGGATGTGACCACCCGTCTCTGGTTGGCAGGAACGGTGAGCCAGCATCGAGATCGCACGCTCATTGATCGTCTCTTGCAGCACGCTCGTGCCTGTTGCCAATTCGTGCAGGGTCTACTGGTCAGTACGGATGGCTTTGCCGCCTATCCAAAAAGTATTGTCCGAGCCTTTCGGGAAAAAAGCAAAAAGCCAGCGGGTCGTGGAAGATGTGCGTTGGAGGCGTGGCCCGATCTGTGCATTGCCACGGTGATCAAGCATACGAAGAAAAAGCGGGTCGTGGAAATCACGCGCAAAGTTGCCAGAGGAACCCATGAGAAAGCAAAAGAGCTGTTACTGCTCACAAGAGGAGGGACGGAATTCAATACTGCTTTTATTGAGCGATTGAATGGGACCTTTCGAGAACGTCTTGCTTCTTTAACGCGCAAATGCCGCCATGCGGCGGCACGGATGGAAACGCTGGAAGCTGGGATGTATCTCATCGGATGCACCTACAACTTCTGCTTTCCCCATCAGGAGTTGAGCAAAAAAGCGCATTTCGGATGTCCTACCACTCCTGCTATGGCGGCAGCGTTGACTGATCACATCTGGGGCATGAGAGAACTTCTGATGTATAAGGTGGTTCCTCCGCTGTGCCGTCAGGCGGAACCCACACCCCTCAAACGATCACGAGGGCGTCCGCCAAAGCGTGTTCAAGCTGCTCCTGCACAGCCAAAACGGCCACGTGGACGCCCTCCCAAGTACATTCTGGCCCATGTTCTTGCTGCCGCCAGAGCGCGGGGGGCATTCACCAGTTAATGGGGAGCTACCCCAGCCACAACGTAGATCTTTTTATAAAGAAGGAGAAGGTTTCATCCTCTCCTTCTCTCTGTTAGATTTGCACGACTGCGTCACGTAGCCCAAAGAGGTTGAGCACCGTTTCCCGGTGCCGTTCCCAGAAGGAGACCTGGTTCGCTTTACGAATAATGCCTTGAAGTGGCCGTTGATACCCGGTTGGCCCTTTCATTTCATTGCTTTCTCTGATCACTTGTAATATCCAGGGTGTGAGTTTGCCTCGATCTGTCTCAAGCTTGATGGTAATCCCTGTATTCTCGATCAGGTATACTGCCTGATACATGGCAATCGCTGCAACTCGCACTGTAAATTCAGTCCCTGCAAACACACAACACATGCTCTCCATACGATAAAGGACCCGTTGTATTAGCTCTTCAGTGATCTTATCGTCCTTTTTCCCGCTTGCCAGATTGTGAATGAATTGCTTGGCCTGCAAATCAACCATGCCATTTGGACTCATTTCAAGGGCAAGGAGGTAAAAACTGCTTTGCAAGATGCGTTTGCGGTAAAACTTCCTTCCCATGTAAAAGTCAGTCCAGAAGGGATGTGCTTCGATGCGTTGGGCTGCTGCTTTGGCACGACTTTCATAGGTATCAATACGTTCAGCAGGAGAGAGAGCAACATGGTTCTGGCTTTGTCGGAAGTGCTCTCGTGCTACATCTTCTGATGACTTCTCATCAAGAGAGATCGTGACAATATAATCGAGCAGCAAGTTTTTTGTTCTGGGATCCAGTTCATCGAAGTACTTTCCGGGACAGACAGGAGGAGGAGAGTTTGGCTCTGCATCCTGTTTCTGAGCATAGGTCCACGTCTTAAATTTGCCATCGAGGAACTCCATGATGGCGGTAAGCCGCTGCTGACCGTCCGTGATATAGAATGTTTGATGACCTAGCGCATCTATTTCTTTATAGGCTACAAGCGATGGGAAATTGCGCCCTAGAAGGATAGTATTGATGAGGCCCTGTTTGTACTTAATAGGCCAGACACTTCCACGTTGGTATACAGGGTAGTTTTCGTACATTTGCCGATCAGCGTAGAGCTCCTTAATCCTGATAGGATGAGGAGTTGCATGCTTTTGTGGCTCTGGGTTAGACTCTGGTTGCTTTGGCTTTGGACGTATTTTTGTCATACTGCCCCTTTGCTTTGAAAACTATCACGAATACACACGTACTTCTACCTACGAGATCGATCAATATTTCCACCAATGGTTTCAATGAGCTTGGCTACAGCCCTCAGCCGCTCCGGTTCCCAATCAAAGCTTCTTGCCGTCCGGTAGCAGGGAGAACACAAATAGGCGACAACCTGCTGATCCACGTTGCGAACTGCCAGGATATTCCCTTTGTCATTTTTGCAACAGCCGCAAGTATCAGGACTCCCCATAAAGTCGGGCTTTTTTGGAGCAACAGGAACTTCAGGCTTTTCGGAGGAAACGACAGGTGTATCCCCATTTTGTGTATGTTCTCGGATATAGACCTCTGCATCCTCCATCTGAAGGGCAAGAGCGGGTCCGACATTATTGTAAATGAAGGTATAGATAGGAAGGTTACGGTCGAAGATATCATGCTCAACGACTGCGACAGAGAGACCGATAGCCGTTGCAATGGAGTTGAGAGACTTGTAGAGAGGAACATGTTCTGATGAAACGGGAGTAGCCCTTTCCCGCAATTGTTCGCGATATGTCACTAAAATTTTTGATCGTTCCCTATGGCATATCTTACAGACATTTTTGCCACCGGGTTCGAGGTAACTGGGAAAGAAGAACGCTTCCGTCGCCGGAAGAGCCTTTCCACATGCAGAGCAAGTTTTTTTCGGTGGTTGTTCCGTCATCGCACTCCCCAAGCAAATTAGAAATACTATGCCCTTTTTCTCACACTTTCCAGCTTCTGCCCTTGACATTTCTTAGTATATACAACTTTTGTTCTAACTGCAAGTGGTTATTTGAGAGGAACAACCGTCATCGCTCGATACCAAGGGCCGTTTTGCGGTAGCAAGAGATCGCTATTCCCCCGTTCCACTACGAAGTGCCGTAACTACCTTCTTACTCTCTCTTTACTAGAGAAGAGAGACGTACATTTGCTTCATTCAATCAGTGTACGCCTCTCATGAGATCTTGACTTCTTTTGCAGATGACCTCTATATACACAGAGGATTATTGCTCATTGGTCTTTTTTCTTTCCGTGAGTTGAATTTGCACAAGCTGGTTTCGTAGTTCATCGTTCATCATCGTAAGCGTATCAGCACGTCCTGTGGCTTGTTCTACCTGCTTACGAGTAGCAGAAGTTCTAACGTAAGCGATTGATTTCCTCGCGCTCACGATCCAGGGCGGTACGGGCCTCAGTTCGATCAGCCTCAGCACACATACGTGTATCTGCAATAGCTTCGGCATGTTCTTTTCGCAATCGGTCGATTTCTTGACGTTCACGTTCTAGGGCAATATGCGCTTCGTTTACTATTCGCTCAGCCGTTGAAGCCTGGATATGGGCTTCCTGAGCCTTGGCATGTGCCTGTTTGGCTTCTTCTTGTGCTCTTGTCATTGCTGCCTGAGCCTTGGCTATAGCCTCTTCGGCCTGGTGCTTCATTTCCTCTCTCTGGCGTTCAGTCTCAAGATGTATGCGTTCAATTGTAGCAGTATACTCAGTCTGGATGACTGCAATCTGCCGCTCGTTTTCCTCCTTCTGAAGCTCAACTCTCGTTTCGGCCTCTTCCATGCGCCCAATGGCTGACTCTGCCGCATCACGTTCTTCCTGTGCCTGTGCCTCGGCTGCCGTTCGTGCAATTTCAGCGGCCAGGCGCAGCGATCGTTCCGCGCTGATCATTTGTTGGGCCTCAGCAATACGTGCCTGTGTTTGATCGAGTGACGCTTGGATCTGGGCCGCCGAGAGGTCTGGATCGGCAATCGTGGTGAGGGCAGAGAGATAGCGTTCCAGGTTGGTTTGCAATTGCTGCATGCCGTGGACGACACTGCTACGCAAGGATTCCACTGGGGCCACAATGGGCGATGGATGTTCTGTTTTCGCTGTCGTTGCTGCTGATGATCCACCAGCGACCGCTGCTCTCAGTTGTTGCCGGGCGCGATGGTTCGACACAGCGGTATGGTCGGCATTATCGCAATAGGCTGAGGGGCGACCCGTTCCCGTTGCCGCTTGTCGAAGATTGCTGCAGGTGGGATAGCGACAGATGGCCTCATCCTGGTCTTTCACCTCAAGGGTTGCCAGTAGTGCCGCTGCGCCCTCTGGATCCTTTGGCAATGGGTGTTCACTGGTCGTCATCACATGGATCTCCTTTGTCGTGTTGAGATATGCTTTCCTAAAGAGTATACTTTCATATCGTTTCATTGTCAAGTAACGATATGAAATATAATAATGAAATAATATTATGAAATGATATGAAATGGAAGCTACGAACGTGAGGTCAGGGCAAGAAAAAGGCGCTCCACCTGAGGAACGCCTATGAGGAAAATGTCTACATTTCATCAACGTAGTGCTATTCCGTTCGTTCGATACGCGCATCCTCTCCTGAAAGCACGGGCTGGAGATCGTCCTCACGTTCTTCCCGCTCTTCGGGCGCATCTGGGAAGCGAGCATGGGAGATGGCGGTGTCGATGTCCTCGCGTGCCTCACGCAGATCGTCCTCGGATGGATCGAGAATCACGCCTAATTCCTGTGGAGCGGTTCTTCCTTCCCGAGGTTGTTCACCCAATGCCAGAATGGTCCCGCGTGTGAGTGTGGCGACCTGGCGAAGCTGCTGCGTGATCTCGGTAAGATTGCGCTCTTTGGCCGGACGATCCACGATGGTGTGCAAGAGAGTCAAGATGGCATCGATATCTTGATCGCCGTAGAAATTCAGGTTTTTCAGTTGTTCAATGAGATGCTGTAATTGAATGACCGGACGGCCTCGCAGGCTCTCCTGGTCTTTGATGGAGGCAAGCACGCTGGTCACCGCATCATAGGTGAGCGTCCTGAGCTGGGCCACGATGGAAGTCAAGAAGGTATCCACCATCGCCGTTTTCTGTTGGCGCGTTTTCTCCACGATCTCGCGGTTCATCTCCTCCAGTTGGACTTTACGCACCCGTGCCGCTTCTATCTCTGCTTGTCTCACCGTGATCGTCTCATCGACCTTATCAGCGCTGACCTCCTCGGTTTCTGTCGAGAGGGACGACAGCAGCGAGATGCGCGAGAACGTCTCTTCATAGACAAACGTTTCTGCAAATTCCGTGGCACTTTTGATGGAGCGGCCAATGATTTCCTGCCGATAATGGATGACGAATGCTTCTTCCGTTGGAAACGTCTCCCGTATATCCTCGATCTGACTGCACAAGAGCTGGTAGGAGTGACGAGCGATCTGCTCATAGTCGGTCAGCACTTGCTCAACCAGGCTCTCATACGCAGCAACAATGGCATCACGTTCTTCAAAGAACCGCTTCTTAAAGTCTTCATTGCCTTTTTGCCACAAACGATACGAGGTGTACGGGATGAAGGTCCCAAAGGGGGTACTGAAGGAATATTCCCCCAGGTGCAGGCGTGCTCCACGCTCAATCGCCTCTAGATCACGCAAGGTCTGGACTGGAAGCAGGAGTTTGCTTCCCAATGTCAGGAGTTGCTCATACGCGACACGTGCCTCTTCTGTTGGAGGGTAGATGCCCAGTTCGTTCAGGGCCAGTTTCTTTCTTGCCCGCCAGCGTTTAATCGTGAGTGTGACCAACCAGCCCTCTTTCATGCGCGTGCGCCAGTCCACCAGATCAACCGTCTGCCCCAATGCTTGTTCTAAGACCTGCTCTTTGCTTGCCATGATATTCTCTCCTCATGCTCTTCTCTATAAACATCTATAAGGAAATTTATAGCGTCAAGGGAATGCGGTTATTCACTGCGCTCTTCACGCTCATCCGGTTCACTTTTCGCTAAATTCGCTGGAACCGTGATTTTAGCCTCACGCATTCGTCGTTTGAAGCCAACGGGATCTTCAAGCAGGGCGATCTCGTCAGGCTCTAAGAGTTCGGTATCTTTGCATGCCTGAATGGCGAGCAGGCTATAATAATCGGCAATTTTGGGCGTCTCTGGCCGAATATGTTCCATGGCTCTCTCAGCATCAGCCAGGCGTATCATTGCATCAGCCCGTCGGCGCGAGAGTTTGCGTGCTTTGGAAACCGTTGCCTCAATATCAGCAGCCGAGAACTTTACTGCTGTTTTTGCCAGATACGCTGCGGCGGCCTCCTCGATCGCGCTCTTCTGAAGGACCACCTGTGCATGAACAATACCCAGGCGTCCCGTTTCGTCAGCCAGACGCATCGGGATCGTTTCATCAATACGACCAAATCGGGTCAGCGCAGAGTCAAGCAGATCAGGGCGGTTGCTGGCAAAGAAGACAATCACCTTCCCTCGTAACGTCGGATCACCCATGAAGCGCAGGAGGCCACTAAACAGATTACTGGCAACCGGATTGCCTGATGCTCCACCGCGCCTGGACATGTCCGATTGATCGATCTCATCGACGAACAACAGCACAGGACTGATAGCACGGGCCAGATCGAGGGCAGCGCGTAAGTTGCGCTCACTGGTGCCCACTATTCCACCCAGAATATTCTCCGCATTGAGGGCAATCGCGTTGAAACCAATTTCACGGGCTAGCGCTTTGACAAAAAACGTTTTTCCTGAGCCCGGTGGTCCCACCAGCAAAATGCCTTTCGGGATATCATCGCTTGTTCCCCGACGAATAGGGAGAATAATTTCCTCTTTGGCCCACGCGATAATCTTTTCCATCCCGCCAAGGGATTGAAAGCCGTTAGGAAGTGGGTCGATAATTTCGACGATGCTGCCATATTCCGTCGCGATGATCTCATCCTTGATCTGTTTTACCAGATCTGCAGTAACTCCTTGCGCTTTGGCGGCGAGCAGCAGAAGATCTTCCAGGTTTTTCAAATTGAGCCCAGCGGTGAGACGTGCGAGCTCTTCGACGGTGATATCAAGCAAAGGGATCGTTTTCTTGCGCTCTTCCCGTCTCGCCAGGTAGTACTGTAAAAAGGCAACGCGACCATTATAATCGGGAAGTGCTAACTCAATGGCTTTATAGCCACTCATGCGAGTACGAATATCACTATGCAGATCGTCCAGGTTACGCGTGAGGAGAAAGACCGGGTTGTTACAATTTCCTAACGAGCGATCAATGCCCCATCCTTGCAGCAACACGAGCAATGTCCGGGCATCGGCCGGCATATTCCCCGTCTCTTGGGGTGGCATAATCTTGTCAGCATAGTCGATGATAACCGCAACCCTGCCTTTGCCTTCTTTCGCTCGAAGCAACCGCTCAAGCAATTGCATCGCTTCCAATGGCTTACGGGTGGCAAAGGGATCGTCAGGGGTGCTGTCTTGGCTACCAATTCCCGCCAGTGCTCGCTCGAACGGATCGATCTCAGGTGCATTGGTAGGTTCATCAGCCGTGTTCAGCAGGGCCAGGGCTTCTGGGCGCATGGCTTCATCGGGAAAGGTGATGCCACGAGCCAGGTCAAAGCAGACCACAATGCGCTTTTTTGCGAGCACCCCGATGAGGAAGCGCCGCTGAGAGAGTGACTCATAGGCATAGCCATCAATATCTTTGTGCAGGATGAAGGCGTGTGCCTCAGAGGCCAGGAAACTGGTCAGGTAGTCCTGATACCAGGTGGGGATGGTTCCCTCTGAATTAACTGGTGTGCTGTTCATGCTGCACCTCAGTGACCACATGCACGTGGTCTCCACCATTGCGATGAAACTCAATCTCTCCAATACGATCAAACGGCATTCCAGAGGCCTTGAGAGTAGCATAGACCCGTTTGGTGATGTCTACCGCTTCTTCATCACTGGCGTCATCGACAAACACCTGAATATTGCCCTGTGGGAGCACGTACACCTTTACTTTTCCCATAATCAAGACCTCCCTAAACGTCAAAACTGAATAACGTGACATTTTGTTTTTGCCCCTGGTTGGAGACCGTCGTCGAGGTTTGCTGCACCTGTCCGAAGTCCCTCACCAGGGCAGTATGTACCTGAGTCGCAAACACCTTATCCGCCCCTTTGGCAAGTAACTGTGTCAGCAATTCGACGATTGGAGCCGCCTGTTCTTGCTCGTAGCGTGGGAAGTTTACCGTCACTTGTTCAGCCGTGAGGCTCACGTAGCGATCCATGCGACCCAGGCGCACGATCACCGTGCTTCCTAAGAGAGATACGCGTACAGGTTGATACGACGTAAAGGCTGGATGCTGCGCAACAAAGGCCTGAACGAGGGACTGAATCACTTCAGGAGTGAGCAGTTTGCGCAGATGCTCAGCGGCAACAACCGCTTTGGTGATGGTGACTGCCAGGTTACACGGCATAGCGTGATCTCCTTTTATAAATTTCCTCATAGATGTTTATAAACGTTCCACTACAGAGAGTATGCCATAGATGGTGATATTTGTCAAGTATAAATTTCCTCAAGGAAATTTATAAAATAGAAGCAAAGTGAGGAGGCTACCCAATATGTTACCCAAATGTACTAAATCCAGGTGTTTTTAGCCTCTTGAGTCTCTCAAATAAGTAGAGAAGAAGATAGAATAGAATTTTTTGCATGTATCACGAGTGTATTAGTACAAAAGTACTATTTTGTCTGCTTTTGCTGAAAGAATTCTCTAACAGTTAAGAACATGTGGGAGAGGAAGAAAAAGGGAAGTCACGAAATGGGGAAAGGTGGAAGGGAATATTCACCTGAAAGTGACGATCGCACTGGCAGGAAAAGCTGAAGCATGCTCTGGTATCAATAGCACCAGAGCATGCTTCAAAAATAACACAGGCCTTCAATTTTGCAAATATACTTCATGAGAACGCCCACGAAGTATATTTGTAGAAAAGAGCATTGGAAGGAGTGTTGATGAAGATGATGTATCTTTCAATTCGAGAAGAAGATCGCTCTTTGGATACCTAGCAAGGGGAAGAATCCATAATGTGGGGACCAAGTTGGCGCGAAGAGCAAAACTTTTTTTGTCAGTACTACATGTGCTCTCTCTAGAGAGAAGTGGAGATGATCTATGGATGATAACAGCTTGGAAGTGCGGCGCGAGCAGATGGAGCGCATGTACCAGGAATATTGGCAAACCATCTATCACTATATACGCCGAAATGCCCGATGCGATGAAGCACTGGCAGAAGACCTCACAGAGGAGGTTTTTGCACGAACGTGGCGTTATCTCGAAGGGGGAGGCAAACCAATTGAATCTCCTGAGGGGTGGCTGAAAACAGTTGCAAAAAACATTTGCATACGTTTCACACAACATCCGGGTAAATTTGAGACAATTTTCGCAGGGTCGTGTATCTCATTAGAAGGAGAGGAAAATTCCCCTCTCTTCGAGATTGCAGACAACGATATAAAAACCCAACCTGATCAGGCTGTAGAGTTTATCGATCGCCTGAACAGATTAAACAGAATCATTAATGATCTCCCTCTGTCTCAACAGAGAGCTGTTGTTCTTCATTATATCGAAGGTCAGACGTTTCAAGAAGTCTCGAAGCAATTGGGAGTATCGCCGAGGACCGCATCGCGATATGCACATGCAGGGATGAATCAGATGCGGGTGCGCTTGCTTCGTATGGAAGAGTAATAAATGGAAAAGAGAGGCAAAAATGAACTACACTTCTAACGAAGATTTTTTTAGGTCAGTGTCTCCAACGACAGATCCAGGTTTGGAATTGCCGCTGGAGAATTACCAAGATTTCATACGTAGTGCTCCTGTAGAAGGGGACATGAAACTTTCACGTCCCCCAGCTTCGCCACGAATTCATTTATGGAGAACAACTCCTGGACGATTCCACGGAGGTTCTTCTGATGACATCATTTCGGGTTTGTCTGACCCCGCCTGGGAACGACGCATGGAAGCAATCAGGGCGATAGAAGTAAAAGAGAAGCAGATACGAAATGAGGAGATCTTGGCTCTTCAATTACTCGCGAAAGATGATCCTCAAGAGAAATTACGTGTCGCTGCATTAGCGGTCCTGGGTCGATTGGAAACACACGTTCCCATAGAATTGCTCCTTGTTGCTCTTACCGATCCATATTGGGAAGTACGGGCAACTGCGGCACAAGCATTAGGAAAACAGGGGGAAGAAAGGGGACTAAGAGAGTGCCTGATACGCGCCCTAGATGAAGAGAACGATGAAAGTGTGCGAGAAGCGATTGTTCGAGCCTTAGGAAAGCAGAAAAGGCATATACCGGACGATCTTCTGAGTACCCTTCTCTGTAAAGATGAAAGTTGGCTCGTCCGTGAAGCAGCCGCATGGGCTCTAGGCGAACTCGGGGAAAATACGCCAATACACCATCTCGCCTACACGCTTCGCTGTGATGAGAATGAAAGTGTGCGAGCAACTGCGGCACAATCACTAGGTCAATCCTGGCGACGGGAAGCCGAACGTCCGTTGTTGGAAGCATTACACGATGAAGCTGAGGAAGTAGAGAAAATGGCCGCCTTGGCCCTTCAGGAACTGGATGAGCAAACACGTGGAATGAGTCATTGGGGAATGATTCAGCATTTCAATTCTTCCCTCTCACCATTTGAAGAGGCCTTGGCTTTCTCAAAAAAAAGGGGAAACCTCCCTCAAGAAAAGAAGAAAAAACCTCAGGCGAGGATTTCATCTCCTGTCTGGGGTGAAGTATGGGAAGATCTCGCGCTACAGGCTCTACAAGAGCTTACTCAATTTATAGGCGACAAGCGAGGATTTCTCTGTCAATCAACCTTTCTCGACACAGCCGAAGGCGAACGCATCCTCCTCCTGAGTTGCTTTTATGAACAAGCTGGCAGTTTCTTACAAAAGAAGGTCTTGCAACCAGTCGAGAAAGTCACCGAAGTAGAACCCTTAGAAGCAGCACTTCAGAGTAAGGATGAGGCCATACAAATAGCGGTAAGACAAGCCTTTGAAGCGTGGGAGGAACGTCAATGGCAAGATCTTCTGATTGTCTCATTCGCATTACTCCATCCATTAGGAGAGGAAAAACGCGAATGCAGACCATTACGCGTCGTTGTTTCAGGAATGGGATGTGAGCGCGTACGAAAAAATGATCCATCTGTCCTCCATCAAATGGCAACTGCATGGGAAAACACAGTGGAAGATTCGCTAATCTGTCAACATCCACAAAATTTGACAAACCTCAAAGTGTGGTACCAGCCAATAACAGGCCAGGCAATGCCGCAATATGCTGTAGGATAAGGCTCATCCAAGACAAGTAAGATGCAGAGGACTCATCAAGAAAAGGAGAAAAATATGGTTACCTTTGACATATGGTTCCTGGTAGTTATCGGCTTGATATTCCTGTTCTTAGGAGTCATTGTAGGAATAACTTTTATGCTGCGGCTGACTTGCTCATTGTCTCATTAAGGACGGAGATAGGGATTTGAGTATGATTTCAGAAAATAACGCGAAGAGTAAACAGAAACGAAGCTTTTAGAGCCTTTGCAATTTGCTCTACTCTCTTCTCAGAAGCGTTTATCACATTCAAATCCCTCTGCTATAATTTCTCGTTCGCCAAGTATAAATTTCCTCATGGATATCTATAAAAAATTATTTAAAATAATTATGTGCTACTTGTGAGAACATAGCACGTAATATCGACTTTAAAAGCCCCGGGAGGGAGGGAGGTTGGTGCTCCTTCTTTGGTGACCAGACAGGAAACTCTACTTTTGTCGGTTGGAAGTTTTCAAAGATGTCTGGTGGCGCTGGCTGTGGCTCAACCCCTACATACGCCCTCGAGCATTAACGACCGGATTACAATACTAATAGCGGCTCCCTCCGAAATAAATTGCCTATTTTTTGTCTCTTCTACTCAGAAGAGAAGGCAAAAATTGGTCAACTTATTTCGGTGAGCCGCTATTAGTATTGTAATCCGGTCCGTTAATACTCGAGGGCCTGGAGCGCCATTGGGCCATGTTACGATTCGTAGATCGATTTGATCGTGGTTTGTGAAATGTCGTAGGGCTTGCGATCGTAGGTCAGTTCCAGATCTTGTGAACGAATGATGAACCGCCCGTCCTCTAGTTCGAGATCCGGGTAGTCGCTTCCGTCATGGGTCCGGTACCACGCTTGATGCAGCACAGTAATGAGAAAGAGTGGCGGATCGTGGTGAATCTGCTGGATTGTCGCCTGAGCCGCTTCCAATTCCTCCTGAGCGGTCTCCGATACCACTCCAACAACAAGCGATGTCCGCAGAGGCCCTCCTGCTTGCCCGTTGCTCTTTTCTGCGTGTGCTTCAACTTCCTGTGCTAATATCTCAGTCGGCCAACTGGTACCATCATCAACAACATAGGTCAGACCTCGTAACGGTGCACGGTAGGACCAGATCACACGGCCAGTTGTGTAGGACGCATGGATCTGCTGACCAAGGTGGTAGTCTCCTTTCACAAATGGGCCGTAGTAGACGGCTTTCTTTTCCTGCAACCAGTGCTGTGTTGCCTCTATGCCTCCATCGTGCGTCCAATCGAATACGGCACTCTCACCCGCCATCGGGTGAAGAGTCACCATGCCTCCGTCAAAGTCCAGAGTAATAGTGAGTACCTGGGCTTCACGCTCTAGAGCATGAATACTGTCCAATCGTTCTGTCTTACTCATGTCTATCTCACTTTCTTTGCAGGTTTCGGCAACGCCTTTTTGACTTTCTGTTGAGCAGCATAGATGCCGGTATGATGTTGGCACACATGCACCATCAACGCGGCTGTACAGTTTCTTGCAATACTTGCACTTCATCCTAGCATTGTCCTCCACCATGCGTGATACGACAACGTAGACAATACACAATTCCGTCAACGTCTTCGGGATCTTCGGCAAGATTTCAGGCTTGTATCGTTCCCATGTGTTTTTGCGTGCGCAACTGCTCAACGATTTCAACTGCTTCATCCTGATTAAGATCAACTCCGGCCCATCGCTTCACATGTGATTGCACTTCTGAGAGTGGATAATCTAAGAATTTATGATGCTGACGTCAGATATGCTTCTGCTTGATGGTTGCTTTTTCCGAATATGCCCATGATTGTTTTCCTTTCTACTGCAACTAGTGAGGGAAGTGACGATATGGCATCATACTTCTACAAGCTCCGCAATAATAAGTTTCCTCTACCTGACCAGTCGATGCCAGATGATAGCCCGTATGATTGACTAACTCTAAATTCTCGCCATAGTTGCGCCTCACACGAAACGTGTCACCTTCATGCGCGACAATATCGCCTTCCTGGTATTGCTGCTCTGGCTCTTGTTTCCTTGAAAAAATGTTCATCGTAGTCTCCCTGCTCTCGTTCCATTCGAATAATGACCTACCTTTTACGCACTAATCAGTTCGTTATCTCGCTTCCACTTCCTGGTATCAAGGAGCGGGAGCGAGATACCAAGCGATTGCCGCCTGGTATACAAGCATGTCCACTCATACGCTACAGGTCCAGTTCGACGGCCTTCGCATTCCCATTCATTGGGCGTCTGGTGAGTGGTTTATTCTCCTGTATCGGTGCTGCCGGGGACGTTTCGGTCATCACAGCAGGAGTGGATGAGACCGAGAGCGTGATTCCCATCGCACCGAATGCGGCCAGATCGCCACGTCGCGCTTTTGACCAGGCGATGATGATGCGCTGGGTTGCATCGGCCCTGGAGATGTTTCCCCACTCTTCGCAAAAGGCGTCCAGGTCGCTTAAGGCGATTGAACTCTTCAGGAAGAGGATAGTTCGTGTAGATGGCATCAGACTTTCGTGGCATTAGTCCACCTCCCAGATGCCAGGAACTTTGTCTTCCAGAGCTGCAGGCCAGATCGAGATAGCCCCGGATATTGGCGTCTTCAGGATCGATCGGGATGACGATGCGGGGTAGCATATTTTTCAGGAGATCTCCAATATAGTGAGCGCCACCGCCTGCAACATAGATCTGATCGAAACGCTCACCAACCGCTTCACCTTCCACATTCCAGAGAGAAGAGGCAAATGAGACCATTCCTTTCGCCAGCGTCGTACGAGCCTTTTCAATCGTGCTGCACAGTTCCTCTTCAGGAATGATGCCCTGAGAGGTTCTCACCACGGGTAAGGCTTCGTGATGCGACCACGCCCAGAGAATGATCGTGGATCTGTGGGGCAGGCAGTTGTCGCCCATAG
This sequence comes from uncultured Chloroflexia bacterium, assembly GCA_963731415.1. GTDB lineage: Bacteria > Chloroflexota > Ktedonobacteria > Ktedonobacterales > Ktedonobacteraceae > JACDAE01. The sequence continues at coordinate 14,162 of CAVSVN010000014.1, forward strand.
CGTTGTGCCAATGTCCTAACCGCATCGGTGATCTGCCCAATTCCTAATTCCTCATTGCCTCCACACAGACTGGTCATGAGCTTTTGCCCGTCAGCGGCAAGCGCGTCAACAGTGCGCTCCCCAATATCGAGGATGGCCTGTTCTCCGTCCTGCTCACCACAATGGATCAGTGCCCCCTGTCCTTCCATCGCCACATAGCCGACGGTGATATAGGCCTCACGCACACGCCCGTTGTACTCAAAGCGGTAGTAATTGGAGAGTGCCTCTTTCATCCGTTTGCGATTTTCACGGTCATAGAGCGTTACAGGTAAAGCAGTCACCAGGCGCAGCGCGAAGACTCGTTCAGGAATGAGTGCGCAGGCCAGTGCCAATAAGCAGGACACGTGCATGATCTCCCCAATACCGGGCAGGATCGGCAACGGCGTTGGTTGGATTTTTGCCCTCTTTCACCAGATCACAGAGAAAGTAGTCGACGGTATTCAAGGTGATGATGCATTCATCCTCGCGTAACACGTCGGCCAGGGTTGCATGAATATCGCCGCGCTTGAGCAGCTTTTCCGCATTGCCCGTGGCGATAATGCTATCAATGCTCATCGTGTCATTCTCTAAACTGACCCCATCAGCAGAGACAAGTGTCAGTCCTGCGCGACCCGTCCCAGGATCGAACCCACCATAGTAGGTGGGAATGTTGCGTAATTTCATCTCAAGTGTCCCTTTCTGTTCTTCGTACAAACATTTTTGACCTTCGTACACGCATTCTTGTTCTTTTCCGGTACGCCTTGGCAAGTGGTGAGAAAGCGTGTACATTTCTGCCCACAACCCAATTTTGATGGTACGTTTTCGTTCTTTCGCGGTACTCCTATGTCCTGCAATCTGCCGTACACGATTTCTTTCAATTCGTACATGAGAGGAACAGGAACGCCTGTACTCTTTTGTACATCCGCTTGAGTAGACTTTCTACCGTCAGTTCTCTGGTTCCTATCCTCGTAGTGAAAATGCCTTACGGATCTGTCGGGCTTTCTTGCGCCGCCACTGCCGAAACCCACGGGTGATCCACCAATGGGCCTTCACCAACGGATTGCGATGCTCTACTAGTGACATGGGTACAGATCGCTTCTTCATTGGTTGTGCCACCTGAGCTGGCTTCTTCGCGATCTTATTTAGTGATGTGTGCGGTGCTGATTCCCCGCTCAGGAACTGTTTCCATTTGCTCTCGGGCTTCCCCGCATACTTGCCATCAGTCTCCCGTGGCTGCCCCGCCTGGTTGCGGCGTCGTTGTGCCGTCGAGAGCTGCGGTGCACGAGTATGGGTGCGTGCCGGGCGTGGAGCAGGAGCCGCTTTTTTTGCTGGCGTGCGCTGCTCTGCTCGTGTATTGGCTTCCTCCTGTTCCTTCCACTGTGCGAGCAATACAGGATTAACAGGTAAGTCTTCCATCCGTTCAGTCGATGGGTGATGGCGCGGCTGACGGTATCCAGGTGGAAAGTACATATCTACCCTATCTCCTCATCGCTATTGAGTTGGGTAAGTCAGTTGCTCGATATTCCTCGCGAGCCTTGGCATACTCCGCGCTTCCACCTGGCAACACTCCCCAGACCGCATAGAGAATATCCTTTTGTGAGCGGTTCCTTGCACGCATTTCACGTACTTTTCGTACCTTTGCTTTCCAAGCCGTTTCAGGGGTAATTTCACGAACGTTTTCAGGTAGGTTTCGGTGAGTTTCAAGTCCTCTGTTTTGGCTTCATGAAACCCTTCTTCCTCATCCTGAAACTGGCTTCCTGACTCCTCAAATTCCTCACTCTCTGCTCGTACTTCCGCGATAATCTGCAAGCCCCGCTCGTCAGGAAAAGTGAATTGCATCACATAGGTCTCGCTACTCTTGGCTGGTGAGACGATGGCAATACCAGGAGTGAGCGACGGTGCAAGCTCCGCTATTTCCTCGTCGCTGGCATCTTGTAACACCAGGGACGCTTTTTTGTACGGGGTATTGAAAATGAGATAGGCGCAAGAATCCCGAAGCTCAGTCCCTCCTGTACGGCTGGCATTGCTAATTTGACCAAACACCACAGCACGGCGGCGTTGCTTTCGTCCACGGGTTGCATAATTCTCTACGGTATTCATCACCATATCAGCAACGTCTTGCCACTTCCCTTTCAGCTGTTTATGCCGCATAATCATAGTGAACTCATCAATCATCAACAACAAAGGAAAGTCCGATGGCGTATCGATTTCCTCTTCCGCCAACTGCAAAAGTCGTTTTGCCTTCGCAGGGGTATCCGCAACCTCACAGAGCAAGAAATTCTTGAGTGGACCCAGACGGCTTGTGAGACTTTGCTCATCTTGCGCATCAGGATCAATCACCAGTAAGTAGCCACGATGATTGACGGTAAGCCCAGCAAAGTAGGTTCCTATGGTGCTCTTGCCTTGTCCCTGCTGACCAAGAACCATCAGGCTATCGATGAAGTTGCCCTCCTTCAGGAAAAGTGGCACAGACAATGGTTCATAGGTGTCAATCGGATAGCCAAAGACACTTAACGCTTCATCAGGAACGGTCAATCCCTCTTCAATTTGATCAGACAATTTGATCTTCTTCGGCCCTTCGATCCGCAACGGCACCTCCTCTTCTTCTTCATAGTCCGCTTCTACCGCATTCTGCCGCTCCATAAAATCCATCAAATGTTTCGGATTGATGCCTGAGTTCCCGCTGGGTGCATTGCCTGATAAGACCGAGATCACCCGACCTACCTCGTTGATCACCTGACCATAATTGCCAAGACCATTGGGAAGCGCAATATAGCCGGGAGGCATATGCTCTTCGTTGTGATAACGGGCTTCGCGCAGGTGCCTCGTCTCTTCACGGATCCTCGCCGCCTCAGCTCGTTCCACAGCCGTGTGTGCATGAATTCTCAAGGACAGGCATCACCACCTTGAACACTACGACGGCACTCACACTGCCTGCCAGAAGCCACCATTTGAGCGCGTCCCACATGGCCGTGAAGTGATTCCATGTCTCCCCGGCATGCCCGCGTATCACATCACTGAGAGACATGATGCCAACAATACAGGCAAGAATGATCAACACTCCAACAAGAATGATTCCCATGACGATGGAGAGCCTGACCGGACTGGGTTCTCGCTGATAGCCCATGGAAGGGGAATGCGGGGCAAGATCGCTCTCGACCATCCGCTGCTGTGCGTGTCGTTTCTTCATATGGTTCACCTCGTCGCCTGCTAAAAAAATTGCGAACGCTCGTACCTCTTCTACACTGGCTATCAGACCGATCAGATAGCCAAGAAACAGATTGCTTGCCTGAAGCAGGACCATAACCAAGCTCACCATGGCCTTCACGAAAAGGATCACAAAGAGGATAAGGAAAGAGAAACTGACCAGAAGCATTTTCAGAGAGGAAACGAGCGCTGTCAGCAACTGCTCTTTACTGGTTGTGTTCATCGTTGATTTGAGCATCATACACACCTTTCTTTTCTCAGTGCTCGTCCTCACCTTGCACATGGGCAGACGCACGCTCATGGTCGACAATTGGATTGGGATCAGCTACCGCCCATGCCTTCCCTGCGCAGGCACAGATACAGATGATGATAATGATGAGTAGTACCATGGTTCAAGCCTTTCTTCTTAACTTGTCAGGCATCTTATACTGAGAGATAGCCTGCAAGCGGTTCTTAACGGCATCCTTTTAGGCTAGCTCCTGGAGTGCTCTAACACTACCGGGAGCGCTTCATTAACGATTCTAAATGGCTCAAGTTCTGATTTTTTATAAAGTAGCCATCCCCTGGCTGGAAACTGATACGCTTTTACCCGCTTTTTTACGTTGTAGTAGAACATGAAACGGGTGATATTGAGGTACTTAGCTGCGCCAGTAGCTGTGCAGTAAACTTCTCCTTCGATCTCAATCATGGATAACTCCTAAATTTCTTTTCACAATATTCATAATCTACACAATCTACACATTTATTATTATAAGGATAAAAGCCACCATTGTCAAGGTTTTTAGCGTGTATTTTGAGGAAGTTGTGTAAATTGCGTCATAATGATGTACAATATCATTGATACTTATGAAAAAGGGGCCATAAATGCCAAGACGCAAAGAAAATTTAGATGAACAAATATCCCGAAGCTATTACACAGCAAAAGAGGCCCAAGATCGGCTGGGGATGAATTGAGATAAGTTCAACTATACCATGAAGACACGAAACATTGAACGTGTGCCATTCCTCGGGGGATATGGTTATTATAAGAAATCTGACATTGACAGGCTAGCTGATGAAATAGAGACCTTTCTACTTGTTGGCGGAAAGGTGGAACTTACATATCGTACTGCCACACTTACAGATATGGATTTAGAGATAGAGCTAGCTGCTTTAAACTTTGGGCGTGTGCGAGCAGAAAGAACCAGAGAGTTGCGCATTAGATATCTGAAGGCTAATCCAGAAATGACACATTATCTCTTCGCCGACGGGCGAATGGTTGCATCTATCAATCTCCTTCCATTATTACATGATGCCATCCTTGACTTCAGAAGGGGGGTACGAGGGTGGACATTCCGCAATGAGCAGAATTCAGCAATTTGAGCCAGGCCAACGTCTTGAATGTATCATTATCGATATGATGACCACAACGAAAGTAACAATGGATGCACGACACCGCTATGCCTCCTATCTGCTTAGAAATCTTGCAAGCATAACACTTGCAGAGTGGGGTCATCGTGGCGTAGACATCGCTACTATAGATGCCTGTGCAGGGACTGAGGACGGAGAGCGCATTCTTAAACGATCTGGTTTCAAGTTCTCAGGCAGATTTCGATACTGGCCATGAAGAACGAGATATGTATCACCTCGACATTGACGACTCAGATTTGCCACTCCTCAGAGACTATAAACAAACTTTAGCAGAGTGGAAACAATCCAGCAAATAACCTATAAGGATTGGAACATACCCAGTTGTCCTATTTGTTCAAGTGCAGCTCTGGCGAATTGCCAGAGTTTCTTTTTATTGTTGAATTGATGAGAGAGCTAGTGATGAAATGCGAATAAGAAAACAGTCCTGACAGAGTAGATCCAGAGAAGTAGCGCTCGCAGCATTGTGACGTAAGCAGATGGGTTTTCGGCATATTGAGCATTGAGTTTCACAATGTTCTGCGCACACCTTGCATCGCAGGATCACCGTTTTTGCCTCATACCGCTCTCGTCTATGCTTAAATCGCTGTACCACGTCTTCCCTCCTCCTATCGGTAAACCATCGCACCACCTTTGAACTTGCGCACCCGTGCCGCCTGGTACCGATGCGCATCCTTCCCATTGCGACCATAGAGCACGACTCGTCGCCGTGGTTGCGCTGGATCTACCCACACTTCATGACTTCCTTTTCCTGGCCGGGACTCAAAGCCCAGTTCACCAAGGACCGCCCGCAACTCTCGCATTTTCTGTACCATGCCATTGCTCCTTTATGCTATTCAGTTCCTGCAACGCCTGCTCAAGCAATTCGATATATCTGCGATAATATTGCCGATAGCCAGAGCGGTTATTCCAGATCTCCTGATCATGGCGGGCTATCGCATCACAAGCAGAAGCAATCTTGACTAAGAACGCTTCCTTCGGATCAGGTTTTTTGAGCATCTCAACGATGTTCCAATAGGCAATAAAGTCAACATGTCCCTTCCCCAGGCGCTCCATGGCGTCATCACGCCATTGTTCATACTGATCGAGCATCTGCAGTAGTGCCATTTGATCTCCTCGTTTCTATCGATCCAAACTACGCAGTTGATTCTGATGATGCCGCCGAGCTGCCTCGCGTTGGCGCATATGTTTCAGTTCTTTCTCGATAGGGGTGAAGGATGATCGCCATAACAATCATGCCAAGGATAAATCCAGCCAGGATCAGACAAATCACAAGTGTAATATTGGTAAGATCCATAGTTCCATACCTTTCAACTAGTAGCGGCTGCTCCCACCACGACGACCGAATAAAAGCCCACCAATGAGCATACAGACCAGACAGAGAGAAACCAGAAACCAAAGTTGATATCGAGCATCATATTCATGTACTTCATCCTTTCGATCATGCACGATGTTCATGTCATAAGTATGATCGAAAAGTGCGAATGTGAACATGCCGTTCGTCCGTCGATTCTTCGCCGTTTCTTTGTCTTTTACACAGGCTTGAAGCAAGCGAAAAGAGCAGGTACAATGAGAGTTAGTCGTTACTTAGTCGTTTATTCGTCGCTTCACCTATAGATGTGCTTATCTACTTGATTATTGATATATCTCCAAGTACGCTAGGGGAAATGGATGAAGAAACAAGAGCCGAATTCCCAACGAAGTGTTGAAAGCAGCGCGGTTAGAAAGATGTTGGACGCTTGCGGATGCAGCTGAACAAGCAACGGTGAGTATCGAAGCATACTCACGGTGGGAATATGGAATACAGGAACCACGGCTCAGTTCACTGCGGCTGCTTTGTGATGCATTTAAGAAATCACCCAAAGAGTTAGGCTTTGAACATCACATAAAAAAATCTCATCCAGGAGAAGAACAAGCAGCGCTTGTAGAAACAATAGAATTATCATATGGAGAGCAAAGATACCCTGGAATATTCTCAGACTTCATGCCTCAAAGAGATTGGGCCATTTGGTTTGGATTGAAACAGGCACAAATCAATACAATGATGGCCCTATGGCATGGAACAATGCTCTCATGTGATGAAGTTCAAATAGCCATAGACCAGGAGATAAAAACAATGGACGACGAATTACAGCGATATCAAGTAAATGAACAAGAAAGTATCTCGCGTAGACAGGCGCTTATTGCTATCGCTGCACTCCCTACCACATTGCTAGCCTATGGCGTTACATCGGATACTATAACAGAAGACTTTCTTCGTCAATGTGCAGCGAGTATCACAGCATGTTGGCACCTTATGAACGGAAAAGGGCTTGCAGCTGTCAATGAAGTTCTTCCGAAGACTGGCACCGCAGCTAGGAGCATTGGCACTACGACCATCAAAACATCAGCATCAGCTGCACAACTAGCTACTCAATCATCAATCATTCAAGCAATCTTATCAATGCACCAACTCAACTTTAAAGCAAGAGAAACTCATTGCAACGATGCCATACGTTATGCCCACATATCAGGAAACAACAAACTCCAAGCTGCGGCCTACATGTATTTAGGATACACTTTCTCATTCTGCCATCAACCACGCCAACCACAAAAAGCAATTACCGCATTTCAACAAGGATTGCAAACATTGGGAAATGATACCTCACTTATAAGAAGCGACATCCTTATGGGGATAGCAGAAGCCATGCTCAAAATGGACAGGAACAGGAAGCACTCCGCTATATTGGCCTGGCGCAAGATCACTTTCCCGACTATCCTGAAAATGACCCCAGTTACATTTATGCAGAATGCGGAACACCAACACTCTATCAATGGGAAGGAAAGATGTACCTGGAACTGGTTGATTACTACACTGACCGGGGATACCAGCAAAAAGCAAGCGATGCACTCATGCAAAGCATTGGAGCCACCTCACTCAATGATCGATGCACCAATGAAACGATTATCTACCAAGCCGATGCAGCACGCGTGCTAGGAGAAATCGACATTTATGCGAGCTCACTAAAGCAGGCTGCACAGATGGCAATAGATTTAGGAAGCAAAAAGCGTTACAACGAAGCGCTTCAAGTCTACCAGCGAACACCGACAACGTGGATCAAAGAATCACAGATACAACTCTTAGCGAGAGATATCTTCAAACAATTGCCAGCGAGAAAGGCCGATTAATGAACGAATTCATCGAAGTACACACAACGATAGACACGAGAGAAGGCGCACAAAAAATTGCAGACACACTTGTCTCCAAGCGCCTTGCTGCCTGTGTTCAGATTTCAGGCCCGATCAGTAGCACCTATTGGTGGGATGGAAAGATGGAACAAGCCCAGGAATGGGTGTGTACAGCAAAGACACGAAAAGACCTCTATAGACCAATTGGAGTACAGCAATTAAAGAGGTGCATACCTACGAAACCCCAGAGATCCTGGCAGTTGCTATCGTAGCAGGGATAAAGAGCTACACCGACTGGATACAGCAGGAAACTGAAATGAACGATCGGTAAGCACAAATCAAAACAGTTCATGCAACTAAAAAGCGAGCTGCTAGGATGTAAATTTGGGGGTTTATGGAATGAAATCAGGATAAATCGGTGAGTCGGGACTTTCCTAGAAAGAGGGCAGATCGCTCACCGATTTATCAAAAATGCGCTCACGGAATTCCCAAATTTACACGCTATCTCATCACCCCCAAACAAGCGGAAAGGCACTAGGCGAGAGAAGGGCAAAACCAAGAGGATCCTGTATAGCATCCCCTTTTCAATTTGTTCTGGATGAAATTTCTGGGCGGGGTTCGTTCTCCTCAGCTCCTTGCTCCTTCATCGCCCCTCTCCGCAGCTTCTCTTCCTGCACCTGTTCACGATGAATATTGAGAAACGCTTGGCCTGCTTCGTCAACAAAGCTTTGCAACATACGCTGAGAGGCCAATGCCTCCATATCAGATCGACTCGTTAGCAATGCAATAGTGCATTGGTTGAGAGAAAGTAAACTTCCATGACCAGGATCGGCCAGACCTGCGTTGCTTGCTCCTGCTAGAAGGCCTCGAGGGCCTCCAGCAAGGCTCTGGATCGTACCAATATCAAAGACCATTCCCTTTGCAGTTGCATGAACGCCGTAGCCTGCCATACGATAGTAGGGCCGTAAGTGATCGAGCTTGACGGCTTTCTCCAAATCTTCAAATTTGGGTTTTTTCACGCCAATGACTTGAGATGCCCATCCATAGTGATTTTTGAAGTCCTCGCCAAATCGTGTACACAAGCGTGTTCTCTCCTCTCGAAGAGCGGCTAAATTGGCCGGATTAGGGGGCGCTTCCCCGAGTCGCGCGTAAGTCAACTCATATTGTTCAGCAGCTACCGCTGTTTCGATCCGCTCATGAAGCAGAAATCGTTCGGCGAGGGGGACACCGTGGTTTTTGAGCAGCAAGGCAATAACAGCAAGTTCATGCAGAGTACGCTGTCGTGCAAGGGCATCACGCGCGAATCCACTTTTTAAGAGCACGCTAATGGCTGCGGCAGTTTGACACGAACGCACATGAATGCGTACTAGCGCTTCGATGAGCGTAGGGCGCTCTTTCACTGCCAGCTCACGATATTTTTTGAAGAACCGCTCTCCAGCCTCTCTGGTTAAGATAACTGTAGCATCGAAAAGATCAAGGGCTTTTTGCCAGCGCTGATACAATCGTTGCTCAAAAGCCGCCTGAAAGGTTCGCTCTTGTTCGATCATTTCTGGTATCTGGCGGGTGAGTTGTGCTGTCATACCATCAGCCAATGCTTTGACGCCCTCAGGAAATGCAGCCCGAACAGCAGCCTGCACGTATTTTTTTACCTCTTCCTCATCTAAGTTGCGTTCTTTGGCAACTTGAGCCACCTTTTTCTAGTACAATGTTTGCTAGATTTTCCTCGAAGTTCACTGATTTCACACTCCCACCAAATATCTGAGATTGTATATTGTGAAGATTATATCTACTTCCTTGCTTGTGGTCAACCATCTTCATACCCTGTCGTTTCCGGTATGAATAGGTATTCCCTCTTGAAAAATTTTTCTCCATATAACAGCTGAGTTCATCCTTGCCGTGAAAATTTTCGGGTATAGGGATCGCGATTATAACGATGTGGCCGCCTTGATACAACGGCTCAATATACAGACAAGAGAGCAAGCACAACACATTATAGACAGATATATTGATAGGCAGGCGCAGGAAGAATACAGAACAAGTATCACTCTGGATGACTTGTTTGAGGATTAGCGAGCACAATGATACAAGGCCAGGAGAGGGAGAGATGCAACTTTCTCTCTCTTTTCTGTTATAATGGGGTAGGAGAGAAAGATATGTTTGCCAGTGATACACCACAAACGATAAAACAAGCCTATGAGGACATCAAAAACGGAGATGATCCTTGGGTAGCTCTTGGTGACTTTTCCCACGACTGGTACGGCAACTATGCCACAACGACCCAACGTCTAGCCCTGGTAGCCGAGCCGGTAGAAATCACAGGAGAGGCCGAGCCAGTAGAGTTGCGACAATGGGCCGCTTTTTGTGCTGCATCAGTTGAATATTTGTGCCAGCAGGCAGCTCTACCCATTCCCTCATGGGTCTATAATCCTCTTTATACCCTCTCGAAAGAGGAAACATTCTATACTTCCCCCCTGGCCTATAAGCAACGCGTCCGGGAGCGCTTAGAGCAAGAGGCACCCGAACCCTTCAAAAAGCGGAATGTGTTTTGTGATCAGCGTGTCTACGCGAACAAATATGAGCACCGCCGCTTAACTGCGTAAAGCAACATCTCTAGATCACCGCGAGGATCCTCTGACAGGGGACGTTTTTTGCTGCGCTGAAGTTTCCCGAACCAAGATACTACAAAATAGGACAGAGAAGAATTATTGAGCTTGCTGAGTGCCAATTTGTAGCGTGCAACTATCAATACTGCCATCAGGCCGAATAAGATATTGCACATCGAACGAGCCTGTTGTGGTCTGAACATTATTACTATCATCAAACGCATCAGCAGGGAAGAGACGTGCTAAGGATGCTGAAGAGTATATTTTGTCGTAGCCTGTGCCTGTGGTAATGGTCATCTGGCGCTTATATATAGCGTCATTGGGCATGAAACTTGCGCATGATGCTGTTGTGATAGCTGGTGTAGCAGGGTTATCGGACGATTGCACGCTAATACTCTCGACGGTATTGCTGTAGCCTTTGTCGATCAAATCTGTGCCAATAATCAAGTAATCGATATTAGAGCCAGCCCATCGCTGAAAATGGTACATCCCTTCTTTCGTGTCTGTGTGATCATTGGGCTGTTTGTACTCCCCTACAAAGTTAGAGAGTGGCAAACCGAGGAGTGTCGGGCCTGTTGTAGCTCTCATCGCGTTATTGACGGGTTTCTGTGTTGGTATTGGCTTCGCTGTCGCCATTGGTGTAGTAGTTACTGCTGTATCGCTTTCACAAGCGGACAGAATTGCCAGGAACAGGAGACATGGAACAAGAAGATATTTATGCATGGCCGTATCCTTTCTTAGTGACTGTACAATGCGTGCTCTACACCACCATCGCGAGAGCACGCACCTGATATGCCTCCTGAGTGGGTGTACGATCCGTTGTAGCACTCAGCAACATACCCGTTCGTGTCTTTCCAGAAGGTCGAGACACAGGTAAAGTAGTCGCAAAATCCAGCATTAGGCGAATAGATATAGTTGCCAGGAGTGAAGTTGTACCCCCACGGGTTCCCGTTCACTCCTGTTTGTACTGACGATTGTGTTGGTACTGGCGGGACGGAAGTAGGAGCTTGCGTTGGAATGGCTGTTGGAGGGATGGCTGTAGGCCTCGGTATTCGAACCTTTGTAGGTATTGCCACTTTTACCAGCGTCTTTGATGGCCTGCTTATTGGATGTGCTGTAGGTTTCCCTGTGGGCATAGGAGTTGCAACAAGTACTGATGAAGATGCAACATTACCGCTTGTCGATGTGCGAGAGTACTCACACAGATGCACAGAGAGAGAGGGATGACGAGGCAGAGCGCAACAAGTCCGATCTTTCCCCTCTTGCTTGCATTCTTCCAGACCTGTTTCGGGCCTTTACGCTGTTGTCTTGGTGATGGAATGACTGGCATATAACCAAGCGGGAACTGATTGTATGGATATTGCGGTATATTGCTATTTGGCGGTTGGTTATACGGGGGTTGTTGCGACATACTATTCTCCTCTACTACATTGATAAAACCTGATTAACGGGTAGTATAGCAGGGAAAGAAGAGGATATGGTTGAGATGAGGTTAAGAAGAGGTTGAAGATGTGCTACC
>CAVSVN010000015.1:0-50481 GCA_963731415.1 uncultured Chloroflexia bacterium
TTCTGGCCGATCATTGACGACATCCAGCAGCGCTTCCTGCCAGCTTGCGTGAGGAGCTATTCCCCTTGCACCCCATAGACCAAAGCCTGTGGTATTACTCAATTCTATTTCTTTTATCGCATCCAAAGTCGCAAGCAAGTTGGGAAGGACAGCACGCATTGCATTTTCGTCAAGTTGATCAAGGAAATTCCCATAGGCACGCTCGGATAGGGCAAAAAAGCCGTTTTTATACGGCCCAATTTCTCCTATTCGTGGTATGGGTACCCTTTCCGAGGCGTATTTTGCAACGATGCGATCCTTCATGAAGTCCTCATCGAAGAACCCAAAGCGTGCAACATATTCGTGATCAGCGAAACGATAAGCGAAGGCTACAGACCATTCTCCTCTACCTAATTCCTGAATATGCTGCACGTCTGTCCCCAAGTGCCCATACAGAAAGGTTTCTGCACCTGGCAGGTCGATCAAATATTCTTTCATATTTCATTTTCGTGTAGATTGTAAGCAGTAATGTTCTCTTTATCGATATCTTATGTCATTTTTATCTGCTGAGCAAGGATGCGTCCTATGATAAAGTGTATGGTAATCTCAGTCGGTAAGATGTGTAGCCAGGCAAAAAGGAAAAGCGCATGGGAAATACAGTCAATGTGAGAGCATACAGAGCTGGAGATCAGGATTGCGTGAAACGGTGTATCATTGAGTTGCAAGATTTTGAACGTGTTTTGGAAGCGGATCGTGTCGAAGGAGAACGAGTCGTCGAGCGCAATTTTCAAGAACTTCAGGAAGAGCATAATCAGAATACAGGCAAAATCTTCGTGGCAGAAATAGAGGAAGAGGTCGTTGGCTTCATCAATATTCGCTTTGAGCATGAGAGCCAGACATACCTTTCTTCTCTTGTGGATTATGCTTATATCTCTGATCTTGTCGTTCTTCACACACACAGAGGTCGAGGTATTGGAACGCTGCTTTTGCAGCAAGCAGAAGATTTTGCAAGGCAACAGGGAGCGACTGACTTGAAAATCCATGTCTTAGCAAGAAATCAACGGGCGGCTGATGTCTATCAGCGGGTTGGTTTCAGACCATACGAAATCACTCTACTGAAGCACCTTGTTTGATGCTTAACTAGATGCTCAACTAAAGGAAAACCATATGTACACACCACCACAGCTACTCAAAAATACCTTTGACCCATTGCCATTGGGCAGTATAAAACCCTGTGGCTGGCTTCTGAATCAGCTCCGTATCCAGGCAAACGGGCTGAGTGGGCATCTTGACGAGTTCTGGCCCGATATTACTGATAGCGCATGGATTGGAGGCAATGGCGAAGGGTGGGAACGTGCACCTTATTGGCTAGATGGTCTGGTCCCATTGGCGTTTTTGCTGGATGATGAGCGATTGAAGGGCAAAGTTCAGCACTGGATAACCTATATTTTAGATCATCAGCATGAAGATGGCTGGCCAGGACCCATCCATGACAAAAACTATGGGTACCGGCACGATCCCTGGCCTGTGTATGTATTGCTCAAAGCACTAACACAATACTACGAAGTAACCGAAGATGCCGTGTGTCATTAAAGCTATGGAGCGTTTTTTGCGGCGTTTACAGAGCCAGTTGGAGCAAGCACCTCTCACTTCATGGGCGCAATTGCGCGGTGCCGATCTCGTTCTCAGCATCTACTGGCTCTATAGACGTACAAACGAAGAGTGGTTACTTGCCCTGGCACAAACTGTTCAGCAGCAGACCTTTGATTGGCAAGGGCTGTTCGCGGATTTTCCCTATAAGGAGAAGCAGACGGAGTGGAAGTTTCAAAGCCACGTGGTAAATAATGCGATGGCATTGAAGCAGCCTGCGCTCTGGTATCAACTCACCCATAATCAAGCTGAACGGCAGGCAGTAACGCATATGATAGAGACGCTGGATACCTATCATGGGCAGGTGACGGGCGTCTTCTCTGGTGACGAGGTGCTGGCGGGAAAAAATCCATCGCAAGGAACCGAACTCTGTGCCGTCGTCGAGTATATGTTCTCTCTAGAGACGTTGCTTTCAGTGTTGGGAGAACCAAGTTTCGCCGAGCGCCTGGAACATATTGCCTTTAACGCTCTTCCAGCCACATTCAAACCTGATATGTGGGCACACCAATACGATCAGCAAGCCAACCAGATCATCTGTGCCGTTGCCGAGGACCGTTTATATACAACTAATGGACCCGATGCAAATATCTTTGGCCTGGAACCGAACTTTGGTTGCTGTACGGCTAACATGCATCAGGGCTGGCCCAAACTGGCCACTCATCTCTGGATGCAAGATGTTAGTGGCGGTCTGGTTGCACTTGTCTATGCTCCCTGTGGAATCTCAACTACTGTAGCTGACGTTCCAGTACGTATCGAGGTTCAGACCCAGTATCCATTCGAGGAAGATGTGCATATCAAGATAACCTGTGAACGCCCTGTATATTTCCCAGTACAATTGCATATTCCAGAGTTGGGCACAAGAGGCAACGGTAGCTCTAGACGGTCAGGCAGGTGAGCGAGCGCAGGCTAGTACATTTTATCGGATTGAGCAACAGTGGAGTACACCAGTATCCATTCATCTGCGGCTACCTATGCCAATTAGAACGCAGACGCGCTACGCTAGCAGTATCTCTATTGAGCACGGTCCGCTAGTATACTCGCTTCCAATGAACGAGGAATGGCGACAAATCAGGGGAGAATTGCCTCATGCCGATTGGGAGGTTCATCCTTTGGAACCCTGGAACTATGCTTTGGAGATTGATCGCGAGCATCCTGAGCACTCCTGTACGTTAGTTTCTCATTCCGTTGGCAACCGGCCATTTTCGCCCGAAGGAGCGCCCCTCCGGCTACATCTGCATGGAAGAAAGGTGCCGCAATGGATAATTGAACATAACGCTGCTGGCCCGTTGCCACCAAGTCCAGTCTCCTCAACAGAGCCACGTCAAGAACTCACACTCATTCCATACGGTTGCACCAACCTACGTGTAACTGAATTCCCAACCTTAAAGTAACATTTGCTACAATATATGATGTACCAGGTGGGTACGCTGCCCGGTACAGGCTCGATTATGCGGTTTAAAAAATAAATCTGGATATGGCGGGTGGCTATCTTCCCCCATGAATGGGGCAGGCGACCGGACGCGCTAAAGCTGGTCCCTACCTTGGAATATCCAGTTAAGAGTTAAAGAGTATCATCGCACCTACCATCCAGGCCGCGTTCATGCTGCCCCTAAGAAATAAATAAAAGGAAGCTCAAAACACTATGGATACGCGTCATATACTCAATGATGTGCAACACAGGCTCTATCCCATTAATAAAGGTCCCTGGGTCATGACGCAGGCATGGAACGAGTTACTTTTCGCTCATTGGCCTATACACCCGGAGATCTTGCGCCCATTACTTCCACCAGCATTACCGCTCGACACATTTGAGGGTGAAGCGTGGGTTGGCATCGTACCATTTCATATGAGTCAGGTCCATCCACGCGGCGTTCCGTCCATCCCATGGCTATCGCAATTTCCTGAACTGAACGTGCGGACCTATGTTAACGTGCAAGGACGACCCGGCGTCTATTTCTTCAGCCTGGACGCCGCTAATCCGGTTGCGGTCGCCATCGCCCGCACCATATTTCGCCTTCCTTACTTCAATGCAGCGATGCGTAGCCAACGCCTGATTGATACTATCGACTATTACAGCCAGCGTACACATCGTGGCTCGCCTGCTGCTGAATTTCGTGCCTTGTATCGTCCGACCTCGCCGATTTTTTATGCTGAGCCGGGTTCGCTTGAGCATTGGTTTACCGAACGTTACTACCTCTATACCGTAGCGAGAAAAAACGTCATCTATCGTGGTGATATCCATCATGGTCGCTGGCCTTTGCAACGTGCCGAACTTGAGGTGATAAGCAACACAATGGCCTCCGTGCAAGGTATCCCTTTGTCCAATACTACACCTTTGTTGTACTATGCGGGCTTGCAAGAGGTCTTGATCTGGCCGTTGCAACGTATTGCATTCTCGTAGGGGTGGAGCTTGCCTCCACCCGGTTGTTGACCTCCACCCGACCCCCAGCAAGATTGCACCTGGAACCGGGTGGAGGCAAGCTCCACCCCTACGTATTTTCCCGTATTCGTTTTATTTCGATGATTATGGAGGATTTATCTACAACTGTGTCCTATATATGAGAATACTGCCACTATCGGTTTTTATTTTTAGTGGTGCTTGAGACTTCTTTGGAGTTGTAAAATCATCAAATTCGTTCTCCTGGTGTGAACCCTGCGTCACTGTATGCAAGTGGGCTTGGCTTTTTGGGGTTCGGTCTTGTCTCGTTGAGCTATCTTCTCCTCCTACGTTTTTTCTTAGGACGCTCAACTGCCATTGCTCATCAGTAAAAGGGTAAGGCGCATTCCACTTCCCACCCTTCCGTACAAAATCGATCCACCTTTCAGTTAATTTACGTTGACGTATTATGCCTGCCACGCTTATACTTGCAGCATGGAAGTTACCGATATCGCAGTTATCTATCAGGATCATCACCTGCTGATTATCAACAAACCTGCGGGCGTTGTGATTCATCCTACCTATAAGCATGCCGATGGAACACTGTGGGATGCGTTGCTGATCTATATGGCGCAACAGGAGCCGGAGAACTGGCAAGTGCCGGAATTGCCCGATGAGCCGGAATGGGCGGGCGCACCCTCAGATGTGCAGGTGATGTTGCGTCAGAAGCGGACGGAGCGTCTGATGAAAGAGGAAGGTCTGTTGCCGCGTCCCTGCCTGCTGCATCGCCTGGATAAAGATACATCAGGCGTTGTCGCGTTGGCACGAACGGAACGGGCGCGACGACATCTTGTGCGCCAATTTCATGCAGCATACGATCGAAAAGCGCTATCTGCAGTTGTGTCGCATGGGGCGCCAGAATGGGCACAGCCGCGCACAACATTTAGCGTAAGTACCGAAGGCTGACAGATGGAAGCAGTATTCTGTTGCTTCATCAACGCACTTTTTTCGAGACGATAGTGAATTTGTGTTGGATGGTCCTTTGCAGCGTGATCCTGACGAGCGTCGTCGCTGTATTGTTGGTGCCGATGGACAACATGCAACAACAGTAGTAAAGGTGCTGGCACGCGAGGGACGTTTTGCATTGCTTGAGGTGCGCCCTGTGACGGGTCGTACACACCAGATACGTGCTCATCTCGCGGCGGCAGGGTATGCGATCGTCGGTGATCAGATGTATGCTCCCGTCCGCTGAAGCGGGGACAGCGGAGGCCGGGCTTTCTCGCCAGTTTCTCCATGCCAGTAGCCTGACGCTGCAACGCTATCCTGATAATGAACGACGTATGTTTGTTGCCCCATTGGCGTATGATTTGACGGCATGGTTGCAGCAGTATTGTCCATTGCTTTCCATCCACTTTGTCAAGTTGATGGGGCCATCATGTTGTAGAGGTGCGATTTATAGCCCGTTTGACTGTCAAACACGGATAGAAGCGAGAAGTTTTTATATGCAAGCGCAACACTATCCACCTGATACAGGTTCATTTCGCAACTTTTAAGCATGGAAGAAAAGAAGAAACGCCTGGACGCGATGGTCCAACTCTGGCAGAAAGATACGGAGCGTCGCCTGGAACGTGAGGGGTATCGCGAATTTATCAAAGCGATGGGCCTGGACGAATATCGCTACTCGGTCTGGCTGCGTTTTCCAGAGTGGCAGCGTTCGGCGGTTGTTGGACAGGTGATCACACTCAAACGGTCGGAGAATGGCGCACCAGAAGATCCCGCCCTTTTTAGTATCTGGCGCAATGATCCCCTATTGAAGACGATGCCCGATTGGAAGATCCAACTGCCAAAGGAAACCGTCTTTAATATCTGTATTCGTCTCACGCCTGGTGGATTGGGTGAGGGCAGCAAGTGGGCGGTGGTGATGCCTAAAGAGATGATACCACGCTATAAACCAGGTTGGCCCACACAACGAGGATGGGTAGAGTGGACGCGTACGTTCGATTGGGTCTCGATTGCGGTTGGGTTTATACGGGCGATGTTGGATGCGATGTAAATCATAACGTAGGGGCGTGAGCTGGCCTCCGCCCTGCCCTTACAGCCATGAATTGTGGCAATGCGGAGGCCAGCTACACGCCACTTACGCATCTCTCCCTTTTGCCGTTATCCTCATAGCGTTATTCGTTAACAAGATCTTTAAGCCTGGAATTGGAATGATTTGAGCATTGGCTGGAAATCTTCGCTATTGATTTTGTCAAAGGTTTTCAATGTTGCCCATAGAACATGATAAAGATTTGACCTGAATTTTTCGTGTTTTGCGTGTATAGAACGTTAAATTGAACTGGACCGAGCTTGGGATCTGTCATCGTTGCAGCCTTTTGATCCCAGGTTATCCCTCCAATGGTCGTTTTGGATGGGACATTTATTTCTTTATAATCCTTTGACCCCTGTTTTAAGAGCATTCAATACATTTGCATTATGAGTCTGTATAAGTTGAGTATTGTTCGAATTTGATGTCTGTGCTTCTTTCGTTGTTTGAACCACATAATTATCCTGTGCTGCATCTGAAAACTGAATTTGTTGACCACTTCCACTCATCGTCCATCCCTGAGGATAACCAATAGAGTAGCCAGTACCCTTGTATACAGTTAAACTAGCGTCGGCGTTGGTGAGGGTGTGGCAGTCGGTGGAGTTGTAGCAGTCGGTTTAGGCGGTGTACTTGCAGTAGAGGAGCCACAGGCTACAATAAATACAGAAAGCAAGAAAAGCAAAAGGGCGCAAAGAAAAGCGTGTCACATGAGCGCTTTGACATAAAAATCCTCCAAAGATATAAAATATTTAAATATATTAGAATATTTCGAAACGTTAACTTCGCATTGCAATCACAAGAGGATGGAATAAGCAAGAGACCGTTTTCGTTGCGCAATTATAATCGAAGATGTGAGATAATATGCAATAGCAATTGTCTGGGGCAATCATCCTCCTTGACAATCCCGCTCATACTAGAGTACTCTATATCACAGAGTACTCTGTAGTGAAAAAATAGAAGAGGGAGAAGCGATGAATATTACTCCTGAAGAGGCGCAGATGGCGCTGAATGATATCCAGCATGCGACCAAACGTGCGCGAAGCGTTTTCAATATCTGGGCTTACCATATGTTGATCTGGGGATGCGTCTGGACGATTGGTTTTCTTGTCAGTCAGTTTCGGCCGCAATGGATCAACTGCTATATGGATAGTAATGGTAGTTATGTGGCATTGCGGTTCGACTGTCATTGGTATGATACAGGGAAGACGCGTACGCGCTGGTTCCGGGATCACGGCGGCCTTCATCAGTTCGCGCACTGGGCATTTTCTATGGGGTGCTTTACGGTTTTATCATTCTCTGGCTTATTGTATTTCCCTCTGACTGCACCACAGGTCGCAATACTCTGGATTACCGTCATGATGTTCGGGTATATCATGCGCAGGTATATGGCTTCGGCAAAGCCCTATCGATTGTGCTTGGTGTAGGAGATCACGCTCATGGCGGTAGTAGGGTTACTATCTGCTACCCCACTATTTCTGGTTGTGGTCAGCAGTCTTTGCCGGATTACCGCTCATCTGCTGGGCATTTACTTTCTGAGGCGAAAATAACCATGGCGTCCCTTAACGAAATTATTCATCAGCCCGTGCGTCTACGTATTATGGCAATGCTAGCTGCGCTTCCGCCAGAGACACAGATGACATTTTCCTCTTTAAAAGAAGCACTTGACCTTACCGATGGCAACCTGGGTGCGCACCTGCACAAGTTGGAAGAGGCAGGCTATCTTACTATCACAAAGACGTTTGTGCGTAATAAGCCACAGACTTATATTCAACCACCGAAGACTGGCAGGCATGCATTTCTGGAGCATCGTAATGCGTTCAGAGAGATACTGGAGAGTAGTCGGCAGAGCAGTAGAAATGGTGAGACCGATAGGACAAAAGGACATATAGTATAAGCTACAACACTAACAATAAGAAGAGTGTGCATCTAGATAAGGAGAATACATCTCATGGCAACGATCCCCGCAGTCGAGTTAAATCATGTCACCAAGAACTATGGGAGCGTTCAGGCACTGAAAGATATTAGCTTCAAGGTTGAGCCTGGCGAGGTTGTGGCCTTCCTGGGTCCGAATGGAGCTGGTAAGTCCACTGCTATCGCGCTGATGCTTGGCATGCGTAGAGCAACCAGTGGCAGTATCACGCTTTTGGGTGAGAACCCGCGCCTCGCCAATCATCGTAAGCGCATCGGCGTCATGCTCCAGGAATCGGGCGTTCCTGAAACGCTCAAAGTGCGCGAACTCGTTGAGCTTTTCGGACGCTTTCACGATAATCCCATGCTCACGCAAGAAGCGATCAAGATGGCTGGGCTGACAGAGAAAACCAATACACGCCTGGGGCGGCTCTCGGGTGGTCAGAAGCAGCGCGTCTACTTCGCCCTCGCTCTTGTCGGCAATCCCGATGTGCTCTTTCTCGATGAACCCACCACTGGACTCGACGTGGAGTCACGGCGCAACTTTTGGGACCAGATCAATCTTCAGATTAAACAAGGCAAAACAATCATCCTGACGACACATAATCTGGAGGAAGCTGATGCCCTGGCGAAACGTATCGTTGTGATCAACCAGGGGCAGATTATCGCCGATGGCACGCCTGATGAGATCAAGGGTCACGTTGGCGGCAAACATGTGCGTTTTCGTGCTGCAAATAGCAGCATTGAGGAGCTGAATGAATTGCAGGAGTGCAGTTTGTGCAACGTAGCAGACAATAAATTTGAAATCTATACAATGCAGCCCGAGGCCATCCTGGCACCCCTTTTTAGGAACGAGATCGAGTTGAGTGATCTCGAAGTTGTCGGTGCTGGACTCGAAGAAGCTTTCCTGGCACTTACTGATAACGGCAAACATAAAGACAATAATAGAGAAACGTAATGGATTATACCTTGACATGGAAGGAACGAGAAGCATGACTATATCATCATCAGAGCACATTTCAGAGCAACCGGAAACAATCCTTACCACGCACCGCAAAGCAGCTCCCAATGGCTACTTTTTCTACTGTGAAATGTTAAAGATATTCCGCAATCCACCTGCATTGGTCTTCGGCATAGCCTTTCCAACGCTCTTCTTTCTCATTTTTGGCTTTACCTTCCCCGCTGATCTTATGGATCTACCATCGTGGCCTCATATGCAGCCTATGGAGCGTTCATCGTCGCTTTCCAGACGTTCAGCATCTCGCTGGCAAATGAGCGCTCGCTGGGTTGGAATAAACTCTTGCGCACAACGCCTATGAGTGCCGCACTCTTTCTGGGGAGCAAGCTGCTAATGATCATATTGACCGGAATAATCTCTATATTGTTACTCTTCGCCGTCGCAGGCTTGAGTGGAAAAGTGCATATGGATCTGGTAATCTGGGCAGAACTGCTTGGAATGATGGTGGTTGGGATGGTTCCCCTGAGCATGCTCGGACTCTTCCTTGGCCTGATTGGCACGCCAAATCTGACCACCGCACTCTCGACTATTCTGACTCTGCTGCTCTCCTTCGCTTCAGGACTCTGGTTGCCGCTCTCTCTCATGCCCGATCTCGTACGCAATATCGCTCCCTACCTGCCTACCTATCATCTGGGCCAGATTGCCTGGATTATTGTGGGCAGCACGTATAGTAGAGACAATCAGCCTCTAGGTGTGCACCTGCTCATTCTGGTTGCCTATGCGGTGGTTTTTGCTGCGCTGGCCGCATGGGCTTATATTCGGGATGAGAATAGGAATTTCTCTTAAATATAGCTCTGCAACTCTTGACAAAAACATAGCAATGTGTTATCTATTATATAGCACAATGCTATAAACTGTGACCCCTGGAACGGTGTAATCTTTTCGATCAACTATACAGAGGAGCGAAAAACATACAATGGATGATACCAATGCCTTACAAAAAGAAAACGTACAGGAACCAATACTATCAAATCATGAGTCGGCCAATGTGGTGATGGATGTGCGCGATATTACAAAAAGTCTGCCACTGGGGCGTGAGCGGATCGATATTCTTCGTGGCATTAGCTTTCAGATCAAAAGTGGCGAATTTATCGCTATTGTAGGACCATCCGGTTCCGGCAAGAGCACACTGCTGGGTATTATTGCAGGGTTGGATAATCCTACGACCGGGCAGGTCTTGATTGATGGCGTAGATATTACGCATATGACTGAGGGGAAACTGGCTGCCGTGCGCAATGGAAAGATCGGCATGGTTTTCCAGGCATACAACCTGATTCCGACCTTGACGGCGCAGGAGAACGTTGAAGTCCCTCTTTATGTAGGCAAACACAAAGGGACTCCCTCGATGCGTGCGAAAGAACTGCTTAACCTGGTTGGCCTTTCGCATCGCTTGAAGCACCGCCCCAATCAGCTCTCCGGCGGTGAGCAGCAGCGCGTGGCTATTGCCCGTTCTTTAGCCACGGACCCTGCATTAGTGATTGCCGATGAACCAACAGGCAACCTGGATGCGAAAAATGGTGAAAATGTGCTCAATCTCATCGCATACTTGCGTCAGCAGACGGGCAAGACCTTTATTATCGCTACACATGATCCGGTAGTTGCCTCCCATGCCGACCGTGCTATTCGTATCGTTGATGGACGTATTGCTGACCTTGAAATGGCTGCCGATGGGAGAGTGACGCAATGAAGGCTTCCATGTACTTCAACTACACGTCGCGTTCATTGTGGCGTGGAGGGCAGCGTACAATTCTGGCCCTTTTCTGTGTTGCTGTAGGCGTGATGGCAATTGTTGCACTGCAATCTGTGGGACAGATGGTCAACAACGCTTTCACCAGTAACGTGCGCGATACCAATGGCGGCGATATCGCCGTCAGCACGTATAGCATTCCTTTCGTGCAGAGCGATCTCGCGTTTTTTGATACCCTTAAGAGCAACGGGACGATTAGCAGCTATACTCCATTTATAAATACTACTGGCTCGAATGGCCTTGTCGCATCGATACGCCAATCTTTTTCTGTGGAAGTGGTCGATCCCGCTTCATTTCCCGTCGTAACACCGCCGAAATTTAATGAACCTTCTAATGGAACTATATCCACCTGCTCACTAATAATCAGGTAATCGTGGATCAGGCGTTCATCAAGCAATATAACAAAAAGGTTGGCGATAACTTCAATCTGCACACGACTACTGGCAATCAGACCGCCATCACTATTCCAGCAAAGATCGTGGGTATTGTTGCGGATACAGGTATATTCGCGCAGACAAGTGGCGTCATGCTGCTTTCTGTACACGATTATCAGGCCGCGGCACCTTCTAGTCGCGCTTACATATAATGCTATCGATATAACTACAAGTCATGTGAATCAGGCGAGTAGTGCGATTGAAAACAAATTTCCGCTGGCGAACGTCCAGACGGCAGATCAGGCGCTCAAATCCACGCAGGAGCAGGTGGACCTGATAAAGAAGTTTCTTGAGATTGCGGGTCTGTTGGCGCTCTTGATTGGTGGTGTAGGTATCGTCAATACGATGCAGGTATTGCTCTCACGACGCAGGATCGAGATTGCGATGCTGAAGACGGTAGGTTATCGTCGTTTTGATCTGTACCTGTTGTTTGGTCTGGAAGCGGGTTTGCTAGGTCTGATCGGTGGGATTCTTGGAGCTGCTATCGCGACGGGTGTAAGCTATGGCGTACTCGCCGTGATCCAGCAGTTTTATCCCTTGACGATCCCATTTCAGCTTGATCCAAGAATTATCGCGGGTGGAGTACTGATTGGTCTGTTCACCGCGCTCATCTTTGGTCTGATGCCTATCGTACAGGCGGCGAATATCCGACCATTGAACGTTATTCGTGAGATGCCTGGTAGTAATCGTGCGGCCAGCATTGCATTGGTTATTGGTTTATTAGTGCTCCTCTCGGTGCTTTTCTGTCTGATGGCTGTGTTCATTCTCAACGACGTTGTGTTAGGTGTCAGTGCTGTTTATGGCACCTTCATCTTCCTGGGTTTTCTCAGCCTCATCTTTACCCTGGTGGTGCTGGTGATTGGTTTGCTGCCGGTGCCGGAGCGTTTCAGTGCGGGCTACGTGGCGCTGGTAGGAGCGGCACTGGTGTTATCAGTACTGCTATGTTTCGCGTTGCCAGCCTTTGGCATTCTTCTGGTAGTCATGTCTTTACTGGGATTTGTGGTTGTCTTGTTGCCGCGTTCATGGAAGATAAGCATGAAAATGGCTTTTCGCAATATTGGACGCCAGCGTGGGCGTACGACGGTGACATTATTGTCTTTATTCGTTGGCGTCTTTACGATCGGTCTCTTGCTCGTACTGGGACAGGATCTGCGCGACCAGCTAAACTCTGTGATTACGAACAGTTTGAGCTACAACGTACAGGTGACGACGGGAGCGAAGGATACCGCAAATTTACAGGCAAATCTGTCAGCAATTCCTGGCCTGACGCCGGCTCATACGCAGGAGAGCACACAAACGTCGGTTGTGCCGCAGAGCATCGATGGGACGCCGCTGTTCAGCCTGTTCCCGAAGGGAAATTCGCAGCCAAGTTTCAGTTCATTGGGAGCCAGTGGAGCCACGTATTACCTGAGTAATCTCAGTGGGTATGATCTTGCGCATAATCAATTGCCGGACCCGAAAACAGTGACGATTACTGATGGTCGTAACCTCAATGCTTCAGATGCGGGTACCAATAATGTTCTGCTTGGTTGGAGCGTTTTTCACCTTGATCCGTTGAAGGGTCACATCAAGCTAGGAAGTACCATTACGGTGCTCAGCCAGGATCGCAAGAGTACGCGTACTCTGACGGTTGTGGGCGTCTATCGAAGTTCTAATGGTGCTGCGATGTTGACATCAACCAATCTGGTGACGGCACTCGCGCCAGGTGGCGCTCCCACAACCACCTTTTATATGAAAATCGACACTGATAAAGTTGGAAGTGCGTTGAATAAGATCGGGCAGGTCGCACCGAATGCTTCAGTGTTCAATCTGGCAGGTCTTACTGATTACATTGATCAAGCGCTGAATGATGTTCTGGAAGTGCTCGTCCTGATCGCCTCGCTCTCGTTGCTGGCTGGTGTGATTATCATTGCCAATGCGGTGGCGCTGGCGATGCTGGAACGACGGCGCGAGCTGGGTATCCTCAAATCGGTCGGATATACCAGCAAAACAATTCTGGGCGAGGTGCTGATTGAAAACGGCGTCGTAGGTGCGACGGGGGCGCTTCTGGCAATGTTGCTGGTCACGTTTATAACGAGTCTGCTTGGTCACTTTGTCTTCAAGAGCGCCTTTGGTGTGAGCTGGTACATCGCAATCGGCTTGATTGTAGGGATCGCACTGCTGGCGATGATTACCGCAACTCTTGTCGCGTGGGGTGCGGTGCGCGTGCGCCCACTTGAAGTGTTGCGGTACGAATAATCGTGTCTGGATTGAACAAAGATTGGCTGCTTCTTCTTAAAGATGAGGAAGCGCCCAATCCCTGGTTCTTCCGCAGTCTCCGAGTACGAAAGAAGCGACGAATCATGAAAATTCTCATCTATGGAGCAGGAGTTATTGGTAGCGTCTATGCTGCTCGCCTCCAGGAAGCAGGTTACAACGTCACACTCCTGGCGAGGGGTCAAAGTCAGATACACTGCGCATGCACGGGCTTGTACTGGAAGACGCAGCAACTGGAAAACGCACGACAACGCCTATTGCCGTCATTGATCATCTAGCTCCGACAGAGAGCTATGACCTGGCGATAGTCACTGTACGATTGGATCAGGTTGCGTCTGTCTTGCCCACGATTGCTGCCAATGATTGTATTCCTACTGTGCTGTTCATGCTCAACAACCCTATTGGTATGCAACGACTTGAGATGCTTGAACCGCAACGCATCGTACTCGGCTTTCCAGGAGTGGGAGGGACTCTCCAGGAGAAGTTATACGATATGTCCTCATTCGTCAACAGCAGACAACCATAGGGGAAGTAGATGGTCACCTGACATTACGCATCCAGGAAATAGCGACCCTATTCAGAAAGGCAGGTTTCTCCGTTGCACTGAGTCATGATATGTCAGCCTGGCTCAAGACGCACGCCGTTTTTGTCTCGTGCATCTCGGCGGCTCTTGCCAGAGAAGGCGGAGATAGTGTACAACTGAGTCGCAGACGCAAAAGTGTTTTGATGATGGTTAAGGCCATCAGGGAAGGATTTATAGCGTTACAAGCAAAGGGCATTTCCATCTCACCATTCAATCTGAAGCTCATTTTTATCTGGATGCCCACCTGGTTTGCCGTTCTGTATTGGCAGTATGCTCTTCGTGCAACAATAGGCACGCTCGCCATGGCCCCCCACGCAAATGCAGCTCAAGATGAGATGCGCCAGGTAGCAAAGGAAATCCTAGCGCAGCTTCAGGCATCCTCTCTTCCAACACCAACTTTGATTCACCTGTTAACGTTTCTAGAAGGTCCTACCCCAACCATATAAGCTCTAAAGGAAGGTTGATATCAGTAATCGTCATCAGGTAATGATGGGATCAATTGGTGCCCAGCAGCAGAACTCAGGCGTCGGCCCTAACGTCATCTGTCTTTGCCATAATGCTCCTTCGTTCTCTTCAACAAGAGGACGTACAAGAGAAAAGAACGCTCCATAGCTCATTCCTGTCGGTTTACTGAACCAGCAAGCGATATGCGACCGTGCAGGGTCTACTTCCCCTGCACAGAGTTGATATAACCCTGCTTTTCCATCAGCAGCATATTGAGCAGCCTGGTCGTGAGGTGCTTTATTTGCAGCAGTTATAGCCGTTATATTAAGCGTCTCAAGCGAAGCAAAGTTTTCTACAAGATACCAATCTTCATAGAAAGGCTTATCTGGAGGTCCCCAGGGCGCATTCTTCACTTGAAAAACATGCGAGGAATGGAAGTCGGGAAAGGCATGGCTGCGTAGAGATTGGTGAAATGAGACGAGACGATCTATATAGTCACGTTCGTTAATTGTTGAAAGGGACCAATGCCAGAAAACGTAAGCCAGCATAATGAGTACTCCTTATAGCATTAGATGAGAGAATGATATTACTTCCGTAATTTCCTCTCATTCTTACATGAAAGCTTTTGGATGTCGTTAAAGCAGATCCGATCCAGAAGAAATGTATCTTTGGGCATCAAAGAAGGATATGGGTGCACTAGAAACAAAAAGTTCCACATACATGATGCGGAAGCCGCAGGTGAGCAACGTTGGCAGACAAGAATAGAAGCCTGGTACATCAATACGTACCACATTAGCCCGTTTACCTGCCCAATTGATAGCCGCCAGTACACAATCAGTTGTATTTTCTGAAGCGTTAACGCCAAGCGGTCCAATTGTACAGACTTCAGGATACCATATATTTCCCGTATTCAAGCGTACATATCCATATCCTATAGTCTTCCTTTTTCGTAAGAACCATAAGGGAACTGCCTGTTGTTGTGTTCTCCAAAAAGCGTGATCCATCGGTCGCTCTCGTCCACTGATCTCTGTATCCCACTGGATAAATGTTGGATCAGCAGGATCTCCTTCAACAACTTTAATGGGACTATAGGGCAGATTTATTAGCGAAGATTCAACGCATTGAAGATTAAAGTTTGGGAACTTCGGCTGCATTCCTGAACGGATATAGAGCGCCTGTGCCCGTGGGTCGGTCGAACTCATCGTACAATGAAGTAGCTCATCCTGTGGAAGAGCGCATTGGAGCAACATCTTGCCCAGTCCAGTCGATTGTGCCTCTGGATGCACAAACAGATCGGTGAGAAAGGTCGTTGTGCTCCGTGTAATAGCTCCCGCAAAGGCACGTATCTGATTATCCTGTTCCGCTATATACATGCGGCCAGTGGAAAGAATATGGCGAAGGGCAGGTGAAGTATTCCCTGGAGGAGGCGGTGTTTCCACTCCTCGCACTTCGTTCTGATAGAATACATTCTGTATCTGGAAAAGGTCATTTTCATGTGCTGGACGAATGCTGCTCATCAGCTTTCTCCTTTATTCGAGAACTGTAGACTTGAACGTGCGAAGGACGGCCATCTTCTTAAGCTCAGAATTCTTGAAAAACCAAATGTGAAAATATCTATTATATAATAAAGGTCAGGATCATTATGTAGTGCCTTTTCCCCTGGACAGAGGAGAATCCAACTTGCTACCATATTTCCCCTTTAAAGACGATACCTATAAGATGGCTATGGGTGTGCAGCCCCTCAATAGTGGATGTCTGATCGAGATTGATAGAGAACACTATCAAAGTGAATTGATGCTCAAGAATGAACTGCTGAGGGATGCGTATTCCGACTATTTTCAGGCCATGCTCGGTACCGAACCTCTTCAATGGGATGTGGTGGAACTGCTACTGCAAAATATGGCTACGCACTACCCACACTATTTTACCTTGATCAAGAATGGTAATCGCTGGACCTGGCACAATCAACTGCTCAATCAAGAGACGTGCTTTGTCTTTGGAGAGTCTGGAAGCTTGCCATTCCCTCCGTTGGACTGGGTTGGGCGACAGGTGCAGGAGGATCTCTTACTTTTGCGTAGTACTGAAGATGGGAGTATGCCTCTGGTCGCGGGTCAGCTCTGTTTTCCCAATGCATGGTGTCTGGACGATAAGATGGAGCAATCCTTTTTAGATATTCACCGCAGTGTCCCACTGTTTGCAGAACATATAGGACGTTCATCAAGTCTGTTATTGCAGCGTTTAAAGATCGGAAGGCCAGTATGGCGTGTGAACTGGTCTTTTAAGGCAACATCACGCCTCAATCACACGCCGCAGTATCACGACGAGGAGCTGCAACTAGCCAGAGAGATCACGCGCGAGAATATTGGCGAGCGTTGTTTTGTGCGTATAGAGCGACAGGCGCTCACCCGTCTTCCCAGGACGAATGCTGTGCTCTTTACCGTGCATACCTATCAATCACCCCTTGCGCTGGTCGTTGATAACGCTGATGCGGCACAGCGCATCTTCAATGTGCTCAAGACGACGCCGGAAGAGATGATTACCTACAAGTCGATGAACTCATATATTGACGTACTTCTGAGTTATCTGGACTCGGTGACCTGCTTGGGAAAGATGAAGGGTACATTCCGCTTTTCAGGTGGTTACGGGAACATACCGGAGTAAGAGCGGCACATGCGAGAGAACATCTGAATTGTCGTATGCCATCTATGAAGGAAGCCAGTTTCCTTAACATCTCAAGAGGGCAACCTAGCGTTGATATAGATCGTTGGGTATGGGGAGATAATGAAACATTGTTTGAGTATACTCATATTGTAGCAAATGGTGCTCTGCATGAGTTTGATTACTCCTATGATCTTGATGAGGAGGCCAGCAAATGACACAGTTTGATGATGCAACGCGTACAGAACTGGTACGGGAAATCGCACTTATTCTAGCAAAGAAACAACGCCTTGCCTTTGCCTCAGATTTTCATGCTTTTGCTGATGGAAGAAACTTAACACTAGCAGGTATCACATTTGAGACATTTCCCAAAGGGCCAGATACCAGACGGAGTGATGGTGATGTAGTAGCCCATGCGATTGTGATGGCTCTGGCAGCAGCAGTCAATAGGGGCGACATTGATGACTGGTTTCCTGATAAGGGGGAAACCAATGTAAGATCGATTGACTACCTTTCCGAAATGCGCCGCCGTCTCATCGTGCCTGATCACCTCATTCTCAGTACAATAGACGTAACCATCCTTTGTGGCGAACAACCACGTATGAAGAAACGTCTTCCTGAAATGCAACAGAACATTGCTGAAGGGCTAGGTATAGACCTCAATCAAGTTCATGTGAAAGTAAGTAGCATGGATGGACAAGATGAGGTTGCCAGACTAGAAGGCATTGAAGCACGTGTATTGGTCAGCCTGTGGGAAGGGCTGTAAGAAAGACCCCGTAGCCGATCCGCTTGCGAGGTCTTCTCGTCTTTGCCCGGTTTTCTTTTCACATACTATATTTAAACGTCGGCATCCGAAAGACATGTTGGTTTTGGCATCGCATGCCTGGGGCGACTACGCATGCGCCATACGAACCAGGCGATGAGCACCACCGGAATCAAGGTAGAAACTAAAGGCAAGCAGCCAGATCAAGAAGTTAGCAATGCCTTGCGCAAATGCCAGTGACGCCGAAAATGCATCATGGAAGACCTGTCCAGCACTCCAACCGATCGGCGCAGGTGGTGGAGTGGGTGCGGTTGCCGTGGGTTGCAACGTAATTGAGATCGTATAAAATGTTACCTGGTTAGTGAGTTGGTTGAGGTGCTCTTCAGTGTTCTCGATCTCCCCCTCGACATCCGTCAGCTTCTGCTCGACAGTCAGCATATCGCTCAAGGATTTGCGTCTGACTGAGCAGGGTCTGAACGCGTTGTTGCTCTACACGCAGATTTTTGAGCCGCGACTGCGTATCAACGTAATCGTTTGTTGCATCCTGCACTGTCTCCGTGAATGACTGCAGTTGCCCTCCTTGCTTCGGCACATAATCTCGCAAATAGTTATAGATTTGTGGATAGAGTCGATGCCTGCACTGCAAACGTCAGAGAGACATTGTAGAGATTATTGCCCACACCTTCATAATCGCTACCAGCTGTTGAGGAGCGTGGGTCTGTTGTGCTGATCCATGTCTGTATCTCACTGGCGACGTTACGTGTATTGTTGACGGCCATACTGACTTTAAGCGTTTTGATCAGGTATTGGGGACCATTGGCGTTGGAAGTTGTTTCTGGTTGCTATTGGTAGTAGTGTTCGATCCAGAGCTATTAGATGAAGAATTGGTATTTGATACATTCTGCTGACTGTTTGAACTAACGCTGCTTTATGTTCTGTAGACATTGCAGGAGCGTTATAACTAGCCGTTGAGGCACTGTTAGAGGCAGATGAACCTCCACATCCCGCTAACACGAGGAGAAGCAAAACAAAGCTACCGGACCAGAGCAAGCGCTCTTTGCGCTGTGATTGACGAAGATCGCATAGATTGCATAAGAAAACTCCTTAGCATGAGAAACGCCGGGCAAGAGATGTGCCCAGATGGTAGAGAAAGCGATATCACATGAATCGCTCAATGAGCATGGAAAAGAAGAAAGATGCTTCTAACATGAGATGCGGCTTCATTGCGCACTCTTCTTATTGAGAAGACGTTGCGTACTGATCAATAGTTCCCGTTAATAATGGGGAGATATTTCCATCTTTGCAATACTCACATAAGGGCGTAGTGAGACAGGCTGTATGCTGATAGACAAAAGGCTGCTTCATGTTACTTCATCCAGCACATCACCGTTCAAAGTATGAGATGCTACATCTTTTATTAACGGTCACTATCTTATTTTCTAGTGTTGGAGCGCTTTTTTATGCAGATGCTGTTTCCTATACAACGATATAAAAATAAAGTTTATATATGTAGAATGTTAGTATTATGCTGTTTTCTCCTGGCTCTCTCCGCTTGTACAAACTCCACTGCAGCTACTAATGGTATACCGGCACCAATGCGCACAGAACCGTCTATAGCCCATAGTGCGACACCTATGCCCACACTCACACCCACGCCTACCCTTAGTCCCGCCGAAGTACTGTTACAGCAGCAACAGCATAAAGCACAACAGATGATACAAGGCATGTCGTTGCAGCAGAAACTGGGACAGCTCATTATTGTAGAGTATATTGGAACGGACTACGCGACGACTGGACTGCAAAGATGGTTGCGCAGCAGGATGTTGGTGGCTTTATGTATCAAGAGAGTAATCAGTAATTTTGCCGCACCCTATAACGTTATTGCTAACGTGAACGCTTTATCGCAACAGGCGCAAAAAGATGCACGCATTCCTTTATTGATTGCGACAGATCAGGAGGGTGGACTGGTCAATCGTCTCTATACCTTTCATGGATATCTCCCTTCCGCACAGGAAATGGCAGCAAGTGGTAATCCGGGAACTGCATTAAATCAGGGAACACAGGCAGCGCAATGGCTACAGCAATTAGGCATCAATGCAGATCTCGCTCCAGTTGTTGATGTGCATACCGTAGACCCACCGGTTCTGGAGACGCGCATGTTTGGGTCCGATCCGAAAACGGTCTCTACCTACGCCGGAGCATTTCTGGATGGCCTGCAAAAGAACGGCGTCGCTGGTACCCTCAAACATTTTCCTGGCCTGGGTGCGATAACCTCAGATCCACACGCAGGCTTACCAACGGTAACAAGAAGTATGGCCGATCTGGAAGCCATTGATCTTGCACCTTACAAAACGATGATCCACCAGAATCATCCAGCCATGATTATGTCTACTGATGTATTAACGACGGCGCTTGATCCGACATTGCCAGCGGAGCTGTCTCCAAAGGTAATTAATGGTGTGTTGCGTAAAGAGTTGGGGTATAATGGCGTAGTGATTACTGATGGGCTATATATGGGAGGTATCAGTGCGCAGTGGTCTTTGAGCCAGGCGGCGGTACTCTCAATTATTGCGGGCGATGATCTGGTGGAGGGTCCGTATACTCCTGCTCAGGTGGCTGATGTAGTGACAGCGCTTGAGCAGGCAATGACAGCAGGGCCAGCTCAGTGTAGCGCGTATTAATCAATCAGTGCAACGTATTCTCGTTAATGAAAATGCAGTATGGCATTATCAAGTAAGCTGTGGTAGGGAGGAGCGTGTATGCGTGATACTTCGTCTGCGTTACCTGTTGTGGAAACCACGTTCGCAGGAGCCATTTGGCCGTGTTGTTCCATTATTAAAGGCGGCTTTGCTTCTAGGAGTGGGCGGCGGTTTTCCGTTCGCTATAGTCCTGACGTTCATAACGCTGGTGTCACTTCCCCTCAATACCTGGTGGATTGCTCTGGTGCAGGCGTATGATCACCTGCAACTCTATGGTTGGGCAGGCTTATTTGTAGTTGGCATCGTCTTTCATTTTCTTCCACGCTTGCGCAGTGCGCCTCTGGTAGCTTCGTGGTTGATACCCTGGATCGTGAGTATTCAAGTTGCAGCTCTCCTTCTGCGTTTACTAAGTCAGCCACTTCTCGTTATAACCAACAACATTTTAGGAAGTGTACTACTCATACTGAGTGGAATATTTGAATGTGTTGCGCTTGGGACTGCGGCCTTGCTTTTTATATTAATGATCTGGCGAAGTACAAGGCAGGCGATGAGATTAACTCATAGGGTCAGAAGAGGAATACGGGCCAGATTGACTCTTTACGAACCTTACTCTACGTGGGCAGACCAAGAAGATCCATAGAACTAGGGTTAGGGGGGGCATTTGCTTCTCTCGCTCTGGCGGCTCTGGTGAATATGGGAAATATGGTGCAGGCGGCTGCGGGTGGTGGGCTTGTGCTGGTGCAGGGAGATAACCTGAACGTCATGCTTGGATTGTTTGGATTTCTCGTGCCCGTAGCTTTGATGCTGTCTATTCATTCATTACCTACCTATGCCGAGAGAAAGGGATTGCCGCAGCAGGTCTTCTGGCCCCTATCTACCATCTATTTCGTCGGACTCGCGTTAACCTTTATTGGTACAAGCTGGGCATCATCTTTTCCCTGGTTAAATGGAATGACTGGTTGTGGTATGATCTTGCTAGCCCTCGTGTTGCTCGCTTTTATCGCTGTCTTTCTGCATTTGATGCGTTTACGAGGACGGCTATTGCGGTCTGAAGCACGACCCTCATCTTCTCAGGAGGTGACGCGTCTCTACCAGATAAAGGTAGCTGACGAACGGGCTGCTTATGGACCATTTGTGCTGATCATTGCTAGCTCTTATATATGGGTTGCGCTCGGTTCTCTCCTTCTTATAATCGACGGAATTGCATTTTTGCTTGGCACATCGCCGTTTGTTTCCTTGGATGCCATGCGTTATAGCTTTGCATCTGGTTTTATTGCTCTGTTATTTACAGGTATCTCAGTGCGTATGCTTCCAGGGTTTTCGGGCCATAAAATTGCTGGACCTGGATGGGTCACTGCACTCTTCTGGCTGGGGAATGCAGCCGCTTTACTACGTGTCGTACCACCGCTTTTACTACCTGTCATGGTTGCATGGGGAAATGTAGGCTTCACCCTCTATACTGTACTCTTTGGTCTCTCAGGACCAGTCGGATTTGCGTTTGCGGTCTGCCTGGCGATTACTCTCTGGCCTGCTCTGCGGGTCATAAAATGACCATTGTGATAGTATAATTTTTATGGTAATGTGTGGTATTGCGTCAGATGGCTGTAAATATTTGACTCTCCGCCCTGGTCAATTAATCTATAGCAAAGAAAAGGGTTCAGATAATGTCGTTTACACAGGATGAGCTTGATGCCTTTAATACTATTCTGGAGCAGAAGCTTGCAATTCACCGTCGCGAATTAGAGCTTTCCCTGGATCAGCGTATGAATTTGCTCAAACAAGAATTTGAGCAGTATCTTACTGTCCTGGGGCAGAATCTGTTGCATAATCTCTCTGTAAGAGTGCCAGTGCAACAGAATGGAGCGAGCGATGCAGTAAGTCATCTGCAGCCATACTCGGCGCGTGTGATAGAAGAGGTGGAGCAGGGAGATGTAGAGATAGCTGAGATGCAGGCCGAGATCGCCTGGGAAGATCTGCTGAATGTGATTGACAAAGTGGTCAGCGATCGTCTCTCTACACTCGAAGGATCTATTCAATCTATGGTCAGGAATACCGAACGTTCTCTCTTGACGCAACTGCACAGTTTACGTAGTGATCTCATGCATGCAAGGCAGAGTGGGACTGATTCGATGACTCCCGATATCAACACTATGCAAGATGTATTTTCGAGTGTTGAGCAATTGGAGCATCTCATCGAAGCCTTGCAGGTGACAATGACGGCCAATCATACTTTGCTCTCTAGCCGACTCTATCAACATCATCATCAGCCCCTTGAGCGTGCCCATCCATCTGCACAGTCTTTTAGCGGAAATGATGTGCAGAGTGAGGATGAAGAGAATTAGGAACTGGAGAGAATACACGAGAGTGCGATCAACCTGGCTTGTACAGGAGTTGACACTCGTATAATGTAATGGTATTGTATTTAGACCTTTGCAACACGAGCGTAAGTTATGTGTTGCAAAGTCGACACGGGGATGGACATCGGCCATCCCGCATAATTGCGTGTCCAAACGCATAAATAGAGAAGTGTACCAGTAGCCCCTAAGCGGAGACTACTGGTTTTTGTGCTGGACAAATACAGGAGAAAGGACATGCTGCGTTTCTATATTGAGGTGGCACGTACAGCATTTCGTCGTCAGCTTATCTATCGTTGGGCAAATCTGGCCGGACTACTCACGAATGCCTTCTTCGGTTCTGTCTTTAGCTACGTGATTATTGCTCTCTATCATGCGCGTCCCGTCGTTGCTGGCTATAACGTCAATGATACGTTGCGTTATACCTGGCTGGTGCAGGCAATGATCATGGTGGTGCTCCCGTTTGGTTGGTGGGAACTTATGCAAACGATCCGTTCAGGTGAAGTTGTCGCGGATATGAGTAAGCCCTGCGATTTCTACTGGTACTGGTTTAGTCGCGAGGTGGGACGTGATTTTTACTATCTCCTCTTTCGTGGTATACCGACGTATATTATTGGAATGCTCCTCTTTGGTATTGGCCTGACGACAGAATGGCGTTTCTGGCTGGCCTATAGCGTGGCGCTTCTCGTTTGGTGCAATGATCGGGATCGCTTATCGCTTTCTCTATAATGTTATTGCCTTCTGGATAATTGAGGCGCGGGCGGTGGCGACGCTGGCGGCAGTAATTGCCCTCTTTTTTACCGGTTCCTATGTTCCGCTGCCGTTCTTTCCGCCAGGATTGCGTGCTTTTGCCAGTTGGCTTCCCTTCAATGGATTGATGAATTTCCCTGCCGAACTGCTGGTAGGAAAAATGACTGGAGGTAGTGTCTGTGTTTGAGATCGGACGCCAGTTACTATGGCTGATTGCATTCACATCGCTTGTACGTGGTGTGGTTGCCCGTGCTGGTCGCCGTATCATCTCTCAAGGTGGTTAACGAGGAAAGGATGGTTCTTATGCAAAGAATACTGTGTAGCAGTGCTCTCTTCCTGCGTGATGCTCGTTTGTATCTGCGCCTCATTCGTATGCAGATTCAGAGCAAGGCGCAGTACAAAGTCAATCTGCTGCTTGATATCGCGACCTATCTCTTTACTACTGTGTTTGAATTTATTGCTGTGCTACTGTTCTTTGGCCCGTTTCCAACACTGCTTGGCTGGCATGTAGGCGAGGTGGTGTTATTAACTGCTATTATGTCGATCAGTTTTGGACTGGCGGAGATGATTGGAGCTGGAATCGATAACTTTGCCGAGACGATTCGGCGTGGTGATTTCGATCGTGTGTTGTTACGGCCAGTGGGAGTTTTTACGCAGGTAATTGGGAGCGACTTTCGTCTGCGTCGCCTGGGCCGTATGACACAGGGAGTGCTCGCTTTCATCCTGGCGCTGCATCTTTTGCCACATCTGCACTGGACGGTGGGAAATTGATTGTGCTTTCGCTTGGCATTGGAGCGGTGCGATGATCTTCGTGACCATCTTGCTGCTTGGTGCTACCGTTTGCTTCTGGACCATTGAAACAACAGAGTTAACCAACATTTTGACCTATGGTGGACGCGAAATGCTCAGTTACCCGTTGACCATTTATCATCAAATGCTGCAACGTTTTTTCTTATTCGTCGTACCTGTCGCTTTTGGTTCGTATGTCCCGACCTGTTATATTCTTGGGCGTCCATTGCCTTTTGGTCTATCCAGTTGGCTTGCTTTCGCTGGCCCTCTGGCCGCTGCTCTCTTCGCGTTTATCGCTGCTTCCTCTGGCGTTTTGGTGTGCATCGCTACCAGAGTACAGGCAGTTAAGGAATGTTATGACTGTATTCGGATAAGAAGGGTACCGCATGACGATAATGATTGAAGCTGAAGACCTGAATAAAACATTTCGTATTGCACGTCGACGAGCTGGTATAGTCAGGAGGATTCCGTAGCATCGTGAATCCCGATGTGCGTATTGTCAATGCTGTCCACAATCTTTCCTTGCAGGTGGAGCGTGGCGAAATGATCGGACTGGTTGGACCAAATGGTGCGGGCAAAAGTACGACCATCAAGATGCTGACCGGTATTCTTATGCCAACCAGTGGGCATGTTCGCGTGGCTGGGCTGATCCCTGTACAGCAACGCAGGCAATTGGCCGCTCGTATCGGCGTCGTCTTTGGGCAACGTACGCAGCTCTGGTGGGATCTCCCATTGCTCGATTCATTACGCCTGTTACGCCATCTGTATCGTGTGCCAGAGCAGCGCTATACCGCCAACTTTGAGCGTTTATGTGACATGCTTGATCTGAAAGAATTTCTTGATACGCCTGTACGCCAGCTTTCTCTAGGGCAACGGATGCGCGGAGATCTGGCCGCTGCATTGTTGCACGATCCCGAACTCCTCTATTTAGATGAACCAACGATTGGATTGGATGTGGTTGCCAAAGCGCGTATCCGCGAATTTCTGTTGTCACTCAATAGCAAATCTGGTACGACAATTCTGCTGACTACTCATGATATGGATGATATCGAAATGCTTTGCCCTCGCATGCTTATCATCGACCATGGGCGCAAGCTTTACGATGGTACAGTTGCCAGTATTCGCGAGCGCTTTGGAAGTGAACGTGTACTCGTGGCTGTACTGGATGCCTCAGAGCTAGCTGGCTTATCCTATAATGAAGGAATGCCGATACTACAAGATTTGCCTCCAGGTGTACAACTGATGCGTGCTGAGGGGCCACGCCTCTCGCTCAGTTTTAGCCGTGCTGCACTTCCCGCTCATGAACTGGTAGCGTGGTTAGGTGCTCGCTATCGATTACATGACGTAACCTTTCAAGAGCCAGAGATTGACGATGTGATCCGGCGCATCTATGAGGAAGGCTTGTTATTGAAAGATGCGGACGTGGCACCACTGCCATCCTCTTGAGGAGGTGTGAAGAAGATTTAGCATAGACAACAGAATCTGGCGGGATAGGTTCCTTTCATTCCTATGGTCGCAATAGGATTACCCGGTGGTTAAAGAGAAATATGGATTTTATGGAAAATATTGTATAATAAGGAACCTTACTGTTTTGTGTATTTCTGTGCTGGAGTTGTATTTTATGAGAATGTCTAGACTGATACGCATTGTGCCTTTATTTCTTGTGCTCCTGTTTTTTATCAATGGAGCTCCGATAGCTCAGGGAGATAGCAGCCAATTCGGAACTACTGACAATCCTATTGAAGTTGGACCACCTATTGTCATTCCACATACTCATCCCACACTGATCCCTATTTTACATAATCAGGCGTATGCGAATGCAGTGCCTCCAGTTGGGACTGCGGTTACATTGCCATCGGGTCGTTGGGGAAAAGTTATTCTCACAATAACTGGAACCGAACAAGGCCGACAATACGACCGCTTGCTGCTCATATGGGTAGGAACGACCGAGATCTTTGCCGGAGTAACACCGGAGCCTACTACAGCAGGAATAACCTGGAAGGTGCAAAAGGATATCACGGCCTATCTCCCTTCGCTACGCGGAAAGCAGACAATCACGACCGAACTGGACAATTATGTTACCTCGACGTATACCGGTATTCCCGTGATTTCAACACAGATGGCGTTCTATCCCAACGAATTTCGTCCCTCCCAACCGTCAAATTCCTGGGAACTGCCTTCGCCCGACTCAATTGTATCTATAAATCCGAAAGCATCTATGAGTACCGTGCAAACTGGGAGTACGATGGCTTCTATAGTGAAACTACCCCATGATATTCTGAGCGCTTATCTGGATTTATATGCAATTGGGCAAAGTAACGATGAATTCTGGTGGTCCAACCAGCCAGCCTTCCGCGAAGTTGAAGTCTCCATAGATGGCAAGCCGGCTGGGATTGTCTGGCCATTCCCTTTCATTTATACTGGAGGAGTGAATCCCTACTTGTGGCGTCCTATCACCGCCATTCGGACCCTCGATCTGCCTGCCTATCGTCTGGACCTGACGCCATTTGCGGGCCTTCTGGGTGGTACGCATACTGTGAGTATTCAGGTGGCAAATAATCAGGGATACTGGCTACTGGCGGGTTCGCTTTTCCTTTATGAAAATCATGGAAAACCGACAAGCGGTTCTGTAACCACCGATACGCTCAAGTTTCCGACTCAGACATCTACAACGACAACTGGAATTCTTGGTTCCACCAGCAATACCCTCTTGAAATCAAGAAGCTAATATTGGATATACGATTTAGGGAAGTATTCAGAGTGGAAGTGGGCACTGGATAGCGAGCGTGAATTCTTCACTCCGAGACTCCAATGATCAAACGAACATCAATCCTGATTATTGGCAACTGGTACATGGATTGCAGGCAATGACGACGGATGAGACGGTGACCGAGGGGAGGGAAACGTGGCGGAGGCACAGCGAGGATTCCTATACGCTCGATGCGACCAGCGCTTACTTGCAACCGAGCAATAATCCGAATGCCTTCTTTTTGCCAGCGGATGTGACGCAATCGCTGGACGAAGTGCATTCTGCAAGTGGACCAGGCTTCGATGTGTTTTATCATAGAGGTGATCCTGGTGTAAGTGAGACGTATAATAGTTCGCTCTATGAAACGATTCAGGGTTACGCAGCGCTTCAAAGTGGAATAGGAGCAAGTATTGCCAATGGTGCAACTACCGCTTACGCCAATTTCGAGGACTCATCTGGTAGAGATTTTCACGAGGTTCTGGAAGCTCGCGGCGGCATTGTGACACTCAAGCAAGTGACGGATACCCTTCAATGGCATCTCTAGGGGTCGGATTTAGCGTCCATGATACAGTCCATGTTTCCGACACCTATTCAAATGCCATATGGATCTTCACAAATCAGGCATGTGCCGCTTGCACAGATTCGACTTATTTGTTATGCTTAATAGTAGGACGATTTTAGGAACAACACGTCCTACTAGAACGTACTATACTCAAGGAAAGCGAGAGCTCTATGGATAGTTCTCTTAAAAGTACCAATCTCACAGTGGACGATCTAACATCGTCCCTTAATGGGCATTCTGAGGAAGTGGAGGGCGCTGAGGAGGAACATCATATTCATCTGCCTAATCCGAGCTTATGGCCATTTATCTTAAGCATTGCTATTCTGGTCACGGTCATCGGTTTTCTGTACCTTCCGAGTAATCCCTGGCTCTCGGTCGTGGGTGCTCCCTTCGTACTGGTAGGTATTCTAGGTTGGGCGTTGCAGGACCCGATGGCCGCGCGAAAAGAAGAGTACATTATCATTCCACCAGCACCCAGTGCTGCCGCTGCACGTTTCATCATCGGTCAGGAAGTGCTCGACAAAAATGGAGAGTCGTTGGGTACCGTAAAGGCACGTTTCGACCGCTATATTCTTGCAGAACGTGGTGGTCTGTTTGCAAAACCCTTTTATGTGCCGATTGCAGCTACTGAAGATGAGATCAAAAATGATGTTGTACATCTGACTGTGAGTGAGCAGGATCTTTTAGAGAGAGGTCTGGACAGTGTTCCCAATGATCTCTATGCCGAGGCCCCTGATCCTGGTCGCCCCGCACTCAATGGTGTGCCGCTTTTTGCCAGTGGACCATTGTCACCTGCTGAAACAGGGCACTACAACTATGGTCCGAACTCTCCCGGTATCAATACCGATGCCAGTGGATCGTACCATCGCGAAGAGGTGGCACCCAGTCCGCAACACTATGTGCGTGAACGACGCCAGACCTATGCTACGAGAAAGACCATTCCATCCTCTGCAACCAGCGCCGAGTAGTACTGCTGCAAGGCAAAAAGGAGTTGTGAACTCATATTCACAACTCCTTTTTTATCTCCCCTATTTTTCCTTCGTGTAGTCGTAAAAACCCTTTCCACTCTTCTTCCCCATCATCCCTGAAATCACCATGCGGCGCAGCAAGGGAGGAGGAGCATACAGCGGATCTTTATACTCTTCATAGATCGCTTCAGCCGCCCATAGTGTGGTATCTAGCCCGACATAATCCAGCAGTGTGAACGGACCCATTGGATAGCCGCAGCCAAGCTTCATCGCTATATCAATGTCATCGCGTGAGGCCATACCATTTTCCAGCATACGAATTGCCGCTAGTAGATACGGAATGAGCAGAAAGTTGACGATAAAGCCGGCTGTATCTTTAGCTAAGACGGGTGTTTTTCCCAGTGAAATAGCAAATTGTCTCACGTCTTCAATCGTCTCAGGTGCAGTGGAAATAGTTTGAACAATCTCTGTGAGCTTCATCACGGGAGCGGGATTGAAAAAGTGCAGGCCGCAGATCTTATCGGCTCGTTTCGTCACCGCGCCCATCTGCGTCACATTGAGGGAAGAGGTATTGCTCAAAATAAATGCCTCTGGCTTGAGCACGCGATCAAGTGCAGGAAAGAGGCGTAGCTTCTCCTCCATATTTTCAATGACGGCCTCAATCACCAGGTCGCAATCTGCAAAATCCTCCATGTTGAGCGTGCCGCGTAGACGGTCGCGGTTCTCTGCCACCTGCTGCTGGCTTAGCTTGCCTTTGTTTGCCATGGTATTCCAGGCATTATGAATACGTGTGAGCCCTTTATCGAGCAGCGGCTGGTTGACCTCGCGCACAATAGTCTGATAGCCTGATTGGGCGCACGTCTGCGCGATACCGCTACCCATGAGGCCCGCGCCCACAACGCCTACTTTACGAATTGTCATCGAATCTTGCTTCCTTTCAGAAATAGTTATTACCAGGGGTTGTTAAGAATAGCTTACGAGATACTGGGAAGCGATGCAAGTATAAGATTTATTTGTTGGATGAGTCTCATTATAGATAGCCCATATAAATCGCCTATCAGTGTCTTTCGTTAAAAAGACACTGATAAGCGATTTATGCTTCTGAACGTATTTGTGTTGCTAACTTGTAAGTGAATTTTGTAGTTTTTGACTAACTTACACTTGCTCGCAGAAAATGCTTCAATTTCGCACGTGTATTGTCATCAGGCGTGTAGATCATAACGCGGACATCGGGATCGCTGGGAACTTGCAAGGTAAGATGCTCAAACTCCATGTGTCCGAGTGTCTGGTGCTCAACGACCTTGTGAAGCTCTAGTGAGAAACTGTTCAGACTTGACCTAAGGAAGATTTGGTTGAGAGTGCAGCCAAACATTGATGAAAGGGATTGAGATGTTGGGCGCTCCAGTTTCCAAACAGGCAGGCAAGATTTATGCGTGTTTGGCTGCCTTGAGGAGAACGGGTTCCCCCACTGATTTTGCGAGCGATGACTAAAGGGCGAACGCTGCGTTCAGCAAGGTTGTTGTGAGCGGGAACTCCCGGTACCCTGACAAAAACAAACAATTCTAGCAAAAAACGCTCAACCCGTTCACATAAGGTATGTTGAGGGGTATCTGTGCGCAGATACGGTTGGCACACCTGCCATAATTGCTGCTCAAAGGCATGTTGGAAACGCTCGCGTTCCTGCTGTATTTGGCGCGGGGAGAGGGTAGGACCAGGGCCTGAAGCGACCCAGTTTACTGCTCGTTCATAAATGGTTTTGACTGAAGTAGCCCAAGCGAGAAGTGCCTCATCATGCGGATATTTTTCTTTCACCTCGTGAGCGTCGCGCAAGAAGTGAACCCAACAGCGTTGATGGAGTCCTTGATGGATATTGTAAGCGGCATAAAAATCGCTGTCTAAGACGCCTTCGTACTTTTCTCCAATGAGGATTTTGACGACATCGCTGCCTCGTGAGTGGTGGTACTCATACTAGCGGATCGTTGGAGTACTGACCGACCAGATGGAGCCATTCTTGCCATCTTCTCGCCATCCCGTTTCATCGGCTTGGACAGCCGGACTTCCTTGGAGGTGGTATTTGAGATGTTCCACCATCGGCCCGACATGCTTGCTCATCCGATGGAGCAACTCCACGAGTTCTCCCACGCTCAGATGCACTCCATGCAAGGTGACGAGATACGTCTGGATCTGACGAAAAGGCAAGCGCATGACGGTCCGCAACGTCGCGATCAAACTGGCTAATCGATGCCCAATACGCCATTGGCCCAATACCTGCTCGTGCAGGTCTACTGGGGCCTCATGCCATTGTTGGCAGTTCGCACACCAGCTTTTATAAATCCGATGTTCTGTTACCTCTACTGAGGCTGCTACAGGAACGTCGATGACCTCCCGGTTGCGTGCCAGGCTAATTCCACCTAAACGCAGATCACACTCTGGGCAGGTGATGATCTGATGTTCCACTTGCTCAGTCGCCTGCATTTTGTGCCTGCCTCGGTTAAATTGAGCATCACGTTTCTTGCGAGGCGGTTTCTCGGTGGGATCTTTCTTCTTCGCATTGGCTTTCACGAAAGCTAGCGGCGGCGTTTTCTGCTTTTCCAACTCTTCGATGCGTGCCAACGCCACACACAGCAGTTCCTGTGTCTGCTCCAATGCTTCTCGTAAGGCTTGGTTTTCTGCCCGAACATGGGCTATTTCTTCCTCTTGCGTCATGGCCTTAGTGTACCAGAAAAGGTCAAGTCTGAACAGTTTCATATTCCATATTCCAAATTGCCCCTCTCAAATTCTTTCGCTCTCTGTTGAAACGGGGCTTGTTGCTTCCTGGACTTCCTGACATATCGTTTCAGTGTATTGTCGTCTATCAGATCTCTCATCACGTGAGCATGTATCGTTGGAGTTCTCTTCCTTCACCAGAAGTTTTGAAGCTGCGTGTTCAGTATCTCGTGGTAATGCTGCTTGACAAAGACAACCTGGTTGTCTATTATGTGTATAGACAACCAGGTTGTCGAATTAAAATAGAGGAGGATTTATGCGTGACAATACAATAGGTGCTGCGCTGACTGGTATCTCGCATCATCACGTAAAAGTGAACGGAACAAAGCTTCACTACGTATCAGCAGGGACTACTGGCTCTCCAGTCTTACTCGTCCATGGTTTTCCTGAAACGTGGTGGAGTTTTCGAAAACTTCTTCCACTGCTAGCCGAGAATCACCGTGTCTTCGCTGTCGACCTGCGTGGTTTCGGTGACTCTGATAACGGGCCTGGTACGTACGACAGCAAGACCTCTGCCGAAGATCTGCACCTTCTCATCGAAGAGCTCAGCGTTGGTCCAGTACATCTCACAGGCCAGGACATCAGTGGGGCGACTGTCTTCCGCCTCGCGGCCACCCACCCGGAAGACGTGCTCAGCTTTACCGCGATCGAGATGGGCCTGCCCGGGTTCGGCGCGGAGAGGCTGGCCGACGTCACACACGGGGGCACCTGGTACATCGGCGTTCTTGTCGCTCCGCATATTCCCGAGATGCTGCTTACTGGCCGCGAGCGCGAGTTCTTTGGACAATTTGTATTCCCAGCCATGAGCGTGATACCAGGAGCGATCACCGAAGCTGACATCGACGAGTTTGTACGTACCTACTCCCGCCCCGCAGGCTGGCGTGGAGCGATTGGCCTCTACCAGTCGATGCTCCAGGAGGGCGCAGACATTGCAGCTCTCGTCGCCACTCACAAACTGAGCATGCCTGTGCTGGCAATCGGAGCCAGAGGCGGTGAGTTCACCTTCGCAACGATGAGCCAGGTAGCATCGGGCCAGGTCCGGTCGGTCTCCCTCGATGGCGTTGGCCATTATGCAGCTCTGGAGGCACCCGAGAAGGTGGCAGATGCTCTTCTCGAATTCTTCGACGGCATCGATGCAGCTCGATAAACCGAATGGGAGTTGGCCGCTTTCCGTCCATATCCAAATCGCTCCAGCATCGGTTCCCTCCACGCCCTCGTGGCTAGGAGAAGTCGCCGTTCTGGCTCATGTGCTCAATCGATTCGGCCTGCAGAAAGCCATCGAGGAGCGCGTGCGATTTGCTCGCGCTCGTATGGGGGACTACGAGGTGATTGATTTTGTGGTGATGCTCATGGGCTACGCGCCTCCGCGGAGAACTCACCTTAGAGGCCTTTTATCAACGACTACTTCCATTTGTCGAACCCTTCATGGCACTGTTCGGGAGAACGAAGCTGCCTCATGCGGCCACCCTTTCTCGCTTTCTTGCCGCCCTGGA
The DNA here is from genome assembly GCA_963731415.1 of uncultured Chloroflexia bacterium. GTDB lineage: Bacteria > Chloroflexota > Ktedonobacteria > Ktedonobacterales > Ktedonobacteraceae > JACDAE01. The sequence continues at coordinate 33,034 of CAVSVN010000015.1, forward strand.
GCAAGCACCCGTGGAGGCGCTGCGCACCCTCTTTCTTCTGCGTACTCAAACCGTTCTGCTCATCTTTGGTCCACCTCCATACACGCTGGCAGAGGAGACTCAATCTCCTGACGTGCAAACCAGAGTTCGGCGGGCACATTGGCGGCTCAATTGGCACCAACCTCTCGCGCGTAATGCTCGCCCCCTACCACTTCACCTCTTGAGGTCACTATCCATGGTCTCCCAGCCCGGTTTGCTACATCATTTGGCTTTGGTGCTGACAGCGGCCTAAACGCTCCGATACGCCGCTCACTTTTTTTCTGGACATCTTCTTGCCTGGACTCTCTTTAATATTCACAAACATCTATCTATCTCTTAATTAATTTCCACTCCATTACACTCTCTCTTCTTCCACTTCAGGGAAATATCGCCCATTTTCTCATTGCTTGCTTGTTTTTATCTCATTGCGTATGTCGTGGGAAACACAAAGAGGACAACCGCATGCTGGAAACGCAGCGGACATCGAAAGAGGGAAATGATGGATCAGGACTGCAAGACCCGCACTCTATGACCAAAGCTAGACTGCTTCAAGCTCAATCTCAACAATGAAGCGTGCCTGATAAGTGTTCAAAGCGCTCACGTACAAGATCCTCTTAAAGATCAGATTATCCTGCAGTCACTTGTGTTCTTGAGAAAGAAGCTGGACAGCAACGGTTGAGTTGACCCGATTTCATGGTTTGCCACGAAGGAGATCCCCGTGGAGCAAACTTGTTCCATGGGGATCTCCTTCTATGGAGACGTCAGCTGATGGTGACCTGAAAGATCTTGTCCGAGCCAGCTGGCTGATTGCCGTTCAGGTCAACATTTGTGGTGGACAGCCAGAGCTGGCTCTTGCCTGGTACCGCCATCACCGTCCGCAATCGGCCATACTGGTTGACGTAGTAGGCCTGCGGAGTACCAACATTGGTGCCGTTGAGCGGGATGCGCCATAGTCGCTCACCGCGCAAAGCGGCCATGTAGACCGCGTTGTCAACGATCGCGATAGCGCTCGGGGAGGCCTCATTGACCGGCCACTCAGCCTTCGGGTTGGTCATCCCGGAGACCGTGCAAGTGCCTTCACAGGTCGGCCAGCCATAGTCGAGGCCGGGCTGGATCAGGTTCAGTTCGTCCCATTGATTGTTACCGAACTCGGCCTCCCACAGGCGACCAGCTGAGTCCCAAGCCAGCCCTTGTGGGTTGCGGTGACCATAGCTGTAGATCAGCGTGCCGAACGGATTGCCCGGTGCCGGCGTGCCATCCGTCTTCATCCTCAGAATCTTACCGTTGAGTGAGGCCTTATTCTGCGCATTGGCACCGTTCTCCGCGTCACCAGTGGTCGCGTAGAGATATCCGTCCGGGCCAAATGCAAGCCGTCCGCCATTATGGTACTTGTTTTTCGCAATACCCTGGACCAGGATCTTGTACCCAGAGATCGTCGTTCCGTTGTAGGTCATCCGAACGATGCGATTGCCCTCAGTAGCGGTGTGGAAGATGTAGATGTAATGGTTGGTACTCCAGTTTGGATCGACCGCAATACCCAGCAAGCCACCCTCACCGCCGGTAGTCACAACATTGGGTACCGTGCCGATCAGCGTTCGGGGACCACCAGCAGCTGGTTCATGGAAGAGCTTGAAGGTGTCTCGCTCAGTAACCAGCATCGAACCATCTGGTAGCCAACTCATTCCCCACGGCACCGACCAGCCAGTCGAGAGCGTGACGATAGAAGACGGTACTCCCCCGCTGCCCGAAGCCGTAGTTGCACTTATCTGATTGCTCGGTAGTGAGGTATTGCCTGCGGCGTCGTGCGCGACGACGGTCAACTGGTAAGTAGTGCTTGAGGCCAGGCCAGTGACTGTATAGGTGGTCCCAGTGATCGGGTCACCGTTCAGTGCGATCCCGGCGTTAAGCACATCATAGCTGGTAACACCCACATTGTCAGTCGAGGCAGTCCAGGACAGACTCGCCGTTGAGGATGTGGTACTGATAACCTTCAGGTTGGTCGGAGCTGTCGGCGGGGTTGTGTCACTGCTCGCCGTTGTAGTAACCACTGCCTGATTGCTCCCGATCGACACGTTGCCAGCAGCGTCGCGGGCATCCAGGGACAATCGGTATGTAGTATTTGGGGTCAGCCCATTGATCTTGAACGAAGTGGCCGTACCTGGTGCAGAAGTCAGCAGGTTGCCATCGGTGTAGATGTCATAGGCGACCACACCAACGTTGTCAGTCGAAGCCGTCCACGCCAACGTGACGTTGGTTGAGCCTATACTGGTGGCATGTACATTGCCTGGGGTAGTTGGTGCCTGGGTGTCTGTGGAGCCGAATACCTGGAACTCTTGCAGCGAGTAGCCCGTGGTGGCCCCAGTACGACAACGATGCGTACCAAGCATCCGCACGTACCGACCAGTGCCGTTGACCTGAATGTCCTCAGTCCCACCCTTGCCAGTAGTGGTCGAGTAGATGGTCGTCCAGGTGGTATGGTCATTGGAAGTCTGGAGCTGGTACGCGGTCGCGCAGGACTGATCCCAGATGAGTTTAACCTCGCTGATCTGGTCAGTTGCGCTCAGATCAACGTAGATCCACGTCGGATCGATGTTCGCCGCACTGGCCCAGCGGGTGGAAGTCGAGCCATCGACCGCACCCGCAACCCCGCAGCAACCGGAATTATTATTGACACCCGTCGACGACGCAGTGACCGGATGGTTCTGACTAAGCAGGGTACCCGCCGCATGCACGTCCTGCACGTTCGATTCCATAAAATTCAATGTGATGCTGACGATAAGCAAAACCAATAAGAGAGGGAAAGAGATTTTCAGCAGCGTCCTCTGCTTGCTTCCCACGATGTTTTCTCCTTATGTGATAACTACGAAACCTTTGGAGGAACCAGCAGGTGATATCCTCCTGTACTATTCATGGTGTTAATTGGAACAATGATCGATCCGTTCGTTATCGTGTAGGTGGTCTTTGAAAGGATGGTTGTTGCCTGGAACTAAAGTCTGATCCACATTTAAGAGAGCATAGCAACCTGCTGACCAGCAAGCAAGAATGCACCCACACCGTATGCTGCATGAGATTGTGCGGTTACGGGTTGCCCTGATGCAGGACGATCGCCAGTAGCTTGAACATAGCCAAGAGAACCATTTGCTTGAACGGCAACCGTAACTAGAGCGTTCCATGCCCGGTTCACGATGGGCAGATACGTAGTGCGATCGAGAAATCCAGTGTTTAATCCCCATGCCATGCCGTAGACGAAGAACGCTGTACCACTGCTCTCTGGTCCTGGAAAATCCTGTGCATCTCCAAGATCGACATTCCAGAAGCCATCTGAACGCTGTTTGCTGGCAAGTGCGGCGGCCATATTTTGGAAGGTTGTGAGGTACTCCTGGTAGTGAGGCTCCGACTTTGGCAGGACGGTGAGCACTTTGGCGTGTGCGGCGAAAGCCCAGCCATTGCCGCGTGACCAGTAGACGTTTTTGCCATTTGGTGAGGTGTAGGGTGGAAGGAAACTGCTATCACGGAACCAGAGATGAGTTTGTGTGTCGTAGAGACCTGTTCCCCCCTCTTTGCTCTTTGTATAATCGTAGAGGGCGTACATTTTGGAATAGTACGCATTGTTTTTGTACAGAGTGCCAAGTTGAGCAAAGCAGGGCATCGACATGTTAAGCGCGTCTATCCACCACCAGTCGTCGCTTTTAGAGCTATTCACCATATTCTGAATATCTGTGGTGATCTGAGCGATGGCAGAAGGATCTTTGGTGATCTGGTAAAGGTTCAAGTAAGCCTGGCCCGTTGCTTGATCATCGGCGTTGCGTGTCGTGGTGCCTCCATGTAAGTTGTAATTATTCTGTTGTGCCCAGGTGAGGGCATTGTTCAGGTAGCGCTGCTCTCCAGTAGCTACATAGGCTGCGAGGTCACCTGTGTAATAGGTTGCATCTAGCCAATTTTTGCCGCCAGACTGGGGATGCTGGCTGATCCAGTAGTCGTTGACTTTACGTATTGCTGAAAGAACATTCTGACGATTTGGCGGTTGGAGCAAGCTAGAACTTGCAAAAACGGTTCTTGCTGTTGCAATACCAGTCACTGCACAGCCGGTAGTAAGAGCAGCGGTCAAGAAATCTCTTCGCTTCATGTAACGTGGAGATGAAGAGTTGCTGGAGCTTTTTCTCCAAGATTTGATTGACATCCATGTCTTCCTTTCCTAGAAATCCTTTACTTGATTTGTACATCAGAAGAAGTATCTTGTCAAGGTTGAGCGGTTCTTCCGTAGCATCGATCAGTTGTTTCTGCAAGATGTGCCTGGCCATGCCCCAAAGCTGACGACATCCCTTGCCGAACCCGCAAGCTCCTTGTACGTCGCGAATAACTCCGGGTCGTCAGGCACATTTTTTCGTGTCGTGGAACCCAAAAGAGTGAGCCAACGCCGCAGACGCTCAGTCGCTGGCCCATCCTCGTTCGCTATGGTGGTCAGCGGCATCAACTTTCTCGCCAGCCAGCGCCCGGCAATCGCATCCTGGAGCGCCGCTTTGCTCGGAAAGTGCCGGTAAATGCTGCCATGGCTCACCCCCAGGGCACGAGCCACATCAACCACCGTCGTTTTGGCCAGTCCGTAGCGGCGGAGAACCTCCTCTGCCACTTCGAGAATACGTTCGGGTGTGAGTGTTTCGTCCATCATCGGTTCTGCTCTCGACCTCGTTCACTATCGAGCAGAGCTATCAGTGGCACGGGATACCGTTCGCCTGCGGCTGTGCCCTTTGGGATAGCCTGCTCAATCCGGGCCACGTCATCGGCTGTCAGTTGCAGATCGAGGGCCTTTAAAGACTCGCTGAGACTTTCGCGCCGACGTGCTCCGACCAGCGGCACTATATCCTCTCCACGGGCCAGGACCCCGGCAATGGCCATCTGCGAGACGGTTGCCCCCTTTGCCACTGCAAGCGAGCGCAAGGCCTCGACGAGAGCGAGGTTGTGATCGAGGTTGGCTCCGTTGAAGCGTGGGCTGAAACTGGCGAAACTGCCTGGTTCATGTGGGCGCTCTTTCGACCACTGCCCGCTGAGAAGGCCGTGTGACAGAACGCCATACGCAGTAACCCCGATGCCTAGCTCATGGCAGGTAGGGAGAATATCGGCCTCGATGCCGCGCGAGAACAGCGAGTATTCGAGCTGGACGTCGGCAATGGGATGCACCGCCTGTGCACGCCGGATCGTTTCGGACCCAACCTCGGAGAGGCCAATAAAACGAACGTACCCGGCCTTGACCATATCTGCAATAGCACCAATAGTTTCTTCAACAGGCACAGTAGGATCAAGACGGGCCAGACGGTAGATATCAATGTAATCGGTGCCAAACCGACGCAAGGTGTAGGCCAGAAAGTTCTTGAACAGGACATCGATATGGCCTTCCTCGGCGAGAATCTGTCTGACAGCGGACCGCATAGATTCTTCGTTGGTGACATCCATCTCCAGCGGGCAGATACCCGACTCGGTGAGGTGCTGCATCCGTTGCACGCGCCGGGCTGCGGCGTATGTCGTATAGCCAGGTGCTTGCAGCTTCAAGGCAGTAGCTTCGCCGATGCCGGACGAGCCACCCGTGACGAGGGCGATTTTAGTAGACATGGTGGTAGTTTCCTTTCGATGCTGTTTGACAAGAGGGAAAGAATCCCTGGAGAGATCATAGGACACACCACCCGGAAGGTCACTAGCCATCGGTGCCAGTTCTCATGCAAATCATGCCAGGTCGAGATCCGCCTGACGGAGCTATGGCGATTGAAGAGATCACAGCCGCGACTGCGACGGTGATGAAAACCGTCGCAGTCGCGGGCATTCCTGATCTTCGTGTTCAGGCAGTGAGGACGATCTTGGTAATACCACCCTTCTCGGCGATTCCCTGTGCTTCGGCGGCGTCAGCGAGCGGCATGATGCGCTCGATGGGGATCGTCAACTTGCCGTCACGTACCGCTTCAGCGTAGTGCAGCAAGGTAGTCGCGGCGGTAGTTGCGTTGTCGACTGGCTCAAAAGTGGTACTGATGTGGATGGTAGGATAACGCGCGGCATTTTGCGGTGAGAAGAAGCAACCGAACGTGCCATCTTGCTTAACCCTGGCAATTAACTTGTCGGCGAGCTTCCCACCGATAGTATCGGCGACACAGTCAAGTGGACCCAGTTTGTCAATCTCTGCGTCATCATCGATGGCGATGGCCTCGCTCACTCCAGGAAGTTGCCGGGCAGCATCAAGTCGCTTGCCACGAACGCTGGCAATGATCCGAGCACCAATCTCCGATGCCGCGAAGACCGCTGAGCGACCGACGGAACTTAAAGCCCCGGTGATGAGGACAGTCTGACCAGGTTGGACGTTGGTACAAAACCGTAGCAGCCGATAGCCTGTGAGGGTAACCAGTGGAAGCGTGGCAGCCGTGGTCATCTCCAGGCCAGCAGGAATTTTGACGAGGTCGGTGGCTTTGACGGTACAGAGCTCGGCATAGGTGTGCAAGGTCATAGCCATAACGCGGTCGCCGGGCTTGAAACCGGTGACACCCTCTCCTACCTCGACAACGGTGCCAGCGAGGTCGCAGCCGGGGATGTAGGGGAACTCTAATAGCAGGCTTGAGCAAGGGCGAGATATTCACGTCTCTGTGCAATTGTTAGAAAGTCTGGCGAGCGTCTTGCAACTGGACACGGATGAACGCACCCATTTATTTTTCCTGGCACTCAACCAGCCACCTCCCGTTGAGACGTTTTCACCAATGACGATCAACCCGACCGTCCAACAGTTTCTCCAGCAACTTGGAACAACCCCTGCGTGTGTGGTTGATGCTCGTTTGAATGTGCTGGAGTGGAATGCCGCCTTTTGCGCCGTTTTTGGCGACTTTGCCATGATGTCTGAGCGAGAGCGTAACATGATCTGGAGATTATTCACGCCTCCTTTGGCACGGAAAGAAAGTGAGGAATGGGAGAAATTAGCACGAGTGTTTCTGGCGCAATTTCGCGCTGGATATGGTTGTTTCGTCAATGATCCCTGGTGGGGCACACAGATCGCAGAACTCTCTCGGATCAGTCCGGCATTTCGGGAATTATGGGCTCATCACGATGTACGCAACAGGCCGGAAGGATAGAAATCCATACACCATCCGCTTGTAGGAGAACTGACCCTTGATTTTTCCTTGCTCCAGACGGTCGATTCAGAGCATCTGCGACTCCTGATTTACTCGCCCCGTAGCAATTCCGGGACCGCCGAGAAAATCGAGCGGCTTCTCGCCTTTGAGGAGGAGAGGAAGCATACCGTTCAAGATGAGCATGGTCTTCTTTCAAAAGAAAAATAGTGCAATTTACAAAATTTGTAAATTGCACTATTTAAAAAAAAACGGAACCGACGGGCATCGGCGACGCTCTCACCAGTGTTAATCCACTTCCATTCACCCTCTAGCTACCTCTCTCAGAAGCTCCAACTGGCCTTAGCTCAACTTCACGCCAATGGAAATACTGCACTTCCTCTTATTACAACACGGCGACCTGATCCAGCGAAACCAAAACATGGCATTCCTCCTGTGGAGTGGCCTACGGTGCAACGTCGCGTGCTGGAAAATCAGGAACCGTTACGAAAAGTTGCCAGCGATTATGGAGTCTCCTACGAAACGGTCAGGCGAACGGTGATTGTTGCGCGGAAGCAGTCGCAGGTACGCTATAATGAATCCAAGTATAGCTCATAAATGGCGCAACCGTGTGAGGGGATGCCGATGGTGAGCCAGCACTGATCGGTCTGTTGCCTAAACACACGAAAGCTTCTCTTCTCCAATCCTTCAAAGTGGGGGAATTCCAGCTTAGAAACCGACGGTTACGTTATTTTTGAAGGAACCAGATAGGGCAGGTTCATACCACATCAATACTCATCGCGTGTTTCCTTTACAGTAGCAAACACATCGTCCTGCTCTTGTGTCTCTCGTTGTGCCGGAGGAGCATCAGGTGCACTATCAGCGAAATAGTCTTGCAAGCGGCGGTGGATGAAGCTGTATCCTCCGCCCACGCGCCGAAGCAGGATACGCGTGGTCGCATCATCGAGAAATGCCTGGGCATGCCAGGGAAAGGTGCGACGACGATCCAGGAGCCAGCGAATGACATAATGGCGCAGGACCGTGAGTCCTCCAGAGAGGGTCCATATGATCACCATTCCTGCGAGCAACGAGATACACGCGTCACTTATGAGCATGGTACTGTGCAGGTACTTCAGTTCGACGTTTAGCCCTTTGCTCAGTCCGCCTCTCAGCACATTGGCCACCCCGCCGCCCAGCAGACCTATTGCACTGATGATGATCGTACTGATCAGGCTAATGAGCAGCCCATTGCGCAACGAGCGACGAATGCCTTGATTAAACTGCTGACGGTCCTGGTCTTCAAGGTGCTCCTGCTTCATGCCCTTATAGAGTCCCAGTAACCCCCAGTAGCCCAGTCCACAGCCCAGTCCGTTGATCAGTGCGAAACTCAGTTCTCCGCTCAGCCCATAGCTCAGTCTATTGTCCAGCCCGAAGCCCAGTCCAAAGCACAGGAACAGCGCACCTGAAACGATCAGGCTGGTCCGCACATGCTCCGGTTGGAGAAGACCACGCCATGTCCAATGAATGCGCTCGGCAAAGCGAAGAGGCCCGATCGAGCCAGCAAGGATAACACGAATCAGCACGGCTGTTACACCAACGCTCAGCCCATAGATCAGCCTGACGTTTAGCCCAGGGTTCAGCCTGTAGCTCAGCCCCATTCCTGCTCCCAACACGGCGGTTGCCAGCCAGAGGTGTGGAGGTGCAATTGTGGTGAACCAGGCAACCAGACTGCTTCGCAAGGCAGGACGCGCTCTTCCCTTGCTTACAGGCGTGCCAGATCTGTGACGCAGGAGTTCCCTGAAAGATCCAGAAACTGAGTCCACTCCCGATCCCGAGAATACTGCCCATTCTCAACCAGTTGCTTAGGGGATGCGTTGAGCCAGGAGCAAGGCCGCAGCTTATTGCAAGAAGCACGCCAGGCAGAATGGCATTCCTGAGATGAGCCAGTTTCCCATTTGAGAAATGGTCTGTGACATGCGTTGTGTGCTGGCTCAAAGAACCTCCTACGAACCCACCAAGCAGTCCCATCTGCAGGAAAAGCATCAGGTTGGCGATTCCTCCTACCGCAAGTGAGACGAGAAGACTGACGCACACACCAAGAACGATGGCGGGCAGACGAGTCGTAAGCCACATCACGGTCCGTTGCTGGTCAGGCGCAAGCCAGTCGGTGTGCAGATATTCTGCATAAAAGATCGTCTGTTGATGCACCCGCATCTTTTGCGCGAGGTGCGAGAGAAATACCTGAGTGCGTTCCAGCGGATAGCGGGTGTCGTTCCCTTTCTCGGCTACCTGACGCGCCACGTAATCCGTCCACACCTGCCGTTCCAGTCCCGTTCCCGGCTTCGCGATGTCATGAGGAGAGACTCCCCGGTAGGCCAGCAAAAGCACACTGAGCATGAGTGGGGTGGTCGCCAGTTCCTGTAGAGCTTGCTCTTGCTGCAGAGCCGTTTGTACACCGGCAAATGATAGACCTGCAGCTCCTCAGATAGCCTTCGATCCGTGCTCCGTTGAGCGGTTGCACGATCACAGCTCTCTGGAGTGCGAGACGCTCTTGTGTGGCTGCTGCCTCATACTCGGTTTGTCGTGAGCAGACGACGAGGGGAACAAGGTGCGCCCGATGGTAGGTATTGATGGCTTCAATACAAGCCGCACGAGCGGCTCTCTTCCATCTCATCAAGGCCATCCAACAACGGGAGCAGACGCCCCTGCTTCACCCAGCGTTCACTGAGCTGACGCGGAACATCGTAGGTATGGCTCAGTTGATCCACCATCCAGTCGGCAAAGCGCTGGTCGTCCAAGCGCCCAGGAGGAAAGCCGGAGGATGACCGGCAAGGGCTGGGTCGGATCAGCGATCGCGCGGCTGACCAACTGCTGCGCCAGATCGAGCAGCAAGGTGGACTTCCCGGCACCTGGAGCACCCAGGACGAGCAATTCCCCTTCTGCTTCATCATAGGCATCCAGAATCGATCGTGCCCGGCGCAAGCAGGCGCTCGCCACCTTGAGGGAGCCGGAACAGGAGGTTGGTCGCATTGCTTACCGCCTCGGGTTGGGTGGAGAGGCCCAGTTCGACCCAGGCGATGCCATGTAAGGACTGATCGAGCAATTCTTTGTACGAGCGTCGCAGACGCCGCAGCATGCGTTCCCAGTCAGGATCAGCGTGCTTTCCGCCAGACAGGGAGAAGAAGGGAGCTTTCTGAGAGGTCGGTGATGGTGTTGGAAACTGTGAGACTCTTCATCCGCAACAGAAGGATGGGACGCGACTGTCGTTCGTTCCACGACGGTACGAAAGCTCTGCGATGCTTGCGGATGGGTTTGTGGTTGTGTTGGAGCCAGTGGGAGTTCTACAGCCACAGATGCAGGACGAGATGAGGCAGTCGCACGTTCTAATTCCCTGGCAAACGCCTCGACGCTTGCGTAGCGATCCTGTGGGGCTTTCGCCAGTGCTCTCAGGACAACCTGTTCAACCACAGGGGAAATCAGGGAACTTTTTCACGCAACGGAGGAGGGGGAGTAAAGATATGCTGAGTAGCTAACTCAAAGAACGATCCATGAAAGGGGCAATCTCCAGTCAACCACTTGTAGACCACCATACTCAAGGCATACTGATCACTGGCCAGGCAGGGTTTGCCCTGGAACTGCTCAGGAGCCATGTAGGTGGCCGTTCCTGCTACTTCCTGGAACACTGAGAGAGGTCGAACTGTGGGCACGCAAGGCAATGCCAAAATCACTCAGCAAGACCTGGTCGTCTCGTCCGAGCAGCATATTTTCCGGTTTGATATCCCGATGAATGATCCGAGCATTGTGGGCATACTGTAAGGCTGCCGCTACCTGCTTGACAGAAGGGATGATCAAGGATAGCGATGTTTTCCCGGGATACCGTTGGCGCAAAGTGCCATTGGCAGCGTAGTCCATGACCAGATAGGGCGTCTCCTCCTGATGTACCCCAAACTCAAGGACGCGTACAATATGCGGGTGTACTAACTGGGCAATAGCTTGAGCCTCTCTGAGGAAGCCTTCCAGTTCCTTCTGATGGGTTCCTTTCGTGTGTAAGAGCTTAATGGCCCCAGGCGTTTTGAGATACACGTGCTCACCGAGATACACCTCGGCAAAGCCTCCTTGACCAAGCAGGCGCGTGAGTCGATAATTCCCGAGCTGTTGTCCAACGCGGTCAGGCATATGGAGCATCCCCTTGTTCACCATAGTAGGCCAATGCTTCTACGCCAGAAAACGAAGGTTGAGGATGTATGTGCCTCATCATTCATAACCTCTTAAGAGAAAAGATTTGAGCAGAAAGGAGCGTTGTTTCAATTGCCAGAGCGCATCAGGATAGGAATGATCTGAGCCTTGCCTACCACATGCCGTTGTAGGCTCATAGGTCCAATGGACGCCATGACCGATAAAGGAGCCTCTCTTCATGTCCTCTACTGAGAAAGACGTAGCTTGTGGAGGAAACTCCATGAGTTAGTATTTTTGGGTATCTCTGTGTGGAAGCTAGCTACCGTGCTCTTGACCCTGGCCGACCTGGAACCTCCGCTCCGCTATCTTCTCAATATCTATCCTTTGATCAGTGGTATGGTTATTCTGAAAAATATATTCCCGTAGTTGCTGGTACACTTCATCTACCAGGCGTTCTTGCACAATCGGTTTCATCGTGTTTCATCGTCCCCTCTTGAATCTCTGCGCATAATATGTTACCACTAACATATAATATATTACAGAAGAAAGATGTATTTCGTCACCTTTTTGCTCCACCTTGAGTGAGGCTATTTACTCTGAAGACAATAACCTCTACGAAGTAGCGAAAGTGCAGTTCCCGCCTAAAATAAAAGTATAGTGATGTAATCACCTATCTATCCTGATGAGAGGGAATTATGAGATGCCTGTGAAGGATTTCAGTGTTAAATGCAAGTGGAGAGAGTGACACAGCAATAAAAGGAGCACATTCTTGCAGATTATTCGTTACACATCTTCTAAAGATGGAGTAGCCGTTGGATTGTTCCATAATGGTCTGATCATTGGTCGCTTTGCCCCTTCATCCTCCCTGGTGGAACGCGATACGTCGGGCCTCCACAACGGCAAATTGTGCAACATCCTTCGACTGAAGGCCAGTGAGCTGCGCACCCAGATCGAGGATAGTGTGCGCCGCGGTACAGCCGATCATGGCCCTGGACATATCCTCGCACCCATTGACGGAGAAACGGAAGTGTGGGCTGCAGGAGTGACCTACAAGCGATCTGAAGAGGCGCGAAGGCAGGAGAGCGGAACACCGGATATCTATGCAATGGTGTACACTGCGCAACGCCCTGAACTCTTTTTCAAGGCAACTCCACGGCGGGTTGCTGACCCCGATGCACCTATTGTCGTACGAGCCGATTCGACGTGGGACGTGCCAGAACCAGAGCTTGTCCTGGTTATCAACACATACGGCGAGATCATCGGTTATACGATTGGCAACGATGTCAGTTCTCGCAGTATCGAGGGTGAGAACCCCCTGTACCTCCCTCAAGCCAAAGTATATGCTGGTTGCTGTGCGCTCGGTCCTGGTATAACTCCTGCCTGGGAAATAGCAGACCCATATAATCTCGCCATTCACCTGACCATCGAGCGCAATAAGCAACTATGCTGGGAAGGTGAGACAAACACACGAGACCTCAAGCGCCGCTTTGAAGAACTGGTCACATACCTCTTTCTTGAGAATGATTTCCCAGACGGAGTATTGCTCTGTACGGGTACAGGGCTCGTGCCGGAGGATCCATTCACTTTACAAGCGGGTGACGAAGTTTCTATTCGTATCGATCAACTTGGCACTCTACGTAATCCCGTCGTGCGCGGCAAGGGAGGAGCAAGGTAACTCTTCCTGCAAAAAAAGAAAAATAGTGTAGTCTATCCTTGATAGGTCCCACTATTTATAAAATCGGAACCGACGGGCAACGGCTACGCTCTCACTAGTGCTCATCCACTTCGTTTCTCCCTCAAGTTACCTCTCCCAGAAGCTTCAACACCTCTTAGCACCCCTGCAAGCCGATGGAAATACACCACTTCCCCTGCTAACACAATGATGGCCAGGACCTGCGAAACCGAAACATAGCATTCCTCCTACTGAGTGGCCTACTATGCAACGTCGTGTTTTGGAGAATCAGGAACCATTGCGTCACGTTGCTCGCAATTATGGCGTTTCTCATGAGACGGTACGTCGTGTTCTTCTTGCCTGTCGCAAAAAAGACGTTATCGAGGAGAGGAAAAGCTTTTAAGTAGACAAAGGAGAAACCGACGGTGAGTTCACTCAGGTGAACAGGTCCTTCTTCCGAGATGTGCAAAGGATCTTTGAGTGTCTCGTCCCATAGAGTAATGGAGACCAGTCGTTCGGGCTGTTCGGGAATATCGAAGGGGTATTCTCGAACAGCCCGAACGACTGGGACGATTAAGGAGAGAGAAGCTAGCTTCTCAGATGTTTCGCGCTCGATCACTATAGAGTCATTACCGAATAGTATAGTGGTTAATTTGTCAGATTGCGGTCGTAAGTCATTGAGAGATCGTTAATAAGAGCCTGCACGACTTGTTTTTGGTTGTGTGGTAAGAAGAAGTGATTTCCTGGATAGAGCCGTAGCTGAAAAGATGAGCTTGTATGCAGCCTCCACGCCTCCAAGTCTGAATATCTGACTTGACGATCGTACAAACCACCAAATGCTGAAATAGGGCAGGTAAGCATTTTTTCATCTTGAAAGCGATAGGTATCACAAACCTCAAAGTCAGCTCGTAAAATGGGAAGCAACATGGTGAGTAGCTCAGCATTCTCAAGTACGGCTTCAGGGGTTCCACCAAGGCTACGTAAGCGCTCAATAAATGCTGCCGACGGAAGCTGAAATGCTGGTGGTAACGGATCTGGCAAATGAGGTGCACGATGGGCTGCAACAAAGATATGGATTGGTAAGGGCTTTCCTGCTCGACGGAGGAAACGCGCTAACTCAAAAGAGATAAGCGTACCCATGCTATGACCGAAGAAGGCATATGGTGGCATCAGAAAGGGACGTAAGGCTTGCTCTGCTTCTTGTACCACATCTGAAAGTTGGGTAAAAGGTAGTTCTTTGATGCGGTTCTCGCGCCCAGGAAGTTGTATGGGATAGACCTGTATGCTGGTAGGGAAGGCATTGACCCAGGTGCGAAAAGCTGATGCACTACCACCAGCAAAGTGAAAACAAAAGATTCGTATCTGTGTTTGTGCTGTTGCTGGTTGGGCATAACGAAGCCAGGGCGTTGCCAGGTGTGAGGATGCTTCATTCATAACCGTTATCTGTTTCCTTCTATCATTAAAAATAACAATTGGTACAATAACTCCTTCGCCATTAAATTATATTGTAACTATATTGAGGGAAAATAGATAGATGTAATCTACGTAGGTCTGCTCAGATGTAGATTTTTGCTATTGACAATTGTCGTGTCAATTGGGATAATAGATGAGGTGACATAAAAAAGTGTAGTATGCGATGTTTTTCTGTGGGAGGATTTATTGGCCCATATTTCACCGACAGATTGACGAACAGCCGCTTCCCCTATTGATAAGATGCTGAAGAAGCACAGAGGAGCTTGAAAAAATAGAATGTCTCAGCAAAATAACGAGCAAGAGACCCTTCGTCCAGATCTGACACGATCTATTAGCATTGAAGATTTTTGTAATTATTATTGGTTGAAAGAAGAGTTGCAAGATTTTTGTCGACAATATGGTATTAGTACCTGTGGTGGTAAAATTGAGATTAGCAAGCGGATTGAGCGTTTTTTGATGACTGGTTTTGTTGTACAGGCAGATCGGGCCAATTCACGCCTCTCAATCCCCATCGGCAGGACTAGGCCAGATACCTCCCCGTGGGTGCAAAAGAGTGCATCCTCTGGGCGCTATAATACTTCTCTTGGTCCAGATACGCTTATTCCCCCTAATTTCAAGTGCACACAAGAAAATCGCGCCTTTTTCGAGGCAATCATTGGATCATCATTTCACTTTTCGGTTTATATGCAAGATTTTTTCAAACAGAATGTTGGCAAAACCTACCAGGATGCTATCGATGCCTGGTATGCTGAGGAAGCGCGTAAGAAAGATAAGAGCTATAAAAAAAGAAATTGCCCCTCAATTTGAGTATAATCGATTTACGCGCGACTTTTTTAATGATCCCAAAAATAAAGGTAAGACCCATCAGGATGCTATTGCTGCCTGGAAAATCAAGCGTAGCCGCCCTGGCGATAATGTATATTCATCAGATGATCACTATGAGTAGCATATGAATAACAATAGTATCGCAGGCACCTGTATTGTTATGGATATTGAAAGACGATGATGAAGCAACCTCGCAAAATTATCCATATTGATATGGACGCTTTTTATGCGTCTATAGAACAGCGTGATCATCCAGAATTGCGGGGAAAACCCCTTATTATTGGTGGATTTCCTGATACACGTGGTGGCGTGGCAACCTGTTCTTATGAGGCTAGAAAATTTGGTATCCATTCTGCAATGCCCTCGAAGACAGCCTATCGGCTCTGTCCCCAGGCTGTTTTCTTACGACCCCGTATGGATGCTTATAAAGCAGTATCAGCCGAGATTTTTCAGATCAACCGCCCAATAAACGCCGTATTGAACTCCACACACCCTTTTGTCAGATGTAACAGTTCTTTTGCCTTTTCACCTGCTCCCATCGTTACTTTCCGTGTTATTTCTACCACTCGCTTTTTCTTGGTATGCTTGATGACTGCCGCAATACACAAATCCGGCCAGACTTCCAAGGTGCATCTTCCACGTCCTGAATGCTTTTTCACTTTTTCTCGAAATGCACGCATGATGCTTTTCGGGTAGGTGGCTAATCCATCTGTACAGACAAGCAACCCTTGTACGAATTGGCAACACGCACGAGTACGCTGCAAAAGAAGATCAATGAGCGGACGATCTCGATGCTCATTCACCACTCCTGCAAGCCATACCCGACTTGACACATCCATCGCTAAAGCCATCCAAACAATGATTTTCCTTCCTTTTGCTCGTATCTCATCCGCTTGAATGTGCTGGCTCTTGACCTGGCCTTGCTGCACGATTTCCTCATGGATGCTTTTGTAATGGAATCCTGCACGCTTTTGCCACGCTGCCACCGTACGCTCATCGAGTCCAAATGCATGAACAATGGCTTGTAATGGACATCCATAGGCAAGAAGTGTTACCACTCGTTGTACCGTCTCCTCATCGGTATGCAGTCCTTCGAGCATGGTCCCTTTTCTCTCGCCAAAGGTCTTTCCACAGGTATGGCACTTGTATCGTGGTCGTTTGCGACCATGAATGCTGATGTTGCCGACTCCAATTTGCCCTCTTGCACAACACGTCTCGTTCGGGCAAAATTGAAGGGACGCGTTCATTGGTTCTTTGTTGTTTTGCATACTCAAAGCGTGCCAACGAACGCTCGTTTTTTCAACCCACCATGACCTTTTCACCAGTTAAGGGAGTGCTACCCTACATGTATTTAGTGATATTTTTGTATAGTTTGTATAAACGGAACTGACGGGCATCGACTTCTCTCTCACCGATGTTAATTCACTTTGTTTCCCCTGCTAGTTTCCTCTATCAAAAGCTTCAACAGATCTTAATTCAACTGCAAACAAGATGAGATTTTATCATTAGAAGTGATGGCGAGTCAATTCTTGCTGGGACAACGCGGCTTAGCAACTACCTACCGCTACAGTATACGTTTCCAGAATTCGGCGTGTATTAAAGCCGAATTCCATCATCTGCATACGATACTGATTGCTATCATTGGGATTGGGCCGCAGGTTGGTGCCTGTTAGCCGCACATAATGAGCCATCTGGGAAGTAAAAGCGAAACTTTGCACTCCTGAAGGCAGTGGATAACCAGTCTTGGTCACCGCATTAGTCCAGGAGCTTCCATTATTGGAGACCGCAATCGTGAAATCGATGGGGAAACCCTCGCCAGCGTTTGTCCCATCGGAACGCGGATACAGATCTACCTTGCTGAATGGTTGAGTAGCCCTGAGGTCTAACTGCACCTGTTGCCAGCGGTATTGGCATCCCCATTCGACCAGCCTGTGGTCAATGATAACTCATTGACTATAGGCTGTTGACTAACCCCGCCCTCATGGCTCGAACTGGCCGATGGTGTTGCCGTGAGGGCGAGATTTTTTAGGCATAGATCTCCATCTCCGCCAACTGCATACGATACCGATTGCTATCATTGGGATTAGGCCGCAGGTTGGTGCCTGTTAGCCGCACATAGCGAGCCGTCTGGGGAGTAAACGTGAATGGTTGTACTCCCGAAGGCAAACCGTAACCAGTTTTGGTCACCATCGTAGTCCAGGAACT
>CAVSVN010000016.1:0-12857 GCA_963731415.1 uncultured Chloroflexia bacterium
GAGGTCGGTTCCGCGTACATGTAAAATAGGAGTAAAACAGGTAATAAAAATAAAATCAGGCAATTTTGTCTGATTTTAAAGATGTATTAAGCGTATTGAGAGATACTTGTGTATAATTTTGCTCAAACGGAACCGACGGGAGTCTAGTTCTCTACAAGACACACTTCTTCGTGTGATGTGTCACTTCAGGCCACGTGAACCACACGCGGCAGGTAGATTACCCGCATTCTATCTCCTCATTGGAAACATGTCAATCGGCATTGCTCCAATGAGGAGGAGTTAGGGAGAAGCAGAGAATCATGGCAGAACCAACAGATCACCTTCACTGGTATGAAAAAACCATTAAGTTTGTCTTTGCCCTCGTCACGAAAACAAGCGAACTGTTACTAGCAGCGGGCATCGTTATCAGTACTACAAACTTCCTAACAGATGGCGATATGATGAACTACCAGAATGCGCTTTCGGATGCCTGGGAGCAAGCGTTGGCGATTGACAGTAGCCAGGGTATCGTCTTCATGAGTGCGTTCCAATCGGTACGCGAGCGCGACAAAGTCAAAAGCGATTATCATCTTCACCCTCACTGCTTTGTTCTCCATCGTAGCTGGACTCATCACCCATTTTAACGCACGCGGTCATGCTATTGTGTGTTAGGAAGATAGTTTCCCTAGCACCTTTGTTTGGCATTCGTCTTATTAGTAGTAGACTGTAAATGTGTGGCTTTGTTGCAAACGTCGTGTGACAGATTATTACATTCAATCCAGCATCGTCCCGGTCCGAGCCGTAAACGTTCGACGACAGAGGGTAGAGCGATAGCGCTCTCTTGTGATCATGAATCCTGATGGTGCTCCTAGATCGGACTATTTGCGACTAGGTAGTGCTATTGAAGCATTTGGTCATCCACTTCTGCAACCCAAGGAAGAAAAACGGGAGGCTTAACAATCATTAAAAGAATCAGAGTAAGTACAGCGAGTACATTGATCGGCGAAGTGCGAGAATATGTGGTCTGTGTAATAGGCTATGGCTCATTTCTCCAGACTGGTTTTTTGCTTGTTCCTCCTGACATATGCGTAAGATTCTCCGATCATTGGGGGTAAAATAAGCTATTCCCATCAGAGTGGCATAGATGAAAAGAAGTAATGAGAGCAAGAGCTACAGGGTATGGAGAATGTCGTAGCCCTGTTGGAGTGCCAGCGCAATACCAAAAATTACGGCGCTGAGTCCTCCTGGAACAATGGCGATCTTTGTAAATTGCAGTGCGATGCGTAGATAATAAACTCGTTCTACCAACGAGTTTGTCTTTAAAAGTCACATGTGGAGAAGAACGAAGGCCATCACCGGCTCAGAATCCTTACTCAGGCAGCTGCCTGGTGAATGGAGAACAGAACTGCCGCCAAAACCTAGGCAAGGACTCCCGCACAAACAGCGTCTCACTCCCAAGCTGAGGAAACGACGTCTTTCCTCACGCGGCGCATCCTTCCTCATGATCTTACCCCCTCAAAGCTCACGACCACGATAGCCGCTTCTTTGTAAGCAGGCACTATTCCCCAAATTTGAGGGTGACCCCCAATATCATTGACAAAAACATGGATATTGTCCCTGGTTCAGATCATTGGCTCCAATAGCTTTTTCTAGGTGAGGTGAGACAATTGCTCTCCAATTATCATGTGCAAGTGTTAGATAACTATGCTATCCAGTGCTTAAATGTCTCCTTTGCGGTGAATGTCCCCTCGCGATTGTCTCTTTTTTGTCCTAAATAGAGCTTCTTTTTGGAGTGCGGGCTGTGTATACTCATCATTGTCTTAAAAAACATTCGTGTCTCACAGAAAGGAATTCTGATTTTATGATGGACAAAACCGGTACAATACCGCGCAGGTACGCTTACATCCTCCTGACAAGGATGATCTGGACCGCAATGGTTGCACTTTTTATCGCAGGCATAGTCGGAAGAGGCAACGTGGTTCACGCATTTCCCGCCGTCTGCAATGTCAAAAGTTTTGGTGCCGTAGGCGACGGAAAACACAAGGACACTGCTGCTCTTCAAAAGGCGTTCGATTCTTGTGCCAATTCACAAACCGGTCAAATTGTAGAAGTGCCCCCCGGAACCTATCTGAGCGCTCCACTGTACCTGAGGAGCAATCTGAGGCTACGGATTGATCCAGGAGCAACGCTCGACGCGTCGCAAACGCTGAGCGATTACACCATTCCCCCTGGAGTCACACTCCATACCAAAGTGCTGGCGTTTCTCAATGGATACAAGATCGGCAATGTGACAATTGAGGGGAGGGGTGTGATTAATGGGGAAGGTGCCGTCTGGTGGGCGACCGGGAGGGCGGCCGATGAGCGCCCACGTCTAATCGAACTGGACTATGTCACTCACGCGAATATCGGGGGAGGCACTCATCTTGAGAATGCAGGGAGCACACACGTGTACGCCTTTGGCTCCACAGGGATCTTCGCCGAGGGCATGACCATCACCGCACCCTCAAACTCGCCTGATACGGACGGTGTCGTCTTCAGTAATTCACAAAACTCCAGTGCTGACGAGTGCAGCATTGATACTGGTGGTGACAATGTTGCGATCGTCTCCGGGATTGGAGAGAGCAATGCTCCCCAACTTGGCTCCTCCAATATCGATGTTCTGGGCTGTCAGTTTAAGCATGGGCTTGGTGTGTCAATTGGCAGCGGAATAACTGGCGGCATCAAAAATATTGCGGTGTCTGGCTGTACCTTTAACGGCACCACCAACGGCATTCGTATTCAATCGAATCGGAGCGTTGGCGGCGAGGTTGCCAATGTCAGATATAGCCTCCTCACCATGATCAACGTTGCCCATCCGATCCTCTTCAGCGCTTACTTTCCTAAGATCCCAGCGTCGGATTTACCCTACCCCATCACCGCGACGACGCCAAACTATCACGATATCACTGTCGAGGATGTGGTGGCGACCGGAGCCAGTGACGCAGGTACCATTGTGGGGGTTCCTGAGAAACCACTCACCGGTATTACCTTCATGGCTGTGACGATCGCCGCGCAGACAGGAGTAGTGGTCAGAAACGCTACGGTGACGGTGATTCCTGGTGGGACTAAAATAACCGTTTCGCGTGGCAATGCGTACATCCTTGAGTCCAAAGGCAAGGTCCTCACCGTGGGTAGCTACGAAGCGGAGTCCCCAGCGAATGGTCTGGTTGGAGGTGCCGCGGTCGCTGCCTGCAGCGCCTGTTCCGGTGGTCAGAAAGTGACGAAGATCGGTCATGGCGGTGAATTGCAATTCGGTGTCACGGTAGGTATCGCGGGCACATACACCATAACGATCTACTATGTGGATGGCGATGCTGGCCGATCGGCACAGTTGAAGATCTTCAATTCCGATAGGGAAACCATCACGACCATCGCTTTCCATGGGACCAACGATGGGAACTGGAATTTTGTCCAGAGTTTCGACGGTCTCGGTCCAGTTGGATGCTTTCGGTGATGCCATCTCGTTCTCCAATGGCACAGCCTCTGGACCCGATATCGATCGCATTACGGTGAGTTAAGTCTTCTGAGGAAGGCAGAAGACTTCTTAACATTTTCGGGAAGAGGTGCAGGAGGATCGTCAGTCCTATCGCACCTCTGACCTCCCAATTCCTGCTGAGAGATGCGTGCTACGACCACACCTCTTGCAGGCACTCTTGCGCAAGTTGTTGCGGCGCAGACACGAGGACCGCCTTCGTATAGGGTGTTCTTTGTGGAAATGCCTATACTTGTCTTCTTTCCTCATCAGGGTACGGTGGTGGGATTACAGCATAGCTGAGCAGTAATCCGACAAAACCTGCGATCACTATAGACCCCATCCAGAGATGAACAGACCATTGAATCCTGTCTGTAAATAACAAAGTCAGAAAATACAATACCATCCATAAAAAAGGAACGGTAAAGGCAAAGATACGCACCCCCTCCTGGTACAGTGAAGAGGGCCGCAGCAATTTCTGTAACAGGTCAGCAAACAAACCCGTAAGTGCCCCTGCAAGAAGCAGTGTGTAGTGGTCATTCAAAATGGCTAAGAATACTGTATTACAGGTAAAGACAATTGTTAATGCGCCAAAGGGTAGTTGCCAACGTCGTATCATCAATAAAACCACAGCCATGAAGATCCCCGCCTGCAATTCAATGCCTGTAATGCCAATTGCAGGACCAAGTGTATTGATCGTGAGAACTCCATATGTTTGGATGCGTTGCGTTGAGGGTGCTGCCCAGAAAAGAACGAATGGATGAGAGAACTCGGTAAAGAAATTGAGTAGCGAGAGGATAAATGTGAGAGAGAGCAAAGCAGGAAGAAATGCTAGCAGCGATATTTTTTTCTCTGGTCGATACCAGGTAGCACGAAAGGGTCCACCTATGATTAATAGAAGACCCGCAGCTAAAAGTAAATGGGTTGGGCTGAGTAATGCAGCAATATCTGTTTCTATCCCGAAAAGGGTATGCCAGAACAGATCACTGATGCCCCCAATACCAAAAAGGACAACGCCAACGAAAGACATCTGGTAACCTTGTGGGAGCGCGTGTTGCCATGTTCCATTGAGCTTACGATTTCTTAAAGCTATGCTAATAAGCACACAGACGGTAGCAAGAAATCCGGAGTAGAGGAGCGCATGCCATGGAGTAAAAAAAGTTTCCAGTCGCGCTAAATGACCATGTGCCCAACCATCCGCGTACAGGCCAGCGAAGAACCAGCTTCCTACTATAATGATGAGCCAATCAAGGCGTTTTTCATTAAAAATGTTATGTTGTTGAGCTATGCGAGCAACATTTTTGTTTCGCCACATATGCAAGGCACCCTTTTCTTTTGCTCATGGCTCTGAGGAAATAAGGGAACTTATGGGAAGAGAACCAGAGATTGAGGGTTCCCATAAGAGCCGTCTGCGCTTAATGTGCAAGCTCTGTGCGCGAGACAAGGTAATGGACAACCTTTGAGAAATTGGGCTACCAGATAGAATTGCAGCCACTCGCTTGAGGGGCTGGCCGGCAGTATTTTGCAGAAGAGTATCAAGAGTGGACAAAAGCCCACTCTATCAACAAGAAAAAGACGTTAGGATTAGTGGAAGAGTGTGCGACTGGCAGCCTGGCTATTGTCGTAAGCGGCCTGATCGCGCGTTTCTGGAGTCACGCAGACATGATCGCTGACGATTAAGGCTATCCCTTGGTCGGCTTCACGCCATACGTATCCGTTAATACAGGTATCTGGACCATAAGCACCATTGGGATCAACACGAGAGGCAGCCTGGCTATTGTCGTAAGCGGCCTGATCGCGCGTTTCTGGAGTCACGCAGACATGATCGCTGCTGCCGTAAGCCTGGCGCCACACATATCCACCCAGACAGGTATCAGGCCCATATGGTGCATAATAGACGATATCTGACCATGCGGTACAGCTTGAAGACCCCAGAAAGTGAGTCTCACACGCCTCTATACTAAATCCATAATAGGCATTAGGGTCTACGTTGTTGATCGTAAATGAACTGACGGCATCATGGGTATCGATATGGCTTTGTGTCCGAGGGCCGTCGTTGGCTGACCATAGGATATTGTAACCGTCAATTCCAGTCGGCGGTACATTGCCATCTGCTCCACCATAGGACCAGCTAACGGTGATTGAACCATTCGAGGCAACTGGTGTCTGTGCACAGGGCCTGTAGGCATCACAAGACGCAGCATGAGCCGAATGCGTTGTTGAGAAAAATGTTATGCCTAGTGCTGCACAACTGATGAGCATTAAACTGAGCAACCTGGAGCTGATTTTATTACTTCTCATGTTGGTAAAAAATTTTCTCAATGTCGTTGAATCCTTTCTTTAAACAATGCCGATAGCGGCCCCAATAATTGGAGCGAGATGCTTCGCAATTTTCATCTGGCCTTGATCGTTTGGGTGAATGCCATCAGCGGCATAATCCCCAGGCGCTGTTAGCCACCCTGTCGTATTGACAAAAGGTAACCTCCTATCCAGGAAAGATCTTTCGTGACGGCAATTCGACGGTAAAAAAAGCATGCTAACTGAACAGCATAGCCAGATACAGAAGGAAAGCTGCTATCCATCGAATGCATCACACCATTTTTGAAGACACGAGGAGTATACAAAGCCAGCATTCCAAAAAGAAGCCCCATTTAGGACAAAAAAGAGACAATCGTGAGGAGACATTCACCGCAAAGGAGACATTTAAGCACTGGATAGAATAGGTTATCTAACCATTGCTAATTATAAATGAAAGGGCTATAGTAGAGATATGGAGACAAAAAAACAGTATGAGTCTCTCATATGCTATATACCTTAGGGAAGGGGGAAGAATACGTTGCTGCCAAATACAAGCCAGCCAAAACCGAATCACAAGTTGATAGCAGTACGTAAAGCAGAAGAATTATCACAACGAGAGCTGGCAGAAAAAATAGGGGTAGACACAAAAACAGTACAGCGCTGGGAAGCTGGCCGAGCCTTTCCACAGGAATATTGGCTCAATAAACTGTGCGAGTTTCTTTAGAAAAACAAAAGCGGATCTAGGATTTGTTAAAGATAATGCGCCACTAGAGATAGAGAATGTGGTACTACAAAATCTTACGTCACCCTCTACCACTCTTCAAAGTAATGGAGAAGAGGCAGAAGCCACGCAACCAGAAGCTCAAGAAGTGCAGCTGGATGCTATTTCGCGACAGACGCCTCATTTTCCTCCTGGGCAGCAAATACATCTCATTGAAGAGGCGCACAACTATGCTATAAAGGGCGGTTTTATTCAGGCCGAACAGTTCGCTCAAGATCAACAAGACCGCAGACTGCTTTTTAATGTGTTGCGCAAAAGGTACAAAGATAAGCTAGAAGAGTTAGAGGAGCGTTGCTCGGGCAAGAATTTCATCTCTATCGAATTGCATGAATGCTTTGCCCATATGCCTCTTAAACCAGGACAATCCCCAGGCACCAGGCGTCGTGAGCGAGCACTGCCAGAAGAAACAACCATTGTTACTGTGTATGATCAGGTAACACGGGGTTTACTCATTCTGGGAAAACCGGGTGCTGGTAAAACATCCCTTCTCTATCGTCTGGCTGCTATTCTGCTTCAGAGAACTGAACAAAAGGAGTCCATATCACTCCCAGTTGTCCTGAACCTCTCTTCCTGGGCACAGGAACAATTGCCACTAAGCGATTGGATAGTTAAGGAGCTAGCAATAAGCTATCACATTCCTGAGAAACTAGGGCAACGGTGGCTGGTGGACGGTTTTCAACTGCTCCTTGATGGCCTCGATGAAGTTGCTGCCGAGGCTCGTTCTGCTTGTATCGAAGCGATTAACACCCACCAACGGGAATCCCTGCTCCCTTTTGTCGTTTGTTCGCGAAAGGAAGAGTATCTGTACCCGGATAATCCTGTGGAGCTTATGGTACAAAGTACGGTCATTGTGCAGCCACTCACACCTGAGCAAATCGATACCTATCTTGTTGATCCATCGCTGACACCCCTACGCGAAGAGGTGCGGACCAATGCGACGTTTTGTGATCTTTTGAAAACACCGCTGATGCTCAATACTGCCGTCATGCTCTATCAGGGTAAAGTGTTGGAGCAACTTCCGAAAGAGAGCACAACTGTCACGCTCAAACAGCAGATGTTTACCTACTATCTGCATCAGATGCTCCTGGGGCTTGAAAAACAAGCGCAGATACGGATGAGACGGCAGTTGCAATGGCTTGCGCAACAGATGCAGCAACACAAACTGAGTGTGTTCTACTTAGAGCAACTTCAGCCTGATTGGCTGCCAGAAGGAGGATTGCGCTGGCTCTATATCTGGCTAGGTGTCCGATTACCTGGTATTCTGATTGGATTTCTGCTGACCTGCCTGGTTAATAACTTTTTCTTACATTACGACGTTGCGGATTTACTTGTCCACTCCCTACCAGGAGCTTTCATGGGAGACCTCCTGAGTACCAGATATACTTCTCAATCCGGGTCGAGTCGGTTACTGAAAGAAAAATCCTCACGCGCCGTTCTGAGAAGCGCACTGCTCCTTGGGGGAGTCCAGGCTGCTGTTCTCATCTTCATCGATGTGAGTATAAACTCTCCTTTCTCCTTTTTTGGGGGACTGATTTTTGGAATATGGATGTTTCTGCTTTTATTGCTTCTCCCTCCAATACAGTCATCTTCTCAAAGAGACCACTTTCCCACTGCGCATCTCATATCTACTGGAAAATACCTGTGGAGCTATTTGTTGTCGGTAAATCCGTGGCGCGATGGTCTGCTCATTGGTCTACTTACCGGAGTAAGTTGGGGACTGATTCGCACACTCACCGACGGACCGCGTGAAGGAATCCTTGCTGGAATGGGTTTTGTGCTGATCTACGCGCTGAGTGGAATCCTGACCGCCTCCATTCTCAGAAAACAAGCAATGAAGGTTCCCTCTACAGAGATGATAGAGCTGTCCTTGGGAAAATTCTGGCGTAGCCTGATAAATAGAAAACATCTCAATACTATTCTGCTCGTCGGGGTTGGTACGTACGTGGGATTTGGCCTGGACTATGGATCGAGATATGGATTGAGCTATGGGCTGATTTTTGGCGTGATTTGTGCGTTGGGTTCTGCGGTCGATTACTGGTTTCTGATCGGCCTTTTCCAGGGCCTCTCCAGAGATACCATGCCCGATGAGGAACTGAGTAGTATACCGAATGAGGGGATACGCTGGTCTGGACGCAATGGACTGCATCTGGGGCTTATAGGGGGTATCATCAGCGCATGTATAGCTGGTATTACTATTACGCTAAGTCTCTGGTTGACTGATACATATACGGGCACATTGTCTATCAAAGGGTTGTTTAATAGTCTCTATTGGGGAATGAGTACCGCGTTAGTGACATTTTTGACGGTAGGAATAGTTATTATGTTAGTAAAAGGTGGCATGATCTGGTGGCGACACCAGATACTACGTTTTTTATTATGGAGTGATGGCCTCATTCCCTGGCGCTATGGAGACTTCCTTGAAGACGCATGCCGCTATAATTTGTTAAGTAAAGAAGGAAGGAAAGGCTACCGCTTCTTTCATGGCTTGTTTCAGGATTACTTCGTTTCACTTGACACTGATGAAGACCCAGTGCCGAGGTACGTGTAAAATAGGAGTGTGACCCGAGGTCGCGAGAGTAGCTGTGAGGCCGAAAGGATCTCACCTGGAGTACTGCCTCCAGTGCCCTACGACAAGAGGATCCATGGAGACCCAACTACGGTTGTAGTACTACTGAGGCACGTGAAAGGCGTAGAGTTTCCCATTTACATTCTTTGTTAAAGAACTATCTCCTGAAACAATATATACCATGCCGTTGGCCACCGTTGGCGTGGTAGTCATGGTGTCGCCAGTCGCATGAGAGGACCAGAGTGTACGGCCAGTAGTGGCATCAAGCGCAAAAACGCTGCCAACATGCGCATCTTTAACACCTGCCGAACCAATATAGAGTACGCCGTTGGCTACCAGAGGTGAACTACCAGCGAAAGCCCCGATAGGCTCAGAAATCCAGTGGACATTTCCGCCCATTGCATCTAGAGCATAGACCCGACCATCAATCAGGCTAATATAGGCATATCCGTTAGCGAGTGCCGGTGAGGATCCGGTGGCGTAATCTGCATTCGAAATATACTCCCAACGCTTGTGTCCGGTAGCAGCATCGAAGGCAACCATGCCCCCATATCCGGCCTCAATGTAGACCATACCATTGGCCGTTGCTGTCGAAGATGCAATGCCGCCGTTAACCGACTCGGATACCCAGCGTGTCTTTCCGGTCGTCACCTCAAAGGCATAGATGTGACTCTCGGCAGCATCATAGATCGAGGCTTTGACGAAGAGCATACCATGTGCCACATTCGGTGATGAGTCTAAAAAACCGGGTGTGTGATCGGAGATCCAGCGAATATGACCAGTAGCTGCATCGAAGGCATAGACCTGACTCTGCCTTGTAGGGGTAGGGGGAGTATCATAAGCGTCACCTGTAGCGTAAACGACACCATCCACCACCGTAGGTGGAGCATTCACAGCGAGCGTGATAGAAGTTGGAGAGGACCAGCGTAATCTG
This sequence comes from uncultured Chloroflexia bacterium, assembly GCA_963731415.1. Classification (GTDB taxonomy): domain Bacteria; phylum Chloroflexota; class Ktedonobacteria; order Ktedonobacterales; family Ktedonobacteraceae; genus JACDAE01. The sequence goes on from CAVSVN010000016.1 coordinate 10,070, forward strand.
CCGCTATGGGCATCGTAGGCATATAATTTCTGATCTGGCATACAGACATAGACGATGCCAGTCACGATCGCAGGTGTGCATACGGTGGATGAGTTTGCGGTCCAATGGGGATCAGAAACCCAGTTGATCTGGCCTGTTGCAGCATTGAAAGCATACAAACGACCCTCAACTGAAACAACATAGAGTGTATTTCCGCAGACTGTGGGTGAGGAGGGAAATATGAAATCGCCGTCCGGTGGAGATGTCCATGCAATTGCCAGACGCGAAACATTAGCGGGGCTGAGGAGACGCTCGGAAGAATTAAAGCGGGTGTGCTGGGCATCAAAACCAAACATAGCATTCGTTGCGGGAAATTCTTTCATAGGTAACGGAGTAGGAAGCGCTTTGTGCGCAACTGGATGGGACGCAGGGAAAAGGGTAAGTAGGCTTCCCATACCTGCGGCCAGCGCCACACTCGTCAGCAGCCCTCCGATCACTAGCCGACGCCGGGTGGGGTTCCGCGGGCGTTCAAAAACCTTCTGACCTGGGTGTTCTTGCACGCGGGAGTGTTCGGGAGAGTCTAGCTCATCAAGTGGCACTCGAAGTAGAAAGACATCGCTGCGTTTTTCCGAAACGCGCTCGACCAGTGGCTGCAATTGGGCCTGCACCTCGGCTATAGTAGCGGGACGGCGGATCGCGTCGAGTTGTGTCATGTGCTCGATCAAGCTTTCCAGACAAGCCAACTCTTCTGAATCCACCAGGTGCAAGGGAGCGAGGAAAAACGGTTTCTCAGATGGGTCCTCGCCCGAGAGCAGATGATGGAGCAAGACGCCCAGGCTGTAGATATCGCTCTGCGGCGTGGTCTGTGCTTTCCCATATTGTTCTGGCGCTGCATAACCCGGCGAGCCAAAAGGAATGGTATCTTTCGTCTGTCCGGGCTTGAAATGGCGTGCGATGCCGAAGTCGATCAGGTAGAGATGCTCCGAAGGCGTGTACATGATATTCGATGGTTTCAAGTCGCGGAAAATGATGGATGGATGGCGTGTGTGCAGGTAATGAAGTACGAAGCAGAGCTGCAGCCCGATATTCAGTGTTTCCTGAAGTGAGAGACGCTGATTGGGCTGACGATGGAGTCTGTTCTCCAGTGTCTCGCCCCCGAGAAAGTCCATGACGAGGTACCAGCGTCCTGCCTGCGTGAAGTAGTCATAGATGCGGGGCAGGTGGGGATGCTGGAGGCTGGCGAGCATCTGCGACTCGTGTGTGAACGCGTCAACGGCTTTAGTGTGTTCCTTTGGACTCAAGCCACTCTGGCTCATCTCCTTGATGGCAATCAGGCGCGAATAGAAGTGCAGGTCTTCGGCCTTATAAACTGCTGCGAAGCCGCCGCATCCAATTTGCGTAAGGATACGATAGCGCTGTTTGAGAAGTTGATTTTGTGGTATGAGGCCAGTCGCATTGCTGATGATAGGCATCTCCTCCATTGGCCCACCACAGGTCGTACAGAAGGATACCTCCAACAAATTATCTGCATTGCAGACGGCGCAACAACGGGAAGATGGTGCCATGAAATACCTCCTTGAGGAGTTGTAGATTGCGAAGCAAGGTGTAAACGGCAGATAGCAGATAGCTTGCTCATTATTTGTTATACGGATAGAGAGAATTCAATGCATCTGCTACTAATTGGAACTACCATGCTTGTAGAGCAAGACGTGTAGAGGAAACAGTAGGTCACAAAGACTGGCTCTATTGCCAATCAGAAGGGCCTCCAGAAAGGTAGATGAATACATCCCGAGATCACTGTAATAGAGAGGTACGTACAATACTAATCTTTGAGACCGCCACTCATACCTTCCCCGGAGAAATGATCCTGCCCCGCTTTTAAGGAGTGTGAGAACAGAAGAAGAAATCGATCAGCTTCTTGAAATGTGTGGGGATCACTGTCGTCGTGTCGAACCATTCAATGAAGAGAGTTCTGTTTTCAGGACCTCTCCCTTCTCATACGTCATGATATGAATGCACTTTTAATATATCTCTTATAAAGAGTATTTGATGATAAAAGAGAGATAGAGCGAGAATGAACCGCAAAATGCGTCATGCCGACAAGATGAGCCAGTCTGTGCTTTCGTAGAAAAAATAATCTCAGGGAAGAAAAAAGGAAGAGAGCGTTTGCATTGAGGAAGAGGCTTGAAACCCCTTGAGAAGCTAAAGGAGGAGAGAAGAGAAGGGGGAGGATGAAAGAGTTTTAAGCGTTTCAAAATGAGTATAGTCTTCTTTCAAAAAAAGAAAAATAGTGCAATTTATCAAGGGTAAATTGCACTATTTGTAAAACCGGAACCGACGGGCATCGGCCTCGCTCTCACCTATGTTCATCCACTTCGTTTCCCCTGCTAGTTTCCTCTCGCAAAAGCTCCAACAGGTCCTCACTCAACTGAAAGTGAATGGAAATACTCCACTTCCCCTTGTGGCAGGACGACGACCTGGTCCCGCAAAACCAAAGCATGGCATTCCTCCTGCCGAATGGGCCACTGTGCAACGTCGTGTTCTGGAGAATCAGGAGCCCCTGCGAAAAGTTGCCAGCGATTATGGGGTTTCTCATGAAACGGTCCGTCGCGTTCTTTTGGCATTACATCAGAAGGGGATCGGCTGAGTCGTTCTGGCTCTTTCTCTTTATGCATGATCATGCAGAAGCGTGAGGAGGCTTGTTCAATGACCCGTTTACTCTCCAAAAATAAAGGCGTCTCTGGCTGCTCCTTGTTGTCGCTTTCTTGCATCGAACTGACTTTGGAAGTGCGACAACCTGCTTGGAAGG
>CAVSVN010000017.1:0-137547 GCA_963731415.1 uncultured Chloroflexia bacterium
TTTTATCCATAGTGAATTTCCCTTCTCTCTCAAAACTTTGATCCAATTTGGATATAGTTCAATGAAAACATACTTCGTTTTACTGGCCTGAATACTTCATCTGTTTAGAAGCAACTTAGTCAAAGCATTTCTCACTCAGAGGGTAACACAATATACATTATTATTATCTATGTCTTCTTGTACTCCCATACATAAGAAAAGATATAACAAAGAAATACTCCAATAATCCCTATAATCAATCCATCAAATTTTGACTGCCTTCAGGTCCATTCAGCAAAAAAATCACAGCCACTATAAAAAATATTATAGCAGCAATAAACATCATGAGTGGTGCATATCTATTTTTACCCATCTTCAAGTTCCTTTCCTGGAAAGAAGTATCTAAAATTTGATTTTTATGCGGGTCTGAGGAGATCTTCAGACCCGCATAAAAAGTTGCCGAGAAGTCAATATCAGTACGTCATGAGTTGCTTCGCCTGATAACACTACTCGCATCAGCGTTTTAGCATCTGCTTATACGCTAATCCAGTATAAAACAACGCTTAGAAAAGATTTCCTTGTCCACAAGTGTTTGTCTCTGCATCACCTGCAATCAACATCCCAATTATCCCTCCAAAGCCAGCAGCAGCAATGGCAAACGCTCCAAAGAAACGACAGAAAGCACAGCAAGAAGTGTTCCAACTCCAAGCGCGACCACTATCGCTGTTGCACCACCACATGTAAATGCTCCACTGGGATCAACTCGATTGACCGGATCATCACCGGCATACACATACGGATTGGGCTTCGTCGTCTCCTGCAAACTGCCGCCCACCGGATCCCTCTGCGTCCAGCGTCCCGTCGTCGCATCATAATAGCGTATCCCAAACTTGTACAACCCAGTACTCACATCGTAGTAGCCACCCGCGAACTGTTAGAGATTATTGAGCACGTAGTATTATCCTATAGTATTTATGAAGAAATGAAGAGTGCACTTTCAAATAGCTTCGTTCATTTAGAGCCATGAAAGTACGAATATAAAATCGTGATTGCATATATCGTTAAAACTACATCAATAAGAATAATGCCTGAAAAGCTTCTTTTATCCCTATTATTTCTATTTCTGAAAACATTAACTGACAATATTATAGCAGCGACCCAACAAAATAACGCAATTTCTTGAAAAATAGACATAGGTTTTCTCCTTGGAATTATTGTTAGAAGTAGAAGTTCTTCATGTCTCTTTCTCTTCTCAGAAGATTGGGTAATGGAACTTCTACTTCTATATCAATCTAGAAACAACACACTACAGGTCAGTGATTTCTCTTTAACTTGTCAGACAATCAAGAAAAGTTCCTATACCTACGACAAGGCCAAGGCTTGCTAGTATTCCTGTATCTGACTCTGTAAGAATTAGGTAAATTGCTATGTAATCGGCTGGTCCTAATCCTGCAAGAAGAGGAGCAAGTACTAGAAATGCTGCAGCCAACGCTGCGAAAGCGGCTATTCTAGCAAAATCGCTGCATCGACCACTTACATCCGTTTCATTTACCGGATCATCATTGGCATACACATACGGATTGACCTTCACCGTCTCCTGCAAACTCCCCCCAATCGGATCCCTCTGGGTCCACCGACCCGTCGTCGCATCATAATAGCGGATGCCGAACTTGTACAACCCGGTGCTCACATCGTAGTAGCCACTGGCATAGCGCCATGCATTTGTGCGCAACGTCGCTGTGCGAGGCTGGCTGATCAGTTGGCCGTAGGGATCATAGTGATACGTCTCGTTGCCTGCCAGCGAACCTATGCCATTCGTTAGATCTCTTACTTAACTCAGGTTATGAAACAGGGAGGGGTACTTATAATGTGTCGGATTTAAGACATATCTTATGAGGGTGAGTTATCCCTGAAATCCTCAGGCTTCACAAAGAACTGAACATATCCACATTGAGTACAGACGACAGAAGAAGCGGGCGAGAGTTTCGGCCTGCGACCCGACCAGAAACTCTGTTGCTCCCTCGATATAAGCAGAATACTTCCCGCGCCATATGCTCCTGCAAACGTTTTGCTCCATTTGCGTTTCTCGGGTTCTGCTCTACAGATGGAACAGGGAGGCAATGTGGGATGGGGTGTGTTATCTTTATCCATTCCTGATCTGTTTTCCTTTCTATCAAAAGGCTTCATCTTTAGATCTGGTTTAACATCAAAAGAGAGGGGAGACGTAGAGAGAATTCCTAGATTACTACTCTACGCCATTTAAGAAACACCTTCTTAGAGTACTAAGATAAACGTTTTGATTCCATAGAAGGATGAAAGCCAAAAATGCAGCCATCTCAACTAGTGAAATGATATACCTTGTATTGTTTCCTAATATAAAAAATGTAGCAATTGCACCTAATAGAAAGATGATTGCACAAAAGAGATAGACACCCGGCTTCGCTTGGTTCATGTCTTTTCCTTTTCTCTTTTCAACCACACGCGCTTTTTATTTTCGAAGCACGCAAAGTATTTTTTTTGATGCTATAGAAAGCACTTAATATCTTGAACTAGTAAATGCCCATTTTTATAAAGCAATTCATGTTTGCCTTATAAAAATAGGCATTCACTAGGAATATGCAGTTAGAAGATAAATGGGAACGTATTATCCTTTGCCTATGTTCCCATTCACCTTCTCCATATAGATTTTTCGATTCTCTCGAATTAGTTAGTAGCTCTGGCCACCACACGCTGCTGAAGTATTACTAGACTGTTGTACAAATCCCCATAGAGCTCCTACTTCTCCTATAATGCCAAGTGCAGTTCCTGCACCAATAGCAGCTGAAGCACCAGCCATAACAGCTAGATCAAAACCACCAGTTGCTACAGTGAGTGCAATAATTCCTGCCGCTGCAACAGCGCCCAATATGACAAGTCCAGTTGCCGTGAAACCACAGGAATCAGCACCGCTGGGATCCGCCATATTCACAGGATCATTGTTGGCATACACATACGTGTTTGTCTTGGTTGTCTCCTTTAAACTCCCCCCAACCGGATCACGTTGGGTCCAGCGTCCCGTCGTGGCATCATAGTAGCGGATGCCGAACTTGTACAAGCCCGTGCTCACATCGTAGTACCCCGAGGCATAGCGCCATGTGTTCGTGCGCAATGCCGGAGTCCGGGGTTGTCTAATGAGTTGCCCATAGGGATCGTACTGATACGTCTCGTTGCCTGCCAGTGCACCCGTGCTATCGGTCAGGCCCACCACGGAGCCGAGACCATCGAACAGGTAGTAGTACGTGCCTGTAGAGGTGCGCTCGTCGCGTCCTAGCTTGTCCTAGAAAGATGCTGATCTTTTGTCATAGATTGTACTGATGGGCAATGCAGTTTCCTTCATATAAAGATATAGCCCAGCTTCTAGCTCGATCCAGCGGCTCTTACAGGTCTCCTATTCTTCCCTCAATAAAAATGAAGTGCCCCCCTTTTCCCTTTTTCTTCATACTTGATTTCTGACCTTATTTGTTATAAGCTACGACAACATTGAGCCTTGCATTATCCTCAAAAGTCTCCTTTTTTTACGGAGTATAAAATAACCAATAAAGATCACACCTGCTCCAATAAAACACGTAAGGGAAGCTCCTAAAGCTGCTAAATGATGATAATTGGCGGACGGTGCCTAGATTTACAAAACCAATGACAATAAAAAGCAGGGGAGCGAAGCAAAAAAAATTCTACTTGTCGTCATTTGCGTGATGCCTTTTTCATAATAGTGGAAGGAAATTGACCTTTTTAGTCCCACTTATGACTACTATTGCAGTTCTATACCTCAAATGATAAAAATGTACTTGATGATAGTTTTTGTAGTTTTCTTGTACAATATAAATAAGGAGTGGAGCAGAGTAATACACGCTCGTCATCTCCATTGGTTAAGTGTCTGGAACAAGTTTTTCTGGTTCCCGCGCATACAGTTCTAAGTAGCCGCAGCTGATACAGGCAGATGATTGAATTGTTGTCCTTTTTTTGTTGCCCACCCAACCTGGATTACCTTGTGGTTGACTAACAGCTATGCCATAGCCGGAACTTGTTTCAACCGCAACGCGTTTTCCTCCACATTTAGGGCATGGTTCAAGACCATATTGTTGCAGTGAATCCCCTTTTGTTTTCTTTCCTGTCTGGTTTCTGCATGTAATACAACGAGAAATGTGAGAAAGTTTCAAAACATAGCTGCGACTATGACTTTACCATCATTTTCGTATAATATGATAAATAGGATTAACTTCTCACGTAATATAAAAATAGCACGATTGCAGCAATAAGTCCACCTAAGACCATAAGGATACTTAAGGTAGCAATAATCCTTATGAGATGAAAATAGCGGCTGGCAAGAAAAATAAACAATCCACAAAGTGAGAATGTCATAGATCCACTCATAGCAACTAGTAATCGTTGTTTAAAGGGCATAACCGATCCTCTTTCTTTTCTCTTTGGTTGAAACTCTCAAGGAGAGCTTATAAGATATCTCATTCTTAAGTATTTCTTCTCAAGGAGTAGAAGTCTTATAAGCTCTATCTCTATGAGTAGAGTGATGTCTTTACTGGATCATTGACGTTTTTCCAGTATGATCTCACCACATTTCTTTACTCACATACTATTAACCCAAATTAGTCCGAAATTGCTGCGTAACCGCACGATGGAGCAACCATGTTATTAAAGACGAATATAAACTCTGCAAGCACTACAAAATAAGCTGCTCCTAGAACCAATCCTGCAAAGAATGCTCCAATAGGGCCCCCAGCCAGGAGAGCAAGTGCAGTACCGAAAAAAGCTGCAAGAGTTCGGTCCTGCAATCGTATCGAAAGCTAAGTAGCCGGCCACCCAGGCACCGACACAGTAAAGATCTGAAAGGGCACCTCTCCCGCTCAAATCTGTTTGATTGATCGGATCATCCCCCACGTACAGATACGGGTTCACCTTCGTCGTCTCCTGCGAAACTCCCGCCCACCGGATCCCTCTGCGTCCACCGTCCCGTCGTGGGATCATAGTAGCGTATCCCGAACTTGTACAGGCCCGTGCTCACATCGTAGTAGCCACTGGCATAAGCGCCACGCATTGGTGCGCAACGCTGCACTCCGAGGTTGCCGGATCAGTTGCCCATAGGGATCGTACTGATAGGTCTCGTTGCCCACTAACGCTCCGGTGCTTGATGCTCTATCACACAAAGATAAGTATTATATATTTATCTTCCAAATGTGTTTTTCCTCACTTGCAAACTAGTAAAGTAACCTATGGGAGTAAAAATAGCACTGAGAATAAGTATTGATAAGATAAAATAGTATTGACCAGTGGTTCACTACTGTATGTGTACGTGTATTGTTTGATGAAAGTAGTACGGTAATTATCAGAGCCGTAACAAACAAAAATAGAATTCCAGCGATAAATCCAATCCTTGGACGACTTTTTGCAGTAGATGGAACATGTCGTTCACCCAATCCTATAAGAAGCGATGTAATTCCAATTGAGAGACAAGCGCTTGTTATCACTGCAGCTAGCTCGGAGTTTGTGTAAAAAAAGTTCACCATGTTTATCGATATCCTTTCATGAATTCTCTAAAAGTAGAGCATACACATCATAGGAATAGCCCTTTCTGAAAAGGTAATGTTGATAGGCTATGAGCTATGAATGCATACACTGCGTTCAAACAGGCCATAAAGAATTTGGATTTTTGTATCCTTATCTTCATGGCCTACAGAATAGGAGTCGCTATAGAAAAGTTATGAAATCCCCGCTTCACTGAGTATCTCTATTAGCCCAGCTCCTAGACAGCCCCCAACAATGGCGATGATTAAAGTGTCACTGGGTACTTGAAGCCACATAGCTGCCATAAAGATGCCCAATGCTATAGTTCCACCTCCTGTAATAATAGTGACTATAACTGTGATTAATCCGATTCCCACCGCAGCCAATGTTCCTGCCAGGCATTGACCTGCTATTGTATTTTTCCCACTCGGGATCGACCATATTCACTGGATCATCGTTAGCATACACATACGGGTTCGCCTTGGTCGTCTCCGCCAAACTGCCGCCCACCGGATCCCTCTGCGTCCAGCGTCCCGTCGTGGCATCATAGTAGCGGATCCCGAACTTGTACAAGCCTGTGCTCACATCGTAGTAGCCACTGGCATAACGCCATGTATTGGTACGCAACGCTGCACTCCTGGGTTGCCGGATGAGTTGCCCATAGGGATCGTACTGATACGTCTCGTTGCCTACCAGAGCGCCCGTGCTATCGGTCAGACCTACCACTGAACCCAGGCCATCGAAGAGGTAGTAGTAGGTGCCTGTGGAGGTGCGCTCGTCGATGAGCTGGCTACAATGATTGTGAATACAATACCTGATAACATCACTATTCATTCAATCAAGCATATTTTATTGATAAGCGTAATAAATACTGCCATTTATTGCAGTACAGATTTTACTGATAAATCAATTACACTAAAAAAGAGAGCGGTTCTTATCTCAAAACCAAACAATAGTATAAAGTGGTTTATTTGTTATTTTCCTCTTTACTACTTTGATAAAACAGTAGAGCAGCGGCAAATATACAAAAGCCAATAATGGCTATTAGTACACCATAGATTGATTTATAACCAAAACCAATCCAAATTGCGACTATTTTGAATATACAGGCCAGGAAGACGATAGACTTCCATACCAATCTTCTTTTACTACGGTTGCTCAATACAATGACCGCTTTTTGGTCGCTGCTGCGATTACTCATAATTATCATACCCTTTCTTTTGCTGTTGCCGTGACTACCGCAAAAAGAGATAGAATTTCCTTAACTACAATTTCCAATGGATATTTATACGTAGACATATTTACACTTGAGCAATGCAAGATAAAATTTTCTGCAAGCTGTTCAGATAAGAAAATCATTAGTCTGTTTCTTTAATCTGAATATGATCTATTTCAGTTGCATAAAAAGCTACATAACCGCAAGTAGTACAAACCATGACTTTTATGTTCGACATATTAGACGTAGAGGAGAAAAACGCCTTTATCGATTGAAGTGGCCGTATTAGTACAAGAGCAGGTTGAGTTGCTGATTTAATACGTTTCCCTCCGCATTTTGAACAAGGCTTAATAAACACTGATTGTTCTTCGTCGTTCATTTGATGATCCTTTCTATCTTAAAGTAAACAGCACTAATACTATCAGTACTACTGTAGCTGTAGTGAAAAAATAACACTTTTTCATGGTAATGCAAAACCTTGACAAAAGACTAACAAGATTTGTGCCACAAATCTTGTTAGCTTTCATAAGGTTAAGTCTTACTACTGACAGCCTGCAACTCCAGCAAGAGCAGTAGCAGATGCTAGTGCAAATCCTATAGCTACACTTATATAGGCAAATGTAGAAAGGGTAGTTGCGGTAATTGTTGTTGCGGTAAGGGCAGCTCCGATTGCGGCCCAACCAGGAGGTGTCAAGGCAAGCAGAGCAAAACCTGCAACAAATATACCACCTACTCCAATGATTGCTGCTATTAATGGTAAGCCAGCACGACTCTACTTAGATCCACTTCATTCACTGGATCATCCCCCGCATACACATACGGGTTCGTCTTGGTCGTCTCCTGGAAACTCCCCCCAACCGGATCACGTTGGGTCCAACGACCCGTCGTCGCATCGTAGTAGCGGATGCCGAACTTGTACAACCCGGTGCTCACATCGTAGTAGCCACTGGCATAGCGCCATGTGTTCGTATGCAACGCTGCACTCCTGGGCTGCCGGATGAGTTGCCCATAGGGATCGTACTGATACGTCTCGTTGCCCACCAGAGCACCCGTGCTATCGATCTTGCCTCTGTGGTAGGCCTGACCGTCGAAGAGGTAATAGTAAGTGCTCAGGATAAATCTTTCGTCCTCTAAATTTCGGATGAATTTCTAACATAGATCTATCCGAGAGATATCGTTTAAAACCTCATCTATGCGCTTCCTCATAATGTTTGAAGCAGGGGTATATTTAAGCACATCTTTACACGTAATGAGTAACTCCTCACATTCTTTAATAATGCTAGCTAAAGCAGTTATAAGCTGTTTCTGTTCTTTTATTAAGTTTTCTGAGGCTAAATCATTTTTTATCGTGCTCTGCTCTCTTTTCAAAATCCATTTGTGTCACCTTCTCCTTTCTTTAAAAAGTCCTAAAACCGATTTATCTGATAGAAAAACGAAATAAATGTAAACATTATTACATTATTGTTTCCGGTAATAGAAACTCAGTATGAACACTGTAATGCTTCCAATAAACACAATAATGACGAGTACAGGTAAAGCTTTGAGAGAAAAGAGAAAAAGGCATCCTATGAAGGCCAAAGCTCCATCAAGTATACTCAAGAATATTAACATCCCTAAAATTATAGTCGAAGGCTTACGCTTTAAACGTATCCACGCACCAAAACATCCTAAAGAAATGATACATAACATTACCAAGATGAGATTTTTTCCATTTCCGACAAATAAATTCACGAGACATTCCTTCCTAAAAGAGACGGAAACTATCGAAAATACTTTGACTTCCGATTGCGAGGAATAGCATTTTCCTCGCAATCAGAATACACCTCACGATTAACCTGATCTAGAAGTTAAATAATGAAGGTGTAGGTTGTCCACTACAATCAGCAATTTGTAGAGCTAATGTGATACCAAATGCAGCGATGGAGGCACCAAGAAACACTGAGGTAGCTATCAGTAATATGGTAGGAGCATCGAGCGTTAATGCAGCCGCTCCGGCAACCATACCAGCGGGAGTAGCTGCGAGTAGTGACGCTGACGAAGCTACAAGACCAAGTCCGCTGGTAACAATTCCTCGAATTGATATTACGTTTAAAAGTGTATCTAGTCCACAGCCTGCTCCACTGGGATCCGTCTGATTTACAGGATCATCGGTATACACATACGGGTTTGACCTTCGTCGTCTCCTGTAAACTCCCCCCAACCGGATCCCTCTGCGTCCAGCGTCCCGTCGTCGCATCATAGTAGCGGATGCCGAACTTGTACAAGCCCGTGCTCACATCGTAGTAGCCACTGGCATAGCGCCATGTGTTCGTGCGCAACGCTGCACTCCTGGGCTGTCGGATCAGTTGCCCATAGGGATCGTACTGATACGTCTCGTTGCCCACTAAAGCACCTGTGCTATCGGTCAGGCCCACCACGGAGCCGAGACCATCGAAGAGGTAGTAGTACGTGCCTGTGGAGGTGCGCTCGTCGATGAGTTGCCCCTTGTTGTCATGGGTGTAATACGTGCTTCCTGCTGAGTTGGACTCACAATCACAACCCAGACCACTATAGACATAGTTGGTACTATTGACCTGCACGCGCTGATTCTGGTCGGGTCCACTGTAGCTGAAGGTCGTCGAGCCAAAGGCCGTCATCTCGTTGGCCGCGTTATAGGTGATCGAGGGCGAGACTGGTTCCAGACCCGAACAGGTTGCCATTGTGATCATAGGTGTAGGTGACTCCTGTGGGCACGTTGCCAGAGGTACCGAATGAAACTCATTGGCAGCATCGTAGGTGAGATGATCGTGTTGGGTGTAGCTCGTGCGGTTGCCCGACGCGTCATAGTCGTAGGAATAAATCGCTAGGAGCATCGTAAGTGTAAGTTGTAGTGCTCTGAGCCCGTAAGAGCAATGCCATATTGCTTTATTTCTCAATCTTTGGGCCGGCTCTTCCGTTTTCTTTGGTAACCCAAATAAAGTACAAAATAGAGAAGACTTAGTGATAATTGACAGATTGCAGCGATAAGGCATAACATCCTAGCCGATGGGCTAGCTGTTCTTATACTCAATAATATAAGAAGAAAAAAATACGATTATGTCAACTATAATAGCTGTGTTGTATAGTAATTTTATCTGAGATGATTTTCTCATGAGAAATTCCATTCAAATCCATGTGACGAGTCATGATATAACTCATCAGAACAATCCTAAATGGGACATTGAGTTGAAGTTCTTGTAATTTCTTTTCTCTCAATGGGGGCAGAGGATTTTTAACTCCCTGCCCTCCTATTTTGTAAGTAGTCAGTTCTCACATTAATTTACTACAAAAGAACTTTCTAACTCGTGCAGGCGCCTCCTTTTAAGACACCTACAAGACCTAGTTGACTAGCGCCATATGCAGCTAAAGTTACAAGAATACCGAGTTCCTGACCTGACAATCCTAAAAAGATGATCGACTCAGGAAGAGTGGCGATAGAAACAGCAATACCAGCTATGAGCCCTGCAAGTAAGAGTACTTCTGCGGCCTGAATGAGAGCACAATCAATAGCATCTTTTCCACTAGGATCCACATTATTCACCGGATCATCCCCCGCATACACATACGGATTGACCTTCACCGTCTCCTGCAAACTGCCGCCCACAGGATCCCTCTGCGTCCAGCGACCCGTCGTGGCATCATAGTAGCGGATGCCGAACTTGTACAGGCCCGTGCTCACATCGTAGTACCCACTGGCATAGCGCCATGTGTTCGTACGCAACACTGCACAAAGGGTACCTGTCATAGAGCCACCCATAGCAAATAGCAATCGTTGTTTAATAGGCATAATCGATCCTCCTTCTTTTCTCTTTTGATTGAAACCATCAAGGAGAGCTTATAAGGTATCTCATCCTCAAGTATCTCTTCTCAAGGCGTAGAAGTCCTATAAGCTCTATCTCTATGAGTAGAGTGATGGCTTTACTGGGTCATCGACGTTTTTCCAGTATCGCCTCATCACATTCTTACTCACGCACTCTCACCCAACTTGGAATGAGGTCATGAGGTGAAATCTTGAGGATCAGTAAATACTTGGACATAACCGCAGACTTTGCATACTAATACAAGCACCTCTGAACCATTGAACTTGTGTGCATCTGAACGTATTCTTACAGAAGCATTTCCTCCTGTGACTTCTCTCCAGGTACGTCGATTTGCATCTGCTCCACAATGAGGACAGGGACCTGTTTGCTTCTCCTGGTAAGGTTGCATCTTTCCTTCCCTTTCGTTCGAGGGTACTTTTTCTCGATAACTATTCTGATTATCGTTGCGAAGACTTCCTCATTCAACACTTCTATCGCTTATTTTATCTCAAAAATATACCGATAGAATCACTCCCAGCATATACTGACCAGATCCTGCTACGTAAAAGCCAATTGCAACGGCAAGAAAACAGAGGGTACTTATTATAGAATCCATAAACCGTATCTCGCTGTATGTCTTCATTCCGTAGCCGTTCTCCGGTACCTCGGAAACACGCAAAGCCTAGCAGAGCTTAGTAACATTGTAGTTTACCGATACCATTTATGATGTAATCAGCTTCGGATAGTTGGGAAGTTCATTCCTATTTTATGTCTCTATACAAAAGGATAAAGAAAAAAGCTAAACCAAGAACAAAAAGGATAGCTCCAATAAGGAAAAAAGTTGTATTATTTACTTTTCCAAATATTCCAAACCGATTGATAAGTTCTAAAACAACTCCTACTATTATCAGATCTATGCCAACTGCTAAAAGAATTTTCCGTTCTTTTTGTCATAAAGAATACCTTAGCCCTTCTCTGCCAAAAAATACTAAAAAAATACTAAAGGGACGACAAATTTTTATTAGCATCCTGCTCTAGTTATAAAATCCCTCAAGCTCTTAAATTACGAGGAAAGTCAACTAGACATTTTAGAAATGCGTCGCGCTACTTACTTTTATCATTCGAGCTTTATCCAAACCTTGTCGAACGCCTTTTTTGGAATTGACCACCTTCATTGATCTAACATGCTTCGACGGATAGTTTTAGCCCCAAGGCTCTTACGGAAAATAACATAATGTTTCTCGCACAAGAAGGTATTTCCAAAGGCTATTACAGAAGTGATTCCCTAATCATTTTATTTCCGAATGCTCTCTAAGCTTCAAATGAAGAAAGGGAAGAAATTTCGTCCCTTTCTTCAGCTTCAAAACGGTTTTAACTCACTTTATAACCCTCCTTTTATCAAATGAGGTGAAGTCTTTATGAGAGAGACTATGGCTGTCCTGTAGTCTGACAAGAATTGACGATATCAAGAGATTGAATATATGAACCACCAAACGCAAAACTAGCACCGATTAAAGCTAGGATCCCGATTGCAGTTACTGGAGCGGCTACTATAGCTACTATAGCAATGCCACTACCTACAAGGACATAGAAAGCACCACTAGCTTGGGGACCACAACTAGCCCTTCCACTGGGATCGACCATATTTATCGGATCATCCCCCGCATACACATACGGGTTCACCTTCGTCGTCTCCTGCAAACTGCCGCCCACCGGATCGCGTTGCGTCCACCGTCCCGTCGTGGCATCATAGTAGCGGATGCCGAACTTGTACAAGCCGGTGCTCACATCGTAGTAGCCACTGGCATAGCGCCACGCATTGGTGCGTAACGCTGCACTCCTGGGCTGCCGGATCAGTTGCCCATAGGGATCGTACTGATACGTCTCGTTGCCCACCAATGCACCCGTGCTATCGGTCAGGCCCACCACTGAGCCGAGACCATCGAAGAGGTAGTAGTACGTGCCTGTGGAGGTGCGCTCGTCGATGAGTTGCCCCTTGTTGTCATGGGTGTAATACGTGCTTCCTGCTGAGTTGGACTCACAATCACAACCCAGACCACTATAGACATAGTTGGTACTATTGACCTGCACGCGCTGATTCTGGTCGGGTCCACTGTAGCTGAAAGTCGTCGAGCCAAAGGCCGTCATCTGGTTAGCTGCGTTATAGGTGATCGAGGGCGAGACTGGCGTCCAGCCAAGTCACATTGCCATTGTGATCGTAGGTGTAAGTCACGCCGTTGGGAATGTTGCCCGTATGGCTGACCAGTTCGTTGGCAGCGTTATAGGTGTAGGTGATGGTGCCCGGACTGGTTACTCCCTGCGTGTAACTGATACGGTTGCCTGCTGCATCGTAGGCGTAGGTAAACGCGTTCTCATGGGTGCCTGCGCTATTGTAGACGTTGGCTCCCGTCAGACGGCTCAACGTGTCATACGTGTACGTCGTTTTCTGGCCCGTTTGATCCACCACCTGAGAACGCAGGTTGTTGGGCGTGTAGGTATACGTGTAGCCTATCAAAGGAGCAATATTTAATATGAAATTATTTATTATGAATGGAATTATTTATTTTTTCATAAAATACAAAAATAGGACAAATGTGGCAATAGTCCCACCTAAAAGCGTAAGGAAACTCAAAGTCGAAATAATCTTTATAAGATGAAAATAGCGACTAGCAAGAAAAATAAACAATCCACAAAGTGAGAATGTCATAGATCCACTCATAGCAACTAGCAATCGTTGTTTAAAGGGCATGATCGATGCTCCTTCTTTTCTCTTTTGGTTGAAACTATCAAGAAGAGCTTATAAGATGATACTCATTCTCAAGGCGTAGAAGTCCTATAAGCCCTATCTCTATGAGTAGAGTGATGGCTTTACTGGGTCATCGACGTTCTTCCAGTATCGCCTCATCTTATTTCTTTACTCACACACTATCACCCAAGTTGGAACGAAATTGTTGTGTAACCGCACGATGGGACAATTAGTTCCACTAGCTTTCACCATAGTAAGGAACTATATTGTCAAAACAAGTTCATTAAGCTTTCCATCTACTTACTATATAAGCAATAAGGAAAAAGATAAAAGCTCCGCCAAAAATTACTACTCCAATAAGGGACTCAAAAATTATTAATCATCCCAAGTAGCTGGTAAGGAATATCTGATATTTACAGATCACCTGAGCAAATGGAAGAGTTCTATTTTTTTGACTTCCCTAACAAAAAATACTAGAAAAGCACCAGATGCTCCATTGTAATTCTTTAACATAAAAAGCAATAAAACAACCACTGCCAGGTCCAAGCATACCTGCAATAGCTGCCAATAAAAAAGGTGATCCTTCGATAAGAGCACCAAGGAAGCCCATAAACCATACTTGAAGGGCATGTATGCAGGCAAGATAGCCCTAGTGTTGCCACAATACCAGCAGCACACCACCCAGGGCTTTCTCCGCTCGTATCCGTCATATTCACCGGATCATCGTTAGCATACACATGTGAATGCCTGCTCTGTCAAAATGCAACGCATTCCTCGATTTTACGATCAAAACTGCATTTCGTGAGGGCAATCCTTTCAAACTCCTTAAAAAATGTGCGAACTGTGAGACAGAGGTAGTAAGAAAAGTCTCTTACTTTGTTGTCATAATATGTTTACTCTATTTCAATTTCTATCTTGCTATAATGTTTATGAAAGGAGTGAATTAATGTGGAATAAAAATAAGGACACATACGAATATAAGTATAAGAAGAATAGAAACTATCAATGTCTTCCTACGTTTCTTTCTTTCTTCGTTTGTCCCCTCTACAAGTATTCTAAAAGAGAGCATATTGAATACCGCTATAAAAATTATTGCAATAATTGCAATAAATCGAAAGAAAGGAAAATAGCGACATATGATGCATTACCTTTCTTTTTTTTTCGTAACTTATGTCGATTATAAGAGGAGACACCTCATAATCCTGAGCTATCTCCTCTTGTCAGTACAGCTTCCAACTAAAAAGGTAGTGGGAATTCATATTGTGATAAACCACAATCGCCAAGAGCCTGATTAATGGCAATGAGTGAGCCATATATAGCTATTGCAACTACAGCAAGCCCCAAAATGCAATCCAAGAGGCCCCCCGCTACAGCTATGAAAATTGCACCTGCTATTTCTGAACCAAAATCGACGGCCCCATATACTGCAATAACAGCTATTACAATAGACTGAAAACACGTCAACTTCCCACTAGGATCCACCTCGTTCACCGGACATCATCGGTATACAGATACGGGTTCGCCTTCGTCATCTCCTGCCAAACTCCCCCCAACCGGATCCCTCTGCGTCCAGCGTCCCGTCGTGGCATCGTAGTAGCGGATGCCGAACTTGTACAACCCCGTGCTCACATCGTAGTAGCCACTGGCATAGCGCCATGTGTTCGTACGCAACGCTGCACTCCGGGGCTGCCGGATCAGTTGACCATATCACTTTGATAAGTTGTAAGCAGAGTTGACGACTTAACATCATCCCATTCTGACATAGATATTCATTAACTTCTTACATAATATAAAAATAGCACGATTGTAGCAATAACACCACCTAATATCATAAGAATACTGAGCGTATTTAATAATTCTTATGAAGTGTAAGTAATGACTAATAAGAAAAAGAAACACTCCACAAAGAATGCCTGTTGTAGATCCACCCATAGCAAGAAGCAATCGTTGTTTAAAGGGCATCATGGCCTTTCTCCTTGTATCTTTTCAGGTATAGAGATTACCCTAAAGAAATACACTCCAATTTTTATCTTTCTCTCAAATT
Source organism: uncultured Chloroflexia bacterium (assembly GCA_963731415.1). Classification (GTDB taxonomy): domain Bacteria; phylum Chloroflexota; class Ktedonobacteria; order Ktedonobacterales; family Ktedonobacteraceae; genus JACDAE01. Next base: position 15,360 of record CAVSVN010000017.1, read on the forward strand.
TTCCCTACTTATTTTTTATCAAAGATGCGAATAGAGCTTATAGGAATTCTTATACCAAATCCTTTCTTCAAATGTTCAAATTCCTATAAGCTCTACCTATACTCATACCCATTTGTGAAGCAAGTGATGGATAACCACACGTTGGAGCAACTAAACTATCAAAAAGGAATACAAACTCTGCAAGGACAGCAAAAAAAGCTCCCATGAGAACCAATCCTGCAAAGAATGCTCCAATAGGCCCTCCAGCTAAAAGTACAAGAAGCCAGGCTGAAAAAAGCCGCAAGGGTTGGTCCTGCAATCTGATCAAATGTAAAGTAAAAGACTAGCCAGGCACCAGCACAATCAATAGCATTCTTTCCGCTCGGATCCACCATATTCACCGGATCATCCCCGGCATACACATACGGGTTCACCTTGGTCGTCTCCTGCAAACTCCCCCCAACCGGATCCCTCTGCGTCCAGCGTCCCGTCGTCGCATCATAGTAGCGTATCCCGAACTTGTACAACCCGGTGCTCACATCGTAGTAGCCACTGGCATAGCGCCACGCATTCGTACGCAACGCTGCACTCCTGGGCTGCCGGATCAGTTGCCCATAGGGATCGTACTGATACGTCTCGTTGCCCACCAAAGCACCCGTGCTATCGGTCAGGCCCACCACTGAACCCAGGCCATCGAAGAGGTAGTAGTACGTGCCTGTGGAGGTGCGCTCGTCGATGAGTTGACCCCTGTTATCATGGGTGTAATACGTGCTTCCTGCTGAGTTGGACTCACAATCACAGCCCAGACCACTATAGACATAGTTGGTGCTATTGACCTGCACGCGCTGATTCTGGTCGGGTCCACTGTAGCTGAAGGTCGTCGAGCCAAAGGCGGTCATCTGGTTGGTTTTATTGTAGGTGATTGAGGGCGAGACTGGCGTCCAACCCGTCACGTTGCCGTTGTTGTCGTAGGTGTACTTCACGCCGTTGGGAATGTTGCCCGAGTGGCTGACCAGTTCGTTGGCCGCGTTGTAGGTGTAGGTGATCGTGCCCGGACTGGTCACTCCCTGCGTGTAACTGATACGGTTGCCTGCTGCATCGTAGGCGTAGGTAAACGCGTTCTCATGGGTGCCTGCGCTATTGTAGACGTTGGCTCCCGTCAGCCGGCTCAACGTGTCATACGTGTACGTCGTTTTCTGTCCCGTTTGATCCACCACCTGGGAACGCAGGTTGTTGGGCGTGTAGGTATAGGTGTAGCTCGTGAGCACCGTGCTGCCGTGCTTGCCGATGACCGAGAGGATCTGGCCCGCTTTGTCATAGGTGGTGTTCATGCGTCACGCCGTTGGGATAGCTGGTCTGCGTTCGATGATAGTTGGCATCGTAGCTGAAAGTGGTCGTGGCACCTGTCGGCTCCGTCAAGGAGGCCAGCAGGTTGACCGCGTTATAGCCGTAGGTGGTGGTTCCTCCTACGGTGGAGAGCGAGGTCAGATTGCCTACTGGATCGAAGCTGGTGGTGATCACCGTGCCACCGGGGAGCGTCTTGGTCACCTGGCGATTGTCGGCGTCGTAGGTGTAGCTTCGTGACTCCGGTATGATCGGTGATGCTGGTGATATTGCCGTTGGCATCGTAGGTATAGCTCACCGAAGTATTGTCGGTGTAGGTCACCTTCAAGACCTGGTCCAGGTTGTCATAGGTGTAGCGTCGTCTTGTTGAGCATCGCCATCGGTCAGGCTCGTCACCCGACTCAGCCCATCGTAGGTCAACTCCTGAGGGTCAGAGGAGCGGCGAAGGTCACTTTGGTCAGGTTGCCCTTGCTGTCATAGGCAAAACTGGTCGTATTCAGCTTGCCATCCTTTTCGCTGGCGATGGTTCCATTGGCATTGTAGGCGTAGCTGGCGCTGGTAATGCCTGTCCCACCTGTCGTCGTGTCCTTCGTTGAAGTCACGTTGCCATTGGTATCATATCCCGCTGTGGTCTGGTGATTACTCGCATCACTGAGCGTGGTGGGATAGTTGGGATGGTTAGTGTCCGTGTAGCCAAAGAGCGTCTTGGAGCCATTGCCATCAGTGGCCGAGGCCAGATTGTAGTGCCCGTTGGAATCGGCGCTGAACGAGAAGACGGTCTGATCCTGCAGGCCATCGGTATATTGCTGGACGTTGTTGTCCGGGCTGTAGGTCGTCGAGGTCGTGTTCCCACTGGCGTCCTTGACCTCAGACACCTTGAAGCCAGTGTCATAGGCATAGGTCGTCGTATGGTTGTTGGCGTCGGTGACCGTCGTGCAGGCATTGGTGTTCGACTGCAAGGCGGTGCACTGGCTGGCCGAACCGCTATAGTAGGCAAAGTTGGTCTCGTTATGCGAGAGGATCACTGATCGCTCCCACCAGACCATTGCTGTTATAGGCAATGGTCGTCGTATTGGACAACGCATCAGTGATCGAGGTCAGGGTGCCGTTGCTATAGCCAAATTGCGTCACCTGGCCATTCTGATCGGTGATGCTGTTGAGTTCTCCATCCGCTATCGTAGCTATAGGTGATCGAGCGCTGAAGCGGATCGGTGATCTGAGGTGACATGACCAGAGGAATCGTAGCTTACGGTGGTGGTACGTCCCTGCGTATCGGTGATCGAGTCGACCTGGCTGGCGTTGTTGGCATCCGTGTTAAAGGTGACGGCTATTGTTGTTTTTGTCGGTATCCTTCACCAGAATATTGGCTGAATTGAAGGTATAGATTTCCCCTGTTTTGTAAAACTTCAGCGTATGGGTACCGTTGCTGCCCGCTGCCAGATCGGCATCCAGTCCAGCAGGATCGGTCCAACCGCCACTGCCGTTGCTTTTATAGGTCCAGGCATGACCCGTGGGATCAAAGTAGGTCATCCGAGCCGTCGCTGTTGCTCTGCAAGGAGACATCGGAGCCAAAATTGAAGGTCCACTTTTTCCCATGTTGGGCAAAATGATTTTGCAGGCTGTTATAGGTGCCGCCCACAGACAGATCAATGCCCGTCCCGCGGATCGAGACATCGGAGGTCTCGACCAGCAGGTTGCCGCTGCCGATATTGACCTTGAGCGTGATGTGCTTGTTGATGGTGTCTTTGAAGTAGTCGTAGAAACCGACATCGCCCAGGCCATCGACAGGCGTGATATTGGTGCTGGGACCCACAATGGGAGCACCAGCGTGTGGTTGTGCCGTCACATCAAAAGACGTGCAGGGGTATTCACGACGGGTCGCGCGAAAACTGGTCCTACGGGAGCAGCATGGATTGATGGATTGATGGTTGTATTGTATTGGATGGGTTGCTGTACTGACCAGCAGGCTAAAGGCTGCGAGAATGCCCAGCGCCACCATCAGAAATATCAAAAAGAGATCGAGGAGGGTGAATGAGAGACGAGCGAGTCGAAGGCTTCCGGTGCGAGCCTGATCCAACAGGCGAATATGCGGAAGCGGACGCAGATCATATGCATCCAATGACACGAGCTGACTCCTTTCGAGTTCTCTTAGATAGAGAGAACTGCGAGAAAAAAACAACAACATTCATAAACTCACATACTGACTGCATGATGAGCAGGTGACATGTCAGCCTGGTTGCATCAGAGAGACAGTATCTGAGTACAGGACAAATGAATAGAGCGTACCATCGGGATATGTATTTCGTCAGTGGGATACGGTGGGATAGCTGTTCAGGAGTTCCTTCCCTTCATAATAATTTCATAGTCAACAGAAAGAGCATAGAATTGCTGTCTCTCTTTACAAAGAGACAACGTAGAGTAGAGAGGATGTCATCATATATTAGCAAACATCATTGTAGCGGCAAACATCATTGTAAAGCAGAGACAGGATAAACAAAACATATTTTATGGCATCCTTGTGCTTTTGCCCAGTGAGAGTATACACAAAGAAAATCGATTATGTCAATAGCAATTGGTATGTTTTCAAAATTTTCTAATGGTTGCGTTGTAGAATGGAGAATGGTGTTTATAAAAAGCACAGCTATTCAAAGAGTACGTAGTAGGTATGTTTTTATGAGAACAGGAAGAAGGAAAAAAGAATAAAACAAAATAACCACCCCTATTTCTCTTGACTTTTGAGTTTCCACATGTTATTTATTATGACGAGGACAAAATGATGAATAGCGCTTTACATGTGGGGGATAGCATGTAAGGTGCAAACAGCTTCTTCAAATTTCAGCACACAGGAACAGCCACGTAAGGGAACGCTTTTGCTCAAAAACGTGCGTAAAAAGCGGAGTTTTCGTCTGCCCGCAACATAGAAAAATCTCTCTGATAATGGAAAAGAAAGGATTTCTCTCATGAGATCAATCTCTCATTGTTTTAGTCAAGGGAGCAGGAGTGTCTGTTTTCTGTATGCTAGCTCTTTTTTCCCTCGCGCTTGATGCAATCACAGACAGCTTCAGCACAAACAGGGCCATCATTGACGACACTGGCTCGACAAGGCGAACAAGCGTGTTTGCAACCACCGAAGCATATAAATCTTGAGTTTGTTGACTGATCAACAGCTTGTTAGCTATGGGTTACCAACGCATGCGATTATCGCGAAAAATCCTCAGCAATGGGCGAAGAATTTTGCCCATCTGAAGCATCGCACCTGTGGACATCTGCCAGTAAAAATGTTCCGCACACGCTTGAAGTTCACCAATTGTGCATTGGGAACCAGTGTAATTCGAATACCTGGTCTGGCAACGAGGCTGGCGATAATCCTGGCACATTTCGTACGGCAGAAGTTTCTTTTGTCGTGCCAACCATCCAGACCATCTGACAAGAACTCGGCGGTTTCCATCTGGGCTGGTATTGGTGGCGATACGACCTTCAGCGGCAACAGTGTTCTGGTGCAGGCGGGAGTAGATATCAGTGTCGACTCAGCGGGCCATCAAATCAACGAGTCCTTCTGGGAAGTTGAACCTTATCAGGGAACAGCTCAAAATCTTCCTTTGCAGAGGCTAGCGGCAGGAGACCAGATCTATGTAGAGGCAGATTCAAATGATGCATTTAGCGGGGACAACTACTTCTACATTGAGAACGATACGGTTGGCGATTACAATAGCCATACAGATACGGCGACGCCATTCTCGCATAGCTCAACCGCTGAATGCATCGTCGAACGTCCCACGGTAAGTGGCAAAGCGACCGATCTGGCAAATTTCAAAACGGTCTCATTCACAGGCTGTGACTTTACACGCTTTCACACAGATGGAACCTCAGATATTGCGGGTGTGGGCACTATTCCCCACTCGTACTATACGATGTTTGACACGGGTGTCACGCCGAATAAGCAGCTCGATAGTGTCGGGCCAATTGATAGTACCGGGGAGAACTATAATATCAACTGGTCAGCGTATTCCTGATAGGATCAATTCACAGTTTCCAGGCATTAATGTCTGGAAGTGAAAAAGCAGCCGGGTTACAGTAATTTGTGACCCGGTTGTGAGGCTTAAAAAGTCCAGACAAGGTCTATCATTTGAGCATGGAATAATTCGTTGCACACGGAATAATGAATGGCTTCCCTACTTTTTGCATGTCTTTCTCCTTAAAAACTCTTCATCTTCAAGGAGTAACGAATGTAGTATTTCCTCGCATGCAAGTTTTCTCTTCTTACAATTCATAGTCCAGACATGCTCTACGAAATTGGGTCTCCATCTATTCGCGTGAACCTGCGTAGCGAGCGTGTGCTTGCCACCGCCCGTGTGCCGACCGACTCGCGTTGCCCCACACGGGCGGTGGCAAGCACACGCCCCTACCCAGGTCATGGATGCACTCGGAAGAAGAGAGCTACGAAATTTCGTAGCTCGACATAGCTCATATAAAGCAGTATAATAAGAACACATGTTGCCAGCATTTAACGCATTCATCTTCACCATATTATCTAGGATCACTTATTATAATGAACGAAAAAATTCAGTCCGTCTTAAATTCACTCCCCCACAGGCCTGGCATCTACATAATGAAAGACGCCGAGGGCACGATTCTCTATGTGGGCAAGGCGATCTCGCTCTATAACCGCGTGCGCTCGTACTTTCAGGAATCAACTGACCTCAGCCCCAAGAACCGCAGCATGGTGGCAAAAATCGACGATATCGAGTTCCTGGTCGTACAGAACGAGGTCGAGGCGCTGGTACTGGAGAGCAATTATATCAAGCAGTATCGTCCGAAATATAATGTGCTGCTGCGCGATGATAAAAACTATCCCTACATCAAAGTCGCGCTCACTGAGGACTTTCCGCGCGTGTACCGGGTACGCAGTTTTAAGCGGGATGGCAATCGTTATTTTGGACCGTATACCAATTCTGGGGCGGTCGATGCAACGCTGGACGTGTTGAATAAATTATTTGCCTTTCGCACCTGTCGCTACGATGCCAGCGCCTGGGCACCCCCACGCGATGGCGAACCTCCAGCAAATTGGAAGCTGAAACTCTTACCGCGCCCCTGCACGCAATATTATATTCATCGCTGTATCGCACCTTGCGTCGCCTATGCCTCGCGCGCAGGAATACGATGCGGTGATTCAGCAGGTTATTCTCTTTCTGGAGGGCAAGCATGACGAGGTACTCAAAGACCTGGAAACACAGATGGAGCATGCAGCCGAGAACTTGAACTTCGAGGATGCTGCACGTATCCGTGATCGCATCAAGGCCGTTGAGCGCATTCTGGAGAAGCAGCGCATCATCAACACCGAGGGACAGGACGATCAGGATGTCGTTGCGCTGGCGAGTGGCGATGATGAGACGTGCGCCCAGGTCTTCTTCTTCCGCAACGGAAAACTGGTGGGTCGCGAGTACTTTATTCTGCAGGGCACGCGCGATAGCACTCCTGGCGAGATCATGACATCGTTTCTGCAACAGTTCTATGAAACCTCAACGCATATTCCAGCGGAGATTATCGTCGAGGTTGAACCAGACGATCGCGCAGATCCTGCAAACCTGGCTCAAAGAGAGGCGCAAAAATGTGGCTGCACCGCGGAGGCAGTCAGGCGGCAGTAAATATCAGCGTTCCGAAACGGGGCGATAAAGTGCGCCTGGTTGAGATGGTGAAACAGAATGCACGCGAGGTTCTGGAACAACAACGCATCAAGTGGTTGACCGATAGCCAGAAAACACAGCTTGCCCTGGAAGAATTGCAGGAGGCATTGAACCTGGCGGTACCACCTCAGCGTATCGAATGCTATGATATCTCAAACACGCAAGGAACCAACTCGGTAGGTGCGATGGTCGTCTTCGAGGGTGGACGACCAAAGAATAGCGAGTATCGCCGTTTCAAGATCAAGACCGTCGAAGGCTCAAACGATTATGCCAGCCACCAGGAGGTATTGCGCCGACGCTTCCGTAAAGCGGCTCAGGCCGCCTCCCGCGAAGGCTCAGTTGACGAGGAGACGGCAGTAGCACTGGATGAAGCGCTGACAGGGGGCAATGGCGAAGATAAGCGAGACTGCGGAGGTAGGGGAAGATACCAATAAACTTCATCACGAATGGGCGTTACCAGACCTGGTGATTATCGACGGCGGCAAGGGACATCTGAGCGCTGCAATGGAGGTGATGCAGGAACTTCACCTCGACTATTCCAACCATAGGCGTTGCAAAAGAAGATCATACACAGACCAGTTCTTTAGAGGAGATCTATACTCCCGGCGCAACAGAGCCAATCATCCTGCCGCGCTCTTCGCAGGGACTTTATATGGTGCAGCGTATTCGCGACGAGGCACATCGCTTTAGCATCACGTATCACCGCAAACTACGCTCTGAACGCACATTTAAATCGGTTCTTGACGAGATACCCGGCATTGGTCCGAAACGCAAACAGGCATTGATGAAACATTTCGGCTCTGTACGAGCAATCAGTGCCGCCAGCATCGACGAACTTGCCGCGCTTGATGGCATGACACATGATGCAGCAGAGAAGGTAAAAGAGTACATCGGACGCCTGGAATAAGTTCTGCATTGCGAAACGTTGTACTATATGATAGACGTTTCAGATCAATAGATAGTAAAGAGGGTTAGCAGTCCAATGATATGATTGACAACACGTCCTTTTCACGCTACTATTAACTGTACGGGCTGCGTTGACGACGCTGACCGTCCGGGCTAGATTGATCGCGCCCACAAAAATGACAAATAGGACGCACCTTATAAAAAAGTGCGTCCGAACGATGATGAGGTAACAGGTACATGCCAACGTACGAGTATCTTTGTCAATCCTGTAGCCACCGCTTCGAGACATGGCAAAAAATGACTGAAGAACCTTTAACCACCTGCCCGGAATGTGGCAGCCATATTCGCAGAGTTCTCTACCCTGCCGGAATCGTCTTCAAAGGGCACAGGTTTCTATAAAACTGATCATCGCAATGGTGCGCTTCCCGCCTCCAAAGAGGCTAACGGAGAGACGAAAAAAACTGAAGATAAGAGCACAACGACCAGCGAGAGCAAGCCAGCCGAGAATGGGACAGTACAAAAAGCACAGGTGATAGCAAGCCTTCAACGGCAACCGCCGCCGCCGATTAAGTGTGTTTTCAGTAGAAGATCAGAATTGAGAGAATAGTGGAAGGAATGTTGGAACATGGTAGAGTCTACGCTTGCCGCAATTCAGCGTCAGCAGATAGAGATCGCTGTTGGAGAGCTTCTTCTTACTTCAGACTACTATATGCGTACAAGCATTACTGAACGCATTCACCATTTAGTTGCACATGCAGATCCAACGCTTGACATTTCTCAATTTAGCGAGGCGGCGTTAGAAGAGTTGCAAGAACTTAACTTCTTCCACCTCAGAGAAGGCGTAGCATTTTTTTCACATGATACTTTCCACGTTTTTCGCCAATTATCTTTACAGAAAGTAGAAAAACTAGAGAGGTAGACTTACCCAATATTCCTAGTCGATGTGTCTTTATGCAGCATCAGTCTCCACTACAGTGTATACTGATTACACAACCTCTTATTGAGAACAGGGGGTGTGAAGCCAGTTGTAGAGGAGACAAAGGGTATGCAGGTGAAACAGGAAAAATCACAGGAAAAAATCATCCAGGAATTACAGCGCCAGGTGGATGAGTTAACTGCTAATAATCTCTTGCTGCAGGATCAATTGGCCCGCAAAGAACAGTTTACGGCCATGATTGCGCATGAGTTACGCGGTCCCCTCTCACCTATTATTAACTACGCACAAATGATCTCCCGCCATATATGTGCACCAGGATGCAAATCCTACACGCAATGCAACATTACAGCGCCATACAAATATTATTATTAGCCAGGCATGGCGTTTAACGCGCCTGGTGAACGATCTTCTCGACGCATCACGCCTCAGCTCCGGTCAATTTACGTTAATCCGCGAAGAATGTGATCTCTGTGCCCTGGTCAAAGAGACCGTAGATCAGCTGCGTCCCGTTGCGCCCTATCATACGTTAGTCATTAATATACCCGATGCACCTGTTATCGGCAATTGGGATGTGGACGTTTGCAGCAAGCATTGGGCAACCTGCTAGATAATGCCATCAAGTATTCCGACGAACATACCACTATTACCGTCTGATGTCTGGACCACGGCAGAAACAGTGCATGTGAGTGTACATAATCAGGGAGCAAGTATTCCATCTGCTGATACTCAATTGCTTTTCCGCCCCTATACGCGTCTGCAAGGATCGAATGGACGCCAGGGTTCCGGGCTGGGACTCTTCATTACTAAATCGATTATAGAGGCACATGGCGGCACGTTGCAACTGGAACCAAATAAGGAAGAGGAAGACAGCGATCGGCTGCAAGGAACAACATTCTCATTTCGATCTTCCATTACAATAGTTATGGGCATTGGTAAGCATGTCCCAACGTCATATAGCCTACAGGCGTTATAAATCGGCGCCCATACAGTTGGGCGCGATAAATTTGGCCCCTACATCATTTGACCCTGTAGAAATAGACAGGTTCCTTCCCGATTATTCTTACTGCTCCAAAAACTGTTGAAACTGGCGGTACGATATATCGTCTATGCGGTTATACTTACTTCTGTGCAGAGGAACCTGACCAGTAGTGGACCAGCGATTGAGCGCACGTCGATTGTGGAACCCGATGTAGCGGCGATCGTGCAAGAGTATAATAATAGAGCCGATGTGCTTATTGCCTGCGAGCGAGGCAAGGCGGTGAGATACAAAAAATCAGCGTTATTTTGTTCCTGTGACACGTCATCGGATATGGCGTCGATGGTCCATGCTGGAAGGGGTACTCAATTTTATGAAGCAGGTTCTCTAAGAAGGAAGGAACATAGCATGGGGCAATGGGCATATAAGGTTGTTTACATTGATTATCGTGGGCGCATCTCATGTGAGGGGCAGGAGACATTAATCGGCAACGAGCGACGCAGCGGATTTGCCCGTCGCTACCTCAATGATCTGGGACGCGAGAACTGGGAACTGGTTGGCATCCAGCCATTGACCGCTAATTCCGCATACTACATCTTTAAGCGACCAGCACAAGAGAGCGACTATGCAGAAGAGGCTCCAGCGGCAACGACGCAGGAAACACCATCAACTCCCGCTCAGGAAACAGCGGCGGTAGTCCAACGATAGAAACAGCCTGAACTGTTTTGAACAAAGATGCCAGGAAATGTCTAAATATCCTGGCATCTTTGTTTTAACGACAAACGATGGGCATACTCTTTTCTGGCACAGCAGAATTTTTGAGCAAAAGTATTTTTTTCCTGAGCAAATCTTGACATATCAGTATTTATACTAAAAGAGAGTGTATAGAAGCGTGTACGTCTGGCGTGAGCTGCCAACAGAATTGCACTCCTATAGGAGGCAAGCATATAGATAAAGACGCCGCTTGCCTCTACACTCTCACTAGTCCGTAAAGCAAATTGCTCAAACATTGCTTCCCACACTTCCTGATTTTCCAGGCGTTCGCGGGGGTCAGCGACACGAGCATTGATCGTCTCAAAAATGGCACAGAGCAGGCGATGAAGCACCATCGTTGCCTCATCATAAAAACCCTCAGCCTTCTTCATATCGCCGCTCATTACTTCATAGCAGAGCGAGGTAAAGCTGTCAACATTAATATGATTCTGATCGACTTTGAACGCATAAGAGCCCATATTGCTGAGGTTTTCATTCGCCATCAGTGATCTTAGCGTATTGTGGTCCAGTTCTGTCCCATTTGCACGGCAGGTATCGGCCAATGCATCCATCGTCCAGTTGACAAATAGCGACCATAGCTGGATAGTTGTTCCATAGGCGTACGACATTTCATCCATGCCTGCTCCATACGACTGATAAGATTGAGGAGTTCAAAGTTCTCCAGGCGCAACTTTCTCCGCAGGTTCGGGGAGATGCACTTTTTTGTCGTTGCTCTTTCCCTTTTGGATTATTTCCACGCTGAGATCATCTCCATCTGTGGGATTACCAGGAGAAATTTCTGCTGTACAAGCTGAGCCAGTTCACGCGCAACATCCAGTTCCGGACGACGGATCACACTGGCAATACGCCGTACTCTCCCGTAGAGATTCACATGAGTGAAAAGCTCCAGTGTGCGCATATCAAAACGCATCGTATAGGGGATAGCCGGTGACATACGTAAGGCTGTGCGTACACCCTGAGGCAGAACTTTTATCAGTTCATCCCATTCATCGCTATAGCGAATCATCTCCATCGTCACGCGCATGACTTCAATATTCAGCGATGCTTCTCCATAGGGGAGGAGTTTTTGCACACTGGGGGCTGGTATAAAATCGTAGGCTCCATCTTTCCATAGAGATAATTCACGTATGGTCCAGAGAGCCTTTGTACGAAGTGCGTCGCGCAGTTGTTTGTCAGAGATGGCACCATTTACAACGAGACGCTCGCCAATACGTTTGCCAAAGGGGTCTTGTAATTGCTGGGAGAACGCCTCTTCGATGTGCTGATAGGTTGTCATACCAAGTTGTTGCAACACATCGCCCAGTGTCAGAGCACCGGGATCGAACTCGGAGCAGTTCGCCATCTTGCCTTCATTAAAATAGATAATACCCATATGCCCATTGGCTTGCTTGAGATGGAGGGCACCGGTCATTCCACCCAATTCCATCACCTGCAAAACCTCTACCAGGCCAAAATCCTTAAGTAAGCCAGACAATGCCGTGCCTGTGGTCATGCTGCCCCCATATACCAGGAAGATGCGAAAGCGCTACTGCTACCAAACTGTTGCATGTTTTTAAAACCTTGAGAGACTCAGGAATGCGATTCCCTGCTAAGAAGATTGTACTCAGCATTATACCACACGATTCTTCTTACGTGCAGGTTTCAAATTGGTAAAGATGGATAAATTATTCAGTGGAGCCTACTGCATGCTTAAATTCTAGATCATGCAGCCTCCTATTGTCGTATGTACACTTCTGACACTCGTTTCGTTCCAAAAACATTTACATACATCCAAATATATACTTGCTTCGTGTAAAACATAGATATCTCACAGCTTTTTCTGATAAAGGTATCTAATACATATGCTCAGAATAAAGAAACAAACAATACAGCAATAATAGTGCTTTGCCAAACATCATTCGATACCGATTGATGGCAGGGACCACGCTTTGAAGGCGTCCGGGAATTCATCACGTCATTCCCTGATAAATCTGTTACATTAGTATATAAAAGGAGATCACTATGCACAAAAACGATCCCATCAAGCGGCAGTACATCTTTCTCCTGGTTTACGCAGTTTTTTGTATCCTTTATATAGGATACTTTGTATTACAGTCATATAAAAATGGTAGACCCATTTTTCCATTTGAGGCCGTCATTTTCTTAATATTACTTGTTCTCTTTGGGGTTGGGGCAAACTCCATAAGACGCCTCAATAAAAGGACAGAAGAGCGGCGTCAACGTGCTCTCAGTGGTGATCAATCGCTCTTAGCCAGCCATCAGCCCGTATCCGATCAAAACGCATTACCATTGCCTACGACCTTGACGATGAAACTGAGTATGCGCTTCCAGTTTGTAATAATGGGTTTCGTCTTATTGATTTATGTAATCGGATTTTTCATTATAGCTGCCCTTGTTGGTGGGAGCTTTCTAGCAAAGCCGCTCTTCTGGATTATCCTTGGGATTGTCCTTGTTTTTACTGTCGGCGTGCTCTTTGCAAGCATTGGCTTCAATAAATTGCTCTGGAATCGGCTTCTGAAACAGGAAATCACTGTCCAGGGACCGGGAATTACCACCCATTATTATGGGAAAACGACGACTGTACTCTGGAACGACATTCAATGTTTCGATGTCTGGGGTGGTAAAACGAAGCGCTTCCTATCCTTTGAAATCATCGGGAAAGATAGTGTGGTGCGTTGGATTGTGCCAAAGTCGCGTTTTCGCGCTATCTATCCTTTCCGTCCCACGATTCCTTATGATGAGTATTGTAGAAAGATGGAAGCATTAGAACAGATGGTAGTCGCGAAAACCGGACAGCCTCTCTATGATCTACGCGATAAAAAGTTGTACTTGTGGTAAATAGAGATATAATTGTATGAACCTTGTTTACAAGCCAGTTGCATCGCAACTGGCTTGTAAAGCTATTAATTCAACGAATGGCGTAGGGACCCGATTATGGGGTTGAAAAAAGAAATGCTATGGTGGGTGACTGCCTTCCCCCATAAATGGGGCAGGCGGGTGGACGCGCTAAAGCTGGTCCCTACAATGATGAAAATTTCATTGCATAGCGGGAATCAAAATCCTTTGATAACGAAAGCTAAAGGACTAAAGTCCATTCTCAACCAGACTCATACCTCTTTCTCAACTGAAATTCAGCCTCCAACAAGTATACTATCTGCATAGATGAAAAATATGGAAAGTGATGAACACGAAACGTTACTGCAATATTAGCAGGAAGAGGTAAATAGTATGCCACGCAGTTCACAAGATAAAATGATGCAAAAAAGTTCCGATAATGAAAATATTCTCAACTCAACTTTTCCCAGGGATAGTCAGTTAGAGACTGCGGACCAGATCCGCGGTTTTGAGCTCTTGCGTCTGGCCTTCTTTGCTTTAAAATTGCGTAAACTTGAACAGCGTCAGGAGCGTATAAAGGACGAGGCCGAATATGAATTTCGCTGCAGCCTGCTGCGGCATGCGATCTTTCAACAGATTCTCACGTTAACGAAGCTCGATGCACGTGAGCAGGCAATGCAACTTATCGATGCATGTCGTAAATAGTTGAGGAACGATTACGCGCGACGAAGATATTGCCGCTGATCTGTACGGAGATACCTTCTTGCTCAAGGGCTTGCTTCAGTTGCTTAATATTACTATCGCTGTTCAATGCAAAGATGAAGGGACCAAGCTGACGTAAGCCCAATGCTTTGAGCTTCGATGAAGTGTTGAGTTGAGTGGCAACGGCTTCACTCGATACCTCCATGAGTAGCACATGAGAGACTTTGGCACCTTTATACGATCTGGCCCAGTCATTGAGGCTATAGATCACATTTTGAGGCAGTTCCTTCTGACTATGCTCTTCTAGAATATGCAAAATCTGCTCAATGTTTTTGCCACCCTCCAATGCGCGTAAGAGAGATGCCCGATTGAGTGTGAGACGACTGACCATACTGGCCTGCACGATCTGTGTAAATGGAAGAGGCTATATAGCGTGGGCATGTCTGGTTGTAAAATTAGCAGTTCAAAGCTAGGTTGTACAATCAGTGTACGCGTGCTTTCATCAGCCTGAGATGGATTTCTCCGACCAGGGGCAGAATAGATGCACCCGCCTCAGTGAGCATGAATGCAGTTGGATTGAGTTGCTGTTGTGATTCGAGTGCGTTGGCTCGATCATAGCCCAGGTCGACGATGCCAAGTTCGTAGAGCGTTGAAGAGAGCATGCCAATATAGGTTTCGCCATCACCTCTCTCCCATTTTTCGTGTGTCTCTCTGGTCTTACTGTGTCCGGTTTTGCGTGTGTAGGGGGACTGGGGATGCATGGCAAATGGATCTTCGTCCCAGATATTTTGCAAGAGGGAGGCAACCGTATACCAGCGTCCAGGTGTGCAGTTGAGCCAGATGCTTCAGCAGAATTTCGCGTCCAGCCATAGGTTTCCAGGCATAGGGGTCCCAGGCTCTATAATGGGTGCCCTCTAGATCATCCCAACGGAAACTACTTTTCCAGGAGTGCAGCAGGTATGCCGTTTGTCCGTTAAGATCCAGCCTTGACCACCAGGAGAGGCGATCTCCTGGTTCGTAATGATCTTTTATGTCTGGTAATGGAGATTTGGGGAGTTGTACCAGCCCGTTTTCCTTTGCAACATCCAGCAGCATCTCCATGTAGTTATCGTCGTATTGATAATCTGGTCGCACCTGGCCGCGTAGTTGAGGTGCGAATCTTGTTCGCGATACGCTTGGGAACTCTTCCTACCTGCGTTGGTTCGATAGTTTGCTGATAGATGGCGTTTATCATATATGCTATATCGTATGGGATCGCCATCTCGCTGGGACGAATGGCTGGTGGCACAAAATCTTCTGGAACAGTGGCGAGCGGGTAACTCTATGACCGTGTTGGGGTATGCTCTCTATAGGTTTCAGGCGTAAGAATATATCTTGAGGAATAAACAGAATACGTTCCTCACGTGTGAGGGTATCAAAGGCGAGAGCAGCACTTTCAAGTTCGTAGATTACCGGTGCAAGCGAGCTATCATCCAGGCCACTATGAGCACGTACTTCTTGCATAGTTGCCGTCCGCCCTGCTGCCGTAGCCATATATAGAGGTCGCGTGCAGTTCCTGCAAATTCAGAGAGAGAGTCAAGCGGCTCTTCCAGCTGGAACAGCTTTTTGGCGATCATCTCTCCAAAGTCGCTGCGTGAGTAATATTTTCCCCATTTTATGGTATAGCTTTGATGGATTTCATACAGTGTCTCGGTATCAAGGCCATTTACAATCTCTGCAAAAGTCTTTTTTGAGCGATCGCCCAGCGGGGTGAAGATCTCACGTCCGATGTTATAGAGTGTGGTCAGATAATCATCAAAGGGATAGAGCATAGAAACAGTCGTGCGTTCGCCCTTTTGCTGAGATGTCATAGGGAAGCTTATGGATTATGTCCACGTTTGCCAGCCTCTATCTCTTCCGTTTTTTGATAGAGGAGCAATTTTTGCAGGAGACTATCGACGGCTGGCTCGTAGCGTTCGGGTGGAATTTGTGCCTTCTTTTGTAATGCATCACGGCGCAAGCCGTCGCGTGCGGAATAAGACATGGAGTGATAGAGGATCTGGCGCTCATCGGGTGTAATATATTCCCATACAAAGCGGGCACAGATAGGTTCTTCCAGGCTTTCTATGACGATTCCCAGGTACTCTTCAAAGTTCCTGTACGTCTCGCCCGTCAGACCCCAGAGGCGAAAATACTCTTTACGTTGTTCCTCTGAAGCTTCTGTCAGAGCCTCTTCCAGATCATATGTATTTGTTATACGCATCCTCAACGCCACAACTCCTCATAAAATTAATCAGACTGATATTGTTCAAGATAACGAATAACTTCGCGCGTCAACTGACTTGGAGTTGATGCACCAGCGGTAACGGCGACACGTTTTTTGCCTTTAAGCCATTCTGTATTCAATTGTGAGAGATCCTCAATGCGTACAGCAGGAACGCCAGCCAGATCCTGTGAGACCTGCACCAGGCGATTGGTGTTATTGCTGCGTGGATCACCGACGACTACTGTCAGGTCAGATCCTTTTGCCTGTGCGGCAACCGCTTCCTGACGCGATTGCGTAGCATTACAGATATCAACGTGAACCTCGGCCTGGGGATAACGCGCTTTGATGCGTTGAATCACCCGATGTGTATCCCACAAAGAGAGGGTCGTCTGCGTTGAGACTGCGATTTTCTCTTCCTGCTCTGTTGTTAGTACTAATGCATCTACATCGGCTTCCGTCTCAACCAGGCTGATATGTCCGGGTACTTCGCCCATGACACCTTCAGGTTCTGGATGGCCTTTTTTCCCTACATACAGGATATAGTAGCCCTTTGCCACAAGATCGCGTACAAGATCGTGTGTTACGGTGACATCGGGGCAGGTGGCATCAATACAATGCATGCCGCGTTCCTGCGCCCGGCGTTTGACCTCGGGCGAGACGCCGTGAGCTGTAAAGATGACCGTCCCTTCGCGAGACCTGCTCCAGAATAGTAGCTCTATCGGGTCCATCGAGCGTTACGATGCCCATCTTTGTCAATTCATCAATGGCGTGGCGGTTGTGAATAATCTGCCCAATCACATAAATGGGGCGTGGCAAGGTAGCATCTTTGGCGGCCTGGCGTGCGATCTGTAATGCATCAACAACCCCATAGCAATAGCCACGGGGAGAAATTTTTATGACTTCCATCGGAACCTCGTATGGATAATTCCCTACAAACAAAACATTCTCTGCTATTTTGACGTATAGAATAGTTATTATGAGTGTATCATACCTATCAAGATGCCTTCGCCATCTCTTTGTCCAGAATATGGCGTAAATCATCGGGCGTATACAGGCAAACTGTGGGAAGTAGACCAGCCAGTTCCTCGACGGAAGCAGAGGGGTATGGAGCAAGATCAAAAATGAGCAATGGAATATGCCGTCCATCACAGCCGGTTGCGATACGGGCTGCACTCAATAGAGAGTTTTGTTTGCCCTGTTTCGTAAGAAGGCAAGCTAATCAATAGTTGCACATGTGGGAGAATATAAGAGATGTGGGCGGGCGTATCCTCTTCATACACATATTTCATTCTCAACGCGCGTAATAATTTCATATAAGGGTAGCGTAGCTCTTCTGGCCCTACTAACAGTGCTGAACGTCCTTGCAGACCACCCAGGCAGGCATCCGCGATAGATACCACCTCTGGTGCTATATCCTGCATTGCGTATTCTCCTATAGAACGATGCTATAAATCCGTGCCGCTAAGTAACATTCTAGTATGATAACGCGAAATGTCGCGATTGTCATCCGGTAAAGACAGTATTTTTTACTAAGCATGCGTCTGTCAGGACAAAGGAAAAAATCACGCAAGATCAGGGAGGCGTACACGAGAGAAACTGTTCGTGTCGTTCCAATGATAGACGGAGAGAACGCGTGTATGGTCTAAATCGCTGGAAAGTTGCCCACTCCAGCACAGCCCACACCTCTCATCAGCAAGATGGTTGAGTGGGGAAGAGAGAACCTGCCAGCGAGCTGCGTGAGAATTCCAGCTCCAGAGCCAGAAGGTATTCATTGGCTTTTGCCCAATGTTGTCAGGCGTTGGCACGCCGACTTTTGGATCGACACCAAAGGCGAGGAGATGACCATCACCTGTAACACTTAACGATTGGAGCAGGCCGGGATGTGCTTGCGTTGCATGGATGGTTGGTAGTGGAGGAACGGCAAACCATTGCCGACCATCTGTGCTCTCAAAGGCCCGCAATGCATACAGGTTGGAGGGAATTTGCTCATCAACCAGAGCATAGAATGGGGTTGTTGGCGTGGGCCAGGAAGCTCCCTGTTGTGGGGTGGTAAGCAAGTAAGATAAGATGCCTGTTGCGGGAAGTGGTCCCATTCGCTGCCAGGAACGTCCAGCGTTGTGGCTCATCCAGAGGGACGCCTCAGTATTAGAGGCATCGTCTGCGCCTCGTACACTGATTGCCAGATTTTCATCCTTGCCTACCTCAGGAGGGAAGAACAATTTTCCCGTTCCGAAAGCGGTGTCGGCTCGAGACCAGGTAGCCCCGTCATTGTCGGTGCGCTCCAGCAGACTCAATTGTGGTGTATTCTGTCCGCCACCATAGGAGTACCACATGTAGAGGTGGTGGGCTGTTGCCGTAATTGTACAATACCCGTTCTTTGCTCCCTCGGGTGCGATGGATGTATGCAAAAGATGCTTCCAGGTGCTTCCACTATCCGTACTGAGATATAAGGTGTCGCGGTCACAGGGACGTTGAGCGTTGGATGGATTATTCACCAGAAAAGCGATGCGTTGGGGTTGAGAAGCGGCAATCGAGAAAGAGCAAGCGGTCCCAGAAGTTGGCGGCAAGGGGATTGAGGACCAGCGTTGCCCGGCGTCATGTGTGTTCCAGAGCGTAATCGAAGCACCATTTCCAGTACAGGCGTACACGGTTTCGGAGTCAACAGGCGAGACTGCATAGGAGAGTAATGGGCTACCTGGAACGGGAAGAGCATTTGACTTCCAGGGGAATGCGGTAAGTTGTAGCGGCGTCGGTGTTTGCAGGTTCTTTGTAGTTGCTATCGTCGTATTTGCAGGATTACATCCTGCAATCAACATGGAACAGAGCAGGATGACGGGGATATATGTAAAGATTCGGGTTGATCGCATAAGATGAAATCCTTTCCAGAATGTACAGAGCTCCGTATAGATGTATCGGTGAAAACAACATATTGTTAGAAACAAGTATATCTGGTATTTTCCTTTAAGGACATCAGGGAATAACCGTATTTTCTTCTCAAAAAACACCTGAGAAGTGTCTTTAGCATTTGTGGCATAATTATCAGCGCTTCACTTCGGTTTCGTTACCAACAACTTCAAAAATCTCCGCACCAGTATAGTACTAATGACATAAATTCCCATGCTAACCAGAGTCGTAACATCGATGCTATAACCCTGATAGGGTACAAGAGGGAAGAGGTGATCGAAAGGGGCAATGAGAGGATCAGCTGATCAAGACTATTCCTTGCGTGAACAGATTCACATTCGTTGTTACGTTAAACAGATGCAGTAGAAAACGCGTGAGAAGGATCAGAATGAGTATCAATAATGCGAAGCCCAGGAGTTGATTGATCTTGCGTACGAGAACTACACAAAAATGTCCAGAGCCATGTAAAAAGCGTTGCCACCATGATGGCCTTGGCAGATAGCTGATAGGAAGTGGAGCTGTAATGGGATTGAAGCCTGGCTCTGTAGCTTGATCGTATGGACGTATAGTTGTTTCTTGCATTATTCCACCGTTGCATAACTTTGTCCTCGCTCTCTGAAGTAGCGGGTATACGTACCTATTGGCGGGTGACTGCCTTCCCTCATAAACTTGGGCAGGCGGGCGGACGCGCTAAAGCTGGTCACTACCCTTATGTATCCTCTTTTCTTCATTAAGGGCTATGGGTTCCTACCTCAGAACAATTTCTACATCTGGCATGCATATCTTGTTCGTTCAGCAATGATATTCCATCCCAATTTTCACCTGTGTGTATCAAGCAGAGCCTGTTTCAACAGGCCACAATGATATGCAATAACTTGCTCACCTACCTTACGTTTGCGTTGCTGATCTTGTTGCATACAGGTCTCGAATGAGACATTAAAGATGAACAGATGTTTGCTATAATGATGACGTTCCGCCAGATCAAGCAAGCGTTGCCGTGCATCGGGTAGGAGGGCAGTACTATCAGCGATGGTAAAGCGATTCTGATACATGCGTTTGCCAATAATATAATAGAAGAGATCGAATGTATCGCGATTAACCTGCTGGTTCGCTTCATTGTCACTGATCAGAGCGCGACAGGCATCCGAAGAGACAATCATCGTTGTTATGAAAGCCTCGTGTTCTGTGCCTGGCGACTATCTGTTGTGCAAAGGTACTTTTACCCGCAGCCAGCCGGTCCGCACAGCACCAGGAGCGTTCTGTATGGTACAATAAGGGTTGGTGGCGGTGCAGAATTTCCACGTACTCTGTCCATTGCGATGTATTCTCTCCTTTGATATAATGCGCATGCATGTATGTGAGTACAAGGGCGTCCGTTCAGATTATATACGGCCTGACCCTTATTTATAATATTACAACACGTACGAGAATGTTGCTGAGTACAGTTGCGTATAGCGCATTGCTTATAGTACATCTGGTCTATGATGCCTGAGGAGGTTGTTGTGTCTGTTGAAATGACGTCTTACCAGTACAGAGATACGTGCCCGCTATCTCGATTTTTTTGCCAGCAAGGGGCACCAGAAGGTTCCCAGTTCGTCTCTTGTGCCACGCAATGATCCGACTGTTATGTTGACGACGGCGGGCATGCAGCAGATGATCCCTTACTTCCTGGGACGCGAAACTCCTCCCGCGTCAAGGCTTACGTCAGCGCAGAAATGTTTCCGCACCACCGATATCGATAAAGTAGGCAACCAGCGCTCATTGACATTTTTTGAGATGCTGGGCAATTTCTCGGTCGGCGATTACTTTAAAAAAGATGCCATCGCATTTGCCTGGGAATTCCTGACGAGGTGATGAAATTGCCAGCCGACCGCCTCTATCCAACCGTTCATCCTGAAGATGACGAGGCACCGCAGCACTGGCACGATATCGCTAATTTTCCCGATGAGGTGATTGTACGCCTGGAAGATAACTGGTGGGGACCTCCGGGAACTTCTGGCCCCTGTGGTCCCGACTCCGAGATCTACTACGATCGTGGCGTTGAATATGGCTGTGGCTTGCCCGATTGTAAGCCCGGTTGTGAATGCGAACGCTTTCTGGAGATCTGGAACCTGGTTTTTATGCAATATTACCAGGATACTGATGGCAAACGCACGCCACTGCCGCGCAAGAATATCGATACTGGTCTGGGTCTGGAGCGCCTGACGATGGTGTTGCAGGGCAAAGAGTCGGTCTTTGATACAGATATGTTCCGTGCGGTTATTGACCATTTCGCGGCATCTGGCCTCTACTGCTGTATGGTAAAGATGCAAAGACCGATACATCTCTGCGTGTGATTGCTGATCATGCGCGTGCACTGGTTTTCCTGGCTGCCGATGGTGTTCTGCCGAGCAACGAAGGGCGTGGTTATATCTTCCGCCGCATTCTGCGACGTGCGGTTCGGCATGGCAAACTGCTTGGGCGTGGATCGGCCCTTTTTGTCTGAAGCTGCCGATACTGTTATTCGTTTGATGGGCGATTATTATACGGAGTTGCGCACGCAGCGGGATCGCATCGTCGAAGTTTTGAGCGTCGAGGAACAAAAGTTTGGTCAAACACTGAGCGCTGGTCTGGGCCTGTTGAACGAATTACTTGCCAATTTGCAGCAGCGGCAGCAGAAAGTCATTCCTGGTGAAGAGGTCTTCAAGCTATACGATACGCATGGTTTCCCGGTCGAATTGACGGAAGAGATTGCCGCCGAGCAGGGCTTTACGATTGATACCTCTGGTTTTGAGCAATCCATGCAGCGTCAGCAGGAGCGTAGCCGTTCCGCTAGTACTTTTGTACAGGCAAAGGATGACCAGGCGCTGACCGAATTGCTGAAGCGCCTCGGCCCAACAGAATTTATTGGGTATGAAGGGTTTTTCTGGCAGTAGCAAAGTTATTGGTCTGGTGGTAGATGGGAAAGAGGTAGAGAGCATTAGTGCGCCACAGCAGGCGCTCATTTTGCTTGATGTTACACCGTTCTATGCTGAAAGCGGTGGACAGATGGGTGACCGGGGCGATCTTACAGCGCCGATGGGTGTCTTCCATGTGCAGGATACGCGTCGTCCTCTCAAAGGGCTGATCGTCCATTATGGCAATATCAGTGAGGGACATCTACGTGTCGGTGATAGTGTGCAGGCCGAGGTAATTGAGCAGCGCCGTCTGGATACGATGCGCAACCATAGTGCCACGCATCTTCTACATAAAGCGTTGCGCAATCTATTGGGACCGCAGGTGGAACAGCGCGGTTCGCTGGTAGAACCGGAGCGATTACGCTTCGACTTTACCAGTCCACGTGCTTTGACGGCAACGGACCTTGCGCATATCGATGAGCAGATTAATCGCTGGATTCGTGCTGATTTTCCCGTTCATACTACTATAATGCCGTTGCAAGATGCGCTCACAACAGGCGCAATGGCTCTGTTTGGTGAGAAGTACGATGATCTTGTGCGCGTAGTATCCATGGGGAGTAGTACCGAGTTATGTGGTGGGACGCATTGTGCTGCAACTGGTCAGATAGGTTTGTACGTTACAATACAGGAGGCCAGTGTTGCGGCAGGCATCCGGCGTATTGAGGCGTTGACAGGACGAGGAGCCGAAGCATATCTACGGCATCGTAGTGCGCTCGTCGAAACGGTGGCGGCAAAGTTACAGACGACGCCCGATGCGCTTGAAGCTAAGGTAGAGCAGGTGACCCAGGAACTGGCGTCTGCCCGTCGCCAGGTCGCTCAATTTCAGCGTGAGGCTGCATTGCAGCAGGCCGAAGAAATTGTGCATAAAGCTAGCGAAGTTGCGGGTATCTCTGTTGTCGCGGCAACGGTGAATGCTCCTGACGATAAAGTCTTGCGTGAGATGGGAGACATGGTACGTAGTAAGCTCAGTCATCCAGGTGTAGTCGTACTGGCGAGCAACTTTGATGATCGCGTAGGTATTCAAGTAAATGTAGATGCTGCCTTGACGAAGCGTGGACTGCATGCTGGAAAAATCGCCGGTGTGGTAGGTGAACGCCTGGGTGGTAGAGGAGGTGGGCGACCGGAATCAGCGCAAGGTGGTGGTAAAAATAAGGCTGAGTTAGGTGCAGCGCTTGATCTCGTGGTAAAGTTTGTCAAGGACAATCTGAAGCAGGAGCGGAATTGATCGCGCTCCTGCTTTGCGGACGGAACAGCTTTTGTGCTATAAAGTATATAACACATGCACATGTATCGCTATAGTACCTCAAGGGGTCGTGAAAGGCATAACTTTCCGTCAACTTGAAGGGATTTAAGTAAAATGAGAAAGAACCCATGCAAAATGTATGGCAGTGGATCAATAGATTTGGGATGAAGACATGAATACTCTCCTTCAACGTCTGAAAGGCCTCTTTGGAGGCAGACAAGAAGAGAATGAATATTACGAAGACGAGTATGGAGATAGCGACGACCTGCAAGATGTACAAGAGGGCAGTGAGCGTCACCTCTTTACTGCGTTGGATATTGGTACTGCCTATGCAAAAGCCATTATTGTCGAAGTGCATGGAGATCAGGCTGAAGTATTGGGCGTGGGTCGGCATCAGCAAAGCTACACACATATGTCCGATGGTATCGTAACGGATATCTCGGGCGTCATTTCCAATTGTAATGAAGCTTTGTTGAAGGCTGAAACTGCTGCCGGCGGCACTATTGCGCCCGCTGCTGTGATCGGTATTGCTGGTGAGCTGGTCAAAGGTAGCTCAACGACGGTAAGTAAGCAGCGCCAACAACCATCAAAGCCGATTACGCGGAAGAACTGGAAGGGCTGATCACCAGTGCGCAACAGAAATTATTAAAGAGCGCCAAAGAGCGTATTGCGGCAGAAACAGGCTATCAGAATATCGAAGTGCGCCTGACGAACGCTGCGGTGATCTCAGTACGTATTGATGGACAGGTAGTAAGCAATCCAATCGGCTTTCGTGGCCGTCACTTTACGCTGACACTCTTCAGTGCCTTTGCGCCGCTGATGCAATTGGGAGCGCTGGAGACGGTAGCGCAGGGACTGGATCTGACACTGGTGACGATTGTTGCGGAACCTTATGCATTGGCGCGTTGTCTGAGTAACAATGCTGGTGCTGATAGTGGAGCGATCTTTATCGATATTGGTGGTGGCACAACCGATATTGCCCTTGTGCGGCAGGGCGGTATTGAGGAGACGCGTATGTTCGCCCTTGGTGGCAGAACCTTTACACGCCGTATAGCCACAAGTAAGGGGATATCGCTAAAAGATGCCGAGCGACTCAAGATCAACTATAGTAATGGTGATATCAAGGGCAATGGTCGCGACGAGATTCAGGCTATTCTTGCTCCAGAATGCCAGACGTGGATGGATAGCGTCGAACTGCTGGTAGAAGAACTGGCTAAAGGGGAGCTTTTACCGCCTGCAATCTACGTTGTGGGTGGAGGGTCGGCCTTGATCGATATCCATCAACGGCTTGAGAGCTTTCCCTGGACGGAGCGGCTTCCCATTCTCGCGTCAACCTATCGTACGAACGGTTCAACCAGATATGGTGTCGAGCATTATAGATCGCGAGGGGCTGCTGCTGAACGCGCAGGATATTACACCGATGGCCCTTGCTTACCAGGCTATCGAATTACAAAATGAGAATAATGTGCTTGAAAGAGCGCTTGACCGGGTCATTAATGCTATGCATATCTGATAATGTGCTTTGCTAAATCAGCTATCACGGAGATATAAGAGCGATTGCTTCATCGGGATGCGTGCTGATGAAGAGAGAAGCTGTGACTACCCAGGCTGATAGGAATCATGGAGATGAAATATAAGGGGTGAAACGGGCTTATGAGCGATGAGAAGACGACGATCTATATCAGCCCTGAAGAGGATTTGACGAGTGTCCGTGAGCGGTTGGAAAAGATCCCGGCTCACTATATTACGCTTGTCATTCCGATGGAGACGCAACTAAGTAGCCATGTGGCATGGAAGTTGTTGCGTGCCCGTGTACGCGAACTGGGAAAGGAAGTCCAGATCGTCAGTGATAGTGCTCAGGTACGTTCAGTGGCCAGGGATGTAAACTTTAAAGTTGCCTCCTCCTTGGAGGCATCTCCTACTAGGTAAGTCGCGTCCTCCCAGCAGCCGTCCTGGGCGTATATTGGGCAATAGAAGCAGACCTACGGGTTCTATCCAGCGCTCTACGCACGAGAAGATCGACAAACCTGCGCGGCCCAGAACGTTCATATGAGCCAGAAGCCGGCCAGATCAGTGGCTACCATCGACGGATCGTTCTTTTGAGCAGCAAGTTTCTGATAACTCGCTTCTTGAAGATGATGAGGTCTCCGATAGTACCCATCAATCCTCCGCAGCCTGCTTTCAATAATGATTTTCCTTTAACGCCCGATAAGGGTCAGCATTATGATTTTCATATCGATACATCACCACCCATTCGCCCTCTTCCCCCTCAATACCTGGAGGAGGAGCCTGATCTGTGGTCTGAAGATACTGATGTAGCACGCAGCATTCGCGAGGCAGCCTCTCAAGGGGGTGCCAGCGAATCTGGCATGGCGGTCAAGACGACGATTTTGATTTAGAGACAAGAACAGAGTGAGCTCATTTTGAAAGTCGATACGTCACTGCAACGTTACCAGGATGACTCCACGTCCTCACCTGGGCGAAGATCCTCTGGATTCTATGGATGATGCTCTGCCTCCACCTCCTATGAAGCAGCAACAGGGTGCCGTTCCCTTTTTCGGATAGCTTTGAGACGCAGGAACATACATATCCAGGATGTGCCCGATATGCCGTTAGATACTTTGCACGGTCCTATCGAGGATGACGGTGATCAGGGCGATTTTGTCATTCATTCTGATATCCCTCCTGCTCCATGGAGAGAACCAATTGCTGAAGATGAGCAGGATCGTGCCGGGCCTTCTCGTGGCATGGGGTACGTCCGCGTAGTAGTCGTGCCGGGCGTCAATCTTCCCCACAACCTCCATTCCACCAGCAATCCCTGGTCAGGGTTTTGACAGTGATGATGAATTGCCGTCTCCGTTCCAGATCTGCCAACGCAGATGATCGCCTCAAATGCCACCTGTGCAGCCTGCCGCGTCTGGAACTTCACGCCCAAGTCGAGAGTTACCGCCCACCTCAACGGAGAAGTGGAGGATTGCCCTCAACGCCTTTAGCACGCCGCAGCGGTGGGTTATCACAAGGGACCAAAAGTGGAGGATTGCCGCCTGCGTCGTCATCACGTGTGAGCGGGGCAATGACCCGCAAAATGTACGCCCAAGCGGTGGACTCCAGAATCAAGTCCGCACGCAGAAGTGGAAACTTACCGCAAAACGCTCGCGAGGAGCGGTGGCACTGTCTCCAGAGCAAGCACGTCAGGGTAACCGCAGTACGCAATTGAGACCAGATGCGGCACCCAGGTTCCCGAACTGGTAGTTCACAATTGACTGCTAGCGGGCGTCAATCGTGCTGTACTATCACGACCAGGAACACGTCCGGGACGAGGTGCGCCGCCATCTCGGCAGGGACCTCCATCCCGTGCCGCTGTGAAACGAGCATCGCGTCGTCGCAGTGCCTGTTGCTCTTTTAAGTCTTCATTGTGGCTATTATTCTTCTTGATTGTTCTTCCTTGCTTTACTGGCTATTGCCGAAAGCCACGTGACGGTGGTGCTTCCCTGCGCAGAATTATTCTGTGCCCGTAAAGTTAGTCGTGCCGATCCCTGGAAGTCAGACTAATGCAGCTGATGGTACTGTCCAGGAGACTACTCTCACAGAAAGATTTCACGATCAGTGGAACAGGAAAAGCTACAGGAAGTACAAAAGTTGGTACTGCTTCAGCTACGGGCACCGTATTTTTTACAAATAATGGCGAACCAGCAGATTACCATTCCATCTAACATCGTGCTCTCTACAAGTAGCGGAATACAGTTCGTGACGCAGGACAATATTGCACTGGGACCCAAAAATAGCGTTCTTAGTCGCCAGCCGTCTTTTATCCAGGCTCAGTTTCAGGCGATAGTGGAAATGTGCCCGCAGGAAGTATTACCATTATTCCCGCCAGTACTCAAGAGCCAGATCGAGCAGTATAATCAATAACAATCCTGCTCAGCGATAAAGTTGCAGGTAACGAACGATGCAGCGACCTCAGGTGGTGGCGTAGGAAACGCTATTTCTGTGACGCAGAAGGATCTTGATAACACACAGTTGGCATTAAGTTCACAATTGCAGAACAGCGTCAATACATGGCTCAAGCAGCAACTTGCTCCTGGCGATGTCGCTGGAAAACCCATCGTCACGCCAACGTTGACCAATGCACCTAAAGTAGATACGTATTGAGCAAAGTGGAACATTTCTCAGCTAGTCTTCAAGCAGAGCGTGGAGGTTGCGATTGTGCGTCGTGCCGCATCTGCAGGCCGCAACTATTGCGCAACTTAATGCAGCACTCAGTCAAGACAAGAACTTACCAGAATTACCAGGTTGCTTCCGATTCGCAGCAGCCAGTGCAGATTCCAGCGTTCACTCCTGTGAGCAATGGTCTGTCCATGACGCTCAATTTCAAACCAACAGGCGAAATCATCCAGAAAATTGCTGCGAGTGATCAGATACAACGGCAGATAGTGAATAAGTCGCCAGCCGATGCGGAGGCAACGCTCAAAAACCTGATGCCAGCTGTGCAGAACAGTGCAAGTAAAAATATTGCCTGGTTGGCTTCCTTTGACACCAATTCGACGCGGATAATATTCCGTACAATTTGTAGCTAGACTCAGTGCACCTGCAAAGAAATAGCGGTACTTAGGTATAGGTGGCCAGGGAAAGCTAGACAAAACGTACACCACTCGTTAGAATTTTATCGATATAGAAGGGATGCGACTGTTTTGTGTAACTTGTATAGTGAAATAGACATGGGAACTCTCGGTATATGACACGATTTCTAGCGTTGGATCTGGGAGAAGCAAGAATAGGCGTGGC
This sequence comes from uncultured Chloroflexia bacterium, assembly GCA_963731415.1. Classification (GTDB taxonomy): domain Bacteria; phylum Chloroflexota; class Ktedonobacteria; order Ktedonobacterales; family Ktedonobacteraceae; genus JACDAE01. Next base: position 43,610 of record CAVSVN010000017.1, read on the forward strand.
GCTAAGTGATGCCAGTGGTTTTCTCGCTTCTCCTTATACAACCCTTCACGTTTCTCGCGATGAAGAACAGACGCTTGCAGCTATTCAGACGCCTGATCGACTGAGACTGAGGCCGAGGCTGTGGTTGTTGGTTTGCCTGTGAGCCTGGATGGAGAGATTCATATGCAAGGGCAGCGTATACAGTCCTTCGCTGAACGATTGCGCTCCTTCTATTCAGCATTCCACTCGTTTTCTGGGATGAGCGCTATTCAACAGTTGAAGCACAACGTCTCTTTGCGCAATCAGGTGAAGATGGAACGGGCAGACGCGAGAAACGAAGTGGGCGGCGGGTCAGGCAAAACGGAAGCGTAAAGGCCACGAGATCGACGCGCTGGCAGCCACAGTTATTCTCCAGGATTACCTGGATTCCCAGGGGCGTAAGACAGAGGAAAAACAAGAATGAGAAAACCTCGATCAAGGGCAGCGATTATCAGTGTTCTTTTGCTTGCTGCTATCATCTTCGGGTTGGTCTATTATGCCTGGAATACTACGACCGATATCTTTCAGCCAGTGAATGCCAATGCGAAAGGAGTAGAAATCCCTTTTACGATCACGCAAGATGAGACAACGGCTCAGATAGGTGATAGTTTGCAGGCGAAAGGGCTTATTCGCAATGCTCTGGCATTCCGCATCTGGGCACGTGTGAAAAGGATCTTGATACGTCATTTGCAGGCTGGTATCTATAAGAAATTGAGTCCCAGCATGACGCATCAGCGATATCACTGATCAATTGCTTAATGCGCAACCGGATGCAATTCGCGTGGTCTATTCCTGAAGGATGGCGTCTCGAACAGATCGCGCAAGATTTTGCCGACTCTGGTCTTGTGAAGTTCAATGCAGATGATTTCCTCCGTTACACAAAGAATATTGATCAATTTCCAGACAGGGCTCAGTATCCCATTTTGAAGCAGGTGCCAGCGGGACAGAGCATGGAGGGATTACTTTTTCCATCAACTTATGATGTTCCTGTTGCCGCAACTGCTCGCGATGTTGTCAATTTGCTGTTGAAGACAATGAGTGATACGATACAAAACAATAACCTTGCTCAAACTGGCTCAGACAGCATCAGATGAGCGTCTATACGATGTTGACACTGGCCTCTATTGTCGAGCGTGAAACGGGTGCGAAATCGGATCGAGGTGGGGTTGCAAGCGTCTATTGGAATCGGGTTTACAAACCTAATGCTGAGACGAATGGTTTTTTGCAGGCTGATCCTACAGTTCAGTATGCACGGGATACACAATCTCCTCCAAAGCCTCCGCAGAAGTATTGGAGTCCTTTACAAGCAACAGGAGGTCAGGTTGCGCCGAATAGTCTCTGGAACACGTATACGCAGACTGGCTTTCCTCCAACACCAATTTGTAGTCCAGGATTGCAAGTATGACAGGCAGCGGCAGCACCGACTCACTAGCAATAACTATTACTTTCTGGCGAAACCTGATGGAACATCGGTATTCGAACCAACATTTGCACAGTTTCAGCAAGATGAACAGAAGTACCTTCATTAAGAGGAATTTTTATTAAGAGAGTGATATATGCATTTAACTATTATTCCAGGCTATTGTTCTGGCCCTTTTACAGGGGGTGACAGAACTCTTTCCGATCAGTAGCCTCGGTCATACTGTGATCTTGCCCGGCCTGTTGGGCTGGGGAAATCTGCAGACGGATACTGCCTGTGGAGGCAAGAGTTGTTTCCTGCCCTTTATTACTTCTCTGCACCTGGGTACCAGCATTGCCTTGTTGATCTATTTCTGGCGTGATTGGCTACAGGTTGGCAGAACGCTGGTGGTGAGCATTAGAGATGGTGAAGTGAAAAAGGGGGACGAGTCGTGGGTGAGCTGGCTGATTATCATCGGCTCTATACCTGCTGGTCTGCTCGGTGTGTTTCTGGAGACGCCCTTGAAGCAGGCATTTGGTTCTCCTTTGCTTGCTGCAACGTTTCTTGATCGTCAATGGCTCAGTCCTTTTTGCTGGCGAACAATTGCGCCGTCGTTCTGAAGCCCAGCTTCAGTGTGCTCTACTCCTAAAGAACGCGAAGCGCAATTTCCGCTCCTTGACCTCCCTTTCCTGGAAGGAAGCGGTGGTTGTTGGCATGGCACAGTCCGTGGCACTCATTCCTGGCTTCTCGCGCTCCGGTACCACTATTGTAGCGGGCCTGGGCGTACGCCTGACCCACGAGGATGCGGCACGCTTCTCCTTTTTGCTGGGAACGCCCATCATTTTGCGGCAGGTGCTCTGGAGGTTCCGCAGCTATTCGGTCAGCCTCCTTATACTCTGTTACTTGTATTTGTTGGCACTGGTTCTCTCTGGTATTGCAGCCTATATAAGCACAAAATTTTTGATGAGATACTTTGAAACTGGTCGCCTTGATCCTTTTGCCTATTATTGCTGGGGGGCTGGCTTACTCTCACTTATTCTGTTCTGGTTTGTACTCAATGTCCATTCGTAGATAACGGACTATCCAAAAGGGCTATTTGTTCTCTCATTGTGCAGCTCTGACACGTCCGTCCGTTTGATACAATAGGGTTGCTCTGAAATGGTCAGAGCAAAACATCAATTTATTAGAATGAGGTACATTATTATGAAAAATGCTGCGATCTACTATGCTGCAATTGCCCTTGGCGTTATTGCCCTTATCGTGGGCATCCTTTACATCACCGGTACACTTGGTGCTCATCACGCTCGCGGTTATGCTGGACTGGGCGTTGGTATTCTCCTGATCATTGTTGGCGTTGTCGGCATGGTCATCTCAAAGCCTAAGGCTGTGGCCAAATAGTCATCTTCTCTATTTGATCAAGAAAAAAGAACTCCAGGCTGGTTTAAAGTCATCCTGGAGTTCTTTTTAAGGGTAGGGGCCAGATTTATCGCACCCACCGTACGGGCGGCGTTTACGACGCCCACAATAGAGGCCAGGGCGCGGCGGGTTTATAAATTGGCACCTTTACACCCGACGGCTGGTTTATGAATGGCACCCCTACATCATTCGCATGCTTCCGATGAGGGTCAACATAGTACTACGCACTGCTCTTGATATTCACAATCCAGGGTCAAGTTTTTCCTTCTTCGGTCGTTACTATTATAGGGAACGATCGTTTTTAGTGGAGAGTGTAAGCTCGTCAAAGCTATACATATTCTGTTGTCAATAGTTTCGTAGTTGTATATAGGCCAATTTCTTTTATTGGTCGTAGATGCTGAAAATAGGAGGTCTTCTACCTTATGGCTAGCTCAAACACCCGTGCTGTTTTCTATGGTGCAATCATTGTCGCTATTATTGCTCTTGTACTTTGTGTGTTTTACCTTGTTCCCGGTGTTACTCATCCTCTAGTAAGTAGTGATCCAACAGCGGCTCATTATAAGCATGCAGCTGCTTTCGGTGCTCTGACCGTGATTGCGATCATCGGTGCTCTGGTAACACGTCCCAAATCTGGTATCAGGTAAATGATGTAAATACGGTAGTGCAACACGGGCTTATTCGCTCCGCTCATCGCGCCCCTACACGAGCCGAGAGATCCTGGTGTAGGGGCGCGATGAGCGGAGCGAATAAGCCCGTGTGCGTCCAACCATCCGCCCGCTGGGCACCCTCTCACCTTGCCGAAAAAGGGGCAATGAACCTTGACGCAGCCTCTACTCCAGTACCTGTCCAACAATCTGTACATAACCGCGTAAAAATTCTTCCGCGCTCATTGCTTTCTTCCCTTCCAGTTGTAATTGCTTGACGAGCAGCAATCCTGACCCGGTGACGATGCCCAGTACCTGGTGTCCAGCTTCTTCTTGCCTACTGACGGTACCGGGAGCAGTGTCTGTCCCTGTTTCTACTGCACGTGGCTGCGCCTTGAGGATCTTCAGCAGCTTACCCTTCCAATGGGTATACGTGCCGGGCCACGGATCATAAGCGCGTACCTGGCGTGCCAATGCACCAGCTGGAAGTTGCCAGTTGATAGCTCCATCTTCCTTTTTGAGCATATGCGTATGTGTAGCTCGCAACTCATCCTGCGGCTCTGGAGTAATTGTTCCTGCGATCCATCCTGGTAACGCCTCTAGTAATGCCTGGGCACCTAGATCGGCCAGCTTAGCCGTCAGACTTTTCGTTGTCTCATCTTCGGCAAGAGGAATGCTACGCTTGAGTAGAACGGGACCAGTATCGATACCCGCATCAAGCTTCATAATAGAAACGCCTGCTTCTTTGTCCCCTTGTAGAATGGCTTCGGCGATAGGATCGGCACCGCGATATTTCGGCAGCAGCGAGGCGTGAATATTCAATGTGCCATAACGCGGCTGATCCAGTACTTTTTGTGGGAGTATCTGCCCAAATGCGGCGACAATGTAGAGATCGGCGGCATACATTGCCAGCGCCTCGCTATTCTCTGCTTTCTTAAATGATCCAGGTTGCCATACGGGAATAGTATGTTCTAATGCGACCTGTTTGACGGGTGAAAAGACGATATCGCGTCCACGGCCCGCTGGTTTATCTGGTCGTGTGATGACGGTGGCAATCTCATATCCCTGTGGCAAAATGTCTCCAGGGGCCGCTCCTCTGATGAGAGCGGTGAGTGCTGGTACTGCGAATTGTGGTGTGCCCATATAGATAATGCGTAGCATGAATCTTCCCTTTCTACGAATGTGTTTATTAAGTGGTGATGTGTAACAACTCCAATCAGAGAATGATATCTATCGTAGCATATTCGCGTTGTGAGTTCATGCTATCGCCTGTAACAAATTCCCTCCTTCAATTGAATATGTAGTAGCATGAACGAAATAAGAGATATCTCTACGAGGTCAGAAGGATGTATTGATGGAATCTGATATAGCAGGACACGAGGGTCACCTGGCTCTCACCGCCGCTGACGCTGCTAAGAAACAGCAATTAATAGCGTTTCTTACTGGGTATACAGTGCCTCTCCTGGGAACGTTACGCTCCTATGTGCAACGCATGGGCCTCGCCACAGGCGATGACGTTCCTCCAGTCGCACTTGAGGTGTTACAGGAAGCGGTCGTTGAGGCGCTGAAGCATGCAGAAAGATTCGATCCAACTGGCCAACCTATGGCATGGATGCTTGGTATTTCGGTGAATGTGATTAAACGCAAGAAGGCTGAACTGGCGAAACGTGCCCGGCGCGAAACGTCTATCACGACTCTCTCTCCTCAACAGGGCGAGTTCCTGAGCGAGGGAGAGCAGTTCGATCAGATTGCATCGTGCGTGTTAGCCGGGCCGGAGCAGGATATCGAAGCAAATGAGCAGGCGTCGTCGCTACTTTCTCTCGTATCAGCGGAGGATCAGCGCATATTACGCCTTGCATTCTTATACGATTGTGAGCGAGAGGCGCTGGCAGAACAACTGGGTATTACTCCAGTCGCGGCACGTGTAAGGCTCCATCGTGCGCTCAGTCGCTTGCGCATAGCATGGCGCAGGCAACAGGTGGACCAGCAGGAAGGAGAGAGCAAATGAGTGAGTTGCCCTTAACGCAATATCGCCTTCAGGCGTTGCAGCGCTATATGAGAGCGATGGAATGTGGCGACGTTGAGACGATAGCCGCCGTACTGGAAGGTGCTACGCAGGATCAGGGCCTGGAGCATATGCTTCTGGAAGTAAATGCAGTGTATCAGCATGAAGATTCTACTATCGTGCGAACGGCAGATGCTGTAGCCGCACAACAAATGATTCTTAAGTTAGCCTATCAAACAACAGGGAGGGAAGAGATGCAAAACCCACCATTGAATGGTCAAGAGAATCCGGCCCAGACCGTTTCACATATCGCTCAAGCAGAACCCACTGACAATAATAACTCTACGCAGAAAAAAACTCAGGGCAAGAAATTTGCAACCCCTGTGTTTCCCGCTACGATAGTTGCTGCGCCTAAATGGTACTCTTCACGCAAGAGTTGGATCGCCGCCTCTGCCGCCGCAATCCTCATCGCCGTTCTGTTGCTACCTGGCACCAGTGCGGTGGCAAGTCAGTTTCTATCGCTCTTCACGGTGAAAAACTTTCAAGCTGTGCAGGTTACAAAGCAAGATGTAGCGGCTTTATCGCAATACTCAGCTCCTCGCCTGGATGATCTGGGCAGCGTACATTTTCAAGCAAACAGTTTCCATATGCAGAACAATCTTACTCAAGCCCAATCGGCAAAGAGCGTCAATTTCTCTGTTGTGCTCCCATCTCAACTACCCGATGGTGTTGCAAATAGCCCATCCTTCAGCGTCGTTGAGGGTGGACATGGCGTCTTCACCTTTAGTGCTACGAAAATGCATGCCTACCTTGTAAAGAATGGGCATGGCAATGTGAAGATACCCGCCAATCTCGATGGAGCGACATTTGATGTCACAACAACGGCTGGTGTGCTGATCAAGTACGGATATCATGGCGGTAATCCCTTCCTGGTTGCGGAATTGCCCAGTCCAGTGATACGAGCTACTGGTAGTGCGTCCCTGGAGCAACTACGCGACTTTATGCTCTCGCTTCCTGGCCTGCCAAAATCGCTTGTTACTCAGCTTCAGCAGATCGATCTTACGAAAGGTACCATTCCTTTGCCGGTTCCTGCTGGCATCGATGCGCAGTCAGTTACCATCAATGGTACGTCGGGAGTCTTACTGAGTAGCAATAAAACGACTACTGTTGAGGGTATCAAGCAGTTCCCGGTTGGCAACTTGATCGTCTGGCAGACAAAAGGTATGATCTATGCCCTTGGCGGTATCACCACCAGTACGAGCCAGTTGCTGGCCGCAGCCAAGTCAATTTAGATTATTAGGGACAGGTTTATCGCGCCCAGGTGTCGACGTTGTGGAACGAAAATTTTCGTTCCATAACAAATTAACAAATAATCAGGAGGTGACCGATGCAAACGTCTCCCCCATTCCATACGCCCCAGGCACATTCGGAGGGAGCAGCAGGGGAACATTCCCTTACACCTGCTATAGAAGTGAAGGGGTTACGTAAAATCTATTCACAGCTTCTGGCGGTTGATGATATCAGCTTCGTCATGTATCGTGGCGAGGCTTTTGGCTTTCTCGGTCCAAATGGGGCCGGCAAAAGTACGGTGGTGAAGATTCTTAACGGACTCGTTGCTCCTACACAGGGCATGATAAACATATTGGGAGAGCCTCTAGGAGATAGAGAAGTGCGGCGACATATCGGTTATCTTCCTGAATTTCCCACTTTTCATCGCTGGCTCAAAGCCGCAGATTTTCTGGAGTTCCATGGTCAATTGTACGGTCTGCGCGGCAAAGCGCTGGCAAAACGTTGTAAAGAGGTGCTGGAAATGGTCGGGCTGACCGGGCGCGAACATCAGAAGCTCGGTACCTTTTCCAAAGGGATGCTACAGCGTATTGGCCTGGCCCAGGCGCTGCTCAATCAACCTGATCTACTGATTCTCGATGAGTTGGTCTCCGGCCTCGATCCAGTCGGGCAACGTGATATGCGCGATCTCTTGTTATACCTGAAATCTGAGGGGACCAGCATCTTTCTCAATTCGCATCAGCTCGCCGATGTTGAGGCCGTCTGTGATCGCATAGCAATTATCAATCAGGGCCGTATTCTCAAGGTAGGAACGCCCCCGGAACTTTTCGGCAATCAACTGATTCTGGAGGTGCGCGTGAGTTCAGCGAGCGAAGAGTTATTGCAACAACTGCGGCATGTTGCCGTCGATGTTCAGCGCGACAAAGAAGATCCCAATTGCTTCCTGGCCGAGATTGAGAATGATGAACAGGCAGCCGATATCGCCGATATTGTTCATGCCTGTGGAGCACGTCTCTACTCCCTGGCCCCACATCGCCGTTCACTTGAGCAACTCTTTTTCTCTACAATCGATGCCCTGAAGCAAAAATAATACCATGGGAGGTTTGTATCCAATGGGAATACTATTAATGGCTCGCTTCACCTTGCAAGAAGCCTTCCATCGCTGGCTGCTCTTTGCAATGCTGCTTTTGAATATCCTGCTATTAGGGGTGTTCGCGCTCATGCTCAACTCTGTATACACCTCGGAAGTCGCACGTGCCGCTTTTCAAGCCGATCCACAGCTAAATCTACTGAAATTAAGTCTCTCTATTAGCATTTTATCGGTATGGGCTGTATACCTGCTCAGTGGTGCATTGACCATTATTTTGACCGTGGGGATGACATCCGGCGAGGTCGAAGCGGGCACCTTTGCGATGACCGTCTCTAAACCGCTGCGCCGCTCGGATATTATCTTTGGCAAATGGCTGGGATATGCACTGATATTATGTGTGTATACCGCTATGCTATTTTTTACCTTCCTGGGTATCATCTTCCTGCAAACAGGTTACTGGCCGCAACAGGCACTGCCCGCACTAGGTATGCTCGAACTAAGTACGCTTGTGCTGTTAGCGCTCACAACGTTTGGCAGTTCCTGCTTCCCAACGCTGGTCAATGGAGCCATCGCGATAATGCTATTTATCGGCGCTCCATTGGCAAGCTTTATACAATTGATTAGCAGCCATCCGGGTCAGACGGCGCAAAATATTACGACAACTATTAACCTGGTCATCCCGACTGATGCCCTCTGGCATGGAGCTTCTTACTATCTGATTCCGTCCTTCGTCTTTCAACTTGGGCAGGGACAGTTACAGGAACTAAGCACGCCCTTTACCTCTATTCAACCTATCGCACCAGGAATACTCATCTGGGCCGTGCTCTACTGCATTGTCTTGCCTGTGATTGGTGCTTTGCGTTTTCAGCGGCGCGATCTCTAAGCCAGGCTCCCCCATCCTAAAGAAGGAGTTCCGGCTCTCCGTCCTTTCAGGTGAACCATTGGGTAGGGGCGTGTCCTTGCGACCGCCCTGGTGGCTACGCAGGGCGGTCGCAAGGACACGCCCCTACCCAATTTTGACCAATTTCTCCTCGAAGGATGCAGACCCGAAGTTTCCTCATAATTGCCTGGAGCTAAGGGTACTTAAGTAAGAGTCCCAAAGAATACGTTTACTTGCGCTACAATATTTGTGCTATAATTTGCATACGCATCTGTTTACGAAGTGTCGAAAATGTTTTTAGAAGCATTTCTGCACCTGGTATTTGCTAAGGAAGGATACCAAAAACACTCTAGCAAATAGAGTAAAAAACTTTTAAGAGCAAGGAGAGCACCAAATGACGAAACGTTCAATGAAAAGCACAATTCAGCAAATCCGCTCAAAGCATGGTCTTACGCGGCGTGATTTTCTGAAAGCCTCAGCCATTACGACCGCCGCCGTTGGAGGCATAACTGGACTGACCACGAAGCTACTGATGGGAAAGACCATGGTAGCTAATGCCGCCTCAGCAATCTCGGCCAAAAGCGCCGCACTGAATATCTGGAACTTGCCAGCCTTCACTGCCGCCAGTGGACCCTATCAAGCCAGACCCGAACTGGACCACTATCGCTCAGCAATATCGTTTCCCAGACTGGTACCGTGATGCTAAATATGGCATCTGGCAACACTGGTCTCCCCAATCCGTTCCTGAATATGGGGACTGGTATGCTGTGCACATGTATCAACAGGGAACTGCCCATTACAACTACCATCTTGCCCATTACGGGCATCCCTCCAAATTTGGCTATAAGGACATCACCCATCTCTTTACGGGCAGCCAATGGGATCCCAACTCCCTGCTGCAACTTTATGTACAGCAAGGTGGAGCAAAGTACTTTATGGCCCTGGCCAACCATCACGATAACTATGATAACTGGGATTCAACCTATCAGCCATGGAACTCGAAGACGGTTGGCAGAAGAGTCAGCCATCATTGGTGACTGGGCGGCGGCGACCGTGCTCAGGGAGTTCCCTTCGGCGTCACCTACCATGCCTGCCCTGGCCCGGCCTGGGGCTTCTTCATGGCCGCACGCTATAACCACGACAAAACTGGTGCCTACGCTGGCGTCCCCTACGATGGTGTCATGACGGCAGCTGATGGTGCTGGCAAATGGTGGAATGGAATGGATCCGCAGGACCTCAATGGCTACGTCCATACTGGCCCTGGCTACCATCCGAAAGATACTGATCCCTACGTGCGGCAGTTCTACTGGCGCGTCGACGACCTGATCAACAAGCACAAGCCTGATATTCTCTACTTTGATGATTCCATCAATCCTACCGCTCCGACGGGCACCGCAACGGACTGGAGCATCACCAATCAGTCCTACGTGATTGCCGCAAACTATTACAATAAGAGTTTGCAGTGGAATGGATGGCAAGATGAATGTCGTCCTCAATATGAAGCATGTACCGAACAGTGCCCTCCCGGCGTTAGTTCAGGACTGGGAAAAGACGATCGCTACAACTATCCAGGATTATCCCTGGCAGGCGGAAAACTCCTTAGGCCCATGGCACTATTATGCTCCCAACCCGATTACAATGAGCTCTGGCACCGTCATTCACAACCTCAGTCAATGCAGTAAGCAAGAACGGTACCTATCTGATCAACGTGCCTCAACATGGCGATGGGCACCTGGACCAGAAAGCAATCAGATCGTCAGGAGATTGGTACCTGGCTAAAAACCAATGGGGAAGGTATCTATGGCACGCGACCCTTTGCCGTGTTCGGCGAAGGCAATGTCTACTATACTAGAAAAGGGGCCGCTATTTACGCCATTGCCCTGGGCTGGCCGAGTGGTACCACCCTGACTCTCACTAACCTGAGGAAAGGAACGCCATACCTGGGGAACGTCACAAAGGTCGAGTTGCTGGGCCATTCCGGCACTCTCAGCTTCACTCAGAACGGCTAGCGCATTGACCATTCAACTTACCAGCAAGCCGGACGAGCAGTGCTCGGCGTATGCCTTTAAGGTTACGCAGGATAAAGTCCTGGTCAATAATGATGAATCTGGCTTCACCTATAGCGGACCAGGATGGCTGCACCAGGCCAATCGTGGATTGGGCGACTCCAACAATAATGTCCATGTAACCACGAACAACGGAGATTCGGTCTCTTACACCTTTACCGGAACGGGCATCGAGTACATTACCGAAACCAACACCGACGAAGGCAACGTGGATGTTTACATCGATGGTACCCTTAAAAAGACCGTGAGCGGGTACAGTGCATCACATGCCTCTCAGGTGGTGCTCTATAGCATTCAAAACTTAGCAGCGGGTCAGCATACAATCAAGCTGGTCAAGCGTTCGGGAACTTACATGCTACTGGATGCTTTTAAAATAGTGTAGTGTCTGGCGCATCCATCCTTTGGGATTGTTGTGAAAGGCGTAGGGGCGTTACCTTACGTCATTGACTCCAACTAATGACAGCATTCCTAAAATGCATCAAAGAGCGTAGGGACCCGATTTATCGGGTCCCTACGCTCTTTGATGTTTAATGTTGTTTTTGGCGTTTCTGGCTCCAGAATTTCTTTAAATATGTTGGAGTCAATGACGCAAGGTAACACTCCTACGCCTTTCCTGCTTATCCTATCCAGACCCCGGTTTGAAATTCTGAGCCTTGTCTCTCGTTCTATATATACCCGGCAATCAAGCTCTATTAAAGAAAGTGTTACCAGTTTCTATTTCATGTATGTTATAATGATGCATAAGCGGTTATAGCGCGAAAATATTCTCTCATAGCATATTCGGGCTATATTGACATCTCAACTCCCTCATAAGGTATACTATACTGGCCTTACATTTATCCTGACAGGGAGGGAATTGCTCAATGTTGGAGGGGGAACCACAGAAGAGCTTTGGTGAGCGTTCATTGAAGACGTCTATGATGGTGCTGTGATATACTGATATGCAACAATCATATCCTTTAGCTTTTGATATACATACAGCTACGCCACCACCGACGGACCCTCTAGACTATTATGCAGCGGGCGGATGAGGTCACGACTATTCAGCGTATGTTGAGTGATGCTCAGACCAGTGCTGTCATGCTGATAGGAAATCCAGGCGCTGGGAAATCGACGTTAGCTGCTTTATTGTATAATCGCCTTTTGTTATCGAAGCAGCAAGGACTCCCTGCTCCTCATCACCTGGTGTGGCTAAGCATTGGTACATATACGACGCTGCCCGATCTGTTTGCTGCCATTCTTGCAGGTCTGAAAATTCCGTATGTAGGTTTCTTTCTTCTGAGGCCTGATCAGCAGGCGGGAGTACTTTTACAGTCGCTACGGCGTCCGCAAGAAAATGCACTGATCGTGTTGGATCAGTTCGAGTCGCTTCTGCATCCAGAAGTTTCTCAGGGTGTAGCCGGGCGAGGTGCGCTTGCGCTTTTCCTGGAGCTGTTGCAGACCGATCTTGGTGCCAGTCGTTTTCTGCTTACGGGCTATAGTTCGCCTTACAATGAAGAGATGGAAGAGACGCGTGTGCGTTCCTGTCTCGTCTCGCGTATGAGTATTCCAGAAGGCGTTGCGTTTTTGCAACGACGAAGCGTGCAGGGTTCTCCTGAAGAACTCTCGCTTGTCTGGCAACGCTGCGCTGGTCATGTCTTTGCTTTGCTCTTATTTAACGCGCTCATCTCTTTAAGTGGCATCTCGCTCAGCTATCTGCTAACTTCACCTGACTACCAACCTTTATGGTCCGGTGAGGTGACATTTCAGTTGATTAATAGCGTTTATCAATATCTCAATCCACTTCAATATGCATTGATGCGTACTCTTGGTCTTTTTAATGAGCCTGTGCCTCTACAAGGCATTATTATGGCTTTACTGGGAAAAGTTCGGCTGGCAGCGGTAAACATCCTCCTTATGCGGCTTTTGAGCGAGAGATTGGCATTTTAGCGAACTTTCCCTCGTGCAGCGGTCATTGAATATAGCTGGTACGAACTGTTATTTGCTCCATCCTTTGCTACGTCAATATATGCTGGAAAACTACCCGGCAGATCAGCGTCGTAGCGAGGAACTGGCGTCTTTAGGCATAGATGTACCATCGAATCCTTCCCGTCAATAGCCCTGAAGCATTGCAAGCTGTACTGGCTCCTGGACATTTGCAGGTGGCCGAATATTATCTGCACGTTGCACGCGAAACCAGTCCTCCACGCGACCAGCGCAAGAGCTTGCAAGATGTGCAGCCGATTGTTTCCGCCATTCGCCATCTTTGCCTGGGTGGCTACTGGCAACGGGCCTGCGACCTGTTATTTGAAGAAGGATTGCATGAGAGTATGGTCCAATGGGGGGCCTGGAATACGCTGATTGGTCTTTACACTGGCCTGCTGCCTCCTTTTGGTATGCTGGTACGCCGCGATGAATTGCTCGTTTACAGCCATGTAGGCATGCTTTACGGGCGTATGGGCGAGTATCAGCAGAGCCAGTCCTATTTTGAGCAGGCATTATCTATGCAACGCCAGACTAGGTGATCATCAGGGAGAGGCAACGATACATGTGAATCAGGGAGAATTGCATCGTATCCGTGGTGAGTACGATCAGGCTCTGGCGAATTTTGAACAGGCTCTGGCGCTTATTGAAGAGGATAAAGAACCTGCAACTACGCTGTATTCTGTTGCATAATCTTGGCTTGCTTTACCAGGGCAAAAAGAGCTATTTGCAGGCACGTACTTATTACCGTGAAGCATTGCGCCTGGTCTCTACCTTGCCGGGACAGTATAATAAGGGCATGATTTTGACAAATCTGGGGATGCTTCTCTATGAGCAAGGTGAGCATCTTGAGGGCGTTGCGCTTCTGCTGATCGCTCTGCATATACGTCAGGAAGTGCAAGATCAGTCTGTAACCTCCTTAGCAACATTTCTACAGGCATTGAAGCAAAGAATGGGCCAGGCAGCCTATGATCAGATGTGCCAGGAAGCAGTGAAGATACAGTCGCAGGTACTCTCTCGCTTTGTACCGGTAGATATGCGACAATAATAAAAACGATGCAGGTTGCAACGAAAGAGAGTTTCCGGTATGTCCACCGCTACTTCTGGCTCAAAGCAGACGCAAGGTAACGATAATAAAAATTCTTCATGCCCGGTCACAAATTTCAGAGCAGGTTACTGCTGCTACAGGTATTTGTTGCAGGGGCGGCCTCGCTCTCTCTGGAGATGGCGGCCTCACGTCTGCTCGCACCCTACTTCGGCTCCTCGCTGTTCGTATGGGCAAATCTGATCGGCCTCATTCTGCTATACTTGACGCTTGGCTATTATGGTGGAGGATTGTTGGCAGATCGCTATCCACGCCCCCAGGTCTTTTACACATTGACATGGTATTGCTTCATTATTGATTGCTCTGATCCCTATTCATTGCTCAACCCATTCTGCACTGGTCGCTCTTCGCCTTTGTGGGCAACGATCTGGACGTGTTTTACGGCTCATTGATCTCGATTCTGGTGCTCTTTTCTCTGCCTATGTTTCTGCTCGGTTGCGTCTCTCCATTCGCAATCCGTCTGCGTGTAGAGCAGATAGGTAAGGCTGGGACGAACGGCCGGTATGCTCTACGCAATCTCTACCGCTGGCAGCATCCTGGGCACCTTTCTCCCCGTGCTCGTGCTGATGCCCTACATTGGTACTGCGCTCACATTCCTGGTCACTGCCGCTACTTTGTTGCTTATGTCGATTATTGGGCTGATGGTGATGCGAGTGGGTAATGGACGCTCAGAATAGCTGCTGATAACCAGAAGACTACCTGTTCGATCGCCTCTGTCACATTTTTTCTTCCACGACGATAACTATGTGAAGTTTACATTGTGCAAAGGATGCTACTATGGCTGATCTGCCGCAGAGACAATTCCAGGAAGAAGAGCATGTGCAAAACGATGATGCATCTCTATTTGATCATTATGGACAGGCCATCTTATCTTACGCCTGTTTACATACCTCTTCACGTGAAGACGCTGAAGATATTACTTTAGAAGTGTTTATGTCTGCTTTAGAGCATGATAACCTTACAGCTTTGTCAGATGGTGAGCAACTGGCCTGGCTGCGCCGTGTCGCTCATAACAAGACTGTTGATTCTTATCGCAAATGGATACGTCATCCCACGGTAGCGCTTAACACCGTTGCAGAAATGATCTGTGAAGATGGCATATACACTCCTGAGCATATTGTGATCAAGCAAGAACTGCTTGATGAACTTGCTACGGCGATCAGTACATTGTCCCCACTCCAGCAACAGGTTCTACGCTTACGCTTCGGCCATGAATTACCCTTTGCGGAGATTGCGGTCTTACTTCAGAAGCGAGAAGACGCGGTTCGTAAGCTATTATCACGCACCGT
Source organism: uncultured Chloroflexia bacterium (assembly GCA_963731415.1). Taxonomy (GTDB): domain Bacteria; phylum Chloroflexota; class Ktedonobacteria; order Ktedonobacterales; family Ktedonobacteraceae; genus JACDAE01. Next base: position 58,771 of record CAVSVN010000017.1, read on the forward strand.
AGCACTTCTGCGAAATGTATGTCGCCAGTAGCTAGAATGGAAGTGAAAATCATGTCAGACGACAAAATGATATCCGACGGAACCAATGAGCTCGAAGATCAGGTAACACACCATTTACGCTATCTGTACCACACAAAGTCGGATGATATGCAATCTCTGGCTCTTATACGAGAGCGCTTGCTAAAAAATAGCAAAGAGTCATTGCCTGCTATTGATTCTTTAAAAAATACTCCTGAATTACCATATGAGAGGCAGATGCTGCCTGAGCGATTGCTTCCTGCTCATCCCTCATGGAGGAATAGAACTAGATGGTCACAACGTATGTTACAACTCGTTGCCGTCCTGCTCGTTGCTGCAATAACTGGTGCTTTCGCCATTGTCTTGACATTCAGCCATACCAGTTCAGGAGGGGCTATTGCACTCCGTCCAGGATGGCAACAGGTGGCTGTTTATAGTGGAAAAGGAAACACAACGCTTACTGGCCTTAAACAATCGCTTCCTCAGCTCTGGGCCTCTTCTGTCACCTGTACTGGTGATGGCGCGGTGAATATCACTATGTCAGGAATAGGCGCTCTTGAAGACCTGGAAGGCACCGATAGTTGCCAATTTCCCCAGTTAACGCTTAGTCAACCAATCTCTTTTTCGTACAATGAAAGTTCCACTGTAGTAATACAAACTATTAAAGTGATGGCCAATGCTAACACCTCGTGGCAATTCCATCTTTTGCAAGCTACCAGACAGCCAACATTTCATCTGGGTTCCGAATGGAAAGTGGGTGGAGAAGCATCGTCTAATGGAATAACATTTACCAAAAACTCACCGGATGACCAATGGCATTCTGTATCGATGCCAAAGGGGACTATAATGCAAGTATCCACAGAATATGTTAATGCACCGACTCAGACCTGGGCTATCTTAACGATCTGCTTTGGTAGTGGAAAGAGTCATATACAGCTCTCTCCCGATATTGGAAATATTCCACTGCCGACCTGCAATGGGCAACCTGAATTGACTGTCCTACGTTTTCCAGCAGCCACAACGGTAGATACTATGACCATTTTTGCTGAAGGTGATATAGTATGGAACGCGAGTATCGCTTCCTGTATAGATGAGGCGAGGTGTCAGCAGGTACCAGCTCTACACGTAACGCCTAAGGCATAATGCTAACTTGAGCGAAAGGAGAAATTCTTTCGCTCAGGTAAACCAGCTCCACGGGCGCAATAATACGAATGTGGATAACTATGTGGACAAATGTTCTAAATTGTGGATAACTTCTCATTCCGTATGCCAAATACAACTTGTTATCACTTATTGCAGGCAATATCATGAGGAAAACTCGATCACCGAATCTGCGTTCAATTAACTCAACTTCTAAAACGGTAGAGGTACTGATCTCAGATGGCTCTTTTGCCAATTCTAATAATTGCTTGACCGCGATAGATCCCAACGCTTCTTTGTTGACGCGTATCGTCGTGAGGGCAGGTGTCAGATGGGCGGCCATAGCAATATCATCAAAGCCAATAATCGAGACATCTTCAGGGATGCGCCGACCAGCCTCGCGCAGAGCTTGCATTGCGCCGATTGCTGTTTCATCATTGGCACAAAAAAGAGCTGTAAATGGTATATTTCGCTTAAGCAAGCGTTGACAGGCCTGATAGCCACCCGTAGCACCGAGATCACCCAACTCAATCAATTCAGGGAGCACAGGTAGATCTGCATCGATTAAGGCCGTACGATAGCCAATCCTGCGTCGTTCGACCGCGTAGAACTTACTGATCGATAGTGGGACCCTGGAGAGTAGAACCATCAATAAAGGCTATCTGGCGATGTCCACGCTTTATAAGATAATTCATTGCCATAAGTGCCCCCTCCAATTCATCGCAGACGACCGAGTTCACAGAAACACCTGGTACATAATTAGCAATGAGCACAATAGGGATAGTTGAGACGTTTCAAGAGGTGGACCGTTTCATGATCCGTCTGGGCCAACCAGCAGAATACCACCTAGTTTCATATCCTGAATCGTCGAAAGTAACTCCTGAGGCGTTTCCTTTGCCTCGCCGATATCCTGATAGATCACTTTAATATGCGACTGACGGGCTTCACGCTCAACACCATTCAGAATATAGGGCCAGAATGGATTACTCATAGCAGTGCCATTATGTAAAGGTGAATAAAATAGGAAGCCAATCTCTTTGATGGGACGGGAATTATTAGTTGGAGGATCTTTCGCGACCGATCTGTTATAACCAACATCGGTTGCGGCTTTCAGCACACGATCTCGTATCTCTTCTGAAACATTACTGTGGTTGTTGAATACGCGTGATACGGTTCCTACTGAGACACTGGCCTGGCGGGCAACATCTTTTACTGTAACTGAATCAACCATACACAAATTCCTTCTTATTTAAAGTTGATAGGGATAGTTGTGTAACTAGTTTCCTTTTCTATTTGTTGGAGTATATCACAAAAGTGGGTATCTATCGTAATCTAATTATCTGGTATCATTTGATATGTTGACTTGAAACGTGATGAAGGGCTGGCGTACAATGGTGAGATAGGAATCTTGATTTGCATATGGAAATCTTTGTGAAATGTAGTTAAAGTAAATAAAGAATGTAAGGCAGGAAGTGCCGTGAGAGGACGATGAACGTGAGTAACATAGATCAGCAGAGTCTTCCCCCGAATTATTTCTATCATCGGTTGCCTAATGGTATAGAGATGATCGGTCAATATATGCCCAGTCTCAGTTCCACTACTTTTGGCTTTCAGTTGGATGCGGCGGTCATCCACGAGCCGGAAGAGAAATTGGGACTCGCCCATCTCTTTGAATATATGCTCTTTCAAGGGACCAAAAAGAAGGATGCGCGTGCACTTAATGAAGCATTTGAATCGCTTGGAGCACGCAAAGGAGCCAGCACAGGCCTGGAGACAGCCCAGGTATCGGCACAGATCGTCCATACCAAATTTGATGCAACACTCGAACTGTTACATGAGATATTGTTGACACCAACCTTTCCTAAAGATGAACTGGAGCAGATGCGTAGTATCATTCTGCAAGAAATTCGTCGCCACGATGATGAACCGATGAGCCGCATCTTTGAACATGTGCGCTCAAACTTTTATCAGCGGCACTTCGCTTGGCCGTTTGACGCTGGGCACAACCGATAGTGTACGCGGCATTACAAAGAAAAGATTTGCAGGATTTCTGGCAAGCACGCTACCATCCAAATAATGTCCTGTTCAGCATCGCTGGCAAATTCGACTGGGAGCATGTTGTACAGAAGATGCAGGACCTCTTTGGTGATTGGCAGGGGCAGGCGACTCCCTCTCCGGTACAGAGACCACATCCTGCAGAGCACCGTCTTTCTGGAGCATCAGGAGGGCAAAGCAGGAACACCTGGGAATGATGTTCCCCTTTCCCGATTATACCGATGTTGACTACTATCCCGCGATGGTGATCAGCGAGGTGCTTGGTGGCAATATGGCCTCGCGCCTCTTCGTCGAAGTTCGTGAGAAGCGTGGCCTGGTCTACGGTATCTCCGCTGGCCTTGGAAGCAATAAAGCAATTGGCGCGATGCGTATCTATGCGGGCACAACTCCTGAGCAGGCACACGAGTGCTTGCAGGTTATCGTCAACGAACTGCGCAAACTGGAGCAGGAAGGCATTACCGCCGACGAGTTGGAGCGTGCGAAAGTACAGTTAAAGAGCGAGAATGTCATGCGCGGCGAAGGTTCGGGCGCTCGTATGGGAGCACTGGCACGCTCCTGGTGGTACGAACGCAAACTACATACCATTCAGGAAGTCAAAGAGTCCATTGATGCAGTGACGCAAGAGCAGGTGTTGAATGTTCTGCATCGCTTCTCACCGCTCAATCCGCTGGTTATTGCGGCTATTGGCCCATTAGAACGCGATGAACTGGTTGGGGATACATTGTAGAACGGGATAGATAGGATAGGGTGGGGCAAGATAGGCTTATAAATCGCGCTCCTACCCCTATCGCATGTTTTATCTAGTACAAAAAGTGTCACTAGGCAAAGGAAAATTTTACCTTATGATGTGAGTACTCATCTTGTTTTTCCTGTTGTGTAGCCTTCAACGCACACAGCATGGGTAAACGTAAAGAATTCTATAGCATCTAAAAGTTTTGTGGCTATTTGACCTCGAACTCCTGTAAAAAGAGATCGCAGGGTTGGTGGGATATGATCTCGCTGAATGCCATATTTTACATCCAACCTTGATGTTCCATTTCCCCATCTGGAGTGCCTCTGGAAGGCTACTTTTGCTTTTTCTCAAAAACGGAACATTTTTGCTTTCGCAATGATGTTTTTAAAGCAACTGGAGAATACTTCCAATGACACAACAGGAAAAACAGTCTCATCAGGTTCACTCAACGAGAAACTTTCTCGTACTCTGGACTACCTCTATAACCAGTTACTTCATCTATTGGATGATGCAGTTAGCTCTTTCACTTTTTGTAAATCGATTGACACGATCTCCACTTCTGGTATCTGGCGTGACCTTTGCTTTAATCGTTCCTACATTTTTATTCAGTCTGTTTGCAGGTGCGCTGGTCGATCGTTATGGTCGGCGTCGACTGTTACTTATCGTTACCGTAATTCGCTTGATCACATTTGCCCTCGCCTTCCTTTGCGCACTCCTTGACTACCTTACATTGCCATTGCTATATAGCATTGCCTTCATTTTGGGCATAACCCAAACGCTGGAGGAACCGGCTCTATCGGCGATTGTGCCGATGATTGTTCGCAGAGCACGGCTGGAATGGGCCAATACATGGTTGGTTGGTGCTCAAAATTTCATTTCGCTATTGGCATTGCCACTTGGTGGAATACTTGCCAGTATAAGTAGTCCATTGACAATGGGAATCGGTGGGGGCTGTGCTACAATTGCACTGATTGCACTTCTGCTTTTGCGAGGAACTTTTCTTCCTCCTCCACCCACGATACGATACCATATAGTGGTCGAGGTCATTGATGGCGTGCGCTTTCTATGGAAGTTGCCGATCCTGCGAGCGATTGGCTTGATGGCCGGTACAATCAATGCATGTTGGGGAGGCTATCTCGCTATTCTTGTACTCTATGCAGTTGCACCGGGACCAATGAAGTTGTCGGCTTCTGAATATGGAATCCTTTTGATGGGATGTAGTGCAGGCAGTGTTCTGGGAGCTATTCTTACCGTTCCTCTTGAGCGATGGTCAGGACAGCACTGGTCCATTGGCTTCAACATCCTTGGTAACGCGGTAATGTTTGTCGTGCCAGCATTGACCACCAACGTCTGGATCATTGGAGGTGCAGCTATAGTTGGTGGGTTTACCAGCCCTCTGTGGACTATTACGGTCGCCTCCTTTATAGGACGTGTGCTTCCTACTGAGCTACAAGGACGTGTAAATGCTGCTTATCGCTTCTTTGGTGAAGGATTAGCTGCAGTAGGCCCACTCCTTGGCGGCCTGATTGCTCAATTCTATGGATTGCGTATTGCGTTCATCTTGTGTGCGTGCATGACTTTCCTGATGCTCATACCCTTCTTTCTAGTCGTGACAGAAGAAGCAATGGGCCAGGAATACAAGGAACAATAAGGCGAGGTAAGATTTGATTCGTATTTCCTTGTCTTGACAGATGCTCACATACCATGTAAAAATGCTACCGTGCCAATTTAATTTGCTATAATGTATACATAATGTTAGGACAGGTATGAGAAAAAGTGGAGCATCCGGGACAAAGAAGACTTCGAATAGCTCTAAGGGAGGAGCGAATTCTATGGCCGGACGAAAACGCGATGTGAGCCAGGATCAAATTCTGGCAACCCTTGAGCGTGAGCATGTGCGCTATGTGAATTTGGAGTTTACCGATGTTGTAGGTATGGCAAAATGTGTGACTATTCCTGTTGAGCAATTTGCAGATAGTGTGGCTTCTGGCAAATGGTTTGATGGATCCTCTCTCGAAGGGTTTGCACGTATAGCTGAGAGCGATATGTATCTCTTCCCTGATATATCAACTTTTGCTATTCTACCCGGTAAGGTGCGCCCAACTCAGGCACCAGAACTTTATACGACGAATGAAGAGCCTGATGGACGAAGAGATCGTGGCCCGTGTGATCTGTGATGTGCGCACTCCCCAAGGGGAACGCTTCGATGGCGACCCGCGCACAACTCTTCTGCGTGCCCTGGAGATGGCGCATGAGATGGGCTACAAGTTTCTTGTCGCGCCAGAATTAGAGTTTTTCCTCCTCCGCTTTGAAGGTAGGACTCCTCACCCATTACCACGGGATCACGGTGGTTACTTCGATCTCTCAACCGATCAGGCAACCGGCGTACGTCGTCAGATGGTACATGCTCTGCAGCATATGGGCATTGCGATCGAGGCCAGTCATCACGAGGTCGCAGCGGGCCAGCATGAACTCGATTTTGAAATGAGCGATGCTCTCTCAATCGCCGATAGTTTGATGACCGCAAGGTATGTACTTAAGTCGATTGCTGCACAATATGGTCTGTATGCAACTTTTATGCCCAAGCCTTTTTATGGAATCAATGGCTCTGGTCTCCATATTCATCAGCAACTGGTAAGCGTGGAGACGGGCAAGAATGTCTTCGTCGATGAGCAGGCTGAATATGGCCTGTCAGATATTGGTCGCTGCTTCATCGCTGGTCAACTGGCTCATGCGCGTGGTATGTGTGCTATCCTCGCTCCGTTGATCAATTCATATAAACGCCTGGTACGTGGCTTTGAGGCTCCTGTAGTTATCAACTGGGGCCGGGTGAACCGCCGGGCACTAATTCGTGTTCCGCGTCCCAGCAACGATTTCCAATCATCGATGCGAATCGAATTACGCTGCTCCGATCCAAGCTGTAATCCCTATCTCGCCCTGGCAGTCATGGTGCGTGCTGGACTGGATGGTATTCAGCGTAGATTGACTTTACCAGCAGCGATGGACGAAAACCTCTTCCTACAAGCTGAAGATGAGTATATGCGTACTTCTGCCCGCCTGCTGCCTGCTACAATGGGGGATGCGCTGGAAGGCTTACGTGAGGATGCCCTGGTGCGTGAGACGCTGGGCGATTCCATCTATGAAGGGTTCGTCGATGCTAAAAGTATCGAGTGGACTGAATATTGCCAGCAAGTTCACAGTTGGGAACTTGATCACTATCTCTCCATCTTTTAAACAAGCGATGCGTAGATACGTTCGTGCTCATTCAGCATATGTGCAAAAGAGAAATATTGCTCGACATGAGCACGACAACGTGTACGCGAAAGATCTGCCAGCTTATCAACCTGTGCCGCCGCCTGCTCACAGTCTCCGGCTTCAACGAGAAATCCCGTCTCGCCTGCTGAAATAATCTCTTCTGCCGCTCCACGTCGGAAGGCAATAACTGGTGTTCCTGCCGCCATAGCTTCAACTGCGACCAGGCCAAAGGGTTCGTCCCATGCTATCGGAAAGAGCAGCCCACGTGCCTGACTCATGAGTTGCCATAATTGTGTATGCTCCAGTTGGCCCAGGTAGGTGACGCGCTCTCCTGAGCGCTTCAGGTGCGGTACGATCCGCTCTTGATAATACATGGGATCATAGATGCCACCTGCTATCAGGAGGCGGCGATCTGCTCGTTCGGCTATCTCAATTGCAGCTTCGACTCCCTTCTCAGGTGCGATACGTCCAGCAAAAAGGAGTGGAGCATCAGCGGGAACCGCTGCGGCGAATGGAATGACACTACTATCCAGGCCATTGTAGATAATAGCATCCATCGGCGTATAGCTGGCATAGGTGTGAGCGCAGGCTTTGGAGACTGTAATTAGTGTCAGCGGATGACCCTGTTGATGAAACACTTGCAGTGCCTCGTTAATTTCAGGAGAGACTGCTGGCAGATGCAGTGTATGAACAACTGGCAACTCAGAAAGTAGTGCGCTACTGACAAACGCAGGCCAATCGAAAGCGTGGGCGTGAACGATATCGAATTCGTCTCGTCGCTGTCGTAACTCAAGGAAGAGGTGCAGAAAGAGGTTGGCCTGTGCGAAGAAGCCATTATCGGCTGGACGTTCCCGTTGAGATCCAGAAAAATTCGCGGGTTGAACAGACTCTGGCACAGACAATGTTTCAATCGTTACATCTGGCACAAATGAATCCTGCCGCGCGAAGAGTGTTACCGTATGTCCTCGCCTGACCAATCCACGCGCAAGTTCAGCGACCAGCGCCTGAGAGCCACCAACATAAGGTTGCGCGATTGGCGTAACGAGCGGCGCGACCAGGGCTATTCTCATGCTTCTCCTCGATAGGTTGCTAGATTATTTTCGGTTTCGTGCAATCTTACCTCGTAAAGCATACCCGCAGGTAAACTATGTTCCAGGCGTTCCCAGAACTTGATCACCAGCATCTCGGCGGTCGGGATAACGCCTTCCAACCAGGGCACGTCATAGTTGAGATGTTTATGATCTACCCAGTCCACCACCTGCTCGTTGATAATCTTCTTCATGTCGGTTAAGTTCATTACCATGCCTGTATGTTCGTCTGGCATGCCCTGTACCGTCACCTCAAGGATATAATTATGACCGTGTCCATGGAGATTGGCGCATTTATCGTAAACCTCGTAGTTCTCCTCTTCGGAAAGAAAATGGCTCCATAGACGATGTGCCGCGCTAAATGTCATACGTCTGGTCAGGTAGACCATAATTAACTCCTTGCTCCGTATGGTATGGGCGGGATCATGCTCTTACAGAAAATAATCCGGGGTAGGGGCGCGTGCTTGCCACCGCCCGTGTGGGGCAACGTGAATTGGTCAGCACACGGGCGGTGGCAAGACGCGCCCCTACCCCGGTTTCGTGGATTTCCCCCGCAAGGATGGAGACCCTTATTTTTTTCACCAGCATCATCTGGCCCGTACCATACATAATCGGGTCCTTACCTATGCGTTACTGAATATTTCGATATTGCTTCCACTCAGGATCTTTCCAGAGTCGTCGGCCAGGAAGAGTAGCATCTCTGCTATATCTTCAGGCGTCGCTCCTGCTTTCAGGTGTGGAGCAGCCTGGCGTAGCATCTCGGTATCAATCGCGCCGGGACTGATGGCACAGACACGAATATTATAGGGCCTGCCTTCCACCGCCAGAATCTCAGTCAACCCTGCTACACCTGATTTTGAGACGTTGTAGGCGCTTAAACCAGGGAACTTCTCCACTCCTTTAACGCCTGATAGAGAAGAGATGTTGATAATAACGCCCTGTTTATGCTCTACCATGCTGCGAAACGCTTCCCGGCAACACAGAAACGTTCCGCGTAGATTGACGGCGAGAACGGTATCCCAGGTTGCTACATCCATTTCAACAAATGGGCGCACGACAACCATTCCCGCACAGTTGACGAGAATATCGATGCGTCCATAGGTATCTCTGGTAGCCTGAAACAGCTTCTGTACATCCTCTTCATCCGCGACATCGCCCGTTATAGCCAGTGCGTTTCCTCCTGCATGCGTAATACTGGCGGCTGTTTCTGCAAGATGGGCCTCTGTACGGCTGAAGAGGACAACCTGTGCCCCTTTTTGTGCGAAGAGTTGAGCGGTTGCACGTCCCACGCCACGTCCCGCTCCTGTGATGATTGCGACACGATTTTGTATGCTCATAGGGAAAATTATAGCACGCTTTTATGAGGAGTATGATAGGCTCCACTGGAGACAGACTGACTCAGTTTGCGCAATTCTAGCGATCTCACTGAATAAATCCTGAACAATTTGTGCATAGTTTAATGATCAAGTGCTCTACCACTTTAAATAATATGCCATACTAGAGCAGTAAATACATAATCACGTCGGGTATAGGATGCCCATCCGGATGCTTCAAGGAGGTTAATTATGCGCACTCGTGTGCCAAGACTTTTATCATGCGTTCTAGTAGTTGCCAGCATGATAGGCATATTATCTATACATCTTGCTGCTCATGCGGCAGCGCCAACCGCTCAGGTCTGGCTGACCACTACTGATGGTGTAAATCATCTGACGCGGCAGAGCGATATCCAATTTGGCAGTAGCAATACTTCAGCCCCAACAATTGCGGTCGATGATACGCAGCAGATGCAGCAGATGGATGGCTTCGGAGCTGCCGTAACCAATTCTTCGGCGTGGCTGATCTACAACCATATGAGTGCAGCTCAGCGCACCACTTTGATGACCAACCTGTTCGGAACCAGCGCAAGTAATCCGACAAGTATTGGTCTGAACTTTGTGCGTATCCCCATGGGAGCGTCAGACTTTTCGGTCACTGGTGCTTACTCGTATGATGATCTGCCCTCTGGTCAGACTGATCCGACACTGGCGAAGTTCTCAATTGCCCACGACACGAGTTATATTTTGCCGGTGCTGCAACAGGCATATCAGTTAAATCCATCGATTCGATTTATGGCAAATCCCTGGAGTCCTCCCGCCTGGATGAAGACGAATGGCTCGATGATTGGCGTCGCCAATGGCCAGACGGGAACGCTCATTTCGTCCGACTATGGCCCATTGGCGCAATACTTCGTCAAGTTTATCCAGGCATACCAGGCACAGGGCATTCCCATATATGCAATCACGCCGCAGAATGAGCCGTTATATGTGCCACCCGACTATCCGGGCATGTCCTGGGCAGCGAGCGATGAAAGCTCCTTCATCAAGAACAATCTTGCTCCGGCCCTGGCAAGCGCGAGCCTGCATCCCAAAATTCTCGGCTACGACCACGACTGGAGTGGTCAGAGCTACGCACAGACATTGTTAAGCGATCCAACGACGAATAGCGACCTGGCGGGTATTGCCTGGCACTGCTACAATGGCAGCCCTTCGGCGATGAGCACAGTGCATAGCCAGTATCCAAACAAGGAAATGTATGAGACGGAGTGCGCGACTGGCATCTCGATTACACATATCAGCACCATTGATCTGCTGATGCAGTCGGTTCAAAACTGGTCGCGCTCAGTGGAGCTGTGGAATATCGCCCTTGATCCCAACCACGGACCACATACGGGCGGCTGTACAGACTGTAATGGAGTTGTGACGATTGATCAAAACACAGGCAACGTCACTTACTCGAACGATTACTATCTGTTAGGCCAGTTCAGCAAGTTCGTTGCACCTGGAGCGTATCATGTCTCTGCCAGCACTCCAAGTTCGGGCAGTATCTCTGATGTGGCATTCAAAAATCCTGATGGTAGCGATGTTGTTGTTGCTAATAACAGCGGCAGCAGTAGCAGTACGTTCAATGTGAACTGGGATGGCAAGCAGTCGTTCTCCTATACATTGCCAGCAGGTGCTACAGTGAGCTTTGTCTGGTCTGGCTCCAGTACCGCGACACCAACGCCTGGTGCCACGAGCACGCCAGTTCCAACGATTACGCCTACGAGCACCCCATCGCCAACTCCGAAGCCTACAGCTACAGCCACGTCCACGCCGACTCCAAGTCCAACGCCTCAGGCAACGGCCACACCTTCATCAGGTGCGACATGCAAGGCAAGTTATGTCGTACAGAACCAGTGGCCGGGTGGCTTCACGGCAAATATCACTCTCACCAATAGCGGACCAACTGCGCTTAATGGATGGACGCTGAAATTTACCTTCTCTGGCAATCAGCAGGTGCAACAGGGGTGGAACGCGAGTTGGTCCCAGAGCGGGTCAAACGTGACGGCGCAAAATATGTCGTGGAATCCGAGTATCGCCTCCAACGCCTTTGTGAGTGTTGGCTTCAACGGCTCGTGGAGTGGAAGTAATTCTCCGCCAACAGGATTTAGTTTGAATGGAGCGACGTGTAGTAGTTAAGATTTCTGAAGTTCAGGTAGGAGCCAGGATATTTCGCGCCACGGCCTTGATGAAGATGCGTATTACGCCGTGGCGCGAAATATCCTGGCTCCTACTTTGATCATCATCCTCTTCGGAGGCAATTTCCCACTAGCATCATTTATCACAGCTACTAGATAAAATTTCAAAAGTGAGCTAAAACAACAATGAGCCTTATCACCGAACCTTACCTTACCCAAAACACGCGCTGGCCCCGATCAGGCCGCCACATCCTCGCCCAGTACGACGATGATTCCGTTCTTGTCTACCAGGCATACCGTCCATCGATCGGCCACTTTGCCGCCAGGTATGGCTATTTTGGTGGCGAGTTTTCTTTCACACGCATGAGTTGGATCAAACCCAATTTTCTCTGGATGATGTATCGTTCTGGCTGGGGCACTAAAGAAGGACAGGAAATTATGCACAACTGGCAACACCTCGCGAAATAGTATATCCTGTTAACGATGAGCATGTTGTGGCTCGTCTAGAAATCTCAACAGTTTACTGATGGAGTTTATATCATGGCTATTAAAGCAGTGATTTTCGATATTGGCGGCGTTCTCCTGCATAGTAGTGAAAGTGTGAAAGCGGAAGAGTGGGAGGCTCAGGCTAAATTGCAGAAAGGCGCAATCTTCAAATTCATCAACAGATCAGGACTTGGGAATGCAGCTACGCGGGGGCAGATATCTACGCAAGAACTATGGAGCAAGGTCAGTGAACATTTTAAGATTGCCCCGGAACAGTTACACGAATTTGAGGATGAATTTGTTGCTGATGAAAGGCTCAACACCGAACTGGCAGAATTTCTGCAGAGCCTGCGCCCTCACTATAAAACTGCTATGTTGAGCAATGCGTGGACCGGTGTTCGTGAAGTTCTCAATCGCAAATATGGGCTGGACAAACTGGTCGATATGCAGATTTTCTCATCTGAAGAGGGCACGATGAAGCCAGAAACAAAGTTCTATCAACTGGCACTGATGCGTCTGCGCGTCCAGGGGTATGAGACTATCTTTCTGGATGACAAGATTGTCAACGTCGATGGAGCAAGTCTGCTCGGTATGCAGAGTATCCATTACCGGGATAATAAGCAAGCTATTGCGGAGATTAAACGCATTATTCACCATCCGTTTAAGCAGAATGAGCAGAGCGGCACGTCTCGCAGCGCCCAAAGAGTGAGAGGGAATGACCTTCAATATCAAAGTGGGTCTGCACAACCAATGGCCCTGATCTGCTCAATGGGCAGGCAGACATCAATCTCTACCACGCGATGGCACTGCGTACAGGTCAGGTGATGATGATGCGTACCACCACAGACGCGATAGTGATGGGTGCCATTTGCGAACTCAATACGATCCAGTAGTCCCATATTCACCAACATCTCGACAGAACGATAGACCGTCGCACGGCCCAGGCGCGGTTCACTCTCGCGCAACTCCTGCCAGAGATCATCAACTGTGAAATCGGCTCCGCTCGCAGCGTATTCTATCAACCGCTCCGCAATGAGTTGGCGTGGACGGGTATGACGCTGACTGGCTTCATCAAATGCTGCACGGATTTTGTCCGCAATCACGTTGGCCTCGCTTTCTTGTACCTTTTTATCATCAGCAACGAGCACGGAATATCCTGGCCCTTGCTCGGTGACTGCCATCATTGGCATGCTTGTTTTTCTCTCTTTATTGGTACATTGTACCATAAAGAGAGCCGGTAATGATAAACACAAGAATGCGCTCAGGAATGCAGGTACCAATCATCCGCCTGGACCCACATATTTGTCATACCCAGAAAGCCAATACGTACAGTGACAGCATTATAGGTGCCTGAGTTAAAGGTAAGCGAGATCTGAGTGTAGCCGGAAGGCGAAGGAACATAATGAATCTGTGCAAGATTAGGGCCATGCACTGCAACGACATCAAAAATTGTTGCATTCATATTAAGAACATCGGATGTGTGAATATAGACGCTCAGCGTGTAAGTTGTATTCGGCTTTACATTCACCATCTGATCGATATCCGACCAGCTATTGTCAAAAGGGGGAACGATCCGAGCGTCACTTTTGCCGGAATGCGCCTGTTCTGAGTTGAGATCTATAGTAACATTACCTACGCCTACCCAGGGAGGAGCTACTTGATTGGAAGCCTGCATTTCATAACTCGGATCCTGGATAAGATTGCCCGAAAATGAGGGTGGCGCAGTCAATCGCGCAGATGAAGCTGTGCTGGTCGTTGGCGAGGGAGACGGCGAGGGAGTAGGAGAGATTGCTGGCGTCTGAGAGAGTATTGGCGTCGAAGGAGTTTTGTGCGCGGGTCTGGTGTGGGGCACTACTGCTGTATTGCCTGAATGAGTGGAAGTAACAGTAGCGGAAGGTATTTCAGCACCATTAGAAACAGCCGGACGGATAATAGTCGTTGTTGTCGTCGTTGTATGCATTTGACCAAGTACCCATGCCGTCGGTACCGCAATTGCAAAAAGCAGCGCGATAAGCAGAGAAGTCAGAAGGCGAGAGCGCGACCGGGTACGCTTTGAAACGGAGGTGATAGGAGCGATCTCCTGCCCACCATGTTGCTGAGCCGCCACCTGGAAGTCAGCCGTAATGGGTGCACCTGGCACATGCCTTCTAGCGCGTTGGCCGGGTACTTCAATCGCATCAGCAGCCCCTTGTATAGGGATATCAGAGTTAACCAGAGGTTCTGGAATAAAGCTATGGGGCATCTTTGTGGCATGATAAAATGCATCAGCCAGAGCAGTCGCGGTGGGAAAGCGGCGGTCGGGATCTTTTTCCAGAGCCTCCAATAGCACACGTTCGACAGAAGGCGAAATAGTTGCAACCAGGGTACGCGCCAGTGGGGGAGGTTCATTAACATGCATTGATGCAAGAGCAACCTGATTTTCGGCGGCGAAGGGACGTTGACCAGTAACCATTTCGAAGAGGAGAACGCCCAGTGAATAGATATCACTCAGCGCATCAGCTTTGTTATTGCCCACAAATAATTCTGGTGCAATATAATCAACGGTGCCCAAGCACATTTCCGGTGCTGGTCATAGTGTAGTCATTGAGCAAGCGGGCGACACCAAGATCGGAGAGATAACAGAGGTCATCGGTACTTAGCAAAACATTAGTGGATTTAATATCACGGTGAATAATCCCATGTTGGTGGATATAATCGAGGGCGGTTGCGATGTCGAGCAAGTATTTACTGGCTTCTTCGAGAGAGAGCACGGAATGGCGAATACGTGTACCTAACGTTCCGCCATCGACAAATGGCATTACGATATAATAGCGCGTCATGCCATCTACTTCACTTTCGCCGGTATCATAGATAGGCATAAGATGAGGATGATGGAGGGCGGCCATAATTCTCGCTTCGCGCATAAAGCGCTGCAACATACCATCATTATCTTGTTTAAAGATTTTGATGGCGACGGCACGCTGGAAGTAGGGATCGTACCCAAGATACACATCGGCCATACCACCTTTACCGATGCGCTGCCCCAGCATATAGCGATCCAGAGTTTTACCAGCCAGGCCCACCATAAAATTTCTCCATCGATTTCAGTGAAACTACAAAAGCTCTAATTTCGACAAATGTACTGTTACTTATACAAGGATAATGGAGACACGTTGGAATGAAAAGAGTAATGAAGTTACAATCAGGTTAAGATCGGGTTAAGATCAGGTGAGATAGAGTAACGCATCAAATAGGCTTCCAAAGAACGTTATTCACCATCTCAACGCCCTTTCTTTAAGGTACGAATGGGTTAAAGAAACGGTAACTTTTCATGACATAAAGTTACATTCATCCTACAGTCGAGTGAAAATAATCGTAAACAGAATAGGGAAGGAGGTACCAATCACCATAGCCCTTGTAGATTCTCTAGAATACTGTTATTATCAAATCTGTCGAATACTTCAGTTCTAGAGAAGTAAGGCTCTTGTACCTGCTCAATAAGAGCAAGGGACATAACAGGGAGCCGTGTTAAGGAGGTCAACTCATGATTTGCCCCCGCTGTAATAGCCAGGTTGCCGATGGATCAAGTTCTGTGGAACCTGTGGAGCGCAATGCCACAATCGGTCAGCTCATACTCCACCGCCACCACGCAGGGTTCCTATGGAGCACCCCAGGGTGCCTATGTTCCCCCTAATCAATATGAAGAGTACAGTAACAGTATGTTTGGAGCGGCTGTACCCAAGGCTGAATTGCATAATCCGAAGGGACCACTGAAAATTGCCGATATGACCATCTCGATTGATGGAGAATTGGTGCCGGTGGTTGATATTATGTTAGGGAACCAGATGCCGATCTACTTTGAGCATCACATTCTGCTATGGAAGCATCCCGGAGTACAGATCGGTTTTAAGTCGATTAAAGGAGCGGCAAAGCGCTTCTTTGCGGGTTTACAAATTTTCATCAGCGAGGCTCAGGGGCCTGGCAATATTTCGTTTTCACGCGATTCTGTTGGGCAGATTGTTGCATTGCGTCTGCAACCTGGGCAGATGGTCGAAGTGCGTGAGCACCAATTTCTCGTTGCGACGGGCAATGTTGATTACGGCTTCACTTTTGTACAGGGAGCGGCCAATATTCTCTTCAGCCGTACGGGTCTATTCATTGACCAGTTCACCGCACGTGGAGGTGAAGGGCTGGTGCTGTTACATGGTTATGGCAACGTCTTTGAAAAGATGCTTGCCCCTGGTGAAGCACTGGATGTTGAACCGGGTGCATGGCTGTGGAAAGATCCATCGGTGCAGATGACAACAACGACGGTAGCTGGTTCACAGCGTGGTGGAGGTATTATGGGGGCTATCGGCGGTATGATGGCCGGTGCATCTATCATCCTGAACCGCTTTATTGGACCTGGCCGCGTTGGCATCCAGTCGATGACGTATCATCCACCTGCTCCAGAAGGAGCGCAACAGGCTGGTGGACAGAACAATATTAATCTGGGCGGCCTGGGCGGTTTTTTTAACTCCTGAGAGTCAGGATAAGGAACTCAACGTGAAGGACCTGGAAAACATGGATCCTAATGCTGGATCCATGTTTTCTAAGTTGTTGGAGGGTTATTTCCCTTCTCTTTATTGATGCGTAAAATCTTAAGCATATATTGCTCAGAGTTCAGGTAGTAGGGGTTGCGCTTGATATATTTGCCAACAACAGAGATTGGGTGGAGTTTGAGTATCTCCACGACCAGGCTTGGCACGAGCTTACTATGATCATAGTGCATCAAGGCAATGATAGGAGCATTCTGGAAAGTAAATACAGCATCAGAAGCAGCCTCATATTTGAGAATCTGTTCAGGGGTGGCGATATCTTTTGCCAACCAGGTCATATCGATGGAGATACGTACTGCCTTCCAGCCCTCGCGCAATGCCTGAGCGATAAATGTCTGGTGAGACGAAAGCAGGAAATAGGGGTCAAAGCGCTTTCCACCTGCTAGGAACATCTCGCGCTCCTCGTAGAGTACGAGTTGACCGGATGCAATATATTCCTCTACATCAACCTGCAACTTCCGCAATTCATCACGCAGTTCCTTTACCTGAGCCGGGGCTGCGGCAAAAAGACATTTCTCAGAGAGCGAGAGTCCCACTCTCAGCAGACGTGCGGTTACGGCAGGAATTTCTGTCACCTTACTATAGAGCTGGCAGATATGCGAACCAGGGGGAATACGCTCCGATTTACCTTCAACACTAAGATCCATACCTACCTCCGTTGGTACTACCTGTCCTGGCAGCTTTTCGCTGCAGCATAATTTGGGCTGCCCGATTATTCATAATCACAACAAACCAGGCCAGCGCACCAAAAATAACAACTTCTGAAAAAAACGTGATCAGGAGGAACATAACTATTCTCATGCTGGGAGCGGCTCCCACAAATGCCAGGGCTATTGGAAGTGTGCACAGAGAGAGTGCGCACGAAAAAAACAATGCCCAGACGCCGATCACACGCAACCCCTGCTTCTGAGTCAGCGGTTCTTCTCCGCTGTAGGGAAAGAGAATGCGGCGCAACTAATATGTACCGGGGTTGCCTTTGCATAAAGCTACTTTTGCCCTTCTTTACGCCGATATTGCAACCAGCGCTGCAGCATTTCTTCGGCGTGGTAAAGAATATTTACCTCATTTTGATAGGTCAGGCGGCGACAGGCTTCATGAAGCGGAAACCACTCCACAATGTCATACTCAGCATCATGCAACCGGGTATCGCCACCAACCGCCTCTAAGAGAAAGTGGCGTACCTGCTTGTGATAGCGTATCTGGTCACGCACAAAAGAGTACGATATGCTTCCAATGTAAGCAATCAAGCGAACCTGTAAACCAGTCTCTTCCTGTGCTTCACGCACTGCTACCTGTTCGATTGTCTCACCAGATTGAGGTGTTCCTTTGGGTAAGGCCCAGATTCCAGCATGGATGCGTCCCACCAGTGCAACTTCCATAGATACCATGTCCTGGGAATCGATGGCATCACACTCTCTGCCATCAGATTCCGTAGCAAAGTCGTTCTCAGGAAAGTACATTGGAGAAAGTCGAAAAACGACGCCACCCGCAGAATAGGCCCGCATTGTTCGATATCGCTCCATTTCTCGCGATGTACCTTCTCTCTATTTCCGAAAGCGCGGCGCAAGTCTCCCTGCTTCACTCCACAACTTTTAAGTAAGAAATGCATTTCCCTCTGCCTGGCACAACCTCTTTGTTTCGACCAGATTGCAGGAACAGAATGCACTGCCCTACACATTTAACATACACTATACAACATTTTGACCCTTGATGCTTTGTCTTTAGCTATCATGGGTAACTTCAACCTGTTTCTCAAACTCAGAAAGACCTCGCCTGACTCCTCTGATACATCCCTGCATTTATTTCAAGTGCACACAGCACGTCGCTCTTCTAAGAATTATGTGTGAGTATAGCGAATGAGTCTATCAGTGTCAAGAGAGGGTTTAGCGATGAATTGATGCCCCTGTATGGACCATGCGGTTTAAAAAATTGCTTCGCCTCTCCAATGTGGGACCTGGAGAAGATCAAGGTAAGGAAGCCATTCGATTCACCAACAGAGCCATAAATGACTTCCCAACAGACGTATTCGAGAACCCACGCAATTCCTTTTAGGAACCGTGGCGGAGGCCAGTTCACGTTCCCTACGCTAGCGTTTCTTCTCGCGCCGTTGATTGGTGCGGTATGCCTTATAAAGATCATCATCGGCACCTTGTACACCCTGTCGCATAGTTGGTGGTTGTGGTCGGGGACCATCTCCACCAGCATCTCTGTTAGACGTACTCTTCGTGGTTACGCCTCTTCGCACGGGCTGCTGTTTCCCTGACAGTGAATTTAAGTTGGTGGGCAGGAAGTCCATGCGTACCAGAACGACCAGGATAATGATAAGACTCGCAATAAATGTAAGTCCAGACGGAGTAACAGTAATCGGGAAGCCGAAAAGGTTCAATTTAGTAAGTACATGTTCTACGCCCATGCTGGTCAGGATATTGCGCTCGAAGGCACCAAGGAAATCGGCGGCGACCAGGTAGACGATCATGCCGAAGATATAGCGCGGTTTGAACAGGCTAGGTGGTTTCTGTACGGAACGTGTGGCTGTCTTGTTGACGCGGCTTTTTCTCAGCTTCAGGAACCTCCTGGACGGCGGCTTTTCCTGTCGTTGTTTTTCCATGTGTGGCACGTGCGAGGCGTGCTTTTGCAATATCAGTCTTCTTTTGTTCCCGTTGCCGTGTCTTCTTTACCTACTGTGGAAAAGAAGCCAGCGAACCGCCTTTTAGGGGTGGGAGGTGTATCGACGAGTGCGATAGGTTCTACGTCTGGCGTCGGTATCTCCTCAATGGGTTCAATGGGCTGTTCTTCCTGTTCGCTTGCAACTGAAGTGACAAGCACGGGCTGATTGCGTTGAGCGCGCGTGACCCGTCTGGGCTTTTTACTGGTGGTATTGAAATCCTGGCTCATTCCTGGCCTCCCGGACGATTTGAATTAAATTGATTAGATACTCTCTCTATTATACGCGTTATTCTGGTCAGGAGGAAGATGCTGTGTGGTGGGTATGTCATAGTGTTGTTGCTGTTGGTCAGCCTGGAGGGCTGATGGAGATGAGTTTGGAAGCGACGATTCTGGCATGGGAGTTGCCGGTACCTGTGACCCTATTGCTACAAGTCCTGCTCGTGCGATCTCCTCATCACGTCCAGGTGCATTACCACCGCTTACACCAATGCCACCAATGGTCACTCCATCGATACGAATAGGCCAGCCGCCAGCTGCCATAATGAACTTTCCCTCAGTCATCGTTGCCATACTGGAAGCAAAGCCGGGAATGCCTGATCCCCATTGTGCAACCGCATCCGTTGGTTGATTGAACATGACTGCTGTATTTGCTTTGGCTATGCTGATATTACTTGTTGCCCAGCCATAGGGGGACATCATGCGCTCAAAGAGGACCAGGTGACCACCTGCATCAACTATCGCGATGCTGACTGGACTGCGTAACTCTTTTGCACGTTGCTTACTTGCTTCTAATATCCGACGTGCCACATCTATCGATATGCTCACACTCGCGTACTCCTTCTGACTCTATTCTCTTTTGCACTTTTGCAATGTTAAAAATAATTGGTTCCTCCATCTGGAAAGATGCAGAGCCAAAATTCAAATAAGGGTGGCGGCAATTTCTTATAGTAATTATTTCCCTGCATGGTTCGCAATGCCGTGCCCATTGTACCGCACCTACGATGAACATACAAGCGCACAAGGTTGAATGATTTGCCGGGATGGGCGTCGTAAACGCGGCCCGTACGGGTTATCTGGGTAGGGGGCATCTTGCGGCCCTGACACACCTTTGTGGGGGAACGAGGGCGCACTGCAAGGTGACGCCCCTACCCAGGAGAATATGTGCAATGAACCTTGACAGCCTCTACGGGTGAGCGTCCGAGACACGACTTGGTTGTAGGGTGATGCGTTCTTTCTGCCAGACCAACTTACTATATTTTTCTTCGACAAGTTGTCGTGCCAGTTCCCACTCTGAGGTGCTGAGTTCTCCCTCCACAAATGTTTCATGCAGGGCGAGGCTGAAGCCATTTTTAAATGCCAATGCCACATCATCCCAGCTTGCACCAGGAGCAAACGTATGTAATGGTGTTGTTTTTTGACAATAGAGAGCCAGGGCTTCCGCTCGGGCTGCTAGCATCGGGATAGCGTAGCAGTTCAAAGAATTCGGCTGCGCGATCATCCAAGGCAACGAACCCTGTTGAAGGAGCGACTCATCTTTCCAGACCTGTGCACTACCAACAAGTTTGAAGCCGCTACTGGTCAGATCGGCCTGTGTTGAGGAAGCAAAACAGGCGGCAGAAGGATGCTTGCTTACATGCTCATCGCTAAGCTCCGCCTGCACGCCCAGCTCTTTAATGCAGCGAGGAGTCCTTGTGCAAGATAGGCATATGCGGCGACAACACCAGTAGGAACGCCTTCTCGTTTGCCGATGACGATGCTATAGGTAAACTCGTCCCGGTGATAGACTGCTCGCCCGCCAGTGGGACGCCGACCAGTGCAATGCCTTGTTGCTGGCAACGTTCGCTCTCAATTTCACGTTCGATACTCTGAAAACGTCCCAGTGAGATCGAGGGCTGCGACCAGCGGAAGACGCGCAAGGTGGGTGGCACTTCGCCGCGAATATGATGCAGGAGAATCGCCTCGTCAAGTGCCATATTGAGTGCAGCATCTTGAATACCTGTGTTTACAAAACGATAGCTTGTTTGCATGCGATTGATCCTCTCATGTTGGATGGGCGTCGTAAACGCGTGCCCGCACGGTGGGCGCGATAAATCGGGCCCGTACAGTGTACGGCATGAATGCGGCCCCTACAAAGATCGTGTTCTGGCGGCTTTCCATTTTTCGCGTTGGTCTTCGCGCACCTGTTCTGAGGCCGGGATATATTGGGCCAGAAATTCGTCGCGAAAGGCTGGATAGGTGCCTGCGATAATCGCGGCTCGCAGTTGGGCGGCCAGACGTAACATAAAATGAATATTATGGATACTGCCCAGGCGATAGTATAGTTGCTCCTCTGTGCGTGCGAGATGATGAACATAGGCGGCGCTATAGTTCTGGCAGGTATAGCAATCGCAGCCCTCTTCCACAGGCCCATGCAGGCTGCGAAAGCGAGCGGATTTGATATTGACGCGCCCTTTGTAGGTAAAGAGACCGCCATGGCGTGCGACTCGTGTTGGCAGAACACAATCAAACATATCCATGCCCAGTCCAACCCCTATGACAAGGTCTTCAGGTGAGCCAACACCCAATAGATGGCGCGGTTTCTCGCGTGGTAGTTCGGGCGTAACATAGTTTAGGATGCGCCACATCTCCTCTTTAGGTTCACCAACTGAAAGGCCACCGATGGAGAGACCTGGGAAAGGCATATTGCCGATGATGCGTGCGCTCTCCTGCCGCAGCTCTGGCTCAAAGGCTCCCTGTACAATACCGAAGAGCGTCTGCTGTGGATTGTAGCGCTCTTTCGCAAGTAGGGCCCGTTCCTCCCAGCGATGCGTGCTCTCCATAGCTTGTCGAGCTTCAAGTGGAGGGCAGGGATAAGGAGCGCAGATATCGAGCGGCAAGATAATATCCGCACCCAGTTCGGCCTCAATCTGCATCACGCGCTCAGGAGTCAGCATATGGGTGAGCCATCGAGATGCGACTTAAAGGTGACGCCCTCCTCGCTCAATTTGCGCAGATGGCCCAGGCTCCAGACCTGGAAACCACCACTATCCGTCAAAATGGGACCATTCCAGTGCATAAAATTATGCAGTCCATCGAAAGAGGCAATCAGCTCGGAACCGGGCCGCAACATTAAATGATAGGTGTTCGCCAGAATAATCTGCGCACCTGCAGCGTGCAGCTCCTCAGGTGAGAGGCTCTTCACCGTAGCCTGCGTTCCAACAGGCATAAAGATCGGCGTCTGAATAGTGCCATGAGGAGTCTGAATTGTGCCTGCGCGTGCCCAGGTATGGGGGCATTCGGCATCAAGAGTAAAGGTAAATGATGACATCAACTTCTCAACTTAACGACAGGTGCACAGGCCGAGACATTTCCAGAGCCATCATGCCAGTGTACCATGCTCTTTCTTTCTATTTTCGCATAGTCGGTCAAGGATCGTTACTACATGTAAGATAATTTATAGATTTATGAATACGTTTCCATATATTGGACATAAAATATACATAAAAATATGAAGATAATATTCGTAAAAATGGCTAAAAATGCCTTGCAAAATGACACAAGATAGTGTATGCTTTCATGCGGTATCCAATCTCGGTCTCGCATACAGTGCTCGTCCAGAGTATCCAATCCCACGCTGGTAGGGGGAAAGAATGACTGGTGACTCTGCTAGGAGATGGACCTGGAGGATTACCAACTATCACAAGGAGGTCCCTAGTTGAGCTTCGAAGACAAAACCTTAAAGTGCCGTGAGTGCGGAAATGATTTCGTGTTCACAGCCGGTGAGCAAGAGTTCTACCAGCAAAAAGGCTTGATGAATCAGCCTGGTCGCTGCCCTTCCTGTCGTGCTGCCCGCCGGGCAACATCTGGTGGTGGCATGCGTTCTGAGCGTGCGCCACGAGAGATGCACACAGTTATTTGTGCTGAGTGCGGTTCCGAGACGCAGGTACCATTCTTGCCCAAGAATGATCGCCCCGTCTATTGCAGCCCTTGCTATGATAAGGTGCGTGTTGCACGCGATTAAGCGTGAAGAGGTGCTTCTGTCTGTATACTAAGCAGTAGGAAGTCGGCAATTTATCCTGCAATCCTCAATATTTCAGAACAAAAGGCAAAGCCGAGGTGTGTTCTTGGCTTGGCCTTTGTCGTTTTTTGCTAAGCTTCTGGAATAAACATTAGTCCTTTCTCTGTTATTAAGGAAATAACAGGTATTCTTTCCTCCAATCCTATCTTGCTTTTGCTCACTTTTACATTATTTATGGGCTATGAATATAGGCATTTTTGGGAAAATCCTCGCAAAACTGTATATTTGCTTGACAGTCATTCGTTGCTCTTTATAATAGAGAATAAATATTTGTTTTACGCATGTATGCACCCGGTTTCCCTCTACTTTCGTCATAAAAGTGGTATGCTATCTTCATATACATTCAACTTTCGAGGAAGCGGAGCAGGCTAGAGCGAACAACTCATTACAGGTTGAAGAAGCGAAGCATACTTCTTTTCGCACAGAGCTTACAGTGTAGTAGGCGAGAACTTCGTCCAGGTCATCTTGATCTGGACAAAGGTGGAGTTCACTAGCAACCGGTGTAATGGGGAGTAATCAGGTTATATATGATGGCTACCAATTTTGATAAATTTGCTGATGGGTCTTTTGCTTCGTATTCGTCCTCGGTGCTTAAGACAACTGTTTCGGAGAGAAATTTGACGCCTTCTCACCTGACTCTTGAGGATTTATTGGCAGAGACACAGCAGTACCTGACTCTCCAGGACCAGGAGAAGATTCGTCGTGCCTATGACCTGGCTAACCAGGCGCACAAGGGGGCCGTGCGACGTTCTGGGAGAACCTTATATTCAGCATCCACTTGAGGTGGCCTTGCTGCTGGCTGGTATGCGCATTGATGCGGATGGCATTGTCTCCGCATTGTTACATGATGTTGTTGAAGATACCGACTATTCCCTTGATGATCTGCGTGCACAGTTTGGTCCTGCTGTGGCTAATATTGTAGATGGGGTGACGAAATTTGATGCCCTGGCTGAAGATCAAAAAGTGAAGCTGTAACCTCTACAATTGCGACAGCGAGCATGAGCCAGGAGGTGATGTCCGTCTGCTCCCCCACCTTCGATTGTTGATAAGCGGCGTGAACGTACTGAGACGGTGCGTAAGATGCTGCTGGCAATGGCCGAAGATCCACGCGTTGTCGTGTTCAAAGTTGGCCGACCGTTTGCATAATATGCGTACATTGAGTGCTATGTCCCCTGCCCAGCAACAAAACAAGGCCCGTGAAACCAGTGAGATCTATGTACCTCTTGCGCGTCGCCTGGGCATGTACATCGTGCAGGCTGAGATCGAGGATCTGACATTCAGCTACCTGGAACCGGAGAAGTTTGCGCGGCTCAATCGTGCGGTTGAGCAGGAGGTTAAAAGGCGACAACCTTATATTGATGAGGTGTGTCGTATCCTGCGCGAAGAGATGCAGCGAGCCGGGCTGAAGGCCGAGGTTCTTGCCTGGCAGAAGCACCTGGCGAGCATCAATCGTAAATTGAATGATGTGCCGCAGGAGATCAGTGGCGACGAACTGAGCCACATTCACGACCTGGTTTCTTTTCGCATCCTGGTCGACTCAGATTATGAGTGTTACCTTGCTCTGGGACATATTCATGCTCTCTGGCGTCCAAAAGATGGGCGTATCAAAGATTATATCGCCACGCCTAAGTTGAATGGCTACCAGTCGTTGCATACGACCGTCTTCAGCGTGGATAACCATCTTGCTGAAATCCAGATCCGCACGCATGAGATGGAGCGTACCGCTGACTATGGCATTGCCAGTTACTGGTATTTGAAGGAGCGTGTGGGCAAGATGATGCTTCTCCCAGTAGCTGGCAGATTTCTTATCGTGAGATGGTGGCGTGGATTGAACAGTTGCGCGAATGGCAGCGTGCATTGCCTCAGGGTGCCGATGAATTTGTCGAGGCTGTCAAGGACGATATCTTCCAGGAACAGATCTTTGTGTTTACGCCCAAAGGCGAGGTCAAAGATCTGCCGCGTGGTTCCACACCGCTCGATATGGCGTATCGTATTCATACTGATATTGGCGATCATTGCGCTGGTGCACGCATTATTACAAATATGGATGATAGTGGCCATCTTGTCACGCGCCTGGTTCCATTGGATTACGAACTCAAAGGTGGCGAGATCGTTGATATTATGGTCAACCGGACTGTCCATCCGACGCGTGACTGGCTTTCTTTCGCTCGTACGGCGGCGGCTCGCAACAAAATTCGTCGTTACTTGAAGACGTATGAGCATGAGATCAATCTGCAACTGGGTCGTGAACGTCTGGATCTGGCATTGAAGACGGCTGGTGCTGCGGGTGTCAGTGAGCACATTGATGACTTGTTGCAACGGTTGCGCAGCGACGAGGATGTTGCAATACGCTATTCAAAAAATATGCGACTCTCGATGATGTCTATGTTGCATTAGGGCGTGAAGACTTGCTATGTGGAGCATTTGATGGAGCAACTGCTTGCCTCTTCTTGCGTAGTCGCGGCGAACTTCTTGCGTAAAGGCGTTGAAGCAAATGAGAATGTAGATGATGAAGAAAATGGACAATCATAGTGAAAGTGCAAGTCTATTAAAGTTGGCGCAGTGCTGTTGTCCTATTCCTGGCGATGCTATTATGGGTATTCTCAATCCAAGTAAAGGGATGTATGTTCATCGTGTTGATTGTCGTATCCTGCGTCGCTACCGCGATAACCACCCGGCAGCTCTTGTAGAGATCAACTGGTTGCAGATCGAGGCTGAGACATACCTTATTCCTGTTAGCATTGTCTGCCCATGATCGTTCTGGCCTTTTACGCGATGTTGCGGCTGTGGTGGCCGATGCTGGCATTAATATGATTTCTGTCACATCAACAACCAACTCGGCGGCACAAAAGGCTGTGATCACTGCTACTCTGGAGATAGCAGCCGAGGGAGGTGTTATCGACCAGATCGAGCGTATTCTCCGCCGTTTGCGCCAGGTCAGAAACGTAGTCAGCGTAGAACGTGCCATGAGTACACGCTAATATCGTAGGGTCGCGTTTCCGACGCCCGAAATCAGGAAAATTGGCAAATCGATAAGTCCCCTGAATGTCCTGGTGAATATGCCAATTTTTAACAGCAGGCCACTTCGCGCGTATATTATACTGATTATGAATAAATTTGTAGGTGAACTTCACTGCACGGTTCCCCTTGAGGCCGTGCTAGCGGCCCATATATAGACGATCATGATGACAATAAACGGGTTTGTAGAAGAACATTCCGTACCACAAGAATTTTCGGAGCAGTTGCGCTATCTTCTGGCGTGCCTGCGTCAATATATGACACTCTGCG
This sequence comes from uncultured Chloroflexia bacterium, assembly GCA_963731415.1. GTDB lineage: Bacteria > Chloroflexota > Ktedonobacteria > Ktedonobacterales > Ktedonobacteraceae > JACDAE01. Next base: position 85,631 of record CAVSVN010000017.1, read on the forward strand.
GAGATCGAGCGCGTAAAATCTGCATTGCAGCTTGCGTTAGATACCTGTATTGGTATTTCTGGTGAGCGTCCTATCTCCCCACTTGAGCATGCTCTGGCGGTGACAACTATTCTTGCCCAGATGCATATTGATGCTATTGGTGTCTCTGCAGGTCTGGCATTTGAAGCCGTTGATGCGGAACTGCTTGTCATTGCAGCGCGTGGAGGAGGAGTTAGGTTCCGCAACTGCCCGTGTTGTAGGCAGTATGGCACGCCTCAATATCCTGGAACGTCAGAAACAAAACGTTGCAGATGGAGTCGCCAGTGGGCAGATTGCTCAAGTGAGTGGTGTAAGAAAAGCTCATGACGACCGTGAAGAGCCAAGCACCAAGCCACGTATCCGTGAAGCTATGCGCAAACAGCAGGCGGAAACTGTACGCAAAATGTTCATTGCAATGGCGGAAGATCCTAGAGTTGTTCTCCTCAAACTGGCCTATCGTCTGCATGCAATGCGCAATATGTGCCAACCATGCCTACCAGGGAGATCCGCAAGAAATGCTCACTATGGCTCTGGAAACACGCGAGATCTACTGCACCTTTAGCTGGACGTCTAGGTATGTCGCGTGTCGAGAGCGAACTGGAGGATCGTGCCTTCCAGATTCTGGAGCCGGATAAATATGCCTGGGTGCAGGATATCGTCGAGTTAGAAAGTAAGCAGTGGCGTTCCTACGTTGAACGTGTCTGTGGTATTTTACGTACTGAGATGGATGCTATCGGCGTGAAGGCAGAGATATCAGGTCGCGTTAAGCATCTCTACAGCTTTTACAAGAAAATTCAGCGTAACGCCGATAATGTGCAGGATCTGGAAAAGCTGAAAGAGGCTACTGATATCAGCCAGATTCACGATCTGATTGCCTTCCGTGTTTTGGTCGATTCCACGCCCGATTGTTATGTTGTTTTGGGACATGTGCATAGCCTGTGGAAGCCAAAAGAGGGACGCATTAAGGATTTTATCGCTAATCCCAAACCTAACGGCTATAGCGCGTTGCATACGACCGTCTTCTGCCTGGATGATCAACTGGTGGAGATCCAGATTCGTACATTTGCTATGCATGAGATGGCTGAGTACGGTGTTGCGATGCACTGGCATTACAAAGATGTTGGTGATCATGCCTCCGCTTCTGCTAGAGAATTGTTGACCTGGTTGCGCCAGCTCGCGGAGTGGCAACGTGATTTACATTCGGTCAATACCAGCGATACCGATTTTATTGAAGCAGTCAAGGATGATATTTTCCAGGAGCAGATCTTTGTTTTTACACCAAAGGGTGAGGTAAAGGATCTACCGATTGGCTCGACTCCACTTGATTTTGCCTATCGTGTTCATACGAAGATCGGTGATAAGTGTGCGGGCGCTCGTATCATTACGCAGGTTGGTAGTGACGATGGTGAGCGCCTGGTGACACGTATGGTGCCGCTGGACTACGAACTGAAAAGCGGAGAGATCGTCGATATCGTTACCAGCCGTACTGCGCATCCCACACGTGATTGGCTAACATTTGCCCGTACGGCTGCCGCTAAAAGTAAGATACGCCGTTACATCAAGACGAATGAGCGTGATATTAATATCCAGATTGGTCAGGAACGCCTCGATCGTGAACTCAAAACTGCTGGTATCTCTCGTGGCGTGGAAGTGATGACCGAGGACGCAGAGAACTGGCTGTGCGAAGAATTTCACCTGGAAGAATTTGAAGATATCCTCTCTGCTATTGGTGCTGATGATATACGTCCGCGTGCCGTTGTCATGAAATTGACCGAGCTGTGGCGTGAAGGCAAGGAACTTAAAGAGAGCAAAGAGACCGAAGAGCTTCCTGTAGTATTGCCGAATGCCAGTACGAAGTCAACGACTGCTGCACGTTTACAGGTAGCAGGCATGAGTGGATTGTTGACAAAACTTGCCAATTGCTGTTGCCCTCTGCCCGGCGACGAAGTTGTTGGTTTTGTCAGTCGTGGCAAAGGTGTCATCGTTCATCGCGTCGATTGCCAGAATATTGCTCGTTTCCGTGAACAGGATCGTGAGCGCATTATCGCTGTTAATTGGGTCAGTATGAGCCAGCCGCGCTACCTGGCTCCTATCCTTATCACCGCTCGCAATCGCGTGGGCCTGATTCGCGATGTTGCCGCCGTTATCACCGATGTTGGTATTAATCTGATGTCGATCAACTCACATTCCCATAAGAACCGTGAACAGGTGATTGTGACAGCCACGCTAGAGGTTGATAACCTGGATCAGTTGCATCGCCTCTTCACGCGCCTGGAAAAGGTCAAGGACGTGCTGCATGTCGAGCGCGACCTGGGAAAGCCGAAATGATGCTCAACTTTGTCGTTGATGATTATCGGTGTAGGGGCGTGAACAGGGCGGAGGCCAGCTCACGCCCCTACACCGATAGAGGGTTGTCAAAGTATGAATTTTGATTGGCCGTCAGAACGTGTCTTTCCCCTATTCCAGGCAGCGGAACATTTAGATGTGTACAAAGTGCATTCCGCTTCATATGCTGTACAGCTCTCCATTGCTACTCTCGTTGGACTGATTAATCGTCCGCAGCCACGTATCTACCTGCTTGATAGAGAACATGATGCGTTCTGGCTGAAAGAAGCTCTTTCCTCTATTCCTCGAACGTTTTCTCCACTGGTCGGTGCAGATATTCTTTCTGACCTGTTAATAAAATATCGCTCTCTTGTGCAGGGGTTGATCATTTATGATTCTGCGCTTATCGATACGGCAAATATTGCTACTATGCTGGCTGCTCAGCACAATGGCATTGCCGTAACAGCAGATCAGGCGCAAGAGTTGCAGCAGGCTCCTTACAATCTTCCTCTCCTGGCCGATCTTCGCATTCACAAGTGGTCTAATCGCCTGCAAGCCTATTGTTGGGCAAAAGATAATCTACGCAGTAGTTCTTCGCCCAGGCTGGTTGCGGGTCTGGACCCTACTATTGCTACAGGTATACGTCCCTTTCTGGTTGCTACTCGTGCCTTTATCTACTGGCTTAATCCGCTAGGCTTCCTGCCGCATCCAGGAACTGGTATGCTGTGTGAACGAAGTCTCATGAAGCAGATCTTACAGAGCTATGCGCCGAATACAACGGGACATTTCGGCTGGTTTATCCAGGAAGGCTCGGGAGTAAGTATAACTTCGCGTGCAGCTATTCCTGTTTTTGCCAGTGATCACTATTCTAATCTTGAAGTATGGGGAAGTGTATATAACATACAGCCTGCATTACCCACCCCTCGGCAGACTACACGTATGCCTGAACCCAACAAGGTCTATGTTTCGTTTACCATGAGCGAAGGCGATAATTTGCAATATATTCAGGGGCACCTGCTTAAGCTCTGGAGAGACCCCAATCGTGGCACTGTTCCTATCGGCTGGCCTATCCCCGCTGTATTGCTTGAAGCTGCTCCTACTTTGCTGGACTACTATGTGCGTACCGCGACTTCTGCTGACGAATTTCTTGCTGGACCCAGCGGAGTAGGTTACATGTATCCTGCAAACTGGCCTGCTGCGCAACTTTCAGCTTTTCTTGAGCATTCTGGACGTTTGATGAAGGATATGAACCTGACAGTGTTGGAAGTGTTAGACTCGAACTTTGGACGGAATATCGGCCTGATGCTGCGTGCTATCTTTAAAGGTTCAGGCATGGCACTGATCGATAAAAAAATACAACGGCGCTATGCTGAGGAATTGAAGCTTGCGGATATTCGAGGTATAGTAAGTGGTGGCGGCCAGGAAAGTGTCAGTTGGAACATTTTCTCCGGCGTTCCTGTCTATCAAAATCTCGGTATTGCCAGCAGTGTTGATGAAGCGTTAGCCATGATCAAAAAGGGAGCTGAGAACTATAAAGAGCGTCCTGCGTTTCTGAATCTCTATGTTTTAGCCTGGAAGATGACGCCATCGGATCTCAAGCAAGTAGCAACAAAGCTTGGTGAAAAGTACGAAATTGTAACGCCAGGGACTTTATTGGCGATGATAACAAACACGTAAGGGCCGCGTTAACGATGCCCAGGTGCATGCATCTGGGCATCGTTAACGCGGCCCTTACGTTTATATTGTATTTAGCCACGTAAACGATCTAGAACCGGTGGTTGACGCAATTTTGCCAGAGCTCCGGCCTCAATCTGGCGAACACGTTCACGGGTGATGCCCAGTTCGCGTCCGACCTGTTCGAGAGGGTGAGCCTGGCTGTTGCCCAGACCAAAGCGTAATTGTAGAACCAGTTGTTCACGTGGAGTCAGAACTGATTCCAGGACGCGCTGAACTTCGTCCTTTAGTGTCTGGGTGGTTGCGAGATCTTCCGGTGAGGCTGATTCAGTATCGGCCAGCACATCGCCCAGTTCCTGCTCTTCGTCTTCGCCGACAGGTAATTCCAGGGAGACGGGAGCTCCGGGAGCTGCCTGTAACTCGACCATGCGAATAGGATCCAGGCCAGTAGCTTCGGCCAATTCAGTTTCTGTTGGTTCGCGTCCCAACTCCTGCAGCAAACGTTGACGTTCGCGGCGAATGCGATTGAGCGCGGTATTGACGTACACGGGCAAGCGAATGGTGCGACCTTTATCAGCGACGGCTCGACTGATAGCCTGGCGAATCCACCATGTTGCGTGCGTTGAAAAGCGATGTCCTCGTCGCCAGTCATAGCGTTGAACGGCTCGGATCAGGCCAATGTTGCCTTCCTGAATCAGGTCGAGCAGTGTCAGGCCACGGCCAACGTAGCGTTTCGCGATACTGACGACGAGGCGGAGGTTGGCAAGAATGAATTGCTTCATTGCGTCGCGGTCGCCACCTTCAATACGTTTGGCAAGCTCGATCTCGCGTTCATGAGTAATCATGGGTACGCGTCCGATCTCGCGCAAGTATGTCATCACAGCATCAGATTCGCCAGCATCAGCGGCATTGACTGGATTTTCTTCCTGATCATCTGAGCGGCGGCGGCGCACGGCAGCGACGCGGCGTGCTGGTTGCTCTCCTTCAGCACCAACCTGAGGAAGTGCAAGTGCAGCCGGGTCGGTCTCCAGTTCAGGTGCGCCGGGCAGAGGATTCAGGTCCTCATGTAGATCGGGCATCTCTTCCAGTTCCAGAGGGCCGGTCTCCAGATCAAGAGGTCCCGTCTCTAGACCCGTGAGGTCTTCTTCCATCTCTTGATCATCTTTTGGGGATGAAGCCTCTGCGTCATCCTCAGGTGTATAGCCAAGATCCTTCCTAAGGAACGTATTCACGATATCGAGCGGTTCCTTGTCAGGACCTTTACGTTCTTGTGACTTGTTTATGATAAGCGTTGTTCCCGTCATGGCACGCTCTAAGTCGATCATTGTGCGCCTCCATGAAAAGTAATATCCTAAGCAGCAAGATATGTCTATCGTTCGTCGGTCTGGTCCTACACTCAGGGAAAGCTAGCTTTCTCCGTTCGGACCATGTTGTCCGAGTGCCGAGTGGGAGGAAATCAATGACGTGCATCCTGTCTCTACTAGTAGAAACATAGCCAGGTCGGAAATTATTCCTACTCCAATTATAACGCAACTCTCTCTTTCATTCTAGTCTTTCCGACGCTTTTTTGACATATCATTAAAAATATGCCAGCGAATAAACCATCTTTTCAACTTTATACGTTTGACGACCCCTTAAAGTGGCAACGAATCAGGCCTTTCCCGAATCACGGATACAGATACCCCTGAATTCTTTCTCGTTGGCTCTTGCATGGTAGATACGCGTTTCATTCTTCGTATCGTGCGAGTAAGCAGATAAGCGAGATAGCATGCAATCAGAAGTGCCAGAATCAGCAGCGAGGTGGTGCCAATGACATCACCTATTGCCTCCCAACTTGCCCCGAATGTGTAGCCCAGGGTGAGGAAAATAATCGCGCCACAAGCTTCTCCACAGATATCGAATAGTAAAAAACGTCGGTACGGGTACATTTCAGCCCCTGCAAGCAGATTAATAGTTCCTCCTAACGCTGAGATGATGAAACGACTGAGGAAGATCGCCCATCCTCCTCGTTTACTAAAGTAATATTGTGATTTCTGCAACGTTTGTGCTGAAATCAGGTTGAAGCGGTACGGACGCTCCAACCATTTTAAGACACGGATACCCACCAGCCGCCCGATGAGATAGCCAACACTATCACCACATACCGATGCCGTCAGTGCAATCCCTCCTAACAGAAAAACATTGAAGTCGCCGAGGGTTGCAAATGCACCAGCGGCCAACAGCATGAAACTGATGGGAAGAGGAATGCCGATTGCAGCCACAAAAATGCTGAGCCAGAGTGCCGGATACCCAAACTGTTGTATCCAGGAAATCAAGATGGGAAGGAGTACGCTCATACCTCGCCTGACTTCGCCAGAACATTCTGCTGCCGAACAATTTGCACTGTCGACTTTGCAGAGAAAGCCATCCAGAAAAGCATCGGTAACAACAGAATGAAAGTAAGGATAAACTTTGTACGCACGCTCAACAGACGAACTCCATTGCTCAACCACCTCTTAATGTAGAGGTGCGGTTCCCAAATCCGTATCTTTTAGATATCGTACTCTCTTCTCTTTGTTCAAAGAAAAGATATAGATACTCTAAGAAGAATACCAGATGATCGCATTTATATCAATCACCATCTCTCCAATACCCTCTATAAATTAAAACGCCTCCACTTTCTATTAAGGTTCATTTCCTTATTGACGAGCAAAGCCAGAAGCTGTACACTGGAAGAGATAAAATATCTCTGCCTTGCTTAATATACTCCTTGTGTTGAAATATGGTGCAGAATAATGGATAGTAGCTTATCTGAACAGCCTTTAAAGGTTGCAATCAAGCGCATTGATCCAGCTCTCCCTTTGCCAATGTATGCTACTGCTGGTTCGGTTGGCTTTGACCTGTATTGCCGCGAGGAGACGGAGATTATGCCTCGTCAGCTTGCCCGTATTCCCGCTAACGTCGTCGTTCGCACACCTCCTGGCTATATGCTTTTGCTCACCATGCGCAGTAGTACGGCAAGACGCAAGGGGCTGTTAATACCTAATGGTGTGGGCGTGATCGATCAGGATTATTGTGGAGAGGGTGACGAATTGCTCATATCGGTGTATAATTTTAAAGATGAAGCCGTGTTTGTCCATTATGGAGAACGTGTTGCCCAGGGGATCTTTGTTCCGATTATGCGCGTTGCCTGGCAAGAGGTCGATGAGATGGGTCAGGCGCGTGGAGGCTTTGGAAGCACAGGTGTGTAATGCCGCTTGCTGATTATTATAATGTTCTGGAAGTTCCTAAAAATGCATCGCTTGACCAGATCAAGCGTTCTTATCGTCGCCTCGTACGTCTGTATCATCCCGATCTGAACAAACAGACGCAGGATGATCGTATCAAGCAATTGAATGAGGCTTATAATGTACTCGGTGATCTCGCCCGCCGTGCGGCGTACGATGCTCTGCTCCTACAAGAATTACGGTATGCAGCTCTAGAAGAATTAGTGCATCGCCAGCGTGAGGAGGTATATCGCAGGCAACAGGAGAAGATAACCTGGGCGCAGGGCGTGGTCGGTTTTGTGAAAGAGTTCAAAAAAGCCCTGCGCGAAGATTAATCTCTTTTGCTCATTGTTGCCCATTAAGCAAGTCAGTGAGAGTCTGCTCATAGACAGCATAATCACTATTGCTGAAAAGCACAAACATTATTTGTTGCAAAGTGGTTGGCTTTTTGATGTGATCGATCACTGTCTGTAAGGCGATAGGGGCAGCCTCTTTAAGAGGATACCCATAAACACCTGTACTGATCGAAGGGAAGGCGATGCTCGCTACTTGATGCTGCTCCGCCAGGTCGAGACAGGACTCGTATGTGCTGGCAAGCAAGTGGGCAGCCTCGCGATGGTGTCCATAAATAGGGCCGACTGCATGAAAAATGTATTTTGCTTTGAGTCGGCCAGCCGATGTTGCAACAGCTTCCCCGGTGGGACATCCACCGATTTTTTGGCATTCCTCCATAATAGTAGGACCACCAGCGCGATGAATAGCACCGTCAACACCACCTCCACCTGCAAGAGCAGAATTTGCGGCGTTCACAATAGCATCGACCTGTACATCGACAATGTTGCCCCGGAGCAGGACAAGCGTTGCCCCGTTAAATTTATATGTTGACATAAAAACTTCCATTTACTTATCTCGTGTTATGTGTGTCTTGAACTATTGTACCCTGTAGAGAAAGAAGATACCAGAGGAGAGGATTTGAGGGACGTATTTTTGGATGTGAAGGGTAGGTAGGGGCCAGATTTATCGCGTTCAGGTGATATCGCGTGTGATAAATCTGGCCCCTACCTACCCTTCACATGGAATTGCGGCAGAGAGGGATACATCACTACGAACTACTTTTTGACGACGGCCTCCGAAAGTTCTTTGCCTGGGAAGAAGCGCACGCGTTCTTTTGCGGGCACCTCGATTGGTTGTCGGTCGCGTGGATTGACCCCCTTACGTGCGGCACTCTGGCGCACTTTGAAAGAGCCAAAGCCCACTAGACGTACCTCTTCACCCTCCTGGAGTGCTTCACGGATGACATCAAGTGTTGTCTCCAGCACTTCAGAAGCCTGTTTTTGGGATAGTTTCGCCTGTTTGGCAATGCGTTTGGAAAGCTCTTGCCTACCGATAGTTGTCACATTTGTCTTTTCAGTCTCGGCCATAGGTTCGAAATCCTCCTTGCAACAATCAACACACGTCGCTTTTCATCCCAATTTTTTATTGTTGGGCCTCTAGAGCGGCACTACAACCTCTCTGCCGAATAGGAGTATAGCATGTGAACTTAAGAAATACAAGCATACCACTATCTATAAATATTTACTAGAGAGAGCCAGGCCCCTTCAGAAGCCACTTTAAACCTCTCAGCCTGTGAAGAAAATGGCTTCACAGGCTAATCGAACAAACGTTATTTTTTTATACTGTAATTGTGTAGAGAATCGTTTCGTCTTTTGTGTGATGTTGCTCAACCTTTCCCTGAAAACGGAGATATTCGAGATGTGCCAATACCTCGGCAACTGCCATACGTCTTGCCTCATCGTTCTGCAATGTCCGTTGTTGAAATAGTTGATTCGTAAGCTGATTGGCATGTTGTGGTTCTATTGCGAGCAGATCCAGAATTTGTTGCAGTCGCTCTTGATGATGCGCAATAATTTCTCCGACACGACCTGCTAGATCCGTAAAAGGCTCGCCATGGCCCGGCAATACGATACTTGCAGGTAATTTGGCTACTTTATGTAACGAGTTCAGGTAATCTTCGAGCGGATTTTTGCGGTCCTGATCGGAGTAGAGGCCAATATTAGGTGTGATGCGTGGCAGGACGTGGTCTGCTGCTAGAAAGACGCCATCGCGCTCGCGGAAGAGGCAGATCTGCCCATCGGCATGCCCTGGCGTCCAGATAACGCGATAGCTTTCACCCATAAGATCGAGAAGCTGTCCATCCTCAAGCGGAAGAAATGCCTCGTGTGGTGGAACATTGATCAGGCGACGTACAGCGTCTCGATCGGTCTGGTTATACCACAACTGAGTAGGAGGAAGCCCATGTCGCTGAAAGAAGCGCGAGACGGATTCAAAACGCTTTGGCATCTTTCCCGACCAGATAATCTGCAAGTTCGCTTCATCGAGAGGATGCATATAGACGGGAGCACCGCTTTGTGCGTGGAGTTCGCCCGATAATCCAACATGATCGGGATGGTGATGTGTGAGTATAATGGCCCGAAGCATCTCAACACGTAAGCCGCTCAGGCGTTGCCATTCTTCAAATGCCGTCCGGGCATCAGGTGTTCCCATTCCTGTATCAACCAGTACCCAGCCATCTTTTCCTACCAGTGCATGCATATTGACGGTTCGTAATGGAAACGGAATCGGAACAACAACCTTCCAGAGGTTCGGCACTACTTCACGGGCTGGAGTGGGTATTATGTCAGTGGAACGCGGCTGATCGGGAGATGTCTGTTGCATGATTAAGGTCTGTCCTTTTTTGTGCGCCTGCTAGAGATCTCAAGAATCTCCAGATGGTTATAGTTGATTGTAGGATGTAGGGAGTTGGCATGTCAAATAATTTATATGCATCTATTGTAGAGGCTTATTTCGACCTCGCCTATTGAACTTTGCTGCTTGCTAAAAAACAGTTTTATAGTCGCACTACAATCTTATAAAAGAAGATGTATGCCCGTAAAGTTCATCGTGCATGCATGCAAACTCGTATAATAAAAGTTATCCACAAGTTATCCACCGTACTTTGAAAAATTGGTGGATAAGACTCTTTTCGCATCGCTTCAGAAATGTTACAATGAAGTGGGGGAAAGTGGGGCGTTTTGGTGAGGGTACAGAGATGGTGGGGAGAAGCGGTGAAGATTGCCAGGAAAAAGGGGATAGTTTCTGGCATCAGAGATCATCTTAATGGCTTAAGGAAAAAGGCGCTTGATTATGTTTCTTGGCGAGTATGAGCATACGATCGATGCGAAGGGACGCATGGCGGTTCCAGCGAAGTTTCGGACGCAGATGGACCGTGGTGCGGTTATTAGCAAAGGCATGGGAACTTGCCTCTCGGTCTATACCATGGAACGCTGGGAGCAGAAGTCCGATGAACTGGTGGCAGGCAAGACCAGCGACGAGCTACGCGACTTCGAGCGTCGTATTTATCCAAGTGCGAGCGAGGTGGAACTGGATGCTCAGGGGCGCATTATTATTCCCGCCAAATTACGGGCCTACGCAAATCTGGGTAGCGAAGTGACCATAGCAGGTGTGCGTGATCATTTTGAAATCTGGGATCGCACTGGCTGGCAGACTTATCAAGAACGACTGGATGCCGAGGGGAGTAGAATTCCCTTCTAACGAATAGAAATTTCTTTGTAAATGAGTAGAGAGCATACACAGCATGTGCCAGTGATGCTGGACGAGGTAGTGCATTTCCTGCAACCTCGCTCAGGAGGTCACTATATCGACGGTACCGTAGGTGGAGGAGGGCATACAACTGCCATCCTTGAGCGTTCGCAACCCGATGGCACGGTTCTTGGCATTGATGCAGATGAACAGGCGCTGGCACGTGTGCGTGCAGAACTCTCTCAATTTGTGAACAACGGACGCTTAACGCTCGTACATAGCAATTTTGCTCACCTGGCCCGGATCGTAGACGAAAATGAGCCAGATTCTATACAGGGCATCTTGCTTGATCTGGGGTTTTCATCGGATCAGATGGAGAATGCGCAACGAGGTTTCTCCTTTAGCTCTGATGGTCCCCTGGATATGCGGCTCGACCAGTCGCTTGCTATTTCGGCAGCTGATCTGGTGAATACGCAAGCGAACAGGAACTGGCTGATATATTCTGGCGCTACGGTGAGGAGAACCGTTCCCGCCAGATAGCAAGACGGATTGTACGTGAACGTGCAAAGGGTGCCATTACGCGGACATCCCAACTGGCGGAGTTAGCCGCTGCTGGCGTTCCTTATAAATCTGGCGCAATTCATCCAGCAACGCGTGTATTCCAGGCATTACGTATTGCGGTCAATGGCGAACTGGAGCAACTGACTGCCGTGCTCCCACAAATGGTCGAAGTGCTACAGGCAAAAAGAGGAGGAGAAGCAGGGAAGAATAGTGATTATTGCTTTTCATTCATTGGAGGACAGGATTGTGAAAACATTTATGCGACGCGAGGCAACCGATTGTATCTGTCCCCGCGCACTCCTGTCTGTATCTGCGGTCATAAGGCGACTCTGCGTATCCTGACACCAAAGCCGCTAACGCCAACCAGCCAGGAAATTGAGCAAAATCCACGCGCTCGTAGTGCCAAACTGCGGGCTGCTGAAATTCTTGTCGGTTCGTAATGTGTCACCTGTGGGAATAAATGTACGTCCTTTGCTGGACATGTAAGTAATTAGAGCATCTCGAAGGAACGCAACGTATGATTGGTCTAAAAGAGCAGAATAGTGCTTTCCAGATAGCGCCTCAGAAGCCACCTCTGGTGCCCAGACGACGGCGGCAGCTCTATCCATTTTTCTTCTCTATGGGGCCAGTTGCACTCTGTATCACCAGCGTACTCTTGATTGCCCTGATGGCTGTTTTCTATCTGAGCCAGGTGAATCAGGCAGTTGCGGCTAACCAGCAACTGCAGGATATTGCCGTGCAACAGGCGACCCTGAATCGGCAGAACCAGGACCTGGTGGCAATTATTGCGGATGAGCAGTCACCGACATATATTGCTGCTAATGCACAGAAACTTGGGCTTGTGCTTGCTGATCAGAAGATGGTACAGGTATTGATAGTAAAACATCTTCTGCCATCTATAAATGATAAACAGATAAATCAACCGTAATTATTTTTGAATAGGGAGTTACTAATGAGTATAGACTTGCGACGGGCACGCAATCGGCAGATGATTATCTTCTTGCTGGTCTGTGCTTCTATGCTCATTCTTCTGGGGAGGCTCTACTACTGGCAAGTTGTACGTTCTGGTGACCTTACTCAACAGGCCAATGCTGAGCATATTCAAAATCAGGTTGTGGCTGCACCGCGTGGCTACATTTATGATACTCAGGGACATATTCTTGCCACAAATGTAGTACGTGATGACGTTTATATAGAGCCGATCCAGTTCGCAACGGATCATCCAGGCGACAACGCTCAGGCCGATCTGGCACTGTTGTGCGGTAAGTTGCACCAGGTTTTGCCCCAGTTCTCAGTGGAAAAACTTGAGCAACTCTTCGCTCAGCATGTTGCCGTTGTACGTATTGCGGGACCAATCGAGCCGGAGCAGAGTCAGCAGTTGCAGCAGTTGCAACTTGCCGATACGTTTCTGGAGCCGCGCACTCTGCGTGTCTATCCCGATGGCAATCTGGCTGCACAGGTTCTTGGTTATGTGCAGGAAGGTCAGGGAGGCGTGTATGGGATTGAGCAGAAATATAACCAGTTGCTCGCCGGTAAACCAGGTAGTTTAACTGCGGAGACCGATCTAGAAGGAAATCCCTTAACGGTTGGTCTCAACTCAGGACAGCCGCCTGTTTCTGGTGCGAACCTGACCTTGACGATTAATAGCTCAATTCAGTATATGGTGCAGCGCGAGTTGGCCAGTGCTGTTAAGACGTTGCAGGCGCAGAGTGGAACTGTGGTGGTACTCAATGCACGTACTGGAGCGGTTGTAGCGATGGCTGGTGAGCCGACCTTCGATCCTAATAATTATGGTGATGCTGTTACTACAAAGGGGTGTATTGGGCAAGAGGATGTCTATTTTAATCCTGCGCTCTATTGTGCCTATGAGCCAGGATCAACAATGAAGGCTGTAACGATGGCCGCAGCACTGGATCAGGGTTTGATTACTCCTGAAACAACATTAATGATCCTGGTTATATCAACTTTCGATGGTCACAGGAGGTCACAAACTGGGAAAACCAGGGATATGGCAAGGAGACGATGACGCAGGTGCTCGAGTATTCTGCTAACGTTGGTGCGGCATGGGTGGCTTACAATAATTTGCGTGCGAATCGTTACTATCCTTATCTGCCACGCTTTGGCTTTGGACAAATGACAGATCTGGCCGATCCTGAGACGCCTGGCTGTATCGGATATCTCAGTTCGCCTGATTGGTCGCCAAGCGATCTGGCGCGACAGGCGTTTGGGCAGAGCATTGAGGCGACACCGCTACAGGTGGCGATGGCTTATCAGGCCATTGCCAATGGCGGAGTTTTGATGAACCCTATCTGGTATGCTTCTATTAATAATAATGGACATATGATGACGACACAGCCGCAGGTCCAACGCCGAGTGATCAGTGCAAATGCAGAAAGTTATTGACCGGTATGTTGGTCCATGCCGCAAATTTCAACCAGCAGGCAACATTTCCTGGTTACAGCGTTGCGGTGAAAACAGGGACAGCGACGACGCAAGGTATCTCGGATACAGACCGAGGCTTCGATGATGGCTTTTTGCCGGCCTCGAATCCACAGTTCGTCATTTTAGCGAAGCTAGACCGACCGCAGGCGACCATTTATGGTGGTACAGCGGCGGGTCCTCTATGGAAAACAATTGCGCAACAGTTAATATAGTACTACCATGTAGCACCGGATCAGCAAAGATAGAACACTGTTTACGGTGTCCGTGATTGATCACTACCTTCCGATTGGGGTCAGGGCGGCACCGTTTACGGTGTCTATGATTGATCATTAAATTAATACGTCGAGAAGGTATGCCAATACAACAAGAAAATGAAGATATGCAGACCATAACAAGCTAAGCGAAATATGGCGGGAGTTGTTAGGGAAATCTCAAGTTGAAGCCTGTTACCTGACTACCGAGGCAACATACCTACGCTAGAGAGCGATCCCTGGAGCGAACTCGTGCAATCCAGAGGAACCGAAGTTATGGATCTGCAACAGCTCACTTGCATATGACTGATCAGGATGTTGAACTGGCCCTGCAGGTGATGCAGGAAGATCTGGTTCGAGACGAGAGTAGTGAGCAATAAATTTGGCCCTGTAAAGAGTATATTAGAAAATATGTTCTATGTCAAGAGAGAATACAGGTATACATGTTACGATAGGTTGAAACAGGGAAGTAAAGCAAGTGAGCGAATAGCAAGAGAGAGAAAAAGAGGTGAATTTTCTCCTCCTGTTATGCGTTCTCCCGCGCTGGAGTCAGCGGAGCGTCAGGAACGCCAGGTCAACAGGCTGAGAAACGAATCCCAGCGACCTTTACCGCTTCTCAGGAAAAGGGCCAGCCCGTAATGCCAGAATGAGCTACGCGGCGGAGGAGACGCTGGTGCGCCCTCGCCAAGAGCTTGCCTTCTCCTGGAAATCGTCTCGGAACTGAAAAGTCGCGTAGCGGTTTGACTGCCAACTGGCGCAGAAATTCGACACTCTTGCCTTCTATATCTGCCACACCTGTACAGGTGATCAGCGAGGAGGAGCAGAAAACTGTCAGCCCTGGAGATGCGTCTGCCGCGTGTCGCTGGCAAGATTGACTGCCTGGTTATTGGTCATTGTGCTGGTGCTGCTGTGTATTGGTCTGGTGATGGTCTATAGCGCCAGTTCGTTTCTGGCTGAGCGGAACTATGGTGATGCATCTTACTTTTTTCAGAAGCAGATGATATGGGCATTTCTTGGGATTGTCGTGATGTTGATCACAATGCGCATTGATTATCGGCAGTGGCGGCGTTTCTCGCTATTGGCATGATAGTTGCGCTTCCATTGCTGGTTATTGTGCTCGTTTTGGGACAAGTGCATATGGAGCTTCGCGCTGGCTGGGCTTTGGCTCATTTTTCTCGTTTCAGCCAAGTGAGTTGACCAAGCTGGTGTTGGCACTATATATCGCTGATTGGCTGGCGCGTAAGGGGAACCAGGTTGGCACATTCCTGTATGGCCTGGCTCCCTTTGTAATGCTGGTCGGACTAATTCTGGGTCTGGTGTTGCTAGAGAACGATATGGGGACGGCGATTATTATTGCGGGTCTGGCTGCGGCGATGTTTTTTACCGCAGGGGCCAATCTTGTACAGTTTTGCTGGCTATGGGCTGTGGGGGCTGATTTTCCTGACGCAGGCATTTCGGGGCTATCGCTACTATCGGCTGATGGGATTTCTGGACCCATTTAAAAATGTGACAACGTATTAATTTACAACTCTATCAATCGTTGTTTGCTCTGGGGTCGGGCGGCTGGTTTGGAGTGGGTCTGGGGGCAAGTCGTCAGAAGACGGGATACTTACCATTTCCATATATCGACTCAATCTTCGCCATTATTGGTGAGGAATTGGGTTTTATTGGCTGTGCTATTATTGTCATATTGTTCCTGTTCCTGGCCTTTCGCGGCTTCCGGCTGGCCAGGCGTACACAGGATATCTATGGTGCTTACTGGCGACCGGCATTACTACCTGGCTGGTCTTACAGGCAATGATCAATATTGGCTCGACACCGGCACGATCCCTTATACAGGTGTGCCGTTACCTTTTATCAGCTATGGTGGCACTTCGCTGGTCATCTCGATGGCGGCTGTGGGTGTGTTACTCAATATCTCGCGCTATATCCAGGAGCCGGAGGATCCGGCATTCTCGACGCGCACAATAACAAAGACAATTCAACTAAAACGTAAGGTTTAAGCGTTGGCTTTTGTGTAGGAACCTTACAAGTTGCAAGGAAATATATGCGGGTTCTAATATCAGGTGGTGGCACAGGAGGCCATATCTATCCGGCTCTTTCGGTGGCAACACAATTACAGAGATACTATATAAAGCAGAATTCTCTATCTCGGCAGCGATGACGGTCTAGAGACAGAACTGATTCCTGCTGCTGGTTTTCGTCTGGCGCGTATTAAAGCTGGCAAGTTGCAGCGCTATATCTCCTGGCAGACAATAAAGGGCATTGCCCGTGTGCCGGTTGGGATGACGCAGGCGGTAGGTATCGTGCGCAATTTTCGTCCTGATGTGGCCTTTACCAGCGGTGGTTATGTCGCGGTTCCAGCCGGTCTGGCCGCGAGAATTAATGGTGTGCCCCTGCTGATGCATCAGCAGGATGTGCCGCCTAATCTATCGAATAAGTTGCTTGCGCCATTGGCGACACGTATTTCGGTAGCCTTTGCGGACTCTTTGCGCTACTTTCCGGCGGACAAGACGCTGCAATTGGGCAATCCGATGCGCCAGGCGATTCTGGATGTACGGCAGACTTCACCGCAGAAGGCACGTGCCGCACTTGGTCTTGCACCGGATGTGCCTCTCTTACTGGTGACAGGTGGCAGCCAGGGAGCGCGCTACCTGAATCAGGTGGTCTGCCGTGCTTTGCCAGAGCTGCTTCATCATTGCCAGGTCTTGCAGATCAGCGGAAAAAATCTGTTCGAGGAGACACAGACACTTGCTGACAAGTATGCTGGCAGAGGTGGATGCAGAGATGAAGCAGCGTTATCGCCTGGTCCCTTATATGGCCGCAGAGATGCCCTTGGCCTTGCAGGCTGCTGAACTGGTTGTCTGCCGTGCTGGTGCCGCGACGCTGAGCGAACTGGCGGTCTTGGGGAAACCGAGCATCCTGGTGCCGTTGCCACCAGCTCTTGGAGCATCACCGCAAGAAGCGAACGCAGCGATGTTTGAACACGCAGGCAGCAGAGGTAATTCGCAACGATGATTTGAAACCTGAAATACTGGTTGAGCATGTAAAAAGTGATATATTAGATTCTATCGTTAGAGGCAATGGGAGCAGCGCGGAGCCTGGCGAAGCCGAAGCCACACAGGAGATTGTTGAGACTATTGTCAGGCATGGCACAGGGAAGCAAAGC
Organism: uncultured Chloroflexia bacterium; assembly: GCA_963731415.1. Classification (GTDB taxonomy): domain Bacteria; phylum Chloroflexota; class Ktedonobacteria; order Ktedonobacterales; family Ktedonobacteraceae; genus JACDAE01. Next base: position 102,895 of record CAVSVN010000017.1, read on the forward strand.
CTGAAATCAATGAGGTTAGAAGCATTTGAAGAAGTCACACTTGCATTTCATGGGTATAGGCGGGCAAGGTATCTCCGCGGTAGCGCAGATGGCGCTTACGGGTGGAGATACAGTGACGGGCTGTGATCGGCAGTCTTCGGCGACGACTCGTGCTTTACAGAAGGCGGGCATAGCTGTACAGATCGGACATAGCGCGGAACACCTGGTCGGAGTTGATACGCTGGTGATCAGCCCGGCTGTGCCTGCGCTCGATCCGCATAATCCAGAATTGCTGGAGGCGCAGTGGCGGGGCATGCCTGTTTCTACCTGGCAGGAGGTGCTGGGTTCGTTGATGCAGCGGAAATGTGTGCTCTCGATCTGTGGAGTACATGGAAAGGTACGACGACTGCAATGCTCTCGCTGGTGCTGGTGGATGCTGGATTAGACCCAACCTGTGAGATCGGAGCGGTTGTGCCACGCTTTGGTGCGAACTATCGCCTGGGTAAGGGCCAGTATTTTGTCAATGAGGCCGACGAATTCAATCATAATTTCTGGCATTATCATCCACGTCTGGCGGTGGTGACGTCGATAGAATTTGAGCATCCAGAGTTCTTTGCCGACTATGAAGCATTTCTGGCCGCTTTTGAGCACTTTATTCGCGGGATGGATATGCAAGGGAACTGGCCTGTTGCCACCTACCTTGGTTTTGAATGCCGATAGCCCTGGTTGCCTTGAACTGCGTGACCGTCTCAGAGATTGGGCGGGAAGATTGTGACGTATGCTGTACGAACATCTCTGCCGCTTCTCTCCCATCTGGGAGAACAGCCAACATTTGAAGCATATGACATAAAGTTGGACAGTGAGACCAGTTTTCGCGTCGAGGACGCATGAAGGTCCGCCATTTCCAGAGGAACATGTAATTTCCTTGCCGTTGCCAGGTGTACATAATATTGAAAATGCTCTGGCGGCACTTAGTGTCGCACGTATGATTGGTGTAGGAGGCGAGTCTATTGTACATACGCTGGGGGCTTTACTGGAACCGGAGACGCTTTGAGATACGTCATCAGGGACTCCTGGCTATTGATGGGCGGAGTGTTGATGTTGTACTGGTAGATGACTATGCGCATCATCCAACGGCTATTGCAGCAACTCTGGAGGCGGCGCGAAAGCGCTATCCAGGGCGACGACTGGTTGCGGTCTATCAGCCGCATATGTATAGCCGTACAAAGACCTTTTTTCAGCAGTTTCTATGCGGCTTTCGATGCGGCAGATGTCGTTATTATCGCGGATATCTTTCCTGCGCGTGAGCAGGATACCGGGCTGGTGCACGCGCGGAACATCGTTGATGCGCTGGCAGAACGTGCGCATTTCTCTGGTGAAGGCGCAGAGGTGCTCTATGGTGCCGATCTGCAAACACACGCTGAAATTGTTAAGTAAGACACTGCATACAAACGATCTGGTGGTGATAATGGGGGCCGGAGATATCTATACCGTGACTGAATCATTGTTGCATAAGGCGGCATAGAGGGAAATCTATTATGACTTTCGATGTTGAGACTGCATATCGCGAATTGCGCATCCACTTTGGGGAGCGCGTACGTCGCAACGAGCCGCTCGCACGCCATTGTACCTTTGGCGTGGGTGGTCCTGGCTGATATGTGGGTTTCAGTCGACACGCAAGAAGAACTGAGCGGCCTGGTAACCTTATGCAGTGAGCAGCGCTGGCCCTTGTTGCTACGGGCAACGGAACAAACGTACTCTATGCCGATGCAGGAGTACGCGGTATTGTAGCGCGTATAGCCTCTCAATGGCTATTCGCATTGAAGATTATGGCGATGGCACTGCACTTTTGATAGCGGGTGCAGGGATAAGCTGGCCGCGCTTGCTGAACGAGCTGGCTCCCCTTGGTTGGGGCGGACTGGAATTCGGACCGGGTATTCCGGGGACACTAGGCGGCGGTGTCATCAGCAATGCAGGTGCTCATAAGAGCGACCTGGGGCGAGTGCTGGAATGGGTCGACGTGCTGGATGCACGACGAGGCTGAGGAACGAGCAGCGATACCATGACACGGCGTTATCAACATGCCGAGCTTGCACCTGGGATATCGCCACAGCCGTTTCCGAGCACAGAGGCGCGTCCAGTTTGATGAGCAAGGCTATCCTATAGCTGCTCCACGTCTATTAATTGAGCCGTCTGAAATCATTATGCAGATGGGTGTGCGTCTTCATCGTGAGGACCCTCAAACGTTGCGTGCTCTCATTGATGAGTATAAGCAACATCGTAAGAGAACACAGCCACCACAGCAAAGTGCAGGCTCAGTTTTCAAGAACCCGGAGGGGGATTACGCCGGACGACTGATAGAGGCCGCTGGTGTAAAGGGGAGGATTTCTGGCGGGGCGCAGATTTCAGAGCGCCATGCCAACTTTATCGTGAATGTAGGAGGCGCAAGCGCCGCCGATATCGCGGCGCTTATCAGGGAGGCACATAACCGCGTGAGCGAACGGTTTGGGGTGAATCTGGAACTGGAAGTTGAGCTGCGCGGTGAGTGGAGGGTAACAGTATCATGACAGAGAAAAGACAATTACCAGAGCAGATGGCTTCACATACGTATAGAAAGCAGACAGCCAGAGGTGGGATGGCTCATCCTATCAGCAGGCAATCTTTACATAAAGAAGCAAGTAGAGGGGAGAGACACGAAGTACAGCAGCGTTCTTTTCAGCGGGTGGTGACTATACCGGATGCCGATCCATCATCTGCATGGAACATGTTTGCTCAGCGCCAGGAGCAGAGGCGTCGTGCTCGCGATCGGCCCGTTTATGAAGAGGTGGAGCCTGTAGCAATGCGTACCTATGCGCAGACGGGAATCCGTGCTACCAGTGGGCGGATGAAAGCAATCCGGCGTTTGCCTGCTTATTCTAGCTCACCTGTGCCGACGCGCAGCGGGAATCGCCAGGAGAAGCGAGGCTTCCTCTGGAAGCTTTTGGGGCTATTTGTTGGTATTATCGCACTTGTCTTTGTGGCAAATCTGGTACTGGCAGGTAGTGCATTTCGTATTGAGCAGATTAACATCGTGGGCGTGCACAATGATGTGCTAACCCATGCTATTCAACATCTGGGTATACAGGGACAAAATATCTTTCTTTTAAATGTTATGGTACTGGAAGGGCGCATTGAAGCGTCTTCGCTCGTTGCTTCGGCTCGTATCAGCAAACAATGGCCAGATCAGGTCACGGTTAATGTAGTTGAACGTCAGCCGGTATTGCTCTGGAAGACGAACCAGGGAACATATAGCGTTGATAATCAGGGAATAGTCATAGCTCCTGTCAATGAGACGTCAGGGGCAGATCATTTGAACACTGTCATTGACACTGCGAGCCAGCAGAAAGCGCATAGTTCAAGCGGGAAGGCTGGAGGCCAGGTAGAGGAGATACATCCTGGCATGCGGTTGAATCAGGAAGATATTACGTTTGCTATGAATGTATTCAATCGATTACCGCAGCTTACCGGAATCAACAACTTTACGCTGAGCTACAGTGGAACAATATATGCTAATACCAGCGAACAATCTGGGCGGTCAGGTGGTAAGGGGTCATATATTGTTAAGAGTCCAGCTGGTTGGTTAGCTTACCTGGGAAGCTCCGATGACGCCAATCCGTTAGACAATCGGTTGATTGAGCTGCAACAAATTCTTGCACTGGTGCAGAAGCAGCAGTCCAATCTGGCGACCATTGATCTACGTTATGGGCTAGATCCAGTGTACACGTTGAAATCATGAAGTGGGTGGATATACGTGATGGGTCTTTCTGGATGTATAGTAGTGTGTCCCTGATTTTGTTTTTCGTAGTGTGTCTCACAAGTGTACCGCCCAGGAGGAGCGTATCGTGCAAGAGCGGGTGATCGTCGGAATCGACGTTGGAACAACAAAAATCTGTGTCCTGGTCGGCGAGCTAGATCGTGACGGGAAACTGAATATTGTTGGCGTTGGCACCTGCCCTTCACAGGGTTTGCGCCGTGGGGTGGTGGTGAACATTGAAGAGACCGTCACTTCAATCGCTGCGGCGCTGGATCGTGCGGAACGCCTTTCAGGTAAGAAAATTGTTTCGGCCTATGTTGGCATTGCAGGTAGCCACATCGAATTCGGAGAATAGCAAAGGCTTTGTCGCTATCTCGCCCAGTCATAGTGACATCGTGCAGAACGACATCAGCCGCGCTATCGAAGTGGCTCGTGCTATTGCCATTCCTGCCAACCGTGAGATCATTCACGTGATTCCTCGCGGCTACGTGGTAGATGGGCAGGAGGGCATTAAAAATCCTATCGGTATGTCTGGCTTCCGCCTTGAGGTGGAGACACACATCATCACTGGTTCGGTGTCCTCGATCCATAATCTCATAAAGTGCGTCCATAAAGCGCATATCGAGATTGAAGACCTTGTGTTGGAGCCTCTTGCCTCTAGCGAGGCAGTGCTGGCAGATGGTGAAACTGATCTGGGTGTGGTGCTCGTTGATATTGGCGGCGGCACCACGGATATCGCTATCTTCTCTGATGGCGCAATCTGGCAAACTGCCGTCCTGCCAATTGGTGGCAACCTGGTCACTAGCGATATCGCTATTGGTCTACGTTTGCCCCCTGGTGTCGCCGAAGAACTGAAAATAACGTATGGGCATTGTGATCCGTCGACGATCGATGAGGATGATATGATCGACCTTTCGCAGTTTATGCCCGACTGTGATGATCTTGTACCCCGTAAACTCCTGGCTGAAATCATCCAGGCGCGAACGGAAGAACTTTTCGCTATGGTTCATGAAGAGATCAAAAAATCGGGGTATGATGGGCTACTGCCCGCAGGTATCGTCCTTACGGGCGGGACTGCCGAATTGCCAGGCATTCTGGAACTTGCAAGTCAGGCTCTCGACCTACCTGCTCGTATTGGTTCTCCGCTTGGCCTACATGGCCTCGCAGATTCTATCAGCAGGCCGGCGTATGCAACCGCTGTGGGTCTGTTACTCTGGGGTCTACGTCACACTTCGCTTATGATCGAGGAGGATGAGCCAGAGGATGAGGGGCCAATAGATTTTATATCTCGTTTTGGCCGTTGGCTGCGAGCATTTATTCCTTAGCAGTTTCTCATCTGTAGGCAATTGTTTAATTTTGTCCGTTTTATCTACAGAGATGAAACTTGAAAGGGGGCCACGAATTATGTTACCAATGGGAAATCATCAACTTGAAGGCTTCGCTCAGATCCGTGTTATCGGTGTCGGCGGAGGAGGCAGTAATGCGGTGAACCGCATGATTCAGGCGAATATGATGGGCATCGAGTTTATCGCGATTAATACCGATGCGCAGGCCTTGCTGCTCACCGATGCCCCACACCGTATTCGCATCGGCGATAAGCTCACTCGTGGCCTCGGTGCGGGTGGCAATCCTAGCGTTGGCGGTAAAGCTGCTGAAGAGAATGCTGAGGAGATCTATGAAGCCCTTAAGGGCTCGGATATGGTCTTTATCACAGCTGGCATGGGTGGTGGTACCGGCACAGGGGCCAGCCCGATTGTAGCACAGATCGCTCGTGAGGTCGGTGCTCTAACCGTTGGTGTCGTCACCAAACCTTTCACCTTTGAAGGCAAGAAACGCCTGCTTTCGGCTGAAGAGGGCATCGCTAATCTCAAGCAGCATGTGGATACGCTGATTACCGTTCCTAATGACCGTCTCTTGCAGGTCGCGGATAAGCGTACTCCTCTCTCTGATGCCTTTAGATTGGCTGATGATGTGTTGCGTCAAGGTATCCAGGGTATCAGTGACCTGATCACCGTCCCTGGTTTGATTAACCTTGACTTTGCCGATGTGAAGACAATTATGTCCGCTGCTGGCTCCGCTCTGATGGCTATCGGCGAAGCTGACGGTGAGACACGCGCCATCGATGCGGCTCAGATCGCTATCGCCAGTCCTCTGCTGGATATCGATATCAGCGGAGCGCGTGGGGTGCTCTTTAATATCACTGGTGGCATGGATATGACGCTATTCGAGGTGAACGAGGCGGCTGATATTATTAGCCAGGCCGCTCATCCAGAAGCAAATATTATCTTTGGTGCTGTGCAAGATCCCAGCTACGATGGTAAGGTTAAGATCACAGTGATTGCAACTGGCTTTGAGAACATTCCTGGTCGTGCTCAAGCCCCGGCTATGGTTCAGCCCCAGGCGCATCAGTCGTACCAGTATGTGCAGCCGCGCCCGGAGTATGATCGTAGTCGGCTCTATCAGGCATCATCTTCCAATAATATGAATAATGGTAGTGGCAACCATAGCACTCAGCCGCGTGCTCAACAGTCTATGCCACAATATAATACGCCACCTGTTGCCGCGCCAACGATGAACAATGTTTCAAATCATCCAACTGGCCCTTTGCGCTCAGATCGTGTTGGACAATCTGCACCGTCTCTGAATGCGGATACCGGGCGACAGCGTGCGATAACACCACCACAGCCAGCTGATAGCCGCCAGCTTATGACACCACCACCACAGGCACGGGAGGCTATGCCAGCAGTGGACGATGTCGATGACGACGACTTCGAACTGGACCGCGATGTTCCAAGCATGGATGGTCATCGCAATCTTCCGGTGCCGGAGCCAGAGGCCCAGCCTTTGCAGCGCCAGGGTATAGGCCAGCGCCATATTCGTCGCCTCGATCGTGCTTCGGATCAGTCGCGTGGAAACCGCAATACACCATCCGGCGATGTGATCGACATTCCAGCGTTTCTGCGTAAACGCTAAGCCGGGGACAACGCGGGTTAATGAATGGCACCCCTACACCATTTGTGTGTCGATGGTGTAGGGGTGCCATTCATTAACCCGCGTTGTGATTTATAATCCCGCTATGGGTTATCGCGCCCGTGTTTAAATCTTATTACGCGTTCTACCCAGATTGCCAGGGATGTCCTCGTTCAGGCCAATGTGATTGACGACGACGCGCACACCGGGGATACCGATCATCTCACGTTCGAGCATCATGCGCATATCAGTTGTCGGCACAATTCCGTAGAGATTCAAGATGTAGTTCTCAACCAGAATGCGTATCTCCTGCGCATCCTCCAACTTGCCCTTGCTCCTGAGATTTTCAGCCGTGCGTACGCAATATTCAAAATCTCATCTTCGGCAACAATAAAGTTGCGTATATCGAGTACGTTGGGCAGGCGGCGTAGATCATCCTCGACGCGCCGACGCTGGGCTTCTAGTTCAACTTTACCGTATAGAGCCAGAATAAGGCCGTCATCCTTCACCTGGTCGATCTCCACTTTGACAGGATGGGTGCTATAGGCTGTGCTACTGACCGTAACTGTACGATCAACGATGGCTTCAGCCTGCTCCAGTACATCGTGAGACGTAATCTGAGGGTTATAGCGATAGGCATCAATCGTAGCGTCAAAGGGTGCAACCATAGGATCTTCCAGCGCCCATCCTAGGATACCGACCAGTACGAATGGGGCAGCAACAACGGATAACCAGGGATTGGTAGGAAGAAACAGGAATCCTATAATCGTCACCAGAATGGCTATGCTCAAAATAAAAGGCCACAGACTGGGATTTGGTAAGTGAATATGATGTTCACCCTCTTCGAGCTGTTCTTCGGCAAGAGAATCGCTCAGCTCGTTTACTGGTAGATGAGTGCTTTGAAGAGATGTTTCCATAGGTCTCGCTTTCCTCCGCAAATGGTATACAATAGCGAGGACGAATAATTCACATAGTTGTCCTTGGTAATAAGCATACCAAATATATGCGACTCGTGCAACCTCTCAACTATATAGACTCTTTTCCACCCATGCCCTGAACATCGGAGCTACAATCTCATACCCACCATTTTCACATTGTAAAACCAGGTCGCGCCTGAGCAACGCCTGCAACGTTCCCTTCACGTATCTCTCATCCAATCCACTCTGCTGTACAATCTGAGCCAGCTCCGCTCTACCTGATTTCAATAATATGGTAAGGCATGTGCGCTGTTCCTCGTCTGTTCGGTACCAGAGGTCACGAAAGTATGTATCCCACCATGCATCCAGCACCTGTTGCACCGCCTCCTCAACATCCTTAGCTTCTGCCCGCTCACGTTTCTCTACATTGAGATGATCAATAAGAGCCGAACAGACCGCTTGCACCAGAAATGGATGGCAACCAGTCTCTACAATAATTTTTTCGACAGCCCCAGCACCGAAAATCTCATCATTGGGATAGCCCGGCACCGGTTTGCTAATCAGTTGTCGGGCCTCCTCTACACGTAAAAAACTCACGCGTAGCGTCTGTACATTCACAAAATAGCTCGACCAGTTCACATCTGTTACAACGCCCATCTCACCTATCGTGCGTACACCACTAAAGAGCAGTGCCACCCGTGAGCGGTACTGCATCACACTACGGAACCAGTTTAGCAATGTAGAAAGCTGCAATTGTCTACCCTGTTGCTCCTCATCCAGCTTCTCAAATTCGTCAAACATAAGCAACAACGTGCGATCCTCTCGCTCTAATATCTGCTCTATACTACCAAGCCATCTATCGAACTCGTGATAGACTGCTGCATCACTCTCTTTACGTGTTTCTCTCAATAGTTCATATGCAAGAGGTTTCACTTGCATACCTCTTACATTCATCGAACTTTGTATCTCTTTAGAGAGATTTCCTAGAAATGTAGCATTATTTGAGATGATACCAGGATTTTGTAGATCACAGAAGATAGGCAGATAGCGGGAACCGAGTAACGACGGCAGATGTACCAATGTTGTACTTTTGCCCATGCGCCGTTCACCTGTGAGCATAAAAGTCGGTCGTCGATCACCTCTATTCATAGCCTCTTCTAGTTGTTGCGCGAGATCTCTACGGCCAACAAAAAGCGTATCACTCAATTTAAGCACCTGTCCTGGCTTATAGGGGTTGTCGATACGCCCAATCTCTTGCGCAGCGTGCAGTAATTTCTCTTGCTCCAGCCGAGCAATCTCTAACCAGGTGTTGATGACATTTCCCAGGCGACGATTTATCTGTTGATCTCTAAAGGCGGCGTTGGGATGAATTTTGAGCAGGTTTGTTTTCATGTCTTCTAGAGCATTGATACGTGCCTGGCGGCTGAGCGGACTACAAGCACGTGCAGCATCGTGGCTGGCATCCCCCAGGTGCGCAAATGGTGTAATCCAGTGTGGATCGATGAGGTTACTTGTGGGAGGAAAGATGCTATTGAAGCGCTGTTCAGTCTCTGCAATAGAGATCAGGCGTGTACGCTGTTCCAGGTCGCGTATGGCAATTTCCAGTGAGACGGCGCGTGCGGCACGTATTTGTTGTGGTCGCTCAGCCGCAATGAAAGCAAGCTCCTCCTGGGTACATGTAATATCTTCCTCTAAGGCGATGAGTAGAGTACGTTTCAGGAACAGCAACGGCAAATAGATACGTTCGTCCCAGTGGAGAGACGAATGGTGCAGAACTATAAAGACGCGCTGAGGATTTTTACTGTTGGTGATGTATGCCTGGAAGAGGAATGTACCTCCACTGATGGGATAAAGGAGTAGGCGGTAGAGTCCTATAAAATAAAAAATAATAAATGAGATGCCGAAAGCGATGCTGCCAGCGATGCCGAAACCGATGCCGACACCGATGCCGACACCGATGCCGACAGTGATGCCGAAAGCGATGCCGCCAGCGATGCCGAAAGTGATGCCGAAAGTGATGCCGAAAGCGATGCTTCCAGCAATGCTTCCAGCGATGCTTCCAGTGATGCCGAAAGCGATGCTTCCAGCGATGCCGAAAGCGATGCTTCCAGCGATGCTTCCAGCGATGCTTCCAGTGATGTCGACAGCGATGCCGACAGCGATGCCGAAAGCGATGCCGACAGCAGTAGGAAGTAAAATAGCACTTATATTAGAATAAATGGAAATGTGGAAATAAAGAAGCAAAAGCTGTTCCAGTAGTCCAAATGGATAGCACAATAGAAACATTGGAATGGCCAGCCTGAGCATAATTTTAATACGCTGCACTAGCCGTTTTTCGTCAAATTCTCTTTGAAATCTGCCAGGTTGGAAAAAGCAATAGAATATCCAGGTAAAAGGCTCTACCAGCCCATAATGCCACGCTTGTCTAAAGGTGTTCATTTAGCGTACTGCTCCTCGATACGTCTCTTCTAGCCGCCGCTCAAAATCTTGCCAGTAGTCCTGCTTGCCTGGACGATAATACTCTGAGTGGCCCTGGGCAGCCAGCTTTTTATCCGCCAGTAGCTTTTCGCCTGTCAGTTGCAGACGCAACGGGGGCCACTCCATCTTATTCATCTGCCCATACTTCAGCAACGTAGAACGTTCATCAGCATTAAAACCTGCCTGAATACTTTTCGCCTGCACAAATTCCTCTGCTTCAGTATTATTAAACGGCTTGAGGGTGATCTGCTCAAAAATGTTAAAGAAGCCGCTCGTCTGACAACGCTCGCCCACGAGATCGATCAACGGACTTTTGCTCACCGTAACGAGTAGCAGTCCATTTGTAGCAAGGTAGCGTAGGCCCGCGAAAAAGTCACAGTCGAAATCCTGTCTATTAAAGAAGCCTTCAAATTCATCGATGCAGAGTACAGATTGAATATGTTGGGATTGTAAGCGCTCAATGGTCTTTGTCAGCATGTTCAGTTCCAGTTCAGCAGGATTGCCAATAAGAGGAATGTCCAATGCATCCAGTGTCTGGGCTACAAATGCACTCATGGTTTTGCGTTGAGGGGTTGTTCCATCAAGGTTGGCAATACGGAAATTGGCTCCGAGTTCGGTTGGTGCTACCAGTTTTAAATAATCAAGCAACCATGTTTTGCCGATGCGCCGAGGTCCCACAATCGATGTGGAGTCCCCTTTACGTGTACGTTCCAATAAAGTCATACGTTCGCGTTTCCTACCATATAGCTCATCTATATTAGGAAGGTGGGCAACGTTGAAATAGAAAACCGGTCTGGTTGGTAGGGTTATGTTAGATGGAGGGATTGGGGCTTTATTTTCAAGTGGTGGAGCAGCAGAATTACTCGATGGTGGAATTACTGATGGAGGCGGAGAGACTGGCGTTGATTGGGGAGTCTGCTGTGGTTGTTGCGCCCCTGCAGGTTGGTAGATGTGTTGTATGATTGTTGATGGCTGAGATTTAGGTGGGAATATGATAGGAATGAGTAATTGACCAATCGTCCCCAGAACTCCAATGACAACAAATATAGAATTTAAGAAGGTAGCAGAAGAGTCTCCGCTATTTTCTACAAGTAGGATACCTGGAATGATAATGAGAAAAGCCGTGAGTGCAAGAAGAGTTATTCTCCACCATGGCAGTTTCTTTGAAGTTATCTGTGGTGTAGCGTCTTGTTTTTGTTCCTGTGTCTGCATACTACTCTACCTCAAATTCTTATACACATAATCCTATTTGTTGGAATTGTACCATTGTATCATAGAAATGTATACAAGTAATGTCCAAATAAATTTCATCTCGTATAAGATGTTTATATTATAAAAGTCATTCCAGCCTGTCGGATAAATACAATAACTATATATCAATTGGTAATGCTTTTATACTATAGACAGACTCTTCTTGATTATGTTATGCTGAAAATGGAGGGTGGTAGTGGAGGTTGTCTATGGTAAAAGTCTGGGACGATAGGTTGAAGCGCCTGGCAGGGATGGTACCGCAGGATTTTATCAGGTGGCTATTGCCTGCTGCGCGTCTGGTACGTCCAGTATAGCTTGAACTCAAAACATTGACGCGGACGGTGAGCACCGATATTTTGTTTGAAATTCGTCTACATGGAAAAAAGGCTCTGGTCCACATTGAATTTCAGAGGCGTGCAAGCTCAAAAATGGTACAACGGATCTTGGGAGTACAATGTATTGGCGACGTTGGCTCATAACTGTCCGGTCTATTCATTTGTGATATATCTTGTACCAGGAGGGCAGATTCCAGAATCACCGTTGGTGTGGGGTGTACCTGAGTGCGAATCAGTACATATCTTTCGTTATACTAATATCAAACTATGGGAATTACCTGTCGAGGTTTTAAAAAGGACCGGTTTGAAGGGCCTGCGCCCTCTTTGTTTAATGGCAAAGGATGGTGCACAGCGCGAAGTGGCGAAAGAAGTATTCGAAGATATTAAGGATAACGAAGAGGTGCTTGCCCTGGCACTTTCATTAGCATCTATGGTCTTAACGAGTGAAGCCGACCAGCAATGGCTGGAAGGAGAGGTTGCCATGCTTGAAGATATCCTGCGTGATACCTGGTTTTATCAGAAAATTTTGAAAGAAGGACGCGAAGGAGGGCGTGAGGAAGAACGGAAACGAGAGATCCAGGCATTTGGCCAGGTCCTTGTAAGTAGCGTTGAAGCTAATTTCCCCTCTCTGCTTTCTTTAGCGAGGAGATGTGTTGAAGCACTGAATGATCCTGAAGCTTTACAGAAGGTAGTTGTGCAGGTGGTGAGCACAAAAGATGTAGATATTGCTCGTCGGTATATGCTTGCAGCACTTGAGGAAAAGGTTCTATAAAAAGAGAGTAGAGGTCCGAGTTATCGGGCCTCACTCTTTTAACAACACTTGTAAGTCTGTTGCCAACTGTGTCGGGGTGAAATCGTTGCCGAGGAAGACACGCTCATGACCCTGCTTGTCGATAAGATACAATCCCAGACTATGGTTTACTGTCTGCTGCTGCGGCTGCGCATAAATGCTATATGCTGACCATATTGGAGCAAGCTTGCTTTTGGGACCGACAAGATAGTGCCAGTCGTTCTGCATTCTATGCGCCTGCGAGAACTTGAGCGCCGCGCTGGTGGTATCACGTGCTGGATCAGTACTGACTGCCAGCATACTTACGTTCGGTGCCGCACTGCCTAAATCCTGAAGTGTAGCATGCAACTTCTCTGCCGTCAGTGGACACTGATCTGGGCAATTTGTGTAGAGAAATGTCAGCACCACCGGCTTCCCTTTAAACTCTGCGAGCGAGACCGGTTTCCCAAACTGATCGGTCAGGAGAAAATTGGGCGCGGGAGTACTTCCAAGATCGGTTCCTTGTAAGCTAGAAGAATTCGTAACAACGCTATTGCCGCTGCTCGTTGTTGCTGTAGACGTAGTATGGCGCTGTTGATAGATCATGACCACCAGAACTACTAACACCATCAGCGTGACAACAGAGAGTCGGGATGCAAGACGCCAGTTTAAACTCATAGTGTTTCTCTCTTAATGGATGACGCGGTCCACCACCATCACAGCGAAGATAGCAGCGAGATAACAGTTGGAATACCAGAACAGCGTGCGTGCCCATTTCTTGGTCTGATCCAGCACCAGGCGTATTGCCATGTAGATCAGAACACCACCAAGGCCAACCGCGCCGATGAGATAAAGATAGCCCATCGTATGCATCGCGAAAAGGACCAGTGTGACGCCCAGTAACAGAAACGAATAGAGCAAAATCTGTTTTTGCGTCTCTCGTTCGCCCATCACAACTGGTAACATTGGGATGTTTGCCTTCTCATAGTCTTTCTGAATGAGCAGTGAGAGCGCCCAGAAGTGCGGTGGCGTCCAGTAAAAGATAATTGCGAACAGCCAGATTGCGGAGAGCGTTACATTATTCGTTACTGCCGCCCAACCAACAAGCACGGGAACGGCACCAGCAGCTCCACCAATCACAATATTCTGAGCGGACGTACGCTTCAATCCCATTGTGTAGACGATGATGTAGAAGAGGTTCGCACCCAGAGCCAGGAACGCACTGAGCAGATTAACGAAGACGGCCAGGATGACGAACGAGCCAATCCCCAGGGCAAGGCCAAAGACGAGGGCGTTTTTAGCGGATACCTTGCCTGATGGTAGTGAGCGACGTTGTGTGCGTCCCATAATCTGGTCAATGTCGCGGTCAATATAGCAGTTGAGGCTATTCGCGCTTCCAGCTGCCATGGCACCACCCAACAGGGTTGCAAGCACCAGCCCCAACGATGGAAAACCACGATCCGCGATTGCCATTGCGGCCAGAGTCGTTCCTAACAGGAGCACTGTAACATGCGGCTTCATGAGATTGATATAGCTGGAAAGCGTCTGCCGAAGCCTGCCTGGTTGTTCTACGCTTATGGGAGCGGTTGACAGTTCGAGTGAAGGCACCTCGCCGAATTCACTATTACCTTTGACGATACTCACCTGTTCCGTCTCCTTCGTTTAGAAAATATGTAAGTGCAACCCTCACCCACGTATTGTTACGTGTAAGCTTGAGATATAGAAGCTTCATCAGATCTCCATTTTGGATACCCCTGCCCTTGCAGGCATGGGGAGGAAAAAATGGGCGCACGCTCGGCTGCGCTCGTCGATGCCAAAACAACCCCTTTCGGGGAAGCGTTTTGAATGGGAACGCTCAAAACCCCTCTGGTTTCCCAGGGAATGTTTTCCTCGACGAAGATAGCGGTCGGCACGTCTCCTGAGCACGTCCTTAACCCTTGTACAGATGGTTAACTCAGAAGTTGTAGAGCTTCAGACTGGAACCGCATCCGAAGGTACGAACTTGAACACTTGCCGCTATCGTAGCCCGATAGAGAATTGCTTCCCTCTGGCTGGGTCTGGTCAGGTGAGCTTGTCTAACAGCCTGAGCAAAAACGCTCAACAGTTCTGACAAGCCCCCGTCCTTTCAGGCGTGGGGTTCCTGACTATGAAGGTATCCCCTTTGATAGATATTTTGACGTTCTCTATTGTCGTCGTCTCTATTGTCGTCGTCTATCCTGATACCACCCTTGCAGCCCATAATCTGCACCTTACAATTGCCTGAATGAAGAGGACCAGATTGTATAATTTAGGGCGCTTTGAAAATCATGTAGCTCTCACAGTTAGCATCAATCCAGTACTTTGCGTACGATGTAGAGTGGACGTGCTCGTACTTCGTCGTAGATACGCCCCAGGTATTCACCGATGATGCCCAGGAAAATCAATTGAATGCCTCCCATGAAAAGCACCATGATGAGTGTCGTTGCCTGGCCTACGATAGCGTTAGTGAAGAGACGTAATATGATAGCGATCAGAATACCTATCAGGCTAATTAAGGCGAGGCCAAAGCCAAGGCTGGTTGCAATTTGTAGCGGCACATGACTGAAACTGGTAATTGCATCCAGTGAGAAGCGAATCATCTTGGTCAATGGATACTTGGTTGTACCTGCAAAGCGCTCGTGCCGTTCATAGAGCACTGCGTCCTGCCGAAAACCAACCCATGCTGAGAGGCCACGCATGAAACGGTGATGTTCTCGCATCTTCACCAGCGCATCTACAACCTGGCGATCCAACAGACGAAAGTCTCCAGTATTGCCTGGAATATTGACGGCGGTGATACGGCGAATTAAGC
Organism: uncultured Chloroflexia bacterium; assembly: GCA_963731415.1. GTDB lineage: Bacteria > Chloroflexota > Ktedonobacteria > Ktedonobacterales > Ktedonobacteraceae > JACDAE01. The sequence goes on from CAVSVN010000017.1 coordinate 118,217, forward strand.
GATAAAAGGCGGCGGCGGTTGCCAGTTTGAAGAACGTCTCTCCCTTGCGCTTCGCTCGTTGTGCATAGACGACCTCCGCGCCATCTTTCCACCGTGCGATAAGTTCAGGCATAATCTCAGGGGGATCTTGCAGATCGGAGTCGAGAATAATCACCGCATCGCCTTGAGCATAGTCGAGACCAGCCGAAATGGCGATCTGATGCCCGAAATTGCGTGAGAAATCGATGACGCGCACGCGTGCGTCTTTCTCGTGAAGTGCTTTTAAAATGGAATATGTTTTATCACGACTCCCATCATTGACCAGTACAATTTCAAATGATTCGCCGATATCCTCCATTACGCGAGTTACACGTTCATAAAAGTGAGGAAGCGTCTCTGCCTCATTAAAAACTGGTGCCACAATAGAGTAAGTTGGATGCTCATCAGTGAGCGGTTCTATATTGATACTTTGCGCATTCATAACGTACTTACCTGTGCTCCCTTCTCGCTGTTTTGTGGAAATCTCACTTGATAGTGTATTGTTCTGTATAATTGTACCCCATTTTTCTCTCGGTTCTACAGGGTAGATTCTTTGATCAGAAAGTGGTCAGGCAGCTCATACTGGTAAATCAGGGCTTCCCGGCAGATGTTCTGGTTGACCTTCTCAGAAGTATAACGTAATGATGGCTGACAGCGTTGTGATCTATCCAGGTGTCCTATAATTGAAAAGAAAGGAGAATCTCAACAAAGCCCTCGTTGCATGCCTATGCTATAGTATGCTTTATAAGATGCCAACATTGGAAAGGTTCCTGTCCCTATGGAAGCAAATCTTGACCTGCATTTCTGGTTAACGCAATGGAACCTGGCTCCTTCTATTTATATCGGTACAGCCCTTCTTATCGCCCTGTACCTCTACGCGGTCGGTCCATTGCGTAGAAAGTATCAGCTTGCCGATTTTGTGAAGCGTAGCCAGATTACTTTGTTCGTGGTCGGAATGCTTGTGATGTTTCTAGCCCTTGCATCACCATTGGATGAACTGGGCGATGAGTATCTGTTCAGTGCTCATATGGTGCAGCACCTGCTTATCACGCTGGTTGCGCCCCCGCTGTTGTTGCTCGGTACACCAGGATGGCTGCTGCAGCCATTGTTGCGCAAACGCGTTCTTTTGAATATAGGGAAGGTGTTGACGCATCCCTTTGTAGCCTTTTTTCTTTTTAACGTCGATTTCTGGCTCTGGCATGCTCCTCCTCTCTATAACACGACGCTCTCGAATGAAAATCTGCATATTTTCGAGCATCTACTATTTATTGTTACTGCGACGCTCTACTGGTGGCCTGTTTTGAGTCCTTCTGAGGAGCTACCACGCCTTTCACTCGGCGGCCAGGTACTCTACCTCTTTCTGAGTGGTATGCCCACAGTTGCACTAGGAGCTGGTCTGACCTTTATGCAGCCCCTCTACTCTCCTTATATCCAGCAACCTATACGAGCATGGGGAATCTCCCCAACTACCGATCAGCAACTGGGTGGATTGATCATGTGGGTACCTGTAAATATCATCGTTATTGGTATCGTCAGCGTTCTCTTTATTCGCTGGATGCAGGCGCAGGACGAAAAACAACGCCTGCAAGAAGCCCAGATGGATGATGAAGAATTCCTGGAAGAGGTAGAGGATAATATCGAGATCGTGTAATACCCTGCCCATCATAATTGAACCTCCTGACCAACGGTGTAGGGGCGCGGTTTACAAGCCCATTTGACGCTACGAATAACGTTCAGGTTCCTGTAAGGTTGGCAACAAAAATTGCAAGCCTTCTTTCAGGGAGGCTCACTACACTACATCAGTAATATGGCGAGAGTGTTGCTTGTTATTATGACATCATCGTCCATCGTCAAACATTGTTTTAGGAGATTTAGACGTGAGGATGCCTCTATTTCGTGGGACAAAAAAGCGCTTGCTATTTTTTGTAGTCGGCACTGTACTGTCCTCTCTTCTTTTTTCTGCATGCGGTGGCTCTACCTCCATTCTGAATACTGATGGCCCGGTCGCCGAGAGTGAGAGCTTTATCTTCTGGGTGATTCTGGGCATTGCAGCTGTTATCTTCGTCGGTGTGGAGAGCATGCTGATCTATTCTTCCTGGCGCTTCCGTGAGCGACCGGGAATGCCTACTCCACGGCAAATCCATGGTAACACCACACTTGAAGTCGCCTGGACGGCTGCACCGGCAGTTGTTCTGCTAATCGTGCTGGTTTTTACCATCCGTGGTTTGTGGACTGTTGCGCCTGAAAACCGACCCACGAGCGGGACGACGCTGCAAGTGGAAGCCATTGGTCATCAATGGTGGTGGGAATTTTATTACCCGAGCTACAATATTACAACTGCTGATACCTTACATGTGCCTGTGGGCGAAACCATTAATGTCAAACTCTATTCGAATAACGTGATCCATAGCTTCTGGATTCCAGCCCTTACTGGCAAGACTGATGTTATCCCTGGTCATGACAACACGCGCTGGTTTATTGCTAATAAGGCAGGTGTATATCCAGGGCTCTGTGCCGAGTTTTGTGGTCTGCAACATGCAAACATGAGGTTTAATGTAGAGGCTGAAAGTTCCGCTACTTTCAATACCTGGGCGATCTCTCAGCAGGCGGCGGCAACTGCACCCACTACTGGAAGTATGGCTGCGGCTGGTCAGAAGCTCTTTACCGCGCAGTGTTCTACCTGCCATGGTATCATCGGCGTGGATTCAAAGGGTTTTGTCGATCCCTCCAGGGCATGTGACAATCCCAATGGAACGACGAAGGATCCCTGCTTTGTTGGACCGAATCTGACCCATTTCGCCAGTCGTGCTACCATCGGGAATGGTTCTCAGCAGTTGGGCCTGATTGCTGGCGGGGTGCTGGAAAACAATCTGGCGAATTGTACGCCCGGTGATCCGCAACGTATTACAGCATTGTAACGTAGCGAAATGGCTGAATAATCCTCAGGGCATAAAACCGGGTAATGATATGAATATTGGTACGCTCACTAAGGAAAATATTGATGACCTGGTGGCCTATCTAGAGACTCTCAAGTAGCCGTCTACTCTGTGCCTGTGGGGCTAGATATTGGAGGAATTGCTCATGGCAACGCGCACTATCGGTGATAGCGCAGTAACAGCGGTTCGTCGTAGAACATTCAGCGAGACCTATGTCGGTGAATGGGTAACGACAACCGATCACAAAAAGATCGGCTTGATGTACATCATAGCGGGCTTTTTCTTCTTCCTGATTGGCGGTCTGGAGGCTCTCTTAATTCGAGCGGAGCTGGCAAGACCAGATGGGAAGATACTCAATCCTGATGTCTACAATCAGGTCTTTACTATGCATGGCGTCACGATGATCTTCCTGTTCGTGATGCCTACTCTAACTGGTTTCGGTAACTACGTAGTGCCGTTGATGATCGGCGCTCGTGATATGGCTTTCCCACGCATGAATTCGTTTGGCTTCTGGACAACGCTCTTCGGTGGCGTCTTCTTGCAGTCAAGCTTTGTGTTTGGTTCAGCGCCAAATGGTGGCTGGTTTAACTATGCACCTTTGAGCGAGTCGGTCTGTGGCGTTCACGCTGTTCAATGTGCCTCTACTATGAACGGTGACTTCTGGCTGCTTGGCATTATGTTGCTTGGCATCGCGTCTATCGCCAGTGGTCTGAACTTTGTGGTGACGATTTTGAAGTTGCGTGCTCCTGGAATGAGCATTAACCGCATGCCTCTATTTACCTGGATGACGCTGGTAACTTCATTCCTGTTGCTCTTTGCTTTGCCCAGCCTGACCGCTGCAAGCGTTCTGCTGCTGCTTGATCGCCGTATCGGTACGCATTTCTACCAGTACGCATTTGGTGGTGATCCGCTGCTCTGGCAACACCTGTTCTGGTCCTTTGGGCACCCGGAGGTGTATATCCTGATCCTGCCTGCCTTTGGTATCATCTCGGAGGTCTTGCCAGTCTTCTCGCGTAAACCGATCTTTGGCTATACCTTTATCGCCTGGTCGGGCGTCGCTATCGGTTTCCTGAGCTTTACGGTCTGGGCACACCATATGTTTGCCGTAGGTCTCCCCGCTATCGCCCAGGGCTTCTTCGCAGCCAGCACGACACTGATTGCTATTCCAACTGCTGTGAAGATCTTTAACTGGATCGCAACCATCTATGGCGGTAAAATTAGCTTTAAACCTCCTATGATCTTTGCTCTTGGATTTATTGCGATGTTCCTGATCGGTGGTTTGAACGGGGCTGCTCTGGCGATTGTACCTTTCGATTACCAGGTAACTGACACATACTTTGTCGTCTCTCATATCCACTACGTGCTCTTTGGGGGTAGTGTCTTCGCTATCTTCGCGGGTTTCTTCTACTGGTTCCCGAAGGTAACTGGCAAGTTCCTGGGTGAGCGCATGGCTCAGATACAGTTCTGGATGATGCTGGTCGGTATGAACCTTGCATTCTTCCCCATGCACCTGCTGGGGCTGCTTGGTATGCCACGTCGTATCTACACCTACCCTGCCAACAGTGGTTGGGATAGCCTGAACCTGCTTTCCACCGTTGGTGCCTTCCTGATAGGTCTATCAGTTATGGTGTTTATCTTCAATGTCATTGCTAGCTTGAAGAATGGTCAGAAAGCCAGTTCCGATCCCTGGGATGCCTTTACTCTAGAGTGGGATACCACCTCACCTCCCAAGAAGTACAACTTCCTGGCTATTCCGGTCGTACGGAGTCGTCGCCCATTTTATGATAAGAAGTATCCTGATATCGCAGACTGGAAGACAGTCTCTCGACATTAGCAGCGAGGGCATCCCTTGTGGATGCCCAGTTTCCCTGGATAGGAAAAACGATGATAGACCCAGGAAATTCACAAGAACAAAAAGAAGTGGACGAAGTTGCCGCACCTGAGCGATCTTCTCAGGAGCAGCAACCGCCCGTGGCTCAGCAAACCGATGATGGGACTGAACAGGCCGTTACGGGAGAGACGCAGAATGTTGCTGATGATGCAATTGCCGATGAAGCTCCCGTCCGTCGTGGCAAAAAGCGCGTAAAGAAGGTCCGGCAGGTGACGGAGGCGGAATTAATGCCGCGCCCCAGTCTCTGGCCTATTGCTCTTGCTTTATCGATAGCAGTAGCGCTCGGCGGCTTTGCGTTCAATCTTATTATCCTGGGTGTAGGCGTGATAATGGTAATTGTTTCCGTTATCGGTTGGAACCTGGAACGTCGATAACATCTGGCATGTGTATGACTTTGAGCATCGTTATGATATACACATGTCTGTAGTGATAAGGGAGTTTTGCTATGAGCACTGCTCACGGCGAGCAGGTCAGAATTCTTGAAGAGCATGTAGAAGTAGGTCGTGGCATCAACTGGTGGGGCATGATCTTCTTCATCGCTTCTGAAGCATTAATTTTCGCAAACCTGATTGCGGCATTTCTCTACCTGGAAATTCGTAATCCTGCCTCTACCTGGTTGCTACCTTCGGGCGCACACCTGGACTGGCATTATCCTGCGATTAATACAGTCTTCCTGCTTTGCAGTAGTATTCCAGTGCGCTTCGCTGGCGCAAGTATTGCAAAGGGGAATAAGCGCAATCTTGTATATGGTTTGATCGGCACTATTCTCCTTGGCGCTATCTTCCTCGGTGGGCAGGTCTATGAATACATTAACCTGTACTTCAATGAGGGTTTTAGCATTCAGCATGGAGTCTTTGGTTCGGCCTTTTTTACCCTGACCGGTTTCCACGGTCTGCACGTAACCATCGGTCTCATTTTCCTGACGATCTGTCTCATTCGTGCTTTGCGTGGGGACTTTACTGAGAAAAAGCACTTTGCTGTTGAAGCGGGCGAGATGTACTGGCACTTTGTTGACGTTGTCTGGATCTTCGTCTTTAGCCTGGTGTATCTGTTGCCTCTCCTGCGCGGCTAAGTTATATGAGTCATCCCGAACTTTGATACTGCTGGCGAATTGATTTCCCACGCTCATTCGCTATCGAGAGCGACGCTTCCGTTGCGCTCACCCTGGCAATTCGCCAACGATATCAAAGTTCGGGATGACTCATAATCTCATGGATAAAAAATTACTGAGCACAATATTATTTGGCGCCTTTATCAGCTTTCTCTGATGGGGTCTATCACTGATCTCCTCTACATTATCAGCACTCAGTAAAAGACGGAGAAAGCATCGTTTACAGATGGTGGTGCTTACAGGTATCCAGATCATATTGTTGGTTCGGCTCACAGCGTGAGTATCAAATCGATTTTTCTTGTTGTATCCATCCCCTTTCATGCACAGTGATGTGCCAGAGGCGCATGTTTCATTGTTAGCGAATTGCTATTCCACGCTTAGGGTGATGGCATTTACATATCCATAGTAAGCACCTTTTTGGGTTTCGCCAACAATATCATTAAATGATAAACAAGGGTGAAAACATAAATATTACGCTCATTTTACCAAAATCCACCACTCGATGTTATTCTACTCAATTGGGCAGTTACTATTTTTTAATTTTTTAAATTGCTATTGACATTTAAATATTTATATTTTATAATAAACACACGAGAGCAAATTTGTTCTTTTATGTTTATTAGAAAGGAAATCTCATCTTGCAAAAAAAATTGATTACTCTAGCTATTTCACTTGCAACATTTCTTATGTTGTCAGCCGGATTTGCAACTCCGGTATTGGCTTCTTCTGTTAGCGTGCCTAGTACCACACACAGAAACACAAAAGTTATTCATGCTGCTTCTGACAATTACTATGCACCGCATCTTTCAGGTCCTTGGCATGGTTTTACCGATGGAAATGGGTGGGCATCATCATGGACGCCATCCACAGGCTCTAACAATCAGGCTCAAGCAGTTTGGAATTTTCCTGGTACCAATGGTGATACGGGCTGTCGTATCTATGTCTATATCCCTACGGTTTATGCTACAGCAAATATTAGTTATGGGATTTTCACAGGCGGATTATTCGGTAGCGAAAATCGTGTTGCCGTCGTTACACTAGATCAACGCTCTATATCAGGCTGGAAACTCCTTTATTCTACAAGTTCTTATAATGTCAATCAGGTACAACTTTCCAGCAATGATGGAGCAACAAATACCCAAATTGGTGTTTCCACTCTTGAAGTGTATTGTTCTTATTAGGATGGACATGCGTGAATAACCCGGGAGTTTCAACCTCCTTGTAAAGCTGAACTATGAGTCATCCCAAATTCGGGATGACTCATATCCAAATTTTCCTTTTACCCACCTTCACCTTTCAATGCCTCTTATTATTGAATATCTGACCATACAATGTGTTACAATTAAAAAAGTGGTCTCATGTTACACAAAAGAGTAAAAGATTTAGCATAGAAAGGGCAGTGTGGTGAAAGAAGCACCCGGCAGAACTACTTCTGCCTTCGCAGTTCATCAGGAGAGGACACGTAACGCAAGAATGCGTTTCTCTACCGAGCGCTGTTCAATTTGTACACGGCATGTCTGGTTCTCGCCTGCATATCTTATAGAGCCAGAAGGGGTGCCGGAACCCCGTCTCTCCTGGGTACTTTGTAAACGTTGTCATCAGATGCTCACTCTAGAAATGCAACGCTCTCCCATACTCTCGCCATTACGTTTGCGTATTGCAATGGGAATGGTTGCTTCCCGGTACTGGCCTGGCGCTTACCCAACACGCGTTCGTGCTTATATCAGTGATCGTAAGTGGATTGTCTTTATCGCCGCTGGCTTTATTATCGCGATGCTGGTCCACCTTGTTCTGATTGTGATGATTGCGGGCATGAAGTAATATCTATTGGTACCCTTTCCTTCTTCCAGTTGACCCTTTTTGCTAAAATAGATATGTAGGATATGACTTTGCCTCTACCCTGCTAGAGAGAGGCTTTGCTGAAATCCTGCTAAAACATCAAAAAGAAGACAGGCGGAAAGGGTAGCTTTCGGATGCACTCCATAGGCGACGCAGGCGGTACTAATAAGCCTGCTGCCAGACAATCGCAATCAGGCGCAGTGAACATTGAAATCCCTGCAAAGCAAGCACAAAAAGATGTAGAGACTGTCCCTGTTGCCTTCACACGTGAATATCATATCCTCTCTGAAGTATGCGGGAGTATGAGCAGCGGCTTTATGCTGCTCAATCAGCAACGTGTCATTTATACAAACCAGAGTGCTCTGCGTTTACTACGTATCAGCAAACAGGATCTTGTTGCCGAGCAAGATTTTGATGTGCGCAAACACCTGCTCTCTCTTTCTGCTGAACCTCAGATGGCGCGTTCCGAACTGGATTCCATCTGGCAACATCCCGAAGAGGAATTCTCAACCGACGTAGCACTCACCGACGCCGCTGTAGGCTGGTTGCGTGTACGCAGTTTCCCGGTTCGCGATAACAAGGGGAGCTTGTTGGGACGCGGCATTCTCTTCGATGACATTACTCTGGAACGCTCACTCATCGAGTCGCGTGGCGAAACATTGGCCCTCGCTGCCCATGAACTGAAAACACCGCTTGCCATCATCAAGGGCTGCGCTACTACTCTGCTCGGCAGTTCTGCTCGCTGGGATCCAGCCATGCAGCGTGAGATGCTCCAGATGATCGATACCCAATCGGATCGGCTTCACGACGTACTCAATACACTGCTCGATGTGTGGCGTCTGGATGCCGGAGCACAGCCTCTACGCCTCGCTCAGATTCGCTTGCCGGAATTGCTGCAACAATTACTGCAGCGTCGGCAGGTACAGGCGTCAGATCACTATTTTGTGTTGGATCTGCCCCGACCTGTCGGGCCTGTGATCTGTGATGCTATGCGTATCGAGCAGGCATTGAACCACCTGCTCAACAACGCTGTCACCTACTCCTCAGCTGGTACTACTATTACCGTAAGAGTAGAGTCCAATGATGTCGAACTGCGCGTTGGCATCACAGATGAAGGGATCGGCATTGCGCCAGAACACCTGGAGCCGATCTTTGAGCGTTTCTATCGCGTTCAGCAAGCAGGAGATGAAGCTGGTAGTAGCAGTGGACTGGGCCTTGCATCCGCACGGGCGACAATCGAAGCCCATGGTGGCAAAATATGGGCCAATTCGTTGGGAATGGGACAGGGTTCTACATTCTATTTCACTCTGCCTTTTGCTCCTCCTATTTCGACAATGGGCCAGACTACTACAGTTGTTACCGATATAACTAGCAATCTTCCCGCCAGGCAGCAGACTCCCACTCGTACTGTTTTGCTCAAGCAGGATGAGCGTGTACACGTTCTGTTAGCTGAGAATGATCCACGTATGACCCGTTATCTACGTGCTAATCTGGAGGAGCAGCAATATCGTGTTCATACTGTCAATCATGGCATCCAATTCTTGCGCCAGCTTGATCTGGAAGAACCCGATATCATTCTGCTCTCGACACGCCTCACCGATATGAGCGGTATCGAACTACTACAACGCCTGCGTGAATTCTCTCAGATACCTGTAATCATGCTCTGCGAGGATTGCGATGAAGATGAGCGTGTCCATCTATTTGATATGGGTAGTGACGATCTGGTCGTCAAGCCGTTTGGCATGAAGGAACTACTCGCCCGTGTACGTGCCCTTTTGCGTCGTCATACCGCATCTCCTGAGCAGGCACCAGCTCAAAGTGTTTTCACGAGTGGCGACCTTACCATAGATCACGCACAACACCTCGTAACTATGAAGGGCGAACCTGTACAATTGAGCCGCACCGAGTACAAACTGCTAAGCGTCCTGGCACAAAACGTTGGTATGGTTGTTACGCACAAACTCCTGCTCGAAAAGGTATGGGGGCCGGAGTACAACCGCGACGTTGATTTCATCTGGGTTTATATCAGTCGTCTGCGCCGTAAGGTTGAGGCCAATTCCCGTCATCCTAAATATATTCTTACTGTACCGGATGTTGGCTATAAGCTGGCAAAGATATAGTGAAGGGAGATAGGTTTGTGAACCGCGCCCCTGCAGAAGTCAAATCATGTTTGGTAGATGGTTGCTTTTCTCTCTCTAATTTATTAAGGTTTTTGTAAGGTGTATACCCTAAGGTATAACTTTTTTGTAATGTTGGACCTGTATGCTCAATAATATGAATATGTAAGTTGTGAAAACATGCTGGCGAGAGCATGAAGGAGCATGTATGTCTAGCGAGAAGAAGCCGATCGTCCTTCTCATTGAACCCGACCCGGCATTGCGCCGTCTTATCGCTCTGGGGCTAGAGCATCGTGATATGCGCGTCATTGAAGCAAATTCGCCCACACGGATACCCTCTTTTGAGGAGCAACAACTTGATCTACTCGTGGTTGATCTGGATGGGAGCGCAGGGCGTAGTCGTACTTTTCTCTCATCTGCCCAGGCCCTACTCGCCCGTCCACAGTTCTCTGCTCTACCAACTATTCTGCTGGCCTGGGAATATCCAGCCCTGATAGGGGCAACGCAGCCTGCTATAGCTACAGCATCGTCCATAAAATACCTGACCAAGCCATTCGATGCTCGTGTTTTGCATGAAACTCTCGACCAGTTTCTGCTCGCGCAGGCTGCTGAAGAAGCCTCGCGTGAGGCGAGAGCGGAAGAACTTCTCCTGGCTACCTATTCAAAGGATACATCACCAAGCATCTGGCCCTTCGTCACTGCCGCTGGCCTCCTCCTGGCCTTTATTGGTATGATGTTGCAATTTGCCGTAACGCTTCTTGGCCTTCTTATAGTAATTGGAGCAGTATTATTGTGGACACTTGGTAATCGAGCAGAGAATGATAAAATGGCTCTTACGATTGGTACATGCAGACAGCCGTGATAAAAAGGTTGTCAGGTAGCCGCTCAAATTGTCGCCTCTTCCTTCCTGTGCTATAATCAATGCAGCATCTTCTAGCCTTTGTTAATAGGACGAAGGCAAATATAGGGAGTGACGCGATGGAATTAGTACCACGTTCAAAAAATGTACCCAGTGCAAATACCGGATATCGCGACGAGAACGCAGCCCTTGCACGAGATCTGGCCCCAATAGCACAAATTACAGGAAAACCGCTCGTACCGAAAACGCTTAAGGGTGATTTTCTTGCTCTCGATATTGAGCGCGAACACCTGGTTGCGGTCTGCCGTTTTTTGCGTGATCAGCTTGGTTTTGACCTTTTGAGCTGTATTTCGGGAGTCGATATGCTCGATCACCTGGAGACAGTCTATCATCTACGTTCGATATCGCGTAATCAATTGTTGCAGCTCAAAGTGCAGATAGACCGTGAAAAGCCAGAGGTTGATAGTGTTGTTTCGGTCTGGCCGACTGCTAACTGGTTGGAGCGCGAAACTTATGATATGTACGGAATTCATTTTTCGGGCCACCCTGATCTGAGACGTATGCTGCTTGACGATGATTTCGAAGGCTACCCCTTGCTCAAGACCTTCCACCAGGTTCCATTCACAGTGAAGCCACGTGCCACAACGCAGGTAGAGCCAAATATGGCTGTGGCGGGTAAGTTCCAGCAGCAGCGTGTGGAGCGTGTAGTGCAGAAGAAGATGGGACAGGGTATGGAGGAGCGCCTGCATCCTGGCACACCTACTTTTGGTCACACTTCTGCCAATATGCAGGAAGAAGCAAACAGAACGAGGCCATCCTGAAGGCGAGTCTGTACCGGGTAAGAGTACTTTTGGAAATAGCAAAACTTGATGTAATCATATCTGGAATGGAAGTGGGTGTTCATGCCGAAGACCAGAGGGCATAAGAAATCAAGTACGTGGCACGAAACGGCCGTAGTGGCGCAACGGTTCCAGGCAAGAATACGGCATCTGGCGAATGGAACGAGTGTGAACGGACAGGTAGGAGTACAGGCACGCCCGGCAACGAGAGGAACAAATATATCAGGAATGATTATGCCTGGAATGGTAGCGTTAGGGTGCTGGGGGATGGCGTTCACTTTCACGGTATTTTCTACTGACCCAAATCGTCTGTTATTTGGTGGTATGGCGGCGTTAATGGCTCTTATGTGGTCGGTCGAGTTTTGGTATTCGTGCGCGTAAAGTATTACGTCAAAAGTAGCTCGGAGATGGTTGAAATAAAGTAACGAGGAACGTATGGCAACAAACCAGGATACAAATATAAGAATGCAAACGGATGATACATCCGAAGGGATATCGTCGCAGGAGATGCTACTGAACCTGGGACCACAGCATCCCAGTACTCATGGTGTGCTTCGCCTGGTCCTAATGCTTGAAGGCGAGACCGTAACGAATTGTACTCCAGTGATTGGTTATCTGCATCGTGGCATTGAGAAGATTCTGAGAATCGGCCTGTCATGGGTGGTATCCGCTACATGGATAACTGCCGATTATCTTTCCCCCATGCTTAACGAAATTGCGTACGTAGGGGCTGTGGAGCAGTTAATGGGCATTGAAGCTCCACGGCGTGCACAATACATTCGCTTGCTGGTTGGTGAGATGCAACGTATTGCCAGCCACCTGGTAGCGGTTGGTACCTATGCAAACGATCTGGGTGCCGTTACTCCATTACTGTGGGCGTTTCGTGATCGCGAGAGCCATCCTTTCGCTATTCGAAGCATTGGGAGGCAGCCGCTTTAACGTTAACTATTTGCGTGTGGGTGGTGTTTTGCACGATTTCCCCAAAAATTGGCTTAAAAGAATGCGAAGCCTTTCTTCGACCAGTTTGAGAAGAACATGGATGAACTGGACGATCTGCTTACTGGCAATGAGATATTCGATGCACGTACGCAAGGGGTTGGCTATATTGATCCAGCAGCAGGCTATCGCTTATGGATTGACTGGTCCAATGCTGCGTGCATCCGGTGTCAACTGGGATCTGCGTGTGCATCGCCCCTATATGGCCTATCGCGAAGTACCTGTCAATATACAGATACGTCAAGAAGGCGATTGCTTCGCGCGTTACAAAGTGCGAATACAGGAGATTCTCGAGTCTGTACGTCTGTGCCGTGTAGCCCTGGATAAATGCCGGGCGGTCCAATCGGTGTAAGAACACCGATCGCATTGCGTCCTCCACGTGGCGAAACCTACTTTGCCATTGAAGGTAGTAAAGGTGAACTTGGCATATACTTCATCAGCGATGGAAGTGAATATCCCTGGCGTGCCAAACTGCGCGGGCCATCTTTCATCAACCTGCAAATGCTCCCCGAGTTGTTGCGTGGTCACAAGATGAGCGACGTAATCGCAATTATGGGCAGCCTCGACCTCGTGTTGGGCGAAGTTGATCGGTAGAGGCCAGATTGATCGCGCCCGTGTACCGGGCGCGATACCCTAATCCTCAAACGTTGTTTCTCCTGGTAGCGGTTCGCCAATTACTGCTGTCAGTTCTTCGATCACCTCGATGTCTGCTGCACTTATAGCTAGTTCGTCTGTTAGTATCCACGGTCTTTCCGCGACTTCTACTAGAAGCATTGCATCATAACCTTTTTGCATGCTCAGAAGCTGGAATTGTATTACTCTGACTACTCTATAATCAGGAAGCCCAGGAACTTCTTTCCCAATAAGATCATTGGCCCAGGCTGCAATTTCGTCACGGTATGCGCAGCTTCAAGTCCTAGCATTCGTGTTTCCATCTTATACTCACTTTCTATAGATCGTTATACCTTTTAAGCGATTTGGATGGAGATTTTAGATGCATTGATTATGAAGGCATGCCTGTTGAGCAATAACAGAATAACCAAGTAATTTGCTGGCAACCTGACTGAAAGCGGATGTATCACCACTACACCAGACCTGAAGTTGCCCAGGTTCGTGTCCATTATCGGTTGGGTGAATGATGCCCTCCGCATCCAATATTGAACGTGTGCGGCGTGCAATTGCTGAACCACTGTCGATAACCAGAACATGGGGTCCTGCAACTTTTTCAATTGTCTTACGTAAAGCAGGAAAATGTGTGCAGCCAAGGACCAGGACATCGATATCATTCACAAGCAGAGGGCGCAAGGATTGTTGCAGCGTCTCTTCGACCAGTGGACCATCGAAGTCACCATGTTCGACCAGGGTTACCAGTTCAGGGCAACCTACTGCGTACACCTGCACACCACTGGCATAATCATCGATCAGTTGGCGCAAGTACGTAGCTCTGGCAGCCTGGTTAGTTGCAGCGACACCGATACGACCGCTTTTGTAAAGCGAGCAGCGGGTTTCACGGCGGGAACAACGCCAACGAAAGGCAGCGAAAAAGTTGCACGTAACGTGTTGAGTGCCGCCTGAGAAGCTGTATTGCAGGCCATAACGATCAATTTGACACCCTGCTTAATCAAAAAGCGACAGGCTCGTGTTGCCAATTCGGTAATTTCTAGCTTCATTGCGCGTCCCATAAGGGCAGTGACCAGTATCACCGAAGTAGATATAATGCTCCTGTGGTAATTCTTGTCTGAGCGCGGAGAGAATGGTCAACCCACCAGCCCCTGAGTCGAAGACACCAATGGGAGCCAGGGCGCGTTCTTTTGTCTGGGCATCCGTCTGGGCCTGTAGACGGTCTAAGCTCTCTTTCTGGAGATATTCAGCATAAAAGGGGTGTTCACTACGACTACGCTCAACACCACGAACAGGAGACGCAAACTGTGTCTCTACATCTTCATCTAAACCCCAATAGTGCATAATATACTTCTATCTATTCCATACTACGAAACTCATGCTGTTCACCAAACACGCGGCGCAACGTGTTACTGATCTCACCAAGGGTTGCATATGATTCAACCGCAGCGAGGATCAGTGGCATGAGATTTTCATTGCCCTGAGCGCCTTTTTCTAAATTTTGCAATCGTTGTTGACCAATTCATTGTCGCGCCGCTGGCGTAAGGCTTCCAGTTTTGCTCCTTGCCTTCTGCCAACCTCTGAGAACCGAAGCCGACCCTCGGCGGGATCGATCCGGGGGGCTGATGCGCGAGGGTCGCCGGTGACGCCGGGGTGAGCGCCTGTGTTTGACGCCTCGTTCACCTTCCAAGGGCTGTTCAGGAACGAGGCTTCGCCCGAAGCCTATGCAACCCTCGGGGTTTAAGGTAGGGGGCGCGGCCGTGCCCGCCCTCTGATGCACCGAGATCACCAAGGGTCTCGGCCTGGCCGAGCGCCGCAATCAGCTGGACCAGGCTGGCGTCCAGGGCGCCTTGCCCCTACTGCGGTCGTTTGCACCAAAGCAACTCGCCCGGGCATTAAGGGCAGCGTAAAGGCTTTTCTTTTACCATGTTTCCCATCCTCCCAAGGGACGCGTCGATGTCGTTGATTGGAGGAGAAGCTACAGCATTCTGGCCAGCCGGAGCCACCTTTGTCAGACAGGCCCTACCTCTTTCTTTTCCCAGGAATGGGTGGTTACGATCCGCACCTCATCAAGGTCGGCGCCGCGTGCAAGGAGGCGGTGCGAGCCGTCCAGATTGCTTATCTTCACTGGACAGTTCTGCTTCGCCATCCGGAGTTCGATTTTGAAACGCTCATCAGCGATATCCTAAAGCAGATTGCCTCACACTCCCCGACGGGTCCGATCCTGCTCGCGGGATACTCGTTTGGCGGCATCGTTGGCTTCGCCGTTGCGACACGCCTGAGGGAAGCGGGCTGCACGGTGTGCTTTCTCGGCCTGCTCGACATCGAAGCCCAACCAGGGATCGCAACGGGCGCGCGGCGTCGTCGCATGACACGCCGGCGGGAGCTGGCCGGCTTCATAGCAGCCCTGCAACGGGGAGAAGGTTCATCAAAACTGGCCTACGTGATCTCCCGACGGCTGATAAGCCCCCGTTGGAAGCCTGCGCTTCGGCTCGTTGCCGCCATTCCTCGCACCTGGTGGTCAGGAAATTTTCCTCCTACCTCGATCGCGATCTGCTGTTCTGGCATTTTGAACCCTTGCTTCGGCAATGGGCGACGGTCTACCCGACACTACCGCCCCTGGATGCACCAGTCTTCCTGTTCCGGACAGAACAGCACGATGCCGATGTTCCGCTTCATCTTGGATGGAACCAGCTCTGTCCTAATCTGACAGTTCTCTCGGTGCCAGGCACGCACGGCGACCTGCTTGGCCCCACCCTGCCCGCAATTTGCGCCGCTTTCACCCGGGCGGTTTCGCAAGTCATGAGTGATACCGAGCCTCACTGAGCGTAACTCGCGGAGCTTGCCCGACGCGGGCTGGTTAATTCAAGCTGGCGAACCGGGGAGTTTCGCCATGCCGATCCCACTGCGCTCCGATTTCGACGCGCCACGCGTGCGCCTGACGGCGCGAGAGCGTCCTCCACTCTAGAGCGTCCTCCACTCTAGACCCTATGTTCGCGCCGTGAACTGAAGGTGGCTCGCCTCACGACATGCAATCTCCGAGGGTTAAAGCCGTCGGGAAGACGGTTCAGAGCCTCATGCATGGGAGACGAGCCAGATGAAATCTAGCACGAGCTACGTTGGACTGGATGTGCACAAGTCGACGATATCAGTTGCGGTCGCCGACGAGGGGCGGGGCGGCGAGGTCAGAAATCACGGTGTGGTCGAGAACCGCGCCGACCTTCTGATCAAACTGGCGGAGCGGCTGAGCCGGCGCGGGCAACACCTGCATTTCTGCTATGAGGCAGGTCCCTGCGGATATGGCCTCCACCGGCTGCTGAGCGGGCTCGGCCACGACTGCACGGTGGTTGCTCCGTCGTTGATTCCGAAGAAGCCGGGCGACCGGGTGAAGACCAACCGGCGCGACGCGACGATGTTGGCCAGGTTGCACCGGGCCGGAGAACTGACCGCGGTCTGGGTTCCCGATGCGGCGCACGAAGCCATGCGTGATCTTGTTCGTGCCCGGGTGACTGCCGCGCGTGGTCTGACCAAGGCACGGCAGCACCTCACCGGATTTCTGTTGCGGCACGGCAAGATCTATGCCGGCCCCCGCGCCTGGACGGTGGCTTACCGGCGTTGGCTGACGACGGTGCGGTTTGCCCATCCCGCCCAGCAGATCGTCCTGCAGGACTATGTCAATGCCGTTGACGATGCCGAGACGCGGATCGCCAGGCTGGTCGAGCAGATCGAACTGCTGCTCGAGCAGTGGTCGATGGCGCCCGTGGTGGCGGCGATCCAGGCGATGCGGGGAGTGGCGTTCATCAACGCGGTCACCATCGTCGCTGAGATCGGCGATTTTGCGCGGTTTACCAATCCCCGCCAACTGATGGCCTATGTTGGGCTTGTGCCGTCGGAGCATTCAAGCGGCGACAGTGTGCGACGGGGCGGCATCACGAAAGCCGGGAATAGTCAGGCTCGCCGGGCGCTGATTGAGGGAGCCTGGACCTACCGCATGCAAGCGAGGGTCAGCCGAAAGCTGCACGATCGTATCGAAGGCCTGCCAAAGGGCATCCGGGATACCGCTTGGAATGCGCAAGTGCGTCTCTGCGCGCGGTATCGCCGCCTTGTCGCTGCAGGCAAGAAGACAGTCGTTGTCACCACCGCAATCGCACGCGAGATGATCGGTTTCATCTGGGCGATCGCCCGCCAGGTCGAGCTGCGGTCAGCGTAGTCACCAGCACGATCACGCCACGCATAGAGGAGGACAAAGAACACCGCGATCATTCTGCAGGCGCCCAAGGTTGGAGGCAGGGCCAGGTGGGGAACCCTCGTGCCTGTTATGAGCCGATCATCCGACCGACGCTCGCGTTTAGAGCGAGGCAGCCCCGAGACGAAACTCCGGAAATGCGGTAGCCAACCCGCGCATGAGAGCTTGTTAAACCGGCGTCTTTAGGTCCTGCCTCCTGCCTTGGGCACCGCCAGAACGAAACTTGCTCCGGTTGCTGCCGGTAGGCGAAGCGCGCATTCATCCTTGACAGCGAACATGAGAGCAGGCTGCGGAAATTCTCTTCCGCACTGAGCGGTGATGTGATTCGCTGGTCCTGCGGTCGCGGACGGAGTTGGCGATGCGGGAACTGACGGCCAGACGGGCAAGCTGTTCAGCTACGTAAGCCCGGAAGCTTGGTGCCGCAGGACCACCCGCTGCGGGCGATCCGGCCGCTGGTCAATGCGGCGTTGATGCGGCTGTCGGCCGGTTTGAGGCGCTCTATGCGTCGATGGGCCGGGCCTCGATCGCGCCGGAGAAGCTGCTGCGGGCGCTGCTACTGCAAGCATTCTACCGGTTCGATCGGAGCGGCAACTGATGGAGCAGATGACCTACAACATGCTGTTCCGCTGGTTCATCGGCCTATCCATGGACGCGCCGGTGTGGGACGTGACGGTGTTCACCAAGAACCGCGAGCGATTGTTGGCGGGCGATGTCGCAGGTCGTTCTTCCGGGCGGTTTTGGCTGATCCCGGGGTCAAGCGTCGTAACCGGTGCGAGCGAGGCACCCGGTATCAGGCTTGACGGCTGGCCTGCTTGAGGCGTTGCGGCATCCAGAAGTCCCGGATTGCGGGGATCACGAGCGGGATGTCTTGGTAGGCGGTGCGTAGGAACTGTTCGGTTTCGGGTCCCTCGCGCGGTGGTCCGAGCATGGGCCGGCCGAGCGGGTCAGTGCAGTGGAGCAGGATCGGCAACAACAGCCCGTGGTCGATGCGGCTCAGATCGAGTAGCGGCCGCCATTTGTCGAACCGCAGGCGCATGGCGCTGAGAAAACCCATGCACCACGGGTGCGGCAGCGCCAGCCCGTCATCCGTCTTTTCGAACAGCGGCGTGTGCTTTCTGGGGGCGAGGGACAAGCCCTCGCTGATCGCATTGAAGCGCGCTACGATCGTCGTGATCACGTCCAATATTGCGCCGGTGGCGGTGGCGATGCGGCCGCGCTCGCCGAGGAGATAGGCGAACCACTCATCCGGTGGGATCGAGCACGGCCCGATGATGATCGCGGTCAGGTAGCCGTCGAGCATCGAGGCGCCATCAACCTGCGGCGGCGGCTCGAGCGTTTGCAGCCACGCGTCCAGCTGCTCGAAGCTCATCGCCCGCCCTGCCGAGCGGATCCTCCGGGGCTGCTGCGTTTTCACGCGGCGGCAGCGATCGGAGCCTGACGCGCTGCCTTCCAGTTCCAAGGAAGCAATTCGCGCAAGGCATTCACCTTGGTGCGGCCGGACACGATGCGATCGAGCACATCGGCCAGGTAAGTCTCGGGATCGATGTCGTGCAGCTTGGCGGTGTTGATCAGCGACGCCAGCACGGCCCACCGATCACCCCCGCTGCACGACCCGGCGAACAACGCGTTCTTTCTTCCGAGTGGGATCGGACGGATGCAGCGCTCGACGGTGTTGTTGTCCACCTCGACCCGGCCGTCGACCAGGAACACGGTCAGCCCCTCCCAATGGCTGAGCGTGTAGCGGATCGCCGACGCTAGCGACGACTTCGCCGAGATCTCTTCCAGTCGCTGCATTAGCCACGACCACAGCGCCGCCATCAGCGGCTTTGTCTCGGCCTGACGCGCCACGACGCGCTCG
>CAVSVN010000018.1:0-174366 GCA_963731415.1 uncultured Chloroflexia bacterium
TGAAGCCAGATTTCTACGCAAACATTTTGGACATAAAGAACTCCCAATTCAAAGGTTTGTCGTTTTTCTCAGTGGTATCCCCTTCTATACCGTCGAGATACTTTTCATCCTTACATTTGTTTACAGCAATGATCCTAATATACCTGCTGCTGCATTATTTGTTAGTGCAGTTGGATCGCTGGGATTCTTTATTATCTCATGCGTTTACTTCTTTTTAACGTGGTTCTTGTTAAAACGTTCAACCACTCTTGCCCTCCAGCAATAGTCCACTCTCTTTGCACTCAAAACATCTATTGTCCAAAATCTCTCTCTTGAGATATTCAAGTTCTGCAAGGGAAAACACTCCCTTGCAGAACGAATAGATTGAAAACAAATAGAAACGCATGGCCCTTCTCAGCGGCGTACCTTTTTACACACTCTGCCTACTCTTTTTTGTAGCAAGCATTTATTATCTTCTTTTCCCAGGAACAAATACTGCAACTGAATGTATCAGTGTCGTTGGTTTTTTAGTATTACGCTTGTTTCATACTTTTATGTGCTTTTGATGCGTCTTTTCTATGCTACAGGTGTAACTGAGAGAGGAGAGCCAAACGACGCTTGTAGTGACAACGACGAGCGAGAGCCTGATGGGCACGACGAAAAAAGGACCAGGCGAGCCGAAAGGGAAAGGAGAGCACAGGGGAGAGCAGCAGAGCACAGAAGAGGCGTCGCACTTCAGGCAAACTCAATGGGACGAGGATGGGCAAAGCAGTCCCCGTTGTCGTTTGAAGTCCGAGAGAGTTTGGGAAGGAGGATGGGGTAGGGAAGATGGCGGTCGTTTTTTTCCCTCGCAGGCCGTCGTCTCAGAAAGATCCACTTGACTCTGGGCTCGTAGAACCGTGAGAAAGGCGTGGGCGAGCATCGCGAGGGTAATGTGGCGGTACCATCCTTGGAAGGAACGCACTTCATACTCATCCAGGCCCACCTCTCCTTTGGCTTCCTCAAAACACTGCTCGACGGTCCAACGACTTCCAATGGCGAGGACGATCTCGGCCAGAGTGGTGGTGCTGGGAGCAAAAATCAGGAAAAAGGCCACCTCGGCAGGCTTGGGTCCCTCCACGAGGCTGCGTCGAACCACGAGCCAGTGCTTCCATCCCTCTTTCTCTGTCCCGGTAATCTGTATCCATGCCCAATCAAAGAGGCGAGGTCCTTTACTCCCATCTCCGGCAGAGAGTCGTTGCCAGGAAGCCTGGGTCAGGCTTCGGGCGAGCTGGTCAACCCGTTTGCGTGTGCCGTCCACCTCCACCTTCTCTTTACAGGCCACTGCCAGCGCATAGGCTTGTAAGCGCTCCTCCAGGCCTTTTCGCAGTGGTCGATGACTCGCATAAACACTATCGCCAAGCACCCAACTTACCTGCATGCCTCCATCGAGGGTGCGCCAGAGCATTTGTGCTGCCAATGCTGGTTTGGTGGCGAAGCGTACCCCAGTGGGCACATCAGCTTCTCGGCAGCGTTCTGGATCGTTCGTCCAACTCTTGGGTAGATAACAGTTCTCGATCCAATAGTGTATGACCAGCTTGACTGGTGTAGGTCAAAAAGACGCCGATCTGGCAATTTTCGATGCGGCCTGCCGTTCCGCTGTACTGGCGTTGGACCCCGACGGATTTGGTCCCCTTTTTGAGAAAGCCGGTTTCATCAATCACCAGCATCCCACCGCCCTTGCCGAGCCTGCTTCTGCTATACTCGCGCATCTCATCACGCAGGTCTTCTGCATCCCACACCGCCCGATCAAGCAAGTATTGCATGGCGTAGGGCGTGCTCTCACCTGCTTGTTCGGCCAGTTGCCATCCATTTTTGCGTTCGAGAGGGCTCAGCAGTCCTTGCAGGTAGGTCTGAGCTCGTTGGCGTGTTTCTGAGCGGGCGAACACAGGGTTTATTCGCCCGCAGATTTCCTGAAATTCGGCGGACCAGACCTCTTCCGCTGATTGAAACGACGATCCATCTTGTTGCTTCATTGGAGAGCTCCTTCCTGGCTTTCTCTTTTCCTCCTAGTCTACCATACTTACAACTGTAGTATTAGTTGAACGTGATATGTTCTCGCGTCTCTTCTTTCGGAATGGGAGGTAAAAATAGACTGCCAGGAAGCTTAGAAACCATAAGCCTATGATTGGAAACACAACCTTGCTTGGAAGGTTTCCCCATTGGATAAGCAGAAACAGACAACCCAGACCAGCGAAATTCATGCCCAGGATACCAAGTTGCAAAGAAAATGTGCTATCTATGCTGCGTTGGAAAGCAATGTACCGACCACGCAAGAGCTGCAAATTCCATTGGATGATAAAAACAACGCCAAATAAGATGAGCACAATTGGCAATAACAGTTTATCTACCACAGGAGTAACTAAGTGGAAACTACCTCTGGGGATGAGGAAAGTATTATTCAAAACCACCGCCAGAAAAATCAGAGAGATGCCGATCAAGATACCAAGAAGAAGAGTTAACTTTATAATACGTTTAACAAGATATTGTTCTTCTAACGATATCGTCGATTGGTTGTCTTCTAATGGTTGCTCTGAGCGACTCATGCGGTTTTCCATTTGTTCATCCTTTCCTCCAGTAGAAAATGCGGCTACCATTTTATGTGAGCGACGTTTGACTTCTCCAAAAAGATCTTTCTTTAACAATCCCTCTTTTTAGCGATAATCTTTCTTTCATGATTTGTCCTTTATCGTTCCGGATCTTCCGCAGATTTTTCACTAAGTTTACAATGAAGCCAATTATGGATCTAATGAAAAAAGCTATAATGAGAAGAATAAGAATTAAAGACAGGAGTGTAAGTATCTCAGGTGGTCGTATAAACATCATGCATTCTCTTTCTTGTAAGAACAAGTTCTATCTTTCTTAATTTTTAAGAGCTATGATTGGTGCATCCTTCTGGTAGAACCACATTAAGAAACATCATGCGCCACAGGAGCATGATGTTTCTTAATGTGGTTCTACCTTTTTTGTCACTTTGCCATGCTTTATGGTTTTCGCTTCTATTACATCATCTTAGAGCTTCTACCAGGATATTCCCAGATTGCCCATCAAATATGAGATAACTTGTGCTAAAGCTAGCTGTACTACTATTACCACCTATAGGAGGGCTAAAAAGTTTTCTCGTACCTTTTATCTCAACCACGCAGACGAGATCATTATCTGCAACCCCGATAGTTGTCTTAAGCAAATTTGCTGCCTCTTTGCTTGTCATAAACTGAACACTTGTAACAGTATCATTTCCATTATTGTTCACTTCTCGAACAAATTTGTAGGATAAAGCAAAATTTTTTGCATCGTCCTCACTAAAAACCTTGTTCGGGCTAAGTCCTTGATTCGAGCTTGCTGTATTGCTCGACTTGTACCTGGGAGTAATTGCAGGTCTTCCAGGTCGCATAGAAGAATACAGAGGACTTGAGCTTTGTTGAGCCACTTGAGCTTGTCCTTTCGATGGGCTAGACAGTACCGCAACACAAACAATAATCACAAAAAAGAATATTGTCATCAAGGTTACTGGCATGAATTTCTTACTCATCTAATTCTAATCCTTTCAGTCATAATTAACAACAGTAAGTAACCCAATCACCAGTTGAAGATGGGGAAGGAACAATATTCCAATATCCATAGGGAGGACTATTTAGGTTGTAACCACCATATTTTTCAGGCTGCCAATTACCATTACTATCTCTCCAATAGTTGGTTTTATAGTGATTTTTTGGGGCCGATGCTCCTGCAGAACCTGCTAATTCCGATCCAATTTGTATTGTATTGGAGTCCATAATGTTAAAGGTCGATGCTTCTGTACCAAATGTAGTACAACTATTACAGTAATAAATCGACCTGGAAATTGCAAAAGTTTCATAACTGGTACGATATATTTCCTCATGTAATACACCATATTGAATATCTTGAGGCAGTACAACTGTGTTCCAATGAAAACTATAGCCTCCATTAGGGCGGTTGCCTGTCCAAAAGTAGCTTGAAACACCTGAGGAGTTTATATAACCAGCTTCAATCCAGCATTTGCCCCAATTACATGCACTGTTATTCAACTGAGCTAACCATAAATCCTGGTTAATAAAACCATTATTCGGACAACTTCCTGTACAGGACATGGATCTCCCGCTATCTTGATGAAGCTTGCTTGCTTATATCACAGGAGAATAAACAAAAAGAGAGCATATCAAGACTATCCTCATATTGGCTCTTCTCTCCTTGCTGAAGAAGTAGATAAGTGATATTCTCTTCCTATGTAGAAACAGATGATTTTCAATAACTTATGATAAATATATCAATGAAATAACTACCAATGTATATGGTACGCTCTTGCTTAAAATGCATGCAGCACGCGTTGACGCAGCAAAGGAAAGTCTGCCCGGCCATACATCATACGCTTGAGGAGGTTGAGCTTGTTTACCTTTCCTTCAACCAAGCCATTGTTTTGGGTCAGGGTGAGCCCAGCCACCACTGCCGCTTTGTCTCGTTCAATACTTACAACAAAGCTTTGTAACTCATGGATCTGACTGGTTCTGACGTGCTCAAGCCAGGTGTCGAGCTGTTCTCCTGTGCGTGTATGCAACATATGAACGAATTGCTGGACCAACTCATACGCCTGATTCACATCAGGGTGCAGAGACCGAAGGAGCTCAAGCGTCTCTTGTTCTTCCAAGAAAAGCTCTTCGGTTGGACAGCGAAGAAAAAGGAAAACAGCATGTCGTGCAAGTACTGGAGGACGTGCAAGCTGATCGGGCGTCTGGGGATTCTTCCGTCCTTCTGGAAAGAAACGAAGAAGCTGTTCATAGACCGACCAATACGAATGAGTGTAGCCACGGACTACCAATTCCCGATACAACTGAGCAATATTGTGGCAGCCAGCTTCTCATCGTTGGCGAAGATAGGGCATGTGAGAATCAAGCTCCATCTTTCGTCGGCGAGGTTTTTGTTCGGGGAAGGCACCATCGCTCAACCAGCGCGAGACGGTGGAATGGGCGACTCCCACCTGATCGGCGATAGCGGTCTGTGAGAAGCCCAGTGTGCGCAAGGACACAACATGCTGATACTCTGCCAAGCGCTCCTCTCGTTTCGCCTGACTCAACTGTGCTGCTTTGAGATGGGGTTTCGTGGCTGGATGCCATGCGCAGTTTCTAAAGGTGTGGCTTTTAACTCCTGAGTTTGGCAGGTTCGATGAGCAGCCAGATGATGTGCCAGTACCGCTTCCAAAGCTTCTCCAAGATTTTTTAACAGGTGAAATCTGTCTGCTACCTGGATAGCTTGAGGGGCACCACTGGCGGCAGCAGAGGCATAGCCGCCGCCACGATCCCGACTCACCAACTTGATTTCCGGATGCATGCTCATCCAAGCGGCGGCGGTTTCTTTCTTCCGATCGGGCAAGAGATCGATCGTTTGGTGGCTTTGCATGTCGACGAGGATCGTGCCGAAATTTCTCCCGCGGCGGAAGGCAAAGTCATCAATTCCAAGCTCTACTACCCGTTTTACCGCTCCTGTTGGAAGCGTCATGATACGGCGAAGGATCGTGGTTGGCGACGTTTGAATCGCCAGACGCTCCGCCAGTCGGGTTCCCAACTCTCCACTGGGAGCTTCGCCAAGCGATTGAAAAGCCTCGCAGAGACGGACTGTGAGACGTGCCCAGGGCAGAACAAAGGCAGGAAGCCGTTCCGTAAAGATCTTCCGGCTGCAGTCAATCTGGTCACAGAAGAACCGACGCACATGCAGGATGAGTTGCACGCGGAAGCCTGCGCAGGGCAGGTCGGCTACCACGCGAGTATACTGGCTGTGGCGTCGTTCGGCAACGCAGAAACAGAGCGGACAACACGATTTCATTTTCGTCGAGACGACTTGAACCACCAACAGATCATCACGCATGCTCGTCGTGGCAATCTTTAATCCTGTGGGAAGAGGGAGAAATGGAGATGAGAACATAACAGTACTCCCAGCCTGAGGTCGCTCTCGTTTGCGACTTCATTCCTCATCTTATCATTTCTTACCAATCAAGCGAGCTTCATCAAAAGGGCGGGAGATCCTGCAATGCTCACCGTCGTATTTGATATCCATGTTCTCAATATGTGAACAGCGTACAAGCATAACATATACTCCTTTGTTTAGCTTTAGAAATAATGAGCACATATTTAGCAGAAGCATTTTTATAACTTGCCAGGTCAGGT
This sequence comes from uncultured Chloroflexia bacterium, assembly GCA_963731415.1. Taxonomy (GTDB): domain Bacteria; phylum Chloroflexota; class Ktedonobacteria; order Ktedonobacterales; family Ktedonobacteraceae; genus JACDAE01. Next base: position 6,198 of record CAVSVN010000018.1, read on the forward strand.
AAATCCGCTAATTTCTATTTTTATTGATATCGATATTTATTTACGTCACAAGTACAAATATTATGTTAACATATTTTAGATCAGTTTGTCAATAATAATGTTAAAAGAACACATATAATTAATAAAAATATTATATTTTTATTAATTATATGTGTTCTTTTTTTGTAATGCGATACGATTACTGGTGGCTTTTTAATAAAAGAATGGAGTCAGCATAAGTCTGGATGGGGTAGATTTTGACACTGATGATACGTTCTCTAAATAAAATGTAAGAGATTAGCACGTCGATACTCTGTAGATGAATTATATTAACGATGCATGCACGAATAGGTGAGAAGTCTTGCGACAGATGTGAACGCATTCCCTCTCTTCCCGACAGAAACGTTGTGCGGGGAAAAAGGGGGTGCTCTTCACATATATATCTAATGCTGTAATATATTCCCACCCTCCAACTGGCTCGCAATCAACTTCGCATAAAACCCGCCACGTTTGAGCAGCTCCTCATGCGTCCCTCGCTCAATGATCGTTCCCTGATCCATAGCGAGGATAACATCTGCATTGCGAATAGTGCTCAGACGGTGAGCAATAATAATCTGCGTGCATGAAAGGTTTCTGAGATTGTGTTCCACCTGCCGTTCTGTGACGACATCCAGGCTGCTTGTTGCCTCGTCTAATAGCAGGATAGAGGGATTCCCTACCAGCGCACGAGCGAGAGCAAGCCGCTGCCGCTGTCCTCCTGATAGTGCGTGGCCTGCCTCGGCCACGATCGTTTCGTAATCCATCGGCATACGCATAATGTCGTCGTGGATTGCAGCGTTCTGAGCGGCTTGAATGATCTTCTGAATATCGATGTCTGGGGTATTGAATGCTATATTTTCGCGTATAGATCCGTTGAAGACTCCACTATCCTGCATGACCACACCAAACTGTGAACGCACTTCCTGATAATTCAGGTTTTGTAAAGGGATGTTGTCGTAGAAGATTTCACCTTGCGTTGGCGTATAGAGGCCCAACAATAACTTGCTCAGAGTGCTTTTGCCAGAACCACTCTGTCCTACAATGGCAACTTTTTGTCCTGCCTCAATCGTTAGATTGATATCGTGAAGAATAGGTGGCGCGTTCAGATCGTACTGGAAGTTGATGTTCACGAGCTGGATGTTTCCCGTCAGGTGCGGGGTTTGAGCGAGCTGTTGTTGCTCCTCCGACTGCTCCGCCTCTGCATTCATCACATCCATTATGCGACCTATATGCGCATAGGCCAGCTGGATCTGCTGCACAGCACTCACAAGTGAGTTCAGAGGATCGAGAAAAGAGTTGACGAGAAAAAGCAAGGCGAGCATCGTTCCCAAGGGCAAGGAGCCAGAGATGACAAGGTGAGCTCCTACGAGTAAGAGCACTATAGGCCCTAACACGTGAATGAAGTTTTGGAGGGTGTAAACCAATGTAGAGAAGTAGCTCTGTCGCACTGCGGCACTTATCTCTGCAAAAAACAGACGTAGCCAGCGGGAACGTACGTGGTCCTCTGCTCCGGCTGCTTTCAGAGTCGTAATCGAGACCACGGCCTCGGTGAGGTACCCTTGCGATCTGCCCTGTGCTTCGAGGCTGCTCTTGAATAAGGTGATAGCTGGTCGATTGGTACTGATTATAAGGATAACCTGAGCCGACCCAAAGAGCAGTGCCAGCAGCGCAAATACTGGCGAGAGCCAGGCGAGGATAATCAGATACACGATAGCAGACATCGCATCGAGAATAGAGAAAATGAACTGCGTATTCGCCGTATCCCGTATGATTATGTTGCTCTCCAGGCGGTTAAGAATATCTCCACTTGAACGCATTTGAAAGTAATTCAGAGGCAAGGAGAGAAGGTGGCTAAAAAAGTTCGCCATCAGGCTTGTATCGATATTTGCCTGCAATTTGATCAGTACAATAGAACGCACATAGGTAAGCACCGATTGGGCAATCAGCAGAAAGATCATTCCCAGCCCAAACGTGAGCAACAGGTTATTTAAAGCCTGGGGAACAATAGCATTAATTACTAGTGCTGTTGTTACTGGTATCGCTAATCCAAATATCAATAAAATGAATGAGGAAATGAGAATCTGCAGCAGGGATGAGGGCACTATATTTATAGTTCTGCGAATGTAGCTCCATAGTACTGCACTTTGGGATTTGCTACGACGTTCTATAAATTGCGGGCCTGGCTCCAACAGAATAGTGATGCCGGTAAAGCTGACGTCGAACTCTTCTCGCGTCAGGATTTTGCGTCCTACAGCAGGATCAACGATGTGTACCTGTTGAGGAGACCAGCGCTCAACGATGACGAAGTGATTGAACTTCCAGAAGACAATAGCAGGCAAGTCAATCTCCGCAAAATAATCGATATCTTGCACCGCGATAGCTCGAACCTGCAAGCCATAGCGGCGAGCAGCCTTCACAATATCGCTGGCGGCAAGGCCGTTGCGTCCCACTCCACATTCTTTACTTACCTCAGAGGTTGTTGTCTGATATCCATAATAGGCCAGAATCATAGCCAGACATGCGGCACCACATTCCGTAGTAGTCATTGATGTAAGCCATGGTACACGAGGATACGGACTTAAAAGCTCATCCAGCTTACGAAAAGGCCACCATAATGCTGAAAGCAGCACATTGCTCCGATCGTCGAGGAGATCTTCGTCCTGATCGTCACTCTCTTCATCAAGGAGATCTTCATCCTGATTCATCTCATTGCTCCAACTTACAGGAACAGGGAGTGGCGATACAGGTGGGAGGGGCATCGTTGTGGCATGTGCCTGGAATGATAACGATGGCCCTACAAACGTTCCTGTCTCAGTTGGAGTAGCTTCGCTCTGCTTCACCGTCAGCAACGCGGAATCGGTGATGGGTTGCAATCTTGTCTTCCGGGGGCCGGATAGCTCTAGTGTCTTCTGCGTCTGCATTCTATTGTTATTCATATGCTTTGCCAGCCTCCTTTAGTTATTAGTGATGTAAAAAAGAGAGAGAGAGTATTCTGCGTTTCTACCTGAACATATGCCGTAACAGTCTGTCCGTTATAGCCAGGACTAATCATAGTAGCGCCAAAATCGATGAGTGCAACAAACGCTGGTTGGGGAATATTCGCTATGGCCTGGTCGCTGAGATGATAGCGTTGCCGCGCTTCATCTGGCATCAGCGATGTTCTATCAATATGCTCGATTGTTCCCGACACAGGATGGTGGATGTTCTCTAACTGGACCTGGACTAGCCTGCCAGTTTGAAGCTGTGAGCTGAGCTGAGCTGGTAAAAGTAAGATGGTCCTTGTTTGTGCTTGTTGCCTGTTTGCTGGTATTCCATAGCTACTCAGTGAATTCGCTGACACATTCTGAATAATCCCCGTTTCTTGCTCGAAATGGGGCGGATTGTATGACCAGATGATAAGCCCCACTGCTATGAGAATCAGAAACAGAATCCAGTACGAGAAGATCGTGCGGGAAGGGATGAACTTCGGCATTATTCTCGGCACTTGATTCTGTCGATAGTGCTCAAGCGCTTTTTGACGAAAAAAGCTCTCTTTAATCATAGTACAATCCCCTCTCAGCAAAATTCGACGTGGTGATGAACGTAGGGGCATTCCCTTGCGGGTGCCTGCGTGCTAACTCAACAAGCATTGGCTCGAAGCCATATTCAGAAGAATAACAAAGATCGCCAGAAAAGGCATCGGTCCAGAGATGTATATTCGCTACAACTCAAGAACATTCTTACAGACATTACGTGACGCGTTTCTTTGTCCTCTAGTAGGATGCAGAATACATCTCTGGACCGATGTATTTGAAGTGCTGATTGGCTATACTTCAAACAAGTTTTTGACGGAAGTCGTTACCAGTCGGTAGCGGACGAGCAAAAACCTCATCATCGATAGCGATTTTGTGCCTGTTTTTGCACAAAATGCCAGTAGAGACAACGAGAGAGTTGTCTTTTCTCTAAAGAAGGAGTAACAACACTATGTCAAAGCAACCCTTGAAGCAAATGAGCATCTCCAATCAGTCAGAAAAGCTGACCAATGTAGTTACAGAGCTTAGCGATAAGGACCTGGAGAAATTTGTTGGTGGTAGCGATATCACTTATGGCGGACTTGGGGGAGATCGTGCCCCTAAAGGATCCGGTTCTGGGTCTGGCAACTATCACCGCAGTTGTACTGCAAATACCAGGTGCGCAAGAGGCTAATTGGGATGAGGGTTCTTACATCAAATGAACACTCCCAAGCAGTCACAAGCATAATGCAGGAATAAAGTATCCAGGAGGTGTGAACCAACACACCTCCAACCCGCTTTCTCCCTTATCTTATGACTATCCTGCAGTCTACCCAGGTTTCCACATTTTCTGCACAGCTTTCCACATTTTCTGCACAGCTTTCCATGCTCCACTCCAGGAAGAACACGGCTGATGCCATGATTTCTCTCTTCCCCTATGAATGATACCTGATACATGAATGACACAGAGATGCGCTTGTAGCAGAGTTTCGTTTTCTGTAGACTGGTAACAGAGGAAGGTATAGTGAAAACATACCAGACATCGCCTTCCTCTGCTACCAGTCTACAGGAGACAAAAGAGACGACAAGAAAATCTTCTCTGAGAGGAGCATCAGGTAGATATGCAACAAACTATTTCAGTGGCATTAGCCGATGATCATACTATTGTCCGACAAGGAATACGAGTCCTTTTAGATTTACAGCCTGAACTGACTGTGATTGCCGAAGCTGATACAGGTGAGGCGGCAATCAAAATTGCGTCAGAATATCACCCCGACGTGATGCTTCTGGATCTGATGATGCCTGACATGAACGGAGTCGAAGCAACAAGGCGGATTAAGCAAGTCAGCACTCACACCCAGATTATTATTCTCACATCCTACAACGAAAATGAGTATATCTTTCCAGCACTCCGAGCGGGGGCGTTGTCCTATGTTTTAAAAGATGTTAATGTAGAAGGGCTTGTCAAGGTGATACGTAAAGCGGCGAAGGGCGAAGCCCTTCTCAGTTCCCAGATCGTCACTCACATAGTACAGGAGGTCCGTGAAACAGGTACAGAGAATCTCTTAGATTTAAGCGGACGCGAACACGAAGTTCTGCTACTGATAGCCCATGGATATTCTAACACAAACATCGCGCAACACCTTGTTATCAGTGAACGAACTGTGAAAACTCATGTGAGTAGGATATTCAATAAACTAAATATAGCTGATCGTACGAAACTCGCTGTTTTTGCATGGCAAAGAGGGCTTGTTTCACGACAAGAAATGTTACTTTCGAGCAAACTTTGAGCATTTTACACATAAATAAGCGCATAGAAGAATGCAGAGCCTAAAAATTATTCTATGCGCATGTTTGCTTTGGTAGAATGTATATACTGTGTTCAGAGGATATAAATTATTTTCAAACATCTCTTACACGATTTTATGATGTTTGTTTTTATTATCCTCAATGCTTGATGGCAAAGGCTTGTTAAGAAAGTATAAAGAAGATGGTAAAAAATGAAGCGTATCGCCGTGTGTATGTATACAAAGATTTAACAAGCCATCAAGCTTACCTTTATGGGAAGTCTAGCATAATTCTTCTGCATCTCTTCTATTGCCTGCTGCGTCTCAGTGCGGTATGAAGAGAAGCATCTCTTCAGAGCCTCCCGTTTACGCCTGTCTTGCCCCGGACAGTCGTAAGCGGGAGTGCCTGTTTATTGTACAGCCTGTTTCATCGTCTCAACCGTCTTGCGAACAATCTCTACAAAGTCAGCTTTCAAGCTGGCCCCTCCAACCAGAGCACCATCGATGTCGGGATGAGCAATAAATTCGCTCGTGTTGCTGGAGGTAACGCTGCCGCCATAGAGGATGCGCAGGGAAGCCGCCGCCTCATCCCCATACATCTCACCATAGAGGCTGCGAATGAGATGCACGACCTTGCCAGCCCCTTCCGCTGTTGCCGCCTTGCCCGTGCCGATAGCCCAGATGGGTTCATAGGCGACAACGACTTCGCGTGCATGATGGGGCGAGAAGTTAGCGAGACTCCCTCTGACCTGGGCATGAATCACTTCGCTGGTCTTATCGGCTTCATACTGTTCAAGGTTTTCGCCGATACAGATAATTGGGCGCAGGCGATGTTTGAGAGCTGCCTGCGCCTTTTTATTAACCAGTTCATCGCTTTCCCCGAAGTAGGTCCGACGTTCTGAATGTCCAAGAATTACAGTACTACACAATTCATGTACCATCAGAGGTGAAAGTTCGCCAGTGAAGGCCCCCTTCTCTTCAAAGTACATGTCCTGTGCGCCAAGTTCGATACGAGGAGCCTGTTTTTCGTCCAGAATAGTCCGCACTGTACTCAGCGAGATTGCTGGTGGGCATAGAATACTCAGGATATGAGGATAGGACTGCACGATCTGTTCAAGCCCTGGCAAGATTTCGCGCACGAATTCGCTAGCTTGTCGGGGGCCATAATTCATCTTCCAGTTGCCTGCGATGATAGCGGTACGGATATGTGCCATCTTTTTTTACTCCTTATCCTGTAGTGCAGCAACGCCTGGTAGAGTACGCCCTTCCAGGAACTCAAGTGAGGCACCACCGCCGGTAGAGACGTGAGTCATCTTTGATGCTGCAGCGGCCTGCTCGACGGCTGCAGCAGAGTCGCCACCACCGATAATTGTGAGTGCACCTGCTTTTGTACGCTCGGCAAGGATATTGATGATCGCGTCAGTACCTTTAGCGAATGCTGGGAATTCTGCGACACCCAGAGTACCGTTCCAGACAATAGTGCTGGCTTCGGCAAGTACCTTGCGGAAATCCTCAATGGCGGCGGGGCCGATATCGAGAATGCGCCATCCCTGAGGAACCTCATTGCTGGCGACAACTTTGGAATTGGCATCAGCTGCAAAGCGGTCGGCGATAGCAACGTCGGAAGGAAGCAGGAACTTGATACCTTTTTGTTGTGCTTTAGCAATGAGGTCGCGGGCAACGTCCAGCTTGCTCTCCTCATACAGCGAGTCGCCTATTTCGTAGCCCTGAGCTTTGAGGAAGGTATTAGCCATGCCACCGCCGATCAGAATGCTATCGGAAAGGCTGATCAGGCGCTCCAGCACCGCGATCTTGTCAGAGACTTTAGCGCCACCAATGATTGCTACTAGAGGGCGTCTGGGATTTTCTAGAGCCGAGCCGAGGAAGTTAAGTTCTTTCTCCATCAAGAAGCCAGAGACTCCTGGTAGCGTCTTTGTCACACCTTCTGTGGAGGCATGAGCACGGTGAGCGGTTCCAAAGGCATCGTTGACATAGAGATCGCCAAGGCTGGCGAGTTGACGGGCAAATTCTGGATTGTTTTTCTCTTCCTCTTTATGAAAACGAAGATTTTCCAGCAGTAGCACCTGTCCTGGCTGCAATGCTCTGGCCTGAGCTTCTACCTCCGGGCCAATGCTATCATTAGCCATCTGTACTGGGCGACCTAGTAGTTCACTGAGGCGTTGAGTAATGGGGGCAAGGCGTAGTTTATCGACGGCCTGTCCATCGGGACGCCCAAGATGGGACATCAAGATGAGGGCTGCTCCATGGTCGAGCAGATATGTAAGCGTAGGAAGAGCCGCTTTGATGCGCGTATCATCAGTGATCTGTCGTTCCGCGTTCAGCGGCACATTAAAATCGACACGTACCAGGACACGCTTGCCAGCAACGTCGATGTCGCGAATTGTTTTTTTATTCATACTATTTACCCTATCATATAATCAAGTGGGCGTCGTAAACGCGGCCCGTACGGTGGGCGCGATACATCTGGTCCGTACAAGGGTTTATATAGAGGGCGCACATTCCTACCAGATTGGGAAATCGATCCTGATAGGGATGTGCGCCCATGAGAGGGATTAGAAGCCTTTCTGAGCGATGAAGTTGGTGAGGTCGGCGACGCGAGAGGAGTAGCCCCACTCGTTGTCGTACCAGGCCAGGACTTTGACCATGTTGCCACCCAGAACCATCGTGTTCTCGCCATCGATGGTGGAGGAATGTGGATCGCCACGGAAATCGCTGGAGACAAGAGGCTCGTCAGTATAGTTGAGGATGCCTTTCAGTGGACCTGCGACGGCATCCTTGAATGCCTGGTTGATCTGCTCTTTCGTAGCCTCTTTGCGGATGGTGGCGACGAAATCGACGACGGAAACGGTGACGGTTGGGACGCGCAAGGACATGCCATCAAAGCGACCTTTGAGTTCAGGGATGACCAGGGAGAGAGCACGAGCTGCACCGGTTGTGGTTGGAATGATGTTTGCACCAGCGGTACGTGCGCGGCGCAGATCTTTGTGTACCTGGTCGAGAATACGCTGATCATTGGTGTATGAGTGGATCGTATTCATCAGGCCACGCTCAATACCAAAGGTATCATTTAGCACTTTAGCGGCGGGAGCAAGGCAGTTCGTTGTGCAGGATGCGTTGGAGATAATAGTATGCCTGGCTGGATCGTATACATCTTCGTTTACACCCAGGACGATGGTGAGATCTTCGCCTTTAGCGGGAGCAGAGATGATAACCTTTTTCGCGCCACCCTTCAAGTGTGCAGCGGCTTTGTCGGCGTCGGTGAAGAGACCAGTCGATTCGATAACGATATCCACGCCGAAGTCACCCCAGGGAATCTGGGCGGGATCGCGCTGAGCAACGACCTGGATTCTATGTCCGTTCACGATCAATGAATTTTCAGTTGCAGAAACCTCGCCTGGGAAACGGCCATAGGTTGAGTCGTATTTCAGCAAGTGCGCATTTGTCTGTGTATCTGTAATATCGTTGATCGCAACGACTTCGAGATCCTGTGGATGGCGCTCCAAAATAGCTTTCATTGACTGACGTCCAATGCGTCCGAAACCATTAATACCGATACGAGTTGTCATTACTTTCTCCTTTGTGTTATGTGTAGCTAGTCTATCTATTTTCCCAGGTAACCACTGTAACGCTGGCAACTCTGACGATTGAAGTATATGACATGAGTATTACAAATCGATTCCAGCCTTGTTGCCGTATCAATACAAAATCGTCACGACTTTAGAAGAGAGGATCTGAGATCAGCTTCCAATCGGTTAAAATCGTACATTTTCAAGTCACTCTGAGGTTGCCCGAAAGAAAATATGCAATGAGTTTTCCAGACAAGAATCTTTATGGACCGGGATATGAAGGGCTGCTAATGTTTCACGTGAAACATTGCTCTGTACAGTTTCTTTGCTTGTCGAGAGTGCGATAATTACCTCTTCGTATCTATTCCTAAGGGTATCATCTTATGCGAAAGCGTGCAAGAGGGATAGCATAGCAAAGGTATCCATACTATCTGATGCTATATGTACAGTAGTATGACCCATCCCGAATATTTTCAAACGTTCGCCGAAGGACGATGAGTATCTGCCCTTGCTCTATGCAGGTGGATTTGTTACACTGTGAGCAGCTATATAATCCTGAGAGGAAGCGAGGCGTGGAAGCGATGGAGTAAGCTGTGCCATGACCTCCTCTGATGAATAAAAAACATCAGGGCGAAGTAAGGAGCATTTTATGCGAGCAGTTGATGATAGCAGTCCCAGGTACGCAGCTGTGCTCCAGGTTCTATTGACCTGGAAGCAGTTACCTGAGAGCGATGTAGTACGTATGCTACATGATTACTATCTTATCACTGACGACTTTCGAGAGATGGAAGATCAGGGCCTGTTGACGATGAGCTTTGTAGGGGACGAGTATATGATAACCCCTACCCTTGTAGGTCGTCTCTGGCTAGAACAATATAACAGTGAGGAGAAAAAATAATGGCATATGATGATGAAGACGAGAAACTGCCTTACACTACTATCGGAACCGACGAAGCCAAAGGTATGATTGAAGCGGGAACACGCGTGATCGACGTACGGCAGCCCGAAGAATGGAATCGGGGTCATATCGCGGAAGCTGAATTGGTGCCGCTGGACGGTATCTACACATTTGGAAACGCGTTAAAAGAGTTGAATTTCCCTGCGGATGAGGATGTGATCTTTGTCTGTGCATCCGGGCAACGTAGCAGCACGGCATCTGAGATTGCTCTGGTAGCTGGATTAAATAAAGTATACAACCTGGCGAATGGAATGAATGGCTGGGTAAACAGGCGCTATCCTATAGAACGTTAGAAAAGACATCTGGCTGATGCTGTAGCCTGCCGGATCTGGACAGGTTACAGCATCAGTGTATTAACAATATTTCTATGATACGAGAGGAGAAATGTTATGCCCTTATTAGAAGGAAAAAAGGCGTTTATTTTCGGTGTTGCCAATCATCGCTCTATTGCGTGGGCTATTGCTCAGGCGCTGGCAGGTGAAGGTGCTCAGATTGCCCTGGCATACCAGGAACGCATGGAGAAATATGTGCGTGACCTGGCGGAGAAGATTCCCAATACTGCTGTGATACCATGTGATGTACAGCAAGATGATCAACTGGATAGCGCTTTTGCTCAGGCCAGCGAGTTCTTTGGCGGCGAGCTGGATATTCTTATTCATTGTGTCGCATTCGCACCTCCGAGCGAACTGGAAAATCCCTTTTTAGAGACAACGCGTGCTGGCTTCCATACTGCTCTGGATATCAGTGCCTATTCGTTGGTGGCGATGGCGCGTCGGGCGGCTCCACTGATGAAATCGCGTGGCGGCAGCATTCTCACGCTAACGTACATGGCGAGCGAACGCGTGATGCCTAAGTATAATGTTATGGCAGTTGCCAAAGCCGCGCTAGAATGTAGTGTACGCTACCTGGCTTTTGAATTGGGTGAGCATAACATTCGCGTAAATGCTATCTCTGCTGGCCCGCTCAATACGTTAGCCGCACGTGGCGTTTCAGGGTTTACAGCGTTTCGTGAGCAGATGGGACATGTTGCACCTCTGCGCCGCAACATTGAGCAGAGCGAAGTAGGTGATGTTGCGCTTTTCTTATCTAGCAATTATGCTCGTGCCATCACGGGCGAGATTATGTTTGTCGATGCTGGCTATAACATTATGGGAGCATAATGGTTGGATAAAAAGGGTCAATGTTTCACGTGAAACATTGACCCTTTTTGAATGGGCACGTGGGTGCGATACATCTGGCCCGTACGGTGCGTCAACGCGACCCGTACGATCATAAATGTGGCCCGGATGTTGGTTGCGTGAAGGTGGACGGGGTGTCACGTTATACTACAGGTTGTTTTTGTTTCCGCAACGCATTCATGACGGTCTGGTTTAGATGTAGATGATCTTGCACCAGTTCAGGAGGAGTCAACGCCATCCATTGGTTTAAGGATACGTCGGCATAGCGGTCGCTTTTGAACATCTCCAGATAGCGCAACGTTGTGTCACCTGTATTCTCAATGTAGTGACCCATCGCAAATGGTACATAACCAACATCTCCTGCCTGATAATCGAAGGTGCGAGCTTTGCCTTCGGCTGCGAACACGGTCATGCGTCCATTACCTTCTATATAATATTGCCATTCATCGTCATTGGGATGCCAGTGCATCTCCCGCATCCCGCCTGGCTCAATTTCTACCAATGCTGCTGCGATGGTAGTTGAGACGGGGAAATTGGTAGAGTCGGCGATGCGTACTGTACCACTCCTGGTTTGTAGTGGCTTCTGTGCAAGTAAGCGATAACTAAACCTCTTCTGGGCTGTGCCATTGGGATCTGTAACCGTATCGGACAATAATGGGCCGGGTACTTTACTCTGGAAGATATAGCGCTCGCGTTTTGGGATATCAGCAAAATCGCTTTCAGATATCCCAAAATTTTTCGCGAGAACCTCTTTTGGCGTATGTGCGAACCAGTCGCTAATCAGAAACGTAGAGTTCTCGGAAAAGCTGCCATCATCGAATACCAGTAGAAATTCGCAACCCTCCTCGAGGCCTTGAATTGAATGTGGAATACCTGCGGGGAAATACCATAGATCGCCTTCGCCAACATCATCCACGAAGTTACGCCCATTCTGATCGACTGCGGTAATGCGGGCGCGACCATTGAGCATGTAGGACCATTCAGCCTGCTTGTGCCAGTGAAGTTCTCGTACGCCGCCTGGAGTGAGACGCATGTTCACGCCTGCAAGAGTAGTGGCGATGGGCAACTCCCGCACTGTTACCTCCCGCGCCCATCCACCGTCATTGAGCCGATTATGCGCTTGAGAGAATGAGAACTTCAGATTGGGCATGGTGCCATGATCAGTCGTGGGCGGAGTTAACATATCTGGATTCTGTTGGTCCAGCAGGACATTGCGTGGACCTGGGTCGCTTGCACCGATGCCATCCTTGAGGGGTTGTGGCACCTGGTTATTTTTTAGATGGTGCTCTCGAGATGATTTTTCCATAAAAGCTCTCCTTTCTCCTATTTCTGGCGCTGGAAGTTATTTGTTTGGATCAAGAACGATTTTAATATATCCATCACTGCGCTCATCGAATTTTTTAAAGGCAGCGGGAGCCACGAACACAGTTATAGCAGAAGCCACAGCAGATATGAGTTGGAACAAAACGCGATCCCCTTTCTTTATTGAGACAACGTCTGGACCAACCTCTTCAACAACTCCTAATGGCTCATGACCAATCACCATACCATTGACCTCGCCCATTCGTCCCTCGTAGATATGCAGATCGGTACCACAGATAGCAGTAGAGGTCACACGCATGAGGATATCGGTTGGGGCATCGATACGTGCATCCTCAACCGTCTCGATATCAAGCGTCATGTCGCCTCGCCATACCACAGCTTTCATAAAGTTCTCCTCCGTGAGAGATTTTAGAGAAACAGATTATACAGTTGTATAGAGGTGACACGCCTTTACGCACGCTTATGTAACCGATTGTAATCTAGTTTATATAGTTTAATTACTACGGAGTCAGGCGGTTTAAGTCCCTTGGAAACACTGTCGTCAGGCGTACATTGGGAGCGCCGATCAGTTGCATCAAGAGACGCTCGGACCCTATGGCGAAGCCACCGTGAGGAGGCATGCCGTACTTGAATGCTTCCAGGTAGGACTCAAAAGGTTCAAGGGGTAATTGTGCCTTCTCCAGAGCTGCTATATAGTCCTCGTAACGATGCAGGCGTTGCCCACCAGTCACCAGTTCAGTGCCACGGAAGAGCAGGTCAAAAGAGTTCGAATACTCTGGTCTATCAGGGTCCGGGTAGGTATAGAATGGACGTTTGCGCATAGGGTAGCCAGTGACATACAAGAAGTCGCTGGCGAACTCGCGTTGTGCCCACTCTCCTAACCAGCGCTCGTCCTGCGGTGAGAGGTCCGGTTCGCCTCGCACATCCACATTATGTAATTTGAGAATCAATTCTTGCGCGTCGGCAAAATGGATATGTGGTATCTGCGCTGGCACAAGGGGCATCTGTACATGGAGCAAGGCCAGTTCGTCGCTAAAATGCTCATTGAACGTACCAAGGATATTGGCGATAACGTCCCGTAGCAACGTCATAATCGTAAAGTGATTCTCGATGAAACCTATTTCTACGTCCAGGCTCACATACTCATTAAGGTGGCGTGTGGTGTCATGCGGTTCAGCACGGAAGACGGGACCGACCTCGAAGACACGCTCGAAGATGCCAACCATGATCTGCTTGTAGAATTGCGGACTCTGCGCCAGGTATGCAGGTCGACCAAAGTAGTCAAGTTTGAATGCGTTAGCTCCGCTCTCAGTGGCAGCGGCAACAATTTTGGGCGTCTGTATCTCTGTAAAGCCGCGTGTAGTCAGAGTATTGCGGAAGCTTCCAAGCATTCCGGCGGCCAGATGAAAGATAGCACGACGGGCAGGGTGACGGTTTATTACGACTGCTTGATCGAGCAGAGTACCGATGTTTGCTGAAATCTTGCGCTTGTTCAGTGGAATAGATGGCGGTTCTTTGATTGGTGTGATGATTTCAATAGAGAGGTCATGAAGTTCTGCGCCGCCTGGTGCCTGAACTTCGCTCACAACACGCCCTTCCATAGAGATAACGCTCTCGACGCTAAGTTTATTTTCAAGCAGGAGAGCGATTTCCTTTTCGTGTTCAGCAACCGCCTGTACCAGTCCCCAGCCATCACGGATGACGAGGAAATTGAGACTTCCCAATTGACGAAACGAATGTAGCCAGCCCATTACGCGCACACGCTCACCTATATGGGTGTGTACTTCTGGAGTAAGAGTACGTTCCATAAAGACTCCTTTGTTATCTGTTATTCTGTGAGCCTGCCATGCATTAAGCAGGAAGTACACCCCTGGCAGACTCATCATTTCAGATAGCAGGCGTCTTCCTCCAGATCGTCGTCGTTATCGTCGCTATCCATACTGCTGCCTTTCCGCTTCGCGTGATGCCATTTTAAGCAATAAAAAAACCTCATCCCTTTGGAGGACGAGGGCGTTAATGCCTATCGTGGTACCACCACCATTCATCTCTGTTTGAAAACAGAGATCTTTATCGGTTTTTTTCTTCTCTACTCAGATATGAAGGTAAACCGCTGCATGATAACGGATGCATTCCGAATGTCAGCTACTGGAACCCTTAAATGGAGTTGGTTCACTGTTTGGCTCAGGGTGTCATCGAGCAGTTCCGAAGATGACGCTTGCAGCAGGTGCGTCGCTCTCTGTACAATCGGCAGGGCTACTCGACATATCCCTTTCACAGCCTTTTGAATATTTATTACTATTGACTATAGCATAGTATTTGCGACAAGTCAAGCTAATAGAGCATGCCTGATGATACAAGTTGCAGGCTCTTTTCGCTTGTAAGGATGCCAGTTTTCATCTTCTGTTGCATGCGATATTTCAGGTAATCGTCCAGAATACGCTGTGAATGTGTACTCAGTAATGGGCGCAGTTCCTTCTCATGTATCCAACGTGGTTGTCCCTCTGGATTCATCTGTAAAGCACCGCTGATAACTTCAGCGTGATAGACAAAGCTAATCGTGCTCATGTTAGTGATCTTGTCGCTCACACACGGATAGTAACCGACCAGGTCGTCTGCATGCAGAATAAGTCCCGTTTCCTCTCTTCCTTCCCGTTCGGCAGCCTGTTGTGGTGTTTCGCGCCAGTTCATAAAGCCACCGGGGAAAACGATCCGATTATGGGGCAATTCAACCACGAGATAATAATTCTGACTTTCGGCAATCACGCAGGCGCTACCAAATGGGGGTAATTTTCCACCCAGAATTTTATTGAACAGGTTGAAGAAAATGCTCGTGCACTTTTTTAGCAGGTCGTATAACATGAGATATTCCTCTCGTTCCTCTTTATTGCTCACTCATACCTGTACCCAAAATGGTAATTTACATAACTAAATCGGTAGATTAGTTTTTTTCTACAGGTGTATCAAAGCTTTGTTCTAATGATAATGATACATGGTTTTTGTCAGAGATTTATCAAGTATGTGTCTTAACATTGTCGCAAAAAAAGTTGAGCGCTCTCTCCAGCAGGAACATGAAGAAGCTCTGCAAACTCTACGAAATCTATTGATTGGCATAGTGCAAACAACGTTCCCTGATCTTGTTCCTTTAGCAATAGAACGGACTATGGTCATGAAAGATGGTTTTGTGCTACAGAATATAACGCTCAAATTGCTAGCAGCGAAGACTTCTGAAGAGGCAAGGTGGATACTTACATCAGCTTCAACAGAGCTAGAGTAAACAAGAAAATAAGGACTTCGGGCGTAAGCATTTGCTTACGCCCGTGCTATAGCAGGTTCACGTGAGGATTCAATACCTGGTTCGCCCGGTTTTGGTTGTGGTGGGGAAATTTTAGGACGTACTTTTCTTGTCATATAGAGGAAGAACGTCAACATCAATATCGTCAGCACCCCATAGACGAGCATGATAGACGGGAACGAGAGCGGGCCAAGTGCAACAACACCATTATCCAGGTACGGGCCAATTGGAGCTGGTAGTAATTGCAAAACAAATGAACCATTCCAGATCGCATGTTGCAATACCGCATAGCCCCAGCAGCCGAGCGGAATCAGGAAGCGGTGTCGGCTCTCTTTAGGATGCGTCAGGTAGTACCAGCCAAGGGAGACCATGGCCGCGCCAAAACCATGGAGCAGGCCGGAACTGGTACGTTCGATAGCCGTACCTAGCCAGTTAGTATAGCCCATGCCCATATAGCCGGTCGTCTCTATCAGGTTAAATCCAGTTCCACAGGCCAGACCCAGGATGAAAGCTTCGCCTGCGCTGCGTATGCGACCAATCATAATCACAACTGCCAGTGGCTTGACTCCCTCCTCGACCAGTGGAGCGACGACTGAGACGAGAAGCAACAGGAAGAGTATTGCCTTCGGATCCTGTGGAATTTGCTGATCAGGATTATCTAGCGAGACATTCACGCCCAGGCTTCTTTGCAGAACAACTGTTAGAACAAGTTCAAAGATCAGTGCCAGCAGAATGGCAAGTGTTGCTCCACTAACAAGTGCCACTGCGAAACGCCGCCAGCTTGTGGGCCAATGAGCATTCCGAGGGAAGTGTACGCGGCGTACTCCAAGCGCTACAATCGTCAGTGAAGGGAGGATGCCAGCCAACGAAATCATAAAGATCGTGAGTGGTTCATTTGTGACGGCTTGACCATGAGCAGTAATGACTGCTGCGATAAGAACAACGACCAGGTAGAGGACAAAAAAGATCCAGAACCACGGTAATTTGAACTCTGCTGAGCGCTTTTTTAAGAAAAGCGAGCGCAAGCTATGATAAAATGTAAAACCACCGCCGACAAGACCTGCTACAGCAAAAGCAAAAAACTCTGCGAGACTACCAAATTTCTGTCCTGCTCCTAGATTTGATGTCGTAGGTAGAATAGCGATGAGCAGAAGAAACAATGCGCTACCGATACCCGAAAGTAATACTAGAATTGAGCCAATAAACGAGGTGATCGACATTCCGAGCAGATAACCATCACGTTTTGGCTGTGCAGGTGCCCAGGAATAGGGATATGGATATCTGTATGGTTGGTAGCCATAAGGTGGATAGCCATAAGCAGGGTAGTTATAGTAAGGCGCGTATGGCGTCTGAGTTCCAGTATAATTATTTTGCCCATTGGGATAGCCTGGATATCCAGCGTAATGCTGATTACCAGGATAGGGTGGATAAGGGGCATATGGGTAAGGTGCTGGATACGGATTGCCATTGTTTTGTGGTAGCGGTTGTGGAGTCACCGGGTATGAATTGCCCTGTTGCTGTTGTTGTACAGGTGGCTGATAGGGCTGATATGCTGGACGAAAGTTAGTTGCGTCTGATGGATGCACGAAGAGGTTACCGCTTACATGCTCACGGTAAGCAGGTTCCTGGTAAGTCTCAACTTTTTGTGGAGCAGAAATTGCACGCACGGGTTGTGTCTGATCATCGTCTATAGTATCTGATTTGCCATCACCTGAAGAGTTTAGAAACGTATTTTCACCTTTATGAGGAATAAATTGCGTTTTCATGGGAAATGGTCGGTTTCTGGGTGTATCAGGATTAGGCACTGGTCCTATATATTCGGAACCCACGATTTCAAGCCTTTTCTGCGTTATATAACGGTAAACTGACTATCAAAGAGTATACGAACGGGTCATAGTAAAGGTTTCTTACCAAGTATAACGATATATTGATGAAGTGTCAAAAATGTAAGATTGTAGAGCAAAATGAGAAGGGCAGTTCCAGATCTTACCGCCCTTCGCAATTCGTTATCTATCCAGTATCTGTACTTCGACTGCTCCCTTTCCCAACACTGCTTCCAATTTAGCATGGAGCTGCTGATCATAATGCATCGTATTGTTGCCCGGTACAAGGCGAGCTTTCCATTCCCCATTGGCAACGAACACTTCATAATAATCACGACCGGGGCGCTCCTGAATGAAGCGATAGACATCCTGTACCTTCAAAATATCATTCGAGACGGAAACCTCATCGTTGCCACTTAATTGTAGTGTGAGCCAGACTTGATAGTGTTTGCGGTTCATCTCCTCTTCAACCGCCTTCAATTGTTCGACGCGATTACAGAGCAGTCCAGGCTCATCGCGCCGTACCTGTATCTCTCCATGCACAATTACTACCGTATTCTCCACCCATAGCTCTGCCGTCTCTTCATATGTCTTTGGGAAGATAGTTACATCGATAGTGCCGAACATGTCTTCAAGTTTAACGACGCACATTGTATCTCCCTTTTTGGTAGTGATGCGTCGTGCTTCTGTAATCGTGCCCCCCATGACGACTCTGTGTTTATCCAGTTCCTCGTTTACTTCAGCTGTACTATGCGTTACATGTTCGGCAAAAAGGTCACTGAGATAGGCCAAAGGATGTTTAGAGATGTAGACGCCGATCAGTTCTTTCTCCCATGCCAGCAGTTGTTTGCGTGACATCTCTGGTGCTTTTGCGTTGAGAGCGAACTCTATCGCGCTTTCTACCTCCTGCATATCTCCAAAGAGACTGACCATACCATGTTCTTTTGCGGCTCGCTCACTCTTGCCAAATTGCATTGCACGGTCCACGGCGTCAAGTAACATATGGCGTTTGCCATCGGCCAGTGAGTCCATCGCACCTGCTTTGATTAGCGTTTCAATTCCGCCTTTGCCGACGAATTTCGGATCGACGCGGGTACAGAAATCGGCCAGTGATTTGAAGGGGTCACCTTCGTTGCGTGCCCGTACAATCTCGCTGATTGGTCCCTCGCCGATGCCTTTAATTGCCAGCAGACCAAAGCGTACACCCATATTCTCTACTGTAAAGCCACGGTCGCTCTTGTTCACATCTGGCCCAAGTACCTCAACGCCCATGCGTTTGCACTCGGCGATAGCGTTGGCGATCTTCTTGGCGTCGGCGGCCTCTGTTGTCATTGTTGCGGCCATGAATTCGGCGGTGTAGTTAGCTTTGAGATAAGCGGTATAGAAGGCGACAACTGCATAGCTTGCGGCATGAGCTTTATTAAAGCCATAGCCACCGAAAGGAAGGACCAGCGTGAAGAGTTCTTCGGCATCCTTCTGCTTCATTCCACTATTGACGCAGCCTTTAACAAAATCGACCTTGTAGCCCTCTACCTCGTCCATCTTTTTTTTGCTAAGTGCTTTACGGAACTTATTCACCTTGCCCCAGGAGAAGCCTGCCATGTTTACCGCGATGAATAGTACCTGATCCTGGTATACGATAATGCCGTATGATTCTTCTAACCATTCCGATAGGCGAGGGTCCAGATAGGTTATTTTCTTTTTACCATGTTTAGCGGCGATAAAATCAGGAATGCTATCCATCGGACCAGGACGGTAGAGGGCGATCATTGCCATCACGTCTTCTACGCGCGTTGGTTTGAGCTGTTTGATGTATTCACGCATCTTTGGGCCTTCCAGCTGGAAGACACCCGTCGTTTCACCACTTGCCAGGAGTTCAAACGACTTCCGGCGTTTCTCATCCTGTACCTCGTCGCCTATCGGGTCAAGAGGTACCTTTTCCAATACCACATCTTCATTCCGCGAAGCCTTAATAAATTTGACTGCGTTATCCAGAATGGTCAGGTTGGAGAGGCCCAGGAAGTCAAATTTGATCAGGCCCAGTTCTTCAAGATGCATCTGCTCATATTGTGTGATGCGTCCCTTGCTCGGATCTTTGGGATCGCGTAACTGTAATGGGACAAAGTGCTCCAGTGACTCGTTGGCAACGATTACTCCTGCTGCATGGACTCCCGTTGTACGCACCGAACCTTCTAATTTTAGAGCCTGGTCGATGATATCCTGCACTGGCTTGCTTTCATGGTAGAGGGCGTTGAGTTCTTTTACTGAGTCGAGCGATCCTTGCAGCGTTACCTTTGGGCCAGTAGGAATGAGGCGTGTGATGCGGTCGCCAACGTCCTGTTGTCCCATGACGCGTGCAACATCTTTGACGGCAGCCTTTGCGGCCATTGTATTGAAGGTCACCATCTGTGCAACACAATCATCGCCATATTTGTGGGCAACGTATTCGATCACTTCTTCACGCCGATCATCGGGGAAGTCCATATCAATATCAGGCATGTCAGCGCGTTCGGTATTGAAAAAGCGTTCAAACGGCAACTGGTAACGTAACGGATCAACGTTGGTAATACCTAACGAGTAGGCCAATATACTTCCGGCAGCAGAACCCCTGGCGGAACAGCGAATACCATTTGAGCGAGCATAGTTCACGAAGTCCCATTCAATGAGAAAGTAGGGCACAAAGCCTTTCTCCGCGATCATATTGTATTCGTAGTCCAGTTGTCTCTTAGCCTGTTCGGTTATTTCACCAAAACGCTCTAGAAGACCTTGTGTGCAGAGAGTATAGAGGTACTCGTCCGATGAGTTATACCCGGAAGGAACTGGATAATTGGGCAATTGAGCTTTATATGCCAGGGGATCGACGCTGCATTGTTCGGCGATACGCACACTATTGAGCAGGGCATCAGGTAATTCAGGGAAAAGTTGTGCCATCTCCTGTGGACTTTTCAAATAATATTCCTGGCTGTCGAAGCGCATGCGTTTGGGTGTATCAAGTTGCTTGCCAGTCTGCACGCAGAGGAGTACATCATGTGAGGCGTGGTCGTGCTCATCGATATAGTGCAGGTCGTTTGTTGCCACGAGTGGAATTTGTTTCTCTTTATGCATACGATAGAGCAACTGGTTGAGCTGACCCTGTGGTGAAGGTTTGCCATCATCAAATATGCCATGATGTTCCTGAATCTCAAGGTAGAAGTTCTCGGGTCCGAAGACATCGCGGTACCAGTCCGCCATTTTATAGGCTTCGTCAATTTTCTCTTTCAGCAACATCTTCGGAATTTCGCCGGAGAGGCAGGTCGAGGTAACGATCAGACCTTCTGCGTACTGTTGCAAAACTCTCTTATCAATACGTGGCCGGAGGTGCCATCCTTCAGTATGGGCAATGGTTGTCAATTTCAGTAAGTTGCGATAACCAGTATTATTTTTTGCCAGTAGCAGCAGGTGATGATAATCGTCGCTGTAGCGCTTCGAGTGGTCATGCATATCCTCGGTAAGATACGCTTCGATGCCTATAATAGGATTAATGCCACCCGCTTTACACGCCTTATAAAATTCAATTGCGCCATACATGGCTCCATGATCGGTGATGGCGAGATGTTGCATACCTTTTGCCTTCGCCTGCTGGACGATCTTCTTTGTGCGACTAAAACCATCTAATAGCGAATATTCGGTATGAACATGTAAATGTGCGAAGTCTATGCTCATGAGGGAGGACCTCCGTTAAAAATATCTTGCATTTAGAGTATAAGAACTTATTTTCTAATTGTCAAGAAGTTTTGGTATTTTCATTGTATAGAACGTGTCAGCTTAGCTTTTGTTTACGTCGATGTGCTGAATTCGTGGGTAAAAGATAATATAATTAAATTAGTGGTCCATTCGGCAAAATCAACGCCTTGATACTTTCCTGCCGCTCAGCGGCCAATAGCGCCTCATTAGCTTGCTCAAGGGTGTAGCGTCCATTGATCATTGAGCGCCAGGGGAAACGCTCCGCATGGCGAGCCACTGTACGTACGGCGCGATAGAGATGGCTCAGATCACTTCCCCAGCAGCCTCGCACCTGTAAGTGTGGACGATTAAGTTCCAGATGTGGATTGATGCTCACCATTCCATGATCAGTATATTGTCCTACGACTACCAGCGTGCCTGCATCGCGGGTCAGGCGCAATCCTTCCGCAACAGCGACAGGGACACCAGTTGCCTCAATGGTAACATCGGCACCACGACCGTTGGTAGCTTCGCGCACAATACGTAAACGTTCCTCGGGGTTGTGCTCTGCAATATCGATGGTCAAGTCAGCGCCAAATGCACGCGCAATTGCGAGTCGTTGTGGAGGACCGCCAATGACAATAATTCGGCTGGCACCCTGTAATTGAGCCAGGACCGCACTACATAATCCTACTGGTCCAGCACCCTGTATCACGACCGTATCGCCGAAGGTTATATCGCCTCGTTGCACTGCATGTAGCGCTGTGGGAAGGCCACAACCGCCAGCCATAAACACATCAGGAGGAAGTGATGGTGGTAGTTTTACAATATGTACGCCGGGCAGGAGCAAGATACGCTCACTCCATCCACCCAGCAAGCCTTCATTGGCTGAATATGTGATACCATAGACGCGCCGTTCGGGGCAACGCGTGGATGCTTTTGCTATCTGGCAGTACCAGCAATGTCCACAGGTGCGATGAACGTCGAGGAAGGTCACGATCTCGCCCACCTCTATCGTTTCTCCCTCGACATCGCGCACCGTTCCCTTGACCTGGAGCACGCGTCCAACGCTGACATGCCCTGGAATAATCGGGTATGGCACGCCGCTCAATCGCCCATGTAGCAAGTGTACGTCGGTTCCACAGACTTCGGAGGCAATTGTTTCCAATAACACCGCACCGTCCTCCAACACAGGTTGCGCAAATTCGCGTAGCTCAGGGGCAGAATCCGGTGCAGGCAAAACCACAGCTCGTATGGACATAAATCCTCCTATTAATCTATGTTAGAGGCCAGGAAAGATCGTGGTCACGATGATGAGTAGAGTCAGAACCGTCATCACAATTGTTGTTATCCAGGCCACTATGTTGAAGATAGGACCATTGACGTAACGCCCCATCAAACGTCGATCATTACATAATAAAATCATTAATACAAGAATGACTGGAAGTAACATACCACCGACAACGTTCGGAAGAGTGAGTACAAAGACCAGTTGTTTATTTGAGACAAAGAGGACGATGCCAGCTCCTATTACGATAATCATGGTGTAAAGGACAAGAAACTGTGGTGCCTCTCGGAATTTGCGTCCGACACCGCGCTCCCAACCGAACGCTTCGGAGATAGAGTAGGCAGTTGAGAGGGGCAACACGCTGGCAGCCATAAAGGAGGCATTGAGTAGCCCTATACCAAAGAGGATAGAGGCAATCTGCCCGTTTCCGCCTGCTAGAGGACCAAGGGCCAGGGCTGCATCTTTCGCTTCGGTGATCTGAATATGATGTACGAACAGAGTTGCGCCGGTACTGACGACGATGAAAAATGCTACGAAATCGGTAATAAAAGCTCCGACGTATGTATCAACGCGTTCATAATTAAGATGAGCGATCGATATGCGTTTGTCCGCGATAGCTGATTGTTGGTAGAACTGCATCCAGGGAGCGATTGTGGTGCCAATCACAGAGATAAGCGTGACCAGGTATCCCTGATTGAGCTGTAGGGGTGGTCTGATTGTTTGCTGGAATATCTGTGTCCAGTCGGGATGGATGAGAAATCCGCTGACGACATAACTGACATAAATTATGCATAATACCAATAGGGCACGTTCAACATATTTGTACTGTCCTCGAATGACCAGGAACCAGACCAGGATAGCTGCTACCGGAACTGCAATAAAAGTGCTGACGCCGAAGATACTCATAGCCCCTGCAATTCCTGCGAATTCGGCGACGGTCGTAGCGATATTAGCGATGAGGAGCAGGAACATGCTCCAGAAGGTGATGCGCACACCGAAGCGCTCACGAATCAGGTCGGCCAGCCCCTTCCCGGTGACGACGCCCATACGTGCTACCATTTCCTGCACAACGGCCAGACTAATCGTAACAAGAACAACCGCCCAGAGTAGCCCGTAGCCATACTGTGCTCCAGCGAGGGAGTAGCCAGTAATTCCAGTTGCATCATTATCGACATTAGCGGTAATCAGTCCAGGGCCAATGACAGAGAGCAATACCAGTAGCTGACGCATCCAGACGCGACGCACCCGGCGCTGTTTCGTAACGGCAGTCTTGTCCGTCGTACCCATTTTATCTGTTTTGCTCATGTGGACCTCTCCTTAATGGGGGTTGTCCAGGGCATACATGGAAGCCCCCTTTGTCACAAGGGGGCATATTGTCATAGTTATATATACCCCCTCTAGTTGAGCTTTGGCACTGCACAACGTAAGATAGCAGAGTGCTATCCAGCCACTTTGGATCTCGCCTTGTGCCGACGGGATCTGTCCTGATCGTTGGCGTCTCTCGACGTTTCTGGTCAGTGGCCTGTGTTTATACAGTTGCCTCACCTAACGAGGTTAGTGAGAAAATTTGTCTCGTCTATACTATAGCGCTTGCATCTTGGAGCGTCAATAGGAATTGACTGGCTACTCAGAATCCAGAATTTCCAGCCAATAATCTTACACAAATCTCATGTATTTTTTGCCATCATGTATTTTTTGGTATGTCTGTGTAGGAAATGGGTAATGTCTTTGATGCTGCTACCCCTATCCTTAACGTATACTCTGATATGATGGCAAACTAAAATGTATCTTTGTACGCGTCTGGGGAGGTTGATTATGGTTGAACGTACATTCCTGGAGAAATTCACTGGAGCGACTCTGGGCAATTATCATCTTGAACAATTGATAGAGCAGAGTAAATGGGGTCCTGTCTTTCTGGCAAGTTCGCGGGGAGGCACTTCCTATATCGTTCGCTTCGTGGGTAACTTTCTTCAGGAGAATGAGCTTAATAACGATGCTCATATCGTCTTCCTGGGACGCTTTCAGCAAGAGGCAAATCAGGTCGCAACTCTCCAGCACCCTCACATTTTGCCACTTCTCGATTATGGTAACTATCGTAGCATACCCTACCTGGTATATCCACATATATCTCTGACTTCTCTGCGTAGTTTGCTGACTCAGAATGTACCGACTGATCTGAGGTCAGTTGGTCGTTATCTGGATCAGTTTGCCTCAGCCCTTGAATATGCCCATCAGCATGCGATGATTCATCGTAACCTGTCAACTGCCTGCATCTATGTGCAAGCTAACAGGCAATTGACTGTGGGAGAATTTGGACTGATGCGTATGTATGAATTAAGCAGACAGGATAACCAGCAGACGAGCACATCTTTTAGTGGTAGTAGTGAGTCTAGTTCGCCGGAGCAGTTGCTTGGTAAACCAGTCGACGCTTATACCGATATTTATGCTATGGGTGCCGTGCTGTATCGGTTGCTTACCGGCCATTCTCCATTTAGTGGTAAGACGCGTGATGAAGTTACACGGCAGCACCTATATGCTGAAGTACCATCTCTGAAAATGTGGCGCGAGGGACTTCCGGTCGAGCTTGATCATATTATCACGAAGGCTATGGCAAAAGAGCCGATGCAGCGCTATCGCCAGCCTGTTCTGTTTGCTCAGGCCTATCACCGAATAGTTGCTCCTGATGAGCCGTATTCCCCTCTAATTGGGGCAGCGCCTGTTACACCAATTCAAGTACAATCGTTTGCTCAGATCTCTGCTTCACTGAAATCTATGAAGATTGGACAGAAGCGGGCACACATGTCGCGTCGTCGCCTGATCACATTACTTGCAGCCGGAGGAGGTGTGGTGGTAGCTGGAGGAGTAGCAGGCATAAAACTGTTGAATAGAAACACGATTGTAGGAGGAACGACCACTCCAAACTCCGGGGGAACGCGATCTGCCACTCCAGCGCCAGTAAAAAGTAAGGTTGGAGGGAGTGGAAGCATTCTCGTGCATAACGTTGATATGCCAATTAATAGTGCAAAAAATTTTCCAATTGCAGATCAGAACAATCCCGGTGTAGTTGTACATCTACCGAATAATAAGTTTGTTGCATTCGATACAACCTGTACTCATGCCGGTTGTTCGGTTAAATATGATCCTCTGGACAGCCTATTAAAATGTCCATGTCACGGTGCTGTTTTCAATCCAGCACAAAATGCTGCAGTCGTTCAGGGGCCTGCACAAACTCCTCTTGCTCCCATTAAAATCACTGTTCAAGCAGATGGTACGATCACAATATAGAGAATGGTTGTTTGTTTGAAACTGTATAGAGATTGTAGTCACTTTATCCTGGTACGGGGTTGCTTGCCCGGAATTGTGGAGGATAGGAATGGCTGAGCAAACAGCCCCAACATATCTGATTATTGGAAACGGCATCGCTGGTGCGACTGCTGCTGAGATTCTGCGTGCAGAAGATTCCGCTGCGACTGTTGCGGTAATTGCTGACGATCCTTCTCCGGTCTATTATCGTCCTGCCTTGAAGGATTATCTGGCGGGTCGTGTACAGGAAGATAAGCTATCGGCACGATCAACGAGTTTCTATCAGGATCATATGATTCGCTTTTTACCTGAGCGTGTTGTTACCATTCAGCCAATGCAACATCGTGTGCAGCTCCAAAGTGGACGTCAGCTTGGCTATAATCGCTTGCTATTAGCAAATGGCGCTCGTCCCGCACGCCTGAAGTGTCCAGGTCAGCAACTGGAAGGCGTCTATACTCTACGTAATGTGGCTGACTACCAGGCTTTATTGCAGAATCTCAATGAGACACGTCACGTCGTAGTGATTGGAAGCGGTACTCTGGCATTAGAAACTCTAGAGACGTTGCGCCATCGTGGCTATTCAGCCACTCATATTCTACGGCATCGTACGCTCTGGTCCGAAGTTCTCGATGGCACTGCTTCCGACCTGGTATTGCAACAAGAACAACGCGATGGAGTTGATGTGCGCCTGGAAGAAGAGGTTGTGGAAATTTTCGGTAAACGCGGCCAGGTGAGCGGCGTGGTAACACGTAGCGGCGAACAAATTGCCTGTGAAACGGTTATTATCGCTATTGGTATTGAGCCAATAATCGACTTCATCAAAACGAGCGGTATTGCCTGTGGCCGTGGAGTAAAAGTTGGTAGTGGAATGCGCACGAATACTACCGATGTCTATGCTGCTGGCGATGTGGTTGAGACAACAGATACGCTAACCGGGCGCACACGTGTGGTTGGGCAATGGTATCCAGCTATTCAGCAAGCGCGAACTGCTGCTTACAATATGCTTGATCTGTTGGACAACAATGCTCCTTTTCATACCAGCACTTTCTATAATGCTACGTTTCTGTATGGACTCGACTTTGCCTCGGTCGGCATTACGAATGCTCCTGGCTATCAGGAGATTATTGCCGAACCAAGGCCACGTATGTATCGAAAAGTGCTGCTCAAAGATGGCATACCTGTGGGTATGCTCTCGCTTGGCAATCGCAAACAGGCGCTTACTTTTAAACGAGCTATTGACCATCGTGTCAGCTTACAGCCAGTTGTTTCCGTTCTATTTGAGGAGAGCTTCAAATTTAATGAGTGGCTTGATCGTCAGGGCGTTCCACCTCCTCAACTGGGTGTAAGTAGACTGGGTGATGCTGCTATCAAACGTGCAGCATATGCAGGAGGAACTGTGTTAAATACTGCACTTGAACAACAACATTTAACCGAAGCTTTGCTGGTCCCTGTGGATCAATCTCTCGACCAGTCTGGTGAAACATTCCTTAGTCAAACCAAAGTTATCACCATTGGTCGTCAACCAGGAGTGTATCTTCTGCTCGATGAAGCAACCGTTTCACGTCGTCATGCTGAGATCAGCTTCGTTAACGGCCAGTATATTCTTCATGATCTGGGTAGCTCCAATGGTACATTTGTGAACGATGTACGCCTGGAACCTTCAAGTACACATGTGTTTAGAGCTAATGACATAGTACGTTTTGGGAAGGTCGTAAAATTCAGTTTTGTTCTGCGTAGTATCGGTAGACAGGATAAAAAGGTTCCTGAGGGCCGCCCTTCTTCAGCAGGTATCCCGTTATATGAAACAGAAACAGGCGAGGAAGCAGATAAGTTGGGTCAATCGGTGCTCAATCCCGATGGTTCACTCCTTTTACCTGGCACGAGGATGCCTCTTCCCGCCAACGTCGTTGCCACTTTTAAAGAATCGGCTGCGTTAGCTGTATTGTCAGAGGATACAACGCAAGCAGGCAATCGCCCTCCTACGGTCTTTCTGCTTAAGGATGAGAAACGCACAACGCTTGGGCGAGAAGAGGATATGAATATCAGGCTTGCGGACCCTGTCGTTTCGCGCCGACATGCTGAAGTCTTTCCCAGTCCAACAGGCTTTTACATTCGTGATCTGGGCAGCAGTAATGGAGTTATGGTGAATCAGACCAGGATTGATAATCCTTATCGTCTCTCGCACGGCGACTGCATTTCTCTAGGGGGATGCATGCTCTACTTTATTGACCTGCGTACGGTGTCTGATACTATAGTTCGTACTCAAGTGCCAGAAAAGGTTGGGGCAAGGAGCATGCAACAAGGTGCTGTTCAGACCAGGGAAAAGACGGAGAGCAAACGTCCTCAAGAGGCTTCCTCTCCAACCAGGTACCTGGGGCGTGAGTCCGTTACCAAACGACAATCTGGGAAGCAAGGAGGTAGTCAATCTGCCTCTTTGCCTCAACTAGTTGTTTGTAACAATTGTGGTGGGGTGAATACACGTATTGCACGCTTCTGCGCAAGCTGCAGTGCGCCATTAGGATCGATGATGTAGGAAAATAGTTATGCAGCAAAATATGCAGGTACAAAACACACCATTTTTAGTAGGGCTATCGCATCGCACGGATATAAAGCCTCTTAATGAGGAGGAAGTGCGTTTCGAGATAGATATGTGTATAGGCTGTGACCGCTGTATGCGTGCCTGCCCGGTTCCACTCTCATCAATGATCAATATTGCGGCTCTGAATCGCGCAACCATCTCAGATGAGATTGCACCTCATGTTGCACGTTTCACTGATGAGTGCGTCATGTGTGGTTCATGTGTGCCAGTTTGCCCGGTCGATAATCATCGCGATCTACTTATGCTTTCGCTTAAGCAGCGATTGGGGGTACCCTGGGATGGCAAGGTTGATATGACTCGTATCCTCAATTACCTGCCTCCTGGTTGGGATGTGCCGCTACTGTTGAGCCGCTTGCGGGAACAACCGATGTTTAGTGACCCCAAACTGGTACCAGACAACTACCTGCTCCATTTTGTCGCCACTTCTAAGGTAATTGCGCTCATGCCCGGTTCCGTCGTCCTCCATGAAGGAGAATTTGGGCGTGAACTATATTTTATTCTGGAAGGGCGCTTTGAACTTTCTTCCTCAGGGCCTGATGGCGAAGAACTTCCCGTGGCAATATTACGTCGCGGCGAATACATGGGTGAATATGGCTTGTTGACGGGTCAGCCACATACTGTTACCGCTCGTGCTCAGGCTGCCTCTATCGTACTCGGTGTTCCCGAACAGGTTATGCAGCGCTTGATGGAGATCGTTCCTCCTGTGCGTCAGTTCTTTGATCGCCTGAGCGCGACACGTTCCACCGAGGCCATCCTCAAGCGCATGTCCCTTTTTCAGGGTGTTATGGGCACAGATATACGGCAGATTGCTGAACAGGCCCAGATTCAGCGCTACGACCGCGATGAGCGCCTTTTCAGCGAAGATAGTAAAGGGCAGCCTGCTCGCGAGTCGCTACATATCCTGCTGGAAGGGTTCGTGAAAGTTGCGCGACGTACAGCGGCAGGCACTGGTCGAGGCAAGACGGATGAACGTATTATCGCCTATCGTCAGGGTGGTGATTACTTTGCTGGTGGCCTGGATATGCTTGGTGATCGACGTGCTGTAACTGTGACTGCCATTACTCGTACCAATGTAGCTCTGGTACCACGTCAGATTCTTACGTCTCTTCTAACGCGCTATCCTGAAGTGAATCAGCGTTTCCAGGAACGGCTACAGCTCTACCGTGATGCAAGTGATATTGCGTATAGCGCTGTTTTTGAACCCTTCAACTTCTCAGAGTCAGAAGAGGTCAACACACTCTCGGATGCTGCAACCCGTGCTGGACTACATTCATTGGTTGCCGATGGTGTGGTTGAAGGTACAGAAGTGCTTGTGATTGATCTTGATAAGTGTATCCACTGCAATGAGTGTGAGGAGGCATGTGAGCGTCGTCACGGACATTCACGTATGAATCGAAAAGGGATGGTTGTTGGCAATATCAGTATTGCGACTGCCTGCCGCCAGTGCCAGGACCCGGTCTGCATGCTCTGTAGTCGTGCTGGCATTGCACGTATGCCTGGCGGGGAAGTTTATATTACGGAAAGCTGTATCGGTTGTGGTATCTGCGCCGAACGTTGTCCATATGACAATATTTCTATTGTGTCGCTTGATGAAGATGATCGTGATGTTGACAAAAATGGTCCAGAATCAACATGGCAGCAGTTTAGCAATTTTTTCATGAAAGGTGGAGGCAAAGAGCGTGGGCAGAAAATGCTCCCAATGGCGGCTGCACCAGGTCCATTGAATATCCAGCGTTCAACTGATGCATTTGAAGAGATGCGCAAAAAACTGGCTATCAAGTGCGATCTCTGTGCTGGTTACAATAACCAGGCATGCGTGCAGGCCTGCCCAACCGGGGCCGCGCTTCGCGTCAATCCCATTACTTTCTTTGGGTCAACTGAAGAAATTCTTCGGCGTCGTGCCAGATAGAGGAGGAAATAGAGATTATGTCTCTTGTTGTAAAACAACCATCGGGGCCAGCACAAAGCAAGGCTGAACGCCCATTACGGCGTATCTGGCGCACTCCCGCCTCCAGAACAAAATGGTTCTGGTTACTTGGCAGTATTCTGCTCTATGGTGGAATCTATGCCTGGTTCTACCTTGCCAACAAGGCACAGGGGGATGCTGCTCCTGGTAATGATCCTTTTCGTTTCTTTGGTATCCTTGCCTATATTCTAGTCCTGGGTACTGCTGCTTATTCACTGCGCCGTCGTTTTGTACGCGGCTTGCCAGGAAAAGTGCAAAGTTGGCTCTGGATGCATACATGGCTCGGTATCATCACCATTCTGATTGCCCTGTTGCATGAAAACTATGCTTTTGTTACAAACAGTTTTGTGACGAAATTTAGCGACCTGACAGATACATACTGGGCCGGATTAGCGCTCTTTTCACTTATTTTCCTGGTGGTAAGTGGCGTTACAGGTCGCCTGCTCGATCTCTGGCAGACGCATGTAATTGCACGTGAAGCCAATACAAACGGGGTGGGTATCGTGCGTGCCGTTGAAGAACGCATCCTTGAATTGGAGTACACGATTGAGCGGCTCTGTGCTGGTAAATCTGATCTGTTCAAGCAATATTGTATGCAAGCCCTTGGTTCTGGAAGTATCCAACGGAAGTTTCCGGCTATTCCCTTACCTGAGCGTCTCGACTTTCAACGTGCCCATGATACTCTGGTCACACGGGCCGATCTTGTACAATCGTGCCTGCGTCAGCAGCGAGCACGCCAGCTTATGCGTATCTGGCGCTCTGTTCATATCACATTGGCCTGTGTAGCGTTGCTCGTCATCAGTTATCACGGCATAATGGAACTATTGACAAATGTGTTCCACATCATTGCCGTGCAGTAACAGTTTAGGAGCGTAAGAGAAGTTCTTGCATCCTATTTGCTAAATGTTATGTATAGTTGGCTGAGGGGGAAATATCCATGTTCTGTCCAGGTTGTAAGACGCTGTGCGATGAGGATGCAATCTTCTGTGGTAATTGTGGTAAGCAGATAATGCCACTGCGAGCGCGAGGAGCGACAGTCGCTGAACCTATCGGCAGTGTTCGTTCAGAGGGACTAAAGCACAACCCAACTTATAGAAATTCTATACCACGCAGACCGATACTCCAGGTCCCACCCTCACCGCAATCATCATTTTCACCTCCATCGTTCCGTATGACTCAGACGCCTGTACCTGCACGGTCAGAGCCAGAGCCGCCACCAGTATCACCTTTAATCGACTCAGCATCAATATTTCCTTCTCATAGGCCGCATAAATACTCTCTACGTAACGTTTTCATCTCTATTCTCCTCTTCATGCTTGTAGCGGGCGCTTCAGCTGGTCTCATAGCTCTGGCGCATAGCAGAGGCGATAACGTACATGTAAAAGGAATTGTTAGCAGTGGGGCCACTGGTCTGGTTTCTTTCAGTGATAGCCAGAAAGGCCAGGGACTCACGAATACCTTGCAACTGAAAATCAATGGCCTGGGCGCTCCTCCAAAGCATCTTCAGTATTATGCCTGGATCATTGATGTAGCTTCAGAAAAGACCTTGCCATTGGGTGTGCTCGTTACTCAGGGGCAGAACTTTGCCCTGAAATTTACAGATAAAACTAACCTACTTGCTCAAGGCAGCCAACTGGAAATTACTCAGGAGCAAGGAAATCCTATGTTCCCGGCAGGAGAAGTCGTACTAATGGGAACGCTTCCTCCTCTGGCACTGATTCATATAAGGCACCTGCTTGTACGTTTCGATACCACGCCAGGAAAAATAGGGTTGCTCGTTGGTTTACGGAATCAGGCTCGTGTATTAAATGAGCAGGCTCAACTCTTGAAAAGCTTCTCTGGCAAGGGACAGCAGAAAACACTATGTGCTGCTCAAAGTATTATAAACGTGATCGAAGGGACAAATGGGCAGAACGCACAGCCGCTTGCAGATACCTGTGCTGCTTTCAATGTTACCAACGTAGGTGATGGTTTTGGCCTGTTGAATCCGCGCGATCCCAACGATGGTTATATCGTTCTTGCGGCAGAACATGCCTCTCTGGCAGCCATCCAGACTGACGCTACCAATACAATCAGGCTGCACGCACAGCATGTGCAGATCGCCACGGCCAATATCAAAAAATGGGTAACGACTATCGATAACGATGCACGGCAGCTCATCGCGCAGCCCGGGGATACGACTCTGATTTCAGAGATTACCACACTTGCAGATCATACATTAAATGGCGTTGATCGTGACGATGATGGGCAAGTCGATCCGGTAACGGGTGAGGCTGGTGCTATCACTGCATATAATGAGGGGCAGATGATGGCTCAGCTTGCGCTTGGGTAGGGTATAAAAGTAGAAAAAATGGACGGTGGAGGATTCGAACCTCCAGGGCTCCGAGGCTCCATTACACTCAAAAGATACTGGACGGACTCGAACCGTCGTGATTGCTTTTGCAGAGCAACACCTATCCACTCGGTCACGGTACCCTGACTATTTCTTTTTGATGTTGACATAATATCATATTGTTTGCTGTTTGTCAAGTGAATTTGGGTAATTTTTCATATTCGCTTAAAAAGAACGTCTTAAAATAGGTAATAAGCAATCCTTTTCTGTACAATAGTAGTGGAGCCTTGAAAATCAGAAACTAAATTCCTTTATAAACGTGTCTGTATGTAGAAGAATTTTAAAATTCTTCGCAGCAATGCCATAGGGGGAAGGATACTATGTTTGCCGACGCCGCAGCTTTGATCGGTCAAACGATTGCTGACTACCGCTTGCTCCGCATCCTGGGAAAAGGAGGTATGGGTGCCGTTTTCCTGGGAGAGCGCCTTGACGATTCTCAAGCGCAGGTCGCTATCAAAATTCTTTTGCCATCTCAGTATGTTTTATCTGAAACACGTACTGCATTTCAGACACGTTTTATGCGAGAAGCAAAGGCTCTAAGTTCGCTTCATCATCCTCATATCGTTCCAGTACTCAGTTATGGAAAGATGGATGAGTTGTCGTATATTGTGATGACCTACATGGCGGGTGGTACTCTTTCTTCGCGTATTCCACCTAAGCAGAAATCACTTCCTTTTACTGAGGTTATGCGTTATGCAACTCAACTAGCGAGTGCACTGGATTATGCCCATGCCCAGGGAATTGTGCATCGCGATATTAAGCCTGGCAATGTTTTGCTGGATGCCGATGGAAATGTATTTCTCTCCGACTTTGGAATTGCACGTTTTTTCGAGAGCAGCCCTGATGTACTCAGCACAGTTCCGGTTTCACTAACCTCGACTGGAGAGGTATTTGGTACGCCTTCTTATATGGCTCCTGAACTTTTTCGCGGCGAACTGGCTGAACCTGCGGCAGATGTTTATGCTCTGGGTGTTCTCCTCTACCAGCTTGTGACTGGACGGGTTCCCTTCCAGGGCAAGGGACCGCTCGATGTTGGTATTAAGCATATTAGTGAAGCCCCTCTGCCCGCACGTGCACTGCGACCAGAATTGCCTGAACCTGCCGAGGCGGCCCTTCTCCGCGCACTCGCCAAGTCTCCTTCCGAACGTTTCGCAACCGCTGGCGAGCTGGCAAATGCCTTTAATGCTGGCCTTGAAGGAATATGGCCGGTTGAAGTCTCTGTCCGCCCCGTCGAGCAATTGAAAACTCAGATTTAGACTCTCGAAGGCTCACGTCAACTTTATTCTGCATCGACAAAAAATACTAGAAAATTGTTCTTTTTATCACGTTCCTGGCAGAATATGCGTGGCACTCTCGTCGCAGTCGTTCTCGTTGTAGTCCTATTGCAGGCGCTGTCGGTCGGCATCCTTATGGGCACACATAGCTTTGGCTCATCCACATCTCTTTCTGCCTTAAGCACTAATTTACAGAAGGTACAGTCTCTGCCTTCGCCTACCGCACAGACTCTCCTCAGGCGAGTGAAGGCTACTCCTACTCCTTCACCGACTCCGCATCTACTCCCTTCAGGTCCTTCGTCATACATTGCTAACTATGATCCGGCTTCTATGCACTTTGCCGTCAGCGGTAATACTGTGTACGCGATCAGTGACAATGGAAGTGCAATTCTCTGGACCTATACAGCAGACAATGCTATCGCTCAGTCGCCATTAGTAACCGATAACGCTATATATGCAGTCACGGATAGAGGCCATATTTATGCTCTGCAACTTACCAATGGAGCACTTCTATGGTCTTATGCTACTCATACATCTCCCAGCTCTCCACTAACGATAGAGAACGGTGTCATTATAATGTATGCAGATAATGGTACGATTTACAGGTTCTCGGCAAGTAGTGGCAATCTGCTAGATGCTGTGAAGCCAGTACCTGAAGTAACGCCGACTCCTGGGATAACACCGACTCCGCAGGATACACCGACGCCGATGCCGACGCCGGGAGTAACACCGACTCCGCAAGATACACCGACGCCGATGCCGACGCCGGGAGTAACACCGACTCCGCAAGATACACCGATGCCGATGCCGGTACCCACTGCTACACCGGATACGACTTCTCAAGGAACTCAGAGTGCTTTATGAGCGGATAGTGAAGTTAAATTTCATCTGCCTTCTCTCATAGCTATTAAGGTGCTTCCTATATACTTAAAAGGAAGCATATTTTATATAGAGGAGGATATCATGCAAACACGTCTGGGAAGAATCGCTATTCTTGCATCTCTCACTTCGCTTATAGCAATCTGGCTGATGTTTAATCCACTTTCTACTCATTTCATTCGTGCCGCATCCTACAGGCCACAAGCAGGCACAACTATTGAGTGGGCAAATGTACAAACAGGTACTACGGCAAAAGCACCTGTTGTGACCAGGTATGCACCTCATACTAAAGTAAACGTTTATGCTACCGTTTCTGGCCAGCCTATCTGGCATGATATCTCAAACTGGTATCGCGTCTCTAACTTCAACACTGTTCCTCTTTACATCTATAGCAGACTGGTCGTTGCCAACAGAGATTCCAGAACTCTACATTACAGACTTCCCTCCATTCATAAGAAAATGATTATGACACGTGATAAACTGATCGTTGTAAGCCTATCTCAGGAGCGGCTTTATGCTTATCAAGGTGGCAAGCAGGTTTTTAGTACGCAGGTGGTCACTGGTCGTTCAGTTCTGCCCACCCCTATCGGTACTTTCCATATTTTTGCGAAGCTTAACAACATTACTTTCTATTCACCCTGGCCTAAAGGTTCACCATATTGGTACATGCCTACCCATATTCATTATGCCCTTGAATTTTTGCATGGAGGCTACTTCTTGCACGATTCCTGGTGGCATACCGTTTATGGCCCTGGTACAAGCGGCTGGCATGATGATCCAGTTTATGGTTGGCAGTGGGGTACACATGGTTGTGTTGCCATGACTAGTAGCGCCGCTTCATGGCTGTACAACTGGGCTTCTATTGGTATAAAGGTACAGATTAATAGGTAATGTCACTACTTACATTTCTTGCAGATATACTATTGTCACTTCAATGCTCGAAGGATGGTTGCTCTGCGCCTTCTACTTGATCTTGCTGTGGGTACCTTTTTTACGCCTGCATAGCTTATTAAATACACCCTCTAAAAATGGAGTACCTTGAGAGGTACTCCATTTTTGCTGTAAGCTTACTAAAGAAAGTTTAGGGTTAACTGCCCAGAACAGCCGCAGGATTATTCGTCGGAGTGGCATTCGTTGGCGCTGTAATCGTGATCGGAACATTAAATTTGCTTAGATCGACGATGAGGTCGAGGCCAGTTTTTACGGCAGTTGGCGCACCATTAGCAACAGAGCTAGTATTAGCGGCCAGATTCACCTTCAATTCGCTGCGATGAACATAGAAGTTGGTTTCATCAATCCATACATCAACGGTCGAAAGGAACGACTTTGTATTATTGAGAACAGTCGCAATATTTTGCTGCCCAAATGTACTCTTCAATTGAGGATCGCTATTCACCAGCTTCTCCAGCGCATTTTTATCCAGCTGAGCAGTGATATGGCGCAGATTTACACCATTCAAAGACTGTGTACCATGATCGGTCAGCTTGATATCCTGGAGTAGCCCAAGCAGGCTGTTTTGATCGATAGTAAAACCGGAGAAAGGATTGCCAACCGCGCCCTGAAGCGAATTTTTGTCCAGGACGTACCACTTACCCTGGTTATTCTTGATATATACCTTATTTCCTTGCAGAATCTCCGCTACATTCGTCGTGTTGTTGAGCGTCAGATTTAACTGTTCCTGGTCAGGCAACTGCTGATTGCCGCTACCTTTCACCTGTACGGTTACATTTTGAGCGGTTGAGGTTGCCGAGGAAGTTCCTGTTGTTGCAGTGCCACCACTTGCCTGCACGTTCGTTGTTGATTGGAGATCAACATGGGATGACTTGAGCTGCTTCATTGCGTTGGCGCTCTTTTGCAATACCTGGCCCACGGTGAGCGAACTGGAAGAATTACTGGCGGGGCTGGTCGGTTGGCTGCATGCACTAATTACATTACCATGCTCACCATTGCCACCGCCAGGATCGGTATCCTTTTTTGTAGAGACATTCAAGACACTCCTTAATCATCATATATTTCATTACAATATTGGCACGCCTACACATACCTTCTTTTTTCGATCAGGAACTAAAAACATATAACTGTTCTACTTAGAATACGGATCAGTGCCCCCCAGGAGTTTCTGAAAAAGGGCACAAATTGGACCAATCAGAGAAGATAGTCGATAGGATTGACCTCGCAAGTCTGTCATGATACCATGTATCGGTATTACAAGAAGCATCTATATAATTCATAGCACCTACTTTTATCTAAGAGTAGACGGCGCTCATCAAGGGAAAAATAGCCATTGTAGGAAACAATAGAGCATATAGAAGTTGACCTGCATATCTGTATAGAAGGAAGGATAGTCATGGGGCCGCTACGCTTCATCATTGATCAAGACACCGAACTGCGTCTCGTTACGGAACACGATGCCGCTGCTATCTTTTCTCTAGTCGAACGGAATCGCTCCTATTTGCGCGAATGGTTGCCCTGGGTGGACTATACACGTTCAGTTGAAGATGAACGTGCATTTATTCGCTCCTTACAAGAGCAATATCAGGAAAATAATGGATTTGCATGCGGTATCTGGTATCAAGGACAGATTACAGGTACCATTGGCTACCATCCTATCGACTGGCCGCATCGTAAAGTTGAGATCGGCTACTGGCTTGCCGCCAACTATCAGGGAAAAGGGTTGATGACAAATTCATGTAAAGTAATGATCAACTATGCTTTTGATATTCTGAAACTGAACAAAGTCGAGATCCGTTGTGCTATTGGTAACAAACGTAGTTGCGCTATACCACAACGCCTGGGCTTCAAGCCCGAGGGCATCATCAAACAGGGGGAATGGCTCTATGATCACTTTGTTGATCTGTTTCTCTATGGTATGTTTGCCAGCGAATGGTAAGGGTAAAGGGATGTTCATCACTAAAAATAGTGCTCTACACGCTCAGCCCGACAGCTTCATGAGCCTGCAAAGAGTACAACTTATCACCCCCTCAAACGTAAATTGATTACCATATAATTACATGCGAGTCCTTCTATCTGTAAATGAAGGTGGAATGCCAGGATATGCTCAGGACAAGATCCATGCAAACAAACGTTCAGCGAAAAAGTCGGTCACGCCCTATAGTGCTGATGGCTTGTATGCTTTCGCTCCTCATAATTACAACCGTTGTCAATACTATGACCGCTTATGCCAGCAGCATTCCTGGTGGAAACGTCAGTGATCCAGTCGTGCGAGCAGTTGATATCGCGCGGCCTGCTATTGTGCGCATCATTACATCTATTAGTGGTCATCTGGACGTTCAGTTTCCATCCGGCCAGACCGTTACCTTTCCTCAAAGTGGTCAGACCTACCAGGAGCAGTTATCTGGTACCGGTACATTTATTACATCTAATGGAGATATCCTTACCGCCGATCATGTTGTAAGTCCTCCCCCATCGGTCTTGCAGGATGCTGCTGCACAGGATGTAGCTACCTATATCAGTCAGCATCCCAATACAGGTATTCAGGCTGCTGCTGCTACTCAAGTAGATCAGGCTTTAAACGCGGGTCAGTTGAAATCGACCGCGCATTACGATCAAAAAAGTAGTGAAGTTTTTTTGAGCACTGATTATACCGGTCCATTGACTGCTACAACCCTCTCTGCGGTCCCGGCTACAATGCATAGCACCATAGACAAGATAGAAAAAGAGAGTCCATTTAATCAGATGGATGTTGCTGTTGTCCATGCACCATTTCAGGATACGCCAAGTGTACAGCTTGCTGATTCATCTAATGTGCAGCCGCAGGACGCATTAACGATCATCGGTTTTCCTGGGAATGCGGATGTTAATGATCTTCCTCAGAACCTGTTTACGTCATCGGTGAACAATATCACTGTCAGTTCGATCAAGACGACCCAGGGAGGTGCGCCTCTGATTTAAGTTGGTGGGAATGTCGAGCATGGTGATAGTGGCGGACCGGGACTTGATAGTCAGGGAAATGTTGTTGGTATTGTTAGCTTCGGTCTGTCTAGCGCCAACTCGCCCGGTAGTACCAGTTTCTTACAGGCCAGCAATAGCGCCCGCACTCTGATTACTGCGCTTAATCTAAATACAACACCGGGCACGTTTGAAAAGCTCTGGGATAAGGCGTTCACTGATTATTCAGCGACTACCACTGGTCACTGGCACACGGCTCAACAGGAGTTGCAGCAAATTGCAACAAACTATCCGCAGTTTAAGGCAATTACTCCTTATCTGACCTATGCACAGAACCAGGCGAAGACGGAGAAAGTTTTACAGGCTCAGGCAACACCCAGCTCTAATAGCGCTGCAACCTCTGCGCACACACCTGCAACTTCATGGAAGTCGTTGGCCCTGACGATTGGAGTTATCGCTGTTATTGTGCTTCTTGCTCTCTCGCTTTTCGTTGTTGCAGTACGTGGGCGTAAGAAGAAGGCTCCAACCCCACCAGCTGGACAACAACCGCAGAATTTCCGATCTGGATATCCTGTGACCCCACCTGCGATTGGGCCTATAACTACTATGCCCAATCCCAATACGCCACTGCCAGGATCCCAATCCTTAGCCAGTCAATCAGGAACGATACCATCGATGCAGAGGCAGGCCGGACCTATGCAACCCCCAGTTGCAGGCAGTTCTCCCCGACCGGGAGTGCAAAACAGCTCTGCGCAGGAAACGTTGCGACCATGGCCTTGTGGACACATGAACCGACCAAACGCTCGTTTCTGTAGTGTATGTGGCGAACTGGCTCCGCAACCACCAACGATACGCCGTGTAGGGCAATAAAACGTAAAATTTATGATTTATCGTTTTCGCACAATAAATCATGCGTAGGGGCGTGAGCTTGCCTCCGCCCGCTTCCCAAGACGATGATGCCGGGAAGCGGGCGGAGGCAAGCTCACGCCCCTACGGTTGTAAGAAGGTATTTGTTTACCAGGGCCAGAGGTGCAGATCTTTAAAACACGCTACCATCTGCTCATAGCGGTTGGAAGCTTCAGCGTGTGGTGCCTTTGCATCAGGAGATTTCTGGACCAATGATTCAATAGAGCGTTGTTGCTCCTGTTTCCATGCCTCTTCATCCAATCCCTGTGAAAGGGCACGGTGGATGGTCATAGCTACAGGATATTGCCAGGAGTGAAGTTCCCCATGTCGCATCGCCTCTTGCACGTGGGCGGCGTACTCAGAACTTTTTTTCCTGTTGAATGGTGCTTGATTAGTAGTTTCAGGAGATTGGTTGCTCATCTTTTAGCTCTCGGTTCTTTGTATTATAATTTGGGGTGCCGCAGTGATCCTAATCCTGAGCAGCCCATTGAAAATCGTCAATGCAACTAACTTTTACAATCTCGACGCCATAGCCTCGTTTTTTCCACATGCCTATTCCTCGTGCCAGGCGACCTTCTAGATCCAGGCGCGTACGAGCTTCTACCAATCCTGTAGCTATTGTGGGAGTGTACTCAGGATGGGTAATGTTGTACGTGACATAGTATTTGATGCTCTCTACTTTCTTCATTTTTCAAGTATACCACAAAATTCTGCCATAAAGTCTTACATTTTCCCCTAAATTTGACCAATTTAGGACTAGCATGCGGAACTGAGATGTGCTATACTAAGAGAACGCTGTAGAGTGCATTGTTGCTAAGAGCAAAACTGACTTCTGTAATGTTGCGCAATACAGGAATACATATTCGATCCGCACAGCGGAATTTGAGAAAGAGAGTTTTCATTGACTGACCAGACCCTGTATTGTCGAGATTGCAACCAGGAATTCACCTTTACTACAGGTGAGCAAGAATTTTATGCAAGCCGTGGATTGACCAATTCGCCTAGTCGTTGCCCTGAGTGCCGAGCTGCCCGCAAGCAAGCCGGTGGATATCAGGGACGATCAGGTGGCGGCCAGCGTGGAGGCGGCTACCGTGAGCGCGAAGCACGCCCCATGTACACTGCCACTTGCGCGAGTTGTGGGAACGAAGCTAGCGTCCCCTTTCAGCCCCGAGAGGATCGCCCCGTCTATTGTCAAGATTGCTACCAGCCGCGAGAAAATAATAACCGTTACGAAAATAGCGGTAGATCGCGCTGGTAATCTCAATGAGCCAGATTATTGTGAGTCCTGGGAGTTCATTTGAGGTTGCGCTGAAACAATTTAATCGCAAAGTGCAGCAGGCGGGTATTCTTAGTGAGGCCCGTCGTCGTAGCCACTATGAAAGTCCTCAAGCCCGGCGTAAGCGTAAAGCAGAGGCTGTGCGTCGTAAGCGACAACGCTCCTCCTCCCGCTTCTCGCATTAAGTTGCCTGGTTGCATGAGCAAAATTAGTAAAGGCGTGCCTGGATATGTTTCCAGGCACGCCTTTCTTCTGCCTAGGGATGGGGTGCAGTTCATTTTTTGTGTGAGGGAGGTGGGCGTCGTGGAGGAGGTGGGCGTCGTAAACGCGGCCCCTACAGTATCCGCCGCTATATGGTATACTTGTTAATGTATGCACTTACCGTTAGATGGAGAAAGCTCTACTAGAACAAAGAAAAGATTACGATGTCTCGTTCGACAACTCAAACATTTACCTGTCCCTGTGGAGAGGTGTTTACAAGCTCAATTTATGAATATGTGAATGTTGAGCAAATCCGCAATTGCGCTATATTGTGCTGGCCGGCCTTCTCAATGTCTCTACTTGCCCGGCCTGTGGACGCCGTGCAGCGATTTCTTGCCCTTTCATATATTCTGATCCAACCTATAATCTGCTGGCATATGTACATCCTCGCTCGGATGCTCCTGAAGAGGCACGCATGATGATTCTGGAGCGGCTGCGATCTGTTTATATAGATGCCGCAAGTATGCAGGAGCAGCAGAAAGATGGCAACGGTGGCCACACTGTCTCAATCACGCCACGCGAGGCAAAGGAGATGCCGCCTCTACAGGTCGTGTTTGGCCTTGATCAACTCACTGCCTTAATTAATGGTGTGCTACCAATAGAGGAGCGCCTGGGTCGATTAGCGTTAAGTACTCAGAGCCGCGATGAGGCTGAACGGGGCCAGTTTTTGCACATTACACGCAAACTGGCGAGCGAAATGGACTGTAACGTCGAGGTGGAAGATATGCCTGACGAGTATACTGTCTGGCTCTATGGTGCCCGGCGCAGAATTGGCGCGTTGATGCGTGAATTGACGCCAGGGGGTTAGCTTAATGATAACGGTCGGCGTTCTGACTATCAGCGATGGAGCAGCAAAAGGTGAGCGACAGGATACTAGCGGGGAGAATATCCGTACTCTGGTAGCGCAACTTCCCGATATTGTCATAAGCGCAGGAGCCATTATCCCCGACGAGCAGGAGCAGATTATTGCAACCTTGCGTTCGTGGTGCGATGAAAGGTATCTCAACCTCATTCTCACGACTGGAGGAACGGGTCTTGCTCCACGCGATGTAACGCCGGAAGCTACAAAAGCGGTGATTGAACGAGAAGCGCAGGGAATTGCCGAAGCGTTACGTGCAATCAGTCTTCAATATACCCCTATGGCTATGCTCTCGCGAGGGGTAGCGGGTGTGCGCGGTCGCACACTTATCGTCAATCTGCCGGGTAGCCCCAAAGCCGTCAAAGAATGTCTGGAATATCTCCTGCCTGTACTGCCACATGCCATTAATCTCTTGACTGAGGGACCAAAGGAACATTAATAATGTTCACTTCCTATACAAGCCACACCGACAACGTCTTCGCGGTAGCCTGGTCACCTGATGGTCGTATGATTGCCTCTGCTGGTCGAGATCGAACAGTGCATGTATGGGATGCAATAACAGGAATCCGTCGTCTCATCTATCAGCATCATTCCTCTTATATTCTCTCTGTTTCCTGGTCGCCGGATGGACGGTATATTGCCTCCGGCGATACCAGTGGAGCTGTTCATGTATGGCGAGCTGATAGTGGTATGACTACCCTTATCTACTCTAAACATGTACGCTTCGTGCGTAGTATTAGCTGGTCGCCGGATAGTCATTATATCGTATCAGGTGGTGACTATGGAGATAGCACGCTGCAGGTATGGGAAGCCTTCAGCGGCAAAATACTTTACGTTCACAGAGAGCAGAATAGAATTTTCGCTGCGTTCCTGGTCGCCGGATGGGGCGCGTATCGCTTCTGGCAGTTTTGATGCAACAGTTCAAGTGTTGGATGCGTTGAGTGGAAATGCTCAACTTACCTATCATGGTCATCGCGGTCCAGTCTATACAGCGGCCTGGTCGCCAGACAACCGCTATATTGCTTCTGCTGGACAGGATACCTCTGTTCATATCTGGTCGCCTATAACGGGTCAAACGGATCTCACCTATTCGGAGCACAAACAGCCAGTGAAAAGCCTGGCCTGGTCGCCAGATAGCTGTTATGTTGCTTCAGCTGGAGATGATGCAAGCGTACAAGTCTGGGTAGTGGTAACGGGCGAACAAATAGCCATGAGCATTCATAAATCATGGGTACGCAGCATCTCATGGTCGCCTGTCGGTACACTGATTGCTGCTGCAAGTGGCAGAAATGTGCATATATGGAAATGGAGCGCCTCATAAAAATAGGGAACTTGCTTACTGATGTATTCTGCTTGCAATATATTGTCACTCTTTGTTCTCTGCGGCACGTATAAGCTGTAGTGAGAAAACATTTCTAACCTGTCTTGCGACTACTTTGCCAGACGTAGAATATACAAGGAAGAATATGTCGTGAAAGACCACGCAGTAACGCAAACGCAATACATGCAACATACTTATATTCCGGCTATTGCGATACAGCATGCAACGCTCAAGCATTCGTGGAACAAGGTGCCAGTAGCTACTATTGCAGCGCCCGAACAGGTCTGTGGTGAGGCGCGACGCATCGGTTATACCGGAAAGCTTGATAGCAATTCAGCTCTCTATCGCCTCAAAATTAAGCAAGGGAAGGGGGTACCCACTGTTACCCTGCCAGGATTGTATGTTATTGAAGGTGGAATGTTTCAGGAGTATGAGTAAGTAAATCTTTTTAAGCCCTACCTTTTCTCATGAGAAGAGGTGGGGCTTTTTTGTTGTTTTGGCTTCTCAAGCCTGTTTACCCGTTGTGTTAAATTTCACGAACTTATCCCTGAGGAAAGTTTAACACTCTCATTACATATCCATAAAGCATAGTTAATTAGGGAGTGCTACCTTATCGATGCAAAGTGCTTGCAGCGATGGAATGTTTAGATCGTATTTCTTGATGCGAGTGTTGTTCGTCATTATTTGAAACTCACCATAAATGGGAGTTAGGAGAAGTTATGTTGAAAAGTTGGCGTGTTGCACTTATCATGATAGTAGTGATGGCATTCGGGATCATTATTTCAGCATGTGGAAGTTCTACGACTACTGGAAGCAATAGTAGCACACCAGCATCTTCCGGTAGCACGCCTAGCATCCAGTACTAGCTGGTACCCCTGGCTCATATAATTGTGTTCAGGGTACATCTAAATGTTAGCGGTTCAACAGCATTAGCACCACTGGTGAAAGCAGTTGCTACTAAGTATCAAGCAAAATGCTCAGGATCGACTATTACGGTTGGTCTTGGTGGTAGCGGCACAGGTCTTTCTCAGGCTGAGAGTGGTAGTGTGCAGATTGGTAATTCTGATATCTTCAAGAAATCTGGTCAGGCTGATCTGGTCGATCATCAGGTTGCAGTTGTCGTCTTCTCCCTTATTATCAATAGTAAGGTGACTGGTGTCACAAATCTAACGGCTGCCCAGATAAAAGGAATCTATAGTGGTCAGACCACGAACTGGAGTCAGTTGGGTGGGCCTAATTTCAAAATTGTGGTAGTAAGTCGTCCTGCCAGTTCAGGTACTCGTGCCACTTTCCAAAACTATATTCTTGGTGGACCGGAGTCTATCAGTGGTCCGTCAAATCTTTCTACGGATAGCACCGGTACGGTGGTGAAGAATGTGCAGCAGACCGATGGTGCAATTGGATATGTGGCCCTGGGTGCAGCAAAGAAGTCCAGGGTTGACTATACTCAATATTGATGGTAATGCTCC
The DNA here is from genome assembly GCA_963731415.1 of uncultured Chloroflexia bacterium. GTDB lineage: Bacteria > Chloroflexota > Ktedonobacteria > Ktedonobacterales > Ktedonobacteraceae > JACDAE01. The sequence goes on from CAVSVN010000018.1 coordinate 51,059, forward strand.
TACAACTACCCTTGTACAGAGCAACACCTACAAATTCTGGAATATTGAGCATATGTACACCAAGGGTGCCGCAACGGGACTTGCTCAGGCATTGATCGATTATATGCTAAGTGATGATGGGAAAGCAGCAGCAGCAATCACTTGCCTTTGTTTCCATCACTGATATGGCGGCAGCCTCCCTTCAAGCTCACCAGCCAAAGAGCTAGAAGCTAATATACATGTAGGAGTACTCATTTCATGGCATGTATCTAATGTATGTATCCAAAAGGAGTATAATTGTGCAATTGGAGCAGCGGGAGGCTACGGGTGAACCGTGCGTCGTATGTAGCTGATCAGGGTTGCACGTGTTGTTTTTCTCTTGTGTGCAATACTACTAATAGCAGTTATTCTTGGCGTTTTTATTTTTATTGGTGCCAATGCGTTTCGTGTTTTTGGTGAAGGTGCCAATGTAAAGACCTTCTTCACCAGTACTACGTGGGACCCTACTGGAGCTACTACTGATGCGGTACTCCTATCTATGGTGCTGGGGCCTCATTCTCGGTTCCGTTGTCATTACCTTCTTTTCGGTAATCATCGCAACACCTCTAGCAATTGGAATGGCTCTTTTTTTTACCGAAATTTGTCCACGTCGTTGGCTAGTATTCTGCATCCGTTGATTGAGATCTTTACTGGTATGCCTTCGGTTGTGATCGGTTTTCTGGGACTGGTTGTCATTGTTCCTTTCTTACAGCGATTGTTGGGCCGTCAATAGGTTCTGCAACAGGCGGCTATGGCTGGGGTGCAGCAATTGTGGTGCTGGTCATGATGATCTTGCCTACTATTATTAGCGTCTCTATTGATGCTTTACGCGCTGTACCAGGAAGCGTGCGTGAAGCCAGCCTGGCACTTGGTTCGACGCGCTGGCAAATGATGAGTAGTGCGGTTCTTCCGGCTGCGGCACCAACCGGCTGGCCACGGCGGTAATTCTGGGTATGGCGCGTGCTATTGGTGAAACTCTGGCTGTAGCTTTGGTGCTTGGAGGTAGCCAGCTTACCTAAGAACATCTTTTCACCTGGCAGTCTTCTTCGAGCCAAACGTGAATATGACGCAACAGATTGCGAACAATTTTGGTGAGGCTGCTTGGTCCGGCCCGCGATGCCTATTGGACGCTTGGCGTTTATCCTGCTGGTCATTTCGTTCCTCTTCATCTGTATCAGCCGCTATCTGGCTAGTAGGAGTGTCTATAAATGAGTACACAACAAGCTGTACGCACGGCTATTTCGGCAGGAAATATCAACGATTGCAAGGCTGAGCGCACTGGTTGAGTCGGCTGCAATGTTAACAATGCATTGCGTAGCGATTCTTTGGCTGGATTGCTGCTATTGTGGTGGCTGATCTTTATTGTGATATATTATCCTAGCTGGTAGTGCAGAGGTTGCCCTTCTTTATCACCCAGTTTTATGGCACAAGTGTCCAGGTCATTGGACCTGAGATGTTCAACACATTTTACATTCTCATTTTGTCAGAGATCATTTTGTTCCCGATTCGCTCTGGCGGCGGCGATCTATCTGGTAGAGTATGCTCGCCAGGGCGGTTTGTGACGATAATTCATTTTGCAGCTGAAACCCTGGCTGGTGTACCTTCCCTGGTGCTTGGCTTGTTTGGCGTTACTGCTTTTAGCACTTGCTTCATTTTCGGGACGAGCCGTATGTCAGGTGCGCTGACGCTGCTCTGTCTGAACTTTCCTTGGCATTGCGTCTCTTTGAAGATGCGCTTGGCTCTGTACCACGGGAGCATGCGTGAAGGTGGGCTGGCTCTTGGTGCTACCAAATGGCATACGATACGTACAGTGGTGCTGCCTGTCTGCATTACCTGGTTTGATCACTGGTCTGATCCTTACGGCTGGAAAGATTATTGGTGAGGCCGCTGCTCTTCTCTTTACAATGGGGTTGATCAATCCGGCAAACGTCTTCACGCTGAATCCATTGATTGCCAGTGACACATCTGACCATTCATCTTTACTATATTCAGGACCTGGAGCGTGGTAGCGACTAGTCTACAGCAGCCAGGCGACTGCAGTCTCTGCAGGATCTGCTGCTATCCTGATCATCATTTTGCTGTGATCAATCTTGCTGCGCGTGCGATTGGTCGTGTTATTCAACGCAAGTAACGGCTGCTAGTCAGGTTAATTATATTGGCGTAACAACATGCTGTCCATCTGGGTGTACCAGTGAAGGACGCCCACGGAAAGCGAGGATAAACAAGCTATGAATGTTGTATCCGATCTCTCACGGCAATGGCACAAATGTTATGTCCCGAAGGTGCGAGTATCTTTTCTCGTAAAGTAGCCCGCAGTGGGCACATCTCTTATGAAGGTCGTCCGTATTTTATCAGTAAGGCCCTGGCAGGGCGTTATATCCGACTTGTGGTATTGGCTGATCGCTTGATTGTAGATACATCCATCCCTCTGCATAAAGAATATCCGCTCGTGTAGAATAGTGAAGATGATAGTGAAGGAGAGAGAATGGTCAGATGCGATCTTACTGGTTCAGCCAGCCGCAGCCAGTTCAGCAAATGCAGGGTAGTCAGGATAGTTGAATATGAAACGATGTTAGTAAACAGCGATTCATGAATCTTCATCTGAACATATGGGGAAATTTGACCCCACGAAAACGCTAAAAACTGAGCCCATTTAAGATAGATGTAAGAAATACTAATTTCTACTATGGGGCTAAGCAGGCTCTCTATGGTGTGTCAATTCCTATTCGTGAACGCCAGGTGACTGCTTTGATTGGCCCGTCTGGCTGTGGTAAATCGACATTTCTGCGTACACTTAATCGCATGAATGATCTCATCCCTGGTACGCGTACCGAAGGCGAGGCCATGTTCGATGGTCAGAATATCTATGATAAGCGCACGGATGTGGTTCTGCTGCGCCAGCGCATCGGCATGGTCTTTCAGCGCCCTAATCCTTTCCCAAAATCAATCTTTGAGAATATTGCTTATGGTTTGCGGGTCCAGGGCAAGCCGCGCAAGTATATTAAGGAGCAGGTCGAGAAGAGCCTGCGTGGTGCGGCTCTCTGGGACGAAGTTAAAGATCGCTTAGATACTTCGGCTCTTGGTCTCTCCGGTGGTCAGCAGCAGCGTCTGTGTATTGCACGTGCTCTGGCTGTGCAGCCTGAGGTGCTGCTTGATGGATGAGCCTGCCTCCGCTCTTGATCCGATTGCGACGCTCAAGATAGAGGAACTGGTCACGGAGCTGGTGAAGGATTATACTATTGTTATTGTGACACATAATATGCAGCAGGCAGCTCGTGTCTCGCATTTTACCGGCTTCTTTTTAAGTGGGAAACTGATTGAACACGCTCCAACGAGCTGATATCTTTGAGCGTCCAAAAAAGAAAGAGACGGAAGATTATATCAGCGGTCGTTTCGGTTAAGCGATAGGAGGCTGAGTGTGGCTCGTAAAATACTGGTGGTGGATGACGAGGCTATTCTGGTAGAGACCATTGCCTATAATCTGGAGCAGGCGGGATACCGTGTAGTGACTGCGTCTGATGGCAATAGTGCGCTGGAGGCTGCCCGCAAGAGAGGGACCTGATCTGATTATTCTGAGATATTATGTTGCCAGGTATTGATGGTCTGGAAGTATGCCGTCAGTTGCGACGCGAGAATAATACAGCCACGACTCCTATCATGATGCTCACTGCCAAAACTGATGAGATAGATAAAGTGGTTGGCTTGGAGGTGGGCGCCGACGACTACGTGACGAAGCCCTTTGGTCGTCGTGAGTTATTGGCACGAGTCCGTGCTTTACTGCGTCGCTTTGATTATCCCGCCTCAAGCCGAAGATCATCAACTTGCACAGGAAACGGCACAGGAAGTACGCCCGGTCAATCGCGAACTGGTGGCGGGTCCACTCCGTATTGATCTGGCCGGCCGGCGTGTGATTTGTCGTGGACAGGAACTGGAGCTACAGCCCAAGCAGTTCGAGTTGTTCACCTATCTTGTGCGCAATCGCGGTACTGTCCTAACGCGCGACCAGTTGCTGCATAACGTCTGGGGTTACGATTATGTCGGAGATACGCGTACCGTCGATGTGCATGTACGCTGGCTACGCGAGAAGATGGAGGAAGATCCCGCCAATCCCAAATTGATTCAGACTGTGCGCGGCGTCGGGTACGTATTTCGCTGGTAGCTTGTTTATGCTTCCGGCAATGGAAAGTTGTGATTTTGTAAGCGTTGACCAGGGCGGGACAGCGCAGGTGAGGCCGGACCCAGGTGCGGAAACGCTCTTGAAACGCCGGAGTCTCTTTAAATTGAGTAGCAACTTCACGCAGTCTGATCAGTAATTCAACAGCTTCATCGTAACCTGCACCGGAACCCCGCGCCGTCGCAGTTTCGACTTGATGCCAGTAATTATCCCGGTGATCATGGATATTTTGCAGATGACTTTGATGCGCTAATCGCTCCTGCTCAAGCTTCTCACGTGCCAGTTGATTTTTAATTGCCTTGCTTTCGCTGAGCAGAGTGGCGTAGGTGACGTGCTCCGCCGTTGAGGCCGCTGCTTGAGTCTTACTCTTGTCCAGTTCCCGCAATAGTCGAAACTCTGTGGAGACATAAGATACTTACAATCTTCCCGTGGAAATCCATCTTGCCCAATCAGAACGTCCATTATTTCGTGCAACGGTTGCGGCTTTTTCCCAATCATACGGCACGAGCACATGCTCAACCTGCCACGTACCTCCTACTTTGCTAAGAATAGCATATTTCGCATGCGGACTACCTGACTCCATTCCATGGGGTAGAGGAAGGTCCGATGTGTAAGCAGGCATTCCCACGCTACCTGGATTTATGATAAGTTTTCCATCTGGTAGAAAGATTGTGCGTGGCAAATGACTGTGTCCACAAAGAACGACTGGCTGCTCAACATTCGCTAACGCTGTTGCTATGCCTGCTGTATTGCGCAGGAAAACTCCATTGAGAGTGACTTCTTCAAGCAGATATGTCTCATCCGAAGCGAGATCGCCGTGAAATAAGAATATCTCATTCGCAACTACAGCGGTCAACGGAAAAGTCCGTAACCATTCCAAGTGTGTCGATTTCAGGTGCGCCAGTGTGTAGGTAGTTGCAGCGGAAGGATGTTCTGGCGGCGAGAGCAGTATGCGGTCATCGTTTCCCTGGATAGTGAGGATGTTGAGATCAATGAGCCGATCTGCGGTTCCTGCGGGATCGAGTGGTCCTAACAGGCAATCTCCCAGGTTGACGATCTGCTGAATGTTCCTGTGCTGAATATCGCGTAGAACGGCCTCCAGCGCCCAGCTATTGCCGTGGATGTCGGCGATTATTGCGAGTGGGAAGGCTGTCATGATAATTCCCGTCCCTTCATTTTTGGAAAGAAGGTTTTGCGCTTAAAAAGTAGATACACTATTACCAATGTAGACCAGAGCAAATTTCCAAGATAAGGCTGAATACCTGACTTGCCTCCTAAGAGGAAACTAATACTTCCAAAATAAATCAGATAGATAAGTGTTAGATAAAACCCCCAGGAGGAAAGAGAAAATAGTCCATAAGCGATGAAAAGTGCGAGTAGTGCCGTCAACAGTAAAACGCTAATACCCATATTAATAGGTAGTCCCTGTCTTTCTGCAATTTGTCTGCTTACTATTTCAGGCATCGTAAATATACTGGCCAGGAGTACTATTGCACCAAAGACATAGAAGCCTGAGATCAACATAATACCAAGTGGCCTTCGTGGATGATTCAGCATGTAAATACCTCCTGCTAGATGACAATGAGAATTACTTCGCTTCGTCGGACAGTTCAGGATGGTAAAAAATTGGGACATCCAGAGGGATGTCCCGAATTATTGTTGAGTATTATCTTCTTCGTCTTTGACCCGTGCAAGTGCAGCTTTCAGTTGTTGATAAACGGTATCGAGATGTTCTGGCATGACCTTGATATCGGCGACGACTGGCATAAAATTTGTGTCGCCATTCCAGCGAGGAACGATGTGGTAATGCATATGTTCGGCAAATCCTGCGCCTGCAACTTTGCCCTCGTTGATGCCCATATTGAAGCCATCTGGATTCATTGCCAGGCGTATCGCTTTCAATGCAAGCTGTGCCTGCGCCATCAATTCAGCAAGCGTCTCTGCATCGAGTAGCGAGATAGAGCCTACATGCTTAAATGGAGCAATCATCAGATGACCATTATTATAAGGGTATTTATTGAGCATCATGAAACAGAGATCACCGCGATAAAGGATATGATACTCTTCATCACGGTTGGCTGCTGGTTGAGTACAGAATATACAGCCTGGCGGGGGAGGAGTCTTCGGAGTAATGAAGGCCATGCGCCAGGGTGCCCATAGATTTTCCATACAAATCCTTTATATAAAGACGTTTGCTACTGGAAATTTTCAATACAGCTAGCATTCGTATTTTGTCCACCCTCTTCTGTCGAAGAATGCATTGGTGATACGAGCTGATTCTGGTAAAGATACCCATTGTTCTGCCCAGGCATGAATAGCATCCACGACCGGTTTGAGGGCACGCCCTTTTTCTGTCAGCTGATACTCAACGCGAACAGGAATTTGCGGGTATACGATACGCTGTACGATATTTTCTGTCTCCAACTCGCGCAAACGATCACTTAGTACACGGTCAGAAAGTCCTTCCACTAGAGAGGTCAATTCGCAAAAGCGCCTTGGACCTTCTAAAAGTGCATCTAATAACAATCCCGTCCAGCGCTTTCCGAGCAATTGAGCTGCATGTTCGTAGCGGGGACAGACTGATTGATTGATGTAGAAGATGCTGTTGATTCAATCGGCTTCATCGCCATATGAGCCTGCCATTTCCTGTTTCCGTTCACAGGGAACTGTAAGTAAAGACGCCTATATTCCAACTTATTCAGTATAGCATTTTTTTTTATCTAAGGCAAGTAGCGGTACGTATAAAAAGTAAGCAAGTTATTTTGCCATACCTACTACGGGTGTGTTTACGACTCCCACAATTTATCGACCATCCTACCAGTATATCGAAATCTGCCCTTTTCTGCTGTATAATATTTTTGCCACACCTCTAAAATAGAGATGGTCACTGAAAGGAAAAGCATGCTGCATGTTGATCTCGAAACGCACCTCAATACGTTTCACCTCTCATTGAAATTCTCTGCAGAGCCAGGTAAAACAACGGTATTGTTAGGGGAAAGTGGCTCAGGCAAGACAACGGTATTGCGACTTCTTGCAGGTTTGTTATATCCCCAACGTGGGCACATTTCTCTTGAGAAGACGCTCTATTTTGATAGTGAGTTGCATGTTGCGGTGCCTCCACAAGAGCGCCCCTTTGGCTACGTTTTCCAGGACTACGTGCTCTTTCCACACCTGAACGTCTTTGAAAATATAGCTTTTGGTCTACGTGCGCAACGTCTTCCACGTCAACTTATTCGCCAGCGTGTCGGTGAAGCTCTGGAACAGGTTCATTTGAGTGGATTTGATTTGCGTCGTCCCGCTCAGCTTTCAGGCGGACAGCAACAACGTGTAGCTATCGCACGCGCTCTGGCACTGCAACCAGAACTCTTGCTTCTCGACGAACCCCTATCGGCGCTGGATGTACAGACGCGCCGCGAAGTACGCCACGAACTGCACCGCATCCTGGCAGAAATAGGTATCACCACTATCCTTGTAACCCATCAATATTTAGAAGCACTGGTTTTTGGACAGCAGATACTTGTGCTTGATGCGGGTAAAGTGATTCAGCAAGGGGAGCAGCGCGAGCTTCTGACATATCCGCGCTCCCCATATGTGGCTGAATTGATAGGGGTGAACTTTTTTCGCGGACGTATTGTGCGTCAGGAGACGAATGTTCTGTATGCTATCCAGGTGAAGAATGGCGCTCAATCGGTTGAGATCGTAGCTGCCTTGAAAGAACACACGCCGACAGAAAAAGTTCTTACTATCGGTGAAGATGCTTATGTTATCGTTGATCCACGCAGCATCACGCTCTATCAAACATCTCCAGAAAGTTCAGCACGGAACGTTTTTCGCGGTGAGATTATGCAGGTATTGCGCCTGGGTGTATCTCCTTTACATATTGATAGTGAGAATGAGCGTATACGTATCAGTATTCTGTTGGATGAGAACATGCCGCCACTGACCGCTGAAATAACCGAGGCTTCGGCTCTTCGTATGCAATTACACGAAGGCAAGATCGTCTATGCCTCGTTCAAGGCAACTGAAGCCAGCGTCTACACGTGATTGTTTCCTATTCGTGAACCGTTTCACTCTCCCACGTACAGGTTTCAGGGATTGCTTGTTTCAGAGCATCGGCGAGGGCATCCAGATCGGTAACATCATCACGGTAGACCGCCCACGCTTTCGCTTTTTGCTGTGGCGAGGTGACTTTGCGATAGGCAATCACGCCGATACGTTTGCCATTAGGAAAAAACTCTTCCTTTATACGTGTCAGATCTTCCCAGGGAATTGAGATGATCTCTCCATTGCCACTTCGCTTGATCAAGGCTGCCGCTTCCAATTCGATTGTGAAGGGGACAGGTGCGACGATGCGCAGATACAGAACAAAGCCAGTAATGAATAGGATAGCGGTGATAGTACTACCTACGGCTGATACTCCCTGGTGAATTGCGATCCAGAGCACAAGCGCTGTAACACCCAGTAATCCTAGTAGCGTAACAACCTTTTTAAATAGGCTAAGGCCGGGTCCAATAAAAACTTGACCCTGTGCCGTTGGAGATGATGCCATGAGAAATTCTCCGTATTTTTGTATATAACCTGATGTATAATAATTCAAACAATCTCTCTATCGTGTATTGTAGCAATAGGAGGAGGACATTGCAATACAACGATGTGGGACTGCCTTCCTAGCACCCTTTGCGTCATGGTTTCTGTATGATATACTACACCCGTGTTGTCCCAGTAAGGCTCAATCTTGCTTAGGCGATAGTACTGTAGTCCTGGTAATGAGATTGAACAATGGTAAAAGAGGGAGAACAAGCTTTGGTGCATACATCAGACGCATTGACCGGAGCAGGAACATCGGTTTCTGGAAGGATCACTGGCAAACTTCTGGCGACGCAGGGTTATGTGGTAGGAATTGAGATTAGCGGAAGCGGCGCACGGCAATCGGTTGCTCTGGCAGATTTGAATGGCAAAATTCTGTACCGTGTTCGGCGACCCCTGGAATATGTCCCTGATACGGGAACCATTCTGCAACTTCTGGATGACATGCTTACCGATGTTACTAAACCGGAACGCCTTCTCAATGGACGTATTTTGCGCGTAGGTGTAGCTGTCGGTGGCCTGGTGGATGCAACTTCTGGTGTGGTACGTACACTCTATCACGCTCATGGCTGGGATAATTTTCCCTTGCAGGATTATTTTACTGAGAAACTTGCCGTCCCCTGTATAATAGATAACAATGCAAATGCAGCAGCGTTGGCTGAAGTACAGCAAGGGGTTGGCATCGGTGAACGGGTCGTGCTCTATCTTGGTCTGGGACGTGGCATCGGTGGAGCACTGGTGGTCAACGGAAAGATATATCACGGTACAACATGTACAGCGGGCGAGATTGGGCACATGGTCGTGAAAGAAAATGGCCCCAAATGTTCCTGCGGCGGTTCTGGTCATCTCGAAGCAGTTGCTTCAGCACAGGCCATTGTACGCACTATGCTTGGCCTGGCGATAGAATATCCTGAGACGATGGAGGCCATCTCTCGTATTACTGGCGGCAGAGCTGAGCGAATAACTGCTGAACAGGTCTTTCGCCTGGCGGCAGAAGGTGATACAATTGCCTCACATCTTGTTGACGACGTACTGAAATATCTTGGAAATACTCTTGCAAATATCGTTCTTTTAGTTAATCCCGGTATGATTATCCTGGGAGGAGCATTAGCACAGGCTGATGAGTTGCTAATTGATCCCCTATATACACGTATTCAGGAGTTATGCCCACTGGCTGCCAGCCAATCTCTACGTGTTGTGCGGGGCAGTCTGGGTTCAGAGGCGAACCTGGTCGGAGCCGTAACCCTGGCACTCCAGGATCTTTAAGCTCTATTGTATTGAAATGAGATAGAAATGCTGATTCCTCACCCATAGTCGTTGGCTCTGTTGCATCAGCATTTATCTGAGTGTAAGATGATAGTATAAATATACGCTTTTTTGAGGGGTTTATGGCGGAAACAGGCCGAATGATTTCCAGGCGCTACCAGCTACAACGGTTGTTGAAGCAGGGGCAGGCTTGTGCAGTTTATCAGGGATTCGATCAGGTATTACAGCGTTCTGTTGCCGTAAAGGTTGCCTCTGCTGAGCATATTACCACGTACCGAGCCGCACTTCGCGCCACATCTCAATTTTCTCATCAGAATATTATTGGTATCTACGATCTAATAGTCGAGTCAGACAATCTCTATCTAGTGCAGGAGTATGTAGATGGAGACGATTTCTCACTGCTGCTACAGACACAACTGACGCCCTATGAAGTGGTAGACATGGGAGTACAGATCTGCCAGGCTCTGCTCTATGCAGGTTCTTCGTCACGTAAAATGTGCCACGGCGACCTCACCCCCTCTTCCATTATGCGTGATCGTCGCAAAGTCGTCCGTATCAATAATTTTGCCTTGCCAAGTGATATTCATTATTTCGCTGGTTGGAGTGCTATGGGTGGTGATAATATCGCGGTTTCTGATCGCGACCTGCCCTGGGGCCAGATTAGCGAGGCACGATGCAATGATGACACACGCGCTGTGGGTATACTCCTCTATCAACTCCTGTCCGGCCATGCTCCATCTGTGACTGTTGTTGACCCGCCTATTGACGGACGCTTACGTTTTTCACGCAATGTGCCTGCTGAGTTGTGTGAAGTAGTTGCTCGTTCGATAGTACGCCAACATCCTCAATATATCGGTACGGCTGATGCGCTTCTGGCCGAATTAAAAGTTCTGGCTGAGGTTCTTGAACCGCCCTCGGTGATATCTGTGGTGGGTTCGACAATGAATGCTTATCAGACAGATAACATGATTCCTCCCGTTCAGTTCTCTCCATCGTTTTCATCTGCTGGTACCGGAAACCTTGTTACCGCTCTTCCTGTTCGTGAAACTGGTCAGGCCGGCCTGAGTCTCGGTGCCTTCCGCTCCGATGTCAATGTCCAGTCATTTCCTATGGAGCAGATGTCTCCTTCTATACCAGCTGCCGTTGATCCGACCGTTGCTGATATGCCCGTAAAGCTAGTTTCACCCCGCCAGACTGATTATCCTCAATCTCTTGCGAATACCAGGCGATCTCAGCACCTGAATGTACCGCTCATGATCTTGTTTGGTCTTATCCTCTTTGCTCTATTCTTTGCTGCTGGCTTCTATCTGGCTCATTCCTTCCTTTTCCACGGATAGGGGAAGTCTTTTAAGGGAAAATTTGGAAACAGTTCAGGATGTTGTTATCTCGCCGCTTGCCAGTTGATGTTGAATCAGTTCTGCATAGTAGCCAGCTTGTCTAAGTAATTCCTCATGACTGCCACGTTCCACGATCTGCCCTTCAGAAAGGACCAGGATCACATCCGCATTGCGAATAGTACTCAGGCGATGCGCAATGATAATCTGGGTACATGCTAAACGAGCAATATTTTGCTCGACCACTTTCTCCGTTACGACATCCAGGCTGCTCGTAGCCTCATCAAACAACAGAATTTTCGGCGAGTTTCGCCATAGCACGCGCTATTGCAGAGTCGTTGGCGTTGTCCACCGGATAGAGCCATTGCCACCTTCCGAAATCAGCGTCTCATACTCCATCGGCATGCTCATAATATCATCATGGATAGCGGCAAGTTGAGCTGCTTTAATGATCTGCTCCATATTCATATCTGGATCATTCAATGTGATATTTTCACGTATCGAGCCACTAAAGACTTTTGCCTCTTGCATCACAACGCCGAATTGCGTGCGCACCGCCTGGTAATTGAGCTTTCGTAATGGAAGACCATCATAAAAAATGTTCCCTGTTGTCGGTGAGTATAGGCCAAGCAACAGACTCCCCAATGTACTTTTGCCAGAACCCGTTCTTCCCACGATCGCTACTTTTTGGCCCGGTTGGATACTCACATTGATATCTCGTAATACAGGGGGTGATGAGTGCGTCATACTGAAAAAACACGTGATTCCAGTTGTATCTGGCCTGTAAGTAGAGGTGGTTGAGCTACTGCCTGTATATCTTGCTCCGGTTCAGCTTCTATAACATCGGCAAGGCGTTCCATATGTGATTGTACCAGTTGAATCTGCCTGCAACTGGCAACGAGTGAAGAGACTGGTCCAAGAAGGGAAGTCCCCAATGTATTGAGTGCCAGCATTGTCCCGACCGCCATTGTTCCATCAATGACCTGCTGTGTTCCTAACCAGAGAAGGAGTAGTGGAGCAAATGTGCCAAGCGTAGAGGATGCAGTATCGATGAAGCTGGAGATGTAACTCCGTCGTACTGAGATATTCATCTGCTCAAAAAACAGGTTGGACCATCGTTCTAATACTCGATGCTCCGCTCCCGCCGATTTGAGTGTTTTGATGCCAGCCAGTGTCTCCGTCAAATATCCCTGTGATTTTCCGGCTGCTGTCAGTTCGCGGCGGTTCAGATCGCTCAGGTGCTTTCCCGTGCTCAGGAGCAAAATTGCTTGCAGCAGTCCTATAATAGCAATGATAGGAGTGAAAGAAGGCGATTGCGAGAGTAAGATAAAGAAATATACCAGTACAAACATTCCATCAAGGATGCTCGAAAAAAGCTGGTTGCTAATGGTGTCACGAATTACAGTATTGCTACTGACCCGTGCTAGAATATCGCCGGTTGAGCGTTGTAAGAAGAAACGTTGGGGAAGGCTGAGCATGTGCTCTAGAAAACTGAATATGAGATTTGTATCGACCCGAGCCTGTAGATAGAGTAGAATCAGTGAGCGCAACTGGCGGGTGACCATTGCGCCAGCACAAGCATAATCATACCTATGCCAAGCAACTGTAAGGCATTATTTTCTTTCATAGGGACCAGGTCGTCGATGACAATTATGGAAAGGAGAGGGAAGATAAGTCCAAGTATCTGTAAGAGAAGAGATGCCCCAAGTACCTGTATCAAGCGCAAGCGGAGCCTGGTGAATATAGTTTTTTGCATACGATTTCAAGTTCAGGCGGGATGTTTTGTTTACGCGTAAAAATTGTACTCCTGGTTCCATCATGATCACGACACCAGTGAAGCCTTCGTCGAACTCTTTTGCCGTCATGCGTTTGCGACCTGATGCTGGATCAACCACATCAACAAACTTAGAAGACCAGCGCTCAATCACAATAAAGTGATTAAATTCCCAGTGTACAATAGCAGGTAGCGTCACTAAGCTGAAGTCATTCTTCTTCTAATGTGAGCGCTTTTACACGCATCCCATATTTACGTGCGGATTTGACAATGCCAAGTGCGGAAAGGCCATCACGCCCAATTCCGCATTGCTCCCGTATCTCTGCAATGGTTGTCTCGTGACCATAATAACTCAATAGCATGGCGAGGCATGCTGCTCCACATTCAAGCATACTGAGCTGTTGTAGGACGGGAACATGAGGTTTTTGGAGAATAGCCTACGTGATGCTTGCTTTGGTTTTGCTTGCAGCATTTTCGTAGATGCGCTGGCTTTTCCTTGCTCTTGCTCTGATGAAAGAGTGACAGCCTGTAACAATTTCGTTTCCTGGTTAGCTACCTGTTCTCTATGCTGAATGAGTCTGGCAAGTTCTGGTGAAACGAAATTGTTTGTAATTGCTTTATGTGAATACGATGTGGCTCTTTTTGCCATATTGGCATAGCGCAAGGTTGGAAGTTGTTGTGTATCTTGCCACCTAGCTGCATGTTCAAGACTACTGTTTCTTTGTGGCGTAGTATGTACTGCCTCTAAATGTGTCGTCTCCGCATCCCACAGATCTTTTTTTTGCTTTTCTCTAGAAGAAAGCAGCGGCATTGCCATAGTATCATATTTGTCCGTGTCCATTTACTGACCTTTCAATAGACTATTAACGACAGGAAACAAGGCAAGTAGACTATGGAATCCGATCTGAATCTGGGCGTGGATAGGGCTTCCTGAGTACAACTGCCCAGAAATAGTAGGCCCTAATTGCACAGTTACGACTAAAGAGGGGTCAGCGACCTCAAATCCATACTGTTGGCGCACTACGCCAGGACTGAGAAGATTTCGCTTGACGCTACCAATAGTACGATGAAGCTGAGGACCAGCCTGACCAATCTGTATCTGGACAGGAAGTCCAGGTCGTATATATGCAATATCGCTGGCAGGTAAAAGAATAGCGGCGGTAGCTCCATTACTTTGATGAACTGCACCACCCGCGTCGAGAATGATACCTGATCCAGTGATATATGATGGTACCTGACCCGCCCAGGTTACTATGCCAGCCGTTATCAATAATATGAGCACTATCCAACAGAAAGCAAAAACAGGTGGCGCGACGATACGAGGAAGAACGCTCTTCTCCCTGTTCTGCATATATTTTTGTAGTGTCTTACTACGGAAAATGGGAAGTTTAGGTGTAGCTGTTGCCATGCCCTTCCACCTTTTTAAATGAATAAATGGGGGATGGATAAGCATTGTTGCTCCCCATCCCCCTTTCGTCGTTGCTCGCTAAAGAGTCCTTTACAAAAGGGCAGTGTTTTTAGAGAGCAGTAGCGAAAGCAATGCCAAAGGCAAATGATGTACTCATTCCCTTAGAATTAACTACGGTGAATGCTTCAGTATCAGCAAATCCTTCGTTAATATGGAAAAATCCACCTGTAGCTGATGCACTGGCGCTGGCATTGGCAGTTGTTAAGGCGAAACGACCAGTTCCACCAACGACGGTTTCCAACTCCTGGTCGCTGAGCTCGTGAGCATGTTGAATATTTTGCATATCAATCTCTCTTAATCGATAAGAAAGGGCCAACAACCTGTCTTACTAGATTGCCAGCCCGACTCATCCGTCCGTCTGACGGAGAAGAGGTACGAATTAGTTAACCAACGATAGTTACACTGCTGGAACTGGCTGCGATGCTTTGTACAGCAGCAGCAGTACCAAAAGCGAAACCTTTATCCGCAGCAATGGAGCTTGAGGTGTTTAGACCATGGGTCGATGCCGCGAAAGATTTCGAAAAAGCGAAACCATTGCCAGCCAGAGCTGTACCACCGGCCTGCTCCTGCGCAATATAGTTGAATGTCAATCCACCAGCGACCTGTTCAAGTTCCTGTTCATTAAGTTCACGCATGATTTTTAATCCCTTTCATTATCACTACAGAAAGTAGTGTCTTCAATTGTGTGAATATCCTCTCCCCGGTACATTATTCACTTCTATAAGCTAGCCCCACTTCTTTTAAAAAGTGGGATGTTCCGGCCCCTGGAAAGAACTCACTTTATTATTTACCAGAGTGGAAAATGGAAATAGAATGTCATCCAATTCCATTTCTAAATGGAAAAAACACTCTATCATATCTCATGCCCTTTCCTCTCTCTTTGGTACAGTAGTATTATGCATTAACATACATCTTTTTATAAGGGGAGAAAGGTGATGATACGGTTAATTATAGGTGAATATTCTTGTAAATGCATTTAGGAAAATTAACTTTATATAACTTTTTTACATAATATTTTAAATATGTAAAGTGTAATTATGTAAAATATGGGCATCAGATTTATCGTAACAGGGGACGGGTAGAATTGATCGTGTTGATGGGATGCAATTTGAAGGCAACAAATCTGCGCGATCAGGAGCGTAGTAGTATTCTGCTGTTGTTCTATCTGAAGTGCCATCCGTCACTGTTGAATAGCGAGCCAGATGACGCTTGCAATCAGTAGCAAGATGAGTACGAACTGAAGCCAGTTCCAAATTATTCTGAACTGTTGTGAGCGCTGACTCTGCTTTCTTTCCATTATAGGGCCCTTCTTGCTTAAGTCGATAGGCTACTTCAACGAGTGTTTTTTTGCAACTTAGCAAGGAGTTACATTCCCATCTTTGCTTCTTGCATCTCTTGTGTAGATGTTATATATGCATGGACCATATGTTGGCTGTTCCATGCAATACCAATGTTGCCTCCTCGATCCACGAGGATCAGTCCTCCAGTTCCATATGCTCTGGCTCCCAGGACTGCTAGTGTTTTTTCAACTGCCTCACGTGCGTGGGCACCGCTACCAACAAAATCTGCCGCCCGTTTCGCAATGAGCAGGCGCACAAAGTCCTCTCCATGTCCTGTGCAGGAAACAGCAGCGTTCTCGTCAGCGTAGAACCCACAACCTACCAATGGGGAATCGCCAACACGTCCAGGATATTTATTTGGTGTGCCGCCTGTTGAGGTGGCGGCAGCTAGAATACCAAATTGATCGAGCGCTACCGCTCCAACTGTACCATGTTTCTCTTCCTTCATCCCCGGTAGCTCGTCAGATCCTTTACTCTTATTTTTGCCCTCTTCATATATTGGAATGGTACCTACAATATGATGATTCTGTATTTCCTCGCCCTGTATCTTGCGTGCTTTCAACCACCTCTCGTATTGCCGCTGTGTTAACAGATCCTCGCGTTTGCAAAGTGTCATTCCGTGCTCCAGAGCAAATTGTTGTGCTCCGCTGCCAACCAGAAGGACATGAGGGCTTTCCTGAATCCTTCTTGCCAATGTAATCGGATTTTTGATAAGTTCTACGCTTGCTACAGCACCAACATTGAGCGTATGGCCTTCCATAATTCCTGCATCCATCTCGATATTGCCATCGACCGTCAGCCCGGAACCAGTACCTGCATTATAGTTGGGATTGTCTTCTAGTGCCCGCACCGCAGCTTCTACTGCATCCAGCGCTGTTCCATTTTTGCGCAAAACCTGCCATCCAATCTGCGCTGCCTCCTTGCAGCCAGCCTTCATGATTTCTGATCGATCGGGGGAAATGATGCCTGCCCCTCCATGCACTATGATTGCTATTGGCATAAGTTACCTCTTCTTATAAATGACCATATACAACATTTCCTCCAATAATTGTCGCCTGTACTCCATTCTCGGACATCTTCTCCTGGGGCACACTGAGAATATCCTCGCGCAATACGACGGCATCGCCCAATTTTCCAACGCTCAGCGATCCTTTGCGCTGTTCCTCCGCTCCTGCATAAGCGGCTCCAAGAGTATAGCCCCAGAGCGCATCTGTGATAGGAAGCGCCTGATCAGGTAGCCAGGCTGGTCGTTGTATCGTAGCATCACGACGTAACGTTGCAGCATAGAGGATGCGTAGTGGATCAAAGATTTCAACAGGTGCATCGGAACCTAGAGCAAGGGGAATTCCCATATCGTGCATACTGCGATAGGCGTAGGCGTGACGGTGGCGTTTGCCCCAGTAACGTTCTGCAACATCGCGGTCCGCGACCGCATGGAATGGTTGTATCGAAGCAATGACTCCAAGGCGGCGCATGCGTGCCAGATCTTCGGGAGTGATCAACTGCACATGTTCTAGCCGATAACGCAGCCCGGATGCCGGATCAGATGGCGTTCCCTGCTCGGCTATCATCTGCTGAGCACGCTCAATGGAGTTAAGAGCGACCTGAGCTGCACGATCACCTATAGCATGAATGGCGATGATCAGTCCCATCTCGGTAGCGTCGCTGACGATATCCTTCATCTCTTGCTCAGGAACAGTGAGGATGCCGTAGTTATTGGTACCTTCAAAGCTTTCAAGCATTGCTGCGGTCTGCGAACCAAGCGTACCATCAGCGAATATTTTGATGCCTCCTACGCGCAAAAGATCGTTTTCGTCGTTGTTGATGCCCTCAGTGCGTAATTGTGGTAATGCCTGGCGCGGCAAAATCATCTGCACACGTACACCCAGTTCGCCGCTATTGCGTAGTTCTTTGAAGAGATTCAGCGAGGTATCGCCTTCAATATTATGGATAGTTGTAATGCCAGTTTTTTGTAGCTCTTTCAATGCACGTTTCATCAGCATACGATTAAGCTCGGCATCGTGTGGTGCAATGACTTTATAGATAAGGGAGGTAGCATCTTCCTCTTGTAAAATACCCGTCGGTTCGCCTGCACCGTCGCGTAGAATTGCGCCGGTTGCTGGTTGAGGCGTATCGGCTGTGATATTGGCGCGTTGCAGTGCCAGTGAGTTGACCCAGAGCATGTGTCCATCCTTGCTCCAGAGCGCGACGGGATGATTGGGAGCGGCGGCATCGAGTGAAGCACGAGTAGGGAAATTTCCACCGGGCCAGAGATTTTTATCCCAGTGTCCTCCTAATATCCAGTTTCCTTGTGGAGTATGGGTGGCACGTTCACGGACCATTTCAGCCACTGCATCTTCACTACTACAATTTCCAGCATCGATGTGGTGGGCACGATAGGCTGTATCAAGCAGGTGGATATGAGCATCGATAAAGCCGGGCAGCATTGTACGGCCATGCAGATCTACGAGATCGGTATGTTGTCCACCAACACGGCGTACTTCGTCGTTTGTACCTATAGCAAGAATGCGTCCACTACCGTTGTCTATTGCTATCGCCTGCGCTCGTGGTTGTGCTGCATCCATAGTGTAGATATTGCCATTCAGATAGATTACTGTACTCATGCGCTTTCAAAACCTTTCTATGCCAACCGGGCTAGATAAATCTGGCCTGTGCGGTGGGCGTCGTAAACGCGGCCCGTACGGTGGGCGGATAAATCGGCCCGATGGTCAACGTGGGCCCTATCTTGTTTCATGCTTTGATAAAATCGGTGATGGCTTTTGCGAGTATCTTTGGACGTTGTAGCTGAATATCGTGTGCTGTATCAGGCATCCAGAATACGGAACAGTGCTGGATGGCCCGTTCCACCTGGGCCGCCATGTAGCCCTTCGCAGCTGCAAATTCGTCGGCATCTTCTAAGCGCTCCGGTGGTTCTCCTCCAGGTTGAGGCTCTGCTGCAGCAGGTACAAGCAGAACGGGACAGGTGAGCTTGCTATAATAGGATAGTGCCCGGTCTTCCCAGACCGACTCACGAATGCGCTGCTGGTGTTCCGGCTTCAGACGTTCTTCTACACGTCCATCAGGCAAGACTCGCACGTATGTTGAAACGATTACTTCTACTTCAGGGGACCAGAATGCATCCATTTCCTGGCGCATTGTTTCAGTGAAGTCCTGGAGCAAATCATAGATCTCTTTCGCAGACCTCTCACGGATAAAACGCTCGCGCGTCATGCCGGGCCAGTGTTTAGGTTCAACATGCGGACAATCAACGAGGATAAGATGACTGATGAGTGCAGGATGACGAGCCGCAAGCGTAAGGGCAATACGTGCTCCCCAGCCATGCCCTACCAGGGCTACCTGCCCCAGTCCCAGTGCTGCCATGCCGTATATGACCTCTTCGGCGATGGTCACGAGATCATAGCCATTTGCTGGTTGATCGCTAAGCCCATGTCCACGCAGGTCGAAAGCAATAACTTGATAGTTTTGATAGAGATGCTCAGCCACCAGAGTCCATGTATCAGCCGTCGCACTTAGTCCGTGAAGCAGAACGATTGGTACATCATCGTTGTCCTGTTCCACGGCAAGGTTCTCCTCCGACCGATTATTCCGCGCCAGTTTACCATCCCATGAAAGATAATGTAAGCGCAGGTCGTCAGCATCGACAAAAGAGCTGTGTGGCTTTATCATATGTATCCTCTCTCGTATAGCAATTCATACGTACTTACTGTCTTGAAATGACATACACACTTATAATGATCAGAAGACCTCCTATGATTGTCATAGCGGTAAGCTGATCGTGCAGGAGGACAATAGCAAGTAGAGTACCGAGCAATGGCTGTATAAAGAGCGTTGATGCGGCAACTGAGGCATCCACTTTTGCCAGACCCTGGAACCAGGCGAGGTAGGCAATGACCGTAGTCATAAGTGCTAACCAGCCAATACTGAGCCAGGAAGTACTATCCGGCAACTGCCAGCCACCAAAGAATATTCCCCAGGCGGCAACTGGTAGCCAGAAAACAATGCTGCCAGTGATAGATGCAGCCGTGATAAGTAACGGTGAATGTTTAACCAGTAAGGCTTTACCACGCACAGTATAAAACGCTTCTATAACCAGCCCCAGCACGACCAGGAGATCGCCTAGAATACGTAGAGCACTCCCTCCAGAAGGCAGATTAGGAAGCAGGCTCCGTTCAATAATAAGATATACTCCTACAAAACCAAGCAAGAGTGCAAAGATAGTACGTTTTTTGACATGCTCCCGCAATACTATCCAGGAAAGGGCGGCTGTGAAGATAAATTCACTGGTAATAAGTAGTGCAACGTCAGAGGCTGTCGTAAGTGACAGTCCTCCAAATTCAAAGAGTTTGTTAATGACAAAGCCAATACATGATAATAGTGCCAGTTGAGGAAGATCCTTGCGTGATAGTTTGAGTTCTCTCCTCTTTATGATAAGAATAGGCAGGAGAATGAGCGCAGAGATGCCCATGCGCAACGCAAGCATGAGAATAACCGAGGTATTCTGTAAAGCCAGTTTACCAGCTACATAGCTAGTGGCCCACAAGACATTTGCACTGATCAGCAGAAACCAGGAAAAAGTAGCACGCGATTGAGGAGATGAAAGTGAGCTACGCGTGTCAATCGGCAATGCAATGCTCCTTATGAATAAGGTTTCTGCGTATGTATTCTTGCCTTTAGTATCTCACATTAATATTTGACCAACAAGTGAGCAGAGCAGTTCTCATTGTAACTGTGCACGCATTACTTTATAGCGTGTATCTCCACTAACCTCTTGAACCCGTTTGAAATGTGCTTGTAGTGTCGGTTCGTATTTCAAGAAACGGTTTGCTACCAGGTAGAAACGTCCCTGTGGTTGCAAAACCTGAGCCGCTTCGCGTATAAAGCGTTCGGCGATCTCCAGTGTCTGGATGCCACCTTGATGAAAAGGTGGATTGGTAACTACCAGGTCGAAACGTTGATCGCGCACTGCCTCCGTTCCATCGCTCGGTAATACATGCACATTTGTCAGACCACTTTGTTCTGCTGCTCGTTGTGCTACAGCGACGGCGGCCAGGCTAACATCAATCATCGTCACCGATCCTCTCGTTGCCAGGCGAGCAATATGCAAGCCGAGAAAACCTGCTCCACAACCGATGTCCAGGGCTTTATCCGTTGTATAAACTTCCAGTGCCGCAAGCAAGTGGCGTGTACCTTCATCCAGCTTGCTGGAAGCAAATACAGCGACATCCTGTATAGGTTCTGCCAGAGGCCGATCCGTCAGCTTTCGCGCACATACTACACGCTGCCCTTTACTGATCTGGAGCGTCTCGACATTGCCAAATATCGTCTGCATGCGTTTCGCAGTAGAGAGGATGCCACGATCTTTAGCTCCCGTGACATAAAGAAGTCCACCGAGTCGCAATGCGTAGGCCGCTATTTGTAGTCCATGGACTACCCAGGCTGTTCCCGGCTGGTAAAGCAGGTTCATGACTGCAACATCTATTGTACCTGGTTGATGGTGTGAGAGGTAGTTATGAAAAGCGGTATGCTGAAGTGCAGTTTTCCTGTTAAGTGAAGATCGTTCTACAGCTCTTGCAGCAGCGATATTATCTTCAGCCAGAAGTAGCATCTCGATATTTTCGTTCTGTACTACCTGCCGCACAAAATTATCTGCTGCTGAGTTAAGTATCAGCACAGAATTATGTGCAGCGAGTTGCACCGTATCACATAGCAGGCAGGATTGGAGTAACATATATAGCCCTCTACATTGATAGTACTTTCTTAGATGATATCATTCAGGTGGGGAAAATAGTAGTGGCTGCTGTAACCACAAACGCCCCACTTATTGCTTATAAGGGAGCAGGCATTTGAGATGTTTACACGAGATTAGCAGAAAATGAAAATGCTGTAATACTTATTTTTGCTAGTCTCTCTCTAGTTATGAATGGTTATTCATATTATTGGCATAGTAATTCATAGCTTTTTCATGCCTTCATGCTATAGTTATCAATGTGAACGGGAATACAAAACAACGTTCCGGCAAGTGAAGTGAGCGTGATGGGAAAGAGGAGCGTCTACATACTCAGGGATGAATGGTTGGGAGGGAAGGGGTTGTAGACGTTGTTGGGGACGTTTGTGCCTGCGTAGGTTGGATGTTGATGTTTTTGTGGGATAAATGCGTAGATGTAGATACCGTGATACATAGGGTGGAGGTTATGTAGCGAGAGGGGAGGGTGAAGCAGCAGAGGTAAGGGGAATATGTAGATGTGGGGATGAAAAAGCTGCGGAGAGGGGTTATGTGGTAAGGTGTGGAGAAATTGAGGTGGTGGATCTGGTAGATGCACCTGTGTCGTTTCTATGGTGGTAATGGAGGTATGTGCAGGGGAGAGTGTAAGGCGGTGCAGGTGCGGGGGAGCATGCTTATATTTGACTATCGTAATGTGGCAAGGGTGGATACAGGGTGAATGTCTAAACTATAAGCTCGAAATGGAATAACGCGCAAGCTGTAAAGATGTTGGGATTATGTAGTGGAGGGGAAAAGGCCCGGTGGAATAATCTTCACCGGGCCTTTGGTCGTAACTGGTTGTGTGCTTCGTGATTGACACACTCATCTTGTCTATAGACATGGTACATACCATTCTTTCAACCACTGCCGTGTATGATGATTGCGCACTCGTATGTTTGCTTGTTGACGATAAATACGGATCGCAAACGTTGGTAGCACGTCTGGATCATCTGGAATGTATTGTACCGAGCCATCGGCATTAATGCGCGGGCCTTTGTGCCTGCCTGTATACCAGGGCGACATCAGATTTACGAATGTCACAGGATGACCACCCAGATATTCTGTGGTGACCAGGCTGGGTGCTTCCCATCCCGAATGTGTGTGTCCACTAATATACAAGCAGACATTCTTATGGCGTGCAAGGATACTACGTACCTCCTGCAGAGTTTTCTGGTGCGAAGAAGGATTGTAGTGAGTTGTAGTCACTATGCCGTTCGGGATTTCGATCTAACACTGTATTATGCAAAGGGCAATGAAGAAAGACTATTGCGGGGTACGCTGCGAACTCTTTCAAGGCGTCGTGCAGAAAAGTCAGCGTTTCTTGCGAGATATAGACCTTGTTTGCTTCTGACAATGTATGAGGGTCGGGATAATCGAGCATGATGCATGCCACTTTGCCAGCTACCCACGCGTATCTTAGAGGCTTCTCCCACATTGTCATAAAGGTTTCTACCATAGTCTCCGGGTCTTCACCTTCTGGTCCATAATACTCGTGATTACCAATTCCTGCATAAAATGGGATTGTGCCAAATTGTGATTCTAACTTGATACGTGCGAGTCGATAATTTTCTGGTGCACACGTTTCTACCATGTCGCCAGGGGAAACGCAGAAGGCCGGTCTCCCTTCTTCCTGCCAGAGCGTGTGCAGATCCTCAAACATGGGCGTAAGACGTTGCATATGGATTTTATTCCAGGCTTCAAATGTGCGATAGTGCAAATCACCAATGGCCCAGAAATAGAGTAGCTCTTGATTGTTTGCTGTTGTTCGCATCATGCCTCTATAAAACTCCCTTTTTAAGTATATTGTAGCGCATTATGGTTGCTGCTGATTTTTATGTCGTATTCTTTCCCTTCATTGATCAAGAATAACTTCAAGCGGGCTAGATACCATCCACAAATATGCCTGGATTTAATATACCTTGTGGATCCCAGCGTGCCTTTAAAGCTCGCATTAAATGTAGCCCTTCTGGTTGGTAGCCCCACCTGTCGATTTTTCCTTGTAAGAAAGCGGGCATATCAATGACTACTGCATATCCTCCTGTTGCCAGTGCGGAATTTCGCAACGCTTCTAGCCAGCTATTTGCATCAGCAGGTTCCTCAAACTCTTTGATTACATACAGCAGACCGTTGCATAGATCGGCGCTAAATGATCCACCGTTCAATAACTCAGCTTGATCCTGAATGTATGCAGGTAGTTTTCTATTCGGTATGCCAATACGCACCTGCAATGCCTTATGGGTTGCCTGGCCCAGTATTCCGATCCATATATCTGTTCCCGTTGGAGCTTCAACCTCCATCGGTTCGGGTATTCCGGTTTCATGCAGCACGTGGCGTACTTGGTCGCACTCGGCCTGCACATCTTTTGGCATTCCTTCAACTGTATATGCTAGCAAATAGTTGTCTCTGTTTATTTCTATTGAGGAAAAACCTTTACTAATAGTAATTGCAGAGGCATTGAGGGCCAGTGGTAGTAATTGTCTTCCCCAGATCAGCCCATAGCGTAGATCATCTAGTGGAATGAGGAGTGTACGCCTGGTGCGGGGCAGTGCCATCAGTTTAAGGGTGATATCAACGATCAGCCCGAGTGTTCCGTGTGAGCCGACAAATATCTTGGTGAGATCATAGCCTGCTACATTTTTCACAATGGGGCGGCCTGTACGTATGACATTCCCACTGGCAAGGGCAATTGTAGTGGAGAGTACGAGGTCACGTATGGAACCGTAACGCATGCGCAGTGGAGCGTTCATATTGCTGGCAACGAGTCCTCCAAGAGTTGCTTCAGGCCAGGGAGAAGCCAGCGCAATCTGACGGCGATCCTTTGTCAGGAATGCCTGTATCTCAGCAAGCGGTGTTCCAGCTCCAACTGTTATATACAGGTCATCGGGAGCATATGTTTTGATGCCTCGTAGCCTGTCTGTAGAGAGCACTGTTGACACTGACTCTATATTATTGATTTTTGCATGCTTACTTCCATCTATATACACTGGTCGCCTGGAGTTTGTCAGAGCTAACAATCCTTGTGCGGCTTCCTCTGCTGTTGTTGGTGTGAATGTTTCTCCCGGCTGCAGAGTGAGTTCACGTGGTTGATTATTGAATGGGTAATTCATTATATAGCCAGCAAAAGGTTTTGTATCATCATCTGTTGGCGGGGGAAAAAGTTTGCCTGGATTCAGAATATTATTGGCATCAAAGACCTGTTTCACATCCCACATCGCCATCAATTCAATCGGTTTGTGCATCAAAGACATGTGTTCGCGTTTCTCAATGCCGACACCATGCTCCCCGGTTAAGCTGCCGCCCATTTCTACGCTGCATTGTATAATTTCTCCTGCTGCCGAATGGATGCGTTGTAATAGCTCTGGATTTTCCGGCTCAGGAATCAGCAACATTGGATGCAGGTTGCCATCTCCTGCATGAAGAACATGGCCGGTGCGTATATTGTAGTGTTCACAGATCTTATTGACCTCCGTTAATATCTCTGCCAGCCGACTTCTTGGAACGGTAATATCGATGGAATAATAAGAAGGAACGAGTCTCGCAATAGCCCCTCCAGCGCTTTTACGGGCCAGCCAGATTCTCGCTCGCTCTTCCTCGTTACGGGCAATATGCAGGCCATATCCGTTCTGTGCCTGCAAAATAGCAGCGATGTCGTTCATCTGTTCATCGATGCTTGTAGGATAGCCATCAATATCGATAATAAGGATAGCCCCGGCATCCAAAGGTAAACCTGCATGTGCGAATGGTTCAACCATCCTGATGATCTGCTGATCCATCATTTCCATTGTAGCAGGGACAAAGCCAGTTGCAATGACAGTAGATACAGCATTACCAGCCTGTTCAACTGAATCAAAGATTGCCAGCAGCGTTTTGACTCCTGGCGGCATGCGTAGCAGGCGTACTGTAATAGAAGTGATCAGTCCCAGCATTCCTTCACTACCGGTCATCAGCCCACACAGGTCGTATTCTGGGTAATCCAGGGCGTGTCCACCAATGCGTATACGCTGCCCACTTGCTAAGACGACATCCATTCCGGTAACGTAGTTTGTGGTTACTCCGTATTTGAAGCAATGAGGTCCGCCAGAGTTTTCTGCCACGTTTCCACCTATAGTAGACGCACGCTGGCTGGCAGGATCAGGGGGAAAATAAAGATCATACGTTCTCGCAGATTCATCGAGGCGCAGGTTGATCAAAGCTGGCTCGACTACTGCGCTCCGTCCATGGACATCGATATCAAGTAGCCGATCCATGTGTGAAAACTCAATGATGATTTCCTCCGCGATCAGCTACTGCACCGCCCGAAAGTCCCGTACCTGCGCCGCGAGCTATGATGGGAATACGATGTTCTGAGGCCCAGGAAACCACACGTGCAACTTCTTCTGCGGTATGAGGAAACACCACTGCATCTGGCAACCCTTTATCGACACCGGCATCAGCCTCATATGCTACAAGTGATGTTCTATCCATAAAGACCTGCCCTTTAGGAAGGACATTCTTGAGTGAACTGATCATATGTTCCTTCAACATCGCCAGCACCTTTTCTCTAAGTAAGCATCCTCTGGGACGATCTGGAAGGATGCGGAAAATAACTATGCTACGAACTACGACGCGGCAACGCAGCTATAAATGTGCCAACAACCTTTACATCACCATTTTGATCGACTGCCTGAACCTTACCTGCAATCCGTCCTTCGCCGTCGGTTTCGTATTTTTCAGTAATTGTGCCCGTACAAGTAATCTCATCACCGAGATGCGTCATTCCTTTGAAGCGCACACCAAATTTACGTAAAACTTCTGGTCCTGTATAGTCGCTCAACAATTGACCTACAAAGCCCATAATAAGCATCCCATGTGCAATAATGCCCCCGGTACCGATCTCCTCACCAACTTTAGGATCGGTATGTAGTGGATTGAAGTCACCTGAAGCACCAGCATAGCGGACCAGGCGTAAATGGGTCATGGGCGGTTTCACCAGTGGTGGGATTATATCGCCGACCTGTACCTCTTCATAGTAGCGTTTTGTCTGCCCACCATCGATCATGTATGTATCTCCTTTCCTCTAAGAAAATAGTTTTTTGATATTATTCGCGCACAATAAGCATACTTTTAGCTAGCAATACAGAACGATTATCTTGATTTATATAACGTGTTTCAATTGTGACAATATCCATAGAACTATCTTTCATCTTGCGTGTCTTGCCATCTATAATCGTCGTTGTACCTGTAAGCACATCGCTGGGATAGACAGGGGCCAGATATTCGTATTCTTCCTCGCTATGTAAGATACGCTTCACATTAAGACCGATCTGCTCCAGATAATGCCATTGCTGAGTGTTACCCCAAAAAGAAAATATGGTAGGTGTTGTAGGAAAGGAAGGTACATCTTTGAAACCTTGTGCCTGAGCGGCTTCACGACTATGATAAACAGGGTTATCGTCACCGATGGCGAGGGCCAGTTCAGAGATTTTGCAACGCTCAACTTCGATGGTAAAGGGCGGGAAGCTCACGCCAACTTTACTTTTATCAAACATAACGCGCTCCTTAGTAAATGTTTACCTATTGTGACAACAGTATGTGCCCCATATTGAAGGCTTGTCAAGAGAGAGATGCTGTTTGAAAATGTGTGTCAAGGTGTATAATACGTCCAGCGATAAGTAAAATGAGAGCAGTTCTATCCTTATAGGTGGTGTATCGTTATTGTAATATAGAGGCGGAAGCTAGATGTATTCGGGCATAATTTTTTTATTTTAGTACAGAATTGGATGTCTTCATGAATAATAAAAATTGGACGTTGCGTCACTATCAGCAGAAGCGTAGAAAATTGCTTGAGACGGCAGCGGCTCTTGTCAAGCTTAGTTGTGTTTTGCTGCTCGATAGTGCTTGCTCTACGCTTCCCTCGACGACTGCTGCTCCGACTCCTACGAAGACAAAGCCAACGCCCACTGCGCAGCCTAAAATCATTGGCAAAAATGTAACGGAAGATGATCTATTAAATGCTATCGTTCAGCATATGAGCCTTGATCAGAAGCTGGGTCAGATGGTTATTGTGGAGTTCGATAGCTCGACTTTTGATACTAACCTGCAGCAGATGGTCTTGAAAAACTTTATCGGCGGCGTACTCATCGAGAATAAAAATAGTAATGCGCAAAGTCGTGCTCAACTCGTTGCGCTCAATCATGCTATGCAAGCGCGAGCACATATTCCACTGTTTATCTCTACCGACTATGAGGGCGGATTGGTCAACGAACTGCGCCTCATCACGGGCGAGCGTCCATCTGAGGCAACTATTGGAGCAAGCGGGAATCCTCAAATAGCATATAATGCAGGTCATAATGCCGCTGCTGATCTCAAAGCGCTGGGTCTGAACGTCAATTTTATGCCCATCGTCGATGTCTTAACAAATCCCAACAATCCAGGCTTGCCCGATCGTACCTTCGGCTCAAATGCAACAATTGTTACAAATATGGGACGTGCATACCTCAAGGGGTTGAGCGCAGGCGGCGTCGTTGGCTGTCTCAAACATTTTCCTGGCCTGGGAAGCGCTAACCTTGATCCACATCTCTCGTTGCCGACGATGGATCGCAGCCTTGCCACTCTTAATAGCGTCGATCTTGTACCATATCGCACGATGATCAATGAAGGCATTGTTCCTATGGTGATGGTCACGCATATTCTTAATCCTCAGCTCGATCCCAATCTGCCAACCTCGCTCTCGCCGAATGTGATTACGAAATTGCTGCGCGACCAGCTCAATTTTAAGGGTGTCATCATCTGCGACACGCTTTGGATGGGTGGTATCAGCAATACGTATTCTCTTGCTCAGGCTGCCGTTATGACTGTGAAAGCTGGAACTGACCTGATACTTGGTCCACGTGGTCCCCATGAAACCAATACTATGGTTGTCGGATTGCGTCAAGCTGTTACTGGCGGTCAGATCTCTACGAGCCATATCGATGCTTCAGTTAAGCGTATTTTGCAGCTCAAGTTGAAATATAACGTTTTATCGCACAATCTGGCGCTACAATTGGCGGGTATGACAGGTGGAAGTGAGCAGCGAAGTTAGCGATGCTGTCTCATGCTCCCACCTGATTGTAGCAAGTCGTCAGGAATAGAACTCTGTCAGAGTTTTTCCGCTATCGTCGCCTACTGTCCAGATAGCATATGGAGATGCCGCCGAAATTCCGTCGAGTTTCCGAAGAAGTAGAGGTCGTTGGACTCTTGACGAGGCTCCAGGCTGTGCCGTTCCAGTGCACAAACAAAGGCCCTTCTATACCAGAGCCAACAGCCCAGATATTGTTTGCCGCAACGGCAGCTACTCCACTGAGGTTATAATCGACGCCATCAATTGCAGTGGACGGACTGGGAACCACGCTCCAGAGAACTCCATTCCAGTGTTCAATGAGTGCTACACGCGAAGACCCATCTGGTGAATAGTTTCCAACTGCCCAGAGATCTTTTGCTGATGCAGCAGTGATACTTAATAGCACAGCTACTGGTCCCAGATTTTGATTTTGCCCGACTTGTGGACTGGGAATAAGGTTCCAATGAGTTCCATTCCAGTGTTCAACGATCGGGTGCTCGTTGCCTGTTCCCACGGCCCACACATCGTTTGCTGAGATTTCATGCACCGCATAGAGCGTTCCTCCGGCACCCCCGAATGAGCCGGGAATAGAAAATTGAGTCCAGGCCTTTCCATTCCAATGTCCTGCGAATGGGAGTCCATTGCTCCAACCAACAACCCAGACATCAGTATCAGATAATGCTGAGACACTCTCAAGCTGAACTTCTTGACTGAAAGGGGATGCCTGGCTCCACGTTTTTCCATTCCAATGTTCAACAAGAGCGTGGAAGACCGAAAATGTCGTTGGGGTCGTTGTGATGGTCCCTGCGGCCCAGACGTCGGTGGGCTTGAGTGCAACTATACTTGCGAGGGCAGTAGATGCTCCTGCTATCGATATTGGAGCACCAGACATAATTTTCCATGCCGAGCCATTCCAATGTTCAATAAGGGCATGGACTGGCAATGATGGATTGCTATACTCCTGACCAACAGCCCAGGCATCGTTGGCCGCATCCGCCGATGTGCCATACAAAGTATTTGTAGCACCTTTGACGTTTGCACTGGGAATGACTTGCCATCCTCCACTATTGACAGAAAGCGCATTCGCGCTGGCTATGCCGTTAGAGAAGATAATCAAGATAAAAAGCGTAACAAGCGGAAGACTTACTGTAGATACTCTGTTCAAATACTTCAATGTAAATTCCTCGTTCCCATTTACAAAAACGTGTTTCTCAATTGCAGAGAGCATTACTCATGACGTGCGTGAAAATATGAGGTGGAGTTTGCTTCAGACAGGTTGGGCTACGACTGGTTAGAGGTCAATCCTTGATCAGGGCAAAGCCATTTTAAGCGTCCTCCTTTGGCTAGCCTTGATCTGCATCTTGAACGAAAGAAAGGGCTATTGCTTTATAAAAGCTGCTTTTGTAAAGCAATCTTCTACTAAGTATATGAGAGAAAGAAAACGTTGTCAAGCAAAAAGGATGAAAATACCTTAAGTTCGGGCATTTTTTGATGGAAACAGGCATACAATTATCTTTTTCAGTAAGATTTTTGTGGTAGAGGAGTATTATATCGTCGGCAAGTTTGGCGAAACAAAGCTGCCGACGTTTTCCATTAGCCTAAATTCAGGAAACGGTTGATGCGCCTATATAGCTTTCCAGGTAAGACCCAGAATCGGTGCCAGAATTGGCCCAAGCTTATTCGCAATTTTCACGTGTCCGGCATCACTGGGATGGGGGCCAGAGTTAAGATCAGCCGAGGTTATCCATCCAGTGGTATCAATATATCTTACATCGTTATCTCCGGCGGCGTTGGCGGCCTTCACCGCTGCCAGAGTAGGAGCTGCCATGGTGCCACGAAACGTTCTAAGTACTATGATATGCGTATTTGGGAGTTTCGCGTGAATGTTTTGTAGGAACGTAATATACGCTGACTCGAATGTTGCGGCACTTACATGGTAACCTGCATCATTGGTACCCAGGTTAATTACGATGATACGGGGCCGATAACGCGAAAAATCCCAACTGGGTGAATTGGGAAAGTAGACCGTTTGTGAGTTGAAGTAAGCTCTGCTCATACCGATAGCGTTAGGAGAACCGCATTGCACATGATCGGTCAGGCAAATTCCACCTTGAGCGATCTGGGTGTGTTTTACCCCTAAATTTTCTCCAATCAGCCAGGCATAGTCGGAGAGTGCATGTTTCGTGTCTGTCGCGCCAGCGGTAATTGAATCTCCTACAAATTCGATTAACTGAGAAGAGATAGGAGTGGCAACTGTCTTAGCTCCTGTATCAAGAACAAGCCCCTGAAATGCAATATCGTCATGCTCAGAATATGCTGCGACCCGTAAGGAGTGATTTCCAGCAGCAAGAGGGGTCGATGTTAAATTTACCGTGCCAATCGCATTGGCGTAAAAGGTATCTTTTCCATTATCAATCAGGACATAGATATTGGCTGAATGCGCGAGTTTGATTTTAGCGGTTGTGCCTGTGAATGTTGTTGTAAAGTAAGCGCCGGGCCAATAACTTGTGTGAACTGTACTGGAACTGGTATCCCAGCGGCCAACGTAATTGATATTTGGATCCGTTGGTAATACGTTATTTCCGGCAGCATGAACCGCTTTTGTAGTGATGATGCTACCCAGGCAAGCCAGAGCGACGAGAACAGCGATAAGAATGTTCCACGAAATCCGTTTCGTCGGTAACACAGATGTCATCTTTACCTCCTTGTGAAGACCAGGACTAAGTAGAAAATAAACAAAGCGATCCAGTGGAGGATCACTAATTTCACATGAATTATACTGGATTGCGGGTGTCCCTGTCAATCGCAACAGCTGATTTCCCGTAAAAAATAGTACTAGATGCATTTTTGGATAGATATAACTAAAAAAGAGGAATTGGTTGATATAATAATACGAAGGAAAAATGCTGGAGAATCAGGCAGCAATTTAGAGCAAGAATGGATAATTTTTCGGTTTGTCATATGCTTAAGTAAGTTTGTCATTGCGCACACGATAGCTTGTGATATAATGCCTAACAATACTTCCCCTCAAGGGCTGAAGGTAGGAGGAGCATGGTGAAGCCTGTTATAAACAATTGCTTCATCAATGAGATATGTTTAATAAAATTTTGATTGCGAACCGTGGTGAAATCGCGTTGCGTGTCATTCGTGCTTGTCGTGAGATGGGGATACGTAGTGTTATTGCCCACTCGGAGGCCGATCGGCACTCGCTTCCTGTACGTATGGCAGATGAGCGTATCTGTATTGGGCCGGGACAGAGTGGGAAGAGTTATCTAAACATTCCAAATATTATCAGTGCTGCGCTTATTTCTAATGCGGAAGCGATTCATCCCGGCTATGGTTTTCTATCGGAGAATACTAGCTTTGCTGAAATCTGCAATGATGTAAATATCACCTTCATTGGTCCCTCTGCTGAAGTGATGTCTGTCATGTCTGACAAAGTGTCGGCTCGTGAGGCGATGGCTGAGGCTGGCTTGCCTACGCTTCCTGGTACTCCTATTCTGCGTACCTTTGCGGAAGCGCAGGAAGCCGTGAAGGGTATTGGTTATCCCTTGATGTTGAAAGCTGTTGCAGGTGGAGGTGGTCGTGGTATCCGTCTGATCAAGCGACCTGATGAGTTCGAGCGCGTTTTTAACCTTGCGCAGAATGAAGTGCGAGAAGCTTTTAAAGATGATGGACTTTACCTTGAACGCTATCTAGAGCGAGCCAGGCACATTGAGATTCAGGTGCTGGTGGATCGTTATGGAAATGGTGTTCACCTGGGTGAGCGCAATTGTTCTTGTCAACGGCGTAATCAGAAGGTGCTGGAAGAATCGCCCAGCCCTCTTTTACCACGTGAGCTGCGCGATGAGATCGGCAGGAAATCAGTACGTGCTGTGCAGCAAGTAGGCTATCGCAATGCTGGCACATTGGAATTTCTGGTTGATGAGCAGAACCGTTATTATTTTATGGAAATGAATACCCGTTTGCAGGTTGAACATCCAGTGACCGAGATGGTGACGAGCCTGGACCTGGTAAAGGAACAGATCCGCATCGCGGATGGTCAACCTATGCAGCTTCAGCAGGAGAAGATTCAGTTCCGGGGCCATGCTATAGAATGCCGCATTACCGCGGAGGATGCCGATGCTGATTTCCGGCCTCAGACGGGTGTGATTGAACAGTATCTCCCACCGGGAGGGCCGGGAGTGCGCGTCGATAGCCATCTCTTTACGGGTTACGAGGTTCCACCGCATTATGACTCGTTGCTTGCAAAGCTAGTTGTCTGGGCTGAGACGCGTGAAGCTGCGATTGCACGTATGCAGCGTGCGCTTGATGAGTTTATTATCGAGGGTATTACCACAACGATACCATTTCATCAGCGTTTGCTTAAGCATCCGGGTTTTGTCAGTGGTGATACGTATACGCGTTTTATCCAAGAGGAAGCTCAGGCTTTAGGCATTTAAGCGATCGCGCATAATTCCGGGCGCTCGCTGTACGAGAAGCCCATGACATATCAGGAGGTGACTTTATGTCTCGTGTAGTTGTAACCGGTTTGGGACTGGTTACCTCGTTAGGTAACGATCTGACATCTTCGTGGGAAGCGCTGTGTCAGGGAAGATCCGGGGTAGGGGAGATTACCGCTTACGATACCAGTTCGTATCGTGTGCATTTTGGTGCACAGGTGAAGACTTTTGACCCTGCGTTGTACATGGATCGTAAAGAAGTGCGGCGCAACGATCCTTACGAGCAGCTTGCCATTGCGACCACAAAGCAGGCACTTGCTCAGGCTAAACTACAGATTAATGAGGGCAATGCCGAAGATATCGGTGTCTATGTTGGTAGTGGCATAGGTGGTCTGGTTACGTTGCATGATCAGTTCAAAGTTCTGCACGAAAAAGGACCTGACCGTATCAGCCCGTTTTTTATTAATATGATGATTATTGATGGTGCTCCAGGCATCATTTCTATCATGACAGGCGCGAAGGGACCGAACTGGGCCGCCGTTTCTGCCTGTGCTACCAGCGGAAATACAATTGGCGAGGCATGGGAAACTATTCGTCGCGGCGATGCTAAAGCGATGATCGCAGGTGGTGCTGAGAAGGCTATTACGCCTATCGCCATGGCGGCATTCGACAATATGCATGCTTTATCGCGTCATAATGAAAATCCGCAGGAAGCCAGTCGTCCTTTTGATGCCCAGCGTGACGGTTTTGTCATGGGCGAAGGATCAGGTATGCTCATTCTAGAAGATCTGGATTTTGCCCGTGAGCGTGGTGCACCTATTCTGGCTGAACTGGTGGGCTATGGTTGTACAGGGGATGCATATCACGAGACGGCACCCTGCGCCCGGTGGGACTGGTCTGGTACGGGCCATGCGTCGTGCTTTACAAAAAGCTGGTATGCAACCAGAAGATGTTGACTATATTAACGCACATGGTACCTCAACTCCCTATAATGATGAAAATGAGACAAAAGCCATTAAAACTTGTTTGGGAGATCATGCTTACCGTGTAGCTGTTAGTTCGACCAAGTCGATGACAGGGCATACATTGGGGGCGGCGGGAGCAGTAGAGGCCGTGATCTCGGTACAGAGCATTCTGACGGGAGTTATTCCTCCTACCATCAACCTGCATAATCCTGATCCTGAGTGTGATCTTGATTATGTTCCTAACGAGGCGCGGCATGCAACTATAAACGTTGCGATGTCGAATGCGATGGGCTTTGGTGGTCATAATACCTGCCTGATTTTTAAACGATACGAAGAGTAGAATAATGGATACGCAGAAAAAGATGTCGTGGCTGGATCGCGTCGAAAATATCATCAATGTGCTTGATGGTAGCACAATCGGTGAATTGGAGTTGACCGAGGGTGATACTGAGATCATCATTCGGCGTAATCCGGGGATGGTAATGAGCGCCGTTCCCTTGAGCAGTGATACAGGTTCTGGCGCTGGCCGTGTTTCACATAAAGATATTACACAGCCTGTTCTTTCACCGATGACTGGGGTTTATTATGCATCGGCATCGCCAACATCGTCCTCTTTTGTAAATGTCGGCGAGGTCATACATACTGGACAGGTGGTTGCTCTCGTGGAAGCGATGAAGGTCTTCAATGAAATCACGACTGAGGTATCTGGACGTGTAGTTGCTGTCATTGCAACCAGCGGCGATGTCGTACAAAAAGGCGATGTATTATTGCGCGTCGAACCAGTATAGAAATTGGTACAGCCCACGTTGACGATGCCCAGGTGAATTATCATCAATTCACCTGGGCATCGTCAACGTGGGCTGTACGGTTGGGCGTCATAAACGCAGCTCCTACTCATCGTAGAGCATTTGTGCCTCTTCTACCATATATCCTTCTGCCTTCAGCCGCAGCAAAAGTTCCTCACATTGAGCACGATCACGGGTTTCCAGAGTGATAGTTTCTTCACGCTGCATGATAGGTAAACGATTGGAGATACGTTGATGGCGTACGTCGATTACGTTGATACGCATTTCTGCAATGGTGCCAAGTATACGCATAAGTTCGCCCGGACGATCTGTAAGACGTGTGTGAAGTACAAAGTAGCGACCAGCCGTAGCCAGACCATGTTCAATGAAGCGACCAACAAGGTTGATATCGATATTGCCACCCGTTAAGGGTACGAGTACTTTTTTCCCTTTGAGTTGGGCCGCGCCTGCTAACAAAGCAGCCAGGCCGATCGCGCCTGCACCCTCTACTAGCATTTTGCAGCGCTCCATCAACAATAACACTGCATTGATAATAGCTTCATCATTGACCAGTACAACTTCGTCGACCAGGCGTTGAATGATAGAAAAGGTCAAGTCACCTGGTCGTCTGGTGGCAATACCATCGGCAATGGTCATGATCGACGAAGAAGTTTTGATTTCCCCTGCCTCAAGTGAGTCATAGCAACTGGGTGCACCCTCAGCCTGAACGCCGATGATGGTTATGTCTGGTTTAAGGGCACGTGCAGCGATAGCGATGCCTGAGATAAGGCCGCCGCCGCCGATAGGAACCACAATAGCATCGGCATCGGGCAGGTCGTTGAGCATCTCCAGACCTAATGTGCCCTGGCCAGCAATGATATCGGGATCGTCGAATGCATGGACGAATGTAGCACCGGATGCCTGTTGCAGTTCGAGACAATGTTGATACGCGTCATCATAGGTAGCGCCATAGAGGACGACGTTCGCGCCATAGCCTTGAGTCGCGGTAACTTTTGCCAGCGGAGCAATTTCAGGCATCACTATCGTACAGGGAATTTTGTGCTCTGCCGCAGCGATAGCAACTCCCTGAGCATGATTGCCTGCTGAAGCCGCTATTACTCCAGCGCTGCGTTGTTCTTTTGTCAGACGTGAAATTTTGTAGGCGGCTCCTCGTGCTTTAAAGGAGCCACCACGTTGCATGTGTTCAGCCTTGAGATAAATATCTGCTCCGGTTAACTCGCTCATTGTGCGCGAATTGGTAAGCAGAGTGTGGTGCATTATTGGTTTAAGAAATTTATGTGCTTGCCAGACATTAGCGATTGTGACAGAGCCAGGCGTTACCTCTGTAGGTGTATGATTATCAAGTAAACGCATAATGACGCGGTACGACTCCTTTCAGCCCGGCATAGGACACAGCCACGGTCATTGAGATATATTCCACGCTGCACTGCCTGGGTACTATGGGGAGGATTATAACGCATATGGCAAGGGGTGGCAACTCTGTCGGGGAAACATAAAAACAGGGATGAATTGATCCATCCCTGTTTTATAACATTAATCACGTGAGCGGAAGATCTTGACGCGGCGATAGGGTTCTTTACCCCGGCTGCGCGAGATCAGGTTATAGCGTGTTGCCATCTGGTGTTGCAAGCGGCGGATGTACGCATTCGCTGGTGCCAGTTCCGCTGTGGTCAGTCCCTTGTTTAAGACCTGGTGGATGGCGTCCTCAGTCTCTAACATGGCCTGTTTCGTTGGATCATCAAATTCTGGCGTACCAGATTGGTCCGTAGCAGACTCACTCTGCTCGTTTTCTACTGAAGAGGTATCTTCGGGAAGATCGAAGATGCGGGCCAGGGCGTGCTGCATCTGGACCACAGTATTGTTCTTCAGAATGATAATGAGCTTGCGTGCCTGCTCCGCCTGTTGCAGGCGCTCCGGTTGACGACGATAGTAATTTTTCAACGTAATGACCGCATCGGCCTCGCCCTCATTATTTGTAATAATGATAGGTACACGCAGATGACGTGCAGATTCAGCCAGACGATCACGATTGACGCCAAACGGGTAAACGCGCAAGGTTTTGACTATTGGCATAACCGCTGGAGTATCTTCGGCCTGGTAGATGCCTTCAGTTATTGTCGCAGCTGGTGCTGGACGATTGGCTGTTACCAGAGTACCCGTACGTGGCTCAACATCGGCTGGCGATGTGCCGGTAGGGGCGAGAGCTCTCATTTGTGGCTGTATCTGGTTGCGGCCACGCATGTTGCTGTCGTTGCGAGAACTCTGGGCCTCGATCTGGCGGATCTGTGTCCAGTTATTTCCAGATCGATCGCCTCTTTCCCCACGCTCTCTGCGCTCTCCCCGTTCATTGCGTTCAAAGGTACTGGGCGAAAAGCCCTGGTTCTGGCGTCCTCCTACATTGGCACTGGAGCCAAAGCCACCCACGCCCCATCCGGGTACTTCCATAGCGCCAGCAGGAGTGCGCCGTACTGAGACGTGGCCGCTTTCCTCGTCACGTGTCCGTTCCTCAGCCATCGTGGGTTGACCGCGTAGCAGGCTATCGACGGTATCAGCGACATCGCGGTGTACAATCACTTCATCCCAACTTTGCTGTTCGACCACTACATCAAAGGTTGGAGGAGCTTTACGCTCCAGAATACTTTTCTGTGTGTGGCGTCGCCGTGCCTCTTCGTCACCGAGGGTCACGGTCTGAATGCCGCCAACGAGGTCTGAAAGAGTCGGGTTGACGAGCAGGTTGCCTAGCGAATTGCCATGAGCCGTTGCGACCAGTTGTACGCCACGTTCCGCGATAGTTCGCGCAGCGGCAGCTTCCAGTTCAGTGCCAATCTCGTCGATCACGATGACCTGGGGCATGTGGTTTTCCACAGCCTCAATCATGACGGCGTGTTGTTCCGCAGTACGTGCCACTTGCATACGACGCGCACGTCCGATACCGGGATGAGGAATATCACCGTCTCCCGCAATCTCATTCGAGGTGTCCACGACCACCACACGTTTATTCGCTTCGTCCG
The DNA here is from genome assembly GCA_963731415.1 of uncultured Chloroflexia bacterium. Taxonomy (GTDB): domain Bacteria; phylum Chloroflexota; class Ktedonobacteria; order Ktedonobacterales; family Ktedonobacteraceae; genus JACDAE01. Next base: position 89,104 of record CAVSVN010000018.1, read on the forward strand.
CGAGGACGCGAGCTATTTCGCGCAGCAGGGTGGTTTTTCCCACACCTGGGCGACCAAGAATCAAGATGGATTGACCCTGTTCAACAATATCACGGATCAAGGCAATACTGCCAAGCACCGCTCGCCCAATACGGCACGTCAGGCCGACGATTTTCCCTTTGCGGTTGCGCATTGCACTGATACGATGCAATGTGCGTTCAATACCTGCACGGTTGTCGTCGCCAAACTCACCGATACGTTCGACCACATATTCGAGGTCGGCGTAAGTTACGGGCTGGGAGCTAAGGATCACTTCTCCCTCAGGGAAGCGGCCCTCGGCATGACGTCCGAGGTCCATTACGATCTCCAGCAGTTCGGTTCGGTTCGCTAGCCGATTGACCGCGTCGTGGATGTCTGGTGGCAAAGTAGCCAGCAGGGCTTCCAGATCGTCAGTGATCACATGTTGCATAGGCAGTTTAATCACCTCATTATTTTTTGGCGAGAATTGACCGTCCCCAGGCCTTTCAAGCCATAGACCGCTCGTTGCTCTAGCAGGGGGACTGTGCTTTGCCTCATAGCCAGTAAGGCCATGTGTCGCACAAGCAGTACTCGGGTAGAGGCCTGCTCAAATCCACTATTGCGTAAAGCGGTGATGACAAAAGAGTCGTACTCACGCACCAGACAATAAATGCGCCGTACGTCCGTCTCCAGAAGCCTATTGATACCGAAGCGCAGGAGTGGCTCGGCCAGGTCGGCGTGCTCTGGATGAACGCTAAGAAAAATACGATGCGGCTCTGTGCCTTTGCCCCGGCTGATCCGCAGCCATGCTCCTAAACGTACACCTACGTCACATATATAATTCTCATTTCCACGTGAGAAAGGGGAAGACAACGGACGCTGAGATCCAATATGCAGTTTAGCGTACTCTTCGCTGTTGTCCAGCAGTTCCGCCATCTGTACTCGTTGTGGAGTAACAGAGCGATAGAGCTGGTGCAATCCCCACACGTAGTGGCGATGCCAGCGTCGTAGAGACGGCAGGTCAGGTACCGCTGGCAAGGGAGTTGACCCAGGTTCATAGACGTAGGTCAGTTCACGTGCGTAGCGTTGAAATCCCGTACGCTGGAACAGGTCCAGTTCCGGTATTTCATCCTCGACCTTCGCAAAAATACGGAGGATGCCGTGAAATGCGGCCATCTCCAATGTATATTCAAGTAGCGCAGTGAGAACTTCTTCATCGGAAGTATTACGCTGCGCGATGGAGGCCAGATAAGCCATATCCCAGGCTGTATGGGATGAACGTGCGCGTACCTGGGCAAAGCCCAGGATACGCCAATGGTCCTCACAGATCCATGTACGTGTGGCAGGATAAAACGGGAAGATATGTCTCAGGATAGGTGATGGAGGCAAATCATTCTCAACGGGCTCCAGCCAGCATACAAAATTTGCGAATGTACGCTGTTTGCTGCGAGCACGGCGATCAATGGCGTAGATGATTCCCGGCAGATCAACATATAATACCGGTCGTATCATCCAGTGCTCCTGCGTCGTGTCTGAGCGTGTCTTTTAGGGTATCGTCAACGCGACCCCTACGGACAATGCTCCTACCCTTTGACGCTCTCTACTATGCGGAGAAAGTAGTTGTGGAAACGTGAGTCTCTCTGACCATTTGTCTGAGCAACCTCAGGATGAAATGCTGTGCCTAACAGGGTTCCTTCTCGGACGGCGACGATGGTTCCGTCGTCGAGCGTTGCCAGCACTTCTACTTCAGGGCCGACCCGTTCAATGGATGGGCCTCGAATGAAGAAGGCGTGGAATGGCGCTTCTCCCAGGGCAGGCACGGACAGATCAGTTTCAAAACTTTCCCGCTGACTGCCAAATGCGTTACGACGAACGCGGATATCCATGGAGGCCAGTAATGGCTGACCTGCCAATGCATTATCCGTCTCTTTTGATAACAAAATTAAGCCCGCACATGTTCCCCAAATGGGGATACCTTTTTGAATTTTCTTCTGTAATATTTCATGTAAGCCGTACAATACCATCAGCTTCCCGATAGTTGTACTCTCACCACCTGGTATAATTATACCATCTAAATCTTCAAGTTGCTCGGGGAGTCGAATAGCTCGTCCATCCGCTCCCAGTTCTGCCAGCACTTTCAGGTGAGCTTCAAAATCACCCTGTAATGCTAATACGCCAATACGTGGTTTGAAGTTGTAGTTTTGCATTGCCAATTTATTTTACCATCCACGTTTTGCCATCAATGCCTCTTCAGGAAGAGTGTCTAGATTAATACCAACCATTGGTTCGCCCAGATTGCGTGATACTTCAGCAACGATATTCGCATCCTGAAAGTGCGTAGTTGCTCGTACAATTGCTTTGGCACGGGCCAATGGATCGCCCGATTTAAAGATGCCAGAGCCGACGAAGATACCCTCAGCACCCAGGCGCATCATAAGAGCGGCGTCAGCAGGAGTTGCAACGCCACCGGCTGAGAAGTTCACGACCGGAAGCTTGCCCAGTGCTGCCACTTCGCGTACCAATTCATAAGGTGCGCCAAGATTTTTAGCCTCGGTCATCAGTTCCTCTTCCGGCAGATTTTGCAGGCGACGAATGCCTCCCATGATGGCTCGCATATGACGCACGGCCTCAACGATATTGCCGGTCCCGGCCTCTCCCTTGGTACGCATCATGGATGCACCTTCACCGATACGCCGCAGCGCCTCACCAAGGTCGCGTGCTCCACATACAAAGGGGACGGAGAAGATATGTTTATTGACATGGTAGCTCTCGTCGGCGGGAGTCAGCACCTCTGACTCATCGATACAATCTATACCGATTGCCTGTAAAATCTCGGCCTCCACAAAATGACCTATGCGGCACTTCGCCATCACGGGAATTGTGACGGCCTCTTTGATCTGTAGAATAAGTTCGGGATCACTCATACGAGCGACGCCGCCTTGAGCGCGGATATCAGCCGGTACACGCTCCAATGCCATCACTGCGGAGGCACCAGCTTCTTCAGCGATGCGTGCCTGCTCTGCATTGACGACATCGCAGATAACCCCTCCCTTGAGCATCTCTGGAAAATTTCGCTTAACCTGTACCGTTCCTGTTTGCTTTTGCATGATTAGTTATCTCCTGGCGTGTATGTATATGTTTGTATATGATTCTACCACACATTGAGCGTAAGCTGCTACAGCCAATTGTCCCGAAAGGGGCCAGCCATCATAGATTGGCCTATATCAATGTTATCTGAAAATGTATTGATGGAAGTCCGATGATAGGATGGATTAATTTGGAACATTGAGTATAATATAAAGAAGAATGACACCTTTCAGTGGCGGTGTGCTGATATTCGTGGATGTGAATTTGTAGGAAATGTAGAAGAGGTTAGTGAAATGAAGAAAGGTTGTACTGAATTAATGAAGACCTCCAAGGAACTTGCCATGCTCACTCCTGCCGATCATGTACCTGGGCCCAGACAGGGCGAATGGACCTACGATGATTATGCAGCACTCCCCTATGATGGAAAACGCTACGAAATTATTGATGGAGTGCTTTATATGGCCCCTTCTCCTATGGAATGGCACCAGAGAGCTGCCACCAGGCTAACCACTTATTTAACGACCTATGTTGAGTTTACTGGCCTTGGGCGTGTGTATGCAACCTTTGACGTAGTACTCACTCCGAAGAATGTTGTTCAGCCTGATATCCTTGTTATTTTAAACAACAATCTAACAAGGATCACAGACTCACGTATCGTAGGTGGGCCTGATCTGGCTGTGGAAATTGCTTCTCCCAGTACGACAAAACTGGATCGCAGCAAAAAGTATGATTTGTATGCTCAAGCAGGTGTGACAGAGTACTGGATCATTGAGCCGAAAAAATACACAGTTGAGGTGCTCACGCTTCAGGAAAGTACCTATTCCCTGATCGGCATTTTTAGCGGAGACGATCTGCTCCCTTCACAAGTGATACCAGACTTTCCTGTGCCAGTGAGAAAGATCTTTGACAGGTAGAATGGGATGTTTTGTGGATGCCAATTCAGCGCTTCTTTGAAGAAAATATTACGTCAATAAATTCAAACTCAAACACAGAGCCGTATCAACACGATGTAATTCTTCAGACGTAATCACACCCCGACGACGTAATAGACGCGATTTTTCTATAGTCATAACCTGTTCGCACTTGACATCAGTGTAATCGGTCAGGCCATTCTCGGCGGATGGAGCTATACGTACATGTAGCGGTAATTCGCGCTCCGTCCGACTCATAGAAGCCACAATAGTTAGTGGATAGGAAGACGAAGCATTTCCCCGGTCGTTCTGGATAATCAATGCCGGTCGTGTTCCTTGCTGTTCAGCACCGCGACCCGGCGACCAATTCACATCCCAGATCTCCCCTCGTCGTGGACCTGGATTTGATGCGTGGGGCTCATATTGTCTGGGGCTGGGCAACGATTGCCTGGCCTCTTCACTCATGCAACCATACCTTCGCGACCAGCTTCAAAAAAGAAACAGGCCTCTTCAAGTGTGTCTGGGACAGAACCGAGGTAGGCGTAGGCTTCGTCAAGGGAGGAATTGAGGGAGGAAAGTTCACGTTCACGTTTCTGGATGATTGCTGTTCTTAATTGCTGGTAATTATCCTGTCGCATAAGTTCCATAATTGTCTCCACAACATCTCCAAGGGAGGATTCTAGTTCGACCGCAAGAGCTTTTAACTCTTTATGCTGCGTCGAGGGGATCTGTATAGATTTGCGAACGAGGTTTTCATGACGATAAAAATCTGTATGTGCAACAGCCATGAAGATGCCTCCAATCATAGCAACACAACGCCATCTCTTGTTATTGTAACTGGCTGGCTGGCAATTGTCAATAAACCTTAGAGCACTTTCCTTAGAAAAATAAGAAATTGCAAATATTCAAATTTATAACGGCAAACAATCAGAAGAAAGTTCACTTCTGCCGCTTATTTCTGTTTTGCCCTCTTTACTTCTCATATCTGGTAAGGTAAAGTAGCTTCTATAAGGAATAACGAGGTAGTAAGCAAAAAGGAACAGGCGGGTAAATATTATGAACAATGCTTTGCTGGCAGATTTTGTTGTCCGTGCCCCTACAATGGATGATTTGAAAGCTATAACTCAGCTTATTATTACCTGTGATATTGCAGATTTTGGTGAACCTGATTATTCGACGGAGGATCTTTTGGTCGAATGGGGGCGTCCCAGATTCGATCTTGCTACCGATGCCAGAATCATCGTTACTTCTCAACAGCAAATAATTGGTTATACTGATGTGTATTTCGAACCGAGAGGTGCGTTTATTAGTCCTAATACCTGTGCGTGTCCTGCTTATAATAGGCGGGAGCTAGAGCAATGGCTTGTCCAGCTTTCTGAGCAACGCGCTTGTGAGTATTTCTCTTTACCAACTTCTAGAGAGGGTGTAGAGCCTGAAATATGGACGATTAGTTGTACGGATGCAGCTAACCAGCTGTTTGAGAAGCGAAGCTACACACCTGTAAAATACTCGTGGCGTATGGAAATTGAAATGCATGAGCCTCCGCCTGTTCCTACCTGGCCAGATAGTTTTACTTTGCGTACGTTTGTTCGGGAGCAGGATGAACGAATAGTGCATAGTACTATCCAGGAAGCTTTTAGCGATCTTTCAGGTCATATTTATCATCCATTCGAGGAATGGGAGTCCTGGTCACTTAAACGATCGGATTTTGATCCATCCTTATTGTTTATTGTGATGGAAGAGAATGAGATAGTAGCAACCGCCCTGTGTTTTGAAGATTCTTTACGAGGTTGGATACGTCAATTAGCTGTACGTCGTCCCTGGCGCAAACGTGGCCTGGGACTTCAACTGTTATATCATATTTTTGGTGAGTTTTATCGACGTGATAAACGAAAAGTAGGATTAAGTGTTGACTCGCAAAATGCAACTGGAGCTACACATCTTTACAATCGAGCTGGTATGCATATTGTCCAGCAAATGGTTACTTATAAAAGGAAACTATGAAGATAGAATGTAGGCTATAAAAATATTGCAGTTGTGATACTTTTATAGCCTATATTCTATTGTGCAAGAAGCGTCCCATGCAGGATTGCATGAGGCAACTGTTCAGGGAAATCTCTGATCCATTTTCTGATACGTGCCAGATCGTCCGCGTCAACGGTTGCTTCCCCGAAGTGAGTAAGGTCCATATTAGCACCATCCAGGTAAGTATAGCTTAGATCAGCTCCCTCAAAATGGGCGGCCCGCAGGTCTGCCAGATCCAGATGCGTTTTATAGAGGTTAGCTCCTTCAAGGTGAGCCATGTGCAGATTAGCTCCTTCGAGATGCGCTCTACTGAGATCTGCACCCTCAAGAAATGCTCCTGTGTAGCGACCACTGAGATAGACCGTTTCAAGATACGCTCTGCTGAGGTTGGCTCCTTCGAGATGTGCACCGCCCAGATCACTGCCTGTTAGCATCGCCTGATACAGGTCGGCACTTTGTAGATAACAACCTCCTAGATTTGCCTCCGCGGCATGAACATGGCTGAGAATAGCCTCTTCCAGATGCGCATAACTCAAATCAGCTTTTTCCAGGTCGGCATGGCTTAAATCACAACATCTCATGTGTGCCCCAGTAAGATAAGCTCCTTCCAGGTGCGCATATGAGCAATCTGCCCTGTCCATGTGCGCTCCAATCAGATCGGCCTCCTGCAATTGTGCACGGGAGAGGATGGCACTTTGTAGATGCACTCCACCAAGTTCGGCCCGTTCCATTCTTGCTTCACTGAGATGCGCCCTGGTCAGAAATGCTCCGTTCAGAACCGCTCCTTCGAGATGTGCGCCGTTCAATTGTACTTCTTCGAGATGTGCACGTGCCATATCACGCTGTTCCACGCTAGCTGGTAGCCATTCGGACCAGGGAAGCCCGCCAAGCATACGTGCCAGAGGTAGACCTTGCAGGTCGGCCAGGCGCAGATCAGCACCCCGTAAATCTAGCCCGATACGTTCGCGTTGCTGCTCCTGATGCCACTCCACTGGTCCACTTCCCTGCTCATGTGTGGCAAGCAACCACTCAATATCGGCGCGTCCCAGTTTGATATCTTTGAATGGATAGCGACCCCGCTCTATATCAGGGGTCGTCATCCGTTGCATACTCAGGAAGACCTGCCGCTCTAGATCGATCTCCGGTTCTGTACGCCAGGATTGTCCCTGTTTCTGCCAGTAATTGACCCATGCTAAAGTATTCTGTGCTGTAGATTGCTTCATAGCATTTCCAGAGATGGAAGAACAAAAAATCTATCCATTAATTCACTATCTCCAACCTCGAAATCGTAATCTGGTCTATCTTTATTACCATATATGTGCAGGGCGTCTAAAACGGTGAGAAATTTATTTGTAGATGCCAAACTTATACCTTATCCTTTCATCACTGCAAGATTACAGGTGTTATTAGTATATCAGGAGAGGATAAGTTCTTGAAGTATAGCGGCGTTATGGGAAAGCTTTATCCCCAAAGGGTACCATATTTATTGAGTGAATACTCACCGTTAAAACTTATATTCCAACTATCGTGGCTCTCTGCAGAGCGTTTGATGGCACATATTAGCCAGTCACTTGTATAAAAACTGAAAGAATGGTATTTCTTATGTATCGGGTTGAATAAAGGGGATGTCATATGGCGAATCTTGTAGATCAGCGACTCGGAAATTATCGTTTGTTGTCTTTGATAGGACAAGGTGGCTTCGCAGATGTCTACCTGGCTGAGCACCTTCATCTGGGAACCCGTGCTGCAATTAAAGTATTGCAAATGCGCGTGGGAAGTACTGATGTTGAGCAATTTCGTACCGAAGCACGTACTATTGCTAGCCTTGTGCATCCTCATATTGTACGTGTCCTCGATTTCGGAGTGGAACAGGATATTCCCTTTTTAGTTATGGATTACGCTCCCGGTGGCTCTTTGCGCCAACGCTATCCCAAAGGAGCAATTTTGCCTGTTGCATCTGTTATTTCTTATACAAAACAGATGGCTAACGCTCTACAATATGCACATGATCAGCAGTTTATTCATCGCGATGTAAAACCAGAAAATATGCTACTATTGAATGAGAATACTCTTTTATTAAGCGACTTTGGTCTGGTCAAGGTTGCTCATAATTCAAATTCTTATAGTATGCAAGAAGTTGCTGGGACAACAGCATATATAGCTCCAGAACAAATTCAGGGTAAAGTTCATGTCGCTAGTGACCAATATGCATTAGGTGCTATTGTTTACGAGTGGTTAAGTGGAGTAGCTCCTTTTCAAGGTTCGCCTATTGAAATATATGGTCAACATCTCCACGCCTCTCCTCCTTCCTTACGTGAAAAGGTTCCTGGCATTCCGTCGGTAGTTGAGAACGTTGTGTTCACAGCATTAGCCAAAAATTCCTCACAACGTTTTGCTTGTATAGAGGACTTTGCTACAGCTCTGGAACAGGCATATCAGTCTACAGAAAGTAACCAACTATCCGTACCTGGTGTTCGGCCTGCTTTTTATTTGCCTGCAACTCCAAATACTTCAGATGCCGCTCAGCAACCTCTCTTTTTGCCTGGTCGTATGCCATCTCAGTTTTTATCACCGTTACCATCTTATGAAACTACATCTTCTGATCTACCACCATCTTATTCGGCTGGAGGAAAAATAAAGAGGATGCTTAATAATTTTGGATTGGTTAATGTCGTGCTGATTTCCTTGACGCTCGTCGTTGTGCTGGCAAGTACAGCCTGGTTTTTCTCCTTTGCTCTACCGCGTCTCCAGGTCAGGCCAATAGCGAAAACTTCCTCTGGACTATTAAGAAGTACTAATCAACTCAAGACGACATCGCTGAAAGCTCCTTCGCCCACACCTCCACCTCCACCTGGCATCACGTTTACGCAGTCTCCAACAGCCGTCAGTTGGGGACCGAATCGTATTGATCTCTTTGGGCGAGGTTCTGATGGAGCGATTTACCATAACTACTGGGATGGTTCCTGGCATAGTTTCGAGTTGCTAGGAGGCAATTTTATCTACGGAGTTGCTGCATCCTCATGGGGGCCTGGACGTCTGGATGTGTTTGGAGTTGGAACTGATGGAGCGATTTACCATAACTACTGGGATGGTTCCTGGCATGGTTGGGGAGAGCGGCTTGGTGGTGTATTTACATCAACTCTGGCGGCGGTAAGTTCAGGACCGAATCATATTGATGTGTTTGGGCGCGGTACGGATAACGCTATCTGGCATACTTATTGGGATGGTTCCTGGCATGGATTTGATTCACTGGGAGGAACCTTCGTCAGTGGCCCGACCGTTTCGTCCTGGGGAGGTGGACGGCTGGATGTATTCGCGGTTGGTACAGATAGCGGACTGTATCATAATTATTGGGATGGCAACTGGCATAGCTGGGGAGATCGCCTGAGTGTCACATTCACATCAGCACCATCAGCAACAAGTTGGGGGCTGAACCGTGTCGACGTGTTCGCTCGGAATAACGATAACACGGTCTGGCATACTTCCTGGAATGGTACTTCCTGGTCCTCTCCTGAAGCGTTGGGAGGAAGCTTTGCTACTTCGCCAGCAGCAATCTCATGGGCAGCGGGACGGCTAGATGTATTTGATATTGGTGCCGACAGCGCAATCTACCATACCTATTGGGATGGCAACTGGCATGGTTGGAATGATCGTATTGATTAAGCTCAGAATGTCTTGCCTTTTAATTTCGGGTCGATATAAGATGTTTTTCGACGGTTTCGATAAGCACATCCACATCGAAGGGCTTCTCAAGAAAGTCATCTGCGCCACTTATATCAGCGAGCTTGCTTGCGTCAGAATGGGCTGATAGCATAATAACTGGAATATGAGCCGTGGTTTGATCATGCTTTAACTGCTGGCAGATCTCTCGTCCATCCTCTCCTGAGAGCAAAATATCAAGTAGAATCAGGTCAGGTAAACAACTCGCGAAATGCTGAAAGCAGTCACTATTCGGACTTATCTGAATTTGATAACCTTCGCTCTCCAGGACGATCTGGATCACTTCCAGTATGCTCTCGTCATCGTCGACAACCAGTATTTTTTGCTGCATGTTATCTACTCCCTTATACCACACTGCAAGCTTACTTATATGATACGTGGTAAGGAGAAAATAAGGGGCTGACCTTCTCCTTGTTGAACAGTTTTACTAGTAGTCTGTTTGCAATATTCTACAGGCAGAGATAGCTTTCCATTGATTTTCTCTTCCAGAGTTTGTACATCAGTATATCACATGATAATGGGAGAGCAATATTCTTTAATACACCTGTTTAACATCCACTTCGATGTGAAGGTGCAGTCTGGATTGTCACGAGATTTCTCTTTGCCATGGTAACGTAACCCAGCGGTTTTCCTGTGCAAAACCAAAGTCATGCTCAACAATAGTGCCCTGGAAGCCTGGTGGAACAACTGCAAAGTGTTCAGCCTGCGTACGGGGGAAAATCGCTAGATCGAAAGACCAGGGATCTCCAACATCTTCAGAGACAGCTCGCCAGGAGAGATTGTCTTGCCAGGAATCTGTGAAGTAGACACCAATCTCGCGGAAGGATTTTGCGAGTTCACGCATGCTATGCCAGATAATCGTGCCTGCTTCTGATGTATAGGCCGATGTATGCTCTTTTCTTAAGCTTTCTGCATCAAAAAGCAGATTGAAGCCAACCCACGCTGATGGTTCGTCTACTCTTGGTACTGCTAATTGCGTATAGATTGAAATGCTTATACCAACACAGTCTATGCTTTGTTTTTGATCAGGGTTTAATTGGAAGGGAACTGCATAGATGTCACCAAAGGTATCATCTTCAGGGGTGGGCCATGCGACCTGCAAAATCCATGTGAGTGCTTGCGGATCGCTGCATCCCAGCTGTGCGATAACATTCTGGTAGCGTTGTAATACCTCTTGAAAGGTTTGTTGGTTACAGGTTGCATAAGCCTGTATTTGTACGTACTCGGACATGTTTTTATCCCTGTTCTAGAATATCTTTCATTGCTTCATTAAACCATTTCTCCCCAAATTTTCTACCTCCATAGAGCAATAAATTCGGCTCACCAGTTGCTGAAATATTACCGTGGTGATTTACAATAAATTCGTGTAGATGCTCCGCTGTCGCTTGCAAAGAATAAAGCTGTTTAATCTCATCCTCTTCTGGTGTTCGGTTGTGCTGCACCTCATAAAGAGAAATGTTGAGCTGTGTCAGGAAACACAGTTCAGCATGTGGCGTTTGCAAGTCATAGACGCTTCCCAGGCAGTATTGCTCTTTGATATCCGATGCCTGAATGCCTGTCTCCTCACGTATCTCTCTGCGTATGGCGGCAAATGGGTCTGGTTGGATGCCCATATCCAATTCTCGTTCAAAAAATCCACCAATGACATGATAGCGTCCGACGTAGACATCAACACCTTGCCGCTTGTCAAGCAGAATGTAATTGTCGCTTGTCTCAACAACAGAGCAGACAGCGAGAGGATTGCCCAGGTTTTGCCGCAAGTGCTTCTTCGCAAAATCTGCTGTACGCGTGGTTACATATTCTTTATAACTAGTATTCCCTAAAACAAGATGCAAGGAACCATCCGACTGAGTAGTAGCGGCGATAAAGCGAAAGAGGGGAGCGTCAAAGAGGCGTTGTCCTTGTTGGTGAGCCAGTGCCAGTTTCTGTTGCCACAGCTCATCCATTTCCGCCTGTATCTCCGTTGTTACAGGCATGTGCCTTGTCGGGTTATAGTCGATGACGAACTGGTCGGGGTAGTACAGCCCACGCGCTACAATTTCAAATTCGAGCATTGGCCGCTTATTCCCATTCTATTGTTGCTGGAGGCTTGGAAGTGATATCGTAGACTACGCGATTAACCTCGCGTATCTCATTGACCAGGCGATGAGAGATGCGTGCCAGTAATTCGGGTGAAAGACGCGCCCAGTCAGCGGTCATAAAGTCTCCGCTCGTGACAGCGCGAACGGCTACAACATTGGCATAGGTGCGCTCATCTCCCATGACCCCGACGCTCTGTAAAGGAGTCAGTACCGCAAAAGCCTGGCCCAATTCTCGATATACGCCTGCTCGACGTATTTCCTCGATCACGATTTTATCGGCTGCTCGTAGTATTGCGAGGCGCTGCTCATCGACCGCGCCGATAATACGGATAGCCAGTCCTGGCCCTGGAAATGGATGACGCCAGACCCATTCTTCAGGTAGGCCCAGCGCGAGTCCGATCTCACGAACTTCATCTTTAAAGAGCATACGCAATGGTTCGACAAGTTTCAATGTCATCTGTTCGGGTAATCCACCAACGTTATGATGCGTCTTGATGCGAACGGCGGTTGAAGCTGTATCGTGGCTGGTGCTCTCAATAACGTCTGGATAAAGAGTTCCCTGCGCCAGGAAGCGGATCACGCCCATATCTTCTTCCAGGCGTACAGCTTCTTCCTCAAAGACACGGATGAAACTCCTCGCCGATAATTTTGCGCTTCTGCTCCGGGTCAATAACATTGGCGAGACGAGCCAGAAAGCGTGCCCGCGCGTCAACTACAATCAGTGGAATATGAAGATGGCTACTAAATGTATCGACGACCTGTTCTCGTTCACCTGCACGTAGCAGTCCAGTGTCTACAAAAACGCAGGTGAGCTGTTCGCCGACCGCGCGATGTACTAGAAGCGCAGCTACCGCAGAATCAACACCACCTGAAAGTCCACAGAGTACCCGTTCCTGACCTACACGCGTACGGATCAGCTCAACACTCTCTTCGATCATGGAACCAGCAGTCCAGGCTGGTTCACAGCCACAGATGCGGAAAAGGAAGTTGCGAATAATATCTTTTCCCTGTGGTGTATGGGTTACTTCAGGGTGAAATTGTAGTCCAACCATTCCTTCATCATTGGCGATGGCTGCAAATGGATTGCTCTCAGTACAGGCTAGAACGCTGAAGCCGGGAGGGAGCTGATCAACACTATCTCCATGGCTCATCCAGACGGGCAAGCGTAACGGTGATGAGGTCAATGAAGGGTCCAGGTGCTCGGTCTGAGCGGGAGAGACGGAGATGCCTTCAAAGATGCGGAATGATCGAATGCTTTGTTGAGTCGAAGCTGTTACTTCAATGGTAGCCGGACCATATTCGCGTAGTCCATGTGCAGGAGCAACATGTCCACCAAGTTGCAGTGCCAACAATTGCATACCATAGCAGATACCCAGGACAGGAAGACCACTATGTAGAATGGCAGGATCACAGATAGGTGCATTCGTATCATAAACGCTCGATGGACCGCCTGAAAGAATGAAACCCTTGATATCGAGATGAGTATTTTCTTGTAGTTGCGCCAGCGTTGTATGGGCAGGTACAAGCTCGCTATATACATGACACTCACGCACACGACGGGTGATCAGTCGACTGTATTGTGAGCCAAAATCAAGAACAATGATCGCCTGTCGGCGCTCTGAGGAATGCATAAGTTCCCTTTCTTGCAGTTTATTTCTCCAGAAGAGTTCCCGTGATTGAGTGGAGTATATCACATAGAAGCATTGAGGGTTAATGCAGAGCTGATGCGAGGCAAATTCCAGCTTTCTTGTTTTGGCCAATGCATAATTTGCATCTATTCTTACTCGTTGTGAAGGTGAAATTCAAAAATTTCTTCTTAGTCTAACACATCTTTGTAAATGTGGTATGAAGAGTTATCAAAATAAGTGTTAAGAGCGAAAAACATTGTGAACTATAGCCATTGTAGTTGGGGTTTCCAGGCTGTATAATAGAATATTGACTCCATTAAAATCGCATGTTGGAGGAATGAAAATCTCACTGTGACGCAGGCAAAACGCCTAAAATGAGAAGATAAGAAAGAGAAAAACATCTTGTTCAAGTCTGAGATGCTCAATCATGATGCTTAAGTGTTGTAGATAACACTAAGGAGGATATACAGGAGAGGTGCAATGAATACAATAAAGCTCGCGGCGCAACTTTTTCATCTCCAGCAAGTTGACCTTGAACTGGACCGCCTGGCAGCTGAGCTACAGTCTGTTACGCATACGCTACAAGGAGATGCGAGCTTGAAGAGGTTACGCGTCGAGTACAAAGCTACACAGCAACAATTGCAGGCAGGCTTGCAGGCACAAAAAGAGGCTGAATGGGCACTTGAAGACGTGAATAATCGTCTTAAAGGTCAGGAAGAGCGTCTTTTTAGTGGTGGAGTGAATAGTTCAAAGGAACTTCAGTCGCTACAAAATGAAGTTCAACGTCTTCGTGGCCAACAAAGTCATCAAGAAGAAGTTACCTTAGAGGTACTTGATGCAGCGGAAGCACTCCAGGAAATGGCTCAACGTAAGTATATAGCGCTCAAACAGGCAGAGGATGTATGGGAGCAGGAAGCGGCATCACTCGTCGCACGACGTGACCAGTTAGAGGTGAAACAACAGGAATTAGGTAAGAAACGAAAGGAACTGGCATCAGGTGTCGAGCAGGAAATCCTTCTGCGTTATGATGCAATGAGGCGTACAAAGCAAGGAAGAGCAGTTTCTAAGGTAGAGCAAAACTCGTGCCAGTGGTGCCGTGTCATTCTGACTCCGAGTGAACTACAACATGTTCGCATTAGTCAGGAGTTGCAGATGTGTACAAACTGTGGACGTATTCTTTACTATGATCGTTAAGCACTCGATCATTTTCTCCTGGGGCAAGGATGCTTCTTAAGTTCCAATGACGCACTTATACGTCATAGAAGACGTATTTTTTATTTGGAAGTTTGATTTACCGATAAGGGATCAATTCTTCTCCTTGCCTGACGTTGACAATCTAGGTCTAGTCTAGTATGCTGTTAAGGTAAAACGTCGTTCATTCAAATTCTGGCTCGGCCAGTCAAAAGGAGGTGCAGGTATATGGCGAAGCACATACAACCACTTTCCGTGCCTGTATGCACCTTGTCTACCCGATACGAGGGTAACAGGCGGATATCGCCTGGCCAGGTTTCCTCGTTCTTGCTAGAAGTATAGCTACCTGGTTTCTAGCCGATTTCTCACCTTGAAATCATTCCCTCCTGCACGGTAGACAGCTTATCTTAAAGATTTCGTCTGATTACCGTGTTTTTTTATTCTCCTGGAGGGATAAAAGCATTGATTAATGATCCGGCCACGCTTAGCGGCATAATTCTAAGCGGCGCACATGGCATTTATGAAGTTCACACTGACGATGGTATCTTGCGCTGCACGTTACGCGGAAAACTCAAAAAGGCTTTCGCACAGGCCCAATCCGCCAAATCCCTGGGCAAAACTCGTCAGACACGTTCCGATAAATTGTTACATATGACGCCCTCTCAACGCATGGAGCGCATGGAGCGTCAAGATACTAGCGAAAATCCCCTCCCCACCCGCCTCTCTGTCGGTGATTATGTGAAATTGCGGCGCATAGATGCAACAACTGGCTTGATTGAAGAGATTTTGCCACGGCAGAGCGCACTGGTACGCAAAGATGCAGGTTCAACGACAAAAAAAGTGATGCAGCAGACGATGCTTGCTAACCTGGATCAGGTAGTACTTGTGTTTGCCTGCGCACAGCCAGATCCCCACTTTGCCATGCTTGATCGTTATCTAACGATCTGCGAGTCAGCGGGATTACGTTCATTGGTCTGCCTCAACAAAGCTGACCTGCCGCATCCGCGTTATGTGGATGAAGCGGCTCAGCTGTATAGTAAACTTGACTATACTATTATCTGGACCAGTGCACAGACGGGCGAAGGTATTGCACAATTAGCGTCGTTGTTGAAAGATCATACCTCGCTCTTCACAGGACCTTCTGGCGTCGGAAAATCTTCCCTGGTGAATGCCATCGAACCAGGTATGGCTATACGTACAGGCTTGATCAGCGATGTAACTGGTAAAGGCAGGCACACGACGACAGGTTCACAGCTTTATCCTCTATCGAGTGGTGGTTGGTTGGCGGACTCTGCTGGTATCCGTGCTCTCGCTGGCTGGAACATTCCCCCCGAAGAACTGGCCTCCTGTTTTGTGGAATTCCGTCCTTATCTGGGCGAGTGTGAATACTCCGATTGTGTACATATTGATGAGGAAGGGTGTGCAATTCTTCAAGCCGTTCAGGATGGACTGATTGATGAGCGCAGGTATAAAAGTTATGTACGTATCTATCATGGCGAGGAGCGTTAAATCAATTCACTCACAAGTGCTTGCATTACCTCATTATCCTGCTCCTCAAGTACTGTGCGCGGATCAAGCAAGAGGGAGTCACGCAAGATGCGTGTAACAATGGGGATTGGACGCAGGCGCAGGCGTTTTGCTAACTCGTCCAGGGGGAACGATACATGTGCTGCATCAAGTGCCAGCAGAGTGGTAGCTAACGTTTCTCCTGGCAGCGAACCACCACCAATAGTTGATGTACCTTGTTGCGTATGTGCAACAATTCCGTGGCTCTGCAGCTCTGCTACCCAATGATCTGCACGTAAAGCAATTTTTTCTGGAGGGGTCGCAATCATACGCCATACAGGAATGTGTGTTATGGCCTGCCCACGTTGATAATGGCGTAGGGTTGCTTCCAGAGCAGCCAGCGTCATCTTATCAATGCGTACAGCACGCATCAAGGGATGGCGACCAATGCGTGCAATAATTTCAGCTTTGCCCACTATAATACCTGCCTGAGGTCCACCCAGCAATTTATCACCAGAGAAACACACCACGTCAGCCCCCTCAGCAATACGCTCCTGAGGCGTCGGCTCATGCATCAGTCCATACTTTTCACTATGAAGCAAGCATCCACTGCCAAGATCTTCCATGACCAGCAATCCGTTTTTATGGGCCAGTTCCGCTAGAGCATTTAGAGGTGTAGACTCAGTAAAGCCGATGACCAGGAAGTTACTGGGGTGAACGGATAACAATAATGCTGTTCGTTCGGTTACTGCTGTTGCATAGTCCTGGATGCGTGTACGATTGGTGGTACCAACCTCGATCAGGGAACAGCCACTCTGGCGCATGACATCGGGAATCCGAAAGCCGCCACCAATCTCCACTAATTGTCCACGTGAGATGACCACTTCGCGTCCATTCGCAAGTGTGCTTAGAGACAAAAGTACTGCTGCTGCATTATTATTCGTCACGATAGCAGCCTCTGCACCAGTGAGTTCGCACAAAAGAGCCTCAGTGTGAGCATGGCGAGAACCGCGTTCACCGATAGCCAGGTCATATTCTAAATTAGAGTAGCCGCGAGAGGCAGCTTGAACCGCCTGAAGCGCTTCCTGGCTGAGGGGTGCACGACCAAGATTAGTGTTGATAATAACTCCGGTCGCGTTGATAACAGAATGTAGATGTGGTTGCAGTTCCTTTTGTAATATATGTTCAGTTTGTGTCAACAAATCAGTCGAAGAAGGGCAGGAGATCCGGTACGAATACTGATACGTGCTTGAGCCAGGCTGGTGCGTATGGCGCGTACTGTGAGTTCGCGTGAGAATTGTGTTACGAGATGCAGGCCCGTAGGAGTCTGGAGAAGTTCATTGACGGAAGGCAAGCGACGTAACTGGTTTTGATCAGTGATCATAAAACAAATATCCTTAGAATATTTCACTTGACCTTTTAGAGTTGCAGGTATTCTTTCCCTCTTTCAGGGGTTGCTCGTAATATCCTTTCGGATCCGGTAAAATTAATGCAAAGAGTAAAACATCGTAATAGCGAGGCTATTCGCCACTTTACCCATAACAGCACGCAGATCAGCATCATTGAGTCGACAGATAGCATACTGATCGGCAAGAAGTGTACGTAGGATGGGATACATCAGTTCTGTCTTCACTAGGCTATCGGTATCAAGCAGTGGATAATCGCGTTTTAAGAGCAGATGGTGATAAGGGCGCAGTTTGCCACGATAGGAAGTCAGCGCGACAACATTGACTGCGCCGGCATGGCGACAGAAAGGCTCACCTGACACAACAAGCGCCGGGTGCCAATCGAGAATACGTTTTTCCTCAATGCCGGGAGGAAGAGACGGATACCCGAAACTTACCCAATACACCATGCCAAACTGCACAGGTGTTTGATAGGTCAGGGCATCCGGTGCAAGTTCAGGTGGATGTGGCATAGGTATTTACAGTGTACATCTCTAACTTATTACACTACGGACGAGCCAGCAACCGGAGGTATAGCTGGCGATATCATTAGTTCTCAAGTTGCGCATGGAAACAAGCAGACTGGTGAGAGACCAGGAGCGTGCGACGAGAGCTGAGAGCGCTCTTCACGTTCGTCCTGACTTTCTTCTTGAAGGCAACAGCTATGAGTTCCATATCACGCTGATATTGTTCACTAAGTAAGGGAGAACGGCTGAAGTCGCAATTCGTCGTTGCCATAGAAGCTACCTCTTAATTCCAAGTCCAAATTGCCAAACATACATTCCGGGTAGCGGAAGAACCGCGCTGGGTGAGGGCTATAAATTTCTCCAACGTTGGAGATTATACCAGCAATTTGGAAAGACGCAATGCTTTTTGTTATCACTTTAGAAAAAATAGCTGAAATTATCTTGTATATCTTTCTTGGTGATCAGTTTATTTCTGTTATTAATGGGCAAAAAGATCTCATAAAAAAATGCTTGACATCAACGGGTGGTCGGCTATAATGGGTCCCGTTGATCACTCAGAACGAACTGGTGTGTTCCTCAACCTGGGCAGTTACCAAAGTGGCCAAATGGGACTGACTGTAAATCAGTTGCGAGAGCTTCGGAGGTTCGAATCCTCCACTGCCCACCTATACATATATGCATTAATTCCAGTTAATGGTATGTGTATGCAAGTTGGCCCGTGTGGCGCAGCGGTAGCGCACATTCTTGGTAAGACTGGGGTCATGGGTTCGATTCCCATCACGGGCTCCCGTGGTTTCTGAATGATGTATGGACTTGATGCTCTTCAGCGCACTAGTCCCATCTTCACGAAAATCCGCGTAGGACGTAAAAAAGCTTTCGCTGCCGTCTTCTGAAAGATCGTCACTTCCCTTTTGTTATACTAGTAGAAAAAGTATCTCATTAATTGACGATCAGCTACAGGGGGCGGCTGCTGCATGTCTATACCCATTGCCATTTGATCGCAAGTAGGTTTGCAAAAGGAGCCACAGTTAGGAAATGGCGAAGAAGAAGTTTGAGCGAAATAAGCCGCATGTGAATATGGGTACGATTGGCCACATTGACCATGGTAAGACGACTCTGACCGCAGCGATCACGAAAGTGCTGGCTGCTGCTCAGCTTGCCAAATATACGGCTTTTGACCAGATCGACAAGGCACCCGAAGAGCGCGAGCGTGGCATCACCATCGCGATCGCTCACCTGGAGTACGAGACCGAGAAGCGTCACTATGCCCACGTCGACTGCCCTGGTCACGCCGACTACATTAAGAATATGATCACCGGAGCCGCTCAGATGGACGGCGCTATCCTGGTGGTGAGCGCTCCTGATGGCCCAATGCCACAGACGCGCGAGCACGTGCTGCTGGCCCGCCAGGTGGAAGTTCCCGCCATGGTGGTCTTCCTGAACAAAGTGGACATGATGGAAGACGAGGAATTGCTGGAACTGGTGGAGCTGGAAGTGCGCGAACTGCTCTCCAAGTACAAGTTCCCCGGCGACGATGTTCCCGTCGTTCGTGGCTCGGCGCTTAAAGCGCTGGAAAGCAAGGGCGACCTCTCCCGCAACGATCCTGATGCCGAATGCATCTGGGAGCTGATGGATGCAGGTTGATAGCTACATCCCGACTCCTGCTCGTGCGACCGACAAGCCGTTCTTGATGCCGGTTGAAGACGTCTTTGGCATTAAAGGGTCGTGGCACGGTGGCCACCGGACGTATCGAGCGTGGCATCGTCAAAGTGGGTGAGAACGTCGAGATTGTGGGCATGCGGAGGATATGACGCGCACCGTGGTGGTCACGGGCGTCGAGATGTTCCAGAAGACGCTGGACTAGGGGCGAAGCGGGTGACAACGTGGGCTGCCTGCTTGCGTGGAGTTGAGCGTGCCGATATCGAGCGCGGGCAGGTGCTGGCCAAGCCGGGATCGATCAAGCCGCACAAGACATTTCTGGCGCAGGTGTATGTGCTCTCCAAAGAAGAGGGCGGACGTCACACCCCCTTCTTCAACGGCTATCGTCCCCAGTTCTATGTGCGAACGACGGACGTGACCGGATCGATCAAGCTGCCGGAGGGAGTAGAGATGGTCATGCCTGGTGACAACATTGAGATGACGGTGGAGCTGATTCAGCCCGTGGCAATGGAAGAGGGCGTCAAGTTCGCCATCCGTGAGGGTGGCCGCACCGTTGGTGCAGGAATCTGCACCAAGGTGCTTGGTTAAGTTCAAATCTAGTGCATGAAGTGGGCGCAACCAGTTGCGCCCACCAGCGCTTTACAGTTCAATCCGTATCTCTCTTTCTAATGAAACAAGAAATCTCACTAGTGAGGGTGGCAATCCTCCGCTTTCAAAACGGGGGAGGGGATATTAACTAGAGATGTGGCAAGTCCAGCTCAAAACATGAATGGAGTGAAGATGGCTAGCAAGAGCAAAGAGAATCGCATTGTGGTAACGCTGGCTTGCACAACCTGCAAAAGCCGCAACTACACCACCTCAAAAAACAAAAAGAATAATCCTGAGCGTCTGGAGCTGAGAAAGTATTGTAAGACCTGTCGGGTTCATGCACCTCATCGTGAGACCAAGTAGGAATGGTAGGGGACCGTTGACTGGTGGAGCTTGCTGGTGAGCACTGGCGGCAGTTACTACTGATCAAGAAAGGTTTAACGTGGCAAACAAGATGGCCGACAAAAAGAAAACGACGAGCCGGAGCCAGATGGCTGAACTCAGGCCGCGTACTACGAGTGAGAAGAGTGAGAAAGCGCCGACTGTTAAGACCGCACCTCGTGAAGAGCGTAAGGAGCAGCCTATGCCCAGGCAAGAAAGCAAGTCGGTAAGGCGTGATACAAAGAGTTCTCCTGGTACGATACAGCGCTTACGCAATGGACGCGTGGGTCGTTTTGTGACCGAAGCTTACTATGAACTCCGCCATAAGGTAACCTGGCCTACTTTCGAAGAAGCTCGAAACATGACGATCGTAGTGATCATAATATCTGTTGTCATTGGAGCAATACTGGGCCTGGTCGACTATGGCCTGTATAACCTCTTCCTGTATATCAGCGGTCGTTAAGCGGCTTCGTCACCTGGAAGTTCATGAGGGAAAATATCGTGGTTACTGAACATACCAGTGAGAATGGGCAACCTACACAGCCGGACAGTGAACGTGCCTGGTATGCTATTCATACATATTCAGGGTATGAAAATAAGGTAAAAAGCCACCTCGAAGCCCGTATCGCCTCTATGGATATGCGTAACAAGATCTTCCGCATCATTGTGCCGATGGAAGAAGAGGTGGAGATTAAGCAGGGCCAGCGGCGTACAGTGCAACGTAAGGTCTTTCCTGGTTATGTGCTGGTCGAGATGATTATGAGCGATGAAGCATGGTATGTTGTACGTAACACTCCTGGTGTGACGAGCTTTGTAGGTTCTGGAACCCGTCCCGTTCCTCTCCAGGAACATGAGATTAAATCTATTCTCAAACAGGTCACAAAAGAGACTGAGAAACCGAAAGCGAAGATCAGTTTCTCTAAAGGCCAGAGCGTACGTGTTATCGATGGACCGTTCACGGAATTTATCGGTACGGTCAGCGAAATTAATATGGATCGCAATAAAGTGACTGTGCTGGTCTCATTTTTCGGTCGTGAAACTCCGGTGGTGTTGGATTTCCTCCAGGTGGAGAAGATCTAGTATCGCCTTCTATTCTAACCCGTTTTTTGAGGAGTTGAAAAACAAAATGGCAAAGCGTATTAAAGCTGTAGTGCGACTACAGATTCCGGCGGGCAAGGCTAATCCTGCACCCCCGATTGGTACTGCGCTTGGTCCTCACGGCGTCAATATTATGATGTTCTGTAAGGAATACAACGCTCGTACCGCTGAGCAGGCTGGACAGATCATCCCTGCCGAGATCACGATCTATGAAGATCGTTCTTTTACATTTGTTACCAAAACACCCCCTGTCGCTTTCTTACTGCGCACAGCTGCGGGTGTCGACAAAGGTTCCGCTGTCCCGAATAAGACAAAGGTTGGTTCGATCACTCGTGATAAACTGCACGAGATCGCCGAATTGAAGATGAAAGACCTCAATGTGAATGATATTGAGGCTGCCGAGCGCACTATCGAAGGTACTGCCCGCAGCATGGGTATTACAATTTCTTAAGTGCTGCCCGAAGTCACTGCGGTTATAAGCCTCAAGGAGGGCAAAATAAACAATGACACGACACAATCTCACGGGAAAAAATACCTGGAAGCGGCAAAGCTCGTCGATAGTGAAAAACTTTACGAGCCACAGGAAGCCGTCTCACTCCTCAAAAAAATGAATTATGTGAAGTTCGATCCTACCCTCGAAATCCACATGAAGCTTGGCGTCGATCCACGCCACGCGGACCAGATGGTGCGTGGCGTTGCGATGCTGCCTGCTGGTACCGGTAAAGAAGTGAAGGTGCTGGTTTTTGCGCAGGGTGAAAAGATTGCGGAGGCCGAGTCTGCTGGAGCAGATTTCGTTGGCCTTGATGATTTGATCAAGCAGATTGAAGGCGACTGGCTTGGTTTTGACGTTGCTATCGCAACTCCTGATGTAATGGGTAAAGTTGGCCGCCTGGGTAAGAAGTTGGACCCCGTGGCCTGATGCCTAGCCCGAAAGCCGGTACAATTACATTCGATCTTGCCAGGACAATTCGTGATGTAAAGGCAGGTCGCGTCGAGTTCAAAGTCGATAAGACTGCTCTTTTACATGTGCCTGCTGGAAAGCTTTCTTTCAACGAAGACGCGTTACTATCGAATATTGCTTCAGTTGTTGATGCAGTTGTTCGTGCTCGTCCATCTGGAGCTAAAGGCACGTACATGAAAAGCCTCGTGCTTTCTTCAACGATGTCGCCAAGCATCCATCTGGACATTGCGGCGGCAACGGCCTTGAAACCTAACGCGTAATCGAATATACTACCTGTAACAATTGTCAACCGAAGACAGCAAGTATGCCAATGTGCATCTAAGCGATATCGTTTTTTTTACACATCGACTTGCCGAGGAATGACATTCCGTAACTAGTAACGTTATGCTAGATGATCTGTATCCGTGTGCTGGCCTCGGATCATCTCAAAGAATATCTTTACTACGCCTTACAGAATAGATTTCTTCTCAATCTTCGGTAGCAATACCGAAGATTTTTTTGTATATATTCTCGGAAAGGAGGAGAACATCTATGCCTACTCCGGCAAAAGCAGAAAAGATCGAGGAATTGACAGAGAAACTTAGTCGTGCGACTGTGACGATTCTGGTGCAGACTCAGGGTCTTACTGTCAAAGATATGATGGAACTGCGTGGCAGAATGCGTGCTGCCAAAATCGAGTTCCAGGTTGCGAAAAATACGTTGTTGCGTATCGCTTCAGAGCGTAACAAATGACAGAACTGGACACGAGTATCTTTAATGGTCAGACAGCTGTGGCTTTTGGTTATGACGATGAGGTAGCCGCTGCAAAGGCTGTTACCGATTATATTCGAGGCTCTAAAGTTGCAGTTCTCAAGTCTGCCATCCTTGGTGGTCGTGCATTAAATGCCGACCAGGTTGAAGGTTTGAGCAAGATTCCCGGTGGCAAGCTACAGACAAAGGCCGAAGTTGTTGGAACCGTGCAAGGACCACTTGGGAAGACATATGGTTTGCTAACCGCGCCATTGCGCGATCTATGTTACGTGTTACAAGCACATGCTGAAAAATTAAATGGCGGAACGCCCGCTGAATAATTAATTAGGAGGAATTAACCATGGCTATAGATACCATTATTGCCGAAATTGAAAAGTTGAACGTACTGGAACTTGTTCCATTAACCAAGACTCTGCAGGAGAAGTGGGGCGTCAGCGCTGCTCCTGTTGCTGCCGCTGCTGCTCCAGCCTCTGCCGCCGCAGCTGCTGGCCGCTGCACCCGTTGAAGAGCAGACCGAGTTTGACGCAATTCTCACTGAAGTTGGCCCGAACAAGATCAACGTCATCAAAGTTGTGCGTGAACTGACTGGTCTGGGCCTGAAAGAGGCCAAAGCGGTCGTTGACGAGGCTCCTAAGGCTATCAAAGAGGCCGTCTCAAAGGACGAGGCAGAGAAGATCGCTGCCAAAATGGCCGAGGTTGGCGCAAAAGTTCAGGTTAAGTAATAATTCTTTTGCGAACTCTCAATCGAAGGTTCTACTGAAGTATTCGTGTTATAGCAGGATAGGATGAGCGAGGCCCTTTATTGCGTCTCTATCTTATCCATGTTATAATGCGAAGTGTAGTTTTCATTTTCCACCTTGTATAATAGGAGGTGATTTAAAAGCGTGGCTTTAAACATAGAAGAAAAAGCGGAAATTATTGAAAGTGCCCGCGTACATGAGACTGATACCGGTTCGCCTGAGGTCCAGGTTTCCATTCTGACACGTCGTATCAATCAGCTGACCGAGCATATGAAGATTCATAAGCATGACCTCCATTCACGTCGAGGTTTGAGCATGCTCGTTGGACAGCGCCGACGTTTACTTGCATATCTGAGTAAGAAAAGCCCGGATCGCTATCGCGCGTTGACCGCAAAGCTTGGTCTGCGCCACTAATTCGGGGTTGTTGTGGATGCGGTCGGCGCAGTAAGGCAGACGTCGCTGTTTTGCCCGACCGCTGCTCCATTTTCTCCACATACTGAACAGACTGCGTTTTTGTTGAAGAGAAATTGGGAAGAACAACGAGCAAAGACGATAGACAGAGGGTATTTCTCCACACAGGTTTAGGAACCGACACAACGAGATAGACCGCAACAAAATCCATAGAGCGTAGATGCGGCAGTACTTTAAGAGGATTAGCACCCGGCGTTTGTAGGAATGGATGTGAAATACTCCATGTAGGATTGAAACAATGTTGTATAGGGTGCCCATAGTCGGAGGAAATATGATTTACCGTCAAGAAGCTGTTATCGGTGGTCGGGTCATGAGCATTGAGACCGGTCGCGTAGCAGAGCAAGCTAGTGGCGCAGTGTTAGTGCGCTATGGAGATACTGTCATTCTGGCAACTGTGGTTGGCAGCGATGAGCCTCGTGAAGGCATTGATTTTTTCCCCTTAACCGTTGATGTAGAAGAGCGTATGTACGCCGCGGGTAAGATCCCCGGTGGTTTTATTAAACGCGAAGGTCGTGCTACTGAGCATGCTATCCTCGCCTGCCGTCTCGCTGATCGTCCACTGCGCCCTCTCTTCCCCAAAGGTTATCGCAACGATGTTCAGATTGTTATCACCGTCCTTTCTGTAGACCAGGAAAATGATTCTGATATTCTGGGTATTGTTGGTGCTTCTGCTGCTCTTAGCGTTTCCGATATTCCTTTTGCTGGCCCGGTCGGTGCTGTACGCGTTGGCTATATTAATGATCAGCTGGTGATCAATCCAACGGAGTCTCAGATGCCGAAGAGCAAGCTGGACCTGGCTATCGCGGGTACTTCTGATGCTGTGATGATGGTTGAGGCTGGTGCGAAAGAGCTTCCTGAAGATCTGATGCTTGAGGCCGTGCGCTTTGGTCACGAAGCTCTGCAGGATATCATTAAGATGCAGGAGAAACTGGTGCAGGCTGTCAATATTGCCAAACGTCCGTTTACGCCTCCTGTTGCTGATGAAGAATTGCGGGGAAAGGTTGCGCATTTGTGCTGCCGCGTTTTGAGGCTGCGGTGAATAATTCCAATAAGGCTGCGCGCTCTAGGCCCTGGCACTGGTGCAGGATGAGCTGGTTGCGGACGCTTGGCGAGCAGTATCCTGATCGTTTGAAAGATATCATCACGTTTTATGAAAAAGAACTGAAATCTTATGTGCGCAATAACATTCTGGATAATGGTATGCGCGCCGATGGTCGCGATCTGAAGACGATTCGTCCCGATCAATTGTGAGGTTGGTCTGCTGCCTCGTACGCATGGTTCAGCGATTTTCACTCGCGGTCAGACGCAGGTGTTGAGCGTGGTAACGCTGGGTTCTCCTGGCGATGAGCAGGTATTGGATGGCCTGGGTTCTAGGAGAACAAGCGCTTCATGCATCACTACAATTTCCCTCCCTATTCAACCGGTGAAAGCAAGCCTCTTCGTGGTCCCGGTCGCCGCGAGATCGGGCATGGTGCGCTGGCTGAGCGTGCTGTCGCTGCGGTTATTCCTCGCACAGAGCGAGTTCCCTTACACCATCCGTGCGGTCTCTGATGTGCTCTCTTCGAATGGTTCAACCTCGATGGGTTCGGTCTGCGGCACGACGCTGGCGCTGATGGATGCCGGTGTGCCTATTCATGCTCCGGTTGCCGGTGTGGCGATGGGTCTGATCACCGGTGAGGGCGAGCGTGCTGGTAAGTGGGCCGTGCTTAGCGATATCCAGGGTATTGAGGATGCGCTGGGCGATATGGACTTCAAAGTTGCCGGTACTGCCGATGGTGTGACGGCTCTGCAGATGGATATCAAGGTCAAAGGTATCACCTACGAGATCATGGCGAAAGCGATGGAGCAGGCCCGTGAAGGCCGCATGTTCATCATGGAGAAGATGCTGGATACCATTGATGCGCCACGCGAGGAACTGTCGGAGTTCGCGCCACGTATCCAGACCATTAAGATCAATCCTGACAAGATCGGTGCTGTCATCGGACCAGGCGGTAAGATGATCCGCAAGATCCAGGATGAGAGCGGGGCGAAGATTGATATTGAGGATGATGGTACGGTCAATATCTCGGCCACTTCTGGCGAGGCGATGCAGCAGGCGATGGATGCTGTACGTGCTCTGACCGAGGAGGTTGAGGTTGGTCGCATCTATACCGGCACGGTACGCCGCATCGTTGATTTCGGCTGCTTTGTCGAGATCCTGCCCGGTAAAGAGGGTCTGGTTCGTACCTCGCAACTGGCTGATTACCAGGTAATGCGTCCAGAGGATGTTGTCTCTGTTGGCGATGAGATCACTGTGATGGTCATCGAAGTTGATCGGCAGGGCCGTGTCAATCTTTCCCGCCGCGCTGCCTTAAGTGGTGAAATGCCTTCTGCAGGCCGAACTGGATAGCGAACGTGGCCCCAGCCGTGGTGGTCCCAATCGTGGTGGTGCGTCCCGGTGGATACGGCAATCGCGATAATGGTCCGAGCCGTGGTGGCTATGGGGACCGTGGCGGCTACGGTGGTGGACGTGACCGTGGTGGCTATGGCGATCGTGATAATGGCCGGCCGTGGTGGCTATGGTGACCGTCGTGGTGGTAGCGGTGGTAGCGGCGGTGGTGGTGGCTTTGGCCAGAGCCGCCCTATGGGTCCTGGTGGCCCTCCCCGTAGCACTGGTGGCCAATCTCGTCCGTCGCGACAATTTTGTGGACAACGCTCTGATCGCCGCTGGTAAGTTTTAGCATTGAGTGAACAGGTAACCAGATCTGCAGGGACCGATTGTAGTGTTTCCCGTGACAATAGTTAGTAAGCAGAACGGCGGACACGATTAATCGGTCCCTTGCCGATTTGCCGTTCACTCAATCTATTAAAACTTGACTAACGAAAAGGGGTATAGATGCTATGTCATCAGAGGAGATGCTGAAGGAGGTGGCTGTAGAGGTCTCGACCTGCTCAAAGTGCAATCTGTGTAAAGGTCGCACAAAGGCAGTGCCAGGTGAAGGAATCACTCAGCGCCAAGGTCCTGTTTATTGGTGAGGGACCAGGCTTTCATGAAGATAGGCAGGGTCGCCCATTCGTTGGACCTGCCGGACAATTTCTGGAAGAACTCCTGGAAAGCATCAATCTGAGACGCTCAGATGTATTTATTACGAATGTTGTAAAATGTAGACCTCCCAATAATCGTGATCCTCTGCCCGAAGAAATTGCTGCTTGTAACGAGTATCTTGATCGCCAGATCGCTGCACTCAGACCCAGCGTTATCGTCACACTGGGCCGTTTCTCGATGGCGAAGTTTTTTGGTAACGAGAAGATCAGCGCTATTCATGGTCGTGCTCGCAAAAAAGATGGCTATATCTGTATTGCTATGTATCATCCAGCCGCCGGTCTGCACCAGACCAGCCTGAAAGATGTTATTCGCGAGGATTTTAAAAAGATCCCGCTCGTTATTGCCGAGGCTGAGCGTATGGCTGCTGAGGCGCCTTCAAAGGTGCTGAACCTGTCAAAAGCAGGGAAGAACCACCGCAACAGTTGTCGCTATTCTAAATGTTATTCTCTTGTACAAATCAGGGGCGTCGTCAACACGCCCTTTCCTCGACCAATGAACCTTTTCGCAAAAGAATGAAATGCACCCTTATTTCCTCATGAACTTGTATTTTCAACAGTATTTCGTATATACTCCGAACAGGGAGGAGTATATACACACATCTAAGTGAGGCTATATGGGAAATACTGTGAAAAGAGCCTTCTATCTTGGATTGTTCGTGATGCTAGTAGCAATCATCCTTGCATCCCGTCTATCCTCTGTTCATGTAGCTGCTGCCGCTTCCTTAACCAGAAATAGCACCTGGACTGGTCAAACAACAGGCTGGGCAAATGTGCGTTCGGGAGCTAGCGCCAGTGCTCCTATTGTCACCATCTATGCTCCTGGTACTACTGTTAAGGTCTACGCAACTGTCGCGGGCCAGGTTGTCTGGAGTGGCATCTCCAACTGGTATCGTATCTCCAGTCTTAGTAGTGCTCCCCTTTATATTTATGCAGGGTTAGTGGCTGCTTCCAATCAGGCGAATAATACAGGTGGAGCGACTCCATCCTCCCAGGGAAAAGTGATTGTCGTGAGTCTCTCACAACAATGGCTTTATGCCTATCAGGATGGTACACAGGTCTTTAATGCAGCGGTAATGACTGGACGGCCTGGCCTGGAAACTCCTACGGGGACTTTCCATGTCTTCGCGAAGCTGAGTCCTACAACCTTCTATTCGCCCTGGGCTTATGGTTCGCCGAACTGGTATCCACCCACGCATATCAATTATGCGCTAGAATTTCTGAGCGGTGGCTATTTCCTGCATGATTCCTGGTGGCATACCGTCTATGGTCCTGGCACCAATGGTTGGCATTATGATCCGACCTATGGCTGGCAATGGGGCTCGCACGGCTGTGTAGCAATGCCTCTCAATGCTGCGGCCTGGCTTTACGACTGGGCTCCAATTGGTACAACCGTGCAGATTAACCCATAATGTGTCTCTGTATCAATGTTAGTAACTGGCATTCAGCAGGCACTCTTTAGAGCGCCTGCTGAATACCATCTCACTATTCCCCCGCGCTCGCCCCTATCACAAAGCCATCTATCTCGCTAATCTTGCCGCGCCAGTAAGGTACCTTTACCTTGTGTCCTGCGCTCATCATTGTAACGTCGCGCAGGTGGACATAGCGAAAGACGACTGGAAGACCCTCAGGTCCGATCTCCGGTTGATCAGGCGCAGGTATCAGGGCGGTGTAGTACTCTTGCAGAAAATCTGCTGTCTCTGGCTCTGACTCCCGGTACATTTCTTCGTGTAAGGTAATGTAAAACTGAGCATAGGCTTCGGTGCTAACCATGGTGCCGAAGACCAGTAGCCCATGCATCTGAAACATGACTTCAATCTCCAGATTTTGTTTTTCCACCAGTCTTGCCCATGCCTGCAGCGCAAAATCCTGTGAGCCGTACTCTTTCAGCCAGATATTGCGTCGTTCGCTCCTTGTAAGAGGGCGAAATCCGCTCTCTGCACTGATTGGTTCTGGTCCAGTAACACCCTCTTCTGATGTATCTGCCATGAGGAAAACCTCCATTATATTCTTTAATGTATGTTGGGCGCTGCTTGTGGGTCCTCTTTGAGTGTAAGATGGAAAGTATTCCCCATCGCAGCATAGCTAATGCATAGAGATAGTATACATGTTTTAGCTGAAATTACAATAAGCTTACGATGTTTCCCTATAAGGAAGGTCCGAGGTGCCATATAATAGAGCACTCGCAATGGAGTGCTCTATCTCTTATTGATTGGGAGCGATAATGGGGCCGGGAAAAACCGGGTTAGTTCCGACGGGTTGTGGTTGCTGACAATTGTGTCTTCTATTGCAATGTTTTTGTGGATTGTTATTGACTGTGTAATTGCTCATCATCGTAGGCATCGTTCCATCAATAAACCAATCTGTCACAGTTGGTTCTCCAGGGTTAGGAAGCAATCCTGTAATTGCTGAGACAGTGCCAGCATGAACATCGGCGGGTCGTGTGAAATCATCAGGGGGGAAGTGGTAGCGCTGCGAAGCGTACTCCATAATATCATGCCATATAGGAGCCGCACCGGTGATACCAATGACGCCAGTACTCATTGGAGTATTATCACTGTTACCTGCCCATACTCCAACTGTTAAATAAGGTGTATAGCCCATCGTCCAGTTGTCTTTGAAGTCATTGGTTGTTCCAGTTTTAGCCGCTGCAGGTCGGTCCAGTTCAAGCGGATTACCTGGACTAAACTCCTCATAGCGTGCTGCATTGTCAGAAAGTATACTGCTCATTAAGAAGCTTACATCCTCACCTATGGCACGTTTTCCTTGTGGATGTGCTTCGTTATACTGGTAAATTGGTTGCCCCTCGTTGTTGCTGATTTCTAGAATAGAGGTTGGAGGTACATGCATGCCTTTATTCGCAAAGGTAGCATATGCACTCGTCATATTGAGGAGCGATACCCCTTCTGAACCAAGAGCCATTGATGGGACCAGGGCCGAGGGTTTTATCTTTGCAATCTCACTAAGACCCAGACGGGCGGCCATGTTTTGTACATTTCCAAGTCCTGCATACATAATACCATCGACAGCCGGTATGTTGAATGAGTTGGCAAGAGTATTGCGAATGGTGCTAGGAAATTTGTTAAGAAACAGCCCTCCATAATTACCGGGATGGTAGTGGCCAGTTGGATCACTTTTATCTACGGCTGGATAGATAGTTGAATGGTTGGGTATGACCATTGCAGGGTACCAGCCCATCTCGAAATCTGTTGAATATACGACTGGTTTGAATGATGATCCCGTTTGCCGTTGCTCTAACGTGACGTTGTCTTCTCCTCTTACCTGTGGCGTATTCATGTTATATTTGACGCTACCATCCATCGCCAGAATCTCGCCATTGTATGGATTCATTACAACAGCGGCAGCATTGTTAACATTATAGTCCTTTGCTAATACTACATTGCCAAGTAAATCAGAATAATGCTGATTATAGAGCTTGTCATAAGCTATCTGCTCTACCTTTTTTTCCAGAGTTAGATCCAACGTTGTATAAACACTATAACCACCATCTTCCAGGTTTTGTGCCCCTACCAGCGGCACCAGCACATTATCAATCACATACCGCACAAAATGAGGTGCCAGAGATGCATTATTGATAGAGTGAGATGTGAAGGTATATTTCGCCATCTCTTGCTCAGCCTGTGCCATCTGTTTCGCAGTGATTACGCCCATTGTCAGCATGCCCTGAAGTACCACTTTCTGACGTGCAAGGGCAGCAGGTTTATTGAGAATTGGATTGTACAGCGAAGGTCCCTGTGGCAAGCCTGCTAACATTGATGCTTGAGCCAGGTCAAGTTGTCCAACAGCAGCTTTACAGATCGTATGATTACATTTTGGCTGGAGTCCGAAAAAATCCTGAGCGGCAGATTCAGCACTATAGTTGAGGTCACCGTAGTAGACAGTATTCAGATACATCTCCATAATTTTCCACTTTGGATATTGTTGCGTCAGTCCAGTGGCAAGAAGTGCTTCTTCAGCTTTGAGCTGAATAGTGCGATTTTGTCCATCAAAGAACTCTTTTTTGATCAATTGTTGCGTAACCGTGCTACCACCTTCTACAACTTGATTGCTTTGTGCGTTCGAGAAGGCTGCACGTATGATACCGTTCAAATCAACACCGTTGTTTGTCCAGAACGTACGATCTTCTGCCGCGACTGTTGCGTTGATTAGAAATGGGGAGATATCGCTGTAGTTGATATAAGTGCGTCGTCCTTTATTTTCTTGATGATCATAGAGTTCATAGAGTAAATTACCATTGCGATCATAAATACGCGTTGTTTGAAATAATGAGTGCTGCGCAATGCCATTTAATAGTGGTAATTGTGTCTGGTAATAAGCATAACCAGCCCCGGTACTACCAGAAACAAGTAGCGTAAGAAGCGCAAATACAATAACAGCGGTGGTCACCATGCGAGGAACGGCGTCTTTTGAAATACGTGCAAGGCGACGTTTGCGCATAATGATGCGGTTGACATGTGCACGGCGCAGAGCTTTTAGTTCTTGTGAGGATCGCGAGGATTGAATAGTGGGCTGCTCAGAAAAAGGTGCAATGGTCTGTTTTCGATATGTCGCGTGGTTCCTGCTCAGGTGATCGTAATGAGCACTTGCGGAAGGGACAAGGTCTCGTTTCTCCTCATGCTGATCATTGCTAAAATCATCTATAGACATGCAACTTCTCTCCTCACGGTCATAGATATACAGTTTTATGTGTCATCCCTTACCATTGCTTCTCATTTCTATGGGTACTGTTCCTAATAATACCATAATGACTCATTTCTAGATGCTGATACCCCCCACATTGGGGATACCAGCACATTTTTAAGGGCGAAATCTTAACCAGGGGTGCTATAAGTGTATTACTCGTAATGCCTGATTTGCTGGTTTCGTTTTTATTGTTGCAGTGTGACAGGTGCAACCTCTCACTATCTGTGTACGTATTTTATTAATGAGGGTTCCAGGTGTTACAAGGAGAACTTATCGTGAGCCAGCAACAACTCGTTCCAGAGCCGCAAGATGGAAGTACTACGAATGCGCAGGAGAACGAAGAAATATATCAGCGTCCTTATAAGTCAGCACATGCTAGAAATGCTATGCCTAAGGAGGAGCATCCTTCAACATTTGAGGAGACGATACCGCCTTATAGCTATCGCGCTCAGGATCGTGCTACTCAGAATACGCCCGATCCAGCCAGGAGTGCTCATTTCCATGAGACGAATGCACGCGAACGGCAATCTCGCCGTCGCCGTTTCAGCCCGGATGGCGATGCCCTGGAGAATGGCTATCGTCCATATCAACAGCAACAATATTCCCAGGTACCACCCTGGGCGCGACCACAGCCGCAGAAGCATTCTCATTTCTTACGCTGGCTCATCTTAATTGTACTGGCGATTGTTCTCATTAAGCCCCTGCTTATTCTGATTGGTGCCCTGTTCTTTGCCGGGGTAACTGTGTTGGGCCTCATTATTCTGATTCCACTCATTATTCTAGGGATCTTAATTATCTTTGGATTTGTGCTTGCTATTCTTGGTATTGTGTTGGGGCGTGCGGTCTGGCGGAGTATCTGGCGCTGGTGAGGATGAATTGCGAATATCTCTCAGCAAAAATTCCAGGTCAAATCAGTCTAGAACAAACAATTTGACATACTATCCATACCCTGTTACATTAAAAAAAACATTTGAGGTAAGAGAAATATCGTGACTGATAGTCCACATAAATCATCCGAGATACAAGATAGACAGTATGAATACAATGAAATAGATTTGACCAGCGTGCAGGAACTGCGTAATTTACTCGCCGCCCATCATATGCGCCCGCTCAAGTCTTTTGGGCAGAACTTCTTGATTGATCGCTCTGTTCTACATACTATTGTTGAGGCTGCCGCAATAGAGCCGGACGATGAGATATTAGAGGTTGGCTCTGGAACAGGCGTGCTGACACGCGAGTTGGCTAAACAGGCTCGACGCGTGGTCGCAGTTGAACTGGAACGCGATATGCTCTCGTTATTGAAAAGTACGACAGCTCCATATCCTAATGTTGAGCTGGTCGCACGCAACCTGCTCTTTCTCGATCCAGTGGAAGTCTTCGCTCAGGCACCCTACAAACTGGTAGCAAATCTACCTTACTATATTACCGCGCCAACCTTCCGCCATTTTTTAGAAAGTGCTAATCCACCTCGTTTGATAGTCGTGATGGTGCAGGCAGAGGTTGCACAGCGCATTACTGCCGAACCAGGGTCGTTAAGCGTCCTGGCGGTGAGCATTCAATTTTATGGTCAACCACGTATTATCGCTCGCGTACCAGCACGGGCATTTTATCCAGCGCCTAAAGTAGATTCCGCCATTCTATGTGTGGATGTCAACCCGCAGGCACCACTTTTACCAGCCGAACGTGAACGCTTCTTTCGAGTCGTGCATGCAGGCTTCTCAGAGAAGCGTAAGCAGCTCCACAACTCGTTGACCCATGGACTGCATGTTAAAAATGAAGAGGTACGTGCCTGGTTGGCCGCTGCCTCAATCAATTCCAGCCGTCGCGCGGAAACGTTGAGTATTGAGGAGTGGTTGCGCCTGTGGCGTGGAATAGAAACAGCACAGGGCTAATCATATATGTTATGATTAATGAAGGGGTATTCTCCTGGGCCTGGAACGGTTAGAAGCGTCGTAGCGTTTTATGATATAGATTTACGTTGATATAGATGGATGTTTTAGAACAAAGAAGTAATAACGTGCATGGAAACATCGGAGCAGTTTTGTGAAAACTGTGGAGCTGCGAATCCTGTAACGGCACATTTCTGCCAGTACTGTGCTGCGCCGCTCCCTTTCAAACATACAACAGGTGCTTTGCCTGAACAAACTTTGCTGAATAGCCGCTATCAACTAGAGGCCCGCATCGGTCAGGGTGGAATGGGTGCTGTCTATAAAGCTACTGATACTCGTTTCAACAATCGTCCAATCGCTATTAAAGAGATGAGCCGAAGCGGCTTGCCTACTAATCGTATTCAGGAGGCCGAAGAGTCTTTTGAGCGTGAGGCACACCTGCTGGCGGATCTGTTGCATCCCAATTTGCCGCGCATCTATGATCACTTTAGCGAGGATGAACGCTCCTACCTGGTCATGGATTTTATTGAGGGATTGACATTAGAAGATTATTACGAGAAGGCGGGGGGAAGTCCTCTACCTCTGGATCAGGTGCTCAATTGGGGCGAACAGATCTGCGATGTACTCAGCTATTTGCATACCCACCAGCCCCCTATTATCTTTCGTGACCTTAAACCCTCTAATGTTATGATTAGCGAGAGCGGCCATGTCTACCTGATCGATTTCGGTATCGCTCGCATCTTTAAACCAGGTCAATCTCACGATACCGTTGCACTTGGTTCGCCCGGCTTTGCTGCTCCTGAGCAGTATGGTAAGGCGCAGAGCACACCACGTTCTGATATCTATAGTCTGGGCGCTTTGCTTCACTGTCTGCTTACAGGCGTCGATCCAAGTGAGCAGCCATTTTTCTTCAGACCAGCTTCTGAGTTAAATCCTGTTGTTCCCCGTGAACTGGAACAGTTGCTGCAACAGATGTTGGAGATGGATGCTGACAAGCGCCCTGCCAGTGCTCAGGATGTCGTCAAAGTACTACGCCATGTGGAGCAGCAGCGTGTTAGCGGTACGCTGGTAGCTGCAACCAGGGATACGACACGCACGAAGACGACGAGGGGAAGCCAGCTATTGCAGGATGCCTACTCGCTTTATACCCAAAGGCGTAGTCGCGATGCAGTTGCTATCTACGATCAGGCATTGCAGACCGAGAGCCTGAATCCGCAGGCGTGGCAGGGCCGTGGTCTTGCTCTGGCGCTGAATGGCCGCCATCGTGAGGCGCTAGAGTCATTTGAACATGCTCTACGCCTGGATCCTGCCCTGATTACTTCATTGAACGGCAAAGGAACGGCGCTCAATATGCTGCATCGCAACAAGGAAGCGCTGGAAGTTTTTGATAAAGCCGTGCTGCTGGAACCCGATAATGCGGTTTCGTGGAATGGGAAGGGTGCAGTGTTAAGCGCTTTGAACCAGCCGGAACAGGCTCTGACGGCGTTTGATATCGCCCTTCATTTTGATATGCATATGGCTCAGGCCTGGAATAACAAGGGACTGGTATTGCGCCAGTTGAAGCGCTATCCAGAGGCACTGCGAGCGTTCGAGCAGGCACTTTCTTTTGATCGGAACAATGTAAGCTACTGGAATGGGAAAGGGCTGGTCCTGTATGAGATGGGACGCCTCAAAGACTCCATGCAAGCATACCAGGAAGCAATCAACCGCCGTCCTGATTATGCGCCCGCTTTGTATGGTATTGGGAATGTACTCTATACGCAACATAAATACAAAAGTGCGCTTGATCATTATGATCGTGCAATCAAGAGCGATTCCCGCTTTGTGAAGGCGTGGGATAAGCGTGGAAATGTCCTGGGAGATATGAGTCGCTTTCCTGATGCATTGGATTCGTACGAGCAGGCATTACGCCTGGATTCACGCTATGCTCCTGCCTGGAATGGTAAGGCGAGTGTCTTGTGTCAATTAGAGCGTTTTGAAGAAGCCTTGCGTGCATATGAGCAAGCGCTGCGCCTCAATCCAAATGCCCCGCAAGCCTGGAATGGCAAAGGTAATGCTTACTATCAATTAGGTGACTACCAACATGCATTGGAAGCTTACGAGCGAGCGTGGCATCTCAATCCTAAAATGGCTTCGGCTCTACATAATATGTCGCTGGTATTGAAGCAGCTCCATCGTTACCCGGAGGCGCTGGACGCTGCCAAATCTGCGCTTCGCCTGGCCCCCAATGATCCAGATAACTGGCAACGTAAAGCGGAAGCACTCAGAAAATTACGCCGTACGAAAGAGGCTCGTGCAGCTGAAGCTGAGGTCGTGCGCTGGCGCAATGAGCCATAAATAAATTGGTAGCAAGGTACAATTGCAAGTGCCCTGCTACCCATGTGCTAAAGTTTGGATACAATATGGTTATCGACGACCATCAGAGTTTTCCCCGTAGTGTAACACTGCATCGGCATCAAGAACTTTATGTCGATTTGAATGGCGATTGGATTTGTCTGTCATCTCATAAGCGACGACACGCAATGCGTTGACGGGGATAGTACCGATAAGTACCTCACTAATAGTGCCAACTTCTTTGTCATTTTCACCTTTCACGGTCGAATTGAGTAAGGTACTACCCAGCGGAAATGGTGGAATCCGTGTTGTCAGCATCAACTCGCTATCGATGATCACCGCATCGTTGACAATGTCTGTGATAACATTTGCCGGTAGTGCCTTAATGCCTGCCAGTCGTGTCTGTACAGCCAGGGCATTGATTGAATTTGTACCCGGCTGAAAATAAAAATCCTCGACTGTCCCGGCATTTTTTCCTTCTGAGGGAATAGCTACTTTCATTCCCCGCAATTCCGACCATTTCCTGATGTTCTTTTGGTTCGCCATATGGAAACTCCTCTAAAAACGCTCTAAGTATTTATTCCAATTACTAGATGGATTATTCTGGTTGAAATAGTACAACCATCGGCAGATCATGATATAAACAGCTGCTAATTTAAATTCTACATCTCCATACCCTTCAAGGGAAGATGTAATCCCTTCATTGTTGATACAATTCTGCCGATACAAAAATTTCTCCTGATACGGCTTAATTGGGGAGCACACCTAACGCGCATCCCTCACCAACACTGGATTCGACTTCATAAATGGTCCCACATTATACAGATCATCACAATTCCATAATACCTGGAAGGTTGCAGCGGTTGATGCTATCGTAAGCCAGAGCGTAAGTGTCGCCAGTGAGAGTGCAACCTTTGTGTCCTTGAGCCTGAAGATCGCTACAATAATGCTGGCAATCGTCAGGAAGAATATGTTCACAGTGAGGAAGAATGCATTGATGGGTGAACGCAAGCTAAAATAGGCCGCGCTGAAGAGTACGTAGTTGAGCCAGGAAGTCGCCTGCAAGGCAAGATAGGAATCTCGTCCCGGCGTATCTTTCGGCATATTCAAAACACGCAGATTTCCATAGATAGTCGAAATGTTGTTAATCGTCCAGGCTGGTCCAAAGGCCCACGAAGGGGGCGTGATCACGGATTGTTTGAGCATTTTGAAATAAGATACATCGCCGAAAACAGCATCACGCAGAGTATTGCTCTTATTCCCGCGCAGCTTACTCGTGAGGCCCGACAGGCCAAATGTAAGTATCTGAACAATAATATAAAATGCGACTCCGTGATACCAGCGCCACTTCTGTGTCCGATTGTTCGTAATCTGTTCGATTACTCCGCGCGTTTTACTGGCTAGCGCCATACGTCATCTCCTTATAGTATGTCATCTATAGTGTTTGTAAAAAACGGCTCACAATGGCCTGCACTTCTTCAAGGTAGCCCTGAAAAAAGTGATCCGCACCCTCGATAGCCACCATGCTTTTTGGAGCAGGTACCTGCTCAAACCATTTGACCGTCTGCTCATAAGGAGCGGTATCGTCTTCAGTCCCATGAATGATAAGTTTGGGTTTGTGACATCCCTGGAGGGTATTTTCCTCAAACCAGCGTGCAGGGACGCCGAGGCCGATCATAGCCTGAGCACGATCATCGCTTGCCGCTACCCGTAGTCCTACATATGATCCAAAGGAGAAGCCTGCAATGATCGCAGGAGTGCCAGGATAACGACGACTCAGGAACTCTAATGCATAGCGCACGTCGTCCATCTCGCCGCGCCCTTCGTCGTAGGTGCCCATACTCCGCCCAACACCGCGAAAATTGAAACGTAATGCGGGAATATTCTGCGCCTGTAATATTTGCGCGACTTTAAAAACTACTTTATTATGCATTGTGCCCCCATACAATGGGTGCGGGTGGCAGACGACGCCAGTATATCGAGGCAGAACGCCCTGCTCCTCTGGCTTAAGGATGCCTTCCAGATATCCCGTGGAAGTGGGTATATTAACATGTAATATCTGACTGGTTACCATCGCTGATTCCTGTTCTCTATATTTTTGCTTTATAACCCAACTACTTTTTGTAAGTTCTTGTCAGTACCTCTCTATGCGTATATATAACATACAAAGAATACTACCACATAGCTAGAGAATGCTCAAAGATGAGATAGCGTTCGGATATTATTCAATTTCTACATAGAAATATACTTTTTCGGTGTTCATAGGTTATACTATCTCCATAAGATCAATTAGATCGCCTCATTGAGGAAACTTTCCTGGCATTTCTAAGCAAATTAGCGCTAATGTTCAACACATGTGCATACTGCTTTTCTTGTTTTTGGTTGCCAACAAATTTTATCCTATAGTACATTTGTACGCTCTGGTAGAAGGATCAGGAATGGAAACATATGGCTTACATCAGTACCCTGGACGGCTTTTTGTCGTAGAAGGTGTAGATGGTTCTGGAAAGAGTACACAGATTGCATTATTGCGGCAATGGCTTATCAGCGAAGGCTATACAGTGTTTTTTAGTGAGTGGAACTCCTCTCCACTAGTAAAGAAAACGACGAGCCGGGGCAAGAAAAAACAACTGCTCACTCCGACAACTTTTAGCCTCATTCATGCAACAGATTTCGCAGATCGCACGGAACACGATATCATTCCGCCTTTGAAGGCTGGTGCGATAGTGCTTGCTGACCGCTACACGTATACTGCTTTTGCCCGCGATGCCGCACGGGGCGTTGATCGTCAATGGGTGCGTGAACTCTACCAGTTCGCCGTTAAGCCGACGCTGGCTTTCTATTATCGAGTGCCCCTGGAGGTCTCTCTCAGCCGTATTCTTACTGGTCGTAACGAACTTAAGTATTATGAAGCAGGCATGGATCTGGGATTGAGCAACGATCCTCAAGAGAGCTTCAGGCTCTTCCAACAACGCATTGTAGGTGAGTACGAGGCTATAATTCGTGAATTTGGCCTGACGGTAATGGATGCTACACTCCCTATCCCCGACCAGCAAAGGCGCATGCGTGAGTTGGTGCGCCCATATCTACATGGTGTGCGCCGTTTGCGTTCCTCCGCTCCCGATCAGGCATGGACGGGGCTGATACAAGAGATGCGTCCGACACGCACATTGGTACAAAGAAGCTTTGAATAATAGATGTGGGTTTACAGAATTATCGGTTAAATGCAAAAGATTTGATTGTGAGGAATGCTATGACCAGGTTGGATTTTTATGGTATCGATGCAATTGGCTTACGCGCACGTGACGAATTGTTGCCCGGTCGTCTGATTGTGATTGAGGGAACTGATGGCGTCGGACGTTCAACCCAATTGAGTCTTCTACGCCCCTGGTTAGAAAGTAGCGGCTACGCAGTCATTGATACGGAGATGACCAGCTCGATACTGGCTGGTAACGGTCTCAAACAGGCTAAAGAGGGAAACACACTCGGTCCAATTACGCTAAATCTTTTCTATGCAACTGATTTTGTTGATCGTTTTGAAAGCCAGATATTACCAGCACTACGCGCAGGCTTTATTGTGCTGGTCGACCGCTATATTTATTCTTTGATCGCGCGAGCACGTGTACGTAGTGCTGATGCTCAATGGCTACGTTCTATCTATGGATTAGCTCTGAAACCGGATGCCATTTTCTATCTTAGAATCAGGCTAGATGATCTCATTCCTCGCGTTTTGCAGCGCGGCGGCTTCGACTACTGGGAATCAGGTATGGATCTGCGCATGGGGGCCGACCTCTACGAAAGTTTTGTAAACTACCAGACCCGGCTGATTGCTGAATATGAAAAAATGGTGCAAGAATACAATTTCCAGGTGATCGAAGCATCTCTACCTGTGGAGCAGATCGTAGCTCACTTGAAACAGCATATTTGGCCGCTCTTACCTCAGGGTTGAGCGAGGGAATCGTCATTTCTCCTGTGATGATCTATGTTTGCCAGAGACGTGCCTGGTCCAGGTTCCAGAAAGCACTTATGGCCAATTTCAGCAGACGAGAGCGGAGGCTGGAACTCATGATGAAGTCTTTTCTGTTAAAAATTGAAAGTCTAGCTATGTCTAAAATGCATCTAAATCTGCGTTTACTACCAAGTAATATCAAAATAGATAGATATAAGTTTTCAGCTATTATCATCATTGTGTTGAGTTCTGCTCTGCAATTCTTTTTTATCGTTCATAATTGGCCGGAGACCAATAGTGACGAGGGTACCGTTGGGTTAATGGCTCTACATATTGCCCATTTCAAAGATTTTCCCGTCTATTTGTATGGACAAGGGGGAACGCTTGGTTCGTTAGAAGCTTATGTAGGGGCTCTGCTGTTCCCTATCTTTGGTCAGACAGTTTTCGCCTTGCGTTTTGGCCTCCTGCTTCTCTTTATACCTTTCCTCATTAGTATGTATTTACTAACCAGTCTGCTCTATAGCAAGGGACTTGCCCTGTTGACGCTAATTTTACTCAGCTTGGGATCGAGTGAGTTACTTTTCCGCAGAGTATGGGGCGTTTGCTGGTCATGCTGAGACGCCACTTTTTAGCGCGATGATCGTGCTTGTAGTAACTTGGCTTGCACTTTCTGCACCAACATCGGATAGTTTATCGAGTAGATTGTGGCGACGAAAGCTGGGTTATAGTCTGTGGGGTGGTCTTGTGGGTATTGCCTTCTGGAATGATCCTCTAGCTGGTCCGTTTATCCTAACCTCCGGTATTTTTTTACTGATCTTCTGTCGGCACGAACTGCGCCGCCCAATACTGTTGAGCATTCTTATTGGCATGTTAATCGGGTTGTTTCCCATTATTATATACAATTTCACTGTGCCTATTAACAAAAGTAGCCTTACTGTTTTCAGCTTTCTTATTGACTATGGTCATCCAGTAGCGTCCGATTCGATCTTT
This sequence comes from uncultured Chloroflexia bacterium, assembly GCA_963731415.1. GTDB lineage: Bacteria > Chloroflexota > Ktedonobacteria > Ktedonobacterales > Ktedonobacteraceae > JACDAE01. The sequence goes on from CAVSVN010000018.1 coordinate 130,757, forward strand.
GAACGTTTCGCGGCTTCATTTCTTGTCAGTCTACCTGTTTCGACGGGGGCGGGGCCGCTCTGCCTGATGACATCACAGAGTGCATGGCCGTTGAGTACACAGGCATTGCCATGTACGGCCATTCATGGTATCTGGGCTCTAGTTCTGGTTATTCTCTGGCTACTGGGAGTCCTTCTGGCTGTGCGCATTCTACGTCGGTACTGGAGTACAAATTCTGTAGATGGAGCCGTTCCTGAAAAGAGACGTGTTGCGATTCTTCAGGGCGCACGCCTCATGCTTCTACTTAGTGCGCTACTGGCTTTTCTGATCTTTGCACTCAGCGTTCAATCGATTACTGGTCCCTGGTCTAACCATCGCTATCTGATTGCCATTGGGGTAGCGACACCAGCTGTGCTCTGGCCTCTTTGGCAGGCATTTGGATCCATGAGCGCAAACACCTGGTCGGTGACTTTACCTGTGAAAATACTTTGTGTTGTTTTGCTCAGTTGCTATATTATCACGATGAGTGCAGGAACATTGATGACGACTAAGCAGTTTTCAGAAGCGGAAAGCCGTACCCAATGGCATGAGGCATTGGCCCCTGCTCTGCTTCGCCTGCATATCACCCATATCTATACCGACTACTGGACGTGTGATTTGACGGCCTTCCTCAGTCGAGAGCGGGTTACGTGTAGCGTGTTGGATACGCATTTGCATGCAGGTGACAATCGCTACACATCATATGTACCCGTTGTATCTCAGGATTCTCAAGCGGCCTATGTCTTTCAGGCAAATTCTGCGCAGGCAAAGATTCTTGCAGCACGAGTGGCGCAGAAGAGTTCTACCTGGCACTACCATGTCACCTACGTGGATCGTTATGTAGTTTATCAGCCTTAATTGCGACTTTTATACTTTATAAGAGAGGACCGGTAGAATAACACTAACTGGTGAAGGAGGGTGAAAAACCATGAAGATGACGCTCATTTTACCTAGCCTTCACCGCTTAATGTTGTTCTACTTAAGAATGGCATCAATTTTGTCATCAATTGTACTAGACTCCAATGTACATCGTTAGACAAGAAAGCATAAGAATGTATATTGAAATGAGCGTGAAAAGGTCAGTTGTCAGATCTTGAAGAGGGCATTCACACTACCAAATCGTACCATGTACACTATGTACCTTGCTGAAACGTGTAAATAAGTGATATACTTTTGGCAAGTAAGATTTTTTTGTACAGCCCACAGTTGTTTTGCATTCCAGCATGGTCGTAGGCACTCTTTGATGATGCCACTTCTGGAAATAGCGGCGGCTGTTGTGGTTAAAGGAGGTGAGGGACATGGACGCTGGCCCCAGTCATAGTAGGCGTATGCAATATATATGTCTGCTTTTTGGAATGTTCCTTTCCTCATCGGGTATGACTCCTGGATTGATTTATTCTTGATCCTCTGGCGCATCACCGCCGTCTTACTCGATGAGCGTGCATCATCCTCAACGATGCGATTGATGTCGAGTAAGTAATATTCCACCTGCCAGTAAGTCCTTTTCTGCTCTTGCAGCGTTCCCTGTACGAGTTACCCATGTGTTTGTAATGCCCGTTACTTTTTGTTAGAACGAGCATTGCTTCATTGTGGGATATTCATTGTAACAATTGTTACGCAGGGCAACGAGTTTTCCACTTATGCACAATTGCTGTGGATAAGTGTCTGGAACTTATTCTCTTGAAAGGTGGTGATACCATGATCTTTTTAAGTTCTCTCCTACGTCAGAGTGTTTATGACAACGAAAATCATCGTGTAGGCGGTGTTCGGGATGTATGTGTAACTCTCAATGAAACATTTCCCGTGGTGACTGCTCTAGTTGTGCATTCTTCACTCAGCAATGATGATAAAATTATTCCCTGGACTCAAGTTGAAAGTATAGAAAGAACTCCTGTTCATTTAACGGTCAAGCAAACACAGATCACGCCTTATGTCCCTCTAGCTGAGGAATTGTTGCTCAGACGGGATATTCTAGATAAGCAGATTGTCGATACACAGGGCTTTCGCGTGGTCAAGGTAAATGATTTGAAGCTGGTGCAGATTAAGAAGACTGCTCGTTTGCTGGGAGTTGATATTAGCTTTAGTGGCCTGCTCCGTCGCCTGGGCGTGCAGCCAGCAGTGGATATGTTAAGTCGCGTTGCACCGATGCAGCTTGCTGAGCGTACGATTACCTGGAATTATGTTGAGCCCATTCAGGTAGTAAGAACAGGTATGACCGGGCAATTTGCTGCCGTTGGTGCTGGTACTACAGAGGCCACTGCTGGTGCGGTGGGAGTAATACCGCAGGTTCAGCTGAACGTCAGTCATAATAAGCTGTCTGATCTGCATCCAGCGGATATTGCCGATATTCTGGAGCAACTCGACGTGGAAGACGCGGGAGTGGTACTGGATCGCCTGGATACCGAGACCGCTGCCGATACACTGAACGAAGTCCAATATCCGCTGCAATCCGAACTGTTGAGTGAACTGGATCCCGAGCGTGCTTCTGATCTACTCGAAATGCTCCCTCCTGACGATGCTGCCGATATTCTGGCCGAGATGTCGCCTGCCGAAGCCGAGCGCCTGTTAAATCTGATGCCAGCAGACGAGTCGCGGCCTATTCGCGATCTGCTCCGCTATGCTGGCGAGACGGCGGGCGGTATCATGACCAACGAGGTTCTGGCACTTACTCAGAATGCTACAGTGGAAGATGCTCTCACTTACCTGCGCCAGCACTCCGAGCACCTTGAGATGGTGTACTATCTCTATATTATTGATGAGGAGCGTCACCTGGTTGGTGTTGTTTCGCTGCGTCAACTTGTGACTGCTGAACCCATCACTCATATGCAAGACTTGATGGATCAGAATATGATCAAGGTGCAGTCCGACACCGACCAGGAAGAGGTTGCACGCATCATCTCCAAATATGATCTGCTGGGTGTACCGGTTGTGGATGCCGATAATCATCTTGTCGGTCTGGTAACGGTGGATGATGTGATCGATGTAATTCATGAAGAGCAGGCGGAGGATTTTTCCGAAATTGCGGGAGTTGATGTTGAGGAGACGGAAGAGGAAGAGCACTTTTCGTGGGGAACCGCGCTGCGTCGCTCCTCCTGGCTGACTGTAAATGTGGTAGCTGGCCTTATTCTTGCGTTGATCATCTCGCGCGTTTTTCCTTCTATTCTCTATACCAATGTTGCCCTGGCGTCGCTTATTCCGGTTAGCCTCGGTTCGCGTGTGGCGCTCAATGCCGTCATTTGCCTGGTTCCTATGTTGTTACTTGCCAGCGGCAGTACTGGCTCGCAAGCGTTAGGTATTGTCGGTTGGCAGTTGCGCACAAAAAGTGGACGAGATTTCTGGCGTGGCTTCTTTAGCGAACTGCAACTTGGCACGGTAGCAGGAGTGCTGGTTAGCCTGCTGGTTGCCCTGGTAGTCTGGTTGCTGTTTCATTCATGGTCATTGAGCCTGGCTATTGCAGTTGGGTTTGGTATCACTCTTCTGATTGCTGCGATCTGTGGCCTTGTGTTGCCAAATCTTTTAAATCGCCTCCGTTTGCGTGGTAGCCTGATAACAGCTCCTTTGCTTGATCCCGTGATTGCTATTGTTAGTTTAAGCGTCTTTTTTCTGATCACGCTTACATTTATTGATCGATTGTATGCATAATAACATCATAAACACTTAAAGAGAGCCTGGCGTCGAAATCGTGTCCAGGCTCTTTTTTATCTTCCGAGCTTTTCCCCAATAGATGATGGAGGGTCGATTTATTTTAAGTCTGGACAAATTATTGACAATATGTTATATTAGAATTAACAATTTGCTATAATGCGGTAGAGTGATTAACCTGATAAATAACTTCTGAAAATGCCCTGAAAAAACTATTGACAAAATTTTGCGTTCGGTATATACTGCTTTTGTCGTTAAGAGATCACATTCCTCGATAGCTCAACGGTAGAGCAACCGGCTGTTAACCGGTAGGTTACAAGTTCGAATCTTGTTCGAGGAGCCTCACTAAAAAAGGGCCACCTGAGTCGGTGGTCCTTTATTGTTTACGGGTGAGATATTTCTCGCTCATGGTCACCCGTTTCGTTTCACCCGTACTAACTGTATCTATAGATTGATGAATATGTTTGAAAAATGTCGGGGGATCCTCGTTACTCCCCCTTTACAGTGAGGATGGTGAGTACGCTTGACTGATCTCTCTATCGACTATCAAGATGCCTTCAAAAGTTTTCTTGAGGCTACCCCTTCGCCTGTATTCATTGTGGATCGTTCTCTGCTCATCCACTTTATGAATCAGTCAGCTTTGCAACTTTGTAAATTGACTGAACTTCCCCTTGAGTGCAAATTTGATCAGGTAATCTCGGATGGAGGTGTCGTTCAACTTGTGCAGGAAGCGCTTCATGCTGGTGCTTCTTATAAAAGACGTTATGATAAAGGACGAGGCGATATAGCATGGAAGATTACGGTGACTCCCCTCTTTCAGAGTTCAAAAGAAAATACCATCTTCTCATTGCTCATTGAAGACATGGCTGAATTACAGCGCCTGGAACGTGCCCAGCAAGAATTTCTCGCCAATGTTTCACATGAGTTGAGCACTCCACTTACCGCTGTGCGTCTGCTAGCAGAGACGCTGGAAGATACCATTGATACCGACCCTGATAAAGCACAACAATTTGTAGAGAAGATCGAAAAAGAAGTCCAATATCTCACAGGAATGGTCTCGGAACTGCTTGAATTATCACGTATCGAGTCGGGCCAACTCTCGATGACGATTGAGCCAATAGAGTCTGCTCAAATAGTACGTGAGGTTATGGCTCGTATGTTGCCCCTGGCCCAGCGCCATCGCGTCCGGCTGTTAACCGATATACAACAGGGGAAAACAATGGTATCCGCCGATAGTAAACTGATTATGCGTATCCTCGTGAATCTGGTACACAATGCGATAAAATTTACTCCTTCCGGTGGAAAGATTGTAATTGGAACAGCTACACAAAAGAGCCAGCAGCGTTTCTTCGTTCATGATACAGGAATTGGTATTCGTGCAGAGGATCTTCCGCGTGTCTTTGAACGTTTTTTTAAGACTGACCGAGCTCGCTCAAAAGCAGATTTCATAGGACCTGGAGGTGGTGGCACCGGTCTGGGACTGGCTATCGCTCGACAGATAGTGGAGGCGCATGGAGGGCGCATTATGGCAGAAAGCGTAGTGGGAGAAGGCAGTACTTTTACCTTTACTCTTCCTGTAGCGATACAGCAGGAGGCTTAAATCTGTATTCTCAGTAGATTGATTGGAGAAGAGTTTACCAGGGAGGACTACTGGTATGGAATCAGAGTTAGAACAATATTTGCATAATGCCAATAAACAACAACTTATTTCCCTTTTGCAAGAACTTGCCGTGCGCCACCCGATTATACTTCCAGAGATTATTGATCTCTCAAAGCAATTCGTCAATCCAACAGACCATGAGAGTACAGAGGAAAATGATACGGAAATCGATAGTGAAGCAACAGAAGATTGGGATTTTAGTGGCGATGACGATGATTTAGCTGAACTTCACTCGGTTTCCCGCTCTATCTTGCCGCCTCTGGATTTTGAGAGCAAGCGTCAGCAGATAAATAATTATGTTGCACGTCTGCAACATGGAGAGTCTCATCAGTCTATTGGGAGTAATCTATTACACCTTTTACGCGAGGCAGAAGCACGGGCCGATCAACATGATTATCAGGGAGCGCTTGATCTTTATGCGCTGGTTTTTGATAAGCGGCTGACTGAGAAGAATGAAACGCTTATCCATATTTTTGATAAAGCACTGGATGAGTCTATGCCATTTCTTGAGGCACTTCTCAGTGAAACCAGTAGTAGTATTACATTTGATGCCTCCATTCCTGTCTCACCATTGCTCACACCTTCTATGCGTCATGCATGGTTGGAACGACTCTTTGTTCTGTGGCTCAAACGCCTGTCGCTTCATCAAACGGAAGAGGGTGTGCCGGAGATTATGCTTGATGTAGCCTGGAATGATGATGTTACCTTGTTGCGTAACCTCGTTCAGAATGAGTTACAACAACTGAACCAGGATAATCATTCTAATATCGTGGATTTCTCGCGCCAGTACCGTGTACGCGCACTTGAGAAATTCCTTAAGGAATTGCCATATCTCTAGTAAATAGAATAATTTATTACTATTTATTAATAATCCTGCTGCATTTTGTGAAGAGAGATGCATCAAATCTTTAGATATTTTTGTGCCAAAAATGTTGCAGATGAGTCGGTTTATATGGTACTATTCTCTTCTAGAACTCATCCCGTCAGGCTATATTCCATAAATCTGACATTATGTACGCCTGTACTCGCTTCTATCTGCCTTGATGGGTTATGTCTAGGCCTGGGTATTGAGTGAAATGTCAGTTACAATGGGTAGTGAGGAAGAGAGAAAGAGGATACACTGATGAGCAAACTGGTCATGGTAATTGATGATTCGGCTACAGTCCGTAAGATTATTGAAACGTGTCTGGGTCGAGAAGGCTTTGAGGTCAAAACCTTTAACGATGGCGTCGACGCTGTCAGGTGGCTTACTGAGCCACAATCACCAATACCCGATCTGGTACTACTCGATATTGAATTACCTAAGATGGATGGCTATGAGGTTGCTCGTCGCCTGAAGACAAAGCAGTGCTTTCATGATACTGTGATTGTGATGCTTTCGCGGAGAGATGGGGTGATAGATCGCCTTAAAGGTCGCCTCGTAGGTGCTAGAGACTATGTTTCCAAACCATTTAAGACACAAGATATTATTGCTATCACACAAGCCTACCTGTAAAGGTTGCGTCTGGCAAAGGATAGGTCTGTATGGATGAAGGCCCTGCCCTGACCGTCGTATCGTTAAGTCGCTCTCAAGCGCAGGTTTTTGAGCAGTTAAGCGATGAAGATTTCTGGCGTTACGCGAGAGAAGCTGCAAGTTCTGAGCATTCTTTACAGCGCCAGGTTGATGAATACCTGGTCTGTAGAGTGGGAACAAGGCATTGTATGCTGCCTCTTGCTATGCTCAGAGAGATGGTTCCTTCCCCTCATCAACTAACGCTCCTTCCTGCCGTTCCTCATTGGATGCTCGGTGTGACAACATGGCGCAGTGAGATAATCGCCGAAATTGATCTTGAAGCTTATCTCTGGAGTGGTGTGGAGCTTGCGGATAGAGTAAACGATGCTATACAGGTACAGAATTTATCTGCTGAACTTCTACTGGTTGTACAGGTTCAAGGCATTACTCTAGGCCTGATGGTAAACGCTGTGAATACAATTGTGCGCCTGGATGCGGAACATATAGTGCCGTTCGAGCTAGCTCCTGATTGGTGCTTAGTACTACGTCCAGAAGTAATTAGAGGTATACTGGATGAGGTGCTGGTACTCAATATCCCTGCTATATTTGATGATATCGTACGGCAAATTAAAGAATAGTCACTTTCATGAACGAACAACAAATATCTTTTGATGAAAATGAACTTTCTGAAGAGGATCTGGCAGTATTGCGAGCTTTCGAAGCGATGGATGACGAACTACTGCAAGCTTCTCCATCTACCGTTATGCCAATGCCAGGAACAGAACTTCCTGCGCAAAACGAAACACAAGAGATCCCTATAGAGTTCTCTTTTGAGGATATGCTTCTGGTTTTTGTGACAGAGGTTGATGCAGACATTCGCGCCATGCGTGATGCTCTGAACCAGTTGAAGCAAGATGTTGATATCCAGCCTGTTCGCTTTGAAGTATTTCGTCGCCCAGGTCACAAAATTCGAGGTTCCGCAGGTTTCGTTGAATGCCACTCTATCACCAGGATTGCTCAGTATATAGAAGATATTGCCAGGCAAGCTATGCGCAGTGCTATTCTTCCTGAAATTAGTGTTAAGGCGCTTGAATACGCTATCTCAGCTCTAGAAACAACTTTTCAGAGCGTGATTGCAACTGGTAAAGAAGATGTTGCACCTCTTGCCCGGCTTGAGGAAGAGCTGAAGGACCTGCCTTTAGACAAAGAAAGCGGGGAGTCAGGAGAAACTTCAAATCAGCTGGTTCAATCAGCAACTGGTGAAGTAGAAAATATTTCTATTCTACCCGATACACATTCAGATAATCCCTCGATTTCTCCCTATATGCGTGTTGATGCGTATCGTTTTGCAGATCTGCTGCGTCACTCTGAGGAATTAGGGGAACTGCATACACCTCTAGCAAGCGCTCTGGAGCAACTGGAGAGCGCTCTTCAGGAACTACATAATGCACAGACCCATATGGCACAACTCGAATCGATGCATTTTGCTCTTCTTACAACTCCTCAGTTCTCACCTTTAATTGATAATCTTCCTACATCGTCCTTGATGGCTCGTATTCTCATTAAAGCCGGGCAACGGAGCGATACTGTTCATCCTTCTTATAAAGACAAGAGCAAAACACTTGCACACGCTTTCAAATCATCCTCGCTCCCATTATCGGATGAACTAGATATTGAGCGTTATAGTGAGCAGGATCTTTTACTCAAATCCCTACGTGAAGTGACCGCCGAAATGAATGTGGCTTCCTCACATGTACATATGGCTTTTGCCCATCTTCAGATAATGTTAAAAGAATATACAAGTCAAGCGACTACTGTACGTAATGATACATTGATATTGCGCCTTGTTCCGCTGAGCCTCCTGGTACCTCATTTGCGGGAGACACTTGTTGCCAGTACTTCTAAACAGGGCCAATATATACAGTTTGAGGTCGTAGGCGCTGCGACAGAGATCGACCAACAGCTATTAGAGGCTCTCTCTGTTCCCCTGATACAATTGTTGGAGACTTGTTGCATCGATACTTCCTCGGTTCATAAAGAGGAGCCTGCCCGTGTCTGGCTGTATGCTCAGGAGATAGGGAATGATATCGCTATCGAAGTTGGATTTTCGGTAACGGTCAGTGGTGGAGCTATAGATCCGTTACGTGAAACTATTCAGCGTATGGATGGCACATTATCTTTACAACGTAATAGTACTGGCGGTGTCAGTTTTCATCTACGCCTCCCTCGCTCACAAGGAACTATCCATTGTCTACTCATACGTATCAATGATCAGCATATGATTGTCCCATTCTCGCAAGTGCAACGCATCGGAGACAGCAAGCGTGAAGAGTTCGATAAGCTCTACAGTTTTCACGATCTGCTTGGTTATCCTACGAAACCTCAATTTTCAGGTCGAATTCAGCCTGTGCTTATTTTATTGCAGAGAACATCTCCTTTTTCAGTTGGAGTTATAATTGATGAAGTGGTGGATGAAGTCGAACTGTTGGTGAAGCCCCTTCCATCCTACTTGCAGCGTGTAGGGATCACCAGTGCTGGTATTAACGGGAAAGGTCGCGTACTGTTGATGGCCGATCTACCCGAACTGGTCAGATATTACAATCAGTTACAATATAATGCAAGCAAACAGTATAATGCAAGTAATAAGAATCCCGCCAAGCCAGAAGCTATCTCGTTTAGCAGGCAAGCGCCACCTAAGATTCTACTTGCCGATGATTCTGTTGCTCTGCGTAATACATTAGTTCAGATGCTCAAACACGCCAACTATGTCGTTTTAGAGGCGCGTGATGGGTTGGAAGCATTGGAACAATTGATACAATATGTGCCAGATGTCTTTCTGTTGGATGTCGAGATGCCTAACCTGAATGGCTACGATCTGTTAGGAATCATGCATCTCTATCCTTCTCTTGCAGGCGTAAAAATCATTATGTTGACCTCACGCTCCTCAGAAAAGCATATCCAGCATGCGATGGATCTGGGTGCTCATGCCTATCTGACTAAGCCTTGCTCACAGGAAATGCTGGTGGAGACGATTCAGAAAATGTTACGCTCTTAGTCCACTCTATCCTGTGAGAATAATAGTAATATCTGTCAAACGCGAGAGACTTCCCCGTTAGGGGTATATCTTGTCCTTTTCCTGACCTGGGGGCGTGTGCTCTGTGAAAGTTCATGGCCCTCTTTTTGAGCAAGGTGAGAGGGTCCCCAAGGGGCGGATGGTTGGGCATACACGGGCTTATTGGAAAAAGGGGGGCCATGAATTTTGACACAGCCCCTACATTTACATACTAGCGATACGAAGCGGGGGCGGCATCAATGGCACCCGTTTCGATCATGATCTCGCGCAATTGCTTGGCGTCTACAGTTTCGTGTAAACGTAGCGCTTTAGCAATGCGATCCAATGTCTCGCGATGTTCGGACAGCAAGCCAACAGCGCGACTGTGAGCCCATTTGACGATACGGTTAACCTCTTCGTCGATTACCGCAGCCGTCTTTTCGCTATACTCACGCGAGTTTGTCGCCAGAGAAGTACCAGCAAACGGATCTTCGCGCTCACTAAACGAGATAGTGCCAAGACGTTCGCTCATACCCCAACGTGTAACCATCTGACGTGCAATGGCTGTGACGCGCTGGAGGTCGTTCTCAGCTCCTGTTGTAATATGCCCGATAGCTACTTCTTCGGCTGCTCGTCCACCGAGAGCAGTAACAAGCTGCGCTTCCAGGTAATCCTGGGAATAGTTGTAGCGATCATCTAACGGAGTATACTGTGTAACGCCGAGAGCCTGGCCGCGCGGCACTATAGTGACTTTGGTGACGGGATCAACATTCTCCTGCAAGAGACCTGTCAGAGCATGACCGCCTTCATGGTAGGCGATGACGTTGAGATCTGCATCGCTCAGGATCAGCGGACGCTCCGCACCGATAAGAATCTTGTCCAGAGACTCTTCAAAGCACACCTGAGTTACAGCGTCAAGGTTACGCCGTGCAGCCAGTAGTGCCGCTTCATTGACCAGGTTGGCGATATCCGCGCCGACCATACCAGGAGTAGCACGAGCGATGCTGATCAGATCAACGTCGCTGGCGAGAGGAACTCCACGCGTGTGAATCTTGAGAATTGCTAGGCGACCATTCCAATCAGGGCGTTCAACGCTCACTCGCCGATCAAAACGTCCTGGGCGAAGCAGCGCTTTATCCAATCCATCTGGACGGTTGGTAGCTGCGAGAACGACGACTGCCTGACGGGCATCGAAACCATCCATCTCGACAAGCAGCTGGTTCAGTGTTTGCTCACGCTCGTCGTTGCTATTGATGCTGGAGCCGCGTTGGCGACCTACGGCGTCAATTTCATCGATAAAGATGATACTGGGAGAGGCTTTCTTGGCCTGGTCAAACAGGTCACGCACGCGACTGGCACCAACGCCGACGAGTACCTCGACAAATTCGGAGCCGCTCATTGAAAAGAACGGGACACTTGCCTCACCTGCGACGGCACGGGCCAATAAAGTTTTTCCTGTTCCCGGAGGGCCAACAAGGAGCACACCGCGCGGAATCTTGCCGCCCAGGCGCTGGAACTTCTGAGGTGTCTTCAGGAAATCAACAACTTCAACAAGATCATTCTTCGCTTCATCTACACCAGCAACATCGGCAAATGTTGTACCTGGTCGATCTTCCAGAACCACTTTTGCCCGACTTTTACCAAAGCTGAAGATATTCTGCTGGCTCCGAGAGGCATTACGAAAGATCAGTAATATGAAGCCGCCGATCAATAGCCAGGGAAGGATGTTTAAGATGATACTAAACAGAATATTGTTGTCAGAAGCAGGCTTGGCTGAAAAGTTGACCTGTTTCTGAGTCAAGAGCGTTGTAAGTTGAGGATCGCCATTAGGCAACTGCGTAAAGTGGAACTGATCTCCAGTTTTCGTATTTCCATTAACATCACGAACAGTAATTGCACTCTTCAGAGTACCTGTAGCATCCTGACCCTGGAAAACCACACTGTCGACATTGTTATTCTCGACCTGTTGGTAAAAGGTACTATACGGTATTTCTATCGTGTTGGGACTGCTCGCGCTATTGCTCGACGTGAAGACTTCGAATAGATACCAACCAACAAGGAGCACAACAATAATGATAATAGAGCGGATGAGCAGAGAGGTGCCTGAATCTTTTGGAGCTCCTCCATTATTGCCATTATTACTTCCGTTGCCTGGTCGTTGAGATCCGCGCGAAGGCGAGTCATTTGGGTTGTTCTGATACATATAGATAGCCTGAGCATCCATTGGTTCAGACCTGCTTTCTTCTACTTTTCCCTTTTCCTCTATTCTATCTAGCTATGACACTTCCAGCTTGTTTTATAGAGCAGAGGGTTGATGAGAGATATGCTATACATACGTTCTGGCCTGCGAAAAGTTACGTTGCCGAGTTTCTTAATAGGTTCCTCTGGCCATTGCAAGCATTTCTCACACTACAATATCGACGTTGCAGGCCGCCAATTCGTGTACTCGTAGCGTGGCTATTTCTCTAGGAACTGCTTTACGTCCTTCTCTATAGTATAATCGAAAGATGGGAAAGAGGGTAGACCTGATTTCCAGTAATTCCTTTTTGCTAATCTGCTTGACAAGTCGCAAAAAATGTAGTATCGTATGAGACATCGACGCGGGGTGGAGCAGTGGTTAGCTCGTTGGGCTCATAACCCAAAGGTCGGAGGTTCAAATCCTCCCCCCGCTACCAATTCTGTCGATACGCATTCTACAACGACGCGGGATAGAGCAGTGGTTAGCTCGTCGGGCTCATAACCCGGAGGTCACAGGTTCAAATCCTGTTCCCGCTATACTTCTACCATTTCTCTCTGTTTTAGCGACGGAGAGAAATTTTTTATCTCCTTCTAACTTTCTACGCGTTTCTTCCCCTTACCGTCTCCTATCTATGCTTTCAATAATCACTTCACCATCGTCAATTGGTCCGTACGTTATGGCGGTCTCGTCCTCTTTGTTTCCTGACTCCTCGTTCTGTATTGGTCCAAAACAAGCATTGATGACAACGCTTGCTATATACAATGCTACAACATAGAAGATGGTAGTTGCAGCAATTTGTAGCGCAGAGGTGAGGTTAGGCATTAAATAGGTATAGTATTCAATGGTAAAAGAAGAAGGTCCTCCCTGTTGTCCTGACTGAGATTGCAGTACCTGATAGGTCATCCATGATGAATAGAGTTGCAATATTATATGTGTTGTTCCAATGAGCGCGATGGCTATCGCGCTAACCTTACATATCTTCGCGATCCTGCCATTTTTGAGTAGTTTCATAAACTTGTTCACGTAAATTATCCTCTTCCTCGTACAAAGCAATTTACAAAACATCTCCATTTTAATATAAATGTTTACCCTTGCATAGGAGTGCCACACCCAAAAGGTGATAATAGTTTTAGGGCACGAGCTAAATAGCAAACGAATTATTGTGCTGCCAAAGCTATCCCACCTCTTGACAGCCTATGATATTATATGTCCGTAGAGCAAGAAACTTAGAGGTTCTTAGCAAAGGACTTTCTAAAAATTAAGTAGTTCTATATCCTATGGTGAGGCACCAGAAGCCAGTTCGAGGCGACGTAGCTCAGTCGGTAGAGCAAGGGACTCATAAGCCCTGTGTCACAGGTTCGATTCCTGTCGTCGCTACTTTCGTCCTCTATCCACTTCTCAAACGGATAGAGGGCTTATCTGTTTCACTCAGCTTTACGTCGCCTCCTGAAGAAGTCCCTTTGTCTTAAATGTAGTTTACCCAACAGATTTCTACCTACCGTCGTACTTCTTTCACCTCGTTCAATAACCACATACACACCTCTTCTCTCTTTGGTCTCCACATCATAGCTATGTTTAGGTTGGCTAACGTATAATTAACGTAAGTGTGATCAATGAATATTCACTTACTAATTACCCCGATAGGGGGAAAGGAAGATCATTATGGCAGACCAGAACCTTAGAACCCCAGGGCGCTCCAGGACTGGCAGACTCAGGGTCTTCAATCGCGCTTTGTGGCGAAAGTGGAGCAGGTTTACCGTTAGCGGCCTTATCTTTATGATCGTTGGCGTTGTCGTGATCATTATTGGTGCCCTGCTTAATATGGGAGCGTATTCTGCTGAAGGCCTGCTGATCGGTATCGGTGCGATCATCGTGATTGTTGGTATTGTCCGGCTGTTGATCGGTTTTATTAGCCCATCTACCCCTGAAGATCTTATCCCTTTAGAACAACAAGAAGAAGAGGTATTTGAAAGTGCGCGAGTGGATGATGGTGTCTAAGTCATATCCTACAAGAACCGTTGTTGAAAAAATAGTTCCAGTTTTTCAGGGAACTGCCCATCAGCAGTTCCCTGGATTCTTCTGCTTATGTACGGCTACTGCTGATCCTGAGAATCTTTTGGGTCAGGAAGCTCTTCAAGTACATTTTTAGCATACTTCTCACTTCCACGCATGACTTCATAGAAGATCGCTCCCAATAACGCCCCACAGAAAGGCCCCACAAAATATATCCACACGGTCGCAAGTGAGGTTCCACCCGCCAGAAGTGCCGGCCCAAAGCTACGAGCTGGATTCATACTAGCACCCGTCAGTGAGTTTGCGAATAGACCAGCTACAACTATCGTAAAACCTACCGTTAGACCACTATCCGCACGATTAAAACGCTTATCCGTTGCCGAAGCCATATTCACAAGCATAAGCACAAATGTCAGGATAACTTCTACTATAATAGCAGGAAGAAAAGCTATTTTAAGCGATGTTGCTCCATAATGAACCAGGGCGGCTCTCTCTGGAAGAATAAGCGCATGAACACCACTGGCACATATCGCACCCGCAAATTGCGCCAACCAGTAAGGGATTATATAACGCCAGGGAAAACGTCGTGAGATGGCAAATCCAAATGTGAGGGCGGGATTAAATATGGCAGCTGAGAGAAAGCTTAACGAGTAGATCATTGCCGCAATTATTAGACCAAAGCTCAGGTGCACAACGAGAATACCTGCCGGGTTGGTTGTATCCCCTATCATAATACGTGTACCACTACCCAGGAAAACAAGCACAAATGTTCCAGTAAACTCAGCCAGGCAACGTCTTAGCAAGTTCATATCTATTGCAAGACCTCCGTCTCTGTAATACTTCTCCTCTTAACTATGCGATCAAGTCGACATAAGATCTATGCGTTTGTCACTAACGCAATAGGATAGGTGGATCTCCTCTGCTTAGTATTACGTATGGAGGTAACCTGTTAGATGTGATCTGGTATTAAAAGTAGGAGATCTTTAAAACAGAAATCGAGTCAAAGGAAAGACTCTTATCTTATATAAAGGATTGTTTGCATTTATTAAGGAAATTAGAAGAGAATTAGCTGTAGTTTAGGATCATCTTAGAGTACGTTTTAATGCCCATTTTTGACTTGTATTCTACAGATTTTTCTGTTATTATAAAAATACCAAATGTGGTTGTTACAAATGCTTGAAAGTCTAAGAAGTTCTTTAGACGAGAGCATGTTCATTACGGTATACATGAATTAGATAGTTAAAAGGAGAATTTAGATATGTTAACAGCATTACTTTTCTGGATTATTGTTGGTCTGGTTGCCGGTTTCCTGGCCAGTGTTGTGATGCGCGGAGGTGGTTATGGTGTCGTTGGTGATATTGTTGTAGGTGTTGTGGGTGCCCTTATTGGCGGTTTCATCATGAACGCGCTCGGTTTTGCCTCTGGCGGCAACATTCTCTACAGCATCCTGGTCGCCTTCATCGGTGCCTGTATCCTGATCGCCATCCTACGTGCCGTCTCTGGTGGTAGACGCCGCGCTTTATAAGAAAAGCGTACAATAAGCAGATATCATACCCATCAGTAGAGTACTAAATTAACTAAAAGAGAGGTGCCACAGTTAAGTGGCACCTCTCTTTTAGCGGTATGGGGGATATTGTGGGTTTTCAGGATATTGTGGGTATTGGGAACTCTGGGGATATTGAGGATATGGTACTCCTCCACCCATACTCGCACGTTGGCGAAGCTGGTTTAGTTCTTCATAGATGGGCCAGGTGCCGAAAGCGAGGATACAAATTGCAACGATATTTGCGATTGGAACAAACATTAATAAACCCATCGCTCCGCTGTAGCCTGCTTTTGAGAAGATCTTCCAGTAGATAATAGCGGTAAAGGCAATAGACGCAATTCCAACAACCACGAAGAAGATGCTAAAGGCGGCAAGTGAGGCTGTAATAGCTTGAGACTGATCTGAAGGCATCGGTTATTCCTCTCTTTATGAAATAAGTAACGAAAACGAATAAAGTTATGTAACAATTCATCTTTATCTATAAGTATACTACACGAATTATGGTTAAGTATCAATGACTTTGCTCACTATTTTTATGGTGATTATATAGATATCGCTAAATGTCTTGATGGAAGTGTTGACAAGCACTAGAGCAAGCTATTAGAATCTCTAGTATGTTACTTTTCGCGCAATAGAGAGGAACCTACCTCTAATATACAGGATATATATCGCATGCAAAATCGTGAGAGGCGAGAGGTTGCTGATAACCTCTATGCTCTTGGCACCACCTATTGTACCTCTACAATAGGAGATCGGCAGCACAATCTTGAACAGGCAATAACGTGCTTTCGTAGAACATTAGATATCTATACGCCTGCAGCTTTCCCCTTTGAATGGGCCAGAACGCAACATGGTCTGGGAGTGGTATATCGTGAATTGCAGCTTAGCAACCATCAGTCTCATCTCAAATTGGCTTCTGTCTGCTTGCAATCCTCGTTGGAGGTGTACACTTGCGAAGCATTTCCTATTGAATGGGCCAGAACGCAGTATGATCTGGGTCTGACTTATCTTGTTTCATCACGAAACGATCCTCATGTACACCTGGCAAAAGCAGATACTTGTTTGCAAGCCGCTTTAAAAGTTTATACGCGGAAGGAGTTCCCTTCCGAATGGGCCAACGTTCAGAATAGTCTGGGCGACCTCTACTGTCTTTTGCCAGATGAAAATCGCCATGTGACCCTGGAAAAGGCAATTGCTTGCTATGAGGCAGCTCTGCATATCTATACGCGCGAAACTACTCCTGAAGCATGGGCCAGAACACATCATAGCCTTGGTAATGTGTACTCTTTTTTGCCAGGTAAGGATCGTACTATTTATCTGCACAAAGCAATTTTTCACTACCAGGCTTCGTTGCAGGTCAATACCTTTGAAACATTTCCTTGTAACTGGGCCGATACACAACTGAATATGGGCAATGTGTATCGCAATCTGCTTGCGGAGAATCCAGATGCCAATCTACGTAAAGCTCTTGCTTGCTATGAAGCAGCTTTGCAGGTCTACACGCAGAAGGATGCTCCTGCTGATTGGGCGACTGTGCAAAATAACCTCGGTATTACCTACAATCTTCTGTCTACTGGAAACGAGCAGGTAAGGTTGCAAGGGGCAATTACCTGTTTCCAATCTGCTTTGCAGGTATTTAGCTATGAGCACTTCCCTTTTGAATGGGCTAAAACACAGAATATGCTTGGGCTAACCTACCTTGATCTATCGAGAAGTAACCATCAATACTACCTTCGGCAAGCAATCACCTGCTTTGAAGCTACTTTACGTGTTTATACCCGTGAAACTTTTTCTCTCGGTTGGGCGGCTTTACAGAATAATCTGGGCAATGCTTATTGTAATCTAGGCACTGAAGATCCAACGGAACATCTGCTGAAAGCAATTACATATTATGAAGCTGCATTACAGGTCTATAATCGTAAGGCTTTCCCTTTTGATTGGGCGCGTACGCAGAATAACCTTGGTAACGCCTATAGTGCCTTGATGATCCTTGAGCATCCTCACAATCAGCTCTACGTAAGTAAGGCAATTTCCTGTTATCGGGCTGCTCTGCTGGTCTATACGCGGAATGATAGGGCCGAAGAATGGACTATTATGCAAAATAACCTGGGACATGCTTATGCGAACCTGCTTGCTGGAGATCGCCAGGAGCATCTGGAACGCGCTATAAGCTGTTATGAGGCAGCTCTTCAGGGCTTCCTTGCTCTCCATCTGGATGATCATGCACAAAGCGTAAGGGAAAATATTGCAAAAACACGCCTTGCTATCCAGATGGAGAGAAATTTGACGGATTGATGGAGAGATTTGACGGGCCTTTAAATCGCGCTCCTACGCTCTATGATTGGGCTGTAAGAAATTGACGTACAGTTTCGTCTCTTCGTCTCTTTCAAACTTGACATTGCCTCCTCCTCGCCTCTATACTCAATATATGAGTATTCAATAATTTACCATGAGGAAAGAGATTGCGCCCATGTGCTCACAGAATTATTTCGTCTCTCCTCATAATGAAGGAGGTTCATGTTGAGAAATCTGCATCTATCGCGTGTCTCGCTTATCTTTCTAGCGCTTTGTATGTTTCTAGCCGCCTGCGGTCAGAGCAATACAACTTCTACCGGGAGTAACACTACTGCTACTCCCACCTCAGCATCTGCAACACTAAAAGTCTTTGCTGCGGCTTCGCTAAAATCATCTTTTACTGCTATTCAGAAACAATATCAACAAAGTCATCCCAATGTGAAGATTGTCTATAATTTTGCTGGTTCGCAGGCGCTTGTTCAGCAAATTACTCAGGGTGCTCCTGCTGATATTTTTGCTTCGGCTGATCAGAAGAATATGAAAAAAGTGACGGATGCAGCGCTGGCAACAGGTCCTCAAACGTTTGCCGATAACACGTTAGCCATTATTATTCCTGCCAATAATCCTGCTCACATCGCTGCTCTAAAGGATCTGGCAAACAAAGGCGTCAAAATTGATGTTGCGGCTTCCACTGTTCCTGTAGGCTCTTATACGTTACAGGTACTCGCTAAATTGGGTAAAGCGTCGAATTATGGTCCTACCTATGAAAGTGCAGTCAAGGCAAATTTTGTTTCTCAAGAAGATAATGATACGGCCATCGTGCAAAAGGTTGAACTGGGCGAGGCCGATGCTGGTATCGTCTATGCTACTGATGTGACTGCATCGGCTGCGAGTAAAGTGAAGTTTATTTCCATTCCTACCGCGTTCAATATTATTGCTCAATATCCGATCACGGTACTTAAGAACTCCACTGATGCAAAAGATGCGCAGGCATTTGTGCAATATATTCTCTCGTCTGATGGGCAGGCCATTCTGGCAAAGTATCATTTCCTTTCCCCAACGGCGAGTGCGTAATGTTCTGTCAAGATTCATCGGGCCTCTGTAAGAGTGCCGTTTGCAATCCCATGCAGAACACCTGCGAGGTATCATATGAAATGGTTTGTAAACCGTAGAGGTGCAGTAACATTTCCAGGCAATAGGATGCTCACGGGACGTACGTTCTGGTCTCGTTGGTCCGCTCGAATACTTGTAGGTGTTCTGGCGGGCCTATTTTTTCTCTTTATCGGCATACCGCTGGTATCGTTACTCTTTCGAGAGCCTCCTGCATTAGTCTGGAGCGAGATGGTGCAACCAGATGTCTTTCAGGCATTGCAACTCAGCTTGCTGACGACGACGCTCAGCGCTCTGATCGCTGTACTCTTCGGCCTCCCTGTCGCCTACCTGTTGGCTCGTGTCAACTTCCCTGGACGTAAGCTCTTAGAGACATTGGTGACATTACCTACTGTATTGCCTCCTGTTGTTGCTGGCGTTGCGCTCCTGCTTGCCTTTGGCCGTGTGGGGCTGATTGGTCGTTACCTTGATATGCTTGGTATCACTATTCCCTTCACTACCGTAGCTGTGGTCATGGCGCAGACCTTTGTTGCAGCTCCGTTCTTTATTAACACTACAAAGGCGGGTCTGGAGCAATTGGACAGGCGTTACGAGATGGCGGCGTATACGCTACGTGCCTCGCCTTTGTATGCTTTTTGGCGCGTGGTATTGCCATTGATCCGTCCTGCATTGCTATCTGGAATTGGTCTGTCGTGGGCGCGTGCTCTGGGCGAATTTGGCGCTACGATCACTTTTGCAGGCAATTTCCCTGGCACGACGCAGACTATGCCGATTGCTGTGTACATCGCCTCTGAGAGTGATCTTGACAAGTCTATCGCGCTCTCGGTTGTATTACTGGCTGTCTCTTTCGCAATCTTGTTGGCGTTGAGGGTTGGGCGGGGATATTTGGGAGCAAATTAGCTCGATCCATTTCACGAAAGTTGTATATGAAGAGTCAAGAATGCACCCGACAAAAAATATGCCCTGACATTGATATCGATACATTACAGGAACATATCGAACCCAGTCAGAGCACATTATTGCAAGTGATTAAAAGATGGTTTTGTTGAGAGTAGCCAGGAACTCCATGTTATTGCTCGTCTTGGACATGTGCTGCAACAGCGCCTCCATTGCTTCCAGGCCACGTTGGTCGGCCAGCGTAGAGAACATACGGCGCATGACCACAACGGCGCGGAGCGTCTTTTCGTCAAGCAACAATTCTTCGCGGCGAGTACTGGAGAGGGAGATGTCGATGGCGGGGAAGACACGGCGTTCGGCGAGCTTGCGGTTCAAGACCAGTTCCATGTTACCGGTACCTTTGAACTCTTCGTAGATCGCGTCGTCCATGCGGCTGTTAGTTTCGACGAGGGCGGTGGCAATGACGGTTAAACTGCCTCCATCTTCGATCTTACGTGCAGCTCCAAAGAAGCGTTTGGGTGGGAATAGTGCGCTTGGATCAAGGCCACCGGAGAGTGTGCGACCACTCGGCTGTACTGCCAGGTTGTACGCGCGGCTCAGGCGGGTGATACTATCGAGCAATACCACTACATCTCGTCCACCTTCGACCAGGCGTTTGGCACGCTCCAACACCATCTCGGCGACGCGCGTGTGAGCCTCGGTCGGTTCGTCAAAGGTCGAACTGATCACTTCAGCTTTCACGGAGCGTTTCATATCCGTAACTTCTTCTGGTCGCTCACCAATCAGGGCGATCATTAGATGTACATCATCGTAGTTCTCAGTGATGGAATTGGCGATGGATTTGAGAAGCATGGTTTTACCGGCCTTTGGAGGGGAGACGATCAAACCGCGCTGTCCACGCCCAATTGGGGCCACCAGGTTGATGATACGACCTGAGATGTTCGATGGACCTGTCTCCAGGTTAAACATCTCTTGTGGGAAGATTGGCGTCAGATTGTCGAAGTGCGGTCGACGTTTGGCAACTTCGGGATCAACACCGTTGATGGCCTCGACGCGTAGCAGTCCATAGTACTTTTCGTTATCTTTAGGCGGGCGGACCTGGCCCGAAACCATGTCACCTGTGCGCAGGCCGAAACGGCGAATCTGCGACTGGGAGACGTATACATCCATATTTCCTGGCAGGAAACGCTCCTGGCGCAGGAAACCGAACCCATCCTCCACAATCTCCAATACACCTGCACTAAAGATGTTACCTTGTTGTTCGGTGTTGGCCTGAAGAAGTCTGAAGACGAGGTCTTGTTTTTTGAGGGCACTGTAACCGGAAAGTTCGAGGTCGCGAGCAAGGTCGCGTAGTTCCGGCAACGTTTTGATTTCTAACTCGGCTATGTTCACGTTGCGTAGGGCGAAACACAATTGTGAGGAAAGCGCCCTTTCTCCTTTCTGAGTTGAACCTAGATAATCTGGTGGGAATAGAAAATTTGGGTCGGGTAGTTCTGAAAAACATCCCGCTTGAAAACACGTGGCAACAGGTAGCTCTGGTGAATGTTAAGAGGTGCCAGCAATAGGCCAAAGATATTATACAACTCACCTCACACAATCATAATGTTATGGAAGTAACTGGTGATGGAGTAAGTATCTTTGAAGCTAGCATCAATATACCACATGAGTAAGTAGATGTCAAGGGTTTAAACTGCATATTCATGTTGTACAACTGTACAACTCCCATAGGTATTTCAGTTTCATAACGCGCGTTGTATGCGAATGACCTCCAAATATACCTGCCTAATCGACCCTGTGTCCCTATCATAGAATGAATAGTAGTATTTGTCAATCATCCGAAACAATTCCGACTTTTTTCTCCCGCAAAAAATTTTTGTTAGATGCTCAAGTTTTATTGATGAATGTCGATAAGAAAAACAGAGCGAAAGCTCTACCCTTGTAAAGATGCAACCTTAAGAATCTTCTCAGCGTATTAAATCCTCCTTGTGAGAGCATTAGATTCTTCTTAAGGCAATCAACACAAGCTCAAAATAGGGCATCTGACCCATGAAGATGTGTCCTATTTCCAGTAAACTTGCTCGTATACAGAATATAGTAGTAAGGAGGTAACAATTATGAACAGTACACTTTGTAGATCAAACGACACCATATTTGATGAGGTGCTTTTGACAGAAGAATATGCAGGGGTAGATAATTCCTATGCAACCGAAGCTATGCCTGCTATCAAGAAAGTTGTGTATCATCAACCGGACGAGGAAGAACTGCATACCTCATTCGAGGAGGCCATTAGCGATCGTATCGTTGCATTGCACACTCGCTTGAACCGCCTCAGCAACCCTGTACTCAATGCTCAATACGCTGAACGCAATACGGATGCCCTTCTTTCTACAGGAGCAGCAACCAGAAATACTACAGGTGCTCGCAAAGCTGTACAAATAACACATATTAAAGAGCGCGTAGAATATGTATCTCGCCCTATGGCTGCCTGGAGAAATGTTACACTCTTTGTTTGCTCTGCAATAATGTTTCTGTTATTTGGCTTTGATCTCATGGGCCTCATTGTACTCCATATGCATTAGAAGCGGAGAAGCAGAAATTCTTTCTCCGCTTGTTGTCTTCTCTCACTCCTCCTTTTATAAAAAACACTATTTTTCTCTCATCCCTACCTATAATGACAAGAATTCGCTTATTTAAAGGCTGTATTCAAAATTTGTCTGCTATTTTTACAGAACTGGTTGTATCCTCAAATCTTATGTCACTTTTTCTCTTGTGAGAGCGTTTATAATAAAGAAGGGTTGGAGAAAGCACAGAGATATTTCGGTTGGTTAATAGTAGGGGGCATGTAGTAGAATAGAAGAAGAGATGCTTAGAGAAAACCCCATACGTATTTTATTTGGAGAGATTTTATTGTGCAGAACAATCCAAGGAAGCAGCAAATTCCTTCTCGACCTGAGGCAAGTAACGCAAATGTGACAACCGCTATTGGGATGGAGGAGACTGTCGGTCGTCTTCGCGCAAGGCGAAACTCATTATTTACACAGACAGTGTTATGGGTTACTGCGCTTATCTGTATCGCTTTTTTGCTTGGCTCTTTCACACAGGCCTGGTCGAATAGCCAGTTGATGCAGAAGGTACAGCTGGCTCAACAGCAACTCAAGCAGACACAGACCGAGCATAACCGACTCCTGCAGACGGCGAACCATTATAAAGATCCGTCTGTTATTGAAAGCGAAGCCAGGCAACAACTTGGCTATGTACGTCCCGGTGATCATCTTGTTGTCATTGTGAATGCAAATGATCAGAGCCAGCAAAACGTGCGCAGGCAGGCAACTGTTGAAGGAAGACAAAGCTTCTGGCAGGAGTGGTGGCATACCTTTTTGGAGATTAATTGATGCAAAAGTCCTCTTATCCTTGACAAACAAAGCGAGTACATGTATAACGTATTGTAATGAACTTGTAAAAATAAACTCTTTGGAAAAGTACGTGAAACGAAAAAATTTAAACATTTTATATATTTGCCTGATGACCTGGCTCCAGCATTGGCTGGAGCTTCCTGGCTTTTTACGTACGCGACAGCGTTTCGGTGGCTGAACAGATACTATTCACTAGCGGAACGTTTATACTATAAGCGTTCCGCTTTTTTATTTACCAATAAATTATCCGGCAAATTTTTCTATTCTTTATAATAAGGGGTGATTGGTGAAGCTTCCATCAGTTAACTGTTCATGTTCTCTTGAAACTGGATTGATTTAAGATGGTGGCTGAATGATGGTAGCAAAAGGTCCTCCAAACATGCAGTGGAGCGTGCTGGCGGTGTGCCTGACGTTTGCCTTGACTCCCCCGATGGTTTGAGCAGAATATGACTATCACAACCTCTCCAAGGTAGATTGTCTATACCCTGCCAGTGAGATCAGCGTTGATCCACAAGATTTCGCGAATCTTTATCATCCACTGCTGGTTGATCCACTTGCGCAACTCAAGGCCGTGAGTTGTTTTTCTGTACCTGTTGGTGAGATAGGATATGGAGCTGTCCAGTCTCTTGCCCGGCTGGAGCCATACGAAGAGTGGATCTTCGTGCGGCGTGCGGATGTTTTCACCGCAATCAACCCGTTTTCATACGTTGAGAAAGGTAGTTGTCATTTATGAGTATACAATCATTCGTATCAGCGTCATCATTTGTATCAACATCATCGTTGTCATCAACGCCATCGCTTGTCACAGACATCGAAGCATATGTGCAGCAACATTTATCACACTATATTGAGGAATTAAGCCACCTCTGCGCTATTGATTCAGGAACTTATTATAAGCCAGGGCTTGATGAGATGGCTCTCTATCTCTTCTCACGTATGCGCGATCTGGGTATGGATACAACTATTCTTGAGAATGAAAACTGGGGAAACGATTTTTATGGTGTAATGCGCGGAAGTGGTAAGGGTAAGATACTCTTATTAGGCCATATTGATACTGTCTATCCTGTTGGTATTGCCGCTGCTCGTCCCGTGCGTGTTGAAGGTGATACTATCTATGGCCCCGGTGTCATTGATATGAAAGGCTGTATCCTTTCCGCGATCTACGCGATCGAAGCTCTGGTCTCGATGAACTACAACTCCTTTGGGGAAATCCGTTTTCTCTGCGTCTCTGACGAAGAAATTAGCGATCGTCATAGTAAAGAAACGATGCAAAAGGTGAGCGAGGGATGTGATGGTGTGTTCGTGTTAGAGGCTGCACGTGCAAATGGTGATATTGTGAGTGCTCGTAAAGGTGGTTCCTGGTATACATTGAAAGCTCATGGTCATTCCGCTCATGCTGGCGTCGAGCCTGAGAAGGGACATAATGCTATTCTGGAACTGGCTCACCAGACGTTACAATTCCAGAGCTTGAACGGTTGGCGGCATGGTCTATCGATCAACCCTGGTGCCATTTCCGGCGGCACTGCTGTCAATGTAGTTCCTGATTATGCCGAAGTCAGCTTTGATATGCGTTTCTTAAATAATGTAGATAAAATTGATACGGAGAAGCTCTGGCGACAGATGATGGAAGTCAGACGAGTAGCAGATGTAAAGCTTGAATTAGAGATACAGCCCGATAATAGAGATCCTATGGTATGTACAGAAGGTAATTTACTGCTTGCTCGTCAAGCTCAGGAGATAGCGGAGTGCCTGGGATTCCCCTTGAATCATGCATTTACGGGCGGCGTTTCAGATGCAAATTATGTCTCTAGCTTCGGACATGCTGCTCTCGATGGTCTGGGTCCTATCGGTGGCCTTGATCACAGCCCGGACGAGTATATGGTCATGAGTAGTATCGCTCCTCGTGCCGCTCTGCTTGCTGGACTGATTACAACTGTCAGCTCCTAGCTATAAAAAGCGCTGGCTTTGCTTCAATAAGATAAGACAGCCAGGCATCCATCAGCATGCCTGGCTGTCTTATCTTACTAAAAATTTTTAGGCAGGAATAGTGCTTGGTGGAGTGAGTGTGCCGCTTTGCATCTGAGCAAGGAAAGCTTGAGCCTTTGCCTGGGCATCAGCAGGTACATCCTTACTTACAGGCGCGTAGCCGACTCCATTGGTCTTGATATCAAATGTCGGTGGGTTGTTAGAATACTGCCCATTCTCGAAGTTCTTAATCGTGTCGTATACTGCTACGTTTACACGCTTAAGGGCACTGGTAATGACGCTTGGATGGATATAACCCTGATCGCTGTCTACTCCAATACCGAAGACGCCTTTCTGATTCGCGGCATCAAGGGCACCTACGCCGCAACCACCCGCTACCTGGAAGATGATATCTGCCGAGTTCTGGTTAATCTGGCTGGTTGCGATGTCTTTACACTTAGCTGTATTGCTGAAATCCTGCGAGTAGTTAACAACTACTTTCACGCCGGGGTCAACCTTTTGGGCACAGTACTTGTACCCTGCAATGTAATGGTTAACTGGTGGAATAGAAACTCCTCCCACAGCACCAATCGTGTTTTTCCCAAGCAATTTCGATATTTTACTCTTCCCATCTACCTCCATCTGCCCTGCGATCGCACCGACCAGGCATCCAGCTTCCTGTTCTTTGAAATAGAGAGGAGCAACATTTGAAAGCGTCTCACAGTTCTGGCTGCCCACTGGAATAGCACACCCATCAACTATCGCGAACTTCGTGTTCGGATACTGTTTAGCGACCTGGTCCAGAGGTGTCTCCATGAGGAAACCTACGGCAATGACGAGTTGTGCGCTTTGTGCTGCTTCGGTGAGGTTTGAAACGTACTCACTTGCCGATGTTGTTTGAATGAGTCGTTCTTTATAGCCAAATTGCTGTCGAGCCTGGGTATATCCATGGTAAGATAGTTCGTTGAAGCCCTGATCATTGATACCGCCAGTGTCAGTGACGATGGCAACTGTCTTCACAGTTTTGGTGGATGTGCTACTACTGCTACCTCCAGTGCTACTGGTGCTATTGCTACCGCATGCCGTAAGCAACATCATAAATATGGTGGCTAATGATGCGATGAGAGTCAACCTACCAGATCTTCGCATATGAGATCCTTTCTTCTCCAGGCGCGAGAGGGGCGGTGCTCTTGCCTGCTTCTACTGAGCACCTGTCACAGTAGGAAAAACGCAATTCTCACATTCAAATAGAGAAGCGAACCGCGTTTTCTCTACGAGACCGAAACGATGTCCATGAAGCTGTCCATGCAAGCAATCCTGTTGAAAATAATATTACAGGCCAGGAGAGCGTGCAGACCACTTCTATAAATTACATACGTAGTCACGGAACCATTTCTCACCATACAAAGTTGAAGATATATACTTTTTCTACACTAAAGTGGAAGGCAAAAAAAGAATGGACAATGAATGTTACACATCTCATTGCCCATCCAATTTATTTCTTCTCAAAGGTACTATGAACGAATCTCTTCAAGCATCGAAAGGTTGATAAAGAGATCACAACTCTGACGCAATGTGGCCGACATCGCTTCATCAAAGGCGGCTACTTCGACGCGTACTCCATGATCGGAGCAGTAATCGAGCATCGGCATAAAGTCGCTATCACCGCTGACCAGTACGATGCAATCAACGGCTCTGCCATCAACGATACGTACAACATCCATGCACAGATCCAGATCTAGATCAGCTTTTTTAGCTCCACTTGAGAACGTTTTGTAGTTCTTTGTCGTGATGCGATAGCCCAATCCCTTTACAGCCTGCAGGAACATCTGCTCATCACCTGCTTGAGGACTGGTGGGACAGTAAGCATGTGCACGTATCAAGCGACGGTTTCCGCGCAGGAAGTCGAGCAATTTGCCAAAATCTACCGGGATACGCAGCGTACGGGCTGAGTAGAGCAGATTTGCCACATCCACAAAGACACCTACACGCTCGGTCGATGGGAATGGTGGGAGCGAGACCGAGACATTGGTTGGAGCCTGGCTGCTGCGACGCAACTCGGCCACCATACGATCCGTCTGCGTCTGAATTGCCTGTGAAATGGCATTGGCAAAGTGATTTATCGATGCAGATGATGGTCCAGCTTCATGTGTACGCACCGGCGGATAGATTGGAGAACGCTGTGATTCGGCTCGTGCCGTACGCCCATCCCGCGTTACAACACTACCACGCGCGGGAGATGGTTCTGGTCCCATGAATGGTCCGGCTATTTCATTTCCTTGATTCATCTGGCTGACTGTGTAGCCGGAGACAATGGTGTATTGATTGCCATTGTTACCATTCCCATTTGTCCCAGTAGTTATCGGATTTGGTGCGGCAGGAGCTGTTGATGCCGCTGGTATAATCGGTGGCGTTGCAATTGCTGGTTGCGCAGGTTGCGGAATCGCTGGTGCCTCTGTTGCGGCTACCACTGTTGAACCATTGCTGCTTGTGCCTGGGCGATGTCTACGTCGCCTACGGGTGCTTGCTTTTTGCAATTCAGCATACTCCAATGGTGGAAGATCTTCAGGGGCGACCTCGCCCGATTGTATAACAGGCTCGGTAGTAGAGGAAACGGAATCCGTTGTGGATGTGACCACAGGCTGCTCCTTTTGGCGCTCTTGCCCTTGACGACGACGACCACGCTCACTTGTTGAGGGGGTATGTGTACCCTCTACAGGGAGGATTTCCTGTGGTTGCTTTTGCACGGGTTGCTCTACAGATGGAGTCACTGCGGATACGTTCTCTGTTTTTACATTGCTGGCAGCTGCTTTTGTTGCCGTTCCAGCTGCTTCAGCTTGCTGATTGTGCCCATTTTGCACTGTTTCCGTATGTAGCTGCGCTGCCGTGATTCTCTACCTCTTTCTCCCTATTCTCTTCAGTATGCTGGGATGCTGGTGCCGGAGATTGTACAGGGGCTGCTCCCGTCGCTCCCGTTGATCCATTCGTTGTACTGGCCGGACGATCAAAGCGGTAACGACGTGCTGGTCGTGGCGGCTCAGGCTCCCCGGTAACTTCAGTTGTTACGACTTGCTCCGGTTGGGGCGTCTCAGGAACTACGGGTGCTGCTGGAGGAGTTGCCGAACTCTCTACTTTTTCGGTGGGGCCGCTTCCTCTCGTATATGGCGGGCACCATGACGTGGAACACGCAAACGTGTAGCGGGACGTAGCAATGGTGATACGGCACGCTCAGGTACTGTCGGCGCGGCGGGTGCTTCTTTGACGGGTTCTTCTACCAGTGGTTGTTGAGCCAGAGGCGTTGCATCCTTTTCACTATGAAGTTCTGCACTTTCTCTTGCAAACAATTTCATTGGAAGGAATAGGAAGCACTAATTCGTCTGATACAATGCCTGCTTCTGTAATAAAAGGTGCAACCTTCTGTACCCAAAAGCTCGAATGGTTCAGTCTCTACTTCTTGTCGCGAGGCACTCAAACGCGCCTCCTCCGCCTGGCGAAATTCCTCTATAAAGTCGGTAAAAGGACGAATCTCTTCTTCCTTTGTCTCTGATAGCGAAGTCTCATTGCTATCAGGGATGGTAACAGCCTCATCTGATGAAGTGGTTGAATTGCCATCATCAGACATGGTTTCGTTATTCGTTGTGGCCTCAGAACTGGAAGCATTCTGAGACTGATCTTCCTGCTCTGGTGTATCTTGCTGCTCCTCTACCTGTATCGTAGAAGCCCCAGAAACTGTGGATGTTTCCTGGGATACCTCTATTTGTGGCTCGTTAGGAGTAGCAGGCACGTCAAAAGCGGGGGTGCCGGCCTGGATCTCTGTCCCTTCAGGGGTAACGGTTTCAGATGTAGAGGGAGCGACCGTATTTTCAGGGCCAGATTGCTGCTCCACGACGGATGCATCAACGTCGTTATGCTCATGATGAGTATTATGTGTTGTCACTAAGATCTCCAGTCTCAGTCGTTACGAACCGGAGCGCAGGATAGTGCTATAGAGTATGTTCGACTGAAGATAGTTGGGGCGAACATGTGAGTTCTGACCTTTTTCCAGCTTTATGCCGATCCATCCGCACTACTAGCAGCGGAATAAGGACATTTTGTAAAGTGGGGCGGGCTTACTGATGGGTGCATGTTTACAAATCGCGTCCCTACATAATGTTATAGGACGGGTTTATAGACTTGATGTCCCTGATCCGGGCTTATAAATCGCGTCCGCTACATGAATATATTGGACGAGGTTTATAAATTGTGCCCTCATATGTATGGGTTTATAAATGTTACCCCTACAGTATCCTCGGCAGTCTTCTGCGCTATTAATACTTCTCGGTTCGATCTTGTTTTGTCTTTACTCTTGGTGTACACCACCACTGAACGGTGGAACAATGGTGGGCACAGGACGAACATCAGATTTTAGTGTTTCGTTCGTTCCTACCATATCAGGCAGTTGACGATTGTCGGTACTGATATCTTGTCGAGCGATGGCTGTAGACACAATTTCTCGTTTTCCCACAGACTGGCGTGTTGTACGCCAGACAGAGAAAATGCGTTCCACGGCAGTCACATTTGCAAAGACCGCCAGTAAGGCCAGTGCCCAGATACCAGTGTTGGTTAAGAGTCCGATAGCCAGTAGAATGACACGTTCGGGGCGGGCGAGCAGTCCGGTTTTACACTCAAGCCCCAATCCTTCGGCGCGGGCTTTGGTATAACTGACCATTAATGAACCCAACAGCGCAATATAAACGAAGGCAATCATCCAGGTCTGCTCATGCGGCATCGGCCAGAGGGAATCTTTGAGGCCGGGATGCTGCAATGCATAATAGAGCAAGCCAAAGAGAATAATTCCTTCCGAATAGCGATCAAGCGTCGAGTCTAAAAAAGCGCCAAAGGTGGTGGCTGCATTACGAACACGTGCCATCGCTCCATCAAACATGTCAAAGATGCCAGCAAATAACACCAGCCAACCTCCAATAAATATGAACCCTTGAGCAATTACTATCGCTGTCAGTCCACTGAGCAGCAGCCCTATTACGGTTAACATATTTGGAGTAATACCCAGTCCAGACAATGGCTTTATGATCAATGTGACCAAGTGTCTGACTCGTTGCTGTATGCGTCTGCTAAACATATTCCTATTGTATCACACCTGGCCCTTCAGAACTAGCTCTTTTCGGAGGATTTCAGTTTTTTTTGTAAAGATTGCTTGTTAGATAGGTGAACCAGGTAAAAAATATTGCGTTATACACGTATATTCGTGTAACGCAATATTTCCTCTACGATATAATAAATGGATCAAGCAATTGCTTGCACACGATGGCCTGGCGGCCTTGCTTGCTCACTCTATAGCGTACCCAGCGCACATAGTCCTGTACATTCCATAATGTGCCACCAGGAGCGCTCAAGCCATTTTCGTATTGACTGCCGAATATCCTGAGCGTTTTTCCCTTCAAACCAGGTCATTCCACTGCCAATAGAATTTAATGTGTGGGCATCGCTGTTGCCCAAGTTCTGGTAGACCATAGACATCGCGGTTGACACTCATTGCAACTTGATTAGCATAAATGCCACAGAAACTTGCGTTCCAGGTCTCGATTCCATCCAGCCATACATCTTTGCTTGCATGAATACGGTCCATAACTTCTCGTTGACAACTGTGACGGAAAAGTCGATGCAGAGGATGCGCGATAACCGCAAGACCACCCTGCTCGTGAATCAGGTCGATGCTGCGCTCCACGCTTAGTCCAGGGGGAATGCGCTTCTCTATAAACAGTCCTAGCAGATGTCCCTCATTTGTGCTGACTTCTTCGCCTACAATGAAATCAAAACGATACGAGCCTTTTGCCCAGAGATCGCGTGCACGCAATGATCCTTCAATGACATCATGGTCGGTGATAGCGATAACATCCAGAGTTGTTTTGTCCTGGACATGGTTGAGGATTTCCTCAATAGTTCCAATGCCATCACTATAGGTACTATGCATATGCAGGTCCGCCTTTGCCACGCTTCCCTGCATAATATGCCTGCCATGCTGTCATCTGCTTGCGCTTACTCAGCATTGCAGTTCCTGACGATGGCTTCTCAGTGTGGCTGGCTATGGTATTATTAAGTCCAGTTATTGTCATGTAGCTCCTCTACGCTTGTATATATGCTAACCTCTAACACTCTTACTGTAAATCTAACATAGATGTGTTAAAGATCAGATTTAACTCTTTGTAATTGCTGTATTAAGAGATAAACATCACTACTTAGAATACTGATGTTTACAAAATTGTAAATTATTAATGCTCACCAGGAGTGATAGAACTGGATTCCATTTGGAGCGTAGTTCTATCATTGCTCAGTTCTCCAGAGCTGCGTCAGCTTCTATCAACGCAGCTCCGACAAGAGGAGCCTCTATGAGTGTTGCCGGGTCAATTAAATTCTCTAGCCTTTGTAAGCACAGGCGAAAGCTTTCAACGTTAAGGGAACAATGAACCTGTCGTCCAGTTCGGCGTGTCTCAATCAAGCCTGCACGTCGCAGTTTACGCAGATGCCAGGAGACAAGCGGTTGACTGAGATTCAACATATCAGTAAGGTCAGTGACTGTGACCTCGCCATGTCGGGCAAGATGATAGACGATAGTGAGCCGTGCTATATCGGCTAATGCTTTCGTCATAAGTTTGAGTTCCCGCCAGTCGTTCATGTACTCCCTACTAGCGATATCAGAAAAATTATATAAAGATTTGTTTCATAAATTTCTGTTTATATTTTAGTGCCTTTTAAGAAAATGTCAAGGTGATAGGAATTGGTGGCTATAACTCTTTCCTCACTATTGTTATCGGCATAGTAAGTAGCGTTCAATATGAAAACCCTCCTCTTTGCAAAGAGGAGGGTTTTCATATGGGTGGGTGACCAGGGAGTCGAACCCTGAACCTACCGATTAAGAGTCGGTTGCTCTGCCATTGAGCTAGTCACCCGTATCAGTGGGATGATAATATCATAAGGCGCTGGCTTCGTCAAGCATTTCAAACTTAATCAATCACGAGCTAACGGCAATGTAAATGTAACCGTCGTTCCCTGCCCCGGATTACTTTCTGCCCAGATGTTTCCTCCATGGGCGGTAATGATCGCCTTGACGATGGAGAGGCCAAGTCCACTGCCGCCAGTTGTTCCTGCCCGCGAACGATCGGCCCGGTAGAAGCGCTCGAAAATATGAGGAAGATCAGCCGCATCAATACCTACACCTGTGTCGCTAATCTGAGTATAAAGCACATTCTCTTTACTATAAGCTCTAATAGTGATACTACCACCTCTTGACATATGGCGACGTGCATTATCTAGCAGATTGAGCAGAACCTGGGTAATACGGTCACTATCGGCGAGGACGAGCGGCGTTTCCGACGCAATTTCGTTATGGAGAGCGATATTCATCTGTTCGCATTCCGGTTGAATAACATTCAGTGTTTCGTCGACTAGCGTATGCATATCAAGTGGTGCCAGGTCGAGCTGTGCATGGCCCGACTCCAATGAGGACATTTGCTGCAGATCTTTTACCAGCCGACGCAAACGTTGTACTTCGCGCCCGATACGTTGCGCGGTCTCCTGACGCTCGTCTGCCCTGGTAATGACTTCATCTGCCAGAGCCTCGCTAAAACCTTGAATAGCCGTCAGCGGAGTAGCGAGATCATGCGCAATGTTCGCTGTTAGATCACGACGTACTTGCTCCTGGCGACGTAGCTCGTTTACATCAGCCTCAATGGTATTCGCCATATCGTTGAACGTACTTGCCAATCGTCCCAATTCATCCTGGGTTTTGGGTACCTCTACACGTTGCGTATATTTACCCTGTTTCATCTGCTCAGCGGCCAGCGTCAGAGATTCAAGGGGCCGTGTAAGGCTACGCGCAAACAGAAAACTGAAGACGATGACAAGCACTGCAACGATAAGCCCGGCTATAAAAATTGCCATATTAGCCTGTTGCGAAAAGTACTGCGCAATTGCTGGAGCAGTCAGGAGCATGGCACCTACAAGTTGTCCGTTATAGTTTAATGGTATGCAGACGAAGAGCGAAGAGAATGTACTGGTATCTGCTACCATCTGTATCGTTCCGTCAGTCTCCTTGTTTTTACTCAGCGTCTCTGAAAATGCGTTAGTGAGCGTTGAATCATCACAGCTATTCTGTTTCAGAAACTCTGATCCACTACAAAGAACCTGCATTCCTTTAGGATTAACAAAAACGAAAAGGACAGGATCATCAGGGGCTGCTCTAATCAGGGGAATGCTATTGTGTGTGTAAGCAAATATAATCTGGTGCGCCCGAAATTGCGCTTGTTGGCGTAACCCTTCAAGTTGTGTCGTGGTAAAGTAGTTTTGTACAGCGATGGCGACAGCGATAGCAAGGATGAAGATCGCCCCTAGAGCGACTGCAAGGTAGCTTAGAACAAGCTTCAGACGGAGACTCAGCTTTGAGAGTGTGAAGCGCTTGTTCATTCTTACCTACTCTCCTTGTGCACGAGGGGTGGTAGCTGAAGGCGTGGGTACAAACTTATAGCCAACTCCCCAGACCGTCTGGATATGATGTGGTGCACCTACTGCGGCTTCTAATTTTTTGCGCAGGGTGCCTATATGTACGTCAACCGTACGGCCATCGCCAAGATAGGTATAACCCCAGACCTGGTTCAATAGTGACTCACGTGTAAAGACGCGGTCTGGATTTGATGCCAGCGTTACCAGTAGATCAAACTCTTTGACCGTAAGTGTGATCACCTCTCCATTTACCATCACGCGGCGGGCAGGTATATTGATAATGAGGCCACCAAATCGTACTTCTTCGTTGCTTGCTTTCCCCTTCTGTCCGTCTTCCTGGGAATTGGTGTGCCGCGTTTCTTGAGGACCTGTAGGATTAGATGTACTGGTCCTGCGCAGAATCGCCTTGACTCTACTCACAAGTTCGCGTGGACTGAATGGTTTTACAAGGTAGTCGTCAGCTCCTGATTCCAGCCCGGCGATGCGATCTTCTTCACCCTGCCTTGCTGTAAGCATGAGAATCGGTGTTTCGGCCCACGCACGAATACGGCGGCAGACCTCCATCCCGTCGAGTGCTGGTAGCATGAGATCAAGAATAACCAGGTCTGGATGCTCGCGTGCATGCAATTCTAAACCCGCAACACCATCGGCGGCACTGACAACAGTATACCCGGCCTGCTCCAGATAAAGCCGGATAACCTGGGCAATATTTGCTTCATCTTCGATAATGAGAATTTTCATAACGTTTTTACCAGAATGTAGTATTTTCGTTCCTTATTGTACCATGTTTCAGTTTACTCTTTGTCCATCAAAAAAGTGATAGGAATTTGTAAAATGTTTGTATAAGGAAGAGCTGATAACAGCTCTTTATCAGAAAGCCTCTCGTCAGATTATACCATCACTTTCAGTAAGCCCAGGCGTTCCAGTGCCAGGTAGGCTGCTGCAATCTGTCCCTGCACCGCAAATTCTCCATTATGAATCAAGACGAGGAGCTCGGCAGGAGTCACCAGAAAGTTTTCGATAACTTCCACTGGATCAATTTTCTGTGCCCCTGTTTTATGCACATTATATGCAATATACCACCAGATCTCTGTTACCGCGCCGGAAGGATTGGCTAACATATGTGAAAGCAATTCCATCTGCTCATGCGTCGTACTGTAACCCGTTTCTTCCATCAGTTCACGATGGGCGGTCTGAACAGGATCCTCTTCGTTATCATCGATACCACCCGCTGGAAACTCCAGAACTTCAAGGCCAATACCATGTTTATATTGCTTGTTGATGATAAAACGACCGTCCTCAGTAATCGGAACGATGCCCACCCAGCCACGATTCTCGGTGATATAGTAATCTGGAATAATGGTCCCATCAGGTAACTCTATCTGCTCTCGACGTACTCTTAAATGTGTTGCGTCAAGTACACGTTCAGAAGAGAGAACCTTCCAGGGATGTTCCTGTTGTTCCATAAAATTTTCTACCTGCTTGTTGTATTTTCTAGAATTATAACTCGCTTGCTATTTCTCATTCGTGAATTCGGTCTGAAACCTGAGCAAAAAAAGAAATTCTCGGTTGCCATCTCGTCCAAGAATAGGGGATGCCTCACTATTCTCTACCAGAAAAAGGAGTGCGCTCGCGTATCCATTCCTGCAGCTCTCGTTGTACCCGGCTATGTACCTCTGGATCGGTAATGACGCCACTGCCTCGATCAACCTCTGCTTTGCCTGCCTCGAACTGAGGCTTGACTAGCGCCACGATCCAGGTTGTCGGGCGCATGCACAAGGAGCGGGACCAGGGCCGGAAGTACCAGCCGTAGCGAGATAAATGAAACATCGATTACCGCACATTGGATCGGCTCTGGCAAGCTGCTAAGATGACGGATGTTTGTCCGTTCCATGACAATAACGCGCGGATCGTTGCGTAGTCCCCATGCCAGTTGACCATGTCCGACATCCACCGCGTAGACCCGCCTGGCTCCACGTTCTAATAAGACCTGTGTAAACCCACCAGTTGAAGCTCCAACATCGATAGCAATGAGGTCAGTCGGGCTTAGCTGAAAGGCATCCAGCGCTTTTTCCAGCTTCAGACCACCTCGGCTGACATACTTCAGTTCGGGTGAAACATCAGCTATACGGCAGGCAGCGTCAAGTGAGACGAGCGTTCCCACTTTGTCGATCATGCGCTCCCCTACATAAACCTGCCCTGCCATAATCAGTGCCCGTGCTCGCTCACGACTGGGTACCAGCCCACGCCTTACCAACGCCACATCCAACCGCTCTTTGTTTGTTGCCATGCTTGTGCTACCTTACGCGATGTCGTTATTGTAATAAATAAGAGCGCCAGCACCGATGAGCCCTACATCGTTACCCAGTTTTGCTGGAACAATACGTACTGCTTCTCTTGGAACACGCATTGCACGTGTTGCGACGATGTGGCGGGCAGGTTCTATGAGCAACTCTCCCATCTGGGTAACACCTCCGCCCAGAATAATCATTTCCGGGTTAAAAATGTGAATAATATCTACCAGTCCCACACCCAGCGCCTCTGCCGCTCTCGCGATAATTTTACGTGCAAGAGGAATGCCAGCTTCTGCCGCCTGTGCAACAACACGCGTATTTACATGCATTGGCGTTGTTGCTATCTCACTATCAACGGGCGTATCTGCAGTTTTATCATGTTCAGGATGCGCGAGTGCGAAATTGAGCAGTTCATTCGCCTTTCCCCATTGCAATCGCTTCGTTTGCCTGCCGCGCAATAGCGGTACCGGAAGCAATCTGCTCCAGGCAACCAATATTACCGCAATTGCAACGTTCTCCTTGCCAGTCAATTGTGATATGCCCCAGTTCCCCTGCTATTCCAGTAGCTCCATTCAGAATTCTACCTCCACTGATCACACCACCGCCAATACCCGTGCTAATCGTCAGGTAGACTACCTCTCGGTAGCCCTGACCCGCCCCAAACATGTATTCTCCCAGCGCTCCCGCATTGGCATCATTCTCAACAAAGATTGGGATATGAAATTCTTCGCTGAAGAGGTCACGCAAAGGAACACCATTCCAACCAGGCAGGTTAGGAGGATCAAACACAACTCCTGTACGTGCGTTTAATGGACCAGGTGCTCCAATTCCTATACCTGCAATCTGATCAAGTGAGACCTGTGCGTGCGTCATAACTTGCCGCACCGCCTGAAACATACGTGGAATGATACGATCTGGTACAGGATTTCGCCGGTAAGCAATCCCACGCGTGAAATAAGTGTGGCGCCACGTAGTACTGCTGCACGCAACTGCGTTCCTCCCAGGTCTACACCAACAACCAGAGGAAGATCATCCTTGGCTATAGACTGGCGTGCACCTCCGTCGTTTTCTTCTATCATAAGCCAGCTCCCCAGGTAGTTTCTTAACTGTATGATATTCAGAGATTGATCGTCCAGGAGCATATACTGGACACCCTTTTCGTTGAACACCCACCTGGAAGAGAGTATACACGACGAAGTTGGACAGGTCAATTGACTGGTATAGAGTACAGATGTACTATTATTAATGGCTACTATTGGTATCAAGATTTATTAAGTACATATTAATAACTATCTTTTTGAAAAGCAGAAAAATAGAGTTACTGAATCGGCGCATAGAAGTTACAGAATATAGAAATACAAAACTGTGAGGAAAAGTGGAGGAGTGAAGTGAAATCTCTATCTGTGATTGTTCCGGTATATAATGAAGAAGAGAGTATCTTACCTCTTCAACAAAGTCTTGAGGAAGGCTTAAAGTTGTATCGGTTGCCCTATGAGATTATCTACGTCGATGATGGCAGTACTGATGCAACATTCTCGCAGCTTCAGGAGGTAGTACGAGAGAATCAGTGCGTACGTGTTGTACAATTGAGCCGTAATTTTGGGCAGACTGCAGCTATAAGTGCAGGAATAGCTCATAGTAATGGCATGTTTCTGGTGTTTCTGGATGGTGACCTGCAGAATGATCCACAAGATATTCCTCGTTTGCTTAAGAAGTTAGAGGAAGGGTATGACATTGTCAGTGGTTGGCGTAGAAAGCGTAAGGATGCCCGTTTCAGTCGCAAGCTTCCTTCCTGGGTAGCCAATCATCTCATTTCCTGGGTTACCGGGGTCCATTTGCATGATTATGGTTGCACCTTAAAGGCGTATCGCACGAGACGTTTTTCAACATTTTTGCCTTTATGGAGAGATGCATCGTTTTCTTCCTGCCTATGCTGCGCTCTATGGAGCAAGAAGCACAGAGCTAGAAGTGGCTCATTATCCCCGCCGTTTTGGAAGATCTAAATATGGAATCTCGCGCACAGTACGTGTGATTCTAGATCTGTTAGTGCTAAAGTTCCAGGCCCGCTTTGCAACGAAACCGATGCATGGTTTTGGTATACCAGGATTCTTGTGGCTGTTGCTGAGCCTTCTATATCTTCTCTTCTGCGTCTGGTTCCAGACTCTGGTCTCAGAAGCGAGGAAGAAAACAGGCGTCAGCCGCAGGCTCAAATGCCATAATCTGCCTGGGTTTTGGCACAATGTACATGTTTATGGGTCTGCTTGCCGAGTCGATAATGCGGATTTACTATGAAGCTCAGGATAAATGCCCGTACGTAGTAAAAACTGTTATTCCCCCTTCATTGACTGAGGCAACGCAAAAATCACCGGGCGGATTGATAACAGATATAGCGGAAAATACGAGCGAAATGTTAGTGAAATAGAGGAGCTATAGTATGCGCATTTTGATGATTGCACCTCAACCTTTTTTTGAGCCGCGTGGTGCGCCGTTATGCGTCTATCAACATATAAAGGCGCTTGTTACACTGGGCTACGAGGTTGACCTGGTAACGTATCCTTTTGGCAAAGATATTGATTTGCCCGGTTTAAAAATCTATCGTGTTCCAGGTATACCTTTTATTCGAGCGTATCAAACCTGGCTTCTCACTGGCAAAGTTTCCGCTTGATCTGCTCGTTTTCCTGACTGTTTTCCGAGATTATGGGGAAGGCAGTATCGCTATCTTCATACTCATGAGGAGGCAGCTTTGATCGGCATATTGCTTGCACCCCTCTTTGGTTGTAAGCATCTCTATTACATGCATTGTGATCTCTCTCAATTGGTGCCATCGTACATGAGGTACTTCGTTCACTGGTTACAAAAATGTATGGTACGTAGAGCCAATGCCGTCATTGCTTTTTATCCTCAAGTCACATCTTACTGCCAGGAAGATAGCGCCTGGACAATGTATCCATACGCTTTTGCCGCTCTCGGTCGATGATGGATTGCCATCCATAAGTGAAGAGGAGGTTGTACGTTTGCGCCGCTTCTGGAATATTGGAACTGGTCGCAGTTTTGCTGTATACTGGAACACTTGAACATTATCAAGGCATGAAGCTACTATTGCATAGTGTATGTACCGTATGCGCTGTATTTCCAGATGCCCATTATGTTATTGTGGGTGGAAATGATGTCCAGATTAAGTTGCTCAA
Source organism: uncultured Chloroflexia bacterium (assembly GCA_963731415.1). GTDB lineage: Bacteria > Chloroflexota > Ktedonobacteria > Ktedonobacterales > Ktedonobacteraceae > JACDAE01. Next base: position 170,077 of record CAVSVN010000018.1, read on the forward strand.
AAAGCTTGCTCAGAAATTGGGTGTCCTGGACAACATACATTTTACAGGTCAACGCCCTCTCGCGGAGATGCCACACTATATGGCCCTGGCTGATATATTGCTCAGCCCTCGTTGTCAGGGAACGCATGTGCCTCTCAAGATATACACCTATCTGCGTTCTGGTAAAGCTATTCTGGCTACAAATATTCTCTCTCATACTCAGATACTCACTCCTGAACTGGCCTTGCTGGTTCCCCCTACCGCAGAAGGATTGGCGCAAGGAGCACTGACGTTGTTGCGAAATCCCGAACAAGCCCGCGCATTGGGAAGATATGGTCAGAACTTTGCCAGAGAGCACTACAGATGGTCTGTGTTTTTAGAGAAAAGCCGCCAGATTCATGAGGAGTTTATATCTCTGGCGCAATAGCTTTATCGCTACTGTTAAATAACGTGTTGATGCATGTGGAGGAGGAATATCTTATGTATTGTCTGGTGACTGGCGTTGCCGGTTTTATCGGATCTCATCTCGCTGAGCGTTTGCTTGCCGATGGGCATGAAGTTTGTGGTATTGATAACTTTCTTGACTACTACCCTCGGCAGGTCAAAGAAAACAATTTACGGATAGTGCGCTCCAATCAGCGTTTCTCCTTTGTTGAGGGTGATCTGTTGACGATGGATCTCTCCCCATATTGTGATAAAGTAGACTGGATTTTTCATCAGGCTGCTCAGCCAGGTGTACGCGCAAGTTGGGGAAACGACTTTACACGTTACGTAGAGTGTAATGTGCTGATAACTCATCGCTTGCTAGAACTGGCTTTGCGCAAGGATGTCAAACGCTTTGTGTATGCTTCCTCATCCTCTGTCTATGGGGATATCAATGTGCTTCCTCTGACTAAATCTACTCTGCCTCGTCCCTTTTCTCCCTATGGAGTAACGAAACTGGCAGCTGAGCATCTGTGTAAACTGTACTATGAGAATTTCAGACTGGCGACGGTTTCTCTTCGTTACTTTACGGTTTATGGACCTCGACAACGACCAGATATGGCCTTCCATCGCTTCTGCAAAGCCATTATTGAGCAACAGCCAATCTGTATTTATGGAAATGGTGAACAGACACGTGATTTTACCTATGTTTCTGATGTTGTTGAGGCTAACATACTGGCCGCTACTAGCGAACGCGCCATTGGTAAGGTTCTGAACATAGCTGGTGGAGCACGCGCTTCTCTCCATGAGGTCATACACCTGTTACAAGAGATCAGTGGTTTCCCGGCCACAATAAAATTTGGGGACAAACAGTATGGCGACGTGCAACATACCTGCGCATCTACGACTCGTGCCGAACAGGTACTAGGTTATCATCCTGTAGTTCCCCTCCGCGAAGGACTGATGAGAGAATTTCAGCATATGTTTCCTTTATATGGAGATGGAAAGGTAGCTCCGGCTTAATTTTGCCTGGTTACTCTTATTGTACCTGTTTAGTATGTTTGAAGGGGTGGAAATGAGTACTTTTCCTCAATCAGCGTCACGTCCTAGACGCCTACGTGACTATGGCGCTTTTCAGACCGATATCTCTATGCTTGATACTCTCGCGACTACAGCTATTCAGCAACAGGATAGGCGAACAGAAGCTTTCTCGCCTGAGCAAACCCGCAATGCTGGACATGCGAGAGGTCGCTTCCCTGCCTTGACTATTCCTTCTCGTAAACCTTTAAAACAGAGAAGCAGTATTAGAGATGCATTTTTACTTCGTGCCCAGAGAGCCATTGCATATAAATGGCCCGCGTTGATGATCCGACTTTGTGTGACAGTTATGTTACTTGTCTATCTGCTGAAATCTCTATCATGGCAAATGCTACTGGTAGCTCTGATACATGTGCATCCAGCTAATATATTGGTTGGATTAGTCGTTGGGAGTAGCGGTATCGTGTTGAGTGCCTATCAATGGCGCGTATTGTTACGTGCTCAACATATTCATTTTGACCTTGCCGATCTAATAAAGCTTTATCTGATTGGTATTACCATTAGCCATTTTCTTCCAACGAGTTTTGGCGGTGACGCCTTCAAAAGTTTTTATGTGGGACGAAAGTCACGTAATGGTGTTGGAGCGACTACGGCTATCATTATGTGTCGCGTAATCGGTTTTGTCTCTATGCTCATCCTGGTTTTTCCAGTGCTAATAATCTTACGTCAGCAATTTCCTTTTGCGCTTACTCTGATATTTATGCTGCTTTGTCTACTGGGATGTACTGTCGTAGTAGCAATATTGCTGCTTGCACTTCTGCTTCCTGCCCTGTCAAAAAACAGGTGGATGCGACACCGTTTCTTTACCCGTCTGGCTAATGTAGGAACTGCTGTGCATAAAAGCGCTTTGATGCCCTGCCCGATAATCAATGCAGTGTTGTACGGAATGGTCTTCTGGCTTGTGGCTATTCTGAATTGTTATGTCTACGCAAATGCTCTAAGTATTCATGAACAGCTTGCCTTTTACTTTCTGGCTGTTCCTCTGGCTGCCATTATTGCAAGTCTGCCTATTTCGCTAAATGGGTTTGGCCTGCGTGAAGGAGCCTTTGTGTATATCCTATCCTTTGTTCATGTGACATCTGTAACAGCCCTGCTTCTCGTGTTTGTGTTGGATCTACAAGCACTTTTCTTTGCACTTATTGGTGGCTGTATCTATCTTACTCTCGGTAGTAGGAAGAAAAAGACGCTCCTTGAAGGAAATCATCAGTAAAATAGATAGTTAGACTGAAAGGTATGGAGGTTCGTGAGATGAATAATTATCAAAGCCATAGCCAGTTTCGTCCACCATTCAGTATAGATGTATTGCGCGAGGGCGAAAGCGATATGCTCACTGAGGTATTACGCCAGAGAGAAAGTGATGCTCCGACACATTTTAATTATCCTCGCATAACTATAGAAGCCCTGCCTGGTTTGCAACCAGTGCGGGAACAAACAAGATCCCTTGTAGTACAACCGGAACAATGGAGGACTCCGTTAATACCTTTTACTCCGCCGTCCCTTGCTCAGCGTCGTTTCATTACCTTGAAGCAACTTGTGCAGAAGAAAAAAATCATCCTGGCGGCAACTATCATTTCGCTACTTATTGCGATGATATGCTTCATCTGGATAAGTATGAGGGCAACAACTCCCGATGTCACGCTCTACCAGGTAAGCGAACGCAACGTCACGCAGTATAGTGGTGGCGGTGGCATAGTCTTCCCACGTCAACAATTTACTCTTTCCTATCCTGTGGTTGAATATGCTGTTGATGTACTGGTGAAGGTGGGTGATCAGGTCTCCCCCAATCAACCACTATTAAAGCTTGATCCGACACGACTGAATGCACAGATCCAGCAGTTGTCAGATGATGTTGTAGCCTCTCAAACATATCTTGCTAGCGTATCGACCACGGGTAATGCGGCCAGTATTGCCCAGGCCCAGCAACAATACACGCTTGCCAGGAACAAATATAATGCACTTGTGGCTGAGTCCTCTTCCCTTTTACTTCATAATGGCAATCTGATCTCACCTATGAATGGCGTTATAACTACGGTAAATGTTAATTCAGGCGAGATTTTTGCGGCTGATGCTCCACTTCTGGTGATTATGGATGAAGCAACTGTTATCGTGCATGTTAAAGTGCCATTGGCTAATCTTTCGCAGATTCATACCGGTGAACAGGCAATAGTGACTCCATCGGCACTTCCTAATCTCGATTTTCAAGGAACTATCAGTTCCATTGTGCCTCAGGCCGATCCACAAACCGATACATTTGAGGTGTGGGTGAGTATTCCTAATCTCCATAAAACTCTCTTGCCTGGCATGAGCGCTTTTGTCCGTATTCAGACACCTGAACAGGCTCTTGTTGTGCCCCGTCTTGCTATACTTAATCCTTCTTATGGGCCCGTTACCTTTGTTGTACGGAATCAATATGCCTATCTACAACCTGTGCAGATCAATGCGCTCGTCGGTGATCAGATCCTCGTTCATACAGGTCTCAAAGTCGGAGACCGCGTGGTGCTGATTGGTCAGGATACATTGCGAAACGGTCAGCGCGTTCACGTGCGCTCTATAGAACTATAACTTTGTGATTGGTGGATATCTGGAAAGGGGATAGCGATATATGATTGCTTTAGATAATACATTTGATCTAAATTTGCGTCGCTTCCTGCACTGGAGCGGTTCGGTGAATGTCCCGGCTGTTTTGATCGCTTGCTCGCTGCTTGGGGCGAGTATACTACCATGGTTAAAAGATCCTCTCGGAGTAGTTTATTCTGCATGGCAACTACCCCTTTATTCCGGCTGGTTGGA
>CAVSVN010000019.1:0-55207 GCA_963731415.1 uncultured Chloroflexia bacterium
CGGCAAGCAATATTCCCAAACATTGCCTCCGCAGTCTTGTACTTTGTAGCAACTTTGTCCCTCTGGAAAAAGGCCCACTGCCAGTCGTTGTACCAATTCTACTTTCACGAGCATTACACTTTGATTGGTCGAAGGTGAGACCCCAAGGGAACCCCCGAAATACCCTCAGAGGATTGTGATGCTACCATCCATTGCCAAATCGATGGAAGGGTTGTCGAAGCTCCTGTTTGTGTGGTTAACCAATGGCAAAAAGCAAAGCTCTCATGCCAACTAATTCCTACAACTGGATGATTGGTCAGGTTAAAGGGATAGCCATAGTTTTTAGGGCAATACCACTTGTACACATCACGAAGTTCTCTTCCCCTTTTCGTCCAATTTGTAAGGTTTTTATACTCTTCACTATGGAGAAACAGGCTGTACTGTTCATTCGTGATCGGGTAGCGACTTATATAAAAAGGTTCCATGTCAATAGCGAAGTTTGCTCTCCTTGAGAAATGGATATCCTTTGCCTGGGTATCAAGAGCCATTCAATATCAGGCAGGAGATGTACTTTCGAGACGCCTACTCCTCTTCTTTTATCACCTACTACACCGAGCGCTCTTCCTAAGGCTGCCCGTTCAATCGGGTTGGTAATGTGAGCTTCCTCTAAACGTTTACGAATGTTTTGGCGTACGTGTTCCCAGGTTTCACTGAATAAGTGATTGTTCTTGTCTTCAGACAAGCATTGTGCTGCTAACTCAGGCTGAACATCTGTCAACCAATTTACGACGATAGTGGAAGAGCCATAGAGAGCAGGAAGAAAAGTGAAAGCTTCCATCCAGCGATTGTATTCCCACCATGTACTGGGGGGAATATAGGCGGTGAGCGAGTTTCCACTTGAAATCCTCTTGTTCAATTCAACAGCAGCTAAGTAAGAGCGTAACATACTATGGCGGAATTGAAATAGCTCACCATGCTGATCAATCAACCCTCCCATGACTGCCACTTTTAGTAAATATGATGCAAGTGCTGGTTGATCACCGCTGATAGCCTGAAGTGCAAGGGATTCGTTAATTGCCAATAGTTCTTCATTTATCATTTTGTAGGCTAAATAGCCTAATCCTAATTCTATTCCATCTAGTATATGGTGGTCTGCCTTATATTTGATTTGCCCATGTCGGATAAGGACACGAACAAAATCTCGAATGAGTTGTCCTCTGGTTACTGTTGGACTTAATAGATAATTCATGTAAATGACGATCATCATACGGAGCATATAAGGATTGCGTGCCATTTCTAATAATAACGGGGGCGTTATCAGTAGTTGACGCCTCCTTTGATCGGAGTACCAGGAGAAGTTCTTAGGATGCGCTCCCAACGTGCCAAAAAGCATCCGAGGGCGCACCAATTTGTTCCCACTGTTGATAAAGTTCACGTAGTTCATCACCCATCAGTTCCCAGAACAACTCATCTGCCTCGTTGAGATTCAGATGTGACTGAATATAAGAGCGAATTTTTAATTCGTCTAGAGGCAGAATTTCAATAAGTCGTATTTTATCTATTTTTCTTACTTGATTCTGATGAGATGATCTACATCCTATAACAAAGCTGTAGCTAGCAAATTGGCTGAGAAAAGCTATCAGATCGTTTTGTACAACAATTGGTAATTCATCAAATGCATCAATGAAAAGTATGTATCGTTTCAAGTGTTCCGAAAGTGATAGTAGTAACGCATCAGGAGCTGCTGACGAATAAAATTTTCTAAGCTGATCATATCACTCTTCTGATACGTTCCCAAATTGACTACTACGGGAATGCCAGATAGCTTGTTTTTCATAGTGTAAGCAATATCTCATCATAATGAGATTTAAAGATGTAGATTTACCACTCCCAGAAGGTCCAACGATTGCGATACGTAGAAATGGCCTGTCGAGGACGTACTCTACGATATCATTAATAGTTTCACGTTGCAAAGAAATGTTCTGAGATTGCTCTCGAATAGTCAACAACTCAAATTCTAGATTCTGAGGTGGAGAAAAGAAGTGTTCGTACTTCCTGTTAACGCTATATTCTTTTCAAGTTGGGAAATTTAAAGTTCTTAATAAAGAATTGATATGACTCGAAATGATCATCTCTAGAGTAACTTTTTTATTTTCACTGATTGTTGGAAAATTCGTAAGTTTCAAGTCTTCGGGAGCAAGTGCCATTGCCGCCTTGATAGGGACAGCCCAACGTGCAGCTTCTAATGCGTTATCATCATCGGGAGGATAATAACGTTCCGATTGAATGCCTATAATACCAAGACCTTGAATGGCAATAGGAGCACCGCTCATCCCTCTCACCACGGACTTGCTTCGTATATGAATTAAATACTCAGTATGGTCATCCTCAATAGATTGCCTATCCAGATCACCCGCTACCTTCCCATCAGTACTGAACCATTGAGTAACATACTTGTCATCAGGGATGACGGCATACCCCCCAATCAACACATCAGAACCTATAAGGAGGATCATCTAGCAACGGAGGAGTAGATAGGATGGTTATGGTATTCTGTGGATACTGTAATAAGGCAACATCATAGACTGGATGAGATGAAATATAGGTCACAGGAACTCCCATACTAGTTCCACCGAGATGAAAAGTCAAACACCCATCATCTGGATGTGTGTTATTGAGAACCTCTTCTATACTTTGAGCACCCTGGAGTTGTATGATTTCATCAAGTATATGTTTACAAGTAACCAGGTACCTTTTCTGATTTGTTACTTCACCAACAAAGGCACTTCCAATTGGTTCTCCCTGGTATTGTAAGACACCTGTAAATTCCTTTAAATTCCACATGTTCTTTCTGCAAGAGCCTGTAGCTAGCTTTCTAAACGGATTACCAACCCAAAGATTTATTACAATTCTACTAATGGAACGCATTACTTGATCATAAAGATAGAAGAGTCCAAAAATTTAACGTGGAAAAAGTGTGGGATGTCTTCTCTGTTAATTCCTGCTTAAGAAATTCATGAGTATCCTTTTGTGCCAAATTTCAACCATTTAAATCACAAGCGCAGTAGTGAAAGTTAATGCTTCTCCTGTTCCTACATAATACAGCGATTTCACATAGCGACCAGGAATTCGCGAAAAAACAGGGAAAGTGCCAACCTAATTCTTGTTTGTTCTTTCAGAGGAATTCCCACAGGTACCATAATCATCGTATCATCTGGTGATGCTCCAATTTGTAATCGGGCAAGAGGTAGAGCAGGGGTGTAGCCCTGCAATTCCATTGACAAGCCAAAATCCGGAAATTTGCCAGTTGCAATTTCATAAGTATGCCAACAGTCGTCATTAGCAAGCAGGTGTCTTAAGGCTGCGACTCCTCTGTCAATTATTCCCCTGTCAGCCGATGTTCCGCAAAAATGCAGAGCCCATCAGAGCCATTGTCGATGCGGTAGGTTCGCTCTCTTTCGCATGCTCATGCGTAGACCAGAGATCAGTACGTGTATTGCGGCTACGACGAATAAAATCTAACGCATCATCAATACCTCTTTGAAGCTTCTGTTTTTGATCATTCGACAGGGAAGAAAGTTTGTGCAAGCAAAGACGTAAGGTATATGCCGTTATAGCTGTGAGAAAAAGACTTGGAGCATTACCAGGATCTCGCGTAAATCCCAACTCCCACGCCCCTTCGTTTTGCTGTAAGAGCAACCAATCTAAAGCAAATGTGTATAAAAAGGTAAGCGAACCGTTATATTCACTTGCGACAAGTGTCCAGATACATACAACCGTCGTCCATACATTGCGACCCTCCGTGCCCCAGCATGCCTCATCCAGGCTCATTCTGTCTGTATCCGTAGTATCTATTTCATGGAGTTGCTTGGATTTCAATACTATGCTCAGGTAGTAATGGGTAGACCATAAATAATCCTGGATGTGCCGTAGGATGACTTGATCAATGAGTCGTAAACGATACAGCATCAATCCAACGGTAGCCGTAGTTTCTGGAAGCGACTCAGAAGGAATATCAATTTGCTTAGGCACTCCCCAATCACTATTGAACGAATGAAGTAACGGTTCCAGGATATGATAGAAGTCAGTTTTCCAGAAGAGCCTCGTATACAAGAGATCTCGTGCCGCGCAGCGATCTTGTATAAGCTGAATGTGAGTATCAGTGAGCGGATGCATACCTGGCCTTTCTATATTCCGACCCTCTTCTGAGTCGAACTTTTTCATAAATACAGGTTATAGCGCAAGAATACTCTTCTGCTTGTTGTTGAATAGTAGGATTAACATAACGCATAGCGGGACGATGCGTTGCGAGCTCATGAGCACACATAGCCTGCTCACTGCAAGACGACTCATTTGCTCTCAAACCTTGTTTTGTCCACGTAAACGTGAGCATCTGGCTTATCGATAAACATGGCACAGGTAAAGACACGACCATCAGGGAAAAACATTAAGTTATCTTGCTCACGTACAGCACAAGAACCGGAAAAATCCGTTTGCGGAACAAAGGTATTTTCTATACGAATGTCTATATCAAGAGTACGTGAGTATTCCTGAATGGTCTGATACAGAGCTCCGCCATTTTTTGATGGAGAGGACCATGTCTGAAGTCGCAAACCCCCGGTTCGTCACATAATGTATATTGACATGATCAAAGCCTGCGTCATTGCAAAGATCCAGGATGGGCAAAATATCATCACTATTTTGCTCGGAACTCACAGAAATAATGCCAAACGAATGATACCCGAGAGAGCGACTTCGTTGGATATTGGTCATAAGCCTTAAAAAATTGCCCCGCCCACGGATCAGATCGTGATGCTCTGGGCTTGATCCATCCAAACTGAAGCCGATATATCGGGAGACTGTCCATCAAAGTGCTCCATAAAACGTGCAAATCCATGGAGACCGATACTCGTCACAATACGAGCTTCCAACCCCAGAAACTGAGCTAACTTTACAGCTTCTATAAGAGAAGGATAGAGTGTTGGTTCACCACCAAGAAACGTTACTTCTTCTGTTTGCCAAGTATGGAGATGATGGAGTAACGCTCTGAGATCCTCAACATCAAAATGGGAATTCAAATTGAGATTATTGCCAACAAAACAATGAGAACATCGTAGATTACACCGATAGGTGACATAAACATCTACAGATGGAACGATCATGTTAGCAAGCTCCTCAACGCACCCTGGTAAACAAGGTACTATTCTCTTCCAATGACTGCCGTTGCTCGTGCAAAACCCCATATGTGGTATGCTGCTTGGCTCTACACCATAATGACGAAAGACATCGTGTGCATCACCAAAGAATCCCTGTTCAAAGTCAAACCCCAACTTTTCACAGGTAAGGCGTGATGTGTCCTCAGTGTGGGCCTCTACCTCAACATAGGTTGGTATACCCGGCCACAAATCTATATCGATTGAGGCATCTCCTAAGACATAACGGATACGCTGCTTTTCTTCAGTTCTTTTTTAGAGAGCCTTATTGCTTCCAGCAACTCTATTGCTTTTTAGTAAATCAACGATAACTTCGTGTTCCGTAGCAGCCATACTCTTCTCATACGTCCTTTTATGTGTAAGTGCGACCATGGCACCTTCATCTCGGACGCGCACAAATTCACGATCGTCCCCTAAAGACCACGGAATATGGTAATCCTACATATACTGTTAAAAACTAGAGATGCCCCACTTAAAATCAAATGTTGTTGAAGCGCCACACCATCGAAATTGAGGAACTTGGCTTCTAACTCAGTTGACATATTACAGCACCTTTTTCTTGTTAGTGTACCGATTGTTTCTGACCTTGTCAAGAAGAATTATTCTATCTTCGCTTTAAAGGTATTTGCGTGTAAGGCAAACTTGCAGATCAACTTAGCTATGCTTCCCTGTGATTCCCCATATTAAACGACTTAATGGATCCGGTGTTCGCCTACGCAGGTCGACCCACGTCATCCCCTTCAGAAGTCGGAAGCTCTGGCTCTTTAGGAGCCTCTGCTAGAATTACAGGTATAACAGGACAATTTCGTACAACGAATTCACGCAGAAATGCTTCCAATTCTTGTCGTTGCCACGGACCTATCCCTTTTTTACCAACAAAAACAGCGGCTGATTTGATTTTAGCTATTTGTTGTTCCAGCAAACGTTGCCATGGTAACCCCGGCTGTAGTTCCCACTCATCCAGCCAGGGTAATATTCCACGTTCCTTCAAGCGCTCTCCGACCTTCTTCACGGCAAGTCGATCCTCGCCATTGTAACAAAGAAATACATCAAAGTCATGTGTTTCGATCTTGCCTTGGAGCACAGAGGCGGCGGCTTCACGTTCACGTTGAATATCAGCAGCACGATCCATTTCGGTGACGGCTGATAGCTGTACTTTTGTAAGCCGTTCTTCTCTATCAAGAAGCGGAGACGATTGTTTCACAAACACTACATTTGATCCATTTGAAACCATGCTCTCGTCGTCGTAAGACCTGAATGCTCGTGAAAGGTGTTGTACAATCAGGACAGACAAAAATACGTTCTCGCTGGATAGTATCTGGCAGACCACAACATTGTCAAGTGTATTTGAACATATTCTTCAAAATTATAGCGTGTTTCTTCACTCGCTTCGTCATCGAAAGAACAGAATGAACTCACCTGTCCCTCTCCTTCATTATGTAAAGATATTCCACAGGTTCCACCAGCCCTTGCCGTGTAGGTCACTGCATTCTTCCACATTTCCTTCTTACTGAACATACCGCTGTGAGAGAGACGTACTGCTAATGTTGCGTAGATGTTCAGTACTGATCCTTCAAAACGAATGAGTATGGTTTTCCCTTCTCGATCAGGTAAGTCTCTGAGGACGTTCTCGTGTGGATTGAGAGGGAAAAACGAGATGCGGCCCATCATCTGCTGGCTCCCGTAAAGCGATCTCATGGCGCAACAAATCTTCAACCATCGCAATCAATAATAACTTTTCTTGCGTCTTGTCTTCAAGACATTCTCCTGAAATGAAAAACTGTCCTTTTTGTACCTTCTCTTCTAATATACTGCCAAGGCCATCTGGTTCATCTTGACTGGGCATTGATCAGTGATGATGCATAGGAGTCGAGCATTTCCGGCTGTAATCGGACGAAAGCCCAAAGCTAAGACACCGAATAAGTCCTCGGTGATTCTACACGTCCAATGCAAGTCTCAACTGGATGCGCAGATCATCTTCTTGTAGAGGAACATTTTGAGATATCAGGAATGCTCGATAGAGATCTTCTACTGTACTTAGAAGTCGTCCTGTTCTTCTTTTTCTGCGACCAGGAAAGCCTTAATACGCTGAAAGAGGTCCGTCGAACTTACCTTTGGAAGGACTTCCCAGTCTATTGCACGCTCGGAATCGCTTCAGCTACTACAATAACGTTCCAACCCTCTTTAGCGCTGGTTTCAAAGTATCCATCGAAACCTAATTCTTCTACTAAAACTCCAATGCAAAGACGACTGCACTAAGTCCTCCTCTATCTTTACGAGCCGCAATGAGAAACTCTGTCATAGAGGCGCTTGAATACCCTGGATACGTAATGCTAAGCGCACGCTTAGTTCCCAATGGCGTACACCCATAAATGGATTGGTTTCGCTGCGGGCATCAAAGACAACCAACGCTACAGCTACCTCATTAAGGTGCAATTGATGGATGAGCCGATAGCCCGGTTGACCTGCCAGATCCCAAAGGGGGTCTCTGCACAAGTTTCTCGGCGTCCATCATCAAGTTCAACTTCCTGGCTGTTGAACATCCAGACCCGGCGAGCATGGGATGACTCCGTTGGAACAAAAGGTTGACCAGTGAGGACAAGTCCCAGGCCTGTCTTACCCACACCGCTATCACCAACCAAAACAACCTTTGCATTAGTGTAATGAACTGAAGGCGTAGTTACAGTAGCACCAAGTAAAAGATCCAAAATCTACATTCCAAATGGTAATAGCCTTATTCTCTTCAGCCAGTGTTGCCAGAATAGAAAGATGTGGATGAAATGCCAGGCCTGCGATTCCGGTTTTATTAGAGAAAGCCTCTTTGGGTGGGGACTGACCGAGAGGCGATTCAAACTCCCATGTATCAGTTCGCCAGAAGCAAATCGTCCCGTCAAGAGGATACTGGATGCGAGAAGATGAGTATCAGAAGAAAAGAAATGTTAATGATTGCATCAGTATGGCCTTCCAAAGTATTCATATGTCGTCCTACAGAAGGATCCCAGAGCCTGATAGTCAAGTCGTTGGAGGACGAAGCAGAGTATTCGCCCATCTAATGACCATGCTACACTATTGACCATACCTGTATGTCCCGTCAACGTTTGCAAAAGCTCACCAGCTTTATCCCAGAGCCGGATAGTCCCATCATATGATGCAGAAGCGAGGATCTGTTTATACTGGCGACCATGATAGACTATTAACAACTGCATGATGGCCGATAAGAAACTCTAAGGAGTTCCCCGTCTCCACATTCCAGAGCCTGACAGTCTTATCATCTGATCCAGAAGCGAGAATCTCCCCATCCGGAGACCATGTTATGCTACGAACTAAACCTATATGCTTTTGAAATATTGAGCAAAGCTCATTGGTTTTTATATTCCAAAGGATAGGACTCATCACACCTTCTAAGGCAAGAGTCCACCCATCGGGAAGACCAGGCAAGAGTGTTTAATTGACTGTTGAGACTGTACGCAACCTGTATGGTTGTCTCGTGTTTTCATTCCAGGATGGGTATCGTACTATCGTCTGATAGAGAGGCAAGCCGGTGCCCGTCTGGAGACCATACAATCTGGTTGATCCCTTTCTCTCATGCCCTAGAAACTGGTTTCGTAATGTGAGTCCCGGAGGCAGTGGATATTTTTTTTCAATATTCGACATCTAAGACTCATCCCCCATATAGCGCTTTATAAAAAGCGTCTCAAGTATTACGCCATCCAGGGCCACCATAACAATCAAAGCATATCAACAGATTTCAAGTGTACTAGCCTATCATATATTCCTTTCATTTGCAGTTTTTTTTCCTCGCATCCCTTCGTATCAAAGATCAGACACCATTTTATATCACCATTCTCGTTGGCACGCCCTTGAATTTCGAGGACTTGCATACTGAACACTTCATCTAGAGCACGCATCATAAATGGCAACTTTAATGGTGGTTTCCACCATTCATCTAAGACAATTTTTCGACAATCGTGCGATTTTAAGCGTTGGAATTTCCTACAAGAAGCTCAAGAGCGTCCTCAGAAACAGTTCCCTCTTCTAAAGACCTTTAACTGCATTTTCAATCTCATCTATCCTCGAAGAACGTAACTTAAGTATATCAGCTACATCACGCAAATTTTTTCGCTGCCAATGGTGCCTACCGCAAAACTTAATAGTCGCTGGCCCCCAGGAGGTAAGGAACACCAGGGTTTAATACAACTCTTAATCTAATTAAGCGATCGAGAGCAACTCTCTCAAAACCTCGGAGTGAAGCCGCACCCAAATTCATATCTATTCAACTTCATCAGGATTTGAACTACATGCAATAGTGCATGCGAAGTGTTCATGCTCAACAAATTCAACTCCCTTTTCCAAAGGGTCATAGACTACTATAATTTGTCGGGAGCCGCAAGCCATTTATCACCTTTCTCCGAATTCATCCAACGTGGATATCCACCCCTAAGTGTTCCGGCAACTCCTTGAAAATCTGAAATTGGATAAATTCTTCAACTTGTTTATGTGTGTGGATAGCAAACTGTACAGGTGAACTTCCTTCTGTGCCTGGGCCTAAGGTAGATACGAAGACCACACCAGTACCCTTTGTTTACAACATCGTGCATCAGGATTTCCAGGTTCTCTTTGTCATGGGCGTCCACAACAACTTGCTTTATACGCATATTTTCAGGAACGATATGCATCACCTCGACGGCTGAGCTTTCAGTTGACCACTGATTGTAACGGAGAAAGTTCCGTGCTTGCTGGCGAAACGTTTCGATCTCATCAGGATTTGCTGCATACGTTGCGTTTCCCCACGGGCTATGAGGCCTCCCATCTGTGGAGGTCGAATTCCCTTTGTACCATCATATATATCCCACCATTCTTTGAAAACATCAAGTGCCTGGAACGGCTCAGGCACAGCTATTGGCAAACTGCCTAAAAAAACTTCTCCATATGTCCCGTCGACAGATACCTGTGTATCTTCAGTAAGATCGTGATCCCCAACGATCGAAATATTTTGCTTCCTCATTGATCTCATCAATATTGTCACAACTTACGATACAAGGTTTTTTTTGAGCGTTGGCTATAATAGCACCATGACTCCCTATGCTACTTAATATAGATACTATCCCTTTTGCTTCCTTCATAATAAGATACTCTTTGGGATCTAAAGCTTCACGTATCCATATAAAAGGTTTATTGTTTCGAATGAGTATCATTGCAGACTCACGTGAGACTATCGCAACTCCAACACCAACTCCAGGAGATGCAGGTATTCCCCGTGTCAACATTCTTCCTTCTCTGCGAGCAAGCTCCTTCGCCTCTAAAGAAAAAACAGGGAGGCCGAGCCTCTCCATCAAACTTGGGCGGACTCGTGCAACAGCCTCAGCCTTCGAAATTTCACCTTGAGCTTCCATATCAACGAGATATTGTATGAAAGCCCTATCACTTAAATGAGCTGTTCTTACCTGCAAAATCCATAAATGCCCATCCTCAATGGTCAATTCTATCTTCTATGAGGGATGTGTAATATTTTTCTAAACCATCAATGTATCCTATAAGCTCTTCAGATAATTTAGGCTCAAGAATAAATAGTTCTTTAATATCGGTTGTACGCTGCTCTCCCCCTACAATGTCTTCACCTTGAGCCTGAAAAAGGAATGAGCCTGCTATTGGTTTACCTGAAATGAGATCATGCGAAGTATACACCGGCACCAGAGCGAGAGTTCATATTACCAAGAGCCATAGCTTGTACAACAACAGCAGTACATGTCTCGTTATTTGTCCCTAGAGATCTTCGATATAATCGCGTCTCCACACTATTCCATGATTGCCAAACCGCCTGGATTGCCATCCATAGTTGGGAGAGAGGGTCCTGCGGAATGAGTTTACCTGTTTCACCCAAAATGGAGGCCCCCGCACATCATGAATAAGCTCTTCTAGTTGCTCAACTGACAACTGAGAAGAGTGCTTTGATTTGCCTGGTACAGATAGGTTGTTTCCAAATTCTGGAAACTTCTCTTATCTACGCCAAGCGCAATCCCTAGCATTCTATGGAACCGCCAATACAGATCAAGGGCTAAACGTCTGTCAGGCATCATCTGAACTAGCTCATCGTTCAAACCGATATTGAGGATACTCGACATGTGCCCCGGCATCGAGAATGGTGCCCCTCATAGTATAGATATCAGGAAAGGAGAAACTCGATCACCAAAAGTTCTACCTCTTTACACTCAACATGGTTAGCGCATCTTGCACTTCATAAAGAAGAGAAGAGGGAATCTCGCAACCTGAGTTAAAATATGCAAGCCCCGCCTCAAGAATGGCTATAATGAAGCCCTGTGGAACGGGCATATTCATCTGTATGGCCTGCACAAGTCCAGTGCCTTTAGCCCCTAGTAGGTCCGACACAGGCATTTCAACTTCTTCGAAGAGATAGACGTTTTTTCGCATAGAACTGCTCGTGTGATTTGGATGACCACTTTCGCATGATATGTGATTTCAGTAAATGATCAAAATCTAGTGTCAGTAACTATGAAATATTGTAGCATCGTTGGATTAAACTTGCAACATAAGGTAGATCACACATTCCGCAATTTACGGAAAGAAAAAATAGAATTGAGAAAAGCAGGGCCAAGCAGACGAAGAACGCGCTGATGGAGGGGTTGCAGTCCCAAACCCGTGTTTGCCGACGGGAACCGCTCGAGATATGCAAGAGATCAATGCCTTCAAAACACTGGAAAATCCAGCACTTGGTAGGACGATTGCTTGGCTTGTTTACTTGATTTGGTTGTATGCTATCTGTTTTTATACGCTTCTGCTCTCACTATTCGTTCAGGGATTGGGCGTTTGCCTGTTGTTACCCGAAAGCCATAGCTACCATTCAGCATAAAGACGACAAATCATCCAGTTTCGCATCGAAGATATGGAAGATCTTCATAACCAAATCCTCCTCCTGAATGTCCCCATACAGTACCTGAAGGCAAAGGGTCAGCCATCAAGCCTAACCCATACATTTCACTGGCTGGCGGCTGATCGGGAGAACTGACATCATTTGCTGGAGCAGGTCGCAGGTAACAATGTTTGCTCAAAGAGCAATGCACGGAAAAAGCGGGCAAGATCGGCAGCAGTAGAAATTAATGCGCCATCACCTCGTCCAAAGAAGACATGGCTACACTCCTCCCATCCATCGAGAGTACGCTCATATCCTCGAATATAGGGTTCAGGGAGCGTCAGATCTTCTTCATTTGGATATACACTATTCGTCATACTCACTGGACCAAAGATGCGTTGTTCCAATTCGATAGCAAGAGAATGCCCGGTTATCTGCTCAATGATAAGTTCGAGTATGCAGAAATTAGTATTGCAGTACTCATACTTAGTTCCTGGCAGAAACCTGGCAGGGTGTTTGATACTGAGATGAAGCACCTCTACAATGTATAGGGCTGCCGATGTGCGTCCAGGTTCCCAAGCAAACTCGGGTCATCCTCAAAATCAAATAAGCCACTGCGCATACGTAAGAGATGCTCGATAGTTAAGGAGGACGCATTGGGAATTGACAGGTCTGGCAACCACTTGTCCAGCGTATCTTGTAACTTAATCTTTCCCTCAGCAAGTAACTGTAAAAGCACTACCGCTGTGAATGTCTTGGTCGTGCTGCCAATACGATAGTGATGATTGAGAGTCATTGATTGCCTTGTTGCCAGATCAGCAAACTCCGGCAGTATAAAATTGCGATGCTCCATCTGCATCCTCACAATAGATAAGGGCACCGGGGAAACCAGCCTCAACCAGACGCTGACATTCTTTTTGAAGTGGGTGCATTGAACCTCCCGGGCTTATATCCATCATCTCTTACTTATTCGTTGCAGAGCAACAAATGGTATCTGGCGAGTCGTCTTCGCTTGATGGTCAACAACCATGGGCCACTGCTTTAGCAGTCGCTCCCGCTCTGAATCATCTACGACGCTGGCGATAGCATCGAAGGTCTCTTTCCCTATTTCGACAGTGACCTGTGGATGAGCTACAAGATTATGATACCAATCGGGATGCTTCGGTGCTCCCAGGTGTGAGGCAACTACAATGATACGATCGCCATCGACTGATATGCCAGCGGCGATCGTGCGCGAGTTTTCCGCTCTTCTTGCCTGTGGTCGTCAGCAGCAACAATGGGGCACCTTCATACATTCCATCCACTTTCCCTCCATTCGCACGAAACTTCTCAATAATCTGGGTGTTCCAATCGCTCATATAGGTTATTTATCCTTTCTCATATGCTATGTCTCTTCCTAAAGTATACGCTCGAAGCAGGAAGAGGGCAATATTTGTTCTAAATTTACCTCATGTGCTCGTGAAACATCCATTGTAAGTACAGTGTCAAACATCTATCCCATATATCATATCACTATAAGAAATGGCCAATCCTCACCACAAAAAAGATCAGGGTCTCTCATCTTATTATAGGCAGAGACCCTGATCTTTTTTGTGGTGAGGATTAACTTCTCAGCCTATCACTACTTTATTGCTCTTACTATCCCAAGATCTGCGTCAAGGCCGTCTTCACGAGACTTGACGGGATTGCAAACCCGACACCATTGGCCTGCGTGTTCGTCTCGGTATTGACTGCCGCCAATGTTGGAATGCCGATCAGTTGCCCCTGCAAATTGACCAGGGCACCACCACTATTACCAGGATTGATCGCTGCATCGGTCTGCATCGCATTCTGAATTTGGCTCCTCCTGATCGACTCCGATACGCTTCGATTCAGAGCACTAACGATTCCATGTGGTCGCCGTTTCCGTAATACCTAGCGGGTTTCCAACAGCCAGCACCTCCTGACCTACGACAAGTTCGAAGAGTTACCAATCTGTGCCACAACCATATGAGAGAATGGCGCAATGTGCACAACAGCCAGGTCATCGGCAGCAACGGATCCTACAAGCTGTGCAGTCTCCTTTGATCCATTGCTAAGAACGACCTGTATGCTCTGTTCACCACTGACAACATGGTTGTTAGTTACAATATCACCATTTGTATTGATAATGACGCCCGAGCCGACTCTGCTGCCCCTGTGCCGTTGTTACTACGAGTTCTACAACGGATGGCTCGATTTTTGCAATGGCCGCTTCTTGCTGCGTCTCTATCGTGTTTGTACTCGCTGTAGACGTGGATGATTGCTTCTGGGAAGTCGTTGCGGTTGCGGCAGATTGAGTGGTTGCCGTTGTACTACCATGCGCAAACTCCCAGCCAGAAAACAGGCCAACGCTAAAGATGATCAGCAGAACCAGTGCAAGTAGCACCATTGCACCTCCTCGCCGTGGCTTACGTGGCGGTGCTGCCGTTGGCATTGGACCAGCAGGATAATTAGGTGGTTGAGATACATCCCTGATCCGGTGTCGCTTGCGGACGCTCTAAAACACCTGTCGTCGATGACGATGAGAATTGCGGCTGTGACTGATAGGCTTCTTGCTGCGATAGGTTCATAGATCCATACTCGTCTTGATACATTTTCGTTGCCCCTTACTTTTATATGCAAGCAAACTATTTTTTTTGCGCTACATCTATTTGTCTTGTTTCCGTTATCTATAGAGATAGCCCAGGATGATCAAAAAAAGGGCACAGAAATGTAAAATGACTGTGAGAGAGGTGTAAAGAATTTGCAATGGTAGAGGAGGGTTAAATAGCAAGGCATTTCAAAGAGCCAGCAGCGCGGAATATGCTGGCCCTATAAATAGCTATATCTTAATTACAAAGCCATCTGCATTTTCGTTGGTTCCGCACAACAAAACCACGACTCGCTCAGATGTGGCAACACCTTGCGCTGACCATAACGTTGTAGTGCTTGCTCAACCGAGAAATCCTCGTTCCGCGCAGCTAGCGCCAACGCCTTGACAGAGAAAAACGTCTCAACGGGATCAGACTCACAACCTTGCGCCTGCTCTACACATACGGACTACCTGCTGACACAATGCATCCATACGAGGATCGGGATGTTCGCCAGCGATACGTATAGGCTGCTGCGTCGAGTTCTCCTAACCATGAGCACTATCAGGGATGTTCAGTACCGCTGAACCAGGTGGAATAAGCAGGCGAATTGAAAGGTGCACAGGGTCAATATGCTCAATCAAATGATGCTGCTTCAAAAAAGTTAAGCAGTTCAATGTAACTATCCAATGTCTCCCACGGTGAAAAGGGAAGCAACGATGGGCGCAGCGAGATATCAGCCTGCTCCATGAGCTCAAAGGCTGTTCTCACATCTACACGGGTATGCTCCTTCTGCAAACGCTCAAGTACTGTATCATTTAACGACTCAACGGCAGAAACCACGAAGATGCAGCCAAGCTCTCTCATTTCAGAAAGCAGGTGTTGATGCTTCAAAAGATGCTCAATTTTGATCGTGGCATCGAAGGTAAGATCAGGGAAATTCCTGGTGCAGAGCGCGAGCGATACGTAACGCATGGGTGGGACCATTAAAGAAATCGGGATCGCCAAAGGTAATATGACGTGCCCCTCGCTTGACCTGGGTACGAATATCAGCCAGCACGATATCGACTGGAACCGCGAAGAAACGCCCGGAATAGATCGGCGTAATGGGACAATGAAGGCAAGTATGTTTGCACCCACGCGTTGCTTCAGTATAACCAACGACACGCCATTCTTCGCCCCACTCCAGACGTGCATAACGCGCTAAGTGGTGGTAGCGATTTACGTTCAGGCACAATAAATGGCGTACGCTGTATCCACGGCCCGCTGTAGACTTCGCGCGTGCGCACTCCAGGAATAGAACCGGCTCACCCTCTTTTTCAAGCGCATGAACAAGGTTGAGCAGCGGAACCTCATACTCGCCGCCTATCGCCGCGTCAATCGTCTCCTCCAAGAGGTGATCGGCATTGAGCAGGGCATAGAGGCCATAGAGACAGATATGACGCATCTGGATTGAGGGCACGAATGCGTTGTGCGATCCGTTCGCCAAGACGTAGCGCTGTGTGCATGGGTACAGAGATCGCAACAAAGCGTGCTCGTTGAATTGCTTCATCGGATAGTGTTCCTACCGCCGTATCGACGCACACGGGAAGATATCCATCCTGGCGTAGCATGGCCGAGAGAGATGCAAGATGAAATGGTTGATGGCCGAGTTCATAGCATGAAATGAGCAGAATATCGCCGCGTGTTCTCATTTCCTTCGTGCAGCTCCGCCGCCTCCACCTTTGCTTGATGGTGCACCACCTCCACCTTTACTCGATCGCTCCAGCACCTGCACCTGCACCCACCGCTTCAGGAACCCAACCTTCGGGCATCTGCGCATCTGCTCCAAAGAAGAATTCCTCCATCTGTTCGCGCAGAATTTTACGCGACTCTGGATCGGCCAGGTTCAGCCCATAATGGTTAATGATCAGTGTTCTTTGCGCTTCCCACATATCATATGCCTGTTTGGAGATCTGCTCATAGATGCGTTGCCCCAAAGCACCAGGCATAGGCGGCCTATCCAGTCCTGGTAGCTCACGTCCAAGCTTGACGCAATAAACGATACGTGGTCCGCTCGCCGTCCCTATTGCACTCGGAGTTGCTGTACTCTGGCCTGCTGGTTGCTTCGGATTGCCAAAGAAAAACTTCTCCATCTCCTGGCGCAGAATTTTGCGTGCCTGCGGATCGCCCATGCTAAGCCCACGCTCGTTCATGACATTCGTACTCTCTGCCTGCCACATATCGTACGCCTGCCTGGAGATATGTTCGTAGATGCGCTGCCCCAACTCGCCTGGAAACGGTGGCTTCTCCAGTCCTGGCAATTCGCGCCCCAATTTGACACAATAGACCATACGTGCCATAGTTAAAAACTCCTGAATAATGCATTCAATACCCAATTACATACTACCTGATAGGAAGTACCGTGTCAAATATCGTAGCAAAACAGCGTCCCCCGCGTGCACTCTTCTTTGGCATGCAGGGCAATTTTTCTCCGCCGTTTCTTACTGCTCTACTTGAGAGCGGAATAGAGGTGGCAGCTGTGGTCGTTCCTGCATCTCCTATCCCTGGTAGCAAGCCACCTCCAATTCAGCGTAGAGAGCGTCCACGCTTTATGCGCACAATCTTACCGATCGCAAACGCTTCTCTCCACTCATCTATTCTGCAGACCGCATGGGCACACGAACTTCCTGTATGGGAAGTGCAACGCCTGGCCGATACAGAAACTCTTGCCACACTGGCAGCTTATCAAGCGGACGTTATCTGCGTTGCCTGCTTCTCGCTGCGTATTCCACGCGTTCTCATTAACCTGCCACGGCTTGGTTGTCTGAATGTGCATCCATCGCTACTCCCGGCCAATCGAGGCCCGGTCCCGCTCTTCTGGACCTTTCGCGCAGGTCACGAAACTACTGGCATCACGATCCACTTGATAGATGAGAGGATGGATAGCGGCGATATTCTTGCGCAAGAATCTATTCCAGTTCCAGATGGCATCAGCTATAATGCATTGGAGTTCCAATGCACTCAACAAGGGAAAACGCTCCTGGCACGTACCGTCTGGAATCTCTCTGCTGGACATGTTAGACCTACTCCCCAAGACGAGACAAAAAGCAGCTATCATCCCTTCCCTTCCAATGAGGACTTCTTTATTCCGGCAGAAGATTGGCCCGCTCGCCACGTCTATAACTTCATTCGTGGAGTTCATGCATGGGCAAACCCTATCCTTCTTTCTGTAGGCGAAAAGACATTCCACGTGCTTGATGCCCTCGTTTACAGGCAAAACGGGCAGGAAAGCAGACCAATAGAAATTTCTGCCCTCTCCAGCCCTGATATCGCCGATGTATGGATTCGTTGCAAGATGGGCAAAGTACAGATCAGAGGATACATCATTGCATAAAGCTACTACTTTAGTATGGGATAGTTTTATTATGAAATTTATAAATACTATTTAATTATTCGATCATATAAAAATTATATGGATACAGACGGAGTCTACGTCCATTAGAGGGGGAGATCCTATAGACGCTTACCTATAATATCAACAAGTATATATCCTCTATTATAATATGTAGTTTACATAAAAATATTACAACTAATACATTCCTATAACAACATTGACAATTACCACATTATAGTGTATTTTTTATACATCGTTGGTTTGCTCTGGTGATCTGCAAATAATAGTGTTTTCTTGTGTAGAAATGAACACTGTAACTGTTTGCTACAAGCGTTTTTCCCGCTTATATATGAAGGTGGTAATTGGATGGATGACGATATCCTTGATGCTCAGAACTATGGCCTCATGCCTCACTTTTTTCGGGACTATGAGACGTTTCAGGTATTGCGAAACGACATTTTGCCAGCATTTATAGCTCAGGCCGAGTATACTGGAAAAACTCTTCGTCTCTGGTCTGTGGGTTGCTCGACAGGTGAAGATGCTTACTCTCTGGCAATACTCCTTGCAGACCTGTTAGGAGATACTCTTCCCTTATGGGATATTCGTATTTTTGCAACTGATTCAAATGAGGCCAGACTCAACTTCGCAAAACAGGGGATATACAGTCAGGACTCCTTGCATAACCTTTCACAAGAAGAATGTACACGATGGTTTGAACAGGTCAATCAGCATTATCATGTCAGCAAGATCTTACGCAAGATGGTCATCATTGGACAACACAACATCGCACATGATATCCCTTTCGCACGCATGAACTTGATTATGTGCCGAGAGGTTCTGTACACCTGCCCGATTGAACGCCAGCATGAACTGGTACGCCTATTTGCTTTTTCGCTTGCTTCCAGACATGGCTACCTGGTCCTGGGAAGATCTGAAAATATTACGCTTTCCTCACTCAGCTTTCAACATATTGCAGAAACAGCGCCCATCTATCAAAGTACTTCAGATGGTTCCATCAGAAAAACATCGCTGAACAACAATTCTGCTTCGCTGATGAAACATTTGTTACAATACAAAGGAAGCGCCTCTTCTGATAAATTGATAGCACCACCACCACTCTCTTTGCAGGAAGTACTCTTTCGCTTAGCACCAACTGGCATTGTCATCATCGACCGTACATATCGTATTCTAACGGCCAATCGTGCCGCTCACCGACTCTGCTCACTACCAGAACAAACTGACCTTCAGGACTTCCTTCATAGTATACCGGGACTACCCTACACCTCTGTACGCACAGCAATTGATGCAGCATTTTGTGAAGGGAATATCCAAAAGATTCTAGAGGTAGAACTGACACTTACCAAAGGTGGAAATGGCCGCGTCCTCTGTATGCATATCTGTCTACTACCAGCTGAGGTCACGACACCGGATTATGTCGTGATCTATATTCAGGAAGTGACGGAGCAAATAATCATCAAACAGGCGCATCAAAACCAGCTTGAGGCGTTTCACAACCTTCAGCTCAACTATACAACGCTCTCACAAAAACACACCTCGCTGCTAGAAGCCCATACTCAATTGCAAAACACAAGCGCAGAGATCCTCTCTCTATATGAACAGCTCCTGGTGGCTTTTGAAGAATGCCAGGCAGCAAAAGAGACACTGGAACAGGATCAGGCTGCACTACAAGAAGAACTGGAGACTGTCTGTGACGCATTGTTTCTAAATCAGACTGCCTCCTGAATTCGGTTATAGCTTCATAGGCCTGTTCTACCGTACCCTACATTGAAATAGAGGATCCTGAGTTCTACTCCACAGACCTGTACTATATACCAACAGTACTCATCACTTGGGTGGCTTTGGAGGCTTTGGATCAATGGGGAATTTTTCTCGCGCCTGGAGCCGCACTAACAACACCGGACAGGGTGCGTGATCGAGCACAAAGCGTGCAACGTGTCCAACCGATTTCGGCCCCAATTCCAGATTGCGATCCTGAGAAGATCGTGGGCACAAGACAAGCAGATCAGCACGCCATTCAGCCGCACAGTTCACGATTTCACGCTCCGAGCGTCCCTCTCGCTGTAGCGTCTCCGCCCCAACCAGGTAGCGTTTCCCTTCATCGAGAATATCCTGTGCAGCATCCTGTTCTGCCTGGCGCATCTGCTCAAGACGTGGTCCGGCCAACTCGCGCGAACGGAGTAAACGGCTACGTTGTCGCTCCATATCAGCCTGGGGTCCGCTATCCACAACATAGAGTAATCCAAGTATGAGGGCATCAGGAGACAAAAAAGAGGAGACAGCACTGCTAATCTGCTCAATATTTCGTCCATCCAGACAGCAAAGTACACGCATGACTTCATCCTCCTTGAGAATTTATGGTAACAATAACCAGATCGTCAATGCTCCTGCCACCAGCATGAGTGGAGTCACGATAATACCAACCTTGAAATAATCCAGCCCTGACACATCAATGTTGCGACGGCGCAGAATAAGTAGCCAGAGCACCGTCGCCAGCGACCCTACCGTGGTCAGATTGGGTCCGAGATCACAGCCAAAGATCGTTGCCGCAACAAAAGCCAGGTGCGTCGATGGTGTAACATGCTGTACGCCACCCAGTGCTGAGTTGAGCACGACCGCCATCGGTACATTATTAATAAGATTGGTTCCCAATGCAGCACCTGCTGTGCCCACCATAACTGAACCGAAACGCGTATTGCCGGAAAGATGCAGGAGTAGCTGCCCAAACTCTGCCGTGAGTCCGCTACCCTCTAGAGCACGCACAACAATAAACATGCCGGCAATAAAACCGAAGATCGACCATGATATCTGCTTGCTCACATTCCGCGCCGTGGTCTGCTTCCAGCGCAGAGCACCGATAAAGAGCAGCAATGCACCACTAAGGGCAACCAGTGAGAGCGGCAATTGTAACGCCGAAGCCACAATATAGGCCACAGCAACCAGTCCCAATATTGTACAGGTATAACGAAAGTAGCTCTTACTCTTGATCACAGTCTCAATTGCAGGTAGGCGCTTGCTATCAAAATGACCCTGCAATTGGCGACGGTAAAGTAAGAAAAACACGCCAAAGTTAATACCAATTACTACAAGAGACGGCAACAGGAACAGGCGCAAAAAGGTAAACAGATCCAGCGGAAAATGCGAGATCACGATAATGTTGATTGGATTGCTCACTGGCAATAGAAACGATGCGGTATCGGCGATAAACGTGCAGGCAAAAAGAAATGGCAACACAGGCAAGCGCAAGCGTGTCACCAGGGTATAGACGATAGGAGTAAGAATCAAGGCGGTGGCATCATTAGAAAGGAACATCGAAATAAGGCTGCCCAGCAGAAACGTGTTCAGGAACAGACGCCTGGAACTATTGCCTGCCAGACGCGCCGACTGGATCGCCAACCAATCAAAAAAGCCTGCCACCTCCGCCAGCGCCGATAAGCTCATTAAGCCCAGGAAAAAAAAGAACGTATTCCAGTCGCTAAAGAGCGTTGTCACGGCATCCATTGGATTGATCAGGCCAAGAATGAGTAGCAGAGCGGCACCCGCAAGCGCAAATACCGCTTCATTCAATTTAAACGGGCGCGTCATAATGCCAAGCAAGGTCAGAATGGTAATCGATGCAATCAGAATTGTGCGGGCCAGAATGGGTATAGAAATAAGCAGAAACATGATGAACGTACCTTTATCGGTTTTCTGGTTGTGTTAAACCTATTGATAGTACGTTCAATAAGTAGGTGAAAGAGACAATAGTTAACCAACGTTAACTATTATAGAAGACCTCTGTTGACCGGGTGTAGCGGATCTATTCTCACAGGCACTGAAGAAACTAATCGAGCGCCAGCACCACTATGGTACTGACGCTCGATTGTGTTATCTATGGTCGTCGCTAGTAGTCCAGGACCGACCTGTTCGTGGACAATGGTGTTACGCGCGTCCACAGCCGGTGAACGTGCAACCGGCCAGCCAACGGGTAGCGCCCGACTCATACGCGCCGATGTCCGGTGCACTGCCAACATAGCCATTAGTGATTCCGGGGATGACGGTACCAGCGTTGATGGCGGGAGAACTGGTCTGCAACGAGTAGTCGCCACCTGATGGATTGACGTACTTAGGATCGGTGCCAGTTCCAGTATCGCTAAGGGTAGTGACGAGATTGGTCTTCTCAACGGGTTTGCCGCCAGAGATGTAGCCGTAGTCCTGCCCACTCGGATGATAGCCATCAAGGATATTATTCTCAACGGTTGTGTTCGCTACGTAGGATGACGTGGCGAAGTAGTTGAAGATCGTATCGTTCTTGCCAGCCACGATTGTGTTATTCTCAATGGTGCCTCTCAGGTAGGGTAGATTGGAACCAGCAGGCCGACCGTTGGTATGACCACCAAAGTTGATCCCATTGCCACCATGATTGATATCTCCAGTGCCCTTCAGACCCCATATCACGTTGTGGTCAACACTCACGTCGTAGGTACCATTATCGAAGTGGATACCGTTGCCAGTGTTCGCAGGATCATGAATCCGGTTGTGGTCAATCCGGGTGCCGGATAGCGAGGTATCACAGCAGACGTAGATGCCACCGAGATCGAAGGCGATCTTCGCATACCCATAGATGTTGTTGTAGGCGATGCGCATGTTCTTGTATCCAGCATTCGGATAGGCATTGGTATCCATGTTGATGGCATCGCGTCCGATATTGTACAGGGTATTGTTTATGATGTTGTCGTTGCTGCTGCCCACTTCGATTGTCACCGCGGCAGTGTAGGTGCCGCCGTAGCTCACATCATGGATCAGGTCGTTGCTGACGGTATGTCCCGACCCTCTGAGGTTCACTCCATTGCCAGCCGACTGTTGTAGGGTGCTGTTCTCAAAGGTGTTATTCGTGCCATGCAGTAGGATTCCGCTATCGAAGCGATGATTTGCATCATAGATTCCGGCGAAGGGCAGGCTGGTGTCGTACTGTGCGGTCTGCCAATGTGACAGGTATTGTCCATTAACTTCGTTCAGTACGATGTTCTGGCTACTGTCGTTGGTGGTTATGGTCGTGGCCCAGAGATTGATTTTGGTAACATTAATGTAGCTGCGACTGTTCAGGTCGAACCCATAGTTGCGTGCCTTCGCGGACACACCGGTTGGCACACCACCACCGGGTGCCCAGACATAGAGTTCGTGTGCGCCTGCATCATAGAACCACTCGTTCGCAGCAGTGAGGAACGCCTTCTTGCCAACCAGGCGGAACTTGTTATCGTTACCACCACCTGGCTCAACTTTGGCATCACTCTCAGGAAAGCTGATATTGAGTGTCTTGTTGCTGCCGGTGAGAGTTCCTCCGGTAACTTTTGCAGAGAGGGCAACCCAACCGCCAGCGAAGTAGGCAACTGCTCCGGTCATATCACCAAAGGCTGGAAAGCTCTTGTAGGTCAGCGTGCCAGTTACGGTAGTCGTACAGGGAGCTGTCGAGCAAGTGCCACTGGAGCTGCGCGTCGAACTCCAACCACTTGTGATAAACGCCTGGCTCCAGGGATCGGCACTTGGTGCAGGATAGGCAGCCTCGGGTGCCATCGTGCCATTGATGAAGACCTGGTTGGCCCATAAGTCTGTGTTGGATGGGTACTCTGTTGCACTGTAAGGTTGTGCTGCCGTACCAGCGAGCGTTACGGAAGCCTTGTAGATATGGCCACTGTCGAGTGTCCAGCCGCTCACTGCATCGGTCCCATCGAGAGTCACTCTAGCGCCAGGTGCAGATGTGAAGGTGATGGGTGCACCAGCGGTGCCTGAGTGTGCTGGTGTAACGGTCTCGTGGTAGACGCCTGTCGCGATCTGGCAGGTGTCACCAGCGACCGCGATGGATGCACACTTCTGAATCGTCTTAAATGGGGCGGCTGCCGATGTTCCTGCATTCGCATCGTTGCCGTTGATAGCGATGTAGTAGGTCGTACCTGCAGCATGGGCAGACCTGGTAACAAAAATGCTAGCGGTAGCTACTATGACTAAGGTCATAAGTGCTATAAAAGTTACATATCGCAGCCTTGCGAAAGCTTGCATAGAATCCTCCTATCAAGAAGTTGTTGCAGTAAAAGAGTTGCTGGCTAATTCAACCAGTCAAAAGGCTCAGCAATAATTTCTGCCCTATCTTTTACTGTAAGAAACATATCATTACTTCCTGGCAAGCGTAGTATAATCACAAACAAACTAACTGTCAACACTCAGAGTGGAAGTTATGTATCGCCTATTTAAGCGTGTGCTTGTGATTTCTAAACTGTCAGGAGCTAAAAAAGGAGGTATTTCGAAACAAAGCATTCCTCCTTTGGAATGACGTAATCTCTTACAATGAGATGTAGTCAGACGATTTTAGCTCGGTAGTCCGAACTCGGCTAATGACCTGCAAAAGATGCGTAAAAACGTCATCTTCTGCAAGGACAGAGAGAACATGGCATGGATAAACAAAACGAAGCGCTCATGCTCTGAGCACTATTTCGATTTTTTCCAGCTATCCAATTGCTTCTGCGTCTCTTTTACGATGTCGTCAATGCCCGCCTGCTTGAGTGCCGAAAGGAATTGCGAAACACCAGTGGTAGGATCGACGAGACCTTTAGCAACTGGTGCCTCATATTGTGTGATTGCTGCTCCTACCTGCGCTACTTGCGTCTTCACATTGGTGGGATCAAACGCAAAGCCCATCGCAACCGAGACAGGAGCCTGCTGATTCAACGCTTTTGACGTTTGCCAGACATTGGCGTGCGCCTCCGTCTGATCAGTGTAATAACCGTTAAACTGATTGCCAAATTCCCAGTCGGTGCTAGGATCGTACTGGCTATTTGCCGGGACGGTAATGTAGCCCAAGCTTTGGATCAGCCAGAGTATAATCCTTGCCCGCAATACCATGGCAGATAAGATTGTAGACCGTTGGATCACTATTTATGATCTCCAACAACTCCATAGCCTGTTGCGGATGCTGGCTACTGCGAGCGATGCCGACCAGGCCAGAGACAACCGCTGAAGTATCCAGGAATGGCGTCATCAGCAATGCCTGCACTTCATCATAGCCATAGATGGTCTTGAACTTGCCATATTCTTCCGGGCGAGCCTGGTCGAAGACAAAGGCATACTTGCCAGCCTTGTAAGCAGCCTGCGAATCGCTGACGGAGGGAGGATTCTTGAGATAGTACCCTGCGTTAAACCACTCACGCACCAGCTTAGCATCAGCAAGGAACTCCGGAGTATCATAGTGGTTATATGCAGTCAAGCTGGTGTCGGTATACTTGACGCCAACACCCAGCCCTCCAGCGACTTCGTCCACACCATGCGTTTCCGGGTTATAGATGGCACCAGTACCTGTTGGCTGATTATCCGAAAGGATCGGGATGATTCTCGGTTCTTTCTGTTTCAGCAGAGCCAGAATTGGCGTCAGTTCCGCGTAGCTTTTCACCTTCGTGAGATCGATATTATATTTGGTAGCGAGGTCTTTGCGTAGAAGCGCTCCCCACATTTTGGGGAACAATTGCTGATTGGGAATACCATAGAGTTTCCCATTGACCCGTGCTGCATCAAAGATCGCCGAAGACATGCTAGCCTTCAACTTAGGCGCATATTGGGTTAACAGGTCATCCAGAGCAAGCAAATTTCCCTGCGCAACATTATTATAGAAATCGTTGATCCACGATGCGGTGAAAAGAGCATCCATTGGTTGACCGGAAGAAAAACGCAGCGTCATCTTCTGTGTGTAGGATGCAGAGTCGATATTATCGAGCTTGATTGCCAGATTCTTTGCTTTCAAGGCAGATGTGGCATTAAGCGCACTCTGGACCGCCTGCACTCCCTGGGAAATATCAGCATAGGTCATAAAAGAGAACGTGACGGTTGTGGGTCCACTCGTTGTAGCGGATTGCGCTGCTGAGCCACAGGCAGCAAGGAATCCGGCGGCAGAGTGGTTGCAGCAGCTACAGTAGCTGCTGTTTTGACAAAGGTACGGCGACTGATACCGCGTGAGATATTTTGTCTGGCTTCGTTGGATAAATCTTGCATGGACAATTCCTCCTTGAGAAAAATGGATTCACGAAAAGCATTCTGGGCGCGATCCCAGGGATATTGGTTTTTTCTGCATGCAGGTGCGAATGATTGTCACAGAGATGCAATCTCACCTCCTTTTTCTTGCGGCGCTTAATCTCCTTTGACACCGCCCAGTGTGATTCCACTGATAAAATAGCGCTGGATGAACGCGAATGCGAATACAATCGGCCCAATCGCCAGGATCGCCATGGCCATACGAACGCTATCGGTCGGAAGTTGGACGCCTCCCATTTGCGAACTGGCCGCAATAGCATCGATATTGGTGATCAAGCGGTAAAGTAGATACTGTAGTGGGAAGAGTTTAGCATTATCGATAAAGAGCAGCGACAACCACCAGTCATTCCAGTACAACAGCATACTGAAAAGCCCGACGGTCGCCAGCGAAGGGGTTGAAAGTGGCAGGACAATCTGGAAAAAGGTGCGCCATTCACCCGCTCCATCGATCCTGGCAGCTTCCAGCAATTCCTGTGGCAGGCGCGAAAAGAAGGTACGCAAGAGCAACACGAACCAGGGCACAACCAGGTACGGCAGGATCAGAATGATCAGGGTGTCCTGCAGATGCAGATAGTCGGTCACAAAGATGTAGAGCGGCACCACTCCAGCATTAAACAGCATCGTAAAGAAGACATAAAATGAGAGCGGTTTGCGCAGGCGAAAATCGGGGCGCGAGATAGGATAGGCCAGTAACGCCATCACAAAGACGCTGACCAGGCTACCAACCACAGTCACGAAGATTGAGATGCCATAGGACTGGGCAAGCTGAGCAGGATCTTGCAAAATATATTGATACGCAAAAGCACTGAACTTCGACGGGATCAGACTATACCCATGCGTAATAAGTGCGTTCTCGTCGGTAAACGAAGCGGAGAGCACCAGTAAAAGCGGAGAGACGAATGCTGCACTCAAGAGTACAAAGGCAAAGTGAATCAGCAAACGTGTCAGATCCAGCCGCGAGCGACGTTTTTTTACCTGCACAGGCGCTTTTTCCACTGGCAAAGCAGGGAAAGTATACATAAGACAACTCCTTATGCTTCTGAATGATCTTCCGACCCATCGGATGAGCGACATTAGAAAATAGCTTTCTCGGGATCGATGCGGCGCACAATCCAGTTTGAGATCAGTACAAGCAGAAATCCGATGATGGCCTGGTAGAAACTGGCCGCAGCAGCCATTCCGACATCACCCAGATTGGTGAGAGAGCGAAACACAAAGGTATCGATAACATCGGTCGTGGAGTACAGCAACGGATTATTCAGGGTCGCCTGATAGAATAGTCCAAAGTCTGCATAGAAGATGCGCCCGATAGAGAGCAATACATTGATAATAATCAATGGAGAAAGCAAGGGCAGGGTAATCGCGCGAAATTGCTGCCATCGATTAGCACCATCTATGCGTGCAGCCTCATAATATTCTGGATTGATGCCCAGAATACCGGCGAAGTAGACGATACTCCAGAAGCCCACATTTTTCCAGAGGTTCACGATAGTCAAGATCACTGGCCAGTATTGCGGTGAAGAATACCAGTTCACCTGAGGCGCATGCAGTGAGGATGCTACATGATTGACCATGCCATTATCTGCGTTGAGCAAAGCAAAGATAAAATAGCCCACCAGCACGTATGAGATGAAATACGGGAAAAAGAGCACTGATTGATAGAGCTTTCCCAGCCAGGGTACACTGTCGCGAATTTCGTGGAGCGACACCGCAATGGCAAGAGAAACGATGAGTATGGTCACAATAAATATCGCATTCAACATAACGGTATTGCGGGTAGCATTGAGAGCAATCGAAGTCTGGAAGAGATAGGCAAAATTTTGTAATCCTACCCAGGCACTTCCAAAGATGCCTTCATAGGGATGAAAATCCTCAAAGGCAATCACCAGTCCAACTAAAGGAATATAATTGAAAACAAGCAATAAGAGGAGACCTGGCAGCATCATTAATAGTAAAGAGAGCGTACTGCGCGTATTTGTGCGCTTCCTGGAACCCATCTGCGTGCCAGAAGAGGGGCTCCGTTCCCGTCTTCCCGGAGGAAAAGGCTTGAGACCTTGCTGTAGCCCTGCACCACTAGAGAGGTGCTTTCTGTGATTTAGTAACCATACATCCTCGTTTTATCTGAAACTAGAAATAACGCCACATTGCGTCTCGAATCGAGGGTTCAAAGCTCTACAAAAACAAGGTTTACCGAACCTCCGCTGTCGATGCGCGTGTGACAAGGTGGACAGGTAACATAGATTGCATAACAATTGTATTTGGACGCGTGGCGCGATCTATCAGGCGCTGAATCGCAACCATCCCTTTCTGCTCCGGTGTACCCTCAATGGTCGTTAAGGGCGGATGGGATAAAGCAGCGCCTTCATGATTATCAAAGCCAACGACGCTGATATCATCAGGAACACGCAAACCAGCCTCATTGAGCACACGAATAGCTCCCAGAGCCACGTTATCGTTCATGCAGAACACAGCTGAGAACTTTACCCCTCGCTCCAACAATTGCTGCATCGCCCATTGACCCTCATCAACGGTCAGGTCACTTCGTACTTGCACAAACAATTCAGGCCGATACACGATCTCCGCATCATTTAGTGCAATGCGATAGCCATCAAAACGCAGTTGCGTCACATAGGCAGCTGCAGTACCGATACAGGCAATAGAGCGATGTCCCAACGAAAGTAAATGCTTCACTGCAAGCTTCCCTCCATAGAAATCGTCGGACACAACGGTATCTATAGGAAAAATGGAAGGAGTACGAGGCTCGACCAGCACTAATGGAATCTGAGAGCTGGTGAATACCCTCGATGAGTTCATGCGATCCATAATTGATCAGTATGAGTCCATCAACAAAGCCACGCTCAATGGAAGACTTCACCTGCTCCAACCCGTCAGCACTATCATCAACCACGTTATACATTAAGTGAAGATCATTCTCAGCACACACCTTTTGAGCACCACGTAGAACAGTATAGTAATAAATTTCTTGCAATGCTTGCGTATTGGGCATCGGTGGAATACACAGCATCACACTTTTCAGCGTCACATCTGCTTTCCCCACAGTTGCAGCCACCTGTCGCTTTTTTGGTACATAAATATATCCAAGCTCATCGATTGCATGCAAAACACGTGCACGGATCTCCTCATCTACATTCGGTTTGTTATTCAATACCCGGATGACGGTGCCTACCGATACCTGAGCAACACGGGCAACATCATAACTGGTTACATTCGAAGAATTTACACTCATACGTATTTACTTCCATGCTTTATCAGCAATAGCCTTCCAGTACGAGAAACCATTTTTCCAGCCATCGTTCGATCTTCCTTTTCCTTGCACAACGATATACATACGATGAACTTATCAGTAAGTTTAAGCAAAAATATCACATATGTCAAGAGGAATACTCATCAAAATTTGCAGGAAAGCGCTGCAATGCTTGTAAACAGCTCGGTTCAATGGTATAGTTACCTATACAAATCATAGATAGCCATCCCATGATGCACCTTGCTGCTTGCTATACTAGTAACTCATCATTGTTGTAGTATACACACGGTGAGTATTCGGTGAACATACAATGAACATTGGTGAGTATTCGGTGCACATAACGAAATATTTACGCACTGTTTAACAGCGCAATAAGGGATCTTCTACCAGCGTTTAATTGGTCAACAAAGGAAACGTGCAAATTATGACAAGGACCCTTGTGAGTTATGACTCACGCGCAGTGACCATCGACGGGAAGCGAACACTGTTGCTTAGCGGAGCAATCCATTATCCTCGCAGTACCCCTGCTATGTGGCCGGAGCTTATGCAACGTAGCCGGAAGGCGGGTTTAAATACGATTGAGACCTATGTTTTCTGGAATTTGCACGAAGCTCAACGGGGAGTGTTCGACTTCTCTGAACGGCTGGATCTGCTCCACTTTTGTAAGGTCGCTCAGGAGCATGGGTTGTATGTGATTCTGCGTGTGGGACCCTACATCTGCGCGGAAACAAATTACGGAGGCCTCCCTGCATGGTTACGCGATGTTCCTGATATACAGATGCGCACCTTCAACCAACCCTTTATGCACGAAATGGAACGTTGGGTGCGTATGGTGATCGAATATCTGCACCCCATGTTCGTATCCAATGGTGGCCCTATTATTCTCCTTCAGTTGGAGAATGAATACAATAATATTGCTGAACACTATGGAGAAGAGGGCCAGCGTTATTTACAGTGGGTTTCGGACCTGGCAAACAGGCTTGATCTGGGTATCCCTTCGATTATGTGCCTGGGCGCGGCACCTGGAAGCCTGGAAACTATTAATAGCTTCTATGGTCATTTACAGATTAATGAACATAGATCCCGCCATCCCGATCAGCCTGCCCTCTGGACCGAAGACTGGCCCGGCTGGTACGATACCTATGGCTATGCTCATCGCACCCGTTCTTCTGAAGATTGCGCATATGCAGTAGCACGCTTCATTGCCGCCGGAGGTACAGGCGTCAACTATTATATGTGGCATGGCGGTACGAACTTCGAGCGTTCAGCAATGTATCTGCAGACAACAAGTTATGATTTTGATGCTCCACTCAATGAGTACGGATTCCCTACCACTAAGGCACAGCACCTGGCTCATCTTCATACTATTTTGCATGAATACGCTGATGTGTTGGTGACACAAGAACGTCCCGATGCACAGATGCTAGGAACACAACAATGTGCCTATATCTATGCTCACCATGATAAAGAATTGGTCTTCCTGTGCAATGATGCGACGACGGATGCAACAGTAACATTCGCCGATCAACTTTTCATCTTACCTGCATGTTCTGTGTCCCTGATCAGTCATGGGCAGGTCTTATTGAATACCGCCTACAGTGCAACCCGAACATATCATTCAACAGCGCAGAGAACTCCATCCTGATCTGATTACTCACTTGAGCTGGTATGCAGAGCCATTACCTACACAGTGGCCATCCGCACTGCAAAAAGGATTGAAGGTCGCTGATACTCCAATTGAGCAATTAGCTTCTTGACTCAGGACAGGACTGATTACTGCTGGTATACGACCGATCTGACAGTTTCGTCTGAACAGGCTGGAGCTGGAACTTTGACGCTGGTAGGAGTTGCAGATATCGCGCATATTTTTGTGGATGGGCAGTTGCAGGCCACTTCACAACTCCCTCTGGCTGAAGATCGCGGCCCCCTCAATGGACCAGGATTTACCCAGTCATTTCCACTCATGCTTACAGAAGGGAAACATACGCTCTCTATTCTTACCTGTGCATTAGGAATGATCAAGGGCGATTGGATGCTTGGAGGCCAGAACATGGTTCGAGGAGCGTAAGGGACTGTGGGGAGAGGCATGCTGGAACAACGATACCACTTCCGGGTCCCTGGACAATGCAACCAGGTCTGGTGGGTGAACGCGCAGCCCTCTTCGCCGGTGGTGGAGCACTGGTTTCCTGGCAGGAACGCTGGCAAGAAGCAGTTGCACGACCATTGAGCTGGTGGCGCTTCACCTTTCCACGCCCGCAGACAAACGGACCGCTGGCAGTGGATCTTACAGGAATGAGTAAGGGGATGGCCTGGCTCAATGGTAGATGCATCGGGCGCTACTGGCTTGTTGCAGGCACACGAGAGGAACTTCTGCCATGGCAACTTCCCCCTGTTCAGCTGCAACGCATCGGCACTCCCACGCAGCAGTTCTATCATCTTCCTGTTGACTGGCTTCAGGAAGAGAATAACCTGGTGCTTTTTGACGAGCTGGGTGGCGACCCTTCTCAGATCTGCATCAGTTCACAGCTTTCGCTCAATGCAGACCCTATTTCCAGCTCAAAAGGCGCTTATTCGAGTCAGCTTGATTTAGAATATTTTCTAGTCTCCCTCTGTGAGGAGGAATGGCATGGAGGCGGAGCTGGCCTCATTGACTCCAACTAATGCATTAAACACCATAGGGACCCGATTGACCGGGTCCCTGCGGTATTGGGAGTATCCTTAACTCAAACTACTACTGAAGGTATAACTACCAGAACCAACACTGTAGGTTTTATAGCCGCTCTTCAGAGGCATCATAACGGTAGCCGTGGTGTTCACGGGCACCTGGACACTCAACTGTACGGTTGAACCCGAGCGCGTCCACGAACTACTTGCTGGCCCATAGGGCGTGTTGTAGGTAGCGCTCGCCTGAGTCAAGCCCCCGACGACGGCAGGACGAATCACCAGTTTTTTATAGCCAGCTACATTGGCATCGGGTTGGAGGCCAGCAGCTTCAAAGCTGAGCCACTCGTTGAGGGCACCAAGCATGAAGTGGTCTTGCGAATTCTTTCCATTCGTCCCGTTCCAGAACTCGAGTAGTGAGGTAGCACCATACGCAATCTCGTTACCGTAGCTGGGATAGGTCGTCTGAGTGGCAACCGTGTAGACTACATCGTTGCGTCCTCCATTAGCCAGAGCACGGAATACTGCTGGCAAGGCTATCTCTCCCACTTCGACATGGTTACCATTCGCCTGAATCGTATTGACGAGGTGTTGCACCACTGCTGCCTGGTACTGGCTGGGTACGATCCCCATATCCAGTGCTAATGCGTCGGCTGCCTGGCTCCCATTGGCATAGGTGTTGTGAGCTGCTGCCAGATACTTCGTGTTGAAGGCGCTGGCAATCTGCTGTGCCAATGTGCTATAGGTGCTTGCATCGCTCGTGTGACCAAGTACCGTCGCAATCTTGCTCATCTCCACTGCGTCTAGATAGTATGGATAGGTGGATGTGACTCCCAGTGGTGTGCCAGTTTCAAGAGTGCCCCAGTCGCCCAGGCCATAAGTGAG
The DNA here is from genome assembly GCA_963731415.1 of uncultured Chloroflexia bacterium. Lineage (GTDB taxonomy): Bacteria > Chloroflexota > Ktedonobacteria > Ktedonobacterales > Ktedonobacteraceae > JACDAE01. The sequence goes on from CAVSVN010000019.1 coordinate 32,912, forward strand.
CAGGTTGCCACTGGCCTTCGACTCCAGATACGCAAGGTAGCGCTGCATGTTGGAGTAATAGGTTTGCAACGTTACCGTGTCGTCATATGTCTGATAGAGTTCCCACGCCCCCTGGATCACCATGCTGCCCCAGTTCGGATCGTCGCGGAAAGCACCTCCGAAAATGGCATACTCAGGAACGTTGTCAGGAACAAGCCCGTTGGAGAGCTGACCATCGGCCATATTGCGGAAGAACTCGCGGTAGTAGGCTGCAACATCATACGCGCGGCTCACTGAACCAAATTCAAGGTGGTCCTGTTCGAGCCAGCCGAGCTTCTCGCGATCGGGGCAATCACTCAGCAAACTCTCCATATTGTTCTGGATGGCCTGATTGATGATCTTGTGAATAGAGTTGATCAGCGAGTTGCTTGATGTGAAGGTACCAGCGCTATCATTGGCAGTATTCAGTTGCAGACCAGTCAAGGTACTCGTTGTGGGTGTCGCTGGGAGACCAGTGACCTGCACATAGCGGAAGCCATGGAAGTCGAAGTCCGGGTGCCATACTTCGGTGCCCTTACCAGAGAGGATATAGGTTTCATAGAATGGTGCATTGACGGTGGCCTGGCTGATGGTGCCGTCGCTCCTGAGAAGTTCACCGGGTGTCATAACGACCCTGGTGCCTGCAGCTCCTTTGACCTGAAGCTCTTCCCAACCCGAGAAATTGATGCCAAAATCGAAGATATACACGCCTGACTTGGGCTGGGTGATCTTGACCGGGTGCAATGTGCCAACCTGCTGGACTGCTGGAACCATCTGTGCACTGAGGATGGTCTGAGATGATGGTGCGGTCGTCTCGGTCGCTGCCTGCCAGGAGCTCAGATTTGCGCCGGGATTCAGCCAGCCAGTGGGATCGAGGCGAGCGTCGTAGTCTTCGCCACCATACCAGGTGGAGAAGGTGGTTGGGCCGAGTTTCGTGAGCCAGGAGGAATCAGAGACGATCCGTGCAGTTGTACCGTCGTTGTATTTCACTTCGAGTTGAGCAAGCATGCGTGGAGTGCTCATCGTTCCAGTGAACTTTTCGTAGCGTCCAGGAGTTGCTGGAACATTGGCAATACCGTTTCCAAGCTGCACACCAAGTGTGTTGGCCCCCTGTTGGAGCAAAGAAGCCACATCGTAGGTGCTGTAGATGACTCGCTTGAGATAGTTAGTTTCAGGCGGCTGGAGCACATCCTTACTGATAGCCTGACCATTAATACGAGCATCATAGACGCCCAGGCCAGTGATGTATAAGCGTGCACGACTGATTGGTTTGGAGAGAGTAAACTGTTTAGCGAAGAGAGGAAGGGCTCCTGAATTGGGATTATTGATCCAATGGGCCAACCAGTCGGACGAATTAAGCAGCCCCATCTCCCATTGCGCGGTTGCACTCCATGCGGAAGGGTTTCCACTCATGTCCCATACCTGCACGCGCCAGTAGACATGTTCCCGTGAATAAGGTGTTGTTCCACCATAGGCGACATTGATGGAAGCGCTGGATGTGACCTTGCCGCTATCCCAGAGATCGGGGGTGTTCGCGTTTAACAAGGTGTTGCTGGTTGCAACCTGCACCTCGTATGCCTGCTGGCTCTGATTCTGAGCCGAAGAAGTAAGTTCCCAACTGAGCTGAGGTTTCGTGTCGTCGATTCCTAACGGATTCACGAGGTAGTCGACACGCAGATTACTCACGGCCAGAGTAGATGCTGCTGCTCTGGCTGTAAGTACCCGTAGCTGAGAAAATCCTACCATGAGGGATAAACTGATAAGGATAAGCAGGACGATGGTAATGCCAGAAGGCACTGGAGGTCGTCGTAGATAACGTGTTGTCATTTCACAATCCTTTGTTTGGTATACAATCCTTTGTTTGATGTCCCAGCGGGAAGTGAGCTTAGAAAACCGCCTGTAAGGAGAAGTTCCTAAAAAATTGTACCTGGGAAAAGGTTTTCTGTCAAGCATTCAATCTTTTTATGTACACGCTGCTAGTGAAACGATTCTCTTCTAAAGAGATACAGCATTGAAGCACGGTGTATGTATATAGATGAAAAGTGCGTGCCGGGAATATGAATAATAGAGCCAATAGACCCGGCACCAGAACGGACTGCTTCCGCAGCCTGTCCTCTCATCTTATTTAGGTCCAAAGACACCGAACTGATCAGCATTCTGCGGAGTGACCAGCACACAGTCGATCAATTGCCGCTCAGATTGCCCTGTTGAACCATTTTTGATATACTTGCTCGCCTCATCCACCGCCGTCTTTGCAAGTTGTGACGCTGGTTGCAAAACGGTTGCCTTGATACCACCCTGTTTAATGGAAGAAAGAACATCAGGGCTACCATCGAAGCCTACAACAATAACTTTCGTCTTATGAGCATCGCTCAGGGCTGCCCATGCACCCAGAGCCATCGTGTCGTTTCCCGAAATCACACCTTGAATATTAGGATGCGCCTGTAAGATGGTCTGCATTACCTGGAATGCCTTCGTCTGATCCCAGTTGGCACTCTGTTGTGCAACCATATGCATACCTGTATACTGATCAATGATGCTATGGAAGCCCTTTGAACGCACCGCTGCATTGGTGTCCGATGCCAATCCAAGGAGTTCAACGTAGTTACCTTTTTCTCCCATCAACTTAGCAAACTGCTGCCCACCTAATACAGCCCCTTGCGAATTGTTGGAGACAATCTGAGCGGCGGCGACTCCGTTGGCATTGATTTCACGGTCAATCAGGAAAGACGGAATGCCTGCTGTTTTGGCCTTTTGCACAGCAGCTATCGATGCATCTGCGCCCGCGTTGTCTAGAATAATTGCGGAGGCATGCCGTGCAATGGCCGTATCGACCTCCTGATTTTGCTTATTCACGTCGTCATCATGTGAAAGCACCAGTGTATCATAGCCTGTTGCCTTTGCTTCAGCATTCGCTGCATCTGCCTCGGCCTTGAAGAATACGTTGTCGTGTGAGGGGGTAATGATGACAATGAGTTTCTTGCTGCTGGAAGATGTGCTCGGGGTACTGGAAGAAGATGACGTTGTGGTCTGCCCACAAGCTGCCAGTAGAAGCATTGCCGCCATAACAAGCCCACAGATAGAAAATGTTCGTCTCCTCATCATAGTCACGGCTCCTAACTTTCTGCGTTGAAATGTTGCGCTCAATTCCTAGCATGTTGACTAGTCAAACAGTTTTACTGATGTACTTTCTTTCTCTACGTACTCCTCCTTTCCTTGCTATACACTTTTCTTGACCCTGGCTATGCTTGTGCAAGCGACGAGCGCTTTTGTAATCTCACCTGGAGCTGGTCAATGACAACGGCCAGGATGATGACCACTCCTTTTACGATCATCTGCCAGAACTCCGAGACGCCTATCAGGACCATGCCATCTCCTAAGACGCTGATAACGAAGGCTCCTATAATGCTTCCACCTATAGAACCTCGTCCTCCAAAGAGCGAGGTTCCTCCTAGCACGACGGCTGCTATCGCGGTCAACTCATAGGTATTACCAGCGTTCGGTTGAGCTGCTTGCAGTTGCGAAGCAATGATGAGTCCTACCAGCGCTGCACAGAAGCCTGAAATAGCATAGACAAAGATTTTTATGCGATTGACGCGTATCCCGGTGAGCACCGCTGCTCTAGGGTTTCCCCCCACCGCATAGACACGCCTTCCAAAGGGAGTTCTGATCGCTACGAATGCCGCTATAAGACCAACTACTGCCATAAGCCAGATTGGTAGGGGAATTCCCAATATCTGCCCGGAACCCAGGAATGGAAAGCCAGTGTTCCCCAGGGTCGGATCTCCTTGCAGATTGGGAAATGTTGCTCCGTTGGAGATCAGCAGGGCAAATCCACGGGCGACATACAACATACCCAATGTAGCAATAAAAGGGACGACGTTGAAGCGCGTAATGACCCATCCGTTCACCACTCCTATCAGGATGCCGATGATGAGCGTGATGAGAATGACGATCCAGATGTTGAAATAGACGACAACGCCAAACATTGGTAGGACAAGTCCCTGATAGATCAGGCTACCTGCAATCATTCCGGCTAACCCTACGATAGACCCTACCGAGAGATCTATGCCCCCGGTCAGGATGGTAAACGACATGCCTATTGCTAGAATGGCATAGATCGAGGCATGCTCTATCGAGATCACTATATCTCCTGGGGTCAGGAAATTTGGAGAGAGAAACGAAAAGATAATGATGATCAAAAATAAGGCAATAAATGCTCTCAAGTGCAACAAGAGTGCTCCCACTCGCTTCCAACGTGACCCTTGCCCCTTCTCTCCCGATTGGCTGGTTGGCACCTCTTTTAATTTCGGTCTGAGAGTTGATGACAGCTTACTCATGCTTCGCTTCTCCTCCGTCGTGTATTGATTGCTCATATTTCGCAGCTGAAGCGGTTACCAACGCCTGCTCTGTCGCTTCGTCGTGCGTGAATTCTCCTGTTACGCGTCCTTTCGCGAGCACGAGGATACGATCAGCGATAGCAAGGACCTCTCGTAGCTCCGATGAGACAAAGACGATGCCCAGTCCTTCTGCCGCAAGCTGACTCATAAGCTTGAACATGTCGGCTTTGGCTCCAATGTCGATTCCGCGCGTCGGCTCGTCCATGAGTAACACTTTTGGAGCGGTGAGCAGATTTCTGGCGACAACAACCTTCTGTTGATTCCCTCCGCTTAAGGAGGTAATAAGCGCCTGGGGACTGGCGGCTTTGATGGTCAGCTTATTGATCATCTGGATGACAGCGGCCTTCTCTTTTCTGGTTGAGAGATAGAAGCCTTGCAGGTATTTCAGCAAACTTGCAAGCACGATATTGTCGGTGACGGAGAGCGGTTGGACCAATCCCTCTCGTTGTCGGTCCTCCGGTACTAACGCCAGCCCCTGGTGAATGCGTTCACTCACTGTACGAGCTAAGAACTGTTTCCCTTCTATCCAGATTGTTCCACTTGCTTCTGGATGGAGTGCCATCAGGCATTCCAATAGCTCTGTACGCCCGGCCCCCATCAATCCATATAGACCCAGAATCTCGCCACTATGTAATGAGAATGAGACATCTTCGAGGATAAAACTCCCTCCAGGGCGTGGCAATGTCACATTCTCAACGCGTAGCAGTTCCTTCCTTAGTGTGTGATTGCTATGAGCATAAGTCTCACTTACATCGCGCCCAATCATGCGTTGAATAACCCAATCCGTGTCGATACTCACAATTGGCGCTTCGGCAATAAAATGGCTATCGCGTAGCACTGTGATATAGTCGCCAATGCGTTGTATCTCATCCATCTTGTGTGAGATATAGACGATAGAAACTCCCTGCGCTTTTAGCTCTTTTATAATAGTGAAGAGTACTTCCACCTCTGCATTCGTCAGGGCCGAAGTGGGTTCGTCCATGATCAAAATACGCACATCCTGGGCGAGTGTCCTGGCGACTTCGACGATCTGCTGTTGCCCCAGGCGCAAACTGTTGACAAGGGTTGCTGGATTTATCGGTTGTGCCAGCCGCTCCATCAATTTTTGCGTCTGCATGAATTGCGTTTTGCTATTAACAACGACGCCATAGTTTGTTCGCTCATGATTGACGAAGATGTTTTCCGCCACGCTGAGATTGGGAAAGAGGCTGAGTTCCTGGTAGATGATGCCGATATGGTGCTTATCTGCGTCTCGCGGTGATTTAAATTCCACTGGTTTGCCTTCTAGCAGCAGTTGTCCACTCGTTGGCTGTTCAGCTCCGGCCAGAATTTTCATCAATGTTGATTTGCCAGCGCCATTCTCGCCTACCAGGACATTGACCTTGCCTCTGTAAACATTGAAGTCAACCTTGTTCAATGCGATTGTGGCATCGTAGATCTTCGTGATCTGTTCCGCTCGAAGAATAATCTCGTCCGCTATTGCTGGTATGTTCTCTGAATGTGTTGCGGTCTGCATTAAGCACTGGCTCCTTCAGACGTGATCTTCATCGGCATGATCGTGATCTGTTGCAAGTCTACAAAGGTAAATGCTCCATAGAATGTGATCACCTTTCCCCGCAATTTAGCAAAGTCGATACCTTGCAGGTTTTGTACGGCATGAGCGTTCAAAGCATCGGCGACCTGGGCATACTGTACCTGGTTTGTGAATTGACTAAAATCAATGAAGCCGACACTATCGCGCAGAGATGTTCCGAGTACAACCGGTCCGATCTGTAAGATAAGAGTTGATTGCCCTGCATACCCCGGTAGTTGAATGTTCATCGTTCCGTTGCGCGAACTTGTGTTGACTGCTGTCACCTTCCCTTGTCCCTTGACCATAAAATTGTAGAGGCCATCCGATGATTGCACAGAATATTGCTTTTGCGCTGCACTGCTATTGCTCTTCAGAGCAGTCAGCACAGTGCGGATATCAACGGCTTTCTTGAGAAAGGTCGGTACAACTTTGCTAGACCAGATGGAGTTAGCATAGGTAGTCGGATCAAAATGCTGATCAAATTGACTTGATTGGCTACTGCCGGTTGTTGGATTGATTGGTCTGACAGTATAGAGGCTGCAAGCGGTAACGACTTGCATGAGCAACAGCGTTGTGACCATCAGTATCGATTGGTAACGTTTCGAGACAGCCAACGGCACAGGAATTTGTGCTCGCCTTCTTTTCTGCTCATCTTGCTTAAACATGCCGTTGACTCCTCGCTTCGTCTAAAAATAGAGAGACGCTTGCTCTGCAACGAGCCGTTCAGGCCTCTCTTCGTTGAGTCCTGGTTACGAGAAGAATTGCTGGATAAAGGACTGAATAAATATTCTAACATGAAACTATATTCCTGATGAGCGTAGTATACTCGGAATATTGGAGTGTGTCAAGTAGGATTGCCTCGGTGGAGCTTTTAGGACTCAGCCCTTGACATTGATTCAAACTACCGATTATACTTGCAGTAGATTTAATATAATTTCATTAGTGAATAAATATTCTCTGAGATTTTCTGAATCCATGAAGGATGAGATCTGGATTCTGAAGGAAGTATGAGCTTATCGAAGAAACTAATAACAGTGTTGAATGTCGTAGTCTATTTGCATGGTTACTCGGGAGGATACGATGAGTGATTACGAATTTGGAGCAGGAATCTGGATGTTTCAGCAGTTCATCGACCGTTATGCCACTGATGCCTATGGGCCCCCGGTGGGTACACTGGAAGCAATTGAGCGAGCAGCAGAGGTCGGAGATATTAAGGTGCTGGACATCAATTATCCGTTCGCAGATGAGGATGTAACCGTCGAGCAGGTACGCGAAACCCTTCAGCGCACAGGATTGCGTGCTCAGGCTATCACCCCACATATCTATATGCGCGAGTTCCGCATGGGCAGCTTCACCAATCCAGATCCTGCGGTGCGACGGAAAACGGTGGATCTCGGAAAACGTGCGATCGAGGTGGCACGCGCCCTTGATGCAAAGTATGTGAAATTTTGGCCTGGACAGGACGGATTTGACTATCCCTTCCAGGTCGACTACAGACACCTCTGGGATTATTCCGTTGATGGCATTCGAGCAGTAGCTCAGACCGACCCGCACATGCAGTTTGCCATTGAATACAAGGAGAAAGAGCCTCGTAGCCATATGTTTTTCAGTTCGGCGGCTCGTACGCTACTGGCAATTGAGGACATGGGTGTAGAGAATGTTGGCATTGTGTTCGATCTGGGACACTCGTTTTTCGCCAAAGAAACTCCGGCTGATGTACTACAACTCGTGTCACGGCGCGGTAAACTGGTCAGTGTTGAGCTAAACGACAACTGGCGCGACTGGGATGATGATATGGCCGTTGGTTCAGTACATCTTATCGAGACGCTAGAATTTCTCTATGCTCTGCGTCAGATCAACTGGCAAGGCCCCCTGTTGCTCGATCAGTTTCCTTTCCGTGAAAATCCGATACAAGCAGCTCGCAGCAGCATAAAAACAATTCGCAAACTCAACAGTTTGCTTGATCGCTTTGACCTGAGCACCCTCGTCGCTGCCCAGGAACGCCAGGATGCACTCGAAGCCCAGCAGATTGTACTCGACATGCTTCTTGGTACGAATGTTATAAAGGACTGACAATAGTGGATACACAGCAAGTCGACAGATTGTTTAAGCTGGCAACCGCCATTCGTCGAAGCGATCTACAGATGATCTCCGACGCCAAAATCGGTCATATTGGAGGTGATCTCTCTGCCATCGATATCCTGGCAACGCTCTATTTTGGTGTCCTCCATATTGACCCGCATGCGCCCGATGCTCCTGATCGTGATCGCTTCATCTTGAGTAAAGGGCACAGTGCGGGAGCGCTCTATACAACGCTTGCTCTTGCTGGCTTTTTTCCACTTGAGGAACTGAAGACATTCGCTCAGCCCCTCTCGCGCCTGAATGGACACCCTGATCGCAATAAGGTTCCCGGTGTAGAGACGAACACTGGACCACTTGGGCACGGTTTGCCTGTCGCAGTGGGATCAGCATTGGCTGCCAAACTGACCGATGCACACTGGCGCGTATTCGTTCTGACTGGTGATGGCGAGTTGCAAGAAGGGAGCAACTGGGAGGCCGCTATGTCAGCCGCACACTTTCAACTCGACAATCTGACAGTAATTATTGATCGCAACCGTCTACAACAGGGCGATTGGACCGAGCAGACGATGCACCTCGATCCGCTCACAGACAAATGGCGAGCATTCGGCTGGTCAGTACAGGAGGTGGACGGCCATGACTATGCTTCACTGCTGAATACCTTTTCCCGCGTGCCATTCGAGCCGGGCAAGCCAAATTGCGTCATCGCCAACACACATAAGGGCAAGGGGATCTCATTCATGGAAGATAAAGTGGGTTGGCATCACAGAGTTCCGACCTCTGAGGAACTGGCTACAGCCCTAAAAGAGTTGGAAGAGGTGGCTATATGACTCAACTTTATGATTGCCGTGACGCATTTGAAGATACGTTGCGCGAGTTAGCTTCCCAGGACCAGCGCATCGTGGCCGTGGTGAACGATTCGGTCGGCTCGAGTAAACTGACTCAATTCGGCAAGGACTATCCGAAACGTCTTGTCAATGTTGGCATCGCTGAACAAAATATGGTTGGCGTGGGGGCCGGGCTGGCAAATGGAGGTCTTATCCCCTTCGTCTGCGGCGCGGCCCCTTTCCTCACCGGGCGGGCGCTTGAACAGATTAAGGCCGACCTCGCCTACTCGAATGCAAATGTAAAGCTCTGTGGTATGAGCAGTGGTATGGCCTATGGCGAACTGGGTCCGACGCATCATTCCATTGAAGACATTGCCTGGCTGCGAGCTATCGCTAACATGACTGTCATCGTGCCTGCTGACCCGATCGAGACTGCGCAAGCCGTTCAGATGGCCGCAATTACCAGGGGGCCAATGTTTCTACGCATCAGCCGCCTGCCTGTACCGATAGTACATGATATAGAGTATCGCTTCAAGCCTGGCAAAGCTGCACTTTTGAGAGAAGGCACTGATATTACGTTGATTGCGGCTGGCGTGCTTGTTTCACGTGCATTGGAGGCGGCTGATATGCTTGCAGCCAGGGGCATTCAGGCTCGTGTTCTCAACATGTCTACCATTCGCCCGCTAGATAGGGAGGCTATACTGGCGGCTGCTATTGAGACGGGCGGCATTGTTACAGCGGAAGAACATACTGTCTTTGGAGGCCTGGGGAGCGCGGTCGCCGAAGTGGTTGTTACAGGCCACCCGATTCCTATGCGCATCCTGGGGATACCCGGCGTTTTTGCTCCCACTGGCTCGGCTTCATGGTTGTTACAATACTTTCGTCTCACCGCGCAGGGCATCTTCGATGCTGCTCTGGAGCTGGTTGAAGTAAAGGTCTAAAGGAGATGGAGCGCAAGATCGGCAACATATTGACTATCGACCAGGGCACAACCAATACAAAGGTTTTGCTCATCAATTCAGATGGAGAAGCGATTGCTCAGGCCACGCGGGCCGTCAGACAGAGCTATCCTCAACCAGCGTGGGTAGAGCAAGATGCTAATAATATCTGGCAGAGCGTACGTGAAGCAATTGACGAGTGCCTCACAGCCAGCGACGATCCACGGCCAGAGGCTATCGCTATCACGAACCAGCGCGAATCGGTGTTGCTATGGGAGCGCGAGAGTGGGCGAGCTGTAAGTCCCGTTATCGTATGGCAGTGCCGTCGAACGGCAGATTTCTGCACTCAACTGCGCACACGAGGACTGGAGCCGTTTTTAAAGGAACGCACTGGACTGGCGATTGACCCTCTTTTCTCAGCTAGCAAGATGAACTGGCTACTCGACTCACGTAACAGGAAGTCAGAAGCGGGCCGAGCAGGGAGAATTGTGCCTGGGGACAATAGATAGCTGGCTACTCTGGAATTTAACAGGTGGGAAGATACATGCCTGCGATCTCACAAACGCTTCCCGTACCCAGATATTCAATATTCATACACTGAATTGGGACGAAGATCTGCTCAATCTGTTCGCCGTACCCAGAGCAGCCCTACCCGAAGTGAAACCTTCACGCGCCAACTTTGGCAACAGCGTAACGATAGGGCACCTACCAGCAGGTGTGCCTATTGTTGCGCTCATCGGTGATTCGCACGCGGCATTGTTTGGTCAGGCTGGCTTTTTTCATGGCTCGGTGAAAGCTACCTATGGCACAGGTTCATCTTTAATGGCTCCTACTCCTACTGCGGTATTGTCAAAACACGGCCTTTCGACTACAATAGCCTGGGCACTTGATCGAGAGCACATAACGTATGCACTGGAAGGCAATATCTCCGTAACCGGGGCGGCAGTGCAATGGCTCGGCGAGTTCCTCGGCCTGGAGCAGCCGGTCGAGGAGGTTGCCAGGCTGGCGGAACAGGTTGAAAGCACTGAAGGTCTCTACCTTGTGCCAGCCTTTGTAGGTATGGGTGCGCCCTACTGGAATCAGGCGGCACGTGGTATGATCAGTGGGATTACACGCACTTCGAGAGCTGCGCACCTGGCTCGTGCAGCTCTCGAAGCGATAGCTTACCAGGTCCGCGATGTATTCGACGTTATGCAGGTCGAAGCAGGAGCAGAACTCAAAGTGCTACTCGCTGACGGCGGAGCCAGTCGCAATACGCTGTTGATGCAGTTTCAGGCCGACATCATCGAACGACCATTGCTACAAAATACATCGACTGATGCATCTGCTCTTGGCGCTGCATATCTCGCTGGCCTTACGCTAGGATGGTGGCAGACGCTCGACGAAATCATGCAGCTACCCAGGCCACAAACTCGATTTGAATCGGGTATGTCCACACAGAAGCGGAAAGCGCTTTACGCGGGCTGGCAAATGGCTGTTGCCCGTGCAACGCTTGATAGCACATAGTTCACTGCGAAAGGAACAACTAGATTGGCGCGAATAGACGAACTCCGCTTAATGGCAAAGGTTGCTCACCTTTACTATGGACAGGATATGACTCAGCCTGAGATCGCTGCCCAGCTTGATCTCTCACAGGCCACGGTCTCGCGTCTTTTGAAACGCGCCAAACAGGAGCAGATAGTACGTGTAACGGTCAACGTGCCTCATGGTATTTATTCCCAACTGGAGGAGGAGCTACAGAAAACATACGGGCTGAAAGAAGCCGTTGTGGTGGATAGCGTCGAGCACAACGACCAGATATTGCGCGACATAGGCGCGGCTGCCGCCTACTACCTGGAGACCACTCTGCATGCAGGCGAAATGATCGGCGTCTCTTCCTGGAGCGCAACGCTGCTGGCGATGGTCGATGCATTGCAACCACTTGCCCGTCCGTCACACATACGAGTATTACAGATATTGGGTGGTCTGGGCAATCCCTCTGCTGAAGTGTATGCCAGTCGCCTCGTCGGTCGGCTGGCAAACCTGATGACGGGGCGAGGCAATGCTCTTGCCTGCTCCTGGCGTCGTCGGTTCACCTGAAGCTCTACCTATATTATTAGAAGACCGCTATGTGCGTGATGCTATGGCTTTGTTCGACCAGGTAACCATTGCACTGCTTGGCATCGGCACGTTAGAACCATCTGGCCTGCTCGCCAGTAGCGGCAACATTTTCTCACCGGAGGAATTGAACATGTTACGTGCCGCTGGAGCGGTTGGCGATATCTGCTTGCGGTTTTTTGATGCCTCTGGCGCTCCCGTTACAACATCACTTGATGAACGTGTGATCGGGATGAAACTGGATCAATTACGCCATGTGAAACGATCAGTAGGCATTGCTGGTGGGAAACAGAAGTTGAACGCGATTCGTGGAGCGTTACAAGGTCACCTCATTAATGTATTGATTACAGATCGCTTCACCGCTCAGCATCTCCTGGAGAGCATAAAGGCCACCGACGCCCCGACTTCTCCTATCCAGGCCCCCTTCTAACCTGACCCACTCGACGACAATAGCACTCTATGGTATTATCGTTGAGTCCAGAAACATCTCAGAAAGGGCCAGACCAATCCGTGTATCTTAAACGCCTGGAAATGTTAGGCTTCAAAAGCTTCGCATCACGCACCCTGCTCGAATTTAGCCCCGGTATTACTGCGGTCGTGGGACCAAATGGCGCGGGCAAATCCAATGTCGCCGACTCGATGCGCTGGGTGCTGGGCGAGCAGAGCATGCGCCAGTTGCGCGGCAAGAAAAGCGACGATATCATCTTCGTGGGTGGACACGGGAAAGCGGCTCTGGGCATGGCCGAAGTCTCTCTCACATTGGATAACAGTACAGGTTGGGTCCCCTCCGAATATAGCGAGATCACTGTCACGCGCCGTAGCTATCGCTCAGGCGAAAACGAATACCTGATCAATAAACAGAAAGTGCGCCTCAAAGATGTGCTGCTCCTGCTGGCCCAGGCACGCATCGGGCATGATTCTTATACAGTCGTTGGTCAGGGCCTCATCGATGCCGCATTAAGTCTTCGTGCGGAAGAGCGTCGTGGCCTGTTTGAGGATGCAGCGGGCATTCGCCCCTTCCAGGTTCAGCGCACCGATGCCGAAAATCGTCTCAAGCAGACCGAACAGAACCTGGATCGTTTGCGCGATATCGTGAGCGAGATCGAGCCGCGCCTGGCTCCCCTGGCCGAACAGGCCCGTCGCGCCGTCGAATATGGACAGCTCAACGACGAACTACAGGAAGTGCTACTGTCATGGTATGCCCTGCAATGGCGACGCCTGCATACTGTCCGTGAGCGTACAGAGCAGGCCGAGCAGGAGCAATCGCGCAAAGTTCGTCAGTTGGAACTGGTGCTTCAGGGCCTGGATGAACAGATAAACACATTGCGCACGACACGCCAGCAAACGCAGGTGCAGATCGGCGAGGCACGCAAAACACATGCCGAAGCGAATGACAGCGTGAAGAGAATCGAGCGTGACCTCGCCGTCAGTGAAGAGCGCATCGTTGGATTGGAACGCCAACGCAGCGATATCCAGCAGGAAGAACGTCGCCTGCGCGAACGCCTGATCGCGGTCCAGAAGCAAAGCATCGACCTTGAGGAACAATGCGACCTGGCCGATGAAGCCATCGATAACGATTCCGCGAAACTGGCGACCCTGGAAGTACAGGTCACAAAGGCGCAAAAAGAATACGAGATGGACGAGCGCCGCCTGCGTGAGTGCACAGAGCGATCTGATTCAGGTTCAGGCACGTCTCGGTTCCAGTCAGAGCGAATTGGGACGCCTACAAAAACAACTCGGTGAACGCAACCGCACACTTGCCGCACGTCGCGATACGATAGCGCACGCTCAACAATCATTGCGCACAGTAGAGACACGCATGGTCGAGGAACGCGCTCGTCTGAAGCACTCTACGCAACGAAGAGCAACAGGTAACGCTGCAGAAACAGACCCTCGCTCGTGCCATTGCTGATGCTCAACAAGAAACGGATCGCCTCAAATCCACTCTTGCCGAATCCGAAAGGCAGCGCCGTACCATCTCCGACCGCCTGAACATGCTGAAAAACTGGCGGCAGAGCCTGAGCGGATATAGCGATGGCGTGCGAGCACTGTTACGAGCTGGCAATAAGCTGCCTGGCTTGATCGGTCCCGTTCCACAGTTAGGCGTGGTGCCTGCTGGTATGGAGATGGCTCTAGAAGCCGCTCTCGGTCCCTATGTACAGGCTGTGGTGGTCCATACTCTTACGATGCGCAACAATGCCTGGACTATCTGCAAAATGCGAAGGCTGGTAAGGCAATGGTGGTGTGGATGGAGCGCGAAGACGACGATGAGGACGACGGAGAAGTGGGCAGAATTCAGGAGCAGGAAGAGGAGGCTGTGCTACAACGTTTTGTGAGCGCGATACCCGATCTGCAAGAGAGCATCTCCGGTTTTGCCTGGCGCATCATCCAATGTGAGCCACGCTATAGAGCACTCTTCAGCAGAATGTTGCGTGGCACCGTCATTACACGCGATCTCCCAACGGCGCGTGAACTGCTGGCCTGGGTACTGCACCTCAGTATTTCTGGCGATAACGATCTCCCCTTTCAATCCGTGGTCACGCTCAAAGGCGAAGTGCTGCACGTCGATGGCTGGCTTACGGGAGGCAGTGGCAAGGATGGTGGATCTCAACAGGGATTGCTGGCCTACGAACGCGAACTACGCGAATTGCCGCAACAACTGGAACAACATAAAGCTCTGATCGATCAGCTCAATGCCATGCTGAGTGAAGTACAACGTGCCCAGGAAGGACGGCGTGCCGAACAGAATGCGCTCGATAAAGAACTGCAAAAGATGGCGGGCAGAATCAACGAACTCAATAAAGTGGTCAATAACTCTCAGCGCGAATATGAGCGCCTGCAAACGGAGATCCAACTGGCGGCATCGGTCGAACAACAACTGGCCTCCGAAGTCGCGGGCCTTGAGCAAGAGGTCATCTCCGGTCAGGAACGCGTGCGTGCCCATGAGAAATCACAGCGCGAGATGTCTGGCCTCGTCGAAGAATTGCAGCAAGAGATGGAGGAACGCGCCATTGCCTATCGCCGCCAGCAAGATGAACTGGGCAAGGCGAGAACTGCTCTTGCGGTAAAGCGCCAGGAAGCCAAAGCACTGCACCAACAACTCTCTTTCCAGCACGCCCAGGCACAGGATCTCAAATCCCAGGTCGAGCAACAGGTGGCACGCGCAAAAGAGACCGAACAGCGCAGACAGAGTTTGCAAGATGCACTCACCAGCCAGCGTGACGAACTAGAAAAGGCACGCGCAAGAACGCACACATTGGCCGATGAACTCCGCATCATCGAAGGCAAAGCTTGGCGAGATCGATCAGCAAATCTCCACCGTGGAGCAGCAACGGACGAAGATGCACTCTACCATGACCGAACAGGAAGCGATCTACCGCCGCTCATTACTAGAGAGCCAGCGAGCACGCGATGCCGTCGAGAGCCTGTTAGAGCAGATGCGCGAAGAGATCGGCATTGACGATCCCAAAGAACTGGCAAACGTCCGAGCTGAGCGACGATGCTGAGAGATGAAGAAGGCAACAAGCAGAACGGTCACACGCCCCAATCCGCCGACCCCACTGTACTCACTGAAGAAGAGGAGGCTCAGTTACGTAAATTGCGTCGGCGCATCGACTCGCTGCGTAGCCGCCTCAAAGCAATGGGTGGCTGTGACATTAATGCACCCCAACAGTACGAAGAGACACGCACGCGCTACGAATTTCTCACCACCCAGATCAACGATATGGACCAGGCCGCGCTGCATCTCCGTTCTATCATCGGCCAGCTTGATGTCACTATGGCCCACCAATTCGAGATCACCTTTCAGGCCGTCAATGCCCGTTTCCGTGAACACTTCACGACCCTCTTTAACGGTGGTCATGCACGCCTGGAATTGACGCACGCCAAAAGCGAAGACGACTTCACCGATGCCATCCAGTATGCCCACAGGTATCGATGTCATCGTGCAACCGCCGGGCAAAAAAGTGCAGGATCTCTCATTACTATCCGGTGGTGAGCGTGCCCTCGTCTCGGCGGCGCTGCTCTTCTCCCTGCTAGAGATCAATCCGCCACCCTTCTGCCTGCTCGATGAAGTGGATGCCGCGCTCGACGAATCGAATGTCACGCGCTTCTGTGATATCCTCAAACGCCTGGCACAACGCACGCAATTTATCGTGATCACGCATAATCGCGTGACAATGACTGCTGCTCAGGTCATTTATGGAGTGTCGATGAGGGATAGCGTCTCACGTTTGCTCTCGTTGACGGTTGGAAGAGATTGCGGTGGCGGGGGATCGCTAGTCACAAACAACTTCTGGGTAGCAACTAAGATCTGTGGAATGATCTGCGTCTCCACAAAGATGACAATACATATGGCTACAAGAAAGATAAAGACCATCATATGCACTTCATACCAGCGCCACCAGTCACGCATACGTGGCGCATTACGAAAACCAACGCCAACTTCTTCATTCAACATTTGAAGTTCTGCCTTACGATAATCAAACCAGCTGGAAATGCCACTTAATAGCGAGACGATAATGAATAGCGTCAGCAGTACCAGCAATCCAACCAGTCCCTGCATGCTCGTTCTGGCTACCTGCTGGGCTAATATGAAAGTTGCGCCAGCTCACAAACAGATAAGTTCCCCCGCCCACAATAAGTGTGGCAAGTGTCTGAAACAATGTCAGGTACTTATGAGCATTTTCGTTGAGTATTTGCAGTTGCTGGAGAATATATTTATAACGTTCCAGCTTAAAATCGTCTTCACGCTTCTTTTCTGCTGGCTCTGCTGCTGGATTAACGACTGGTCCCTGCTTATCTGTTATTGACGGTTGCGCTGAATTGGCTGCTACTTCCTGATTGTTTGCTGGTGGTGTCTGTTGCATCATACCATCTTCCCCTAAAAGATTTGATTGCGGATAGACTGCTATTCGGTCGGGCTTATTGCTTCTCTATCATAACACTTTAGAAAACGTTTCGGATACTCATTGACCAAATTTGTTTAGTATTCTCTTGAATAGATAGAGCATAACGTATCTAGTTCTCAGCAGCCTCATGGGTGGTATGATATGAAACGAGAATACATGCCGTCCACCAACATCAACGTAGTGCTCTGTCAAAGGTGATGGCACGGTTTGATACTGGTTGGGCAGACGTTGGTGGAGAGGGCCCCGCACGGGGAGCGCACGGGGAGCGCACGGGCTTCTTCGCATGCGCTCAGTGCGCCCCTACACCAGAAAAAAGGGGAGGAGGAGCCAGAGCCACAATGAATGCGTGTAGGGGCGCACTGAGCGCATGCGAAGAAGCCCGTGTCCCCACTACGCTCGTGCTCCCATCCGAAGAAACCGTGCCATGACCTTTGACAGAGCAGTAGGGGCGTCAACGTATATTTCGACAGCTAGAAAATCAGCTTTTCTCAAGGAGACACACCCATGAATCGCGCCTTCGCTACCGTCGTCTTTGGCCTTGCCGCTTCCCTTTTCTGGGGAAGTGGCGATTTCAGTGGTGGTCTCGCCTCGCGCCGTGATAAATCCTCAAGCGTCGTTTTCGTCGCTTATGCCGTTGGAGGAGTGCTGCTTGTTGCACTTGCGCTCATCTGGAAAGAGTCGTTTCCTTCCTTGATCGACTTAATGTGGGGAGGACTGGCTGGTGTGGCGGGGGCTACAGGACTGGTTGCGTTCTACACTGCACTCTCGATAGGGCGAATGGGGATTGCCGCACCCGTTTCAGCAATTCTGACTGCCGGACTCCCTGTTCTCTTTAGTGCATTAACTGTAGGATTTCCTAATTTCCTTCAACTAAGTGGCTTTGTCCTGGCCCTTCTGGCGATAGGATTCATCTCACGGCCAGAACGATCACATGGACGGCCAGAGGGAATTGGATTGGCATTGCTTGCTGGTTGTGGATTTGGCTGCTTCTTCATCCTCATTAGTCGACTAAACGCCACTGCGACCTTCTGGCCGCTGGCGGTTGCACGCTTCACATCAGTGCTCTTTTTGTTGATCGTAGGGCGGTTTCGGCAGCAACAGATGTTACCAAAAAAGACAGTGCTCCCTCTTGTGGCGCTTGCAGGAGTTCTCGATGCCATCGGAAATGCCTTTTTCGTCCTGGCTACTCATGTCGGTCGTCTCGATGTGGCCGCCGTTCTCTCCTCCCTCTATCCAGCAGCAACTGTGCTATTGGCAGCATTCGTTGTGCGGGAGCGCGTCACACGTATCCAGGCCTTCGGTATCCTCCTCGCGTTGGTAGCAATTCCATTAATCTCTGCAAAGCTGGTCTAATGTAGGGGCGCAAGCAAGCTGACGCCCCTACGTCTTTCATTGGAAGGAGACCTATATTTATCCTTCTGCCCCTTTTCTCCTCCTACGCGCACCTAGGACGAAACGGCGACTTTGCTGGATCAAGAAAAGGAGACCACATAGCACGAAAAATCCACCAATTAGAAAGAGCCACCAGGGTAATGAACTACTCGCAGCCGCTGCCTGAGGAGCCTGGAGCGTGCTACTGGACGGAAAAGCCTGTTGAATCTGCTTAATCGTAATCGTGAAAAAGGTACTATACCGTAAGATGCTGGTTATCTCCATATTTCAACGTGAGGAGAGCTTGATATCTCCCTGCTCCAAGCGCTTGCTTAAGATAGACTGGATAATTGATCGAGGTTACTGGCAGGAAAGTATCCATATTGATCGGCACTGTTTGCAAGAGAGCTCCATGAACATTAAAGAGCTCCAGGGTGCCAGACGGTTTGAGCATCACTGTTCCTGTGTTATGAAGGTTCAGCAATATCGTCTGATAGTTATTCATTCCTCCCGCCTGAATGCCGATAGCACTCAATGCCTGAATTGGTGTCCCTGGAAAGATCACCTCAACGGCAACCACTGTGACGATGCGTGTATTGATCTGCACCTGGCCCTTCTGTTGAACAGGAGCCGTTGCGGGAGTAATGGGAGTCACCTCCATCGCAATACCTCCCAGATGCTGACCAGAACGGACATTTTCGGGAAGCGTGACTTCAAAGGGAATGAGTCGGCTCTGCCCTGGTGCGAGAGTAAGTGCAGATGTAGATAGCTTGATCCAGGCCCCAACATCCTGCGGCTTACTATTTTGACCCTGATAAACTGCTCCACTGGTCGCTCCTGTAGTTGCATCCGTACTATAGAGAGCCGCGTGACCTGCTGTTGTCCCGGTATTGCTCACACGAACCGCACTCGTAAACTGAGCACCTGGAGTACTATTGAAAATAAAGTAGGATCGGGTGATCGGGTTATGAGGATCAAAGAAGG
Organism: uncultured Chloroflexia bacterium; assembly: GCA_963731415.1. Taxonomy (GTDB): domain Bacteria; phylum Chloroflexota; class Ktedonobacteria; order Ktedonobacterales; family Ktedonobacteraceae; genus JACDAE01. The sequence goes on from CAVSVN010000019.1 coordinate 52,109, forward strand.
CCGGTTGTATACCCATGCTTGGTGTCACATCACTAGCTGCGTGCACAGAAGCACTCATCCCTATAACACTAAATGAAGCCAGGAAGAGAGCTACACTGCATACTATCTCAAACAAAATCCTACGGTTTCTTTCTACAAAAAAAGTAGATGGTTGCTGTCTCATCAATTTCTCCAATCAAGGTTGTATAGTAAGGAAACTTTTCAACGCCAATCCTTCTGCATATCCCTACGAACATATCGTTCCTATAGATATCGTCAGACGTTGCGCAAACTGAAGGGGGAAGTGAATACATTGAAAAAAATGAATAGATTATCAATAGTAGAAAATATCGGTAAGGACTCCATTTCCAGGCAAGTAAGCTGGGAACTGAAGAGCAAATTGTGTTTCCTTTAAAGAAAATGAAGTACTTGCCGATAGTAGAAATTACTGGAAAGGACTCCATTTTCAGGCAAGTAAGCCGCAAGTTATACAGAGAAATGAAATTCTCTTAAAGAAAATGAAGTACCTGCCGATAATAAAAAGTAAGATCAAGGAGGATCATCGAAGCAAGTACAAAGGAGTACCAATCATAACAAATCTCATTCTCTTTGCTTCTTGAAGAGAGTCATATCTAGGAAATATGTATGTAGATGTCGAACTATAGCCATTAAAATACGATCTATAAATTCTTGGGAGGATATCAATCTTGAATCAGACTAAACATTCTCATTCTCTTTCTAAAATCGTTTCACTGCTCGTGATGTTTATTGTCGCAGGATTGCTCCTGCCAGGGGCAAGTACCTCAGCGTTGGCTGACTCACCCGCAGTCAATGGAACCGTCAATGCTGGCTCCTTGAGCGAGACGGCGACGGGAACCTATACCTTCACCGGAACACCGGGCACCACCGCCACCTTCACCCTGCCCTTCTCCGTCAGTGATACGACTGGGGGAGCTGCTGGATGGAATCTCACCGTCACCTCCACACCCTTTACTTCAGGCGGCAATAGCCTCCCAACGACGGCTTCGACCATCACTGGAACGACGGGCACCTGTACCGCTGGTGGGGCAGCAGGTCAGTATTGTATGCAAGCGCCTCTCACCAATACCGTTTCGAGCGCCGTAGCCGTTCCGGCAGCCGCGACTCCTCCGACCGCCGTTAAGTTCTTCGGAATCGCAGCCGCTTCGGCTTCAGGAGTCTACACCCTCACCCCAACCATCACCGTTGCTATTCCTGCCGTCACTGTCCTGGGAACCTATGCCAGTACCATGACACTCGCCATCGTCTCGGGACCATAGAAATACTCAGGAGAGGGGTCTCGTAGCCTCTCTCGAATAGCATGGGACCTCTGCATGGGCACGATTGAGAAGCCAATGCAGAGGTCTTATGACGTTCCCACAACAGATGGAGCCTTCGAGCAGAGGCATCGTACAACGTCTGACCCCATAGTGGGTTCAATCTTTCTTTTCATAAGAGGTTCAGAAACCTCAAGTTTCACAACAATCTGCCGATTTCTTAAGAGAGGAGCTTTCTCGATGAAGCGCTCATTTCCTGTTCAAGCATCATGAAAAATAGAGCCATTCTAGACCCTATTGAAATAGACCATATATATAGACCATTGGAAGGATCATTTGAGACCGCCATCTTCTTTGCAGAAGAACGTTTTCTCGACCTTCATGAGGGGTGCAAAATGAAACCATCGTATTTTCTCCATCATTCTCTTTGGACCAAAGGACAGTGGAAAACTCTTCTCAAGCTCGTGCTTGTTCTCCTGCTGCTCAGTGATGGAGCCTGGATACAACAGCAACGTGTCAATCCTCATGCCCATGCTGCCGGAGTCAGTCCTCAGGCGGTTACCGTCTATGGACAGGGCGGCAGTTTTACCTCTGGAACAGCCAACAACGGCGGACATCAGCGCTACCAGTCTCAATATTTCCAGAAATGCCATGTTTGATAGTAGCGGCAACCTCTATATCGCCGATTATAGCAACAATCGCGTCCTCTACTATCCTTCGGGAAGCACCACCGCTACCCGCGTCTATGGCCAGGCTGGTAGCTTCACCACCAACACGGCTAACAACGGTGGCATCAGCGCCAATAGCCTCTATGGTCCTATGGTCTTGCCCTCGACAGCAGCGGCAACCTCTATATCGCCGATACTAGCAACAACCGCGTCCTCTACTATGCTTCGGGCAGCACCACCGCTACCCGCGTCTATGGACAGGCTGGCAGCTTTACTACCAGCACTGCCAACAACGGTGGCATCAGCGCTAATAGCCTCAATCAGCCCAGACGACATCGCCCTCGACAGCAGTGGCAATCTCTATGTCGCTGATACTACAACAATCGCGTCCTCTACTACCCCTCTGGCAGCACGACTGCCACCCGCGTCTATGGTCAGGATGGCAGTTTCACCCCAGCACTGCCTAATAACGGACGTAGACATCAGTGCCACCAGCCTCTATCATCCTTTGGCGTCGCCCTCGATAGCAGCGGCAATCTCTATGTCGCCGATAATAGCAACAACCGGGTGCTCTACTATCCTTCCGGCAGCACGACCGCTACCCGCGTCTATGGCCAGGCGCGGCAGTTTCACCACCAACACCGCTAACAACGGGGCATCAGTGCCAACAGCCTAAATGTCCCAAGGTCTGACTGGACAGCTAGTGGCAATCTCTATATCGCCGATAACGACAACAACCGGGTCCTCTACTATCCTTCGGGCAGCACCACCGCTACGCGCGTCTATGGACAGGCGGGCAGTTTCACTTCCAATAGCTAAACAACGGTGGCGTCAGTGCCACTAGCCTTGCTCAGCCCTTTGGTGTCACTATCGATAGTAGTGGAAATCTCTATGTCGCCGATACTGGCAACAACCGCGTGCTCAAGTTCCAGACGAGCCTGAGTGTGACGACGCAACCACCAACCAGTCCCCCCGCACAGGGGCACCTTCAGCACCGCCGCCAGCCTGATTGATGTGGGGTCAGGGCGATCTTCTCCGATTTCACGGGCACGGTCTCTGTGGTCATCAAGTCTGGTACCGGAACATCAGGAGCAATCCTCAGTGGTACCACCTCGGTCTCCGCCGTAGTGGTGTCGCAACCTTCTCCAACCTCTCTA
>CAVSVN010000020.1:0-288788 GCA_963731415.1 uncultured Chloroflexia bacterium
TGGTGTATAATCGGCTATCTTCTTGTCGTTGTCGAAGAAGCCAGAATTCGCATAAAGATCGCTTTCCCAGGCGGCCAGTCCTGGGGCGATGACAGCTCCCTCGTTCAGCGATTTTGTTGTATCAATCAGCGCTTCCGGGGCAATACCGATCTTACGGCCCAGGCCATTGCACTCCAGACACATACCCTGGGGGTCGTTGAAGGAAAAGGCATTTGCATAGCCCACGTAGGGTTTACCGATGCGAGAAAAGAGCAGGCGCAACACAGACGCGATGTCTGTCACGGTCCCCACCGTGGAATGGGAGCCACCGCCCAGGCGCTTCTGGTCAACAATCACGGCCATGCTCAGGTTCTCAATCGCATCGGCGTCTGGTTGGGGATAGCGTGGTAAGAAGTTGCGTACAAACATACTGAAAATTCTCAAACAGGAGCCGCTGCGCTTCATTGGCAATGGTATCAAAGACCAGAGAGGACTTCCCCGAACCAGACACGCCCGTAAAAATGATTAGCTTGCGCTTGGGCAAGCGCAGCGAGACGTCCTTCAAATTGTTCTCGCGCGTGCCCCAAATCTCAATATATTCCTGAGCCATACTCATGGATGCTCCCTCTCATATCGCCAGCAACATGCCAGCCAGATCAACCATTCTCGTACTAACAGCTTACCAATTGTTGTTCTTTTTGTCCAGAGACCCAGAAGGGGTCATACCGTAGGCGCTATTCTTGGTGGGAATCTCTCCAGTGGAAATCCCCTCCGGTGTACCCAGCATTACATTTGTATCTCTCGTTATCAAGTATGAAACAAAGACAACATACCCCATATTTCGATCGTTCTAGCGTAGCTTGCCCGGCACAACCACATCCTCCTTATCCTCTACATCTCCTACATGCATCCTCTCAGCATTCCTGAACCTTAACCATAGTGTAGAAAATGCCACAAGGTACACTACAGCTCCTATAACAAAGACGGGTTGATATCCCATGTGCACGATGATAAGGCCACCCAGTGGCGTCGTGAGCACCGCTCCTATCTGATCGGCGGCCTGGAAGCAACTGTTGGCAAGGCCACGGCGTTGAGCAGATACCGCCTCCATAAAAAAGACCTGGAAGATACCTACAGACATGTCCGTCACACCCTGGCGTAAGGGATAGAGAACAGCGGCAAGCGGAACGAAACCTGTAAATCCAATAGCCAGCAGCAATGGAATACCAGCTAACCTCGTTACCGTAATAGCATTGATCTTCCCGATACGTGCAGCCAACCATGGAGCACCAAGCGTAAGCAGAGCGGTCAGAGCATTAGCAGAGCCATCAATAATCCCAAATAGAGCTGGCGAAGCCCCCAGGTGTTTGACGAAGTAGAGGTTGAAATACGGCACAAAAAAGCCCCTGCCAAGGCTAATCAGGGCCACAACCAGTACCAGAATGGTCAAGGGACTGGCGAAGATCGCTCGCATATCTATTTGTTGACGCCAACGGATTCCAGTCGAGCGTATAGATTGTAGCAACGGAACATGCTCTTTCCGCGTCTCTAGAAGGTGCGGCGACAGGATCAGGGCGCTCATTACTCATCATAAATACAGGAATAAAGCTTGGTGCAGCAATAATGCCAGCGAGGATTAAGGCAAACTGATAGGCACGCGGTTCCGCTTGCCGGGCCAGGAATGGTGCGAGCCACGGAGGCAGCGGAGCCATAAACCAGGAACTACTCTGGAACCATCCGGGTAAGAAACCGCCCAGTAGCTCGCCAAGCACCGTGGCTGCTAGAGTAACAACAATATTGAAGCTAAACAGTAGGGGCCGTTCGCTGGATGTGCTATAGCGCGTCAGAAATGGGGCGTTCAAAACAAGTAGAAATGCACCTGCCGCACCCGCCAGGAAATCGCTGACCAGCAAGGGAACGGGTTGGCGAAACAGGAACTGGCCCACGCCGACGATGCCAAGGAAGACGCTGGCCCAGATCAGAATGAACCTGCCGCTCAGAGCGATCAACGCATAGACCTGCGGGGAAGATCATCAATCCGGCACCGAGGGCAACAACAAAGAGCGCCAGGCCAATAAAATCCGCGCCATAGCCTAACGCCCCTAGATAGAGATTGTACAGAACCAGGATAATACCGGTAGTGACGCTACTCAACGCGCTGCAGATCAGGTACAGGCGTGCGTTGCGTTGGAAGCGTGCAAACTGCCGGATATACTCAACGAACAGGGACATCTCTCAATTGTGAGGCTTTTACCGTCTGTGCGTATCCATCGCCCACAACAGGCATCCGTAGCAGTTGGCAACGTCTTCTCTTTCATCAATTCTCGATAACCGGGACTATTAAATTGCAGGCCATCTTCCGTTACCACTGGAATCATCCTGCTGGCGCAGTTGTCTTCGGAAACAGAAAAGCCTTGACGACCGTCTGCACCTGGATTGTTCGGGCACGGAACTCGATAGCGCCATGAGCAACCTTATCCGTCACCTCGTCAATCTTCTTATCAGCAGTATGCATACCAACGGGGACTTTCGAGATCGTACGAACAATGGTATTTTTATCTTCAGCAGGTGGCTGTCCTTAAATCGCTGCCTCGGATGTCTTATTCACGCTGTCAACGGTCGGGCGCAGCATCTTGATAAGATTTGCCTTCTCGTTTACCCAGGATGTGGCAAAGACCATTCCCAGGGCTAGAGCAACCGTAATAATAATAAAGACAAGTAGGAACAGGCAGATAATAATCGCCGACGTCTGCCCAAAGCCAGCCAGAACGGGATCCACAGCAAGTAACACAAACATGGCTATTCTCCTCTCGCGAGCGCTTCCATCTGCTCTTTACGGCGCTGCTCTGCACGCTGCGCAACATGCCCTTTCCCTAAGAACACGCGCAGCATCTGTTGCGCGGCCACTACAGCCAGCTACGACGCGGACGCCAGGAGCTACCGCTATCTGGCTCGTCAAGCGGGCAGTCGAACCAATAGTTGCAGCGGTATGTCCTGCCGTCTGTACAGTATCTTTAACGATACCCACCGTCTCCTGTACCGATGCCAGCAAGGGTTTCATCTCATTGCGCACCGTCGTAATGGTACGAACAAGCATAAGAATGGAATAGATCTGGAACAGCATCGCGGCAATCAGCAGAACTGCAAGAATAATCAAAAACACGTAGAGCACTGCGAGGAGTACGTGAAAGATAGCGGATACGATCAGGCCACCAACGATAACGACCGGCAGGCCGATACCCACGATAATCAGATAGCGTTTTGCACTTTTCATAAATGTGCCTCCAATATAAAGCTGAAGTAATTTAGTTTCATTATAACGCACGATGGTAAAACGTGTAAGAGCACTTCCCAATTCCGAGAAGGTGTAGGAAAGAATTCCTCTACACTCTAACACGTAACAATCCCTCCAACGACTACAGAATTCGATGCTTTAAGGGCACTTGTGCAGATTAAATACCATGCTTAGAAAACTGAGCATATAGTGAAAGAATGCTGAGACTTTGTATTGCTGACTTGTCATTTTAGCATACTCCATGTATCCTCATAACTAAATACATCAGTCTACTTGAATAGCATACATATCTAATGAAAATATTCTGGAGGAGATACACATGTTGGCTTTACATACTATACTATCTGATACCATTGTGATGTCGGGAAATGCGTTTAACTGGCATTTCACCTTAACGTTGACTCAACTCATCTACTGGGTAATTGCCGCAATTATCGGCATTATAGCAGAGGCAATAGTGGGATGGCGTGCACCTTTAGGCGTGCTGGGTGCGTTCCTTGCTGCCCTGGTCGGTATCTGGCTCATGACCAGCGTGTTCCTGTTCAATATCCCCAATGATATCACCTTATACGGAGTACCGCTCTTCAAAGCTCTTATTGGTGCTATCGTTATGGTGGTTTTGTGGCATCTCGTCACCTATCGTGCATGGAAGCCACGCCAGAGCCTTGCATAATACCTCAATGTCACGATAAAAAAGTGATAGAATGGAATAACACATTGAGGATTTACAACTTTGACATTTACTATCAGTGCCTTTGTGACATTCTTAACCATTATTGATCCTGTAGGGCTGACTCCGGTAGTGGCCGGACTCACGGCCCATCTCACAAGCGCACAACGCAACCTTATCATCGCACGAGCCATCTTCATCAGCGCGGGCATCATCGCCTTCTTCGCGCTGGTTGGACGCTTCTTGCTTGATCGCCTGGGTATTAATCTGTATGCATTCGATATGGCGGGCGGCGTACTGCTATTTCTAGTTGCCGTCGATATGCTCTTTGGCCGCCCATCAGGCACACGTGAGACGAAGGAAGAGGAAGAGGAGGCGATGACGCGGGAGGATATTAGCGTCTTTCCTCTCGCCATTCCGATGATTGCTGGCCCCGGCACAATTGCCACGACGATTCTCTATGTGGGACTCGCTGTACCCCGCCCGCTCGATATACTTGCGGTCGCAGCTGCTATCTCGTGCGCCCTCTTCACCGCCTGGGCAGCTATGCGCAGTAGCAACTGGATTATTAAGCGCATCGGGCGCACCGGTATTATGGTCGTTACGCGCATTCTTGGCATCTTGCTTGCCGCGCTGGCACTCCAATTCGTACTCAACGGCATCTCACTGTATGCCCATAGCGTTGGTTTCCTTAAATGAATGATCCTACGCTTTTGACACACGATCAGCAGTAATGGTCGTCTTTGCGCGAACAGGGGGCTTGCGTGTCATGCGGGCAAAGATGAATCCGGCGATGACCAGGTAGCAAATGTAGAGGGAGACCTGGAGTATGCTTGGAGCCTCGGCATAGCCAATAAAGGTATGCAGAATATCACCTACAGTGCTATCTTCACTTAAAAATTTCGCAGAGTTCCAGAGTTGTGTAGTACCGAAAGAGATCCAACCAAGTTCCTGCATGTTTTGTACTGCGTTTGCCAACAGGCCTGCGGCAAAGACCAGGAGGAGAATGCCCATAACGCGGAAGAAGATACGAAAGTCAAGTCGATAACCCAGGCGATAGATCAACCAGCACAACACCATCGAGGTTGCTAATCCAAGCAATGCTCCCAGCAGCAGCCAGAGTCCACTCGTCTGAAAAGCCAGGGCCAGTGAGAAGACAGCGGTCTCCAATCCTTCGCGTCCAACCGTAAAGAATGCTAGCAGACCGAGTCCAAACGCAGAACCAGCCATTGATGCCTGCGAAACCAGCTCTTTCTTCATAGTCCGTGTATGGCTCTGCAGCCAGAATGTCATTGAAGTAAGCAGCACAACGGCGACAAGATAGGTTATCGTCTCAAAAATGGTTTGAAATGTTGAACCGTCATATGCACGAATTGTGATATAGATGAGGGCACCACCACCAAGAGATGCCAGCACAGCCAGTCCAATTCCGATCCATACGGCACGCATCTGTTTGAGTTGTCCCAGCTGACGCAATGCGGCGAATAAGATACTGACTATTAAACTCGCTTCAAGCCCTTCGCGTAAGAATAATACAAAGGAAGCAATTAACCCGGCTATCATAATACGAAACGTCCTCTACTAGATTGAGAGAAATTTGCTCTCAGCCCTTTTAATCCCTAGTTCTACACTCAGATATTAGCACTTGCTAAGGTAGAAAGTCAAGAGTTTCACCAGATAGACCCGTTACTTAGGTAACGGGTCTATCTGGTGAAACTACTACTTGAAATGAGCCTATCGTATCTACTAACTACACAGTGCTCCATTGAGATAGAAAGCAGTTGGGGCTGGATTGCTACTCCCACTCCATGTGCCATTGAAGCCTGTAGAGGTCGAACCGCCTGCTGGAATAATGTCATTATAGCCAACATCACGCGCAGTCACCCCAGTTCCTTGCTGCGACCAGGTGGCACTCCAACCTGCTGTAACCCTTTGACTGCTACCAGGGAATGTAAAGGTTAGCGTCCAACCGACAATGGGAGATGAGCTAATATTGGAGAGAGAAATGTTTGTTGTGAAGCCGCCATTCCAGGAGGTGGCGCTATAGACTACTTTACAATACTTACCCGGAATGGGTGTCGGCGTTGGCGTCGGAGTAATGCCATTAGCAAGATCGGCCAGGTGATTCTTGAGACCCACGCCATAATCAGTCGGTGTACCATCGTAGCTACTGATCAGTGATGGGAAGTTGCCGCAGTTATAGACATTCCAGGCCCAACCGAGATAGCCTATATGATACTGATCAAGCCAGGCCATTGCGGTATCAATGAAGCTATGAGCACAGTCGTTCTCGCCTATCTCGCCCGCGATCACGGGGTACTGAGCGGCAACTGAAGCAACATTCAAGTACCAACAATTGGCGTAATTGCACGCGTTAAAATTATAGAGGTGGAACGATGCTGCCAGATTGTTCAAAGGATCAGCAGGCTTATTCGCTAACCAGCCCGATAGGTCGTTCGAATAAGCTAACCCACCTAGCATAAGCACATTCGTAGCACCCGTTGCGCGTACCGTATTCACCATCGTCTGCATGCCAGCCACAGCAAAGGGAACATCGCTGCAAGGGCTGGCACTGGCTGCCGTGCTACCATTGAGCCAGCAGGACCAACTGGTTGTGAAGGGCTCATTGAAAAGGTCGAAGATAACCGACGAGTTGCCCTTGAACGTGTTAGCCACCGAGGTCCAGAATGCCGGTGTGTGATCAAGATCGGGCATCGCCAGTTGTCCTTTAGCTTGCTGCGCCCCTGGAGCTGCCCAATGCAGATCCAGAATCACCATGATGTTGTTTGCTGTCAACAGATTCACATAATTAACAATCGTCTGCTGATAGACTGCTGCGGTATACGAAGCAGCAGGATAGCCATTGATACCCAACCAGCAATCTTCGTTGAGCGGCAACCGGACGGCCTTGATGTTCCACGATTGGAACGTGGAGATGGACTGGTTGTTGGCATAGGTATCTAAAGCGGACCCTGTCAGACCAGCACTATTAGGATTCGTCCCGTCATCAAAGACTGTATTGTCACCCGCTGCGTCACATATATACTCAGTTCCTGCTCGATCTACCCCAACAGGCCGCACCGTTTGGCCGGAGGAGTTAACGATCTGATTACCTGAGACATGCAAGCCGCTGATAGATACAACCGCTGCTCGCGCTGTCATCGGTGCATGCAACATAAAGCCCGCCATAATAAAGAGCATAGCCGTTAGTAACGGCAAAACTAGAAGTCGTTTGTCCTTCACAAAGCTGTCCTTCCTTGTTAAGCTCGTCTCTGAGCAAGACAACGCATTTCCATTCCTACAAATGCTTCATCCTTAAGCATGTAAGAAACTATCCATTGCTGGAATAGAATATTCCAATGGGTTACATCTAGTTTAGTTATATGGAAGGCAAAACAAGAATACAATAGACTTTCTCATCAGTTATTCGTCACTTCAGAATGCTCATTAACGTATATTGCTTTTGCGACTGGTGAACCATGCGAAGGGAACGCGCCACAATTGCAAGAAAACGGTGTTGGTTATCAGCGTTACAATGGCGAAAGATACGGGTGGAATCTCATGATTGAAAATGCCGCGCAGGAGCAACCCAACGGGCCATGCAATTAGCCATGCCAGGGCTGTACGTAAGGACATTTTGCCCGGCTGACTGGTAATATTGCGCCGAAATGCACCAATGAAAGGTGAGACAAGGAACCAACCAAGGGCGAATGGTGCAGCCGTCAGTAAAACTGAGGGTACCGTCAGCGCTACCTTGTGGCTGCGCATGCCAATAACAGCGAAGATCACAAAGACCAGCGCGTCACCAATGACAAGCAAGCAGATGCGCGATACACCCGACTTCGGCTGTTCTTCTGGCGTATTTATATTCGAGATTGTATCAGATGTACGTTCTTTAATGTCCATAATTAGTCTTCCCCGGTCATATTTGTGTATGTCTCTACCTGTTTGTCGGCTTCCCATGAAGCATGCCCGTTGCTCTGTACCTTGCTATTCTCCTGCTGCTCACGTACCAGTTCGGTAACGGCGGCAAGCTCGGTACGTACGCCACGCACACGTAGCGTTAGAAATGCCAGGTAGGCGAATAGACCAATCCAGGCAATCGCATAGGCTGCGACAAGATATGTAACTCCTTGCATTGGATGTATCTCCTCTTCTTTTTTGCTATTCATCAAGCCCATATTCAACGCTAGCACGCAAACGCTCGGCTTGTGTCTGCACCTTCTGCAATTGATAGAGCTGTATCATCAAAAAGCTATAGAACAATGTAAAGGTGACGAGTGAAACCATCAGGGTCAATGTCACGGATGCAGGTAGATCGCCATTCCCAACCTCAGGAGCTGGATGGAGCGTGCGCCACCAGACTGCAGAGAGATAGATGATAGGTACATCAATAACACCAACGATAGCCAGTACCGCACCGGAATAAGCACTACTGGTAGTACGACCCATATAACTGCGGAGCATGATGTAGGCGATATACATAAACCACATCACCAGCACAGCCGTTAACTTGGGATCCCAGGACCACCATGTTCCCCAGGTTGTCTTGCCCCAGATCGAACCCAGGATGGTTGCTAGCGTGATAAAAACGGCTCCCGACTCTGCCGCTGCACGAGCTGTCCAATCCCAGCGCTCGTCCTTAGTAACCAGGTAAGCAATGCTAGCCACAGCGAGCACTACAAAGGCAAGCATACCGATCCACGACATCGGGACGTGAAAATAGAAAATGCGCTGCGCATTGCCCTGAACCTGTTCAGTTGGAGCATATAAGAAGATCATCCAGAGCGAGATCATCATACCAATGAATGAAAGTACTCCCAGGATCAGAGAAGCAATCGGCAATTTAGCAGGTGGAAATGTCTTTATTTTGGCGCTTTGCTGTTCGATGCGCGTGTCACGATTGGCTAAGGCCATTATATTTTCTCCTTGTTGATAAAATCGCGGACGCGGTCGAACCGGGTCCCTACCAATTACAATTATTCCTCAATAACATATTGGAACAGGAGCGTTGAGACGCTCAGGAAAATTATGTCAAATGCGATCATTAATCCTATCCATGGCGGCTCGTTAGCGGGTGGTAGCAATAGAGAGCCTGTGGCCCGTACGGCGGCAATGACGATAGGGACGATCAAAGGAAATACGAGCAATGGGAGTAGTAGTTCGCGTGCATGCGTTGCCGCAGCCATGGCTGAGAAGAGTGTTCCGATGGTAGCAATGCCCAGGGTACCAAGCAATACAATGGGAATGAGAGCTCCCACAAAGAGCGGTACATCGAACAGGGCGGCAAAGATTGGCAGCGCAATGATCTCCACAACTGCGATAAAGAGCATGTTGCCGAGCAGTTTCGCGAGATAGATGGCCTTGCGGTCAACGGGGCAGAGCAGCAGGCGATCCATTGAACCATGTTCGCGCTCGGCGGCGATGGTACGTCCCAGGCCGAGCAGGCTGGCGAAGATAAAAGCGACCCAGAGCGCTCCAGGAGCGACAGCAACTTTGTTATCAACGCGCAGGTCAAAGGCGAAATTAAAGATGACCAGCACCAACAAAGCAAACAGGCCCATGCTTGTCCACGTCTGTTTGCTACGTAGTTCGCTACGTATATCTTTCTCCAGAATTGCTGCGATCTGAAGCAAAAACGTGCGCGTCGTACTCATTGCGTTGCCTCCTGATAGATGCGCTGGAGCGTCTCCAGGTCTAACGTTGCTGTGGAGCGCTGGAAAACGATACGGCCAGCAACGAGGATGATTACACGATCGCTGACATGGAAAGCACGCTCAAGCTGGTGCGTGGTGAAGAGTACACAACCTCCTTGAGCGGTATGCTCATCCAATAGCGTATCGATAAGCTCGTGGCCCTGTTGGTCCATGCCAGTATCGGGTTCGTCGAGCAGAAGCACCTGGGGAGCATGTAGCAACGCGCGTGCCCAGGCGAGGCGCTGCACCAATCCACGCGAGAACGTACTGACGCGCTCGTTCATGCGCCGTTCCAGACCTACGCGCTGTAATAATGTTCGCGCACGTTCAGGTCCATGTTCTACCGTATACATACGAGCAAAAAAGAGCAGGTTTTCAAGCGCGGTCAGTTCCTCGTAGAGGTAGGGTTGATGGGCGACAAAGCCAATGAGGCGACGTATCTGGTGAGCATCGCGTGCTCCGTCAAGGCCGCAGATGGAGATGGTACCTTTGCCAGGTTGTGTCAGTCCGGCGAGAATGCGTAGCAGGGTAGTTTTGCCGGTTCCGTTGGCTCCCAGCAAGGCGATGCGTTCGCCTGGTGTATTTCAAGGTTGATGCCACGCAGAATGGGTTTCAGAGTAAAGTTTTTTTTGAGATCGGTGATCTGGACCATCGGTATCGTCGATGGGGGCGTGAGCGATGAATCGCCGGACGCGATAAATCGGGTCCCTACGTTGGTTGGTTGGTTCTCGGATAAAGATGATCGAGTTTTCATCGATGGGATGCCTCCTGTTCACTGATCAGGGTGCGCAGGTGGGCTTTGGTGCGAGCGCGACGTTCCTGGTAGGTAGCTTTGCTTAATTTGCCAGCTTCATACTCTTTGTCCAGCTCAAGAAGCTCGTGCATCAATGCCTCTTTACGATCTTTTGTTGTGGATACAGGTTTTTTATGGTCGGACTCATGCTCAACATGACTATTTTTGCTCGTATGTTTGTTACCTTTACGGCGCTGATCTTTACTATCTCTCAGGCGAGAAAGGGCCGATGTGACGGTGATAATTGCCAGCAGGAGTAAGAAGCCCACGATGAGCCAGACCATTTTGAGATTAATTGTCGACGCGGAACTGGAAGGATCAGGCAACCCTTCAAAGTTTACATGGATCTCTTGATTTGTCAGTAGTTTGCTACCGGAAAAGAGAAGATATTGATGCTGCTGAGCAGTGACGATGCCCTGCGAATTTAGAGCTGCAGCACTGGCATGGATGGAAGGATCGACCATAAACGACAGGCTCACCGTTGGATACAGAGCTTTATAAGTAAAATCGTAGACCGACGAAAGGTAAGGAACCTGAAATGTGAGCGAGAATGTGGTATCGCCGGGATAGACCGCTGCGTTGGTTGCAAAGCCGCCGGGCGCCTGAATCGCTTTGTAACCGGTAAAGCCCTGGTCCAGACTGATGCTACGTGCATCCTTTGGCAACGTGAAAAAGAGGGCATTCGGCTTGCCCTGGCTGGCGTCGAGAGAACCAACAAATGACTGCAGACCCAGGTTCTCGAAATTGAACAGTTCGGAGACAGTAAATGTGCTTTTTTTTGCGTCAGGCGCACTTACCAGCACTGTAGACTGGATAATCGCAATCTTGCTGGTGCTTGCAGTCGCATCATAGACCGTCAGGTTCGCCTGTTGGACAGGTTTGTTGCCAGGCGTAATAATGTCAGAGGTATATTGAGCGCCCTGATAGTTGATATAAATAGCGTAGCTAATACCTTTGTCGGTCGCCAGATTTGTGAAGGTATACGTGCCATGCGCATTTGTTTTAGAGGTTGTCAGATCGCGTGCGCTCCCATCTTGTGAAATCTGCAAGGTCACAGTCTGACCCGCTAGAGGCGCGTTCTTGCGCGAACCATCCAACAATTGTCCCGCTATTCGTCCATTCCCGGTTGCAATGACATGAGCCGAGGCGTGGGCAGCAGGGAACAGGATTGCACAGACGCAAAATGCAATCATGATAAATGCGAACGTCACGCCCCTACGGTTTTTATGATATTGTTTATCAATCACGCCTTTATCAACGTTATTGTGCCGCATCATCATTTTTTTGTTCCTTCATCTTGCGCAACTGCTCTTCAATCTCATCATCAAGCGCCTGCTCGTGCTCATAGCGGGATTTTAATGATACCAGGGCGCGGCGCATGTAACGTTCGCGCAACGATCGGTAGTCTGTTTCCGCGATATTGCCGAGTTGAAAATCAAGCTCGACTTCCTGCAATGCACTACGAGCCGCCTGTTCACGCTCATTCGTAGATGGTCCCTCGACAGGAGGAAGCGGCATATGTGGAGCGCGAGATTTCGGCGGGTCTGGAACGGAACAATGGATAGAGCACGAAGGCAAGCGCCAGTACACCCAGGGCCAGCGATATCAGAATCGAGATATACATCAGTGGCCCTCCGTACTCAGTCTTCTAAATAATGGATCGTCGGCAGCCAGTTCCTGTTCAAGTTGCTTGCGATAACGCTCCATCTCCGGCTCGTCGATATCAGCCAGCGCCTTCTCATCTTCGCTTATAGGTGGCGAAGCGATGGTTCGCCAGCGCCGCAAGGTAAAGAATAGAAGGGCAGCACCAAGCAGGACAAGCGCGATGGGAACCAGCCACGCCAGAAGCGTAAATCCTTGCCAGGGCGGCGACCAGACGATCTGCTCACCATATGTATTGATGAAGAACTGCTTTACCTGCTGCTCGGACCTGCCCGACTGCAGTTGCTGGCGAATGACGCCACGCATCTGCTGCGCTATCAAGGCGGGCGAATCGGCAACCGACTCGCTCTGGCATACCGGGCACTTGAGCTGAGAAGCAACATCATATACCTTCTGATCCAGCGTTTTATGCATTGAAGCATTCAGCGATAATAACGACCAGAACGCCGCCACAAGCACAACGATACTCAATAAAAGGAAGAGCGTACGTTTTTGTCTCATACCACAACCCCCTCATCCTCTATATCTGCCGACTGCTGCGGCTTTCCAGTCCGCGTTGCAGCAGTGTTAGTTGCTAAATTAGCACGTCGTCTGGAAGGCCACCAGCAGAGTATTCCACCGAGTAGCATAACCAGGCCACCGTACCAGACAAGCGGCACCAGACGGATTGACAAATACATTTATCGTTGCCTGTGATGCTCCATTCCAATCGTCGAGGTAGACATAGAGATCGGTCAGGCCAAAGGTTGTGATTGGGATCAGGCTCACAGGCTGATTGTCAAAGGTACGATAGACGGTACGACCGGGATAGATATACGTCTGCAACTGCCCATCGCGCCAGACCTGCAGCTGTGACACTACTGTTTCATGAGTCGCTTTCGTTACTATCGAGATTGCCAACATAGACCAGACGATAGCCAGCGACATTCATCTCTTGTCCACTTTTCAGCACTGCATCCTGCTGAATCTGGAAAAAATGAGATCCAATTACGCCCATAGCCAGCGCAATCATGCCCAGGTGAACCAGGTAGCCACCGTAACGTTGACGATAACGCTGAAAGAGCATGTACAGAGCAACAATATAGGGTTCGCCATGACTGTGACGCACACGCATGCCCCGCCAGAGTTCATAGAGAATGGCGGCAGCCGTGAAGGCACAGACCGAGAAACCTATATTGGCAGCCACATCGGTAACGCCGAATAGGGGCAACAGGAGCGCACAGAGAGCGGCACCGATTACAGGCACACTCAAATTACGCCATAATGCCCGCGTCGAAGTGCGCCGCCATGCCAGTAGAGGACCGATACCCATAGCCAGAATGAGAATAGCAGCCAGGGGACCAATCACCTGATTGTAAAATGGAGGACCAACAGTCATAGTCTGACGACGAACAGCAGCCGAGATAAGCGGGAAGATCGTTCCCCAGAGCACGGCAAAGGTGATACCGAGCAGGAGCAGATTATTGAACAGGAAAACACCTTCGCGCGAGATGACCGAATCAAACTCCTGCTCCGGGCGCATAGCAGGCAGGCGAAACAGGAACAGGCTACTTGAGAAGGCAATAATAATAGCTAAAAACACCAGGAAGTACGCGCCGATATCGGAATAGGCAAACGAGTGTACGGAACTGATCACGCCACTACGTACCTCAAATGTTCCGAAGATTGAGAGCGCAAAAGAAGCAATCACGAGACCAAGATTCCAGATTTTGAGCATACCTCGCCGCTCCTGCACCATTGTCGAATGCAGAAAAGCAGTCGCCGTTAGCCATGGCAAAAGAGCAGCGTTCTCTACCGGGTCCCAGCTCCAATAGCCACCCCAACCCAATACATGATAGGCCCACCACGCGCCGAGAATCAGGCCCGTCGTCTGAATCGACCAGGAGGCCAGCGTCCAGCGCCGAATAGCACGCAACCAGTCGCTATTCAGTTGTCCCGTAATCAATGCGGCAACCGCGAAGGCAAAGGGAAGCGAAAAGCTCATATATCCCATCAGCAGCATAGGCGGGTGTACCAGCATGCCGGGGTCTCTAAGCAGGGGATTGAGTCCATTGCCATCGGTCGGCGCAATCGGTGTACGCACAAATGGATTAGAGACGGTCGAGAGCAGGAGCAAAAAGAAGATCTCAACGCCCATTAGAGTCGCTACGATATATGGCACAAGGGCGGTGGGAGCACGTTTTGAGGTAAAAACAAAGATAGCAGAGAAGACCGAAAGCATCAGCGCCCAGTAGAGCAATGATCCTTCCTGCCCCCCATAGAACGCCGCCGTTACATAATACCAGGGCATACTCAGGTCGGATTGTTCCGCTACATAACGTACGCCGAAGTCGTGAGTCAGGAAGGAAACGACCAGAGCTGCTGAAGCCAGTAGCAGGAAGAAGGTCACGACCAGGGTACTACGCAGAGCACTGCTGACAAGTTGCGGCATGTTGCGCTTTACCCCTAGCACGGCGGCAAAGATTGTATAGAGGGCAAAGCCTATCGCAAGGATAAGAGCGATACTACCTAGATCTGAAAAGTACACGGTTCTTCCTTATTATTGTGCAGTTGGAGTCGCGGACTGAAATTTCGAAGGGCATTTTGCCAATAGTGTTTGTGCCTTGAACGGTCCCTGACCCGTATAATGTCCTTCTACGACGACCTGAATGCCGGGACGAAATATATCGGGCACAACTCCACTATAAGTAACAGGCAAAGTTTGCTTGCCGTCAAAGATTGTGAAGGCAATCTGTTCCTGCGCATCGTTTCGTGTAACCGAACCTGCCTGAACGACTCCGGCCACGCGTACCGATTGCACCGTACAAGTTGTGCAATGCTTCAACTCAGAGACGGTCATGTAGTAGACGGCACTTGCCTGCGTATTGGCAAATACCAGGTAGACGACCGCGCCAAGGATAGCGATACCGGCCAGAATAAAACTGAGCGGAATGCGCCGCTTGCTTGGAGTAGGAATAGCTGCCTGCACGATGACGACCTCCAGGACAATAAGTATGTAAATAAGTGCTTAATGGGGCGCGATACTCATCTCAAACAAGCTGTTGAGAACGGCACCCAGAATAAATACCAGTATACCAAGAGCTAACATTAGTTGTGGTGCCACCTTAGAAAAACGGGTTGAGCGCTTTGCCAGGCGACGAATATTGCTTTGTGCCATATAGCTTGCCAGAACAAACATAACGATTGCCGCGACAATTTTTATGCCCAGTACGACTAAGTAAGGCAGTCCCAACGTTGTCTGTGTCAGGCGATCAAAGACGAGATAGCCGCCCGTCAAGAGCAGCACGCCAATGCAGATATTCACCATGCGCTTAAACAATTCCGCTATTTTAGCAGCAAGCGCGGGAGCCGGGCCAAAGCTGCGTAGAGCGGGCACCACTACTACCAGGTAGAAGAGACTTCCACCTACCCAGGCCGCGCCTGCTACTATGTGGGCGGCACGGATAAGCGTGCGAATCTCCAGCATCTTTCCGCCTCACAGTGGTTAATTCCAGCGGGTGATTGCCACACGGATAATTCCCACGTGGGAATCACCCGTATGGCAATCACCCGTGTGGGCGCGATCAATCGCGCCCCTACAGAGAACAATATGCTATTTCATCGGGTGGGACAGCTTGGCTAGTTCCAATTGCAATCCCTGTTCGGTCAATGGGTTAATCCACTTTGCCACTACAATCCCACTTTTATTAATGAAAATGGTCGTGGGAAATCCGGTACCACCATAGCTGATTGCGGTCGCACTGTCAAATGTATCCTGTACGTTGGGATAGGTAATACCATACTGCTTCAGAAAGTTGAGCGCCTCGCTGGATATATCGCCGCTATCAACTCCGAGAAAAACAATTCCCTGGGCGTGCAAACCGGGCCAGGCTTTTTGCAGGAAAGGTGCCTCTTGAGTGCAGGGTCCGCACCACGATGCCCAGAAATTGAGGATAACGTCCTTTCCTTTAAAATCGGACAGGCGCACTTTGCTTGCATTATTTCCCAGCGTAGATAACGTAAAATCTGGAGCTCTCTGGCCGATCAATGGACTGGTGACATCGCCTAGAACCGTTGTATTATCTACCTGTATATCGGATTTGTTATGGACCGGTGTCAATAGTTGCGTTGCAAGCAAGACCAGGAGCGCAACATTTACAACGCTAATTACGATAAAAAGCGTAATATGTTTGCGTGAACCTTTTTTGCTGGCAGTCGCTTCCTGGCCTGTAGGCGTGCCAGATGAAATACCTTCAACTCCCATAATTCCTCTTCAGCTTCTCCTTCTGTGCCGGGAAATAGTACAGACAGATTATGAAGCTAGAGCCTGATAGTCAACTTGCAGGGTTGAGAGGGTACCTTACAATGACCTGAACATTTTAGGGGAAGGATGGTAGGTGGAATTGCAAGCCGTGCAAGGTGAAAGGCAGGATAGTTTTGTCCTGCCTTTCAGAGGATTAATGTTTCTCTGTCTTCTCTTCCATTCTTTCAATGTACTGCTTATCATTTGCAGCAGCAGGATCAGTATCCGATTGAGCCTGCTTTGGCTGAGTCTTTGTGTCAGGCTGTTTCTTTTGCGGCTCATGCTGCTCGTTTTTGGCACGTTTATCGTTCTGATCCATCTTTTGTTTGTCTCCTTCTATCATAGAATGTTCTCCTTTGACGGTTCGATGTAGGGTCCGGCGGGTTAGTGAATGGCACCCCTATATTGGATCGGGGACCACGTGGGTGCGTAAATGTGGCCCGGATAGATACCGCCTTCCCCCATAAATGGGGCAAGCGGCTGGGCGCGATAAATCTGGCCCCTACGGTTGGTATTAGGTCGGCGCAAAACCGATCTTATATATTACACGCTACCTACGGGTTCGAGTTTCACTTTGATCCATCCTATATCGCGCTCGTCGAAAGATTTATAGGCGTCGATGGCAGAGGTCAAGGGAACTTTTTGGGTGAGAACCTGCAAGGGATCGACCTGCCCACTGCTGACCAGTTCTATCAGGCGCGGAATGTATTTACGCTGCGGACAATGACCACCAGTGATAGTGAGATTCTTATTCATTGCAAAGCCGAGGGGAAAATCCTCCATTGTCTGAGGGTAGACACCAATGACCGCCAGTGTGCCTGCTTTGGCGAGCGCATTGACACACCATGTCAGGACCTGAGCCGGTGCCTCACCTGGATGCCAGTTATCGCCCTGTGGATTGGATTGAGCGGGCGGTGATTGCGGCGAGTTATCAGCTTTTGTGAAGGCGTTTGCTACTGCTGCTTTCACCTGCTGGAAACCGTGATGTGGGCGATTGGCTTCAACTCCAACGGCATCAATGGCGCGATCAACACCGATATTACCAGTCAACTCCTTGATCGTCTTAACCGGATCGTTAGCATTATAATCGATGGCTTCGGCCCCCAGATTGCGTGCCATTGCGAGGCGGTCTGGTAGAGTATCGACGGCAAAGATGCGACCTGCTCCAAACAATTGAGCACTCAGGATGCAGAAGAGTCCAACAGGGCCACAGCCAAAGATGGCGACCGTATTGCCGGGCTGAATCTGTGCGATGTCAGCGGCATAATAACCCGTGGGGAACAGGTCTGACAGCAAGATAGCCTGATCGTCGCTGATCGAATCCGGTAGCTTTACCAGTACATTATCGGCAAATGGGATACGTGCTTTCTCCGCCTGCAGACCATTATAGGAACCAGCTGGCTCCGTTCCACCGAAAAGTGCGGAGACGGCCTTAGGGCCATTCGGATTTGCTTTCAAACAGAGGTCATAGCGGCCCTGACGACAATTTTCGCAGGTACCACAACTGATGCCGGAAGAGACGACGACGCGATCTCCGACTTTTATGTCTTTAACATCGGGGCCGACCTGCTCAACGATGCCAATACCTTCGTGGCCTAGAATATTTCCTGGCTTCATGTGTGGCTGTGTACCGCGTATGGCATGCAGGTCGGTGCCGCAGATGGCATTGGCGGTCAGGCGTAGAATGGCATCGGTTGGTTCCTGTATTGTTGGCTCCGGCACATCGTCAAGACGAATATCACCGACGCCGTGAAAGACAACTGCTTTCATATGTATATTCCTTTCAATTGCGTTTTGGATTATGTAGGGGCACGGTCGATAAATCGTGGGCGGCATAAATGCGGCCCGTACGGTGGGCGGCGTGAACGCGGCCCCTACACGTTGCTCATTGTTGGCTCAAGTTTCACTTTAATCCAGCCTGGTTGGCGTTCGTCGAAGACTTTATATGCTTCGATGGCTGAAGTCATCGGTTCGCGTTCGGTCAACACCTGAGCGGGATCAATGACGCCGCTGGTGACCATGCGTACCAGTTCAGGAATATATTTACGATGATTACAGTTGCCCATATTCACCTTCAGTTGTTTCTCCTGCATCTCTCCAACGGGGAAGAATAAGGCAGTTTGTGGATAGACGCCGATAACACCCAGCGTGCCACCTTTGGCGATGGACTGGACCGCCCAGGTAATAGCCTGTGAAGGTGCATCACCCTGGTGCCAGTTGTCGCCCTTTTCTTTATTATGCGGTGCGACTTGCTTTCTCTGGGTCGCAAATTGTTGATCTTTTTGATCGGCTTGCTGGGAGGCTGGACCGGAATGAGGACGATTGGCGTCAACACCTACAGCATCAATAACGCGATTGGGTCCCATACCATGTGTGAGTTCATTGATTGTCTCTATCGGATCAATGGCATTATAGTCGATAGTTTCGGCTCCCTGAGCACGGGCCATACTTAAGCGCGAAGGAATAGTATCAATAGCAATCACGCGTTCAGCACCGAGCAGCTTCGCGCTGGCGATGGCGAACTGTCCTACGGGACCAGTACCAAAGACAGCTACGGTATCACCCGGCACGATTTCGGCCAGTTTTGCACCAAAGTAAGCGGTCGTGAAAATGTCTGACAGCATGATCGCCTGGTCATCGGTCACTATGTCAGGTACTTTGACCAGGTTGGCAGTGGCAAAGGGAACACGGGCATATTCAGCCTGAAGACCATCAAATGGTCCGGTCAGCATAGGACCACCGAAGAAGGCTGTGCCAGCGGATGGACCATGGGGATTGGCGACATCACATTGAGCATAATAGCCCTGGCGACAATAGGCACAGTAGCCACAGCCAATCGTGGAAGGAATAATCACGCGATCTCCGATGTTCAGGTTACGAACATCTTTGCCAATCTCTTCTACAATACCGACTCCTTCATGACCAAGGATGGTTCCCGGTTTCATACCTGGAAACGTGCCACGAACCATGTGCAGATCGGTACCACAGATAGCACTGGCAGTCAGGCGAACCAATGCATCCTGTGGATCCTTTAATTTAGGATCGCTAACAGTGTCGAGCCTGATATCCCCAGGTCCGTGATAAACAACAGCTTTCATATTTTTTGCGTTCTTCCTTTCGTTAACGTTGCATTCCCGTCTTGACGAATACCTGGGTAGGGGCGTGTCCTTGCGACCGCCCTGGTGGCCCATGGAGAGCGATCGCAAGGACACGCCCCTACCCAGATTACGAGCCATTTCATATCAACCAATGAGCCAGGGACATCCTCCTACCCAGGTAGCATGGCTTCAGGTTATGCAGAGATTGTGTTCTGGCGTTGCTGGGATTTCTGGGTTTTGTATTCGCTGAACAGGGCGACCATGGCGGGATTAAATGCGCCCAGGTCTTTAGGGCTGCGGCTACTTACCCAGTTGCGATCGCGTACCATCTCCTGGTCAACCCAGTTGGCACCGGCGTTGCGAAGATCATCTTGAATTGTCTGGTAGCTTGTTAGAGTACGACCTTTGACGAGGCCAGCAGAAACGAGCAGCCAGGGTGCGTGGCAGATGATTGCGATAGGTCTGCCGCTGCTATCAACCTGTTTCACAAAGTCTTGGGCCTTTGGATTCATGCGCATGAAATCAGCATTGAGGGCACCGCCGGGGAGGAGTACGGCATCGAAATCGTTCGGGTTGGCCTGATCTAAGGTCATGTCTACATTGAAGGTATCGGCCTTCTCATCGTGGTTTACGCCTGTGATCTGTCCCGGCTGAGGGGAGATGATGGTTGTTGTAGCTCCGGCCTGTTCGAGTGCTTTTCTAGGCTCAGTCATTTCGGCCTGCTCAAAGTCTGTTGAAACGAGAATAGCGACACGCAATCCATCCAGTTTATTACCTTGCATAGTAAGTTTCCTTTCTCTATCGTTAAAGAGGTTTCATTATGTGTAATTGTGGGCACGCAAGGTACACGCATCAGTAAGAAATTTCGTTTCTCAAGCATTAGGAATGATGGATGGAGATATGTTCACACTTTGTTGATAACGCCAATATTCGTTATTGCGTTCACCATTATTGGGACACTGGCGGCTACAAGGATCTTTGCGCTTATTAATCGTTCCGCTCGCCGTCCTATTGCAACCTTTCGTATCGCTGCAACGGTAGTACTCTGTGCTCACTTTCATTCCTGATTTCTTGCTTCTCGCTACCCCTAATACCAATATAGCCTCAACAATTACTCTGATGGTCATGCATACGGCTACTTACCTGCTCTGTGTGGGGATGCTTACGGGTGTGGCTCGTACGAAATAAATGCATTATCCAAAGGTGAGTTTTGATAGAGAATTTTGACTCACCTTGGGGTGGAGTTCATTGTTTTGCGGGGGCGCACGGGCTTGTTCGCTCCACTCACTGCGCCCCTACAGCCGTGCAAGAAAATGAACCACCCCTCCTCACCTTGGATAAGGTAGACTTTTTGGGCTTTGATTTCTATACTCTCAGAATACGATAGGCAAAGCGCATCATACGTTCCTGGTCGGCTATCTGCATTCCGAAGGTTTCAGGGAGACGGAAGCGTGGTTCCAGGGTGCTGAGAATTTGGTACGAAGTTCTGTTGGCATAAACATATCCTTTCTCTTTGTCTTGATCATTTAACTGGCATGGGATAGGACAAAAAAAGCTGTGCAGATATAGTTATACAATGCGCAACTGAACAAAAAAAGCCGTGAGTGATAACTTATCGTCACCCACGGCCCAAGTTGAGCTTCTGAAGGAGATGCAGTTCTTCTAAACGAGCTTTTGCCTTGTCCAGATACATGGTTACACTCCTTTTAGTAATCACAAAGAAGAACTTTATTCATTTTTAATTCCTCACATATCAGTATTTAAAATGACACCATTGGCTCCTTTTTTATCATGGAAGCCCAATCCTATCCCTGAAATTATTCCTCATGGTGCAATTAGAGAGGTCGTGCCTGTAAATTCCTTGCTTTCCGGTCTTCCAACTCTTGTGCTTTGTGTTCTGCTTGTATTTCCTCATCGTGGCGATCAAGCGTCCGCAAAACTCGCGCTTTCGCCCTCCACACATCACTATCTCGCGAGGAGGATAAGGCCGGATGATTATAGACCGCAAGAGCTTCCTCATATCGGCCCAGGCGTGAAAGCACTTCTGCTTGAGGGAGAGACACTTTCTCAATACCTGTCGATGGTCCTCCCTTTCTCAGGCTCAAAACTTTTTCAAATGCCTCCAGCGCTTCCTCGTTCTCTCCTCTTGCCACATAGGCATTTCCTAGTACCAACCAGGCGAGGGAGCTGTCACCCCGAAGCTGCACAAAGTGTTTGGCGACTTCGATAGCTTCTGCGTTCGCCCCAAATCTCGTAACAGACGACTATAATCACTCCACGCAAGGCTCTGAGCATCAAGTTCCGTCGCCCTTCTCACGGCTTCTAGAGCATCTTGTGGCTGCTGTAAATGGGCTAGCAGAACTCCTTTCATATACCATAATTTTGAAACTTCCTCTTCAATGAGTAAGGCATGATTGATAGCATCAAGACTTTCTTGATAGCGATGTAATAACATGAAGACATCACTCAAACGATCCCACGCTTTCCAATCATCCAGGTGATTTTGCACCTGTTGCTCAACTTCCAGCAATTCAATTCCTCTTTCTGGATGAAACAGGGCATTCAACGGGGCAAAAGCGACTCCCTTTATTTCTGCCTGGAGACATTTGAGACGGATCGCTTCATCAACGAGAAGATGCCTTTTTCCTTTCACTTTAAACAGGAGAGGTGCAGACGCCTCACCTTCCTTCGTCAGAACGAGCCGGGTCAATTGCTTCCATCCAGAGATGGGATCAATCCAGATATCGGAGTGCTCCCAGTCAATCGCATTCTCGATCTCTTCTGGCATCCAGAACGAGTAATCAAGAGAGAGGACATCTCGTGTGACGATATCTATCAATTGAGCAGGATAGGCACGATACGAAACATTTTCATATGTGAGAAGCGTCAGAAAACGCGCTGAGCATAGATATCCATCAAAGGTATTGCGACTACGAAGATAGTCCAGATGAAGACATTCCGGATCAACCATAAAGCTGAGAAAAGGAACTTCTTCTGCGACCTCTTGCTTGCGTACAAATGCTGTACAGATCTCTGGTTCGAAAGCTTCGAGAAAGGGAACATCTTTCCCTTCATCCGGCAACGCGTGTAAAAGTAGATAGTACATTTCTCCTCCTGAAGTAAAGGTCACAAAACAAATGCTCAGCGATGAATAGATAAAGAATACATGAGTATCTATCTTTCTCCTTGAAAAGCTCTTCTACTCATGTATTCTTCGATACTTTCTCCTTTCTTCTCCTCAATTTACAAAATGAGGCATTATGAGCAGCATTTTAACTAATTCGTACTGCTTCCCCATAGTTAAAACCTGAGAAACCAAGCTCAGCGATGTATGCATTCGCAGTATCTAGAGCATTTGTTATAGCGTTCATCGCTGATAGTGGATCGTTTAGTAGACCATCAGCCTCTAAGTCATCATAAGATATCTCCAGTTGTCCTTGTATATAGCCAGTATAGAAGTCATGACTTGAACTATGATACGGAAGTGGTGAAGCAGCAGCAGTAGCAAGTGAACCCTCCTCAGTACTAGGCAACCCAATTCCGTTGTCAGCGCTATTTATGTCAAATCCTGAAGTTTCAATTAAGCTTGCTACCTTCGGGCTACATAAAGTTTCACAGGGAATAAGATGATGGGCCTGATACCCATCGGGTAAGGGTGCTCCGCTATCCGCCTTCATATTACGCCGAAGAATAGTACTATCACACTTATTATGCACTATCCATTGTGCATTGCCAACTGTGAAGGTATGGTCATGAGCAACCTCTAGATTGTACATCGTCATCACACCTAGTACAAGCGCCCATCCCGTGATCACTCCCACCTGCCCATCGGCCTCCACTACGTGCATTCCCAGCTTGATCTGCCCAACTGGAAGGAAACCCTTCTCCACCGTCAAGAACGGATGCTTCTTATTGGTATGGATCACTTCACTGACCAGTTTCGCCCCATTGCCGTGGCCAGAATGCGTCGTCAGCGTGAGATTGACCAGATCGTTGTCCTGAGTGATCCAGACATGTAAGATCGGTTGCAGTTCCATCTTCTTCGTTTTGGGATTATAGGCCAGAACCTTTTCTCCCACTTTCAACGTGCCAATGGACTGCCCCCCGTGATCCGTGGTGACAGGTGTCGCAGGAGTAAAACTGCAACCTGCATCATCTAACACCGACGATGCCCCATCTTCCACGTCACCACCGATCTTCCCAGCCAGCGCTCCCGCTCCCTCCATCACGCCACCTGTAACTGCACCCGTGATCGCCGCTTGCCCGACCCCATCCATGATCGGTTTGCCTTGCATCGCATTACCCACCGCTTGTCCCGCCGCATTGGCCACCGCTCCCGCTGCTATTCTGGCAAGTGGACCCGCCTCCGGTCCCGCTAATCCTGTGATCGCTCCTGCTACGGCTCCGGTCACTGCCGCCTGCGCGATCTGTCCTCCTGAAGGCATCTTTCCGAGTAATGGCTCCACTCACCACGGTTGACGCGACTCCTACGACGGCTCCGATGGCCGCTCCAATGAGCATCGTACATAAGGGCCAACACTTCCCACTCGGATCGGTTCGCACGACGGGATTATCACCCACATACGCGTAGGAATCCATGCCTTTCGTGTTGTTCTGCACCGTGTCCGAACTGATAAAGCGTCCACTCACCGGATCGTAATAACGCGCATTGTCGTACAACAACCCCGTCTGACTATCGAGCCGTTGCCCCGTGAAGTTATATGTCGTGGGCATCACCTGGTCACTGTAGCGCACCGAGCCATACGGGGCGTACAGTTGGACTGCCTGGGTACTCCCGTCGTTGTTAAGCGCGACGCTGCTACTGCCCAGGAAATCGGGCAACAGATACGAGAGGATGGCCCCTTTACGCATCGCCACACGTTGTCCCGCCACACTAAAGTAGTTGGTGATCGTCGAGGTTCCCCCGCTGATCACGACTTCGCTGTAGCCATCAAAGGTGATCGTGTCGCTCACGCTGGAGGTGCTGCTGCGCTGCAAGACCCGGTTGCCTTCGTTGTCATAGAGGAACTGATCGGTGCCCGTGCTTCCTTTGGGGGCTTTCCAACTGACGAGTCGACCTTCGTTGTCGTAGCTCATCGTGGCACCCGTTTGCGATCCACTGGCACAACTCTGCGAACTACTACTACTGACATTGCGACAGGTCATGTTGCCCATCGCGTCGTAGCTGGCGTAGGGACTGGGAACCGAACTGAGTCCGGTGGCTGCGTGACTGGGAGGGATCCCTATATGTCTCGGTTCCCGCTGATCCCAAGGTCATGCGATCCAGGGCGTCATAGCTAAAGGATTGGCTATACCCGGAGGTCGTGCTTCCAGAGGGGGCCAACCCACAATGATCTCCTCCTGATGGCGTTCCCGTATTGCCTGCCCAGATCAAACGATCAAGCGCGTCGTAGCAGAAGGATTGATTGTCCGTTTTGCTGCTTCCTCCACTGACGGTGGGTAGCGTCGTGGAGAGTTGAAGGATATTGCCCGCATTGTCGAAGGTTCGCTGCTGGTTCCAGAAGGGGCTGCTGGCTCCGGTTCGCGTGGCGCTACTGCTCACTGGTCGTTGCATGCCATCATAGCTCAGGGAGGTGCTGAAGATGGAGGTGGGAACACTGGTTTTGGCGATGGTGCTCCAATGCCATCTCCACCCGATTTCTCACATCTTGTAGCTGACCCGTCTTACCAGAAAGGAGATTGAACATTGCTACTAGTCGAACTGAAATACAGCAAGCGCAGATATCTCTTACTATCATAATTAGAGATGAGAGTATCTCCATTTGGATAGATCAGGCTGTTCACTATTCCCGCATCGTTATAGCTCATAAACATGTTCTGTGTGGTTGTACCTTGATAACTCACCGACGGTGAGGTCCGAATAATCAGCCTGGCTCCGGCAGAGAAGCGCTTCTTTCTTATGGCAAAAAAGTCATCAACCATCCTCGTTTCAAACACTCAAGAATGTATATCAGAAATGATAACATTCTTAAGAAATATTTCAGGTAATTTTCCCTTGGACCGTCGAGCCGTCTCCAAATTCATCGTAGAGGTTTCAAGATATTCTATCGTCTCCAAACCTCTTACCGTACTCAAATCGACATCCACAAACGACGTACGAGCGAGCGAAAGAGAGGTAAAGTCAGCTTCTGCCAGGATCGTCCTTACGAAGACACTCTCACTCAATCGTGCAGAACGAAGATTTGCACCCGTGAGATCAGCAGCAGTAAAATCCACCGCTGTAAGACTCACACTAGTAAAATTCGCATCGATGAATGTTGTAAAACTGAGATCTACATGGGTGAGGGTCGCATCTCTAAAATTTGCTCTGGTAAAATTGCCATCAATTCCTTCTGCATTGGTGAAATCAACTCCAGCAAAGTTTGCATCAAGGAGGTCCGAATAATTCAAATTTGCCTGTGCCAAATGAGCGTGTGTCAAATTTGCATTATTCAGTTTAACTCCATTCATCAATGCTCTACGCAAATCGGCACCAACGAGACTGGCACCGATGAGTTTTGCTCCACTCAAATTTGCCCCTCTCAGATCTGCCTTATCTAATCTTGCATAACTCAAATCGCCCCCAATAATATCAGAATATGCCAGCGTCGCCTCAGACAGATCTGCCCCACTCAAATTTGCCCCTCTCAGATTTAATTTATTAAAGTGAACTCCTTGCAAACTTGCCTGGGGAAGACTCATCTTCTCTGCATTGAGCTCGAACTCTGCATGCTCTTTCCTCCATATATTCCATATTTTTGTACCTTTATTAATTATTTCAACAAAATATTGTAATTCCATACTTAATTCCTTTTTTCTATCTTAAACCGCATCATCCCAAAAATCCGACATCAGCTCATACTATGCCGTCCCGGTGGCTTCTGCAACTGTTTGTCCACCAACATGATAGTACTTGGTAGCGCTCTTACTCCCAGTGCTCACAGTAGTATCAGCCAATCCATCAAAGGTGATAACTGTGCTGTTGCCGCTGTTGGTGCACTGCCATTGTAACACCTGATTCTCCTCGTTATCGTAGAGGTACTGCTGACTGCCCATTGTCCCATTGGGAGCCGTCCAGGTACTCAAACCCTCATTGTCGTAGCTCATTGTGGCACCCGTTTGTGTTCCACTGGAACAACTTTGAGAGCTACTGCTGCTAACATTGCGACAGGTCATGTTGCCCATCGCGTCATAACTGGCATAGCTCTCGGTTCCCGCCGATCCCGAGGTCGTGCTTCCAGAGGGGCCAACCCACAATGATCTCCTCCTGATGGCGTGCCAGTATTGCCTGCCCAGGTCAAACGATCAAGCGCGTCGTAGCAGAAGGATTGATTGTCCGTTTTGCTGCTTCCTCCGCTCACCGTGGGCAACGTCGTGGAGAGTTGAAGGATATTGCCTGCGTTGTCGAAGGTGCGTTGCTGGTTCCAGAAGGGACTGCTGGCTCCGGTGCGCGTGGCACTACTGCTCACGGGTCGTTGCATGCCATCATAGCTCAGGGAGGTGCTGAAGATGGAGGTAGGAACGCTGGTTTTGTTGGCCGTTCCGCCAACCGCGATTCCCGCCAGTTGTCCACTGTTGATATAGCTGACATGTCCGGCCAGGAAGGCAACGGGATCGCTGCTGCTGCTGGTTCCAAAGTAGGCCGAGCGCACATGTCCATTGCTATCGTACTGGGTGGTGACGGTCTCGCCGTCGGGATAGGTCAGACTGTTGATGGTTCCCAGATCGTTGTAGGTCATCGACACGTTCTGTGTCGTGGTCGGTCCGTCTGCAGTGACTGAAAAGGTGTCGGGGGTCGTCTTACCACGAGCATCATAGCCCGTGCAGCACCATCCATGCTATAATCTAGACAAAATGATACAGAGGGAAGAAGTTTGAACCTATTACTAGAGCCATATCAGATCCAAATTGCTCGTTGGCCTCAAACTGGTCGTCATATCCTTGCTCAATTCGACGATCATTCCATCATCGTCTATCAGGCGTACCGACCCTCCATCGGTCATTTTGCGGCTCTGCATGGATACTTTGGAGGCGAATTTTCGCTTTCTCGTATGTCGTGGATAAAACCCAATTTCCTCTGGATGATGTATCGTTGTGGTTGGGCCTACAAGCCAGGACAGGAGGTTGTTCTTGCTGTGCATCTCAAGAGGTCAGGATTTGATAGCCTTCTAGCCCAGGCCGTACATTCAACATACACGAAGGAAATTTATTCCAACGAGGAGACATGGAAATGGGCAATCGAGCATTCAAGCGTGCGGCTGCAGTGGACCCCGACCACGATCCTGTGGGCACGAAGGTCGAGCGACGGGCAATTCAGCTTGGACTAGCAGGCGAGATATTGGTTCAGTATGCTCGCGAGTGGATTGTTGAGATTGAGGATATTTCTGATTTCGTCAGGGAACAATACCAGCATGTTCAGAAGCGTGATGATGCTCAATTGATTTTGCCACGTGAACAGATTTATCCTATCTCTGATGTTGGAGTAGCTACGCGCTTAGGTATAACCGTTTCATAACTATTCATTTAGATAAACCTACTTATCCAAGCTCACACGA
This sequence comes from uncultured Chloroflexia bacterium, assembly GCA_963731415.1. GTDB lineage: Bacteria > Chloroflexota > Ktedonobacteria > Ktedonobacterales > Ktedonobacteraceae > JACDAE01. The sequence continues at coordinate 28,031 of CAVSVN010000020.1, forward strand.
GATCAAAGAAGATTTCATTTAAAAACCTTAAATGTAGGATATATATCCTTCCCCTGCTTCCTCGCCTATAATCTCACAATCAAACGACTGGATTAATGCTTTCATCGCTCCAGAACCACCATACGGTAAACTGTAGGGAGAAAAAGTTAAGATACCTATCTCAGATGTTAGTGATTTACATGATAGCAGCTCATATTCACCTGTCAATAAACTATCGATCATAGATGAAAAGTCCCAGGGAGATTTTGAGGGTAGGATCAGTGAAACGTTGGGAGATTGGTGAGGCCTGCCATTTCTTTGCATAATCTTTTACTTCCTGATTTGAAGGCCACCAAAAGTAGTGTAATGATTGCTCATCAAATAAATCAAAAATATTATCTGTAATTTTATATCATGATGTCTCGTTTTTCCAGGTCTTCTTGAGATAAGTTTGATTTCTCTTGCCTTAACCTCTCAAAAACCTGAGAAAGCGCTTGAAAGCGCTCCTGATTTGGGATTCGAAATTTGATGAAGTATTGAAATGGGGAATCAGATTTCTCTTCAGGTAACGGAAAACTTACCATATGTTTACATCTCCTTCTTTATTAAAGATCGATCTATACCAACAAAAACATTTAGTGGAAATAAGATTTGTTAAGCTTTTCTCATTGTAGATCTTTATGGCACACACATGTCGAATATCAAGTCTTTCTATGGTATTGCCCAGAATTGATATGACATTGCTGGTTCTTTAGGATAATATATTCATGGCCATTTGTCTACTTGAACTTACCCAGAATTATATTCATATAATTCTGGGTAAGTTCATTCCACTATTTTTGAGAAATAGAATAATTCTATTTCTCGGCATCAGATGCCTGACTAAAGTTACTTAACTACACGTCCGTTAGTCGCATTTTCTTCTATCCATCGAATCGAAGGAGAAGGAAACTCATAGGAACGGCCAGGTGTAGTTGGATCCACTATCTTAGGCGCTGTACGCCCTTGGTTGAGAGGATTACTTCTGTAGTTTTCTTGCTTGATTGCACTTTCCTTTACAAAGTTATCGAACCACTCAGGAAGATCAAATTGGACGACTTCGCTGCCATCTCCTCGGATCCCTTGAAAGTAAGCAGCATGTTCATCTCCTACACTCACATTCAAATTGGCATCTTTATTCGATATGCTAATGCTACCATCTTTATTGACTTAAATCCGAGACTGGCTAGCATTAGGTGGTGTACCTCCTTGAACACGACTATAAGTCACGGTATTGGTGTCACTTCCCCCTGATGTTGGCTCTGCCGCAGGCTCACCTCCTCCCGTTGATGGCTCTTGTCCCTGACCAGACTGTTTAGATGCGGTAAGAATGCCCTTCTCCAAGGCCTTCTCTGCCATCTGTATGGTGATCGCTTCCGTCAACCAGAAGTTGATAGAATTGAGCAGCTCACCCACAAGACTTACCATATCATTGGCGAGCGGGTCCTTTTGCTCGGGGATCTGCAGATCCCCATCTAACGCACTTCCAAGATTACCTATGGATGGGATGTCGTTAGAAGGGTCTTTGACTTCCGGCCCTCGATTGTCATTGATCACTGGAGGCGTTTCCGTCTCCACACATACCGAGGTCATACAACCAATGCCGCCTCCTGTACCATCGTTGGCAATGGGCATCTGTCCGCTAGGATCCATCCAGGTCTCCGGGTTGTTTCCGACATAGGCATAGGGATCCATCCCCATCGTATTAGTGAGCATGAGATCTGCACTGGTGAAGCGCCCACTCACCGGATCGTAATACCGCGCATTGTAATACAGCAACCCTGTCTGACTATCAAAGCGTTGCCCAGTGAAATTGTAGGCCGTGGGCATGGTTCCCACACTGTAGCGCGAGGAGCCATAGGGCGCATACAATTGGACCGACTGCACGCTTCCATCGCTGTGTAAAGCTAGCACTGCACTCCCAAGCAGATCGGGGGCCAGGAACGTACCAGGCGGTTCCGGTTACTTCTGCGACTGTTTGTCCACCCGCATGATAGTACTTCGTGGTGCTCTTACTGCCATTACTGATGGTGGTATCAGTCAAACCATCGAAGGTGATGACGCTGCTGCTGCCACTACTCGTACTCTGCTGTTGCAGTACTCGGTTGCCTTCGTTATCGTAGAGGTACTGCTGACTGCCCGTTGTCCCGCTGGGAGCCTTCCAACTGCTGAGCCGACCTTCGTTGTCATAGCTCATCGTTGCGCCCGTTTGCGATCCACTGGCACAACTCTGAGAACTACTGTACTGACATTGCGACAGGTCATGTTGCCCATCACGTCGTAGCTAGCATAGGGATAGGAACTGAACTGAGTCCAGTTACTGCATGCACATGAGAGGCATCAGCATACGTCTCGGTTCCCGCCGATCCGAGGTCATGCGATCCAGGGCGTCATAGCTAAAGGATTGGCTATACCCGGAGGTTGTGCTTCCAGAGGGAGCCAACCCACAATGATCTCCTCCTGATGGCGTCCCACCATTACCTGCCCACACCAGTCGGTTCAACGCATCATAGCAGAACGATTGATTGTCGCGCTTACTCCCTCCATTGCTGGAAGGAAGCGTTGATGTGAGTTGGATGATATTACCAACATTGTCATAGGTCTGTCCCTGACTGAAGAGGGAGGTTCCATTCACGCTCACACTTGTAGAGGTAGGACGCTGGATGCTATCATAGGCCATACTCATCGTGACAGGCTTCGTTACAGTTCCCTGATAGGCCACTCCCCCAATAGTCATGCCTGCCAGTTGCCCAGCATTGGTATACTGAACACCACTAACAATGGCTCCATTGGCGCTACTCATGTCACGGAAGTAACCATTACTATCGTAGCTAGAGGTGATAATCTCTCCATCAGGATAGGTCAGCGTCGTGGGTTCCCCGCCATCGTTATAGTTCTGTAAAAGGGTCTGCGTCGTCGTCTGACTATTCGCCGTGACCGAAAGTGTAGTGGTGGTCGTCTCTCCACGAGCATCAAAGCCAGCACAGCGCCATCCACTACCTGCTGCATTACTAAACGTCTCAGCGACCGTTTCTCCGACTGGGGCCGAAGTTCCGCTGGGGGCCATACAACCTGAAGGGAAGGTTACACCTGCGATTACTACTTTTGTCATAGCCGTCGTAGAAGAATGTTGCGTAGGCACTATTCTGACAAGGATTGACCTGAGCTGAGGTAGTGCCACGACAAAGTTGCCGATCGAGTGCATCATAGCTCGCATAGGTTGTCTGATTGCGTGGGTCGGTTTGACTGAGTACTGTTCCCATCAGCATCGTAGCTTACCTTCCAGGACGTATCCGAACTGCTGCTACAGGAAGCTGGCATGGGCGTATTGGCACACGATCCTTGATCTGAGTCGTTCCAACCCGTCACACGCTGTAATCCATCATAGGTTGAAATGCTAGTTGCTTGAACATTCGAGTTTGCATTAAAGGTGACTGTTGAGGAGCAGATTGCCTACCTCATCTCGATTGTACTGTACGGTCCGTACGACCGTGTAGGGACTGGAGGTTCCACTGAAAACCTGCTCATAGCGATCTCGACTCAAGGCATCCGTGTAGTTAATAGCTTGATGATTGTAGGCATCCAGCGTGATCGTCTGTTCAAACGGGGTGCTGGTATCCGTCGTGAAGCTGGGAAGACCTTGCCCCACCGTATAGCTGATCGTTGATTCTGACAGGATCAGCGACCCGATGCCATAGGAGACACTGCCCAATGGACGACCCAGACCATCAAAGGTACTCACAGTGCGTGCCTGATTCAGGTCAGGATTTGCATAGCGGATGGTTGCACTTGCCGCAATCGCATAGGGCAAGCTGCTGGTTGTGGCATGGCCCATACTATCATAGATGGTATAGGTTACCAGCAGGGAACCTGTGGCGGGCAACTTGGAGAACTGATTGGGTCCAGGAGATTGAGTCTCCACCAGCCGTCCCATTCCATCGTACAACTGGTTCGTCGTGGTTGTGGTATTGCTGCCACTGGTTAACCGCGTCGTCGTTTGCAGTTCCAGGCAAGGAGTCGTCGAGCCTGGGGTACAGGTGTTGATATAGGTGTAGCTGGTCGTTGGTTGAGCTTGCAAATCGCCTGGCAGCACGATACTAGTCAGCCGACCCAGAGTATCATAGCCGTAGGTCGTCGTCTGCCCATTGGCATTGGTCGTGCCCATCAACCATTGCCCATAGCCCGTACTGACCAGAGCGGCATTGTAACGATAGGTGACTGGCTGATTCTTCGCATTGAGTGCATAGGTCAGGTGCGTGCCAAAACCATCATAATTGGCACAGGCACTGTACTGCGTCGTGCTCTTAGCACGCGTACAACCCAGATGCCCGTCGGGATCGGTTCCCGTGATGGCATTACCCGAACTATCATAGGTGTGCTCTGTCGTGACCGCTGTTGAGGTGCAGCCTGCGTGCTGCTGCACATAGCCTACCTGCTGCGTCACAGCGGGAATGGTGGGAGCCTGCGTTGCGGAGGTATTGGCACCATAAATGGAAGCGCTACATCCATAGGCAGTTCCCGACCCATCCAGATTCTTCGCGAAGGCGGGTAGGTTGGTCAGGTAGACGTTGGAACCCAGATTGTCATTGGGATAATAGGTCGATGCCTGCACAAAATGGAGTCCGCCTACGTCGTTGCCCGTGGTATCTACCTTGCTCACGTTTCCATAATCGTAGGGAGCACTGAGCCCTTGATTATCGCCATCATAGGTCGTATTGACGGTTGTGTGGACGACGCGGGCATCAGTGAGGTAGCCAGCAAGATCGGTGACTCCATCGACCTTGTAGGTATCTATCTGTGTCACACGTGGGTCACATACGATCACGGGATTGTTGTGATCCAGTTGGCTGAACAGGTAGTTCCCGCCCGGATCGACCGTGCCGCCTGCTGCATTCTGACTTCCTGCCACTCCAGTTGGAGGACAGTTCATGGCATAGGTATTGTTGGTTACCTGCAGCAGTTTGCCATCAATACCGAAGTCCTCCTGGGTCTTCAGCTTGCCTGAGCCACCCGGATCCAGGTTCCAATAGGGAGCAGGATGACACGGCGAGGCGCTATAACAGGTGATGCTGCTGTTGGCAAGGCCCCAACCGGGAGTCGAGGCAAAGTAGTCGGTCTGCGAGGATTGATCTGGATTGGTTACTTGCGTTTTGGCAAAGCTGGTAAACTGTCCGTTGTAGTAGTCGGAGTAGTCATCATCATTCTGGTTGCCCCAGTTGTAGCCTTGCGAACAATCACTACAGGGTTGAGCCGAGAATCCATTGAGATAATACTGATAGGTCCACTTGGAACTGACGCCGTTGGTTTGCTCCACCCGTTGAGAGAGCACGATGCGGCTCCAATTTTGATCATCGGCCTCACCGCAGAGACTCGTTGGCGTCTGCGCTCCTGTCGCGTCACAGGTAAAGGGATCGTTGCCTAGTGATCCATGGGTGTTGTTGTGCGCCTCCTTCCAGGTCATCACCACATTCCAGCCCATCCCATTGTCGAGGTTTGTCAGGTAGTAGCTGTTGTAGCTCTGCTCCCACAGCGCACAGCCACTGCCACTGAGTGCACCCAGGAGGGGCAGGTACTCTTGGCGCTGGCGTATGGTTCTTGTCAATATAGTGCTGTGGCACCTCGGTATAGCTCATCGTGGTCACGGGTGCGTTGAGCAGGTGTCCATTGATATCCAGTTGCTCAATCTTCGCCAGGTTCAGGTACCCGGCGGCGCTCTCGTTGAGTCCACTATAGGGGTCTATAATGGTTTGCGGTCCTCCCTGATCGTAGGAGAGCCGATACTCGCGCAACAAGTTGCCATTGATCTGCACCTTGATGTCATTGAGTACATAGGTATTTTCGGCATTGGCGATGGGCAAGTTACCTGACCCAGAGAGATCTACCGGATCATCGCAACGGAAGGTGGTTGAGGTCCAGGTCGTGCAACTCATCGTATTGGTCTGGTTGGTCACCTTCGTTGAGGAATCAAAGACAATCGTGACTTGTGGATGCCAGGAAACACACTGCGCGGTCTGCCCGGTTACTCCACTAAAACTGGTATTGTGGCAGGAGGGATCATCATACTCGACCGAAGAGATCACTGCATCGCGCACATTACCCCCGGCGGGATAGTTTTGCTTATAATGCACACGCACCTTTGTGCTATAGTACAGCCATAAAGTTATATACGCACAATAAAAATCGTCATAAAGATATGTATGCACAAGGAAAGGAGTGGCACATGATAAACAAAAGTATAGCGTGGTTACGTGAGTGGGGCCTCGTTATAGGAATCGTGTTACTGGCATTGCTCTTGCGTAAAGATCTCTTGCCTATTCATTCGGGAGATTATAACGTCTATCTCAGCCCCTGGTATGATTTTATCAAATCGCATGGAGGCATTCTGGCACTCAAATATAATTTTTCAAATTATAACAAGTCTTATTTGTATCTCCTGGTTATCGCTACTCACCTTCCTCTTTCAAAAATCACGGCAATAAAATCAGTATCTATATTTTTTGATCTTGTATTGGCCGTCGTTGTCTATCTCATTGTCAGAAGCAGATATGGAAAATCATATCTTCCCATCATTGCCGCACTGATTGTACTTTTTCTTCCAACTATTTTCATCAACAGCTCCCTCTGGGCTCAGAGCGATGGCATCTATACCTCGTTTTCACTAGCAGGACTCTACTTTTTAGTGTGCAAAAAGCAATTCTGGACATTTATTTGCTTTGGGGTCGCATTTGCATTCAAGTTGCAAGCGATTTTTCTCTTTCCACTACTCTTTGTGTTATGGATGGCTGGAGAAGTACGTTTGCGCTACTTTTTTATTCTTCCCCTCGTCTATGTAGTTATTATTCTCCCGGCGTACCTGCTGGGCAGAAATTTTGTTGATATGCTCACACTCTACTTCACCCAGGCTGGCTACCCATCAAGTTCTTTGTCTTTGAGCGCTCCAACATTGTTCCAGCTCATTCCAGTGCCAAAACAACAACTTCTTCCCTGGAATTACGCAGGCATTGTTCTTACCCTGGGCGTAGTTCTTCTCCTCAGTTTTGTTGTAATCGCGAGCAAAAAGAAAATGAGCAACGAAATCATCCTGAAGTTGGCGCTTGCGTTTGTCTTAATCGTGCCATTCCTTTTGCCAGAGATGCATGAGAGATACTTTTACCTGGCCGATGTACTCTCCCTGATCTACGCATTTTACTTTCCAAAGTATTTTTATGTGCCTATTGTCGTACAATTATGTTCTCTGGAGAGCTATATGCCATTTTTAATGCAAATGACGGTCATAGGTCAACCTTATCTCGCATTGCTCATGCTAGGAGTAATCACAATAGTCATCTGGGATCTTATGAAAAGCCTCTGGACTCCTTCAGCAAAGTCCATATTTGCATGGCCAACAACTTCTAATGTACACTCCCCTGTTCCCTCAAATACAAGTGAAGGTTGAACAGGTGAAGGGGCAGGATTGTAAAGAAAAAGTCTTATACAGTTTTCTACCTGCATTGATATTTCATGCTAAAATAGCTTAACATAGTAAGCAATTAAACATAAATCTGGAGGGAAAGCAAACATGGCTCCAGCATGAAATTTATATCTCCAAAAAGGAATTTTTATGGTATTAAAATCAACATGGAAGCGCCTTCGCTGGAAGCCGAAAGATATCGCACGTACAGCTTTAGGAGTGCTTTTTATTAGTGCCTCTTTACCCCATTTCATTGCTGCTGATACAGAGTTACAAATCATCCCTCCTTCTCTACCATTGCGTCGAACCGCGTTGTATATTAGTGGTATATTTGAATTACTTGGTGGTATAGGAGTACTTATTCCACGTTTTCAGCGCGTCGCAGGCTGGGGGTTGGCTGCATTATTGGTCGCAATCTTTCCCGCTAATATCTACCATGCTGTACGAGATATTCGGACGGGCCGCTTCGTGAAGACACGCATCTATCATCTGCTACGAGCACCATTTCAAGGCTTGTTTATCTGGTGGGCATTATGGTCTACGAGCAAAGATTAACGTAAAGGATATACAACATTGGAAAATAACGAAATGAGTCTACGCTATGGCTTAAATCCTTATCAGAAGCCAGCGCGGGTATTTATGCAAGATGGGCAACTTCCATTCAAGGTGCTGAGTGGCGCACCTGGCTATATTAATCTGTTGGATGCTTTTAATTCCTGGCAACTGGTGCGCGAATTAAAAATGGTGCTGGGTCAGCCTGCCGCTGCATCGTTTAAGCATGTCAGTCCAGCTGGTGCTGCGATTAGCGTACCTTTAAATGATGCTCTGCGTCAGTCTTATAGTGTCGAAGATCTTGAATTATCACCTCTGGCCGTGGCCTATGCTCGCGCACGCGGGGCCGATCGCCTCTGTTCGTTCGGCGACTTTGCTGCATTGAGCGATATCGTTGATGTACCCACTGCACGCCTGCTCGGTCGCGAGGTTTCGGATGGTGTTATAGCTCCGGGTTATGAAGCTGAAGCGTTGGAGATATTACGTAAGAAGAAACAGGGGAAATATCTCGTACTGGAAATAGATTCTGCCTACGAACCACGCGAGATTGAGCGGCGCGACGTTTTTGGCGTGACGTTTGAACAACAACGCAATACTCTGATTCCTGATGCCAGACTGCTAGAAAACATTGCAACCAAAAAGAAAGAGCTGACTCCAGAAGCGACGCGCGATCTGATTCTGGCGATGATCACGCTCAAATATACTCAATCGAACTCGATCTGCTTCACCTATGATGGACAGACGATAGGCATCGGTGCGGGTCAGCAATCCCGCATTCACTGTACACGGCTGGCAGCTTCTAAAGCAACCACCTGGTATCTGCGCCAACATCCAGCTACCCTTCAGCTACCCTGGAAGAGTAGCGTCAAGAGGCCGGACAAGGCCAATGCTATCGATCAATATTTGCGCGATGACCTGACGCCAGCGGAAGAGAAAGAGTGGGAGGCGTTTTTTTCGCAGGTGCCAGTACGCCTCACGACGCAGGAAAAAGATAAGTGGATGAGCAATTTGCATGGCGTTACTCTTGGCTCCGATGGCTTCATTCCTTTTCGTGACAATATTGATTGTGCTTCTCGCTATGGCGTCTCCTATATTGTGCAGCCGGGTGGCTCTCTGCGCGATGGAGATGTGATTGAAGCCTGCGATGAGTATGGGATGCTGATGGCGTTTTGTGGAGTGCGCTTTTTTCATCATTGAAGTCTCCAACTATAGGACACCCTATGGATGGTGACGGAATCAGTAAATCGGGACTATACGGCAATAGAAGTATTTCATGTATCTGGGCGATTCTCTCTTCGTTTTTGCAAATAGTTGGAGTCAATGGTTTTCACTGTGTCCCTTTGTCGAGGCGGGCTTGTTTTACTGCACGATCTGCTTGTTCAGCAGCGGCAACATCAGCGCCCATCCAGCGAGCGCCGAAGATTCCGATCAGGCCAGCGAGGACAAGGGCCGGGACACAGGTAACGAGCAACGCCATGCTCATATCGTGTCCAGCGAGCGCATTCTTAAAGTGCAATCCATGCGTCGGATCAAAGGTTGCCGCCAACACGCTCACAATTGAGGGTGAGAAGGCATCACCCAGCAGATGCGCGATCAACAAGACGGTTGATACAGCGGTAGCACGTAAGAAAGAAGGGGCAATGTCCTGAACGGCGGCTGTACTGGGTCCTTGATAGAACGTCAGTAGAATCGTCGTTATGACAAAAAAGAGAGTGAACAGCACAAGATTATGCGTTGTCACGGCTAGGGCAAAAGATGGTGCACTTAACAGAAAACCAATGCCACAGATCAGGATACGAGCGCCCGCATAACGGCGGGTGAGGGCATCGGCCAGGTAGCCACCAGCGACGGTTCCAACCATACCAGCAAGAGCAATCACGCCACCAGAAAAAAGGCCTGCTTTACCTGAGGTGAAGCCGAAGGTATCATTTTGTTGCAGGTAGGTAGGTAAAAAGGTGAGATTAACCGACACGACGAAATAGGCGAATATCTGCATAACAGTCAAGACAATTAACGTTTTGATGCGGAGCAGCGACTTTATCTGTGCGGCAATACTTTGTGGGATCTTGATGGTATGGGGCGGCTCCTTCCCCACTTCTGGAACCGTGAAGGAGGGATCGTTCTCTGCGGCCTCTTCATCGGCCTGATTCCGCTTTGGTTCGCGCAAGCGCCAGGCCAAAAAGGCCAGAAACAGGCCAGGAATACCAGTAAAAATAAATGCCAGCCGCCATGCCCCTGTATAGAGGCCAGCCACAATGCCTCCAATAGCTGTTCCGAAGAGAATACCAAAGACCTGGGCCACGCTCCACCAGCTGAGAATACGTGAACGGTTCTTACGGCTAAAATAGTCGCTCATGAGGGCGGTTCCAGCGGGAAAATAGCCAGCCTCACCGATACCCAAGAGCATACGCGAGGCAAAGAGCATTGCAAAATTCATGGATAGAGCGGTAAGAGCGGTAATCACGCTCCAGACAGCGACAGTGCTCGCCACAACATTCTTACGTGCCAGACGATCAGCCAGAATACCCAGTGGCATAATTCCAAGCGTATAGATAACCAGGAATGCAGAAGAGATAAAGCCGATGCCTTCAATGCCAAAATGCAGTTCTTTGGCGATGATATTCATGGCACCTGATAGTATAGAGCGATCGAGATAATTCAGAAAGCTAATCGCGAACATGATCCAGAAAACGTAACGAGCATAGCTAGCTTTGATTCGTGGGACTGTTTTCAGGTCAGGGGAGATTTCACGCATAGTATCCTCCATTAGGATGCTCAACTGATACGAGGAAGAATGGGATGAGCTATCAAAAGTAAGATACCACAGAATAGACTGCTTGCCTAGTAGGGGTCAGCTTATGCTGTTTCAAAAATAAACCGGATATGGCCTGAAACAAAAAATTCTTTCCCTCTGGAAAGCTGACGCCCATCGCGCCAGATTTATCGCGTTTATGCAAATAAACATATAGACACCCACCATTTCTCAGCCCCTCTATTCTATATGAGAATGGTTTTTCTCGTAGTCTCAACTCAGTGTTTTGCATACGTAGTAACATACCTTATAGTTTTTAAAAGATTTTTCATCTTAAAAGGAGCAATCTATGCACCACATCTTACGAAATTTGCTATTCGGAACTCTACTGTTGAGCGCACTTGCATTTGTAAGTAGTGGATCACCACAGGCTTTCGCTGCCTCCAGAGATACCCATCCACATACGAATAGCAGTAGCTTTTCCTATCCTCCTCAACACTCTACTAGTGGAGATAGCTACAGTCAAAACTACAGACAGGGCTATCAGAATGGCTATTTTGCTTGTGAACAACGGATTCCACCGGCAGACTCATTCTACTGGGAACCAGGCTACAGCGAGGGGTATAACGCTGGTTATCAGTATTGCCGGAGCAAACGAGCTGAAGGCCATATTCAAGGCAATCAGGATGGTTATCAGGATGGCTATCGTACTTGCCAACAAGAGCACAGCCAGAATTTCCATCGCATAGCATCATCTCCTTACGATCAGGGCTATAGCGCAAGCTATAAGCGTGCCTTCCAACAAGGTTATGATGATTGTGAAGCGCAGTATAGTAACAGTCATTTCTTCAACAACCGTAGCTCCAATGGCAACAATCACTCCGGTAGCAACAATAGTAACAGTCATTCCTACAGTGAAAATCGCTCCAGTAGTAATAGCCATTCCAGTAGCAACAACCACTCTAGTAGTAATAGTCATTCCAGTAGTAACAACCATTAATGGTGACTGAGTCAGGCAAAAATGTGCAAACGGTAGGAACCCAATTATACTGTTTAACAATTTGATCTGGATATCGCAGGTGACTACCTTCCCCCATGAATGGGGCAGGCGGGCGGACGCGCTAAAGCTGGTCCCTACCCTGGAATATCTGGTTTGAAGAGTTTCAGGAGCATTATGGGGTCCTACCGTTTGAGCGTTTTTTATCTAGAATGATTGAGAAACAGGAAGGAGAGGGTTTTAACGCAGCATCTCCAGAAAGCTCCACGATTTCAGGTCGCGTTCCAGGTGAAAGCGCAGTAGTCCATGCATGGTGTTCTCAACTTCAGTTTGCAGGCGTGTATCGAGATGAAAATGGGGCACGTGCGCCCATTCGGTACGTTGCAGCAGGCGCAACACTTTGAGGGCATTCATTGAGAGAGGTTGCGCCCAGAGATGTGAACAGTTGGGGCAGAGTGCGCCCCCAAGAGCAGGTGTGAAGCCGTTCTCTTCTGGTCGCAGTTCATTCTCGCAATGAGCACAGGTACGCAGCACAGGTTCATATCCGACATACGATAGCAGAGCAGACCTCAAAATAGCGTAGCAAGCAGTCGCGTGCGATCCCGCTCTTGAGCATTCTCTACATAAGTTCCTTGTGCACGCTGCTGATGCAATTCTTGCGCATCGGCGTCGAGGCAGCGTAAGGACTCAAGGAAGAGGTTATAGACATCCAGGTGCACGGTATCATCTTCTATAAAACGTTCAATCAGTTCGGCAAGGTAGAAGCCACAGGTCATATGCCAGAGTTCGGTGCGCAAATGAGGAAAGTTCTCGATGCTCTGCGCCTGAGTGACCATATCAAGATTGCGTCCCAGCGCTACCTGTAACTGACTATGGCATAAAATTTCCAGGTGACCGGTCTTTTTGCTTGTGGGGCGGCGCACGCCCTTTGCGATAAGGCGCATCTTGCCTTTATGTGGAGTGAATAGCGTAAGTATCCGATCGGCCTCACCCAGATCGGTATGTTTGAGAATAATTGCTTCGGTGGAGTAGCTCCGTTGCTGGCGCATGTGGGTATCCTGATAGATAAAAAGAGACGTGACCGATATCACGTCTCTATAGGGAGGCGACGAGCGGATTCGAACCGCTGGTGCAGCTTTTGCAGAGCCGTGCCTTACCACTTGGCGACGTCGCCGCTTGAAAAAGGGGGAAGCGGGAGACGGGGATCGAACCCGCGACTTTCTCCTTGGCAAGGAGATGCTCTACCACTGAGCCACTCCCGCTAATGCCATTGTCTATGCGATCTTCGTTACTTTCGTGTAACTCCGTTCGCGCTATTAAAATATCATACCTCTGGCGATTTGTCAACAGGTTATCCATACAGGAATTGTACGAATTTCTGCCTTAGTCATCGATACTGAAACCCCGCTCATGCAACAGCTCTAGCACACGTTCCAGATGCTGTATATCAACACGCACCAGGCGGCTCTGTCGCTCCACTTCACTACCTAACAATGTTTTGAGTTCTTCATCGGTCTGGAGATCCTGCAAAACCTGGCGAGGAGAGGCGCAACAACGGTGAACGCTCCACAGCAATGTTCTGTTTTTCTCCATATCCACTGCCCCACAATTTGAGGCGAATGAGCAAAGAACCCGGAATACCGCCCTCACAATACTGCTGTAAAAAGCGTAGAATATAGTGAAGCTCCAGCCCATTCTCCAGAGCATGCTGTAAGGATCCAGCGAGTTATTTTATACCAACCAGTCGGCTCATCCAGTTCACTGAAACGCTCAACCTCCGCAACTAAATAGAGATCAGGCACGGCATAAAAGGGTTGCAGAAGTCCATCATCGTGCAGTCGCCATTGCGGTTCACGTACACTCAGACGGCTACTCTCCATAGCTCCATCGCGGAAAGATGCCTCGGTCATAGCAGGTAGATAATCACGTCTGCCAGAGCACTTCCTGCACTGCCGACAACTGATATGGAGCAACTTCGGCTAACAAGGGAGAGAGGCGACGACCAAAGAGTGAACGCGTCTGCTGATCGGCAAACAGTGTATCCAACAGGTCTGGCATCATCCACTTCCACCAGCGTAGCTCCCTGCCAGACCTCTACACGCCGCGCCTGACGCTCCCATTCCTGCAATGAATAGCGCACATTCTGGGGAATCTCTCCACCTGCCGCACGTTCTAACTGTGCCTGAATAGTTTCAGCATGCAACCCGGCCTGAATAGCACGCGTAACGCTCGCTTTTGTTAAACGATACTGTGCGATATGTTCTAGACTCACCCTTTCGGCGAAGCGATCCAGGCTTACCAACAACACTTCAGAAACGGGTGCCAGCGCTATCAGTTCAAAATTAGGCTGCACAATCAAGCGTCCCCAGGGAATCTCTTCGCCCACTGGAGTTTCTGGGCTAAGAATGGTTGCAGCACCCGGTAGCAGGCGAAACATGCCAGGATGATCTTCACGATCCAGATCGACTATACCCTGCCAATGTAAAGGACCCACCAGCACGGTACGAACAAAACCACCCTCGACCATATGCCAACCCTCGCGATGCGTCAGCCAGCCACGGCGCAAACGAAAATCCCAACCATAGGGATTACTACTGCTCGAATAACGTTCAGCACGTGATCCATATTGACGCGGAAACAGCAAATAAGGGATATACAATTTCGTACGTGCAATAAAAGCTGAGATATTATGCCATGTGCCGAAACTTTCATGCAGTCATACGTTCCATTACGGCCTGGCGGGAACGCACCACTTCTTCATGGGCGGCATCTAATAGTCCAGGTCCGGGCGCACATTTACCTCAGGCAGATAGAGCAACTCATCCCAGAGCGGCGTCTCCAGATAGAACTGATAACAGCGACGAGCACGTTCAATCAGTGAGAATGAAAAGAAGGCTTCGGCAGGTGCCGCATAGATGGTGCCGCGGCGTTCTTGCAATAATCCCAACTTCATCATCAACTGACGTATGAATAATAAGCGCGGAACATCACTTTCTGAACGCACCTGATCAACATGTACTTTGTTTCCCATATGCTCAGTAACATGGCGAAGCGCGGAACGTGAGAGCAGAGCCATTGTGCACCAGCCCCAGACCTTCGCGCATAGCACGCCACCATCGACCAGTAAAGATAGAGTGTGCGCTGAAATGCTCGTACCGCATCACCAACATCCTCACCAACATGCGTAGCAGAGCTGATCCTCATCCATTTCCAGTTTGCGCACGCACAACCTCTCTTACCGAGGGCGAAACAATCAATACACCATCATGAATACCACTGGTATAATCCCGTCCGGCAAAGTTGGTCTGCCGCCCCCAGAAAAGCAAACCCAGCAGGAGAAGATGACGTAGACGCCAACTCGAAGAGACCATGTGGATGAGCCGGCGGATATTGCAGTGCGGATCCTGGCTGATATCCGCGCGATGGCACAACAGGCGACAATCCCAGCATTTCATAATTGGTCTCAACCTCATCTTTTTTCACAGGTGCCAGTATACCCTCATAGGTAAGGTAGAGAGCAAGATCGCGGCTATTCGCACGCCCTCCACACAGAACCAGTTCACGCAATATGATTTTCTCAATATCATTTAAGGAAACAAGCGCCTCTTGAATAGATGAAGGGTCAAAGATGGATTGAGCAATTTCTATGGTATTCAGGGAACTGGAAGAGATGGCTGAAGGAGTACCAGAAGATGAAGCGCTGCTCTGGTGTCTTTGGAAATGGCTGTACATGCCGCGCTTTTACCACTGCTTGCAGGTGATAAGGTGGCACCGTCTGCAGCAAATCAAGGTCACTCTGTTCCATACAGCTCCTCATCATGGACAAGAGGTGATTGCCCACGTCGTTTGAGATCATCTAGAATACGCTCACTTCCTGCCTTTTTAAGAATATGCAAGGTAGGATGAACAGTGCGCACAATCTGTCCTTCCAGCGATGTTGTCGCAGAAAGTTCACGCATCACTACCGTATCCGCTGTTCCCAACAATGTTACCCCTGTATAGATACGAACGCGTCCATAGCTGGCAATCCAGCGCTCAAGCTGTGCGAGTGATATGCGATAATGCATTCTCTGTTCCATCAGCCTGCCCCTGTGCCGCTCTATCTGGAGCAGTTGCCAACAGATCCGTTGGACGTTTCCCCCGGCTCAATGCTTCACCAAGCGCTTTTGGCGTGAGACGATAGCACAAACGTCCTTTCTGTACGCCCGCTGCTTCCGTAAACATTTCCATCATTTCAATAAGTGGCCATGCAGCCGTAGGTGAGCACGGAACAAGCAGAGCTTCACCATCTACTATCTCTAACGGATTGGCAAGATCCTGGTAATTCTGCGTTGGAAGCTCTTCATCTAATTCTACTCCATTAAGCAACCATCCTGCCAGAGGGGTAAGACGAAAGGCAAGCAAACGTCCATCAGGAGCAAGGGCAGTATCACAGATGCCCCACCAGTGCAGCGGACCATAGAGAAATCGTGCAAGGTAGTAGATCTCCGCATGCAGCCAGTCGCTCAACTGCAAAGGCCGTAAGGGATGTCCCTCTTCCAATTCCAACCACCAGTGAGGTGAGGAGAACAGGCGCTGCCGCTTCTGCAAAAATGTTGGATTTATGCGATAGACAAAACGCGCAAAGGCGGTGAAATTGATCCACTGATTGAGCGGTGCCTGTGCCAGGAGGGCAATCAGTGCTCGTCGCGCCTCGCTATTCTCCTCATCCAGTTCTTTTGGGCGCAATACGGGAATATTGAGCGAGGTTGCCCGGCAACGTAAACGCAGACCATCCTCCCGTAAATCAAATAATTCGGAGTAAGAGGATTGCGTTAGCCACAACTCAAAGAGGTCGCGCACGGCATCTTTACGTCCAGGACCCAGTAGCAATTGGGCCGCATTGGGCAGAACACGCAGATAAGGAGCGTCGCCATCGTCCTTATGCAAAATATCGGCCAGGCGCAACAATTGGATGGCAAAGCGTAAAAAAGCCGGTGAGCGATCAATAGAGGATCGAGCTGACGTCGACCAGCGCCTCCGAAGGCATGTCATCAGGCAGGGGTACGGGTACAGAGCCATCAACAGAGAGTGGAGAATTGGAGCGTGCAAACGCAAATGTGTCAGAGCGTGTCGCTGTACTACGTTCCCGCCACTCATCAGTAGAAGTTAAGCGATAACCATCCAGTACACGAGCCACAAGTAGCAGATCGGCCAACAGACTATACGGTTCTCTCTCTTTAATCTGTGGAGTCTCGGTACCTTCATCATCGACATTTACGCGGAAGGGGGTTACCGGAACCATTACACGCAGCGCCGTACGTACTTCGGCTGGCACATACCAACCAATATCAAGCAGCGAACCGCCCAATCCGATCCGCTGCTGTGATGAGCTATTCAAGCTAGTACGAAACAGCAATGCCTTTCCCTGTAAAGTCAAGAGCACACTTTGTAACTGACCGGATTGCCCCAATGAGAAACGTTCAAACAGGCCACGCAATTCATCGTCAGTCATAGAGCCACCAGCAAGTGTTAAAGCGGCCAACAACTGGCGCGGCGGCTTCTCCAATGTAGCATGCCACTTTGCGCACCAGCCTCAGGCTGGTTAAGTGCCTCGATGATTGCTTCTACCAGTTGTACCTTGTTCATACCATTGGTCACAATCTCGTATTCGCGGGCAATACCTCGCAATTCGCTTAAGCCAAGCTGGGTGAGAATATCTTGCAAGCCATCAGAAGAGTGCAGGACTTGGCTGATGACTAATGGGTTTTGTAAATACTGACGCATGCTCAGGTTTTGGAGTACGTTCCAAAGCTTCCGCCTCCTCATTGCCAATATCTGACTCTTGCTTTGTAGCGGCAGACGAGACAAATGCAGCTGGACGTGCCAGCCATTGATATAAAAGGGCAGCCGCATGCATACAGAGTGCTACAGATGTACTCTGCCTACATTGGCAGTTTCCAACCCATGCGGATGACGCTCTGTATCTCAACTTCAACAGAATACTGACGCTTCTCTGCTGTCGGCACCTCAGTTGCAGAGGTAGTAGTATGAGGAACCTCGACAACGCCTGTGAGACGCGCTCCCTCGCGCTGTGTATCCTGTACTGCTCCAGAACGACAATATTCCTGTCCTGATGCCGCCGCTCCCAATCCTGCCATACGGATAATATCCGCCGCCCTTAGACGTTGTAAAGCGCCCGGTACAATATTTTGCATAGACGCTACTCTAAATTATATCCTTTGAATTCATTTACGTTGGGCTATGATAGCACGAATTGAAGTTTCTGGTCAATTGCACACAGTTTTGCCACTCTTCAAGAAAAGGATAAATATTCAACGCGGAAGTAGCAATTGAACCCCATTTCTTCAACCACTGTATGCTACAGTGTCTTTTTACACTTCCAATACCATCAGAAAGCAGGAAAGAATGAGAGAAGCACCAGTACACTTGCCTGCCTCCCACAGATGAGATATACTAATACGAGAAATGGTAAGGTTCGAAGATATTATGTCCGTCATCGAATGTATCGACCTGACCAAAACCTATAGCAGACGCGTCACTGCCTTGCGCAACCTGACACTGAACATCGACGAGGGCACTTCATTCGGCCTGCTCGGCGAAAACGGTGCAGGGCAAATCAACACTGGTACGCATCATTATGGGCTTCATCTATCCCACTTCTGGAACCATCCGTGTCCTGGGAGAAAATCAGGTATCGCACATGCACACCTCGCACATCGGCTATGTCCACGAACGCCCCATCTTTGAAACCCGCTTCACCGGCACGCGCTTACCTGACCTACCTGGCACAACTCTCCGGCTTATGGGACACAGCGAACTCTTCCCGTGTCATCCAACTTACTCACACGCGTCAACTTATCTGAAGCGGCTGACCGTACCCTTGGCACCTATTCAAAAGGAATGCTCCAACGCTTAGCTATCGCCCAGGCTATATTGAACGAACCCGATCTCCTCATTCTGGACGAACCCACCAGCGGCCTTGATCCACATAGCCAGTGGGAAGTACGCCAACTCCTCGCCTCCTTACGTAAAGAGGGCAAAACGCTGCTGATCTGCTCACACTATCTCGCAGAGATAGAAGCCCTTTGTGATACGGTAGGCATTTTGCGGCGTGGAACACTGCTTCTACATGGAAAGGTGGATGACCTGTTGCATTCACAAGGTATCGTTGAGATTGTTCTCGCCTCCCGATCTGGTACGCCGCTGATATAGCAACGCGCTTGCAACTGAAGTGAGCATATAGTGGAGGCACAAGGGTAATCTGTTGCGTATCGTTGACTCTGCCCAACAGACCGTTCTGTCAGCACTTCTTGCAGCGAATATTCCTATCATTTCGCTCAATCCAGTAAGCAGAACGCTTGAAGAGGTCTATGTATCAACAACACGAGCGGGAAGTCTGAAGCACAGGCTTCAGCCAGAAGTCAGTAGTATCATACAGGGAGGCATAGAATGAGTAGTTCTTCTCTTCAAACGCCAGCATCTTTTTCCCCAGCATCTCTATGGCGTTCTCCCACATTCACAATAGCACGTTTTATGCTCAAAAGTCATATACGTAGTGGCTGGATTTTAGGTGATATCGTCTTTATCTGGTTCCTATATGCTGCTTTCTTCTTTGAGTTCGGTGGAGATGTAGCCTATTTCTATGGCATCATGAACGAGGCGCTGTCCGTCCTGGCGGTGCTTAGTACTATTGTAATGACTGCAGAGGGCAATGACTGCTCGTATGTATCTTCCACTCTCGCGCCTCTCTTCCCGCTCAGCCTATATTCGTGGATTGATTGTGGCAACAGCCTTTCTACGGGTGCCATCTTTCTTACTTGCTCTACTGCTGGCACTGGGTTATCATAGCCACGCTCCTATCTTCGGTATTCAAGGGCGCGACCTTAAGCAACATGCTTCCTGGCGCAGTTGGACTTTTGCTCAATACCATCCTCGTCGCAACATTGACCGTCGTTCTCTATCGTCCTCTTGCTACACGACTGCTTCAGATTATCTTCCTGCTCTGGTGCGTGGCGATACTCTATTCCAATACTGATAGTCCAACTATCATCGCTCAATATCTCTCGGTAGTACGTCTACCCTTAATCCCAATTACCGTCTGTTACAGCCTCGGTACAGGGGGTGCGCTCGATATCTATAGTCTCAGCATGGTACTTGTGACCATCGGATATATTCATAGCGCTGGCATTCCTGGCAATTTTCTTACTCAACAGACGCGATCTGATTTTGCATTATGCGCTCCAATAGCTTCTATGTTTCGACTGGCATATCTTCGCGCTGGATAGTTATAATTATGTCGAAGGGAATTTCCCTTGCTGCAAAAAGGAGACAATGATCGATGTGTTATGACGATAATGCCCGCCCACCACTTCCACCAGGCGCGAATGGAACGGCCAAAGGGTGAAGAGTCTTGTACTGGAAGCGACGATGGCAATCGTTTCGCAGCTTATGCCGCTCAACCAGAACATCCAACGGGAGCACAAGTGCTTATCCTTCCCGATGTACGCGGACTTACACCAATTCTATAAAGAACTGGCCTTGCGCTTCGCTGAAACGGGCATTACAGCACTCGCCATTGACTATTTCGGTCGCACGGCAGGTCTGACCGAGCGTAATGATGGATTTGAGTTCTGGCCTCATGTGCAGCAACTCAACGTTCAGAGTATCTTTAGCGACGTGACTGCCGCATTTGCCTATCTGCGTCAGGATGAGACAATGCTCCCATCTTTACCATTGGCTTCTGCCTGGGTGGTAGCCTCTCGCTCCTCACGGCGACGCAGAATTTCGGTCAGGCTGGAGCTATCGGCTTCTATGCGGGCCTGAGCAGGGTTATGCCTGGCAGCACTGGGTAGCATCCTTGAGGAGGCGGTGCATATCACGTGCCCGGTCCTGGGTCTTTTCGGTGGTGCCGATCCTGGTATTCCGGCCAGCGATATCCAGGCGCTGGATGAAAACCTGGATCAAGCGGATGTTGCGCACGAGATCATCACCTACCAGAATGCGCCGCACAGCTTCTTTGATCGCCGGGCAACCGATTATCGCCGCTGCTTCGACCGACTGCATGGCAGCGCGTTCAGGCTTTCATTAAGGCACATACTGTCTTAATGAATACGACCCAACCATGGGCAATTTCTGGCTATTTGTCTTTCCACCAGCTTGAAAACGAGTCGCGACATAAATGGACTTTTGACATATTCAGTGTGTGAGATTGACTTGCATCTTTAAGCTGCTAATTCGTACATATCAAGGGATAGTTTCATCGACAAGGAGCATTAAAATGAGCAGGAAGTCACCAGTTCCCAAAATGATAGGGTGGACCTCGGTAGCAGTGGCAGCATTTACGGCTATCTCAATCATCGTGCCAGTATTATGGGAAAAAGCGGCGCAGAAAGAGAAAAAGTAGAGGCTTGCATCTTCTTCCCATCTCCGTTATACTGACCCCATAACGAATACGCACATACCCAACGTTGATGAAGAGGAGTAACCTGCCAGCGATACCAGCGAGCCGGCAAGTGGTGCAAGGTCGGTAATCTGCAATAGGTGAAGGGCGCTTCGGAGTTGGACATACATAAGAGTGGCTTCACTTTTCCAGTGAAGAAGCAGGGTGGAACCGCGCATATCGCTGCCTATCGTCATAGGCCCCAGGTCTCTGTAAGCGATATTCGTCCCTGGGCGTATTGTACGCCTGGGGCATTTTTTATGTGGAGAGGAAAAACCACTCATGACACAGACAGAACAGGCACCAGAAGTGCAGGACACTCCTCTGGTCCCCATCGACAAGATTGTCGCACTCTGCAAACGACGCGGCTTCGTTTACCCCAACTCTGAGATCTATGGCGGCGTAGCGGGTATCTATGACTTCGGTCCGCTGGGCGTTGAGTTCCGCAATAATATCCGCCGCTACTGGTGGTGGTCAATGGTGCAAAATCACGATAATGTGGTCGGCATCGAGGGCGCAACGATCACTCATCCACGCGTGTGGGAGGCCAGCGGGCACGTCGAAAACTTCGTTGATCGCCTGGTCGACTGCAAAAAATGCAAACGCCGTTTCCGCATCGATCACCTGGCACCCGAGAATGTGGCAGCAGAATAAATGTCCCAACTGCGGCGGCGAATTGACGGAGCCACGCACATTCAATCTGCTGATGGAGACCTACCTGGGTGTGGTTGAGGGTGACCGCATGAAAACCTACCTGCGCGGTGAGGCCTGCCAGAACATTTACCTGGACTACGATAACGTCCTGAAGTCTTCCCGTATGCAGATCCCCTTCGGCATCTGTCAGATCGGGAAAGCATATCGCAACGAGGTCACACCGGGCAACTTCCTGTTCCGCCAGCGCGAGTTTGAGCAGTGGGATCTGCAGTTCTTTGTCCATCCCAGCGAGATGCAAAAGTGGTTCGACTACTGGAAAGAGTATCGCTTCGAGTGGTATAAGAGCATCATCAATCACAAAGATCGCCTGCACTTCCGCGAACATGGCCCGGACGAACTTGCTCACTATGCGAAACAGGCATACGATATCGAATATCGTACAGTGCTCGGCTGGCAGGAATGGGAAGGCATCCACTGGCGACAGGATTGGGATCTCTCGCGCCATAGCCAGTATAGCGGCCAGGACCTGAGCTACACCGATCCTGAGACCAAAGAGCGCTACATTCCCTGGATCGTCGAAACTTCCGGCGGCGTGGATCGCACCTTCCTCAACCTGTTGCTCGATGCCTATGAAGAGGAACCCGATCCAACGGCAAGGAGCCACGTACAGTACTGCGCCTGCATCCGATGCTCGCGCCAGTCAAAGTGGCCGTGTTCCCTTTACAGAAAAACAAAGAGGAGCTAACCTCAACCGCAAAAGGCATCCACAAGCGTCTGCAACGCCTGATGGTGTCGCAATATGATGAGATCGGCGCAATTGGTCGCCGCTATCGCCGCCAGGATGAGATTGGAACGCCCTTACTGCGTCACCGTCGACTTCCAGACGCTGGAGGACCAGACTGTCACAGTGCGCGAGCGCGACAAAATGACGCAAGAGCGCATCGCCATCGATGCACTCCCTGCCTACTTGCTGGAGCGCGTCACCTGGCAATAGATAGACTTTGCGCGAATAATTGCATATCCGAGGTTCGTCCTGTCGTTGATCCCCAAAGCGGGCCTATCAATCGCGCCTCTACACCGCCTGGATGGCATTCGGGCCTGCAGCCTCAGGCGTCACTAATGTGTAGGGGCGCGATTTATAAGCCTGACCATAAGCCCGGTCCCAATAATTAGCACTTGACTTTTCCATACCTATCAGTTACAATGTCACTAACAAAATAATAGTAACTTCCCGAAAGGAACTTTGAAGTAGTGATTAGTAACGATACTCTTCCATTTCGAAAACCAGCGGAGACGCATCATCCTATACATGAATTGATTAGCGAGCGCTGGAGTCCTCGCGCTTTCGCCGACAAGCCAGTTGAACATGGAACCTTGCATAGCCTGTTTGAAGCCGCACGTTGGGCGGCTTCAGCGGGCAATCAGCAACCCTGGAACTTCCTTTTTGCTACTAAAGAGAATGCTGAGGATTATGCACGTTTCACTTCTCTTCTGTGGGAGCGCAATGCGATCTGGACCCAGACCGCGCCAGTGCTTGTTCTCGTCGTTGCACAACTTTATCCACGACCTGGACAGAATATATCAGTTATTACGATACTGGCATGGCAACAGCCAATCTCTTAACACAGGCTGTTGCATCGGGTCTGGTCGACGCATCCAATGGGTGGGATTTGATAAAGACAAGGCGAAAGCAGAGCTAAATATTCCTGAAGGTTATGAGCCACTCGTGATGATTGCGCTGGGCTATCCGGGCACGCCCGATCAGCTCTCCCGAAGCTTGCGTGAGCGCGAACTTGCTCCACGCATCCGCAAGCCACTCGACGAATTTGTCTTTGAAGGTAGGCTGGCAACAGCCTGCGCCAGACGCTACTATCTAGTCAGAAAATACATAGGGGCGCAGCTGAGCCTCCGCCCATCTGTAAAGCGGACACAATTTATCGATATTCTCCTGAAATTGGATCACCAATTTCATCGTTCCGAGGTGCTCCGTCAGGAGCATGGCGCCTATTTCGCAATCGGGATTGGGCAGTCGCAAGGACACGCCCTCCATTACAATACAAACCGGGTGGGATAAGACGCCGACATCTGATCAGGATCATTGAGTTCTGCCCCATGAGGAGCAGGAACAGGGCCATGCAGTAAGGGATCATTGGTACGTCACCATCCAATCATCCAGCCGCGTTCGCATCTCTTCCAGGATAACAGCGACGGAGAAATCATTGGCCATATTGTGAGCTTCATTGGGATCAAAAATCAAATCATAGAGCTGCTCAAGGGGGCGCGAACGCTCTTTCCACCCATAATCCATCAATACATCTTTACTTGGGCTATCATCGCAATTAGGAAGCACCGGGCCGAGATGATGATCAAAACGCCGAATATATTTCCAGCGCTTGGTACGCACTGCACGTTGAGGTTCATATGCTGCATGATATGTGACTTCCGCGAAGATGGCATCATGCAATTCTTCAACTTCATCATGAATTAAAGGCAAGTAGAGATGTTCCCTGCAACCAGGAAGGATGCTCAATCTCTAGCAGGTCACAGATAGTTGGATAAAGATCAATATGCGAAACCAGTGCATCATACACCTTTCCTCCTGTAAAACCTCCTGGTCCGCGCATAATTAGCATAACGCCAATGCCATGATCGGTTAGATTGCCCTTCATGCGGGGAAATGCAATTCCATGATCGGTCGTGCAGATCACCAGAGTATTCTCGCTCAGCCCATTTGCATCCAGCGCATCCAACACAGAACCAATGCCCTGATCTAAATCCCACGCGCTTGCCTTAAATGCGCCATATCCCGCCTCGTTTCTGGTGTATCAGGCAATGGGAGCAGGTGGCAACGAGTATTTCGCATCGCGCTCCAGGCCCGGCTTGAGAAATTCACGATGCGTCTCAAAAAAACCCAGTGAGAGAAAAAAAGGTTGTGGCAAGGCACGGCTCAGCATATCGATGGCTATCGGCGCGGCAATATGAGCACGAAATCCTTCAATAGGATAGACCTGATCATAGCCAATTGTTCTATGATCCCTGGCCAGATGCTCCTCACCAATCAAAGTAGAATGATATCCTGCTTTCCGCAATGTATAGAGAAGATGTTGAGAAGGATCATTAAGCGAAAAGCCGCGATGCGCCAGGCCAAGCATTCCTGTCATATGAGCATGTTGTCCAGTTAGAAGACTGGCACGGCTTGGGGAACAGGTTGGTGCTGCACAAAATGCTTTGCGGAATAAAACACCTTGTTCAGCAAGACGCTGGATATTAGGAGTGGGAATAGCATACCCATAGGGTTGAACATAACGACCAGTATCATGAGAATGCATGTAGAGAATATTTGGCCTGTCCGCGTGCATTATAACTCCTCTCAGTTATAGCCTGGTTGATCTTTTCAGTTTTTGTATGCGTTTCTCGTGGTCTGGAGGTGAGAAAACAGGTCAGTCACTGCTACTTTGTTGATCCGTTATGAGGATGCTGTAATTTCGTGTTCCGGCCTTCTCTCTCCCTTCAGGTGAGAAGAATGATTACCCTTAATTATATCTCATCGGAATATAATAACCAAATATAATGTCAAACATAACTTGAAAGCATGAATAAAATATGCTATTGTCTCAATGAGAAAACCTTTTACCAGCTTGTCTAAGACAACCTGGATACACATTTCAGCAATGTCAATGGGAGGTAATAGTGCAACCACGTATTTCATACCTTGTCTGTGCAACCCCTCGTAGCGGAAGCACCTTGTTATGCGAAGCTTTGACGAATACTGGCCTGGCTGGTCACCCAAAAGAGTATTTCGAAGCTCTTAAAGAATCAGGACTGCCACGAAGTCCACGTGATTACTTCAAAAAAACCAGTAATCCTGAACTACTCAGTTTCATAGGAAACTATTCACGAGGGGAGAACGATGCAGCTCCAGTCCTTACTGGCTTTACAAGCTATGCTGATTATCTTGCCCATGTTTTAGAAAAAGGCACTACTCCCAATGGTGTGTTCGGGGCAAAGCTCATGTGGGGATACCTCGAAGATTTTGTGCTCTATTTACAGGATATTCCAGCATATAAAGATTTACCTGTTCCTCAACTTTTCACAACCATCTTCCCCAATCTGCATTACATTCATATTAGTCGACGTGATAAAGTTCGGCAAGCGATCTCGCTATGGAGGGCTATACAGTCATGGTCATGGAGACATGAGCACGATTCAGCGAGGGAACATCGTCTCGCCCGAGCAGGGAGTTAATTTTTAATTATGCTGCTATTGACCACCTTGTACAGCGCACCCTCGCGCATGAAGAAGCATGGAAGCACTATTTTGCGGAAAATGGCATTCAACCATTCTCTGTGGTATATGAGGAACTGGCGGAGACATATGAAGAGACGGCATTACAAATTCTTCAATACCTCAACATTTCTCTTCCTGCTTCCATGACGTTTCGTGAACGACAGATGAGGCAGCAAGCTGATACGTTATCTGAAGAGTGGTACAGGAGTTATCATCAAATCAAGGAGGGGCAAAAAGAGCATTTCTAGTTTTTGCTCCTTATATGTTAATATCAAACCAAGCCCTCTCGACAAAGGGCTAAAGCAAGCGGTACACTTGCTTCCTTATCCACTCGATAGTAGTAACCCGCTGTAAATTGCATGAGCTTCCAAACGCAGCGGGTAGTTTTCTATGGGTGCAGTTTTTTTGCGTGGGCGGTGGGCTCGATAAATCTGGTCCGTACGGTGATGCATCAATGCAAAAAAATGAACCGCATCGGTTTTCTATGACAAGTTTTCTTCTTTCTTGTCGTTCGCGGTATACTAGTTAGAGGTAGAGAATAGAAAAATACGTATCTTAAAGGACAGCATTCCTGATGACAACAATCGTTTCATATAACATACTGGCAGGTGGCTATAACGTGCGTAACAATAGTACGCGGAGGACGGAACAACTGGCGGCCATTATTCGCTCGGCACAACCTGATATCGTTGGCCTGGTTGAAGCCACTCATCCGCTGCATGCACCAAAAACCACTAGGTTGTTGAGGAACTTGCGCAGATACTCGGCATGCAGCTTATTATGGGAGCACCAGCCGAGCAATCGAATGGATATCGATTGGCTCTACTTACCCGCTTGCCAGTGATACGCACACAAACACACCTTCGTCCAGGCCTGCATAGGCCACTACTTGAGGTATGTGTTGAGGAAACAAATGGTCAGCAATTTACTGTCTTTGTGGCGCATCTGTCGGCTTCCTTTAATAAAGGACGAGGTGGTGGAGGTATTCGTAAACGTGAGGTACAGGAAATTCTGAAGATTCTAGCGCCTGTACGGGCACAAGAGATTCCACACGTACTGATGGGGGATTTCAACTCTCTGGCTCCGGGCGATTCTTTTGACGCCAGTGCACTTGTTCGTTATGTGATAGGCATCGACAGCGAGAAGGTCAATAAAAGCGATTATGATGGGCATCCCTATCTCAATGGTGTGGTGCCACCAAAATTGCGCTTCCTCAATCCTCTATTGCGGATTATTCCCAGCAACCCACTTCTCTCTACATTGTTCAATACTGCCGCCTCGCTCTATGCTCCACGTGCCAGCATCCGCCTATTACTTGAAGCTGGCTATGTCGATTGTTACCGACGCATTCATCCTAAAGCGCGTGGCTTCACCTGTCCTGCTGCCTCGCCCGCTGGTCGCATCGATTTCATTTTCGCTAGCCCCGAGATGGCAGCTCACCTGGAAACATGCTACGTGTTAACCGATGGTGACGGAATGCCAGGTAGTGCAGCAAGCGATCATCTAGCGATTGGAGGCGAGTTTGGTCTCGGTGTTTCGCCTGTTGCAGTACAAGACAAGAAGTGAAACGGATATGATACGTTCATAATTGTGGGCCTTATGACATAACATAACGTAGGGGTTGAGCGGGCCTCCGCCCGGTTCACACCTCGTTAGGCGTTATAGATATGTTTTACTATCTATTGGAATACATCTTTGGTCTTCTCAAAAGGTTACGGAAGATGTTTTTGCCGTCCTGCTCGCTCTGCTCTTTTTCCAGGCGTGCAAACTCTTCGAGCAGGTGTTTTTGTTCAGGCGTGATGTTCGTTGGGGTAACGACTTTGACAATAACGTGCTGATCGCCTCGTGCACTACTATGTACAACGGGCA
This sequence comes from uncultured Chloroflexia bacterium, assembly GCA_963731415.1. Taxonomy (GTDB): domain Bacteria; phylum Chloroflexota; class Ktedonobacteria; order Ktedonobacterales; family Ktedonobacteraceae; genus JACDAE01. The sequence continues at coordinate 56,052 of CAVSVN010000020.1, forward strand.
CACCCATGCCTTTCAGGCGGAACGAACGTCCACTCTGGGTTCCAGCAGGAATCTTGAGCAGTGTTGGCTTATTGTCAACGGTTGGAACCTCAACTTCATCGCCAAGCGTGGCCTGCGTGAAGCTGATAGGCAGCTCGTAGATAATGTCATTGCCCTGGCGCTTGAAAAATGGATGTGGCTTGACTGAGAGAATGACGTAAAGGTTGCCGGGTGTGCCGCCACGTGCGCTGACTTCGCCCTCACCTGTGACGCGAACATTAATCCCATCATCGACGCCAGCAGGAATATTGACGACGACGCGACGATTGTTGCGTACACGACCCTGCCCGCGACACTTCTCACAAGGCGTTGTGATTACGCGGCCCTCGCCACGACAGCGTTCGCACATCGTAACATTGACGAACTGACCGAAGATCGATTGCTGCACACGCCGAATCTCACCAGTTCCCTGACAGGCTGAACAGCGCGAAGTCGATGTTCCTGGTTGAGCGCCATTCCCTCGACATGTTCCACAGGTTTCCCAGCGCGGAAGTTCGATCTCTTTCTGGCAGCCAAATACGGCCTCTTCAAAGGTGATCGTGAGTTCATAACGTAGATCGGCCCCTCTTTGCGTTCCACCACGGCGCTGTGTTCCACCTGCCGCCGTACCTGAGAAGAACGTCTCAAAGAGATCATTGATGCTACTGAACCCTCCAAAGTCGTTAAAGCCAGCCCCCGCCGCTCCAGCGCCAACTCCGGCATGCCCATAACGATCATAGGCTGTTCGCTTCTGCTGGTCGCTTAACACCTCATAAGCTTCATTGATTTCAATAAAGCGTGCTTCCGCTCCCTGCTCTTTATTTGCATCGGGGTGATATTGCTTAGCGAGCCGACGAAACGACTTTTTGATCTCATCATCCGTCGCAGTACGCGATACACCCAATATCTCATAATAGTCTCGTTTATTTGCGGCCATCAGCAGGTCCTCTATGCTTAGAAACAGGGCGCGATCTCATCCGCGCTACTGAATTTACTTACCATTTAGAACTTTAAAATGCTCTGTTTACAAGCTTACAATACAATACAAACTAGATGCAAGGGTAAAGGGCGAATCAGGATATATGGCTGATGGAAAGAGCAGAGGGCACCTGTGGTGGTGCCCTCATATCCCTACCAACTACATTTCCTTGTATTCGCCCTCGATGGTGTCATCTCCACCTGTGCTCCGCCACCTTGTGCCGGGCCTTCAGGTCCACCGAAGTCGCTCGGTCCGCCTGCAGGTGCTCCCTGGCGATAGATGTCTTCGCTCACTTTATGGAAAGCCTGCTCCAAGAGACTCGCGTGCCTCTTTGATACGGGCAACGTCGTCGGTCGCAAGAGCTGCACGAACATCAGCGATCTTTGTCTCTAGCTCACCCTTCTGCTCAGAGGATAGCTTGTCACCCAGTTCGGCGATGCTCTTCTCTGAACGATAGGCTGCGCTATCGGCAAGGTTACGCTCTTCAACCTCTTCTTTACGCTTCTTATCATCGACGGCGTGCGATTCGGCATCACGCACCATGTTATCGATCTGGTCCTTGGAAAGGCCGCTCGATGCTACGATGGTGATCTTCTGCTCACGGCCTGTACCCTTGTCGCGTGCTGAGACATTGACGATACCGTTGGCATCGATGTCGAAGGTGACTTCGATCTGTGGTACGCCACGTGGGGCAGGTGGAATTCCGTCCAGAATAAAGCTACCCAGAGAACGGTTGTCCTTGGCAAATTCGCGCTCACCTTGCAGGATGTTGATCTCCACGCTCGGCTGGCTATCGCTAGCCGTCGAGAAGACCTGGCTCTTCTGCGTCGGAATGGTGGTATTGCGCTCGATCAGACGGGTGAAGACGCCGCCCAACGTCTCAATACCTAACGACAATGGAGTTACGTCGAGCAGCAGCACATCTTTGACATCGCCTGTCAGAACGCCTGCCTGGATGGCCGCACCGATTGCGACAACCTCGTCAGGGTTCACGCCACGATTTGGCTCACGATCAAAGATGCGCCGTACCATTGTCTGTACGGCTGGCATACGTGTCTGACCGCCGACCAGTACAACTTCGTCGACCTCGCCTGGGCGTACGCCTGCGTCGGAGAGGGCTTTCATCACCGGACCACGAGATTTCTCGACCAGGTCTTCAACCAATTGCTCCAACTTGGAACGGGAGAGCGTCATGGTCAGGTGCTTTGGTCCGCTGGCATCGGCGGTAATGAAGGGAAGGTTAACCTCTGTCTGCATCGAGCTGGACAGTTCTTTCTTGGCCTTCTCAGCCGCTTCCTTCAAACGCTGCAATGCCATACGATCCTGGCGCAGATCAATGCCCTGTTCGCGGCGGAACTCGTCGGCCAGCCAGTTGATCACGCGCTGGTCAAAGTCATCGCCACCCAGGTGGGTATCACCATTGGTGCTTTTCACTTCGAAGACGCCATCGCCCAGTTCCAGAATGGAGATATCAAAGGTACCTCCACCGAGGTCATAGACTGAGATGCGCTCGTCTTTTTTCTTGTCAAGTCCATAGGCCAGCGATGCGGCGGTTGGCTCGTTGATAATACGCAAAACTTCAAGACCTGCAATGCGGCCAGCATCTTTGGTTGCCTGGCGCTGTGCGTCGTTGAAGTAGGCCGGAACAGTGATTACGGCCTGTGTGACACGCTCACCCAGATAGGCCTCCGAGTCAGATTTCAGCTTCTGCAAAATCATTGCGGAGATCTCAGGTGGGCTATAGGTCTTGCCCTGTACCTCTACCCAGGCGTCACCATTGCTGGCACGCACCACTTTGTAGGGCATCAGGCGCTTGTCACGATCAACTTCAGGATCATCAAATTTGCGTCCCATGAAGCGTTTGATCGAATAGACCGTGTTCTCTGGATTGGTGATTGCCTGGCGTTTGGCGACTTCACCAACGAGACGCTCACCATTTTTATTAATTGCCACGATCGATGGTGTAGTACGTGCTCCCTCCGCATTCGGAATAACGACTGGCTCGCCGCCTTCCATCACTGCGACACAGGAGTTTGTGGTTCCTAAATCAATTCCTATAACTTTTGGCACTGTTGCCTCCCTGATTTTTATCTATTCATTGATATGGTGACTCGATATAGTAACCGCGTCGGGATAATCGATCAATACGGGGCGCAATAAATTGGGCCCCTACAGTTCTATATCGTGTCAGTGTTCCTCATCATCATATCCATAGACTTCTGCCAGTAGATCGTCCATCATGCGAGCCATATAGCGCACTACTGCGATAGCACGGCTATACTGCATCCGTGTCGGGCCTATCACACCGAGCAGGCCACCCACTTTGCCTTCCTGTCCATAACGGGCTACAACCAGGCTGATATCTTTCATCTCGTCCCACTGATTTTCCCCACCAATAATCACCTGCACGCCATCAGCGGAACGCAATTGTGAAGCCAGGGCTGGTAAGAAGCGATTCTCTTCCAACACTTCCATGACTTTGCGTACGCGTTCGTTACGCTCCTCTTCAGGCCCTATACGGCTGTATTCCGGCTGATCCAGGATATTGATCACGCCATCACGGTAGAAGGTATCTCCCACCATGTCACCATGCTGCTCTAGAATACGCAGAATAGTGAGCGCGATCAGGCGTTCTACCGCCGAGAAATCTTGTTTGTTGATTAGCGCTTCGATCTCTTCCGCATTTTTATTGTCGAACAGCTTATTCAGTCGTGTTGCAACGTGCTCAGTTCTTCCTGTAAGATGGCTGTATCCAGCATGACACGCTGCTGCTTTACAGTACCATCCGTCAAAACCAGCACGATATGTGCGGAAAGATCGGTGACTGATAGCACTTCAAAATGCTTGAGATGCCCTTCGCTTGCCCGTGGTGGGGTCATAACAGCGGCACTATGCAGCAGGCGAGCCATCACGGAGGCCGTAAGACGTACCCACTGGTCCAATTGATCCTGAACCTGATAAAACTGGTGGCGGATCAAGCGCTGCTCATCAAGCGAAAGAGCCGACTCGAGCATCAAGATGTTCGACAAAGTAGCGATAGCCCAGGTCAGTCGGTACACGCCCTGCAGAGGTATGCGGCTGAGAGATCAACTGTGCCTCTTCCAGACCCGCCAGCTCATGCCGGACCGTTGCGGAACTGAAACGCAGCCCATACTTACGAACCAGAGTCTCGGATGCAACAGGCGTGGCGGTGTAAATGTATTCTTCAACCAGTGCACGCAGTATCTGCTGTTTACGTGGACTCAGTGGTGTCATGTTTTTATTGCCCTGTCGTCCTGGTGTACCACTCCCGCCTCCACATTGCTATAACGGGATGATACAATACTTGTCAACTATGATTGCTAGCACTCGCATCATGAGAGTGCAAATACAGAATAGCACTCTCAGGGGGAGATTGTCAAGAGGAATTTTATTGTTTTGTCAGCGATTATAAACATCTTGTTAACGCAGCCCGAATAGCTCCATAATAACGAGTGTAATGACCAGGGCAAGTCCAGCTCCGAGGCAGGCCTGCAAGAATGTATGGGCGTGAACTTTCCAGCGTGCCCAACCAACAAGAATGATGAGGGGAGAAAGCAAAAGAAATGTAGGGCTAAAGAGTAGGCTACAGGTTGTTACAGCTCCGGTAATACCTATCATGTGGAGGCTGAGCTTGTACTTGAGAAATTGCGTCACGATTGTAGCAAGAGTGAGCGAGATAAGTGAGGCAATGAGCACGACAATAAGAGGTAGTGCAGCATGGAGGAGAAGCAGCGAGAGAAAGACGATGCTCATACAGAGTAAGCCGAACAAGAGGGGGATGAGTCTCTGTGCCCTCACGCTCACGTGGTTATCGGTATAGTGACCTCGTCGTACACCGATCCAGATAAAGAGGAATGGTGCTGCGGTGAGTCCAACGGCGATAATGGTCCACCAGAGCAGAGCGCGGGCGGGATTGGGTGCTGTTTTCAGGGCAACGGCTAGAAACAATGGTAGGGCGATAAATAAGGGATTGGTGATAATTGAGACAATGTGAGCAAGTTTTTCTCCTGGCGTTGCTATGGTGTTTGTGGAAAAGCCTTTCTCAATTTCTTGTTGTGGGATATTTTTCATGTGTTTATGTTCTCATCTCCATACTATATAAAGCGTAAAAACAAGGATTATAGTAAAGACTATAGACACTGTCAGAGCAATTATTAACCTGCCCACTGCTTCTCGTCGGCCATATACCTGATCGGTTTTCGTTCCTCCGGGTAGCAAAAAGATTAGCGTCTCCATTTTCAGACGGTTCACGATAAAAGCATAGAGAAAATTTGCCGCAAACAGCAAGAAGACAGATGATACGAATATCAGGAGCGCAATCGTGAGAGGATTAACATTATGACGTAGTAATGCAGGCAAAATAGACAAGAATAGATATGCAAATAACCCACGCCCTCCTGATACCATTAATTGATGAATATGATTCTGGCGGCGCGAGAGGAATTTTCTAATCTGATTGAGAACTTTAGGACCTGCCTGACCGGCTTCTTTTCTGACAATTAGTACTGTCTGTGCTTTACCCATCCTCAACTCGATAGATGGGCGCATATTCTGGCGCTTTACACTATCCTCCACCATCTCGTAATCATAGCCTTGTACAAGCAGCGATTTTGTCTGGTAAGCTGAGTCAAACTGCTCAAGTTGCGTGATGTCAAGAATACGAAGATCATCGATAACGATCTCAACATCCTGCAGATTGTTTTGAAATAACTGTATGAGTTCGCTGATATCTTGCTTGAAAAGGGTCAGACAAATATATGTTTGTTGTTGTCGCGTTTTCATTTATATCACATTCTAGTTAAATTTATCTCGATTATGCCTGATTACTAAATATTTGGGGTGCATAGTGCTTAATAGAAAGACCTAATTCGCTCTCTTGCCAATTTGCTGGGACGGTAAAAAGCAGCGGAATCGCATCATCGGGAGGATCTTTTTTGGTTGTGAGCCAGCGACGAGGTTCTATGGTTGCCCTCTCCAACTGGCTTCCATCGCGTACAGTTCCCTTCACAGCTGGTTTCTGTAACAGAAGTGCTTGCGGACGATAGATACCAAGTCGGCTCTTGCCAACCGCTCGGATATTGTTCCAGGGAGTGTAGATGCGATATACAGGTGAACAAAAGGTGATCCCTTCAGATGTAATTATGTGCCGTATTGGTTTTTTGAACAAGTAAAAAACGAAAAAACATATAGATAAATATGCAAAATATAGGCCGATACCCACCAATACATTAACAATGGGGCCAAATCGATTAATTGTCCAGAGAGCGAACTCTACAATGAATATGATGGGGAATGACCATAGGCTTGTTGCAATGAGAAGAATAGAGATGAATGCTCGTTTCCACTCATGTGTGGGATAAAAAACTCTTGATTGAGGAAGAACTTTTACATACATCTTCTCAATACCTTCTCTTAGGATTATGGATAATACAAATAAATATCAATCCTGCTCCTGATGCTGCCAAAGCAGCACATATGGCTGTTAAATAATCATTAATGGTAGGATAGGTATCAGGAAACCTCAACCACTGTAGTAGGTAAGTTCCCCTAAGCTAATAATAAGAAAAAGTAGACCCACCAAAACTGGATGCTTTATGTTGTTGATCAATTTATTCATAGCTCCTCAGTTTATTTTACCATCCACTTGATCAAATAAAGTACTACTTCATTTTTGGTTTGAAGAAATGCAAAAATAGTATCACCGCTCCTGCGGCGAGAAGGCAACTACAAGCGATTGGCGCGAGAGTCTGAAGAAAAGAAGGAAAATCACTCGTGAAGAAGTGCAGTGCCTTAAGGACAAAAAGGCCTCCTAACCCTAAGAAGAGGAGAAGTAGACCCTCCAGAACTGGATGCTTTACGTTATTGATTCTGTTATTCATGATATCTCCTCAGCTTCTCAGCGATTATTTGCTGACTCAATCTCCTTTTATTCATTAAAAATGGGGCAGATGCCTACAAAAGAAATTTCCTGCTATTTTTGTATCACATTTTATGATCACTTTTTCCACCGGAATATATATCCAAAGACGAAGAGGCTACTCATAAGAAGGCTTATGAAAACAAGTTCCATAAGGCTTCCTACCTTATTACCATCCGCTGAATGGTGGAAAAACACCATAATCAAGAGGATGAGGTTATAAGATGTAAGGCCCATAAGGAAAACCATACCGAAGATACATAAGTTTTTCTGTATATATTTTATTCCTTATCCTACGAAATAATTATGTTCCTTCCTAATTCAACGATTAAAGAGGACTTTCATTATCATCTTTCTTAATTCTGACATTTATATGTTTAGGTTTATAAACAAAGAGAAGTCCAATGGCATGAATGGGAGCCATGAGCACTGAACCTATGACAAGAGCTAGTATTTCTGGCAACTGGACGCGTAATAATAATCCAATGCCGCACAATATCGTGAGAAGGAGAATTGCAATAAGTAACATAATCTTCCCTATACATAGAGTCCACTCTGGTCTCTCTGTTAAGATCCGTTCATTATGTTGTTCGCGACGAGAAAGTTTATAACCTCTATACAGATTATAAAGTCCTTGTCCGGCAGGTAGAGCTGCTACTATAGCAAGAAGGGCGAAATTGTCTTTAAAATATATTAATAATTCTTCCACTTCTTTATGTCACATCCTAATTAAAGTTATCTCAATTATGCCTGGTTGCTAAATGCTTGTGGTGCATAGTGCTTAATAGAAAGACCTAATTCACTTTCTTGCCATTTTGCTGGGACGATAAAAAGCAGCGGAATCGCATCAGCGGGAGGATCTTTTTTGGCTGTGAGCCAGCGACGACGTTCTATGGTTGCCCTCTCCATCTGAATGTCTTTCCACAGAAATCGGGATGGCATCAAATAATCTGTTAGCTGAATAGGAATTGGCCTTTTTCTTCTTAATATGGTAGAAGAAAAAGGCCAATTCCCTAATGTTCAAGAGCCAGTTACTTCCAGGTAAGCTGCTTATACTATACTATCTATAAACTGCCCAACCAGACTTCACCCTCCATTTTTCTTTCCCCCATTCCCATTATTACCACCCCCACCATTGTTGTTCCCCTTCCCATTGCCACCATTGAGATCGCTCAGCAACAAGCCTGTTTGCACGGGTTCTTGCCCATCGATCACCCAATCACAAGATCCACCCGCTCCCATCAGGCCATTTATATCGTTGACACATTGCTGATGAATACCAGAAGGTTGCTGTGAATAGAGGCTTGGTTCCCCAGACCAAGAGAATTAAGATTAATATTGCCGCAAGGAACCTGATATTGTGCTTGGAGTGTCAGCACAAAACTGTCCACTGACCCGCTCAATGATGCTATGCCAGATAGGAGCAGCACCCGTGATACCAATAACACTTCGTCCAAATGCCGTATAATTTGCATTGCCGGTCCATACTCCTACTACTATATCAGGTGTATAGCCAATTGTCCAGTTATCTATAAAGTTATCAGTTGTACCGGTTTTTGCAGCTACCTCATGCTGCTGACATGGTGTGTGTATATGAACATGTCGGATCCCAATCCCAGAATGAAAGATCATGATCACGTCTCGAAATTCTGATGCTGCGAGAAGCTTCATCACTAAGCACTGATGTCATCATGTATGAAATCTGAGGCGAGAGTACCTGAGCTGGCTGGACATGATTAGGGTCAAAATGATAGAAGTTATGACCATAGTTGTCCCATATATCGAGAATGCCTTGCGTGTGAAACATGCTGTCCATTATCGGCGAACGTCTGATATGCATCGACCATTTGTAGTAAGGATACTCCCATTTGTACCAAGTGCTAAAGATGTTCCGATGCAGTCAAAAAGTTGACCCTTTGGATTTGCAGGCAATCAGAGCTTTTGATTAATATCAGTAATACCCATACGCTGAGCAGTAGCCACAACATTCTTACTCCAGCAAAAGCCAATGCTCTCACTGCCGGGATATTATATGAGTTGGCAGTTGCCAATCTGATAGAGGTATCGTTGATGTTATTGGCAACTGTATTAATAGTGTTGACCACCATAATCATGAGGAGATAAGCACTGGCTTACAGGCGTTCCTGGCGCTGCTCCATTAGGAAAGTAGGTTTCCTATATCAGGTAATACTATACCTGGATACCATCCCATTTCAAAAGCCGTAGAATACTCGATGGGTTTGAAGGTTGAACCTGGCTGAGCGTGGCAAAACAGCCATATTCTTCTGACCAGCTACCGCTGGATCGTTAGAATAATAATTTGAACTCCCATCCATTGCCAACACTTCGCCTGTTTTGGATTCATGACCACAACAGCTGCATCATTCACATTATAATCGTTTATTTAGCGTCGCGTACGCACCTGTAAGCTTCTGATATTCCGGTTGCGTTAGATGACGTTTCACTGCTGCTTCTACATAATCTTCCAGGTTGCTATCGATAGTTGTACGAATATTGAAGCCACCATTCAGTAATATTGTGGCACCCGCATTGATATCTGCAACGCTGTCTCCATCGCCTAAAACAATCTCTAATTGGTTTTTATCCAGTCCACAAAAGCGGGATCTTTCATGTCGACTGATACGAATGGAACTTCATTGCCAGGGTCATCTTCTCGACCTGCTGCATAATTGCTGGCGTAACAGGTCCGGGCTGCCCATTTGGTCCCAATCCTGGCTCTAGAACACCCATATTTTGCCATGTTTGAAGAACGTATATCTGACGGCCTAAAGCCATATTTTTGTTTGTTGGATTAGATGACCATGTTCCCGGATCAAAATGGCTTGGATCATTGGGCATTGCGGCAACAGTGATGCACGTGCCAGAGCCAGTAGAGGATCTATGTGTTTTGTTTGTCGGATTATAGTCCAACTGAGAAACTGCTGGAGTGCAGTTGAAATTCTTGTTACATATGCGTGCCAAACCAAAGTAATCCTCGGAGGCAGATTCAACACCAAGTTCTGTCGCTCCAAAAGGCGAGACATTGAGATACATTTCCAGAATTTTGGATTTGGGGTACTCTTGCGTCATACCAATAGCCAGTGCGGCTTCGGAAAGCTTGCGCTGAGAGCGAATAAGCTGATCACCATTCTGCCTCATATTCTTGACAATTGCTGTGTGATAGTACTACCACCACCAGCGGACCCAGCATAGAGAACAGCACGTAATAACCCTGAGGATCAACACCTCCATTATCCCAGAACGTCGGATCTTCTGCTGCAACCATAGCATCTCGCATGACCTGGGGAACTTGCTCATAGCTCACCGAGGTACGCCTTCCAGGTCCATTAGGATCAGAAATATTGGCAAGTAAAACACCGTTGCGATCATAAATACGCGTCACTTGCGAAATCTGCTTGCTTGCCAGGGCTTGTAGTTGTGGTTGCTGGCTCTGATAATATGCATATCCATAGGCAGTGCCCGATGAAGCGGAAATAACAATGAGAGCGACCAGGGCTATAAGGATGCCTGTTCCTATCTTCTTCCCACCCTTTTCCATACGCTTACGACGATGCCGCATATGCATAGCAAGGCGTACGGTGCTGGAACGCTTCCAGGGCTTTGCCTTTGGCAAAGGACCAGACATACCAGGACCAGTTGGATGATAGCGTACCAATGGATCAGGTGGTGGTGACCATTTGTTGTCTGTTGACCGTCACTACTTTGCCGGAAATCTGGCGCACCATCTGCATCGCATTACCAAGCAGACCCTGCCTTCTGGCCGACGAGAGTAATCCCTGGGTTGGTACCCGACGGACCAGGTGCTGGCATCTGCCCTGCGTTTCCCTGGCCCGGTTGAAGCTGCCCAGCAGGACAATGGCTCTGACTTGCCGCATTGGCACATTTATAGGAGAAAATTGTTTGATTGGCTGACCTGGGCTGCTGCTGATTATAGTCCCGCAACAGCCCTCCTGTATGAGGCGCTTTATTGTTGTTCTCGCCTGGTTGATAACCAGATGGCGGTTGACCCCAATTGTTACTCATAATAAACTATATCCCCGTTGCTAATACTGGAGATCGCTCTTATTTTCATAAGCAGATCCCTGCTATGTTCTTCGCTCTCTCCTTGCATTAGATATTCAGAGAAAAGAACGAACATTTCTCAATATTTTTTATAAGAGTATTGGCAAAACACTTTCTCCACATCTGCCTGTCCACATAACACCTACCTTTACAGAACTCACCTTTTCTATCAACGAGTTCCGTACTCTATTCAACTCAACGGGCAATATGACACACGTTAACGCATCACCTACCCATTCTGGCTATCCAGTCTCCTGAGGATGGCCTTGTTTACTTCGTTTCCCGCGCTCCTACTGCTCTGTCAAACTGCATTGTGCGGAACTCGCCTTCCCCTATGAATGGGGCAAGCGGCGAGGGCGCGATAAATCTGGCCCCTACTGTTAACGGCCCCATATGGTGTATGGTTGCCATTCATTAACCCACTGGACCTCACATCTACCCATATCGGAGCACTACCCTGGGCCAGATGATGATCATCAGAATACTGTCCTTTTCATTCTTGCCTCATTAATATATGCAACACATCCTCGTTCTGCATATATTAGTGAGGCGCTAATCAAAAAATTTGGTTTATTACCGCAAATATTTTATATAATTTAAATGCACAAGAGATTAATGGGCACCCATTTGGGGCATAATGGATGCAAATTCTTGCCAGATCATGTACAATTGGAACATGTTCCGTACTGGTATTGTACTTTTGCTGAGAGGAGCCTCTTGTATGTTCGTGCGGCCCTACCCGCTATCTGCTGATTTTTGTCATCAGCCTCTGTCTGAGCTTGCCATAATGGCGATTCACCCATCCCGTACATTGGCCGCTGCCAATCCTATTACGGTGACGAGCCAGACAGACGCCGTCTCGTTTCCTAAAAGTATCGATTTCCAGGTGAGCGCTACCGATTTCAGCAGTACCATTACAAATGCAACTGTTTTTATTAAAGATAGCAATACTCCTTACAGTACGCCACACATCGTCAGCATAACAACTCCCGCGCATACTATTACCTTCACAGCTATGAAGATATCTCTGGGACTAACTTTACTGCTCCCGGTACCCAGGTAACATACTACTGGCAACTGCAAGATGCACAGGGTAACACCTACAACGCTCCCTCTCAAACCTTTACCGTTACTGATACGCGCTTTCCATGGCAGCACCTAAATCAAGGCAGGCTCCAGGTGAACTGGTATAATCGTTCAGTAGATTTCGGTCAGATTATGCTATCCCAGGCCAGTGAAAGCCTTAACCGCATCGCTGGCAACCTCGGAGGTAGTCCGCTAAGTCCCAATCAATCTCTGGGTTTATCAGACAACCAGCGATTTTCATGGCTCGCTCCCTCCAGGTACATACGAATGGGTCGGTGGCATCGCCTTTCCCAAACTTAATCAAGCTTCCGTCGTTGTCCAGGATCCTGGAGACGTTACCTTGATACGCGACATGCCCCATGAACTTACACATCTGCTGTTTCATCAACTTGGTGGTCAGAATAGTATCTATACACCTACATGGTTCGATGAAGGGCTGGCGGTGTATAACCAGGCTTATCATGAAGTGGCAATGAAGCAAACCTTTCAGCAGGCGCTTAAAAATCATTCTTTGTTGCGCCTGAGTGACTATCTGCAACGAGCTTTCCAGCGGATGCCAATAAGGCATATCTTGCCTATGCTCAAAGCTGGAATCTGGTTGCTTATATGTACACGACTTTCGGTGAACCTAAAATAGCGGCGTTGATCAAGGCGCTGAATAATCCCGCCCTCGATTTTAATGAGTGACATTACCATACCATTGGGCGTTGATCAAGACCATCTTGAGAATCAATGGCATCTGTTCCTTCATCAACCCGCTACGTTGGCACCGGATCAGACAAACAACCAGCCAATAGAAAGTCCTGCATCAGTCCATATTGCCAGTGATCCCTATGCTCCCGCTTTGATTCTCCTCGGCATTTTTCTGATCCTTATGCCTCTGTTTGGACTTGGAGGACTGTTCACCTATCAACGTCGCAGCTACCACGTGCACGAGTTTCTTATCAGGCGCAAGCGACTTCTCAATTCTACTTGCCATCATATTCAACGTCACCTGCTACGAACCAGAAGCCATATACTGATACTGCACGTACTCTATCCTGCGCCGTACCCATACTATCCTGCCTATCCTCCGCAGGCATTGCCAGATACACCGAAGGTACAGGACAAGATGGCTTATCCGGCGGATACTTATACAGGAGAAAAAAGGTGGACAGGAGCACCTTCACCGGGGCAGGAATATATCAACCGTCGTCCTGATAAACAGGCTCCACAGGAGTAATACTACAAAATGGATAAGAAGATGAGGAGGAAGATGGTAGTGCATAATGAACCAACACCCTACTATCCGTCCACAGCTCTTTCCCTGGACGAACTGGCATATTGGATCGCATTCAGTCGCGTCATGGGCATCGGTCCCGTGCGTTTCAAATTGTTGCTCGACTTTTTTGCCGAAGATGTCGCTGGCGGCATGGCATGCCAACAGATGCAAGAGCTACTCGCGGCTCGCCTCGATCAGAAAACCATCGATAAATTTCTGCTGCAACGTGCTACAATTCTTCCCACAGCAGGAATTAGAGCGCCTGGAGCACTTGCGCATCTCTATTATTACCTGGAAAGATGATACCTACCCACCGCTGTTGAGGAAGATCGAGTATGCTCCTCCCGTCCTTTATCTTTGCGGCAATCTGACAGACGATGATCGCCGCTTCAGCCTGGGCATTGTGGGTACACGTAAAATGACAACGTATGGACGCCAGGTTACAGAGCATTTCGCCAGTCATCTTGCAAAAGGGAAAGTGACGATTGTCAGCGGATTGGCCCTCGGCATCGATACTGTGGCGCATACAACAGCTCTTGATAGCTGGCGGTCGCACAATAGCCGTTCTGGCTAGTGGTCTGGATACAATCTATCCCTCCTCCAACTATACGCTTGCACGACGTATCGTTGAATCGGGACAAGGGGCGCTATTGAGTTCATTTCCTCTGGGCGTCAGGCCCGAAACGGGTAATTTTCCCGCGCGTAATCATCTTATTTCTGGCCTCTCCCTCGGCGTTCTGGTCACGGAGGCACCTCCTCGAAGCGGGGCACTCATTACAGCAGGTTCAGCCCTTGATCAGGGACGCGAGGTTTTTGCGGTACCTGCTGGCATCTTTTCTCCATCATCTGGTGGCGTCAATAAACTGATACAGGATGGTGCTCACCCGGTCACTGATGTAAACGATATTCTGGAGAGCCTTAATCTCTACATGGTGCCACAACAGGTCGAGGCTCAGACTCGTTCTGCCTGCTAATGATGAGGAGCGCACCTACTGAAGCTGCTCAGTTCCGATCCTCAACATATTGATGAACTTATTCGTATATCGGAGCTTCCCGCTAACCTCGTCTCATCCACATTGACAATGATGGAATTGAAAGGGCTGGTCAGGCATCTTGGTGGCATGCAATATGCTCTTACATACTAGACATACGGAGAAATACATAATGCGAACTGAATATAATAAACTTGTGCGTGATCGTATCCCCGAAATTCTCGCACACGCAGGTTATACCTATACAATCGCCACAATGAACGAACCTGAATATCAGAAAGCTCTACGCGATAAGCTATGCGAAGAGGCTGCTGAAGCCGCTAATGCTGATCTACAGCATCTCATTACCGAGCTTGCCGATCTTTATGAAGTTATAGATACGCTCATGGTCAGCAATTCTATTGATTCTGCTACTGTACGAGCTGAGCAAAAACGAAGGCGTTCGGAACGTGGTGGCTTCGCGCAACGTATTCGGCTGCTTGAGACGATAGCGCCGGAAAAGACTGTTCTTTAAATCTGTTACTTATCGTGCATGTGAGTCGTAGAACTTACTACCCCCAGGTGCATATGCTCACTGGGGCCTTCATCGTGTCTTGAGCTTTGTTATCCTACACTCTTGATACGCAGACATGCGAGAAAGGAAAAGCCAGACTATGACTGCCGAAAACACTTCTCGACCAACTGACCTGCACGAGGAAACGCGTGACATCTGGAACCAGAATGCTGCTTTTTGGGACGACAGAATGGGTGATGGTAATGACTTCCAACGTATCCTGGTTGGTCCCGCCAGCGAACGCCTGCTTAATCTGCAACCAGGTGAAAATGTGCTAGAGATCGCTTGTGGTAATGGTGCCTTTGCACGGCGCATGGCTCAACTCGGCGTCTCGGTCGTCGCCACCGATTTCAGTGCACAATTTCTTGAACGGGCTAGAGATCGCACAACTGAACATGTTGACCGTATCGAATACCACCTCGTCGATGCTTCACATGAAGAGGAGATCATTGCCCTGGGTCAGCAACGCTTCGATGCAGCGGTCTGCAACATGGCAATTATGGATATGAGTGAGGTAGATCCCCTTATGCATGGCATTCGTCAGGTTGTCAAGCCTGATGGACGCTTTGTTTTGGAGCAGGCTCGACCAACATTACACCGATGGCACTGGGACCGAGTCATTTACTAACCTTATGAAGCGTGTGCAGGATATATTGGAGCAGCTTAAGAATACTGAAGGGGATTTTATAGTGGTCTTTAGCCATGGAAAATTTATCCTCGCAGTTCTGGCATGGCTTATGGGATTGATCTTCGACAATATGTTGCAGTTCCGGCATTTTATACTGGCTAATGAAATTCCAAATGGTGCCATTATGAAAATAGTTTTACAGCCTGGGCAAGATGCCTGGTTCAGTTCATTTACCATTGCTCATCTGGATACAAATGAGAAGGAGTAAAGAGCTCCTGGGTCTCACAGGCCTGTTCCACTGAGCACTACGGGCCTGTTCCACTGCACCCTACTTGTTGGAGGTGTGATAGCAATTCTGTCCACCCCTATCTTGATTATCGACGCGATCCATGAACCGTTCTATAATAAACAACAGATACAAGACCCGGCACGGAAAGGATTGCGCTCAATGATCTACCTGGACCTCTTACTGCAAGCCACAAACGGTCAACTCTTCGCTCAAGGCTCACAAACACAGTTCACTGCTTTCAGTCACGATAGCCGCCAACTTCTTCCCGGCGAACTATTCGTAGCAGTGCGGGGCGAACGAAGCGATGGGCATGATTATCTGCTCGACGCAATCCAGCGTGGGGCTACTGGACTGCTGATCGAGGGACGCATTCTTAATGCACTTCCACAGGATACACTCACTATCGTGGCACAATCCAATATAACTATAGTTATCGTCGATGATACGCGTGCTGCTTTGCGCGAGTATGCAACGTTTATTTTACAAGAATGGCATCCCATCGTCATTGCGGTAACAGGTAGTGTTGGCAAGACCAGTACGAAAGAGGCGATAGCTTCTGTGCTCTCTGGCAGTTTCGCGACCTTTAGAAGCTGGCAAAACTATAATGATCTGCTCGGCCTGCCACTCTCTCTCGGTCGGCTGGAAAAACGCCACGAATATGCCGTTGTAGAACTCGGTTGCGATCATCCCGGCGAAATTACACAACTCTGCCAGGTTGTTCAGCCGCATATCGCCGTTTTGACCAATATCAGCCCGGTACAGATGCAGTACTTTAGCAATATCGAGCAACTTGCGCACGAGCTACTCACGCTCTTTACTTCTCTCGGCAAACAGGGTTGCGCTATTTTCAACTCCGACGATGCATGGATCAAAAAACTTCTCCCACAACTTGCCATTTATAAGGAACAGAGCTGCACCTTTCTTCCGTTCACGCCTTCTCTTGCTCGCAATATACAAGTAACATGGGATGGAGTGCAATGCACCCTTCCACTTTCATATATAGAACAAGCAAGTACAGAAGATACGATTCAACTTACTTCTCATCTACAAGGTGCTCATTCCATCGCGACTTTATTAGCAACCTATACAGTCGCTCGCCATTGTGGCCTGCAAACCACTGAAATTCTGCAGGCATTGGCCCAGCTTCAGCCATTAGCAGGCAGGCTCAATCCTTTAGAGGGCGTGTATGGCACACGGTTGTTGGATGATACACATAATGCCTCGCCACTCTCTACACAGGCAGCACTGGAAACGCTGAAGGCTCTTCCTGCTCATCGTCGCATCGCAGTCTTTGGGGATATGCTTGCACTCGGCGATTTTTCCGTGGAGGCCCATCTGCAAGCAGGACGAGAAGCTGCATCCTCAGTGGATTATCTGATTACACGCGGCGAACGGGCAGCACTGATTGCTGAAGCAGCTCTGCAGGCAGGACTTGCGCCAGATTGTGTTATTGTAACTTCGACTCATGAAGACGCTGCCAGAGCAGCACAAAGCTTTGTGAAACGCTCAGACAAAGAACACTTTTCTACAACTGTGCTCATCAAAGGCTCTGAAGAGACGCGTATGGAGAAAGTGACCGAGTTGCTGATGGCTCATCCATCCGAAGCGCCAGAACGTTTAGTACGGCAGACGCCGGGCTGGAAACAGATCGTGGTGATGCGTCCAGATCGTCCAACGTGGGTAGAGATTGACCTTAGTGCTATAGGAAATAATACACGGCGTATAAAGGAACTGGTCGGCCCGCGTGTACGCGTGCTAGTAAGTTTGAAGGCGGATGCTTATGGTCACGGTGCGCTCAAGGTTGCTCGTACCGTGCTTCATAATGGTGCCAGTATGCTTGGTGTGGCAACAGTGAGCGAGGCCATACCTCTACGCGAGGCTGGCATTACCGCTCCTATCCTCGTCTTTGGCTATGTGCCACCCTGGCAGATGCGCGAGGCGATACGTCTTGGTGTTACCGTTACACTCTATGCTCCCGAAGCAGCCCTGGCTCTTTCACGTGCAGCCCTGGCTCTTGGTAAAACGGTCAAAGTCCATGTTAAAATCGATACCGGGATGGCTCGCCTGGGTGTACGTGCCGAAGAGTCATCAGAAGTGATGAAACTTATTCACAAAATCGTTGAGTTGGAAAAAGAAGGTCTGGAATTTGAGGGTACCTATACTCATCTGGCGACCGCTGATTCTAACGATCAAACGCACTCGCAATTGCAGCTCAGTCGTTTCCAGCATATTCTTCAATTGTTGGAGCAAGAGGGGCTACGTCCTCCTATCGTGCATGCAGCTAATAGTGCCGCGACGCTGAGTCTTCCCCAGGCACGTTTTGATATGGTCCGCCCTGGCATTGCAATCTATGGACTGCATCCTTCATCGGATGTTCGTTTGCCGCAGGGATTCCGTGCCGCGCTCAGCTTCAAAACGCAGGTCTCACAGGTAAAAATGCTTCCAGCAGGCGAATGTATCAGTTATGGTTGTACGTATGTCACAAAACACCCCACAAAAATCGCCGTCCTGCCAGTGGGATACGCCGATGGCTTCAGGCGGGCACCAGCAAACTGGGGAAAAGTGCTTATTGCTGGACAGGAGGCTCCCTTGCTCGGTCGCGTCTGTATGGATCAATCCATCATTGATGTCACGCATATCGCTCAGGAGGTGCGTATGGGCGACGAAGTTGTACTAATCGGGCGGCAAGGGCAGGAGACGCTGACGGCGGAACAGGTAGCTGAACGCCTGGGGACGATCAATTACGAGGTAGTTTCTGAGATTTTAGCTCGTGTACCACGTGTTGATTGATTGTGCTCTTACTGCTTTGTCAAACGGCATGGCACGGTTTGATACTGGTTGGGCATAGGTTGGTGGAGAGGGTCTGCATGGGAGCGCACGGGCTTCTTCGCATGCGCTCAGTGCGCCCCTCCATCCCTTCATCGTGGCTCTGGCTCCTGCGGCCCGTTTTTCTGGTGTAGGGGCGCACTGAGCGCATGCGAAGAAGCCCGTGTCCCCAAGACGCTCGGGCTCCCATCCGAAGAAACCGTGCCATGACCTTTGACACAGCATTACATACATTACACAGAGAATGTTTCTATAGTTCCAGCTCTCCCATCTGATATACACGCCACTTTTCATACCCCAATCTGGCATAGAATTCAGTCAGGAATACCCAATCGATATAGCAAGAAGCTAGCCCTTGATCTCGCAGCAACTCAGAAGCCCAGGCAACCAGGCCTAATCCGATGCCACGTCCACGCTCTGCCTCAGCTACTCCTACACATCCTATCGCTCCAGGATGATTGCCCAGGAGACGCTGCCATAATACGTCACACCTTGAAGGATGTGAGAGTTTACTGTAGGTTGCAAGCGCAGCGACTACTTCGCCTGTAGCATCTCGCGCCATTACAATATCGCTATAGTCGCCAACACCGGCTACACGCTGAAAATGATCAACCCAACCTGGAAACTCACGCATCTCAAAGGCCAGTGCCTCGTCAATCGTCTCGTGCGTGGCTACCTCGAAGCTTATCCGCTCCCTTACCATACGTGATTTTACATATGATGGTGTTGTATATCTACGTAGATCTTGTATCAGATCATAGACAGTGTGGTCAAAATGCCATCCCTGATCGTGGAAGAAAGCCAATCCCGCAGACAGGTTCGCAGGCACGCCAGGCCAGAAACGCGGCCATCCTCCACCTACCTGCACGTGGCGCACTCCTTCAGCCTTAAAATGCTCAAGCGCGGTATTATATAATGCTGTTCCAATTCCTCTTCTCTGCCACGTAGGAGCAACCAATAGAGCAGTAATATGTGCTTTCTCGGCCTCTTCTCCATACCGCTTCAAACCTGCAAGCAGACCGACTATCTGCCCATTCTCCTTTGCTATAAAGTGCCTTGCTTCAGGAGATGCAAGCGTCTGGCGTAAGTGGGTCACAGAGAGCGGCCATTTCTGCCCTGCGGTCTGCTGCCATAGTGCAAAGATGGCCGTTACATCCATATCAAAAACATACGGCTCGATTGTGTTAAAAGTTTTTTGCATTCTCTCATCCTCTCCGTTGAGTAATGATTTTACTAGTGATTCCAACGATTCTGGGTGAACGCAAGATTTCATCCCTTCTAATACAATAACACATAAATGCGGGTGGAATTTACCCGCATTGCGTGAGATACTTTGATAAAGAGCTTAGAAGATACGAAAGGATCATTTTTATGACTACATCACAGACACATCTGCTCCCATTCTACAAGGGTTGGGATGCCTATCAGAATCTTCTGATTACAGCCATTGCGCCACTTTCTGCTGACCAACTTGGTCTGCGTGCTGCACCGCATCTTCGCTCAATTGGTGAAAACACTGCACATATTATAGGAGCGCGTGTAGGCTGGTTTCATATGCTTATGGGAGAGGGGAATGCAGAGATTGAGGCAAGAGATACCTGGGACCTTCCCGGGGCTCCTCAGCGAAGTGCATCTGAGCTAATTGGCGGATTGGAGGCGACGTGGGAAATGATACAAAACGCTCTTACCCGTTGGACATCTGCCGATTTAGATTACATCTATAAGCGTGTACGTGATGGTAAAGAACACCGCTTCTCACGTCAGTGGATCATCTGGCATGTTATTGAACATGATCTCCACCATGGCGGGGAAATATCGCTCACACTTGGTATGCATAATCTAGCGGCACCTGATCTATAAGTACAGATGAGCATCTATAGAGGAAATCTCCTATTGCGTTTTGAATGCGTGGCAAGGTAGACTAGAGCAGTACGTTCAATCAACGAACCTCAAATATGAGGGAGAGAGAGTAATGATGCAAGAAGGTACACTAGAAAATGCCGACGCGTTGCAGGATGCGCTCACTACCGCCATTCTGATTGCCAATCCAACGGCAGGTAGTTATACACAGAACGCGGATGAGATTTCCAATACCATTTCGTTTATGCGCTCTCATGGCTGGCAGGCGGAGCTCAAACTGACGCAGGCAGCCGGAGATGCGCGTCGCCTGGCACGAGAGGCCGTAGAGCAAGGGATCAAAGTGGTTATCGCTATAGGTGGTGACGGTACGATCAATGAAGTGATTCAGGAACTGGCAGGCAGCGAAACAGCGCTAGGTGTTATTCCCAGTGGTACCGTCAATGTGTGGGCAAGAGAAGTTGGTATTCCCCTGGATTTTCCGGGCGCACGCGATGTGTTGATTGGCGGGCAAACGCGCCGTATCGATCTTGGAAAAATCAACGATGACTATTTCCTGCTTATGGTCGGCATTGGCATTGATGGCGAGGTGACGCAAGCCGTTGAAAAGAAGACAGCCAAGCGCTTCGGAGTGCTTGGCTATCTGTTTGTCGGGACATGGCTCGGCCTTGGTTACCCCGCCTTTCGTGCTACCCTACAGATGGACGACCACGTTATCAAGACCAATCCTATCCAGATCATCATCGGCAACACCCAGCTTTATGCAGGTGCGATCAAATATACATGGCAGGCAAAATGTGATGATGGGCTGCTTGATATCTGCATTGTGCGCAAACATAGCATACCTGGACGCATCATGATAGGCATCAGTTTCTTGCTCCGGCGCAAGGAACGCACACAGCTGGTACACTACGAAACAGCCAGGGCCATCAAAATTCATACACGCAAATCAGTCGCCTTTCAAATCGATGGTGATCCAAAGGGCTATACCACTGATGGTCCTATTCCTACTATTGTAAATGTCGTTCCTGGTGCACTTAAAGTGATTGTGCCACAAAAGTTACCATCAGGTCTGTTTTCACAGGAATATCCATCATGACCAAAGCCGTATTGCAGGAACGTCAGCGCTCATTGCTTCAACAGGAGCGGCGCATCGCCAATGAACTACAGGTCTGTCTGGCCAGTTTTGAAGGTGCAGATGCCTATGCTGCTACCTTACGCCAGGTGACCGATTCCCTCGATGATCTCTTCCTGCTGGTCATCGTTGGTGAATTCAATGCAGGTAAATCGGCCTGTATTAATGCACTGCTGCATAATGATGTGCTGGAAGAAGGGGTGATACCCACAACACACCAGGTTACCATCGTGCGTTATGGGCAAGAGAATGGGCAACGTCTGCTTGATGCGAATATTCTAGAGATTGATGCGCCAGTAGACTTCTTGCATGATATCAGTATCGTTGATACACCAGGAGTCAATGCCGTGTTGCGTGAACATGAGCAACTCACCGAAGAGTTCGTGCCACGCAGCGACCTGATCCTCTTTATCACCTCGGTTGATCGTCCGTTCACGCAAAGCGAGCGCGTCTTTATGGAACGTATCCGCGCCTGGGGCAAAAAGGTGATCATTATCCTGAACAAGATCGATCTCCTACGGACATCAGCTAGCCTTGAAGAAGTACTGGACTTCGTACGCGAGAACTGCAAAAATCTGCTTGGCTTCCAACCAGACATTTTTCCCGTCTCGGCCCTACTGGCACAAAAATCGCGCAGTGCTATTGGACATGATGCCGTTGAATTATGGGAAAAGAGTCGCTTTGGTGCACTTGAAGCGTATCTTTTTAGTACGTTGGACGAAGCTGAACGTGTGCGCCTGAAACTACTCAGTCCTCTAGGCGTAATGCAACGTTTGCTTGATGAAACGCGAACTTCAGTGGAGCAGCGTGCCAACTTGTTAGCCGAAGATGCACGCACGGTAAGTACTATAGATGAACAACTGGGGCTGTATCGCGACGACATGGAAAAGAACTTTACGCATCGCCTCAGCGAGATCGAGAATATCGTACTGGATATGCGTACACGAGGCGATGCTTTCTTCGACGAAACAATACGCCTGGGACGCATCTTCGACTTGATTCAGAGCCAACGCGTTCGTGAGGAATTTGAGCAGAATGTAACCAGTGATAGTGCCACGCGCATTGACCAGGCCGTACAAGAACTCATCGACTGGCTGGTGGAACATGAACATCGTTTATGGCAAGATGTCATGGAATATCTGGAACGGCGACGCCAGATGAGCGTGCGACGCGACGACGTGATGGTTGGCTCTGTTGCACGACAATTTGATTATAACAGACGCACATTGCTGCAATCGGTCGCGCGTACTGCAGCGGGCGTTGTAAACACCTATGATCGACAGGCCGAGTCAATAGAGCTTTCACAGGATCTACGTAGCGCCGTCACACAGGCAGCTATTGCGGGAGCCAGTGGCATAGGACTCGGCGCAGCCATTGTCGTCTTTGTCGGGACAGCCGCCGCCGATGTTAGTGGTATTCTTGCGGGTGCGCTCCTGCTCGGATTAGGACTCTATATTATTCCTGCACGTCGTAGACATGCTAAGCAAGCATTTACTACCAAGATGGAAGAACTACGCACGCGCCTGCACAAAGCTATGACCGAACAATTTCACAAGGAACTCAACAACTCTATCAACCGTGTGCAGGAAGCTATCACGCCCTATACTCGTTTTGTACGAGCTGAGCAGAAAAAGACAGCCGTCATGCAAGAGCAGGTGGAGAGGCTGGGTACATCAATCACGGCACTCAAGAGCGAGATCGACAATTTCTAGAGACGGTGGAGGCTAGCTCCCTACTAATGGTGATCGCCAAACACAGCATTAATCAAGAAGATAGCGAGGCATGCCGCACCAAAAGCGAACAGTCCTACCGACCCACCTACTCCAGCCATCAGAATAGCAGCCAATGGCACCAATGCCGCTATTGAGACGATTGCCAGCACCAGGCGCATACCTGCGGAGACTTTATCCCCTCTTCCTGGGCGTACCTTGCCCTGCGGCCCTTGCGCCATACGTTGTGAAAGCCGTTGCGCCAGCGAGTCGACATATTCATCATCATACGGATTACTTTGCGGCCCCTGACCATACTGGGGAGGTGGTGCATAGCTCTGATTACCTTGATATGCTCCATAGCCAGCTCCGGGGACTTCACGTATCGGCTGTCCCGAATCCATTTGCGGCATCATAATTTATTACCCCTTGCTTAGATTACCATACGTATCGATAATATTCTGTCAGTACTGCATTATCTACGTATCAGGTAACGCAAAGTTGTAGATGAGATCTCAACTCTTATAATGCCAGCTTCTTACGGGACACGCTTGTTTTTATCAGGAAAATGAGACAAATCCTGTTTATTCAGCTATATTATGTGTACTGGCTGTCTCTTCTGGGTAGGCGGGATCGCTGAATGACTTCTCTCTTGCCATCAATGGTATTTCGGTCCCCACCTGTTGCACCAGACCAGGCAACCCGGTCCCTGCGACTGGTACAGCATGCATCGCCGCCACTTTCCCGTCTACTACACGGTAGCTTGTCTCCATCTGTGCCAGATCGACTGCCAACCCGGTCGCTTGCATCGGTTCCATGCCAAGCATGGGCAAAGAGAGATCGCCCGTCTGCGTCCCCGTGATATGAATGGAGGCTTTTACTTCATCGCCCTCCTCACGTATATCGGACAGGTTGTAAGAAAAATCGGGCATAGCAACAAGCAACCGACTCTGTAATACCAGGAACTCACGCTCATTCAACTCGTGAGGAGTTAGTCCGCTCAACTTGAAGTCCTCCGCCATTGTATCTGCTGCCAGTTGCATATCTCCTGATTGCAATGCGGTCACAAATGTCTTTACCGTATCTATAGCATTCATATACTTTGTCGCTCCTTCTTTCTATTCTACACTCCAGCAAGTCCTGAGGAGTGGATTTATTTTTTCGTTGTGTTGTTATATACACGATTGAGCGAGGAAAACTGATGTACGTTCGGGCATAAATATCAATCATCCTTTATTCAGTTGTACCCCTTTGCACAACCTTCGCGGAGTAAACGGCGTTGATGGAGGGCTGTATGTCGTTATTTACAATGCGAATGGTAGCCTCTATAAAAAGAGGGTAAGAGAAAGCAGCTCGAACTTTCACGGTAAATTCGAGCTGCTTTACAGGTATAAGCTATGAAAAGCTTATACTAACTCTCCACAATTTCCACAGAGTAGATAGCGTCACCAGCCTGGCGGTCGCGCTGCGGATCACGCTCGCGAATCGATTGCAACACATCCATACCCTGAACGATCTGGCCGAATACGCCGTGTTTACCATTCAGATGTGGCGTTGGCCCATACGTGATAAAGAACTGAGAGCCATTGGTGTGTGGGCCTGCATTCGCCATTGACAGAATACCAGCCTTATCATGTTTAAGTGAGAGCGCACCCGGCTCATCACGGAACTTATAACCAGGTCCACCCGTACCTGTTCCGGTTGGATCTCCGCCCTGGGCCATAAAACCACCGATTACACGATGAAACGTCGTATTATTGTAAAAGCCTTCGCGTGCCAGGAAGACAAAATTGTTTACTGTAACAGGTGCCTGGGCTGCGAACAGTTCGACAGTAATATCACCCTTCGCAGTATGAAAGATCGCCGTATACTTTTTCTTTGGATCGATCTGCAACGCAGGTGCTTCTCTATACTGATTTGCCATAAATACCTCCTACTAACCTTCGACGTGTATAAATCGACGTAAGGGCTTGTCAACCGCAATATTATTCAAATAAAACGATTGAATGGAAATTGGGTAGGGGCGTGAGCTTGCCTCCGCCCGGTTCCCAGCAAATTTACTGTTTCTCCAACCGGGCGGAGGCAAGCTCACGCCCCTACCCAGTAAGATATGGACCCTGAAATCAGGGAACTAGGATGCCGGAACCACAATGACATGGTTCATCTTATCCGGCGTAATATTTTTAATAGCTGGATCACTACTGCTAGGATCGGGCCCCTGAATTTGCAATGCCACATTCAGGCCTTTTACGACGATACCAAACAGATTATACGACTTTGCCAGCCCTTTCGAGTTGTCAGCCAGGTTAATGAAGAACTGGCTCCCATTCGTATTAGCGCCTGCGTTCGCCATCGCAAGAGTACCGGCATAATAGTTATATTTGACCGGCTCATCTTTAAACTTGTAGCCTGGCCCACCACTACCCGTCCCCTGGGGATCACCCGTCTGAGCGATCTTCAATGAACCGGTTGGTAACACGCGATGGAAAACAATGCCATCATAAAATTTATTTTGTGCCAGAAACACAAAATTATTGACTGTCTGCGGTGCCCAATCTGGTCTCAATTCAACCACGATCAGGCCACGGTTGGTATTGATACCCGCGCAGTAGACCTTTTTGGTGTCAATTGACATTTTAGGAGCACTGCTATACGTGTGGTTGATAGCATTGAATTGGGCTGTGGTAGGTGCCGCTGCCGTATCGGTAATCTTGCTGATAATACTCGAAGCCTGGCAAGGGGAAGCTGAAATTAATGTTTTCTGAGATGCAGGCATAGCAGCTGTCAAAGCTGTGGCAGTTGGAGCTGCATTCGTTGCTATCGCCGTAGCTGTCGCAGGTGCATGCACTGCTACTATCGTGGCAGTCTTCTGCGCACTGGCAGTAGCTTGCGCATGAGCAGACGGCTTTGGTGCAGGCTTTGGTAGCGCGAATGGCCCGGCATGATTCGCGTACAGAGCAAATATACCGACAGCTATTAAAAGCAGGACGATTGCAGTCGCCCAGGGATAACGCGCGATACCACGAGCTGGCGGCTTGTAGCCAGGTAAACGCCGCTGCTCGGCTTCCTTGACCTCAAGCCTCGGCAATTCGGTAGCATGCGCTCTAGCAATTTTCGTGGCGCGTTTACTCGCGGCACGCTTTGTCGTCTTTGGCATAAGTCCTTAGTGATGCTCCTTCTACGATTACAAGACCCTCATAACCCGTGTATGTCTTTGTGCTATAATAACGCCCCCGCCCAATCGGGTCAAGCCCTTCATTCCCTCAGAATGTAGATCATTGTTTTGTATGAATGCACGGGCTTATAAATGGCACCCCTACATTACATACAAAACAATGATCTACACCCATTCCCTCACCCATATTTCCCCCCTTTCTATTGATCATTTTACATTCCCCTAACGAATTTTGGTGGATAACTCGGTGGATAAAGATGTGGATAACTGGGGATAACTCAACTACTTCGGTGGATAAGTGGGGGATAACTCGGAATTATGTAATGTTAAAGTCCGGCTTACGCTCAGAGCTTCTTGCGACTTATCCACATATCCACACAGCACAGCCATTGCTACCATTTGATTTTATACGGAAGATTCGTTAAACTTTGGGAACACGAGATTTGGGAGAGCAAGTATTCAACCAGTGTGCCGCGCCGACCGACGTATCGAACGGATGTGCGAATGTATGCTATAATGCAGAATGCCGTCACAGAATTCGAACGTCGGGTAGACAGTTTATTGGTATTATTTATAAAGGTGTTCCGCGGCTCGGAGCTGGGTTCTGGTGCTAGCTGCAGTTAAGCATAATTAATTTACGATTCTGGAATGGTCACCCATTGCAGTATCGTCATGCCTGTAAAGGCTAAACGAGCTGGAGCCTGAGACGTGGAAAAGCAATTACCACAAAATATAGAAGCTGAATTCGGTGTCCTCGGAAGTATCATTATTGATCCAGAGGCCATCACACAGGTTGCCGATTTTTTGCATGGAGAAGATTTCTATCGCGATGCCAATCGCACTATTTACGAGATCATTATCCAGCTCTATGAGCAACGCATTCCTGCAGACTTTATTACGATCTGTGATGTCCTGGAGCGCCAGAACAGGCTAGAAGAGGTCGGTGGCCCCGGCTACATTACCGCACTTATCAACCAGGTTCCCACCAGCGGCAACGTCGAATACTATGGGCACATCGTCGAGCGCAACGCAATCATGCGCCGCCTCGCGCACGCAGCCGGAGAGATCGCCGCCATCGCCTACTCAGAGGCCGAAGCAGAAGAGGCGCTCGACAAAGCCGAGCAGGCCATCTTCACCATCAGTCAGAGTCACTCGCACAGCGACTTCTCACCCATTCGCGACCTCATGAGTGACTATATGACGAAGCTGGACCAGTTACATGAGAGGCGCGGCACCATCGTCGGCGTCCCAACTGGTTTTACTGATCTGGATCGCCTGACGGGCGGGTTGCAACGATCCGATCTGATTATTCTGGCTGCGAGACCTGCGGTCGGGAAATGCTTGACCGCAAGGACACTGATCGACGATCCTACAACAGGAGAACGACTGACCATCGAAGAGTGTGTCAAACGTCGCTTACCCAGTGTATACGGCATCTCGAAAGACGGAAAAGTACGAGCTACAAACATCAGCGACTGGATAGATAGCGGCATACAGCCTTGTTATCGTGTGCAAACACACAGCGGTCGAGTAGTCGAAGTCACAGGCCATCATCCATTCCTTACAACTCGTGGTTGGATACCACTACATGATCTGGCTGTTGGACAACACATCGCAGTGCCGACAGCAGTACCTGCATTCGGTACTGATGAGAGTTGGCCTCTGGACAAAGTGCGCCTCCTGGCTTATTTGATTGCAGAAGGAGGTTTAACTGGTAACTCGCCAGCATTCACGAACACAGACCCTGTGATAGTAGAAGATTTCAAACAGATTATCGAGACGCATTTTCCGGCATGCTCATTACGACAGGATCGTATTACTTACACAATTGCCCAGCAGAAGGCCCCATATGCACAAGAAGGCATCGCTATTCTACCCACAAATCCCGTTACCGCATGGCTCAGGGAACTAGGTCTCATGGGAAAGCTAGCAAAAGACAAGTTCTTTCCTCCTTGCGTCTGGAAATGGAGTCGTCGTTACCTGGCTGAGTTCTTAAGAGTATTGATGAGTTGTGACGGTAGTATCTATTCAGCTCGAGGCTGTCCGCGCATCGAATTTGGTGTTGCCTCACCGCAATTAGCCTCAGATGTATATCACGCATTTATTCGTTTTGGTATCATAACAAAATACTATAAATCAGGCCCCAATGCATGGCGTGTTGCCATAACCAATCCAGAAAGTATCAAACGTTATCAAGACAAAATAGGATGGATAGGAGAGAAAACTGATCGTTTTGCTGATTACCAACATGTTATCTCTCAACGACTTGGGAATCTAGGCCATGCACCAAAAGAGATATGGCAAATTGTACGCAGTGGTGCAAAACGTGAAGGAATGCCTCTCATAGAACTGGCACGCAGATGCGGTGAGACGACAGGGTATGGAAAATATGCAGGGTACAATCCTCACACAAAAAGGAGCGTTCCCCGTTATCGTTTAGCAGCCTATGCTGAGGTACTAAATGATACATCTTTACGTTGTGCAGCAAGTCAGGATGTCTATTGGGATAAAATCATCTCTATCGAATCCATTGGCGAACATCAAGTCTATGATCTAACAGTTCCAGATGGTGCAAACTTTGTGGCGCAAGACGTATTCGTCCATAACACTAGTCTCGCTCTCAGCCTTGCCCATAATTCCGCCATGAAACATGGACAATCCATCGCCGTCTTTAGTCTGGAAATGAGCAAGGAGCAGCTCGTACAACGCCTGCTCTCGATGGATGCAGCTATTGACCAGCAACGTTTGCGTACAGGCTGGATTGAGGACGACGAGTGGGAACGCATCATCGTCGCTATGGAAGGTCTCTCGCAAGCAAACATCTGGATTGATGATACCGCAGGCATCTCCACAACCGAGATGCGCAGTAAGGCCCGCCGCCTGCAAGCTGAACACGGCGTTGACCTGATTATTGTCGACTACTTACAGCTTATGCAATCGATGGTGGGCACTAAACGCAACGAGAACCGTGTGCAGGAGGTCTCCGAGATCAGCCGCAATCTGAAGGGGCTGGCGCGTGAGCTTAATGTGCCAGTGTTGGCGCTGGCTCAGCTCTCGCGTACAGTTGAGAGTCGGCAATCGAAGGTGCCACAGTTATCGGACCTGAGAGAATTGGGGAGTATTGAACAAGACGCGGATATAGTTATGTTTATTTATAGAGACGACGTGTATAACCCCGATTCCGAACGCAAAAATATAGCTGATATTATTGTCGCGAAACATCGTAATGGACCAGTTGGCGAAGTTAGCCTGTACTTTCAGGCCAGCCAGACGCGTTTTCGCGATCTGGAAGCTACGCCACCGGCAGAATAAGGGAGGGGTGGATGACGATGGCAATCTTTACGGGATTCCCAACGGGCAAAAGCCCATACGTGCCGATACCAGAGGTCTTCTTTACGCAGGTTTTGCCGGAGATCGAAGACCAGGCCGAACTAAAACTGACGCTGCACCTGTTCTGGCTGCTGGCACGAAAACGTGATACGCCGCGTTGTACAAATGAGCGCGAATTATATACTGATCGCATCCTGTTGCGTAGCCTGAACTTTCAGAATGACGCACGCACAATGGAAGAACGCCTGCGCCAGGGGCTGGACAAAGCCGTTGCTCGTGGTACACTTCTAAGTGCAGACCTGACGGTTGTCAACACAGAGAGAGCAGAGGCCGAAGTTATCGCATGGTACTTCTTTAATACAACACGTAACCAGAAGATCGTAGCCGAATTGCAAGGAGGATCAATGCTTCCCGCCCACGTCCTCACTCTTACGGGGGGACGAGGCGAACAGGAACTTGAAACTAATACCGTCGCAGGCAATACTCCTGCACGTACTTATACACGAAGGATTACCAGTCCTTCTTCATCTACACCTTTACAGGTAGAACGTCCTAATATTTTTACTTTATTTGAACAAAATATTGGCTTTCTAGGTACAACAATTGTAGAAGAGATCAAAGATGCTCTCGACATGTATCCAGAAGAATGGGTCGAAGCTGCTATCCGCGAAGCCGCTGTTCATAATAAACGCAGTTGGAGTTATATACGCGCCATTTTAAGGCGTTGGGAAACGGAAGGCAGGCAACAATGGAACGCCTGAATAATAATCTACATAATATAGTAGGGAGAGTGTCGTCGCAGCGCCGTTATCAAAACGAGCAGCAGCCAGCTCCAAATACGGAGGAACAACGCTCCCAGTTTACTCAATCAGCGCCTCAGCGTCGTCCTTTGCCCGAACAAAGGGTACAACAGAACGCACACAATCCTTATACTTCTGAACAACAATCCTATACTTCTACTAATGCGCCTAAAAGGACACAAAATCTCAGAACGCAAAATTTTCCCACGCAAGAAGATGCGGACAATTATTATGCTGATCTTTCTCAACGAGCAGTAACGCACAGACTTCCCACACCTGCTTCCTATTCGCAGGCCAACGAATATACACACCCGGCTCGTATGAATCAGCCTCCTACAATCGATGAGGCATACACACGCTCATCCATACCAGCGTATCCTCAGACACGATCCCGTGCCACACTTCACCATTCGGACGACTTTGGGCCTGCACCTTCCGCCGATGCTATGCAACCCTGGGTCGATGAGTCTGATGACATAGTGGGCATGAGAGATGACGACTGGGAGGAAGGCTTGATGACGAATGCGCCTGTAACAAGGCCGCCATATCAATCTGCCGAGACGATGGTTAGACATTCTCAGGCGCAGTATGCCCCGCAGCTACGTAAGATGACACATGTTGAGGAGATTAATAACGCGAGGGAAATTGCGCGGAGCCGCTCTCCTAAACCAGTTGAGTCACGTCCATCGTTACCTGTGCGTACTCCTCCTTCTACGCCAGCTCTACCACCAGCTCAGCGTTCGCCATTATCCCCTGCACATGTTCAAGCAGTAGGACGCACTCAACAACGCAATACTCAACCATTGAATTCGCGTGTCCCGATAGACCCGAGGCAGGCACGCACATATTCTGAGCGTCCTCCTATGCAGGAAACTCCTGGGCAGCCGCGCCCACTTCCTGCCGTACGTGAGCCAATGCTGCCATATGTCCTTCCAACGACCTCAGCACCAACCGCTCCAAGGAGCGTCTGTCCAAAATGTAAAGGGGCTGGCTACCTGCGTGCCAATGTGCCTTTTGGACATCCCAATTTCGGCAGACCTATCCCCTGTGAATGCAAAGAAGCTGAGCGAAAAGATAAACGTCGCCAGCAGTTGCGCGACATATCGAATCTGGATGCCTTCCGTGATCGCACTTTCAGAACCTTTAACTCGCGCGTCCCTGGTGTGCAGGAAGCTTTTGAAGTTTCACACGACTACGCTCAGGAGCCGGAAGGATGGTTGCTGCTCGTCGGCCCTAATGGTTGTGGCAAGACGCACCTGGCTGCCGCGATTGCCAATCAGTGCCTTGAGGATGGTGCGGTTGTATTATTCCAGGTCGTTCCCGATCTGCTTGACCACTTGCGTGCCGCTTTTGCACCAAACGCAAGCGAAGTATTCGATCAGCTCTTTTCCAAGATGCGCGAGGCCGAGGTGCTGATTCTGGATGATCTGGGCTCTCAGCAGAGTTCACCCTGGGCGAATGAGAAACTTTTCCAGCTTCTCAATTACCGCTACAATATGGGGATGCCAACCGTCATCACTGCTAATCCCAAGGGACTACAGGGCGTTGACGAGCGTATTCGCTCCCGCCTGGCGGATGTCAGCCTCGTTGAGCAGATAAACTTTGATCGTGCCCGCGACTATCGGCCACATCATCCAAGACGAGAATGAAAGGTAGGGGCCAGCTTTATCGCGCCCACGTGTGTATAGTGACACGTGGGCGCGATAAAGCTGGCCCCTACAAATTCTTGCGTTTGTTTCTTGCAGGTGCTATCATATTGGTAATGTTCCCCGTTTAAGGGGGTTTCCTCTGCACATTTAGTTTTTACCAACGGTCACTTTCTCCTCGTTCGTTGAGAGAACCGTGATAGATAAGTAAGGAGCAAATATGGGAAGCGTATTCAATCCACGTGATCCAAAGTGGATTAAAGAGTCCCGCGAAGTTTTGGAACCAAGAGGGATTATCCCGGCAGTTATCGAGTCAACACCACGCGGTGAGCGCTCCTGGGACCTCTACTCGCGCCTGTTGAAAGAGCGTATCATCTTTATTGGTACTCCGATCGATGACCAGGTCGCCAATAGTATCGTAGCACAGTTGTTGTACCTCCAGAGTGAGGACTCCACTAAAGACATCAACATGTACATCAACTCCCCTGGTGGTAGCATCTATGCAGGTCTTGCCATTTATGACACAATGCAATGGCTACGTCCAGACATCTCGACTGTTTGTATGGGCATGGCAATGAGCATGGGCGCTGTCTTGCTGACAGCGGGTGAGCATGGCAAGCGTTATAGCCTGCCAAACTCTACAATATTGATTCACCAGCCGCTCGGTGGTGCAGAAGGTCAGGCAGCCGATATCGAAATCACTGCTCGCGAAATTCTGCGCTTACGCCGTAGCATCTATGAAATCATTTCTAACACGACTGGTCAGACAATGGAGCGCATCATGCAGGACTCCGACCGTAACTATTACCTGACAGCCCAGCAGGCAGTTGAATACGGACTGATTGACGACGTGCTGGCTCCCAACGAGGATAGCTCGTCGCGCTAACTGAGATATGTAGAGGCTCGATTGCACGCCTGCATCCCATTCTAAACACGGGATTTCGGGCGCGTCAATCGGGCCTTTCTCTATGCTTACAAAAAAACCTGATCTGATAATTGAGCAGCTAAGCGATCTACTCGACATATTTCTGGAGGTTGGTGTGCAGTGAAACCAATCGCTCGCAAATGGCTATTTGAGATGCTCTACAAAAATCGTTACCTCTACCGCTTTGCCAGCACGGTCCCTTTCGCGGGCCAGTGGCGCATCTGGCAACGCCTGGTACTGCCGCGCATCTCTGGAAAAGATGTGTTGGAACTGGGCTGTGGCCTGGGAGACCTTCAGGCAGATATGCAGGAAGCTGGCTACACCTGTCATGCAATCGAACATTCACCCGAAATGGTAGCGGCGGCACGTGCAACGCTCAAACGGCGTAAGATTGGTAACACGGTTCAGGTTATGCAAGGTTCAGCACAACATCTGCCATTCGAGGCTGCATCGTTCGATACCATTGTGAGCACATTTCCATCTGAGTATATCTATGATTCCGCTACAATCTCGGAAGTGGCACGTGTATTGCGACCAGGAGGACGAGTAATCATTATCGAAGGTGCGAACTTGCTGCCTGTTGGTTTCGTGCAACCCTTTCTCGTGGGTGTTCAAGCTATAGTGTACGGTCCTGCCGCTGTCTTTGGTCCGCGCAAGCAACACAATCTCGACGAGGAGGTTGCACGGAGCAAGCAGGGCAAGAATGAAGAAGATGTTATCACTGAAGTTTTACCTGATGCATGGTTTGGTCTTCACATTCCTCTTGAAAAATATGGGTTGCGGAGGCGTTCTGAACGGGTGAGTAGTGCACGGTGGGAGGTATATATTATGATTGGGGAGAAGATAGGATAGCGTTTTCTGGAGGATTGTCTATACCTTTGCTTGCTCGTCTATTGAGCAAGCAAAGGTATTTTTCAATTGGATCTTATGATCCCAGTATCCAGCCATACTGAGTATTACTGGAGAAGATAGAAGCTGCCCAGGTAAGTTCTGCCTTTGTATCATGGAGTGGTGCCTGCATGATGATATCACCATCGACCGAACCATTTGGGTCCAGATTGCCAGAATTCAATGTATTATTTGCAGTATAGCTGGCTGGCGTCATGAAATCAGCTTCAGTTACATTACCGTTAGCAGACTTAATATGGAAATCGAATGGGTTATAGCTCACCTGATCATTACTAGCGTTTTTCATGGTGATGTGTACTACAATGTATTGATAACCCGATTTTGGTTTGTTGAATTCATCTGCCACCAGCGTTTTCACTGATACCAGTGTACAACTGACATCATCGACCGTGATGGTCTGTCCAACTTTTGCAATGGTATTGCTTGAAGAGGCTGGTACCGATTGCATTGTAGCACTGTTGTTCGATCTATTCCCGGTAACATGTGAAACAGTCGCTGCACTGCTGGCAATAATGACGATGCCAATAATAGCAAGAACTGTAAGGCACCCACATCCTCCTGCGACCCACGGCCACTTCACACGTTTCTTTGGTGCTTGCATCATAAGTTGCTGATATGGCGGCTGCTGCGGATAGCCTTGCTGCGGTTGTGCTGGTTGTTGTGAATATTGTGGATTGTTGTACGGTTGCTGTTGCATATATTGTATATTATGCAAATTATCGTTATTGTACGGTTGCTGTGGCTGATATTGCCATGACATGTTGTATGCTCCTACCCTATCTATATTTGCCAACATCGTATAGTATACTATATCATACATCTACTACATTCAGGTTGAGAATAGGTTAAGATTTTATAAATATATTATTGCATGTCTAAAAGTAAAGAGATGATAATTTTCTTGCGATTTATTGATAATATACTTTATGGAAAGCTTCTTAGCTGCCCTTCATACAATGACTTTAGGCGCGTTTTTGTGCTATTCTTAGTATCATCCCAAGGCATTTTATGATAGTAAGCGATTTCGTCATGATCAACCAATGATAATAAGGAGACGAAAAAACATAGACTAGAGGAGGTTACTATGTCAACATGGCCCGATAATTATATCCATGTAAACGGAATCTCACTTCACTATTACCGTACAGGCGGCGATAAGCCTCCTATTGTACTGCTGCATGGCTTCACCGATAATGCCCTTTGCTGGACACGTGTGGCTCGTATATTAGAGCAAGAGTACGACGTAATTACGGTTGACACGCGCGGTCATGGCCTCTCTGAAGGCCCAACGACCGGCTTCTCTACACAATTACGGGCAGACGATACAACAGCCTTCATTCAGGCTCTAGATCTTCATCAAC
This sequence comes from uncultured Chloroflexia bacterium, assembly GCA_963731415.1. GTDB lineage: Bacteria > Chloroflexota > Ktedonobacteria > Ktedonobacterales > Ktedonobacteraceae > JACDAE01. The sequence goes on from CAVSVN010000020.1 coordinate 91,552, forward strand.
CCTTCCTGCTGGGTCACTCTATGGGAGCGGCAACAGCCGCTGTTGTTGCTGCGCAACATCCAGACCTTGTCCGCGCAATCTTATTGGAGGATCCTCCCTGGTCGGACAGAATAGTCCCAGTTCCAGATAAAAATGCAGAGATTCAATTACAGGAGCCTGACGCCCATCCCTGGTACAAATGGATCGCCGATCTTAAAGCTCAGACAAGCGAGGAACGCATTGAAGCAGCTCGCGCCGCAAATCCAAACTGGCCGGAAGAGGAACTGGGTCCCTGGGCGGATGCAAAGGAACAGCTTAATCTGGATGTGCTTAGATACAACATGCCTTCAATCCCATGGCGTGGAATTGTTCCAGATATTACTTGCCCCATACTATTACTCACTGGTGATCCAGAAAAAGGGGCGATTGTTACCCCCCAGGTCGCTGAGGAAGCGTCTCACTTATGGAAAGATGGTCAGGTTATCCATATAGCAGGGGTAGGCCATAATATCCGTCGTGAACAGTTCGATCAATATGAAGAGGCCATTACTACATTTTTAAAGGAACATTAGCATATGCAGACGTACCAGGAGCAGTTCTCCGTCCAATATCCGCATCTTGCAGCGGCATTTGCACGTATACCTCAAGGCGATATGCATCTGCACCGCTTGCAAGATCTCAATAACGCATGGCAGAATATGCTGCTCTCAGGTACTTCGCGCGAATATACTGAGGTCGTCGTCACTGAGGAACGTCCGTCTCTTCCTACCGTCGATACGTTTGATATTATCTACGCCGGCGGTGGCCTTAATCTACTGAATGCCGCAGTTATGACGCTACGTTACGGGTTACGAGTACTGGTCTTTGACCGCTTTACAGTAGGAGCTGTACATCGTGAATGGAATATCTCACGCCAGGAACTACAAGAGCTGCTTGATGTAGGATTGCTGACAGCAGCGGAACTCGAAACAGTAATTCAGCGCGAATATAGCGATGGTCTGGTACGCTTTCATTCCACACATATTCAGGTGCCACCTGCCGAGCTGCATTTGAAAGATGTCCTTAATATCGCTATCGATGCAGAAAAATTGACCGCGCTATGCATGCAAAAGCTTCTGCAACAACGCCCAATAGGTGAATTTCCTAACGTCATCCTGCATAACACAACCTTCGTACGCGCCTCTGTACAACCATCCAGGGGCGTTACCGTTGATGTGAGCAGCAATACAGGCGAGCAGCATAGCTATGGGGCACATCTCCTGATCGACGGTATGGGTTCGACCTCGCCGATTGCCTGCCAGCTCAACTGTGGACAACCCTTCTCGCTCGTCTGCCCGACCGTCGGTACCGTGGCACGAGGTTATAAGCAAGGGAAAACGCTTGATGCCATCGATCTCGAAGTCGGAGAAGTGCTCGTTACCAGTGAGGATGCTCGCAATGGTCGTCAACTGATCTGGGAAGCCTTCCCTGGCGTAGATGACCAGGTTGCTATCTATCTCTTTTACTATGCGGAAGCGGGACAACGCGTCGATCTACTGAAACTTTTCAACGACTTTTTTGCCTTGCTGCCAGATTATAAAGATACCAGTAACGTCGAAATTCTCAAACCCGTCTACGGCTTCATTCCAGCTGGCTACAATATCACCCTACCGTGGCAGCGCAAACAAAAAGTACTGGCTTATGATCGTGTGCTCTCATTGGGCGATGCCGCCGCTTTCCAATCACCCCTGACGTTCTGTGGCTTCGGTTCTTATGTACGTAACTTGAGGCGCATTACAACTCTACTCAATATCGCCCTTAAAACGAACTGTCTAAAGGCACAAGATCTTAATTCTATTCGCGCATCAGAAGCCGTTCCAGCGGTAGCTCGTGCCTTCAGCAAATTCATGATCGCCAGAACGCCTGATCTTGAACCAGCATACCAGGTAAACGAAACATTGAACGTCTTCTGCCGCATTCTCGACGACCTGGGACCAGCAGTCACTAACGCTTTTTTCAAGGATCGTATCGGCTGGCGCGATTATACACGTATCATCCTCAAAACGCCCGGCTACTATCCTAAAATCTATCGCCTGGCACTCAAAACGCTTACACCAACTGAAATACTCGGTTGGATCACAGCATGGCTGCAACTCGGTCGCCAGTCAGCTTCCTATACGCTGTACCGCTTCATCAGGCCGCTTATGCATTCACATGCAGGACAGTATACTGGCATGATAATGGGCCGTGCGTTTCTCCACCTTGCACTTCCCGTGGCTATCTATCAGGAGGCGATGGAGCAAGTGGAACGTGGCACACCTGAACATGATCACGCGATAATATCGCATCGCAAGTTCTCTACTTCTCTGGGACGCTGGTTAGGAAGGCACTGGTCTCAGAGATAAAACCTTGAACCGTAATGAAGACGGTCAAGCTATAACCAGATGTTTTCTCTCCTGCCACTGCGCTTCATCACGGACAACGAAACGCATCTTTCCCTCTTGAGAAACTATAAGATAATACTCATAGGTATTTGGAGGCTCTTCCGCCTGAACCTGCACATTTAAATACGGAGCTTCTTGATAAATCTTTTCGCGCAATGCAATAGCTTGTGCTTGAGTAAACATGTGTCTCTCCCTAAGAGCAATTTTTGCATGCTTATGTTCCAATACTCTTGTGTACATTAAGTATGCATAAAAATGTTCGCCAGGAAAAGTAAATCTGCCGGACAAGTAGATGACAACTTTTTGCATGAGGTATTTGAAGTTGGAAGGGAATTTAAGGATGAATGGTAGCGCTAATTAACGGTTCTGGAGCTATAAATGTATCATTCCATAGAAAGCAATTTAGAAGATCGTTTTTCACTGCATCGACTTCAGCATCGTTACGAGCATGGACTTCGACCAGGGGATCTCCAACATGAAGGGAATTCCCGATCTTTCCTTGCAATACCAGACCTGTTCGTACATCAATCGGATCGCCTTTCTTGAAACGACCCGCTCCTAGCCTCATACTGATAAAGCCAATGCGCTCTGCATCAATACCCACTATATACCCATTATATGGTGCAGCAAGCATACTACGTACAGGAGCAGATGGTAGCAGGCGAGGTTGTTCTATATAACGTGGATTTCCACCCTGGGCCGCAATTACATCGGCCAGTTTCGTAATTCCTGCTCCGCTATGTACAGCCTGCTCAACGAGTTGGATGGCCTCATTCATTCCTGCAACTTTCCCGGTCATTAACAGCAGTTCCGCTGCCTCTTGATAGCAGAGGTCAGCAATATCCTGAGGTCCCTCGCCGCGCAAAATAGCTATCGCCTCGGCTAACTCTAGAGCGTTACCAACTGCACGCCCCAGAGGCTGCTGCATAGAAGTAATCGCGGCAACTGTATGCATATGTGCGCTACGCCCAATCTCTACCATTGTTACGGCCAATTTGCGAGCAAGTTCAGGTGTCTTCATAAAAGCACCCGAACCAAATTTCACATCAAGCAGGAGATGTGAACTTCCTATCGCCAGCTTTTTACTCATAATACTGGCAGCAATCAACGGAATGCTTTCAACCGTTCCAGTAACGTCGCGTAGAGCATATATTTTACCGTCAGCGGGAGCCAGATCAGCTGATTGTCCAGCCAACACCATATTATGCTTTAGCAATATACGCACAAAATCGGCACGGGCAAGTTCGGAACGAAAGCCTGGAATTGCTTCAAGCTTATCAACAGTTCCTCCGGTATGTCCCAGACCTCGCCCGGTCATTTTACCAACGGCAATCCCGCATGCAGCAACAAGGGGTGCAACAACCAGTGTTACTTTATCGCCAACACCCCCTGTACTATGCTTATCGACCACAGGAAAAATCGTCTCATGGACATGAAGCTCTTCGCCGGAATGAGCCATTGCCAGGGTTAGATTCCCAATCTCGCGCGTCGTCATCCCTTGCAGATAGACGGCCATCAACCAGGCTGACATCTGATAATCAGGAATGTTTCCCTGAGTATATTGTTCAATCAACCAGTCAATCTCTGCTGTAGTGAGTTCTTTCCCATCCCGCTTTTTACGAATCAGCTCGACAACCTGCATATTCTACTCGACTTATTCTGATAAGACGATGCGTACAGAGTCAATTTCAAAACCATTGCCGGTATCAATCTGGTAACGGTTCATCATCTGGCTCCCAAGGCGAACGTTCCGATCAAACTGAAGCTGCCCATTTGTAAATCCATATACGCTGTTTTCCTGACCATGAACGCCCTGGATAATGATCGTATTGAATTTATCTGACTGCTGCTCTTGCAAGGCTTTGAGCAAGGTAGCAACCTGTTGCCAGGGGGTACAACGTTGATAGAGGATACGCACTATCTTTTTGCGCCCGACGCTCTCTTCTTCATGTACCAGGCTATAATTAAGTGCTCCCTGTTCAAGGGTCTTTAGTTGCTGCATTGTACGTGGTGGAAAAGGTGCAGGCGCTTCTGGTCCCGCTGGTACAGGAGTTGGAGTCGAGCTTACTTGTGGCTGCGGTGGGCGACGTGCTGATCCACGTGGGGGCTGGTGCCTGCTGTGCTGGTTGTTGATATGGTGGAACCTGCGGAGCAGGAGGTTGTGGAACTGCGGGCCTGGAATATCCCTGACCAGGAACCGTTTGACGCGGCGTCTGATAGGGTGGTTGTTGTGGTTGAGGTGGCGGTGGATAAGGTGTTCTTGAACGCGAGGCCGTTGTTTGCACAGGGGGCTTCACCGACATATCTCTACCACAACGAATACAAAATTGTGCTTGATCTGAATTAAAGCCTCCACAATAGGGACAACGCATACTTCACCTTCCAATTTGCTATTTTTAAGATGACATCCTTATTGTCTTAGACGAAATAATCAAGCAATATCCAAATTATATAGGAATCGGGTGATTTCAATATAATCAGCTACCCCTGTTTGACGATAGCTTCCACCAGTTGTGCATTAGAGTGTGTCTTCTCGAAGAGGCGCACAACCTGCTCCGCGCCGTCGCGCATGGGAAGATCGGCCATACGTCGTCGTACAATGGACATAGCCCGTAATTCATCGGCAGAAAGTAAACGATCCTCCTGGCGAGTGCTGGAGACGTTTACATCAATGGCTGGAAAGATACGGCGGTCTGCTAATTCACGAGAGAGGCGGATCTCCAGGTTGCCAGTGCCTTTAAATTCTTCGTATACGACTTCATCCAGACGGCTCCCGGTCTCAACAAGACAGCTTGCTACGATGGTCAGGCTACCACCTTCCTCAAGAGTACGCGCGGCACCAAAGACGCGCCGCCCGATCTCTAGAGCATGAGCATCAATACCACCGGAGAGCGTACGACTCCCAAAGCCACCACGCTGATTACGCGGTCCACTCCACATATCAGTATTCATGTTATGAGCACGAGCCAGGCGGGTGAGCGAATCGAGCAGAATTACCACATCGTGTCCCTGCTCCACTTCGCGCCTGGCATCCTGCAATGCCCGCTCTACAAGAGGTCCATGTTTTGATGCAGCTTGATCGAAACTGGAGGCATAAAGCTTCACAGCTGGCCCCTGCACCTCAGTACGCCATTCCGTTACCTCTTCGGGACGTTCGTCCACCAGACAGAGAAACAAGCGCGTCTGCGGAGAATTCTGGAGAATTGCCGCAGCGATCTGGCGCAGTATCGTCGTCTTGCCTGCTTTGGGTGGAGCGACAACAAGCGCACGTTGCCCATAACCCAGTGGTATAAGCAGGTCTATCAGGCGCGTAGCTATCGGCGTCGCGCCAGTTTCCAGAGTGATACGACGCATTGGATGAATAGGGGTCAATTTGTCAAAGGGAGTACGTGTTGATGCCACTCAGATCAGCCTCCTGATCAACTACTAATTTCAGCACCCTCAATTCAGTGCCCTCAAGCGGGTTGTGAAAGGACATGCCTCCTGCTGCCCGAGAGGAAATGTAGGCATACGAAATGGAAAAATGTTTAACGAGTACACGTCTCCTTTACTGTACCACATAGGTCAACATCGCGTAGTGAAAGCTGATGTATTCCCGGTCCTGTTTCCGGCAAGTAATCCCACAAACTCACGCAGGAAAATACTTTCAGCAAAATCACCCACTTCCTCCAATAATACAGATAATAGCCCATCATTTCGTACAGCGACAATCTCCTTGCAAAACCTGTGCTCCTGTTCGCATTGCCGGGCCATATATTCCCAGTTATCATTGCTATAGTATGTCCGCATAACATATTCAGAAACGAAATGATGATCAGGTAGTGGAGGATCAGTTACTCTTTCCCGTACACGCTGAATACAATATTCTAGATCAGAATCGATGAAGAAAATGTAAGCATCACGTAAGAATGCAGGACTAAAGATATTTAATGCCACCTGGTAATCACTGCGTGCAAATTCAATACATACCATATCAGTCCGTTTGAGAGCCAGAGAATCCTCTACCTCTTCCTCCATTTGCCGTAAGGCATTATCTAATACTGAGTAATCAATAACATCGAAACCTCCACGATCTGTTGGACGAAACAGCTCGTGTTTCCTATCATTTAAAAACATTTTGTAGAGAATATCATAATCTTGCACAAAAAGGGATTGATAGCTCCTTCGGCTAGCTAATTCAATCATATGACGAGCTGCAGTCGATTTGCCACTTCCCGGACGCCCTAAAACAAAGACTTTCACACCCATTGCCAGACTTCTCCTCTATTTCCTAACCATCCACTTCACCATATTCCCTGGTGATTCGGTGTGGCAACAAGCCTTCCCTGTCCAGCTACTCACACGTTTCTTAAATTCAAGATGTACGTACTATTATTACCATACTATTCGTACAAATGCAAATTTATTGTGTAACAATGAATAAAGACGCATATTAACTTGTATGATTATGAGTTTTCTTACAGAAAATAACCTCTTCTTCTTTCTGCCTCTAACGCTATTCATTGTGCAACAACCGTTGAGGGATAACCCTATCTATCAGAGGTGAACAAATTCAATACAGCAGGAACGCCGACCAGAGAACGAATTTTAAGCGAGATATATTGAAGAATAATACCTGGCTTAAAATTCGTAAATCTTTTCTTATTCTGTCAATAATCCTGCGTGAATAGTTCTCCCAGAGAGAAAAGAATGGCAGATTTCTTGCCTGAAAATTTCATCGGCAAATTGCTCAATATTATGTGTAAAGTCATCCAGCGAACCTGTATTGTTAATGACTTTCACTTGCTTTTGAAGGCCAAACTCTTTTTGTAGACAGGCAGCCATGTAGGCTCCATTCTCTTTCTGATAGTAGCATCTAAAGATAGCATCCGAGAAAGAGGGATGATCATCAAGCGAATTTGAGTGCATAACACGCTCATGTACACGCTGTAAACAGGTTTCTATGTCCGCATCCAGGAAAAGGAAGTAGGCATCCTTGAGAAAAGACGGAGCAAACTGCTGCAACGCCTCACGGTAGTCATTGCGTGCAAACTCTATTGTCACCAGATTCACCGAAGGCAAACAGGTATATACTTTCGCTTCTACCTCATGAAGGGCGATATCCATTACCGTCAGGTCGATTGCATCAAAGCCATTATGTTCTGTAGGTCGAAATCTGATCCGCTGCGTATCGGCCAAAAACATTTTACGTAAGATCTCGTAGTCATTGATGTGCTGAGCAGTCCACTCTCTTTGCATAAGGAACCGCTTCACCTGCCGGGCGGCGGTCGATTTGCCACTTCCAGGTCGCCCCAGGACAAAAACTTTTGCGCTCATTTAGAACACTCCTGCCAGCTAACGTTTATTCTATTCTTTGGCAGTGCCTGTCACATTGCCTCCACGCTCCACAAATAAAGCTCCAGAGATCTTCAATTACGTAACAGGAGAGGGGCGCGAAGTCTTCGCGCCCCTCACGGATGGAATACCGACCTCGCAATTCATGTACTACCTACTGTACTTCTTTTCTGTTCTGCATCCGTATTACGTTGTGAAAGCCTGTATTATGCTTATTGAACAAAAGCCATTATTTGTATATTTTTTAAGCGGGAGGAACTCAAGCTAATGCAAAGGATGCGGGTTAGCTTTCCTCTATACTTTCAGTATACAGGAAAAACAGTGGAGGGGTTATACAAATTGCGGAGCAGTAGGTTATAAAGGCTACTTACCCTCATGAAAAGGGAGGGTACACATTTTTATTTATAAATAGTTTTCTCACTTTGGTGGGGAAATACGCACAAATCCTCGAATATTCGGTTCCCAGCTCATCACAACGTTTCCTCCCTCACGTTTGCCCAGGTCAAGCACCTCTTCTAAAAATCCCATGATCTGCATCCGCGTTTCAATAACGGCAGTTGCTGCGGGACAGCGCAAAAGAACCTCTTTGAGTTTCCAGTAGAAATAACAAGCCACCCCCAGGCGCACACTAACATTCGAAAATGTCACCATATGTTCTGGCGACGTGGGTTGTCCGGCTGGCATACGCAAAGGATCGATCTGATAAGTAGTGCTTAATACTTGCCTCAACAATTCAGCTTTCGCACGTGCCTGCTCCAGAGGTAATCCCTTCAAGACAATATAAAATCTATCTGCATTGATATGATAAAGCACGTAGGCCGCGTCATCTTTAAATGCACGCAGTTGACCATGAATACGTAGTCCCACTGTCCTTACCAGATCCCTTGCCATCTGATCACCGTAGCGATTGGCAAGGCCGCTCTGGTTGTCAACATCGATAGCAATAAATGAGACAACTTCCTTCAAGGGATCATTTCTCGTCTGAACTTCGCTAAGAAGCGCCTCGATATCACGAATAAATTCATTTTCCGACAGGAAATCCCTGAAGTGTGTATCCACATATTGTGGATGAGCCATCAAATTTCTCAGCTTCCCGACTGCCCTTAAGCGGATAAGGTAACTATCGAGCAATTCTCCGATCATCTTGCCAACCATCCTCAAAACACGCTGATCAGTGTGGGAAAACGCTTGAGGATATTCAGATACGACATAGAGTACACCGACGGAGATACCATCATTATCTTCCACAGGTATCGCTATAGCAGAACCAATGGGTTCTTCCAGTTCACGAAATGCAATGGTTGTATCTACACGAGAAATTGCGGGCAAATATAAGATATGTCCGCTCTGGAACGCCCTCAGGCAGAGTCCTGTTGCCGGAGGTTGAGAAGAAAGTGTCGTGATACCGATCCGATGCGGGGCATATTTGCTCTCTGCACGCACCACAAGGCCGCGTTGTTGCAGAGAGAGAATAGAGGTAGGATGATCAGGTAAAAGGATACAACAAAAACGCCAGCGCTCCTGTCCCTCTGCGTTCATGCCACCTAGACGCACGATAAGTTCCGTCAGGCCATTGAGAATATCATCCTCATATTTTGCGCTGCCGCTTAGATCAGTGGCAGGCTCTGACACATCGCGCATTCCGGGGCCAAAACATTGGTGCACACTTTGAATGTCATCATATAATGGTCGCAAGAGTAAGCGAATCGTCTCAACGATATCGGTTCCCAGAGTCAATACACGCGTCTCTCTTGGTACAACAATCAAGGTGGCATCTTTAGGGGCTTCCTCCTGTGCAATACCGGATTTCATAGCCTGCAATGGGTGTAGCCGATAATCAGAGGTATATTCAAATGAAGGTGTAGAAGTCAGCAATGTATAGGAGGAACGCGCCTGATCCAGCCAACCAACCAATGTCTCACCCAGTCTCATTATGTCTTCCACACGTGGAAGAGTCCCCCTACCTGTTTCTACTTCAAGAGGCAATAATAGACCTGCCTGAGTATTGGGCATATCTTCACAGATCAACAGCAAAGACAATCGTAGAGCACGTGAAGCAAAATAACGAAATGTTGCTTCGGCCTGTGCTCTTTCTATGCGTTCATTGATAGGTAGATCATTGAGGCTGGTCCGTCGCAAAGAAAGGCTCCGGTAATCGCCATTCTCTGTTCCCTGCCCTGGAAAGTAGGCCGAGGACCAGAGCTGATCAATATCTGGTGGAATATCACCCGGCGCATACCCTGCATCAATCAATTCACGAATAATTGCCAATTTATCCAGATCGCGCAACGTATATAAACGTCTTCCCATCGGCCCAACAGGACGCAGAGGATTGAGAAATCCATACTTCTCCCAATCGCGCAACTTGTTCTCGGTAAACTCGAACAACTCAGCTGCACGACTGATCGTCACCGTCGCTTCAGCACGCCCCTTCTGGATATGTTGCAGAATACGTTTCTGAGCATCCTCCTGGTGAAGATGTTCTTTGATGCTTTGTAAACTTCGCTCATCCATCTCCGTCTCCCCAAAAACCACGGCATACATTCGGAATCCAGGTATACGCTTAATAGTAACATACATCTACATCTTTGTATAGTTGTAGGCAAGCAAAGGCCAGAAATTTAATCGACAAATAGAAAGTATATAACTCTAGAAATGTAGTATTCTTCGTATAACATGCTCATTGTAAATTACCTGTATCAGTATTGTCAACAAAATTTGTGTCTGCTTCTTAAAATTCCATTTCTCAATTCCTTTTAACTGATCTTCTTTTTTCTTTCATTGACAAAGTTCTCCTCTTCAGGTACTATTACTCTTAGGTAACAGAACTAACTTCTTATGTGTTAACTTTCTTTAGATTTCTCTATCGAACTTGAGGAAAGTTGCGGTATCTAGATGAGCATAGAAATAACATACTATAGAAGATAGCTTGCTCATCGCGTGCAGGAAGCACACAGGCAAACTATCCTCTGGGAGGTCCTTTCGCATGCTGAAAACGGCCAACACTTTCGCAGTAACCGAGTATACGTACGACGATGAACAGATCTGGAACGATCTTTTCACATGGCTACTTCCCGTTGTGGAAAAATGGGTATTGTACGCCGACGTCTCCTGCTGGCGTGGGCAACAAAAAGAAGTTTCAGAAGATATCGCACAGGAAGCGCTTCTGCGTACGTTCAAATATACACAGCGTGCAAGTCGGGGTGAAGTTGAGCCTGTTGTTTCTCTTAAATCGTTAAGCAAAGTCATTGCACAGAACTATTTTCGCGACCGTCGTCGTAAAGATCAGCTGCTTGTGCGTCCCTTTCAGAATGAAGACACTGATCAACTCTCTTTTGCGGCACACGATGTAGTCGATCCTGCTGAGATCGCTCTTGACCATCTCATCTTCTGTACAGTAATTGTTATGGCTGCTCAGGTTGTAGCTCAGTTTCCTCAGCAGCAGCGTACCGCTCTCCTGACGGATCTGGCAAACATCTCTGATTTCGATGCTCCACCTACTCTGCTGGAGCAATCTCTCTCCAGCGAAGGTATCCACCTGCGTGACTATCACCGCCCTCTACCTACGGAGCCAGGGCAACGGGGCCTCTTTGCAGCCCATTTGTGTATTGCTTATAAGCGGTTGAGGAAGAAGGTAGAGGTGTAAAAACAGCTATTGATACAAGAAAATAACTCCGAAAGCTACTTGCTCTTCTTTGCGAGGAGCTTTTTTAGTTTTCATTCTAAATAAATTCATTTGCATATTTTTAAAAAATGCTGTGCTATACGTCAGATTCAGAGGATAGGTACTTTAGCAGGGAAAGGGCAAAAGCTATGAGCACTGAAAAGACACAGCATTTAACTGGTATCGACGATGAAATCTATATGAAAATTTGGAAAGCCGAACAACAATATATAAGCACACGTTGGAATAACGTAACATTTTTCATAGGCATCAGCTTTGCTATATTAGGTTTTTCTTTTCAAGCCAATCTAGCTCCTCCCGAGGCTTTTGCCATTCGCATTTCTGGATTGGTGCTCTATTGGTTTGCTTACGCTTTCTACCTACACTTTTATGTGTATACTCACTTTTTGCGTTCTTACCTCATTGATATGGAAACCTCAGGTCGTACAAAACACAGCATCCAGGGCAGAGCAAAAACAGCTATCAATGCAGGTATTAACAAACATCTATCAACACGCAAACTGTTACTCTACTTTGGAATTTTTTATTCTCTAGGCATCATTTTGCTCGTCTTGCTCCATCTATAGCCTTGATAAGATAAGGAAGCTCTTGAGGATATGCAGAGGAAATAGAGCGCATCATCTCATCAAAAAACTGGTCCACATTGGTATACAAATAATTAAGGGAAGTTGTGTTCTCAATATACTGAATAATAGAAGCACTCCTCTTTTCCCCTGCCAGAAAACCAGCAGTAGGACTAGTTAGATGTCTCATATATTCAGTATTATCTTTACCATAATACTTTTTCATAATAGTATCAGAGATAAAATGATTATCAGGAGCTAGTCTGCAAGCAATGCGTTGATGGATGCGCTGTATACAAGTATTCACATCGGCATCAACAAAAAGTATATGAGTATCTTGTAAGAGATCCGTGCTGAAAATTTCCAGCGCAATTTTATAATCATCACGTGCAAATTCGACTATTAATAGTTCTTTATCTTTTGTAGTAAGCATACGTAACTTTACAAGCCTCTCCACTTCCAAAAGTGCGTCCTTCAGTACAGAAAAATCGATGACATCGAAACCATTATGATCAATTGCGCGAAATTTTTTTTGTTCAGTATCATTCAGAAACATATTGTGTAGTATTTCATAGTCCCTTATCCGGTTCACAGACCAACCACTCTCTTCCGCACGCTGCTGTATCCAATGAAATGCTGTTGTCTTTCCACTTCCAGGTCGCCCTAAAATAAATACTTTAATAAGCATAAAAATATCCCCCTACAAAACGATTAAAAATAGAGTAGAAACATATTCCCTTAACACATGTATCTACTCGTGAATAAATCTATTTATCAGTACCTTCGGACTGATAAGCTGTAAAGGTCGCCGTTGCTGGATTCCAGGCGTAGACCACATCACCACCCTCATCCATACCTAATTTAAGTACAGAATCAAGGCTACGATAGATTATCGAACTTACATCCACTACATTATAGTCCTCTACCTCAAAAAAATCCTTGAGTTTTTCATAAGAGTACCAATTCACAGCGAGGTGCAAGCTTACATTCGGGATAATGATTGTACGCCCAATAGCATCAGGCAACTTAATCGCAATATTCCCTTCAAGCGCATCCTTCAAACGAATGGCATTTCTCTTGGAATCTTCCAATGAGAAACCCCGCAGGAAAAGATAAAAACGACCAGCGTAAATATGATAGAGAGTACAATCAACATAACGTGTAAACAATGCTGGCAACAGATCTCTTATGCGCTGTCCGATGGTTTTTTGTAAGTTCCTCAGGGTGCCTTCATCATAATCACGCACAACATAATCCTGATGATCAATATCGATCGCAATAAACGATATTTCTCTTGTCATTGACTGTAAATCAGAAAGGGCTAATCCTCTTGTCCCAATTTCCTCTCCCTTCTCATACGTCTTCTGAGTTTGTACTTGCTCCAGATGCTTCTCAATATCGAAGATGAAATCATTTTCTGACTTGAATTCTTTAAACGAGGAATCTACCGTCTCGGGATCTTTCACTAGCTCAACAAGATTTTCTGTGAGTTGCCTTTGTATCCCATAACTTCTTTGTAACGCTTCGACCATCCTCGCAACAATCCTCAAGACACGACAATCTTGCTCAGAAAAAGCGTGGGCATCATAAGAGGCAACATATATTACACCTGATGGGTCTCCTACTTCTCCCCCAATTGGAACAGCAAGATTGGACCGTACAGGACCTTCAATTGCACGTGTTTCTGCCGTAATGTCCTGTGGAGATAATTCCTGCCGATACACAATATGCCCACTCTGAAATGCTCTGATACTTATACTGGTACGATAACGCTCAGGAGTTAACGTTGTTATTCCTATCGCATGACGAATATTTTTACTCATTGCTCGCACTACTAGATTGCGTTGCTGCAATGGCAAATGTAGATTTCCTGGTAAGAGAATATAACAAAAGCGCCATCGATCTTGTCCATCTTCCTTTTTCCCTCCCAGACGCACCACCATATTCGCCAGCCCGGTCAGTACCATATCATGAAGTCTTGGTGTAAAATTAATGCCAGGGCTAACCAGATCCTTCATACCCTCACCAAAGTATTTTCGCCAGTCCTGACAGTCTTCATATAATGGCCTGAGAAGACTTTTTGCAGTCTCCACAACATCCTTCGTAAGATTGAGCTTGTTTGCTTCATCCCGTTGCACGAAAATCAGCGTGCGGTCTTCTTCCCCTTCTAAGTGCCGTTCATATTCTCCATTCACACTCAAAGGAAGTACACGAAAATCACTGGGGTATTCAAAAGATGGTGCAGGTACGAATAATGTAGAAAATGAACGGGTCTGGCCCAACCAGCCAACAAGAGATTCTTCTATCTCGGCTAGATTGGAGGAATCCGGCAAGGAATCATCCGGTTGCCTCTTTTTTAAAGGCAAAATTAAACCGGAATATGTACCGGAAACATCTTCAGTCACTAGCATCAAGGCTAGCATTAAAGCATGAGATGCATAGAAGCGCCAATAAAAGTGCTCACCATAAGCAATATCTACACGCTTACTTATAGGAAGTGTTTTCTCCTGATTGCCTACTTGAAATGTTGGTAATCCTTGCTGATTGCTCCCAATAGTATCTTCTAGTCTGATGGCCGACGATTGGATAATAGATGTCCATACCTCATCTATATTTGTGGGAATAGCACTGGGAGAAAAACCTATGTTGATAAGTTCACGAATAATGACCAACTTATCCAGTTCAGAAACGGGATATTGACGCTGACCGCTAGCTCCCCTGGTTTCAGAACTCTCTGGGCGAAATGGTTTAAGCAGCCCCTTTTTTTCCCAATCACGCAATTGACTAATGCTAAAACCTGACAACTCGGATGCACGGCCAATAGTTACGGCAAGGTCTCCACGGCTACGATGGATATTTCGCAATATGCGTTCCTGTACGGCATGGTCTTCAAGATGTATTTGTATCCTCTTCTGGTTACGCCCGTCCATCCTTTTTCCCTCATACTATAGAGATTTAACAAAAGCTTTCCTCACCTCTTAGCTATGATAACACATAACTGTTAGATTTGTCATTAATTTTGACTCGCTTTAGCGAAAATTGCTATGTCATTACTGAGGTTTGCTGACAAAATGAATTTACGTGTTAGAAAATATATAGATAATAGCAGCAATATCCTCTCTTCATTCTAGCGTTTTCTCTATATACAATGAATACAATTCGATGAGCTACCCTGATACTCTTTGATAAAATATGCTTGCCAGTCATTTAACCTTATGTTTCCTTTGCTTTCTCTCGTCAATATCATAACTACTTCTTAATATTTCCTTAGAAAAACCATATTAGATAAACGCACTTGCAAAATTCCTCAGGTAATGTTACTATTTCATTGAAGAGTACCCTCTTACCTGAGTAAACAACATAGATATTAGTAGATATACTAATATCTAGCAGAAATTCTTAGGGCCACAAGTGGTTTTAGAGAGAGAGTAGGTTGTCATAATGTAAAACATCCTTAGTAATCCTGAGTATATCAGATACAGGGAGCGACTCATGACCACACATCGATTATCATTTCATGCTTGTGATCATTGTTCAGGTAGTGAACCTCTTAGTTGTAGTCTGTTCTGGGACGAATTGCATAATTGGCTCAAGCCTCATATCCTGACATGGCTTTACCAATATCACGTACCCCTCTGGCTTGGTCAGGAACAAGATATCGCGAATGACATCTTGCAAGAGACATTTATTCGTACACTTAACTATGTGAACCGTTCAGCAGTCACAGGGAGTCGCCCGATTGAATCGTTGGAAAGTTTCTGTAAGACCGTCGCGCGTAACTACATACGCGATATGTGGCGCAAAGAGTATAGGGTTGTCTCTCTCACGAGCCTCTCGGAATCTTCAGAAAATAACATACTGGATCGGGTTTCGATTGATCCCTCGGAGCTTGCTCTCGTCCATCTTACATCCAGGGATACGCTAGTAATTCTGGCGCATCTTATTATAGACTTCCCTCCAGGGCAACGCCGTGCTATCCTGGTCGATCTGGCTCAACGTTCCGATTTCGATGAGGAATCTGGACCGCTACACATCATCTTTTTAGAACTTGGTATAAACCTGTATGAGTACAAACTCGTAAACCCGTTCAATTCAGTCGAACGCAGTAGACATGCTGCCTTGTTGAGCATTGCTTATAAGCGCCTCAAAAAGAAATTTTGGGCGCAGACAGGAAGTCTTGTTGCATAAATTTTGCTTTCCCTACCACTCCAGCCTTTCTTGTCCCATACAAGCTGGAGTGGTCTTTTCCTTCCAACCTCTCATTATCGCTGTGGTACAATAGAGCAAGAGCGATGTTCTTCCAGCACTCCAAAGGACATATTTTTATGCCACAAACGCCATACACATCTCCAACCTATGCTCAGGTCTATCTACCACGCTTGCTAGCTTATCAAGATGAGATGCAGGCTCGCCTGGAAACGTTGGTGAATATCGATTCAGGCACTGGCCAGATCGAGGGCATCAATCATATTATGTCGTATGTGGCACAATGGCTGCGCGATATCGGTTTTCATGTCACCTTACATCCCTCGGAAGGCTTCGGTAATAATCTCGTCGCCAGGCGCAATGGAACAGGATCAGCACGCATTCTGCTGGTAGGTCACGTGGATACCGTCTATGCTCCCGGTTCGGTCCAGCAACAACCATTCACTATTCGCGATGGCATTGCCTATGGTCCCGGTGTGATCGATATGAAGTCCGGCGTCGTTATGTCGATTTACGCGCTGAGTGCTCTTGCGGAGGAAGATTTCGACTATTATGACGAATTATGCGTGGTTTTCAATAATGATGAAGAGGTCGGTTCTCCTGGTAGTTCTCCCCTGATAAGCGAGTTGGCTACACAATTTCAGATCGGCCTGGTGTTGGAGTCTGCGCGTTCAGCGGAGATACTGACACACGCACGCAAAGGGTCCGATAAATACCTCCTTGAGGTTCATGGCGTACCAGCTCATTCTGGCGCAGAACCACATAAAGGCCGCTCGGCAGTAGTCGAGTTGGCTCACAAGATCCTGGCTATTCACGGCCTGCACTCTCTGCTTCCCGGCGTCACCTTTAATATCACACGTATCAGTAGTACGGAAACAATGAACGTCGTTCCCGATCTGGCGAGTTGCTATATCTCGGTCCGCTCTTTTCATGAAAAGGGCCTTCAACAGGCAGCAACAGCCCTGGAACAGATCGCCTCAGGCAGTAACGTCCCGGAGACATACACAGACCTGATACGTCAGCCCAACGGTCGTCATCCTTATGAGCCAACACCACAGGTCATGCATCTTCTTTCAATGGCTCAGGCCGAAGGCGAAGCACTGGGCCTCCACATCATGCCAGAGCGCAAAGGTGGTCTATCCGATGCTAATCTGCTGATGGAGATGGGCCTTCCAACTCTCGATAGCCTCGGTCCTATCGGCGGCGGCATGCATAATCTGAGCCGGGAGTTCCTGCACATGGACTCTCTTCCGTTGCGGGGCGCACTCCTGGCAGGTCTTCTGCAACGCGTCTGCCTGGCAGAATCTCCAGGTCAGGAACCGTCTTCTTAACTCTTGCTACTAACCACATATATTGTCTATACTTTCCCAGGGATGGAAAAGGTGATGCATATTGTTCTCTTTTGTGAACATACAATTATTCTCTAGCGTCTCTGAGGACTTCTCCTCTGCAACCATTTGCCATTTTGCTGTATTTTAAATGGTGAAATATACATATTCGTTTATACAAGCTCTTTATACTTTATGGTAAAGAGCTTACAATAGGAGTACACATGGGATTTCATGGTATGGGCGGTGGCATGTCCACCTATCTGGAAGAGCAGAAAAAACGTGGTCGCAAGACTGATTCACGCACACTCAGACGTGTCGCTGCCGCATTCAAACCGTACATTCGTCAGGTTGTACTGGTTCTGATTGCGATTCTGCTCACAACAATTTTGGGACTGGTAAACCCTCTTCTCATTAAGCGCATCTTCGATGACGCTATATATCCACGCAATACCTCACGCCTTATCCTTTACGTGATTATTATGATTATCACGCCAATTATCTCAGGTCTGATCGGCGTTTACCAATCTTACATCAATAACATCGTTGGTCAGAACGTGATGCGCGATTTCCGTAACAAGCTCTATTCTCACCTGCAAAGTATGTCGTTACGCTTCTTCACAGCAACGCGAACAGGTGAAATTCAATCGCGCCTCTCGAACGATGTAGGCGGCGTTCAAGGTGTAGTCACCAATACAGCAACAAGTATCGTCTCTAATATAGCTACTGTGCTGAGCACTGTTATCGCGATGCTTGTCCTCAGTCGGATACTGACGCTAATTTCACTCGGCCTGCTTCCTCTCTTTCTCTGGTTTACCTATAAAGTCGGCAATGTACGACGCATTACCAGCAAAGAGACACAGAAGAGCATGGCGTCTCTTACGGCAATGATGCAAGAGACGCTCTCGGTAAGCGGTATCTTACTTATAAAAACCTTCGGTCGTCAGAAATATGCTCTAGGTCAGTTCGAGAAGGAGAATCAGAACCTTACTAATCTGGAGATACGCCAGCAGTTGATTGGACGCTGGTTCTTTATGTTCATTGGTACCTTTTTCTCTATCATGCCTGCCATTGTCTATCTTGTTGCTGGATTGCAGATTATCAACCACCAGAGCATCTTTGGTGTAGGAATGTCGCTTGGTACCATTGTTGCTTTTACAACACTACAAAGTAGAATATTCTTTCCACTGGGGCAGTTGCTACAAGTGCAGGTAGATATCCAGGGAGCATTGGCGTTGTTCGACCGCATCTTTGAATACCTCGACATTCCGGTCGATATTCAAGATGCCTCTAATGCCTTCGCTTTAGATCCAGAGAAGACGCGCGGCGAGGTTACCTTTAAAAACGTCTCATTTACCTATAAACGCGACGATACCAATCCATCTGGTGGCTTTCCATCAAAAGAAGCTGAGAGCAAGGGTGAAGCGCGGCATCCCTTTGCACCAGAACCGGCTGCCGTTCCCTCGATGGGTGAGGAGCCCGTCGTTGGTCGTCCAACATTAAATAACATCTCGTTCGATATCAAACCAGGCCAACTGGCTGCTCTGGTCGGTCCTAGTGGCGCGGGTAAAACGACGATTACGTACCTGGTTCCACGGCTCTATGAAGCTGATAGCGGCACCATCGAGATCGATGGAAATGATGTTAAAGACGTAACCCAGGCTTCACTTGGTCAGCTGATCGGTATGGTGACACAGGAAACCTACCTGTTCCACGCTTCGGTCCGCGAAAACCTGCTCTATGCACGCCAGGATGCCAGCGAGGAAGAGATTGTCATTGCTGCGAAGGCTGCTGCAATTCATGAGCGCATTATGGAGTTGGATGAAGGTTATGATACGATTGTGGGTGAGCGTGGTTACAAGCTCTCAGGCGGTGAGAAGCAACGCATCGCTATCGCACGCGTAATTCTCAAAAATCCACGCATTCTCATTCTGGACGAAGCCACAAGTGCGCTCGATACGCATTCAGAGCGCTTGATTCAGGCCGCTCTGGAGCCTCTCATGGAGGGCCGCACTACCCTGGCTATCGCACACCGCCTCTCGACTATCCTGGCCGCCGACATCATTCTGGTCGTGGATAAAGGTGAGATCGTGGAACGCGGTACTCACCAGGAACTACTTGAGTTGGATGGACTGTATGCACGTCTCTATAATGAACAGTTCTCACGATTGCCGGAAGAAGAGAGGGTGGCGTAATTGATGTAGCACGAGCGGGCGTCGTCAACGCGGCCCATACTATGGGTACGATAATTGGTTCATCCGCTAAATGATGCGGAGAGAGGATATGCCATCTGGTGGGCAGTTCTATTGGAAACCATTCCCCGGTGTTTTTAGCGGATGAACCAATAATGCGGTTTCAAAAAATAAATCGGATATGGGCTGAAACAAAAATTCATTCCCTGTGGGAAATTTGGCGTAGGGGCGTCACCTTGCGTGCGCCCTCGTGCTGGCGGACGAGCGTGAAGCGTGTCCGGGGGCGCACGCAAGGTGACGCCCCTACGCCCGTTCCAATGTTTTCCCTGGCATGACGGATTTCTTTTTTAAAACGGCATAATCCGGCCCCTATTGTATGTTGATCTGGAAGTTTGTTTGTAGAGAAGGATGCTTTGAACGTTGAATGGTGACATTCAGAAGCCATACGCCAGTCATGTTAAACGCCTGGCTTTTGGCGAAGCTTACGGCATACACAGGATTACCACTATTCAGCGTTTTATGCGTCGTCCCCATATTCATAACCTGCATATTACTGACGAGGGTTACCTTTGCATTTGTGATAGGAACACCTGAGCGGTCAGTAATGAGAAGAATGACCGTATTTATTGTATTGGTCTTCCCAGGCAGCACCTGGAGCGTGAGAGTGAGATCGCCAACTTGCTTTGTTTGCACAGCAGAAGTATTGCTTGCTGGAACTGATGCTGGCGGATTGCTGTAGTTGACATTGGGAAAGACGATAGGCGGTGCATAAAAGGTCATGAAAGAGATGCAAAGCAATATGCCTGCTCCGAGCCATGCCTGTATATTCATAACTTGCTTCAGACGGTGCCAGGTCTGTTCCAGAGCGGATTGACGTGTGCGACGAGCTGGAAGATCAGCGTTGACGACGGGGAGAAAAAGCGCCTGGTGGGTAAAGCGTGGGCACAATATAAAAAGTGCATAGATGGTCAGGGGTAGCGCAAGGGCGATCAAAATGAGTTGTACAAACAGGGCACGTCCATAGGGATCGTTGAGGAACTGCTGCACATTGCTAAGGCTGGCTTCGGCAAAAAAGAGCACACTGAGCAGCGTGATACCAATACAGGAGAGCAGATAGGGAACCAGGCGCACGAGCAAGAGAGCAACCGTTTCAGCACGGCGCTCCAGTTCGGCTTTCGGTAGAAATGGAAATACAATATATGCCAGGTAAGCGACACCGCCAAACCAGGCCCCTTGCACAATACGATACAACCAGTCAAATACGATAGCGCTTATGTGAAGCTGGTAGACTGCATCTCCTGAAAGAGCCTGTGTCAGGACAATCAGTCCAGCTAAGAGCAACCATATTGATAACAGACGTTGTACGCGCAATGAGGTCGATGTACTTTGCTCGATCTCTTGTTGTTCTTTTGTAAGACTGGCTACTGTACCTGTCGAGTGATCCAGGGTGATGCGTTGCACCGGACCGGTACGATTGGTAAGGCTGGAGGTAATACGCTGTGGTGCTTCGGGAGTCGATTGGAGATGGTTCTGTGACCTCATCCAATAGAGCAATCCCATGGCTGCACCGATGAGTGCGATGCGCAGAAGCCAGAGATGACCATAATTTGTTCCTCCAACCAGTTGCGGCAGAGAAGTGAGACTAAAACTACTTCCATCGTTAAGCATTTGAGCCTGGTTGGATGCCTGAGTCAGATTACTTGAACGTAGAATAAGTGTTACTATTTCGCCGATAAACAGCGTACCCAGACAGAGCCATTGCAGAGAGTGCGTCTGCCTCTTAATACGACCGACGAGCGCTGCCGTTTGTTCCGAACCCCTCAGCACGAAACGCTCAATAACCAGAATGCCGATCCAGAGTGTAAGAGCTGCACGAGCAAGCCACTCCCAGGCGATAGCTAGAATGCTTATTGTATTAAGAGCCTGGATATCTGATAGTGAGTTACTGGTACTCGGTCCTAGAGTCGGCGTACCTGAAAAGCCTGTACTGGAGACACCGAGATTGAAGCCGATCAGTCCATAGGTAGTATGCCCATCGTCGTTTGCTACTGCCGTCCAACGTACTTCGTAACTACCCTGTGGCAATGAGCGAGGCGTCTTAAGAGGTATATCAAGTTCACGTGAACTGGTGGGTGAAACAGAGCCGGATGAAGCGCTGACATCGGCCATACCGTTGCTCTCAATGACATAAACATGAGCCGTACTGATGGAACTGATTGGAGCATTAAAAAAGATGCGGACGGTAGATGGGAGTTTATTAATGGTTGAGCCATCGACGGGATCAGAACCGATTACATAAGCGTGAGCCTGGACCTCTGGAAGTGGCAGCACAAATAGAGAGCAGAGATATGCCATACTGCTCACAATGAGTGCTACTACGAGGACAGATAATCGTCGCTTGTGCATGTGTTCTTCTTTGAATATGAAAGTTTATAGCAAAGGCGGCAGGAAGATAAGAAGAATCTTCTATCTGACAGATTGTACATCAGCTCTGCCTCACTAGCAATAGAAATCCTTTTGCGATATTACTTACTGGGATGATCTGGATAGGGTACAGTTTGTTTCCAGGCGCATTAGCAGTTATAATAGGGGGCACTGAGAAAATATTAAAGGTGAGAGAAGAATATGAAAAAGAGTTACTGGTGGCAGTCCTGGCCGCGTTTCCTCTTATGGTCGCATGTGATAGGGGTTGTTGGTTTTTATCTAATCGTGTGGAGGCGTACAGCTCCAGACAAAAATGATCAGGTCACGGTATTGCCGCCAAAGGAATCTTCTCAACCTGCTGTCGAGCCGCTGGTATCAATTATCGTTCCAGCGCGGAATGAGGAACAAAACATTCTTCAATGTGTAACCTCTCTGCTGGAACAGGATTATGGTCATTATGAAATCATCGTGGTGGATGATGGATCGATGGATAACACAGGGCATATTCTGGACGAACTGGCGGCAAATCATCCAAATGGCAAGCGGCTATGGGTCTTACGGTTGCGGAATCTCCCCGAAGGATGGGCAGGGAAGCCACATGCTCTTCATTGTGGTACACAGGAAGCACGGGGAGAATGGTTCCTCTTTACGGATGCTGATACATGGCATGCGCCCAACGCTCTGCGCTCTTCCGTGACACAGGCCATACGGGAGCGTAGCGATATGTTTACCCTTGGTTCGGCACAGGATCTACCCACATTCTGGGATAAGGTTCTAATGCCGATGGCATACCTGGGCATCAGCATGCAGTATCCACCACGCCAGGTCAATGATCCACTCAGCAAAGTAGCGATCGCCAATGGGCAATATATTCTCATCCGGCGCGAAGTCTATGAACAAATTGGTGGTTATGAACGACCAGAGCTGCGAGGGACACTACTCGATGATCGTGACCTGGCACATGTGGTCAAAGAGAACGGCTTTCGCCTGCATTTTGTCAATGGAAGCGAACTGGTCCACGTGCGTATGTACCGGGGGCTACACGACGCATGGCGTGGATGGCGCAAAAATGCGTATCTGGGAAGTCGTGGCGGCATCCTTTTTGTGCTGCTAGAGTTAGTGGGCCTACCTCAAATGTCGATTATTCCTTTCTTACTACCGTTGCTAGCAGGATTGAGCAGAAGATCTGGTAAGAAGGGTATCAACAAAACTGAGGCAGTTGTGGCAACTGCATTAGAACTGACACCGCTGCTGGCATACAGAGTGTGGTTGAACAGACAATTGAAGGTGCCCGCATCTTATGTACTGACCCATCCACTGGCGGGTGCGATCTTTGAGGGAATACTGGGTGAATCGACATGGCGCGTGTTGACGAAGCGCGGTGTGGATTGGCGGGGGCGGCAGTATCATGATGGCCGTAAGGAACCGAGTAATACTTCGTCAAACTTTGTTGCTCCTCTCTAGTATATGCCTCTTAATCAGGGCGCAGCCTGGGATAGCGACTACATCTCAATTCCGCAGATAGGCGCTTGTAAGTGATTGAGGCACACTAACAAGCTGCTGTGGTGTACCCTCAAACATCACTCTGCCGCCCTTGTTGCCGCCTTCTGGACCCAGATCGATGATCCAGTCAGCGTTTTTGATAATATCCAGATTGTGCTCGATAACGATTACCGTGTTGCCCGTATCGACGAGGCGGTTCATGATCGTGAGTAAGTGGCTAATATCCGACATGTGCAGGCCTGTGGTCGGCTCATCCATCACGTAGATGCTGCCCTTTTTATGCAATTCGCTGGCGAGTTTGATGCGCTGGCATTCTCCACCTGATAGGGTACTGAGCGGCTGGCCCAACGTCAGATAATCTAGCCCGACATCGCTCAACGCCTGCAATCGACGCACGATCTCTTTGGCGCTAAAGAACTCCAATGTCTCGCGAACAGACATGCTGAGCACATCCGAGATCGACTTGCCGTTGAATTGATAGGCCAGCACTTCATCCTTGAAGCGTTTGCCGCCGCAGGTTTCGCAGAGGATTTTCACTTCATCCATGAAGGCCAGATTCGTATAGATGACGCCTAAGCCCTGGCAGGTTTCGCAGGCACCTTGCGAATTGAAACTGAACAGTGACGGGCTGACCTTATTGGTCGTCGCGAAGGCTTTGCGGATATCGTCCATGATGCCGGTATAGGTCGCGGGGTTGGAGCGGCTGGAAACACCCACCGCTGCTTGATCGATCACAATGGCGTCGGGGCATTGAGGCAGAAACGAGTGATGAATCAGGGAGCTTTTGCCCGATCCCGCCACTCCTGTTACAACGGTAAGGATGCCTGTGGGAATATCGACGCTAACGTTCTGCAAGTTGTTGGCGTGGGCGTTGATGATCGGCAGTTTGTCCTTTGGCTTGCGAAAAGAAGGTTTGATTGGCATCGACAGCTTCATATGTGTGCCCGTCAGCGTATCCGCCTTGAGCAAACCCGCCACGCTGCCTTCGTAGACAACTGTTCCGCCGCGACTCCCGGCGTAAGGGCCAACATCGACAATGTGATCCGCCGCCTGAATCACCGCCGGATCGTGTTCGACTACAAGGACGGTATTGCCCTTATCGCACAGCTTGCGCAGCAGATCGTTCAGGCGGTACACGTCGCGGGGATGCAGACCGATACTCGGCTCATCGAAAATGTAGAGCACATCCACCAGACTACTCCCCAGGTGTTTCACCATCTTGATACGTTGCGATTCGCCGCCCGACAGGGTATCGGTTTCGCGGTTCAGGCTGATGTATTCCAGGCCGATGTCGATCATGTGTTGCAGCCGTTCGATCAGATTTGCCACCATCGGCACCGCCACTGGAGCTTTGATCGTGCGGACGACTTCGATCAGTTCATCCACTTCTATCGCAGCCAGTTCGGCGATAGTGCGGCCATTGATTTTGCAATTGAGTGCTGTCTGACTGAGCCGAGTTCCATTGCAGAGCGAACACGGCCCGAAGGTCATATACGGTTCCACAGATTTCTGGGTGCGCTCGGATAGAGTTTTCAGGTCGCGCGTGATGTATTTACTGGTGAACTTATCGACGATTCCCTCGAAAGTCATGTTAACAGGTTTACTCGCCACCTGCATCTTAACCTTGTAGGGTTTGCTGTGTAGCAGCAGATCCATTTCCTGGGGGGTGTAATCGTCCAGTTTCTTATTATTATCGAACAGGCCCGACTGCGTAAGAATATTCCAGCCCCAACTGTCAACAGCATATTCTGGGAACAGGATCGCACCCGTGTTGAGCGACTTCGAGGTATCCAGGAAAGCGTTCAGGTCAACATCGATCTTGCGGCCAATACCGTTGCAGTTTGGGCACATGCCCTGCGGATCGTTGAACGAAAAGATGTTGGAAGAGCCGACGAATGGCTGGCCGACCCGCGAATACAATAGCCGCAGCACGGAATAAATATCAGTAATCGTGCCCACCGTCGAGTGCGATCCACCACCCAGGCGCTTCTGGTCCACGACAATCGCCATACTCAGGTTCTCGATGGCGTCGGCTTCGGGTTGGGCATAGCGGGGCAAGAAGTTCTGGACAAATGTACTGAACGTTTCATTGAGTTGGCGGCGGGCTTCGGCGGCGATGGTGTCGAAAACAAGCGAAGATTTGCCGGACCCGGAGACGCCAGTGAAGATGGTGATTTTCTGCTTGGGGATGCGCAATGAGACATTTTTCAGGTTGTTTTCACGAGCGCCCCGTATCTCAATATATGCCTGGGACAACTTTGCTCTCCTTTTACCATTTACCGGACTCAAAGACAAACTCCAACGGGTCGAAGTGTAGGGGTTTGGTACTGATTGAGAGAAGGTCGACCCGATATTTATTGGTTGGGAATGGCTGAGCGATTTTATAACAGAACAAGTGTACTACATCAATGAGTGAACGTCAAGGCTGAAAAATGAAATAGCAGGACATTTTCGGAGGAAAGCCCTGGAGAGAAGTCTGTACCTGGGTCTAACACACTCCCAAAAACCCTATCAATATATAATATTAGCAGAGATAATTGAATAATAAATTTGCTGATGTAAAACACGTGCTAGCCCAAGGTAAATCCTCCCCTTGCAATAGGGCTATGACCATAGAACTAATGGCAGGTTAAAAATCGATAAATGTTAATGACTTGTAGTATAATGCGTCGATATTGATATGAATAGGGGAATGTATTTTTTGTGAGGTATGCATGCAACGATTTGATAAGACGAATGCGCCTATGAGAAAGCGTCCTGCGGGACTCTTTAAACATCAATTTATAAGTACGGAGACGTGGTCTGGAGGAGAGAAAAGAGAAGAGCCCGATGTTGCTGCTCTGCCTACAACCGTTATGCCAAGCGTTACCCCCCCCTCAATGAACGCCTGGGGCCTGAACATGGATAGTGATCCTGATGCCAATATTCCTTTGAGAGAGCTGGATATCGGATCAATGAGTACGATACAGTTGATGCGCCTGAGTGGGATGATGCGTGCAGTGCATCCTCCACAAAGTGATATACCCGTAACGGGTACAGATGGTAGCAAGAAGGTGTCACAGAGCCAGCCCTATGAGTCATTGTTTGCAGACAGCTACTATCGTAATATCCCCCCTGAAATGTTTGGTAAAACGCTTATATTGCCACCACCTACGGAGCCAAAAAAGCACACGCTAAATTGATGATACGTTATGTGCTTGGTCTGCTTGTTGGTATCGGCTTCCTGTTCCTGGTTTCTCGCTTTATTAATATCGCTTCTACCGTCTCCATCTTGCAACATCACCTGACGACAACGCAGGGTCTGCTCAATGCGTTGGGCGCGGCTGCTGCTTTTATCGCTGCATTTAGCATCCGGGGTGTGCGCTGGAGCTTGTTTTTACGTCCAATCAAGCGAGTCAGTCCGTTCAAAACCATCCGCATCTTCTGGGTAGCCGTTTTTATGAACTTTTTGTTGCCTGTGCAGGGTGGTGAGGTGATCAAGACCTTTTTGCTCAAGCGTACTGATGGAGTGCCCATCAGCCACTCTCTTCCTACCGTGGCAATGGACAAAGCGCTTGACCTGATGCCTGCGCTCTTTTTGCTGGCGGTCATGCCCTTCATTCCCGGCATCCATATGACACTTGTGCTCTGGCTTATTCTGGGATTTGTGAGCAGTATTCTGCTAGGAGTATTATTCACGGTATTGCTCACGGCATGGAACCGTCCCAAAGCTATCAAATTTATTGGAATGTTGCTGAAACTACTACCAGGAAGTATCGGCAACAAGATCGAGGGATTTGCATTTGGCTTTATCGACTCGTTACTGGCAGGAGCGAGTCGGCCCAAAACGTTCATTCCGGCAATTTTTTTGACCTGTGGAGCGCTCTCCTGCGATGGTCTCTTTGCCTGGATGTGTTTCCGTGTTGTTGGAATCACTAATATGAGTTATGGTACAGCTACTTTTGGCTATACCCTCTTCAATATGTTCACGATTCTTCCATCGCCTCCTGGACAATTAGGGAGTAACGAGACGTATGGACCGCTGGTCTTCAATCAGCTGCTCGGTTTTCCAAAAACAAATATGCTGGCGATGTTCCTGTTCTCTCATCCGCTGGCTGCTCTGATTATGACCGTGATGTGTTTTATCTGTCTGGGGAGTCTGGGCCTGTCATTTGCCAGCGTCATGAAGGCAACACCGGACGAGAATACGAGAGCAGCACAGCCTCAGCCACAGACGCACACGTCTCCTAAGACGTTGCAATATGGACGTGTGTAAGGAAACATACTACCGGTGGACGAGAAGGGAAAGTAGCTATATGTACCCTATTGTTGATACAATGGAGGAGATATTATTCGTTACCGATGAAGGGAGTATTCAACGTATGAAGAATGTACAGTTGTATGTCGCTGCTATCGTCCTTGGTGTGATTGCACTTATCGTGGGTATATTGTACTTGAGTTCCGTCCTCGGCCATCATCCTGCACGTGGCTATGCGGGTCTGGGCGCGGGAGTTATTCTGCTGATTATAGGTATCGTGGGAATGGTCGTAAAACCCGGAAGACGCGTGTAATCATATGTTCACCGCTCGGTAGGGAAGCCATTTATTATTCCGTGCACATTCTACGCGTCAGACACGGAATAATAAATGGCTTCCCTACCTGTACGCGTTGATTGACCTTTTCCTTCTGTCTGATGATACTTTCTCCAAAAACTGTCGGTGAGAGAAGGTGACGCCCCTACTGTCTGACAATCAGGCTCAGTGCAGTTAGAGCGGCCAGAGCCAGGCAGAACCAGCCCTCTACTGGCTGATGGAGATTGTTAAGCAGATAGATACCACCAGCCAGAGAGAGTGCAAAAACGAAGGCCAGCGAGAGTCCACCTCCGCGACTCATTGTTGTGGAAAGGTCCGGGTTTCTCCTTCTGCCACGTTTGCGAGAACGGGTGCTGAACGAGCCGACACCGACCTGCACTTCAAGTTGTCCCGCATCGATTTTAGAGATGAGTTGATCTAACATATGAGGCAACGTCAAAAGGATTTTTCCGGCATCAAGCAACTGGCTGGCCACTTGTTGTGCTGTCTGGCCGATACCGGCAGCGTCAAGTCCTAGAAATTTGCGTCCGTAGGGCAACGCAACCTCGACAAAATTAAACTCGGGCGCGAGTCCAGTTGCAACGCCAACCAGAGTACTCACAGCACGTCCGGTGAAGGCGAATTGTGCCGGAATCTGAAAGGGCTGATCATAAAGGAGTTGCTCGACATCACGAGCGATTTCAGAGTAATCCATCTCACGTACCTGACCAAGCGTCATACCATAGTATTGTTCCATCATTAAGGACATACCTCGTTCAATAGTAATCAGGTTGGCACCTTCACCAATAAAACCAAGGCGTACCAGCGCATGAACGATTGTACGTGAGTCACGTAAAATAAAGCCCAGGAAGATATCTTTCAAAGCGCGTTTCATTGCTTTGGAGACGCTTCCTACCATGCCAAAATCGATAAATGTGATGATTGGATCATCGGGTAGCGACCCCTTTTTGACGAAGATATTGCCAGGATGAGGATCTGCATGAAAGAAGCCTTCATCAAAAAACTGGTGAAAATAAGCTTCTACTGTACGTGAAGCAACCTTCAGGCGATCAATACCCAGGGCATCAAGTGCGGGATAGTCATTGATCTTGATGCCTTCAATCCACTCAAGAACCAGCACACGGCGCGAGACATACTCTTCATGCATGCGTGGAATATAGATGGTTGGATCATTCCTGAACATTTCTTTGAAACGTTTGGCATTTGCAAGCTCGGCGACGTAATCAATCTCCTCATAGGTGGTACGCCTGAATTCCCGATAGAAGCCCATCAAATCGATAAAATCACCTGGATTGAACAGGCGGTTAAGAATCTGGATAACAAACTTCAGCGTACTTAAATCCATATGGACAAGTTCGTCAATGTTTGGGCGTTGAATTTTGACGGCCACGGTCTCGCCAGTTGTTGCCAGGACAGCTTTATGAACCTGTCCAAGTGAGGCGGCAGCGACACATTTGCGTTCAAGGAAGGTGAAAAGTTGCTCAACGGGTTTGCCCAGTTCGGATTCGATCACAGACACAACATGGTCAAAGGGTTCAGGTGGTACTTCATCCTGCAAAGAACTGAGTACGAGAAGCGCTCGTTCAGGCAATAGATCGGCGCGTGTACTGAGGAATTGACCCAATTTGATCATCAAAACGCCCAGTTCGATAGCTGTTTTGCGGAAAGCGGTCAGAACATCGACTAAGACATCTACATCTGGCTGTACATCATAGTAACCGCGAGCATGAGCACGTACTACGCGGCGTCGCTCACGATAAATAGCCCATATGGTAAAAAGTAACAGTCGAAGTACGCGCCATGCTCGCCACCATTTTCTCCACCATGTAAGCCGTATATTTGTTTTTTTATGCTTTTGTTGTGGCTTTGCAAAGTTCCCGACATGAATAAAACCTCTCCATGAGTTCACTCCAGAGTTTTCGCCATGTATGATCTTGATCGAGCGGAAGATTATCTCAGACACTCTCTCAGGAAAATCGATCTTGCTGTATTGCATCCTCTCCGGCGCTAAAATGCCGGGCTATCAGGTTCTTTTTTAGTGTACCATTATAGCTTAGCGAAGGATGTGTATCAAATGGAAGATTCTCAACCTCCATTCAATCTTCTACGGTTGGAAAAACAAAAGGTTGTCAAGGCAGGCTCAAAGAAACGATTGGTTGGAACTACAGGTATACTTCTTTGTAGTGGTGAAGATAGAGCCTGGAATAACGTATACTATACGTCGGTAAAGGCGTCGTAAACGCGGGGGCGCGATAAATCGCGATACCGTTCAAATCCCAGAGAATGTTTCCCTCTGACGTAGGGGCGGAGCTGGCCTCCGCCCAATATAGGGAACGCCGATCGTGCCAGGAACCGGGCAGAGGCCAGCTCCGCCCCTACGTCATTTTCCATGATTCGATGTATTTGAACGATATGACGATAAACAGTGCTCGTACGGTGTGAGATGAAGGAGATGGGTCAAGTGGCTTATTGTAATCGTGTGCAGGCTCTCGAATTGGGCAATGGTTATAGTGCTCTGATGTTGGATATGCTGCATGGTACAGGTAGTTCCTCTGATTCTCAGAGTATACAGCCGGTACCAAAGGCACGTTCATTTGAACTTCCTGATGACTCTGTGCATTATGCTCCCGACCGTCCAGCGGATATCAGGCACGTGAAGCTGGAGATTGAACTCGATTTTGAGCGAGAGACGGTGAGTGGGACGGTATATACAACATTCTTCGCGTTATATGAACAGGTCAAAACGATCTCGTTTGATGCAATCGCTTTGAATATTAGTCAAGGTTGCTCTTGCTGATGGAAAGCAACTGACCTATCATACAAGTGAGAACAAATTGATCGTGACACTTGATCGTCCCTATCAATATGGAGAAGAGTTCACTATTGCAGTGGCGTACGATGCCCATCCACGTACAGGGCTACATTTCATAAAGCCAGCAGCAGAAGATCCGACACGCCCGGTGCAGGCATGGACTTTTGGGCAACCACGCTATCACAGTCACTGGTTTCCCTGCCATGATGCTCCTAACGATCGCGCCACAACCGAGATTCTCGCGACAGTACCCGCGCAGTTTCTGACCGTCTCTAACGGTAATCTCCTCAGTGTGACCGATCATGGAACAACAAAAACACATCACTGGCGACACGATATTCCGCATGCAATGTATCTACTTTCACTGGTTGTCTGTGATTTCGCGGTAATTGAAGATAGCTATAATGGCAAGCCAGTGACCTACTATGTACGCAAAGATCGCAAGGATGACGCGCCACTATATATGGGCAAAACACCTGAAATGATGCGTTTCTTCTCAGAATATACTGGCGTTGAGTATCCCTATAACAAATATGCACAAACGGTCGTTGAAGTCTATACCGGTGCCATGGAACATACCACTTGTACGACACATGGATTTACTCTGCTACTTAATGAGAGAGCATCGTTAGATATGGGAGATGAGTACAGGGCTGTCGTCGCGCACGAGCTGGCACATCAGTGGTTTGGTGATCTTGTAACCTGCCGTGACTGGCCCAACGGCTGGCTTAACGAAGGCTTCGCGACGTATTTTGAAGAGTTGTGGAATGAGCATGATCTTGGCACCGACTATTTCAAACAGTCGATGCTCAACCTCAAAAAGGGCTATCTTAACGAGGATCGTGAATATCGCCGCCCGATCGTCTATCATGTCTATCATGATCACGGGTTTGAGTTATTCGATAGGCACATGTATAACAAGGGCGGCTGGGTGTTGCATATGCTCCGTCACCAGCTGGGCGAGGCAATGTTTAGACGGGCGGTCAAAGTTTATCTGGAACGTTATCGCGAGAAAGAGGTCATCACAGCGGATCTGGAACGCACATTGGAAGAAGTCACTGGGCGCAGTATGGGGCGTTTCTTCCACCAATGGGTCTATAGTGGTGGCTATCCTGCATTCGAGGTCAGTTATAGCTGGGACAGTGAACATACCATGGCGAAGATCAAAATCAAGCAAACACAGAAAGTTGATGAACTGACACCATGTTTTGTAACTCCGGTCGACCTGGCATTTACGGTGCCTGTTACGGAAGAAGTGGAGAAAGAGGGGAGCAAAACGCGTACAATCCCCTTACGGATCATCGTGGGTGAAGATGGGCAGGGAGAGCAGAGTTTCTACCTTCCTCTGGAACATGAGCCTGTGATGGTGCGCTTCGATCCTGATGGCTGGCTGCTTAAGACATTGAAATTTGAACGTTCAGCAAAGATGTTACGTTACCAGTTAACTCACGATGCAGATATACTGGGGCGTATCGAAGCAGCCGAGGCACTGGCACAGAAGGACGAGGATGAGGGGCTTGACGCACTCAGTACTGCACTCAATACCGATTCTTTCTGGGGAGTACGTGCAGCTGCGGCTGCCGCGCTGAGTTCATTCGGCAGCGAAAAGGCGCAATCTGTGCTTATCAAGGCACTGCAAGAGCTTGATGAGAAGGAGTTTCCACGTGTGCGCATGGTTATCGCCGCAGTATTAGGAAAGTTTCAGGCACCGCAGCAGGCAGAAATGGCAGAGCGTTCGTCTCAGGTACTGAGACAACTGCTTGAACAAGGTGATGCCAGTTATCGCGTCGAAGCAAACGCAGCGGAAGCTCTTGGCAAGACACATACACAGGGGAATGTCGATTTCCTGTTAAAGCTACTTGCAGAGCGCAGAACATGGATGAATATTGTAGAACGCGGTATCTGTAGTGGCCTGGGCGAGTCGGGTGAGAATCGCGTCGTTGAGATCATCGCCAGCTACCTGAATAATTCTGCCAATTCCCTTATGTTGCGGCGCAGTGCAGCAGCTGGCCTGTTAGCAGTAGGACACAATCGTTATCTCTATGATGAAGAGGCGCGACAACGAGCTGTAACAGCCCTATCGGCGGCGGTTGAACATGACACATGGGAACCCGTACGCTCACTGGCAGCTACCGCCCTGGCATCCCTGGGAGAAAAAAGGGCGATAACGACACTAGAACAGAGTGCCAGCCACGAATTGGGATCCGGTGCTCAGCGCTCTATGCGTGTTGCAGCATATAAGCTAAGTACCGACGGAAAGAATGATGGGCAGATCAAGCAATTACGCAATGATCTTGATGAAGTACGTGAAGTGAATCGAAAGTTGAAGGAACAGATCGGTGCGTTGGAGGCACGTTTGAACTAGAAGAAACGTGTTAATGCACTTCTATGCTGTGTGCTCTATGATGGCGCAAGATGTCTTCTGCCTCTTGCCGCTGTTCATTGGCTTTTATCGTAAAAACAATGCTACCTGCCTGAAATTTTTGTTCATAATCACGAGCGTTTCTTCCTGGCATACCTATGCTCAAAAAGTTACCTGCTATCCCTGGCGAGGAGGTATCAGCCAGGATAGCAGCTAGACTTCCACCAGCCACGATCAGGCCAATACCAGGAAGGCGCAATACAGCTACCGTACCCAACGTTCCACCGATCACGCCGCCTATAATGATCCCTGCATTGCGCTTGTCTTGCGTATTCTGATGCTCCGCCTCCACGCTTATAGCAGGTTGCCCACGCTCGACAGATATGTTTGTTTCTGAAGTTGAAGAGAGGAGCATACCATCTCCTCCTAACAAACCGCCTACAATCTCTCTGGCACGTATATTGGTATCATGCTCATCCATAGCATAGCGGACTACGAAACCAAGCTGATCATCACTAAAGCCTGTCCGTCGCAGCTCATGAATAACATCGACTACCGAGTCGGCATCATCGAATATACATGCTACAAGAGTACGTTTTTTCACAGAATGCACCTTCTTTGTCGCTTTATATAATAGGCATTTGAATATATGAGCCAGAGCAGAGAAAAGTTCTACAGATGGAGTATATCATCTATGGCATGAGGTAGGGGTTGCATAAACGCATTGACTCTACATAAAGAGGGGAGTAGCTGTCCAGAAGTCCCATTCATTTGCCCGGCTGATCAACAGATGGTATGATTCGTTAATATACAGTATAAAGGAAAGGCCATGCACGAAAGCTGATTACCAATGGGCAAAAAGATACTGTTTCTGCTCGCACTTGCGGCTCTGATCATCTTCTCGGTCTTCTACGTCGTGGGTGGCATGCAGTCATATGCGCGTTATCAGCAAAATAGCCTGTCCAATGAAGAGCACTGTGGTGGTCAGTCACCCGTTCGCATCTGTGTACGCTCACCACAAGCAGTTTTCAGTGCGTTTTATCCCTCATATGTAGCAACTCAGTTTCCACTCTTCACCATCCTCTACAGTAGCAATAGTCCGATGACGTTACTGGTCAGCGTCTCAATCAATAAGTTTAGCCAGGTACAAACACAGACCGTGAATGCAACAACAACAACGCGGACAGTTTCGTTTGTGCCATCACTCCAGAATCAGGTGCTACGTGGATTGACACAAGAAGAGAACACTTCATTACATGTGCAGGTGAAAGATACACGAACACAGACATACTATGTCAATGATATTCCTCTAGTATTACACTCGCGCTGGCTAATGCAGTGGATACCAGCTAATCGATTACAGATTGCCGCATGGGTAACGCCCAATGATCAGGCTATCGCCCAGCTCTTGAAACTTGCGACTACCCATTTAGCAGATGAACAAGCACCAGCACCTCAGGCGCTGATCGGTTATAACAACGCGACGCCTCAGCAGGTTAGTGACCAGGTTGATGCTATTTACGATGCTCTGCGCCTGGATTATCATATGCAATATGTGCAGTCTACCGTTCCTTATAGTGCAAGTGGAGGAAGCAGCAATACAGGACTGGAGGATATCAAGCTGCCCGGAGAGGTTTTGCAGCAACGCAGTGGCATGTGCGTGGAGTTGACGACACTGATGGCGGCGGCAGTTGAGAGTATCGGACTAAATGCTGAGATTGTTGTGATTCCTGGTCATGCTTTTCTTGGCGTAGCGCTCAATGAAAACAATACACAATTTGCCTATTGGGATAGCGTGGATGTCAATAACAATATAGCCGCTGATTCCGCCAATATTGCAGCGAACACTCTTTACGCAAAGAATATGCAACAAAAAACGCTGGTAGATGTTATTATGTTGAGTGATGCTCGCAATGCGCATATTGGTCCGATGCTTTGATAGCAGACGAAAGGCAGGAAGACAACGACAAACGCAATAGACTTTCCAACCTGGTTTAGTGCTGGTTGTTACAGCGGATTAGCCTGTTGTATGCTCGCTATTGCTGTAAATGCGCTGTTTACCAGCCTGCGTCGGCGTGGAACGACGCTGCAACTTGCGGGAGCGATAGTGATCTGT
The DNA here is from genome assembly GCA_963731415.1 of uncultured Chloroflexia bacterium. Lineage (GTDB taxonomy): Bacteria > Chloroflexota > Ktedonobacteria > Ktedonobacterales > Ktedonobacteraceae > JACDAE01. The sequence continues at coordinate 127,050 of CAVSVN010000020.1, forward strand.
GTTATTGCTGCTCTACTGCTGCTGCTGGCTCTTGTCTGGTACAATCTCCGTTTCAGCACGCAACAGGGACAGATAGCCGTAGCGGAGGTCGAGCTGGCGCTGGTGTATGTAGCACTCTGGGGCTGGGGTTTGCCACTGGGCGTCACTGTTACGTATTGTCTCTTCACCTTACCCCGTGACACAACAACAGCGCTGCATATTCCACGTCAGAAGTTGGACAGTACAGTTACACCAATACCAAAGCCACCACGCCATCAAGTGGGCATCGTCTCTCCTTATGTATTTAACGAAGAGACGCCCTGGGGCTGGCTGCAATACCACCGGGGAAACTTTCAAGGGCAGCGCCTGGCACTAAAACGACAGATAGCAACGCTTGGACGTGATGAAGAGAGCGATATCTGGATCGATGATGACATGGCTTCACGTCAGCATGCGGAACTGGCTTACCACCAGGGGAAGGTCTATCTGACTGATTGTGATAGTCTTAATGGTCTACTACTCAACGAAAAGCGTATGCGAGGCACAATGCAGGTGGAGACAAACGACCTGATTCAGATCGGGGAACAATGTTTTAGCTTTATTCTGGCCGACGCTCAACTTGCTATCGCAGAACAGAGCGATCCGCTGGCTCATCATACATTGCGTTCATCTCTGCATGGCTTAAGCAGAGACAGCGATATATTACCAAGCACAGTTTCACTCCAGGCAAGCTATCCTGGCCTGGCATATTCTGATGAAACGGCTGAAATTGATTATAAGATGCTCCAATCACCACCCACGAATCCTGGTGGTGCACTGATTATTCGGGATGGTGAAATGGTGGATCAAAGTTTCTCGTTGGATCGTGCTGTTATCAGTGTTGGCCGGGGTATAGAGAGCGATATCGTCATTAACGATGCCTCCATCTCACGGCGACATGTGCAATTTTTGCGTCAGCCTGATGGAGATTATGTACAGGATCTGGGAAGCCGTAATGGTACACAGGTAAACGGCGAACCTTTACGTACACCGAGACTCTTGCTCATAGGAGATATAATATCGTTGGGCAACATTCGCCTGGAATATGCAACATTGCCCACCGTACACACTATTCCTACCTCTCGCGTTGTTGCGCCCCAATCTCTCTCGGGGCTAACCAGTGGCCCCACTCCATTAAAATTACCAAGCAAGCCAAAATAAGAGGATGTGTTTGTGTTTAGATGAGAAAGGTACAGTTGTTATTGCTGTTCTATACAAATAGCGTGTAATTTTGAGTCTAGAAGGTAATGCATTTTTGGTAAGTATATGGTACAATAAGTTTGTGGTGAGGGAATGTGTGTCCCAGATGGGACGTAATCTCTGAAACCCTGGTCTCGTTCCGCCACCGGATTCTCGGATTCACTACCTGATAGCCACCAGGAGATAATTTCCTCTGTATACCAATGTAGCAAAGGATATTTCTTGCATAAACGAACTTTAGTCGATTTGAAAGCTATTGTGTAAGCGGAACGAAGATACCAAAAAGGGGAAAAAGCTCCTATGATGTCCAACGAGGGCTACCGGGATCGCATCCTTACGTGCCGTGATTGCGGGAATGACTTCACATTCACTACCGGTGAGCAAGAATTTTATGCGAACAAAGGATTGACGAATACTCCCAGTCGGTGCCCGAGCTGCCGTGCGCTCCGTCGAGGCGGCCAGTCGAACAGCGGATCGCGTGCTCCACGTGGTGAGCAGTATGATGCAATTTGTGCCTCCTGTGGCCGTGCAACCTCCGTACCTTTTATTCCTCGCGAAGATCGTCCAGTATATTGCAGTGATTGTTTTCAGGCTCAGCGGGCTTCACGTCCACGCCGCGATGACTCCAACAGCTATGGTGGGAGCAGCAACGGCGGTGGCTATGGTGGAAGTCGGGGCCGTGACCGCCGTGACAGTGGCCGCGACCGACGCGATAGCCGCTGGTAAAAAAGACCTCGTTTAGACCAGAGGGTAATCCATCGATGTGGATTACCCTCTCTTTTTTTTCATCTGGATATGGGTGGGCGCGAGTGGGCGCGATAAATCTGGCCCGTACGGTGGGCGGCGTCAACGCAGCCCGTACGGATATGCTATACTAATTGGTGATCGCAATATATCCTCAGATGGAGGTCTTTTTATAATGACAGGTACCGCGGAAAGTCAGTGGCCGCACTATTCGTTTATTGTGCCGCAGATTGCTATGAAGGCAAATGTACGCCTCGTTGGTCTGGGGAACTATGCCCCCAGGGGCACGATCACAAACGAGTTCTTTGCTTATATTTCGACACGACTGGGTGATCCACGTTCAGCAGATGACCTGGAACGTGTCACTGGTCTGTCAACACGTTATGTACGCGCCAGTACGCTTGCTCTTTGCCGCAAAATGGCAGGCGAGGACGCACCTGGCTTGATTGATGATCCCGAAGCTAACCCCGATCAGTCGCTGGTGGATATGGCAGTTATTGCAGCTCAGACGGGCACTTGCCAGTGCAGGACGCGATGCCTCTGAAATTGATGCCATCATTGGTGCCTCTTCCTCGGATAATGATGCTTTTCCGACTATCGCTGGCTGGGTTCAGATGCGCCTCGGACTGCCCCCCATTCGCGCGACTATGCTCAGAGGTGCCTGTGCCTGCCAGACTGAAGCATTTCAGATATGCAGTGAAATTCTGGAGGCTCGCTCGGCAAAGCTAGTTTTACTCGTTACCTCCGAAGGTCTACTCCCCAACATTATGAATGTGCTGGATTGGAAAACTAGCTCCCTTTTTGGTGAAGGTGCGGCAGCTTTTTTATTAGAACGAAGTGATGACGATACTACCTATCTAATCAATGGCGCTGATACCAGTAAATCCGCTTCATTAATCTATCAGACGCCCCTGCGTAAAGATGCCATCGAAATGGCTGAGATCGATATGAAGATGCAGCAGCTATATCGAGAGGGCCGGGGAAAAGAACTCAGCCAGGTGCTCTCACAATATATGGTCGGATACACGAAGATGAATGGCAAAGAAGTCTTCCGTGAAGCGCCACGTGCTATGGCCGAGTGCGTCGATCTTCTCTGCCGCCGTGCAGAACTAACGCCCGATGAACTGGCACATATCGTGCCCCACCAGGCGAATTCACGCATCACGCGTCGTATGGGAGAATTGCTCGTTCATGATTTTGGCTGGCCCGCCTCGACGATGGACAAACTTGTCGATAATTTCCGCAATTATGGCAACCTCTCTAATGCCAGTATTGCTACGGCGCTTGTTGAGGCGTTGCGCCTGGGACGCTTGCAGGATGGTGAATGGATGGCGCTTCCCGCAGTTGGCGGTGGATTGAATTATGGCTGCTGGTTGATGCGGTATCATGATTTCAAGAACCCGGAGGCGATTTTGAATTCCTGCGGAAGCGTAGGGGCGGAGCTGGCCACCGCCCGCTTGCTAACACGATTTGCGTTTCCTCTACCGGGCGGAGGCCAGCTCATTGACTCCAACAAATTACCGCAATTCCAAAACTGTCTGGATCTGCGTCCATGAGAGGGAACAGGGTAGGGGCGTGTGCTTGCCACCGCCCGCGTGGGGCAACGCGAATCGCTCGGCATGCGGGCGGTGGCAAGCACACGCCCCTACCCTGTTCCGTGGATTTCCCCCTTTTGACGCATTGAATTCCCAATTTGTTGGAGTAGGTGAGGCCAGCTCCGCCCCTACGCCGACGAACTCTTATGCTCACGCGCACGTTCACAATATCCCGCAGCGCTCTTTGCGAGCCCCTCTATTTCGGCCTTGCTCAATTCCCTCATCACTTTCGCAGGCACGCCCATCACCAGCACACCTTCTGGCAACTGCTTGTACTCACTCACCAGGGCACAGGCACCAATCAGCGTTTGCGCCCCTATGCTGGCATGCGACAAAACTACAGCACCTATTCCCACCAGGATGCGATCCCCTAGCGTCGCTCCATGGACTACCGCGTTATGTCCAACCGTACATTCATCTCCAATAGTAAGCGGTGCATCTGGATCGACATGTAATGTACAGTTATCTTGAATATTTGTATTTCGTCCAATGATAATAGGAGCACTATCTCCGCGAATTACGGTGTTATACCAGATACTGGCACCAGCATGAATCGTTACGTCGCCGATTACGAGAGCTCCTGGCGCAATAAATACGTCATCTGCGATCGTCGGCCAGACTCCTTTGAAAGGTAGTATTGGCATAATTTCCCCTCATGCAGTCATCGCCTGCCTGATGTCATTGTAAATTGTTTCGCCCACATGAGCCAGTGTATAACGCGTTAATGGCTCATCCACCATCTCGGAAGTCATCACGACGAGGATAAAAGGAGTATCGATCTTGTCCGGTGGATAAAGTACACCAGCATCATGGAGAATGCCCGGCAATTCTCCCGTTTTATGTGCGAAAGGAACTGCTTCTCCCCAGTAAGCGGGCAGGATTGTGTGATCATTCTGGCACAGGAGCATATTGAGCAGGCGTTCGTGGTCAGGCACCAACCCGGTGCAGAGATAGGAAAGAAGCAAAGCCATATCGCCAGCGGTTGTCCAGTTGTCACGACCTGCCTTTCGTGCATTAAAATCGAGGAAGCGACGCTCCAGCCATGTTGAAGTTAGCCCGAGTTGCTGCATTGTTACGTTTACTGTCTCCATACCAACCAGATCCAGCAACATGTTAGCAGCAGTATTGTCACTGATAGCAATCATCAAATGCGCCAGATCATGTAGTGTGGGTTGCAGATCTGGCAAGAGGTCGGCCAGAACTCCAGTGTTATTTCCACTGGCCGTTTCCGATACATTGTAACGTGTCTCCCAGGAAAGATGCCCAGATTCCACTTGTCGCACCACTTCTACCAGTATAGGCAACTTGGCAAGACTTGCCGCCGGGAAAAGCATGTCAGCGTTGATAGAGAGCAATTCCCTTGGTGCAGTTTTATCCAGTTGCATCACAATACAGGCAGAGCGCCCACCTAGCGATGTAAGAGCCAGCTCGATAATTCTTTGCATTTACGTTACCACCCGTTTGAGTGCCCAGACAATTGTAGCCAGCCGCGCATTATATCGTGCATCAATAGGATCAAAACTATTGATTACCACACGTCCATACGTTACACCTTCGGCATGAATATACTCTGTGGCTATTCAAAGCCAGCGCGACATGGATAATGTTCTCTTCGCCAAAGAAGATCAGGTCACCCTCTCGCATCTCTTTCCGCTCAACTACCTGAGAAAGTGCCTCGTACTGTTGATCGGCATCCCGTGGCAACACATATCCTGCCATGCGATAACAGAGTTGGACAAACGCGCTGCAATCAATGCCTTCTCGGCTTGTTCCACCCCATAGATAAGGCACATCTTGAAATGCACGGGCATATTTTGTTACTATATCCACAGACTGTAGCGGATAACAATCCTTTTGCTGCCGTACATTCACATCTTCGCGTGCAATCCAGGCGCTAGTTTCACCCGGTAAAGCGACCTGTAATCGCCTCGGATGCGTCATATCGAGCAGAGGTAAAACAGTAGAGAGGTAGACAGTATCGAGCTGTTCACCATTTTCAGCATTAACATATAGAGATGCAGCCATCTCCGTCACCACTGCGACCAGGTCCAACGCAGTTCCACAACATGCGCCCACCTTGCAGAAGCCCTTTACAATTGGCTCAGCCAGTTCATCACTACATATCCAGCCTACATAATCAGAAAGGGTGACATAAGTCCAGGCCGCAGAAATTGTTTCAGCAAGAACAGTTACATTCATCAGCGCCTGTGTCACAAGCTCCGAGGAGGCATCAGGATTCCGGCGCACATCGGCAATGCCAACTGAAACGACGTAACTGTTCATGCTTCCTGGGTCCTCTCGTGCTCACGTTTCCCATGTAGGTATAAACTCTATTTTACCATACGCTCAGGCAAACAGCATAAAAGATAGGATTGTTGGTCATTCTGCGCTATATAGAACAGGTGGAAACGCCAATACATCAATGGAATGCATTGCTTAAGACGAAGACGAGGTTGGCAGGGCGTTCCGCCAGTCGGCGCATAAAGTAGGGATACCATTGTGAGCCATACGGCACATAGACACGCACCTTATAGCCCTCTTTCACCAGCTTTTCCTGTAGATCTCGTCGTATTCCATAGAGCATCTGGAACTCAAAGGCATCCTTGCTGATTCCATAATCGCGCACGAACCTGCGAGCGGCATCGATAATCGCCTGATCATGTGAAGCGATGGCCGGAAAATTTCCTCGTGACAGCAGCATCTTCATAAGCAACATATAGCTGTAATCGACATCGCTCTTGCTTTGATAAGCGATTGGATGCGGCTCTTTATAGGCACCTTTCACCAGGCGTACACGTATACCACTGGTGATCAGTTGCTCAATATCTTTCTTACTACGATACAGGTAGGACTGGATAACCGTTCCCACATGCTCAAACTGCTGGTGCATACGCAGCGTAATGTCTATCGTTTTTTGAGTATAGCCCGACCCTTCCATATCGACACAAACAAAAACTGGATAGCTATTGGCACGCTCTAGAATAGTGTGCAGATTTTCCTCACAGAGTTCTTGTGAGACATCCAGTCCTAGCGCAGTTAGCTTGACAGAGATATTAGCCCCGATGCCAGTCTGCTTGATCAGATCGATAGCAGCAATATAAGCTTTAGCAGCTGCTCTGGCCTCCTGCTCGTCGGTCACATTTTCACCAAGGTGATCAAGAGCTACCTGTATGCCGCGCCGATTGAGCACACGTGTAGCTTCGACAGCTTCGTTGAGTGCCTCTCCCGCGACAAAGCGGTGTGAGATTCCACGTGCGACTCCGTTTTGAACAGCGAAATTCTGTACCTGCTGGTTATGGGCGAGATACAATAGTGCATCTTTTAACATACCTGCTCCCCCTTTCGTGAAGAACAACCTTATAAAAGAATATCTCTAGTAATGATACGCTCACGCTGAATTTATTGTTCGTGCCCGATCCGATTCCATAGTCCAAGGCGGATCAGTTCGTTGCGAGCTTCAAAACCAAAAAGGTCTGGGTTCATAGTACGGCCATGACGCAGCACCAGGCTACGTAGCATCTCAATCTGTTCCGCTTTACTGGCACTATCGCGTTCAAATGGGATGTGCTGCGCCAACTGTTCGATAGCCTGTCGATTGTACCATTGTTCCTGTGTCTCTAGCATAAAGTATTACTCTCTAGCATAAAGTATTACTCTCCTGGCTAATGGTAACACCTGATGGCAACCTGCTTCAAGAGGCTAACTTTCTGACCAGGCTTTCATCTTCGATAAACTCATAACATCATTGATACACGTTTATATAAAATGAATAAGAAAGAAATATAGCCCTTTTGCCCTAGAGATCGCGGCAATACTTGCTTATTGGCCGCAGGGATGATAGGGTGAAATGTAGCCATATACAAAAAAGAGGTAAGCGAAGAAGATGTTCTGTAACAATTGTAAATCAGCAAGACCTGAGAATGAAGCACCTTGCCCGAACTGCGGAGCTCCTTCGTCGCTACTGGGAAAATTCCAGGTGGAATTGGGGGGCAGGGGGACCAGTATCGACGGCATGGAACGCCTCTGCTACATCATTCAACCAACAATGGAATACCAACCAGGCCCCTGAGTTCCCACCAGCGCCCTCCTATGGTAGGCCATCATGGCAGCAAAATCCTGCTTTCCAGGAACAGTCTATGCCGCAGCAACAGCCCTGGGGTACTTATGCTGTGCCTCCAATGCAGGAACAACAGCAAAATCCACAATCTCTGTTACCTGTCCCCTACACTGGTAATGTTCAGGACGGCAATCAACAAGCATCGATGCAACTGGTACCGTTCCAGCAGATGATACCTGCAATTCCCGGTGAGCAAGCGGAAACAGTCTATGTTCCACCTATGTATACGAAACCACGCCCTATCATTCCCAGGTATCGTATCATCAGTGGTATGTTTAGCGTCTTGATCGTATCCTTGCTTCTTTGCGGAGGTGGCGTCTATTATGCACAATCACACGGGACGTTCAACGCTCTTGCGCGTATGTTGGTACCATGCGCCCACCTGATATAAGCGCCTCAACAGGTCAAACAATACCAGATCCACCCAAACAATCAACGGTTCTCGGTCCGGCAATTGGTATTATTCCTACTGCAACAACAACGTTACAGGTGACAGGTCGCTATAATACACCACGTGAACAAGATAAAATTTTCCAGGTTGGTGTTCCTTTTTATGTTACCTTCAGCACAAAACCACCCAAACCAGGAAATGTTCTCATCAAGTGGTACATGAACGGGCACTTTTACAAAAGTACTCTAAGCGATAAAACCATTGACCCAAAATAAAGTACCATCAATGGTGCTCTTCTGATGACCTATCCATTCCTGCCACAGGAATAGCGGAACTTTATTGGGTGGGTCAAGGGCAGGCACCTCAATTGGCCCAGAAATTGTATTTCTCCGTGAGGTAACCGGGAAAACGTCCGTAAAGTAGGGGTAAGTGCAACAAGCCCGCGTAGCATGTTTTTGTGATGTTACACGGGCTTATTTGGAAACAAAGGGGCTTGTTTGGGAATATACGGGCTTGTAAACCGCGCCCCTACGCTTATCCCTTACATTGTGTCTCGACGTTGACATCGCCAAAAATTTTCACCTGGCAGGCAAGGCGCATCGCAGGATTTTTCTTCAGGTCGCCCCGCAACCAGAATTTTTCCATAAAGGTAAGGGGATTGGTATTAACAGAAGGAGAGACGGCAACACGATCGGTGCCACATAGGCCATTCCCATGACAATTGGCAAATTTCCACATCCCGCAATAGACGGGTACATCATTCTCTAGCGCGGGATAGCGTACACTATCACCCTCAGGCACATCAACCTGGACATTTTCATGGACATATGTAATGGTTGGCACGACTTATCCTCCTACAAAAGCATTCAGTAGCAAATAGGAAAAAGTATAACCCTACAAGCTCTATAGCTCTATCAGAATATAGCATAGAAGGTAAAGAGCGTCAACCAGACGAGGTTTAAGGAAGTGCTCATTCCTACTTAAGAGACGGTAACAAGATTGTCACCTGCTGCGTTGCTTCTCCGGGACCTGATGACAACGTGAGCGTTCCCTGATAGGAACCCGGCTGCAATCCCTGCACATTCACATCTGGCATTCATATATCCCTCGACGCCAGGTCCAAGCGTTCCTGACGATGGATCAGCGCTTAACCAATGACCCTCATCAGTTGTAAAAACAGTGGCACTCCAACTAAGCGACTGATTACTACTATTTTGCAGAATAATAGCCTTAAGCACCGACTGTTGCCCCACGACCATAGTAAATGGGAGCGTTGAAGGCGAGATAGTGAGCGTTGACGCAACAGCCTCTACTCCCATCGTGACAGTCAATGTTAAAGAGGTGTTACTACCAGATGTAAATGTAATATGCCCGGTATACGAATCTGGTAGCAAGTGTGCTGCGGTTAACTATAACATGCACACTCTCACGACCTGAGAATACACTCCTGCCAGGAGAAGCCGTCAACCAGGACTGGTCGCTGCGCAGTGCCAGCTAATTTGTCCTCCGCCGCTATTTATGAGCGAAATTATCTTGTCGGAGATCACGCCAGGAGCATCCATACCAAATGACAGGTTGGAGGTAGACAACTGTAAAGCTGGAGGTGTTGTTGGAGGTTGCTGTATAGTCACAGTCTGTCGAAACACTTAACTTAGCTGACTCGTCAGTAGCATGAATAATATGCTGCCCGAGTCCCCAGTCATTCGGAACGCGTAGTTGTAGCTGAGAAGGTACCCTGAACGCCTGTTTGTGTTGCTAGAGGTCGTTGATTTCCATCGAATATCGTCCTATTGATATCATAAGTAAAGGTTACTAGACTATGTGGGCTAAAGCCGCTACCATGTAGCGTCAATAGTATCATTAGCGCGTAATATAGATGGCGATGCGGTTATGCGAGCAATAGACGTTGAGCTAGATTTTCTTATCAGCACAACGACGAGAATACTGCTTGCAAGCAAAAAGAAGATGCATGAAATGGTGAGCAGGACAGGAATAGCACGCCGTGGCAGGAGCCATCCTCTGCGTTCATAGAAAAAAGGTTCTTCTATAGCTGGTAGCTCTTCAGCAGAACGTTCGTCATAATACTCTGGTATGTTACGCGTCGCCGGACGGCTGGATCGGTAACAGGCAGAATAATATGCTCCGGTTCAGGCAAACTTGAACGCCAATTCTCGCTATCTACTGGAGTTGGATGATGGACCGCGATCTTATTGGACTGATAGGCTGATCTTCAGGATGCAGGCCAGAATAATGCCCCGCCCGATGCGGTGATGCAGGAGGAATAGAAGGTTGTGTCCATTCCCGCGTGGAGGATCGAGCTTTTTTTGCACAAACACATGACCACAACGACTACAGCCTGTGCATCAACTCGCTGTAATTTATGGCAATAGGCGCACCTTTTAGTTTCCATCTTTGTCATTCCTGAAGACTAACTTACTCACAGGTATCATCCCATCCCCTTCATTCCAATAAGCCTCAAGGGAATTATGATAGCAATGCATTTAAATTTATAAACGTCACCAATAGCAGCTTCTCAAATAGGTCTTCTAGTGTATCAATATTTATCTTTTTGTTTCTTATTTGGGCATGGCTATTGTATCACACAGGAGCGGACAGCAAAGAAATCAGATGAGCGAGATTAGAGCTTGTTAAAAGGTATTCACCAACACAGCAGACTGATCGCCTGTAACTGTCAGAGAAGCATTTCCTGTATAATTGGTCGTTCCATTGCTTCCACTGGCTGAGATAGCAGCGGAACCTAGAGCCACATTGGTAAAGGTATAGTTACCATTCGCGTCGGCAGTTGCGGTCAATTTAGCTCCACTACCATCCGTCAGCGTAACAGCAGCATTCGCAAGGGGTATTGGAGTATTACAGGCACTATCAGCACATGCATTCACGGTACCCGAAATAGTAAAGCCAGTTATAGTCAATGTGACAGGAATCGTCTGAGGACTTCCCCTGGTGTCGTGTTATCACTAGCAGTGGATGAGATAGAAATTGATGCTGTGTAAGTACCGGGTGGCAGACCTGTAATAGTGGGGGCAACGGTCAGATAGCAGACTGACCATCGGCAGTAAATGAGCCAGAAGTTGACAAGGCACTCAACCATGCAGGCTGAGAACCGCTTACATTCCATCCAACGGGCCAGGCACAATTACCACTTGCACCGAAGGATTTCGTTTGTGAAGCAGGGTTGCTTGCTCCCTGTACTGCCGTGAAAGCCAGCGCGTTTGCCGTTGGCGAGTTCAGACGACAGGGAACCAGCACATTAAAATTGACTGAAATTGCTTGTGGGCTTCCACTTACTATATTACCATTCGCATCAAAACCATTAAGTGAAATTTGTATAAGGTGCAGACCTGGACCTAATAGTACTCCACCTGTAAGTACAGTCTTGACCTTAATTGTCACCTGTCGTGTCTGCCCCGGAGGAACAGTTCCACCTCTTGGGACAACACTATACCAGGAGATTAAAGGTGTAACGGTTGCATTCCAGAAGAGAGTAGTTCCACCAGGATTGGCAATCGTCATAATCTGGGGTTGTGGACTCTGCCCCTGGGTTGCAATAAAGGAAAAGTTCAGCGGTGATGCTGAGATAACTGGTGCCCCTGGTTGAGGAGGTGACTGCACAGTTAATTGTACAGATACCGATTGCGTATTTTGAGTTGAGGCCATCGTCAGGTCCATATTGCCAGTATAAGTACCAACCGCCAGATTAGCTGTATTTACAGCCACCGTCGCCGTTGAACTGGCCGCCCCTACTAACTGACTGCTCGCGGGATTGACAGACAGCCAGGAGGAAGGTGAGGAGGTCGCAGATGCAGTCCAGGTAGAAGTTCCTGAACAACTTGAACTGGCAAACAGGTTTATCACCTGAGTTGCCGGATTTCCCTGACCTTGAACAGCTATAAAGGATAACGCATTTGTACTGACCTGTAGGGAACAACGAGGCAATACTGTCAGCGAGACATTCACGCTCTGCGGATTATTAACCGTCCCTTTATCGGAGTTAAACACCAGCGTACTGGTATAAGCCCCTGGCAACAGATTACTGCTCTGCGCGTTCACTTGTATTCGAGTCGTTGCTTTTGGAGCAACCGTACCTTTCGTCTGCTTAGTACTTAACCAGCTTCCAGAAGTACCACTCGAAGCTACGAAAGCTCCTAGACCATCAGTGGTTGGAGACGGAGTCGAAATTGACCAGTGAAGCGGCTGTGTACCGGGATTGCTGACGGATAGAGGCAGTGAAGCGGGACTGGGACCTCCATCAACAGCGACAAAAGAGAGCAATGCTGGTGTAATCTGTAATACAGGCGCACCTTTAGCCGGTAATGGCAGCACCGTCATAGAGACCTGAACTGTAGCAGATATACCAACGCTGGAAGAGATCGTAATCGATCCCACTATAATCAGCGGGTTTGAGATTAGCACGCTGCCCTGCCACTGAGATAGTCTGGGCATCACTAAAAGTACCTTGATTGGGCGCGACAAGGAGCCAGGGCTGATTGCTACTTGCCGACCATACAACAGAGCCACTACCAGCATTATGCATACTCAATGGATGAACAGAGTTTGCCCCCACAGCTTCCTGCCCTAGATCGATAGACGTGGTATCAACAACCAGGTGTGGAGGAAGGGTTGGTCCTCCGTTAGTGATATGCAGAGATGTGTTAGCAGTAGCGTGCATCGCGATATCTTCCGCCTCAATATTATGAAAGCCTGCATTCCAGGTACTTTCAATGTACATTGAGGCATCAGCTTTTCCATTAGCGCCTGCGACAATTATCGAATGATCAGGTCCGGCAGTGGCCCCGGAAGATTTGAGAGTTATGGGTACCTCTACATCACGCGTCACATAGACCCATGAAGAGGGCAAGAAATTCTGCAGATGTATTGTCACTTCTTGACCATAGGTCACCTCTGTCGAGGAAAGTATGATGGTAGGGGAACCCGTGAAGTTAGATGTAGTAATCTTATGAACAGGTTTCTTATTGATAAAGGCAAAAGATACAAGAATGCTATCGATAGTTAATGCAAGGATGGCAAGAACTGTGAGAGTGACAAAAGCAATACGCAGATGAGAAGCACGCTTACGCATCGCTGGAAGTGTGAAGGTGGGCAGGTCTTCGGCAGCAATGCGGCGCATATCTTCCTCCTCGATAAGTGCCGCCTCGGCACTATCAGGGAAGCGACGTGAAATTAATGGATCGGTACGATTTGACCAGCTCTCAGCATCAATCTCACCCAAATCGCCATCATTGAGCCAGGGCCACAGGTCGGGAAGGCTACCGCCCAGGTCGTCACTTTGCTCATCGTCAATGTTGAAAAGTTTTTGTTCAGGCATTGATGGTAACGGAGTACTATGACGCTGTATCTCAGACGAGATATCGCGTATAGGAGAGAGGCGCGATATTTTCGGTTTGCGTTGATTATCAGGTTCTGCCGCTGCTAGCCGTCGAGCGGCATCGCTCAGACGATGTAAAGCATGTTCTACACGACTTGTTTCTATACTATAGACCGAGGATTGAGAAGTACCAGAGGATTGTACACTAGAATTTGGGGCCGTGATACGTTTCGCAATATCGTCGTCTCCATCAGAGAATGTTCCTTCATTCTGCAATGATGATACTGCAACATGCGGAGATGTCGCCAGAGCGGACATATCCTTATGAACATGCGCAGTCTCTTCAGGAGCAGATCGCTCCTGATTCTGTAAAAAGCTTCGCATTCATTACAAAATAGAGAGGTTACACTACATTGCCTGTTACAACGCAAACACTGATTCATATATCCCATCTCTTCTCAAAAAATTCAGGTATCCGCTTTTCACTCAACCACCAATTTCACTTTTCACACTTAGCATACAATCTGTACCTACTACATCCCTGCCGTACCTGACATACTATATAAGTTCGATTGCCAGTAGACCTTTACTAATAGAACGCAGACATCGGAGGTTTGTCACATCTAATATATTTAATGGTACTATTGCTCCGATAAAAATGAGGGATAAAAAGTATAGAGGCTTTCTGCAGAAAGAATAAAGTATATAACTATCCCCTGCAGAAAGCTAAAGGATCTTTAGCGCAAGATAGCTCCAAATTTCTCACGCAATGCTTGAAGAATCCGCTCCTGAAGGGCATTTGCTTCCCCATCAGTGAGTGTGCGCTCTTGAGATTGATAGACGAGGGAATAGGTCAGGTTCTTCTTACCAGCAGGAATAGGATCCCCTGTGTAGACATCAAAGAGGGCTATCGAACGTAACAGTTCGCCGCCATAGTGCACAATAGCATCCTGAATATCCTGCGCTGGAACCTGCTGATCCACAACGATTGCCAGGTCACGTGTGAGTTCCTGGTGACGCGAGATGGGCTGATAGGCCTGGTGCCTCGGAATAGCCGCATAGAGCCGTTCCAGGTCAATCTCACACAGGTAAGCACGATGAGGCAGATCATAGCGCTGCTGCACGACGGGATGCACTTCGCCCAATACACCAACCGGGCTAAGTATTTCCTCATCCTCGTTTGCAGAGCGCGATAATTCCAGAAGCGCACAACGCCCTGGATGGAACGTCGGATGCTGCGTCGGCGTGAAGCGATAGCGCGTAATCTTCAAACCTGCCAGCAGTGTTTCCACAATACCTTTGAGATCATAGAAATCTGCTGGACGTGCTAATTCCCTACTCCACGAAATTTCAGCCGGACCACAGAGCGCTATACCTATTGTGCGCCGCTCATCAGGAAGGGCTGTGCGATCTTCCACTGGCAGATAGCGCCGCCCTATCTCAAAGAAGCGTAGACCTGCACTGTTTCGCTTGCTATTCTCCTGCACCGTTTCCAGCAAGCTACTCATCAATGTCAGACGCATTGCTTCCATATCATTGCTGAGTGGATTTGCCAGTACAACCGCTGGCAAAGAACGCGGATCAAAGGTTGCTACAGCTTTAGAAGTTCTCCCTTTCTCAACAATACTCGGTTTGTGCCTTCCGCACCTCCAACAGAGGATTGCAGCAGAAAACCAGCGGAAGTAGCATCTGCCTGCGCCAGGAGATTCACCATTCTTGCACGGCTGGTCATGGCATACGTCACAATCTCATTGAGTCCAGCACCTATCAGTAGAGTGCGCACCTCCTGCTCACGCTCGAACCAGCTATCAATTGAAGGTTCAGGCAATGGACCAGACGGAATCGTGCTGGGAATCTTATCATAACCGATGAGCCGTATAACCTCCTCAACAAGGTCCGCGCCCTCCTCAATGTCGGAACGATAGGTCGGAACAGTAACATGCATCTTCTGTCCCCCTTCATCAGGAGTAACAATGAAGCCAAGCGCCGACAAGGCATCTACAACTTCATCCTGTGTTACTTTCATTCCGCTAAGCCATGCCACTTCATCAGTTGAGAATGGAATTGTACGAGGTTGCACAGGTCGAGGGTAAACATCCACATTACCAGGATGCACTGTTCCTCCGGCCAGCTCTTCCAACAGCTGGCACGCACGATTGGAACCAGCAATTACCAACTCAGGATCAAGTCCCTTCTCGAAACGGCTGGAAGCATCGGTACGCAGACCAAGCTTAACTGAGGTCCGGCGAACGCTGCCAGCACGGAAATTCGCTGACTCCAACATGACGGTTGTTGTATTTGCATTGACTTCGCTTTTGGCTCCACCCATCACACCTGCTATCGCCGTCGGTCCTTGAGGATCGGTAATGAGTAGCATATCAGGAGTGAGTTTGCGCTTCACATCGTCGAGCGTCGTCATCTCTTCACCTTCGGAAGCACGGCGCACGATGATGGTATGCTCAGGTATAAGGTCATAGTCGAAGCCATGCAGCGGCTGCCCAAACTCCAGCATGACATAATTGGTAATATCTACGATATTATTAATTGGGCGCATACCTGCTGCCAGCAAGCGCCGTCCCATCCAACTCGGAGAAGGCGCAATCTTCACGTCACTTATCACACGCGCACTGTAACGTGGGCAGAGATCAGTATCCTCAACCTTCACATATACCAGTTCGGAGGTAGGCTGTACCCTGCTCACGAAGAGGTGACTGGGGAATACGCAACTGCTGTCCCGTCAATGCGGCAACTTCACGTGCAATTCCAATCACCGAAGACAGATCGCCACGATGAGCTTTGATGGCGAAGTCCAGCACGACTTCACCCAGCACATCAACCAGCTTTTGGCCGAGTTCTACGTCAGGATCGAGAATATAGATTCCCGAATGATCGTTTCCTATGCCCAGTTCACGCGGCGAACAAAGCATCCCTTGCGAGAGGTAACCGAGTGTACGCTTTTCACCGATAATCATATCGCCGACCTGCGCCCCAATCTGCGCTAACGGGACCTTGTCTCCCTGTTTGATATTTGGTGCGCCACAGACCACGTCAAGTTCCTGAGTTCCAGTATTGATACGTGTATAATTCAGGTGATCTGAATCAGGAACTTTCCCCAGGGAAACAATCTGAGCGGTAATAATTTTGTCGCCCCACTCTTTCCCGATGTAATCAATGGCCTCGACCTCCAGTCCGGCCATGGTCAACGTATGCGCCAGTTCTTCAGGCGTCATCTGTATATCTACATAATCTTTGAGCCAGCTCAAAGGTACTCGCATGACATATTCTCCCTATTAAAACTGACGCAGAAAGCGTAGATCGTTACTAGAGAAGAGGCGTATTTCGCTTATTCCATACTTTAAGATTGCGATACGCTCTACACCCATCCCGAAGGCAAAACCGCGATATTTTGCCGGATCGTAGCCAACCTCGCGCAACACTTTGGGATGCACCATGCCCGATCCCAATACTTCCAACCAGCCACTATATTTACAGAGGCGGCATCCTTTTCCTTCACAGATCGGGCAGTCGATATCGACCTCGGCGCTAGGTTCTGTAAATGGGAAGTAGCTACCACGAAAGCGTACACGTCGTTTCTCACCGAACAGCGCCTGTGCAAAGCGTTCCAGACATCCTTTGAGATCCGCCATAGTGCAATATTCATCGATCAGCAGGCCCTCAATCTGATGGAACATAGCTTCATGAGAGGCATCGATTGCTTCATTACGGTAAACTTTGCCGGGTACCACCACACGTATCGGCGGTTGCGTCTGCTTCATCGTACGAATCTGCATAGGCGATGTCTGAGTGCGCAGGAGAATCTGTCCAGGGTCAACCCAGAAGGTATCCTGCATATCACGTGCCGGGTGATCTTCGGGAATATTGAGCGCCTGGAAGTTATAATAATCCGTTTCTATCTCCGGTCCCTGGACGACCTGGAAGCCCATTTCAACAAAGATCTTCGTTACTTCCAGAATGGTACGAGATATCGGATGCATATGGCCGATAGGCAATGTGCGACCTGGCAATGTCACATCAATACGTTCTTTTTCCAGTGATTGCAGCAATTCACGTTGGGAAAGCATCTCACGCCTGGCTGCCAGTTCTCGTTCCAGCTCAGCTTTGACGGCATTGATCTTCTGTCCCGCAACTGGACGTTCTTCCTTCGACAGTCTAGGCATGATGGCCGAAAGCGTTTTGAACTCCCCGCGATTGCGTCCAAGGTAGCGCACATCCCACTCATCAAGCTCGGTGGATGTGGTAATCGGTTCCAATTCTGCGATAGCCCGTACACGCAGAGCATCAAGTTGGCTGAGTAAATCTCCAAGTTGATCTATCATAATAAGCTCCAAAAAAATGAAAAACCGACACATCGTCAACAGGGACGAAGTTGTCGGTATAGCAAGCTCCGTGGTACCACCCGTATTGAATTCAACAGTCTATAAGCCAATCAGCCATGCAAAAAGGTTATAGGACCGAATTCCACTTGGTTTGTCTGGTAACGGAGACGGACCGGGGCTGTCTACTCTCTTGTTCAACAGCCAGCTCTGGGGTGAACTTCGGCATATGGTCTTGCAAAAGGGCTTGCAGTCGATGACCCTTTCTCCCTGGGCATGCACTCTATGCGTACTCTCCCCATCCCTGCTTTTCTACTCTACTAGTATATATTTTATATCGGGGTAGAGTATAGCAGATCTGTCCGTGAAAGTCCAGCCTTTTGAAATTTGCGCGATAGATGAAGAAGGAGCAATAAATGAATGAGCATGTGGCTTATACGTCAGGGAGAGGAAGATGTAAAGAGCGAGTAGCAATACAACGATAACACCCAGAACGATTGCTGTTATGTATAGACCTCGGCCAGATGAGCGTTTTTTTGGAGGAGTTACTGGCACTTCGCCTGCTGAACCAGGAACTTCTTTATTCGTTCCATTAAGAGCATTGGTATCATCAGACGTTTCTTCACGTAGAGTATTATCATCCTTCATAATTGTGTTGCCTTTCCTGAATTACAAGCGAAATAATTGATTTTGCGATGAAGATTATCGAAATTCAGAGATATTTTAGCATAGTCTGCCTTATCCTCAATAGAGGCAAACATAAAGTAACTATTGCAGATATCGTAGCATTAGATGATACCAGACAAAGAGTAGCTGCAAAAGTCAAAAGATAAGAAAAATCTCTTGACGAGGCAATAACTTTTCTGCTATACTTGTCTCGTTCCAAATTAACGGGGTGTAGCGCAGCCCGGTAGCGCACTACAATGGGGTTGTAGTGGTCGGAGGTTCAAATCCTCTCACCCCGACCAGCGGTGACAATTCTTGTCACCGCTTTTTTTATGCCTATTATCCGCCCTCTACCCTTTCTTCACCGCTGTAATCAACGAGGCACCCGGCGTGATCAAACGGTGGTTGCTCACCTGTTCCATACCTGCTAACTCCAACCATTCCTTCACTGTCTGGAATGGATAACACGTTCCACCTACCGTAACCATAGTCAAAGCCATGAACTGGACCATCAACGAGGCCAGGCGCGATCCATGCGTTTGATCCGTCACCTGATCGACAAAAACTAGCATACCGCCTGGTCGCAGCGTCTGCACAACCTTTGCTAGAATTGCCTGATTCATCTCCGGTTGCAATAGATGTGCTATATGAAAATACAATGCCACATCAAAAGGTTCAGAGAAAAGGGCAGGAAAATCTTCCTGCACAATGTCCGCACACACAAAATCCAACCTATCCTCCATCCTCATATGCTTAGCAGTACGCTGGCCCGCTTCAATCCCTGGTTGAATATCCATAATCGTCGCATGAAGGCGCGGATACCTGCGACAAAACAGGATACTATAACCCGCATGGGAACCACCTACATCAAGTAAGCGTGTGGTCCCCTGGGGAACAGTGATACGATTGATAATCTCGCTCCCTAAAGCAGTAGCTAGCGACGCAAGACCGGCATAATGACGAGCGAGCAATCTCTGATTTTCAGGCAAGTTGGCATCTTCCTCATAAGGCATACGCATCGCCTGTGCATCCGTATAAATCACCTCAGAGATGTGGTCCCAGATAGCAACAATATCGGGGCTATGAATAATATAGGGTGCGATGCTTATACGTGAGCTACTGACCAACCAGCGTTGAGCCATACGCGTGTTAGAATATCTATCGTGACGATAACGCAGATAGCCAGCCGAAACAAGCAACTGTAGTAACAATTGCAATCCTTGCGGATGACAATCCAGTTTCTCGGCCAACGCTTGCAGAGATAATCTCCGCTTGCTTAAAGCATCGAAAACTCCTAACTCACAGGCAGTGACAAGTACCTTCGCAATTCCAGGAGCCAGGGGAGTATCAAAAAGTGGCGTGGGCAAGATATTCAGACGAGATAGGATGTATTCAAGAGGCGTAAGACGCAAAGGCACAGCTTATACCCTTTCACTAAAGGAATATTCATAACAACATGAAATATCTCACTAACAACATAGCAAAATATTGTGATTACAACAATTGGTTAAACAAAAACAGCCAGCAGCCAGCAACCAGCTAGCACAAGACAGAGGATAACAACAAGATAGAAATAGAGCTTACGAGGCAGCGACGATTGTTCGGGAGCAAAAAAGAAGAGTAAAGCAAATACAGCCAGAATGGAGAGAAATAGCGCCGGGCCAATAAGGACCTCACGTGCTGGAACAAGATGAGCTATTGTTAGTAAAGCAATCAAGAGAATACTCGTAAGTATGCAAGCAGAACAAATGGCAAAAGAGCGCTTCGCTCCAAGGAAAACGGCCAATGTACGAGCATTACTGGCAGCATCCTCTTCTATATCAGGCAACGAATTCGCAAGATTGAGGGCGATACCCAGGAAAGCAGCAACAGGAATCACCCAGAAGATGAAAGGAATAATGCGTCCTGTCCCAACGAAGGCATAGACCGGGATGAGAGGAATTGCCAGGGCGAAGACAATTCCACTTAACGGCGTTGCTTTTAAGCCAAAATTGTAGCCCTGCCCCAATGCAAGGTAAAGCAAAGAGACAGGTAGAGCCAGTGGATTAAGAGGAAGCAGCAGAAGCACCATTATAACGATAAGTAACAGGCCAATGATTAACGCTTCCCATGGCCGGACTAATCCACGTGGAATCGGTTTATCTTTCTTACTAATCGTATCTACCTGGCGATCACAATAATCGTTGCATACAGCAATAGAAAGTTGCATTGCCGCGTGTGCCGCGACAATCAGTCCAAAGATCTTCCAATCGAGATGAGGCCATGCAGCCAGCAGGGCAAATACAGCAACGGCAAATATATGAAAGAGAACAGGAAGAGGATGGCAGAGTAGGAAAAACCCAAGAAACATTTCAGCCGGGCGACGTTTTTTAGTAATCTCCATAGCAGATGTACACTCTCTTCATTGGCATCAGCACCTGAAAATAGTGTATCACCATACTGGTAAGTGATCCATCATTGCTTTCAGCCATTGAGAGCGCACTTCAGCTCCAACAAGAGCTAACGTGATCCATATACCAAGAATAGTACCTACAATCCAGAAGACTCCCATTAGCATTTCACTATTTACATCTATAAACAGATGAACGAAGTTAAGAAATGCTAGAGAGAGGATATCGTGTCCATTGGCGATGGGTAACATAATACGCAATGAGGGCTGGCCCAGAATCACACCGAACATAGCTATCGTGGAAAGGCAAATAATCGTCAGTAGTTCTGCCATGGACGGGCGCAATAATGCATAACGAGGTTCTTGCTCCTGCTGCACGCTGAGAGCAACACGGTGCATAACATTCGTTGTAAGATCGGATGGTTCGGAGATCATTTCGATGGTGCGCAAATCTTGCACAAGCGTTTCCAGCGTAAAGAATTGCCGTTGGCAGGAGGTACAGCCTGCAATATGAGCCTCAAGCATACGCATTTGATCGAGCGTAAGCTGTTTATCAATATATAATTGTAGTAGCCGCATAGCTATTGAACAGCGCATACTTACCCTCGTAATTTCCGCTCACTATCAAAAGATTCCAGGCGTTCTTTCAATAAATTGCGTGCCCGAAATAAATGTGTTTTAATAGTACCGATAGGCATAGTGAGTATTTCGGCCATTTCCTCGTAGGTCATTTCTTGTAGATGTCGTAAAACAAGCACAACTCGATACTTTGCAGGTAGCATAGAAAGGTGTTCACGCACAAGCGCCTGTCGTTCATGTGCTTCCATCTCTGCCAGAGCACGTTCGTCACTGCCTTCATGTTGCAGTGATTGCTCCGCCTGAACCGCGACTTGTAGTGCGTTATCACGTTTACGTTGTTCTAATTGCTTTAAGCTACAGTTGTAGGCAATACGATATAACCAGGTAGAGAAAAGGGCATCGCCGCGAAACGAAGATAGACCTTGCCATGCAGCAAGGAATGTCTCTTGCGTAACCTCGTTGGCCTCTTCATAGTGTTGAAGCATACGAAACACAAGATTAAAGACGCGCCTTTGATGACGCTGAACCAGTTGAGCAAAGGCGTCCTGATTACCGACCTTGCTAGCTGCAACAAGTTCTCTATCGTCCTGCCCCGTCCAGGTTGATGTAATCGAGGCAGGCATTCCGATGCTATGTGGCGGTTGCACTAGATACTCACTCATTATGCTAAGTTAGAGGGTAAAACAAAGCAGAATGTTTCACAAAACTTAACGAAACATCTTCTCCACTGTATGTATCATAACATAGATTGAATGTGTAGATAAAGAGGTACCGAATGTCTTTCAACGTTATCCTGATTCTGACCGGCTGGTTAGCCGCTATGGCCATCTTTTTTGGTTTTATTGTTCTGTTGCGCTATCTTCATCATCGCGAAACGATGGCACTTATCAGTCATGGAATCAATCCTGAGAGCACGCCTAAGCGACGACGTAGCAAGGGCATGTTGCGTGCAGGCTTGATCATCACCATGGTTGGCCTGGCACTTACAATTGGGCTTTACCCTGTAGGATTTTTTCTGCCACCCACATTTGCCACACCATTTCACCTGGGTCCCTGGCTTTTACCTGGACTCATTCCATTGGGAGTGGGTATCGCGCTTATCGGTAGCTATTACCTGGAACAGAACGCGCAGATCAACAACGATGACGCCTATAACAATGTTATTCCAATGAAAGATCATCAGGAAAGAAAGCAGAAGGAAAAATATTAAAATGCAGAATATTAATGTATCATACATGTTTTTAACATATAGATCGTTTTATATATAAATGCTCAACCTTTGCAGATATTATCCCTCTGACAGATCCTACGAAACTTTCAGTGCCAGAAGTACGTGCATATAAATGCACCGCTTCCTTCTTTCTATGATCATAGAAAGAGGGAATACTCTATTGATGTTTGTAAGATAGCGGAGGAGTTATGAACGAACAAATAGTGTGTAAACGCACGCTGCGCGTAGCAGAATTGGACGAAAAAGCAGTCAGAGAGCGCCTCAGTACTCTGTTCCAGGAGACTAATCCAGAGATTACGATAAAAGATTCTTCAGATGCAATTGATATCCAGCTTTGTGCTCAGGCCACCACTCGCGAAGAGGGAGAACAGATCCTCGCGCGAGTTGAAGAACGTATCCGTAGACAACTTGAAGAGTATATCTTTGGGACAGAAGAAAGCACATTGCAGGAAGCCATTGGCAAATACCTTGAAGAGAGAAATCTGACGCTAGCCACGATGGAATCGCTGACGGGAGGACTGATCGCAAGCGCCCTCACCGACATACATGAAACATCGGCACATTTTCTTGGTGGCATTGTCTCCTACAGCACGATGCTCAAAGAACGTATGGGAGTTCCACATGAACTTATGGAACGGTATGGAGTGATCAGCGAAGAGACTGCTCGCGCCATGGCCCAGGCGGTACGCAACTTTCTGGGTAGTGACATTGGTCTTGGCATTACAGGAGTTGCCGGTCCTGATAAGCAGGAAGACCAGCCAGTAGGAACGGTTCATATTGCAGTTGATGGCCCATATGGGTTGGAGGCCTGTATGGGTTCTGAACGATGCGCAGGGCCGGAGCGTGAGGGAAATAAGCAGGCTGCAACGATATCAGCGCTCAATCTCTTAAGAAGATACCTACAAAATAAAGGTGCTTCCTGTTAGCGATCCGGCGAGTTTTTAGGACTTTTATAAAAGTCGTAAAAAACCTATTGACAGGATGCTGATGTAGTGATATTATTCCACTTGCGCCGGACAGTAAATCGAAAGGCGCACCCGATGCGAAGGCATCAGAGGGTACCTGAACAACTGAAGAGTGGTAAGGAAATAAGAGTACAGTAATATAATAAACCTGTCAAGGATTTGAGAAGCTTGTCACCAATCAAAAACATGAGTCTCCGTTGAGAGATTTATATAAAATTGAATGGCGAGTTTGATCCTGGCTCAGGATAAACGCTGGCGGCGTGCCTAACACATGCAAGTCGAACGTCCTACGCAAGTAGGGAGTGGCGGACGGGTGAGTAACACGTGGGCAATCTACCTTTGGGTGAGGAATACCGGCGAGAAATCGCCGACAATACCGCATATGTTTCGCAAGAAACAAAGTCGTAAGACGCCCGAGGAGGAGCCTGCGCCCGATTAGCTAGTTGGTGGGGTAAGAGCTTACCAAGGCGACGATCGGTAGCTGGTCTGAGAGGATGATCAGCCACACTGGGATTGAGAACGGCCCAGACTCCTACGGGGGGCAGCAGTGAGGAATTTTCGTCAATGGGGGAAACCCTGAACGAGCAACGCCGCGTGCAGGATGACGCTTTTCGGAGTGTAAACTGCTTTTCTCGGGGAAGAGAACGGACGGTACCCGAGGAATCAGCCCCGGCTAACTACGTGCCAGCAGCCGCGGTAATACGTAGGGGGCGAGCGTTGTCCGGAGTTACTGGGCGTAAAGCGCACGCAGGCGGTCGTGTAAGTTTGGAGTGACAATCCTCGGCTTAACTGAGGAGGGCCTTCGAAGACTGCTCGACTTGAGGGCCGACGAGGGACACGGAATTCCGGGTGGAGTGGTGAAATGCGTAGAGATCCGGAGGAACACCAAAGGCGAAGGCAGTGTCCTGGGAGGTACCTGACGCTCAGGTGCGAAAGCCAGGGGAGCGAACGGGATTAGATACCCCGGTAGTCCTGGCCGTAAACGATGACCACTAGGCGTAGGGGGTATCGACCCCTTCTGTGCCGAAACTAACGCGATAAGTGGTCCGCCTGGGGAGTACGGTCGCAAGATTAAAACTCAAAGGAATTGACGGGGACCCGCACAAGCAGCGGAGCGTGTGGTTTAATTCGATGCAACGCGAAGAACCTTACCAGGGTTTGACATGCTTTTGCACCGCTCTGAAAGGAGCGTACCCGCAAGGGACAGAAGCACAGGTGCTGCATGGCTGTCGTCAGCTCGTGTCGTGAGATGTTGGGTTAAGTCCCGCAACGAGCGCAACCCCTGTCGTCGGTTATTGGTGTCCGACGAGACTGCCGCGATCAACGCGGAGGAAGGCGGGGATGACGTCAAGTCAGCACGGCCCTTACATCCTGGGCGACACACACGCTACAATGGTCGGTACAACGGGTTGCCAACCCGCGAGGGGGAGCTAATCCCAGCAAAACCGATCTCAGTTCAGATTGCAGGCTGCAACTCGCCTGCATGAAGTTGGAGTTGCTAGTAACCGTGAGTCAGCACATCACGGTGAATACGTTCCCGGGTCTTGTACACACCGCCCGTCACACCACGAAAGTCGGCAACACCTGAAGCCGTCGGGCTAACTCGTAAGAGAGGCAGACGTCGAGGGTGGGGTCGGTGATTGGGGTGAAGTCGTAACAAGGTAGCCGTACCGGAAGGTGCGGCTGGATCACCTCCTTTCTAGGGAGTTAGAACTTCTTCGGAAGTTCGATCCCAGGTCGATTCTCACATATAAGTGAGATACGATGAGCAAACTTGTTCCTGATAGGTTTTGTATACTGACACTTTTGTCCAACCTTACCACTCTTGAGTTGCTCGGATACTATGATCCTTCGCAACAAGGGCTTTTAGCTCAGGTGGTTAGAGCGCAGTCCTGATAAGACTGAGGTCCCTGGTTCGAGTCCAGGAAGGCCCATATCCCATTCCGGGGACGTAGCTTAGTTGGAAGAGCGCCGCCTTTGCACGGCGGAGGTCAGGGGTTCGAATCCCCTCGTCTCCATCAAGGGATTTTTCCTTGTATACCCGCTTGTATGTGCAGGTGGGGTGGTGACCATAGCGGAAAGGAAACACCCGTTCCCATCCCGAACACGGTAGTTAAGCTTTCCAGCCCCGATGATACTGTGGGGGCAACTCCATGGGAAAATAGGACGTCGCCGCTCCACCCGCCTATACAGGCGGGTTTTTCTTTGCATGGACTCAATTCTGGTCCCTATTAATATGTGAGGACAGCTGTCCCATAGCCTGTATTCATATACAACCAGGCGGCATCTCCTGACGATAAGTTGATACAGCCATGGCTACCACTACCCGCGAACTCTTCACCATAGGGATCATAATGCGGAAATTCGGTTCCAGGACCATAGTATGCTCTCCACCAGCTATCGTGCAGATAGTAACCACCTGTGCGATATTCCATAGCATAGTTGATAGGCGTATCAGGATACCAGTTGGGCGATCCAACCGGGACACGCGACTTGAAGATCGTATGCCATCTTCTCCGCGAAATATGCCACAAACCAACCGGCGATGGATCATTGAAGCGACCACTGGTTATCAGAAAAGCCTTTACCAGTTTTCCATTCTGGTAGACACGACACGTCTGCTCAATAAACGATATCACAATAACCTGACCTGAAAGATGATGATAATGAATTAACTGCAAATCGGTAGCATGAGGATGATCCCATGAAGTCTTATCGCTATAATCTGCCTCCATAGCCTGCAGATGAGTAAAATTTGTGGTGATAAGTTTGATAGCCGCTTGATAGTCATTTATAGTATGGGCTTCCTTCACAGCGTTAGAGCCATCTAGAGGAGAAGCCTCAGCCTGGCTATACTCATAGTTGGGCATATATATTTGTTTATTATATGGATCATGATATCCGTGGGCTTTACCCCAACCAGTTATTTCCTGATGATACCAATCGAGCAGAGCGCTGGCCTGGTTCTGTACCTTGAATAATTTTGCCAGGTATTGTACCTGCCGTTGCGCAAATCCACGTTCAATCTCCTGCATATCAGGTACCACTCGTTGCTTCAATAAGTGTGCTCTCTTCGTCACTTGATAATGAGTCAGGTGTTGCATATGGCTATTGTTGTTATGGATAGCTGACAAAAACATAATTCCAATATACATACAGGCAACGAAGATACTCCCAGCGATCAACCACCTGTATACACTTCTTTTCCTCGTGTTCACACACATACTCCCTTTTTATTTCAACGCTCTCATCCAGCCCGTCCTCCACTCTCATTTCAGTGTACCAAGAGTATGTAAACATATTGTTGAATATAACGTTCTTTGTCAGAAGGAGCTATCCTGGCAAAAAGTAACAGTTCAGATTCCTCAGCGCTGTAGCGCTTCGCAATGGGGAATTAGCCCTATATTTCATCATCAAGAGGCGATCTGGTAAAAAGTGCAGCATCAGCTACGAACAACGATAGATCGCTACGATACTGACGTTGTAATGTCAGGCATTCCTCGGTCCATCCCTGGGCAGTAGAAGCTAAGCCTACAAGCGCAGCAAAGGCTAATCGGCGTAGCCGTTCATCAGAACTGCTTCTAAAGGTTTTCTCTAGATGGATAAAGTCAGCAAGATCGGTACGACATCGAGGATTTTCTAACATTGTGCACGCGTAAGCCAGCACTCCCGCATGCAGCCGCCCATTAGCCGCTAATCGTGTAAGATAGATTACAAGCTCTTCAACAGGAAGGGCCGTTATCGCAATCCCTAGACTAAGCCGGGTCGCCAGTGCATCTTGCTCCAGGGCATCTAAGACCGTGTAAGCCGTGGGCATATGCAACCTTTTGTTTGTCAGGAGTACTCGCTGCAAATGGAGAACAGCATCCTGCAAAGCCCGGTGTCTTGGAAGCAAGGTCGTTACCGCCTGACCCACAGCGGATGCATACTTTCCTGTATACGTTGCGAAGATTGCCTGTGCAGCAGCATTTCTCTCGTCTGGGAAACGTGAGGTCAGTGCAGTTAGAATTTTAGGCAATAATACTTTTTCAGTATCAGTAATAGGCAAAGATATGCAGCGTTCAAGTGTTGCCTGGCGTACCTCTGGTTCGGGATGAGATAGCAAGAGGGCAAGCACAGCAAGTAAGTGTTGTTGTGCAGTTGGGGAAAGACGTTCTGAAGGAATACGAGCAACACTCTTCGCAATGGCGGCGTCAGAAGATTGCGCTGCATTCTCTATAACTTCCCAGGTTTCACTATCTTCCAGATACGTCCATAATGCTCGCAGTAGCGCAACCCTTACGTCACGGTGTAGTTCTTCCTTGCCATACATAGTAAGAAGCATACGATATGCCTCCTCCGATGCCAGATCGCCCAGCAAACGGATTACCTCTTTTGCCACCGTAACACGCTGTAATGGAACAGCATTGAGCATTATAAAGGCTTTTTCTGCAGGCATGGCAAGAACAGCCCGTCGTAGTACATAAATAGCAATTCTCGCTCGATCATCATTGAGAGAGTCCAGCAAGGTTGGCACTCCCTGACTGACGTCATCAAGACGACCTAAAGCACGTAAAGCTGTATCACGAATAGCAAGGCGTTTATCGTGAGCCAACTCGATCAAGCGTGTGGGAGCTACAGCGGGCAACGCTGCCAGTTGACTGATGACGAAGAAGAGTGCCCGATTATCACGCTTTTCATCATAAGTGACAGACGTAAGCGTTGTGACAAAGATACGTTGCTGCTCAGGCGTCCAACGATGAAATCCGGTCGTGAGTGGCAACACAAAACGGGTCAGACCTGTACTAAACCAACCGCTAAAGGCTTCTTGTCCAAGAAATGGAGTAATCAAATCCTGCCGATGACGGTGAAGATAAGTGTAAACTTGTTTGCGTGTAACCCAGCTCTGATCTTTCTCAATTAACTGAGGGACGATCGTATGCAGAAGTTCGTACCTGTATTTGGCAATACACTCTAGAGCTACCTCTGCATACCACTTCCACTTATTGATAGCATATTGAAAAATATCAATAAATCCATCAAAAACACGTAGCCTCTTCCCTAAGGCTGCTGCAACAGCGAAGATTTCTTGGGCGCGTTCACGATCACGCCATGCGTGTAATACGGGCAGTAGAGCTGGAGCAAGGCGTTGCACATCAGCATCAGATAAATGCTTTTCAATAGAATGCCCCCTCAAACTTCCATTTTTTGTAGCCAGTGCAACTAGCTGTGTTGCCCCCCAGTCAGGATATCTTGGAAGCAGAAGAAAAATTAGTTTGCCTACAGCATGTGCAGTTGCGGGCGAGAAGTCAGCAGAATCAAGAGCCTCGCTGATAATTTGCGCTAGATCATCTAAATGGTCAGGTTGCCAGGCACCAGGAGGAAGTTCAGCCAATCCGGTGAGCATAGCGCAGCGTACCGGATCTTGCTCATTACGTCGAGCATGTACAAGTACTAAAGCTTCTGAGAGTTTTTCGCGGTGAAAGCGTACTACGCCCATCAAGGTCTGAAGGGCAAGAGCGCGTAGTTCAGGATCAGGATTTTTAATGAAAGGAGTCAATATGGTCAATGCCTCATCCCAGGGCAAATAGGCTGCATAGGGGAGGCGTTGAGCTGGACGTGTTGCCAGAGCAGGCAGGCCCATATGACGACGAGCTTCTTGATAGCGCAACTCGCGCGGTAAAGCCGCAATGATAACTCCAGACAGACACCCTTCGCTATCATACCAGCCCTTTGCATACCGCGTATAGATTACAGCACGTTGCTCTGGCTGCACACGACGAAACCACCAGTTACGATTATAGAGGAAGTTCTCTTGCCGCTCAATCAGGCGTAAAATACGGTCAAGGTCCAGTTGTCGAATAGAACGACTAAAATTAAGAGACACTTTATCACTCAGGTTAAGCAACAGATCAGCCAGTTCATTAGGACGCTTAGCAACCAGGGGTTGGAGTTGTAGATTTGCCAGGGGAGTATAACGCACAAGAGCATTCACGATAGCAAGCATATGATCAGGATGTGTTTCTGCAAGAATGGGTAAAACCGCATTGATGCGCCAGGTAAGGCCAGAATTCATGTTCTGTTGCTGCCTCTACCAACGTCTGTAGCAAGGTGAGCAATATTTCAGGATGCAGCCTGGCTAAACGTCTCAAATCGCTTTCATTAACATATTGGAAAGCATGCTCAATATGTTGAGTAACAACAGGTGCAGAACCAAACCCTAATAATTTGGGTAAGAGGGTATTCTCTCCCTGAGCAGCCAGCAATTGCAGAAATGTATCAATAGGTGTAAAGCGCCGCCTTTTGTAAAGCTTCCTCAAAATAGCTATCCGTTGATGAGCAGGTACCAGAGCAAGCGCTTTCTGCAATTGGACATCATCACATAATAACACACTCAGGTTACAGGCGAGTCCGCGAATTGCGCCAGAAGGGTCTGTGAGCGCCCTTAAGACATGCTCACTGTCACGACTACCATAACAGGAATAGAGCGCTAACCAGCGCTCGTAGTAATCTCCTCGTTCCCATGCGGAAATGATGCTCGACTGCATTTGTCGCCGTGCTGGCCTGAAGACCAAGTTCAATCACGCGACCAATTCTCGTATTGTACTTCAATGGTTCTAATTCTTGCAACATCTGTGATGGGGTCATAGCCATAACATATCGACTCCTCTTCCAAAAAATGTATTTTATATTTAAATTAATGGATAGCTCTAGTGATTCTCTGTTCTTCCACACTATCTAGCCGCGTAAAATACCATACGCCCGCCTCAACCCTTCCAGAGGTAGATACTGATTGACATATTGAATTTCAGGAATAATGGGAGCCATCAACTGAGCAAGGCCACCATGCGCGATAATCTTCACATCACTATCACTGCTTACTCCTGGAATCTCCTTGCGCAGACGACTAATTAAGCCCTGCACCAATCCAACATGCCCGTAAATAATGCCTGATTGCATGTTCTCTATAGTATTCTTGCCGAGGGGTGAACGTGGAGGAGTCATATCTACGCGATAGAGGCGTGAGGCGGCGCTACTGAGTGCCTCAGCGGATATCATCAGGCCCGGCGCAATAGCTCCACCTAGAAAATCGCCATCGGAGGAGACGACATCAAATGTTGTCGCGGTACTAAAGGCAATGACAATCGCTGGACCACCATAGATATGATGCGCCGCCAGGGTCGTCATAATACGGTCAGAGCCTAGCTCCCAGGGATTATCAATCAGTAGCTTTATACCAAGATCCAGTTCATGGCTGATCACAAAAGCTTCTTTATCGCAATAGCGCAGGGCCAGTTCCTGAAAAACGGGAGTCAATGGAGGAACAACACTCGACAGAATAATATCATCTATATCGGTAAGATAATAATCGGCATGACGAAATAGATCACTCAATACCATCGCATATTCATCGGTGGTACGTTGCCGCGCCGTTGATACAACCCAGTGCTGCTTCATTTTTGCATCATCATAGAGGCCAAACTTGATGTTACTGTTGCTGATATCGATAGCGAGCAGCATTTTTCCCCTCCATTATTGAGTGTGAAAAGGCTCTATCAGATGAATGCCTGCTGTACATTTGTTGCATATTCTTTCAACAGGGCAGCAATATAGAATGTATCGCCAAATGAGTTATCATTAGTGACAATCACTTCGCGATCTGTACGTGTGTCAATAAATGCCAATGTGGTTGGAGTGCGTCTACCTCGCTTACGCGTACTCCCACGTGAACGGGAACCAAGGGCGCTTACCATACCTCTTCCCAGAAAGAAGCTCGCGGCGTTCTCTCCCACACCCGATACCTGTTCAACTGCACTGCCAGTTGGAGGGGTACGATCAGGAGGCGGTGTTCCTCGCGCCGTTACATGACGTATATTAACACACGGTACATGAATAATTTTATTGCCTTCCTGCTTCACAAAATCATTCGGCGTCAGCACCAGAATATGTCTATCCGCGTGCATTAAACGTCGTACGTCCGTAATCAATGACCATAGACTCCCCAGACCAATAAAGAGCAAGACGCCCAGGAGAAGAGTAGTAAAAAGGGCGGCGGCAAAACCACTTTGATAGTTCTTAGGGATGACAATAGTCGCAACAACGGCAAAAAGAAACATTCCTATAAAAACTCCGCATATCCAGCCCACAATACCGAACAGTACTTTATTGCGCAACAGCGGAAAAACGATCCAGCCTTGAGGAAGTTCAGTGCTGGTCCTGGCCTTTGTAAGTATCTCTTCTGCTTGCATTTCACTACCTCGTTTACATAGCAGTATAGTACTATCTCTATTTTATTGCCTTATTATAGCAGACTGAGAACAGTTTTGGAAAAATCTGGTTTCCATTTAGCACCTCATCGATAAGAAAAAGAGAAGAGCGGCCTCGTCATGGGTTATAATGAAGCAGGACTTTAGCTTATTGGAGGTTATTCGAGGGGTCGCTATGGATACAGGTATGCGTTTGATGGCAGAGGAAGCAGCACGTCTCCTCCTTCAACGTTTTCAGCAGGAATATGAGTTCGCAGGTAAAGACAGGACGCCACTTGACGAGTTAGTCAACTGGCTTGGTCTGCGTGTAGAGACATTTCATCCCGACGATGAACCCCCTGGAACATACGGTTATGTAGATCCTGATGAAAGCGAGAATTTGATCTGGCTCTGCCGTGGTCTTCCTGAGACTTTACGACGCTTCACACTCGCTCACGAATTGGGACACGTGATCTTGCATTGTCAGAGTAATGAGCGCATACAATCCCTATCTGACGACCTTGCTTCCTTACTTAAACTTCAGGAGGAACAGCAGCACACGCCTACTCTGTCACACCAGGATCCGTGTCATGATAATGATGTGCAGGAAAATATGATGCTTGACCAGGAGCAACTTCAGAATGCACTGGGTATCGGCCAACATTATGACCCACGCAGCCAGCGCGAGATCGCTGCCAACATTTTTGCCGCTGAGTTATTGATGCCATTTGAACGTGTATATACTCGCTACCTCGAACCTCAGATGGTACCTGGTTCTCTCGCAAGTAGCTTCGCCGTCTCGCAGGCAGCTATGCTCAATCGACTTGTGGGTATGCTCAAGGATACATGTCAAATCACCTCATTCCCTGTGTCCGCAACAGGTAAGGGCGTGAGCTTGCCTCCGCCCGACACAGGGAACAATGTGATGCCTCCCCACCAGGAGGGCGGTCGCAAGGACACGCCCCTACGCGTTGCGAAAGAAGGCAATCAGGGGAGAAAACAATATGACGAATTTCAGAGGGCGGCAATTGAGGCTCCCACGCCTGCGCTTATTGTTGCGGGACCAGGTAGTGGCAAAACCAGCACCCTCATCGGGCGCATTGAGCATATTATTCATACCCTCAAAGTCCCTCCACAACGCATCTTAGCGCTTACATTCTCGCGTAAAGCTGCACAGGAGATGGAGGAACGGCTACAATCTCTGCTCGGAGGAAGCATGCAGGCGCTCTATACGCTGCCTGAGGTGAGCACTTTTCATGCGTTCTGCGCTAATCTGCTGCGTCAATATAGCAGAGAGGTCGGACTGCGTGAAGACTTTGCGCTCATCGATGAAGCAGAGGGATATTTCCTGTTACGGCAGATGTCCAATGCTATGCGCTTGCGTCACTACCAGAAGCTCCAGTCGCCAGCCTATTATTTTCCTGACATTTTGAAGGCTATTTCGCGTGCAAAAGATGAGCTTATATCTCCTGAAGAATATGCTCTTCTGGCTCAACAGATGCTTGAACAGGCCCATAACGAAGAGACACAACAAAAGGCAGAAAAGGCTCTAGAGATCGCTGACCTCTATGCACTCTATCAGCAGGCATTAGCACGTCGAGGTGATAGCGATTTTGGTGGATTGCTCACATTGACAGTACAACTTTTTCGCGAGCACCCGGAAATTCTGCACGAACAACAGCAAAAATACCTGCATATTCTGGTCGACGAGTTTCAAGATGTCAACCGGGCGAGCGGCGTATTGTTACGTGAACTGGCGGGCAAGGATCAACACGTGTGGGTTGTGGGCGATGCTAACCAGGCGATCTATGGATTTCGTGGCGCTTCTCCCGCTAATATCAGCCAGTTCACGATGGATTTTCCCGGAGCCGTTGTGCTACCACTCAGTCGGAATTATCGTTCGCGACCCGATCTTGTTTCAATTGCGGAAGCGTTTCGCTGTGTACAACTGGAACTGGGACAGGAACCAGGGAAAAATGAACCGGTACGCCTTACCCATACTGATACTTGTGTTACCTTAGCGAAGGCAAGCGATGAAACAAGTGAATTAGCAGGTCTGGTCAAAGATATTCAATATAAACATAACAATGGTTTCGCTTATAAGGATATGATTGTGTTATGTCGCACACGTGCCCAGGTACAAAAGATCTCGCGTGCGCTGGCAAAAGCCGACCTGCCTGTTATTGAACGCGGCGGCATGCTTGAGCAAGAACATATCAAAGATGTCCTCTCTCTTCTCTTGCTCCTTACCAACTCAAGTGGTATGGGTATATTGCGTGCCACCCGCCATTTCGAGCATCCCCTGAGTCAGAACGATATCGAAGCGTTACTTCTGGCCGCTCGTGAGCAGAAGACCAGCCCTGCCATGCTTATCTACAATGCTGAAGCGCCAGCCAGCATGAGCATAGAAGGACGCCATACCCTGCTGCGGCTGGCTGAGATGCTACAGTCATTACAGCATGCTCCCGAAATCTGGTCGTTGCTTGCACAATATCTCTTTCTGGAAACTGATCTTGTACGAGACCTGCTCGCTAATAGAGAGAGTAAACAGAATAGCACTATACTTGCTGATTATGATGCACTTTTACAACTGGCACGCCACTACGATCAGCAAGCGCTTCGTAGAGGTTTGCATGATCAGGAGGCACATGAAGCCAGCGATCAGCCTGCTCAGCAAACAGCACCGCTTCAGGAGCTCATAAAGGGCTTTCTTGAGTATATCAGTCTCCTGGTTTTGTTACGGCAAGATGGCAATAATCGCCAGAACTCCGACGAAAGCAATGGAGCTGAGAGCGAGATCATTCGCGTTATGACGGTTCATGCCAGCAAGGGATTAGAATTTCCGGTCGTGTACATGCCAGGACTGGTGCAGCGGCGTTTTCCTTTGCAGGCGCGTTCCAGCCCCGTAGAAGCTCCAGTGGGTATGTTGCCAGAGGAGAGTACAGGTAGTGCTGCTCATGAAAGCGGCAAATCGTGTCTCTTCTATGTTGGCGTGACCAGGGCGCGTGACCAGCTGGTCCTCAGCTATAGTGAGCGTTATGGCAAAATCAAATACAAACGCTCGCCCTACATCGATGCTCTGGAAGCCGGATTAGCAGCCGAACGCATTACAAAGCTACACTGGGAAAGCGCGAGTAGTGACGAAGCAATTGAGATAACTCAACCGCCTGCCGTATCATCCCAGCCTGGCGAAAATTTCATCAATGCAATGGGGCCACAAACACTCAGCGCCTCAGCCATCGAAGCTTATCAGCGCTGTCCCCGCCAATATGCATACAGCATGCTCTACCACTTTGAAAATGAGGCCGATACCTATCAGCTTTTCTGGCAGGCAACACAAAAAACGGTTGAAGCATTACGCCAGAAGGTGCAAGAAAACAAAGCAGCAGGAAAACAAACAGGCCCATTGCCGACACAGCAAGAAACGCAGGAACTCTACACCCAACACTGGCGAGAGTTAGGAGGCCACGACGCCCCCTTCGCCCCGATGTATGAGGAGCACGGACACGAAATTGTAGAGGCGGTCCGACGCACATTGAGCGTACAAGAAGACGTAAACTGGGATATGCGCCCGAAATACAACGTAGATATCGGTGGAAAAACAGTGCATGTTACCGTTGATCGGACCGAGGCATCGACGCAAACAGGTGAAAAATCGCCGCGCTTCGTACGCACACGTTTTGGCAAGCGTAAAGACAAGCCAGCAGCCACGACACGTGAATTATTCTATACGCTGGCCTATCGGCAGGCGCATCCGGGGCAGAGCGTAGAACTGCATAGTCATAACATGAGCACCGGCGAGGTAGACCCGATTACGCTTAGTGCAAAGAAGGAACAGAGTTTGCGCGAGGAAGTGGAGCAGAGCATCAAAGGGTTGGAGCAAAATGTCTATCCGGCGCAGCCTGCTGAGCCGTTCCGCTGTCCCACCTGCCCATTCTTTTTGATCTGTCCCGCCTGAATAGAACGAGACATAAGCAGAGACTGATTGTGTGTGATATCATGGTGCAAGTTCGATATTGATAGCCTCTTAATGAAATGGTTAGAGATATCTCAGAGGAGAAAATAATGGACGATCAAGAACTTCTGCATCGCATCCAGACGCTGGTCGATGAAGAACATAAGCTTATGCAGCTCAAAGAAGATGGAGAGTTGGAAGGCGATCAGCATGCGCGTATGCAGGCACTGGAGGTGAACCTCGATCAGTGTTGGGACCTGTTACGACAGCGACGCGCCCGCCGCAATGCTGGCCTCAATCCAGAAGAGGCCCAGGTGCGTCCAGAGGGAATAGTCGAGCATTACCAACAATAGCGGGTAGGAGCGTCACCTTGCGTGCGCCCGCGTGCTGATGAACACCGTTTCATGCCCACCAGGGCGCACGCAAGGTGACGCCCCTACCCCTTCTACCTTTCATAGAGGGATAAACCAATAATATTATTCCTCACCATACACTCCCCGATACCGTTCAGGCAGCATACTCGCGATGCGCCTCATTACCTCATCCGTAGCATTATCGATATCTTCACGTGTCATCTTTGCGCCCTTCGGCTGCAACATCATTGGTTCGCCATAAGAGATTGTGATCTCAGCACCAAATTTCTTGAGTGCATTTTCACTGCCCCAGATAGCAACGGGAATGACTGGAACATTGGCCCGCAACGCAATCATACCCAGACCAGCATGTCCCTTCGCCATCGTCCTTGTTTTGCTACGTGTACCCTCAGGGAAGATGATGAGTACCTTGCCCTTTTTAAGTTGCTCATTGGCTGCCTTCAATGCCTGCCGATCACCCTCGCCCCGCTTAACGGGAAATGCTCCCAAAAAGCGTACCAGCCAACCAGACCTGCCATAAAAAGACTCTTCTTTCGCCATATAGATAACTTTACCAGACAGGTACATCGGGATCAGAGGGATATCGGTCCACGAGAGGTGGTTGGCAGCGATGATATAGGGACCATGCTTTGGCACATTATGACGATTGCGCAGATGAACGCGTGCGACAAGGGCAAATACGAAGATGGCTAACCAGCGTAGCCCGTTATAGAGAATGCCCGGCGTACTATAGGGTTCATACAGATTTTTCTGGGCTTTTTTGGATCGCTCAGCCTCGGAACTGAGTTCCTGTTTCATCAGAATCCTCCACATATTTATAGATAGTTTCCAGCACCTGCTGTACGCTGAGAGAGTCGGTTTCTACGACAATAGCATCTGTGGCAGGCTGCATATTATCATGATCAATGCCATCACGACGACGAATATCAGCTATCACCTCAGGAAGAGAGGGCAGAACAGGATTATGTTCACCCAGGCGTTCCTGCAATTCAGCGCGACGACGGCGAGCACGCTCCTCCAGACTTGCGGTTAGATAGATCTTGACTTCAGCATCTGGGAGCACTACCGCGCCAATATCGCGTCCGACCATGACCACACGGCCCTGTTGAGCCATTGCACGCTGCTGGGCAATAAGAACGCGGCGCACCTCTGGATGTGCAGAGACAGGGGAGACTGCACGCGTAACTGCCGGACTACGAATATCCCAGGTTACATCGCGCCCTCGGACGGTCACAGTATATTGACGTCCATCCGCGATCTGTGGCCGCTCGATCTCAATCTCCGCATGTTGAGCTAGCTTTCCCAGCGCAACTCCATCATTGACACCTATGTCTTCATGTCCCGCCAGCCAGGCAAGAGCGCGATACATGGCACCTGTATCGATATAGAGATACTCTAGATGATGAGCCAGTTGTTCACCTATAGTGCTTTTGCCTGAACCCGCCGGTCCATCTATAGCAATGCGTCGTGACCCTTGCATGAATCCTCCACTTACTGGTCTGTATCAGTTCCGAAAGGAGTATATCATCTTTTGGCTCACCTTTGCACAGGCGTCGTTAACCTACAGGCTTGTGAACCCATGTGAACCCATTACCTCCAACAAATGCGGAATGTTCCCCATGGTAGGGACCCGGTTCGACCGCGTCCGCGATTCATCGATGATTGGAGCCATCATCGATGAATCGCGGACGCGGTCGAACCGGGTCCCTACGGTATTTGGCGTGTTTCATGTAACAACATACTTACCTCCTCGTCAGTCAGATAGCGCCATTTACCCGTTGGAAGATTTCCCAGCGTGAGAGATCCTACGCCGACACGGAGCAGGCGCAGAACGGGACAGCCAACAGCAGCCAACATACGGCGTATCTGGCGCTTACGCCCTTCATGAATAGTTAAAGAGAGCCACGTGTCGGACCCGGCCCGGCGTAAGATATGCACTTGAGCAGGGGCGCTTTTGTGTTGCGTACCATCATCTTCAGTAAACACCACACCGGCACGTAACGCTGCCAGAGCTGCAGGAGAAGGAGAGCCTTGTACAAGAGCTTCATAGTGTTTGGCGGTCGCGTAACGCGGATGAGTCAGGTGCAAGGCAAAATCACCGTCATTCGTGAGCAAGAGCAGTCCTTCCGTATCAATATCAAGGCGACCAATCGGGTAGACACGTAAACGGAATACTTCTTGCGGTAAGAGATTAAGTACAGTTGGGCGTCCCTGTGGATCATGCGCGGTACTGACATAACCAGGCGGTTTGTTGAGCAGCAGATAGACATGCTGGACAGCTGCCTGCACGACCTTTCCATCAACGCTGATACGATCATGAGTGGGATCGATACGTACTCCCTGGGTCTTGATGATTGTATCGTTCACGCGCACACGCCCGGCAGCAATCAGCTCTTCAGCATGACGACGCGATGCAACGCCAGCATGGGCCAGGAAACGCGATAGACGTTCTCCTTGCTCTTGCTCTTTGTTCTCTTTAAAATCTTTTTCATCCATAAGTCTTTTCCATATCACACAGCATTGATAAATCGACAGGCGGCATAAATGCAGCCCATACGTTTTTATAAAATATTTGGTTCTCTACCCAGAATACACAGGTTGCAACATTTCTCACGGCATGTCTCACGATAAATATAATGTAGCCCCTGTTGACGACAGCTTCCACGCGGCTCTGA
Organism: uncultured Chloroflexia bacterium; assembly: GCA_963731415.1. Lineage (GTDB taxonomy): Bacteria > Chloroflexota > Ktedonobacteria > Ktedonobacterales > Ktedonobacteraceae > JACDAE01. The sequence continues at coordinate 165,855 of CAVSVN010000020.1, forward strand.
TGGCAACTGTAACTGCGCACTCATCATACGGGTAATCCAGTTCGAGGATAGGCCGGGATGCAATTTATAGAGCAGCAAAGCACGCTCGTTCAGTAACGCATCGCGTTCTAGTAAAGCAACGGCAGCAGCAAATGGCAGGATAACATTAACGATGAGTATATCAGCTCGTGCAAGGCTGAGACCAACATCCTTAAATACTGCGCGTAATGCACTCAACGTTTGATATCCAGCATCATCCAGACATAATATTGCACGCAAAGCCTGCCATAGATCGGGGTTATGCCAGCGTTCGAGAAGCAGGCGTAAGCTCTGCAAGCGTCCGCTATCGAAGTGGAGCGGGAGCAGGCGCACGTCCCAGAGGTTCGGGTACAATTGTTCCCTGACCTGATAAGCGCAGACCAACCGCACGGAAAAAGTCACGATTGCGTCCATAGCCTAACCCTTCCGCAAGTGCAGGTATCAGACATGCATCATATAGAGTATGCGAAGTCGCTGAAGTTGCAGGCTCAGAGGCATGAAGTTGCTCGACAAAGGCATGTACCTTCTGCTCAAAACGCAGCATGCCAGCATCTTCCAGTATCCTGTTTAGAACATCCGGTGCTACCTGTTGCAGTATCCGTTGACAGGGCCATAGCATCCTGTCTTGAAGCATTTCAGCGAACGATGACAAGACTGTTCTGGCAGGCAGATCGCTGAGAGAGCAGACGGGAACAACCATGCCATCCTGCCGTATGGTAGGTGAATCATCATTGCAGAACAGAACAACGTGCAACACAACATTATTATAGCGTGCATCGCTATGATGCCGATGTCCAAACCAGTCACTCACACGGACATGAAATTCTACATCACCAGTATATTTTCGCGCATGAAGCATCTCTCTCATATTCTGACCCGGTAGAGGTCGACGAAGAGAGCTACCGTAGAAAACTGCCGCACGCACATCTGGCCCTGCCGCGCCTCCAGGACGCCCGCCAAAGAGCACTTGATAAGCGTCCCCGTTGGTCAAAGGCAGTATGCTACCACGAGGAAGAGACCACCAGTAACGAGCAATAGCTTCCTCCTCATAGAGAAGCATTTTCATCGCGCAGTTTCTCGTCACGCTCGTCACGGCTACTGGCAGCAAAGGCCATACCTTCCGCGACCTCGGCTTCGGCCTCGGCGTTCATTGCGGCATTCAATGCACGTTCCTCGGCAGCTTCAGCGTCAGCGAGAACTGCGTGAGCATGGGTCGCTTCTCGCTCGGCGGCTCTCAATGCAATTTCTGCCCCCTCTCCGCTTAGTTTTTGCTTACCAATAGCTGCTCGCACGTTTTCTAATGCCTGATCAGCTTTGAGTGCCAGAGCACGTGCCTCTCGTGTACGCGCACTACTGGCTTCGGCCTCGGCTTCAGCCTGGGCGGCGGCAATACCTGCCGCATCAGCAATGATCATTGCTGCGACCGTCTCCAGATTCTCTTCCTCTTCCTCAATCTCTTCTACCTGCGCAACCTCCAGCGGCGACGGATGCCCGGTAGGTTCGCTAGATTGTGCTGAATCATTCGTATCCATTTCTGTGATCGGCTCCTCTCGTTCTTCGTCCTCGACATGAAACATCATTGTATTCTCCTGTTGCTCCTCTCCACGGACAGAGTTTATCAGGCTCTCTGCAACTCGTGCCGACTCTTCCGCCTCGCGAGCAATCATCGTTGCCTGCTCAGCCTCAACCTGCAAATGTTCGAGCTCCCGCATCAGATGACGGGCTGATCCAACCTGTTCAAGATATTCCTCGATATCAGCAACACGTTCAATAGCAACACGTGCTGCCTCCTCCGCTGCTTCGGCGACAGTACGAGCCTCCTGAGCCTGCTTCACAACATCATCAACTGGCACCTCTGAAGTCTCTTGATTTTCGTCCTGCGGTTCTCCATTAAAAAGTGGTTCCACAACTGCATCATCTATCACCAGCAACTCCTCAACCTCCATTGGTGCTTCCGAGGAGGTTTCATCCGTTACCAGTGACTCCTCCACTTCCATTGGCACTTCCGAGGAGATTTCATGCATTAGAGGCGGTGTTGACTCCCCGGACGAAGTAGGAGCTTCTATCATAGGAGCAAAAGCCTCAGTACTCGCGGCAATCATTGTTACCACAGTGGCATGGGGAGCCTGTAAAGCTTCCATCTGCTGATGAACAATATTCAAGCGCTGCTCCAGATGCTGTACCTGCGCCATCCGCTTGCGCATTCGTTCCTCCGCACGACGCAACCGTTCTAAAGCTCTATCCTGCTCCTCCTGCGCTTCCTGCAAACTCTCTCGCAGTTTTTTCTCATGCTTACGTAATTTCTTTTCGTTGTACAACTTCTCTTCACCCCAGGGAGATAATTCCTGCTCACTCATTTATACCCTCCAGTACAATAAGTGCCACGCCTATATTTTGCATATATCTACAATAACCGACATCGTTGTCATTCCGCAAGCGCCTTCCACAACAACTATACGCATCCTTCTTCCAATATCGGAACCTTGCGCCCCATTTTCACCCTTTTTTCCCCCATATATAGGCCAGCAGATCCCTCATCCAAAGCAGCATTACTATTTTTGGAAAAAGAGGGTAAAGTTGGAGAGGGATCGTCTAGAGATAGACAAAATCCCTTCAATACTGTATGATACCCTCTGTATTATGAAAAGTAGTTTCAATATTCACCAGATGAAACGCTCTTTCAGGGTATTACCTTCTTTTTTAGTTCTGCTTTATTATATAGCAGCCAGCGACTCTATTTTTGAAGGCTCTTCTAGTATCTGAGGGATAAGAGGTCTCAATGATTAGAAACCATTTTAAGCATCTGGCACTCTTTCTGCAATATCGATCATGCTCTATCATTTTTGCATCTGGGATGGTGCTTTTTTCTCTGTTCTTTATGCTAGCAAATTCAGGTACTGCACTGGCAGAGGGCGGCGTTCCTGGTGGCAATATCTCCGATCCAGTCGTGCGGGCAGTTGATATCGCTAAGCCTGCGGTTGTACGCATCTTTACTACCATTAGCGGACACGTTACCGTACATTTTACGTCTACACAAAGTGCTACGTTTCCTCTAAATGGAGGGAATTACAAGTTAGAATTTTCGGGCAGTGGAGCATTTATCACGGCGCATGGAGATATCCTTACCGCGAACCACGTAGTCAACCCACCACACGGTAGCGATCTGGATACGGCTCTTTATCAGATAGCTGCTCAGGACGTTGCCGATTATATCAACCAGAATTTCAACGCCACTACCCCCTATACGGCACAAGATACCCTGGCATTTATGACAAATGGAAATTTCCGTACTGATACCCATTATGGTCAACCGAGCAGTGATGTCTACTTGAGTACCGATTATAGCGGCCCTTCGTCACAAACGGATCTCAAAAAGCTGGGTTCTGATGTTCATTTTCATGTCGACAAAATTGAGCAGTCCAGCGCAAGCAATGTACACGATGTTGCTATTATTCATATCAATATGAACGATACCCCTAGTATTCAGTTGGCTGATTCCTCAGGTGTGGCGCAGATGGATGAATTAACGATCATCGGTTTCCCTGGCAATGCCGATATCAACACGAAACAGGATCCTACACAACTACTCACCTCATCCGTCAATAAAATTTATGTAAGTGCGCTTAAGCAAAATGACATGGGATCGTCTCTCATCCAGGTCGGCGGAAACGTTGAGCATGGCGATAGCGGCGGTCCGGCTCTGGATAGTAGTGGCAATATTGTAGGAATCGTTAGCTCCTACAGTTCAGAGGCAGATTATCCCCTGGGAACCAGTTTCTTGCAGGCCAGTAGTAGTGCTCAAACGATGCTTGTGACTCAAGGACTGAATACAACTCCTGGTCCATTTGAGAAAGCCTGGAGGCAAGCATTTACTGATTATGCTTCAACGGCTGCTGGTCATTGGCATAAGGCACAACTGGATTTCCAAAATCTGGCTCTTAAATATAACAACTTCAATGCAGTGACGCCCTATCTGAGCTATGCACAGGGGCAGGCCAGCGATGAGAAATTACCTTCAACTGCATCATCTTCGACCAATTATGCCGCCTGGGGTATAGGAATTGGTAGTCTTATACTACTTCTACTGGCTGCTTTCGGCTGCCTGCTACTTCTTGCTTCAAAGCGTAATAAGAAAAGATCAGCGGCTCTTGATGCGCTATTTACAGCTCCCGTAGCATCCAGCACACAGACTGACTCATCATCGACGGGCGGGTTCAGCAGGTCGACTTATCCTTTTCCAGAATGGCAATCCCAGACCCCTCCTGCTGGAGGAGTCACATCTCTTCCATCTGAATTCCAGCAGAACGCTCCATCATCGCAAAATGCTCCCTCATGGCCTCAGCAAGATTTTGTGGCAACAACACCTGCTTATACACCTCAGCAGGAATTTCCAGAACCATTACCCGGTTCTATATCATGGCAACAAAATTCACCCTTTAATCCCGTTTCGCCTACCCCTCCGATATTTGAGAAGTGGCAACCTTCATCTCCTCCTACCACCTGGACGGTCGAAGAGAATAACGATGAGGTAAAGCGAACATCAACTGCAAAGTATCGGATTCCTCGCTGGCAAACAACAGAACGAGATTCAAATGATGCCCGGTAACGAGTACAGCCGCGTTTACGCCGTCGGGACGATGTCGGGCGTCGTAAACGCGGCCCGTACAGTGGGCGTCGTAAACGCGGCCCCTACTTTCTTTTGGCCTTCTTTGCTTTTGGGTGAGCATTACTGTCATCCGTACTATCGGAAAGCGCCCCGGTCAGTTCATCTAGATTGGTTAACGAACCTGGCGTCCTTTGACGATCTTGTAATACTGTTCCAAAGTGGAGGCGCTGGTAGAGTACCTCGGTTCGACGCGAGAAGAGAGAATGCCGGGTAATAGTTAGATCCTTCTCAATCTCGATTTCCAGGAAGCCATTGTCTTTTTTACCAGAGGTATCTAGCAATGAGCCGGCATTACAGCAAAGCAGACGATGTCGGCCATCGGATAGCTCCCACACGTGGCTACGATGAATATGACCACAGAAGAGGAAGTCAACATTCAGTTCGATCAGCGTTTGCAGAATATCCGCTGAACGAGGGACGACATCGCCTGGTCTGAGCTTCTTGGTTGGAACTGGCAGAAAGCTATGATGGGCACAAAAGATGCGCAATTCTCCCATCTGCCCCTTGCTAAAATGTTGAGCCATCATCTCTAGCTGGCGCGATGTAATCTCTGGCGTACTGTTCAATCCTACCGCCGCCACACCATCAGTACGGTAGAAAAATTCAGTCGCGGGAAAATGATCTAAGAATTTACCCTGACGCCCATGGTTCACATCCTCTAGCTCATCCATTTCATCAAACACAGATGCAGGCTCAGGATGGGTGAGCAAAAAGTACTCAAGGTCGCTGCGTTCGGCGGGAACAGGAACTATCGTTTTTGCCAGGTCACGGTTACCTGGAATGATTAATACCGGACAAAAATCGAGCCAGGATACAAAACGCTTTACACGCAAAAACTGTTCATCCAGTCCATCATTCGTGAGGTCACCTGTAATCAAAATGAGATCTGGACGCATTCCCTCAAACTGCTGCGCCGCTTCTTTCAAAAGCACCCATGTTTCAGGTGCCTCCCGATAGTGAATATCGGAAACATGCAGAATTTTCATTATGCGAGAGAGCTCCTTCGCTGCTTCTGTCGTTTGTATCGTTCATTCTTAACACGTACTAGATAAGATAAACAGAGATAACGTAGGGGGTCAGCTTGCCTGCGTCCCCTGCGTCCTGTAATTATGGTTCTAATAAGAGATGCATTACGGCGCGACGTAACATTGCCTGCACACGATCAACTGATTGACCACCCTCAATTACGGCAAAATCAAATTCTTTTTGCATATTTTGATACTTATCATACATTTTCATCTCAAAATCATGAAAACTTTCCATCGCAGTTGCGCTCAAAGATATCGAAGGTGCAACTTCCTGCCGTCTTTTCTTCTGGTCTTTCCCTCCACGTTTTTTCGGTTGCACACTCTGCAATTTTTCACGTTGCTGCTGCAAAACAATGCGACGCCTCACAGCTTCGTCTGGATTAATGTGCAGGTAGAAGACAACATCAGGTTCAACCGTGAAATGGTAAAGATCGCGTACCCACTCTCCATCCAGGCCACGGGCTTCATCACGCGCAAAGGCTGTATAAATATAACGATCAGCCAGCACAATCTCACCACGCGCGAGAGCCGGTTTGATCACACGCTCCGTCTGATCAAGATGATCAGCGCAGTAGAGCAGGCTATAAGTCAAAGGCTGCAAGGGCGATTTTGTCCGTGCACGTGCCAGCACATCTGCAATAAGGGGCGAGGAACGCCAGGATGTCGTAGTTACATAATAACGCTGTGCGGTTAGCCAATCTCGTAGGAGCTGTACCTGCGTTGTGCGGCCTGAAAGGTCGATTCCTTCCAGAACAATCAAGCGGGCATGCTCTGGATAAAGTAGTGCAGGAGAAACAGATGACGCTTGACCTTCTCTCTGCTGCTGCTCTTTTGCCATAACATCTTCCTCTTCAATCACCTGGTAATATCTGCTGGACCGCCTCACGTAACTGCTGCTGCTGCTGCTTCACAGGCAACATCGTATCAAGATACAAAAACGCAAATGGCTTGCTCATCTCTTCATAAGCAGTCAGCACGCGCAGCTGAAACACACGAAAGCTGTCTACAGAATCAGTGTGTGCCTCGTGTTCCATACCTGCTTGCTGCTGATATTCGAGCAACGGATTAGTACTCAATGAACGTCGTAGAGCTTCCTCCACATCAATCTGGAAGTAGATACTCAGATCTGGGCGAACCGCAAACTGGTAGACGTTGCGTACCCACTCAAGTTCAACTCCACGTGCCATATCACGTGCCAGAGCTGTATAGATGTAGCGATCAGCCAATACAATAGCACCTCGCTGGAGGGCGGGGACAACATCACGCTGGTGTATCTCGGCAATATCAGCAGCATGCAGAAGACTGAGCAGCTTCGGATCGGATGAACCCTGCTTTCTACCAGCCTTAAGAGCTCGCTTGATCAATTTGGAGGAGGTCCATTCGCTAAGAATAACTTCATAGCCCTCTGCCCGTAGCCAGAAGCTGAGCAGATGGAGTTGTGTACTTTTACCTGAGCCATCCAACCCCTCGGCTGCAATGAGCCGCCCTGGATAACGATGTGGTACCAGAAATGAGGAGTTTCCTGCTTGCATATTTACATCCATCGCCATCAACAGTTAACCTCCAGTTAAAAGGATACCCCAAAAGATAGAACTTTTCAATATGCTCATTATCTATTTATCTATAGTCGATTGTTCCCTTTTTGCAGAGTGATGAGGACATTCCAAATAGAGCAACATCATGCAGCTCTATTTACTGTAACTGAACCATTTCCAATGGTCGCCATAACCTGCGCACGTGGCGTATACCCCACGATAGCACTACCAAATGCATTATAGACCGAGCCAGATCCAACACTGGCTTCGAGTTGAAATGCTGCATTGCCAGGTAACGTCAGATTGACATTTCCGTTAATCGTCTTCATTGTATAGGTTCCCTGTGGATCAATGGAACCATCGAAACGCACAGAACCATAATTCGTCTCCAGAAGCGACGAACTTTTTAACGCCGCTTCCCTCACGACAACATCTCCGCTGTGGCTTACCGCCGTCAATGCTCCACTTACATTGCTTATACGAATTGAGCCACCATTGCCCACCTCCATCTGCATAGATCCCATCAGAGCACGAGCTGTAATATCACCATTTTCTGTATATACGTTCACTGGCCCATGCACATCTTCTATATCTAAATTTCCACCCCCAGTATCTACTGTCACCCCACTGACACCATTGACCCCTATCGAGCCGCTATCAACCTGCACCTCTACCAGAGCAGTACTCGGGGCAGTTATGTCATAGTCAACGTTCATATACGCTAGATTCGTCGCTATATTGATACGATCATTCCCTTTTCCATCGTTCGTTTGATTATAAAGAACTCCTGCACTACCGCTGCTTCCATGCTGTTTGGCTGTCACCACAACTGTGCTTAGATTTCCTACTTGAATATTTACATTACTCCCATGCCCTTTTATTACAATTAAGGGATGTGCACCAACCTGGAAACTCCTGGTGCCAGATCCTGCATCATTACCTGTAGTGTTACCACTAATTCCGCCATTCTTAGCAATAGTAGTAGGGTTCGCATGACTTCCACTACTAGCAAAAATAGTGGAATTCTGCTTTCTTTACAGAAGGAGGAGCGGCGTCACGTGTCACGGCACGACTATTCAGATACGTAAAAGTGCCGGATACCAGTAAAGCAAGCAACATTACAATAAGTACAGCGGCAAATAAAAGTTTTCTTCTTGTCCTCCGGGCCGCTAATCTCACCGAAGAATGGACTTCTGATGCTCCTGATCGCTCTACCGATATGGGTTGTAACGGAACATTAGCGACAGTTGGCTGCGACGCGAATGAAATATTTGCTCTCTCCTCAGCAGGCCACCTCCATTCCGGCCAACTTATGGGCATGGGAGGTGGCGGAGGATTTTCTTCCTGATCTGAGGTTAAATTGGACGGCTCTGGCTCAGCAGGAATCTCGGAAGCAGGAGGCTTCCAGAAACCACTCATCGACGGTATCGTAAAACTTGTCTTCCTGACAACATCGTTTCTACCCGTACTCCTGTTCGAATCTAAACCAGGAGGAGTGGAGTTGCTCAGAGCATTGGAGTCCATCAAAATGTCCTTATCTTGTTTTTAGCAGGTAGTATTGGCATCAATTCATCTTTATTCCTACCACGTCTCAATCTGCTCGTTTTTGCTAACTTTACAAGAATGTACGCTCAGATCGGAGTAAGGACTGCTCCTACGTTTGTAACTCAACATAGTCTGGAACGTAATAGAAGATAGGATAGCGAATTTTTAACATCCACTCTACCCAAAAAGAAAGTTTTTTGCGTGAAGCGTTGACTTGCCCTGGCTTAACAAGAGAACGAACACGCTATTGAGGTTGGCGTGAGAGATACCCTTCAGGTGAATGAAGCAGGAATACATAGATCGCGTATACGCACAAGTTATCAGACGGCACTTAATTCTTATCGTACACGCAAAGGACTGGCACGTATCTCCTGGGCAACATGGCTGATTACCGGGGGCACGATCTTCATCTGGTGCATTACGGCAACCGTAGCAGCACAAACAGCAGACGCTCATAGTATAAACGCCATTCTTCTGAATATTGTGCACAATGCCATCGATGTACATGATAATGATGCATTAACAACAACATTGATTGCTTATGGAGCAAAGGACAATAGTCTGATCCTCCAGGGGCAGTACTGGCGCTTCGTTATACCGATATTTCTACACGCCAACGCATTGCACATCGGACTCAATATGCTCAACCTGGTTGTCCTTGGCGTATTTCTGGAGCGCCTGTACGGCCACCTGCGTTTCCTGCTGATCTACCTGCTAACCGGCATCATCAGCATTATTGCCAGTTTTTATTTTGCCCCGCAAGACATTAGCATTGGAGCATCAGGCGCGATCTTTGGACTGGTCGGCGCGTATAGTGTTTTTGTACTGGTCCATCGGCGGGCGTTTCCAAATGGGGGTATTCCCGCCCTTCTCTGGCTGCTTATTATTGTTGCATTGAATCTCAGTATCGGATTCTTTGTGCCAAACGTTGATAATTATGCACACCTTGGTGGTCTGCTTAGCGGCTGTTTGCTTGGTTGGGAGTTCACACCACTTTACCAATTATCGGCCAGCAATGTGTTAGTCGACAAACATGCGCTCAGAAGACGCTGGCCCTTGGCACTATTGACAATCTTAGGTACACTAGTACTTGCTATTATTGCTTTACATTTTATAAAGCCGTAAGCGTGGGAGCACCTGCGCACAACTGGAGGATTTTCTTGTGGAAGCACAGACGGATATACAGACATACCTGGAACAGGGCAAACAAGCCTTAGCGCAGGGTCAGGGACGAGAAGCTGCTATTGCCTACGCGCACGGTGCACAGATGGAACCGGACAATCCGCAAGTACACCTGGGCCTCGCCGAAGCGAACCTTGCCCTGGGCAACTATGGTGTCGTGCACATGGCATGCAGACGTGTTCAGGAATTGCAGCCGAACGGAGGAAAAGAAGGATGGACCGCCCAGGCTCTCCTGGACCTGCTTGATCGCCGCTATGATCGCGCTTTACAAAATATTGACGCGGTAATCAGTGAAGATCCTGGCGTCGCCTATGCACATGCTCTACGTTCTTACGCACTACGCGCTACCGGGCAGGATTATGATGCGAACCTGGCACGAGCACGAGCTGCACGGCTCTCTTACGGTGGTCGCTTCGAGGGCTGTTTCCCAGAACTTGACACAAAACGTGTCTATGGCGGCTATAAAGGGAACGCGACCCCGTCTACTCCTCCTCAGGAGGAACCAGCAACAGAAACAGCAACAGAGACCAGTCGCCCGGCAGCGAAACAGGAGCAGGTTCCAACCTGGTCACAACCCAGCCCTATGCGGCGGCAGATGGTTCGCACACGCTTCGCTTTAAGCCAATATCCCAATCTAGTCACGACCCTGCTCGTCGCCATTAACGTTGTTGTCTACCTGATCCTTGCGATTATGGGTGGCAATATCGCAAACATTCCTACAGATACGCTTGTGCAGGCTGGAGCACAAAACACACCATTGATTACATCAACGGGCGAGTACTGGCGCATCTTCACCGCCATGTTCATCCATTTCAGTATCCTGCACATCGGTCTGAACATGCTTTCCTGTTTCTGGTTGGACGAGCCGTCGAAGTAATGTATGGAAAATGGCGTTACCTGGCTATTTACCTGCTTTCAGGCATCATTGGTGGTATCGTCACCTTCTTCTTGCAGCCCAATGCGTTAGCTGCAGGAGCTTCTGGTGCCATTTTCGGCGTATTCGGAGCTATCGGTATCTTCTTCATCGTCAATCGGCGTGCGTTAGGAGCTTATGGGAACGGTGCGATCGGGCAATGGATATTCTGGCTGGGCTTGAACCTGATCTGGGGCTTCTCCACGCCTGGCATCGGCGTCCTGGACCATATTGGCGGTCTGGCTGCTGGACTATTGCTAGGGCTGATTTTGATGCCACGGCAGAGACGAAGAAGCAGGATGTTCTAAGCCAGAACCCTTGAACAGGCAAGAAACATTCTGGGATAACCCGTTGCTTGTTGGAGGGTTCTGTACACTGGTAATAGAAGTCGAGCTTGCAATCTCGCTGTGACCCGGCTGAGTCACTTATCCTATCCATGCCCTTTACCCCCCTGCTCGACTTCTATTTTTTTGTGACTATGTGACACAAAGCATAAAATGGCCGTTGTGGCCAAGATATGGTTTTTTGGAGATTCCCTCGACGATTTTTCATACTTGTAGTACATTGCCCCATCTTTGAGCAAATCTGAGCTTGAAAAAGCAATACGTTCACCATTTCGCTCAAAAAATTTGCAGGAAATTGTGAACGAGTAGAACCATATGCCCCTTACGTTTCTGCTCAACTAGGCTTTCGCTTTCACCTTCGCCAAACTCGATACAAGCATTAGAATGACCAATGCAGCAAGAAGACAGGCAATGCCGCCGCTGACGACGGAAACCATCGGGGTGAAAAGGCCAGCAACAAGGCCAGACTCAAACGAGCCCAGCATGGGGCCACCGATGGCAAACATGGACGTCATCGAACTGATGCGTCCGCGCAACTCGTCGGGAGTCATGCTCTGCACCACGATGCCTTGGAGAATCACGCTGACCATATCCGCCGCGCCCGTGCCTGCAAGAAAGAGGACGCCAAGCCAGAGGGGATTGGGGAAGAAACCGAAAGCGACGACGCACAGCCCCCAAATCATGACGGCCAGTGCTACCCCCAACCCCTGACGCTTGATGCGCGTGACCAACCCCATAAAGGGCATCAGCACCACCGCACCCATTCCGCCTGCGGCTAGCAAGAGGCCAAGCCCCTGTGGTCCAATATGCATGATATCTCGTGCGTAAATCGGTAACAGCACGCGTGGTGCCCCGAAAAAAGTGGCGCAGAAATCGAGCATGAGCAGAGCCAGGATCACCGGGTGCGCACGCAAGAAACGCATGCCTTCACACAAGGCTCCGAATCCCGCCTGCGCACGCTTTTCTGCGGGGATTGGTGGCACACGGAGCACCAGCAGTGCGGCAATCACTACCAGATACGAGACAACATTCACCCAGTACGTGAAGGCGACCCCGAACCAGGCCAGAGCCAAACCGCCAGCCATTGGGCCAGTGATGGCAAAGAGGTAAACCATCATGGAATCGAGGGAAATCGCATCAGTCATCTGCTCGCGTGAAACCAGATGAGGAATGATGGCCAGACGTGCGGGAAACTCAAAGGACGAAGCCGCCGCACTCAAAAGAATGAGTACAAAAATGATGATCAGATTGACGACCTGGAAATTGGTACAAAGAGCCAGGATGGCTGAGAAGAGCATCATGACCACGTTCACGATGAGGAGCAACTTGCGCCGGTCCAACGCATCCGCGAGAACGCCTCCCACCAGTGAGAAGAGCAGGCGCGGGAGTGCCTGCATCAAACCAATAAGTCCTAAGGCGAGCGCCGAGTGCGTAAGCAGATACACCTGCCAGGACACCGCAACCACCTGCATCTGCGTTCCTGTTGCAGAAATGAACTGCCCCCAGAAGAGCAGCCCGTAGTCTCGGTTGCCTAGGGCCCGGAAGGTTCCAAAGGGACGCCGAGCTGCGGAAGGATTTTCATCTGGAGTCACAGGTAAGGCCAAATCTTCCACATCCAATGGAGGTTGTGATTCATTTTTCATGAAGGAGCGTACTTTCTAGAAAGAGTAACGGCACTTGTACAGATCCATCTCGACGTAAACGCCTGATGACGCTGCAATGTTCACTCGTTTGTAAGCCATCCATATGCTCTACAATGCTCTCCATCGACTAATCATCTCATCAGGCTTGAGATGTGGATCGATCTTACCATAATTGTAATTGGTGGGTTTGTGAAGTTGGTATACCATCATGACCCGGGTAAAGTTGAAGATTTACCCCTGTGCATCCTGTTCTCCAAAGGCTCCTGTTTCTTTTCCGTGGGATGTTTCCCTTTTTTCTTCTACCTCACAACATACTTCTGCGAGAAGCGTTCGCACATAGGGATCGCGCAAAATGGCAGGCTGCGTAAGATACCGAGCGATATGTCTCCGCGTAAGCGTCACGTGCTCTGCCTGAAGGTACAACGCAATCCGCCGGATCTCTTCACGATATCCTTGTAGCCGTTTTTCTCGAAGCTCTCGGTGATATGTTGTGTACCGATCTGCAATTGCATGAAAGGCGTCTCGATTGATCTTGTACAAGGTTGTGGGCTGATAGCCAAGCCGCTTGCCCACTTCTTTTAGTGAAGGTGGTGGATTTTCAATTACGTCTACCGCCTGTTCCAATAACTGAGAAATATGCCTCTTGTCGATAGCCGTTCGTTTTTCTTGATGGGAAGAGAGCTTCTGGCATAGAATTTTTTAGGAGGGACGAGGCATTTCTCCTTCTTGAAACAGCACCTTACACAAAGAGAGATCCAGTCTGTAACAAAGCCGTAAAAGCATATCCATTTCCGGTATCCGCTTGCCCTGGCACCAGTTCTTTGCAGTGTCCATACACAGACCAAGTATCTGAGCGAAAGCAACAACATTTCCGCTCGTCAGTCGTTCTACTGCCATAGCTTATTACCATCAGACACATACAATACCCAAAAAGTTGCTTGTTTGTACTTAGAAAGATTTGCGACGAAAGGCGTGCTGCTTTACTTCGTGGAACCCGACACGTTCATAATGAGCGTGGAAGGTATGCTCCTTTATTAAATTGTATCATAAAGAAGGTGCTTGCTAGCATATATCATGCCAGGTAAGACAATACACAAAATCATTGCATTCTGAAAGGAAATAGCATGGAGCCAGCAGAACTCCTTCAATGCATAAACATACTCCATCAGACAACCTTTACATTCCTTGAAAAATATCCAGATGGTGAACAGGGAGCATTTGTCGTGGCTGATCATCTCAGCAAACGATGGGTACTCAAATGGGCAGCAGGGGCCGAGAACTTGCAGTGGATGCAAGGGGCAAAAACGGTCACGGATCTGTTGCGCAACCTCAGCTATCCAGCACCATACTATCTACTTATTGGAAAGATCCCTGAAGGTATCTACAGCATTCAGAGTGTCCTTCCCGGTTCTCCTACGCGTCATCTTTCGCCAACACTTTTACCTCGCTTGCTTGAACTGAATAACCTCCAGGTTGGACGGGCCATTCCAGGTCGCAAGGACTGGCACCAGGAGGTAATCAACACGGTACTCGTCGGCGGCGATGGATACTGTCTTCACGCATCTTTGCGGAAGCATTCACCCGGTACTGCTGAACTTCTGCAAACACTTCAGACTCTGGTGATGGCACATCAAGGTGAACCTCATCACACTAACGATATCGTCCATGGGGACTTTCAACACACGAACATCCTTATTCATGACGAGCAGATCAGCGGGATTGTTGATTGGGATGGCTCCTTTGCAGGAGATTGTATCTTTGACATCGCCACCCTGTTATTTTATTCCTACGATGTTGTCGAAGTGCGTGAGCAGCTCTGGAAGTACGTATTAGAGCGAGCGACGCTCAAGCTCCTGAGCATGTATTTTGCTCACCTGATTCTCCGCCAGGTTGACTGGTCGCTACGCTACCATGATCAGACAACAAGTGAGCGCTACATAACTAGAGGACAGATACTGCTTCAGGAGATCGCGTACCGCTCTCATTCTGCTTGCTAAATGCTAAATGCTCAACGCACTCCGTTTTCTGACCTCAAACTCATGCATCTTGCTTTGGAGCACTCACCTCGTGATCCCGATAGAAGGCACGCCAGGGACCACAGCCGAGCATGAAGGGTTGCATGAGTGCTCGTTCAGCCTGAACGGTGTGCATCAAATCGTGACCTGCCCATGTATGAAGCAGTTCTGCTAGGGTGACGGTACCAAATTTAGGATGCTGAGAGGTCCGTCTCAGGTCGTCATCCTTCACTTGCTTAGCAGGACAAGGCTTTCTTGACGATATCGTGCAAACGCAGCCGCAAGTTGCTTAGGAGTCTGGAAATCAGGGTCTGCATGCTGCTGATGAGGATCGAAATCGACTAAATTCTGTCCTGCCAAAAAAGCGTGGAAGCGGACAGGAAAGAGCACACGTTCTGCGTCCAATAAATGCTCTAAGCAATTGAGCGCTGACCACTCCCCTGCGACTGGCGGACGGGTCAGTAGATCAATGGGAAGAGTGCTGACCAGTCGCTGCCAGCGTTCTGGAGTAGTGGAGAGGACGGCTTGTATATCCTCTAACAAGGTATTCAATGCGAATCTCCTTTTTCTTTTGTCCAACGAGTACGGGAACGATTATCATTTCTAAACCGACCTGAAACCGCAGAAATCTGGCCGGAGAGAAGATCAGGTTTCCTTGCCTCTCTTCAGGCGTCCGAGAAATAGAAGACTCCGTGTATTGCCTGGCAGGAAACCATCCATGTGTTATAATTCTGCCATGAATGGAAGACTTCTGCTAGTGGCAGAAAAGACAGGGAGCATCAAAAAACTGCCATGCGTACTATTGCGGTTCTCATTTACGACGCCGTCAATCCTTTTGAACTGGCTGTAGCAACGGAAGTCTTTGGATTTGAACGTCCTGAACTCGGCGTGCCCTGGTATCGCTTCCTGATCTGTGCCGATAAACCACAACCTATTCGGACCTCTGCAGGCTTCTTTCTCACAACGCCATATTCTCTGGCGCACGTCGAGGAGGCGGATACCATCATTATTCCTGGTTCGCGTCCTGGCATCGTCCCTGTTTCAGAAACGCTGCTTGATACCCTCCGCTGGTCCTATCAACGGGGTGCTCGCATCATAGCGCTCTGTACGGGAACGTTTCTGCTGGCTGCTGCTGGGCTGCTAGATGGTCGTTGCGTCACAACCCATTGGGCATGGGCAGCAGAACTGGCAGAGCGCTATCCCAGGGTACAAGTCGATCCACAGAGACTCTATATTGATGACGGTCAGATACTCACCTCTGCCGGAACGGCTGCCGCGATTGATCTCTCGCTTCACGTGGTACGCCAGGACTATGGTGCTGAGATCGCGACTGCAATAGCCAGGCGAATGGTTGTTCCTCCACATCGCGATGGCAGTCAAGCGCAATACATTGAGGCGCCACTGCCCTCTCCACTGGATAAGGGCGAGCCGTTCGGTGCGACTCTTGAATGGATAACTGCCCACTTGCATGAAGATCTCACCGTGGAGCAAATGGCGGCGCGGGCCGTGATGAGTCCACGAACCTTTGCACGCCACTTTCAGGCAACTCTGGGGACAACTCCCTATCAATGGTTGCTCCATCAACGCATTGTACTGGCTCAGCGCCACTTGGAAACGACCAACGAGACCATTGAGCGAGTGGCTACCTGTTGTGGTTTCAGTTCAGCAGCCACGCTTCGTCTGCACTTTCAACGTCTCCTGCGCATTTCACCACAGATGTATCGCCATGCCTTTCACCACGAGAATAGAGGAGAAACAGCAACACGAACGCAGTGAATATAGATACTTAGTCATAAATCTTGAACAAGCAAGAAACATTCTGGAGTAACCCGTTGCTTGTTGGAGGATTCTGTACGCTGATAATAGAAGTCGAGCTTGCAATCTCGCTGTGACCCGGCTGAGTCACTTATCCTATCCATGCCCTTTACTCCTGCTCGGCTTCTGTTTTATTTTGGGACGATGTGACTCGCGGCATAAAATGGCCGCCTCGGCCAGGATATGGCATTTTTGGAGATTTCCCCAACAAGTTTTCGGAAGGTCTCATAAAAGTGTCGGTTTTAGAGACTTTTGTGAGGGGAAGCTTGCAAGATCAACTGCAACAAATGACGTGTTTGTTCAACGGTTGGAGGATGATAGCTGGACTGGTCGGAATTCCCTAAGTGGACTACCACCAGATCCAGCGATGGAATGACTAGCAGATACTGGCCGCCAAATCCATAGGAAGCATAAGCATCATCAGGTAGGGGCATATCCAAAAAGAGATGACCAACCATCAGATCACGAATGAGAACTGGCGTACCTGGCGCGGAGACCATGTAGGTCATTTACCATTTACCTTGACAGGAAGGGGTGCTCGCAGCTATAGTTTCTAAGAATACTTGCATCTTTCCATGCGAAGAACGCAAAAGTGGAAAGAGAAGTTTTCATCGTAGTCATTCTGAACCTAAGGAAGGAAAAGGAAAACGATGATGTCCCAAAAACTATCACACAAAGTAGGACGGTTGCTTGTTGCGCTGGTTGTCCTGCTTGCTGTCGGCTGGAGTGTATTTGTTTCCCACCAGGACACTCATGAAGCGCTGGCAGCCGGGTCGCTGCCTTGCGATATTTATGCTGCCGCTGGTACACCATGTGTCGCCGCACATAGCACCGTACGAGCGCTTTTCTCCGCGTATAACGGGAGGCTTTACCAGGTCAAGCGTGCGTCGGATTCCGCGACCACCAATATCGACACCCTGACCGCGGGAGGCTATGCCAACGCCGCCGCGCAAGATACGTTCTGCGCTGGCACATCATGTACGATCACAGAGATCTATGACCAGTCCAGTAGGGGCAATAATCTCACCATCGAGGGACCGGGCGGGCAAGGCGGACAGGATCACGGTGCGAACGCCGCCGCACTACCGCTCACGGTTGGTGGGCATAAGGTCTACGGGCTCTATGTGACCGCCGGCGTCGGCTACCGGGACGACTCCACATCAGGCGTCGCAAAGAATGGTGCACCTGAGGGCATGTACATGGTGACAAGTGGCACCCATTACAACAATAAGTGCTGCTTCGACTATGGCAACGCCGAGACGAATAACAAAGACACCGGCAACGGCCACATGGACGCGGTCAACTTCGGCACCTGGTGCCAGTTCCCTCCCTGTTCAGGAAGTGGTCCCTGGGTTCTGGCAGATATGGAAAACGGACTCTTTGCCGGAGCAAATGGGGTTGACCTGAATAACAAGGGCAACAACAGCACGTTTGTTACGGGCCTGGTCAAGAACAATGGACAGAATACCTATTCCATCAAGGGAGGCAACGCGCAAGCGGGTGGTCTGACCACCTGGTACAGCGGAGCGGAGCCCAACCGGGGCGGCTATGCGCCTATGCACCAGGAAGGGGCCATTGTTCTGGGAACTGGGGGCGACAACAGCAATGGATCCATCGGATCCTTCTTCGAAGGGGTCATGACGGCAGGCTACCCGACGGATGCAGCGGATAATGCTGTCGAGGCCAACATCGTCTCCGTCGGGTATAGCACCAACGTCGGCGGTGGTGGTGGCAGCTTTACTCCTGTTTCTGGTGCCCATTACAAGATTGTAAACCGTAACAGCGGTCAATTGCTCGATATCGCCGGAGGTTCAACCGCCAATGGTGGCATCGTCGATCAATGGACTAATAATAACGGAGCCAACCAACAATGGAGTTTTGTCGCGGTCAATGGCGGCTATAAGCTCATCAACGTCAATAGCGGTCGGCTACTTGATGATCCAAATGACTCGGCGAGTGCTGGCACCCATCTAGATCAATGGAATGATATCAATGGATCAAATCAATGGTGGAACATCGTCTCGGCTGGCAATGGCTACTACTCCCTGGTCAACCAAGGTAATGGACTCTATGCCGATGTCGCTGGTGCCTCAACCACCGCTGGCGCAGCGGTCCTTCAGTGGTCCAACAATGGCGGTTATAACCAGCAATGGAGCTTCGTTCAAGTTTAAGTAGAGTTGATCGTAAAACAGGCCGAAGCTTTGAGCCAGTATTGTAACACTGTAGGAACCCGATGAAGCGCCTGACGCTTCATCGGGTTCCTACAGTGTTACAAACAATTACAATCACGAACTCAATTCGGTTGGCCGCACCACCAACACAGGCAAGCACGTCGTCTTCCCGCCGACCTATACTGGGCCAGCCACGCTCTGGTCCAATCTGTTCATCATCGCTGTATAGAAAGGGTCATGCTCGTCTCGCGCCTCTTGCGATGTGTCTGCAATATAGCCATGCGAGTTGATGCCCATAGGCAACGTTGCCGCATCGTGTCCACTGCGCCGGGCGGCATCACGATAGAGATTGACCAATGGCGTAAAACGTGCAAGCTGCCCTCCGATGATCGCGAGCGCCAGCAGCAGCCCGAGAGTTCCCGCACGCATCACGGAGGCAGGAGTACCACCAACGGCGATCCAGACTGGTAGTGGTTTTTGCAGAGGGCGGAGGATATACGCCGAGTCCATCGAGGGCAGGACGGTTCTGTTAGCGCTTACTGGCGTAACTTCACCATTTTTATTGCTAACTATTTGTATGTTAATTACCATTTAATGGATTAAACGTCAGAATCATTACATGTCAAGTATGATAAGAGTCGCTTTTCTAGCTATCGAGTTGACGAAGCGATGGAAGCGGATGTACAATGCATTGCGGCGAAACTGAGAAGAGGATGGTCCTCTTTTTGAAGCGTGTCCAACAGAGAAAGTGTGTATCATGCCAGAAGCTATGGAGCAGATCGAGCAAGAAGCCTATGTGCGAGGCCAGCAGATGAAGCGGTGGCACAGCCAACAGCAGCGCGTCATCAATGAAGAGGCCCTCATGATCCTGGCCGCGGATTTTGCCCAGGTCTCTCTCTTTAAATCCAATCAGCACATGGGCATGATCACAGCACATGAACGCGCAGGTGTCTGCGAGAAAGCTTTTCTGGAGGGCTATCGGTCTCAGCTTCCGTGAGACAAAGAGCTGGCAACCCATTCAAGGGCTATGAAAAGCGAGACAATGAAAGAAAGGTGGAAAGCATGGAACAGATAGAAGAACACCAAGCAAAGGAACTCACCATTCTGCAGATTATGCCTGCCCTACCAGGTTGGGGAGCCGTCTGGGGCACGAAAGAAGAGCCCAACCAGGGCGAAGCTGGATACACGACCGAGCCGGTCGTCTGCTGGGCCCTGGTGGAAGCAAGCGATGGTCATCGCTTTGTGACGGCAATGGCACCAGATCTGGAGACCAGTGAGTTAAAACTCATGCTCGATATGGGCAACTTTCTCGGCTATGCTACCCCAAGCTATAGCCTGGATTGGATGCAACGTGCGTCCAATAAGCGAGCTGAGAACCAGACAGGTAAAGAGTAGTGAACGCAAAAGGCAGGTGTTCCATGTGAATATCTGCCTTCTCACGCCTCGTCAACACCTGGCTCCAGGCTGACTTGATACCTCCAATACCCTGTCCAACTCTGATGAAAAAAGCCAGCCATCTTCAAAATAGACGACCTATTTGTCTTCCATCATTTTTGACATTTTTGCTTACCACGTATAGTATAAATGGAAATACACATCACCATTTTTATCAGGAAAATTAACATATGAATAGACCTGTACTTCCATACCAACCAGACAGGACCTCTGGTACTCCCAGCAAAATGGCTCCCTCTATGCGTCTCACAATGCGAGTCGCGAGAAAAGTTCCAGAAGTTACGATCTACTTCTGGATCATTAAATTGTTAACTACTGCCATGGGTGAGTCAACCTCAGACTACCTGGTCCACCAACTCAATCCGTTTATTGCAGTCGCACTTGGAGGCATTGGACTGGCAGCCGCACTCATATTACAACTCGCAGTACGCCGCTATATTGTATGGATCTATTGGCTGGCAGTCATCATGGTCGCTATATTCGGCACAATGGCTGCCGATGTGATACACATTGGCTTCGGTATACCGTATCCTGTATCAACCGCGTTCTTTACCGTCGCGCTTGCCATCGTCTTTGTAGCCTGGTATATAACCGAGAAAACTCTATCTATCCACAGCATCTATACACTGCGCCGTGAGCTGTTTTACTGGGCCACTATCATAACGACGTTCGCGCTTGGCACCGCCGCGGGTGATCTGGCAGCAACCACACCAGGACTAGGGTACTTCTCCGCGGGTGTACTGTTTGCCGTATTGATCGCGGTACCAGCTCTAAGCTATAAACTGTTTGGTCTCAACGAGATTTTCGCCTTCTGGTTTGCTTATATTGTAACGCGCCCACTCTGGAGCTTCATTTGCCGATTGGATAGGGAAACCACACAGTTTAAGCGGTCTTGGACTGGGGTCGGGATGGGTCAGTGTAGGTTTAACAATTTTGATTCTCGGCTTCGTCGGCTACTTGACGGTCACTCACAAGGATAGCAAGAACGAATAGCGGATGCAGCATACTATAGCTTCTGACTCCATGCGTGCCTCTACCCACAACCACTAAAAAATAAAGAGAAAATGTGGAAGGGTTGCCATTGCGTTGATCTTAATCAGAATGTATAAGGGGAGGCATGCGTAAACAGGAGACCAATATTTCTACAATTGAGGAGACGCGCAAGCGTGTAAGTGTTCGCCTACATGAGCTATATGAAAAACAGACTATTAAAACGCCAGGTGATCTATTTACGACTGAACTGAGCTACGGCTATAGCGATATGCGGTTGAACCTGCCCGATGATAATAGTAGAGCACTGATGTATGCAAATGAACATCCACGCATTATTGCTACAGGCGGTAACGGTGACTTCAAAATAATCTATATTCGCCTGCGCAATTCGCTTTCTCACGCTTATGAACGCACACTCATCACCAAACTCTTACCAGATAATCTCTATGCACTCTTTATCTTTTCGGATGCTGAACAGCAACAATGGCATTTTTTGCACGTCAAAGAGAGTACGAGTGATGTAAAAAATCGCCTGCTCCAGCGTATTACGATCAGGCGTGAAGAGCATTTGCGGACCGCGATTGAACGTATTGCAATGCTAGACCTTAGGACTCTTCCCGGCGATATATCTACATTCTCAGCACGCACTATCCAGGATTTATTTGACCAGGCATTTGATGTCGAGACAGTGAGGCGCACCTTCTTCCGCGACTACCGTATCTGCTTCGATATCCTCCAGAAAGACTTGTATAAGCAGACTAGTGACCATACCTGGGCGCATGACTACGCTCTACAATTGCTCAACCGTTGCATGTTGCTCTATTTTATTCAACGCAAACGCTGCTTGGGAGATGATACTGAATTTCTCAAAACTTTCTGGAATGCATACAATAAGGATGAGCATGAAGAGGATACCTTTGTAAGTTTGTGGCTGAATACCCTATTCTTCAAAGCTTTTCATAACAAGTACAACGGAATGGATAATCATTTTCCCGCTTCCATTCACAATGTGTTGATGCTTACCCCATTTCTGAATGGTGGCCTGTTTACTGAGAACGATCTGGATAGACGAGAACGCTTTGTTGTCAGCGATGCGCGTTTCACTAACATCTTTACCCTGCTGCAACGCTATAACTTCACACTTGCAGAAGATAGCCCGCTCGATCAAGAGCTTGCGATTGATTCAGAGATGATCGGGACGATTTATGAAAGCCTAGTCAATGTCTCGACTGAGACAGGCGAGCGTAGCGATGGTGGTATCTTCTATACTTCACGCCCAGAGATCGACCTGATGTGTCGCCTGACACTTGTTGATTACCTGACAAATCATCTTGGCAATCAACGAAAGCATCTCCTCTATAACGCGGTGTTTGCTATCGAGCAAGAGGACAAAGATATTACAGATCAGCATTTGAAGGATATTGATCTGTGGCATGATGTTTATGAACTACTAAACACTATGACGATGATCGATCCCGCATGTGGTTCCGGGGCGTTTCTGGTTGGGATGCTTTCGGTCCTGGATGATTTGATGGAACGTGCGATTACTTCACTCGGTTTAGAGACTTCCTATAATTCCTACAATGCTTATGAACGGAAAAAGCGCATTATTGAACAAAGTTTGTATGGAGTGGATGTGATGGAGTGGGCCGTGCACATTGCCGAAGTACGGCTCTGGCTGGCACTGATTGCCGATGTGGAGTACGAATTCGAAAACTTACACGACCGAGCCGAGCCTCTGCTACCGTACTTCACGTTCAAAGTGCATTGTGGGGACAGCCTGGTGCAGGAGATTGAAGGTATCAAGCCACGATGCTTTGATATTGTGCTTGGCAACCCTCCATATCTGCGCCAGGAGAATATCCATGCGCCTTATTTGAAGGATGCCAGCAAAGAGGATAATAAAGCGTACAAGGAGAAACTAGCCCACGCGATGTATAAACTCTTCCCACGTTTCTTTGGCTACACCAACAAATATGGCAAACAGATCGTCACTCATCCAATCGATCAGAAGAGCGACCTGTACATTTATTTCTACTTCCTGGGTCTGTCACTGCTGAACGACAAGGGCACATTTTGCTTTATTACCTCAAACTCCTGGCTGGATGCTGGCTATGGGGCCGACCTGCAAGAGTTTCTGCTCAAGCATTGTTCTATAAAGCTCATTCTAGACAATGAGACGAGACGCTCGTTTGCTTCGGCAAGTGTCAATACGGTGATTGCTCACCTCTCGTCTCCCAATGAGCAATCGGATTGGGGGCTTCAGGAGACAGCGCGTTTCGTGATGAGCCGCGTTCCCTTCGAGGACTTGTTGGCAGCAGGGATATTTGAAGCTATCGAGTCGGCACAATCCCGCCAGACTCACGCAGCCTATCGCGTCTTTCCCAGAGAACAATCCGCACTCTTAGAGGATGGGAAGCTCCCCCTTAGCAAGGATTCCGATGAGGATAAGGAACAGGTTGACAAAAAAGTACATCTTATTGCCACAGAAACACCCTACTCAGGGAACAAGTGGGGCGGGAAATATCTGCGTGCGTCCGATATCTACTGGACGATTATAGAGAAGGGGAAAGATAAGCTGGTTCGTCTGGGTGATATTGCTGAAGTACGGCGTGGTGTCACAACAGGCGCAAACAAGTTCTTTTATCTGGATGAGACAAAGGCGCGACAATGGGGAATTGAGCCGGAGTTTCTGGTACCCATCATCAAGAGTCCGCGCAGAGTGTAGAAGTATTCTCATAAAATTCTCATAATCTCAAATCAAAGCTCTTTATGTGTCATAAAAGCAAGACAGAGTTGAAGGGAACAAAAGCGTTAGAATACATTCAATGGGGTGAGTCACAAGGTTTTCAGAAAAGGCCCAGTTGTGTAAATCGACCTCGCTGGTGGGATCTGGGTGGGAGGCGTTTACCTTCTCTCAGCTTCAACTATCTTATAGATACTACTGCCAGGACATTTTATGCACCTGCTGGTTGTTATTTTAGTGACAATTTTCAAGATATGTTTACTACACCATCATTTGCATTGCCTTTATGTGCCTTCCTTAACTCAACACTATTTCAACTGATGATAAATGTTGTTGGAAGGTCTAACTTTGGTGATGGTTTACTTAAAATCCAGACATATGAAGTAAGCAGCCTTCTTTGTTTGCATCCTAAAGCAATACGCATGGATAAAGAACAATTATTCACCTCATCTTGCTGGAATGTTCTGGAACCTTCACCAGAGCGTATAGCTTTAGATACGATTATTTTTGATGAGCTTAATTTGACGCAAGGCGAATGTGATGCTGTCTATGAAGGTGTAATTAATCTTGTAAATTCGCGCCTTAACAAGGCAAAAAGCTTGGGTGCATCAAAAAGCGAGTTGAGCCGGTACAGAGATTAACAGGGGTGTGGATAGAGGTGCCGGATGGGGAAGAGGAAAAAGGATGTTGTAAAAGGGTACCGATAGTGAAGTACCAAAGATTATTTGTAGTGAAGGAGTAATGTTACTTATAATTACGTTGGCGGATGTTCAGGCAGAACTGTTGACACCGACTTCTGCCATTCATTTTTGAGTATCCCAAAATGATGCTCATCCTCAAAATGGTCATGAAAGAAATAACGTTGGCGCGAATTGCATCAATAGCCATAGTAAGCTTCCTTTCTGAAAAATAGATTGTTTTGATCATATTATACCAGCTGGGCTTGTTAGCTTAAGGGGCACATGTAAAAATAGCACATCCATGAAAAATCTGATTTTTCATGGATGTGCTATTTTTATTCATCTATACAGATTTATTGCACCGTATAGTTCACTTTGTGCCAGGTATTGCCGCCGTCGCTTGTATGCAACAAGCCATTGCCCGCAGCCCAACCCTGCTGAGCATTGATAAAACTCAGTGAGGTAACGCCCAAACCAACCGTTCCAGGCAATTTGTACCAGTGCACTCCTCCATCGGTACTCATCAATGTCTGACCTTGCTGGTTGGTCACATAGAATTGAGTGGGATTCACGATATACAGATCGCCAACTCCACCTTGACCAATGTTGTTATTTCCAAGCATCAGGAATGAGTTGCTGGCGTGCCAGGTAGCACCATTATTGTGTGACGTGTAAATCTCAAAACCAGTTGTGTTTCCTTGTACAGCTACGGGCAAGAAACCGGTAGAACCGAAGAAAACAGGTGATGTCGTCACGATACTCCCACTTACTCCATTCATAACTGGTAGAACCATTTCTCGCCATGAGCGACCGCCATTATGGGTAACAGACATATGTGGGGCTACATAAGGGCCACCATAGGTCAGGTATCCATTTTGCGCATCGACAAACGAAGCGCGAACAGCCTGGTCAGTCGTACGAATATCAGGCAACCTGGTCCAGCTTGCTCCACCATTCGTCGTCGAGAACAAAGCGAACGACTCAGATCCCGCACCCGGTCCGCCATTATCGCCAACCAGTATCCAACCGTTCAAGTTACCGTTGAAAGTCAGTGATGAAATGCCAAAACCAGAAATCGTTGAGACGGTAGATTTCTGCCAACTTACTCCACCGTTCGCTGTACGCAGTATAGTGAATGTACTATCGCCAATTTTAGGCTCGTAGGCAACCCACGCATGTTGAGCATCCTTGAAAGTTGCGACAAACGACTGCGGCATCGCAACAATACTATAAGGTGGTGTCACATTAGTCCAATGATTACCACCATCGACAGTATGCAAAATTATTGTTGTTTTTGCAGTAGCCCATCCAGTAGTCCGGTTCACCATACGAACTGACTGAAGCACTGGCGTGCTTATCAACCTGGAACTCGCTGGGGAGGCCGCCCCAACTGTGTGCGTATTCACATTGCTTATCACAAGCTCCAATAGACAAAGTAATGCTATACCAAAAATGGGGAAAAGTAGTCGGCGATTAGACCATTTCCTCATACTATTTGACTTCATATACATATCCTTTCTATTAGCAAGTAGTAAATTTCGATATACTAATTTCTTTTGAAGAAATCATTTCTTCTATATTAGAAAACGCCGCATGAGAGAGAAAAATCTCGCTACATCAGTCTGGAAGGAAAATTTCTGCAAAAAGCATGCCTTGACTCTTATAACAAACTCAACAGCGCAACGATCCCAAAAACCAGAATTCCAATACCTGAACCCCGATTAATCCACAATAGCCAGCGCGGAGTAAATCTTTTACGTAACAAACTGACACTACCAGTCAGAATAACCCACCAGAGAGCCGAACCAAGGAATACTCCACCAACCACAATAACGGCAGATAGATAACTTTTGCTAGCAGCTCCCACACCAATTCCAGCGAAGATAGCAACAAACGAAAGGATCGTCGTCGGATTAGTGAGAGTGAGCAGCAACGTAGAGAGATAGGCACCGGGATAGTTATGGGCAATCGCTCCAGCAGCCTTCTCGGCAGGTCGTCTTATGAAGGTCTTTATACCCAGATAAAGCAGAAAAATTCCGCCCAGCAAGCGAATCCAGAGGTGTTGGCTGAGCAAGAATGTAGAAATGATGGTCAGGCCAAATGCAGCGATAGAGCCGTAGAAGGCATCGGCGGTCGCGGCTCCCAGGCCCGATACAAGCCCGTAGAGCTGTCCTCGCTCCAAAGTGCGTTGAATACATAATATGCTGATAGGGCCAACGGCGGCGGCGATCGAGAGGCCAATAAGTAAGCCTCGTATAAAGAAACTGATATCCATTGTGTTTTCTCCTTCGGTATTTCTGATACATAAAAAAACGTCGCCAGACCCTGATAGATCAGGATCTGGCGACGTTGCGAATATATCCGCGTTTTCTACGTTTGCTTATGGATACTGAAAGGTATGCACAGCGAACCAGACCTGCAATTAGGCTGGCTTGCCTGTTGGTTTTGCATTACTACATCAGTATAATATTTGAGCATGTTTAACCCTCCATCTTTCAATGAGAAAACGCCAGGAGATTACCTTTTACGTTTGCTTTTAAGGATTAACGGCTTTTTCTCTGGATCTTCCTTCACGATTTCCTGTAATTCAGGTGAGAGAAAGGTGAAAGGTACAGGCATACCATCTAAAAAAGCTCCAAACGGACTGCGTTCTCTCATTAGCAATGTTGAGAACTCCGGGCTACAATAATGGATCTTAAGCGCATCACGAATAATCTTGGCTTTCGCTGCCACCGTACTAACTGCAACGCCAAAGAGTCCACACAGCTCAGCAGCACTCATATGCGGTTGATAGTGTTTGTCAAAAAGAAGATTTTTGCTGCCGATAGCATAGACAAATGCTGCCGCCCAGCCTTCTATTTTACCGGATAAAAATGTCCCATTTTTGCGGCGTGCCATCATGCGTATCGCCTTCTCACACAGCGCTTTATACTCTTCGTCGAGATGCTGATCGCAGAAATCATTGGTCATTTAAATCAGCGCCTCTTTATATTTTTTGACTGTTTCTTTATCGCTCATGGTCTTTCTCGCTAACCTCTCTAAAATCCTAGAGATTGGAGATCGAATTTATATGCCTTTCATTATACCATATACCATATACCATCAAAAGTTCTTAAAATCCTCCACAATCATCTCAGCCACAATCTTACCTGATAATGTCACCAACGGCACTCCCCCACCTGGATGCGTGCTACCACCGACAAAGTACAATCCTCGTATCTCCTTTGAACGATTACCTGGCCGGGTGAAGGGAGCCATTCTCGCATTTGACGATAACCCATAGATGGAGCCAGCATTGGACCCATACTTTTGTTTGAAATCTTCAGGAGTGAGCATGGCTTCACAGACGATATGCTCACGCAGATCATGTAGATCGATCTGAGAATAGCTAGCAAGCAGATCAAGAATGCGTTCACGATAAGCAGGGGCATCGTATTCCCAGTTACTGGCTTCCGTCAGATAGGGAGCGTTGACCAGGACAAAGAGATTTTCGTATCCGGCAGGAGCCTGGCTGGCATCGCTACGCGTAGTGGCACAGACGTAGATGGTTGGATTGCGCAAAGGAATGTGATGGGTGAAAAGATCCTCAAATTCGGCGGGATAGTCGTCGGAGAAGAAAATATTGTGATGCGCAAGCTGCGGATACTGCTTATCAGTACCAAGCAGCAAAACAAAGCCTGAGCAGGATGGTTCCAGAGCTTTGAGCTTACGCAACCTGTGTTTAGCAACAACAGCAGGGGAGAGAAGTTCACTCTGGGTAGTGACAACGTCGCTATTAGCAATCACCGCCTCGCTCCTTATGACACGTCCATCAGTTAGCACCACACCATATGCTCTGCGTGCTCCACAAGAATACGCCGCACATCACAGCTCGTCTCAATCTCCACGCCTAGCTCGCGTGCCAGCCGTTCCAGCGCCTCCGCAAGCGCGTAGATGCCACCACGAAGATACCAACCACCATCCGCAAGTTCGACATAAGGAATGATGCTATAGACGGCACCAACTCTGTAAGGGGAGGAGCCATTATAGGTTGCATAACGATCAAACAACTGGCGCAGGTGCTCATCGGCAAAGAAACTGCGCACACAATCATCCAATGTAGCGGGTGAAAGCGCAGCAAGAACCGCCCGCAAACGAGAAAGCATGCTACTCCCAGATACTTCATTCACCAGGCCGGGATGGCCCTTCAAAACATAATGGATAAACGTGTTGAGAACGTCTAGTGGACTGCCCAGGCTATGATAGAGAAACGGATTTGCGGCGGCTTGATAGATATTGCGCGTAAAGTCGAGAAAGCGGTACAATGCCGCGCTCTCATGCGCATTAAGACGCGCAAATTCAGCAGACAGCGATGTCAATATCGCGCCAGGCATTCAAAATCAGACCATCGCGATAGAAATAACGGCAAGTG
Source organism: uncultured Chloroflexia bacterium (assembly GCA_963731415.1). Lineage (GTDB taxonomy): Bacteria > Chloroflexota > Ktedonobacteria > Ktedonobacterales > Ktedonobacteraceae > JACDAE01. The sequence goes on from CAVSVN010000020.1 coordinate 195,015, forward strand.
AGATCAAGCGGAATAAGATCGACATAATCTTCCAGGCACCGATTAGCCGACTGAAAAAGCTCCTGAAATACCTGTGGCATCGTGAGCAGAGAGGGGCCAGTATCGAAGCTAAAGCCCTGCATTTTCAGTTGATTGAGCTTGCCACCAACTTGTGGCTGACGTTCAAAAACTTGAACGTGGTAGCCATATGTAGCAAGGCGAATAGCGGCAGTGAGGCCACCGATACCAGCTCCGATGACAATAACGTGTTTGTGAGAATGAGACATACTTTTCCCTTACTATGCTATTATTATAAAGGATGTTACTCCACAGAATTATGGGTCAAAAGAAGATAAATAGAAATGATACCCGCTCGTAAATTTCTCCTCGGCAAGAGGCTTGTCTGGTGGCTTATCGATAGTTCGTTACGTAAACACTTTGATCGCGTGTTTTTGCGTGTGCGTGGTGAACGTACGGCTGAACAAAGCGCTCTACCGATGATTATGTGTGCCAACCACTCAAGCTGGTGGGATGGCTATATAGCGATGCTGATAGAGCGTACGCAGGGATTTGATGCCTACTTGATGATGGAAGAAGCCCAACTCCGACGCTACTTTTTTTTCTCATGGGCAGGGTGCTTCTCGGTGAATCGTCAGAATACACGTTCTGCTCTGCAATCACTGCAATATGCGGCTCGCCTGGTAAAAAAAGGGCCAAAACGCTTTATATGGCTATTTCCACAGGGCGAGATCTCTCCTAACGATAAGCGTCCGCTCGTCTTCTTTACGGGGGCCGCCTATCTCGCGCGGATGACAACGCCTGTTCTGCTCTATCCAGTCGCAACGCGCATAGAATACCTGGCCGAACAACGGCCCGACCTATTTATCAGCGTTGGAGAACCCCTCCTGATCAAGGCCGAGGATGCACACGCGCGGAACTTCCTCAAACAGTGTACAAAACAATTGGAAGAGCTGGTTACCCTCGAACTGGATCAGCTACGCGACGATGTTATTGCCAGTAACTACTCCAGTTTTACCCAGATTATGCATGGCAGGTCGTCAATGAATCGGATCTTCGACACGATTTTGTTCAGAAAGCAGATTGGCAAACAGTAGATGCAGCTCGACCTTCTTGTAACCAGCCTGGAAATTATTCTCGGCATTTTGTGCGTGCTCTTCCTGATTCTGATAATTAACCTGTACACATTTTACCGACTCCATGACGCAGATCGGGAGGATTGCGTAGGGGCGTCACCTCGCGTGCGCCCCCGCTCTGATAAACAATGCTCCCTGCCAAACGGGCATATGGTGGCACACGGTCCCGGTCCCATACCTGCAAACGGGCGCACGCAAGGTGACGCCCCTATGGTATCGATACTCGTACCAGCACGCAATGAGGAACAAGGTATTGAGAACTGCATACGTTCACTGGTGATGCAGGATTATGAACTCCTTGAGGTACTTGTGCTTGATGATCAAAGCACTGATACGACAACCAGCATTATAGAGCGCATCATTGCTGAGCTACCCGAGCAGCAAAAGGGACGGCTACGCTTGTTTCATGGAGAGGGCTTGCCTGAAGGATGGGTGGGGAAGAACTTCGCCTGCTTTCAACTGACACAACACGCCAATGGAAGCTACCTGCTTTTCACCGATGCAGATACGGTTCACCAACCCGGTATGGCAAGAGCCGTCATCGAATGTATGCATACCCTCAACGTTCAATTGCTCACAGCACAACCCGAACATACTATGGCAAGTCCTGGCGAACGGTTGATTATACCACTACTCAATTTCACTATTTTGACGCTGCTCCCAATAGCGCTTATTCTCAAGCGACCAGAACCGAGTCTAGCTATAGGAAATGGACAACTCCTCTGTTTTGAACGGAGTGCATATAACAAAATTGGTGGTCATACAGGAGTAAAGGGGCGCATTCTGGAAGATGTGTCGCTGGCAAAAGCTATTAAAGCGGCTGGTTTCCGCATGGTTTTCGTTGATGCTCAGGAACTGGTACGCTGCCGCATGTATCGTTCTTTTGCGGAAGTATGGGCTGGCTTTTCCAAGAATTTCTTTGCCCTCTACAACTACTCACTTCCGTTTGCATTGCTCACCGTCGTACTCAACCTGGTATTATTTGTCTTTCCTCCCTTGCTTCTCCTGACCGCCTCATTTACAGGGCTGTCTTTTATCACAATACTCTTAGCCTTTGGCGCTTACCTGCTTCCTGTACTGATGCGAATATTGCTCACATTACGTTTCATACATATTCAAAGAGGTCTAATGTTATTTCTCTGCCTGTTTCACCCGCTTTCTATTCTACTGGAATGCTTGATCTTGCTTAATGCAATACGTTGGCATTATCGTAAGGCAGGAACGAGTTGGAAGGGACGTTATTACGTATAAGTCCAGGCCATACATCTGAGATGAAGACTGACAAAATAGATTAGATTTCTCTTCCTACTCTTTGCTCGCTACTTTTGCACCAGTACTCGCAAAGGATTTCTGATTTGCATTAAAACTCATTTCCATTTTATTTTTCCTCACCATTCTATTTGATCTTTTGAAGTGATACCATAACAATAAAATACCGATATATATTGATCCAATTACATCTAAAATGAGAAGAATAATTCCAGTAGTGTCGAGTCGTGCTAAAGATATTCCTATCCCTATTGCAATGAGAGTTGTAATTACAAAAGTACCACCTACAGACAAAGTACTTAAAAGTAGGGGTTTCCTGGGTGTGAGATAATGTTCCCAACCTGTCATATTCTCTCCAATTTTTGCTTCAATTTTGTCTTTAATATACCCTGCTATATGTGAAATACTTAAATCACTGTTAACCCAGGCGGACGTAAGTAAAACGCAGAGAATAGGATAAGTTAGAATTATTACCGGAAGCCTATATGAAAAAGCAAATCCGCACATCGTAGAAAAAATGAACAGTGTTATATATATAATCTGGTACTCTAATTCTATCCTTTTAACGATCTCTTCTCTCAACGCGCTATACTCAGCAAGTAAGAATTGATAGTTTTCAGCTTTTTTGTTCATGAAATAGCACTCCTCTGGAGAATACAGGAGACTTTACTGGTAAAACTGAGCTAGAGAAAGCTTCTTTTGTGATAGGTTTGGCCGTATCTTATTTCCTTCTATTAAAGACGCAAGTTGATAGAGTTCGTCAAATTTGCACGATTTCACTATAACACTGATGATCGGGTATAGCCACTTTATTTACTCATCTTTATTCTCAGTAAAAGCAGCACACAACCAGCCACGATAGCCAGGAGAACAGCAAAATAATAGCCATGCGTCAGATCAACCAGGCAAAACATAAAGAGGCTGGTAACGAACAGGAAGCGTGGTGTGAAAGTGGCAAGGCGGATTCCTTTATCTGTATCAGAAGCCATCCTTTTCGTCAAAAAGCGTCCTGTCAGCAGGAGTAGCCCAGTTGTGACCAGGAACCAGGCGACAAAATTGGCGAATGGAACACCATAATAGCCAATAGGACCAGGAGGCGACCATTCCCAATAGTGAACAACATGAGCGGCGACCGGCTCAATAGCCATATCAAGAAGAGTTGCCAGGAGAGCGCCCAACAGAGCAGCACCAATACCTGGGTGACGTGTATCCGAACGTATCCAGGCATAACTCCCGAAGACGATCAAGACCCAGGCGAACATTACAGCGAGAGGAACGCCTCCCGGAAGATGAAGAAAAAGTATATCTGTATAGTGATAGATGCCGAATGGAAAACCGCTATTTACTCCAATGGCTTCAACCAGGTAGGAAAGCACTATCACGAGCAGGCTAATCAACAGAGCAGGGAGAAGACCATAGAGAAGCATGGCAGAGAGAATAAGCAGTATACCTTCCAGAAAAAGCAAAACGCTCCCTGCCCAGTGGAGTGAGAAGGGCGGTTGCACATCAAAAGCTACTCCGGTTACAGCGATAGGATAGATAAGGCAAAACAAACAGAATAGAGCCACAAACAGGCGATGCAATAAAGTATACGCGAGAGAGAGGCGCGTATCGGCAACAACCGCGCCTCTCCGCTTGTATCCCATCAATGGAAGCCTTGACTTCCTACAACAGCTGTAATATGCATATAGACGCTGGTCTTTATGAGTTGCTTGTACGCACCTGTCTGAATATCAAAAGCGTAGAGGCCACCATCGGAATAGAAAGTAATAATGTGTTGATTGAGCCACGTACCTAATTCCATAAAATACGCTGATGTTGTCGCCACCAACTGGGGGCTTCCTACCTTAAGATGCGCACTCGAGCCGCTTATGTGAACACTGTAAAGAGCACTATGACGGCTATAAGGAGCGTAAGCATCACTAGAGAACTCGACATAAAGCAGTGTATGACCATCTGGTGCAAATCTGGGTGTAGTCTCCCAATGATATGCTTCACTATTACTCAGTTCATTTTGAGCTGGTAGGATGACCTGGGTTGTACCCAATAGTGGCGTAGCACCAGGCGAAAGCGTTGTAAGATCCAGGCTATTAGCATAGGTTAACGATGTAGTATCTTCAGGAGCACTTTCATTAGTTGGGGCAGGCACAAAGCCTTCATAGCTTGAGTAGAGAAGTGTATGACCATCTGGAGCAAGCACCTGAGGACCAGCCGTTTGTGTTGAGCTTAACAACTGATGCGGCCTTTGTAGCCGCTTTTGTGACAGATTAAGAGACCACAATCCATACTGAACAGCGCGATGGTCACCCCGATCATCGGCCAGCAGAAGAGTAGAGTTGCGTTGTTTGCCAGTGCCTTGAAGGAAAGAAAAGGCGCGGAAACACGGACAATCGGAGGCTGAATGTTGATAGATAGGAACAGATTTTTTCAAAGGTCCAGCATAGATGGTTACATTGCCATTGCCTGACAACGGTTCGCTACTCCATGCTACGGTTGTACCATCACGGCTAAGTACCAGGGAAGTAATCACCTGGTTATCAGGAAGCGTAGCAATCTGCTGCGCCGTACTCCCTGAGAGACTGGTCAACCATAGACCATTTCCACTATAGAGAAGATGTCCATCCGGCGTCAGGATAGGTGATACCGAGCGATTGTAAATATATCCCGGCGTTTTAAGCACCTGCGGCTGACTATTATTAGTAGAGACCTTATAAATACTGTTTTGCTGCTCGTACACGAAATAATATCTGCCAGGAAAATGAACTGAAGGATTGTTGGATTGCCCTGGCACCTGAAGGATATCCAGGTCGGTAGCAGGAACAATTCCAGATACATGTGGGGCGGGAACAATTGATTTTAAAGGTGATTGCATTAACTGTGGTAAATAACGGACCGTCTGGGCGGTAAATAAAAGCAATAGTATACCAATCACAAGCAACCAGATAATGATGCTGGGCCTGGAAAAACCCAGTTCCTGCATTGATCCTGGCGGCTGCGAGATAGGCTGTTGCTCAGTTTTTTCTGGTGGACTGCTTACTTGCTGTGTCACGGTTATCTATTACTCCGATTTATTCTCTCTGGCCCATAAAGCCAGTATACATGAACAGGTCTGCTCTGAAACAGTTAGTATTTTATTACAACGGATTATAGAAGCGTAGGTTGCAAGATATAGCCAATTACGGTAATCACTATGCTTACTTTCATCACTTTGGAATAATTTGGCGCATTTCTCGCTTGTTATTAGTAGAGGAAATATTTTGTTACATTGTCGAAATAAAAAACGGACAAGATTACCAATTTTGTACTTTCTTCCTCACGCTAGACTGGTGTCATTGTCAATTCTTTACAATGATGATATAGTCGCTTTATAAAATCAAGAATAGACAACAAACCTCACTTGCTGTGAGGTTGTTGGAGGCACATTATGAAATTTGCAACAAAGGCTATCCATGCTGGTCAGGAACCGGACCCATCAACGGGTGCGATTATGACTCCAATTTATCAAACATCTACCTATGTCCAGACTGGCATTGGTGAACATAAAGGATATGAGTATGCACGTAGCGGTAATCCAACCCGTACTGCTCTAGAAAATTGCCTGGCCGAGCTAGAAAATGGGCGTTATGGCCTGTCTTTTGCTTCTGGCCTCGCAGCGGAGAATGCGGTACTGAGTTTGCTTAATCCAGGTGATCATATTGTCTCCTGCGATGACCTGTACGGCGGCACTTATCGTCTGTTTGAGCGTATCGTGGGACGCTACAATATCACGACCGACTATGTTTCAGTCTGTGATACAGCCAGTTATGAAAAGGCGATACGTCCCAATACAAAGATGATCTGGCTAGAGACGCCCACTAATCCGCTTCTGCGCCTGGCTGATATCCGGGCTATAGCGCAGATCGCTCATCAGCACAATGTGCTACTGGTCGTGGATAATACCTTTGCCACTCCTTACTTTCAGCAGCCATTGGAACTGGGAGCAGATATTGTCGTTCATAGTACAACCAAATACATCAACGGACATAGTGATCTTATTGGTGGCGCGGTGATTTTGAATGATGAGCAGCTTTACGAACAGCTCAAGTTCCATCAGAATGCAGCTGGAGCCGTACCCGGTCCCTTCGATACATGGTTGACGTTACGTGGTATCAAAACATTGGCGATCCGTATGCGCCAGCATGAGCAGAACGCATTAGCCATCGCCCACTTTTTGAGCGAGCATCCGCGCGTGGAAAGCGTCTATTATCCAGGACTCGTCTCACATCCCGATCATCTCCTGGCAGAGCGGCAGATGAGCGGCTTCGGTGGCATGGTCTCTTTTCAGTTTAAAGGCACGATGGACGATGTGGATAGTGTTGTACGCCGTTTCAAAGTCTTCTCTTTCGCTGAGAGCCTGGGTGGCGTTGAATCGCTGGTCTGCCATCCCGCAACCATGACTCATGGCTCCATTCCAAAAGAGATCCGCGAAGCACGAGGCGTCAACGACACTCTTTTACGTGTCTCGGTAGGTATCGAGGATGCCGAAGATCTTATTGCCGACCTGGATCAGGCATTGGCGCAGGATACATATCCCGTGAATACAGCAGATGCAACAGTACGGGAACTTGCAAGCAGGTTGTAATGATTTTCCTACCTCTGGTCAAAAGATTTTTGGACACGTTGTTTGACACGACTGAGAGCTTCTGCTATAATCTACGAACACTCAGTCCGGCATTTCTGTCGGCATTTTTTCATGGAAGCCGTGTGAAGAGGCAGGCCATTCGGAGAGGATTGATACTTATATGCCAAATAATGCATCTGCGGAAAAGCGCATGCGCCAGGAGCAAACGCGCCGCGCACATAACCGTAGCGTTAAATCGCTTGTGAAAACACAGGTCACTAAAGCACGCGTGGCCATTACCAGCACTACCGTCAATGGAGAAGACGCGGAAGCTGCTGTACGCGCTGCTGTGAGTGAACTTGATCGCGCCGCTAAAAAAGGCGTTATTCATAAGAACAACGCTGCTCGCCGCAAATCACGTTTAATGAAGCAGCTCAACACCAAGTAGTTTCACGCGCCCATTGCTCAGCCAGATCTCTGTTTGCAGCATCGAGCACTGAGCGCACCAGGAGGAAAATAGGATGGCCGACAAACAGGTCGCAACAAAGTCGGCAGGGCGGGCGCTCATAGCCGCTGTCGAAGGTGCTCATTTTAAAAAAGATATCCCAGAGATTAAGTCGGGCGATACCGTACGCCTGCAAGTAAAAGTCGTTGAAGGCAACCGCGAACGCCTGCAGCCATTTGAGGGCGTCGTCATGCGTCTGCGTGGCGGCGGCATCAATCGCAATTTCACGGTTCGCCGTATCACCAATGGCGTCGGAGTCGAGCGTACATTTCTAGTTCACTCTCCACGCATTGATAGAATAGAAGTTATCCGTCACGCTCGCGTACGTCGCCAACAGCTCTACTATCTCCGTGGTCTGACTGGTAAAGCAGCTCGCTTGAAAGAACTTCGCCCAATGACAAACAAGCAGCTTGCAGCGAAAGAAGCAGCTCGTGTTGCAAGAACGCAAGCAGCATCAAGACCCATTATTAGTAGCGCACCTGCAGTTCCTGACACTACTAGCAGTACTGTTGCAAGCACTCCAGTGGTGCCAACACCAACTATCGGTAGCGTACCTGCAACTCCTGATAATACTACCAGTGTTAGCGAGTAAAAAATCGGTACCAACGCTATTAGAAGAAATGGCCCTGTTTGAGCAGGGTCATTGTTTTGTGGCCGGACTCGACGAAGCGGGCCGTGGTTGCCTGGCGGGTCCGGTTGTCGCCGCCGCCGTTATCCTACCTCTTTCTCCACTTCCCGATGAGAAAGCTACGGATAATAAGCCGGATATTATGACACGTCTTGCAGGCGTTAATGATTCCAAACAGCTAACTGAGATCATGCGCGAACGTCTCTATGATGTAGTTATGCAACACGCACTCTCAGTTGGCATTGGTATTGGCTCGGTTGAAGTAATTGACGAGCGGAATATTTTACAGGCAACCAAACATGCTATGCGCCTTGCACTCAAACAACTTTCGCCTTCTCCACAGGCATTACTTTTAGATGCTCTACTTCTACCAGATATTTCCCTTCCTCAACGCTCTATTATCAAAGGCGATACGCACTGTCTCTCTATCGCAGCCGCCTCTATCATCGCCAAAGTTACGCGCGACCGCCTGATGGTCCAACTCCATTCTCACTACCCAGAATACGGCTTCAATCAACATAAAGGATATGGAACTCCTGCTCACCTGGCTGCTTTGCATCAATATGGTGCTACTCCTCATCACCGCAGAAGTTTTGCGCCTGTACGCGAATTATTTGGTCTATTCGCGGAATCTCTAGTTTCTTTGCTTCCCGCATAACCTCTTTTTTCACACCTTCTTGCCGATAAAGAATAGTAAAGAAACCTCAATAATGAATGGCAAAATATATCATTAGTAAAAATAAAATAAACAAATTAAAATTTAAAATATAACGGGAGATATACTATGTGTAATCAACAGCCTTTCTCATATGGTGCGCATAATGAGCATTACGAACAACTTATCAAACAACTTGAAGCTGATTATCCACCAGTTGTATCGCCGGAAGAGCAGCGTCAGGTCGAGCATCTACTTGATCTCGGCTTTGAGTGGGAAGAAGCCATGAAGCTCCTTGATCTGCGTGAATATCTTTATGACAACGATGAGATGCAAGAGCGTATGGCCGATGATAGCCGGATGCTCTTTGTACGCTGGTTATACGAGAACGGCGAAATCTGCGAAGATTAATGCTTGTCACATCTCAGGAGATATGCTATACTCCACAGCGGAGAGATGTCAGAGTGGTCGAATGTGCCGCTCTCGAAAAGCGGTAAGGTGCAAGCCTTCGTGGGTTCGAATCCCACTCTCTCCGCCTACCCCTTCTGGAGGAGTCTCATAGTGGCCTAGTGAGCACGACTGGAAATCGTGTAAGGTGAATAGCCTTCGTGGGTTCAAATCCCACCTCCTCCGTACAATCCCTTGAATTGAGAAGGGAGCATCAACCCATGAATGGAGTCGTGGCAGCAGTGAGTTGTAGCCCGACACACAGCTTTACCAAGTCGAATCAGAAGAGCATCCGACTTCTTCCTGGATTGGGCGTTGAGGACGACGCCCATCTCGGCGAAACCGTCCAGCACCGTTCGCGGGTGGCACGTGACCCGAATCAGCCCAATTTACGCCAGGTGCATCTGATCCATGCAGAACTTTATGACGAGCTACAGACATCTGGTTTTACGGTGTCAGCCGGGCAGATGGGTGAGAATATCACGACGCGAGGCATTGATCTGCTCAAGCTCCCAACTAGAACGCGACTGCATATAGGAAATGCAGCGGTGGTTAAGGTGACTGGATTGCGCAATCCTTGCCTTCAATTAGACCGCTTCCAAACAGGATTGATGGATGCAGTGCTGGAGCGCAACGAGCATGGTATTCTCATTCGGAAGGCAGGCGTCATGGGCGTCATCGTCACAGGAGGCGAGGTCTGGCCTGGCGATGCGATTACCGCTGAATCTGCCGCCTGAGCCATACTGGGCGCTTGAGCCTGTCTGAGTTCTTCCTTCAATCTCTTCTTTGTGAAATCTTGGGAGGCACGGTAGCTAGCCCATCCCTTTTCCTCGTCAATCCAGGGGCACTGTCCACTAAAAAACCAGGAGAATCTTGGTCAAATAGCGCTTCACTGTGGTAATCTAGATCATGCAGCAGAGCTATTTGCTGAGATGACGTAAACCATTCCTGATGAGCGTACTGGCGAGCGTTCCTCTCACAATTAGCGGAGCATCGGTGATTTGGCTGATCTGCCAGTCGCAAAAGAAGGTGGGAAGCAAGTATGATTTACTGTGATGGCGAACGAGATCTCGTTTGATGAGACGAGTTCTTCATCAGAAGGATGGAGCGCTGTTTCGACCCTACATTCATCGCAAAAGGGAACATATCCCTGAACATTTTGCTGACGGCGGGTATCCTGTTATCTTCAAAGACCAGGAAACTGCACCCGGTCCTGTCGCGCTTCAAAATTCTCCCTTCCCTCCAATTGCCGTCGCTTCTCGCTCTCTCTTGAAGGACGATCTGGATTGGCAAGAGCTACAGCGGTCCCTTGCCTCAAATCTACCTCCCAGCAGGGGGAGATAAATTTCCATTTTGCCGGACTGAATTGGCCTCCTCCCATTGAGATAGCGAGTGAGAACTTAAAGGCTGATACGACAAAGGCCCTCTATCAAGCCCAACTTCAGCTGATGACGATCCAGCAACAGGGCTACATTGATCACGATAAAGCGGTTCGCACGAGCGATTATGCATTTCATCAAGCGGTATTTCAGGCATACCTGGATGTTGCGAAGGGACAGATTGAGCGCTCGGTGACACGAACGCAGTTCCTTACCACCGCTGCCAGCGCCATCGGGACCATCTACGCAAGGAATTCTCGGACTCTCATTCGGCCTGCTGGGCCAACCTGGTCACACCTTGCCCGCCGTGGGCATCGCTCCTGCAATCTTTCTGGGGTTATCCATTGCCATGGCAGCATACTATCTGGCGTATATCACCTCGCAAACCCACCTGTTGAACCAGAACACGACCACAAAAACACTCCCACAAACGTCGCTGCTTCCCATCGAGCGCCTGTTCGACGAACGTAATCAGCTCATTGAATGGGTCGCTCAAACCGTCGTGAGCCGGGTCCAATGGCTTCATGCTGCCGTTATTAGCCTTGCCATCGGAGTCATATTTCTTCCCATTCCCTTTGTCGCACTTCCGAGCTGGTTGATCTGGTTGGGAGTGATTATAGGGGTACTTGCCGTATTTCTTCCACCTGCCCGGTATTTTCTCTTGCCTTTACGAACATGACACTCAAAAAACATTCTGGATGAAATTATAGAAAACATGTATATTGTTGTGCCTCTGGCATACTCTTAAATAGCTTACCCCTCGAAAAGAGTCGAGAGCGAATACAGTTCCCATGCAATGCCATCAGGATCATAGAAGCTGATGTACTTGTCATGGGTCTCTGGATCTTCCTCAATCCCATTGTTGCGGACCCCTGCTGCGTCTAAATCCTGCTTGAGGTCTTCTAGGATGCTTGGGTTTTCTACCGTAAGAGCGAGATGATCGAGTCCGACTCGAAACGGATTGAAGCGATCATAGTTTGCAGAATCCGAATCGGTCTCGTAGAGTGCGACGAGCATTCCAGCGATGTTGACTAATATCCCTTCATCTGTTTCCCTTACCAACTCACATCCCAGCGTATCCACATAGAAGCGTTTCGTCCGCGCGAGATTAGTGACTCTGAGACCAAGATGACTCAAGCCATTGGCGTTCAACTTCATGATAGCTTCTTTCCCTTCTTCTGAACTTACGGTGAGACACAAGACGCAAGCACATTGTAACACACTGTTTCGCCGATCAAAACTGATCCGCAAGCTGCTCAAGCAGCTTTCACAAGATTATTGCATCCAGAGGCGATGATCGTACATACTAAAGATAAACATGCAACACTTCGAAAAAGAAAGGTGAAGTATTCCCATGGAGACAGATATCCTTCGTCAACAACTCCTGGCCCTCCTACAAGGAGGTCACGCACATATGAACTTCGATGAGGCGGTCAGGCAATTTCCTCATGAGCATATGAATACCTGCCCACCAAACATTCCCTATACTCCCTGGCATCTGCTTGAGCACTTGCGTATCGCTCAGTGGGATATCCTGGAGTTTATTCGCAATCCTGCTCATGTCTCCCCGGACTGGCCTCAGGGCTATTGGCCCAATCGAAATGCTCAGACAGATGAGGCGGGTTGGAACCAGACCATTACATCCTTTCGAGACGATCTCCAGTCATTACAGAACCTGGTCGCTGACCCCGCCACGAATCTCACAAGTCCATTGCCCATGGGACGGGTCAGACAATTCTACGTGAGATCTTGCCGGTTGCCGATCACAATGCGTATCATATTGGCGAATTTGCTATTCTTCGGCAGGTCATGCAGACCTGGCCCACATCCAATATGTAATCGGTATTCTGACACAATCATTCTGTCATTGAGAACAGGGATGCTTGTGAGACGCTTGAAGGTATCTTAACGCGTCTTGCAAGTATCTCTTTTCCATCTACACAAAAGGAGACTCGGGTGTCTACTGTTTGCCTGTTATGCAAAACTATTACCCTTCGTAATCAGTGCAGGCTGTGATCCTACGCCACAAATCAACAGTATAAGTATAAATTTAGTAAATTATTGTTAAATCGATGTTGTCGGCAGAGAGTAGCTCGCATAAGAAATGAGTATTTGATTAATCGCTAGAGGCAATCGATGATTTTTCAGGCAAAGGCGGTTGCAATTTCTGGAGATCAGCCTGGTCACGTGGGAACCAGAACACCGTGATCAAGGCGATTATCGTCAGGAAGAGCATCAAGGCATAGATCCAGAACAAGCTCTGCGAGAAGGCATTTTCTAACTGCTGTAAGAACGTTAGTGGCAAGGAGGCTCGGAGTCCAGGCGTCAGCAGAATATTGGCGGGTGTAGTGCCCTTTGGCAAACTCGCGACGGTTCCAGAGAAGTTCGTCATAATGGGTGCGAAGCGTTGGGTAATCTGTCCATTGAGAATCGCCCCCATCACTGCAACGCCGACTGTTCCACCAATTGTACGCACAAACTGCGTCGAGGCGCTGGCCACACCTAACAGGTTGCGCGGTGCGGCATTCTGTACCGAAAGTGTATAGACATTCGCGGACAGGCCCAGGCCACAACCAATCAGAAACATCGTCAAAAGCATGAAAGGGAGACTGGTCCGTGGTGAAAAGAAGAGCAGGAGTGCGATGCCAGGCACAGCAATGTAGGTGCCCAGGCGTACGATAGTGCGGTATCCTGCGTGTCGTAGGATTATAGCAATCATGACCGAGATCAAGGACCAACTCAACGACTCTGGAATCAGCACAAAGCCCGCTTCGGTCGCGCTATTCCCTTTGACGCCTTGTACAAATAATGGAATATAGGTACTGATACCAAAGAGAAGGCAACCCAGGATAAAGCCACCGATACTTGAGACAGCAATGGTGCGGTTCCTGAAAAGCGAGAGCGGAATGATCGGTTCCACCGCATGCTGCTCCGCCCATAGGAATCCAGCAGATAAGACGATGGCGGCCAGAAATAGACCAATGCTGGGCAAAGAATTCCAGGCCCAGGCCGTGCCGCCCTGAAGCAAAGCGAGCAAGAGGGCAATGATCGCTCCCGTGAGCAAAAGAGTACCGGCATAGTCTAACTGATGCTTTCGCCGGGTAACTGTTTCTTTAAAAAAGAGTGCGAAAAAGACGATAGAGAGCAGGCCGAAGGGAAGGTTGATATAAAAGACCCACGACCATGAAAAATGGTCAACAATCAGTCCGCCGAGAGCAGGTCCGACCACGCTGGAGACGCCCCAGATCGCGCCGATAAGCCCCTGCAAACGGTTGCGCTCCTCCCTGGAAGTGGAGATATCCGACATCATCGTCAGCACGAGTGGCGCGATGGCACCTGCACCCAGGCCCTGTAGCGCACGGAAGAGAATGAGTTGCTCCATATTTTGTGACAGAGCACAGGCCATAGAACCGACAAGGAAGATCGACATGCCAATGAGAAAGATCGGCTTGCGCCCGTAGAGGTCGGCCAGTTTCCCATAAAGCGGGACAGTCGTTGTCGATGTGAGAAGATAAATGGAGAATACCCACGAATAGAGCGCTATTCCGCCCAACTGACCAACGATCTTTGGCATCGCAGTCGCGATAATCGTCGTATCCAACGTTGCCAGTGTCATACCTAACGTGAGCGAGATGATAACCAGTAGTTTTGTATTTTTTGCCATTGAAACCCTCAGGAAGATAGAGCTACTACTGATATACTACCATCTATAAGGTGCAGGTGACAGCAATCATGACCATCATCGTAGCAATTGATCTCTATTTTATTGTAGGATAAAGGCTCAGGGAGATATCCATTCTCCGCTTACCCGTACCATTTTCACGAGGAAGAGCAGGCTGCTCATTGAGAGATAACGGTGGATCTGTTCATTCTCAAGTTTAAATACAGTGTTGTAATCAGGAGAAGAGAGGAGCAAATCAATGGAATATAGACAACTCGGTGGTTCTGGTCTGAAAGTTTCTGCGCTTAGCTTTGGGACAGCTACCTTCGGCGGCAGTGACGCTTTTTTTAGTGCCTGGGGGAATACGGACGTGGCTGAGGCGCATCGCCTGATCGATATCTGTCTGGAAGCAGGCGTTACGCTGTTCGATACGGCGGATATCTACTCGGGTGGCATGTCGGAAGAGGTGCTTGGCAAGGCTCTCGCAGGACGGCGAGACCAGGTACTTCTTTCAACGAAGGCAGCTTTCCGCATGGGCGATGGACCCAACGAACTGGGTTCCTCACGCTATCACCTGATCCGCTCCTGTGAGGACAGTCTGCGCAGATTAAAGACGGATCATATCGATATCTACACGATGCATGGCTTCGACGCGCTTACACCCGTCGAGGAAACGTTACGCACCCTTGATACCCTGGTGCAGAGTGGCAAGGTCCGCTATATTGCCTGTTCTAATTTCTCCGGCTGGCACCTGATGAAGTCTCTTGCCACTTCACAGACCTATGGCTGGACGCGCTATGTGGCTCACCAGGCTTTTTACTCCCTAGTCGGGCGCGAGTACGAATGGGAACTCATGCCGCTTGCCCTTGATCAAAAGGTTGGCACAATCATCTGGAGTCCTCTAGCTTCGGGAGTACTATCGGGAAAGATCCGCCGCAACCAGCCAGTTCCCGAGGGCAGTCGAGTGCAGCAGATAGGCTCAGAGGGATCACGTATCCCTGACGAGAAGGTGTACGAGATCGTGGACGCGCTTGATGCAATAGCTGAGGAGACAGGCAAGTCGGTCTCTCAGATCGCCCTGAACTGGTTGTTGCAACGTCCCACGGTGGCAAGCGTCATCGTTGGCGCTCGCAATGAGGAGCAGCTCAAACACAATCTCGGTGCAGTCGGCTGGAATCTCACTACCGAGCAGATCGAGAAGCTCGACAAGGCCAGCGAGATTCCGACAATCTACCCATACTGGCATCAACGACCCTTCGCCGAGCGCAACCCTGTACCTGTCCCGTTTTATAGAGAAAGATAGGACAAGAGAACAAAGTTGTGGAGGGGATGCTCATAGAGACTGGAGAACACGTTGAGATCGATCCTTCGTCTCAAATGCATTATTGTTCGTGTCTACTGTGAGCACCCTGCACATACTTTAAAGGTTTAGATGCTATAGTAGCGGCCTGGAAGAACGAGAAGACGTACCTGCTGTCATCTTATTGATTTCCACAATAACCGGATCAAGCGGTGTCTTTGTCAAAGGAAGATCACTCTCACGTCCGTATTGAGAACCCAAACGCATTTGTTCTGCAATATACCTTGCGGCATGATGCGTAGTACGCAGGATATCTGCATCGTTTTTCCAGGTCTGGATGCGGTTGAGTAGATTGTTCAGAGGTATAGCAATAGACCAGAGCACATCTCCTTCATTTAGTGAGACGCGAGCATTATAATCACCATTAGCAATGCGTGCATGAGCTTCTGCAATCTTCTCCAGACCGTCTTCTAGCTGTTTTTGTTCACGCCAACGTTCGCGTTCATGTTCCACAATCCTTGTTTGCAGCATAACAATCTCTTCCGCCCGATCAGCGCGGCGGATAGCTAACAACAGGTTGCCCATAATCACATAGACGATAACAGCCACAACGATCTGGATTACAATAGGGAGCAGTACAGCAATAGCAACCGTGTTAATGGTCTGATAGTGAAGCTGACTGCTCTGATTGTAGGCAACCGGGTTCAGGGAGAGCAACGCAACCATAATGATAAGCAGGCAACTGACCAGGCCGGTAATTAATGCCGCAACAGGTGGCATTAAAGCGCCGGCGAGAATAATAGAGATGGTGAAAACACTGAAAAGCGGGACCAACGCTGAATCAAGTGGATGGGTAAGGAGTGGGCCCATAGTAGCGAGGAACGTAGAGGCGACAATACAGATGGCCGAAAATTTCTGCCGTCCCATGCGACCAGCAATCCAGGAGATTGTCAGCAGGCAGATCAAGCCGATAGCATCTGGCCGGGCTGACGGACTTGTCGGTGAAAAAAAGAGCATAATTGGTACAAGTGGAAGGATTGCACAGGTAAATAAAAGCAATAAACCTGCTGTAAGGCGAGCATAACGTTCCCTCTCTCTTTCCAGCGGACTCACCGCTATTGAACGCCTGGGAAGAGAAATAATGTACCACCGACCGAGAAACTTTTTCATTATGTTTTACCCTTATACCTTACATTAAGAAATTTTATTCAATCAAATTGAGCATGCGTAATCTGGCTAGAGCATCATCAATATCTCCAGAGGCCATATGAAGCTGCGCCTTGATCTCCTCGCTATTGCGTTGTCCATTGACCATTGCAAATACCGAGCGCAGAATTAAACGTTCCTTTATCGGTAAGCTTTGTAGAAGAGCAAGATCAAGCACTCCCTTTTGCCTCAATGGGGGAGAGTACCAGGAATTCAGCAGCTGAGATAGGAGGCGTCACTAAAAACGGCCCAGGTGCAGATTGAGGTGAAAATCGTGCGGCTAAAAACTTTTTTTTCTTTTCTTCGGGTTGCTCTAGCTCCACCTGCCACTGAGTGCATGTCTCAACCAGCCTGTAAGCTTGTTCCCCTGTGATCTGAAGGCCATTCTGAAGACTGAGCATACAATAAACAATCTTGCCCTCTTTAAGTACGATGATTCCTCTGGCTGTCTTTCCCGATACTTTCAATTCCGTAGTCAACTCACATGATTGATCAATAAGATATGTAAGCAACGTTTGCAGATCAAGAAAATACGTCTTTTGATTACGCATTTACCAGGTCCTCATTCCTACATCATAATCGTTTCAATCAGCAGTGAGAATAGCGCATTACGTTCTTTTGAGGTTAGTCGCTAATATACAAGATTATTTTAACATTTATTTTTTTGAAATCGCATTAAAATTAGCTTAAGATCAGCTTGAATATGTATCATCATTCAGACATCTAAATATCTTTTCAAGCACTTATCGTTTTGCTTCTAGAGATGCCGACATATGAAGGCTAGTTGCTCATCCCCATACCTGGGTAGGGGAGTTACCCAGGTTTTCGCGCAAGAATGAGGATTTCATCATAGGTCTTAACCCTTGACGCTGCCTGTCCCCAGTCCACCCCGCCAGAAGCGTTGCAGGAATCCACAGCCAATCAGCAGGGGGATAGAGGAGACCAGTGCTCCTGCAATGATCAGGGTATAGAGAAACTTATTCGCTCCCCCGGTAGTTACATTCCAGGTCTGTAAGCCCACGGTGATCGGAAAGTACTTCTCATCACTGAGCATGACCAGGGGTAGAAAGTAGTTGTTCCAGATCGCCACAAACTGGAAGAGCAAGATCGTTACCAGCGCGGGCCTCATCAAGTAGAGCGCGATCGTAAAGGCCCGGAACTCACCAGCTCCGTCGATGCGAGCGGCCTCCAATAGCTCATCAGGTACCGAAGCTGCTGCATAGATGCGTGAAAGATAGACTCCAAATGGACTGACCATGCTGGGCAATAGAACGGCCCAGTAAGTGTTGGTGAGGTTGACGTTGCTCATAAGCAAGTACAGTGGCAATGCCAGCGCAGTTCCTGGCACCAGAATCGCGCCTAAGATCACCGAGAAGACCAGGTTGCGCCCACGGAAGGTATATTTGGCCAGAGCAAAGCCAGCCATAGCAGCGAGAAAGGTCCCGACTACGGCTCCTACACCTGCATAGAGCACAGTGTTCCCCAGCCAACGAAGATAGATTCCATCATTGTAAGTGAAAAGCTGCTGCAAATTGCCGACTAGATTAAAGTTGGGGGCGAACCAGAGTCCGAAGGTACCAAAGAGGTCCCCGGCATTCTTGGTTGAGGAGACAATCAACCAGAAAAACGGAATCAGAAAGTAGATCACGAAAATGAACAGGAAGACCATCGCCCCAAGGCTCTCCACTTGAGACCCCTGGGAAGATCCCTTCCGGGTGGCTACACGTTCCCGCGTAACTGGAATTGGTACAGATGCAGTTTGTTGACTCATAGCTACTTATACTCCTGCCTGTCGTTGGGTAATACGTAAGAAGCCGAAGGAGAGCACAAAGGTCACCAGGGCTAGCACGACGGAGATCGTCGCGGCATAGTAATAGTTGTTGTTACCAAAGGCGGTATAGTAGGCATACAGATTAGGGGTAAATGAGGTGGGAATATTATTGGAGATAGCTGTGAGCACCTGAGGCTCGTTGAAGAGTTGCAGCGTTCCAATAATGGAGAAGATGCCTGTCAGAACGAGTGCTGGAGCCACAAGCGGAATTTTAATGTGCCAGGCGATGTGAAAGCCAGAGCTGCCATCGATACGGGCAGATTTATAGATTTCGCTCGGAATGGCCTGCAAGGCTGCGAAGATGATGAGCATATTGTAACCTGTCCATGCCCATATTGCGATATTAGCTATCGACCAGAGTACGGTATTTGCACCCAGGAAATCTGGTGTACCCAGACCCAACGAGCTCATCCCTTTAACGATGGGACTGAGCGCCGGGTCGTAGAGATACCCCCAGAGCAAGGCGGCAATAATACCTGGGATGGCGTAAGGCACAAAAAAAGCCAGGCGGAAGAAAGCTTTGAAGCGCACCACGCTTGAGTCAAGCAGTAGAGCCAGTATAAGCGCCAGGCCCAGCATAATAGGGACCTGCACGACGCCGTAGAGCAAGACACGCCCTACACTGGTGTAGAAATTGGGATCATGGATGACATCAGCAAAGTTGCCCAGGCCATTGAAACTGACCGTAGCTGCACCCAATCCCAGACCACTGCGCTGAGAGCGAAACAGGCTCTGATAGACTGCATACAGGATGGGCACGATAAAAAACAGCAGAAAAAGGATTCCAAAGGGTAGGAGAAATAGATAGGGCGTAAAGATACGACGCCGTATTGACCATGATGTTGGAGGTAGTGATGTAACGGACTCAAGAGCCATATTCGCATTCTCCTCTCTAGAGAGTGCCACCTTCCCAGGTTTTCTTTGAAAACCTGGGAAGGAACGATGATTATCGATCCTGTGCTCGTTGGAAAGGAAGCACCTTCTTCTTAACAAGGAAGGTGCTCTGTAGTGTCTCAGTTGCTCTGAATGGAGTCCGTTGCCGAAGCATGCACGACAGCGTTACAGAGCACCCGAGCGGTTGCCTATCAAGAGCTAGCACTAAAGCCTTGCTTTTGCATAAATGTGAGGGTGCTCTGCTGGGTCGCATTCAGCCCGTCACTCAAAGTGCCCTGACCATTGACTACGTTGGCAAAATTATTTCCCATGTCGGTATAGACCTGGTTAATGGTTGGTCCCCACTGGAAATTGACATTCACCTGTGTAGCACCGGCTTTAAACACCTGGCCAACAACCTGGTTGCCATAGAAAGGCTGGGGAGCGTTCAATAAAGGTGAACTTAACGAAGCCTGGTGAGCCGGATAAATTGCAGCACCCTTAATCATCGCATCAATGCTCGGCTCGTTGGTATTGAGCCATATCGCAAATTCGGATGCCTCTTTGGGATGCTTCGTGCTCTTGAATGCTACAGTAGTGGACCCACCCCAGTTGCCATTGGCAGTCTGACCCGCTTGCCACTGAGGCGTTGGAGCAACACGCCAATTGCCAGAGGATTTCGGAGCATTTGTTGCGATCGTAGCAACGCCCCAGACGGCTGAGATCCAGGTAGCGACTGTACCGTTCTGTAATTCCTGGTACCAGCCATTCGTGAAGTCCATGTCTGTCTTGACAAGCTTCTTATCGAGCATTGTTTGCCAATAAGAGGCAACCTGTTGGGAAGCCGGGTTATTGATGGATACTTTCCAGGATTGGCCGTTGATGCCGAACAGCTGCCCACCTGCCTGCCACACGAGGCTTGTGAACCATCCAGCTTCTTTAGGCGGGAAGTCGGTGATGTACTCATTAGGATTGGCGGCATGCAGTTTTGCAGCGTCATCCGCATACTGTGCCCAGGTGGTAGGTACTGGAAGATGATACTTTGTGAAGATATCCTGCCGATAAAACATAGCCATCGGACCTGTATCCTGCGGAATTGCATAGACCGCGTTCCCGAGGGTTACCTGTTTCCATGTCCAGGGCACAAACTGATCCTTCACTGCACTCGCTCCATATGGAGCCATATCGACGAGCGAGTTTGTCGTTTCAAAGGTCGGCAAGAGTTGGTACTCGACTTGCCCAAGATCAGGCTCATTATTGGCTTTGATGGCCGTATACAATTTGTCGTATTCAACCGAACCTGATCCCACATTGTTTAATGTTACGTGAATGTTGGGATGGCTACTATTGAAGTCAGCAACAGACTTATCGATACCGGGAACCCAGGACCAGAAGGTCAGATTCACTGGACCACTACTTGAGGTGCCACCAGACCCTGAACTGGAATTACTACTACAAGCAGAAAGAGGAGCTATAACCACCAGTGCGGCACTGATGATTGCGAATCCAAGCGCCAAGCGGCGCAAACGGGGGAATGAGGCGAGAAGCTGCATTGCCTGATGTCTCCTTCACATGTGTAAATACGAAATCTGCTGAAAAACACTTTCAGCATGGCCTAAAAACCTACCTGCATTGGTAAGCGGTCAGCTAGATCACGATAAAAGAGAGCGGTGATAATACTTGTAGACCAGAGCAGGACTCTGGTACTTAGCAACTAAGTGAAGAATGCTAGTGCTTCTAAAATCACGGAAGATCGAGGGAGAGGAGTCATGTGAGGAATGCGTAATGTCTTTCATCATGTAGTATTCCCTTCCTTATGAACGACAATATGTCGCCATAATATCAACGCTGATATAAGCGGGAAAGCTCTTTAGAATGTCACAGACACTTCTAGTCAAGGATGAAATATACATCAACATCCTTGGCGTGAGTATACACGATAGCTTATAGAGTGTCAAGGCTGCGAGCTGCTGACGCAGGGCTATTTAATTTTCTTCTTTTCCCGCCTCTGCCGGGCGACCGCAAGAGAGAGGCGAGGACACTTCGCGCTCCGGCCAGGTCCTGGCCGCCCCTGGCGACCACGCTTTTTCGGAAAATTAAATAGCCCTGGATGCTGACGCCCCTCAGCAGCCCGCAGTCTTGATGTAGGGGTGCAGTGAGCGAAGCGAACAAGCCCGTGGAGCTGCCCATCCGTGCACGGGTGCGAGCACGGGCTTGTTCGCTCCGCTCACTGCACCCCTACAACGTGCTCACGGGATCAATATCTATCTGCCAACCCGGCGCGTCAAGCATACGCATCAAGGGATGAAGATCAGGGCCACGCACGACCATCTGCCAGCGATACTTGCCCTTGATGCGCCCTAATAACGCCGGAGCAGGTCCCACGATATCTGTATCCTCCAATGCAAGACGCTCAATCTCTTCATTGATACGTTCGGATAACAAGAGCGCCTCGTTCTGACAACGGTAACGATTGCTATGACTATAAGTAAATTTGACGAACTGGCGAAATGGTGGATAGCCGTAACGACGGCGTGTCTCAATCTCTAATGCATAAAATTCAGCATAATCATGGCGTGAAGCAGCATTAATACAAAAATGCTGCGGATTGAAGGTCTGGATAATGACGTTGCCAGCCTCTTGACCACGTCCAGCACGCCCGGCAACCTGCGTTAACAAGGTAAACGCACGCTCTGGCGAGGAATAATCGGGCAGGTTCAAGGCAATATCCGCCGAAACTACCCCCACTAACGTCACTCCCGGCAGATCAAGCCCCTTGGCAATCATCTGCGTTCCAACAAGAATGTCCGCCTCGCGATTGGCAAAACGATCAAGCAATTGTTCATGTGCATGACGGTTTTTGGCTGTGTCGCGGTCCCAACGCAGTAAACGTGCCGTGGGAAAACTACGCTGCAAGGTATCCTGTACCTTCTCCGTACCCAGGCCAAAGTAACGAATGCCCGAACTACGACATGCAGGACAAAACTGCAATATCTCCTTCTGACCCCCGCAATAGTGACAGAGCAAAACACGTTCAGTTGAATGATATGTTAATGGCATATCGCAGAGATCACAGATGGCGACGAAGCCACAATCTCTACACAACACACAACTGGCCGCACCACGTCGGTTTAAGAAGAGAATAGCCTGCTGCCCCAGGCTCAATACACGCTCAAGTTCTTCCTGTAAACGCCGACTTATAATGCTGGTATTACCCGCGTGCAACTCTTCGCGCAGATCAATTATCTCTACAGGTGGCAAGGCCGCTCCGATACGTCCAGGCAACTCGACCAGGCGATAATGCCCCTGCTCAGCCCGATAAAACGATTCCACCGAAGGGGTCGCACTCCCTAATACAACCGGGATACGTAATATCTGCCCCAGCACCAGCGCAACCTCACGTGCATGATACGTTGGCCGAATCTCTTCCTGTTTGTATGCTGACTCGTGCTCCTCATCCAGAATAATAATGCCCAGATCTGGTACAGGCGCAAAGAGCGCTGCACGCGGTCCAACGACAACATCGACCTTACCCGCTCGTATACGTCGCCACTCATCATAACGCTCTCCTAGACTGAGCGCACTATGGATAATAGCGACCCGGCCAGGAAAACGACTTGCCACGCGTTGAATAGCCTGTGTGGTGAGCGCAATCTCTGGTACCAGGACAATGCCGCGCTTCCCTCGTGCAATGACCTCTGCCAGCGCCTGGAGATAGACCTCCGTCTTGCCACTTCCCGTTACTCCATGCAGTAATATCGGCGTTGGTGCTTCCTCGCCTGCTTCCAGTCCTTCTAGAATACAATTCAATGCCCGTTGTTGATCTCTGGTTAACGATAAAGGCATGCTGGGAGCAATATTACGTCCAAGCAAAGGATCTCGCTGTACCTCTACCATCTCAATCAACAGAATATGCTCATCAACCAGTTGCTGTAACTGGGTTGCCGTGAGCTTACTGGCCTGACAGAGCTTATTGGGCGTCCAGTAACTCTCTGTTCCCTTCTCACCCGCGCCGCTGTTTAGCAGGAGATCAACTGCAGCGAGCTGATGTTGAGCTGCGAGACCAGCTTTATCTAATACTCCAGGTGCTAGAGTAGCTGTTGCACTTCCCATAAGATCAAATACATGCCTCCTACGCCCTCCCTTGCTCGTCGGCTGTGAGGTACTTTGCACAGAGTCTGAATCTGTGTTCCCTTCTGGCTGAACAACGCTCTGTTGTAATACGGCCTCTATCGGCTTGCGCCATGTCTCTAGCGCCTCTCCTCGTGCTAACAGGCGCACGATTTTCTTGACGCGGGCCTTCGCCTTCGGAGTCTGCAAACGAGCTTCTCGTTCGATAATTCCACTTGCTAACGCCTCTTTGAGGAATTGCTGTGCTCGTTTCGGTCCTAACATCTTTTTAAACTGTTCAACGTCCTGCGTACCATCTGTTAGTAGCAACCCGATCAACGCACGCACCTGCAATGGCACATCTTGCTCGCTTGTATGCTCCAGGCTCTCCTCCACCAGGCGTAAGACGAATTGCGAACGCTGCATCAATCCACGTGTGAGCATGAGTAGCGTGACCTGGGCTAGAGGCGTGATGTAGTATTCGGAGATCCACAGCGCCAGTTCTTGCTGATGTGGTAAAAGCGCTGGCTCGGTATCGAGAATATCACGAAGTGGGCGCAGAACAATATCCTTGTCGAGTTCTACCTGCTCCTCAGAAAGGATATCCCAGACGATACCCTCAACGAGCCGCTCTCCATAAGGTACAGAAACAAGTTGTCCCGTACGTAACTCGGCCTCCATTGCTTCTGGTACAAGATACGTCAGCAGAGGCTGCTCACTACTCCAACTCGCGGCGGAGGTCAACACGTTTGCAAGCATGCTTTTAGCGCCTCTCAAATTCATGCGCCAGGGCAGGTAAACTAAAATGGACCATGGTAGGGCGACCGTGACAACAGCTATAGGGTGCCCGTGTCTGCTCTAATTGCTCGATCATTTCGCGCATCTCGCTCACGGTCAGGAAGTAATTCGCCTTGATTGCAGCCTTGCATGCTACATTTGCCAGAGCACGCTCTTCCCATGTCTCTGTATGCCCCAGACTCTCCGGCGCGGTCATTTCAAGCAAGAGTTCGTGCAATGAGTGAGCGTTCATCTGTTTCACCAGCACGCTCGGTACCGCGCAGACTGCCAGCTTCTGATTCTCGCCGATCTCTAGCTTGAAGCCGATCTGCTCTAGCTGCGGCATATGCTCCTCGATAGCCTCAAGTTCGGACGGGGAAAGCTCAAGTTCCAGCGGTGTGAGCAGTAATTGTGACAACGGAGTGCGGGCCTTTAATGCTGCTACCATACGTTCCAGCAGAATACGCTCGTGCGCGGCATGCTGGTCGATCAGATACATTCCATTCTCGCCCTCAGTCACAATATAACTTTGTGAAAGCTGCCCAATGACGCGCAATTGAGGCAAGCGTCGCTGATGGTGAGGATCAATACTATTTCCTATCGGCAACTTGTCCTGCCGCTCTCCATCTCGTTGCACGTCCTTACGGGATTGCCCTTGCTCAGTTTGAGGAATTGGCTCGGCGGGCATAGGAGTATTGGGGATGCCGAAGCGTCCATCGCCCCACATGGCTTCCAGGGATGTCTCTACAGAATCGGATGGGAAAGCTTCGGGAATCGGGTCCGACACATCTTCTTCAGGCAGCTTCTTTTTGTCTGTTATAGAAGGGCTCACATCGTTGAGCGGGGTCACATCCTGAGTTTTATGAATATGACTCTGCCATAAGCGGGACATCAGCGGGGGGCGAGTGCCGCTCTCTTCCTCGGTTACTGTCAACCAGGGATTATCCTGTGGAAAATGCGTTTTCCGCTTATGGTCAGGATCTGATGGAGACGGCGCGGCATCGGTATCTGGCTGTCCTTCAGCATCTTCAAGCTGGAGTTCTGCCAATGCATCCTCTTCGTCATTTACTTGCGTCGCTTCTGCCTGTACCTCGCGTGGCTTCCACTCTGGCATCTCAGGCTCTTCCAGCAGAGCTGCACGTACAGCGCGCAGAATGGCGGCAAAAACGCGCCGCTCTTTCAGAAAACGAATCTCCGTCTTGGCTGGATGCACATTGACATCAAGCAGTGCAGGATCGATCTGAACATTGATGACCGCAATTGGATGCCTGCCAGTAAGCAATAGCGAGTGATACGCTCCCTCCACTGCTGCTGTAAGCATACGGCTCAAGACCCAGCGTCGATTGACGAAAAACGAAATGTGCTGGCGCGTACTCTTATAACAGGTCGGTCGACTGGTATAACCACTCACGACAGGATGCTCACCATCAGCACTCTGCTCCACATTCCCCACGGGTACCATCTGATCCGCGACCTGCAAGCCATACACCTCGACCAGGACGCTAGAGAGCTGTCCATCGCCAGGGGTGGAAAATATCTGCCGTCCATCGCTGAAGACGCTAAAACGAATTTCCGGGTAGGCGAGTGCATACTGCTCCAGGAGGTGGTGACAATGACTGACTTCGGTGTTGCGACTCTTCAAAAATTTCAGGCGTGCAGGTACAGCACTGAAGAGGTTGCGCACAGTGATCGTTGTTCCCACAGGAGATGCGGCGGGAGTCACTTCCGAGAGTTGACCGTTCGACGCTCCGATCTGTGCGCCCTGTTCGGCATCCCGCTGCCGACTCAGGACCGTTACTTCGGCTACGGCGGCAATACTGGCGAGGGCCTCTCCACGAAAGCCGAGTGAGCGAATATGTTCCAGATCATCAATCTGCTCTACCTTACTTGTGGCGTGGCGTGCCAGTGCCAGGGGAAGCTCTTCCGCTGTAATTCCAGATCCATTATCAGTTATCCGAATCAGTTGCAGCCCTCCATGCGCCAGGTCGACGCGGATCTGTGTTGCGCCAGCATCAATACTATTCTCAATTAATTCTTTTACTACGGAGGCTGGCCGCTCCACTACCTCGCCCGCCGCAATTTTGGCCGCAACATCAGGTGCCAGTTGTCGTATTGGCATAACAAAAACGTCCTCCCCCCGGCATAACAATATATATCGTAAAATTAAGAACGAGTGTTCAGGTGCAATTATAACATGCTTCTACAATCCTGGGAAGGAAGCTTTTGAGGTTTCTGGGGCTTTTCGATTCTTCGACAATGTCATGGAGGATAGCATTCCAGCATTCCGGCATTCCGGTTTGTACACGGTTTTTGCGACGAAGTGTTTGTGTGTATTCTCAGTATAAGAAGGATTGAATTGGGAAGAGGAGGTGTGTGTCATAAAAGCGTTCCTGGAGAGGGTGGGCAAGAATATATTTAGAAGAAGATCCTTCTTGAGAGAGCATACCTGATTGGTTGAAGAATTGTAAGGGCAAGAGAGTCAAGCTATCTTATCCCCTATCAATTGATCAAAGGCCGCTACGCAGCTTGTCAGCGGATCATTCCACGTGGATTTCCACTCCATCTCTCTTCTCTCCTCCCAATCATTCATTGCATCTCTCTCCTTTTACGTTTGAGGGGAGTTTCCAGTTATGAGTAGATCTCAACAATTCTGTATTGACAAATATGAGTGAACGCTCATATAATATGAGTGCAAGCTCATTTCAAAGACCGATAAACAGGAGAAGTTTTCATGCTAGCAAGCTTAGATTGGATAGCTCAATTTTTTCTCAATGGAGTTTTAGTCGGCATTTTTACAATGGGTACACTGGTTCTCCAACCAGTATCTCTTTGCTTAGCGGCTGAGGCACACATTATGCTTCGCCAACAAATGATCTCGCGGCTTCACTATTTGGCACCGCCATTGATGATAGGCGCATTAATCAGCATGATAGTCGGATCTCTATTTTTTAGCTCAGGATGGAGTTCTGTTCTCCTGGCACTCAACGTCATACTGTTAAGTTCAGTACTTGGTATTACATTTCTGGGAAATGTTCCGCTCAACCGTCGATTTATGACATGGCAACCCAAATTGCCGCCTGAGAACTGGATAACATTCGTCCGAAAGTGGGGACTCTATGATCAGATTCGGTTTGCACTTTGTTTGGTCTCTTTCGTCATCGCTCTTGCTGCTCATAAGTTAGGTGGAGTGATATAAATAAAGTTTTTGATTTCGAAATAGGAAGAGGGAAAGTTATGCGAGTACTTGTGCTTGGGGGTAATGGCCAGCTTGGGAAAGCCGTTGTGGAGAGGCTTGTAGCAGATAACCATTATGTGAGGGCGTTTGTGCGTCACCTTCCTGAGGAAATGAATGGACATAGCCACCTTGAGTATTTCCAAGGTGATGCCATGAACGAGGAATCCATCATAAAGGCTGCGGCTGGGTATGATATTGTGATCAATGTTATTGGAAGCGGAACACTACGGAAAAATACAGTTGAGTCTGATACAACACGTGTGATACTCAGAGCATTGGCTCAAACTCCTGTAAAGAGATATATCGCTCTGTCCGCTGGAATGGTGACCCCTGTCTCATTTGTTTTCGATAGGATCATCAGACCGCTCATTTTTAGCAATCTCTACCGTGAGCATCAATTGGTAGAGAAACTTGTTCAATCGAGTTCGCTTGATTGGACTATCGTTCGCCCACCACGACTTTCGAAGCGGGCCCCTCAGGGGTATGTTGAATTTAGTACGCAAAGGCCCAAAGGTCCTATTACATTAAGTCGATTTGATGTAGCTGACTTCATTTCAAAGGTAATTGCACAAGATGAATATCACCATCAGGCAGTCTTTTTGATGTCCCGCTAGTGGAGAAGAGACATGAAAGATGGCTTATCCATAAGAAAGATAATCTCATGAGCGAAACGAAAAGGCAAATTTTAGCGGCTGCTAGACACATTATTGAAAGCAAAGGACTTGTGTCTGCAACTACAAAAGCGATTGCTAAGGAGGCGAATTGTGCGGAGGGTAGCCTCTACAATCACTTTCATAATCGAGCTGAACTCTTGTTAGCAGTTTTTAAAGAGAATTTACCGCTGTTTTCTGAGGCACTAAATGGACTCGCGTTTAAAGTGGGGGAAGAGACAGTAGAAGAGAATTTTCGAGATATTTTTATGGTCTCTCTCTCTTTCTACCGAGAAACGGCTCCGCTGATGGGGTCATTATTTTCTGATCGGAGTCTGCTTGAGCATTATCAAAAGACGTTGTCAACCTCAAAAAGTGGACCACAAACCTCTCAAGGTCATTTGCTAGCCTACCTCAAAGCGGAACAGCGTTTGAGGAGAATCGATCCTTCTATTGATCTGACATTCTTGGCAGAGATGATGTTGGGAGTCTGTTTTCAGAGAGCATTTCGTGAAAAGTTTATGGAACCACCGACCCAGAAAAACAAAGATTATTTAGAAGATGACCAGATTTTCGCGGAACAGCTAGCTAGCATGATGGCTAAAATACTAAAATAGTGTCTACAAAGCAAAAATAATAGAATAGTTCTTCCACCAGAAAAATGGCACCTCATATATATCTTGCCACAAGGAGCGTAAAATGTCATCTTTGATAAATTATACCATATTATTTCTTATATGGTAAGGTATGGGAAAGATTTGGCTGCTTTCTTCGACACGCATGCCTTCCAGAAAACAAATCTGTACATTTGATAAGTAAAAATCGCCTCCTTGAAACGTACATGATAAGTAGATGATATTTTCTCACATCTCCAGATAGGGCATAATAAAAATAAGTTTTATGTGGTCATTTCGTGTGAGGAGTGAAGGAGCCAGAAGGAGCCATATGGAAAATCTGTATCTGCACAATTCGTTTATGTTTGTTGGGAGTAGTCCGCATACCAGCGAGTCTTCCACCACTCTAAATTTCAGCCCGTTGCCGACAACATGCTACCCTTCGTCACGTTACCAGGATACTTCTTCTCAAGAGTTTTGCTTAGAAACGTTTTCTGGCTTTTATAGCAATGATGAATATATGGGAAGCACCAGCCCGTATGATGATGATGGGTGTTAATTAGTATATGTGGGGATGATGCATGGGCGCGATTATGCGGCCCCTACTGGACATTCTTCCTTTACCCTGCTACCATACCATATATTCCGTATGTGAGGGAAAGGATGAGATTATGGCTGAACTTGAAACATATATCACTGAACATGAGAATAGCTTTCTTGAGGACTTGAAAGGCTGGTTGCGCATTCCCAGCATCAGTACGTTGCCTGAACATAATGTTGATGTTCGTCGGGCTGCTGAATATGCTGCACAACAACTTAAACATATTGGCTTTGAGGCGGTTGAACTGATCTCCACGGAAGGCCACCCGTTGGTCTATGGGGAGTGGTTACACGCTGCGGCTAAACCGACGCTTCTTATCTATGGACACTACGATGTGCAGCCCGTTGATCCGGTGGATCTCTGGGAAACACCTCCGTTTGAGCCAGATATACGCAATGGCAATATTTATTGTCGTGGTGCCTGTGATGATAAGGGCCAGACGATGCTGGTGATGAAAGCTCTTGAGACGTTGATGGCCGTCAATGGATCTCTTCCGGTAAATGTGCGTGTGCTCATTGAAGGCGAAGAGGAGGCGGGAGGCGAATCAGTTGAGGCTTTCGTCAAGGCTCACCCTGAGCGTCTGCAGTGTGATACCGCCTTTATCTGCGATACTGGCATGCCTGCCGCAGACATTCCTGCCCTCATCTACGGGTTGCGCGGTATCATTTATACAGAAGTGGAAGTCCAGGGTGCCAGGCACGATCTGCATTCGGGCAGCTATGGAGGTGTCGCTCCTAATCCCCTTCACGCTCTGGCAATTCTCATTTCTCGCTTGAAGGATGCTGATGGTCACATCCATATTCCTGGTCTGTACGATAAAATGCACAAACCGACACAGGATGAGAAGGATTTCTGGCAGCACGATCCTCTGCACATCAATGAGGCATTGCGCGAAGAGATGGGCGTCAAACAGCTCTCAGGCGAACTAGAGTATCCTCCTCTCCAGCGCATCGGTGCACGGCCTACTCTGGAGGTACATGGTATCATCGGCGGCTTTACTGGTGAAGGTGCGAAGACCGTTATACCCGCTACGGCGAAAGCAAAGATCAGCCTGCGCCTGCCACCAGAACTAAGACCGAACGAGGTCTTTTCCCTGTTCGAGCGTGCTGTGAAGGAGGCTGCGCCAACAGATGTGAGCGTTACTGTACGCGCAATCCATGGTGGTGATGGTGTGCTTGTTTCGCCTGCTAGCCCGCCTATGCATGCGGCGGCAGAGGCTCTTAAGGAAGTATACGGCAAGGAACCGATCTTCACGCGCGAAGGAGGCTCCATTCCTATTGCAGCCCTGTTCAATGACATTCTGCATGCACCCGTTGTTCTGATGGGCTTTGGTTTACCAGACGATAACGTGCATGCTCCTAACGAGAAATATTCCCTCGACCAGTTCTTTAAGGGTGTTCGCACAGTTGTGGGCTTTTTGAGTAAACTTGGTCAATAGCTCCGATTTCCGACGTCTCCATTCTCAGACGTAAAGGATAGAAGATGGGTCTCCCCGGTTGATTGAGGAGACCCATCTTCTATCCTTGCGCAATGCATGTATTCAGAAATGTTCTTATTTAAGGCCCATTGAGAAAATGTGCATCTGGCCACCACTTGTGGTAGGCATGGTAACACTTACAGGCGTCAAACCCGATTTAAGTGTGACTTCTGCATAATACAGATGATTGTTGATTGTCTGAGAACCAGTGCCACTATTACGATATGCCATCGAAAGAGCGACACGATTATTAAATGAAGGTGTTTTCGCGCACCAATCAGAGAGGCCCAGGCTTACTACCTGACTACTACCATCAGAATAATTGATAGCGATGTTCCCAGACGATGAGCCACCTGTTGCAGAACCGAGGAAGGCCAGGTGAGTCGCATTTGTAACAGGATTTACAGGAATAGTACCACCATTTTCATTTGGTGTTGGATTATTCAAGGATAGGACCTGTCCATTTGCTATGAGATTGTCAGGGAATACAGAGACATTCTGATCCCAGTAGAAGGTGACACCGTTGAAAGTCAAACGGTTCAGGTAGTTAAGTATTCCTGGCTGCGACGTTTGCAATGCGACAGGTACAACGCCAGCTTTCTGCAACGCATTAGTTGAGTAGCTATAATATCCACCATCAAAATTTCCAAAGGTGTGACTACTACTATCTACTGTTGATCCCACATTTGTAGTGTAGGTACCAGAGCCAAGTCCCAGTGCGAAGAAATGCATCTGACCATGGTTGGCGGAAGAAGGTAGAGTTACAGATGCAATGGCTGGCTTTCCAGATGGGAACACTATTTCATCATAGAAGAGGTAAGTCTTCACATTCTGTTTAGTGCCATTCGCAACATTGCGATTCGGGAAACCAAGGAAGTACATGTTCCCATTTGCTGGATACGCTTTTCCACCTCCCAGGGTCCAGTCGCTGAAACAGAGATTATATTGAGAAGTAGAATTATCCGTAAATTTGAGAGTAACATTGCCACAAGAAGGGCCATTCGTGGCTGAGCCGACGAAGCCAATTTTTGTCATACCAGCGGCGTAGGTAGAATCAAAGGTGTATTCCACGTTATTATTGGAGGTAGTATTATCAACAGAGCCAGCAAGGGTAGCTGGCCAGTACAACTGTGTACCGTTATAAGGGACGACATCGTCTGGCTGAACATAACTGCTCAGTTCTTGCATCGAGTAACTGTTGCCAGTACCATCAAAGTTCCCAGCACTAGCATTTGCATCATCGCTGATACCAGTATTGTCATAAGGATTAAAGTAAGAGGACAGTCTGAAACCAGCGGAGAAGATATGCAATGATGGGCTATATGGTAAGGTTACGCTCTGGACTGTCTTACCTGCTGCCAGATTGACTCCTGTATAGAAAAGATAAGTTTTGACATTTTGAGTAACCCCACCCCGAAGATCACGATAGGTCATTGCCGTAGCGATCTTATCAAATGAAGAGACTCTTGCCGAACCACCACCAAGCGTCCAATCATCAAACTTCAATGAGAAGGTTTGTGTGCTTGAAATCAGGTATAGGTAATGGTGGCTGTTCCGCCTTGAGGGCCACCAGTAGCGGCACCAAGAAAACCGAGCGATGAAGTATTCGCCGTAGCTGGAAGTGGAATAACCTGTCCCGTGGCTGCAACATTATCAAGTGCACCATAGACTACATCCGGCCAGTCGAACGTCGTTCCATTCAGAACAATTTCC
This sequence comes from uncultured Chloroflexia bacterium, assembly GCA_963731415.1. Taxonomy (GTDB): domain Bacteria; phylum Chloroflexota; class Ktedonobacteria; order Ktedonobacterales; family Ktedonobacteraceae; genus JACDAE01. The sequence goes on from CAVSVN010000020.1 coordinate 227,679, forward strand.
TGATAGTAGCTACTATTTCCATACCAGGATGCACCCGAATACAATCCAGATTTAAAAAGAGCGTTCTGCGAGTAGCCAGCACTAGCACCATCAAAATTAGCATTAGTTGTGCCGTGATCGAGCAAGGTACCGACATTATTATAGGGAAGAGTAATGCCAGTAGCGTGTGGAGCCACAGATGGCTGGAGACCATTGGTATGAAAAGGTGTCACAGATTTATGATTGTGAACGATTTTCGCATTGCTCAGGACATCTTTATTCAACTGGTCCAGATTAAGATTACCAACATTGCTTGCGTGAACTGGCGATAATAGATTGAAAGAGAGAGCAGCGGTAGCAATAACCATTGCCAAAAAACAGAACAGTAACAGGAGGCTAAAACGTTGCAGCTTGAAAGGCCGTCTAGGTGTTCGCTCAGGATTTCCCGTTCCTTCGGTTAACATTTCCATAATTCTCCTGGCCTGATCAGGGCCGATTAAAAACAGACATTACATTTTATGCTTATTCCACCGCTACGTCAGTTTTATAAAGAGAAAAATGAAGACACCAATTTACGTTGTTGTGATGTATAGGGAATTATTTGAATGATCAGGCATGTATTATTTGAACTACCGAACCGACTTATACATTGCGCATCCACAGTCAACGTAACGGCTAAATCAAAGGAAACAGTATAGCGCTAACCATTGACATAACGATGTTAATTGATAATGCCAAATCCCTTACATCAGACTAATCAAATATACTTTATTAACAGGTAATAGTCAATAAAAATTTGTGTCACAAAAAAATAGGAATACTATAAAATGTGATGATACGCAATGAAACATCATAGCTGTAGAAAAAATGGGAAAGGGAGCGATTTGATTACCGAATAGTACTATTTACATCAATACTTTTGTGCGTTGCTACATAGAAGTTATATATGCATAATCGTACTAGCTAACTAATATGTTTTTATGGACAATGCGGTAAATTGCAACTTCCGAAAAGCCCTCTCAGAAACCTCTACCCTCTTGCATGTATCTTCATATCGTACTATCATACAGCTTAGGTGACAGCGTTACATTTTGTACTAAATTGCTAGCATGGAGTTTTACAATGATGACACTCCCCATCGCAGATATTAGCAGTCGGGGCTGGCTAAGTATCGGCCCCCCATATATTTATGTCAATATAGATCCGATCATTGCCCATCTCGGTCCTCTCGCATTGCGCTGGTATGGCCTGATGTATGTTGTTGGTATCATTATCGGACTCTGGATTATTAAGGGCTACACAACACGTAAAGGCATCGATCAGGATATGGTCTATCGCGTCCTCTGGTGGTGTATCGCAGCTGGCCTGATCGGCGGACGTCTCTATTTCGTCATTCAACAGCCCACCCTTTTCACAGTTTACCTCCCACACCCCATTCATATCATCGCTACCTGGGAGGGTGGCATGGCCTTCTTCGGCGCGATCTTCCTGGTGATTCCGACGCTCTTCTGGCGTGCTCGCATCGAGCGCGTCAATCCCCTGGTGCTTGTCGATGCAGGCGTCCTCTTCGCAGCCGCCGGTCAGATCTTTGGTCGCATCGGCAACCTGATTAACGGCGATATCGTTGGCTACCAGAGTACTCTTCCCTGGTCAACGGTTTACATAAATCCTAATAGCTGGGCCTGTCAGACCGGAATTTGTAACGTTCCCGTTCAGCCTGCCGCTGCTTATGAACTGATCACAAACCTCGTCCTGCTCGCACTTATGCTCTTCCTGGCACGCCGTGTGCGACGCCCTGGCATCCTTATGCTGGTCTACCTGTTCAGCTATGCTATCACTCAGTTTCTACTCTTCTTTGTACGCAATAATGCTTATGTGAAACTCTTCGGCGTGATCGACTGGCACCTGAAACAGGCTCAATGGACCTCGCTTGTCGTGTTTATTCTTCTGTTCCCCATCACCTACCTGGTCATGCGCTATTCAAAACCTGTCCCTCCCGGCGAGGTTGCGGCCACTTATGGCATTGCTCAGAAACCTGCTACGGCGAATGAAAAGCTGGCACCTAAAACGTTGGATGGGGAGGTGGTCAATGTCGAGGATGGCGAAATTACACATACAGAGGGAAATGAATCGGTAGAACAAGAGACTATTGAAGACGCTCCTACCTCTGCCAAAGTGGAAAGTGCAGAGGATGCTCCTATAGAAGTTGTAAATACGGAAGATAAAGCTACGAAAAGTTCGTGATCGTTTTGGTAGGGGCTGGATTCGGGCGCGATAATGCTCTTTAAAAATTACCCCAGATATCCAGTTTTCGGTACCAGAAGATGACCGATGTAGGGAAGACATTTATTATTCCTTGTGGCAAAAAGAGCAATACGGTCACGGAATAATAAATGTCTTCCCTACAGCGATTGCAACCCTGGTAGCCAGATTTAATTTTAAACAGCATAATCTGGCCCCTACAGGTACAATAGCTTTCGGTGCATGACGGAGATGAGGGTATCGGTCAGAGTCAATATTTTCTCGAATTGTTCTGTTTGCTCTTCTATTGGTAGTCCATCGGCCTGCCATTGAGGGAGCAGGTGCTGCTCACATGCGGCAATTTCACTACGTACCAGTTGACGCAATTGAAAACGTATCAGGGCGGGTAATGCTATCGGTAGACCTGATTGTTTGAGATTCTGGTAGAGGTCCAACAATAATACATCATCGCCACTAAAAAGTACCGTTCCTTCTACCTCAATGGGAAAGAGCAATCCCTGACTTACCAGATCAGCGATCTCCTCATCTCCCACTCCGCTCTGTCTTATCAGTTCCTCTTTAGAAAGGCGCACCTGCTGAGTTCCACCCGTCAATGTTCGTAACATACGTTGCTTGAGCGCCAGGTTCATCTGCACGTCTCCCTGCTGCTCTCGAATCTCCAGCAGTTGTTTGATGACCTCCAAAGGCAGATTTTGTTGCTCCTTCAAATCTCGTATAATACCCAGCACAAGTATATGTTCCTGGTTATAATAGGCAACACGACCCCGCATTATAGGCGCAGGTAACAGCCCTTGAGTATTATAGAAACGAATGGTTCTGCTCGGCACGCCAGAGAGATGTGCAAGATCATCAATACGCAGCAACTGCGGCTGTACCTCACTCTCTACCAATGACACTATCTCTCTTCTCCTCTTATGAGCTTATCAATCGCGCCCCTACACCGTTGGGTGATACGGGCTTAATAATGTGGTTGAAAAAATAAACGCGGAAGCTACCTTCCCCCATAAATGGGGCAGGCGGATGGACGCGCTAAAGCTGGCCCCTACCCTGCACTATCCGGTTTGAAGAGTTCAAGGGCATAATTATGCTCTTACGACTTCGCCTTCGGCTTCGCGGTTGGCGTCACCTGGGGATTATTCAATTTCGCCTTCTCCTGTGCAATCTTCGTTTGCAAGGCATTGAGATACGATTGAGCTCCATCCAGATCGGTATCCGCAATAGCGTTGAGCTGCTTGGGCATACTCCATACCTTGCCAACCCACGCTTCGAGTACCTTCTGAATGGCAATCATAGCAGAATTATCCATGTACACAGTAGCAAGCCAGCCACGCGCCGTCTTGACCGCTTTAAGCATTCCATTGAGGAAATCTCCGGTGAGCGTGGAACCAAACTGTACAATAGGTGAGACAAAGACATCATAGGCTACGCGTGTTAATTTCGCAGCCGCTATAGCTCCATTTAGCGTGAAACCTTCCATATCTTCCAGCGCGGTGATAAATTCTTTGCGCACATCTTTGCACCCTGTGCCATCCCCTGCTGGAATGCTTCCTGCACCTGCTGCTCAACATTCTGGGCCGCTGTTCCCTACGACCTGCGGGAGCTTCGGTGCCAGTTCATAAGCAGCCGCACCTGCACCACCTAGCGCAACGACGGTTGCTCCTATCAACAGGCCACGGCGCGACATCTTACGCTTCTTGCCTCTACGCCGTGTCGGTACACGCTCATCTCTTCCTCATAATACATCATCATACTCATCGCCGTAGTAATCGTCCTCTGGCTCGACCGGACGCACACTACGCAACGGTTCTCCCTGACCTTGACGCGCTCGTACTGGTCGCCTGGACAGCATAGCGCGGCTCTTCCTCTATATATCCCATACGCGCATCAAGCGGATCGACCTCTTCATACCCTTGATCAGGATCTACATCGCCAACATCTTCCCAGGTCTCTGCTTGCGGATCCACAAACGTTCCCGCACTGGAGTAGGACGTGGCTGCACCAGACGACCGCTCCGTGTAGGATAACGTTACGGTATAGCGTCGTATCCTCTTCCTCATCATACTCTGGATACTCTGGAACACGTTGTAGCGGTTGCTCGATCTCTGGAAAATCTTCTTGCTCGCCGCCTTCTTCAACAAAGCGTGCTTTGGTGGCGATGATATTTTGACGCAGGAGTTGTCTTGTTCTACGCAGATCAGGTCGTTGCGCGGCTAAAGAACCAGATTTGCTCATCGTTTCTCCGCGAGTAGTCCCCGGCTCCCTCAATCCACCACTATCTATTTTTCCACTCTGGCTCTTTTCATTGCGATGACGCAGTGGATCATACTCATACCCATATTGCCGTCCAGGACTCTTTCGATAAGTTCTTCGCTCCGAATGATCCTTTGACATGTCTTTCTCAACTCTCCTGACCTTGCATCGGCCTCTCGCCTATACTTTGGGCGATAGTGGTATTTAACCACAGAGCGATAAAACAACCACTCCTAATACCCATTTTACATTACGCTTTCCACTTCGTCCAGGCTTTACCCTTGCAGACTATACGTACATTTGATAAGACTCAACTTATCGCGGCCTCTGATAGTAATAAACTGCTATATATCCTCTTTTCTCACCTACGCAAATCTTCCCAGTCAGCAAGCTCACTACGAAGCATAGTTTATCATACGCTCCTCTTCACTGCAACCGAACGCTGCTTCGGAGGCGTAGGGCGCGTCCTTTTGATCGTTCAGACGCGTGCATGGAGCATGTTCATTGGATGCGGGCGTAATCGAATACACGCTGGCGACAGCTATGTTATAATATCCCCAGTGTTATCGCCCTCCAGCAGGGCCAGGAGGAACTGAACGCATGCCCGAACTTGAGAATAATGAAGACCAGATGCCTATCGTCGCCTGCGTGACGACCGGCATATTTCAGGAGAACTGCTATCTCTACGCCTGTCCACAGACGCTAGAAGCAGTTATTATCGATCCCGGCGATGAGCCTGAGCAGATTTTAGAGACTATTAAGGAACTTAAACTGGTTCCTAAATATATTATTAATACTCATGGACATATCGATCATGTTAGCGGTATTGATGCCGTAAGCGAGGTCTACCCCGTCCCTCTGGCAATTCATCCTGCCGATGTATCCCTTTACACCGATGAACTCACTGCTGACAACGTATGAACGGCAGCACCACTGGTGAAAAGAAAACCCGATATTCTGCTTCAAGAAGGCGGTCGCATCTCTTTCGGTACTCTCTCTCTTGAGGTTCTCCATACGCCCGGTCACACTCCCGGCGGCATTAGCCTCGTGAGCCGTCCCTATTGCGTCTTCACTGGTGATACGCTCTTCCACCGTAGCATTGGCCGCACTGACTTTCCCGGCGGCAACTATCAACAGATTGAAGACTCTATCCGCAAAAAATTGTATACCCTCGATGATGATATGGTGGTCTTCTCTGGACACGGCGAACCTACTACTATTCTCGAAGAAAAACATGAAAATCCGTTTGTAAATATAGAGGAGTAATTCTTGTGTCTGTCATCTCCGTTATTGGAACCGGCTATGTCGGTCTAGTTACAGGTACCTGCCTCGCCGATATGGGCAACCAGGTCACCTGCCTTGATATCGTTGCAGGAAAAAATCGAACGCCTCAAACAGGGCATCCTTCCTATCTATGAACCCGGCCTGGAAGAACTGGTCGAACGTAACGTCCACGCCGGTCGCCTGCGCTTCACCACCAGCTATAGCGAGGCTCTGGACAATAGCGAATTTATTTTTATCGCCGTCAATACTCCCACAGGTGCCAACCAGGGCGGTGCCGATATGCGTTACGTTGAGAGCGCTGCGCGTAGTATTGCGCAGGAACTCGATCACTACACGATCATTATTAATAAGAGTACCGTTCCCGTGGGCAGTGGCGATGTGGTTTCGCGTGTCATTTACAATAATCTCAAACGTCCCGATGTCGGCTTCTCGGTCGTCTCCAATCCTGAGTTCTTACGCGAGGGATCAGCGGTGCAGGATTTTCAGCATCCCGATCGCGTCGTACTTGGCTCATCCGAAGCGGAAGCGGCCAACACAGTTTCACGCCTCTACCTGCCCTTACGTGCTCCCATCGTGATTACCGATCTCTACACGGCTGAAATGATCAAGTATGCCTCGAATGCGTTTCTGGCGACGAAGATCTCGTTTATCAATGAAATTGCGCAGATCTGCGAACGCCTGGGGGCCGACGTGAAAGAGGTTGCGGTGGGGATGGGCTATGATAAACGCATCGGGCGTGCCTTTCTGGATGCTGGCCTTGGCTATGGTGGCAGTTGTTTTCCCAAAGACGTACGAGCGCTCGCCTACATGGCCGACGAGGCAGGATTGCACCCGCAGTTATTGCATGCCGTAATGGATATCAATCACGATCAACGCCGCCTGGTTGTAAGTAAATTGACCAACATTCTCGGTTCATTGCGCGGTTGTACTGTTGGTGTCCTCGGCCTGGCCTTCAAGCCCAACACCGATGATATGCGTGAAGCTCCTGCCATCGACATTATCCGCTGGGTCACCTCGCAAGGAGCAAGCGTACAGGTGTACGATCCCGTTGCGACTGAGACCGGGCGTGAGGCGCTCAAACGTGAAGGGGTCCATATGGACTCCGTCTCATTCTGTGAAACTCCCTACGAGGTAGCTCAGAACGCCGATGCGCTTGTTGTCGTAACCGAATGGAATGAGTTTAAATCACTCAATATGCACCAGATTCGCGGTTCGATGCATCGTCCCGTACTGATCGATGGACGCAACATCTACGAAGCCGCCGACATGGAGCGTCAGGGCTTCATCTACCGTGGTATGGGACGCGGCACCAATCCATCACCCTCCATTCTGGCACCCGGAGACACCACCAGCATCCTCCCTCAGCAGCCCATACTGGGTTTAGAAGAGGGCAAATAATGAATAAAGATCAGCCATTGCTCTTTACGCCCCTGGTAAGCCAGCCAGGCATCTCTCTTCCTAGCGACCTCTTTGGTCCATCGGGCATGGCTGATCTTCCCGCACCCTTGCTTCCAACACAAGGCATCAATGTTGCCATCGGCGTCGATATTATTGAAATCGAGCGCATACGTAGCGTCCTCACACGACACGGTGAGCGCTTTCTGCAGCGCGTCTTCACGGAACAGGAGATTCAGCAATGTCGTGGCAAGGCACTCAAGCTGGCTGGACGTTTTGCGGCGAAGGAAGCGATCAGTAAAGTGCTAGGGACAGGTATGCATGGTGTCTGCTGGCGTGAACTGGAGGTGGTGCAATTGAGTACGGGGCGTCCCAGTGTGCGGCTCTATGGGAATGCGAGTTTGCGTGCGAGGAAGTTGGGATTGAGTGCATTTGATGTGAGTATATCTGATCTGGCGCTGTTCTCGATTGCGGTGGCGGTGGGGGTACAGGTTGGGACATATGGGAAATGAGCAAATCGTGCAAGTGGTTTGATAGCTTGATGAAGTTTTTAGTGAAAATCTTAAATTAAGAGCCACTGGTAGAGTCCCATTAGGTGGTGGTCGAGCATAAAGAGCATCTTCCTTTTTTCCCTGCTCTTTATGCTCGACCACCACCTAATGGGACTCTACCGCTGGTTTTTCTTACAACATCTTCTCGTTCTTTTTTAGTTTTCTGTAGCGGACAGGCAATAGCCAACTAATGCAGGCAGACATTGTTTCCACTGAGATCAGCAAAGCAATGACCATCTTCGTTCAGGATCACTACCTTCTTAATGCTCGAAAACTGTTTAAGGGTGGCATTAATTTCGGCTTTGATACGTGCATCTGCACCAATACCAGGTGATGAAGTTGCACGACAGAAGCGCAAAGTTGCAGTTCCTGTCTCTGTTACATTTCCTTTTTTATTTAATGTGAGAATGAAATCAGGCCCACCAGTTGGGAAAGGTGCTGTGCAGTTCGATGGACCACTCAGTATACTATTCAATTCAGAGAAGTAGCCAGCACTATGCTCGGCAGTCGTTGGCCCTGCAATGAGAAGTTGGATAGCAAAGGTTCCCACTCCAATAGTTGGCGATATTCTACTGACGGGGAAAACGGCACTAGAATTACTGGCTGATTGTGGAAAGCGGGAGAAGAAGACCTTGACCGGATAAGTTGTCGCAACTGCTGTATGTGGGGTTTGAGCATTCGATCTGATGCTTGTGCCCATCAAAGATGCCTGCGTTATGTTTCCACTACAGGCGCTCAACAGGAACAATAAAAACAGAGTAGATGAGCAAACTACGATTTTGGGAATACGAGTATTAAGAGAAGAGAATACCAGAACGTCTTTGTGATGATTAGCCATAATATGCTCCTTTCAAAGAAAAAGATGCCGGGTCCAGGAAAAGGGATGGGTCCGAACAGGAGGGGTGAGTTCATCAATCCCGTCCTACATACGGATCGTAAAAAAGGTTAAGAGATCATACAGAATACAGTGTCATTTATTTTATAGGCCTACCCGGGGTACATACGCAGTGTTATAATTTTATTCTCTTTTCACTACCCATATTCTTTTTCTATTTATGAGAGTATAGCAGCTTTTGTCGAAAAAAACAGTGAACTGGTTCACAATTTGTCCCCTTATAGCCGCATACTCATACATTGCCCCTTTACAATATATGAGTATGTTGTGGTACATGAGGAGAGTAGAGATGTTCTGCTTAAGCGATAGCTGAAGAGAGGACTGCAGTGCTGAACTGCTTTACAGCCGAGATTCTCGCGCAGAGAGCGCCCTTCGTACTCAGTGCGGAACAGGGGAAGCGAATAGAATTCGCTGCGAATGTTTTGATTGATCCTGTCCAGTGGCAACAATTTGTGACCATAAAATTGCCTTTCTGCACATCTTCAAGAACGACGCTTGCTCACTCCATCACTGTACCATCGCATGCCTACGCGCTACCTCAACCTCTATCCTCTCCGCCAGATCCTCGACATGACTCAAACTATTATCAAAGACAAATTTCCGTCCATCGTGACAGTGAACGGCGTATTTGTGATTGACACTCGTACTGGTGCTTGTAAAACCATTCGCATCGTGGGTTGTGCTTGTGCTCACAGATGTTCTATTGAAAACCATCAATACCTGGTCCCAGCGAAATGCATCGGCACCTTTGCGCGTCACATAAGCCACGCCGTCAGTACAGACCACAGCCTGATTGCTGCGATTGCGAAATGTCCGCACAAACATCATAAGGCCAATTCCCACGAATAATAATCCAAACAAAGGAAAGATGATGCCAAAGATACTTGCGATTGTCCCGAACAGATCTACTCCAGAAGATGGCATAGGATTCATCGATGGATCAATAGATGACAGGGACGATGGATCGATAGATGGCGATGAGGATTGCTGCATCAAAAAACGAGAACCATCTATTAGAATAAGAGTAATCAAGGACCAGGCACTACCAAAAATCATGAAAATCAAGCCGAAGATGATACCAATAATAACATTTGGCTTATAGACTTCTGTAGGGATACCAAGATTGTCTCTTTCAATAAGCCGTTGCGCTTCCTGCGTAATATTTGCCATTATAAAATTTCCTCTCATGAACATTAAAGATAAAACCATCAATATAGAAGACGTGTCCAACATAGAAAAATAAAAACAGTCCCTGTTACTCCTGAGCATCTTCGTCAGGATTGTCGGGGGACTGTCTGGAGGGAAGCAAGAGGTGAAAGGTGGAACCCTGATCCAGGATACTCTCTGCCCACACGCTGCCGTGATGCATCTCCATAATCTCTTTGACAATAGGTAAACCCAGGCCGGTTCCCTGAATATAACGCGTCAAGTCTGTTTCGACACGGTAATATGGAGTGAACAGGTTTTCTAGCGCATTGGCGGGAATACCCATGCCATGATCCTGCACCTGTATATGGACATTCTCCCCCTCTAATTGACTTGTTACCAGAATCTCTCCTCCAGCAGGCGAATATTTGACGGCATTCGAGAGCAGATTCGTCATTACCTGTGTCAGCTTATCCTCATCCGCTTGCACCTGAGAGATGCGCTCATCCAGGTTCAGTATGAACGTGTGATTCCGCGTGCTTGCCTGCGCACGCGTAACAACCTCCCTCAACAAGGTATTCAATTGCACTTCACTCATATTCAGACCCATGCGACCCGATTTCATGCGTTCCAGATCCAACAACTCACTGATGATCCGATTGAGACGTTGTGAATCGATATAGATGTCAGAGGCAAAATCTCTGACCTCCTCCATACTCCATTCACCATCACGCAACAACTCGCTAAAGCCCTGAATTGCCGTCAAAGGAGTACGAATCTCATGACCAATGATCGACACAAAGGTACGCTGCATCTTACTTGCTTGCTCCAATTGTTGATTGACGGCTTCAACCTGGCGGGCATGTGCAATTGCTTGAGCACGCGCCTGCTTTTCAGCTTGATAGAGCGAGGCATAATCAATGGCACGCGCGATGCGATCCGCTACCCGCTGAAGGAGCTCGACATCACGTTCTGTAAAGAGGTGGGGATACTTCGTGCCAATATGGAGAACACCGATGACCCTGTCATCAACCAGCAAGGGAACTCCCATCAGCGAGTGGACATTCTCACGCAGAATCTGGCTCACGACCTCAATCTGGGAGACGTCAGGAACAATCAACGGTCGGCGTTGGGCGGCAATCGTGCCCGCAAAGCCTTGCCCGACGGGGACCTGCACAGTATTCAGCTCTTCCTCCAGCCCCTTTGCCGCACGAATGGTCAGATGTTTCCCATCTTCAGTCAATAGTAAGATGGCAATCGTATCGGCGGTCAGAATCTCATTAAGACGACGAAGCACCTCGCGGAAGAGATCTTCGAGGCCCAGATGGTTCAGCGCAGTATCGGTGATCGTTTGTAGAACCCGCAATTGCTAATTCATCTCCTCTGTGCGCGTACGTGCCAGCAGAGCCTGTTCAATGAGCGATGAGCGTTCAATGGCCATTGCCAGGCGGTCGGCGACGCGCTCAAAAAGATCAATATCCTCCTGCGTAAACGTTCGTGGCTGCTTCGTCCCGATATGGATCACGCCCAGGACACGGCCTTCCACTACCAGGGGAACGCCCAACAGCGTATGAAGCTGCTCACGGAGAATCGGTGTGAGAATTTCCACGGGCATCTGCTTTCCAGCAATGACGGGCTGGCAGCGAGCTGCAACGGTTCCTGCAAAGCCTCTTCCCACAGGAATACGAACGCTAGAGGCTACCGTCTCTTCGATACCATTAACGGCGCGAACAGTCAGGAAGGTACCCTCCTCATTAAGCAACAAGACTGCAATATTATCGGCGGCCATGATCACTCGAATTCGTCTGAGCACAGCTTGAAAGAGGTCATCAAGCGAGAGGTTCGCCAATGCATGATCCGTAATGGCTTGCAGCACCCGCATCTGCTCATTGCTATACTCGGCCTGCTCACGAGCCTGAGCTTCGTGAGTGTACAGGGTGGCCTGATGTTCCTCTCGTTGCTTACGAGTCTCAATATCTTCAATGATCGCGGCAAAATAGGAAGGAGACCCGGCTGAATCAAAGATCAACGAAACGGTCATAGAGGTCCAGACGGTTGATCCATCCTTCTGCAGAAAGCGTTTCTCAAAAGAGGCACTGGTGATCTCCCTTGCCAGGAAGCGTTGGACGTAGGAACGGTCCTGATTCCGATCTTCTGGGAAGGTGAGATCCAGATAGGTGTAATGTTCAAGTTCTTGCCAGGAATACTGTAAGATCTCACACAGTTTGGGATTGACGAGCAGCCATTTCCCCCTCAAACTCACATAGGCAATTCCAACAGGCATGTGGTCAAAGATGGTGTGAAACAGGTCGTAATGGGATGATGGTACAAGGTCTATCGTCACACACCTCCTTAACAGATCGAAGAGCATCACTTTTTAACTATATTTTTTGTTTCTTTGTTCTGTAACCTTCTATTCTAGTATAGGAAACTCGTCCAAAAAGACTGAAAAGAGCAGGGTGGCAGCGCTCACAAAGAAGACGAATGAACCAATTTTTTGCATTCCGCGCCTCTATCCGCTGTGATAGAATACGCAGGAAATCATTTTAATTGAGGAAAACATGCGAGCACTATTACAACGTGTTACCAGCGCCAGCGTCACCGTCGAGGAGCAGATTGTTGGTCAGATAGACTACGGCCTTCTGATACTCCTGGGCATAGGGCAGAATGATAGCGAGGTTGAGATCAAAAACCTGGTCTCCAAAATTGTTCATCTGCGCATCTTCAATGATGATGAAGGCAAAATAAATCGCTCCCTACTTGATATTAATGGAAAAGCGCTCGTCGTCTCCCAGTTCACCCTCTACGCCGATATCCGTAAAGGCCGCCGCCCCAGCTTTACCGCTGCTGCCCCTCCTGCAATTGCCGAACCGCTGGTTGAACGCTTCAAAGAGATTATCTCGACCTACGGCATTCAAGTTGAAGGGGGCATCTTTGGTGCGCATATGGAGGTAAAGTTGCTGAACGACGGCCCCGTGACAATATGGTTGGATAGCAACGACTTATAAAATTCAGCCCCCAAATCCCTTGCATTTCACTCTACACTATGGTATCCTCCTTTCAAATACACGATTTATAGGAGGTGCTTATTATGTCAATATTGGTCATTCCCGTTGTTTTCAAGGGGTATGGTACTCCGTAGGGGCCGCGTTTACGAAGCCCATGCAGGCCACATTTACGACACCCATGGAACTCAAAAACGCTCTTTTCTTCAATATATTACCTGTACTCAACGCCACGTTCGCAGTACGCAACGGTAGTCTATTCATGATCTTTGCCCCTACCTTGTTCTAATAAGACATACTTCAGTACCACTATCCCCAAAACAACTCTTCCCATTTTTCCTGTCCTTGCCATACCACTACGCGCACTCTGTATGCCTTTTTGCCTTGCGTTCAAATAACATGTAGCAGGGCAAACAACAAAATGCCGGACAGAAAAAATCTTACTCATAGTATCCACATAGAATTCGGCTACCCGTTTAAAAGGAGCAATTCTTTTGAAGAGACAATTTGACGACGATTCTGAAGAAAGCGCAACATTCATAAAAATAAAGCCGGGCGCACGCGAACGTGCACGTACACAGTCTCATGTTCAGGCCAAACCAACACGCAAAACCAGTTATGAGAGTAGCTCCGATGTCCAGCGCTGGCTGCGTGAACAGTCATACGACGATGAGCCGCAGCCTAAACCAGCGTTCCATCCAACGCTACTGGCTTCTCGCCGCGATGCTCCCTGGACGCTTTCGTCGCTAACACCATTCTACGATCAGCACCTGATTACTGACGTATTACATGAAGCGCATAGCGGAAAGGAGGCTACCGTCTTTTGTTGCGCAGCTCATCCCTCAACGGGAGAGCAATACCTTGCCGCGAAGATCTATCGTCCACGCATGTTCCGTAGTCTGCGCAATGATGCCGTCTACCGCTTCAGCCGCATTCAACGAGACGAGCAAGGACAGGCCGAGCACGGCAACAGCCGACGCGGTAGCGCAGCCACGCGTAAAACCGAACGTGGACGCGCCGCTCAGGTCGCGTCCTGGATCGAATATGAATACCAGACGCAACGCCTGCTGCATGGACACGGTGCCAACGTTCCCCGCCCGGTTGCTCAGATCGGCAACGCGGTTCTGATGGAGTATATCGGTGCCATCGGAGAGCCAGCTCCCCGCCTCAGCGATGTCATTCTCGAACAAGGGGAGGTCCAGCCGCTCTTTGAATGCATTCTACGTAACATCGAACTGGCCCTGGTCCACGGTCGCATTCATGGTGATCTGTCGGCATATAACATCCTCTATTGGCAAGGGAACGTTACGCTGATCGATTTCGCGCAGGCTGTCGATCCCTATCACAATTCGGATGTATTCTCGCTACTGTCACGTGATGTCGAGCGCGTCTGCCAGTACTTCACGCATTACAAAGTGCGCTATGATGCCCGCACTCTCGCCCGTCAAATGTGGATACGCCAGATGGGACCAATTCCTGAAGATGTTTAATGCTTTCGTTTGATGGGTATGGACTGCATTTATAAGCATGAGCAGCATAAATGCGGTCAGTATCGCGCCCGCATCAGGATCTGCGCACCATTATTACTATTGCACTGAACAAATTTTACATTGTTGATGCCTTCCTCATCCTTTCTATGGTACACTATGGATATCATAGAAAGGATTATCGCTATGCTTTATAACATAGATACGATTGGTCGCGAAGCTATAGATCATCTTGCGCTCAAACATGCAGCACGTGAACGCGCACTTCCCAAATCTCGTGCCGCTGTCCGCTACTGTGCAAATAGTATTCGTGCAACGCATCGCCAGGAGTTTCGTATGGCCGAGGAACTTATGTCTCAGGCCGCCTCTTTGCTGGCAGAGATGACAATTGACCTGCGCGATCACCAGGATATCTATTATGCTGGCTTTGTACAGGATGCCCAGAAAGAATATGCGGAAGCTGTTACTTTTGCTGCTCTCGCTCAACATCGCTCTCTGCCCTTGCCCGATGAGCTTTCTATTAGCTATGCCGCCTACCTGAATGGTCTTGCAGAGGCCGTGGGCGAGTTGAGACGCTATGTGCTCGACCAGTTGCGTCATGGTAACTATGATGATTGCGAAACTTTCCTGCGCTACATGGACGATATCTATGCTCTCCTCATTTCAGTAGATTTTCCAGATGCTATCACCAGTGGCCTCAGACGCACAACCGATGCCGCTCGTGGTATCCTGGAGAAGACACGAGGCGACCTGACTTCTGCTATTAGCCAGGCCCATCTGCAACAATCGATGGTAAAGTTGCAACAAGAACTGCAAAAACTTGACGCGAACCGCGATATACGTTGAGATAACTCCTGACAAGAACTCTATGAGCACTCAAATATTCATTCCAATAGCATCTTAAACGATGACTTTACTCTGAGAGGAGGGCGTATGGAGAAAGACCTGAAGCATACTGATTCTGCGGCTTCTCAATCTGATACTATGGCTTCTGATCCCGCTACAATAGTTGTGCAAAAAACGCCCGATATAATGGCTTCTCAACACGATAGAACAGTTGAGACTGATGAGGTAAACACGAAACAGAAAAAGACCTCTTCTGGCCCGATACGATCTCGTGCTACGTCTTCAAGCCGCGTCATAACCGCCAATTCCGTGCAGGCAGAAGAAGTGCCAACAGTCCCTATAAATTCATTGGAAACTATTAATGCTTTGCAGCCCGAGGTCTTCGTCCATTCTGTTGCTTCCACACGCTCTGTACACATGCCTGCTCCGCTTGTGGTACAGCCCTCAGAATATCGACGCGCTCCTAAGGAGTGGCTCCAGGTCTGGGTAGATGGCATACGTCCAGTCTATCTTCCCCTATCCTTCCTCCCTGCTTTATTGGGGAGTGTGCTGGCCTGGACTCAGTCCATCTCGGTTCAATCTCCTTACGGCCACTTTCGTGTTTTGCCTTTTGTTGGTATGATCGTTTCTTTGTTCTTACTGCAACTGGGTGCGCATATCGTGAATGATTATTATGATTATTTGCGCAGTATCGATACCAGCAATGCTCTGGGACCCGGTGGCTTAATTCAACAAGGGCTTGTCAAACCAACACGGGTTCTGACACTTGGACTGGTTCTGTTGGGATTGGGTACTCTGCTCGGTCTGATCGTTGCCAGTTTTGGAGGCATTATACTCTACCTCTTTGGTCTGATAGGTTTGCTCTGTGCATACTTTTATAGTGCTCCTCCTCGTGCACTCTCATCTCTGGGTCTGGGTGAGCTGGTCGCGTTTCTGCTCTTCGGCCCTTTGATTACAATGGGGGCTTACGCCGTACAGACAGGACATATCGTATATAGTACGTTTGTGTATAGTCTGCCACTGGGCCTTATTGCCGCAACCATCATTCACCTCAACAATATGCGTGATATTGAGGGTGACATGCATGCAGGTAAACATACTATTGCATCCCTGATTGGTATACAATGGAGCCGTATCTGGCTTCTGGTATTGCTCCTGAGCGCTTATGCCGTTCCTATCTTTCTCGCTGTGCCCCGTCACAGCCATCACCTGCTTCTCATTACACTGTGGACATTTCCACTGCTCGTAGTGATTATCAGTGGTATCATGCGTACTGATACTCCGGCTAGCATCCATATGGTTATGCGCCAGACATTAAAGCTAGAAACATACTTTACTCTCTTGCTTATGATTGCACTGATCATCCTGGCATTTCTTCCCGTTTTGCCTCACCTGCCAGCACATATCTTGCCCTTCTAAAGCTGCTGAATATAAGTTATCCCGAACTTTTGAAAAAGTTCCCAAAACTGTTTGAAAAATTTGGGATGACTCATATTGCTCCTCTCCTCCTATGCTTATATTGAATACGTTGACATTTTGCGGCAAACCTAGTATATTTCTTGTATATGGTTCCTGGAAATCAGTATAAAGAAAAGAACGGAACCTATATTTTACAAGGATGTAAGAAGAAAAGCGTTTTCTCTTGCAACTGCTTTATTTAAACTGCTAAAGAAGGAAAGAACTGTCATGGATGACAAGATCGCTTTGGAGTAGCACTACATCAATCTCTGAACGTTGCTCAAGGTTACTGGTGTAAGTGTTGGCAGACTCACGTCAGGAAGTGCTCTCCCCATTATCCCTACGATCCCACCAATAGAGATGCATTTCGCGTAATCACAAAACCTCTTCAGCGTTAAGAGCTGCTTCGACACCAGAATTTCCTCAGCGATAAGTGATTCATTGCAGTAATCCTATTCTATGTATGGTCGACATGTGCTTACTCTATGAGCATATTAAGTTAATGAGAAAGAGAGCAATTATGCAACGAAGTCTACAACGTCTGTGGTTCTTTCTGGCGCTAAGCTGCGTAGCACTATTTGGACTTGTGGCACCGACCGGGGCCAACGCCAGTTCGCAAGCTCAAACTCCTGATGCACGGGCACGCGCTATAGTCGCCCAAATGACTCTGGATGAAAAGATACTGGAACTGCATGGCGTCGGTGGTGCATCTCCCAACCTGCGCATCGTTCCAGCTGTACCTCGCCTGGGCATTCCAGCCTTTGTGATCACCAATGGCTCGGCAGGAGTCTCCTACGGTACTCTCAGTCCCCGTGCACCTGCAACAGCCCTTCCAGCCCCACTTGCACTGGCCGCCAGTTGGGATACAGGCCTGGCTAATGCCTATGGCTCTGTCATCGGCAATGAGGCAAAAATCCTCGGCAACGATCTGTTGGAAGGCCCGGATATGAATCTGGCCCGTGTGCCACAAAATGGCCGTACCTTCGAAAACCTGGGTGAAGACCCATTTCTGGCTGGCGATATCGCTGCGAATGAAATTCAAGGCATTCAGAGCCAGGGCGAAATCGCTGAGGCCAAGCACTATGTAGGGAACGAGCAGGAGACAAACCGTCAGACGAGCAATAGCGTGATTGATCAACGTACGCTCCGTGAACTCTATCTGACTCCCTTCGAAATGTCCGTCAAACAGGGAAAAGTCGGTGCCGTCATGTGTTCCTATCCCGAGGTCAACGGGCAATGGGCCTGCGATAATTCGATCCTTATGAACCAGATTCTGAAGGGAGATTGGGGCTTCTCGGGTTTTGTCACCTCTGACTTTGGTGCCGCACACAATACCGTCGATGCAGCCTTAGGCGGCCTGGACCTGGAAATGGCATCGGGAAAGTATTTTGGTAGCGCTCTTAAGGCCGCTGTCCAGGCAGGAACAGTTCCTGTATCGGTCATCGATGATAAACTCATCCGCCGATTCCGCGTTACTATGCAGATGGGACTGTGGGATAATCCACCCGTTGCACAATCTACTGTACCAACCTCTGTGGGAAGTGCAGACGGCGTTACCGCACGCACCATTGGGGAAGCCAGTTCTGTCTTACTCAAAAATAGCAGCAATCTACTACCCTTGAATGCAAGCAAAGTACACTCAATCGCGCTGGTTGGAATGAATGCCTGGGCTGGCGTGGCGAAATCAGGAGGTGGTGGTACAGCGGGTGTTCACCCGATCTATAGCGTCACTCCTCTGGCTGGACTGAAAAAACAGGTTCCCAATGCCACAATTACCTATAACGACGGTAGCGATCTCACTTCCGCCGCAGCAGCTGCGAAGGCAGCGGATGTTGCAATAGTTATGGTTGGAGACGCACGCAAAGAGGGCACGGACTTCCCTATCTCGTTGAGCGATAATCAGGATGCTATCGTCTCCGCAGTAGCAGCCGCGAACAAGAACACTATCGTCGTAGTGAAAAGCGGTTCCGTCGTTCTCATGCCATGGGTGAATCAGGTCTCGTCTATTCTGGAAGCCTGGTATCCAGGTGAGGAGGATGGCAATGTCGTCGCATCGATCCTCTTCGGTCTCACCAACCCTTCCGGGAAGCTTCCCATTACCTTCCCGAAATCAGTCACAGATCTGCCCGCGAGCACTCCGGCCCAGTATCCGGGCGTTAATGGGCAGGTCCAGTACTCTGAGGGACTCGACATGGGCTATCGCTTCTACGATGCCCATAACGTCACACCTCTCTTCCCATTTGGCTTTGGTCTTTCATACACCACATACAAGTACAGCAATTTGAACGTCACCGCTGGTTCAGGGAACACGGCCACGGTCACGTTCGACATCACGAACACTGGAAGTCGTTCAGGTTCAGAGGTTGCTCAGCTTTATGTAAGTATGCCAGCTGCAGCAGGCGAACCTCCAAGACAGCTCAAGGGCTTCCAGAAAATAGCTCTGGCAGCGGGGGCAACGGGTCACGCATCTATTACATTGAGTGCCCGCTCCTTCCAATACTGGAATACTAGCAAGAATGCATGGGCCATTACTCCTGGTACCTATCAGATCCAGGTTGGTGCATCTTCGCGCAATATCCTGCTCCAGGGTTCGATTACTGAATAGGAAATTTCTGATAAGAAACGTCATGCGTTGCAAGCGCATGACGTTTTCTTTGTAAGGATGAAAACCGAAACATTTCAAACCATTTACAAGCATCGGACACTGTGTTACACTTCGGATAGGGTTTCGGGTCTGAGCAAGATAGACCTCACAAGGGTGGGGTATGTTGTCTTCCTTCGATGTATGAAGCTCTGTGGTCTTGAGAGTCCGGCTCGGATTACTGTTTGCGCTTGTTTTACATGGAGGTGCTCTATGGCTGGCTGGGAAGAAGAACTGGCCGTGCTACTGCGTGAGCTGGGTGTACAGCAAGAAGAAACCAAAGCTCACCTCCGACCGACACGCAAGCCTATGCGCAGCGATGTCAAACGGCGAGAGCAATTTGCTGATGCATTATTTTGGGACGGTGGCTATGATGGGGAGGACGGGGATGACTCGTGGATGAACGATCTGACTTTGATGCGTCGTGAAGTCGATTCAATCGTAAAGCAGGTTGTTCTTCTGATGCAACGTGGAGATCTGGATACCTCTCTCAAAGAAGATGTGATGGTCGTGCTACGCGCATTACGTCGCCGTGCCACGGTTACTCAACAGGCGGCGGCTAGCGATGAGGCATATTTAGAATCAGCCTCGGCTATGTTGCACTTCTGCCGCCTCGTCCTCCAATTGAGCGAGTTCGCAACGGAGGATTTCTAATTACTGATGCTTTATCTGCCTCTCAATATCTAGCAGTGTCCTGGTACAATGTTGTTCCAGGCTTCATCCCTGTGTTGGCGAAAATGAATGTTGTTCTGTTGTCGTTGCTTCCTCGTTTCCACTCCTGGACACAATAAATCTAGCCCCTACATCAGCGCGTGATATACTGTATCCCATGCGCCTCAATAATACGTGTATGAGTTTATACACACCTCTCTCATTGCAATATTATAATGAGACGAGAAGAAATATATCCCTTTGAGAAACCTGATGTATAAGGGGGTTGCCCATTTCCTATCACAAGGAAACAGCAAACTCCTTTCATTATTCTTTGTGGAGGTTAGACGATGACAGACAACCAGCAGGCCGAGTCAGGAGTTCAGCGTTTATTGCGTATCGCAAACACGACACTGACGATGCTTGGTCCAGTAATCAACCCACTCGCTGCACAACTGGCCGATCGCCTTGAGCGGAGTGGAAAGCAGCCAGCGGATTTTGAAGTGGTGGATGTCGAAGATGTTGAGGATAAGCCCAACGTGAAAAAGGTCGTGTTCGCCGATGGTGGGCATGAGGAAGTCGTTGTTGCAAAACAATCAGTCGGCAGCGTTTTGTTGGAACGTGGCGAGGCAGTAGTTGAGGAACTTGAGGATCTTATTGAGCGTGGCACAAAGCTTTCTCAATCTCTGCTGGGACGTCGTAATGATGTGACGCATGAGGTCGCCGAACGTGGAAATGCTGCTTCTCAAGACCTGCTCAAGCGCACCAAAGAGGTAAGCCAGGAGTTACGTACGCGCGGTAAAAAACTGAACAAAGATCTAAACAAGCGCAGCCAGAAAGTGGCAAAAGAGCTGAGCAAACGTAGTCAGAAAGTAGCAAAAGACCTAAATCGGCGAAGTGAAAAGGTTACCAATGAACTGAGTAAACGCAGTCGCCAGGCTACACGCCAACTCTCTGAGCGCAGCGGCACATTCTGGATACTATCAGGCTTTGCTGTTGGGCTGGCTGCCGCCGGAATTACAGCTTATCTGCTGATTCGCCAGCGCATGCGGCAACAGCAGCAACTCGAAGCAGAACAAAGCATCCCAGTATCACAGAATGGCTATCTGAACACAAATACATCTTCCCCTGAGATAAAAGGTTCTGCTCATATGACTCCCAGTCCAATTATTCAGCAGGAGGAGGATCAACCCACGATTGCTGTTGAAAACGCCCCTGCTATTGCCGTGGCTGACGAGGAGGAAAGAAGCTCAGCAGCACAATCCATACCCTCCAATGCCGCATTTATAGGTGTTGTAGGTACGCAACGTTACTATCCTGTCGCGACTCCTCTTGATCAACTGACAACCTCAGAGACGGAAAAAAGCGATGTTATCTACTTCATAACGGAAGAAGAGGCACAGACACAGGGCTACTTATCTGGTCTTTAATGAACAGAGCTACTCATTCATCCTGGGAAAATGGTAGGGGCGTCACCTTGCGTGCGCCCCCGGTTGGCAGATGAGGTATGTTTAATGGGAAGCGGACACACGCAAGGTGACGCCCCTACCTGTTCCTCGAAAGGATGGATCAATTCTACTTATGGAACCTTTTGTACTGCCTCGGTAGCTGGTCCTCGTTGAAGCCCTCATTAATAATGCCACGTTTTACAAGGTATTGCAAAAACGCCAGTTTCTGTTCTGGTGTAGGTGAAGGTGGGGAAACTTTTGCTTCAGATAAGTTTTTCTCTCTGGCCAGGGGGGGTAAGGAATTGAGCGTCTCCTCAGACTGGGGGGAATAAGATGATAGAATATACTCACGACGTTCCTCGGTAGTGGGCCGACTCGACTCCGGGATATCTTCATCTCTCCCTTGTTCAACGGCTACGGACATGCTGCCAATCTGCGGCAACGGTCCATCCACTGTGTTTCGTAGCATTGATTCCGGTATTAGACCAGAATTCTTGTTGCTGACGGCCTGTGCATAGCCAGTCTCCAGGGAGTGCCTCCAGGGCCACCATGCGAACAGCCTGTCCAACCAACGTTTGATCGCTTGAGTGATCATATCGTCTTTTGCCCTCATCGTTGGGGATGACGCTCAGGCCATCCTTAAATCACCATCATCCTTAAGTGTATCGGGTAGTGGCAAGCCCCTTACCCCTTGAGCATGGAAGTGATCTGCCGATTGGTCTTCTAATACATGGAAGACAAGGAAATTGCAGCCTTCATCGCCTCTTTGCTCTAGAAGGAACATTACCGCCGCAGCGGATAGAACATATCTTGTCAGCATCGGAAATGATATACCTTCTACTGATAGTACGAACTACACCTGCTAATTGGTGACATCAATGAACTACATTGCATCACTGTGAGTACTGACGAAAGATATAGAAATATAGTAGCATATTGACTGGAACACGTCAAATGATCTTGCAATTTCATCAGCGGCGTGTCATAATCAATGGAAGGCTAGAGTTCCCTCCTGGGGAGGTAGATTCTCTCTCGCGTTATCTTGTACATACAGAAGGCAAAGGGCACAGCACATTCACGTATATTTGCACCCTTTGTCTTTTTTATAAGAGGTACCATCCATGCGAATGCGCTATCGACAGGTAACCTATCGCTATATTGATGGGTCACCGAAACAAATGGAGCAGCGGTATCGTCAATTATTGAATGATGCGTTGCACCAGAGTCAACAATCCATACTCCATCGTTCTACTACATGGCGACCCCTGGCCGATATTTGTGAATCGGCTGATGGTATGACGGTCAAAGTCGAGCTTGCTGGAATGAAAGAAGAGGACATCGAGGTTACTCTTTATGAAAATGCCCTGGTGATTAGCGGTGAGAGACGTGATGAACATGACGAAACTCACAAAAATCTATGCTACCACGAGGCGCAAATCCGTTATGGCCCGTTTCGTATCGAAGTATTTATCCCATCTCCAGTTGAACGCGATTCCGTCACAGCTCGTTACGAAAATGGCTTCCTCTGGGTAAATCTCTCCGGCGTCCTTCCCAGCAGGCCTGAACGTGTACGCATTCAAAGCAGTGGAATAAAAGAGTAGGAATATGATCTGATATAGAGAAAGTTTATGGAGAAAAAAAATACCAATCAAGAATTGGAACAGGAAGAACTGGTGGAAGAGGCTCCATCTGCCAGCAATGCAGATGCACAAATCCCCTCCGATGATACTCAGCATCAACCAGCAGAAGATGAAGGAGAAAAGCAGGATGATGAGCATCCTGAGAGTGGCGAACAATTTATGGAAGCCAGTGAGATCGATCCACTAGCTTCTTTTGAGCAAGATCAGCAGCGTTCGTCGCAGGACAATGAAGAGCGCCTGACTATTCCTGAAATTTTGCCTGTTTTGCCTCTAAAAGATACGGTCGTCTATCCATTTTCTGTACAGCCGCTTGGCGTTGGTCAGGAGCGCTCGATCCGCCTGATTGACGATGTCATGCGTGGTGATCGTCTTGTTGTGCTGGTCGCTCAGAAATCTGCTGCACTAGAGCAGGCAGGGCCAGATGATATCTTCAAAATTGGTACCGTTGCTCGTGTTGGACGCATGTTCCGTATGCCTGATGGTACACTGCAGATTGCTGTTCAGGGTCTGGAACGTGTCGTCATCGGCGAATTTACGCAAGAGAAGCCATACCTCATGGCTCACGTGGCCTTGCAGCCTGATACGCAAGAGGAAGATAACGAGACCGAGGCAATCAAGCGTAATGTCGTCGCCTACTTTCAGCGTATGGTTGCACTTGTTCAGACGATGCCTGAGCATTTTGCCGCCGCCGCGCTCAATCTGGAAGAGGCTCGTCAGGTTGCCTATGTCATTGCAACGTTTGTACCAATGGAACTGGAACTGCGTCAGACAATTACTTGAACTCGATTCTGTGCGTGAGAAGCTGCTTCAGTTAAGTGCATACCTGACGCATGAACTGGAAATCCTCGAACTGGGAAAACGTATCCAGAACAGTGCACAGGAAGAGATGGGCAAGGTGCAGCGGGAATATCTGCTGCGCGAACAGCTCAAAGCTATCCAGCGCGAGTTGGGCGAAGAGAGCGAAGAGCAGGCCACTGTCAATGAGTTGCGACGCAAAATCGACGAGGGGAAACTGCCAGAAGAGGCATTAAAAGAGGCTAATCGGGAACTTTCACGCCTTGAAAAGCTCCCAACCGCTTCGCCTGAATATAGTATTATCCGCACCTATCTGGAGCTGCTCGTAAGCCTGCCCTGGAGTAAAAGTACTGGTGAGAAGATTGATGTGCCTCATGCACGCCAGGTTCTAGACAAGGATCACTATGATCTGGAGAAAATTAAGGAGCGTATCCTGGAGTACCTGGCCGTTCGTCGTCTGAAAGAGGAGCGCAAAGCTGAAGAGCAGGAGCGTGCACGCGAGGAAGTATCCATTGAAGATGGCGTGGAAGTAGAGAAGGTCAACCCTACTCAGCCACTGCAATCTCAGGAGATGGTACGCGCCATTAATCGAGAGCCAATTCTTTGTTTTGTTGGCCCTCCGGGCGTCGGTAAGACTTCGCTTGGTCAGTCGATTGCACGGGCACTTGGCCGTAAATTTGCGCGTATGTCATTAGGAGGCATTCGTGATGAGGCTGAGATCCGTGGGCATCGTCGTACCTACATCGGTGCTATGCCTGGCCGTATCCTTCAGACCCTGCGCCGCGTCGATACCAACGATCCAGTGATTATGCTGGATGAGGTAGACAAGGTTGGAGCTGACTGGCGTGGTGATCCCTCATCGGCGCTATTGGAAGTGCTGGATCCTGAGCAGAACTACAACTTCCGCGATAACTACCTGGATCTGCCCTTTGATCTCTCAAAGGTTATGTTTATTGCGACCGCTAATGCCCTGGAGCCAATTCCAGCCCCTTTGCGCGATCGTATGGAGATTCTGGAACTTTCGGGTTATACGGAAGAGCAGAAATTGCACATTGCACGGAATTATCTGCTTCCTAAGCAGCTGGAATCCAATGGACTGAAGCAGGATGAATTGACGGTTGACAATGACGCATTACGCCGTGTTGCCCGTGATTATACGCGTGAGGCTGGCGTGCGTAATCTTGAGCGCCAGGTTGGAGCACTCTGCCGCAAGGTTGCGCGTCAGATCGCGGAGGGTAAGCCAGGACCAGTACATGTGACCGCCGAAAACCTGTCTGAGTACCTGGGTCGCCAACGCTTTTTTGAAGAGGTCGCCGAGCGGATTGATCGTCCGGGCATTGCAACTGGGCTGGTCTGGACCCCTGTTGGTGGTGAGATCATCTTCATTGAAGCGGCAACAATGCCCAGCAAGGAGGAGCACCTGATACTGACGGGGCAACTGGGCGATGTGATGAAAGAATCGGCGACGGCAGCGCTCAGCTACGTGCGTTCCAACGCCGTTGCGCTTGGTCTGCCGCCCAATGTCTTTGAGGGCCAGAATGTGCATATCCATGTTCCGGCAGGCGCAATTCCTAAAGATGGACCATCGGCAGGCGTGACGATGATCACTGTTCTTGTTTCGCTTGCCAGTGGGCGCAATGTGCGTTCCGATGTCGCCATGACGGGTGAGATCACTCTGCGTGGCAAGGTGATGCCCATTGGTGGTATCAAAGAAAAGGTTCTGGCAGCCTATCGTTCGGGTATTCGTACCATCATTCTTCCTAAAAAGAATGAGTTGGACCTGATGGAAGATCTGCCCAAAGAACTGCGTGAGCAGATGACCTTTGTCTTTGCCACGGATATTCGCCAGGTGCTCGATGCTGCCCTCGAACCTCGTAATGGAGTCGAGAGCGAGGACCATACAGAGCATAATGGTGCGACGCGCCCTCGCCGCCGCAAGAGCGAGAAGGCCGCCGCAAAAGCGTAATATTCGTACCAGTCACGTTTACGACGCCCACCTCCCTTCCCCCATAAATGGGGCAGGCGGGTGGGCGCGATAAATCTGGCCCCTACCTTGGAATAATCCGGTTTTAATAGTTCAAAGGCATGATCTGGCTCCTACATCGAAGATTGAGAGAGATCCGAACATTACCAATGGATACGTTCTTTTAGACTCACGTAACGCGGGTTGCCAATCACAATATGGTCGAGCAACTCGATATCGAGCAGTTGTCCGGCATGCACCAGTTGTTTCGTGACTTCGATATCTTCCGGTGAAGGTGTGGGATCGCCGCTTGGATGGTTATGGCAGACGATCACGTTTGGGCAATTGCGTACAATCGCGGGACGAAATACCTCTGATGCACGCAGCACGGAACTATTAATCGTGCCTTTGTAGCGCTTAACGTTCTCTACCACCTGATTTTTCGTATCCAGAATCAGAATATGCATCTCCTCATGATCCAGGTACATCAATTCCATACGTACGAGGTTAGCGGCGTCGTCGGCTGAGCGGATCTGATATTTCTTATCCGGTTGTTCCATACTGAGCCGCTTACCCATCTCCAGCGCAGCTTTCAACTGAGCTGCCTTTGCCATTCCCAGGCCATATTCATTACATAACTCGTGAAAGCTTGCACTCATGAGGCCGCTCAATCCTCCATATTTGATAAGGATTTTGCTGGCTAATTCCATAACATTATCGCGTTGTGAGCCATTGCGGAGAATAATGGCAACGAGATCAGAGTTTGAGAGCGAATCGGCTCCATGTTTTTGCAGTCGCTCACGTGGACGATCGTCAGCCGGTATATCGTGTACGGTGGCGTGATATTCAACTCTAATGGGAGTAGGAGTCAGTATGGCATTTTCAAGTTTAGTACTGAGCATTGCTTCAGGAAATCCCCTTCTGTCTGCAAATATCTGCTGCTTATGCTAAAAACAATGGTACATGTAAATGCAATAAAATACAATTCCTAAAAATAAGAGCAAAGAGAAAGTACGTATTTTTAGGAGTTGTATAGCAACTTTCTAGCTGTGTTCAACTGGAAAATAGTATTTGATCTTTTTAATGCATAAAGATGAGACAGAATCTTTCCTTGCAAAAAAGATAAATTGTTGACTATCAATAAGTTGTTCAGTACCATTCTCCTTTTTTATGTAAAATCTGTTACCATAAAGGTTGTCATCGATTTCCATATACATAGGATATATGTATGCTTAGCTTACTGGGCCAGGAGACTCCTGGCAAAGAGCCATTCTTTGTAAGTTTTGAGCTTTTTCAAGCATGCTTATATGCAACTGTTCTTATATAAAAATCGCTTATAATGAATAGTGGTTTGTTAGTGTATCCACCAATTTAGATTTTTAATTTATATTTTTGATACCAGGAGAGGCATGATGTATCGTTCCCCCCGATTGCAGGACAATGAGGAGCCAGTGGAGCAAGAAGAGCGTCCTGTTTCTGCTTCTAAAAGAGAGCCAGTCTGGTGGATGAGTTGGGAGTTCTATCTCATTGTGTTGTTGGCAGTTGGATTACGTCTCTATCGTATTGATACTGCACAATATATGACCGATCACAATGCACTGTATCAGCTGGCTTATGATGCGGTAGCGCATGGGCTGTGGCCGATTAGTGCTAATGGAGCATCTACTGGAGTGTTACTTTCACCTCTATTTGTATATATCATGATGATCCCTGCTGCGATCACGCCAAATCCTGTTGCTGGCAACATTCTGATCGCGCTTTGTAATATTATAGCGGTACTGCTGACCTATATTTTTGTACGGTGCTACTATGGACGACTAACGGGAGCTATTTCGGCATTATTGTATGCTACGGCAGTCAATACAATAGTTTTCAGTCGGGATATCTGGCAACCGGATATGCTTCCCTTATTCGTGGTCTTGCTGCTGTTCGTGCTCTTTCGTGGCGTGGTGGAAAGGAAGCATTACTGGTTCTTGCCATCTGTATTGCTAATTGGAGTAATGTACCAGTTTCACATCACAGTTATTTATCTGATTGTCCTTTTATTGGTAGCGATGATTCTGGGTTTTAAGACGATTCGCTGGCAAGAACCACTGCTGGCATTGCTGGGATTATTGTTGCTGTTTGCTCCATATATTTACCTGGAGTATCACAATCATTTTACAGATATTCGCATGTTATTTCACACGGTAGGTGAGCCAGCGGTCTTCAATGGCGATGTCTTGCAGCTTTACCATGTATTCGTGTCCTCCTATGTATTCAATCCATTGCATCAGCAAGCGGTGCAGCACTTTGATACACACCTTATTCCGAGCAACGAACAGTCCATTTTGTTGACGACGCCTCTGCATTTTATCGCACAATTTAGCGTCCCAGAGAGTTGGTTGATGGTATTGCTGGTAGTGGGAGGAATAGTCACGCTTATTGTACAGATCGTGTGGGCAGAGTACTCGCTTGAACAAAGAGGATTAGTCATCTGGTGCAAAAGCTTGTTGGCATCGCCCCGGCGCAAAGGACTCATCCTGTTGTTGGTCTGGCAAGGGACAGCCTTGTTGTTTCTCCGTCACTCTACTTACGTATACGCGCATTATTTGCTCTATCTGATGCCCGGCCCTTTTATCATAATTGGAATCTTGTTAAGCACACTTATGGAGCAGATGCAACGACTCTCATTTCCCTGGAAACGGTTTGTACGCTATGGATTGTTTGGAATGATAGGCTTGATCGTCATCATACAAACCGTGGGTAGCGCTGGCTGGCTGGTTGATCATGCACGTGGCAATTTCGATAGCAACTACTCTTATCCGCAGTATTTTGACCTGGCAACGATACACCGCATAGTGAACACTACCGACAGAATAGCGCAACAGCGGCATCTTGCACATGCTTATATCGGTATTCACGGAGACGATGAGGTTGCTGTAACCTATATGGCACAATTTGCCCACACACCGATGGAAGTAATGGATCCTAATCAATGCCTCGTAATACCGAATGTGCAGAGTGGACCTGCTGTGTACGTAACCGACTCCAACCGACCAGATCTCGATGCTCTGCTGAAACGCTATACCCTGGCTACTCAGATTGGAGAGATTCAGCATCCTGGAGGAGTGCCTTTCAAGGTGTATATCTTGAGAGCCAGACCTGAGGCTCAGACACCTGTACAGTTAAGCGGCGGTGTGCAACTAATCTCGCAAAAGGCAGATGTGGTTTCTGCAGGAACTGGTAATCCACAACTTCTAGTGACCCGGTGGAATGTGCAAAACACAGTGAAACTACAGCCACGCACTACATATGTCTATCGTTTCCTCACACATACAGATGAGAAATTTGTAATCATTGGTGTGAATGGCAGCCCTAACCCCAGTGAACAGGTCTGTCGCTTATCTAGAACATGGGCTGGTGATAATCTCATACCTCTATTCGAATTCAATGGGAATGCTCCTCAATATCTGACAATGGGAATTGAGAAGTTCAGGTCTATACCGAAGCATTATGATTATGGTTCGCTGCAAATGGTCACATTTGATAACGTGAATACCCGGCGTGTCTCTTTACATACGCAAATGGGAAAGGGACGATTAACCTGTCTGTACCAGCCGCAAATGTAGCACATAAAGGCCATGTTGTGAAATGAATATGACAATTTGAACAGTTAATTACAAATTGTCATATCGCTCGTTTATTATATAGTAAAATATAATATTTATCTTCCATTACATCATCGCAATTGGTAAAAAGGAGCAAAGACATGGATGGATCTAATTCGGCGTATTCTAATGATCGATTAAGGCAAGAACATATTTGATACAACAAGCCTCAGAGCGAGGTCGCAGATCGATTAGGAACCACAGTAGTTATAGTCAATCGATGGGAACAAGGCGTTTGCTTGTTTTTTTGAACATCTCGTTCTCTATTTTCTTATATTCTATTAAATTAGAGAATACGTGTAAATACTGTGGATTTTAACAATTTATAGAAATTATTTCTGTTATGAAGGGAATCACCGTATGTGTATTCTACGCTGTTTGTTGGCCCGGCATCTTTTCTCCCAATACAGGTACCTCCAGGGGACGTTTGCCTTGTTGCCTAGTTTTCTCGTTTTGAGCATAAGTTTTTTATTAGCGTTTTCGATTCTCCCTTTGCATTCATCAACCGCTCATGCCGCTGCAAATGAACCATATGGGTTGAATGCTCTCACCTCTCTTGATCGGTTACCCTATCTCAAGTCGGATACGCTGGCCGCAGGACAATCCAGTTTTGATCGAACCGGCGGGAACAAAGACTACAGTAACTTCCTCTACACCGATACGCATGGTGATAATGTATTGCTCGACCTCAAAAATCCAGGCACCGTTTACCGGATGTGGTTCACCGGTTTTAGCGCCACTACATTGATTAAGGTCTATTTTGATGGTTCTTCAACCCCTCAGATCAATATGAAGTTAAGCCAACTCTTTGATGGAAGCATGCCTCCTTTCTTACCTCCCCTCGTTGCAAATGATTCTGCCTCGAGTGGGGGATTTGTTTCGTATGTCCCATTGCCTTTTCATAGTGCCATCAAGATCACCACATCGGGTGGGACAGACTATTATAATATTGGCTATCATGTCTATAGTCCCGATACACAAATTACTACATGGACTGGTGCAGAAGACACCTCCACTGCGCAGACAGAATGGAGTAATGCGAATCTCGGCATCAATCCAATATCCACTAATGGCAACACCATTATCTCCGGGACAACTAGCCTCGCTGCTGGCGCTGCCCAGACCCTTCTTGATACGGGTGGTCCGCAGGAAATCTCATCGATAAAGTTGCATATTCCTGATGTTGTTGTACCGCCAAGTTCGGCTTCTGCTACGGATGATGGGCGTGCGCATAAAGGCACAAGCCAATTCACCATGGCCATCAATCCTGCCAATCAAGGCGTCTACCTCACTCGGCGCTTGGATTATGGCATCGCTAATCAAAAAGCCACTGTTTCCGTCAATGGACAATTCGTCGGCACATGGTTCAATAGCGGTTCTGATGGCGTAAACCATTGGCACAACAGCTCGTTCTTCATTCCCTCATCATTCACCGTTAACAAGAGTTCGATTACGATCACTATTACGTTCGTCTCTTCATCTATTGATTGGAATGAATTTACGTACTGGATCACTTCTATCCTGAGTAGTGGCAAGATACAGACGGATACACTCGATGTAGGCAATGCTGCTTCGGAGTCGGCACACGGCTATTCCATTACGAATCAGACCTGGACTGGAAGCAAAACGTTTACCTATCCTACCACCGATAGCGCTACCACCGATGTTCTCAACAATACCTGGCTGCAGATCTCCTGGGATAATGAGTCAACGCCAAGTGTCAATGCGCCAATCGGTTCGCTCTTTGGTCTAGGACAATTTGGTAGCTATGGAACACGTGCGCTCATGATGGGGTTGGACGAGAACAATTGGCTGTATCTCTACTTCCCAATGCCTTTTGCGAACCATGCACATATCGCCCTCATCAATAAGCGCTCCTCTGCGACTAATGCCATCTCCTATGAGATCCAATATAAGCCTTTTACCGACTCGTTCCAGAATGTCGGGTACTTCAAGACCCAGTTCAACACGCAGCAGCCCACGACCAATGACAACGACATTTTAATTTTGGACGCTCAAGGCGCAGGGCAATTTCTGGGTGAAGTGCAGTCAATGGATGGTCCAGCCAACCGTCAATACCTGGAAGGCGACGAGCGTATCTACACCGATGGCAGCAACAGTCCATCTTTTCAGGGAACTGGCACCGAAGATTTCTTCAATGGAGGCTGGTATTTCAAGTACGGCCCCTATACGGCTCCGATCTCTGGCAATACGGTCCATATTGCCACAAGTACTGATGATAAAACGGCAGCATATCGGCTCTTTTTGCAAGATAGCGTACCGTTTCACACGCACCTCCACGTCTCTATAGAACACGGGCCGTACGATACCGCAGGCGTCAATGAGAACGTCTGGACTCTGGCGTACTACTACCTGCAACCAGCCCGCGCGACTTTGACGGATACACTTGACGTGGGCAACAACTCCTCGGAGTTAGCACACCACTATTCCATCACGACCCAAACCTGGCAGGGAACGCGGTCGTTCACCTTCGAGGGCACCAACAATACAGTCAAAGTGACGGATGATGGTCGCGCTCACAAAGGAACAAGTCAATTCACAATGGCAATCAACCCCAACAATAATGGTGTCATTCTACGACGCCAATTTGATCAAGAGATCTTCAGCCAGCAATCTCAAATACTCGTAGATGGTGCTCCTGTTGGCATCTGGTACAAAGCTGGCGGCAACAGCACCTTCCCATGGCGTGAGGAAGATTTCCTACTTCCCGCCTCTTTTACCAGTGGCAAGAGTTCCATTACAATAACTGTACAGTTTGTCTCATCGGCTGAAGATTGGAATGAATTCCACTACTGGGTCTACAGCGAGCAGTAAAGGAAAGACGAGTACGACAGAATCGGACACCTAACCCGGTATGTGATTTAGCATCAACTAATGGTCCTTGCGAACATCCGACTGGCGACATATCATTGTTCCTTGAATTGAGCAGTCGCAAGGACACTTCCTCTATCTATTGGTTCAATTGGAATGTTATGCACTATACCAGGTTAGTGCTACCCGTCAAAATCAAACTGTCGCTGGCAGCGCAGGGAATGGAGCTATTAGTGCCTATAGCGGCGTTGGTAACATTGAATTTGCCGGCAAGGGCACCGTTGAGTTTGGCATTGAGTATCTGCTCGATCTGCTGATTGTAACTGTTATTGGGGAATGTAAAGAACTGTAAGAAGGTCAGATTGGTCTTCAACACGTTCACTGCCAGATTTCCATTCACTGCCGTCGGTTGTACATAAGTAGTGGCCGAGGCAATCTGCAAGAAGCCAAGATAGATATCTGACGTAATCACCAGATTACTTCCTTGCACAGCGAGGCGAATGTTTTGGGCCGTCAGGTTACTACTGACAGGAATGGTGCCAATGCTACTGCCAAGCGAAGCGAGCGAAGTAGCGGGAATGGCGACGTAAGCACCAGTGCCAGCCTGAAATGTATTTTGTGCTTTGATGGCGAGTCCCGCCTTACTGGTGCTACCCACTTGCTGATTTGAGCCAAGAGAGATAGGAAATTGCAGGTTGACCGCCAGTGCGGCAGCGCCACAGGATGGTGTGGTGTTAATAGAATTAAGCTGCCCAAGCGGAATCTGGAAGGTCGTCAGCGGGCCACTAACCAGCGCAGGACCGCTATTACCTGGGAGGGCTGTAACTTGAATGGTTGAACCATTGATAAGGCTGAATTTGACGAGCATGGAAGCGCTGATGGGGTGCGGATCTCCAGGATAGAGATTGACGCGTAAACTGGTGGCAAGCCCGTTTTGTTCGGGTATCAGGCTGCTAAGCGTTGCCGAGGGCTGAATGAGCGTGGTTGCCATCTGGTTCGCCCAGGTACGATCGGCGGCAGGCATATTGCCCACAATTGTACTGATTGCACTGTTAACGGCTCCAGGAACCTGCTGGTTGATATGCGCCTGGAAGATCGGTTGTAAGCTGCTTGTAGTTAGATAGATCGCCGCATTGATAGGTGTTGTGCCCTTTGCCTGATCGCTGCTTCGGAGAGCCGCTTGCGCTGGTGTTACCAGCAACGTGAGTACAATAACTGGCAGTAGTAGTGCCAGACCAAGTTGACGATATTTTCTCTGTATCATGACGGTTTCCTTAACTGGGTAATAATTTGTTCAGGTTAATAGGGCCAGTGAAGCAGAAGGATGCGGGTTTTGGCTGTGCGGCGATACCTTGAATTGGGGGTGCCTGAATCAGCAGAACCAGCATCTCTATATTTTTGCCACACGCAATAGTGCTACTGGTATGGGCTGATATGAGCTTCGCGCCTTTAAGTTGTCCGTGCAGAGCTGGCATAACGGAGCCAGTTAACATTTCGTTTATAGCTGTTTGCATACTCGCGGCAGCAACCGGACCAGCATCATTACCATCGCGTAAGAGACGCTGAATGCGGAGCTGAAGGTTTTGCTGCTGATCGATACTAATGATGCCATCCAGTTCAACTGGCATAACACGATGGATGCCACTGGCGTCTATGTGCAGATTGAGGCTTAACATCAATCGATCATTCGGTAGCGGCATAACATTCAAATCGGTTAATGCACCTGATTGCAGGTTGAGCTGTGATACAAAGATCGAGGTAAGCGCACCTTTATCAAGGGCGAGCTGCATCATACGTGGTCCCGCAATAGGAGTCGCCACTCCAGGCCCGGTAGCAGGCAGAATACCGGTTCCGTTCGTGGTCGGACCGCTTGAGTCGTCTTCTGGTAGCAGAAATGTAGCAAAGAAGCCACCGACAAGGAGGACTACCAGGGCAATGCTGGAAATGAGAATGACGCGGCGGCGACGCCTGCGATTTTTCCACCATCTTTCTTTTCTTCCTCCATTCCCAAAAGGAGGGGATAGATCGTCCGACAACTTCACCGTAATTTTGGGCATGGGACCTGTTGATGTTGTAGTGATATCGGCAACAGCTACCGTCATAGCTTCATGAATAGAAGGCTCGGGTTCCACTTCGATCTCTGCTACTGGCGCTTTGTTGCCCCATAGAAAGGCAGCAGGAATAATAGCAATCAAGCAGAGGATCATTGATGTAAAGAAGACAGAAGTATAGACGGTATGTGCCGCCTGAATCAGGTGGTTGGCATAACCTTGCGACCACTGCGTAAATTGTGCTGCCGAGGCGCTGGTTGGCAATGAGGGATAGGTTGCGGCCAATTGCTTAAAATAGGCCAGCGCCCAGGAGGTTAGAGCAGCCAGGCCAAGTATCATACCAACCATACGTAAAGCAGTCACAATCGCCGAACC
This sequence comes from uncultured Chloroflexia bacterium, assembly GCA_963731415.1. Lineage (GTDB taxonomy): Bacteria > Chloroflexota > Ktedonobacteria > Ktedonobacterales > Ktedonobacteraceae > JACDAE01. Next base: position 262,283 of record CAVSVN010000020.1, read on the forward strand.
CATACCCGCCTGGCGTGCTCTAGTAGCATTAAGTGCCGTGGTGCCGATTGGCGCGATAACGAGACCGAAACCAAAGCCAGCCGTGACCGTACTGATCGTGACCTGAGTCCAGCCGACCTGGGCGGGCCAGCGGCTCATCAAAAAGAAGCCTGCCGCTGTGAAGCATAGGCCGAGAATACCCGTCCAGCGGCAGGTGATGCGGCTACAGAGCCAACCGCCGAGCAAAGCACCTACAGGAATCATCACGGTAAGACGCATCAGTGCAAGGCCGCTATCCATGGCTGAACCACGCAAGACGGTATCAACAAAAATGGGGATATCGGCCATTGCGATAATGAGTGCTGCGCCTACGAGCAGACTTGTGAGAGAGGAAGCGCTGAATGGAATACGCTTGAACATTGTCATGTCAACTACGGGCCAGCGTACCTTGCGTTCGATCAATACGAAAGCGATGAGGAAGACAACTGCCAGAGCGAGTGAGATAGGATTATTCTGTGGAGCCGCGCCGCTACCAGGCGTTGGACCGAGCGAGGTGCCTTGCTGAGCCAATCCCAGGCTGAGGCAAGTCAGGGCAAGGCCGAGCAGGAGAGCGCCGATCCAATCGATCCCCTCGTGCAGGCGTTTGCCTTTAGGAATAATGAACGAGGCAGCGACAATAAGAGCGATAACGACGGGTACATTCAGATAAAAGATATATTGCCAGCCGAGGTGCTGCACAATCAAAGCGCCGTAGACGGGACCGAGCGCACCACCACCTTCAGTAACGGCACCGATAATCCCTAACGCAAGGCCACGGCGCTCCTGACCATAGAAATCGCTGGCAATAGCCATCGCGACGGGAACGATAGCGCCTCCACCGATAGCCTGGAACATGCGAGCCGTGATGAGTAGGATGAGGCCAGGAGAAGAGGTATCAATCTGAAAGATGTTCAGGAAGCTCAGGTCGAGCATGCCACCGAGAATAGGAGCAATGCCGCATAAAATAGAGCCGAGGCCAAAGATCGTCAGGCAGAGCAGAAAGATGCGGCGGCGACCGTAAATATCTGAGACGCGGCCCATCAAGGGCATCACCACTACAAATCCAAGCAGATAGGCGCTGATAATCCACGCTGCGGAATCCAGGCGAGTAATAGGAATATGCAGATCGCTAATGATCTGAGGTAGAGCTGTAACCACGACTGTTTGATCCAGCGCAGTGAAAAAGACGGCGATGCAGGCGATAGTCAGGGCAGCCAGAGCAACTTTCTGGTTGCCTGGACTTCCCTTCCCTGGCGTGGTCAATTGCTTGAATGACCCCGTGACCTGCTGTGGCGAAAAATGGTGTTTGCCTGTAGGGGCTGGATTTATCGCGCCCTCCGACTCATCGTGGGCAGGAAATTCCTTTTTGTTTAAGCGTGAGGATGTTTCTTGATCATCTTCGAGTGTATACATTTTTCCCCCGATGGATGGTAAATTTAAATTGCTGGTGCGTTGATGCTAATATTCTCGTTGTATTGCGACAGAGCAAAATCATAGGCGGTCTGAGCGGTATCGCCAGCGGCGGCTTCACCAGTCACAGTGACCTGATAGGGGAGCGAATCGAGCTTGCCAATGCAAGCGTTAGTCTGCAGCATGGTACCGGCTGGTACGCCACCACCTGTAAAGAAGGCAATATTTTTCGCGTCTAGCTGTCCGGTTACACGCCAGCAGGGAACATTATTGACGACATCCGAGACCGGGCTACTGACATGTTGTATTTTGCTGATAAGAGAGATCAGGCCAGTATTTGGATTTGTGAGCGTGCGAGGATCGAGAACGCCCTTGATGACACGCCACTGTCCCGTGATAGGATCGGTGATGTACTCATTATTGCCTGCGCTGATTAGATTGACGGTGACGGACTGCCCTGAAAGCACAACATTGGCCTGAGCTTTGACTTTATCTGGCATCAGGACATCGCCATCGGCAGAGTTAATCTGGATTTTATTTGCTGAAGCCGGGCCAGGATTCTGGACCTGTAAGACGACATGGAACGAACTGACAGCCCGGAAATTTTTTTGTAAAGCCGTAAACAATTGTTGGGTAGTTGGCGTTGGAATATTTACGCTGCTAGCATTTACATTGTGATGTCGCCAGGGAAATGAGCAACCGGAGATAAGCAAGACGCAGGCCATGCAAAGGATAGTAAAAGAAAGAGTGCGTTTTAGCGAGATGCGCGTGAAAAGCATCGATCAGACCTCCTGATAAATAATATTTAGCCAATATTGATAGAGTAGGTAAAGATTGGCTGTTCTGGAAACAATCAACGTCCCGGAGAGAGGGTTTTGGATAGATGAGTACTTCTGGTATAGGGTGAAGTGTGTTGAGACAAAGGGTGAGAAAATGTGAGATTGTGGTTTAATACAGACATCGTAAATGCGACTCCCTACTACCTGTTCCTCTTGATTTTATAGAGGAGCCACGTTCCCGACGCCCTGGTTATTCTCGTGAAATTGGCGATCCAATTCCATTGTTCAAGGCGCTTCCATAGGAACATGGCGTATTTGAAAGATGGCATCCTGGAAATTTATGGACGCGTACTGGATGTTTCCACCAGGCGTTGATAGAGACTCTCGATGGTATTGCCAGGCGCGATGCCCATTTCATCGCGTAAAGTGGTTGTACAACGCTGGTATTGACGTAGTGCCAGTCCTCGTTTGCCTTGTTTGAGAAAGCAGCGCATTAGCCCGTAATGTGCATCTTCCAGGCAATTATCTACAGCGAGCATATGTTGCCAGTGAAGGATACTCTCATCAAACTGCTCTGAATGCCAGCATAGACGTGCCAGTTGTCGCCTACCTTCCAGGTAGAGTTGCCTCAATTCATCGCGCCGCAACGTACACCAATTGCTATAGAATGATTGTACATAATCGCCATGGTAGAGATCTACCATTTTTAGCAATTCAGCTTTGGCTATTACGTCATCCTTTATCTGTAAAGCTTCTTTTGCCTGCTTATGATGTTGACAGAATACGTTCACGTCATACCAGATTGCATCTGTATTGAGTTTATATGCGCCTGCCTGATACTGCAAGTAAGTTTCACCCAATGTCTTACGCAGGTAAAAAATGGTAGAGCGGAAGGTCTGATCGACAGGCTCATCGACCTCTGGCCAGAGGAAAGAGATAATCTGTTCTTTGCGTATAGGGCGATTGTATTCAAGAAGGAAGAAGCAAAGCTCCATTGCTCTTGCCATACGCCAGCGTGTAATCGGTGTACCATTGCGAGAGACGGTAGGTTCACCAAGTGCCAGCACTTTAAGTTGAAGTTGATCTGTTTGTGTAACGATGATTGGTCCCGTGGTGTCTTCGATGGAGGATGGTGGAATAGGGATAGAGGATGCAACAGGTGTCGCTGCCTCTATCTCCAGTTGAGGTTGCTCTTTTAGATCCTCCAGATTAAGCGCGGCACGCAAAGGGGCATATTCAGCTTTCTTGCGCAAGAAGGTATAGAGTTTGGGCAGGCGTTTCAGTTCGACCAGAATTGTCTGTTCATAATTGCCGTGAGTGATCGATGCTGTCAGATCTTCTATGCGGCGCATTGCCTCATCTATCTTTTTTTGTGCGATCAAACATGCCACGATACGTAAGCGAGCCTGCAGCAATTCACGCTTGAGACCAATAGAGTTCAGAGCAGTTTCGGCAACAGCCAGAGTTGTATAGGCATCCTGGTAGGAGCGTTGATAGAGCAAGATCATGCCGAGGGTCAGCTTGCAAAGGACTTTATCATAGCCAGTGTCTTGTCCAATGGGATCATGGGGATGAGTTTCCGAGAGAATCAACGTGGCTGTATCAGCATCGCCCATCAAGAGATAGGTCATTGCCAGGTCAGAGATGGCAGTATTCATAAAAAAGGAATCTTTGATTTGATGTCCCAGAGAGATGCTATCTTCGAGGTACTTGAGGGATTGTTCATAGTGTTCCTGCTCTTGATAGATTTCGCCCAGGCAGTTGAGAGCATAGGCTTCGCCGCGCAAAAAGTGGATGGGACCACGCGCAATTGCCAGGGCTTCATTGAAGAGTGTTTCTGCTTCGGCCAACATGCCTTGACGATATCTAATCATACCCATACGAATTAAATTATAGACCTTGCCCCACTCATCATGTAAAGAATTCCAGCAGGTAATAGAACGTGAGAGATGATGTTCTGCGAGGGAGAAGTTCCCCACTATTCCATAAGAGCTAGCCAGGATGCTATGGAGTTCCGCCGTTTCGCGATTTACAGTATTACGACCCCATAATTGTAGAGCCTGTTGGGAATGAGCAATCCCGGAGGTAAACTGTCCTGCAACATTTGAGGTAATACCTAATAAATTATGCGCCTCGGCACGTAATGTAACCTCATCAATGGGAAGAAGATCGAGTACATGCATACAGAGGGTCTGCGCCTGGCTGTATTTACCCATACGAAAAAGTACCCGGCTCAGCGCCAGATTCACCTCTGCTTGCAGATGGCTCTCTTCGCTCATGCCCTGCTCTGGCGCTTGTTCCAGGAGCATTGACGAGGCTCTTTCCAGGAGGGGGAGCGCATGTATAAATTCGCCACAGAGGGTATAGAGCCTGGCACGCATCAGCAAGAGTCGGGGATGCTGATAAAGAGTGGAGGTTGAAAGCATATCCATCCAACGTATAAGGATCTCTATACGTCCTTGAGCAACCATGTCCTGATAGGCTTCGATAATGATCTCTGCTGCGAGTAGTTCTTGCTCTGCTTGTAGTGCATGCTTTACTGCCTGGTTATAGTCATGTACATTACGCAGGAGCATTGCCGCCCGCTCTTGTAGAAGAGCAAAGCGCTGAGGATTATGGTTGTGTAGTTCGGAGCAGAGCAGTTTGCGTAAAATAGGATGGCACCTGTAGATGATTTGTGGAGCGGTGCCGTTATGGGTAACAAAGAGGCCCTGGCGTTCCAGGTAGTGCAACCGTTCTTCTGCATCGGGAATATCGAGTAGAGAATTACACAGGTCGGGTGTCATATGCTCCAGCACAGCAGCTTCCTTAAGAAACATATAGGAATTGGTTTCATATTTAAAAACTTCATCAACCAGGTAAAGTAGTAGGTGTTGCTGATCTACGTCCAATTCCACAATGTCTCCTGGCAGATGGGACATCCTTTTTTGAGATGCTTGATAAAAGGGAGGCAGCTGTGCAATTCCTCCTAGACGTGTCCCTAACAGAATACCCATGATCCAGCCATCGAATAAGCGGGCCAATAGCTCCGCCTCAGTGTCGTCGGGAACTGGCAATTGCTGGAGCCGGGCCAGTTGTTGAATCTGCTGACTCTTAAGGTAGAAATGTTCGCTACCCAGGCCAACCATTTCGCGGTGAGCAAGTAGACTGGCTACTTCCAATGCTGGCAGAGAGCGGCTCTCTATAAGTAATTACGCATTGGGGCGGTAATTTTTGTAGGAGGCGGTTGACAAGATGATTAATACTTTCACTTGCATTCACTTCATGGTAATTACAGAGCAAGAGCACAAAGCGCACACTTATTTCAGTTTCTATAGAAGCCACCAGGGCATCTAGAACTGGTTCAAAGTACTGCCAGTTGTCAGGGTGTTCAGTATTGGCTGCGATAGCACTTTCCAGTAGTGCATCCAGGCCAGCTCCAAATTGTGGAAAACGCAGGCGTATGCTGGCAAGAAGGACCGTAAGAAAAGAGACACGGTCACCGTCCGTTTGTTCTAAAAAAAACCAGCAGCAAGGAAGTTGAGTTGAGGAAGCGTAATCAGCAAGAGCAGTTGTTTTTCCATATCCTGCCGGCGTACATAATAAGACAAGTTTGCAGTGGGCAGTTCTGATACCTGCCGGGTACCATGGTGGGCCGATTATTTCATGCAATTTTGCGATGAGAGACTCACGGTGCAGCATTATTGGAGGGAGTGGAGGGTCAGAAATTTTACTTAACATGTGAGCGTCTTGCAACAATTTTCTCCTTTCTAACTGATAGAGAAAAACATTTTCCAGAGGCATGAATTTACAGCATTGGTCATATGGCTATTATCAGTAATAATACCTATTCAACATCCAGAGAAACAACCAGAAGTCATCCATATTCCTGGACTGTTTCTATAGTAGCATCCCGGATGCACAATTCAGGTGTGCATTTCCTGGCAATATTTTAAAGAAAGGACGTAATTACTTGCGTCATCATCCTATGACCTCTAAGAGCTAGTGTTGGCAAGGTTTTTGCATGTTTAAGGTGGTAAAGAAAGGGTATTCGAAGAGTTGCCATCGATTGCACAATTATAACTTAAATAAGGTTACATGTAAATATAGGAATTGTACATCCATAGCTGTATGTACAGGTATATGTTTGCCTGGTATGTTTTAAACGAGGAAGCAATGTTTCCATCCGCTACAGGTGAGACGATTTTTTACTAAAGGTTTTCCTCCGGGTCAACGTGCGAACACGATAATACATGAGATTGCGAACAGGCGCAAACTGCCTGTTAACGCTGACCATGTAAGATTAGACCAGAACGAACGAATGAGGAATGAACAATTCATAGTGATGTGAGAGTCGCATACAGTACAAGAGATTGATCGACGGTAAGGAGAAACATTATGCAGCTACAAACACAATTTTTTGCTCCTATCCCTATGGAAGGCGATCCCTGGGGTTAGTTTCCATAATAATGATGGTAGCAATACCATTGTTGTGAGAGGGAGTAAAGAGAGGGTTTTCATAGTTGATCTTTCGTTGTGCGAACTGCCTGTAAACGCTCTATCAGTTATAATGATGCATAAGAAGTGTGCAGAGCAGAGAAATGATCGAAGCTATTATTTTTTCTCTGTGCAGTTGTCCTGTTAAGTTAAGTCCAGATCTGGGCTAGAGTGGGAATTTACAGATGTCCTGGAAAACGGTAAATGAAATACTTGGTCTGGCCTCCATCAATTCGGAATTTTGTCAGGAGTTGCTGCGCAAGCCACTGGACGCGGTACAAAAAAGGGGCTTTCAGCTCTCTCAGCACGAGCGTGAGGTTATGAGCAAGATCATTGCCAACAATCTGTACGAATTTAGCCAGGTTGTATTTACGGAGCTTGCTCCAGGAAAAGATTAGTGCTTTTCTGTGCGCTGACAGAGATAAGTAAACAACGGGAGTAATTCATGATTCACGAAGTGCCAAAAGAAATGATTGACCGATCAGAGTCCGATCAGCAACGCAAGCAGGTAGTTGTGCTTGATAAGTTGAGCAAAGTATATGGAGATGTGCAGGCTGTCAGGGAACTCTCGCTAGAGATTTATAAAGGTGAGATTTTTGGCTTGCTTGGTCCTAATGGTGCTGGTAAAACGACTACACTCGAAATGACTGTTGGCCTGCGCGTTCCCACCTCTGGTCGCATAAATGTTTTAGGAGCGAATCCACAAAAGGATCGTCAGCTATTGACCAGCAAGATCGGCGTACAACCACAGGAAGCGAGTCTGTTCCCAACACTCAAAGTGGGAGAGACTTTGCGTCTGTTCGGTAGCTTCCATGCACATTCACTGACGGTAGAAAGCATTTTAGAGCAGATCGGACTGACGGAGAAGCGTAAAAGCCGGGTCAAGAGCCTTTCTGGTGGGCAGCGTCAGCGTCTGTTAATTGGCCTTGCGTTGATTGGCGATCCGCAGCTGTTGTTTCTTGATGAGCCGACGGGTGCCCTTGATCCCCAGTCGCGCCGTCAACTCTGGGATGTGATTCAGGAATTCCGTCGCCAGGAGCGTACTGTCGTATTGACGACGCATTCAATGGAGGAGGCTGAGGCTATCTGCGATCGTGTGGCGATTGTTGATGCCGGTTCCATTATTGCTCTGGGCTCACCTGCTGAGCTGATTCGCCACTACTTTCCGATTAAGACCATCAGCTTTGATAGCAACCTGGTTTCTGACGAGCAGCATTGGTACAGTTACACGGGCGTCAAAGATGTCAACGTCAGTGCTCTACATGTCGAAGTAAAGACTGATCGTAGCGACGAAACACTCAAAGAACTACTATCCCATTCCGGTGGATATAACTTTGATATTCGCAGCGGCAACCTTGAAGATGTCTTTCTGACCTTGACCGGGCGTACAATTAGAGATTAAAGGAGATTAGTGGCAATGGAACGAACGACGAAGAGATCGAGCGCTCTAGGGCAGTTGATTTTAGCGAACTTACGTGAACTGATGCGCGATCCTATGAACTTTTTCTTTGTACTGATATTCCCATTTATGTTTATTCTGCTCTTTGTTTTCATCTCTCTGCTGATGAATAAGGATACGACTCTGCAAATGGGCCTGGCAGTTCCCGCTCATCCAAGTGCGCAGGTGCAATTCCTGGTTGGGCAGTTGGAACATACCCCCAATCTGAAAGTGGTGCAAGGGAGTGAAGCCTGGCATCTCGCGCAATTGCACAAAGGGCAGGAGCAAGTCGTGCTCGTTTTACCCGCTGCATTCAATAATCAGTCCTCATTGCGTATTCTCAATACCTCTGCAGGTGCAGCGCAGAGTGCAACATTACAATCGATTATTGTGGAGGCGACGCATCCTGCTGATGGTCCAATTGTGACGACGCAGCTCATAGGTAGCCAGCAGAGTTTTGATCCCGCGCATTATTCTTTGCCCGGTATTCTGGTGATGGCTTTTCTAACACTGGGCCTTTTTGGTACCGCTGTGCCATTGATCACATTGCGGCAACGCGGAACGTTACGCCTGCTCGGCCTGACGCCACTCTCACCGCTAACATTTGCCAGTGCACAGATTATAGCGCGGTTTCTCCTGGCTCTGGGTCAACTGACAATCGTATTAGTGATCAGTTACTTCGCGCTGGCGAAGTTTCCACTGGCGAACCTACCTGGCATCTTTCTAAGTGCGCTATTAGGTATTCTGATGATCCTGGCAATGGGGTATGTGCTTGGAGAAGTTATCCCATCGGCAGAGGCAGCAGGTGGTCTGATAGGTGGTATGCTGGCACCAATCCTGCTACTGACAGGGGTCATGCTTCCCCTCAGTATCATGCCACCGGTTTTTCTGACCATCGCACGGTTCATCCCATTCACCTATCTGGGTGATGCTCTGCGCCAACAGATCACAGGGAGCGACCTGCCAGTTGCTCCGCTACTCATCGATAATCTGGTAATCCTTGCTGTGACGGTCATTCTGGTAGCTCTAGCGGTTCTGTTTTTCCGCTGGGGCCAGCCAGAAACAAAGGCGCTACGCCGTCATCAAGGTGCGACAAGCGTGGCATAGTCTCAGCATCCTCAAATGAGTTGAGAAGGAAAGAATACCCTCTAAGGCCCGAAGAGGCCAGGTGGAAATACAATAGGGAGGCCCGAAAAGTTATGGTAACGGAAATGCAAAAGACGCGCTCCTCTCTTGAGGAACTGGTGCAGCCGATGGGTGGTCTGATTGCGGGTGTGGGGCAATTGCCCAACTATCCTGGCGAGGCACGCTTCCCAATTATGAATACTGTGATGGGTGATATTGGGCAGGCGTTGGCGACGGTTGCGCAAGCTCTGGGCGGTAAATCGGCGGCAGGATCTCTAGAAGGTGCTGGCGGTTCCATCGATGCAGACGAGGCCCGACTCAAAGCAATTGCGGAAGGTCTGGAACGTTATTCCAGCTGTGCCTATAGCGAGCAGCAATTTATCTGGGCAACGGCCAGGGAACTGGGTTCTGAAGCTCTCGATCTGGATACAGTGCCACGTTGCAGTGAGAACGAGCTGGCCCATCCGCGCTGTCCGCTGATTGCGCCTGACAAAGATGCACCTATGCGCTGGGTACGCGGTATCTCGCTCCATGATGGACATGCTGTCTGGGTACCGAGCGTGATGGTCTACCTGCATATTCCATATATGAGTCGGGGCGAGCGTTTCTGGTTACCTATCTCAACTGGTTGTGCGGCTCATACAACGCTTGAGCGGGCGCTGGTGGGAGCGATATGTGAGGTGATTGAACGTGACGCGATTGCGCTGACATGGTTGCAGCAGCTCCCGCTACCACGTGTAGAGATCGACCAGGTACCGGCTTTTCTCGCGCCATACCTGGAACGGAATGAGCGGGCGCAGGAGGCCGTTGAGCATTACTATTTCGATGCGACGACCGAACTAGGCGTACCCACCATCTATAGCCTGCATCTATCACCACACAATAAGAAGCTAGTAGCACTGGTAATGTGTAGCACTGAGCTAGATGCGGCAGTTGCGATAGCAAAAGTGGCACGAGAATTGGCATCATCACGCATCGCCTTGCAGGCCCATCGTGAGCACCGGCAGCAGGTAGACGATTTCTTGAACGTCTTTGACGGAGCGAGTTATATGGCAGCTCCTGAGCGACTGCCAGCTTTTGACTTCCTGCTTCGTTCGCCTGTCCGTCGTAAGTTGAGTGAGATCAAGTCGATCGGGACAGGTGATAATCGGCAGAACCTGGTGGGACTACTGCAGCGGCTGAAAGCACATCACAAAGAGGTTTTTGCCATTGATATCTCGACAGATGAGGCTTTACGTGTTGGAATGCGCGTGGTACGGTGCTTATTCCCGGACTTCAGCCGCTCTCGTTTAGTTATCGTGCCCGTTATCTGGGTCATTCCAGGCTCGTATGAGGGCCACGTAACATGGGTATACGACCCATGCGGAGGAGAATATCAACTCCTGGCCCCAACCCTTTGCTTAGAAACAAGGATTAATAATTGCATAGTGTAGCTGCAGAATGTTTGCACGCAGTATGTCACACTAAAAGCAAGTTATGACAGACAGCAAAAAGGAGATACATACATGGGCAATGCACATATACCCTCCAGGAGCCGATTCATATTATCACGGTGGGTGCATTTGGTGAAGCAGTGGCAGTGGCATTGAAAGGACTACTGCCGGATGTTGTACAAACAGAGTGTAGATGAGCGGAACCAATCTTATCCTGCATCCTGGCCGCTAGCGCGTGTGAATATTGTCGCTAGCTGGCGTCCGGTTCCAGCGTTGCAGAGGCTTCTAGATAGAATCAGTTTTGCCTGGAAACGTCCTTCCATCATAGCCGTACTGGACGGTCCAGCTCTACGCGTTGGGCCAATTGTAGTGCCGGGCAGCGGAGCCTGTTATGGTTGTTACGAGAAGCGTTTCCTGCAACATTCGACCAGGCAAGAAGTATACCGCGAACTGCAAGGCCATTATGATCGCCACCCTGAGAGTGGTGCCCAGGGGTATCTGCCCTCGCTGGTACACATTGCTGCACTACAACTGGCACAAAACAGCTTGCGATTGGATCAGGAGCCAGAGAGCGTGGCGGGCCAGATCTGGCAAATGAATACGTTAACACGCTATACCTCTACAACACGAGTTGTTGGTATCCACGCCTGTCCACATTGCGGCCTCAAGCGTGATGGGGCGACGCTTAGCTACCTGGATATGCAACGAGAACTTGCCGCGCTTCCTGGTTGGGCCAGAGAAGATGGATTATCTCAACCCGTATTGCAGCCGACGATAGAGATCGCTGACGCACCTACTCTTGTCAGCATGAATGGTGATGGAGGAAAAACATGGTAGCGCAGAAATTGATCTCCGCCGAACATATGGGGAGAGTGGTCCTGTTCGATCCGCAGTTTGCGATGCCACAGCGACCGCACTTTCCCAGGGATTTGATGGTGGTGCCCCTGAAAGATGGCTTATTGATCGAAGGGGCCGCTGACCAGCAGGTGTTAAGAGGCAAGGCCACAAAAAGATTATTGCCACTCCTGCTCCCTTTGCTGGATGGTAAGCGCACACTGAAAGAGGTAGTACAGGCCATACCAGATGCGCCACCAAAGTTGATTTTTGATATGATCGCACTTCTTTATACACGTGGACTGCTGGAAGATAGTGCAGCGGACCCCGTAGAATTTGATGCAGAGGGCGTCAACCCTCAGGTGCTATCATACTTCCGGCGCAATGTGGACACGACGCGGGTAAACCATAGCGCGTTACAGTCTTTAGAGCGTCTGGCATCAGCGCAGATAGCGGTTATGGTCTATGGTACATATGCACAGGAAGCTCGTGTAGAGATCTGTGCACAACTCCAGCAAACAGGCATTGGGATGGTCAGAGACCTTGAATGGGGCACCGACCTGGGAATATTGCTTGAGCAACAGGCGGATCGTCGCCTTGTCGTTGTCCTGGTTGACGGTTACGAGGACCAGGCGCTATTCCAGAATTTGGATGAGCAATGTGCTCGCTATTCCATTCCCTGGTTACGGGCGGGCATCGATCTGAAGCGCCAGGTAGCCGAAATGGGACCCTATTTCGAGCGCGGCGAAACTGCCTGCTATCGCTGCTTTGCCCGTGCCAATGCAGAGGTTGTAGAGGAACCAGGCGGACTCGAAGGTTCTCATCTCAGACAACAGTTTGCAACCCGTCTGTGGGCACAAATGCTGGTTCTTGAGGCGGTTTACCTGCTCAGTCGGATCGCGCCACCTACGGCAGGCATTCATGTTATGCAATATCATTTGGAGAACTGGTCCAATCAGCGTATTGATTATCCCAGGCTGCCGGGCTGTCCCACCTGTCGACCAGCTCCAGTAGAGATGGGTTTTATTGAGCCAGCGGTCGTCTATGAAGACTCAGTTGCTTTTGCATCGCGTCACTTGCTCGATCCAAAGGATCACCAGGTCCATTATCGAGCCAGCAACATGGAACTGGCTCATGAAGGGAAACGCTATCCTGGCAATGTAGCGATAGCATTGCCGCCAAGAGAGCAACTTGTGGGAACGGCAGGCTCAACGCTTACATGTCTACCAGGAAGCGCGGGATTGAAAACGTCTACACATATACTGGATGTGAATGCCCTGGCGAGTCTGCTCTTGAAAGGGGCCGGTGTCCGTCACGATGATGGGGCCAAAACAAGTAAGCTGCAGCGCTGGGCACCAACGGGCGGCAACCTTGGATCAGTAGAACTCTATGTTGCAGCCGCCAATGTGAAAGGGCTGGAACCTGGTCTGTACTTCTACCAATCGCAGGAGCATAGTCTGGCGTATCTCAATCATCTAGAGCGTGCGGAGTACGAGGAATTATTGCAACACGCCGTCCTGACTGGCAGTGAAAGCCAACCGGATGCACTGATCCTGGCAGTTGGAGCTTATCATCGCGTTGGACATAAATACTCAACATTTGCCTATCGTGTGATCAACCTGGATGCGGGCGTTGCACTCGCACAGATGCACATGGTAGCGTGCAGCCTGGGCATTTCAGCGCAAACGATAAGCCGTTGGGCGGATGATGCAATCGCAGAGCTGCTCGACCTCGAAGATATTCAGGAAATGGTCACCGCCGTCCTTGCACTGCAAGGCACGATAGAGTGATGACAGGAGGAATGTACATCATGGAGACAGGTTTATCAATTGACATCAATCGACCTGAAAGTCGTCCAGATATTCGAACCTATACATCATTAAATCCAGGGAACATTCTGCTCAAATTGTACGAAGAGAGTCGCAGGAACAGAGCTGATATTACGTGTACGCCTCCGAAAGTGGAAGAGGATCTGCTTTATCGGCCAGATCCAGGCCCGCGTATCGCACTACCTGCGCCCCTTACGTCAAGTCGAGCGCTTGAGGATGTCATGATGGAACGCACCTCGCTCCGTTTCTATGCGGAGAAACCCGTTGAGTTGGAGCAGATTGCTACCATTCTCAACGTTGCGAGTGCGGGAGATGAGCAAGATTGGTCGCAGGAGATTGCGGCAGGGGTGACTCTTCACTTGCTGCTGGTGGCCTGGTGTGTGAAGGATCTCGCCCCTGCCATATACCGTTACGTGCCTGGAGCGCATCAACTTGCATATGTTGCTTCGGCTCCAGATCAGCGTACAGAAGGCACGGGACTTGTCCTGCAGACCGAGTTTGCTGATGCGCCAGCGATAGTCTTGATCACAGGAAATCTGGCGGCGGCTAGTGCCCGTCATGGGGCATGGGGACATCGTCAACTCTTGCTAAGAGCGGGATCAGCGGGTCAGCGCCTATGGCTCTCCTCGCTCGGTATCGGGCTTGTGGGAACGGTCTTTGCTGGATTTTTACCACGCGCGGCCCATCGTGCGGTTGGTGTGGATGGTTATCGTAACGCAGGCCTCTTCGCCTACGCAACCGGTCATCTCCATTCCGACTATCAAAATATGGTGAAAGGAGAACAAGGAGAACAAAAGGTAAAATAAAACATTTGTTGTTATGCAAGTTTCATTGAAAGGAGCGAATGTTATGAATGACAGCAGCAAAAATCCTCAGAGTGATGAGCAAAGTCCCTGGGAAGAGGCCATTGAGGTTATCGATGAATTGTATGTCGAGGAACTGAGTGAACAACATGACTTTGCTAATCCGAATAGTAGCACATTGAGTTCAATCAGTTCAGTTGCTACAAGCTGTGGAGTATCTACGGCGAGTACTATCGGTACTGGGGCAACGTTGGGTTAGCCGCCTGGCATCGGTCATACATCTGCCAATGCAGTATCTGTAGAGGCAGTGAAGGTATAAAACAGAGTGATAAGATAGAATAGAAAGGAATTACATCATGAGAGACGACAATAAAGATATTCAGCAAGAAGTTCAGAACCAAGAAGATGAGGTACATGAAACCGCCGATGGATTGTATGCAGAGGAACTTGGGGAGCAGCACGACCTTGCTAATCCAGCCAGTACTATTGGCACAATCAGTTCGATCGGTACATTTGGCTCAACGGCCTCTACGGTGAGTACAGGCGCGACATTGGGGTAAAGCAACCCTTAACAGAATCAAAAATTTCATTACCGTTATAAATCGATTGCTAATTCAGCCTTTATAAAGGTTGAAGCAATATAAATTAACAACAGGGCAGTAACAGAAAGGAACGACATGATGAGCAACGACATTCAGAAAAACAACACCCAATCAGAGGAGCAGCAGAATTCACAGTCTGATGAAATCCAGGAGCTTTTTGCAGAGGAACTGCCTGAGAAGACCGACTTTGCAACACCTGCGAGCACCTGGGGTTCAGTAGGTACGTTTGGCAGTGCGTCGACCATTGGTAGCACGGCCAGCACAGCGTCTACAAGCAGCTCAGCTTCCTCAGCGGGTTAACTATTGTTGTGCCTGTACAACTGTGTACAGACAGATAGAAAGAGTACTAAAGCAAAAAACATTTTTAAGAAAGGGAAAGAATCATGATGTACGATGAGCAGAGTCAGATTGCAGACAACGATGAGCAGATTTCACACAAGGATGGCTTAGAGGATCTCTTCGCTGAAGAACTGGCAGATCAGAACGACCTGGCTACCCCCGCCAGTTCGTGGGGCACTGTTTCTAGTGTTTCTAGTGGTAGCTGCCCGGCTTCTTCCGTTGGCACAGCGACTACAGCTTCGACATTCGGCTAGGCCGACGCACACACACTTTTACTATTGTTTAGGATAGACCTCTTAACATCCTGTTAACAGATCAAGTTAAAGAAAGAGAGAACACACATGGCTAACGAGCAGATCAACGCAAATATCGAGCAAGACGAGACTTCTGTGGATGCACTGGATATGTATGCCGAGGAACTGGCAGAGCAGACCGAACTGGCTAATCCTGCTGGTTTCTGCACTGGAGGAAGTTTTGGGACAACAAGTACATTTTCCAGCGCAGGTAGCACTGCTTCCAGTGTAGGCACAGGCAGTAGTGTTTCGAGCGCCTGCTAATGTAGCTCAGGATTGGTTGCTGATTGGAAGCCCGGCATGGCAATGGTACCTACAAGCCGGGTTCCAATTAGCCCTCGGTCCATCCGAAAGACATTGCGGAAATGGACAGATGCGTCACTCATGTCGCTCTAGTTTCAGTGCCCTTAAACGGGTCGAGAAAGAATGAGACCTCCAACCGCTTCCAGCAAGGAGAGTATACTTCTCAAACCCGAAGAGATTGAGTGGATATGCACTAAGAGTATAGGACAGGGAAAAAATGGAGATTCAAATTGCAAATGTCGTCGCTCTGGTCGATGCACAGGAGGACCGACAGCCAATCATACTAGCCAGAGACATCGAGTTGCTGTTGGGCATTAACGATACACCACTCCTCTATGTTGGAGAGCATCGCAATTACATTCGCCTCAATGCTCTAGGTGCTGATATCGTCAGAATACTGCAAGAGCATCCTGATTCATTAACATATGAGGACCTGGCACAGATAGTGAACGCGCGTTATCCAGGGAGAGAAGCCCAGATTGCTCAGAAACTTACGGCATTCCTCCAACAACTGCATGATGCAAAGGCCCTTACTTTGCCCAATGCAGACCAGAAGCCATGGGTGAAACGTGCCGTTGGGAAGGCTACGAGCCGTCCCATGCTCAGACTTGGCCTCTGGCGTCCAGACCGGCCTGTCGCCTATACTCTGGTCCGGCGTTTCAGTGCACTGGCAAACGATACCAGTAGCACACTATTGGGAATCTGGTTGATGGCAGCCGTGCTGATGGTGGGATTTGTCGTTGTGCAATCTGGCACGAATATTCATATTAGCAACGTAGTCTGGCCCCTGGTTGTGGTCGCATTTTTGCTACACCTGACTATACATGAGTTCTGCCATACTCTGGTGGGATCATATTATAACGTCAAGATCCGCGAAATAGGGGTCGCACTTCTCTATTATGTCTTGCCTGTAGCATACACTGACCGCACTGATAGCTATCGGCTGCGCAATCCAGCTCAGCGTATGCGCATTTCGCTTGCAGGTCCGGCTTTCGATATATCGGCGGCAGCAATCTCGGCATTGTTTACCCTGTTGACTGGCGGCTGGGTTGGAGCAACGTTTCATGTCCTACTTGCGCTACAAACGATGACCTGCATCTCGAATTTAAATCCGCTGATGCCCAGTGATGGTTATCATGCGCTTGAGGCGTTCCTGGGCGGAGTCAATTTTCGTCGCCGCGCCTTTGTACTCTTCCTGCATCGCATAACGTTGCGCAGGCTTCCCGCTCACTTACGTGATCTCAGTCGAGATCAACAGATCATCTACTTTGTTTATGGTGTGATTATGGTTGTGTATGTTAGCATTGTCATACTCTTTATCCTCTGGACCGTCGTCAACAGCGTACTTGGAGTAATGAAGGTATGAACACACGAAAAAGTAATCAGGATTCCTCATCAAAAGTGGTGCATGGAACGCCTTTTATCGCACCTTTCAGCGTCGTGCGTATAGGGGGAGTGTCAGCTCATCATCTTGAGCCGCTACTGCTCAAACGGAGTAGCGCCTCTATTGGTGCAGCATTGCAGGCAGAGCGACGTATGCAGGAACTTGTTACGCCGGTGGAAGATGCTCTCTATCGCCTGGTACCACTGGTAGGAGAACAGAAAGAGCTAAGACGCCGTATTCTTGCCGTTAAGCGCAATGTACATAACCTGCGCGTATGGGAAAATGCGCTGCAAGATGTAGAGCTTGTTGCGCCTGCAATGGGTGTGGATGGTGCTCTACTGCGCGAATGGTTTCGCCTCGCCGGGATGCGTGAAGATGCATTGCAAACTGCTGCCCTGGCCTATGAAGAGGAATTGGTTGCGGCCAATGCAATGATTGCGCAAGGGGTTGCAGATGAACACATTCAGCAGGGATTGGCTCTGGCGAGTCCAGATCTACTGAAAGAACTGCAAGGCTCAATTGCAGAGACGGAATGGCGTCCAACCAGCAAACTGGCACGTTCAAGCCTGTCGTACCTGACGCGTGCGGCACTGAAAACGAGTCCGTTAAGCACCTTTACGCGTATCGGCATAGCTGATTTTGTGACACCTGCAGATACTGTAGCACTTCAACAGGCTCGTCTTGCCCGGCAAGATAGAGCAAGTAATCAGGAACTGCATCGTGTTGTACGCCTGGTACGTATGTTACCGACGGCATTACTGACATTGATAGCACGCCATCCTGAACTGGCTCCATTGTTGCAGTTTGAGCCAAACAAAGGCATAACGCGTTCGCCTGCTGAACCCGATAAGCTGCGGGTCCTTACCAATCAATATTATATTACCAACGATTTTGCCGGGCGTGGAGAAGCAACGATTGATCACGAGATCAGGCATGGCGTCGCTCCAGACTTGATCGCCTTTCTGGAGTCTGGTCGGCGTGTGACCTACCAGGAATTATTGACATTGTTACCTGAGGGAGCTCCAGGGAGAGCGCCTCATCTCAGGATGCTGAAGCTACTAGATAGGCAGCTCTTCCGGCCCGTTGCCCCATTTACGCGACGCGACGAGCAACCCTTGCTGGAACTGGCAAAGCTTCTGGAGCACGGAACACATCCACTGGCAATCTCGTTGGCTGCTCATATGCAAGCAATGCAGCAAGCAGCAGATGCGAATAAGGAGGCCAGCGGGTTTGAGCGTTTGCACCTTCTAGAGTCTATTCGTGAACATGCGGCGGTTATGTTCAGACAACTGGGCGTTCCAGCACCGGATTGGCTGAAAAATAATCTGCTTTATGAGGATGTTGAGCATAAAGGAAGTATTACTGTACCAGCACAGGTTCAGGAAGACCTGGCTCGTATGGCACATCTCCTGCGCCCTTCTATTAAACGCATGAGGCTTTATGACTACCTCTATCAGGATTTTGTGCAGCGGTTCGGACCAGATGGAGAGACAAACGACATCCTGGGCTTTTGTACAGACTTTTTGAGGCGCGAGGATGCAAGCGAACTGATAGCACGTTCGGTTTCGGATGACCATACCAACTTGCTGGATGAGACAAGCAAACGTAATAACTTGCCTGCTGGTGAAAGTTCTGTACCACCCTCGCTAACTGTCTTATATCAACTCGCAGCGGAAAGCGAGGAGGCATTGGCACGAGGCGATTATAAGCTGGTTGTGAACCAGGTGCTTTCTGACGAAGGTGGCCTGCTGGGACGTTTCACTGGTCTTCTGGATGCTGAACACGGCAACCTGGCTGGCAAGTTGCGGGATTGGAACACGAACTCACTGTATAAGGGGCGTAAGGTGGTCGAGATGCCGCTGGTGGGTGATTGGCATAACTTACAAGGCGAGCGCGAGTTGACAAAGCAGACACTACGCTGGCCCGCTGAGACGCCGACCAGTGGCGATAACGAGAAAACGCTCGAACTGAGTGATTTGCGCTTGCGTGCCAATTCTCGGGATGAGACGCTCTACTTCGTTGATTCCAGTGGTCAGGTAATCGCGCCCGCATACTTTGGAGTCGTACCGATGCACCTGTTCACGCGGGAGGCGCGACTGATGCTCACGCTGATCCATCCCTGGATCAGTGACTATGATGTTGGATGGCAAACAACAAGGCATAATGCGAGTACTGAAGTACCTACACGAGTTGAGTTTCTCCCACGCAGAGAAGAGGGTCGTATCGTATTGCGTCGTGCACGCTGGCGCTTCCCTCCACAGTTGATCCCTGTACGCCAGAAGGGCGAGAGCGACTTCGAATTTTTCGCACGCATGCAACGCTGGCGCGAAGAACATCAGTTGCCTGAAGAGCTTTTTGTCTCTACAGACCGCTCATGTCTTTCTTTCGAAGCAAAGGTACGCAAACCGATCTGGGTCAACTTCCGTAGTCCGCATACGTTGGAGCTATTGCGGCAGTATATAGACAAGGATGTAGTCGCAATCTGTTTTACAGAGGCCCTGCCTGCACGTCCGCAATATTGGGTAGCAGCAGATAAAGCAATTGATATGCACGATGGGCATGCCAGCGAGTTTATGACGCAGCTTCACTGGCCAATGCCTCGTGCTGAGAAAGCGGGGGGAATCCATGTACCCATACTGAGTAGCCATACCCAGAATAGCTGGCTGTACTTCAAGATCTATCCGCATCGCTCAGATCAACTAGACGAGGTTATCCGATTTATTGTGAACCCATCGGTCGAGTTGGTACGCAATAAGCTGGAATTGGAACGCTGGTTTTTCATTCGTTACATGGATCAGCACGGCTGGCACATTCGGCTACGTCTCCGTGGACCGTTCCAGGAGCATAAAGAGATCTATCAAAATGTAGGCGATCTGATCGAGCGAGAGTTGCCGGGTCTGCCATATCAGAAACGGGCACGTATCTTACCTGCTTACCTGTCGCCACCGACGCAAACAGGGAAACCCGGCTATAAACTCACGGAGTATCAACCCGAATATCAGAAATATGGTGGCAAAACGGGTATCGTCATTGCCGAGCGTCTATTCGAGGCATCAAGTGAGCTAGCGATGCAGGCAATTATGAGATCGCCGCTGCTGGATCTACGCAGGGTATTGCTAAGCCTACATCTTATGCAGGTCGTGATCAATAGTGTTTTTGCCACAGGAGAGGAGCGCGATCACTTTCTCAATCACTATCACTGGTATTGGGGAGGGCAAAATAGAGAGGAAGGTAAAGCGTTACAGAGAACCTTCAAGCAGAGTGCGCATATCCGGGGAGCCTCACTGATAGAGCAACTGGCAAACGATCTTAAAGATCCAATGGTGCAGGTGTTCATTGAGGACTATCAGAAGGCTGTGACCCAGACAGTGCAAGCGTTGCACGCAGCCATCGATGAACTCAGCGAGAGCATTGATCATATGTGCTTTGACTATGTGCATATGAACAACAATCGCCTGGGAATTGTGCCATTTGAAGAAAGTTACCTGTCCGCACTTTTGCTAGAAATTAACTCTACAGATCATGCAATGCGTGCACTGCGCAATGCGAAGGAGGGATTACATGTCACCAGCAGGTCTTGATGCGCTACAAATAGGACTTGTCTTGCTTGGAAGCCTGTTAGGGAACCGTACACAATCATCACGCTGGATACGTTACGCTTTCTTTTCCTTACTGGCGGTCGGCTCCATCTACATCGGCTACATCGGCATTAATATGCTCTCGCCAGAGGTAGCGAAAACGTCGGCTTTTAGCCTGGGCAACCGTCACGCACTTGCCATCACCTATTGCTCTGCGGCAGTAGCAAGCGGCATCCTCTTGATGCCGGGTGCGCGACGTTTGTTGACACGCCTGAGTGGCTGGCGTGTAGATACACCCGAACGCATTTTTGGTGCCTGGCTCTTCGCCGTTATGTTCCTGATCAATACATGCATGATCTTACAATTTTCAGCGTACTTCATCACGATATTCACCATTGGCGCTGGTAGTTATCGTGTAATCAATACGATCGTGCAACCCCTCTCATACACACTGATCGCGTTGATCGGAGCTGGCATCTACTTCAGGCGGAGTCCGCATAAAGTGCTTCGGCGTCTGGGATTGCTATCAGAAGAGACTACTGAGAACGATGAAGAGCGAACGTCGGAACTGCCAGAGCGTATAGGTGCTGTAGTGCTGATGGTAGGCGCGAGCCTCACATTGGGTATTCTGGGTATCCTTATCGTCAAGCACTATGCATATGGTCTCTATCAGCCACTTCTTTTTACATTCAGCAATACGTTGCCTTTGCCTCATGGGAATGGTGTCGAGCTTCTGGGGCTGGCGCTGGGTATTGGTATTGCTGTTGGTATTGGTGAAGAGTTGCTCTTTCGGGGCCTCCTGCAACCATCATTTGGATTGGTGCCTACTGCGCTGCTCTTTACCGTATTACACGGCCAGTATGGACTCTCGCCCGCGCTAGGGTTTGTCTTTCTGCAAGGGCTAGGTTATGGCTGGTTGCGCAAGCGTTATAATACATGGGTTTCACTTGCGGCTCATGTAGTGTATACTACTGTTGCGATTATAGTATGGTGGACAGTCTTACGTTAGTTTGTAGAGTCGGCTCGCATATGTCGTGCGAGGCGAGATAGGGTAGACATTTCATTTATCCTGTCACCCTTTAGTGAAAGAAGGAGTAAATCATGGTACAATCATCACCTCGTTCACGTCGCGTTCTTGGTATCGTTCTCTTATTGTTTGCCATCGTTCTTGCCACTGTCCTCTACCTCCTTATTGGAATGCATGCTTTGCTGGTCGGTGCTGCACCTCTGATAATACTGGCTGTCATGAGCATTCTCCTGTTAGCAGGATGGCCCAGGCAAATGAGGAAGTAGGAAGGTCGCTGCTTTATAGAATGGTTAGAATAATTTTGTAGCTGGGGATCAGGAAAAAGACCTGCGAAGATGCATTGACTGTGGAGTTTCAAATCATGCTATGTATCTTCGCAGGTCTTTTGGGCAATTACCCTTTCCAGAACCCTATCTCAAATGTTCGAGATGTCTTATGGACGAAGTTTCTGGAAGGAGAGAACAAGGGACAAGCTAGAGAAGAGAAGGTTTACGGCCCGCTCAAGACACAGCCCCTGGCCTTATTATCCCATTCCTTCTGAACAATGTAGCTGTGGCCGTTCCAGGTCACATCGCCTCCACTGGAATTAAGAGAACCGAATCTCCAGGCACACTTGTCACCAATTTCATTACCAGAAGAGTCATACCAGGCATTACCAAGTGGATCGGTTGCAGCCTCCATCTGTTCATGAGAAGTCACGTTGATGGTCTGATCCGCGTCATTATGGTTGGGGCTGGAACCAGGGTTGCAACTGAAACTGGCGGCGTAGGGCATCGTTGCGTAGAGAGTGTTACTACCAAAACTACTATGGTATGCACAGAAGGTATTGGAGGCACACTCACTTCGAGAGCTATCGATACAGATGTCCTCACTTCTCTGCGTGAATACGAAGAAGATATTGTTGATGCTAGATTTCCATCCCGTACTACTTAAAGCATGCGAGACCTCACCCTGGATGTCGCTATCGAGTAAGGGACTTCTTGGATAGCTCCTGGTATCCACCCAGGAAGCCGCAAATCTGGCACTGGAAGCGTAGCCCCCACCGGAGTTAGTGTACTGGGTGTTGTTGTGATAGAGGCCAGTGCCACCAACATCGCCAAAGTACTGTTGGATCAGACTATTGTAGTTAGAAGCTACATTGCCACTGGGTTCCCAGAAAATGGCATAGGCATTAGCTGTGCCGGTCATAACTGAACCACCGTGATACGAAAGATTGCTTGCAGCGAAAGGCGTTACAACGTCTGGTTTCATAAGCGACTGACGTAGGAGTAAATGGGGTTCACGTAAACTCGCCGCCGAAACGCTTGCTGCTGAAGCACTCATCGGCGTCAGCGCCATAACGGCCATAATGGCGAACGTAAACAAGCCCAGGTATGGAAACAGTCGTTTTTTCATCTGTAATGTGAACTCCTATGTGGTAGGGATGTTACCGTGCTGCCGATTATTCTCAACAGCATGTCCGAATAAAAGATATGTTTGACACATAGATGTACCTCGTAAAGAAGACTGTAGAAGAGTCCGTCCTTGTTCCTCCTTATACATAAATATACACTTAACTTCTTCTTGCCGACTTCAACAGCGCTTTAATGAGTTAAGCAAATGGGTAGAAGTAACATGGAAGAGTTTAAGCAGATTTTTGGCTTCATATGGATTGTATTGATGGGTAGTGTAGGGATGGTATGGACAGCCATATAAGATTTGCGTTACATAAGAAACAGAAGAAAGTAAAGCCTTATGTAGTATGTCGTTAAACATATGTTAAGGGATGAGATCATCATGGCGAAAATCTGACTTCCACTTTTGGTTAGCTACCTATTTCCTTGCTTATCCGTTAGTGGATATAGTAGACCTACTTAAATAGATAGGAGTGAGGAGAATAATGTCTACTCTACTACAGTTAAATTATATACTTTTTCAAGATATTAATGTGCATGCCGGCCAGACTCCGGCATTTGATGCGCTGATGGCCTTCTGCGCCAATACATTAATTTTCTGCTGGCCCATTTTATTATTGATAGTGTGGGGAATACCATTGAGTTGGCGCAGACGTCCCTTGCAGCCAGGAGAAACTGAGGTTATCCAGGAACGACGGGCGACTGTATTGTGGATTGCGATAGCGTGCTTACTTGCTTATGGTGTGAATCTGCTGATAGAGCAATTTGTCTTTGAGCCGCGTCCATTTGTAAATCATAAAGTGCATGTTCTAATTACGCATGCCGCTGACTCCTCGTTTCCCAGTGATCATACCGCATGGTCATTTGCAGTTGTGGGGATGCTTGTATTCGCATTTGTGCCAATGTTCATATCTAGACGAGACGAAAAAGGGCAATCATTTGATCCATCATTGTTGCGTAAGTTATTGGTGTTTATGCTTGTGGCATTGGCGATAGCTTGTATTATTGGTTTTGCGCGTGTCTTTGTTGGTGTTCACTATCCAGGAGATGTGCTGGGCGGCGCTGTAGACGGTCTTGTAGGAGCGTCTATTGTGACGGTATTGCGTCATTGGCTTAGCCGACCGACGGATGCAGTATTGCGCTTTGCGCGTATGATACGTATCGCCTAGCTATACTGTTGATACCTCAGTTTTTGAAAAAATGCGGGTAGGAGAGAGCGTATTTCTTTCCTACCCGCATTTTTTCAAAAACGTGCAAAAGAGCAGAAACATGAGTATCTCTTTCAATTTATACCTTGACACACATCTTTTGTAATGCTAATCTGCTTCTATATAGTTGTCAATTAGCATCAAAGGAGAGACATATGAATACGCAGAACCGAATTTATGTGACGCTTAGTCCTCGAATACGAACGGCCCTAAACGTGTGTGCAACTCTCGATGGAAGTACGTCAGCTACGTATGCGGCATCTTTGCTCTCAGCGGCACTATTGCAAGAGATTGAGAAGCGCCCGGCGTTGAGGGAACATTGGAGCGAACTTGAAAGAGAGGCATTACGAAAAGGCTCGTGGATATTTGACAATCTTAACGAAATTGATGATTCGAACGAGAACGCTACCGTGAAACGTGTATACAGCTGGTTTATAGCAGGAAAATGCCCTCAGGATTATGTCTATGGAAAAGATGATAGAGTGATATATGAGGGTAAAAAGACGAGCTATCTGAAGGCTAAAGAGACAGCAAGTACGGCGAAGCATGATTTTGGGACACTTATGCAAAAGGTTAGTGCGGATAATTATCGAAACAAGCGCGTGCGTTTCTCAACGGTTGTTAAATCAGAAGAAGTTCAGAACTGGGCCGGATTGTGGATGCGTGTTGATGGCGCGGAGAGCGAGCCAATGTTAGGCTTCTATAATATGCAGGATAGGCCAATAAAGGGGACAACGGACTGGCAAAAGTATGAGGTTGTGCTTGATGT
This sequence comes from uncultured Chloroflexia bacterium, assembly GCA_963731415.1. Lineage (GTDB taxonomy): Bacteria > Chloroflexota > Ktedonobacteria > Ktedonobacterales > Ktedonobacteraceae > JACDAE01. The sequence goes on from CAVSVN010000020.1 coordinate 287,325, forward strand.
GCCTGAGGAAAGTACGTATATTTGCTTTGGATTTTTACTACTGGGTCATGGGCAATTATGGTTCAGCGAGCCACAGTTGGAAGTGGTGGGAAAGGATGTTCCCACTCATACTATGCCAACCGTTAACCCCGATTGGAAAGAAGAGAACGATGCGAGGTAGACCAGTTGGGAGTTTGTAACACCATATGAACCTTAGAAACGTGTTGTAAGTAGATGGATCTTACGAAATGCGAGTAACATCCTGACCCATTTCATTTACCGGTCCTGTACGGTGTAGGGGGCCATTCATTAACCCGCCGGACCCCATGTATCGGTCCAAATGATGTGTGTCAGTAGGCGTACAATAGAGAAAGGAAGACCAGAATGGGTTTTAATCAGTATCATGAGCCAGCGAATGAGCTTTCGCCGGAGGCACGTACCTTTGCGCGTATGATAGCTTCTCTCACTGAGGAGGCGGAGGCTATTGGCTGGTATGAGCAGCGCTTATCCGTAGAGCCAGATGCGCAGGCGCGTGCGATTATGACAAATGCTCAGCAAGAGGAGTTCAAGCATTTTGGTATGGATCTCGAAATTCTTGTTGCGCCGCAAACCGAAATGGCGTATCGCTCTTCAGAATATTCTCTTTAAAGAGGGCGATATTGTTGAGCATGGGGAGCAGGCGGAGAAGGAAGAGGGCGAAGAATAGCTCAAGTACCTTGCCTGCGCAGGTCTGAAGAATATAATCTACTTCTTTATTCGCGCTGCATATAGATAGTTGAATGCGTGAAAAAACCAATGGCATCTCCCAGGAATGCCATTGGTTTTTTTGCCTTCTGATACGTTAGATAAAGTGTGAGAATTTTCTCAGATGAAAAAGTAGTAGGTTAACGTTATTGAGGAGTTTTTTATGGCCGGAATACGCAATGTTATTTCAACGTTAGGTGAAAATGGCGAAGAGGTCATGGGGCCGGAGGTGCTACTGTGGCACTATCCCAACAATGATATTATGAATGGTTCACTCTTGACGGTAGAGAGTAACCATTTTTGTGTATTGAAGTCGCGCGGGGCGATTCTCAATGTCTATGAAACGGGCCAGTATACGGTGCAGACGCCTGATCGACCTCTTTTGGCTCGATGCAGCAGGCGTTCTATGGTGGGCAGAGCCCCTGGCAGTATGAGGCCCTTTACGTTAACCGGGCCAAGCTAGTAATCAGAACAACTGGAATGGCCCTCTCGCGTGAGATGGCAGAGATGGTATATAGCGTGGATTATTATATTCACGTCGAGACACGTGAGGCCGCGCTACAACTGGTTCAACATATGCCTTACCGGGGGCATGTACTGACAACTCAGGAAGTGAATGCTTATGCTGGTCCCGTAATCGAGCAAGCTGTGAATCAGTTGGTGCAGATAACAGCGCTTGAGTCCGTAAATGAGAAGATTCACGATCTATCGCAGATTGTATTCCAGCACCTGCAACAATTT
>CAVSVN010000021.1:0-48099 GCA_963731415.1 uncultured Chloroflexia bacterium
ACTCAGGTGCCGGGAGCGCCGTTTTCTCCCGCCAATCATTACCGACATCTTGCAGATAGAAGGTTTAGACGATGGCTCTTTCGCCCTCGTGGATATCGATCCTACTCGCCTGGAATTAGCTCATCAGATCGCTGAACGCCTCATTGCGCAAAGCGGCAAGCACTGGACCGTTCGTGCTTCCACTGAGCGACGGGATGTTCTGGCAGGCAGCGATTTCATCATCAACATGATCGAAGTATCGGGCCTCGCAAATGTACGTCATGACTTCGATATTCCCATGAAATACGGTGTCAATCAATGCATTGGCGACACTATTGGTCCTGGAGGCATCTTCAAAGCCCTGCGTACGGGTCCTGCCTGGCTCGATATCTTGCATGATGCAGAGCTTCTCTGCCCGCAAGCCTGGGTGCTCAATTATACCAATCCGATGTCGATTCTGACGCAGGCAGCTCTTACAGGCACGAATATGCGGACGGTTGGTCTCTGCCATAGTGTGCAGCATACTTCGAAATTGTTGGCCGAATATCTGGAAGTTCCCTACGACGATCTGCAATGGCGCTGTGCAGGCATTAATCACAATGCCTGGTTCACCGAATTGCGCTACCAGGGACAGGACATGTATCCGCGCCTTCGCGAACGCATGCGTATACCGGAGATTTATGAACGTGATCCCGTGCGTTTCGAGGTTATGTCTCATTTCGGAGCTTTTGTCACTGAGAGTAGCGGCCACTTCTCCGAGTATGTTCCCTACTTCCGCAAGCGGCCCGATCTGATCGAGCGCTACTGCCGCCCTGGCTATCTGGGTGAGACTGGCTTCTACGCCAACAATTGGCCTCAATGGCGTGAGAACAATGATGCCTCGATCCGCGAAATGCTGGCTGGCACGCGTCCGATCCCTTTCACCCGCAGCCACGAATACGGCTCCTATATCATCGAGGCAATAACCACGCATCGCCCAACGGTGATCTACGGCAACGTGCGCAATACTCGCCTTGATCGATAACCTGCCCGATGGCTGTGTCGAGCTTGCCTGCCTCGTCGACCGCAACGGCGTGCAGCCCTGCCACTTCGGTCCACTACCCGAACAACTTGCAGCGCTTAACCGCAGCCACATGTCCGTCCACACGCTGATGTGCGAGGCTCTGCTGACGAGAAATAAAGAGGCCGCTCGTTACGCTTTATTGCTGGATCCGTTGAGTGCGGCTGTGTGTTCACCTGCTGAGATTAGTGCGATGTTTGATGAGATGTGGGAGGCTGAACGAGCGTATCTGGAGCCTTTTAATTAGTATCGTAGCATCCAATGCAATTGATTGGAGGGGATACGACCCAATCAATTGCATTGGGCACGCTCAATCGGATCGCTACTATGGGTGCTGCACATCGAAGACTATCTGGATGAAATTTTAAAACTGCATTATCCCGCCCATGTCACTTGCTCCACATATTCCTCCTCGTCTCAATCCATTCGATGATGTGAGAACTCCAACAGAGATGATCGAGCCTATTCAGCAACAGGTAAAGTTCCAAGCTGCTGCATCAGCCCCACAGCATCGATTTCGCCCCAACGCTCGACGATCTTGCCCCCTCCTATACGAAAAATATCTATCCCTGTATAAGTTATCATCTTGCCTGTCGGGGAGCTACCCATCCCTTCTCCCTGATGAGTGCCACGAATGGTAAAGCGCATCACCACCTTATCGTCCTCAGCAATCACATCATCAGTACTCATGTGGAAGTCGGGGAATGCAGTACGAAGCATGCTAACAAGCTGCTTCACGCCATCAGGCCCATTAATATCACCATCGGGAAAATGGTGCACATGGCTCGGTCCCAGAAGTTCATCTGCAACCACCATATTCCCCTGGTTCCAAAGTTCCTCAAAGAAGCGCCCAACGAGTGCTTTGTTCTCTTCTAATGTGCTCATGGTTCCTCCTTGCTAGCAAGTGTACCATATCGTTTAAAGAGGAGAGAGGTGGGCGAATAGGCTCCTAAATGACAAATAAAACCATTCCTCCCTCAAATTAAAACGCAGCTTCCCTCCTATCCTATAGAAAATTATGTGAAGATGCGGTAATATATTGCTAAATCCATATTTATATATTAATAACCGCTTGCTTGAAGGATATCAAAGAATCACCTGGGAGATACGAGGTTATGTTTACGTCTGAGCGGCTTGAGGAAGGTAAGATTTACACACGAAAAGAATTGAGCGATATGTTCGATACAAAAGATGCAACAATTAACACTGGCGTTTTCCGACCCAAGGGATATCAATCAATCTGGCTTTTCGTCACTGAAACTAAAACAAAAGGCTCTCCTCAATATACAGATCTGCTTTATGAAAACCTGCTGTATTGGGATGGACAAACAGAAGGGCGTACAGACCAGGATATCATTAGCCATGCGGCAAGGGGCTTTGAGATTCTTGTTTTCTATCGTCCAAAGAAGCGTGCATACCCTCATGCCGGTTTTAAATATGAGGGTCGCTTTCACTATGTAAAACATGAAGGAGGTCACCCTACGCAATTTCTTTTACAGCATGTTGCTAATACTCACATTACGACAAAAAAATATGGTGAAGCCTTGCAGATTATGGAGACCATTAGTAAAGGTGATCTCTACTCGTCAGAAGTTAAAAAAAGCGAAGGCAATTTGAAGACAGAACCACCTAAGCTTATTTATTGTTATGCACATCGAGATAAGGGATTGCGTGATGAGTTAGATAAGCATTTGAGTGTTTTGCGTCATCTCAAACAAATTGTTGATTGGTATGATTACGAAATTAAACCAGGTACAAATTGGCAAGAAGAAATAGATATTCAATTGAATACAGCAAATATAATACTTTTGCTTGTAAGCCCAGATTTTATGTATTCCAAGTACTGCTATGGTGTTGAAATGCAGCGTGCAATAGAACGGCATGATCGTGGTGAGGCGAAGGTCATCCCTGTAATTCTTCGCCCCATCCATGGTTGGCAAGATACTCCTATCGGTAAGTTACAAGCCTTACCAACAGATGGTGAACCCGTAGTGAATCGTAGGCGTACGGTCGATTATGCATTGGAAAATGTTGCGAACGGGATTAGAGAGGTTATAAATAGTCACAATCAAGCATAACCCCAAATTTGATCTGTGCTTGTTACTCTGGCCTTCTCACTTGCACTGCTGGCCGCCTATAAACCCATGACACATTTCTTGAGGAAGCTTTTCGAATCGAATGGAACAACGCCATCGATTACTAATACTTGAGTCCACTCAACCAAAAAAACTGGAGCAGATCCAATAAATAAGTACCCCTACAAATTTTATGTATAATAGTGTATACTCTTGCTCAGAGGAAATTATTGCTCGCATATTTCTGTATTCGTCGCCTTTGTTCCATCTGCCAACTGGAACATGACGCCCTTTCCTTTACGAGATTAGTCATGACAAGCTAGTGTTTATGTTAATAAATTGCTGTATGTAAATGCACGCATGACTATCTCCCTTCATGCTTCAGGGAGGACGCGATCGCGCTGACGGACAGAGAGTCAATTTCTGTATAGAAAGAGAGGTTCCACTTCTACTCCCGTTTCTTCATGCCTCGGGAAGTTCGTGACACTTCCTCATATTCAGCATATTGTATTGATACATTTAAAGTTTCAAATATGGAGGGCTCCGACGTGAAACATATTTCCATTCGCTCCTATCGATTCAGTACGCTCGCATTGCTTGTTCTGCTGACAATCGTTGTCGGTTTATCATTTACCGGTCGGGCAAGCGCTGCGTCATCTCCTTTGCTCAAGCATCACATAGCACCAGCAATACGCCGCACTTCGGCTTCTACGCTCAGCCATAATCCGTTGCTCAACGTGACCGCCGATGAAGGCGATATCTATGAGCCAGCAGCACTGCCTCCTGCACTCTGCGCTACTTATACTACTAATCCTTACCATAATCCGGCTCCTAATGTTGATCAGATCGTCGGGGATACGACTGTTACGGTCGGAACTCAGACAGGCTGCAAATCAGCACAGAATGAGACCACGATTGCCGCCAATCCCTTTAATCCTTTTAACCTTGTGGCCGGGACAAACGATTACCGTGTCTATAATGCACGTGAGAATCGCAACGACGGTTCGGGATGGGCTTACACTACGATGAACGGAGGAAAGACCTGGAAGAACATTGAGTTGCCGCACCTGACCTACCAGACCGGCGCAACTGGCGCACTCTCTGATATGGATTCAGCGGGTGATCCAGCACTCTCCTTTGGCCCGAACAACACTGTCTACTATGCCAACCTGGTTTTCAGCAGGCTCAACGCAGCTAGCGGCGTGGTCGTCAGTATATCCCACAATGGTGGTATCACCTGGAGCGAACCCAGTATTGTGCGTCTCGACGGAGTGGATGCTTCCGGCAACCCCGTCGCCACACCTATCTTTAATGATAAGGAGTGGGTCGCCGTCGATCCCAGAGATAGCCGAACGGCGTACGTCACCTGGACGCAGTTCTACTCAGATGCCAGCGGAAACACTGTGAAAAGTCCCGTTGTGGTCTCAACGACTCATAATGGTGGAGCAAGTTGGTCAGCACCAGTAGAGATCAATCCAGCGTTCACTCCTGGCGGCATCACCGAGTTCTCTTCGGGCACCAATCCACAGGTTGATCGTCACGGCAATCTGTATGTTGCGTATGAATCAGCCGTCTGTCAGACGTTGGCTTGTAATGCCGCTACCGATCATGACGAAGTGATCGTCGCAAAGTCGACTGATCAGGGCAAAACCTTTACAAATGCTCAGGTTGACATCGACTATGACTTCCCGAACAACCCACACGTCGGGCGAGCAACGCTTACTGGAGAAAACTTCCGCATCAATAGTTTCCCTCAGTTGACCATTGATCGTATCACGAACCGCCTCTATGTGACCTGGGCCGATGATCGCAACGGACAATATGATGCACAGGGAAATTCGATCAAGACCAATGGCGATGCGATCCTTGCGGCTTCCAACAATGGCACGACCTGGAATCGTGAGGTGGTGATCGGCTCAAGCCAGGACGAAGTCTTCCCAGCTGTCGCAGCATTGGGTGGTTTTGTTGCCGTCACGTTCTATACCCGTCATTATGACCCTAACGGCATCAATCTCGATTATGGCTATGCCAGGCTGTTCGATTTCGGCTTTGGGCAGATGAAAAAGGACATAAAGTACACATTCATCAAACGTATCACGACACAGAGTGAGAATCCGCAGGTACAATTTGTCGCTGCCGACGCTCTCGACCCGACGCAGTCCATCCAGGGAGTCTTCATCGGTGACTACACTGCGGTCGCGGTAAGCCCCGATGGGCGCATACATCCCTGCTGGACGGACTTCCGTGGGAACCCCGGTGTGACGCTACCGAACCAGGATTCCTACTCTCAGGCGCTACCAATTTACGGTTTTTAAGCATAATAAAGGGTGATATAACAAACGGCGGCATAATAAATGTCTGCCCTACAGAATAGGGGATGGGCAAATGGTGTGTGTTGGCGGCGCACTGCCATACTCTATTCCACTGAACACGAAGACGAGAAGATGGGTTCGCACTCTCTTCTCGTTTTTTTCTTTAACGTATTCCAGTATCCAGCACAATTTTCACAGTAGACACCTGGCCTGCTTTAATATGCACAGGAACTCCCTGGGCTGGCCTGCGTACTCCTGGACTCAGATTATTTACCAACACCGCATAATCTCCAGGGTTCAAGTGTATATCGAAGTGCCCTTGCTTATCAGTCGTCGTCGTGGCAACGACCTGCTTGTTCGACATAATGCGTACCTGACGAAATGCGGCTGCTCTGGACGGACAATCACCATCGGTTCCCTGCAGGGGACACGTCGGACTGAGCATAACATTTCCGCTAAGTGTTCCCTGGCTATTCTTTCCAGAAGGACTGGCTGTGGTGTTAAGGGTGCTCTGTCCGCATGCGTCAAGAAGAATGCCCAAAAGGACTAGAAAGATGATGCTACGCGCAAAGTGATGAAGCAAACGAGAAAACTCTTGATGTGCCGTGCTTGACTGCATTGTGCACCTCCCTTCCTCTAAGGAGACGTCCTCCCTTCAGGAAAAGTTCCCTCACTGCTTGATCTCCGCGTGTTTTCGTAACTCCTGCCATATTGCAAGCACAGGTACTACGAGCGGAAGCAGTAACAATAATGATTGAAGCGTATACTTACGTGCGTAGACGTTCCTATGCTCGAGTTCAAAGCTTACCTCTTCCTCTGCACTCTTACGTCTCACAATAGCAATTGCATACAGTAGCAACGGTACATAGTTGATCGCAAGATACGAGAGGCAAAGACCTAGAATTCCTGAGAAGGATGGATGAGTAGAAGCATGAAAGAAGGTAAAAAGATTAAACACACCCCAGAAACCGCAGAAGAATACGCCTAATCCAAATTCTATGAGGATGAACTTATACCCATGGAAAACAATATCTAGTGCTGCTAACTTCCGAATATTAATCAGACTTCTATCATTGGATGTCTTCTGTTCATGTTCTAACATACAATCACTCCTTTATCGTTTGTATTTCTCCTCTCTCACAGTGTACAATTCCAGGTACACACATAGTCAAGCAACCTTTCAATATAAACACAACAATGGAGAACAGCATGGAAATTACCGATAAAGTCGTCCTCATCACGGGAGCGTCAGGCGGTATCGGGCTTGCAGTGGCACACCTCTTCTCCCAAAAAGGTGCGAAACTCGCCCTTGCCGCCCGATCAGCCGAAAAACTGGAACGGATCGTCTCAGAGATGCCCAACGCCATCGCTATTCCAACCGATATGCGTGATGAACAGGCCATCCAGCATATGATCGCACAGACACAACAGCACTTCGGTCGCATCGATATACTTATCAACAATGCCGGACAGGGCATGCACGTGCCAATCGAGCAGACGGACTTGCAGCTGTACCGCTCAGTCTTTGAACTCAACGTCGTTAGCGTCATCGCTACCATGCAGGCCGTAATTCCCATCATGCGCTCACAGGGCGGTGGCGTCATTATCAATATCAGTTCCGGCACGTCGAAGGCGGCCTTTCCAGGTGTTGGCCCCTACGCTTCTACCAAATATGCCCTCAATGCAATCTCACTCACCGCACGGCAAGAACTCGCTCCCGAAAATATTCGTGTCGGGCTTGTCCATCCCGGTATCACTGCGACCGAATTTCACAACAACCTTGCCCAGGTTCCAGATACACAACAGGACAATAATCGTCGCTCTAGAATCATGCAGCCGGATACACCCGAATACGTCGCCGAGAAGATACTGGAAGCTGTCCAGACTGAAGCGGCTGAAGTCTATGCTGATAGCGTGAAGGGCTTCTTATCAAGATCGTAGAAGTCGGATTATGCCGTTTAAAAAACGGCTTCTCTACCACGATTGCGCGTTTTCTCCACGATCTCTGGTATCTGGATCAATTTTTTGAAGAGCAATTGTCGCACCGATAGGCAAAAAGCTCTTCAAAAACAGTTAGCTGAAATAATGCCACCTTTTTTTTATTTCAAGATAAAAGGACAGGAAAATGAGGATATCAACAGCTAAACCTCCTACTGCACTTGTTATGGAAAAACCACTGTGGAAAAGAGAGTCGTAAGTATGTAGCGTAATTTCAGTTATAACACTGATCAATGCTCCTAAAACGTATGCTATAACAAGGAGCTTAACGCCCCATTTCTTCCATTTCCATACTCCATATATTGAAATCAAATCAACGATAGCTAAGATAAGGCTAATAAAAGGAAAAATAGATCGATCAAATGATCTGAGGGGATGTATGATTTCCATAAAAACAGAAAAAATACTGGAAAATGCAATAATACTGAAAAGAATTAAAACGCTTGTTAAACAACCTCCTTGTTCTCTCTGGCCTTCAAATGAAGGTTGTCTCGAAAGTTGTTCTGTAGAGACACTTATAGGGGGGATTTGTTGATCGTCGTCAGGCATAAATTTACTCCTTATAAATATTTAGATATAGGTTATAGCATTCTAGCAGATGAGTAGTATTGACACAAGAGGTTAAAGGGAAAAGATGAGCTTATACCTCTTATGTCACCTATATCCCTGCTATAACGTGACATAAGAGAGACTTTCATCTCAGTAGAAAGGAGATTTTCATGTCAACAGAAGCAGACAAAGTACTTGTCAGGCGCTATTATGAAGAAGTTTTGACAAAGAGAGATCCCGCCCTCGTCGATGAACTCTTTTCACCTGATTATGTATACCATTATGCCGATACTCCTCCGGGAATTCCGACTGATCGGGAGGGTTTTAAACAGTTTGTCACTCATTTCCTGGCTGGCTATCCCGGTCTACAGTTTATCGTTGAGGACCAGGCCCTTGAAGGCGATCAAGTTGTTACACATGTTACGGCTCGCAGCAGTTCACCCGTTGGACCCGTAATGACCATTCCTGCGAATGCAGAAAGAGTTGCCGAGTCAGACACTATCAAAGGAATCAGCAAAGATCGTATCACGAATGGCAAAATCGCTGAAAGCTGGCTGCAATTTGATATCCCGAATCCCTTGCCGCAAGCGGAAGAACTCCCATAATTTCAGTACCCTCATTGCTCTAGCAAACATCATTCGACACTTTTTCCAAGGTGGAGCACGGAGCACCGACGCACATGGGCCGAGAGATCCTGGTGTAGGGGCGCGATGAGCAGAGCGAATAAGCCCGTGTGCGCCGCCCATCTGCGCCCAACCATGCGCCAATTGGGCACCCTCTCACCTTGCCGAAAATAGGTGCAATCAAGCTTGACAGAACACTTATGCAGGATAATATCCGCATATAATACTCCGCATGAGGAGTTATTTTCACTTTCCCCTATAAAGTGAAGTGGCATCGACATTGGATGCCAGGAAGTGGAGGCCAAAAACATCGATCTCCCAAAAATTCAATTTCCATACCCTCTTTTTTTCTTCACCATTGCCGACTATATAAACCAGAGTCCTTCTACGACTCCAGACATAAAATTATATGGCTAATTATTGTTTTACTCCACGGATCGGGCTTACCTCGATTCGGGCAAAACAGAAAGGTTTACACTACTCATGGAAGCATTGCTCGTTACTAAACTCGTGTTTGCAGCTTGCGATAAGCCATCCTTACAAGAGGACCTGGTACAGAATTCTAACCAGGTTGCTTCCGACCATCGGTCTCTCTTCTATTGTCACGGCAGCCGCTGCCGCAGCTTTGCGCGATGATAACACGCTTTCCGTAAAGTCGGTATGGTGGTAGCAAACACACGCAGAACAACATGTTTGCTCTTGACCAGGATTTCTTACGGAAAGGCCTGACGCTGTTTCTGGAGGAGCAGGGACTGCTCCCAGAAACAGCGCTGGGCGCTGATATCAGGCGGGCGCTTGAAGGTCCTCGCAAACTGTTGTCTCCATCATTTGCTGCCATTCGCCGCAACAGATTCCAGACTGGTATCTGGGCGTTAATTCCTTTGCATATCGCTCGCTATTGTGCTCCTGAGGTAAATCCTCAGCTCATTAGTTGTGTCGCTTTATGTTCAGAGTGTTTTCTCTGTGCCCTCGATCTCCTTGATGATGTTGAAGACGATGACCCTACTACTCTACGCCAACAATTGGGTGATGCGCGGGTCCTGAATGTCGCAACCGCGCTCCTTTCATTAGCTTCACAATCTCTACTATCTGCTACTTGCTATGGCCTCCCTGCTGAGCGCCTGTATTCCCTGCTGACTGTGCTCCATAAACAATGGTTACGCGCAACTCAGGGCCAGCATCGCGACTTACTGGCTGAGCATCAATCCATGCAGGATATAAGCGCTGAAGAGTGTCTTCGTATCACCGAGGATAAGTCCGGTTCCTTGCTACGCCTTGCCTGCTCTCTCGCAACGATTTCAGTTGGAGCGTCAGCGGAAATCATAGATCTCTTTGCCTCTGCTGGTCTCGCCGTTGGTATTGCTTACCAATTGGACAACGACATTCGTGATCTCTCTCTGCTGCTCAATCCATCGCTGGCCTCAAGCGAGGATACACCCAAAACCGATCTTGCCCACAACAAGAAAACTCTACCTATCGTTCTGGCCGCCGAGCGCCTTGCGTATCATCAACAACATTCATCTCTAAACATCCAGTGCAACACAGATGCCCAGGCCGATGTAGAGGAGCGATGCATAAGCCCGTACGGGGACCCATCATTAATGGATGCTCAAGACCCCTATGTTTCCCAATCATACGACGAAGCCCTGAAAGCCTCACTTGCAGTCGCGCTCTACTATCGAACTCGCGCCGCAACCATCATCAAGGAGATCGAGACCGTATATGGTGTCCCAACTTCCTCTGAACTTCGCTTTCTCCTCAGCCTCGAAGGACTTCCAGAGTAAGGAGCATTCTGTTATGCATATACAAAATAAGATAAAGCCTGAGGTTCATAAAACAGTACTGCCTGCTATCCACTTCTCATGGAGCGGAGGTGAACGTAATAGACGCTTTCTCTTGCTTGTATGCGCTGCTATCTTGCTTGTGCTGGTCCTTATCGTTGATGGCAAGAATTTTTCCTGGTCTTCAATCGCCCTTCCGTTGCGGCTCCCGCTTACTATCTGGTATGCTCTTTCGATTCTCATCGCTCTCTTATTTTTTGGTGTCGGCGCGATTGTCTGGCTTTATGGCCGTCAACGTAGAGTTGCTGCACTTCGTGTTTGGTTTCTGTTATATGATGACGCTGGTGTTCAGTACCTTGATAGGTGTCAATTCCGGTGACAATCTCCTTAATGCTGTTGCTAATAGCTGTACTGCTCTAGCTGTGCCTTTCCTTACCGCATTGTTATTATCCTTTCCCAATGATACCTTTGCCCGCTCCACTTCACATCGCAAGTTACATCGCTTCCTTCAATGCTATCTGGCACTCAATGTGCTTCTCAGCCTGTTTACCGTTATCTGCTCCGTGGATATATACGCTTTGCACCATCCGTTACCAGCATGGAGCACTCTGCTTGCAGTTGTCTACTATGGAGTCAGTATTGTTGGTATTGTGCTTATTGTTTTCTTCTCTTCACGCCATATCACGACTATACGTGCTCAACAGCAATTTCGCTTGCTCTTGAATGGCATCTTGCTTTCGTTTGCCCCTATTTTCGTTCTCACCTTGCTGCCAATGTTGTTACATCTGCCCTTTGTTGTGAACGGTGAGCAGAGCATGCTCTTTCTGATCTGCTTCCCTCTTACTTTCGGCTATGCGATTCTTCGCTATCAAATTCTGGTGCTTGATACCTATATCCGTCGCTATATTGATTGGATGACCACAGCCATTCTGCTCTCAATTGTCATCTATATTGTGATTACCACTTGCGACTTCATTTTTGGTAGCTCGTCGGGTTTGTTTATTATTGCTGTGACTCTCTTGCTTCCGCTACCTGCACTCTGGCTTGTAAGCCAGGGCCGGAAATGGACGGAGCATTTCTTCTTTAGCGAGATGGTGTACTATCGTCACCTGGTTGAATCCCTCCCATTGGTGGTAAATGAGCTTCACCTTGCACAGGTAGCTCAGGCTCTGACGGCGGCATCACGCGATACATTTGCCGCTCCAGCTGCCTGCATTTTTGTGCTAGATAAAGCTCGAAAACGCTATATTCTCTTTCCACCGATGGATGAGCAAGATATTCGTGAACAGGAGCATAATCTGCTTTCTGCGCTCGCCTCGACTTTGCCCGTTATTCGTTCTTCCACGACATTCGCTATTGATGCCGACCTGCCTATGGTTGCAACTTTACAAACTTCGCCTCGTCCTCTGTCTATACAGGAATTGCTCTCCTTCAATGGACAGGAGGCATCCGGCATTGCCAGGTATATTGTTGTTGACCAGGCTCCGGCGAAAGGACGTAATCTTCTCTTTATTCCACTCCGCGTGCAGGGATCTATGGTTGCTATCTTGCTACTGGATGAGCGTGGCAATCATGAGCAATATGCTGGTCCAGATTTTGAAGGTATGAATCTCTTGCTGGCTCGTTTTCTTCCTCTTTTCGAGACGGCATGGCTGATTCAAGAATTGCAAACAGCTAACGAACAGCTTCAGTCCGTCAATGAGCGTCTCTCTGAACTGGATCTACTCAAAAATCAGTTTATTACCAGCACATCACACGAATTGCGTACTCCACTCACTGCTGTTGCTGGCTATATTGATCTGCTGCTTGAACACTCTGCTAACCTCTCGCGCACACAACTTGATGAATTTCTGCGTAAAGCTGCTGTTGCTTGCGAAGAACTGGTCCAGCAGGTAGCAGTTATCTCTGATGCTGGTCGTTTACAATTTGAAGTGAAGCGTGTGACTCTGGGTCCCTGTTCTCTCAATGAGACTCTGACGCAGGCCACCGAAATTATGGGCGTAGAAGCATTGCACCAGCAGCGTTCCATTCAACTCGATCTCTCATCTCCCATCACAGTATTTGCCAGTGCTCATCATGTACGCGAGATTCTGCTCAATCTGTTAAGCAACGCGTTTAAATATTCGCCTCCGGGTACTCCTGTTCTTATTAGCGTGTTACCTGGGAAGGATAGTGTAACGGTCTCAGTCCGTGATTTCGGCCACGGCGTCCCTCCTGAATTGCAGAATAATCTCTTCGAGCAATTTGTGCGCCTGGAACGTGATATGAATAGTCCCGTACGTGGAGCTGGCCTCGGCCTGGCAATCTGTAAACAACTCGTAGAAGCTATGGGTGGCCGTATCTGGGTTACCAGCACTGGTATCCCTGGCGAAGGTAGTACCTTCTCCTTCACTCTTCAGCGCTCCTCCTCTCAGAACCACCAATATTCTCTTTCAAGTATTAGAGAAACCGAACGGCAAAAGGCCTGAACAAGCAGAAATAAAGATAACAAATAAGAGTTATTATGCGAGGAACCATTGTAGGAAGCTCCAGCGACTTTTTCCGGTCATCTCGCTTATCCTCACTTTCAACCACAACATCATCGCATCTCTTCGCAGCCCGACCGGGCAGACGCTTACGCATGCTCCACACTGTGTACATGCTTTTGCAAACTTCTCTACTGGCAATGTAAGCGCTCCCCCGTATGTCTGCGCATTCAGTTCACTCACACGTATCGGCCCGGTAAGCGTGGGACAGGCCAGCAGACATTCCTGGCACCCGATGCAAGCTTGCAACTGTTGGGCAATCTCGTTTCCCGTAAAATGACCAATGAACGTATTCACAGTGTCCCCTCCTGAAATAGAAACAACTTCAATCCTTATTATTCCCCACCTCACTTCTACCTTCCTCCTATATCCCTTGTCTGTCAGGAAAAGATACTGATCTCGTCTTATACTACACCTATTTTCAGAACTATTGTTGTCTTTTATCTGTCTTCTCTATGATCTATGCAATGCTATACTCCATGTACCTACCTCTATGCAGAAATAAGCAAGGAAAAGGCGAGAATGGATTAACCATTCTCGCCCATTATTGTTTAATATGTTCTGCTCTACCAATATTCATTGGACCTTTGACAGAATACTACGAGGTACTACAGACCTTACCGTTGAGACTAAAGGATGTTGGGTTAACATTGCTGCTCCCGCTCCAGGAACCATTGAAGCCGGGACTGACCGACGTGCCTGCCGCAAGAGAACTGTTATAGCCCGCATCCTTGATCGTCACCTGGCTGCCTTGCTGTGAAAAGACCGCATTCCATCCCTGCGTGATCTGCTGATTACCAGGGAAGGTAAAGGTCAGAGTCCAGCCATTGATCGCCGTTGTTCCTGTATTTGTAATAGTCATGCTGGTTGTAAAACCAGTCGGCCACTGATTCTGCACCACGTAACTCACCTTGCAGGCTCCTGCAGGAGATGGAGTAGCAGTCGCCGTCACCGTTGGAGATGGCACAGGTGTCGCCGTCTGAGTCGGTGTTGGCGTGATACCAGGTGTAGGTGTAGTACCGGGAGTCGGCGTGATACCAGGAGTTGGTCGTGATGCCGGGTGTAGGTGTAGTACCGGGAGTCGGCGTTGGCGTCCCGCCACCAGAACCAGAACTACCAGGAGTAGCGCCCCATACCAGCGTGCTGCCATCAAACACAGGGATGTTGGTTACCTTGACGGGAGTGGCATTCTGTGCGGCAACCCCTTGATATGACCAGTCGTTTGTGGGGTCCCAGGCTCCTGAACTGGCGATGCGGAACTGAACCTGCTTCTGATAGTTGCCCTGACCTCCTGGATAGATTAATGTTCCCGCACAACTCGCGGTTACATAGTAGATATTTCCAGAATATTGCGTCGGACCAGAGAGGAAGTTGTTTCCACATGTTGAATAAGGCGAGCTTAGTGTAATCATACTCGGCGTGACACCCGGCTCCAATGTGAAGTAATAACGCATTGAGAGGTTGCTCGTCACACGTGCAGGCCAGCCCGTCTTATTGATGAAGATCGCCTTGATCTCGGTGAAATTGCTGCCTGAATTGTTGATCGAAGCCTGTGCGTAGATCTGGTCGTCATCAGGTGCCTTGTCCGGCATCGAAGCGACCGGACTACCACCGTATTCTTTGTACAGGCGAGCAAGCGCTCCCGTCAGCGCTGCATTATAATCGTCGGCTGGCTCGTTGGTCTGGTAATCCTGGCGATTATCGGTGAATGCATCGTTTGCTGACGAAGGGCCACCAACTACTGCACCATACAGAATGTGGCGCTCATACGTTGGATCTGTAATACTATCTGTCCACGAACCAGCTGCTTCCCGATGGTGTGGCGTCTGCGGATAGCAGGTGCCAAAGCCAACCATATAGCTACAGTTGCGTGGGTTAGCGCCTAGAATATAGTTAACTTGCTGTACCGCGAAATCGTGATAGCGTGAGTATAACGGATCGCTCGTGCCCAGGTAATCGGCGTATACCAGGGCCACAAATGCCGTGTTTGCCGCATAACGCAGCGACCCCCATGCGCTCAGGAATGCCTCACCTCCCGGCGAATACGTCACCTTTGAGCCGTTGACACCAACCGTCCACCAATCAAGCCAGCGTTGTGCATCATCCTTGTACTGCTGCTGACCCGTTATCTCTGCTAGCAAGACATAACAGCCATAAGATACATCGTCCCAGCTAATCGTCCACTGGTAAGAGTGCGTCGTTGTCTGTGGCTGATCGCTAAGATTGGCGTAATAAGCTTCTGCCTTGGTGAGGTAGGAAGAGTCATTCGTGGCGAGATAGAGCCAGATCGCGCCCCATACCAGTTCATCGTTGTATCCGCTATACGAGGTATAGTAGCTACTGGCAGCCGTGATACAAGAATCGTACTTGCCACGATAGTTGTCGGCAAACGAGTAGAGCTGTTCGGCATTGGTCAACAGCTTGGAGGAATACGCTGAATCAGTCGAATGGAAGACAATCGACGAGGCGGCCATAGCGGCAGCGGTCTCACCTGCGAGGTCAGAACCAGGACAACTCGCATCGATCTTATAAGATGGACGTGCCATCTGCATCACTTCCGCTGGCCCCCAGAAAGCGTGGTCGCTACTGGCATCGCCGACCTGCCCATAGAGCACATCGGGAGAGGGATGGGCCTTGATGAAGTAATCATTCACCCAATGCAGATTGTTCAGAATGTATTGCAATTGCCCATCGCTGACATAGGCATCGCGGTTTGCAATCACGCCCCAGGCCAGCATCGTCGCGGAATAGGCCATTGGCAGACCAAATTTGACGTGATCACCAGCATCATACCAGCCGCCACTTAGATCAAGACCGACATCCGATCCATCCGTTGTAGCGGAGTTCCCGATCCAGGGCACACGGTTCCAGGATGGTTTGGTGCCTGATGACTGTTCCTCATAAAAGTAGATGGACTTCTGTAGTGCCTCTCCATAGTTGAAGGTTGGTGTAGCAGCTTTCGCCGCCTGTACAAAATGCACGGGACCGCAATAAATGTGACGAGCAGCAGCGGAATGCCGATAATCGCCATAATAGTAAATAAGCGCCTTTGCTTATGGGTACGATGAGCAAGGGCTGACATCATTATTGCACCTCCTTGCGCCAATTAAAAACGCCTCATGAGTCCCTATACTCATGCGTACATCCGTTTTTAATGATGTATACTGTATGAAATCGATACGTAGGGCGTCACCTTGCGTGCGCCCATTTCCCGATAAACTGTGTTCATGGACCAGGGCGCACGCAAGGTGACGCCCCTACGCCAAATATATCCATTAAAATTATGATGAGATAGAGATATATTGTCAATAAATTTTCAAATGTGAATAAGAACTGAAGATATCTTTATTTGGAGAGGGATAACCAGAATGTATTTTGCTGAAACCTTGCTTACCGAAGATCTTAGCCCTTTGCGTCAACGGCTCCTCTTTCATCCATTGTGGAAGCAGATTGAGGCGGGTACATTGTCGAAAGAGCGCCTCCGTCTCTTCGCAGTGCAGGATTGGTGGTTGGTACGTGAGGCGTATCGTCTTGATGCGCTTGCTATCGCCAACACACAGGACCTGGATGTGCAGGAACTCTTGATCGGCAAGCTTCAGGCTAAAGTTGGTGGATATCGCCTGCTGCACATCTTTGGGGAAGCTCTTGGTCTGACACGCCATGATTTTGATACGGTTGAACCCCTCGCAGGATGTATGGCGCTCACAAATTTTTTCTATTGGGAACTTGCTTATGGTCAACCCGAAGAAAAGCTTGCCGCCGTAAGTGCGAGCGAGGATATCTTCATTGCTATCTGCCTGCGTATCGCCCCGGCTCTTATGCATAACTATCACCTCTCTGCCGAACAGGTAGCTTTCTTCACCGCTCATAAAGAGATTGCCGAACATGTTCAACCGATAGATGAACGCATCCTACAACGTTACAATCAGCCAGAACATCGGCGGCGCATTACACGCACCATTCGACTCAGCCACGAATTTGAAGCGATGTTTTATGACACGATTGTCAGTGCTGAATGCTGATGCGGTCTCGCCACGATCTCCGATATCTGGCTTCATTTTTTGAAGGGCATAAACATACCTGTACACATGGTTGTATTTCTGCTTGCTTTACATTATAGTATTCCTATGAAATGCAAATTCACAATCACGATAATTATTTGATTGTGTATCGTGTTTTTTTATTTTTTTTGAAACATTTCCTCTGAAATCATCTTTAAATTCAGAAACATAAAATGAATATACAATTGGGAAGCAAGCTTTCTCATGACCATCAAAAAGATGGTGGAAGGAATAGAAGCGGTATGCTGGTATGGATCAGTGGAAAAATCTATCGCTGGCGCTGGCCTTTGCTTTTCATTATTTTAGTGATCACTATCGTTGCCGTAATCGCGGGTAGTGGCGTCTTCGATGTCCTGGATTCCTCGGTTGGTATTCAGGATCCAAATGCCCAGTCAACGCTGGCGGAGAAGCTGATCCGCACAAAACTGAATACAACTTCGGTCGATGTTATTCTCCTTATGAGCAGCACACGTTATAAGGCCACTGATCCTGCCTTTATACAATCCGCCACGCAATTGCTCACGCAGGCTCAAAGCATCGCCGAAGGTGGTCTCCGTGACCTCCTATTACTCAACGCATAGTGCAAGCTTCCTTGTCGCAGAATAGACATGAGACATTCGCGCTTTTGCAAATCTCGTCAGCAGGGAGGAAAGAGCAAAGCAACTATCAAGCGCTTGTCTCCACTGATCGCGTCACCTGATCTGCATATCGACATTGGCGGCGCAATTGTTGCCCAGATGCAGTTTAATAATCAGTTGAAGAACGATCTGACCTTTGCCGAAGCAATTGCGCTACCCATAGTCGCAATCCTCTTATTTTTTATGTTTGGTGGACTGATCGCGGCCCTGCTGCCCTTACTCATTGGTGGTTTCTCCATCATGAGCACCTTTGCCCTGCTGCATCTGCTGGCAGCATATATGGATATTTCAACGTTCGCCGTCGATGTGACGAGCTTTATTGGGCTTGGACTGGCGATCGACTATTCGCTCTTCATCGTTGCGCGTTTCCGCGAAGAACTGGCGCTATGATGAGCAGGATGTGTGTGGAGCTTTGCAACGTGCAATGGCAACGGCGGGTCGTACCGTCTTTCTTTTCAGGGTTAACGGTTGGCATCAGCTTGATCGGCCTCTTGATCTTTCCTGAAATCCTCTTACGCAGCATCGGTTTGGCGGCCATAATTACGGCGGTCGTGGCGATGCTGGCGGCGCAGATCGTCCTGGCAACTCTGCTTGCGCTGCTGGGACCACGGATTAATGCGCTCTCGTTCCGCAAACGTCGCCCTGTATCATCCACTACAGCGAACCAGGGTGATATGGTATCGCCTCTCCTATACCGTCATGCGTTTCTCTATTCCGGTGATGATTGGGAACAATTATATTGCTCTCTCTGCTTGGTTCGCCATTCTTGCGTGCAAAATTTTCAACCGCTTCAGCAGAATGTGCTCCCACCGGGAAGCGCGGAAACCGTCAATCAACGTATGCTGCACGATTTTCCCAATCAGGGAGGAACGACAATCGATATTGCTATCCGTACGAATGGCAATGCGCTCTCATCTGCTAACCTGGCAACATTGTACAGTTATGTGGGCAAACTGCAGGCGACTTCCAGGTGTAAGTAGCGTAGACAGTCTGGTAAGTATCGATCCACGACTCTCACTTTCCAATTATCAGCAGATGTATGGACATCTCTCTGCAAACCCTCAAATGGCACGGCTGCGAACCAATTTGCTAACCAGGATTTTACGAAGGTAACGGTAAATTCCAATGTTACATTTGATTTGGCGGAGGCTACACGATATCGTGCAGAAGATACGCGCCATAGCCGTACCAACAGGTTTTGTGCCGCTGGTTGGTGGAGATACAGCCGATCAGCTTGATTTGTTTGTCAGCCTCAATGCCATCATCCCCTATGCTCTATTGGTGATGATCCTGGCAATCTTCATCCTGCTCTTTCTAATGACAGGCTCGTTGATTGTGCCTATCAAAGCGATCCTCTTAAACATCTTTTCGCTCTCCGCCACCTTTGGAGCGCTCGTCTGGATCTTTCAGGAGGGACACCTGCAAAATCTGTTAGATTTTCAGTCTGTAGGTAGCCTGGATAGCACCGGGACCGGTGCTTATTTTTGCCATTGCTTTTGGGCTTTCGATGGACTATGAAGTCTTCCTGCTCAGTCGCATCAAAGAACTCTTCGATCAGACGGGCGATAATCGTAAAGCGGTAGCGCTGGGTTTACAACGTACAGGCCAACTCATCACCAGTGCAGCTCTGCTCCAGGCATTGGTTGTGGGTGCATTTGGAACATCAAAGATTTTGCAGGTGCAGCAACTTGGCCTTGGCGTAGCTATCGCCATCGTTATGGATGCGACACTTGTACGCATGCTTCTGGTTCCTTCGATGATGAACCTGTTGGGTAAATGGAACTGGTGGGCACCCCGGCCATTGCGGGTGCTGTGGCAACATATCGGGTTGCGCGAAACGGTGGAAACAGTTGAGATGATTGAGATGCGGAAAGACGGGCTTATAAATCGCGCCCCTACACCATTATAATCGATTTGTAGAAAGTGGCAATAACATATATAATCACGCTAATGATATAGGGGCGCGATTTATAAGCCCGTCCGCGCCCCAATTCTTTGCGATTGTCGTGCTTATATATGCTGAAAAATCATCAAGGACGGCATGCCCGACAGGCCGTTTCAAAGGTTCGCCTCGATAGAGCGCCAGGGATTGCTGAATAAGAGCATGAAATCGTTCAGGCAGGTGGGCCAGTCCCCATTCACCTCCTGCATCCTTAGAAAGAATGGCATCATCTTGCAAATCAGCAACGGTTCGGCAAGCATTCAAAACAAACGATATCGGATCTTGCGGTAATCTAGCACGCGCCATGCTTGACCGATTGAACGAGTGCCGTTTTGAAAGTCGCTTCCGCTATTGCAGGTAACGTTTCCTCTATAGGTTTGCCGGAAAGCACAATGCCAGCTCGCTGAAGAATAGCAAGAGAGATAGTCAGATTGGAGTCTGCATGAGTCGTATCGTTCCAGTATTGCCAGTTACCATTGCGCACCTCCTGCAGCATCGTTTCACGCAACTGTTCATTGTAGTGAAGCTCGTAGGGCAATGGCGACTGGAGAGGAAAGAGGTCTTTTGTAGCCAGAACATATACATCGAGCGGTCGAGGCATATTGGAAATACGCAAGAGCAATTCCACCAGTTTCCGTTTCCGCTCAATATCGATTTTCTCCGTCACCACCACCAGCTACATTGATATTGCTACGAGCAGGCTGAAAGCCTCCCAATGCCAGAGAACCCTCTAGATAGATGCCCAGAAGCTGCTGAGCAAGTAGATGTTGTACTTCATTTTGCAGCGTGTTGACTTCGGCTTTGATGACTTTTGAGACGTTTGTCCAATTGTATTGTGGCATTGAGAATACTCCTCGCGTGATATGATTACAAATATTCTAAAGGTAGGGAACACAATAACAATACTTATAATTCATGTCTATCCTACCACCGTTTCTAATTTAAAGCACCATATCATCTGAAAGGAAATTAGAGGGATGCCAGAACAGATCAATCCTGAAAGCGAATTACTATATGCACAAATTGTGAGAGATCGAGCCTTCCAACGCCGTCGAGGCATACTTACAACAATCTTGTGGGCGGTAGGCACGATTCTTTATCTCTGGGCGACTCTTGCTCTCTGGATCAATGGAATTGGATGGTTGGCTCTTGTTATGTTGGCTATAAGCGTATTTTTTGGATATCAGATCATGACAGGTGTGAAGCTCTATCTTTGGGGAAAAACACCTATTGCAAAAGATGAGATTGCATTGCGACGCCAGGAAGAGCGAGTCTATTTATTTCGGGCTGCACATGGACAAATTCCGCGTGAGTGGCGTCTTCCAAGTCTGCTCACTAAAGCTGCTTTGGGTTTACTGTTTGTTGGATACAGCATCTGGTATATGCTCCATAAAGGTTCACAAGTAGGAGCACCAATCTTCTTTGCATCTTTTGGCTTGAGTATCTGCGTCCTTACAGCGTTTGAGTGGAGACGGGCAAGACGGCTCAAAATGGAAAGTGGTGCTATCCTTGCTGAGCGGCTGTATGCAGGTGAGAATACCGAGGGAATTCAGGAAGCGAATGAGCAAGAGGAGATGTAATAGATAAAGTATGCAATACTGTAGGGAAGCCATTCATTATTCCGTGCTCCCTGATCTGAACAAATTCTCAGCAGAATCATTAATAATATCACTACCAGCTTTTACTGCATCCTCTACCGTAACACCATTCAGGCAGACATAGCCGATTGGGCAGGTCGCATAACCACACGGTCGACACTCCACCTCGTGCAGTAGAGTGCGGAAGGGACCGACCTTTAAAGGACCATTCAAGAGAGGGCTACTCGCACCAAAGATAGTGACCGTGGGTGTGCCGAGTGCGTAGGCAATGTGAGCGGGTCCGGTATCGTTGGTGATGAGCAATGAGAGGTGGGCAATGATTGCACCCAGTGTGACGAGCGATGTTTTGCCGACGAGGTTGAGGCAGGGAGCGTCAATTTGCTGCGCGAGCTGTTCACCTGTGCTCTGCTCTTCAGCTTCACCTAAAATAAGAATCGTGCCACCGAAACGGCGCTGGAGTTCGGTTCCAGTAGCGGCGAAGCGGTCAAGCATCCAACGGCGCGTGATATCTCTGGCGGCGGGATGGAGTCCTATCAGAGGTGATGGAATGCCCTGTAACAGGCTTGCCGCATTCTGATGATCTTCGGGCAAGAGTGGAAATTCGATCTCGTCTCCCTGAGCTGGTATGCCGAGAAAGGTCGGAAGAGATAGCACAGTATGGACTTCGTGGAGCGATTGAGGATAGGGCAACGCGGCATCGAGGAGTCCGGGAGAGTCGCCGGGACGTAGAAAGCCAGCCGTCGTACGAGCGCCTAAGAGCAGGCAGAAAGGGTTAGAGTTGACGCCAGTACCCTGCATTTGAATTGCCAGGTCAAAGCGTTCGGCCTGCATTGTTTGAAGGAACTGAACCGTCTGACGTGCATCAAAGAGCTGTTCGGCGATACCTGGATAGCCTGGGAAGGGAGCAAAGTGGTCGAAGTAGGGAAGGCGCATCGCGATATCATGCAGCATAGGCAGCGTAATAATCGTAATCTCAGCATCAGGAAGGAAGCGACGTAATGCACGAAAGGCTGGAGTTGCACAGATGAAGTCGCCAATACGCGAGGCACGCAGTAAAACGACTTTGCGTGGCAGTTCCGGCAGGCGCGAGAGCAATCCAGGGGTGAAGGGATCGCGTTGCGTCATCACATTTTTACCTCAGTGGAAGGGAGTATCTCAGGGATATCAGGTACATAGCGTTGAATCATGTCAGGTAAAAGATCGAGCGCGTGTCCATCAACGGTTCCGGCATCGTTGAGGACCGTCGTTGGGACCTGCGAATAATAGGTGCCTGAAGGAACGATAGCGCAGCCGCCCCAGCGCCGCATAAGCAGGTTCTGTACCAGAACTTCTTCGCCAGAATGATAGCGAGGCAGGCGTGACCAGAAGGAGAATCCACCCACCTTTAAGAGTTTTGCCCGGTCGTAGAGAATGCATGAAGCAATCCAGGCGACTTTATAGAGGCGCGAGACTCCCTCTGGAAGGGATTGACCGACGTGATAGAGATTGGCCGCACGATGTAGTTGCCAGCGCTCCCATTGGGGTGAACCAGGATCAACTACTTCCGGGCGCACCGGACCATCCCAGTATTCTATAAGTTGTTGCTGAGGACGAACATCGTAACGGTGTGAGAGTCCAGCGGGGAAGGCACCAACGAAGCCGCATTGCTCACTATGGAGGACTTCTAGCAGGCGGGCGATAACCCAGGGTTCCATAAAAACATCGTCGTCGAGGTAGAGGACAACGTCGGCGGTGGCATGCTTGAGCAGGAAATCACGTTGCTCGGCAATCCCATGAACCTGAGGGCGCGTATGCCATTCCATCGAACCTCCACGCACTTCAATAATGCGGCGTAGCGTCTGGATGACCTCTACATTTTCAACAGTTTCCCGGCTCTGATCCGAAACGATGACATGCAGATCGGTGAGCGCCTGTGCTGCTACACCGGAAAGAGTCAAAACGAGCGAGTCGAGGCGGTTATACGTGGGAAGCAGGATATCGACGGTTGCCATACTATTCCTCCATAATGGGAAGCTTAAAATGTGCCCGAATAGATTGAGCAGGAGCGACATACCTCTGGTGGTTCCTCAGAGGAAAGCTGATCGCGGAATGCTTGATACGATGGGCCATTCCAGAGCGATTGAGCATTTTGTTCGGTTAGTTTGCCGAAGTTAATGCGATCCGGCGTCGAGACCATGCAACAGGGCATCGAGTACCCTTGATAACTGATATAGGCACCGCGCCAGGGCCAATCGCAACGTTTTGGACCAGGAGTTCCCGGAGAATGTAGACGCAGGCGCGTACGTGGAAGGCGAAGCTCGATACCCAGCCCCTGTGCCACTTCTCTTGCTTCGCCAAAATAGCGTTCAATACGTTGCGGATCTTCCTCCAATAGGGTCTCTTGCTGCACAAAATCGCGCATAGGCAGATACTGTTCGGGAAGGCTGGTTTCTCCGAAGTCGTGGCAGAGATGTTGCACAAAGATGCTTTCAACCGACCATTGATGGGCTAAGCGAACCAGAGCGGGCAATTCGTGCAAGTTCTGGCGCATGATGACCATGACGATGCGCAGGTGAGGAGTATGACTATCAAGACGCATGCGAACTGACTTGATACGTTCTATATTAGCGACGACGCGCTCAAAGTGGGCACGCACGCGGATACGTTCATAGGTTGTCGCAGTAGCGGCATCAAGTGAAATGTGCAGGCAATTGAGTCCACTGATCACACAACGTTCGGCCCGTCGATCATTGAGCAATGTCAGATTCGAGTTCGTGGTTACGCGAATGCCTCTACACGAAGCATACTCCACCATATCGAAGAAACGTGGATGCATCATTGGCTCACCCAGGCCCTGGAGGTGCAGCTCTTGCAGACCTGCAAATTGATCGACGACCTGCATAAATGTCTCAAACTCCATAAAGGCTGGCGGTCCATAAGGTGGACCATCCTGGCGAAACTGAATAGAGCACATCTGGCAGCGTAAATTGCATTGGCCGACAGGTTCGATCTGTACGTAGGTCGGAAGTTGCATTACCAGTTTCCTTCCTCTGGGCACCATTAGATTTCGTATTCAGTAGAGGTGAAATAAAAAATTACTTCACAAATTACACGTCAGGTAGAGCTAGATGGTTACATAGTTACTCCCAGATGAGAGTCAATGATTGCTTCTCTATACCATTCATCCTTTGACAATCTTCCTTATAACAATCTATAATATTAATTAACCGAATAATTAATTAGATGATCATCAAATGTCATCCTGTACTTATTCATCATGTGTGTGCTAAAAACTAGTAATGCTGATGATAGATTGGGCTGGAGTTGCTAGCGACGGGCAGAGGCTTGAGTATGACGATTTTATGCAAGGAGTAAGGAAACATGAACAGAGATAATAGGCGCTTACGAATTTTTGTCAAGCATTTCGTCAATCCAGTTTTGCGCAATGCCGCTCGTTCTTCGCATGGACCATTTGCGCTTTTGCGTCACGTTGGCCGAAGCAGTGGAAAAACATATGAAATACCGATCATGGTCTGGAGAGTGGCTGATGGTTTTGTGATCGTGCTGACTTATGGCCCGCACGTCGATTGGTTGCGCAATCTTCAAGCTACTGGCACGGGAAGGCTGCGCTGGCATAAACGGGAATATGCATTGCAGCAACCTGCATTCATTGATGCGCATACCGCAGAGTCCGCCCTCCCTCCATTGATAAAAAACGTATTACGGATGCGTGGCGTTCATGAATTTGTGAAAATACCTGCTCAACTGGCATCCAGTGTGGGAGCGCAGTGAGTGGAGGCGCAAGACTGTCTGAAAGAACAGGAACATACTGAACCTCCGGGCGATTTTCTTTGCCTTCAAAGCGAATATAATCCTTATGAAATCACAAAATACTTTATATAGTTTGAAATGAAGTATTAGAAAAGGAGTTCGTATGTTTCAAATAGAAGCTCTTGACCATATAGCGGTGTATGTTCAGGATCTACAACAGTCACGTGAATGGTATCGGTCAGTTCTTGGAATGGAGAAACGCTATCAATATAAGGATACAACAGGGCATGGCAACCCACTTGTGGTCTGTTCAGGAGATGCTTGCATTGTCCTCTTTCCTGCTGCACCTGATGCACCTCGACTAACTTTTGAGGGCCATATTGCTATGAGACTTACGCGAGCCAGTTTTGAGCAAGCACAGGCACATCTACGTCAGCAGAACATTGATTTTAATTTTGTTCACTATCCTCGTTGTGACTCAATCTACTTCAATGATCCTACCGGATATCAGATTGAGCTGAGTACGTACGAGATGGAATAGCTGCCAAAGTCTGACTCTTTTACAGTATCAGTGTTCATAATGAAATTGCGCAAGAGTCAGACTTGAACTGACGGATACTATCTATGCCTGTTCTTTTTTCGTAACCACAAAACCTACATACCCTTCATACAGTTCCTGAGCAAATTGATCGTCGCTTGCATGACGCGTCGCCTGAATTGCATCCTCATTTGACGGCACTTTTGTCTCCGCTCGATCACTCGGATGCGAGATACTCCACTGAATGTGAGTAGTATCATCTCCTGCATCATCAACAAGGATACGGATATATTTCTCAAATGGCTCTTTGACTGGCAGTTCTTCATCACAAAGAGGACAGGAAAGTTGCATTTGTTTTGCCTCTGGCAGGGCAAGTAGTGTTTGGGCGGTTGTCTCACCAGAATCCGCTGTGAGCGTAACGAAGTGATTATGTGTCGTTTGCTGAATAGATAGTTCTACGTCCGGGTCTTTCTGGCGTGACGGTAGAGAGACTGGCGTGTAGCGCCGATAGCGATGAACGACGAACAATGGGTCTCCTGCTTCTGTCCGTGTTTCCTCAATGTCAACGGGATGCCCAAAGATTAGCTGTACTTTGGACTCATTGCCCCACCACTCAGCACATTGTTCTAAACGCTTTGCAAGTGTCTCAATGAGTTTAATCGAGGCATCGCAGACGGGACAACGAATTTCGGTCATAGCAGCTTCAGGAAGATTGAGCAATGCCTCTATTGTTACACCTCCCTCAGGATCTTTACTCTTCTCTATTTTGATTCTATGTTCTCTCCGCACGTCGCTACAAAAAATAAAATCAGAAGCTGAAGAGGTTCTGGGGAATGGACTGCTTTGAGATATGGAAAGGGCTGATGGAGTTACACTTTCCCTGGATGGTGCGGATGATGGTGTTTCTCGCTGAGGCGGCGGAGGGAAAGGGGAAGGGCGTAATTCTGGCGCTATGGAGGCTGGGAAGAGAGGAGTAGCGTGGAAGCCCATATGCAGAAATGTTTTCTCAGGGTCTTTTCCTTTCCATGGAGCGAGCGAGATATGGTATATCTCCCCTGAGAGTCCACGATAGTCTCCTTCTTCACCGCCAAGTCGTTGCTGTAAATGTGCTAATGAGGTCCCCATTGGCCCAACGCTTCCATCAGGACGCGTGTGTTGATAGGTCGGGTCACCATCTTGAAATTCAAATATTTCCATGTGGTAGATAGATGGTACAAGATTGAAGCGAGGATGTGTAAGCATCGAAATCCCTCTTTCTCTCAATAACACAGCATAACTATTGTGAGAAAGAGGCGGTCATCTCGGCCTTAATTTACCCACAGATAATTTGGCTGCTTTATTTTAACATTTATAATAGAGAATACTTCAATTTCATAATATACCACATAGAGGAACTCTGAGGTAACATAGGGAGTGTCCGTCTTTTTGTAATCATGGGTTGGGGCGTCATCTTCCGTGACCACAGACACGCACAGGTAGGGAAGCCATTTATTATTCCGTGCTCAACACGTAGAACGGGCACGGAATAATAAATGGCTTCCCTACCTGTGCGTGTTAATCGATCTTTTACCGCTCCTACTTGATGGTATTTTCTCAAAAAAGTGTCAGTAAGAGAGTACGTACGATTGGGCATGTATAAAGTCTGCAAAAATTTGGTGGGCATTTGTGGCACATGAATGGAAGCTTTTGGCTCATTGTGCCTACCGAACGGGCCACCTCGGCTTCACATCAATCCCCGCGCGACGATATACCTGTGCCGCATGTTCATTCGCCTGCACAATTACCTCATGCTCATCCATCGTAAGCAACCGTCCCCTGTGCACCACAATTTTTCCATCGACCATAACCGTATCAACCTCGCCACCCGTTGCAGCATAGACCAGCGTGGAGACTGGATTTATCGAAGGCGTAGTGTGCAACCGTTCAAGATCGATCACGATGAGATCTGCCTTTTTGCCCACCTCCAGCGAACCGATCTCGTTCTCCAGACCCAGCGCCTTTGCCCCGTTGATCGTCGCCATCTCCAACACAGTCTCAGCAGGCACGATTAAGGGATCGAGCGCCACAGCCTTATGAATAACAGCCGCCAGCTTCATCTCGCGGACCATATCGTAGTCGTTATTGCTTGGACCACCATCGCAGCCAAGCGCAACATTGACACCACGTTCCAGCATCAGCGGCACTTTACATACTCCCGAAGCGAGCTTACTATTAGAGGAAGGGTTGTGGGAAACATGCGTTTCGGTTGCGGATAGCTTGTCAATCTCTTGCGGAGTAAGCCAGACCATATGGACAAGGACCGAGCGAGGCCCGAGTAATCCGACGCTCTCTGCGTAGTCAACTGGTGTAAGGCCAAATTTCTCATTGAGGTAGATCTTATCCGCTTCGACCTCGGCCAGGTGCATCGTAATGCCCATATTGCGTTGACGGGCAAGATCGGTCATCTCACGATACAGTTCAGAGGTAACGCCGCCCGGTGTGCGCGGCCCAAACCAGACATGGATGCGCTCATCCGCCGCACCCTCCCATTTGCTATGCATATCCAGCACGCCCAGCAAACTTGTTTCGCGGCTCTCGATCATGCCCGGATGCATCGAATTGCTTTGAGTTGCGTAGGTGCCGATATCCATCACAATGCCAGCCAGGCAAGCGCGAATGCCACTCTCCTCGACTGCTGTGGCAATACCATCGAAGCCATAGCGATGTGCCAGCATCGATTCGAGAAAGGTGGTTGTGCCCGAACTTCAGCATTTCAGCGATGCACAATCGAGCACTAACATAGCCATCATCATGCGTATAATTGCCTTGCAGCACCCAGACGCGCTCACAAAGCCATTGGATGAGCGCCATATCGTCGGCACAGCCACGGATCAATGCCTGCGCCAGGTGGACATGAGTATCGATCAGGCCAGGTAGAATCAGTTTTCCTTTTACGTCGATGACTTCTTCATCTGGATAACGCGCTTGTAGAGTAGATGTTTTGTCGATGGCGACGATACGTTTATTCTGGATCGCGATCGCTCCATCATGGATAATATCGCGTGTGGGGTTCATCGTGATAATGGTTGCGTTGGTAAAAAGCATGCTAGCCTCCTCTGTTCCTGTGCTGTAAAAAAATAGCGAACCTGTTAATAGTGTACTATCAACGCTTGCTTTTATGCTAGCTACTGGAATTGATAAATGATGAGCTATATCAAGTTGATGCTCTTCCGCCAACTGCTCAGGCATTGAGAGAGATGGAGCAATGGCTCGCTTTGTAGCAAGACTTATTCGACACTACTATGCATATTATGGGGCCAAGGGACAGAGCAGATGGCTGAGTTCCGTGCCCATCGACTCCTGAGCGCAGTGAAGCGAGGCAGCCGATAAGCAACGCTTTTCATGACGCTGAGCGTGGATGAATTAATCTGCTGGCCGTGCATTCCAGAACTGGACCAGGTGGAGTCGCCTGACCGAAGTCGTTCCAGCTTCGACTGAACGGCATCTAGATACATTTAACAGGTCTAACGTAGGTGGCGTCAGCTTGCCTGCGCCCTGCTGGGGATGCAGAATGCTTGCAATCGGTGGGAAGCAATCGGTGGGAAGTGGTCCACAGGGCGCAGGCAAGCTGACGCCCCTACGTCTTTCCTCCAGGAAACTTATGTGAACAACATCCTTGACAAGCCCATAAGCGGCGTATATAGTACACATATATGGAAGCAATTTTCTACTAACGCAGAAATCCTGCATATGCTTCACTCTTACTACGCTGTAGGAGTATCCATATCCACTGAAATGCTGCCTGTACGCTGAGTAGCGTTGCATACGTGCTGGCAGGCACCACCGTTGATGCCATTTATTGTTGTTCTCATTAAGGGGTGCACTATGGCGATTGGACAGATAACACTCCAGGAGATCAATACCTTCGATCAGTCCCATTTTATCCAGGCGCTCGGTCCACTCTTTGAAGGTCCGCCCTGGATCGTTGAGGAGGCATGGCATCGGCGACCTTTTGCTACCTGAACGATCTGTATCAAACCCTCTGTACAATAATGTATGAAGCTTCGGTAGAGCGACAGGTGGAATTGCTACGTGCACACCCTGATCTTGTCGGACGTGCAGCTCTGGCAGGCACCCTTTCACCATCATCAACAGGCGAACAGGCGGCAGCTGGACTTGATCATCTCTCACCGGAAGAGATTGCGACGTTCACACGCTGAATGCTGCCTATGCTGAACGTTTCGGTTTTCCGTTCGTGATCTGTGCACGTGAAAACAAGAAAGAGAGTATTCTGGCAGGTTTTGCCTCTCGCCTTCAACATACCCGTGAGCAGGAGATCGCCATTGCCCTTGGGCGAAGTGGCGAAGATCTGCTCGTTGCGTTTATACGATCTTGTCCAATCTGATCGCGTTGCAGAGCAGTAACTCTTGCATATTACGCGACACCCATTCATGTGTATAGGAAAGGGAGAATATGAGCAGCGAAAATACTTTTGCCATCAGTTACGGTAAAGTGCGTGTGCCCGTCTATCGTGTTTATGCAAACCCACTTTCTAATGTAGGCCAGATCCCCGAATCGCAGTTTAGTGGGCGCGAGAACACACTTTTTGCGTGCGAGGTCGATGTTGAAGTCTTTGGCGAAAACTTTCTCCCATCCTATACTGAAGGTGATAATACGAACGTTGTAGCTACCGATAGTATGAAGAATTTTGTGTTGCGCCAGGCGCTCGCCTTCGAGGGTTCAACCTATGAAGGCTTTCTCGTTCTGCTCGGTCAGAGCTTCCTGCGCACCTATGAGCAGATGGAAAGTCTCCAATTGACCATTCGTGAGCTTCCTTTTAATGTCTCTCGTGTATCGCAGGATGGCTCTATTGTGGATAGTGATCGCCTCTTCAGCCGCTCCCACGGCGATTTTACATGGGCAACGCTCAATTTCGCGCGTTCAGGTGAGTGAGCCTGTGATTACCGCTCATCGTTGTGGGCGTATGGGCCTTGAATTATTTAAAGTCACGGGCAGCGCATTCACCCATTTTGTGCGCGACGAGTACACAACATTGCAAGAACGTGTTGATCGTCCCTTGTTTATTTATCTCGACCTGTACTGGAAATATGCTGATACCACGCGCCCTCTCAGAGGCCAATCATCCTCATTATGTGCCTGCGGAACAGTTGCGCGACCTGCGTGCAAAGCGTCTTTCATGAGTTTGTCAGCGAGTCAATTCAGCATCTTGTCTATGAGATGGGACGGCGCATCCTGGCACGCTTTCCTCAACTTACAGAGGTGTCCTTTGAAGCACAAAATCGCACACGCGATCCAGCGGCGGTCTCCAGCAGCGATGAGCGAGTGAAGGTCTATACCGATCCGTTCTCCGCTTATGGTATGATCAAACTGACCATCACGCGCAATGCATAATCAGGAGAGAAACACTATGCCCGGTCGCCTCACCACGCATGTCCTTGATACAACGCAGGGACGACCAGCTGCTAATGTTATGGTTCAGTTGTGGCGCATCGATTCAGTGGGAGAGCGCACCTACTTAAAAACTGTCTCTACTACAGCCGATGGGCGTACGAAGGAGCCGCTTTTATCCGGTGGCGAGATGGGCGTGGGTGTTTATGAACTCCTGTTTGCCGTGGGAGCTTATTTCGCGCAACAACCGCTACCGACGCCGCCATTTCTGGATGAGGTGCCGATTCGTTTTGGCATTGCCGATGCAGATGCTCATTATCATGTGCCGCTGCTCGTTTCGCCCTGGTCCTATAGCACCTATCGAGGGAGTTGAACAATGACGTTTAATGACTCTGCCCATATCGTGATGGAGCGTTGCGATATCCTGTGCTCACTATAGCGAGGAAGCGGATTGCCTGACGCGCCGTTTTGCGACTCAGGCAATGCGGCAGGCAAATGATATGTTTGCAACATGGATGAGTGCTGCTGGTATGAGCGTCCACAATGATGCAGTTGGCAATGTGATCGGTCGCTATGAGGCACAACAACCAGGCGCAAAAACATTATTGCTTGGTTCGCATCTTGATACGGTACAGAATGCGGGTCGTTACGATGGGATATTAGGCGTGATGGTTGCGCTGATCTGTGTGGAGCGTTTGCATGCACGTGGGGAACGCCTGCCGTTTGCCATCGAAGTTCTGGCATTTGCCGACGAGGAAGGTTTGCGCTACCACAGCGCGTATATCGGGAGTAGCGCGATGACTGGCACATTCGATCCAGATATTTTGCGCTTAACCGATACCAATGGCGTCACGATGTCCGATGCGATACATGCATACGGAGGGGATCCCGATCCCAGGTTGTTATGTACTCCTCGCTGGCAAACTGGCGATCTATTAGGGTATTGTGAAGTGCATATTGAACAGGGGCCAGTTCTGGAATCGCGCAATCTGCCGGTTGCCGTCGTTTCAGGTATCGCGGGCCAGGATCGTATCAAGCTGAGCTTCACAGGCGAATTGGGACATGCCGGCACAGTGCCAATGTCATTACGTAAAGATGCGCTCTGTGCTGCAGCCGAGTTCATGCTTGCCGTTGAGACGTTGGCGCGAAGCAAGAGGGACTGGTTGCGACGGTTGGGCAGATCAACGTACAACGTGCTGCCAGCAATGTTATCCCTGGACATGTTTGTTGAGCCTGGACATACGTCACCAGGATGACGCGATACGTGAGCAGGCGCGTCAGGCTTTATATGAGCAGGCTCGACAGTATTGAAGGCCAGCGGCAGCTTGTCCTCGACTGGCAACTTACGCAGGAGAATCGGACTGTATCGTGTAGTCCGCGCCTGATCCATCTGCTAGAGCAAGCAATCGAGGAGACTGGAAATCCCGTGTTAACTCTTTCCAGTGGAGCTGGACATGATGCCGTGGTTATGAGCAAGCTCACCGATGTTGCGATGCTCTTTGTACGTTGTGCGGGCGGTATCAGTCATAATCCTGCCGAAGCGGTGACGGAGGAAGATGTCGCGGTTGCAATAGCGGTTTTAGAGCACTTTATCAGCCAACCTTTCAGAGAAATGAGGGTTTTCCATGAGCCTGTACGACCTTATTATACGCAATGGCACTCTGGTAACTGCGGAAGGTATCAGTCAGGCCGATCTTGCTATCGTGGGTGGGCAGATTGTAGCTATTGCGCCGGAACTTGAGGGAACGAGCAATGAAGAGATCGACGCACGAGGAATGCACATCTTTCCCGGCGTGATCGATGCGCATCTGCACTTTAACGATCCGGGCCGTGCACATTGGGAAGGCTTTGCCACGGGTACTCGTGCCCTTGCAGCAGGTGGCACAACTGCGTTTTTTGACATGCCTCTCAATGCTTCTCCACCGACGATCGATGCCGCAAGTTTTGACCTCAAATGTAGAGCAGCCGAGGCAAATGCGCTGGTCGATTTCGGACTCTGGGGTGGCTTAGTGCCGGGCAACGTTGACCGCCTGGAAGAACTTGCCGGGCGTGGCGTCGATTGGCTTTAAAGCGTTTATGAGCAATAGCGGCATCGAAGATTTCTCGTCGGTTGATGATGTCACGCTCTATGAAGGAATGCAGCGTGCCGCACAACTTGGGCGTATGGTTGCATTGCATGCCGAAAGTGATGCAGATTACTGGCATCCTTGCTCGTCGTGCTCGTGCGCAGGGGAAGACGGGGATACGCGATTATCTCGACTCACGTCCAGTCGTGGCAGAGCTTGAAGCAATTGAGCGTGCCATTCTCTTCGCGCAAGAAACGGGCTGCAAGCTTCATATAGTCCATGTCAGTAGTGGTCGTGGCGTGGCGCTGGTGGTAGAAGCGCGTGCAAAAGGTATCGATGTAAGCTGCGAGACGTGTTCGCACTATCTGGTCTTGACGGAAGATGATGTAGAGCGCCTGGGAGCGGTTGCCAAATGTGCGCCCCCTTTACGCTCGCGAGAAGTGCAGGAGGAGCTCTGGCAACAACTCTTCGCTGGGAATATACTCGATGGTCACGTCAGATCACTCTCCGGCACCTGCGGAGATGAAAACCAGTTCAGACTTCTTCCAGGTCTGGGGTGGCATCTCTGGTTGCCAGTCGCTGCTACAACTTTTGTTGACGGATGGCTACTATGAGCGCCAACTGCCATTACCAACAATCGCATCCCTCACATCGGCCTCTATCGCAGATCGTTTTGCATTGGGACCTCACAAAGGGAGAGTAGCAGTTGGGGCCGATGCTGATCTTGTCCTGGTCGACTCTGCAAGAGAGTCAGCGAGTTACGTACCGACGATCTTTACTATCGCCATCCTCACAGTCCCTATGTAGGCAAAATGATGCGAGGGCGCATCGAGCGCACTTTGTTACGTGGTAATACCGTTTTTCTGAACGGCGAATTTGCATCCGAGTGCAGGTGGAAAATTGATAAAACCGCAAACGTAGGAGTCAGATAATGCAATTCGTAAAAAATGCAATTTGGCTATCGCCATGCAGTTCATCAAGGTACAGAAGCCATTCATTATTCCCAACTGACCAACAACCATTAGAAAGAAATTGTCATGTGGCAAAACTACAAAATACCGAGCAGCCTTGCTGAAGCGCTCGCTTGCTTGCACTCCTATCAGGAAAAAGCACGCATTGTCTCTGGCGGCACCGATGTGCTACTGGAGTTACAGCAGGGGATAAAACGACCTCAACGCTCATTGACATCACCGCACTCTCCGAATTGAAATATATACGCATGGAGAATGGCGTGTTGCATTTAGGCGGACTGACTACCCATAATGATGTTCTCCGTTCGCAGGAATGTCAGACAGTACGCTTTACCCCTATTTCAAGCCTGCCTCGAAGTGGGAGCGCCACAGATTCGCACACGTGGAACACTGGCTGGGAATGTGATCACCGCTTCGCCTGCCAACGATACCATCACTCCTCTGATGGCCCTTGACGCCGAACTGGTACTACTGAGCAGTAGAGGTGAGCGTATTGTACCGTTGCGCGACTTTTATCTGGGAGTGCGCCGCACACTCTGTCAGCCTGACGAACTGGTCCGCGAAATACGTCTACCCATGCTCTGGCTGACAATCAGAGGAGCCTGTTTATAAAATCAGGATTGCGCCGTGCCCAGGCCATCTCGCTTCTCAACATCGCCTTTGTGCTCACGTTGGACGATGATGAGCGTATCACCGACGCAAAGATCACCCTTGGATGCCTGGCACCAACGATCGTACATGCCAGTCATGCCGAGACATATCTCAAAGGCAAACAGCTCGATGCGACTGTCTGCGACGAGGCGGGAAAGCTTGCCTGTATGGATGTGCGTCCCATTGATGACGTGCGTGCAACGGCCTCTTATCGCCTGACAACGCTTGCTACCCTCGTCTCACATGGCTCTGCAGCGTCTTGCTAACGGGAAAGAAACAGCCGACAGAACAACCTGTCACGCTTGAAACTCCTTATGAAGGGGCTCAGAGTACAGACTTTAACGATGTCATTGAGACATCATATCAATGGTCAGCCCTATTTTCTGGTGGATGCGCAACGGAAG
Organism: uncultured Chloroflexia bacterium; assembly: GCA_963731415.1. Taxonomy (GTDB): domain Bacteria; phylum Chloroflexota; class Ktedonobacteria; order Ktedonobacterales; family Ktedonobacteraceae; genus JACDAE01. The sequence continues at coordinate 34,910 of CAVSVN010000021.1, forward strand.
ACGCTATTGAATGCTCTGCGCGAGAATGCCGGGCTGACAGGAACCAAAGAGGGTTGTGCGGAAGGTGAGTGCGGAGCCTGCACCGTCTGGCTGAATGGACAGGCCGTGATGTCATGCCTGGTACCCGCTCCCCAGGCGCACGGAGCGACTATTACAACGATCGAGGGGCTGGCGCATGGAGAGCAATTGCATCCCTCTACAGCAATCCTTCATCGACTCAGCAGCCGTGCAGTGTGGCTTCTGCATTCCTGGTATGTTGATGGCGGGCGCGAAATTATTGGACGAACGTGAAGCAACCAGATGTAGAGCAGATACGCACCGCTCTCAGTGGCAACATCTGCCGCTGTACCGGGTATCGCAAAATTCTGGACGCTGTATTAGCGGTAGGAGGTCAGGATGGCGAATAAAATTGTTGGAAAACCATTGCCTCGTCACGATGCACTGGGCAAAGTAACAGGAGCAACGCGCTATCCCGCCGACCTGGTAAAGCCTGCCATGTTGCAATTGCAGGTCGTATTTGCACATAAAGTGCATGCACGCATTCGTTCAATTGATACACAGGCCGCTCTGAATTATCCAGGCGTCGTTGCCGTATTCACAGCAGACGATGTTCCTTATAATGCATATGGTCTGATTGATGACGACCAGCCTGTATTATGTAAGGATAAAGTACGTTTTGAGGGGGATAAGGTTGCCCTGGTGGTTGCACAAAACAAAGAGGCGGCAATTGCAGGGGCGGGGCTGGTTGTCGTCGAGTACGAAGAATTGCCAGCCGTGACCGATGTGCAGACGGCGTTAGCGGAGGGAGCGCCCCTCGTACATGAGCATCTTGGAACCAATAAACTTTACCATATTCCGTTACGCAAAGGGGATGTCGGCGCAGGCATTTGCAGAGGCTGATGTGGTATTGGAAGATACGTTCAGCACTTCCTGGCAAGAGCATGCCTTTCTCCAACCGGAGGCGGGCATTGCCTATATCGATGAGCAGGGGCGTGTCGTCGTCGAAACGGCGGGGCAATGGTTGCACGAAGATCGTCGTCAGATTGCGCAGATACTTCGTTTGCCAGAGGATCACGTAATTGTGCGTTACGCCGCTATCGGAGGAGCATTTGGAGGGCGCGAAGATCTCTCCATTCAGCATCTGCTGGCCCTGGCGAGCTGGAAACTGCAACAGCCGACCGCGCTCGTCTGGTCGCGTGAAGAGTCCATGATTGCGCACCACAAGCGTCATCCGATGAGCATTTCCTGTCGTTGGGGTGCGAAGAAAGATGGCACCATCATAGCGGTAGAGGCGCAAGTTATTGCCGATGGTGGAGCTTACGCTTCAACTAGTATGGAGGTGCTCAAGGCGGCAGCGCTCTTTGTCACTGGTTGCTATGAGATTCCCAACATTTCCGTCGATGGTTATGCCGTGTACACTAACAATATTCCTTGCGGCGCATTTCGTGGTTTCGGCGCTCCTCAGACACAATTTGCCTGAGAAATTATGGTCACCCGCCTGGCGCAAGAATTAGGCATCGATCCAGTCGATATACGACGGCGCAATATCTATCGTGAGGGAAGCATCGAGCCAACCAATCAACCACTTCCACCTGGTGTCAGCGCACTTACCCGTATTAGAAAGTTGTATTGAGGAGGCGCGTATACGTTGGGGTTATGGGGAAGCTGATCAACAGAGCCAGCCTACCGAGCCCATCTCCGGCGTGGTATTGGTATTGCGTGCGGCATTAAAAATGTCGGCTACTCGTATGGCTTTCCAGAGCAGGCGACCGCGACCGTAGAGATATACGGTGCGGCGGAGATGGAGCGTGCTGTTGTGCGCGTCGGAGTTGCCGATGTGGGGCAGGGAGCGCATCTCATTCTGCGCCAGATCGCCGCTGAGGCGCTATCATTACCAATGGAAAAGGTCACTATGATTAGCGATGATAGCAGCGAAACGCCCAACACTGGGAGCGTATCGGCGTCACGTATGACATACATGGGTGGGCGTGCCGTTCTGGATGCCGCCGCTGCCGCAAAAAAGCAATGGAGCTATACCGATGACGAGCATGTCGAGGCGACCATCCAGTTTCGTCCCACGCCCACAACGCCGCTTGATCCAGAGACGCATAGTGCCCGCCCGAACTATTGTTATGGTTATGCCGCCCAGGCTGTTGAGGTGGAAGTGAACATGCTTACGGGCCAGGTGCAGGTATTGCGCATTATCAGCGCCCACGATGTAGGGAAAGCGATCAATATCCAGCAAGTAACCGGGCAGATCGAAGGATGTCTTGCGCAGGCATTGGGGTATGCGTTGTTGGAGAACTTCCAGATTCGCGATGGGCACGTTCTGACGCCGCATTTCAATACTTACCTGCTTCCCACTATACTCGATATGCCGACCGATATAACGCCCGTTGTTTTAGAATTGGCCGATCCTGATGGACCATTTGGGGCACGAGGGATGGCTGAGATGCCACTTGTTCCATTCGCGCCCGCTGTTGCCTGTGCTATTCACGATGCTACGGGTGTCTGGCTCAAGCAGCAGCCAATGACACCGGAGCGTGTGCTTAACGCTATAATGGATAAGAACCGTGCTTAACATCATAGGTAAAACGGTAGGGAAACGCGCTGACGGCGTCCGGCGATTTATCGGCCTGTATATTCGTCCGTTTTCTTTCTGAAACGAACAGGATAATGTCGTTTAGAAAGAACATTATCTATGTATGTGTTATACTAGTGTTTATGGAAGAAATAGAAAAATTAGTACAACAAGTCTCAATGGTGAAAAATGGCTTCAAGCCAATCCAAACAGAAGCAGAAAAGATTTTTGCACAGTCCTCCACACAGGGCTGTTTGCAACTCGCTCGGTGCTTGTATACATCTGATGTCCATCAAGCTCGTATGTTAGCGACGCTTCTGTTTGGAAAACTTGCCGCCTTTTCTCCTGAGGCTTTCACCTTTCTTAAAGAGAAAGTCAGTAGAGACGATGATTGGCGTGTACAAGAAATGCTTGCCATGGCTTTTGATACCTATTGTAAAACGGTCGGCTACGAAAAATCTCTTTTTACCATCAAAGACTGGTTAGATGACCAAAACCAGAACGTCAGGAGAGCTGTCTCTGAAGGATTGCGGGTCTGGACACAACGCGACTACTTCAAGCAGCATCCAGATAGTGCAATACGGCTGATTGGGAGCTTAAAAGATGATGATTTTGAATATGTGAGGAAATCAGCGGGCAATGCATTACGAGATGTAAGCAGGTTTCATAAGGGTTTAGTCCAGGCTGAGCTAGAGACATGGGATACCTCGAATAAAAAAATTGCCTATACCTATAATCTCGCAAGTAAATTTCTGCGGAAATAACGTTCAATACAGCTTCTTTGAGAAGTTTCTCTTTACTCAATACAATTGGACTGCATATCACTAGCGAGGAGATTATTTACATCGCAGACTATGCTATTGAGCAAGCATGATATTGGAACGGTGATTATATTGTGGGAAGATAAGCTATAATAATATAACACTTTGAAAGGAGATGCACCCCTTCCTGTTGGGACCATTCATTATGTCTGATACAAAAAATGAGCGCAGGAAGGCCAGTGCACACAATAAAATGACTACATTACGTATTCTGGTAGGCGATCTCGAATTTCGTGCTCGCATGGAAGAGACGGATGCACCTCAGACGTGCGCCGCATTTAGCAAACTCTTGCCCTTCAAAAACAAATTAGTACATGCCCGTTGGAGCGGTGAGGCGGGCTGGATTCCGCTTGGAGAGCGCAACCTGGGCATCAGCATCTTCGAGAATCATACCAGCCACCCGGCTCCGGGGCAGATATTGCTCTATCCAGGTGGATATAGTGAGACGGAGATCCTCTTTCCCTATGGTGGTGCCAGCTTCGCAAGCAAAGTTGGGCAACTGGCGGGTAATCACTTTCTGACCATTATCGATGGCACGGAACATCTGCGGGAAGTGGGACGCCGCATCTTGTGGGAAGGTGCGCAGGATATTCTCTTTGAGCAAATATAAAAGGATAAGCATCTTCATGTTCGCCAAGGGTGGGCGTCATCATTTTCGCGGACCTGATGTAGGGGTTCACTCCAAGCATAACCCGAACCTCTCCATCCACTGTTCTCTTTTTATTCACATCATATAGTCACGTTGACAGTGTTTCGGCCAAAATGATATATCCTTATATGTAATGAAATACTTTTATGAAATTCATTGTGAAAATGTGTGAATTTCATGCGCATGGAAGCGTTCTATATAGGCAATGCTGGTCACATATCCATCGTTGACGGTTGTATCTCCTTATCCTCGCTTCCATTGATCAGCGCAATCTCCACCTGTATTTCTATGAAATGAGCAATGGATGCTCAGGAAGACGATCCCCTTTGAGATCTCAATTTAGTAAGGAAAGTATTATGAAAAGCGAAGGATGGTCTCAATTTAGCAAAGGAGGTATCATGAAAAGCAAAGGACGCTTTCAACTACTGGCGTTCGTTGTAGTTGCTGTACTTATTAGCTCTGCAGCTATTGTAACCGTCGTACACTCATCAACACCCGCGCATGCAGCGGGTGCCCCGACAGGACTGCACGTCGTCGGAAATCAAATTCAAGATGGCAGTGGGCATGTGATTGTTCCTCATGGTGTCGATCGGATGGGAGGAGAGTATTCCTGTCTGAGTGCTGGTGCCAGTACCTTTGATGGGCCAGTCGATCAGGCATCTGTCAGTGCCATGCTGACCTGGGGTATCACTAGCGTGCGTGTTCCTCTAAATGAAGACTGCTGGCTCGGCATCAATGGAGAACCTGCCACAGGCACGGCGGCTCAGTACCAACAGGCTGTCATCAATTACGTGAATCTCCTTAATTCCAATGGCATAATCGTCATTCTTGATCTGCACTGGACGGCTCCAGGAACGCAGAAAGCGACAGGTCAGATGGCAATGCCTGATCTGGATCATGCTCCGGCCTTCTGGACCTCGATGGCTAGTACCTTCAAGAGCAATTCCTCTGTGATATTCGATCTGTACAATGAGCCATACCCCGGCTTTAACGGGAGCAGTTCCACTGGCTGGTCGTGCTGGGAGAATGGGAGTACTGCTTCTCAGGCCGGCCCTTGTACCGATCTTAACTATGCTGTTGCTGGAATGCAGACGCTGGTCAATGCCGTCCGTTCAACGGGGGCAACCACACCACTTATGCTCGGTGGTCTGGCTTATTCAAACGATCTATCCCAGTGGCTACAGTATGAGCCGACCGATCCTGCTCATAACCTGATTGCCTCAACGCACATCTACAACTTTAATAGCTGTAGTAGTACCAGTTGTTGGAATTCGCAGACTGCTGTAGTTGCTGCGAAGGTACCGGTTATAGCTGGCGAAATTGGTGAGAACGACTGTGCGCATGGCTTCATCGATGGCCTTATGTCATGGCTTGATAGTCACGGCATTGGGTATCTGGCCTGGAGCTGGAGTCCTTATAGTTGCACAGGAACTCCAGCTTTGATTACCGACTACACTGGAACGCCTACAGCCTACGGCCTTGGCGTCAAAAATCATCTTCTCTCATTGGGAGGAACGCTACCAACACCAGTACCCACAACACCACCGACAGCGACACCTGGTACGACACCAACGCCTCATCCAACGGTGACGCCATCTCCAACACCTGGTAATACGCCAACACCTACACCTACTCCTGTTACGGGTGGTGGCGGTTGCAAAGTAAGCTATTCGGTAAATCAGTGGCCGGGTGGGTTCACGACCAACATGACTGTGACCAATACCAGTTCCACGGCGATCAATGGTTGGACGCTGGTCTTCACTTTCCCTGGCAGCCAGCAGGTGACGCAGGGATGGAATGGCGTCTTCTCCCAGCAGGGAAGCAAAGTGACGGTTGTGAACCAGTCATACAATCCTGCGATTGCGCCGGGAGCCTCTCTCTCTCCTGGTTTCAATGGCTCATGGACGGGTAGCAATCCCGCTCCCACTTCGTTCACATTAAATGGAGTTACATGTAGTATTGCGTAAGTCCCGTTAGCTATTCAGAGTCTCTCCCCCAACCATAGTGGCGGGGAGAGAGCTTCAATATGTAGGGGTTGCGTTGACGATGCCCAGGTGCTGCCATTTGCTCGTAGGAGACTTAAGTGGCAGTACCTGGGCATCGTCAACGCAACCCCTACATGGGTTGTATGAATGTTATAATAATTGAAATAATAGTAGCTGATGACAGAAGATCTATTAGGATATACGGGAATAAGGGAAGAGATATTGGCGAGGTGCTGGGTCATGGGAGAGTCAATTTGAACGTCGTCCCCTCTTTAGAAAAAGAAGGAGTGATAGAATGCCCAAAGCAGTCAGGTTTGATCAGTATGGCGGGGTCGAGGTATTGCAGGTCGTAGATGTTGAGCGACCTGTACCGGGTCCGGGGCAAGTCCTTGTCAATGTCAAGGCAGCCGGTATTAATCCGGGTGAGGCATCCATCCGTAAAGGTTTGCTTGCCAATCGCTGGCCTGCCACATTTCCCTCTGGTCAGGGCAGTGATCTGGCAGGCGTTGTTGCCGCTATCGGCGAGGGGGTGTAAGGTTTTGTCGTGGGCGATGAGGTGATCGGTTTTACGAACAAGAGGGACAGTCATGCGGAGTTTGTCGTCGTAGAGGCCAGCGACCTTATCCATCGTCCGCGCAATGTTTCCTGGGAAGCCGCTGGCTCGCTGCCTGGCATGGCAGTTAAGGAGTATCCTGTGTGGCACGTTGCCATCCACCTCAACAATCGGAAGGATACCGATGGAGCGAACGCAAATACCTGTTGTTTGAGTTGCTGGTGCAATAATGTGAGTGTTGTATGGTTGTTGTTGGATGGCTCCCAGCAAGACTTGAGAGACCCTTGCCAGAAGCCAGAAACTGTAGCCAAACGTGCAGCCTAATCCGCACGAATTTATGGTTTGTACGGGTTGTGAGAATGGCTACGGACGCGTAATCCAAAGCAAAAAATTGCACGGATAGGGAATGTGCTGTATAATCAATACAGCTTCTTCACGCCTTTGTTGAGGTAGATGAAGAATGTAAGGAATATCGTTGGGAGGAAATATTTGTGCCAACAAATCTAGGATATCTCTATGCCGCAATCTTCTTTGCGGGGGGCTTTGTGCTTGCTATCGTTGCAACACTCCTCTCTAATGTCATTTCGCCTCATAAGAGAACGAAAGAAAAACTGCAAACCTATGAGTCGGGCGAAACAGCTATCGGCACAGCAAGAGTGCAATATCCGCTTGGTTTCTACATATTTGCCCTCCTGTTTGTTGCATTTGATGTAGATATTGTATTCATTGCGGCCTGGGCAATTATTTTCAAGCCACTGGGCCTTTTTGGCTTTGTTGAGATCTTTTTCTTTATCATTGTACTCGCACTCGGTCTCGTATACGCGTGGCGTAAAGGCGTAGCCCGCTGGATTTGATTTGGAGTTATCAATGTATACACTTGTATTAGCCGATACTGTATGGTGGGTACAGTTGTGGAATGGCATCATCTCCTGGCAATTCCTACAATTTGTGATCGCCCTTATCAGCTCCATTGGTTTTGTCCTGACAAGTGCAACGATCCTGGTGCTGGCCGAGCGTAAGATTATGGCCTGGATGCAGGATCGCCTGGGTCCAATCCATACCGGTCCCTGGGGATTGTTGCAAACTGTCGCCGATGTATTAAAGTTGCTTTTGAAGGAAGATATTCAGGTCACTGCTATTGATAAGTCTGTCTTTTTGATTGCTCCATCGGTCTTCCTGGGTCCTGTGGTTGCAGCTTTTGCTGTCCTGCCACTCTCGCCCTATGTAAGTTTGCCGGGGACCGCTCTTGCAACAGGTATTGTCTATTATGTTGCAATGAGTTCAATTGATGTGATCGGCGTGATCATGGCTGGTTGGGGTTCAAACAATAAGTATTCTCTCATTGGTGGAATGCGTGGTGCCGCGCAGATGATTTCGTATGAGCTTCCTTTAATTCTTGCCCTTATCAGCATAATTATGTTTACCAGTATTTTAGCTGGGAACGGCATTGGTACACTCTCAATTCGCGATATTCAGACCTATCAGAATGCATGGCACATGACAGGTATTGGAGTGCTCGACTTTATCTTTGAAGGTTTCACTCCCTGGGCGTGGTTCTTTCTGGTGCAGCCATTGATGCTGATTATCTACTATACGTGCGGCCTGGCGGAGACGAACCGCGCTCCTTTCGACCTGCCGGAAGCGGAATCTGAACTTGTCGCTGGCTACCTGACAGAGTATAGTGGTATGCGTTGGGCTATGTTCTTCCTGGGTGAATATGGAAATATGACCGTTGTTTCGGCTATTACCGCATTTCTGTTCCTGGGTGGTTGGTCCGGCCCTGGTGTTAGCTATCTGACAGGACTGAATTCACCGCTCTGGGGCCTGGTGGGCAATCTGCTGGCCGTTGTTTACTTGATCTCAAAAATCTATGGAATGTGCTTTGTTTTCATCTGGATACGTAGTACGCTCCCGCGCCTGCGTTCTGATCAATTGATGCAGTTCGCATGGCTCATTCTTATTCCTGTTACGCTGGGAAACATTCTCCTCACAGGCGGCATTTACCTGGTGATGAGTAGTTTTGGTGCTCCCAACTGGCTCTTCCTGGTGATAACGGGTGTGATCAACTGGGCTGCTTTGTTCGGATTTGTCCAACTGGTGCGCCGTGTTACGGCCTCCTCAACCCGTCATGCTCAGGCACCTGCTATTCGAGCTCAACGTCGTGCTGAAACTACTCCCGCTCTACCGTTGCGTGATGCTATTCCTGCAATTGCGCAAAGTGTGGGTACGACAAATACAGGGAGTTCTACAGAAGCATAGCTCCGTACAAATGTCGTTAGAATCGATGGAGGGATGGTATCAATGCCATCCCTCCATTATTGTACTTTCAAGAAATTACTATAACCCCTCCTCTTATGTGTCGGTTACGTGAGCTTAAGGATGCGCCCATGTATATGTACCACTATCATACTGCGTCCCATTCTGCTGATAAGTGAACCAGTAGGTAAGGGTTTCAGTTGAATTTAAACTGCTCACAGTATATTGCCAGAGATTTTCACTACCATTAGACATCATCTGAATATTTTGCTGTGCCTGTCCAGTACCTGTATAGTGCAGAATCACATAGCCCGGAGTCCAGTCACAGGGGGAGAACCAGAACTGGCCCTGGCTTGAACCAATGCTATTGACTCCCTGGCTAAAATTGCCTGAGCACGCTCTCGTTGGTGGAGCCGATGTTGGAAGTGCTGTTGGCGTGGGAGGAGTGCCTGAACCAGTTAGATAAGTGATATAGGTGCCACTATCATACTGTGTTCCGTTCTCTTGATAGGAGAACCAGTAGGTGATGGTTTGAGCTGAAGCGAGATTGCCCACAGTGTATTGCCACAGGCCAGTGTTGTTGGGTGTCATCTGAATATTTTGCTGTGCTCGCCCTGTGCCTGTATAGTGCAGAATGACGTAAGCCGCTGTCCAGCCATTAGGGGCGAACCAGAACTGTGCCTGGCTCGAACTAACGCTATTGACTCCCTGACTAAAGCCGAGGCTGCCAGTGGTGGATGGAGGTGCGGATGTAGGATAGGGAACTGTACCCTGTCCAGGTGTTGTACCTGTACCTGTATCCTGAGGAGGGACTGTTGTGACGGATGAAACACCAAGTTTCGTAACTATAGGCGTTGGTCTGCTGGTTGATGGCGAGGATTGTATGGTAGCCGTTCCTCGTATGGATGGAGGAGTCATCGCCTTTTTTGGGAGTGCCGAAAGGTTCATAGCGAACAACATCGCTGCCAATATTATCATGACCACTAGCAAGCATATTACTATAGCAAACGTTCGTTGAGGTCTGGACGCAAGTCTCGTCCAGGCCAGGTTAATGATCGGACCTTTGCTTCCTGCAACCAACTGCTGAAATTTGAAGGGAAGCTGCTTTTCCTCGCCTTGAACTTGATCAGGTATATTCAGTAAACCAGCATCTGGAAGCGTTATGGCCTCGAACTGCTCATCGATATCTGGTAACAAGGGGTCAGGATTGTTCTCTTTTTCAGTTATTATATCGAGAGGTAAGAGTTCCCTGGCTCTCTCATGTATATTCTTAGTGAACTGCCGATCTACAACTTTCACCGCAGGTGGCAGACCCGGAATTTCTCCCATGGTTATCTGTGCGGGAAACGTTCCTGTCTTGCGCTGATCTCTAAATTCAATAACTGGAGATATTCTTAGAGCGATGAGGAAAGCGGCGATATCGGGATAACGTTGGTCAGGATCTTTCGCCATTGCTTTGAGGATTGCCTCTTCAATATAGGAAGGTAGGGCTCCATTCAGTCGTCGTGGTGGGATGAGCGACTTCGTTTTGTAATAGGTCCCTGGTGTCTTCACCGAAGGAACCATAAAAACCTTATATCCGGTAAAGAGAGCATAAGCAAGGCAGGCTAAAGTATATTGATCACTCTTTGCGCTCGTCTGACCAATAAGCTGCTCAGGAGCTAAATAGATAGAGAGTTCCAGAGGCTGCGTATCTTCTGTCTCGTCAGGGAGCGAAAGAGCATGCTGATGAAAACCTGTTACTAGCGCCTCATCTTGCGTATTGAACAGTACATTTTGTGGCTTTAAATATCCGTGGATTATCTCTTGTTGATGAGCATAATGGAGTGCCCGTCCCACTTGAGCGAGCGTGAGCAATGCTTCTTCCTGTGCTATTGGCTGTCCAGTTGATCGGCGCTGGAAACGGTTATAAAGCGATCCTGATGGCAAATATTGCGTGATGATATAAGGAGCATCTTTGTGAAAGCCAGCCGAAAGGATAGGTAAAATATGCGGATGGTCCAATTGCTGAAGAGGAGAAATTTTGGATAGGATGTCCTGTTGCTCCTGGAGCGTATGAGCACGAGCCGTTGAGAGAAGCTTAACAATAACACGTTGATAAAGAGTTGTAGGAGAGATACTCTCTCCTAAGAAGGTCGAGCTGAAGGCATGAGAGCCGATTCTGGCAGTGATCCGATACCCCTCAAGTTTTTCATTGAGTAGATTATCATCTCTAATCATTAGAAGTATATACCCCTTCAATATATCGTGCATCTATTATAAATAGATATAATAGCTTATGGAAAAATATTTCCATTTATATCGATCTATTTAATAGCGTAGCAACTCAAGAAGGGAATGTCAATAAAATAGGTCTATCGGGTATGAGAAAGGAGCTAAAGTGTAGATGGTGTTTATAAATCGCTTAACTTATTTTAAAATAGTAGAGAAGAAGGGTATAAATTTATAATTTATACCCTTCCTGTGAGCTTCTTTGCCGTCAATTCCGCAGCTTCGTCGTTGTCCAGTTATAGAGAAAGATGAAGAGCACCATCCAGATGATGCCATCCATGTAGCCTCCAGCAACGTCGGTGATCCAGTGTTCGCCTTCCCATATGCGTGCGAAGCCGACGATGAGAATCGTTATGAGGGCGTAGATCTGTAGTGGCAACAAAGCCCAGCGATACTTCCACTGGCGAACAGGCTTTGTCAGGCTGAGAAACAGTAAAAATCCATAAAACACCATCATGTGACAGCTATGACCTGAGGGAAAGCTATTGAATTTGAGAAGGCTATCAACATGGATCAGGCGAGGACTGGGGCGAGGGCGGCGCACGAGATCGCCGATTATTGCATCAACGGCATCTCCTATGCCAGCTGACAGGGCCAGGAAGATCGCCGCTTGAAATTTACGGATCACGGCGAGAATGATGACTGTGATAATGACCATAACGGTATCTGGTATTGGATCATTGATGGCAGTAAACCAGCGCATAATTGCCTTTGCTGCCGAAGGGAAATCCAAAGCCTGTACATCTCTGGATGTCGTCAATTCAAAAGGTGTTGGCTGAAAGTGGGCATGAGCAAACAGCGATAGCATGACCATAAGAACAACGGTGAGTAGCCAGAGAATGCCTCCAATAATTAGGCGCGTATAATGAGATTTTTTCGGAGAATTGTTTTCGGTAAGGTAATTTTCACTATGGTGTTTTTCTACATTTCCTGCCTGTTGCATACGTAACCCCTCCATGCTTAAAGGATGTGTAAGAATATCTATTCTGATACGTATCAATAAGGCCATGAGGATACAAATATAGGGCCGTATGTACGATGCGTCCAGGTGTTGTTTACCATTTACACCTGGACGCATCGTACATACGGCCCTACGTTTCTGGTTATCTAATCTGCTGGTTTAGCCGACGCTTCCAGACATCTCCAATTGGATCAGGCGGTTCAGTTCGACCGCGTATTCCATGGGAAGCTCTTTCGTGATAGGCTCAATGAAGCCATTCACGATCAGAGAGTATGCTTCGGACTCGTCGAGGCCACGGCTCATCAGGTAGAAGAGCTGGTCCTCGCCGACCTTGGAGACGGTTGCCTCATGGCCGATCTCGGTCTGGTTCTCTTCAACGCGAATGGTTGGATACGTGTCGGTACGTGCATTCTCATCGAGCAAGAGTGCGTCACAACGGACATTAGACTTCGTATGGTGTGCGCCTGGATTGATGCGTATCAGTCCACGATAGGAGGCGCGACCCGTTCCCTTAGAGACCGACTTCGAGAGAATCTGTGAGGTAGTATGTGGTGCGAGGTGCGTGATTTTCGCGCCTGCATCCTGGTGCATACCATCATTTGCGAATGCGACCGAGAGAACGTCGCCACGGGCACCCGGTTCCATCAACATAACGGCGGGATATTTCATCGTCACCTTTGAGCCGAGGTTGCCATCGACCCATTCCATCGTTGCATCTCTGTAAGCGGCGGCACGTTTAGTTACCAGGTTGTAGACGTTCTTCGACCAGTTCTGAATGGTCGTATAGCGAACGCGTGCGCCTTCCATAACTTTGATCTCGACGACCGCGCTATGTAAGCTATCGCTGGCATACGTTGGAGCGGTACAGCCCTCAACGTAGTGGACATAGGAGCCAGGAGCGGCAATGATCAAGGTGCGCTCGAACTGACCCATATTCTGTGCATTGATGCGGAAGTATGCCTGCAGAGGAATCTCTACGCGCACGTTTTCAGGAACGTACACAAAGCTACCACCGCTCCACACAGCGCTATTCAACGAGGCAAACTTGTTATCGGAAGGTGGAATAACGGTTCCGAAATGTTCTTTAATGATATCGGGAGCAATACCAACACA
>CAVSVN010000022.1:0-349267 GCA_963731415.1 uncultured Chloroflexia bacterium
TCCAAAGGCATGCAGTATGGTTTCCGTCCATTTGTCGCCGGCGACTTGCGTCAAATTGGAAGGCGATGCCGGCATTATAAGGACCGCCGAAAACCGCCGTACCGTACAGCGCGCCACCGTCGTCGAGAATCAGATCACCTCTGGGCAAATTCTCATCCGTCCCCCTGCAGAAATCGTGAATAATCCGCTCCCTCCACTTATTTGCATGCTCGCGCGTAATTCATAAGCGGATCCACAACCGTATGCGAAGCAGGCTTGGCTCCGCATACCGCCTTGCGAGGTGACACCAAATACGTCTCCGGCGGAATTCAGCGTAGCCCGGAGACGGGATACGCGCCGTCATTCCCTTTTCCGAAACTGTGTAAGACGGTCAGCACCCAAAGGCCGCTCTTTGCGGGACTCAGTTCAAACGTTGTGCCGCAGCCGTAGCCGCCGCACGCAGACTTATATGCACCTCCAAAATCCGTCGTTCCGTAAAGATTGCCGGTACGGTCGAATACCAGCTTACTTTGCGGGCCGTCCCCTTCGACGCGCGTAAACGAATGCAACGGCCGTTTTATCCACGAGCCGTTGGTATAGTGGCGTTAAAAGATCGTGCCGTCGTCGGCATCTCCACCCTCTGACGTTGTGCCGTAGAGATTCCCAGCAGCGTCGAAAGTCAACGCTGCTTGCGGATTCGACCCGTCGACCCCGCCCCCGAACGCATAGAGCACCTTGGCCGTCCAGCGACTGCTGCTGGGCGACAACTCGAAGATCGTCCCGCAACTAACACTGGCGCTGCAGTACCGGCCTCCCGAATCGGTCGTGCCGTACAAGTTGCCCTTTGTATCAATAATCAAGCCGGCGCGGGGAAAGAACCCAAGCGGATCGTCCGGGGAAAAGTCATGCAACACGTTCTCCCTCCACTTGCCGTTTGCGGCAGGCGTTAACTCGAAGGCGAACCGCAGCTTTCGAGCGTATTGCACCCATAAGCACCGCCGCTTTGCGTCGTGCCGTATAAATTGCCGGCCGCGTCGAAAAGCAATCGTGCGTCGAGGTTATACGCGCCGTCGGTGTAGTTGAAGCTATGCAGCACGGTTTCTTTCCAGCGAGCTGGAGAGGGAAGAAGGCGGTGAGGGACGCTGCGCGCCGGAATAGGACCAGTAGCGACCGGAGCCCCGCCGCACCCAGCAACTGACGCTAAACCGATACTCGCAGCAATCGCGACGATCTTCATCTCTGTTGCACCTCCGGGCGAAGCTTTCGCCGCATGCGTTACTTCGCGATACTCACGGCATTACCGTCGGGTGCTTTTGGTCGAACGGCGGGACTCTTGCGCGAATTGCCGCCTAAGGTATACGGCCGAAACCATCGAGGTGGTGCCGCTCGACGCAGCGTTGAGATATTCGACCAGGCTACCGGCAAGATTCTGGGGCGGCGGCGGTGAGGTCATGCCGTTTCAACCGAGCAACGGGATCCTATGACCGTTGAGGATTTCGAGGCCGCAGTTAAGGCGACCAAAAGCCACGGCGTGCGCGTCGTTTTGGAAAACGAACTGCCGTCATGCTTCATGGTCGCGTTTCCGGATAGTGAAGGAAACCTCGTGTTTCTCCATCGACGCAAGACGGACTGACCTCGTAGCAGCGCCCTGCATCATTGCTTGCCGATCGGAAACGAAGCGGCTTCACAGGTGCGCGGTACTTCCTCGCTAACCTGAGGCCTACGTGGAAGCCGCAAAGGTATCAGGATCGCTCCCACATGTCGTAATCGTTGGCGGCGGATTTGCCGGTCTCTACGCGGCGAAAGGTCTTGCCAAATCACCCGTGCGCGTGACCCTAATAGACAAGCACAGCTATCACACGTTTCGACCGCTGATGTACCAGGTCGCCACGGGGTTGCTCTCGCCGGACGACGTTGCTCCGACGCTGCGTTCGATCTTTAGATGCCAGACAAATATTGACGTGCGGATGAGCGAAGTGGTCGGCGTCGATACGCAAAGCCGTGTCGTCCAAATGGAGCCCTGCGACCTGCACTACGACTATTTGATCATCGCAACGGGCATTCGCAGCAATATTTCGGAAACGACCAGTGGGCAGAGGTCGCCCCCGCGCTAGACTCTTTGGATGACGCCGAGACGATACGTGGCAACATCCTGGGAGCCTTCGAAAAAGCGGAAGGTCTCGCGGCTTGCTCGGCAGGTACCGAACAGATTGAAGCGATGCTCACGTTTGTTTTAGTGGGTGGAGGGACAGTCGGCGTCGAGCTGGCCGGGACCATCGCAGAGCTCCGTCGCATGGCGCTCAACAAGGAGTTCCGGCACATCAATCCGGCTATTGCGAAGATCTTGTTGTACGAAGCGGCGCCGCGTATACTTCCCGAGTATTTCCAAAGACTTGTCGGATAAGGCAAAACGACATCTCGAGACGCTTGGTGTTAGCGTTCGAGCGGGCATATCCGTCCAGAAAGGTCGATAATACGGGTATCGTTGCCGGCGACGAACACGTCGCGAGCAGTACGGTGTTGTGGTCGGCCGGAGTGATCGCTTCGCCCGCGGCCCGATGGCTCAACGTTGCTGCGGGGCGGGGTGGTAGAGTAAAGGTTAACGCCGACCTTTCGGTTCCAGGATTTTCGAATATTTTCGTTATCGGCGACACAGCTGAAGTGATTGCCAAAAAACGCGACATTCTCGGCGCCGGCATTGGTACGGGGCCGATGCCCGGACTCGCCCAACCGGCGATTCAGGAGGGGCGGTTCGTCTCGGAATTAATTGCGGCACGTGTCAAGGGCAAACAAACGACGGCGACGTTTTGCTATGTGGACAAAGGCGATCTGGCAGTCGTGGGCCGCGCGTTTGCGCTCGCAGACCTGCGGTTTTGGCGCTCCGCAGGTTTCTTAGCGTGGTTAGTCTGGGCGGTGGTTCACATTTATTTCTTAATCGGATATGCGAATCGGTTTTTTGTTATGACACAGTGGGCTTTGGCGTTTCTAACGAAGCGTCGTCGTGTGCGAACCTGGCGCGAAGGCTAAAATCGAGTGGGATGGGCGGTAAGTCTGGGGAAAACGCCGGCTTCCGAACTCCAACTCACGCGATCGCCCTTGCGAAACCGCCGCTTCGTCATCGCATTGCGTCCACTGAGGTCCTGCTAGGGGCGCCGTTGCCTTGAAAGATCGCCCGCGACATCTCGGTATAAGGTGCGAGTGGCGCAGGCTAGTATTTCAAGGACACGAAAAACACCGTCGCCAGAGATTGTAATGGCTTGCCATTCGACGGCCGCATGACGATGTACGAGCGCGTAGGTATCGTTGCCGACATCATAGATCGCGAACTCGTTCGATTCCGCAATCAGCGTGGAATGTTCGAGAGCTTCGGCATCTATTGCAGTTACGAGTTTCACAGTTGAAGCCCCCCAAAAAGGAAAGGAATAGCTCGTTGTTCGTCGTTAGTTTAGAACGCCCGTTGACGAAAAGCCCGGGCGATTGCGCAGTTTACCCAGCAGAAGATGGAAATACAGCATCCCTTGCATATCGCCAAGGGCGAGCAAGACCTCGTCGAGGCTAACGTCCGCGTCGCCTGACAGAAGTTTGATGTTCCGTGCTACGCCGGTATCCCCCATGGGGAACACGTCGAGACGTCCGAAGCCACGCAAGAGAACGTTCGCGGCGCTCCAACGACCGATGCCGCCGATTGCTTGCAACGCCATGCCAGCCTCGGCCGTCGGGAGCGATTCGATGCGCGCCGATGTAATGGCACCCGATGTCACCGCTGCGCTTGCATTCTTCAAGTACGCCACTTTTTGGCGACTAAGGCCTAATCGCAGCAGATTTCATCGCTAGCTTGCATGATCTTAGCGGGACCCGGAAACACCCGGAGCATCGAACCGCGGTGTTCGAGCGGTTCTGAGAAATGCTCGACTAGACGTCGCATGATCGAGGAGGCGGCCAGGATGCTCAGTTGCTGGAATACGATCCCGTTACACAGAGCCTCCCACAGGTCGGGATAGCGTGGAGGCTTTACGCCGCGAAGATTTCGCGCGAGGGCGGCGAGCCACCGAAAGCGTGCCGCCCGGCGGTACCAGCGGCGCAGATCGATACCCGTTCCCAAGATCATCCTCACGGTGTCCAGCTGCGCGCCGGCGCCGGGTCCGCTAATCCGCACGTTGAGATGCCCAGCCGCCTCTTGCTGCACCTCGATGATGTTGACATGGTCGTCGCCACGCAAGGCACGTAGATACGTTCCGTCAGGCGTAAGAACGTCGACGATGTTGCTGCTGACCCGGCGAAGCGCTTGTGCCGTCAAGTCGAGCCGATATGGCGCAATGGGGGTAATCGTGCTGCGCAGGCTCACGGCAACTCCCCAGTCTCGAAAAGTACGTCATAGCGGAGCTTTCCCTCCGCCGTCGTGCGAACGCCCGGAGTGGGAATGTGCGGCCGAAGTTTGCCGTCGTGCATCAAGTGCTGTACCGGAAGGCCATGGAGGAGCAGCACGGCGTCCGAGATGAGCCGACGGTGGCAACGCCACCAAACTGTCTCGGAACAGATAATAGCGACCTGCGAAGTCGCCGCTTGATCCAGAAGTTCTTCGAGCGCGAGTGCAAACGTATCGGTCTCCATATAATCCGCATAGGAGCGAAATGACGCGTGACGCAGCGCAACGTTGTGGCTATTTCGATTCACCTTGCGAAAACCGCCCAGAGCCGGTTCCCAACGATACGCGCTTCCGCTGCGCGCTGGGACCCAGCGCTCCATCTCTTCGCGCCAAAACTGTGGATGGCGACGGCTCTTTGGGACCGTGCGGACATCGACCAGCGACTCGATCGCCGCTCCGCGAATGAGATGCGCGAGTTCTTCCTCGCTCGCGGTTCCGTGTCCGAGCGTAAGCAACTGTGCTGCCATAAAGCAAATGAACCGAACTCAAATCTTCGCCACCTTGCACTTACCCGACCATCGACCGACGTAGACTTAGCATGCGGCCTTCCTTAAGCCACGGGCACCCGCTGAAGGCACGCCGGCAAGTCGCCGAGGGCACGATGGCTTTCGAATTTCAGAAGCCCACCAAGTGAACGTTCGTCGCCGGACAGTTCATCGATATCACGCTGCCGAATCCGTCTGAAGCCGATGGCGAAGGAAATAAGCGCGGGTTTTCCGTCGCAAGCGCACCTTACGAAGAAACGATTACGATCGCCACGCGTATGCGAGACACGGCGTTTAAGCATGTTCTCAAATCCGAAGCGTTAGAGAGTGAAGCACAAATCGAGGGCCCTTTCGGAGATCTGACATTAATGTTGGTTCCTTGAGGTGCATCTCTCGCACGCCATATCACGGCAAATAAGATACGTGTACGCGTGCGCGCGTATGGCTGGGAATAATGTAAAGGCTTGAGCTCAACCGATCCATTCGCGCCATAGCGTACAGTCAAGTAGCCTCACGATAAATTTACGAATGCACCCCGTCTTGTCGTGGCCGAGCGTTAGCTCGCCGACGTAGCGCGACTGCGCTTCAGACCAGTACACGCTTCCGATGCCGGGCCGCGCTCGTCGCTGTCTTCTCGCCATGTACAGTCCTTATAATAAAGAGGCGCAACCAATAAGACAGCCTCCGCAGGACGGAGGCTGAAACTGCCGCTAGAATAAGGGCTTTGATGGTGGGCGGTACATGGATTGAACATGTGACCTCTTCCGTGTCAAGGAAGCGCTCTCCCACTGAGCTAACCGCCCGCGCCATAGCGCCGTGAAACGCTTTTCCGAGTTCGCAGCGCGACGCTTGTGACCTTCCGGCTCGCACGATGCGGCGCGTTGCGGGTTTGACATACGTTGGGCTTGCATGTTAAGGTAACGCTTTACTTCACACGCCGACATAAGGAGGCACGATGATCGTTAACAGCATGCTTCCCGCGACCGCGCCGAATTTCGGCGCCGGCACGCCGCGCGTTGTACCTTCGGAGAATCGACCGGACTAGATCGTCCGCCGGTCATCAACTCTTCGAAGGCCTCCGCAGCGCGGGGGCCTTTTACATTCACGCACTTTTTCTGAGAGAACGGGGCATTTATGGACCTTCGCATCCTCACTGAGACGCGGGTCCGCCGAGACGAAGCTCTCGCTAGCGCACGCTCACGCCGGCTCGCACGGCTGGCGTCGCGCGGTCGAAGTAGGGGCTTCCGACACGGTGCAGCACGCGCCGCGCAAACGCTGAGCGACGCGCTCGGCGCGCTCGCGCGCACGCTGCACCGCGGCGAAACCGCGATGTAAGTTACATAGGGAAAACCGGCAGCGTTAACGGCCGAAGCGCTGCCCGTTTCCAATGTTTTGATTGCTGCTACTGCGCGCGGATCGTTCGGATATAAGGCGATCGCTTGTTCGAAGGCGGTTTGTGCCGCGGCGCGTTCACCGGATCGCAACTCGAACGCACCAAGCTGTTCCGACGCCGGAACGAGCGGAATAAGTTCGCCGGCGAAGTCGCGGCGCTGTTCTTCCTGTGCTTGCGCGATCCACTGTGGAGGACTTCGCAGCATCGCCGTCGGCTTCTGCAACGCGCGCCAAGAAGAGTGGCGTCAGGTAACCGCCAGTTGCTTTCGACGCATCAATGCGCGCCGCAACGGCTGCGGCTTCTGTTCGACGTCCCAATAGTAACGCGGCCCAACCGTGCACCGCGGGATTCCCGTACTGGGGATTGGTCGCGCGATATGCGGTCGCATCGTCGCCGAAACGCAGTGCGGTAATCGCGTCGAAACCGATGCCGTACGCGGAGGTCATGCGCTGGGCCCAATTTTGGCGGTTCCGTAGTCCTCGAGCATCATCGCTGCGGCGTACCCTACGGCGACGTCGTGCTTGAAGTACTGCTGCACGTGCGCGTCCTCGTTCGGCGCACTTTCCAGCCGCGCGATCAGCGCGTAGGCGCGATCGCTCGATCGCAGAGCCGCATCGTAATTCCCTGCCTCCGTCCAATAGTGCGCCGGCATGTGGGCGAGATGTTCCGCTTGAGGAGCGAAGGGGGCGGCGTCCAAACGCTGCGCGCAGAGTTTCGCCGGCGCGCGGTTCGGTGCGAGGTCGTAGAGGTGGACGCACAGGTGGTTCGCCATCGCGTTGGCGGGATCGTCGTTCAGTGCGTCGTCGACAAGCGATAGCGCCGTGCGTGAGTCGGGGTTCGCGAGCGCATCGCCGGTCCACTTGAGCCCGGCCAGTTCCAGCAGCGCTTCGGCGGCGAGCAATCGCGCGTTCTCGTCGCCGGTTTCTTGAGCGAAGCGTTCCATGGCATGGCCGTAGGTGGCATCGTCGTTCTGCCAATCGCGAAAACTTCTCGCAAAGCGAAGCGACATCGCTTCGATAAATATCCAGTATAGCACGTGCGATACGATTTTCGACTTCTTTCTGAATGACGCGTTTAAGTGGGCGTGCTCCAAATTGTGGATCATAGCCCTCATTCGCCAGAAATTCGCGTGCATCCTCGCTCAATTGCAATGTAATGTGGCGTTCTGCCAGGCGTGGTTGCAGACGATTGATCTGGATATCAACGATATTCTTCATCTGCTCACGTTCGATCTGATGGAAGATGATCACCTCGTCAATACGATTAATAAACTCGGGACGAAAGCCCTCCTCACGCAGGCGTTGACGTACAGTACGCTGGATCTCATCTTCGTTCCATACCATCATATTCATGCAGCCATAGATTGCCTACGTTGCTGGTCATAATGATGACGGTATTTTTGAAATCAACTGTGCGTCCCTGTCCATCGGTCAGACGCCCATCATCAAGCAATTGCAACAACATATTGAAGACATCTGGCGCAGCCTTCTCGATTTCGTCAAGTAGCACGACGCTATAGGGATGACGACGTACCGCTTCGGTCAGTTGTCCACCCTCATCATAGCCTACATAGCCGGGAGGTGCAGCCGATGAGACGAGAGACTGCGTGTTTCTCCATATACTCTGACATATCAATGCGTATGATAGCTTGCTCATCATCAAAAAGGAAATTCAGCCAGGGTACGAGCCAATTCAGTCTTGCCAACGCCGGTTGGTCCTAGAAACAGGAAGCTAGCCAGAGGGCGATCTGGATCTTGCAGACCGGCACGTGAGCGACGAATTGCATCTGAGACGATCTGTAGAGCATTCTCCTGACCTACAACACGTTCGCGTAGACGATCTTCCATCGAGAGCAGTTTCTGTACCTCAGCCTCCAGCAATCTGAGCAATAGGAATATGAGTCCATTTCGAGACGATCTCCGCAATATCCTCGGAGTCGACCTCTTCTTTGAGCATACGTGAGTTGTGAAGGGTAGCCAGTTTCGCTTCCAATATCCTGAATACGCTGCTCAAGGACTTTGATGGTCCCATAGCTCAGACGGGCCATAGCCTCATAATCATAAGCGCGTTCGGCCTTCTCGTAGGCAACCTGTGCGTCTTCCAGTTGCTTTTTAAGGTTGCGCATTTCTTCGACTGGTTCGCGTTCACTTTCGAGGGATAGGCGCATACTGTGCAATTGTTCGTTGAGGTTTGCGATCTCGCGCTCAACTTTCTCACGTCGTTCGCGGCTAGCGGCGTCGGTCTCCTTCTTCAAGGCTTCCTGCTCTACCTGCAACTGGCGAATACGACGGTCCAGGGCATCGATCTCACTGGGAGTGCTATCCAGTTCTACACGCCGATGGCTGGCGGCTTCATCCACAAGGTCAATAGCTTTGTCGGGTAGAAAGCGATCTGGAATATAGCGATTGGAGAGGAGAGCGGCGGCAACCAGGGCGCTATCTTGAATACGCACACCATGATGGACTTCGTAGCGCTGTTTAAGGCCACGTAGAATACTGATTGTATCTTCAACAGATGGCTGGTCGACGATGACAGGCTGAAAGCGGCGCTCTAATGCGGCATCCTTCTCGATATATTTGCGATATTCATCAAGCGTAGTGGCACCGATACAATGTAGTTCACCGCGTGCCAGCATGGGCTTCAGCATGTTGGAAGCATCCATTGCGCCTTCAGCAGCACCAGCACCAACCAGCGTGTGTAGTTCATCAATAAAGAGAATAATGCCACCCTCGGCACCTATTACTTCCTTCAAAACAGCCTTCAGGCGTTCCTCGAACTCGCCACGAAATTTGGCACCAGCCACGAGTGCACCCAGATCGAGGGTAACGACCTGTTTATCTGCAAGCGTTTTAGGAATATCTCCCCGCACGATACGTTGTGCCAGACCCTCAACGATAGCCGTTTTACCAACACCCGGTTCACCAATAAGCACGGGATTATTCTTCGTACGACGGCTCAGTACCTGAATCACACGCCGGATCTCTTCATCACGCCCAATAACTGGATCGAGCTTGCCCTGACGTGCCAGTTCTGTCAGGTTGCGCCCATATTTCTCCAATGCCTGATACTTGCCCTCGGGATCCTGGTCAGTCACACGTTGAGCACCGCGAATATGGTCAGTGCCTGCAAAACCTGGTCACGCGAGAGTCCAGCGCCTTTTAATATACGCTGTGCCGCATTATCGCTATTAAACATTGCCAGGAGCAGGTGCTCAACACTCAAGTACTCATCCTTGAAATTATTCATCTCGTTCCAGGCATCCTCCAGCACCCGGCGCAGGCGTGGAGAGATACCTGGTTCGCTTCCACCATATACGTGCGGCATACGCTCAATTTCATTCTCAATCAGACGCAATACAGTCTGAGGATTGCTACCTGCCTTCTGAAGCGTTTGTGGCACCACTCCACCCTCCTGCATCAAAAGAGCCGCTAGCAGATGTTCAATCTCTATCTGCCTAGAATTATGTTTTTGAGCAAGCTCTGAGGCTTCCTGAATTGCCTCACGCGCTTTATCAGTAAAGCGTTCTATTTTCATACAGCTCACCTCCTGTAGTCAGGTTTTGTTACCTGTACTATATCATACTGCAACATCATTTGCAATGTTTATTGCAAAAACTTTGAGTGCCATTATGTCAAACATTGAAAATTGAGGAAAATATTCCAGTAATGAGTCCGCCTTCTGTTCTAAAATGGAGGATAGATAGGTGGATATGGAAATTACCAGGACTTGCACATCATGATATACTTTGCTCACAATGGAACAGGATATAATTGATGTTCAATCAAATATACATTCTGGTGCTAAGCAGTTGGCGGCGGCGATAGAGAGCCTGCTTTTTGTCTCTGGGCGACCACTGGAGCGTGCGGAACTGCGTAAATTGCTCGATGTAGATGAGGCAAAATTGCAGAGCGCGTTACAGGCTCTGGAGCAGACTCTGGAAGATCAGGGACGCGGCATACGGCTGCAATTGTTAGGTGAGCAGGTTCAGCTGGTGACGGCTCCTGAGAATGCACGATATGTGGCGGCACTACTCGGTCTCCCGATGACGGCTAAATTGACCTCAGCAGCCTTGGAGACACTTGCCGTGATCGCTTACCGCCAGCCAATTACGCGTGGACAGATCGAGTCAGTACGTGGTGTGAATAGTGATCGTGCTCTGGCAAGCCTGCTTCAACATGGGCTTGTTGTTGAAGTTGGACGGGCGCAGACGGTGGGCCGCCCAGCACTCTTTGCGACGACAACAGAATTTTTACAACTATTTGGCCTTACAAAGCTCGATGAATTGCCACATGTTCAGGGAGAACAATACATGTTGCCTGCTCAAGTTCAGGTCGCTGGTGAGGAAGAATAGGTTATGCGTCTTGGTCGTCATATGCCGACAAATTCAAAGCCGCTTAAAGCTGCTCAGATAGCTCAACAGATAGGTTGTGATGCGATACAAATCTTTGCCAGTAATCCAACCGCATGGCGACCTCCAGCAGATAATCCGGCAGCGAGTATAGCTTTTGCACAGGCAGCACGCGAGCTTCAGCTTGATCCAGTGGTTATTCATGCTCCCTACCTCATCAATCTAGGCACGCTTGATAGCATAATCTGGGAGAAATCGGTGGCGCTGCTTAGCTGGACACTGCAACGTGGCGCAATGCTTGGTGCCAGTCGCGTTGTTTTTCATACTGGGAGCCATCGCGGTGCTGGAGTCGAGGCTGGCATTGCTCGTGTCGCTGAAGGTATAGCCCATATTCTTCCCCAGACGCCCCCAGAAGTAATGTTATTGTTGGAGAACGATGTTGGCGCTGGAAATTCGCTAGGCCATAACTTTGAGCAACTTGCAGCCATTCTTAGCTTGCTTCCTCAGTATGAGGAACGACTGGGTGTCTGCCTTGATACGGCTCACCTGTGGGGAGCCGGTTATGATATTTCTAAGGAGCAGACTGCATTGCAACTTTGCAATCTTTTGAAGAGACGGTTGGTCTGGAGCGTCTTCAGGTAATACACCTCAATGACACAGAGAAGGCTTTAGGTAGTCATCGAGATGTGCATGCTCGTCTTGGTGAAGGAATTATTGGTGAAGAAGGATTACGTACCTTGTTGAGCGATTCGCGCCTCGATCATGTCGCAGTATTGCTTGAAACGCCAATCAAGACCGATGAACACGATAAAGAAGATTGGATACATGATGCGGGACAGATTGCGAAAGCCCGAAATTTTATGAACGGACTTGATAAAGTACAGATCATTATAAATGAAGCTCATTAAGGTGTTGTTGTTGTAGCTGACATCGATGTTAAAACAGGCGTTGAAGACGGAGTAGGCGTTGGTGTCGCCGTTACAACAGGTGTTGGCAACGGGGTAGGTGTTGGGGTTCCCATAATAGGTTCAGATGGAACTCCAACATTCAGTTTTACGTCTATCGGTTGAGCGTTACTGGCTACAGTCATACCATTATTTGAACCACTAAGCCGAATTGTAGCCTCATATTTACCAGCAGGTAGCCGATTAGAAATTATAGTTACCGTAAAAGTTGTATTTCCTCCGCTGCTAATTGTCGTTGTATTCGTTGTAACAGATAGCCAGGTAGTTCCTGAGTTGTATTGTACGGATGGCGGTAATCGTAACAGCCCCAGAGCAGGTTCCCATTGCAGAGACCGTAAAGGTCTGTGAAGCTGGATTGCTTCCAGCTGTTGTAGCAAAAGTTTCCGCATTAGAAGATGGATTTTGCAAGGTGCAAGCTGGTTGTACTGTAAGACCAATTGGTATCACTTGAGGGATACCGACCAATAATCCAGTTACACTATCCTGAGCTGTAATGGTAACGGTGCCTGCATAATTTTTCGTGTTAAGATGAGCAAGAGTCGCGCTTACACTGACTTTAGGAGCCGTAGTGCCCAGTACAGAGGCAGAAAGCCAGTTGCCGCCACTGGTTGTCGCTGTCCAGTTTAGCTTATTTATGCAGGATGAACTTGTCGTAAGTGCTACCTGCTGATTGATCGGTGTCGCCTACCCACTTATACCAGTGAAGTTGAGACTTCTTGCAGCAGACAGTAAATGTACAGGCAGGTTGAACAATCAGATTGACAGGAATCAACTGTGGACTTCCGAGAGCGGTATGGCCAGAGCTATCTGTACCAATAATAGTCACTGTACCACTATATGTACCTGGAACTAGCGTTGGTAGCACTGATGCAGTGATATTGAACGAGACCGATTGATGAGCCGTGAGCATTCCGCTGGAAGGGTAAATGGCTAACCAGGCTCCACCGGTTGCCGTTGCAGTCCAATTCAAAGCTCCTGCATCTCCGTTATTCGAGATAGCTATCTTCTGTATTGCAGGGCCAAGTTGTCCAGCAACTCCCGTGAAGGATATGGCAGCGGGAGCCGTTGTCTCCAGTGGTACCGAAACTCTGACTAAGAGTAAAGGTAACAGGAAGCGTCTGTGTTCCTGAGCTAGAACTGAAAACGATAGAGCTATTGTAGACGCCAGGTGAAAGACCAGAAATGTTGATGCCCACTTTAGGAGTAGCAGGAGTCTGACCATGAGTTGTATCAATTGTTAACCAACTGGCGTTACTCGTTGCCTGCCAGCTCATAGGACTATTACAGCCCTGAAGTGTTCCAATACTGATAGCTTTTGCCCCAGGTGTTCCTTGTAGATAAACACTTGCGAAGTTTAACTGACCTGGTGCAACCTGTAAAGAGCATTGCGGCATAATAGTTACTGTGACAAAAATGGTTTGTGGACTGCTTGCTGCTAAATCCGGTTCCTGGGTTAATGTGATTGTGCCATTATAAGTTCCTGGCAGTAACAAACTGCTATTCACATTAACGGTTACAGGCAGGTTGCCTGAAGGATCTACGTTAGCTGATTGAGGTGAGACAGAGAGCCAGTTTGTCATCAGTGGTTGCTTGCCATTGCAACGGACGCAGACCAGGATTGCTCACTGTGATGGTTTGAGCTGAAGGCGATGGTCCTCCATCGCTTGCCGTAAAGGATAGTAGCGCTGGACTTACCTGCAATATAGGTCCACGCTCCCTGGCAAGAGCCGTTACAGTAGCTTTGACAGGCACTACAGTATTACCAGCGGTTGAGAGAATATTTATTCGTGCGTTATACGAGCCGGGATTGAGTTTTGAGCGATCAATGGCGACCATTACCTGAGCACTATGACCACTGGCAAATGTCCCACCAGCCGGACTAAGCATTAACCAGGATTGAGTTACTATTCCCTTGCCAGGAGATAAATCCTCCACCGATATTGCTTAACGTCATTATTCTGGTCGTATTAGTAGCCTGGTCCCCAGTTCCCATATCTAATGCATCAACGGAGGCACGCAAATGGGCAGGGCGCAATGAAGTAGCATGGCCTGTTACCATAATAGAGAATGAGGCTACTTTATGTCTGAAGGCGTCTTCGGCATTAATTGTATGGAGTCCTGTATCCCAATCAGGAGTAATGACGATGGTATCGGTAAAATTGCCACTGGAATCAGCGTCAATAATTGTTGCATTTGCAGTGTCCTGAAGAGGAATTGATGTATCGTGCGTAAGTCCAATTTTTCCATGAGGCTTGAAATGCTCTCCATTTAACAGTACGGTTGCTCCAACCGCAACGTTATCAGGAGTTACTTGCAGTGTAAGTTCATTTGAATGGTTACTGACGCCACTTCCACGAGTGGCAACTATTCCAAAAATGCCACCGGAGATAAGAAAGATAAGAAGACCTATCCAGATAATAAGAGTAGATGGCACCCGATATCGTATACGCCGCCATGTATTCCACATTGGCACGCGTGATCTGGCAGGACGTGGTGGAAGCGGGGCTGGATTGGCACGATTGGGTGATGGAGCAACTTCTTTGCGCCATGTCGCAGATCCCATTATTGCCAGCTCATGGTCATCAGACCGATGTCCCGACGATATCCTGGATACACCACAAACCGGGCAGTAATTAGCTGAATCCGGCGATGGGTTCGTCACATTCTGGACAACGGATTGTGTTCATTGGCAGCTTCCCCCTCACCTGACAATCCAAAAACAATCCTCTCACGCGGAAAACTAGATCCAATATCGTCAACTTGATAATAACAAGTATAGATCATAGATCATAGTTTGATCGAAATAGACTCGATGTCTTTAACGATTAATTATATTATAATACATTTTTGAGAAAAAATCATGTTAGAGTAGTAGTGAGCGTAAGAATGAGATGGTGGGAAGGTACTTTTGGGGATTAGCGCCTCCTGCTTTTGCTGATAGATTTGTTTGAAAAGGTGAACTTGACCCCCTGCTTTTCCATAAATGTCTGGAATTGAGCGTAAAATTCGTCGCGATCCTGCATAGTGATCACAGAGACGGCGTCAGCGGTTTCGATGGCATAAGGGTAGCCGTTGCCAGCAATGCACTCGGCACGTACTACGTCCAGCACAGGTTCAAGAATGCCATCATCAAGCATCCAGCGTGGAAATTCGAGGCGGGCAGGTGGACGCCTGGAAGTGGTTTGCAGATAGCAGAAGGCCACGCTTTCACGATAGGGACCATAACTCTCCAGAATATCTCCACGTGCACAGATCATGGCAGGCGTACGATCGCCCCACTGAAGCCTTCCTTGCCAGAGTAGAGCATCATGAATCTTCTTTGTTTCCCGCAGTACGGGTTGAGGTTGCAAGGCATCCAGGCGACGTAACATGGTGATAATATCACGAGCATAGGTGGTATCGATATAGCCAATGAGCGGAACACGCAATTGTTCGGAAGTTTTGAGCAATGAGACGGCGGAGTCGATATAACGTTCGCGGTATGGGCTGGGCATCGTCAGGGCGAAGGAGACGACGAGCGAACCATCGAAGAAGACGACGGGACTATGTACAGGATCACCAGAACGGCGTGCATTCGCGCACTGTTCCATCTGGCTGCACAACGTCTCGACTTCTAGCAGGTAGCGACGTAATGTGACCTGCATTTCCGAATACGGATAGCTATCGGGATCGCTGCTCTCGCTTCTAGCCTCTTCCATAATCTCATCGGGAGCAAGTACCTCTATACGTACATCTTTTGTGTAAGGGCGTCCGCGCATATGTGGATTGATGAAGAAACCAACCTGAACGAGCGCAACTGGAATCGATGCATCACGCCAGGGTTGCAACTGACTACCATCAACCGCTACAGTCGTTACCCCTTCGATGCACTCAGCCCACTCGCGTGCTTGCTCATGGTTGGCAAATTCGCGTCCAAAGGGAAAGACAGGACCGTGATAACGGCTCTGAGCTGCGTTTACCAGCCAGCGATCAAATTCAATGCTGGGACGCGCACCTGCGGAAGGCATCCCACTTCCTTCTGGTGGTAATACATGCTCCATTTTCGCACTGGTAGGATAGCGTACATATAATGTTTCCAGTGCTTGCTGGTATGCCTTGAGTTGTTCGCTAAACGAGCCATCATAGAGCGAGAACTGGCCGCGCTTCAGGTTAAGTGCGGCCTGCAATTTTCCTTTATGTAGCATAGAAATATTCCTTCGGGTAATCAGCGTAAAGCTCTTATTGGGCAACAATAGCATCGCTCTGATTCCACACATTCATTTCGGGCATACTCCGCTGGATCATTTCGTCGCCATCCAATAGCCGTGTCTCGATGCCCTCCTTTTTCAGCCGCACGATGCTGTCGAGACCTTGCTCAAAGGTATCATCATGACTGATAACGACGAGTTGATCAAAGCCACGTACACGACGAATCTGCTCGGCCAGATTCATGCGTCGCAATTCGTCCATATTCTGTGTTGGCTCATCGAAGAAGGCAATATTGAGCGTCGAGAGCTTTTTGAGCAGCGCCAGACGGATAGCAAGCGCAGCACTCATCTGCTCGCCGCCACTTAGCTGAGCAAAGGTACGTTTGATGCCGCGTCTATGCAGGACGACCTCGTAATCATTCTCCCAGGAGAGTTCCGCAGCATGGTCGCCCATGATCTCACCAAAGATACGATTAGCCTGCGCAGAGATATCGTTGAGCATAGCTTTCAAGACGTATGGAGCTGCCTCTTTGATCAATTTACGAAATTGCTCCATCATGGCGTACAGATCTTCCAACGTAGAATGTTCCTTGCGTGCTTCCTCTAACTGGATGAGCAGCTCTTCAGCCTGCCCGATCTGGCCCTCCAGGTCATTTATTTTCTCTTGCTGATGCTTCATTGCTGTTGCCAAGCGATGCCAGAGCACCATTCAGATGTTCAATCTCGCTATTAACTGCCTTTAACTCATCTGCATCGAAGGCATCCTGAGCACTTCTATATGCCTGTTCGGCTTCTTGCAATGTCTGAGCTGCCTGCCCAGTCGTAAGAGCCTGTTGCTGATATGCTTGCTCCCGTTCGGGAAGCGTCTGCGCCTCATTTTTATGTTGCAGATAGTTCTGATATCCATCGTAACTATTGCGTTGAGTGACCTCTTGTTGAGCGATATCAGTATCAAGCGTGGCATAGGCGACGAGTTGCGTTTGCAATTGTTGTGACCTGCGAAAGATATCTCCATGCTCTTCCTGCTGTTCAGCCTGAAGCTGATGTGTAAACTGATCTTCCTGTGCGACGATGGCGAGCTGTGTTTTGCTACGTGAGCGTGGATCGTTCAATTGTGCCGATCTCTGCTTTCACTTGATCAAGTTGAGCTTTGCTGTCGCTCAATTCTTCCGCTTCTTGTCGACGCTCATGTAGGTCAACTTCACACTGACGTACCTGGTCCTGGTATTGCTGCACCTGTTTACGCAAGCCATCCAGCTCGCGCACTTTCGCTTCTGCATTTTTGCTCTCTTTATATGCAGCATCGGCCTCGGCAATCTGTTGGTCAACCTGCTTGAGTCCGTCCAATTCACTGTAAGGTCGTTGACTTCACGTTCCAGGCTCGCTACCTCACTAGCCATCCGATGCAAATCGTTCAGCATACATATCGCGCCGTTCAACGTACTGTCCTAGCTTGTTAAGCGCATCTGCATACTTTTTAATCTGGCCCATCTGCTCCATCAATGTATCCTGTTGTTGTCGTATGCCTGTAAGTTGCGCCTGTTCATCGGTAAGTAGATTTTCAAAATACGATTCAAGACTGACGATACCGAGCCGTTTGATATTGAGGCAACTTTCGTGTAATAAAGGACATTGTCCACCAGCCGACTGTGCCCGTGATTTTTCGTACCCTTCGATGTTTCCTTCAAGGCGGTATACCTGTGCGGAGAGTTGCTCGTATTGCCCTTGCAAGATTGGCATTTCTTCCGCTTCACGGCGATGCTCTTCAATGATGGCCACATTATTTTCGGCCTTGCGTAGCTTCTCGGCGGTCTGCTCACGTTCAGATGACTTCTCTTGTAGCGCGTTGCGTTTCTCCTGTAATTGGCGTTGCTTATGCTCACGTTCCTTGCCCTGAATACGTAGCTGGTTCAATGCCTCGTTGCGCTCGTCTGCATTTATCGGCTAGAGGTTGCAGAGGCTCGATGTCGACAATTCTGCGCTGAAGTTCAGTCTGCTTTTGCACATATTGATCTCGCGTCTTACTCAGCTTTTTCCCCTCAAGTACGATTGAATCGTAGCTTGTGACTTTCTGTATCAAATCGTCCCGCTGCTTCTCCAGTTCGATCTGTTGATCAACCAGGGGAGCCAGGGCGACAATCTCTTGACGAGCGATAGCTACTTCTTGCAAGCGCCCCTGTAGACTTTGTATGTTTGCCCGTATGGTTGCCAATGTATTATTGAATTGCGCCTGGCGGTCCCGTAGCGCATTGCGCTGTCGCTCGTCTTGCCGCAAATGCTTCAGCGTGTCGCTGGCCTGTTGATACTGCTGGTAGTTATCGCGGTTTGCCAGTACAATCTGTTGGGCGGAACGGGCTTTCTGCAAGAGCTGTTCATAATTAAGCAAAGTTTTCTGTTCATATTCATATGTTGCCCGACTTTTTTCGTGCTGTTGATGAAGACGTTCTAACTGATTAGCCTGCTGAGTCAAAAGAACTGCCCTCTGCCGATGTTGGATAAGTTGTTGAGTCCAGAGTTCATTCTGCTGTGTCTGTTCCTCATCAACTAAGCGGGCATCTTTGAGTTGGGAACGCCATGTTTCCAGGTCGCGCGTTTCATATTCCAGTCGGCGAATTTCGTTCTGCTGTACCTGGGCTTGCTCTTTATAATACTTCTGAGAATCAAGCAGGTAATCGGCTGCTACTTTGTAATCTTCGATCTGGAGCAGGGCATCGAAGGTCTGTTTCCGTTTGCTAGCTGCTTCGAGGAAAATAGAGGTAAAGGTACCTTGAGGGACGCCGAGCGCATCTCTAAAGAGAGAATCGAGGGGGCGTTCACGATCAATGCCGAAGAGATCATGGAGCTTATCGAGCACATCCGCACGCTGATCGACACTAAAATCGGCCTCTGCATCATAGATGAACCAGCGCGAACCAGAGCCACAGCGGCGTTCAACCGTGTAGGGACGATCATCACTCCCGACCAGGTGAATCGCTATCTTGCCATACTTCTCCCCTTCGCGCACAAACTGATCTTGTTTGTAAGGAAGGTAATCAAAAAGGGCAAAACCAATCGCCTCTACCAGCGTCGTTTTGCCCGCGCCATTCGCGCCACAGATAGCCGTTGTGCCCCTCCGAAAATCAACGGCGATGCGGTGATAACTCTTAATATTCTCCAACTCAATACGCGTAATGAGCATGATGAGATAGCCAGCCTTTCCAGTAGCGCGAAAAATACTCTCCCTGTTCGCAATTCTCTCTGATTGGTTACAAAACGGAAATCCCCAGGAAATTATAACATGAAAGGGAAGAGCAAATGTTCTTTTTGGGGTGGCGTATCCCCTGATTGGGTGGAAGCTGGTTGCCCCCCTGAAAGATGGGAACGAGTTGGAGTCTGATATCCAAAGCATACGTTCCACGTGCAACTCACGTATCTGTACCCTTGCCCTCATCAAAAAACGTCTTTATATGTACAGGTAATTGGGTTACCCTGTATAAAAAGTAACATCATGCATTCTACAGACTGCAAGTACACCAAAGGAGTATTTTTTATGCCATCAAATGAAATTACACCGAAAGATCCATTTGCGTTTCTATCACCACACGAATTTATTCTCCTGACCACCTATCGTAAAAATGGAGTTGCAGTTCCCACAACGGTCTGGTTTGCATATGACCAGGGCAAAATCTATATTACTACAGGCAAAAATGCAGGCAAAACTAAACGTGTACGCAACAATGGACGCGTACAGATAACACCTTCCGATCGTGTCGGTCATCTATTAGGAGAGCCGGAGGTGCAAGGACAGGCACGTGAGGTTACAACTGACGAGCGAACGTATGCACGTACGACGCTTGCACAAAAGTATGGTGAGATGTTTGAACGACTAGCTGGTCAGGATAGCCCCGATCGTACCTATCTTATCGTTGAGCCTTTGTAGCAGGTAGAACTATATACTCATCTTCTTATCCGATAACCTGTATTTGCATACAGGTTATCGGATAAGAAGATGAGTATATAATTAGAAGACCCTCTTGCAAAAGACACAGCTATGCTGTACATTTAAATACAGGAAGTCTGTTATCTCTCGTAGAGCATCCAGAGGGTTCCTACCTGCTTTCCCTCCTACAATGAAAGGAGTCTTCACCCCCATATATCTCCTCATTTTGAACACTTAACCTCGCTCTTTATAATGAGTAGGACGCATAATATTTCTCGGAGGGCCAACATCATGTCCGTCATTGACAACAGCCAGGGCAATGAAGCTGAACAGGCTTTGACACAGTATGGATACAAGCAAGAGTTTCGACGTGAACTCAAACGTTTTGCATCCTTTGCGGTTGGGTTTTTCCTTTATTTCTATTACCACAGGTATTTTTACCACATATCGGAAGTGTTCTGAATTGGGGCGGTCCGCTTGGTATCTGGACATGGCCGTTCGTTGTTGTCGGTCAGTTGCTGGTAGCGCTTGTCTTTGCCGCCCTGGCTTCGCGTATGCCGATAGCTGGGTATTCATATCAATGGGTTTCGCGCCTGGTGAATCCCAAGCTTGGCTGGCTTGTTGGCTGGGTTTCATTTATGTTTTTGACCGTCGTCATCGTTTCTGTTGACTATTCGATTGCTCTCGACAGTCCTGCCCAGCCTTTTCAACTATACTGAGACTGCTCAGAATGCCTGGTTGGCTACAGCTATTATCATTGCTATACAGATGGTGTTGATTATGTTCTCCACGTTTTTTCGACGCGCATCAATAATGCAGCAGTGGGAACTGAAGTCATTGGCATTGTAGGACTCACAATTCTGCTGCTCGTCGTCGGCGCTGTACGTGGACTCCTGCACCCGGATCACCTGTTCAGTACAGGCATTGTCTCGCCCAATGGATACTTCAATCTCGGCGGACTGAACTCCACGGGACATTTTATGTTCTCATTCTTGCTGGGTGCTTACACTATTGTAGGATTTGAGGCAGCAGCCAATCTAGCGGAAGAAACACAGGATGCACATCGAGTTGTTCCTTTTGCCATGTGGTCAGCCGTTGTTTTAAGCGGCGTAGTAGGATTTCTCTTCCTTATTGCGCTTAACCTGACATCTGGAAATATTCCGGCACTATCCGCATCAACTACTCCAGTCGCTGATATCGTCAGAGAGGTGCTTGGTACCGTCGTCGGTGATATTTTCCTCGTGATCGTTACCTTCTCAATTTTTGCCTGCGGCCTGGTTATATTTATGACAGCCACGCGCCTGACATGGGCAATGTCGCGTGACCGGCGTTTCCCCGGCTATCCGATCTTTCGGCAAGTAAATAGAAGAACGGGAACGCCTATTGCGACGACGCTATTGTCAGGAATTTTCTGTGAGGTTGTCCTCGCAATTTTTGCGAATCAGGCTAATAGCCTGACCAACCTCTTCTCCGCTTCGACCTTGTTGCCTGCAATCATCTATCTGTGCACCGTGATTCTCTACATCTATGCGCGCCGCAAACTACCAGCAGACCCATGGATTTCAGCCTTGGTGTGTTTGAATGGCCGATTATCGTGCTTTCGCTGGTCTGGTTGCTCTTTGAACTGGCGATTTTCCGCGATGCCTCGTTTGCTTCGCCCTGGGCCTATTGTGGCATTATGTTTGCAATTGGCTTGATCTACTTTATCTGGATGCTTGTTGCTCAGCCGCAAGTGTTGCGTAAACATGAAGAGGAGCGGGAAGAGATAAGCGAAGTTCCATCGTAAGGGAGGGTCTGGCAATAGAAAGCAATGAGCACTTCATCAATCAATGAAGTGCTCGCTTTTGTAATTGATCAGAAAAACGTTAATCGAACTCTCTTTTAAATGTTGTTTTCGCATCGTGTGGAAAGATGCCGTACGCTTTTGTTACATGGTAGCCATAGCGATGATGCAACCATGTAGTCATGGTTATCATTAAATGATTGAAACGTCGTTTCATGTTTCCTCCTTATGCTTAATCAAAAATGCCACACTCTGATCCGACTTCGATCTCACGTGCAGGCTCACATTCCACATTCCCTAGCCCTGTAATAATCAGACGTTGTAGTCGGTAGTTTACCATAGAGAACAGTGATCTCAACTTCCGTTGCGTTGGAACCAGGCTTTTGCTGACATGTTCCCCACGCATATCCATTCGACCAGAACACACGTGAGAAGCGATTGGTGGCAGCGAATTGCATAGTAGAATTGATCCCTGAATAGTGGAAGCCAGTCAGGGCAATCACTGAAGACCAGCTCGCCATTGCACGTGCATAGTGATGGCCGCACTCGGCTTCGTCAAATGGATTGCGTTTACGTCCATCGTAACGTGCGCGGATCGCTGCGATACATTGTAAACCTTCTTCGATCATTCCTTCATAGAACATATGAGCAGCAGCAGTATATTCAAAACCACTCATTATTTCATTAAAATAGGGAAAAGGGCGGCGTGGTCGCGATCCCCTTGGATAGGTACACATGAGCAAAGCCGCTTCGTCGTTAAGTGCGAACGTGCGCATATGATTGAAGTGCCATGAAAGGTCTGGCAAGAAGTTGTAACGCATAATACTACTTAGCGTCTGACGGATATGATCGAGAGGAACAAGATAGCCCAGACCACAGATATGAGCCATGTATTGCCCTACGAGCTGGTCTATCGAGGCAACCGTCGCCAAGTTGTAACTCTGGTTCTGCAATATTGGTCGCACCCATTCCTACGCGCAATCCAGGGGCAATAGCGTTGGCGTCGGAAGGAGGCTGGATTTTATGTTCAAAGTACTCACCGTTGAAGAGATGCTCATCGAGCCATTCGCTCCCATGTACGAAAAGTTCCTGGCACCTGTTAGCAAACTGTCTGTCACCTATAGCTTGCGCCATCTCTTCCGCAGCACGTAATGCACCAAGATACCATAAGCCCATCTGTGGATTGGGACCATAGTATTCCACATCCATTGTATTATGTTGGCAACCCTCCATCACACCGTCCTGATCAGCGTCCCAACTTCCTGGTAGCCAGCAAAAAGCTAACGCCTTACGTACCCTGGGCCACAATTTTTGCAACAAAGCAGTATTGCCTGAGAGTTGCCAGTCGCGGTACAGCTTCATAATGCAGCCCATCTGCCCATCGGCGGCGGCATATCCCCATGTGGTTGCATGTTCAAGAGGCAGGTTCACACGGAAACTCATCAATCCATCATCGTTTGTGGCATGCAGAAACTCGATCTCACGCATACTACATGCGAGATCACCAAATAGAAAGGCGATGGCCTGCTCATAGTTCCACACATGAGTACAGGAGCCATGGCACCAACCAGCTTTATCGTTACAACCTTCCCAACCATAGAAACGCCCATCTTCAGTACGAAAACACGTCTGAGTACGCAGGGTACTGAGGTTATAGAGCGCCGCTTCTTTGACAACCGTTGGCAGATCGCTCTCACAAAAATTGCGCACGAATGCCAGTGTGCTTGCTTCAAGTTCTGGTAGAGCAGCAGCGGTTTTGATTGCCACATCCCAGGCATCATGATAACGTGTAGTGTAGTAGTTGCCGATACGATTGGGATTTTCTGTATGTACCACTGCCGTATTACCCAGATCGACCCGTTCTGGATCTTGTTATCGGTACTGGAACTGGCGTCCAGGTCTGGCGATTAGGGAAGTGCCATGTAAGCAAGAAGGTAACCGTCTGCGTATCGCCGGGAGCAATCTCCAGACTTACTGCCAGTGAAGCTATGGGACTATCCACATTGATTGTTGTGCGTTTCTCAAGCAATCCGTCGCTAGCAAAATCATCCCAGAAATCGAGCAAAGAGTCGCCCCAACTTAGAGCTGCCCACGCGGTGCGATAGCTGATGCTAGAGGTTGCTGTAGTTGCAAGGGCCATCGAACCCCATTGTTCGCTTCCTCGTTCAACGCCGTTTGATGTCATAAATACGCCTTGAACAGGCGTCGAGCTATTTTCGAGCTTGAAGGTATTACGATTAGCTTTTGGCGCTCCCTCTGTTCCATCTGTGCCAATAAAGTTCTGTATATTGCCACAGAGAGAAGTGGTAACATATTCGTCGGTCTTATTTGTAACAGCAAAGCGCAGAATAGCGACGGGGATTCCGCTCCGTTCGCTGTCAGCAGGAATCAGAGGGTTGAATGCCTGGAGCGTTACATCGACGGGCATGGCATTATCGGAAAGGAGCACCTGCCCAAAAGGATATGCAGCCAGAAATGCACAATCGTGGAAGCGTGGTAGGCCAGCGTTGGGAACTCGACAACCATCGGCCCCCTCATATGGAGGACCGATCTGTCCTTCTAACGCTCTGGTCACCGCTGGTCCACCGGATGGCTTTGCATAAATAGCGAAGAAGGTATGTTGAGGGACAAAGCCTTTTGCGGGCCGATTAACGATCTCCCAATCACGCAGATCGCCGCGCCCTCCTAGAGAGACGGTCCCTGTTCCTATGCCACCCAGCGGCAAAGCTATCCTGGCTAACTGGTCCTGTGGGTAGCTGGTAAGTACTGGCCAGACGAAGGAGTTCAACGTTTTTGTATATCCTCCTGAGTTTATTGTAACAGGACAATAGCATAGAAGCAAACAAATCATACCTGTATCAGTATAACATCCATGCTTTTTTCATAAAGCCAGGTACTATATAGCGAGTCCCGTTCATTTTTTTGCATTGATGCATCCCGTACGGGCCGCGTTCACGCCGCCCATCGTACGGGCCAGATTTATCGCGCCCACCACCCCACGCAAATAAATGAACGGCACTCCTCCTTTTCCCTCTGCTTGCAATTCCCTCATTCCTCAGCTATACTCCCACCAGAGACGATACTTCCTATTCTCGTTTCCCTCTCTCGTTCATCACACAACAGAGGAACACTTCACTACACTAACATTTCTTGCCGGAATGCCGGAATATGAAGACATCACCCTCTACCTCACTGAACAATTTCTAACGACGATCATGATTATAATAGCTCCCTTGAGCCGGAGAGGGCGCTCTAATTCATTTCCCAAAAGATGAAAATGTTTGCAAATCACGGCCCTTCTGGGTATGATAAGAAAAACAACAACATTAAGTCGGGTACCGATAGCGTAAATGGTATTCGATACAAGGAGTTACAATGGCAGATCCGAATGACTGGAATAGTAAAATAATTGACGAGTTTCATGCTAATGGAGGCAAAGTAGGCGGCCCATTTGAGGGTGCTCCCTTGCTTTTGCTCACTACCACGGGTGCTAAAAGTGGTCAACGTCGCACAACCCCATTGGTATATATGCCCAATGCAGATCGCATGTTCATATTCGCTTCCAAGGCTGGTGCGCCGACTAATCCTGATTGGTACCATAATCTGGTGGCTCATCCCCAGGTAACTGTAGAGGTTGGAACCGAAACTTTTGAAGCCACGGCTGTTGTTATAACTGGTGAAGAGAGAGATCGATTGTATGCCCTGCAAGCGAAGCGGAATCCTGGGTTTGCCGAGTACCAGACGAAGACAACGCGCAAGATACCAGTGGTTGAACTAGAACGACAAAAAAACTAAAGCTCATTGTTAGTTCTCAGGTCGCCAGATTGAGGAAGCCAACGATGGAAGCTCACATTCAAAATCTGTTGCTCGAATTGTACGAGTCCGGGCAACAAAATGATGTGCAGGAACAGCATCGTAGCAAAAAGATGCTAAACCTGGAGCCGGATACTGCTCAGCTTATTAGTATGCTGGTACGCAGTAGTCGGCGTAAGCAACTGCTCGAAATCGGTACATCAAATGGTTACAGTACAATCTGGTTGGCCTGGGCCGTTCGTGCTACAGGTGGACATATTATTAGCATTGATCGCGATGAGCAGAAGCTTTTGCAGGCTGATGTCAATTTACAACGGGCGCAGTTGCGCGAGTTTGTCGATTTTTTTCATGGCGATGCTACCGAAATAGTAGCGGATTTTCCTGGACCTTTTGACTTTGTATTCTTCGATGCCGATCGTATCAGCGCCCCAAAACAGGTGCAACTCCTTCTCCCAAAGTTGACACCAGACGTTTTTATACTTGCTGATAATGTACTCTCACATCCCGACGAGATTGCTGGTTATCTAACAACAATAAAAGGGATACCCCAGTTTGAGCACATGGTTGTTCCAGTTGGCAAGGGATTGAGTATAGCTTATAGGAACGCAATTTGACACTCTTGCCCTGCTGTGCTACGATACACACTGAGGAAGTGTACTTTTGACACTAGCTTATGTGTGCCTGAGGGCATACATTGCTTACATATAAAGAGAAATAAAGGACCCCTATTCTATGGGAAACACACTCCCCGTTTTTATTCTAGTGGGACTGGCTATTCTCTTCGGCATTGTTGTAATGGGTGTTACCGCCATTCTTGGACCTAAAAAGCCAACGCCAGAGAAGCTGGCTCCGTATGAAAGTGGCCTTCAAGGAATTGAAGCGCCTAAACGTCGTTTTCCCGTTAAGTATTTATTGACGGGTATGCTTTTTATTGCATTCGACATCGAAATTGTCTCTTTTTATCCTCTTGCCATTTTGCTCCATAGTCTGCAGGTAACCGGGCTGATTGAGCTGTTGAGCTTTCTTGTAATTCTGATGATTGGCTATATTTATGTTTGGCGAAAGGGAGCATTTACATGGGAGTAAAAAATCCCTGGGAACCCGTTCAGACGTACTCAAATACGCAGACACCCCGTTTACCACGCGAGTTACCTGTAAATCAGGGCCATCAGAAGGATGGCGGCTTTGGTGTTTTGACAACTCAGGTCAATAAACTGTCTGGACTGGAGCCGCAGTTCATCGTTGTGGCCTGCAACGTTTGGCCTGGCTTGCTGCGCTATCGAAATGATGTCGGCCAGCGCCGATCGCTTCGATATCGCCCGTTTTGGTGCAGAAGTGTTTCGTGCCTCACCCCGCCAGGCAGATCTGATGATTGTCGCAGGTCGCTGCTCCGTGAAGATGGCTCCGATTTTGCGCCAGATCTATGACCAGATGCCAGAACCCAAATGGGTACTCTGCAATGGGTGCCTGTGCATCCTGCGGTGGCGTGTTTAATAACTATGCAATCGTGCAAGGGGTTGATAAAATTGTGCCGGTCGATGTGTTCGTCCCCGGCTGTCCTCCAACGCCTGATATGTTGCTTTTTGGTTTGAACGAACTACAGCGGAAGATTTCGTGAGGGTATTCCTAACCCACCTGATCCTCTTAAGGATAGTGGCCTCAAGCTAGTCGGTCCATTGGGTGAGGAACTATAAAGGAAGATTTTGGGCACCTTTAGCGGTGCCCTTTTACTGCTTTATGACTGGCCCCAACCGGGCTTCTGCACTCAAGCAGGAAGACCTGGTATTTGTTGTGATACACGCAATGAAATTGTGTCGTAACAAAGATCTGATGCAATAATCTGATAGTAAAGAGGAATGTAGAAAGTTATGGCTATAACGGCACTATCGACAGTGGAAGCAGTGCAGGGGAAGTTTCCGCAGGCAGTTATTGAAACAGTCGAGGATGGCAGTGAGCAGACAATTTTACTCAAGCCAGAAAATCTGGTAGAGGTATGCAATTATCTCAAGAAGAATTTGCACTACGCCTGTTCTTGAAACGATTACAGCGGTTGATTGGCCTGAGCGTATTCCTCGCTTCGATGTCATTTACCAGCTTCTTTCTATACAGGAGCAGTGTTTTATCCGCTTAAAAGTACAGGTTGGGCAACGCCGTGAAGAACATCCCGTTGTACCGACTGTAACAGGAGTCTGGGCGGGAGCGAACTGGTACGAGCGCGAAGTGTATGATCTGTTTGGTCTTATCTTTAGTGGACATCCTAATCTGCAACGTATTATGATGCCGATGGATTGGACTACTCATCCATTGCGCAAGGATTATCCCTTGACGGGCTTTGATCTGCCTGAGCCACATTGGGGTGGTCAGGTTCCCTATGACACCGATCCTGGAGTAGATAGTCATTATTACGAACAGACATTGCGTACTCCTGAAGGTCGTGAACTGAACGAGAGACGCAGTCATATCAATCCCAATCAGGAACCAGGCACCAAAGAAAGGATCGTAGGGGCCGAGCTTGCCTCTGGCCCGGTTCAACAGGTCCAATTGAACTTGCCTGTAGATCCGCATCATCAAGAAGGACGCATATATGCAGCAACAAGAGATAGAATATCAATATCCTGCCGATGCCGACCTGAGCGTCGATGAGCAGCGGGATG
Source organism: uncultured Chloroflexia bacterium (assembly GCA_963731415.1). Taxonomy (GTDB): domain Bacteria; phylum Chloroflexota; class Ktedonobacteria; order Ktedonobacterales; family Ktedonobacteraceae; genus JACDAE01. Next base: position 27,953 of record CAVSVN010000022.1, read on the forward strand.
ATACGATGACCATCAATATGGGTCCCCAGCATCCCAGCACCCATGGAGTGTTGCGCCTGATCCTGACTATTGAGGGTGAAACCGTAGTGAAGGCTGTCCCCGATATCGGCTTTCTGCACACCGGCATCGAGAAAACCGCAGAGGCCAAGACGTATCAGCAGGCACTGGTATTAACCGATCGTACAGACTATCTGACTCCACTTAACAATAACCTGGCCTACTCGTTGTCGGTAGAGAGGCTTCTGGGTATTGAAGATGAAATCAACGATAAGATCAAATATGTACGCGTGATCCTCGCGGAACTTCAGCGTCTCTCCAGTCACCTGGTCTGGTTGGGTACGAGCGGACTTGATCTAGGTGCACAGAGCATATTCATGTACTGCTTCCGTGAGCGCGAACTGATCCTCGATATTTTTGAGTATATCTCCGGCGTACGTATGATGACTAGCTACATCTGCCCTGGTGGTTTACAGGCTGAAGTACCGCTAGGCTTCGATAAAAAGGTGCGTGAGTTTCTAAAAATCTTTCCTGCGCGTCTTGAGGAATATCACGACATTCTGACGAACAACCCGTTATGGCTTGAGCGTACGAAAGGCGTCGGTATACTGAGCAAAGAAGATGCGCTTGCTTATGGTGCCAGTGGACCAGTTCTGCGTGGTAGTGGGATTGTTTGGGACATTCGTAAGGCGTTCCCCTATTCGGGATATGACCAATTCGGCTTCGATATTCCGGTTGGGAGCAACGGCGACGTATATGATAGGTATATGGTTCGTATGCTGGAAATGGAGGAGAGTCTGAAGATTATCCAGCAGGCGCTTGACGGTATGCCAGAGGGTCGCTATCGTGTTGATAACAAGAAAGTTGCACCCCCACCAAAGTGGCAGATAACGGGAAGTATGGAAGCGCTGATCCATCATTTTAAGTTGTTTACAGAAGGGTATCGTCCGGCCAGAGGTGAGGCGTTTGTGCGTACCGAATCGCCAAAGGGTGAGATGGCCTTTTACATAGTGAGTGATGGCAGTGCAAAACCATATCGTATGCATCTGCGTGGACCATCGTATGCAAATTTGCAGGTTTTACCACGTATGGTTGAGGGCAACTTCCTCGCCGACGTGGTTGCAGCTATCGGAAGCATTGATATTGTGCTAGGTGAGGTCGATCGATGATTTCAGAACAGGCGAAACAACGTATGCAGAATCTGGCTGCTCGCTACCCCGTAGCGCGTTCAGCCGTCATGCCCGCGCTTCATATTGCGCAACAAGAAGAGGGCTATATCACGCAAGAAGGCTTGCAGACCGTTGCCGAGGCTATCGGCATAACGGTCGATGATGTAGAGAGCGTTGCTACCTTTTATACCATGTACTACCAGCGACCTCCCGGCAAGAAGGTGATCAAAGTATGTACCAGCATTGCATGCTATCTGCGCAATTGTGATGCACTGGTTGAGCATTTTGAGCAACGTCTCGGCATCAAGCGTGGCGAGACGACTGCCGACGGAAACTATACATTACAGACGTTTGAATGCCTTGCTTCCTGCGGCACTGCACCAGTTCTGCAAGTCAACGACGATTTCGTCGAAAATTTGACGCTGGAGAAGGCAGACGCACTATTAGATAAGCTAGACCACGAACTGCGTCCGGGCGCGGCTAATCGTACGGGCCGCGTTTACGCCGCCCACCGTACGGGCCGGATTTATCGCGCCCTGATAAGATCGATCTTATAGAGGATATGCATATGCCAGAACTAGTTATCACGAAAAATTTAAATGTTCCGGGTATCGATACCATTGATGTCTATCGGCAGTATGGTGGTTATGAAGCCCTGGTAAAGGCGCTCAAAGAATATCAACCAGACGAGATCGTCGAACTTATGAAGAAGTCAGGGCTGCGTGGTCGTGGAGGAGCAGGCTTCCCAACAGGAATGAAGTGGAGCTTCCTGGCTAAAAACGATAAGCCACGCTATCTATGCTGCAATGCTGATGAAAGTGAACCAGGTACTTTTAAAGACCGCATGCTAATGGAGAAAAGCCCTCACCAGTTAGTTGAGGGAGTAATTATTACCAGTTACGCCTGCCATGTAGGACTTGCTTTTATTTATATACGCGGAGAACTGGCCCTGGCTGCCAGTCAGGTAGAACGTGCTGTTCAGGAAGCATATGCGGCAGGTATTCTTGGTAAGAATGTGATGGGTAGCGATTATAGCCTTGATATTATTGTGCATCGCGGCGCGGGCGCATATATCTGTGGTGAAGAGAGCGCATTAATGGAATCGTTGGAGGGCAAACGTGGTTATCCTCGTTTGAAGCCACCTTTCCCAGCTGTAGTTGGCCTGTATGGTGGTCCCACAGTGATTAATAACTGCGAGACACTCTTTAGTGTCCCTCCTATTATAGAGAATGGTGCCGACTGGTACGCCAGCTTTGGCACAGAGAAGAGCAAGGGAACGCGCATCTACGGCCTGAGCGGTCATGTGAAAAAACCAGGTAACTACGAACTACCCCTTGGTACGCCATTGCGCACACTCATTTATGATGAGCGCTATGGCGGTGGTATTCTAGGCGATAAGCAACTCAAGGCCGTTATCCCTGGTGGCTCATCAACCTTTATCCTGGACGCAGATAAGGTTGATACTCCCCTGGATTACGAGTCGATTGCCGCTGTCGGTTCTATGCTTGGTTCCGGCGGTGTTATCGTCATGAACGAGGATACGTGCATTGTTGGCGCTATTCAACGCATGACCGAGTTTTATCGCGATGAGTCGTGCGGCAAGTGTACTCCCTGCCGCGAGGGTACCTACTGGATGACCGAGATTTTAGAGCGACTGGAAAGCGGTCACGGCAAAATGAAAGATGTTGATCTGCTGATGGATATTTGTGACAACATCAGCGGTAAGTCGTTTTGCCCTCTGGGAGATGCAGCTACCAGTTCAATCACCAGCGGTATTAAATTGTTCCGTGCCGAGTTCGAGTATCATGTCACGCATGGTCACTGCATGGCCGGTGCAGGGCGTACACGCGTCGAGACCGAATCGACGCAGGAAGCTTCGCTCCACGCGGGCGCACTATAATTCCTGGAAATGCAAGGAAAAACACATGCCAGAAGAGAAAAAAGAAGAACTTATCCATCTGACTATCGATGATATCCCTGTTGAAGTGCCGCCTGGAACGTTGGTGTGGGCAGCAGCAAAAAAAGCTGGAATAGAGATTCCTATTTATTGCTATCATCCCAAAATGCCGCCCCTGGGTGCATGTCGCATGTGCTTTGTGGAAATTGAGAAGCTACCCAAACCGCCACAAACAGCATGTACAACGCCCGTCAGCGAGGGCATGGTTGTGCACACAAAGACGGATAAAGTGCTCAAGGCACGCCGAGGTACACTGGAGTTTCTGCTGATCAACCATCCACTTGATTGTCCGATCTGCGATAAAGGTGGTGAGTGCGACTTGCAGGACTTCACATTGCGCCATGGTCCCGGTGGCACACGCTTTGATCTGGATAAACGCCATTACCAGAAACCCATTCCAGTCAGCAATGATGTGATGCTAGATCGCGAACGCTGTATTCTCTGTCAGCGCTGTACTCGTTTCAGCTCTGAGATCTCAATGGACAATGGGCTGGTCATGATCTCGCGCGGTTACAAAATGGAAGTGGGTACAGCGCCCGATTCGGCTTTCGACTCGGTCTTCTCTGGAAATACCGTCGAAATATGCCCGGTCGGTGCGTTGACCGCCAGCAAATACCGCTTCAAGGCGCGACCGTGGGAATTAAAGCATGTTCCCAGTGTATGTAATAACTGCAGCGTTGGTTGTAATGCCCGCGTTGATGTGCGTGTTGACAAGATTATGCGCTTGATATCGCGTAACAACGATGAGATCGATGACGGTTGGCTGTGTAATCGTGGACGCTGGGGATTTGATTATGTTAATACTTCTGAGCGTTTGCGTACACCACTCATCCGGCGCAACGGCACTCTGACGCCAGCAGGTTGGGACGAGGCATTTGCCTTTATCTCGACCCGCATCAGAGATATCATTGCCCGTCATGGTGCCCAGTCGGTTGCTGGCATCGGCTCCACGCGCACGACCAACGAGGAAGCCTATCTCTTCCAGAAGTTCTTGCGCGAGGTTATCGGTACGCCTAACATCGATCATCACCATGGGCAATTTCTGGGAGCACGCGATCGCTTAACGGACAGACCCTGGATGATGACCAATAGCATTCAAGATATCGAAAAAGCATCGCATATCGTCCTGATTGCTGCCGATCCCTATCAGCGTCAGCCTATTCTCGACCTCCGTATCAAGAAGGCGATGAAGGCCGGAGCAAGAATTTATATCGTCAACGCTCAGGCTACTGAATTGGATCGCTTTGCCGCCGCAAAGATTACAATTCCAGAAAATGGTGCAGGTACAGCAGCTAAGCTTTTGCTCAAATATGCACAGCAAAACGATACCGTGAATACCAATGGCTATGAGGATATTCAAGAGAAGACTAAACGCGAAGAGAAAGCGCTGAATGATGCAGCTTCATCTCTAGGATTAGAAGTAACGGCACAACTGCAATTGTTAGCAAATGAGATTGCAGCTGCAACAGGTGCGATTATTCTGTATGACGAAATGGCAACACTTGATCCTGGTTGTGAAGACCTGGCTGCCGATCTACAGGCTCTGGCTGTTATTACCAATAATATTGGTCGCCCTGGCGCAGGCGTTGGTCCACTTTTTGAAGATGCCAACTCGCTTGGTGCTCGTGATATGGGAGTGTTGCCCGACGCACTGCCTGGCTATCAGGTAGCTCCAACAGCAGGCATGACCTATAACGAGATACTCACGAATCCACAGATTAAAGTGCTCCATGTAATGGGTGCAAATCCCGCACGGCACCTGCCGCAAAAAGAACTGCCTTCGACACTGGAGTTCGTCATCGTACAGGATATTCTCCTCACCGAGACAGCGAAACAGGCCGATGTTGTGTTGCCCGCCGTAACTTTCGCTGAAAAAGATGGTAGCATGACGAATGTGGACCATCATGTGCAGGCAATTCGCCGGGCGCTACGTCCCTTGCCTGGTGCAAAGGCTGACTGGGAGATCCTCGTCGGACTGGCGCGTTATTCAGGTACTCATTGGGATTATGCCAGCCCACAGGATATCTTGTTAGAGATCGCTGATAGCAATCCTTTCTATGCCGGTCTCACCTGGGAAGACCTGGGTAAGCAGGGGATAAGAAACATCGAGGAGCAGGAGGTGGCTCGTGCTTGATTTTCTGAATAACATCATCGTTGCTTCAATTATCAAAAGCGCAATTATCATCGTCGCGCTCCTGACAGCATTCGCATACTTGACGCTAATAGAGCGGCGTGTGCTGGCAAAGATTCAAGGACGCCTTGGACCGAATCGCACAGGTCCGTTTGGAGCTTTTCAGCCCGTTGCCGATGGCATAAAGATGGTGTTTAAAGAGCAGTTTATTCCAGGCAATGCCAAAAGATTCGTCTTTATTATCGCGCCAATCATCTCGACCGTGGTAGCACTCAGTGCATTTGCGGTCGTGCCAATTGGCAGAGGCTGGATTACTGGTAAGCCCAGCGTGTGGGATCCCTGGATTGCTGATATCAATGTAGGCATTCTATGGATATTGTCGATCTCATCACTGGCTGTTTACGGCATTGTGTTGGGCGGATGGGCATCTGGCAACCGCTATTCTCTGCTCGGTGCCTTGCGTAGCGCTGCACAGATGGTCTCTTATGAAACAAGCCTCGGCCTGGCTCTCAGTGGTGTACTGATGTGGTCTGGTTCTCTCAGTATGATCGATATTGTAAAGAGCCAGAGTGCTCTACATACGTGGTACATTCTCGTACAGCCGCTGGGCTTTATGATCTATCTCGTTGCAGCATGTGCAGAAGTGAACCGTGCTCCATTCGATCTGCCAGAAGCCGAGCAAGAACTGACCGCTGGCTACTTGACTGAGTATAGTGGACTGCGCTGGAGCCTCTACCAGATGTCCGAGTACATCAACATGATTACCGCCAGTTCGGTTGCTGCAACCCTCTTCTTTGGTGGCTGGACACTCTTTGGGCTGGAAAATATTCCCGTTGTGTCAATCCTGATCTACCTGCTCAAAGTCGCAATTTTCCTGTTCATCTTTATCTGGGTTCGTGCCACATTGCCACGTATTCGCTATGATCGTCTGATGCGCCTCGGCTGGCAAGTGCTGTTGCCATTGGCTGCACTCAATGTCGTCATTACTGCTGTAGTGGTCGCATTGCACTGGCCCTGGTGGATCAATACCATAGCAGATGTTGCAATCATCATTGCTATATTCCTGTTTATACGTCAGCGCAGTATTACCGAAGGAACGCGTTTCACAGAAAAAGCTGGTCAGGCTGCAACCATGATGCCAACATCGGTGAGACTGGCAAAATTTGAGAGTGTTACAGCGCCTGCTCCTAAGCCTGTTGCTGAAGTAGCAGGAACAGGATTTAAATGGTGTACATGTGTAGATCGTGATGAATGTAAGTAGCTTTGTCGAGAGCAAGCTGATTTGGAACAGTCATGTTTTTGAAGAAGGAAATCAATGTCAACTGATACTTATCATCAGATACTGATTCAAATTCAACAGCTTACACTCGACGAGAAATTCCAGTTAATGGAGGATTTGCTAGCAATTTTGCGACGGAGGGCTAGGCAAGGAACTCTTCATAGTATTTTGGAGCTGGAAGGATTAGGTAAGGAAATCTGGATAGGCGTTGATGTAAAAGAGTATATCAATCAAGAGAGGGATTTATGGTAAGGGTTGAGGATTTTTATGGAGAGATTGTTGGATTGGATACGCAGGCATTTTTGGCCTATGTAGAAAGAAAGTCGAGTTATGCCGATATACTTCATTCTTTCTTTCTAACAAATGATGCGAGCTTGCCATCACTACCAAACTTAAAAATGTTGCAATTAGATGAACTGAAAACCAGGTAAAAGATCCAAGGAGTTCATAATGTCTTTCGATATCATAAAAGGTATGGCAACCACCCTGAAAAATATGGGCCGGAAACCTACCACCGTCTCGTTTCCAGAAGAGGAGCGAGATTTATCACCACGCTTCCGTGGACGACACGTCTTGCACCGCTATGATAATGGCATGGAGCGCTGCGTTGGCTGTTACTTGTGTGCAGGTGCATGTCCAGCGGATGCAATCTACATTGAGGCGCAAGAGAACACCGAGGAGCAGCGCGTCTCGCCCGGTGAACGCTATGCGAAGGTCTTTGATGTCAACATGCTACGCTGTATCTTCTGCGGCTATTGCCAGGCTGCCTGCCCAACAGGAGCAATTACACTGGAAAATGGGTATAAGATGGCTTCTTTCCGTCCAGAAGATATGGTTTATCATAAAGAACAACTGCTCGAAGCAAAGGGACAGTCTACTATTGGGTCGAATGAGGTATGGGCTGAGCCTGCACCTCAGGAAGCTGCCCAGCCTGTTCCACAGGAAGGACATGTCTTCGATGGTTCTCAGGCCAGTGCCGCAGCCGTGGGCCTGGGCAACTATCATACCGAACGTCATGTCCTGTTCACCAATGAAGAGCAGGATGAAGACAGAAGGAAACTGGAATGATTGCCGTACAAATATCATTTTTCGTGCTGGCTGTTGCCGCCATAGCCTCTTCAATAGGGGTTATCTCTTTTAAAAACCCGGTGCATAGCGCCTTGAGCTTGATTCTGACACTGCTATTTCTAGCAATGTTTTATCTCCAACTGGGTGCAATGTTTATCGCTGTTGTGCAAATTCTCATTTATGCCGGCGCTATTATGGTTCTTTTCCTGTTCGTGGTCACGATGCTGGTACCTGATAACACTCGATGAGGCACAAGATCGTATTGCCTGGCAACGTATCCTTGGTATTATTCTTGCGTGGTGCTGGTTGGAGCATTAAGCTTTCTGCTCTTATCGGGCAATACTCAAAGTGTTATGGCACTTCATGCACAGAGCGGAAGCCTTGCAGCACGCAGTTACTACAACAGGTAATGTCGAGGCATTTGGAAATGCACTCTTCCATGGCTTCCTGTTTCCTTTCGAGGTCACCAGTCTACTGATCGTAATTGCTATTCTTGGTGCGCTCGTCTTTGGTCGCAGGGCGTAACAGATAAACGACAGGAGGAAACAAAACAATGACCGTCCGATTTAATGCCGCTCCCGGCTTATTTAACGGTGAGCGCAGTTATGTTTGCTATCGGTGCGCTTGGCGTACTGATTCGACGTAACCCACTAATTATATTCATGTCAATTGAATTGATGCTAAATGCCGTCAATCTATCATTTGTGGCTTTCTCAACATTTCTCGATTCAGCGGATGGGCAGATGTTCGTCTTTATTGTTCTGACCGTGGCTGCAGCAGAAGTTGTAGTCGGTCTGGCACTTATCGTCTCTATCTTCCGCACACGCCGCAATATCGATGTTGACGAGATGAACGTATTGCGAGGCTAATATGATAAATTTGAGTCTGTTAGTGCTGCTGCTGCCCTTGCTAGGATTTATTATCCTGGGCGTACTGGGTCGGTTGCTGTCGCGAGGGGCTATTCTCACGATAGGTTGGGGAGCCTGCGGACTGGCCTTTCTGTTCGCTCTCTTCAACTTTCTGAACATGTTGGGTACACCCGCTTCGGCACGAGTGAGCGATGCAGTCATTTATACCTGGGTCACGTCAGGTAGCTTTTTCATTGAACTTTGGCCTGCTGTTTGATCCACTTACAGCAACAATGTTGCTGGTAGTGACAGGCGTTGGTCTGCTAATTCATATCTATTCAGCCGGATATATGGAGGATGATCCAGGATTCTGGCGCTTCTTCGCCTTCCTGAACTTCTTTATTTTCGCGATGGTTATGCTAGTCACTGCCGATAATTTCCTTTTCCTGCTGGTTGGTTGGGGACTGGTTGGCCTGGCCTCATTCCTGCTGATCGGTTTCTGGTATGAACGTCGTACAGCAGTTGCCGCTGCTCGTAAAGCCCTTGTTATCAACGTCATTGGTGATTTTGGTCTGATGCTGGCAATTTTCCTGATCTTTACCAATTATGGCAGGATTGATTATAGTGGTGTGTTTAGCCGTGTTGGAATGCAGTAGCTTCAGGAAGCGGAACAGCAGTTGCTATCTGCTTGCTTCTCTTCGTTGCCTGTGCCGCTAAATCTGCACAATTGCCACTCTACATGTGGTTGCCAGATGCGATGGAAGGCCCAACTCCAGTCAGTGCACTCATCCATGCCGCTACTATGGTAACTGCTGGTGTCTATCTGGTTGCTCGTGCCAATCCACTCTTCGAGAATGCTCCTGTTGCGCTGGGAATTGTGGCTGGTATCGGTGGTGCGACTGCCCTTTTCGCGGCAACCATCGCAATCTTCCAATTGGATATCAAGCGCGTCCTGGCCTATTCGACGATCAGCCAGCTTGGCTACATGTTCATGGGCGAGGGCGTACATAATTATACATCTGGTATCTTACATTTGACTACGCATGCATACTTTAAAGCATTGCTCTTCCTGGGTGCAGGTGCAGTTATTCATTCGCTTGCCGGTGAGCAGGATATGCGTAAAATGGGTGGCCTGCGTTCACGTCTACCGATAACCTTCTGGACATTCCTGATCGCAACTCTGGCAATCAGCGGAATATTTCCCTTTGCAGGTTTCTGGAGTAAAGACGAAATTCTCGGTTCCGTTCTGGCCTATGCACAGAGTACTGGCAATCCTCTCGTTTATATTCTGTGGATTGTTGGGCTGTTGACAGTCGCACTCACTGCTTTCTATATGTTCCGTCTCTTCTTTGGCATCTTTATGGGTACATATCGTGGTGCTACAGCGATAGCAGAGACTCATGAAGAACAGGATGAGGAACCTGCAGTTGGTGGAGGACATCATTCGGGAGTTGTGCACTACAATGAGATTCATGAAGCTCCACGTGTAATGACCATCCCATTGATTATCCTGGGCATCCTCTCTATCATTGGTGGATTTGTTGGTTCACTGGCGCTCTTTGGTGCGTCAAAATGGCATCCACTGGCGAGCTTCCTTGCACCTGTTCAGGGCTTTAGTGCTGTGAAGGTACCAGATGCATCTATTGGGATTAGTTGGGTCTCAACTGGCCTGAGCCTTGTGCTTGCTGTCGCTGGTATCTTGCTGGCCTGGCGTCTCTATGGACGTGGCTTCCAGTATAAAGAAAGCCGTAATCCCTTCTACCAGCTAGTACTCCATAAGTATTATGTTGATGAAGCACTTACTACTCGTTCTCATTCGTCCTGTACTTGCTTTAAGCCGAGGTGCGACGCGTGTCGTGGAGAGCTTTACGCTTGATGGTGCATCGCGTGGTATCGCCTGGATCTTCCGTGGCAGTAGTAGTGGACTGCGCCGCTTACAGACCGGTTATATGCGTAACTATGCCCTGGCAATTATGATTGGCGTCGTACTGATTGTTCTTTATTATACGGTGAGGGGGTAGTGGTCATGCTTTCACTTATCACATTTCTTCCCATCGTGGGAGCAATCGTTCTCCTGTTCTTTCCTAAAGATCAACTTAATATCATTCGTTGGACGGCGCTTGGTATTGCAATCGTAAGCCTGGTATTAAGCATTATTGCTGTGCTTATCTACTCGCAGGTTAGCCTCAGTGCACCATTCACTGGTAGCACCTTCTACCTCGTCCAGAAGCGTGACGTGGATCTCATCTTTGGGCATCAATTATAGCCTGGCTATAGATGGTATCAGCGCCCTGTTAGTTTTGTTGACGACGCTTCTAACTGTGGTCTGTATTGGAGCCTCGTTCCGTATTGATCGGAAGGTCAAGAACTACATGGCCTTCATGTTGCTCCTGGAAGGTGGCTTGATTGGCGTCTTCCTTGCTACCAATCTCTTCCTGTTCTACATCTTCTGGGAAGTGATGCTGATTCCTGCCTATTTCCTGGTAGGAGCCTGGGGTGGCGAACGGCGTATCTATGCAGCATTCAAGTTCGTACTCTATACTTCGGTCGGTAGCTTTCTGATGTTGGCTGCTATCATTGCGTTGGGTTACTTTCATCAGCAGGCTAATGGCGGTGGCTACACGCTTGATCTGATCACCTTACTCAATGGCAAATTGGATAGTGGTGTACAGATATGGCTGTTGCTAGGTTTTGCCGCTGCTTTTGCTGTGAAGGTTCCACTGGTACCATTCCATAGCTGGTTGCCTGATGCCTATACAGAGGCACCTGCGCCTGTAACGGCAATGCTTGCGGGTGCAATGGCAAAAGCGGGTGCATATGGCTTTCTGCGCTTCTGTATTCCACTTTTTCCGAGCGCAATTCAGACGCTTGCACCTCTGTTCAGAATACTGGCTGTCATCGGCATTTTGTATTGTGCATGGCAGGCGTTAACGCAGACGGATCTCAAACGTATTCTGGCCTATTCCAGTATTAGTCATCTGGGCGTCATTATACTTGCCATGTTTGCCTTCAATACCAAGGGCGTTGAGGGATCAGTGATGCAAATGGTCAATCATGGTATTACTATTGCAGCGCTGTTTTTGCTCGTTGGTTTCCTTGAGGAGCGTACTGGAACACGGCGTATCGGTGATTTCGGCTGGTATCGCGACCCGCATCCCTATCCTGGCAACAATTATGCTTATTGCCTCGCTCTCCTCACTTGGATTGCCAGGATTGAACAGTTTCGCGGGCGAATTTCTGGCTCTGCTTGGAACATTCCGCAACAGTGTTACCTTCGGTGTGCTGGGCACAATCGTTGTTGTACCTGCTGCATGGTATATGATCCGCTTTTTCCAGGATGTGATGGAGGGACCACGCAAGACCGAAGGCCATGTAGGAGTGCTTTTGCGTAAGGGCACACTGGTTGATATCGGCGTGGACGAGTTTGTGGTCCTGCTACCATTACTGGTTTTGATCTTTTTTATTGGCCTGTATCCAGCACCACTTACAGCATTAATGGAGCCATCAGTGACCAACATTATGCAGAATCTTGGTAGTCTGTTTATTAAATAAACTGTGGGGTAACGAGGGATTTTATGACATTTACATTTACAGTTGCCCCCGCAGATTGGGGGCGTATCGCACCTGAGCTAGTGCTGGTAGGCATGACGCTGCTCGTGATGATCGTGGATATCTTGCTGCCACAAGCTGGAGAACGCTCCCAAGCATAGTGGCCCCGAGAACTTCACGATTTTGCCTATCCTGTCCTTCCTGGGTATATTGGGTGCACTTGCGGCAACTATCATCCTTTTCCTTGTAGGAGATCAGCACACGGCATTCAATAATATGATAGGTTCCGATTGGGGATCGCTCTACGCCTATCTTATTATTCTGACTGCTGGTGGCCTGGGTATTCTGTTCTCGCCAGCCTACCTCAAGCGCTTGAAGCTGGTACATCAGGGCGAATATTATGCACTGATGTTGCTTGCTACTACCGGTATGATGCTACTGGCAGCGGCAACGAGTTTCCTGATTGTCTTCGTGGGCCTGGAAATGCTCTCGCTGGCCCTGTATATCCTGTGTGGATTTGTGGCTCAGCGCAAGAGTTCTCAGGAAGCGGGCATGAAGTATTTCCTGCTCAGCTCATTTGCATCTGCCTTCCTACTCTATGGTATCGCAATGACGTATGGAGCTACGGGTAGTACTGCATTTAGCGGTGTAGCTGCATTTGTACGTACTGTTGCTACCCATAGTCATCCAACTGGCATCGCTCTCCAGAGTCCCACACTGCTGATTATTGCGCTAGGATTGCTGAGCGTTGGTTTTGCCTTTAAGGTCTCGGCGCTTCCTTTCCAGGCATGGACGCCAGATGTCTACCAGGGGGCACCAGCTCCGGTAACAGCTTTTATGTCTGTTGGAACGAAAGTAGCTGCACTCGTCGCTTTTGCACGTGTCTTTGGCCTGGTCTTCCTGCCTGTGCAGGCGGACTGGATGCCTGTGGTCTGGGCAATTACTGTGCTGACTATTGTCGGTGGCAATATAATGGCGCTTGTACAGAGCAATGTCAAACGTCTGCTTGCCTACTCCAGTATTGCACATGCGGGTTATCTGCTGATTGGCGTTGTTGTTGGCGGGACATTGGGCACTGGGAGCAATTCTCTTCTACCTGTTCTGTTATGCCTTTCTGAACCTGGGAGCCTTTGGCGTCGTCTCAATTCTGGAGCGTGTAGACAATTCTGGCAATGATGTGAAGGATCTGCGTGGCCTCTGGTATCGCAGACCGGTTCTTGCTGGATTGCTGGCATTCTTTCTGTTCTCGCTGGCAGGTTTCCCGCCAATGGGCGGTTTTGCCGCCAAGTATTACCTGTTTTATACAGCACTTGTAGGTGGACATCCTGAACTATTGATTATTGGTGTACTTGCCAGCATCCTGGGCATCTACTACTATCTGCGCACAATTGCTACAATGTTTATGGAACGTGAGAGTGGTCAGAAATAGCGACAACGGAGATCCCAGCCTCACCTGTACCTGCTACTCTCTGGTGGAAGGCGTGTTCCTACGAGAACACAAGGTAGAACTGGTGGCCTCGCAACCTCTGGTAGCGCAACGGCTGTAGCTGTAAGAACGCCCAGCATGAAGCTTCCACAACTGGCTACAGCCAACAGATGTCACTGTTGAGCAGGAGCCAGATACCAATGGACTCAGTTGGTTCTCCTGGCTTGGCCTGGGCATTGCAGTGCTTGGTACTCTGGCAATGGGAACCGTACTTCCATTCTGGCTGGTTAATCTGGCGCAGCAGGCAGCGGAACGATGTTGAAGTAATGAGTTCTTCTTTTCATGGCACCTTCAAAGGTGCCATGAAAGCCATTACTTATGATTTCTCAGACACATTACGCATACGCTCCACAATCCACAATGCCTCCCGCTGCTGCTGCTCCGGCTCAACATTTTGTTGATATTGGATAATGAGATCGGCGACCGTCTGCGCACGCAGCGCCTCTCGCCACACTTTTTCCGCTCGTGCCATAGCGACATGAATTCCGCAAGGCAATCGATACATCTTCGGCTCAAGAGCAAGCGGACCCCGCTGGCGAATCTCCGTACAACGGAATGCAGGCTCTCGTCCATCTATCGCCTCCACCACTTCAAGGAGCGTAATCTCTTGCGGACGACGCATCAAACGGTACCCACCTTTAGGCCCTGACAACGACTCAATAATGTGGGCATTGGCAAGAGCCTGTAAATGTTTGGATAGATACGTCTCCGACAGCCCATGAAATTGAGCCAGCGTCCTGGTTGGCAATGTAGCGCCCTGTGGCAACGCAGCCAGCACAGCCACGCAATGTAATCCCCATTCAACTCCTTCGCTCAATTTCATGACGCAAAACTCCTTTTATAGATACTTCCAGGATACCAATAACTGATGACAAAAGTATCCAGGATAGTAGTTAAACAATGTATATTCTGGACATAATTTATCCTTGATAAACTTTATCCATGAATATATAATCTGGATAGAGGTTATCCAGGATAGTATAACTTCTCAGTTGGAAGATTTCAACTACTACAAAGGAGGAACAGATGGCTACTCGTTTAGATCTTACTGACAAGGCTGCGCTGGGAGCCTATCGCGCAATGTCTCAGCTCGAACACTACGTAAGAAACTCTGGTTTAGAAGCATCACTCCTTGAACTGATGAAGATACGAGCATCACAGCTCAATGGGTGTGCATACTGCATTGATATGCACACGAAAGACGCTCGTGCCGCCGGAGAGAGTGAGCAACGTATTTACCTGCTTTCTGCATGGAGAGAAGCTCCGTTCTATAGTGAGCGGGAGCGTGCAGCTCTGGAATGGACTGAAGCACTCACTCTGATTGCTGACAATCACGTTCCTGACGACTTCTACGAACGAGTTGCAGCTCACTTCAGCAATGAAGAACTGGTCAATCTTACCCTTGCGGTTGTTACCATTAATGGATGGAACCGCATTGCTATAAGTTTTCGGAGCGAGCCTGGTACTTATCAACCAGAGCATATAACGACTCACTGATAATGCAACTTTTCAGTAGCCTCCTGGACATTGTTTCAGGAGGCTTATAATGAGGAAAATCAGTAGTACACGTATTCATATATGAAATGCTCATATATGAATATCAATTTCAACATCTTTGGGTGCATTCTTATGGACCATACGGCGAGATGTTCAAGTTCCAGAGTTGGCTCTGTTGGCTGTTCGTTTTCGCATACCAGTAACTGCCATTGTTGGGATCCGTCGTAAGGGGAGTAGGCAGGGTGATATTTGCGGGTGCGGCAAAACGTGCCTGGATGTTCCCTTGTTTATTAACTGTCCAGATTGTATTACTGCTATGTTCAATGAAGTCGATTGTATCACCATCTTGTATAAGCTGATCGACAGCATTCTGTCTACCAGTTGAAAAGAGCGTAAAATGGCCGTTCGAGGTTACATATCCAAGTTGACTTTGTGCAGACTGACCTGTTGTGAACCAGAGGTTGCCGCTTCCATCTTCCACAATGCTGGTCAGACTGGTGATAGAACCAGGCAAAGGAAAATCGTTGATCTGTCCGTCGAAAGTGATGTGCCCGATCCGATGGTTAGCTGGCTCCGTGAACCAGAGCAGCCCGTTATTCGCTTCAGAACCAGCCGCAATCTGGTCGGGAGTACCAGGTAGCGAAAACTCAACTATTTCATTGCTCTGGTCAATACGACCAAGTTTATGAGCATTTGTCTCTGTAAACCAGACCATATTTCCCCACAGTTGCATCTGGCCGGGTTTTGCATTCGGAGTAGGAATAGCGTATTCTGCAATATTGCCTTGAGAAGACACCTCTGCTATCCGATTTGCTTCCTCTTCACTAAACCAGAAGTTACCATCCGTCCCCTGAGTTCCCCAGGCTGGTCCTGCGTTTGCAGCAGGTAAAGAGTACTCGTAGAATTGTCCCTGCTCATTCATTCTTCCAATTTTGTTACTATCATACTCGCTAAACCATACATTAGATTGTATACCCACAAGATTCTTTATTCTTGCCGCGTTGGGCAATGTAAACATTGTAACCATGCCTTGTTGTACACTCTGGAGATTATGAAGCACCGGCGAAACGTGAGCTGTATGGCTAATAGCTGTCGGAATTGGCGGTGCATCAGAAGCACCACTAGAACCAGAACAAGCTGAAAGTACTGCCAGCAGAAGTATACTCAGACACGGCCAACGAAACATTGGTGCAAATCCCAAAAAAATGGTCTTCAATTGGTACGAAACCTTTCTTCAGAAATAGAGAGAATCGGCTTTATGATAAGAAAAAAGGCTTGCTCGACAGATACCAGCAAGCCTATAGCGAATATAAAGAGACGGTTAGCGCACAACCTGAACGGTAGTACCGATCGGTGCCCATCCGTAAAGCCAGGCAGCCGCATTCAGGGATACGTTAACACATCCATGTGAGCCAGTCTCATATCCAAATTTGGGATCCCTATGTGGATAATTAGTGCCGGGTCCAAACACACTGCGCCATGTAGAGTCATGCACGTAGATGTAGGGGCTATCATACTCAAGCACATAATGTACGAACTCTGGTTTATAGTAGTAGGGCGAACCTGGAGCCCACGGCGAGTGGAATGTTACATTCGTAACTTTAGCGTAAACATGCCAGGTACCTGTTGGAGTATACAATTGAGGCATTCCAGACGTAACCAGCGTCGTGTAAACCAGGTGCCCATTTAGATAAGCATACAATGCTTGTTTTGACAGACTTACAACGATCAAATGCCCTTGTGCTGCTGGTGGAGGTGGAGTACCACTACTTATGCGTCTTACTAATCCCCCATAGATATAGCGGGGTGCACTGCTAAAGTTAGAAACACGATACCAGGCAGAGATACCTCCCCATACGACCTGGCCATTGACAGTTGCATAGACCGTCACACGTGTATTTGCACCATAGACAGCGACAACACCAGCACCAGTATTGGTTCCAGTACGCACATTAGCAGCACCTGTCGTCAGTCCTGTCCAGGTAGGTGAGGATGCGTAGGTGTTGGTTACAATGATTGCACTGAATGCTGCCACTATTGCCAGGAAGAGGACCATTGGGACGAGAAAGTAGGATTTCGTGATGTTTTTTTTCATTGTGTACCCTTTAATATATTATTTCTCTTTTACCTATAAAATGGAGACATGCATGTTATAGACCAATGTTTGAAACATAAGTTATTTATTTGAAGCAGGGTAGGAATTTGAACACGGATATAATTTCTTAATATTAGTAAATGGAAAGAAAATTCCTGCTACCTTGTGCTTCACCAATAAAAATTTGTGATCGCAATAGTCTGCAAGTCTATTTTAAATATGCAAATGATAGAACTTGCATTCACTCAATCCCGCGACCACGCTTTGCCTCATGCAATATCCAGGTTATAGGTGGATCCACCATTGTCCTAATTATTATACATGAGTATTTTTATATATGCAAATAATGACCTGAATAGGCTATTATTTATGTCGATAACCTGCGACAATAAATTTTGTCGCAGTATGTTCAAGAGATATTTTCGTTACCATCATCTCATAATTTAAGTCGTGGTCCTGCTTCATGAAAGACACGCATGGCTTGCTCTGCAATCGCTATATGTTCAGGTTGCATGGTTGGTTTTAATAGCGTAATCGTTTCTTGATATAAATGTAGTGCGGCGACAGCGCGTACTGTAGGGAGGGGTACATTCGCAGGTAACACATCAACACCAGCCACCAACCTATGATAACGTGTCCAGGCAGTCTCCATTCCTACAGCTGCCTCCACCTGTTGATAATATACGCTATTGTTCTTTATCGCCACACCGCCCTGTACAGTGACAATTTCTGTTAACCAGGAGAGGAGTTTCGCTGTTGTATATGCAATTGCCAGGTCGTTGCGTCTGAGTATTTCGCTCAGTATTTTGTGGACCAGTTCAGCAGCAAGCATCATCTGGAAGCTGGAATATTCATGGGCTTTTTGTCGCAATGGTTCCCAGCGAAATGTAGCAATCTCCTTCACCAGCTCCGTCACTGAGCCATCCTTGTCCAATAGAATACGTCGCTGAGTTGCGGCCAGAAAAATGGCCTTTTCTGGCCTTGCAAGGGCAGCACGAACATGTGCTATTGTTCTAGTAGTTATGCTTATCAGGAGTCCATTTCTATATAGGAGAGAATGGGGAAGTAAGGAGTCCTCATCTCTGTAGAAGCAGGCCAGATCCACATCACTATACGGTGTTGCGTTTCCCCGTACATAACTTCCGCCGAGGGTAATGCCTACAATATCGTCGTTATCGATTTCAGTAATGAGTGTCTGTAAAAATTCATCTGATAGCATCACTACAGAGTCTACGGTTTGCTGGTCTGATTCATTATGATTATGAGATGCCGGAGAACCCATATCTATACTCCTTTTATCAACCGTCTTCTTTCTATCACAACAAGTCAATAGTATATCACGTGTGTTCTATATAGCTTGACAAAAGAACGGATACTCTTGTATTTTACATATAAAGTACTACGAAAGGATGTATATGCTGATGTTTAAACCTGTTCTGGCCACGCTGGGATATATTTTATCGCCGGATGGTAGCGAAGTATTGATGATTTACCGTAATAAAAGACCCGATGATCTGCATTTTGGTAAATATAACGGTCTTGGTGGTCGGCTGGAGGCAAACGAGGATGTTGTGAGTGGAATGCGACGCGAGATTCTTGAAGAATCGGGGCTGGTAGCTGAGCAGTATGGTGTTGCGTGGAACAATCTCATGGCCTGGTTTCGGAAAAAAAGACGAAGATTGGTTTGGCTTCATCTTTCGTATTGAAAGTTGGCATGGCGAGGCCTCCACTGGCAATCACGAAGGTACACTTGAATGGGTGCCGCTTACTTCGCTCTCGATGTTATCGCTCTGGCCCAGCGATCGCCACTTCTTACCGATGGTCTTCGATGATGATTCTCGACCTTTTCATGGTTATATGCCTTATCGTAATGGCGAAATGGTCAGCTGGAGTTATGAAAGATTGTGAGTGTAAGAGGTGTTACAAGAAAACGGAAAAATACAGATTTGCATTTATGGGTTGTGCTTGTTATACTGATAAAGCAGCTTTGGAAAGGAAGGCCGTCGTTATGGAACGGCTAGATTTCACGATGAAGTTGTACACAGCTGCGTTGATTAAATGAGGTTGACTGCTCAGCAGGAGTTGAAAAGCGGTTATGGCTAACGCACGCCTGGCAAGGCACAAAGTTCCTGTACCACCGCTATTACAAGCGGAACCTACTGTTCATGGTGATCAAACTGTAGTGCGGCATTGGTTAACTCACTACTGGCAAAAGTTGCAACTACCAGTACAAGAATTATGTCTGTTAGCGATAACGCAGGATCGTCAGGAGTACACCCTCTGGACAGGCAAACGGCTTAATACAATGACGTTAGGTTGTTACTGTTATATCCCACCATTTCCACCACGCCAACGTAAAGCTCCCGGATCTGAAGAGCAAACAAGACATCGGCACATTATCTTTATAGAGCCAGACATGCAAGCGAAGTCAATTGAAGTGACTATTGCGCATGAGCTGATTCATCTTGCTGACCGTGTAAATGGGACACCACGTCGTCATCATCATCATGGCTATGATGCGATTGCGGCGGACGAGGCAGCAATTACCGGGTATGGGTTGGAAGAATTGCGTGCCTTGTTGCATGAAGAGAGTGTTTATAGAGAGCAGAAGCGCCGTGAGCGGCGTCCAATTCGCTATCTGTACGAATGTCCAAGTTGTGGTAAAACATACCCAAGGACGAGACGCTATTCACAGTCCGTATCGTGCGGTAGCTGCGACAAAAGTTACAATCCACAACATAAATTGTTATTGTCCCAGACATTATTATGCACGTAAGCAAAGGCTGCTCAGCGCGTGGCTGCCAGCTCTGTTTGAAGTTCGCGTAACCATTCTAGCAGAGAACGTGTCTGATGAATGCGGCTGCGTAGCACGACATGGTTGAAGAATGTTTCATCGTTTATTTGTTCTGTAACGGTAAAATGCTTTGACTTCAGGTGCTCAAGGAAATCTTGACAGGCGTGTATTTGTTGTTCAATCAGGTATAGTGTCTGTGAAGGAAGGTAGTATTGCACAAAGTATAGCTTGATCAGGAAGAGTATACGGATATCACGCGGCTTCTCAACTGGCAGTGTCAGCCAGTGTAAAAACGTATTCTGGCCGTTCTCAGTAAGGTGAAATATTTTTCGTGGGGGACGTGTACCCTGTGGCTCCAGTTCTGCCTCAATATAAGCCATGCGTTCCAGCTTTTTGAGGAACGCGTATAGCTGGCTCATTTCCACATGAACAATCTGACCTAATGTACTACTCTGAAATTGTTGGAACATCTCATAACCGTGCATAGGTTTGCTTTTGAGCAATCCCAGGATGACATATTCCGCTGGTTCACTAATGTGCATGGCATTTCCTCTGAGCACATGATGAAAACATTGCTATTATAATTTGTATGTAGCAATTGAGCAAGGACACATGTTTGTAAACAATGCGCAGCATTGCAAAGGTACGTCACAAGCTCGTACCGGCCTGAAAATCGTGGCCTTATGCTTGCAGGATTGTATTTTCTATAGAGGATATTTTTGTGCTCCTTACGAAGGAGCATCTGACTGTTCGACAATAGAAGAAACGGTGTTTGATCCCAGGCGGATAGAGGAACCCAGACGTTCTAACGATGATTGATGATGGCGAAATCCTCTACTGCGATCCCATCGATGAGACGTTGATAGATCGGGTCGGCATTTTTACGTGCTTCAATCAGAGCCCACGCAATGATTGAAGGAAGATCTTCAGGTGAGATGGTATCGAAGAAGAGGTAGTACATTTTATCGTAGCCTTCATCGGCCTCTTTCTCAGTTTCTATGAGATAGAGTGCGGTTTCACGATACTCGATATCAGCATCGCTCAGTGGTACGAGATGGAATTTTTCCTGTAGCAATAGAGAGACTTTTTCGCGTTGCCACATATAGAAGGGAATGCCATGTTTCAATGGTGTAGAGGTACAGAAACCATTGTTGATGGCGGATTGGGTTGGTATATGCTTATGTTGATCGATGCTATATATACGCAGTTCAAGTTCGTTCAATTTTTGCCCTATCTCTTTTGCTGAGAGGTTAAACATGTTGCCAAGTTGCGTTTGAGTTGCCCAGGTGGCAGAAAATTTCCGCTTTTTATTCCGTTTGTCCATTGTATAAATCCTCTTGTATGTATGATAGAGAGGAATAGAATATATGTTCCTCTTGTAGAAAAGATACGGAGGAAAGGAGAAAAAGCGGAAAAAGTTTCAATCAGGTTGAGAGATTACAATGAATGCAGGTGAAAGACTTCATTGATGATAACCTCATTGATAAATATAATTATCTACAATTTAAGGCCAGGTTGCGCTATGATATTAAGGGAGCAGGTTGAATAGCATACAAGGATAAAGAAGACACTTATGAGTACTACACAGCATACCCTCACACAACTGCCAGCAGGCCCCAGGCCGTTACCCATTTTTGGCAACCTTTTAAGTTTTCGTAATGATCAGTTGGGGTATTTGCAGCAATTGCAACAGACTTACGGGAATATGGCAACTTTCTATGCAGGGAAGACCCCAATCGTACTGCTCTTTCGACCGGAGCATGTGCGTTATGTGCTGACAGAGAATCCGCGCAACTTCACTAATCGGGAATTTGCTGAGGAACTGGTTCCTTTGATCGGTGATGGGTTGTTAACAATCGATGGGGAGACGCATCGCCAGCAGCGACGCCTGGTGCAACCCGCTTTTCATAAGAAGCGTGTCGAGAGCTATGCAGATATTATGGTAAAGCATACGCTGGAAATGCTGGAGAACTGGCGTGAAGGTGAGAGGATGGATATCGCTCGTGCAATGCAGGCGTTGACGCTGCGCATTGTGGCGAAGTGCCTTTTTAATGTTGATCTAAGCGATAATGTCGGAGATCTAGGGTCCTCTTTTAACGCGATGATTAGTAATCGCGTAACTTTAGTTGAGGGATTTCTTGGAGTGCACATTGACAAGCCGTTTACTTCTTACGGTAGACGTATGGCGGCTAAGCGGACGCTTGATGCATTCATCTATAAGCTTATTGAGCAGCGACGACTTAATGAACAGGATGCGGGCGACGTGCTCTCTATGCTTCTTACGACGCATGATGAGGAGCATACATTGACCAATACCCAGATACGTGATCATATTATGACATTTGTTGCTGCTGGTCATGAGACAACTTCTCTGGCCTTAACATGGACGTTTTATCTGCTGTCTGAGTATCCTGCCGTGTGTGAAAAGTTGCTGGATGAAGTGCAGAGCGTATTGGGCAAGCATACTCCCACTATTGATACTATCGGATCATTACCTTATCTGGAGTGGGTGTTAAATGAGTCGATGCGCCTGTATCCGCCTGCATGGACACAGGGCAGACGAGCAATTGATGCATTCGATCTTGATGGACATCATTTTCCTGCCGGTACGATGTTGATGTTTAGCCAGTGGGTTATGCATCGATTGCCCGATATCTGGGAGGCTCCAACAGAGTTTCGCCCGGAACGTTGGGATCCAATCTCTGGACAGAAAATTCCGCCATGGGCTTATTTCCCCTTTGGTGGTGGTCCACGTATATGCATTGGTATGCCTTTTGCACAGTTGGAGGCGAAGTTATTGTTGGCTACAATATTGCAGCAGTACAGATTGCAACTTGTCCCTGGCTATCGTTTGCAGTTGTCTCCATTGATTACATTGAGGCCGAAGCATGGAATGCCAATGATTGTACGAACTGTTTCTAATGCAGCGGAACGAGAGAATTCCGTGGAGGTGAGTGCTTAATAATTGTGCAATGTTGAGAAAGGGCTTGACTGTGACGTTACGTCATGCTTTACACTCCTGAATAGAAAGGAGGAGCACCTTGGATCAGCGTTTTTATCATAGTAGTCAGTTTGCTCGTAAAGCATCGGTAAGGTACGCACGTTGCGCTATTACGACAAGGTGGGATTGTTATCACCTTCACAGTATACTGAGTCCGGGTATCGATTGTATACCAATGAAGATCTGCTGAGCTTGCAGAATATTCTGGCGCTCAAGTTTCTAGGCTTTTCATTGGAAGAGATACGGGCATTGCTACGAACAGGACCAAAGCTGCTTGAAGAGGTTCTGGCGCAGCAGAAGGCAATGATGGAGGAGAAACGAGCGCAACTTAATACCATTATTGAAGCTATCGAGGAGACAGAGCAGTTACTACAAACGAAGCGGTGCAACTGGGAGTCCATTGCGCGAGTGATCCAGGTGATTCAAATGGGACAGCAGAACGAGCACTGGTCAGGCGAAATACTTTACGCCTGAGCAGCAGAAAACTATGGAGGAGTTGAGCAGAAAGTCCTATACTGAGGAGGCCCAGCAGAAGCTGAAAACTCTTCATCCCAATGAGTGGACTGAGGAGGATCAGAAGCGTGTTGATGAGCAATATCGCTTCGTCAAGCAAGAGTTGGGACGATTAGTTGCCCAAGGGGCTGATCCAGCCTCTCCGAGGCTCAGAACGTGGCGCAGATTAAGAGTGAGCTAGGTTTTGCGTTTACGCAAGGAGATCCAGATATAGAGGCGAGTGTGGGAAAATGGTGGGAGGAGTTCCGAGCGTTGCCAGAAGAGCAGAAGCCATTTGATATGTCGACTTTATACATATACAGAGGAGGAACAGGAGTTTCTTGATAAGGCGCTAGAAATTTATAGAGAGCACAGAGGTAATTCAGGTAGAGCATTGTAGGGCGGGCAGTTGATAAGGCTGTGCAGTTGACATCGCAAGCTGTACAGCCTTATCAATGCCCGCCCCTATTAGTCTATTCAAATGCTGATTTCCTCTTTTTTGAACATCATCCGTATATATACATTGTGCCCCTCCATCGTTGGGACATATGGCTACCAGCCCATATCTGCATTGAATATTTTTTTCAGTACAGAAGTGATAGAAATTTGGGGCACTTATCAAAAAAGGATGTAGTGAAAATGGGAATGATCAAAGCGATCATATTTGATTGGGGGAGAACGCTGTATGATAGTGAAAATCAGGCATTGTTTCCAGGAACGGAGAAGGTATTACAGTTTCTTTCAAAGTTGTATCTATTGGTGATTGTTTCGCTTGCAAGCGATGGAAATATTGAAAAGAGGATGCAGATTTTGCGTGCATGCGGAATTGAGAAGTATTTCGCGGCAGTTTACTTTGCTCAGAATGACAAAGATAGCTTGTATGCTATGGCATTGTCGCGTCTTATGCTTGACGTCCAGAGAGGTCGCGATTGTTGATGATAGGGTTATACGTGGTATT
Organism: uncultured Chloroflexia bacterium; assembly: GCA_963731415.1. Taxonomy (GTDB): domain Bacteria; phylum Chloroflexota; class Ktedonobacteria; order Ktedonobacterales; family Ktedonobacteraceae; genus JACDAE01. The sequence goes on from CAVSVN010000022.1 coordinate 52,274, forward strand.
AAGTGGGGAAATGCCTGTGGGGCTACAACGATCTGGCTAAGACGAGGAAAGTTTATGCATGAGGAACCGAATGAGGAGACAGGACCACCAACATATGTCATTTCCAGCCTGGAAGACTTGTGCTCTCTTTGTTGTAGTAGATTGGTTCGATGAAGTAGGAAGTTTGTTTCTTCAGAATCCACGAAACAATAATAGAAGCAACATTGCCTCGGTCAGGCAGGTATGGTACAGTGCAATGTATTACATCTTGATAATTGAAAGTAGTTGGAGTAGTTTGCTATGTCATATCCTATTGTTCTTTCGTATATTCAAGCTGAGGCACTATTGAGTGCAAAACAGCAGGGAAAACGTCACTGGAGGTTTCACCCGATCTCGGCATTACGACCGTAACAGTAAAGCTGTTGGATGAGGAAGTGGAATTTCCAGAGGGAGAGCGGGTGAGATGGCCGGATATAGAGAGAATAAAGAAGGCTACAACAAATTGCTTTATTGTCAAAGAAGATGGCGTGCAGACGATTCAGACGTTTTCAGAGTATACCAACCGTGTATGTAGTCTTTTGCCAACAAAACATACACCAAGTATGTTGATTGCGGGTTTTACAATGCACGGATTGTGGATATCGATCCTATGCAGGACACGCTCAAGAAGATTGCCACAATTGCCCCTGTTGTGGGGAGAGTGCTGGATACAGCTACAGGTTTGGGTTATACAGCTATTGAGGCTGCAAAAACAGCTGAACAAGTGATTACAATTGAGCTTGATCCAGGGGCGCAGGAGATTGCGCGGCTCAATCCGTGGTCACGGGATCTTTTCAATAATCCGAAAATCAAGCAGATGATGGGAGATGCATTTGAGGTTGTGCCAACATTCGATGATAGTAGCTTTGAACGGATTATTCATGATCCGCCAGTTTTTAGCCTGGCGGGAGAACTCTATTCAGGAGCCTTCTATCAGCAATTATATAGAGTATTGAAGCGTGGTGGACGTCTGTTTCATTACATAGGCAACCTGGAGAGTAAGTCGAGTGGGACGGTAACAAAAGGAGCACTGAAGAGGTTGCAGGAAGCAGGATTTACACGCGTGGTGCGTAGGCCAGAAGCATTCGGAGTGGTGGCGTATAAATAGTACTTGCAGTATTCTCAAGTCCTCGTGCCTTTGCACCTATATAGTGAAAAGGATGGTAGTGCTTGATGATATCTGATATGATAGATGTCAAACGCAAAAGAGAATTATTCAGATTGATTAAGAAAGAACATTCAGAGGAACTTCAATGGCTCTCACTATAGGTATTATCGGGCTGCCACAGAGCGGCAAGACGACATTGTTTAATGCGCTGACGAAGGCGAACGCACCGATCGGCGGCTATGCAACGAGCACAGTGCAGGCAAACGTGGCAGTGGTACAGGTGCCGGATGCGCGCCTGGAACCATTGGCAGAGATATTCAGACCCAAGAAGACCACGTATACTACAGTTGAGTTTGTGGACGTGGCTGGTATGGGGCAGAACGCACAGGCAGGTAAAGAGAAACGCGAGGGACTGAGTGCCGAGTTTCTGGGCCATATTCGCAATGCCGATGCGCTGGCGATTGTTTTGCGCACGTTTGGGAATGATAATGTACCCCATATCTACAATACAATTGATCCAGAGCGTGACCTGGATAGTCTGAATGCTGAACTTGTTCTGACCGACCTTACCTCAGTCGAGCGGCGTATTGAGCGCACAGCGAAGGCTGCAAAATCTGGCGATAAGAAGTATCAGCGTGAACTGGAGGTATTGCGACGTTACCAGGAAGCACTCAATGAATTAAAGCTGGCAAGCGAGGTAGAACTGGATGCGCAGGATCGCCCACTGTTAAACGAGTTATTCTTGCTAACGATGAAACCACGCATGTATGTACTGAACGTGAGCGAAGATGCTCTGGGGAGTGCCAATGAACTGCTGGAGAAGATGCGGATGGGAGAGCAGGTTGGTCAACAGGAAGGGGAACTGAAGGGAATTGTCGCAGTTGCGCAACGAGCAAAGGCAGAGCAAGCGGAGGTCGTGGCTGTTTCAGCACGTCTGGAGGCGGAACTGGCGGAATTGCCTGAAGAGGATGCACATGAATATCTGGAGTCGCTTGGTTTGCCCGAACTGGGTGCGATCGTGTGATTCAGGTTGGATATCGGCTGCTCAATTTGATTACATTCTTGACAGCAGGCGAGGACGAAGTACGTGCCTGGACCGTGACAAAGGGAGCAAAAGCACCTGAGGCGGCGGGCAAGATCCATTCAGACATCGAGCGAGGCTTTATTCGGGCTGAAGTGACACGCTTTGAAGATTTCATGGAGGTGGGTTCGTTCGCCGCCGCAGTTAAAAAGGGTCTACAACGTCTCGAAGGAAAAGAGTACGTCGTGCAGGACGGAGACATTGTACATTTCCGCTTCAACGTTGGTAAGTAGTACCTTTTTTCAACAAAGTTGCTCAGTGCATAGCGGTATAGTGTATTATATTTTGTTTTTGGCAGCAGGATCTGCCTCCATTTCGAGTAGGACACTGTAAAGTGCTTCAATAGCCTTTTTCCGTTCACGAAAGAATTGCCTGGTGCTTGTAAATTCCAGGCGACCGGCAATCTGATCGTTTTTCAAATGATGTTTGAAGTAGCGATAGTAGAGTATATTGTATGATTTCCACGTAGAGCCTGTATCAGTACGATAGCCGTTGCCACGCAGACGTTCAAAAGCTTCAGTGAGCACCTCACGAATAAGCTATACCTTTTTCAGCAGATGTCGACTGAGCATGTCTCGCACGCAGAGATACGCTACGGAGATGTTGCAAGTCGGTCTCACCGAGAGCAGAAGGATTTTGCAGCTTGTCCAGTGCCTCCTCCACAGCCTCAAAAGTAGGATTATAGCGTTGCGGTGCAAATTTTTCAAGAATAAAGTGGCGAAGAGTGAGCTTTCGCTTAATTCAGGTATTTCGGAGTTGGAAGTACTATTGAAGAGAGCTTTATTTTTTAACAGCGTTTGTTGTTCAGGCTCTAAACGATCCCAGATGCTACTGAAATATGGTTCTAATTCGGCATATGCCAGATCTGTAAAATGGTCACAATCAACCTGTGTATTATGAAGACGACATTTTTCTTCGAAGAGCACGTAGCAGACACGCTGAATAAAGAAGGGATGGCGACCCGCGAGATCGAGGGAACAGGTAGCTTCTTACTCAGTAAATGTTAAACCGGCCTGCCGCTGGTTGAGTTGCCAGAGCATGGGCATCTTCTGGATCAAGAGGTTGCAAGGTATACTTGCCGAAAATATTGAAGAAAGGAGATTCCTCAATGCTACTATGGCATACTTTGTGTAAAGGAGCAATGGTTGCAGTTACATAGGAAACTTTGCCTAAGAGTTGCCTGGGAGCGCAAGAAAGAGAAGAAAGACAGATCGAAGTTACTATTGCGTGTCACATTATCGAAGGCATCCATCAACAAGACAATATGAAATTTTGCTCAGCGATTTGAGTCAAGAATGAGCACTAAACTCATGTTCAGCCGCTATGCTCCTGGCTAAACAGTTCTCAGGCGTCCCCGGCTTTGTAGGATGATCTGCCTGCTCACGGCATCAAAAAAATCTTCGCTTTTTTTATGTCGATATTCTCGCAAATCAATAAGGACAAAAATATGCTGACTGAAATCGTACTCAAATTGTTGTTGTAGTTCAGGTTGGCGTAAGCAATGAAGCAAAGAGGATTTGCCCATGTGGCGTAAACCTACCAGAGAGACACTTTGTTGATTTGCCAGGGCCGAATAGATGCGACGTAGCAAATATGTACGTCCAAAGAGCATGCTGGCATTGCGTAAAGCCGAAGTATTATAGTAGGGATTATCCAGCCTGACGTTCATTCTGCCCTCCTGTTGATTTTAGCACGGCCTATGGTATCTTTCAGCTATTCAAGCTACTTATATTTCATATCATTATATGTTTTGCCTGGTGCCTATCTCTGCCATTTTAGTGTCAATTGTAGTCCTACTTTTTTAGGTGATCTCTTCTTGTAAAACTGCCAGTAGCGGTCTTTCTTTCAAAAGCCATTGTCGAATCAAACCAACAGGTATTCTGAAACGCCCTCTATCGGTTGTATGCTCGTGCAGATCATCAGTTATTTTTTCAATAGTGTCCGCAGCCATCAATTCTTTTAGGGAGGCAATTGCCTTTTCTTGCTTATAGGGTATGTGGTAGTGGCGATAGATCTCCTCAATTTCTACCAGTGACAATGCCCGTCCATCTTCTCGGCCCCCCTGAGCAAGGGCGGATAAAACAATACGTTCCTCTGAATTGATATGTTTCCAGAGCCAGTCGAAGTGAAATTGCCCTGTCTCCATTACTTCCTGTAAAACAGTGTTTACATCGTTAATAGTGACATATGCCTTGTGTTTCTCGTTGCAATGGTCTACCAGTGATCGGCAGATCAGGTGAATTAAATAAGGCTGGTCGGCAGTTAAGTCACGAATCTTGTGCACGGCAGAAGGATCATATTCCAGATAGCCTGCAACTGGATTGGTAATCAAACCAACGGAACTTTGCATACTCAGGCGTGAGAGTCGATGATGAAATGCCATATTGAAAAAAGCTGACCAATAACTTCGCGTAAATTCTTCTATTTTATGTGTGCCTGAAAGTAAAAAATTGATATTTGTATGATGCTGCATCAAGCTACGTAGATATTCAAACAGTTCTGGATCGAGCCGTTTGTTGTTAACCTGAGTCTCTAAAACCTCAAATTCATCTATGAGCATGATGATTTTCTGATTTGTAAGCTGTATCTCTGCTTCTTCTAAAAACAGGTCAAAGGCAAAGGTTGCTTGACGTTCGAAATCTACAGCTTCCGGTTTTGTAAGCGTAATTCCTCGTCTCTGGAACTCTTTAAAAATGTAAAATGCCAGGTTATGAAAGAAGGTATTACTACTTATCTGGTAAGACTCTCGTTGCATATCAATTAAGATAGGAATATGGGGTTCTAGTATAGATGTATTCACGAGGTGCAACAGTAGCGTTGTTTTCCCAGAACGGCGTTGTCCATATAGCACAATTACACATTTTGTTTCTGTACGTGTCAGATTCTCTTTGAGAACCTCAATATCCCTTTCACGCCCAAAAAACATCTGGTTATTGTGGGTGGGAGTTCCTGTCGAATAAGGATTTGGAATGTATTTGAATTCGGCATGCTTTGCCTGGAGCTGAAGCTGTTCGCCTATCATCAACGTGTTCATTATCGCTTGAGCATCATCATAAACGATTTCAAAATTTAACCCTAAATTTTCTGTATAGGTATGAGGTCGAATACTAAATTCTGCATGTACCGTTTCCTGCGCAGGAATGGCCTCGGTTTCAAAGGAAGCTTTCCCTACAATATCAAACTCTCCATTATGAAGCAGGCTGATTTTGACGTTGTCAGCCGTGCTACGCCCGTCATTACGAGTGAACAGCAAGATGCCAATCTGTTCTTCATGTGGGACACTTCGCGTCTTCAAATCTACTCTCAGTTCGGCTCTCCCACGCAATTCTCGAAGTTGGGCAGAGATGATGTCACTCCAGCGATGAAAAAGCAATACAAATAATCGGTAATCCGGTAGGCGCTCTCTGGCACTCTCAGAGAAAATAGTGGTATATTCTTGCATAGTAAACTTAGAAATGGTATCTATTGTACTGCTGGCTTCCAGCAAACTAGTGAGGCGATCATTAAGCCCCTCTCGCTTGAGGTAAATGCGCAGGAGGCGTGTAATGGTACTTAGTCGCTGGCAGACGCGCAATATAATAGAAGTGTGGTGGTTATCCTGTGCAAACTCATTTGTGTTCAACTGACAATGATAATCGGCAACCGCACTCAGTGTGCAAATACAGAAAAGGCGACGAAACTCTTCATAAATTAAGCAGACTTCTTTGCCATTTCTGAGCGATCTGGCTTCTTCAAGTGCCTTTACTGCGTCTTCGATAAGCTCCAATGCGTTGTTATCATCAAGATGGTCAGCTTTTCTATGGTCCAGTCCATCAATACCTTTTAGATAATCCACTTTTGTGTGCTCTTTTTCATTCTCACTGTCTCGATAATCAATCAGAGGAATAAAAGCACGAAAAATATGCTGTACAACGGGAGTATTTGCATGATGTAGGATGTGCCACAGAATGTCTATTTTAATTCCCTCTGTAATACACCTGAAAAGGTTAGCCAGGAGATCACCGGGATGTTGATCCAGAAAGTGAGCCAGGGTACGCCCGGCCTCTTGTTGGATCCATTCTGATTCTGAGTCCTGTGCAGCTCTGAGCAACATGCGCAGAATCTTTTCTCTATAGGGAGTACTTGAATGGACATTGGAGCGGCTAATCAAGTAATGTAACTGTCGTAACACAGCATAGCGTCCATAGCGATCCATATTCTTGAGAAACTGGTTAAGGTATTCAAAAATAATCTGTGGGTTATGTTCTAGTAACATATGAATTGTATTCACAAAAGCAAGCTGAACGGGTGTAACATCGCGTGAGAGCTTTGTAAGAATTAATTGTGACTTATCAGGGTCGAGAACATAATTCTTCATGACAGCCGGGATAAGTGCTTTGCGTACCTCTTGTGAGGTATCAGAGAGAGCCTTGTCAAAAATACGAAAATCTTCTGATGAGTGAGGAGAACGTTCCGAAACTTTTTTTAATGCGAAAGCTCGTAATAGAGGGTCATGATCTTCAAAAAGTTTTTCAATAATGCCTGGCCCTTTGCTCGTCTCAGAATCTTTTTCAGGCGATAATATCGTCAATGCAGACCAACACTGTTGGATCAAGTCCTGTAATTGTAATTGATTGACCATCTGCAAAGCTTTTAAGCGGTCGTCGAAACCAATCACTATCTCTGTATCTTCCATTTTATCAATGTCGCGTGCGCCTATAACAGTAATTCTAGCACCTGCTTGATACGTCCAGGGGGGATCTCCCTCTCTATTAAAGACGTAAAGGCTGTTATCTTTGCAACTGACCAGTATAGACCATTGTTCATCTTCTAAGCGAGCAGCCTCAACGGCTAGAACTTCATGAGGCAGATAGTAACGCCATTTTAAATGACCTTGATGATCGAGGACATGAATATTACGCTCACCATCTCCTACAATTACCTCTAAGTTTCCATCGTTATCAATATCTCTAATATAAAGTTGAAATACCTGGGCGGTTTCTTGTATCTGCGAAGTTCCTTTTGTTCCACGGATAGAGTACTCCCATAAAGGGCCATCCCCCCGCCTTGTATATGCATAAATAGTGCTGTTATCAGTTGTTTTATCAGCACTGGCGGCGATAATACTGAGGGAACGATCATCTTTAGCAACATGAGCACAGAGAGCAGTGATACCACGTGGTGTTTCAATTGTACTAAGGCATGTCTCTAGATCGTTTTTGTAAATAAAAATCTTTTTGTCAAGAGATCCCAAAATAATCTCAACCGGACCATTACGCCCATAGGTGTTGACACAAAAGCAAGATATGTTATTGTGCATGCTCTTAGAACTTACTTTTATTGGTTGTTTGTTATTTCGTGACGAATGGCTGATGGAATGCAAACGATGGTCAGCTGAAAGCACAAGAACTTTTGCCCAGCGTCCATGATCAGTATAACCAGTATAGACCTCTTTAATCTGATTCTTAATGGAGAAGTGCCAGAGATACTCTCCCTGAGCATTATAGGCACAGATCGTCTCTCTATCTGTTGCAATAATAATTTCTAGCCTCTCGTCTCCAGAAATATTTCCAAAACTAAGAGCTGAAATGATCCCTTCTACGTTCTTTTGCCAGATAGGTTGTACTTTCTGCTGTTCTAATAACAAAGCATTAGAAAGAGCTTTTTTATAGCTCTCCACTTTTTTCTCTTTTTTTATTGTTTGTTGTTCTATTTCGAGCTGCTGTTCTATTTGTTTTAGCTTGATTGCTTCGGGGGGAGATTTTACGACTTCAATGATCTCGGAGAGAAGTGTATATTCAGGAGAATCAGGTTTCACAATATCATCAAATGGAGGTTTTCCTATACGTTGGTACTCATCGATAATCTTATTTAGAGGGCGTCCGACCAATCCAATCCGTATAGCGTATATACGCCCATCTTCTGTACCATCTGCCCCGGCAAGTAGCTCAATACGACCGTCTTTATCAAAGTCGCTCGCTTCTATACACCGGACACGATATCCTAGACTCTCATGCCACAGTTCTTTTCGCTCTTTATCGAGGATATACAGTTGTTTATCTTCTGTACCAAGTATAATCTCATTTGCGCCATCACGATTAATGTCAGCAATACACAAAGAGAGGAGGCGATATTTCAATGGAAGATAAGGATGAGAAGGATAGTGCCATTTTTCTTTTAAGGAAGAGGAGAACGCATAGAGTTTTTTCCCCTCGATGATAAGCAAGATTTCAGGTTCTCCATCATCATCCACATCACTTACAAAAATAGTATTAACCTGGCCTTGAACATCACGATGGGCAATACTGACTCCATTTGCGTCGAGAATTTCGAGATGCCTGGTACCAGAGCCGACGACCGTTTCCAACTTCCCATCACCATTAAGATCATAAGAAAAAACTGCATGAATTTCACCATGTATAGACGACCTCCAATGTTCTTGTTGGTTTTTATAATTAAAGGCGTGTATCCAGTGATTATCGGTGCCAATGATCACGGTAGAATCGTGTTCCGGATTCACAGCCAGATAGCGGATACCATAATCGTAGCTTTGCCAATAGGCGGATTTCTCTTTCTCCCTTTGTAAAGCAATACCACTACTTTCGTCAAATGCGTAGGTTGTTTTCTCATCTCTGTCAAGAGTTTTTCCGTCTTCATCCAGAACGTACAACTTCCCATCCTGGGTTCCTACAATAATTCGGGTACAGGGATCTTCCTGTGAAGTTACTACAACAATAGCTGTTACAATTCTTTTGTCTCCAATAATGCGTTCCCAGCGTTTACCTTCTTCATCAAGCGCACGGACACGACCATCGCGCGAACCTGCTAATATTTCTATCTTCCCATCATTATTTATGTCAGCGGTATGGATGCACATGATCCAATTTTTGGCTTTCTCAATACACGATTTAGTAATGACAGAAAGCCCTAATCGCAGGTCTTCTCTAATTGCGAAATAATCGGTCATGTATTCCTCACCTTCAGGCACTCCCTAATAGTGCTTCCATATCTGATAATTCAAGTAATGCCAAAACATTTTACTCAAATCATAGTATCATTTCTCTGCCTGAGAATGTCAAATTACTGCCAATAACCTGAATATGTGCTGAAGTTTTATGCGCGGCAAGCGGAAGACAGGAATATTTGGAGACCTTCTTTAAGAAACCATGAGACGGTTAATGATAAAATCGATCATACCTTATACATAAAGCATAGAACTGGCACAAATCTGGCACATCTTAGCATACATTTGAAGCTATACTCAAGCCTGAAAAGGACTTAGATTACAGCCTTTTAAGCGAGAGTAAGCTATAAATAGAGTCAGCACAACTACATTTCAAGAGTGATACATGTAAGGATCCATATAAGATCATAAAGTTCGCAGGAACATTTCAGGCTCTCCTGCATCTAGCTTGCTCTGTATCTTATTTTACAACCTCACTACTACAGCAGGGGATAGGAAATATGCACAATGCTATACAATATTACACAAAAACCAACACTCATACTCATGGCAGGTTTGCCAGGTAGTGGGAAGACCACCCTTGCTGCTAAGTTGGAGCAGGCTCTCGGTTGGGAACTGATTAGCAAAGATTACTTTAAAGCGGATTTTATGTATTCTGGCCTTTCCGATGAAGATGCAGCATGGAATGCATATGAAAAGTCCTTTGAAAGAGTTGCTATTGCTCTTCAAAAAGAGAGGCGCTCTGTTATTCTTGATACTTCTTCCCGCCCTTTTTTTATCTGGAAGCGTGCTGTAGAATTAGCAAGTTTCTCTGATATAGACTTGAAAGCTTTGTATTGTGTAGTTGGCAATAACGATGAGCTGCGTAAGCAACGGCTTTTTCAGCGAAAATCGCTTATCTCCCAATTGAATGAAAAAACATTTACCATGGAGCCAGATCCTGCTCACTTTTCACATTTAGAACCGATAATGCATATTATACATACGAATATGCCTCTTGAAGTCTGCTTGAGAACTGCTATAAAATGTTGTACAGTTCAGCCGCAAAGGATTTTTCCACTTGATATATCTTCTGTTATCCCTCCATTGCAGTTAAAAGAGGTTGCATAACGCAAGTAGAGAATTTACGCACTATAATAGAATTTAAATTCTACTCTAGCGAGTGTGTGATTCATAGGTAGTAAAAAAAGGCATTTATTATGCCATTTATAGGTAGATGCGAACTTATAGGGATACCTGGCGCAGGGATTGGCTAGAGTATCTAAACTATGGAGCTATAGAGCTAAAAACCGGGTCACTAGTGTCTGTGCCTGAGACATTGATAATGATGGTAAGGGGCGTCCATATGATATGATTTCTCTAAGTATCTTCCGAGAAGGAGCTGGATATGGCAAGTTGGCTACCTGTTCTGGGTAGTATTATTTTAGTTGATCTTGTACTCAGTGGCGACAATGCACTCGTCATAGGAGCGGTTGCCTTCGGTATTCCCAAAGATTTACGCTGGGTCGCATTTGTTATTGGAGGATTGGGCGCAATTCTTCTTCGTATATTGCTTACCTATTCCGTAACACTTTTACTGCATATACCGTATATAGAGGTGTTTGGTGGAGTCATTCTTGTCATCATAACCATTCGACTCCTTTTGCAGCGTGACGATGGAAATGGAACCGATATTGCTGAAAACACTGAAGCCAACGGCGACAAAAAAGGAAATGGACACTTATTTAAAAAAGATAACTTGCCAGGCGCTATTCTCACACTTGTTATTGCCGATGTGACGATGAGCCTGGATAACGTTATTGCTATTGCTGCGCTGGCAAAATATCAAACCTGGCTGTTAATCATCGGACTGGTCGTCAGTATCATACTTTTATTGGTAGGAAGCGCGTTTGTTTCACTTATCATTGATCGCCTGTCCTGGCTGATGTGGATAGTGGGGATTATATTGGCTATTACCGCAGCGAATATGATCGTGAACAACAAAGACGTACTTGGTATCTTGCCGAACGAGCAGCCATGGTGGTCTACACTTATTTATATAGGAGTATTTGTGACCATAGCCGCATTAACTATTTTTTATCCTGGCTTTCGCTGGTTACATAAACGCCGTTATCAACAGGATAAGTAGCATTGTAGGCACAAATCAGCAGACCTCTACCTTGATTTCTTCTTTTCCTCTTTGCCTCTAACGAGAGAAGCAAACACTCCGATAACTGCAATAGACGCGCAGACAAGAAACGCTACCTGAAAGCTATGCACAAATGTTTGTTGCAATGAACCGATCTGAGCAGCTTTAGGATGCATAACCAGGGTTGCGCCTGCCGCAGAACCACCCAATCCTGCAAAGATAGCTCCAGCCAGGGCAACGCTCAGGCTTTGTCCCATAACACGACCTGTGGCAAGGAAACCAGAAGCACTCCCTTGCAGATCACGTGGGGCTGAACCGAGCAAGGCGCTATTATTCGGAGATTGAAACAATGCCTGACCCAGGCCGATAAAGACCAGACGCCAGATAATATCAAAGATGGAGCTTTGTGCATTAAGCTGACTGATAAAAACCAGGCCAACACAACATATAGCTAATCCGCCAGCAGCCAGCCAACGAGAGCCGATGCGGTCAGCAAGCGAGCCACTGAATGGCGCTATAATAGCTAGCGTGATTGGCAATGGTGTCAGTAATAGTCCCGCTTCCTCGGTAGGGAAGTTACGCAGTTGTTCAAAGTAAAATGGCATCATGAAGCTGACGGCGAACAGGGCCAGGAAACTCAAGATCAGGCTCAAGTTAGCCGAGACAAAAACGCGGCGTCGGAAGAGTGAGAGCACGATAATAGGGTTAGCCACGCGTTGCTCGACGAAGGGTAGAGCGACCAGGGCAAGCACTCCAACCACCAGCATCGCAATAAGCAGCGGAGAAGTCCATCCCAGTTCCTGCCCAAATGATAGACCAGCGGTAATTCCAGCCAGACCGATAGCTAGCAGAATAGCACCGAGAGGATCGAAGCGTCCAGGATTGCGATGCAACCGCTCAGTAAGCACGCGCAATGTCAGGATAAGACCGATGATGCCGAAAGGAACATTTACATAAAATATCCAGCGCCAGGAAAAATAAGCAGTGATAAAGCCACCAAGGGTAGGACCGACGCTCACACCAAGGGCTACGATAACGGCGTTCAGTCCGAGAGCGCGACCACGTTCGTTAGAAGGAAAGGCTGATGTGAGTATTGCAGGGCTTACGGACATAAGAAGTGCTCCACCCAGGCCTTGAATGGCACGTGCTGCAATCAAGAATGCAAGAGAGGGAGCAAGACCACAGAGAGCCGAACTACCTGTGAAAAGAACGAGTCCTGCGATCCAGACGGCCTTGCGCCCGATCATGTCCGACAGGCGTCCAGCGGTCAGTAGAATAGCAGCAGTAGCAACCAGATAGGCGATAATAACCCATGAAACGGCCCCGTTGAGAGAAGCACTAAAATAGCTAGCAATCGCAGGAAGGCTAATATTGACAATCGATGAATTGAGCGTGGCCATAAAGACACCGATGGCAACAACGGCTAGAACGGCCCATTTGCCTGCATGTTCGCTGTTATCTGTCGTCGCCTTTTCATTGGATGAAGGAGTTGTATTCGCAGTATGCTCTCCATTCGTTGTATCGGTAAGCTTTGTCGGTTCAGTTTTTTGTTGCTTCATAGTCGAATCCATGTTCTCGCACGGTAGAATGATATTTTTGCTAGTATCTATTTATGAGTACGTAAAAGTTACACGTATAGCCACCGTTAATCGTTTACGTGTGATGCAAAATGTATGTAGTAACAAAAAAGTACACAGTCATAGCGAGACCGACAACGATCACGAAGCCGCGTACCAGTTTGGGATCAATCTTACGGGCGTAGTAGGCACCACCATACCCGCCAATAATAGCGCCGACGATCATCAAAATTGTTTCAGGCCAGAATACGGCACGCGCCAGAATAAAAATGATGACAGCCACGCCATTAATGCATGATGCCAGCACCGTTTTGAGGCCATTCATAACGTGAATATCTTCCATCCCCATCATCGCCAGTGTTGCCAGCATCAAAATCCCGATGCCGCCACCAAAGTATCCACCATAGGTAGAAATGATTAGTTGTGCGATAGCAACAGCAATGAGCGCCCGAAGAGAGAGGCGTGTTTTGCCTATATTACGCATGCGCAATCGGGTTGTAATTGGACCGCTAAGAGCAAAGAGCAGGGTAGCCGTCAACAAGAGATAAGGAATTAAGCCCTGAAAGATTGAAGCGGGAGTATGCAGGAGAAGTTGAGCACCAATAATACCTCCAATAAGACTTGTACCGATCATCAGGATAAGGAAACTCCGCTGCTGCTGAGCAATTTCGCGGCGATATGCACCCATGCTGGCAACTGAACCAGGCCAGAGTGCTACTGTACTACTTGCATTAGCTGGAATAGCTGGAATACCAACGAATATAAGAGCTGGAAAGGTGAAAAAGCTTCCTCCTCCGGCGACTGAGTTCAATGTTCCTCCAACAACTGATGTGATAAAGAGTATCAATATTTGTGGAAATGTCATCGGTAAAATCCTCTAGTGGGTTGGAACTACATAATTACTTCCGAGTATATCACTTTGTACGGGCCAGATTAATCGCGCCCAGGGTAGGGAGATTAATCGCGCTCATGTAGCTCCCTACTCTCTTTGCAATACAAACCATATTCCCACCTGAATAATTGCGAGTACTATTACATACGGTAGAAGGGACCAGAGGCCAATGTGTTGTGCCAGGTTGCCAGCCAACCATGGTAACAAAGAACCACCCATACTGCCCAGGCTAGCGGCAAATCCGACCGCTGTAGCTAGTAGACGGGTCGAGAGGCGTTTCGACAGTAGTGCTATCGTTGTGGGAAAGATTGGTCCCAGGCTAAATCCTGCCAGGCAGAGACCGAGAGCAGATACAACCGCGAAAGGAAATAACCATATGAGAAGCAGAGCAATTATAATTCCTGCCAGGCATAGCTCTATCAAACGCTTATCACCTATACGCTGTGCCACTCTTCCTAACATCAGGCGTCCCATCATCAATCCGAACCAGTATCCACTAACGGTCCAACCAGATATCAGAGTTGCGCCATGCCGCTCCTCAGTAAGGAAGCTGTAGCTCCAATTGCCCAGGCTGATCTCAGTTCCAACATAGACCAGCAGAAATATAGCTGCCAACCAGACGATGCGTAACCTGAGAGTAGTCGCCAGAGTACTCCCTGCCGATGAAGTGTTTTCTGCATGCTGGATAGTATTTTCTTTGAAGAAAAAAGTGAAGCAGAGCAACAATACAACACCTATACTGCCCCACACGATGTAGACAGTATTCCATCCTTGTTTTAATGCCAGCAGACTGGAAGCTAATGCTGGTCCGAGCAATGCACCAGCTCCGTAAAAAGCGTGCAGGTAGTTGAGCAATTTCGTATTGTTGGGTAGACTCTGCGATATAGGAGTTCAGACCGGCATCGAGCATAGCCACGCTCAGACCTAATATTATATATACAACGGCCAGCACGAAAAAAGGTGGCATCAGGCTAATGAGTATCGCTGCTAGAAGAAAAAAGGTGGCAGCAGCCATCAAAAATAAGCGATTACCCAATTTACTCATGAGTAGCCCATTGTTGAAGGAACCTATGACGTAGCCAATACTACTACATATAAAGAGCAAGCCAATAGTTCCTATACCAACGTTATAGTGCATGCTCACGCTCGGCAATATGACTCCAAATGTACCATCGCTGGCACCAAAGAGGATAAAGGCAAAGAAGGCCAGAGCAATATTCAAGCGGAGTGAAGGGGGAAGAACAGTGTGCTGAGATGTATCTGTTATCGTTTTCATACGTCCTTTGCTATATGAGTTTGTCTACAAAAATATAATGTGACGTTGACAATGACTCTTCCTCCCTGCTACGCTACAACTATCATCGCCTTTGTCCATATTCTAGCACACGAGGGAGACACGGATGGATTTACCTCTCAGCAGCGTACGTATCCTTGATCTATCGCGCCTGGTGCCGGGCGCTTATGCATCACAGATGATGGCGGATTTTGGCGCGGATGTTATTAAAGTGGAGGAGCCTGGCAGCGGGGATTATAGCCGTTCAATGCATCCATCTGGTCCAGGAGGAATGGGACTCTATTTTCTGGCGCTCAATCGCAATAAGCGCAGTGTGACGCTTAATCTCAAAAGCGAACAGGGACGCACGGTATTTTTACGCATGGTGGACAAGGCCGACGTGATTCTAGAAAGCTTTCGTCCAGGCGTAATGGAGCGGTTGGGATTGGGCTATGAGCAGCTCAAAGAAAAGAATGCGGGTATTATCTACTGTGCCATCAGTGGTTATGGGCAGGATGGGCCGTACCTGCTACAGGCGGGACACGATTTAAATTATGCTGGCTATGCCGGGTTGCTCCATTATAACCGTAGTACGCATGGCGAACCAGTGATGCCACCTACTCAGTTTGGCGACCTGGCGGGCGGGAGTCAAATGGCGATGATCGGTATTTTGACGGCCCTGGTTGGTCGTGCTCAAACTGGAGAGGGACGTAAGATAGATGTTTCAATGACCGAAGGGTTGCTGTCGTTGCTCTCGTTAAGCGCGACCACCTATCTCAATACTGGTAAGGTACCCAGGCCGGGACATTCAACGCTTGATGGCGGCCTACCCTGCTACAATATCTATGAGACACAAGATGGTAAGCACGTGACATTGGCAGCGCTGGAACTCAAGTTCTGGCAAACGTTTTGCACGCGGATTGGACACCTAGAATTGCTTCCTTTTCATATGCCAGTGGGACCGGGAGAGCGTAATGAGGCGCTAGATATGTTAAGTGCGGTCTTTAAAACGCGGACACGAGATGAGTGGTTGGTGGAACTAGCTGAGATTGATGCCTGTGTCGGCCCCGTATATGATATTGCTGAGGCTCTAAATGATGCTCAGGCACAGGCAAGAGATGTAACCATTGCAGGGAATAGAGATGGCGAGCCATTCTCTTCATTGTCAAGTTTTCCACGTATCTCAGATGTGACGATTGAGCAACGTTATGCGCCTCCCAGATTGGGTGAACATACGGGAGAGATATTGCTAGAAATTGGTTATAATGAAGCCGAGATTGCACAATTTCGAGGAGAGGGGATTATTTAAGTGCAGAAACACTATCTTGTAGAACGTGCTGAGCAGATTGTGGAGCCGTACCTTGCCGATCTGAAGACTGTCGTGAATATCGATTCGGGCACATATAACAAAGCTGGTGTGGATCATGTTGGTGCCTACCTGCAAGAGCGCTTTCATAAATTTGGCTTCTCGACATATTTTGATGTGCAACGAGAATATGGCAATCATCTTGTCGCCATCCATGAGGGAAGTGTACCTGATGGAGCACGTATTTTATTGATCGGACATATGGATACTGTGTTTCCTGATGGAGAAGTCGAGCGGCGTCCATTTTCAATCAGTGAACAGGATGGTAAGAGCATCGCAAAAGGTCCAGGCGTACTAGATATGAAATCGGGCGTACTGATTGGCATGTACGGCGTGCACCAGCTTATTGTAGCAGGAGAAGCTAACTACAAGAGCGTGACCTTTATCCTCAACAGCGACGAAGAGATAGGCTCGCCCGTCAGTAAACCGCTCATTCAGGAACTGGCGCGGCAATCTGATGCAGTGATCGTGTTGGAGCCGGGCCGTTTAACGAATCAAGTCGTCTCTTCGCGACGCAGTTCGGGACTCTATCGCGTCGAGGTTCGTGGGCGCTCTGCCCATGCAGGCGTTGAGCCACAGAAGGGCATTAACGCGATTCTCGAACTTTCTTATCAAGTGCAGGCAATGCAGGCGTTACAAGGAACGATTCCTGGCACTACGCTCTCGGTAACGGTAATACGAGGTGGTGAGCGCAGCAATGTAATTCCCGATACCGCTTATCTGGAGATGGATGTACGGGCCAGTAGCGTAGCAGGCATCCAGGCAATTGAGGAGGCGATGCGCAGAGTGGCGTCCCGAAAAATAATGGATGGGACTCAGATTACGTTAAGCGGGGATATGCGCTGCCTGCCTTTTGAGCGTTCGGAACAAAATGCGCCGCTAGTGCGAGCTGCGAAGGAGGTTGGGAAGGAACTGGGGTTAGAGATACAGGACCTGGCGAGTGGTGGTGCTTCTGACGCCAATAATACAGCGCCTCTGGGGATACCTACAATTGATGGCCTGGGTGCTGGTGGGGGACTCGCGCATAATCCTGATGAGTATGTGGAGTTGGATTCGTTGCCGATAAGGATCGCATTATTGGGTGGGTTAGTGAAGAGGATTGGTATTGTAACTTGACGACTCTCACCCCAACCAACTACAATATCTATGGTTAAAAACGTGTTTCATCTACCAGGAGGTATCTTTCGATGCCAATGTACGAGTACTATTGCTCAGACTGCCAATCAAAATTTGAGTTGCTCGTCAGCCATAAACACGCTGACGATGTAGTCTGTGCGAAATGCCAGGGTGAAAAAGTGCGTCGCCTGCTCTCAGTATTTGCCGCGCAACGGAGTGGAGGCGGTGGTGAAGATAGTTCGTATGACGACGTTCAGCCCGCAATGGGAAGCTGTGCGTGCGGTGGTGGAGGGTGTGGCTGCCACTAAACAGGAACAGTGCTTCATCTCCCTATAATCCTGAAACGGAAATCAGTCTATTATGTTTAATAAAGTCAGTTATCGACGAGGCGTGATAGAGGGTCTTATTCTCTACACGCTTGGTCGTCTTGGTGCATTGATCAATCCAATTATTTTTCCTGATTGGACCTACGTTGCTGTTCCTCTGTTATTCCTGGTGTTGCAGTATCTCATTGCGCCCGTCTGGGCTACGCGGCGCATGGCCTCTACAAAACGCGAACGGTTGAGCCGACGTTTCTGGTTGCTTGGTCCACGGTTGGCCGCGCTCTGTTTCGGTATCGATGTGCTGATTACGCTTGTGTTTGGTATGGCGGTTGGCAGTTTTGGTGTTCCTCAAGGACCAGCCCTTGTTCGATTATTTGCAACTGGACGCAATCACCTGACGTTGCTCGATCTGGGAATCTATGAATTGAGGACGGGTGCGTTATTATTTGCTCTCTACACGCTAGCTGTTATCTGTACACGCCTGGCGATGGGAGGATTTCTGCGTTTTACTATGCCTGCAGGAGGCAATCGCGTTACGTTATAGCGCTAGCAAATTATTTCTTGCTTATAGTAAGTACATTTGCTACAATGTCTCTACAGCGTGTAGAACGTTTCGCGTTGTCTTTTTTGCCATGGCAGAGGAAAGGTACGGTAGCAGTCTGTGTCAAAAGTATATGCGATTGCAAACCAGAAGGGGGGAGTGGGTAAAACGACAACGGCTATCAATCTTGCTACCTATCTTGCAGCGGCAGGGCGCAAGGTGTTGCTGGTCGATATGGACCCACAGGCAAATACCTCCAGTGGTATCGGCGTTCTAAAGAATAAGCGTCCGTGTACTATTTATGATCTCCTTATACAGGATCAGGAAAACCTTACGATATTTGATGCGATAGTGCCATCTCCCAGGCGCGAGTTAGTCGTGGCTCCCTGTACGGTGGATCTGGCGGCAGCTGAGATCGAACTGGTCGGGACATTAGCGCGTGAGCATCGTTTGCGCCAGGTATTGGAGCCTATCCGTAACCGTTGCGATTATATTATTATCGATTGTCCCCCCTCGCTTGGTCTGCTTACTATCAATGCCCTGGTTGCTGCTGATGGTCTGTTGATACCTATCCAATGCGAATATCTGGCTCTGGAAGGGTTAACTCAGTTGCTCAATACGTTCAATCTGGTTAAAAATAAGCTTAATCCAGCCCTCTATATAGTAGGAGTGGTGCTGACAATGTACGATCCGCGTACGAGGTTAGCAGGCGATATTGTGCGCGAGGTGCGTAACCACTTTCCAGAAGAGGCATTTCAGACCATTATCAATCGTAACATTCGTTTGAGTGAGGCACCTAGTTTTGGGCAAGCTATTCTTGATTATGACCCTACATCTCCAGGTGCTCTGGCCTATCGTGCATTGGCTGAGGAGGTAATGGCTCGTGGCTAAGCAAAAATCCGGTCTGGGACGTGGCCTGGATGCTCTCTTCTCAGGCGCTTCCGAGGCGATCTCTCCGCAAGTGCAATCATCTTCATCTGAGGTGAAGGAGGTAGTGCCGGAAGTGCCGCTTGAGAGCATCATCCCTAATCCACGTCAACCACGTAGAGCATTCCGTGAAGATGATCCTCGGCTGCTAGAGTTGAGCGCTTCCATCAAAGAGCATGGTCTTATTCAACCTATAATTGTTACCCGTCTAGATAGCGCTCCAAAAGATACTGGCAAAGATATAAGTTCCTCCTGGTTAGCGGAAGAGCCTCAGCCTTATAATGTTCGTAAAGAGGAGATAGCTTCTGATACAGTGCAGTATCAGATTATTGCAGGCGAGCGGCGCTGGCGTGCAGCACGACTGGCTGGTTTGATAAAAGTGCCTGTGGTCATCAAAGATGTGACGCCCCAGCAGATGCTCGAAATGGCTTTGATCGAGAATATTCAACGCGCCGACCTGAATCCTGTTGAGGAGGCTCTGGCATACCAGGCATTGATTCAGGAGTTTGGCCTGACCCAGGAGATGGTGGCGAAACAGGTAGGGAAAGATCGCAGCACTGTTACCAACTCGTTGCGCCTCTTGCAACTGGTTCCGAAAGTACGTGACGCCTTGATCAACCAGCCAGAAAATTTTAGTGAGGGCCATGCGCGTGCTCTGGTTGGAATTACGCGCGAAGAAGACCAGGTGACGGCGATGAACCAGATCGTGACGTTGCATCTGAACGTGCGGCAAGCGGAAGAACTGGCGGCCAGAATCAAAGCGTCACAGGATATCGAAACGGCGGTACGGCAAGTTACAGCTTTGCCCCGATCGCGCACCTGAGTTGGCGGAGCTAGAGACGCATTTTCGCAACGCGCTGATGGTAAAGGTAGACCTTAAATGTAATCCAAAGGGAAAAGGAACGCTTGTCCTGCATTTCAACAATCAGGATGAATTGGAGAGTCTGTATGGCAAGTTAGTGAAACGCGAAGAGTAGCGGCCAATTAATTGTTCTCGTGCCTCGACGAAAGAAACTACACTTATGTAGATACTGGAGGAATAAAATGGCGACCGTCGAAAACCCTTTCGAGAAAATCCGGGACAAGCTGGTCACGGCTCGCATCGAATTTATGAGCCAGCTTGCAAGATTTAGCAATAATGAGCTAACAAAACAATTCTCTACTGAAGAGTGGTCTCCCTTGCAGTTAGCCCATCATCTTTATATCGCCGATGGGTTGGCACTGGAGCAGATGCAGAAGATACAAGATGAGGATAATCCGCTGCTAGCTAATACAGGTGAGGTGGCTCCGCAAGCGACATGGGAGGCGGAATTACCAGTTTCCCTGGAGTCTGTGTTGGCTGGAATGGCGGCGCGGCGCGAAGAGATTTTTGCTTATCTTTCCAGTCTCTCCACTGAAGCCTGGGAGTGTCCCGCGCAGCATCCTGTCTGGGGCCAGATAAAATTTTATCAATTCGTCAACGTACTTCCACAACACGACCAGCAGCATGCCCGCCAACTTGCCAGCATCAAAGCTCGTTTCCAGGAACACAACGTGTAGGGGCCGCGTTGACGCCGCCCACCGTACGGGCCAGATTTATCGCGCCCACCGTACTCCCAAAAAATCACTCTTATAAGGGATGTATTCTATTGGCAACTTGCTATACTAAAGAGAGAGCGAGTTGACAGATAGATTTAATTGCGCCGATCATTGGTGCATGAAAAAGCATTATTCCAGATTGGAGGGATTCCTTGTGAGCCACCCCAATGTAGATGATAGAAAGCATACGACAGGAGGTTATTTCTCTCCTACTACAATGATTTCTGCGACTAGAGAAAAAAGTGAAGAGGCTCATACTGTTGCGAACTTCGATAAGCGTATAGAAGATACGAAGGATATCAATGTAATCAGTGTGTTACTTGTTGATGATCACAAACTGATGCGCGAGGGATTAAGACAACTGTTTGCATTAGAACAGGATATCCGGGTAATAGGGGAAGCGGTTGATGGCATAGAGGCATTGCAAAAGATACGCCAGTTGCGTCCAGATGTGGTGTTGATGGATATTCATATGCCTGGAATGGATGGGATTACGGTGACGCAGCAGGTGGTGCAGGAATTTCCAGAGATTGCAGTCATTATATTGAGCATGCAGCAGCAAAACCAGCAAGTATTGCAGGCGGTGAAGAGCGGTGCCCGAGGATACCTTCTGAAGACAACGTCGGCACGTGAGGTTGCTGAAGCTATTAGAATGGTGTGTGCCGGAAGTGTATTTGTAGCACCAGAAATGACAGATATGATCGTCAAAGAGTATCGGCGCTTATCTGAAGGCGTGCCGGGTCAGCAGAATATGGAGACGTTGCAGGCAAAGGAAGTGGAGATTGTACGCTATGTTGCGCTGGGTATGAGCAACAAAGAGATCTCAGAGAAGCTGGCTTATTCTGAGAAAACGGTGAAGAACTATCTTTCAACCATTTTTCAGAAACTCCATCTACGTGATCGTACACAGGTAGCAATCTTTGCATTGAAGCACGGATTATTGCCGGACGAAGATGTATAGTATAGGTTGATTTCTGATTCCTCTCCTTCGGTAGAAAAGAAACCTTTTCAATGCTTCCATGGCAAGTTATAATAGGAGGGCTTAATCTCTTCACTGTTATTGCCGTAGGAGCAAAAATAATATGGCGCAGCGTTTTCTGGTTCGTTTCTGGGGTGTACGAGGAAGTTATCCCACGCCAGGATCCCACACACTTCGGCACGGAGGGAATACCTCGTGTGTCGAAGTTCAGGCCGGTACACATACGCTCGTTTTTGACGCGGGTAGTGGAATTATTCGTCTGGGCGACGAGCTTCTACGGAGTATGAATGGAACCGCACATCTCGCGTTGTTTTTCACACATGCTCATGGCGATCACCTGGTCGGTTTTCCTTTTTTCTCACCTCTCTTCGATGCTCGTACTAATATCCACCTCTTTGGTCCCCAACTGGCAGGTCAGAATATTGAGCAGATCGTAACCCCAATGATGTCTCCACCGTATTTCCCTGTAGACGTGCGTAAATTACCTTCGCGACGCACGTTTCATACAGTAACCGACGACCTGCGGGTGATGTGGTATTCCGATAATGGCGAGCCATCGATAAATGGGGTGGGAAACGAGCGGAGAGATGGCGAAGAGGTGTGTGTGCTGGCAAAATTTACGCGAAGTCATCCTCTCAATGGAGCGGTTGTTTATAGTGTAGAATATGCTGGTCGGCGCATGGTATATGCAACCGATGTAGAATGGAGCAATGGCTGTGAGCCAGAATTCCTGGCCTTTGTAGAGGGTGCTGACCTGTTAATTCATGATGCACAATATACGGTCGATGATTATCGACGTGGTAAGCATGGCTTTGGGCATAGTACTGTTGAGATGGCGGTAGAGGCGGCCCAGACTGCTCATGTTCATGAGTTAGTTCTCTTTCATCATGAACCAACCTATAATGATAACCAGTTGGATGCTATGGAAGCGATGGCGCAGGCACATTTTCCATCTACACGCTCTGCATGTGAGGGTATGGAAATAGATCTTTTAGCTGAAATATAGAGTGAGGACAAGCAATGGATGGCATAAATGTTTTGCTAGCATTGATGATTATTGGCTCTTTTCTCGTAGCGGTTATATTGCACGAACTGGGTCATACATTGATGGCTGGCTGGCTTGGTGATACGACGCCGCGTGCGGAAGGGCGACAGACGTTTAGTTTACCCGCGCATATTGATCCAGTAGGAACACTTATGTGCGTGGTTCTGGCTTTTCAGGTCGTCTCTGCCCCTGCATTGGGCCTGGGCTGGGGCAAACCTGTGAAACCCGATCCGTGGAAGATGCGTATAGGACCGAATGCTGGCGTCTTTGTCGTTGCATTAGCCGGTCCTCTCTTTAGTTTGATTATTGGATTGTTAACTGCATTAATCGCACACTTCACTGCACCTTACTTAACAGGAAATATTTTTATTGTTCGTGTACTGCAACTGCTCATCGTTTTTGCGATCGTGAATGTCAGCCTCGCGCTCTTTAATCTAATCCCGCTCTACCCCCTCGATGGATATCAGATTGTGTATACACTCCTTCCAAGCAAGCAGGCCATTCAATTTGCGAAATCCGCTCCTTATGGACAGTTTGCAATTCTCGCTCTGTTCTTCCTTTTGCCATTTCTGGCTAACCTGGCAGGTCTTGGCGGTTTTCCACTATTCCACCTGTCGTACTATATCTGGCTTGGTGCGATGAATATAGTATCCCTGGTCGTTGGAGTTATACCTCATCCTGCTGATCTACCGATCAATATTGTCTCTCTCTACATACTCTAGATGGGTATAAATGATCTTGCATAGAAGTATACATGGGCAAACGCCTTTTCAGGTAATCTGGTATCGCCTGACACAGGTACGTCAGCAACTTGGTTTTACAGGGGCGCTCTCTCCTGAAGATATTGTCGAGGTGGAGCGCTGGTTGCCGGCTTCGGCGTTGCCACTTTTTAAGAGCATGTCACGTGCCGATCAGCAACATAGCCTGCGTGTGTGCCGGGGTCTGCAGAAACGCGGATGTGGAGAGAACGATCTATTGGCGGCAGCACTGTTGCATGATGTTGGCAAGGCACAGGGACGTGCTCCCTTCTGGACACGCCCTGCAATTGTATTGGGCAAACGCTACACACCTGGCTTGCTTGTCCGCCTCGTGATATCCCCATCTCTATTTGAAACGCGACATATTTCCAGATGGCGGCGTGCATTGAGTTATGCATGGTGGCATGCGGATGTGGGAGCTGACCTCGCTGCAAATGCTGGACTTTCAGAATGTGCTGTCCTCTATATCCGTACGCATCATCAACCCGATGGTCCTGCGGCTCTGTTACATGAAGTTGACGAGGTATCGTAGTTATGCTAGAGCAGCTCGGTGTTGAAGAGCTTTCCGCCCGTGAACAGGCGCGTTATGTTGTGCATCTACCAATTTTTGAAGGGCCACTTGACTTACTGCTGCACTTGATTGAGAAGCGGCAGATGGAGATCACGACGATCTCATTGGTAGCCGTGACCGATCAGTACCTGGAGTATCTTCATCAGTGGGAGGCCGAGAAGTTACCACTGGCAAATATGGCTGCCTTTGTCTCCATTGCGGCCCGTCTCCTCTTTATCAAATCGCAGAGCCTGTTGCCACAGAATAACAAAGAAGAAACCAGCGAAGAGGGTGAGAGCGCTGTGACGATGGCCGAGGAGTTGCAGCGTCACCTGGTCGAATACAAGATGGCGAAAGAGATTGCCACCATTCTGCGCCAGCGTGAGGAAGCGGGAATGCAGACGCATGGCCGTTCTGGTCTGCTTGCAGGTATCGAAGCACAACTCACCTGGACGCCACCAACGCTTGTGAATATGGAGGTGCAATCGTTGACTCGTGCCTTTCAGCGCCTCCTCGAACTGCAGGCCCGTGACGAAGAAAATGATACAAGCTTGATGCCAGTGGCACGTGTGCGTGTCAGCGAACGTATCGAAGAGATCATGAGCAGCTTACAGGAACGTTCATCACTTCCCCTCACTGAAATTATTGCAAACGAGCGTTCGCGCCTTGTTATTATCGTCACCTTCCTGGCGGTGCTGGAACTCTGGAAATGGCAACGCATCAACGTCAGACAGAGCGAGTTGTTGGGACCGATAATGCTTGAACGTGGGGATCGCTGGAGTGATGATGGGCAGGAAACGATGGATGATCTAGAGAGTTGGTAAGAAAGGAAAATCACAATGTACCGTTTTCTCATCATTATTGAAGAAGGACAACAAAACTACAGCGCGTATGCCCCTGATCTTCCTGGCTGTGTAGCAACTGGACATACGCGAAGAAGTTGAAGAGAATATGCGAGGAGCGCTTGCCTTACATATTCAAGGAATGATCGAGGATTCTGAACCTATCCCCTCAATGCAGACAAGCGCGGAATACATTGATGTGTCTTTGCCTGATAATGTTGCTTAGATGAGACCATTTCCTCATCGAAATGCCCTGAATGTTCTCCTAGCAATCAACTAATTCAGGTTTTTGATTGAGAATCTGACTGCGTGGCGAGATAAATTCTTGATAAATCTGATCAAGTTGATCGTGACGGAAAAGGGCAACGCGGTGGCAGTTTTGAAATGCAAGTTTCACTCCAAAATGTTCCTCAATAGCACCTCGCATTGCATCACTAGAGAGTAGACGTAGCAATTGTCCACGTGCCTGTTCATCAGGAGGAGAAACTTGATTATCGACGAATTGTGCTCCACTCTGTGTAAGTTGAGCAGCTAATTCCTCTATCATGTGCCAGGAATAGGGCAACGAATTTTTGATGCAGGCAAGAAAATCAGCCTGTTGGATCTCTCCCTGTTGAGCTTGTTCCAATAATGTTGGTGAAACTGTAAGAGACACTGTTTTTCCTTTCAACTGTGGGGGGTAAAATGCTAGAGGATATCTATTAACATCGTCTATACTACTCCCCACAAATACAACTTTCATACCATCTCTACTCATAGAGGATATCTAATGATACAACGTATCATCTAGATTACAATACTATGCCATGAAGTATGTCAAAAAGCAAGGGATTTGGGGGGGATATTGAGACCATGTCTCATTTGCTCAGAAAATGATATTAGAAAAGACATGCTTCCAATCCTTATTCCCATTTTATGGAAAAACTTGACAATGCATGGCTCAAAGTTTATAATATAGTACTAATAAAGCTTACTTTAAAGCATTCTTGTGCTTATTAGATACTGTCATAGTAAGGAGAACAATGTCGTGATGGAAGAGCCTCAAGAGATATCTGAAACTGAACAGCAAGGGAAGGATCAGGGAGAGCAGTCAACTATGCAACCTTCAGCCGAAGTAATGAAGATAGCTGAGTTAGAAATACAATTGAACAAGGCACGCCAGGAGGCGACGGAGAACTGGAACAAGTATCTGCGCGAACGTGCCGATGTAGATAATATTCGCAAGCGCCAGGAGCGCGTGATCGCCGATCGCGTGCAGAATCAGAAGAAAGCGATCTTTAATAAGTTGCTTGATGTGATGGATAATGTGGAGCGGGCGCTTCGTACCAGGATACGATGGATAAGCAGCAATTACAGCAGACGTTACGTATGTTCAACTGGCAGATGAACGAAGTGATGCGCAGCGAAGGTATCAATGCAGTGCCAACGGTAGGTGAGCCATTCAATCCCTATCTGCACGAAGCTATTGAGGCAGTCGAAAACAGCGATCAGCCGGAGGGGACCATCGTTGAAGAGGCCCGCAAAGGTTATACGCTTGGTGATGAAACGCTCCGTCCAGCCCGCGTCAAGGTCAGCATGGGAAATAAATAAGCATTAGAGAGGGACTCGTGCTTCAGATGGCATGAGTCCTGTTAGTTCTTTCTTAAAGAAGAGGGCTGGGATATGGATTATAAAGACTATTATAAAATACTCGGCGTTGCCCGTGGAGCGAGCGCGGACGACATCAAGAAGGCATTTCGCAAACTGGCCCGCAAATATCACCCTGATGTAAATCCCGGCGACAAAAAGGCGGAGGAGAAGTTCAAAGAGATTAACGAGGCGTACGAGGTACTTTCAGACGCTGAGAAGCGTAAGAAGTATGATACATTGGGTCCCAACTGGCAGGAACAGTTTGGCCCGAGCACTTCTGGTACCAGGCGCACCTATCAATATAGTGGAGGTGGAGGTCGTGGCACTCCCTTTGATTTCGACCCGAATGGTCCAGGTTTCTCTGACTTCTTTGAGGCGCTGTTCGGACGAGGCAACGCTGCCGGGGGTAGGGCGAATGCTGGGAGTACTGCACGTGATATGCGCAGGCGTGCAGGCGATAATATTGAGCAGCCAGTGGAGGTTACATTACAAGAAGCATACCTGGGTGGCTCTCGAACATTCAATATTCAATCGACCGAGATCTGTCCCACCTGTCAGGGAACTGGTGAAACTGGTGGCCGCGTATGTCCTACCTGTAGCGGACAGGGGATGGTACCGCGCAATAAGCGTATCCAGGTGAAAATTCCAGCGGGAGTGGATAATGGTTCAAAGATACGTGTTGCGGGTGAAGGGCAGCCTGGTATCGGTGGGGGTCCTCGTGGTGACCTTTACCTGGTGATTAGCGTCAAACCTGACCCGGCATTTGAACGTAAGGGCGACGATCTCTATACCGATGTGGAAGTTGAACTGGTAAAGGCAATGCTCGGCGGAGAGGTACCTGTGCCTACTCCCGATGGACGGCGCTTTGCTCTAACCATACCAGCCGAGACACAGAATAATCGTACCTTTCGTCTCGCAGGCAAGGGGATGCCTCATCTCCGTGGCGAGGGGAGCTGGCAATCTCTTCGCACGCGTCAAGGTAGTCCTGCCCATGCAACTCTCAGTAGAGGAGCGAGGGCTGTTTGAAAAACTGGCACGTAGTAGAGGCGTTGAAGTACATCCATAGTGAGGCGAAAGGAGAGTATTGTCATGCCTGAAAAGAGTGGTGGCGCATGGTATATTATCAGTGTAGCAGCACAGAAGGCAGAGGTGCATGAACAGACGCTGCGTCATTACGAACGCTTAGGGTTGATTGAGCCTGCCCGCAAAGGGGATAGCCCTCATAGTCCGCGCCTCTACTCGGATCGCGATATCGAACGTGTTGTGCACATTCGCGCTCTGATGCGTGATCTTGGTGTTAATCTCGCTGGTGTGGAGGCCATCCTGCATATGAAAGATCGCATGGAGCAGTTGCAGGATGACCTGGAGCAGCAGATGATGCAGCTGCGTGACCAGCACGCAGCTGAGACGCGTCGTCTGAAAGAGATCATCGAACGCCTACAGCGCGGCCCCTCATCCCCGTAAGGGCGTCAGCTTCCCCAATCGGGCGGAGGCCGGCTCACACCCCGTACGTCGGTCCCCAGCATTCGTCTAATTCTGTGGTGCTACAGCGGGCATGAGATGGCTTTGCATCTTCAGAGCAATGATGCGTGTAGCAGCCTCATCAACACGAGCTTTAGAGAGTGTACCATTTTGTAAAGCTGCTTTGATGGCATTCAGCATATCGAGCATCTGGCTGGTTCCTGTTGGGCCTAACAGCATATCATCGCCAGCATTCAATGCCATCACAGCAGCCTGCCCCATATCGATCTGCTGACCATTGATCTCAACACCCTTCATGTAGAGCGCATCAGTCAATACTACACCATCATAGCCCAACTGTTTACGCAGAATATCAGTCATAAAGATGTGCGAGAGTTCAGCGGGATAAGTCGGATCGATGGCAGGCATCAGTACATCGGTCGGCATAATCAGGCCAGGATTTTCCAATTTATCTGGTGAATGAATAAAGTACTTGAAAGGAGCAAGTTCTGTTGAGTAGATCTGCGCTTTGGTGCGATTGACGACCGGGAGTCCAAAGTGAGCGTCGATACTGGCATCACCCAGGCCAGGAAAATGTTTGATGGTGGCTAATACTCCGTCGCCTTGCATCGCTTTCATGTAAGCACCGGCATATTGTATGACAGAGGATGGCGTATAGCCGAACGTACGTGTAACCACGTCAGGAGCATCTGGTGCTAATGCTACATCTACATCAGGGGCGAGATTGACGTTGATGCCCAACGCTTTCAGGTCATGGGCAACCAGGTGCCCCTGCTGTGCTGCATAATTGAGGTTACCTGAGTCGTAGATTGAGAGTGCCGAGGCGCGTGGTGGATAGATATTTATTAATCGGTGTACAATTCCCCCCTCTTCATCGGTAGAGACCAGTAAAGGGAATGTCGCATTCTTCTGCATCTGATCGATATCGCTTCGTGTTTGAGCAGCGGTCATCATCTGAAATTCGTACATAATGACACCGCCCGCATGCAAAGTATTAACCATCGTATTTAAGTCAGCTGAATATGTCGTATCACCATACTCAACCATAATTAGTTGCCCCAGCTCTTCATCGAGCGACATTCGTGAGACGTAGAGACTTGCCAGTTGCTTATACTTCATGCGTGTGACGAGATTTCTGAGGCTATCAATCTGCTGCGAGTTTAGTGGCTGTTGTACAAAAGCACCGGCATGTTGTGCTTCCGTAGCAACCGGAGAAGGAGTGGAGGCTGCAGTTCCACTTAGCATACGTTGCCCAACGAAGCTCCCTAATATAATAATGATAACAAGCAAGAGAAGCGTAAACAGAAGGCGTAGACCTTTAGGACGTGGTGGACGTGGTGGGGGTGGTATGACAAATGGCGTTGCATCGTTTGTTTGTTGAGATCTGGTTGCAGACTTTTCTTGTTCCGGTAGAAGAGATGGTTCCTGGGTATTCCCCCCTGTTGTATTGATGAAGGGCTGCTGGTCACTCATTGTCATGTACGTTCTCCACTAACAATATCGTAATGCCAGATTAGATAAAAAAGATGCACACGATAGATATATTTTACAAAAGATAGTCAAAGAAATCAGAGATAAACAATAAAGCAATTCTACCGTTTTTCCACGGATGCGCGGTTGCTTTTCTTGCGCGTACGTGGCCGTGGGCGGTTCTGTGCCTTTGCAATTGCAGTTCTCTCTGTATGTAATAACGCACTTTCTGTGTCTCTAGTTGCGCTACCAGGGCCAGTTTCCTCCTCTCCTGTAAAATTCGTGTGAGATGGTACATCCTGGAAGACCGGAGCAGATGGTTCAGAATCCTCAGATACATCAGCCTGCATCACTAATTCTTGTGATGTTTCAGTATGATCGGATACAACTTCGGCAGTATGTTGTTCGGAATGCTCAGAATTATACTGATCAGCCTCGACAGATTGCTCCATTGGTTCAATAGTCGTCTGTGTTTCTTCATCTGCCTGTATTTCAGAGTGCTCAGCCGTTATCTGAGTGGGAAGAGGTAGTAGCTCGAATGCTTCCTCGCTATCTTCTGGCGTTTCGGCAAGAGTTTCTGGCGTTTCGTAAGAGGGTTGTGTTATATCAGTTGTTGTTTTAACTGGTTCGTCAGTGTCTGATGCTGATGCTATATCAGCTTCAATTGGTTCGTCAGAGTGCTCTCCAGAATCAATAGTATCCGTTTCTGTAGCCGCTTCGAGGTGCATTTTTGCTTGTGGTTCAGTAAGCGTGTCATCATCCTGAGGAACACCTTCTTGAGAGGGGATAGAAGGTACTGTCTCGTCGGTTTCAGCTGGACTCGTCTGTGTGCTCCTCAGGCTCAGAGACCTCTATTTCTGTTGTTACCTCTGGCAGCGTATCGTCTCTGAAGAACGTGTCTTGTTCGATGAGTGTTGGAGGCGTTATCTCGCCAGCACTTGAGGAAGCAGCAACAGGAATGTTTGACATAACTGGCACTGTTGGCAACGTTGTTACATCTTCTTCTAACCAGGAATGCTCAACTTTCTGCCGTTGAGGAGCGGGAGCCTGATTGTCGAACTTTGCGATAGCGGGAGCTGGAATTGTATCTTCCATCTCGTCGATTTCGTCCTCTTCAAATTGAAGGGGAGCGACCGTATGCGATGATGAAAACAATGAAGGTAGAGATGTTGCAGGTAGAGCGGGTTCTGTAGGCTGTGCAGAAGATGGAGTGGCTTGCGGTATGCCCTGATTCTCAGGTGTAGAGGTAATTTCATCCATTGGGAGCGGACGCCGCTTACGAGCAGCTGAGGCACGTATATTGGGTACGACGGATGGGGGCAATAATGAGTAGTCAAAGACGACTTTGATAGCATGGTTCTGTGCTTTGCCTGCGGCTGTTAACAAAGCTGTCTGATAGTTATTTACGGGAAAGCGATGTGTGATCAGGAGTTCAGGATGAATCTTGTCTTGCTTGATGAGTTCCACCGCAATTTCAAATGTCGAGCGTTGTTCGTTCGTAGCTATCGGCCAGGTTTCTATGCTGCTACCCATTGAGCCGAGCAGGTTGACTTCCTGATACCAGATGGGCGTGAGATCGATCCGCATCAGGTGAAGGCTAATGCCAACCAGTACAACCGTTGCCTGCGCACGTGCCCAGCGTAACGCGTGATGCAGCGTTTTCTGACTTCCTACGGTGTCGAAGATGACATCGTAGCCGCCGAGCAGCATCTGGTTACCGAAGGCACCTTTGTAGATCTGGGCGTCGGTAGCCCGTTGTATGCCAGTATAGCTATCTTGAGGATAGATAATGTGTGTCGCGCCCAGGCGTGTCGCTTGCTCAATCTGGAAAGAGTGACGTGCCTGGACACTGACTTCTGCACCTGGGGCTAATGCACGTATGATCTGTAATGTGAGCAGACCGATAGCGCCCGCTCCAATAATGAGAATACGCTCATTCTGTTGAGGCAAGCGGCGCAGTACGGCATGGATGGCGACGGCAGTTGGTTCAAGCAAAACAGCCTGTTCATCATTGATATCAATGGGAAGGCGAAAGAGTTGCTGCTCGGGCAACAGCATTTCTTCACTCCAGCCACCTCCAATGGGATAAGGGCCGGGAAGTTTACCATATTCGCAGAGATTATAGTAACCCCGAGCGCACGAGTGGCAGGGGGTCTGTACACCGGTTGATAGACAGTTAGGGCTATATTGAAGTACAACGCGGTCCCCGACACGAATATGCTGTACATCCTCTCCTATTTCCAGGACTTCGCCAACAACCTCGTGACCTGGATAAGAACGTCTATGTAGAGGGAGAGCAGCAGGAGCGATGCGAAAATCTCCGTCCCCTTGAACCATGTGAAGATCACTACCACAGATGCCTGCCAGGCGATTGCGCACACGCACCCACGTCTTCTCAGGAAGCGGCTGACGCGGTAAATTTTGCACCTGCAGAGGCGCGAAAGAGGAAAAACTGGCACCCGACCAGACGCGGCTGAGAAGTTGTGTTATCAACACTCGTTTCGGATCAAGATCTAGCGTAGAGGTCCACATGATTACGTTTCACCTTCACTGAAAAGACCGCTCAGGCCATTGCAACAACGATGTACTACATACACTGCCGCTTTTTATAGACTACGTTCACAATTGAAGGCAGTGTATCATGGTAGACTGCACGAGGTCAATGTGGATAGGAAAGATGAATAGCGTTCAGTCTATACAAGGAAGCGTGATCGTAAATTCTGTGCCATTGTCCCGCTCGCTTTTTGCAGAGATCGTGCCCTGGTGAGCACGCACAATAGCGGCTGCGATGGTCAATCCCAACCCTGTTCCTACTACAGTTGTTCCGTTTGATGCAGGAGATGGTTGACGGCCCCGATAGAACGAATCGAAGATATGAGCCTGGTCCTCTTTCGTAATACCATTACCATTGTCTATAATGCGTATAATAGCCTGATTATCTCTTCTGTCAAGTTGTAGTGTAATTGTACCTTCAGGTCCAGGACGACCATGCTTGAGTGCGTTATCGAATAAAACAAACAGAAGCTGTTTCAAGCGCTCTCTATCACCTTGTAAACCCAGGTTCTCCTGTGTTATTAGGGAGAGAGTAATGGTACGTCCATCATTGATGCGCTTTTTTGCCTGTTCTGTACTTTCAGCTGCCAGTTCAATCAGGTTTACATACTGCTTTTTGAGTGTACCTTGTTCGTCAAGACGTGATAGTGTCAAGAGATCATTGATCAGGTAAGTCATGCGTTCGCTTTCACTTTTCATACGCTTCAGCACGCGCAGAGCTGTCTCTGGATCGTCTTTCGCGCCACGCATAAGTACTTCTGTAAAGCCACGTATGGAGGTGAGCGGAGTACGCAACTGGTGTGAAGCATCAGAAAAGAAGCGCTGGAAACGATGTTCAGAAGCGCGTTGCATCTCTTCCGCATGTTCAAGTCGCGTCACCATTTCATTAATACTACCTGCCAGACGGTCTATTTCATCTTGAGGGGGCAGGCGCAATGGGAGGCGCTCACGCTGCTTGAGGTCTCCAATGGCAATGGCCTGTGCAGCATCCGTTACACGCCAGAGAGGACGCAGAAGAATTGTTGTAAAGAAAAATGCGAGAAGGGAACCTATGACTATGATACCAAGAGCGATCAAGGCAATATAGATAGGTGATGTTTGCTGATACATGAGCATGTAAGTAAGTATAACAGCTAGAATTAAGACGAGAGAATAAGCGAACAGCAGTTGTACGCGCAGGCTAAAGAAGGGCTGAAGCCATGGCGGGGCATTCCTCCCCGGACCGCCCTCAGTTGGAAGGAGGGAGTATTCCAGCAACTTACCGGTGGTAGGACTCACCAGGTGCAAGTGTGTTTGAGAAGTATTCGTGCTGGATGACTGCTCAGACTTACCTTCTTGAGGCTGCATGATTGTTGTTTGCTCCTTATATCGCAATTACTTGCAGGTTAGAGAAACATAAAAATCGTAAAACGAATGAAAAATAGCAATATTACCCTTTCAAAACATAACCCACACTGCGTACAGTTTGAATAAGGCGTGGAGTACTAGGAGAATCCTCAATTTTTTCACGAAGATAGCGTACATACACTTCAATAATATTGGTCTCGCCAAGGAAATCATAGCCCCAGACGCGATTAAGGATAGTCTGACGGTCGAGAACCTGACGAGGGTGACTCATAAAGAGATGCAAAAGATTATACTCGGTTGCTGTTAATTCGATCAGACGACCACTACGTGTGACTTCACGGGTTGCGGTATTCAGGCGCAGGTCTGCGAACTGTAATATCTGTCCATTCACTTCACCATCATTTGAACCAGTTGCAGATGATCTAGCCCAACTTTTACGACGAAGAATGGCGCGGATACGTTCCAGAAGTTCGTCAAAATCGAATGGTTTCGTCAGATAATCATCCGCGCCAGTTTTCAGCCCGATAATACGATCTTTAACTTCATCTTTTGCTGTTAACATAAGAATAGGAACGTCACGCGTAGTTGGATTGTCGCGTAAACGCCTGCAAACCTCTAATCCATCAATGCCTGGCATCATCACATCGAGAATAACCAGGTCGGGATTGATCCGTTGAGCAGCCGTTACCCCCTGCTCACCATCTCCGGCAGACTCTACCTGAAAGCCTTCATAACGAAGGCCCAGCCGAATAAATTCGATGATATTTTCTTCATCATCAATCACAAGAACCTTTAAAAGTGGCTGTTTTTCCTGGCTGGTCTGCCAGGAATCACTCTGTGGCATCATTTTTCTCCCCTGGATTTGCCCGCTGCTTCTGAGTCAGTTAAGATATATGAAAAATACATACAAGAGTGCTTGAGTTTGTTGACTTCATTATAGATATCTTATTGCGTACCTGCAAGTAAACGGTCAGTTTCTCCAAATATTCTCAGCAGAAATTAAGTATCTCCATTAGTAGTACGATTGACAACACTCTCTGGTGCCAGGGTGAGTATGCCGCGATTACTCCTCTGAAGCACCTGGCGGAACAGTATCACCTCTCGATCCTGTTGATCCATCATCTGCGTAAGAGTGGTGCCAGTGATCCGATGGATGAGATTAGTGGCTCGACGGGTCTGACGGGCGCAACCGATTGCAATCTGGTCCTGCAACGGGAGCGCGGTCAGAACAAGGCTGCTCTGCACATCACGGGGCGCGACGTGGAAGATCATGTGCTTAAACTAACCTTCGATCCAACGAACGGGCTATGGTCGATCTCCAATACCCCTGCGGATGAGAAGCCTCTGTCCCCGATCCGTGAGTCAATCATTTCTTTACTCAGACAAAAGGACCAGCCGCTTAGCCCAATGGAGATTGCGACCACCCTTGGCCTGGATACCGATATTGTACGCAAGAAGCTTTCTCTGATGAGGCAATCTGGTCAGATAGGGTCCGCCGGGCGAGGGTTGTACCAACTCAAAGCAAGTATGCTCGATATCGACACCCCTCTATAAAGGTGTTACAATCGTCACATTACCCTTAAATCAGACTGTAGTGCGTGTTTAGCATGTGACACCCCCTGTTTTTGTGGGTGTCACATTGACCTGTTTGGGACATATCGGGATAACCCCCTGACCCCTTGCCATCAAGAGATTGACCTTCCATAATGTGTCAAAGTACAGTAGGGATAGTATCCTTACCAGCAGTGTCAGGTTATGGTATAGGTGCCATGTATTCTAGAGCCCCCGATAATATATGGTGTAGGGGTGCCATTCATAACCCCGCTTTGCCCCCTACACCAGGCAAGAATTCTCAGATGATGAGCATACCACGAGTGGGCAAAATCATGACCATGTAATGGTGAAGTCGCTGGAATTTTCTAATATGGCTCCTCCTATATTACCAAGAAACGCTCTAAACGTGTGTTTCCCTTTGGTGTAGTCCGTTTTCTCGCTCGAAGAGTAGGCAATCGTGTATGAACAGGTATTAGTCTTCGGATACGTGCAGTACTGAAGTTCACTAAATCCATAAGGATCGGTCGCATAAATCCCCATGGTAAACGTCTGAAAGGGAAGAAGCGAATGATCAGGTATCACGGTAAGCGTTACTTCTGTCCCTGAAGGAACAGTTATTTTACTCCGGGTTGTCGGCGCAAGCCCTAAAGCACTGACACGTAACTTGACCGAAGTTGGAGGAATTGGCGTGGTTGTTGTGGCTGTCGCGGTTGCTCTATGCAGTACTTGAGCCGTGGAAGGTGCCGTTCCCCCGTTCCCCTGAGATGGCTGGGGAGCTTTCCGCCATTGGGAAAGTAAGGCCATGGTGGCTACGAGCGCCACGACGACCAGGACGGCGGCCAGGGTTTCTAGAACATGCCAACGGTTTTTGGCAGATGGTTGTTGCATCACTTTTGTCTTCATTGGTTGAGCCTCTTTCACGAATCTGTGGAGAGCTTGATCCTTTGAATGCTTTTGTCCGGTGTGCCCCCGACTGTTTTGCGTGATATGTCTGTTCAAACGTACCCAGACACGTTCGGCAATCTCGTGCTCTTCATCATAAATTTGGTGGAGATCCGAGGCCAGGCGAGCTTCCGGCAAGGTGGAACTCTTCTCCAGATGAGCAAGTGTCTCGATCTGCTCGTCTACTTGCTCAGGCAGAAATTGGTCATCTTGCTTACTCACCGCTCTCCTCCTCTGTGTTATAGATTCTCCGTAAACGATTGAGCGTGCGTGCAAGTGTCGTACGTATAGCACCCTCGCTTTTGTCCAGCTTCCTGGCGATTTCTGTACAGCGCAGACCATGTCCGAAGCGCAGCCGCAAAATCTGCTGCTGTTGCTCAGGAAGCTTTGTCAGACGAGCATGGAGCAGAGCGCGTTCTTCAGCATCCAATGCAATCTGCTCAGGAAGCTGGTCCTCGTCGTCATAGAGCGCTTCTATCACGGTTTCCAGTGAAAGAAACGGGTGACGCTGTGAAGAGCGGTAGGCATCTACACACTTGTTGTGCGCGACCCTCCGCAGCCATGCGAGCTGCTCACCCTCGCTCAAACCTGCGAGTGCGTTACGTTCAAACGCTGCCATGAACACCTCCAGCAGCACATCCTCCGCGTCCTCACGCGTTGTGACGTAGCGCCGGATGGTGCTCAGAAGTGTATACACATGCCGCTGATAGAGTTCCGTAATAGCCGTGTCTTCACTGATGGAGACACCTCTCAGTCGTTGCATCTTGCTCCCTGTAATCCAATTTTTTTTGAGGCCTCACTCTGTTATCGTCTGCCAGATGCAAAACATAACACCCATCATGGTACCCTACCCATATGGCAACGAAACCCAATGGTGTAGGGGTTGGCATGGCGCGGGCGTATGCGTTGGGGAGCGGGCTTCTGAAGCCCGCCCGCAACCCGATCCGTCCATAAACATGATACTAATGATATGATTATACGAATGATACGACCCCACAATGAAGGGGTAGTATCATTGTCAAGCCGCTCTACAGGCCGATCCATAACGAATGATACGATGATACGACCATTTGCACATCCCTCACTCCTGAAAAATAGGATATTTTAACGGAACTTTCTACCCTCCACAAGCGTCAAGAGAATGAAAGCTCAAATGCTGAGTAAGGGTGTAAATGGCTCGAAGCTTGTTCATGCCCTGAAGGTACGGGTAAAGGAGGCCAACATCTTGAAGTTCATGCTCAAAGGACTTATCGCACCAATCGCTACTCTCATACTGGTTAGCAGCCTGGTGACTGGCTGTCAGACAACTGCTCAGCAATCTACAGGTTCTCAGCAGTCTGGAGTCATCGTTGGGCATTGCAGTGCTCAATTTAAGCCGATTACCACACATATGACCTCGGTGCGATCTTCTTCACAGGCAGTTTATTTCATCACTGGTATTCATCTGTATGCCCTGAATGCAGGTAATGGAAGACTACTCTGGTGTATGTACGCCACTCGCGCCAATACCCACCTGTCAACACTGGCGAATGTTGCCACTTCTCTTTTCAGGGAAGGACCGCCACCGTCACCGGATGGCTTCACTGGCTTGACAGTCAGCAATGGGATCATCTATGTCTGCTCAATGAATGGATATACCTATGCATTTCAAGCCTCCTCTGGTACATTGCGCTGGAAACAAAACACGGGCTTTGCCAACACTTCCGCGCCAGTTGTCGTTAATAACACAGTCTATGTTGGCTCAGGCAACGTTTACGCTCTGAACGTGAAAGATGGCTCGATACGCTGGAGTTATCCAACGCCTGATGTCGTAACCTCTTCCCCAGTGATTGTGAACGGCGTGCTGTATGTTGGCTCCTATGGTGACCGTGTCTATGCGCTCAATGCTGCAACTGGCGTGCGGCTCTGGCAATACAATACAGGTGGGCGCGTTTATGTTGATCCAGTAGTGGCTAATGGTACCGTCTTTTTTGGTTCAGGTGACGATGGATGGACCCTCTATGCCGTCAGGGCGCTTGATGGCAAACTTCTCTGGCATGGCATGGCGGTTAAATCCTCGCTGGCGGTCTCCAATGGCGTGCTCTATGCTGGCTCTGACAATTCCCTCTATGGACTAAATTCTCACAATGGTGCAATTCTCTGGCGTCGTCAGGTCGCAACTCCATTCAATACCTTGATCACGAATGGCGTCATCTATACAGCCTCCAACTCAGGCGGGGTGGATGCACATGAGGTGGGCAATGGGAAACTGCTCTGGCATAATGCATTGAACTCTATGCACGCTGGGGAAACGGCCAGACCAGTGCTGATACGAGGCGAAGTATATATTGAAACAATAGATCTGGGTGTGAGTCCATCCAAAGTCTTTCTGCATGCCCTTAATGCCAGCAGTGGTGCTGAGGACTGGTACGCGACCGTCTCATGGAATGTAAGCTCTATAGGTATTGCGGCCTGATCGTGGACAGCAAATGAATGGCACCCCTACACCCATATTGGATGGTCGGATTTGGGCAATACGCGGGATATAATAACGCCATCCCATTGCCGAATAATCCCACCACGCCCAGAACCCACCCATGTCCCAATATGGTGTACGGGTGCCATTCATAAACCCGCGTTCTCCAATCATCCTGCGTTGCCGATCATCCCACCACGTCCAGAACCCAACACGCACCATTGGGGAACGGGCACCGTCAATACCCAATGGTAGCCCATGCGCAACCGCCGCGTCAGAACGGACTATTCTCCCTCTGGCAACTTATAGAATAACTACGGTGCCTTTGGAGTAACCAGCAGGTGATATCCCCCTGTACTATTCATGTTGTTAATTGGAACAGTGATCGATCCGTTGGTTATTGTGTAGTTGGTCTTTGAAAGGATGGTTGTTCCTGGAACGGCAGTGGTGCGTCCATAAGAAGGAACGTATTCCAGAGTGACAGTTGCACTAGAGCTAAATGAGGGGAGCGTGTTCAAGCCATTGATTGTAACCGCGTTGGCACCACTACCTCCTCCCACAATGACACTAACTTGCGTTTTTGCACTATTGACTGCGGCTGCACCATCCAACCCGGTCTGAGCAGGAGGAGTCGTAGAGACCATCTTACCGGTCATATCGCCGTACCATTTGTAGAGCCACCATGCACCGTTGGGTTGGTTATTATTGACGACCATATCATTAAAGGTACCGTACTTGTTCCAGAAAGCCAGGTCGGCACTATCGACACCGCCACGCTCAAACTTGGCGATATAGCCAACAAGTGAGCCAGGGATGCCTACTTCGCTTGTCTTTGCATATTCATTGATAGCAATCGGAAGTGGGCTAATACCAAGGCTAGCTTCTAGTGAGCGATAAGCGCTGATATCCCCTGCAATCTTATCTTGACCACTTAACTCATGCCAACAAATAATATTCGGCAAGGCGTTATGGGCTTTTGCGTATGTCAGAAACGATTTCATAAAGGTCGCGTCGTATGCTGAGATACTGGGTCCCAGAATCGGTGTGGTTGCATCTTTCGAGCGTACCTCCTGGTATGTACGCACCCAGCCAGGATTGAAGGAGCCTGCATGAGTTCTATCCCAGGTCCAGTTCGGCTCGTTCCACAGTTCCCAGGCTTCGATATTTTTCACATTAGTAGCGGCTTTCCGAGCGGCAATTTCAGCATCGACGGCGCTAAGCCAGTTTGACCAGCTCACCCATTTATAGGGAAAACTGGAATAGTAATCGGCCATACGAATCGTCACCTTCGCGCCCGCGCGAGCAGCCTTTGGCGCAACAATAAGTGCATCCCCGCCAGGAGTGGTCTCTCCATTAGGCAATTGATGGCCACCCGGAGCCATCTGCGTAAATACTTTGGGATGTAAGGGGATAACCATGCTATCAGCAGGTGTGGTGTCACTGCCGAGTCCATATAAGCCACCCGACGCGACATGTGTGACAGTATGAAGTACCTTATTAGCTTGAACCACCAGTGTTGCCGTTGTACTGGTGCTGGCTTTTGCGCCAGTAATCCTGGTGGCTGCTCGCACAGATAAATAAGGGGAAAGGAAAAGCGAGATTATTGAGAGAACACTCAGACAAAGAGCGACCCAGTAAAAATATGGGACGTGTTGTAGTGCATTCTTTCTTTCTGCATTCATTGCAATTCTTTCTTTCTGCATTCATTGCGTGTGTTCTCATTCCAATGAGGATTAACGGAACAAGAGGGTTTCTTTTTATCAGAATTGGAAAGCTCTGATCCTGGTGCTATGAAACTTGACATCTCCTATCCCATATTTAAGAGAGCATAGCAACCTGCTGACCAGCAAGCAAGAATGCACCCACACCGTATGCTGCATGAGATTGTGCGGTTACGGGTTGCCCTGATGCAGGACGATCGCCAGTAGCTTGAACATAGCCAAGAGAACCATTTGCTTGAACGGCAACCGTAACTAGAGCGTTCCATGCCCGGTTCACGATGGGCAGATACGTAGCGCGATCGAGAAATCCAGTGTTTAATCCCCATGCCATGCCGTAGACGAAGAACGCCGTACCACTGCTCTCTGGTCCTGGAAAATCCTGTGCATCTCCAAGATCGACATTCCAGAAGCCATCTGAACGCTGTTTGCTGGCAAGTGCGGCGGCCATATTTTGGAAGGTTGTGAGGTACTCCTGGTAGTGAGGCTCCGACTTTGGCAGGACGGTGAGCACTTTGGCGTGTGCGGCGAAAGCCCAGCCATTGCCGCGTGACCAGTAGACGTTTTTGCCATTTGGTGAGGTGTAGGGTGGAAGGAAACTGCTATCACGGAACCAGAGATGAGTTTGTGTGTCGTAGAGACCTGTTCCCCCCTCTTTGCTCTTTGTATAATCGTAGAGGGCGTACATTTTGGAATAGTACGCATTGTTTTTGTACAGAGTGCCAAGTTGAGCGAAGCAGGGCATCGACATGTTAAGCGCGTCTATCCACCACCAGTCGTTGCTTTTAGAGCTATTCACCATATTCTGAATATCTGTGGTGATCTGAGCGATGGCAGAAGGATTCTTGGTGATCTGGTAAAGGTTCAAGTAAGCCTGGCCCGTTGCTTGATCATCGGCATTGCGTGTCGTGGTGCCTCCGTGTAAGTTGTAATTATTTTGTTGTGCCCAGGTAAGAGCATAGTTCAGGTAGCGTGGCTCACCAGTAGCTCCATAGGCTGCGAGGTCACCCGTGTAGTAGGTTGCGTCTAGCCAATTTTTGCCGCCGGGCTGTGGATGCTGGCTGATCCAGTAGTCGTTGACTTTACGTATCGCTAAAGAACATTCTGACGATTTGGCGGTTGTAGCAAATAGAACTTGCAAAAACAGTTCTTGCTGTTG
The DNA here is from genome assembly GCA_963731415.1 of uncultured Chloroflexia bacterium. Taxonomy (GTDB): domain Bacteria; phylum Chloroflexota; class Ktedonobacteria; order Ktedonobacterales; family Ktedonobacteraceae; genus JACDAE01. The sequence continues at coordinate 93,628 of CAVSVN010000022.1, forward strand.
CAATACCAGTCACTGCACAGGCAGTGGTAAGAGCACCGGCCAAGAAATCTCTTCGCTTAATGTAATGTGGAGAGAAGAGTCGCCGGAGCTTTTTCATCCAAGTTTGATTGACATCCATGTCTTCCTTTCGGGAAATCCTTTACTTGATTTGTACACCAGAAGAAGTATATTGTCAAGGCGCGGCAGAATCTCATTTGGTATAAGCCGCGATTCAGAAAATTACGAAATATATTTGCGTAGGGCTTGTCAGGATGAAACAATTTGGATAAAATAGAGGCAGGCGGCTCATAGGATGCTAACTGAAGAGGGTACCGAAAGCGCACCCTCGCTGAAGTCCGCAGGAGCCGCCATTCCAAATTTACTCGAAGGGTCGCCCTCTAAAAGGTCACTCATGCTCTCCATAGCCAGTGAGAGCGAGCACGCGCCAGCACAGTTTCTTCGCGCATAATCCGCTGAAATATACTAAATTCCTTGCCAATTGAAGGGAAAGGGTCGAACCAGCTCTGTATTTCAAGTTGCTCTCCAAAACGGGCGCTTTCGCTGTAGTCAATATCATATGCCAGCGCATCAATTCGTGCCCTATCTGGCGTTATGCCTGCCTTGTTATACGCTTCCCACGTCGCGTTGTCGAATGCCTCAACGTACGCGGCATTATTCATATGCATCATAAGATCAACATCAGAGAAATGAACACGATATGCAACTGTAGCAGGTGTGCTCTGAGGTAGATCGGGCCAGGGAGCTTCTACCCGTTGTGGAGGTGATCCATCTGGTAGCCAGATTTGAGCTGTCGCTTCGGGAATGCGCACAGGTCGTCCGCGTGTATCCAGGTAGACCCATAACGTACGGGCAGAGATGGCAGCATCATTGGAATCCTCACCAATAATATGGGCATCATAGCCACGTTGAGCAGTAATACGGGTAAAGCCGATGCCATAGGTTGTAAGTTCGAGCGGAGTATGCACCGGAATGGGAGCACTAAAAGAGGCAACAGTTCTTTTAGCAATCCAGAAGCCATTCCCATCCAGGTGAGCATCTTCCGCGTCCAGCGCTGCAATATCCTGCATATAACGCAAGAATGCAGCAGGTGTCAGAAAGCCGTTGCAATTGCTCTCGTCATAGCGAACTGTATATTTGTGACGAAATTGTCGTTTCATCTTTCTCCTTAGTGTACTGTTGCAATAAAAGTCTCCCATAAATACAGTAGCAGAAGCAAGGAGCTTTTTTCCAGACATGTTGACAACCAGGACACTAACTCTAGCTGGTGGCTCAAACAGAGCTATTCTGAAAGTGCATCATGAAGGCGGTTAAAATTAGATGAAGGCTTTTGTAGAAGCAAATAAATCCAATCTTCGCTGGATGTGCCAGAAGCATTTTTAGTTTGACCACCTGTTACTTCTTCAATGAGAATATCGAAACCAAGGGACTGGCAGTATTCGTGCATTTCATCTAACTGAAAATAGCTGTAGAAACGAGTCTTTCCTTTCGAAAGACTATCCTTGACGAATTTTCTCCGGTACCCTTCTTTACAAGAATACAACAGATAGCTTTTTCTTTTAGCACTCTCTTGAATTCAAGGAGGGCACGAGATACTTCGCTTCGCTTCAGATGTAATAAGCTAGCACAACACCAGATAGCATCAATAGAATTATCTTCCAGAGGGATTTTACGTAGATCAGCTTGTTGAAATTGACATTCGGGCGCAGTGTTTTTTGCTATTTTGAGCATCTGTGTCGAAAGATCGATTCCTATTACCTGAAAGCCTTGTTCCACAAAAGCTTTACAGTCACGCCCTCCTCCACAGCCTGCATCCAGAATAATCTTTCCAGTTATGACCATTTGCGAAAAGATTTTAAACTCCTCCCTGGGCTGAAGAAGGCTGGTAGCCTGAACGTAGTCAGAGGCAATCTCATTATACGTTTTAATGGTTTCCTTGAGGTAGCGTTCCAAAGAGAAGTCCTATCTCAATAAACGTTATTGATTATAAAACTTGCAGGGTATTTAACCTGCTCTTTTTTCAAGGTGTACACTGAAATTGTTGTCTACTTGGATCAATGATTATGTAAGCTTGTTTCGACATATATCGTACATTTGACATATATGCCACGTACAAGATAAAACTTTTGTCCTATCTTTTCAGAATCTTTGCACCATGAGAGTTGTTCATATGTTATCCTTTATTAAAGATGAATCTAAAGGAATGAGGGAGTGAATGTAAATGGATTCCATTCCCGTACAAAACCATTTTAACATACTTTCAGGCATCTTGAAACGTCTTGACAAACAGTATACATCCCTACAGGTTGTATTAGCCAATATTGTAAGCGTAGCGAGGAACATTTAGGACAATTTCTGGAGAGCAGAATTGCCTGGAAACTGTCAAGCGTGTTCTGCTGGGCAATCTTTCCAATGGACCAATAATCCTTTTCGCTGATTTTCATGCGAATTTACGTTAGTTCAAAGTGATGGCAAGTAGTGATGTGACGAGGACTATCTTTGAAGCAATTTGATTAAGTCCGTAATTTGGAGTTTGTATTTCGGAGTGTGTATTGTGGAAGGTTGTTTTTTTTGCGATCCTGATAAAGATCGCGTGCTATATACATCTGAACATTTTTATGTTCTACTTGGTCTGGGACCAATCGTTGAAGGTTACGTAATTCTTGTCGCAAGAGAACATACACGCAGTATGTTTGATCTGCCAGCTGAAACAAGAAAAGCTTACGAACAAGAGAAACAATACCTCAAGTCAGTTATCAACGATATCTATGGACCTTCGATCATTACAGAGCATGGGAGAATACAGGCATGCGTCGCAGAAGACGAGGATGCCCATGATCTTATGTGTTATCATGCTCATCAACTCTTCTTTCCTCGTAATATTGAACTTGGAAATCTTTCAAAAGAAGGGCCATTCGAGAAAGTGTTTGAGGGTGCCGGGCTTTTTCAGATGAGTTCCTCTGCATTGCAAGACGAGGATGAATACTTACTCTTTGAAAATAGTGTAGGGAGTACCTGTGTCTACAAAGTAAGAGGAAAATGCCCCAGGCAATACTTGCGCTATCTTGTTGCCCGCTCAATTGGCCGCCCGGAACTTGCAAGTTGGCAGCTTCACCCTGGATACAACAAAATTCGCATAGCCAGGGAGAAATATAGAGCTGTCATCCCTCCTGTGACTGTGGCTGATCTCGCAAAATTTACGTCTTCCCACTCTGAGGATGCCAGGCATACTTTTAGTCCATACTGTAAAGTATAGTTTTATAGAAATTTCTTCAAGAAAATGTGATCAACACACTTCTTGATTTTTTGTGTCATACTCTTCTTAAATAAATATGCAGGCGTTTTAAAAGAATGAGATCTCCCTCAGTTTGGAGGCTCAATTTTCTGTTGCACCAAGAATTTCTCAGTGTGTGTTTTTCGTGTGGCGTCAACCCTGTCACATTCTTGATGTTCATGCCCTCGTAAGGTCTCTCACTTCTTAACGTTCGTTGGCATTTTTCTGTATGAATATCCCACAGTTTGACTGTCCCATCATAGCTTCCGCTGGCAACTACTTTTTCGTGAGGATGAAAGGTAACAGCGTATACTAGACCATGATGACCTTGCAATGTTTTGAGATGCTCCCCACTCCTTACGTCCCATATATAGATCATCCTGTCTTCGCTCCCACTGACGAGCAACGCTCCATCGGGACTGAATGCTACTGAACGCACTCGATTACTATGTCCTTCTAGCGTCTTAAGACATTCTCCACTCTCTGTATTCCATAGACGTAGTGTGTTGTCTTCGCTCCCACTGACGAGCAACATTCCATCGGGGCTGAATGCTACTGAACGGACCTGGTCTCTATGGCCTTCTAAGACATTAAGACACTTTCCACTTTTTCCATCCCACAAACGTATCGTCGTATCCTCACTTCCACTGGCTAATAATGCTTCATCTGGACTGAATGCCACTGACCTTACCCGGTTACTATGGCCTTCTAAGATATTAAGACATTGCCCGCTCTCCACATTCCATAGGCGTACTGTATTGTCTTCACTCCCGCTCGCTAGCATCTTCCCACCTGGATTAAAAGCCACGGCGTTGACCTGGTCGCTATGTCCATGGAAGATCTTGAGACACTCTCCGCTGGCAACTTCCCATAAGCGTACCGTGTGATCATGACTCCCACTGGCCAGCAGCGTTCCATCGGCACTGAATACTACTGAGTATACAAGCCCATGATGACCATTCAGTGTTTTGAAGGATTGTCCACTCTCTGCTTGCCATAAATGTATCGTATGATCATGGCTTCCACTGGCCAGCAACATGCCATCAGGGCTAAATGCTATTGAATAGATCCAGTTGCTGTATCCCTGAAGCGTTTTGAGACACTGACTACTTTTCATGTCCCAGAAACGAATGCTCTGATCGTCACTCCCACTGACAAGCGTATTTCCTCCCGAAGAAAAGATTACCGATCTTATTGCGTTGGAATGCTCAGTCAGGATTTTGAGGCACCGTTCACTTTCAACCTCCCATAAGCGGATAGTCCAATCCTCACTTCCACTAACAAGAAAATAACTATCAGGGCTGAATGCGATAGTTCTTACCATGCGTATATGCCCTCTAAATGTTTTGAGGCGTTTCCCACTTTTAACATCCCAGACATGAATAGCCTGATCGTCGCCTCCACTAGCCAGCAAACGTCCATCCTGGCTGAAGGCGACAGTTCTTACCCATTGGGTGTGCTCACTCAGTACTTTCAAGCATTGTCCATTTTCCACAGACCATAAGCGCATGGTCTGATCGTCACTCCCACTAGCTAGCAAGTGCCCATCAGGACTAAATGCGACAGTCCTTACTCTGTGGGTATGCTCATTCAATACTCTTAAGCATTGTCCACTTTCCATTGACCATAAGCGTATAGTTTGATCATCGCTACTACTCACAAGAAAACGCCCATCGGGACTGAAGGCAACGGTTCTTACTCTGTGAGTATGCTCATTCAATACCTTCAAGCATTGTCCACTTTCTACCAACCATAAGCGCACGGTCTGATCGTCACTCCCACTAGCTAGCAAACGCCCATCGGGGCTGAAGGCGACAGTTCTCACCCAGTCGCTATGGCCCTGATATGTATGTATAGGTGCACTGCTATTAGTATGCCAGAGCCTGATTATTCCATCTGCAGTTCCTGCCGCCAGAAATTTTTCATCCTTGCTCATCGCGATAGCTAGAATGCTGCCAAAAGTGTCAGTAAAAATCGATTGCTCAAAGTGAGCATCAGCAAAATTTACGCCCGGAAGAGATATCCCTTGCAAATATGCCTGCCTGATCGAAAGTTGAGAGAAATCGAAGTCACGCAGGTCAGCTTTAAGATGAATTAACAGGTTGAGTATATTCCCAACTGTATAGCCAGTTGTTACCTGTGGCTCCTGGCGTAACTCAGTAATAATCCGTTTGAGATATTTCACCGCTCCATTTTTTCCCAACGGCTTAGATAGCTTTTGAGCAACTGGTTCAAGAATAAGTCGCTCCTGGCTGTGTCTTACATATTCCTTTGCATGTGCTTTGATCAATGCGTGCTTCTCTAAGATTTCAAATTTCTCGCTGTCGATCTCTTCATACGCCAGCTCAACTAATCTCTCAGTTATGAACTCTGTTATAACAGGCTGTAAAAAGATGCTGTCGCCAGCCCTTTCAACCAGGAAGCGCCGTTGTAAAGAATAGGTGGCTTCGGTCAATGTCCTTTTGACTACTGATACCACAATATCCTCGCGCAATTCATCAAGGGTTACTGCCTCGCGTTCGATTGCTAGCCAGTACATAATCTCACGTTCCAATGCCGAAAGACGAATAAATTGTTGGTCGAGAAGCGCATGCACATCTCCAATAAGAAGTTCATCCTCCTTGAGGAAGGTAGCAATATTTCCTGCGAAGACCTCTTTAATGAACTCAGAAACCAGCTTGAGCGCCAGGGGATTACCCGCGTAAAAATTCACCAGTTGCATCCATTCGTCTTCTGTTCCAAACAGTGCCTGTTCCCTGAGTATCTTCTGTGCATCATCAGCGCTCAGACCTGTGAGTTGCATCGAACGGACAGGCATCGTCTTTGCTTCCAATAAACTTACTTCAGATGGCTTTTCTCTACTCGTAAGCAAAATACAACTCTGATGCATCACTTCACCCAGGCGCTGCAATAGTGTTGCATATCCTGCCCATATATTCTGATTGGCCTGGTCACTTCTTTCCAAAACAGTTTCAAGATTGTCTAATACAATCAGGCAGCGATGTTGTTGTAACGCTTTAATAAGCTGCAGAATTTGCTCGTTCAGATTCTTTGATATATCAATATGTTCGTTGTCAGATACAAATTCCAGGCAACTTCTTACTATATTTTCTACTAGAGGAGCATTTTGTAGAGAACGCCAGAATACGTAGTCGAACTGATTTTTCACTTTCCCTATCAACGATGCTGCAAGTGCAGTTTTTCCTATGCCTCCTAACCCTAACAGTGCGACCACTTGATATCGACGTTCAGTCATCCATTGCTGTAGCGTGGCCAGATCGTCTTCTCGTCCATAAAAGGTTGCGACAATAGGCGCTTCCCCCAGATCTACCTTTGCTGTCGTCTGTGTCTGCACTGCTCGCTTATTCCTATTGGTAGCTAGAGGATGTTCCTCTTCGCTCTGAACAGTATTACCAGTCAGCTCACCCGGCTTGAGTTGTAAGTGATGCTCATACTCTTCTAATAGATTAAGCGGTGATGCGGCCTTACCGTTCTCAACAGTGGAGAGATAGCTTATGGAATATCCTAATGAAATTGACATGTCCGTCAGAGAGATGCCCTTTTTTTGACGCTCAATCCTCATCTTTGCTCCCTGCGAAGTGTTCTCAGCACGAACAGCTTTCTCTCTGCGACCCATAATATGCCTCCTGACGAATTGTACTATAGAACAAAATAATTATATAACAAAGAACGCAAACGTTTCTCTTATATGGGCATCATATTTTTAAATAGACACCTCTGAATACTGGTATGTGCACCCACCAAACCTGCTAAATTTTTCGATAGTAGCTGAGACTAAGATGGTATATTTCTATTAATAGAAATATAGAAGTGAGTAGAAAAATAGAAATATCAAAAAATAAGAAGTAGGGAGAAACCTATACGTTCCGAAGAGAGGTGCTAAATGAACTTTTCAGATTACCTGCCCCGACAATATCAACTTGTATGCTTGATTGGCCGAGGATACTTCACGAATGTGTATAAAGCCTGGAATGCCCACCTGGAAAGACATGTGGTCGTCATAGTGCCGCATAGCCCATCTATAAAAGATGATAGAGAGGCATTCTTAAACAAAGTACAGGCGATGGCACAATTGCATCATCCCCACATTCTCCAGGTTATCGCTCTCAATACATACCACAACCGTCCATTTCTTGTTCTGGACTTCTCTGAGCAGGGCTTGCTTGCACAACATCTTTCACATGGGCAGGTACTTCCTTTGGATGTTATCCAACGTTATATATGGCAGCTTGCTGATGCCCTTACGTATATTCATTATCAAGGCCTTGTCCATCAACACGTCAGACCGGACAACCTGGTACTCGACGGCAACAGCCAGATATTGCTCACTGACCTGGATATGATGGTGCTCACTCAGGATAAAGTTCAGCAGGAAATCAGCCAGTCAGTGAATGCAGCTCTCTATATGGCTCCCGAACGCTTTTTGGGCAAATCAACGCCTGCCAGCGATCAATACTCGCTGGCTATTCTCGTCTACGAATGGCTTACTGGCACGACCCTTTTTCATGGTTCGACCGCTGAAATAGTACTACAACATTTTTCTACATCACATTCCCCTCTATCCCTAAATACACCAGAAATTACGCCTGCACTCAGACATGTTTTGTCTAGAGCGTTGGCCAGGAACCCCGAAGAGCGTTTTGCAAGTGTACAGAGAATTCGCTGCTGCTCTAGATCATAATAATACAGTTCTTGGAAGAAAGCGCTGATATCGTTCAACATAAAATCATGTCGTCCGCACCAGCAAAAGGAGAGGACAATGAAAATTCTACTGCGTCTGCCCCTTCTCACGAAGGCGATTTTCCATCTGCATTTTTAGAAGAGTACGATGTATACATTCGCAACCTTGTACAGACACAATTTCCATTCGATATCTTTGGTGCAGACGTAGTAGATCTAGAGATTGACGAAATGATACAACTTATTCGCATCAAGCTATGGCTGACAATGCGAAAGCGCCCCATTCACTATCCTAAAGCCTACATCCGAAAAATGGTGGGTAATATGAAGATAGATGTAACGCGTAAGCGGAAAGATTTTCCATTGTCTATAAATGAGTGGGAGAGCTTTACGATGGTAACCCGTTGATAAATCCCGGTGAGGGAATGCAAGATCCTGCGTATGAAGTTGAAGCGCAAGAAATAGACTCTGGGACCCTTAGAGATATCACCGATACCGTTAATTCACTTCCGTCACGGCAGCAATATGCCCTCATTTGCCGTTTGAAAGATAATCTCGACGACTCCCTTGTATTGATAGACTCTCTTCACAATCTTGAAGTGGATCCTGAAATAGTACATTGGCCCGAAGAAAAGGATGATAAGCAGAGTCTAAAGGCATCACTTTCTGTAGTGCGTAAGAAGTTGCAGTTTTTGTTATCCGAGAAGCGCTCTGTCTGAACATTTTACGAGAGACGCCTGCTCACCTGGCGTCTCTCTCGCTATTCTGCACGAGGAAGTGCCAGCCAGAAGGTAGAACCTTGCCCCTTTACACTTCGCACACCGACATAACCACCATGTCGCTCAATGATCATGCGACTGATATGCAATCCTAGCCCCAGGCCAACACCTGAGCCGCTTTTCACTTCAATACCCGGCACCCGGTAAAAACGCTCCCACATGCGCTGCTGCTGAGCCTCCGTGAGTCCCGGTCCTCTATCCTCGACCTCTATCCGTACCTCAGTCTCAAAAAGAACAATACGTACGAATACAGGCTGATCCGCAGCAGAATACTTTAATGCATTCGAGAGATAGTTGGTCATCACCTGACGCAGACGGTCAGCATCAACCAGCACCAGCACCTCTCCCAGGCTATCCTGCTCGAATACTATGTGCCGTTCAGGCGTCAGAGCCTGCTGATCCTCCACAACTTCATGAATGAGTGCCACGAGATCGTCCAGCTCGGGATGCAGTTCCAGTCGCCCGGTTTCGATCCGTGACACATCCAATAGATCGTTGATAAGCCGACTCTGCATTCCTACCTGTCGCTCTGCCCTATCCAGCAGGTTTTGTGTCGTAGAGATTAGCTTCAGCGTTTCAGGAGACAAAGCCGTTTCCAATTTTAATAGACGAGTTACCTGCCGTCTGGCTAATTGAACGCTTGCCTTAACTGTCGTGAGCGGTGTGCGCAATTCATGACCCGCGATACCAATGAACTCATCCTTCAAATGATTGGCTTCCTGTAAGGCCAGCACGTTTGCCTGGCTCTCTGCACGTTCCTCCAGGAGCCTTTCTCGCTCTAGAATAAGGGCAGCCAGTTCAGCAACCGCTTTGGCAAGCACTTTCTCGCTATCAGTAAACATCCGCTCATCTCCAGCATTATCAATTGCCAGAATGCCGATCAGGCGCGTCCCGATGTGCATCGGAGCCAGCAGCATCATCTTAATATCATAAGGATTAGGCTGTCCGGCGAAGGATGGCCCTTGCATATCCACAACGACAATGTTGCCTGCAGTGAATTGTGCTTCGATCGAAGTTCCTGCCACCTGATCGCTCAAACGAAAACCTGGACGCCGCTCCTTCCACAACTTCTCCTGCTCAATGCCAAGGCCAACAACCGCTAGAGAACGCAGGTCTTGCGTGCGTGGATCAAGTATAGTGATGCTCACACGTTTACAATTCAGCACAGAACGTATCAAGATCGCTAACCTTTGCCCAACATCTTCCAGGGCAGAGGCAGGAAGCGCAGCATCTCCGGCCTCTTCACTAGTGAGTGGTACCGAAACAAGTGATTCCGCCAGGACTAATAATGCTTGCAGCGATTCCCTTGTCTGCTGTTCGGTCTCGCGCAAGCGGAGTTCTAAGCGCCTGCGCTCCGTCACATCCCGGCAAGCCATTACTGCTGCCTTGATGGTACCATTTTCGTCTCGTAAAGGTGCTCCAGTAATACTAAGATTAAGCTTCCGCCCATCATGCGTGTGCATTACGACATCAACGGCTGTAGACCCGTAGAGCACTGCTCCCTCAAAAACCGGCTCTTGGGGCCATTCTTCTTTTGGTAAGTAATGGCCTTGCTCATCATAAAGCTCAAAGAAGCGCGGATATTCATTTAGTTTGCCCGTTTGCACTCTCTCTGGAAGCGCCAGCAACTCGCGGGCCGCATGATTCATTCGCTGGGGATTGGCCTGAGCATCAATAATGAACACAGGATCGGCGTTTGCTTCAAAAATTGCTTCCAGATCACGAGCACGCTCAAGTGCCTCCTGTTTAGCTTCCTGCAAGGCTCGTTCCAGGAGTTTGCGCGGCGTTATATCTAGCTTTGCTGTAACTCCTCCTGTAATAACACCCCGTTCATCACGTATAGGTGCGGCAAAGTGCAGCAACGTTTTATGTTGCCCATCAAAGGAAACAATATCTATCTCTTCGCCATATGATACCTCTCCTTTGAGAATAGCCCGCGCCAACGGCCACTCATCTGCCGCAACTGGTTCTCCTGTTTCCACCCAGGTCCCCTGGTAATGTTCATAATCTGTTATACTGCTGGCTTCTGGTGCCTGTTCTCCCCACATCTGAAACGTCATAGCATTGCGTTGAAAGAATTGACCATGGGCATCGGCTATCGTAACTCCGACAGGTAGTACTTCTAATACCGTCTGCAGTTGGCGAGTTGCGTTTTCCGCAACCCGGCGCAATCCCTGCTCACGGTCAAGTACCTCGCGCAGATGGTCGCGTTCCTGTTCTCGCTCTACCATCAGGCGCTCCTTCTGCCTGTTAGCTAACACCTGCTCTGTTATATCAATATTGAAAATCATAATGCCATCAACCACTCCTGGTTGTATATACAAGGGTTGATAGACAACATTGAAATATCGCTCAATGGGAATCGGAGGACCACCCTCATCCTCCTCATAATGCATCGTCTCCGCACGCAATTCCCGCACAGTCAGTGGTTCACCTGTAGTGTAGACCTGGTCCAACAAATTAAAGATGCCTTGTGAACCATATTCAGGCAAGGCCTCACGAATCGGCTTGCCAACTACTTCTCGCTTTCCAATCGCCTGTTGCGTGAGTGGATTGACGAACGCGAAACGGTAGTCTGGTCCACGAAGTACAGAGATCGGGATAGGAATCTGTCTAAATAAATCGTATAGTTCCTGCCGATTCTCCTCGTCTCTCTTCTGATGCTCCAGCAACGCATTCGCCCTTACGCCTCTCATCTGACTCGCCATAAATCCAATGGTAAGTCCAATCAGCAGATACAGAATGATACCAATTCCATCTTCCAATCTTCCAAATTGCAGCGCAAAATATGGAGATACTACTAGAAAGATGAGCAGTAGAGTACCAACCAGCGTCCCCAGAATTCCTGGTCCGCTTCCCCATACTAATGAAAGTAGGAGCACAACAAACAAAACAGGTGCTTCAATAAAACTGAACGCTAAATCGGCATGCACAACTAACCCCGTGAGCAGGATCGCAAGTACTTGCAACACTATTGCCATCAGATAACCGACGAACCACGGACGTAATACACTGGGCAACTGAAACGTAAGAAAAGTATGAGTAGCCAACCAGTCCCGTACTACTTCCCACAACTTCCTTCTGTGGAGATTTCGCATCTCTGAATAACCAGATGCAGCAGGTGACGAAGTCTGAGCACTATCATCATCCTTAGATGTTGTGGATGAGGTATTCTCAGTATTCATAGGGCTGTATATCCTTCCGTAGGCACAGTGATCTGATTCTCATTGATGAGAAAATAGGATCCAGCATTTCCCCGCCTGCTCTCATACACCATTTTCTCAAAAGATAGTGTAGCAGTACAGGTAGTTAAGAGACAAGCTCAACAACTATCCGGGTCAGGAAGGATAACTAAAATGGGCCATCACGGGTTTGTGATGGTCCCTGCAAGCCCTTCTTAAAAATGTATTATCCCTTACCCTGCAACTCTTTCAGCAGGTCGGCATACCCTTGACGATCCAGGGGCAACTCTACTTCGCGATGCCTGTAGCTCGAATAGATGATTGCATTTGCCAGCTCCAGTTCCATTCTTGCCTCCACCCCATCACTGGAGAGCGGACTACCATGTAGAATGGCATTGTGCAGACTACGATAGACATCCGTGAAATCAGCACTTCCCTGTTCCAACGTTATTGCATAGGGATGCCTCTCAGGTTTGGCATAAGGATCATCCGATTGCCTGGCATATTCGGTGATATCAGCATCAAGCGTCTGAGCCTTCAGTGTTCCATGACCAATCTCCAGAATGCCACGCGTTCCTACGATCTTCAAACGCTCATCATCGTCTGCTTCTGCCGTACTGATGTGAATAGTGCCCAGTGCTCCGCCCGGCCACTCCGCCATCGCCTGCACGGTATCTTCGGTCTCGATCTGCTGATGAAGTAAGCGGCGCGTCCACGCAAAGACACGCGCCGGACTTCCCACTAAATGACAGAGTACATCCAGATTATGTGAAGCCTGGTTCGTCAAAACACCTCCACCTTCTCCAGCCCACGTTGCCCGCCAGGATGCCATTTTATAATAACTACTTGGTCTCGTCCACACAGCGCTCAATTCAATACGCTGGATATTTCCTATAGTTCCCTCACGTAGAAGCTTCCGTGCAGCAATGATCTCTGGACGGAAACGATGCTGAAGCATAACAGCCAGTAATCGTTTGTTGCGCTGCGCCGCTTCAATCATCGCATCAGCCTCCGCTACCTGAAGCGCCATTGGCTTTTCCGTCAACACATGACAACCTGCCTGCAAACAGTCTATAGCGACTCTGGCATGAAGAAAAGGAGGAGTAAGAATCACTGCAACATCTGGTTGCATCTCTGCCAGCATTTGCCTGTAATCTTCGTAAAATGCACAATGCAGCTCGTCGGCCCGGCGTTTGCCCTCTAGCGTATTAATATCTGATACTGCCACGATATCGACATCTGGCAATGTAGTAAGCGCTGGAAGATGACTCTTAAAGATTCCTGCCGCTACACCGATCACAACATGCTTCAAATGGCCTGTTCGCTCTGCTTCCATGAAAATATACTCTCCTTCTCTTATACATGCAGAATGAATAGCGGGTGAATACATAGGCGCTATCCACTTGATCTTCTCTTGACGATTCCATATCGTGTAGGGGTGCCATTCATAAACCCGCCTTTTATTTTCTCACCTTAAAGCAAGCGTTCGCAAGAAGATATTCCTTGCCCGATGTAGCTCATTAATTCACTCAATAGTAACACCTGCCTCGTGCAGAATCTTACGCAACCCTTCACAAGATTCACGCGTCGCCAGTTCACGGCCACCTTCAGGATGAATATAATGCGTCTCTAATGAAAGCACTCCGTTATATCCATCCTCGGCAAGCGCCCGGAACTGCCCCACATAATCGATGGAGCCAGTGCCAACTTTCACAAAGCGATCCCTCTGGGCAGCATCCTTCAGATTTCGATTGGCATCTTTTACATGAACATGGTAGACACGTCCCCGTACATACTGATAGCCCTCAGGAAATGGACTTGAATCAAGCATAGCCTCATTACCTGGATCCCAGATGACTCCGAATGCAGGCGTGTTTATAGAACGAAGCAGCCAGCCAGTCTCTTCTCCAGTCGCGATATTGCAGGCATGCTCGTTCTCTATGATAAGTTTGAGGCCAACCTCTTCGGTACGGCTCACAGCTTCAGCGATCACATCGCGCACGAACGAGCGTACTGTTCTGGGATCAGGCACCCGCAGAAAGGAGAAAGTACGCACAAATGGAGCAGCAAAGAAATGGGCGAGTTCAAACGAACGGTGCAAAATATCCCATTCCTGCTCCTGCTCCTCGGAAGAAGCTTGAGAGTCTTTTGTGGCAATCGTCTCGTCACTCCAGAGAGGAGACTTGAGAAATGGAGAAGCTATCGAACAGACACGGAAACCACCTTTTTGCAAAAGAGACCGAATCTGTAACAGGCTGGCCATATCGTGAAAGACAATATTTTTGTCGCCCACCTTCCGCAGTTCAACAGTATTGATCTGAAGGTCACGACAGACCTGCAATGCATGCTCGAGATCATCTGAAATCTCGTCAGTAACAACACTCAGACGCACAGGTAGTCCCTCCTTGTCAAATTTCCCTTTTCCATAAGATAAGAACTGCGCCAGATAGACGCAGTTCTTACTCGCCATAGAGAGTATAAACTATCCGACGATACCGACGCCAGAGTACGCAGTTACTTCACTAATGACCGATGAGGTTGCATCGAGTGAATAACTGTAGGGAGGGTTCGTAAAGCTACCAGTCTTCGTGATAGTAACTTTTGCCCCGCCGTAATCATTACCACTGGCGTTAGCATATCCATCAACCTTACTATCTCCAGTCGTTGTTATGGCAAGGGGAACACCACGGAAGACGTTGTTCTGCACCAATACCTGGGCATTCTCACGCGAATGAACAGCATCAATAGTGATGTTCTGATAGTAGTTATTGTACACATGCGCGGTCCCAAAGCGGACACTTGGCAGGCGTGAACCATCATTGTAGAACCAGTTGTGATGATAGGTCACGTGTAGGTGGCCTGTATCCTCAGAACCATTGCTGTCAGAGTGTCCTACCAATGAGACTTTGTAGTGGTCGTGAAGGCAATTCCACGAAACGGTGATGTAATCGCCCGCATGGGTGATGTCGAGCAGACCATCGTAATAATCCTTGCCATGGTTTCGATCAGAATAAAGATCGTTATGATCGATCCATAGATGTGTCGATTTTTCGATGTGAATAGCGTCGCCCGTTCCGCTTGAAGCCGTGACATTATGGATAGTCAGGTTTCGGATGATTACGTTGCTAACACCCTTCATATCCAGACCAAGTCCATTCAGAACTGAGCTTGAGCCAATGCCTAGAATAGTTTTATTCGATCCAACGATGATGTCGCCTGCACCGCTAATAGTGCCGCTGATGTTTACAATACGAGCCGCTGATCCACTCACTGCACTCCTAAGAGCGGAGAGATTATTGACCGTAACAGTCGAGCCACCAGCTCCCCCGGTTGTTCCCGCTCCATAACCAACAAGTGGATCAGCTGGTGCTGCCCCTGCTGGTTGAACAACTGCTATCAACCCGAAAAGGGAAATCCCTAAAGATAAGCCGATAATGGCTAACCCGAGCCAGAACCGTTTCACAGTCTTGATGATTGTTCCCAAAATTGTTATCCTCCTTGAAATTATTCATCATGCTTGTCTTCCCCTATGAAACACTGCTCATGATGATGATCATCCTGTTTTTTTAACGCAATTTGCTGCGTTATGTTTATAGCATCTTACATCGATGCCGACAGACACCTGCCGGGTACTATCTTCCTCTAGTCCTGTTGTCAGTCTCCTCCTTTCTCTATCTCGCTATGACCTCTTTTCTATTAAGTAAGACCATCGTAGCGAGTAAAAACAGCCGTTCTGTTATAAAATGCGAAGATAGCGGTTCAAACGTCCCTATCCTCACGAGGAGTACTCATACTTAATCTCTAAGTGGAAACAGTACTGAAATATGAGATCTAGTAATTGTTTACCGCACAGATCAAAAAATATATCTCATCTACTTCCTTAAGCCATCTCTACTGCCTGACAATGCTTGTACCTCGCAGCAAATCCTCTCATATCTCTGTTGATACATCTCTACACAATGTTGCTAAGCCTCCAATTTATAAGCCCGCTTCGCCAGGCGGTAGGCGAGGTCAACTACCATTTCCTGCGCTTCGTCTTCGTCAATGATGCCCTGTACAACCAGGCCTGCCAGCCAATCCGCACTTACGCGCCGCCACAGATCATGGCGTGCTGGAATAGAAGGATAGGCTCGCGTATCATCGTTGAAGCCTGCAAGATTGTATATCCCTGCCGTCTCTCCAACTGCATCCAGAAAGCGGCGCATACCCAGTATGCTATCAAAAAACCACCAGGGCGGCCCTAACCGTAAGGCAGGATAATGTCCGGCCAGGGGTGCAAGCTCACGGCTATACGTTGTTTCATCTAGATTAAACAGAATCATCGTCAGGTTCCGCTCACGCCCATACAGGTCGAGCAACGGTTTCAGATTGCGCGTAAATTCGCTGGCCGTAGGGATATCCGCGCCCATATCGCGTCCGAAGTCAGCAGCAATTGCCGGATTATGATCACGCAAGCTACCAACGTGCAACTGCATTACCAGGCCATCTTCAACGCTCATACGCGCCATCTCGATCAGCATGTGACCAGTAAAGCGCTGCACATCTTCCTGATTAGCATTTCCTTTTAATGCACGCTGAAATAGAGTATCGGCTTCATTCTCACTCAGGCGCTCTGTATATGCTGTCAAGGCGGCGGAATCGGTAGCTGTTGCCCCCATCTCTTTGAAGAAATGACGCCGTTGTTCAAGTGCAGCAATATACGAATGATAATCTACCACATCTACACTAGATACATGACTCAATTGCTGAATCTGTTCTGCATAATCAGCCTGAATATTAATTACCGCGTCCGGGCGAAATGTCGGAATAACTCTTCCAGACCAACCGGATGTGCGAATACGCTCATGATCTTTCAATTCGGAGGTTGCAGCATCAGTTGTTGCCAGTAATTCAATACGGAAACGCTCAAACAAAGAGCGCGGCTGAAATTCTGGACGTTGCAATTGAGCAGAGATCGCATCATAAATCGTTTGTGCATTCGCCGAATTGATCTTTTCTTCAATGCCGAAAGTACTACGCAACTCTTCACGCAGCCAGAGACTCGTTGGCGTGCCACGAAATAGATGCCACGAATCGCACACCGTCTGCCAGATTTTGCGATGGTCTTTTTCTACAGGAGTACCATCTTTGCGCGGAATTCCCAACGTTTCCAGCGCAATTCCCTGCGAATAAAACATGCGAAAGATATAGTGATCAGGGATAATTAACAGATCAACGGGCGTTCCCCATTCATAGTGAGAAGCCGCCAGCAAACGCGGATCCACGTGGCCGTGAGGACAGACAAGAGGCAGATCTTTCACCTGCTTATACAAATTATAAGCAACCTGCCTTTGCACCGGATTCGGCGAAAAATAGCGATCCTCTTCTGTCAATGCTGTACCCTCTTTCTTTTCGTGCTATACCCCTGATACACTCTCACTTTATATTTTCGTGTCTATAATCTCTCAAGGATGGTAGGAGAAATCTCCTTTCACAACACCTTTGAGAATACCGGAACTAGTATACCACTTTATCTGGTAGCACAAATAAATCATCAACTACGACCATTTTACCAGTTTTCATTGATTCGTTGGCCGAGATCCCTACCAGGATGGATGCAGCTCCATCGATATGTGAAGCCGCGCGATGGAATGGATCAACAGGAGGGTGAGGTGAGAATAGTTGCTCCAGCAAGATAGGATCGGCCCCTCCATGTCCTCCTTCGGTAACTGGTGTCTCAACGTCATAAGGCGTTCCAAACATCGGATAGGCACGGATGCGGGCTGATTTGAAAGACCCCTTGCTGGCACCTGCATTCGCCTTTCCATCACCCTGTAAGTGATTGATATTTTCCGCGATCTCCATCTCGATACGCCCCTTCGTGCCCGTAATCGCCACACGCAAGCCTTCCCACGGAGAGTATGTCACCAGGCAATAGGATAGCAAGACATTATTTCGATACCGCACAGCAACGGACATCGTATCTTCAATTGTGATTGGCTTGCCAAATACGTTGCGATCTCGCAGATAGCCTGTCTCTTGCTCTGCATTCAGATACAGGCCACGGAACGTCTCATTTTTATCAAGCGTCAAAGCAAATGGATCGTTAGCAGCTTCAGGCACACCAGTATAGCGCTCGTAACTGTAATATTCACCCCGCTCCTCAGCATTTTTTTCACCATAGAACAACAGATCACCCATAGCGAAAATGTGACGTGGATAAGAATCGATCCACCAGTTGACCAGGTCAAAGTGATGCGTCGCTTTATGCACAAGCAAACCACCGCTATTCTGTTTTTCGCGATGCCAGCGACGAAAATAGTCAGCCCCATGACTTGTATCCAGCATCCAGGAGAAATCGACAGCCAGCGGCCTGCCTACTACACCTTGCATAACCAGTTCGCGAAAACGCGTATAAGCTGGACTATAGCGATAATTGAAGCTTACCTTTAATGAGCGACCAGTTTTATCGATTGCCTGGAAGATCGCTTTCATTTTATCGATATCGGTGGTCATCGGTTTTTCAGTGATCACATCACAGCCCATCTCCATAGCTTGCACAATGTAGAGATGATGGGTGGCGTCTATTGTTGTGACAATAACCGTGTCAGGATGTGTTTCAGCAATCATAGTTTTAAATTGATCGGCATGATACGTGGGAATTGGGGCAATTCCAGCCACAGTTTCTAAACGCTGATTATACCAATCCATCCTTGTCTGGCTTAAGTCGCAAAACGCAACTAGCTCTGCTATATCACTATAGGTCGTGATCAATGCATCGATAAACATGCGAGAACGTGATCCCGTACCAACAAGAGCGTAACGTTTTTTTGGCATTTCTATACCTTCAACTTCTCTTTTAGAAATTTGTGACCATCCCTATGTGACCGATCACAATTAATATATGCATCATTTTTTTCAATAAATCAAGGGGTATCTACCCATTTTCTCACAAATTCCTATAAAAACCTGACATTTCACACCTTATGTTCTCCCCTTGATCACCAAAAACCTCTGCGAAAACTACAAGAAACCATTGACAGCAAAAAATAAACCAGTTATAATGTGACCGCTCACATAGAATTGTGAATAAAACTTCACATGTGGGAATACCCAGAATGAAACGCCATCGACAGGCGGATGTGAGAGACTGCTATGGTACTCAAAAAAAAGAAGATCACTATCCGTGATGTCGCCGGACTGGCTGGCGTCTCTTATCAGACAGTTTCGCGCGTCATGAACGAGAATGATAGTGTTGCAGAGGAGACACGAAGGCGTGTTTTACGGGCAATGCACGAACTAGACTTTGTACCCAACAAAATAGCGCAGATGCTTACCACCAATCGTTCCCAGACTCTGGAATTGATTGTTCTAGGTGTTATGCAAGGTGGACGCTTCGCCGAATCCATCAAGAGTATGGCTCAGGCGGCTGGCGATACAGGGTACGATCTGCTCGTTACCATGGAAGATAATATCGATAAACTGGGTGTGGCGCTGGGAAATGCCGCCGCCCGCCTTGTAGATGGAGCCGTTATCTACGCTCCCTCTCTACGCATTTCTGATGAGAAACTGCTACAATTATGCAATGGAATGCCTGTAGTGCGTCGCGATTATGTTCCAGACTCTCGCCTGGCCTGGGTCGGCTTTGACCAGGTCTATGCAACCCGTATGGCTACTGAGTATCTCATTGAGCTTGGGCATCGCCACATCGCTGCGATCCCTCCCTCGTTAGATCTCATTAATGGTGAGTGGCGTTATCTTACCTGGAAGGCTACTCTGCTGAAATACGGACTCGAACCTGGTCCGATGTGTGAAGCAAAATATTCGTTTCGTAGCGGCTACGAAGCAATGAGTGAGATTTTAGCATCTCATATCCCTTTTAGCGCTGTCCTTGTTGGTTCAGACACAATGGCTCTGGGTGCTATGCGAGCCATACGTGAACAGGACTTACATATTCCAGATGATATCTCAGTAATTAGTTTTGATAATGCCGAACTTGCTGCCTTTACTGAACCCCCTTTGACAACTATCGATTTTGATTTTAGCCAGCAGGATGCAATGGCTGTTAAATATCTCATAGAGATCCTCAACGATCCTGACATGAAATTGCATCAACGTATCTTGTTACCGAACCTGATTGTACGCGAAAGTACACGCCAACTAGACACAACTGTCACAGGGGAAGCTTTTTAAACAACAAGGATTGTCTTGGAGTAGAAATGCTTCAGATACTTACAACTTATACAATTTTCTCTTCTCTCTTTTGAGAGTTGTATTTATAATCATTGATTTTTGGTTCTTTTCATTCAGTGCTTGCAATAGATTTGCGCAAGCCAGTTTCGTCATTAGTACGTTCCATTGCTGGGACGTTTGCAGCGCTTCGTCTAAAAATAAGGAGGTTACAGACACATGAGTAACAACTCTTACACCAGACGGCAGGTGTGCCAACTTGGACTCAGTACCCTGGCCGGTGCGGCTATGCTCGACCTTGCTGCTTGTGGTGGCTCTACAACTACCACGACAACAGGTAATAACAGCAATCCCAACGTTACTCTGCAATTATCCTTTTGGGGCGCGGCTTCGCGCAACAAGTTAACACAGGCTGCCATTAAAGCTTACAGAAAAGACGGCCACTCCAATACCAAAGTTAATTCCTGGTTCGCGGCCTTCAGTACCTATTTCACGAAGTTGAACACGCAGATTGCAAGCGGTA
Organism: uncultured Chloroflexia bacterium; assembly: GCA_963731415.1. Classification (GTDB taxonomy): domain Bacteria; phylum Chloroflexota; class Ktedonobacteria; order Ktedonobacterales; family Ktedonobacteraceae; genus JACDAE01. The sequence continues at coordinate 114,253 of CAVSVN010000022.1, forward strand.
CCAGCCCGGACCTCATTCAGATGGATATGGGCTACGTAAAGCAGTACGCCGATGAGAAGCAGATTTTGGACTTGACTTCTCTGGTTAACAACAAGACCCTCGATCTTTCTGATTTCGATCAGACCTTGCTGACAGATAGCAAGTATAACGGTGTTCTTTATGGTATTCCTCTGGGCGGCAACTACGAGTGCATGTTCTACAACACAAATCTCGTTCAGCAAGCCGGTGTTGGTGCACCACCCACCACATGGACCTGGGATGATTTCGCAAGCTATGCAGGGAAGATCTCTAAAGCCCTCTCCTCAAAGCAAATTTATGGTTCGGCAGACGCCAGTGGTGCTATGGACATGTTTGAAATCTGGGTACGTTCAAATGGTCATGACCTGTATACAGCCAGTGGTCAGGCCGGTTTTACTCAGGATGATATTCAGACCTGGTTCGAGTATTGGGATGCTATGCGCAAAGCGGGAGCCTGTGCACCTGCCCAGCTTCAAGCGACTGACACCAGCGCTGGTCCGGCCACCGCTCTGATTACCAAAGGGAAAACTGCCTTTGCAACTGCTCACTCGAATCAGTTTAGCGGATTTCAGGCTCTTATCACTGATCCGCTTAAGCTTCAGTTCGTTCCTACAGGTAAGCAGGTAGGCAATTATCTCAAATGCTCGATGATGATGAGTATTGCAGCTAACTCAAAAAATACAGATGCAGCTGCAAATTTCATTCAATTCCTTATCACCAATCCCGATGGCGTTAAGGCGATTGGCCTCGATCGCGGTATTCCCGGTAGCGCACGCGCTATCGCTGCTCTCACGCCTACACTTAAACCCATTGATCAGGCTGTGATAAATTATTCTGCCGCAATCGCAAGCAACAAACAGGGCCGCCCTAAAACTATCGTGGATCCCGCTGCTGCTGGCAAAGTTCTGACCAGTCTTGGCACAGTCTCCCAGTCTGTAGCATTTGGCAAGCTCTCTCCCGCTGCAGGAGCCAGCCAGTTCTTCCAGAATACCCAGAAAACACTCGCAGGATCCTAGAAAGTAGAGGTAGCCCGATGGCTTTCACACCTATTGAGGTAAACACGTCTAAGGAGCGTACAAAGATCTCTCCTGAGAAGCGCAGAAGCACCCGTACCGCCCTTGAGAAGAAAGAAAACATCGCTGGCTACCTCTTTCTTCTCCCCTGGTTTGTAGGGCTGTTCGTCTTTTCAGCTGGTCCAATTGTCGCTTCCCTTTACCTGTCCTTTACCAATTATGATCTGCTTTCCGTTCCTAAATGGATCGGAGCGCAAAATTACCAGAATATGTTTCGAGATCCCCAGTGGTTGGACTCGGCTAGAGTGACATTGACCTACGTCTTTCTCTCGGTACCCCTGAAACTGGCTTTCGCCCTCCTTGTTGCTCTTATGCTCAAACAAGGATTGCGCTCGCTCGGTCTCTATCGGGCTATCTACTACATACCGTCTTTGCTGGGTGGTAGCGTTGCTATCGCCCTGCTCTGGCAGCAAATATTCTCTCAGGATGGCATCGTCAATCAAGCGCTCAGGTTGGTTGGTATCCATGCCACGACAAGTTGGATCTCAACTCCGGGCACGGCACTTTCTACGCTTGTTATTCTATCGGTATGGCAGTTTGGCGCTCCTATGTTGATCTTTCTTGCTGGCTTAAAACAAATTCCTCCAGAATACTACGAGGCAGCTTCAACGGATGGTGCAGGAATTTTTAGAAAGTTTTTCTCGATTACGTTGCCCATGATCACGCCGATACTTTTCTTTAACCTGATCTTGCAGATCGTAGGGGCGTTTCAGGCATTTACTCCGGCCTACATCGTAAGTGGTGGCAATGGCGGCCCTGTGGACGCTACCTTGTTCTACACTCTGTATGTTTACATACAAGGATTTCAATATCTGCACATGGGGTATGCATCCGCGATGTCCTGGCTCTTGTTGCTGGCTATTGCGATCTTCTCAGCACTTGCATTTTTAAGCTCACGTTACTGGGTATATTATGCGGATGATAGGAGATAATCGATGCTTACTCAAATTTCTGGTTCCCGGTCCGGCACACGTTCCAATACGCGCCTGCTTTCTAAACGCGTCAGTCGCATCCTGACCTATATCTTCGTGTCAGCTCTTGCGCTGCTCATGATCTATCCTCTGATCTGGATGATCAGTGCATCATTCAAACCTGAGGATCTTATCTTTGCCAACTTTAATCTGTCCTCACCACAATGGACATTGCAGAATTACACTGATGGGTGGAATGCCCTCGATTATCCATTCACCCAGTTCTTTGTTAATTCGCTCATCATCTGCCTGGGCGCAATGCTTGGTAACATCATTTCCTGTTCGATGGCGGCTTATGCCTTCGCTCGTCTGCGTATTAAATTTAAATCCTTCTGGTTCGCCTTGATGCTTGGCTCCATCATGTTACCAGCTCACGCACTCATCGTGCCACAGTATATTCTCTTTAAAAATCTGGGTTGGGTTAACACTTTTCTTCCCATGATTGTACCCAAGTTTTTAGCGACCGACGCCTTTTTCATCTTCCTGATGATCCAGTTTATCCGCAACATTCCACTCGAATTGGATGACGCGGCTAAGATGGACGGCTGCGGTATGTTTAATTTCTACTGGCGCATCATTATGCCTCTGGCTATGCCTGCGTTGGTAACTACGGCAATCTTTACCTTCATCTGGACGTGGAGTGACTTCTTCACCCAACTCATTTACTTGAATGACACGTCATTGTACACTATTCCTCTCGCCTTGAGCACGTTTCTAGATAGCACAGGCAACTCGGCCTATGGGCAGCTCCTGGCGATGTCCTTGTTGTCGCTTGTACCTATCATCGGCTTCTTCCTGGCCTTCCAACGTCTGCTGCTGGATGGCATCAGTACGTCAGGCCTGAAAGGATAGTTGCTATGGTGAGCATGAGTAATGTTCACCAAATTCCTTTATATTTTATATAAAGGAATTATCACCTTTTGTTAGTTTTAGAGAAGATAGAAGTTATGTAGATACGACGCTACATTCATTTCTTCTCGTTCATCCAGGGATGGAGATAACAAAGAATGCATTCTAATTCCAAAAAACGCTCATTAACCTTTATTGCGATCACACTGTTCGCTCTACTTATTTTGAGTGCGGGCTTTGCTTTCAAGTTCAGTTCAACTCAGGAAACAAACGTGAAGGCTGCTGCTGACCCCGGTCACCAGGTTCTACCTGCTAATGATGGTTGGGCGGCTGCCAATGGCGGCACAACGGGTGGTTCTGCCGCCACCTCTGCCCACGTCTACACCGCCACTACCCGTGCTCAACTTGTCCAGGATCTTGGAGGTGCCAAAAGCAGCGACACAACTCCGAAGATTATCTACATCCAGGGTTCTATATACGGTAACCAGGATGACTCTGGAAAAACCTTGACCTGCTCCAGTTATGTTACGGGCGGCTACTCACTCAGCGCCTATCTCGCTGCTTACAATCCATCCGTGTGGGGACGCACGAAAAAGCCGAGCGGCACTCAAGAAAACGCTCGTGCAGCATCTGAAATCTAATCAGGCTGCTCGCGTTGAGATCGATGTTCCATCAAATACAACAATTGTGGGAATTGGCAATAATGCTAACATCATTGGTGCTAACTTGCTGGTCAAGAGTGCCAACAATGTCATTATTCGCAACCTCAATTTCGAGAACGCCTCCGATTGCTTCCCACAATGGGATCCTACCGATGGCGCAACTGGTAACTGGAACTCCGCGTTTGATAACATATCCATTCTCAACAACTCAACTCACGTGTGGGTCGACCACAATACGTTTACTGATGCGAATCAGCCCGATAGTTCAGAACCCACCTACTTCGGTCGCTTATACGAGCAACATGATGGCGAATGCGACATCACTAAAGGTGCCGACCTCGTCACCGTCTCCTGGAACCGCTTCCTCAACCATGATAAAACCATGCTCATCGGCTCATCCGATAGTTTGACCTCCGATGCTGGCAAGCTTCGTGTCACTATAAGCGATAATGAATTCAATGGCACTCTCGAACGGACACCTCGCGTACGCTTCGGTCAGGTTCACGTTTACAATAACTATTACAACCAGGGCGCAAATCCTGCAATGCAGTACGACCTCGGCGTCGGAATATCTTCTCAGATCTACGACCAGAATAACTACTTCCAGCTTCCCTCTAACCTGAAGGCTTCCGACATCCTCAAAGTCTATAAAGGTACTAAGATCCATACTGAGGGAGACATCGTCAACGGAAGTGCAGTTAACCTGCTGACTGCTTACAATGCCGCCCATAGTCCCAAACTCAGTGCAAATGTTGGTTGGACACCAACGTACTACAACACAATCGTTGCCGCCAGTCTCGTACCAGACTCGCGTAACGAATAACGCAGGTACAGGACATACCCTTACTGCTTAATTACTGATATTGTTGCTTTGCAGGTTACATATCAATCAATATGTGACCTGCCCATATCTCATGGAATACCGTAGGGGCATCACCTTGCGTGCGCCCTGCCACCCCACAATACGCTTTGAGTGGGAACCGGGGCGCACGCAAGGTGATGCCCCTACGGTATTGATGATCGTTTGCCGTTTTTAGAGAAGATGATGAAAATGTAGCATGCGGCTACACTTATTTCTTCTCAGTCATCCAAAGATGGAGATGCCAACAATGCATGCTTTTTCTAAAAGACGCTCATTGATCTCTCTGGGGATCACATTACTTGCTCTGCTTGCTCTGAGCGCAGGTTTTATTTTCAAGGCAAGTACTACTCATGCGGCAGAGGCAGCCACTAGTAATCATCGCTTCCTGGACCCTGGTCGCCAACCTCTGCCTGCCAATGATGGTTGGGCGGCTGCTAATGGCGGTACGACAGGTGGTTCCACCGCTGCTCCTGCAAATATCTATACCGTCACCAACCGTGAGCAGCTCGTACAGGCACTCGGTGGTGACAACAAAGGTACCGATACCACACCAAAGATCATCTACATCAAAGGCACCATTTATGGTAATGAAGATACTCCCGGCACGCAACTGACCTGTGCCGACTATGTGACGGGTGGCTACTCGCTCTCCGCCTACCTTGCCGCCTACGATCCATCGGTATGGGGAACCACACAAAAGCCGAGCGGAACTCAGGAAACTGCTCGTGCGGCATCTGAAGCTAACCAGGCTGCTCGCGTTGAGATCTACATTCCCTCGAATACTACGATCATTGGCGTGGGGGCTAATACCCACATCCTTGGTGCCAACTTCATGGTCAAGAATGTGGACAATGTCATTATTCGCAACCTCAATTTTGAGAACGCCTCCGATTGCTTCCCACAATGGGATCCTACCGATGGCGCAACTGGTAACTGGAACTCCGCGTTTGATAACTTATCTATCCTCAACAACGCTACTCATGTCTGGATCGACCACAATACGTTTACTGATGGAAATCAGCCCGATAGTTCAGAACCCACCTACTTCGGTCGTATCTATGAGCAACATGATGGCGAATGCGACATCACTAAAGGTGCCGACCTCGTCACCGTCTCCTGGAATCGCTTCCCAATCATGATAAGACCATGCTCATTGGCTCATCTGATACTTCCACCTGTCGATACCGGCAAGCTCCGCGTCACGATACATCATAACGAATTTGAGAATACTATCGAGCGGGAGCCACGTGTCCGCTTCGGACAGGTCCACGTCTACAACAACTACTATAATGAGTCATCGAATCCCAGTTTTCTGTATGGCCTCGGCGTCGGCATATCATCCCAGATCTACGACCAGAATAACTACTATCGCCTCCCTTCTAACCTTACTGCCGCTACAATCATTAAGGTCTACAAGGGTACCATGATTCATACTGAAGGCGATTTCGTGAACGGAAAACCGACCGATGTACTGGCTGCTTACAATGCCGCCCATCCTACAGCCCCTCTCAGTGGGACCGTTGGTTGGACTCCACAGTATCACCTGTATGTCTTTCCTGCTCAGCTAGTTCCGCTTCTCGTGCAGCTCTACGCTGGAACGGGTCACCCACTCACAAGCGACTTCTAACTCGTATATCGTCACTTAACACAGTCGGGCTCACCTATCAATCGATAGGCAGCCCAACTGTGTTAAAGAGGGAAAAACGCTACAACAATTTATCTGGCGTTATCGGCAAGTGACGAATACGCCTCCCCGTCGCATGATAGACTGCATTGGCAATGGCCGCAGTTGAGCCAATGTTTCCAATCTCACCAATGCCTTTTACTCCGATCAGATTGACGCGTGGATCATGCTCCTCTATAAAGAATGCTTCGATTTTGGGAATGTCTGTATTGACAGGCACAAGGTACTCCGAAAGGTTGTTATTAATAATACGACCCATCTGCTGATCTAGCACGGTCTCTTCCATAAGCGCCATTCCGATGCCCCAGATGATTCCGCCAATTAACTGACTATGCGCGGTCTTCTCATTGACGATACGGCCCTCTCCGAAGGCCGCGACGAACCGCGTAACGCGCACCTCTCCCGAGGCTGGGCGAACATGAACCTCCGCGAAATGTGCTCCAAAAGAGTAGCCTGTATAATCCTTTAAATCAGGATTCGGCTTAACCTCTTCCCTGGTATCAAGTGTATCCATCGAATGGCGTCTGAGAATGTCCAGATAGCTCTCGCCCTTGCTCGGATCGTCTTTGAGAAAGCACCATCCATTCTCAACCTCAATCTGCTCCCGCTTCTTCCCAAAAAGTGGCGATGCCGAATCAGTTAATGCTATCGTGAGCACCTGGAGCCGTAACGATTTCGTCACTGCATATACCGCCGATCCAACACTCGCCGTCGTCATCGATCCCGCTGAGATAGGCGCAATCGGCATCTGCGTATCTCCCAGCTCAAACCGTACCCTCTCGATTGCTATACCCAACGTCTCGGCGGCGATCTGTCTCATGATCGTGTACGTGCCAGTACCCTGATCACACGTAGCGCTCTGCACAAGCAGGTTTCCATCAGCAGAGAGGCGGGCATATGCTGCTGTAGGCGCTGACTTTGCGTCATACGCCGCTGTTGCCATCCCCCAACCGACGAGTTCATCTCCATCATGCATAGAGCCTGGGCGCGGATTCCGTTTGCTCCACCCGAAGCGTTCAGCTCCCTGTCGGTAACATTCATGTAGGGACTTACTCGACCAGGGTCGTCCATCCTCTGGATCAACCTCGGCATAATTACGTAAGCGCAGTTCGATCGGGTCCATATTCAAGGCGTATGCAAGTTCATCCATCGCTGATTCAACTGCGAAGAGTCCCGGCGTTTCACCAGGTCCACGCATAGTGAATGGCCCATTCATGTTGAGATGCACCAGCTGGTATGAAGTTGCTACATTTGGGCAGGCGTAAAGTTTGCGCGTTGTTTTGTTCACGGGAGCAACGACTCGAGTATCAAAAGGCGCGGTCTGTGCCGTTGCATCATGCACAATTGCACTCAGTTTGCCTTCTCGCGTTGCTCCTAATTTGATGTGATGATGAATCTCTGGACGATAGCCAACTGAAGTAAACGTCTGCTGCCGCGTCAAAACCAGCTTGATGGGACGCCCAACACGTTGCGCAGCCACGGCGGCCAATACAGAATGCGGCCAAGTTGGACCTTTACTGCCGAACGAGCCTCCTACATAATGCGCAATGACACGAATATTTTCTTCTGGCATCTGAAACCAGTGCGCAATGGCCTTTCGTACACCATAGACCCACGTTGAGGAATCATACAATGTGAGAGAATTGCCCTCCCACTGGGCAATCGTAGCGTGCGGCTCCATCGTGGTATGATGTTGCACCACTGTCACATACGTCTGATCGATACAAACGTCGGCTTCCACCAGTCCCTGCTCCACATTCCCACGCTGAACGTCGGTTGGCTCACCCCAGATATCGGCAGGTTTGAAGGGAGCATCAAGTGGGTGCTCCATATCGACGGTCGGCTGCTCTCGCTCATATTCTACGCGTACCAACGAGGCCGCATATGTAGCCTGTTCCAGTGTTTCTGCAACAACGACTCCAATATGTTGCCCACTATGATGAATGACGTTATCCTGAACTGGTACATAACTCTGCCCGGCTGTGCCGGATGTTGAATCTCTATCGCGCGAAGCTACCGCAACCGGTGCCGGAGATACCAGGCGAGGTGCATTCAGATAGGTGATAATGGCAAGGACACCAGGGACAGCTTCGGCAGCCTGGATATCCATCGATAGAATACGCCCTCTGGCAATTGTACTCTCAACAAGAACTGCATGGGCAAGATTGGGAAGAGGTATTTCAGCACTATAGCGTGCCCCACCCGTTACCTTGAGGCGACCATCAATACGGCTCAGTGGCCGCCCAATAACATCTCTACTCATTGCATACCTCCTACCACTCTAAGCGTACGCATTATTGTGCGTTGCACCAGTTCGACCTTGAAATCATTGTATTGTCGCGTTTTTGCATCTCTCACCGCTGCTACGGCTGCTTCCAGATAGATCTGCTCTCCAGGTTGCTCTCCAAGTAAAGCTTGCTCTGCCTCTATGGCACGCCATGGCTTCGTCGCAACACCACCAAGAGCAACGCGTGCATTCTGAATCAGTCCATCCTGAATATCAAACGCGGCTGCAACAGAGGTAAGCGCGAATGCATAAGATGAGCGATCACGCACTTTCACATAACATGATTTTGTCGCGAATGTTGTTGTCGGTAGATCGATTGCTACAATAAGCTCTCCACGCTCCAATACCGTCTCGCGCTCTGGATGATCATCTGGTGTAAGGTAAAAATCGTTGATTGGAATGCTGCGTTCTCCTCCTGGACCCCGTGTCTGCACGGTTGCATCAAGGGCAACCAGCGCCACACACATGTCCGATGGATGCGTGGCGATACAATGTTCGCTTCCACCAAGAATAGCATGCATGCGATTATAGCCGTTGATGGCCGAGCAGCCCGAACCCGGCTCGCGTTTGTTGCATGGCGTTGCAGTATCACGGAAATAGTAGCAGCGCGTGCGTTGCATTAAATTGCCGCCCACCGTTGCCATATTACGCAACTGTGGAGAAGCACCCGCCAGCAATGCTTCAGCCAGCACGGGATAGCGCTGCCGAATAGTTGTGTCAAATGCAACATCACTATTACGTGTCAGCGCACCGATCCTTATCCCATCATCCCTTACCTCGATACCTGTGAGTGGTAGCGCATTGATATCAACAAGGTGTGTGGGCGTCTGCACATTAAGCTTCATCAAGTCGATCAGATTGGTTCCTCCAGCAACAAATACCGCCTGGTCCTCCGTAAGTACTTCTGAACGTGCAATGGCTTCATCGGCGACCTGCGTATAACGAAATGGATGCATGTTACTGTTCTCCTTGCCTCTCTTGTAATTGCTTCCTGGCCTGCTGAATAGCCGCAACAATACCGGGATATGCACCACAACGACAGATATTGCCGCTCATCCCCTCCTGCACATCGGCGTCGGACGTTCCCCATTCCTCGCCAAGCATCCCTACTGCTGAGACAATCTGTCCGGGTGTACAGTAGCCACACTGAAACCCATCGCAATCGATAAAAGCAGTCTGCATAGGATGCAATTCATCACCGTCCGCAAGCCCTTCAATCGTGCGTATCGCTTTTCCAATGTTCATGACTGCAAGCGAAAGACAGGAATCGATGCGCCTTCCATCGACCAGTACAGTACAAGAACCGCATTGCCCGGCATCACAGCCCTTTTTCGTGCCTGTCAGCCCCAGATATTCGCGCAATGCATCCAATAAGCTCACACGAGGATCAATACTGAGCACTCGTTCCATACCATTGACATTCAATGTTATCTCGACACTCTCAGGCCCAATCGTACTGTTTCTTTGTATGCCAGCTGTACTCATGATATTTCCCTCTCCTTTTAGCATCCTACATCCGTACCACGAAGAACCCCGCCAGATAGCTACATCGCCTGTCACCATTGAACAATAGCATTCGTGAGAAAAATGACACTGGAATATTCCTCGGAAAATTTCAGGAATATCAACTATGTATCCACAAACTCTAGTAAAAAAAGGAAGGAGAACAGTACTTGCCCACAGCTTTTCTGGCTGTGGCATTACTGTACAGTGCTTATAATGAAAGCGGTTGTTTTTCATGATATCGGTGATATTCGATTAGAGGATGTGCCAGAGCCAACGATTGAGCAACCAACCGATGCTATTGTGCGCCTTACGGCCAGTGCAATCTGTGGTACCGACCTGCACTTTACACGCGGTACGATGCCGGGTATGAAGCCTGGAACGATTCTTGGTCATGAAGGCGTCGGTGTTGTTGAAGCCGTTGGTTCCGATGTGCGAAACCTGAATATTGGAGATCGCGTGGTCATTCCTTCTACGATTGCCTGCGGCTACTGTCCTCAATGTCGCGCTGGCAACTATGCTCAATGCGATAATTCCAACCCTAATGGTCCAGCAGCAGGCACAGCTAGCTTTGGTGGACCCGTTGTACAGGGACCATTCAACGGTCTGCAAGCAGAAAAAGCGCGTATTCCTTTCGCTAATGTTGGGCCAGTTAAACTTCCTGATGAAGTCACTGACGACCAGGCTATCCTTCTGTCAGATATCTTCCCCACAGGCTACTTCGGAGCGGACATGGCAGATATTAAACCTGGACATACGGTCGCCATCTTCGGCTGTGGTCCTGTCGGCCAGTTTGCAATTGCCAGTGCGAAATTGCTCGGTGCCGGACGTATCTTCGCCATCGATACTATTCCCTCACGTCTCGCGATGGCAAAAGCACAGGGGGCCGAAGTAATTGATTACAACGCCGAGGACCCGGTTGAGACGCTCAAACGTTTGACGGGTGGGGTTGGCGTTGATAGCGCAATCGATGCCGTAGGTATCGATGCGAATCGCCCGCACTCCGGTCCAGCTGCGCAAAAGGCAGAGCAAGAAGCCTCAACGTTCCAACAAGAAGTACAGACCATCGCACCCAAGACTAATCCACAGGATGGAAACTGGCATCCCGGTGACGCTCCTTCTCAGGTTGCGGAATGGATGATACAGGCGGTCGCAAAATCTGGCACGCTCTCGATCATCGGCGTTTACTCGCCATCAGATACGTTCTTCCCCATCGGTCAGGCGATGAACAAAAACCTGACTATTCACATGGGTAACTGTAATCATCGCAAGTACCTTCCAGAACTCGTCGAAATGGTCCGTGTGGGTGTGATTGACCCCACCCTGGTGCTGACGCAGGTTGAAGGTATCACTGACGCAATAGATGCATATAAGCACTTTGATGAGCGCCAGGATGGATGGATCAAGGTCGCTCTTGCGCCAACACTGGTCTAACTCCGCTTTATCGATAAGAAAGGTATGTCTTTTTATGAAAGCATTAGTCTATCACGGCCCACGTGATGTGCGCATTGACGATAAGCCAATGCCAAAAATAGAGCAACCCGAAGATATCGTATTACGCATTACCACCACGGCGCTCTGTGGCTCTGACCTGCACATCTATCATGGTAAAATGGCACAATCAGAACCGGGACAGACGCTCGGACACGAGTTCATGGGCATTGTCGAAGAGGCCGGACCAGAGGTCCATGAGGTCAAGGTCGGCGATAGAGTTGCGATTCCCTTCAATATCAGTTGTGGACGTTGCTGGTTCTGTCGCCATCAGCACTGGTCGCAATGTGATCGTTCTAATCCCAAAGGCGAAGTCGGTGCAGCGTTTGGCTATACTCAGGCGCTCGGCGGCTACGACGGCGGCCAGGCCGAATATGTACGCGTTCCGTATGCCAACACTGAAGCATTAAAGATACCCAACAACGTTTCAGACGAGCAGGCAGTTATGCTATGTGATGTTTTTCCCACGGGCTACTTTGGTACCGACATCGCTAATGTACAGCCTGGCGATGATGTCGCGGTATTCGGTGCTGGCCCCGTTGGATACTTCGCGGTCCTGAGTGCCTTCTTACGTGGAGCGGCTCGCGTCTTCATCGTTGATCACTTTGAGAATCGTCTTGCGAAGGTAAAAGCCCTCGGAGCAGAACCCATCAATTTCGATGAACAGGATCCCGTACAAACGATTAAAGATGCTACAAAGGGACATGGAGCAGTCTGTATCGACGCGGTTGGATTTGAGGCGGTGGGGCATCATGGGCACGTTCATGTAGAAAATTCTGCCTGGGAGCCGCAAAACCCTGTGCAGGTGCTTACCTGGATTAGCCAGGTTGCACGTAAGTTCTCATCGGTAGGTGTGCCCGGTGTCTATGGAGGCGCGTATGACCAGTTCCCAATCGGGACGCTGTTCAGGCGCGAACTACAGGTACGTATGGGACAGTGTCCAGTGAAAAACTACAATGAGCAACTGCTTCATCTCATCGAAGTGGGACGCGTCGATCCAAGCCCGCTCATCAGCAACATCATGAAGCTGGATGAGGCTCCTAAAGCGTACGCCATGTTCGATACACGCAGTGAAGCCACCAAAATTCTTTTCAAGCCATAAACCCTCCTCTTTTCTTGTGAAACGGCAAAAGTGGTGCTGTTTATCACTTTTGCCGTTTCATTTTTTATGGCATGTTTATACGCTCAAATTCTCAACGAACTTACTTCGTAGTCACGCTCCCACCAGTTTGAATAATATATGCACTCCCACTGGAGACCGTCATGGCTGTTCCACCTGTGACAGTAACCGCAGCATTTCTCACCTCTAACCCGGTTTTCGCCGTAATCTTCACTCCATTGAGGGTGATACCAGTAAACGGCTTTTCAGGAACACCCACGATATAGCCAGCAGCACTGGCCCCGGTGGCTGTAAGCGTATTTATCGTAATATTATGGTAATAAGGGGTGCTAGCCGTGATAGATTGAGCCGAATCCGAAGTTGGAATATGAGGATAGTAGCCTGAGAACCAGATGGGATATTCCACATTCTTCATCGTCACACCTGTATAGGTAACGCCCGATATATCGCCGCCAGTCGTACGGGTGGATTTAATGCGCAACCCATTGGTAGTACCGTTGAAGGTGACGTTTGACACTGTCACCCCACTGACGCCACCGCCAAGATCATTACCAATCGATAAGCCGTGTCCACTCCCAAAAGTACAATTTTTAATGATGATGCCTGAACTCGGCTGACCAGCATATTGAGCCTTGATAGCAATATTATCGTCGCCATCGCTGATGGTGCTATTCTCGATGGTCACGTTCGTAGAAGAGGCTGGATCAATGCCATCCGTATTAGGTGAACTGGCGGGCGAACTGATCGTGATACCGTTCACTGTGACATTACTTGTACCCTTTAAAAACAGGTGCATGGCTCCGGCATTCTCAAGCGTGACATTGCTCACGGTAATACCACTTCCATATGCAATTTCAACCAGGCGCGGTCGGCTGCCTGCAGCCGACCCGGTCGCCCACCAGGAAGCTCCCTGCCCATTGATAACTCCACCACCTGTAATCGTGATACCGCTGACACCATCCGAATTAATCAACGCGAGCGTAGTCGTGTCGACCTTCTCGCCACTCGTCACCGTGTAATCGGAAGTCGTTGTTGAGCCGAGAATAGTCGCGCCACTCTCAACATTGAGCGTAATGTTGTTCTTCAGCAAGAAGAGAGGTGCGGTAAGATAGTTCCCTGCCGGAAAGTCAACCGTTCCACCACCAGAGCATGCATTAATAGCATTCTGAATAGCAGTGGTATCCTTGGTGCTGCCATTTCCCGTCGCCCCGTAGGTTTTAACGTTGCAGATGCTCGCGGCATGCACAACTCCCCCTATGTTTAGATCTCCATGTGCAATGAAGAAGCTAATAATTGCTAAGCAAACGATGCCCAAAAGGACACTACTACGTCCTATATGACGCTTCATAGTCGTCTTCTCCATAAATAACATAAATCCTTTCTTGACGGACTCGATTGGAACTGCTACGTAATCCGTGTAACTAAATTCTGCTCGGGTTATAGGAGGGATTAGCAGATAGAGAGCAGTAACGACACAACACTATGTCGCTAGCTAACAGGAGCGCAACATGATATGTAACGAGGACACATGAGGAGGAACGGATATGTAAAATTTTGTGCACTCATCATTTTGCAATTATGTACTCAGGGTACAATAAGCGGTTCCTTCCACTTCACCTCTGCACATATATAATCCTTTGCCTCGCCTCCTTTGTTACATTCTAATATGTAATAATACCGAACAATTAAGGAAAAAGGCGAAAGAAATTTCTTTCACTTCTATAAGTGTAACATAAAACTGCGATAAATAGCAAACGAGTAGAAATAATTCCTATTCATTCATCTCTAGCTGAATAGGAAAAAGATAGTCATCTTATAAATACTCACGTTATGATTTGTTTATAAGCTAAGCTAGTGCTAACGAGCGATCAAGAAATGCGTACGTCTCTGCCTTCACCTCATTGGGGAAACTATGACCACCTGCAAAAATGACAGCTTGAAAGCGATCAGCTACCTTTTGCTGAGCATAAACTTGTCTTGCACGCTCAATCACGAAATGCACACCATCTACAGGAAAAATAGAATCGCTCCCACCTGCAGTCAACATAAAAGGGCGTGGAGCAAGGTCGGCCACCAGCGTATCCATATCGCCTACCGCGAGCATATCGGGGACGTAAGCGGCGAAATTATGATTAATGCCATCACGTAGGATAGTACGCATCAAGCTAAATCCGCATGAAGAAACGGAAGCAGCCACGCGCGGATCATACCATGTCAGCCATAACGTCTCCTGCCCTCCAAGTGAGTGCCCGATCACTCCTAGACGAGCGGGGTTAACGTTCGGCAGCGAAGTGAGCAGGTCCAGGCCGCATGAGAGATCGTGCAGATATTTTGTCTGTAAGCAGGAACCACTGATGAGGCGTTTTGTAAACTCGAAGCGTTCATAACCTGCACCATCTAGCCGCCCTCCATTTCTGCGTTGTTCCTCCTCTGATGGTCGTCGCTCCTCAAAGCACAACATATCGGGACACAGCACAACGTATCCTCTCTGGCACAATTCTCGACCATAGGCATATTGTGGATCGCCGACCAGTCCGATCAGTTCAGATTTGCCCAGATCATACTGTCCCGCATGTTGATGAATCGCTAGAATTGCAGGCCATCCTCCCTCTGGCGCAGTACCTTTGGGCGTCAGCAACCACGCTGGCACATATTCATCTGCCTCCACTCTATATGTGATCGCTGTACGAATATATGCGCCCTCGTCAATTTCTGTTGCAAATATTGGTGCGAGTGGTACACGTTGCGGAAAGTGCCCAAGTCGTGTTAATAGTGATTGGCGTAAAGATGTATTCATTTCACTTTCCTTTAGCAAGAAGAGCACAACCAATCGCGCCCAGTCTGATAAGCAGTGGGCGCGATTGGTTGTGCTCTTCTACACACGCAAAATGCAAACAATAACAGATAATGGTCAGGCGAACTTAGAGCACAAAACTATCTGCGAGTGGGCTACGAGCGTTGCCGTTTTCGCGTTTATCGCTATTGAGATTTACCTGTGGCTGACCACTAGTAGGACGCCCATTCTGGTTGTAATTATTCTGGGAGCCTGATTGCAGAGCTGCCTGAGTGTTTTGGAGGCTCTGCAAGCTCTGTAAGGCGGCCTGAGCCTGCGGGGTCATGGGAATAGGGGAACCGGGTTCAGTAGCGAGCTGAACGGTTTTACCCTCGATTACCACTGCAATGCCTACACCACGCCGTAGGTCAGCGAGCTGACGCCGCAATTCGCGGTTCTCAGCTTCTAATGCGTCCATTAATTTTTTCTGCTCCAGCAGCATCTGAGCGATGCCTTCAAAACCAGCGCTAGCAGCACGATCCATTGTGGATTCCTCCTGCGTACTTCGTGTACCCAATAATTCTAGAACAAAATCTCCCATCACAGTGCCACAACCTCCCAGCTTACGTTGTGGTATTCAACAATGATACCACGCGATCCCAGATCGCTGCCGCAACGCCTGCTTTTGGCATTACAGGCAAATCTTCCATTCGATCAGGCGCGGAAAAGAGAAGTACCTTATTCGTGTCAGCCCCAAAACCACTATCTGAACGGGATACATCATTAGCGACCAGTAAGTCCAGGTGTTTTTTCACCAGTTTACTACGGGCGTTGGTAATGATATCGTTGGTTTCGGCAGCAAAGCCGACGCGTATAGGCCGTCGTTTCGGTTGCCCGCTATCCCCCAGAATCTCTTGCCTTTGTTGTGCCCCGGCAAGCTCTCCCAGGATGTCTGGATTTTGCACCAGGCGAACAGAGAACTCACTCTCATCCGTGCCTTGTCTCTGTTTCCGATCCGCAGTGCTGTCCTTCTTAATTTTGTGTGTCGCGGGTGAGGCGGGGCGGAAATCCGCCACTGCGGCACTCATAATAAGAACGTCGGTATCGGGTATAAAAGCATGGACAGTATCACGCATCTGTATAGCTGTTTCGACCCTGTGTACCTCTACACCATAAGGTGCTTGCAGTGCAACGGGACCTGATACTAATATAACGTGTGCGCCACGATCTCGTGCTTCTGTGGCCAGAGCATAGCCCATTTTTCCTGATGAGCGGTTGCCAATGTACCGTACAGGGTCGATAGGCTCATGAGTGCCACCGGCAGTTACCAGAACGCGACAACCTGCAAGGTCACCTGTGCGCCCCAATACTTTCCCGATCGCCCCCAGCAACACTTGCGTGTCTGGTAAGCGCCCTGGTCCAATTGCCCCTGAAGCCAGTCTGCCTACCTCTGGTTCCACAACATACGCACCACGCCCTCGTAACAGGGTGAGATTTGCCTGCGTTGCTGGGTGTGTATACATATCCCTGTACATCGCAGGTGCCAATAGTAAAGGAGCTTTCGTCGCCAGAGCTACAGCTGTTAACATGTTATCAGCCATCCCCCCTGCAAGCTTTGCAAGCGTATTAGCCGTCGCAGGTACAACCGCTAATAGTTCTGCCGTTTCCGCCAGCTCAATATGCAGTTCAGCTGCCTTCCCTGAAGGTTCCCACAGGTCACTAAACACTGGCCTATGGCTCATCGTTGAAAATGTGAGGGGACGAATAAAGTCTTCCGCATGCTCCGTCATAATCACATCAACAAATGCCCCAGCTTGCTGCAACTGGCTCACAAGCTCGATCGCCTTGTAGGATGCGATTCCTCCACATATTCCAATGATAATGTGCCTGTTAAGTAACATCGCTGACTTACTTATTCCCCTTACATTGGACAGTCCTGGTAAGGACATTGCTACAATAGCATACAATGCTCTATCACGACAAGGTATATACCAGGAAGTACCATACGATCTATACTATTGTATGCTAAAGAACAGGTAATGCTCTTAGAAGAGAGTATGTTTACAATATTCATAAATTATTATGTTTGCACGCTCTTCCTCTACATTTTGTGGATGGTGATATTGCCCAGGTTCATGTGTATTACCAGCGTGACATCAGATATCGGTGTGCTGGCTGTATTGAGCGCACCCTGGTATGTCATGCCTCCATCACTATTTTGCAATGGAATAGTGAAATCGCTGGTAATTTTTCCTTGATTGGTGTAAGTATCCACATTAACATTGGTCGTAGCAGGCAATGTGACATCGATATTACCCTGTCCACTCGAAATGTGATAAAAATTGTTCTGCGCTGTAGCATTTATGGGGCTGCCGAGAATACCCTTGAAAGTAACATTTCCCATATCGGTGACCAGCTGTGAGCCACCTGTAAGAACTCCATTGCTTACTTGAATGTTGCCTTTATCTCCTGTAACGTTCATATAACCACTAATGCCGTTGATTGCGATATTGCCGACAGGAGCTTCAACATCTAACTGCATTGTTGGTCCATCTGATGGCAGAGCGCTCTGTGGTAGGATGATAGCAATATTGACCGCATCACTATCTGCCTGCAATAAGCCGTTGCTGGAAGGAAGAGTAACATTGACCGTTAAAGCGCTACTTGCGCTCCCATTAGGAGTAGAGGTGGGTGTTCCTGTTGCAGCCGCTGTCGGTTGCGATTGAGTACACGTCAAAGGGTTGGTAATTGTACCGGGCGGCTGAACTGCTACGGCGATCCGCTGAAATTCCTGATCAGCAGCAGCCTGGCTACTCGTATGCACAATTCTGGTCGTTGTTACAGATGGAACCGAGGCAGTTGGATCAACCTGAATCGAAACGTTACCGATTTTATCACAGACCTGCATCTGGGAAATCGTGGAGAGCTGTACCTGCGTCGTATCTTCTTTCGTAAAGGTTTTTGTGCTACCAATAATTGGAATAGAGCTTATGCCGCTCCCCTGGGTACTCCGAATGGCAAGGAGAACGATCACTGCTGCCGCAAGTACCGTTATAAGAACGCCCAGCCCACAGCCAGCCAGCAACACAGGCCATACCCTGCGGCGACGACGGCGAGGCGGATACTGGCCCGGTGGAGGACGCCTCCTCCTGGGCCTCTGCTCATGCTCATACTCGTCGAGATCCCGTGTCCGTCGTGGCCGATACCCCTCTGGCCTGCTTCTCCCTCTATCCATTCCTTACCCCTGGCCTCGCTTTCCTATCTGATATACTACAAATCGTTGGCGCAAACACTTGTATCAGTAGTACGTATGAGATACGGTCACGGTTCTTTCCCTATCGCTACCACCTGTTGAAGCTTTTTTGACGATTTATTGTATCATATAGACTCAGGCAAGGATTTTGAAGAAGTATTGAGGAGTATTGTTATGAAAACTGACCGCATTGCTCAACTTCCCTTCAGGGATGACAAGGATGACAATGAAGATATTCCAGGCCAGCCTACAAAGCGGCAAAATGGGCAGTTATTCTCTCAGCGAGCCTTCGTGAAGACATTGTTTACCTCCAGATATACACCTCGCTTCTTGCCCCGACCTCTACAAAGTCGGGCTGCCGGCTATCTCTCCGCCCTTCTGTTACAGATGCTGGTTGCCGCTGGTCTTATTTTACTCATAAAAATCTATCCCAACTTTCAGTTTTCTAAATCATTCGCTCTGCTTGTGGTCTTACTGGTAGCTCTTGCATGGGGAGTCGGTCCCAGCCTCTTTGCAACCTTTATCGGAACAGTTATGTTAATGTTTCTCGCTCTGCCTCCATATTTTTCTCTGGCCGTTGCTAGCACAGACAACCAGATCGGAATACTCTTATTTGTTATCGTCAGCCTCACCGTTAGCCTCCTTGCCAGCCAGACTCAACGTGCATACAGCGCCCTGGAGGGAGAAAAGAATTCACTCCACAAAAGTGAGCAAGAAGCACAGAAACAGGCGCAACAGCTGGAAGCACTCTTTGAGGCAATGACTGATGGCATTCTTATCTATGACGCTGATGGCCACTTGCAGCATACAAATACAATGGCACGCACTCTACTCTCACGCTATGTAAGGCAAGAGCACTTTTCTCAGCCTCTATCTTTCGAGACAGTGCAAACGCGCCTTCACTCGCCTGATGGAAAATCTATAACGCCTGACCAGGTACCATCTGTACGTATGTTGCATGGCGAAGTTCTGACGGGAGCAAATACAGCCGATATCATCGTGCGCACCTTTACGGGTGAAGAACTCTGGCTTAACATGAGTGGAACTCCTCTGCGAGACGAAGAAGGACATATCACAGGCGCTCTTGCTATCGCACGTGATGTAACCGAACGAAGGCAATTGGAGCAACGCACGCGGCGAGTGCTAGATGCATTGCTAGAGATAGCCCAGGTGATGGTACAGGGAGTAACAACTGCCTTGCTCCCAGAGGATCAGGTAGAAGGCCATTTACGAAGGGTGATGCAACACATGGGAGAGTTGACGCTCGCTGTGTTGGGCTGTGATCGCCTGGGAATGAACCGCGTAGAGCCAGAAACAGAACGTCTTCGTCCCCTGGCTGTGGCCGGACTACCACCTGAACAGGAAGAACAGTGGTGGCGCGAACAGGAAGAAATGGATGTATATCTCTCTGATAACGCCGATCCTGAGGTGGTTAAACGCTTGCGTGCCAATGAGATTATCATCATGGATCTGACGCAGCCCCCTTACAACGAACTGCCCAATCCTTATGGCGTACGGCAGGTGCTGGTGGCACCAATGCTATCAGGCTCTTCTCAACTCCTGGGATATCTTACGCTCGATTACGCTGGACGTGACCATACCTACACACCAGAAGAACTCGCTTTAACTCGTGCTTTGACGGAACTGGTTACCCTGGTGATGGAGCGCGAACGCCTGCTGAACGAAACGGCGCAGGCACGTGCTAACGAACTGGCTGCTCTCTCTGCAAGTCAGCTCAAGGATGAGTTCATCGGCATTGCAGGGCACGAACTGCGCACACCCATAACTACCATGAAGGCAAATCTGCAACTGGCCCGCCGTCTTCTGCACAAGCTCTTTCAACAATATAGTACTGAAGTGCAGCATGCTCTCGAACCCCTCGAATTGTTTTTGGAGCGAACCGAACGACAGCTTGAGCGCCAAAATCGCCTCGTGCATGATCTACTGGATGTCTCCCGTCTGGAACGGGGACACCTTGAATTACACGTGGAGCGAGAAGATCTGATCAGCATAATCCGTGAAGCGGTTGAGGAGCAGCGGCAGATCACGCCCGACCGCACACTGCTGGTGGATTTACCTTCCAGCAAGGTGTTCGTCGAAGTAATTCTGACCGTGTTAACCAGGTTGTGAGCAATTATTTATCCAATGCCCTCAAATACTCAGCCGCCGACCAGCCAGTTGAGGTTCAGCTAGAAGTAAAAGATGGAGTAGCCCATGTCTCGGTCCTCGATCAGGGGCCGGGTCTCTCACCAGACGAATACCAACACATCTGGGAGCGCTTCTATCGTGTGCCAGGCATCCAGGTGCAAAGCGGCTCCGGCGTTGGTCTCGGCCTGGGTCTACATATCAGCCATATCATTATCGAGCGGCTAGGAGGAACCGTCGGCGTCGAGAGCGAGCAGGGGAAAGGCTCAACATTCTGGTTCACCTTGCCCATAGTCTAACCTTTCAACATCATATCCACCCCTGCCTCATCGCCACCACCGCCGCCTGCGTACGATCCTTTACCTGCATCTTTTGCATAATATGGTGCACATGCGACTTCACCGTCTCCAGACTGATCGACAGCTTCTGCGCAATATCGCGATTGGTCAGACCATCAACAATCAGACGCAGAACCTCCTGCTCACGGCTGGTCAGAAGTTGCACAGCGTTTGTAAGAGGGAAACGCGCCCTCACAACTGTCCCATCATTAGCCTTACTTTAAATCTCTATCCTACCACCCACTTCCTGAATACGCTCACGCATCGTACGTAGACCTAGATGAAGTGCCTCCTCCGACGACTCAGCAGCGGCTATCCGCTGAGCTGGTACCGCCTCTGATTGAAAACCAATGCCATTATCACTCACCTCTACAATGAGTGCGTTCGCAGCCGTCTTAAGGTGAATGGTAACATGAGTCGCGCGAGCATGTTTGCGTACATTTGTTAACGCCTCTTGAATAAAGCGGAAGATAGGAGCCTCCAGTGTGACAGGTAATGCCTCAGGATCATCGATGTTATAGCTAATCTCCAGAGCCCGGATCGTTAATCATATGCTCATCAAACAGACTTTGAAGGGCATTGACAAAGTCCTGCCCCTCTAATTGCACGGGTAGGAGTGACGAGATACCGTGGCGTAGATCAACGAGGGCCGCATCTAGAATACTGGATGCCCGCTCGACTTCTATCAGAGCAGTTTGCAGCAGGTGGGGCCAGAGCGACTGTTTTTCCAGCATGCGCTGAATAAACTCAAGTTTGTACAGAACATGGCCGATCTGTTGCGCGGCTCCATCATGAATATCACGTGCAATGCGGGTGCGTTCGTGCTCAATTGCCGTCTGTAACTCCCTCGAATGTACACTATAATTGCGCAGAAGTAACGCCGCCACATTGCCCATATACGTAAGCAGCAGACCTCGTTCATCGGAAAGCGGGTTCTCATTATTTAGAGTGAACGCCACAATGCCAAGCAAAACACAATTACAACTGAGCGTAATGAGGAGAATATGTTGCTCACCAGAAGTAAAGAAGGAGAGCACTTCGCCTGGACCGCGCATGCTAAGCCGCTCCATCTCAATACCATCAATGGAATTCACCAGGGACGTGCATGAAAGTTCATCGCCCATCCGTGCAGCCGGGAGCAGGCGACGTAGAGATGGATGATAGAGCAAGAGACAGGCACACGGAGTATGAATGACGCGAGCCAGGGAAGACAGGATATGCATATAAAGGTCATGCGCATCTATATTCTCACCAAGCACCAGGCCAATCTCATACAGATCGGCAAGCGTACTAAAGTTGTACATCAATTCGGGCAACGTTCCCTGTTGCTCTATCGAAGGCTTTTGCAATAGCTCGACCGCCTCACGTTCTAATTCTTTATGCCGGGATGTTCGACGCGAACGAGGCACATACGTAGATGCTGTATCACCCTGTTGTCCTGCAGAATTCTCTTTTGAAAGAACTGTCGAGAGCAAGTGGCTGCAGATAAGTAGCTCGCTTTCATTTACAGTCGGCGGAATGCTGTCTGGAAATTGCCTGTCCTTCTTTTCCGCGTTGAAGCATAATGCCAGTACTCCCTGTTCGCTTTGACCTTGATCTCCTACCCTGATACTATTCAGTAGTACGCTACCGCCTGTATAGCACCAGTTCAGCTCTTGTGGTAATATACGTTCCTCCTGATCAATGAGCGGAATATACAGTAAATGCTGGGTTGACAATGCAGAAGCAAAAAGGCCGTGGAGAGGAATGGGTTGTGTCGTCCGTGACTTTACAGAAGATTGTCGCTCGGGTAGCTTCCCGGTGTAAGCCAGGGGTACCAGTACTTGCTGTTCACGATCAAGCATAAACAGGGCAACAAGTTGTGCTTTACTCTGCTTACGCACGTACTTCAGCAGCATATTGCGCGTGTAGATTTTATTTCCACTACTCTGGAGATGAGCGAGCAGCTGTAGTAGTTGATCTGATGTCACCATGTATTGCACTCCCCGTCCCTAAATGTTATGGCAGTTCTGTTTTCATAATACAGAGTAAAAAAATAGCTGCAACTTTAACGCTGGCTTGCAATCAGTTCCACCATACAGCTACAATAAAGGCAGGCTTGTGTCGGCTTACATTTTTGTTGACTCGTGTAAAAAAAGGATACTTATTCATGGCCTGTACCTCTACTACTTATCCTATTCGTGTAGGCGTTCAACTCCACCCACAACATACCAGTTATGAAGACTTTGCCCAGACGGTGCGCAAGGTCGAAGAGTTGGGTGTTGATAGCATATGGAACTGGGATCATTTCTTCCCGCTCTATGGCGATCCTCAAGGGAATCACTTTGAAGGCTGGACGCTACTCACTGCTATGGCAACGTTGACGAAACGTGCCAGAATCGGTTGCCTCGTGACCTGTAATACCTACCGTAACCCGTCTCTGCTCGCTGACATGGCGAAGACCATTGACCATATCAGCAACGGTAGATTGATTCTTGGTCTCGGCGCAGGCTGGTTTGAGCGTGACTATAAAGAATATGGCTACGATTTCGGTACGCCAGGGAGCCGACTGGCAGCTCTGGAGGAGGCGTTACCGCTGATCAAACATCGCTGGGAAGTGGATGTCCCTCAACCCATTCAGAAGCCTATTCCTATCTTAATCGGTGGTGGTGGCGAGAAAAAGACGCTACGCATTACCGCAAAATATGCCGATATGTGGCATGGTTTTGGTGACCCCGCAACGCTGGCACATAAGATGGAAGTGCTTGATGGCTGGTGTAAAGAAGAGGGGCGTGATCCGAAGGAGATTGAGCGCTCTGCTGATACGCATGCCGATGATTCAAATGAGGCCCGCGATGCGCTTCTCAGAACCGGTACCACACATCTTATCCTGGGTATAGGCGCACCCTGGAATTTTGAAGCGGTTGAGAAGCTGGTACGCTGGCGCGACAGCCGAAAAGGATAAATTATCCCCCAAAAAGTGTTATGAGCCATCCCAACAGATGGCTCATAAGAAACACTAAGTAGACTTCCGCTTTTACGTATGCTGTGTAACTCCTGTATAGATGGGTGTGCACCATTCTTTGTAAGTAGAAATTCTTACCACGCACGATATCGAAGTAGAGATCCTGCAACTGTTGACCGATTGGGCCAACGCTTCCAGTACCAACGGGACGGCGATCCACGGTGATAACGGGGGCGACCTGTGCGCCGGTTCCACAAAGGAAAATTTCATCTGCTACATAAAGTTCGGTACGGTCTATCTGGCGCTCACGTGTAACAAGATTGAGTTCGCGCTGCGCGAGTTGAATGACAGTGTCACGTGTAATACCAAGCAGAATATTCTCGGATGGTGAAGGCGTGACAAGCTCGCCATTGACGACCAGGAAGATATTTTCTGCACTGCCCTCGGAGACGTGGCCTTCATTGGTGAGCATGATGGCTTCGTCAAATCCGTTCTGCATAGCCTCCGTCTTCGCAAATGCAGAATTGACATATGCCCCGCAAATCTTTGCACGCGCTGGTAGAGCGTTGTCGTCGATGCGCCGCCATGATGAGACACCACACTGGAGACCTGTGATCTCGACATAATTGCCCATCGGCTCCGATGTGAGAAGGAACTGATCCTCCAGATCGTGAAGCCGCACACCGATCACTGGGCTATTCTTGTAGGCGACAGGGCGCAGGTAGACATCTTCACGCTGCCCGTTGCGCCTGACCAGTTCTATGCTGATATCAACCAGTTCATCGACAGTAAACGGGAGCTGTATCTTAAGAATTTTACATGAATTCAGCAAGCGTTCATAGTGTTCGCGCAGGCGGAACAGGTAAACTTGCTGATCTTCCTCATTCCAGTAACCGCGAATGCCTTCAAAACATCCGGTACCGTACGCAAAAGCGTGTGTCCGTACGGAAATAACGCCTTTTTCGGTGGGTATGAACTCACCGTTCATAAAAAGTTCTTTTGGGTCCATCTTTTTTGACGATAAGTGGCTTCTTTGCTCCCCTTACCTTATCCTGCCTTTCACAATGTATTCAAACCTGTAGAGTGCGATGAAAACCTCCCCACACTCTACAGCGATCAGCTTGATTCCATCTCCAAGCTTTTTCTCCATGTTCCTAATAGTATACGTCCTGAAGCGTATGAATGCTATACTGGAAACAGGCTGGGCCTCCATCTTTCGCATCACAAAATCTTTTTGCCCAGAGCCGAAAGAATCAGTTCGACAGCAAGTTGAGCTGTTGCGTTCTCGCGATCTAGAATAGCATTAACCTCTACAACATCCATTGAACTGAGCTGATGCGTGTCGGCTATCATCTCCATTGCCAGGTGGGCTTCTCGATAACTGAGGCCACCGCGCACAGGAGTCCCTACTCCTGGAGCTTCGCGCGGATCTAGTGCATCCATGTCGAGGCTAAGATGGATGGGGTTGTCGTTCTGCCCCACGATAGCAATAGCCTGCCGCATTATGTCAGAGATGCCATACCGATCGATATCAGACATAGTGAAGACATTGATATGATGCGCCTGGAGCAATTTCTGTTCACCTGCATCGATGTCGCGTGCTCCCACGATAGCAATATGAGCTGGATTGAGCCTGGATGCCGAACCTCCGATTGCTGTAAGATGACTATCTCCTAGCCCGGTCAGTGCCGCCAGAATCATGCCATGGATATTGCCCGAAGGAGTAGTTTCAGCTGTGTTGAAATCCGGGTGAGCGTCGATCCAGATCACTCCCAATGAGTTATTTTTGTGTACTGCTCCGCTGATCGAGCCGAGCGCAATGCTATGATCACCACCCAGGATGAGCGGAAACTCTCCTTCCGCTAAGGTTGTGCTGACGAGGCGCTCTAACTCTTGTGATGCTTGCACAATCGGTGCGAGGTATTTGAGTTGGGGATTACCTTCTGTCTGACTTTCCGGCTGAGGAACAACAATATTGCCTATGTCACGAATGGTATAACCAAGACGGCGCAGCTGATCGCTCGAGTCCTGCATAACGGATCGCGCTGGGACCGATATCAACACCACGTCGATCTGCACCCAAGTCCATAGGGGCACCAATGATACAAATTTGCATGTGTGGACCTCTTGTTCGTCGTTGAACAGCGTTATTATTACAGCTATTATAGCCTTGTTGTAAAGTATTTGTCCATGCAGCCTTTACTGGCAACATCGTTTACTCTTGTTATCGTCAGGATCAGAATGCTATAATGGTGACATAATCGGTTGGAAAGCCCGCCTGGAAACTGGCGGGTTTTCATATGCTCTGTTATCCTGTGGATGCATAAAAAAATTCGGTGAAAGAGGAGGGCGTGGAGGCGATGAAGCTTTTTGCAGTGTTGCATAATGAGCCTATGACAGGCTACGAACCATGGAGGTTTTAACAAATGGCTATTGATATCGAGAATCCTTATGATGTAGCGGTCGCGCAGTTTGATGAAGCTGCCGAACGCCTTGGACTCTCGCAGGCGCTACGTGCTATCTTGCGTAAGCCCAAACGTGAGTTGATCGTCAATTTTCCCGTACGTATGGATAATGGCGATGTGGAGGTGTTTACGGGCTACCGGGTGCAACATAATATCACCCGTGGTCCTGCTAAAGGTGGTATTCGCTTCAGTCCAGACGTATCGCTTGATGAAGTCCGTGCCCTCGCGATGTGGATGACGTGGAAATGCGCCGTGGTGGGCATCCCCTTTGGTGGCGCAAAAGGTGGCGTCCTCTGTAATCCTCACAAGATGTCGCAGACTGAACTTGAACGTATGACGCGCCGCTATGCGACCGAGATCTCCATTATTATGGGTCCCAATAGTGATATTCCCGCCCCCGATATGAATACCAACCCACAGGTAATGGCCTGGATGATGGATACCTATTCCATGCATCAGGGCTATTCTGTCCCTGCTGTTATCACGGGTAAGCCGCTTGCTATCGGTGGTAGCGAAGGTCGCCTTGAGGCAACGGCACGCGGAGTGCAGGTAGTGACGCGCGAGGCATTGAAAGACCTGAATATGTTGCCTGAACGCTGTGCCGTAGTGATCCAGGGGTTCGGCAATGTCGGTAGTGTATCTGCTCGCCTGTTGGCTGAATTGGGCTGTAAAATTGTTGGCTTGAGCGATATCAAAGGTGGCGTCTATAATCCAGCTGGCATTGATGTTCATATGGCGTTGCGCTACTCAAAGGAACATGGAAACCTGAGTGGTTTGCCCGCTACTGAGAGGGTGACCAACGCCGAATTATTGGAACTTCCCTGCGATATTCTCGTCCCTGCCGCGCTGGAGAATCAATTGACAGTACGTAATGCCGCACGCATTAAGGCTCCCCTGGTCGTCGAGGCAGCTAATGGTCCTACGACGCCAGATGCGGAAGCGATTCTTTACGATAAAGGTGTGACGATTGTACCTGACATCCTGGCAAACGCTGGTGGCGTAACCGTCAGCTACTTTGAATGGGTACAGGATCTGCAGCGCTTCTTCTGGGCTGAACCTGAGATCAATGATCGCCTTGAAACAATTATGACAAGAGCATATTACGCTACGCGCAACAAGGCGAGACAGCAACAGACGAATTTGCGCATGGGTGCTTACCTGCTTGCGGTGGCTCGTGTCGCTGAAGCGACCGAACTGCGTGGGGTGTATCCGTAAGAGAATTGTGCAGGGCGACTTCAATTAGTCGCCCTGATTTTAGCTTACGAGGGAAGGCGTTTCTGTTGCCTCCACGTCCAATATCTTCAACCACACATCCTGCTTCCCCTCCTCCTCCGACGATTCAATTCTGAATATCACGTTAACCCGTTCTACTCCATCCAGCTCCTGTCGCCGCCCGGCACCACGTAGAAGAGTTGCTGTACGCTGAATATTTCCTATAGTTGCTCCCAATCGCAAACGTAGATGTTGCCCATTTGCAGTCGGCCACGTATTGATCAAGCGCAGTCCCTCCATCTTAAAGATTGGTTCAGGATTGCCTGCACCAAAGGGACTCAAGATGCGTAACGTCTTATAAAGTTCATAGTTGAGGCGTTCCATTCTCGTGAAGACAATATCTACCATCTGCGGATCAGGAGATGCAGCGCTCTCCTGTTCAGGAACGACACCTGCCAGATCTGAGATTTCTGAATCAACAACAACTGGAGCCGTTTCACCCTGAGCATTCCACTGGAGAAGATGTTCGCGCAGTTCCTCGATGCGCTCATTGCGAATGGTGAAGCCCGCCGCTTGAGCATGACCACCATAACGCTCTAGATCGACTCGCGAAACTGCGTAACGCTTCGATGATGTTAAAGCCTTTTTGACTGCGTGCGGAACCACGGCTCAAATGTGTCTCGTTATCGCTACTGAGAACCAGTACAGGCTTGTTAATCTCTTCTACCAACTTGCCTGCTACAAGACCTAGAATGCCCTCGTGCCAGTTGTCTCCACTGACTAGAATCACCGATTTTGTAGGCTGGTGTTGAGCTTGCTCACGCACATTTCTCATCAATTCCTCGGTCTCTTGCTGGCGCGTTCGGTTGAGTTGTTCTAATTCAGCTACACACGCGTTAGCCTCGTCTTCGCTGTCTGTGATAAGCAGCTCAAAGGCGATACTTGCATCCTTCATACGTCCTGCCGCGTTGATGCGTGGAGCAAGTCCATAGGCTATATCGCGCTCACGAAGTCTTCCCGCTTGTAAGCCAGCATTGCGGATCAGGACGCGCAGGCCAGGTTTTTGTGTTGTGTTGAGCCGCTGCATACCCAGGCGTACCAGGGTATGGTTCTCTCCCAGCAGGGGTGCAATATCGGCAACAGTGCCAATCGCTACGAGATCGAGCAACTGCATTTCGTCTTCTCGCGTACGTTTATAAGCTCGATAGAGTGCCTGCGTAAGTTTGAATGCTATTCCTACTCCACATAGATAGCGTTCCCCGTATGCGCAATCTGGACGCCAGGGATTGACCATTGCGAACGCGCGAGGGCGTTCAGCGGGGAGGATGATGGTGATCGGTGATAATAACATCTATACCGAGCGTACGAGCATATTCAACCTGCTCGACATCTGAACTGGCGCAGTCGGTCGTAATGATCAGTTGTGTGCCGCGAGCTTTCAGCTGATCAATTGCCCGCATGTTGAGTCCGCAACCATCACGTAGACGGTGAGGAATATGATAGTCGAGAATAGCGTCAGGGAATTTGAGGGTGCGGAGAGCACGGAAGAGAAGCGCGGAGGAAGTGACGCCATCAGCATCGTAGTCACCATAAACGGTGATATGTTCTCTTTGCTCTAATGCTTGTTGTATACGTGTAACGGCGCGTGGCATATCAATCAGAGTAAGCGGATCAGGTGTCTCTTCATATTTCGCAGCGATAAATTTCTGCATCTGTACGCTGGTCGTGACGCCCCGGTTGCTCAATATTTGAGCATGTAATTGATTGATGCCAGCCATCTCTGCTTCGTGAAATTGCTCTTTCGAGAGTAGAGGATGTACTTTCATCTGGTTTGATACGTCCACAAGCGTTTCCTTCCAGCTAATCGGGTAGCAAGCGTAGGAAAACTTCATTACCAAGTAAGCGTCCACGTTGGCTCAGACGTAGCCATCCGTTCTCTTGCTCCAATAATCCAGCCTCTTCCACTAGGCGTAGACGATTGCCAACAAACTGTGCAAAGGGTTGCGCGAAACGCTGCTCGAAGGTGGGAAGGTGAAGTCCAATAGCGGTACGCAGTGCCAGAAAGGCCGTCTCAGCCATAGCTTGCTCTTGTTCGATGATCTCTCTCTCGACTTCTGGCAGGCGTCCCGCTTTGAGTTGCTTGATATAGGCGAGAGGGTCACGCTCATTAGAGAAACGGCTATTCCCAAAGCTCGAATATGCTCCTGCACCCATACCAATGTAGGGTAGATTCTGCCAGTAAGTCAGATTGTGGCGGCTATGATGACCGGGCAAGGACCAGTTAGAGATTTCATAGTTTATATATCCAGCCTGTTGCAGACGCTCATCGGCATACTCGTACATATCCGCGCAAAGATCTTCGTCACCCGGCGTAATGCGCCCTTCGGCTGTCCACGTGTGGAACGGTGTGCCTTCCTCAATGATCAAAGAATACAGTGAGAAATGGTCGGGATGCAGCTCAAGAGCCTGCTCAAGTGTATCGCGCCAGTGCTGCATGGTCTGATCGGGTAGACCAAACATGAAGTCCAGGTTAATGGATGTAAAGCCAGCCGCGCGAGCATAGTGCACGGCCTGGGTGATTTCTTCCGGCGAGTGAATGCGTCCCAAGGTTTTGAGCAAGCCTGCATCAAAGCTCTGGGCACCCATACTGAGCCGATTAATGCCAGCCGCGCGTAGCCCCTCCAATTGCTCTTGAGAGAGGGTGCCAGGATTGGCCTCCAATGTGATTTCGGCGTCCTTATCAACTGCAAATGCTTTGAAACAGGCGTCGAGCAGGCGACTAATCTGGGATACACTAAGCATACTGGGCGTCCCACCACCAAAGAAGATCGTGCGGGAGCGCCGGGGCATATCATCGGCAATCTGGACCGCTTTGCCTGCAAGGTCTATTTCCGTGAGCAGAGCACGTACATATGGTTCACGCAAAGGGAGGATGCCTGCATAGGTATTGAAATCACAATAATGGCAGCGAGTATGACAGAACGGAATATGTAGGTATAGTGAAGCGGTCTCAAGAAGCCGTTGAATTGATTCTGAAGGCTGCAAGAGCGCCTGGAACTTCTGAGTTGTACTATCGGGTGCGATACTGGTCATGGAAAGTGCGCTTATTCCTTAGTGCTTGTTTGCCACTGTTAAAAACCTTTGTCCCCTGTACTTCATTGAAAGAATGTACAGGGGACAAAACTACAAGAGATATAACTACGGACTACCAGTGGTGGGAGCGCTACTACCACCAGTCGGAACACCACTACCCACCAGAAGTAGTGGCCGGAGTAGGTGTAGTCGGCGGCGACGACGGTAGCGACGGCGTCGTATTAGGTATATTCGAAGGATCAAGCAACATGTTCTGGTCACTTGATATAACGGATAGACCTAGCTTCCCTTTTTGTGAGAGGAGCCATGATGTCAACGCATTTTTTTGCAGCGTGCTCAGCGTTGTCGCATCTACCTGGCGAGCAGGATCGATCTGCAGAATTTGGATGATGTGATAGGCACCGTTTTCTGTTATGACACCACTTAGTCTCGTTTGCCTTACGAGCGCGATCAAAGATCCAGTTATCTACAATACCGCTTGTGTTTGATGCGATGTTCTGTGCATATTGACCCTGAGCCAGCCAGCCGAGATCGCCACCACTTGCCTTTGTGGTAGCATCAACCGATTGAGCTTTAGCCAGTGCGGCAAAGTTGCCACCACTCTTGAGCTGCTTCAGGATGTTATTCGCCTGTGCCTGGGTGCTGAGCGTGATATCGCGTGCATGAACTTCATAGAGTGGTGGAACGATCTGAGCTGACAGGTACGACTGCATATTGATGCGACGTAACATTACTGCCATCATCGCGTGAGCATCATCGTTACTCAAACTGTTGTCACTCAAGAATTTGTTGTAGTTGGTGGACTTTGGCAAATTAGCACTAAAGGAGCTGATTGCCTGATTAATAGCGCTAGTTGATGGCTCTACGCGGTTTTGTACAGCAGTGCTCTGTTTAGCCAGCCATTGGCGAATGAACACGTCATCCTGCAACGTATTTACACTATCGTTTCCATACTGTGACTGCGTGAAGAGCTGCATTTCATTTGGAATGGTGCCCTGAGTCATGTTTTGATACTGTGTATTCAAGGCGTTATACTTGCTCGTTGCGCTGGTTAACTGGCTTTGCAGAGCAGTACGCTGTTGACTTTTACCGGCAGGAAGCGCTTTGATCTGCTTGTTTAAGTTATTGACCACTGTTTGTGCGTCAGCTACCTGCTTGTTAAGATTATCGCGCAGTGCGTTCAGTCCATTGGGTCCATAGATATGATTGGCCTCAAACTGAGCATCGAGAGCGAAGTACTTGCGGTAGTTAGCTTGTGGGATAGACTCGCCATTGACCGTTGTGATTGGCTTAGCCGGGATAATAATATTCAGATTGACCCAGAAGCCGACGATAACTGCGATGATGAGTAATGCTGTGAGAGCAGTAACCGCCCAGACCGCACGACGCTGCAGTCGCGTTTTTTCGGTACGCGAGAGGTGACCTCCCCATCCAAAAATAAGAGGTTTACCATCGCGACGAGCCTCGACGTGTGCCGTCTGTCTCGTATATTTCTTTGTTTTGGCAGAGCGCGTGGGCCGAGGATTATTGGGCCTGCGTGCCGTCTGACTAGTCATCCAAAACTCCTTTGTGGATACCCCTGCCTGAAGGACAGAGGAAGGAAACAAAGGCACCCGCTATCATACGTCATTTGACTATAAATTTTGCGGGGAGCCGTTTAGGGAATAGCCCAACCCTGGCTGATGACAGCCCACCCGATCAGAGAAGAGGTACAAATACCTTTCCCGCCAGGGAACCATTATCTCTACTCAAGAGGAGGCAAGGGAAATGTATTGTTTCCTTGCCTCTCCCTTAAAACTATAAAAAAACATTCTTCCCAAGGTACTGCGTTACAAGGTTACATCCCACGCATATGTTCTGCCGTGTAGGGGAGCAGAGCCATAAAGCGAGCCTGTTTGATCGCCGTACTTAAACCACGCTGATGCTTGGCACAGGTACCAGTTTTGCGGCGTGGCTCAATTTTGCCTCGATCAGAGATGTAGCGTTTCATATAACGACCGGAATCTTTATAATCGATTTCGCGTACGTGATCGTGACAAAACTGACATATTTTGCGCCGCGACATGCGGTCGCCACGGCCTTCGCGCCGATCCCGGCGGGGGCCTGAATTTGATTCACTGCGTTTCTGCACTGAACTTCTCCTTCATAATCCTTCAATTTTTTAGAAGGCGCATCTAGAAGGGGTGATCGTCCAGGTCTCCAAGTGCATCGTTCTCGTCGATGTTGCCGCCTACAAAGCCTGATGAACTACTTGACTGGTCTTTTGGCGTGAGCATTTCCATCTCAGTGATGGAAACATCTATTGAAGTACGCTCGACATTATTTTTATCAGTATACTTCCTTTGGGTAAGGCGACCCTCGACATAGACCTTGTTCCCCTTACGTAAGTAAGTGTTACAAGTCTCGGCAAGTTGACGCCACGCCACAATGTTGAACCAGTCAGTTTCTCTCTGTCTTTCACCGCTAGCACTTTTCTCAGTACGGCTAACGGCCAACGAAAACTTCGTAACGGCGACTCCATTAGGGGTATAGCTCATCTCCGGGTCACGGCCCAGGTTTCCGATCAGTATAATTTTGTTCATTGCTCAAAATCCCTTCGATGTGATAAACCTACCCCGACTTCTACTTTCCTTAGAGGTGACATGAACGTACCCAAACGTATAATTAAGCTTCGACGGTTTCTTCTTCAATAGCGGGTGGAACATCGTCCTCAAGGGCTGGTGGAACATCTTCCATCTCTGCCTCGGACAGCACTGGAACTGCCTCAGGCTCTTCTGAAGTCTCCTCGCTGGCTGCTTCAGCAGGAACTGTTCCAATTGTTCCCTCTTCTGCTGTCGTTTCGCCTTCTGGCGTACCAGCAGTAGCAGCAGCATTGGCAAGTGCAGTGGCGCGTGCCTCACGCTCCTCACGTTCCTTCTGGACAACCTTGGAATCGCGTTTTTTGACCATATGACGGAGAACCGTTTCAGAAACTCTCAATGTACGTTCGAGTTCGATCACTGTCTCAGGGGTCAGAATCATGTCGACGAATATATAAAAACCATCGCGTTGGCGCTCAATGGGGTATGCCAGGCGACGACGCCCCCATTGGTTGACCCGGACAACCTGGCCACCATGAGTGGTGACGGTCTGTTCGACACGATCCAATACGGTCCGTGTCTCCTCTTCGCTGACTTCGGGATTGATGATTAATGCAAGTTCGTAATCTCAATTCACGAAGCAGCCTCCTTCCTCTGGGTGTGCTTCTGGTCAGGGCACTTGCAAAAATGCCTTTGCCAGAGCAGGTGGAGCGTCGACATTGGTCGGCGCTGTTTAACAGTTACCGCTAGCTGCTCTATCAATAAGTTCTTTAGCGGCTTACACAAAAATTGTCCCACGTTGGTCGTGGGCTCGATGGCTTTAATATATTACTCATCTTGCTTAAAAGCATATAGATAGAGTATACACATTATCGGAAAGCCACCAATACCACGCTATTATAACATTGATCGCTATGTCTGACAATAGAGAGCCGAGGTGTAATAACCTTTCAATTGTCTGTTCTTTTAATACGGAGGAAAAACGGAAAAGCGGAAAAGCGGAAGAAAATATACGCGTTTTTCTTTCTTCGAGATAGTTGCATGCAGGAACAGAGTGTGTTATAATCGTGCCGCAAGCGAGGCTACGCTCCTGAAAAAGGCTTCTCTGCGCCTTTAATAGAGCATCTGTGCGATTGAAGAGTTTCAATCACTCCCTCTACTGTTTCTCTCCTGTTCTTGTTATGTGTCTTACACACAGGCGGATAGATGTGCAGTCGAGTCTATAATAACGTATTCTGCCTCGCTAAAGAAAGAAAAGAACCATGAAGCAGAAGTTAAAAACACACAAGGCAATGGCAAAACGGGTCCATGTCACTGCGTCTGGCAAGTTTCTCCGTCGCCAGGTAGCAATCAACCACCTGCGCCGCAACAAATCGTCCAGGTTGGTTCGTGGAGCGGATAAGAAATATCCTCTCGCTACCGGCGATACACGTCGTCTAAAGCGCTTACTCCCCTACGCTTTTTAATGCTCTAAGATCGATGGAGGAATTCTAAAACTATGCCAAGAGTTAAACGTGGTGTGCCTGCACACAAAAAACATAAAAAATTGTTACAGATGGCCGAAGGCCATCGTGGTACGCGTCGCCGTCTCTTTCGTCCCGCGCATGAATCGGTCATGCGCTCTATGTCCTACATGTATCGCGA
Organism: uncultured Chloroflexia bacterium; assembly: GCA_963731415.1. Classification (GTDB taxonomy): domain Bacteria; phylum Chloroflexota; class Ktedonobacteria; order Ktedonobacterales; family Ktedonobacteraceae; genus JACDAE01. Next base: position 149,219 of record CAVSVN010000022.1, read on the forward strand.
TCGGCGAACCCGGAAGCGTGATATGCGCAGCCTCTGGATTACGCGTATCAATGCTGCCGCTCGCATGCACGGCGTAAGTTATAGTACTTTGATGCATGCCATCCATGTTGCTAACATTGAAGTCGATCGCAAGATCCTCGCCGAAATGGCCGTAAATGATGAAGCTGCCTTTACTTCTCTCGTCACTACTGCCCTGGAAGCCATAAAATAACATCTTCGTAGGGGCGGAGCTAGCCTCCGCCCTGCTGGCCTCGCCCGGTATGACTGGCCTCCGCCCTGCTCACGCCCCTACACCTGTGTTTTTTCAGGCAGGTTGCTCCATGACTGCGATTACCAGCCCATCTAATCCACGTATCACTAAGCTACAGACGCTCTATACTCCGCGTGGACGCAAAAAAAATGGCCTCTTCCTCATGGAGGGTCTTAATCTTCTTGAGGTACTGCTTGATGCTCATCTGTTTCCCCTGGAGGTGTACTATCAGCCTGCCTTACTTGGACGCACCCTCAGAGGGAAGGCGCTGCTTGATCGCCTGTTGCACACGCCAGAAGTAGCATACAGTCTGGTGGAAGTGAGCGAGCGCGTGCTTGAGGCTGTGAGCGATGTACAGACGACGCAGGGAGTTGTGTGCGTTTTGCCCCTGAATGCCTTCGATCCGCTGCATATACGAGTCCAACGTTCCGCTGGACAACGCCCCGTGCTTCTTGTGCTTGATGCCCTGGCCGATCCAGGCAACATGGGCACTATTTTGCGTACAGCTCTGGCGGCGGATGTGGATACTGTGTTGCTAACTCCCGATTGTGTAGATTACCTGAGTCCCAAAGTCGTACGCTCTGCTGCCGGTGCTCATGTTGCACTACCTGTAGAGACAAATCTGTCGTGGAATGCTATCGAAGAAAAAATCACTGCTCACTGTACAGGCGCTCCACGTGTACTGTTGGCGGAAGCTCATAGCGAACATCAGTATTATGATCAAGATCTGGCATCTCCTTTTGCGCTCATCATCGGTAATGAAGCGCATGGCCCTTCGCAGGAAGCTCGCAGAAGGGCAACGCAGACTGTCACTATTCCCCTTTCTAATGGAGTAGAGTCTCTCAATGCCGCCATGGCAACTGGCATCATCCTCTATGAGTCAGTACGGCAGATCCATTCGTCCTGAGCTACTTTTTCATCCAACTGTTACTTTGTGCGGACTCTTCGAATGAGGACCAGGACTGCGCTGGTTGTGGAGGCGGTGTCCCCCACTCCCAGATTGTGTTTTCTTCTGCTTCATCATACTCTTCAAAGAGACTATCAGGAGCGGAGATGAAATTATTGGCTGCCCCTACTCCGGAGAATTGCACCTGCTGTACGGGCTGGACCGTTGCGCTGACCGTACGAAGGAGGTTACTAAAGGTGAAAGGATTATCAATTTCTTCCTCCTGTCCACCGTTTTTCCCCGCGAAATAGTCTTGATTCTCCCGCAGTTTGAATGCTTCCACTGAGGCGCGTAATTGTTCAACAAGGCGCGTGAGACGCTCCATATTCTCAGATGCATTCCGTGTACTCAAGCTGCTTTGCTGCGTCGATTCTGAGATATCGCGCATGATTTTCACGACCGAACTCGATGCATGTAGCTGTTGCATTGCCGCCTGGTTAATGATTTCAATTTCGTGTGCCTGGTGTTCTACTGCGGCGAAGATCGATTCCAGCGCGACTCCGGTTTCCTGGGTAAGAGTAGTCCCTGTGGCTGTTTCTCGTTCGGTATCTTGCATCGAGACTGCCAGTGCACCGATATCTTCACGGACGCCCCTAACAATGGATGTAATCTTGTTTGTCTGATCTTTCGCACGCTCGGCAAGGCGGCGGATATCAGCTGCAACTGCTCCAAAGCCTTTGCCGTTTTCGCCTGCCATTGCAGCCTGAATCGCTGCGTCAAGTGCTAGCCGATTCGTCTGGTGAGCAATGCTGGAGATGACATCCACGATCTCGTTAATCTCACGTGAGCGGTCGCCCAATGTCTGTACTTTACTGGCTGTTTCCTGCACGTTATCGTTGATACGCCCCATTCCTTCAATAGCCTGCTGTACCAATTCGCGTCCAATCTGCGCATCCTGCCGTGCGATATGTGCAACATCATACAGACGTTGAGATCGGTTGGCTACTTGCTGGCTTGACAATGCCACTTGCTCTACTTCGACTGCTGCCCCTGAGATCTGCTTGATCTGCACATCACCCGTATCTACCAGTTGGGTCATGCGATCCAGAATTGCTGTGGTTGAAGATGCAACTTCATGTGCGACCATTTTGACACGAATAACCAGGCTGCCTAACTCCTCCACCATGTAGTTAAAGGAGTCAGCCAGTACCCCAAGCGCGTCTGTCGTTACCTGTGCCTGCACGCGCAGATCACCTTCTCCAACTCCGCTTACCTCGCTGACAAGTTTTTCTACCTGTCCCTGTAGTACGTCCCGTTGCGATTGCGTTTCCTGAATCAGGCGTACAATGTTGTCGAGCATATTGTTCATAGAATTGGCAACTGTAGAAATCTCATCATGCCCTAGAATATCCGCACGTGCTCGCGTTTCACCCTCGGCAATACGCCGCGTGAGAGCCGTGAGCTGGCGTAGCGGACGCGTAATGGTGAGATTAACAATATATCCAATCATGACGACGGTGAGGACCGTAACCAGGAAGGCGATAATGGTGGTGAGGATAATCGGATTGGTCTGAGAAGGATCAGCTTGCACAACAGCAGCATTGACCTGGTCCCCTATCAGTGCAAGCTGTATCCATGTTCTCTGCACTGCGTCACAGCGTACATTCACCTGCCGCATAGCTGCATCTATATTGCCCATCTGATTACTATTCTTGAAAATTTGCCCCTGAGCATTCCTACATAACGACCATAGCTTTTCAACCTGCTTCATTGCTTCCTGCTGGTCAATAACAATCTTTGTACCAGGATTGCCCTCCACCAACATGCTGCGAATGTTGCTCATTTGGGGTGTACTTGCCAGTTGGTACTGTTGTACATAATGTTTCAGATTGCTATCAGTACTTTGTTGGATATCAGAAATAGTATGCACAAATGCTTGAGGGTGCGTTCCGTTAAATCCATTAAACAGATCTTTACTTCTTTGTAACCCGGAACTGATGGTCATCGTATCCCTGAGCATATTCGTGTTTACCTGCACCGCCTGGTTACGTATATTTTGCGTATTGATGAATACAATACTCAGCACGGAAATAATGATGCCCGGAATAATGGCGGCAAGCAAAAATGCGTAGAAGAGACGACGAAATATGGGGATAGTGCTAACAAATGTGAACATACAGCTTCGTTCCCTCCAGCGCCGGGAGATTTTCGGCACAGATAAACCTGTTACAACGGTGAGAAGATACAAAATGATCCTGGCCGTCAAAAGGTGACTGGATCAGTAAAAGACGTTTAGCGTTGAGTGTACCCTATCTTTTGCCATCTCATCATGTTTCAGTACACGAGTAACCGGATGGTCCTGTTTGCTCACTCATTGGCGTGCTATACTTGAGACCAGAGTGACGAGAGGTTGGGAATGGTGTTATCCCTGAGTTGAAGGAGCCTTTTATGAGCACATCCTCTGTAGCAAGCTGGCCGTTTCAAAAAGTACTTATCGCCAATCGCGGCGAGATCGCGCTACGAATTATTCGTGCCTGCCGTGACCTGGGCCTGGAGAGTGTTGCTGTATTTAGCGAGGCGGATCGCAATGCACTGCACGTCCGCATGGCGGATGAGGCTTATTTCATAGGGCCAGCCGTGGCCGCGCAAAGCTATTTACATATTCCTACTTTGATCGCTGTGGCGAAACGCTCAGGTGCGCAGGCAGTTCATCCTGGTTATGGTTTCCTTTCTGAAAATGCTTCCTTTGTTGAGGCTTGCAAAGAGGCGGGATTAATCTTCGTTGGTCCACCGCCAGAGGCTCAACTGGCTATGGGCGAGAAGACGGCGGCCCGTCGTACTGCTCAAGCTGCGAATGTCCTAATCGTACCAGGAGCAATGACGGATATTGAAGATGATACGCAGTTGAGGCAGATTGCTGAGCAACTGGGATATCCCATTTTGTTGAAGGCAGCTGCTGGTGGTGGTGGTAAAGGAATTCGCTTCGTTCAGAAGCCGGAAGACTTGTTCACATCTTTGCGCACAGCTCGTAGTGAAGCCCAGAGTGCCTTTGGCGATAGTCGCGTCTATCTTGAGAAGGCAATTGCACCAGCCCGTCACATTGAGGTGCAATTTATCGCCGATACACATGGCAACGTTGTGCATCTAGGCGAACGCGAATGCAGTATCCAGCGTCGTCATCAGAAATTGCTTGAAGAATCTCCTTCTCCAATTGTCGATGCAGAGCTACGGAAACGTATGACCTCCGCTACTATCAATCTTATACGCTCTATTCGTTATGTGAATGCCGGTACTGCTGAGTTCCTGGTCGGCCCTGATCGCAATTTTTACTTCCTGGAGGTCAACGCTCGTATTCAGGTGGAGCATCCCGTGACCGAGGAGTGTACAGGTATTGACCTGGTGCGTGAACAGTTTCGCGTAGCTGCTGGCCTGCCCCTTTCCTTTACGCAAGAGCAGATCGAGTTGCGTGGGTCTGCCATCGAGTGCCGCATCTCGGCTGAAGATCCAGAGAACCGCTTTCTGCCTGCAACTGGCATCGTTCAGGCATTGCAGGAACCGTCCGGTCCAGGAGTGCGCGTTGAGAGCGGCCTGTACCCTGGTATGCAAGTTCCACTTTTTTACGATCCACTTCTGTCCAAATTGATTGTGTGGGGAAGAGATCGGGAGCAGGCTATTGCACGTATGCGCCGGGCGCTTGATGAGTACCAGATTCTTGGCGTGCGTACTACACTTCCCTTCGCACGCTGGTTAATGGAGCAGCCTCGCTTTATCGCAGCCGACCTTTCCACCGATTTTATTGCTGAGGAGTGGGACACGAGGGAGAAATCAGCGCTTATTGTGCCAGATGAAGAGGGCAACAATCCGCAAGATGGACAGCCAGGTGAACTTGCACCTGCTCAAGTGGCTGCTATTGTCGGGGGTTTGTTGCTGCATGAGCAGTTATCCGAGGAGAAGCAGCGCCGCCAGCCAGCTTCTACTGATAATGGAGAGAGAAGCCGCTGGCGCGATGCAAGCCGGAAAGAGTCGCTCAGACGGATGTAAGCTATCTTTCTTCGGCAGGTGGAGGCAATTCAAACGCAGGCGGAGTTTTTCCGTGTCGCTCGGCTGCGGCAGCTTTCAGCTGTTCGACAGCTTCATAGGGAACGTAGCGCCCTCCTAATGGAGTCGGATGAATGCCAGGACCATGATAATCAGTGCCACCAGTTGCGATGAGTCGATATTCATCGGCGAATGCCTTTAATTCTTGCACCTCCTCTTTAGTGTAAGGACCATAGTAGACCTCCATTCCGACCAATCCAGCATCATGCAACTCTGGAAGCCATGTTCGTAGTAGTGCTAATCCCGGCATCGTAAGAGGATGGGCCATTACAGGGATGCCGTTGGCACTGGCAATCAGCCGTATAGCTTCCTGGGGCATAAGCTTGTAACGGGGAACGTACGCACGCGAGTTCGAGCCAATGTATTTATCAAATGCCTCTGGAATGCTTTTGACATATCCAGCTTCCAACAATGCTTTGGCAACATGCGGGCGTCCCACCGCACCCTGAGCGATCTCACGCACCCGCTCCCATTTTATATCTATTCCCTGTTCGTTAAGCAGCTCTACCATACGTTGCCCACGATGTACCCGTGCGTTGCGCAGCACCTGCAAGACGGACTGAAATTCCGCGCGGCTATATTCTGGGAAGTAGCCTAAAACATGTACTTCACCGCCCTGAATATCGGTATTGAGCTCAATTCCAGGAATAAACTCGATATCGTGTGCCTGAGCCGCCTGAGCTGCCTCTTCAAGCCCGTTGGTACTATCATGATCCGTCAATGCCAGAACGCGTAATCCAGCATCTGCAGCACGTTGCAATAGCTCGGTTGGAGAATAGAGACCATCCGAAGCGGTCGAATGCGTGTGAAGATCTACAATATTTGCCATGTACTCCTCATTCTCATTTCCTGATAATTATTAACCTGTATTGGTTCTGTAGGACGAAGCCTGGTTTGTTTCTCTATTGTAACATTCCTACTCCGGCTTCAATGATTGCCCACAGTTGAAACAGTAGTGAAAGTAATTCGGAGAACTGGCCCCACAGTTGCTGCATGCCTGCCCTTGCTCCCCTTCACTGAGTAGCGAGTTTGCTTCTGACGGTATTGGTGGAACTGACACTGTCTCTTTTTCTGCACGCTGGCTAAGCACCTGCTGTATTTCCGTACGCGTTTTCTCCAATGTAACTCCGAGACTCTCTAGCACACCAGCTGCAATGCCTTCTCCTTCACGCAGGAGGCCCAGGAGCAGGTGTTCAGTTCCAATATAATGATGATCGAGCCTTCGGGCCTCATCAACTGCCAACTCAATCACCTTTTTTGCGCGTGGTGTCAATCCGATCTGACCAAGCACTATTCGATCACCGCGACCGATAATTTTTTCTATTGCATCACGTATCTTTGCCGATTGAACGCCCAGATTATCTAATACTTGAGATGCAACTCCCTCGTTCTCATCTATTAATCCTAATAGCAAATGTTCTGTACCAATATAGTTGTGTTGAAAACTCTGTGCCGCTTCCTGGGATAAATTCAGTACTCTACGCGCCTGATCGGTGAAGCGGTCGAAGCGGTCATGCTTTACGACATCCGAAGGTGAGGTTTGTTTCCCCTGGAGTGCTTTGTGTATGAACCCGAAAAGAGAGCCTGCATCTGTAGTACTAACCGGCGTACCTAAATTCACCCGTTGCCGATGTAAGTAGTCTTCAACATCAGCTTCGGTAAAACGGTATTCGCCACCAATACGATAAGCTGCAAGCTCACTCCGGTTGATAAGACGACGAATCGTCACGACATCGACACGAAAGTATTCAGCCACTTCCTCAGTTGTTAGTAAACGTTCCATATGGAACTCCTTCCTGTATTCTGACAGACATAACATTACTTAGGATTACTATACAATACTCTGAAGCAATATTCAAGCGTTGAGATGACAATATCGTATTGTATTCTTCAAAAGAGCAGATAATCCAGGCTGATCAATCACGTCCTCTCCCTCCATTGAGATCAATGATGACAGGAACCAGATGAGTAAAGGTATGGTTCCAAAGAATATTTCTCTATACCCTTATCTTGACAACTACAATTTACAAATATATAGTACATAATCAATGGAGCAGAGTTTCTCACAATGGAAAGGATTTCAAAATCCCTCTGTTTGATAAAAAAACGTCAACGAGAGATGTCGGTGGAATGATTACCACCATTCAAGGAGTGAAAGTATATGCAAGGAATGCTACGAAAGTTGAGTTTGTCTCCTTTCGCCCTCGCGCTGATCTGTACCGCAATTCTCATCATCCCGCTATTTTCCCCTCTGAGCACGAGTACATCGGTTCATGCCGAGAGCAATGGACTCGCACTTACGCCTCCCATGGGCTTTAATGATTGGAATGCCTTTGCCTGTAATGTCACTGAAGCAAAGATCAAGCAAGCAGCTGATTTCATTGTCTCTTCAGGTCTGAAGTCGCTTGGTTATAAGTATGTAAATGTGGATGACTGTTGGATGGCCAGTTCTCGTAACTCGAAAGGCGTTCTGGTCGCCAACTCGAGTAAATTTCCCGATGGCATTAAGGCCCTGGCTGATTATGTACACAAAGATGGTCTCCTGTTCGGCATCTATGAGGGCGCGGGAACGAAAACATGTAAAGGCCTGCCCGGTAGCTATAATCATGAAACTCAAGATGCCAATACCTTTGCTTCCTGGGGAGTAGACTACCTCAAATATGACTGGTGCAGCGGTAAGAGTGTTCCGTTTGCAAGCTTTCCCGGTCAGTCTCACGACCAGGTTGCTCAGACCCTATATACGCGGATGAGCAAGGCGCTTACCGCTTCCGGGCGCTCTATCGTCTATAGCATGTGTAACGGTTCAGATTCCTCTGTCCATCCTTCCAATTGGGGTCCAGCAATATCAAATCTGTGGCGCACTACTCCCGATATTACTGCAACCTGGAGTCACATTTACAGCAACTATACAAAAAATGCTGTTCTCTATACAAAAGCTGGTCCCGGTCATTGGAACGATCCTGACATGCTAGAGATTGGTAACGGTACACTGACTATGACCGAGGAAGAGACTCACTTGAGCCTCTGGGCGGAAATGGCAGCTCCCCTGCTCATCGGTACGAACCTGCTTACTGCAAGTCAGACAACGCTTACTATTCTGAAGCAGCAAGCAGTTATAGCCGTTGATCAGGATAGCCTTGGAGTGCAAGGGCATGTGGTTTCTACATCTGATGGTGGCCTGCTACAAATTCTAGCAAAGAAACTATCTAACGGAGATGTGTCGGTTGTACTATTCAATGCCGATAGCTCGACGAAGACCATCACCACAAGCGCCTCCGCCGTTGGATTGCCCACCAGCTCCAGCTACATATTGGAGAACCTGTGGAGCGGTTCTCGCACAACGACAACGAGCACAATCAGTGCAAGCGTGCCATCCCACGGGGTGGTAATGTTCCGCGTGCACCCTTAAAAAATTGTTACACCCGGCTCTCTGCTTCTTAATCCTTTCCGGGTGAATGAATGCGGAAAAAATGACGAGAGAATACCGCTATCACATGAATACATCAATGTGGAGCACGGGCTTATTCGCTCCGCTCATCGCGCCCCTACACCAGCCGAAGAGATCCTGGTGTAGGGGCGCGATGAGCGGAGCGAATAAGCCCGTGTGCGCTCATCTATGCCCATGCGCCCGTATGCGCCCATGTGTACCCATGTGCCCGTGTTTGCCTCTATATGCCCATGCGCCCGTGTGCTCATCTTGCCGAAAAAGGATGCCATGAACTTTGCCAAAGCATTACGTACCAGGTTCAAACAAGTTTCACCATTTGAATAGGCAGGCAAAAGATATTAGCGAGCGTAATCCACCGAACGGGTTTCGCGCACCACGCAGATCTTGATCTGTCCAGGATAATCGAGGCTCTCTTCGATCTTATGGGCAATATCACTGGCGAGGCGGCTGGCGGTATACTCGTCAACCTCTTCCGGTTTCACAATGATACGCACCTCGCGGCCAGCTTGAATGGCGAACGATTTCTCAACACCGGTAAATGAATTGGCGATGCCCTCAAGAGCTTCCAGACGTTTGATATAAAGATCTATCGTCTCACGTCGAGCACCCGGACGAGCAGCAGAGATAGCGTCTGCCGCCTGCACAATCGCGGCTTCCAGCGACTGTGGCTCGGTCTCCGTGGCGTGATGCGCAACCATAGCATGAATGATCTTCGGCGATTTGCCAAAACGACGTACCACTTCACCCCCCACAACAGCATGTGGTCCCTCAACCTCCTGGTCGATAGCTTTGCCCAGATCATGGAGTAGAGCTGCCGTTTTGCACACAGTAACATCAGCTCCCAGTTCATGAGCCATCGTCGCGGCCAGAATCGAAACTTCTACCGAGTGCGCCAGTACATTTTGTCCATAGCTTGTGCGGAAATGGAGCCGTCCCAGAATCTTGAGCAGTTCTGGCTGGAGTCCGTGCACATTAGCTTCAAGAGCTGCATTTTCACCAGCTTCTCGTACGATTATATCGACTTCCTGCCGCGCTTTGGCGACAACATCCTCAATACGTGCCGGATGAATGCGTCCATCGAGAATCAATTTTGTGAGAGCAATGCGTGCAACCTCGCGTCGTACCGGATCAAAACCGGAGAGGATCACCGCCTCAGGTGTGTCGTCGATGATCAGATCAACGCCTGTTGCCGACTCAAGTGCCCGAATGTTGCGGCCCTCGCGCCCGATAATACGGCCCTTCATTTCATCATTGGGGAGTGGTACGACTGAAACAACAGCCTCGGCAACCTGGTCGGAGGCACAGCGCTGAATTGCCAGCGTAATAATCTCACGGGCACGCGCATCAGCCTCCTCACGTGTCTGCTCCTCAATCATGCGGATGCGCTGTGCGGCTTCGTCGCGCACCTGGTTCTCAATATGTGAAAGGAGCATATCCTTTGCCTGCTCTTCAGTCAATTGTGCAAGGCGTTCGAGAGTTGCAAATTGTTGACGTTTGAGATCTTCTACCTCCCCGTGCAACTGATCGATGGAACGTTCTTTCACACTAATTTTATGTTCGCGCTGTTCCAGTGCGTCTATCTTACGCTCAAGATTTTCCTCTTTTTGTTGGATACGACGCTCCTGGCGCTGCAATTCTGTACGTCTTTCCACATGTTCGCGCTCCATAGCTGCGCGAAACTGTGCGTTTTCATCTCGTGCTTCCAGTAATGCTTCCCGTTGTTGATTCTGAACCTCCAACAGTCGTCGTTCGCTGATCTCCTTTTCAAGGCGAAGGCTTTCTTCGTAACGAGCTCTACTGCGGGATTCTCCGAGGGAAGAGCCAATATAAACAGCAAATCCTGCTCCTATGGTTATGATGATGATAAGGACCGCTACAATGACAGTCGTTGACACTTCGGCCTACCTCCAGTTAGTAAGGTGAACAGGCCTGTAAAGGCTTGGAAAATGAAAATCATAAAAATTTGTGCTCAGGGTTGGGTTCCCTGCTTCGTAGAGTGATCAGAACCCTGACAGTAGTATTATATGTCAGTAAATAGTGACAGTGTGCAAAACATACTGTGCGCCAAGCATACTATATAGGAGTGTTAAGGATACGTCAAGGACGAATTATAAGAAAGTTGTCTGTACATAAAAGACAAGCATCCAAACATGTCTCTAGATTCTTGTATGGCAGGTCCCCATCCCCGCCAGGCACCCACCAGACGTCAATCCCACAATTGAGAATTTATGAACTCTCACCCAATCACAATCCCCCGTTCGAGATCGTGCGCATACAACTCATAATGCCAGATAGGAATATCAAGCCACGGCCACGGCGTCCGCACAATCTCCTCAAGCGAAACATCCCCACACCAGTACTCAAGCCCATACCGAGTCGCCCGATGCCCAATAATCACCGCCGTCCTCTCATCATACTCGCTCCAGACATCACGTAAAAACGCTCCCACCCGCTCAACAACCATCAGCAAACTCTCCCCTCCAGAAAACGGCTCCGTAACACGCCTCGCAAACTCTTCCTCCACCTGGGCAATAGGATACTGTGTCATATCACCATAATCATATTCACGCAGCCGTGCATCTGCTACGATAGGCACACCTCGTCCCCCAAAAGCAATCTCAGCAGTCACCACCGCCCGTTGCAGATCCGAACAAAAGACCGCATCCACCTCTTTCTCCGCATAGTGCTGCCCCAACTCCCTCGCCCGTTTTCGTCCAACCCCCGAAAGCGGCACATCCGCATGCCCCGAAGCAAGCCCTGCTTCATTATCAACACTGGTCATATGTGGAGAATAGAAAATGCTAAACATAACTTCCCACCTTTTTTCAACGCAATTCAACAATGCATCTTGACCCAATCACGTTCGTCTATGAAACACGATACAATCGTAGGGACCCGATTTATCGCGTCCGTCAATTCATTGGCGTGTATACCCACATTACCATTCAGAATAGTCTAACCAAAATGAAAACCTTTTAAAGCTCTGTCCTACCGTTGCTTTTGGCATAGATTATCCTTGTATAATAGAGGAATATGATTATATAAACGTGAGGTAGGAATGACGACCATCCAGACTATAGATGATGCACTTGGTCTCCTATTACAGGCCACGAAAGAACTCCCACATGCCTCTCTCGATATCTGTACTGGCTACATATCGACCAACGATATATTTCAAGTACAAGATGCCCTTAAATCCGTCCGCACTCCACGAGTTGTAGTAGGATTAAATCTCACCAACCGCCTGAATGCATTCCGTATGTTACGTGGTCTTGGTGTACAAGTATATGTCTATGTTGCACCATCTCGAAAAATTTTTCATCCTAAAATCTACTTTGGTGCATCCGAATGGAGTTTTACAGGCTACGCCAAGAATTTGGCTTGCCCCCCGAAAAGAAACGTGGTTCTAAGTTTGCATTAGTAGATAATCCTGATCCAACTTTACCTGAGATATGTGAGATGGTGAAAACACGTCCTTTCCCACGTTTTGAGAGAGAAGGACTGCTCGGTCTGAGCGAGGATGGTCAATATTTTCAGATAAATCCTGCACTGCTTGAAGATTTGACCAGTGAAATGAAAGGGGGATTGGGGGAGCTAGCAATCTGCATCCATCTGATCTCTGACGAAAGGATATATAGCCCTGGTAGGGGCGCGGTGAGCGAAGCGAACAAACCCCTGCCCCCTTTCGTGTCGCCCCAACCAGCTACACTTCCCCCATCGGATCACCCCGTCTAGCTCACTCCATCCAGATCCCACACAATCGTACTAAGCGGCTTTAGTGTCACCTTGCTCCCCGCTTTATAGGCTTTCCGGTTTACCATGTTCAGCGTTCCGCTCCCCACTCCTCCTTTCGGCACCGTGACGGTATAAGTCTTGCTAGATGATGCATTCATTGCAATAACATAGCGATCATACTCGCATTGATAGAAAGAAGCACGTCCAGCAAATGGACTCTCAGTACCAACCGCAGCCGGAACCACATCCGAGGGTGAAGCTGCAACCGGATAAGAAGTGCCAGCAAATGCCTGCTGCAGAACTGGTCCTGGAGGAGTGATGCCGCCTTTACCAAAATCTTCGTTGACCCAGTCAGGCTGAAGATAAGCCTTCCCGGTCGAACTGAAGTCTGTCTGCTCCCACACCGTCGCGGAGCGGTCGATAGTAGGCGTGATATGATGGATGCGTGCCAGGTTGTTGACGCCCCAACGGGCTCGCCAGTACAACGACGCGTAGAGGCGCTCCTGACCGTTCTTCAACGCGACCACCCCATTCTCCTCATCACTGAAGACGAAATCTGGCTCTCCATCGCTCATGGGTAGCCGCGTACCACTCCTGACTAGCGTCAGGAAGGTTCTGTAATCATCCCCTATACTCAGGATGTTGAGGTTATTTTGCGAACTATGATTGCTGAGCTGCCCCTGAACCAGCGCATAGTACTGATTGTCAGCCATCATCTGTTGCGCGTAGCCGATAAGCACCGGATCCTTGAAGATAGCCGTTGTGCGCAGCGCATCCCCATCCAATGATGATCGTTGTACATAGACAACTTCACCTGGATAGATGACATCACGCCACCCGACGACTGTCTCCATACGCATTGCCCGGTTCCCGTTGCCATCGGTCTCTGGATAACGGAAAACAGCTCGCGCTTTGATCATCTTGAGTATCTGCTTCCGTAGAGTTGCATCCTCGACTCCGCCCGCTTCAGTAACGGCTTCCCACAAAAAACACAGCCAGTCAATGACCTCGCCGTAACCTCCGACATACCCAAGCTCGCGCGTGAGGCCCTTCTTAGTGACCTCGTAGTACGTGCTGCCAAGCAGTTTCTTCGGTTTGCCGCTGGCATCTTCAGGTCCAAGCCAGGGCAAAAGGCCAACAGCCTGGTAGATGTATGCGCGTACTCCAGGTTCCGGCAGCGCCCTGTCTGGAGCAATCACGGATAATCCCCGGTTGGCCTGGTAGATGCCGAGGGAGCAGATCATCATCTGGTTGCTATACTGCGGTAAATTCTGCCGCCAGTGATCGCGGCTATCTACAAGCATCTTCGTATAGGCGCTAAGTCGTGTCGTACCGACCATACTGGTAACATCCTGTGAAAGTTGACCACTCAGTTGGCTCCCCAGAAGTACCATAATCTGCCCGACGCGACCAAAGCCCTGCCACTGCTCAGCCGAACCCGTCATCACCGTGGAACTGGCAAGGTACGCTATATAGAGCGCATCTAGTCCGCCAAAAATCTGGCTCAATACCTTGCTATTGTTGTAGGCAGAGGTGGAAGGCATAAAATATGCCTTAGCCAGGGCCACCATGCTCGAGAGATCCAGCGAGGATGGAGTGGCAGCAAGCAGAGAATTGACGATACTCGTTACTCGGGCCGAGACCAATGCCATGACCTCTGAGCCAGGAGAAGTGCGAACCGATGGCTTAGGTGCGGTCCCTTGTACATCATTTGAAGTTGGAGTGAAGAATGGGCTGGTGTGTGAATAGATACGGTAAACACCACGGGTAGGCTGAGCAAGTACATGGTAATACTGAGCCGCTGTTGTCCCATATCCCCAGATGCGACCCGTCGAATATATTCCAATATTGACGCTCGTCTTACCCTGCGTCATGGATAGGGGCAACGGCAAGGTATGGTAAAAGAACCGCCCCACCGTTCTTGGCTCGTCCCCAGCAATGTCTAATGGATCTACGTCGCCAAGATGGTAATATCCGACCTGCTTGCCATCGCAGAACAACATCAGCCGCCCAAGTTCTGATCCCGCATCTGAACCCCACAGCTTGATTGAAATATAGGTCGGCTGCTCCGCATCGCAGTTCATCGTGAAGCTCGCTGTTCCACCTGAGAAACTTGCCGGAGAAGATGGGTTAAAAACTCTTGCCGTTTGCCCCAACCCGCCAACTACCGAAGATGATAAGGTAGCGCTCAAACTATGGCTACCTTCCGAGGCTACATTGCCGAACACAATTGTGTCAAGCGGAGTATTAGAGGTCAGCGTATTGGCGGCATCAGCCTCCAAAGAAGACCTGCTAGCTAACCATACCCACTCTGCCGTCCCTATCGCTCCTACACCAACTCCCGCAACTTGCAAGAGCGCACGACGACTTATACTCTTTTTCATCGATTACTTCCCTGTATCATTTCACTAAAATACAACCATCATAGTTGTATAAAAAAACAAGCTGATATGCTAACTCAACGTTCCCTAAACTACACACCGCATCCCCCCCATCCAACCCTCGATCTAAAAGATACCCCTGATGTAGGGGTGCGCTTTATAAACCCCATAGACATTAAGTTAAGGAAGGATGAGTTTACTGCCCAGAACAGATGGATCACCAGACGAAGGAGTTCCTTCCTAATTTTGAGCGGAGTTTCTCCTCTTTTTCCCAATGTGCTTTCGTTGCTTGCCTCCTTGAGAAGGCGTCAACCGGATCGAACAGGCATCACCACGGACGCAATAACGGCAAAAGATGCAGTATGTAAACTCTGCAATTCTTAACTTAATGTCTATGGGGGTGCGCTTTATAAACCCGCCTCGCCCCCATCCAATCCACCCAATCAAGGTAGTCAATCCACCACTCTAGCACATCATATAAAAAACATACCTAGAAAACGCTTTCTAAGTCAAGAAAATAGCCATTTTAGATGCTGTACCTTCCTTGCAATTCCCTTACCCACCAGCTATACTTCCCACAGATGAGCCACACCATACCCTCATGGCTCCTGCCAATGCTTCCTCTATTCCATCCTATCCCCTGAACCCGATACCACTCCCTCAACCTCAGACATTCAATCCTCCATTGATATAGAAACGCCACAAGACGAGGAATGCCGGAATGCCACAATGCGAATCACTGAAGAACTATTATATTCGCCAACCCTTCCCTCCACCAGAAATCTGACAACTACTAATCCTGATCAAGCTAAAAGATGAAATAAAGCAACTTCATCTAGATTTCCTATTGTTTTGACAAACAAATTATTCCTGTGTTTAAATAGCAAATATCAGTTTACCTGTTAAACTGTTTTCAGATAGCTCTCTATTGTTCGCTGCAAACTGTTGCATACAAAATTTTATGAAGAGGAGTTATACAATGTATTCCCCACAGGAGCCTGACCCATCACAGCCCAAAGTGGAGTCCTATCCACCGCCACCGCCTGGAGCAAACTCTTATCCCTATCCACCATCAGGAGCTTACCCATACCCGCCACCTCAACAACCAGGAATGGCACCCTCCTATCCCTATCCACCACCCTCCTATTCATATCCACCTCAGCAACCAGGAATGGCACCCTATCCCTATCCACCACAGGGTCCTTATGTACCACAAGGTCAAAAAGTACAAAACAGACGGGCAAGAACCGCAATGATCGATGGCATCATCTCAATTGCCCTCAGCATGATCACTCTTTTTACGCAAGCGGGTATCGCAGGTGTGATTACAGGAACATTTGCCATCTTCTATGGATTCACAGCGCTAAAAATAGCAAAACAACTACCTGGAAATGCAGGACGCACTCAAGCCATCACCGGAATAGTGCTGGGATTCGTCGCCTGGTTCCTGATCATCGTTTCGCTTATCATTCGTTCTACCACTCGAATATAGCAGACACTACTTCTGCAGGCAGTCAGCAAATTCTGCTGAATACCCCATTCAATGGCAGGATGGAGGGGGAAGCGGTGCCAGAATCGCTTCATCATCGGCAAGATAATGCTCACCAAATTGCCTGATCGCCTGCAGAATATCAACGAGCGCCTGCCCCTTCTCCGTAAGATGATATTCCACACGTGGGGGAATCTCTGCGAATGCATGCCGCTCTACAAAACCAATCTTTTCAAGCATCTTGAGACGTTGCGAGACCGTTTTGGGACTGACATTTCCTATCCCCAACAACTCGCCAAAGCGTTTGGGACCACTTAAAAGATTGTAGACAATAAAAAGCGTCCAGCGATCGCCTATCAAGCTTATGGCACGATCCATAGAATGCGATGCACAGCTTGTTTCCTCTTTACCTGTAGAGGATTGAATAGTTTTATTCATACTTCATATTGTACCATAAAATCACCCTTGACGAAAGTAGCTTCCCTATGGTATATTAATTCCGAAAAGGAAACTAGTATGTAAATGGAAATATAAAAAGCTTGTTTCCCTGTAAGCCATCATCGCTACAAACAATAGACAGAATTTCTAAAGGAGAAAAACAATGAACATCGTACTCTGGGTCGTCCAGGTTTTGTTAGCCCTCGCATTTCTGGCTTCCGGTATTATGAAAGCGACACAGCCGATCGACAAACTGAAGACAAATATGGGTTTTGTCGAGCATACTACCCCTGGCATCGTGAGACTGATAGGGGTTTTAGAGATACTTGGTGGTATCGGACTCATCTTGCCCGCTCTAACACACATTCTACCCTGGCTTACCATTGCTGCTGCGATTGGACTGGTACTAACAATGATCGGAGCTGTTATCGTCCACATTCGCCTCAAAGAAGCCTCACGCCTGACAGGACCAGTTATTCTGCTCCTCCTGGCCCTCTTTATCGTAATCGGGCGTTTCGTTATTGTCCCCTTATCCTAAGATGAAATGAAGAGAGGTGAAGACTTGCTCCACCTCTCTCTGTACGGGCCGCATTTATGCCGCCCACAGTACGGGCCGCGTTTACGACGCCCTTGGTACAACAACAGATTTAATATTAGCAGGATCACTTCTCGTTGCCTGGAGCGCCTGTTCAGTCTGTTCCAATGAATAGTAGCCGGTTATAATTGATTTAAGGTCTATGCGACCTGCTACGACGAGTGCAATTGCATCCGCATAGGTGTTTGCATAGCGAAACGTACCGGTAAGCGTTATCTCGCGGTTTTGAATGAACGAGAGTGGAATACTGGCCTCTTCACTCGGATTCATTCCGACCGCAACAATGCTTCCAGCCGGTCGAATGGAGCGGATGCCATCTTTCAGGGCGTTCTGAATTCCCAGAGCATTCAATGAGAATGTCGGCTTCCAGGTGCGCATCAGCTAATGATTCTTTGGCCACGTTTAAGGCACGAGTAGCCCCCAGTTTTTTCGCCACCTCTAGCCGTTGTGGGTAAACATCCGTGATTGTAACTTCACCAGCACCAAGAGCAAGTGCAACCAGCATTGCAACCAGACCAATTGGGCCAGCGCCTGTTACAAGGACATGATCACCACCTCGCAGCCGTGCCTTGCGACATGCCCATAAGCCAACCGAAAGTGGTTCAATCAAAGCTCCCTCGGCATCTGACATCGAGTCGGGCAGGTTATATGCGAAGCTTTCGGGAACTGTAACGAAGTTAGTGAATGCTCCGTCGATGGGTGGAGTGCCGAAAAAGCGAACATTTGGACAAAGATTATAGTGACCAGAACGGCATTGCTCGCAGATTCCATCTGGTATCCCTGGTTCGATTGCCACGCGTTCGCCAATTCTGCTCTTAGGGACCTCTTCACCTACGTCTACAATCACTCCTGATGCTTCATGACCCAGGATAAGTGGCTGGCGCACAATATACGAACCAATTCTTCCATGCTCATAATAATGAACATCGGAACCGCAGACGCCCACAGCTTTGACTTCAACGAGGACATCTCTCGGCCCCACAGTGGGCATTGATCTCTCTTCCATGCGAACATCGTGTGGAGCATAGAGAACAGCAGCTTGATTCTTCAATGATTTCCTCCTTCTTGGTGCCGGATACCACACCCATAGAGAAAATAAGTAGCAGTTTCTCGTACAGTGATATCCAGACCTGCATGAGTACAACGAGCCGCGAGATCAACTGGATCGTAATAGTTTTTAACGATCTCAAAGCTTCGTCCATCGTTTAATGTACGAGTTGTGAGCTGGCTACCCTGAACAGGAGGTTGATTATGAGCGAAACTACCGCCAGGTGTACGGCGTCCATCGGCAAAAAACACCTTGCCTCCAGGACGAATCATTGCGGCAACTGAACGTAAGAAGTCGTCGAGCCGTTCCAGAGGGACATGCGAGATCCAGAAACCAAAGAGGACGCCATCATAAGTATGTTCAGGTTGCCAGGAGAAAAGATCGGCCAACTGGTATGAGACGCGATCGCTAGCTACTTTTGCACGATTAATCTCGATCATCTCCTGCGATGCATCAACTGCAGTAATTGTGGAGGCGGTACGTATAAGACGTTCGGTCCAGATGCCCGTACCAGGAGCAAGTTCGAGAACATCCCCTGTCATATGTAGTCTGTCGAGTGCGCTGAAGGCTTCATCGGCTTCTGCAAACCAGCGTGCATCCATCTCCGCGCCCTGGCTATAGCGTCCCTGACGGTGGAACCACTCATCGTACTCGTGGGCGCGTGCTTGATAGTAAGCCCTCATTTCTTGCAAGGTTTGTGCAGAGATCGGCGGATTCATAGGTCAAAACCTCCTCTCGAACGAAAAACAAGAGCCACTCCGAGGTCTTAAATCAACTTCGGAGTAGCTCATCACTTGACCGATATTCATCAATCTAGTAGATAATCAGTTTTGTCGTATCAACCGTTGCGAAGTTGTACACCCATTGTACATCAGAAGTACTCATATTGACGCAACCGTGCGAACCCTGATACGCGAAAGAGGAGCCACCTGGGTCCATATGCGGAAACTGCATATCTGGCCCGTACATAGTGCGCCACCATGCCTGGTGAATGAAGTAGCCATCGCTATGATATTGCAGGGCAAAAGCAATCGGCGTGGGGGGATAGTAACCTTCTTCACCTGGTTTTTTGCCTGAAGTGAACTTTATATTCGTCTCACGCGTCTCAATCCACCATGTACCAGGCAAGCTAGGATGATCAGGCATTCCTGTCACTACCTGGAAAGAATTAATCAGTGTACCATCCTGATAGACGCGCATAGCCTGTTCAGCCAACGAAACTACAATAACTTTGCCTGCTGTATCGCCATAATTCTTCATGAGCTGCGTGTCAGTCGAATGAACCTGATTATACGGCGTTTTGTCATTGAAATCAGTCTGGTAAGCCTGGAAATTAGTTAACCAGTTATTCAACTGTCCGATGACATACTGATAATCAGCAACCGTCTGTGAACCACTCAGCAGATCCTCTGTAGGATAATTAACGATAGCTTGATACTCATAGCCCATGTTATAGGTTTTCCCATCATAACTATCATAATATGTATGCTGGCTTGCCCAGCCGTTGGCCTCTTGCGTAAGTTTCTGTTGTAACCCGGCGGCCTCCGCTTGTAGTGCGGGAAGCTTGATTGCTGAAACATGTACATTTAAATCGTTCAATTTTGTTTGATATGCCTGATTCGAGCTGGCGGCATTTAAGGCCTGCTGATCACTGGTGTATTGTTGCTGGTAGTGAGCCGCATTGCCGCCGTACTGCTGCATCAATGAGATCCATTGCTGGAACGTTTCCAACTGCATGCTTCCCTGCTGCTGTAGGGTGGCACTGACCGTAGGAGTGGGCATGAGATTGGAAACTGCCAATGCGGTCTTCTGTGAAGAATTGTTAGCTCTAGCCGATCCGTCCAGGTTGCAGGAACTGAGCAGGAAAGTGCAGGCCAGCAATAGGCTTAAGAGAAGAGTCGACGAACGCCGATTTAAGACTTTTTGCATAAATTCGTACATAGAGCAAACACTTTCTGACGTTGTACATCAATATTATTATATATTTGTATCCATTTATTATATGATCGTTTAAGATCAGCAATTTGTTTCGTACCAGGCCAATATATCCTATCATCGATAGGAAAGATATGAACTAGTTCACAGTATTGTACTCTGCTGGAGGAGAATATTGACGCAGAGTGAGCAATCTGGTCAGGTAAAAAGGTGGTAGCAATGTCATTGCTACCACGCTTCAATCTTCGACAAGGCATGTTGTAAAAGGTCCGTATGTTCGGGTAGCCCCACGGTTACACGCATGAAATTACTCAGGTAAGGATGCTGGAAGTAACGGAGCAACAGACCGTGTGCTTCGACGGTAGTGCGGATACGCTCCATCTTCACATCCTCTTCGCATACACGGCTCAGAATAAAGTTGCCTTGCGAAGCGATGGGTTCCAGGTAGGGGAAGCTGGATAGGACTTCGAAGAGGCGTTCACGCTCATCTTTGATGAGCTGCACTTTATCCAGAGTATAATCCAGGTGCTTGAGGGTCTCAATTGCGGCGATATGACCAGCC
This sequence comes from uncultured Chloroflexia bacterium, assembly GCA_963731415.1. Lineage (GTDB taxonomy): Bacteria > Chloroflexota > Ktedonobacteria > Ktedonobacterales > Ktedonobacteraceae > JACDAE01. The sequence goes on from CAVSVN010000022.1 coordinate 170,084, forward strand.
ACGTTCACCTCAAAAGGACATTGTGCCCGGCGCATGTATGTGACGATCCATTCGGGAAAGATGCCGTAGCCGATGCGTAGTCCGGCCAGGCCAGCCCATTTGCTAAAAGTGCGCATGACAATCAGGTTTCGGTGCTTCTCTACCAGGTGGGCTAGTCCTTTTGGTTGGTTAGAGAATTCGACATACGCTTCATCAACGACGACGATGCGCCCGGTTTCAAGCAGAGCGCGTACATCCTCTTCGCAGATAGGGTTGCCGGTAGGGTTATTAGGCGAGCAGAGTATGATCATCTTAGTTTCTGGCGTCAGAGCCATCAAGATGCCTTCGACATCGACCTCGTAATCCATCGTGCGCGGTACTTCCAGGACGTAAGCGCCACAAAAGGTAGTGATGAAGGTGTAGAGCGAGAAGGTCGGGGGACAACAAATGATGTTATCGCCGACCGAAAGGAAGATGTGCCAGAGCAGATTGATTAATTCATTGCTGCCATGGCTGATGACGATAGAGCGGCGATCAACTCCGGTATATTCAGAAAGAGCTTGACGTAAAGCAGCCGATTCAGTATCTGGATAATTGTTATAATTAGAATGATCGCCAAGAGCTTGAAGGACCTGTGGTGCAGGTCCATAAGGGCTTTCGTTACTATTTAATTTAATAAGTTGTTGTTCCGGTATGCCTGTTCGTGTGCTAAAGGTCTCCAGTGATTTGCCAGGGATATATGCAGCCATGCGATCCAACTCTGGGCGCACATGAACGAGGCGGGGAGGATATATATACATGATTTATCCTATTTCTCCGAGTCTGCGTCCACAAAAATCTGTGTAGGGCGTCGGATTAGTGAATTGCGAGGAGTGATGCCACTGGCTGAACCATTGAGCAAGGAACCATTATTACCACCGTCAAAGCGCTTGTTGACGCGTGCATGAGGATCTGTTGTTGTATGCCTGTCTGAGGTATCTACACGTGCATCGCTTGACTGCATCATTTCAATACCCCGGCGCAACGTCATCATATCGCGCATAAAGCAAGCAACTGCTGAGGCTGCTGAGCCTTTATCTTTCGAGGTTTCATAACGACGTGCAGTTGCATCTCCTGCGGCCTGTGCGGCCTGTGCCATGGGATCGGAAGTTTTTGCTGCGTAGGCATCCTGGAAGATATCATCCCAACTATTCCAGCGTCCACGCAGAGGTTTCCAGCCGAGCTGGCTATCGCTGACGGTGCGCCATTTCTCTTCTGTAAACTGAATCCAGTCATCAAAGAGACGAGCGTATGCAGCTAGTTGTTGACGCAGGCGTTCTTCCTCTTCCGACGGTCGTTGTGGAAAGCTTTGCGGCAGTCCATCCGTGCTCTGTTGACTGACATAGTTATTCGAGAAGCTTTGCTGGTTTCCGAAACCACTTGTGCCAGGGAATGTATTGTTGCCGCCCATGCCAGGGAAAAATCCTGTTCCTGCGAAGGAGGAGAGATCTGCAGTTACCTGTCCATTAGGCATACCCAGGACAGGAAGTTCGGTCCCCGCCGGGAGTTCTCCGATGATATGAATGCCACTGGCATTGAGGGCAGGACTCATAATAGAGGTGCCATCCTGCAACAGCATGCTTTCGTTAATGGCAGGCAAGCCACCAATGACGATCTCTTCGTGCCCGACGGCATCCAGAATACGCCAGGCGAGGCGTGGATTTCTGGCAGCCCAGAGCATACGACGACCGATAAACGTAGATGCAAACGTGAAATTGACAATGAGCCATACTACTCCGCGTACGGCCAGCCAGTTGACGAGCGCAATGACAATAACCCAATACCAGATGTCATGCTGCCCCGCTTCTTCAATGAAGGTTAGTACAGCGGCCACTGTCAGGCTAGGGTCGCGTAGTGGATTGATGAAATCTAAAATGCGCCAAAGCCACTTCCTGCCTGTCTTTTCTTCCAATGTGCGCTCCTCTCGACTCCGCCGCTGGTCCGGCAGAATATTATACTTTTCTGGTTCTCGCAGGGCATTCTAGCATGTGCATTCTCTATTCGCAAGTTTTAGCAGGGGTACAGGTAGTTATGGGTGATACAGCGGTTTGAAACAAGCTGCCAACACACCTATGTAAATGCGTCCTGCGAGATTACATTTGCCTCATACTTCACTAATTTAAAACGTTTTCATGCGCCACGAGTAGAGAGAATGGTACCAATGTACTCCTCTTCCGAAAGAATATCCAGGTTCCTTGCTAAGTTGAGCCTATTTACCCTCATCAGTTTGCGTTGCTGGAAAAAGAAACCTTTTCCCATTTTAATGCATTATAATAGAGAGAGTCAGGGTGCACATCACCGGATCATCAGCTCCTAGGAATTTTGCTGTGTTGTATGGTAACATTACTAGAGAGGCCTTGCGTATTGTCTACTAGTGGTCTGGGGTGTTTCTGTATCAGGATACGCCATATAGAAATGTATGGAAATCCACCTGTAGGGATCATGTACGCTGCATGATCCTGTGACAGCAACAGGAAGCACCTGTTAGAAAGGATAAACACATGCCTTCGCGGATGACGACAGAAGTCCATCCTCCGCAGTTGATGCATGCCCGCCGCCTCATCATTGCATCAAATCGTGGTCCAGTTGAGTATCAGGTAAGTAAGGATAAAAAGCTTAAGGCTCGTCGTGGTGCTGGTGGTATGGTAACTGCATTGATTGACGCTGGCAACAGCATGAACGTCACCTGGGTTGCAATGACAATGACGGAAGGAGACAGAGTTGCCCTGAAAGAGGCGGAGCAGCACGGAGGATTGCTTCAGTCTCCCTTACGTGGGCAGGACATGCAACTGCGCTATGTGACTATCTCAAAAGCTGCATACCGCAAGCATTATGAGAAGATTAGTAACGAATTATTGTGGTTTCTACAACATTACCTCTATGATCCTGCTCAGGATCAGGAAGCAAACGTGCAATGGCAAGATGCCTGGACAAATGGCTATTGTGTAGCCAATCAGGCGATTGCAGACGCCGTGAATGCTGAAGTTGATCGTGAGGAGACGATGCCTGTAGTGATGTTACACGATTACCATCTCTACCTGGTCTCTTCCATGATTTGCAAGCAACATCCCTCGATCACTATTCAGCAGTTCATTCACATTCCCTGGCCGGATGTTCGCTGCTGGCACTTTTTGCCCAGCAATATCGCGCAGGCTATCTATAGTGGCCTGGTCGGGAATGATATTATTGGTTTCCAGACCGAGCGTGACGCCCGCAATTTTTTGGAGGGTGCGCGTACACTTCTGGATGGTGCGGTTGTCGATTTCGAAGAAGGCGCTGTCTGGTGGCAGGGACATTGTACACGCGCTCGGGCCTATCCAATCTCCATTTCAGTGACTGAAGAAAGGCGCGTCGTCAATAGTGCAGCCGGTAGGCGAGCTGCTGAGAAGATCAAGCCACTTTTGCGCGAACATACGATTATGCGTGTAGATCGCCTTGAGCCTACCAAGAATATTATTCGGGGCTTTCAGGCATATGATTACGTGCTTGAAAAACGCCCTGACTTACATGGCAAGGTCGCCTTTCTCGCTTTCCTGGTTCCTTCGCGTCAAACGCTACCTGCCTATCGACGCTATTCCGGTGATGTGTTTGCGCTCATTGAAGAGATTAATAACAAGTATGGTTCTGAAGAGTGGGTTCCGATAACCGTTTTTGCCGATAATGACCGGACACGTGCTCTTGCCGCGATGCAGTATTATGACGTGCTGCTTGTCAATCCGATAATCGATGGTATGAATCTGGTCGCCAAAGAGGGGCCAGTGGTTAATCAGTGCAACGGTGTACTTGTGCTTTCGCGTACCGCTGGTGCATTCCAGCAATTAGGTAAGGGTTCTGTCCCTACTTCGCCAACGGATGTTTTAGAGACAGCTCAATCTTTGTACAAAGCGCTCACTTTGTCGCCAGAAGAACGTCGTGTCAAGGCTCAGATAGCACGGCAGGCTGTAGAACGTAGCGATCTCAACGTATGGTTAACGCGCCAGATATCCGATATTAATGATCTGCTTGAGCTTTCCTCTCCCTTACCTCGTCCTGTAAAATCAAATTCTGAACCTACCGATGACGGAATGGTTGTTGCTAACGTTAGCTAGAAGCAATTTGTTGGGTACCTCTCGTGGGATCATTGGATCCCACCAGGGCACCCTCCATTGGGCGAATTACTGGAGATCCGCCACGATTTTACGTAGAAGTTCTACCATACCCTCAACTTCCTGGACAACAATGTCGGCATGGGCCAGCAGTTCTGGTAGCGTATCGGAATGCTGTACTGCTACTCCTAACGTCTTTATCCCTTCAAGGCGCAGGCGTTCAATCTCCAGCAGCGCGTCGAGGTCGGTTCGGTCATCTCCCGCGAAGAGAAGTCCTTGTAGTTTGTTGCGTTGTGCAAAACTGCGTAGCGCGTACCCTTTATTGATGTCCAGCGGCACGCGCACTTCTATGACACGTTTGCCCTCACTCAACCGCATATGCACGCGTTGTGCAGGTTCTTCTAATAGAGTTAGTATGCTCTCTCGCGACTGCTCGGGATCGGATGCTAGACGGTAATGGATGGTTCCTCCTACACTTTTGCGCTCTACGATGACTCCAGGCATATGTTGCTTCTCGACAAGATCAAGGAGATACTTTCCAGCTTCTAAGTATTCCATTACTCCAGCTACCAGCTTGACAGAGGCATGAGTAGGGAGGCCATCAGACCACTCCAGGCCATGGGTCCCGATATAGGTCACTCCATCGACGTTGACCATACGTGCACCATCGGCCACTGCACGCCCTGTGATGATCGCAACATGCGCGTGTCGTTTTGCCTGTTCCAATAACTCAGCCACACCCGAATAAAGCCGGGCTTCACTCGGCGTCGATACAATCGGGCTGAGTGTGCCATCGATGTCAAATACAAGGCCGAGTGGGCGTTGTGCTACCAGCTCAGCGATGTTTGTGTCTACCATCTCGCTTGTACCTGTGCACGTATGTATTTGTCATAAATCTCCTGCACACGGCGCATGGTTTCTTCGCTCAAAGGCGGCAATTCAGCAGCATGAGTATTATCTTCGGCCTGCTGAGGATTCTTTGCTCCTGCTATAACGGTCGTAACCTCTGGGAACATGAGAATCCAGCGTAACGCAAACTGGGCCATCGTCGCTCCCTGAGGTACCAATGAGCGCAGTTCCTCGACTGCATCCAGGCCCGTTTCATAATCGACGCCGGAGAACGTTTCGCCTTGATCAAACGACTCGCCATGTCGATTGTAGTTGCGGTGGTCTTTAGCGTCGAATTGTGTATCGCGTTTAAATTTTCCCGTAAGCATGCCGCTTGCTAATGGCACCCGTACGATGATGCCAACATGGTGTTCATGTGCAGCCTTGAAGAACTCTTCAGCCGGTTTGAAACGAAACATATTGAAGATGATCTGTACACTTTTCAGGTTGGGATAACGAATGGCCCTGAGAGCCTCTTCGACTTTCTCCACGCTAACACCGTAATTGCGCACTTTACCCTGTTGCACCAGATCATCGAGAATGGCAAAGACCTCGGGATTATCGTAGACCTCAGTTGGAGGACAGTGCAGTTGTAACAGGTCAAGGGATTCCATCTGCAGGTTACGCAAGCTGCGTTCCACAAATTCCGTCAGGTTTTCCCGATTATAGCCTTCAGCTACATGTGGGTTGAGTCTGCGTCCGGCCTTAGTTGCGATAAAGACGCGTTCGTTGTGCGATCTACGCACCTGAGAGACAAGTTGTTCAGAATGACCATCGCCGTAGACATCGGCGGTATCAATAAAATTTACGCCTAGCTCAATGGCTTTATGTAGCGCCGCGATGGCTTCTTTATCGTCGGTTGTGCCCCAGGCATCGCCGCCAATAGCCCAGGCTCCAAAGCCTATTTCAGAAGCGTTCCAGCCAGTACGGCTCAGTGCTCGATAGTGCATACAATGCTCCTTTGCCTTTCATAAATTGCCTTCTATAAGTATACGTGATGGTAGAGGGCCATGGATAGGAAACGCAAATGACTATCGTACATACTCATGGTGGAATGAATATAATGGTTATTTATCATTAATTTCAGCTTTTGTCTGTACTCACTTAGTATAGGCGAAAATCTATCCCTCAAAAGATCTTACTCTAGAGTTAAGGAAGAGGAACGGATGTAAAATCATTCGATTCCTCTTCCTTAACAAAAGAATTTGCTTTCTCCTAAAAGGTTCTCTTTTGCGTGGGGTATGAGTTTTATTACAAGCGAGACCAGCCGCTCCAACCGTTAGCGTAGACATTATGCCAGAGGTTGTTGTCGGAACCTTGGGCGAAGACCTCGATATTGCCATTCGCATCATTAGCGGTTGTGGGCGTGCCCTGGAAGGCAAAGCCGGGTTGCAGCAGAGTCCAGCCGTGCCAGGGACCATTGGCACCAGTCTGACTGGCATGCCAGATGTTGCCGTCGGTTCCACGGGCAAAGACTTGCAACTGACCTTGCCAGACCCCAACAGCCGGATCACCATTGAAGGAGTCTGCAAACAGACGAGACCAGCCGCTCCAACCGTTTGAGTAGACATTGTGCCAGATGCGATTATCGGAGCCATGGGCGAAGACCTCGATATTGCCATTCGCATCGTTAGCGGTTGTGGGCGTGCCCTGGAAGGCAAAGCCGGGTTGCAGCAGAGTCCAGCCATTCCATGGCCCATTCACGCCAGTCTGACTGGCATGCCAGATGTTATTATCGGTGCCACGGGCAAAGACTTGCAATTGACCATGCCAGGAGCCGACCGCCGGATCGCCATTGAAGGAGTAACCGGAGATCAAGCGAGACCAGCCACTCCAGTTAGTGGAGTAGACATTGTGCCAGATCTGGTTATCGGAACCGCGAGCAAAGACCTCGATGTTGCCATTCGCATCGTTGGCAACTGTGGGAGATACCTTGAAAAGCAAAGCCAGTTTGCAAGGGGGTCCAGCCATTCCATGGCCCATTCACGCCAGTCTGACTGGCATGCCAGATGTTATTGTCGGTGCCACGGGCAAAGACTTGCAATTGACCATGCCAGGAGCCGACCGCCGGATCGCCATTGAAAGCGTAGTTTGATTGTATAACTTTGCTGCTGTCCCAGGATGTACTATTGGCGGAAGTTTGTACTGCATGCCATACATTACTGTCACTACTGCGTGAGAATACCTCTAAATGTCCATCATAGCTAGGTGCCGCTACGGGAGATGTTCTACCAAGAGCTGCAGCAACAATTGGTGTAAGCCGATTTGCAGCTTTTGCCTGACCCCCGTCATTTGGATGAAGACCGTTAAAATCGGAAGCGCTTAACCAGCCAGTCGTATCAATGTAATACACATTCGTATCTCCGGCTGCATTAACAGCCTGGACTGCAGCCTGAGTTGGCCCCTCTTTACTCCCATTGAACGGCCTCATGGCAAAAATGACAGCCTTCGGATACTTTGAGCGGATGTTTTGCAAAAACGTTATGTATGTCGATTGAAACGTTGTGTCACTCAGTTTCCAGTCAGCATCATTCGTCCCCAGGTTAATTACAATCACATTGGCCTGATAGCGCGAAAAGTCCCAGTCAGGTGAGTTGGGGAAGTAGAGAGTTTGCAACTTGAAGAATTGCCGACTCATACCAACTGACATGGGCAAACTACATTGCACATTATCAATCAAGCAGATACCGCTCTGGGCGATCTGGGTATGTTCCACACGCAATTGCTCTCCTGTGAGCCAGGCATAGTCGGAAAGCTCCTGTTTGCTGTCCGTAGCGCCAGCTGTAATCGAATCTCCTATAAACTCAATCAACTGTGATGAGAGAGTCGTGGACATCGTCGTGGCTCCTGAATCAAGAAACAGCCCCTGGAATTGTATGTCATCATGTTCAGTGGGTGAAGTCACCCGAAGAGAATGGATTCCATATGCAAGAGGAGTCGGCGTCAGATTTACCGTTCCACTTACATTGTGATAGTATGTATCGGCTCCGTTATCAATACTCACATAGATATTAACCGAAGCTGCCAGTTGGATCTTCACGGTTGTTCCAGTAAAGTTCGTTTTGAAGTACGCTCCTGGCCAATAACTCGTGTGGACTGTACTAGAGCTTGTATCCCAACGCCCAACGTATTTGATGTTTGGGTCTACTGGTAACCCGCTATTTGTAGCCGCGTGTGCCATATCTTGCGTGAGCGGGGTACTGAGTAGCACTCCGCATACGAGCAAAAAAGCAATAAGCAGGGGGAAACGCCGCTGTATCATATACGTAGCTGATTTTGCTCCAGGCATTTTCGCAGAACTTGTGTACATTACATTTCCTTCTCTGGATTGGTAGAAAACTATGAGGACGAGAAACAGCGAATGTATTAGGAGGTTGATAGTTGCTCTTGCGCAATCGCTGTTACTATGACTCTCTACTGAAGGCTTTTACTCTAGAGTAGAGAAATGAGTGCTTTTGCATCCATTCCTCCATAAAGTTTTTTAGGCAGAAGAGGGGAATATGTCTCCTTTCTCTTTAAATACTGCCATACTCTTTTCAAGCAAAGGAAGAGCTTGCAGCATCTCACCCTGGAAAAGCGCTATCTCCCCCATAAGAGCACACAACTTGAGACGGAAATATGCACTAGGTTGTTGAATTCCACGTTCCCATCGATTGACCGTAACTACTGTAGTTCCCAGCCGATCCGCAACTTCGCTCTGACGCCAACTACATCGAATACGTTCTTGCCGTAATAGATCATTAGGACAAGCCAAATTAGATACATCCATGTATTCGCACCTTTTTATAAATTGTAATAACATAATAGGAGATAAAATATTATGTTTGCTACATGATAAACGAGCGAGTTGATAATTTGTATCGCTCAAACGATACAAAACGATAATCTACGATAAGGGCAAATGAGCATTGGAACTCTCCCCTATCAATAACAGGTATGTTACAATAGCGTCATGTTGAGAACAATCACTGCAACTCGCTATGTGACTCCCCTACGTGAGGGCGGCTCGCTTCCGGCCATCGTCGAGGCGGATGATGATGGACTCTACGTGCTCAAGTTCCGTGGAGCAGGTCAGGGTCTGAAGGCGTTGATCGCTGAACTGGTCGCGGGCGAGATTGCTCGTTCGCTAGGATTACCTGTGCCGGAGATCGTCTTCATGGAGCTTGATCCGGTCCTGGGCCGCGCAGAACCAGACTTTGAGATTCAAGAATTTGATCAAGGTGAGTGGTGGTCTGAACCTGGCACTCGACTTTCTGCCTGGTGCTCTGGCATTCGATGCGCTTGATGCGCGTTTGCTGGAGCCGCTGCTGGCGTCATCGATTGTCTGGTTTGATGCGTATGTAACGAATGTGGATCGGACGCCACGCAATACCAATATGCTCTGGTGGCATCGCCGCTTGATGCTGATTGATCATGGTGCCGCGCTCTATTTCCATCATGTGAACGCAAACTATATGGAGCGCAGCCAGATCCCTTTCTCCACTATTAAAAATCACGTCTTATTGCCCGTAGCAAGTGCATTACCAGAAGTTGATCAGCGTTTCAAGACGCAGTTGACAGCAACAACACTACAAAATATTGTGGATCTGGTTCCTGATGCCTGGTTGGCGAATGATGCTGATTTTGCTGATCCGGTCGCTCATCGCGCAGCTTACCTTAATTATTTGCTAGACCGCCTGGCACATTCCTATATTTTTGTAGAGGAGGCTTTGCGTGCTCGCGACCAGTTCATATGATTATGCCATTATCCGTATTGTACCTTACGTCGAGCGTGGTGAGTGTATCAACATAGGCATCATTCTCTTCTGCCGCACACGTCGCTTCCTTGGTATGTTGCTTCACCTGGATCAGCAACGTTTGAGTGTATTTGCTCCTCAACTGGATTTTCCCTCTGTTCAACAGCAGCTTGAGCATCTTCTGTGGGTCTGTGATGGCAAGGAGGGAAGTGGTCCAATCGGGCAGCTTCCACAATCGGAGCGTTTTCATTGGCTGGTTGCACCACGCAGCACGATTGTTCAGTCTTCGTCTGTCCATTCTGGAATGTGTAGTGATCCTGAGGTTACATTGCAGGATTTGCTGAAGAAATTGGTGTTGTAATATGAGTGTAGTGAAATTGCTTCTCTATGAAGCGGGATAAAAAGTATCCAGAAATATTGAGCGAGGTTTTTGTATGAGCGAAGTTGAACATGTTCTGTCACTACACAATCAACTAGGTGAAGGTGCTTTATGGAGCGTTGATGAGCAGGCATTGTATTGGGTTGATATTGAGCGCAACTGCTTTTTTCGTTTTATACCAGCAACAGGTGCCTATGAGAAAATAGATGTTGGTGTTGCTATCGGTGTACTTGCTTTAAGAACTTCTGGTGGGCTTATTATGGCAACGAAGAATGGCTTCGCGTTCTGGGATAGTTCATCAATCGGGCTACGTTACATAGTAAATCCTGAAGTTAGTAGACCCCACTTGCGCTTTAATGATGGAGCAGTAGATAGTAGAGGACGTTTCTGGGCTGGATCAATGGGTGGACCGGAAGAGGGCGTCCTGTACCGTCTTGATCCCGATGGTTCTGTGTATGCGATGCTATCAGATATAGGCGTTCCCAATGGTATTGGTTGGAGTCCAGATGATACGACTTTGTATTTCACCGACTCGCCGCTACAGATTATTTACGCCTTTGATTACGATTCGGCAACGGGTAGTATTACAAACCGCCGTAACTTCGTAGAAGTTCCTACGAGTTCTGGTTCGCCTGATGGTCTGACAGTCGATAGTCAAGGTTATGTCTGGAGCGCCTGTTGGGATGGGGCAAGAGTTATTCGTTATGCGCCGGATGGGCATGTGGATCGCGTGATAGAGATTCCTGCTTTGCGTGTTACAAGTTGCGTATTTGGTGGACCAGATATGAATGAACTTTATATTACTTCGGCTACAACAGGGCTGAGCGATGAGCAACTTAAGCAATATCCGCTCTCAGGTGACCTGTTTCGTTTGAAGGTTGATGTTGCTGGCACAGAGAAGTTCAAGTTTGCTGGCTAGCAAACTTGAACTTCGGCTTTTAACAACTCCATGGTAGAGAAATACTTGTGCCACCTCCCGTGAATACCAATGAACTATCTTCCTGGCACTTATGAGAGACATAAATAATGATCTGCTGCGACTGACCCGGCGATAGAGTACCATGTTTTAAATTGAAATATGCATGTATATGTATAGCATATGCATGCCATGCCAGTTGACCGGTATAGCCGGGACGGAGGGATAGCGTAACGGTGCAGCGATAAGTGCGATTATCGGGTATACAGTTAGCAGTACTGAAGGAAGATGGTGTAGTGAGGAGAATTTGAGTTGGAGGTGTTGGAGGTATTGGAGGTGTTGGAGTTATACGAGGAAGAGTTGGTTGAGGAGTTGGTATTTGGGTAGCTTTAACTCTGGGCTGTGGCGTCTGTATAGGTAATGGTACCTTTTTTACATGCGATATTTGTACTGTATTGGTCAGTATTTTCTGCGGCATTGTAGTAACGACGATCTGTACCTGTTTTTTCGCTGGTTGCAAGTCTATCTGAGTAAACGAGATAAGGGAGAGGCTGATGATACCGCTCAGGCAGAAAATAAGGATAGCAAGCAGTAGCCACCCCTTTTTGTGTTCTGGAGTTACCCAACTATTTTTCGTTTGCCGAGTTGATACAGGAGCCAGTAATGGAGGGCGTTTGAAGATCTGGCTCTGTGGTTGTACAGGAAGTGGAGCGGATGGATGACGAAAGGCCATAGTGGCACTTTGCCTGGAAACCAGAGGCATTGAAATGGTTTTAGGAAATAGAGCCAGGTGATCTAGCACAGAGAGAGAAGTTTTTTGGTTTGTAACGTCTGTATTAGAGGCATGCTGTACCTTGAGTGAAGGATTGATGCTATCAACTGAATGAATAGATGGCTCAAGTGCTTTTGCTAATGAGTAAAGGCGAGGTGATAGAGGTCGGCAGGCACCTTCCAGCGCATCCGAAAAATCCTGCACGCTTGCGAAGCGTTGTTGGGGATTTTTTGCCAGTGCCTTCATTACCACTCTTTCAATTGCCGGGTCTAATGCAGGTAATATTTCTCGCATAAATGGCGGTTGTTTATACATATGCTTTACCGCGATCTGTAAGTCAGAACCGGTAAAAGGGGGAGTGCCACAGAACCACTCATAGACCGCTGTTGCTAACGCATATTGGTCGCTTGCATAATGGGGAGCGCCAGAGAATTGTTCGGGTGCCATATAGGTTGTTGTGCCAGCGGTCAATGTGCTCAGGCTAAAGAGGACAGGCTTATTGGTATTATGAAGGGAGCGTAAGGCGATAGCAATACCGAAATCACTTAACATGATGGCATCTTCATCGTTGAGCAACATATTCTCCGGTTTGATATCGCGATGAATAATCTTACGCGTATGCGCATATTGCAACGCTGCTGTAATTTGTTTCACATATGAAACAATAAGAGATGGTTCAAGTATACTGCCAGTAGGATGCCGTTGACGTAATGTGCCATTGGAAGCATAATGCATAACCAGGAAAGGAATATTGTCCTCTATACCAAAGTCAAGCACGTGGACAATATTAGGATGGTTGAGACGTGCGTGATTGCGTGCCTCAATCAGAAAATTTTGCAACAACTTGCCTGGTACTTGAGTGTGCAACACCTTGATCGCTGCCTCTGTTTTGAGATAAACATGCTCTCCCTGGTATACATCGGCGAAGCCACCATGACCAACCATATGCATGAGCCGATAATTTCCGAGTTTTAGTCCGACGCAATCAAACATGGTACCTCTCATGTGATCAATTAGCTCGCATTCCCCATTCTTTATAGAAAATAAGACTCTTGTAACTCTTCCAATCTCTCTTTTTTGACTCTTCACTGCCGCTACGATGATGAGGAATCAGGAAAAGATACAGAAAAATTAGCGGTAATCTCATTTCACAATGGAAGAAAGCTTTTCAAATAGATAGTAAAGATATTCCTACTAACTAGTATAAAGGTAAATGCAGCCTTTGAAAAGTGATAAGACATAAATATTATGTGAAGATAATAGCGAGAAGGATGAAGTATGTGGGGAGTGTAAGGCGTATTAAATATTGTTGTGGACTAATAAGATACAGTAAATATTGTTGTCCAGTGGTATAAAGACGTACCTGTTTTAAAAAGCAAACTTAAGAGAAATTTTCTTTCTGCGCCCGTGCAAACATCGCTCGTATATCATTGTAATCCCCATTCTGCACTGGCATGAAGCATACAATTCGCCCTTTACGCAGTTCCTGGGCAGCATCAGGATCTTTGTGCATTGAGAGAAGTACTGATTGTATGTGATGCTTAATATTCTCATCTAGATCTGTACTGACAACCATAGGTGGGATAGTAGAAGGGCCGAGGCTATCGATAATGCGTAGTCTAGTAGCAATTTCCGGCCTTTCTTGCTGAAGCACATCCAGCAAATGTGAGTCAATCGGTGCGCTATCGGCTGTACCATCCAGCACTGCTTGTATTGACTGAAGGTGAGAACCTGTCGCTATCATTTTCCCAAAATAGTGTGGTGTTTTATTGCGCTCAAGTAAATTATAGCAGACCAGGTTGTAACCTGAATGCGAGACGCGCTCGTTATAGGCCCATGTACAATTTTGCAGGTCATCAAAGTTGGTAAAAGGACTCTCTCTACGAACGATTATATCTGAGTAGTAAATGGGTTTATGCTGATAGCGTTGTCCTTGAAGCACAGGAGCAACGAGCAATTCAATAGGGCAGGCAGGTAGGTTTTTCATATGTATGTACTGAAGTCCACAAAGAAAGCCAATATCTGCTGCTTCATTTGTGAATTCTTCTAATGATTGTCCTGTCTTTATAGTAGTTGAGCAACCGATGTGTTTTCCTACATACCTGGCGATGTACTCATATGTTTTATAAAGGATAGGCGAGAGAAAGGTCGCGAAATGGATGGTTGATAATGATTGTGTAGATTGTTGCATGTGCTGCCTCCAAGAATAATTTCTGAGCTACTACCAGCTTTTCCAGGTGGACAAGAACTCTTTCTTTTAGAAAAGCAATTATGCCGTTATGTTAAAGCCCATACGTAATTTCATACCTGTCTGGACATTGTTGACCTTCTGGAAACGTATAATATTTTGTGCTTTGCAATAACAAATTCTGTCGAGCCAGTCCGTCAGGCATAATCCCATTGTGTAGCCGTATCCATTCATAATACTGTGGAGCGAGTTGATAGGCAGCGTAAGCATGAGTGCGACTCTCTTTAAGATGAACTTTGGCCTCGGCATTATGAAATACAACCAGATTGTACCAGCGACCGGGACGAACTTCTAACGAGGAATAACTGTAAATACCTGAGATATTTATGAGTTCAGCTACCATTAACTCATCTATCCTTTCAATTTCATTGAGAATAGATGAATTGAGAATGTGTCGTTTTCCACTGACAAAGCCTACGAATGAGAGGCGTCGGGGAAGTAGCAGCTCTTGTGGTTTATATACTACGATACGTTGTGTACGTTTATGGCAATCCTCTAAGGAGTAGAACAATGGTTCCGTCGTTGTACTGGACGAGTCTGGCTGTTGAAGGGTAATGTACAGTTGTTGTGCCATGTATTTAAGTAGAACCAGATCCGGTTTTACTTTGTTGATGCTTTGTCCCGCTACGGCGTCGAAAGTGGTTGTTTGTTGATTGCTGTTATTGCTCATGATCTTTTTCCTCTCTTCATAGAAAACAAAAAGGACGACCTGACATACTGAGGTCTGTTACAAGGGTAGAAAGAGTTGTTGTGTAGGTTATAGAAAATGTAGAGTATAAACGATTGAATTAGTGGAGATTACAACAACAACATCCAGGAGCATGAGTGGAGGAACAGAAGAGAGGTCGCATTGAGATGGTTATGCTGGTGGAAGTGAACATCATTGTAAAGCTGGTGAATGTGTTCTGAACAAGCTCTAAAGTTGACGCTGGAAGAATATCCAAGGCTATTGCGTTTAAACGCGAAAAAAGCTGTGAAAATAATGATTGTCTTACCTGTAAGCCGAAATCATCTGAGATTGGCTCAGGCAGCGTATCGGGTGTAGGCTTCATCTGTACATGCGCTCCTGATACTAAAAATATTTACCACCTTTACCTTGCGCCATTGCTATAAGTAACCGGTGCTTATTACTATTGTAAAGGTAAAGGCATGCTTTGTCAATATCTAATAACTATAAGGCATGGTAATCATTCGTTTTTGTTATCAAGATAGCAATAATCAAGAGCATACGTATGTTGATTATGTTAAATCAAAGGCCTGATTGAAATGGACTGCCAGGAAGCGATAGTTGAAGAAAAGAAAAATGAATCAATAACTTTACATTTCCCTTGCACCTTTTTGAAATCTGCCTTGTATACTGCGTTATATACCAGTGAAGTAAAGGAAGTATCATCATAAGCCCACGTTCTATCTTCAAATGATCTGCGGGAGATTATGCATAAATGTTAGAGGAAATAGATTATGAAAAACTATGCGGTGGTACCTTCATTTAGTCTCCGCACGAAACTTATCTTGAGCTACCTGGCTGTAGCTCTAGGGGCTATTTTGATTTTGAGCATCGTGATTACTCAAGTCGTACAGGGTAATTTTGCAAATCAGCAGCAAGATATGTTTAAACAAAATGAGCAGAGCGAGGCGCTACAGATAGGAGAACTCTATCATAATTCTCAGAATAATTGGAGCAACGCGCTTCCCTACCTTATTAGTCCCAATTCAGGCTTTATGCAAGATAATCACTCCGACTCTCATTCAGATAATACTTCAAAATTGCTTGTGGATATACATGGTACTGCTATTATTGGAGATCTTCACCTTGTAAGTTTAATAAATGGAGATTCAACTATTAACCAATGTGTTGAACAGGCTTTGCATGGAACTGCGAAAGAAAGCTCTTTGCAGTCGTCGGATGCCGATGGACAATCTAGTGCTATGTATTATGCATGTGAACCGATACACGTTAGTGGACAACAGAATGGGCAAGTTGTTGGAGCACTATTTGCAGTCACTCAAGCGTATGCAAAAGCATCACCTCCCGCTAATTTTCTGAGCAGTGTAGATGAAGCTATTCTGATTACTGGTGGTGTTTTAGCATTGATTGCTATCCTCTTTAGTCTCTTCCTGGCACGTAGCCTGACCAAACCGCTGAAATCTCTCACCAAAGCCGTTGAGCGTATGCAAGATGGAGATTATACTCAACGTGTAGAACTCCCCAAATCTCAAGATGAGATAGGACACCTGTCGTACGCCTTCAACGCTATGGCAAGCACTATTGAGACGGATGTGACGGAGTTGCGGCGTCAGGATGAGATGCGGCGCGATCTGATTGCTAACATTGCGCACGATCTTGCTACTCCTCTGACCTCTGTGCAGGGTTTTAGCGAGGCATTAGCCGATGATGTGATAACGAATGCAGAGGTACGGCAGGAGACTGCGCAATTGATTGGGCGCGAGATACAGCGCCTGCGCCGCCTGGTTGCGGATATGCAGAATATGACCTCATTGGAAGCTGGACGGTTGCGATTAGATCTGGCCCCGTTAGATCTGTATGCCCTGGTTAATGAAACGTTGGATGTGGTTGGATTTGAATGTGAACAGGTGGGAATTACTGTACGGAATGAGATGTCGCCTGGGATGCCTCTGGTCCAGGCTGACAGTGACCGTATCACTCAGGTGCTGCTCAACCTGTTAGATAATGCGCGTCACCACACGCCTGAGGGGGGCACTATCACGATTGGTGCAGAGCCAGAAAATCAGCACCTGACTGTCTGGATCAGTGATACAGGTACAGGTATCGATCCTGCTGATCTGCCTAACATCTTTGAGCGTTTCTACCGTGTCGATCGTGCGCGTACTACGACAACGGGTGGTAGTGGTCTTGGCCTGGCTATCGTTAAAGCAATCATCTCTGCCCACGGTGGAACGATCCGCGCTGAGAGCCAGCCTGGTCAGGGAACGCGTATTCTATTCACGCTTCCTCTACATCAAATATGAAAGAGGGTGAAGACACCTTTACAGCGTCTTCACCCTCTTTAACAACTATCCACAAAAAACTACGCACGGGCAACTGTAGAGCGATTAGTCTGAACAACAAAACCAACGAATGCCAGCACTACACCGATAACGAGATGCAATACATTATCCGCAGGGTTGATCATAACAAGTCCAAGCAACATGCCGCCAGGAACAAGGGCAGGAATAAGACCTAGTAGACCAAGTACCAGGTAGATTACTCCAGCAGCACGATTATACAAGCGACCTGATCCAGTTAAGGCTGCCGCGATGCCTAGTACTCCGAACAACAGGTGAACGATACTATGTAATGGGTTTACCATAAAGAGACCGAGCAATGCTCCACCGGGAGTCAGTGCAGGAACGAAACCTAGAATGCCGATCAAAAGAAAAACGATACCGAAGACTAACGCAACTGTCTTATTGATATTTGTCATGGCTTTGTAGCCCCCTTTCTGTAACTGATTACGCTGTATTCAATAGAATAGATTACTTCTATTTTTCAAGCTGTTTGATGAGGTGAGGCAAACGGGGACATCAATAGTAAGAAGTGGAGTCAGGAAATTACAATTTGAGCTTTGCCTTCCAGAGTGTATGTCAGATAGCTTTGTGCCACTCCATGGATGGGCGTCTGATCTTTAAGTGCCGGGCGCACTTTAGTTACAAGCGCAATAGTTTTGAAAGGGTAGACAGTGTCTTCGGGCATCTGAATTGAAGGAATGAAGACCGTAAGCAAGGTAGTCATAAAATCTGGGACAGCTTCTAATGTTACAGTAAGCTGAGTTCCTAATGCACTATTATGTATGCTGATCTGATCGTCACTGAAAGTACGAGATATACCGCCCAGTGGAACAATCTGGGTTAGCCTCTTCTGCCCATCGATAAGAGATTTGTCATAGATTAGCGAGAAATAGCTTCCTTTTAACTCAAAATGGTTGGGACGATTAGGATAACCATTTTGCTGCTGCATACATAAAAAATCCTTTCCATGATAGTAATCTCCCTCTAGAATAGATTCTTTATCCAGGCTACCACTATTGTAGACGAATGAAATGCACTTTTTTTAAAAGAATAGATAATCTGGTAGTGTATCATTCTCTAATAGTCATGGTAAGAGTCAGCTTTATGGCATCCGCGAGTTGCTATACAAGCATTTTTGTGTTACACATGAACGTATGAAAAGTGAAAAGAGGAGGGATGGAATGGAATGTAGGATTGGCTGTGGAGCCTGTTGTATTGCGCCGTCAATTTCATCGCCAATTCCAGGGATGCCGGGTGGGAAGCCGGCAGGAGTACGTTGTGTGCAACTGACGGATGATAATCGATGCAAGCTCTTTGGGAAACCAGAACGGCCAGGTGTGTGTGGCGCGTTGCGACCGTCTGAAGAGATGTGTGGGCACTCGCGAGAGGAAGCATTAGTGCATTTAAATTTTCTTGAGAGGATGACAAAGCCCGGATAGATCAGGAATGCAGGGTGATCAGGCCGCGTTGAGCTGCCAGAGATACGGCTTCCGTACGATTTGTTGCGCCCAGCTTGCCCATAATGGAACTAACGTGGAATTTTGCGGTGCGTTCACTGATGACCAGGTGGGAGGCGATCTCTTTGTTGGGCATACCCTGAGCTAACAGGCGCAACACTTCAAGTTCGCGCTCGGTAAGTTCTTCGACGGGTAGATGGTTTGTTGCTTGATTGGAGCCTCTTTGTTGTTCTACATGGCGCAATAGTTTGGAAGCAATAATGGGTTGGAGCAGTGAGCCACCTTCCATTGTCACGCGAATCGCCTTGAAGATCTCATCGCGTGGAGCCTCTTTGAGCAGGTAGCCATTTGCCCCATTCTGGATCGCGTGAATGATGCGCTCATCGTTATCGAACGCCGTAAAAACGATGATGCGTGGAACGTGAGACGATTGACGCAGGCGTCGGATCGTCTCAACGCCATCTAGAATCGGCATTTCAAGATCGAGCAAGAGCATATCCGGGCGCAATGTTGCAGTCAGGCGTAGAGCTTCTTCCCCGTTCGCGCATTCAGCGATCACATCAAAATCGCTCTGAGTCTCCAGCAAGGCCCGTAAACCCTCGCGTACAATAGGATGATCATCGACCAGCAGGATACGAATCATTGCCATTTTCGCCTTTCCTTTAATTAATAAGGAACGTGTACATCGAGACGTGTGCCGCTGCCAGGATTACTTTGAATACAAATAGTTCCGTTAAGCAGTTTAACACGCTCATTTATACCAGTCAGTCCGAAGTGCTCGTGCTCACTTGTTTGCGTCATACTATCGGGATCGAAGCCTTGACCATCATCCTGTATGACAAGGTGCAGGAGTTGATCGGTTGCTGTCAAGATCATCTCAACGTGGCGTGCATTTGCATGCTTGTGTACGTTGGTTAGAGCCTCCTGTGCGATACGATACAGGCTAGTTTCGATGCGAGCCGGGAGTGTTGGAAAGTCCGGTGCAGGATTGTACACATAATGCACGCGTAAGTTTACTTCGGTCTGTTCTGGAGGTTGATCTTTATTAGCAGCCAGCATTGCCAGGGCTTCAGGTAAGGTATAGCCTTGAAGTGGTGCAGCACGCAGGTCCATTACTGAGCGGCGGGCCTCCTCTAGATTGCTGCGTGCCAGGGAGAGTGCTCGTTGTACGGCAGCTTGTGCGCGTTGGGGACGAGATTCGGCGAGGGCATCGGCAGTTTCGAGTTGCAATGTGATCGCTGCCAATCCCTGGGCCAGGGTATCATGGATCTCACGTGCGAGTCGATTGCGTTCCTCAATGGTTGCCAGGCGTGCGGCGGCCTGTGTATGTTCAGCTGAGAGACGTGCACGCTGCATCGCCAGGCCGATCTGATCACTAATAATATGGAGCAACTGGAGTTCTTCCATCTGCAATTCGCGCCAATCCTCGCTGGCAACATTGAACACGCCGAGTGGAGTATCGCCTGCATAGATTGGAATGCTGGCATGAAAACGTAGACCTAGCGCGGAGGGATCACTATCGCGTTCAGCATTTTTCAAGCGACTACAGCGTAACACATTGATATTGGCAGCGATCTCCATATCACCACTCAAAAAGGTATCGAGGCAGAGGCAAGAACCGATCATGCGTTCATAATGGTCAGCGAGATAGGGAGGAAGCGCCTGAGAGGCGGCAAGATAAGGAACGTTTTGTTCATCGAGCAGCCAGACCCAACCAGTGCGCAGACCAAGCATCTCCGTCACGCGTGCCAGTATCTCCTGTAGAGCCTCGTGGACATCGACTTTACGATTGAGGTAGCCTGCGATAGCGTAAAGCACTGCCAGGTCGCGATTGCTACCTAACAGAGAGGGTGTTTTTTGTGGTTCCTCTTCAGGTTCTGTCTGCATAATTTTTTTAATGAAGCTCTTTTTTTGTTGGTAGTTGCACTGAATACGGACAATTCGTAGTATACTATTGTAGTATTTGAAAGTATAACACAATGGGGTCAGGGCTATTTCATTTTCCCTACTCCTCGCGCCTGCACAATAACACGAAAATCGGCTGGCGAAGCCAGCTATCATAAGGGGAAGGGAAAATGAAATAGCCCTGTTGTATGGAAAGCCCTACTTGACGGCAAGTAGAGAATTACATACAATCACGATGAGCATTTATTATTAATGAAGCTCACATCTTCAGGAGGTGCAATGTTACCATCTCAATCGAGCGAAGAATGGCTAAGTTTGCGTGAAGCAGCCGATATGCTTGGTATGCATCCGGCAACGGTAAGATTATGGGCTGATCGCAATGAGTTGCCATCGCGCCGTACAAGTGGAGGACATCGCCGTTTCCGCCGCTCAGATATTGAAGCACGCTTACGACAGGAAGCAGAGCCAAAGCCAAATCCAGCTGCGCAGCTTCTCGTTCAGAGCGTCCTGGGGCGTGTTCGCTTTGCCTTCACTGATGGTACATTGGACACATTGCCCTGGTATCAGCACTTTGATGAGGATGCACGCATGGCATACCGTCAGCTTGGAAGACGTATGCTTGATCTCTTACTGCGGGCAGTTGTTGATAACACAAATAAGGAAGAGCTGCAGCACGAGGCAATTCAACTTGGCACCGAATATGGCTCAGTTACGCGTAAATCCGGTGTGCCGGTCGCCGATGCCGTACGTGCCTTTCTCTACTTCCGCACGCTTATCGACGAGAGCATCCTGCAACTTGTAGAGGTACGCGGCGGGCGCGAACAGGATATTCCCTGGGGCGAAAGTCTGTACCAGATTCAAGCACTCACCAATGAGATTCTGCCCACGCTCATTGAGGCCGCGCAGCACTAGCGCAGTACTTTCTCCTCGCGATGAAACCTTTTTTCCCGTATAACGTCTTCTATTTTAATAGAAGGAAGATGTACAACAACATTTCTGAATGATGTGTACGAACTTTCAATAAGAGGAGTGAAACAGATAGATCGAAAACGTGAATAATTACACACTCCCTATGTCGTATATTTATATGTGTATATATATCCACCTATGAACTCGATGTAAGTAGAGACAGGAAAGCAGATATGTCAACAGACCAGCATAAGCCGGAGGAGGAGGATAGCGGCATAGCTCCTGAGGATACGTCGAACGGTTATGGTAGTCATACAGGAGATCGCAAGCCGATTGTACCTGCACCACGGCCTCGACCGGGAAGCGTCGTTACTGGTCGGCAAGAAAGAGCGCTCCGTTATCTGGAACGGAAGCGCACGAGACAAGAGCGCATTTCGCAGCAGGTAGTGAATGTGCCAGTGCATGAAGAAATTGTGCCTTCTGCACTACCAGTTTTGAGCACGAATGAAGAAATACAAAAGCTTCCAGTTACGGAGCTTGAACTTACACCATCTTCCACTGTAGCAACGGTGCAATCTCGTCGTAGGCGTTGGCACAGAAAAATCATATTACGTCATCTGTCGCGTAAGCACTTGCGCCTATCACGAAAGCAGAAGCACCACGAGGTAAAACGTTTCTGGATCACTATCAGCAGCGTCTCGTTTGCATTTCTCGCTATCTTACTCTCGTTAACAGGTGCAGGCGTATTTGCAGCTTATCGATTTTATAGTCAAACGCAGCAACAATATACAGGAGACATTCTTACTCTACGGGATCTAATGCCAAAAGATAATTTGAAAATGTATGATAGTAAAGGCATCCTTATTGCTCAATTGACAGATGAAGGTATACATACAGCGGTCACCTATTCCAGGATCTCGAAAAACCTGATCAATGCGACGGTGGCAACTGAAGACAAGAATTTCTGGAATAATCCGGGCGTAGACCTTACACGTATTATTCAGGCGGCCATAGATGATCTGCGCAGTGGGCATGTAGTAGCTGGTGGGAGCACTATTACACAGCAGCTTATCAAAAATCTGGTTGTAGGAGATGAAACCACGATTACGCGTAAGTTACAAGAGATCATACTGGTACCTGAGCTGAATAATCTTTATAGCAAAACTGATATTATTGAAATGTATTTAAACAGTATCTATTATGGTGAGCAGGCATATGGTATTGACGCGGCAGCAAGTGTCTATTTTGGATTAGAAGATCAGCCGGGAAAGCCTGCGTCACAGCAACTTGATATTGCCCAGGCGGCTATGCTAGCAGGCATTCCTGCTGCACCTTATTCTTATGATCCCTTGCAGCATCCCCAGTCGGCCTTCAATCGCTTTGAGCAAGTGCTGGGTTTTATGCAGAGAAACGGATATATCACGCGGGCAGATTTCATCAATGCAATCGAGGAAGCGCAACAACCGCACTTTTTTAAGAGGTCAGCAATGCTCATTAATCGAGCACCCCACTTTGCCGAGTTTGTTTACTCGCAACTGGAGCAGACTTTTCACATGACTCGTCAGCAGTTGTCGCGTTCAGATATGATCATCCACACGACGTTAGACATTGCACTGCAAGACAAAATTCAGAAAATTGCGCAGCGTCATATTGCTGAGGTAAAGAGTGCACATAATCTGAGCAATGCAGCCGAAGTGCTCATTGATTATCATACGGGAGCGATTCGATCGTTACTTGGCAGCATTGATTACAACGATAAGAGCATTGATGGACAGTACGATGTAGCTACTCAAGGATATCGTCAGCCGGGTTCTTCATTCAAGCCTTTTGTCTACGTAACAGCATTTCAGCAAGGAGGGTCACCTGGGCAAGCTATCTCTGATGAACCAACAACAATTTATATGCCAAATTCGACACCGTCCACATTTACGCCATTGAATTATGATCGTAGCTATCACGGTCACATGACTATTCGTTGCGCATTACAAAACTCATTAAACGTTCCAGCGGTAAGAACATTAGAGCATGTAGGTATTGACCAGGCAATGGAGATGGCTAAAAATATGGGTATTGCGAGCTATAGTGGGACACCGGGCTATTCACTGGTACTGGGCGGGTTGGGAGTGCATCTGCTAGACGAGACCTCGGGCTATGGAACCTTCGCGGATGGCGGCGTGCATGTGCCCTATTATGCGATTGACAAAATTGTTATGGCGGGTACGCATCAGACATATGTGCATCCAAAGAATTCGGGTACACAGGTCATCAGCCCACAGCTAGCCTATATGATGACCAATGTGCTGAGCGATAATACTTCGCGCTTGCCGGAGTTCTATAATTGCAATGTGCTTCAGCTCTACTCTAACTCGCAAGCAGATTGCTGGTACGGCAATCGGGGAACTGTACGACCGGCGGCAGCGAAAACGGGCACAACCAACGACTTCCGCGACAACTGGACGGTAGGCTATACAACTGATTATGTGATGGGTGTCTGGGCAGGAAACGACGATAACTCGGCAATGATAAACATAACTGGCGTTGATGGAGCGGCCCCTATCTGGCATGACTCTATGCTAACAGCCGAGGCAGGACGCCCAATTGAAGACTTCACGAATCCTGGTGGCCTGACAAAAGCAACTGTTACCTATCCTGATGGCGTTAGAACCACTGATTTGTACCTGCCAGGTACCGTCCCGACATTTGCTTTACCAACACCAAGACCGACGCAGGTAGCTACAGCTACGCCAACTCCGACGGGAAACCCCAAGGCAGAAATAGCTGGAGCTTCACCCTATTGTGCAAATGATTTTAGTTTTGCCTTTACACCACCTTCCCCTGGAACCACATCGCCCAATCCTGGCTGGTGGTAGAGTAGGAACAGATCTGACACAGATATACTATGTATAAAATCACTAGACATATTATTAATATAACCACTTTTTATATAGTAAACTATGCTCAGTATAGTACTGAAGAACATTACTCCCTGGTCTCGTTACCCTTCTTTAATCGTCTGCGTTTTTATATATGAAAGTACTTCATAGCAACTCATTTTAGGCTATTGTAGAGTCTGGTATTTGCACAAATTAAGCGCAGAAGATATACTAGATTACAGACACTTGAATAAAAACACATGCATTCGCATTAAAAGTATGCAACTTTTAACTGATGATGAGATATTATTTCATACTATATGCTCAATTTGGCATAAATATTATCAAAGAGTAAAGGGAAAATCTGTATTTTAAGGAGAAAAGGTGGGGAGGGGAAGATGCTTGAATAATATATATTCTATTTTCCTGGATTACTTTTTTAGAAAGCGGAAAGAAAATGCAGACTGAGCAAAGAAATGGAACACCATCAGAACAATCAGCGTCTTTACCTATAGAGAATTCATCTACGCCCTCGAACGGCGAGCAGAATAATGCGGCATCTCACGTAGTGACTCAGAGAATGGAACCGATGGTGCCAGCAAAGCTACCTGTACATAGTCGTGCAGCGGCAGCACAGCGCTTAAATGATCTTCCAGAAAAGCCTGCACGTGGTGTATACTATGACGTTCCGCACCGCCGTCTCTATCCGACCGGTTGGCGTACTAAGCGCCATATTAAGCGCAAATTATTGAACCAGAGCAATCGGCGATATGCAGCTACCGACCGTATCACTACACAATGGTCGATGCTACCGATGGCATTCGGAACGATGATTGTTTTCCTTCTCGCTGCCTCCTTTCTGGTGGCGCTTTCTGCTCTAACGAATGCAACCCAGCAACGTTATGCTCAACAGGTTACGACGCTAGAGGATATTTTACCGAAGGATAGTCTGAAGATATATGATGCACGTGGGACGATGCTCTACCAGGCGATAGACCAGGGATTGCAGACAACGGTACCATTATCAAAGATCTCGCCCAACCTGATTCATGCTGAAATTGCCACAGAGGATCAATATTTCTGGAACAATTCCGGTTATGATATTACTGGTATTGCCCGTGCTGCATTATCGGATCTGACTAATGGACATGTTGTTGAAGGTGGCAGCACGATCACGCAACAGTTAATCAAAAATTCTATTGTTGGGAATCGAACAACGGTCATCCGTAAGCTACAAGAGGTTATTCTGGCACCGCAGATCACGCGCCAGTACAGCAAAGAACAAATTCTCTCTATGTATCTCAACACAATCTATTATGGAGAGCAGGCTTACGGGGCTGATGCTGCAGCTTTCACCTACTTTAACTTAAAAGATACTCCTAAGGCCACGGCAGCTTCGCAGCTTGATATTGCCCAGTCTGCTATGCTGGCGGGTATTCCCAGCTCTCCAATTGCTCGTGATCCCTATCTGCATCCAAAGGCGGCCCTGGCACGCGTGCAGGATGTTCTCCAGCGCATGTATACTCAAGGGTATATTACATACCGTCAGTACCTGCTCGCATTCGACGAGGTGCAGCAGCCTGGTTTTCTACATCATGGGTTTATCAAACCCAATCCTCTTGTACAGCATTTTGTAAGTTATACGCTTGGTGAGTTAGCCCAGGATGTGCACGTCAAGGTCGCTGATCTTTCGCGTACTGGACTCGTGGTCTCCACTACACTCAATATGTCACTTCAGAATAAGATTCTGAAGGACGCACAACAGCATATTGCCCAGCTGGCGCAGGCACATAATATGTCTAATGCAGCTGAGGTCGTCATTGATAACCATACCGGAGCTATTCGCACATTGTTGGGTAATATCGACCCGAGCAACCCAGTTGATGGTGCATTTGACGTGGCAACGCAAGGCTTTCGTCAGCCAGGTTCCTCGTTCAAACCGTTCATCTATGCTACAGCGTTTGAACAGGGAGTTAGTCCAGGCTCACCCGTATTAGATGGGCCACTTACGATACAGATGTGTTGTGGGCTTCCTGCTTACACACCGCTCAACTATGATAGAATCTATCATGGTTTGATTACCTATCGTTATGCGTTACAAAACTCGTTCAATGTTCCAGCTGTGAAGCTACTCATGCAGACTGGAGTAGACCCGGCACTCCACACAGCCCAGGTGATGGGTATTGGAAATAACTATGAGGGTATACCTAATTATACGATGGTGTTGGGATCGTTGAGCGTGCACCTGCTCGATATGACCTCCGCATACTCAGTCTTTGCTAACGGAGGTGTGCGTATTGCACCTCATGCTATTGACACGGTAATGGATACCCAGGGGCATGTGATCTATCATTTTCAGCTTCAGGGCAGACAGGTTATTAGCAAGCAGACGGCATTTATGATCACCAATGTTTTAAGCGACAACAGCTCGCGTACATTTGAATTTGGCAAGTGTAGTGCACTTTACCTTTACGACCATACGCAGACGCAATGTTACGCTGGAGATCCTGGCATGATTCGACCAGCGGCGGTAAAGACGGGAACGTCCAATGACTTTCGCGATAACTGGACGGTAGGCTATACACCTGATTACACCGTAGGAGTGTGGGCCGGCAACAACAATAACTCAGCGATGATAAATATAACGGGCGTTGATGGTGCTGCCCCTATCTGGCATGATAGCCTGTTAATGGCGGAGCAAGGACGACCTGTTACGGGCTTTAGCACCCCTGGCGGTGTAGTCCAGAAGACAGTTTCCTATCCAGGAATTACGACGACTGACTGGTATCTGGATAAGTAAGCGTAATTCCGAGGCGTTCCAGCAGCTTTTTACTGATCTCGGCACGGTGTTTTTTAGGCATACGTCCAGGAATGCCGTGCGAGTCAGAGCCGGTACTCAGGAGGAGATCATGCTCCTGAACGTACTTCAGGTAGGTCTCAATCACGTCGGGAGTGTGGTAGGGATGATAGATCTCAATACCATCAATAGGGATGGTGGTACGCAACTGGTCAAGCAATCCAGTATCGTAAAATGTAAAGCCCCTCTCGCGTCGTCCGGGGTGAGCGATCAGGCAGAGAGCACCACTACGGTGCGCGGCATCTACAGTCTCTGCCATATCAGCCATGATAGAGTGGAAGCCTGCCTTCTCGATCATCTGCAAGCCAGCGCGGTGAGTAGCCGCATGTCCATGTTCAAGCAAAAGACGAATATTATCAGAGGGTAAACGTAACTGACCATTATTCTCAGCCAGCACTTCTTCCTGGCGAGGAAAAGCATATCCCTGGTGTTTCAGTTCAGCATTCACCGCATGTGTATTCTCCAGCTGGAGCTGTGCCACCTTAGCAGTTATAGACTGAAGATAGTTCTGAGCGGGATCAAACCCATAACAGAGCAGATGGGCCATTTTATCATTCCACTGCGTAGTCATCTCCACACCAGCCAGTACCGGCAGATGCTTCTCAGTTGCCAGAGCCTGGATCTCGGCCACCTTATCAACTCGATCATGATCAGTCACAGCGACCAGATCGAAGTGTTCCTCGACCAGGTAATCAATGAGTTGCTGAGCGGGCCAGCGTCCATCGCTATAATTCGTATGCATGTGTAAATCAATAGATGAGGATGGCTCTAGCACCAGCTTCGTCGTTGGATTTGTCAAGGCAGGCTCCTTTGTAAAGAATAGGGATACATTATTCAACGTAATGGTATCACATCACTGTTTTGTATTTAGCGGGCACCAAGTCCAAAGTCCAGTGGAATTCTCAGAGCATTAAGTAACGCTACAATGAGAGGCGCAATAATCAAAGCGGGAAGGAGATTCGCTACTTTGATGCGTTTCAGTTCCAAAATATTGAGAGCCAGGCCAATAAGAATTACGCCACCGACGGCAGACAGTTCAATGACACGTGGTTGTGCCGACATACTGGCATTGGGGAGCGAGATGAGGAGTGGTTTGATCAGGCCAGCCAGCAATGAGATGCCCCCCTGTATCACCAGAATAGTTGCACCAGCAAACAAGACGCCAACGCCGAAGCTACTGGCAAAAACAATAGCGGAAAAGCCATCCAGCACAGCTTTAATGGCGAGAAGGCTAAAATTGCCAGAGAGGCCGTCGTTGATCGCGCCAAGAATCGTCAGGGGGCCAACACAGAATTGCAGGCTGGCGATCACAAATGCCGCAGTAAAATTTTGCTGACTATCAGGGTGGGTGAAACGTTTCTTGAGCCAGTCACCAAGTATATTAATGCCCTTATCAATATCGATAAGCTCACCAATTACTGCACCTATCACAAGAGAGAGGAGGGGGATCAGCGGATTTTCAGTCTTAATGGCAGAGGAGACACCGATCACCAGCGTCATCAAACCGATAGCTGAAATAACAATGATCTTGATACGGTCAGGTAAACGCGAACCAATACCCAGGCCAATAAGTCCTCCAACCATCACGAGACTGAAATTGATCAACGTGCCAATCACCAGGGACTCCTCTATCTTTTTATGTTTGATTGTAGCACATAAAAGATTAGAACCTGAAGCGATTGGTGACCTCTACGGAGACCGTTTGAGATGATACCTGTTGTCCATTCTGGTCAATGCCGTAAGCTGTGATACGTGCCACAAAGTTTTTTGAATGAAACATTGGCAGACATGCCAGTCCAGTGTAGCATTGCCATCATTATCAGTTTCCTGCGTATCCGATGTATTTGTGATGATGGAGTTATCAAAAGAGACCTGAAGATGTATGGAGATGCCGGGTTGGTTAGCCATCACAGTGATCTGCACATCGCTATTGTTACGAACCTGCTGTGGGATAATCGGTAATCTGTAGCTGTAGATTTTGGTTCTGGGATGGTTGTGTTGGTTGCTGATTAGCATCTGAAGGTGTCAGCGTTGGCAGTACCACTGGTGCGCTCTTAGGTGGCTGGCTACTGCTTTGATTGCTTCCCTGACCGCCGGAAGGAGTAGGGAAGGTGGGTGGTAGATTGGTAGAAGTTTTTGGGGCGGTCGTAACTGTTCCTACAGGTGCGGCTGCTTCAGGTGTTGAGGATGTTGATTGTGCGAAGGTATTGAAGAGAAATGTAGCAAATATAATACCCGCGATAAGGACCATGGATGTTGCTATTATCAGTACTTTATAGGCAGGATCGGCACGCCAGAGTGCACCAAGCTTAGAGAATGGATTGGTGGACGTTGTGGGAACCTGGGGGCGCAACTGATCAGGATGAACGAACACCCGTTGCGTGTATGCGGCTGGCTGCTGCTGTTCCTCCGATGTATGCCTGGCAGTACAAGTTTCTGGCTGTCAGGCTCCTGGTCCTTGCAGAGTTAGGATGATTATTAATCATACAATCCTCCTTTCTAACTTAACTACATCAATTCTAGTATAGTTTAAGGAGAGGGAATTCACCACCTCTATAGACCTTTTAGCTATAGGTAGGAGTCCAATTATGCCCCATGATATGCGAAAAAAGAATTCTCTACAGTATACAAAACTGTATCTGGCCGTAAATTCGTCAATACAGGCTCATATAGTACTCTCGTAGTGTTTCCATATGGTCGCCAGATTGCAGGATCACTGGGGCCGAAAAGTACTATAGTGGGGGTAGCTAAAAGAGCGGCAAGATGGGTGATACCGGAATCATTGCCGATATAGCCCAGGCAATGTTGTAGATGTTGAGCAACAGTACATAATGGGGCATCAGATGAGGGTAGTGAGTAATGGAGAAGAGGGCGGCTGGTGGAAGTTGGGAGAACAGTTCTGCCATGCGTTCGGAATCGGCAGGGCCAGCCAGAAGTAAAATAGGAATGTTGCGTTGCCAGAGCGTTATGATGAGAGAGGCGAAGTGGGAGATGGGCCAGCATTTATGAGCACCCCGCTACCAGGATGAATAGCGATGGCGTGTGCATTATCGATCGGTCTGTCAAGGCTATTCTGATATCGTGGGCAGCAAAGGAGAGAACGGTATGGGTAATTGGAGATTGAGGGTACGGGCAAGATAGTCTACGATGTGGATATGCTCGTCTGGTGAGGGGCGACCGGGTGCGATGATGATGCGTTGGATGCCGAGAGCGTGCAGATTGCGTTCAACGATATGCTCGGGATCACGTAGCCAGCAGATCGCGACATCGATGTGTTGTAAGAGTGTCTTGCAGATGTAGAAGAATGAATGCCATTGGTTGAGAATAATGCGCTCCATTGGCGTGAGTCATAGTCCGAGACTTCTTCGGCAATATGGGAAGCCAAGGATCAGAGGCAAGACGGCAGCGTTGCCTACAAATGTGACATGAGGATCGTTGGATTGTGCTCTCAGCGCCTGGATGATGGAAAGGTCAGGAGGTTATCGCCAATGGCACCTGGACGTATGATGAGATAGCGCATGTTAGTACTCCAAAGATCTGAGAAAGTATTATTTCCTCGCCAGCGCCAGAATCTCGATAATGATGGCGGTGGCAAGGATGACGAGAGCGGTAAAGATATTCCAGCTATGCAGAGCACGGAGAATCAGGTTGAAGAGGATTACCAGGGCAAGGAGAGTAGCCTGGCGAAAGGCATAGCGCATAGTAACAAGGTAGCGACGACGCATGAAAAAAATCCGACCGAGAGTTATAAGTGATAGGAGTAAATGTACTTATTAATGCGATAGAGAGAATGAGAAAAAAGGCTACGAAGGCCAGTAGGGTATGTGGTGGCACGAAGCCCGTAAAGAGTAACACACCGGCCCATGCCACGAGTGCGATAATGCCAATCAGAGAGAGCGCTGAACGGTTTGTCACGACTTATGCTACCTCAATAAATTAAAGCCCTTATTATTGCTCAGGGGTGCTTCGCTACGGCGGCGGCTTTCCTGATTATCGCTACTGAAATATTTTTGCCAGATATCGGGAGCATCTTTACTTTCGCCACCATGTTGTGTATAGCGCGGGCGGACGCGACAGATGACTGGTGTATTGACGGCTGCACCTGCAACGATGACCTGGCCTTTAGAGAGCGCGGGCAGGTTATCCAGCAGATCGCGGCCCACGCCTTCAATAGCGGCGGCGACACTTTTCTGGTCGATCTCGTTGACGATACGCATGATGCACTGCGTCTGGCACTGGCTGAGAACATCGGCATCTAGCTTGCCGGGACGCTGACTGATCAGACCGACGCCGATGCCAAATTTGCGGCCCTTCGGCAAGAACCTGCTTGAGAATCGAGGTTGAGACCACCTCAGTACCACCGGGAGCGAAATGGTGGGCTTCTTCCAGCAACACAAACACGGGATAGGGCAGGTATGACTCGCTACCAGCCTGAAGCTTGCCACGTTCGGTATCCATGCGTGCCTGATTGAGGCGACGCAGGAGGGTTGCCACGATCACCTGCTGATCACGCTCATCGATCTCATTAAGTTGCAGGACGGTACACTGACCCGGCTTGAAGATCTCTGGCAGATCCAGGTGCTGTGTATCATCGAAGGTAAAGCTATGTTCAAAACGTTGCTCCACGCGCCACGTCAGAGCGTGGACGGTACTGGAGTCGTCGGCACCCTCGCTATCCTCATCGCTTTTTTGCTTCGATACCTGTTTGATGGCCTGTTTGAGATCCGCAACACCCCAGGGAGTACCACGTCTATTCTCTTGCACTTTACGTAGAGCACGGCTCAGAAGGTATTGCTGCTTCTCCGTCATTTCTGGTAGCAGAGAGCGCATATCGCCCATATTGAGTGTTGAGAGGCGAACTTTGACCTGCTCTGGCTTATAGACGCGGACATGAGCATGATAGCCGCTACCGCGTCCATCGCCATCCTCGCTAAATTGGGGCGTATTGGCGATCTGGTCCAGCGTTCCATATTCGCCATGAGGATCGATAATGAGTATGCAGGCCTTATTATGTGGCTGCATCAACTCCTCGATGATTACGCTTGCCAGATAGCTTTTACCGGCACCTGTACTGGCAATAATGGCGAGGTGAGTACTGACCACATCTTTCACGGAGAGCACAACAGGGACCGCGCCAGGAGGACGTGTCAGCAGGGAGCCAATAGTAGCGGAGCCGGGCTGTTTATCCTGTTTACGACTGAGGATCTGGGCCAGCATCGCGTCATCGGCTAGAAAGATCTGTTTGCCGGATTGAGGTGGAATCCAGGGATTGATAAAGGAGCCGGTAGAAGAGATCGTAGTAGCCCATGATCGCGACATGCAGCTCAAACAGTTCATTTGTGTGCGAATTATAGCCGACCATCGCCGCGACCTGTGTAGGCGAGATCTCTGGCTCACCTAGAAAGGTATCGGGATAGAGCTGCAGAGGAACACGTTTCATAACGCGACCAAGCACGCGACGTATAGGAGCGGTGTGGCCATTTACGCCCTGCTGATCAGGATCAGAGAGTTCGTAGTAGACATACTCACCATTTTTGAGTACCTGTTCGTCATCACGCGAAACGAAGGTATATTCATGAGTAGTTTCGCCGGGACCTTTGGTGATACCAACGGGTTTGCGTACAAAGAGCGAGATCAGAAGGTCCAGAGTAGTATCGTCTTCGATCATTGAAAAAGCTCCGTTAACCAGTGGTTTCCACTTTGAGACGCCAGGCGAAGTTACGCTTTACGATAGAGAGCAACGAGAGATTTTGCGGAAACAGGCGTTCGAGTTGATCGATGATGCGCAAAGTCACCATCGGGAGCAGGCTATTGCGCTGAGCGATAATGTGCGGAAGGTAGCCCATATGCAGATAAGGGGTTTGTGTATCGGGTCCAGCAGAGTCGGTAAAAAAGTGGAAGGCGCGTACCTCCTCATCGGTCATCGTCTCAATCTCGCTACCCAATTCAAGAGAGAGGAGGGGGACGCCATGCATCGTCGAAAGGACGCCAGGGGAGCCTGAAGGAGAAGGACGCAGCTCCATCATACCCAGGACCATCACATAGATCAACACAGCTTTCTCTGAAATATAATCAGGAGAAAAGAGTTCGACCTGCGTTTCATTTGAGAGGCGAGGACCCAGGGAACCAAAGGCGGGATTAAGCAGGATGGTATCATAGATTACACCAATGGCGTAGGTAACTGGCTCCTGGCTGATACCAAGAGCGAGATCGAGAGTTGTATCAGGGTCATCATAGCTGGTTCGAGCGTACAGCGATGCGAACGAAGCGACCGAAGGCATAATCTGGTGGGCCGGGTTCCACTTCGACCTCGCGCGGCCCATAGATTTGACAGACATAATTAATATGCGAATCCGACTTAACGATCTTCCCGATAAACATCTGCGCATGCCTCTCCCGATTAGAACAAATGGCTATTTGGCGGCATTATAACACAGATGAAAGCCATTTGCGTTGACGAATTTCCGCTAAGTACGCATGGGGTAATCAATTGCTATTCACATGATGAGGCAATTATAATTAATCGGTAAGATCAGTTTATCAAGTGGTTTCTACACACAATGGAAGATAGCAGGAAACTGCTTGTAGTTTAGACTGCTTAGATATGGGCGCGTTCATTGTGGGAGTGGGATATACAATCAGAAAGGGAAGGGTCAATGTATGGTGAACTCAAAATCTTCACCATCCAGTGATACGCCGGAGAAGAGCTGTTCCACGCCGGCCAGTCGAAGTAGACAAATACGTTGACACATTTCTATCAGCTGTCTGTGATACCAGTCGTCGTTATATTTTAGAATTCCTTACAATACCAGATGAAGACGATAAGGTAGAGATGCCGGAGAGACGTTCAGGGGATATAGCCAGAGCGATAGGACTTTCGGCTGCTACGACCTCTGAGCATCTACGGCAATATGGCAAGAATAGGTGTATTGTAAATTCGCGTAGAGATGGAAATGTTGTATACTATCGATTGCGCGACAAGGAGTAGTGAAAGCATTTCAAGATCTGCTGAGCGCACTTGATAGCGATTATGCACAACGACTGGCGCAACATAGCGACAACTGAGAAGCTGTTCAGGTCAGGAACTGATCGATAGTTTGCAGGAAATCGTCCAGGTCAATCGGTTTATTCATGGCGGTGATATTGCGTTTTGCAAGTTCCTGCTGAGGTAATCGTGCACTCATCATGATGGCCGGGACATCTGCCAGTTTTTCCATCGCATGCAGCTTATCATACAGCTCGATACCATTCATGCGTGGGAGCTGATAATCCAGAATAAACAGGTTGGGTGTAAGGTTTTCGACGAACTTTAAGTGCTTCAAAACCATCAGCGGCCAGAACAGCCAGGTAGGAAGTTTCCTGAGTGATAGCCTGTACCAGCACTTCACCGATATTGATATCATCCTCAACGAGCAGGATTGTTTTCAGATGGTATGCGTTGTCTCCAGTTTTTTGTTCTTGCTGCTGAGCCATGTATTGCTCCGTTAGTTCAATACTACAAGTTCAGGTTTACCTCTACAATTTCGTTGTACAACGAAATTGTTTACTGACTATATCACATTTAAGCAAGGAAAGATAGATGTAAATTTATGTAGAGAGGGACTTATGAGAGTAGTATGAATAGAGTATGACAGAGATAAATTCGAAGATGAGAGTATAATGGTTATAGATCAGGTGTATTAGAGGAGGATGGCAAGAGTGCAATCTCGCTGGAATAGAGATATAGAACGATAGCGGGTATAATTCTGTGAGAGGTTGTAAGGGAAGCTTGTCATGTGTGAAAATGCCTAAGAAGATTTGTGAACTCAAGGCGATGTTACGTAAGGCGGGTTTTGTTTGGCGACCAGGAAAAGGGAGTCATACAGTCTGGGAACATCCATGGCTATCTAATACGGTTACGATATCAGGCGCAGATGGTAGTGATGCCAGACGGTATCAAGAGAAAGAAGTACTGAGGGCACTCAAGCTGTTGGAGAACCTAAAAGATGAATAAGAGCTATGAACATTACTCAATGGAAATCCACTGGAGTGAACTTGACAAAGTATTCATAGTTACTGTACCTGAATTGCCTGGTTGTATAACACATGGTGAAACGTACGAAGAGGCTATCAAACAGGGAAAAGATGCTATTGAAAGCTGGATCGATGCTAAAATTGCCTGGGGAAAGTCGATACCTGAACCGAGGATTTTGCGGGCAGATGCAGCATGAAAAGTATGAACATTATTCTTTAAAAATATGGTGGAGTGTTTCTAAAGAAGCATACCTTGCAGTAGTACCTGAGCTGGATGGATGTAAGGCGTATGGAAAAACATATGAGGAAGCAGCTCAGAATGTATTGGAGGTCGCTAAAAGGTGGATTGAAGAACATCAGGGGAGGGGCTTCATATTACCAGAGCCGAATCTCTGGCCTGACGAATAAAAGCTGGAAGAGAAAAATACTTCTGCTTGACAAGAGTCTTATTCGATCGCATACAACTAAGTGAGGTGAGTTTTTGTAGCTCATCCCAGCCGTAACCATCCTGGTTACAGCTAGAAAAAGGTTGTTGCCCTACACAGAATAGAGTACGCGACCTCGTAGACTATTTTAATAAGGAGAGTGTTTTATGGCTTTTGAGCTTCCACCACTTCCATATGCGTATGACGCATTAGAGCCTTATATCGATGTACAGACAATGCAACTGCACCATGACAAACATCATGCTACGTATGTCACCAATCTGAACAATGCATTGAAGGGGCATGATTTCGAGAATTTGCCAGTTGAACAGGTAATCCGTCGTTTGAACGAGGTACCAGAGAGTGCACGTACGGCGGTGCGTAACAATGGTGGTGGTCATCTAAATCACACTATGTTCTGGCAGATTATGAAGCCTAACGGTGGTGGTCAGCCTACGGGTGAACTGGCGAATGCTATCACATCAACATTTGGTTCTTTTGATGCATTCAAGACTGCATTCAACGATGCAGGTGTCAAGCGTTTTGGTTCTGGTTGGGCCTGGTTGGTAGCTGGATCGCAGCGGCAAGTTGCAGGTAGATCTCCACTGCGAACCAGGACAGCCCTCTCATCGATGGACTGTATCCAGTAATGGGTAATGATGTGTGGGAACATGCTTATTATCTGAAATATCAGAACCGCCGTCCTGAGTATCTCAATGCCTGGTGGAATGTAGTCAACTGGGACGAGATTGCAAAGCGTTATGCTCAGGCAAGCGGAGGATACTAGGCGTCTATTGACTGATGTTTTCCCATAACCTGGATAGGGGCGACCTTGCGTGCGCCCGATCTGGCGATGTATACTATCGCGACCAGAGCGCACGCAAGGTGACGCCCTTACTCATTTAAGATGCGCATCTAAGATGGATTTGTTGTTTTAGCGTCTCATTTCAATGTAGAAGGAGGAAAGACGTTGAGTGACCACTGAGGTATAGGCTTGCTATCAGTAGCACGAAGTCAAGCGAGGTGGGGAAAAGGTGTATTTGGCGTACGTTGCAAGGGAGGTGCGGGGGCCTCAAAATTGGGCGAGGCAGGTTGTGCTGTTGGATGTTCATTTTTTCGCTCAGGCCGAGGGCTCGAACAGGAGACGTCTGATTTCGGGAAATTCCTTATAGGAAGAGGAGAGCAGTACAGGTTGATCGGTGCGATGGCGTTCAAGCGCAGTACTGAGATCATTAAGCATACTTTGTTAAACGGCGCAAATAGTCATCGGCTTGTTCATTGCGTGAGAGGCGATCCACCATCAGGTTAAAGCTGCCAGCTACAGGCAAGAGATCGCCGGAGTTGATCTGGACACGGGCACGCATATTTCCATTAGCGAGTCTGTGCGTGAACCTCTTTGAGATGGGTGATACCTTTTTCAAGATCGGCATGCCGTTGCGCGATCATACGTGACTGTTCCTCCATATGTTGATTCGCGCGTGCCAGTTGCCCCAATACCTCGGCCTGACGGTCGGCGAGGCGATAATTTTCCATAATAGTAGCGATCTGGCGTATGACTACCAGGGCCACAATGATTAAGACTGAGATTACCAGCACTGGACGTTGCTGAATCTGGTCTGGATTGGTAGAGAAAATATTCAGACAGAGTACGAAGAAGAGCACAGCTACCAATGCATAGATGGCCAGATTGCGCCAACCCAGGCGATTTTGTGTTGGAGTCGGAGAAGTCATATGCTTTGCCTGTTCTTCTTCCAGGGAAAGCGGGAAAAAGCGGCGTAAGGAGGCAGCTGCGCTAACAATCAGAAGGCCGAGCGGCCAGCCTATATCTACCCAGGTGTCACTGACATCGGCATAGGTACCCATATTCTGTTGTACATTAAACAGGAAATCTGAAGCGGCAAATACGGTCAGGCCAAGTCCCAATACCAGCAATCCGTAGCGCCGTGCTCGAACATAGTCATAAGCGCCCTGAGCTCGTAACAAGAGGAAGAAGACGAAACTGAGCAATGCAATATCACTGGTAGGATAGTAGAGGCCCAGGAATTTTGCCAGCATATCCTCGCTGGATGCAGTGGCGAGCGAACCCAGGAGGAGAGCCCAGCCGATTGCCAGCATCGAACCCATGGCGATTAAGCTATCGAGCACAATAAAAGATCGATTATTTCCTTTGTTCGAAGAGGGTTGAAGCAGTAAACCAGCAAAAACCAGTACAGGTAATGCGGAATAGCCTAAGATCAGCCCAGGAGGGGAAGGGAGATATGTTTCAGAACTAGAGCATAGTAGCGCCAGAAACACTCACCGATGCCCCACATAATAGCGCCACAACCGATCAGAATCCATCCCAGTTGTTCTCTGCCCAGCCATGGTTCCATTGCCTCAAATGGGCGTTTGGGCGACCAGGTTGCAAATAAGATAACAGAGCCACTGATAAAAGCGCCGGTCAACTGAGAGAATTGCCAGATACCCCACCCTAAATGAAACAGGTCAATGCAAGATAGCAGCAATGCCGTCCCTAAGATAGAGCCAAGTAACCGATATAAGTTTCGCATTTGCATTAGGATATCTCCTTGAACAAAGGGACATAATCATACAACCCGATCAGTTGTACTGATGCGGCTTCTAAGGCCGTCGTAGGATAGAGAGGTCTGGGGGATATGGTGCGGACGTATTACCCGGTCGCGCAACTGCCTTCTCCTACATACACTTTCCACTAATTAAATCTGGCTTGCGCTGACCGCTGAGGTGTTGACCTTGCTGGATCATTTTGCTATGCCTTTGGACAACAATCGAGCTGAACCTGAATAGTTACTAACAATGCTATGCGATCCATGCAGACAAATATTGCGATGTAAAAACAATACCATATGAGGGGTAAGTTTGGAACGCTTCTTCTTATTTGTTAGAAAAAAGTACTATGCATTTTGACATAAATGGCATTATTTCAGGTTGCGTTAAGATGTATCAAATAGTGTTTTTGTGCGTTATATTGTCAGTAGTGGCGATACATAATCTTCATAAAATGTTGGATGATCTCGCTTAAGCCAGCGTAAAGGAGCGAGTAGAGCCGATGGAATACCGAGTGTCAGTGCCAATTCTAAAGACTGTATTGCCAGAACTGGACTTTGTGGAGTGTACGTCAAAGTGAGCCAGAATGGGGCATCCCACAGTTTTGGATGCATATTCTGAGCTTGCTCCAATGTTGTGCGAGCCTGTTCGTTTTGTCCACGTAGCCAGAATGCAACGCCACGACAGAGGTATGCGAAGTAGCTATGTGGATGAGTAGCGGCGGCATCTTCCAGATGGTGTATGGTCTGGGCGTCTGGGTCTTGCGTTAACAAAACAAGCCATGTGCTCATCCAGTGAGCAAGAGTATCATCAGGTACTAATTCAAGATTGTGAGCGAAATCGGCAGCGGCAAGGTCAAGATTTCCCAGGTCGATATAGGTGCTGCCACGACGACCATAGGCGTTAGGGTAGCCAGGCTTGAGTTCGATGGCGCGGTTGCAATCAGCAAGGGCAAGTTGATACTTATGGAGGTGAGAGTAAACGAGTCCACGATGACTATAGGCCCATGCATCGGAAGGATCAAGTTCAAGCGCACGGTTAAGGTCGGCAAGGGCTTTATCGAGCATATTCAGATGACGATAGATGCGACCGCGTTGACCATAACCCCAGACATAGGTAGGAGCTTGTTCAAGGGCGCGGTTAAAGTCTTCAATGAGCACGGTGGTAGTCTCTGAGACGGAAGTAGGTGTAACCACGTGAGCCATAAGCCCAGAAGAATGAGCCTGGTTCCAGAGCGAGTGCCTGGTTATACAGTTCGATGGCATGGCTATACTGCCCGATATCGCGATAATTTTCACCCTGTTGCGCGTAGAACCAGGCACGTTCAGGATCGATGGCGATGGCACGGTCAAAGTCTGCTATAGACTGCTGAAACTTTTCGAGATGATGATAGACACGACCACGGCTGCCATAAGCCGAAGCATATTCAGGATCGAGGGCGATGGCACGGTTAAAATCCTGGATGGCAAGATCATAATTAC
This sequence comes from uncultured Chloroflexia bacterium, assembly GCA_963731415.1. Taxonomy (GTDB): domain Bacteria; phylum Chloroflexota; class Ktedonobacteria; order Ktedonobacterales; family Ktedonobacteraceae; genus JACDAE01. The sequence continues at coordinate 209,641 of CAVSVN010000022.1, forward strand.
GAAGATGACGATAGACTTCGCCACGAGCCGCGTAAACCCAGTCAAGATTGTCCTCAAGGGCAATGGCTGCGTTGAAGTCCTGGAGTGCCAGATCGTAATTGTGATTGGAGCGATACGTGATGCCTCGATTAGCATACGCCCAGACGTAGTCGGAATCAAGTTCGAGAGCGCGATCGAAGTCCGCGATAGCAGAGGAATAATCGTTGAGATTGCGATAGGTCAGACCTCTGTTGCCATAAATATGCGCTAACAATACAGGTGAGAGGGCGTGCATACCTGTAAATTTCTGCAAAAGTTCAGTCACTGCTGTGACAAGTTCCTGACTCTTCGGTTCAGCTTCGATGTAGTTCAGGAGCAGAGTGGCGACCTGCCGTGCATCGGCGTTTGCCTGATTGTAAAGTTCGATCTGAGAGATAGAGCGCAGAACGCGTGTAATCTCCTCGTCCTGTTTCGTTAATTCGTACGCGTGTAGCAGTTGATCTGCGGCCTCTGCATGACTGCGACCATCAGGTAAGAGGAACAACTGTTGTGACAGAGCGAGGGTCAGACTCAGCCATTCGTCGCTGCGATAATACTGCGGGTGACCTTGAGCTTGAAAGGCAGTAAGTTCGGTCTGGTAATGGGATGCCAGAGCGCGGCGTGCGATATAGCAGGCATTGGGTGAGCGCTGGTACAGATGGCGGCTGAATAGATCTTCTGCCAATTCGTGATAGCTGTAACGACCATTCTGTGTGGTAGAGTGAACAAATGGTTGCTGGATAAGCCAGTGATAAAAATAGGAGTGCATATTCTCTGGTATATAGTCAAAAGCGGCCAGGTCGTCCTGGTTGAAGGGGCGCGAGAAGAGCGATGCATCGAGGACGAGACGGCGTTTAATGTCCTCGCTCTGTGGTATCCAGCGTAAGAAATTAGCAACTACGTCGGTTGTTGGATCGACATCTGAGCGAGGATTGGAGGTGAGCAGGCTCAGATAGAGCGGCAGGCCACGAGAGAGTTGCCAGATATTATCGATGCGTTCGGGAGCGGTGATGCCACGTTGCTCTAGATAAACCTGCGTCTCCTGGAATGAGAAACTGCTGAGCGAGATAGAATAGATGACATGGTCATCCCGGTAAGGAAGCCAGCGCTTAGGATCGTCAGGAAGGGAACGATCGATAGGAATGCGCCCTGCAGTGAGAATGACGATACTGTTACTGATATCGGCGGTGAGAAAGTAATCGAGCAACCAGGGAGCGGCCTCGGAAGCCAATTGTTCAAAGGTATCGAAGATCAAGATAATTCTATGACGGCGCTTCGTTTTTTCTCCACTTCCTTGTGTCACGAGACTTTCGGCCAGGTGATTGAGTTCTGTAATAAAGGCGCGAGTCAGATCGCCAATGGGATCTTCCAGGCGTGCTGAGGCGATATGCGTCCGTCCAGTATGATAACGATCCAGCACCTGGGAGGTTGTCATTTTAAGACCCTCGCGTAGAAGTGGACCAACAATAGGAACACCCTCGACGGCAGCCCCCGCGAAATCGGGAGCACGTTGCAAGACAGCGTCCTGCATTGTTTCCTGTTCGTCTTGCAGCTTACGCAGAGCTTCCCTGTATTGCGTGAGGGCACGACTGAATTCATGATGCATGTGCAATTGCGTAGTAAATTTTTCCATCATGCTAGCAGGCGTAGCCTGACGTTCATCTACGATTGCTGCCAGGCAGTATTCTTGAAGTGCAGGCGAAGTCACCATTTCAACATAGCGATTGACAAGCGTTGATTTACCGACGCCACCATCGCCATAGATAGAGATAATATTATAGGTTGGATCGTCTGGTTTGAGGATATGTTCTGTAAAAAAAGAGAGTTCGTTAGCGCGGCCAACAAAGATCTTACGAGAGTCATCGGAGGGCTGGGAACCTCTAGAAGTGTTTTTTTTGACGAAAGGCATGCAGTACGTACCTCACATTTCAAGACATTACATCTGTAAGTGTTCCATTGAATTTAGTATACAATACAATGTCCTTGTTTTTGTGCTCATTTCCTTACTTTTTTCGTCAAGTTGTAACCAACTTTGCGGGCAATGAGAGAGGTAGTGGGATAAAAATTCTGTAACTTTTTCCATCCTCTATTCGTGCTCTAAACGTTCATATGAATTTGGTACAAATCGTCCTCGTAGTTCCCTCGTGAATTTGCTAGCGAAGTTTATCGAAGTTTATCGAAGTAAAAGTCTTCATACCGACAACGTAGTGTATTTTCAAGTAGCCGTGCTTTTAAGCAAAGGAGCAGAAGCACCATGAGCAGAAGATTCTTTCCTATTGCAGCAATTTTTCTTCTGATTCTCACACCTCTTGCCGCGTGCAACTCGAATCAGAGCTCACAGCAGGGCAACACGATCACCTACTGGGCAAGCAATCAGGGTCCAACGATTGCCTACGACAATCAGGTCCTTGCCCAGGCGACGAAGGATTTTAAGGCTCAGACTGGTATTACTGTCAACTATGATGTCATCTCCTGGCCCGATCTTTTCAACAGGATTCTTACCGCCGATTTCAGTGGACAAAATCCCGATGTTCTCAATATCGGCAATACCTGGTCAGCGACCTTACAGGCCACACGGGCATTTCTCCCCTTTGATTCGGCCAACATGGCGGCGATTGGAGGGCAGAATAAGTTTCTTTCCACCTCGCTGTCAGCCTCCGGTGCTCCTGGCCAGGTACTTACCTCGGTTCCACTCTATGGGTTGTCCTACTGCTTGTTCTACAACAAGGCAATGTTTAAAGCGGCAGGTATTCAGGGACCGCCTGCTACCTGGAGTGCGTTCATTCAGGATGCACAGAAGCTTACCAATCCTAAAACGGGCCAGTGGGGAGCCGCTATAGAAGGAGCGTCAATCACTGAAAACGCACACTGGGCCTTCATTCTGAGCAAGCAACAGGGCGGTTCGCTCTTCAATCAGAAGAACGTGCCCACCTTTGACAGTGCCCAGAACGTCAAGGCGATTCAGCTCTACACCGATCTCATCTCAAAATATAAGGTCGTCTCGCCGCAGGATGTTGAGTACAGCACCGGAACGCAGGCTCCAGCAGACTTTGCGAACCGGAAGGCTGCGATGATTGTCTTCCAGGCCGGAACGATAAGTACGCTTACAGCTGACGGAATGAAGCCGAGTGAGTATGGAATTGCTCAGGTTCCTGTCCTCGATCCACTTCCAGCAGGAGGCCAGACAATTGAGAGCCATGTCGCCGGTATTAACATCTCCATCTTCAAAAACACACAACACAAGGCAGCTGCACTCGCATTTGTGAAGTTTATGACCAGTACAGCCGAACAGGTCAAGCTGAACAAGCTCTATAGCAGTCTTCCAGTTGTCAAAGATGCTTACAACGATCCCGCATTCCAGACTCCTCAAATAAAGACATTCGAGACGATTCTCGCGCAGCATGCCGCACCGATGCCCCTTATACCACAGGAAGGGCAGATGGAGACAGTGATGGGAGGCACGGTAAAGCAGATCCTTGCGCTAGCTGGTAGCGGCAGGCAGGTGAGCGCAAGTGATATAAAGGCGCAACTCTCTGCGGCCAACGAGACGATGAAAGCAGATCTGGGGATAGCGTAAATGTCAGGTGCAGACAAGTCAGTTCTTGAGGAGAGGAGAACATGTTATGAGCGCATCTAAAGTCACAGTACGAACTGAGAAAGCGCCGCAAGAGGTCACTCAGGACGCAAAGAGGCCACCTCGCCGTCAACTGAGCAAGGCCTCACGGCCCTATGTGTTTATCACGCCCGCGGTCGTCTTCGAGTTCTTTATTCATATCCTTCCAATGGCGATAGGCATCGGAGTTAGTCTGCTCGGCCTGACGCTGTTCTATGTCCATTATTGGAACCAGGCTCCCTTTCTCGGATTGCAAAACTACGCGGTTGCGCTAAACTTCGGTGGTGCGGCGGGAAGTGCTTTGTTCCACTCCTTCCTCATTACCGTTGCATACACGATACTCGTTGTAGGCTTAGCATGGGTTCTGGGTATAGCGGCGGCACTGTTGTTGAATGGAGAGTTTCGTGGACGTGGTTGGTTCCGAACGCTGTTTCTAATACCATACGCAATTCCAGCCTATGTTGAAATTATTGGCTGGAACTTTATGCTCCAGAGGGATAATGGAGCGGTTAACTCTGTTTTACGTAGCCTGCATGTTAGCAATCCACCCTTCTGGCTGGTGGGTGGAAATGCATTCTGGAGCATGGTGATGGCCGCGACCTGGCGCAGCTGGCCATTCGCATTTCTCTTCTTGTTGTCCGGCCTACAGACTATATCGCCCGACATGTATGAAGCGGCAAGCCTTGAAGGTGCGTCGAAGTGGCGGCAGTTCCGTGCCATTACGCTGCCTATGCTTAAGCCGGTCAACGTCGTGCTGCTGCTCGTGACGTTCCTGTGGACATTCAATGACTTCAACACGCCGTATGTCCTCTTTGGAGCAGCGCCACCTCCGTCGGCAGACTTGCTCTCGCTGCATATCTACGTCAACTCGTTTGTCAACTGGAACTTTGGGCTAGGTTCAGCGATGTCCGTATTATTGCTCATATTCCTGTTTATTGTCTCTCTTGTCTATCTACGTATCTTCCAGGTTGGAGGTGAAGCACAATGAGCGAATATCAGATTGCGCAAGAACGAAGAAAAGCTGTGGCCGCCAATAGTACAGGAAGGCATGGCATGCGGGTACGTGAAGCGCAGTTCTATCGTGTGCTGCGAGTAGTCGGCCTGGTGTTCTTCACATTGCTTATACTCTTCCCACTCTATACCATTGTGACCACATCAATCAAGCCGTTGCAAGATGTACAATCGGCATTCCGCTGGATTCCCTCGCGTGTCACTCTGGCACCCTATGGAGACATCTGGCAGACTGTTCCGCTTGTACGCTACTTCCTGAACAGCATCATCATTGCTGGTTGCTCAACGCTGGTCTCTGTTGCAATCGCTATTCTGGCCGGATATGCGATCAGCAGATACCGCTTCGTGGGAAGAAGAGTGTTCAGCGTGGTGGTGCTCTCGACGCAGATGTTCCCAGGGATACTCTTCCTGTTGCCGTTGTTCATCATCTTCATTAATATCCAGCAAGTGATCGGTGTACAATTGTATGGGTCCTATCTCGGACTCATCATCACGTACCTGACATTCTCGTTGCCAGTTTCTATCTGGATGCTTGCTGGATACTTTGATTCTCTACCAAGAGATCTTGAGGAAGCGGCGGGAATGGATGGAGCGACGGCCATTGGTACTCTGCTACGCATTATCATCCCGATCAGCATACCGGGTATCATCGCGGTTGCCATCTACTCGTTCATGACCGGATGGAACGAGTTGCTCTTTGCTTCGATTCTGACAACAGATCCGACCAGAACGCTTGCGGTTGGTCTTCAGGGCTACTCAACGCAGAGCAATGTATACTGGAACCAGTTGATGGCGGCATCGATTGTGGTGAGTATTCCTATTGTACTCGCCTTTCTGGCATTACAGAGGTATATCGTGCAAGGGCTGTCTTCCGGGGCAGTGAAGTAGTGCATGGGAACCGGGTAGGGGCGTCACCTGGCGTGCGCCCATTTGCCAGGAACAATGTTCATTGAGACCGGGGGCGCACGCCAGGTGACGCCCCTACCCAATATACGTCTGAAGGCCGAAGAATTAGAGAGAGGATTTATCGTGTTTGATCTCTGGAAATTGCAGGATTTTGGACCTGGAGAGGGATATACTCATAAGGCATTTGCTGAACAGTTTGATACGAGTGATTGGATAGATATTTCGGCACCTGGAGATGTGCACCAGACTCTGATTGAGAGCGGTCGTATCGAAGATCCTTTTTACGATAGAAACGAAGATGAATGCGCCTGGATGGAGGAGCGAGAATGGTGGTATCGTATCACCTTCGAAAGCGATGAAAAGCCTCTTCAGCAGGATGAGCGCTTCCTCCTGGCCTTCCAGGGCCTGGACACGTTTGCTACTATCTGGCTCAACGGCGAAGAATTGGGCGAAAGTGCGAATATGTTTCGCGAAGCAGTCTTTGATATCAGCCAACGTTTACGTACAGACGGGTCTAATACGCTGGCTCTCTGCTTTCACCCACCACTTCAGCGAGCGGAAAAAGCTCCTTTTGAGAGCTGGGGACGCAATCCCTATCGTGTCACGATGCGCAAGGCTCAATTTGGCTATGGATGGGATTGGGGTCCGCGCCTGCCAACTATAGGCATCTGGCGTCCCGTTGCACTACATCGTCAGCGTTGCGCCACTCTTCAAGGAATACATTTCTCGACGCTTGAAATAGATACCAACACGAATAAGGCCCTGGTAGCCGTTCAGGTAGAGGTCGAGCGCTTTGCTGGAGAGCAGGCACTTGATCTTAATATTACGCTGCTATCACCTGACTCAGCGGGAACTACGGTGGTAGCGGAACAAACGTTGACGCTCCAGGAAAGCGGAACTCAACTCTCAGCGACCGCGTATATAGAGGTAGAGAATCCCCAACTATGGTGGACACATGACCTGGGCCAGCCTGCACTCTATACTCTGCGTGTCACGCTGTCCCAGGATGGCACTCAGCTTGAGCAACAGCAGCAAGCGGTTGGCATTCGTACGCTGGAACTGGATCAGTCGCCTGATACCGAGGAACCAGGAACGCGCTTTTTTCGCTTTGTGCTCAATGGCGTGCCCATCTTCGCGCGAGGAGCATGCTGGATTCCCGCGTCCTCTTTTGTCGGAGCTATCAAGGCGGAACAGTACGAAATGCTACTAAAAGCGGCACAAGAGGCAAATATGAATATGCTGCGGGTATGGGGTGGAGGTATCTATGAGCATGATGTCTTCTATGAGCTATGCAACCAATTCGGCATATTGGTCTGGCAAGATTTTATGTTCGCCTGTGCCATGTACCCGGAGGACAATCCCAGCTTTGTAGATGAGGTAGAAGCCGAGGCCCGTTACCAGGTACGTCGACTACGTAACCAGCCGTGCATGGCTTTGTGGTGTGGGAACAATGAAAACCAGTGGATTCATGATCGCACCTACTGGGATAAACCGGACCTTGCTGTTCCTGGTTCGCTCTACTACAACAAGCTTCTCCCTCAAATCGTCAAAGAACTTGATGGAAAAATACCTTACTGGCCTGGAAGTCCCTATGGAGGAAACGATTACAACAGTATGGACGATGGCGATGTGCATAACTGGCAGGTATGGCATGGTAATCTGCCTCGCCATTTTGGAGAGAAAGCTGGCGTGGATCAGAGTCCCGAGGGCGTTTCTTTCCTCCACTATGCTGAAGATCTAGGACGCTTCACCAGTGAATTTGGCATGCATGCATCACCGGTTTACGAGACATTGCAGCGCAACATCCCGACTGATCAGCTCTACTACCATAGCCCTTCAATGGATCATCACAATAAAGATAATCCCAAGAATAAGGGCGATAATCTGATGATAACAGTAACGGGATTGCCAGATAACCTGGAGGAGTATATTGATTATAGTATGATCGCCCAGGCCGAGGGACTCAAGTTTGGAATTGAGCATTACCGACAACGAAAACCGCATTGTTCTGGCACGCTCGTCTGGCAACTGAACGACTGCTGGCCAGTATTAAGCTGGAGTGTAGTAGATTATTATGGTTTCGGTAAGGCTGGCTACTTCTACACTAGAAGAGCTTATGCTCCGGTACTGGCCTCTTTTAAAGCTCTAAATGACGCTAGCGTTGAGCTATGGATAACGAACGATACGCTTAGCGAAGTAAGCGATACCCTCACTATCAGGTCAGGAAATTTTGCCAATGGTATGCTATGGGAAGAGAGTTGTCAGATACAGGTAGCGGCTAATAGTAGTCAGATGGTCTGGCATGGTAATGCAGGAAAGATTACGGCTGGTCCCGACAACTATCTCTCGGTGCAATCGGCAGCAGGTCTCTGCCCGGCCAATCGACACTTCTTCTCTCCCATTAAAGAATTACAGCGTGCGCCTGTTCAACCTGAGATAACTATTACACAGCAGAGCGAGCATGAGTTGCACGTGCACATCCACGCGGTAGCTTACACGTTTTTCTTGCACTTCCAGGTACCAGATGAGCGTACCCACTTCACCGACAATTATTTTGACCTTGAAGCGGGTGAAAGGCGTACTGTCACGATTACGAATCAATCCGTGGCACTAAAACCCGAAATGGTTTCAGTGGGGTGGCGCTAGAGATAGAGCTGGCTGTTTCCTCTGTAAGGGGAATTGATCAAATAGCAGAGATAGGTTGTATTTAATATATCCCAGTGCTATCATATTTGAAGATCCCCTTATGAGAATAGAAAGGATACTCCTTGTAATGAATGAACAGTCTTCAGAAACGCATCCCCTCACCCAGCGACTACCGAGATTTTTCTATGGTGGGGATTACAATCCTGACCAATGGACAGCAGCTTTTGGTGCCAATGAGGAAGAGGTATGGCGTGAAGATGTTCGCCTGATGCGGCTGGCACATGTCAATGTCGCCACGGTTGGAGTTTTTAGCTGGGTTTCGTTGCAACCAGATGAGCACACGTTCACGTTTGAGTGGTTGGATCGTGTGATGGATCTGTTAGCCGAGAACCAGATATTTGCCTGCCTTGCGACGGCTACCGCGGCGCAACCTGCGTGGCTTTCGGCGGCCTATCCTGATGTGTTGCCAGTTGATGAACAGGGAATTCGTCGTGGTCAAGGTGGGAGACAGAACTATTGTCCCACCAGCCCGGATTTCCGTCGCCTGAGCCAGAACCTGGCACGCCATCTTGCCGAGCGTTATAGCAACCATCCTGCATTATTATTATGGCATGTGAGCAATGAATATTATGGTGGTGGTTGTTACTGTGAGCGCTGTGCGAGCCGTTTCCGAGACTGGTTGCGGGAGCGTTATGGATCTCTGGAAGCCGTCAATCTGCATTGGAATACAGTCCTTCTGGAGCCATACCTATACTGCCTGGGAGCAGGTTATTCCGCCGGGACCACGAACCGAGTCAAGTGTGCAGGGTTTGACGCTGGACTACCGGCGCTTTATCTCTGACATGTATCTGGAATGTTATCGTGGCGAGGCGGATATTCTGCATGAGGTCACGCCAGCGATTCCCGTAACCACGAACTTTATGGGCATTTATAAGCCGATAGACTACTTCGCCTGGGCACCGTATCTCGACGTTGCCTGCTGGGATTCATATCCAACGCGGACTATGCCTCCTGCCGAGGTAGCGTTTGCCCATGATCTGACGCGGGGAGTGAGGGCGGGCCAATCCTGGCTGCTGATGGAGCAGACGCCCAGCCAGACGCAATGGAGGTCGCATAATCCACTTAAGCGTCCAGGAGTTTTGCGCCTGCACAGCTTCCAGGCGGTGGCCCATGGAGCGGACGCAGTCATGTATTTCCAGTGGCGTCAATCGCGTGGATCGTTTGAGATGTTTCATGGTGCATCGTAAGTCACGTGGGGCATGAGCACACGCGTGTTTTCAACGATGTTGCCAGAATAGGCACGGAGCTGGCGGAACTTGATAACGGAATTCTGGGGACGAGGCTACCAGCGCGTGTTGCCATGATCTTCGACTGGTCCAACTGGTGGAACGTCGAATTCACGCCTGGACTCAGTAACTCACTCAATTATATCGATGAGGTATTGCTGTATTATCAAGCGTTGTGGGAGCGGAACATAGCGGTTGATGTCGTGCCACCTGATGGAGACCTGAGCGGGTATGATCTGGTGATTGCTCCATTGCTGAATATGGTAAGCGAGAAACAGGGAGCATCCATTGAGAGATTCGTTGAGCAAGGTGGAACGTTTGTGACGGGCTACTTCAGTGGCATTGTGGACGAAGATACGCGAGCGTGGTTAGGAGGATATCCTGGACCATTGCGCAAAACGCTAGGCATCTGGGTTGAAGAGTTTGACCCATTGGAGCCGGAGCAGGCAAACGCGGTCGTTGTCGAGGATGGAGGCAAGTTGCCAGCAGGAAGCTATCGTTGTGACAGGTGGTGTGACCTGGTAAATCTGGAAGGGGCGGTTGCCCTGGCTTCCTATGGAGAAGATTTCTACGCAGGGCGTCCAGCCATCACAGAGCATACATTTGGGAAGGGTAAAGCTATCTATGTAGCGACTCGTCCTGAGAAGAAACTGGTAGATGCCTTGGTTGGAGGATTGTTGGATGAGTTGAAGATTGTTGCACCTTTGAGTGTACCTGCAGGAGTTGAGGTGACGCGTCGAGAAGGGAATGGGCGAAGCTATCTTTTCGTGCTCAATTACAACGATGATGCTGTACAGAATTCCGTTACCGGAGGCGATGGATGAGCTGCTCAACGGAGGGGGAAAGGTGACGAAATTGGAGTTGCCAGCGAAGGGTGTTGCGGTGCTGAGATTGGTGTAATAATCCGCAAACGTACGTGACCACAGACGCGCAGAGGTAGGGAAGCCATTTATTATTCCGTGTATAGCAGGTAGAACGAGCACGGAATAATAAATGGCTTCCCTACCTCTGCATGTTGATCGATCTTTTACTGTTCCTGCTTGATAGTATTTTCTCAAAAAAGTGTTAGTGAGAGAACTTTCGTATTTTTTAAAAAGCGTGATCGCGCCCAGGTGAACCAGAGCGCGATCAATCCGACCCCGACGTACAACAACTTTTATCCTTTAACGGCTCCCGCTGTCAGGCCAGACACAATACGCCGTTGTAGGAATAGCACCATAATCACCAGCGGAATTGTCACGATGATTGCGGCTGCGCTAACCTCGCCAAAGGCAATCTGATGCTCCCCGTTAAAGAGGGGAATAGCCACCGTTACAGTCTGTGCATTTGAGTCTGACGTCAGCGTCAAACCGAAAAGGAAGTCATTCCAGACCGTAATGAACGAAAGAATCGCAGTGGTAAAGACACCCGGCGCAGCCAGCGGGAGGATAATGCGCCACAAGGTTCCAAGGCGACTGCATCCATCTATTCTGGCTGACTCTTCAAGATCCGGAGGCAAATCACGGAAAAACGATGTTAAGAAGTAGACCGTCACAGGCAAGGAAATGACCAGGTAGGGAATGATCAGTGCGACATACGTATTATAGACCTGGATCGTATTGGTAAAAAACACAAAGAGCGGTCCAACGAGCGCAATGAGCGGGAACATCTGTACCGAAAGGATAACTGCCAGGACGCCCGCTTTCCCCCTGAATTTCAGGCGTGCGATCGCATACGCGCAGATCGATCCGAAGATCAAAGCCAGGATGGTCGTCAAAATCGCCACAATGGTGCTATTCAACAGATCTTTCGCAAAAGCAGGCTGAACGCTAAGGAAAGCCTGAGAATAGTTATTCGTCGTGAACGAATGTGGTATAAGCGTGGGTGGCGATGCGTTGATCTCTGAATCAATTTTATCGAAGTGATAGCCGTCCAGTAGAATGGGCCAAGGGCTATGACTAGCACAACGACGAGAGCAATATAACGGCCAATTGCTCCCCAATTTATGCCTTGTCTTTGTTGGTGCTGTTGCCTCTATCCTTGTCTGCCCTGAAGGAACTGCAAGTGCTTGTTTTGCCATGAAGATATCTCCCCTTCCCTTCATGTACTAATTCTGGCTAATACGGCTCAGTGAGACAACCACGATGCCAACTACTGCACAGATGAGAAAGAGAATAACAGCAGCAGCAACTCCAGGAGCAAAGTCGAAGGTCGTCCCTACAAACATATTGGCATAGGAGTAAAGCGCCATCGTCTGTATCTCACGGCCACCACCTGTAAGTACATAAAACAGGTCAAATGCACGCAAGGCATCCAGGAGACGAAACATGAGCGCAATTAAAAGCGCACTTCTGAGCAAGGGAAAAGTGATTGACCAGAATTGCTGCCAGCGAGTGGCTACCATCCACGCCTGCAGCCTCATAAAGTTCACTGGGAATGACTTGCAGACCGGCCAGGATCAGGAGTGCCATAAATGGCGTTGTTTTCCAGACATCGATCAAGACTGCCGAAGCTATCACTCCATTCGTCGTCCGCAACAGGGAATCTCCTGCTGCCAGCAAATGCACTGATTGGAACAGGTATGTCAGGACACCGTTCTGGGCGTTCAACATCAATGTCCAGATTTGTGCAGAGACAACGGTTGGAAATGCAAAGGGGATAAGAATGGCTGTCCGTACTAGCCCCCGACCAGGAAAAACCTGGTTCATCAGTAAAGCAACGGCAAAGCCTAAGATGGTCTCCAGTGCGACGCTCGCTACACTGAAGATAAGGGTTACACTAATTGAACTCCGGAATGCGGGATCACCGATATCATGGATATAGTTGTTTAAGCCCACAAACGTTGAGCCGGACGGAATCAATGGATTATTCAGGAGGCTGAGACGTACCGAATCGATGATAGGATAAACAGCCACCAGCGCAATAATGATGATGGTAGGGAGTACCAGAAAATAAGGGAATACTCCACTTCCCAGATCAAGCGCTCACGTAGAGCTTTGTTTACCGTGGTGGGTAGAGCATCTGCTCGTATCGTCGTCGACATAATGCATTTCCTCTTCCTTCATTCTTTGTACATACTACTTCGTATTACTTCCAAAAAGACAGCATATGTAACAAGTAACCCACGTTCGGCTTCAAGGCCATGAGGCAAGCTTTCGAAAGCCTGTCTCATGGCTTCACTGATCTGCGACCAATCTCTGAGAGCATTACTTGTTTACGAGCGTTTGCAACTGAGATTGGAGAGCACTAAGCGCGGCAGCAGGGGTGGCCTGTTTGGTAAGTGCCTGGTGCACATTGACCTGAATGAGATTCGAAAGATCGGTGTAGACAGGTGAAACCGGGCGAGGCAGCGAATTTTGCAGGATTGGCTGCAATTTTGTGAAGAGCGGTTGTGTCTTCCGCACATCAGCATCGTTATAGACACTCTTAAGGGCAGGAGTAAAAGAGCCTTTCGTCGCTAGCAGTTTCTGTGCGTCTGCGCCGAGCACATACTTCATAAAGCTCCATGACTGCATCTGGATTCTTGGAGAATGCGTTAATTGCCATATTCCAGCCACCTACACAGGAATGTCCAGTGGTATTGCTTCCACCATAGGGGATGGAATGGATATCAAACTTGCCGGCGACCTTTGAACCGCTGGCGTTGCCCAGAGAATATGCATAAGGCCAGTTTCGCATCAAGGCCGCGTCGCCATTCTGGAATGCCTGGCGGCAGGCTTCCTCATTATACGTAGTGATAGCAACGGGCGAGACGTGCCAACCCAGCTTGCCATCTCAGTGAGTGCCTGTACCCCTTCTGGGCTATTGACGGTCACCTTCTTCGAATTGTTGGGATCAAGCACCGAGCCGCCATAACCAGCCAGCACCTCGACAAAGTCGCACACCAACGCCTCGCCCTGTATTCCCTGCCATGCATAGCCGATCTTGGTCTTAGATAGGGCGCTCTTAGCCATGCTCGTCAGTTCAGCGAAGGTGGTCGGAGGAGTTGAGACGATGTCTGTGCGGTAGTAGAGGACACCCAGGTCTGTACGCATCGGGGCAGCCACGACCGCACCATTGTAGGTACAGGACTTAATTGGACCTGGAAGATAGTTTGCCCGGTCACTGGCAGGCCAGCGGCTTGAGAGATCCAATGTCCAACCATTAGAGGAGAATTGTGCTGGCCAGACAACGTCTATATTGAACACATCAAAAGTTGCACTTCGCGCTCGCAGCGTATTATCATACAGGGTGATGAGGGTAGAGGTGTCGGATGGGCCGTTGTGCCAGATAACATGGACATTATCCTTGTTGGTCTTGTTGTAGGTGTCTACAATTGCCGAATAGGCACCCGAGGTATCATTTTCAGTCTGCCAGACAATACTTGTGGGACCACCACCGCTACTGGATCCACCACTCCGCCACAGGCTTCAAGGAGTGACACAGCTGCAGTGCTGCTCAGGCCTACAGCCATAGCACGTTCAAGGAAACTACGACGAGTAAGGCGCCCGGAACGGATTTTACCAATAATTTCGTCAAGGGCTTCGCGGGCTTCGGGGTGTTCAGAGATCATGTGCTGGTCCTCCTTTGGACTATTTGCCAATGAACATACAATCGAGAACATCTACATAGTACCATGTTTATTGTGGAACTTCCATGCCTGAGAAAATACTTCAGAAGGAGTGCATCATAACGTCCCTGATAGTGATGATATGCCTGATTAAGTAATCTCATAAGTGAAAGCGCTTCAGAGTTAATACGATAGATACTCATGTATGAGTTTCAATCTGTTCCTTCGCTACTCACCTGTAAAATTTAGATCGCTCCTTTCTGCAACGGAAGAAGTCCGGCTCTAGTATCGCTTCATACCTGTAGATAGAATTACGCTTCTTTGACTGAAGAACTCTCATTATGAAAGTGAATTACAAGAGAATGCAAGAAAGGATGTGCTTTATTGGAACCGTTTCCAATCTATGAATTAACAATACCATAAAAATTTTCAGTTGTAAATACTTGGATAGAGAGTTTTGCGGTCAATCACCGTAGAGATAGGGCCAACTGTGGCGATCTTACGGGCGGCGATCTTAATTGCGAAGTGAGCGGCTTCCAGATGGGGAAGGCCATCAAGGTGTGCCATGAGAAAGGCAGCCCAGAACCAGTCGCCCGCGCCCGTCACATCAGCTACCTGTACAGGGGGAACAGGAATATAAGCTCGATACCCATGGCAGTTACCAATAAGAACGTACTCTGGCCCACTTGTTAAAATGACAGAGTTTCGACGCCCATATTCAGGAATTTATCCAGGTAGGCATCGTGGGTCAATCCAGGGCCAAAGAGACGGATAGCATCATCGAGTGAGGGCTTGGTGAGTGAGACGAGTGGATAGAGTTGCTGCAGTATAGAGAGAGCCTCTTTGCGATCAGGCCAGACCTGAGGATGAAAATTCGGATCGAGCGAAACCTGAGTGCCTGTATTATATGCATGCGTAAGAGCCTCAATAACTGTACTACGTAAAGGATCAGCGGAAAGAGAAAAGGTAGAGGCATGAAGTACCCCGGTCCGTGTCACGATGTCGATATCCAGTTCAGAGGAGCGCAATGTAGCATCGGCTCCCCGCGCCATGCGAAATTCAGGTGTGCCCTCAGTACGAGATACATAGACCCGTGAGGTAGGGAGGGTTGGTTCGATGGATACTGCACTTGTATCTACATTCGCTTTACGTAGTTCTTCCAGGCACATCTGGCCTTCGGCATCGTTGCCCACTTTAGAGATGAGGGCAGAGCGACCACCCAGGCGAGAGACTGCGCAGGCGATATTGGCAGGAGAGCCGCCGAGATACTCTTTAAATTGAGGAATCTGAGCAAGCGGAATGCCTTTTTCTTGTGCTATACAGTCAACAAGCGTTTCACCGATCGTCAGAACATCAAATTGTTTCACGCAACCTCCATAGAGTAAGAAGAGACGCTAAAATCAGCATACCCTACAATGAAAAGGCCGTAGTGTGGCGTTCTACAAGAGTTGTATTTAAACGAATCAATTCAGGCAGAGACTTCGGGGTTATCGATCTGTGCTACCAGTTTCTGCACGCTCAGCGTGCCCATTTCCTCAATTGGCTGCTGAACTGTACTGAAGTCAAGCAATTCTGAAAGTTCGATACCGTCGAAACCGATAAGAGAGAGATCCTCCGGTACACGAATATGTAAAGTGCGTGCGGCTTCTAGCACACCGACGGCTTGAATATCCGAGGAAGCAAAGATGGCTGTAGGACGAGGTGTACGTGAGAGTAATTGGAGAGCTGCGCCTCGTGCAGCTTCGCGGTTCCACTCGCTGCTCAGCATTAATTCGGGATCGAAGAGAATATCCGCCTCGCCTAGAGCGCGATGGAAGCCGATCAAGCGATCATTTGCCTGATTGAATTTGAAATTGCCCTCGTTCATCAGGCCGTTGATGAAACCGATACGCCGATGCCCTTTCTGAGTTAAACATTTGACGGCCTGGTAAGCACCATCGACATTATTGACAACCAGAGATGTAAGCAAAGGGCTGTATGTGTCAAGCAATACAGTGGGAATTTTGGCCCTTTTGAAACCCAATGCGACTGCTTCCTCCACGGGTAGCGAGATAATGAGCAGACCATCGACTCTACGATGCATGGGCAGATCCGCGAAATAAGAATCACGTTGAGTGTTAGTTTCGATATTGTAAAGCACTAGCTGATGTCCAGTATGATGAAGGGCAGCTTCGACGTTTCTTAATATCTCAATGTGAAAGGGGCGTGTGAAAAATGGAATCATAACGCCGATTGAGTTAGTGCGACGTGAGATCATGCTGCGTGCAATGGGATTGGGCTTGTAATTCAACTGAGCAATTACCGAGAGCACTTTTTCGCGTGTCGTCGGCTTGACATTAGGATTATTGTTAAGGACACGAGAAACGGTGCCGATGCCTACCCCTGCTATGCGTGCAACATCGTGGATTGTGTGCTCCATACCGCTACATCTCTTATCAATAAATTATCACATCTATGCTGATGAATGTACGGGGACGCTCTGCCAGTTCCAGCCTACTCTACACAACATCTCTCGCGATTTTTTCTAGAGACCGTGGAGAGATGCTAAGCGGTAAGCTTTGGAATCGCTTCCAAATATTGTAGTCACTCACCTTTATAATATGATGAGCATAGCATACTTATTTGACTATGTAAAGGGTTGGCCGCTAGAGGAATGGAACTGATATTTTGCTATAAAAGGAGAGGTTTATGTAGAAATCACGCTTGGTCGTGCCCATGGAATAGCTTGAATAATCCTATCTATTTAGAAACGTTTCCAGGAAAAAGCATGCTGAGTAGACAAGGTGAAATTGACATTGGAGGCGTGTGAGCATACAATTTATAGCGTTAAAGCATATGCCTGTTGTGTTGGAGAGAGCTTCTGTATGGATACACCACCTCAGCAAAGAGAGGATATACGGCTGCGTAGTGCTCGTGAAAGGCGTCAGCAGGAATTGTTAGATATGACCACGAGTGCGATTTCAGCGACGCCGGGTCCAGGTGAGCGTCTATTGCCTTACCTGATTGTAGCGATGGAAACGTGTTGGGTGGATGCAGTGCTGATCGCGCTGGCAAGCGTCAATTTTTTTCAGAATCACACAACCTTGCTCCCATTGTGGGCATCATTTGTATTAATGGCGGGTGCTTGCTGGTTGATGATATTTCTAGAAAGACGCGAGGTTGTCAAAGGGCAAACTACCAGGAATAAGACGAAGAGAGTTTCCGGGTCGTCGCAGTTTATTCTCTTGATGGCTTTGCTTGTGATGATAGTGGTGTGGGCAAGTATTTATGCTCCGTTATTTCTACTCTTCGATCCTCGCTGGCTGCTGGCATTCCTCAACGATCTATTCCAGTTAGATACCAATGCCTATATTGTATTTGTGCTGGTGGCGCTCTCAATCTACTTCTGCTGGCGTGGAGTTCGTCTTGCCCATAGAACGATAGAGCCGAGCAGTGTTTTTAGCGCGTTACGCCTGGGAATGGGAATTATCATTGTGGCTATTATCTTCCATATTGGAAGTGGAACCGCTTCTTTCAATGAAATTATCTTGTTTGGTATTGTGCCATGCTTTCTCGTTTTAGCTCTGATTGCGCATGCACTTGCGAAGGCCGTATTTCTACGCAGTATTGCTCCTGGTGGTTTACAGGGAAGCATTGCCGGACAGGAACGAGCCATTCTGACCATAATGAGCATCATCGGATTAATAATTCTCTTGCTGGCTCTGAGCATCAGGAATCTTTGCCAGCCCGGCCTTCCTGGCAAATGTACAGCAGGGGCTGGAACCGATAGGAAGATTTCTATGACTGGTTAGTAACTATAATTGCTTATGGAATCACATTTCTGTCCTATCCGATTTTCTGGTTATTTTCATTGTTACATATCAAGACAAGTTTGCCGCACATACATACTCCACCACCGTCACCTTTGAGGGGGATTTCTAAAGGGCAGAGAGTTGATCCGGTAATAACTATCCTCTTGCCAGTGCTGAAGATTGTGTTGCCTGCTCTCTTTCTAGCGTTGATGATCCATCTTCTCCTGAGGTTAATGGATAGAAGGCGCATGAGGCTGGTGCGTACAGAGCAGCAAGATATCTCTGAGAGCATCTGGTCCTGGAATCTCTTTCTGACACAGTTGAAGGGTTTTTTGTTAGCGATCTGGCGACGTTTCTTTCCTCAGCATTCCAGCGAGCAGAAGATGGTGCAGGAGGAAGAGGGTGTTGGAGAGGGAACAGCACGCAATATTCGTGCAATTTATCGAGCGTTGTTACATTGGGCAGCCAATCATGGTTATGGACGTAAGAGGGAAGAGACGCCTTACGAGTTCAAAGAGCGTCTACAGCAGAAAATGCCGCAAGGCGAACCTGAATTAAGCAATCTAACAGCAGTTTATAGTGAGCTTCGTTATGGAGGTGGGGTACCTGATGAGGCGGAGGTTGCGCGTGCTCAGGCTGATTGGACGAGATTGCAGAACAAATTTCTTCCATCATGACAAACTTTCTGGTAGGGTACGAGCTTCTATGTGGCCGTCAAGCACATGGTAGATATGAGCCTGAGCGAGGATTTCCGGGGGGAAACCGGACAGGTCAGTAGCGGTAAGGAGCACCTGTTCATGCTGGAGTACCTGACGGAGCAGGTACTCGCGGCGTGTGAAGTCGAGTTCGCTAAAGACATCATCGAGCAACAAGACAGGTTCATCGCCAGTGCTATCACGCATAAAGGCCAGCTCCGCCAGTTTGGTAGAGAGAGCAGTAGTACGTTGTTGTCCACGCGAGCCATAGGTCAGCATATTCATAGTATTCACCTGAAATTCCAGATCATCGCGATGGGGTCCTAGCAGGCAGACGCCCTGCACGATCTCTTTTTTACGTGCGGCGCGTAGTTGTTCGCGATAATGCTCCGGGGCTTCAGTGAGGCTCCATGCCGGATCAACCTTAAATGAGGGACGATAGACGATCTGCAGCTGCTCATGACCAGCGCTGATAGCTTTCTGGAAATCGGGAGCATATTTGTTGAGGGCTACAATCATGCGCTGGCGCTCGTAGATGACCAGGTTAGCTAACGTTGTTAACTGCTCATCCAGGTAATCGAGCATGCGTGGATCTTCTTGCAGATCACGCACACGTTTGAGCTGGGCTGAGCGTTGCGTCACGATTTTGCGGTAGCGCACGAGTGCCTGGCAATAGCGGGGCTGTACCTGGCAGAGAGCGCGATCGAGGAAGCGGCGGCGTTCATCCGGCGAGCCATCGACGATATGCAGATCGGTAGGTGCGAACAGAACAACCTTCATCTGTCCGATAATATCCATCGTTTTTTTAGGCACCGTATTGAGTTTAAGCCGTTTGCGTGGTGTATTGGCTGGAAGTTCAAGAGGATGTTGTGACGATGAAGCATTGACGGGAAGATCGGGTGGAGTCGGGTCAAAGATAACCACATCGATCTCTATCTCATCGCTCTGTCGTTTGACATCGCCCGTAACATGAGCGATATGGTCAGGTGCATACCAGTTGACAACCTCGCGGTCATTACTGGCGTGAAAAGAACTTGCTGTCGCCAGAAGAGCCGTTGCTTCGAGCAGGTTTGTCTTCCCCTGAGCGTTATCGCCATAGAAGAGAAAAAGTCCCTGCCCAAGGGTCAATTCAAGTTGCCGATAGTTACGGAATTCGCTCAAAGAGAGACGAGAGAGATACACATGCACCCTTCCACAAAAATGATTGGGACGACGTATTGACGCGGGCTTATAATGGCACCCCTACACCAGTGGCGAACGTACAATATACCATTATTCTGGAGCCTGCCCCACTGGTGTAGGGGTGCCATTATAAGCTCGTCTTGACCTGATAATGCCTCACCGAGTTATGTTTACCGATTAGTGCTCATAGGCATGATCACATAGGTATATTGAGCGCCAATATCACCCACGGGCTTAACTACACCGGGGCGAGCCGCGCTTGTCACCTCGATAGCCACTTCAGGAGTGTCCAGGACGGAGAGCACATCCGCGAGATATTTCACGTTGAAGATGATCTGCTGTTCTGGTCCGTCGATAGCTGCATTGATCGTGCTTACGTTGCTGCCGACATCTTCGGCAGTGGCCTCAATAGTGAGCGAGCCACCTTCAGAGCCGTCGCCACTATTCAATTTCACGCGTGTAATATTTGAGCTATCACGTGCAAAAGGTGCAACAGACTTCACAGCAGCTGCAAACTCTTTTGTTTCGACCACAGCACGAGTTGTATGCTCTTTCGGAATGACGCCGCGCACATTGGGGAAGGTAGCTTCAATCAGGCGCGAGACGAGATCGATTCCGTTTTCACTATGGAAGAGCACCTGGCTACGATTAGGCGTCACGATCATTTGCACCGCGCCCTCACCTGGGAGGATACGTGCAAGCTCGGTCAGAGTGCGGGCAGGAATAAGAATACTGCCATGAGCTTCATCGTGGCCGGGGAGAGGAGCTTCACGCACGGCGAGACGGAAAGCATCGGCGGCGGCGAAGGTGATCTTCTCATTGCTTACCTCGACCTGGACGCCAGTAAAGACGGGGCGTAAATCATCATCGGCGGCGGCGAAAGCGACCTGGTCGATCATCTCTTTAAGCAGTTTTGCATCCAGGATAACGGGTGTCTCACCGCCCTCGGCACTTGGGATCAGAGGGAATTCGGAGGGATCCATGCCCTTAATGCTGGCACTACTGCGTAGACTTTTCACATTGATAGTATGAGTATCATCAGGAACAGTGAGATCGACGGATGCCTGCGGGAGGCTATTGATAAGATCAGTGATTAATTTTGCAGGAACAGTAGTCGTTCCCTCTTCGTGTACTTCCGCATCGATCCAGCATTGGATACCGATCTCTAGATTAGTCGCAGAGAGTTTGAGGCGACCAGAATCGGTCGCCAGTAAAATATTGGCAAGAATAGGAAGAGTACTGCGACTTGATACCGCGTGTCCTACGACTGATAGACCCCGGCTCAAGTCTTGTTGTTTACAAGTAATTTTCACTGGCATTTTCCTCCAGGCACATCCAGAACACACAAAAAATTTCCTGCTTAGTATAGCGTATTATGGCGGGAGTGTAAACTGGTATAAAATAGCAAACATGACCTTTACGCCTATTAATTTGTAGCCTGAATCCCCCTAATTTCCTATAAAATCCAGTTGGAGCCACTATAAGTATTATTATATGTATGATATTTTTATGGGAGCATGTGGCTTATGGGAAGTGGGTTCGCTTGTTTCAGCCATTATCATATGATAAATCTATGGGAAATAGCTTAATTGTGTCGCATAAATTGATACAATCAGAATACTATTTTCGTTAAAACAAAGGGAATGTACTTAGTTTTCTTGGAGTAGGGAGAGACTTGCAGTGCGAAAAAAATTTCTTGATTTTCATAAATACCAATATGCTTTGTTCGCAGGGGGCATTATTCTTTGTGCTATCGTATTTCGTCTTTTCTTGATGGCGCATAACTGGCCGATGACGGATAGTGAAGAAGGGACGATGGGACTGGAAGCAATGCATATTGCCTTTCAGAGAGCGCATCCTATCTATTTCTATGGTCAGCATTACATGGGAGTTGCTGAAGCTTATCTTGGTGCGGTCATGTTTCGCCTATTCGGCGTCTCAGTCTTTTCCCTTCGTTTAGCCATGTTACTGTTCTTTACCACATTTTTAGTTCTGGTCTATCTTTTGGGCAGCTTATTGTATGGAAGAAAAGTTGCCTGTGTTGCCTTGCTCTTGATGGTCGTTGGGGCAATAAATGTACTCATTCCTGAGATGAAAGCTGTTGGTGGTGCAGTCGAGACATTGGTGTTTGGTACAGCAGTCATGTTGCTTGCTTCATGGTTGGCATTAAGTAGCAAGGTAGAAAGCGAAGAGAAAAGGCTTGTATGGGCACGGCGGTTTGCCTATGCTGGCTGGGGAATAGCTGTTGGATT
The DNA here is from genome assembly GCA_963731415.1 of uncultured Chloroflexia bacterium. GTDB lineage: Bacteria > Chloroflexota > Ktedonobacteria > Ktedonobacterales > Ktedonobacteraceae > JACDAE01. The sequence continues at coordinate 231,569 of CAVSVN010000022.1, forward strand.
GGGATTATGGAGTCATTTACTTATCGTGCCATTTGTTTTTTGTAGTACCGTATTACTTATCCTCTTTTGCCGACGTGATTTACTCTCAAAAAACGTTATTTTTTTACTGGTAGGCTTACTTATTGGCGCAATACCATTAATTAAATATAATATTAGCGCACTTCTTGCACAAAATTCACTGCAAGTATTTATTCAACTGCACAGTACCTCTTATCCTGATGCTCCTACCGGGATTATACTCTGGCTAAAACAATTCTCCGGTACATTTCTTTTTTCGCTCCCTATAGCGACAGGTATGCCACAGATTATCTCTAACACCGTTTTACCACTCTATAGTCCATTGCAACAACAATTTATCTTACCTATTCTGCTTTATGGTGCCTGGAGCCTTGGTTATATGATTTTGCTGGGAATTTCAAGCTGGAATGCGCTAAAATCAATAAAAATGCTCTGGAGGAAAAAAAGGTCAGAGAAGACGTTGGAAGCGCAAGAAAGGCAGGCATTGGTACTGCATACTGCACGCCTTTTATTATTAGCCTGTGCCTGGCTCACTATTCTCTCGTATGTATCTAGTGCAACCGCTGCACAACGGCCCTGGAGTTATCGCTACCTGGTCTGGTTGATGGTAACAATTCCCGCTGTCATTGCTCCATTGATGAATAATCATAGCTGGCTTGATCAAAGGAAGCTAATAAAGAGCAAATATATTAACATGTTTTTTCTCGCAATACTTTTGATAGTTCCAATACTTGGGGCATTCCAGGATCTCCCCCATCTAGGCGATGGAGATCTATTAATACAACAGCAAAGCACACTGGTAGATGATTTGTTGCATATGGGAATAAAGACGATCTATTCTGGTTACTGGGTATGTGATCGCGTTATATTTCAGAGTCGAGAGCAGATTACTTGTGCTGCTATAAAAAGTGTCAATGGAAAGGGAACGGTGGGAAACAGTCTCACGCGTTACTCTCTTTACTATACTATTGTGGAGCAAAGCAAAAGAGTTGCGTACGTTTTTACTAAAGATGGCTATTTTCATCCACCCGATCTTATAGAGCAGTTTTCTCAAAATAAGAGATATTCGGAAATTCAGATAAATGATTATATTGTATTTGTACCTGTTAAACGTTGATACAAATAAATCATTGCTTGCAGCCGTCAAGTAGTGATACAACGTTAGATCGCCAGATAATCCTTCTTATGCCCAGTGATTAATAGAACGAACTGGTAGAGAGCAAAGAGTTCCAGGGCGAAGGGGAGATAGCCGCTGTAGCCGAGCAGAGGCATCTCAAAAATCTTCCAGAAGCCGACATAGGGGACGGTATAGTACCATTTGGGAAGGGCATAGAAGTTCCACATTTCCCAGAAGAAGCCGCACCAGAGGCCAGCCAGGGGGAGAACAAAGAAGCGCCAATCACGAATTGCAATATGCGCAAGTACTGATTTACGTCCCATGAAATTGTTGATGGGATCAAGTATAAGGACGAGGCAGAGCCAGACCAGGCCAAAGAAGTATTGTGGAAAGATCCATGGCAAGATGAAGCACGCAATCCCCAGTAATTCGATAATTATCAATATTGTGAAGTGGAAGGCGAGGGCCGGGATTATCTGGGGGAAGTTGTGGGTGTAGGCGTTTGAAGCTCGAGAGGAACTCAGCAGTCTCCATAACGGCGGGCAGGACAGTGCTGAAATTGAGGGTGGCAATCAGGAAGTAAGCCAGTGGAGTATAGGGCTGATCCATAATGTAGTGCCAGTTGTTGACCGATACGTTCAGACCTTCAAAGATCCACCAGAAGACACTGGAGACCAGGAAGAGTAAGATATAGCGCCAGCGCATGCGTTGGAGCAGCGACGTACCACGCCGGGCGACGACCAGTGCATCCATAGTCAGGATGTAGCCGAACCAGAGCGGAAAGAAACTATAGCGATAGAAGGGCTCAATGTGGAGCCAGGAAGCAGCCCAGGCACTGCAACACAGGGCGAGGCCGATAAAGCCGTAGATGGGAAAGCGTTTTGTATGCATTATTTTTGTTCTCCGAACATTCTATAACCATACGATGTAACTGAGCGACAATATCCTTCAAGTCTCCGTTTAAATGAACGCCAGGAATTTGAGGGATAGCATGCGCAGTGGTGAGCAAATACCTGTCCCCCAAAAGAAAAGATAGGGCGAGGGGCTGGCATTTGCTGAATCTGAGTAGCCAGTCTGGTCAGAGCTGGCTAGATGCTCTGGCATTGTCAGCGAGATGCAGACAAGCGCGGGTGAGAGCTTTTTGATCGTATGGAGTAGCCCATTGATTTCAATACTTTGTCCCAGGTAGGCGACGCGAGTATGCTGACGACGTAAAAAAAGTGCGAGCATCAGCGCGGCCAACTCATGTGGCTCACCAGGTGCGCAGCAGGCAATTGTTAATGGCCCTTCACGAGGGCCAGGTGTCACATGGAACAGATTTGTCAGTAATGCGCGAAAAAAATTGCTGGCAAAATGTTCGACGGCGACAGAGAGTTGTCCATTGGCCCAGAGCTGTCCAATCTGCCATAGAGTAGGGGTAATTAATTCGGTACAGACCTGTTCTACAGGATAGATGGTCAGCATCGAACCCATCATCATTGTTGCGGCTGGTTCATCAAGGAGACGAAATGCTTCGATAAGATGTTCACGCACCAGAGACATATTGTGTGTGGCCGATAATTGATATTAGTATAAGAAGCGACAAAGCGTGCGCCATTGTGAAGTGAGGAAGGCTCCTGATGTCACTTCTTCCTGCGAAAAAGGGGTTGCAGATGATGAGATGGCGTAGTGAGGGCATCGGTTGTAACCTGGAAAATGGGGGTGTCTTACAACTGGCTGATCGTTGCTTTTGTCCTTCCAGAGGCATCAGACGCTGGCGTTCCTTGGCTCAAATGGTGAAAGAGAGCGATAGCCTGGCTGATTGATATACCGCTATCAATACGTGCTTTGAGCCAGCGAATAAGGGCGATGTCGCGCTCTGAATAGAGACGATAGTCGTTATTAGCACGTTCCGGAGAGAGCAGATCATAGCGCCGTTCCCATGCACGTAATGTTGGGGCAGCGATGCCTGTTTGCTGTACTACTGCTTTCGTATTAAAGACAGGGGTATCAGAAAACAGTTCCAGGTCAGGCCACTCGATAGGGCCTTCGTACATGGTCATGGATGCTCTCCGGCTCTATAGCAGACATGGTAGAAAAGCCGCAGGTATTTTTCTTGCCTTGCTGGTCGGATAAAACGGTATAATATACCATAGCATATTCTAGTTGGTTGAGTCTACACTTTGCATAGAGTTTGTTTCATCTATCGTTATAGTCTATAGGCTTTGTGTGCTTTTAGGACGTAAAGAAGTGGGGAGGTGGGTAATAGATGCTATCGATATGCCTGTTAGTTCAAAGAGGTCATTGAGAGATACGAGATGCCAGAGCATTCCTTCAGTAATTTCTCAATGACCTGTATATCCTCTTTTTTACTGCGCTCAGTTCATTAACGAATGTTAAAAAGACGATCGGCGTGCATATTACCCTTAAAGTTAAAGGATTTCATACCCTTAATAGCACTGGCATCAACATTGATCTGCAAGGTAGGTATCATGGCCGCCTTGCTTTTGAACGAACAGAGGATAGACCAGATTTTTTCCGACTATGCTTCACCGCATTTGGTACGTACCATGAGAGCATGATAGTAGATGTGCAATCTGATGGTGTCACAGTCATACCACCAAACATACCACGCCCTGGAAGATCGCTTGTCAGTGGCTGTTGGTGCACCCATGACATCAGCAGTTTTAGGCATATTATAAGCTACGTACACCAAGACTATAGTCTCCACTGGGACAGTAGAGCGTCTGACTAGGAGGCAAAGAGTTACAGCTAGATACAACTGGAACCGAGTGGTAGTAGTAGGTTGACCATATTGACTTGGAATCTTAGTCGGTGGCTGTAACTGCACATAATGGATGTCCAGTATCGAAACCATCACCACTGATCAATTGTGATGGCTGTGGAACATAGACACGCATATAGTCCGAATAGGTATTGTAGCCATAGACATCCCGACCAGCACGATTATAGTCAAGCGTAATTGTCATATTATGTGTAGCACCACCCTGAGCATCCAGCGTAATATTATCCTGCTCAGTTGTATGTACATACTGGCTGGCCTTACTGATACTGATATTTGCCTGCACCAGCATGAAGCCATCTTGTTTACTGAATGTACTCGTGCCACCACTGTAGCCATTATTGACAAGCCATTGTTCAGCGGCTGGATTGGTGAAGTAGATCTCCAGATCGCGCGATTGGATATCTTTAACAGCATTTTTGACAAGAGTGATCAGTTTAGTTGTTGGCAGGTGGCTTACACGGCTAAGCAGTAATTTGCCTAGAAGCGAGGTAAATGCTTTACGTGCCTGATGGCTATAGTCATTGGTTTTTCTGTTGCTCAATAGTGATCGCATTTTGATCTTGCTGATAGTAGTGCAGCCGATCTTCCAGGTTTGCGGAGGTGATAGTTTCATTATATTCAGTGACATGAATTGGTCCTGTTGCATCGATAATATGCCCGATGAACGCCGGTGTGAAATCGATAACACCATCAACGGGACCACCGCCTTCTTCCTGGAATACCTGCATATTGATCTGAGCAGTAGTTGGATAGTCACCGGAAAGGTTAGAGTCACGCAGACCCCAGTTGCCGAAATTCATCCAGACTATATTGTGGTGGTGCCTGGCGACCAGGTTCGTACCATTACCATCATAGTCGAGCAAGGCTACATCACGTAAGCTGAAAGGAGCTACATGTCCATTCTGGATACTCAGAACCCCGTATTGTCCTGTGAAGCCACCTCCAGGACGAAGTTCACCAGTATCCATTGTTTGGATGAGAAAACGTCGTGGTTGACCCACACCCAGGAGCCATGTCACGAGATCAACCATATTCTGATTTTGCACGATCAAATTGCGGATTGAGGGTAGCTCTGCCAGGACAGCGGAGAGCTGAGCCTTTTGTTTGGCACTGACAGGCAGGTCATTTAACTGGACCTGACTCATATTTTGCTGGATATCGTCCATGTAGTAGAGCGCATGCGTAATAGCAGCCTTAATATCCGAGACATCACTGAGCGAGATCAATGGCTTTGTCGCATTAGTAGCAAGCGGAGAACTATGTACGATGTTTGCTGCAATTACACCAACGCCACTCAATTCCTGACCCATACGCGATACGTCCAGTGCGACCTGAAGCAGGTGTTTCGCCATCGTGAGATTGCCTGCATATTGCGGCGCAACTTGCTCTATTATCGATTGGATATCGGGACGGTTGGCAAGTTGTTGCAACTGTATAAAATCAGTTTCAGCCATCTTTCAACTGACTCTGGGCCTGCTCTAATTTGCTGGCATTGAGTACTGACATGATATCGTTTTTAGAAGTTGGGAGCAGAGCCTTGACAGTCATCAGATGATTGACCCCATCATGGGCCAGACCATCACATTATTATAGACGTTATAAGCGGCCAGCCCGACACCGATAGGGAGAAGCAGGCTGAGTAGTATTACGGAAACCATGGCGATGCTGACGGTGCGATAAATGCGATGCCGTTTCGTCTTATCCTGCGAATCGCGCAGCCAGCGCTTGTGTACAAAACGACGACGTTGTGCCATATGAGCAGTTGTCGTACGTGTAGTCATGTTTAGCATATTTCGGCAAGGGATAGATATCGATAGGCGAAGAAACAGTAGCTTCTTCGTATAGAAGTGGCACAGTAATTCTGGCACGTGGCAGTGGTTGAACCTGGTCGTCGCCAATAATAGCAACGGCCGTATACCTCATTCTCTTCATTCTCTACAGAAGACTCTTCTTGCGAAATCAGTCCTTGTTGTTGCTCATCGTCATCAGAAGAGATGGCAGGTTCCTGTAGCGCTATTTCTTCCGCATTCTCAACTGTCTGTTCCTCAAGTGTCGCTGGCTCTGTGGAGAATATCTCTCCTCAAGTAGACGTTTCTTGATCTGCAGAGGGTAACAGGTCTTCTTGCCTGGGAGTGTCTACCTCCTCAAGAAAAAAATCTGGACTAGAAAGAGATGGCTCATTCTGGATGATCTGATCTTCTAAAGAAGGAGTTTCAAGTTCTCAGCAGATGGCTCATTAGTGTGCTATCGATTTCTATGGTAGGAACTTCAGTATCATTTGTGATAAGATCAGTTTCTCCAGCAGAAGTCTCAATTTCATCAGAAGGAGCATCAGCTTTCTGGAACAAGATCTAATTGCCTGTCAGCTTCATCTTGCAAATGATCAACAGTATTGTTTCAACGAGACCGGTAAAAGGCATCCTCCAGCTGGAGTCTTCTATCCGCGTCAGAAGGTCGCAGTTGCCATAGCTGGTCGTTTTGCCGTAGCTTCTAAATTGTCATCATCATCAGATGATTGTTCCTGATTTTGTGGCTTCCTGGATAGAAGGCATATCATCAATCGGTGTCTTTCTGACTTCGAGATTGCACAGGAGCAGAGTTGGAGGAGTAATCTTTCACAACAATGCCTGGCAACAAAGCACGATAAGCCCCATGGAGAGCCATCTTCATGTTGCTTCAAACAATTTGTCAGCCATTTTCAGAAGTTGTTCTGTCGAAAGGTTGTATTCGTGTTGCGATCTCCCTGATAGGCTTATCACCAGTAAAGTATGCAATAACAGCAGACTTATTTTTAGAAAAGCGCTTTTTAGCCTTAGAGTTCAATCTGGTGATAGAAGCTTCCTGCCAGGAGGAGATATCCCGTTTACGCGCCTCAGGTGTTGAGGCATTTTTATCTCGAATTTCGAGCAATGTTCACCCCCGCCATTGCTATACATAAAATACAAAAGAGAACGAACTGGTACTATTATGCACCCTTTAAAAATTGATCAATACTAATCATTAAACATACAATGTAGTTGCGACCTTCGGCGGGCGAATGAGAGCTCGCGAGATAGGTGGCAATCGATATATTAAGAAAGAGTTGCAGGATCCTTTGAAAAGAACCTCTATAATAGATGACGCAGCAGAGAGGTAATTGGTTGCACTTGCATCAAAATGGGCTAATATTCGTGATGAGAAAGTGCGACCGAGTAAGTATACTGCGTAGTCGACCCACTAGTTAGTATAGAGTGTAGCTGCATCAATGTGCAAGGGATCTATAAGAAAGAGGAACTATTGGGGATTTTTGCGTTGCGAGTGCTTTCGCAGGTAATAAACGAGGTGGCGACCAGATTGGTCGCGTCTTCTGATGAGGAAATGGCGAGATGCATGAGAAAGAAAGGAGAATTAGAAGAAATGAGAAGGAATTGGCAGGGCGAGCACAAGTCGGGGACACGGGCGATCATAAGGTACCAGAGCTTCAGAAAAATGGACAATGAGGAAGCATACAAGAGAGGAAAGACAGACCGCAGACGAATAGAGCGGTAGAAGCAACCCGGCGCGGGTGCTTATACGCGTGCGGTTTCCCGTGACGCTGTGGCTGTTCTCTTCTATTGTGTAGTTATACCATAAGCATTGTCCAGTTTCCTGTTACCGCTAGTACCTGATACTCGCCCTGGAATGGTATGATCGCCCAGTCCCGGACTTGTGGGTGCCCTGAAAATCTCCTGATCTTCACTGGCTGTTACCTCACATGATCGAGTGTTAAACCCTGCATGGTTTGTTGCATCAGGAAGTGAGTGACAGCGAGAGTGCTGCCAGTTTCCTGATAGACGGCTATCTGGCGGTCAGCGCCAGTGCCACGAGGGTCTTCAAGTAATGTGCGTAGGTAGTTTATTTCGCGTCGACTGCCCAGGTCATCAAGCACGTCATCTACAAAGTCGAGCGTTTCATAAATGAATTCACGCATACTCAAGCGGCGATTCTGTACAAAATCGACCACTTCAGCATCCAGGCCATACGAGCCACAAGCCATTTATTCTCATCAATAAGATGAGCTGGCAGCACATGTGTTGTCATATTATGTCTATGGAGCCAGGTTAACTTTAGCTACCAGAGCCTGACAAAGTGCAGCGATAGCCAGGGTATCTTCGAGGGTTGCAGGCATATCGCAGACGCGGAACTCGATGGTACTAAAAAAAGGATGGGGGCGAATATCCCACCAGATGCGTTTCCCGTTATCTATACATCCAGTTTTGATAAGGTGTTCGACATAGTGATCGAACTCGTTGGATGATGCGAAGAGAGGAGGAACGCCTGAGCGTGGGAAGCGCTTCCACACGATAGCCCGATAAGAGCGTAGTCCTGAGTAGCGATTGCTCCAGAAGGGCGAGTTGGAGGAGATTGCGAGCAGGTGTGGAAGCCATGTACGTAATTGATTCATCAAAGGAATAGCCAGTTCATGGTCATCGATGCCTACGTGTACATGCAAGCCAAAGATCAAAATTGAGCGTCCCACATCCTGGTATTCTTCTTCCAGAGCCTGGTAGCGTTCGTTACGTGTAGGTTCTTGATCCTGCCAGCGCGCGTTGGGATGAGTTCCGGCGCTCACCAGAGCCAGTCCTTCTGAAGCAACGATATCTGCCAATGTTGTGCGCAGGTGGTGGAGTTCCTGGCGGGCAGCGCGAATAGTGGGACAGATACCTGTTACAAGCTCAACCGTCGATTGGAGCATTTCGGGTTTAATGCTTTCGCCGAGGAGAGGCACGCCTTTTTCTAGAATGGTATGAATATTGGAAGATAACTGGCCCGTATGTTTATCTACCATTTGAAATTCTTCTTCAATGCCAAGAGTAAAGGGCCGGGTCATAGAGCATGCTCCTTTCGTAAAGGGTCATGAATGTCGTGTATGGAAGCATACAGTAAGTCGGGACGAGGCACGCATGATCTGGCGTGACTGCGTGACGATCCTGGCTATACAATAAAGGGAATGTATGTAGAGAGAGCAGGCAAGGTAGACAATATGTACAGGGCCGAATAGAAGGAATGAGGAGACATCTAGCCGCCAGAGGGAAGTGTTGAGAGCGATCTGGCGGTCCATTGTGGTGCGCTAGTAGCGCCTTCAAGCATAACCCACACCTCAGTAAGCATTTCTTTAGAGAAACGCACTAAGAAACCCATCTACTCCACAAATGTATTCAGGAATCATAGCGTACCCAAGTCTGATAGAGATGTCAAGGGGAAAACTGAAGAGAAAGAATGACATGTTTTCTTTTGCTTTACCTGAGAATGGGATGAAACTGAGGTATGTTTTACAGACTGAAGGCGTGAGGAAGAAGATCGGGCACACGAAAGTCTCGCTGCGACGCCATCAATATAAATAATAGCAGTCGGGTGCGAGGTCGGCTAACCATTGACGACAGGCACCGCATGGCATTCGTTCGCCTATTGAAGCAGTTGCTGGGGCATCAATACATGCAACTGCAACATGAGTAATAGGTGCTGCTCCTGCTGAGATAGCTGCTGCAAGGGCTGAGCGTTCGGCACACAACGTCAGGCCATAGCTTGCTATTTCGATATTGACGCCTACATATATCTGGTCGCCAGCCACAACAGCAGCGCCTACACGAAAGTGAGAATAAGGGCAATGTGCATGTTGTGCAGCATCACGTGCCAGAGAGAGAAGCGTTTCGCGTTCCATAATTGTACTCCATTGCAACGAAGCGTACGGGCTAGATACTGATCTGGTAAACGTCATTGCGCACATTTAACCAAGAAAGAATTGCGCAACAAGCGGTAGTTGGGCGCCACGGATGGCGTACGCGGGCCTATTCGCTTTGTAATAGTTGCCAGAGCGAGTAGTATGGGCCGTAAAATACGGCTCCTACAATTTTTTGAATGTGCAGATAATCTTGCCAAATTGGAGAGTATCACCATCGTTAATAGGTGTTGCTTGATCTGGTTCCAGGCGTTTGCCATTGATGCGTGTGGCGTTGGTGCTGTTCAGATCGGTCAGAGTATAGGTGGTGCCATTATGTTCGAGTGCGGCATGGATACGTGAGACGGTATCGGCACCCTGCATTTGGCTCAGGTCTACCTCTGGCTGGATACCACCCAGGTCATGATCGTAGCGTCCTACAACAGCGCGTTCGCCAGTAAGCTCAATCTGTGGACCATCATTGAATTGCAATGATCCCCAGGGAGTATCACTGCGTTGCAGGTTTAGAAGCTGAGTCGAGGTTGGATGTGGTGTCGCGGGTGACGGGTGGTGGCACATGTAGTCCGCTATGTGCATGCTGTACGTCTGAGCCTGCGAAGATGGTATATAATACTGCTTCTCTGGTCGTGGTGGCGCGGGCTTCTCTTTCTTTGGCTCGCTCGATGGAATCAGCGTCACTTTCGGTTGCGGGACTACCGACGGATCCTGAGTCGTTGGTGGCACGTACAATGGAGGCTTTGGCGCAGGAGTAACCTGAGCTGGTTTTGCTTCAACTGTTGGGCTGCATAGGGCGGCGTATAGGCGGCGTCGGTGGTGGTGTATAGACTGGAGTTGGTGGTGAGGTGGTGGTGTATACAACGGCGCAGGTGACGGTGCTGGTTGTGATGGTGGTGTATATACAGGCGTTGTTGACTGGGTATACGTCACGGTTGGTTGCGGTGAAGCAGGCGGCGTTGGTGGTGTATAAGGGTGCCGATGGTGGTGGCAGAGGTCGACTGGGAGCCGCCTGCGTCTGCTGATTACTTGTGACTGGAACGTTGAAGCACCACATTTTGGACAGAAGGAAGCGCCTGGCTTTATCTCGAAGTTACAGTTGCTACAATACTGTTTTGCAGGTGCTAACGAGCGACCGCAACCGGAGCAGAAAGTATCACCGGCCTCATACGGGGTATTACAATTTGGGCAATGCAGTTGTCCTGATGCTGGCGTTGGAGCGGCACTGGGTGGCGCAGGGGGGTCGGTATAGTCGCTTCTGAAACAATGACGCGTGGCGGTGGTAGATACGCTGGCGTCTGTTGTGGTGGCGGAATATAGACCGGTGTCTGCTGTTGCTGCGGATTACCCCAACGTTGCTGCACCTGGGGCAAGAGCTGCATAGGGATGGGACCCGCTATAAGCCAGGTCGTTGCTGGCGTACAAGACCATCAACCATATTCAGTACCTGATTGCTCAGGCTGGCCTGGCGCAATGCTCCCACACCAGCAGTTATAGCAAGGGGCCATAGCACAGGAAGAGCCACAAGGCCCACGGCCCCCACAGCGGCCTTATCCATCCATTTCTGCTGTCCAATCATCGCCAGGGTGCCACCAGCGGTTTTTTGTATTGTTACGGTCAGAGCAGCCTGCATGCCAATGATGGCCTCAAAATCGCCACCTTTTTTCAATTGCACCAGCCGTTGTTGCTGATCGCCAAACTGCTGAGCTTGATAACTCTGCGCGATATATACATTCACGAGATCATTTGCTAGTTGCTCGATATCAATATCATCGGCATTATAAAAGCGAGCATCCATCCGTTAATCCTCCCAAGCGGCTGTATGTCTTTTTTTGTCTCTCTGTTCTTAATGGTATATAAGGTTTTCAATGCGCATTCCCTTCGTGGGGTTATCCTTATGGTCATGTCACAGGTTGATGAACGCAAAAGCATCATCTCTGTTTATCTACGTTTGCATTGAGATAAGGTTAGATGCCTGTAGTGTGTGTGCCTATAGAGTATATCATATATGTTTCCATGCACTTGCCCGGAGGATAGAGGATGGTGCGGTTCATTTGTTTGCGTGGGCGAGATAAATCTGGCCCGTACGGGGATGCATCAAGGTAAAAAAATGAACCGCACCCGATAGAAAATGGGCAGGTGCGAGCGAAGTTTCTGGCTGCGCAATCAGTGCAGTGCAGAATAGCTGGTGTAAGGTAAATCAGATAGAAAGCTTTGCTGTTTGCATAGATGCAGTGGAAAAATTAGCCCGGCTGCCATCCATGTTGACGATACATAGCCAGCGTTTGTTGATCACCAGGGACATAACTGACCATCGAATAGCTAGCGACACCAGTGAACCCGGTGATAGCGGTGCGCAAAGTCACGCGACCAAGTTCACTGTGCTGAACCTGGAAGACGAAAGAGGGCGCGGGTTTTCCGCTGGATACGTTGCTGAGGCGATACGCCGGAATTCAGGAAGTTCGCGCAAATTTTTCCAGAGCGCTTTATATTCAGGCAAATGCGTCATGGTGCGCGTATCGTAGAGAAAATCGCTCATCAAACGGCGGGCCAGATTCTCCCAGCCATGAAAACGGCGGCGCATCAGAGGATCAAAAACTAAGCGCTAATAGATGCAGTTTCTCCCCTTTTCTGATTGCTTCCTGCACCTCAAAAAGCGTCGTTGCAGCTGCATTCCAGGAATGCAAAAACCAGAGCCGGTCCAGCGAATGAGCAGGATAAGAGGTATTGTGCACCAGCAAACGTGCCAGCTCCCCCATATCGAGCAGGGTACCTTCAAACAATTCAGAGTCGATATATTGTCCAGTAAGTTGAGTATAGGCATCATAAAGATGGTTGCGCTCTTCCAATGTCAGTTCCAGAGCACGAACAATGTTTTGCACGACGGCAGATGAGGGATTTGTACGTTGTCCCGTCTCAAGATGATAGACATATGTACGCGAGAGACGGGTGGCCTGCGCCAGTTGTCCTTGTGACATGTCGTGCTTCTGACGAAAGCGCGTTACCAGTTGCGCGAAATCCGAAATCTGCTTTGTATCATATTGAGTTTCCACAAGATATTTCCCCCTCAAAGCCATTTTTACTAGCATGATAGCGTTAGCTATCTGATACATTATGCCGCAAAATTTGTTAGCTGGCAACATGTCTATATTCCATGGTATAACTTATACTGATGGCAGTGGGTAGTTTTATTGCTTATAGCGGCGACAAAGAGGTCGCTTCCGGTACCTGCGAGGGGTGCCGCTATGGAGAGGAGCTATTGCTACATGTCTGACCCATCTCTCATCAATAATGCACAAGTGGAACAACATGTATCCGATCAAGCTGCTGCAGACAAATGCTGAATTATTAGCGACTCGTCCCTGGCTACAGTTCTATGAAGAGGGTGTTCCTGCTCATATCGATATTCCCGATCATCCTCTGACCTGGCTCCTCGATAATGCAACGCGTCATTATCCAAACAATACCGCTATAATTTACTATGGTCATAAGATTACCTATGCTCAACTCTCAACTCTTGCCAATCGTTTTGCCATTGGTTTACAGAAAATAGGCGTGAAAAAAGGGGATCGCGTTGCTATTGCACTGCCAAATATTCCTCAATATCCGATTGCTTTTTATGGAGCACTAAGAGCCGGGGCCGTGGTTGTGCCTACCAATCCTCTTTATACAGAGCGTGAATTATCTCACCAGCTTAACGACTCTGGTGCCACCGTCATCGTCATGCTTGACACATTTCTATCCCTCTGTCCGTAATATTCGTGCTCAGACAGCATTAGAACATATTATTGTTACCAGCCCGTGCCGACTTTTTACCTCCTATTTTACGTATGCTTTATCCACTGAGCCAGCGTGGAGTCAAAGTACCTGAGCCAAAATTGAGCGCGACAGAGCTAAAAAGCGATCCAACTTTACATACGATGCAGAACTTTTTACGTGTGCACAAGGGAAGATGTTGCGGCTTCCAACCTGCCTGTACCAGTAACAGGCGATGATCTTGCCGCCCTCCAATATACAGGTGGTACCACTGGACTTGCAAAGGGCGCGATGTTGACACATCGTAATTTATTGTCCAATGCGATGCAGACGCGCTACTGGACGCCTGAGGCGGGAGAGGGAAAGAAGTTTCTCTCTGTGTCGCGCCCTTCTTTCATGCATATGGCCTGACGGTTGGTATGAACTTCTCCATTCTTGCGGCTGCATCTATGGTTTTATTGCCGCGCTTTAAGACAAAAGATGTTATAAACGCTATTCGTCGTTACAAACCCACGCTCTTTCCCGGCATTCCAACTATGTACATTGCTATTATGCATGAAGCAGGTGAACAACATGCTCAACTGCAATCGATCAAGTATTGTATCAGTGGTGCCGCTCCGTTGCCTGCTAAAGTGCAAAAAGATTTTGAGAAGATGACAGGGGCTACACTTGTCGAGGGGTATGGTTTGAGCGAAGCATCGCCAGTCACCCATTGCAATCCGCTCACAGACAAGCGCCGCAATGGAAGTATTGGCCTACCATTACCCAATGTTGAGGCGATTATCGTCAACCGGGAGACTGGTGAGCAGGTACCTGTTGGTGAGGTGGGCGAGATTATTGTGAAGGGACCCAATATAATGAAAGGGTACTGGAAGCGCGAGGACGAGAGCAAGGCTATTTTCTCATAATGGTTGGATGCGCACTGGTGATATTGGCAGGATGGACGAAGATGGATACTTCTATGTGGTGGAGCGTGCCAAGGATATGATTATTGCGGGTGGCTTCAACATCTATCCACGCGAGGTTGAAGAGGTACTGTTCCAGCATCCTGATATCGTCGAAGCCGCGGTTGCTAGGTGTGCCAGATGAATATCGAGGCGAGACGGTAGCGGCATTTATCGTGCTGAAACCGGGTGTTGAGCCATCGGAAAAGACGCGGCAGGCGATTGTCGCATTTTGTAAACAAGAACTGGCATCATACAAGGTGCCAAAAGTTATAGAATTTCGCAAAAGTTTACCCAAGTCAATTATTGGCAAAATCTTACGTAGAGAATTGCGCATACGCAAAATAATGTGTACGGGCCAGGTTTATCGCGCCCACCGTACGGGCGGCGTTTACGACGCCCGTGCGAATAATCAAAGGAGAAGCAGCATCTATGTCAACAACAATTAAACCGACTGAAGAAGGAACAGCATTTCTCACCACTCCTGTCAGCGAGAGTGCTGAAAAGATATTTACCCTGGAGCAGCGTGACGAAGAGCAACGTTGGATTGAAGAGTCGGCGGCGACATTCATTGAGCGCGAGGTATTGCCGCATGTCGATGCTATCGATCGTCAGGAGCCGGGCTTGATGCCATCCCTGGTTAAAAAGGCTGGAGAGCAGGGATTGTTGATGATCGATATACCTGAAGCATATGGTGGTGCCGAGTTGGGATTACTTACCAGTGCCCTGGTTGGCTTCCGAGTTGAAGGAGGCATCGTTTAGCGTTGCCTTTGGTGCGCATACCACCATTGGTACACTACCCATCGTCTACTACGGAACCGAGGAGCAGAAGCAAAAGTATCTGCCTAAGCTGGCAAGTGGTGAATGGATCGCCGCTTATGCCTTAACCGAGCCGGGTGTAGGATCGGATGCGATGAGTTTGAGCACTCGTGCGATCGCTCTCAGCCAGATGGCAAACATTACATTCTCAATGGGACCAAGCAGTGGATCTCCAACGCTGGTTTCGCCGATATGATGGTTGTTTTTGCCCGCATCGATGGGAACAGACCCTCAGCTTTTATCGTCGAGGTCACCTATCCAGGAGTTTCGACGGGGACTGAAGAGAACAAGATGGGCATCAAGGGTTCATCAACCCGCCAGGTCTACTTTGAGGATGCGCTTGTACCCGTTGAGAACCTGCTGGGTGAGATACACAAAGGTTACAAGATTGCCTTCAACATTTTAAATATTGGGCGTTTGAAGCTGGGAGCCGGAACTGTTGGTGGTTCGCGTTCGGCATTGAAGCTGGCCGCAACTTATACTACAGAGCGTAAATCGTTTGGCAAATTCCTGCACGAGTTCGGCATGATCGAAAAGAAGCTGGCACGGGTCGCGGCCGAAACATACGCGGCTGAGAGCGAAGTGTTCCGTACTGCTGGAAATATTGCCCAGGCTCAGCGTAGTGCAGGTGAAAATACTGAGACCGTCTTCAAATCGATTGAAGAATATGCCATTGAGGCTTCGCTTGCTAAAGTGCATGGAAGCGAAGTGCTGGCGTTGGCGGTTGATGAGGGCGTGCAGATCTTCGGCGGTTATGGCTTCATGCATGAGTATCCCATTGAGAAGGCGTATCGCGATGCACGTATTCAGCGCATCTTTGAAGGAACCAACGAGATCAACCGTATGGTCGCTGCTGGCACATTATTCCGCCGTGTGCTGGCTGGCAAGATTGATCTCATGACGCGCTTCCCTGAGATTCAGGAACGTGTCAAATCCGGCCAGGCACCTGAGAAAGCTGGTGAAACCGTCCCTGCCGAATTGCGCGGAGCCGTCAATGCCCTGGAGCGTGCTAAGGAAGCGACCATTTACAGTGCAATGAAGATCGCCATGAAATATATGCAGGCACTTGAAAATGAGCAGGAGTTTATTGAGTATCTGGCGAACATTATGATCGACCTGTATGCGATTGATAGCGCCCTTGCCCGTGCCATTCAGGCCGTGAAGCGGGGCAACGAGAACAGCGCGACACATGTCAAACTGGCACAGCTGGCAAGCTGGTTAGGCATTTGCTCGCATTCGTAGCAATCTGGATCAGATGATTATGACGAATACTGATGCGGAAAAAGTAGAGAAAGAGCTGGCCCGTGTGCGTGCCTACGTTGGCGATTATGTATTCAACGGCGTCACAGCACAGCGAGAGATTGCCGCAATTGTTGTTGAGAAGCAGGGATACCCTCTATAAAAGAGGAGAAATAGAGAGATGTCAGAAGCCGTTATTGTCAGTGCAGTACGCACTCCTATAGGACGAGCGAACAAGGGTGCTCTCAAGGATGTACGAGCCGATGATCTTGCCGCTCGTTGCCGTCAGGGCCGCTGTTGAGCGTGTGCCACAATTAGATCGTTCGTTAATTGAAGACCTTATTCTCGGTTGTGCTTTTCCAGAAGGTGAGCAGGGAATGAATCTGGCCCGCATCGTTGGTGCGCTGGCAGGATTGCCGGAGACAGCGGGTGGTGTCACAGTAAACCGTTTCTGTGCGTCAAGTTTGCAGGCGGTTAATATGGCAGCGCAGAGTATTATGCTTGACCTGGGAGAAGTGGTGGTCGCGGGTGGTGTCGAGAGCATGTCGCGTGTGCCAATGGGTGGCTTTAATCCAAGCTTTAATCCACGTTTGATCAAGGCACGTGAGGGTGAAGAGGGTAGCGTATCATATCCTCCATGTGAACTGGAATATGGCTATTCAAGCTATATTCCAATGGGCATGACAGCCGAAAATCTTGCCCGTGAATATAAGATCAGTCGTGAGGCGCAGGATGCTTTTGCTATGCGTAGCCATCAGCGTGCTATTGCGGCGACTGATAGCGGCATTTTTAAGCGAGAAATTGTTCCAGTACCTTTGCCGGATGGGCGTTTAATGGAGATTGATGAGGGGCCGCGTCGTGACACATCACTGGAGAGGCTTGCCAGCCTTGAGCCCGCTTTTATTAAAGGTGGGTCGGTGACGGCGGGTAATTCCAGCCCGCTCAACGATGGAGCCTCTGCCGTCGTCTTAATGTCGGCGCAAAAAGCTCGTGACATGGGGATAACGCCGCTGGCAAAGGTACGCACTATGGCCGTAGCCGGTGTCTCGACCCGATGTACATGGGGATCGGGCCAGTGCCGGCTATGCGCAAACTTTTACAGCGCTCAGGATTGCAACTGAGCGATATCGACATCATCGAATTGAACGAAGCCTTCGCGGCGCAGTCGCTATCAGTTGTACAGGCCATGGGGATCGACGAGGAGAAACTCAATCCTCATGGTGGTGCCATCGCGCTGGGTCATCCACTGGGTAGTAGTGGAGCACGACTCATCGCCACACTGATCAACGATCTGCAGACAGCTAACAAGACGCTGGGTATTGCCACACTCTGCGTCGGTGGAGGCCAGGGAGTCGCTACGCTTATCGAGAGGATGTCATAGCTATGTCGTACCAGATTCGCAAAGTAGCGGTGCTCGGCGCTGGCGTTATGGGGGCTGCCATCGCGGCCCATCTCGCCAACGTCGGCATACCCAGCCTGCTACTTGATATTGTGCCTCCTGACGAGAAGAAGGATCGCGACGTTGTCGCACGCACAGGCCTGGAAAAGACACTTAAAGCCAGACCTGCCGCATTCTATAGCAAGCGTGCTGCAAAGCTCATTACAATAGGGAATGTCGAGGATGATCTGGAAGAACTTGCGGATGTCGACTGGATCGTGGAAGCCGTCGTCGAGCGTGTAGATATCAAGCGTGCACTTTACAGCAAGATCGAAACAGTTTTGACGCCTGGCACGATTATCAGCTCTAACACGTCTGGCCTACCTGCGCATATGCTTCTGGAAGAGCGCAGCGAGGATTTCCGCCATAACTTCCTGATCACACACTTCTTCAATCCGGTGCGTTATATGCGCCTGCTCGAAATTGTGCCTACGCCCGACACTAATCCAGCGCTTGCCCAATATATGCAGCAATTCGCAACCGAAGTGCTGGGCAAGGGCGTTGTCTTCTGTAAAGATACGCCAAACTTCATTGCCAACCGCATCGGCACCTATGGCTTTATGTCTACTATTCAGCGTGTGAATTACTGAAGGGTACACGGTAGGTGAGGTTGATACGATACTGGGACCGAGCATGGGGCGTCCCAAATCGGCAATATTTCGCACGGCAGATCTTTCAGGATTGGATACGTCCTTGCATGTGTGCTGACAATCTGTATGAAAATGTGCCTGATGATCCGTAGCGGGAAGCGTTTCGAGCGCCTGAGGTGTTGCGCGAGCTGGTCAAACGCAAGTGGCTTGGTGAGAAGAGCGGGCAGGGTTTCTATAAGCGCGTCAAGGGTCCGGATGGAAAATCAAGCATTCTGGAACTGGATCTGAAAACGTTCGAGTATGTGCCACAGAACAAGGTACGTTATGCCTCAATAGGAGCGGCACGTAATTTCAGCGATCCGAAGAAGCAGATGCTTGCAGTGCTGTCCGGGTGATGATCGTGCCAGCGCAGTTAGCGCGTGAGACCACGGCTGACTCATTGCTTTATGCCGCTGAACTTGCCGAAGAGATCGCTGATAGTATTGTAGCGATTGACGAAGCGATGCGCTGGGGCTTCAACTTTACTTTTGGCAGCTTTGAAGTGTGGGATCTGTTGCTGGAGAATCCCGAAGTGCTGGAGAAGGTCTTCGCAGGGACGTGAGTTGCCAGCGCTGGTACAGCCGTGTCATCGATAAAGGACAGGGCACATTCTACATTGGTGGTATTGAGCAGCGTAAGTACTTCGATTTTGTCACGGGGGAATATAAGCCTGTACCTGTGCCAGAGGGCAGCATTTCTCTGCAGGCGTTCAAGGCGAACAACAAAGTCGTGTATGACAATGGTTCGGCGGCATTGATAGACCTGGGCGATGGTGTTGCCTGTCTTGAGTTCCACACAAAGATGAATGCGATCGACGAAGGCATCATCGAAATGCTGCACTATGCTGTAGGGGATGGTCCAGCAGCAATTCCGCGCCCTGGTGATCGGGAACGAGGCGGATGACTTCTCTGCGGGTGCCAATCTGTTGCTGGTACTCATGGGGGCCAGGGGTGGAGAGTGGAGGCAGCTAGAGGGTGCTATCAATGGCTTACAGCAGGCACACCAGTTGCTTAAGTACAGTCCAATCCCTATTGTGGCAGCTCCAACTGGTCGAGCACTTGGTGGTGGCTGTGAGATCATCATGCATTGCAACCATACACGTGCTCTTGCTGAGTCGTATATCGGACTTGTTGAAGTTGGTGTCGGGTTGGTACCTGCTGGTGGTGGCTGTAAAGAACTTCTGCTGCGCCAGGGTGCCAGCCTGGAGACGCAGAAAGCTGGGAAGACAGGTGGGCCATTTACGCCTGTACGTAAGGCATTTGAGACGATTGCGGTTGCCACCGTCTCCACCAGCGCTGTAGAGGCTCAGGAGCTGCGTTTCCTGCGCAAGACCGATGCCATCACTGTCAACCGTGACCTATTGCTGCGTGATGCTAAAGCTGATGCGCTCAAATTAGCAGAAGCTCAGGCAGGCGGGAAGTGGAAGCCTGCACAGCCACAGATGTTGCTTTTGCCCGGAGTGGGTGCGCGTCTGGTATTAGAGCAACAGGTTGACAATCTGCTCTTCACAGAAAAGATCAGTGAGCATGATGCATCATTGCGCGGCAACTTGCCCGTGTCCTCACAGGTGGAGAGTGTTCCCCGCTTGAGCCTGTCACGGAACAGTATGTGCTTGACCTGGAGCGTGAGGCGTTCCTCAAGTTATGTGGCATGGAGAAGACGCAGGCGCGTATGGAATCCATTTTGATGACGGGTAAGCCGTTACGCAATTAAACGTATTCGCAATACAAAGGGTAGGATTACTCTCATGGGGGAACTTCGCGCGGCAGGCTTTAAGCCTGCCGCGCTGATATCTAAAGAAGGAAAGAACCTGATTCAGATAACTGAGATCATGCTCTTTTACCGCCTCAAAAACTTCTAATAGTTGTTCTAATTGCCACAACTATTGTTGGATCCCCAATTGCCACAACTATTGTTGGATCCCCAACTATTGTAGCCATTGTTGGATCCCCAAGCATTGTAACTATTGTTGGACTCCCAACTACAATGATGCTGGTGAGATTGTCTGCCTCGATGTTGATGATGGAAGCTCCAGCTATTGCAGTCATTGCTGTGATTCCAACACCCCTCGTTAGTACGAGATTGCCAATGATCGCAGTTGCTTCCCCCCGCACCTTGCACCTGTACCAGATCTGCGTCGGTCAGTTCGAGAACACCGATGGGATTTTCCAGGTCTATCGTAAGTTCGCTTTTGTTGATATCCGTCTTCATGAAAATGTTCCTTTCACTTGTTACAAAACAAGCACCTATTAAAGAGGCAGATACTGTCGATATGAGAAACACTTATAGACCCTTACACAAATTACTAGAGCATACTATCGCATTTGTTATGTTTAGTCACTCCAACAACTTATCTTAATGAATACATCATTGTGTTATTGTATCTCATTTCGTCTACCTATCTATATTATACTCGCAATACAAAAATACACCTTAAAGTTATGTATCCTATGTATGGCAATTTATTTAACAGTAAAATGCTCTACGAATATATATTCTACACCTGCTTATCTGGGGGATTGAAGCACCGATTATGTCATCTTTCAGTGAGAGATTTGTAAATAAAAATGTCCTGCAATGGTACTCCTCACATTCCAGGACATTGGACAAAAATTTATTAGAAGATAGATTCACCAGTATCCGAATCGAAGAGGTGGATCTGGTCGCTATCGACGTACAGGCGGACTTTATCGCCAGCGGCAACCTGCGAGCGAGGATTAAGGGTCGCAACTGCATTATGTCCACCGGTATTGAAGTAGACCTGAAGTTCGTTACCCAGGTTCTCAACCACATCCACGACCGCATCGATGAGTGGAAGGGGTGGAACCGTTGCGATTGACGAGAGCGGCGTCTTCCAGGTGGACCGGGCGAACGCCAAAGGTAAGATTTTTGTTGCTAGCGGCACGAGCGCGTTCCACGAAAAGTGGGGGAACTGCAACCTGTCCGATGCCTTCGAGTACCACTTTTGTGAGATCGCCATCGCTTACAACTCGTGCACCGGGGAAGAAAGTTCATCGCGGGCGAGCCAATGAAGCCAGCCACGAAGATATTAGAAGGATGATCGTAGAGTTCCTGTGGTGCGCCGAGCTGCTGAATAATACCACCATTAAGAACGGCGATACGGTCACCCATGGTCATGGCTTCAACCTGGTCATGTGTGACGTACACGACGGTTGTTTGAATACGCTGGTGCAGCTTGATGATCTCTGCGCGTGTTGCGACACGAAGCTTGGCGTCCAGGTTTGAGAGTGGCTCGTCCATCAGGAAGACCTGGGCTTCACGCACAATGGCGCGACCAAGAGCGACGCGCTGACGCTGACCGCCGGACAGCTCTTTTGGTTTGCGTTTGAGTAATTGCTCTAGTCCGAGGATACCAGCGGCTTCTTCCACGCGTTTTTTGATATCATTTTTCTGGAAGTGGCGCAGTTTCAGACCAAAGGCCATATTATCGAAAACGGTCATGTGGGGATAGAGAGCGTAGTTCTGGAAGACCATTGCGATATCGCGGTCTTTAGGATCAACACCATTTACAAGGCGATCACCGATATAGATTTCGCCTTCGCTAGGCTCTTCAAGTCCGGCAACCATACGTAGACAGGTACTTTTCCCACAACCAGAGGGACCAACCAGGACAAGAAATTCTTTGTCTTTGATATCAATACTGACATCATGGACAACTTCGACTTTGCCAAAGCGTTTGTAGATATGCTCAAATTGGACACGTGCCATGAAGGACTACTCCTTTTCGCTTCTGTAACGGGTTCATTCCCATTACCCTTCAACAATAGATGAAGCAATCGCTTGTTGCCGACATTGCAACTGGCACATATGCCAGAGGGGAGACAATGTGGCCTCTTCACGTCGTGTTACAGTCCTGATGCAATCATTCGAGCAAGCAGTGAACTAGACGCTAAAAGGAGTATACCATATTGAAGGAGAGAAATGAAGGGAATCGCAAGAAAAAACAAGCCAAAGTTAGCAATTTTTCGCATTTCGTAACAAATTCGTAAAAATATATTTTATCGATGAGGGGAAATGCAGTCTCTATAAGTAGAGGGACTGAATGCCGACAGAAAAAGGAACCGGAAGTACTATTTAAAGGGAGGGGATGGCAATAAAGAAGGAGGAGATTGAGCAAGAGTTAGAAACAAGAAAATTATACTGATGAGCGTGGTAAGTGTAAATAAAATGTTTATCGATGTTTATACATTGAGATAACATGTGAAATTTCTGTGAAAAATACTGAATTTCAAAAAAAGGGGTGTTAACCACTAGACAAAGCCATACATTTTCGTGCATACTATGAATGTGTATTGTACATCGTGTTTTACAAACGATACACATTGTATTTACATCTTGTTGGTCTTATGTATTAACGCTAAAAATATATCCAGTCCACAGGCTCTGCAACCAGGAAGGAAAAAAATCATGCTTGGAGCGAATGAACAACGTAGTGAAGTTGCCCGTTTGTTGTCACAGATTAGCGCGGAGTACGAAGCTGCTCAGCGAGGTCTTTCAGGGCTTTCTTATGGTACCTCGCAGCACGATTTTATTACTGCACGCATGGAAAATATGGGGCAGCTTCATAATCAGTTGCACTCGCTTGTTGGTGATGTTGCCATTGCGATGATTGCAGATCAACTTAATGGTAGTCGTTAACATTTAGCAAACAATGTTAATAATTTGTACAAATATATTGTAATTTGCCTGAAAGAGAGCGGTGAGAGGGTTGGAAAGATGTTTGTGAGATAATTATCATTTTATAAATATAATTTTCTAGCAGGATGTTTCATAAAAAACATCCTGCTTTTTTATTTTCCACAAAAACGATGGGAGGCTTCCACTCAGAGTTCATCCACATGGGCGCTTTAAGAAGCGGATGCAGCTGTGAGTGGGGGACCTCCCATCGTTTTCCGGCTCGGGCAATCCGATGAGACGAATGAGCTACGGAGAGAGGATTACCCGGAGTGACCATGAGTGCTTCCTCCAGGGAAGGCACCTCTCTTTGCATATCTATATAGAAGCGTGGTGGGCGGCCATGCCAGGAGCCGTAACCACGAATTCAGTTTCCTCAAAGAGGAAGGTATCCTGATCTAAAAACATTTTCTGTTGCAGAGAAAAAACATTGTAGCCAATTTGTTACATCTTCATTAGCAAGGAATGGAGCGCCTTCACAGACGAACCATTCGGCAATGCCCTGGAGATACTGACGAAAGTTGGCTGGGAGAGGGGAATGTCGTATGACTCGATATGTTTTCTCCTGTATATCTTCGTAACCGGCTGCACGTAAGTAGCCAGCAAGCTTTGAGCCCACCCAACTATCTTCAAAGGAATATGCCTGGTTGACGCGTTCCTGTTCCCATATTTCGCGTGCGTGAAGCACGCGAGCCTGTAGAGCGGGATCGATAGCCCTGAAAGCGCATGGTACCGAAATCGATATCCTTGATAACAAGGCGTCCGCCGGGAGCCAGGTAGCGGCCCATAGCAGCAAATGTAGTGACTGGATCGGAGAGATACTGGCTGACGTTTGCGCTAAAAATCGTGTCAGCAGTTCCATATTCAATGGGTAATTGCTCCAGATATGCACGTTTATATTGTACTTGTTGACGATACGAGCGATGTGCACTTCTTCGTTGGGCGGTGACCAGAGCTTCTGGTGAGATATCCACCCCAAGAATGTAGCCGGTCAGGCCCTATTGCTGAGCGAGAAGGGGAGTCCATAGACCAGGGCCACAACCCGCATCCACCACAAAGCTCCCTCGTTGGAGTCGCAAGTCGCGAATCATCTTGTCTTCGCTCAAAAGCTTTGCTTTGATGATGTGTTTCCAGCCAATTGATAGCATTAAGAGGGAGTCCACATTCGTTAACGTGCACTACATTGTTTACTGCCATAACACCGAATAATTCCTTCCAGCCAAGTAATGGAGATATTTTTTCACAGCCTTTATGATAAAGGTGAGAGATATTCCTCCTCGTGAGAAATATATTACATGTTGCCATTTAAAAAATCAATACGTTTATGACATTGTGGTACTTTCGTACAAACATTGTATAAAATAAATGCGATACAAATCAATTTATATTTGTTGATGTTTGTATAACAAGATGTAAAGTTGATGAAGATTTCTTGAGGAGACTGACCTGATAGCTCTCCAGTAACAGGTGAATCGGATACGACCAACAACCCTTACTTTTCTTTACAAAAATCGTAAAGATTTTAATGAAACTTTATAGAGAATTTCTAAAATTGAGAACTTTTCAACGCCATTTTGTATGGTATAATGTCAATTAAAACATCTTGTAGATGTTACGTTGTTTTCAATGTAGTAAGGAATGAGAGCGATGAAAAATGGGCAAGATGCGGCTGAATTGCCCCGTAGGAAGCGGGGGCGTCCTCCAGGCTCACGAAAAACAACCTCTAAGTCTGAGCAGAAAAGTTCAGAGCCACGAAATGAACAGCTTGCTACGATCGGTACATCTAGTGAGAAAAGGTGGAATTCCGATGAGGGAACATCTTCACTTTATACGAGGTCAATGAGGAACAACTCACTTATGGATCGGCGGAGGGGGCCTAACTGCATTTAGCAGTTTCTTACGCAGTATTTTATATCATGACCGTGCTGAGATCACGCGCGTATTGCCAGGGAAATGGATGTTGCAGAGAACACCATTTATCGCTGGATGAATGGGAGTTCAGAACCGCGTGCTACTTATTTGAAGAGATTACCGGACGTTTTGCCTGAACATCGTGGCAACCTTTCCTATGTAATCAACCAGACCTTTCCAGGGGTACTGGATATGCAGACCGCAGGTATCCGTGAAGTGAATAAGGATATTTATCGTCGCGTTCTGGATCTGGTTGCAATGACAGTTGAGGAGGATACACGTTTCTGGCAGGTGTCACAAGCTATTTTTGAGTATGCACTGCTTCATTTAGATGTTGAGCGGCATGGTATGGCTATTACGTTTGCCAGGCTTATGCTAGCACATAAAGATGGCATTCACTCGTTACGCGAAATCAGCAATGAGAGGCAATCATCCCTGGCCGTTCGATATCGAAAGTAAAGCATATTTAGGCAGTACGACGCTGGCTGGTGCTGCTGTGACTATGCAACGTATGCTTGTATGGAATAGTATAGGTGGTGGAGACGATTGCAGGTTGAAGTTGATGATTATGAAGCCAGCGCCTGTGCCGCCCCAGTTATGCGTGGGGGAAGTATTGCTGGCGCATTAATCGTTTCCAGTACACAACCAGCGTTTTTCAATGATCCAATGGCTTGCCAGGCTGTCGTTGAATATGCTCAGTTGTTGGCAATAGCCCTGGTTGAGCGTGACTTTCAACTTCACTACACTCTTGAATTTGCGTCCAATGCCAGGATTAAGAGAGCAGCGAGAACATATTACTCACTCATATGTAACCCGTATTCTTACATATGCACGTAAGTATGGCATTTCTCGTATGGAAGCAGAGCTTCGTGTGAGGAAAGAAATGGAATTGGAGTTTGAAGAGGTGGCTCGTACTCAGGTAGAACAACAATATTCAACGAAGGGATCAGAGCAAGAAAAACGCTCCCAAGTTTCATCATCTGGACAGAGTTGAGATAGTATATGCAAACCCCCAATCAATTTTCGGAAGATCCGGAAGAAAAAAAAGAAACAGATATAGCAGAGCAGGCATCAGCGCCGCTCTATGAATTTCCGGCGTCATATGTTCCATGGTCCGATAAGGGTCAGGAGATTGTTACTGGTGAAGCAGATGGAATAAATAAACGAGTCAGCCTTACAAGTCGGCTCCAGAAGCCAGGGAGACAGCATAGGCCAGAGGAAGACTTAATTCGTCAGGGGCTGGTCTATCCACCACCGCCATCATTTTATCAACAAGCCCAGGTTTCATCACCTGCTACCCAGCCATCGTCCCTCAAACAGCAGGAGTGGGAATGCGAACCCCTGGCTACCCTCCACAACAAGGATATAGTGGAATGCAGCCACCCCCATTTGCTCCCATTCCTCCCAAGCAACCACCAGTCAAAAAATCTTACGATGGCTCTGGATTACCATTTCTATTCTTGTTGTTTTGCTACTTGCGGCATGCGGATTTTGTGGGTGGGCCTTTTCCCAGTTTTTTACGCCAATAGTACAGTCAGAGACGAATGCAATCAATGTCACAAATGAATACTACGATGCAGCTCTCACAATCAGGATTATGCGAGTGCTTACCAATATCTCATGCCACAAAGTTCAATAGCAGGAATGACGCAGGCAGCATTCATGCAGAGGGCAAAAAGCGCGGATGACAATATGGGAGCGGTGAGCTCATACACAACGGGTGCTGTAAGTATTGTAACAGACTCTAATACAGGCTTCAACTTTTCTCGCTTTACTGTAGTTATGAATGTCACACGTCCTGGTCAGAGTTATAATGTTTTGCTGACGTTACAGAAAAGTGGGAATGATTGGAAGATTATAGATTTTGACCGGGTTGTAAGATTTTTCATGCGTAGAGTATCACCTGATGTCTGATGAAGACTAAATAACAGAAGCGAAATCAGATACACCGATTCCGCTTCTGTTATTTATTAATAGAGAATATAGTATAGGATGATTGGCAAATGTTAATTAATAGCTCCACTGAGAGCGGTATTTGGCAGGTCTGGGATTGTTACTACTGAAGGTAAAACGTCAGTAGAGATTGTTACTGTGGAGGATAGAAATGACGAGGGCAAGGCGGCCATCGAAATCTCACGACCTACACAGGCACGTAAATCTTCGCGATAGAAACGCCAGGTGCTCCCGACTTTATGTCCGGTAAGTTGACCTGACCACATCAAGCGATAAAGGGTTGAGCGGCTGACACGCAAATAGCTCATAGCTTCTTTGAAGGTAAGCAGAGTATCATCTTGAATCATCTGAACTACCATGTTTTTTTCTCCTAAAAAGTAAATAATTACAACTGAAAGAACAATAAAAAGGTTATTGAAATCGTGCGATGAGGGGAATATTTCATTCGTGAATGGTTCCTCCAATACATGAATAGTGTCTCATCAGATGTTATAGTAACCCATGGTGATGAAGTTCCAGGTTAAGGAAAGGTTGCGAAATGGTTAATTTTTCGCCAAGATGAGTTGATATTCACCACCATCTATATTGAAAGAGTAGCAGAAGAGAGGTGTTTTTTCTTACCAGCTTCTTCGTGAGCAGGGTGGTAAGTTCTTCCAGATCACAGGAGACGGGGAAGATGGTCAGGCCAGTGGCGTTATGCAGGCGTTGAATATGTTCGTGGTTAGTGGGTTCGGCCATTGCAACTGTGAGGCAGTGATGGTTGCGACCGACAGGTACACAACGAAGTTCTGTTGCCAGTGAATGAGGAATAAGCTGTTGTAGACGGGGAGGAATAGTGGTTGGCAAGTATCATAAAGGGAAAACCTGTCTGTCCTTTGGCATGCTGGGAGTGTTCATCTTTCGCCTCAGTTTCCTGCATCGGAGAGGGGGAAGTGTCCCGAAGTTGAGTTATGATAGCTGGACGTAGTGTAAAACAGACGAGCAGCTACAGGCAGTGAAATAGAGTAGTTGTTCGAGAGAAGAAGCTGGTTCTGGATAGGAACTCATGCCCATAAGAATAGTGGTGTTGAGAGTTAGTGGTGGAAGCAGTGTTTCGGCTTGCAGCAGGCACACGCTATGATAGATACGTTCCAATATAATATATGCGCCTTGTTGATCAACGTTGGGAAAAACGATGACTGCCCCTGCCTGTTCCTGAAGGAAGATCTGATCGTCGGCTCTCATAACGCGCCGTACATTGACTATAATCTGTTCCATTAGATCTAGGTGAGACGTGATAGTGTTGACGTTGGGGAAGAGTGAGTTGTTGTGTAGAGTGTATACGTTCCCATTGTGAGATGTGTAGTAGAAAAATGCTCAGGGGAGTTGAGCGTGGAAAGAGCGTTTGCAGTGTATTGCTTAAGCGTGCATGCAAGATTGACGAGGCGGGCACAATCTCCTCGTTCTCCGCTTCCAACGTTGGTGCTACTTTTTTGTGAAGTGGAGAGAGTGTTTGACAGGTACATCGCTCAGATTGGATTTGTTCAATAGATAGTTAGGGCCGGTGAGGAGACAAATCACGTTTTTTTTGATTTATAGGCATGCCACTTATTGTGCCTCTACTTTTGCTATATATCTTACTGGTGAAACGGCGGGCGTTTCTTCTACTTATTACACACTCTATCTGAGTCTCATGTTCTTATAAGAATGCTTGTCTGGTCATTGCATACCTATAGTTTCAGGGTCAGATGGAGAACACTTTAAAATTATAAACGCCAGGGATAGAAAACAAAGAAGAAATGTGTTGTATTGTGGTTAAGATCTGAGGAAGATGGTTAAGAGGATGCTATAGAAAGCGCTTAATAGTTCAGGTGAGGCGAGGCTGGTCTCCGTTCTCGAAGGGATAGGAGACCAGCGGTTTTTATTTATGGTTCAATAGTCACAGGGGCGGTAAAGGTATATCCCACACCTGGAACGGTCATGATAAATTGTGGAGTATTAGGATCGGGTTCAACTTTCTGACGCAGGTGACGGATGTGAGTTTTCACAAGACCTAAATCGCCAGCTTCATCGTAGCCCCAGACACGTTCGATAATCATGTCTGTTGTCAATACCTGTCCAGTGTGGGTAATGAGCAGGTGTAGCAGGCGGCTTTCGGTTGGTGTGAGCCTGACTTTAGAGCCATCTCTCGTAACCTCGTGGCGCATTGCATCCAGCGTGATTGGGCCTACAGTAGTTATCGACGATCCAGAAGTACCACGGGTGCTGGAGGAACGTCGCATAATAGCTTTAATGCGTGCAAGAAGTTGGCGGGGGCTGAATGGTTTACGCAGGTAATCATCGGCACCCAGTTCCAGGCCACGTACTTCGTCATCTTCGCGATCATGTGCAGTCAGAATCAACACCATCGCGTTTGTTTCACTTCTCATCTGGCGACATACTTCAAAACCATCGAGTTTGGGCATCTGAATATCTAAGATGACGAGATCGGGTAACGTCTCGCGCCAACGTTTGATAGCCTGCTCCCCGTCAAATGCCCGCACCACGTCATAGCCGTGTCCTTTGAGCCAATAGCTCAGCATGTCTACCATGTCGCGGTCATCGTCCGCCACCATGATTTTCACTCGTGTTCCTCCTACAGGCTTACATTACAATACAAAGATGTACCAATCTATATCAATAGATACGCTCTTAAAAAATCTTGTTCTTAACTTACGTAACGGGACGCTAGTATGAGCAGTAACATAATGAAACATTATGGGCTATAGTCAGTTATGTATCCCCACTAAAGAGTACTAATGATCTATCCTCTCCGTTTGCTTATATATATCGGCAAGAATGAGGAATTCTTTAATCGCCCTTCAATTTCAGCGTCTCCTGGCACCGTTTGAATATTTGTATCTGAGTACCTCATCAGATGCGCTGGCTATCTTGCGGGTGCACTTCTTCTGCTCGTACTTATCTGGTTATATCGCTGGACGACTGTTAAGCTGGCAGAACGCAAGGTTAAGAAGTCTTAACCTCGGTAAAGATTTCTTAACCTTAGATTTTTACACTGAGTTTTCATACTGGAATAACAGAGTTTTCCAGTTCTAATGACGGAGCCATTGGGTTGCTCTGCTTAAGCTCGTTTGTCCTGCTACTTGCTTACAACGAATAGATGAGTTAGTGAGCAACCAGAGAACATTGCGCTCCCTGTTGCTTTACAGTAAAGTTTGTGTCTGTACCATTCATTGTGCTAGAGAAATGCAGAGCGTTCTTCTGTCCGCACATTCCTGCTGTAGGCTGAATAGTCAGATTTAGAGGGGCATAGACGCTGGCCTGAGCCTGTAATAGTAGATCGTATGCCTGTTTGTTCATTGGCGGCACGTACCACGAGAGGGTGACTTTCATAGTGCAGTTTTTCGGTATGACGACCCAGCCACCAAACATGTTACGTCCTGCCTCGTCGCTTTGTAGATTAGTAGGTGCATCAGTCACATCGAGCGGGCGGTCTGACAGTCCTGCGGCAGGATCATTGAGATACGAGGTAGAAGGCCCTATCTCTATCGGTGTTGAACAGACGAGCGATCCATCTCCATAGACATCTGGCTGACAAAGCCGCCAGGTTGATTGTTGGGCATCTCCACAATAGGGCTTGCCACTTTGATCGAAGCCATTTCCTGAAATGAGCTGGCTATTGGTGGGTGTATATATACGAACGTAGTCGCGATACGTGTCAAGGCCATAGACATCACCCTTCTGTTGATAATCCAGCGTCATCTGCAGATTATGGGTGGCACCGCCTTTGCTATCCAGAGCAATTGTATCCTTTATTGAGGTTGCCACGTATTGTGAGGCTTTACTCGCACTCAGATTAGACTGCACAATAAAGAGTCCGTCATGCGTGGTAGAGCGATCCATTGAAGCAGTTGAGCCATACTTCCCGATCAGTGCTTCAAGTTGAGGATTTGTCACATAGATCTGGAGATCTTTACTCTTCATGGATTGGAGCATTTCATTTGCCATGGGAAGCATTTTATTGATGGATAGGTGTGTCACGGAGCTGAGTAGTGTCGATGTGACTCTTTGCGTAAAGAGTTTACGCGCCACTTGCGGATCTTCAACATGCTCAATGATCTCTTCCCGCCGGATGCCTTTATTATCTAGTTGATAATAATGCAGGCGGGTTTCCAGATTCTGCTCGGTAATGATTTCTCCGTAAGCTGGAATTGTGATTGGTCCCGTTACATGTAGAACTTGCTGAATTAATGTGGGCGTGAATATGATTACGCCATCGACTTGATTTCCAAATTCATACGTATAACGATTCATGGCGATTCTCGCTGAGGTAGGGAAATCGGCGGAGAGATTGGCGTCTCGCAGACCAAAATTTTCGACCGGCCACCAGCTTGAGTAGGGAGCTGGAGCGGTCTGTCCGTTGACTTTGGGGTAGACCATAGGATCAGGGATAGAATCGGGAAGGCTTTCCTCATATTTGCCAATATTTGCAAACTTCAATGGTCCCATATGACCGCCGTTTAAGGTGAGATCGGCAAATTGTCCAGTGAAACCACCCGTAGCACGCAGCTCAGAACTATCCATGGGTTCGATTAAGAAGGCGCGTGGGCTATCAACTCCCAGAAACCATCCCACCATATTCATCCACTGCTGTTTTTGTGCGAGGCTTGAGTCAAGTATGGGAAGCAGAGGCAAAATTGACGTAACCAGTTCGCGCTGCCTGGTACTGATGGGCAAGGCGTTAAGCGATAACCCTTGTGCCTCTATGGTCATAGCATGTACGAGTGGAGTGATAGCAGTGAGGGTATTGCTGATTTCTTGAAACGAAGCTGTATTGATAAAAGGTTTGAGTGGTACAGTATCTGTTTGAGCGGAACTTTGCTGAAGGGCGGGAGCCACAGTCGGCGCAATATCTATCGCGACCTTGATGAGTTGTTGCGCCACAGTGGTCCCATCAACTGCAATATGACCAAGCGCCCGAATAGTCTTTATCTGTGCAGGAGCGAGGCCAGAGGATAGGCCAATCATACCATCATTATCAAGTGTATTGCTCAGAGATACGAAATTAGCGTGTGCGGCTTCAAGGTCCACCTCGGCCTGCCGTAGTTTATTTTGATCAAAATATTTACCTGGACCATTATTGCTACCACCGTGAAAGAGAGCTGGAATCGCCTGTAAATGAGCAATTCCGTCTTCCGTCTGCTTATAGAGAACTACTCCATTGATAATCTCAAATATTATGATAATAGAGGGAAGCAGTGATGCGATGAGTAGCACGATCAAAAGCTTTTTCTGGCGCGGCGACATGGGTGCGCGTTTGCGTTTTTGCACTGTTGCATTACTATATGGAGGTTGTAATGGGGCAGCCGGGGATTGCAATTGGACAGGAGGTTGTAATGGGATAACTGGAGGCTGCAATTGGACAGGAGGAGGTTGCAATGGAACGGTGATAGGCCGCAATGGGACCGTAGGACGCTTACGTGTCTCCACATCCGCTATAGAAGGGGGGTTATGTGAAAGTGCGAGTGGAGCCGTGGGACGCTTACGTGTCTCTACATCCGCTATAGATTTGGCGCTAGCAGGAGAATTTTGCGCTCCATTAAGAGATTGGTCAGGAATTTGAGGAATCTGACTCAGAGAGAAAGGTGGGCGAAACAGTTTACGACCTGGTGTTTCGAGCATAAGAGCCTCTCCTAATATATAAAAGTTATTTTTGTAATTATGCGCAAGTCCTCTCTTGTGCGGACTGCTTACTCCCATAAAAGCGGAGCTTACCTCATCCCTCCCATCAACTTATTTATTTATTACAGCAAAACCAGAAAAAAGAGAACGCTTAACGGCTTCATGCACATGCGTCTATTATTCATAGCGTATAGATGGGTTCCATAGTATTGCAACTAGTATTTATGGGGTATTCAATGCTCAGTGCGCATCTCTATGGCACTGAGTTTTACTTGATAATTCCATATTGAGCCTTCATCAGGAGAATTCTTTGCACTGATTGATCCACCTGTGTACGGCTCAGACGACCATCTTGAATAGCCTGTTTGAGGCCTGTAATGATAGAATTCACAGTATCAAGCTGATAAGGACCCTCGACGATATCATTGCCCGCGATGATCGCCTGAATCGAAGCGGAAACAGAGTCTATATAGCCTGCGCGTTGTACCATATAGATGCCATCGGTAATGATCACTCCATTGTAGTGCAATTCCTGTCGCAAGAGGCCCGTCACCACTTTTGAAGAGAGTTCAGCTGGATTATTGGGATCGACCGCATCCAGATAAACGTCGGTTGTCATAATCATGGCGGGATTATTGTTCTGGATCAGTTGTCTGTAGGGGACAAAGTCTCTTGCTTCTATCTGTGCCATACTCTCTGTATCGTGTGGAATCACCACATGCGGGTCCTGGCCGGAGGGGATAGAACCCAGACCAGGAAAGTGTTTCAGAGTACCAATGATGCCATTTTGCTGCAATCCATCGAGAAATTTACCTGCATAGGTAGTAACTACCTGTGGATCATTGCTGAATAGTCTGGTGAGCAGTAGATTTGACGATGGGCCGACATCTACTACTGGCGCGAGATCAGTATTGATTGCGGTCTGTTTCATTTCCTGGGCGTAGGTTGTGGCTTGCTTATATGCAGCATTGGCATCTCCAGTGGCAACGAGGTCAGTAGCGGAAGGAGCATCGCCAAAGAAGGAGGCAAGTTTGTTCACATACCCTCCTTCCTGATCAATTGCAATCAATAAGGGTATTTTTACATCGTGCTGGGCCTGACTTGCCACATTAGTCGGCTCCGGTAATAGTATCTGCAGGGGCATCAAAATTTCCGTTGACAGGCTGATATAGGTAGCCTCCAATATGGCCTTCGGTGATCATTTTATGCAATTCTGTATTTGGGTCGGTATAGTCAGAACCCATATACTCAACAAGCAGCATCTGGCCCAGTTCCTCGTCGAGTGTCATACCCTGCATAATCTGATGAATTTTGGTGAGATTGGCACGTAGCTGTGCCTCGGTCTTTATTTCAGGTGCTTTTGCGGGTGCAGGGGACGAAGATGCGATCCTGGGAGCTGCCGACGATGTGGAGAGAAGTGAGCTTGCTCCGTTGCTGCATCCTGAACAGAATAGAACGATGCTCAGTAGGCTCATGAAAAGACGGAAGGGCAGAAGTATTTTAGGACGGTGTTTCATTTTTAGAAGCTGCATGAATGATGCTCCCTGATAATAGTAATAATGCTTTGATATTTTTAGATTATGGTAATGCTGTTAGCTGTTTAATGTTGGCAATCTGGACGAAGGTATGAATGCCATCTGTTATGTAGAACGCATTTATAACCCTGTATGTCGTACGAGGGGTTACTTATGGCTGACTATGATAGTTTGTGCTCAATGCCATCTTGTTTATGCACTCCAGAATGGGCGCGAATCTCCATCGAGTTGCCCATTAGCGCTAGTCAGTTGTATCGGACTGCCAGTTATATGATATTTGCCTGTTTTATCAACATGCACATTGACGAGCCAGATATCGAAGATATTATTGTTGTAGGAGAGGTAGGCGATCTGTTTGCCATCGGGCGACCAGGCGGGATCACTGATATACTGCCCACTCAGGATAAATGCTGATTGATTGAATGGTTGCAACGCCGCATTTTCCACGGTTGGATTGTTCGGATTCTGCGTCACATTATTGACAACTGGCATGATGTAGAGGCCCATACTGTTACTACTTTGTCGGCGTATATAAGCGATAGAATTGCCATTGGGCGAGAATGTCGGTTCCATGCTTTGCTGATTGGTATTTGCTGGTGTGAGAGGAACTGCCGGGTCATTTACGGGAGTGTAGGTACCGGGATTATTAGCGATAGCATTGGGATTCTCCAAAAGACTTGTATAATTTGTTGTGTATGAGTAGCGGTATCATATTGATAGTGAGTGAACGCAATTTGATCGTTGTGATGAGGGCGATAGATCGCGTCTCGGTCTCCACCATCGCCGAAGGAGGCATAGGCAACGGCCTGTATGGTAGTGGTTTCCTGGTTTGCTATAAGCATAGGCTGCCCTATCGGTAGGGAGAAAATCTGCAGGTCTGAAAAGTATGCATTGCTAAATGGGGCACCCAGGCTTTTCCAAAAAAACTGTTTTTGCAGGTCGCTCAGGAAGAGCAGGCTTTTGCTATCTGGTGACCATGTGGGCTGCGCCAACCAGTAATAGTTGTTAGTTCCATCACCTGCTGCCGCATAGAATTGCCCTTTACCAGTGATAACTGTATGGAGAGGACCACCACTGACAGATATATAAGCAAGGTCAGAGTAGTTTGGGTAACGTACGCTAAAGGCAATCCACTTGCCATCGGGCGAGAGAGCTGGATCCATCACTGTCAGGCCGTGCGTTAACTGGCGCAGAGTACGTGTTCCGTCAAGAACGTACAGGTTATGATTCACTGTAAAGTAAATTTTTCCTTTAAAAATAGCCTGGTCGGTATTGTTGATACCGATATTGCCAGTTGTTGTGAAGTTGTTGCTATTCGTCGTGCTACTCCCCATGCCTAAGCAGCTTTGCAAGCTTAGTGATAGCAGAAGGAGCGAGAATATTGTGTATAAAAATCTATATTTTTTCATGGTATTCCACAGCATCGATTTTTGATTACCTTACTAGAATGGTCATGCAGAACATTATACTTTTGTTGCATCAAATGAATCGAAGGCGACCAGGAACATTAAGTCGAGCAGACTATGTACTCCGGTTGTATTCTCTTTATTGCTTTGTATAGGACGGTCCAAGAATCTGTGTTGCCGCGTTGATAGAACTGGAGAGCGCCGCTGTAGATAACGCACTGGTTGCTATACTCGTGCCTATCTGATTTGCGGCGATTGCTGTATTACCCGGAGCTGTGCTTGCTGTAGAAATACAATTTGCGTTGTTACCCAGATCGAACATCTGTGCAATCTTAGGTGTAATCAGGCTACAATTGGGTAAGAAGTCCCCAGTAGTATCGGGAGCTGGTGAAGAATACGGTGGGCTCAGGATAACGCGATCAATCTTAGTCGTGTCGATGTTACGTGCAAAGTCCATAAAGTTGACGATATCCTGTATCGACATATCTGTTTTCACGGCATCTCCGAGATCATTTGCCAGCTGAGGAAGTTTGGTGATAATCGAGGCTGTATCCAACCTGGTTTTTAACTGGCTCAATACCTGTTGCTGACGAGTGGAGCGTCCGAAATCTCCTACCAGGTCGGCGTGACGTGTGCGTACATATTCGAGTGCCTGCATGCCATTCATATGTTGTGGGCCAGGAGCGATATAAAGGCGCTTATATCCGAAGTGATCTGCCGTATTGACATCATTGGGGTAAGCATTATCGGTGATAGGATGAGTGGCATCGATATCGACACCGCCTGCTGTGTCAATGACTTTGACGAAGCCATCCAGGCCAACCCAGGCGTAATGATCGATGTGGATACCGAAATTCTTTTCGACGGTGGCGATGCTGAGTCCAGCCGCATTCGAGAGTGGAGTGGCACCACCAAAATTTCCCTGCCAGCCGAAAGAGAACGCCGCGTCCATTTTACCTGTTCCCTGGTTGGGAATGACGACGCGCAGGTCGCGTGGAATAGAGAGCATACCAACATAATGTGTCTGCGGATCGATGGTGATCACGATATCCGTTTGTGCAAGAGGGGCAGCATTTTTGCCATCATTGTCGCTGCCGAGTAGCAAAATATTGACGCGTTGATTGCCGATACCATTGCCGGTTAAAGTTCCCTGGTTGCTGCTCTTACCATCTGTGCCAATCTGAGCAGCCTGTTGCCCGGTAATCTTCCCTAATGGGTTTGCGAAGTTTGCCTGATAGTACCCGAAGGCAGTTCCACCTCCAACCAGCAGTACAGCTACTACTATGACCACAACACGTGCCCAGGTGGGAAAGTGTCTCTTTTTGTAGGACGTTTTTCTTGATCTGTTTGAAGGCGGCTGCATCGATGGACCAGCGGGGGAGTTGCATAGGAGGGCCATAAGGCGGCTGCATAGGTGGCGCATTATTTGGCAGCATAGGGCCAGCGATAGGCCGTTGTCCAGCAGGTGATTGCATAGGTGGCCCGTATGGGGGTCGCGTTGACCCAGGTGCAGGAAGCACTAAAGGTTGTCCATTTTGACTCTGTATCATGGGTGATTGTTGTGCAGGTGGTTGATTTGAAGGTGCGTAAGACCAGGCTGGACCGGGCGCAGCAGGTGGTACCTGTCCAGCTGGCGCTCTGTATCCCTGAGGTGGAACTGGTCCAGGCATAGGAGGATTATAGGTTACCTGTTGTGGTCCTGCCGCCGATGCTTCCCTGGCCTGATATGATGCGGGGCTTTTTTCTATAACATCGCGCTCTGGCGGAGGCGTTGTTCTTTCTTTAGCGGGTTGTATCTGTACGAATTGTTGCTTTACCCTGGCCATATATTCCTGCTTCCTTCTTCAATTTACGGAGAACATTGGGCTGCGTTCTCCTCCCACCGGATTTCCCTACGAGCGGGCTTATAAATCGCGTCCCTACACATTGGTATACCCCTACACCTGTGGTAGAGGCCAAATAATGATCAACAGAACACTATATTGAGTCATGAAGATACAAAAAATATTGATTTGTTTTATTATAACGAATGGTGCTGTTATTGTTGACAACCTTGCCTGCTTTGTCGCTTGTAATAGGACATTTGGGATTGCTCCGACTAATTTATTTAACTCCCCCTTAGCCTCGCTTTTACATACCTGTAAACATACCTTAATGGCTTCCTAACTACAACGTGCTACCATTCCATATAGATACATATCGAACACATCGATCACGTAGGGACGTGTTTATCGCCACCAATATTGGCTATACCTGTCTTTTTTCAAGGTGTTTCCCTACGAAGAAAATGGCATGTTGCCCTTGTTTACCTGGGAGGCCATAACGTGAAAATGCGCGTCGCAATTATTACTGAGAACTTTCTTCCAAAACTGGATGGTGTGACACGTACATTAGCTCGCTTGCTGGAACATTTGCAGACGAACGGACATGAGGCTCTCTTACTTGGACCTGATTCAGGTATGGAGAAATATGCTGGAGCTGAACTTATTGGTACAGCTGGTTTGCCTTTTCCTTTTTATCCAGAGCTCAAGTTTAATTTCTTTCGTCCATTGTTTATGAGGCGTCTGAATGAGTTTCGTCCAGATATTGTCCACCTTGTTGATCCTGTTATTCTCGGCGCTACCGGAGTCGCGGCAGCTCGTTTCTTTAATATCCCATTAGTCTCTTCTTATCACACCAATCTGGCGGCTTATTGTGAGCATTTTGGCTTTGGTCTGCTCACGCGACCTATGTGGTTGTATAATCGCTTTATTCACAGTCAATGTGCATTGACCTTCTGTCCTTCGCCTTCTACGGCGGCTATGTTGCGTCTGCAAGGCTTTGACCATCTGCGTATCTGGCCGCGTGGTGTCGATATGAGACTTTTTCAGCCTGAATGCAGAAGCGAGGAGCTCCGTGCTTCCTGGCTCTCTGAAAGAGATGAGCCACAGAATAAAACGGTCTTGCTCTACGTGGGTCGTGTATCCTGGGAGAAAAATCTACGCCTTCTTATCCAGGCATATCAAGGGATGGATACCACGCGTTGCCACCTGGTTATTGTTGGGGATGGTCCTGCTTATGCCGAGGTGCAGCAGGAGTTCTCTGGTCTGCCTGTTACGTTCACTGGCTATCTGCGTGGTTCAGAATTAGCAACGGCTTATGCTTCTGCCGATGTTTTTGCCTTCCCTTCATATACAGAGACGTTCGGGCAGGTCGTACTGGAAGCAATGGCATCTGGTCTGCCCGTTGCAGGTCTGCTTTCAGAAGGTGTGTGTGATCTTGTCGAGCAGGATCGCACTGGTTTTCTGCTTGATGCCCAGAAGCTGAGTGAAGAGGAGCAAGTTGGAGGATACAGATCACTCCTGACCCGTTTGATCGAGGATGAGTCGATGCGCCGTGAAATGAGTCTTGCCGCATCTATTCGCGCTCACAGCCACACCTGGCATGAGGCAATGGAATCTCTTGTACGTGGCTACCATGAGGTGATCGAAACACACCAACCTCTGGTAGCCGCGTAAAGCGAGACGGGCTTGTAAAACCGCAACGGGCTTGTAAACTGCGCCCCTACATTAAGGTGGTGCTAGCGTTTGCGTTCTTCCTGACGGGCCTGGATGAACGAGAGGACGAGCGAACCTACCATGACGCCGACCAGGATGATCTCCATTGTGCTGAAGGTTTTCTTCTTTTGCATGTCTATTTCCTTTCATCGTTTGTTACACTATTGTACTTCTCACTACCATAACGGACTCACACATCAAAACGTTGCAAGAAATCTCTCCCTCTTATCATAGCTTAACCCACAATTCTTTGCCACCTCCATAGCGTTTCAGCAGGTGAAAGTGCTGGCTGACCCAGGTATGGAACGCTGGTATCTCTTTCGTCAGGCGTCCGGTATAGAAAAGTACAGCATGCACTTGCGGCTGTTTTGCTGCCTGCACAAGTTGCTGGAATGTGACGTAACCTGTGCCGATACGTACAGATGAAGTATCTACCAGTGCTGGTGGTGTATTGCGATTCGCCAGAGCAGTGATAAACTGACCATCGGTCACGACGAGCTGACCTGGCTGTGTCGCGGCCTGCAGATCTTTGATGACCTTATTTTGCTGCTGAATCGTCGCATTGCTCAATTGCTGCGTATGATAATATTGTACAATGTCTCTTCCTCCTTGTACGCTCGCTACTAGAATTACTAGCAGGCTGACAAGTGAAAGTATTACTCCCGTGCTCATTATACCTTTTTTATCTAGAGGAAGCTGAGGCAACGGTCCAATCCCTATTGCTGCCAACCCGATCAGAGGAGGCACTAATGCAACAAGGTGATGTGAGAAGAGAGGTGTCTGTCTCCATAGGATAAAGAGCGTTGCTAGAAACCAGGCCAGTAATGGAAGCACGCGCCAATCTCGCCTGAGCAATGCTACAACAGTTCCGTAAAGTGCGGCAAGAGAAGTAAGCGAGAGTAGCATATTCTCTATTAATGTAAGGTTGCCAGATTGAGAAGCTTTAAAGACGGTTCCTGCTGTAGTATGGAAGCTAACTACGCCATACCAGAATTGTTGAAAAGAGCCAGCAAAGGGCAAAATCAGAATAGCTATGGTTATGATAAAGGCTGCGATTCCAACGATAATGGAACGTGCACTCCTGAGCCTTGTTTCAGGTGCCTGCTGCATAATTTGCCAGCTGCGTATAAGCATAAGCAATACAATGGGAACAAGCGCGGAGAATGCGAGTAACTTGGAAAGGATGCTGAGCGCTAATGTTATAGCGCCAAGAGCAGCCAGGCAAAGACCTGTTATATCGTCAGGTCGCTCCCACCAGAGATAGACGAGTCCAACCGCGAGCAATGAAAGGGCCGCCGAGGGAGCTTCTGCCTGAATCGTCTGTGACT
Organism: uncultured Chloroflexia bacterium; assembly: GCA_963731415.1. Taxonomy (GTDB): domain Bacteria; phylum Chloroflexota; class Ktedonobacteria; order Ktedonobacterales; family Ktedonobacteraceae; genus JACDAE01. The sequence goes on from CAVSVN010000022.1 coordinate 272,031, forward strand.
CTCTAAGATATAGAGGGTTCATAATAAGCAGAAGTAGCGCCGCAATTGCTCCTATGCGACCATTGAGGGCTTTTCCTAGCAAAAATGCACCTATCAGTCCGGTCAAGGAGATCAGAACTATGCCAAGGCGAGCTGCCGAAAGGGTCTGCCCGAGTAGCATAAATGTAGGAAAGATAGAAAATAGAAAGAAAGGAGGCTGCGAGTAGAAGATCTGCTGATAGAGCGCCTGTCCTCCACTCATGGCTCGTAGCGATTGCCAGTAGACGCCTTCATCATAGCTATCGCGATCAAATGGCAGGTCCAACTTATGCATGCGCATCCAGATTCCGATAACGAAAAGTACCAGTGCAGCCAGCCCAAATAAGATATTTTGTGGATTGAGAATGCTTTCCGAGGCTGTTTTTTCGCCCTGAGCATTTTTCTGTACAAATGTGCTTGCAGCCATAAAATTTCTCTTTATTGTGCTATAAATCGTTTCATTTAAATGGATTGTACCCAATCAAGAATGTAACAATGCTGTGAGGACCAGATTGTAGTCCTGGTCTGAGATCCTATCTGCGCTCACAATAGCAGAAATGTACAAATTATTCAAGCGGTGGGGGAGAGAGGATCTCAGTCTTTCCAGGTAAAAAATCGTGGGAATCTGGGTAGGGACGTGCGTTTGCCCATTGGTTGAAACTAAATCAGGAGGAACCCAGATTTCCCGATCACGGATATTATATTAAACGCAGGACATCATCACGACGAATAGTGCCACCACGTGTTACCGTTGCATATACTCCTACGTGCGCCTGGTTGTGTTGCACCGCTGTACGTAGAATGCCGAGATCTCTGGGCAGATCGCCCTGGGGAAGCGTCGTCATCACACATCTTGGGCAGGCAGCGGTGACGCTCAAAAGGACTTCCTCGCCAATCGCCAGCGTATGATCGATCCAGGCGTTCTCGCTAAAACCCTTCTCAGTTGATTGGACAACGATGTTGGGACGGAAGCGCCGCACCTCAAAGCGTCCCGGCGGATAGAGTTCACGCAAACGGTCGATCGTGGATGTGGTCAGGATATGGATGGGAGCCAGATCGAAAAAGGTATTCGGTGGCATCGCTTCATCCGTCACCACATTATTGTGAGGGAATTCCTTCCACCTCCGGCCAGAACTCCTCCAGGTCCGGCGCTTGCAGTATAGCCGCATTGAGCATCACTTCACGTTGGAGCGCTTTTGACATAATCTGGTTAAAATTGCTCTGGTCAGTGATTGCCGTTCTCCCATCGGGCAGGGTAACGCGTACGGAAGGTAACGTAGTTTCCTCCTCTGGAGGTTCGACAAATGCTGCACGGAAGTTAAAGAGCGTGGGCCATTTGCGCGGATTTTTAGCGCTCACAACTTTACCCGTTTCGGCATCAACCAGAGCAAAAGAACGATCACCCAGGAGAGAGCTATCCGTTACAACTGTAGAATTTAGCTCCTCGCCCATCATCGATTTGACTGGATAACGCCAGAGCGATGCGACCTGGCCTACGGCGTTCAACGTTTCTGCCATAACTTCAATCCTTTCATCCCTTGCTTAGTCCAGTTCCGGTACCATATCGTTGCTGATCGCTATCGGCTCTGTTACTGTTTCTTTGGGTTGGAAGAGCTTATGAACTGACTCCAGATCGCGTTCAATCTCCTCAATCTTACTGGGTGAGCGGCGGCTGACCACAAAGAGCCATATAACACCGACAGCCATGTAGGCCAGGAAGATGTATGGGAAAAGATTGGTTGGGTAGGTGGGGAGTGGATAGAACAGGCTTACAGCGGGATACAACAAGCACAGGATAGCCAGTACCGAGACCACAATATTGCCGGGCTTCAGATTGCCATCACGGTACAGGTAGACGGGCGCGGCGATGGAGATCAGGAAGTAAGCGGTAAGGAAACCGATAGCTCCAAAGGTACCAACGTCGTTATAGGCATCCTGTGTATGCATTCCGGTCAGAGTCAGAATAGTTGGAATCAGCACCATGAGCACGATAGTTAAAGTCACGGCTACATGCGGTGTCTTAAATGAGTTGTGTGCATTTCCAATTGAGGAGTGTAGAACTCCATGGCGTCCCATCGGAAAGAGAATACGTGCCCCTGCATTTAAGCAAGACAGGGAGAGCGAGAAAAAGGTCAACATTGCCCCGATGGAGAGCGGTACCTTGAGGAAACCAATTCCCATGAGATCGGCCAGCACGTTAAGTGGAGCAGTAAGTTGATCGAGGGAAGGCTTATTGCCACTCAATCCCGAGACTTCCACGTAAGCGATAAACACGAAGAAAAGTCCAGTGAGAATAAGGCTCCAGATGACTGCACGTGGAATGGAACGCAAGGGATTCTTTGCCTCTTCACCAAGGGCCGTAGCGCTCTCAAATCCAACAAGACTAAAAATGGCGGCAATCACACCCAGGCCGATGCCTGAGAAGGTAATGCCTTTGAGACTAACCTGATTAGTGTCGACGGTGAAGCCATGATGGAAGAGTACAATGATTGCTAATATAACGATCAATGTAACCGAAAGACCCTCAAGTATCAGCATGAGCATGGCGGAAAGCTTGATATCGCGATAGGCCAGGAACCAGCAAAGTGCTCCACTGATGAAGAAAAAGATGACGGGAGGAACATTGATACCTATAAAGCTCATCAACTGGCCTCCAAAGATCGCGAAACCAGTCATGCCAGCCATACCGATAAATAAGTATGCCCAGATCAGGGTCCAGCCTGATAGAACGCCGAAGCGAGCACCAAGGCCACGGCCAGTGTAGGCATACATTGAGCCAGGAGATGTTGAGCGGCGGGCAAACTGGTTCAGGTTGAAGACGACGAAGAGCAGCATGACTGTGCCGAAGAGATAGGCCAACCATGTTCCCTGACCTGCACTCGCGAACGCTAATGGGATGAGCAGCGCGGCGGTCATTGTAGGTGCAATCAGCGCGATTGATTGGGCCAGGACTTCGGGGAAGGAGAGACAATTGGGACGGAGACCGGTACCTGTGTGGGGGGTCTGTTTCTCAAGTTGCATGGGAAAGCCTCCAGATGAATGGACTTGTTGCCAAAGTGCAAGAATAGGAAAAAATGAGCGGCTCTGCAACATTGTTATGTGTCGTCTTCGACCGGGTGTGGATAGATCTCAGCATCAATGCCATTGATAGTGTTTAGTATATCTGACCTCTGCAGCAGAAACAAGAACCACTATAGATAAAAGTATGCATACCACTTTTAGTATATAGATATTTTGTACATATAATTGGTACCTATGAATCTGATTGCCTGCCTTTTTGCTGTACAATAAAGATACTATTGTATCTCCTATTTTCTGAATGTTTCAGTCAGGTGATGAGATGGTCAGGCAACAAAGCAGTGTATTATTTTTACCGTTTGCGTTAGATCCGACGTCGTCTATTCCGCTCTATCGGCAGCTTTATGATGAGCTTCGTGCCGCTATTTTATCGGGTAAGTTAGCGGCGGGTACGCAGCTTCCTTCGACGCGGGCACTGGCAAATCACCTGGGTATCTCGCGTACAACCGTTGTAATTGCCTTTAATCAACTCTTGAGTGAAGGATATGTCGAGGGTAAAAAGGGGAGCGGAACATATGTTGCCTCGGTCCTGCCTGAAGAGTTGCTTCCCAGATCGACCTCTATTTCAGCTATACCGGCATTGAAGGCACAGATAGAAGGGAGTGGACTTTCGCAGCGGGGTAGAATGTTGGCAACAACTGATGTTGCAACTGTCCATTACTATAGCAAATCGCTCGCGTTCAGGCCAGGCATTCCTGACCTCAATTTTTTCCCCTTTGACATCTGGGCGCGATTGGAGGCTCAGCACTGGCGACATCCGCCACGTGAACTATTGGGATATAGCCATCCAGCTGGTTATTATCCTTTGCGCGTAGAGATAGCTAGCTATCTAAGGACTGCGCGAGGAGTACAGTGTACAGCAGATCAGATTATCGTTGTTTCTGGTTCGCAACAGGCTATTGATCTTGCAGCCAGATTACTTCTCGATCCACAAGATGCAGCATGGATAGAAGATCCTGGCTATCCTGGTGCGCGTAGTGCGCTTCTTGCGGCAGGGGCGCATCTTGTGCCTGTCCAGGTAGATGCAGAGGGTTTGAATGTTGCGTCTGGTATTGCAAGCTGTCCTGATGCACGCATGGTCTATATCACTCCTTCTTACCAGTTTCCATTAGGTACAACCATGAGTCTTACACGCCGATTGCAATTGTTGCAATGGGCTCAGCGTATGGGAGCCTGGATACTTGAAGATGATTACGACAGTGAATTTCGTTATGCTGGCCGTCCGCTCTCATCCTTGCAGGGACTGGATACTACAGGACAGGTCATCTACATAGGCACCTTCAGTAAAGTCCTTTTTCCAGGTCTGCGCCTGGGCTATCTCGTTGTACCACCGCATTTAGTAGATGCGTTCACCGCTGCCCGTGCCGTGGCTGACCGTCATTCACCCATGCTCGATCAGATCGTGCTGACGGATTTTATGGCGCAGGGACATTTTGCGCGTCATATACGTTCTATGCGCAGACTCTATGCCGAACGGCAGGCACATCTTGTTGAAGAGGTGACACGCGAGCTAACAGGCTTGCTTACCATGCATGCGGCAGATGCCGGTATGCATCTTATCGGCATACTCAACAATGGCACATCCGACGAGATCATCTCTCAGCAGGCTGCGAAACAACATCTCATCATCCCACCCATGTCGACTTATAACATCGCGTCGTCTCATCCGAACGCAATTCTGCTGGGCTATACGGCTGTTACTAAGCAAGAGATCAGTGATGGAGTGAGGCGATTGGTGGATATATTGTCGTGAGGGGATTGATGTTTGGGCGTCGTAAACGCGGCCCGTACGGTGGGCGTCGTAAACGCGGCCCGTACGGGTTATTTCGAGATGAAAGACAAACTTACAACCAGTAAGGTTCATTTTTTGTAAAGCGAGAGATTCCATCGTTCTCTGGAGGGAGCTGGAAATTGTTTCTCTCACTATTGAGCGTCGAGTCGATGATACGAGGAGCACTGATTGCGCCTGTTCCGTTGCTGTAACCATTGCCATTGGTGACAGTGGCATGACCATTTTTGCTTTCGGGCAGACCTAATAGTGGCTCAAAATCATTCAAGACCGACTTGATAACTTTCCTGGAGTCGGCCTCGTCGATCAATTGCTTGATCTCATCGGCGACCAGTTCTTCGCGCTCGATCAGGGCTTCGGCAACCGCGATAACGGCCTCACTATGATCGTGGAAGAGCTGTTTCACTTCCTTCATTTGAGCTTGCAGCAATCCTTCTATCCGCTCAGCCATTTTAGGGATGCCGATACCACCGCCGCCGATACCAGCCTGTTGAAAGGCGAGGATAGAGGTGAGGGTGCCATCCATGCCGTACATGCCGATATAAGCAGCCGCCAGTTGTGTTGCGCTGGCAAAGTCGCCAGTAACGCCACTCAGGTTGACATCAAGGAATAATTCTTCAGCCGCACGTGAGGCGAGAGCGATCCGCATGTGAGCCTGGATATCCTGCTTACTTTTGGTAATCACTGTCTCTTTTGGACGCCACGCTGCGAATGCGGCAGCTCCTTCAAGATCACCGTGCATATGTAGTGTGACAAAAGCAGGGAAGTGGCGATCTAAGAGGTAGTAACAGGCGACCGTGTGTCCAGCTTCATGATAAGCTAAGCGTCGGCGTTCGATGGGGGTCAGTTCGCTCAACTGACGGAGGCCATATTCATGAACGTCCTGTGCTTCAATGAGATCGCGGTAGCTTATCTTGTCGCGACCATCGAAGTGCGCAATGACGGTAGCTTCATTGATCACGTGTTTGATTGCGACTGGAGTGTATTCCACCATGCGGGCTGAGAGTGCAACAACTGAGACACTGTCCTCATGCTGTACTTTATTGAGGTAGTATTCGATAACCTCGGGGCGATATTTGTCAGTTGGTGCGGCGACGTGAACCTTACGATCAAAGCGGCCAGGACGGAGCAGCGCACGATCAAGGGTGTCAGGAAGGTTGGTCGCGCCAACGGTCAAGACCGGTTGCGACTGGGTGCGCCCATGAGCGAGGCCAAGGGTGCGCATGATTTTTTTAAACCAGCCGGTTTCAATATTTGGCGGGTCCATCTCCATGAGCAACTGGTTGAGTGCTCCACCACCCATACCTCCAAACATGCCCATACCCATACCCATGCCCATACCGCCATTTTGACCACCGCGAGCCATGCCGATAGCATCAATTTCGTCCAAGAAGATAACGCAGGCTCCATATTCACGTGCAAGCTTACGGGCTTTAGTGTAGAGCCTTCGAATCATAAGTATATCCATGCCGATAAACATAGCTTTGAAGCTGGCGGCACTGGCATAGGCGAAGGGCACGCCTGCTTCTGTACTCATACATTGAGCCAGGTAGCTTTTGCCAGTTCCGGGATCGCCGGTAAGCAGAAGGCCGCGAATGGGTGTGCCGCCGATCTCCTGGAATTCTTTCACGCCACGCAGCAAGGTGACGATACGGCGGGCGGCTTCGAGCACTTCCGGGTTGCCTTTATAGTCATCAAATGTGACTCCTGTCTCACCTGGAAGAACCCAGTAGAGGCGTGGACGGCCCAGGAACCAGAAGATGGCGACGAACTGCATGATGCCAAAGAGGACCGCAAAGACGATCTGAAAGGCATAGGTTAAAATGCTGCCAGGGGAAGGTGGACTCAATTGCGGCACTATGTAGGCGATAAAATACCACATGACTATAGCGAGGAGGACAAGCCATAGCCAGCGCAATCGTACAAAGCGCCCAAACTGGTCCATTCCCAGATCGATTGAACGATCCAGGTTACCGGATTTCTTCTTCGTGTCGTCTTTTGCCATTGTTTAGCATCCTTTTGTTCGTATGACGAATTGCTCGGCTATTAGCTGAGTGGGGCACGAGGAGCACCACCTACAAGGTCAATGGTAAGGATACGTCCTTGATAGGTATTGAAGTGCCATATCATCATGCCTGTGACGCTTCCACCCGGCCCATGACTGGAGATATCTACTTCAACGAAACTATCTGTCGAGGTATCTGACTCGTTGTATGATCCTATTACATTGATGGACTTCCAGTTGACATGCCCTTGCGTCTGACTATATTGTGAGATAAGTGTGTTGACATCCGGGGGCTGCGACATGATCATCTCTTGTTGAATTAACGACATCTCGGTTGCATTGCCGTCCCGAAGCGCATAGAGCCAGTTTTTGATATGATCGGCAGGGGCAGTACTACCGTTTGTCTGAAAGTTGAATGGATCACTCCCAATACCAAAGGGGAACGCTCCCGTCGTTAATTTCATCGTGGTCGAAACGCTGACTAGCAGAATTACAATGGCCAGTAAAGTAAGGAGCTTATGTGTCCGTATTCCATTGATTACATAATAGAATACCTTGAAGATAGGGCGAAGAATGGCTTTAATGAAGCGAGCGGCTGGAGTTTGTCCTGTCCTGGGTCGGATAGGTGTTGATTCTCGTTTTGCCCGTTCAGGAACTGGCGGCGATGGTGGTTGTTGAGTGGGTGAAGGGCTTATCATATTATGTCTCTCATCTCAACTTTCTCGGACGTTCGCAATTGTTTGAATTAGTTGATACGAATTTACTTGATCGGTTACCACTTCATAGTAGCACGTGGACATACGACAATTCTTACAATGATACCATACACTAGAACGTAGTATTTAGCAAGGATGATACATTTTTGGTCGATTTTTTTTCCTATCTGGCAGATGTCTATTAGGGAGACACGTGAGCGCGAGAGCTCCGGCTCAGATGATGGGCGTTGTGAACGGTGCGCGTATGATGGGCACGAGAAATCTGGCCCCTACATGGGTATGTTTTTGATATAATGTATTTACATCATGCTACTTACGCATTTGTATAGACCTGGTAAAGCTGTATGCAGGAGGTATCTATGGACGGTAGAGGAAATAGATTAGAGGATTTTGGAGGATCGAGCGAATATATCTGGTTGCGCTATGGAACTCAGTTCACTATGAATGGGCGCTCACATACTATTGAAATGAATGTTCCGATGCCTATAGGTGCCAGCGAGGAGGAACGCGAACAGCTTCTGCGCGAGGCCGATGCTGGAATGAATCAGGTTGTTAATCATGTGGAAAATCGTGTGGCGCAGTTATTGCAACGTGGACAAGCGGCATCCGGCAAACCATCAGTTCCTGCACCAACGGCCAGGTTGGCACCTCAGCCCAGACCTGCCTCTGTACCCGCTCCCCAGACAGGGCCACAGCCGTTACAAGTCGCACCTGTGCGTGAGAACATTCCTGAACCAGCTGCTTCGGCTCAACCTGTACAGCCAGCGCAACCTGTACAGAAGGAAGCGGTGAGTGTGCCGTCATCGCGACTCAATATAGCGGCGAGTATGCCCTCTACTCCTGCTCTGGGCGAAAGTAGCAATCTTTCACTTCAACAATTTATTGGCTATATTAGAGAGAATATGGGGCTGAATCCGAAACAGGCGATGGATATGCTCAAGATTAAAACCCTCTCTGGCGTAAATTTACGCGATGCCGTGGAACAGCTCCACAAGCTTGTTGGGCAGGAGAACGCAACTGGAACGCAACCCGAACAACGAGCGCGTGAAACTGTACCGTCGGTAGCTTCTCCTGGTCGCCAAAACTCAGGTCCCCTCTCTGCTGCATCCTCAAAGCCACCTGAGACAACGAGGCCTTCTCTGTCTTCCACCACCGAACGCAGCAGGACAGTGAGAGAGGCAGAGCCTTATGCCTTTGATGAGGAGGAAGAGCCAGGGGAAAATTCCGAACTGGATGATGATCTTGAAGATTTTGACTTCCCGCGTGAGTTGACTGTGCAAGAGCGTGTGCAGGCGAGAAGTAAGCTGGACAGTCTGCGCGAGTCCCGTGGACCGACTCAGTCCAATCAAGCTCGTCAGCAGGCATTGATGAATGTGGTAGATTCACAGATCAGTATGGAGCAGTTACAGGATCTGATCGCAGGCGTGTGGAATGTGACCTCAGTGAAAAAGCTTAAGGTCGATCAGGTCGAGGCATTGATCTCGTGGGCCAAGGAAGATGATTTTTTGAGCGAAGTCGAGGCCGTGCTGGCTATTCTGGAGGAGGAATAAGATGCGTGTAGTTGCGGGTGAAGCCAAGGGGCGCAAACTGAAAGCACCGGATACATTGGGCACACGCCCAATTATTGATCGTGTGAAGACAGCCCTGTTCGATATTCTCTCGACCGAAGTGGAGGATGCACGCTTTCTGGATCTCTTTGGGGGTGTTGGCAGCGTAGGAATCGAGGCGTTGAGTCGCGGCGCGGCCTCTGCAACATTTATTGAGATGAACTTTAAGGTGCTCAAACTGCTGCGCGAGAATCTGCAGATTACTGGCCTGGCCGATCGTGCGGAAACGTTCCATATGGATGCCTTCAAGTTTTTGCAACAAAACAGTAATCCCTCATCTTCAGAGCAAAAGTCGAAGTATGATATCATCTATGTTGCACCACCACAGTATCAAGGAATGGCCGCTCGTGCTCTTGAGATGCTGGATAGCTCGCCTCTAGTCGCTGATGACGGGCTGGTGATTGTGCAAATTCACCCTAAGGAGCGTCCAGTCGTCGCAGCAGTACAATGCAAACGGCTGGCCCTGAGCGATGAACGGCGCTATGGAAGCACGCTCCTGATGTTTTACCGTGTAAAAGAGGAGAAATTTACCGATGTCGATACAGTTTCAGAAACCTGATTATGTCGTTGTCTATGTCAGTGATATGAATCGTTCGCTGGCTTTCTACCGGGATATCCTGGGTCTGCCGCTAAAATTTACCTCGCCCGGTTGGACCGAGTTCAGCACTGGCACAACTACGATTGCGCTTCATACTACGCCTGCCAGCCGACCTTCTGATCAACCAGGGCGTACTCCTGCAGGTGTAGCACAACTCGGTTTTATGGTCGACGATCTACAAGCCGCCTACGAGACGTTGAAGGCACAGGATGTTCCTTTCGCATTGCCACCACAGAAGCAATCGTCCGGTGCGATATTAGCCGTATTGCGTGATCCCGATGGGCTTGGCATTACTTTACAACAGCGCTAAAGAAGGAAGGCAAAATTATGGTAAGTAAATCGGGTGGTAGGGGCTTCGCCTTTGTCGATGCAGGAGAGGCGGCGCGTCGGCTGGGAATTGATCGTGTGACGCTGGATCAGTGGATCAAAGAGGGGCGTATCAAGCCTCATCGTGGCGTTGGGCGTGATGCCTTCTTTCGTAGCGCCGATATTGATGCACTCTATAGTGAACTACATCCTGCTACGGAACTGGCAGAGGCGATAGCTGCTGACGAACAAGATAGCGCCGGTACAACTCCACAAGCGGGAGTGCGTAAAAAGCAAGATCCTCAGATGCGCGTCTATCTGCGATTACAGGCTGATGCCAAGTGGTTTGATATCTCCGAAGAGGATATTCGCGTCTGGTTTCAGCAACTTGCCCCTGATGGATATGAACGCAATAAACGCAATGTGCAACATACCATCGAAAAACTGCAGTACCTGGTTGGCTTGATTGAGGAAGGCCAACAGCGTAGTACTACCCAGAATTGACATCAGTTACGCTCCATTTCCCTCTATCCAGGTTGAGATTGCTCAGGCTGGATAGTACCTCTATACTAATTTGTAAATGGTATCCCCTCTATTCAAGAGTTCCGTGATAATATCATTTCTAGACAGACTTATTCCAAATAACATTTCAATAATGATCACTTCAAATCACAATACTCTGTTGTGACTCTCTCTTCTATATATTTAAGAAAATGCACAATAATATCGAAGCCTGGCATGAAGCCTGACGATATGTTGTGTCTCTTATTTTCCTGATGAGTAGATGTCTACGATACACGACATCAGGTAGTGCGGAAGGATCTGCGTTCAAAAATTGAAAGGTGTTTGGAAAAAAAGATGCTCACGAAACCACGAGTTCCTTCAAGGCCTCTGGAAACCTCTATGTACTCGTCAAAGCAGAGGCGTCGTCGCTCACCACTCCTATTGATCGGGTTAAGCGTTCCAGTCTTGCTTGTTCTTATTGCCGGAGTGGTATTTATTGTACCGCGCATAATGAATTCACATGCCGCAGCGGCGGTCAATCCTAATTGTACGTTGCGCGTCCCTGCAAATCCTTTAACGGCCCAGGGGCTGGCAACGCCCTATCAGCTCTCTGCCACAGATGCAGGGCAGGGTCCCTGTAACGAGGCAAACGCCGGGCAATCAGCATTCGTTCAGGCAGTTATCTTTGATCCTGCTACCAATACACTTTCTTCCTACGAGCCGCTGGTGGTCGATAAAGGAACTCAACCAGCCATTGCGCCAGTGGTGCCTCAGCTTCCTGCAGGTGCTGTTGTTGGTATCTGGTTCGGTTTCAATGGTACTATTCTGCATCTCAAAGGCGCTGTAAATCAAGGTCATTGTGTCAATGGTCTTGGGGGTTCTGACTTTGGACAGTTTGCTTATTGTAATGCACCACAGTTTTTCCAGAATGTGAATTCAGCAATTCAGGCAAATAAGATAAAGGTGCCTGCAACTGGAATGGCGCAGGATGGTCAACCCTGTCTCACTATGCGCAGCTTTGCACTTGTCGATATGGATCAGAGCGATAATGTGCAAACACAATATCTGTCGAATGGTAATGGTCAGATTGCTCAGTTCTCGGCTGGCAACCAGACGGCGTTGCCAAATGCGACAACGCTAGGGAATCCGAGCGATAATGCTCTGCTTTCACGCTTTGTTAATCCAGCACTCGGTTGCCAATCATGGCAGATACCGGACCTGGCTAATAATGGTGCTATGACTGCTACGCTGGCAACCGACGAGTTGCAGGCTGCTGCTAATCAAGTAGCACCGATCGCCCTGGTCCCTTCTGGCGATGAGATGGTACTTGTCAATAATCAAGTTAGCCTTGCGAAAGTGAATGCGTACCGCATTGGTGTAAATCAGCTGCCAGCAGCTACGCTCAACGATGCCAATACGACGGCTTATTGTACCAATCTACTAAACGTTGCTCTGCCTCGTTTACAGCTTGACATGCAGGCATTTCAGAAACAGCCCTCTCCCGACGGAGGTGCGACTGCTAACTCGCTCTTTACGTTCCTGGCGAACCGCCTCAATGCTACATTAGGAGCCAATGGCCTGAACTGTGTGGGCCTGCTTAATATCCAAAATCCTGTGACTCTGACTACAAATAATGGCGTGGTTACCGCTGCTACTCTTACTATCGCTAATACAGGGACAGGAACGGGAACGGGAACTGGGGAACAGGTACAGGGACTGGAACTGGAACGGGTACAGGGACTGGAACTGGAACGGGTACAGGGACTGGAACTACTGCACCAAATTGTAATGTGAATGGAACAACAGTGGCTGGTTGTATGGGAACTACTACCATCAATGGGCAGACCTGCACTCTGGCATTTGCAAATGGCACGGTTACTGTGACGTGCCCCAACAATGGAGGAACAGGGACTGGAACAGGTACCGGAACGGGGACTGGCACCGGAACAGGTACAGGAACGGGAACAGGTACTGGCACTCCAAATCCGATCATGTTGCCTTTTGATAATAGTGGAATCAGTAGTGATACTAATATGGCTGTATCTAACTTTGATACCGTGGGATTTAGTTATTCTGCTCAGGCATTGCAAAATGCTGGCTTCTTCCCTGGAAAGAAGATAACTGTCAACGGGGTTACTTTTATGTGGCCAACCTCAGTGCCGGGTACGCCTGATAATGTGATGGCTCAGGGACAGACCATTCCCGTTACGGCTGTCAATGGTGCCAGGACGCTGGCATTCCTGGGATCGGCGAGCCTTGGTCCCTCGGTGGGAAATGGAACTATCACTTATACAGATGGTTCAACCCAGGCATTCACGCTATCCTTCAGCGATTGGACGCTCAACGGTGGTAGATCGATGCCATTGAATGGAAACCAGATTATCGCGACCACGCCCTATCGCAACTCACCAAATGGTGTGCAGTTGGGGCAGATGCCGAATGTGTTCTATACATCGGTTGCTTTGCAGGCGGGCAAGACTATTAAAAGTGTGACTCTGCCGGCTCATGCCAATCGTGGGCAACTGCATGTGTTCGCTATTGGTACAAAATAGTAGAGGACACGCTTGCAACGATACTTGCGAAGGATTCTTGGGGTATTGTACTATGTGCAATGCCCTGAGATTTTTTTGTAGATCAAACAGGAAATTTCAGCTTCGTTAGCGAAGAGCAATTATGGAAGACAAAGGGAATAATGTTCCTCTTTTAATCTAACAAATTTAGTCTTGCTAGCTTTTTAGCAAGAGCATAGGCATCCTTTTTATCCCCTTCTTTGCGAATGCCAATCGCTACGACAACTACTAAAATAAGCTCATCCTCTATCTTGAAAATAATACGATACCGTTGTCCGGCTGCACGGATGCTACGATAGCCAGCTAAATCATCCTTTAAAAGCTTTCCCTGCTTTTCCGGTTCATGTTGTAATCGATTAATCCGCTTAGTAATGTTTTCTTGTATTCGAGTGTCTTCAATTGCTGCTAACTGCTTTTTGGCCTCTTCCGCTATCCCAACTTTCCAAAGCTTCATTCTAGTTTAAGCTCCTTCTTAACCTCTTCCCATGATTGCACTCTTCCCTTTTCAATGTCTTGTACTCCTCGGTGAAACGCGGCCATAAGTTCCTCGTCTTGAAGTATTTCAAGAGTTTCCTGGAGCGCCTGGATCTTTTCCTGAAGTATATCAATAGTATCCTGCATTGTACGATAGGTATTAAATGGTAAAATAGCCATGATAGGTTTACCATAACGAGTTACTGTAATGGTATCTTCCTCTTCTAAAAGCCGTTCAGGTAAACGTGTGAGTTCTTTCTGGGCTTCTGAGATAGATAAGGTATGTTTTGTCATTCCATTTTCCTTGCTTCTTAACCACAGTATATAAGATGTTATATAACATCTTATATACTGTGTCAAGTATGATTTTCCTTGATCTTTTTTGACCGGAAGGGATAAAACATAAAGCAGAATGAAAATTATTTGAGATCTGTTTCAGCAAACGCTCGTTCAAGCAATTCCAGAACGTTCAACTCAAGCGCCCATTGTTCAAGATAAGCGAAATCGAGACCTGTACCTTGTACTTTGAGCACGCCGAGAATTTCGTTCCATTGATCGTCGGCAATTTCACCTCCTGCCCGGTAATTTCTAAGCTGCGTTAAAATAATATCTTCAGGTGATGCAACACAAACAGGTGGACTACTTTCTAACAATCTATGATGCTGAATCCTATTATATATTTGCCTCTCAAAATCAAGCTCTTGAGAAAGCAATACATTGATCTTTATGAGTGATGTAATATGAACTATCTCAAAATACGTTCGTAAGTAGATTGCATCTCTCATCATCTGCGTGTCTATAGCATAAAATGGTTTAAGCTTTTCCCGTAAGATATCAATGTGTTCTAAATGCAAGTCTACGACGAAATCAACATCGAAGGTTGCACGTTGCATACCATATAAAGAATTTGCAACTGTCCCTTGTATATAATAGGAAATTTGTAATCCTTCAAAAATTGCTGATAATGATAATATTGCATCAAGAAGGTCGGTTGTTGATTGTGTGGAATGATCCTGCAATGCTGTTGTGTAGTTGTTTAGCCAAAGTCTTGTTATGATGATTAATGATAAAGAGTTCTGCAACCTCATCTTTATCAATATGCGGCTGTTGTTCCTGAATATTTTTCAAATTGAGGGTAGCCGCAAACATTGTCATTGACCGCACTAATCCAAACCGCTTCGATATTGGAGCTTTACGAATCAGTTCAATCAGGACGCCTTCAGCCTCTGGACTTGTATCCCTTGATTGTGTTCTCACTGTATTGTTCCTTAACGGGAATCCCTTTTTCTATAATGGCAGAATTGTACGAGATGTGGCATTCTGTGTCAATCTGACCTTTGGGTTGTCGACTTTTAATGGATGATGGTAACCTGTCATAGCGAAATTGAGTACAGAATATGCTACAATTTTCTTGCCACAATTCTTGCATACTGGAGGTAGAACCTGGTTTCCCTTACCACTTCTCGCTTGATTTTACGTGAGTGTAACATAGACGATCTCTCGGCGTTTTATGAAATCGACTCTGACTCCGAAGTGGTTCGTTATGTCTCCTATGGCCCTTTCACACTGGAGGAATGTCGGCGTGAATTGACCTTGCACATCGATCAACAGAGCATCTCTCCACGGTCAGTCTACTATCTGGCCGTGGTCTTGCGTTCTGAAGATCGTCTCATTGGTAGGTGCGTTCTCAATATCACCAGCGACAAGCATCGCGAGGGTAAGCTTGGTTATGCACTCAATCGTCATTACTGGGGTCATGGCTACGTTACAGAAGCTGCACGCGCTCTGCTCACGTTTGGCTTCTCTACGCTCAATCTTCATCGTATCTTTGCTACCTGTAGTCCTGACAATTCAGCTTCTGAACATGTTCTGCAAAAGCTTGGTATGCAGAAGGAAGGCTATCTGCGCGAGAACAGATTTCGGCGTGGGACGTGGCGCAATTCACTACTCTATGCAGCTCTGGCCCCTGAAACAATCTAATATTGTGTATGGGCCAGATGATGCGATTGAAGAAAAAAATTCAGATATGGCGGGTAAATGCCTTCCCCCATAAATGGGGCAGGCGGGCGGACACGCTAAAGCTGGTCCCTACCCTGCAATGTCCGGTTTTAAACGCTGCAATGTCCGGTTTTAATAGTTCAAGAGCATTATCGCGCCTACGCGCAATTCTGCTATTACGCATGGACGGCTATACTTTTCTTGCGCCTCTGTTCATCGCGCCAGCGTTTGACATCAAGCATCCTGCGGTAGGCTTCGTAGAGCAAAGGATTATAAACAAGATCGTACGTCTCCAGGGAGCGCATTGCATAACCGCCGAAACCACGCTTGAAGACATAGACGCCCCACAGTTCCTGTCCCTCTTCCAGAATATCGGGAATACCACGGAAATTGTAGTACCAGCAACCATGCTCTTTTGCCCATTGCATACCGGTCCATTGTAAAAGATGATTCGGCATGCGTTCACGCTGCTCATTGGAGGAAGCGCCAAACATATACCAGCTCCAGCGACCAAACCGGAGTACAATCGTACCCGCGATCGCCTGCCCCTCATATTCCGCCAGAAAGAGCGCAGCAAAATCGCCTTCGCTATACAGGCGCATGATGTCTTCGTAATGCGCTTTGCTGTTAATATGAAACTGGTCCCGCTCACTGGTGGTTTCATAGAGGCGATAGAATGTATCAAGATCGGCCTGCCCCTCGCCGCGTCGTACAGCCACACCCTTACGTCCCGCGAGACGTATATTATAGCGCCACTTCTCTTTCATACCCGCCAGAATTGTCTTCTCGTCAGGACGAATATCCAGAACCCATTCGTGACGAACATGTTTGGCATAAGGATTGGTGCGAAAACCGTGCCGTCTGAGCGATTGCTGCCATAACACATTGTCCTCCAGTACGCTCGGTTCAACTTCAAGCAGAAATGCTCTACGCTTGCGTGCCTCCGCTTTTACAAAATTGAGGAGCACGGTCATAGCAGGCGAGGTGGGATCGTCGATAACAGGGCCGCGAGGCGCATAGAAGTAGATTTTATTGAGAACGGGAGCACGCGTGATGAGAATGAGCATAACCGCGCAAAGGTTGCCTGCTTCATCCAAGACTCCTACACGGAGAGGCTCAATCGCTCCCACGTGTTGCGCGAGTTCTCCCCATTCGTATGATTGGGTAATATTGCAACACACCGATGCCGCTACAAAGTCATCCCAAAGCTGGCGATCAGTGATAATTTGAGCTTCCATTTTACTGTTCCTTTATTGATGACCATTATTCTTTTTCAGCTTTGCCGCGTGCCGCACGTTCCAATTCGACCTTCTGACGTTCCTTGTGACGCTGGGCGCGACGCATCTCAACCATTTTACGCCAACTATTATAAATGAAAGAACGATATACATAATCTTGAGTAGGAATATTTAAACGTGAGAAGCCACCGAAGCCTTTTTTATATTCATAGACGCCCCACATCTCCTCGCCTGGTTCCAGAATTTCGGGAATGGTGCGGAAATCAAAATAGGAGCAGCCGCGCCCTTTGGCCCACAGAAAGCAGCGATATTGCAGGAGGTATGTTGCTTTGAGATTGCGCTTATTATTAGATGAGGCACCGAACATATCCCAGCACCAATCGCCGAAACGGATCAACATTTTGGCGGCCAGGGCCTCACCTTCGTACTCCGCGATGTAAAGTACAGCATCGCCCTTGCTGGCAAAGTGACGGAGAATTTCTTTGTGATATTCTTTGCTATGAATAAAGAAGGCGTCGCGCTCACTGGTGACGGTCAGAAGTTGATAGTACTTATCGAAATCCTCCTCGCCGTTTGCTTCGCGAACGATGACTCCTTTGCGCTCGGCAACGCGAATATTCTGTCGCCACGTCATTTTGCAATCGGCCAACAGTTTTTCGGGTGAAGGCGTGATATCCAGCACCCAGCTCCTACGTCCGTGTACCGAGGTAGGATTGGAATGGAAGCCCAGCTTATGGTAAGCAGCCAACCATACATCCATATCGGGATCATCATCGGCAATATTCGGTTCGATGCGTAACACTACCGCGTGTTCTTTCTTCGCAACTTTATGGGCATGCTCAATCAGGGCTGCCAGGGCAGGTGAATCGGGCCGCTCAACAGTGGGACCACGCACACTGTAAAGCCAGCTAAAATGGACGCCGGGCAATGAAGCTGGCAAGGGGACTGGCGCAACTGAAATCAGCATTGCGCCGATCACCCGTCCATCTTCCAGAGCACCCAGGCGGTAGATACGACCGCCCAGATACTGGTTCAGCTCACCCCACTCGTATGATTGCAACAGGTGGCCGCGCGGTTGACTGGTCAAAAACGCGTTCCACTGTTCTGCATCAGTAATTTCTTGAATAGTGATACTCATAATTTTTATTATCCATAATATGGTGCGGGCGCGATAAATCGGCTCCATGCGGTGGGCGCGATAAATCGGGCCCCTACTGATTCTCTAGAAATTCGCTTCTCAGGAGGCTATAGACCTTCACATTATGGAATTTGCCGAAGCGGGGAATTACTTCACGTAAGGTTCCTTCGTATTTGAAACCGGCCTTCTCGTCGGCCCGCCAGCCGCCGATATTGCCTTCCATATCCTGCGTCTGAATGCGATTCAGGTTGAGTTCCATAAAACCGTAGCGTACCATCAGTTTTGTCGCTTCGGTGCCATAGCCGCGTCCATGGGCAGAGCTATCGATAATGACATAGAACTCGGCACTCTGATTGAGAATATTGATATCTTTAAGGCCAACGAGTCCGATCAGGCGATTATCTTCTTTAAGCACGACACCAAAAATAATATGACGAAAATCTTTATAGAGATTCTCCAATCGTTCCTTGCCTCGCGTATCGCTGGTTGGGTAGACGGAGAAATAGCGGCGAATCTCTTCATCATTAAGCCAGGTAGAGTACAGGTGATTATCCTGGGCAGGCTCCAATGGACGTAAGTAAATACGGTCACCAACGATGAACGGGTTTTGCATGTTCGATGTATCCTGGGTCAAGTTGAAATCTCCCTTCTTTTTGAGGCAGTATAGCATAGCGTACCAGGAGAGGCAATTGAAGTTTCCAGATAGGCCATCCCCTTCGGTTTTCTCGCTCATTATGTGCAATAGCCGTAGTGCTCTGTCAAACATCATTCAGTCCTTTTTCCTGTGGCGTAGGGGCGTGAGCTTGCCTCCGCCCGGTACAGGGAACGCTTACGTCCTTACGCCTTGACGAAGAGTTTCCCTTCTGTTAAGATAGAACATAAGTTCTAATTTTAAAAGGATACAAACTTATGAGTCAACAATTCAAATATTTTCAGTTACAGCCCTTGTTAGCGGAGACGAACCAGCTCATTTTGAACTATGATCAGGGAATTCTCTCACTCGTTACCGATAAGGAGATTCTCGAACAGCAACTGGTCAGTCCTAGTGAGATGTACGTAATTGATGCTCTGCTCAAGAACTATCCCGAATATTGTCCATATGAGATTGTACTGTCGGCGATGACGGGCAAGAGCATTGATGCGTGTCGCGAGAAGGTTCTATGGGGTCTTGAAGAAGGGACGGTAGATGTTGTGATGCGCCCGGTAAGAAATCTCCTTGGTCGTTGCCGGATGAAATTACGCCCGTTTGGGATTGAGGTAAAATCGCTGGTGCATATGGGATACCTTTTAGTACCACTCAAGCGCAAATCTGGCACGCGGATAAAGGTTGGATAGGATAAACTATTGTGGACCAAGCAATGTATGTCGAATGAGCGTTAGATGCGTAAGTGGACCTAATCCACCCGGTACCGGAGTAATGAACGAGGCAACCTCTCCGACGCTAGCGATATCAATGTCTCCTACAACCTTGCCTGCGACCATATTGATTCCGGCATCCAGTACAACGGCTCCCGGCTTGACCATAGCGCCATTAATCATAGCTGGACGACCGACGCTAACCACGAGGATGTCGGCGCTGCTGGTAATCGTGGCAAGATCCTCTGTGTGGGAATGGCAGATCGTCACAGTGGCATCGCGTTGCATCAATACCAGGGCAATAGGCTTGCCGCCGATGTTGCTGCGTCCCACGATAACGACGTTGCGTCCTGAAATAGGAATATTGGCATCATCTACTAAACGCAAAACAGCGTCGGCTGTTGAAGGGATAAAACTGGGAAAACCAAGTAGTAGATTACCTGCGTTACGTGCTCCCAGCCCGTCAACATCTTTCTCAGGGCGTAGAACATCGGTCACGACACGTTGCCGAATATGAGATGGTAAAGGGAGCAGGAGCACAATCCCATCGTTCTCCGCGTTATCGTTTAGTGCCGCAACACTTGTTCGTAGTTCCCCTTCATCAGTTCTAAAAGGGTAAGCCAGGGTTCTACAATCAAGCCCGATTGTTTGACAGGCACGTGCCAGTTGACGCCCATACACCTCAGCGGCGTCATCGTGTCCCACGATCACCTGGGTCAGGCATGCTGGACGAGCATGTTGGCTATGAAACTCAACTGCTTTACGCTGCAGTTCTTCTGACAACTGTGCTACAAGGGACTGACTATTATAGATAGTTGCTGACATGAACTCTTCCTCTTCAACAGGTTATTCATGCTCATGATATCACATACAAAAAGGGGTACTCTTTGCACGTACCCGTTCCCCCGACGGGCATTCTGCGTATCGGCAGACACATGTGCAAAGAATACTCCTAATAAAGTGGCGCAGGCGCAAACGAAAATGTATTAAAGGCCCAGTGAAACCAGGTACCAGACGTTACCCATGCCGCGACCAGTAAACTGACCGGCTGTCATATCTCCAGCATATGTATAGAGAGGATGACCGTCGTACTCTACCTGATTGCCGTTTGCTGTCTTATAGACCATCAATTTATGTGGAAGCTGCATGGAACTGCTGACCATCATATTCATGTCCATGCTATTCGAGAGCACTGGAGGCCATGCTGTTGCGCAGCCATTGGCATTGGTGCATGCTGAAGCAGGTCTTGGATCGTTAAGCTTATAATACAGAACCATGCCTTTTGCATTTGTGAGGACGGTAATCATCTTGCCGTTGAGCTTGACCTGGGTGGTGTGAATGAGGGCATTGCTATTGCCCATATTGTTGTTGCCCATAGCACCAGTGTTATTGCCCATGCTATTGTTCTTTTGCGCTGGCATCGTAGACTTCGCCATCGGCGTGCTCGGTGTCATCCCCGAAGTTTTACCATAACCAGTAGTGGTCGCATTATTGCTTTTTGCTGTCATTGTGTTGTTCGTATTGTTTGTGTTTCCCGTCGTTGTATTACCGCTCAAGGGATTGCTACAGGCGGCAAAAAATACAGTAAGTAACAGGCCGAATAGGAACAGTGAAGGGCGTTTGAGGGATAGCATGTCTTTTTCCTCCTCTGGTATTATTACCAGGCACTAGATTTAAAATTCATCACTTTATGTGATGAGCAACGAAAAAAAAGTAGAGGCGCATGTTATAATTCGTTGTAGCGCCGCTAGCCACAAGATGTCATCGTATGGGAGTATTCACGCACGAAATTTACAGTGTATACACACCATGACTTCTTTCCTATGCCGATACACTGTTCTAGACCCTGGGTATGTTGGCATGGAAGGAGAGTTCTAGATATGACTTTCATCCTGAGAAGTGGAAATCTACTGTGAAATACGTTACAATGGCTCCAAAGGCGAATTTTTGTAGTCACCAGACATGTAAGTAATGAAGACGAACAGATGCTCCACTAGCCTTTTTGGGCTAAGGGATAGAACAAAGAGGAGATTCCAATGGCAGGTGACTGTTCATTTGATATAGTATCCCAGTTCGATGAGCAAGAGCTGATCAATGCTCTCGATCAGACGCGACGAGAAGTGCAAACGCGCTATGATCTAAAGGATACGAAGACAGAGATCACCCACAGTAAGGATAATATAACTATTCTAACCGATAGCACGCTCACCTTGAAGAACGTTCGTGATATTCTTGAGACGAAGGCAGTACGTCGTAACCTGTCGCTAAAGATCTTCAAACCTGGTAAAGAAGAGCCTGCTGCTGGTAGTCGAGTGCGTCAGATTATTGATTTGCAGCAGGGCATTTCACAAGAACTGGCGAAGGAGATCGGTAAATATATTCGCGATAACTATCCAAAGGTACGACCTCAAATTCAGGGAGATACAATCCGTGTCTCTGCAAAGAGCCGAGATGAATTGCAGGCGATAATCACATTATTGAAGCAAAAGGATTATTCAGTTCCTTTACAGTTCATTAATTATCGCGGATAGCTATTGCGACGGGGTTATACTTTTGTCTACGAACAGATCTCCAATTTTTCAAATGGAAGAGTATCAAGTACTTTAGTACTAAATAAGTGTTGAGATCATAGAATTGTAGTACCCTAATTCTGATTGAACCAAGCCTACTAGCGTCTGGTAAAGGGCTCTAATATCTTTTACAGGATGCGCTCGTTCGAGAAAGTGAATCTTTGATGCCTGGGAACAGACAAGTATTTAGTGCAGCGATTAATGCAGCCGACCGCCATCGTTGGGATAGCCAGTGGAGGGAGGCAATGCTAGAATACCAGAAAGCACTCTCGGAGTTCCCAGAAGATGCAACTGCACGTGGCGGGATGGGTTTCTGCTATATGCAGACGAAGCAGTGGCAATTGGCGCTCAATGAATATGAATATATCCTGCGCCATGATCCTGGCAATGTAATTGCTCTTAGCAAAACAGCAGAGTTATATGGTATTCTGAATCGGCGTGACGATGCTTATGGAGCCTATTTGCATCTGGCGGATCTCTACTCTCAAGCTGGTCAGGGGGCACGCGCTGAAGCTGCCTGGCAAAAGGCTGTTCAGTTGTCTCCTGGCAATCCTGAACCTCACGAGCGCCTGGCCGATTACTACTTCGAGAAAAAAGATATTGCTGCGATGATCCACGAACGCCTTGCAGCTGCTCAAGGCTATCTGTTTGGCAATCATCCTGGGCAGGCGCGAGTGCAGTGTGAAGAAGTACTGCGTGCAGATGCACAGAATATGCAGGCGCAGCAGTTGCTCACGCAGATCCTCGGACCATCGGGAAGAACATCTGGTTCGTTGCCATCTGGGGCGCTGTTTTCAACTGAATCGGGGGGAGATGCAGCCAATTCTGCAAATTTTTCATCTGCGACAGGCTACGAACCTTCGAATTCGCAGCCTCTCACAAGGAATTCTGTAGCCGAAACAATGACATCGGGAAATACAAGCGGAGGTAATACTGGCATCATGGGAAACATGGGTAGCGCGGGCAACTTCGGCGGTGTGAGTAATCCAGGAGCTTCTCTGGCACAGCCAGGGTCTGGCAATGGCATGAACTCTGCCCCTCGTAAACGGCTTTCCGCCAGCCAGGTCACAGGGGTACTGAAGCAAGCGCAGACGTTTCAGACCCAGGGTCGTTTCAATGATGCTATCGACCTCTGTGAACAAATTTTGGAAAGTGGCTTTGATCGACCAGATGCTCGCTACTTTTTAGGTTGGCTTTATCAAGAGCAGCAACGCTGGGAGGACGCAATCCGTCAGTTTCAGTTGCTTTTAAACGATCCCGACTATGCGCTTTCTTGCTATTATGCGCTCGGTCAGTGCTATCGGGCTCGTGGTGATCTGCGTACGGCAACTATTCATTTTGATGAGGCCGTTGATCGTGTAAATCTGGATGCTTTGACAGTTGAGGAGTCCGACCAACTGGTGCAACTTTGTCAGGAAGCGGCTGAAGCTCATCGTATGTTAGGTGAGCAAGAGCAGGCGTTCACTGTTTATAATGCACTGCTTGGTTTTCTGCGTAGTCGTGGTTGGGCTGATAAAGTTGCGCAGGTCGAGTATATGCTCCAGCAGGCACAGAATGCTCCTGCTCCTTCTCGTCCTGTTACGCCACCACCGGGTAATATGCGTCCAGCGCCCCCCGAGCAGATGGCAAGCATGCCACAAGCTCCTGTAACGCATCAGCCGCCTACACAGCCTTCAATGCCAGAAGCGGCAACAATGGCATTTAATGTAAATAACATTGGAAATGGATCAACGTCCTCGCCATTGCCTGTCCAGCAATCTCCATCCAACAATTCTTCTGTGGGTGATCTGCCTGACTGGTTAACTGGTATTCTGAGCGATGCGGATAAGACGCAGATTGCCAATAAACCTGCACCATCCCAGCCTCAGCAGATGCAACAGACACAGGTTGTGCCGGCTCCTCCTATGCCTGAATCCCCTGCTGGTGAGCCTCACCGTCCATCGGCTCCTTTAGAGGCACCAGGGCAACCCGCGTCGGCATCCTGGCTTACCGAGGATGCGAAGTCTGCTAATGCAACACGTTCACTTCCACCTGACCAGATGGCAGCGACACTGGCCCAGCCTGCTCAACCTGTTGCACCACAGGCTCAGCCGCCCGCGCCGATGGCTCCAGTACAACCTGTTGCGCAACAGGTTTCTCCAGCGCAAGTGCCACCATCACCACTGGATACAGTCTATCCAATTGTGCCACCTGCTTCAAACAAGCCTGGAGGAACGAGGCCAGCTACTGAAGATCTGCTTAGCCAGATTGCAGGTGGCAAGATGGGAAACTTAGAGCAGGTTGCCGAAGTTGTCTTGACAAGCACGGCTTCTTTACCAGAGAATGTCCGTTTGCAGGTCGTGCATTCTATGCAAGACATTCAGAGTTATATCAATCATGGACTGCTAAGTACAGCGATTGAGGAGTGCCTGCGCGTCATCGATATGGCACCCCAGTATTTAGATGTGCACCAGGTATTGTGTGAGATCTACGTACGCCAGGGTGAGATTGAGCAGGCTATCGCCAAGTACGCCATTCTGGTCGATACTTATGTTGTCAATGGACGTATCGATGATGCGATAGCCTCCTATCGTCGTATCCTGCAACTGGAACCCAATAACCTGACATACCGGATGCGCTTGATCAACCTGCTCTCAATGCAAGGCAATAAAGAAGATCTATTGCGTGAAAGAACGCTGGCTGCAGAGTCTTATTTGCGCCTTGGTTATATGGATCGTGCTCTCACAGAATTGGAGCAAGCGCTGCAGGAAAGTCCAACAAGTGTTCCTACGCGTCTGAACTATGCTCTGGCCCTACAGAAGCTAGGGCGAGCACAGCAGGCAGTGACGGAGTACCAGCGCGTGTTGCAGGTTGATCCACGTAACATTACCGCGCTTGTCCGCTGGCATATTGCAATGATCACCAGCATGGGGTCCGCTCGTTCGACCTCTCTGGAGGTGCTGACACGTATCCAATGGCAGTTGCGTGGTGAGGGTCAGAAGCATGCCGATGCTGTCATTCGCGAATACAATCAGTGCGTGGATATCTATCCAAATAACGCTGATGTACACTTCTCGCTCGGTCAGATCTATCATCAATCAGGCCAATTTGATAAAGCGATTGACGCATACATTCTGGCAATGCGAGATAGTGCGGTCGAAGTGCTTGCTCGTGTCAGTGCTGCCCAGTCGTTATTAATACAGGGCAAACCTGAAGCTGCGATTCAGCAGTTAGAGCAGGCGTTACAAAGTGTACGTCAATCACCGGGCTTGATAGACCCCGCCGTCTGGGCGGCACGTCCTCGTGCGGAGGGTGAGCAACACCGTGCTCCAGAAGTCGAGATCGGGCAACTGCTTGCGAATGCCTATGCCCGTACAGGTCGCCTGGACCAGCGAGATGCGATCTTGCGTCAGATCAAGCAGGCCCAACCTGTTCAGGATGAGGTCGCCTCGACTCTGGCCGAAATATCCTCTCGCCAGAGTGATATTAGTGGTGCATTGCAAGAGTATATGGATCTGGTTCGCCACTATCGTGCTAATCGTCAGACCGATAGTGCTCTCAGCGTCCTTAATGAGATGGTGCGTATGGCTCCGCAAGATCCACGTGCACATGACGAACTGGCTGATATCTATGTGAGCCGTGGCTTGCTTGATGAAGGTATCGCCGAGTTACGCCTCCTTGCGGATATCTACCTGCGGCGCAATGAACTGGAAAAAGCTGGTATGAGCATTCAACGTGTTGGCAATATCTATGCAGAGATGGGCAACAACGAGGAGGCGCTCACGAACCTGCGGCGGGCTGCCGAGTTGAGTCCCCAATCGATGGATCTGTTGCGCGAAGTGGTCGGCTTCTGTCTGCAAATGTCTCGTCAACTGGAACGCCAGGATGAGCGCGAGGCAGATCGCTATCAAGCCATTGGTGCCGAGTACCAGTTCACTATTGCTCGTCACTACTTCGAGACTCAACAGGTGAAAGAGGCGGTTGCGGCCTTACAGCAGTTAATCACGATAGATCGTACAAACTATGATGCATATGATATGCTCGGTCAGACCTACCAATCTGTCGGTGAATATGAACAGGCCAGCCGCGTTTATAAGAACCTTGCCAGAGTTAACTCAAGCAGCCCGATCGCACGTGAACGCCTGGCTGCTCTGCAAGAGTTGCGCACACGCTAAGTAGTATTTGAGCGGTAATCTCATGCGGATAGGTTCCATGAGGTTTTTGCAAAGAATCCAGATCAGGGTGGGACTCGATACATGCCGTTTAAAAAATAAATCCGTCATGCCAGGGAAAACATTGGAACTGACGTAGGGGCGTCACCTTGCGTGCGCCCCGGACCCGCTTCGCGCCGCTATGCCAGCACGGGGCGCACGCAAGGTGACGCCCCTACGCCAAATTTCCTACAGGGAATGAATTTGTTTCAGTCCATATCCGGTTTGTTTTTTGAAACAGCATCACTTGGGTCCCTACAATACTACGAGCGTTTCTCAATTTCTCACAATACTGGTGCGCTGGCTCCAATAAACTTTTTGACAGAGTACTTCCTTGACCACCTGAAACGTACTAAAAAAGAATAGTATAAAATGGAAGCTATGGAATGGATGTATCTCTTGAAAGGAGCCTGCTCATGTGTGGTCGTTTTACACTCACTTATGATATCAATGCGGTTGCTAAAGCTTTCAATGTTCCTGTGCCGCCATCATTACAAACCGCGCCACGTTACAATATCGCACCAACCCAAAACGTTGTGACTATTCTGTCTGACGGGACTCCCCATCTTGATCTCTTGCGCTGGGGCCTGATCCCCTCCTGGGCAAAAGATGAGAGTATTGGTTCAAAAATGATCAATGCTCGTGCAGAGACGCTGGCGGAGAAACCAAGCTTCAAACGCCTCCTGACCTCAAAGCGCTGTTTAGTCGTTGCAGATGGTTTCTATGAATGGAAAAAAGAGCAGGGAGGCAAAACGCCGACCTATATCACATTGAAGAGCAAAGAACCATTTGCATTTGCGGGCCTGTGGGATAGCTGGAAAAGCCCCGATGGTGAGCAGATACGTACCTGCACCCTTATCACCACGTTACCTAACGAACTAGTTGCGTCTATCCATAATCGTATGCCTGCTATTCTCTCGTCTGAGGCGCGGCAAGAATGGCTCGATTCGTCTCTGCATGATGAACATGTACTTCTGCCTCTTCTTGCGCCCTACCCTGCTGAGGAAATGAGCGCACGCCCTGTGTCACGTTTAGTGAATAATCCACAGTATGATAGTGTCGAATTAATTGCGTAAGAAGCAAAAAATGTAAGAACTGCAATTTTGCGCCATGGAAGAGACTTTTTAGGATATAATGGAGATACGAATGGAGTTCGTATCTCTAATAGACATTCTTATCAATAAAGGAGTAAGCTTTCATGGCTATTGCCCCCGGTTCGACGCTTGCTGATTATCTTGTTCCTTCGTCGCGTTCGTCCCGTAGTTTGAATTTGCTGAAAGACGCACTTCTGGTTGTCGGCTTTAATGTGTTGCTGATTTTGAGTGCTCGTGTCAGCATACCTTTGTGGTTTACGCCTGTTCCGATAACCCTACAGACTTTTATTGTGATGCTTGCGGGTGCAGCGTTAGGAAGCCGCCGTGGAGCGCTCGTCATGCTGCTCTATCTTGCGGAAGGTGCCAGTGGATTGCCTGTTTTCGCACTCGGTGGTGGAGGATGGGCGTACCTTATCACATCGCCGACAGCGGGTTATCTCTGGTCTTATCCTATCGCCGCATTTGTCGTTGGCTTGCTGGCTGAGCGAGGCCTTGATCGTCGTTTCGTGACATCAGTATTTGCCATGCTTCCTGGTACAGTCATCATTTACGCGCTTGGCGTCTCCTGGCTTGCTCTGCTACTGCCCATTGGCCTCGACAAAGCATTTGTGCTCGGCATGTGGCCCTTTATTCCCGGCGACCTGATCAAAATTGTCCTCGCTGCTCTACTACTGCCCACGGCCTGGTCAATTGTACGAGCTGTAAAACCTGTGGAGAATAATAGAGAATCGCATGATAGTGATTCTCTTAAATGGGAATAATCGCGAAGTGCAGTAATACATGATGACACGCTAATCAAAGTAGGGACCCGATTTATCGCGTCCGGCGATTTATCGGCCTTAGGCCACCATTCAATGAATTGCGGACGCGATAAATCGGGTCCCTACGGCGTTACACGCTTTTCATGTATTGGCATCATGTTCTCGCTGTATTTTTCGAATAAGTTGGAGTCAATGGTCCTTGCGACCGCCCCGGTGGCGATCCAGGGCGGTCGCAAGGACACGCCCCTACCCAATTTTGACCAATTTCCCCTCGCAGGATGCAGACCCCGTATGCTACCTCTCTTTCCTTCCAGAAGTGATACTATAAAGGAGTGCAGGAAGGGTGTGAGTAGGAGAAACCTATGTCAGAAGGAGATTTTATGAGTGCAAAACATGCATTGAAATTGGGATATAAAGCCTCGGCAGAACAGTTTGGGCCACGGCGTCTGCTCGATTATGCAGTCGAAGCGGAGGATGCGGGATTTGATAGCGTCTGGGTCAGTGATCACTTTCAACCCTGGCGTCATACTAATGGACATGCTCCCCAGGTCTTCGCATGGCTCGGCGCGGTCGGCGAGCGTACCCGGCGCGTGACGCTTGGTACCAGTGTCCTTACACCAACATTTCGCTACGAGCCAGCGGTTGTGGCGCAGGCATTCGGTACATTAGGATCGCTCAATCCCGGTCGCTTCATCCTGGGCGTCGGTTCCGGCGAATCTCTGAACGAGGTGGCCGTAACGGCTAAAGAGTGGCCTGAAGCAAAGGAACGCCTGGCACGGTTGCGCGAAGCTGTTGCCTTGATTAAACAGCTCTGGACAGAAGATCTGGTTTCGTTCGAGGGAGAATACTACCGAACCAAAAATGCCACCATTTACGATAAACCTGATCAGCCCATTCCCATTTATATCAGTGCTGGTGGACCTGTCGCGGCAAAGTTTGCGGGACGTGCAGGCGATGGTTTTATCTGCACATCGGGGAAAGGGATGGATCTCTATCAAGAGAAACTGCTCCCTGCAATGGAAGAAGGCGCGAAGGCAGCCCACAAAGATCCCGACTCGGTTGAACGTACCATTGAGGTGAAAGTCTCCTTCGATACAGATCGCGACCGC
This sequence comes from uncultured Chloroflexia bacterium, assembly GCA_963731415.1. GTDB lineage: Bacteria > Chloroflexota > Ktedonobacteria > Ktedonobacterales > Ktedonobacteraceae > JACDAE01. The sequence goes on from CAVSVN010000022.1 coordinate 301,150, forward strand.
GCCATGTCCGATACGCGCATCTGGGCGGCATTGGCCCTGCCAGCTGAAGATAAAGTTGCCATTCACGATGCTCGCGAGATGGAGAAGAAAGCTGAAACGGTCGCCGACCAGGCGCATCGTCGCTGGCTGGTCTCCAATGATCCAGACGAGCACATGGAGCAGCTTCGTCCCTATATCGAACTGGGTTTTACGCACCTGATCTTCCATGCACCCGGCGAAGATCAATCCCGTTTCATTCAGTTATACTCAAAAGAAATCTTGCCTCGTTTGCGTCAACGTTGGGGATAGAAGGCAGGGAAGTGCAGATGAATATGGCTCTTTTTTAGCGAAAATGATCAAGTGATGGCTATCCTGACTCAGGGTAGCCATCACTTTATGATGTGAAGAAATGGTTTGATGGAGAGATGTGGTTTTTTATGATCTTGACAATTGTTGACATTTAAACTAAAGTAGATAAAATAATGACTTTTGTTGTAGGCGATTGCAAAATGAATGAAAGATTGCTATTCTCTGAATGTAGTTCGTCCATTGCCACTACTATCTGTTGATCTCAGAGTGTCTAACCTGAACGCCAATAGCTAGATTTTATAGGAATGAAAGTATGTTCTTTTTTAAGAAAAGCATGTTATTCTTTCAATCACATCTTTTGCTGATCACCACTGGTGTTATTTGTGAACTCTTTTATCTATTCTATTTTGTGCGTCAATTCCCTTTGCTCAGCCACTATCGGAAGTTGACAGATATAGAGGGTACATGCAAAATCATTCTCAGTCCCAGCTTCGCAGCATTTATTATTGTTATGTATATAGTTTTTGCCCTTTTTGGTTTTGCCTGGTGGGAAGAACTCACAAATACAATGACCAGGGCACATTAAGGCTAATTCTTGGTTTCGGCACGCTTTTTGCTCTTACCATGACTTTTGTTTACCCTGTCACTGCCATCGATGTTTTTACCTATGTTACGCAAAGTATTATCCTGGTATTACATCATGCCAATCCCATGACTACCCCTGGCACCACATATCCCAAAGATCCACTGATGAGTATGGCAGGAGGTCTCGGTCGGTGCTCTTCACCTTATGGACCGCTGGCTCTTCATCATTGATGCTATACCAACCGTCATTGTCGGCAGGAATTTGCTGGCAAATCTGCTGTTGCTCAAATTTCTGTTCTCTGCTTTTATGCTTATATTGAAGCCTTCCTGGTCTATAAAATACTTTTCCACTATGCTCTCTAAAATTTGCTCTAGGCAGGATGCGTCTTTGTTTGTTTCAAATGCTCACTATTCCTTTTAAAGATAGTGCCAATAGCCACAATGACATTGTAGATAATGCTCTTTGAATTCCAGTGCTGTGCTCTGGTAAAAGATCACCATGTTCTGGCCTGCACTTTACTTTATTGCATCCGTCCTGGTCAAATATGTGACACTTCCGACCTTCTTGACCCCCTCTTTTTAAATCCTATAGTATCTGGCAACAACCGACGCATATAAAAAGGATCTCTACTATATTTTCCGAGGCAATTAGCTGTGTCATTGCTTCTCATAATAATCTTGATTACTTGCCGTTCTGGTCAGGGATTTGAATCTATCTTACTTCTGTGCTAACACGAAGATGAGCATTTATATGGCCTCCTTCGCAACTATGCTCCCATGAACCACATCAGCTTATGCAGATTAGCCTTGATCAAGGTAAGGTCCATAGGACGGAGTTTATTTTGGGCTTTTTCTATCTCTATGCTCTATTTCTTTCTACTAGAAGCTTGCCTAAATGTTTAGAGGTTGTTTTCTGACCCTCTTCTTTCTAGTGGCGTTTCGCTACCTCAAAATTTGAAATATGGTATGCCATCTGGCCTGTTATGTTAGCTGTCCTCGTACCCCGTGGAGAGCAAATCTGTGGCGGTTTTCTACTTAACCTATAGGCGCTATCAAATTTCAAGTAACAATGTATGTGTATAATATCTGGGTCTAAGAAAAAATGGGGAGGGTATGAATAGTCAAACAGTAGCAGGTCATCACATAGAATAGTGGTGTTATTTGATCAGTTTTGGGCCTACGCATTATTACTACTCTTCTGGGTATTTTGCACTCAAGCGGTTTTTTTCTGATGCGGCAGTATACAAACACGCGAACTCAATGTCACGCAAGAAAGTGGACATAGCAATCTGCTCGTTATGAATATGAAAGGTCCACAGGTGGAATTTCGCCAGTTAACCTATTTTTTAGCTGCAGCACATACGCAGAATTTCCGTAAAGCCGCAGAACTCTGTTTAGTGACGCAACCAGCACTGAGCCGCCAGATCGCCGCCCTGGAAAAAGAGTTGGGCACGATGCTCTTCAGGCGTGTAAAACAACACGTGGAATTGACTCCCGCCGGGCAAAAATTCGTGGCATACGCGCAGGATGCTCTGGAGGTATTGCAGCAGGGAGAACAAGAACTGGCACGCTGGCAACAGGGACAGGGAGGAACCGTCCTTATTGGCTGCAACCAGTCTTTAGCCGCTGCCTTTCTCCCTCCGCTGCTTGCCACCTTTCGCAAGCGTTATCCTGACATCCAGCTCAAAGTAAGAGTACACTCTAGCGATGAAGTCATTTCTCTGGTCGAGCAAGGTGTAGTGGATCTGGGATTTATCTATGACCCTGCCGTTCGTTCAACTGTAGTCATGATTAAAGAACTATTTCGTCAGCCCCTGCACCTCTTGACTCCCGCGCAACATCCTCTAACCCGGATAGATGTACAGGAACGTACCCTCGAACGCATTCTTACTGAGCCGCTTCTGTTATTAGGAGAGACTGCCCGTTTGAGAAAGGTGCTTGAGCGCATGTTTTTGCAGCGAGGACTCTCCGTACAGGCGCAAATTGAAATCGAATCCATCGAAGGGCTAAAAGAACTGGTTCGGCAGGGTTGTGGGGTAACGCTTATGCCCCCCGCTTTGCTCTGGCCGTCGCAGTTGAATGGTGACCTGTCCCTCTTGCCCATTGCCGATGTGACGGAAACCTTTATCTTCGCGCTCGTGTATCGCCGCGTAGGATCATTATCCGTTCCTGCCCATCAATTTATGAATACTGTTATTGAGACTACATCTTCGCTGGTTAGTACGCTTTTCACTGGATAAGTGAACCTGGATTGCTTAACATTGCACAGCTATCTAATATATAATGTTTTTCAAAAAGCATTTTCTCAAAATGGAGAGATATTCATTGATATCTGCTTTTGAAACATCTATAAGCGAGATTGCACGCGTACGAGTTTACGCTCTCTTGCCGAAGGTCCTATGCCTGCCAGGGCACGAATAGCATCGATTGTTTCCTGAGCGTTGCGTACGAACTCAACACGAGTCGCTATTTTCGCTTTGAACTCGTCAACGGCCATATCATCAAGGAAGCGCTGACCTTCATTGTCCAGCATGACACGTGGTAACAGGACGAGATCGCCCAGGTGTCCGTTCTCTTCCAGCGCCGCCAGTACATCCTGTCCGCACAGCAGGCCGGCTACTGTCACTTCTGGTCCAAAGAATTTATTGATGACGGGTAGTACCTGGACCTCAACGTGCTCAATGTTGCATATATCCGCCGCCAATCCTTCGATAACGGGCTGTGCCATTCTACTTGTGACAAGAGTGATGCGTTTTGGTTCCTCGATAGTGGTAGGTAGTCGGCGTTTCGTGCGTGCCCATTGGTCTATTAGATAACGCGTCATGCCGACGCCGTTCTCGATCTGTGCGTAAGAACCATAGTGCCTGGCAGGTGGAAATTCGCGCTGTGTAAGATAGTACCATTCATCTGAGAGATAGACGAAGGGATCGCCATCGGGATCGTTGGCTTCGAACTCGCGCTGATAGACTTCGACCTGTTCGATGACTGCCTCAGCCTCCTCACGTGTGTAATGACGCAGAGGTGGCAGGTCTCCGGTTTTAATCATATTATTGTACTTTGTCAGGCCAACCGGAACGACCGAGATCGACTCGACAATCGGGCGTAGTGCCAACAGGTCACGAATGCTGCGATCAAGGTGCTCACCATCGTTAATTGGGGGACAGAGTACGAGCTGCGTATGACAGCCAATGCCCATACTACCCAGGCGTTGAATGTGCTCAATAATTTCGCCTGATCGTGGTCCATCCACCATCGTGCGACGTAGATCTGGCTCGGTCGTATGCACGGAGACGTAGAGTGGAGTTAATTTCTGCTCATCAAGGCGTTGCCAATCATGCTCTTTTAAGTTAGTTAATGTGATAAAGTTGCCAAAAAGGAATGAGTAGCGATAATCATCATCTTTAATATAAAGTGAAGAGCGCATGCCATGCTCAAGTCCCTGCACGGGTGCGAAGCGTTCCGGTAATCCTTTAATAAAGCAAAAAACACATTTATTGGCACATTGACGAATAAATGGCGCTGGTTCCTCTCCAAAGAGGACACCTAAATTCTCATCAATTGTTTTTTTGATGCGTATTTCGTGTTGTGCTTGTTGACGATCAAAGCCGATCAGCAGCTCTTCATCGGCAGCATAAAATCGATAGTCTACCAGATCACGAATTGTCTTCCCATTGATTGCGCGAATAAGATCACCTGGCTGCAAACCTGCTTTATCAGCGGGACTTTCTGGCACGACCTCACGCACCCATCCGTACATTTTTGGCATTGGTTCATTCCTTGTTGGGGCAACGGTTCGTTCTCTCTATCTACCCACTGCTAAAACATCATTCAAATTATGGAGATAAACCGATGCATTCCCCGAAAGCAGAGAGATATCTGTATGATTATAAAGGTTATAACACTCACCGTCAAATTTTTTATTTCAAACCAGATTTTAGGCACCAGATTGCGTCTACCGAGAAGTTATATTTCCGATCCATTCAATTAAACTGTAGCTATTAATATTACCCCCTTACTTTTGATTGAAAACTATACATAATGCTAGACAATTATTAGTTTTAAAGGTAAACTACCTATGATTTATTTTTGTTCTGATGGTTCTCCTGGAGGAAAGGTTAAAGCAATGAGGCTCTTACCGTGCAATTCATTTTTGTGCAGGTCACCTTTTCGTATACGATCCTCATACAATCCTTAACTCTACATTTTAGCTGAAGCATTTTATAGCATCACCCCCTTGGGTTTCCCTGGTAGTTGTACCGTATCTTCCTTCTTGTGAAGAAGGAGAAAACATGTATTATCTCGATTTTGCAACTGTTATTCAGCTCTTGAAGGAGTTCCGGCGCAGTGGTGTATTGCAGGCGGAGTTGCCTAAAGGCGTAATGAATACACAAGAGATATGCCGAATACAGTTTAAGTTACATCAAGGCGAGATTACTGATTGTCAGATTATTGCAAGTCGTGGGGAAATAATTGTTGTAGATAAGAACGTGCTTCGTCAGGTAGAAGGGCTAGGGCCGCTAGAATGGACATTTGGACTCCTGAAAGGATCGTCTACTTCGCCAATAAATGCTTCTGTCGATGACTCTTCGCCTAATTACCTATCTGTGCCACTTTCTCCACTTTCTTCAAACCAGCTATCTTCGTTCGTTTTTGCTCTTGTTCCTCGCCGCCTGACAACTGTGGAACAGCATCTATTGAATACATTGACGCGGCAACAGAGGCGCGTTCTGGCGCTGGTGGATGGCAAGAGAAATGTTAGTCAGATGGCCGCATTACTCTTTAGCTCTTCTAATATTGAGAGTGGAGCGGAGGAAGTTCTTACTTTGTTACAGGAGCTGGAAGCGTTGAGAATTATTGCGCTACGGTAAAGATCGTCTGCATTAAAAACTCGCCCCCCATCCTCACAGGGAAAAACGCTCATTCTGCAAATGGGTGAAGACTTCAAAATTTAATGTAGCGGAGAAAACATGGGCATCATTTTAGAAAGGAATATTTCACACTATGAGCATAGAACCCAGGGGAAGAAACTCCATTGAAACATGGGAGCAAACACATTTCCGTCAAAATTCATTTCAGCAGCAACCGGGCGTATTGGCGCGATTACAAGGATTGCTGAAGGCATGGTATCGTCTGACTGCTCCTCCTGAGCCACCATCTACGGCGACAGTCACCCAACGGGAACAGGTACGTCGAGGTCGTCTCGCCAGTATCATATTATTTGCTACCATACTCTATTGTATTTTTTCGATTGTTACTGGCTTTCTCAACCGAAATTTTATAACAGGTGTTTCCTTTACCTTTTTGCTTATAGCTGCTTTCGCCCTTCTTGCAGTAAATAGGCGTGGGCATTTGACGCTGGTAGGTATCATTTTTGTATCGCTGGCACAGCTCGGTAGTTTCCAGATCTTCTTTACGCCGGGAGGGCTGGCGCTGAGTGATCTCCCTCGTCTTGATACGTTGGTAGTACAGGTTCTTCTGTGTATTGCATTCTTACCTCCTATTGGTGCGATCATTATCTCCCTTGTGAACTGCATCTATATCTGGCTCATGCTTACCTATGCCCAACATGCTCCAGATCTGGCAGCGGTGATCGCGGCACATCGAGTGAGTGGGCTGATGATACGACCCATGATCCTGAATATCCTGGTGGCTGTAGTTCTTTATATATGGGCAAGCAGTTCTGACCGCGCTATTGCCCGTGCCGACCGTGCAGAGTCTATCGCGGCCCTGGAACATACCATTGCTGAGCAGGAACATGAGATTGCAGAGGAGAAGGAGCAACTCGAAAGAAGCATTCAGCTGATTACAGAGGCGCACAGACGTATTGCTAATGGGGATGAGAGCGCCAGAGTTCCACTTGATGACAGGAACAGACTCTGGCCTGTTGCTGGCATGCTCAACAATCTCCTTTCCCGTCTCCAACAACTGCGTCGAGAAGCCTATGAACTGGCACGTACAAAGCAGGAAGCTGAACGCCTTGCTGCAATTTTACGTCAGGCTCGCCTGGAACAACGTCCCGGACGCTTTGCCAATAGCGGAACTGCACTTGATATGGTGACGGTCGAACTGGTTAATCATGGCCTGCTGGAGCCTCCTTCCGAGGTGAGCAGAAGTAGAGGAAATAAGTAAAAGCTCATTACATAGTGCAATTGAGCGAAGCCTGGGATAATGCAAGTGCCGTTGTCTCATGTGAAGCGGAACAATCACACATGACGTGTTAGAGGAGGATCTATCCAGCCGTTTAAGAGTCTTGTTCTTTTGTTGTAAGGGATTGAACAGACGTAGAGAGGAAAGAGCATGCCAGTTGATCAAAAAACAATCACTGAATTGACCGATATTCTGGATCAAGATATTGAAACTATTGTTGCGCTTCGTCTGAATGCTGAGCGCAAAGTGAGCCGTCACCAACGAGTTATGGAAAAGGCCACAGGTGCTCTTGGGCAGCCGCTAGCCGTCTATCTTATCATACTCTTCATCGCTCTGTGGATATTCATGAACGTATTTCATAGTACCTTCGGACTACTTCTCTTTGATATACCTCCGTTCCCCTGGCTTCAAGACATCGGGAGTCTGAGTGCGCTGGTGATGACGGTTGTTGTCCTCACCACTCAAAATCGACAGGGCAAGCTTACGGAGCAGCGACGCCACTTAGATCTCCAAATCACGTTACTCACTGAGCGAAAAGTCAGCAAGGTTATTGAACTGTTAGAAGACCTGCGGCAAGATCTTCCGTCAGTGAAGAATCGTGTTGACCCAGAGGCAGAGGTGATGAAAGAGCCAGTTGATCCCCATGCCGCCCTTACCGCGCTTAATAAGACGTTGCAAGAGGCCGCCAGCGAATACGAACTTGAGCTTGAGCTTGAATGATGCCATACCGGAAGATCGGTTAGAAACATTCGAAGCAAGCCATCATTGAACAGCATTTGGGTCATAAGATAGGCTATACCTGACACTCACTGTCAGGATCTTTGTGGTACACTATGGATGTACTTTAGAACAAATTTACGTCAAACTGTCTTCAGAGGTATCTTGTGAATAACAATCAAGTCCAGCCAGCAAGAAAACGCATTGGTCGTGTTCTCGCTGACTATCAAGCTGCTTATTCTGACTGAACATATTGCAATGAATGAGTTTCATCTCTATTCCACAAGGAGGTAGACCTTGTCATCCAAACAAGAATTTACTGTGACCGACGAATATCAGTATAACCGCTTCAGCCCCACCCGCTGGATCGCCTCACATATTCTACACTATAAATTCTATACAGCTTTCTTTATCCTTACTGCAATACTCGCGAATGTCCTGATAAACTCGTTTATTCCTCTTCTAACTGGATCAGCCTTCGACGCTGTATCGCATGGTGAAGCGGGTCACACTCTGTTGGTACATATTGCCCTTGCATTGCTTGGCGTTATACTTTTCGGTGGAATTATGGACCTGGGTGCTCGCCTCTCCGCTGAGGTTTTAGGTAAGCGTGTCGCTCGTGACGCCCGCAATGAGTTGTACCTGAGCTTGTTGGGCAAGAGCCAGACCTTTCACAATCGTCAGCGCGTAGGTGATATTATGGCGCGTGCATCAAATGATATGACAGCCCTCAGCGATATGATTGTCCCTGGCTTCGATATCATCTTTGACTCGTTTCTCTCTATTGCGGTCGTGCTCATCTCGATTGCATTCCTCAATATCCAACTCCTGGTGGCACCAGGGCTGTTTGTGATCGCTTTTCTTATTGCTCTACGCCGCTATTCGCGCCGCCTCAGCCCAATATCGAACCAGATGCGTGCACAGTTTGGCACAACAAATGCTGTGCTCAACGAGGCGGTGACAGGTATTGAAGTCGTCAAAGCAACCGCCCAGGAGCAGCAGGAGCAGCGTAAGTTTGCTGAGAACGCTTCCCTCTATCGCGATTACTTTGTAAAAAATGGGCAACTTCAAGGTCGCTATCTACCTACATTGCTGGTTGCCTGTGCCCTGGCTGGCGCATTTCTGCATGCGCTGTTTCTCGTCTTGCATCAGCAAATCTCTGTTGGTACCCTGGTTGCATATATGGGCCTGATGGGTATTCTGCGTTATCCAACCTACCTCTCCATCTGGACGTTTAGCCTGGTCCAACTGGGCATTGCAGGCTCCGAGCGCATTCTGAACCTGATGAAAGAAGAGACGGAACTTGATGAAAATGAAGCTGGCTATCGTGCTGAGATGCAGGGTGATATCGTCTTTGATCATGTGACCTTTAGTTATGGCGATGCTCCTATCTTAAAGGATATCTCCTTTCATGCTCAGCCTGGACAGACGATTGCTATTGTCGGGCAGACGGGATCAGGTAAAAGCAGCATGACAAAACTGGTCAATCGTATCTATGACGTAGATGCCGGGCATGTGTTCATCGATGGCATCGATGTGCGCAACTGGAACCTTGATTCATTGCGTTCTCAGATCTCCACGATTGAGCAAGATATCTTCCTGTTCTCGCGCTCTGTTGCCGATAATATTGCTTACGGTCTTGGTCAGAAGGCTGATCGGACCGCCATTGAGCAGGCGGCGAAAGATGCGCAGGCCGACAGCTTTATTCACGAGTTTAAGAATGGCTATGAAACGGCTATTGGCGAGCGTGGCGTAACTCTATCAGGTGGTCAGCGCCAGCGTATCGCTATTGCACGTGCCCTGCTGACCGATCCACGCATTCTTATTCTGGATGATTCCACCAGCGCCATTGATAGTGCAACTGAGGATGAGATTCAGAAAGCTATCCGTCGCGTTCTGCAAGGCCGTACCACGTTGCTGATCACTCATCGCATCTCGCAGATCCGTTGGGCCGATAAGATCCTCTTTTTACGTAAAGGCGAATTGATCGATCAGGGGACGCACGACGAACTGATGACGCGGTGCCTCGCCTATCGTCGCATCTTCTCGCACTATGATTCTCCACTACCTGCTACGCACCCGAAAGTATCGTCCGGTTCCCTATCAGAAGAAGGAGTAAGATAGATGGGCTTTTTCATGGATGGCCTTGATGCTGAAGCATACGACCGTGTATACAAAGATCGGCAATTGGTAGTACGCATCATCCATTACTTCCGTCCCAAATTGAAGCTGATGCTCCTTGTAGCTTTGCTCGTTTTGCTTGGCTCTCTTCTGGATGCAGCGTTTCCTATTCTGATTGCACGCAGTATCGATACCCTCGTGTCGTCGCATGCATTCCAGATCGCACTCATTCTGGTCGGTTTTATCCTGATCTCAGGTCTGCTCTCGTGGACCTTCAACCTGTTTCGTCAATGGTTTACTGCCCGTTCGGTCGGAGATGTGGTGCTACAACTACGTCGTGATGCCTTTAACGCTGTTATGAAGCGCGATATGTCCTTCTTTGATGAGTTTGACTCTGGTAAGATTGTTAGTCGGGTAACTTCGGATACTGAGAACTTCGCAACCGTCGTTACTCTTACGCTCAATCTGCTGAGCCAGTTGCTCTTATTCTTTCTGATTGCAGGTATACTCTTCTTCAGAAACTGGCACCTCGCCCTGCTTGCGCTCTCGGTTATGCCCGCTATTGTGATAGTGGCCCTGGCTTTTCGCCGCCTGGCACGGACCTCGACGCAACGCTCTCAACGTTCGCTGGCACGAGTGAATGCGAATGTGCAGGAGATCATCAGCGGTATTACCGTTGCGAAGAATTTTCGCCAGGAGCAGAACATGTATGACGAGTTCAAACAGGTGAACAAGCAGTCGTACCAGGTTAATCTGCGTTCAGGCTATCTATACAATGGTATCTTCCCGGTTCTCGTGGCGCTGGCGAATATTGGTACCACTATTGTCGTCTACTTCGGAGGTCAAAATGTCCTCAATCATAGCATCTCAGCTGGTGACTGGTTCCTCTTTGTACAAAGCATTGGCCTGCTCTGGCTCCCTCTGACAAGTATCGCTTCCTTCTGGAGCCAGTTCCAGTTGGGTCTGGCCGCAAGCGAACGTGTTTTTGCCTTGCTGGATGCTGAACCTCGCGTGCGCCAGATTGACGAGCAACCTGTCCCCGATCTGAACGGAAGAATCGAGTTTAAGGACCTCTACTTTAGCTATGATGATCGTCAGACCGTGCTGGCAGATTTCAACCTGACCATTCGGGCCGGTGAGACGGTAGCTCTGGTAGGACATACGGGTGCAGGCAAGTCGAGCCTGGGCAGACTGGTTGCACGCTTTTACGAGTTCCAGGGCGGCCAGTTGCTGATCGATGGGCATGATATTCGTACGTTCAACCTGCAAGAGTACCATCGTCATCTGGGTGTTGTGCCCCAGGTTCCATTCCTTTTTTCCGGCACCGTAGCTGATAATATTCGTTATGCCAGACAGGAGGCAAGCGATGAAGAAGTCGCCGCGATTGCGCAACGTATCGGTGGTGGCGATTGGCTCGAAGCTCTTCCCGCTGGTCTACAAACAGCGGTCGGCGAAGAGGGAAAAGCGCTCTCGATGGGACAACGACAACTCGTAGCTCTGGCACGTGTCCTGTTGCAAAATCCCTCTATCATCATCCTTGATGAAGCTACGGCGAGCGTCGATCCGCTCACCGAAGCTCAGATACAGGAAGGACTGGATATCCTGCTGAAAGATCGCACCGCCATTATTATTGCTCACCGCCTCTCAACTATTCGTTACGCCGACCGCATTATTGTACTCAATCATGGTCGTACCGTTGAGGAGGGTAGCCATGATACTTTGATGATGCAAGGTGGTCACTATGCGCAGCTCTACAATACCTACTTTCGTCATCAATCACCCGACTACCAGCCGGGTGAGGGGTTTGTGCCTGTGTTGACTCATATTACTGAAGATGTGTAGAGACCGCCTTATCCTCTTTTCGGTAAATCTGTACCATTTTGTGCGTGAGTATCTCAGAATGATATACTATATTTAGTAGGGTGTACCTACTAGAGGCAAAATGATGCAGACAGAATTATCCCGCAAACAGCTCTTCAAGACTGGTTTTACCTCCGGCGCGGCAGCCGGAATAATTGCCAGTGTAGTGATGCTCTTATTGAGTGTCACCGTGGGCGGCATCTCGCTCCCCGAGGTTTTTGGTTCGGCCTTGACGCAATTGATGCCACCAACGCTTTTCGATCTTCTCCATCGTCTTATCGGTGGTGATTTTAAACACTACTTCTTTTATGGTATCCTCGTAGGACAATGTCTCGTTTTTGCACTGGCTGGTGGACTGTATAATCTACTGTTTCGTTCCGCAAAATTTACCGCTCGTCGTACATCTGGTCAATTACAGTGGAGTGATGGCCTGATTCTGGCTGTACTCCTCTGGTTGCTTGTTGGTGTTGTCTTTCTTCCCCTGACAGGCGTAGGAATTTTTGGAATGTTCCTGACCATCGGGCTTGTCAGTTCCATGCTAAGCCTTGCTGCTATAGGACTCATCTTTGGTCTGTTGTTTGTCGGTATTCAGAACTGGTTGTTTCTGCGCGATAAGGAGAAACAGGACGGTACTGTTACTAAAGAAGTAAACGAAGCCGATATGTCGCGGCGCGTTCTCTTACAACGAGGCGGTATTGTACTGGGTGTGGGCGTTCTAGGGGTGCTCGCGTGGCGTTTCATTAGTAGTGCTGGTGCGGCTTCGTCCTCCGCTGCTAAGCTGGTGAGTCAATATAAGAATAAAATAATTCCACCGCCTGTCCCCAATTATGGATCAGTGCAGCCAGTTCAGAATCTCTCCTCCGAGATCACATCAAACGATCAGTATTATATCGTCTCCAAAAACCTTTTTTCTGATCCAACGGTCAATGGCAGTACATGGAGCTTGCGTATACATGGCCTGGTTGATAAGCCTTATACGCTGAATTACAACGAATTGATGGCGCTGCCCATGAAGCAACAGTACGAGTCGATGATGTGCATCAGCAACGAAGTCGGCGGTCAGTATATGAGTAATGCGAAGTGGGAAGGCATTCCTCTCATGGATCTGTTGCAGCGAGCTGGCCTGAAACCCGGTGCAACCAAAGTTGTGCTTTCCGCCGTTGACAATTATAGCGATAGTATCCACCTCTCGAAAGCTCTGGAGCCAACAACGCTGGTTGCTGTACGTATGAATGATGTAACGCTGCCGGATGGTCACGGCTTTCCCGTTCGTCTGCTGGTGCCGGGCATCTATGGAATGAAACATGTCAAATGGATGAACGATATCGAGGTGGTATCTACGGACTTCCAGGGCTACTGGCAAACACGCGGTTGGAGCGATGCTGCACCCATTCGCCTGACATCTCGTATTGATACACCTCTCACTGGGACCGTCCTTGCTGCCAATAAACCTGGCTATGTCGCAGGCGTCGCCTTCTCAGGCAATAAAGGTATCAGTGAAGTCGATGTAAGCCTGGATAACGGAAGTACCTGGCAGCATGCTACTCTGAAAAAGCCTCTGTCGAATTTGACGTGGGTCCTGTGGGAAATTCCCTGGACACCGACAAAAGGTACTTATGCTATCATTGTGCGTGCTATCGACATGGAAGGAAATGTGCAGGATCCCGCCCAGGCGACGCCACTTCCCGATGGCTCCTCTGGCTACCACACAATCTCCGTCTCCGCTCACTAATTGTTACGATTTCTCATTCATACGTAGGGGTGTGAGCTGGCCTCCACCCGGTCCAAGGAAGGCAAATCGTGCCAGGAACCGGGCGGAGGCCAGCTCCACCCCTACGCTACATAACCTCTTCTATCCATAAGTACTAATTGAAGTGTCTTTGCTACTTTTAGCGCCTGTTCATACGTCGTTTATTTAGAGGATCAAATACTATCCCTCTCGGGCGTTCTCATCACATGTACTTGTGTAATGAAGCGGCTTCTTGGAGATGGTCCATTTTTTGAATATAATAGAAAAACTCATGAAAAACTTGTCCGGTTTAAACCTGCTTATTAATTAAAGTAAGTAGAGGGAAAAACCTCACGTCGATACTGTGTATTGACATAACTAATGTTGCAGATAAGGCCAGATTGCTAACGGATGTACAGGTGGTAGAGGTAGCACGCCTACGGGCAAAAGATGCTGAGGCCTTTCGTTCGCTTATCGAACGACTCGAACAGCCGATAACTGGATATTTGTACCGTCTTGTGCATGATCACGAGGTAGCTCTAGATTTGACACAGGATACATTCTTACAGGTATATAAAGAGATCGAAAAGACGTCTCCAGACCTTGCTTTGGACGCCTGGATCTATCGTATTGCCACAAACTATGGATTTCAGTACCTCAATCGTAAACGCCTCCATCAATTTGTACGCCTCTCCTTCACGTCTGACCCTTCACCGGATGATAATATTCATGCCTATAATACTATCTATGAAGATGATTTACAGCTTTCCCTGCTACTAACTGGCCCATCTGTAGAAGATCAGGCTGAGATGCGTATTCTTATTGAGCAGGCATTATCTACCCTTAAGCCGGAGGATGCAGCATGTTTACAATTACATTACGGCAATGGTTTTACGTATGAGCAGATTGGGAAGATTATCGATCTTACACCAGAGGCTGTGCGTAAACGCGTTGCACGCAGCGTAGAGAAATTTCGGGCTGTTTATGGAAATGTGTCTACATCGCCTCCTGTTACCAGCACAAAGTCGTTGCATTCCTCTCACCAACGGGAGAAATAGCAATCGTAATATGCTGAATAAGGTGGAGATGAAATTTATGAATGTAGCTCTTTAAATGTCAGGATGGCGGAACGAGGATGTATAAATATGTTGAGACAGTGTGCATGGTGTTTGCGTCTAATAGATCTTGCGGGTAAGCGTCTCTCTACTCAGCCGCTTCCAAAATTATATGAGGCAAGCCACGGAATGTGTAGTGTTTGTGGCACACTCTGGATGGAACAGGTGCTCGGTTCTCTGACACCTCAAGCCTCTTCTTTGTATCTTGAAGAGCATAGTGATCAGAGCTTTGAAGCTATCCCACAGAATGCTCCCTCTACACAATATACAATCGATCTTTCTCTCCAGGGTCAGGAGACCAGGACTGTACCTGTCGTGTGTGAGAGCAGTAGTGAATATTTACCTTCTGTCGGCTATTCTCTGTCAGAAGAGCCGGAATCTAGATTAAACGATGATATTTTAGCTTCGGATCTGACTAATATTACCCACCAGAGCCATCGTTGATGAAGTTTTGTAGCAACGTCTTAACGAGAGCGTGTTGGAAGGGCACGGATTTGTTTGCTCCGCTCACCGCACTCTACGATGGTATGGCGGAGAGAACCCATCTAGGGCTTTGTCAATCTTGATTGAGTCCTTTTTGGGTGGCTCTGGCCCGATGGGATCTTTGTGGCGTAGGGGCGTCAGCTTGCCTGCGCCCTGGTGAGCATCGTGCAACGGTTCCAGGGCGCAGGCAAGCTGACGCCCCTACGCCACAGGAAAAAGGACCGAATGACGTTTGACAAAGCAGTAGGGGTGCGGTGAGCGGAGCGAACAAACCCGTGTGACTCCCCTCTGTGTCCCTCTGCATCACTGGCTTAAAAACTCCAGCAGGAAGGTGTTGACCTCTTCTGGTTTTTCTTCCTGGACCCAGTGACCACTATCTGGAAGATGCTTGATGCGCAGATTGGGTACCCATTGCTCAAGCCCGCGTGTCAGGTTAACTCCCAGAGCTATATCCTGGTCACCCCAGATGAGAAGGGTCGGCGCGTTAATATTTGTTTGCACTCTATTTCTAAGCGTCGTAAACATGGTCCCTACACTAAAGGCCGAACGATAGTAATTGATGCTGGCAGTGAGCGCTCGTGGCTTGCTCATTGCATCCTGATATTTTGCCAGTACTTCAGGGGGAAAGGCTGTTTTTTGCACCGCCGCAGCATAAATCATCTTGCCAATAAACGCAGCATGGTTACGGCCCAGGAGAAATTCAGGTAGCCAGGGGATTTGAAAGGCGAAGGCATACCAGCTTTTACGTAACTGTTGAGGCGTACGTAGATCACGGGCGAATGCTGCTGGATGAGGAGCGTTTATTATAATAAGGCGCTCAGTCATCTGAGGATAGCGCGTGGCAAATTCCCACGCCAGCGCACCACCCCAATCATGTCCCACAATAATAGCTTTCTCTTCCCCCAGACCTTTGATCAAACCCACGATATCGCGTAACAGCGTCGAGACATTATATCCCTTACGTGGCTTATCCGTATCATTGTACCCTCGCAGGTCAGGCGCGACGACTCTGTACCCTTGCTCGGCCAGGAAGAGAATCTGGTGCCGCCAGGAATACCAGAATTCTGGAAAGCCGTGTAGTAGCACAACCAGTTCTCCTGTCCCTTGCGTGACATAATGCATGCGAATCCCATTTGTGATGATGTCGCGATGTTGCCAGGTTTCAGTTGTCAGCATTGTATCTACCTCTCACAAAGATGGGTAGGGGCGTGAGCTTGCCTCCGCCCGGTTCCTGATCAGAGAATCGTTCTAGGAACCGGGCGGAGGCAAGCTCACGCCCCTACCCACTCTCAGGCTACGAATTTTTATCATTATACACAATCGTACGTTTTACCTGTTCAATCAGGTCCGTTACTGGGATGCCGCGCGGACAGGCATCGCTGCAGTTAAAGATCGTGCGACAGCGCCATACTCCATCGCGCCGGGCTAGTATTCCCAGGCGCTCGTCTCCGCCCTGGTCGCGGCTATCGAAGATGAAGCGATGGGCATTGACAATCGATGCCGGTCCAACCCAATCAGGATTGCCCCAGATCGACGGACAAGAACCTGTACATGCTCCACACAGAATGCACTTGGTACCTTCGTCATAACGCGCCCGATCTTCTGGACTCTGCAAGCGCTCGGTTCCTGGCTCATTGTCATAATTGATCAGGTATGGTTTGATCGACTTGTACTTCTCGAAGAATGCATCCATATCGACCACGAGATCTTTGATCACCGCATAGCCCAGCATCGGCTCAATCGTGACCTTGTTGCCTACATCTCGCATCAGTACTTTACATGCCAGGCGGTTGCGCCCGTTGATGCGCATGGCGTCGGAGCCACAGACACCATGCGCACAGGAGCGGCGATAGGTCAACGTGCCATCCATTGTCCATTTGATCTTGTTTAATGTGTCTAGCAGGCGATCAATGGGATCGACCTCCACACGGAATTCGTCCCAGTATGGCTTGCTATCTCGCTCTGAATCGTAGCGCCTGATACGCACCAGTACGTTCATGTTGTCTCCCTCTAATATTTACGTTCCTTGGGCTTGAATATTGGATCGTCGATGAGAATCACGTCCTTGTAGTCCAGGCGAACGTCATGCGTCTTTTCACCTCTAAATGCCAGAGTATGCTTGAGCCAGTTCACATCGTCGCGCTTCGGATAGTCCAACCGGAAATGGGCTCCCCGACTCTCGGTACGTGCCAGTGCTCCGTGTGTTGTTGCCTCCGCACAATCAAGCAAAAAGCCAAGCTCAATTGCTTCAGTCAGTTCGGTATTAAAGTGTTTGCCTTTGTCCTGCAATTGCACATTTTTATATGCATCTTGTAAGCCTGCGACCGTATCAAGCGCTTTTCGCAACCCGCTTTCCGTACGCTCAACGAAGACCTTGTCGTCCATCTCGTTTTGCAATGTGCCACGAATGTTGGCTGCCGATTCGCCTCCCTTTGAACTATAGAGGCGGTCAACCAGTTCGCGCGAGTATGCTTCCGGCTCTGGCGGTAATGGTGCGTGATCGTTCTCAGCGATAAATTGTGCCATATGTTTGCCCGCTCGTCGCCCGAATACGATCAGGTCCACCAGCGAATTGGTACCCAGGCGATTTGCTCCATGCACTGAGACACAGGCGACCTCGCCAGCTGCATAGAAGCCAGGTTGCGGTGTCCATTGCTCATCAATCACCACACGGGCATCGGTATCCGTGGGAATACCACCCATGGCATAGTGTGCTGTCGGCTGAATCGGCACTGGTTCGGTGATCGGCTCAACTCCCAGGTAGTTGCGTGCGAAATCAGTGATATCAGGCAACTTTTCGGCGATCTTTTGCGCTCCTAGATGACGTACATCCAGGAATACGTAATCCTTGCCATCGACGCCGTTACCATCTTTGACTTCCTGCACAATACAGCGTGAGACGATATCGCGCGGAGCCAGATCTTTTAGCGTCGGCATGTAGCGCTCCATAAAGTACTCGCCCTTGCCGTTGAGAAGCTTGCCGCCTTCACCCCGTGCCGCTTCACTGAGCAGTACGCCGACTTTATAGATGCCTGTAGGATGGAACTGGTACATCTCCATATCTTCCAGTGGAATGCCCCGGCGATATGCAACCGACATGCCATCACCCATACAGGCGAATGCATTGCTGGTCACGCGCCACGCTCGTCCATAGCCGCCAGTCGCGAAGAGTATTGCCTTAGCATGGAATGTATGAATCTCGCCTGTGCGAATTTCCAGCGCCACCACGCCGCATGCCTGCCCATCGTTCATCAGTAGATCGAGCATCAGGTACTCGTTAAAGAAACGGACCTGATTCTTGATGGCGTTCTGATACATGGTTTGCAGAATCATATGCCCGGTACGATCGGCGGCATAGCAAGAGCGGCGCACAGGACCTTCACCATAGTTGCGCGTGTGTCCACCGAAGCGTCGTTGATCGATACGTCCATCTGCCGTACGGTTGAATGGCAGGCCGCGATGCTCCAATTCATATACTGCGTCGATTGCTTCGCGTGCCAGTACCTCGGCGGCAGGCTGATCCACCAGGTAATCTCCGCCCTTCACCGTATCGTACATGTGCCATTTCCAGTGATCTTCTTCCTGGTTGCCTAACGCTGCGGCGACTCCCCCCTGCGCGGCCCCGGTATGGGAACGCGTCGGGTAGACCTTCGTAAGGACCGCGACACTGGCACCAGGGAGCTGCATCGCTGCCATCAGACCAGCACCGCCTGCACCTACGATCACAACATCAAATTTATAATACATAATGTATCCTCATTCCTAAGAGAGTGTCTGGAATTGTCAGAATCGTGCACCGCGAAGACACTCTCTAAGAGTGCACACACTGAACACCTTGACTACCTGCGACTGTATGGAAGGTAATCAGTGTAATCGTACCTAACATAAAGAATACTACCAGGAGTACTGCTGCCAGGGACAACAATACAAGACGCGTACGCGCTGAGCTGATGTAGTCATCTATAACAATGCGCAACCCGTTCAGGCCATGCGTCAGAGAGAGGGTCAGCAGGAGCCAGTCGAAGAGCCGCCAGAATGGATTAGAATAACGGTCTGCTACAAATTGATACGTTGTGCAGGCGACATTATTGGACACGTGCATAATGATTAAGTGAATGATGACGAGAAATATCAACAGAATGCCAGAGACGCGAAAGTAGTACCAGGATACGGTCTCGAAACCGCCTGTCGATGGACGAGGGCCAATTCCAGAAGATACACGCAACATAAATTATTTCTCCTCTACAAGGAACTTATTACACAACATTCCCTTTACCGCGACCAGTAAAACATTTCTTAATGTCCAGCGTGAATCGTGGCGGTTTTTATCATAAAGAACCATGCGGCAGCCCCAGGTAGTTTTGGTAAGATCACGATATAGGCAGTAGGGATGAGTGCGATAATCGTGATCGCCAACACTATGATAAACATAACCTGCTGATAGCGTACACCCTTGCTCCAGAAATCAATAAGCATGATGCGTACACCATTTGTTGCATGTAGCAGGACGGCCCCGATCAATGCCAGGGAGAGGAGACGCACAATTATACTGTCAAAGAGCAGTATCCCATCGTTGTAGACCTGGGGACCGAAGCCAAGTAATGAAATGTCCACGATGTGGATAAATAGAAAGAGAAGAATACCCAGCCCTGTGATGCGGTGTAATAACCAGGACCACATGCCAGATTGACCTTTATACATCTTTTCCTCGCTTCTGGGGCGGGAGATGGGGGCTGGAGGCAAGGAGAATAGGTGTAGGTGCGCCTGGCCTCCAACAAAATAACAGTCCTCGGCGCTGATCCTGCTTTGTTTCTTTGGCCTCGTTGCTCTTGTTCTCGCCCATTCTGACATCCATACGGGGTGTCACTAAGCCGGACTGGCAAAAGAGCTGATTAGCCTGTCTCAATTTGCATTCAGTTATGACCAGATGCAAGATCTCTAACAGTACGAAATCACTACTTGTCTAGCTTTCGCACAACGCCTTCTCTAACAAAACACCCCGTCATACCTGATTCTATCGGCGTTGTGTTTTTATTATACTGCACAGGATGGGGACGCGCAAACTGTTACTACTACCTGAAAAGGTAACGCAAAAATAATAGCAGGATACTCGTAAAAATACCCTGCATCGCTCTCTGGTATAGTGGAATCAGTGCTTCTAATGGCTCCCTTGCCCAGACCGTAAATCCTCATCTCGATTTCCTGGCATCCGATCTTTAGAGACAGACACAGGAAGGTTTGCCAGCTTGATTGTGGTTGTCGCCTTCAATTTACTACTACTTCCAGTTGCTTCAAGTACAGCGTTATTAAAGAAGGTCTGTAGCGTAATTGTCTGTGTAAAGCTACCGGCTGCATCCACACTCGCTGTACCTATATGCATCTGATGAGAGGATCTCTTCATGGAGAGCAAGATCGACTCATGTGCCAGAAAACCCTTCCCGCTGATCGTTATTGCCGTTCCATGAGTTGTCTTGGCCGTAGAATACGTGATGGATGGTATCTCAAAGGAAACGCCTGCTTTTGCACGTATCGTCTTCTGAGCATTCTCTACATAAACAGCATAGCTTGACTGAGGACTATACGTCTTTGGTAGCGTAATCGATTGTATAAAGGAACCGGTTCTATCTGCATTCGTGGAGAGCGTTCCATTAGCGGGAGTCTGGAAGTACGTAGTAAGATTTTCTCCAGCTAAGAAGCCTGTTCCAATAACTTGAATTGTACTACCAGGTCCGGCGTTTTGAGGAGTGACTACAAGATTTATTGTAGCATTGACTGATGTGCTGGCTTGCAACCTGCTTGTGCCGCCAATAGCCGTGAGTGTATACGCACCAGCCGGTACCGATGGTGATACGACACAATTAGCACTACTTGCACAGTTGGTTGCGGCACCTGTTGCATCAGTATTCAGAATACCAAGAAATTGTCCTCCATTGCCATTCCAACTGAGCTGCACTTGCTCTGATGCCTGAAAGCCCTGTACCCGTAGTTGGAAGGGTTGCCCTTTTGCAACACTGCCCGTTATCGTAATCTGAGGCCCATTTCCAAGTGCAAACGCGATCCCATAATGCTCTGTTCGTAAAATAGGAATAAGCATCGCTAGCACAAGCACGGCAAATAGTAATAAGAAAGGCCAACGCAAAAATCTTTTTAACATTGTTAACACTGCTACTCCTTGCCTGACCTCCCGTCACAGCATTATGACGGGATGGAGTTCCTTTAAAATAGATTTAATAGAGGTAGTTTATACCTTAGACTGTGAAGATTATCGTAATATTTACATGCAGTAAGGTTAATTTTGAACTATTCTGGTTCAGAATTCTTAACCTTGACCTGCTTTGTGTGAAATTGTACCATTGTGTAGGACGCAGAACTGTCCCGTACCCTATCGGTCGATACTGTAACCCTTGTCCGTAGTAATACTTGCCAGGACTTATCGCTTTATTATCTGCTATATACAAAAGAATAATCTATTAGCGAGTTGAGCAATTCAGAGTATGTTCTGGTAGGGAGGCGTTGTGCATACGCCACATGAAAGATATAAACAGACACCCCTGGCCATGCAGCAGCAAACGCAGATCTCAGAAGCTGTAGGTCGGCAATGGAGCCAGAAGGTGCAAGAATTTCAAAGCTTCTATCAGGAAAATCTTAGCCTGATTTACCGCTATATATATAGTAAAGTCGGAAATCGGGAAGAGGCTGAAGACCTGACTTCGCAGATATTCTTGAAAGCTGTACGCAGCGTCGATGCCGAACGCGGCCCGCAGAGCATGCAAAAATGGCTCTTTCAGGTTGCTCGTACAACTATCGCTGACTACTGGCGTGCTCATTATCGTGCCTCTGTCAGTTCTCTGGAAGAACTACTTGATGCAGGCTGGGAAGGGCCATTTGATGAAGAAGCCCTTGTTGTTAGTGAGGCACCTACCGAGCGTGTGCAGCACATCTTACAGGCGTTACCCATACAGTATCGTGAGGTATTAACCTGCCGCTTCCTGCTCAATCTCTCTATCAAAGAGACCGCTTTGCGGCTAGAATTGACAGAAGCGAATGTAAAAGTTTTGCAATTTCGTGCCCTTAAACGCGCAGCTGACCTTGAACCTGTGGTAACACGGAAGTCACAAACTCCCTGATAGAACAGGCAACTATACCGGAGAAAGAGAACTATGGCAGGCGAAGACCAGGAACGATTTGAAGATTATCTAGAACTCGAACGTTACATCGAGGAGTTGCAGGCGGGCCACGTTGCTCACCTTCCCAACGATCTGACTCCTGAGCGTGCGCGTGTCTATCGCATGGCTGCACTTTTTCGTTCCGCATCACCCGAAGCTGCCGAGCCAGATCCAGAATTTGTTGCTTCACTGCATGCCCGCCTGCTGGCAGGAAACGATGAAATGAGCCAGGATATTGCATCAGAACAACTCCCGGCTGCACTTCCTGAACTACCCTCTACTGTACAAAAAGAGCAGGAAGAACAACCGTCTGTATCCAATCATCTCCATAGAACATCTCGGAGAGCACGTTTCTTTTCTCGTCGTTCTCTGCTTGGTGGCGGCGCGGTTGCAGCTGCTTCACTGGTTATTGGTACTGGTATCGGTGCTGTACTTGAAAAAGGTGGAAATAAACAATCTGGAAATGGGCCGACTCCTCCTCCATCTGTCGCAGCTTCAGATACTCAGATGCCTATCTATCCTGCTACGCCAATTGTTCCCTCAGATGTTGCCGTACCACATTTTGTGGCAAACCTTGCGGAAATCGGGAATAGTGCGGTACGCTTCGCAACAGATACACTGATCGGTTACGTTATACTGAGTGATGGCGACAATAATGAAGTGCCTGAAGGAGAAGTAATAGCGATGTCTGCATCCTGTACACACATGGGGTGCATTGTCCAATGGCAGGATGGAGAT
The DNA here is from genome assembly GCA_963731415.1 of uncultured Chloroflexia bacterium. Taxonomy (GTDB): domain Bacteria; phylum Chloroflexota; class Ktedonobacteria; order Ktedonobacterales; family Ktedonobacteraceae; genus JACDAE01. The sequence continues at coordinate 324,099 of CAVSVN010000022.1, forward strand.
CGTAGCTTCCATTGCCCCTGCCATGGAGGAATCTTTACCGAGTATGGGAAACCTGATAAGGCCAGCCCTATACGTTATCTTACCTCCTTGCCACGCCTGGAGACGCATATAAAAGATGGTAAAGTTTATGTCATGGTTCCTAAAGGTTCCTCTGTATGAGGCGGAAATTACTTATTCTAGCCCTGGGTATCTTCTTCCTCATTCTTATATCCTGGCTGGGAACTACTCTTACCGAGCTTCTACCTGCTCGTCCCTCCGCACAAGTACAAACTGCTCACGCTGGCCCCTACCAGGTCACGATTCGCGTCGACCCGAATCCACCCTCGACATCAACACCTGCCACGCTTGCTATCCAGGTCGTGCATAGCAGTACACAACAGCTTGTTACTAATGCACGCGTCACCATCGAGAGTAGCATGGAGACTATGGATATGGGCACCGATGTCGTCAACGCCTCGCTTCAAAGTAATGGTACGTACCATGTTCCTGTACAGTTTGCTATGAATGGCCTCTGGCAGGTGCGTGTGCTCGTCACCGTAGCAGGGACGAAGACGGAAAGCGCGACGTTTGAGATAACTGCCCACTAGCTTCTGAGAACACTGATACATTTCTTCACTTTCTCGGTCTGGCATAGAGTATGCTATACTTTAATGGAGTTTCGTGAAAAAACTGTTCCTACATACCAGTAGCTTCATATCCAAGGAGTTTCCCATGACCCTCTTTCGTTGGAGGAATAGAGCACTTGCACTTTTTGCACTATCCCTATCTCTACTATTTCTGGCTGCATGTGCAGGAAACACGCAGAACGCCCAGCCATCCCCTACGCCATCTCCTACCGTTGTAACAGGCCAACAGCTGCTTGCGCAGATAGGAAACGCTCTTACAACTGCTAAAACATTACAAAGTACGCTAAATCTGACCGTGCGTGGTCAGTCGCTCAATGGCATTTTGAATACTTCAGTATGGAGTGTTGCTCCCTCTAAAAATCGGACCGAAGTACATCAATCAACGCTTTCTCAATCGCCTGCTGGATCTGTAACTGTTACAGATGGCAAAAAGTTGTGGCAGTATAATCCTGCTAAGAATATTGTCTATAGTGGACCCGCTCAACAGAATACTGGCGGTAGCATATTTGGCTCCGCAGGCACTGGCAATAGTGGGCAGGGACAGTTCCTGCTCAACTTTGTACAAAGTGTCTTTACAGGGAGTGATGGCACTCTGAAATCTTCGACCGCTACTATCAACGGACATGCTGTCTATGATGTTGGCGTTGTGCCGCAAAATAGCTCCTCCAGCTCTACTATCACTACTGGCAGTGCCTTCAATTATTCCGGTGATATCTACATTGATAAAATAACCAGGCTACCAGTCGAAGTGAAGTTAAATATACAGGGGTTTGGAGATACGGTGCTCGATTTTTCCAGACTGGTTCTCAATCAACCAATTGCGAACAGTACCTTCACTTTTGTTACTCCTGCTGGTGCAAAAGAACTTCCGCTACCTCAGGCGACATCAACTACTAACAGTGATCTCATCTCTCTGTCTCAAGCTCAACAACAGGCTGGTTTTCACCTTTTGAGTATCCCTGGCGATCAGGCAGATTATGTATTGTTGGGTGTTAATGCTCTGGGAACGCCTGGTAGTCAGATCTATACCCTCCATTATATGAAAGGTAATGCCAGCTTTACCATCGCTCAGGGAAAGCCTCTAGCTAATCTCTCTACTACTGGGAGTCAGCATGTGAGTCTTCGCGGCACGACAGGGCTCTTTTCAAACCAGGGTAGTGTATTAGCCTGGACTGAGAAAGGTGTGGGCATTAATATTACTGGCTTAAGCCAGAATGAGGCTGTAACTATTGCAAAATCTTTAACATAAATACCGTTCCTGGGTAGGGGCGCGAGCTTGCCTCCGTCCGGTTCCTGGCAGCATCTCTGTTGCCCCTACAGGGCGGAGGCAAGCTCGCGCCCCTACCCAGAATTTTATTGAAAGAGAGAGATCATGCTTCAATTTCCTGATGCTTTCCGTTGGGGAGCTGCAACCGCATCTTACCAGATTGAGGGAGCCGTGCATGAAGATGGACGCGGCGAGTCTATCTGGGACCGCTTCTGTGCGACGCCCGGCAAGGTTTTCAATAATGAAAGTGGGGCGATTGCCTGCGATCACTATCATCGTTATCAAGAAGATATACAGCTCATGCGCGAATTGGGATTACAGGCTTATCGCTTTTCCATCGCGTGGCCTCGCATCTTTCCCACGGGTCGGAATCGTGTGAACCCTGCCGGGCTGGATTTTTATGAACGCCTCGTGGACGCTCTCTTAGCTGCAAATATTGAGCCGTTTGCAACCCTGTTCCATTGGGATCTTCCCCAGGCTTTGCAGGACGATTTCGGTGGCTGGACCAGTCGCGATACTTCTAAAGCCTTTGTTGATTATGCCAATGTCGTTTCACAGCGCCTGGGCGATCGCGTCAAAAACTGGATCACGCTCAATGAGCCGCAAGTAGTAGCACATGTTGGCTATGAATACGGTACACATGCACCCGGTATCAGCAATCCACGTCTCGCATGGCAGGTTTCGCATCATCTCTTGCTTGGTCATGGATTGGCCGTGCCTGTAATACGTGCCAATAGTAAGAATGCTCAGGTTGGTATTACGCTCAATCTTTCCTCCGTTCATGCCGCAACCGATTCTGAGCAAGATCAATTTGCTGCCCAGATTGAGGATGGAAAAAACAACCGTTGGTATATTGAACCAATCTTCCGAGGCTCGTATCCTTCTGATATCGTGGACTTGCTGGAACAAAATAATCTTACACCTCAGGTCGTAAATGGGGATGCAGCTATCATCGCGGTCCCTGTGGACTTTCTGGGTGTGAATAACTATACGCGGAATATTGTACGTCAGAAATCTGGTGTCGCCCCTGGCATTACTGAGCACGTTCACATTCCTGGTGTCGAGTACACTGAGATGAATTGGGAGGTCTATCCCGATGGTCTACGTGAAGTCCTGGTTCGCCTCCACCGCGACTATGCTGTTCCACGACTCTACGTGACTGAAAACGGAGCTGCGTTTCCTGACGTTGTGAGCGCAAATTCGCGTGTACACGACTCTCGCCGCGAAAATTATTATCGTGAGTATCTCACGCAAGCACACGCAGCAATAAGTGAAGGCGCTCCACTGGCTGGCTACTTTGCCTGGTCGTTGATGGACAATTTCGAGTGGGCCGCGGGATATTCGAAGCGTTTTGGTATTACTTATGTGGATTACGCCACCCAGCAGCGCATCATTAAAGATAGCGGCTACTGGTACCGCGATACCATTGCCGCCCATGGCATTCGTGACATTTAAAATATATTATGTAGGGCTGCGTTGACGACAATCCCGTTCAAATACGTAGGGGCGGAGCTGGCCTCCGCCCCTACGTATTTCCTCGTATTCGTTGGATTTGAACAGTATTGGCGTTTACGACGCCCCTACATTTTTACGCCAGGCTCTCCTGAAGTTGAGCCTGTGTCTCCTTTACCACCTGTGCCAATGCTTTAATGAACAGAGGCGAAGTGTTGAGCGATTCGATCCGTGCGAACTGGATGCCATGCTCTTCAGCCTGCTCCCTCGCACCGATCTCAATATCGTATAGGATCTCCAGATGGTCCGCTAGAAACTGAACCGGGGCGATCAAGACATGCGTGTGACCGGCCTGCTTCAATTCTGGCATGACATCGGCAAAGTCCGGTTTGAGCCATTCTTCAGGTGTATGACCTGCGCTCTGATAACAGAACATCCAGCGGTCATCGGGCAGGTTGACCATCTTTGCGACCGTTGCTGCCGTCTCTTTGAGGTCATTAATATAATTCGGCTCGTTCTCAATCACACGTTTAGGCATACTATGTGCTGTGAGGAGGACGGGAACACGTTCGCGTACATCCGGCGGAAAACGGTCGAGCGCCTGCTCTACACGCTGCGCCAACGCCTGCAAGAAGTAGGGCTGCATGTGCCAGTCCGTAGCGATCTTGAGCGACAGGTCATCCCGGTGCAGGTCGGCAACCGCGTCTTCAAGCGTACGCACATACCCCTTCATAATGATTGGTGAGTACTGCGGCGACATAATAATACCAACCAGGCTCTGTGCTCCGGCAGCGGCCTCCGGCACGACATCTTCAATGAATGGTGGCGCAAAACGCATACCTGCTACGGCATGATACGTCGTGCCATCAGTACTCTCGCAATTCAACTCCTCTTGTAGGGCAGCGGCCTGCTCGCGTGTAATACGTAGCAATGGCGAACCCCCGATAAGGTCATAGCGCCTTCGAAATTCTGTGATTACCTCCGGTGATGCAGAACGCCCACCATAAACATGTTTAAGATAGATAGGAATATCGTCAAGTGTGGCTGGTGATCCATACGTCATCAGTACCACACCAACTTGTGAATTTGTCATAATCTCTCTCTTTCCCATTAATTTTAATTAACGTGCTGTCTCTTCATGAACAGTGTCAACCAGGCGGCGTAGCAGGTCTGGATCGGTTGCCTCCAGCACGCCATGTCCAAAGTTGAAGATGTGGCCTGGTCGATTGCCGGCCCGGCGTAGGATATCGCGTACGCCTGTTTCTATCGTAGGCCATGAAGTCAACATCAGAGTTGGATCAAGGTTGCCTTGAATGCCATGATCGTAGCCAATGCGTTTCCATGCATCGTCGAGATCGATACGCCAGTCAATACTAATAATATCACCGCCTGCTTCAGTCATCACATCTCGTAATGACGCTGTACCGGTACCAAAGTGGATAGAGGGCGTCTTACTTCTCCAGATGGCTTCAAAGATGCGCTGCATATAGGGCTGTACAAATTGCCTGTATGTGCTGGGACTCAGGGTGCCGATCCAACTATCGAAAAGCTGCACAACATCGGCCCCTGCTTTGATCTGGGCCAGTAGATAGTTGATCACGACGCTGGTAATCTTTGTCATCAATATATGCCATAGCTGCGGCTGTTCATACATAAATGCTTTAGCAACTGCATAATCGCGTGAAGGATGTCCTTCAATCATATAACATGCCAGTGTAAATGGTGCACCCGAAAAACCGATGAGCGCCTTTTTCCCATCCAATTCACGGTGTACCATGCGGGTCGCTTCCATCACATACGCAACTGTCTCTTCTGTATCGATAACCTGTAATGCATCAACGTCCTCGCGGGTGCGAATTGGATTAGCAATTGCTGGTCCCTCTTGCCGAATCGCTAGGTCAAGGCCCATTCCTTCCAGTGGCAACATAATATCTGCATACAGAATTGCAGCATCGACGCCGAATGTTTCTACAGGCATCAGCGTAATCTGCGAGCATAATTCTGGTGTCTTAGACATTGTCACAATATCGTATTTTTCGCGTAGTTTCCTATATTCAGGTAGACAGCGACCAGCCTGGCGCATAAACCAGATCGGCGTTGCATCCGGTTGCCTGCGATAGCATGCGTCCACGAAGCGTGTTGTGTTTTTGCTAAGGGATGCATCCTCCGAAAATATATCGTTCTGCATATATGTCCTTTAAAAAAGTATGTGTGGGCTCAATTTCTATTTGTCTTCATATAATACCGTGGTTGAGGAAGGAGTGGCAACTGGAAGTATTTTGTGAACCATGACATGGCGTTGTAAACGTAACCTCTATTGCGTTTTGAACAGCTTAAGGTTACTGAAAATCGCTTGCCCGGTTGTAACCAGGCCCGATGTGCCACTGGCGAGGGCGATCTGTCCGTTGCTATACGTACCGTCCTGCGCCTCCCCTACAAAGCTCCCATTGATGTACAGCTTGAAATCCGCACCATTAGCAATAATAAGAAGCGTGTTTTTTTGTCCCATTGCTAGAATTGCACTGCTGTACGTCTGCTTAATGAGATAAGCGTAGGAAGAACTGGACGTGCCGCCAGCATCGTGATGTGTGAAGGAAAACTGGTTGCTATTGGTGATCTCAAAGTCGTAGTACTGATTCCCGTTGAAGCGGAAAAGTACATCCGCGCTGGTCCCACCAAGCATCGAAACGTCGACCTCAACCGCCGCATTGCTAACCGTGGGGCTGAGCATTGGGCATGCTTGCAGATAGTTCATCTGTGTGTCATTCACTGCATAACCACCATTGCCGAACGTGCAGTGACTTCCATCTACTGTCCACCGATTAAGGGTATTGTTGATGAGATTATCTACAAGTACAGGTTGACTATTGAGAACCGCGCTTTGTGCTGCCTTTGCTGCACTGATCGGATTCTGAGGCGTACTTTGTTGTGTGGGCTTGCTCTGTTGTGTGGCAGTTGCATCCCTATCTCTGACCGGGTTTGCAATCGAGGTGGATGTAGTGGTTGTCTGCCCACTATGAGTGCGGTAAATGTAGTAGAGGTAGGTCATGGGTAGCACAATGAAAAGCGCCAGGCCAATCGCTATAACTATGGTTGCCAGTCTATTGAGCTTGCGCCGCTGCTCCGGTGGAACTATATGTTGCTCTGCTGCTGGTCTGGAGATCGGTTCCTGAACTTCTGCTTCCGAGAGACGCATCGGCAACGGTGGTATTTCTCCTACCGGGGAGGCAGCCTGTTCCCATTTATTCCTCGTTTTGACAACATACGGTTCGATGAGCGCATCATGTGGAAGGATAGGTCTGTTGTGCGGTGGACTTCCCCGTACCTGGCGTCTTGTGCGCACAGAACGGCGTGCCGAAGGAGACGCTTCTGTTTCTCTGTGTACATTTCTATAAGGTGAAAAATCGTCAGTATTGGGTAATACGACGGGAGCAACCAGCGCGGCGCGAAAAGCCTCTGCGAGTTCCTGGGCGGTCTGATAACGATGGAGCGGATTTTTATCCAACGCTCGTAAAATAACTCTATCGATAGCATTGCTCAATCTCGGATTGATCTTTGACGGCGGCAAGGGCTGTTCGCGAATCTGCTTCCAGTAGACCGCAACAGGCGTATCCGCGCTGAATGGGACACGTCCGGTAACCATCTGGTAGAGTAAGATGCCAAGTGCATAAATATCGCTGCTCGTTGTAGCCTGACCATTCGCCAGATCAGGAGCCATATATTCGGGCGTACCCAGCAAGATGCCGGTCTGTGTCAATTCGTTCGTTCCCTCAACGGCCTTCGCTAGCCCAAAATCTGCCAGGAAGATATAGTTATCATCCCTTAAAAGAATGTTTGATGGCTTGATATCACGGTGAATAATGCCATGATCATGGGCAAACTGTAGCGCACTGGCAATCTGATCAAGTAGATCGGCGGCTTGATGAAGGGGCAATGGTCCCTCTTCCAACAACTCACGCAGCGTACCATCGGCAATATAGGGCATAACCAGGTAATGCCACGGCTCCTGATCACCATAATCATAAGCTGGTAGAATATGCTTGTGCTGTAGTTTGTCGATAGCTTCAGCTTCGCGCCGAAAGCGTTCAAGATACGTTGTCTGGCTTCCACTTAACACTTTGATCGCTACATTCTGATCTGTTGCGCTATCATAGGCAAGATAGACATCAGCCATCCCGCCATGCCCCAGAAGGCGTTGGATCTGATAGTGATCTAGTGTCATTCCCTCTAATCCAGACATTTTTCTGTGGTCCTTTTACGTATAAAGAAAAGCACTGTATTCTCATTCATTAATATGTCTGTAACACGGGAGCAGGCAGCTAGATAGATACACACTAATTTTTTGTTTTGAAGCTTATAAGCATGCTATGATATGCTACTCTATTTTTCACTCATCTGCGAGCATAGTATCTTTGCTGTTATTCTTTTCCATGCCCTTTGCCATTACCATGTCCGTTATTCTTACTATGTCCGTTGCCATTGCCGTGCCCGTTGCCATTGCTATTATCACTATTATCATCGTTGTCGTTCTCATTAATCTGGGTAGGAGGAGGTAATAACATAACTGAGGATGTGTTGTGTTGCATCACGCGTGGAGTAGAGGTCAAACTACTTTGTCCTTTTGATGTGCTTGAGCCATTTTTTGAAGACGAGGCGGATGGTGTTGCTTTCGGTTGAGTAGCCTTTCTGGTTATCTCTCCTGTTCTTGTTTGAAGAGTGTGTTGTGTTGTTTGTGCATAGTTCTGATGAGAGGAAAAAATAAGGCCGAGCATAAATGGTACAATGCAAAAAATGGCTATGGCCGCTGTTATGAAAGCACGTTTATGCGTATACTTCAGCATTCGTCCAGGTCGAATTTCCTGCGTTTCTATCTCATCAATGGGCAATCCTGTTGCTTGCATTATGCGAATGGAAACTGATTTCTCCATCGTCTTATATGCTTGCTGGTATGCCTGTGCCAGGTTGCGAACAGTTGTATAACGATGACGTGGCTCTTTCTGTAATGCGCGTAGGATGACCTCATTAATACTTTCTGGAATAGCGGGATTCAGTGTTGATGGCTCTTCAGGCCGTTCTCGTATATGTTTCAGGTATACTCCTAAAGGAGTGCTGGCTGTGAAAGGTACCTGGCCTGTTAACATCTGGTAGAGCAGGACACCGAGTGCATACTGATCACTTTTTGCTGATGCAGGTTCTTCGGCCAGTTCGGGTGCCATATATTCTGGTGTGCCTATTAGATAGCCGGTTACTGTATGTCCGTTGTCCTCGCCGACGCGCTTGACCAGACCGAAATCTGCCAGGTAAACGTGCTCTCCGTCTCGTAACAGGACATTTGTAGGCTTGATATCCCGGTGAACAATACCCTGGTCATGTGCATATTGCAATGCGCTGCTTAATTGTTCGAGCACTTTCCCTACATCTTCAAATGAGAGCGGCCCATCTGCTAGTTTTTTGTTTAATGTACCATACTCAATATAGGGTGTAACCATATAATACCAGTCGTTATAATTACCATGAGCAAAGGCTGGTAGGATATGATCATGCTGAAGGGCCGCAATCGTTCTAGCTTCGCGTTTAAAGCGTTCACAATAATCGGTATTGCTGCTATGTACGAGCTTGATTGCAACTGTAGCCTGTGTTTGAGTATCAATTGCAAGGTAGATTTCGGACATCCCCCCTCGTGTTAAGTGACGTTGAATCTGGTATTGATCAATTGTGACGCCCACTAATTCTTGCATGATACTCCCACCTTCTTTCATTTTTCATTCTACGTTATACACGCTTCTGACTTTGAATCTGAATTCATCAGGAGTATTCTTTAAGAAGCACAACAGGATCAACTTCCATGTGCCTGAGGGATGTGCACTCTTCTTCACACTGACTTCTATATGATACAATTTTTACATCGTCTTATCATGATACTAATGGCTTCGTGTGCATGTACTTATGTATCTCCACATGGAGATCCGACGAAGGGAGCACTTTATGCCGGATCACATCGTTTATTCTACCGATAGCGGACGCGTAACTACCTGCCCAGAATGTGGACAGCCATATAAAAAATGTTTGTGTGAACATCCTGCCGGGAGTACGACAAAGCAAAGTGATGGCATTGTACGAGTAATGCGTGATCGTAAGAAGCGTGGTGGCAAAACAGTGACCGTCATCACCGGAGTGCAGATATACCAGGACGAATTACGCACCCTCGCTCAACAACTCAAGAAACTCTGCGGTACGGGTGGTACTGTTAAAGATGGCACTATCGAAATTCAGGGCGACCATTGCGATATCGTTATAGATAAACTCGCCGCAATGGGATATAAAGTCAAACGCGCTGGCGGCTAAATTGCACCCCTGCATCACCTGAATAGTAGATGGAAAGAGAAGTGAGGGAACGCTATGGCTGCGATTTCCCAAACACTTGATGGCGGCTCTCTCCTGATGCATTTTTCTGCTTCATTACACCATCGACCTCTATAGAATATGCTGTACATGCGCCAGGGATACTTACACTTCTTCATAGAATTCCTCTAATACAAAACTGATTAATTACTGATTAAATTTATACTTGACAAAACTACCTCCTTCAGGTACCCTGTTAACAACAGGTAATGATATGCATTCACCTCTAAACGCTTTTTTATAGAGGTTTGAATTATCTTATAAATGTAAAAGCTTACGCTTATAAGATGGCGATAAACGTAAAGATTACTTGTGTCGGCATGTAGCAAGGACGGCTACATGTCTTATCGTACTGTAGTAAGGATGACTATAGTACTCATTACAATCAATGATCCATCTTCAGATGCTGATAGCTTTTTTTGTTCCTCGTTCTATCAACCTGATATCAGGGAAGTGAAGGAGAATTTCAAGCAAAGCAGTTCAGTTATCTTACTGAAACAGGATTCGTTTTAGCGAAGAAGGAGTACTTCTCTATGACAAGGATGTTAGCCAGTTCGAGCTGGTTTAACAAATGGCGAGCATGGAGCTTTGCCCTGGTATCTTTGCTGCTTCTGTTAGGAGCTGCGATGTTTGTTGGACCGATGCATGCTCTGGCCTCACCTCAGCGTGCTGCTGCTACAAGCACTCAGGTTACTGTCAATGCAAATCAACCTCTGGGTGCTCTGACCAATAGTAGTAAAGGCATCAATACTGCTGTCTGGGACGCGAATATGCTCGATAGTGCAGCACTCACCGCCGTCAAAAATGTAGGAATTAAGACGATGCGCTATCCCGGCGGTTCGACCTCAGATGTCTACCACTGGCAGTCAAACACGGTCGTTGGAGGATATGCCAGTCCCAGTAATAATTTTGATGCATTCATGAATGGCGTACAGTCGATCGGTGCACAGCCAGTAATTACTGTTGACTACGGCTCAGGCACAGCTCAGGAAGCCGCAGGTTGGGTACAGTACGCCAACAAGGGTGGCGCTGGCTATAACGGCCCTGTGCCAACGTATGCAGGTGGAAGTAGCACTGGGCATAACTATGGCATCAAATATTGGGAGATCGGCAATGAGATCTATGGCAATGGTACCTATGGCGCATCATGGGAAACAGATCTCCATACCCACAGTCCAGCAACCTATGCCAGCAATGTCGTCGCTTATAGCCAGGCGATGAAAGCTGTTGACTCAAGTATCAAGATCGGCGCTGTACTGACCACACCGGGCAACTGGCCTTATGGAGTAACCAACTCCGCGTCTCCGCAGCCCTGGAATACGACGGTATTGTCAACGGCCTGCTCTTCCATCGATTTTGTGATTGCTCACTGGTATCCACAGAATCCTGGTAGTGAATCTGATGCTGGTCTGTTAGGAGCCAGTAGTCAGATCGCAGGTATGGTCTCCACCCTCCGCTCTGAAATCAACCAGTACTGTGGTTCACGTGCCAGCGCGATACAAATCCTGGTTACGGAAACCAACTCGGTCTCCTCTGGCCCTGGTAAACAAACAGTGAGCACCGTGAATGCGTTGTTCCTGGCCGACGACTACATGAGCTGGTTAGAGAACGGCGTGGCGAATGTTGACTGGTGGACTCTGCATAATAATGCAGTAGCTGGCAACGTCAGCTCCTCGCTCTATGGTAACGCCCAGTATGGCGATTATGGTGTGCTGTCCAATGCCACCTGTACCACTACAACTTCAAATATCTGTGAGCCAGCGTTAGATACACCCTTTCCGGCGTACTATAGCTTGCTGATGCTGAATAAATTGGGCAATGCGGGAGATACCATGGTCTCGTCTTCGTCCAATCAGACTCTGGTATCTGTACACGCAGTGAAGCAGGCTAATGGCGATCTTGCAGTATTGCTGATCAACAAAGATCCCAACACGACCTATAATGTTTCGCTCGCCTTGAATGGCTATACGCCCGCTTCCAATGCGACCGTTTATACATATGGGGAGAATAGTAGCGCGGTCACTTCAACGCAGGAGACGCTAACATCACCCGTTTCACAGCAGATCGCACCGTATTCACTCACAACGGTCGTGATGCATCCGGGAAGTACACCGACGCCAACACCTGTACCTCCTACACCAACACCTGGTATCACACCGACACCCGGCACTACACCAACACCTGGCACTACGCCGACGCCAAGCCCGACTCCAGTCTCGTCTGGTGCCTGCAAAGTCCATTACACTGCAAATCAGTGGCCCGGCGGCTTCACTGGTAGCCTGACTATTACCAACACCGGTACAACTGCTCTTAATGGCTGGAAATTGACCTTTACCTTCCCTGGAAATCAGCAGGTTACGCAGGGATGGAACGGAGTCTTCACCCAGCAAGGAGCAAATGTAACTGTCACGAATGCCAGCTGGAACCCATCGCTGCCAGCCGGAGCTTCGGTCAATCCAGGCTTCAATGGCTCCTGGAGCGGTAGCAATCCTTCTCCAACGTCCTTTAGTCTTAATGGAGCAACGTGTAGCGTCGCTTAATAACTCTCGTCTTGGGGCCAAACGAAGCCAGGCCCCAAGACGGGCTTTGAACGAAGTGAACAAGGCCATGTCCTCCCTCCATCCCCCTCGTTACCTCTCTCGTCCGCGCCTGATGGGTTCATTGCACTTTGACAGAGCATTACCTTGCGATCAAGCACACCACCTTACAAGAAGCAATCCATTTCCACTTTCTTGTAGCTTATCCAGAATAGAGCTGTGAAGGATTAGAGTGTCTACATTGTTGCATACACGAGAGAGGATAGACGTGAACATCGACGAGCAGTTTGAGAACTTTCTGGCAGATTTAGGAGTTGAAATGGAACGCCCAGAAGATCGGTCTTACAGCTATGAAAGTGACTCCGCACCAGAGGTATCCATTTTTCAGGCCTCTCGTGACCATTATGGTGTCTTCTATCGTCTGGATATCATTAACCACCAGCCAGAATTGCGTATAATGCTTCCGACAGATAAGGGCGATACGATGATGAATATCTATCTTGTTCGCCTCAGTGGTATTTCTCCGCTTGGCGTTGGCTTTGCAGAAATGACTGCTTATGAGGGAAGCGTCGCTTACGAGCAGGCACGTGAAGCAACGTTACAGCATATGTTGTACGCTGTTGCCGAAACGATGAAATTGCTCTTCTGGACAGGAGATCTACAGCGTATGAGCTTCCCACCAGAAATTGAGGTCTACCCTCTGTCTTTACAAAGCGACAGAAAGACACAGCACGGCACGTAGAGGTCACCTTAACGCCAGCCAGATTATGCTCTTCAGGCAAGGTTCAAATCATTGATCTGCACTTACTCTGAATCATGTCTGAAGAGCATAAATGCAGCCCCTACTCTTTTACGTCACGTTTCCAGGTCAGGATGATTGCTGCCGCTGCAAAGATGACTCCATATACCAGGGCAACAACAAGTGTGTGAGTGCCATTTACGTCTACTAGCGGAGGTATACCATAATTTGCAAAATGCTGGGGTATGATAGAAGCAGGCATCGCATTCAGGTTTGGCCCCAGGAAGTATGCAGTCGCATTTCTCCAGAAATCATTGTGTGTGAGCGAATAGCCCAGGCGCATAAAGACTGTACCGATATTGTCCGCCGGGAAGAAGGCCAGAGAAGCACTCAAACCAAAGACAAACGAACGCCCCAATGAGGTTAGAGCTACCGTCAACAGAATCGTTACACCCATACTGATCAATATTGTGAGCATATAGACGCCGACATCGTGCCAGAACTGAGCAGTAAGTGCCTTGAGTCCGTCAAAGTTCCCTGCCAGAACCGCCATCTGCACAACTGACAGAAGCGCGTTGAGCACTAGACCAATGAAAAGTACGAACAGGGCGATTACTATCACTGCGAACAATTTGGCAAACAGCAATTGCAAACGTCCGACGCCTCGTGCCAGCAGAATACGAATCGTTCCCAACTGATATTCACGCCCAAAAACACAGGCCGTCAGGATGAGCAGGAAAAACCCGATGAAGACGCGTAGCACGAAGAGGTTTTGCGCCGCAGAATCGTAGAAAAATTGAAGTGGCGCTTTTTTCAGGAGATCGCCTTGAGACTTGACAGCGAGTGTTATCAGGTAGGGTAGGCAGATAAATCCTAACATAAGCACAAATGAGATCCAGATGCTCAACATGTGCCGCACTTTAAAGATTTCACCGCGCACAATACCAAAGAAGCTCGGTCGCCTTGATGCGCTGAATTGTTGTTCAACGGAGAGATTTGTTGCCATCGTACTCATTTTACATCTCCTGCATGGGAATTGGTCAGTTGTAAGAAGACTTGTTCGAGATCGCGCGTGGCCGGGGCAAGCGTGTCAACAACAAAGCCCGCCTGACCCAGGAATAGATTGAGGTCACGACCTCGTCCCTGTGGTGTAGGAGTAATGATTATGCCTTCTGCATTCAGGTGAGCACTCCGGCCCCACGGCTGCTGTTGAATCAGCTGCAAAGCATTCTGCGCGTGTTCTACCCGAACTTCGTATTCGCCATGCCCTTGAGTAAGATCCTCAACAGTGGTTTCCGTGATCAACTTACCAAAGTTAATGATAGCGACGCGAGAACAGATCTGCTGCACCTCGGTAAGCAGGTGACTGGAGATCAGTACCGTCTTTCCCTCGCTGGCAAGACGATGCATGAGGTCACGCATCTCGACAATACCAGCAGGATCAAGTCCATTAGCAGGCTCATCAAGAATAAGCACTTCAGGATTTTGCAACAGAGCTATCGCTAACCCAAGGCGCTGCTTCATTCCTAACGAGTACGTACGTACACGATCCTTCTCACGCCCTTTGAGTCCGACAAGATCCAGCACAGCATCATAGCGTTTCGCAGGGACTCCACCAAGCGTAGCAGCTACAGCTTTGAGATTATCGAGACCAGACATATAAAGGTAGAGTGCAGGTGTCTCGATCAAGGCTCCAACACGTGGCAACACTTCGGCACGATGATGAGCGATATCCTTTCCGAGAATCTCGACACTGCCCGCCGTAGGCGTAATAAGACCGAAGACCATACGAATAGTGGTTGTCTTGCCCGCTCCATTAGGGCCAAGAAAGCCGAAAATTTCGCCGCGCTGAATATTCAAACTGAGATTGTTGACGGCAAGTCGTTTTCCATACTGCTTGGTGAGATTTTGCAGCCGTAACACAACCTCGTCCGAACGTACACGCGCCGAACTAGCTGCTGTTACAGCCATAACATTGTCAACCATAAAAAGTTTTTCCTTTCAAAAGAAGTGTTCGTTCTTTACTCAGTCCGATAAAGAACATTCGTATAATTGGTGCCCTCAGGTAGAAACGTATAAAAAACAGAGATCACAAATAATAGTACTCTACTTTTGTCAAATTGCAATCATGAATGTGTCGCAAATTTGTCTCAGCTATAACTGCCTTACATACTTGCATCTTTTTTCTCTAATCTCGTGAAAATCACATAGGCATATAAAATATTGTGAAACCCAGTCGCGCGGCTCTCAATACCAATGAGCCTGGTTTCTTCCACTTTCGCTTGACAGTGGAAGTTTAACTTCTTACAGGTGGGTTTCACAATCTCATAGAGGGTTTTCGTCGTATGCCACCATCGTAGAGATCATGTCCTGGTAACATGCGATGATCCATTGTCCTTACTCATTCTACATAGCAGCAAGGGGGTATATATTGCTTCGTTAGTTCTTGCGTGGTAAAAGGCCACGTTCAAGGGCGACTGCAACAGCCGAGACACGTGAGTCAACGCCCAGTTTATTATAGATAGTTGTGAGATATGCCCAAACCGTACGTTCGCTAATGCCCAGACGTTTAGCGATCTCCTTGCTGCGTTCGCCGTTGGCGACGCTGGCTAAGACATCCAGTTCTTTCTGCGTGAGTTCCCCCTGTTTTGGGGAGTGGGAGGAGGCGCGGTCCGTGTATGCCAGAATACGTTCCATCATCTCCGGTTGGACCAGCATCTCACCGAGGGCAGCTCGCTCGATAGATCGAAGTAAAATCTCGACATCAGCATCTTTAAGCAAGTAACCGCGTGCCCCAGTGCGTAATGCCTGCATAATCAGGTCATCTTCATTATATGTGGTTAGAATGAGTACTGCGATCTGTGGATACTGACTGCAAATCTGCTTCAATGCAGAAAGCCCGTCAGTTTCGGGCATACGCAGGTCCATGAGGACAACATCAGGTTGTTGCTCCTGTACCAGACTCACAGCCATTGCACCGTTTTCGGCCTCTCCCACGAGTTCAAATGTGTCGCGCATTTGTAGCATCAAACGCAGACCTGTGCGCACGATGGGGTGGTCGTCAGCAATGATAACGCGGATCCGCTTGCTGGTTGGTGGTGTCTCGCTCATGCTACTCCTTTTCTTGTGCCTTACAATGAGATCAAACAATCTCTTGTTTCTGTAGAGGCACGCAACTGCTGGACAGAGGAAGAGAAAGCACAATCCGGCTTCCCTCTCCTGGTTTACTCCAAATAGTGATCTGGCTACCGATCAAGTTTGCGCGTTCACGTAGTCCGAGCAGTCCAAAGCGTCCAGGATGGTGGAGCGCCTGGGCGAGATCAAAGCCTATCCCATTATCCCCAATTTCGATCATAAGAGTGTCCTGTTCGATGCTGCTGCGCAACCATGCCTGCTGTGCCTGTGAGTGGCGGGCGATGTTAGAGAGTCCTTCGCTGATGATGCGTACTACCTGCTCAACCTGCTCTGGTGGAACCAGCGTCAGGTATGAAAGATTGGCCTGACAAGGAATAGGGGTGAGCAGGGAGAAGCGGCGCAGCTCCTCCTCAACCAGGGTAAGACAATTGGCCAGCGAGGAGGTGCGTAGATCATCAATAGATCTGCGTGCGTTGGCCAGTGTTACGCGTGCCGAGGAGAGCATCTGCTCCACAATTACCTGAACGGGTGCGGCTGGATAGCTTTTCATATGGACATTGACGACTCCAAGCTGCAAGATGATACCGGCTAACCCTTGTGCTAACGTATCATGTAGTTCACGTGCCAGGCGCTGGCGCTCGGTCATTCTGGTGAGTTCTTCAATGCGCAGGGCAGAAATTTGGAGCTGGCTATGTGCCTCTGTCAGTTGTGTGTACATCGCTTCTAACTCAGTATGAGCCTGGATCTGCTGTCGATAGAGCATAAAGAAACCTGTGACGAACAAGGTGCTGACTGCAAAAAGTGTCAATGCCATGATGATATTAAAGTTATTATCTTCTAGTACGTTCCATTGCCGCCAGTTGAGCAGAATAGTAAGTAACAAGAGAACCATTACGGCGCTGGATACGAGCAGAATAGGCCGTATCTGTTTGAGGAGAATACAAACTTCCAGAATGATGGCGAGTGTCAGGCTTAATGGTACGATGACACTTGCTGTTGAGACAACAAAGCCTACCGTCATGACCAACACACTTTGTAACGGGAGCGCAATTCGGAAAAGGTGCTGTGTATGCTTATCTGAAAGACTTAACCAGGAAAGCAGCATGAAGAGTAACATGAAGAGCGTAAAGAGAATAAGTGGCATCTGCAAAAGTTCCCATTGTAAGGAGAAAGGCAATGTAGCAGGTTGTAAGTTGCCAGAACGATTGAGCTGCTCCTTAATTTGTCCACATATTTCAGGAGCCTTTGCATTTGCCTGGCACGAGGCCCATTGTACAAATACTTCGCGCGTCCAGATTTCAAAGAAGCCCCATAGATAAACCAGAGATGTCCATAGGAGCAGATACCAGCGAAATGGGTGTCTGGAGTCATACTTTCTCATGGAATCTCCTTCCTTCTCAATGCTGTCTGCCTGCTATTACGAGAACTCTCTATGTCTTCTAGTTCCTAGATACATCCTAGTATAGCAGCTTTTATAGAGGTAAGAAATGGAGGTTTCTACATGTAGGAACCTGCACTTTTCTCCATGTAGAAATTGACGATGTATCCGAGGTCATGTATCAATTAGACTTGGAACAGAAATTATTGAGAGAACATCTATTGTTTTTCTCTGATCTTGCTGTGTTAGCGGTGAGATAGAAGGAAAAGGCAAATGTCATTTTTCCCAATGAATAAAGAGCAAATAAATCCTATCGTTAAAAGATCTTTGATCCAGGTAGAACATATCTCACGGGCCCTTGGAGGGGGTGCGCGGAAAATTATGATTCTTGATGATGTGACCTTCAGTGTACCTGAAGGGATTCTTTTTGCAATCACGGGTCCTTCAGGGAGTGGTAAATCAACGCTACTGAATCTTTTAACTGGCATTGATCGTCCAACCAATGGACGCATTCTTTTTGCAGGCCAGGAATTGCGAGCTTTAAATGAAGATGGGTTAGCGCGCTGGCGTGGCAAAAACGTAGGGATTGTCTTCCAGTTTTTCCAACTCATTCCAACGTTGACTGCACTGGAAAATGTGCTACTGGCCCTCGAATTAGGCAGTGGGGGTGGACGAAAACGGAGTGAATTCCGTGAGAGAGCAATGGTTAGCCTGGAACAGGCCCGCATTCCTCATCTGGCTCATCGCTTGCCGAGTGAGTTATCAGGGGGAGAGCAGCAGCGTGTGGCGATTGCGCGTGCCATCGCCAATGATCCTCCAGTTATTGTCGCTGATGAGCCTACCGGGAATTTAGACTCACGAACTGCTAATCAAGTGTTTGATACGTTAGCAAGCTTTACCCGGCAAGGAAAAACACTCATTTACGTAACACATGCGCGTGAATTGGCTGAGCAGGCTAATCAGCATATTGATCTACTCGATGGGCGTATTGTGGATAATGATCTCTTCTACACTCCAGTCCAGGGAGGTGGCTTGTGAGAGCACTCACCCGCAAAGCGTTAGCGGATATTACGCGGCGCAAAGGACGTACAGCCTTGATGGTTATAGGGATACTGATCGGTGTGCTTGGCCTGAGCGCCGTCAATGAGGCCAGTGACCTCATCAGGAGCACATTTTTTTACAGTGTAGATCCGCAGGGTGTGCCGACAATGAGCTGTATTGTAGATAGACTGCCTACGGGTATCGAGGCACAGATTAGCCATCTCCCCAATGTAGAGCAGGTACAATTGCGCACTATCTATTTGACACATTGGTTCCCTGCGGGTCAGGCAGAGCCACCCACAATGGAGATTAATGGCTATCAGGATTTTGAGCATCTACAATTAGGGGCTTTTCAATTAACGAGTGGGCGATTGCCGGGACCTGGAGAGATTGTGATGGATAGGAGCGACCAGGGATTGCAACCTGGCCAACCTTTGAATATAGGCAGCACCGCTACTATCGAGACGCCCACGGGTCAACATGTCTCTTTGCATATTGTAGGGCTGGCACGCACGCAAGGGCTGGCCATCTGGCATATCCCACCTGCTCCGATCGGATATATGCAGGCCAGCGCTTTGCAGCAGGTAATGCAGCCGACACAGGCCACTATTACGAATAATTTGCCCCGTGGAACCCAGATTATGATCAAGGCGTATGATCCTGGGCAGGCGGCACAAACGTATCAAACAATCACACAGATTTTGCATACGGCCAATATCGAGCCACAGCCTTTTTCCGGTATCCGCAACACTTCTAATGATGCGAATACGCAGTTAAATATGACAGGATTGTTGCTTATTGTTCAGCTTTTGTCATTGCTGGCGCTGGTACTCATAAGTGTGATGATTTTCAGTATTGTTACCACATTAATCTCAGAGCAAATCAAGATTATTGGGACCATGAAGGCATTGGGTGGAACCAGGTGGCCGATCTTCAAGAGTTACCTGTTGACTGTAAGTGTGTATGGAAGCAGTGGAACCCTCCTGGGAGTAGTGATAGGCTTGTTCCTGGGCTACCAGCTTGCGGTCAACCTCTCGAAAACAGTGCAGATTCAAGTGGGCAATTTCATGTTTCCCATTGATGTGGGGCAGTTCCAGGTTGCTCCCTGGGTAGTGCTTGTCAGCGTATGTGTTGGAATAGGAGTACCGCTGCTGGCCGCATCCTGGCCACTCTGGACGGGCACAAGTATTACTGTACACCACGCATTGACGGCCTACGGCATCCAGCCTACAACCATAAAACGGGCTGCTTGGGGACTACAACTGCCCTGGGTGCCGCAAATTGTCTGGCTGGGGTTACGAGGTCTCTTTCGCAAGCCGACCCGGACTTCTTTAACTCTCTTCTCTCTATTGTTATGTAGTGGCATCTTTCTTGCTGTACAACTGACCAATGACTCGCTGGCCGCGAATATTCAACAACTCGGTACCAGTTTCAACAGCGATCAGCGGATCGATCTGAGCAGTTCTGTTGGAGATACAGTAGAGGCGCAACCTGTACTGACAGCTTTGCAGCGCCTGCCTGATGTTGAGCGTATTGAGCCTATTGATCCAGCAGAGATCTCGATTCAGAAAAGGATCCTTGAACTTAATGGTTTATGGGCGCAGACACAACTCTATCATCCTCAGATTGTTGCCGGGCGCTGGTTACAGTCGAGTGACCAGAATACTATTGTAATCAATGATTCAGCGGCTGCACGGCTCCAGTTATATATAGGAGAGAATGTTCCTATCCTGATTGGTACCCAACAGGTGCGTTTAACGATTATAGGCATCGTTCATGATATTAGTGGTGTATCGGGAAGTGCTAATCCAACCGGGCGATTGGGCGAAGCGTTCACCACACTTGATACACTCAATCGGGCGCGTCATCTTGCACCTGACGCGGCGGAACGGCTCTGGTTGCATGCACGTGACCACTCTGCGGGGGCATTACAGAAACTACAGACTCAAGTCAATAGTACGTTGCGTACACTTGGATTCCCCAATGGTGACGCTCTCCTGATTCAACAGGATTTGCAACAGGTATCGGGTTTACAGCAAACTATCTACCTGCTCTTTACTATCGCCGCTATCATGGTCGCTCTGGTGAGTTTATTAAGTCTGTCTCATGCTCTGGCAACCTCTGTGTTGGAGCGGCGTCTGGAGATTGGTATTCTGCGTTCCCTGGGAGCTACAGGCTGGCGGGTCAGTATTGTCTTTGGTGTTGAGGGGATGACTCTGGCTCTCCTGGCCTGGGGTGGAGGAATGATCCTTGGTCCGCTGGCTGCATCAGGGATATTGCAATTGCTCGGCATGTACACTGGACCGATCGATCTCGCGTTTGATCCTTTATGGTTATTGATTACCTTGCTCTTTATTCTGGCAACAGCGTTGCTGGCCAGTATTGGACCTGCACTCTCTGCTTCGCAGGTGCGTATTCGGAGCATATTGCGTTATGAATAAACGGGAATGCCCATTTCTAATGGAAGAAAGGATATAGTATGTTTGATAATGGTTTTGACGATGAGGAAGAGAAAAAATGTTCTACGGGACTGAAGATAGGACTCGTTCTGGGAGCAATACTGTTGTTGGGAGTCATCTTCCTTATATTCTGGTTTACTCATCCAGCGCAGACGGCAACGACTAGTAGCACGCCTGCAATCGCAACAGACACGAGCGTTCCAAAAGTAGCGCAGGGACAACAGGACCCACCTGCCTATTGGCATACGATTCAGGACCAGGTTGCTCAGGGACTTCATCTGACAGTAGCTCAGGTCAAAACGCAACTCCTTCCACCCCCAAACTCGCGTGATAGTCTGGGTATTGCCCATGTTGCGGCTCAGCAGGGCATTTCAACAGCACAACTCCGTGTAATCGAGCTGAAAGCTATTCAGAAAGGCCATGATTTGCTCGTAAGCATGAATATATTGACAAAAGTTGGCTCTGATCAGGGTATGCAGACGATCAGAAGCTGGGATCAGGCTACATTGGATGATCATATCACGCGTTGGTTTGCTAATTAATAGCTATAAGCATTCAGAAACGCAACTCTGTCTTTAGCAATAGGCATCGATACTGTGCGTTCTAAATGACAAGCATAGGCATTGTAATAATGTTGATGTATAGAGGTCTAAAGCTATCGAAACGGTCACCTTCTAGCAGAGAGGCGGAGGCAAGCCCCTGCTCCTCCGCCCGGACCCATTATTCTTCTTTATTGAACCGTATTGAGGGGACCAGGCTGCAGGTGGTGAGGAGAGCTGAACCTTGCCTAAAGAGCATAATCTGGCCCGGACGGTGAGCGTCGTGAACGCGGCCCCTACTGGGATGCATCAATGCAAAAAAATGAACTGCACCTGCCCTAAGTGGGTATGTTGACACCTCTGGCTATCAATAGCTATACTACAAGTAATCAATCAAATTGGGAGGGAGAAACAGATATTTTCTGTCTCCCTTTCTTTTGCCTTTTATCACCTGGAAAGGAATACATTGTAGTGCTCGTCGATAGCCACGCTCACATCGATACCTCTCGCTTTGATGCCGACCGCGAAGCTACCATCCAGGCCGCTATAGCCGAGGGAGTAACACGCATGGTCGATCCCGGCACCGATCTGGTTTCCAGTCGTGCCGCGCTCGCACTTGCAAAGTCCCATCCCGGCACGATCTTCGCGGGCGTCGGTGTTCATCCGCACGATGCTACTACCTATACGGATGAGGTCGGTGCGCAGTTACAGACCATGGCACAGGAACCTGAGGTTGTGGCTATTGGAGAGTTCGGCCTCGATTACTTTCGCATGCTCTCGCCGCGTGATGTGCAGCGTGCCGTCTTTTGCGCTCATCTCGAACTCGCTCGCGTATGCAATCTGCCCTGTATTATTCACGTACGCGACTCTCATGATGATGTCATCGAACTGCTACGTGCTCATGGAAAAGGTTTACGTGGCGTCTTTCATTGTTTCTCTGGCGATATTGCCCAGGCCGAAGAATGCCTGACCTTCGAAGGTTTCATGCTCTCTTTCGCGGGACCACTCACCAAACAGGGCAACGCACTCCCTGATGTCGCACGTATGGCTCCCCTCGATCGCATTCTGGTCGAGACGGATAGTCCCTACCTGGTCCCTAAACCTGTCCAGTCCCGGCGCAATGAACCACTCTTCGTCAAATATACCGCCGCGAAACTGGCCCAGCTTCGCAACATGTCCTTCGAGGAGATCGCTCACATCACCACAACAAATGCTACCCGTTTGTTTGGTTTAGGAGAAAACCATGAAACTGTTTAATACTCTGACACAGTCCCTTGAACCTTTTACACCACTTACTGATACCGTCCGCATTTATGTATGCGGCGTGACACCTTACGATACAACTCATCTAGGCCATGCCTTTACCTATGTCTCTTTCGATACACTGATCCGTTATCTGGAATACACGGGCCATCCTGTGAAATACGTACAGAATGTGACCGATATCGATGACGATGTTCTACGCAAGGCACGCGAACTGGGCATGGCCTGGGATGAACTGGGCCGTCGCGAAACCGCCCGCTATTTGCACGATATGGATTCCCTTAATGTGCGCCGTCCCGATGTCTATGCAAAGGCAACCGATGAGATTCCTCGGATTATCGAGTTTGCGCAGAGATTGCTTGAAGAAGGTTACGCTTATGTAAGTGAAGGGTGCGTCTTCTTTGCCGTAAACAAAGATCCCCACTTTGGTACACTGGCGCACGCCATCGGCCTCAACGACTATCAATCCATGCTCAATATTGCAAATGAACGCGGCAACTTCCCGGACGATCCACGCAAAAAAGATCCGCTGGACTTCGTGCTCTGGCAGGCTCAGGCTTCGGGTGAACCCGCGTGGCCCAGCCCGTGGGGTCCCGGTCGACCTGGCTGGCATATTGAATGCAGTTCGATGTCAATTCACTTTCTGGGTGAACAGATAGACATTCACGGAGGCGGGGCCGATCTCACCTTCCCGCACCATACCTGCGAAATCGCTCAATCCGAGCACTATACGGGCAAGGTTCCCTTTGTACGCACCTGGATGCACATCGGCATGGTCTATCAGGAAGGCGAAAAAATGAGTAAATCACTGGGCAACCTCACGCTCGTTAGCGACCTGCTCAAGACCTACTCGCCCGATACTATCCGTGTGGTCCTGCAAAATCACCATTACCGTCATCCCTGGGAATGTTTCGCCGAAGACCTGCAATCAGCTGCCGAAACCGTCGCACATTTCCAACATGTACGCTCTCTCGTTGGGCAGGAACTTCAGGGCAAAGATGCTATGCTTCATAACCGCTTCATCGCTGCTATGGACGACGATCTTGACACTCCCACCGCTCTGCTGCTGCTGAGAGAAGCTGCCGAGAAAGCTGTGAAAACTCACGATATGAACATAGGAGCTGAGGTGCTGCGGTTGGCTGGTGTGTTGGGGCTGTGTGTTTGAATCGCTTCATGCTTGAGATCGTGTATAAAATACGCGGGTAGGGGCGTGTGCTTGCGCCCCTACCCAGAATCATGCGGTCCATATCTTATAACTGCACCAACAAAAAGCGCTCACGCTCCTGCGCCAGGTGTGCCAATTGCTGCGTCATCTGGCGCAATGGACCACTACTCCCGGCATTCCAACTTTCAGGCGTCAACTGGGCAACATATTGATAGAGCTGCTCACTGTCGCGTACCAACGATAGATCAAAGCTCAACAGATTTCTCCAAAAGCGCCTGCTCCTGCCGGAAACGCCACCATATCTTATCCTGCGTCGGTACCGACATTCCCCGAATGTGCGATTCCACACGGGAAATAGCTTGCTGCGCCGTCTCTATCTCACGCACCTGCGCCATCGCCTCCGCTGGCGGATCAGGATTAGCACGCGTCAAAGGTGGAATAAAGCGCGTAGAATAATCACTACGTAATTGGGCTAGCGAGCTTACGGCCTGAGATAGATTGTAAGAGGCACGCTCTCGCACCAGCATATCATCACTACGCGCCTGGTTCGCCTTGTTATAGAAGTTATAACTGTAGCCCGTCAGCAACAATTGCAACTGCTGCACTAATGCATTATTGGATGGTTCTGAAGTCATTGTAGTTCTCCACTATTCATTGGATGGAATCCTCATTGGAGCCTTGGGATCGCCCAATACCGTTTAAATACAGAGAACCTTACCCTCTGGCGTAGGGGCGTGAGCTTGCCTCCGCCCGGCCCCTGGCAAAGAATCCTTCCTAGGCCAGGGCGGAGGCAAGCTCACGCCCCTACGTATTCTCCCATTATTCTTCTTATCTCAACGGTATTCGGCGGTTGCAAGGGCACGCCCTGGCTTTTATCGCGTCTGTTGGGGACGATTGGGAGGTGCCACCGCTGGCTCTACAGTGTTGTCGGTATATGGTTCCGTGCTCAGGGTTGTTTGAGTGCCATTAATATTGAATGGCTGGCCGACCGCCATGTTAGGAGCTGATACGATACCCTGTTCCGCCATCATCATCGCGGTATAGTAACGCACGGCATCAATCTCACTTAATCCAAAAGCTTTGAGCGAGATTAAGGCCTTCATGCGCTCATCGCGTGGAAACACCAGCACTTTGACGGTATTGAGCGCAATACCATAATCATTCAA
>CAVSVN010000023.1:0-26260 GCA_963731415.1 uncultured Chloroflexia bacterium
TGCTACAAATGCTCCAGGATTTGAGCATCAGGCAAGATGGGAAGCATTCGAGACACAATATCCAGATTGGCGCTCACCCTGGTCTTTGCAACCTGGAGAAGTCAGGAAACCAATTAGCGGGCAGGCACCAGTGCTAAAGAGAAGTGAAGAGGAAAAAATATGAGCAGTACAAAGCCATCTTTGACCAACGGAAGTTCGACACCAATGTTGTGCGGTCATTGTGGTAGGTATAGCGTTTTTCAAATACGGGGGGAAGGAACGCAACATGGTTATGTCCGTTGGAAGGATCCTATCAAAGCTCTACAACAGGGAATTGATGGCCAGACGATTATAACATGGCGTATTCTAGAATGTACACTATGTAATAAACCAACCCTTGTGCAAGAAGTTATTATTTCTGACTTTAATGACATAGGAGGGGAAGACATCCGAGAGATCACTGGCTGACAGTGCTTTACCCAAGCAAGAACAACGATTGCGTTGACAGATCTTCCTCCATCAATTGCCAAAGAGTACGAAATAGTCCTCAAAGTACAAAACATCTCATCAAATCTTTGTGCCATGCAGCTTCGGCGTACACTAGAAGCCATTTTTAACCACGAAAAGGCTCAAGGCAAAACAATCGAGCTAAAAGTAGACGACCTGTTGAAATCCACAAATTTTCCTCCGTTGCTCGCAGGCATGGCCCATCTAGGACGCCACATTGGAAATCTAGGTGCTCATGCGGACGAAGTGGCAGAGGAAGATATAACAGTCTTCTTGGACTTTATCGAAGTGATACTGATATATCTCTACACGACTCCGACAAAGGTAGTAGCTTTTAAGGAAAAGTTGATGAAAATTGTTAGTCACTAGAATTAGACGGTTCTGGCAAAAGGAGATGCGTATGAGGAAAGCGAAGAGAAGGCAACAGAAGCCACCCACATATCCGTTCCTCTTCTTGATGGCCTGGGTCAAGCCTTACCATGCGGCAGGTGAGCGGTGCAGTATCTGTCACCGAGATGCTGTTTACGCCTACGAGCACTATGTGGACATTGCACGCATGGCCCAACTCATCGGCGAGGGAATACCAGACTCGGAGGCCATTGATGCCACCTGGTTTGCCGCGCTGGATGGTCAACTCAAAGGCCACTATAGGCGAGCACAAACCATGTATCACTGTCTGTCGTGCGCCCATCAACTGATCGCGCACCATTCAGGCGAAGAGGCAGCCACCCTGGTGATGATTCCTGCTGAGATCATGGGGCACCTGTCTGTCTTGTTGCTGAATCGGGTAGCAAGCCGGGAAGATCAAGGGCACCCCTGCCTCGCTGCGACCGCAGCTCGAACGATCGAGGAAGTGGCGTATGCTCTTTTGCAGCCAGAGGGAGAAACCATCACGCTCCCCCGAAAGAAAGGAAATATACCGGCAGGCTATGCGCAGAGGATCAAGACTCTGTATGCTATAGAAACACCTGATGTACCCCGTAAGTGAAAAGCAAATGGGGAAAATTTCTCCATTTGTCCAAGAATAAAACGGAACAGCCGGGAACAGAAATCACAAGCGCTTACACAATCCCAGTAGTTACAACTTAGAAAATCATCTTTCTTCTTATAAGCTTCCTAGCAGTAAGCATTATATAACGTTATATAATGCTACACAAGTTAACATTACGCTTTTGATACATTAATATATCTATATAGATTATCCCATCTCTTATCTTAAAAGCTTTTAGCGAATTTTATGTAAAGCATCGCGGTCTTGTTGAAAGGGGGGTGATATGACAGAACGGTTTTTACTTTCTGTAGACCCACAAAGGATTACCGTTCCAATCCACTCAATCCACGTAAACACCAGGGAGTAAGCTAACCATTAACAAGCATTCAACGCTATGGGATCCTTCAGCCACCTATTGTCCGTTCTCTTCCTGGAAACCTTTTTGAAACTATTGATGGAGAGGGACGCATCTTTGTTGGGATCGAACTGGGCCTGAAAGAAATACAAGTCATCAATATAGGATTAGTCAAGATAGAAGATGCCTTGTTACTTCTGCAGGTATCCAACACCATACGCAACTTCAATCTTCTTGCCGAATGCAAAGGATTAGCAAATCTTCATGACAAGAGATAAGTATGACGATCCTCGCCAAAGAATTTGGATACAGCTTATTAAAACACAAGAGATGATCCACATCGGGCATATACCTGATGATTTGCTGGTAACTCTTCAGAAAGATATCGCAGCTTCTGAAGATCATGCACGACTCTGGACTCTCTCTCTTTTAGCATCCGCACTCACCCTACGTGAACTTCTTCCTGGACAAACTTCCATACAGGGGAGCACCTGGTCTTTTAGATGGGGTTTATGACTATGCAGAGGTACGTATCGCTCTTCAGAAAGTCCTTGAGGGGAAAATTACTACCGTTCAAGAGATGAAATTACCGTAGCAAATCAAGGTATGAGATTACCAAGCACGTTTTGATGCGGCTCTTGAACAAAAACACCAAGGAACTCACAAAAGCAAAAGAAGAGCTTAATGCAGCCAAGGGAAGAGAGCATGCAGAGCTTGAGATGGCAAAGAACGAGGAAATCCTCTCAAGTGCAAACCGAGTTGCGTGATCAGTATGAAGGACAAATTATCACGCTGGGAGCACAACTTGAGAGCCTTGCCAAAGTCATAAAAGGATTATGGGTGAAGTCGCAAAGCAACCAGAACATATCGCGAAGCAAGAAAAGGCTACGTGAGGATATTGAGCAAACAGAGCTTGAACGCCAGAAGTTGCGAGCACTTCAGCGACAAGTAGAAGAGGAAACCAAACAAGCACGTTTGAAACAGGAAAGGGAGGCACGCAAAGAACGAGAGCGATGGGAAGAGGAGCAAGGCAAAAATTCCATAATGCATTACTAGCACAGCGTGAGAGACAAAGGGAAGAGTTAGAGCAAGCTGAAAAAAACTTAAAAAATGTTTACCTTCAGAAAGAACAAAAGAATAAAATAGAAGCGGAAAATACGATTCACGGGTTGCTCTCTAGAGGTATTAAATCCCTCGCCGAGACCCAGAAGTGATCGATCACATCGTCTCCTCATCCATGCTTCAGCCAGTACGGGAACTTGGGGGAGCGCATCATGAGAGCCTATTGTGGGCCATACGATCAATGAGTGAGGCTCTTGATCGGCGGAGAGAAGTCAGTAGATGGTGATATTCCAACCTATGTGGAAGGTGGTTTAGTGAATGGGTACCAACAAACAAACTCAGAGTACTTCCCTAAGTAATCAACACAGGAAACACCAGGCACGCAAAAGAACGCAATTAGCAAAGGATGAACATATCCAAAGACTTCTTGCATACTACCAGTTGTCACTTGAGGAGCCACCAGCAGGGGTAATGCCTCATTTTGGTGCTCTCCCACTTCAGCTAGAGATCTATAATGAAGAATGCGAACTCACCTCAAAGCTCGTCGCGCCAAGCCTCGACTATCTGAGCCAAGATCTTGGATTGGTTGATAAAGGTGCCTATGAAATGATCAAGACACTTCAACTCCCAGAGAACTTCCGGCGACAACTTTTTGACAATGAATTAAAGAAAGGACAGAACGAACTCAATCGCTATCTACGCCATCTTCGCCCTCTCCTGTTAGAAGGACATGTTTATTTGTATTGCACAACACCCATCTCCTTTCAAAAAACAAATGCAGGCTCAGGTGAAATAATTCTCGTGAAAGGCAAACGCCCACTCATTGCGTTACCTACTTCTGTAGAGGTTGCTAGTACATTCGGATATTCGGATGAGCAAATAAAGAGCTTGCACCTTCAGTTGCTTGGCTCATTCCAATGTTGGTCATGTATCGGCAAGTGAAGGAGACAAAAGAACTCATCACACGAGCTCGATGGGTGGATCGCAAAACTTTCTCCGCATGAACATGAAACTTCCATACCGCCTTTATGAAACATATTCCCTATCTCGTCTCAAAAGAGGTTTCACGATTGCTGCTCCCTGATAATCGATAAGAAGAACTGAAGAGAGGCAGGAACGAAATGGCTCACCGGTATAACCAGAAGTTCGACGAAGCCTATTGCAAATATTGCTACAAAACACACCGACTCTGGCAGCAGTTCTGGGACGTATTTCCTGATGAAGTTGTCTGGGAATGTGAAGTGTGTGAGCACCGGACAAAAGATGAAAATATGCAGATTGAAAAGCACGCAATCGATTTCATTGTCGCCGACTCCTATTTCTTCACGAAGAGATGTGGACAGCAATAACTGGTGCGCTTTAAAAAGCTACGACGCTTTAAGCCTCCCTATGTTTTCAATAACCGAAAATGTGGCAAATTCTTACTCAGAAATGTGACACTACTCTGCTGCTTGCTCATCCATTGCTACCAGGGGATGAGGTCAGGTGTGGCCTGGTTTCACACACTAAAGAAACTGCATTCACTTGCCACATTTTTCGAGTAAGAATGTTTGCTGACCTGTCACCTTTTTGTTTATGAAAAACATCCCTATACCTACGTGAGAAGACAATCATACCCTTCTCACCGAGAGGAGATGAGCGATGCAGAAGTGTTTGCAGTGTGGGAAGCTGCTACCACGTGCAAAAGAAAAAGGCCATCGGGAGCGCGAATATTGCTCAGGCGTTTGTCGCCAACGTGCTTGCCGCGAACGCAATAAGTGGAAGCATGACCTAAATCGCATCATACAAGCAGCGAACGAACGCATGTGGAATGCTATTGTTGACCAACAGGTCCATCGAGAGCATGGGCAAGATGATCTTGAGCAGCAAGAGAAGCTGCTTGAGCTACAAGGCAAACGTTTCATTCAGATGCACAAGCTTCTTGAAGAGAGTGAGGAAGAGAAGAGAATACTGCAAGCAGAGATACAATGGCTCAAAGACCAGTCGGCAAAAGGAAGCGGAGATCGTTCGTGTAGCGACGCTGCTGGAGAGCCAGCAAAAAAGGAAAAGATCAGGACAGAAGAAAGAAAGCATCGGCGTTCTCTATAGACTCTTACTATAAGAAATACCAAGCAGGAGAATGAGGCTATTTTCAACCATTCTGATCTCAAAACAACCAGGAGGCTCAATAATCGATTGTAGGCCGATTCTGACGGAGGTAGAACTTTTGTTATGATTGATAGGTTTCTACTCTGAAAGACAATTCCTTGCCGCTCTCCTTTGGGCATTTCGGCACAAGAAGGTGGCAACGACGATGTTTGTCAAAATAATCAGAACTACAGCTTCTGGACTAATTCCCGATAGCGATCCTGCGTCGCCTGAACCCATTCACGATCCTCAGTACTAAAAGCAGAAAAATCAATACGATCGGCTGCCTCTCTCACCTCACTAACAAACGACTCGGAGAGGAACCAGGCTTTGCATTCTTCATCAAACGTTTGCGCCTCACCCTGACCAATCTGCAACCATCGTATAATCGCCCGACCACGCTCAGAGCCAAAATACTGCTGAATATTTCGATACAAATAGGTGGTCGCAATCTCATTACTCTGCGCTCGATTGTTTCCCTGCCTTCGCTCGCGCCACTCATGAGAGGATAATTCTTTCATAACACACCTCATATATGTATTTCTGTTTCATTCATGAAACAAGTGATAAAGTTCTTCTATGCAGAGAATAAAACAAAATATGAGCGATGTCAATGGCAACTCTATTCGACGTTTTGACTCATGCCCTGGAGGGATAGACAACATTTGGAGAGGTGAGGAAGAGCAATGGCATCCTTGCCATTGTTGTAAATCAAAGCACTGGCGAGAATATTTAGCCAGTGCACTCTACCACTCTTCAGATGTTCGTATATTCTTCTGGTATGAAAATTGCTCGTAGTAAACGGCATGCTCCACACAGACGAATAGTACCGAGAGCGGTTTTGGTAGGTGGTACATGTGCATCACACCCGGTATGATGGCATTTTTCAACGTAGTAGCAGCGATACACATCTTCATTGGGACATCGTGCATTATAACAGGTTGTTGGCTGCACACCTTGATTCTCCATTTTCGGCTCCTTTCTGTTGGCAGACGTTGAACTTCTCTACCTCTACTTACTTATACATGTGGTTTGATAGTTTTGCGGAAAAACTATTCAAAAAGTCCTGTGAGAGAAGTCGAAAAAAGACGTAATGATTCGTCACACACGAGCGAAGGTGGCTCCATCCAGAACAAGGCAGTGGGCGATACATGAAAAGCGATGAAAGATATTTCTGCAGTGGTAACAACAGTACGTACCCTCACCTGTTCGTTCTAAAGTCCAGCTGGTCTTTTCATCGGTTTCACACGAACAGGCGAGCCAATACAGGAAGAAGAGACAAAGAGGTGGAATACGGTTATCGCAGATTACTCTCCTGGCGACACGTGTTCGAGAAGACGGTCTGCCTCGGCCTGACTGATAGTGAGGAAGTCCTGGTACACAGAACGCCCTATCTCATGACACTCCTCAAGTAACCCCTCGGCAGTTTTGCGAACAAGCAGCAAATTCCGACCCACAGGGATCGTTGGAGAGCTCAGAACATCCCCAAGGGTCTGCCAGATGGCTGGTAAATTCCCTACGAAGTGAGCAGGTTTTGCCCTCAAATGCGCACATTTGCCCTGAATGTTGAGCAGCACAACCATTGATTGCCTGAAAACCAGCTTCTGGAGCGGATCGTTTCACACTGTTTTTGTAAATTCAGGTGGTCACCAGAGAGTGCATTTCGCGCGAGAACCATCATCTGCGAGCCGCTGCCTTCTCTTGTTCATGGTAGATAAGCCCCAAATCTGAGTATCAGCAGCAGAATGGTGGGATTTACACGTATGGTAATGTCGCTTGCCGCATGTGCCGATTCAGAAACAGAAACCCTGTTATCAGAAGCAGGCCACTCCACACAATGCCCACGGTAGGCAAAACGCCCAGATACTCGAGGCTCAGCCCGAGTGCGGAGGGGCCGATGGTGAGGACGCTGAATAGGATCAGGCGATAGGCGCCACTGACGCGGCCTTGCAGGGCATCTGGTACTACAGCGAGGCGATAACTGCTCATGAAGATTGCACCGATCGAGTCGAAGAGAGCGATGCCCGCGAAGACGGCACCCATCAGGAGTGGCGTTGTGATGAAGCCATAGAGGGGCCAGAGCAACACAAAGACGATCAGTACACTGCCCAACACTATGCCAAAGCGTATTCGCCGCTGCAAAGGCGGGCAGAGCACCGTGCCAAGCAAATTCCCGACGCCGCCAGCTGCGACGATCAGTCCGTAGAACACGGACGGAATATGCTGCTGTTGCACAATGGCCAGCACAAGGAGCACGCTGGCTGTGATAACAAAGTAGAGATAGCTGGAGATCAGAACGACCGAGCGCAGAACCTTCTGCGACCACAGCCAGTTGAGTCCCTCGCGCACTTCTAAGAGCAGGTGACGATGCTCCGTCCTCTGTTTGTCTTGCATGGGCGAGCGTATGTTTAGCAGTGAGCTGAGCAAGATCAGATAGGAAAGCGCGTCCGTGACGAACGGGAGCAGCCGTGTGATGCTGAAGAGCAGGCTACCCAGCGCGGGTCCGAGCAGCGAGCAGGAGCTATACACAAACTCGTTCTGTGCTACTGCTGTGGTGAGCTGGCTCTTTGGCACGACCCATGCCAGTGCTGCCAATTCGGTCATCTCGTAAAAAAGCGAAATGGCTCCCAGCCCAAAGGCTATTCCGTAGAGGAGAAGCAGCCGCAGTTGTCCGTTGGTCAGTAACAGCGCCAGGGGAATGCTCGCCACGCACACCATCAAGCAGAAGGTACAGAGAAGCATCACACGTTTGCGTGGCCAGCGATCCACCAGCGCCCCAGCGGGTAGGCTCAGGAGGACGTAGGGAAGCTGTTCCAGGCTATAAGCCAGCCCGGCAGCAGCGATCGAATGAGTCAGTCCCACAATGAGCAGCGGAAATGCGAACTGCGTGAAACGCGTGCCGAGTGAGGAGACGGCTTGGCCGAGCCAGAGCAAAAGATAGTCACGATTGCGCCAAAGGGGAACGGGCTGTTGTGGAATGATTTCCGTGTCCATGTATCAAGGTCGCTTTCTAGAGAAGTTAGGAGAATTTTATCCAGAAGGTGGATGAACCAACTACTCGCGCACATGTCACAAGCTCATAGTAGCAAAGATAGGCGACGGTTGCAAGAGTTTAACGTGTTCTCTGAAAGAAAGAATTTTCGCGCGAAATGCACTCTCTGGTGACCACCTGAATTTACAAAAACAGTGTGAAACGATCCGCTCCAGAAGCTGGTTTTCAGGCAATCAATGGTTGTGCTGCTCAACATTCAGGGCAAATGTGCGCATTTGAGGGCAAAACCTGCTCACTTCGTAGGGAATTTACCAATGGCATACTGGATATCCAGCAGTTCAAAGAATTCCGGGCGTTCCGCAGCACGCTCACGAAGAGCCTGCTTTTGTGCCTCGATATACAGACGAATTTCATCCAGGTTCATAAAAAACCTCTTTTATAAATTTCCCTATGGAAGTTTATACTTTCGTCTTGTAGTCTTGTCAAGATCGATATCGTCTCAGTTGGCATCACCCCAAAGAGTCTCATCAGCGCGAGCTTCCAATTTCCTCCTGGATATTTCAAGATAGGCTTCACTGGACGCGTAAGAGGAGAGAATTTCGTTACCGTCTCTTTGGGTGTATCCGGCAGTTTTCTTACAGCCTCACCCCTACGATGCATACGGGTCCGACAGGCACCATTATAGTAGTAGCTGGGCCGACCTGTCGACTTCTGCACAACCTCACGGCCACACCCACAGAGACAAAGTGCTGCTTTCATGCGCTCACCTCCTGAGTAGGAAAGTCATGAGGGCAGTACAGATTTCCATGCTCATCATACGAAAAGATATCTGGAGAGGCCAACGCATCTTTCCCACACACACAACACAGCAGGATATTATGCAATTGAACGCTGCATGTAGGCGGCTCAAGTCCCTCTTTCCCTTGCAGGCGGTAGCGAGCACTCCAATCCTTACCGTGTCTTCTTCAGAGGGGGTACAGCGGATGGTCCGAATCCCCTTGCGCCGGAAGATCTTCTCATCGCGCCGGGCCGCTTCTTGCCCGTGTGCGTCACTGTCATAGGCAAGGGTAGCGCTGAGCACATTCACCGGAAGATCATCACTGCGAATGCCATCACGACCCGCAGCCACCACGTCGGGTATCTCTCCGGCCAGCAGAGCCAGCGCATCAAACGGACCTTCCACAACCGTAATATGTTCACACGTTTTTAAAACATCCCCATGAAAGTAGCCAGGTGCAATCGTGGTATACCAGCGAGGGATCTCCGGTTTCTTGACGCTCACCCGTCGGTTATAGACTTTGACCTTCTCATTGAAAGCATCCAGGGCTGCTTTATGCGCGTCTTCATCCATTCCCGGTTGCCAGAGAAACAAGGCACGACCTGTAAACCCTCCACCGGACAGGGGAAAGATCAAGCGATCCGTCCACTGTTTCATAAAATGCCACGCATCCTGGGTCTCTTCATCCATTTCTTTGTAGGGGGGAACGTAGCAGAGGCCATGCTGCTGAGCGGTTTCCAGAGGAATACCACGCTGGGCAAGATACGCGCTTGCCCGTTCGAGCTGCAATCCACGTCTCAGGTAGGAATAGCAATCCGTGAGAAATTCGCGCTCTTTCTTCTGCCGTTCGCTGTATGTTGGCTTGCGACGTGGGATCGCTGGCTTGCCCTGCCCTATTTCCAGCAATGCCTTCGCTTCCGAGAATGAGATGCCCTTCATATCCTGAAGAAGCTTGACGATATCACCAGACCGCTTACACCCACGACAATAGAAATGTCGGCCTTGCTTTGAAAGCTCAGACCAGACAATGAACCCATTCTCATCCACCGAGCAATCAGGGTAAGGGCAGGCACCGCTATACTGTGTACGCCCATAGTGCAGGCGCGTTGATGTGTTTTGCTCAACAAGAGAGGGAATATCAAGATGCTGGAAATCTTCTGCCGTGAGGAGACTAGTCATTACGTGCAACCTCCGTAAATTGCTGGCGATCGCTATAAAAGTCCAGCGCAATCTTGATATCTTTCTTTCCCTGCCTGTTTTTATCAATATGCAAGGCAACAGGCGTCAGGTACGGAACCGTCTTCTTACGATCCTTATCCTCAACCAGAGCAAACATCACATCCGCCGTGTATTCGATGTCTCCACTCTCTTTCGCCGTTGAAATACTGCCACTATCCCCACGGGTATATCCCCCCCGGTTTTGTGAGGCAATCGCAATCACGCCACACCGCAGCTCCTGGGCAAGACCGCGCAGATCTTCAGCAACACGGGTCACCACCTCGCGCAAGTCCGAGGTCAGATTATTCTTCGTTTTGACCGCACGCGCAATCCGCTGCAGATAATCAACCACCAGCACACCCGCTCCCCCGCCTTGTTGCTCATCGCGATAGCGATCAAAGTGGGCACGTGCCTTCTCCCGAATAATGTCCATATCAATCCCATTGGTCGCATCCAGGTAGCGCAGGCGATCACTACTCATCCGGCCCAGCTGCAGCTCAATCGTTGCGCGAATAATGCGCTCATAGTCCGGCAATCCCTTGAGCACAGGGGTGTAATCGATGCCCCCAATCCGGCTCAAGGTCTTCGCTACCAACGCCGAGGGGCTATCTTCTGAGGTGACATACAACACAGGCCTGCCAGAGTCGGCGATGGAATCGGCGATCTGATGAACCAACGTCGTTTTCCCAGTATTGGGAGCACCCAACACAATCACCAGGCGCTCCGCTTCAATTCCTCCGGAGAGTGCCTCATTGAGACTTCTCAGTCCCGTTGAGGCTGTATTCGTGCGCCGGGTTGCTTGATCCCAATACTCTAGTAAGATCTCACGAGCAGAATAGTCGGTGCCAAGCGCCTGCTCAGGCGTCAACCCTCTCTGGATCTCACGCTGCGCCCATTGCAGCACCTTCAGAGGATCAACCTGTTTCCCCGCTTCGTTCTGACGTGCCTGCGCTGCCAGTTCGTTCTGCACCTGCTCAATCAGGTTCCACGGGGTATACTCTCCTTGGGGGGTCGTCTCTTCAGACATTTGTACCCTCTTTCTCCCTCGTTTGCCGCGAGGGGCTTTTTTTCTTTTCTGAGCAGGGGATCTCCCTGCTTCTGCACTGCCCGCATCCGATCGTATCTGATGCTGCATACTGGCGGCAAGCCAGGGTGCTGCATGCTTAATATATTTAATATATTTAGAAAATGGGAACCCGCCTGACAAGCCCGTTCACCCTATGCGTTGGTGCAAACGAACGTAGCGGTTGGTGCAAACGAACGTAGCGGTTGGTGCAAACGAACGTAGCGGTTGGTGTGAAAATCACACTATTGTGAACCCGCCTGACAAGCCCTTTCATTCTTGCACTTCCATGTCTGTTGTTGTATGCAGAGGCATATAGGGCGCAAAGTAAATGCTTATTTTTTGATTGAGCCAGGTGGGTAACCAGCCACGTGCTGGGAGCGTCATGTCTTCGGCGTACTCCCAGCCATCAATCTGCTTATCATCCACAAGGCGATTCATGGCTTTTTCAAAGCGTTGTTTGGTATTTCTTTCAGGAAAGCGTGTGTCGATAGGGAGGCTCAGCGTTTCAAGCAACGGGCCTATTTCCCGGTTGACGACCCCGATACGCCCATTCATGCGCATATGAAAGAGGAAGTACCGGGCAAGGCGTTTTTCCCATTTCTCGTTATGAGGGTCGTACTTGAGATGCTTGTTGACAGAGAAATCCAATCTGTTTATTGGCCCCCTCGAGAAAGGGTTCGATCCACTCTCCCAAGCGAACATGCCAGCCGATAGGGGTCGCATCTGGGGGGATTGGCTCATTGTGCAATTCTCGTTGATACAACATGCTGGATCACAATGAGGAGGCGCGAACGCAGAGAGAGTTCTTTCTTTTTCGCCTTTTTCTTGCGCCCTGTTGCTGTTCGCGCAGGGGCTTCTTCTCGAATTTGCTGCGCGACCGTGACCCATAAATTTGAGAGGCGGTGCATACAGTGGGTAATGTCGTCGATATCTTCTTGCCTGTGCCCATGTCGTTGTGGCTTGCCTCCTGATCCGTCGTTTCGTGTGATTGGCTTGATGCCACGATAGTCAAGGATCTGGTCAGCATAGATCCACGTTCCGTATTTGTCTTGTTTTCCGGAGCCTGTCAGGATCTGCGCCAGCGTTGCGAGTAAGACATCGACATCGAGGTCCGTAAAACTTTTGACCTGTTCCCACACATCCATGGTCAATGATGGGTCCAGATCGTTATATTCCACCATCGTATTCCCTGCCTTGCTGGTCCCGGTGTAAAAGGGTGGTCGCCCTTCTGGCCGTTGCCATTGATCGGCTCCACTTGCTGCATTCTGCATGCCATTGACGGCGTGCTGCAAGGGCATGCAGGTCGGAAGAAGAGCCATGCCCGATGCATTAAAGATTTCAGGGAGACTCGGAGGTGTTCCCTGTTGAATCTGATAACGCTGTGCGGTCTGCTCTTTCTGAAAGTGCCAGAAATCGACGATCTGATTGTCTGATGGTGGTTTTTTATCACGCTTCGTCATTGCAGTACCTCACAGGAAGGATGGAGATGTATACCCTGAGCGCGACTGGTTGAGAAAAACGACATATGGGACTCCATTTTGCTAGGAGCGGTGCTACATCCATTGATATCTTTTGCTGTATACAGTAAGATATCAATGTCGGCTAACAACTCCGTCCATTTACAATAGTTGTTCGATGCAACGTGCATCGCGAGCAATGGTGGTCGTGCTGGTGGATTGGCGTCTTTCCAGCACTGTACCCACTTCAAAGATCCATCGTCAGCCCTCCTGTTCCTGTGTTTCTTCTTAATTTCCAAGAGCTAGGCGCGACCCGCCTGTAGTCATCATTGAGAGATGTACCGTAACCATCTCTGCCTATCTTCTATCCGTAGCTGTATTGTGTCAAGGCGTTTTTGCGGAAGTTATTCACATCTTTTCTAGAACGTTCGTGCAAAACTTGTGTAAAACCACCTTATCCCTGTGGATAACCACTGTTGGGTTTAGGTATTCGTCTAAGGAAACGCTTGGAGTGTCTCCTAGTTTCCTGAGTATGTTTGTACCTCCTGCTCTAGAGTGTAGTTGCTTTCTGTCCTCGCTTTTACGTCGTTTGTTCGTCGTTTGTTCGTCTCTTTGTGATCTCTCATCATGTATGAAATCTCCGTAAGGTAGTTGGTCTGGCATTGTTTACAGTAATATTCGTTGTCATCGGGCGCTGCGGGGTGCCAGCTATCAAGTATCCATCCGCCACACTCTGTATCAGCTAGGTAGTCGGCCTGATTATAGCAAACAGGTTTACTGCAGCGAAAACAGCCATAGTGCTGTTCAGGCTTGCCGCAGGTTGTGCAGAGGCCAGGTTCTGATAACCAGACTTCAGGCAGTTCCTTGGGTTCCTCGTCCTCGCCATCATAATAGGCATCTTCATCGAGGTAAAGGCTACGCATCGTGTATAATCTCCTTAGTAGCTATTGGTGTGCGTCTATCGATGTCCAGTCGTGCTCGGACGCACACCGGGGCTATGCAGCACTGCCTTCAGCTTCAGGTGCCTTAGTTCTCTGCTTACGGTCTCTCATAACGTTGTATAGATTAATCCCTTCGATGTCCTTCAGCGTAATTTGCTGATCAATTAGCTTACTAAGCGCTGCGAGCACCTTCTCAACGACATCTTTTCTTGTATGATTTGTCCCCTCTTCTATTCGCACAATCGTCGATTCGGATACTCCTGCTGAAGTTGCGAGAGTCCTTCTGCTGATATAGTTCTCTTCCCTGATTTGCCGTAATGTTGTCATGGTGGCCTCCTTTCTTGATATCTTTATAGTAAAACATGTCAAGATATTTGTCAAGAGAGTTATTTTTTAATTATCTAGAAAATATCTTGAATATATCTTGACAAATATCTTAGTATATGGCATAATAGAAATGTACCAATAAGGTGCAAGATGATTAGCGGAGGGATGGACCCTCAACTTTACCGAAAGGAAAAGAAATCGATGCCACCAGAAATCTATCTCGGAGCTGAGGACTGGTACGAGGATTGTCAGGACTGTATTGAGGCCGGTGCTGAGGAATGTCTTGGTCATCCTCATAATGAGGATCTCGTGAGTATAGGGTCTCCCCCTGATCAGGAGAGTGGAGAGTAAAGCGTAGCGCGGTCGGCTCGCCTTTGCGCCAACATCGGCGAGCCTGTTTTGAAAATTAGTGTGATCCAACTTTCAAGGAGCATTTTACCATGTTTGGACACCAGCCCGATGAAGAGTATGAAGTTGTGCCTATTGATCATAGTTTTCACACGCCTGCACATCCCTTCTGTGACGATCAGACCTGCCCCGACAAGGACGATCCTGAACTGATTAGGGAAGTGAATGAGCTGTATCAGGACGGTCTGATCTCTAGCCAGGAAGCAACTGGCATTGTACAAGGTAAGCCTAGTAACTACGGTTGGTAAAGAGTGGTGCGTAAAGGCGGCTCGCCTTTGTGATCAAGACATCGGCGAGCCAGTTTGAAAATGAGTATCACCCAGCTTTCAAGGAGATGATAACACAATGGCAGACAAAAAACAGACTCAGCAGGAGCGGCCCAGCCTTATCATCGCTGGTAAGCCTGCAACTCAGCAAGAGATGAAGCGCATTCTCAACACGAAAGCCTCTGCGAGCGATCCAGATGATCGTGCTACCAAACGGATATCTCAAGTAGATCGTGGTTTCAAGCTCTTACGATGAGAGGTGCAGGCGATGGCAAAGGTCATACGCGGATTCGTTATCCGGGCGCATCAATCTGGTGATCCCTCTTACACAGACCAGAAACAGAAGGTTTGGGCTGAAAAAGGGACTCTTCCGCAGGAATGGGACCAGGTGAAACAGGATCCACAGATCGATCAGGCAGAGATTTATACCAATGCTCAGAGTCATCGTAGAGCCGATAGACGGCGCATTTTAGATCAAAAATAGTGAGGCGGCGTGCCGCTGTAGTTAGCGAGCACGCCTCGTAAAACCTTTTTCAGTCAGAAGTCAAACCTCGAAAGGAGTATAGCATGCGTGATCTTAAACAGATAGCTACTACCG
This sequence comes from uncultured Chloroflexia bacterium, assembly GCA_963731415.1. Taxonomy (GTDB): domain Bacteria; phylum Chloroflexota; class Ktedonobacteria; order Ktedonobacterales; family Ktedonobacteraceae; genus JACDAE01. The sequence goes on from CAVSVN010000023.1 coordinate 15,073, forward strand.
ATGACACCACTCTTGAGGATGAGTACGAGATTATCCGTCTCGATGTCTTGCCGCCACAACTACGCGACCTGGTTGCACTGCATACTCTCGATCAATTTGAAAGCGTTCCCTCGTATCTCGGTCGTTTCGCACCGGAGGAAAAGCAACGCTGATGGATGATGAAATCGTTGATCTTGGTCAGGGTTCATTGCTTATTGGCGACCTGGCACACGTGGACCTGAGCAATCTGGATGCAATGATCGCTCAGGCCGAGCAATCGGATGTTGAAACCATTGAGCTTGATATCACGAAATAATGCAGCGCTGGGAGCTGGCAACGGTTCCCTGCCAGGAGATTGATACAACGTGAGCGAAGAGATGCTTCCCAAGGCACAGGTACGGGTTACTGCACCTACCAGCGAGCACCAGCACTACCTGAACGCCACTGGTCACATTGTCGATGTTCGTGATTTTCACAACCGATTTTGCCAAGTTGAACTGGATAGCTCATCTGCTGAAGTGATCTGGTTTGATGTGGCTGAGCTGACCCGAGAGCAGAACACAAAACGACGAACAAACGACGAAGAATCGATGTAGGAACGAGGCCCGAAGTTCTGTACGCTCTCAATGAGTTGAAATAGGAGTGCTAGGAGATAAATCAATGGCAACAAAGAAACTTATGCAAGGTGCTCGTGAGCATCGGGAAAGCGAGGCCACTTATGTTGGCTGATCAGTGTCCTCATTGTGTTGAGTCCTTTGCTGATGATACGCCTCTTCTTGTCCCTCTTCAATTTCACGTAAATAAGAAAACCGAAGAAGCTACTGTTATCGTAAAGTGTCCAAAATGTGGACGTATCTATGAGGCAGCTCTTTATTTTCTAAGGTGGTTGAAACAAGTCACGCCATTTGTAGCTAAGTAGCACAACGCTGGGGGCTGGCCATTTTTTCCGCCAGGAAAAAAAAATAATGGCAGTAGGAGGAAAAAGAGTCAATCCTAAATGGATTAAATCGGTTGTAGGTGTTGTCTTTGATCAGAAACCTGACGGGACGCCGTGTGGAGTGCTTTATATCGATGGGGGTGCAGGAACTACTGAGCTCTCTCTCTCACGTGATGAATTATATGCTCTTGTCCGACTTTTTATTGCGGGGGCAACTAAAATTGAATGGGAGAGCCTTTGGTGGATTTATAAAGGGTCCGTTTAGCAATGATAAATACCATTTGATGCGTAAGGGTCAGCACGATGAGGAGGGTAAGCCGCTTTGTGGGAGAAGTTTTTCATCATATTATCCTCACAAATGGGATTTGTCCCCAGTCATAAATGAGCCATGGCGTAAAAAAGATGTTTGCTAGCTCTGCTCTCGCATACGATAGAACAGTTTCTGCGGGAGATAAATAAAATGATCACTGGAAAACACATTCACTGCGCGTACGCAGAAATCAAAAACGACTGTTGGCCGTGGGAAAAGGTGAGCCACCAGGCGAAGCAAATGTATGCAGAGATGGCAACACAGATCAATAGTGAAGCTGGCATCTGTCCCCAATGCGGTTCTATTCCTGCACTAGGGCTTTTAGAAGTTGCTGGTGAGCGTTTCTGTGCGACTGACTGTCCTGGTCAGGATAGCGGCACCTATTGCGATCACCGCTGCGCAGGCGCGATTGTGCGCAACGACCAGGGGCATATCCTCCTGTTCAAACGAAACACCTATCCCTTTGCTATTGCTGGGCCAGCTGGGCACCTCGATGGCGATAACGCTGATTTTGCGGTCGGGAAGGAAGTGCGGGAAGAGGTAGGGCTGTATGCCATTTCGACCAGACTGAGAACACAATTTTGGCATCGCTCACGCTGTCGGCGGCGCTACGCTGGCACTCCTGGACATCACTGGAGCTTTTTTGAGGTCGAGACCCTCGGCGATCTACAAGGCAACGTACGCGAGACGCAACTCGATTCACTCCGCTGGTATTCTCCTGATGAAATCTCTGCACTTGTTCTGCAGACAAAAGCATACCTTGATGGTTGCCATGATAGCTCACTTGAGCATTTAGATTTACCGTGGTACACGCTGTTTTGCGAACTCAACAGTGGGATGTAGTTTATGGAAGCAACTGCTGGGAACTGGCAACGGTTCCCGGCCAGGAGAGAGATAATCATGGGAACTGGCATTCAATGGACAAACGAAACCTGGAATCCACTTACTGGTTGCACACGGGTAACGCCTGGGTGTGATCACTGCTATGCCTTTACGTTACACGACATGCGCCATGAGGTCTACACGCGAGATAACGGCATGTATCCCAACGGAAAGCCTGATGCCCGCGCAGTATGCACGTCCATTTACTGAGATACAGCTCATTCCTGAGCGATTAGAGCAGCCTCTTCATAGCAAGACCCCGAAAATGTTCTTTGTCAATTCGATGACCGATCTCTTCCATAGCCAGGTGCCTGATGACTACATCTTTCAGGTGTTTGACGTGATGCGCCGGGCCAATTGGCATACGTTCCAGGATTCTCACAAAGCGAGCCGGACGTTTACGGCGATTGGGTCAGCTCATCGACTGGCCAGACAACGTGTGGATGGGTGTTTCCATCGAGGATGATACTCTGATCGGGCGTGCTGATGCGCTACGAGAATGCGCTGCAGCGGTGCGCTTTTTGTCCTGTGAGCCATTATTGGGGCCATTGCCATCGCTTGATTTGGAGGCTTGCACTGGGTGATCACCGGCGGCGAAAGTGGTCGCGAAAGCACGTGCTTGCAGTACGGAATGGGTACGCAGATACGGGATCGCTGATCGAGATGCAGGTGTGGCATTCTTCCATAAGCAATGGGGTGGACGCACACCGAAAGCGTGATGGACGGCAACTGGATGGGCAGACCTGGGACCAATTTCCGTCATTCGAGGGTGTGGAGTAGGGGCGTGCCTCAATCAAGCCAGTCCTCGCCTTCTCGCAAAAGGCTATCGTGTGTGTGAAGAGTGTGCAGTTGTGATGAGTTCCGAATAGCGATAATGCGGAGGCATTCGCATGAGCACTGGAACGGTACAATTTTGCGGGGCAGGTGGGACGAGTCGAAGCAGCTCGTCAGGTAGGTATTACCGTTGTGGCGGCGATCAACCATAGCAAGATTGCCATCGCCACACATGCAGCCAATCACGGTGAGAGTTGCAAGCATTACCAGCAAGATATAGCAGAGATCGATCCTACGGATGTTCCTGCAACAGATTGGCTCCGCACTTCTCCAGAATGCACTAATCATTCTGGATCAAAAGGTAAAAAGCACTACCATAGCTTTGACCTATGGGGTGATGTTATCTTTGATCCCCTGGACGAAAAGAGCCGTAATACCATGGATGATGTTGTCCGATTTGTCAAAGCGAAATACTACGCAGGCACGCCCTATACAGGTATCGTCGTTGAGAATGTGGTAGAAGCTGCTAAGTGGCGTAAATACACGACCTGGGCTCACCTTCCATGTGACTACGCTTGATATTTCCGATCTCAAGACACCGATCTATGAATACAAGACGCTATACTGGAATAGCCAGTTTTTTGGGGCGCCGCAGTCTCGTGACCGCATGTACATTGTGTTTGGCTTAAAGGGTTGCCAGCTCCTGATCTTGAGCATCGTCCATTGGCTTTCTGCGAGATACTGTGAGGAAAGCGTCCAGGCGGTACAATCCTGGGAAACACTTCCTAAAGTGGGGAAACTATCGTGAACAATACGTTTACGTGTGTCCACAATGCACGTGTGAAGTTGTGCCGCACTTCGCGCCAGTGCAGTCTATCCTTCATCTCGATAATCTTGGGGCGTCCCATGGGTGGCAGGCTCAAGCAAAATATTCAGGACAATATTGCGGTAGGCTTGAAGCGTTTTCCTCGACAGCAATTCCTCTATGGCTATTATGGCAATCCGCTCTACAGACGACTGGATGAACCCATTGGAACTATCCCTACTGTGGATACCTGGGCACTCATCACGCCAGGCGAAGGCGCGTTGAAGATACGTTACATCGAATGCTTTCAGTTCAGGAAGTCAAGGCGTGTATGGGGTTCCCTGCAACGTACTATCTCGACGGCACAGCGAGACAGCAAAAATGGATGCTTGGAAATGCCGTGTGCCCGCTTGTGATGACCGATATTCTGAAACGATGCCAGATTTTAGAAGGACATAGCAATGAAACAAAAATCGCTCGATGAACTTCTCTCGCTTAAAGAGCACCTGGGCCAATCGCGTCCGGTGATCGTGGTCCATTGTGGATCCACGAAACGGGCTATGGGGGCATTCGAGGAATGGCGGCTCAAGATACCTTGTCAGAAATTATTGTGCTTACCATTGGTGCTAGTAAGCATGATGGGCAGTTGGGTATCACTCCTGAACAGGCAGAAAGGCTTCATATCCTGCATCTCTGGAAGATAGAACTTGCCGATTTTGTGCGGGTCTTCAACGTTGGTGGATACCTTGGGGAGAGCACCAGGCGTGAGATTGAATACGCGCAGCGGCTGGGCAAGCCAATTGTCTATCTGGAGGAACGGCCATGCCAACCGGAATGAGTGAACGGCTTGCACGAGCACTGGCCGCGCAGATTGAGGCAGAAGATGAACGTGTGAGAACGATTGTCCAGCGCTGCGCAAGTGAGAATCGTGGTACGAGAGCAAAACGTGGGAAGTGGTTGCTCTGCTTCCAGATCGGAATTTCAAGCAGCGTTGTTATCAACCGAAACATTGGACATCTGTTAAGCAGGCCTGGAATGAGTTGTAGGAGAAAGGTCCCATGAAACCTGCAACCGGCAAAACCAACAACTGGTACACTCCTGCACTGTATATCGATGCAGTGCAGGAGGTGTTCGGTACGATTGATCTGGATGTCGCATCGTGTGCGTTTGCCAATGAGATCGTCAAAGCAACACGCTACTATACCGAAGAAGAGAATGCCTTACTCCTGCCCTGGACGAAAAAAGTCTTCTGCAATCCCCCCTATGGTCGTACTGCAACCAAAGAGAGTTTGCTCCGGCTGTTTGTGGGCAGGCTCTTGCAGCAATACCGCGCGGGAATTTGCACAGAGGCTATCTTGCTCATCCCGGTCAACACGGCTACCAAGTGGTTTGTCCCGCTGCTCGGCAATTTCCGATCTGTTTCCCAAAGCGACGGATCCGCCTCTATAACGAGGCAGGCCCCTCAGATGGAGTGTCGTTTTCTACCTGTTTTGTCTACCTTGGGCCGCATGAAGAACGCTTTATCGAGGTGTTTCGCAAGTTCGGGCCAATTGCACGAGGGATCGCGTGTGCAGAAGATTGTGAGCAATTAGAGCTGTTTGCAGAGGAGGTGTCGTCGTGACAGAACAATTGTCATTATGGGGCGGGACGTGCTTCGATGCCGTTCCAAAGCGCGAACTTCCAGTACAACGTGAGATCACGGAGTCAATGGAGGACTATGAGCGTCGGCGCACGGCTGAGATGGCGGAGGAACTGGGCTGGCCTCCCATACACATCGGGCCTGTCCATCGCTGGCCTGGGGTGACAATCCCGGAAGGGGAAGACGCCTGGCGAACTTTTTTAGAGTCAGGGAGAGGGATAGGAGTGGTGATGATCACCCTGCATAAGCAACTCAACCCGCTCTTTCCTGGCAGCATTGATGCGAAGACAGGCTTATACTATCGTCCTATTGAAGTCACCAATCGGGCAGAAGAGCGGCATCGCGCCTACCTGCTGGATTTGGCTGAGGCGCTCGACTGGCCCCGTGTTGCATACTGGTCGGCGAATCACCAGAGGGTCATTGGGCCAGGGCGGGACGTGTGGCAAAAATACTCCACCTACGGGTGCTGTGGCACGGTGGCGGAAGTGACAGAAGCGCTAGAGCGTCGAATGCGTGGTGAGCCGGAAAGCAGGAAACTGCGTCGCTATGAGGAGTACAACGATGATGATGAATAGGGGAGAAGGCTATGGAAAATCTCTGGGGTATCGAACGTATGTCTCTTGATCGTTCCATTGAACTGACGATCGAGAGTATGCAAGCATATGGGCCGCTCTACAAGCATTGGGCCATTGCATACAGTGGAGGGAAAGACTCTAGTGCATGTGTAACCTTGATTGCCTATCTGATCCAGACCGGACAGATCACGCCGCCTGAAACGCTTACTGTGTTGTATGCGGATACCAGGATGGAACTTACACCGCTACATGCTTCAGCTATGAACCTGCTACAAGAACTAGAAGCAAGGGGAATTAAAACACAAATTGTTCTACCTGCGCTGGATGATAGATTCTTCATCTATATGTTTGGACGGGGCGTGCCTGCACCAAAGAACCGATTTCGTTGGTGCACGTCTCAGATCAAAATAGAACCGATGGAAGCCGCTCTACTAGCATTGCGTGAGCAGTATGGCGAAAAGTTCTTGATGCTGACAGGGGTACGCGAGGGTGAGAGTGCAGCTCGTGATCAACGCATTACCCTTTCATGCTCAAAGGACGGTGCAGAGTGTGGGCAAGGCTGGTTCCAGTCTCTACACCTGCCAGCGTCGCCGATACCCTTGCTCCGCTGCTACACTGGCGCGTCTGTCATGTGTGGGACTGGTTGATGGGCCTGACTTGTCATGATCATGGCTTTTCGACGGCATTGATTGCAGAATCCTATGGTGGCGATGAGGCAGAAGAGATTAATGCGCGTACCGGGTGTGTGGGATGCAATCTTGCCTCAAAGGATGTTGCGCTCGATACGATCCTCAAGTTGCCACAATGGGCCTATCTTGCCCCGCTCAAGCGGTTGCGCCCACTCTACCATGAGCTGATGAAACCGCAATATCGTGTTCGTAAAGTTGGAGAGTTGAAGAAGAATGGCGAGCTATCATCCAATCCAATGCGGATGGGTCCATATCACATGGACGCCAGGCGCTATGGTTTGTCTCAAGTGTTGGGCATTCAGAAAGACGTGAATGCAGCAGCTTGCAACCTTGGGCGTCCGGTGATTGATCTGATTAACGATGAAGAGCATGCCCGCATTTTAGAATTGATTGCGGCTAATACTTGGCCGGATCGTTGGACTGGTGAAGAGATCCGTGCAGACGTTTTGGTCTCGCAGGTCATTGCTGAGGGCGTGATACAACCACTGTTGGCCATGGAGAATGAATAGTTTCTGTGCGATTTTGTCGAGATGCTCTTTTATAAATTTCTCTATGGAAGTTTATAAAAGAGAGAGGAGAGAAGAGTGTTTACCCTGGTACGTTGCCATTGCTGCGGGATATGGGAGATGGTGTGGAACTGGGATCGAACAAAACCAAGCTATTGCGAGGGATGCGATTATGGACGAACTGGGACTGGGCGCGGTGAATGTGAGTACTGCACGCTCTATCCACAAAACCTGTGCCACTGGCAGGATAAGAAGCCAGAGATGCCCGTGATTCATGTGTGTATGCGATAGCGTTACGTAACGAGAGACGAATAACGTGTGTAGGTTATTCGTCTCTCGTTCTCTTGCTTCCCTCATTTTTTGGAATGAGGACATAGCTTGCAGCGATAACTTGCCCTTCGATTATCTGTTCCCACCACGCAATCCCAAATTCAACGATCTGCTCTTCCAGATTGGCTATCTTACGATGGTGATCATCCCATGTTAGCAATTCAGGATTGAAAGCCATCGCCACTTTTACCGCTCCTCGGTCATCAGGCAGACCTTTATGGAGAGTATTTTTCATATTTTCGGACTGGACAATTTGAGCATGCTCAAAGTTCAGCTCTTCCAGTTGTTTTCGGATTTCTTCTAAACTCATCATCGCATATACCCTCATATGATTTCAGTCATATTCTCAGTATATGCCCATGGTGAAAACGGTTCTTGTAGCCATGGGCTACCGAATCGGTTATGCTCGCGAGCATAAATAAAGAATTTCCTTGAGAAAACTTTGTAGGCATGATTTAATAAGGTCATAAACGCAGTAGAGTGTTGGAGAACTGGTAGGAGGATGAAAAATGCAACGATTTACGAAAGACCAACAAGGATCTATCCAAAAGCTCCTCGAAGGGATAGAAATTAGCGTTATCTATAATTTCAAAGGAGGTGTAGGAAAGTCAACTATCGCGATTAACTTGGCAGCCTATCTCGCAACAAAAGGCAAAAATGTTTTGTTGTATGACTGCGATCTTCAATCAAATACGTCTGGTGGTCTTTTGCAGACCATTAAGAAGCCAACACTCACCGAGGTACTGAGGGATGAGGCAACACTTGATGAGGCAATCCGGTTGGCACGACCAAATCTGTGGATTGTCCCGGCAAGTCCAGATTTAGATAATGCTGATAAATATATTGGTGACGATCTGAGGAAAGTACGAAGATTGCTTCATCAAGTGTTGTTGTCAGGAGGTATGCTTGATCCTGAAACAGGTCAGCGAGTCCTTCCGAACACTATTCTTATGGATACAGCTGGGTTTACTGGCATTACAAAGTCGTGCATTCTTGCTGCTAAAAACCTGATCATCCCGGTGGAGTACGAATTCTTTTCTTTCCAGGGGATTGCAATCGTGCTGCAAAAGCTTGAAGGATTGCTTACCAGCAAGAACATTCCGTCGAGATTAAGGCAATTATCCCGACAAAGGTCAATGAGTCTCGAAATTTGACGAAGGCATACTACAAAGAATTGCGGCAAGATGAAGAACTAGGTGATAGCCTGTATCCGCCTGTCCATATGAGCGTGGCATTGCCCGAGAGCCAGGGCGAAACAAAGAGTATTTTTGAATATGCGCCAAACTCACGAGCCGCTCGTGAGCTAGAAATCATTGCAAAGTATTATATGGGCGAACTTGATTTAGAAACCTATTTTCAACAAGAGGAACAAAGGATCGCTGAGCAAGAGGAGAAATAAACATGGTTAAAACAATTGGAGGAGGATTGCAGCGAGCAAAAGACCTTGCGAGTACTGAGAGTGCAACGTGATTCCCGTTTGCAAGAGCTAAAAATTGTCCCTATCGGAAAAGTCCGTCCGGGCTTTTTTCAAAGTCGTCTGATAGTGGATCATGAAAAGGACGAACGTCTTCGCAAACGTATGCAAGCCGATCTGAAAAATGGGCGGATCCTCCGTCATGTGTTTCCAGTGGTCATCGATCCTGATGATGCTGCGTTCTTCAATCCGAAGATGGGAGGTCATCGCCGCCTGAAGATTGCGCAAGAATTGGGGATAACGGAAGTATGCGTCTGGGTGGATGCGTATGACACAGAAGAACTGGCTCGTGGAACCTATTCGGAGAATGATCCGGCAACTTGTCAGGATCTCAATATCGTCGAGGAAGGATTATTTTTTCAACGAGCATTGAGCAAGCTCGACTGGACACAAACGGAGCTTGCCGAGAAATTTGAGATTGAGGGAGGACAGTCGCATATCAGTCGATGTATTCAAGCTGCAAATTACGCGACTGACATCCAGGAAATGCTCTTCCGTGATCCTGATCGTGGAATGCGAGCTGCCGTAATCCTGAACCAACTTGAGGTATTAGGGGAGGAAAAGGCCAAAGACCTCCGAAAGCCATTCATCGCAGCGTATCTTGCGGAAAATCTACGAGATCGTCTCTCTACGGATGCTCTTCAGATTGCTGTCGACCGTCTCTTGCATCCTTCTCCCTGTCCAGAGGAACCTACTAAATGCTTTCCGCCAGTGATACAACTTCGTCGATTAGAGCGCATATCTGGAGTAGATAAAAGCTTAGAGCGTTTAAAAAAAGAAATCGGAAATGATGTACTGACTCTGGAAGAACGTCAAAAGCTTCAGGCTTCTCTGAATGCCCTTCAGGAAATCCTTGCTCGCTCATAAATTATGCTCACGAGCATAAGTATCTCTCCTGATGGAGGGAGTACCTTGCTGCCCTGAGAGGAGATAAGTAGGTTAGGTAAGATAGATCTTTTCTGTCTTACATTCCGCAGTAACAGGCTAGCTGCAATAAATGTTGATAGTGAAAGGATGAGTACTGATGAACACACAGCGCCTGATTTTGAGTCAATCAAGCATCTTAATCCATATGCCGTCGAATATTGGGAAGCGAGGGAGTTGCAGCCCTTGCTTGGATATCAAAAATTGGCGGAATTTGAAAAAGTGATCAAAAAGGCCAAGGTATCTTGTGAAGCGACAGGCAATATTACTGACGATCATTTAATGACTGCCATTAAAAGGATAATCGGAGGTAAGGGCGCGGTCAAGAGACGTAAAGACTATTATCTTTCAAGCTTGGCCTGTTATTTCATTGCCATGAATGGTAACCCACGCTAGCAGGCCTCGCAGGCACAACAATACTTTGCAGTGAGTACACGTAAAAATGAGATGCATGAAATACGTCAGGCCTACCAGGAACGTGTCCAGATCCGTCTAGAGGTCGCTGAGGGAAATAAGCAATTGAGTGAGGCGGCAGCGCAAGCAGGTGTTCGTTCTCCAATGTTTGGAGTGTTTCATGATGCGGGCTACTTGGGACAATATGCTCTTGATGCAGAGAACATTCGATTTATAAGGATATACCTGAGGGTGGCGAAATCTTAGATTATATGGGGCGGGAAGAACTGGCATCTAATTTTTTCAGGGTCACTCAGACTGAAGGACGTCTACGTCGAGAGCATATTGTGGGAGAGGATGCAGCAATTCAAGCACACTTTGCGGTGGGTCGCGAGGTGCGTGATACGCTCAAGCGATTAGGTGCGACGATGCCGGAAGATCTTCCTACCGCTGACTCTATTCGTGGGGAATTGGAACGACAGCGACGCACCAGGCAGAAGATCCAGCGTAAATTGCAGGATGGGGACCAGGGCCAGAATACGCTTTTTCAAGACGAATAGTATCTCACTGAGAAAATAGCAAAGAGGTAGATTCAACGCCTACCTTTCTATTTTGTTTCCTACACCTAAGAACTACCTCGTAAAACACTTGTTCATCTTGTGTCTCTCATCTCTCATAGTGCACACTAGAAGGGTGTGCTACCTCATCGCGTATTGTCATTGTAAAACGGCAAAGGAGAGCGACTCTGGTAGCACGTCTGGATGAGATATACCCTGAGCATTTTATGAGCTACTACCTCATTGATGCTCACTGTGAATTGAAAACGTATTGCGAATGCACGGTACATCTGAAAGGAGGGAAGCGTTTTTGTTGCGCATGGGTTAAGTGAAGCTGATGAGGAATGGTTGCAAGCGCATGATATCGGGTATGAACTGGTAAACGAGGACATCGTAGCGTAGGGTGAATAGAGA
>CAVSVN010000024.1:0-450802 GCA_963731415.1 uncultured Chloroflexia bacterium
ATAAAATGAATGGTGTTGCCTACGAGCTACACGAAGATTATGTTGTGTTGCAGGATGGTCTGGGCTGGGTTGGTTGTGCGGTTCGTCAGAGTGTCCCAACTGGCGATTCCACGCTAGTGATTGCAGAGGTCGTGGCGGCAGGTATCGTTGCCGAGGGGCAGCCGCTGACAATGAATGAAGCGGGTTTCCGTCACGCAGGCTAAATTCATTTGATATTTTCAATTTTAATAGGAAGAGAAAAGATGGATATAAACATAAGCAGGTTGCAAGCATTTTTTGTACCGTATGATTTTACACATTTATTGCATCTATGGGGAGTGATGACATGTTTTCTGCTCATCTTCGCGCTCATGGTTGTGGTCGCGGGACTTTACCCATCGGCAAAGCAGTTCTGGAAAATTCAGCTTGCTATCCTGGCTGGAAGCTATCTTCTCAGCGCAGTAGCCTTCCTCGTTTTTCACCTGAATGCCCTGGTCATTATAGGCGTATTGATCTGTCAGGCTCTAATAGTACAGGGCGACCTGGGCGTGAAAGAAAAAATAGCACCGCTTGAGGATTGGTGGGCGGCGAGAGGACTTGCTCAAAAAGCAGAACTAGAAGAGCAGGAAATGTAAGACTTTCTCCCACAAAAGCTTCATTTTTTTGCATGGATGTAGGGGTGCAGTGACGGAGTGAAAAAGCCCGTGCTGCTCTGTAACCGTCATTGCACCCGAAACGAAAGAAGCGACCTTTGGGTAGGGTGCGGTCCTTGCGACCGCCCGTAGGCCCATCCACGACTCTCTCTGGAGAACGTGGGCGGTCGCAAGGACCGCACCCTACCCAGATTTAATGAACTTTGACAGAGCACTACGCCTGGTTTGATCGGGGATGAGATTGCACCCAGCGAAAATCTGACGCCCACCTTCCCACAAAAGCTTCCTTGACAACTGGCGAGAGTAGATGGTACGCTTTGGACAAGTCATCTTACCAATTTAGGAAATGGAGAGCGTGAAAGGTGCAGTCACCAGCGTTTCGCACTGTCTCCAAAAGTGCGGTTGCCGAAGATATTGTAGATCAGCTCCTATCAATGATACGTGAGAAGAAACTGCGCTCAGGCGACAAATTGCCTCCTGAGCGAGAACTCGCGGTAATGATGGATGTGAGCCGACCCTCATTGCGCGAAGCTTTACGCGTCCTCTCAGTGATGGGGGTTATCCAGCTACGCCACGGTTCCGGTATCTATGTGACTGCATTGGAGCCAGCCAGGCTGGTAGAGCACCTGGATTTTGTCTTCTCGCTCGACGACTCAACGTATTTACAGTTATTTGAGACGCGTAAGGCGCTAGAGCCTCCCATTTGTGCCCTTGCCGCGCATCGTATCACTGAGCAGGAACTGGCTCAATTGGAGGAATGCCTCTCTCGTTCCAGGCTGGGCCTTACCAATTATGAAGCCTATTTACAGGCTGACCTCGATTTACACGAGATTATTGCCAATGCGGCCCGCAATCCACTGCTGCAACGCTTCATGAGTAGCCTGCGCAGCCTTGGGAAAGCCAGCCGCAAACGTACCGCCATCCTACCTGGGGTCGTAGAGCAGACCATTCAGGACCATCAAAGCATTATTCAGGCGCTTCGTGAACACCAGCCCGAAGCCGCCCACCGGGCCATGCTGGTCCACCTTGAACACGTAGAGCAACATTTAAAGCAAGAACCTGATGTAACGTAATTCCTGGCTCACCCAGGGGTTGACGTAGAAAGGAGCAATAGAATGAGCGAAACAAAACAGATGGAGGCCCTTGTCTGGTTGGGACCCCGTGAGATGGAGATGCAGCATGCCGCGATACCGCGAACTTCATCCTGGCGAAGTCCTCATCGCTGTACGTGCCGCTGGTATCTGTGGGTCTGAACTGAGCGGATATTTAGGGCAGAACAGTCTACGTGTACCCCCTCTTGTGATGGGACATGAAGCGGCAGGTGAGGTTATTCAGTCTACCGAGGGAACGTTTGCCGATGGCAGTCCGGCCCGCACCGGAATACGCATCACCTTCAATCCACTCGTCATCTGTGGCGAATGTGATCGTTGCCGCGTGGGTCTTACAAATCTCTGCCGCCAACGCCAACTTATCGGTGCGCATCGACCTGGCGCATTCGCACAATTTGTTGCTGTCCCTGCTATACAATGTCATCCTCTACCAGACAATCTTTCAGACACCATCGCCTCATTAACGGAACCCCTTGCCTGTTCTCTACGTGCCGTGAAGCTGACACAGGTACGCCCTGAAGAGAGCCTGCTGATATTGGGTGCTGGACCAATTGGCCTTTTCGCCCTGATCGCGGCAAAAGCCGAGGGGATCAAGAACGTCTATGTCAGCGACCTCTCAGAGTCGCGTCTGGAAGTTGCCCGCCAGTGGGGGGCCAGCGAGACGATCAACGTGCAGAAACAGGACGTGCAGGCAACTGTCCAGAAGATTGCGCCTGGCGGGGTTGCTACCGTTATCGACGCGGTTGGAGCAAATGCGACACGTGCGCAAGCTGTCCAGGCCGTTGTTCCCGGTGGAACTGTCGTCTTTATCGGTCTACATGACGAAACATCTTCACTCGCCACAAATTATCTTGTGCGCCAGGAGATCACCATTCGTGGCAGCTTCAGCTACGACCAGAGCGATTTCAAGCGTGCATTCGACTTACTTGCAGGTGGCCTATTGCAACCTGGTACCGCCTGGCTGGAGGAGCGTCCACTTGCTGAAGGAGCCGTCATCATTTGCGCAACTCGTCGATGGACAGGTCGCCGCGACCAAGATTGTCCTGCGTATAGACTGAAATGAGAAAGGGGTAATGATGAAAATCAGTGCAATTAAACCACTTGTGCTTGGTACACCCTGGCGCAATCTGACCTATGTTATCGTCGAGACAGACGAGGGATTGCGCGGTGTTGGCGAAGTACGCATGGTCAATCATACTGACTCTCTATTGGGCTATTTGCAGGAAGCAAGCAAACATCATATTCTGGGATCGGACCCCATGAAGATCGAAGATCTCGTGCAACGTATGTTCCGCCGCGATTTTGCCCGTGCCAGCGAAATTATGATGTCGGCCATTGCGGTGATAGAGATGGCTTGCTGGGATATTATGGGCCAGGCGCTGGGCGTGCCCGTCTATCAATTGCTTGGTGGGGCTGTACGTGAGCGCATCCCTGCCTATGCAAATGGCTGGTATACGGTGGAACGTACACCGGAAGATTTTTCTGCTGCAGCACAGCGGGTGACTGCTCGTGGCTATCGGGCTTTGAAAGTCGATCCCTTTGGTGCAGGTTTTTACGAATTGGAGCGCAAAGAGAAAAATCACTCTATTCAACTGATCGAAGCAGTGCGTTCCGCCGTTGGTCCCGACGTAGATATTCTGGTTGAGATGCATGGGCGTTTCAATGCTCCTACCGCAATCTCCCTGATCAATGAACTGGCACGCTTCTCGCCTGGTTGGTTTGAGGAGCCGGTTCCCCCAGAGAATCTGGCCGTTCTCAAAAAGGTCAGCACGGCAGTTGCCCCACTTGGTATTCCCATCGCAACTGGTGAACGCCTGCATACAGCGTTTGAGTTTCGCGAGCTATTTGAGCTACAGGCGGCAGATATTGTACAGGCTGATATCACCCATTACGGGGGTATTCTGGCTACAAAAAAACTGGCTGCCTGGGCTGATGCCTATTATATGATGATTGCGCCCCACAACGTCTGTGGTCCGATTGGAACGGTTGCGGCACTTCACCTGGCTGCATGTACGCCAAACTTTAAGATTCAGGAGCACTTCAATGATTTTGCGGACGCCTGGGTCAAGGGAGTTGCGGAAGGTGTGCCCGAGGTTGATGCGGCTGATGGTTGTTTTCCCATTCCTACCGCACCTGGCCTGGGTGTGAAGCTGAATGAGGAATTTATTGCCGAGCATCCACGTGAAGATGTCTTCTTTGATCTCTTTCAGCATGACTGGCAATTTCGTCAGGTGGCAAAGAAACCCAAAGTATAAATCCACGGTTTAAAGGCGCCCCTATAAATGGGGTTCAAGTGAAAGGCAACATTGCATGTCCAGTAGGGGCGCCGTGTACAAGCCTGTACATAAAAAGGCTTTTTGAAACAAAGGTAGGAATCATACCCATGTCAACCCAGAGGATCTATCTTATTGGTGCTGGAAGGATAGCACATTCACATACGGATGCTATACAGACATTACCAGACCCGGAACAGGTCAGCTTATCAGTGACTGATCCCAATCCGCAGGCATTGGCAAGATTTCAGCAGACAGTATCCACATGCACGTGTCTTCGATAATGTACAGACCATGCTGGCGGAACCAGCACAGGATACCGATATTGTTGTTGTTGCTACTCCGCCATTTGCTCACTACGAATTGACTTGCATGGCTCTAGCAACGGGCCGCCATGTCTTATGTGAGAAGCCGCTGGCAATGGATCGAGCACAGGCACGGCAGATGCTGGCAATGGCAAAGAAGTATAATCGCCTGCTTGGGATGTTGTAGCGTCAGATTTTTACACTGGCCCCCAGCAGAAGGAGCACGCCGTTTGCTTAATGAGCATGCACTGGGAGAGATCTATCATGTACGCTTCATCAGCCGTGAGCAGCGCAATCGACCAGGAATTGAGTATCAGCCTGGTACATACTGGTTCCTCGATGTCGCAAAAAGTGGTGGTGGCACCTTAATGGATCGTGCACCCTATGAATTCAGCGTGCTCAATGATCTGTTCCATCCAGAACGCGTCGAGGTACTCGGTGCCTGGACTGCGAACCCGACAACGGCCCTGCATCTTCCACCCGCAACCGTCTTTGACGTTGAGCAACAGGCGGGCGCAATGCTCCGCTATCACCTGGCAGATGGCAAGACCTTTATGTTGACATACGAACGAGCATCCTGTACCCATAGCGATAACCAATCGCTCATTGAGATAGAAGGGTTGGAAGGATCTTACGCTGGAGCTGGCCTATGCCGCGCGTCAATATGACATTGACGCATAGCTACGATAGCAATGGACTGGTTGAGAGCAAAATGGTGTCATTTCTCCCACCGGGACCAGATGCAGTGAAATTTGGCGAGAAACCGCTGCTCTATTTTTATCGTCGGATGGTTGGTCAACCATCGTCCGCCGTCGTGAACGAGCAGGCGCTTTTCAACTTTTCCTGTGTGCGTGGCATCTACGATTGTGCCCAATCCGGTCAGCCCCAGGTAATTGCCTGGGGCGAATAATATGGCGGTTACGTGACCGTATGGGCCACGTTTACGCCGCCCATGTGATGAATGAACGTAACAATACGAAAGGAAATACACAATGCGTGATCAAAAGTTGGCGTTGGCGTGATCGGCGTAGGAGGTATCAGTAGCCATGTCCATTTGCCCGGACTAAGCCTCAGTCCACACGCAGAGATTGTAGCACTTTGCGATAGCGATAGCGAACGTCTGCAGCAGCGAGCTAAAGAATACAAAGTGGAGCGTACATTTTCATCGCTATGAAGAACTTTTGCAAGATCCAGCCGTCGATGCAGTTGTCATTGCCACGCCTACCCTCTTTCATGCTCCAATTGCATTGGCCGCTATTGCTGCTGGTAAACATGTGCTTGTTGAGAAGCAGTTGGGCATGAATTATGGCGAGACGGTACAGATGTACGAAGCCGCGCAACAGTGCTGGTGTACAACATATGACCGCCTTTACCTATCGCTTTGTGCCATCCATGCGTTATCTGAAGCATCTCGTTGGTCAGGGAACGATTGGCCTGCCGCGTCATCTGCGCATCGCACGTATCCAGGATTTCCGAGAAACGGATCTGGGTTGGCGGCAGCATCGTTCTCTGGCGGGATCAGGCGAGGTTGGAGATATGGGTGCCCACCGCATCGATTTCTGTCATGATGTGATTGGCCCGATTGCCCGTGTGGTCAGTACGACGCGCACATTTATTCCGCAGCGCCTGGATCGCGATGGCAAACCAGTGCCAGCCGATGTTGAAGATTTCGCCGTCTTCCTTGCCGAGTTTGCCGATGGCGTTGGTGTGGAACAGGGCGTGGTTGCCTCGTTCGATCTGAGCAAAATTGCCAAGGGGCGCGAGAACGGAGGCAAGGGACTCGACGAGTTCGAGGTGTATGGCACCGAAGGAACATTAATCTATCATCTGCATCGCCCCCATGAGATACTCATCGGGCGTCCCAATGGCGTTTTAGAGACCGTACAGGTGCCACGTGAGTTCCTCACCTATCCCGGTTCTCCGCGCGATCCCTCTGTAGGTGATCCTACCACGACGTTCCGTTATGACGAGGATATCGCCTTTATCCAGTCTATCGTGGATGGTGGCCATAGTGACTTACCCACTTTTTATGATGGTATGCGTTGCCAGGCAGTGATTGATGCCGTCGTGCAATCAGCGCAAGAGCGGCGTTGGGTTGATGTCGCTGGATGTGCCTCCTGTGACCAGCCCCATCGCTGCTGCAAATGTCGTGAACAAAGCCCCGGTGAAACTGAAATAAAGAGAAAAGGAGCATTATCTCATGTCTCTTGATATATTTAAACTGAATGGTCGTGTCGCATTGGTCACAGGCGGGAACAAAGGATTGGGCTTTGTAATGGCCCAGGCACTGGCGGAGGCAGGTGCGGATGTCGTCGTGACCAGCCGCAACAAAGAGAATGCGGAGTCAAGTGCCGCCGCAATTGCCCAGGCAACGGGACGCCGTACACTGGGAGTCGTCGTAGATGTCACCGATGCTCAACAGGTCAATGCAATGGTGCAAACAATCCTGGAGACATTCGGGCGCATTGATATCCTGGTGAACAACGCCGGTATCAACATCCGTAAGCCGATAGAGGAGTTTGATGAGGCCAGTTGGGATCAGGTGCAGGACACAAATTTAAAAGCCCCATTCCTCTGTTGTCAGGCGGTAGGCCGTCAGATGAAAGAGCAGCGCTCAGGTCGCATCGTCAATGTTGCATCCATGTTGGGCCTGACAGCTTTGCCCGAACGCAGTGCTTATTGTGCAAGTAAAGCGGGTCTGATCCAACTCACAAAAGTGTTGGCCTTAGAGTGGGCACCTTATAACATCATGGTGAACGCATTATGTCCCGGCCCATTCGCGACGGATCTCAATATTCCCGTAATGAATAATCCGCAGGCCAATCAATACTTTCTCAATCACATTCCGCTGGGACGTTGGGGCCAACCCGAGGAACTCAAAGGCGTCATCACCTTCCTGGCATCGGATGCATCCAGTTTCATGACAGGAGCGTCATTAGCCTTTGACGGCGGTTGGACAGCAGAATAACGGTCATGGCGTAGGGGCCTCAATTGATCGCGCCCAGGTGTTGTTGAAAGGAAAAAATAATGCGCATCGGTCTTGCTGTCTACGGCACGACGTTTAGCATGGGCCTTCACCCGGCATCAGAGTCGCACCAGGATTACCGTCCAGCAACTTATGGAGCAGGCACTCGCCGTGCATCTAAAGGGCGTGGAGATTCCCGTTTCCCTGTTACAGGGTGAGGATATACCCTCTGTAGCGCGTGATGCCAGGGAGCGCGGATTGTTCATTACACTCGCAACTGGTGGCTATACTGCTGGACCGCTTACCGAGGCCATTCACCTGGGTGCACAACTGGGAGCTGAAACCGTGCGTACGGTCGTAGGAGGGGCGAAGATCGGTGGCGATCGTCGTCCTCTTGCTGGTCGCTGGCAACCATTTCTGCAAGAGGTGTTGACGCAATTGAAAGAGGCCAGCCGCTATTGCGGAAAAGGCTCGGGTAAACCTCGCAGTAGAGAATCATCAAGACCTGGCTTCGGAGGAACTTCTCTGGTTGTGCGAGTCGATTGGTTCTGCACGCTTCGGTATCACCTTAGATGCAGGGAATCCTCTCGCAACGGCTGAAGAGCCGCTCGATTACTTCAGCCGTGTTGCTCCTTATATCAAGAATGTTCATCTTAAGGATTACTGTATCTATCTCAGTGAAGAGGGGTATCGTCTTGTGCGCTGCCCACTTGGGCAAGGCGTGATCGACTTCCCGGCTCTGTTCAAAATCCTGGCGACATTCATGCCCCGATGTCACAATGTCGATTGAGCTTGGGGCACTGGAGGCCCGGCATATTCGGGTTCTGGCTGATGACTACTGGCCTGATTATCCACCCCGCTCAGCCGCACAACTTGCCAGAGTGTTACGTTTTGTGCAGGCCAACGCAAAGCCTGATTGGTGATTGGCGCACTCCCTTTGAGCGAGGGGAGTCAGCCGAAGATATCATTGCATACGAGCAGCAACAATTGGCGGCCAGTCTGGCATATCTCAGCTATATTGTTCATGAGAACTTTCTAATGTTCAGGCAGGGATCAGCCTTTTCTGTATAGACGAGACGCGTTTTCTGCAAACGGGTTATGTGCTTTGCATCTATGATTGTGGAGGCATTTGTTGAGGATATTGCGCCTGGGGCTGCTCATATGATAAGAGAATGATGATAGGTTCATCTACTTTTGCTCAGATTATAAACTAAAATTGTCTCTTAAGGAAGGCAGATGCCTGTCATAATTGAGGTGACCCTATTTTCCATCTTAAAGATGCATTTCAATAAGCGCTTTTCGAATGCCTTGAAGTGCCAGCGTAATATGTTGCGCATCGATACCATAATGAGTCACGGCACGGATGACTCCTCCTCCCGAAGCTCCCATGAGCACGCCATGTTCATGTGCTTTATGCAGAAAGAGCATAGTTTCGGCTTCTGATAGACGCTCCTGTTGGGCGTTACGTAGACGGAAATTGAGGATATTGGTGACTACGCGTTCAGGTTGAATCTCGATCTGTGGGTAGTCGGCAAGTCCATAGGCAAGCTGTTTGCAATGCTCGTGATCGTCGGCCAGGCGGTCCACCATTTGTTCCAGCGCGACAATACCAGCGGCGGCCAGAATACCCGCCTGGCGCATTCCACCACCAAGCAGTTTGCGAGTACGATGGGCACGACGAATAAATTCTTTTCTTCCAACCAGTATTGACCCGACGGGAGCACTCAAGCCTTTGGAGAGACAGAACATCACCGAATCCACTGGAGCAACCAGAGTGCTAACTGGAATGTCCAGCGCGATAGCCGCATTAAAGACACGTGCACCATCCATATGGAGCGCGAGATTATGACCATGTGCCAGGTCAGCCACAGCCTGAACCTGCTCAACATTGAGAACGGTCCCACCGCAGCGATTATGCGTATTTTCGATGCATATAAGCGAGGTTGCTGCCACATGCTCATCACTTTCATCGGCGATACCGGCACGCACCTTTTCCAGGTCAAGCGATCCATCAGTCTGGGTCGGAACGACCCACATTGGAGCACCACCAAGCGTTGAGACGCCGCCAGCTTCATAATGATACACATGCGATTCGTCGCCCAACGATGACCGCGCGTCCACGTCCAGCATGAGTAACATTGCAATAGCATTTCCCATCGTTCCACTGGGCACGAAAAGCGCCGCCTCTTTTCCCATACGTTGTGCCGCCAGTTCCTGCAAGCGATTGACGGTAGGATCTTCTCCATACACATCATCGCCCACCTCTGCGCGATACATAGCTTCTCTCATAGTGGGCGTTGGATGCGTGACGGTATCGCTGCGTAAATCGATGGGCATGGGTCTTTTACCTTTCTGGTTGTTGTATGTCAATGAAATGATAAAGATAGTGTATCATCTCTGGAAAATGGGAGCAAAGCAGGTAAACGTTGATAGTGGGTGGTGGAACACATTGACGAACTGCAAGCATGCCTCTTCCCAGAAAATTTGCGTAGGTCGTAGGGGCGTCAGCTTGCCTGCGCCCTGGTACTCACTCCTAAATAGTTGCCTTCAATGAAAGCTAAAGTTCTTCTATTTTAATTTACGAGGTCAGGCGATCTATTGCGGCAACAATGAGCGGTAAAGCCTCTTCTTTGCCGATAGCATCGATGAGACGTTGACTGATGGTCTGTATATGTTCCATGCGGGCACTTATGACGGCATGGCGTGTGGTACCAGAGGCCAGTCCATACAATGCGGTATGTGCAGAGTAGTACTCGGCGTCGATCTGAGAGAGTAAGGTAGCGACCTCGCTCTGATTCGTTGGTGGTGGAATCATGGTTTGCGCCCTCCCTTATACCCGATACGTACCTCAGGGTCAGTGCTATTGCGCCAGTAGGATAAGGCGCGGCAATGGGCAATAGCCGCGCTGCGTTGTTCCGCTGTAGGTTCATTGGATCCGTAATGGGTTACTAAATATCTCTGAACATAGTGAAGGAAGGTCGTATTATCCATGCGGACAAATAAAATGCCATCTTCGCCCTGCCAGAGTTGATTCTGATATTCTAGTTGTGCTTTAGTTGTATTGTCCACCATGAGAAACCCCTCTTTACTGTTTGTTGTAGCTTCCCTCTTGTTATGGCCCCTTGCAACGTGTAGTTCAGATATCTGACCTCTTCATGGAACCATACAGTAGTATACCAGGGAAGCAGGTATTCTCCTATGCCATTCATCATCGTTTTTTCAACTTCTGTCAAGGCATTTCTACTTATTTCAACGTATGCCAGAATTTCTATGCGTACTCGCTATTCGTTTGTGAATATTATGGTAAGGAAAATGGAAACACCTTCAATGACACTTCTTATGTAACTTTATCGCATTTGATTTCGATCAAGACTAGACAAGTGCAAATGAATATGCTATGCTCTATTCATGTAAATAAATATATCTTGTATTTTGCGATGGAGAGAAAAGCGAGGATAGGGCTATGAGGAAACGATTGAAGTTAGTAGAAGCTCGCGCACGCAAAGATTGGACATTACAGGAAGCGGCTGAGTGGATTGGATGTGCTCCAAATACTCTAAATCGTTGGGAACTGGGGACGATGAATCCTTCAGCGTATTACCGCACAAGGCTCAGCACAGCTTATGGGATGACGAAGGCGGAGCTGGGCCTGGAAGATGAGGAAATTTCCGCTTTACCAGAGTATGCTTCAAGTAGTGCTCTGGCGCGACTTCGCGCTGACTTCACGATGTACCTTATGGCCCTCGCTCTCGCGGAATACGACACGTGTTGGCAGGTGCAGGATGTGCTCATTAGAGCTATTGAAGAGGTGACCATGAATAGCAGCGATGAAGTACGGCGGCAGCAGCGGGAAGCAGTGCAGCGTTTAGCGATGCTCCCTATGCTCAATCTCAATCGGGGGCAGCGTTCGGCAGAGGAGATACTTAATACATGTGCGGCAGGTCTGACAGCTTGTGGATATCTTGCAATCAGTAATCGTGAGGATATGCAACTTGCGGCTTCTATGATTGCAACGTATCTTCCACTTCTACAAGCGATTACGATAGATTCCTCAAAACATCAGAAGGCAGCGGCAGCATTACTTTCCCAGTCGTTGCAGATCAAATCAAAGATCGGCTATCATCTTGAAGGGGTCAGGCAAGCTACTTTTTATGCTGAACAGGCAGTGCAGTGGGCAAAGAAAAGTCAGCATAAGACGATAGTGATTATGGCGCAACGTGAATTGTTGGGAGCATATGAGTGGACTTCATTGCAGCATCGTGCGCAGACATTGACAATCGTGGAAGAAACCCAACAAGCAATGGAAATCAAACGAGGCGCTCAAGTTGCACCCCTGATTCAATCATGGGTGTATACAGGGCTGGCAAAGTATCAGGCGCTCAATAAGCAAGAAAATGCTATGAAGGCTTCGTTGGAGAAGGCAGAAGAAACCTTTTTTGTGTCACCTGAGCTGCTATTCCTATATACATTCCTCATAGTCACGCCCGCTTGATGAGACACAAAGCCATTTCCTATGCCTACCTGGGACAGCAAGATAAAGCGTTGCAGATCTTTGCCGATGTCATTGACCTGAATAGTGAGACATTTGCAGCAAAGCTCCCTATGCCTGAGCGTACTTATCTGGGCGTGCTCAGCGAAGCGATGTTCTCTTCATTGAAGATTCCTCAGGTGCTGAAAGACAAGGAACTCTCAATCGCCCTTTGGATGCGAGTAATGGAGAAGGCTAACGAGCTTCAGAGTGAAACCTACTTCAACGAATCTGCCCTCGCCTTCCAGATTATGGAGGGTATCTGGTCTGACGATGCCGACGTATTAGCACTTCGTGAGTCGCTTGTGCATTGGTAATGTGGTTAAAGTAGAAGTTCCGCAGAAGCATCGCTGCTTGCTCGATGTAAAACAATGAACTGCATCCACTGCACCAAAAAATCTTGACAGAAACCGGTTTACGCGTTATACTCAATGAGAAATCGATTTCGTACAAGTTTTGTTTCGTGCAGCATTGACTAAAGCAAGAACGCTTTTTCGCTTTTGGTTGCAAGGAAGCTGGAGTACTACATGCAAGAAAAGCTGACTATCCAGGATATTGCCAGGCTGGCAGGTGTCTCTAAAGCCACGGTCTCGCGTGTTCTGAATAACAATCCTTCTGTTGATTCTGCTCTTGCTGAGCGGGTGATGGGTGTTGTGCGAGAATACCACTTCGTTCCTAATGTCACTGCAACAGGATTGGCGGGTGGACGTTCACGCCTGATCGGTGTGCTTGCTCCTCCGCTGACCTGGCCTGCTGTTCCCGAAATCATGCATGGCATTGCTGAATACCTCGAAAATACTTCTTATGAAGTCGTGTTGTACAGTATTGGTTTTGAGCGTAATCACTCTGATGTACTCGACCATATATTGAACATGAGGATGGTTGCAGGGCTGCTAGCCATTTTTCCTGGTGAGCTTTCACGTCATCTCGCAGATCGTTTTCAACACGGACTCCCGCTGGTGATGATCGATGATCAGGAAGAACCGGCGTCTCTTCCCTGGGTTGGAATTGATAATGTTGCCAGCGCTTACGAAGCCACTCGTTATTTGCTTGAAGCAGGACACAGGCGTATTGCTCATATTTTGGGACCCCAAAACTACTATTGCGCCGTTGAACGCTACCAGGGATATCGTCAAGCTTTGCAGGATGCTGGAATTGCCGTCGATCCCACTTTGCTCTTCCAGGGTACCTTTGAGCCTGCCAGTGGGCGTCAGTGTGCTATGGAACTATTCTCACGCGAGAGGGGCGAATGGCCAACCGCGCTCTTTGTCGCTAATGATCAGATGGCCTATGGTGTTCTGGAGATTGCCGAGCAGCAAGGTGTAGGCATACCAGAAGAGATCGCCGTTGTCGGCTTCGATGATAATAGTTTTTCTGCGCATATACGACCAGCTCTGACAACGATTCAACAACCCTTTTCCCAGATGGGACGCAAAGCGTGTGAAGTTCTCTTAGCAATGATTGATGCGAGTCATCATACTGAAAAAAAATGGTCAAAGCGATCGACGCCCCAAGAATTGGAGCCTTCTCTTGAGTCGGTTCCTCTTACTCCGCCTGTCCGTATTCAGTTGCCAACTCGCTTGATTGTACGAGCATCTAGTAGCGTTACCCGACCTCTTTCGATTGGTTCATCGCAAATTCTCTAGCCGAATTTAAATACCTCTTTCATCCCAACGGCTCATCCTTAGAAACTCCAGGGTAAGGAGAAGCTAGCTAGCCAGGAATAGCCGTCTCTTGCGCATTCACGCTTCCGACAAACGCACATTCGCTATACAATGTACAACGACTACACTCCGGTCGTTGTGCATGGCATATCTCTCTTCCATGATGAATTAGGTTCACGTGCAATGGATAGACCCATTCAGCAGGCACGACCTTTGCAAAGAGTTCGTGCGCTTTATCCGCAGAGACGTTCCCTCCGATCAAGCCGAGCCGCCTGCTCGTTCGATGAACATGGGTATCGATTGGCATTACCGGGAGGTTGAGGTCAAACATAAGCACACACGCCGCAGTTTTAGGGCCGACACCTGGCAGGCCACGCAAGTAACGCCACCCCTCCTCAGGCGTTCGCTGCACCAATTCATCATAAAGATATTGAGCGAGTGAGCCTTTATAATCGTTTGCCTGCATCTGCTCTGTGAGCGTTTGCAATACATCTTGTATGCGAACTGATTTAATGTTTGCCAGCCCTCCAGAGCGTATAGCCTCTGCAACCTTATCCGTGGGCGCATCACGCACTTCCTCCCAGGTCGGAAACGTGGCTATCAGTTGCTGATAGGCTCGTCCAGAATTGATGTCAGATGTGTGCTGGGAGAGGATTGTGCCAACGAGTCCTCCAAGAGGATCATAGTCAGGCATACTTTTGGGTTCGCCATACGTATCTATTAACCGTTCGTAGACACGCGTCAGGTGAAGTGTTGGGATGAGAACTGATGCCATTATCTTTCCTATCAATTGTATTATTTCAAGTAATTATTTCATGCTACTAATATGAGACGTATCGCCTATCCTGAATGGGTGAATTGTACTTTATGATAGGAATTTGTATCCCCCAAAAAATTCACTACCCAACGTCTGGATTATGTATCAAGTAGTTGAGATAAGCATAGCGATTTTAGTTGATGTGTAGCGTTACTTCTTAGTAAGTTGTTAACCTGGCTGCTATTACGCCTTCCGTAAGTACTAACATCAGCTCTGGAGTATTCCAGACAAAGTTCTAGATACTTGTATGAGATAAGTTTGAACTCATTACTCTGAATGGATTCTATGAAAGCGATATTAGATACGTACTCTAAAGCTGCGATAGTATGTCAGGTTGTCTGGTAGTACTATAATCTCTGTAACTACGAAAGATTTGGAAAGGATGAAAATTGATGACTCAAGTTATCCCATCATCTGTGACCATACCTTCTGTGATCACACCGCCTGCTTTGTTCCGTGCAAGCGCACCTCCTGCTCGCGTGCTTGCACAGCTAGGACCCCTGGCTGATCTATCAGGAACCTGGGTCGGCAATGGTTTCAATCTGATCTCTTTGCCGGACAAACATGAGAACAAACCATTCCGCCTGAAAGTTAATGCTACCCGCGAGACATTGAATTTCACATTAATAGGTGGACCAATCCCCAATCGTGGTTCTGCTCAAGATGATATTGCCTTCGTAGGCTTCCACTACTTCCAGCAAGTAAGCGATGCGGTGACAAACGAAGGAATGCACGTTGAACCCGGTCTCTGGCTTAATTTGCCAGTTACGACCGCACCAGCGCAAGGGGCGACGGTAGCTCGTCTTGGCACTATTCCTCATGGCGATTCACTACTGGCGCAAGGCAATTTTCTCACAGTGAATGGTGGTCCCAAAATCGATCCTGTTGATCCGACTCCATTCACCTTGAATGCAACGACAGGTGCCAGGCAGAACGATACTAATGCGGCCTATCTGGCTCCATTCACCTCTACGGAGTTGCCTCGGTACATCCCGGCTGGTTCAATTGCTAATCCCAATCTTGTACTCAGCGATGCGATCAAAGGACAAAATATCGTCAAGACAGTGGTACTGTTTGTGAGTGCTACTCCGGTGGGTGGTATCAACGGCACTCCGATTACTCCTCCCAATAAGCCAAACAACGTTGGCGGCATCGTTAATATCCCGTTCGTTACCACCAACGCTAATGCAAACAGTTTCTCTGCGATCTTCTGGATCGAAACCGTTGAAAGTTCGGATGGCTCTCAGTTCCTTCAACTGCAATATACTCAGACAACTATTCTTGACTTCATTGGTCTGAAATGGCCTCACATTTCGGTAGCAACTCTGGTAAAGCAATAAATAGCATCATAAATCGTTATATGCGGATTTACTTCCTGCATATGTAGAGGCATGGGCCGATCTCCATTCAATTTGGGGGAACTGAACGGAGATCGGCCCATGCCTCATTGGCTAACTGCACGCTTTTTGGCTCCGCTCTTCTAACAAAAAAGATGTATCTCATTGAAGTGCTACACCGTATCATAAGAAAATGGAGGTGTACATAATGGATAAAGCTGGTATTGAAATCTCTCTTTGAGAAGGCGGGACTGGCACGCCTGAAGAAAGATATCGATTATCTGGCGCGACCATCGATACGGCTCTCAACCACAGAAGTTAATGAGTCAACACTTCAGCCGGGAGCCTCAAAACTTGGGGGATTGCCAGATTTACCAGCCGGGAGTCGCATGGCCTGAGAAGCAAGGTCAGCCCCAATCTTTTATCGCGCAGATACGCCTTGAGGATGTCCATTCATATGATGTAGACAAGGTTTTGCCTGGGACGGGAATGCTCTGGTTTTTCTATGACGCCACGCAACAAACATTTGGTGATGATCCAGCTGATCGTGACGGCTGGTCGGTGCTCTTTGCGGAGAATGCGACGTTGAAACGCATTTCGGCACCCACGAAGCTTCCAGCTGAGAGCCAGTTTCATGCCTGTTCACTCAGCTTTGCAAGTGAATATACGCTTTCCCAACAGCCCCAACTCGAGATACCCAACTTTGACTGGAGCGAAGAGGAGCAAACGAAGTATGAGCAGTTGCTCAGCACCTTTCCCTGATGCGCCGACCATGCTACAATGCATAATCGTCTTCTGGGAAATCCCGATACGATTCAGGATGATATGCGTATACAATGCCAGCTTACTTCTCATGGAGTAACGGATGGAAATGATCCGCGAACTGCTGCGTTGTCGAAGGGAGCAATGGATTGGCAATTGCTGTTACAGGTAGACTCTAATGAGCATGCGGGAATGCGTTGGGCCAGTAGTGGTATGCTTTATTACTGGATCACAAGTGCCGATCTCCATGCCCGGCATTTTGATGCTACCTGGGTTGTCCTACAATCTGAGTGATAAAATAGAAGCAAGCATAAATTCAAAAAGGAAGAGGAAGAGGATGAAGTATTTATTCGAGCAATGTTATTACTGCTGCTGATCTCCCTGGTCGTTTGTGGCTGTTCCAGCATCACGATAACAACTGGTGGCAATTCGGGTTCGGGAGGAACAGGGTCAGGGAATACAGGTTCAGGAAACTCAAATTCTGGAACTTCGACGGGGGCTGAGCCGAACTGGGGTGTGCAGACGAAAACCTCTGGTTGTCGTGTTCGTGGAGCGCTTCCTGATCTAGCCTGTACTCCTGGGGCTATTATTGCTACGGCTACAAAGGCAGAGATATGCATATCAGGGTATGCCAGTTCAGTACGTAACGTGCCGACGAGCGAGAAGAAACAAGTCTATGCAGAGTATGGTATCTACTCCCATACCACAGGCCAATACGAGGTAGATCACATGTAAGCCTGGAACTGGGTGGTTCAAATGATATTGCTAATCTCTGGCCCGAAGCTGCAAGCCCTAAACCAGGCTTTCACGAGAAGGATAAGGTCGAGAATTATCTGCATGATCAGGTCTGTTCTGGTGCTATTTCTCTTAAGCAGGCACAGACAGAGATCGCGACGAACTGGCTGGCGGTCTATAATAGCATATCAGGTAAGTAGTGAATGTAACAGCGGTGATGCATTGCCCAGTTTTGGCTGTAGAATGCATCACTTTTTGATGCCAAGCACATCGTTGATTCCTGGCGAGATGAGTTGCCAGAAAAGGGATCCCAATTCTTCCGCTGCTGGCGAAAGATCATGGTCCAACCACCAGATCACTCAGAGCCAGCAGGGAACCAGCGCAATGCATCGCGAGTAATTCTGCATCGACTTCACTGCGTACATTGCTCGATACGTGACTTTAAGACACGATGCTGTATCAATGATGCCAGCCACCTATGCATCCGTACGATAATAAAGGGCGGCCCTCCCTCTTTGAGCAAGGCCCGATAAAGTTCGTGACGCTCGAGCAATATGTTGGAACACATGAATGCTCAGCGACTGATAGGTTGCTGGAAAACCTGGTGCCAGTTCAACATCTTTGGTCAGATCCTCAAAAAGGCTCAGCAGGCTCTCTTCCAGTAACTGTTCCTTGTCATGATAATGCAGATAGAAGGTTGCCCGCCCGATGTTAGCCCGTTCCGTAATGTCCTGCACCGTAATAGTCTCATACCCTCTCTCCGCAATTAATGCGAAGAGTGCATTGCTGAACATTTGTTGTGTGCGCTGTATACGGCGATCTAAGTGTGTTTCTCTTTCATTACACATTTCACCTCCCCAATACTGGACAAAAAAGCCTTATTGTCTGGCTTTATAGAGCGAGTTCAAATTATCTTGACAGAGCTATTCGCTTCCCTTTATACTGCTTAATAGACACGATGTCTATGAATAGACACAATGTATTGTACCATAAAGGTGTAAAGAGTGTGTGTACAGAGAGTTTCTCACTGCGACTCAATAATGAAAGAAATAGCAAGCAGCCAGAATAGATCTCTAAGGAGAAAATAGAATGATCATGCAAGAGAACGCGACAATAGATAATGATAAGCAGACATTTGAGACGATCCCGCAGCCACCTACGAAATTGTTGGTGGGAAATTTGCTGGAGTTGGTTGGGCGGGACTCCGACGCAGGATATCATGAAGTTGGCACGGGAATATGGACCGATTATGCAGCTTGATCTTCCAGGTCGGCAGCTGGTAGTTGTTTCAGGATTTGAGCTGGTTGACGAACTTTCTGATGAGAGTCGCTTCGATAAAAAGGTCTGGACGCCGTTGAGAAAGGTGCGCACGTTTGCAGGTGATGCCCTCTTTACATCGAAAACACAGGAGCCAAACTGGCATAAAGCTCACAATATCTTGTTACCCAACTTTAGCATGAAGGCTATGCAGGGCTACTTCCCGATGATGCTTGATATTGCGCAACAACTGACGGAGAAGTGGGCACGTCTGAATGCCCATGAAGAGATCGATGTGCCAGGGGATATGACGCGCCTGACTCTGGATACCATTGGCCTATGCGGGTTTGATTACCGCTTCAATTCGTTCTATCGCGAGAACATGCATCCATTTGTCGAGAGTATGGTGCGTGCGTCTGGGTGAGTCAATGGAGAGCATGCAGCGCTTTCCAGTACAAAATAAACTGATGGTCCATAAGCATCGCCAGTTGCAGTCGGATATCAACTTTATGAACGATATGGTTGATCATATCATTCAGGAACGTAAGACGAAGTGGAGATCAGGGAACGAAGAACGACCTTTTGCAGTATATGCTCAACGGTGTAGATAAGCAGACGGGCGAGGGACTTGATGATACTAATATTCGTTACCAGATCATTACATTTCTTATAGCAGGGCATGAGACGACGAGTGGACTGCTCTCATTCGCGCTCTACTTCTTGCTGCACCATCCCGAGGTGCTCACAAAGGCATATGAGGAAGTGGACCGCGTGCTTGGCCCTGACCCATCCGTCGCTCCCACTTTTGCGCAGGTCAATCGCTTGAAATATGTAGCACAGATTCTCAAAGAGGCGTTGCGGCTCTGGCCTACT
The DNA here is from genome assembly GCA_963731415.1 of uncultured Chloroflexia bacterium. Taxonomy (GTDB): domain Bacteria; phylum Chloroflexota; class Ktedonobacteria; order Ktedonobacterales; family Ktedonobacteraceae; genus JACDAE01. The sequence continues at coordinate 19,258 of CAVSVN010000024.1, forward strand.
GCACCATTATTCTCCGTGTATCCTTATGCAGGAGAGGCTGTACTCGGCGGTAAATATAGGGTTACAAAGGAGCAGGATATTGCCGTCTTGATACCGATGCTGCATCGCGATAAGAGCATCTGGGGTGAGGATGCTGATGAGTTCAATCCGGATCATTTCACCGTTGAGGCCGAGCAGGCGCGACCTGCGAACGCCTATAAACCCTTTGGCAATGGACAACGTGCCTGTATTGGACGCCAGTTCGCCATGCAGGAAGCTACGCTCGTACTTGGGATGGTTCTTCAGCGCTTCAAACTGATCGATTCCACGAACTATCAACTCAAGATCAAAGAGACGTTCACGCTCAAACCTGACAATTTCAGAATCACGGTGAGAGAGAGAACGAATGCTGAGCGCACCATGGTTCTAAAGAAAGAGACAACGCTCGTCCAAGCGCCAGTGGAAGCGGTCAGACCCTTAACGACGAAGCAACATCATACGCCGTTGCTGGTCCTCTTTGGCTCAAACCTGGGAACGGCAGAAGATATCGCGCATCGCATTGCCGAAGATGGAAAGGCACGCGGATTCGCAGCCAGCGTTGCTCCATTGGATGACTATACCAATAATCTGCCACACGAGGGAGCATTGGTCGTCGTTAGTGCCTCATACAATGGAACGCCGCCCGATAATGCGGGCAAATTCTGTAGCTGGATCAAAGATGCGAATCTAGCAGCGGATGCATTTAAGGGTGTCAATTATACTGTGTTTGGTTGTGGTAACAGGGAATGGGCATCAACCTTCCAGGCTATTCCTCGCCTGATCGATGACGAATATGGAGAAGCACGGCGCGAAACGCATCTATCCGCGTGGCGAAGGTGATGCCAGCGACGATTTCGATGGTCAGTTCCAGGCATGGTACCGTTCTTTATGGGAGACGCTGGCTCAGGAACTATCGATTGACTTTGGTGAAAGCATGGCGGCTAAACAGGAACCTATGTATGAGGTTGAGGTTATCAAGGGAACGCAACCGCTCAATCCATTCGTCGCCTCCTTTGGTAGCAGTCGCTATGCAGGTCGTTGAGAATCGCGAACTCAACACAATAGCGGGATCGTATCCATGCTGAGCGTTCGACACGCCATATCGAGGTTGCATTGCCCACAGGAGTTACGTACCAGCCCGGAGATCACCTGGGAGTGATTGCACGTAATAGTGATGCGCTGGTACAAAGGGTTGCCGCCCACTTTGGTTTTGTTACTGAAAGCAAGATTCGCCTGCATGCAACAAGCGAGAGAAGGACACACCTGCCGATTGAACAACCTGTGAGTATCTCGTCTTTATTGTCAGATTATGTTGAACTTCAGGATGTTGCGACACGCACACAGATCAAAGTCATGGCTGAGCAGACGCAGTGTCCACCCGACAAAAAGAAGTTGCTTGCTCTATCCGGCGATGATGAGGCAAGTATTGCTCGCTATCGTGCGGAGGTGATGACGAAGCGCAAGTCGTTGATTGACCTGCTGGAGGAATTTCCAGCCTGTGAGTTGCCGTTTAACATGTACCTGGAATTGTTAGCGCCGATCCGGCCACGCTACTATTCCATCTCATCGTCTCCATTACAGGAGAAGGATAGTTGTAGTATTACTGTGAGCGTGGTGAAAGCGCCAGCGAAATCGGGTCACGGCGAATTTGAAGGGTTGTGCTCGAACTATCTTGCGACAAGCAGAAAGGTGATATCATTTATGCGTTTGTGCGTGGTGCTCAGACACCTTTCCGTCTTCCTGAAGATACCTGTACACCATTGATCATGGTTGGTCCTGGTACTGGCCTTGCTCCATATCGAGGTTTCTTGCAGGAGCGGGCAATTTTGAAGCAACAGGGCAGACAGGTAGGAAGATCATTATTGTTCTTCGGTTGCCGTCATCCGCAGCAGGACTTCATCTATGAGCAGGAACTGAAACTCGTTTGCCGGGCAGGGCATTACAGAACTTATAACGGCCTTCTCGCGTCTAAGTGAGAGGAAGGTTTATGTGCAGGATAAGATCTGGGAGCGAAGAGATACAGTCTGGCAACTGCTTCAGAATGGCGCGGCCATCTATGTCTGTGGAGACGCCAGCAAGATGGCTCCTGATGTACGCAAGACTTTTGCTGCTATCTATCAAGAGAAGACTGGTAAGAGCGCTGAAGAAGCTGAGCAGTGGCTGAATAAACTGACAGATGAGACATCGCTACCTGGTGGATGTGTGGGGCAATTCGTAATCAGGGTAGTGCTTGATTGCCTCCATTTTCGGGTAGTGCTCTGGCAAACGTCATTCGGTCCTTTTTTAAGGTGAGAGGGTGTCCCAACGGGGGTCTTTGGGCGCAACGGGCTTATTGCTCCGCTCTGCGCCCTACACCTGCTGGAGTCTCTCGGCTGGTGTAGAGGCTGTGTCATAAGGCCGGGAAGCCATTCAGCTTTTGACGCCCCTTACGGCTTCTGAAGCCAGAAGCGAAAAAGGGCGCCGTGGAGATTATGACACAGCCTTAAGAACCAGATTCACCGCGTCTCTGGTTTATGGTTAGGGGTGCGTGTTGCATAGAATATCTACCTCATGTATAATGGTGCATGAAAATACATCCATTAGTATCACCTTGCTTCAGGAGCGGACAAAAAATGGACGATATCCTTTCCTATCCCACCGATGCAATGAACACGACCGCAAGCACCGTTCAAAACGAAATTGATAACGCATTACCTACTCATTATCAGATTATCAACGCTATAACGAACCTTGAAGGCTTATTTCCTGGCAATGTAGAAGAAACATTCCTGAGTCATGTCAAAGCCTGGAGACAAAACGTGGAAGTCACCTACGCTTCCCTCAACAACCTGGCCGACCATCTGAGCCAGGCTAGCCGTGAAATGGCTGAAGTAGATCATGACTTTAGCCAGGAGTTTGCTCCACAATAGAGATCATCAATGGTCATCCATTTACTGCTGAATGTAATCGTCTAGACTTGATACGGTATAACACTATGGTACTTGAGTAGGAATGTACATGTTTTGCTTTTGGCTAAAAAATCGAGCGTAGAAAGGAATCTCGATAGTATGGCTGATGTGCTTGTTGAAGCAGCGATAAAGGGATTAGAGGCTCTTGGTTTCCCTATTACCCCCTCGACACCATACATTCTTGATCTACTCATACAAGAGGGCGAAGATGCCTTGACGGCCTTCCCTACAATTGTCCATACCATTGAGCAACTGGGTGGAAATACATGGCAAGTGCTGGAGGAGGTCGCGAGTGGCTTTTATCAGTATGGTCCCACCACCTATGTACAACGAACCGTCGAAAATCACTTTGAGCCCCAGGTGAGCAAGGTAAAAGATATTCAATTGCACAAAGCTATCCTTACTGAACATCATCGGGCCGCCTTGCAGAAAATTCACGCGACTATTGCCTCGCTTCATACAACCGGCAGTTCTATCCCAACAGGCGGATTAGCCTTCACTGGGAATGCGGCCAATGCAATGATAGAACGTTTGACGGAGATCTCGACGCATTTTGAAAAACTCATGACAACAATGGATGACTCACAGCAAATTGATCGTGATCTGCAAACCGACCTGCAACATGTGTTTGAACTTATTGTTGGAATGGTAATTCTTGACCTGATTATCTTTGTGGTCGTCTTTATCATCGTCTTTGTTGGCTCACAACTTATCCTGCTCATTCCAGAGGTAGCTCTGGCACCAGAGAGCGGAGGACTTTCCCTTGCAGCAGGAGGAGGTGCATCGCTTGGAGGCGCAGCTGCTATCGCAGGTGGAGCCGTCACTGCACTCCTGCCAGCAGAAGGTGCAATCATTCTTGGTATGCTCGTTTACGCCTTTGGACGTTGGGCGGTTCGCCATGCCATGCTCGAAATCGCGCAGCCTGCCACCAGTTACTCCTATCCCATTATAAGCTCTAAACCAACGTTGCCCAATCCTAAACTGACACCAGAAGAGGCAAAGCTAGCAAATGATCTGTTTAAAGAATTTGGTGGCGCTGTTCCTGAGAAAACACTCCAATATCTTGTACAGATGCTTGGAGTAAGCCAACTTTCAGCGGCGATGATTCGCTGTCTCTACCAGAGTGGCTATCTCGACCTTTCCAGCTATATGGGAGGCAAAGGGAAGCCACTGACCGATGCTAATAAAAATGCTTGGATAAATATTAATGATCATTTTACGCCTAATGATCTGGAAGGCGCATGGAAAGACGCGAATCCTGGTGAAGTAGATCCCTCAACAATTACTGACCCTAATCACGTTTCTGGTGCAGATCACCACGGAGAGGTTGAAGCTTCCCTCAATGCAATAGAAAATTTAATCAGGCATCTAAGAAATGTGATTACTATTCTTAATAATAAGATATCACATGCGCCAGATCCTAATGGATCGGGTGTATTAGACATGATCAATAAGCGGGAACGTTTGCAAAAGCTAGAAGACGCATATATTAAACTACGAGACTTTGTAAAATCAAAAATCGTGAAGGGTTCACCATCACCTGATACATGGCCTGATCAAGGGAAACTACCAATCGTCGAGGATTTACTTCAGACATCTAGCTGTAAAATTCCTGCTGCTCAGTACTACAAGTAAGTTACCACCATTTTTACTTAATAAATTTCAGAAGGGATATCCAGCTATGATGGATAATGAACAGATTCAGCGTGAGAATGCAAAGAGGCTGTTAATAGATTACCGCGCGGGTAAGATTTCTGAGCTATTTTATGGTTCGATGATCGTGCAATGGGGTAAAGCCCACTTGCTGGAAGCACGACCTGATATCGAACCCTTTCTGCACAGTTCGGATGCTGATATACGTAGCAGCGCACTCGATGTGCTAGCTGGACGCTTTCGTTTGCAAGAGTATTGGTCAACCGCTGTGCAATTTTTGCTCTACGATCCAGAATACATACCACGTGTCACAGGGGCAAACGCTCTCGCATGGCTCAAAGCCAACACGAAAGATCCACGAACCTTGGGGGTGTTAGCCAGTGTCGTACAAGATCCCTATGACTATGAACTTATCAGAGATGATGCCTATTATGCTATGCGCATCATTGCATTCGGTAATTGGGAATCACTAGGCACTACATTTGACTTAGAGCGAGACGCGGATTGGGAATTTGTAAAAGCGTGTATTGATCCTACTCTAGAGGAAGATTGGAGAACAGAAGCACAAGAATGGTTAGAGCAGTTTCAAGCCGGCAAGATAGCAGAACAGGACTATTACGCCACATTGCTCAGGTTTGGCCGTACCAAACTACAAGCAGCTCGTGAGGTGGTAGAGAGCTTCCTGAAGAGTCCAATAGAACTCCTTCGAACCACGGCTCTCCACGTCATCATCCTCTACTTACAGATCCCCGGCAACTGGCAAATGGCTGTTGATCTCTTGCAACATGCTTCTGAACCGACCTATCGTCAGGAGGGAGCCACGCTTCTGGGTTTACTCATGCGTAACACCCGCGATAAACGTACTTTACGCATTTTGAAGCAATTTACAGAAGACGATGACGTCTGGATGGACGTGTTTGATGCCATGCAAAAAATCTATCCTGGCGACTATGATGACTTGCTAGCATTTCTGGCTTCTCCCGAGGAGGGCGGGCCTTCAAAGGGTAGCCCATCATGAATGATTGGCAACAAGTTCAACGTGAGAAAGCACTCAAGTTTTTGGAGGATTATCGACTTGGTAAAGTTTCTGAATCCCATTATAGCTCAATGATTATACAATGGGGCAAAGCCCAGTTACTGGAAGCTCGTCCTGATATCGAGCCATTTCTGTATAGCTCAGATGCCTTTATACGTGGCAACGCGTTACATGTCTTAGCTGGCCCATTTCATTTGCAGGATTATTGGCCGACAGCGGTACAATTTTTGCTCTACGACCCGGACTACATCGCACGTACAGAGGGTGCAACAGCATTGGCATGGCTCAAAACCAATACAAGAGATCAACGAACATTAGCAATACTAGCCAGTGTTGTAAGTGATTACTATGATGATGACATGATTAGAAAAGATACCTATCGCGCGATACGCATTGTTGCTTATGGCAATTGGGAACCACTCGGCAATCCACCTGAAAATTCTTTCAATCTGGAGCGGGATGCAGACTGGGACTTCATACATGCCTCTGTTGATGTAACATGGGAAAAGGAACGAAAAGAAGAAGCAGTAACATTATTAGAGTTATATCGTGTAAACAAGGTACCAACGCAGGATTATTACACCATGTTGCTCAAGTTTGGTCATGCAAAACTGCAGGAAGCCCGTTCTGTGGTAGAACAATTTTTGAGCAGCCCGACGTTGCTACTGAGAAAGATAGCATTTCGTGTGCTGGTTCTCTACTTACAGGTACCGGGCAACTGGCAACTGGCTGTCGATGCATTACAGCATGATCCAGATGACACCTATCGCCAGGAAGCTGCGCCTACTTTAGGTCTATTAATGCGTGGTACACGTGATAAAGCTACTTTACGTATTCTTGCTCCTTTCATTTTTGAGGATAATGATATAAGTATGGATGCATTTCTAGCAAGTGAAAAAATTTACGCCCAAAATTCTGAAAGGATCGATTACAAAGAAATCGAGGCATTTCTAGCTTCCCCGGATGATACTACTGGCTCAAAGAATATCCCATCATAACCAAACAGCAAACCCTGATCCAGGAGGGCTGTTGGCTCGATCCCTATCGCAGCATCGTCAAAGCCGCTGCGGCGTTGCGTCACGAAGCCAGTCGTCTGATGGTTGCCTTTTATGAGGGAGATGTGCACAAAACCGTTCTGTCCTTTTTGTGCTGTTTGCGTTCAGGATGTCAATTAGACCATCGAGTGGCTCATCCCAGCACCGCCCAATTATTGGTTGATGGCTTGGATTGGAAGCTCGAATTCCTCTTAGCTTAATGCGTATGGATGCCGCGTTGATGATGCCCATCATTGAGGCGTTATCAACGCTGGGGCACAAGAGCGTCGTAAACACGGTCCATACAAGAGAAAGATTGCTGACAATCATGGAGAGTCAAGAAATTGAAAGGTACTTTCAAGATTTAGGCGACGAATTGGAGCAGCGCGAGTTCAAAAATCCCGTGCGTATTATGGTCGTAGGTGGCGTATTCATGTTATTGATGCTAAAGAACAGGAAGGCGACGGAAGATGTGGACGTTGTTCTGTTAGACTATCCCGATACGACGAATGCGACGCCTGAGACGACGGCATTTAAAGCGGCAGTGAATGCAGTTGCAGGCAGGCATCGGCTCAAGAGAAAGTGGATGAATGATGATGTGGCATATTTTATTATGGATATGGCACCGCATCCACAGCCCGAACTCTGGCGCGAATTTAAAAAGTTACATGTATATATTCCGGCCAAAGAATATATACTCGCGTTGAAGTTGATGGTGTTCCGTCAGAAGGATCTCAACGACGTTGAGACGTTATTACGCGAGTTGCAGGTGACGACGCGTGAGAAGGCTCAAGCTATTGTTGATCGATTTGTGCCGGATAAACGCTGGCAGGAGCATTATATGTTGGATGATACACTGGATGAGTTGTTCTAGATTCTGATTTTCTTCCAGAAAGTGATTAAAAGATCGCTATTTTGCATTCTCTTTTGCCTTGTGCATATGTTATACTAGAAACAGAGGCGAGGTGATTGCTATGATCGAAATGCAAGAAGCGCTACAGACAATCGAAGTTTCCTTCCAGGAAATCTGTGAGGGCGAAGACCCATGGATTCCGTTAGGAAATTTTATGAATGATTTCTTTGGTAACTACCCGGATCGCCGTGAGGAACTGGTAAAGGATCCTATACAAGAGCCAGAGGATCCGACGTCAGATAATCACCGCTGGGCAGTGTTTTGCGTTGCCACTGTTGAGTACCTCTGCCAAAAATACGCTATTCCTTGCCCCGCCTGGGTGAACGATTCTGCATATAGGTTGTCGAAATCCTGGTATTATTCCCTCGGTGCTCATAAGCCCTCTGTACGCGAACGGCTCGAAAGAGAGACCCCAGAGCCATTCACGCGCCGCAATATCTACTGTGGCAATAGAATGTTTGTCAACAAGTATGAACTGGCGTTACAACGGCGATCAGCATAGAATACCTCATATATCCTTACCCGTTCTCGTGTATCTACCTGAGTAGGAGCGTGTCCCACACCTCGTCATCTAATGTTTGAGAGGGGTTCCCACTTAAATTGGGCACAAAAAAGTCCCCTGAAAGATAAACTGTCGAACCATGTCTGCGTGCGTACATCCCAGGATGTACCGTCGTGCTATAATGTTGCCACCTCGAAATGGTTTGATCGATGTATAAAGCTTTATGAGTCAAAATACGAAAAGAACATGACAACCAACACTACGAATGAAGGAAGATACGATGACGACCAAGCATCTTGTTGATCCTGAGCTTGTTGCTCTCCTTGACCAGGTTCCTGTCCCAGTATTGACCACTGAAACCCTGGGGCAGATACGCGCCATGAGTTCTCGGGTATCTGCGGACTTGCCCCAATTTCCTGCTCTTTCCGTGAGCGAGCGCTTCGTCCCTGGCCCAGAAGGGGCACCCGATGTACGGATGCTGGTCTACCTGCCGATCTCGGTGCAGCGACCGCTCCCTGTCCTGCTCTGGCTTCACGGGGGCGGCTATATTCTGGGTTCGGCTGACGCGGAAGATCTCACAGCCAGAAGCATCGTGTCAGCTCTCGAGTGTGCTGTCGTTTCGGTGGACTACCGTCTGGCCCCTGAGACGCCCCATCCAGGTCCGGTCGAGGATTGTTACGCAGCCTTGAAATGGCTCTCTACTCATGCCGACGAGTTGGGTATCGATCCGCAGCAGATCGCGGTCGGCGGCAGCAGCTCAGGAGGGGGGCTAGCCGCTGCAGTAGCGCTTTTGACGCGCGACCGTGGGGAAGTCCCGCTGTTGTTCCAATTCCTGCTCGCTCCCATGCTCGATGATCGCACATGTACGCAGGCGAAACCGCATCCGTACACAGGAGAATTTATCTGGACGCCGCAGGCCAACCACTTTGGCTGGAACTCTCTATTGGGCCAGGAACCCGGAGGACCCGACATTTCACCTTACGCGGCGGCTGCACGTGCTGAACATCTGGAGGGCTTACCCGCCACTTTTATCAACGTGGGTGCGCTCGATCTGTTTCTAGAGGAAGATCTGGAGTATGCTCGTCGCCTGATGCGAGCAGGCGTGCCAACGGAGTTGCACGTCTATCCCGGTGCCTACCACGGCTTCCGTATGGTCGCCGACGCCCAGGTGACACAAGCTGCCTGGCAGGATCAGTGCGCTGCCTTACAACGCGCGTTTGATCCATCTCACCGCTCGGACAAGGACAACTCCTGAAACTGAGAGAGGGAGCTTTTCTCGAAAGCCTCCTTTCTTCAAGCTTTTTGTGCCCAATTTGAGTGTGCATCCCTTTCAATCGTCATGGTGACCAGGTCTCAGGGTGTCGTTGCGACCGCCCGGTTGGAATGTAATCTCTATCTCAACCGGGCGGTCACTGTATCCGGTGCGCATGACGCAAAACCCCTAAAATGCTTTGGGTAAAAGGGAAGGAAGTGCCGTTGCCACTTGCCAGAGAACGGCGTCTCTTTGCTGTTCAATCGTCTGGAGTAGGGTATCCTGTACCTGATAAATGTCCTGGTTGCCGTTAATCTGAGTCAGCTTATGTTGCTCATCGTAGTAATCGAGCAGTTGGATGGTTTCAGCGAAGAAGATGTCGAGGCGTTTCTGAATGGCTTCTCCAGTGTCGTCAGTACGCTGGTATAGCTCGCTGCCATCGATATCACAGATGCCTGGTATGCGCGATGGTTTAGTCCGAATATTGTAGACATGCTGATGAGCCTGACAGATATATCTACCGGAGAGACGTGTAAGTAATTCTTTACGTGGTACGTTGAGATAGATTGCAAGGTCGATCTGCTGGTCGATGGTGTGCAAACCATTATCGAGCGCCTTTGCCTGGGGAATGGTACGTGGGAAACCATCGAGCAGAACTCCTTGTGCGTCTGGTAATCTCTTGATACAGTTGAGCACCATCGAGATCGTAACCTCATCGGGAACCAGTTCACCACGATCCATAAATGCTTTTGCCTTCACACCAAGCTCAGTTTCCTCGGCCATCTCTTTACGAAATAGATCACCGCTGGCGAGGTGAAAGAGCTTGAGTTGCTGAGCAAGTAAATCCGCCTGTGTCCCTTTTCCCGACCCTTGTGCACCGATCAGTATAATGTTCATGCTGTTTTTCTCCCCATAGAGAATCGATGACGCAACGTAGCGTCCATTCCTCAACTCGTGGAAATAGGTATGCGACGCCTTCAAAGATAGTACGCGCTATATGCCGCTACAAAAGAGTATAAAGTTTCTTTATCACAAATGCTTCACGACACGGAGCTGTGAATACACAGATACATCGCATATCTTAATATGCATGTCAGAGGAAGCATGTATGCTCGTGAGCCTCCATACGCCGTTCCAGCCATGAGACAATGCTCACACAGAGATAAAATGACCGAGTTATCGTCCAGGGTTGAAAGGTATGTATGGTGTGCATACTAAACCGATTGTCAGATGGGCTATATATACTATATGGTGTCGGTTATGGTTCTGTCAAGGTTGAAGCATTTCATTTTTTGATGCTATCCATAAGTTTTTACATAACTATTTAGTTATTGTTTTCAGATGCGATGCATGAATTACTGACTACTGATGGGGGAATTTGTTCGTTACCGAGGTGGGTGTACGCAATTATTATCTGTACGGGCATGGTTTACAAGCCCGTACAGAGATCTTGATAAATCACTATAGACTCAATATATCCTGATTCAGTTGCATATGCTTCTGTGCCAGGTTGTCCCTAATCATTAAGAATGGAATGTTTGCTACTGTGCTTCGGATACTGCCTCAAATGGTGCGGAACCAGCTTGTAGCAATTGATCTAAAGTACGACGGCGTACCCGGTAAGCCTGTCTTTTGCCACGATGGGGCAGGACAATAGCTTCCAGGAGGCCTAAGTGAGATCCAGCGACGTACAGTTGTCGTATCAACGCGCAGGCGCTGCGCAACTTCACGAATTGTCAGCAGATCATCTTTTTCCATGTGTGAACCTCGTTCTTCTGTTTGTTCTTGATTGTGTGAGGATGTTACCGTTTGTTGGGGCATGTTTCTCTCCCTCTTTCATAAGATGTTGTAAGGTGTAAATACCAATTTGTCCTTGAGAGTTCTATGCGCAGGGCATAAACGAATTTCTCTCTCTACTTTTCACTATAACACGCCACACAAGAAAAAAGGTTTCACACAGAAAAAAAGCTATTTTGTATTCTCACCTATGAGATAAGGAAATGACCAGATAAAATAAGTCTAGTGCAGCTTCGATAACTTCGTGTCCATTCAAGTCGAAGAGGATATGATATATTTCATCTGAATTGTTACGGTCATAGCCGCGTTTAGGTGCTTTCTCTGTCACTTTTTTTCTATTTGTGACGTGCTGTTAAAGGTAAACTAGAAAAGAAAAAGTGGTACCTACAGGATGTATTACTCATGAAGCAAGCATGGGTATGCAATGTAGTGTGTTGAAATTCGAGGAGGGAAAGAAGCTATGGCGAAGAGAAATCAGCAGCAGCCTGCGAGGGACTCAGCTGGTCGTAATAATCCTAAGAAGAGCACTCCTACGCATCCTACTCATGTACATAATCAGGGCCTGGATTCCAGGGCGAACTCCCGTAAGATGGCAGAGGAAGGCGAGCGGCGTAGTGGTAGCGACTCAAATGCAAGCAAACACCGTAAAGATGCAAGGGTTCATGATAACGACAAGGTACAGAAACAGCCAGGGGGACATCCAGAGGCAGGATATGACTTTGAGCAAGATCTCAGACCAGATAACCTGGCGGGAGAGAATCATGGCTTGCGGAATCCATCTACGGTAGATTTTAGTCATTCTGCCGAGGATATCAAGGGATTACATACGCGCCTGGCAGATCTCACCGATGATGAACTCAAAAGCATAGTGATCGTGAAAGCCGGAAGCCGCCTGGAGCAAGGTGCAAAATATATCGATCTCAATCACCTGGAACAGGGCGAGTTCGTTGCTATGTCCAATATGACTGCTGAACCCGGTCATTTCTATGTTCCAAAGAAAGAGACCGACTACGTGTTATGGAATCGTCTCAACCAGGTTGATAATCCAGTAAGAATGGATGAGTCGGCTGCTACGAATGGATAAGCATTTCCAGAGAAGTGGTAAGAAAGCAGGCGATGCATTCACTGATAGAATGTTGAAGCCTGCTTTTTGCTGTTGAAATCCTTTGTCTTATCCTGCCAAACCTCTGTAGGGCCAGAGTTTACAAGCCCGTGTAGCTTCTCACGTTCTCATCACCTTGCCATTGCCAGTAACGTAGGTCCCAATCGAACCCCTCGACGGTCAGTGCGCCTGCGTAGCCACTCCCTGGGTCAAGGTTCTGTAAAGACCAGCGTGTTGTCGCCTGACTCTCTTCGCGACTATCTAATAGTGCGGCAGGTTTTCCAGGTAGCAGAGAGACATCGAACTGATCGAGGGGAAGAGATAATCCCATGCCCTTTGCTTTGATATAAGACTCTTTACGCGACCAGCACAGAAAAAAAGCTTCAGTTTGTAACGAAGTAGGCAGCGCCTGCAATGCTGCGTATTCAGCAGGAGAGAATTGAGAGCGAGCGAGGAGTTCGCATTCTATATCCGGGCGCATGTACTCGACATCGATACCTACCTGTCGCTGATAGGTAAAGGCGTAGAGGGCCATTTCAGCGGAATGGGACAGATTGAACTGCAGCCCTGTTTCCGCGAACGGATGGGCAAGCGAGGGTTTTCCATAACGATTGGTGACAAACTGAAGCTCATGGGGATTGCTATTCAGATAGCCAGCCAGAAGTAGTCTTAGTACGCCATGAGCGATAGTCCAGCGACGGCGATCCTTCTCAAAATAGAACCGTCCAGCTCGTTCCCGCTCATCTACTGAGAGAACCTGCTGGAATGCTGCATATTCGTATTCCGATGCTATTAGTGGGGCTTTCCAGGCATGGACCTCGTTGGCAGAAAGTGTTACGGGTTGTGAGGGTACTTGCCATATCTGTTGAGAAGCAGTCATGATTAATTATCCTAACAGATCTTGTAGTTTTTTGAATACCCGCTGAGATTTGCTTGCTGCTATTGTAACATAGATTGATCTGCCGCCGGGACAATATAGAAGGAAAGGAATGAAACGTGGTATATCCTCTAGACGTGAAAGGCTTAGGTAAGCATGCAAGTATATGGAGTGATGTCACTTCAAATAGCAGATTGCCAGATAATGGGAATGGAGGCTTTCTACATTATGGCTCAGAATATTGGAGTACAGACAACTGAAAAAGTGCCCCGTAGAGGACGAGGCTGGTTGCGTGCGTTTCTGATCGGTTTGCTTCTCTTTATCATCACCACCATCGTTATGTTCTCCACTGGGAATACAAATCTTTATCCAACCGTCATTTTGATTGGAAATTTTCTGGTTCCGGTGGTCTTTGTCGCATTTCTCTATGACCACCAACACCTCAGTAAATTGACGCCAGAAACCGTCGCCGCCTGTTTTGTTGTTGGAGGTGTGTTGGGAGTATTGGGCGCGTCTATTCTCGAATCGCTACTCATTCCTGTACCGTCGAATCCTACGCAGGGATTGTCCTTCACGAGTGCGCTACTGGTCGGATTGATTGAGGAGGGATGCAAAATCGTGGCAGTAGTGATTTCTGGCACGAAAGAAGAATCATACATCTGAAATGGATGGGCTATTGTTGGGAGGAGCCGTTGGTATGGGATTTGCGGCCCTCGAAAGTACTGGTTATGCGTTCACAACCTTTCTACTCAGCCAGGGCCAGATAAGTACATCAATTGGTACGACAGTGCTTCGTGGCCTTGTTGCGCCATTTGGACATGGCATCTGGACCGCTCTCCTGGGCGCTGTCTTGTTCCGAGCCAGCGGACAGCGGCACTTCCGCATCACAGGTTTAGTTATCTTGACCTATCTCTTTGTCTCGTTTTTACATGCTTGCTGGGATGGGTTGCCCCATACTGTGCTTTTTGTGATGCCACCGGGCATTCCTGTCTCGACGGTTACGCTCGTTCTTGCCATTATCGGTGTGATTGCCCTCGTTATCGTCTATAGGCAGGCCATCAGGCGGCAGATGCAGCAACTTAGCGCAGCAAATCTCCCGTGATATAGAAGTATGCATCTACGTGATTTTTATGGCCTTCAGATTTCTCAGTAATCTGTTGATGATGCAGCTTGCTCACCCCAACTGAAGTTGATGGAGCGAACAACTGTATCATCGGCAGGTTATTTATTGCTGCCGTTTCTGACACCATGTTCCTGTCCTCCTCGACCTTTCAACGAGGTTCACAGCATTACTCGTTGTTGGTGGATATACCCTCGTCGCTGCTATGACGCGTTGAAGGAGAGTATTTGCGTACGCGCTCACTTTCCAGCGCAAAGCGATACCCAACGCCCGGTTCGGTGAGGAAGTAGCGTGGATTGGCAGGGTCGGACTCCAGCTTCTGGCGCAAACGGTTGATGTATACGCGCAGATACTCGGCCTCGCCACCGTATTCGGGTCCCCAGATACGCTGCAGCAGCATGCGATGAGAGAGCACTTTGCCTGCATGGGTAATCAGTTGCCCCAGAAGGGAGAACTCTGTTGGCGACAGCCGCACCTCTGCCCCCCGTAGTCGTACGACGTGACCCGATAGATCAACCTCCAGATCGCCAAATTGCTGTATGCCGCCTGTTGAGTGGATCATCAATCGCCTGAGTACGACGCAACACGGCGCGCACGCGGGCCAGCAGTTCTTCTACCCCAAACGGTTTGGTCAGGTAATCGTCTGCACCCAGATCAAGTGCAGTGACCTTGTCACTCTCAGCATCCAGCGCGGTCAACACGATAATGGGTACAGCAGAGTGCTCACGCACGCGTCGGCAGACTTCCAGGCCATCCATGCGTGGCATCATGATATCCAGGATCAGTAAATGCGGATCTTCCCGCTCCCACACGGCCAGAGCCTCCAATCCGTTGCTCGCTTCCAGTACCTCAAAGCCGCGTGCACGCAGGTTCCGGCTCACGAAGTCGCGCAGCGCCACTTCATCTTCGGCGAGCAGAATGCGTTTTGCCTTCGTCGTCATACGCTCCTCCCTTCCTTTGCTGAGAGTTCCGTTGCTACTCTCTCAACGTCTACTGAGGCAACAGCAGGTGAGACGAGCGGTAGCGAGAACGAGATAGTGGTTCCTCGCATGCTGCTCTCCGCCCAGATGGTGCCTCCATGAGCCTCGATGAAGGCTTTGCAGATGGCCAATCCAAGTCCAGTGCCACCAGAATGCTGCTGGCGACCATGCCGTGCCCGGTAGAAACGCTCGAACACATGGGACAGCTCGTCGGGAGCGATGCCAGGTCCATTATCCGCAACTGAGAAGACAATTCCATCGTTTCGCTTCTCTGGCGGTAATATGTACTTCGTCCTCGCCATAGACCAGCGCATTGGCGACCAGGTTGTGCAGCACGACCTCAATGCGTGCGCTATCTATGTTGACCAGAGGCAGCTCGTCGGGGATATGTACGGCTATTGTGCCGCCCTGGGAACGTAGCCGCTCGATGGCCTTCGTCACGAGATCCTGCACTCTGGTGGGTACGCGATTGAGGAGCAGCAGCCCGGCTTCCTGGCGCGAGAGGTCGAGCAGGTTGCTGACGAGCTGCGCCAGCCGATCAGCTTCACCACTGATCGTTTGCAGGAAATGGCGCTGATCCGCAGGTGACCAGGTGACGTCTTCCTGGAGCAGCGTCGAGGCGTGGCCCTTGATCGCCGCCAACGGAGTGCGCAATTCGTGGCCGACCGCCGCCAGCAATGTCGTCTTGAACTCATCGAGTTCGCGCTCACGTGTCACATCGCGCAGCAGCAGGCCACGTCCAATAGCCTGCCCTGACTCGTCGCCCACATCGAACAGTCGCACATGGATGGCACGGCGTCGGCCATATCGCCTGATTTCAACAACCTGCTCCGTGGCTTTGGCCGACTCAACCTGTGCCAGAACCCGCTCGCACTCTACAGGGTCCACCGCTGCTGTACGTAGCGCATCATAGAGTGCGCTGATGGGGCCGATGCTCCAGTGCCTCGCCGGATAGGCCCGTAATCGTGCTTGCTCCCAGGTTAGCATACAGCACCGTCCCATCGATGCCCATCAGCACCAGCCCATCGCTCATACTACCCATAATCGCCGCCAGCTTTTGCTTCTCCTCGGAGGCCTGCTGATAGAGCAGTTCGTTCTCGCGTGCCACCTCGCGCAGCCGCTCATCGCTGCGCTCGTAGAGCACTGCATGTTCCCAGGCGAGCGTGGCGTAGTTAGCGAACGTCAGCAGCAAGTCGATCTCGTTCTGGTTAAAGGGATGGGGCTCGGTGCGATGCACCAGCAAGACTACACCTCCCGCATGTCGACTGATGATCGGAATCGCCAGCACCGCACGGAAGCCTTCATCATAGGAGAACGATGGCACTGGCTGCTCGGGAGTGAGCAATTTCTGCACCGGCTTGCCAGCGCGTAAGTGCCAATACCGCTGCTGAACTCACGTTTTCAGGAGAGAGGGAGAGGCCATGGTTGTAGTGTTGACTGTGGCCATCGCTGACCCGCACACGCAGCACACCCTGCTCATCTGGCAGGAGCACTGCTGCGGCTTGCACATCCACCAGCCGTCGCACCTCGCGCATGATCTTTCCTACAACAGCATGGGGTTCAAGCGACCCGACTACAGCATTCGATGTTTCGAGCAGCGTCCGCAACTCGCCAAGTTTTTCCAGCCCATCGCGCTCCAGACGTACGAGCGAACGTGCCAGGTGGCCGACTTCGTCGTCACGCCCGGCGAGTGCAGTCGTATCGTTTGAGATGGATTGCTCTGAAACAGGTAGTGTCTGGTGCTCGATGGCGAGCGTATGGAGGGGACGAATGACCCGGACCAGCAAGATGAGCCAGAACAGCAGGCCACCGATGGCGAAGAGCAGTGCTGCCGTCAGCAACCAGAATTGGAACTGCATGACGACAGCCAGTGCCTCAGCTGCAGGTCTCTGCACAACAACTGCCCAGTGTACATCTGGGACGGGAACAGCGCTGAAAAGCCAGTCCTGGCTATCAGGCCCCGGACCCAGGCGCGAGGCTCTATGACCGTGTAGCGCCTGATCAGCACCTGGCAGTTCGTCCAGCACCTTATACATGATACGCCTGGGATCAGGTGTGGCGATGAGTTCACCACGATCGTCGATGATGCTGATCATGAGTCTGCCGATTCTGGCGTTGTTGCGCCTGGACAACCGTTCTCAGGGGATCACTGAGCTCGCTGAGTGAGAGGCTAGCTGCGACGATACCAACCAATTGACCACTGGGAGCACGCACCGGGTCAGCGATAATGACGCCTGGATGGAAGGTCGTTTCAACCGCGATGCCCACCTCTAAGATCGGACCTGTAACCGTGAGGGCCCGCTGGATGACCTCAGGTGGCGAAAATTCCGCTCCTAACGCAACATTGTTTGGTGGCCACGAGACGCGTAGATCGCCTACCGGGCCAAGCCAATAGACCTGATCTACGTCGCTGCGAGCGTCCTTGAAGGTATGGAAGATGTTCTGCCATCGTGTCGGGTGTCTCCTGCCTGTTGTGCACTATTGCCTAACCTGACAAGTGCGTTCTCGGCGTCAAGCAGTTGGAGATTGGTCTGGAGCGCAATCTCCTGCGCCAGTGCCTGATCTGATGCCTGAGCATCATTGCCCAGTTGCTGCTGCGACCACTGCGTTGACTTCCACACCTCCAAGCAGCACGATGACAACGAAGAGCAGATACACACTCAGCAATTGGATCAGGAGCGATCGATGTACAAAATGCAGCATGGCCAGTACTCCTCAGCGAGTTCTGCCGGATGGTTTGTCCGCACTACCAGGCTTCCGAAGATCACCGAACACTAAGGCATCAATATCCATTTATTATACCACTCCGATTGCCTAATCAATTCCTATGGGGCTGTGCAAGCTATTACTCAGAAGCAAATTGTGTCTCCGAAGTACAGAGGTCTCATCGTCTCAGGATAAATAAGCCGTGCTATGAGCCTCTGATAAGAGTATAGTTGATCGGGCATAAACGGTACATAAACGCGGCATTCCCCGGTATAAACAAAACGTAAACGTTCGCATCCCATCTTGTGCATAGCTCCTCGCTCATGCCTGCTAATTGTGCGCATTGCTGAAGACGTTTCTGCAAATAGCCAGTCAAGCCAGGATTTATGGTAGGTGCGAACATTTACGTTTTATTTATACCGAGGGGGTCACGTTTATGCACCGTTTACGTTCAATCACTATACTTTCATCAGAAGTTCATACTATGGTTCGCTTATCCCGAGACGCTGACCTACCTGTACTTCGGATACACCGTTTGCTTCTGAGTAATAACTTGCAATGCACATGCGAAATGGTGGCAGAAGGCCATCCATGAAAGGAGTGTTGTGAACAATCCTCTACCTACGAACGATTTATCAACTGGTCCACAAAATGCTGTCGGACCAGGGCACTTACGCTATCGAACTACGCAATGCCACCAAACGGTTTTTGACGCCCTCAGGTCAGGCCTATACCGCGATCCGTGACATCAATCTGGCGGTCGCCCCTGGTGAGTTTGTCGCCGTGGTCGGCCCCACTGGCTGCGGCAAATCCACCACCCTGAGTCTCATCTCTGGCCTGGAGCGACCAAGCGAAGGTACGGTGCAGGTGATGGGAGAGCCTGTGCAGGGCATTGATCCACGTATTGGCTATGTCTTCCAGGCTGACGCGGTCTTTCCCTGGAAGAATGTGCTGAACAACGTCGCGACTGGCCCACTCTTCCGTGGTAAGGGAAAAGCTGAGGCTCGCGAGCTTGCTCGTGAGTGGATCGCTCGCGTCGGACTCTCTGGATTCGAGGATCACTATCCGCATCAACTCTCAGGCGGCATGCGTAAACGCGTGGCGTTGGCCCAGACCTTTATCAATGAACCGCAGATCCTGCTGATGGACGAACCATTCAGCGCCCTTGATGTGCAGACACGAACATTGATGGAAGACGAATTGCTTCAGATGTGGTCCTCCATCAAGGCCTCCGTGGTCTTCGTCACCCATGATCTGGAGGAGGCGATCTCCCTGGCCGATCGTGTGTGCGTCCTCACTTCAGGGCCAGCCACTGTCAAGGGAATCTATACCATCGATCTGCCACGTCCTCGCAAAGTGGAGGAAATCCGCTTTGAGCCGCGTTTTGTCCAACTGTATCACGAAATCTGGGAAGATCTTCGCAACGAGGTATTGATTAGCTATGAGCGCAATAAACAACGAGGTTAAAGAAACCATCACGACTCCTGAAAACCAGACAGTGCCATCGGTCACTATTGCCCGCCGTCGTCGCAGCATCCTGGTCAACACCCTGCGCATACTGCTACTGGTCGTGATCATCGGGGGCTGGGAACTCAGTACGCGTATTGGCATCGTCGATCCCTTCTTTTGGGGCCAACCCTCCGGCATCTGGGCAACAGATCGTCACATGGGTGACGCATGGGACAGCGCAAGGTTCCTTGTGGGAACAAATCCTCGTCACCTTAGAGGAGGCTATCCTTGGTTTCTTGATCGGTGCGATACTTGGGATCATCTTTGGCGTCGCTGCTTGGAAGCAATCGGTTCCTGGCCGATGTCCTGGGTCCCTATGTCAAAGTAGCCAATTCGATTCCACGCGTAACACTTGCACCTCTTTTCGCTATCGGATTTGGCCTGGGAATGCAATCAAAAGTGGCGCTGGCAGTCGTATTAGTCTTCTTCATCGTCTTTTTTAACGCCTTTCAGGGAGTGCGCGAGGTTGATCGTAACTTGCTCGCCAATGCACGCATTCTAGGAGCCAGCCAGCGACGCGTCACCACATCCGTGATCATTCCTTCTGCCCTGACCTGGATCTTCGCTAGCCTGCATACCAGCTTTAGCTTCGCCCTGGTCGGTGCCGTAGTAGGCGAGTTTATAGGCGCGACCCAGGGTATCGGCTTGTTGATCCAGAACGCAGGCTCCAACTTCAACCCCAATGGTGTCTTTGCAGCGATGGTGATCCTGGCAGCGGTGGCGCTGTTATCAGAATTCCTGATCACCGCGCTGGAACATCGCCTGCTCAGATGGAAGCCCACAACGATCAGCGATGTGAACCATCTAGTGAAAAGAGTCGGCATCTCACATTGCGACTCCGTCACCAATACATACAGTCCAGGAGGGAACCGCGATATAGGGGAGAAGGAGAAAATGAAAAAATAGGAGAAAAACAGCTTGCATGCGGCATGGTTGCAAGAACACCCCCCCAACGGGATTTGTTAGCAACAATACTCACTCAAAACTGGTCACGGAGGTGGCCATCGAAAACAGAGAGGAGACCATCTATGAACTCATGGAACCGTCAAGGGCGACAGTTTAGTTTGGTAACTGGCATTATCCTGGTTCTGCTATTAACTGCTTGTGGAGGTAGTGGTAGTACTACTACGACAACGACCGCAAATGGAACAACTACCACTGTCACACAACTCAAAATCATGGTAGGTGGGTTGAGCAAACAGATTTATTTGCCAAACGAACTCACTCAGCAACTAGGATACTTTAAGCAAGAAGGACTCGAAGTAACACTAATCGACGAGGCATCAGGACAGTCATCTGAGAATGAAGTGCTGGCAGGCCAGGTGGATGCAGGTTCAGGCTCCTACAACCATACCATCGAACTCCAACCGAAAGGCAAACAAATGGAGGCCGTGGTTCTGTTGAACATTGCGCCCGGTGAAGCCGAAATCGTTTCCGCCAAAGCTGCCAGCCAGATTCACTCGGTCAAAGACCTCAAAGGCAAAAATCTGGGCGTAACTGAACTCGGCTCAGGCACGCAAACCCTGACCACCGCTCTGCTACACAATGCGGGAATTACGTCAGATCAGGTACATTTCGTGCCAGTAGGTGCCGGTGATACCTTTATCGCGGCGTTGCAACAGGGGAAGATCGATGCCGGTATGACGACCGAACCGACAATCTCACGTATCTTATCAAGTGGTGCCGGAAAAGTTCTGGTCGACTTGCGCTCACCACAGTCGACGCAGGCGGCGCTTGGTGGGTCCTACCCGTTCATCTGCCTGTTTATGAACAATAGCTATGTCAATAACCACAAAGCCGTTGTTCAAAAGTTGGTGAACGCCTACGTCAAGACACTGAAGTGGATGCACACTCATACAGCGGCGCAAATCGCGGACAAAATGCCTGCCGACTACTACGCTGGCAATAAAGCCCTTTACGTGACAGCGTTGCAAAATCAGATGGCCATCTTCAGTCCAGACGGGTTAATGCCCTCTGGCGCACCCCAATCGGTGCTTAATACTGAGGTGCAGAGCAATCTGGTCCCGCAGGGTTCACAGATTAATCTCAACTCGACCTACACCAACCAGTTTGCAAGTAACGCGAGTTAATTCTTATGGCTAAGCTACTCGCCTGTTCAGGACAGAGCGAGTAAATGTAACGCACACATGGTTCTCTGGCTCATCTAAGTCAGAGAACCATTTTTTCATGTATGAAGTCGCCTGCTACGCTCAGGTAATTGCCTGTGAGGTTCTGGAGTATTCCTTTTATTCTTTTTCATTCCCCGATCAGGCATAATTCTGCATCATAAAGTGTTGTAATAATTGACGATTTTCAATCCTCTTGCTCATCCTCTGAAAAGGTTTTCTGTTGTCTTTTCTCTGAAGGGTTGCAGGTGATGTTGTTCTTAAAATACTCTCTTTAGCACAAAAGGAGCTACAAATGTATGAAAAGAAGTCAGGAACTATATCTGATGAATTTGAGAAGGCTGGTACAAGCGTTTTTGCTTTAGATGCTGGTACCAATTCCAAACTTGAGCATGCGTCAACTCTAGCAATCGAGTCGGCTCAGAACCAGATGAATCGATGGATCGTGTGGGCGCTTGCCGCATCGAGTAGCTTTATCACGACGCTGGATGGTTCAATAGTCAATATTGGTCTACCTGCTATTTCACAGACGTTTCATGTGGGAGTGAGTGGGGCCATTGAATGGGTGATTATTGGCTACCTGGTGATTATCGCTGCCGTTCTCCTCACGTTTGGGAGATTAGCGGATATGATTGGGAAGCGACCAATTCTTTTAACAGGCCTGGGAGTATTCATGCTGGGTTCAGCATTATGTGGTATGGCCCCCTCGTTGTTGATGCTGATCCTTGCCCGCCTGTTCCAGGGTCTGGGCGGTGCACTCATTTTTTCGGTGAATATTGCTATGATTACAAGCACGTTTGTCGATCGAGGGCGCGGGTTAGCACTTGGCCTAAATGCGGTCGTGGTTTCCTTAGGTGTTGCGGCAGGACCGACGATTGGTGGCATTATTACGCAATACTTAAGCTGGCGCTGGATCTTTTACGTCAATGTTCCAATCTGTATCTGTGTGTTTCTGGCGGCGTTTTTCTTCTATCGAGAACAACGTTCAGCGTATGCAAGGAACGGGCGATTTGATCCTCTTGGCGCGGGATTGCTTGCTATCGGATTGGGATCACTGACTCTGGGACTCTCTTTTGGGCAGGAGTGGGGCTGGTTTTCAGGTGGCACCCTGACTTCGCTCGGCGTTGGCGTAGTGATACTGTGTGTGGCGATCTCTGTCGAGAAGCATATCGAGCATCCAATTCTGGACATCCATCTACTGACGAACCATGTATTTGCATTTGCAAACATAAGTTTCATGTTGTGTATGATGGCATTGTTTGCGCCGGGTTTTCTATTGCCATTCTACTTTGAGGAGTTGCGTGGTTTCTCTACGTTGCAAACTGGCTTGATGTTGACGCCCCTGCCCCTTATGCTGGCCGTTGTTGCGCCACTCAGCGGAGCGTTGGCAGATCGTTTTGGGTCGCGCTGGCTCTCACCTATCGGGTTAACGATAGCTTGTTTTGGCTTATTCCTGCTCAGCCAGATCAACATCCACAGTTCCGCTCTCGATATCATCTGGCGGTTGGCGGTGACGGGATTTGGGCAAGGACTTTTCCAATCACCTAATACACGTACTATGATGGGTGCTGCATCTCAAAACGAGCAGGGAGAGGCTTCAGGTTTATTGGCTACCGGGCGTGTAATTGGTCAGAGTATGAGTGTAGCTCTCACAGGCACCGTGTTCGTCGGGTTAGGAGGAGCGGCGGCTGGAACGCTTCTTGTAGCGCAACGAGGGCACCATATGGCTAACATCAGTACATTGCAAAACACCTTCACCAGTGGTTTTCATGCCGCGTTGTTAGTGTGTGCACTTTTCGCAGCATTGGGCATTTTCACCTCTCTCGCCCGTGGTAAGGGTGCGGCAGTCGCGAAACAGGTCTCGTAGTTGTGTGCCAGTAGGGAATAGAACTACACGTTTCCAACGAAGGAAGAAATCCTCGCAATGATGGGAGGATGTTCCCAACACCGATTTTGTGCTCCATCTACTGTATTTTCCCCCATGAGAAAGCTCCTTGACATATCCTCATTCCTTTCGGTATATTTATATCGTAAAACGATATGAATGATAGAAATCCTATCATGTTCATTGTCTTACGAACAGAAAGAAGAGAAAAACATGTATCACACGAAGGAAGAGGAATAGGAAGTATGTTCTCCCTATTATGGAAACGTTTTGTTCATTCATTCAGAAATCTAGGAAATCATGAGGCATTAGGCAAGCTCGGCGATTTTACGGCGAATTCGCGTATCATCCTTCTGTCCTTCCTTGCACTTGTAATTGGTATCATAAGCGCATTTGTTGCACTGCTTCTGCTCAGATTGATTGGGCTTTTCACCAACCTCTTTTTCTTTCAGCGTTGGAGTACCGCTCTTGTATCTCCTGCTGGCAATAAGCTTGGTATCTTTGAAGTGCTTGTCCCTGTTGTTGGTGCTCTCATTATTGGTTTTATGGCGCGTTTTGGTTCTGAGCGCATTCGTGGGCATGGTATTCCCGAAGCAATTGAAGCTATTCTTATCAATGGAAGCCGTGTCGAGCCGAAGGTGGCTCTCTTAAAACCGCTTTCCTCTGCCATCTCGATAGGCTCAGGCGGTCCCTTTGGAGCTGAAGGACCAATTATTATGACAGGGGGAGCGGTTGGCTCGATGATTGCGCAGTTCTTTCATCTTAGCAGTGCTGAGCGCAAAATTCTGCTGGTTGCGGGTGCGGCAGGAGGAATGTCGGCGACCTTTGCGTCACCGATTGCCGCCGTCTTGCTTGCCGTCGAACTCTTGCTCTTTGAGTGGAAGCCACGAAGCCTCATTCCTGTTGCCCTGGCAAGTGCGGTAGCTGCCATTATGCGTTATTATCTTCTCGGACCCGGCCCACTCTTTCCTACACCGCCCCATACTGCGTTTATTGGCGTGGGTGGATTCCTTGGATGCGTTCTTGTAGGATTGCTCGCTGGTGCACTGGCTGCACTTCTAACGATGCTGGTCTATGCAAGCGAAGATTTATTTCACCTGTTACCGATTCATTGGATGTGGTGGCCTGCTATCGGTGGTCTGATCATCGGCATTGGTGGCTTGATTTTTCCTCAAGCGCTTGGCGTCGGTTACGATATGATCGGCAGATTGCTGCAAGGCAATGCTACAACTGGCTTAATCCTCGGCATTCTAATCGTCAAATCAATCATCTGGTCGATGTCGCTTGGCTCAGGAACATCGGGAGGCGTGCTGGCCCCGCTCCTCATGATTGGGGGAGCACTTGGTGGTATTGAAACGCTGTTTTTGCCCTATGAGGGTGCAGGATTCTGGTCCCTTATTAGTATGGCTGCTGTTCTAGGTGGGACGATGCGTTCTCCCTTCACCGCGATTATCTTCGCCCTTGAATTAACGCACGACACGAATGTACTCTTACCACTGTTGATCGCTGTTGTTGTTGCCCATGGCTTCACTGTGCTGGTGATGCGTCGCTCTATTCTCACTGAGAAGGTCAGTCGTCGTGGTTATCATCTCAGCCGTGAGTATGCGACTGATCCTCTGGAAATCTTGTTCGTGCGCGAGGTCATGCGTACAAATGTGGTTGCGCTCTCGGAAACCACCACTCTTAAAGATCTGGCACACGTGTTGCAGGGGGCATCCGATAATAGCCGTATCCAGCATCTGTTCCCTATTCTGGATAAAGAGCAGCACCTGCTTGGCGTGATGACGCGAAAAGCACTCCAACAAATTGTGCGACAACAGGAAGCTCAGGATGAAGATAGTCAAATGAGCGCACTGGCCTACGATCGCCCAGTCGTTTCCTATCCTGATGAGCCGCTACGAGCTGCTGTGCAGCGTATGGCCGAGTCTGGTTTTACGCGTTTTCCCGTCGTTGAACGCGATGATCCACAAAAACTACTGGGGATTGTCTCGCTAGGGGATGTTCTCAAAGCGAGAACACGCAACTTAGAGGAGGAGCGCCAGAGAGAGCGTGTTCTGCACTTGCGCTTGCTCTTGCCACGCCGAACGCGTAGTACGAGTCAAGTCAGCGAGTGACGGTTTCTTCGTTGACTTTTTAAAAATATCGTGTTACGATATTAATAGAGGCTGTGTAAAGATGTAGAAGTAAAAAGATTGTGTGAAAAGGAGTACTCTGCTAGCTCTGCTACCAACATTATCTCCTTCACACATATCTTGAATCAAGCCGTGAAAGGAGCTTATACCATGGCAGAAGACCCTGCGAAAGTAGTCAATCCAGTGATGCCATCAGAAGACCCTACAAAGGTAGTTAATCCAGTAATGCCAGCAGAAGATCCTGCGAAGGTAGTTAATCCAGTAATGCCAGCGGAAGATCCTACAAAGGTAGCTAATCCAGTGATGCCAGCAGAAGACCCTACGAAAGTAGCCAATCCAGTGATGCCAGCAGAAGATCCTGCGAAGGTAGCTAATCCGGTGATGCCGCTGGAGGCTACAAAATAGAATTCTATCAAGGTTCATTGCGGCTCTAGTGACGTTTGACAGCGCTGTACCATCTCTCATATCATTAACAATGAAAACGATGGGAGAAGAACTATGGGTAAAGAGAGCATTTCCATAGCTGATTACCAGGCGCTGGCCGAGTTCCGTTATCAAATTCGCCGCTTTCTCCGCTTTAGCGAGGAAGCGGCGTATAGTGCTGATCTCGAACCTCAGCAGCATCAATTGTTGCTGGCGATAAAGGGATTGCCGCAGGGAAGGATAGCGACGGTTGGTGAGCTTGCTGAGCGGCTCCAGCTTCGGCATCATAGTACCGTTGAATTGATTGATCGATTGGTGAAGCGAGGGCTTGTTGAGCGCCACCGTGATGAAGAGGACCAGCGACGTGTCATCGTGAGCCTCACAGCACAAGGAGAAGAGGTTCTCTATGCTCTTTCCCGCCATATGTTAACTGAACTACGCTCCACTGGTCCCACATTTGTACACTCCCTTAATGCCCTTCTTAACAGCGCCAATAACCTTGAAGATAAGTGAAGGATCTGTTGTGTTTCTCCTCTTTCTTTTCCGTATTGCTGTTACTTTCCCCATCCTTTTATCGTGCTTCTAACGAAAACAAAAAAATGCAACGATTTTTATGTACTTTTTGGTGGAGACCATGATAAGGAGATAGATATGCCAAGCAGTGATCAGTCGAGAGATAGCTTCAATGATCCCGTTACTGGCGGTGGGTTCCATCGTAGGACGCTTCCCATTGTGCAGGCCAGTGGTCCGTTTGAGTACACACCTGGAAATCAAGAGGGGCCAGTGCAGTTGACGAGCCTGGCCGATATGTTGCAATGGGCTCAGAACTGGGCACGTTCGCGTTCAGTATGGCCGCTTGGATATGGACTTGCTTGCTGTGCTATTGAAATGATGGCGGCGGCGCAGGCTCATTACGACCTCTCGCGCTTTGGTTCTGAAGTGTTCCGCTCAAGTCCACGCCAGGCAGATCTGATGATTGTGGCAGGTACGGTTTCGGTGAAAATGGGGCCACGTTTGCGATTGTTGTGGGAGCAGATGCCTGAACCCAAGTGGGTGCTCAGCATGGGACAATGTGCCAATTCGGCAGGAGAGTTTTACGATAGTTACTATACGGTCCAGGGTGTTGATACAATTGTTCCCGTTGATGTCTACGTTCCTGGTTGCCCACCGCGACCAGAACAACTTATTGAGGGGTTGCTCAAACTGCGTGAAAAAATTCTTAAGCAAGGGCTGAAGATTCGTGATATGGAAGAGCTTAGCGAATAAAGAGTTTGTGATAGCCGAGAAGAATGCGAGAGGAACGAGATGACTACTGATTCCAATGCAACGCTTCATAACGAGACCCAAAGTGAGCCTGAGAGTGTCAAATCCCAGGAAATGCTGCTCAATATGGGGCCGCAGCATCCAAGCACACATGGAGTTTTGCGCCTGGTGTTGAGGCTTGAGGGCGAGACCGTTGTTGATTGTACGCCGATTATTGGCTATCTGCATCGCGGGATGGAAAAAATCTTTGAGAACCGCACGTTGATGCAAGGCATTCGTTACACAGATAATTCGGACTATCTTTCACCGATGCTCTGTGAGATCGCCTATGTGGGGGCTGCAGAACAATTGATGGGGTTAGAGCCACCGCGCCGTGCCCAATATATCCGTTTGCTTGTAGGAGAGATGCAGCGTATTGCCAGTCATCTGGTTGCCGTGGGAACGTATCTGCTCGATCTGGGAGCATTCACGCCTGTTTTGTGGACTTTTCGAGATCGTGAGGGGATCCTTGCACTGTTCGAGGCGCTGTCCGGTAGCCGCTTCACGGTTAATTACATGCGTGTCGGAGGCGTATTGCATGATTTTCCCAATGGCTGGCTGCATGAATGTGAAGCTTATCTTGATCTGCTCGAAAAGAATCTGGGAGAACTGGAAGGGTTAATTATGGGCAATGAGATCTTCCTTGCCCGTACACAGGGCGTTGGTTTTGTGGATCAGCAGCAAGCTATTGCCTATGGGCTGAGTGGGCCTATGGCGCGTGGTAGCGGTGTGAATTGGGATATGCGTGTAAATCGTCCTTACATGGCGTATCGGGAAGTGCCTGTGCAGGTGCAGGTGCGGCAGGAGGGTGATTGCTATGCACGAAATGCTGTACGGATGCAAGAGATGCGTGAGAGCATTCGACTCTGCCGGGTCGCTATTGATCAAATGCCTTCTGGAGCAATTAGTTCTCGTGTGCCGATTGCTCTGCGTCCGCAACGAGGAGAGACTTACTTTGCCATTGAAAACAGTCGGGGCGAGTATGGGTTCTATATGATTAGTGATGGGAGTGAATTTCCGTGGCGGGCAAAGATGCGTTCACCCTCGTTGGTGAACTTGCAGATCCTACCTGAATTGTTGCGTGGGCATAAGGTGAGTGATGCTATTGCAATTATGGGTAGCATCGATATTATTCTGGGGTGCGTTGATCGTTAGAGAGTTTTCACATGCTTTCAAATACGCCATGCTCCTGATGGAGCACCCTGAACACTGAAATTGGTGATCCACTTTCAGGAGAATAATGACTGCCGGGTAAAGAAAAAGCTGCTGTATAGAAAGGTTAGAATACATGGCGCAACAGGCATATACTGTTGGAAATTATCTCGCCGCCCGGTTGGAGCAGATCGGGCTGAAGCATTACTTTGTGGTGCCGGGCGACTATAATCTTATGTTGCTTGACCAATTATTATGGAACAAGCATATCGAGCAGATCGGCTGCTGTAACGAGTTGAATGCGGCCTATGCTGCCGAGGGATATGCGCGGGTGAACGGAGCAGGAGCAGTTGTCGTCACCTACAACGTTGGTGTTTTCTCGGCTCTCAATGGGATTGCTGGTGCCTATGCTGAGAATCTTCCTGTGATCTTCATCTCCGGGGGATACAACACGAACGATCCGAGTGTAAACCACTATCTGCACCATACGATCGGCACTCATGATTTTTCTTATCAATACGAGATGATACAAAAGGTAACGTGTGATGCCGTTCAGATCTTTCACGCTGAAGATGCCCCTTACCTGATTGATCGTGCCATTCAGACTGCCTTGCGTGAGCGTAAGCCTGCGTATATCGAGATCCCCTGTAATCTTGCAACGCTACCATGTGCGGAACCGGTTCCATTTGAGACACTTCTGCCCTTAGAGAAGAGTGACCCGAAGGCTCTTGCAGCAGCAGTTGATGCCACAGCCAGCCTCCTTAATGATGCCCAGAAGCCGATTCTCCTTGCAGGAGCGAGGCTGCGTCCATATGGTGCGCTTGATGCCTTTCGCGAACTGGCAGAAGCTCTTGGCTGTGGCGTGGCTGTAATGCCTGATGCGAAAGGATTTTTTCCTGAGGGGCATCCCCAGTATGTTGGCATCTACTGGGGGAGTGTAAGTACACCGGGTTGTGAGCCTGTTGTGGATGGGGCAGATGTTATCCTGGCGGCGGGTCCCATGTACACTGACTATACAACGGTGGGATGGAGCGCCTTACCAGCCAGGGATCGAACGGTGAGCGTCGATCCCAGGTATCTGCGTCTTCCGCAGGGCGACTATACAGGCATTGTGTTGGCGGAATTCCTTGCTGCGCTGGCGAAAAAGGTACGCAAAAACGATGCGACGTTGGTGCAGTATCGGAATGAACATGCTATCCAGACAAGGCCATCGCCAGCAGAAATAAATGCCCCCCTTACGCGCGTGGAGATGGTGCGCCAGATTCAAGAATACGTGGATGCTCGAACGACGCTCCTGGTTGAGAGTGGCGATTCCTGGTTTAATGGTGAGTATCTGCGCCTCCCTGATGGTGCTCGTTTTGAGATCGAGATGCAATGGGGATCGATTGGTTGGTCTGTGCCTGCAACATTCGGGTACGCGCTGGGTCTTGAACCCGGTCGGCGCATCGTTTCTATGATTGGTGATGGCTCCTTCCAGCTCACAGCGCAGGAAGTTGCCAATATGATTCGCCATCAACTCAACAATATCACCATCTTTCTGATCAACAACCGTGGCTATGTCATCGAATTTGCAATTCATGATGGTCCGTATAACTACTACAAAAATTGGGACTATGCTGGTCTGATCAATGCATGGAATGCTGAGGATGGCCATGGATTGGGATTGAAAGCAGCGACAGCTGGTGAGCTAGCAGATGCTATCAAAAAGGCCAGTGAGCATACTGATGGTCCCCTTTTGATCGAATGCCAGATAGCGCACGATGACTATACTCACGAGATGAGCGACTGGGGAAAGAAGGTTTCCAGTGCGAACTCTCGTCCGCCACAGGATGCCTGATGGAGAGGAAACCAGTTAAAGGATTAGTGCAAGAAATCCCTTAACTGGTTGGAATGGTCGGCGTCGCGCAGTTTCTTGAGTGCCTTCACCTCAATCTGGCGTGCACGTTCACGTGTGACATGGAGAGCCTGTCCAGCTTCTTCAAGCGTGTGATTGTTGCCATCAAGAAAACCGAAACGTAATTGAATAACGGCACGTTCCCGTTCATTCAAGTTCTGTAAAAGGAAGGCGATCTCTTCTTTAAGCACCTGTTGATCAATGGCCTCCGCTGGTGAGACCAGAGATTGGTCTTCGACGAGGTCGGCCATGGCGGTATCGCCTTCCTCCCCTACAGGCATTTCCAGGCTGAGTGGTTCCTGCATCACATGACGGAATTCGTTGAGCTTCTCTGGACTGATCTGCATCTGCCTGGCAATCTCTTCAGGGCTGGGTTCACGCCCGAGCGTCTGTACAAGGCTGCGACTCGCTGCATTCATCTGATGAAGATGTTCGATAACATAGACGGGGAGGCGAATCATACGAGCCTGATTAGCAAGTGCACGCGTAACGGCATGACGAATATGCCATGTCGCGTAGGTTGCGAAGCGAACGCCCTTCTTGTAATCGAACTTTTCTGCGGCCTGAATCAGGCCAGTATTACCTTCCTGAATCAGATCCAGTAAGCTCATACCATGCCCTGCATATTTTCTGGCAATGCTGACGACCAGGCGTAAGTTAGCTTCAATCAGGTGGCGCTGTGCTTCATTGCCATCTGTGATGATGTTAGAGTCTGGTGTCAGTGCAAGCGTCTGTGCTCGTGCTTGCTCTTTTTTTGCTCGTTCTATTCTTTGTCCGAGATATATTTCCTGCTCTGCTGTTAGCAAGGGTACTCGTCCCAGCTCTCGCAGATACATCTGAGCAGCATCATCAACATCGTTCCTTTCCTGCACAATGCTGATGTTTTTACTATCTATATCATCTACAATATCGTTCTCTTCAGAGAGCGGATCTCTTGACTCCGAGTCGTCGGTAGCAAGAAGCATTTCCTCATCCAGGTCTGGTTCCTGTTCCTGATCCGGGTCGTCGTTTGCTACTATTTCAAATGGAACTCTATGCAATACGTCAGTGGTACGCGAAGCGCGTTGATATTCACGCACTGGCGCTTGTTGAAGATTTCCACGCAGTTGTTCTTGTATTAAAGGCATAATAACAAATCCTTTGCGTGTACTATATAAAGAATTGTGACGTGCTAACGTACACAATGGCGATAATTCGCTGAATGTGTTACAACAAGAGATGAAATACCCCTTCTTATCGAGAAAAAAACTGGGAAAAGTGTGGTGAAGGGGTATGGATTTTTGCTACTGTAGTCATGGCGGTTGTATATATAAAAACATGTAATTGCAAGGAACTATTCCCGGCACCGGGTAGCAAAAAGAGATGTGAGTAAGGGGCGGTTAGATGGAGTAGCAAGGCCAATCAGAGCGTTCAGCAGCGATACCATCCAGGATTGGTCTCATTGTCTGCCAGACCTTCTCCCAGTGCGTCGGGCAATTCTCGCTGGATGGAGGTGTTTTGATAAGCATCCAGGCTGGAACGACGGGTTTCATTTCTGTCTGTTGAAGCAGGAGAGGAACAGTATGATGATGATAAGAGTTCATCTCATGCAGACTCTGCTCGCTCAAGAGGACCAGGTCCGCACAGGTGAGAAGAGAAGTGTTCGAACGCCGGAGATCAAAGGTTTCTCTATTCCAGCGTGAGAGTCCATCGATGGAATCATAGATGATGCCGAGGGGCTCAAGATGATCGGTAAAAGCCAACGCTTCTGGCTGTGTATACCAGAGGAGGTAGTTCTCAATCTGGTAGTCAGCCAGCAGGTGGTCAAGCATCTGCTGTTGTATTGTGTTGGCCTTCCAGAGGGGAGTTTCGTTGGGAAGGGAAGGAGTGGCGATCCAAAGTCGTTCCTGAGAATGGCTGAGGGCAAGGGATATTGGACCTTGCGTGAAGCAAGGTTCCTCAATGAAAAAGACACGGTGTTCCTGGGCACAGCAACGCATGATGTGGTGGAAGCGGGATTGTTCATCCTCCCAGCGCACCGGTGAGATGTAAACCACATCAAAGGAAGAGGCTCTCTCTGTCTGCTGAAATTCAACAATCATATTTGAACTCTTCACTGTATCCAATCTGTTCTTCTTACCCTTACCCTTCCCCCGATATTGTCAGTTGCAGCGAACCTGCAGTTGTTAACTATTAACGATTGTTCCTCCATTGACGTGTAGCACCTGTCCAGTTATGTAGGAAGAATCATCCGAGGCCAGGAAGACATAACTGGTAGCAACCTCTTCTGGTTGTCCGGCACGCTGCATCGGAGTTTCCTGCCCAAACTGTTTGACCTTATCCTCTGGCATCGTTGCTGGAATCAGTGGCGTCCAGATAGGTCCGGGAGCGACTGCATTGACGCGAATGCCTTGTTGAACCAGGGATTGCGATAGGGAACGCGTAAAGGAAACGATAGCTCCTTTCGTGGTGGAGTAATCAAGCAATGTGGGACTTCCTTTATAGGCGGCAACTGAGGTCGTATTAATGATGGTGCTTCCCTCATGCAGGTGCTTGAGAGCTGCTTTGCTGAGGAAGAACATCGAGAAGATGTTGGTGCGGAAGGTACGTTCCAGTTGTTCGGCGCTAATATGTTCAATGTCAGGCTGAGTATGTTGTTCAGCGGCATTGTTGACCAGGATATCCAGGTGTCCAAATTGTTGTACGACCTGCTCAACTGCCTGTTGACAGAAGGCTTCGTCTCCGACATCTCCAGCGATGGTGAGGCAGTGACGATCCTCTTGCTCGACCTTTTGTTTTGTTTGTTCTGCATCCGGGTGCTCATCAAGGTAGATGATGGCAATGTCGGCCCCTTCTTTTGCGAAGAGAATGGCAACGGCCTGTCCAATGCCGCTATCTCCTCCAGTGATGAGTGCTACTTTCCCTCGCAGTTTGCCACTTCCTTGATATGCTCTGCGCTCCGTTTGTGGTTGTGAGGACATTTCTTGTTGAATGTCTGAGTGTTCATATTGTTTTGGTGGTTGTGATGACTCTTGTGGCATCTGATAAGCTCCTTTTTATACTTCTTGATCTCAACGGCGAAAACTCAGTGCGCTGTATTACCAAAGGAAGCCTGACCTTTCAACTGAATCCCAGTTGATGCCTGGCTAAGGTATCTTGTAATGGCAGTGCACTGCCATTGTCACCTATAAATGAATGAGCTACATTTGGTGGAATTCCCATCGCATAGAGAACACGACGAGGGAGGAAAAAGGTAACATATTTCATCGAACTGTTTGAGGCTACACCTGAGAAGAAGTTGGTGACAAAGAGAATTATAGGGTAATTATTTATACCGCAATGGGTTGAGGGGGTTGCTCCTGGGCAATTTCTGATGGTGCTGAATGATTGAGACTCTGCAGAAAGGCGTCCACCAGCGCTGCTTCCCATTGCTGTCCTCGTCCCTCGCGTAGGATTGCCGCTGCTTTCTCTACAGACATTCCTTTGCGATAGGGTCGATCACTTGTCATGGCATCAAAGCTATCGGCAACAGCAATTACCCGTGCCCCAAAAGGAATATTGTTGCCTTTCAGGCGGTCGGGATAGCCGGTGCCGTCCCAACTCTCATGATGATGGCGCACTATCGCTGTGCCGCGAGAGAAATCGGGATAACGCGCTAAGAGATCGGCTCCACGCTCGGAGTGCGACTCCATAATAGCTCGTTCTTCTGGTGTTAGCCGTCCTGGCTTATTAAGGACGCTGTCAGGAATGCCGATCTTACCAATATCATGCACACGAGCAGCAGAGATAATCAGATCTACCTCTGGTCCATGCAACCCCAGTTCCTGAAGTAATTGCTCACTGTAGGCAGTGACACGGCGCGAATGTCCACCTGTATACGCATCACGCAAGTCAACCGCATCGGCCATCGTCACGAGCAGGTGACGGGTATCGTCGTGCATTTCCTTTATCGATTTGTATGCTATATAGAAGATCGCGGCAGGTACCGGTAGTAGAAGGAGCGCGAGAAGATTCTGGGTAGCCGCGAGTGCTCCCAGCACTCCTAGCAGATATTGAGCACCTTCAGCCAGCCCTACTTCGCGCACACTCGCAACGATGACATGACCTGGATCATCTCCAAAAGAAAGAAGAGTTGCAGGCTAAATGTCAGTATATCGCAGGCAAATAAGAGGAGCGCTACACCCATCAAAAACAACGCATCCAGGTTTCCGATACCAGAAAAGAGATGCGCTACCATAGACACACCTTAAATCATGAGGACACTACGTGCCGTTTGCATTGCTATGTCGCCAACGCGATTTTTGCGCGTCGCACACACCAGTACCTCTGCTATCAGTATGCCAACACAGACAGTCGTTGCTGCCAGTGAAGGAGGAAGAAGAATAGCCGCTAGATAGAGCACGATAGTTGTCATTTGAATTTTGGTATGCAACCGCCCATTAATAGGAAAGTAATAGGAGACGATGATTGCCACAACGAGATAGAGAGCTATCAACAGATGTTGCAAAGTGAACGGGTCTCCACTGTTAAGCGTATGCCACCATCCTATGCAAGTACTAAAATGGCAATAGTGATGATGCTCCCTAAAACAAGTATGCGCCGCAGCAGGAAAGATGCTGAGTAATTCAATGTTTTCCTCTCTTCAATAGGGATGGAAGCGGAATCCAGGTCGGATTCCGCTTCTGTTGTATCACCCGGTAAAGTGTAACTGATGTAGCTGGAATATTATCTGGTTAAGCGGACAGGGATATAGGCATGTTTGTCATTCCGACAGCAGTCTTTGGTGCACCTTGATGAGCAAATGTAGCTGTGACGCTGGTACTAATACTAGAGGTAACAAGAACCTGTTCCGAATAAGAATTGGTAGCTTGATCTGCATTCACCTTCACATTTTCTCTACCCGCGAGGCTTCCACCTGTATAGATGATCCGTTGTACTCGCACACCCGAGGGGACATGGAATGTATAGTTGACCTGTAAATTTCCAAGCTGTGAGGAATCAATAGCAATCGCTATTGTTGCATCCAGAGCTGTGCCATTTGAGAGTATAACAATAGGATCTCCATGACATACCGTTAAAGCTTGAGCCCCGGAGCTATTTCCCAGGATACCGAAAGCAGCACTGAGGCACAGGATGAAGCTAAAAATGATAGGTTTACGTAGACAAAGGGCCATAAGATTTTTCAATGGATTATTTTGCATAAAGTGTTTATTTCTCCTTGAACATGAGATACCACTATCAGATTGAGACGGTAAGAGAAGCTATTCATCAAGAGCAGCCCTGGCGAAGTGTTTTTCCTTCTTGCTGTCCCTGTATTACTATCGGCACATGTTCCTATCATGAATAGCCCATTCTTCCTGGTATTTGTAACCAGAAAGAAATGAGCTATTCAGGCTTGTTCTTGAGAAGGATTATATAGGGGTCATGTTTGCAGTACCCGTGTGAGTTGGGCTTAAGGGGTTGCGCTCTTCACCGGAGAACTTGCTGCTTCAATAAGCTGATTAATATCATGAACCTGTTGCTGAATCCAGGTCTGTAGATCGTTATGTTCGACCTCTTCACGTGCACGTTTCGCCAGATCGCGTCGTTCATCTTCTGGCAGCGTAAGGGCCTGGTACAGCTTCTCCGCTGTCTCTTCTGCAGAGCGCGGAGAAAGAGGCAGGCATCCCTCTTCCATCTGTTGAAAGGCTCCGCTTGTACGCGAAAGGAGCAGGACACCATTATTTTTGTTAACAATTGGTCCTTCCTTAGCGACAAGGTTCATGCCATCGATAAGCGGATTGACGAGCAAGGCATCATAATACTGGAGGGCCGTTAATGCCAACGTGCGATCGTTCTGGACAAAGGACTAAATCGGTGTCCAATCTCGCTTGCCATATTTCTGATTGATCTCCTCAATGATCTTAAGTATCTCATCCTTATATTTGCGATAGATGCGCAATGTTTCACGAGATGGAACAAGAAATGCCAGAAAGGTCACTTTGCCATGTAGCTCCGGGTGATTCTGTAGCAGGAGGTCATACGCTTGAAATCCCAGCACAATATTTTTGGTCGGTTCGATGCGATCTACGCGCATGATGTTCAATTCACAGAGACGAGGACGAATACGTTCTGCCGCCCGTCTGCCCGCCAGGCTTTGCACTGTGCGCCGTTCCTCATTGACGGAGATTGAGATAGGATAATCGCGTACTTGAGTCAGATGGCCTTGCCAGTAAATAGTTCTTTGTTCCAGATCGACTTCTGCGTCCGGCACAACCTCGCGCACGCCTTCCAAAAAGTTCTGCACATCATGGCGCGTCTGCATACCGATCAGATTGTTACCCAACATTCCAGGGAAAATAGCCCGAATGAACGTCTCAGGAACGCTGGATTGCCAGTAGCGAATTTCCGGCCAGGGAATATGAATGAAGTGTTCCATAATAACGGAGGGATATTTTGCCCGGATCATGCCAGGAGTGAGGTAGAGATGGTAATCATAAATCATTACCACAATACTCGAGTCCTCGCGTGCAATCTCTGCTGTCACTGCATCAGCAAGTGCCTGGTTGGCCTGCACATACCCATTTTCCCACGCCTGCTGCAGGCGTTCACCACCTGGAAGAGAACCATCATTGATTAGATAGTGTTGTAGAAACCAGAGAACCTGGTTGCTAACCGTCTCATAGTGGCGGCGATAGACTGTTTTGGGGACTGTGACGTAGCGGAGTTGTATTGGTTGACCCGGCAGAGGAGAGGCCAGCGTATCGTTGGGTGCATCCTTCATCGCAATGCGATCCCCTTCAGTCATCGCCAGTGACACCCATGTTGCCTTAATCTGCTGCATTGCTCCCAGGAGTGCCGTCACGACACCACCTGCACCCCGGCGATGTTTCAATTTTTTGTGCTGATCCAGGTAATATTCAACGGGACCGCGATTTGTCACAATGACAGCGCGTTTAGCGGAAATCGACTCTGTTGCCATCTGTCTGCTCCAGTCAATTTTTCATTTGTCTAACAGCCTGAGCAAAAACGCTCAACAGTTCTGACAAGCCTCCGTCCTTTCAGGCGTGGGGTTCCTGACAGACAGTTCTAAAGAAAGTCCATCTATAAAGAGACACGTCTGAGGTTGTAAGAAGGATACAGCATTGTGATAATCAGGTCATCTTATATCCAGACCGTAGGCTTTGAGACGATCCTGAAGTCCAGAACGTGACAAGAGAGTAGTTGTTTTATAGAAGAAAGGAACAGTTTATGGCTGACCAGAATAACAATCAGCAGAACAATCAAAACACGTCTGGAATTGATAACACGGTTGACAATGCAATCAATAAAGGCATCGATAGTGCCTCTCAGCGTGTGCCAGAAGGACAGAAAATTGATCAGGCGGCCAAACAGAAGGCCGATCAAGGTGCCAATAGCGAGATCAACCAGGAAGCGCAAAAGGGCGTTGGCGGCATGGAGAATGATGCCAAAAATTTAATGAACAAGAATAAGTAGTGCTTGATAGGCTTGCGGCAAGAAATCCTCTGACACGTTCGTCGAGGGGATGAATTGCCGCTTCCCCATTTTTGGCCTTAGCGTCTCTTGCGTTCCTCCTCCTCTTTCGCATTATAGTAATGAACCGCCTCAGGATCATCGGCAGATGCACGACCCGCGACGACCCATGCATAGCGCAGAATCATGCCTCCTACCAGGACGAGTAGTGAGAGACCAAGATTTAAGGAGCGAGGCGTGGGCTTTTTCGTGAACTTCCAGCCAAGTCGTGTTAGCAGAGGTACGAGCAGCCCGGCACCAATCGTGCCGATGTTAAAGAATGTACCGACCTTGCCCCGAAATAATGGCTTTCCCAAAGGTCCGAGTGTAGGTGGAAGCGCGGAGATCAGTCCCAGTTCGGTCGTCATAGCGATAATTTCAGCCTGTTCCAGCCGCTCTAGCGTTTCCTGATTAGAACGCCCCAGGGAGAGTAGCACGGAGAGGCTTGCCATACCGGTCGATAAGCCCGACGTGAGGAAAAGTGGTCCTAGAATATGCTTTGCTCGTCC
The DNA here is from genome assembly GCA_963731415.1 of uncultured Chloroflexia bacterium. GTDB lineage: Bacteria > Chloroflexota > Ktedonobacteria > Ktedonobacterales > Ktedonobacteraceae > JACDAE01. The sequence goes on from CAVSVN010000024.1 coordinate 57,619, forward strand.
CCATAGTGGGACCGCTGTAGAGGAGAGTAATACTCCAGTGTATGAGGCCACAAACAGGCCAAATAGACTTCCAACCGCTTCTACCGCTTTGATGGGTATCGCTTTGAGAAGTCGTGCCAGCAGCGGAAACCAGTCTAGAAGGCCATCTTTTGCCGCCTGGTGCGCTGTGGTCAATCCACAGAACATCCCAAATGTGCTGAGACCCCAGGTGCCGAGCGACATAACGGAACGCAGTTTGAAGATGCGCAACATATGCAGAAAACGCTCAGGTCGTCCTAGATCTAAAATCAGGAGGACGGGGCTAATCAGAATGCAGGCAAACGAGAGGTAGCGTCCTGAACGCACCAGCGCTTCCTTTTTGCCTATATTGAGCAGGTCTGACAGTGTCGCTACAAGATACGATCCACCAGCGATACCACCCAGGAAGAAGTAGAGGATGATCTGCCACCTCCATCCGGCCTTATGGATAAGTGGTATTCCATAGTAGCTAGCGGGTTTGCCCAACCACGCTTCGGCTCGACCTGCCGTCGCTCCCCCTAATTTGGGGTTGACGACGGTAGGCGTGTCTCCTAATCGAATTGGTGCGCTTTTCTCCGTTTGACTCATGAGCACACTCCTTATTTATTTTTGCTCCATAGCGAGAAGGCTGTTGCGATTGTCAAAAACGAGGCGGCAACCAGGCTGGCTACAAAGCCAGGAACGATATTCTCCTCCGGCAGGTGTGGCTTCTCAGGAAGATTATAGACGGAAGGGCGATCCGTGAGCAGGAAGAATGCGTTCAGATCACCCACGGTAGTGTCTTCATCGACGCCATAGAGGTAAGCGCCCGTTTCGCCACGTTCGTGCAAAGTTCCGACACGCTGTCTGCGCTTTCGCCTTCAGTTCGTCCAGGTCGCCAAAGACAATCGAGTCGGTGGGGCAGGACTTGGCGCAGGCCGGTTCTATGCCATCCTTCTGGCGATCGTAGCAGAGCGTACACTTGGCGGCGATCCCCGTATCTTCGTTGCGATCAATCACACCAAAGGGACATGAGGGGACACAGTAGCCACAACCGTTGCAGATATCCGGCTGTACATAAACATCACCAAACTCGTTGCGGATGAGCGCCCCCGTTGGACATGATTGAAGGCAACCAGCATTGGTGCAGTGTTTACACACATCACTGAGCATCAACCAGTTGACGGTCTTACCCGTTCCCTCCGAGGGGCGTTTATGTTCAACAAACGCCACATGTCGCCAGGTCGTGGAGGAAAGATGCGTTGTGTTATCATAGCTATGACTCGTGAGTTTATAGCCATCAGCCGGTAGCTGATTCCATTGTTTGCACGCAACCTCACAGGCCTTGCAGCCAATGCAGAGCGTCGTGTCGGTAAAAAATCCCATTTTACCCATGTAGATGCTCCTTCCTCATTATGGTTTCTCACGCGCTACATTGCTGCCGTCCTGCCCCTGGTGGGCACGGCGTCCAGGGCGCATGTTGCAGCTGAATGCTTTCGCGTTGTGCATACTCACATTGCGATCCGCGATGAGCAGCAGGAGATCATTAGCGATATCACCTGTGACGACTCCTTGATAGCCCCAATGGAACGGTAGACCGATCTGGTGAAGTGTACGCCCTTCGATCTGAAGCGGTTTGATACGATGAGTAACCATTGCCTTTGCTTCTATCTCACCCCGTGCCGTCCAGATAGTAATCCAGTCTCCCTTGTTGATACCTTTTTCTGCCGCCAGTTCCTCGCTGATCTCGGCGAAGAGTTCTGGTTGCAGTTCAGAGAGCCAGGGTACCCAACGCGACATAGCACCACCCACATGATGTTCCGTGAGCCGATATGTCGTGATGGTATAGGGATATTTCGGGTTGCCCAGACCATTTTGAGGATTATCCGGTCAATTCCAGTACTTCACTACCGGGTTAATGGGATGCTGAGGATAGAGCATGTTCGTGACCGGGGACTCTGACGGTTCATAATACGTGGGTAATGGGCCGTCTGTGAGTCCACTGGGAGCATAGAGCCGCGCACGCCCTTCATTCTGCATCGTAAATGGATCCGCACCGGAGTGAGCATCCAGTCCATGTCCATTGGGATCTGCTTTGGTATCTGGCGACTTTGTCTCAGGGAAGTCGGGTATATCATAACCAACCCAACGACCCTTTGTACCATCACTATTCTCATGCCCTGGGTCCCACCAGATGTATTTCTTGCGCTCAGACCATGGTTTGCCTTCTGGATCAGCTGAGGCACGATTATACAGAATGTGGCGGTTGGCAGGCCAGGTAAAGCCCCAGCCCAGGCTTACGTAGTCGTCACCGTGGCGGCTACGCGATAGATTTTTCCCTTCCTCTGGCATAATGCCGCTGAAGATCCAGACGCCGCAGGCGGTGCTACCATCGGATTTGAGTTCAGTAAACCCTTTTACAACCTTGCCATCGGCGATCGTATAGCCATTGATCTCTTTGACGATATCATCAACAACCGGTTCCTGGGAGGGTCCCTCGCGCCGATAGTTCCAGGTCACATCCTGAATGGGTTTATCATGCTCCTTTGTGCTGTCCTTATAAAGCTTTTTCATGCGTAGACACAGTTCCGTCACAAACCAGTTCTCTGAGCGAGCATCATCTGGTGGCTCTATGGCTTGCTCACGATACTGGACGAGGCGCTGTGTATTGGTAAAGCTGCCCTCTTTCTCAACGTGGGAAGACGCGGGAAGGAAAAAGACCTCTGTTGGAATCTTCGTAGGATCAACGCCGGGTCGTTTCCAATAAGCCGCCGTCTCCGTTTCAAAGAGGTCACGTACAACCATCCACTCTAGCTTTTGCAATGCCGCACGATGGAAACCTGCGTTCACGCCACCTCCTGCTGGATTCTGCCCCATTGAGAAGAAGCCCTTCATCTTCCCATCCTTCATCGTGACGAACATGGCGAGGTCGGAATGATCATCAACGATCTTAGGAAGGTAGTTAAAGGCGAAATCATTCTCCTTCGTGGCGGCGTCACCATACCATGCCTTCATCAGGCTCACAAAGTATTCTGGATAGTGAACCCACCAGCCAGCTTCCTGCGCATTATGTTGCATGTAGGTATCAAAGTCGTACTCTTTCCGCAATGCACTTGGCATAACGAGGTAGCCCGGCAGAGAGATTGTACAATGTTGGAATATCGGTCGAGCCTTGAATGTTGGCATGACCACGTAGTGCCATCACTCCACCACCGGGACGACCCATATTTCCCAGTAGAAGTTGTAAGATGCCACCAGCGCGAATCATCTGCACGCCGGTTTCATGCTGCGTCCAGCCAACCGCATAAGAGAGGTTAGTTGTTCGTTCGCGTCCAGAGTTTTTGACCAGAGTGTCAGCAATCTTAAGGAAGATGTCTTGTGGGACGCCGCAGATCTGCTCGACAACTTCTGGCGTATAGCGTGCATAGTGTCGTTTTAGAATTTGCAAGACGCAACGTGGATCTTGCATCGTATCATCGTGCTCGATCTGGCTGGGATGAGCATGTGGAAGGAGTCCCTGCCCCTCCTGACCATCGGGCATGACATGTTGTTCATTGTGTTCGTCAGTATGACCCTTATGAGGGTGAGAAGCTTTGGATGAAGCATCATCCGTTGCTTCTTGTGACTCCCCTTTTTCCGTCATCTTGTACTGCCAGCTAGCAGTATCATAGTGGCTTTGATCAGACTGTAAGCCGGAGAAGATCCCTTCCAGATCTTCCGCATCCTGGAAGTCATCATTAATGATCGCGGTTGCATTGGTGTATGCCTGTACATACTCTTTGAAGTAGAGTTCGTTCTGAAGAATATAGTTGATGAGACCGCCGATGAAGGCGATATCGGTTCCTACACGAATAGGGGCATAGATGTCGGCATGTTGCGAGGTGCGTGAGAAGTGTGGATCGACATGAATAATCGTGGCACCACGTTCTTTCGCCGCCATGACCCAGCGGAATCCCACGGGGTGGCATTCAGCGAAATTGCTGCCCTGGATTAAAATGCAGTCGCTATTCTGTAAGTCCTGCAGGAAGGTGGTGGCGCTACCGCGCCCGAAGCTTGCACCGAGACCCGGTACTGAAGCGCTGTGTCAAATACGGGCCTGGTTTTCGATACACACCATTCCTAACGAGTGAAAGAGCTTGGTGATAAGATAGTTCTCTTCGTTATCAAGCGTTGCTCCACCCAGAGAGCCGATAGCAAGCGTGTTGTTGATGGGATGCCCTTCGTCGTCTGTCTCCCGGAAGGTTGCTTCTCGCGTCTCATAGACGCGTTGCGCAATCCGATCCATCGCCCAATCCAGAGGTTTATCTTCCCATTCGGTAGCGTATGGCGCTCGATATTTGACGGTCGTCCAGCGCCTGCTATTAATGTCTAGTTGGTAGCTTGCTGCGCCCTTGGGGCAGAGGCAGCCGCCGCTGATCGGACTATCATAGTCACCTTCGATGTCGATGACTTTATTATCCTTCACATAGACGCGTTGACCGCAGCCAACGGCACAGTAAGGGCAGACGCTCTTGAACATCTTAGCATCATGGATGCGAGGTTGCAGGTGTTTTGTGCGTTCGCTGGGTGGATTAGGGACGACTCCTACGTGAGTGCGCAATGTTTCGCCTATTGCAGCGGGAGAAACACGTTGAGCCAGTTTGCCAAAGAGGGATGCAAATACAGGCATATACTCTATCCTTTCAATAAATGAACGCATTCTCTACCTGGGTAGGGCGTGAGCTTGCCTCCGCCCGGTTCCCTGAACGGATTCTATACAGCAACCGGGCGGAGGCAAGCTCACGCCCCTACCCAAAGGATTACCATCAGGATCATTATCGTTATGAACACGAACTCCAGCTTAAAAAGGTAACTCATGTGTTAATCATTGTGCTGGCGTGTCCAGAGCCAGAAGCCAGCTAATGCAGTCGGTATAAGAGTGCTCGCTACGATCGTGGCAATACGTCGACCGTTTGTTTTCTCCTGACCCTTCCAGCCATCCGTCACATCATCGCCCGATTGCATAGGATCGAAAAGGTTGCCGCGCGTAATGGGAGCGGCTTCTGGCTTGAAGTGGCCCGTATCGATCATACGCGTGATAAGAGGCTCGGACAGCGCGGGTGCAATTCCATGGAGAGAACCTATCATACGACCAGCACTTCCGACAAAAACTTCGCGTTGTGGCCTGATAGCGCAGCTAAACATCGTGTGTGCAACCTTCTCTGGAGTATAGACTGGCGGAAGTGCTCGGACAGCTCTGCCAGAGTAGTTGGCTGAATGATGGAAGAAGGGCGTATCGATCGTGGCAGGCATAATGGTGCAAATGTGAATATTTGCCTTATCAAGAACATCAATCTCGGCCCTCAGGCTTTCTCCCAGGGCGCGAATACCGAACTTCGAGACGGAATAGGCGCTATAGTATGGACCACCAGCAGTGGCAATCATTGAGGCATTGTTGATAAGCACGCCCGATCCCTGTTTGCGGAAGTAGGGAAGGACCGCGCGTGCACCGTGAGTTGTGCCAAAGAGATTCGTCTCAATGACGCGCCGATAGACATCTGAAGGAAGCTCCTCAAAACGTCCATACGCACCAACACCTGCATTATTAATCCATACATCGATGTGTCCGAAGCGCTCAAATGCGCGGATCGCCAGGTCCTGTACGGCCAGTTCATCGCTTACGTCAGTAGCGATGGCCAGTGCATCCTGGCCGCTTAGCTCCCGGCATTCGCGTGCAACATCTTGTAGAAGGTTCTCGCGTCGGGCGGCGACGACAACCTGTGCGCCATGGCGAGCAAATTCAAGTGCTGTGGCTCGCCCGATGCCGCTGGAGGCACCGGTAATCACAACCACGCTTCCCTGTATATCTTTAGGCATAGACATCTCCTGTTTTCTCTGCATGTAACTTTTATCGTTTGTCCTTTATTAACTCACGTTTAAATTTGTACGGAAGTTACATGTAGAAGGTCGATGTAGCCACTACAAATGAGATTGAAAACCAGAGTTCATGACTCAGTGCCAGTATCAATGCGCTCAATTGTGGAAACGATTCGCCTTACTTTCTGCTCTGTGAGTTCTTGTCCATGTGCATAGTAGAAGATTTTTGAGTAGCTACCGTCCAGATCAACAATTCTTATGTCCAGGTGCTCTCCTTCGAGAAGTTCAACATAAGTTGTAGCCCCTGCTTCGTGGCGAGTAAATAGAACTTCTCTTGCCGCTGCGTTCCTATAAGTATTTTGCCCGGTGACTTTGATGGACAGGTGTGCGGATGCTACTGGATAGGTGATACTGCATGCAATTTCGTAATAAAAGGAATCGGATGCTTGAGTGCGAGGTTGAGAGATACATTCGTAAGAGATATGGACGGCGGGAAAATGAGATTGGTTTTTTATGGAAGATGGATGAGATGTAGCCATTGAAAAGCTCACTTTCTTGAAAAACAGTAATCGAGAACTGCAAATCCGTTAAAGTATAACACAGAAACGAGGACAGCCCTGAGACAAAGGAGCAAACGTCATGGTTATTGTACTTCTGACAACGCGCCTTCTCCGGTTGATCTAGCTTGCAACCTTTTCATAGTGAAGCGACGTGTACCTGAGGAAAGACCGCTACGTGGGAGGACACGTTTTGCGAAAAAGGCCTGTCATTCTTACGATTTTCTTACCAAATGGGTGTAGTCTAGCAGTGTAGGAATTTAGAGGGTAGTTCTCTCGCATAAAAGTTATGAAAACGGATCTACGAGAGAAAGATACCCTATATCGAACGTACACAGAAGTATGTTGGAGGAGCTATTTTCATGTCAGCGTCTCTGGTTATTGCTTCCCTTGGATTTCCGCTCTGGCTCCGGGCAAGCCATTACATCAATTTACTGTTTATTGGCCTGCTGATACGTAGTGGTCTGCAAATTCTGGGCGCTCATCCTCGCCTCTATTGGAATAATGGTTGTAAGCCTGATAGCAACTGGCTCCATTTCACAAAGCAAAAGGTGCCCAAGAATCAGCTCTGGACCTCAATGGATGAAGAGGTTCCGGTCTCTCCGCTGCTGGCTCTGCCCGGAGAAGATAATCTGGGGCTTGGTCGGCACTGGCACTTTTTCTCGGTGATCTTCTGGATTCTCAATGGCGTGGTCTATGTGGTTCTGCTCTTTACGACAGATGAGTGGATACGTCTGATTCCGACTTCCTGGTCCATCATCCCTCGTGCCTGGCAGACGTTTTTGACGTATATCACTTTTCATATTCCACCTGCCAGCGATTTTCGGCCTTACGATCCCTTGCAACAATTGACCTACGCAGCAGTCGTTTTCCTGCTCGGACCTTTCTTAATTGCAACGGGTGCGGCTATGTCACCAGCTATCGAGGGCCGCTTTCCCTGGTATCCGAAAATCTTCGGTAGCAGGCAAGCGGCACGTAGTCTGCACTTCCTGGGCCTGGTCGCCTTTGTACTCTTTACGATCATGCATACTGCGTTGGTGCTCATTGTCCACTTTCAGGACAATATTCGTAGTATCGTGCTCGGCGATCCCCATGGAAACTTTACCCTCGCCATTACGATCGCGATTATTGCCTTGCTGGTAGTGGCTGCTGTCTATGTCTGGGCATCCTGGTATACGCTACGCAATAAACGGGGCATGCAGCATGTCCTGGGAGCTGTGGTCGACCCAACCCGCCGCGTCCTGTTGCAGCGAGTAAAGCCCAGACAGGACTACAAGTCTTCAGATATCACATCATACTTCTGGGTGAATGGGAAGCCGCCAGAGAGCGAGGAATTTAAGCGACTTGCACAAAACAATTTCGCTGATTGGCGTCTGGAGATCTCTGGCCTGGTTGTCAATCCACTCAGCCTCTCATTAGAGGATCTACGTAAGCAGCCGAAGCAAACACAGATCACCATGCACAATTGCATTCAGGGTTGGACCGGCATTGCTGAATGGAGTGGTGTATCCCTCACAGATCTATTGAAGTTTTGTGGAGCACTTCCACAGGCGAAATATGTCGTGTTTACATCCTACCAGCTTGGTCACCAGTCCTATGCCCACGCTCCCAAGGAGGCCCAGGATCGTCCATATTATGAAGTGCTCAGTATGGAGATTGCACAACATCCGCAGACGATTCTGGCATATGAGATGAACGGAAAGCCGCTCCCCTTGGAGCATGGTGCTCCTGTACGTTTGCGGGCGGAGACGGAGCTTGGCTTTAAGATGGTCAAGTATCTCCGTTCAATCGAACTGGTCGAAGATTATAGTACAATCTGGGATGGACAGGGTGGCTTCCGTGAAGATATCCAGTTCTACAGTATGGGTGCTGAAATTTAAACGTTGTTACTATACGGTAAATAAAGATAAGGAAGGATTTTTCATATGGGACAGTTTGATCAGAAAGTGGCTCTCGTAACGGGAGCAGATAGCGGTATTGGGCGTGGGATAGCGCTCGCCTTCGCGCGAGAAGGGGCAAGCGTTGTCGTGAACTACGCTCATGCGCAGGATCGGGCCGAGGAAGTGCGCCAGATCATTGAGCAGCAGTATCATGGAAAGGCGCTAGTACTACAGGCCGATGTTTCACAATATCAGCAGGCGACGGGCCTTATCCAGCAAACGGTTGAGCATTTTGATCGCCTGGATTTTATGGTGAACAACGCTGGAATGGAGATTCATAGCCCATTTCTTGATGTGACCGAAGAACAGTTTGATCGCGTCCTTGGAGTAGATCTGAAAGGAGCATTTTTCTGTGCGCAGGCGGCGGCCCGTGAGATGATCAAACGGAAGATTGCCGGGCGTATCATCAACATTTCCTCGGTCCACGAGGATCTGCCAATGCCACAAAATGTGCCGTATTGTTGTGCTAAGGGCGGTATGCGTATGCTGATGCGTACAATCTGCCTGGAACTGGCTCCTCATAACATCACAGTCAACAACATTGGACCGGGCGCGGTCGATACTCCAATTGATGCCGATGTGAAGGCCGACCCCAAAAAAATGGCGGCTCTTCTCGCAGAGATTCCATTGGGACGTATGGGCCAGCCTGATGAGATTGGCGGCCTGGCACTCTATCTTGCTTCAGATGCTGCTGCTTATGTGACTGGTTCAACCTTTTTCATCGATGGTGGATTGATGCGTTATAGCGGTGGTCTGTAAAGGAGCAAGAGTCAATGGACGCATCGTCTCGTACATCGGATAACTATCTTCCAATCGAAGATTATGCCTTGATTGGAGATCTACATACGGTCGCCCTGGTTGGCAAGAACGGTTCCATTGACTGGTGCTGCCTGCCGCGCTTCGATGCCCCAAGCGTCTTCGGAGCGCTGCTGGATGCGGGAAAAGGAGGCTTTTTCCGCATCGCACCAACCAATCCGTCCGACTTCAAAAATCAACAGCTCTACCTGCCAGAGACTAATATTCTGCTCACCCGCTTTCTCGCAAAGGATGGTGTTGGCGAAATCACTGATTTTATGCCGATCAAACCGCAGGGAACGGCGAAGCATGAGCACCATCTTATTCGCTCCGTTGCAGTTATTCAAGGTTCAGTATCGTTTACACTCACCTGTCGACCAGCCTTTAACTATGCACGCGATGCACACGAGGCCAATCTTTGTCAGGAGGGAGTGCTCTTCCGTAGCCAACATTTTAATCTTGGCCTGGCATCTCCTCTTGCTCTGGAGCTTGATGGCCAGGGAGGGGTACAGGTAACATTTACCTTACATGAGGGACAGAGTGCGCATTTTATGCTCGAAAGCACTCAAGCAAATGACAAAGCATTACAACTACTTACAGAGGAACGCTACCACCAGACTTTCCAGGAAACGTTGCGCTACTGGCGTAGCTGGCTTTCGCAATGTCAGTATCAGGGACGCTGGCGCGAGATGGTCCAACGTTCAGCATTGGTCTTGAAGCTGTTAACTTATCAGCCAACGGGAGCTATTGTCGCGGCAGCAACGACCAGTCTTCCCGAAACTCTAGGGGGTGCACGTAACTGGGACTACCGTTACACCTGGCTTCGTGATGCCTCTTTCTCGCTCTATAGTCTCCTGACGCTTGGCTTTACACAGGAAGCTGAAGCATTCATGGGCTGGTTAGATGCTCGCTGTCATGATCTCAAGGCGGGTGGAACGCTGCAACCTATGTATGGAATCGATGGTGAGCAGCAGTTGACCGAGATCACTTTAGATCATCTGGAAGGCTATCGTCAGAGCAGTCCTGTACGCATTGGCAATGGGGCGTACACGCAGAAGCAGCTCGATATCTATGGAGAGATGCTGGATGCGCTCTACATTTACAATAATTATGATGCCATTTCCTATGATCTCTGGCAAAATTTGAATCGCCTGCTGGGATGGTTACAGGAACATTGGCAAGACCCGGATGAGGGCATCTGGGAAGTGCGAGGAGGGCCAAAGCACTTTTTGCATTCACGTTTGATGAGCTGGGTCGCCTTTGATCGTGCCGGGCGTATTGCGCGTCGTCGGGGCTGGCCTGCGCCTCTCGAAGACTGGGGCAAGATCAGTAGTGAGATCTATCAACAGATCATGGAGAAGGGATGGAACCAGGAAAAGCAGAGCTTTGTGCAATATTATGGAAGCGATGCGGTCGATGCCAGTTCTCTACTCATGATGATTACCAACTTTACAGGCCCCAGGGAACCACGTATTCTCTCAACGATCCAGCGCATTCAACAGGATCTAACCAGGGGAGCACTGGTTCATCGCTATAATCCACAGAATGCGGCCAGTGATGGACTGGGGAGCCAGGAGGGAACGTTTAGCGCTTGCAGTTTCTGGCTGGTGGAAAACCTGGCCCGTGCCGGGAAAGTGGACGAGGCCCGCCTGATGTTAGAGAAACTCCTTTCATATAGTAATCATGTTGGACTCTATGCGGAAGAGATCGGCGCGACAGGTGAAGCATTAGGGAATTATCCACAGGCATTTACGCACCTTGCATTGATTACCGCCTGTACTCATCTTGACCGGGCTATCAATGAGCAGCAAAGTAGCATCGGAGCGCCTTCCAGAATGTTTTACTCATGATCGGTGAGAAGGAGAGAATAAATGGACGTAACAACAGCCAATAACAGAGATGTTCAGGAGATAGGAGAGAACAAACCGTTAACAACTCCACATGTCGTCATTATCGGTGGTGGTTTCGGAGGGCTTGAAGCGGCCAAAGCATTAGGAAAGCAGGCGGTCCAGGTCACGGTCATCGATTCAAACAATTTTCATCTCTTTCAACCGATGCTCTACCAGGTTGCCACAGCAGGACTCTCGCCCGCTGATATCGCAACTCCGATTCGCGCTATTCTGGAACCGCAGCAGAATACAGCAGTGCTTATGGCGAAGGTGACGGGAGTAGATCTGCAGGAACAGCAGGTGCTGATGGACAAACAGGCCATTCACTACGACTATCTAATCATAGCAACTGGAGCTACGAGTAACTACTTCGGGCATCCAGAATGGCAAAATCTGGCACCAGGTATGAAGAATATTAATGATGCTATGAGCGTACGCCGCCTGGTTCTATCTGCCTTTGAGACTGCCGAACGGGAAACGGATGCAGAAAAGCAGAAGGCGCTCTTGACGTTTGTTCTTGTCGGTGGTGGCCCGACAGGAGTCGAACTGGCGGGTGCGATAGCGGAGCTGGCCCATGAGACGCTCAAAGGTAACTTCAGGCATATCTCACCTGCGAAAGCGCGAATTGTGCTGGTACAGGGAGGAAAGCGTGTGATGCCAGAATTTCCAGCCTCATTAACAAAATCAGCGCAGAAGAAACTTCAGCAATTAGGCGTAGAACTCGTAACGGGCGTGCATGTGAAAGAGATAAGTGGGCACGGCGTCGAGATAGGGAATGAGCATATTGAAACGCAGAATGTCATCTGGACAGCAGGAGTGAAGGCATCGCCAGCGGGTCAGTGGTTGCAGGCGGATGTCGATCACGATGGTCGCGTCAAAGTGCAGGCTGATCTCAGCGTTCCCGGCCATTCCAACATTTTCGTGATCGGTGATACGGCCCTGGCCTTGCAAAATGGCAAGCCGTTGCCAGGACTTGCCCCGGTAGCGATGCAAGAAGGGCGTTACGTGGCGAACTTGATTGTTGAACGGGCATCTGGAAATGCTCATGCAAAACCATTTCACTACTTTGATAAGGGAACGCTTGCCACCGTAGGCCGCTCTTTTGGAGTAGTCGACATCGGCCCATTGCGTTTTACTGGTTTTCTGGCATGGCTCACGTGGCTCTTTGTGCATATTCTCTTCTTAATCGGGACGCGTAATCGCCTGATTGTCTTCTTCCAATATGCCTGGGCGTACTTCACCTTTCAGAGAGGTGCACGCGTCATCTTACCCGCTGATAGTGATCGTTCGCCTACGTAGGCCTACTATGCGAAGAAGTACAGTCGTAAGGAGAATACCATGCCGATTGAGATAAAAGTCGGCCCACCAACTATTACTATTAGCCAGGGCCGCACCTTTATGGTAACAGATCGGAAGGGAGAGATTGATCCCCACTCCGAACAGGGCGTATATGCTGCCGATACGCGCTTTGTCAGTTTTTATCGTATCTATATTAACCGTGTCTCATTGAAGGTGATCAATTCAAGCCAACTCAGCTTTTACGCCTCGCGTTTCCACCTGACAAATCCATCTATCATGACCGAAGGTGGCGAGATTGCAAATGAGACGTTGCGCATTACCGTTAATCGCCAGGTGAACGAAGGCGTTCACGAGGATCTTGATATCGTAAACTATTCTGGTCAGAAAGTTCACTTCCTGCTAGAACTTGCTCTACGTTCTGACTTCGCGGACCTCTTTGAAGTCAAAGAAAAGAAGATTGTGCAGCGTGGCAAGTTGCAGACCGTCTGGAATCCAGATGAGCGTCAGTTACGTACATCCTACGATAACCAGGATTTTCATCGTGCCACGACCTACAGCATTCTCAACGACTTACCCGTTGGCTATGCAAATGGACGCATCTTCTTTGAGATTGAACTGGAAGAGAATCAGCACTGGCATACCTGTGCCGAAATGATTCTGGAACATGGACAGCAGATCTCGAAGCCAGGCTCTAATAGCTGTAGTCAGCAGCAGGGAACGGCATCACGAGGAGCAACGCCAGGGCAGGGACAGGAGCCGCGTAGCAATTTTGATGAGCGCCAGGCTCGTTGGCAGGCCAACTGTACTGCAATCGCTACATCATATAACGACCTGTATCGTATGTATCAGCAGGCGGTTGAGGACATGGGAGCGTTGCGCATCTATGATATGGATGTCTCCGATGAAGCCTGGGTTCCTGCGGCAGGGGTGCCCTGGTTTGTCACGCTCTTTGGGCGCGATAGCCTCACCGTAGCCTATCAGAATATGGCGGTTGCAGCGGGCTTTGCGCGAGGAGCTCTCAAACGGCTCGCAGACTATCAAGCGAAAGAGCGCGATGATTGGCGTGATGCTCAGCCCGGCAAGATTTTGCATGAGATTCGCTTTGGCGAACTGGCCCATTTCCATAAGATTCCCTTTACACCCTACTATGGAACCGCCGACGCGACCATTCTATATCTCATTGTGCTCTCGGAGGCGTATCGCTGGACGGGTGATGTCAATCTGCTCAAAGAATATCGCGAGGTCGCTGAGCATTGCCTGGACTGGATCGACAACTATGGTGATCTGGATGGCGATGGTTTTCAGGAGTACAAGACCTTCTCATCTCCTGGTTACAATAATCTTAGCTGGAAGGATGCCGCTGATGCTGTGGTCTATGCTGATGGAAGCCAGGTCAAGCAGCCGAAGGGACTCTGTGAACTGCAAGGATATGTCTATGATGCGAAAACGCGCATGGCCGAAGCGTTTCAAGCGTTAGGCGACGAAAAGCGAGCGCAGGTGTTGCGGCGACAGGCCGAGGATCTGAAGCGAAAGTTTAACCAGACCTTCTGGATGGAAGATGAGGGCTGTATTGCATATGGCCTTGACCCTGAGAAGAAGTTGATTACTTCAATTGCTTCCAATGCAGGTCAATGTCTCTGGAGTGGAATTGTGGATGCAGAGAAGGCCGGGCGCGTTGCTAATCGTCTCTTGCAAGAAGATATGTGGAGTGGATGGGGCATTCGCACATTATCAAGCAAGAATCCATCCTACAATCCGCTTGCTTATCAACTTGGCTCCATCTGGCCGCAGGATAACGGTATTATAGCGGCGGGTTTCAAACGCTATGGATTGGCGGATGAGGCGAATAAGGTTATTCGTGGTGTCTTCGATGCTATTGTGCGCTTTGAATCCTACCGACCACCAGAAGTCTTTGCAGGCATACCACGCCATGGGAACGTCGATTTTCCCGTGCTCTATCCTGGTGGAGCGAATATTCCCCAGGCATGGGCGACCGGGAGCATCTTCCATATGGTACGCACCATGCTGGGGTTACGCGCCGATGCTCCCCAGAAGCGCCTCTATGTGAATCCAACGCTTCCTGATTGGCTGCCTGATCTCGAACTGCATCATCTCCGTGTTGGACCCTGCTCGATCGACCTACGTTTCTGGCGCGAGGGCAATCTTTCGCGCTGGGATGTTCTTGAGGTACAATCAGATCAGGGCATTGCTCAAGAGGATAAAATCCAGGTTCTGGCCGAGCCACAGAATGCGCCATAGAAAATTAGCGTATATCTTCCGTTCTAGAGATGGATTTCTCTGGGACGGAAGCTGAATATCATGCAGAAATAAGGGGATAAGCGGTTACATGTATTTCAAATGGTTAAAACAGCTGCACTGGCCGGAATATGGCGCGGAACTTATTGGCACCGCTTTTCTGGTGTTTGTTGGGTTGAGCGCGGTCGTCTTCGACTTCGGTAAAGGTCTTCCTCCCAGCACACTTATACCTGATGCAAGCCTGCGCCGCCTCGTCACAGGCCTGATCTTTGCAGGAAGCGGATCACTGGTGGCTATTTCGCCCTTTGGAAGATTGAGTGGTGCGCATATTAATCCCTCGGTCTCGCTGGCCTTCTGGGCGCATGGAAAGATGCGCCATCATGATATCATTGGCTATATTGGAGGCCAGTTTCTGGGAGCTATTCTCGGTGAGGCGCTTCTCGTGCTGGTCTGGGGCAACTATGCGGCGAGTGTCGGCGATGGAATGACGCTACCGGGTGCTGGCTATCCGTTATGGCTCGTGTTTCTAGCTGAGCTAGCATTAACCGCTCTATTGGTCTTGGCGATCTTCACCTGTGTAAGCACGCAACGTTTTATGCGCTGGACGCCGCTTGTCACGTGGTTACTGGTAGCGACGATGGTCTGGTTGGAAGCACCTATATCCGGTACCAGCCTTAGCCCAGCCCGTAGTTTTGGACCCGCGCTCTTTGCGGGTATCTGGACCCAGCAGTGGCTCTACTATATTGCGCCCCCTCTTGGTGCATTGTTAGCCGTTGGCCTCTATCGTCTACTAGCGGCAGGTGAGCACGATGTTGTGACAGGGAAACTCTTTCATGTGCCTCAATACCGCAGTGTCTTCAAGAATGTAAGTGCACCACATAAAGCTGCTTAATTCCGATATAGGCTCTAGCATTCCTACCCATCTTCAGGCTATCACAAATACAACTGAGCCTTGATCCAGTAGCTACATAAAGATCATATTATTCCTTTACACGTAGAAATGTAGGCGGTGGCATGTTTCGGGCTTTCCAGGGGAAAAGCTTATACTAGTGTGGACCTGCTGCTTCTGTACCGCAAGGACCACCACCACTATTTTCCGCAATCTCCACCACCTCGCCCTGCATAGTCAGGATTGGACGGTACCAGAGCGACATACGTTCGGAAGAGCGCCCGATGTAGTGGCAGATAAATGAGCGGCGGAAGCGATCCATCGTCTTATTCGGTTGCGATCCATGTACTAAACAGCCATTGAAGAAGAGAACATCACCAGGAGCAAGGTCGACGGGAACCGCTTGCAATCCTGCTGGAATCGGCACAAAATCGCGCGTAAACGAAAGGGTCTCGTCGGCCTCCTCAGGGCAGAAGAGGTTCATTTTGTGCGTTCCAGGGACCACTTCCAATCCACCGTTCTCACGATCAGCTGGATCGAGGGCGATCCATGCCGCAAGACATGTTCCTGGCTCGACTTTCAGATAGAAATTGTCCTGGTGTAATGCCTGACCTCGTGATCCAGCTGGTTTAAAGTAAAGCATACTTTGTGCAGCGAGAGGCTCTTCCCCAAACAGATCCTCCAGGATCACCGCAAGGCGGGTATCGAGTAGGTACCGTAATGCCACATCGTTGAAGCGATGTGGATGGATGATGCGTGGATAGAGCTTGAGAATATCGCCCTGTGCCTCCTGTGGCGACGTTGGCTCGAAATAGCCAGGAACATGGCCCGTGGCTTGAATATCCATAAATGTAGCGATGAGCTCCTGTACCTCATTCAGATTGAATAAACCACGTAGAACAAGATAGCCCTGTTCATCAAATGCACTAAGCTGCTCGGATGTTAGATAGTTTGCCTTTGTGATCATAAACAATATCCCTTTCTTCGTGCCTTTTTATAGGAAGCATTTTTACGACAGCTAAGCGCCCTGTTAGAAAGAAGACGAACGATGTGCCAATAGAGCAAAATAAAATTTCTAGCACCACGCTCGTATCT
The DNA here is from genome assembly GCA_963731415.1 of uncultured Chloroflexia bacterium. Taxonomy (GTDB): domain Bacteria; phylum Chloroflexota; class Ktedonobacteria; order Ktedonobacterales; family Ktedonobacteraceae; genus JACDAE01. The sequence goes on from CAVSVN010000024.1 coordinate 74,192, forward strand.
GATAGAGCGCATCCTCAACCAGTGGCAACAATTCATTTCCTATAGCAGAATGCTGCTCAACAAATGTCAGATTGGCGAAGCCAGGTGAGTGCAATTGAAAGTACAGGCTACGCAGGAAGTGTTTGGTGTTATGATGGGCGCAAGTTTCGATTTCACTACGCGCAACATCCATGAGCCTCCCACTCTCAAAGCTTTCGTTCCATGCGATGCGTCCTTCGGGATGGGTTAATTGTCCTAACCAGGTTGCAAGAAAGGGAAGTGTGAGCAGGTTGCGTTGAAGCGCTCCCATAACAGTGCGTGTCAGGCGTTCGTCCTCGTCATAAAGGTAAATGTGAGCAATTGGGGCTGTTATCTTTTGCATAATAGCATTCAGAATGCGTTCCAGATCAGAGGCTATCAGGAAGCGCTGTTGGGCCAGTACCCACAAAAGATCAGCCGTATGAGCAATAGCATGTATCCACCCCTTCTCGCTGTCATAACCGCGTAGATCTTTTTCGGCAGAGAAGTACACCAATACCTGTTCAAGCATCTGTCTTACCTCAGTTTCTTCTAAGATAGAGTGAGTCAGATCATAATATACGATCTCGGTCAGAATCAGTAGCGAGAAGGAGCGCAAGAAGACCATATCGCTATTTTGCTCACCCAGACCTGTTGTAAGATGATGTAAAAGCTGCCTTGCCATATTCCAAAGCTCCGTGTGGGAATAGCACTCTCGATGAATCCAGGTGTCTAAAATACGATAGGCTAATTGTTCACGTATTTCAGGGTCGAGCGAACCGAGATACGAGAGCAGTACAGGCGTGAGAGTTGCGACGGAGCATTCTGGTAGTATAGCGTAATCGTTATTCATGATATTCTGCCAGAATGCTTTATCCATGACGGCCTCCTTTATTGTATAACATTAGCACCATACTCAAGGTTTGTCTATCCCCTGACACCAAACGCCGATCTGCTTCAATAGCAGATCGGCAGTAAAGAAGAATGCTGTTGTATTAATAGAGCCTTATGCTCGCTGACGAATGCTGGCTTTAGGTTCTGGATGTGCGGCTGAACCGACCAGGAAGAAACCAACAACGGCGGCAATCAGACCTGCAATAAGGTGGAGGATATGATCCCCCGCATTCATATGGGTGATGCCCAGGAATAAGCCATTATCGTGACCATACGAACCAGCGGGAAAGTAAAGCGCGGGAATCAGACCTAGCAGCGCCAATAGAATGAAAACAACGCCAAAGACTTTGTTGAAGGTGCGGAATTGACCGGTAAAAGACGAGATGATTCCAAGCAGGCCAACTATGACATAGAAAACATTATGGATGGTATCGGAATTGAAGATGCCGAGAATTGCCTGTACACCGGTACTGTTTTCTGCTGGCGTTACAAAGCCAATCAAGCCAAGCAGAAGAAAAATGATGCCGAGGATAAGCGCACACACACGATTTATAGACCAGGTACGCATAAGAGTCTTCCTCCTTGTAGCTATTGAAACAATGGATCAGTGGTAGATCGCGTCAAAGTTGGTGAAGCTTGATCACAAAAATCTTCTTTTGTGTGATCAAGCCTGTCAGAAACTTTTTTCTACCCGTATGTATAATACGTTTGTTCCTTTAAAAAAGAGTCATAGAGGAATCTCTCGTTTTGGTGCGCAATCTTTCGATCATCCAGCGAAAAATCATCGTTGCAAAGAGTCCTCTACGGTTCAAGCGCGACAGCTTCCATAGTAGGGGCAGGCAATTCCTTGAGATACGCCTGTAGCCGTTCTTCACCACGCGGATTGACCAGGAACGTCACGACATCGCCCGGCAGAATAACTGTACTCCCCCTTGGGAAGAGCAGCTCATCGTGACGACGAATTGAGACAACCAGGCATTCGGCGGGCAATTGTGCTTCGCGTAAGGGAATGTTCGCCAGGTGCATCTCTGGTTTGATGATCGTTTCTACCATGACGGTACCCTCCACCAGTCCACGCATACGCCGCGAGTCCTTCGCTAGCGTCTGACGATAGAGGCGTATAATGCTGGCCGCCGAGATTGTACCGATAACATGCTCCCCATTCACCGTTTCAACATCGACCACAGGTGCCCAACTTACACGTTGACTGGTCAGTGCTTCCAGCGCTTCATCCAGGGTATCGTCGGGCGAGACGAAGAGTGGATCATGATGGACAGCCTCTTTTACCGAATATTTCTCCCGTTCAGCAAGAGGAATACGCTGAATATCAGCTAATGTCAATACGCCCTGCAAATAGCCACGCTCGTCCACGACTGGAGCGCCACTTTCGATATGATTTGCCAGTTGTTTTTCTGCCTCCGTAACTGTCTGGTCACAGGTGAAACGTAATGTTAGTGCGCTCATTGCCTGTCGTACCGCGAGCGTAGAGAGAAGTGGGAAGGAGAGCTGGAGACGATGGGCGGGCGAATCGGCCCGTGTATCGACCTGGCTTGTATAGATGGTCGTCTTGCCAACCAGAATCGATGCAATGCCGACTGCGATCATGGCAGGTGCCAGCATCGAGAGGTTGCCCGTCATCTCAGCCACCATCAACATAACAGCCAGTGGTGCGTGGGCGATGCCGCCAAAGAGCGCCATCATGCCAACAATAACAAAGGGAGCAGGCGTAGGAGGAACACCCGGTAGTACATGGTAGCTCAATCTCCACACGGTCGCGCCTAGCATTCCACCGATGACCATACCAGGGCCGAAGATGCCACCGGAGCCACCGGAGCCAATCGAGAGACCAGTTGTCAGAATTTTGGCGAATGGAAGGAGTAGGATAACCCATAGCGGTATCCCTAGCAGTCCCTGACCCATACTGACCTGAACCCAACCGTACCCCATACCTAATGCTTGAGGGAGCACCAGCCCAATCAAACCGACGAGCAGGCCACCGATGCCGGGCTTGAGCCAGTTTGGAAGGCGCAGACGATGAAAGATATGAGTGATGCCATAGAAGCCACGGGCATAGAGCAGGCCCACCACACCACAAAGTACACCAAGTACGACATAATAGAGCAGCTGAGGTGGAGAGGTGAAGGCCAGATTGCTATTCGTGGCGAAGATTGGATTCCAACCCGACCAGGCTCCAAAGACGCTGTAGCCGACAATTGAGGCGATCAGGGCCGGGATAATAGCCTCGATCTCCAGGTCGTTTTTATAGAGGATCTCTGCTGCCAGAATTGCTCCACCTAGAGGAGCGCGGAAGATGGCTCCAATACCAGCTCCAATACCAGTCGCCAGAGCAATGCGCCGATCCTGCACATCCAGGCGTAGAACGTTGGCTAGAATTGAGCCAAAGCCCGCACTGATCTGGGCTGCTGGCCCCTCACGACCAGCGGAGCCGCCAGTACCGATTGTGATGGCTGAGGCAACCAGTTTGATCAAAGGAATACGCGCCCGTATCGATTTACCCTGATGAAACGCTCCAATCGCCGCATCTGTACCATGTCCCTCCGCCTCCGGTGCCAGAGTGAAGACGATAATGCCAGCGACTAATCCACCAGCAGCAGTGACCAACGGTAGTAACCAGGGATGGGCCGCTGACCAGAACGGCATTACATGCGTGCCCACCCCTTCACCTGCAGGATCAGGTGGGAGATAGCCGACCAGGCGTCCAAGAAAGATATCGCTTGAGAAATGGATTGCGGCATAAAAGGCAATCGCGCCCACGCCCGCCACCAGCCCGATGAGTGTACTGATGAGCAACCATTTGAGCAGATAGCGTGGACTCTCGAAGCTACGTTTAGTACGCCGGATATGGAACAGGCGTCGTAAGAAGGTGATGAAGATATCAGGGTTCATCGGAACATACTCCTCGTGGATTCTGCCACGTAATAATGGGTGGGTAGCCATCCAATAATAAAAACAAAAAAAGAGAAAATACTCCCCGCTTTATGGAGGGTTGATGCCGTGTAGAATCAGGTGAGCTACGTTGCTTGACTCCTGAACAATCTCCTGTTCTGATCGTCCCAGTACGCGTGCTGAGAGCACATACGATTCGGTAAGAGAGAGAACCATCAATGCCGTTGCTTCGATATTTGAGGTAGTGATTTCGCTTCGTGCGCGACTTTCTTCCAACATCAGAGCGATCACGGCTACATAATCATGTAGCAATTTTGTCGCCTCCGTCTGAAAGGCGCGATTCACGCCGTAGAGGGCACTCATATAGACATTGAAACTATCACTCTCTTGCTCCGCGAGATGGACAAAGGCACGGAAAAGGCGCTCCAGGCGTTGCTGCAATGTTCCTTCAGGCGCAAGTGCCGTACGAATGGCGTTCATCTGTAATTGTGCAATAGAACGCAACATAGCGAGAAAGAGTTCACGTTTATTCTCGAAGTAGAGGTAGATAGTCCCCTTGCCGATGCCTGCCAGTTCAGCAATTGTATTGATATTGGCCTGATCGAAGCCCAGGCGTGCAAATTCGCCCGCTGCTTCACGAATGATGCGTTGCCGCGTTGCCTCGCGCATCTGCTCATCAACCACTTTCGGCATTCTGTTTTCCTCACGTATAAATTTATAGCAGTATAATTAATGGGTGGCTGGTCATCTATAGAAAGTATATGGGATGGCGGAGGAGTTTGTCAAGGAAGACATAAGCGAATGTTCCTACAAATTCGGCCCCATAGCGACGTAACATAATTGGACTTAGCAAGGGATTTTCAAGACCTCTTCTCTTTATTCTTGCGCGTCAGTTGATTGGGCCTTCTCCCATTGACACGTATGCTTGAGAAAAAAAGGTTACAGCGGCCTAAGAAGCGACATCATTGATGAATGTCCCTGTTTCTGTTGCTTGCATAACTTTTCTATATTGTGTTTGGTATTTTGTTTTTGGGCAAACAACGCCGGATGACTGTTTTTCTCGCATAACTTTTCGCTTCAGGTGTACATTTGGGAATTCCCAAATGTACAGCCAGAGGGAGCGGTCCGGTGGTTCGTAGATTGCCTCCCTCGCATCTCGGCGTTGTGGCAGGCTCACCTGCTCAGAAACACCACTCATCCGGGACCTAGGACGACTTGTTGATGAACTCGTTGGTGACCCATCGTGCGACGTTTTCGGGATATGGGGCGTCCAATCCGAGGATGATGTGCTGGAAGCCAGCGTCGATGGCTTCAGCGATCAAGTCCTGGGTAGTGCTGGGGTGGTCGTAAGAGACCGGCAGGTAGATGGATCGGGTGATCGAGGCGGGATCGCGACCAATCTCGGCGCAGAAGCGGTCCAGGAGAGCGCTTCGACTGATGGCGTCATCGATGTCGCCGCCGGGAATGTTCCACAGATTGGCATGCTCGGCGACCACGCGTAGCGTCGCGGTCGAGCGTCCACCGATCAGTATTGGCGGATGAGGTTGTTGGACAGGTTTGGGGTTGCAGATTGCCCCAGTGAGGTGGAGGTAGGTGCCATCGAAGTCGAACGGTTCAGCCTCGGTCCACAACCGCCGGATGACTGTGCAAGCTTCGGCGAGATCTCCGACCGAATGGGTGAAGTCGTGGTAGGGCAGGCCATTTGCTTCGTACTCACGCCGTGCTAGAGGGAGGTTTGGTCGTGAGCCTGCGCCGATGCCAAAGTCGAGCCGCCCGTCGGAGACGACGTCAACAGTTGCAGCGATCTTCGCCAGCATCGCGGGCGGTCGGAAGCGGTTGCTGGTCACGAGTAGCCCGAGGCGCAGTCGTTCGGTTTGTGCGGCGAGGGCTGAGAGCAGTGTCCAGCCTTCGAAGATTGGTCCGTTCCTGTCACCTCTGATCGGCATGAGGTGATCGAATAACCACGCATGCTCAATCTCCGGGATCGTGTCTGCCTCGCGCCAGACCCGCAGAACGTCGCGATAGCTGACCTGCTGTGGAGACGTTATGATCCCGAAACGCGGTCCGGTCGTGTGCGGATTCATGGTTACGTCCGTAATTGACATGTCTGTTTCGTTCATAGAAAGCTCTTCCTTCCAGCTATTTCACAGTTGATGTGGTCGCATTGATGCGGCGCAGGCTGTTGTCCAACTCGGTGACGAGCCAGTGCCGCGAGCCGCCCTGATGGTTGCGCTCATCGCTCATCGAGTTGTACACCTTCATGGTCAGAACGATGTCTTCGTGACAGCTGACGACGGTATTGCATGTCCGTATTCCTCCATAGTATAATGAGAAAGTGGAGCACTGCTCCTAAAAAGATTATACGGAACATTGTTCCGATTGTCAAGCTATTGTATGAGGGAAGAAGTGATGACCACCATCGACGAGGGAGCAGGGCAACCAGCTCGACAAAAGCGGGCCGACGCGCAGCGCAACGAGCAGGCGTTGCTTGACGCAGCCGCCACCGTGTTCGTCACGTCTGGTGTCGAGGCACCGGTGCGTGATATCGCTGCAGCGGCAGGCGTTGGGATGGGGACAATTTACCGCCACTTCCCGACACGAGCCGATCTCATTGTTGCTGTGTACCGCCATCAGGTCGAGGCGTGCGCCTCGGCTGGTCCAGTTCTGCTGGCCAATAGTAGTTCGCCGTACGTTGCACTTGGTCGATGGGTTAACCTCTTCGTTGATTTTCTGGTCACCAAGCATGGACTCGCCACAGTCCTGCAACCCGGCACCGTCGGCTTCGACGCGTTGCATGCCTACTTCATTGACCGCCTTCGACCCGTTTGCGCTCAGTTGCTCGCCGCCGCCGCTGAAGCTGGCGAGATTAGCGCCGATATTGATGCCTTCCAACTGATGCGTGGCATCGGCAACCTCTGCATCGGCGCTGACAAGGACCCTCGTTACGATGCTCGGCGCATGGTCAAGCTGCTTATCGCAGGACTCCTCCAATCGCGCTCGACCTGATCCTGCTGATCCTGAGAAGGAGCACCTACAGTATCTCGAGAAGGTTGGTCAACTTCGTGTACATTTCAGGTGAGCACAAGATCATCATGGCCCTCAGTCACGGCGTGTCACCTCAATGGCGCAGATATAGGTGCATTATTAGAGCATTTCGATTATAGCGGCTATTCCTTGCCCAACGCCGATACACATGCTTGCGAGTCCATAGTGGCCTCCTCGACGACGCAACTCATAGAGCAATGTGCTTAGAACACGTCCTCCAGAAGCACCTAGTGGATGACCCAGAGCGATAGCGCCTCCATTGACGTTGAGCTTGTCCTGGTCGATCTCCAGTTCGCGAGCACAGTAGAGTGCTTGCGAGGCAAAGGCTTCGTTGATCTCAATCAGGTCCATGTCGGCAATGCTTAATCCTGCCCGTGCCAGCGCTTTGCGACTGGCTGGAATTGGTCCCAGGCCCATATAAGCCGGGTCAACGCCTGCGACTGCCGTTGAAACAATGCGTGCCCAGGGTTTGATATCAAGCTGTTTGGCTTTCTCCGCTGAAGTGAGGACCAGGGCGGCTGCTCCATCGTTAATGCCTGCGGAGTTGCCAGCGGTCACCGAACCATCTTTGCGGAATGCCGGTTTGAGCTTGCCTAACGCTTCCAATGTGGTATCGGGGCGCGGATGTTCGTCGCGTGAAACAATGATAGTCTCGCCTTTTTTCTGGGGAATCGGCACTCCGACGATCTGTTCAGCCATGCGGCCCGCTTCTATGGCGGCTACCGCGCGTTGATGGCTATGCAATGCAAAGGCATCCTGCTCCTGGCGACTGATTCCGTAGGTAGTGGCAACATTTTCTGCCGTCTCACCCATTGTATAGGGATGGTGCATTTCGGCCAGTTGAGGATTGATGAAGCGCCAGCCGAGCGTCGTATCTTGCAGGTTGATCGTGCCGCGTGGAAATGCGCTCTCAGCCTTCCCCATGACGAACGGTGCACGCGTCATGCTCTCAACTCCGCCTGCTACAAACATGTCTCCGGCACCGCATACGATGGCCTGAGCCGCCGAAATGACTGCTTGCAAGCCCGAACCACAGAGGCGATTGACCGTCTGGCCTGCGACCGTAATGGGTAGCCCGGCCAATAGAAGCGACATGCGTGCAACGTTACGATTGTCTTCACCCGCCTGGTTCGCGCAGCCCATAATCACATCTTCAATCTCGTTAACATTTACGCCTGCACGGCGGATTGCTTCGCGAATAACCAGCGCTCCCAGATCGTCGGGACGTACATCTTTCAATATGCCATTGTAGCGACCAAAGGGCGTACGAACCGCTGAGATAATAACTGCTTCCTGTGTCATCTCTCACTCCTTTCGACTCGACATTATTGCCGCTAACGCAGGTTGATCCAGAGGGTTTTGGTCTGCGTATAGGCATCCAGTATGGCATGGCCAATCTCGCGTCCATACCCGCTCTGTTTATCGTTCAATTGGTTTCGCGCAGGACGAAGCGCTGAATCTTGCCCGTTGCTGTTTTAGGAAGCTCGGGCAGGAACTCAATCCAGCGTGGCACTTTAAAAGCTGTCAAACGTTCTTTGACAAAGGTTTGTAGTTCCTGTACCAGTATATCCGAAGGCTCGTAGCCTTTATTCAGTACAATATACGCTTTGGGTTTCGTCAATTTTTCCGCATCAGATGCACCAATGACAGCAACCTCCAGAACAGCTGGATGCGCAATGAGCGTTCCCTCAACCTCAGCAGGCGAGACCCATTGCCCGCCTACTTTTAGCATATCATCGGCACGACCACAATACCAGAAGTATCCATCGGCATCCTGATAGTAGGTATCTCCAGTGGCAATCCAATGGCCGTTGATGGTATCTTTTGTGCGTTGATGTTTGTTCCAATAATAGGCGGTCGTACTCTCGCCGCGTATCAGTAGCTTGCCCATTGTTCCCTGAGCAACGGGTTGCCCCAGTTCATCGACGATTTTCGCTTCATAGCCGGGCACAACCTTTCCCGTGCTACCCGGTCGTATCTCGCCTTGACGGTTGCTCACAAAGATGTGAAGAATCTCGGTGCTGCCAATTCCATCCAGAATATCGACAGAAAATTTCTGTTTCCAGCGCTGTTGGATATCTGCAGGTAACGCTTCACCCGCCGAGACACAGATGCGCACGGATGAGAAGTCGAAGCGCTTATCGCCATCGGGCACTGCAAGCATACCGGCATAGAGAGTCGGCACGCCAAAGAAGATTGTGGGCTTATAACGCTCAACGACCTTGAACATCTCTTCCGCTAGCGGTCGCCCTGGATAATGCACAACGCTAGCCCCAACAGCAAAGGGGAAATACAGCCCATTGCCCAGTCCATACGCAAAAAAGAGCTTGGAAGAGGAGAAGAGAACATCGTTTTCCGTAATATTGAGGAACGGCTTTGCATAATACTCAGTGCAATAGGTCATGTCGTGTTGCAGGTGGACGCACCCTTTGGGAAAACCAGTGCTCCCGGAACTATAGAGCCAGAAAGCGCTGTCATCTTTGGAGGTTTCAGCGGCCTCTAGCTGAGATGAAGCTCTGTTCGTCCAGTTCGCGAAATCGTGAAGAGTAGCTGTTTCCTCTTCCTGCTCCAGGCCAACCACCACAACATGCTGCACATACTTGAAGTTGGGAAGTTCCTGCCGAACCTGTTTCCATAAGTTTGCATGAATAAGAAGCACCTTTGCCCGACTGTCATTGAGAAGGTAGACATAGTCATGCAGATGGAGCAGCGTATTGAGTGGGACGGGAACTGCACCTATCTTTATTGCTCCGAAGAAGGAGGCGGCGAACTGGGGTGAGTCCAGGAGCAACAATGCCACACGCTGCTCTATTTCAATGCCGAGATCAAGTAGTCCATTGCCGACGCGATTGGCGAGTTCGGCGACCTGGTTGTAGGTGTATGTTTCCCCCTCATAATAGATGGCGCGTCTGTCACCTCTGCCCTCGGACAGATTGCGATCCAGAAAGGCGGTCGCGGCATTAAATTGATCTGGTAATACGACGTTGGGAATAGATGCGACAATGGACATAGAGCACACCCCCTGTTTCACCTTCTAAAGAACATTCGACATTGAATGACACACCTCCCGTACGGACCAGATTTCATCGCTCGTACGGGCCAGATTTATCGCGTCCACCGTACGGGCAGCGTTTACGACGCCCGTACTATCAGAATTAACGTGCCTTAAAAGAGGGAGAGCGTTTCTCAATATAAGCGGCAATCCCTTCTTTGGCGTCTTCACTCTGGAAGAGGAGTTGCTGCATCTCGCGCTCGATCGCCAGGCTTTCGGAGAACGAGACTTCGGAGCCGGATTGTACTGAACGTTTGATACGTCCCACCGCCCTTGCGGCCTTGTTAGGTGGACAGAAGGAACGGGCATACTTCATAACTTCATCCCAGTAGTTTTCGGATTCGTAGACATAATTGATAAGGCCAAGTTCGGCTGGCCTCTTCAAAGCTGATGAGCTTGCCTTCGGTCATCAATTCAATGGCCTTGTTTTTGGGTAGTGCACGTGCCAGGCGCTGTGTTCCGCCCGTGCCGGGGAGCACGCCAAGATTTACTTCAGGTAATCCAACTTTGCCGCCACCGCGACGTGCGATACGGATATCACAGGCCAGCGCAATCTCTAGACCACCGCCGACGGTATGGCCGTTCAGTGCGGCAATGACGAATTTGGGTGTTTGCTCCAGTCGCATCAGTGTTTCGTTCGCATGCAGGCAAAAATAGTATTTAAATTCTGGTGTGACTGCATTTAACATGCTAATCTCTGCACCTGCACTGAAGAACTTTTCTCCTGCACCACGCAGAAGGAGAACAAACACCTTCTCATCGAAGCGTGCTCGCAAAATTGCTTCATCGAGCTGGCTCATCATTTCGTAACTATAGGTGTTGGCGGGCAAGTTGTTTAGTTCGAGAATTGCTACGCCATCGGTGGTGGTGTAGTTTACCAGCGTGCGCTCGCTTGTGGTGGTCATCATCTTCTATCCTTTCGGGGATAACATCTACATCGTCTTTAACGTACTCAAAGGGTGTATGACAGTTATTGCAATAGTACTGTTCGGTCAGCAGTTGCTGACCGAAGAGCGAAAAGAATTCGGTATCGGTTGACCTGCAATAGGGACAGGATGACCGTGGGCGCGATAAATCTGGCCTGTACGGTGGGCGGCATGAATGCGGCCCGTACAGAATTGGTGTCCATAATGAATTACGTCAATCTTCTGGTGGTGGCGTCCCAGGTGGACCAGGGAAGGTCGTGGGTGAGTTCCCAGGCTTTTTGTTGTGGTATTGAAGGAAACGGGAACGATTATATCCAGACTGTTCAAGGTGGGCATAATCTTGTAGAGATAGCGGCTACGCAGTTCATCGGGAGATGCATCGAGAATTCCTTCCTGATAAAGTCGCTGCATATCAGGATCGTCATCGGGACCGAACCAGCAGAGTGTTTCGTTCCAGAGGCGGGCCAGTGACGCGACGATAGAGGCGCGTACGGCCCCTCCCATCTTTGCTAAGCGTCGTACCCAGCCTTCACCATGTACAAAATGAACATGTTCTTCCTGTATCACCTTGCGTGCACGCTGGCTCAATGGTTCGTAGCTGGAGTTTTGTGCCGCCTCGAAGAGGGTAGTCAACGCGCTATCCAGCAGAAAGTTTGTTGCCACAAAGTCGGACCAGCCCTGAAAATCATTGTCCAGATAGGACAGATGATAGTGCAGCGTGCGCGTGACTGGATCGACCTGTGCTGGAGTCTGCTTCGGCTTGCGAAAAATCCTCTAAGAGGGGATAAAGGGTACGGGCATGACCCAGTTCATCTTGCGTCATGGCGGCGGCGGCAACGGCGGCTTCTAAGGTCGGAGCGCCATTACTCCAATAGGCGTATCGTCGCGCGATGGCCTGTTTGTTATCGGCAAGCGACGAGAGCAGCGCAAAAGTGCTGCATTATCGATGTGCGCTACCCTGTTGCCATATTCCAGTGCCTCTGCGGGTTGAGAGGTATATTTCCTCGCTGAAGGAGGTGGAGCTACCATTTCTCCTCGACCCGTTGAGGGTACTGAAAACTATGATGCGATAACGGTTACAATAGTCTCACGAGGTATGATGACCATCTCAACCCAGCTAAATTCGTCAAAGATGCTGAGTGCGTACACTTTTGCCAGCTCGACATCATCGGCCATCACGTTCCCGATTTCATACAGTGGCTCATCATATTTGCGCCTTGCATAGACTTGCCAGACATGGCTTTCGGTGCAGTGCCTCGCGCCCGGCTGGAATATCTGTTGGCGTTGCAGTCTGAACTCATGCTGATATCCCCCAGGTGCGCATAATATCGATACCCTCTTCGCTGAGCCGCTCTTTTGTCCAGATGGGACTCCAGACAATCTCGATCTGCACGTCTTTGATACCAGGTTCTTGCAGCAGGCGAGTGCGAACATCTTCTAGAATGAACTCGGTTGCCGGGCAGCCCATGGCAGTGAAGGTGAGCTTTACATGCACAATTCCCTCGTCTTCCTGTAGATCAACGATCAGGCCCATGTCTACCACGCTGATCGGAATTTCAGGGTCCATCACGTCACGCAAGGCATCCCAGAGTGCCGCGCAGGAAGTATCGGTGGCGTATGAGTGTTTGTACAGATGGATATGTCGTAGTCATGCCTCTTGCTCCAATAAACGTAGCATCTCGCGCCTCCACGCTGGACCAGTCCCACAAACTCTTCGTTCATCGGTCCACGAGCCTTCCAGCGCTTCATTACATCGTTCCAGCTACAGGCGCCATCTTCAAGCAGCCAGCGTTTCGCCTGTGCATCGAAATGAGCAGGGAATGGGCAGTCAATGACGATATTTTTTCTGTTCTTCATCATAGTGTGCAGGCACCTTGAGATGCAGCTCTTCGCACAATGGAACCGCCGTGGTCATCCATATCTGGCGCAGTTCGTCGTTACTGTGCCCTTTAAAGCCATAATCGAGCTGTTCACTATGCTTTCTTCAGATCATCAGGCAAGCCAAACCATTCAACTGTGAGCATAAACATCCAATCAACGGCCCTCTGTAATGCTTCATGTCCCTCTGGTGTCTGGTTGATCTTACGCATGTTTTGTTCGCCATGGCGCAGGTGAAACGTCTCTTCCTTATCAACTTTGACCAGTGCACGCTTCCATGGACCAAACGTTGTGCTGCGATAGATATCTCCCAGCAGCGTATAGCCTGCACGATCATAGAATGCATTGGCAACGATCAGCTCAACCCAGCTATCCAGGCCAACATCAAAGGCGTAGGGATATTTAAAGTCGCGTGGAGCACGCTCAAAAATCAGCTTATCCGTATCTACACCCAGGTCACGCAGCAGGCGATAGGCGATATGTGCATGTCCAAGTTCATCTTGAATAATGGAGATAGCCGACCCAAAATTATTGAGCGTAGGTGCATAGATGGCGGCGTGATAATAGGCCGGGGCGCTAATCAATTCTGTATCTGCTGAGACTGTGAGAATGCGTTTAATTCCTTCGAGATAGATGGGACTCATATGGTTAAGCGACTCAATGAGCTGCTGCTTACGCAGACGTTCGCGTACAGCGTCTTCGCTTTGTAAGCTGCCTGGGGCAAGAGAAGCCATAGATAATTCTCCTTGTATGCGGAGTCTGTATAATGAATTCAACTCTACGAGCTTTTAACAATGGCATGTATCTGCATCTGCATTCTTCCATCTCCACTCTCAAAATTTGAACGCTTAGTATGTTTATACCTTATGAAAGACAAAAAAGCAAGATTTATCACTGTATCTATTGACAAAATGCTGCTTTGCGATTACCATTAATTTAAACAATGCGTAGAAATCAATGGACATGATCAATATATTTGTTGAATGGAGCACTCAAAATCGAAGATCACAAGATAAGGACGCGATCGTAGGGGCCACATTTATGACGCCCACTGCATTCCGAAAAGTCAAGCGCGAACGCATCACGCAACAGGCTATTGTCGCCGCTGCTGCCAGATTGTTTGCCCAGAAGGGATTTGGCGCAACCAGCCTGGAAGATATCGCCGAGGTATTAGGGGCGACGAAGGGTGCGCTTTATTATCATGTCAAAAACAAAGAAGAGATTCTGCGCCTGATCTACCTGATGGTATTAACGGTCAGCGAGGAGCCATTACGTCGTATTGTCGAGGGTATGTACTCTCCTCAGGAGAAGTTGCGGCGGGCGGTAGAGCATCAGACGACGGTGGCTGCGGATCGTTCACCAGCCATGACGGTCTTCTTCCGTGAGCAACATCACCTCACGGGTCCATTCGCAAAAGAGATATTGCTACGTAGAAAAGCTTACGAACGCTACTTTGAGCGTATAATTGAGGAAGGCCAGCAGGCAGGTATTTTCAAGCCTGAAATTGATCCGAAGATTGTAGCTTTCGGTCTGCTTGGTATGTGTAACTCGCTAGCACAATGGTATCACGCATCCGGTAAATATACTCCCCTGCATATTGCTGACATGTTCGAGAGCATCCTGGTAACTGGTCTGGAACAATAGCAAGAAGCAATGAAATATGTAGCGGATGGGTTTATAAATGGCACCCCTACACCGTCCGGTTCCCGATGGTGTAGGGGTGCCATTTATAAACCCGTATGGGCCGTTCATCCCCCAGCTTTAACAGGTTATCGTGATCTTATCAATATCGGGTGCCCAGGTGGAGGTGTTAGAAAACGTGATGGTATTGCTACCTGCGTTGAGATGTGCAATCACAGGTAGAGTAGCAACGAGATTTCCTCCATAGGTGCTGACAAAACTGAATGTTGTGGCTGGACCTCCATTGATACTGATAGAGGCTGTACGTGTCGCAGGATCACCATTGGCATAATAAATGGTGAGCAGGTAATCATCCGTACAGGCAGGAACATTTACGTTGTTGAATTGTAGCGTACCACTGTTATTGCCTACATAGCCCACGTCCTGGCCACCAGAACAGTTGTTGCAGTTCATTACAATCGCTCCACCGTTGAGCGTATTGGCCGCCGACTCGGCTTCATAGGAGATTGGAGTTGCGGCACTCCATAATCCCGTATGTGTATTAATCGTCCAGGCATCATAGTAGGAGAGCGAGATGTCTATCCCATTGAAGCTCAGCGGAAGCCAGATGTAGCGCGAGTTCCCTAGTCCTGTGGAATCCCAACGATCTCCCATATAGATGTAAGTGGTGCCACGACTGCCTGTAACCGGGAGGATGTAGGCATCCTGAGAGCTATAGGTGTTGGGTGAGTTCGGTGCTAAACTGGCTGGAGTGGTCCAGGGTCCACTGAGCGAGGTAGCGCTGACATATGTATTGGCATTGGGTGCCCATCCGGTCGGAGATGAAGCGATCAGATAGTAGCGTCCGTTTGCCTTGAACATGCCCGGCGCTTCCAGGCGTATATTGAACGTATAAACATTGCCAGTATCGCTCAGATAGTTGGACGAGAGCCTATCGATGTTTAGTGCGTAGTTGTTATTGGTGGCATAGATCAGGTAGGCCGAACCATTGGTGTCCTGGAAGACCGTCATATCCCGACTTTGATTGCCGCCAGGATTATAACTTCCCCGATAAGTATAGTCCTCATCAACTTCCTTACTGGTCGCCACTCCAACTTTTGCCTCGCTATAATTAGCGCTGTCGATATGTAAGTACATCACATAGGTCTTCGTCGAGGCATTGTAAATGACCTTGGGACGTTCAACTACCCTGTTCGGACCCAGATCACCACTCTTCTGCAGCGTCAGAACATTCCCACGAAATTTCCAGTGAACAAGATCGTCCGATGAATAACAACTGATTGCGACGAAGGACACGTTATTCTTTGCCCGGTTCTCTCCAAACCAGTAATAGGTTTTACCTACTTTAATCATACCCGTTCCATGAGCTTGTAGGCTTTTGCCGTGCGTGTCTGTCCAACTCCCACCTGGTATGATCGCTTCTGATGCTACCTCTGAAACCTGCACAAAACTCCACTGCTGCTTCACACTACCTGTATCGGTCTCTTGCTTTACCACATTGTCGTCATCGCCAGAAGCTTCAAGAGCTTTACCGCTATTAGCATTGAGGATCTTGTAATAGCCGCCACCGACGGAGATAATCTGCCAGCGTTGATCGGACTTTCCGCTACTGGAGCATTGAAGGGCCTGCGCTCCATTTGCTGTAGAAGCTCTCGTTATGTCAATATATTTGCCACTTTTGGAGTTCGTAAGCGCAAAATTGTAACTGCCCGTATCTACAATCTGCCATTGCTTGGCGGATGCATCATTGTCAGATTCCTCTCTGTTAGCCGTATCAGAGACGCTGCATACGCTTTTTTTGTCACTATCGGCAGGTAGAAGAGACGAGCTATCTTTGCTTCTTACTCTGTTATCCTCATCACCAGAGGAACCCACCTTCACATCAAGGAGTTCGCCGCTCTTACGATTGACGATCTCATACTGTGCATTTGGATCAAACGTTTCTTTCAGTACCGTGCCATGACGCACAAAACCGGAGAGACCGTCTGGCATGAATTGCTTCGTCGTCCAGGTCTGAAAGTTATTGCTGCTATCACTGTACCAGTAGTGACCGGCATTGTAGCCATCCATAATAATGCGCCACGTGCCGTTGTCGAGCTGATAGAGCGCCGGACCTTCGAGATTGGGACCCCAACCCGCCCAGTTGCCTGTTCCCACAAAGGTATAGGGACCTGCTAGATTGCTGGCGGTGGCATGTTCGATGTACTTGGTAGTCTCGTTTTTGACAAAGGCGTGATAGATGTTACCGACCTTGACTACGAAGGTATCGATATAATTTGGCGCGAAGTCCTAGTAGGGGCGTCGGACTACTCCATGAGGTGAGCGAGCCGTTGAGCGCAGTAATCTTATTCGGAATGAAGTTGGAATCACCCGCATTTGTGCTGTTTAGATTGACGATAATGTTGATACTGCCATTGGGATCTTTGAACCATTCCGGTGCCCAGGTCTCGTACACGCTTGCTGGCAACGTAATGTTTTCAAGGAACGTCCAATGCAACAGGTCAGAACTGGAGGCAATACCAATAGTATGTCCAGTCCAGTTAGTCGTGTAGGTTACATAATAAAGACCGTCGCTATAGTGCATAATGCTGGGATCGCGTACTAACCCCGTTGGAGGCGTATAGGCTGGCCCAGCGATCTTATTGAAGTTGAGGCCATCTGTAGATTGATAAACATACATGTTCGACTGACTGCTATTGGTAAATACAGTGAAGGAGTAGCGAGATGGGACACTGGCGACGGGTAGTGGAGCTTTGCGTGCCTGTGTTGCTCTGTTCGTTGGGCTAGCTGGTACAGTGGTATGTGCAGAGGCGCTACTAAAGGGAAGAACAAAGGTTGCCAACAGAGCTACGATGCTCCCGAAAGTCCACAGTGGAAACGTGCATAAGTGCGAATTGACATAAACTATTTAATCCTCCTTGATAAAACATGTTGCTTGAAGTGAGTAGCGTATGGGGCCGCAACATCATACCGACATACAATGATAGTATTGATCTCAAACAAGCCATAGTGTAACAGTTGTTAAAGATGGGTATAGTGAACAAAAGCATATAGGCGGGTTATTGGTGATGAGGCAGCAGAGTGAATATGGTCAATTTGAATAATTGGAGACCAGGGGGTCCTGACACCGACGTGGTCAGCCACATTTGCATCTTCACTGCTGCAAGATCCTCCTTTCGGAATGAAATCCTGGCGAAATCGATTTCGTTATTGTGTAACATAACATTAATGATGGGGATTGTCAATATATGGATCAGTTATGTGGCTTGCTAGAAGTCTTGACCTTATCAGAGAGAGGTGTTACTCTTCTGCTAGCAAAAACAATTGTTTTTATATGCATAATTTTTGTGAGCTAGGAGTGGCTATGAAACGAATAAAGGTGATCGTGGAGAAGCATCCTGATGGATATATAGCCTATCCTCTAGGTTTGAAAGGAGTGGTTGTTGGTGAAGGTGACACTTATGAGGGTGCTCTGGCTGATGTTGAGTCGGCTATCCGTTTCCATATCGAGACTTTTGGTAGTGAAGTCTTGGATGTGGAGTCGCCAGTTCTTGATGCATACATTACTGAATCGGACCTGGCTATTTAATGCCTAGATTTCCAGTAGATGCGCCTAAAGCAAAAGTTCTCAGAGACTTTTGAGTCTCTGGAATTTCGTGTTGTACGAGAGCATGAGCATATTGCAATGGTGCGCGAGAATACTGATGGAACGAGGACTCCTCTAACCTTACCCAACCACCTTTTAATAAAAGGATCAACCTTGAGGAGTATTTATACACAAGCTTACAACCGAAGAGTGAGTTTTACAATGCTAAGCTAATGAAGCATAATTCTGGAGGTAGAGACGTCAATACCTGGACCCTACTTTTATGACTCATATGTAACCATCATCCATACTAAAGTCCAAAAACCTGTATGCTTTCTCCAAAATACGCCGAAATTTTCATATCAGGGTTGACAAGAGTTCGCAAGGTGGTGTATCCTCTGTTTCATTAGATACATTACTACAAAGTGCTCCGGCAAGGTCGCCGTTGTAGCGCTTATAGTAACAGGTATCACGAAATCACACCTGGAAAACACTTTGGTTGGAGTAGTTATAATGTTGGCACTGTCATACGCACCCAAAATACATCTTCTGCATGGTCTTCCCATGCTGAGCGTATGCCTGCTTCTCAGCCTATGCATGCAATGTGTATGGGCATGGCTGCTGCTGCTACTTCGGCTACCAGCACCACTATCATCGGGACCGACGTATTAGCGTCGGTTTTTTTATTTGTGGTGCATCTTGTATGCTCCCTTCTCCTCGGTCTTGTGGCACTTATTAGCCTCCTCCTTATCGGCCTTACTGGACTCGTAAGCCTTGAGAGTCTGGTAGGGCATTCAGTAGTAAGGCCAGGCAACACCGCGCACACATAGGACACAGGGAGATTAAGGGGAGCAACGACGCAACCCAATCCAAAGAAGGTAACCGCATAGGGACCTCCCACGTCTGGGAGGTCCCCTTTTTTATTAGTTTATCTATCCAGGAGGAATTATGGCAATCGCTGCAAAGAGTATTAAACAACCATCGCAACTCAGGCAGATCACGACGAGGATATACGCGAACTTGCAGGTAGTCATATTTTATGCGAGGCTCTCGTACGCGAAGGTGTAGAGGTGCTCTATGGCTATCCCGGTGGCGCAATTATGCCCTTTTACGATGCATTCACCTCCTATCCTACTTTGCATCATGTGCTGACTCGTCACGAACAGGGCGCTGCCCATGCCGCCGATGGTTATTCACGCGCTACTGGTAAAGTTGGCGTCTGTGTAGCAACCAGCGGCCCCGGTGCGACAAATCTTGTAACTGGCCTGGCAACCGCTTTTATGGACTCGATTCCACTCGTTGCTATTACTGGTCAGGTTGCTCGTCCGGCTATTGGTCGCGATGCATTTCAAGAGACCGATGTGCTCGGTGTGACTCAACCTATCACCAAGCATAATTTTCTGGTGCGCAATACGGATGAACTCGCCGCTGTCGTGCACGAAGCATTTCGCATCGCTCGCAGTGGTCGTCCCGGCCCTGTTCTGATCGATGTGCCAAAGGATGTCCAGCAACTCAAAACAAAGTATAATCCTTCGGCCCATATGACATCCGAGGAATATCTAAGCGCGGCATCCGCTGATGTGCCCCGTCCTACACCTGCTGCTCTGGCGCAGGCAGCTCAGATGATTGCTCAGGCGGAGCGCCCACTTATCATGGCTGGTCACGGGATTATCCTTGCCAATGCTTATGCTGAATTGCAGGCGTTCGCTGAGAAGACAAACATTCCTGTGATTACGACCCTGCTTGGCCTGAGTCGCTTTCTCAGAGACGCATCCACTCTATCTTGGTATGCCCGGTATGCATGGTCCTGCTCATGTGAATAAGGCGATTGGCCTCTCCGATCTGATTATTGGTGTTGGTCTGCGCTTCGATGATCGTGTGACTGGTAAGGTCGATGGTTTTGCTCCCAATGCACGCTTTATTCATATCGATATCGATCCTTCTGAGATGCATAAAGTGAAGGTAGCTGCGCTTCCTATCGTCTCTGATGCAAAGCTTGCCCTTGCTGCATTGGCTGAGACTGTCGAACCTTCTACCAAAGACGCCTGGCTCAATGAGGTCCGCTCCTGGCAGGCAGAAGATGAGGCGCGGCAGCAGCAGATTCAGCGCGATGATGTCCTTCCCGATCCTATCGGTATTCTGGCGGCGATCCGCGAAGCGACTCACGGTGAGGCTATTGTCGTCTCCGATGTCGGTCAGAACCAGATGTGGACGGCTCGTCACTATACCTGGACACGCCCAATAGCCATATCACCTCCGGCGGCCTGGGGACGATGGGCTTTGCTCTTCCTGCTGCTATGGGCGTCAAGACCGGTATGCCCGATGCATCCGTCTGGGCCGTGGCTGGCGATGGTGGCATCCAGATGAATATTCAGGAACTGGCAACGCTGCAGCAAGAACATATTCCGCTCAAGATCGCGATTATGAACAATGGCTACCTCGGCATGGTGCGCCAGTGGCAAGAGTTTTTCCACTCCCGCAACTATTCCGAAACACCTATGACCGGTCCTGACTATGTAAAGCTTGCTGATGCATATGGTGTGACGGGTATCCGCGTGACGAGGCGTGAGGATGTGGCGGCTGCCGTCAAGCGTGCAATGGAGACTGAGGGTACGGTGATTATCGATTTTGTGATCGCTGCTGGAGCCAATGTGTATCCCATGGTTCCTCCCGGTTCGTCGATCACCAATATGATTGAAGAGACGGCGAAGGAGAACTCGTAAGATGACGACGCATACTATTACATCCGCTGATCGTTCGGGGCAGTCAAATCTGCCCCAGGGCGTTGAGCAGGCTCACACACTTATTATCAAGGTTGAGGATCGTCCTGGTGCGGTTGATCGTGTGATCGGACTGTTGCGCCGCCGCCGTGCCAACATGCAGACGTTTGTGCTTGGCCGCAGCGAACAGCCTGAGATAGTACGCATTACGGTGGTCGTGAATGATTCTGAAGTTGCCCTGGAGCATCTTGTAGAGCAAATGCGCAAAATCGTCGATGTGCGGCAGGTCACGAATCTTGTCTCTTAGCCAGACGGTTGCACGTGAGCTTGCCTTAATTAAGGTGAAAAGTACCTCTGATAACGTGCATGAGATTATTGAACAGGCTCATCTTTTTGGCGCACATGCCGTTGATATGGCACCGGAAGCGGTCACGTTAGAAGTGACGGGCAGCGAAGAGAAGATCGAGAAGCTTGATGGAACTGTTACAGGTCTATGGTATCCGTGAAATTGCCCGTTCAGGTCGCGTGGCGATGGCGCGGGGTGCTGGTGAAGAATAGAAGATGAGCACAAACATGTGCTCACTCTTTTGAAGGGAAAAACGACAATGGCGACTATTTATTATGATGCGGATGCAAATCTCGAACTTATTCAACAGAAACGTATCGCTGTAATTGGTTATGGTAGTCAGGGTCATGCTCATGCATTGAATATGCGCGATAGTGGTTGTGATGTGGTCGTAGGTCTGCCAACAGGTAGCAAGAGCCGTGCAAAAGCTGAGGCCGATGGACTCCGTGTCCTGACTCCTGCCGATGCGGCTCAGCAGGCCGATGTTATTATGATCCTGATCCCTGATCAGCATCATCGCGAGGTATTTGAGCGTGATATCCGTCCTGGCCTGGCTGCTGGCAAGATGCTGATGACGGCGCATGGTTTCAGCCTGCACTATTCGCAGATCGTGCCGCCACCGGATGTGGATGTTGCAATGGTTGCGCCTAAAAGCCCTGGTCACATGTTACGCCGCCTCTATGTTGAGGGTGTCGGTGTTCCGGCAGTGTGGGCCGTCTATCAGGATGCAACAGGCGAGGCAGAGGCTCTGACCCTGGCCTATGCTCGTGCAATAGGTTCAACTCGTGCGGGTGTCCTGCGCACAACGATTCCCGAAGAGACCGAGACCGATCTCTTCGGTGAGCAGGCTGTGCTCTGTGGCGGCATCACATCTCTGATCCGTAATGGTTTCGAGACGCTCGTCGAGGCTGGTTATCAGCCTGAAATTGCGTACTTCGAGTGCATGCACGAGGTAAAGCTGATCGTTGACCTGATGTACCAGGGCGGCATGGGCTACATGCGCTACTCGATTAGCGATACCGCCGAGTATGGCGACTATGTTTCCGGGCCTCGTATCATCGATGAGCATGTACGGAATCAGATGCGCCAGGTGCTGCACGAAATTCAGAATGGCACCTTTGCCACCAACTGGATTTTAGAGAACCAGGCTGGACGTCCCGCCTTCCAGGCGATGCGCCGCGCAGGTGCCCGTCATCAGATCGAACAGGTAGGAAGTGAACTGCGCTCCATGATGCCCTGGCTCAATCCGAAAAAGCCAGACACAAACGAAAATGCATCAACGGAGGCAAAAGCCGAAACAAAGAACTAACGGTATACCCGGATGATTGTACGGGCCGCGTTTACGACGCCCACGTACGGGCTCATTATCGCGCCCACCGTGCCCCAGTCCAGGCAGCATTCATGCCGCCCTACAATCATCCATCGAATGTCCATTACTGGTCAGGCGACCAGTCACAAAAGAGGAGACAAAACCATGGGAGATCCTGAGGTAGTAAAAATTTTTGATACGACGTTACGTGATGGCGAACAGTCACCCGGCGCGACCATGACCCTTGCAGAGAAATTACAGGTGGCAGATCAGTTAGTGCGTCTCAATGTCGATATCATCGAAGCTGGCTTTCCTGCTGCCTCGCCCGGTGATCTTGCGTCCGTGAAAGAAATTGCCCAGCGGCTCCGTGGCGTTGCGGTCGCTGGCTTAGCCCGTGCCAATCCCACCGATATCGAGGCTGCCTGGGAAGCTCTGCGCGAAGCTGAGCAGCCGGTCATCCATGTGTTTCTTGCGACCTCTGACATTCACTTGAAGCATAAACTAAAAATGAGCGGCGAAGAGGCTCTGCAACAGGTCAAAGCGATGGTGGCGTATGCTCGTCAATTCTGTCCCACCGTCGAATTCTCAGCCGAGGATGCCACACGCAGCGACCGCGATTACCTCTGTCGCATCGTTGAAACTGCCATCAAATCAGGCGCAACAACGATTAATATTCCTGATACCGTTGGTTATACGCTGCCGCATGAGTATGAGGCGCTCTTCCGCTATCTACGTGAGCGTGTTCCCGGCATCGAGAATGTAACTCTGAGTGCTCACTGCCACGATGATCTGGGCATGGCGACAGCCAATACGCTTGCCGCTATCAAAGCAGGTGCTCGCCAGGTAGAGGTGACGATCAACGGCCTGGGCGAACGTGCAGGCAATACTGCGATAGAAGAAGTCGTCATGGCTCTGCACACACGCCCTGAGTCGTTTGGCAACGTTGATACACGTATCCATACTCAGGAATTATTGGCCACCAGCCAGCTCGTAAGCCGCGTGACCAGTATTCCCGTCCAGCCAAATAAAGCCGTCGTAGGTGCCAATGCCTTTGCTCACGAAGCTGGTATTCATCAGGATGGCATGTTAAAGAATCGCCTCACCTACGAAATTATGACGCCGCAATCGGTTGGTTGGGGCGATACGCACCTGATCCTTGGCAAGCACTCTGGTCGCCATGGTCTGGATGCACGCCTGCGCGAACTTGGTCACAAACTGGACGCCGAACAGCTCAAAAGCGCTTACAGACGCTTTGTTGCGATGGCCGACCAGAAGAAAACTGTGAGCGACTCCGACCTGATCTATATCGTTGAAAGCGGCATGGACACCCCCGCCGCTATCTAGCAGCAATTCGCAGTTCGTGTTAGAATAAGATTTGAGCAGATCTTTTATGGCAGCTTTCTCAACATCGTATATCCGCCATGCGTACATCCTGCATACTTCTAGTCTGCCAGGTGTGTGCAAAGACGACCTTGCTTAAATGACGGGATACTGTATCGTTAATAGGATAGGGTAGGGCTTATTGATGCAATGCGAACAGTAGTCCTCATGAATTGGAATTGACACAAAATATGATAGAATACCTGTAATGAAGCAATTCAGGAAAGGAAGAAGAATGCACTCTTCATCAGAAAGGCAGGCAGCCGGCGATGGCACTGGTATTACCTGCGTCCGTAACGGTCTTAACGCCAGCAACGTCAGCTAATCTGGGACCCGGCTTTGATAGCCTGGGATTGGCGTTGCAGCTCTACAATCGCTTTGAGGTTGTAGAACATGGTGATGATCCCTTGCATCCCTTCTATCACCGTAAAGGGAGCGTTAGGCAAGGATTTATCGACTGGACCCGACAATTTGTTCTTCCGCTCTTTTGCTCTGCTCTTCGAGCGTCTGGAGAGTTCCATTACCTTCCGTTCGCATTTTTATGACGATCAACGTCCCGCCGGGTTGTGGCCTGGGCAGTAGCGCGACTGCTGTTGTGGGAGGGCTGGTTGCCGCCAACGAGTGGTTGCGTCCTCAGAATCTCTCTTTGCCAACAGAAGATCTCCTGGAGCTTGCAGTAGAGGCTGAGGCGGGAAATCATCCCGATAATGTCGCGCCCGCTCTCCTGGGGGGGCTGGTCGCTACAACAAACCTCGATGGAAAAATTCACGCGATCAAAACGCCTTTCCCTGATGCTCTCAAAGCCGTCGTTTTTACTCCTTCATTCCCTATGGATACTGTGGCCGGACGCAAGTTACTGCCTGCCAGCTATCCAAAAGCTGATGTGACGTTTAATACCGGGCGTGTCGCCTTGCTGTTAACGGCTCTACAGATGGGTCGCTACGAAGTCATAGGTGAGGCTATGCAGGATCGTCTGCACCAACCTTATCGGCAGGCGCTTTTCCCCGCTATGCCTGCTATTATCCAAGCTGCCGTTGCAGCAGGAGCGTATGGTGCTAGCCTTTCTGGTGGAGGTTCTTCCCTCATTGCTTTAGCCGACTCACATTTGAATGAAGTGCTACAGGCAATGCAAGAAACTGCTCGCGCTGCCGGTATTGAAGGCACCGGGAGGATTTTGCGAGCAGATCAGAGTGGAGCGCGTGTGCTCAAAACATCGCGTGGCCGCATACGAAAGGAAGTTAGCGCTCGTTATGGCGATCAATTCTACTGGTCTCCAGCCAGGCCAGGGGGCAGGCGAGCAGAATAATTCTTCTGCCCTCCCTATCTCTTCTGATGTGACTGCTGCGTTATCGGCAGTCTCATTACGTTGTGTGGAGTGCTCGACGCTCTATCCCGCTCTGGAGCCTGGACATCCATCTCCTCTTCCACGTTACCGCTGCGTCTGCGGTGGCGTGCTGGACGTTGAGATGCAGTTCAATCTCCCCGGCTCTCACTCCTCCCAGTCTATGAAGCTGACTGATACGCTTCCTCCTGGTGCAGGGTGGCGACAGCTTTTCGATGAACGTGCGACCACTCCTCCCATCTGGTCCATCAGTACCGATAGAGAACTGCTCAATACCAGTGGCGTCTGGCGCTATCGTGAACTGATCCTGCCCGCGCCCGAAGCCTATGTGGTGAGTCGTCCCGAAGGCAATACATGCCTCTATCCCGTCGGCAGAGAAAATTGTGGTCCAGGTCGTGCTGGCCATCGCCAGATAGGGCTGTATGCTGGACTCGAACGCTTCTTCCTGAAGCATGAAGGCGAAAATCCTACTGGGAGCTTCAAAGATCGTGGCATGACGGTAGGTGTAACGATGGCGCGTATGATGGGCGCGAAAGCTGTAGCCTGCGCCTCGACTGGTAATACCTCGGCTTCCCTGGCATCTTACGCTGCTCAGGCTGGTATGCGCGGCATCGTCTTCCTGCCTGCTGGTCATGTTGCGGGTGGCAAATTAGCGCAATCCCTTGCCTATGGCGCTCAAACTATTCAGATCGAGGGCGATTTCGACGATGCTATGCGCCTGGTCGAACAGGTCTGCAACGAACTGGGCATCTATCTGCTCAATTCGCTCAATCCCTTCCGCGTGGAGGGGCAGAAAGCCATTGGCTTCGAGATCTTGCAGCAGCTCGACTGGCAGGCACCTGACTGGCTCGTGCTTCCTGCTGGCAACCTGGGCAACACCTCAGCTATCGGCAAAGCATTCCGCCAGGCCTATGAGCTCTCGTTGATCAGCCACATGCCGCGCATTGCCTCAATTCAGGCTGCTGGAGCTAATCCCTTCTATCGCAGCTTCAAGCAGGAGTTTCGCCGTCCGCGAGTCCGTCCAGGCCGATACGGTCGCGACTGCCATCAAGATCGGCAACCCGGTCAGCTATACCCGTGCTCGTCGCGTCATTGAAGAGTGTAATGGCATCGTGGAAGAGGTCAGCGACGACGAAATTCTTGCCGCTAAAGCTGTGATCGATCGCTCTGGTATTGGCTGCGAACCCGCCTCCGCCGCTACTCTGGCCGGTGTGCGCAAACTGGTCGCCAATGGCGTCATTAAACACGATGACTTCGTGGTTGGCGTTCTTACTGGCACTCTGCTCAAAGATAGCAAGACTGGCATTCCTCAGGAGACAAGCGGGATTGTGATTCAGCCAACCATTGAGGCTGTGAGAAGCGTTTTGAGTTCACAAACGGAGTGAATTCTTAATAGTCGCCCTTTTGTTACATATAATATTGAGGGAAAACTTATGTAAATCCTTACGTAAGTTTTCCCTCAATATTTCTGTGAAGTCATGGTGCCCTATTTACAAGGTGCCTTCGTCTCATTTCGCGGCTGGAGTTGCATGAGTTACAGAACCAGCCAGGAAAAAGCCAACGATAATGGCGGCAATACCTGTAATTAGATGAAGGATATGATCCCCTGCATTCAGATGGGTAAGACCCAGGAACAGCCCACTATCTGTACCATAGGTACCAGCGGGAAAGTAGAGGAATGAGAACAGACCCAGAATACCCAGGATGGTATATAGAATACCGAAGATCTGATTAAACGTCCGCGATCCTCCTAAAAAGGCTGCTGCGATGGCAATGATGCCTGTGACCAGATGAATGATGTTATGTACGGTATCGACATCAAAAATGCCAAAGATCGCTCGAACTCCAGTAGCATTCTCCATTGGAGTAAGGAAGCCGATAATCCCGACGAGAACAAAAACGATACCAAGTACTAAGGCAAAGATGCGATTGGCGGTCCAAAGCATACCTGCATTTTGCTGTTGTTGCATAGTCCTTATTTCTATTCCTTCTTTAAGCTAAAAACGGGAGCGAGGAGTGATACCCTTCCTGATTGTATGTTGTTCTTCCTTTTCCACACATTCAGCCTTGTCCACTCTTGAAGAGAGATGAGTACCTTTATCTCGCTCACACACTCCGGTCGATTCTCTTACAACGGCTGTAGATGCTCTTTCAGCACCATTATCGATTCGAAAGGTCCTCATCGGCATGGATAAGGGGATTTCCATCTTTATCCAGGCGTGCTTCTTCATGTCGGACCGTATCCGTAACGCGCTTGATTCTCTTGTACCTTACGTTTCCCGACGGCGACTTCTCCTGTTTCAACCGCAGTTTTGGTTACATTCACCTGCTCCTCTAGCACGGGAACGCGGATCGTTTCATCCTGACCAATAGGAGTATCTGAGAGATGCCCATCGTCTATGCTGCGACGCTCGATAAACACTTCCTCATGATTGACTGGAACATCAATGGCCTGCCGCTCTTCGACCACTTCTTTGTGAATCTGTACCTCTCCACTCTGAACAGTCTGCTTGCCAACATTTAACCGCTCCGCACGCAAATGGAGAGCATGTTCCTCATCAGTCGTTCCCTGAGCAGTGGCCCTGTCGGCAACTGTTCTTCCTGCCGTCATGTCAGCAGTTGTTTGTGCAGTCGTACTTTGTTGTGCCCCTTGATCATAAGCCCCATACTGCTGTAGAATACTTGTGGCTTCCTGGTCACGCCCATCAGCCCGCACGGAGAGAATGGCACGGCCAGCCTTATATTCACTTTCATAGTATGCGCTCTGGTCCTGAGGAACTCCTAACTTGACGAGGTCATTAAGCAGAGAGTGAGTAACGATCCCCCCCTCGCGTAGTGCAAGCCCAATCTGATCCTTTGCAAATCCCGCATCTTCAAGGGCCTTTAGTGCAGCCCTCGCATCCCCTTCGCGCTCGAAAACCCCTATAACAAGAGGAGATTTTTTTGCCATAATATTACACCCTTTCCTTATTTCTCAACAACTCTGAAAACCTGGAGTATTCTTATCCTTCTCCAGGTTGATTAACAAGAACCTCGTCACGTGCCTCTGTTTATACTTCACGCGCTTCGAAACTTTTTAACGAGATTTCTGTATCCCTTGTTACACGTATATGAGAAAAAAGTGGTGACAGTATTAACCCTGCCTTAAAAAATTGCACAAATTTTGCAGGATCATTCCTGACATGCATTAAATACTATACCATCATAAATAATGATGGTATATAAATAAATTATAAAATAGAAGGTGTCTATGCATGGAAAAGATGTAGAATAGTAGAAAAGTGATAGATTTTGTCACATTTTCTATGTTGAGACCGTATTCAAGAATATAGAGAAAAATTATTCTATCTGATAATCTTATTCCAGGAGGAAAAATCGTATGACAACGAGCCCACTATCTGTAATAATAGGGGTTTTTCGAGACCATAGACTTGCAGAACAAGCTATTGAGGAAATACGGCAAACCAGTTGGGTAGTCGATGATCCCCGGATAATAGAAAAAAATACTCATGGTATTTTTGGATCGTTCAAAAATGCGAAAACAGCACGCGAAACGGAAGGAGAACCGCTCCCTGATGAATTGGCTCAGATAGATCTTCCTGGAGAAGAGCGTCAATTTTATCAGCATGAATTAGCACGTGGGTCTTCTCTTATACTGGTCCACCCCCAGGGCCATCTGCTTGAAATTCGTGATATGCTTAACCGCTATGGGGCATATCATGTCTTCATTCCCTTTCAAGTGGGAGGAGAGCAGATCATTACTCTCCGTCAAGAGGTGCCACAAGTTCAGAAGCATATTGTCGATGCTGGAGAAATCCGTATTCATAAACGTGTGATCACGGAGGAAAGAACCTTCACAGTTCCCGTCACACGGGAAGAAGTCACGATTGAGCGTATCCCTCGTCCGCCTGTTTCTCAGCCACCATCTCAGGTGGTGACGGCTTCCGGCGTAACGGACTCTGAATATACTTCACCACAAACAACGTCTCCTGCTCCATCTTCTACAGAAGATGAGGTGCTAAAAGAGGAAGGTACCCTCAGAATTTTTGTGCGTGAAGAGCAGGTCATCATCCAAAAGCAGGTAGTTGTAATTGAAGAGATCGCCGTCCAAAAGCAGATAGTTCAGGACACCAGGCATCTCGTGGAACCTATCAAACATGAAGAGGTGCATATCGAACGTATCGGGAACGTGCCCGTTCATGAGACTACCAGGCAGAAGGAGTAAGAGTACTTCGTCTGTAAAGCACTCATCTATCCGCTATCAATCTAAATGCACTGCTGTTAATGACCTTTATCACCGGTGGCACGAGAAAAGCGCCTACTATGGTAAAGGTCCATCATCTTCTCCTCAATATGCATTGATATCGGAGTATAGTATAGGCTGCATCATTATGCCCCTATTAATCCCCAATCAGGAAAACAAACATCAGCGGAATCCCGATAAACAGGATGGATAGGAACGGACTATACCAGTTTGTTCCAAGCCAGGCAAGATGTACGGTAATCGTATAGGGGACATTCAACTGGGTGAAGATGGCAAGAATGCCTCCCATCGCCAGCGCCCCAACAAATCCCAGCAGCAGCCCTTCTCCACTTTTTTTTACACTTTTTATGCCTCTTGCAAGGAGATTGCCAATGATAGAGAGCAAAAGAATGGCAACGATAAAGAGCAGGATACTGGTGAGGCCGCTACTTGTTCCAGTGGAAAGTGCGGTCGCTATGGGAAACGTGAGCGCTCCTGTGAGTGATAAGAGAAATAACACAACGAGAACGACCAGTGTTTTAACTAGTATCGATCCAAAATTCATAGACCCCCCCTGCGTGCAACAAAGCACAATTTAATATATTTAATCCTATCAATAGAAACGTACTATAGTTGTCCAACATATACAAGTCAAACAGCTATTACCATCGCTATCCCTGACACATACCTATGCTTTATGCTCAATATATATTCTCTGTTGCGTCTATCTAATGGCTGTTAAGATTATATCAGTTTCTGCATAGAGATGGAAACGGCTAAATCCAGGCACAATCATGCCTAAAACCGGATACGTGAGGCCGCTACGCCTGTTCCACTGTTTTCCCTGGCATGACGGATTTCTTTTTTCAACCGCATCATCTGGTCCCTACTTATGTAAAACCGTGACCTACCCTCTAGCGTAAATAGAAGTAGACTGTTACAATAACACAGATACATAACGTAACAGGTCTCAAAGAAGGTCGAACGTGATTAAAAAGAGACGCCAACGCAATCTGATACCGCCGTGGCAGATGCCCTCTGATCCAGTCAAAGCCGTGTTCTGGTTTATGTTCTGGCTCCTCAGGCTCCTGGTAAATTTTTTCTGGTTGCCTGTTATTGCCATGGTTATTATTGAGATGGCCCTTAATTGGAGTAGTGCTGGGGGAGTGCTCTCAGCTATCGTTGCAGGTATTGTGACGTTGCTTATCGGACTTGCTATCTGGGGAGTTCTGTATGGAGTGATTTTCTTCCTGAATGTCGGCACGACCATTTCGCACGTTCTTTCCGATGTGAACTCCATACAGAAGAGCTTCTCCACACATAGCCCCCTCTATCCCTTAAACGATAGTACATCCGAACAAAATGTAGTCGAAGGCACGATTACCGATCTGGATGAGGAACGACGCAAACGTCGGCAAAGCGAATAGCTATAAATCATCCCTCATTTTTCTCGCGCCATGCCTGCCATGCTTCGTCTGAGGGTGCTGGTACATATGTGTACAAAAACGTTCCATTGCCTTCAATACGATGTGTTCCTAATGCGGCAGGAAGAATCATTGTCTGCCCTCGCGAAAGCGTCTCACTCTGTTTGAGATCGGCCCCATAGTAGACCTTTATCTCCGCTTCTAGAGAGGAGAGAAGAACGCAACTACTCCCCGTCTCGCCTTCCACGAATCCCTGTCCTTTGAGACGCATCTCACGGACGACAAAATAACGACAAGCAACCAGGCAGCGATCTTCATAGCCTGGCTCCCCCTTCAATAAGACCGGAGTTTTTTTGACCTGCGCTGCTACCTCATAAGAAGATACTGCCAGCGAACGCTCAATGTGTAACTCGCGTGGTTTGCCTGAAGCAGTCAAACGCCCATAATCATACATTCTATAAGTGACATCAGAGTATTCTTGCAGTTCGTACAGCAGAATTCCGCTTCCGATAGCATGTACCGTTCCTGCTGGAACAAAGATAACATCACCAACCTGGATTTCTTCTTCATGTAATAGAGAATCCAGCGTGTTGTTTAAAATGGCGTGCTCAACTTCTGCGCGAGAGGTCTTCTCTTTAAATCCGTACACAATCTTTGCACCTGGCTCTGCTGCCAGGATATACCAGAATTCCGTTTTGCCTAATTTGCCACCCTCGTGCTCTGCCGCATACATATCGCTGGGGTGAACCTGGACTGAGAGTTGTGCATTAGCATCAATGAATTTGGCAAGGAGGGGAAAGCGTAGCCCGTAGATCTCAATTGAACGTTTGCCCAGGAGCGAGGCACCCATCTCTTGCACAACTGCACCCAATGTCTTGTCGGCATAAGGACCATTCTCTATAAGATTGTGGGTTTCTGTCTCCCAGGCTTCTCCGACAAGAATTTCACCAGGTGGGAGCTGCTTCCAACCATCTCGTTCTAAGCGTCGACCACCCCAGATCGTTTCATGTAATGATGCTTCTAGCTTCATTGGATAGAAATATTGCATCATCTTCTCCTACTGCAAAATAAATTGTACTGGTATAGTGAAAATACCAGTACAAAAAAACAACCTGTGCTAGTTCGCCAGTAGAACTCCTTCAAGTTGGCGACGCAATTTGTCGCGCATCACAATCCCTTTGATGCGGTGAATCTCCTGCCCATCTTTGAAAAAAATAAGCGTTGGCACTCCATCAATATTCCATTGCTCGATGAGTGCCTGTTGTCCCTCAACATTGAGGCGGGCAAAGTTTACGCGTCCCTGATACTCTTTGCTGATTGCCACAACTTCTGGCTCCTGTATCTGACATGCGCTACTCTGCGCTGCCGAAAACATAACCACAACCGTCTGGGCCGGGCTTAATACCTTTTCAGCAAAATCATCACCTGTAACTTCAATATAATTATTGTCAGACATGCTATCCTCTGCATCCTTAAAAATTGGTATTGTATTGCTCAACGTATCACCCCATTCTTTCAATGTCAAGCAGGAGCATGCTCTAAATTGTCAACAGTTCTTCCGCGTCTTCGATAATATACCGATATCCCTGCTCGGTCAAGAAGAGTTGGCGATTGGCAGAAAATTCCTGGTCCCGCGTATCACGCGTCACGACGGAGTAAAAGTATGCCAGACCACCATCGCTTTTAGGACGCAGAATCCTTCCCAGCCGTTGTGCCTCTTCCTGCCGCGAACCGAAGGTCCCTGAGACCTGAATCGCTACGTTGGCATCCGGCAGATCTATCGCGAAATTCGCAACTTTACTGACAACCAGCCGCTTGATATCACCCCGCCTGAACTGGTCATAGAGCTTTTCTCTTTGACCATTGGGTGTGCGGCCCGTCAGCAGTGGTGCCTGTAATTCCTCGGCGAGCGCTTTTAACTGTTCGATATATTGCCCGATGATCAGAATCTGGTCGCCCTGGTGCCGTTCTACAAGGTGACGTGTGACGCTCAATTTAGCAGGTGTTTCAGCTGCGATGCGGTACTTTTCACGTACCTCAGCCATTGCATACGTCATCTGCTCTTCCTCGTTCAAGCCTACGCGAATCTCGTGACACTCAGCGGTCGCAATCCATCCCTGTTGCTCCAGTTCTCGCCAGGGTACATCGTATTTCTTAGGCCCAATCAGACTAAAGACATCTGCTTCACGTCCATCTTCACGCACGAGCGTTGCGGTTAATCCTAAACGCCGCCGTGCCTGAATCTCTGCGGTGACGCGGAACACAGGTGCTGGCAACAGGTGGACTTCATCGTAGATGATCAATCCCCAGTCATAACTGGTGAAGAGTGAGAAGTGAGGGAAGTGCTCTTGCTCGTTCTCATCTCCATTTTCTTTCTCTTTACTGCTACGTCGATAGGTGAGAATCTGATACGTGCTGACTGTAATAGGAGCAATATCTTTGCGTTCTCCCGTGTATTCTCCCACCATCTCTGGTGGAATATCGGTCTTGTCGATAATTTCCTGAATCCATTGTCGTACTGCGACGGTGTTAGGTGTGAGAATCAAGGTGGCCCGCTGTACGTCGGCTATGGTTGCGAGACCAACAATCGTTTTACCGGCTCCACAGGGAAGCACAACAACGCCACTTCCACCACTTGGCGCACCGCCAGCGTAGAACGCAGCGGCGGCGGCAGACTGATATCCACGTGGCTCGAAATGTTTGCCCAGAAGCGTTTCCTGACGCAACTTAAGCGGTAGCGCTGAACCATCGGTATAACCTGCCAGGTCTTCGGCAGGGAAGCCAATATGAATGAGTGCCTGTTTGATATGCCCACGCCGTGCTGAGTCGACGCGCAGCGTATTCCGATCGATCTGACCCAGCAGGTAAGGCTGCGTGCGTTTATGATGCAATACTTCAGCAATCAATGCGACATCATCCGATTTGAGGAGTAATTCATCTCCATCGCGTACAAGTTTAATGCGCCCATAGCGATTGATATACTCACGAATGTCGGTGACGATATTGGATGGAACGGCATATTTGCTGTATTGTGTAAGCATATCCACGATCTGTTGCGCGTTCATGCCGCCAGCCGCAGCATTCCAGAGCGAGAGTGGCGAGAGACGATACGTGTGAATATGCTCTGGCGATTTCTCTAGTTCGGCGAATTGTGCGAGCGCATCACGCGCTTCTGCATGCTGAGGGTGATCGACTTCCAGGAGAATGGTGCGGTCGCTTTGTACAATTATCGGGTTATCTGGTTTCATTAAACTTATACTCCGGGCATAATTGCCCATGCATTCACATATTTCATAATCGCACTAATAGCCGCCTCTTCATAGCCTCGCATCAGATGGCGTGCTCCAATAATAACTTTAATCCCTTTGGGGCCTTTTTGTTGCTCAACAAATGGTTCCAGTTTATATAATGGGCAAATTTCGTCAAATTCACCGGTCACAAACAACTTTGGTCGCTCAAAAGGGCGCGGAAAGCCACTCGTGGTACGGAAAAGAGGCAGACTAATGGCGACAAGGGTACGTATACGCTGATCAAATGGTGCGTAGAGAAGCGCCGCGTATGCTCCAAACCCGTGCCCAATCACACAAATCTTGCTCGTGATTCGCTTGCGGATGCGCCAGTATAGCATCTATTGCCCCAGAGAGATCAAGTGGCTCTAACCTTCCATCCGTCTGCTGTCCCTGGCTCTTACCCACGCCACGAAAATTAAACCGTCAACGCAATCATACCAGCGCCTGCTAAACTTCTCGCCAATCCGAGGGTCAATGGAGTCATTCATATCACTACTCGCTGGCTGTGGATGGCACAGGACAACGACGGGCGCACGTTCTGTTTGCACAGGTTCATGCACTATTCCTTCCAGCAGAAATGCTGGTTGCCCTTTACTTAGGAATGTAATTGGTCGCTCAGTCTGTCCTGTTGAGGTCATCGCTTGCCCCCGCTCCCCTAAAAATTGCATCTGTTCCTTTATCTTATCTCACCATATGTCAGGCGTCAACTTTCTTCCTATAGAATACGGCTGAGTACCTCTGTATGATTGGCCTGAAAGTAATAGTGTGTGAGAAAAAAATTAATATTGACGAATTATTCAGAATTCCCTGAACAAAACCTTTGCATATGACGAGAAGAATGTTATACTGAAGATAACATTTGTATATCATTTTGTAGCACGTGGTGTCTTGTATCACTAGTGGACGACCTTTTCTCTTTGTATCTGTACCTGTTGAGGCTCGTCGGCTTCCTTCAACAGGTCTTTTAAAAGGAACAGGAAGTAGATGAGTGAGGCAGCCTGATGCACTCTTTATTTTGTCACCTGCCTCTTTCTTTCATTGTCCTGGATGCTGGCGATGTTCTTCGGGGGAAGGTTTCGCCAACAATTTACTCGTAAGACACATCGCATTCTCTGAAGATGTTGTTGAACACCTTAATACCTTACCCGAAACGAAACAACTGTACCCTACAATCCATTGCGTTTTCTATGCTGTTTTTTTATTTCGTAAACAGACTTGCGTAATAGCGTTGTACGTTGTACTGTTGTATCAGTATAGAAAGATAGAGAGGAGCCAATGTAGCTGCCTCAAAGACTCTTAGCACATCAGTTTCTCTAATGAGTGCAGGTCTGGTAAGGTATAATGGGTAAATTAGTCGTATGTAGTGGCAGGAGTACACATGTCCAGCATTTTAGTCGTCGAGGATGAGGGGTCTATCTCTAGATTACTCAATGATGAGTTGATAAGTGAAGAATACCATACTGTCGGAGTTCTCAATGGCGATGATGCTGTACAGTTTGCTTTACGTGAAGTTCCCCTCCTGATTATCTTCAATCTGGCGCTCTCAACAATGGATGCCTATGAGGCGATTCGTTGCCTGCGCTCACATCCCAAAAGTATGCATATTCCTATCATTATGCTCAGCCCATCCAGTTCAGTCGCTTTAAAGGTTCGTGCTCTTGAGGCTGGCGTCGATAATTATATTTTTAATCCTGTCCCTGTTGGCATCCTTCCTGCAGAAGTTGTGGATGAACTGCTTGCCTGCGTACGCTCTCAACTCCGTCGTGCTCAACTCTGCTCTCTCTCTCCTCTAACTCTATTGCCCGGCGGCTTGCAACTTGAACGTGCTATCGACTACAAACTTAATAGCACAGAACCATGGAGCATCCTGTATCTCGACCTCGATAATTTTAAAGCCTTTAATGATGTCTATGGCTTTCTCGCTGGCAATAATATGATTTTGTTGGTTGGTCATATCTGCCAACGTGTCGTCTACGAGGATGGTAACGCGGATGATTTTGTCGGCCACGTGGGCGGCGATGATTTTGTGATTGTCACTACTCCCGACCGTTCTCATACCCTATGCCGCAATATTCTTGCTCGTTATAAGCAAGAGAGCACCTTGCTCTATCGAGCAGATGACATGGAGCGTGGGACGATCAGCGGCGTCGATCGCAAAGGACGCCCCTATCAGTTTCCCCTCGTCTCTCTCTCGATTGGCGTTGTCAGTAGCCAGGAACGCCGTTTGCATAGCATCGATGAGATCGGTGCCCTGGTGGCCAATGCAAAACGTCACGCAAAACAAACTCCTGGCAATGTTTTTTTCCTCTCTTCAGAGTGCAATAAGAATGATCAAGGTTGCTCACATTTCTCTCTCCCTTCCACATCACACGCCCAACGACAACTCGAACACACCATCTTTCGTTTTATGAAGGAGGATGTTCTCGCTCAATTTAAGTGAAGTGGCATTTTTCCTACATCTGTGCTATGCTACCGATGGGAGCAATGCTTAAGTATTGCTCCCACTTCTGCTGCTTTGAGTCGGAAAGATTGCAAGAGAAGAACATCACGAAACGGGAAAAATTACGCTATGTCATCGGAAAGAGAAACAGTCCTGTCTGCCCAGGAACGTGAAGCTACACGTCAGGCCCTGCGCGAAAATGCGAAATGGGTGTTACGTGAAAGTGGATTAGCGGATATGCTCCAGAGTATCAATAAAAACTTGCTCAAGGGACGAGGCCGCTTTGAAGAATATGATTCCATGGTCCTCTTTAAATGGGGCACGGGCTATACCTTGCGCCATATCTGGGTCGAGGTTGAGGGCAATACCCTGCGCTTCCGCCTTGCCCCTCATCTCAAATGTACAAGGCCTGCACCCCTCTGTGATGGTGAATATCATACCTTTACCAGCGCTATGTGGCTAGACTCTGCTTTCCTGCAGTCTGAACTGAAAAAATACTATGATAAACCGGTTGCTGAAACATCTTCCGACTGACTGATACTCACATCGGTTCCAATGGCAATATACGTATCGTCCCTGTTGTGCTCACAAAACGATTGATATCCTGATAGTTCGGGTCTGCATAAAATTGTTCGCGCTCGTTTTCGCTCGCCCAACTAAAAAGATTTAAAAGGACGGAACCCTGCTGATAAGGGGCGTCCTCGGCGCTATCTGGTGCTGGAGTTGGAGTGACAGACTGATTGCCTGGAAAGCTCTCCTCGTGAACTCCGCGTGCTAAAAATGCAAAGGCGAGTGGTTCTTGCACCGTCCTTTGTCGCAATCCTTCGATCCATCCAAGCTGTGCATATTCGGCCTGGTCCTTACGAATATGGGCCAGGTGGGCCGCCGCCAGGAGTGGACTCCCCAGGGGACGGCTATATCCCCACAGGTAGCGCATTAACCACTGCTCCGGTGGCGCGATAAGCAGACCTGGCGCTGACTTCAGTAAGAGTTGTCTCGGATTATGGCGCTCCTGTGCCCTACGCCAGCTTTCATCGTCATCCCACGTTGTGAGCATGAGGTAATATGCATCGTTTCCCCGACTGCGATAAAAACGCGAAGTTACCAGCCCCGGCGCATTACGTACCGTGTCTGCAATCAGACGAATGCGTGCAAGAACATCCGCATCCCTGCCCGTCATTGTATATGCTAACGTCACAACTAATAATTCTGCCATCAGTACAATTCAGCCTTTTCTATCTATTCCCGTTAGCTAGCATAACATACGCTCTTATAGATCGCAATACAGTATCAACTTTAAGACCTGGACTCCTAAGAAACCTTTGTCCGATGGTCTCTCAGGATTTGTCTGCCATTTAACCGTCTTGAAGGAAACCGTCTAAGAAGCAAAATCTGATAGTGACCAGCTTGATCGCGCCCAGGTGAATTTACAATGTAAATTCACCTGGGCGCGATCAAGCTGATCACTACTTGTTGTATACTAAAGAGACACCCTACAACGATTCAATCGCGAAAAGACAATAAACACCATCACCAGGAGGCATTGCCATGCTAAAGACAGACGTGACCCATAGCGCCGTAGAGTGGCGGCCCGCTCAGTCCGAAGATGCTGAACTCTGGGTCTCTGTAACGCGAAGAAGCGCAGACCAGCTTCATTTTGAACCGGAAGATGCTCAGATTGCTCGTTATAAAGAGGAAAGCCCTGAGATGCAGGCCAACCGTTACCTCCTCTGGCGCGATGATACTCCCATTGGCCGCTTGCGCTTCTCATCACATGGCAATACCGCTTTTCTCGATGGCCTCGTGCTTCTCCCCGATGCTGGTGGTAGTGTCGCCGCACAGGTGGTCGGTGAAGCTCTCGTGCGCTCCGCAGCGCTCGATGTACGTCATCTTGAAGCTACTTATCCCGCCGCCTATATCGCTTCGTTCGCCGCTGCAGGTTTTCAAGAACGCCGCCATCGTACTGGTATGACCGCCGCGACTAACCTGTTCATGCCGCATTATCCCTTACCCTCCTCGCTCCGCGTGCGTCAGATACTCCCTAATGAAGGTGAACAGGTCGGTCTCTTGCTCCAGCGCTCTTACGCTGGCGGCCCCGATAATCTTTATTCCGATGTCGCAAGCTGGCGTGCCGAGGTTCGTTCTCTCCAGGAAGGGCGTTTTGGTCCCTTTATCCCTGAAAGCTGCTTTGTGGTCGAGCATAGCCTGGACCATTACCATCTCGCCGGCGCTATTCTCATTCATCTTGAACGCGGTATCCCTTGCATTCGTCATATGGCTGTTGCACCGTCATTCCGCCATGTCGGCCTGGGTCAACTCCTTGCCCTGAAAGCGATGCGCCGCCTGCAAGAACTGGATTATCCGACTGTTCTCCTATACGTGACACTTGGTATTCCAGCCGTCAATCTCTATCATCGCCTCGGCTTTCTTGAAGCTGGCCCTACCTATATTGAGGCGGAACGCCTGCTCATAAGGTAATTTCTAAATATGGATGTTTCATCATCTGGTGAATTTGAACTGATCGCTCACCTTACCAGAGGCTTATCCACTCGCCCAGATGTAGCTCTTGGTGTGGGTGATGATTGTGCTATCCTTGATCTTAACATCGATACACTGCTGCTGGCGACCTGTGATAGCCAGGTCGAGGGTATCCATTTCACACGCCAGTTCTCTCCTCCCGAACAGATTGGGCGCAAAGCTCTGGCCGTGAACTTGAGCGATATTGCTGCTATGGGTGGTGAGCCTCGTTATGCCCTGGTCTCGCTGATCTTGCCACCGGACCTCTCACGCTCGTACGTGGATAACATCTATGCTGGAATACGCCATGAGGCCGCTCACTACTCAACGGCAATCGTTGGCGGCAATATCGCATCTTCCGGCAAATCCGCTTCTCTGGTTATCGATATCACTCTGCTTGGCACCGTCGAACGAGGCCATGCTCTTACCCGTAGTGGTGCTCATAGTGGTGATACATTGATGGTCACATGTACTCCAGGTGATTCCGCAGCTGGCCTCCATACTCTTCTCCACCCCGACTCTCGCTATCCTCACAATGCTCAGGAAGTGTTGCGGAGCGTGCATCGTACTCCACAGCCCCGTATCCGCGTCGGACGTATCCTGAGCCAGTTCGGCCCTGCAATCATCACTGCTCTGCTCGATATTAGCGATGGACTTAGCGGCGACCTCTCGCATCTCTGCACTCAAAGTAACGTCGGTGCACGCCTCGACCTTGCTCACCTTCCGCTCTCTCCATCGATCCGTGCCGTTGCGGCCAGTATCAACTATGATCCCTTCTCCTGGGTGCTGCATGGCGGTGAAGACTACGAACTTCTCTTTACCGTCTCGCCGGGCCACGAGCAAAAGGTGATTGAGGCCATCCATACCACAACGGGCATCTCTGTTACTCCTATCGGCACAATGCTTCCTCCTGAGGCTGGTATGAAGCTGCTGTATCCCGATGGGCATGAGGATGTGTTAGAGGTGCGAAGCTGGAATCATCTGAAACCCTGAAAAGCTGATCAAAATCTTTTTGCCTGCTTGTTAAATCATTCCCTTTTCTACCCTCTTTGTATAATAAGACGACTTCCACGTCTTATTAGTAGATGCAGAAAAAATTACAAATCCTGTGGAGGCTGTATTAACAAAGCTCTTGCGCAATGGAGGGTAGATGAGCATTCTTTCTCTTATTCCAGATGAAGTGAAACAAAAGCTTCTGGATGGCGTTGTTGGTGTGCTGGTGCAACAGGCTGAACGCCATGGAGGAGACAAACTGGCAGCGACCATCAGTCGACTCTCTAGTCAATCAGCTTTTAATGAAGCTTTCACATCTGCGATGCAACACGCCGTTGATCGTTTTACTGCTGAATATAGCGACAGAGATGAAGATCTGGTGAATGCCATTCTCGCCGATCGTACATTCTGGCAAGCGAAAGAGATACAGCAGGCTCTGATATCATTGATCAGCCGACCTGGAGCATGGCTGGTGGATCAGCAGGAGGCTGTGTTGCAACATTTCACTGATATATTGCCGCACAGGCGCAATCGGGAACGCGTGGATAAAGCTGTAGCCTTTTTCTTGAACTGTATTGTCGAGGAGTTATGGACATTGCCCGGCGCAAAAGAAATTCGTACAATCTATGGTTTGCAATTTCAGAAAATCGCCAGCGAGGCTGCTCGACAACAAGTCGCGTTGTTAGAGGCACAACTGCAAGCTACGACGCAGCTTGATAGCACTATTCGTCAGGCGCTTCTGCAACTGGCAATGACACTCGAACAGCGTCTCTTGATTCCGCAAGCTCCCCAGACTGTATTCCATGGTCCTCGCTTCTACCACAACCTGCCATATCCTGATTATGCTCATTTTGTCGGCAGACAGGGAGAGTTAAACTGGTTGCGTCAGCGCTTATCTTCCCAGGAGCGTGCATGGCAAATAGTGATTACCGGTATCGGTGGTGTCGGTAAGAGCACATTAGCCTTAGTCATTGCACATATGTATAGGCAACGTTACGAAGAACTTCCATCGCAGGAACGCTTTGATGCACTTATCTGGATCTCCGCGAAAGAAGAGATCCTTACGATTCAGGGACGCGAAAAATCTGCCCTTCCAGGCCGGATCTTCCGTACTCTCGAAGATATCTATACTACCATTGCTCAGACGCTAGAACGAGAAGATATTACCCGCGCCATTCCAGAGGAGCGGGATTATCTCGTTCAAAAAGTGCTAAGTACACAGCGTACGTTACTTATTGTAGATAACCTGGAAAGTGTGACAGACGAGCGCGTCAAAGTGTTTCTACGCAATGTTCCCTTACCCACAAAATGCCTCATTACCTCACGTGAATGGGTTGATGTCGCAGATATCTGGAAATTGACCGGCTTATCAAAAGAAGAAGCGCAAAATATGATTGTCGCCGAAACCTCGCTCAGAAATGTCAGCCTGGATATATCGCAACGAGAACGGTTAGTTGAACGCACCGCAGGATTGCCTTTACCTATTAAATTAAGTGTGGCACGTATGGCAAGTGGAGAAACGTTTGATCAGGTCACACGTTGGCTAGGGGACGCAACTGGTGATCTCCCTGAATACTGTGTCAAAGGACAGTTTGATATCGTCTCTCAACGGCATAGTACTACCTGGAAATTGCTTCTAGCCTGCTCGCTATTTGATAAGAACGTAAGCATAGCACGAGAGGCCTTAGGGTATGTCGCGGATGTCTCTCTGGCTGACTGTGATGATGCGATTGCACTGATGCAGCGCTTATCGCTACTCAGTTGCAATGAATTGGGCCGCTTCTGGATGCTTCCAATGGTACAGGCGCGTGCTGGTGTGGAACTTGCAGCATCTTCGCTTCGTCAAAATCTCATAGAACGCTGGCTCAACTGGTGGCTCGCTTTCACTGAACGCAACACAAGTATCCTTAGTTATCAACCAGAACATATCCAGCGCGTTGGTCTCGATTATCCCCATATCATGTATGCCATGCGCTGGTGTTTCCAGCATCAATACTGGGAAGTAGTCGTACAATTGACAGAACGGTCGTGGTCTTATCTTCACATCCTTGGCCTCTTCACTGAACTTGCGGAAATCTTAGATGCAGCCATCTATGCAAGCCAGCAGTTACAAGATGAGAGACGAGAAGGCAAATTCGTACGCCGCCTGGGACTCCTCCTCTGGTCGCAAGGACGCTATACTGAAACGCTGCTCGGTTATCTGGATAAAGCTGAGGAGATTGCTCACCGCTACAATGATGAGATTGAGGTGGGATTTGTCGCGAATCTTCGCTGGGATACCTTCTTTAATCAAGGCCTCTTCAAAGAGGCCGCAGAGCTATCTCAAAAAGTATTGGACATTGGAAAACAACAGAACGAAGTTGAACTGAAGATTCTGAGCACTGAACAACTCCAACCCTTGCCGCCATGAATCACCAGTATGAGGAAGCCCTAGAACGCTTAGATGTGAGTGACCAATGGTGTCGTGAGCAGAATTGGCCACGCAGAGTTGCCTGGAATAACTATTTTCGTGGATCTATTCTTGCTCAGCAAGGAGAACTTCCTGCAGCTGAACCTTTCCTTATCGAGAGCCTGGAAATGGCAAGCTCATGGGGAGAGCGCCGCCTGATTGCTCGCAATAAGGAGCGCCTCATTCAGGTCTATGCTGGCACCACACGTCTGCAACTTGCTATCTATACCGCTCAAGAGGCTTTCGATCTCTATGAGCGACTGGGAATGCTGAATGATGCAGCCGTGGTAAAGAGAGTATTGCAAGTATTACAAGGGAAAAACATCAACAACCCTTTTGACGGGAACGTTGCAAATTTACCTCTATCAACTTTATAAAAATCCCAAAATCTCTTGATTTCTAGCCATTTGCTCTATATATCAGTAATCACCTTTGCGCAAAACTCCGCAACGCAAACGTCACCTGTTGCTCCAATGTCAATGCCTGGTCTTGCGGAATCTTCGCGAGCGCTGCCTGTGCCTCCGCATTCGTGTAACCAAGCCCGATCAATGCCTCTAACACCTCAGCCTGAATTCGTCCTCCCGGCGCAGCCGCAACTCCACCTGCTCCACCTGGAAGCAATGTCGGAAGCTTGCCCTTCAATTCTAGAATCAGCCGCGCCGCTAGCCTTTTCCCTACACCAGGAGCCAACCCCAGCCGTTGTTGATCTTCATCGGCAATCGCTTTATACAACGTTGGTGCATCCATCACTGAAAGCAGTGCCAATCCTACCTTGGGTCCCACTCCGCTGATCTCAATCAAGCGCTCAAAAGCGTTGCGATCCTCTTCGGTCGAAAAACCATAGAGCGCCATTCCATCTTCTCGTACATGAAAATGTGTATGAAGGGAAACCTCTGATCCGGCCTCACCTAGACGATTGAGCGTAGAGGATGGCGCTAAAACACGTATGCTGAAGCCTCCCGCCCGTATAATCGCGCAATCCACCCGGATAGCTTCTAGCACTCCATGAATACCTGTAATCATCGACGTAGACCATCCCTCTTCTCGTAAATTTGCTGCGTGAATTCCTGAACCGGGCGTCGTAAACGCGGCCCGTACGGTGGGCGTCGTAAACGTGGCCCCTACAGGCTGGACAATAGTGTGGAATATGGCATCGTGTTAAGATGGCAGATTGCTACGGCAGCGGCGTCGGCGGCATCGTCGGGACGTGGCACTGCACTCAACTTCAGCAGAATACGAACCATCTCGCCTACCTGGTCCTTACCCGCAGCTCCATATCCCGTTACTGCCTGCTTGACCTGTTTCGGTGTGTACTCAGCTACTGAGAGGCCACCATTTGCCAGTGCCAACATCGCAACACCACGAGCGTGCCCAACCGTCATAGCTGTGCGTGCATTTTTAGCAAAGAACAGCTCTTCCATTGCAGCTTCCTGCGGCTTGTATTCGGCAATAATGGCGCTCAGCCCACTATAAATAAGCTGTAACCGTTCAGCCAGTACCATCTTTGCCGGCGTCGTGATCACATCACATACAAGCATGCGCAGATCGCTTCCCTGTGCCACGACTACCGCGTATCCCACAATCGCCGTCCCTGGATCTATTCCTAAAGCGATACGCGGACCCGGTGATGAGGGGAGTTTGAGCGCGTTATTCATGCAGTGCTGCCTCTCTATCTACTTGCTGTGAACGGGAAGATGCACCGCCAGAAGCAACTTCGTCTCTCCGTCTCCCTGTCCTTTGTAGTTGCCATTGGCCGATAGCCCCACCGCTTAGCATTAATCCTGGTAGGATGCTGCGAACGACTCTGGAAAGTCAGCGTTGGTATACACGTTCTGTACATCGTCCAGGTCTTCAAGCCTTTCAATCAAGCGAATCGCCTGGTGCGCAACTTTCTCATCCGTCAGTTCAGTCTTCGTCTTGGGCACCATCGTCGTTTCTGCCTTGACGATCTTGTACTTTCCCTCCTCCAACTTCTGACGTACCGTCTCCATCTCAGAAGGATCGGTATAGATCGTTAATGTTGTATCATCGGCTCCCACAGGTTCAACGTCGTCGGCTCCCATATCAATTGCCTCCAACGAAAGTTCATCGGGATCATGTCCTTCCAGTTCGACCTCAATTACACCCTTATTCTCAAATAACCAGTCGACGCATCCATTTTCACCCATATTGCCAGCGTT
Organism: uncultured Chloroflexia bacterium; assembly: GCA_963731415.1. Lineage (GTDB taxonomy): Bacteria > Chloroflexota > Ktedonobacteria > Ktedonobacterales > Ktedonobacteraceae > JACDAE01. Next base: position 118,751 of record CAVSVN010000024.1, read on the forward strand.
GCGGTTGAAAGCGTTACGTACTTCGGCCACTGTACGGTTGCGGTTGTCTGTAAGCGTCTGTACAACGATTGCAGTGCCACCTGGACCATATCCCTCGTAGGTAATCTCTTCGAGATTAAGATCTTCCCCGCCACCACTGGCACGTTTGATGGTGCGCTCGATATTGTCCATCGGCATATTTGCATCGCGTGCACGTTGCACCGCCATACGCAGGCGGAAATTCGCATCTGGATCACCGCCACCGCCTTCACGCACTGCTACCACAATCTCACGTCCCAGGCGCGTAAATAACTGGCCGCGCCGTGCATCATTGACGCCCTTCGAACGCCGAATTTGCGCCCATTTTGAATGTCCTGACATATCTTTGCTCCCTTGATAATTTCATTTTGGCCGCACTGAAACAGTATACTCACAGGCATACTTGTACGTATGTGCTAAATGTATAAGCTTTTGGGGTATTGTAACACGAACTCATGTCGAGAGTCGAGAGGGAGCTACTTCATCCACTCCTCAATCGCCTTGTTCACTCTCCCCGCTTGTTCCCGCATCACATAATGTCCGGCCTCAGGAATAACATGCAATGTTGCTCCTTGCTTTACTCCTGTCAGCTTCTCCAGCATGAATTGACTGTACTTCGGTAATGTGAGCTTATCCTCACTACCACAAATAATCAACGTTGGTACTGTAATTTCATGTAGTCTTGACATCACATCAAACATATCGCATGCCTTGAGATCACGGTAAAGAATACCTGCTGACGGCATTCTCTGTTCCTCTAAAATGGTCTCTGCAAGCACAGGAACATGCTCCGGTATCAAGCTGCTTTCAACGAGATGTCGTCGTGCTGCGTCGGGTGACTGTAAAGCCTCCGTGAGAAGTGCAGGGTGAACGCGCAAACGTGCTCCCGTCCCTACCAGAATAAGCCCGCTAATCTCATTTCCATATTCTAAAGCCATCAACAACGCTATCGCCCCACCTAACGAATGTCCTCCAATCACAGGTTGCTCCAACTTCAATTCACCCTTTAGAATTCTCATGAACCACTCTTGCATAATCCTGCACCGTCACCTCTGCTGGCAACGTATCAATCCTCTCTCCATGTCCTGGCAGATCAATTGCAAGCGCCTGTTCCTCTCCAAAATGCTCAATCTGTAATCTCCATGCATGCCTGGTGTCGCCCGAACCGTGTATAAAAACAAGTGGAGAATTCATGAAATCATCCTTTCCTGGGAGTGTATCCCAGTTGTAATGTTTGCGTGACCTACCTGCCTACTTATCATATCTTATCCTGGTCCGTGGAATGCTCCCGAGTGAGCATACAGGCAGAATGTATAGATAAGCTATAGTAGGTCAGAAAGGTATAATGGATAATAGAGATGCTTGTTAGTCATTGTAATCATTCTGAAAATTCAGAAAAGATCGTGAAAATAGCTAACGGGCTCTGGTGTGGAGTAGGAGACGAACAATAATGACACCCGATTCCAAACATTATTCTATGATTATTGAATGGAGCGATGAAGATCAGGCTTACATCGTGACAGTACCGGAACTTCCTGGATGTAGAACTCATGGAAACACATACGAAGAAGCTGTCAGGCAAGGGCAAGATGCTATTGAAAGTTGGATTATGGTCGCTCAGGCCGATAACGATCCGATCCCGCCTCCAAGAAGATATGTAGCGGCGTGATCCTGAAAATTACTCGAATCACCTGATTTTCTCACTTATGTTGAGAGATTGGCCGGTATGATGAACAAGACTGAACCATACCACGAACAATACGAGCGTAAGGCCAAATGTATAGGGCAAAAGGGTCCAGATGCCGAGAAACTGTGCCAGGATTCCAGCTATCCAGGGAAAAATAGCGAATCCAATAATGCTCACACTTACCAATAAGCCAATAGCACTCGGACCGAGATGGGCAGGAACCAGCTTCGGAGCGATGGCAACCGTAAGAGGATAGATCGGTCCCAGGCTGAATCCGATGAAACAAAAGGCTAAAATAGCCATTATCTCAACTGGAATGAGCCAGACCAGCAGGAGTCCGATGCCAACCCCAATCATGCAGAGATACGTCAGACCTTTTGTACCAATGCCAAGACGCTCTGCCAGATTTTGGAGCAGAAAACGCCCAAGCGTGAGGCCAAGCCAGTAGCCACTGACAATCCAACTCGCCAGGAGCGGTCCCTCATGCCGACTTTCTAACAAGAAGCTGTAGCTCCAACTGCCCAGGCTTACCTCGATGCCAACATAGACAAGCAGAAAAAGTATGATCAACCAGACAGCAGGAAGCTTCAGGGTAGCGGTCAGTACATTTCCTGCCGAAGACGACTTCTTTTCCAGCGCAGGTTCGTTGAGATGTATGGGCCTGGAAAAGACACCAAATCCGAACAGCAGCAGGAGATTCAGTCCTCCCATGAGCAGATAAACGCTATTCCATCCCCATTGCAGAGTAAAAATCATGCTCGCAGCTACAGGTCCAACCAGTGCTCCCACACCATAAAAAGCATGCAGGTAGTTCAGTAGGAGGGTAGAGCGAGGAAGTTCAGTAATATAGATATTCAATCCCGTTTCGAGCATTCCTATACTCAATCCTAGCAGAAGTCGAGCCGGAAGGAGCAGGAGAAATGGCAACCTCAATCCAAAGGGAAGCACACCAACCAGAAACGTTGTTGTCCCAAACATAAGAATCCAACGCAGTCCGAACCGCTGCGTTAAGATTCCACTACCCAGAGCAGAAAGAAAATAGCCAAAGGATGAGACGAAAAAGAGCAGGCCAATGACGGCATCGCCTACACTATAAAACGCGCTGAGACTCGGCAGAAGGACGCCATTAATACCATCATTCATTCCGCTAAGCACAAAGCCAAAAAAGGCGAGACCGACCGGCAGACGAAGGGAAGGGGATGCTGTTTCTTTCATACGTCTCTTTCTAGTATTGCGGATGTGGTCGCTTATAAAAACCTCTCAACTGAAAAAGGTTTCATAAGAGACGGTGTATTTCCTGTTATAACCATCTCAGTAATGCTTTGTCCTGTAATTGCACTCAGAATAATTCCCACGCTATTATGTCCAGCCGCAACCAATACATTCTCCCACGGTGCAAGAAAACCTACGATGGGATGGCTATCCGGCGTCTTTGGTCGCAGCCCCGCCCAGGCCGCCTGAATTTTATCCTCTGAAAGCGAGGGAAGAAGCCTTGTCGCTGTTGCATATAGCCATGAGCTACCTGTTTCCGTTACCGTCGTATCAAAGCCCATCTCCTCTTTTGTGGCTCCAACCAGAATCGTATCACCTTTTGGCGTCAGATAAGCCGCCTCGCCAAAGACAATATGTTTGAGTTGAGGTGCTGGTTGGCGTAACGAAATAAGTTGACCATGCAAAGGAGAAATAGGGAGGGTAACGTTGAGCCATGTACTGCACTGACCAGTCCAGGCTCCAGAAGCAAGAATGAGCCTGTCACAAGCAAAATCCTCTCCTTGCCTTGTACGTACTCCGGTCACCCGTCTCTTCTCTGTTAGAATACCATCGACTTCACGATGAGGATAGAGCTGAACTCCTGCTAACTGTGCCGCACGAGCGAACGCTTGTACCAGGCCAGCAGCTCGAATCTGTGATTCTTCGGGAGCGTAGATGGCAGCACAGACATCGGGTGCCAGCAGTGGTTCTTGCCGACGTGCTTCCTCTCCATTGAGCCAATATAATTGTAATCCTAACGGTTGCCAGCTGATGAAACGTTTCTGCAAATGGGCAACACGTTTCGGATTTCGTACCGTTCGTAAAGCTCCCGTTCGTTCGTAGCTCAGACGCATTCCGCTGCTCTCCTCTAATTCTGGTATAAGAGAGCAAAGAGACGAAAAGCCTGCGAGCACCAGGTCAGCAAACGGTCCTGGCTCGGAAAGCGGACCTAAAGGTGCAAGTAATCCTGCCGCTACACTGGATGCCTGGCTACCAATCTCGCCACGTTCTAGCAGTATAACATCAATGTGTTGTTTGCGTAGAAAGTAAGCAATTGCGCATCCGATAACACCACCCCCAATGATAACGACATCTGTTGTTTTCATCCTACAAACCTGTTCAAGGTATTTACTCTAAACTCTGTATGACGCCTTTTATCATAACACAGGTAGAGCCTTGAATAGTTCGCAAGGCTACCCCTAAAAAATCCTATGCATCATTTATGCTTTAATTAAGGATCTGGTTCACCAGTTCTTCTCTAACTCAATTCCAAATAGCGTTGATTGAAAGATTAACCGCGATCTCATATCCAGCAAAGCCTTCTTTCTGAAAAGTTTAAAGCTTGCCCGGAAGCTGTTCCCAGAAGGTGTGTTGTGTGATACACTGATCTCGAAGAGCCTCTACAATCAAGCATTAATCACAACACAAATAGGTGGGTTACGTAGATAGTTATGTGGATAAAAGGGGTGCCTGATAGATACAACGAATAAAGGCCACACTAGCGATACAACAGCACGCCAGGGTCTCGGTCGCCTGGGCGAACGCCTGGCCGCTGAAAAATTGCTCAGTATGGGGTATGATATTCTGGAACGCAATTTCCGTTGCCGCTATGGCGAGATCGACCTGATCGCTGAGACATGAGCAAGATCTGGTCTTCGTGGAGGTAAAAACTCGCCGTGGTATCGCTTATGGTCTTCCTGAGGAGGCGGTAAATCTGCGCAAACAACGCAAGATCGTGGAGGTGGCTCATCACTATATTGATATCCATGCTTGCTCGGAACGCTCCTGGCGCGTCGATGTCGTCGCTGTGCAACTAAGTAAAAGCGGCAAACTTGAAGAAATACGTATCTATCAACATGCAATCAGTGGGTATCCCTTGTGGGGGCCTAACTCCATCCTTTGTAGGGCAAAGGGGATGCCCCGGGTTTATAAATAACATACGATATGGAGGCAGATAATGTCCGATTTTATGGAATCTGCTAAGAATCTTTTCAATACAGCAGTGAATCGCACAAGCTGGGAGACGCAAAAACAATTACGTCTCCGTAGCAAACAGACTGAGATTGATAAGCTAATGGAGCAGCGTCGTCAGTTGATGGACGAGTTGGGTCAGGTAGCTATGAATCTCTATCAGCAGGGGCATTGACCGATTCGCAACTGAGCCGCCTGTGTGCCAGCGTCTTTGAGCTGGATCATGATGCGAAAAACTCGCGAGGCGCAATTGCAGGAGATTAAGAACGAGCCTTATCCAGGCGGATCAACTTGGTCCTTCTCCGACCATGAATTATGCGCCTCCGTCGCCGCATACAGGCTGCACCACCTCCGCCTACACCGTCGTCTGCACCCGGCGCAGGTCCCGCAGCGGGAGCGGCAGGCTCAAATCGCTGCCCCAATTGTGGCAATCCCTTGCGTCCAAACGCATTATATTGCCGTAGTTGCGGCGCAAAACTTCGTTGAGCTAAATTGCCCTCCAATATGCTATAATGGCAGACACGTTGTTCCAAGAAATGTTGACGAAGTGAGGTTGTTTGTTTGGTTGATAATACGCAAGAAGATGTGACCTGCACACTCGATATTGTCAGTCATAGCTCTGCACAGACACAGCGCCTGGGTATGCGCCTGGGCGATCTCCTGCGTGGTGGCGAACTGCTCTTGCTCGAAGGGCAGCTTGGCTCTGGCAAAACAACCTTTACTCAAGGACTCGCAATGGGCATGGGGATCTCCGAACTGGTCAGTAGCCCGACCTTTACTCTGCTTGAAAGAGTATTCTGGGCAACCGTCCATCGACTGCCCAGACCGGAATCTCTCCGCAACGAGGTCCAGCTCTCTATCACTTTGATCTCTATCGCCTGGATGACCCTGAGGAGATACTGGATCTTGGCTTCGAAGACTATTTCTACGACGGCTCTGGTGTCTGTGTGGTCGAATGGGCAGACAAAGCCGCCGCACTCTGGTCGGATGGTCATTTGAGCATCCGCCTGAAGTCGATGAGTGAAACCAAACGCAGCCTGCTGCTTACCGCAACAGGCACGCGTTATTGTGAATTGTTACGACAGTTTCAGAAAAATACATATGCTACTGCTAGCTCTTGATACCTCTACCCGCCAGTCCAGCGTCGCATTATGCACCGAAGATGAGCTGTCTGGGCGAATATGTGTGGAACGCTGGGACCAATCATAGCGTGGAACTTTTAGGCCACATTCAGCGTATGCTTGCTGAATGTCAGTTGACTATGGAGCAGATAGATGCGGTGGCAGTAGCGACCGGTCCAGGATCGTTTAATGGGGTGCGTGTTGCGCTTTCTACCGCGAAAGCGTTGGCCTTTGCGTTAAAAAAACCTTTGTTGGGCGTGAGTACTTTAGATATCATTGCAGCTCAACAGCGGCAATGGCGTGCGCCGGTCTGTGCAATTCTGGAGGCTGGACGCGGCGAACTGTATGCCGCCTCTTACATGTTTGATGAAGTGGCGGAGAGCGGTGGAAATGTGATCTATCGTATGCATCAGCTCAGTGAATATCTCTATGTTGTCGCCGCAGCATCTGAGTACCATTTACTGGAACATGCGAATGAATGGGTTGGTGTACCTGGGGAACGCGCTTTGCCGCCATTTCTCTTTTGTGGAGAGATAAGCGCTGCGTCGCGTCAGGCATTACATAGCCAGATGCAGGAAAATTGTCTTTTTGTCCCTGGTCTGCAATCGGCACGACGAAGTTCAGTACTTGCTATGCTGGCGTTACAACGTTTGCAGAATGGCGAAGAGGATGATCCTCTATTACTCGAACCACTCTATCTGCGGCGTCCTTCTATTACGACAAGTACGCGTAAGCGAGCGCTGCTTGGTGGTGTCAACTAGTCAGATCAGAAAGGAAAGAAGGTGCGTTACGTCATTGACCGAATGACGATGCCAGACGTGCCTCGCGTCATTGAGATCGAGCGCCTGGCCTACCCTTCGACCTGGCCTCCAAGCGCATATCGCAAGGAGTTACAGGATAATCGCTGGGCGCATTATATCGTGTTACGCGATAAGCAAATTGTTGAAGAGCGTACAGTCGTACAGCCGCAGGAGCCGGAAAGGCCGCGCAAAAGCCGCCTCTTTCCCCTTTCGCTTCTGCCCAGCCGTCCCTCTGTTACTGTCTCCTCACCTGAACTTGCGTCAATTATTGGTTTCGCTGGCCTCTGGCTGATGGTGGATGAGGCCCACATTACGACGATTGCAACTGCATCCCGATTTCCGTCAACACGGCCTGGGCGAATTTTTGCTGGTCAGTCTTATCGATACTGCCTATAGTATCGGTGCTCGCTGGGTAACCCTCGAAGTCCGTGTCTCGAACTTTGTGGCTCAGAACCTCTATCGTAAATATGGCTTTCGTCAGGCTGGAGTGCGTCGTCGCTACTATAGTGATAATCAGGAAGATGCTTTGATTATGTGGACTGATGAGATCAATTCTCCTGCATATAAGCAGAAATTTCAGGAATTGAAATCTGCACTTATGACAAAACTGGATGCCCAATAATGCCGCTTTAGGAATTTATGCTATGCTTGTACTTGGTATCGAAAGTTCTTGTGATGAAACCGGGGCCGCCCTGGTGAGAGATGGGCGCTACCTGCTCTCCAATGTGGTTGCCTCGCAGATCGAAATTCATAACCGTTATGGCGGCGTTGTGCCGGAAGTGGCCTCCCGCCAGCAACTTGCTGCGATTATTCCCGTGATTGAGACCGCTATGGAGCAGGCCTCTTGCTCCTGGGGCGATATCGATGCGGTTGCGGCAACCTATGGCCCTGGCCTGGCTGGTTCTCTTCTCGTTGGCCTGACCGTGGGTAAGACGCTGGCTCTTGCCCGCAATCTCCCTTTCCTGGGTGTGAATCATCTTGAAGCCCATATCTACGCGAACTGGTTACGTAATGGAGATGCTCCTGTCGTACAGAGCGAGACGGATGGCGACTGGAGCTATCGTAAGGGCGACCCTATCTTTCCTTTAATCTGCCTTGTGATCTCCGGTGCTCATAGCGAACTGGTGCTCGTACGCAATCACGGTCAGTACGAGTTGCTCGGTCGTACGCGTGATGATGCCGCTGGTGAAGCCTTTGACAAGGTCGCACGTATCCTCGGCCTGGGCTATCCGGGCGGTCCTGCGATCCAGAATGCCGCCCAACAAGATCGAAGAGGAATTGCAACAGCAAAAAAAACCATTGAACCTTGCTCGTGCTGCCTATCGTCTGCCTCGTGCCTGGCTCCGTAGTACCTACGATTTCAGTTTTAGTGGCCTCAAAACCGCTATGCTGCATCTTGCCGAAGGCGCAACCGAAGATACACGCACGACCGGAGAGGGACGCCAGGTCAGCCAGTATACCCGCATGGGTGCGCAGGCAGCCCAAAAAGGTCCGGCGAACGTTGCTCTCCTCGCATCGAGCTTTCAGGAAGCAATCGTGGATGTTCTGGCTGTAAAAACTCGCCTGGCTGCTCAGGAATACCATGTCAAGCAGGTGGTGCTGGCAGGTGGCGTGGCTGCTAATGCTAGCCTGCGTGCTCGTCTGGAGCAGGAATTGCTCCCCCTCAGGATCCGTCTCAGCTATCCTCCCATTGATTTTTGTACCGATAACGCTGCTATGATTGCCAGCGCCGCTTTCTTTCATTTATGTCGGGGTGAGCAGCATGGTCTCGACCTGGATGTAGATCCTGGTTTGAGCCTGCCTTTCAAGAAATGAGAAACGCATGTCGAAACAAAAAGCCTATGCCCTGGGTATCGATCTGGGTGGAACAAAGACCCTCGCCGCTGTCGTCGATATAACGTCTGGAGAAGTCGTTGGTTCAGCTCGCAAGCGCACACGCGCCGAACGTGGGCAAGATTTTGTCTCCCAGCGTACAATCGAACTGGCGACTGCCGCTATAAGCGCTGCAAATCTTGCTCCTGATGATCCTATTATCGCTATCGGCGTCGGCGCAGCAGGACAGATTGATCGTAAGGCGGGCGTGGTGGTGGATGCTCCTAACCTGGGTGTGCACGATATGCCCCTGGGGAGCATCCTGGGAAATCAATTTGGCAAGCCCGTCTATGTTGGCAATGATGTTGAGGTCGCCGCTCAGGGTGAAAATATCTTTGGCTCTGGTCATGGGTACAACAACTTTGTCTGTATCTTTATCGGTACCGGCATTGGCTCCGGTATCGTACAAAATGGTCATCTTTACACTGGTCTTACGGGAACAGCGGGTGAGGTTGGTCACACAATTATTGAGGCCAATGGCCGTATCTGTGGCTGCGGTGGTCGTGGTTGCCTGGAGGCCTATGCCTCCCGCACCGCTATTACCAGAGCGATCATGGCCGAAATTCATCATGGTCGCCCCTCTATCCTGGCCGATGATGCCGCTCGTCAACTCCGACAGGGTGAAACCGTCATCCGTTCGGGCATTCTCGCCAATGCCATTCAGCAAAAGGATGAACTGACTATTGAGATCATCAAGGAAGCTGGCGATTACCTTGGGTCGTGCCCTCGGCTCCATCCTGAACTTCTACAATCCTGATTGCATTATCCTGGGTGGTGGTGTTATCGAAGCTGTCGATCTCCTTTTTGAAACCGCCGTACATCGTGCACGCACTACAGCTCTTGCCGCACCTGCCAAGACACCGATTCTGCGTGCAAAACTGGGCGATTTCTCTGGTGTCGTCGGTGCAGCCTGCCTTGGTGCCCAACTCACCGGCTACCAGTTCTCGTGACAATCTCCCCATGCATTCATGCATGGGGATTGCCACCCTCACCAGTGGACGTTTCTGTTTCATTGGGTGTTGCGCAATTGGATAAAGATCATAAAATATAAGGAAAAGGGGCTTGACAATGGATGAAGAAATTCCTCCTCACATTGAAGTGCGTGCGGTACATGTCAACGATGCTCCAGCTCTGTACGAACTTGATTACAACTTCGAGACGGATCTGCATCTATACTCTCCGTGTACAGAACCATCTTATACACGAGAATTCTGATACAATTCCAGACGACCAGATCGCATTTGCCTTTGAACTGGTCGAAATGTCCGTGGATCTTCCATTCTATAAGAACTTCCGTGAGTATGAGAATGCGCTGGCAGACGTTGAGGCCAAATTGCGTACTGTCGAAGGTGGCTATGTTGCCCTGGTCGATGGCGTAATTGCTGGCGGTATTCTACTTGAATGTTGAAGAATGGCGCTCAGTTGTTCGCATTCAAGATCTCATTGTTGATCGTCAGTCCCGCCGTTATGGTGTTGGCTCATTGCTGTTACGTTGTGCCGCCGATTGGGCACGCAAACGTGGCTGCTGGGCTATTGTCCTCGAAACGCAGAACACGAACTATCCTGCCATTCAGTTCTACCTGCGTAACGGCCTGGAGATCTGGAGCATCAACCAGCACTTCTATCCTCCCGGCCCTCAGGGACACGAGATCGCCATTTTCATGGGCAAACGTCTCTCACTTGATGCATCTGAATAAGATTGCTGTCTTTTGTGCCGAGCCTGGTAGAAGGATGAGAGAAGCCTATCGAAGTTTTTTATGATAAAACAGTCAAAATCGCAGGAGTTGTTCATTGTATTGCATGGTTGTAGGGGTGCAGTGAGCGCAGCGAACAAGCCCGTGCCTCAACGCAAAACAATGAACTAAACAATCAACACAATCAACCTCTCCCTGGGAGGTTGATTGGTGGGAGGAATAGTTTTTAGGCAGGTGCCCAGATACCGAATTCGTTGCCGTCAAGGTCGATGAACTGGGCCCATTTGCCCCAGGGTTCCGTAATCGGCTCTTTGGTCACACTGACTCCACGAGTCTTAAGCGTTTCACAGGTTGCTTCAATGTTATCAGTGTTCAGGACATAGCCGGTGAAGCCGACCTTATCGCCAGCCATCAGGTCCGGGCCTCGCAGGCCGAGCATGATGTGAGTCTGTGCTCCTGGAGGAGCCACTTCGAGCCAGCGCTCAGTTTCGCTCATAGGCTGATCCTAAATCTTCTCAAAACCTAGCTTGTTGACGTAGAAGTCGAGGGCTCTGTCCTGATTGCTTACAGCAACGCTGATGGAACCGATTTTTGTGAACATATATCTCTCCTTTTGATTCTCCCTACTTTGTTGATTCCTGTTGGGGTATTGCAAGTATACCTCATGGAGTTGAACAAAACTTCTCGGATCTTGCGGTTCCCTCATACATTGAGAGACCCACGCAGGGCTGCCCCTTGACAAATCTCTCAACTCATCCGATAATCAGAATCTCACAACGTCAGGTAATTGACGGAAAATATAAGACAAAAATAAGTAGGATCACTACCCAATTGAAACCATTTTCGTCAGGAGAAAAATTGTATTATGACAAATGCCACCACTATTGCACCTACCAATTTCAATGTTCACTTGCGCCACAATCCCTACCCTGGACGTGGGCTGGTTATTGCACACTCTTCCAATTTGGATGCATGGTTAATGGTCTATTGGATCATGGGACGCAGCACTCAAAGCCGCAATCGTAGATTTGTTGCTATCGATGGTACATTGCGTACAGAACCCGTTGATGCCAGCCTGGTCACTGATCCGAGCTTGATTATCTATGATGCCATGCTTGAATTGCCTGGTGTCTATCTCGTCAGCAACGGTGATCAGACGCGCACATTTATCATGGACTACAATCTGGCGGCTCGTTTGATTCTGCTCTGGCAACCCGTGAACATGAACCCGATGCACCTCACTACACACCTCGTATCAGTGGTATGCTTGATCTCAGAAATCAAGCGCCAACCCTCTCTCTTAGCATCCTGAAAGCCAATCCTGCCAATCCTCTGCTTACTGATCGCTTTACTTACCGTCCAGCATTACCACCTGCTGGCTATGGCGTTGGCCTGACTACCTACAATGGCGATGGAACTCCACTTCCCAGTTTTCAAGGCGATCCTTTATTTCTTCCCCTGCAATGGCGATAGCGAAGAAGTATTCCACGCTTACTGGGAGGCACTCAATCCGGAAAATCGCATTGCCATCGCAGTGAAACAAATACCTTGCAAGGCGAAACCAGCAATATAAAGGTTCTGAATCGCTTTGGAGTCTGATAGCGTTTGTCAAGAGGTCATTTGTACGTTGAGCTATGTAGGGACAGTGAGCATGTGGGCTTATACACATCGTGCACCGCTATACCAGTAGGTACAAAGATGGTCCCCTAAGAATCAACCCAATTGTAGGGGCGCGGTAACTAAGCTGAAAAGCCCGTACCGCGTGATCGCGTGGTATCTTACACCATCACATGCTCTTCCAGTTTCGGGAACAGCGGAGCCGGTTGCGGCAGGGTAATACCCGCAGGCACCGTCTCCGGACTCCAGAATTCTTTGCTCACATCGCCCTCAAAGCCCAGATACTCGTGTAGCTTCTGTGAAGAGAAGGGCAGATAGGGGCAGAACAGCAGGCGCATGCTACTGATGACCTGGAGCATTACGTAGATGGTCGTGCCAGCCGCCTCGCGGTCAGTTTTGATCTGCTTCCATGGTGCCTGCTCATCCAGGTAACGATTGGCGGCACGTGCAACAGCCATCGCCGCATTCAAACCATCTTTGAAGTGGCAGAGCGCGATATTATGTCCGACCAGTCCAAAGCCGCGTTCAGCTTCCGCCAGGATTTCGCGATCCGCCTCGCGCAATGCCTGTGGCTCTGGAACCACACCACCGAACTTGCTCTGCAGGAAGCTCAATGTACGATGTACCGCGTTTCCGTACGTTGCCACCAGTTCGTCATTATTGCGCCGAATCAATCTCATCAAACGTAAAGTCGGTATCGCGTCCCTCTGGTGCGGTAGCTGAGAGGTAGTAGCGCAGCGTATCCGCTCCATACTGATCCAGCACATCTTTTGTCCAGATCACATTGCCCCGGCTGCTTGATGCCTTGGCTCCGCTCATCGTCATAAATTCGTTGGCGGGCACATCATAGGGCAGGTTGCGATTACCATAGCCGAGCAGCATGGCAGGCCAGATAATCGTGTGGAAGGGAATGTTGTCTTTGCCGATAAAGTAGTAGGGCTTTACCGGAGGATCGGCCTGTTCGGGAACCCACCAGGTCTTCCAGGCTTCCGGTGTGCCCTGTTTCTCGGCCCACTCGACGGAAGCTGAGTAGTAGCCGATCACGGCATCAAACCAGACATAGATGCGCTTATCCTCGTAGCCTTCCAGAGGAATAGGTACGCCCCAATCCAGGTCACGAGTGATGGCACGAGCACGCAGACCCTCTTTCAGCCAGTTCATTGCGAAAGACGAGCGTATTCTGCCGCCAGTGATCCTTTTCCTTTGATAGCCATTCCATCAATGGCTCTTGTAGCTTTGGCAGGTCCAGGAAGAAATGCTCGGTCTCGCGCATCTCTATTTTATTGTCCTCGCTCTGGCTCAGGCGACTGTGTGGATTAATCAGATCGACGGGATCAAGCGTATGGCCACAATTGTCGCATTGATCGCCACGCGCCTGCGTATAGCCACAAATGGGGCAGGTTCCTTCAATATAGCGATCAGGCAGGAAGCGCCCATCCGCTGGACTGTACGCTGAGAGCATCGTATCTTTGTAGATATAGCCCTTGTCATGCAGGGTGAGGAAGAAATCCTGGGTGATGCGATAATGGTTGGCTGTTCCCGTCTCGGTATAGAGATCCCACGATATGCCCAGGCGATCCCATACTTCGCAGATCTGTTTATGGTAGCGTGCCACAAATTCGCGTGGCGTAATGCCTTGCTTCTCGGCATCTACCAGAATAGGTGTTCCATGCTCGTCGCTGCCAGAAACCATGAGTACATGATTGCCTGCCATGCGATGATAGCGTGCGAAGGTATCTGCCGGCAGGTATGCGCCTACAACCTGCCCAACATGCGTGGAGCTTTTCGCATACGGCCAGGCGACGCAAACAAGAATATGTTCATTCATAATATGATAGGTTTCACTTCCTTAATGCAGGATATCGTATCCCCTGATCGTGCAGTTAAAGGTAGGTGCACATTTCTACCAAGCCTACTCCCTCATAGGCACGATAAATCTGGCCCCTACCCTGACCCTGGTAAGTACAGGGCTATTATAACAATTGCTTCTTATAAGTACAAGTTTTCACATGCCGATATAGCGTGCATACACAGAACGCGCTACCTGTTCGTCATCCGTTCCTTTGATAATGGCACGTGCATCAGGAAAGACCGTCAGTTCATAGCCATCAATGTGACCATGCAGCAGAAACTCGTTATAGCTGACCTCACCAACCAGGCGCAGGCGTTCGGCCAGGGCGGAGAAGTCGAGCCGCATCTTGTTCTGTCCCGTATTGGCGCGTACCTGAACGGCATTGCGTCCACACAGACTGGTACTATGGTGCCTGTGAGCGTATCAAGAAATTCATACTGGTGTTGCCCACATGCCGGACAATCGGGCTGGCGTGGAAGTTCGATGCGGTCAAATGCATTTTCCCACAGATCCAGCGTCACCAGGTCCCGACTGATTTTCTCGCTCTTCAGCAAAATTTTGAGTGCTTCAGTTGAGGCGATGCCAGTCATGGCACCCACAATGCCATTGAGTACGCCAGCAGTATCACAGGTTGGCGTTGTGCCAGGCAATGGCATTTCTGGAAAGACGCAGCGCAGGCAGGCGGTATCGCCTGGTAGAATATTCATGGTGACGCCATAGGAAGCGATCACGCCGCTATAGATCCAGGGTCGTTGATATTTCACGCAGACATCGTTGAGCAGATAGCGCGTCTCGAAATTATCGGTTGCATCAAGTACCAGGTCTGTTGCCTGCACGAGTGCTTCGATGCCATCGGCGTTGATATCTTCCACCAGCGCCTCAACCTGTACCTCGCTATTGACATGATGCAGTTTTTCAGCGGCGGCAATCGCTTTTGGCACATGGCGTGCCACATCATCTTCATCGAAGAGGATCTGACGTTGCAAATTATTCAATTCAACATAGTCACGATCAGCAATGATAAGGTGACCGATGCCAGCGCGACACAGATTGTTTGCAAGCACAGTTCCCAATGCGCCACACCCTACAAGCAATACCGATGCAGCGTGCAGCCGCTCCTGACCCTCTTTTCCAATTGGTCCAAACAGAGTCTGTCGTGAATAGCGATCAAGCATATTTGTCTCTCCTGTGATACCTTTAGACACGCAATCCTTCCTATTCTAGCATAAAGGCAAAATCATGACATCTTTTGGTGCTGCAGATCAAAGGGACTTATAATGCGCTAGACTGAAAGGGCTAAAGAAAAAGGATGATCTGTCCGATAGTAAAGAGAGAGGATCTTTCTCAGATTAAAAAGTAGTAAGAATAGATGATAAGTTGGCAGAGACACATAACTGTGTTACAATGCAATGGGTGCAAATACCTTTCTAGACCTGTAACCAGTACAGTGTACGGCACTTCGCGAGGGGCAGTTAGATCCTCCACTTACTGTAGGTGGGGTCGGAGATCTGACACCTGAGGGTGGTTTTCATTGCAGCGCGCTCCAGTGTGGCAATAGTGCGAGACACACCACGAGCAAGAAAGGAGAGGCGTGTATCGTTTCCAGGCCTGGATGCCGGGTGAGTGGCACGCACGCACGTGTTCTTATGAAAAAAGTATTGGTTATCGATGATAATCCGACTATTGTGGAACTGATCAAATATGCAGTGAATCTGCAAGGTTCCTATCAGGTCATTGTCGCCTATGATGGTGTACAAGGGCTGGAGCGCATTTTTGCGGAACAGCCGGATTGTGTGATCATTGATGTAAAAATGCCACGTATGGATGGATACCAACTGGTACGTTGTTTACGGGGCGATCCTCGCACAGCGAATACGCCACTGATCATTTTGAGCGCTATGACGCGGGAAGAAGATCAGGTGACTGGCCTGCTTTCAGGTGCTGATGAGTATCTCACCAAACCGTTTAAACCAACTGCTTTGAATGCAGCTATCGAGCGCGTCTTACGCCTCACACCGGGAGAGCGCCAGAATCGCACAGACTATCTGGTGCAGACACAGGCAGAACGTGATTAGCAACGATACAGAGCATGTGTTATGCTCTGCCTTGTTGAACATGCTAGAGGAATAAGGGGAAACATGCACTCTCTCTTCAGTGGGGAGATGCATGCTGCTATAACCATTATGGAACGTTTGGGAGCACCAAATATACCTCATGATGAGCAAAGAACGCGTAAGCTCCAGGGATTGCGCCAATTGCATATCCTGCTCGTAGATAGCGATCAGAATGCACGCGAGAAGACGCAACATGCTCTGGAGAATGGCTTTGTAGTGCATGCGTCGCTTCAATGAGTGAGGCGAAGTGCAAGCCTCGAGACGTTCATACCCGATATTCTGATCACTGAAGTGATGGTAGGTCAGGAGAGTGGGCTGGATCTTTGCCGCCATATACGTAGCAACCCTTCACTGGATCATCTTCCTATCATGCTTCTAACCTCTTTTACCACCCTCTCACGACAAAGTTGCTGGCTTTGATGCCGGTGCCGATGATTACGTTGTCAAGCCGTTTGATGCGCATCATATCAATGCCCGTATTCGTTTACTTGCACGCATCAAACGACTTGAACGCCGTACTAGTCTATGATACTTGATCGGAGAAATGACAGGCGGCGTAGTGCTCGTGACCCTCTTTCGCCTCGAATGCCGGTTCTACCTCGCGGCAGATCTGTTGTGCCATGGGGCAACGCTGATGGAAACGGCATCCTGCAAGGGATATTGACGGGGCTGGGAAGATCACCTGAGAGAATAATACGTTGCCGCTTCCTCTCTATTCTGAGGATCAGGGATTGGCACAGCGGAAAGCAGCGCCTTTGTATAGGGATGCTTCGGTGCCGTATAGAATTCGTCACGGTCTGCCATTTCGACAAACTTTCCAAGATACATGACCGCGATACGATCCGCTACGTGGCGTACAACACTCAGATCATGCGATACAAACAGGTAGGTCAGATTAAATTGCTGCTGTAGCCTTTCCAACAGGTTCAGAATCTGGGCGCGGATAGAGACATCAAGGGCTGAGACAGGCTCATCGGCAATAATGAACTCGGGATTAATCGAGAGGGCACGGGCGACGACGATACGTTGCCTCTGACCACCACTAAACTCATGAGGATAGCGGTCAATATATTCTGGGCGCAATCCCACAATGCGCAACAAATCCTCAGTCCGCTCACGAATTTCCTTGTTTGAACCCAATCTTATAGATACGCATCGGCTCAGAGATCAGCGAGCCAATCGTGAAACGTGGATTGAGGGAGGCGAATGGATCCTGAAAGATCATCTGAATATTCTGGCGTACATGGCGTAGTGGTTCACCATTGAGCTGTGCCAGATCCTGGTTATTGAAGAGGATCTGGCCTGCGGTTGGCTTGTAGAGCCTGATCAGGGTGCGTCCAATCGTCGTTTTGCCAGAACCGCTTTCACCAACGAGTCCCAGCGTTTTTCCGCGTTCGATGCTAAAGCTCACCCCGTCAACCGCACGCACATAGCCAACTGTGCGTTGTATAAGAATGCCACGCGTGAGAGGAAAGTGCATCTTTAAGTCGCGCACGTCGAGCAATGTGTTATTGGCAACGACTGTATCAGACATGTATCAACCATCGCTTATTCTCCTTGCAATTTGCCAGCAGCCGCTCCAATAGTAGCACGCTGTGCTGCTTGCCTTGCCTGGAGACGGCGTTCAGCGTATGCCTGTTCTTTAGGATCGGTAACGTCAACCCAGCAGGCTTTTCGGTGGGAGTCGTTCCCAGCCACCGGATCGAGAGGTGGCATGGTACGGCAGATAGCAGCGAGCATGATCGCAGCGTGGCATGAACGGGCATCCAGAAGGTGGTTGCAAGAGATCGGGTGGTGCGCCTTCGATCGTTCTCAATTCTGTCTGGCGCACTTCGTCCAGCCGTGTCACTGAGGAAAGGAGTCCGATGGTGTAGGGATGACGTGGATTGGCAAAGAGTTCGTCGGTCGTAGCTTCTTCCATGATCTTGCCTGCATACATCACTACTACTCTATCGGTCATGCCTGCAACCACTCCCAGGTCATGCGTAATCAAGATAAGTGCAGTCTCGAATTCATTGCAGATGGCACTGATCAGCTCGAGAATCTGAGCCTGTACGGTCACATCGAGCGCTGTGGTTGGCTCATCGGCAATGAGCAATTTGGGATTGCAAGCCAGGGCAATCGCGATCATCACACGCTGTCTCATACCGCCGCTGAACTGATGGGGATAGGCATTGAAGCGTTCCTCAGGGACGGGAATACCAACCTGCTGCAATAACTCAATAGCACGTTGGCGAGCCTGAGAATCATTCAGTTTGCGATGGATCTTGAGTCCCTCGACGATCTGTTTGCCAATCGTCATCGTTGGATTCAGGCTACTCATCGGGTCCTGGAAGATCATGCCGATCTGGCCGCCACGAATCTTCTGCAACGCTTTTTCGTGCATATCGAGCAGATCTTCCCCTTCAAAAAAGATGTTGCCACCAGCATATTCACCCGGCGGTTGTGCGATCAGATGCATAATCGAGAGCGCGGTCACGCTTTTGCCGCAGCCGCTCTCACCGACGATGGCAATCTTCTCTCCCGGCTTGACAGCAAAATTCACGCCATCAACGGCACGGATGCGGCCTGCCTTTACTTTAAAATAGATTTTGAGGTCCTGCACGTCTAATAGGTAGTCGTTCAAGGCTTTGTTCTCCTTCACATCCTTCATTTAGCGCTCGGTCATATAGGGATCAAGCGCATCGCGCAAGCCGTCACCCACGAGATTAAAGCTCAATACCGTTAAGAAGATTAAGATACCAGGAATAAGCACAAGGAGAGGGTCTGAGTCGAGAAAGCCCTGCCCATAGGCAATCATATTGCCCCAACTGGCATATGGCGGTTGAATACCAAAGCCGAAGAAGCTGAGTACCGACTCAAGGATGATATTGACGCCAATGAGTAATGTTGCATTGACGATAATTGGTCCGGCAGCATTGGGCAGGATATGGCGAAACATTAAGCTCAGGTTTTTCGCCCCTATCGTGCGTGCGGCCATGACATATTCGCGTTCACGTAGCGCGATGAATTCGCTGCGTACAAGGCGTGCTGCTGATGTCCAACCAAAGATGGCGATAAGGAAGATAATGCTTTTGGGAGTGTGGTCTACCAGTGATGTTGCTGAGAGGACGAAAAGTAAGAGATAGAGTGGTATAGATAAGACAACATCGGTGAGGCGCATGAGAATATTATCGAGGATACCACCGAAGTAGCCAGCGAATGCGCCAATGGCCACGCCCAGGATAATAGAGACAAGCATTGAAAGGAGACCAACCAGGAGCGAAACCTGTCCTCCAGCCATAGCACGTGAGAATTCGTCGCGTCCAACATCATCGGTTCCAAGCGGAAATGTTGCAGAAGGTGGCAGCAAAGATATCTGAGACACTTGTGAGATGTAGCAGATCAGGTTGATTATGACCTGTCACTGTTGGTCCCAGAAAACAAAGTAGAAATAGGAGGATGAGAAAGATTGCCCCTCCCAGCGCAACGCGGTTGCGTATAAAGCGATCAAAGATGATACGTCCCTGACTACGCCGCTTCTGCACCAGGGCTGGAGTAATCTCTACAATTGGCTCCAGATCATCAATAATGGAGGTCTTGAGCTGTTCTGATGAATCCATAACTCTCTCCTTTATGAGTAGCGTATGCGTGGGTCGATCACAGCATAAAGTATATCCGCGAGTCAGATTTGCAGCGATCACGAATGCGGCTGCAATAACCAGCATTGATAGGAGTACAGGATAGTCTCTAGCATCAAGCGAATCGAGAAAGAGGCGTCCTACACCCGGCCAGGCAAAGACCGTTTCTGTAATGGCCGCACCACCTGCAATAGAACCGAAGTCGATGGCGACAATGGTAACCAAGTGGAATCAGTGCATTCCGTAAGGCATGGCGCGTGAGTACGGCTGAAGGTGCTTACACCTTTTGATTGCGCGGTCCGTATATAATCTTGTTTTTTTACTTCAATCATGCTGGAGCGCAGATAACGACTCCACTCAGCTATAAAGCCAGTTGCAAGGACGAGCATCGGTAAGAGCAAATGATTGAAGTTGTCCCATGCTCCATTAAAGGCATCGTATGTGACGCCTGCGGTTGCTATGCCTGATGTAGGTAGCAGGTGGAGAGCCACGCCGAAGATTTCTTGCGCGATAAGAGCGAAGAAGAAAACTGGCATAGAGAGGCCGAAATACGAGAGAGATGTCACGATGTAGTCGGTTGCAGTATTTTGGCGTATTGCACTAATCGTGCCTAAGATGATGGCAATGACGAGTGCAACCACCAAGGCTGAAACAAATAATTCGAGGGTTGGAGGAAAGTGTTCTCCCAGTACCTGTGTTACTGGCTGGTTGGTTTGAAAGGAAAAGCCGAAGTTCCCTTGAAAGGCATTGAGTAACCACTTGATATATTGTACTGGCAAAGGATCATTCAAGCCAAAACGAGCTTCTATATTCTGCCGCCCTGCTGCACTCAAGCGCGGATTCAGAAACACGCCAACTGGACCTCCTGGTAAAAGATGGATTAATCCGAACATGGCAATGGAAACCAGGAAAAGCAGAGGTATAGCTTGTAGCACCCTTCTGATAATGTATCTTCCCATTAGTGGACCTCCATATCAAACGTATCATAATCGTCGTTGTGGAAGAGGAAAGCGATTATTTGACCATAGTATAACAATTCTCTATGAGATAGAAGCAAGCCTCTGAGGAAGTATTTATAAAAACTTCCCCAGAGGCTTTTCACATAAAGATCACAAAGGACAGTGAGAGGATCCTTCTGTGTATGCATCTATCATGATACGCTTAACACTTGCCGCCTGTGCACCACCAGTTCATAACATTGATCGTCTCAGATGCGCCCTCTGCACCAACGATGTAATTGTGGCCAGTATTTTTTACTACCGCAATATCATGAGGTTCATACTCGGTAACAAAAGGAAAATCTGTGAGATAGATCTGGTGGATCTGATTGAAGATCTGCTGACGAGCAGCGGGATCTGCAGTTGACTGTTCCTGGACAAACAACTTATCCAGTGCGGGATTGCAGTAGAATGCGTAGTTGCCTGTACCATAGTTATTAGCAGCTGTTGGGATCTGGGCGCAAGAGAAGATAGAGGCATCATCGCCATCATAGGTGAAGGTTTCTTCAAACTCTGCCATCCCATACTTGCTCACCTGTCCTTGTGGCAGAACGGTGCCGAAGAAGGTGCTGCCGGGATAGTTGGTGATGTCGATCTTGATGCCGATTGCTGCCAGATCCTGCTGGATAATAACCTCGTCTTCAGCACGCCAGGGATTACCCGAGGTTGTGGAGTACTGGAACTCAAGCTTCTGCCCGTTCTTAGCAAAGACGTTATCGGAGCCTAGTTTCCAACCATCATTTTGGAGCAGCGTTTTCGCGGCAGCGGGATCATATTTGGGGCAAGGAGCATCTGCCTGGAAGCCAGGATGAACGCCGCTTGGATGATCTGTACAGAGTGGTGCTGCCTGTCCATGGCGTGCAACTGAGATCAGCGTTGCCGGGTTGATCGCCAGGGCTACCGCTTTACGTACATTCACGTCCTTCAAGATCGGATTCTTCTCATTAAAGTAGATAGCTTCGTAACCAGCGGATGCAGGTGCTATCGCCAGAGTATAATTTGACAGAGCCTTGTACGACGTTGTTTTTGTCACATCAAGGAACCATGACGAATTGATCGCGCCCGATTGGAGATCTTTGAGGATGGTGTCCTGATCTGGCACAATGCGGAAGACGATACTATCGAGGTAAGGAAGTCCCTGTGCTGCCTGATAATAGTTTGGATTTCGCGTAACGACATATTCGGTTCCCGGTTTGCTCGTGGTCATCGTAAATGGTCCACTACTGACCGTGGGGTTCAGGTTCTGCGCTGATTTCAAGACATCGGCAGGCTTCATGCTTGCAAAAATATGTTCTGGCATCGGTGCATTTACGCCGTCTACCCATGACGCGAGAAATGGCGAAAATGCCCTGGGAAAGATGGAAAGTGATCGACAGGTTATCGCTTGAGATGGTTGTAGACTTGATGAGATTAAAGCCTACTGTAGTTGCGGCACCAAAGCTGGCATTATCCCATAGCTTCCACGTAAAATCAATGTCTTTAGCTGTCAATGGTTGCCCATCAGACCATTTCAAGCCTGGTTTGAGCTTGAATGTCCAGGTTTTCAGATCGGCTGAAATATCACCATTTGCCTGGGTTGGTATTTCCTGTGCCAATCCAGTGGTGATCTGTCCCGTAGGTGTTCCCAGAAACAATGGTGCCCAGAGTGTCTGATCAATCACAACTGCATATGTTTCACTGGTGCCATTCGGAAGAAGCGAACTTGCGTCTTCGAACAGGTCATCCGTCCAGGTTCCACCTTTGACAGGCTTGGTTGCTGGTGCTGGTGCTACTACCAGGGCTTTGCTCCCCGATGGGCCGCAGGCTGCAAGCAGTAAGCAGAGTATCGCCAGGAAAGAGCATGAGGTCACAAGTGCTCGATTTGATCTCCTGCGCATGAAATCCTCCTTGAGAAAAGAACAATGTGTTCAAAAAAGAGAATCGATGATAGATACAGATGATGGAAATAGACATTTTCTCTGTTACCTATCCAGAGGTACGTACCGACTCTCCCATCTGGCACTGGATGAAGGGAAAGTCAACTGTAACTGTTTTATACTACGTCCATGTTGGGCTTTATCTCACAGGAATTTTCTTAATGTCTATGTGTTTTAAACGTTGTGCAATTCTTCCATAGTTGAACTATCTTTCTCTATGCTATGTTCTCCAGCGGTTGCGCATGACGAACATGTGTATTAATGGTTGCCAATATTGCGAACAAGACAAGGAAGATGAGAGCAATAGATGATAGTCTTGATCACTCCAGTGCTCTGGATAAGCCAGCCTATCAACGCTACTCCTATCGGCTGACCACCAAATGCGATCAGGCGGAAGACGCTGTTGACGCGCCCCTGCAATTCATCTGGTATGAGGGCGCTACGATAACTGAACTGCACTACATTGTAGATGGGGCCTGAGATAAAACTGAACAAGGCAGACGATGCCCAGCACGATCAAGTTTGGGGCAAGAGGAAAGAGCGCTATTGCCAGTGCGCCGAACCAGGTTGAGGCAATAATTACCTGTCCGAAGGTGAAACGACGCTGAAAATAGGGTGCGACGATGGCCCCAAGAATAGCGCCCAGGCCGCTGATTGCCATAATGATGCCGATGAGAAACGATGAGGCATGCATGGACTGAGCCAGCACAATGACGATGAGTGTGTAGCCTGAAGAGACCAGGTTCCAGGCCCCCGTAAGGACAGCTATAAAGCGAATCAAGGGTTGTTGCCAGAGCCAGCGCAATCCCTCCCAGATCTCGATCCACAGGTTGCGTCGTGCGACGGTACGCTTTTCCTGAAAACGCGTTTTGATGAAAAAGAGTGAGACGACCGAAGCGATATACGAGATGGCGTCGGTCAGGAATGGAATGGCGCTTCCGAATGCGTAGAGAACGCCGCCGAGCGAGGGACCAGCGAGTGCAGTGATACCATCGGTCGCCTGATTTTGTGCTGTGGCGGCTGGCAACTGAACTTTGGGGACGACGCGAGGCAGGCAGGCGGCTTCTGCGATATTGAAGAAGACAAAGAATGTTCCTTCAAGGGTTGATACGATGTAGAGCTGGAGAATCGTCAAATGCCCAAACGCGAATGCCAGTGGAATGCTTCCCAGGGCCAGGCCACGCACCGATATCGCTAGAGAATCATGACGCGTTTGCGATCCCAGCGATCGATCAATGCACCTGCAGGCAGGCTAAAGATGAGATAGGGCAGAGCACGCAATGCGCCCGCCAGACCAGCCTGTGCTGGAGAGTGTGTGAGTGCCAGGATCAATAAAGGAAAGGCGAGCTGGGAAACCTGGCCTCCAACGGAGGAGACAAGCTGGCCACTCCATAAGAGCATATAGTCACGATTGCGCCAGAGCGATGGTGAGGGGATTGTATCTGGTCTTGTTTTACTTCTACTGGTTGCATGGATTATCTCCATCATTTTCTTGCGTTTCCGCAGCCGTATCCGATTTCTCAACTTGCAGGTAGCCAGAGGATGTAAACATCGTCAGTAAAGATGCTATAGACCTGGCCGGATGGTTCAGGCGCTTCGTGAATCATATCGTCTACAAGGACTCTTAAGCGTTGGTGATAGACGTTGGCGCGTTCGGGTGTGAGGCGTAGGTGCAGGAACGCGCTCTGCATATATGGATCGTCCTTGTATGCTCGCTCGTGCGTGCAGCAGTTCATCGTGAAGATGGTTCACCTTCCGCAGAGCTGATAGAATCGACGGGATCATCGCCTTTGATCTCGCGTGGAAAATCGAATACGAAGGTGCGTGCCGTGCGTGTATAGTAATTGGCGACCGTACCACGTACAAAGCGCCGTGCAACAACCTGAACGAGTCCTGCCGCTTCTAGCAGGTGTAGATGGTGTCCAATGGCACCAGGCGTAGAGCCGAGGCGGTCCGCAACCTGGCGAGCGGTCGCTGGTCGTTGCTGAATCAGCCCCAGGATGCGTGAGCGTGTCTCATCGCTAACCGCCTTAAACTCCTGCATAGTAGTGAGGACGCGTTTGGGTGGTAGCTCCGGCATAACAATGGGGATCGCTATCGGGCAAGATAGGAATAGCTTCATGATCATTGAAGCTTGGAGTGTCATTCATAGTTTCTTACATCCTTTCCGTGCTAGCGACTATGAAGAAATTATAGCATATAAAATGAAAATAGTATATGCTACAAAATCGCGGGTGGAATGGCAAGCGCGCGCCCCTACGTATTGCGCCCATCATTCGTCTTTCCTGAAACGAATTATGCGATCGTCCTGGTATGCAGTAGGGCAGCTGCAATGGATCCAATCGAATAAAGAAATTATAGCCTGTAAAATGAAAATAGTCTATGCTAATTTTTTAGCACATTATTACAAAAATGTCGAGGCCGCACTATATGCGGCCTCTATGGTTGTTCTTAGCCAGGGAAATGGCAGGCGGCGTAATGGTTTGATTGTTTCTCTTCCAAAGGTGGAATGACCTCGCGGCAGATGGCTTGCGCTTTCCAGCAGCGTGGATGGAAATTGCAGCCGCTGGGAGGATTCACCGGGCTGGGAACATCACCTTCGAGAATGATGCGTTTGCGTTTAGCCTCGATATCGGGATCGGGCACAGGGATGGCGGAGAGCAGAGCCTGGGTGTAAGGATGCAGAGGCATCTTGTAAAGCTCTTCACTTTTTGTCAGTTCTACGACGCGACCGAGATACATGACCGCAATGCGTTCGCTGATATGTTTCACAACTGAGAGGTTGTGGGCGACGAAGAGATAGGTGAGGCCAAATTTGCCTTGCAGATCTTGCAGAAGGTTGAGCACCTGAGCCTGAATCGACACATCGAGCGCAGAGACCGGCTCGTCTGCAACGATAAGGGATGGATGCAGAGCGAGTGCGCGGGCGATACCGATGCGTTGACGCTGACCGCCACTGAACTCGTGGGCAAAGCGATTTACATAAAAAGGATTAAGACCCACGGTCTCCAGCAGATTGGCTACTTCATCGCGGACCTCTTTGCTGTTGCCGCGTTTAAAGTTCTCCAGGGGCTCCGAGACAATTTGTCCGACGGTATAGCGTGGATCGAGAGAGCCATAGGGATCCTGGAAGACCATCTGCATCTGCGCACGCTTTTTGCGTAGTTCATTGGATGAGAGCGTTGTCAGTTCAACGCCATCCAGTTTTACGCTACCTTCGGTTGGTTTAATCAATTGTAAGATGGCGCGACCCGTGGTAGATTTTCCGCATCCACTTTCGCCTACCAGACCCAGCGTCTCGCCATGACGCACAAAGAGGTCTACTCCATCGACGGCTTTCACATTTGCGACGGTGCGACCAAGGATACCTCCCTTGATGGGAAAGTGAACTTTTAAGCCCTTGACATCGATCAGCGTGGTGCCGGCCTGTCTGCGGCGTTTCAACTTCTTGTACCATATTTTTCACACTCCCTCATTAGTTTGGATAGAAGCATGCGGCGACCTGTTCGCCACGATCGACGGGCATCAGTTCGGGACGTTCCTGGTGGCAACGAGCTCTGAACTTTGGGGCAACGTGGTAGTATATGGGCATCCAGCGGGTGGATTTGACAGATCGGGTGGTTGCCCGGCAATTGGTGTGAGCCGAGCGCCACGATCATCATTCAAGACGTGGAATGGACTGAAGCAGGCCAGTTGTATAAGGATGAGCTGGCGTGTCAAAGATCTGTTTCACGGGTGCTGACTCCACCACATGGCCGGCGTACATGACATTCACATGCTGGCAGGTGCCTGCGACGACGCCAAGATCATGTGTAATCAGCATAACAGCGGTGCCAAATTCTTGTGAGAGGCCTTTCATCAGGTCAAGAACCTGGGCCTGGATGGTGACATCGAGGGCGGTTGTAGGTTCGTCGGCGATCAATAAGTTGGGGGTTGCAGGCCAGGGCGATTGCGATCATCACGCGCTGGCGCATGCCGCCGCTAAATTCGTGTGGATAGTTTTTCGCACGTCGTTTGGCATCTGAAATGCGTACCAGGTCCAGCATCTCGACTGCACGTTTCCATGCCTGATCGTTATTGACATCTTTGCGGTGACGTTTGACGGTCTCAGCGATCTGGTAGCCGACGGTGAAGACGGGATTAAGCGAGGTCATGGGATCCTGGAAGATCATCGAGATCTTGCTGCCGCGCAGGTCGGTCAGTTCATCCTGGCTTTTCTCAAGGATATTCTCGCCATCAAAATTAATTTCGCCGCCAACGATCTTGCCGGGCGGGTTGGCGACGAGGCGCATGACCGAGAGGGCGGTGACACTTTTGCCGCAGCCGCTCTCGCCAACGACGCCGAGGGTCTGACCGGCTTTCATGACGAATGAGACATCATCAACGGCTTTGACCACGCCACCTCGTGTAAAGAAGTAGGTTTTGAGGTTATTGACCTCAAGTAAATTGGTTGCCATATTTATATTATTCTCCAGGAACTAGTCTTTTGAGCGAGGGTCGAAGGCGTCGCGCAGGCCATCGCCAAGGAATGAGAAGCAGAGCACGATGATAGCCAGCACGAGAGAGGGAAGCAGCACTTCCCATGGATGAGAATCAATCAGACTGGTGCCATCTGAGATCATGAGGCCGATGACTGGAACCGGGTGATTGAACGCCTAAACCAAGCAAGCTAATCCGGCCTCGGCGACGATGGTATTGGCGATATTAAGTGTTGAGGCGATAATGACGATGCTGAGCAGGTTAGGCACAATGTGGCGTATGGATGATCTGAAAGTTGGAGGTGCCTGAAGTGCGTGCGGCTTCAACGAACTGTTGTTCTTTGAGTTGCAATGTTTGACCACGTACATAGCGTGCCATGAGGGGCCATGAAGTGAGGGCCAGAGCCAAGCGAAACGAGGATCAAGCGCGCATTGCCATTCGGGCCAATGATAGGAATGTTACTGAACGCGGTATCGGCCGCGGTACCGAAAATGCCTGACAAGCAGAATGACGAAGAGTAGACCTGGGAAGGCGAACATGATGTCGGTAAAGCGAGCCAGGAACTGGTCGATCCAGCCGCCGAAATAGCCCGCCAGCACGCCTATAGTGATGCCGAGCACGATATCTATTATTTCGACCAGTACGCGCTACGACTAATGGAGATGAGGAGACCTTGCATCAGGCGTGCCAGCAAGTCTCGTCCAATGGAGTCGGTGCCGAGCCAGTACTGAGCGGATATAAAATTGTCCTGATTTGCAAGTTCCTGGTGGAAGGGGTTATGATACAGCGCAGGTCCGACAGTACCATTAATGGCGCTTTGATAGGTGCCACCAATATGTTGGTAGATAGGTGGACCGAAGATGGCGAGCACGATAAAGAACACAATGACGCCAAGACTGACCATTGCACGCTTATCGCGCCGGAAACGTCCGAGCAGATTCCTGCAATGGTGTACTGGAACTTTTTTGTTTTGTTGATCTGATGTCGGTCGCTGTTTGATCAGATTGTGTAGTAGCAGACGTGTGCCTGAGCTAGATCTTCGGGCAACGGATCTGATGATAGCATGAGGCATTAGGAAGCATTGCTTCTTGAGCGCTCAGGATCTGTATTGCTATCTCTTGTATCCATGTGTGTTCGTCTTGTGCCTCCTATGCGACTTTGATGCGTGGGTCAACGACGGTATAGAGGATATCGGATATGAGATTACCTATCACAACAGCGAATGCGAGTAAGACGGTTGTTGCCTGGATAACAGGATAGTCGCGTGAGTTAACAGAGGTAATAGTGATCTGGGCAATGCCAGGAATATTGAAGATCTGTTCAATGAAGAACGCGCCAGTTACGAGCAAGCCAATGGAGAAACCAAGGACAGTGACTAATGGGATCAGTGCATTGCGTAGTGCATGGCGATAGACGACGACACGTTCGCCCAATCCTTTTGCACGTGCTGTACGCACGTAGTCCTGACGTAAAACTTCCAGCATGCTTGTGCGTGAAAGGCGTGCAAAGTAGGCCGTACCGGTAAAGGCATAGACAAGAATGGGCACAATTTTGAATTGCAGGTCATTCCAAGGCATATTGCCAGGGAACACCCCAACCCGATACGGGCCAACGCCGCCCGTATGCTGATCAAGCCAGACAATAGCAATTGGCAAAAACAGAGACAACAAAGACGGCAGCGCAAAAAAAACAAGCATAATCGTCATATTGGTGGTATCAATCCAGGTATTTGCTTGAGCGCAGAAAGAATGCCGAGTGGTACTCCCAGCAAAAATTGAATAATAAGTGCCCAGAAGCCCAGTTCGACCGAAATAGGTACGCCACTCTGATAGAATACTCCACACAGTTTGATCTGGTTATTTATAGGAATATCCAAAGTCGAAGTGGAGTAGGTGGATGAGGTAGTTGTAATATTGCTGATACCAGGGAAGATCCAGTCCATAATCATGCTTGAGTTGTAAGATAAAGCATAGGCTAAAGTGCTGTCCCTAAGCAGATTGCGGATAGGATCTCCAGGGGCATAATAAGCCCAGGATGAAGGTGATGAAGGTGACTCCAATGATGACGAACAGGAGACCGATGAAGCGTTTAATTAAAAATTGTACCATGTTAAACTATGCCCCCTTATGCTCAAGTACGAGGCTACAAATGATAGAGAAATCCTACAAGAGCAGGAATATCTCTCATAAAGACGTGGTAGAAGGATCAAAAATATCACCCCTGGCAGAGAATAGTAGCTTTGCGAAATGGCACCTTTTCTCGCAGGTATACAAGAAATATTGTCTGACTACTCTTACAAGGGTGTTGTTCATTATTCTAAGTGACGCTTTTCTGGTTGTCAAGGTAAATAGCAAGCGAACTTGTTGGAACTGGATTGTGTTGTATTTACCAACATGGGGACAACAATGATTATTGTTGCCCCCATGAATTGATCTTAGAACGAATGCTCTTTGTACTGAGAAAGTGTATCAGGAGCCAACGGTTACGTTGGCGCAAGGGGTATCCGTTGAGATGTAGACATCAGCCCACTGATCTGGGTGGAAAAGGCTCTTGAGCATTTGTTCCGAAGCCCTGGACACATGGTTTACGCAAGCCAAATCCGTACTGCTGTTCCGTTGGGAACCAGGCAACATCATTGACCAATTTCTGTTCAGCATCATTATATGCATGCCAGGCGAGCAGTGGGATCGGTCATGGTATCGGCCTGTATCAGTTCCTTCTGTACTGCTTGTTGTTCAGCTGCGCCGGAGCCTTTATTCTGACCGTAGTTCATTCCGTTCTGGGAAGCGCCAGGTGCGAACTGAAGTGTCGTCCAGTCCTCGGGATCAGGATAGTCGGCGATCCAGGCAGGACCAGTGTAGAACGTAGAGGATTGTTGGCACCTAGACCCTCGTCAGTGAACAGGGTATTGATATCAATGTCATTTGTTTTAACGGAGATACCCAATGTAGTCTGCCACATCTGTTGCATGGCAGCAACTTCATCGCGGCAGCCTGGACGCCCCGCTTGAATAGGTCAAGTAATAGGAGGCAATTGTGATACACTGGTATAACCCTCTTCTTCATTCCCTGTTGGAACAATTGTTTTGCCATCGCTGGATCACCAGCTGGTGCCTTTCACGCCGGCTGGACCCGTCAGGTTTGCATTATAGCCATATACCTTGTGGCACGATATGATTGGTAGCCAGGAATGAACCTTTCCAGATACTTTTGCCAGGATGTCTTTATTGATAGCCAGCGCAAATGCCTGACGTATATGGACATTGTCAAATGGTTTCTGGTTGTAGTTCATCGTGTAATAGTTGATCGCTAAGGATAAGATGCTTGTGGAAGTCAGAGCGTGTTTTGTCCGAGCATAGTCAGCCAGGGGAATTGAAGCGTCATCTAGACGATTGACGAGGTAGTCTTTGCGGGTAGTATCTGCTTCTTTGTAGAAGGGGAAGATGAGTTCCTTCAACTGTGGCTTGGGGCCGTAGTAGTTAGGATTAGGCACAAGATCAATCTCTTTATTGTGAATGTAGTGCAGAACTTTAAATGGACCAGCGCCGCCGCCGTCTTAAAGTGATCAGTCCAACTGGTGGGGTATTTATCGATCACGCTTTTCTCAACAACATAAGAACTATCGAATGTCAGCGTATCCAGAAAGAATGGAACTACCTGGCGTGGTTATGATAGTGATAGTGTTAGCCGTCAGGTGTGAGCAAGCTATCGCCGATAAGAGTCTGAATTTTGCCACTGTTAAGCTTACCAGAGTCTTTGATGTATCTCAGATAGTATGGGGCTGCACCCGATTTTGTGGCAGGAGCTAATGCGCGATTAAGGCTATAAGCTACATCGGTTGATGTAAGTGGAGTGCCATCACTGAACTTCAGACTTGGTTTAAGTGTAAATGTCCAGGATAGTTTGTCCGATGATTGTGCCCAGGAAGCTGCAAGTTGAGGCTGAATGGCGAGGTTCTTATCGAGTGAAACCAGTCCAGTGAAAACAGCCTTGATTGCTGTGGCTGAGTTGGCATCTGTCACTTTTGCTGGATCGAAGGTGAGAATATCTGAAACTCCCGCTCCGGCTAACGTACTAACAAGTATTTGTTTATTAGCAGCAGCTTTTCCATGTGCCTGCGTTGACGGTGAGCCACCGCCACCACATGCCGCTACCAACAAACTCAAAGCGAAGAGTGTTGGTAGCAGAATCTTTTTGGTGAAATTCATCTTAGAGTACACTTCAAGTTACTCCTTATTCTATGATAGTAGGACGAAAATAGTAAGGAATGGACTATCCTTTGTAACTCAGAAAAATATTCTGATTACACTTATAGAAGCATACCTCCTTTGATGTATGCTGGCACAAGCT
Organism: uncultured Chloroflexia bacterium; assembly: GCA_963731415.1. GTDB lineage: Bacteria > Chloroflexota > Ktedonobacteria > Ktedonobacterales > Ktedonobacteraceae > JACDAE01. The sequence continues at coordinate 150,110 of CAVSVN010000024.1, forward strand.
AATGATGCATTGCACCCGCTTTTTTGAATAGGTAAAAACCTGTCCGTGAAAATATCCAGGTTCTTACATACCGTGGCAGGCATGTCCATAAAGACAAAGAATGCAGATAGACCGCTGCAACGGTGGCACATACTTAATTACGTCTATTCATGACGAAATCTCACACAAGGTAAAGAACGTCAGATGAAAAAATTTGGAGAGATGCAATGACTATTTCATTGCATCTCTCCCATAGTTGTTATATAGTTGACTATTGCATCTTTTTGTTTACTTATACCCCGATGTATCCGCACACGGCGTATCCGTCGAAATATACACTTTACTCCAATCATCCGGCGGCGTAATAGTAAAAGCATTGCCCAGACATTCCCACCACACATGGTTTCTCGCACATAGGTCAGCGTTTGCTGATAGATTGGCAACCATGCCACATCATTGACCAGTTGCTGCTCGGCCAGCATGTATTGTTGCAGGCGCTCAGTCCGTGTTCATGTTACTATCGGCCTGGGCAAGAAGCTTTTGCACCGTCTTGCTGCTGAGAAGCATCCAGCGCGTGATTTTGCCCGTAGTTCATGTTGTTATTTGCCATCCCCTGCCCGAACTGGACGGAGAGCCAGTCCTGCGGATCAGGATAATAGCCAATCCAGCCCAGTCCCCAGAACATCAAGCCTTTTTTGTTGCCCGTCGCTGGCCTGACTCTCACTGAGCAATTTCGTATAGTCAATATCATTTACGTTGATGGTGATGCCAAGTGCGCTTCTGCCACATCTGCGTCTCAAGTGTGACCTCTTGCTGTGCATCGGGCAGGCCACCCGTGGAGACGGTGAGCGTGATTGTAGGCAGGCTGGATAAAGTCAGGCCGTCTTCTTGCAGTCCCTCGTCAAAGAGCTTCTTTGCCAGTGTTGGATTACCCCTGTGTCTGTGACGCCGCCGGGAGCGGTGAGCTTCGCATTGTAGGCTGGTATACCCTGCGGAACGATATGGTTGGTGGCGATGACGGAACCATTATAGGCATTTGCGGCGATCTGGTCTTTATTCAATGCCAGCGCGAACGCCTGGCGCACCTTGATATTATCAAAAGGCTTGACCAGGTAGTTCATCGTATAGTAAGCCGTGACCAGCGTCGGCTCCTGGTGATACTGGTTGTTCGAGAGCGCCTTCGCCTGCGGAATCTGGTCCTCTGGAACGGGCGCGTAACTGAGCGTGCCAGCTGTATAGGCGCGATAAGCGGTTTCATCAACTTTATAGAATGGACGTGCAAGCAGGCGTAACTGTGGTTTTGCGCCGAAGTAGTTGGGATTGGGCGTGAAGTCGATCTCCTGGCTATGAATGTAACTGGAGACGATCCAGGGACCGGAACCGCCGCCCTCTTCCAGATGATCGGTAAAATTGTTGCCGTAGCGTACGACCAGGCTCTTTTCTACCACATAAGCCGCTGGATAGGTCAACATGGACGAGGAAATAGGCCGCTTTTTTACTGGTAACGATCACAACGGTCTGTGGATTGGGCGTCTGAATGCTGCTACCAATGAGCGTTTTCAGCTTTCCCGCCGCCAATTGATCGGCATTTTTGATCAAGCCAAGGGCATAAGACGCATAGGCCGATTTTGCGCCCACACGCAAGGCACGGTCAAGGCTGTAGGCCACATCAGTAGAGGTCAGAGGAGTACCATCACTGAACATCAATTTATTGCGTAAGTGTGAAGGTCCAGGTGAGGCCATCAGGTGCAACCTGATATGATGCTGCCAGGGCATTGATGATCGTGCCCTGGTCGCCGATCTGGACCAGGCCGTTATAGAGCATCGTAACGGCCTGGTTGGCGTTGGCGTCCTGTACAAGAGCAGGATCGAGCGTGCTTAGATCAGAGATATCAGTATAAGGTTGCACCAGTACCTGTTTATCCTGTGTCGCCTTTGATGGTGCCCCTGGCCCTTGCTGTGGTGGTGCAGTATTGCTATCACAGGCAGCCAGGATAGCAGGATAAGCAGAAGTGAAAGGATGAATAACCTGCCTTTCTTACCGGGTTGCATGGATGCGTTCTCCTTGATCTGATGACTCTGTTTACGTCCATTGGAAGCATTAGCGTTCTGGCGGTGAGTGCATGCTTTTCCAGGGTGCGCGGGTTTTTGGGGCAGGCGGGTTAATAAATAGCACTCCTACAGCGCTTCGACTACGGGACAGGTCGTTCTTACAGGAGACATTGCCCCAATGAATGTAGGGGTGCTATTTATTAACCCGCCTGCCCTCAGAAACCCTGTTCCTGGTGATGGGCTTATATTAAATGAAGCAACAAAGCACTGACAAACTTATTGTAATTGCAGACGATAAATCTTCGCCCAATCATCGGGTGGCGTGATACCCTGAGCATTATCTACGACACCACGATGTAGGGTGAGCGCAAGAAGGTCGAAGTGATCTGTTCCATCGGCAGCCAGGCAACGTCTTTGACCAGCTGTTGTTCTGCTTGTTGATAGGCTTGAATGCGTGCCGTAGCTGCGGAAGTTAGCATCGGCATTGGCGAGACTCTGTTGAGTTGCCTGCTGCCGAGCTGCATCTGCGCCCACATTCTGCCCATAGTTCATGTTATTGTTGACTACGCCCTGTCCAAATTGTAGGGAGAGCCAGTCCTGTGGATCAGGATATTCACCGACCCAGGCGAGGCCCCAGAATTGCAGTCCATCCTGGCTACCAGTTGAGGCCGTAATTTTGTCGAGCAGGGTATTATAGTCGAGCGTATTCGTGGAGACGCGCACGTTAAGCACTTTTTGCCACATCTGAACGAGCGCCGCAACCTCCTGATCAAAGCTGGAGATGCCTGAAGCATAGGTCAGTGTGATTGCAGGCATCTGCGCGACGCTGGTCCAACCCTCTTCTTTGAGTCCTTGTTGTAACAGGCTCTGAGCTAGGGTTGCATTGCCCGTCAGATTTTGTGTGCCATCGGGACCCGCCAGGATGGAATTATAGCCAGGCATCCCCTGCGGCACGATATGGTTGGTTGGCAATACCGTATTTTTCCAGACCGTGGTGGCGATCGTTTTTTTATCGATGGCAAGTTCAAATGCCTGGCGAATGTGGATATTATCGAACGGCTTGACCAGGTAATTCATCGTGTAATAGTTGGTCCACAACTGTGGTATCTGATAGAAATCTTTGCGTTTTTTATCGGTTGCGTAGATAGAAAGGGGAACGCCTGTCGTATCAACGTGATTGGTCAGATAGGCCTGGTACGCGGCATCGTCCGATGGATAAAAGGCGAATGTCACGTGCTGAAGTTGCGGCTTTGCACCGTAATAGTATGGATTGGGCACAAAAGAGAGTGTTTGACCATGGATGTACTGTGCAACTTTAAAGGGTCCAGCCCCACCACCTTGTGCCAAATGATCGGTAAAGCCTGTGCCATATTGCGTAATCAGGCTTTTCTCAACCACGTAGGAGCAGGGCATGGTAAGCATAGAGAGGAAATAAGCTGCTTTCTTGCGTGTGGTGATGATGACAGTGTTTGCATTGGGCGTCTGAATACTATCGCCAATCAGTGTTTGAATTCTGCCAGCCAGCAACTGATCAGCATCACGAATCAGGCCCAGATACAATGGGGCAACCGTCGAGCGGGTAGCGGGTTGCAATGCGCGGTCAATGCTATAGGCCACATCAGCCGAGGTCAGGTTTTGCCATCGTTGAACTTGAGGTTGGGGCGCAGGTGGAATGTCCAGGTCATGCCATCGCTGCCCTGGCTCCACGACTGAGCAAGCTGCGGCTGAACCTGCAATTGATCATTTAGTTGGACCAGGCCAGTATACATCATTTGAATGGCGTTGGTAGAGGTAGTATCATGTACCAGCGCGGGATCAAGCGTGCTAAAATCGGTAATACCTGTTTCTGGAATAGTATAGGTCTGGTTTTTTGCTGGTGCTTTGACCAGCGTTTTGGGTTTAACGGCGTTGCCTCCAAATAAATTGCAACTGGTCAATAGTAAACCAAGGAGGCAGAATGTGATTGGTAGAAGCTTTGTAGTATATTTCTTCTTATTGAAAAGAAACATAAATAGTGTCTCCTTTGATGTTTTTAAAAAATCCTTTATACCAATAGGATACATTAGTGTGCAATAGAATAAATGCGAATTGAACGAGAATCGTTGCGTCTGTACGGGGCCACGATCAGTCGCGCCCGTGGGATCACCGGATATGGCCTCAAATAGAAAATCGTTCCCTGTGGGCGAAATTTGGCGTAGGGGCGTCACCTTGCGTGCGTCCACCGGACCCCTACAAGTTTTCGACCAGGGGGTCGCGTTTGCCAAAGGCGGCGGCGCGTAGGGCGACTTGTAAGAGAATTTCGTGGCTGGTCGAAGCGAGAGTGGCGGGCCAGTTCAGGAATTCTTCGGCGGCGGCGTGGACAATCTGGAGGGTATGGCCCTGATCGGCAGTTGCATCAGTCCAGGCGGCGGCCAGTCCAATTGTGCCGAAGAGTGCGCGTGGATCATGTCCAAGGGTCAGATAGCGGCGTGTAGTTGCGATGGCTCCCTACAAGATCGCGTGCCTTCAACTGAGCAGTGAGTGTCTCTAACTGGGAAGCGGCGATCAGGCCACCTCCAATGATGGATGATGATGCGTTGGCAACAGCTGATGTTCGCTGCGAGGCTTCTGGTTGTGTCTCGATCTCTTTTTGCAGTGTATTAATATAGGCGGCAGAAGTGAAGAGGAGCGCAAAACCTCAACGTCCTGGATCTGATGGAAGACGGTGTGTATGGCAGATGAGAAGAGCAGGCCATGCGCGACATGGACGAAGAGGTCGCGATCACCATCGCCGACTCTATTCATCACATCAGCGGCGGCCAGTGCAATGACGGCACCAACACCACGTGGCGAAGCACCATTTTTGATAATCGCATCATAGACACCCTGGCAGACCTGAGTAGTATCGGCATCGCTGAGGATAAGTTTGTGCAGAGGGCAGCGCGTTCTCATCTTTTGGTGCGGCGAGACGGGTCCGGATGCTGGTCATATCGTGAGCGGGATCTAAGGCATAGTTATGGACAGTGGCGACCCATTGCAGGCGGCTCGTTGCCTGGTTGCAAAGGCAGGTGCGGAGCGAGCCAATGGATGATGGTGGGAGTCGCCTCGCTCCACTCCACCGCATCGAGCAACTGGAAGCCGCGTACCGCAAAGATCAGAGGGTGACCGGCATTCTGGAAGGATGTTGAGATTCCTTCATAGGCACGAGCCTCTAGAGCGCGATAATCTGCGCCAGTGCCATGGAGGCCAAAGAGGAGGCGTTCAGTCATGACAGGATCGTTATTGTACACCGCATTATGTCACGGCTTCGTTGACGGTGTGTCCTTCTGGTACGCCGCTAGGAAAGAATGGCTGCGGGATAGGTTGGTGATGCGTTATATCCGGCCTGTACAGCATTTATAGCGGCCAGCAGTGGCTCCACAAAAAGGGGCAGGCGCTGATCCTGTGTCTGAACCTGGGGATCGAGTGGTTCGGGAAGAGTATGCAGGAGACGAGACAACATTGCGGCTGCGGCGAGGGTGATGGTGGGATGTCCATCAGCATCTCCCTGGTGCGGCAACATGCCCACGCGGCCTAGAATGACCGAGGGGTTGTCACCATGTTGTAGATAAGTAGCGTGCGATAGAGAGAATATGTTGCTTTATCATTGGCGACCAGGGCATTAATTAATGCTGAGAGGTCAAGCCTTAATTCAACAGCGGCCATAAAAATGAACTCCTAAAAATAGAAAATGATTTTAACGAGAACCATCTTGTAGTTCACGAATAGAGCGCTCGATGGCTGGAATATCTGCATATTCCTCATCAAGTAACTTAAAGGCGCGGCTCAGATAGAGTTCCGCCAGTTGTGCGCCACGTTCGACGTGGATCGACGGCACTGGTAACAAGATCTGATCCACGATATTTTTCAGCCAAGTTAGTTGTAATACGTTGCATCTTACGTTTAGTATCTTGCAAGAGAGGCGTATCGTGTCCCTCGACGGCATAGCGAACCATACCGACCAGTTTGCCCAGTTCGGTCAATTTCTGGCGATCAGACATAGCCTGGATCAGCAAGTCATCGGCATCCAGATCATCGAGTGAAGGCGCTTCTAAGCTTGCTGCTGAAGCAGTAGAAGGGGACTGTGAGAGTTGTCCAGCCGCAGCAGATGTAGGTTGAATAGAGTTCGCCATATTCCTGGCAGGCAAGAATCGCCATCTGGACACGAGCGCCTTCATCCCCCGGGCTGACTATACCAAGATCGCAAAAGTCGTCATTGCGTAGCTCAACCAGGCGTTGCAGGTATTCCATGCTGCTGGCTTCTTCAAGCATAGGAGGAATAGGCATGCCATTGACGATGCTCTGGCTTTCACGTAGTTCTTCCGCAGGAATTTGTGCTGCAAAGAGAGGGAGGAAGATACTTTGTGAGTGACATGGGTATTGGTGGCACGATACAGTAGGTACAATAGACGGTGCGCGAGTTCCCGGTGCTGCGTGCAACAAAAATGGCATGCCCTTTCGGTGCCTGTGCACTACCACGTAAAAATTGCATACCCATAATAAAGAATTTCCCTTCAGTATCTGAGACAATGAGCGCCATCGTCAAATGCAGTCCACTGTCCGGTACATTTTCAGCTAGTTAAATTAGTATATCGTAAAACAGCACTCAATGCATGGTATTTTCGCACGATTGCCGACGTATTACAACACTCTGTTTATCTGTCGAATGCGTTTGAGCAGATCCTGGTTTGCAAGTACTTCCTCAGCGCTCAAATCTTCATCTTCGCTAGCCAGATCACGTTCGTAGAGTTGCAAGTTTTGTAAAAGTTCTTTTGACCCTGCAATGCGCGTAAAATTTTGTGCAACTGAGCGTGCCTGTTCATCCTGATTGAGTCGTATGTCCGTCACAATGGTTTGCGCATAGAGATCGCTGTATTGACGCAGGAACATGCTCCATTGTTGTGGTGTGCTGATGCTATTCATCACATGTTCGACCTGTGTAATAGCTTTTGTCTGTTCATCTCTAGCGCGTTCCAGCTCGCTTTGTTGGAGGAAGATGCTGGCTCGTGCGTAGCGCGTATCGGCGACTCCCAGTGGACGACGCTGTTGCTGATAAAGTTTTAATGCTTGCTCGAAATCCGATAGCGCCTCATCGTTTTCGTCTCTCCCTCTGATGAGTAAGCCCGCGTGTGAGGAGAGCATCGGCCTGTCCAGGGGATCGTTGGCCTGGCGAAAGCGGGTCAGAGCGGCTTCACAGTTTTCTAGTGCCTCATCCCATTTTTTTGGTCCATATTGACCTGCGCGATGCCGAGAACAGCGGCCCCATCGCCATTTGTACTCTCGACGATCTGGTAGGCGCGACCAGCTGCCAGGAAGGTTTCTAAGGCGGCATCCAGTTCTTCGCGTGCTAAACGTGCCTGCGCCATACCCAGGAGAGCATCGGCGGCCAGCAATGGTTCTTGTTGTGCATCGGCCCGGTTATGAGCTTCACTGTAGTACTTTTCGGCTTGAGCAAAATCGCCTTGTGTGAAGGAGATCTGAGCCCTGGATGAAAGTGCTCTGGAGTTTGATCTGAGTGATGCGAACCGTTTTTTATCACGGCGTTGTCCGCCAGGGCAAGGTGCGATGCTGCATCCTTGAGATCACCGTTCTGGATAGAGAGGCGTGCCAGACGAACCTCGGCAAGGGCTACGATGCGAGCTGCTGCTGCTTCCTCCAATGTCTGAGGCATGTATTCTAGCTTCATCATATGTACTTCTGGCCTGAGCTGGCTGACCAGCTTGCTGATGAATATCACCAAGAGTTAATAATGCTCTGACTCTCGACCTAGAGCATTGCTGAGGGAACGTGCCTGTTGACGAGCATCGAAGAGCGTTTTGCTGGCGCGCTCTAGAAAGCCACGCCGGAACTGAATCTCACCCAGCCCACAGTCGTCTCAGCCTGTCCCATACGAAAGGCACACAGATTGATAAGTGCGTAAAGCACGTTCCATCAGTGAGTTCGCATAGGAGAGCTGGCCCCGCCGCAGGTTGATCTCGCCGAGGAGGCGGCTGGCCTGTGCCACACCGAGTGCATTGCGCTGGTCGGTATAGCGTTGCAAGGCGGATTGTGCGCCGATGAGAGCTTGATCAATGCGTTCTTGTAGAAAGGATATTTCGGCCAATCCCATGTTTGCATCGGCCTGCCCCAACTCATATTCGAGTCCATCTGCCTGATTGAGTGCGTCGGCAAACGTATCAGCGGCCTGATCAAGCTGTTCCTGGTCGAGATAGATACGGCCCAGACCGAGCAGAGCATCGAGGACGCCGAAATTATCCTGTGCGGCGCTATAGATATCCAGAGCCTGACGATAAGCCGCCAAGCCTCATCGAAGTGGCGACTCATACGTTGTATATCGGCGAGGCTGCGACTGGCATCTGCCTCATTAATAGTATCGTTTGCTTCATGGAAAGTAGCGAATAGCATCCTGATAATGTTCAGTTGCATAGAGCGTATTTCCACGTTGTAGTTCGACATGTCCCAGAGCCAGTTCGATCGTGCCCAATCCCTGCGCATTATTATGAGTGCGGTAGATCTGTTGGGCGGCCTGGTAAGCGTCCTGTGCGCGATCCAGGTGAGCCATCTGTCGTTCCGCGTGCCCAATTGAGAGAGAGCTACTGGCTTCGAGGAGTGGTTGACCTGCATCCCGGTAGAGATTTTGAGCGCGGCGGTAGCTATTGATAGCCAGTTCAAGAGAGTTATTTTCACGCTGTACTTCCGCAATGAGGGTGCGACTAGTCGCCTGCGCGTTTGAAATCACCAATCAAGCGAAAGCGAATTTCAGCGTCACCGAAAGCCTCGGTAGCTTTCTCTAGTTGACCGTCATTATATGCCTCAACACCATCCTGGAAGCGACGTTCGCCAGTCTGGCGCTCTTTTTCTTTTTTTCCCTGATCATTAGCATCTATCGTCATGATATATAATCCCTTCAAAGCGAGAACGGGAAGATCAATTGATTTCTGTTGCTATGTCCATTGTAGTGCGTGTGGCGGGGAAAGTCAAAGAGAACTGTTAAGAGGCACCGATCTAATGTTATAATTGGGGTTAGGGGCGTCGCCTTGCGTGCGCCCTGTTCCCGGTTTAATGATGTTCATCTGGTCGTGAGCGTACGCAAGGCGACGCCCCTACGCCAATTCCAATGGTTTTCCCTTCGAACGATGGAGAGCCGCGTGATTGTGCAAGTCCATGCATATTTTGAAAGGCAGAGATCTTATGAATGAAGAGACACTTGGGCATGTAGACCTTTTCTCAACATTAGACAAGAAGGAATTGCAGGTACTTGGCCAAAAGTTGTCAGGAGCGAACCTATGATGCAGGATCAACTATTTTTACGCAAGGGGATGCAGGTGTCGGGTTGTATGTGGTAAAGAGCGGGAAGATTCGTATGATGCAGGCAAACGATCCTGATCGAGCGGAAGTAGAGATCGGGGTGATGGGTCCGGGAGAAGTGATGGGCGAGATGGCATTGTTAGATGATCTACCCCGTTCGGCGACGGCGACAGCAGTGAATGATGTCGATGTGCTCGTGCTACCAGTATGGGATTTCCGAGGGGTATTACGGCAACATCCCGATATGGCGTTGAAGTTGCTAGCCGCACTCAGTCGTCGCTTAAGGAAGGTGGAGGCACGCAGGAGAGAATGGTGAAAAGAAACCGCTAATGAGCCTGTAGGGGCGTGGTTATGCCGTTTACACAAATTGATGCGGATAGTGATCTCGTAAAACCGCCTTGGTCAGCGGAAGCCGTTTATTAATTCCGTGCCCGAGATCAGGTTTTTCCCGCTGCACCAGCTTCTGTATTTCTTCAAACATGGTTTCGACATCGCCAAAGGAGCGATAGACGCTGGCGAAGCGGATGTAAGCAATTTTATCCATGGAGCGCAAACGATCCATCACCAGTTCGCCAATGACGCTACTGGGGAGTTCCTGTTTGCCGAAGCGATAAAGTTCCTGTTCGATCTCTTCTACGGCATTTTCGATTTCACCGGCGGGTAAGGGGCGTTTCTCACAGGCTTTGCGAATGCCGATGGAGAGTTTCTGGCGGTCGAAGGACTCGCGGCGCTGGTCGCTTTTGATGATCATCAGGTGAAATTTCTCAACGCGCTCGTAGGTACTGAAGCGGCCTTTACAGTGTTCGCACTCACGTCGTCGATGAATGGCGTCACCGATATCGCGTGAGTCTTTCACACGTGAGTCGGTGCCGCCGCAAAATGGACATTTCATTGATAATTAACCTCTGACAATACAATAGTCAGCAGAAAGAGATAGAATAGTTTTAAGGAGTTCCATTCCTGGGCAACCTTTAAATGAAGGATGTGAGGGGAACATGACTATTGTATCACCATGCTTATGTTGAAGTGATAGAGGGTGCAGTGCATGTGAGTATATCCATCTAGCTGAGCTGGTAGGATAGTGAGTTGCCCCATCAGCTCGCTAGAAAAAACTGGTCATTCAAAACATATGCAATGTATGTATCCTAGAGCTCCTCAAATAAGGTGAAGACGGGATACACTGTTAGCGCAGAGCAGGTGTAGCAAACTTCCGTTATGGAGAACGCCAGCGGCTCTGCTTCTGCTCCTTCTGATCCGGCTGAGAAGGACTCGGAAAATCCGGGTCGCTACTGACCGGAGGTGTCGCTTGCCCTTGCAGATGAGGGTGTACTTTTCCTACGTAGCCTGATCGTAAACGTGATCCCTCCCTCCAATATGCGTACCAATAAGGACCATGCCCCTGGCCATTGCGACAGGTACTGCATGAAGCCTTGCCACATTTACGGTATTGCAACTGATAGGTGATGTGCTGATCACTTGGTATATCTGTCATGAACCACTTACCCTTCCACAAATCAAAAAACTTGAACGTGTACGTAGACACCACTAATATCATACCATCATTTCATGAACATTGTATGAATTTGTCCCTATCAAATATGAAACAAAGTTCATACTCTTGCAAGGAATTGTCCAAATGATCCTGTCTCTGATAACAGGATTTTCATGTAATTTATTTACATAAAGTAACATTGTGTCAGAGCAAGAGTCGAATTCCTGCTTGTTTGTCAAGAGGAGGCCACCTCCCTGCCTTTGTTCTTTTTGGCAACGCCCTCCTTACATTCCAATCGTTTCCTTCTATCATTGAGTTGTCCCTGTATCGTTTATGTGTCATTTAAATCAACGTTTGGCTCCCATATTTACTCGTTGTGATAACATTGAGAGTTTAGATCCCTCCTAAATAGTCTTTGGGGATATGTTCTGATGATATAATAAAAGCCGCTACCCATTCTTTTCCGCATAGAGTCAGCGGTTGTGCTGAGGATTTGTGTTGTAGGTCTGGAAAAAGGAAGCGAATTATGCAGATTATTATTACAGGTAGACAGATGCAGGTAACGCCGCAATTACGGCAGCGTATTGAGCGTAAAGTTCAGCGACTTTCTCGTCTGGTTGACGAGGATGCGCGTGTTGAGGTGACGGTATCGGAAGAGCAGACGCGCAGTATGCGTGATCGATATTCGGTCCAACTTGCCCTGGCGGGGGCGGCTCATCCAGTGCGCAGTGAGGTTAGCGCGTTAAATGCCAGTACAGCACTTGATCTTGCTCTGGATAAAGTGGTGGCGCAGCTTGGTCGTTATAAGCAGCGTAAGAGTACCTTGCGGCGGCATCAGACAGCGCGTGTGTTCTCCCTTTCACGCTCAGGCCAACTTTCAGAGTTTGATGAGGGCAGGAAGAGGGGGAGGAAGCAGTTGAGGTTGCTGTAAGTGACGAACACAATGAGGAGATCTGGTCGCGGATGACGGAGATTCGGCGTTTGCCTGCGCGACCGATGGATGATCAGGAGGTGATTGCGGAGATGGAGAAGACGGGAGTTGCCTTCTATGCCTTCTTTAATGCTGAGATGAATGGCGTCAATGTAATGTATCGGCTGGAGGAGGGTGGTTACGGATTATTGGTGCCTTCGGTAGGATAAATACCGGAAATGATGGGTAGGCCACACTCAGGGTGATGACCTACCCATTTCTCTCATTTATATTTTTTTCATGTCAGACCAATTTCAAATTGCCAGGGTTGTGGAGCTTCATGCTTCAAACTGAGCGAGAGGATCCACGGCACGGATCGTAAGCACACGTGCGTCTGTTGATGGTAGAGGGCGGAAGCGAGCGTTTCCCTGATAGACAGCATTATTGGGGCCACTGGCTAGTTCTGGGCGAGCCAGGAGGACGCCGCCGCGTTCACCTGTCCATTGTGTGCCAGTATCGTCTTTTAAGAAAAAAATGATCCGAGGAACAAAAGCAAAACCAGCACTAAAGGGAGGTCTAATCCAGAGATAATGGAGTTCAAAGTGTGTCTGGTAGTAGTGCAAGCGGTGTAATATCAGCGTCATGCCCTGTTGCTTCTGTTCCAATTCCAGCGTAACAATGCGCAGAGGTTCATTGTGTGTTGGAGACGATGAGCGTTCCTGAGCCTGCAATTGTGGAGCTGCAACGACCACAGGTGGACGAGAAGCTAACTCCAGTGCTTTAGCGGAAAAAGGAGTTGCGTCATGGAGAATTTCATTACACAATTGTAGACAATCGTCGCAAATGTATGCTGCCCCTGGTCCCGCTATCATGCGTCGTACTTCTGAAGAGTGGCGACCGCAGAACGAGCAGCGAGCCAATGACCGATCAAAACTCATAAAGCCTTCCTTTTGGTTGAACCAGCAAATCAGCCTTTCTTCTGTATAGCGCAATGCAGCGACTGCCTCAGTATGCAATCCTAAACGTTCAAGCTGAGAAGCGTGAGCTTCCCATTCCAGAGAGTCGTCCAATGGTGTGAGTCGCGTTGAGACCTCGGTGTAGCTACGGGCAACTTGCAGATCGGTAGCATCGGCGGTCCCGATTATGGGTTTTGCCGTTGAGCACAGGAAGTTTTTCCTGACTCTGGCAACAGAGTGTCTCCGATTCCATACTTTCGTTGTAAGGCTAATTCTATTAAATGATCGGCAAAGTGTGGATTTTTGGGTAAGAGTGAGCCGTGCAGGTAGGTTCCATAGGTATTGCGGTAGATAGCGCCTTCATTGGAGTCTTCAGCGTTATTGCCATATCCTTTCAAGACCTTCCCCAGCGGTTTTGCGGTTCCCAGATAGGTGCGTCCGCCGTGGTTTTCAAACCCGACGAGCGTCATACCATTCCAGTTGATCGCGATATCGCCAATGCAGCGTGGTTGCTGGGAGCCTTTAGAAATCGTCCAGGCATCGAACACACCGAGTCCGCGCATATCGGGTCCATTGGCCGGACGATAATAGTTTGCAAGCAATTGATAGCCGCCACAGACTGCCAGGACCGGCATATCATCTTCAATGGAGGCCCATAAACCAATGCCTTTAATCTCATAGAGATCCAGGGCGACGGGAGCCTGCTCTCGATCCTGTCCACCACCGATAAACAACATATCATATTCATCTGGGGCCAGGGCATCACCGATACCCAGGCCAACTACACGCAACTCAATGCCGCGTTGTTGGCAACGTCGGCGTAAGGTGACAATATTGCCACGATCTCCATACAAGTTTAGTTGATCTGGATATAAATGTCCCAGTGTCAGCGTGAGAGAGGTAGCAGAACTGGTCATTATGCGTCACGTCCTTCCCAGTAATGTGGTGTGAGTCCACGCTGCTCTAACTCACGATGAACTTCCAATAAGCCAGTATACGTTGGTACAATAAACAAAGTTTCACCCATAGGAGTTTGCTCAAGTGCACTATCCAGTGCTTTCTTAAGTCCATAATTGCGTGCTGACAGACGGCTGCATCTTCCTCTGTTTGCGGTTTTTGTTTTGCCTGCCATGCCGAGACCGTGATGGATGCGGCGCTTCAGCACGTGCAGCTCGCAGTGCAAAAGGAGGCACAATCGTCATTGCGTCCTCCGCAGAAGCCAGCATATTTCAGGCGTAAAGCCAGGTCAAGCGCACGGGTTCCGGCCACGACCAGTGTTTGCGTCAGGTTGATAGCACGTTCAAAATCTACATCCCAGATCCAGGAAATATCGCGGCCATCGGCAGTGTTATCATTCAAGACGAACAAAACGTGGCGTGGAATTTCCTGACTAAAAAGTGTACGTAGCACTTCATTGAAGCCAGTTGGATTTTTCGCCAGCAGCAGGCGAATGGTGCGTCCTTCAGCCTGAATACGTTCGCCGCGTCCGAAGACTGGTTTTGATTGTTCGATGCCGCTGATGATAGGCTCCCAGTCCATCTCTAATGCCAGGGAAGCTGCAATGGCGCCAAGTGCATTATAGATATTATAAAGTCCCGGAAGAGGGACAACTATTTCATGTTCTTGGGTGAGACGTAACGACCTGCATATGCTGGCGATCAAAACTTTCCTGGACTACATGGAGAGCGCGTATATCTGGTTGAGGACGTTGCAAGATCGCAATTGGAGCAATGGTAATGGCCCATATGGCTATAGAAGCGTGCATCGTAGACAAATTCGCCGCCACAACGTGGGCAGGAACGTGTATCTTGAATCTGATAACGGAGCTGAGATATCGGTTTGTGTCAGCAGATTTAATGAGAGATCATCAATACCATAATAGAGGACTTTGCCAGGGAATGACTCACCCAGAAAGGCTATACCAGGATCATCGGCATTAAGAATTAGCGTTGTTGTCTCGGGGAGTTGGCTGATCGCTTTACGCCAGATGGCTGCAACGCTATCAACTTCGCCATAGCGGTCGAGTTGATCGCGAAAGAGATTGGTAAAGACGAGAATGCGTGCGGAGAGTGCCTGGACAAGATGAGGTAGAGCGGCTTCATCGATCTCCAATGATCGAGATGGCGTGTCCAGAGCGGCGTAAGTGGCCGCTGGGTTGAGCGCGAATGACGAGAGAGCTGGCAATGCCGCGCATGAGATTCGAGCCTTCTCTATTGCGCCAGACGCGCAAGCCGCCATCGCGCAGGATAGCGGAGATAAAACTGCTCGTCGTCGTTTTACCGTTTGTACCGGTGACGAGGACGCTGCCATATTCCAACTGGGTAGCCAGATGTTCAACGATATCGGGATAGACGCGTTGTGCGACAACCCCAACGATACTGGTGCCTCCGCCAACGTGGAAGCGACGACTGAGAGCGCCAGCTGTGCGACCAGCGACGACGGCCAGACCCGCCCGCAAAGAAGGTTGTCCTTCTCTTTCTGCTGGCACGACGACGGAGAGCAGGCGGGGGCGAATTCCCTCGCGCTTTCCTCTTCGTAATGGTGAGGTCTCTTGCGAGACAGGTGGTCTTTCTTTTGGCATGCTATGCGGTCCCTCCAAGTTGGCGCTCCTATATTTTTCCACTATAGTATTGGAAGAATAGCATGCATGTCCTTGCTGGTCAAGATATAGGATGACAAAAGGTTCAATAGAACAGACATTTGTGAAAGTATTGCGGGTAGCGGAATTCACTGGACAGTATGGCTTGCATACTTGTGATAAAATACGTCCGATATTGCAGTATGAAATTTCCGTAGTGGAAAAGTAAGCTGTGTCAAACAAAATATGAGTATGCGCAGCAAGCAATAAAAAAGGTCGAGTAAAGAATGACAAAGAAACTAGTGATTGTAGAGTCGCCAGCTAAAGCCAAGACAATAGAGAAATTTCTGGGTCGTGATTACACGGTCCTGGCTTCGATGGGCCATATTATCGACCTGCCTAAGAAGGGTCTGGGAGTGAATACACGCAAGGATTTCGCGCCACAATACGAGGTGATTGAAAAGAAAGATCGCCTGATCGATGAGCTGAAGGCGGCAGCAAAACGTGTTGATGAAGTATATCTGGCACCTGACCCCGACCGTGAAGGCGAATTTATTGCCTGGTCGCTAAAGAATATCCTGGGACTCCAGAATCCGCATCGTGCAGTTTTTCACGAGATTACCAAACGAGCGGTACAAGAGGCGATCAAGAAGCCGCGTGAAATTGATGAAGACCTCTTTAATGCTCAGCAGGCGCGTCGTGTTCTTGATCGCCTGGTGGGGTATAAGATCAGCCCGTTGTTATGGAGACGTATTCAATCGGGCACCAGTGCCGGGCGTGTGCAGTCGGTGGCGTTGCGTTTGATCTGTGATCGCGAGGCAATCATCCAGGCATTTGTGCCCGAAGAGTACTGGAGCATCACCGCCACCCTCAGCAAACAGAAGCAGATGGAGCGTTTCGAAGCCCAGTTGATCAGCAGATTGAAGGATATTGCATCCCTGGCTAGCTGAGGATGGCGTTGGCGAGAGTGGAGAGGCGGCGACTGGCGAGGGATTGAATGGGACCAATGGCGGCAAGGGAGCGAAGGCGAAGGCGGAGAAGGGGCGTATAAAAATCACCTCTAAAGAGGAGTCTGATGCCATTCTCGCCGAATTGCAGGGTGCGACGTACAGCATTCTGAAATATGAAGAGCGTGAGCAGAGGCGCCAGCCTTACCTGCCATATACGACAAGTACAATGCAGCAGGATGCCTCGGTGCGGCTCTACTTTAAGCCGAAGAAAACGATGAGCCTGGCGCAGCAATTGTACGAAGGTATTGAGTTGGGCGAGCGTGGGCATCAGGGTCTGATCACCTATATGCGTACCGACTCAACGCGTATCTCAGATGAGGCGCAGGTGAGCGTCAAGCAGTATATCAACGACGAATATGGGCAACCTTATGTAGGTCAGGGGCGTACAGGCAAGGCCAAAGCCACGACACAGGATGCGCACGAAGCCATTCGCCCTACCGATGTCACATTGACGCCGCAGAGCGTGAAAACGCATCTCTCAGCCGACCAGTTCAAGCTCTATAATCTGATCTGGCGTCGTTTCGTCGCAAGCTTTATGGCACCTGCTATCTTTGATACCGTACGTGTCGATATTGTGGCGAAGCAGTATGTCTTCCGTGCGACCGGCTCTAATCTGAAGTTTCCAGGTTTTTATGCAGTATGGCCGCGTGAAGAGGACGAGAAGTTGTTGCCGAAGATGCAAGTCGATGAAGCGCTTGATTTGCATGCGTTAAAGCCGGAGCAGCATTTCACGCAGCCGCCACCCCGTTTTACGGAAGCGAGCCTGATTAAAGAGCTTGAGGAGCAGGGCATCGGTCGACCAAGTACCTATGTGCCGATTATCAGCACTATTCAGGATCGTGGGTATGTGGAGCAGGATCAGCGTCGTTTCGTGCCAACATGGCTAGGAGCGACCGTCAACGAAGTCATGAACAAGCATTTTCCCAATATCGTCGATACTGGTTTCACGGCTGGCATGGAGCGTGAACTGGATGATGTTGAGGAGGGACGGCGTTCCTGGACCGAGTTTCTGCACAGCTTCTATGGTGATTTTAAAGAAACCATGAAGAAGGCTGAGACCGAGATGAATCGTGTGCAGAAGCCGTTGGAGGAGATGGAGGAGACCTGTCCTGACTGTGGGCGCAACCTTGTCATTCGTACAGGTCGCTTCGGACGTTTTATCTCATGCTCAGGTTTTCCAGAGTGCAGCTATCGACGCTCTGTTGTGAACAAAACGGGCGCATTATGTCCGCTCTGTCATGGAGACCTGGTAGAGCGCAAGACGCGGCAGAAAAAGCGTGTTTTTTATGGATGTGGCAACTATCCAACCTGTAACTTCGCTATCTGGGATAAGCCAGTACCAGAGCCATGCCCTAAATGTGGAGGGTTGATGGTAGTGACGCGACCGGGACAGGATCCTGTCTGCTATCAAGAGGTGATTGTGCCCCAGCGTAGTGCTGAGGAGAAGCCGCTGCAGGATGGTGAGCAAAAGACAACACGTAAGAGAGCTGTCCGAGCAGAGGGTGAGACGGCAAAACGACACGGCTGAAAGCGACGCGTAGTGTTGCAACTCGTAAGAAGGCACTGACAGCAAGTGCGGGCTGAGATAGTACTTCTGGTGGCAGGAAAAGAGAAGGCAACGAAGAAAGACGGCTACACGTACTACTGCAAAACGTGTGCGTGCCACAACGACTGCTAAAGCAAGCAGGCAAACATCTGCGACGGCAAAGAAAATACAAAAAAGACGTAGAGGCTGTGTTAATGATAGCTTGCATTTACACAATAACTACATTGATAGTAACGAAGGGCTGCATTACGACACCTGCGTTTGATCGCTTTCCATTGAGGATGAGGCGAAAAACGCGTGCTGTCAACGCAGCCCTTGTTGTGGTCAAGAACCGATTTATCAGTCCATGACCTGGGCGTCGTCAACGCGGCCCTTATTGTTGTGGCTGTCCTTCTCCGAGAATCTTGCTTACCGTTTCACGTTTGATGCGATAAGCCTGTCTTTTGTTCATGTGCGGTAGGACGATAGCCTCAAGTGCCCCTTGTTGGACCCAACGTCGTACGGTTGTGCCGTCAACGCGCAGAAGTTGCGCAACTTCTGAAATGGTCATAAGATCCTGCTCATTTGTTTTTACTCCTTGTTAGAAAATCGACGTTTGTGTGTGTAGCTCTCTCTATAAACTGTGCTTTCTCCCTAAGTAGATTAAGCAGATGTTTCAAGAGGAGAGCGATACACTAACTTTATGTCATATTGTATAACAATATATATATTTTGTAAAGTGCCAGTGCAAGAATAGGGAAAACAAGAGAGGTTTTGGACGTATAGGGGACGGACGGAACAAAATATCCATGCCTGTACTTGATAGATGTACCTTCGTTGCTGGATGTTCTATTGGTTTACCGCTATATATTATGTGACATGTGCATTAGTAACATCTGATATACTTTGTTATTGGCTATATTATGGTGAAACATGGTGATTTAAGTAGAAAATAATTTGTATGAAAAGCAAGTAAATGTTTCTTTTACATGTTGAGAAAATGCTGGGACTGTTTGCTTTGTAGTAGCTTTCCAGGCTTTTTTATTGTGGTATGGAGAGAAAGTGAGCAAATATTTAGGATGAGAGTGGATGTGGTATAATTTCATGATAATTGAATGATTTTCCCAATTGAGGGGAAATGCAGCAATTATTTGGAGGATTATATGCCGCATGCTGTGACGCTGATCCCTGGTGATGGGACGGGGCCAGAAATTACGGAGGCTACGCGCCGGGTGCTTGAAGCGACGGGGGTACAATTCGAGTGGAATATGCGCCAGGCGGGGGCGGAGATGATGGAGAAGTATGGGACGGTGTTGCCTGATGATGTGATTGAGTCAATTAAGCAGACGCGGGTGGGGCTGAAGGGGCCGATCACGACACCTGCTGGCAAAGGTCAACGGAGCGCAAACGTCACGTTGCGCAAGAAGCTTGATCTTTATGCTAATCTCCGGCCTGCGAAAACCTATCAGGGGCTACGTTCTCGTTATGAAAATATCGATCTGGTGATCGTGCGTGAAAACACGGAAGATCTCTATTCTGGTATTGAGTTTCAGAAAGGGACGCCTGAGCACGAGGAGATGTTGGAAACCATTGCGCGCACGACGGGTCATCATCTCGATACCTGATTCTGCCATGACCATAAAGTATATATCTGTGGCCGCCACGCGCCGTATTGTCAAAGTTTGCGTTTGAATATGCTCGTGCCAATAAGCGGCGTAAAGTTACTGCTGTCCATAAGGCCAATATTATGAGACTTTCTGATGGTTTATTTCTGGCAACGGCTCATGAGGTTGCGAAAGAATATCATGATATCCAGTATGAAGATCGCATCGTGGATAATATGTGTATGCAATTGGTACAAAAGCCTGAGCAGTATGATGTGCTTGTGTTGCCAAATCTCTATGGTGATATTATTTCTGATCTATCGGCAGGCTTGATTGGTGGATTGGGTGTTGCGCCAGGGGCAAATATTGGGAGGCATTGTGCTGTTTTTGAGCCGGTGCATGGAAGTGCCCCAAAGTATGCCGGGCAGAATAAAGTGAATCCGATGGCGATGATGTTTTCGGGAGTGATGATGTTGCGCCATCTTGGTGAGAGGGATGCGGCACAGCGATTGGAGAAAGCGTTGACAAGGTCATTGCCGAAGGGAAAAGCGTCACCTATGATTTGAAGCCGCGCTCTGATGATCCAACCGCTGTCGGTACATCCCAGGTTGCTGATGCTGTTATTGAGAAATTACAACAATCTTTAAAATGGGCTAGCCAATTCTGGGGACACCGATTCCGCCACCTTTGCGCCACTTATGCCGGGCCTGGATATAACGGACCGTGCCAGAACGAGAGCGCATCATAATGGATGAAGTACGTGCACCCCAACCGAAATATTGAACGCCGTCGATCAGCTCACCGCTGGTGATACCGGTTGCAGCGAATGAGACATCATTGCCCTTACCAGATCATCTGTGCGGAAGACCTGTTCGAGATCAATCCCATCGCCTTTGAGCTTTTCACGTTCTTGCTCATTGCGTGGCCAGACTTTGCATTGAATTTCGCCACCAATACATTTGATGGCCGCCGCCGCAAGGACAGCTTCTGGTGCGCCACCAATACCGATCATGACATCGATGCCGGTATAATCTTCCATTGCAGCCTGAATGGCAGCCGCCACATCACCATCGGTGATCAGACGAATACGTGCTCCTACTGCACGAACCTGTTTGATCAGCTCTTCATGGCGTGGACGATCCAGCGTGACAACTGTCAGATCATCGATATGAGCTTCGCGTACCCGTGCAATCCGATCCAGATTGACAGCGATCGGGGCATTAATATCAATCACATGCTTCATCGCAGGGCCAACTGCAATCTTTTCCATGTAATAGACCCCAGGAGGAGCAGCATACATCGTGCCTCGCTCAGCCGTTGCCACCACCGCCATTGCTCCGGGAAGACCCAATGCGAGCAGAGCGTGTGCCATCAACTGGATCAACGGCCACATCAACTTCAGGATGATTGCCATTGCCCACGCGTTCACCAATGTAGAGCATGGGAGCTTCATCCTTCTCGCCCTCACCGATGACCACAATGCCATCCATGTCAACACCATCCAGGGCCGGGCGCATGGCATCAACGGCGGCCTGGTCGACCATCTCCTTATTGCCTTTTCCCATCCAACGTCCCGCGCTTAGTGTTGCAGCCTCGGTAACGCGCACCAGTTCCATTGCCAGGTTACGTTCTTTGGTACGAGAGTGCTCAAAACCATCTTCTTGTTGCATGTATCCTCCTTACAATAGGGGTATTTTACATGTGTGCATAATGAGGCTGCGTGCGGCAATGTTCCGCCAGTATAATAGCACGTAGCCGCTCTACAGCCTCCTCCAACTGTCCTTGTCGATTTTCAACAACGTAGTCATAATGACGCTGCTGTGCCAGTTCGTTCTGAGCATCAAGCAGACGGCGTTGTCGTTCCTGCTCTGTCTCGGTCTGACGTGCAGTAAGGCGCTCAACCAGTTCTTCTACGGAGCCGGGGATCAGAAAAATAAAAATAGCCCCGGAGAGCTTTTTGCGCACGGTCGCTGCGCCCTGTACATCTATCTTGAGCATGACATCATGGCCTGCCTGCAAATGGTCTTTGATCTGTTGACGTGGTTGCCCATACCAGTTACCATGCACACGGGCATACTCAAGTAGTTCGTCATGGGCGACCATGGCATCGAATTTTTCCTGGTCAACAAAATAGTAGGGATGTCCATCTTTTTCACCGGGGCGGGGTGCGCGTGTAGTGACGGATGCGACGACGTGAAAGTCCATACCTTGCTCTTTGAGGGCAGCAATTACAGTATCCTTCCCGGTTCCTGACGGCGCTGAAAGCACGAAAAGAAGACCCTGTTTAGGGGATTGCTGCAATGTGTTATCCTTTTGAGGTAGAGTTGGCTGTGTCTCCAGTTGCATGTTCTTCTTCCTGGTGTTACTGAAACGAAAAAGAGAGGGATGGCGTACGAACGGACAACATTTCATACGAGCACGATAACAACTGTGCAAAATATTATCTCGACAGTGTGTAGCTGATCAATGCATGGCGCACTACAAGGCGATGTCGATGACATGGACCTTCACGGAATACTATGGGTTTGTGTGAATATTTGCTCATAATTGTATTGTACAACATCATTTCTATACTGCGGAAATGCACGGAAGAGGCCTGAAGAAAGCGCTGCTTCATAGAGAGAAATAGATAGGAAGAGCATATGCATGTTGATGCTATGACGCTGGCGGCGGTTGCCGATGAATGGGGCGATATTGCTGGCTGGAGCGCGTATTGATACAATTATCCAACCAACCGAGTACGCATTGGCGCTCCAATGTTATGTGCCTGCTCGCCAGGGACAGGGCGGACAGAATCGCTGGCTCTATCTCTCCGCTCATCCACAGATGGCCCGTGCACACCTGACGGCGCTCAAGCCACCAAAGATCGCCAGTGAGCCGCCTCCGTTTGTGATGCTTCTGCGTAAACACCTGGAAGGTGCACGCATTGAAGCCATTAGCAGCCACGTTGGGAGCGCGTACTGGAGATTATTGCTGGCTATCGTAATGGGCCGGAGGGCAGCGAATATATACGCTTTCGCCTGATCATCGAGGTCATGGGTCGCCTCAGCAATATCATCCTCTGTGACGAGGCAGGGATGATTTTGGGTAGCCTCAAACGCATTGGTGCGGATATCAACCGCTATCGTGTGATTGCAGCGGGCATTCCCTATGTGCCACCACCAATGCAGCAGCGCACTCTTGCTGGTCAGAGCTTGCCACGCCTTGAGCCTACCAGCATAACTGCTGCTCAGTTATCCATTGCCTATGCAGCAGAGCGTGCTGCTAGGAGAGAAGCCTCCTGAAGTAAAGAAGGGGAAACGGGCACAGAACTGGCGAAGCTCTGGCAATTGCTCACCCGGCACCTGATGGGATTTAGCCCATTGCTCGCGCGTGAAGTTGTCTATCGTACGACAGAAGAGAGCGAGACGCCGCTAGAAAAGGTCGATGATGCGGTATGGGAAGAACTGGCCTGGAATATACGCGATCTCACCGCCGCATTTGATACGCATCGCTGGCAGCCACAGCTTGTTGAGCGCAAGTAGATCCTGAAAAAGGCAATGGAGCGAATGCTGTTCCTATCGCATTTGCGCCGTATGTTCTGGAGCAATATGCCGCATGTGCCTGATGTACGTATACGCCATTCACCCTCTCTCAATGTCCTGCTGGATGACTATTATGCGCGTACCGAGTGGCGCGATGCGATGGAAGGTGTGCGTGCTCCTCTACGCAAGGTATTGCAGACGCAGCGCGATCGTTGTAAGCGCAAGGCCGAACTTTTGCAAAAAGAGATGGCGGCAGCGGAAGAGGCAGCGCGTTATCGCTTACAAGGAGAATTGTTGCTGGCACATCAGCACGAGATTCAGCAGGGACAGAGCAGCGTCGGTGGTGCAGAATTTCTTTAATGGTGATGAGAATGAGATGGTCACAGTGCCGCTTGATCCGCGTTTCGATGCGGTCGGGAACGCCAATCGCATGTTCAATAAATATCACAAACTGCGCCGTGGCGCTTGAGCTGGTGCCTGCTCAGATCGAGCAAAATGCTGTCGAGTTGGCAACAATCGAGCAATTGTTGGCGGATCTTGCCCTGGCTGAGACGCCGCCGAAGTCGGATTGGTCAAGGCTGAAGTGCAGTCGGCGGGCTATATACGAGGGAAAGTGGAGGATAAGAAGGCGCTCAAGGCCGCGAAGAAGGGAAAGGGTAAGGGAGGTAAGCAGGCGAAAGGCAAAGCGGTACCCCCTGGAGGAGGCGTTCCGCTGCATGTGCAGAGCGATGACGGCTTTACGATTCTCATTGGCAAGAATAGTCGACAGAATGAGGATGTTACATTTCACCAGGCAACGGCAAACGATATCTGGCTGCATGCACGAGGAGTTCCGGGTGCGCATGTCATCATTAAAGCAGCGGGACGCGAAGTGCCACGCCGTACCCTTGAGCAGGCAGCCCGCCTGGCGGCCTACTATAGTCAGGCACGTGGAAGTACAAGCGTGCCAGTTGACCATACGCAGCAACGCTATGTGCGCCACATGAAGGGTGGTGGCCCCGGTATGGTCATCTATGAGCGGGAACGCACGATCTATGCTGAACCAGAAATTCCAGTATAAGGCGGGCATTCTAAATCATTGTATGGATGAGTTGTTACACATGTTACGGAAAATCGTTGAACATATAGTAACTGGTGGAGGAAGAGTAACTAGAAGCATATTTTCAAGAAAAAAAGGTCGAGAGAGGGAGTACTCAATGGCCTATCAGGCTGGACAAAAGCTGGGGAATTATCAATTGGAGCGTTTCCTGGGATATGGTGGTTTTGCTGAGGTTTATTTAGGAAAACATATTTATCTTAATACTCAGGCCGCAATCAAAGTATTACAAAACAAGTCAGCGATGAAGCGTTAGAGAAGTTTCTGCAAGAGGCAAGAATTATTGCTGGCCTGAAGCATCCTCATATTGTGCGGCGTGCTGGAATTTGGGATTGAGGAGCAGCGCCCATTTCTCGTGATGGCATATGCACCTCATGGAACATTACGAAGACGCTATGCAGGGGCAAAGCGCTCTCTCCCACCATTATTTTACCTCATATCAAGCAGATTGCAGAAGCATTACATTATGCTCACGAGCGCAAGATTATTCATCGTGACATAAAGCCAGAGAACATGTTCTGGATGAGAACAATACCGTGCTACTAAGCGATTTTGGTTTAGCGTTGAGGGAACGTAGTACCTATCATAGCGTGCATTCTACTGATAGTGCCGGAACCACGCATTTACATGGCCCCTGAACAGTTGCGAGGAAAGCCCTGCGCCGCCAGCGACCAGTATGCATTGGGTGTCGTTATGTATGAGTGGCTGTGTGGGTGCCTGCCATTTGATGGCCCTGATATTAGCGTTGTGGTACAGCATATGCACGAGCCACCAGCAGCCTTTACGAGAGCATGTACCGACGCTTTCCGCAGAGGTAGAAGCAGTCGTGTTAAAGGCGCTAGAGAAAGATCCGAAGCAGCGTTTCGCCAGTGTACAGGAACTGGCTGCAGCCTTTGAAGAGGCATGTAAAGATATACCTGTAGCAGAAAACATCCTCAGTGTGCCATTTATCGAAGATGCTGAAAATGGAAGCTCTGAGCTTGCGGACTTGCGGCTGGAATCTCTAGCTGGTGACCTTGCGGCCCTGGTTCAGGAAAAGATGCCTCTGGATCGTATAGAAGGGCCTGAAGTTGCGTGGCCATCGCATTACTCGTCTCTGCAAGCTCCATCGTTGTCCGCATCCTTGAATATGGGTATGTCAGCGCAGGATACAGCGAATGTGACTACGGCAGCGCAGCATAATCTTGTTGATGTAGATGCATTACCACCTTATCACACAATAGGGCGCGTATTTCTAGAAGGACGATGATTGTTGGGATAGCAGGGATAGGAGCGCTTCTGGGGGGCGTTGGTATCTGGCGTTTGAGTTCTCCTGGTGTAGGAACGCCGTTCAAGAATGCACAAGCTGCACAGAGGAGTTCTGGAACAACAACTTCTGTGACCACTTCCAAACGCCAGCAGCCTGGAAATAGTGGAACTGGTGGGACGCCTGGTACGGGTGGAGCCTCTACATCGTTGCCTGAAGGTGGTACTGGTATTGGGAAGAATGGTGTTGGGAATCCAGTAACTGCAAACAAGAGTGGGCCGACAGGAGCCTCTACGCCTTCCACATCGTCTTCATCCATAGTGGTAGTAGTCCAGCCGCAACCAGTACTCCTGATACCTCTGGAAGTTCGTCTGGAGTGACGCCTGTAGCTACGAATACTTCTGGTTTAGCACCTGTTGTGGCGTTGACGGTCCAGATTAATAATGCGCCTTCTTCGGTACTAAATGGTACACTAACAGATATATCTGTAATGACAAATATAGGTAATATCCCTTTTCAGTTTCAGGCAGAGTATTCTGGCCTTAAGAATGGGCATAAGCTATTATCAGATACTATCAATGGCACTACTGATAATAGTGGAAATGCAATTGTGAGTTGGATACCTTCACTTCCTTCCGGTCAGATTGTATTGGATACTTACGCTGATGTACATGTTACAGCAACGGATCAGAATGGAAATACAGTTCCCTCACAAGATGTACATGTGCAGATAATAAGAATCTGACCTCCAGGATTGATTATGCCTTAATGAATAAAAGTGGATACGTGAGGGTAGGGACCAGCTTTAGCGCGTCCATCCGCCTGCCCCATTTATTATGGGGGAAGGCAGTCACCTGCTCCATATTTATTTTTTCCAACCGCATCATCGTTCCCGCGACGAGCCAATCCCCATCTCCTCACGATATTTCGTCACAGTTCGCCGGGCCATCGGAATGCCACGGCTATTGAGTAGACGTGCCAGTTCGTCGTCACTTAAGCGATGGCGAGGAGTCTCAGAACGGATAAGTTCGCGCAGAATATCTTTGATGCCCAGAGAGCCATCGAAGAAATCGGAGAAAGGGATCAGGCGTCCATTGGGAAGCAGAGCGTATTTGTTGGCGGTGGCACGACTGACGGTGCCTTCGTCCAGATTAAGGCGTGTAGCGACTTCGGCCCGTGTGAGGGGGCGCAGATAGCGTATGCCCTTCTCCAGAAATTCACGCTGGTAATCGACGACCAGTTCTGCGACGCGACGCAGGGTACGCCAGCGGCGCTGTATGCATTCAACGAAGAAGCGTGCGCGATCATTGTTCTGGTGCAGGTAGCGTTGCAGCTCGCCACTGGCGGGTGCAGCAGCAGGTTCTCCGTTTGAGTTGGGATAGCGATGTTGGACACGAAATTTATAGCGCTTTTCCTCAATAAGTTCAATCTCAAAGCCCATTTCGCCTTTGCGAATAATCACATCTGGCCGTATATACGTTGTACTATTGGAGAGGGATTGGGAGCCATGATTATCTTGATAGGTGAGAGCCGGAAAGGGGTGGAGCATACTGCGAATATACTGGTATGCCTGGCGTATCTCCTGCTCAGGCTGTTTGAGCTGACGTGCAATTTCGTGAAACTGGCTACGTCCCAACTGATCGAGGTAGCGGTCGATCAGGATAGCAGCCAGTGGATGAGGCGTGCTTTGTTCACTGAGAGCCTGGAGTTGAATGAGCAGGCATTCGCGTGGATTGCGTGCTCCAATGCCCAGCGGCTCTAACGTATGTAACTGGCTCAACACATATTCAACGCGCTCAAGAGGAACTTCAAGATGCTCGGCAATCTGCTGAGTACTGATCTCCAGATAGCCACGTTCATTCAGGTTGCCCACCAGTTGTTCTGCGATGAGAGCGTCGTCTGGAGAAATAAGTGCTTCCAGATGTTGCAGGAGCGTCTCGCTCAATGTTTCATGGGTTGGAATACGGGCCATAGGATCATACGCATCGTCGCCATCGATCTCCACAAAGCCATAATTATCCATATCATAGGGTGTTTGCTGCTGAGATGACCAGGCGTCGTTACTTTGTTCATAGAGCGGAGATGTTTCATGTTCAGGTGACAAGTGGCTGTGTAAACTGTTCCTGCGGTGCGAAGTAGCCGCAGGCAGTACATACATTGCCATAGATGCGATTTCCACAAAAGAGGCAGATGCGTTGCTCGGTTATGTCAAGTGCAGGGATTCTCCATCTGTTCTTGATTAATAGCATGTTCTAGTTCATCTGCGGATAGATGTAAAATAGTGCTTGATGTAATCAGTCTTGCGCTGACACGCAATGTTTGTTCTGGTCTTGGAGTTGGTTCTAACCTCATGCATCAATCCTCCCTTCACCTCTATCAGTCCATGTACCTCAGAGGGTATCCGAAATCAATCATCATCAGTTCGAGCATGCATTACTTAAATCCATCCTCGGCTTTCTAGCGCGACGCGTGCGGCTTCTTGCTCGGCGGTTTGTTTGTTGCGTCCCTGACCTTTACCTGCGATCTGGTCTCCCAGCAAGACTTCGACGGTAAATTCGCGATTATGTGATGGTCCTTCCTGGCTGACCAGGCGATAAGAGGGAGTGATGCCGTCGTGAGCCTGTGCCAGTTCCTGAAAGAGTGATTTATTATCTTTAAAGAGTCGTTTGCTAATAATTGTTTGTGCGAGTGGTGTCAGGCGTGGGAGTAGGAAGTCCTGGACGGCCATCAGCCCCTGATCGAGGTAGATCGCGCCCAGTAGGGCTTCGAAAGCGGAGGCGAGCACACGTTGGCCTCCTCCGCTATTCTGTTCTCCTTTGCCCATCAGGAGAAATGCCCCCAGATTGATCTCGCGTGCGAAGTTTGCCAGCGTCTCAGTGCGTACGAGAATTGCGCGTGCGTCGGTCAACTCGCCTTCTGCAAGGTCAGGGAAGGTTCGATAGAGAAACTCCGCACTCACCAGGGCCAGAATGGAATCGCCCAGAAACTCCAGGCGTTCATTGGAAGTCTGGCCCTCGCCAGCAGTTTCATAGATATAGGAACGATGTGTCAGGGCAAGCGTCAGGAGTTGGGGGTTCTGAAAGTGTATTCCCAGAACCGTTTCTAACTGTTCGTGCATCAATATACCTCTAACCGCACATGAGCCTCGTCTGCGACCTGTTCTGTGACCTCACCGATCTGCCAGAACGTGACATCTGGTGCTAATGATTTCAAGGAAGGCCAGAGTGCGGGATCGATAGCGGCAAACAGTCCTCCCGATGTCTGTGGGTCCCAGAGGATCTCGCGCTCATAGCATTGAGTTGCTTCACTGATGTTAACATGTGGTGTGAGATGCGCTTCGTTGCGCCGTGCTCCACCGGTTGTACAACCCTCTTCTATATAATGAGCGTATGCCTGGAAGCAAGGGGAGGTGTGCGAAGTCGAAGCGCATGCCTGCCTTGCTTTGCGCCGCCATCTCCCAGGAATGACCAAGTATACCAAAGCCAGTGATATCGGTGACGGCATGTACAGCGGCCCCGGCCTGCACCAATACTTCACTTGCACGGCGATTGAGGCGTTGCATTGAGTGAAGTGCCGCCTGAAAATCATCCTCCGCCACCGTTTCACGCTTATGTGCGGTAGTGATAACTCCTGTGCCCAGCGGTTTGCTCAGGACCAGGAGATCGCCGGGTTGAGCGCCCCCTTGGTCAGAATATGTTCAGGATGGACGATACCAGTGACGGATAGACCATATTTGGGTTCGGTATCGATCACGGTATGACCACCAGCAACGGCACCTCCGGCCTGGGCGACGATATCACGTCCTCCACGCAAAATCTCACTCAGGAGATCGGTATCCAGATCTCCCGGCCACGCAACCAGATTAATCGCCATAAGTACCTGCCCACCCATCGCATAGACATCGCTCACCGCATTCGCAGCGGCGATGGTTCCAAACGTATAGGGATCATCAACCACAGGTGGAAAGAAGTCGGCTGTGCTGATAATCGCCTGCTGTTCGTTGACGCGATAGACCGCTGCATCATCGATATTTTGCAGCCCGACCAGTAAATCAGGTAAGGGCGATCTGACTTGTCAGTGGATGTAGAACCTGCGTGAGAGTTCCTGGGCCCATTTTCGCTGCACATCCGGCGCAACTGGCAAGT
This sequence comes from uncultured Chloroflexia bacterium, assembly GCA_963731415.1. Taxonomy (GTDB): domain Bacteria; phylum Chloroflexota; class Ktedonobacteria; order Ktedonobacterales; family Ktedonobacteraceae; genus JACDAE01. The sequence goes on from CAVSVN010000024.1 coordinate 179,553, forward strand.
GAAGTGAGACGAATTTTGGAATTTGTTGTCATAAAATGCAATCCTTGATAAATACCTGTTCTCCTGTACAGTCGACATTGTAGCGCGTTTTTCGTTGGACTGCAACAGTTACTTATCAGAAACGCGCTAGACGATCTGGACAAGATATGGTACTCTAGGTGAGGTGGATTTAGGAAGACAGGCAATCGCGGGTCGAAAGGCCCGAGGAAAGTCCGGACTCCACAGAGCAGAATGCTGGCTAACGGCCAGTGAGGGTGACCTTAAGGAAAGTGCAACAGAAACAATACCGCCGGGGTGAACAGACACGAGATCTCCGGTAAGGGCGAAATGGTGAGGTAAGAGCTCACCAGCAGACAGGTGACTGCCTGGCTGGGTAAACCCCATTTGGAGCAAGACCAAACAGAGGGAATAGTGGATCGGTACGCTGAGTATACTAGCGGGCTGCTCGTCCGTCAACCTTCGGGTTGGTCGCTTGAGGCGTCGGGTAACTGGCGTCCTAGATAGATGATTGCCGCCTGGAGCAGCGAGAGGTGCCCCGGGTACAGAATTCGGCTTATGGCTTCCTCAACTCCATTCCACACAAACAAAAAGCCCAGGGTAAAATATCTCCTGGGCTTTTTTTATATTATACATGGCAGTAACAGTTGAAAAAGCAGAAAGACCTATCTTATCTGCTCATGCGATCATGATCGATAAGCCAGCGAATAAAATCCAGACGACGGCTTTCTTCAACCATTTCACGATATTCGCTCTGTTCCGCCACATGATCTTTCATATGAATAAGATCGTTCGGCTTCATTTTCAGAGAAACCGGATGCTAGTAGACGCTGAAAGTCTGTGCCACCATTTGTTGTATATGGATGTTCTGTCATTGTAGTAATACCCCCCTTTAAGGAAAAAGAACGGACTACAGGTGTAAGCACGTCTGAGACCTCAATTGGTCTACTTGTTAAGGTATACGTCGAAACTCCTTTACTGGATACAACAAATTCCATATTACAAAAACTGATATCGGTGAACAATTGCAATTCAGGGTGCTTGCAAAGCGATTTCGCAGCAATGGGAGAGGGCTTTGAGAAGTGAAAATAAGGTGTAGGCGCGATAAAATTACTATGCAGTTAGTAGTGGCTTACCCATCTGGGGGTACCGGGGAGGACGACCTCTGACTGTATAATAGCACAAATTTACTAATTCGTCCACTTCGCCAAATCTTTTCGTGTTTTAAATAGTTGTTCGAGGGTGTCTCTATCGGTTCTGCAAGCTATTCCGACCCGGATCAATCTCAGGGCGCGTTCAGTGGCATCGCTCACAAGTTCGGCGGCATGTTCCATCGCGTATGCCAGTGTCAGGGGGCGCGAAGGGAGAGCAATTACAGCATCGATCCCCAGGTTGTAGACTGCTTGATAATTCATGCCCAGACTTCCGGCAAGTGCCAGCACCGGAAGTTGGTAGCGTTTAGCCAGGCCCGCAACAGCTCCTACACTTTTGCCATAAGCTGTCTGTTCGTCTATCTGACCCTCAGCCGTAATCACCAGGTCTGCCGAGCGCAAATATTTTTCAAGACCAACAGCTTCTAGCACAATCTGCGCACCGGTCGTAATTCTGCATTCAAGAAATGCAAGCAAGCCAACTCCCAGACCCGCCCGCCGCACCTGCACCGGGAATATCTTTAACCGCCCGTTGCAGATCCTGTTCGATTATAGAGGCGTAATGGGCCAGGGCGGCATCCAGTGCCACGACCATTTCCGGCGTGGCCCCTTTTTGGGGACCGTAGACCGCTGAGGCACCGCTGGGACCACAAAGAGGATTTGTGACATCGCAGGCCACCTCAATTTTACATGTCTGCAGGCGTTCATCGAGCGTATCGGGAATGATGTGTGCAAGTGTAGCGAGTGCAGCCCCACCTGACGCAATCTCGTTTCCTTCAGTAGTGATAAGGTGTGCACCCAGTGCCTGAGCCATGCCCGCGCCGCCATCGTTGGTTGCGCTACCCCCAATACCAATTAGCAAGCGTGTGCAATGCTCTTCTAACGCGGCCTGGATAAGTTCGCCAACTCCATATGTTGTTGCTATGAGCGGATTGCGCCGTTCAGGTGGCACCAGTGGTAAGCCCGCACATGCCGCCATCTCGATAGCCGCCGTCTGACCATCCCCCAATATGCCAAAGAAAGCCTCGACAGGCTCACCCAGGGGGCCGGTTACCTCACGGTGTACAAATCTTCCCCCTGTCGCATCTACCAGCGCCTGAACGGTTCCTTCACCGCCATCAGCGATGGGGACAATCGTGATTTCAGCATGGGGATAGACGCTCCGCACTCCGCGAGCAATAGCTTGCCCGGCTTCAGCCGCCGTGAGGCTTCCTTTAAGTGATTGTGGAGCAATAACGATACGCATGATACGGGAGCCTTTCAGATGAGATTCAACGTTGCGCTTCCATTATAACACCAGATCTCGCCTCATTTATGGTGTCTGTGTGTGGTAAGTCTGGAATTGATTGCACCCATTCAGAAAAAGATGTACTATCCATAAGTAATAGCCCATGCGCCCATTATCTTAAGCAAAAGGAGAAAAAATTGCCAATGGGCTATTATTCATGATAAAATAGCGCTCAGTTAAAATCAGCTTTCTTTAACTGCACGCATCTCGTCCGACAGTCAACTTTGCATATCATTAATTCTTTAAGCGTTAAAAGTGAGACGTTTTTAGACGCTGAAGTCTCAGGAAGAGAAGGAGGCGAGGACTTTGCGTTACTCAAATGATTTTTTACGGCACATGCTGAATTTATCATATGCTGTGCGCACAATCATCGTTGCATCAGTGGTGATGCTTTGTCCTGATTTTGTACATGCTATCATCACAATAACTACTATAGTGCTAGCTTTTTTATTATTCCCGATCGCACTGGTTGCATGGCTGTTTCCTCGCCGCGAATTTTTCATCTCATTGGAATTATTAGCCTGATTGTCGTCCTGTTTAATAGTCATTAAAAGTGGTGGATATGAGCTGGTTATCCGCCTCTACAACCTCTTCTCTAGTCACTGCAATTTCGTTGTTTGTTGAAGGCTTATTGATTGGTTCGTTACGTGAGCAGGTCCTGCTTTGCGGATGAAGCCAGCCAGCATGTCGCGGATCTGCTTGAGCAGCAACAGCAGTTGAGCCAGATTCAAGATCAATTTATTCTCAACGTCAATCACGAACTAAGGACTCCTCTTACAGCAGTCTATGGCTATCTCGAATTGTTACTGGAATATAGTGCACAGATTGATAGCGCGACACAGGCCACATTTCTCAAAAACGCGATGTATAGCTGCGAAGAATTGCAGTTATTGGTGAGCAATGTACTGGATACGATCCAGGTTGGCAATGAAAAGGATTTGATCTATCTGGAAGATCTTCCGGTGATCGATGTCATATATGAGGTGGTTGAGCATTTTGATCCTCGCAAGCAGCGTGAATATCCGGTATGAGATCCATATACCTGCGCATCTCGTCGTACGTGCCAATGGACAATATTTTCGCCAGGTGCTTCGTAATCTGCTCTCCAATGCGTTTAAATATGCGCCCATTGATACGCCGTCAGTATTGAAGCATCTCTCTATGGGGATGTCGTGCAGGCAAATCATCCCTCACCGGAGGTATGTATCAGCGTCAAAGATGCAGGGCCGGGCATTCCCCCAGAGGATATTCCGCGCCTGTTTGGTCAGTTTGTGCGTTTGAAGCGCGATGTATCAGGGAATGTGCGTGGAACTGGTCTCGGCCTCTATGTAAGTAAGCAACTGGTGGAGGCAATGGGTGGTCGTATCTGGGTGGAGAGTACTGGTGTTGCCGGGGAAGGAAGTTGCTTCCGTTTTACTTTGCCATGTGTAACAAGGACAAAAGTAAAAGCTAAAACAACGCACAAATCACCAGAGACACTCGCCCTTACCAACACCAGGATAGTCAGCCACAATCGCAGGATATGCGCTGAGATATTGAGTTTCCGCGCTATAATATTGGCAGTAAAAAGTATCAACGCAACTATTTACAAAGTATTGGTTATAAAGGCTAAATGAAATACCCTTCCGTCCCTCAAGACTAGGGAGTCTTTTATTATGTTGGATGGTCTCTCGCTGTTGTGGGCATGGCATCCAGGTACGCTTGCTCTCTTATTGATCTTAAGTCTGCTCTATGTACTCGTAGTGCGTCGGGTGAGGGTACGCTATCCTCAAGATACTTCGTTGCAGGCGCCCATATTGTGGCTTTTTTCCTGGCTATTTTGCTTGCTGCGTTTATGCTCCTGACTCCTGTAGACTTAATCGGACGCACACAGTTGTTCTCAATGCATATGGCGCAGATCGTTGTCTTAACGACATTGTGTACTCCTTTGATTCTCTACGGCTGCCCGGAGATAGTGTTACGGCCTCTGACTCAGATGCCCGGAATACGTGAGATTTTAGGCGTGTTGACCCTCCCTTAGTGGCTTCAATCCTCTTCAATCGCATATTTTTGTTCTGGCATATACCGCGTTTCTACGATTTCGCCCAGCGCAATGTAACGCTTTACCAGGTAGAGATGCTCAGTATTTTTCTTACCTCCCTACTTAACTGGGGTCCTTTGATCGGCGCGCAACGAGAACAGCATCATATGAGTTATCCTATTAAGATGCTGTACGTCTTTTTTGATGGGCAGCCGGTTGATATTTTTGCATTTATGCTGGTTTTACCGGAGTTGCATGTATAATCATCTATGCATATATCCCTCACAATTGAACCTGACTCCTTTCGCTGATCAGACGGTAGCAGGTGCGCTGTTACTTATTCCAGGGCTGGTCGATCTGATAGTGATGACGCCACTGTTCTTCCGTTGGTTGAACCAGATTGAGGAACAGACAAGGCTTGCGGATGAGCGTCGTCAGGAAAGAGTGGAACATGAAGAGTACGAGAGGAAGAGGAAGAATTGCCGTATCCTCAAGAGAGTGGCGAGTTGCGTGGTCATCTGCAAGGATGAGCTTTGCTTCTCGGAAGAAGACTACTTCCAGGTACAGCGTCGACGTAAGGCTTCTTTGAGGCGCTTTTCATATATCCTGCGTGGAATTTCTGTCACACCTAATGTCTGTCAGATGAGGCGTCGTAAATTGCGTATCATGCAGGACATAACCACATGTCTGCAAATGCTCAACTAGACGCAACCAGGCAGACCTTAGAGGCATCGGTGGCGTAGGAGAACATACTTTCACCCATAAATGCAGCCCCAAGTGCAACACCATATAGCCCACCAACCAGGTGAGCCATCTTTCCATGCTTCAACACTATGCGTCACACCCGCAAGGTGCAGGTAGGTGTAGGTCTTGATAAATTCCTCATTAATCCATGTTTCTGCTCGATTGGCGCAGCTGCGCATCACCTCCTCGAAAGCTGTGTCCATGCGTATTTCGTAGATACCTTTGCGAATGGTTGCCCGTAACGAGCGCGATATACGCAGATTAGAGTGTTCCAGAATAGCACGTGGATCAGGGGCATACCAGCGGATACGGCCCTGCTCGTCTGCCATGGGAAAGACTCCCTGGGCATAAGCGTTGATCACAAGCACTGGTTCAAGTGGTTCGGTCGTTTTTCTGTGCATCGTCTTCACACAAAAGAAAATTGCTGAATGTAAAGATAAAAATATATCTGTTGCCAATTCTATCATAGGATGACAAGAAGGGGAATGCCCTCATCATTATCCTATCCACTTGTGGTACATTAGAGTACAATATGATGAGGCAAAGTCTTTATAATAAATGGATACTCATCACATAGGAGGAATGGCTATGGCCCAGGGTTTCCCTCGTTTTTGTCCGCGTTGTGGCGCTGCAACAGTTCCTGCTCAGCGTTTATGTCCCAATTGTGGGCTTGATCTTGCCCCCTGGCTTGGTCAGCTGCCGTCACAACCACCCTCGCAACCTGGTTATCAACCATCACAGCCGGGCTTTCACGTCGCAACCTGGTTATCAACCATCACAGCCGGGCTTCCCGCCTCAATCAAGGCCAACCTCAGAGCCAGGTATTCAGACCAGACCTGAACCTATACCAGGACAGGCGGCTTTTCAACCCTATAGCAGGCAACCGTCACAACCAGGTTTTGATGCCACATGGAGTCAGCCTCCGTCAAATTATACCCCTCTCGCGCAATCTGCCCCTGCTGGTTATAACAATTATAACGCACCTCCTGCTGCACCTGTACAGCTCTCCAGGAGAGGTGGAAAATGGAGACTCATTATCATCCTGCTCGTGCTGCTGATCCTTCTGGGTGGAGCAGGTTATCTGGCTCTGCATTATCTAGATGTTGCTAATAAAACTCAGCCTGCTATTACGGCAGCATCTATAAATTCAACGGTAACTTATGCTGGCGTTACCATGACAATCCTCAAAATTGAGCAATCTCAGCGCTTTATTGATGATCCAAATTCTGCCACTGATGGAATGGTGCGTGTACATCTTCAGGCTCAGAACAAAACTGCGGTTCCAGTGAATCTCATGTATAACACTATTGCTACTCTCGTTATACCAGGCGGGAACGTGCTTACCCCTACGTATGTGAAAGGGAATATTGGAGTTGCGCCTGGAAAAACACAGACCAGTATTGTAGATTTCGCGGTTCCCATTGCTACAAAAGTAAATCAACTTGTCTTAAGGCTAGGGGCACAAGATGAGGCGCAACTTGATATTCCGCTTATGCCGGGTGCGAATCTTGCTCAATATACGCCCAGGACGACAAATCTTACAGGTACCTTTCAGTATCTGGGACTGAACTGGTCGCTGGTCAATGCGACCACCCAGTATAGTATTGATGGAAAACAGGCCAGTCAAGGAATGTATTATGTTACCGTGACGCTCAATGTGACGAATACGCTTTCTCAAACAGCGATCTCTGGTTCTCCTTATGACTACATTCGCTTGAAGGCAGGCAATACAACCGCGACGCCTGTGGATACCACCTTACCAGTATCTTTTGCAGCAGGTGCAAATGGTAAGACAGGGACGGTTACATTTCTTGTCCCCCAGAATGCAGCGAAGCTTACGTTGATCTTATTAGCACAACCGCAAAGTGGATTCGATCAGGCTACAGAGGATTTTCAACTTCCATAAGATTTATGAATACTTTTTTCTATTGCTTTGTTTCTTGTTTGAGAGCGAGATACTTTTGCCTGAAAATATGATCCAAAAGATAAGGATGAGAATATCTTTTGGGTCGTCATAGACAGTGAGCGGAAGCGCTGTTTCCAAAAAAGTAAGAAAAATACTCATGCAGTATGAGGAGAAAAAAACAATGACACAACAATTTAATCGTTCTTGCCCTAAATGTGATACCCCTCTCGCGCCGGGGCAACGTTTTTGCTCTAACTGTGGGTCAATAGTGGAGCCGAGTGCTTACCAACCAACTGAGTTAACTCCTGATAGTGGAAGTACGCTCCCGGAAAAGGGAACGTACCAGGAGATTCCACCGCCTCCACCTCCACAAGGCTCCTATGCCGAGGCAAGCTATCAACCCCCACAAATGGGTTATCAGGTCCCTCCATCGTATGCAAAACCACAGAAAGATTCCTCTAAAAAAGTATTGGGCCAGATTGGTTGCGGTGTCTTGGCGATCATTGTGCTGGCTGTAGCTATCTGTGGTGGAGTAGGCTACTTTGCCTACCATTCGTTGACCAGCACTGTTAATCGAGTGAGTCAGACAGCAACTACAACAGGGAGCACTCTTGGCAATAGTTCCAGTGACTCTACTCCAACTCTTATGGCACCCAAAACTTCACAAGTCAATGCAACAGTGAAGTATGCCGATGTGGATATGACAATTGTGGATGTGAAGCAGGCGAATGGTTTCTCTGATGAGCCTGAGACTTCCTCAAGCTCTGTAATCGTGCGCGTCGATCTCAAGGAAAATAATAAAACCGCCCATCCATCAAGTTATTACTATGGCGATGTCATGCGCCTGATCATGTCTGATGGCACAAGTGTAACTCCCTTTAATGCTCAATATAGCAGTGGTCCAGATGCGTCAGTGTCACGTACTGATTGGATCGATTTCCCGGCCAGATCCAGCGTAGATGTAAATAAGCTGACATTGCAACTGGGTAAAGCCAATGAAGCACAGATCGCCGTTCCCTTGACGAATAATCCTGATGTCACAAAGTATCAGCCAAAGACCGTCGCTTCTGGTAAATCAACATTGTATGTTGCCACAAATTGGACTCTGGTGAGCGCTACAGCGCAACTCAGCGGTGATAACCAGCAAGCCCCTAAGGGCCAGATGTATGTGATTTTGACGTTGAAGATAGATAATAATTCTGGGCAGGCATTTGATGGGTATTCAGGCGATTATGTTCGTCTGCAAACTGGTGACACAAAAGCCAGTCCAGAAAGTGATTCTCTACCCACAAGCGCAGCCGCAGGCCAAACAAACCAGGTCGGCAATGTTCTCTTTCTGGTTCCTCAGGGAAGCAGCAATTTTACCTTTTTGCTACTTGCCAGCCAGTCTACGGGAGCAACACAGCAGGCTTCTATTCCCTTTCAGATTCAGTGAATAACAATTTTTAAAAGCAGATCCAGGACGCATTTTCATGCGTATACTAGTGTAGAGGCTCGTCTATCATCAATACGAGCCTACACGCTTGAGAAATCCTTCTCTTGTATCTAGAATATAGAGTAAAATCGTTCTAGCAATGATAGCCTTATCAATTCATCTAAGGAAGTTCTGCGTATGTACATAGTAAAAAAGTTGCTGTGTGTGTGTGTGTGTATGTTGGCGTTGAGCGCATGTGGCACAGCCACTCTCTCAGCTACTTCGTCTCCCACACCTGAGCGTACCACGCAAAAAACGACGAAATCGAATTCCTGCACCAGCTTCTACGATTGCTTCATCGAAGCCGACGCCTGCTGTAAGTAGTCCAACACGCTTGCTTATTCCCAGTATTGGAGTTGATGCTTCAGTAGAGAATATCGGAGTGTTATCCAATGGGGATCTCGCTACGCCGACGCGAAGTCCGTGGGAAGATGTGGGCTGGTATCATCTGGGACCACGCCCCGGTGAAAATGGAAGTGCGGTAATTGCCGGACACCTGGATCGTCCGGGGGGAGCGCCTGCAGTATTCTGGAACTTACGGAATATGCAACCAGGGGATATTGTAACGGTGGTTGCGGCAAGTGGTGCCTCATTGCATTTTCGCGTCACACAGGTAGCTGCTTATCCTCCAAATCAGGCTCCATTGCAAGAAATTTTTGCGAATTCCGGGCGGCAAGTATTTGAATTTGATTACTTGCGCGGGTGACTGGATTCCCAACGAGCATCAGACGACATTGCGCCTTGTTGTGTATACTTCGCTGATCTAATCGGTTAAGAGAAACGCCAGGAAAAACGCTCCTGGCGTTGTTTTACTCCAGTAGGAAGCTTCCCATCAATTCACGTCGTAATGCAGCTTTCTTGGCCTCATCGATCTGCTCTTGTTGCTGATTTTTGACCGGACCTTGCCAGACAGCTATGGGAGAGGTTGAGGCGGCTGCGAACTCGTCGATCATAATCTCTTCCAGGAACGTTGGTGCTTTTTCCTGCTCTTCCTTTTCTATGGAAGCATCTTCGACTGGAGAAAGTTCCATGCGTCGGAGCGAATTCTGCAATTTCTTCATTTTCGCTCACACTAGATATCATGTATTTCTGGCAAAGAAGACGAGGTTGGAGATGAGAAAACCTCTTGTGGTACCATAGTAGTCACGTTTGTCGCCTGAGGTGGAGCTATTTCTCCCCGAATTGGAAAGCGCATCCCCGCAATTTCAATAAAAATACCGTGTCCTGCACTTAGATCTGCAAGCTGACGACGTAACTCACGATTTTCTTCTTGTAGCTTATCCATCATCTGTTTTTGTGTTAGTATTGCCTGTGCGATAGAATCGAAGCTATTCCCACTCATTATTTATATTCTCCTTCGTGATACTTACCCGTAAATGAATCCTTACAATATAGACGGGTTTATTGATGTATTTCCTATAATTAACAGTGTTATAGAGGATCAGAATTGTTCCTACCTTGGTATAGAAACGTATCAATCGCAGCGTGGTAACAATGCCTGTGCTTGTTAGCGACACTTACACGAGCGAAGAATTCGCTGCGCGGGCTAAAAGCGTTTCCCTTACAATAAACTGCATGTGAAGACAAACTGGGGGAATATTTTCACCAGGGACAACTCGTGGTACAATACAGCCACCAACACTGATTACTCTGTATCCATCATTTAAGAACTAACTTTTCAATAGACTCGAAAGGAAACATGCCCGATGAACGATCGCGTTCGAGAAATTTTAAGCTGGTACTCCAGCGAAAACCCCGGTGTACGTACTAATCTTGCCCGCCTCCTGAATCATGGTCGCCTGGGTGGAACTGGCAAGTTAGTCATTCTGCCTGTCGATCAGGGATTTGAACATGGCCCCGCCCGTAGTTTTGCCCCCAATCCAGCCGGTTATGATCCTCGTTACCATTTCCAATTGGCAATTGAGTCTGGTTGTAATGCCTATGCTGCTCCTCTGGGTTCCCTGGAGGCTGCCGTCGACGATTTTGTCGGTGAGATTCCGCTTATTCTAAAGTGCAATAACCACGATGTACTCCTTGATGAGAAAGATCCTATCTCAGCAATTACTTCTGGCGTGGATGATGCCCTGCGTCTCGGTTGTGTCGCCGTTGGCTTCACTATTTATCCAGGATCAGCCGAGCGCAACCAGATGTACGAGCAATTGCGCGAACTGGCAGCTGAGGCAAAGGCCGCTGGTCTTGCCGTCGTGGTCTGGTCATATCCGCGTGGTAATGGCATCAGCAAAGAGGGTGAGACCGCCATTGATGTCGTGACCTATGCCGCTCAGATCGCTGCTCAATTGGGCGCGGATATCATCAAAGTGAAACTACCCAGCGCTCGCGTGGAACTGGCTGAGGCCCAGAAGGTCTATCAGAAGTATGAGATTCCTGTCTCAACGCTGGCTGAGCGTGTACATCACGTCATTCAAAGCTCCTTCAATGGTCGCCGCATCGTGATTTTCTCCGGTGGTGCGACCGCTGCTGATGACCAGGTCTTCGATGAGGCGCGTGCTATTCGCGATGGTGGCGGCTTCGGTTCGATCATTGGCCGCAACTCGTTCCAGCGCAGAAGAGAAGATGCCGTGAAGTTCCTCGGTACAATCATGGGCATCTACGAAGGCTCGATCAAATAACCTGTGTTGTTCATGTTAAGCATGGCTTTCATAACGTGCCATTATAGAAATGTGGGGTTGTCAACATCTCCCAGGATGCCTATATTATATAGAAATGCCCATTGTGGTGACATCTCCGCATCTAATGGGTAGACGCTCCTCATCCCTATTGTTGTCTATCCTCATTGCATAAATTACCTTCGTTTGATGCGCTGCATTATTGTGTAAGTAGAGGGTAGTAATTTCTACCGATACATTTTTGTGATCTTTTCCCCTGCCCTGGAGGCGTTATGCGTCACACTGTTTATACTATTACTATTCTGTTTATTTATGGGGTATCTCGTATGTTTTAGCAAGCTTACCCAGACTGCTTTAGCTGCCCCACGAGTACTCAATCAATCACACTGCTTCTTGTCGTCTGAAAACAGACGTACGCTCACCATGCTTATAAAGAGCATATTTTGTCATGAAGCACAGTCTGGATACGACCTCTCATTTCTCCGAGAATGGGGTAGGAAAGGCGTCCCAAAACAACTTATTGCGGAATGCCTATGCTTCGGTGCCTCTTCTCAACGTAATTTTGGCTTCCCCTGGCCTTTGATAAAAGCATTTGATATATCATCCTTATGGAAACAACAGCGTGATAAACAAAAGAAAAAAGATGTGTATGATTACGGAGAGTAATGACTGGAGCAGAGTGACCTATGTCCATCACACAATTGAAATCAGACATTTCTCGTAAAAGTAATCCTTAAAAGTGCAGCCTCCACGTGAGGAAATACACAGCCTGAATAGTACAAAAACAACTGTGCTCCATCGTCGTATTGCCTTGTTCATCAGCGTTCTGTTGATACTTTTTTGTCTGGTGCCTATCGTTATGCGACCATAGGCGGCCCCAGTCAGCCTGCCTTCGCAGTGATATTTACCGTTCTGACTATCTTTGCCGCCCTGCTGACTGCGGACTTACTTTTAGGCCAGTTTCTCAGTACTCGTCTGCCCTCCTTAGCGATCCTTGGTGGCATTTACCTTTATGTCAGCTTGATCAATATTCCTTATCTGTTGACGCTTCCTAAAGCTTTCTCGACCTATGGTTTATTCAATGCTGGCTTATATGCGCCAAGCTGGCTCTGGATATTCTGGCAGGTTGGTTATTCGTGTGGTATCTTTGTCTATGTGCTGATTGAGAGGCACTACACGACGATGCAACTCTCTCAGCAGAACGACGAAACGTGTTTTTCTCTTCCTCATACTTGCTATTTTCTTCCTTGTACTCATTTTTTCTTTTATCGCGATCGATCCATATCACCTGTTACCAGATATATTGAATAGAAATCCTCCGCCTGTCCTTATTCCTTTTGTAAGTGTCTTTGTTTTTAGTTTAAACGGTTTGATGTGCCTCAGTGCATTTTTTCTGCTACGTAGTCAGAATGTCCTTCATCTCTGGCTGCGTGTCAGTATATTAGCGTCATTTATTAACGTTTCTTTGAGCTTATACGCTGGTGGGCGATATAGCATTGGCTGGTATGTATCTCGTGTAGATGGATTAATGACGGCTATCTTTGTTCTGTATGCACTATTGCATGAAATCAATAAAATGTATATGTGGCTGGCCTTACAAAACGAAAAATTGGTGGCGCAGAACCGTATTCAGAGCGATTTTCTCTCCGTTGTTGGACACGAATTTAGAACGGCATTGACCGGCATTCTGGGTTTTAGCGAAATGATACGCGAGGGCAGTCTGGATAGTGATGATGCACAAGAATATGCAGACGATATTCACAATGATGCGATCCGCTTCACGCGTCTGATCAATGATCTCCTTGATCTGGAACGTATGAAATCGGGGCATGTAGAGATGAATTGGGAGCAAGTGGTAATAAATGCCCTCATTCAGGAGAATGTTACACGTGCTCTCATTGGCTCGCAGCGAGGCCAGATCCAGCTCGAACTGGATGAAGATATTCCTCTCATACAGGCAGATAGTGATAAGCTTACGCAGGTTATTACAAATCTTATCACGAATGCTATCAAATATTCGCCTGAGGGGGCACAATTCTGGTAGGGAGCAAGTGGGAAAATGGCAATGTTCATTTTTTTGTACAGGACCATGGTATTGGTGTTCCAGCAGAAGAAATGGAGCAGATTTTTGAACGCTATGCCCGTGTAGAGTCAAAAGCGACCCGTTACATTGGAGGCACTGGACTGGGATTACCGATTGTACGCCAGATTGTCGAAATGCACCACGGAAGCGTCTGGGTGGAGAGCACATGGGAAAAGGTTCCACTTTCCATGTTGTTATACCCGCATCCCCTCCAGGTGGTTAAAAAAGTGCAGCAACGGTATTATGTTCTTTATAATTATCGTTGCCTGCACTTTTTAATGTTTCTGATCCACTGGCTTGCTGCTGCAAACCAGCGCAAATAGCGTGCCAGCCTTGTATTCAATCCTCCTAACATCGCCATATCCTCCTGCAGTCAATGGCTTGATGCAGCAGCAACAAGCCCGTACAGAGTACCAGGAAGAGGCAACCTGAGAGTCCCAGCAAAATACGACTCGTCGGATGCCATAAAATTCCTGGCAACGCCGCAATCGTTAATGCCAGCAGGAAGCGCATCGTAAATCCCAGCGGGTATTTGTGGGGAAGAGCATTCCAGAGAAAAGCTAACATCAATACACCAGTGATAATGCGCGAAATGCCATCCGCAATTAATGCTCCAGCAGCTCCGTAATGCGGAATAAGCACTATGCCCAGGATGATAACACCCACCAGTCCTGCCCACTCACTCAGCACAACCAGGCGTGCTTTCCCTGTAACGTAGAGCGCATATTGGTTAATCGTGGTCCCCAGAATACGCGCGAAAATATTGAAAAAGAGAAAGATGGCGAAGAGTGGCCCCACTGCCAGGTAGCGGGTGCCATAGAGCGCCTGCACAATGTTTGACGAGTTGAAGAGGCAGAAGATGAGGCCAGGAGCAGCCAGCAGCGTCTCGATTTTCACCAGTGCCTGCCAGGAGCGCGAGAGCCGTTCGTTGTTACTTCCCACGAATGCCGCCGCAAGTGCCGCACTGGCGACACCGCCGAAGCCAGTAACAAGCAGAAGATTGGCCCCATCCGCAAGTTGGAATGAGAGGTTGAAATAGCCAGTATTGATGCGACCCTACGACTGCCGTGATGGCGAAGACGCCTAGCAGAATGACCGAGATCTGTTTCAGTAAAGCACCTTGAATCAGGTTGGTCTGCCATGCGGAAAGGCTCAGGCGAATCAGTGGCAGAAGCGGTTGCTTATAGGTTGCACCACGCGTAAAAATAAACTTTGCCTGCCAGAGAATAAATGCCGCGGCGTTGAGGAGAGAGCAGATCGCCAGCGTCCATAAAACGCTATTGATGCCCCAGCCTAATTGTAATACGATGAAGCTTATACCCAGCACCGCTACCTGGGTCAGGCTTCCAATCACGAAAACGATGCGGATGCGCATCAATCCAGCACAGACAGCCTGAAGCAAACTGGCAATACTGCTACCCAGGACATAGAGCGCAACAGGTGTGATATGCGACAGGAGTACAGGATCGCGCAGGCTGGCTGCAACACCCGCTGCCCCGGAAATAGGGATAGCAGCGATCACCGTTGCTACCCCAGGCATGCCAAAGAGCAGGACGCTCGCAACAAAAACCACCGTGAGCGTACGTAGTAGCAGCAAGCGCCTGACCAGCAGATGCAGCAGAAGCCGCGCCATGCTCGGCAAAGATGCGCGGGACATAGGTTGTGGTCGCGTCTTCCATACCAAAGGCGAAGATGTAGAGAATGGTATTATATGCGGTCTGAGTGATGGCATAGATGCCATATTCCTCAGTCGGAACCTTGCGTGTGATGATAATTGTGAGCAAGAAGAGTGAGATCAGGAACCAGAAGCCGTAGATCTGATTCAACAGGTAATTGCCAGGAGTACGCTGTAGCAAGCGTCTTGCTTCAGTCTCTCCCTGGGGCATTTCTGCTGGTAGAGCATTCTCTAAGGCTCCTGGTGACGTTGTTGCGGGGTCTGTTGACATGACTTTGTGGTTCATTTTGTCGAATATTCAATCCATCCTCGCTTCCCATAATGCGCCCACCTTTGTTTGTCGCCGTCGCCAGAGCAAAACCCGCTAACTGATCAGTCGGTACGCGTACCAGCCGCGCAGGGCGTAACTTTATTTTTTGCATAATTGTATTTTAACGTATTTTCAAAAGATGTCGTATCAGCCAGCCAATCCCTCCTAGTGCTGCGAATAACTCAAGGACACTGACATTGGCGGTGACATGATCGGACGAAACCAGATAGAAGACACCGACTTTAAACGTAGCCGCAATGACAAACAGTCCCAGGCCGAGCCATGCCGGAAGAGTCGCGCAGAGCAGTGCACGCTGCCAGCTACGACATAACAATCCAATAAACGTTGGAAGAAGATAAATCAGAGCAGTAATAAGCGGCGCAATTGCTGGAAGGGAAAGGCCCATTCAGTGCGGCCGTCAGTAGAATGTGGTAGCAGGCGCGTCCATAACTGGGCTGGAACTAATGCCATCGTGACGAGAAGAGTTTCTACAATAACCATCCCGATGACAGCGTTCTCTGAAGTACGCCAGTTTCTTTTTGTCTCTGTTTTGCTGGTACTGGATGCAACCATATAAAGTCCCCCTTAATTCTTTGGAATGGGAAGTAGCCCCATTGCATATTTCATCATAAGTATACGGTGTACCGATTCATTAATGCGTTGTTGTGTTATTGCTCCACTACTCATAGCCTGTTTGATACTTTGAAACATAGAGGCCACATCATCAGGACTGGATGCGCCCATCAACAGGTCCGCGCCAGCTTCAATGGATAAGACGGCAGCCTGTGACATGGTGGCATATGCGGTCAGGGCATCCATCGTCAGACTATCTGTCATGATCACTCCCTGAAAGCCCAGCTCTTTGCGCAGAATGCCCTGGATAATCTTTGGCGACAATGAAGATGGCTCTGTGCTGTCGAGTGCCTCTACAATTTCATGCGTTACCATAATCGCATGCACATTACCACTCTTAATCAAGGCGCGATAGGGTGCCCAATCAATCGCTTCCAGATCGCTCTTGGAACGCGTCAATTGCGGAATGCCGAGATGTGGATCGGTAGCGACATCGCCCAGACCTGGAAAATGTTTGAGTGTTCCTACGACCTTACCGCTCTTCTGCAATCCTTGCAGGTAAGCGCCCGCCATCTTCGTCACCTGTGCAGGCGTATCGCCAAATGTGCGTCCATCCATCTGCGCATTGTAGACGTTCGTCACATCGACGACTGGTGCAAGGTTGAGATTAAAACCGTATGAGGTAAGATCTTTTGCATCCTGCATACCAGCCTGCCGTGCCTGCTTGGGATCATTGGTCGCTCCAATCGTGGCGGCCGACGGGCCGTGGCTCCATCCAGATTGACCAGGCGATCTACCGGCCCGCCTTCCTGGTCAATTGCAACCGCCAGTGGAATCGTTGTGCTACCACTTTTCATTTGTTGAATCAGGCCCGTCAATTGACCTTTGTCCACAACATTGCCATTGGCAGTAAAGACAAGCACTGCACCAACATTATACTGGCTAATCATGGTACTGATGGGAAGAGAGTATGTCGCGCCCGTAAATTGCACAATCATCATCTGTCCCAGCTTTTGATCCAATGTCATTTTATTTACAATAAGATCAATATATTGATCAGGTGTCATCTGTACTTTTACCGTTGCCGTGGAGCCAGGTTTTACAGAATGGTTAATCTGTTTTTTGAGATTGCTAAGTAAATTCGGGATTGCCTTGCGTGATGGATTACCAAGCACAGATGCCCATCCTTGTGCTCCAAGAAACTGGGTGGGACCAATGGTGAGTCCTTGCAATACAACGATCGCAAGAAGGGCAATCAGTAATATGGCGGTTCCTCTTTTTATGCCAGCTGACGGAGGATGAAAGAAGATAGAAGAGGAGGTGAAGAAGGGACTGGCGTGGCAATAATCTTTCCAGTATCATACATATCAATAGGCATCCTGCCTCTCTGACTGTCAAGGGTTCGAATAAGCTCTTCTGGAATAGGTGTTTCTGGCACAGCGGCTTGCTTGTCATCAAGCTTATCGATCAGGATTCCTTGCTAGCATGGCGAATTTGCTATATCGTTGGATGCTTCCGACATCAATACCGATGTCAGGCGAGTACCGCCTAGGCAGAACCATTGCTGAGGAGTCTCTCCTGTTCCTGCTCAATCTGGTTTACAGCTTCTGTGCCTATCTGTTTCGCCTCCGCCGTTCAGTATCGATATTGGTGAGTTTATCTTCAGTGATCTCTTTCGCCTGTGAACTATTCGCTGTATTCATAGTAATAACTTCGATCCTGACATTTGCTATCTTGATAGTATCTAGTGCCGCAATAAAATTTTTGTATAATCTTTCTGCTACCTGCCGAATGCCCAATGACGAACTGTTTCTGGGTTCTGTCTTGCTCATGTGCGTTGCTATACAGTCCTTCTGATGACCAGGGGCTGGTTGGATCCATAAAATGTGACCCCCTTTCACAGAGAAAATTAGTTTATACTTTAGTATAAAGAGTGCAGAATAATAAGCTCATTGTTTTGAACGCGTTATACACAAGAGTTGTAACGCAAAGCTCAAGAATTTGTTCTGGTACTATAGAAAATCGTATATCGTAATATAGAAATATTTCGCTTACATAAGCAATGCATATAAATTTTCTGTTGACTATAGTTGTAGCGGATTAATGAAAGCCCTGAAATGAAAATGCATAAAAACGAAAAATGGATATTTAAATAGAAATGTACTTCTCTATTTTAGAGAGAAGAGAGGAAATAGTCCTATTTCGTGTACATTACTGGTACTTTTGTGTATAGTGACATGGTCAGATGTACCCATAATCAGACGTTTTTATCATCTTTATAGATCAACGTCTTAAGATGTAGAAGGGAAAGGAAGTAAGCTCTTTCTTGCTATGGAGATGATCCTATATTGTTCAGTAGTGTAGTGCCATCGAGAACTACTAGTATTTGCTCACATCTGGAAGAATAGTCTATACTGTCTCTACTGTCACCATTTGCGGAAAGGTATCGGGGGATTGCAATGCTACAGGAGCAGGAATTCGTCACTCACACGGGTACGCAGAGAGAACCTATACGGCGGCCACAACGATATGGACCAGTCTTTTCATTGGAGTCGGGGTGACGCTTGTCCTTGCTTCTGTGGTGCTTCTCGCTATCTCTCTCCTCAATCCATTTCATGTTCCTGGTGCTATTCTCAGCATCTCTCCCCTTTGCTCTCCTCTCTTCCTATAGTCTTCTGCATCTGTACTCGTTGCATTGCTTGCTTTTTCTCTCCTCACGTTCTTCCTCATACGTCCCGCCGGACTGATTGCGTACTTACGTCACGTGTCCATAAAGACCAGCAGCAGTACCATGATCTCTATACGCCACTGACAGCTTTGACGAATATTCGTAGAGCGCTTGATGAATATGAGCAGGGAACAAATGCTCCCACCGTAACTATTCAAGAGGAGCAGGTCTCTATTCTTGATCTCGTGCAACAGCAAGAGCGCATCAGTTGATTCTGGGTGTCCCTGGTGCCGGGAAAACAATGGCCCTGCGCGTCTATCAATACAGTGCCTCACAACAGCCATTCGACCTTGTACTCAGACGCAAGCGTATTCCAGTCTATGTCCCGATGAAGAACTACAGTCTGTACCTCAAGAAAGTGCAACCGTTCACCATTTGATGATACTCCTGAAGAAATGCAGGCGACCATCCTCGATTTCCTTTATGAGAGCGATCTGCCGGGTATGCGCTCCCTGCGTCCTTATGTATATCGGCTTGCTCAACAGGGACGCCTGTTACTGCTATGTGATGGCCTCAATGAGGTGGACAGTAACTATCTTTCTCAGGTCAGCCAGGAACTGGTGGGCTTGATGCGCACAACCGAGAATCGCCTCGTCATGACCTGCCGCGAGGTCGATTATCGGGAGCAGGCTGAGTTTGTGCAACTGGTGGATGAGGGGCAGGCCGAGCGAGTCGTGATTTATCCTCTACAACCCGAGCAGGTCTACGAGTTTGTGGAGACATATGTCACCGCCCAGGGAAAACAGTGGCGGCATACGGCAGGACAAATTATGCAGGTGATTGATCGCAGTCGTTTGCGCTATCACTGCACCAATCCCATGATGCTCTTTACGTTAATGGGCATCATTGACAAAATTGGCGTTGAGCGTGGAAAACAGATTGATACTCGTGGTCGCCTTTTGCGCGAGTACGTGAAGCAGTTGATCGAGTATGAGCAACAGCAGGCAAAATGGAATCGTGGTGCACCCCAGGGAACAGGAGGTCATTCGCTTTCTGAGCGAGGTCGCCTGTGCCGCACGCTGGGCCAATGATCGTAATGCTATTCAGTTGCGCGTCTCTACCCCTTCTGTCGTGATTGGTGGAGAGGTGCGTGGTGGGCCAGGCTTCGTTGAACTGGCCGACGAATTGCAATACTGGCTGGATGAGCACCAGGCGCAGTGCTCCTTTTGCTTCCGTCCAGGGCGACGCTGAACCGCCCTCAGAGCCATATGATGATCTGGCGCTGCTCCTGCAATTCTCGCTCAGCGCTGCCCTGATCGAGATCAGTCCAGATGGTGTATTAAGCTTCCGTCACGAATTGATTGCTGAATACTTTGTCGCTGAATATTTCTTTGCTGCGGACAAGAAGCGTTCGTCTGCTCAGATCATACGTGAAGATCTGCTGGAGAATGTTGGACGCTGGAGTGAACCAGTGGCAATCTGGGCTGGCTTGCTGGATAATCCCCTGCTCCTGGCGGAACGCTTTGGCACACTGGGAAGCAATAATCCTGCTTATGTCCTGCAAGCATTGGCGCTGGCCCTGGTCTGTGTTGGTGTATTGTGGACGCCTCCTCAGGCTGAGATACAGCGCACAGTCTTGTTACCTTCAAGTGTGGAGGAGGCACTCTCGATCGCCGTACGCAATCGTGCTGCACGCGAAGAACTGGCGCGTATCTTTACCCGTTGTGCCGAGGAAGGTGGTCAGGAGGTGTATCGTTCGCTCCTGCCCTTGATTATGGTCGATGGGGTTGATGAATTGCTGGCTCTGCTGGATCAGAATATCGTCCCCGACCTCCTCTTCACTCAGTTGCAGGATGCCGTTGACAACGTTGCCTACGAAGCACAGGTGAAGCGTCTCGTGCGTGTACTTGGCACGCTTTGGTGGCAATGGTGGTTGATCGCGCCGTCAGGTTAAGCCAGCCCGCTCCTGAAAGAAGTATACGCTTGCGTGCCGCGGCGATTAATATCCTGGGTGGTACAAGTGATGTACGGGCCGTAGAACCATTGGTTGCGCGGCTCAGTGATACCGAGCCTTTTATTATCGAGCGTGCCACTAATGCGCTGATTCGTCTGGGTCCCGAACTGGTCCTCATCAGTGTGTTGCGTGAACTAGAGAATCGGTAGCCGCGACACCGTTTAGAATGCGTATCCATCATGCTACTTTGACCATTCTGGGCCGCTTTCTCGATGAGCAGGCATTATTGCGTAAAGTCACACCCATGCAATACCAGCGCATCCTCGATACGTTGGTTCCCGTGCTTACGTCCAATTACCAGTCCGAGCCAGATGTGCAGCAGCAAGCGATGCAAATTCTGGTACGCCAATGCCGCGTGAGTCGGTGCCAATGGAGCACAAAATACGCGTTCAGAGAAGGTGATCGAGTCGTTGCTGCGTTATCTGCCCTCGCAAAATGAGATTGCCGCACGCAAATGTGATCCGCACGCTACAGGAGATTGGCACACCCGCTACGCCATTTCTGCTTGGATTGTTGGATCAACAGTCGGAACTCTTGCGTACACGCGTTGTGGAGATCTTTAAGACGCTCCACGATCCCCGTGCGTTGCCACGTCTCCTGCACCTCATAAGTGATACCATCTCCCTCCGTTCAGCAGCAGGTGGCGCAGGTGCTCTACGCTTTTATGCGCCAGAGAGCATCCCTGGCCTGCTCGACCTGGTTCTCTCTGATACAAGTTCTGCCGTAGCCGAGCGTGCTGCACAGATTTTGATCAGCATCGGAAATGCCGGTCGTTGAACCACTTCTCGAAGTCCTATTGGATATCGTGCCGGAACGTACACGTTTGCTGGTACAGGTGCTGGAAAAGATACATGACACGCGTTCGATTCCATCCCTGATTACCCTGTTGCAGATGCCGCGTCTGGAACCTTTGCTGGCAATTGCCACCATACATGCCCTTGCACAATTCCCTGAGGAGCCACGTGTCGTGCCGCCGCTTCTATCGGTGCTTTCCGATACGAATCCGTTGTTGTGTGAAGAAGGTGTCAATGCCTTGAGCCAGCTCGGCCAGGTTGCATTTAAGGATCTGGTTGCCGCGCTCGATGTGCCGCAGGAATTAGCGGTGACACAACGGATGCGTCGTGCTTTACTTGGTATGAAGCCGTTTCCTGCTGAGCAACTGGTCCAGGTATTGGAGCAAGCAAGTGAGCAGCTAAGTGAACAGATTCTGATCCTCTTCAAGATGCAGGGTCTGGAGGCCGCTCAGGTCCTGGTTAGGCATCTTTTGGACAGGAATGAGCGCATCCGTGATTATGCGCAGCAGGTGCTCAATGATATGCCTGGGCCGGTCGTTGTGCCTGCCTTATTAGAAGGACTGAGCCAGCCGTCTTTGCGTAGAGAGATCACTACTATCATCCTGCAATACTCTGAAGCGATATCACCTCTGGTTGAATTGCTCGGTGAGCACGAACGCGGTGATGCGGCGGCTGCCATTTTGCCCCAGTTTGGACCAATTATTCTGCGTCCATTGATATCGGGCCTGGATGATCAGCGCAGTGCAGCACGCGAGCGTGCACATCGTATTCTAGTCGCCCTGGTACGTCAGAGCGAGGATGAGCAGGAATGTGTTGCATGAGATCATCTCCCTTTTCAATCCACGCCCTCCTGAGCAGGCCCGCAATCTGCTTCTCAGTGTGCTCACAAATGAACTGGCTGATGTGAGCATACCCCCGTTGCTGGAGGGGTTGGAAGATGCTCACCTGATCGATGATGTTTCGGAAGCATTTGTGGGCCTTGCACACAGACCAGGTTTACACGATGAAGTATTGGATGTTCTATTACAGGCGCTCTCCATCGATGAGCGTACGGCGTGGTGCAGAGGTCGCGCTCATCAAAATTGGTGCACCCGCTGTTCCTCGCGTGGGAGAAATGATCGTCCACCAGAATTCCGCTGTTGCCAGAGCCGCAAAGCTGATTATGCGTGATATCGGCGTTCCTGCTCTTCCCTTCATCTGGAATGCGCATAGTGATAAAAATAATCCTGCCCGTCGTGCAGCAGCTCTGGAAGTCTTCCACAGTATGCCGACTGAGGTGATTCAGGATGAACTGGTTGCGCTGCTCGTCAGCCACAGGGCGGAAGATATCTCTATGGCGGTCTCCTTGCTACTGGATCGTATTCAAGATGAGTCACAGCAGTCCTATGCCGACCGCATTATGATTCCAGAACTGATTGAATATGTACAGACGCATGGTGTGGAGGAGACAAATCTGCGCATCATTGCGTTGTTGCTACTGTTAGGTGAGCATGCCATCTTCGATCATCTGGTACAGAGCCTGGATGATCATCCTCAGCATCGTAAACAACTGACCTATGTCCTCCCATTACTGGGTGCTGAGACGCAAAAGGCATTATTAGAAGTGTTTAGCGATCCCGCAACCTCCGTTGATCTGCGTGCCGAACTGGCGGCGATTCTGGGCATGATGATCGCGCCAGAGGTCGTCGTGGAGTTCGCGCAAAATCTGAGCAAGTATGGTGGCATCTCCTCTACCAGGACAAGCGTTCTGTATCCAGATCAATTCGCTATCTCTCTGCGTGCTCTTGGTGGTTTGCTTGCTGGTGGACATTGGAATGCGCGGACGTTGCAAGAATTGCGTGATGCCAGTCAATGAAGCCAGCCCGTTCACGAACTGACAAGCGTCTTGTTGGGTTGGCGTTATGCACCTCTGGTCACAAAGCTACAGGAGGATTTGCAGAACGAAAAAGATGCCCATCAAAAAGAGACGGCGGCCCTGACTTTGCGTATCGTTAATGAGCAGAACCGTGCTCTTGCTGCAGAGGATGAACTGGAGAAGATACAGCCGCGAACATGGGTTTCGCGGTGACGAGCTAGATGATATCAAGCGTGAGAAGATGCATTGCGCCTCAGCCTGGAGCAGGCCACGAAAGAAAAAAACGCTCTCCGCAGCCAATCTGGATCACGCTCATAAAAGAGCGCAACACATTAAATGCCCAGTTGAAACAAGCGCTTAAAGAGAATCAGGTGCTACGCGGCCAAAATCCGTAGGGGCCGCATTTATGCCGCCCCATTCGCCCATCAGAGGTTTGTACACTATGGCAAACGAACGGTATCAAATGCAGCAGGCGATGAAAAGTGGAGGGATGAGTGAACTATGGCTGGCTCTTGATACCTACTCACAGAAACGTGTTGTGCTCAAAATCATGAAGGTCATCAATGAAGATGATCGGCGCAACCGCAAAACCTACGAGCGTTTCTGGCGCGAGATAGAGATTGCCCGCAGTCTGCAGCATTCCTACATCCTGCCTATCATCGACTATGGCGAGTTTGCATCTATGAGGAGCATCCACGGCCATTTCTCGTCTCCCCATACATTCCAGAAGGCTCACTTGCCGATCTCATCCACATAGATCCACCCTGGGAGCACTGGTCGTTGCTACAAACGTCCGATGTTATCCTGCAAGCAGCCGAGAGCCTTCGCTATCTCCATACGCGTTTGCCGCAGATTGTGCATCAGGATGTAAAACCCGGCAATTTTCTGGTGCGTTCGGTACGAAATACACATCGAATTGCTCATCTCTACCTGTGTGATTTTGGCATTTCACGCTGGCAACTTTCATCCACTATGATGGCAAGCGACGTGCTTGGTACCTTTGCCTATATGGCTCCTGAACAGATCGCCAGAAAAGTGAATTGCTGCCTCAGATCAATATGCGCTGGCGGTAATGGCCTGTCACCTGCTCACCGGAAAACTCCCAGTTCAGGCTGCCACCAATGAAGAGTACGCGCATGCCCATGTCATGATGCGCCAATTCCGCCCAGTCAGACTTAATCCCAGGCGCATCAATTCGCCGGATGTTGATGCGGTAATTCTTCGTGCCCTGGAGAAAAATCCGGGACGCCGCTTCCCTACCATCCTGAAATTCGCCCAGGAGTTACAGCGTGTGCTTATGGATATTATGAAACGCAGTGCTACCGCCCCCACTGAAAGGTTCGATCCAGCTCAGAGTGCAACAACAATTCTCCCTGACGCCCCAAAAAAACAACCGCCTGCTCTCCCCACGCCGCCTGCTCTCCCCACGCCACCTGTTGAACCCGCTATTGTCATCGCCATTGACCCTTATGAGAATGAGCAAGAGCATATACTCGACGAACCTCTACCTGCAAAACTGCCCAGAGAAGATGGAGCACAGTTTAGTAAGGGAGAGATCGTGCTGACGCGTCTGCCTCTCTCTAACGGTTATACGCCGTGACCTGCCAGCTCGTCCCAGAATGCTGAGCTGGTCACGGAATGGAAACCTGCTTGCATGCGCATGTTATAGTTATGCACCCCTTATCATCTCCAAAGATGGCTATATACAGGAAGTGCAGCGTTACACGAGCTATACAGGCAACCTTTCTCTGCTGGTCGCCCAAGGGGCATGAACTGGCAATCAGTTTGCAGGGTGAGATACACTTCTGGGATACCAGCACACAAGAGGCATTGCCCCTCGTGTTAAAGTCTAACCTGCGTACCCTTGAAGGGCTGGATTGGTCCGTCAGAGGACAACTGGCCGTATGGATAGAGGAGCAGGTGCAGATCTATACGTTACCTTCCAGCGCTTTAACAGATTACATCCACCTGCCCCACAAGTGCTTTCTACTGCAACGATGCGCTGTGGCAATGCCGGAACATTGCGCTGGTCGCCTGATGGTACATTGTTGGCGCTCGGTGCAAGCAATGGAGCGGTATTATGCTGGAATATGGCACAGCAGACGCCTGTGTGGCGGGTAGCGCCTCCTGATCAAAAAGTTACCAGTCTCGCATGGTCGCCTGATGGATCATTATTGGTCGTTGCCTTCCGCGATAATCGTATTGTAGGCTGGAACGTGCATACAAGAATGCAGACCTTCCAGTGGGAAAAGCTGTCTGCAATGCCCCGCATGCTCAGCATATCAACCGAACGCCGTATCGGTATGACCTCAAGTGAAAAGCGTCTGTTATTTGGCTTCCCCGACGAGTACGAACCTTCTATGGTCCTGCCTGGACAACTCCTGCTCTCCTGGTCTCCCGTACGCGTAGAGCTTGCCACATTGAGCGAACGACGCGAAAATTCGCTAGCTATCTGGCAGAAGTAATAGCTCTGGAGCCAACCTCCTTCCCTGTATCGTTTAACCTGCTTTTTGCGTGTACTTAAAGAGAAGCAGAAAATAGCTTACCGGAAATGTAGGTAGGTCCGGTTATTTAAAAATATGAGCTGAACAATCATTCCCTGAATTGGCGTAGGGGCGTCCCTTGCGTGGCCCCCGGACCGTTCATGAGGGAGCACGCAAGGTGACGCCCTACGCCAGTTCCAATGTTTTCCCTGGAATGAATTTTTTAAACGCATCACCGCGTCCGTGATTTATCATTTCCTTGTAAACCGCAAATGGGAAGGAGAAAAAATATGAGTCATAACGATAAAGCAACAAACGATACTCAACGCCTCGCAGAAAAGATCAAGGGCATACGTATAGCCATGCTCACCACTGCGGACGAAGATGGAACATTACGTAGCCGCCCCATGGCAACGCAAGAGATGGAATTTGACGGCGACCTCTGGTTTTTTACCTACGCAGACGCCCCCAAAGTAGAAAATGTGGAGCAGCACAGACAGGTCAACGTCAGTTACGCAAAACCCGATGATAATCTATTCGTTTCTGTAGCAGGAACCGCACAATTAGTGCGCGACAAACAGAAGATCAAAGAACTCTGGAATCCCTTCGTCAAAGCCTGGTTCCCCAATGGACAGGATGATCCCAATGTAGCCCTTTTAAAGGTCACAGTCACGAGCGCAGAATACTGGGATGCACCTGGAGGCAAGGTTGGTGCCCTTTATACAGCAGCAAAGAACCTTGCGACGGGCGGCAAAAATCCCGGTGGCGAGAATGAGAAGCTAAAGATCAAGTAGGTTTTGCTGCCTGTTTTGTGTCTTCAGGCTTCCCCTTCTATACTTCTTGCCTTCAAAACCATGGATACTGATGTATATTGGGAGGAGCCTCAGACAGCACCTTCGCATCAACTCTCAACGTCTGAGATTGCTCAGCCATCTTATTCAGTTTAATCCAGAGCCTTCTAAGCCAGTTAACTAACGTTTCATGAACGAATTCTCTTCTTGTTTTATTTATTCTCTATTACGAATAAATCTTCTCTTCTTCAATGACACTTATAAGAAATAGCAAACTCCATATCAAATCTAAATGAACACATCGCAACCTTGTTCGTACTAGACATAGTACAAGAATAGAAAGGTTAACAATGTCGAACTCTTATTATCCACAGCCGCGTCCGCCCTTACCACCTTATCAACCTGTACCAACAACTCCTATCCACCCAGACCTCCAAGGCGGCGTTTACCCATTCCTGACAATCATGTTGACTTTCCTGGCACTAAGTATGCTTGCTATGTGTATACTGCTGACAATGGGAGGCACACTCTTCTCTTTTTTCGTCTCTCATACTCTGTTTGCTCCTCTTCCTCCGACCAGTACGCCTGTCCCCACACTACCACCGTTGAAGGTCTATAGCGTCGTGGGCAAACCCACAATAAATGCTCAGTTTATTAATAATGTATTAGAATACTACAATTCGCCAGCCAGCGGAAAAGGGCAGGCGCTCTACGATGATGGCGTAAAATCCGGCATTAATCCCGCCTATGCCCTGGCTTTTTTCCTCGAAGAGAGCGATTTTGGTACAAAAGGAGTTGCAACAGCTACACATGCGCTTGGGAATATCCGCGCCAATCAGGAGAAGCGCAATATAAAGGATATCGTCTATATAAAACCTGGGAAGAAGGTTTTGCAGACTGGTATAAGCTGATTGCAGAGAAATATGTAGGCGAATGGCACCTCTCGACCATGGAACAGATCATTCCCGTCTATGCGCCCTCCTCGCGATAACAATGATGAAGGACAATACATTCGTACAATCAAAATTGCTATCGAGCGCTGGCGCAATGGATACGTAGACGTTTAACGATCGGCGATAATGATGGCTTTGAACTGCGGGAAGTGGACTCTCGCCAGGAGAGAAGTCGTATGCATGTGGTTCTTAAAAAGAATAGACACAGCGTCCATCTTCTCAATAAGATCGTAATACAAGCGAGTTGGTGCGATCTTTATACTGAACATAGAACTACTTACAACACACTGTTTTTTTGTCCCCTGAGTATACCTGACCTTTGCCAGAAGCAGAGAGATGCTCAGCATTTAACTAGTAGATCTTTTCCACAACAGGGATGGAGCGATACGCTTTAAAGGTACAGATATGACACATACAAGCATAAATAGAGATGCGTCTGCCTATCTTGATAGCCTCTCCGCGCTTTCCAGACGAGGCTTTAGCACATTGCAAGCTGCAAGAGAGGCAATCCTCCAACTGGTCACGGAGCAACTGACAATGCACTCTAGCTTTTTTTCGCTTATTCGGCAGGAAAGTGGAAAATTTGAAGTGATTGCGGCCCACAATGAGTCGGGCACCTGTAATGTAGAGGTTGGCACCGTTGCATCTCCTCTCACCACAATTTCCAGTAATGATCAGTAGCGAAGATGGACCAACGCCATTGGTAAGGGAGAATCTCTATAGTGATCCCACAACGGCAACACTCTCTGCCCTGGCAGCGCTTCCCAGCACCGGGTGCTATATCGGCGTGCCAATCGTTCTCTCCGATGGTACGCTTCTTCGGGGCACTTTCCACCAGTCGATCCCGAGCCGCGCCAATTGAGCCTGACGCAAGCCAAATTGCTAGTTGTGCTGGCCCGCCTCCTGGCAACCCAGATCGAGCGTGAACAGGAATTGACGGAGCGCAAATGGGCGGAAGTAGAACTCTCACGTGCTCTTACGGGCATTACAGATGGCAAACGAGCAGCGCGAGTACTTGAACCGATGCAAAGCGATTTTGTCTCAATTGTCAATCACGAATTCCGCACCACGTTAACGGCTATTCAGGGCTTTAGCGAACTGATGCGCGATGAGGAATTTCAGCTTTCAGGAGATAAAAGAGTATGCCTCTGATATTAATGTAGATGCCAGGCGCTTGAGTCGCATGATAAATCAGTTGCTTGACCTTGATCAGATGAAATCGGGCCAGGTGCAACTTCATCTTGAGCAGATTGACCTGAATGAGATCATTGTGTCTGTGGTGCAACGTATCCGTCCCTACCGCACCAGAACATCAGCATTCACCTTCAACTTGATGAACATCTCCCACTTTTGGCGGGAGATTATGACCGCTTGAGCCTGGTCGTGACGAATCTTCTGAACAATGCCATCAAGTATTCGCCTGAAGGTGGTGAGATACATTTGTGTAGTTGCGTTGAAGATGACTGTTGTGCATGTATTTGTGCAGGATAATGGCGTGGGCATTGCCGCTTATGCTCTGGATAAGGTATTTGAGATGCATGCCTGGTCATATGAGTCTAACTCGCCGCGCTATATTAAGGGAACAGGATTAGGGCTTCCTATCGCGCGCCAGATTGTGCAGATGCATCATGGGAAGATCTGGGCTGAAAGTGTAGCTGGATCAAGGTTCAGTTTTCCACTTTACTTTCCCGATTTCTAATGAAGATGCACAGGCGGAGGAACATTATGGCTAAAATCGTTTTTTGTGAAGATGAGGTGCGCATTCAAAAGCTGATTCGGGCGATGTTGCGTACCACCTCACACGAAGTCTATATGGCGTCAGACGGTGTTGAAGGGCTGGCATTTATTGAACGCGAGCACCCAGATCTCATCTTTACCGATGTCTCAATGCCTAACTGCGATGGTTTTCAGCTTGCGGATGCTGTAAAATCACGCCCAGAACTGGCACATATTCCAATTATCTTCGTCACAGCTTTTGCTCAACGCACAGAGATGGAGGAGGGCTATCGCCATGGTGCTATTGGGTACCTCATCAAACCATTTAGCCCCGCCGACTTGCGTGCCCGTATCGAATTGTTTGCTAATGCCGTAACTTAGGACGTTTTTCTATTGATACAAATCTTGTAGCGGTCGAACCTGAACTCATTCTTAAGTGGGGGGCAGACAATAATTTCGGGCAAGTTATCGTCTGCCTCCTTGTTTTTCCGAGCCAGATTTGACCATCTATCGTTCAACAGTGGCGGTTGGCATATCCTGATAGACCTGTTTCTCATCATATGCAGCCCTTCGACGCCGCATGGCAACAAGCATCGGTGGTATCGCAAAGACAATCAGAGCTATTGGGCAGGGAATAAGGCAGCAGATCTGGGTGAAGGTCGTCATAATGTGCATTGCGTTTTCGTTCCTTCCATCCTCTTGAAAAATACTTCATACAAATTCTATCTCGTAATAATCGTGTCACGTTTGCCAGCAAGAATAGGTAACTCATTTGTATCGATTAAGCAAAAGACTCTCGACGCCACAGCCTCTTCAATGTTAAAATGCACACAGGTATTGCTATCATCCCATCAATAGAAAAGAGATCACATGTATTTAGATAAACCATTACAGAACTATCTTGATGAACTGGCCTCATCTCAACCAACACCCGGTGGCGGCTCCGCTGCAGCCCTCAGCGGTGCAATGGGCGCTGGACTCGCCAGCATGGTCGCTCGCCTCACACTGGGGAAGGACGCTTATGCAGCTGTCCAACAAGAGATCGAAATAATTTCCCAGCAGACTGAGCGCCTTCGTGTACGTTTCCAACAACTGATGCAGGAAGATATAGAGGCGTATGGACGGCTCTCCGCCACTTTCAAATTGCCACGGACGACCCCCGAAGAGAAAGCTGCTCGTACGGAGGCTATTCAAAAGCAACTTGCCGAAGCCGCTCTGGTCCCTCTAGAGGTAGCGGAATGTTCCGCCGAACTGGTACAATACTGTCAGCGCATTGCCGAGATTGGCAATGCAAACGTGTTGAGCGATATCGCTACTGGAACTGCTCTGGCATCCAGTGCTGGGACGGGCGCATCATGGATGGTGCGTACTAACCTGCGAGCGATGAAAGACCTGCAACTGGTCAATATACTGAGCAATCGTCTGAGTGCAGCCTTAGATACAATCGCGGCCTATAGCCAGCAGGTCGTCAATAAAGTGGGAGAGCGAGCTTGACAGCAACTATTTTAGATGGACGTGCGATGGGCATGGAGATACGTGCTGAATTGCGTGAAGATATTCGTCGGTATATAGAGGCGCGTGGGCAGGCACCCGGTCTGGTGATCGTGCGCGTGGAAGGTGATGCGGCTTCCGGTGTGTATACCAAAGCTATTTTACGTATCGCCTCCGACATCGGAGTACAGGCCCGTTTAGAATCTCTTCCCGCGACCGCTTCAGCCGATGAACTCCACGCTCTTTTGCTGCAACTGAACAGCGATTCCACACGTCCAGGGTATCATCGTTCAGATGCCTCTGCCTCCTCATCTGTCACAGAAAATGGTTGCTGATACGATCTCAATGGAAAAAGATATCGATGGTATCAGTCCACACAGCGCTGGCAATCTCTTTCTCGGCCTGCCCAGTTTTCTTCCGTCGACCGCCGCAGCTGTGATGGAGATTCTGGAGCGCACCCATACTCCCTTAGCTGGCAAGCGCGTTGTGATTCTGGGACGGAGCAATGTGGTGGGCAAGCCGCTCTCCATGATGCTCCTGCAAAAAAATGCTACTGTCACCGTCTGCCATTCGCGTACATTCAACCTGCCATTTTTCACTCGTCAGGCTGATGTACTCATTGCCGCTGTCGGTCGTCCTAATATGGTTACTGCTGAACTGGTACGCCCAGGTGCAACAGTGATCGATGTAGGGATTAACGCGAAGCCGGAGGGTGGCATCGTCGGTGATGTCGATTTCGCCTCAGTAAGCGAAGTCGCAGGCGCTCTCACACCCACCCCCGGTGGCGTTGGGCCACTCACAAACGTCTTGCTCTTAAAACAATGCGTGAAAGCGGCATGGTTGCAGATCGGAGGCCACACACTGAATACCGGAGCAACACAGAAGATGTAATCACAATATTTCCTATTGGTGCTGTGTCGTTGCGCCGAGTGAGACGCCGGTTGAGGCTGAAACGATGAGCGCAATAGCCAGTATCTCGCGCAGCCCTATCATTTCACGCAATATGAGGAAGCCGATCAGGGTGGCGACGGCTGGCTCGATGCTCATAAGGACGCCGAAGACGCGCGAGGGGAGCCGCCTGAGCGCTTCCAGTTCCAGCGAGAAGGGGATAACGCTGGAGAGGATTGCGATGCCTACACCCGTCAAGAGCACATGAGGGTTGAGGAGCGCAGCACCTCCGCTGCTTATTCCCAGTGGGGCGATAACTATAGTGGCTATAGCTACGGCTAGCGCCAGTCCTCGCCCACCTGTAAATGAACGTCCAACCCTTGCGCTGCACAGAATATAACCAGCCCAGAGGATACCTGCCAGTAATGCTAGTCCCACTCCTATCAGATTAATCGTCCCTTGCCCGATCGGTGCTAGCAGGAGAATGCCGACAAGGGCCAATAGCGCCCAGACGATATCCTTCACCCTGCGTGATTGCACCAGGGCCAGCCCCAGCGGCCCTACAAATTCCAGCGTCACCGCGATGCCCAGTGGAATATAGTGAATTGCTGAGTAGAACGCTCCATTCATCGCAGCCAGCACGATGCCGAAGAGCAGAACGTTGATATATTGTGTCCGCGTCAGCCCTCGTACCCCTGGTCGCCAGATGATCAGGAGCAAGACCGCCGCGAAACCCAGGCGCAAGAATGTCGTTCCCAGCGGACCGATGGTCGAAAAGAGTCCCTTGCCCACCGCCGCTCCCATCTGCACCGAGATAATCGCGAACAGTGCCAGTAGTTGTGCCGGTACCTTATGCGTGAAATTTTGTCTACTCAAAACTACCCATTCCACCCTTCTAGAGTCCATGAATTTACAGTTCTATCTATACCATTGCATTAGCAAGCCCGAAAGAGGAACTCACAATTTTCCCTGATTGTAGTGTAACATGAAAACGATCTGCTACGACAGGGTCGGCGTCATTCTTTAGAACCACCGGATCTTGAGTCGGTATGAAACGTGAGTGTAATTGATTGGCTGGCTGGCTAATCAATTACACTGACGAGACCCCTATCAGGGTGTTTCAACAATCTCCAGACGGACATCTTGCAGCCAGGCCTGGCCTCTGCCGTACAGTATAAGTCCGAAGTCTAGTTGCGCATGATCAGGAACATCGAACGTAAGATCATTGCGCATCCAATCAGTATTGCCCACGATGATGGTTTCTTTTCGCTCTATTTTGTCTCCTAAGTCAAGGGTTATAGCAATGCCAGCTTTCTGGGTGACACCAACTGTTTTGATGATCCCAGAAAAGTGTACACGTTTATTACGATAGTTCTGATCACTCATCGTTTGCACCAGCATAGCTGAGCCACGTGGTTCCGTTTTGTCCGCCTTGACATACATACTCGCTGTTCCGTCGCCAGTGGCTGTATGATCGATGCCGTAGGTATAGTCCTGAGTGAAACTTCCTGACATGTGCCAGTTTTCTAGTTCCTGGGCAAAATCCAGGTTGCGGGGGTGTTGAAGTGTTGGCACCAACTGTTGCGTTCCTGTCAGGGGAACACTCGTGTCCACGCGTTCGAATTGGAAGCCATCGATCCAGACCTTTCCCTCGCCCCGCATTTTGCAGCCTACCTGGATAGAAGTTGCATCGTCTGGAACATTGAAGACCAGTTCATAGCGTTTCCAATCATGTGTCCCTTCAAAGGCTCTCCCTGGAACGAGAACGATACGCGTCTTCGCTTGTGTCCTCTCTTGTTCCGGCGTCAGCTCTATCCCTATAATATTTATTGCAAAGAATGCACTGCTCACTCCTTGCGCCTTGACATGGGTGATCATGCGCATGCGTTGACCACGATAGGAGTCAGCCAGAAAGCCTTCATGCATCAACATCGCGTCTCCCCCTCCTCTCATCTCGGATGGTTCCGCTTGTTGCACGCTCATAACGACGCTTTTGTTGTTGTTATAGGTTGTTTTTTCATCAATTTGAGCGTCGTACTCTTTGATAGAGCAGGTAGAATGACCTGAGAACCGCCAACCAAGAAGCCCATCCTCGAAACTCAAATTGCGGGGAACGGAAAAGTGAAGCGTTGCCTGAGAATTAGAAGGGCCTATCGGTGTTTTAGCGGCAAGAGTGGCTACTGCATCGATTTGTTGTTCCAGTGTCTTCCCCCAATCTGCGAGCTGTATGCCCATGCTAGTAAGGACCTCTTCAGAAACCGCGAGCGGACACTTCAGACGTAACGCAAGTGGTAATGCATCATTGAGGCTAGCTTTGACGGTGTGTGTTGCATTCACAGAACGTATCTTTATGCGAGCGTAAAGGATCTCTCGTTGCAACGCATCGATAGTAATCTCTTCGACGGTCGTCTCCGATGCACTCAGGATACGGACAAGAAGGTCCGTTGTTAATGACTCCAGCGGAATTTCTTTCTCTTGAGCGAACGGCTGGACGCGACCAGATTGGTGAGATGGTATGTCGCGAAACCAGAGTGGGAGCGCTCGTTGGTGCTGTTCATCGAGAAGAACGAGGATCGTACGGCGAGGGTACGTTTCCACCTGGTTGAGAACTTTTGCGAGTATTACAGTAACCATATGGGTCTGCCTTTCCTTTCGTATTGGCGTCTCTGCAAGTTCTGGGTAGAGGGTTTTGAGATGAGCACGTAACTGGTCTCGTCCCTTATGTATGCGGCTTTTGACCGCTGCTAACGAAATGTCCAGATGGTGTGCAATTTGTAGCAGGCTCAGCCCATCATAGTAAAAGAGTTGCATCGCGGTCCGATTTTTAGGCGAGAGCAGAGAAACCGCCTCACGTACCAGGTGGTGTAATTCTTGCTCAACAACGAGTTCCTGAGGATCGGGGTTACATGTATCATCCGGGTAGGTCAATAAAGAAGTGTCATCTTCTAAAGACGTATGAAGCGCATGAGCACCTCCTTTGTAGGTACGTACCCAATTGCGGCACAGGTTTAAGACGATCCCGTAGAGCCAATTTTTGAAACGCGCAGCATCACGAAGTTGATCGAGAGAGAGATATGCCTGCAGAAGTGCTTCCTGTACCAGGTCATGCGCAATCTCTTTATCGCCAACAGAGCGAAGTGCAATACAGAGAAGCAGCTCCTGGTAGCGTTCAATGAGGAGCGTGAACGCTTCGGTGTCATCTGCCTGGGCACGCATTACCAGGTGGGCGTCGGTCTGTTCTTCCTGCATCGATTGCTTACTCCCTTCTCTTCTTAAAAAGTTCTTCATAGTATAGTGGTGCGAGGGAACCAAAAGGGTTCTTTTTTGAGAGAAACATGATGATTATTTTTCAAGGATCGTCTGAGACAGCATCCTCTAATATGGATTGGTGGAGGAGGAAAACTCCAGGCGCATTGTGAATGACGAACAGTGTTGTCTTGCAGGAGTTTTGAGGGTCGAGTAGGAACCCTATGGTACAACAACGAGAAGAGCTGAAAACCATTCGTAAAGCGTTCGTGTTGTCCACTTTTCAATACACCATGAAATTGCACGACCAACCAACACGCCTCCAATTGCGCTATCTCGCCCACCCGCTACGACATGCCAATTTGCAATTCCATAATCAACCAATTATACTTTTATCAGGTGCAACGCTTCTCATCCTATCCAGGCAAATCTCCATCCTTATGGTCTTCCTCTTACCATTCACCATCTCAAGCATACAAATGCCGGAAGGCCGCAATGTCGGAATGTCGGAAGACCACAAAACTCCACCAAATTTTCTGTCTATCATTCCAATTTCTCTTACTTCCCATTCTCCATTCAAGAAAGGCTCCCTTCATGGTTCGTACTCTTGATAGCGCCCTCCTCACAGCGCTCAATGCAGTTACACGCAGCCCCGCCCTTACCTTAACGATTGAAGATCATGTGATTCATTATGCCCCTTACCAGACGGGGAGCACTGATGCCTGGAACGATGGCTGTATCGCCAGTGATAACAGCATCATTCGTGTTCAACTCACCCGTGGCGGCTCCGGTTTTGTCTCCAATTTTCAGGTGCAGCGCATCACCGACCCTTCTCAAGCACCCAATGGTCACCTGGACAACGCTGCCTGGCTCAACAAATCTCATGTTTCAGGATGGTGGTTGTGCCATCTCCAATTCCTGCTGGAACCTTGCGTGCTTTTGCGCAACGTGGCACAGGCGGTAACAATCTCTGGGTCTGGACATCAACCAACAATGGAGTATCCTGGGCTGGCCCCGTCAGCGTGTTGACTCCTCCCGGTGGTGCATTGCTCAAAGGCGTTGCGAGTGCAGGCAATAACGATGTGTTTTTTCTCTACGATGTTCT
The DNA here is from genome assembly GCA_963731415.1 of uncultured Chloroflexia bacterium. GTDB lineage: Bacteria > Chloroflexota > Ktedonobacteria > Ktedonobacterales > Ktedonobacteraceae > JACDAE01. Next base: position 215,405 of record CAVSVN010000024.1, read on the forward strand.
GGGTGGAGATGCGGTCGGTTGCTCTTTTTATTCCGCTGGTACCTGGTCTGTCTGAATACCTGGACTCTGACCCCGCTTGCCTATGGTGCTGGCCTCGCTGTAACCTGGAGTGGAACAATCTATACCATTGTCTACTCCGATGGCTATAGTCTCGCTTCCTCTACCTTCAATCCGACTGGAAGCATCTGGAGTAGTGGTGTCACGATCGCGGCAACGACAAGCAACGCCATTGGACGTAGCGCTCCCCATCTCTCATTCGCAGATGGCCTGTATACTCTGACCTGTATCAGAGTCCGATTCTGGTGCGCTCACTGGCACATTATATAGTTATCCGCGCCTGCGTCAGTCCAGCCGATCTGGTTCACTGGTCGCAAGGTCTGATCGTCCATGATATGACCTGTACGTATGGTGCCCTGGCCCTGAAACTGCCCACACCAAATACTGGAACGGCTGGTGCACGCTACTACCTGGCTGCCTTCCAACCATCTATAGCGCTCCAATCTTTCAGAGCAGCAATTCAACGCAGTACCTTGATGTATCCAACGCGGTATTGTCTTACCAGCGCCATGAGCAGAGAGGACAACCATCGCGCCTCGAAGTCGTGCTTGATAACGCGCACGGCGTCTACAATACACTGGTGACGACCTCTACTTCCTATCAGCCAATCGGTCTAAATGCCGCATCGGTAGTGCTAAGTGAAGGCTATAAAACTGGTTCACCTCCATCCGATATTGTGAAGGTTGGCGTTTTTCACCTGGAGCAGATACGTTTTGTGCGCTCACCGCAAGAGAATCAAGTGTGCTGGTGGCACGTGATCTATCACGCAACCTTGACCTGCTCGCACGTTACCAGAGCACCTATACCAATCGAGACGTTGGGCTATCTGGTGACGGAGGTATGTGCGCTGGCTGGTCTGTTTTCAGTCGTTCTTCCCACAACATCACAGATCAGCCAGAGTGTGTCATCGTTTGTTATGCAGGCGGGCCAATCCTATCGCCATGCCTTGAACGAATTGTGCTACCACGTATGGCCTTTCATACTTTCTGGATCAGGATGAGGAGATGCAATTTCGTGAGCTTGCCAGTAGCGATGCTCCTGTGTGGAGCTACCAGCCTGAAATTGAAACAGTCACCTTTGGTAGCAATGATCAGCGTGCAAATCATATTATCGTCAGCGGCAAGCTACCCGCAAGTGGGGTAGCAGGTTCGTTGACGACAGCCGAAGTCTTCGATGATGCTCATCTCCACCTGCTGGGCCTTGAGCGTTTGCTTTACCATGTTGATCCAAAACTCACTAGCACAACACAATGTAGCCAGAAAGCAGCCTTTCTGTTAGCCCAGGAAACACGTACTCAGGATGGAACATACGGTAACTGTTCCACTCAATCCAGCTCTGCAATTGCTTGATAGCTATTACACTGATTGATAGTGCTGCGCCTGCTGGTAGCGGACAGAATGTCAACTGTCGCATCATACAGATACATGCGCACTTTGATGCCCATACATGCGCTCAACGAATTGCAATTAACATTGGAAGGAATGTAAGCCTACAAATGCTGTACGTAGGGGCGTGAGCTTGCACTCCGCCCTGCTTGCGAACGCATGATCCTGCCAGAAACTGATAATTACGCTTTTCCTGCTCGCCTGCGCCTGGCTTCAGCGGCTTTCTGTCGTCGTTCGCGCCGCTTTCGTGCATGAATGATCGCGTTCCTCCTCAGTCATTTCAGGTTCGGGATATGCTTCAACAACTCTTCTCCGTCCTTACCGCAGCACTTTTCTTGACCGTTTGAGGAGCTGGACGGGCGCGACGTGGCGAGCGAAATACCTGATAGATCACAATACAGGCCAGCGCAAGTGATGCGACAAGCATAATCAGGTAAAAAGGGATCAGGAATTGCTGTCCAACTCTTCGGCAACCAGCCTGCGTTGATACTGATACTGGTCAAAAAGGTAAGCGCCAGCAGAATATATTCTATCCCGGTTAAAATGCTGATGTGCCTGTACCAGGCAATTTTCTGTCCCTGTGCCCGTGCTTCTAGCAAGCGTTTGCGTCCGTTCATGATGCTAAAGACACCCAGAACAATAAAAACCAGACAGAAAATAGCGATCAGGCGTGGATCAATAGGCATAAGTCCATTCTCCCTTTTCCCTGCTCAGATATTATGCAAACCGAACGGTTACAGGTACGTTTACCGCAACGCCATTATAGTAGACGCTGATATGATACAATTTTTCCCCCGCCTGTGCACCTATGCACGTGATCTGAATCACCTTTGTATCATCAGGCTAATCCCTCCGGATCAAGCGTCCCCTGGTCAGTTGTCAGACCATCCAGGTGAATATGAGGCTTATCTATATCATAGGGATTGGCGTTCCAGGTCACAACCTGACTGCTGAGATTGATCAGTGTCAGAGTCGTAGGCTTACAAGTCCCATGCCTCCCTGGAGATATGCGATGACAGGATTAGGATTAACAACCACTTCAAGCGAGGTATCCTGTACCGTTAATGAGACGGGAACGATGGCCTGCGTCTGATTAACTGTCAGGATGAAGCTGCCCTGTAGGGTTTTGTGCTACTGGTAAGTCCAACCGTATTAACACTGATATCAATGCTATCGGTACCCTGCATATCGAGCGTGCCCCCTGTTTGCCCATCATTGATCACCAACCAGTTCAGGTTATTATCCGCTAATGCTGAGGCGCTCCATTGTACAGGCACATCACCGTTATTTGTGAGTGTGATGCGCTGAGCCGCAGTTGATATTTTTGCCCATAACAGTCTTGAATGTCAGCCCGGTTGTAGGGAGGGGTTGAGTCATTCATAGTGAGTACCAGGGGCGTATTGTTGCTCATTGTAGGCGTACCGGGAAGGATCTGAAGATCCAGAAAGGCATGCAAGCCGCTCTGATTATCCTGTGCCTGTAGTGCGTAGTTGCCGGCCAGCCATGTTGTAGGAATAGTAAGAGAGGCATCGAATGCCCCTTTGTTGTTGCTCTGGACAGGGGCAGTGGAGAGTGAGTTGTATCAAGAATAAAGGTGATTGCATGATTAGCTCCAAAGTATGTGCCGTGCAAGTGCAGGGTTTGCCCGGCTGTTAATGGTATTTGTATGAGTTCCCTGTAGTGTCAATGTGGGGGAGACATTTCCGGCACCGGAAATTTGTGCGGCAAGTTGTGTAGAGGGAGCATACGTCGAGATGACATAAGCGCACAGCCCACCGATGATGCAAAGCAGGAGGATAAGAGTGACCCAGAAGCCAAAGTTTTTGCCAGGGGTAGTTGCCGGTGTTTTTGGGAGAATAATTGCTCGCATCCGTGCGATGCTATGTTGCATCGCCATCAGCGGTTCAGGAACATCGGCCTGCCCGCGTGTGATGCCGACAGCTGGTCCTGCTTCAGCACGTTGGCGGTCACGCCAGCTCTGCCGCCAGTGTTCGGCAGCTTTCCTCGTGGCGATAAGGCTTTCTGCACCCTCGCCCGAGAAGGCGATCAAAATCCAGTGACGATTTCCGAAGGATGGACCATCGTCGAAGTCGTCCCAATTTCTTGAAACAGTTCTGGATGAAGCACAGCTTCATTCTTATCGCCGTCTCTGTTTATTGGTGGCACTGATATCGCTGACGATATTTCTGGTGATGGCATTCGTCTGGTGGGAATCGCTCTGCTAGGCACTGTTCATGGGGAATGATGGCTGATGCCTTGTTTCTTGTTCAGCCATATAACGCTTCGTCAATGTAAGCCCTGGCGCCTTTGCTATCATCTGCTTGTCCTTGTTCATCTTCTAATTTTGGACCATCCGGGCTTTCTCCTATATGAGGATGCGATTGATCGTTGTAGGGGCGAGATTTATAAGCCCGTTCTGGCTGCTTTTCCGAAGTGGACATTGTTCCTGTTCAGATGGTGCGACAGGGGTGTTGCAGGCACAATTTTCCAGGTCTTGGAGGCGTGTTTGTCTTGACCGGGCGAATAGGGCTGGGAGGGGCGGCATCTTTATTCTCTTGTTGTAGTATGTTCTCCGATGGCGTAGTGAGATATTGTTGGCGGATTCCTAGCGTTGGGGGAGGAACAGGTGATCAACGGACGTACTGACGGAATGGGTGGCTAGCTTGCTCGTTAAGTGGGGCCGTGGGGGAATGGCGTGTTTGCACTTCTGGCTGCGAAGAACGTAATGATGGTGCTGGCGGCGTCAACGGTGAGGGGGGGAAGTTCCGTTGACGTAGCTTGGATTTATCGATGGTGGCTGGCGTGACCGGCAGTTGGCGTTGACCGGAGCGTTGTTGCTGAGCAGCCTGTTGTGAAGCCACTTTTTGCATTCTGGCATTCGTCTGATTAAAGCCACAACGCGGGCAAAAGCGGGCATCCAGCGAAAGTTCAACATTGCATCTGGGACAGCGATACATGGAATATATTACCTTTTCTCAATAAAAATCTAGTGTTCTCAGCGTCTATACAATACTGCGCTACCATTTTGTTATCAGAGTCATTCTGAAATAATTTTTACTTCAACCACGTTGTCTGTTCCTTCAGAATAAACACAAATTTGGGCCTTTATACAATGAACGAATGAGACCCATAATGGTTCACATAGAGTAGTCATTTCTTCTCCTAATGCATCCAGTCTATGAGCATTTTCGTTGAAATGTGTAAAGTGACGCTGGTAAAAAAGACTCAGGTAAACCCCTGATGAAAAGATAGGGTGAAGTTTGCTACAATATGCGGGGTAGAGGGCTTGACGAAAAGAAAAAAAACGCTAAAATCTCTATAGGTGACTGAAATTTTTTGAGATTTATGAGGTTTGCATGCATATTGTCGTTGTCGGTGCGGATCATACTACGGCATCCATCGCGTTGCGTGAACGTCTTGCCTGTTCGTCTCGTCAAATTCCCTCGTTACTTACCCTTGCCAGGGAGGTAACACAGGAATGTGTGTTGCTTTCTACGTGCAACCGGATAGAGTTTTATGCTATATGCGTCGGATGAAAACCAGGGACGTGCAGAGTTGTTACGGGTGTTGGGTGAGCAACGGGCTGTGGAACAGGATGAGCTTGCTGGGCATTGTTATACTCTGATCGATGAGCAGGCGGTTGAGCATCTCTTTGGAGTGGCTTCAGGGCTGTACTCTCTGGTACCGGGTGAGCCGCAAATTCAGGGACAGGTCGTGGATGCGCTTGAAATTGCTCAGGCTGGCGGCTATTCTGGTCCTATTTTGTCTGCCCTCTTTCGCAGTGCATTGGTCGTTGGAAAACGTGCTCGTAGCGAGACGGCTATTAGCCGCAATGCTGCTTCAGTCAGTCATGTCGCGGTACAACTGGCTCGTCATCTCTTTCCCTCTATTCACGATGCCCGTGTTCTGCTGGTTGGTTCCGGGCAGATGAGCGAGTTGGCGGCGAAGAATATGCGCTCTAATGGTGCTCAGCAGCTCGTCATCATTAATCGCACGCTTGCACATGCAGTAGACCTGGCGCAATCTCTTGGCGCAACTCATCGTCCCTTTGCAGAACTTGCCGATGCTCTGGTCGATGCCGATGTCGTGATCAGTTCGACGACGGCATCGCGTGCGATTATTACTCTGGAATTGATGCAGCATGTCATGGAGCAGCGTGCAGGTCGTTCTCTCTTGCTTATTGATATTGCGCTCCCACGCGATATCGAACCCGCCGTTGCTCAGCTTCCCGGTATTCATCTCTATAATCTGGATGATCTGCAGGCCGAAGTCGAGCGTGGCATTTCTCTACGCATGCAGGAAGTCGAGCATGTGCGCATGAATCATCGCTGAAGAGGCTGTTTCCTTTCAACGCTGGTTGGCCTCCCTCAGCGTCGTTGATACGATCAGCGATCTACGTCAGCATGCCGATCTCTTGCGTCAACAAGAACTGGCTCGCACCTTACGACAACTCTCTCATTCTCTCTCTGAACGTGAGGTCGCTGCTGTGCAGGAATTGACCACGCGCCTCATGAATAAATTATTGCATACTCCTACCTTAAAACTCAAAGATGCCGCCGCTTCTGGTCAGGGTCATGTCTATGCAGAAGCTACGCGCTATCTTTTTAATCTGGAAAAAAGAAGATGATGAAACGAATAATTCTCGGCACACGAGCAAGCAAACTGGCAATGATACAAACACATTGGGTGATTCAGCGCCTACGTCAGCACTGGCCTGATCTTGAAATAACAATAGAACAGATCCGCACGACCGGTGATCGCATCACTGATGTGCCTCTTGCACGTATCGGTGGGGATGGCGTCTTCGTGACCGAGATCGAGCGTGCCCTTGCATGAGCGCCGCATCGATCTGGCGGTTCATAGTTTGAAAGATCTGCCTACCGCCCAGCCGGATGGTATGCGCGTCGTCGTGACTGGTCCACGTGAAGATGTGCGCGATGTCTTTGTCTCCAATGTACCCTTCCAGATCTCATCTGCCGGGTCTGTTTCCAGTCGTCAACGGATCACAACTTACTCCATTTTTGCGTATTGGAACATGCAGTTTGCGTCGTACTGCTCAGGTTCGCTGGCTCTGTCCCGATGCTGACATCCTGCCGTTGCGTGGCAATGTAGATACGCGTTTGCGCAAACTGGAGGCTGGCGACTATGATGGAATTCTCCTTGCCGCCGCTGGATTGCATCGCATGGACTTGCAAGAGCGCCTGGCAGAATCGTCTCGCCTATTTCCCCATCGATCTGCTCTTGCCCGCACCGGGACAGGGGGCGCTGGGATTAGAGATACGCGACGAGCCGGAATGGCGCGAACTGTTAGCTCCTCTGCATGATCCTGCTGTCCAGGCTGCTACAGGTGCGGAGCGTATGTTTATGCGTCACCTGGGCGCTGGCTGCTACTTGCCCGTTGCTGCATATGGTGAGATGATTGATGGTATGCTGGTCTTGCGTGGACTGGTCACCAGCCTGGATGGGCAACGGCGTATCCGTGTCTCGCAACAGATGCCCTGGACACCCAGACCAGTATCGAACATGCTGAGCAGCTTGGCGTCATGATGGCGGAGGATGCCCTTGCACAGGGTGCTAGCGAAATCATTTCTGCCATTGATACCAGTAGAGAGCAGGAGAGCCAGCAGTGTTTGAGCAGAGCATAACCACATTACCATTACAAGGAAAGCGTGTCCTGGTGACGCGTACACGCAATCAAGCCAGCGTTTTAAGCGAACAGTTGAGAGACCTGGGAGCTATTCCCATCGAGTTTCCCACTATTCGCATCGTTCCTCCGCAGGATTGGCGCGAACTGGATGCCGCATTAGAACAACTGTATGAACCGTATGCGAGATTCAGCCTCGTTTTATAACTGGCTGGTCTTTACCAGTGCCAATGGTGTTACGATCTGCTTGTGAGCGTTTGCGTACGTCTGGGCTACGATCCTGCAGACGCTCCAGAATGTGCGTGTGGCGGCGATTGGCCCGGCCACTGCTGCCGCTCTGGCAAGTTATGGTATATCTGCTGACCTTGTTCCTGATGAGTACATTGCGGAAGGTGTTGCGGCTGCCTTGATCGAGGATGCGCGAACAGCGGGCAATCCGCTGGCTGGACAGCGTATTCTCCTGGCGCGAGCTGCTGAAGCACGCAAAGTCCTGGTCACCAATCTGCAAGAGGCGGGTGCGCAGGTCGATGAAGTGGCGGCATACTATACGCATACTGTTGCGCGAAATGATGAGAGTGGTCAGTGCTATACTGGATATGTTGCGCCAGCGCCAATTGGATATTTTAACCTTTACCAGCTCATCTACCGTACGTAATTTTAGCATGTGGCTTCAGAGATGCCATGCAAGATGATGCATCGTTGAAGCAAGAAACGCTGCTTAGCATATCCGACTCTTGCCTGTATTGGTCCGATTACCGCCCAGACGGCGCGTGAACTCGGTCTGCGGGTGGATATCGAAGCGAAAGAGTTCACGATTGATGGTCTTGTGAAAGCGATAGTTCAATACGAGGAAAATAAATGACAGAGCAAAGTATAGCAACCCAATACGATATAACACAGACAGCACCAACTCCTGCTCCTGCGCAACCAAAACCAAAGCAGCCACGCCAGTTGGTGCGTTTTACCTTTTATAAGCTCGATCCCCAGTGGCAATTGCTTCCCGCCGATGTGCGTGAACGCGGCAAAGAGCAGTTGCAACAGATTTTTGCATCCTATGGCGAAGATGCCTTGTTGCGTACCTATGGCCTCTACGGCGTGCGTTCCGATTGCGATTTCATGGTCTGGCAAGCCGTCTATGATGTCGAAGAATTGCGCACTTTGAGCAGCCAGATTCGCCGCAGCGCTATGGGACCCTATCTGCGTGAGTCCCAGTCTTTTCTTTCCATGACCAAGCGTTCTGTCTATGTTGGTAAAAATGCGCGTGGTGCTCATGATCCGCGCCTCGTCATCACACCTACCGACCGGAAATATCTCTTCGTCTACCCATTCGTGAAGACGCGTGCCTGGTATGCTTTGCCGATGGAAGACCGCAAGCGCATGATGAATGAGCATATTCGCGTTGGCCTGACTTATCCCAACGTCTCGCTCAATACCACCTATTCTTATGGACTGGATGACCAGGAATTTGTGGTCGCCTTTGAAACGGATGAGATCGCCGATTTCCTTGACCTCGTGCAGGAGTTGCGCAGTACCGAGGCTAGCATGTACACCTTACGCGATACGCCGATGTTTACCTGCGTATTCCAATCGATGACCGACATTCTGGAGTCGATAGGGGCTTAGTAATTATGAGTAGTCAATCATATGCCGGGAATGATCTCACACTCTCACGTTCGCATGAACTGTTTGAGGAAGCTCAGACGCTGCTTCCAGGCGGCGTGAATAGCCCTGTGCGAGCCTTTCGTGGTGTGGGTGGCGATCCGGTTTTTATCGAATCAGCCAATGGACCCTATCTGCACGATGTTGATGGCAACCGTTACCTCGATTATGTCCAGTCCTGGGGACCAATGATCCTGGGCCATGCCTATCCATCTGTGCTCGATGCCGTTGTGGAGGCGAGCAAGCGCGGTTTTAGCTTTGGTGCGCCGACGCAGGCCGAGAGCGAACTGGCGAAACTGGTCATCGCGAGTGTCCCATCGGTCGAAATGATCCGCTTCGTCAATTCCGGGACCGAGGCGACGATGAGCGCATTACGCCTGGCACGAGCATTCACAGGCAAAAATAAGATCATCAAATTTAGCGGATGCTATCATGGACACGCCGATATGTTGTTGGTCCAGGCGGGTTCGGGAGTTGCTACCATGGGTCTGCCCGATAGTCCCGGCGTTCCAGCGCAGGCAACGGCAAACACGCTTATCGCCGAATACAACGATAGTGCCGCCGTTGAGCAACTCTTTCGCACCTATCCCGACGATATCGCCGCGATCATCGTTGAGCCAGTCGCCGCGAACATGGGCCTCGTATTACCACAGCCTGGCTTCCTGGAGAAACTGCGCGAATTGACGCAGCAATATGATGCCCTCTTGATCTTTGACGAGGTGATGACAGGTTTCCGTGTCGCGCTCGGTGGTATGCAGGAACGCGTCGGCATCACACCTGACCTGACCTGCTTCGGCAAAATCATCGGCGGCGGTCTTCCAGTCGGTGCATATGGCGGCAGGCGCGACATTATGCAAATGGTCGCGCCCATTGGCACCATGTATCAGGCGGGCACGCTCTCCGGCAATCCCCTGGCAATGGCGGCTGGTATCGCCACACTGACCGAATTGCGCAAGCCCGGCCAATACGAACAACTTGAGCACAAAAGCCAATTGCTTGCTGAAGGTCTGAGCAAGGCCGTCCATGATAGCCATACCGAAGCTCAGGTGGTACGGATCGGAGCCATGTTCTGCCTGTACTTTCATAATGAACCCGTCACAAACTACACAGTCGCAAAGCGCTCAAATACTGCCCGCTTCGCCCAATACTTCTGGCAGATGTTAGCGCGTGGCATCTATCTGCCGCCATCTCAATTCGAGTCATGTTTCATCTCCCTTGCCCTGGAAGATGCAATGCTTGAAGAGACGGTGAATGCTGCTAGAGAAGTATTGCATCAATCGTAGTGATCAGATTAAAGAACCAAAGGAGCGGGCCAGATGTATCGTATAGCACTCATTCTGAGCATTATTGGCAGCGATCATTGGCCTCATTTGTACCATCTCAGCTATTGCCGCTGTTGGGTCTGATCCCGCATAGCGGTACTCGTCTCTGGATTGGTGGGGCGGCGCTTCTTTTAGCAAGTTGGTGCCCGCTGCGTACGTTATTGTTTCTGAGGCACTCGCCCTGATTATTGCCAGCCTCATCATACTGATCAGTGGCTTAGCAGGGTTCGTCTGCATCAACCTTTTCTACATCAACACGTGGTATGTACTTGCCATTCCATTCTGGATTCTCTCAACCGTTCTAGCAATCATTAGTAGCCGAAATGTGGTCGGCAGATTCCCAGTCATCTGTTTAAGACAGTATATGGAAACCATCCGTTCAGCAAATCATACCGACCGATCTTATACCATCCAGGAGTAATGATAATGACAAATTTCCCAACCGTGCGCTTACGCCGTACCCGCCAGAATGACAAACTACGTGGCCTTGTGCGCGAAACACGTTTACATACAGATCAACTTATCTACCCCCTGTTCGTGGCTGAAGGCATCAGCGAACCACGCGAAATATCAGCCATGCCAGGAATTATGCAATGGCCCCTGGAGCATCTAGGAAGAGAAGTTGAGCGTATCGCAAATCTGGGTATTCCCGCCGTCCTACTCTTCGGCATTCCCAACGACAAGGACGAAGTGGGATCGCAGGCATACGCCGACCAGGGGATTATCCAGCAGGCAATCGTCGTCATCAAAGCCGAAGTGCCCGATATGCTGGTAGATTACCGACGTGTGCTTGTGCGAGTACACCAGCCACGGCCATTGCGGCGTCATCCACAACGGAACCGTCCAGAACGACGAATCGCTGCAACTATTGGGGCAGATGGCCCTATCGCATGTCGAAGCGGGTGCTGATATCGTTGCACCTTCGGATATGATGGATGGTCGTGTTGGTGCGATCCGCTCTCTCCTCGACGAGCACGGCTTTAATCAGGCTCCCATCATGGCCTATTCCGCCAAATTCGCCTCTGGTTTCTACGGTCCCTTCCGCGAAGCTGCTGGCTCAACGCCCCAGTTCGGAGATCGCCGCTCCTACCAGATGGATCCCGCCAATGCACGCGAGGCCCTACGCGAGGTCGAGCTAGACATTGCCGAAGGTGCCGACATCGTAATGGTCAAGCCAGCCATGGCCTATCTGGATGTCATTCGCCAGGTTCGTGATGCCTGTAACCTTCCTATAGCTGCTTATAATGTCAGTGGCGAATATTCAATGATCAAGGCCGCAGCGCAAAACGGCTGGATTGATGAGCAGCGCATTGTGATGGAGGTGCTCACCGGGATCAGGCGTGCTGGTGCGGATATGATTATTACGTACTTTGCGCCTGAGGTTGCGCAGTGGTTGAAAGCGTGATGAGTTCCTCGTCTGGCTTGTGGAGAAGGGGGAATGTTTTCATGTCCATGCGAATTATCCTGCACTTTTTTAGAAAGACACAATAAAAATGTCAATGTGAACACTCTCACCCGAACACCTCAATATTCACCTCGAACACATATGATACAATAAAAAACGTGATGAGCTAAAAGAAAAGAGATCAGGAGGCCAGAAAATGAGTGAAGGATTCTTCTCGCGCGGATTCCGAGGTCGTCGCCAGAAAAGCGACCTGAGTGCAAGAATACCGCCTGGACAATATCTTGAGCGCGGCTTTCCAGTCCTTTCGGCAGGACCTACGCCCCATACGCCGCTCACAAGCTGGGATTTCTCTCTGCAAGGGGAGGTCGATCAGGCGAAACACTGGAGCTGGGACGAATTTCGCGCCTTGCCACACGAGCCAATAACGAAAGATATCCATTGCGTGACCAAGTGGTCGAAACTGGACACACATTGGGAAGGCGTCTCCCTCGATATCCTGTTGGAGAAGGTCGAGTCCAGCGCCAGCTACGTGATTGCCTTCAGCGATGGCGGCTATACCACGAATCTTCCCCTTGAAGAGGTACTGGACGGGAAGGCATGGGTGGTCGATACCTATGAAGGGCAGCCGTTAGCACCTGAACACGGTGGCCCGGCACGCTTGCTGGTTCCCCACCTCTATTTTTGGAAGAGCGCCAAGTGGGTCCGAGGTCTCCGATTGTCAGACCAGGATGAACCCGGCTTTTGGGAGTCACTTGGTTATAACAATCATGGAGACCCATGGAAAGAAGAACGCTACCAGGGCGACTAAGCTGGCAATTCGGCGAAGTGATTGCCACGCAGCAAGAAACAGCGCAGACGAAGAGCATTACGCTCACCGTTCCCAATTGGAGAGGACATCGTCCAGGGCAGCACGTGGATGTGCGGCTCACAGCCGAAGATGGCTATCAGGTTGAGCGTGGCTATTCTATCGCCTCACCTCCTGAGCAGGAGCGGAGCGTGACGCTCACCGTCGAACGGATTGATGACGGAGAAGTGTCACCCTACCTCGTCGATGACCTCCGCGTCGGCGACAAACTAGAGTTGCGCGGTCCCATCGGAGGCTATTTCGTCTGGGAGGCGCACATGGGCGGTCCACTCCTGCTGGTAGCTGGAGGATCGGGCATCGTGCCCTTGATGGCAATGATACGCCACCGCATCTCCGTGGGGAGCACCATCCCGATCCGTTTGCTCTACTCGGCACGGTCCTTTGAAGATGTAATCTATCGTGACGAACTCGACCGCCTGATCAGCAGTACTCCGATGCTTGAAGTAGTATATACCCTGACCCGCGTGCAACCACCAGGATGGACGGGATATCACCGCCGGATCGATACCGATCTGCTGCACGAGATTGCATATCCTGTTGATCAGCATCCCTTAATATTTATTTGTGGCCCTACACCGTTTGTCGAAACAGCTGCAGCGAGTCTGGTAGCACTGGGACACGAACCAGGACGCATCAAAACCGAACGCTTCGGTCCAACAGGAGAAGTATAATGGAAAACAAGCTTGATGGTAACGCTGCCGGAGGCACTCTGCAGCAGATCTTCCCCTTTGAAATGACGCTCGTTCGCGCAACCTGTACCGGCTGTGGCGCAACTGGTGCTATTGGTACGCTTGCTGTCTATATGCATGGCATGGGGACAGTCATACGCTGCCCTTCCTGTGATACCGTGCTTATCCGAGTCGCGCAGACGAAGGGACACTATTGGCTTGATATGCGGGGAGTGCGTGCTCTTCAGATCAGCGTGGAGGCATAGCCCTTCGTTTGCTCTCTACCTACGACTTCGCTCATAGGAGGAATGACGATGCATGTAGCACAAAGTGGTATTTTTGCACTGGGGACCGGCTCACATTCCTATCTGGAATTCGATCTTCATATAGGTAGTGATCCACTCACGCTCGTTCAAATAATTGCCAGCCTGGGGGAACCACGGATGACTACTGGAGGAGTGAATCTGGTGGTCGGCTTCAGGCCGTCGTTATGGGCACACGTTGCACCCGAAGATATGCCAACAGAGGTGACGGACTTCGAGCGCGAAGTGCGTGGCGTCGCTGGTTACACGATGCCGACTACGCAGCATGATCTGTGGGTGTGGGTGGCAGGCCACTCCTATCATACGGTCTTCGATGTCACACGGGAAGCCATTGGCACCCTTGCCCCTGTTGCACATATCGTAGATGAAGTTGCCGGATGGACCTACAAAGAGAATCGCGACCTGACAGGCTTCATCGATGGGACCGAGAATCCCCGTCTCTCAGAGGTCCCTGAGGTAGCATTGATTCCCAATGGATCGCCCGATGCGGGTGGAGTGTGGTCCTGATACAGAAGTGGACACACAATGCCCCAGCCTTCGAAGCGCTTTCGGTTGAGAAGCAGGAGAAGATTATTGGACGGACCAAAGCGACCAGTATAGAGTTAGATGAAAAGGTAGTGAAGTAGTTATATGAACATTCACCGCTATGTGCTTTTGATTTACCAGGTACCAAGCCAGCCATCGGGTGCCCGTGTGGGTGTCTGGCGTGAGTTGAAGAAGATGGGTGCGCTCTACCTTCAACAAAGCGTCTGTATTTTTCCCGAATTGGACGCTGTGCTTACAGTATTGCAGAAAATTACGGAACGCATCACAGAGCAAGGCGGGAATTATCATCTTTTGCCCCTCAGTGAATTGCCGCAAGAGGAGGAGGCGAAAATTATCGATGGTTTTATCGCCCAGAGCAACCTCCAATATGATGAGATTATCGAGAATTGTGATGTCAATTTCAGTAAAGAGATTGAGTTTGAAACGTTTCGCCAGAACTTCACCTATGCAGAAGCAGAAGAGATCGGACAAGAACTGGACAAGATTCGCCGCTGGTATGATCGCGTCGTCGAGCGAGATTGGTTCGGCGCAGCGCGACGGGAAGTGGCAAGACAAAGCATCGATCGTTGCGCAAAACAACTTGAAGAGTTTGAGGAAAAAGTGTTCCTGAAACAGGAGGAGGATGAGTCGCGTACTACCCCGCTTGTGGAAGAGAAAAAACAACTTCATCCACGTCGTACCGAACGGAGCAATCAACATAAAGGGTGAGGAGAAAACATCAGGTAAAATTAAAGAGATCCCATCAATGTCCTTCGAATGGTGAATAAGCCCATGAATAAGCCCGTGTTGCCTCGACGAGAGGAGAAACCGATAGAAAGAAGAGGTGTTACGCCTTTTCTCTTCCAACAAGTTCGCGGCTGAGGGATATGCCGAGCACAACAAGTGTGACGACGACCAGAATAGCTCCTGAATAGGGACGGATGGGTGCCAGCGCTGCAACATTATTGATCAGCAGGAGCAAAAGAAACACTAACACAATGCCAATGAGAATAACCATGTCTCCTACAATAAAATTATAGACCGCTTTTAGTGCTTTCATCTATCATAAACCTTTCTCTTTACTCTCGCCTTACCCTACTAAGCTTTTGCTTTTGGCCTCTGCTACCTTTGAGCGGTACTGGCTTTTCAACCATAGAACAAATGTAAATGAAGCCAACAGGTAGATGGCGGCCAGGATAGGGATGAAGGCATCGGAAAGGGGCCATGCAACCTTAAAGCCTTCAATCATCCAGAAGGTGCCGAACGATGTAAGCATAATTCCAACCACGAACTTGAGCGTGTTTTCAGGTACCTGTTTCAATGGGGCACGCACAAGCGCTCCAAGTAGGATCACGAGAATGCCAGCAACGACGGCTCCGATAGCGGCTGAGCCGATACCACCGATACCACTACCGCTCTGTGTGGCATTACTGCCAAAGGTGATCACAATAAAGGCCACTTCTAACCCTTCGAGCAGGACCGATTTATAGGAAAGCGCAACAGCAGCCGGCTAAATCTGCGAGATGTCTTCTCCGCGTGCACGCATCTCTGCCATGTGCTCCTCAAAAATTGCTTCCTCATCATGCAATGCTTTGAGACCACTATAGCGAAGAATAGCCTTTTTCAGCCATTTCAAACCGAAGAGGACCAGGATGAAGCCGACAATCAGGCGTAAAAGGTCGATGGGAACGTAAAGGACTATCGCCGTACCAAAGATGGCGACGATAACAGCTAGAGTGACAGCCGCAGCCAGTGCACCAATCATTGCACTGCGCCAGTTGATTGTAATGCCAACGACGAGAACAATCGTGAATGCTTCGACAAATTCTACCGCCGACGCGAGAAATGCAGCTAGCGTTACTGCCCATTCCATAGAGCAAGCTCCTTTTTACTACGATCAAAGTTCGTAGAATTCGAGGGCGTCGTAAACGCGGCTCCTACAAATCTTGACGTAACGCTTACTAAACATCTTACAACATTAAACAAAAAATGAGAACAATCTTCCTTTCATCTCTATTGTAACACATATTTATTGTAACAGGTGTTTATAGAAACAAGTTTACAACTTCTTAACAATGAAATAACTTAAACTTAAACTCTCTCTCTTACCCTGTAATCAGCGGGTCAATCTACCAGCTTTTCTGGTTTCTTTCGCACCCACATATTTTTCCTGAAGTAGGACTAATCCTATAATGAACAATATTTTTGCTATCCTTCGTATATAATGAGAGAAGATGGAGATCGAATAATATCCTACGAACAAAGGTCCAAATTTTTTTATGAAAAATTACATGTTTCATAAACTTGTTCAACGTACCATAATTGCAACATCGATAGCCCTGGTGCTTTGCTTCATGATTCTTCCGCTCGTTTCTCGCATGATAGGACAGTCTTTTGCTCATGGAGAGACACGGGAAATGGTTGCTTTTGTCTTAAAGCATGGCTACATTCGACGCGTATTTACCAATAGCGAGGGAAAATCCCTGGTCTATTACCTTTACATTCCCAGCAACTATAATCCTCACCAGAAATATCCACTGGTACTCTTACTTGAGGGGGATGGCGAGAAAAGTAATCCCAAAAAAACGCTTGCTCAAAATCAGAGTGTGATTCTCAAGAACCCATATGTGAGTGTCTGGACTTCAGCCTACGTCGGCACCCATAATCCAGATATTCAGCAACATTGGTCCAGTTTTGTTATCGTTCCGCAGATCAGTTCTGCTCAGCAATGGATCAATGTAACTCCCAGTAAAGGATTTTACGCGAAAGGATTCTATGTACAAAAAAAGCAGCCGAGCACCGGGCTGCTGATGACGATGCAACTTCTGGATGCCTTACAGCGCGAATATTCAGGCATCGATGCAAGCCGTCGCTACATCACCGGAATCTCATCAGGTGCCTATGGTGTATGGGATGCTATCGAACGCTGGCCTGATTATTTCGCTGCCGCTGCGCCTGTTGCAGGGGCCGGCGATCCATCGAAGGCTGCACGCTTAAAGAATCTTCCCATATGGGCATTTCATGGCAGCAAGGACCACACTGTTGCAGTATCCGGTTCACGCAATATGATTGCAGCCATAAAAGCAATTGGTGGTAAGCCACAGTATACCGAATTTCCAGGGCTAGGTCACGGCACCTGGAACAATGTGTATTCACTGCCCGGTGCCCCACAACCTGTGCCTACCTTCTTTTCCTGGCTCTTCTCACAAAAGCGATAAAGGAGACGCGTTGCGAAGAGAACCTTTCGTTGCGTCTCAATATCCCCTTATATGCTAGCTAGCAGTATCTCCGTCAGAAGATGATCCCTGGGCGGCATTGGGATTGGCGATGTTATCATCCTTATCCGGTTTCGTAACATGCTCCATCGTTTTTGTCCCTGGATTCTTCTTTATGTCCTCTTGTGATGCGGAATCGCCCGCTTTCTTTGCTGTCTTGTCGTTCTCGGTAGACGCTTGATCCTGCTTTTTTGCATCATTCTGCTGTGTCATAAGAGCTATCTCCTTCTGTTGTCATAACGCTATTCTTTTCTTGAGAAATGATGTACAGAGGATACACGTCAAAATTGTATGAAAAGTTACTGTGAAGCGTCCATAGTTACAGGTGGAAGCAAGGGCTGCTCTTCCTCCGGGAGAACGTGAGATGCTAGAGGAAGAATAAAGCAAAAGCGGCTACCTTCGCCCTTTTTACCTGAACTTTCCACCCAGATACGGCCTTCTAGTGCAGTGACCAGTTGTTTACAGATGTAGAGTCCTAGCCCTGTTCCTCTGATCGATCCGGCAATGTCACGTTTCAGGCGCACAAATTTCTCAAAGAGCAATGGAATTTCTGAAGATGGAATTCCTGGTCCCGCATCCTTGATACTAATACAGACGTACGTTGTTTCAGGCTGTTCGATTGCTTCTACATTCCTTGATTGAAGAGAAGGTGTTGTTGTTATGGAAGCCTCATGTATGGTTGCTGGAGAGGTGTTCTTGTAATGGTCCGTTTCCTGTGTAGGCATATCATACAGTTGTGCGCTGATAATCACTGGTGTCTCTTTTGGAGAGTACTTGAAAGCATTAGAAAGCAGGTTGAGGAGGATGCGATGCAGGTATTCTCGATCAGCTCTGACAGCCAGTGTTTCAGGAATGTCCAATTGAAGAGCATATTCCTGTGCTTTACGTGGTTCAAAGAGGTCGAGCACGTCACGAACGACATCAATGATAGGGACAACATCGAGGTGGAGTGGTTTCTCCTGATAAGTGCCACGAATAGCATCCAGAATAGTGCTGATGAGGCGCTGAAGTTCTTCACAACCATGAAGGGCAAAGTCGATAAACCTGGCTTGTAGAGTTGGGTCCATAGTTGCTGCATGCTCACGCAACAGATCAAGATAACCTTGCATTTCGGTCAAGGGGGTCCGCAATTCATGATTGACATTCAGCAGAAACTGGTCTTTCAGTTCATTTAAGTGGCGTTGTTGTTCATAAGAAGCTGCTACCTGGGCAGACTGTTCCTCCAATTGTCGGTTGGCAATGCTAAGAGCTTCATTTTTGCGATACAATTCTTGTTGCATGCGCTGCAATTCTTTATTATAGAAGATCGTCTCACGAATGGCGAAGAACTGGCGCAGGAGAACCAGCCCAAGGAGTGCAGAACCTCCCAGATAAACACCATTTACTAATGTTTGATTGCTACCCGTACGCCATGTATAGAGTACAAGTGCAATAACTGCCGGAATGAACGCATAGGGCAGCAACGAGTTCCACTCAGAAGAGGTAGTAGTTGGGGAAGTATCTACGATATGTTTCCCAGGAGGTGTTCCAGGTGAGGCAGTATGTTGCGTATGTATGATATTCAATGCTTGTGCCGCTAATCCGATGAGCATATAACCAATGGGCCATCCCAGGTCTTGTAATCCATTTGTATATATACCTTGTAAAGTCTGGTAGTCATAGATGCTATCGGTAATGACGATAATGATCAATCCAGCAGAGAGGAGGAGTACGACAGGGCGTAGTGCAGAGATATCGGTGCGGAAGGAGATGCGTAGGACACAGTAGATCAAAACGAGATCGAAAAATGGATAGGCACTACCAACGATCTTCGCGATTAACGTTTCATCCCCTTGCAGCATAGTGGGGCCAAGGATGAAGTACCAGCTAAAGGTCACTAAAGCTGTCATAATCATGAAGCCATCGAGCATGACGCGTGAGCGGGTAATGCCAGGGAATGGACGCAGTGGCAGAAGCTGAATGCCCAGAAGTAGGAATGGGAAGGTACTTAAATACCCGACATCAGCCCAGGATGGAAATGGTGACCAGTTATGGATATCGTAATACGTGTAGATAACTTGCCCGATAAACTGGCAGAAGATGCCGAGTGCAAACAAAAGCGGCACCCAGCGCTTCAACTTGCCAGATGCAGTAACGTTTACATCGATTTCGGCGTTGCGCCATGACTGCCTCATACCAACAAAACACAGAATGGTTGCCAGTAACCAGCCGAGCGCCTGTCCTATGTCGTCCCCAAGCACAAATAGCTTATGCGTTCCTGGTTTAAACAATACCCAGCCAAGGAACAGGCTATTGAACAGGACAAACAGAGTGAGACTGTACCAGAAAGATCGTAGTGATGGTCTTGGTGGTGCATCCATTGTAGGTCGCTCCCGGTCTTGTGGATAGACATCGTGCATCACCGCAATTCCTGCACATGCCATTCCATGGCAATACTTTACTGGCGAACCAGCTGCATTTATTGAATTTACTTTGATCGATAGCTATTTATTAGTATAGCAGCTTCAGCAATCAAGTTCTATCAATGTAGGAAATATGGATGAGCGTCAATTGTAAACCCTCTCAGCTTTGCCTTTGCGCGGGTGGATGTAGCTGGCGAGATTGCGACGGCCTGGGAGTCGGTGGAAGCATTCCATGCAGGGAATGTGGGTCGGTACTTCTTATAGTGGCTGCTTGCTCATCTCTGAGCTTAAAGGCACCTACAGAAGCTCGCAATTGTTCTACCAGCTGAGTTAATCTCCACATCGTCTGAGAGGCATCGCGTGTACTGTCACTATTTTTGCGCGTTTCATCAGAAACATCTTGCAATATTTGCAAAACTTCCTTTGATAAGATCGATTGTTGAGTCACCATAGTATTGATGCTTTCGATAGCCTGTGCCTGGCGTTCTACACCATCAAAGATGGAGCCGAGGGCTTTGTCGGCCTGTTGTGCTAGATTAGTGCCATGTGCAGTTTCATGCTCGGTGTCACGTACTGAAATCGCCTACATTACTAATATTTTCATTCACTGTACGGACCAGTGAGGCAATCATTCCAGCCTGACTTTTGGTCTGTTCAGCGAGGCGGCGAATATCGGAAGCGACCGCTGCAAATCCTGTTCCATTTTCGCCAGCCGTTGCAGCTTGAATGGTGGCGTCTAATGCAAGACGATTGGTATGGTGGGCAATGTTGGAAATGACGGAGACGATATTGTTGATTTCGCGTGAGTTATCGCGCAGTAGCTGAACTTTTCCAGCCGTTGTTTGCACATTATCATAAATATGGCCCATTCCCGTGACCGCCTGTTGTACCGCTTCGCGCCCATTATATGCCGTCTGACGCGTTTCACGGGCGAAGTTATAGAGCGTCTGTGTACGTTCGGTTACTTTGCGCGTGGAATCAGCCATTTGCTGCATCGTGGTGACCGCGTTCGTCATTTCCAGAATTTGATGATCGTTAATTTTGACCAGTTCTGACATACGAGACTGCGTGGTAGAAGTCAATATCGCGACCTGGTGGGTGACAACCTTGACACGAATCACCAGGTTGCTCAATTCACGGATCATAAAATTAAAGGATTTGGCAAGGAAGCCCATTGCATCGGCTGTGACTTCCGCCTGCATGCGTAGATCACCTTCACCGATACTGCTCACTTCTGCGATCAGCTTATCAACACGCGCCTGTAAAAGATCCCGTTGCCCCTGTACATCATGCATGAGCTGACCTATACTATCGAGCATTGTGTTCATTGAGGCTGCGACGGTATAAATCTCATCTCGGCTCATAATGGTGGCGCGAGCACTGGTCTCACCCTGAGCGATTCGTTGCGTAAGATCGACGAGTTGACGCAAGGGACGTGTGATGGTCAGGTTGATCACGTAGCTAATTAGAAAGACCACCAACGTGCTGAAAAGAAAGGCGAAGATAGTGCCGAAGAGGATCGGATTGATCTGAAAGGTATTGACCTGAGCAACGACCTGGCTGAGGCTTTCTGTGAGTGCGACCAGGTTATCAAGGTTGCCCTTGAGTGGTAGATAGAGGAGATTGGCCTGCTCCTGGTCAATGGTGAATGTTGTCGTAGAGGCATGTGGTTTGAGATCATGCAACGTTGCATTCTGACTATTGACATAATTATTCCACTGTAAATTGACGATAAAGAGTGTTGTATGCTGGCTGACGGACGCCTGATTGCCCTGTGCATTATTTTGCAAAACATCGTGTACACTCTTCATCATAGGGGATGTCTTGATCTGATAATTGTTCTGATACATCGATAATTTCTGCTGAAAATCATTGGTTAGATCGTCAATCTCGCGCTGAACCAGCAGTGTTTGTGTTGGAGCATTGATATCGTTGGTATTCAAGCCAGCGAGCAGAGCATTCATACGTAGTAAGTCGGCCTGCATGTCGGTAGCCAGTTTCACGGCGTCGTTACTGGTTTTGACCGTTTCATTGATGTTAACTAATGTGCTGATATATGAGCCGCCGAGGATGGCAATAACGATACCAGGAATAATGGCAATGAGAGCTGCCGCGACGAGGAGCCTCCGTGAGATCGGCATCGTTGTAAGGATGCGAAGCATTGCTCAGTCTCCTTTCATGAGAGAACAAATCTCTGGTACCCATCTGTCTAGAATGGACAGGCTACAATCCAGTAGGATAAGAGGCACCCAGAGACCGAACGATTTAAGCATAGATGGTTTTAACCTCAGCAGTCAGTTGATTGAGGCGTGACCGGACATTTGCACCATGGGCGATTTCTTGTAAAGCTGTTACGACAGCGGTAGCTGCTGTACTATAGCGTGGTCCATATGCTGGTGGGCGCATGGTTGGAATAATGGTCGAGATGAACGTACGGCTGATAGGATCGGCGTAATATTTGCTGTACTGTGGTGAAGTATTAAAGCTTTTGTATGGCAACATCCCCCCCTCTGGAATCAAGAAAGCAGTGATCACGTCGCTGGATGTTGTCAAGAAGTTGATTAATTTCCAGGCGAGGTCTTTATTGGTAGAGGATGGTGATATCGCCAGTTGATGGATATCGGCACAGGTAACGGGCTGAGAGACACCCGGACCTGTGGGTGTTGTGGTCACAGCGAAGGTCGCGTTCACCTGTTGTGTGGTACCATATGCAGAACTAAGGTTGCCTAGAATGCCTGTCAGATACGGGCCATCCAGTTTAAAGGCGAGCTGGTTATTTGCCATCAACTGACGTTCGTCTTTAATGGCTAAGTCAAGGGGAGTCCAGCGATTTTTTACGGCATTTTGTAGCCATTGGAACGCGGCAACCGTTCCATCATCAGCCCAATTGATGGTGACATGACCATGACCATCGTCCTGCATCGGGTTACCGCCAAATGTCCAGATCCACGGCCAGAAACCGACCAGCGCATATTCTGTCTTCGATGTATCAATGCCGATGGGATAGGCTTTCTCAGGAAGAAACGCACGGAGAACCGCCATTGCCTGGTTGAGTTCATCGATAGTACGCGGAGGTTTGCTTGCATTCAGTCCTGCTGCATTGAGTAGCGTTTTACTATACCAGAAACCATGCGGGGTGATACTAAATGGAACTGCGTAGAGCGCCCCTTTATAGGTACCAGTTTCAAAACTATTAGGAAAAGCATCACTACGCCATGTCTGAGGAACAAACGAATTAAGGTCTGTGAGCGCCCCCATCGCTCCCAGAGCGTAGGGCCAGTTGCCGCTTAACTCCATGACATCCATCGTAATATGCGCCTGATTTGCCTTTGTTAATTGATCCAGCACCTGGTCAAATGGTATACCGATATTGTTGACCTGAACCAGATTCTGGTTCTCAAATGCCTGCAACGCTTTGTCAATATCACTTCGCGTGGCCGTTTCTGCGGAAGCCCAGTTTGCAAAGCTGAGACTACTTTCTATCGTTGCGTTGCCTCCACAGGCCTGAAGTGCTATTCCCATCGTAGTGAGCGATAGCCCTAGACCGGCTGCTCGTGTGAGAAAATGACGGCGACTTGTTCTTCCCATCAAAAGAATTCTGTGTAATTTCAGCGTTGTCATTCATTGACATGCTTGCTCTCCGTTCACTTCTTAATAGAGAAGTCTTTTGTAAAAAAAACGGCATCTTGCATACAATGTAGATAATGAGAATGCAATCATTGCTTTTGGCCTTCCATCATAACATCTTTCTATCAGCAAGGGAATAATTATGTAAAATAGTACCATTTTCTAGTTACGGTACTATTACTCGCAATAGGGGAAGGTATACAGTATGGCTGTATGAAACGTTTTCTGATTGATATCTTTACCTTCCTGGCTCCTCAGCACCATAGGCGTTGAGGCCAGTGGAAGAAGGATGAAATAGCCCTGAGGATGAAAGTGATCCATTGATGTTTCTGCTACGTAGTAGTATGATAGAGAAGTAGTAGATAAACGGAGTTCAGCCATGACCTGCCAGGATATTGAAGAATTATCGGGTGCGTATGTCCTTGACGCGGTGACCCCACAGGAGCGTCAAGATGTAGAGGCACATCTTGTATCATGTCCAGATTGTACCCATCTGGTCCAGGAACTTCAATCTGTGGCGGAACTTTTACCATTATCGGTCCCCCCGATTAAGCCATCTCCCACGCTGCAATCGCGTATACTTGCAAGTATTCAGGCAGATGCAGATCAAACAATCCAATGGAACAGGCCACAGAGGAGCAGGCGATGGCGCAACTGGACAAATCAGCTCGTTGCTATTGCCGCTGTGTTGGCCCTGGTCCTACTTGGCGGGATGACAGCCTGGAATATCTCTCTGCAGCAACGATTAGCGCATACTCAAACATATGTAAGTTATGCTATCAATGGAACTGCTGCCAATCCAGAGGCGAACGGACAACTCCTCTATATACCGGGCAAGAATATAACCATTTTAACGGTACAGGGATTGCCCCAGGCGCAAGGGAATCAGGTGTATCAAGGTTGGCTATTGCATGGCACACAGCCTATAAGTATAGGCGTACTCAACATCCATAATGGCGTGGCTAGTGGAAGTTTCCAGGGCAACGTCCACGGCTATGATGAAACTGCGGTCAGCCTGGAACCAGGGCCAGGACCGAGTAAAAATGCGCCCAGGGGACAAATTGTGGCAGCAGGAAAATTAAATACATCTACCCAGCAGAGTACCGTCTAGTGCTTTGTCAAACGTCATTGGTGTAGGGGCCGCGTTCACGACGCCTGCGTGGTTTCACCAATGTTGGTAGGGCCGTGTTCACAAGCTCAGGCAGCCGTTTGAGAAATTAGTAGTATAATGCCTCTGATGGGGGATTTTTATAACAAGGGGCTGGAGAAGAAGATTACCATGCGAAGAATCAGGCATGTTGAGTCACAGGGGAGAGCAACGTGATGCGCGGGTTGCCAGGGATCTCAACGATGAGGAATTGCTCCAGGCTATAGCTGATAAAAAAGTCTGGGCAATGGAGCTGCTGTACGAGCGCTATAGCCACTTGCTCTATTCGCTTGCGTATCGTGTGGTGACGGATACTCAGGTAGCGGAAGACCTGCTGCAGGAGACTTTTTTTGCTGTCTGGCGCAATGCCTCATCCTATTCTGCGCAATCGGGTCAGGTGCGCAGCTGGTTGATCTCCATTATTCATCATCGTGCCATCGATCATTTACGAAGTATGCGTCGGCGTGGAGGAAACAACAAAATTCCGTTGGATGATATTGAGCATGAGGAAAGCATGGCGGTGCCGGATGTGTGGGACGAGGCATGGCTGAATATCCAGGGGACACAGGTACGTACCGCATTATTTCAGCTTTCTCAAGAACAACGCCAGGTGATCGAACTGGCATATTTTCAAGGTTGGACGCACTCTGAGATCGCCGAGGGATGCCAGATTCCCCTCGGCACTGTAAAAGCTCGTATGCGTCTTGGCCTGCTCCGTTTAAGACGCATACTGCAAGAGATGGGCGTTGAGGGTCTCTAGCGCATCTTTCTGTCGCCCATATCTTTCCCACCCTATAACAACTCATCAAAGCAGTCATCAGCCAGAATGCCCCCTATGAATATTGCAGGCAACCAGGATGGAAATTGAGGGACAGGATGTAGGATCGCTGCCCGTTTGAGGCATGCCCGGCATACCAGCGATCTCTGTGGAAACAAAGCGAATCTGCGTATTCCCTTTCAGTGGCCCAATGGCGAAGATACTGGTCACAGTCCAGGGCTTCACATCCGTCGAGAGTGGTGCAGGCGTATACTGTGCTGCACCAGTCAGATTGAAGGTATACGACACCAGCAGGAACATTAACATAATTACTGGCTTGCGGATAAGAAAGCCCTTGCACAATCGTAGCGCTCCCCGCTTCTATACTCACCGTGCCAGCAAATGGAGAGAGATGATAGACGCGCACTTTGGCACCATTGCCCGCCACAAGATTGTTATCCTTGAAGACGCTAAACGAGAAACCGCTTGCATTCGTCCCCAATGCCGCCACTGTATAAGCATCACCCTCATCAACCGTCATCGTTTGCGTGACCAGAGAAGCATTAATACCTTTACCAATCAGCGCGATCTGCAATTTATGAGAGCCTGCGGGTAAGGGCACATAATCCGTAACAGTTCCAAACTCAAAGTTGCTCAGTATTTTCTGACCATCAACAAACGCATCCACAATACCAATATCGGGCGAAGCATGAATGATACGCACAAAAGCTGGAGTGCGTCGTGGCAGCAAAACGTGTTCCTGGCTGGACACAAAAAAGGGCGAGTAGTGCAGAGACACCGAAGTCCAGCAGAGAAACGACGCGTCAGCCGATGCGAGAGATTGTACAATTTCATTATGGTATTTCTTTCCTTCATCTCAACTAACCATAGAGACAAAACTGTTTTCATAGAATGGGATGGCATCTGACAATTCTGCATATGTATACGCCCTTTCTATGAAAATGGATTACAGGAAGTCTATAAATGGATTTATAAATCCACTGTAATCCAGTTTTCATAAAATGCGTAGTCGTGTATGAGTGATTGCTCTGGAGTTACAGCAAACTCATACATATGTAGAGTCAAAGCCATGTAATGCTAGAATTGCAGAATCACTATCATACACAGATATTCTTGAAAAAGATTTTTTGCTTGCATGGATTATTATGAAAACAGGTTGTCATTACTTATCAGAAATAAGTAGCAACCAATTTAGTAGTTGTTTTTGAGAAGGAGAACGGCTCATGGCCCCTATATTCGCTCGTTTCTGCCCTCAGTGTGGCACACCCCTTGATGAGAAGACCCATGCATGTGCAGCCTGTGATATCCAGGTAGATGACAGATTCTACAATCCTGATCTAGTGCAGGCAAAGAAGATGGCTATTGAGGAGACTGACGAAGCTCGCGAAGCTACCAACAATTTGTTGGCATCATTAACGCTCAGAGATCGCGTAGAACCTTGTTCAAAGGCGCAATAGCAGCTGCTTCAGGAGCGGCTGTCGTAGGAGCGGCTGCATTGTATGCACCAGGATTTACCAGTGCAAAGCGCTTACAGACATCTGCTCAAGCGCATGTCCAGGCAAAACAAGCGCAGGTTTTGAAGGCGCAAAGTGCAAATAAATTTAGGTCAGCAAGCAATGCTGAGTGACTCTATCGTATCAATCCTGACCGTTGCGCGTACGGCTGAGCAGTTGGCCGTAACATTCTATAGCAATGGCATTGCGAATGCCGATAAGTTGGTATTACGGGCGATGACCTGGCATATCTCAAAGCTGCACTTGTTGAGGAGCAGATTCACCAGCAGTTCTTTACTGCTAATGGTGGTCAATCGCTCGCCACTACTTTCAGTTTCCCAAAGGGTGCCAGTACATTTACTGATCTTAAGACTTTCATCTCAACCCAGCAGCAGCTGGAAGGCGTCTTCGACTCAGCATTCCTGGCCGCCATTATGGAATTTGCTCAGTTGGGACGACCTGACCTTGCCCAGATCGCTGGTCAGGTTGCCTGTATCGAAGCTGAGCATCGTGCATTAGGACGCTCCATCGGAAAATTGTCGCCTGCAGATAACTGGGCATTCACACCTGTGATGGTGACATCTGTTGGTGCCGCACCTACCCTGGTAACAGCAGGCTGGTTACCTTAGCCCGACAACTGGCAATAGCTACACCTATCAAGAGGTGAGCACCAGTGGCGCTGGCGTAGAACAGACCAAACCCTATTCTATGAGCACCGGCACAGTCGTCGGCAACGGCTAATAACCGGTAGGGACCCGATTGCATCGCGTCCGCAATTCATTGAAAGGCGTGAACCGCGGTTCAGTGTTGATCCACAGTCACGGACCGCAATTTAATCGCCGCCCACCAGTTTTTGCCAAATTGTTGTATTTCGTGCCCATCATATATGACTCACATATCATGGATTGAAATTTGCAAGGGAAACAGGTCATGGAGCAGGAAACATTACAATTATGTCCACGTTGCCAGATGACAACCGTTACAAAAGGATCACTTTGCGCGATATGTAGCACAAACACAGAAGTAATAGGCGATGGAGATGACCCCTTTGAAGACGATGATAAAACGGTGCGTGCTAAATGCACGGCTATCATCACGCCTGTACTTAAAAGCGGTGCAGCAATCATCTCCACAGCCCGTTTCTCAAGAAGCATCTCAAGAGAAGACACCTTCAACACAACCTCTTGCACGCGCAAAGAAACGCTTCAGGGAAAAAAGTGGGATACGTATCGCATGTGGAGCGGCTATATTATTACTCCTATTTCTTACTCATCACAGATATAACTAGCTATAAGGCACAAATCAGGCCCAGCAGCAGGCCCAGCAAGCTAAAAGAACAGCTCGACTATCAGCTCTGGCAAATGCAGGGGAATGGGTGTGCCAGCGTCATTTCTCGCTTCACTCTTCAAACAAGAGCAGCAGGTCGATAGTGCTCCCGGTGTGCTGACGGCATTTCGTAATCCGCTTGTAAAGAATATTATCAGCATCAGGCACAGCAATATCGGGCACTACTCACACAAGTACCTGCTATTGTGACGAACGCGACTCCCAATTACAGATCCAGGCGCAAGGGGATATGCAGAATCTACAAACAGCACTTGCACGTATAGGGACACTGGGTACGGGTAATATGCAGATGTTCGCCGCGCACTTGAGCCAGGAACAACTCTCATTTTCTACCGCTCACCAGGCCATCAGATTATGTGGCCATCAGCACAGATGCACGTGCATCGATTGCTGGGTTGAACGAAATGGCAAGTGCGTTCCAACTTTTAACAGATTTATCAACGCCATCAATAACATGAAAGTGGCCCACCTTAATATAGCGAGCATACAAACAGCGTATAAAAACGATCTGCAACAGTTTACTTCGGCGACGCAGGATAAGCGATTTCCAGCAGTTGAGCGAGCAGATTACGTCACAGGATCAGCAGCTTGTAGAGATCTCCATCCAGTCGATTCCCTTATCTAAGCATTGCCAGATTGAACGAATTTCAGACGCAGATTGAGCAATTGCAAACGTACGGCGGGAATGAGCAAAGCCTATCAGGCACGTCTGAGTGCCGACCAGATAAGCGCGGCCAGTGCGCGTACTACTTCCGATAAACTGGCGTTTTTCCATACTATTGACGCCGATGTTGCCGCGATCCACGCTCCGCTGGTACGTAGCCAGGCGCATTACCAGTTGCGTCAGTTTCATAACGAAGTGACGACATGGGGCAAGGAGCATCTTTATTATGATAGCTACGATGGGCAGAATTATATGCCCGATAATGGTTATATGAGCGCGGGCGTGGGTAAGCTACTGGATAGTGATCTGACGAGCGCACAGACGACCGCTGACTTTGAGAATGTCGTAGATGAAGTTAATAATGCGCTCTTCGATCTGCACATGTTCGAGAGGGATTACAAAGATCAGACAGCCTATAATCGGGTGCATGCGAGCGATCTGCAAATGCTCTCTCATTATGGGCTGCAGAAGCGACAGGTGCTTCTGGTCTCGTTGGCAGAGCAGATGATGCGTGTCTACCAGAATGGGAAGCTGGTGAAGTCTTTTATGGTGACGACGGGGCGGCAGGAGCTGCCCTCAATCCCTGGAGTATGGTCGGTGTTGGCACGTCAGATCGCCAATCATCTTTGCATCTGGTGAGCCAAGAAACTCCCCATACTGGTTTCCTGATACGCCCATTCACTATGCCATGCTCTATCATCTGGGTGGATACTTTGTTCATGATGCACCCTGGCGCTTAGCATTCGGGCCGGGAACGCAATATCCGCATTCAGATCCCATCGGCACCTCGGCATACAACTTTGACGGCAGTCATGGCTGCATCAATCTTCAGGAGAGCGATGCCGCCTGGGTCTATACACATACTGGTTGGAATACCGCAATTGGAATCTATTAACGTATTCTGTAAATGTAGATAAGGGCGTCACCTTGTGTGCGCCCGTTTTCCATAAGTCAACGCAAAAATGCATCTGGGAGAAAACATGCAAGAGGTTCAAATGACTGCTCCTATTGGGACGCAATTACAGGGCCGTTATGTCATAGAGGACCTGCTTGGGCAGGGTGGTTTTAGTGCAGTTTACGTGGTTAGAGATCGCAAATTGGGTGGAAAACGCTTTGCTATAAAGGAACTGAAGAATCAGAGCAGGCAGGAGAGAGAACGTTTTTTATTTGAGTGTGATGTGCTCAAGCGCTTGAAACATCCAGCCTTGCCAGTGGTCAGCCACATGTTTGACGATAACGAGCAAACCTATATGCTCATGGAGTATATAGATGGACGTAACTTAGAGATGATACGGCGGGAGCAAGCGGATCAACGCTTTTCCCTTTCAGAAGTGCTCACTCTGTTAGCGCCTGTTGTCGATGCGGTCAGCTATCTACACAGGCAGCCGATTCCTGTGTTGCACCGTGATATCAAGCCAGCAAATATTATCGTGCAGAAAGAGAATGGGAAAACGGTCCTGGTGGATTTTGGCATTGCGAAAGAGTATCATCCCGACACGACAACGACGGCGGTGCGCCATTGCTCGGCTGGATATAGCGCTCCCGAGCAATATAGCAGCGTGGGCACCGATCTGCGTAGTGATGTCTATAGCCTGGGCGCGACCTGTTATACACTGTTGACCGGTATCGTTCCTATGGACGCCTTGCAGCGTACAACTACATTCGTCACGAAGGGAAAAGACCCGCTCGCAACTGTAAATGTGCTTGTGCCAGCGCTCTCGCTTTCGGTCGCACAGGTTATTCAGCGGGCATTGGCAATTAGTGCTGAACAACGTTTTGCGACGGTTGCCGAGTTCTGGCAGGCGTTAAATCATGCTGCAATTCTAGCACCTGTCTCGGAGCAGGTCGAGGTGCAGAATGTTACTACTCAGCAGCCTTCTGACAAGAAAGCTGGAGCGCTCCAGGGAAATCTGCCACGAGTGCGCTTCTCTCTTGCAACTTCAAATGGGCACATATTTCGTATAGTAATAGCAATTATCTTGCTCGTCGCGTTACTTATCGGGAGTGGCATACCCCTGACAACATTCCTTATAAGCAGACATACCACCAATGCAACAACGACGCACCATGGAGTGAGCAGGCCGATGCAAACGAGCGTACCCATCAAACCAGAGCTTGTCCAACAGTATCAGGGAACCGTGCGTGATCTGCTTACGAACGTAAGTACGGAGATGACCCTGGTGCAAGTGCAGCAGAGCAGGCAGGTCATCAATGGAAACTTCACGGGCATAGGGAGGACGACCACATTTTCAGGCGTACTCGATACCTCAAAGCATCTCTTTTTCACTATTGCTCCATCCAATGGTCAGGCGTCGCTCTTTTTTGAGGGGTCGGTCCGCACCGATGGAAATCTGGTAGGTAACTATTGCCGACAGGATGCATCGGGTCAATGCGTAGGTAATTATGGTATATGGAGCGTCGGGCCTGTTGTGAAATAATCAACATAGCGTGGAGATGCAATCATCCGGTATCAGTAGGGGCCGCGTTTACGACGCCCTCGCACCAACACCTTATGATTGCATCTCCGCTAGAAATTCCTTACCTGCGCGGAAAAACTCTGAGCAAACGTGAGGCGTGCGTATTCAGAGTTGCGCTAAAGCCTGTCGAAAAGGAACCAAGGTTCTTATGGCTCCACAGATCGCGTACCTGTGCGGCACCGCTGATGCCCAGACTGCTCCAGTTCGCCGTGACCGTGGCCGCTGATGCATCTAGATTAAAGAGCGCAACCGTATAGCTGCCATCGCGGTTCTTTGTATACCAGACCTGCTGCTTGCTGGCCTGCGAAACAGGTACCGCAGCTCTGCCCTGCTGATCTACCGCAATCACTTCCCTGTTGGTGAGCAGAGAGAGACCATAACTGGTCATATGCGTGAGATCATCGCCCGCATAGAGGGGAGCGGCCTCAATGGCCCAGAGCGTAACATAGCTCTGTTTCTCATCGTTAGTGAGACCGTCTAGAGCGTTGCTATCGGCCACGTTAAGCGAATCCAGGTCGTTCCACCCGCCTGGTTGAGCAAGTGGTGCCCATTGAGGAACATCGGTAAATCTGGTTGCAACGGTGTTCCAATCGACCAGTTGCGTCGTCGTGGGACAACTTGAGTAGCACTGGACATCGCCGTCAATACGCCACGCGTTAGAATACTGACGCCAGAAACTGATATTATTGATGTCCAGCCAATTCGAGAGATCGAAGACGATTGGACGCCCACTCTGGCGCAACGCATCCGACCATGCCTGCACATCTTGCTGATTCCAATCACCTACCGCGTCAATTTTGAGGAAATCGACACCCCAGGAGGCAAATAGATCGGCCCAGGAATTCAGGAACGCCTGAGCGCCCGGTTTAGAATAATCGATGTAGTACATGACATTGCCAAAACCACCCCAGTTGTTCTGATATTTGCTGGTATTGGCAATATCTTTGGCATGATAGTTCGTGCCTTGAATAGGCGTATTCTGGTTGACAGCCGCCACCGGAATACCTGACGTTACGTAGATCCCAAATTTGAGTCCACGCTTATGCACGTAACTGGCTACCGCCGCAATGCCATTGGGAAACTGCGCCGGATTAGTAACCCAACGTCCATACTGGTCCACTGTTGTGCCTGGATTGAGATAGTAATGATCATCCAGCAGGACATAATTATAGCCGTAAGATTTTAATTTGCTTGCCTCCACATTAGCCTGCGCCTCAATATTGGCTTCCGTCGGATAACCTCCATCAAAGCTATAGGTGCTCCATCCCATAAATGGAGTCCTCGCAACGCCATTGTCTTCCGCATGGGCTACAGGTACTGTCCTGCTACTACTGATGCCCAGGAGAGTAGTCGCTGCTAGCATGGCAACGAACAGAACTATGAGATGACTTTTCAATAACGTTCTTTGCTTTCCTCGCATATACTTTCACTCCTTGAATGGTACGAACGCTAACCCAATGAATTTTAATGAATTTCATCAAGAAATTCATTAAAGATGGTTCACCATGAATGTATCATTTTGGAGATAGCATTGTCAATGTCTAATACTATAGAGGATAAAATGAGGATCGTGTGCTGCGAAGGCGGAGTATAAGAGAAGATATGGTGTATTTAAATACTTTTTAGAATGGATGTAAAACATATAGCTGATGAAACCGATTGCCTATTCATTGAATAAACAATCACGAATGTATAGATAGGAGTGTGAGCTTGCGCTGTCATTTATCTACAATTTTTCTATTGGTGCGAGACCTGAATTCCCACTATTGCTGCTACCCAAACACGTTGTTGCGTTCCAGAATGAAGAGCGTCATGGCAATCAGTATGAGAAGCAGGCCGAACAGAATAATGAGGAGAGCAACAGTACGTCCCCTGGCATTTGTCGAACTTCGTCCCTCCTGTCTGGAGTAGGGCTGATAGCCTTGCTGTAAGGGACCGGGATAAGCTGGTCCCTGGGGAGCGTAGTTGCTGCTATTCTGAGAATATTGTGTCTGGAAGTCTGCTGGATGGGATGGACCTATAGCAGGATTAGAGGGTACTACAGGTGTAGGTGCCCCATATCCTTGCTCTTGTAATTCCATACGCCGCGTTGCTTCATAAGCGGCCTGCGTTCCATAATTGGAATCAGTATCCTGATCCGGGCGCAGAACAAGTTTCTGTGGACTTTCTACATTATCCAGGTTAGCCGGAGCCTGGGCTGCATGTTGCCAAGCAATGAAGGAGACGCGACTGTTGGCGCATCCGGTTGGGCCTCATCTTCTATTGGTGCTCCTGGCTCGACGGGAGCACCACAGCGTGGGCATTGTTTATCACCGGCGTTCAGCTTTAATCCGCATTGACCACAAAAAAGCATCATGGCTCCTTTCAAATCCCCGCAACCAGTCTTCAAGTCAGTAAAATCTTATTTAGACTAACAGGGCTTTACACTTTTTTCCGCCGCCGTTGTTCTACATGCCCGATTGTTACTGCTTCGTGCTCTTCTGAAGAAGAGGTGATTATATTGGCATGTAAGGCCACCTCAATCACATCGTCCATACGTTCTACCATAACGAAGCTCAGTTCGCGCCGGATCTCTAGATGGAATATCTTCCAGATCCTTCAGATTGCGTTTTGGTAAAATAAATGTCTTAATGCCTGCACGATGAGCCGCCAGTACCTTCTCTTTGATCCCTCCAACTGGCAGCACGCGACCACGCAAGGTAATCTCTCCTGTCATCGCTACACTACTATGTGTTGGACGCTGCGTCAAGGCTGAAATAATTGCGGTGGCCATCGTAATACCAGCCGATGGCCCATCCTTTGGAATTGCTCCTGCAGGCAGGTGCAGATGAATATCATACTTCTCGTAGAAACGATCATCTAGCCCAAATTGTTTCGCACGTGCTCGTGCATAGGAAAATGCGGCCTGGGCTGATTCCTTCATGACATCACCCAGCTGGCCCGTCAGTGTCAGATGACCATGACCCTCCATGAGAGATGCCTCAACTGTGATCAGGTCACCTCCACCGCTCGTCCACGCCACGCCCGTTGCCACACCAGCTTCGTCGTTCTCTTCCGCTGTGCCATAATAGTGCTGCTGTGGACCAAGAAAATCGGGGATCTTGTCTGCCGTGACCTTAATTTTGGTGCGGCGTCCCTCAACAACTTTGCGTGCTACTTTGCGCATCACCGAGGCGATTTCGCGTTCCAGGGTACGAACACCAGCTTCATAGGTATACTCGCGGATAATACGTTGGACCGCCTCGTCTGTAAGTTCAATTTTGGATGAACGCAGGCCATGCTCACTCATTTGTTTAGGAATGAGGAACTGGCGTGCGATATGTAGCTTCTCATCTTCTGTATAGCCTGGTAGTTCGATGATCTCCAGGCGATCACGCAAAGCGGCAGGAATTGGGTGTAGCACATTCGCCGTGGTGAGGAAGATGACCTGGGAGAGATTATAAGGAACCTCCAGATAGTGATCTGAGAATGTAGTGTTCTGCTCTGGGTCCAGAACTTCGAGCAGGGCAGCGGAGGGATCACCTCGGAAGTCTGACCCTAGCTTATCAATTTCGTCCAGGATGAAGAGTGGGTTGGTGGTGCCGGCCGTCTTCATCGTCTGAATAATACGACCGGGCAAAGCTCCAACATAGGTGCGACGATGGCCGCGAATCTCAGCTTCATCGTGAACGCCACCCAGTGATAGGCGTACAAACTTACGGTTTAATGCCTGGGCTATTGAGCGTCCCAGCGATGTTTTGCCCACGCCGGGAGGGCCAACGAAACAGAGAATCGGACTGCGCATAGTATTGGAAAGTTTACGTACGGCAATGTATTCCAGGATACGCTCTTTGACTTTGCTCAGCCCATAATGATTCTCGTCCAGGATGGTGGCGGCTTCTTTGATGATCCAGGCGATCCAGAGCTTGCAGTATTCCAGGGCAGGTTGACCAGCCAGTCCAGGTAGGTGCGGATCACACCTCCGTCCGGTGCAATTGCGGGCATCAAGTTCAGAGCGATCAAGCTCTTTATTGGCGCGTGCCTTGACCTCTTCGGGCATGCCACTCAGGCGTATTTTTTCGCGTAATTCCAGATTCTCGCGTAGTGTTGGATCACCCTCGCCCAGTTCACGCTGAATGGCTTTCAGCTGTTCACGTAAGAAGTATTCGCGCTGGCTTTTATCGACTTCTTGCTGGACCTGGCTGTGAATATGATTTTCCAATTCCAGGATATCAAGCTCTTTTGAAAGCAAAATACTTACAGTTTGTAAGCGTTGCTCAATATGAAAGGTTTCCAGTACATTCTGACGGATAGGAATAGGTATATCGAGCGAAGACACAATAAAATCAGCCAGCATACCAGGCTGATCGATATTCATAGCGGTTATATAGGTCTCTTCAGTGAGCGAAGCATTGAGTTTCACACATTTTTCAAACAGTGCCAGGACGGCGCGTCGTGATGCTTCAAGGGCGGGTGACACAATTAACTCTTCCACTACAAATTCTGCCTGTGCCCGCATATAGGGTTCCTGCTGTGTATATTCGAGGCTACGCATGCGTCTCTGGCCACGTACAAGCACACTTACCGTTCCATCAGGCAACTTGAGAACGCGATCAATGAAGCCCTCTACTCCAACCGTGTAGAGGTCATCTGGACCAGGATTTTCCTCTTCCTCCCGTAATTGGGTCACCACAAACATGGTGTGGTCTTTACTCATGGCCTCTTCAATGGCCTTGATTGAGGCTTCTCGCGCTACCAGTAGTGGCGCAACCATATTGGGGATGAGAACGGTGTTACGAACAGAGAGGACAGGCAGATCGAGAACCGCAGGATGCGTTCTCCTCCTGCTGATCCAGGCTGCTGCCCTCTGCGTCGTCCTCGCGATAAAGATGCTCTGGAGTCACAACTTGAGTGGCTTTTTCCATAAATAAAAGATTTCCCTCTCAATGGAAATGAGTTGATTTATACATGTTCAGCATATTATAACGTACACGGTAAAATGGGGCAATACTGAAGAGTACTGTCATCACATCTATTCGCCTCTTCAGAGTAATGTATTAACCAAACAAAACAAGCAATTTGCGTTCTTCATCTCCAAATACAGCCGATTATTTCTGGGAACGGATAGATCTCGGCTCGTTCCCATAATGGTCCTGTGACACTGGTGCCGTTGCCTATCTGAACGCCACGTTCGCGTAGTGCATTCAGCAATTCACTGGCATGGAAAAGAAAGATCGATTCGATAACCCAGGGACTGGCAATACTGCTTGAAGAAGCTTCTGGTCCGGTCAGAATGAGGTAATAGTCAGGGTATTGCATCTATTTTAATGTTCATAAGGCCATTATGTTTCGGATGCCATTGTACATCTACTGTGTGTCCGGCAAGCGGTCCTGAAGCTAAAGCGACCATCATATCCCCGGCGTTTCCCTGTTTCATCAAGTGCAATGCGAAAGATGATTGAGGCAATATATTCACCAATATTGTTTGCTTGCGCGGTGCGTCCAATAGCGGTTGCGATTTTATCATCGATAGTATTTCTTGATTTCAGCAGGCTCGCCAGCCAGGGAAGGTTATTCATCAGATGAACTCCTTTAGTATAGTAGATACGTGTTTTAAAAGAAATTTTACATGTCATAATCAGAAAACAAATGGATGATACGTATCTTCTAACCAAGTTGTCCATTAATAATTTTCCAACTTCCGTCTGCCTGTTGCCCTACTGTATAGTAGCCCTGGTAGGTACTTACCTTTGTTCCACCCCCGGTAGCATCTTCGGTTGCTTGTACAGTGATATTGACCTGTACGGTTCCATCGGTTTGTGGTATCGCATCTCCAAGCGTGATATCGTCGTGATGGGTATGCGCAAAACCTTGCACATAGTGATATAGTTGTCTGGATTATTGACCCATAAGTTATAAGCATCCTGATAATTCTGGTATTGATATCGCTATAGTATTGCTGAATGGTTGTCTGTGCCTGCAATGTTGATGCTGTAGCCGTTGTTGTTGGCGATGGCGATGGCTGGGTTGCTGTCGGCGTATTCTGTTGTGCTGTTGTTGCTGGTGGCGCAGTAGGTGATTACCTGGGCTGTGGGCGTATTATTTGGGTCCAAACAAGCTTGCGAAGGGATTTGATCCCACGGCAAAGAACATGCCGTAACAGCTACGAGAGCCACTATAAGAACAATAATAAGGATGAAAGGCCATTTGTTTGTTTTACGTGGTGGAGGCTGAAATGGGTAGCCTGGATCGGTTCCAGGGAAAACGCCTGGTTGATACATTCCTGGACAGGTGAGAGCTCTGATATGCTTGAAGGATTCGGGAGCCATATAGTTGCTGCCACTTTGTGGGAAGCTTGCTGAAATGCTCGTGATGGAGGATAGATATCACTTTGTGGATGATTAGTTTGATCTGCTCTCTGCTCCGGGTAGATATTTCCTTCTGGAGGTGTATAAGTAGCTTTGATTGTATCATAAGGCGCATAGGGAGCATTACCACTTGTATGTGCCATAAGCGTTGTTGAGTTATCTCCTGCAGGTGCTCCTGGCATAGCTAGCATTGAAGTCCGTTGCGGTACCACAACGTGGACATTTTGTTGTATTAGTAGTAAGAAGCAGACCACATTGCCCGCAGAAAGCCATGAAAACACCTCGTTTTAAAATTTATAGACTCATTATATCTTATCTGACTTTATATAGACGATTGGAGGAGCCAATTTCTAACTTGTTTCCTATCGAGAGAATGCATGTTTCACCAAAGCAATTTAGTCCTGGTAATCCATCTGGCGTCGAATACGTTCTTTTACCTCATTGCCTGCAAACTTTTCACACAGATACAGACCTAGATCGATGGAAGACGTGACACCACGAGCTGTAATAACGTCTCCTTCATCAACGATGCGCTGATCAACAACCTCCACACCGTACAGCTTCAACTTCTCAAATGCCGTAGGATGGCTGGTTGCTCTCTTTTCTTTGAGAAAGCCTGCTGCTGCTAATAATAAAGAGCCTGTACATACGGAAACTCTGTACTTACAATCCACTGCGGTTTTAAGCCACTTGATAAAATCAGTATCGCCTGTTAGCTTATCTGTTCCGAAACCACCCGGTATGATGACCATATCATAGCTTTGAAGGGACGTGTTCACCTTCGTTGGGGTAAAGCGTAGACTGGCAGTATCCTGTACCTCAGATGTATAAGCACAGATATCCCATTGCAAATCTGCTATGAAGCCCATTGTTTTGAGACGGGTGACGGGATCATAGACGCCGATAAAGTCTAACGCAGTCATACCATTGAATATTATGAATGCAATATTCATAACAATTTAAATTTCCTCTCTTCTTGACTCTATACTAAGTGACTGATTGTCAGTGTATCACTTGCCAAACTATACTCCAACATGCTATTCTCGTACAGATGATCTAATCCTATTTCTCATAGGGGAGAGTGCTCATTATGGAGCAAGAGAAATCCGACGCACCACCACAACGCGGAACATTACTGCGTCGTGCTCACGAACTGCTGGAGACGCTGGGGCAACCTGCATCAGAGGAGATCCTGATCCAGCATCTCTTCGGTGCCAGTGGTAATACTGCTTTGTGGACGGTTCATTTGCGTAAAGCACTGCGAAGTTCGTCCTTATTTGAGTCAAGCGGCAATATGGGTGTTGGCAGTTCTTTATTATGGTCGCTCTCGTCCTGGCGCATAACCCAGCAGCTTCTTGATGAGGTCGATTTCGTCGTTGTGGATACGGAAACGACTGGATTGCGCCCTGGTCCCGACCGTGTGATCGAGGTGGCGGCAATGCGTCTGCGTGGTGGCAAGGTGATTGACTCATTCCAGAGCATCATTAATCCCGGTCGCCATCTGCCGCCCTTTATTGTGAAATTTACAGGGATTACGCAGGAGATGGTCGAGGACGCGCCGACTGCCAAAGAGATCTTGCCCGATTTTTTTCAGTTTATTGATGATGCGACACTGGTTGGACATAATCTTGCCTTCGATCTCAATTTTCTGACCTATGAGGCACGCCTGCTTGCGCAGAATTGCCCTCTGGATGGTCTTGATACCATTCTCCTGGCGCGACGTTTTCTGCCTGGTCTGAAGCGCTTCAAGCTTGATATGGTCGCCGCGCATCTGAAAATCCAGGCGAGCAATCGCCATCGTGCTCTGGGAGATGTAGAGATAACAGCCGCCGTTTTTTTGCGCATCCTCGAACGTGCACAACAGCAGGGTATTCAGACGCTCGGTCATCTGCGTCTGCGTACACAATTGCCGGTTGCATGGAGCGGCGATATTACGCAGGTCACAGCATCCGAGAAAGAGAAGCTGTGGCGTGCCGATGGAAAACTTGCGCCCGTTGCTCTTGCCACTTCCCGTCCGAATGGTAGCCTCTTTCTTGATCCAGCTGAAGAAACGCGAATTTCCCGACGCAACCCGGCGTTTATCTGATGAAAGATGCCAATGGGCAGGTTATTTATGTCGGCAAAGCGAAATGTCTGAAAGATCGCCTCTCATCGTACTATAGTCAGCCGCTTGGTTATACGCGCAAGATGGATGGTCTTTTGCAGAATGTCAAAGATATCGAGACGATTGTGCTGGGTTCTGAGCTGGAGGCGTTGCTGCATGAGTCCCGTTTAATTAAAGAGTTGCAGCCACCCTATAATGTGCAATTGCGTAACTACGAACTATACCCATTTATCAAGATAGATATCCAGCACGCTTTTCCACGTGTGTATGCTGCACGCGAGGTGGCCGCTGATGGCGCGCGTTACTTTGGCCCATTTCGCAGTCGTCGTCTGGTCGATCTTACCATCGAGCTGATTCAGAAAATCTTTCCGATCCGCACCTGTACGCGCAGCCTTCCACCGCAGGCGAAGCCTTCTGAACCCTGTCTGCGCCTGCATCTGAATCGTTGCTCCGGTCCCTGTCGTGGCAGCATCGATAATGACTCTGCTGCGTATCACAAGGTTATAGAAGAGATATGTGCCTTTCTGGGTGGCGAGCGCGAAGATCTGGTTGATCGTTTGCGTCGTCAGATGTTTGAGGCGTCACAACAATTAAATTTTGAGCGTGCAGCCTGGCTACGAGATGCACTTGCGCAGCGTCGACGAACTATTAATTGGGCAACGACTGATCACGGGTGCGGTCGAAGCTAATAACCTGTTTATTATCTATCCTTCGGCGAAAGAGGGCCACAACGAGATTTTCTTTATTCGTCATGGACGATTGGTGCAACAGGAATGTACTCCTCACGAAGCTGAGGCGATGCATAGTTGTGTGCGTACATT
Organism: uncultured Chloroflexia bacterium; assembly: GCA_963731415.1. GTDB lineage: Bacteria > Chloroflexota > Ktedonobacteria > Ktedonobacterales > Ktedonobacteraceae > JACDAE01. The sequence continues at coordinate 255,740 of CAVSVN010000024.1, forward strand.
ATTGGAGCAGGCTGCACAATTGGGAGAGCCACCGAGTATTGTCGGGAAGGCCGAAGTGGACCAGATCAATATCATCAGTCGCTGGCTGCATCGTCATAGCGATGATCGCGCCTTCTTCCCTTTCCAGCACGCTCTCGCTGATAGCGATGAAGCGGAGCGCCTGGTGCAGCGTATATGGGACGAAGTGGATGCTGTGCGTGCGCTTCCGGCTAGATTCAAGCGATGAAGAAGTTATCGCCTGACGATTATTATTAGGGAATAGTTGCCAATATCTTTATAATAATCAGTTAGTTGATAGCGGCTGTGTTCATGGCAGTCCATTCTACCTTATTATTGTCCTGCTATTATTATTTACACATATTGGAGACCATACAAGCATGTTATTGTCCGACAAACGTATATTGGAAGAGATGAAAAATAGTAACATCATCATCGAGCCATTCGATCAGCGTCACCTGGGAACAAATTCGTACGATTGCCGTTTAGGGGAATGGTACTTTCAGGGAGATGCGAACATTGAAGTGATGCACCTGGATATCCCGGCTGAGATCCGTTCTTATTGGGGCGAAGCACGCAAGGCGCATGGAGGCAAGATCGCGATCCGGCCAGGCACAACCATTCTGGCGCATACGCAGGAGATCATCGGTGGTCATAATGGCTACCTTGCCAAAATGTATTCGCGCAGTACCGTTGCCCGCTCGGGATTGTCCGTCTGCCGTTGCGCGGGTGTCGGTGATGTAGGCTATATTAGTCGTTGGACGATGGAGATCAGCAATCATACGCAGACGACGATTCTGGTTCCGGTCGGTTTCCGCATCTGCCAGCTTACGTTCGAGTATGTTGGGGAAACGCTCAAAGAGTATCGTGGCAAATATGGGAAGGTCGATAAACAATGGACGCCGGAAGATATGCTGCCCAAGCCGCAATTCGATTGGGATTATGATGTGTATCGTTCGGATAAAGGAAGCAATACTCTTGATGAGCAGGAAATTAGTGAATAGAGGACGCCTTATTTCGTTTGAAGGACTTGATGGAGCGGGAAAAACAACGCAGATAGATCTACTCGAACGCTGGTTTAGAGAACAGTCACTTCCCTATATACGCACTCGTGAACCAGGAGGAACGCTGCCTGGCGTCGAGATTCGCAACCTCCTCTTTAACCGCTCTGATCTTACACTGACACCACTGGCTGAGACTTTTCTCTTCCAGGCTGATCGTGCCCAGCACTTTGCAACGGTGATTTTGCCGGCCCTGGCTCAAGGAAGCCACGTGATTACTGATCGTTGCTTCGATTCCAGCATCGCTTATCAGGGAGCTGCACGTGGCGTTGGTGAAGCTTTGGTAGAACGTCTTTCGCTGCTTGCCACGCAAAATCATACGCCCGATCTCACTCTCTTGCTTGATCTTGATCCTACAAAGGTGAGTTTACGCACTGATATAACGCGAAATCCAGGCAGCCGTCGCGAGCAGCCAGAGCCGCTTTGATACAGAATCGGAACTGTTCCAGCGTAGCTTAAGAGATGCCTTTATAGCAGCTTGCTCAAAGGTATCCCGAACGTATCAAAGTGATCGATGCGTCGCAAGCGCCAGAACAGATTCATCAGGAGGTCGTGCGAGTTCGTGGGTGAAGTTTTGCATATTCAGTAGTTACGCTGACCCTTTTTAAGATCCTGCAGTAATTCTGTAAAGGCTTGCTGATAAGTAGCAGTATCTTGCCAGCCTATGAAGTTGCGTGTCTGCCGATTTTGCAATAAGGGAAGAGGTGCTATTGGGCGTAAGGTCTAAAAAATCTTGATGAAGACAGAGAGGAAAAAGGATCGTACGCTTTTGTTGCTTCTCCATCATTATCGTCAGATATATTTCCTGTTTGACCCATTCGCTGATAAGAGTGTACTCCGAAAGCACGAGCAGCCAGGTATCATGCATCTGAATAGTTTCTTTGATGTTTTTGATATCGTCTTCATTATTGAGATCATGAAAGAGGGACCAGCAGCGTATGCCTTGCTGCTGCAGATCGGCTATACAGGCGGGAAACAAAAGCTGAGTCATGCTGGGAGGAACTGATAAAGCAGGAGAGATATTGGATAGGTGTTTGGGTCAAGGCGTTGGTATAGAGAAGAAGTGTTCAGGTGCACCAATTCCTCTTAAGAAGTCTTCGGGGATCTGACCTTGTGAACGGTATAAAGTATGAATATCGAGATAAGAACGACCTTCATGCCGAACAGTTTCTAGCCCTTTTACTGAACTTAGATCGATATTGGCAAGGTTTGTTCTGTTCAGGAGAGCTTCTCTGAAATTGGCCTGGTCAAGGTTGCTTTCACTCAGGTTTGCCTGTCTTAAATCGGCTTTGATAGAAGTAAGCCTGTCTTAGATCAGCACCATGAAGATCACAATCTCTCAGTGTGGCTCGCCAGAAGAGTACGCTCTTGCAAGCAGGCTTCATTAAGAATAGCCTGTGTCAGATTAGCTTCGCTTAAATTGGCTCCTTTGAGATCGATACCACTCAGCCGGCTCCTGTAAGGTCTGGCTGTATTTCGGGTGATTGACCACGCCATTGGTTCCAGGAGATTGCTTCCTTCTTGCAGAAGACTCAGATGATATTGATTTGCCACATTTCTCCTCTCTTCTCACTACGTTTATACATAGGTGACCATCCATGGTTTGGCGAAAGTGCCACTGGAAAATACATCACCAATGATGTTATGAAGAGAGATGGAGGATAAATACAGCCTGATCGCAGCGAAATCTATCTTCATTTTCACATCGTAAGATAACATATTTAAATTTATATATCAAATATTATTGTGAGAATGCATGCTATAATAAAAGAAAGCAGCGATTATCTAGTTAAAATTTATTAAAATACCATTAATTTTATAGCCCAAATATATCCAGTTAGCTATCTCTCTATATAATGCTCGGATCCACAGATGAAGATATGTCATAATTCTCATTCTGCTGTCCTCTACCCATGAATATATCAGTGTATAATAATGGAAGTGCCGTTTATGCTAAAAGTGTTGTCCTTGTAGATTGTTATAAGGCAAAAACGGCAACCTGATAGGATTGAAGTGGCACAACTTTGTCGTTGATACCGACATTGAGATTTCTTGTCGTTTTATTCACCACCATAACATGGCTGGATGAGGCCAGGGCTCTATGCTTTCTGGATCAGAGACAGTTGTTTTGTAAATCTGGGTACCGGGTCCAAAGTAGTCCTTAAAGGCTTTGTAGGAATAGTAGACAGGTAATGGTTGACCTCCTCCAGCTCTGGTGTTGGTGTCCAGATATTCGTATCGGAAGGACCGTTACTGGTCCAACCCCATGAAAAAGCTACTGAGCCGCCAGCCTGGAGAAATTTGATCATCGCATAAGCTTTAATTGCGTTATTATAATTATTATCAGGCGTATTCCCATATGGTGTTGCGTACCATTCAGCGAACCAGACTGGCAATGTCGTGGCACCGGGATAGAGCGTTGGATCGAGGGAGCGGAGCCATTTGTTATATCGGCAAATCGTTCGGAAGCGGTGAAGGGATCAGCATTATTTACATTGTCTTCATTTGCCATTTCCACTATCCAATGTAATAAATCCCGCACCAACTTTATGTTGAAGCCAGTAGAGCACCACGTCAACGATCGCTCGTCATATATTCCGTAAGCTTTACTGATGTTAGAAAGGTGGCTTTGATTGGGAGAGGCCCAGGTATCCATGACGACATAAGGCCCACCTACTTTAATGCTATTATCTGGAATGTGTAATTCGTTTGCAACCTGCATTAAGCGATTATATACTTGATTGTACATATAAGTATATCCATTTGTAGCAGTGGAGGCATTAGGGTTGCCTGGATTTGAATTATAATCATATGCATTTGTACCAGGATTATAGTATCCCTTTAATTCATTCCAGACTTGAAAATAGCGCACATTATAAGGAGGAGCCATATAGCGTTCCGCCACCCGTTGTACGAGATGAAGCCATGCATCCATCTGGTTATCCAGGATACGGGAATTATAGCTATATCTGACCATTCATCAGCAGCAGTCAGAAGACGTGTGGTGCCGTTGGCTTGCAGTTGTCCCTTCATCCACCAGGGAGCTTCGCTTAAGGTGATGAACAGGAATGCCACCTGTATCTGAAATAAGTTGTAAACGTTTATCAAGATATTGCCAGTTGGTTGGTTCTGGTTGATGGGATCGGGCCAGGGATCGGGTGCTCCCCATGCCATAATCGCTGTATCTTCATACGGAAATGCTTGTTTAATGAATGATTTTGCGTTATTGATTGCGTTAAGATTATTATTTCCCAGGGGATAGTCTAATCCCTGGTCAACATGGGTAATCCCGGGGGAAAATTGGCTAACCCCAGTCGATGGAGTCGTATTGACGGTCACTTTTACATCTGCAACTATGTGTTGTAGTGGCTTCAGAGGAGAAAGCAGTGCCGCTAGTAGAACATGCAGCTAGCAGAAGAGAGAACAAGGTAGCACAGAAATGAGGAATGCTTGCCAGTATTGCGTATTTGAGAAGGTGTAGTTATTTTAGCGTGCGGGATCATCCTATCAACTCCTTATACTTTCTTGCTTGATAAATTCGACGTATCGAGAGAAATAGTCTTTTCTTCAATATCGTCCTGTAACGAGTGTTGAAATTGATGCAAGAGAGCCGTTTGTGTCTCTGTATCCTCAGTAATTTTTCTGCGTTTAAGATTTATTGTTGGTTGGCATCCTCGTATCGATTGGAGATGGTCTGTTTGGTAATGGTATCGTCATCTTCATTTTGCGCCTTTTCGTTAACTCGAGAGTAATATCAGCATCTTCATCTGGTCTGGATATATCTCTTAGGCACTCGAGAAGAGAGGTTGCCAATTCAATAATTGCTCTGGTTTTCTCCGCTTTCTCCCTGGCAGATGGAGCTTAGCCAGATCAATGATCATGTCACCTTTCCTCCCTCTCCTCAACGTTCCGGATAAAGAGTGGATGAATGAGATCTGCAGTCGGGGCGTACAATAGCCAGTTGGGCGATCGCGCCACTGAAACAGAAGCCAATTAAAAAACTGAAAATATTTTTAGGTGACCATTGTCCTGCATAAAGTATAATCCCGGCTGACAAAGGCATCAATGGAAAAGCTCAAGGCAATCGCAAGCATCAATTCTATCGCGATGTCTTCAAGACGAAAGAAGCGCACAACAGCCATCCCAGGAATGACAAAGAGAAAAGCCATAATCACTGCCGGACGAGCCCCTATACCTGGAAACAGGAAGGTGATGAGGGTCACGGCAAGAGTGAAAAGCAGAATACAGAGAGGCCATGCCCATATTATCCAGCGATAGACGCATGACAATCCATTCCTTTTTATAGATACTCATCTTTATATTCACAATTTCTATTATAGTCTCTATGACAAATAATCGTGCTAGTTGTGTCAATGTTTGTTCCCATTTATGCTACCGGTGAACAGAAAGATTTGTGCGTCACGGTTTGTATAGATCTGCACAAATTTTTTCGATTTGAGCAGGTCGCATCTCCAGGTGATTAAGTGTTCCGGGTTGCACACCATCTGAGTTCGCTGTAGCTCTGTTGAGCGCGAGTGATGATAATATAAGCTTTGGGACTATTACTCCCTGCGTTTTAATATATTGGATAATGGCGTTGACGTTATCATCCATGTACTGCATCAGGAATATTTTCAGCCAGAGAAGCAGGTATTATACAGCTCGAAGCCTCTGCGATTCCCAGGGTGTGCCATCCCAGGCTTCCAGGAAGAGCGAATTTGCAGGCGCAACACTATAGAGATAGTGCACACCAGCCAGTTCCTGCGGCGTCATATAATCCATATTTTCGTTCCCATAGCGGGTAAAAAAGAATGCCCCGAGCAGAACAAAGCACATAATAAGTATGCCCGCTTTCATCCAGAGCGAATCCTTTGCGCGAGGATGGCGTAAAAAAGATCGCGGCAATGAAAAAGGTCATCATAGGAAGGGTAAAAAGGTAGATGCGCAGAAGCATCTCGCCTCCATAGGATTGAACCAGTAGTACCGGGAAAGGGTGCGATAGCGCGAGCAGAACATAGGTTGCATCACGGTACCCTTTGCGCAGACGCATAACTCCTCCTATGAATGCAAGCCCCCAGACAAAAGCGGTCATCAAAAGACGTATATGACTAATAAAATTATGGTCACTGTCTCCATTCAGCGCTCTATTCGTGATATTTTGTGTGACAACGCTATTAATATGACTGAAATCTCCAACGATATTATTTAAGTTGCTCACTAGATATGGTTGGGCCATGGTAACAATCCAGACAAAGGTCATGATGATCATAAATGCTGGTAGCCAGAATGGTTTACAGCGACGAAAGATGATCAGCGCGGTGACGCTGGCAATAGTAAGAAAAGGTGTAAGCGGATGGCTGAAGACCATCAATAACAAAGATCGCACAAAGACTGACGAGAAGTGCTGCCCGTTGTTGTTTGCTACTGGGAGTAATCAAGGTATCGGGAGCTGTGAGCCAGCCGTAAAAGCCTTGCACAAGAGGAAAGAGGCGTCCCAGGCGTCGCCAGCGTGGTCCTAATTCTCGCAGGTTGATCTTTTGGTGGAATTTTAAACCATTTCACGCAGAATCGCTATAACGACCAGATAGAAAAAGAAGTTTAGACCCTGAGGTGAAAAGTAGTCCTGCCCTATCCAGTTAGTGAGATAGAAGAACCAGGTTGCAAACCATATAATACGTTTATCAGTAGTTGCCGAGGTGAAAATTATATAGAGCGGAAAAAAGTAGATCAGATTGAGAAAAAAGGGAGACCATGCGGCATAAGAGAGGACAGTGCTATAGCCAGCAATTTTGGTCAAAAAGGCACTGAATATAAAGAAGCCAGCCCAGTCGAAGTAAGCATCCAGGCCAGGATCGACACTTCCATGGCGCATAATATATTCAGTATATCCCGCATGTCGGTACACAACGTCGAAGCGCGGTACGGTCTCAATAAGCGCCGTGATGCCATAAAGCATAAAGATCAAAATAAGGATGTGCAGGAGAATAACGGGCACTCTTTTCTTTTTTTGCCACATCGTCAAGCAAAAGCTTGCTGTGAGCAGAAAGAGTGGAATGATTGTGCCCATTGGTAAGACTGAGATCAGGCCCAGATCTGTCATATTTCTGAGATGTATACCTGGTAGTGAAATATACCAGAGAATAAGAGCGCAGAATGGAAGCACGACCGTTATAATAGCGCTTGCTATTGAAGCACAGATCTTTTTTCAGATATACTTGCGTTCACTGCTTCTTCTAATAGCTGAGCAGGTAATTCCTCATCGATTTTCTTGATAATAACAGACTGGCTTTCGAAGGCAGCAAGTGGTTTTTCGTCGCTTTGTTCATTAGTAATGAATGGTTTATTCATCAATCTCTTCGATATGTTTTCCGCAAACGCCACAAAACTTTGCATTGGTCGGCAAGGAAGTGTCGCATTGAGGACAGAGTGTGTTCAGACACCTGTGTATTCTCTTCGCCCTCTTCGCTACCAGGAACATTTGCAAGTTCCTTTTCCTCAGTAGCAGGAATAGATGCAGAGATTTTTGGCAAACGTTGCGTCTCTATCAAGGCATCAGAAGCGATGCTGGGATTTTCGGCAACTGCTGTAGTTTGGCTGGTTTGTCAAGACTGGAAGCTGTATCGGTGAGATGCTAGTCTTACCCGTTTATGTTTATCTGTGATGGAAGCTCGAGATGCTCAAAAGCTTTTGCATCTCCAATTCGTCTGGAAGTAGCTGGAAGAGGTCGCATTCCGGCCATCTTATAGAAGGTAGGGAGTAATAATACTTGGAAGTAGTTCAGTTTCTTCCATTTCATCATCTGAGACATGGTGCTGAGTTGCGGCGGCATTTCAGCCATCTCAGCAGTATTTAAGTTGCAACATTTAAAGAATTTTGCGGTACTTCCTGTTCATTGCTAGAAGAGGAGATCACGAGCCATCTGCCAGAGCCTTCCAGTGGAACGGTCTCTACAAGAGAGATGCTTTTCTCTGCTTCTAGAGATGGATGGAAACGAACTGCTTTGAATACAGCAGGAGACATAAACACAGCTTCAATGACAGATAGCGGCGGTCCATCCCATGCTCAATCCCACTAAATCTGCCTATATGGGCGCCCAGGCCGGCAGCCCCAGTTCAATAAGGCTTCCAATGGCGACAGGAAGCATAGCACGTAGCAACTTTTGATTGATACGGCTAACAGCTATATAGTGATACTTGATAATCATAGGGAATGCTGCGAGGCTCACGATACGCAAGCTCCAGGCAGCCTGTTCGGCATAGGTATGGCCGAAGAGTCCTAATATCTGGCTGGCACCGATCTGTATGACGATATTTGCTCCCAGGCTGGTGATAAGTGCCAGGTTGAGGGTCATGCGCATTTTACGTGCAATCTCTTCAGGCGGGGCGGTGTTGATGGCATAGAGTACAGTGGTGAGAGCATAGGAAGCGGTGAAGACAAAGCCTGAGATCATCCACGCCATATAAAACCAGGCATTCGTCGTTGCAGAAAGGAGAATGGTGACCAGTACTGGTAGATGCGGTCGTTGGTACCTGCTGAATCAGATTGAGCATGTGATGTTGCAAAGCTGAAAAACCCAGTTTACGGAGCAGGCCCCAATCAGGCATAATATGTTTTAGCGAGGAGCGTTTCTTGATAAGCACAAGGACGGCAAGAGGAAGGAGTGAAATGGCATTTCCAACCGCCCATGTTGCATAAATTGCCACTCCTCCTCTAAAGAAGAGAGAAGAGTGTAATGCCAGTCCAATTGCAAAGAGTGCTGCCAGTTTTGATGCCGCAAAAAGTGTATTGCGCCAGAATTGTAGCTCTCCTCGTAGAAGTCCAATCAGAGCCTGATCAAGCACAATCGTGATGGATGTAAAGCTCACACCAGCGGCGAAAATCAGGATGCTGCCAAGAGTTGCTCGCAGTGGTAGAAAGTCTACTGATACAAAGGGAGCAATTAGTGCGAAGAGAATACCTGCAAGTCCTCCCACCAGGCCAACCAGGAGCAGTGCTGTACTGATAAGGGATGCTTCTTTGCCTGGTTGACGTGGTAGCTCACCAATTAATAATGTGCCCAGTCCTAGTACGCAGATTGCTCCCAGAAGCATCATCGCAGATACTGACGGCAGAGGCGAGACCCACGCGCATCGGGATGGAATTGCCGTGCCGCCACCCACCAGTAAGCAAATCCCAGCACGCCCGTTACCAGTGTCGTACAAACAAGGGATCCGGCGTTGATGAGCATAACACGATTCGTTTTTAGCCATTGATAGAGTTGCGTTTTCACGACACACATTTCCCCTTTTCCACAGATAAATCCACATCTACTTGAAATGAAGTCAACGCTTTTCGTTGGTCTCGTGTAACCCATCGACTCCTTGAGATAGACGAATGGTCCACGTAACATTCCTTTTCGTGCCATCGTTGCCAGCTCTTTTGGATACATGCGTTGATTGTTGTTTCTTCTTTGATCGAGTGGTACCTGCTAGTAAGAAGGTCATAAGGTACTTTTGTGAAGAGATCAATCAACAGTTGTGGGATACTCAAGCAGATTCTTTGTCATGTAAGCAGTTGCCCCGATTCCATAATGGTAGATCTGCTGGTACAGGGCTGCATACTCCCGACGGTTTTTATGATAGACCAGTGATGCTGGCTCATATACTACATCATAGCCCTCGCATAAGCACCTTGAAAGAATGCTGCGATATCTTCACCACTCTGCACAAGACCTTGTGTACCAAGTGCGGGATCGAAGCCACCGATACTGCGTAAGAGATCAGCTCTAAAAGCCATACTTGCACCGGCACCGAAGAGTGCTATTTTATAGAGATGCACATGTCGCTTTTGTTTGGTAAAGATGTGCCGGGTAAAACGCCAGTTGTCGTTATACCCACTTTCTTCGTCATGTTTCTCAAATAAGATCTGGGCGGGTGTTTCCAATTCGGCTGAGAGGATCAGCCCGGTAACACAGCCAACATTGGATGTTACTTGAAATGCTTTGACCAGTTCAGCCAGCCAGTAGCGATCAACGATAACATCATCATCAGCAAATGCCAGAATCTCTCCTTTCGCTGCCTGTATTCCTCTATTGCGTGCCCAAGAAACTCCCGGATGCTCTTCGCGTACATAGCGTACCTGAGGTAGATCATGATAATTTTCTCGAATGAAATTGGCTCGTTGCATCTGTATCTGGTGCATTATCAACGACGATGATTTCATAATGTGGATAGTCCAGGGCCAGAAGCGCACGCAGACAACCAGGAATTCTCTCTGGACGTTCATGCGTTGGCACAATGACGCTGACAAAGGGTGCATCTGTCCAGCAAATGTTCTCGTTCCTCAATGCAACGAGGTGTATTCGAGGGCGAAGACCCTCTGCGTCAAGCCCTCTCGACTGCTGGCAAGTTATCCTGCTTGCAAATGCGCATTGATCTTTGTCCTCAATGCATTCCATATATGATGTGCACATTCGTCGGCACTTACCGGACCATGAACAAGATCAAGCTCAATCGTTCCTAATGGATGACTATGCAGACGAACCAGGCAGAGAGCCTGCTGGTAGCTATATCCTTTATCCTCTGCTGTCACTGGTAGCAAGGGTTGCCCTATCTCAATTTCTAAGATGCGTATAGGCGTGAGATCCATTTTTTGCTGTCCTTAATGCATTTCTCTGACTTCTTAGATTTCGTATATACCTTATTAAGGCAATATCTTCATCGGTAGCGCAGGTTTGAAATTTTTTGAAGGCACTATTTCTAGATCCTCTTTATGCGTGAAAACGCTGCTTGATGGAACCAACCAGATAGCCCACTCATGGTGGTGATCAAACCGACAACTATTGCTCCCGCACGTGCTATACCTGCTATATCGTGGCGGACAAATGTGTCTTTCATTCCATGCGTCACACCATGAACGAGATTGCTCACGATATATGACCGTTCAGAGGCCAGGCCATCTTTTGTTCCTACATACTGAGCGACCACGGCCTTTGACAGACCCTCGGCATAGCAGCGTGCCCGAAAGTAGCGCCATGTGGCACGAACTGCCGGGATACGATGGTGAATGATCGCATTCGGCTCGTAGAGGAAGATCTTCTCCGGCCAGTGCTGTCGCGCACGAATGCAAAGTTCCGTCTCCTCACCTCCCATCGGTCGTGCACGACTATCCCTGCCAATCTCACTACGAAAGCCTCCAATCGCCTCAAACAATCTCGCGCCGATAGCAGGTGCAGCCGCCAAATGGATTACGTACAACGATCTGGCTTTTCTGGACGCTGCTGATAAGTACAGCCCAGCGTCCAATAAAATTCTTCTGGAAACCATCTCGGTTGCTTGCTTAGCCAGTAAGGTTCAACCGTGCCACCTGTGCCCATAACTTGTGGATCTTCGCAACAGTGACATAAACGAGCCAACCAATCAGGTTCTGCCATTGCATCGTCATCAAGGAAGGCAACTAGTGCTCCCTGAGCTATGGCTACTCCACTATTGCGTGCGCCGGATAACCCTTGCGGTTCGCTATTCTCTATTCCAATGACATCAGGGAAGTATGCCTGCACACGTGCAAGCAAGGCAGGATTGTGATCAACAACAAGAATAATCTCGCGTGCGGGAATGTTTGTTGCTGCACCGACTCAACGGCAGCCACAAGGTCATCCCAACGTTTCTCTGTATAAGCACAGATGATTACAGAAGCATCAAGTAGTGTATCAGTCATTGTACAGAATATCCCCCTTTGTAGATGCTGCGTGTTTGTAAGCCCTGACGCGGCGTACCAGACGCCACACAGGTGTTGCTATGCGTTTAGAAAGTGTGATAACAGGAGATGTTCCCTGTCGTAAGTGCATTTGCCAGTTCGCTCACACTCATATCTGCGCTCACGATCAGGCGGGTCAGGGCGAAAGGATCGGTCGTTTCCGAACTCATTTCATATTTAACGGCGCAAGCGGATGTATATCCTGCATCCTTCACCAATTGCTTGATGGCTGTTGTGTGATACCCATACGGATAGGCAAAGCTCAAAACTTCTTGTCCAAGATGTTGTTCTAGCAGATGCTTGCATTGCACAATTTCTTCCCGTGCCTGGGAAAGAGGGAGTGTATCAAGCTCAGGATGAGTATGTGTATGACCTGCCACATTCTATTCCTGCCTCGCTGATGCTGGCTATCTGGTCCCACGTGAGCATTGGGCGCGTGGCCTCGCCTTCTTTTTGTAACCAGCGACTTGTCTCGTTAATAAATGCAGTGACGATATACAACGTGGCAACAAAACTATAGCGTTTGAGTACAGGCAGAGCCTCTGTATAGAAATCTGAGAAGCCATCATCAAAGGTTATTACCACCGGCTTTTCAGGGAGTGCAGCTACTCACCTTGAGCACGTGCCTGTATAAGTTGAGTTACGGTAACAGGTGTATAGGCATGCTGATGAAGATAGGCCATATGCTCTCTGAACAGAATCGGTGCTACTGCAAAGCGTTTAAATTTTGGAGAGGCATGTTGTGAAATGCTGTGATACATAAGAATAGGTATTTTTTTCTTTTCAGCCTGGGAGGGCATTCTCTATTTACCTTTCTAAAAGACTACTTCATATAACCGAATATCGGTTCTAAAAGTGAATAGTCAGCGCTGGATAAGCATTTTACTGACTACCTTATTTTTGTATACTTATAAAATAAGCTTCTTCGTAGATACCGAAGCACGTTGTTCAGTTGCCGGAATTATTTTCTCTCAGATTATGAGAAACTGGTAGAGCCGCAGGTTGTGGCAATGGTGGAAGGGTGCTGAAACGTTCTTTCACGATGATCTTGAGTACCCGCCAGCCATCGCGAAATGTGCGCAGGTTACTCTGACCAAATAAGCGAGGACGCTCAATGCTTGGTACCTCGGCTATTTTCAAACGAGCTTTATGGATTCGTATATTGATCAGTGTCTCAACTTCAAAGCCATCGCAGTCGATACGTATAGAGTCAAGGCAGTGTCTCCAGAAGGCGTTATAGCCATAACAGAGATCGCTATAGCGTACCCCGAAGAAAATATTGACCAGCATACTCAGCCCATAATTTCCCAGGCTGCGCAGAGGCGTAATATCATGGCTTCCACCATCTTTAAGGAAGCGTGACCCTTTTGCAAAATCATTGCCTTTAAGAAGCGCATCGATAAAGCGAGGTATCTCACCAGGGTCAGTTGATCCATCGGCATCGATCATGACAATAATGTCACCTGTACAGGCTGCAAAACCCAGCCTGAGTGCATCCCCTTTGCCTTGCCTGGCCTGATGGATAACGCAAATGTCGGGTAAAAGTTGGCGTGCTACTTCAACCGTGTCATCGGTTGAGTGCCCATCAACCAGAATAATCTCGCTCACCAGAGAGGGAATGTAAGGTAATACATAATGAAGATTTGGGGCTTCATTGCGCGTCGGAATGACGACGCTAATGCGTGGATACTGTTTGTTTTCTTGCATAGGACAATCCTGATTTCTATTTCTTGCTGAACAGATATTTGCAAGCTCACATAGACAAGTTTTATGCTTTCCATTTTGAACGACCCATCAGCCTTCCCCACGGCTCCCTCTGTGCTGCAAGTGGTTACTTAAAAGTTCGGCCAGAACCTGTGTATGATCGGTGACGCAAGACATATGGGTCCCTGGAATAAAGTGATGTTCAAGTTCTTTTTTGTCTTTTACTACGGGTACCTGGCACCAGGTTTCCTTGATAAAAGGTTCTTCCGTTGCCCAGTACAACGTGATTTTGCCGGGATAGGCACGAGGCTTATACTGCATTGACGATCCAGCTAAACACACCGATATAGTCGTTATAAAGCGCTTCAAGAGGTGGAAACATGACACTGAAGCCTTGCGTCTATGTCTAGTAATTTAGCGAAGTCCTGTACTTTGTTGTCGCCAGGACGCAGGTACCTGTAGACATGGCGTAGTGCGTGACGTGTACGCAGGTACCAGTTTGCCTGGGTATACGTTTGCATGTGCAGCAATTGACCAATGTGGCTGATGATACTCAAGCAATTTGTTAGTAGAGCCTGATTCGGAAGGCGTAATCAGTGCCAGAAGATCAACCTGCTGCCCTGCTTCACTCAATTGGGTCGCTATTTCGTAGGCCAATAAGCCGCCATTGCAAAAGCCTCCTAACTGGTAGGGTCCCTCTGGTTGAATGGTTCGTAGCTCTTCGATGTAAGCCGCCGCCATTTTTTCGACGGTGGGCAATGTCTGTAGGTCAGCAAATTTGTAGGTTCCTAATACGTAGAATGGTTGATCGGGACCTGCAGTTTGTGCCAATGTGAAACAATAAAAGGCTCCTCCGGTCCAATCTCCATGTAAAAAGAAGAATGGACGACGATGCTGGCCCCCCGTTTGAAGGGCTATTACAGGTAGTTCGCGAGGTTGTCGTATTGGTTCCTTCCGTCAAGTTAATGGCGAGTTGCTCTATGGTTGGCCCGGCAAAGAGCGTCTCAAGAGCTATCTTCTTTCCGAAAACCTGTGCAATTTTCTCTAACAGACGTGCTGCAAGAAGTGAATGTCCTCCGAGCGCAAAAAAGTTGTCTTGAATGCCGATAGGGTGTACATCCAGAAGTTCTTCCCAGATGTGTACGAGTTGCCTCTGGACCAGTGAGGTTGCCTCTGCAAATGATGCTTCAAGCGTTCTTTGCATGGTTTCTGGTGCCGGGAGGGCGCGTCGATCAGCCTTGCCATTCGCTGTTGTCGGCATTTCTTCTAGAAACATAATCATGGAAGGAACCATATACGCAGGCAAACGTTGCTGCATGTGCCTTTGCAGTTCTGCTACGGTTGCATGTATTCCCTTATGAAAAGTGACATATGCTACAAGACGTTTGTCGCCAGACCCATCCTCTTGTGCCACAACCACCGCTTCCCGTACGGCCGGGTGGCTGCTTAATACAACCTCTATTTCGCTTAATTCAATGCGATAGCCACGAATTTTGACCTGTTGATCAACACGTCCAACAAAATCGATCCGACCATCGGGTCGATAGCGAACCAGATCTCCAGTTTTGTAGAGGCGTGCATCTGGCTCAGTGCTAAAGGGATGGCGAATGAACTTCTCGGCGGTAAGTTCAGGACGATTGAGATATCCTTTAGCAAGACCACTTCCTCCGATATACATTTCGCCAGACTTCTCCGATAGGAACCTGTTGCAGGTGTTCATCAAGAATATAGATCTGCGTATTAGCAATCGGGCGACCAATCGATGGAAGACCACTTTCAAGTCCACTTTGTGGAACGCGCTCATAGGAGGAGACAACTGTAGCTTCAGTTGGTCCATAGTTATTGATCAACGTAAAGGGAAGTGTAGAAGGTGCATAATGGTGTAGTATATCACCTCCTGTGAGCAAAAAGCGGAGCGATGTGGTTGTCAGGCCATTCAAGTGCAATGAGACTTTCTGCCATAATGGTGGGCAAAACGGTCAAGGTAATGGTGTTGCTTACCAGCCAGTCGCGCATCGCTGTGGGAATACTGCGAATATTTTCATCGATAATATGGACACTCGCTCCAACAGTAAGTGGTGGCCAGAGTTCTTTTGTTGTTACATCGAAGGCCGGGCTGGCGAATTGGGTAGTACGGTCAGTGGCAGTCAACTCAAATGCTTGCCGATACCAGAACACGAGATTAAGCATACTACGGTGCAAAATCTGCACACCTTTAGGTTGGCCCGTAGAACCTGATGTGTAGATGACATAAGCAATATTATCGACGGTGATGGTGGAAGGAGGATTGGCCTGGCTCTCTTGTGCCAACAATGCCGCATCACTATCTAAAAAGATCATCTTGATCCCTTCTGCAGGAAGATTGCCTGCGATGGATTGCTTCGTCACCAGTACAGAGATTGCTGTATCCTCTAACATAAAGCTAATACGCTCTTTAGGGTAAGTTGGATCAATGGGAACATATGCGCCACCGGCCTTCAAAATGGCGAGCATCCCTATAACCAGAGAGATTGAACGCTCTAAGCAGATGCCCACAAGTGTATCTGGGCCTACTCCAGATGTTTTTAGATCGTGAGCTAATTGGTTTGCTTGTTGATTAAGTGCTTTGTAGGTGAGTTGCTGATCGCCCATAACGACGGCTAGAGCTTCAGGTGTCGAAGAGCCTGTTGCTCTACTAACTGTGGAATGCATGGTCCTTGAGGAAAATGTTGCTCTGTGGCGTTCCATGCTCGTAGTTGTTGCGCAATGTCTGTCAAGAGTAGATGGTCATCCTGTAGCTTTTCCATTGCTGATTGCTGCTGAAAAGTGGCACGGAGAAATCTCTTTAGCGTTCTGGAGTCATTATAAGGCATAATAGTTCTCTCCTATTCTAACAGTGCATAGATACGCACTCTCCCACCCAATCCACCACGCACGTCAGAAACAAGAAGTGTGTTCAATTGTCCTGGGTCAATGAGTACGAGATTGTACTGCTGTTATGCTAAATGTGAAATACGTATTATTTGTTTTCTCTCTAGTCTTTAATCTCTCCTGCAATGGATATTGGATGTAGAGAAGAGTTCAATAAATCTCTATATGTATTTATTCCCTATGCAAAAAGTACAAAATTATGCTTCAAAAGTCAATGGTCGAGAAATGTGTTGATTTGGCGATAAATTGAACATGTGGTTGAGAAATCTTAACAAAATTTCTTTATAGCTATAATAGGTGGCTGAAATAAACAATAATAGGTGTTATTTGAGATGATGAAACAGTGTAATGCGTCATATAAAATACACATTTTGATTTATTGCTAGGTTGAGAATCTTACACCGTCAATGATATTTCAATTACACTCTACTTGCAAGAAAAAGATATAGTATATAGGTAAATAATGTTACTCAAAGTAGGTGGGAAGGGGCACGAAGCTGTTTTATCCTCAATCGTTACATTGCTTCAAGAGAAGATCTATAGTTACATAACATGACTTGTATTTTTTCTTGATATAGGGTACCATTTTGTTCTATGAGAGTACTGCTAGAGCAGTACTCTTCAGAAAATCAACAACGGCAAAAGAAGAGCTTTTCCTCAATCTGGGAGTAGAGAGCACCTCCATCCTTAAGAGCTACAAAATCTGGATTATACCCAGGAGCGAGGATGAGGGTACGTTTTCTGTATCGGCTCCACAAAAACAATTTTTCAAAACGTACTGGGGGAAATATCGAAAATGGTTTATGTAAAGGCCATAGCAAAAGGGGGTATGGATGGCAGATCCTTTCAATTATTGGAATGATTACGACGGAGCAGCAGATAAATCAGGCGATAGCTGACGCTGATCCGTTGGATGTGGATTCTTCTCTTCGCATGCTTCCTATCCTCAACGAGCAAAAAAATAGTGGAAACCATAGGAGAATATCCTGCGACAGGCTGATAACAAGAGCACAGGATCAGAGCAAAGAGAGATTTTATTCATTCCAGTGCGGCTATTAGAGATATCTGTATGTTTGCTGCCTCATTAATACAGCTATGGCATTGAGCCGACCGAGTGCGTATCTGGCTTTAGCAAGACCTGATGGATCTTTCCATTGCTGTAAAATCTAGTCTTCCCAGAGATTCGTTCATCGATTACACTTCTCGCAACCCGCAAGGAGAAAGAGAACGACGATTTCACCAGTCGACCGGAAGAAGGAATTTTCATCGATAGCTTACGTCGTGGAATGGCAGCTCTTGATGCCTGTCTGCAAGAACTGATGCAGGCATGCCATTACTCTTTCGCGCAGGAAGGTTTTGCTGAGCATTGTTATGCCGCTGCCCACAATTTCCAGATCATGATTGATGCAATCGTCCAGGTAAAAAGAGGCATCACTACTGAGGTTTTTACTCACTACATACGACCCTTTTTTGAGCCATTCAAAGTTGAGGGTAGAGCATACAGTGCTCCCAGCGGCGCTGAGATGTCGATATTAAATATTGACCTGATCATATGGGGTTCGGATTGTTAAGATGAACTCTATACGCCCTATGTCCAGGCTAATATTATCCGTCTTCCCGCCGTATATCAGGAGATTTGTCAACTCTTTGTAGGACAAAAATCATTGGTCACCACGATTGCAGGAGATGTTACTATCTGGACGACCTTTATGTAAGGATGAGCGCAATTCTATACGTGCTCTTCATTCTTTCCTAACGAAAATGTATTCTTTCCGTATGCCCCACTACAAAGTCGCTGAGGATAACGTCAAATTGCGTCTCAAAGAGACAGGTGGGGGAGAGGTGAAAGGGAGTAGCGGTTTTGGTATTGATGAGGTGAAGTATGTGTTGGATCAAACGATGAAGAGTCGCCAACTGCTCTCACAGATCCTTACAGAAGACCCTTCAAGTCCATCAGGACGGTTATCAGATCGCCTCTAATTGCTTAATCAGGACCAGATTTCTTCGGCTTCGTCCTGCAATTTGCGTGTGTAGAGTCGGTAATATGTTCCTCTACTGTTCAAGAAGTTCTTCGTGTTTGCCTTGCTCAATGATACGACCTTTTTCGATGACTACGATCTTGTCGGCGTTTTGTACAGTGGTCAAGCGGTGTGCAATGACAATCGTTGTGCGTTTGCGCATCAAGCGTTCAAGCGCTTCCTGGACCAGGCGTTCGCTTTCGTTGTCCAGCGAACTGGTAGCTTCGTCCAGAATAAGGATGCGTGGATTGCGTAGGAGTGCGCGTGCAATCGCTATGCGTTGTCTCTGCCCGCCGGAGAGCTTGACGCCACGTTCGCCAACCAGAGTGTCATAGCCCTGGGCAGTAGTGTCGATAAACTCCTGCGCATTAGCGGCACGGGCGACCTCTTCGATCTCTGCCAGTGTTGCATCCAGGCGTCCGTAGGCGATATTTTCGCGTATCGTAGCACCGAAGAGTACCGGCTCCTGAAGCACGATACCGATCTGTTCGCGCAAACTTTTGACCTGCACATGGCGGATATCATAGCCATCGACGGTAATGCGTCCACCCTGGACATCAAAAAAGCGTGGAATCAGGTTGGCAATCGTCGTTTTGCCCGCTCCACTTGGTCCAACCAGTGCTACGACCTTTCCTTGCTCAGCTTCAAATGTAATATCATGTAATACTGGTGTTTGTGCATCATAACTAAACTGAACCTGCTCAAAGTGCACATCTCCCTCAACAGATGGTAGAGGAAGATGCGCCAGGTTCGTCGGCAATCGTCACAGGCTGATCCAGCAATTCAAAGACGCGCTCGGCAGCTCCCAGAGCAGTCTGGAATTGAGCATAGAGTGTGCCAAGGGTAATAAAAGGTTGCGAGAGGATACCAAAGTAGATCACAATGGTTGCCAGGATGCCGATGGTGAGGCTTCCATTGAGGACTGCCGAGCCTGCATACCAGAGAAATACGGCGATGCCAGCGGAACTGATCAGGCCCGTTCCACCCTGGACGAGGCTTTGCAAGCGCGATCGCTTTCTCACAATGCTAAATTGTTGCCAGGCAATGGCATTATAGCGTTCAATCTCGTAGTCCTCGCGCGTGAATGCTTTGACGATCTTCGCATTACTGATCGCTTCCTCCGATGATGCCGTTGCTTCACTCAATTTTTTCAGTTCTTGTTTCGCGAATTTACGTAGTGAGCGACTGGCAATAATGGGAAGAAATGCTACAGGAAATAGGATGAGTGCGGTAATCAGCAGCGTCGGGCCGAACGAGATGTTTGAGGGAGCGAGTGGGACATTGATATTGAACTGTCGCGCCGTTGCTAGTATCGTGTTCGGACCACCAATAATAACGGCCAGCACCGAGGAGTAGCGTAATCAAACTCTGTATGAAACTAATGAGATTATTGGTAACAGCTCCACGTATCAGCGATACATCATTGGTCAGGCGACTCAATAATTCTCCTGTGCGATTCTCCTGGAAAAAGCTGAGTGGAAGGCTTTTGCAGATGGCTGAACAGACGTATGCGCAGTTCGATCACGATCTTTTCGCCGATGTTGGTCATCCAGTAATTCTGTAGAAAGCTGATAAGAGCTTGCGCAATACCCAGTCCAAGCAGCAGGAAGATAATGCTATGCAGCGCATTCACGTTTTTGTTGATCGCACTATCGATAATCTGCCCCGTCAATGCTGGATAGGCAATAGTGAATGTGCTGGTGAGCGATGCAGCTAAAAGAATAATGGCGAGCTGCCACCAGTAAGGACGTGCCAGGCTGAGGAAGCGGCCAATGCGATACCGTGTAGGTTTGACTTTATTATGTGGACGGTCGAGAATCGTATTTGTTGCTGCGTGGTTCTCGCACATGATACTCCATGTTCTTACTAGAGATGCACCTATTTATCTGGTTATTATTTAGTTACGTTGCGTGTTTAATAGAGTTGTAGGAAAGCTAAAAGGTTGTTGTATAGTAGCATACAGGACTGAGGTAGCAAAAGGTTCCGTTCTTCAACGTTAGTTTTGAGCATATGAGAATATCTCTTGCCAATATTTCTTAAAATGGTTACGGTGCAGCCTTTTTTACATAGCTTCCAACCGCTTTTTCCGCTTCACCGCCTCAAAATAGTCAGGATCAAGCTCCAATGCCCTATGAATAGCCGCCAGCGCCTCCTCTTTCTTCCCCAGAATACCAAGCACCCAGGCTTTCCCATCCCACGCTGGCACAGACTTTCATCCAACTTGCAGAGCGTCGTTAAAATCTGTCAGCGCCTCGTCATACCGTGCCAGCATCGCCAGGCAGGTTCCTCTTACATAATGAGCCTCAGCATTTGTTTCATCCAGCGTGATCGCACGTTCTACTGCCGCTAATGCTTCGACATAACGAATAGTGTCTGATAATTGTTTGACTATAGTTGAGCCAGAAACTGTGCCTGTTGTTGCGTATGTCTTGTTCGTTTTTAGCCATGCTCATTTTCCCCTTTATTGCTGTTTCCTCTCCCACTCAGCCACAACAGTCTGATAAGCTTCCCAGGTATCTACATCATAGCTTGCCATGGCATCACTCAGTTCGAGGTGGCAACCTCCTGCTTGTGTCGCTCAATGACGCTGCGTGCTCCTTCGTCTCCGCTGATTTCCATCAGTTCGGGGAAGAGGCTGGCGTCAAATAAGACCGGGTTGCCGCGTTTGCCATTGTATAATGGAGCAATAATGCGTTTGTCCTGTAGTTTGTTTGCAGGTGATCAGCGCGTCAATGATATGTGAGCTGTCATCAGCGGTTGATCTCCAAGCAGAATAATAACACCGTCAAGGGAATGGAATACTGGCCCGTCGTGTGTTCCCATTTTGTATAAGTGCTTGAAGCCCTGCCCGTAACGATGTGCTCATTCCCTGAAGATAGTGCGGATTTTCGATGCTGATCACAGCAGGGGAGGCAGTAAAGGTCAGCTATCTGCGTTCGCACCTGCTCTGCCTGATGTCCCAGGACGATCACAATCGGACGTGCCTGTGAGGCGAGCGTTGCCGCAATGACATGCGCCAGGACAGGCCTATTCCCCAGCGGCAAGAGCAGCTTGTGGCGTCCAGCGCCCATACGGCTAGAGCTACCAGCGGCTAGAATGATAGCCGCAAATGAACCAGGTGTTGGCATAAGATATTGTTCCTCCTTTTCCGATAAGTTGTTGGGTCAAGCACACGCGCCTGCCCTAACTACTCTATGGTATAATATCGACCGTATTCGATAGAGACGAAAAATATGATTGGGAGAAA
Organism: uncultured Chloroflexia bacterium; assembly: GCA_963731415.1. Classification (GTDB taxonomy): domain Bacteria; phylum Chloroflexota; class Ktedonobacteria; order Ktedonobacterales; family Ktedonobacteraceae; genus JACDAE01. The sequence goes on from CAVSVN010000024.1 coordinate 277,411, forward strand.
CCTGTCTACGTTTCATATCCCTGCCTGGAGTTAACATAATGCTTGAAACGACCAATGTCAATAATGAAACTGTAGTGCTGGATGCCGAGACACAGGCAAAATATGAACGGCTGCAAGAGATTCTGCGCGAAATGGGATCGGTGCTCGTGGCCTATTCTGGTGGTGTCGATAGTGCGCTCTTGCTCAAAGTGGCTCATGATGTGTCTGGGTGAGCGAGCCATGGGAGCGCTTGCATCCTCGGATGCCTATGCGCCTGAAGAGACTTCTGAGGCTCTTGCCGTTGCGGCTCAGATGGGCATTCCTGTGCTGACACTGGAGACGCATGAGCTGGAAGATGAGCGCTATGTTGTCAATAATATCAATCGCTGTTACTTTTGTAAGACGGAACTGTTTACAGAATTAGAGCCACTGGCAAAGCAGCATAACCTGCTCCATATTGCGTATGGCGTGAATAAAGATGATGATGGAGATTATCGTCCCGGACAACGTGCGGCGCGTGAATTTGCTGTGCGTGGTCCCCTGAAGGAAGCTGGAATGGGGAAGCACGAGATACGTGCAGTTGCTCGTATGCTTGGTGTACCGGTGTGGGATAAACCGGCGCTGGCCTGCTTCTCTTCGCGCATTCCCTACGGAAGCAAGGTTGATGTGGCTTCATTGCAGATGGTGTACAAAGCGGAGAAGTTGCTGCACGAGCTGGGTTTTCACCAGTTACGTGTGCGTCATCACGATAAAGTTGCGCGCATCGAAGTGGAGCGTGCCGAGATGCCGCTGTCTGATCGAGGAAGAGATGAGCCGTCGCGTGACCGATGGGCTGCGCAAAATTGGCTATGCGTATGTGACTATTGACCTTCTGGGCTATCGTAGCGGGAGCATGAACGAGGGCTTTTTTAAGAAGAAAAAGTCTGTTGAGGCCCAATAAGAAGTGACAACAGGAACAGGATACTACCATGTCTGAGCGCACCATTTATCTTGATCATGCCGCAACAACGCCCCTTGACCCGCGTGTTTTGGATGCAATGATCCCCTATCTTACAACGGAATACGGCAATGCCAGCAGCATCTATACATTGGGACGCCATGCGATGCAGGCAATTGATCATGCCCGTGAGCAGGTGGCCGATGTTATTCATTGTCGCCCCACTGAGATCGCCTTTGTTGGCTGTGGCTCTGAAAGCGATAATCTGGCCATCAAGGGGATCGCCTATGCTGCACAGAAAAAAGGGAATCATCTGATTACTTCGTCGATCGAACACCATGCTGTATTGCATACCTGCCAGTATCTGGAGCGCTCCGGTTTCAAAACGACATATCTGCCCGTTGATGAATATGGTCGTGTCGATCCTGATGCGGTGGCACGTGCGATTACCGATCAGACGATCCTCGTTTCGATGATGTATGCGAATAACGAGGTTGGAACGATTGAGCCAATTGCTGAGATTGGACGTATCTGTCGTGCCGTAAAAGTTCCCTTTCACGTTGATGCTGTACAGGCTGGTGGTGCTCTACCAATCGATGTTGCCGCGCTCAATGTTGATCTGCTCTCGCTCTCGGCGCACAAGTTCTATGGTCCCAAGGGTATGGGTATTCTCTATGTACGCCAGGGTATGCGCATTCTTCCCCAACTCCAGGGTGGTTCCCAGGAACGTGGTCGCCGGGCTGGAACGGAGAATGTTGCGGGTATCGTTGGAACCGCTACCGCTCTCAGCCTGGCACAGGAAGAGATGGCCCAGGTAACGCCTCGTATCAAGGCTCTGCGTGATCGCTTAATAGAAGGCGTTCTGACAATTCCCCGCAGCCGTCTTACGGGCCATCCTGGCGAGCGCTTGCCAAATAATGCCAGTTTCTGCTTTGAAGGTGTTGAAGGTGAGTCGCTTCTGCTTAGTCTAGACTTGCTTGGGATTGCGGCATCAAGCGGTTCAGCCTGTACCTCTGGTTCCGTTGATCCCTCGCATGTCCTGATCGCTATGGGCCTGCCTCCTGAGTGGTCGCATGGTAGCCTGCGCCTGACATTGGGAAAATCAAATACTGAGGCAGATGTTGATGCCGTTCTCGCTGCACTTCCTGGCATCGTCGAGAAAGTCAGAGGCCTGGGAGTATAGGTCGTCACCTTGTGTGAACCCGTGAGCCAGATGAGCAATTGCTGGAAACCGGGTGCACGCATATGACATCCCTACGCTATTTTCAAGAGCCTCTTTTTGTAATACAGTTTGCTGCTATTATGTTTAAATAACGTAAAATGAAAAACCAGATGTACTATAGCAGCTTTTGTTTCCTGCATTCCCATCCAATGGTATTGTAAAATGGAGATTAACTGGTAGTATAGGATTGAGCAACTTTCTCCGTTGCTAAAGTAACCTCTCACTGTTGAAAGGAAAAGGAGCGATTGTCAGTTATGGATTCAGTTAAACGTGAAGTGCTGGCGCAACGGGTACGCAAAGTCAAACCTTCGGGCATTCGCAAATTTTTTGATATCATCAATACTATGCCAGAAGTGATCTCACTGGGCGTCGGCGAACCCGATTTTGTGACGCCAGAACATATTCGCCAGGCTGGTATCAACTCGATCGAGCAGGGACATACCCGCTATACATCCAATTATGGCACGCTTGAGTTACGCGAAGAGATCGCGGCTATGTTGCAGCGTCGTTATGGTCTTACCTATCATCCCATCAATCAGATTCTGGTAACGGTCGGTGTAAGTGAAGGTGTCGATCTGGCAATGCGTACACTCATTGATCCCGGTGATGAGGTGATCTCGCCCGATCCAGGGTACGTTGCCTATGAGGCTGATATTGTTCTGGCTGGTGGCGTGCCTGTTCCCGTTCCCACCTATGCACAATATGACTTTGGTGTACGTGCTGCTGAGATTGCGGCTGCCATTACACCGCGTACAAAGATGATTTTGCTCGGCAATCCCAATAATCCCACCGGAGCTGTGATACCACGTGCCGAATTGGAAGGTATCGCGAAACTTGCGGTCGAGCACGATCTGGTCGTGGCAAGCGATGAAGTCTATAGCCGCCTCGTCTATGGAACCGAACATGTCTCTATCGCAACTCTGCCCGGTATGCAGGAACGCACCATTCTGCTGGATGGTTTCTCTAAAGCCTATGCTATGACTGGCTGGCGCGTCGGTTATGTTGCGGCCCCGATGCATATTCTGGAGGCGATGCTCAAAGTGCACCAGTATGCGATCATGTGCGCGGGAACGGCGGCCCAGGAAGCGGCCCTTGAGGCGTTGCGCCATGGTGAAGAGGATGTAGAAACTATGCACGCCGATTATGCCCGTCGTGGTAGCATGTTTGTAGAGGGTCTCAATCGTATTGGACTTCCCACCTGTGCACCACGCGGCGCTTTCTACGCTTTTCCCTCCGTAGCAGCTACAGGTATGACTGATGAAGAGTTTGCGGAGAAATTGCTTTTTGAGGAAAAGGTCGCCGTCGTTCCCGGCAGTTCGTTCGGTGCCGCAGGTATTGGCTATGTTCGCGCTGCATATTGTACTGCATATGAGCAACTAGAAGAGGCCCTGGTACGTATCGAGCGCTTTTTAAAGAAGAATGCTAAAAGTGGTATGTAATGGATAACTTTGAGAGAAATTGATGCGATTTAAAGTCACGCTTGAACCATCTGAAGAGGGGGGCTACACAGTACATGTGCCATCTCTTCCAGGTTGTATTAGTGAGGGTGAGACGATAAGGCAAGCTCTTGTTAACATTAAGGGCGCTATCGCTCTTTACCTGTCTTTGCTATAGAAACACAAGAGAGCGATAGAAATTTGTTCCCTATCGCTCTCTTTGGCTAATTGTTAGCCGATACCGGTCCCCACTGCGCCTGCGCCCGATCCCGTTTCAGCTCGAAAATATTCGGTTGCTTCAACGCCCACGCCGTATAATCCCACAGCTCGGCGGCCTCGTCTCCCGAGGGAACAGTATGGATGATCGGTCCATAATACCCTACATTAGAGCCTTCAATCGCTATCGTTGGAACGCCAAAGGCATGATAGCGTTTGACGGCCTCCTGGTGATCGTTGAGCACATCCTGAATCGTGCTCTGGTCGCTTAATGCGCTTGCCACAAAATCCTGTCCCATCCCTGCCTGTTGCGCACATGCCTCGACAACTGCACGTTCTCCAATACTTTCCTTGCGTCCATGTTGTGCATTTCCCAGTGCAACATAGAGCTTCTCAACGGCTTCATTGCCTTTTTGCCGTCGTGCCAATGCCAGTGTTCGTAGTGCCGTCCATCCACCGCTGATATAATCAGGCTCGACGCCTTTCTTGCGATTGACCACTTCGAGACTAAACAAGCGCCACTGGATAGTAACGGGTCGTACGCTACGTACCTCGCGTATCCAGAGGGCCGTACGCCACGCCAGGGGACACAATGGATCAAAGTGGAAGTTGATGCCGATAGGCGTTGTTGCTTCTTGTATACTCATACAGCACATCCATTTCTTATTTTATCGTATAGCCATTGGCCTATACACTTGTATCTTTTCTCTGAACTATCTCGTGTTAGCATATGGTGTGCTAACGAGGGATGTCAAGATCAACTATAAGTGAGGAAGTAATGAAGTTGGAAGGCAAACATACATTGATGGCAACAACTGATGCCGAGTCACGCAAAAAGGTCGTGCGCTCGGCTTTCTGGACCGGCATACTGCTGGGCGTCGGCATTATGGCATTTCTGGACGAGACTCTACTTCACCAGCTATTGCAGTGGCATACGTTTTACTGGAATACCGATCAGCATGGCCGCATTCTTAGTGATGGCCTCTTTCACGCCTTCAGCACGCTCCTTCTGTTATGGGGAGCTTTCCGTCTCTGGAGGGGCCGCAACACCTGGGCCTCTCCTGTCCGTGATCTAATTGTCGCCGCTATCATCATTGGGGCGGGTGGCTTTAATCTCTACGATGGCATAATTCAACATGCCATTCTCCATCTCCACCAGGTAAATGAACTCGTGTGCCTGACAGCGGCCAGCCGGAGTGATACTATCCTTGGCTTCTGCCGCAACGATATCCCCTACGAGATCGTCTTCGATCTGATTGCGTTAGTTGTGTTAAGCGCTGGCATCCTCTATTGGCGACATGCCAGGAGACTTGTTTCTGCTGAAGAAGGATGAAACTGTAAGTAGCATTCCAGGATGAATATATTCTTTCTTCTTATATTCAAGGTGGGCTCAAAATCGTCGTAACCCATTGAGCGCGAAAAGAACTCCAAGATAGAGAAATCCTATACTTACGACAAACACCAGCAAAATTCCTATCCCATCCCAGCGCATCGCTCCCTGTTTCCGCAAACTCTCTATGCTCCACAGCATTCCCAATAAACCGCCACTTATGTAAACCAGACAGGAGAGTAGGAAGAGCAGGCCGGGTAGAGGACCGCCCAGAAAAAAATAGAGCCAGCTCAACAGCATATTCAGAGGCATTCCAGCAAAAAACCAGATCGCCAGCACTGGACGCAGGCGACTTATGAAGGAATTCTTTTCTTCATTCCTGGCTCTATCCATCCTGGCGTCTCCTTTTCTCTTCCTCTGCTTTCAGCTTTGTTGCTTCGGGTCGTTGCGGTTTAGGCATGAGAATAACGATAAGTGTGGCAATCACGACAATTGCCACAGCGATATAGTGCGAGGCATTCGTTAACCACGTCAGCACAGATGATTGCTGCGGAGTGAGGCTGAATAACGTGGGATAGAGTCCGGTGATGATGAAGCGGGGCGAACCTCCAACGCGAAAGGTACTGATCGTTTGATGGCCGAGAAGATCGAGCATGGCAACTGTGCCATTCTGCAGCGCCACGAAGCCAAATTGTCCGTCGCTGGTAATCGCGATAGATTGGGGAGCAGCATCAAATGCAATTGTTCGCACTGGCTGATGCGCAAAAGAAGCATTTCCCGCGCTTACTGGCGAGAGAACATCGATACGTCTTCGATCCAGATCTGGAACGTAGACCTGCCCGGTGCTTGCATTGTAATCCATTGGCCCGAAGTGGCTACCTGTGAGCAAGGGTGGCAAAATTCGGTGCGATTGTAGATCCACAGCCTCAACACTTCCCTGCTGCGTTACGACATAGACAGTGGGACCAGAGGGAATACACAGGTAGAGCGGCTTCCCTTGCATTGGAAGGGCCGTTAGCTGCTTGCCGTTCGCATCAAAGACCGTTAATCCTTGTGCCCCGGCTACCCAGAGCTGGTTACCCGTCCCACCAGCAATTCCACTTCCTACGACTGCAACTGCCAACCCATAGACGCCGCTCGCTGTTCGCAGTGTTCGTACAATACGACAGGTTGATGGATCAAGCCCTATCACCGTTCCGGCACCATTTCCAGCAACGTAGAGAATATTGGTGCCAGGATCAAGAGTGAGCAGAGAGGGGTTTCCAGCAATCTGTTGTGTGCAGATCGTCTGCTTCGTCTTTGGGGCAATCACCGTAAGCCTGTTTGCTCCCGGTTGTGTCACAAACAGTAGCCGCCCATCAACGCTGAGAAGAATAGTATCTGGCTTGCTATCCACCGACAGGCTATCCACAATTCTTTGCTGACCAATATCGATGACGCTGATACCATGTGCAGTTCCAGCTACATATGCCAGATTGGGTGCTCCACCATCGGCCTGTGCCTTTGAAGTTGAGAGCAAAAGGACGAGCACAAAGGTCGCAATGAGCAAGAACCATGTCCAATAACTTCTGCTAAGAACACATTTCACAACCCATTTTACATTTACAAATTTAAGTATATACATCAATATACTGCCTGCTTCATCTAAAATAGAGGAACTCAACGCGTTATCTGGGCACGAGAGGGTAATAAACTGTAGCTGACACGCTGATCAGGCAGGAATGGTTTCAACTAGAGACGGCTTTTCATCGCGCCCCTATCCAACGCTGACCTGGAGATGGTAGTGCTCTGTCAAAGGTCATGGCACGGTTTGATACTGGTTGGGCAGACGTTGGTGCAGAGGGCCCGCACGGGGAGCGCACGGGCTTCTTCGCATCCGCTCAGTGCGCCCCTACACCAGAAAAAAGGGGAGGAGGAGCCAGAGCCACGATGAAGGGATGTAGGGGCGCACTGAGCGGAGCGAAGAAGCCCGTGCGGACCTAATTCCCCATCCGAAACAAGGATCGAATGACCGGGTCCCTACGGTGTTTGGTGTATCAGTTTAGTTTTGGAACGTACATTTTAAGGATTGTTACGCCTTTTTACCAGCAATACTTGCAATGGTCTCAGTGACGGCATTCCCCGTCTTTGAGATCCCATCTTTTACCGCCGCCGTTGCTTTTGGAGTAACAAGGGTGTGGGCCTCAGTTGGAGCTGGCGCAAGCGTAGGAATAGGCCCCAACGGCTGTGCCGCAACAATGCTAAACTCTCCTTTGCCATCGATCGAGGGTCCCTGTGCGAAGCGAGCGTTCTCTGGAATGGGAGCGGTCGACTGCACAAAGTACTGATAGCTGAACTCGCTCTTTTCTTGTGCCTGTGGAAAATCGCTCGGAACGGGAAGAGGCTGCTGAATCTCTTCGATCACGGCCAACCACTGGTTCTGGTGCATCGTATCACGGGCGATCAAGAAGGCAAGCGTATCCTTCATTCCCGGATCATCAGTCCACTCATACAGACGCGTTGCCAGCAAACGGCCAGAAGCCTCTGCCGCTACATTCGCGTACATATCTGATACCAGGTTGCCAGTTGCTACAACCCAGGAGCCGTTGAAAGGATTACCGTTGCTATCCTCAGCCGTTGCCGCCATCGCGGAAGAGATGATGTGACGCGGATTCATCCCACCCATAATCGCACCAACAACCGGATTGTTGGCAACAACTTCCTCCTGCATATGCGTTGGAGCACCTTCCAGATTGAGCGCTACGGCGGTCGCAAGCATCTCGATATGCCCGATCTCCTCAGTACCGGTATTGTAGATCATATCGCGGTATTTCATTGGGCCACGAAAACCCCATGCCTGGAACAGATACTGCATCATGACACGTATCTCGCCCTCAATACCACCGATTGCTTGCTGAAGCATACGCGCAAATTGCGGATTGGGCTTATCCACACGCACAGGATACGCTAGATGTGGGTCGCTGTAAAACATGTAAGTTTCCTCTCTAGCGAGGAGTTTTTCCTCGCGCTACTAGTAGAGTTACAAAACATCATGAGCTTATTCCAAATGCTGTGCAATAGATCTTCGAACTTTTTGCACATCGATGACACGAAGGCTTCCTCCAAAAGGTGACAACAATGTTCCATATTTTCATTCTGGAAATTATGATGGTGCGGCATGGAGACGAAAAATTCTAGTGGGATAGAATGGGGTATTATATAGGAAAGCAAGGATAATATTCACAACTATTACACGTTCCTCTACGTGTTAGAAGTATAAAATATGAATGTTCGCCTCACCCAGGTCTTTCACCAATTTTCCCTTTCTTATAGATTGGGAAATCATTCAAAAAGGAAAAGTTTTATGAACACGCAAAGAAAGGAACCGCTTATCCTCGTTATCAATGCCTCTCTCGATATTCTGAATCTCTTTCATGAGATGCTAGATGAGCAAGGATATGAGGTCGAGCTGTCGAATTATGCCTTTGAAGGAATACATACAATTGAGCGCTTACAACCTGACCTGGTTATTCTCGACTTTGAGCGTGAGGGAAGACCGGAGGAGTGGCAGCTTCTCAAAATGATCAGGATGCGAGAGAGTACAGCCCATATCCCTCTTATTCTCTGCATGGCACCGTTGCATATCTTTCTTGATAAAGAAGATTACTTCCGGCGCAAAAACATTCAACTCCTCTTCGCTCCAATGGCAAAAGAGGAGATTTTAGGTGCAGTACAACAAATGCTTCAGATCTCTAATTAATCCCTCTAACGTAGGGGCGTGAGCTTGCCTCCGCCCGGTCCGATCTAGGGAATGTCCTCTAACGTAGGGGCGTGGGCTTGCCTCCACCTGTTCTGGTACAGAGAACACTATACACTGCGCATAAATTCATCTGCGTGGATATGCTCTGTCAATTCTTCCAACATTCTTTCTCCATCTATGAAGATCTGGCGTAGTGTTTGCATTCTGCCCGCTATCACACTGATCTCTACCAGTGCATGGAATAGACAGGAACGAATGAGTACTGACGTATTCTTGCCTATTTCCATTTTACCGCCAGAGGTTGCCTGCTGTTCCACGTAACAATCAAGTAAAGAATCGGGTAAGATATCTAGAAGTCGATGCACTTCCTGTGTCCACTGTTCGTAACCTGCCTGTAGATGAGCTAATGCTTCCATACTGGATTTTTTTGAGCATGGCAGACTGGAGAAGACGGTGCCACCAACAGGAAGCAAAACCTGTTCTTCAATGATGGTGATTGCCTCCTGTGCGAGCGTGAATAATGAGCATCCTGCGGGAAAAGGAGGAGGCCAATGCAGAATATATTCTGGTAATCCCTCACATTGAGCGAGAATCTGATGTCCGATTGCTTCAAGTTCGTCGGCTATGTATTTTGCTTCCTGTTGCATCTCTTGGATTCCTTAGTTCTTTGCAGAAATTTTTCGTTAAATTCCTACCCCTCCTCAATGAAGAGCTGGAAATTCCATCAAATCTTTTCTTAGCACGTCTATTTAGCAGAAAAGGTAACAAGGTAATCAGTTCGGTCAGGTTCTGCTTATCTCGCCTCTCCGCTCATCTGATCTTCTTCAACTGCATGTGGTGACAATTGTTCTTTGATGGCTGAAAGCAGATAGTCAAGCTCATTGGGGATAGGGAGGCAAGTGACGCTTCTTTCCACGGCTTCTGGTTGATCAGTACAAATGTTGGTCGTTAAGAGGATGGTAGGGACAGATGCCAGTATGCTATTTTGATGCAGTTGATCTATAAGCATCAATCCACTCCCCCCTAGCAAGTGAGAGTTAATCAGGAATAGAACGGGACAGAGTGCTCGCGCAATATTGAGTGCGTCTCCCACCGTGTCGGCGAACATAGTTCCGATCTTCATCTCATATTTCAGAGCATTTTGCAGCATGGCGGCAAGTTCCGGGTCGCTCTCGACGATCATCACGTAGGGAATGGAAACAGGTTGGCATTCTGCCATTATGTTGGGTAAAAAATCGCGTGTCATATAGTCGGTTCCTTTATCAGGTTCCTTTATCAGGTTCCTTTATCAGGTTCCTTTATCAGGTTCCTTTATCAGGTTCCATAAACTTCCAAAGAATTCCAGTACATTGTACACTCACCTTTAGCCAGATGCAAGCACTACCTTTTAAATTTTCTGAAAATAGAGAAGGGCATTCCTGAAAGAATACTATGGAATTTATTGTAACTAATGCCATCGAAGAGACGTGCCATAAACGGGTAAACCCCGATAGGATAGTTTTAAGAAAAGAAAAGGAGAATTCTATGACCTGGACTCCCAACCGCATTCTCGCATTAGTAATTGGTATCGTCTTGACCCTAGTTGGTATCCTGGGCTTTTTTGTGTCCTCAAGTATGTCCCCTGGCCTCTTGCTAGGGTTTCAGATTGACCTTGTGCATAATCTAGTCCATCTGTTGACTGGAATTGTTGCTCTTGTTGCCGTTTATACAGGCTGGTCACGACGTTTCAATCAGGTATTCGGAATCATCTATCTAGTAGTTGCACTTGCTGGAGTTATTCCTGCCCTCTACTTTGATGGGAGATTGCTTGGTATCATGCATGTGAATCCAGCCGACGACGTGCTCCACTGGGTCATTGCAATCGCCGCTATTGCCGTTGGTTTCTTCGTACACGATTATACCGAGACACGCGCTACCGTCTAAACGGTATAGAGAGACAAGGAAACAGCCTGACCACTCATCGGTCAGGCTGTTTCCTTGTCTCTCTTCCGCTTTACATATTCTCTCTTTGCTGGCTAGAATGCCACGCTTCATAATCGAGGAAGATACCATTCTCTACGACGAAGATGGAGGGAAGCGTCATAAATGCTTTTGATCCCTCTACTTTGATCTTGAGCCGATACGTTGCAAGGTCCTCGTTCCCTTTTCCTGTATAGCCTGTACGGCGAGCAATTCCACAGACGTATTCAGGTTGTTTTAATGATGCGACCTGAATTCTTCCTAGCGTCTCCCTGATCGTAATCCGTTGAATCGGTGGCGCGGGAACAAATATCTGTTGTGTTCCTGTCTCTACATATTCTTTCACTCAGATACCTCCCCATTGCAAATACTATGGAAAAAGTTTATGGAAGTCCACACACCCCTAGTATATAAGATAAAATGTGGAAAGGCAAGTGACAATGTGTCATGTTCTCCCCTGCTTGAAGAGAAACCCGTAGATAGAAAAGTAGGGACGGAACTGGCCTCCGCCCGGTTTGGGGAACAAGATTTTGTCGGTCGGGAACCGGGCGGAGGCCAGTTCCGTCCCTACGGTTATTCAATTTGTTTGATAAACGCTTTCCTTAAACAGATCAAATACCGTCCGGTACGTTTTTTCTGCGATCTCAGGAGATGCAGCCTGAAGGCGTTCCTCTATAAGAGCAATGTAGTGCTGGTAGCTACGCATGAGATACGTTACGTCATGTTCTTTAGAAAAGGTAGATTGACGCTTTCTAGACAAGGAAGCTTTGAAACACGTATTGGCATGATTGTAGCAGTCAGAGGCATATACGTCGGTTTTGGCCGCGCGACCCAGTTCTTCAGCTACTTCCCCTGCTGCCGAGAAGATTGCTGTCAGGCTTATTGGACTATACGACGCCAACCTGTTCTGCAGAGAATCTGGCAGGCGAGGCAATGCCTGAACGCGGTACATATCTACGTCTTCCAATGCAAGAGCATCTCGTACCAGTGAGCGGAGAGAATCAGGTGTTGCCAGAGTATCCAGAATGCGCTGGCAAAGATGGGCTGCGCATGCACGGTCCCGTAGAGCTGTGTCATTATATCCTTCCAGGCGAGCTACTGCTGCCCGCTGTACATATGTGCTGACCAGAGAGGATAAAGCTGTATATAATACTACTTCTAAGTCTGAAGTAACGGTAGTCGCGTCGCGCACAGGTTCATGCCAGCCCAGGAGCACCTGGCGACATTGCTCCTCTGCTTCATCAAGCAGTGTTGCACATTGTAATGATTTAATTGTTTGCTCTTCCTGGATTCGTTTTAGCGCTACCTGGCGGCGCAACTCACAGATGCCAAGCAGGACGATTGCATGGAGGAGACGTGCCTTTGACTCGCCCATGCGGTTACTACTGACCTGGTAGAGAGTGCGACTCTGCAACAGGAAACTGGTAGCACGTTGAAGCTGGCGCTCCTTTTCTTCATAGGAAAACTCTGTGGCCCCCGGCTCTTGATAGATCGATGCATAGGTACAATAGCCCAATCCCATATAGACCTGTCCTGCTATATCCATATTACTTGTTGAGCGCAGGGACTGACGTGCCTGTTCATAATGTTCAAGTGCCTCTGTGGGGCTACCCAGAGCGCGATAATCATCGCCACAATGTAGTTCCACCTTTAAAAGAAGGGCCGGGGCTTTTCCATCAGTATCACCCAGTTCTAATAAGTGTAAAGCCCGGTGGTGGTAACTGAGTGCCGTTTGATAGGTATGCGCGAGGCCAGCATTTGTTCCCAGTGCATCAAGGATGGCAGGTTGATGTTTGGCTGGCGAAAGTGCAAGAGCGCGTTCCAACAAAGTATGAGCTTCCTCAATCTTTCCCAGTTCTTGTAAAGTTAGACCCTTTACCAGGCAGTAGCGAACCTGCTTCTGTAATGGCAGGCTCGTCAGTGCCTCCTGGGAAAGCGCAGATATCTCCCGTGAGAAGAAAGTGCGGGGTAGCTCCGTACCTTCCAGGAGCATATCCAGGAGCGCGATGCTTTCGTCCTGCTCATCGTTCTCATCCTCAAAAGAGAGAGAAGCTGTCAGTGAAGCTGCGCTCCGTGCCATCAACTGTGATTGTTCAGCGAGTTGCTTGAAGTAATCAGCTGATTGATCAAGCTGTTCCGCAAAGAAGCGCAATGCCTCATAAGATGGGACGATCTTCTCTCGCTCGACGGCGCTGACATAAGATTTTGAGAAGTGCTCACCGCCTAGTTCTGTCTGCGTCATTCCGCGTTGTCGTCGCAGTTGTCGAATGCACTCACTAATTGGCATTTGCATAGTCTCTTTCCTTGCGAAACCTCTACCCTTATTACTTACCTATAAACGATAGAGCTTTAACTCTTTGTTGAGATTTAAAGTCTCATGTGTAGTAAAAATACAATGTATTATTTTGTATATTGTAGCTTAAGTTACTGAAACGGTCAAGAAATTTTGCGGAAATATTCCATTTTCCATAAATTCTAAGGAAATTTAAAGACTTTGTTTAAACAGAAAACTCTGGACATCTCCACGAAAAAGCCTCTCTCCCTCAATGTGGAACTGAGACGATCTTAAGACTTCAGACGTGTACCTGATAAATACGTATGTGGTTTCTAATGTGACCTCTAAGGTTTTTTAGATAGAGATTAAGGGGAGGTTGTTTTGTGTCAGGACACGAAATCATCGTTATAGGAGCTTCCGCCGGAGGAGTAGAGGCACTCGTGCAAGTAGTACGTGATTTTCCGCGCAACTTATCGGCCAGTGTCTTCATTGTACTCCATATTCCAGCTCAGAGTCCCAGTCTGTTACCTGAGATTCTGACCCGTTCAGGCCTGGTGAAGGCTGTTCAGCCAGTAGATTATCAGCCGATAGAGCGTGGGCGTATCTATGTTGCTCCCCCAGATCATCACCTGTTACTTGATAAGGGGTTTATACGTGTCGTGCGTGGTCCAAAGGAGAATCGTCACCGACCTGCCATCGATCCCTTATTTCGTTCGGCAGCCGTCGCTTATGGTTCACAGGTTGTAGGTGTGGTATTGACGGGATCATTGGATGATGGCACTGCCGGGCTGCTTGCCATTAAACAGCGGAGTGGGATAGCGGTCGTGCAGGATCCGCGTGATGCGTTCTACCCCAGCATGCCAGAAAGCGCATTAGCCCATGTGAACGTTGATCATTGTTTACCAATTGCTCAGATAGGGCAGCTGCTGGTGCGATTGGCTCGTGAAGAGGTCGTGCAAAAGGATATTCAGCCCGCTTCAAAAGACATGGAGCAGGAAGTGAGAATTGCTGAGATGGAGACAAATCCATTGAATGACCACGAGCAAGTAGGAAATCCATCAGCATACTCGTGTCCAGAGTGTGGCGGCGTGTTGTGGGAAGTGAATGACGGCGAACTGACACGTTTTCGTTGCCGTACCGGGCACGCGTTCTCCACTGAGAGTGCGCTTGCTGAGCAAAGCGAGAATATAGAACAGGCCTTATGGGTCGCCCTAAAAACATTGGATGAGAATGTCAGCCTTTCGCGCCGTATGGTAAAACAGGCCGAGCTGAACGGGCATAACTGGCTTGCGGAACGCCTGAATGTAAAAGTGCAGACAGCGGAACAACAGGCAGCCCTACTACGTCAGTTGCTCACCGGAAAGGAAGCTACCTATCTAAAGAATACCAACTCCACCCCCTGAACCTCACCATACATTTTCGCTGTATGCAATCTCATCCCTTGCTTAAACAAAGCGTAGGGGTGTGTCAAAGGTCATGGCACGGTTTCTTCGGATGGGAGCACGAGCGTATTGGGGACACGGGCTTCTTCGCATGCGCTCAGTGCGCCCCTACACCAGAAAAACGGGTCACAGGAGCCAAAGCCACGATGAACCGATGTAGGGGCGCACTGAGCGCATGCGAAGAAGCCCGTGCGCTCCCCGTGTGAACCCTCTTCACCAACGTCTGCCCAACCAGTATCAAACCGCACCCCCCTACATCAGGTCCGCGAAAATCTGACGCCTACTCACCCTCTAAAAGCATCTTGACAGGCTTGATAAAGGGCCTTATAGTAATATGTATATTTAAAGTGGCCCGAATAACGTGGCTCGAAGAGGACGCGTTCGCCTGAATAAATCCATTGTTGGATACATCAGTTCATATGAAATTGTGTTCGTTCTTTATAGACTGAGTTAGCGTTCTAAATATTTGTGTTCCTGTTAAATATCCAGGGGATTGAGCAGAACTCCTCCTAGAGAAGAGGGTGGACATTGTGAGCACTATTGATCAGGACGGTATGCAATCGAGTGATCTGGTCGTGGTTGGATCTTCAGCGGGGGGTATTGAAGCGCTCTCCATTCTCGTGAGCACCCTACCTACAAATTTTCCAGCACCTCTGGTATTAGCACAACACCTCGACCCGAATCGTCCCAGTTCACTCGATACTATTCTGCAAAAACGCACGAATCTGGTCGTTGAAGTTGTGCAGTCAGACACAAAATTGTATCCAGGCAGAATCTATGTAGTGCCCTCAAATCGCCATGTCTCCATCAAAGATCACCATGTCCAGTTGCTCGATGATCGCATGAAGCGACCTCGTCCCTCTGTGGATACCCTGCTCTCCACAGCTGCTGAGTCCTACGGTGAGCACCTTATTGCCGTTATTCTCACTGGTTCGGGATCGGATGGAGCGATCGGCACTGTTGATGTAAAAAATGCAGGAGGAACGGTCATCGTGCAGGATCCCAAGACCGCGCGTTACCCCTCGATGCCTCTAGCATTACCACCCACGGTCATTGATTTCGAAGTGGATATTGAGCATGTTGGTCCTTTGCTCTATGATCTGTTGACCGGAGTCAATATTCCACCCACTGAAGAGCGGACCGAGGATCTCTTGCGTGCTATCCTTGAGCATGTGAACCGACAGGCGAATATCGACTTCCGCCCCTATCAAAACTCGACCATTCTGCGTCGTATTAGCCGTCGCATGATGGTGACACATAATCGAACAATGCGCGAGTATGTAGAGTATCTAAGGATGAATCCTGAAGAAGTGGGCGATCTCGTCAAAGCTTTCCTCATCAATGTTACACAGTTCTTTCGTGATGCCGATGCCTTCGCTTATCTGCGAAACGAGATGCTTCCTATCTTAATTGCACGTGCCCGTGAGCGTGATCACATCTTGCGCTTCTGGACTGCGGGCTGTGCTACAGGAGAGGAATCCTATTCGCTGGCAATGCTGCTTGCCGACCTGTTGGGCACGGAAGTGTCTGAATGGAGCATTAAGATCTTTGCCACCGATCTTGATGAAGCAGCAATTACTTTTGCTCGTCGTGGCTTCTATACCGAGAATCTCCTCAATGGTGTTCCACAGGAGTACTGTGAGCGTTTCTTCGAGCGTGTCGATCATGGCTACCGTGTCTCGAAAACGTTGCGCCAGATGGTGATCTTTGGACAACAAAACCTGAGCTCACAGTGCACCTTTCCCACGCATCGACCTGGTACTCTGTCGCAATGTCCTGATTTATTTTACTCCTGAACTGCAGGACTACGTGCTCAACCAGTTTGCTTTTTCCCTCAATCCCAATGGATATCTCTTCCTGGGGAAGGCCGAAACCGTACGCCCGGTGCAGTTATACTATGAGCTGGTGAACAAGTATTGGAAAGTATATCGTTGCATTGATAGTGGGTTGCCTGGGACCAGGAATGAGAGCTCTTCGGAATTGAGAAATTCGCCGTCTGCAGAGGTCTGTTATGGAGCGCTCTAACCGATCGGTAGGAAAATCACAATTGGAACAAGAAAGCCCATCCCCAGCAATGGAACTGGGACAATTGCGTAGTTTCAACGAATTACTGTTGCGTTTTCTCCCTATTGGTGTTGTGATCATCAATCGTACGTACCACATCCTGGCGACTAATAGCTCTGCTCGCCGCTTGCTTAGCCTGCATGATATTGTCGGTGATCAGGATTTTCTGCATACTGTACGAGGTATTCCCTATCATGAGACGCGCTCGGCCATCGATACGGTCTTCCGCGAACGCAATTTTGTTACTCTCCCCGAAGTGGAACTTGAGTCATCCTCAGGTGGTAACGGGCGCTTTATTAGTCTCTCCATCGCCTTAATGCAAATGGAGCCAGGTTTACCCGAACTCGCTGTTATTAGTGTGACCGACGTAACCGAACAGGTTCAGATGCGTCACCAGTTAGAGACTATCCAGGTCGAACAGGCACAGTTGATGCAAGAATTGGGTACGGCCAACAAGCGACTGAGCGATATGAATAAAGAACTGATGGATT
The DNA here is from genome assembly GCA_963731415.1 of uncultured Chloroflexia bacterium. Lineage (GTDB taxonomy): Bacteria > Chloroflexota > Ktedonobacteria > Ktedonobacterales > Ktedonobacteraceae > JACDAE01. Next base: position 294,501 of record CAVSVN010000024.1, read on the forward strand.
CTAACGAGGAGTTGCAAGTTGCCAATGAGGAATTGACGCTCACACACGAGGAATTGCAGGCCAGTATTGAAGAGTTTGAAACAACCAACGAAGAGTTGCAGGCCACCAACGAGGAACTGGAAACAAATAACGAAGAACTGCAGGCCACCAACGAGGAACTGGAGACGACCAACGACGAACTCCGTGCCCGTACCAACGAACTCCAGGAACTTACAACTCTGCTGGAGAACGATCGTGTCCGCCTCTCTGAGATGGTAGAACTCTCACCATTCTACATTCTGCTGTTACGTGGACCAATGCTGCTTGTCGATGCATACAATCCTCGCTATGCCCGCTTTATTGAGAAACGTGAGGTCCAGGGACGCCCTCTTGAAGAGGTGATTGACCTGTTCTGGGAACCAAAGGCCGGTTTCACATTAACGCGCCTGGCACGCGAAGCGTATACACAGGAAACGTCTCACACAATGCCGCGCATTCGCACCATTAAGCCTGGAACCCGTCAGGAGGGCGATGAGGAGCAACAGGAAGCTTATTTCTCCTATACGCTTGTGCCTTCTCATAATGCCTCCGGCCATGTAGACGGCGTAATCATCTATGCCTCCGATGAGACAGAACAACGTGCACGTGAAATTCAAGAAGAACACGACCAGCTCAAAACAATCTTTGACAATACCAGAACGGTGGCCCTGGCTCTCTACGATGCACAGACGCAAGCATTAATTATGGGAAGCCCCCGCTATCTAGAACTGCTCGCCCAGGTGCATAACAGAGCATTGGATGATCTGATTGGCCGTACCTGGCAAGAGGTGCCTCTGCTTACTTCCAGCGAAGCCGCCTATGCAGCAGTGGAAGACTGTGGTAGAGGAACAGACACCGTTCCGTCTGCCAGAACTGGCCGTCACTTTTGTCCCTGGTGGGCAGGAAACCATCTGGGATTACGCTCTCTCGCCCATTCTCGATACTGAAGAACCGCTTACCGTATGCTATGTGCTCGTTTGTGCCGTAGAGATCACGGAACAGGTCTATGCACGCAAAAATCTCGAACAGCTTGAACACCTGCGAGACGATTTTCTCTCTCTCGCAACCCATGAATTACGCTCTCCCCTGACCTCCATTCAGGCAAACACTCAGATGCTGCAACGTACGTTAAAAAGATATGGTGCTTCCCTTGAGCCGGAAGAAGCGCATAAGCAGCGCCTGGACCAGAGCCTCACCCAGACTGAGCATATTCTGCACCAGCTCAGTAATATGAATGGCCTCATTACGGAGATGTTGGATGTCACACGTCTGCAAGGGGCCGTCTTCGAGTTGCACCTGCAAGAGAACGTTAACCTCGTGGCTCTGGTCCGGCGCGTCGTTGAGCAGCAGGGGACACAGAGCCATCGTATCTCTGTGCAAAGTAGTGAGGAGGCCATTCAAGTGACGTTGGATGAAGATCGCGTTGAGCAGATACTGAACAATCTGCTGAGTAATGCCATCAAGTATAGCCCCAATGGTACTTCTATCGAAGTGTCTGTTGAGCGGCATCTGGATGACAATGAGACGGTCGTTGTAGTACATGATGAGGGTGACGGTATTCAAGAGGAAGACCAGCAGCACATTTTTGAACGTTTCTACCGTGTAAGAACAGGCATGAATGGACATGTTGATGGCCTGGGTCTTGGACTCTACATCGCCTATGGCATCGTGAAACAGCATGGTGGTCGCATGTGGCTGGAGAGTCAACCCGGCCACGGAAGCACCTTTTTCTTTACCTTACCCCTAACGCCGCCCGAACCACGTTGACCACCGTAGGGGCCGCGTTGACGACGCCCACCGTAGGGGCCAGATTTATCGCGCCCGAGAACGGCAGGCCACGTCAAGCAGCCCATACATCATTAAATAGAGGAGAACCAGATGATGAAAGTCAATTGGAGAGGCGTTATTCCCGCCATCACCACCCGCTTTAACGATGATTACAGCATTGACTATACCTTTTTCTCCGACCATTGTCGCTGGCTAATCGAAGCTGGTTGCGTTGGATTGGTCACACCCGGCTCTCTAGGTGAAAGTGCGACCCTGACCTTTGAGGAGAAGCTTGCACTTATGAAAGCGGCTCTCCACGCTGTGGGGGATCGCGTGCCGATTATCGCAGGAATCGCCGCCCTCTCCACGGCAGAGGCTGTTCGTCTCGCCCATGCCGCTCAAGAAGTGGGCTGTAGCGGCCTCATGGTTCTGCCACCATACGTCTATTCCAGCGATTGGCGCGAGATGAAAGCCCATGTAGCAACCATCATCGCCTCCACTCCCCTTCCCAGCATGCTTTATAATAATCCACCTGCCTACACAACAGACTTCTTGCCAGAGCAGATCGCCGAGCTTGCCCATGAGAACCCGAACCTGGAAGCCGTTAAAGAATCCAGTGCGGATGTACGGCGTATCACCGCGCTCCGTGCCCTGCTTCAGAATCGGCTAGAGTTGCTTGTTGGCGTTGACGATTGCATTGTGGAGGGGATTCAGGCTGGTGCCGTTGGTTGGATTGCAGGTCTGGCGAATGCTTTTCCCAAAGAGTCGGTTGCCCTGCTTGAGCTTGCTCTGCAGATACGCAAAGGCGACGTCGATGCCACCACTATCGAGCCTCTCTACACCTGGTTCCTGCCCCTATTGCGCATGGATTCAGGCCCAAAGTTCGTACAACTCATCAAGCTAGCTCAAGAGATGGCTGGCATGGGCAGTGCTCGTGTCCGTCCGCCCCGCCTCGAACTAACCGGTATTGAACTTGAGGAAGCACGCCACACCATACAACACGCATTAGATACAAAAAATACGCACTAGAAATAGGAACGGTATGGACCGCGTTGACGACGCCCACGTGTCTTGGGCGCGATAAATCTGGCCCCTACGGTGGGCGTCGTCAACGCGGCCCGTACACTCGGTTGCGGTCACATTAACCGTTGTCTTGGTTCATTTCAGCAAAAACCTGCCCTATCGCCCTCGACAGGCGCTCCCGAGCCACGAGGCGCAACTTCCTGCATGGGCTGAGCAACTTTTGTGATCGTCGTCTCGCTATCCCATCCACTCGCAATAGCTTCCCCAACCTGAGTTCTCAACGTAATGAACCAGTGGCGCAGATCAGCAAGCGCAGCAGGCGTCTGAATCGGGCCATGGCCAGGGATAACCTGCTCTGCTCCTAACTGCTCTAATTGTTCCAATGCAGAGATCCAGTGTGCCGAATTTCCACCGGGAGGCAGCGCTGGCACAATGGCATTGAAGAGAAGATCGCCTGCGAACAGCGTGCGCGATTGCGGCAGCCATGCAACACTATCGCTCGGACTATGCGCGATCCCCAGGTACAGCAATTGCACCTCAATATCGCCAACAAACAGCATCATTTTATCCTGAAATGTTACCGTGGGAGGCGTAATCGTCACATCACTGACAAATGCCGCCATGCGCGGATTCTGCTTCCAGTCCGCAAGCGTCTGCTCACCATTGGTAACAAGATCGTTGCGTACCCCTTCATGCGCAATAATGGGACAATCGGCAAAGATCTGGTTTCCATAAACGTGATCGCCATGTGGATGCGTATTGAAAAGGTATAGCGCGCCTTCTTTCCGATATTCCTGTGCGGCTGCACGCAAAGGAGCGGCCTCGGCGGGTGCAATGCCAGAATCAACGACGAGCACGTTTCCACCCTGGCTGATGATGCCACGATTGCAGACACCACCCAGAGCAGCACTCACGCCCGGTACCATTTCTTGTATGCTAAAATCAGTCATAGATTTTCCTTCTTTTCCAGAACATTTGAGCCTCTCATCTACCTTAACGGGCAGAGGAAGCTTCTTCTTGTGATGTTACCACATCTTGCACGGGTGCGGCTTCCGCCGACTTCTCTTGCCCATAAACGTAGCGTTTGCCACGCAAAAATGAGGCCAGTGCGGCGATAACACAGATCGCAGCGGACAGGTAGAACGCTCCATGCAAACCCAGCAAGAACGGTGGCGAGATCAGGTTGGGGAAAAAACTTCTACCCAACAGATGCGCCTGGTTGACCGCTGACAAGGCGTGCAGCACATTGGATGGCAGCAGGGTCGCCATCGGATTATAGCCCAGGAACGCTGCAAACAGTGCAGAGGTTGGTGGCAGATGCGAAATCTGATGGGCCACTGCACTCGGCACGCCGGCACTGATGAGTCCACTGGAGAGCGCGGTTGGCAACGCTGCCGCCAGCCCGGCCGTGACGATGCTAAAGAAGATGCCCATACTTGCCAGTGAGGCCGCATTCTGGAAGGTCGAACGCATGCCGGAACCGGCACCACGCTGATCCGGTGGCAGACTATTCATGACCGATGACGTATTAGGCGCGGAGAACATGCCCTGACCAACTCCCATCATGAACAGGATAAGCGCGAACCAGATGTAGCTAAAATTGGCTGGCAGGATCGTCATCAGAATGAAGCCCACTGCCTGAATAGCCATACCCGTAGTCGAGAAGACACGTGCGCCAAAACGATCTGAAACCAGCCACTGATCGGTCCCATGATCACAAATCCGGCGAGCAACGGCAACAGATAGATGCCCGCCCACAACGGAGCGACCGCGTAATCATAGCCGTGCAGCGGCAACCAGATGCCCTGCAACCAGATGATCAGCATGAACTGCAAACCGCCACGCGCCATACTTGCCAGAAAACTACTGATGTTTCCGGCGGCAAAGGCGCGAATTTTGAAGAGGTCGAGCCGGAACATCGGATCTTCCACATGCAACTCGATCCAGACAAAGATGGCTAACAGGGCGGCACCACCGACCAGCATCGCCGATCACCAACGGGTTGCCCCAGCCCTGAGCCGAACTTCCATATGGCTCGATGCCGTAGGTGATGCCAAGCAAGAAGATCGTCAAGCCAATGGCAAAGGTGATATTGCCCGCCCAGTCGATCTTCTGGTGCGCACGAATCGTCGCGGTCTCACGCAACATAAGATACGCCCAGATGGTTCCTACAATGCCAACTGGTACACTCACCAGAAAGACCAGTCGCCAGTTGAAGTAGGAGAGAATACCACCCAGAATCAGGCCGATCACAGAACCTAGAATGGCCGCGATCTGGTTGATGCCCATTGCCAATCCACGCTGGTTCGATGGAAATGCATCGGTAATAATCGCGGTACTGTTGGCAAAGAGAAAACCTGAGCCAATACCTTGAACCAGGCGAAAGAGAATTAACTCCATTGCTCCGGTGTTACCCGTGCCAGGTGTGAGCCAGAGCAGAATACTTCCAATGGCGAAGATCAGAAAGCCCAGATTGTAGAGCTTGACCCGCCCAAACATATCGGAGATGCGCCCGAATGTAACCAGCAACGTAGCCGTGACAACCATGTACCCAAGCAGCAGCCACAGAAAATAGCCCGTTTCTCCAGGCGCAAGTGGGTTAACATGAATGCCATTAAAGATTGCTGGCAGCGAGATCAGTACGATACTGGTATCAATACTGGCCATTAAGACGCCCATTGTAGTATTTGATAATGCGACCCACTTGTACCCCGGGCCGACGGGACGATCTCTTCTCCCTTTACGTGAGACGGTAACCATAGTATCCCTTTCCATCGTTAGATTCTGGATAAAACAGGAGACGACAACAAGGCACCCCATTCTGATAGTAGGGGCACGCCTGGTCGGTCCGTGAAGGTTCAAACGACTCCTCTGTATATCCATACAATTACCTATGCCACATATTTCATACCACATATTATCCTTAACGTCAACGTCAACGTTAAGGAAAAGATGAGAATATGGGTGTAAGGGAGTGCCCCAAAAGAGATAGCAGGTTGCTTTTCTGCCAGCTATCCAGTATATTACCCGGTAGTATTAGACAAAAGGATATGAAAAAAAGCGCATGGACAACGATCAGCAACAGCAACCACCGTTCTCTTCCCAATGGACATATGATCAGGAGCTGCCACCAGGACCGCCTGTCGGCCCTCCTGCTGCTTATAATTACCCGACCACCCGCGGAGAATATTCAACAATTTTCGCTCTCGCCAGAGTCGTATGAGTATGATCCGAATATCACAATGGATATGGGCAACTCTCTTAACTATAGTCAGACGATGGAATTTCGCTCGAATAGCATGCCTCAGCCTACAACTTCCATACCTCGTATACGCGAGAGACGTTTTAAGGAGTTGCGGGAGAAGCGCACACGCAACAAACCAGAACGTGGTTACCCCAACGTTGAGGCGCTTCAGCAACGTAAAGCATCGGGTTTACTTGCGAGCGACAGTACCCTGCTTCCTGGTAAGACGGTCATTGGTTCTTTCTTTAGAAGGGGCAGATCTGACAACCGTGGTATGGCACCCGGCCCTTCGGGCGGGCTTATCAATGGTGCATCGACCAATGGAACGGTCCAACCTTACCTTTCGCCTGCCCAGGCGCAAGCAAGCGGGAATCTAGCAGTGGCGGCTGCACCAGCCCAGGATACAGGGATGATTCAGCGCGTCCAGGTGAGGCGAGCGGCGTTCCTGATTACTGGTGCCCTCATGCTTAGCAGCATTCTTGGCCTGGTGCGTACTTTCCTTTTCCCTTATGTCTTCAGCATCGGCAATTCTTCTGATGCCTACCTGCAGGCATATATTATTCCTAATCTGCTCTATACCGTCGTTGCTGGTGGTGCGCTCAGTTCAGCCTTTATTCCGGTCTTCATCAAATATTATGATGGTTTGCATGATGAGAAAAGTGCCTGGCACATAGCCAGTAGCGCTCTAAATCTCTCGGTCGTCATTCTGATTGCTCTTTCTGTCCTTGCAATGCTTTTTGCTCCTCTATTGGTACCACTGTATAGCCCTGGTTTTAGTCCCTCCGAACTGGCATTGACGGTGACGTTGACCCGTATCATGCTTTTGCAAGCAATTGTGCTTGGCTCGGGCGTTATTGTCAGTTCGGTACTCAACGCCAAACAGGATTTTACACTCACCGCTCTTGGAACCGTGCTCTACAATGTTGGCCTGATTATCGGTTTCCTTCCAGGCGTCTTCCTGTATACTCATGCACGCAATGCTACTTCCGGCAATTTCGCGGTTTATGCAGCTACCTGGGGCGTCGTGCTGGCAGCTATTCTGCAGATGAGCGTTCAGATACCCGGCCTCTTCAAAGTCAAGATGCGTTACACCTTCTCTTTCGATTGGCGGCATCCAGGTGTCAGGCAGATTGGTCGCCAGATGATTCCGCGTACCATTAACGCGGCTATGCTTTCTTTCAGTACTGCTGTAGATCGTTCCTTGCTCTCATTTCTCGGTACGGTCGTCAGTACTCAGGTCTTTAATGGCTTGATTACCAGAATATTTTCAGGCATTTTCTATCTTTGTATTGCCTGTCTCGATCTTTGGTTCGTCTGTTTCAACGGCGGCTTTTCCGGCCCTGTCAAGCTATGTCGCTCGTGAACGCTTTGATCGCGTGCGTAGCATCATTATGGAGACGTTGCGTAGCATCCTTTTTCTCTCCATTCCCTCCTCTATTGGCCTTATTGTTCTAGCCCTACCGGTTATCCAGGTGTTGCTAGAGCATGGTCATTTTACCCTGCAAAACGCTCAACTTACGGCGGTTCCTCTGATCTTTTTTGCCATCGGCCTGCCCGCTCTTGCCGCTGTCGAGATTCTTACCCGCGCCTTCTATGCTCTACGCGACAGTAAAACGCCTGTCGTTATCAGCGTGGCTCAGTTTATTCTAAAGATCGCATTAAGCATTGTTCTGATTAATCTTTCGGTCTTCGGAGTGCAATGGGGGATAGGTGCTCTGGCTTTCTCAACCTCTGTTGCCAGTACTATTGAGGCGGTCGTACTGTTCATTCTATTATATCGGCGCATCGGCGGTTTCGATCTGCCTGCCCTTACCAGTTTTCTTGGTCGTTGTCTAGGGGCATCGATTGGGATGGGCATAGTGCTATTTGTTGTACGCAATGTGCTTGATTTTATTATCCACACCACCAATACCAGTACGAGTTCGCTCCCTTTAAGCGGTGTTTTTCTGGCTCTCATCAAGTTGCTGATTGAGTTGGCTGTTGGTTCCCTGGTCTTTCTTCTCATTGCTCGCCGTCTCAATCTTGAAGAATTGGAGTCCGGTCCGGTCCGCAGGATTCTCAATCGGTTGCACATTTCATGGATTTAATGCTGCTCTCTTGCGACTGTCGTAGGGGCGTGAGCTTGTCTCCGCCCGGCTCCTGTTTGCAGCGCCCGGCTCCTACTTCAGTCCGAGGCAATGCTCATCAACGATATTTCTTCCTCACCCTCTGATTCCCGATCAGCCTCATCATAGTCATGTTCGCTAGAGTGGATAATAGGAACCAGAGGTAGATAAAGGGTAAATGTGCTCCCCTGTCCAGGGCTACTAACGAGTTCAAGAATACCACCGAGTAGAAGGCTTAATTGATGAACAATTGAGAGGCCCAGGCCAGTACCACCATACTTGCGCGTGATACTGCTATCCCCCTGATAGAATGCATCAAAAATGTGTTCTTGAACCTCCGCTACAATGCCGATCCCCGTATCTTTGACGGTGATTGCAACATATTCCTCTTCATTCTCTGGCGGAGTCTGGTAAGCTACTCTCACACTCACTTCGCCCTGTTCCGTAAACTTAATTGCATTGGAGATCAGATTGAGCAAAATCTGGCGGAGTTTGCCAGAATCGCTCTCGATCTCGTCAATACCTTCTGCAATATATGTCTGTAAGGTCAATTTTTTCTCGCCTGTCAGAGGGCGAATCTCTTCAATAACCTCGCCGATCAGCGTAGGTAAGTGCACCGTCTCCATGCTCACGCTCATATGCCCACCTTCAATTTTTACCAGATCCAGTGTATCATTGATCAGGCCGAGCAGATGATTGCCATTCTTGATAATGCGCTCAATGTTGTCCCGGTTCCGTTGCTCATTGTGTTGCTTGCATTCGAGATCACGTAGAATAATCTGACTAAACCCAAGTATAGCTGTTAGCGGTGTACGTAACTCGTGTGCCATGGTTGAGAGAAACTGGGTACGTGCTTCATTGGCTACTTCAAGTGTATTATTGAGGACACTTAGCTCGTTGCGTTGAATGCGTAGAGCAACATTCATCTCCTCCTGCTTACGATTTTTAGCAGCCAGTTCCTCAGCTTGAGCCTGAATATGTTTGTATGCTCTGCTATGGCTGATGACTGTTGAGAGATTGCTAGAGACCACCGTCAGAATGTTACGTGCCTGTTCAGTCATTGCGTAAAGCGAGGCAAAAACCAGAACTCCCAGCAGGTCTTTTCCCTGGGTCAATGGTAGCTGGTACATGCATGCAGGCAAGGCTTTGCCCATAATCGTTTTGGCGATGAAATTGCCTGCTTCACTCGGAACAGGTGCCCGTATATAGCAAGGGGAACGTGTCAGAGCCGTACGACCGAGCAGCCCTTCACCCAGTGCAAACTCCTGCGTCAGTTCCGCAAAATCAAAACCCTGAGCTCCGACGAGCACCAGGCGTTCTTTCTGCGTATCATAGAGGTAAAGGGCGGCAAACTGAAGATGAAGCAGAGTAAGTGCCTTATCCAGGAAGGTTGTAACCAGAGTATCAAGATCGAGCGTGCTGGTAAGCAACGTGTTTAACTGAAGCACGCTCTCCATGACATCACGGTCTTTTAATGCCGCGCTCTGTTGCTGCAATGCTTCGGCCATGGTATTGAGGGTCTTGCCCAGTTGATGCAGTTCCTGGCTCTCCAATTCAGGAGCACGTGCGGCGAAATTACCCTCACCTAAACGGGTAGAGGTGTCTTCAAGGATAGCAAGCTGATTGCTAAAGTGTCGCAGCGAAGCGTGTAAACATGTGCCACAGGAGCACAAGAACAAGGAGTAGCGAGCAGAAGCGAGATAGCTGTAGAAATAGCGTTAAGCGTATCCATCCAGTGTTGTTGTTGCTCCACATCAAGTCGAGATGCATCATCCAAATGGTTTGCTTGCAGGCGATAATGATCAAAAAGTTCTTTTCCTTGCTGTATAGTACCTTCTTCCAGCGCAATTTTTCTATACCCATTTTGCATATTTGCTAACTGAATCTGGGCATAATTTTGATACCACGCATCAGCCTGAGCCTCCATTTCCGGCAGAGCTACCTGAGTATTCATGAAATTGTTGCTGTCGAGAAGTTCATGTAACTGGTCCAGTGTCGCGAGATACGTCTCATGGCCTGTGGTAAATGGTTCGAGAAAGGCTGCATTAGCGGTAGCGATATAGCCTCGTATACCCGTTTCTTGATTAACCATAGCATTCTGAAGTTCGTTAATATCGTCGCGTAATGTAAGACTATTGGTAATCATGTTATGCTGTTGAGCAGAAATAACAAAGCCTCCGCTAAGATGGATTATCAAGATAACAAACAAAAGGCCCATGCTAAGGAAGAGACGTGTTCGTATCTGCTTCACCAGACTCCCACGCTTTACATATGTAGAAAATGAATTTTGCATAGATGTTTTCCCCCGTGCTGCTCTCTCCAACAAGCAACTAGACGTACCATAAAAAGTATACCCCTGCTACAAAAAGCAGAGGTTTTTGCGCTCGCTATAATGAAACCTGGAAAAGATAAAAGAGTTTCCAACGGGCGTCGGTAACGCTACCCTCCTCATATAATGAACAAAGGAGCCGAATGCTATGACGTTGATTTATCCTGCGGGGACAGCAGTTCAGGAACTGGAGCGCGTTGAGTATACAGAACTAGCGGAGCAAGAGTCAATGAGTGGTCATGAGCATCAGGAAAAAACAATTCTGATCGTTGAGGACGATGAAGACCTGGGTACCCTTATTCTAGAGGCGTTGCAGCAAGAGAGCTTCTACACAGGCATGAATTATCGCACCTTGCTGGCTATCGATGGCAGAGAGGCGCTGGAGATCGTCGAGGAGACCTGTCCTGATCTCTTCCTGCTCGATTACTATCTCCCACGCATGAATGGCCTGGATCTCTATGACCGTTTGCATGCTATGGAGACGTTGTCCCAGGTGCCAACAATCTTTATGAGCGCCAACCCTCCATTTAGAGAACTTAAGAAGCGTGATCTGCTCAGTATACGCAAGCCCTTCAACCTGCGCGAGCTATTACATACCATTGAACAAGTATTGTAAGGGCTATACTGTTAATCATTGATTCCAACAAATGCGGGACATCTCCCGTCTCCCTGATCCGCAGAATCGCAGGACTACTGTCCACTTTCAACGACTCGCGTACCAGTGACTTTGGAAGAGGGCAGCATTCCAGCCTTTGACGTGCCAGTGAGGGTGTCGCCGTCGATGGTCACATCGAACGTAAGGTTCAACCGCATTGGTCTGGTAATCGACTGCTTCCAGGTGAGACGATTACCATCGAGAACCGGGTTGATCAGCGGCGTGGTTTCTGCGTTGCCTTTTGCAATCCCTTCGACCACACCCTCGTTCTCGGTGAGTTCAAGTATGGCAGATTGCGTGCCGATCGGCGTTGCTATACTAATATTCCAGCTACCTGTAAGAGACATATGCTATCCTCTCATTCATTGTCTAAACCTGTTGAGTGTAGTGGGCGCTCTTGGAGAGATCGGGGAGCGCACTACATGGCGACGGCTTCAAGTCCTTGTTGTGCCAGATGGTTCCACGTCGCTCGTACTCGAAAAGTTCCTCCACTGCACGAGCGATGCGAGGACCAAGCTCACGTTCGAGCAGATATAGCCCAAGGTCCAGGCCAGAAGTGACCCCACCAGCAGTAACTAGATCGCCGTCATCGACCACACGGGCATGAACTGCGATGGCACCAGTGGCTCCGAGAACATCCATGCCCATGTGATGCGTTACCGCATGGCGACCTTCGAGCAGCCCTGCCATCGCCAGCGCAAGGGAACCACCACAGACCGTCGCGACAGTGACTCTGGGATTGTCCAGAGCTTTTCTCATCAAGGTCTGGGAGGTTCGTCTCCATCGTCCGCGCCAGCAGGACCGGAATGGTGTCGATCTTGCTCCCATCCTCGGGTTCGCTGATCGGTCCCGCTGCCCCCGGCACAATGATGAGATCAGCGTTGTCCGGGTCGAGGATGGCCGTAGCACGCAAGACGAGACCGCCCGATCCGCTCACAACCTCGCGTGGTCCTTCCGCCGAAACCAGTTCTACAGTCAGCGCTCCACCAGCTACGACACCGCCCGCTCCCAATACCTCATACGGGGCAATGACATCAAGTGGATCAAAACCATCAAATAACACAATTTGAGTAGATATCATAAGAGATCCTTTCATCAAACTTCGCAAACAATGACGGCTGGTTGTCGTCTTCTCTACTATAGGACAGGCTCATCTCGCCGGAAAGTGGCGTGATTGCCAGATATCAACGGATTTTAGCCAGATTGTGCGAGTCGGTGGAGAGGCATCCTTCGCGATTGGCAAGAAAGATGGAAGATGATATAGTAGGGTCATGCATACAGTCGCAATTCTTGCCTTGAATGGAGTAGTAGCATTCGATCTGTCCACTCCGATTGAGGTGTTCGGGCGCACCCCTTTGCCAGACGGGCAGGCTGCTTATCGAGTACGCATCTGCGCTCCCGCCGATGAGATCGACGCGGGTACGTTTACGCTACGCGCTCCCTGGCGTCTGGATAGGCTCACTGAGGCAGACACGATTATCCTGCCCGGCCTGGCTGATGTGACGGCACCCATTCCCAATGAGGTGTTAGTCGCTTTGCGCAACGCGGCAGTACGTGGCACGCGGATCGCGTCGATCTGCAGCGGAGCATTTATCCTGGCTGCTACTGGATTGCTGGATGGCCTGCGTGCAACCACTCACTGGGTTGCAGCTGGCGAACTGGCACGACGCTATCCCAAAGTGGATGTCGATGCCAATGTGCTCTTCGTCGATAATGGGCAGTTCCTGACCTCCGCTGGAGCAGCCGCTGGGCTTGATTTGTGTCTGCATATGATTCGTCAAGATTACGGTTCTGCGGTGGCTGCTGATGCCGCCAGGATTTCCGTGATGCCCCTGGAGCGCGATGGCGGGCAAGCACAGTTCATTGTCCATGAGCCTCCCACCCCAGATGGAATCACGCTTGAACCCGTGTTGCGCTGGATGGAAGAGAACGCACAGCGAGAACTCCGGCTTGAAGACATCGCTGCCCAGGCAATGATGAGTACCCGCACTCTCAGCCGACGCTTTCGTGAGCAGACCGGCACTACCCCGTTGCAATGGCTCAATCGCACCCGGTTGCGCAAGGCGCAATGCCTGTTAGAAACCACCAGTCACTCCGTTGAGTGGATCGCCAGCCACGTCGGATTCGGCTCGTCAACTACCTTCCGCGACCAATTCAAGCGCCTCGTCGGCATCAGTCCACAGGCATACCGACGTGCATTCCGAGGAACAGCAACGATACCCTGATGAGCCCAGGACAAGGAGTCGTTCTCACCACGGCCATTCTTGCAATTCCGCAATCAACCAGCTATACTCCTATCAGACGGAAACCATCTCATCCTACCCTTCTTATCATCCTCCACTTACAAAAATACGGGAATGCCGGAATGCCGGAATATCGTAATCCTGTCAAGATGAAAAGCCTCTGTCCCCGAGATAGGGGGAGAGTCACTATAGATCAGATGCTTGACCATCTCATCTCGCTAAGCTATAGTAGATTGCATACACTGGATCGAAGAGAGGAAAGCAAAAAATGACTGTTACCAGCGAGGCACAACATATGTCCGAATTCGCTCATCGGGATTTTTATGATTATCTCACGGCCCTGGTAAAGCAGGCCGCAACCATTTATCTTGCGCAAGAACAGATACAATTTGATGTAGAACAGCTACCAATGGACCTGCGTTTCTCAGCACAAAGCAGCTTTGGTGATTATTCAATGCCTTTTATGGCGTGGGCAAGCAAAAATAAATTGGGGCGTCCACCACTGCAAATCGCCGAAGCCCTTGCCACCATTTTGCGCGATATGCGCTCTTCCGCGATTGAAGAGATTACAATAACCAAACCTGGCTTTCTCAACTTCCGCCTGAACCGTGCTGCTGTGGGTAAAACGATCGTTGAGCACGTCCTGGAGGCTGGCCCCGACTTTGGGCAGAGCGATAGCGGCATCGGCACAAAGGTCATTGTTGAGCACACAAACATCAATAGCAATAAAGCCGCTCATGTAGGCCATCTACGCAATTCCTGCATCGGTGATACCGTCGTACGCATGCTCCGCTCTCAAGGCTTCCAGGTCGAAGCCGATAACTATATCGACGACTCAGGTGTCCAGGTTGCCGATGTCGTCGTTGGTTTCACCTTACTTCAACAAGGCAAACTCCAACTCGTCGAGGGCAACGAACAATTGCCGGGAGAGTCGTTTGACTACTTCTGCTCGCGTGTCTACGTCGCTGTCAGCAAAATATATGATGACAAAGAATCAGTGCAGGGACAGGAGGCGCTTGCGTTGCGCAGAGTCGTCTTGCAGGCGATTGAACATGGTGACGAACCCGAATCCGGTCCCGATTATCCTCTTCTCGCCGCCGACATCTCACACCAGATCGTCCAGGCCCACCTCAATACGATGGCCCGCCTCAACATCTCCTACGATCTCCTACCCTGGGAGTCGGCGCTTCTCAAAGCGGGGTTGTGGAAGAAAACGTTTGAGATGTTGCGTAATCGCGATCTCCTGGAGAAGCCAGAGACAGGCCCTTCCGCTGGCTGTTGGATCTTACCCTTCGGCGATGGCGATACACAGACCAATGAAGGTGATCGCACCAGCGACAAGATTCTGGTGAGAAGCGATGGTACCGCAACCTATACGGCGAAGGATATCTCTTATCAGCTCTGGAAATTCGGACTCGCCGACGAAATAGGCGTCGAATTTCATTTTGTGCCGTGGGGTATTCAACGCGATGGTCGCAAACTCTGGACGATGCGTACGCCGAGCGATACTGCACAGGAGAGCGAAGAGGCTGATCCCCATCGCTTTGGACATGCAAAAAGCGTTATTAACGTCATCGATATGCGCCAGTCTTACCTGCAACAGGTCGTCTACGAGAGTCTACGCCGCCTGGGTTATACTGAACAGGCCGATCGCTCGAAACACCTGGGCTACGAAGTCGTCACGCTTTCGGCCAAAACCGCCGCTAGCCTGGGTATCGATACGTCAGATAACCGCGAATTTTATCCCATGTCTGGCCGCAAAGGGATCGAGATTAAAGCTGATGATCTGATCAATGCCGCCATCACACGCATGTTGGAAGTACGTCGCCAGGATGGCAGGCCCGAAATCACCCAGGAAACCGCTGCAATTCTCGCATCATCAGCGATCCGTTACTTTATGATTTGTTTTGGGCTACAACAGATCATCAACCTTGACATAGACGAAGCGCTCCGCCCTAACGGCGATACAGGCGTCTACCTGCAATATGCCTATGCCCGCGCAAACAGTATCCAGCGCCGTCTACAGGACGACGGATACACCATTCCCGAACGCCTGGAACAATTGCCCACTCAACTCGAACAGAGCGAATGGGAACTTCTGCGCCACATCGACGCCTACCCTCGTCAATTAGCCGAGGCAAGCGAGAAACTGGCACCGAGTATGCTCGCAACCTATGCCTACGACCTGGCCGCCCACTTCAGCGATTTTTATGAACACACGCCACCCATCGTCAAAGAAACAGATGAAGCCGTCAAAGCCTTCCGTGCTCTACTCGTGCAAGCAACGGCGCAGACGATGAATAATGTATTGCGCGTTCTAGGATTTGAGCCACTGGAACGAATATAATATGCTATCATAGAGGCTGAAGGTAATAAGCTTACTGTTGAGTTACATCGCATTCCATTTGATATTCAAGCTTTTGTTCAAACAATACGAACGAGCGGAATGCCTCATGCCGAGTGGTTAGCAGGCGAATGGGATGTTGATTAGATGAGTACGTAATTCATGCTCTGAAAAGGATATTTATGGACAAGAAACACTTACGCTTCGGTATCAAAACTGCGCCACAAAATACCACGTACGAAGATATGCTCCGCGTCTGGCAGGAAGCCGACGAGATACCTGTCATCGAACATGCATGGCTCTTTGACCATTTTATGCCAATAGGAAACTATGATCCTGCCGGGCCATGTCTGGAAGGCTGGTCACTACTAGCAGCTTTTGCGGCTCAGACAAAACATCTGCGCCTGGGCTTAATGGTCACGGGCAATACCTATCGCCATCCCGCAGTGCTTGCCAATATAGGCGCAACCATCGATATTATTTCGCATGGACGCCTGGATTTCGGCATAGGTGCGGGCTGGAATGAGCTGGAACATACCGCCTATGGCATTCCCCTCTACAAGCCAGGAGAGCGCATCCGACGCCTGGGCGAGGCATGTGAGGTTGTCAAGCTGCCTCTGGACCGAGACCGTTGTCAGACTTCGATGGCAAATATTACCAGCTCAAAGATGCTCGTTGCGAACCAAAACCTGTGCAGAAACCCTACCCTCCCTTTGTTATCGGAGGTAGCGGAGAACAACTCACACTGCGCATCGTAGCCCAATACGCCGATATCTGGAACTTCGTCGGCGGCTCAGTTGAAGATCTCCAGCACAAAATGGCCGTTCTGGATCAGCATTGCGCTGCCATTGGACGCGATCCAGCCACTATCGAACGCTCAATCCAATGGCTCGTTGATCCCTCGAATCTCGCTGCCTACACGCGAGGATCTTTCCCCCTATATTGCAGCTGGTGCAACCCACATCATTCTCAACCTGCGCTATCCATATCCAGAAGGCATCGTGCATCGTATGACCGAGGAGATCGTAGAACCATTAAAAGCTATGTACGAAAGCTAATAGGTATGGGTGAAGAGGAAAACAGTGCATTACCCGATGAAATATATGGAGCGCACGTGGAAATATACAGATGGGTAACGATCTTATGCAAGATTTCGATTCCAACGATTTTCCAGAAGATAATAAGATCGAGATAAGCGACCTGGATATTCCAGACGAGGACGCTCAATCCTCGCTGGTCTACCGCATAGTAAAGCGTGTTCGTGAAATCCATCTGTCTCCACGAACACGTATTATCCTCTTCACGCTGATACTCCTGATCGGGGGAAGTACATTTGCATATTTAATTACGTCGTTTCTGCGCCCAAAGCAGACTTTAGTTACCTATGCGTGTGCTCCAGGCGCTATCTACTCCCGTCACTTTTTCTACAACTACTCTCTCTGCTACCAATGGAATTGCCTACATCAGCACACCGGATGGAACAATAAGCGCCCGGAGAGCAAGTGATGGCATGCTTCTCTGGCAAAGTAAGGGTTCCATTCCTCTCTCACAGCCAATCATGGTCAACAATACCATTTATGTTACCTCCGAAAATGGTCAGGGGAGTCATGTAGATGCCTTTCAAGCAAGCGATGGAACGCTGCAATGGTCGTATCAAACGCAGTCCCTCGGTTCCCAATCATTCATGGTTGCAGACGGAACAGTCTATATTCATACACAGAGCGGGATGCTTTATGCTCTTCGTGCAAGTGATGGAAAGCTACTCTGGCATTTCACCGTCAATCTCTCCGATCCGTTAGAAACACTTCTCTCCACTTCAAATGGGGTAACAGCTGTTCATGTCAATACGTACACCGTCTATCTTCTGCGCACACAGGATGGGTCTCAACTCTTGCGCTATGCCGTTAACAATAATGGTTCCTGGCAACCAGTGATAGAGCGAGGCGTTGCCTATATCTATGCCAATGAGAGTTCAGTACAGGCGTATAGACTCAGCGATAGAAAATTGCTCTGGCAATATACATCTACCAGCGGCGTTCCCTGGTCATTTATTATTCAAAATGAAGTATTTTATGTAAATACAGGAGATGACTGTTTGAAGCATTGAATACGCAAACTGGTGAGCAGATCTGGCAATTTCATGCAAAGGATGGCATTCAGAACTGGTATCCCGGAAATAGCGTGCTACTGTTTTCATCTTTAAATGGGATAATGGAAGCAGTGAGTTCACACAATGGAGCATTGCTCTGGACATTTAAGCCAACTTCATATAGTAATATATTGCGGTTCTCAGATATAGGGAACGGGCGTATGTATCTTATTGTTGATACACCACGTACTGCGTTTTATGCCTTGCAGATCGGCACTGGCAAGATGATCGCTCATCACCTGCTGAACACTCTAGATGAAAACGACATGCCTGCCGTTATTGGAAATGCTCTTTATACGCGGCAACGCAACGGCTCCATCGATGCATGGAGTAGTAGTGATGGGAAGCACCTCTGGAATTACCAGCCAGCGAATATCGTTATCTGGAATTCTGATAGAGGATCACGATTTACTTTATCTGCAACAAGTGGATGGTATGCTCATTATTCTACACTCTCAAGATGGAAAAGTGGCATGGCATTATCCTTGCATAAGCGTCGTAAACGCAGGCCGGACGGTGGGCGCGATCAATCACGCCCGTGCAGTAGGCGTCGTAAACCCAGCCCATACATTGTCAAATGCGGCCTCGACAGGTGTTGATGCGGTTTCTTAGGGATGCGGCTTCTTTGCCGGCGGTGATTGCGTAATTTTCTCCATCGCCAGCATACAAAATTGCACGCGAAACTGAAATAATGGCACGCTCTCCGTGCGCATCTACTCCTGCGGAGACGGATGCATCGAGGTCTCCTCCTTGCGCTCCTACACCAGGAATGAGAATGGGCAACGTGGGACACATAGCACGAATAGTACTTAGCTCTTCTGGATAGGTAGCACCAACAACCAGACAACAATTATCTGCTGCGTTCCAACTTTGCACCTGCTGCGCTACAACCTGGTAGAGCGGTCTGATCTGTCCATCCTCACTCTGGACATTCAAGATTCTGAAAATCTCGTGAACCTGGATTGGATGTTCGGCAGAGCAGAAAAATGCCTTTATCGTGATATGCGAGAAATGGAGCAACGCTATCGTAACCCATATAGGGATTGACGGTAACGGCATCGCAACCATAGACATCAAATAATGCAGCAGCATAGTTGGCCGCTGTGTTGGCAAGATCGCCCCGTTTGGCATCAACGATAATGGGAATATCGTCTGGAATGGCTTCGATGACTTCCTGGAAAACATCCATTCCACGCGGCCCCAATACCTCAAAAAAGGCGAGATTGGGCTTGTATGCACAAACATATGGGGCTGTGGCTTCAATAATATCATGGCAGAAACGCACGACTGATTGCCCTGCTGGTTCATAAAGATACTGTGGCGGAAAACGCACTGGCTCCGGGTCAAGCCCCACACAGAGCAGGCTGTTGTTCTTTTCGGAGGCGGCTAAGAGTTTCTCTAGAAATTTCATGCGATTTTTCCCTTTCCTATCATAGCATGTAATCGCTATCGTGGCGCGATACATCTGGCCCGACAGTGGGCGGCGTCAAAATCGTGCCCCTACACCTAGTCGCTATAACGTGATCTCTGCGTAAGAATGCGCGTCCTTTACCTAATTCGGTATTTATTGGTACATCTTGCTGGCAAAATGGACATTCATTTTCGGCGAAGGTTTCAAGCGTGATCGTTACAAGTTGCTGCAATGGCACATTTCCTACATCGGCGGATTGGACGGAACCACGATTGCATAATGCACTCAAACCGATGACATTGCCTCCCTGCTTGCGCACTGGCTTCGATGACCTGCCGCGCCGAGCCGCCCGTTGTGAGTATATCCTCAACAACCAGGATGTTCTTGCCCGCAATGTATTTATCATACCCGCGATGAAAGACAAATGTCTTATCAGGACCATCACCCTCTTTTTCCGCATAGACCGCCAGAACTTCTCCCGACGTACGTCGTGCATTAAGTGCATGCGTAACCCATTGTGAAAGCACGATACCCCCAAGCACAGGGCCAACAACGACATCAATCTCATCAGCATTGTACGACTTCGCCATCTGCTCACAGAGACGTGAGACGATTCCCGTGTGCAGATACAATGCGTCTTTATTGACATACACTGAACTATGCCGTCCAGAGCTATAGACGAAGTGGCTGTTGCTGATAATCGCCCCTGCGTCACTGAATAGTTGCATGATTGCTGGATCGTTCATCGCTTTTCATCTCCTGATATGTCTTCCCTGCGGCTCACCAATGATTGTTACCATCTTGATAGACCTTCTTGCCACGTAAAAATGTTGCCAGTGGTCGTCCAGATCAGTTCCATTCCTTCACACGCTGACCACTGATTTTTGGTGAAGAGATCCTCGCGCTTCACTTTCCATACCTGCGCTGGATCAACCACAACAATGTCGGCATCTTTGCCAACGATCAGGCCACCCTTCTGCGCAAAGCCGAAGATACGCGCGATGTTTTGTGATGTGACCTGCGCAATACGTATCAGCCCTTCTTCGAGCGTCTCGTCTGCCAAATTGCTTGACCCAGTTGCTGATCAACAAGGGTAACGCTTCCTGGAAACCGGGCAGGCCGGATGCCACATCCCACACGCTCTCGCTTCTGCTTCTCTGCCAGCGTATGAGGTGCATGATCGGTGACAACGGTATCGATGGTGCCAGCACGCAGCAATTGCCAGAGGCGCTCTCGCTCATCGGGTGAGCGTAGGGCTGGCGAGATGTTGATAAGGTTGCCCCGCTCTTGATAATCCGCGCTGCTAAAGGCAAGATGGACGGTCGTCACTTCGCCATAGACATCAACACCAATCTTGCGCCCAAACTCAATGGCAGCAAACTCGTCGGCGGTAGATTGATGCAGCAGGTAGAGCTTCACGCCATAATACTTTGCCAACGAGATCATTTCAAGCACGGATGTCAGGACCACGCATCCATTTCTGGCCTCTCCCCACGCTTCAGAATCATGGCGCTTGAGCACATTGCGATAATGATGCGTAAAGTAGTCGACAAGCTCCTGGTTTTCGGCATGTACAAGCGCCATGATCTTGCGCTCACCCAGGATCTCGAAAACACGCGCGATATCGCTGATGTGTGAGATCGTCGTTGGCGTGGTGGCATGGCCTGCCGCGAAGATCTTGACGCTGGTAATGTCGCTCTTTATCGATTCTTTTGAGTTCGCCGCTATCCTCAACTGAGGTGCCCATATTGATCGCAAAATCGGTATAGCAACGACCCGTATACCGCTGAATCTGCTCTTCTACACGCGCAACGGTGGTTGTAGGTGGCTTTGTATTGGGCATGTCGAAGATAGTGGTGAAGCCACCTGCCAGGCCCGGCTCGTGAGCCATGCGGAATATCTTCTTTGTAGTCAAGCCCCGGTTCGCGCAGGTGACCATGCACTTCGATAAGTCCTGGTAGCAGATACTTGCCACGAAAATCCTGTACATGTTCTCCGCCTTCTACAAAACCTTCTTCTATCCGTGCAATCTTGCCATCTGCTATAAAGAGCGTTCCCTGGATTACGCGATCGGGTAATACAATTGATCCTGATGAGCGCTTCTATGTGTTCTGCCATAATGCTCCTTTCTGGCTCCACACCGATTCTACTGGGCGCGATAAATCTGGCCCGTACCGTGGGCGTCGTGAACGAGGCCTCGTACTGCATTGACAATTTTATGCCGGTATTCGCTCCATGATTTGATGGGAGTGTTGCCATATCTTTTTCGACGATGGCTTTGATGAACAGACGCGCCTGCTTGATCTTGGTGATCAAGGGAATGTTATAGTCAATGGCGTAGCGGCGCATGGCATAATCGTCATCCACTTCCTTCTTGACGTGTCTGATCTACAACATTGATCGCCAGGTCAATTTTGGAGTCGCGGAAGTAGGTGAGCACGTTGGGCGAACGTTGCTCGTGAATTTTGTAGAGCATGGTTGCTTCAACTCCGTGTTCGCGCTAAAAATGCCCAGGTCTTTTCTGTGGCATAGAGCGGTATTTTTAGCGTATCTGAGCAGATATGCGCTCTCCAGAAATGTCTGCTTTTTGTCGTCTCCACCCAGGCTGATAAAGATACCCTTGTGGGGAATATGACCGCCAGTCGCGAGAATGGCCTTGAGATAGGCTTCCTCCAGATCGTCGCCGAAGCAGGCGACTTCTCCCGTCGAGGCCATCTCTACACGCAGAACTGGATCGGCTCCCGAAAGGCGCGAGAATGAGAATTGCGGCGCTTTGACGGCTGTATACGTCAATGGCGGCATCATGACTTCCGGTATCCGTTCGGTAAAGAGCGCATCAACGAATAGCTCGATGAAGTTGATTCCCGTTACTTTCGAGATGAAGGGGAATGTACGCGATGCACGCAGGTTGACTTCGATCACGTAGACTTCGTTATTCTTTGCCAGGAACTGGATATTGAATGGTCCCGTGATCTCTAATGCTTCGGCAATGGCACGCCCGACCGCCTCGATCTTGCCCATCGTTTCCTGATTGAGCGTCTGAGGTGGCAATACAATGGTGGCATCGCCCGAATGCACACCTGCGTTCTCGATATGTTCGGCAATCACAAACGCTTTGACTCTGCCATGCTGTGCGACCGCGTCCAGTTCGATCTCTTTGACCTTCTCAAAAAATTTGCTGACCGTGACGGGATGCTCCGGTGAAACGGCGGCGGCTTCCTGGGTGTACTGCTCCAGTTCCTCCTGCGTATTGCAGATATTCATGGCATTGCCGGAGAGTACATAGGAGGGTCGCACCAGCACTGGATAGCCTACCCGCTCGGCAAAACTGGTCAGTGCAGGTAGATCGCTGAAACTATCCCATGCTGGCTGGCGAATGCCTAAAGTATCCAGCAGGTGCGAAAATTTGTTGCGATCCTCGGCCTGGTCGATTTTGGTGGCATCGTTGCCTAGCAAACGGAAACCATAGTGCTGTAGCGCCCTCGCCCGATTATTGGGCGTCTGACCACCGACCGAGACAATGATACCATGAAGGCTGCTCAAATTCGCAGATATCGGCGATGCGCTCGAAGGTCAGTTCTTCAAAGTAGAGACGATCGGAGGTGTCATAATCCGTTGAAACCGTTTCAGGATTGCAGTTGATCACGATAGACTGTTTGCTCGTACTTTTTGAGCGCCTCCACTGTGCTGACGCTGGTCCAGTCAAACTCGACCGATGAGCCGATACGATACGGTCCTGAACCGAGAATGACTACGCCGTTATCACCGATCTGTGCCACATCATTATGGTGCCCATTATAGGTCATGTAGAGATAATTGGTGTCGGATGGAAATTCGGCGGCCAGCGTGTCGATCTGGAAGACAGCCGGGTGTAATACTCCAGTTGCTTGCGTATCGCCCGGATCTCTAAGCCTGTTTTGCCAACCAGTTCGCCGATACGCTTGTCAGAGATGCCAATCTGTTTTAATGCTAGCAGACGAGATGGGGAGAGATCCTGATCGGCCTGTAAAGCCAGCTCGCTATCCACAATGTGCTTGAGACGTGCCAGGAACCAGAGATCGATACCTGTAATTGTTGGTAATCTCTTCAATGCGTCACATTATTGCGCAGTGCCAATGCCAGTGCAAACACGCGCTTAGGAGTGGGTGTATAGAGATAGCGCAGAAAGATATCGGCGACACTCTCAGTATTGCTAAAAACTTTTTCGGAGGTCACGCCTTCCAGATCCAGGTCCAGCATACGAATGGCCTTCTGCAAAGCTTCCTCGAATGTGCGCCCGATACCCATCACCTCGCCAACGGATTTCATGCCCGTGCCGATTGTTTCGTCAACGCCCTTGAATTTCTCTAGATCCCAGCGTGGTAGCTTTACTACCAGGTAATCAAGGCTCGGTTCAAAACATGCTTGAGTGACACCTGTTACGCGATTGGTAAGTTCAGTAAGGCTATAGCCAAGCGCAAGTTTAGCGGCCACGTGAGCTAATGGATACCCCGTAGCTTTACTGGCAAGGGCAGAACTGCGTGATAAGCGAGCATTGACCTCAATTACATAGTACGCAGAGGTTTTGGGGTCCAGGGCAAACTGCACGTTACATTCGCCGACGATGCCCAGGCTTCTGACGATCTGAGTCGAGGCAGAGCGCAACATATGATACTCGGCATTGGTCAATGTCTGGCTCGGTGCAATCACGATAGACTCGCCAGTATGAATGCCCAGCGGGTCCATATTCTCCATGTTGCAGACGGTGATGCAATTATCGTATGCATCACGCACCACTTCGTACTCGACCTCTTTGTAGTGATGCAGGTACTGCTCGATGAGCACCTGGGGTGCAAATGCCAACGCACCACTTACGATATGCTCCAGCGCTTCACGATCCTGCGCGATGCCCGAACCCTGTCCTCCCAGAGCATAACCAGCACGCACCATTACCGGGAAACCAATCTCTTCGCCAATGCGTAGCGCATCTTCAAGCGTCTCGGCACTGTGACTCTGCGGCGTAGGAATAGCAATCGTATGGAGATGCTGCGCGAATTCCTGTCGATCTTCAGTCAGAATAATGGCTGAAATCGGCGTGCCCAATACCTGCACATTATATTTCTCTAATACGCCCTGTTTATATAATTCGACTCCACAGTTGAGCGCTGTCTGACCCCCGAAGGAGAGCAGAATGCCATCGGGACGTTCCTTTTCGATGATCTTCTCCACAAAAAAGGCCGTCACGGGCAAAAAGTAGACCGAGTCTGCCAGTAGCTTTGAGGTCTGAATCGTTGCGATATTTGGATTAACTAAGACGGTGCTGATCCCCTCTTCGCCCAGTGCTTTGAGCGCCTGCGACCCGGAGTAGTCGAATTCGCCTGCCTGCCCGATCTTCAGCGCTCCCGCTCCCAGCACCAATACTTTATGAAATGTTGTCACTTTTCTCTATTCCTCACCATCTGTAGAAAGTCATCGAAGATCCACTCGGTATCTTCCGGGCCGGGTGTGGCCTCAGGATGAAACTGCACTGAGCGAACTGGCAATTGGGGATGGCGCATTCCCTCGTTACTGCCATCGTTCGCATTAATAAACCAGGGTTCAAAATCTGCTGGCAACGTTCCAACCGCAAATCCGTGATTTTGCGTGGTAATATAGCAACGTTTTGTACCTTGCAGGATACAGGGCTGATTCTGGCTGCGATGCCCAAATTTAAGTTTATAGGTGTCGCCACCCGCCGCTAATGCGAGCAATTGATGACCCAGGCAGATACCCAACATAGGAATTTTATGCTCAAAGGCCGTACGAAGTGTCTGAATTGTTTGCACGGCCATCTTTGGATTACCAGGGCCATTTGAGATCAAGATGGCATCAAAAGCTATCTTATTCTTTGGATCAAACAGATCATAATCCCAGGGTACGGTGATGACGCGCACGCCTCTTTTCAACAAAGCAATGGGCAATATTGCGTTTGGCTCCACAATCAATCAAAGCAATCGTCAGATCGCCAGCGCCTTCCTGCACAACGTTTGGGATAGAGACACCTGCCACCAGATTTTCAGTATCGAGCTTGCGAAAAGGAATATCCCGATCAAAAACAATTTTGCCTGCCATCGTCCCGTGCGTACGAATATGGCGTGTGAGCTGACGCGTATCCTTGATTTCGAGTGCAGGAATATGCTGCTGCTGCAACCATTTTCCTAACGTCATGGTACTCTGTTCATGCGAAGGTGTATCTATATAATTGGAAACAATCAGCCCTGCAACCTGGATATGTTCGCTCTCCCATAGCTTCGGCTTCTGGCACGCCGTAGTTGCCGATAACAGGATAGGTCAAGGTCAGAATCTGTCCTGCAAACGACGCATCAGTCAACGCTTCAGGATACCCAACCATGCCAGTACTGAAAACGACCTCGCCAGCTATTGCATTCTCGTAACCGAACGAAGTTCCTGCAAACTGCGTCCCATCCTCTAATATAAGATATCCCCGCACAGAACGATCATCGTAGGGGCCAGATTTATCGCGCCCACGGTAGGCCAGATTTATCGTGCCCTTGAACAGCATCAATTACACTACATGTATTATGGGGGGCCGATTGCTCGGACCCCTGAACGGCATCAATTATGGTACGGAACATGATCATCCCTTCAATTAAGCTTTTCCAAGAACAAGAGCCAGTAAGGCCATACGTGTGTAAAGGCCATTTCTAATCTGTGAGCGTCAGATAGACGCAACGCTCGTCGTCATCGATCGCCGGGTCCATCGAGCCAACACGCGGCAAGGGATCCATCAGGATCATATCTTTGTTTGCATAACGGGCCAGCAACTCAGGTGTAGCAACAAAGCTTTCCTGCGCAATATCCTGATACTCGTCCAACGATGCCAGGCGCTCACGCTGGATACGTGTCCAGTACCAGAAGTCACAATTCCAGGGAATATCCTTCTCGCTACTGATCTCAATAATCGTTACACCCTTCGAGCTTAAGTAACCGAAATCATCTCGACTGAGGCGCAGACGGCGCGGCGAGAGCACGTAGACCGTATTGCCCTTGAAGAGAGAGAGGCCACGGATCAGCGAATGAAGCGCCCGGCTATTCAATGGGTCACCAACCAGCAGGCCCGTTAGATGATCCAGGCGACCGAAGCGTTCATAGAGTGTATAGAGATCAAGCAATGTTTGGGTTGGATGCTCATTATTGCCATCGCCCGCGTTGATCACTGGTACCGTCTGCGATGCTTCCGCAGCCCGCTTGGCTGCTCCTGCACAATAATGACGCAAGACTACGGCGTTAGAGTAGGCTTCAAACACGCGAATCGTATCCTCAAACGACTCACCCTTATAGACAGAAGAGACCGTTTCAGGATTCTGGATCTCAATAGTCTGCCCGCCCAGCCTCTTTATGGCGGCGGCAAACGAGCCAAACGTCCTGCTGGAAGGCTCAAAAAACAGGAGCGAGACGAGATAACCAGCCAGTAACTGAGAAGGCTCATTGTTGACCGCCAGCTGTTTCATCTGTCGCGTCAGTGCGAAAAGAATGTGAAGGTCTTCAGCAGTAAATTGTTCGAGGGAGATAACATCTTTCCCCACATAATTTCCCTGAATCGGCTTCAC
The DNA here is from genome assembly GCA_963731415.1 of uncultured Chloroflexia bacterium. GTDB lineage: Bacteria > Chloroflexota > Ktedonobacteria > Ktedonobacterales > Ktedonobacteraceae > JACDAE01. Next base: position 321,378 of record CAVSVN010000024.1, read on the forward strand.
ATTCTGTTGAAGGTAGGGCATCACCTGAGTCATAAAACCTCCTGGGTTACTAACAACAGCTTGATAGGTCATCATCTTATAATTCCCTGATCAACTGAACGGTTAAAAGATATGTTGAACTGATCGAGAGGCCACTTTGCCACTCTTACGGTAAGTGAGAGCTAGAGACAAACATGTAAAAAAAAATTCCTCACCCCTGGATAAAAGGGGTGAGGAAGAAAAACTCTTTCTTAAAGGAAAACCGGGTCCATCGTGCGAATAAAGGAAACGCCGTTCTGCTATCTCTATTATCGATGTTTGCCTTTTTGTGAGCATGACGAAACCTGTGCCTTTTCTACACTAAAAGTTGTTTGGGAACTTGCTTCAAATTGTTAAGAGTATACCCGATGGATTGAACATATGTCAAGAGAAAATGGGCATGAAAAAATATTCGTTTTGACGTTGTGCTCATTTTGTGGTATAATTAGAACAAGATTTCAATGTAACTCGTACACTAACATGCCTGTACTTCCGTTTTTTGAGTTGTAATCAAGAATTTATACATAGAAAGACAAGAGTGTTGCCCAGAGAGGAAAGGGGGCACGTGCCGCGATGAGTATTATGCAACTTACTCAGACCATTCATATTATGCCATCTCCGCAGCCGTACTCACGCAAGCGCCTTGTCCAGCAGACATTGCCGGGCATGGAGCTTGAGATGAGCATGCCGCCGAAGGTGACAAATCGTCAGATCGCCGAAGTGCTTTCGGGCATCGCCGATCTCCTTGAAACGCAGAATAGCAATCCATATCGTATTCAAGCGTACCGTAATGCTGCTCGTGGCGTTCTGGATCTACCAGAACCAGCAGCTCAAATTCTGGCACGTGGCGAAGATCTACCGATTGCCGGGATGGGTGATCGCTTACGCTCCCATATTAACGAGCTGGTCGAATTAGGAACCGTGACGTTCCAGAACGGCCTTTGCATGCAAACATTACCGCAGGGTGTCCGTGCGTTGATGGCCGTTGAGCATGTCGGACCCTATACGGCGATCCGTATGCACGAGGAGCTAGGCGTTGATTCACCGGAGAAGCTCCTGCGGGCGGCTCAGCAGCAGCGCATTCGCCAACTCTCCGGCTTCGGGCCTCGAAGTGAAGCTCGCCTTAGAGAAGCCGCTCAACGTCTTGTGAAAGACAGGCGAATAGAGCGCTCTCTCAGTGGCGTTGCTTAATCCGTGGATGTCTCCTTCCATGTTGATCAATTTCGGGGGTGTGTGCTATCATCCTGGTTCGAGGAATATCATATCTCCGAACCAGGGTGATAGCACACACCCCCTACGCTTAATATTTACGGTTAAACAAAACATTGATGATGATAACCGCGACATAGAATAAAACGATTACGAAGACCAATCCAAACGCGCCACCACCATTTATGTTGGTCGCAATCCCTATTGCTATCAAGGTTAATGTCATGACCATGAGCATAGACAGCGAGACAATTGCTAGCGCTAAGCGTTGACCTGTTGTAGGAGTTTTGGAAGAAGCATGATCTGAAAGTTTCTGACCATATGAGCCTGTAGAGTATCTGGTATCGTCGTCGTGAGAAGTACCTGTGTATCCTGCATAGCCAGTTCCTGTTGGTTCGTGTTTGAACTCTCCATAGTTCATTTCTTGCTGAGCCATGAGACCGTCCTTTCGCGATATGAGAGGTACAAAACGAAATGAATTTCTATCTCCTTCAATACGAGCAATGGAAGACAAAAGTTAGAAAAAATCTCATGTATTATCCATTGCTCCCGTATTACAATTTGTAGAATGAGGTTCTTAACTCCCTGTTTTGAGAACCAGAAATCCCATCCTCTCACTCGGCTACCACTACAGTTTCCCGTCTTGCCTTGCGACCTCGTTGCGCAAACAGGAAGATGAGGAGTCCATAAAAAGGGATCAACCCGATTCCCCAACCAACCCACGTCGGAATCGCAGGCGGTGCCGTGGCTGTTATAGGAACGAATGCCTCTCCTTGACCAGCGCTTCCTGTCACGCTGATATCAAGAACCCACTTACCCTGCACTGTAATCTCTGCATCCCCCTGCACACCATTATGCACTTTCGGATCTGGACTGAGACTTGCCCGCACAGGAGTCGCAGGTACATCCGATGGATCAGGAACCGAGGATACATCATAGGTTAGTACACCAGCTAGTGATTGCTGGGGAGCTATTGCAAAGGGAAGTGCGTAACTTGCGTGGGCAGGGTAGGTATAGAGGCTGACCACGAGTGGATACGGACCAGCCTGCACCTGCACGACCCGCGCGGGTGTGCTCCCATGGGTGGTTGCGCTAATAGAATATGCGATCTCTCCTCCTACAGCAATCAGAGCAATCACTCCAAATGCAAGCAGCAGAAATTGCAATGTTTTCGCCATCTTCATTACCTTTCCAGCGCTTTGATCGACTCACCCACATTCCGACCGAAAAAGGTACCAATATATGACCCTATTAGTCCAAAGAGGAGCGAAACCAGGAAACCTGCTACTCCTGTCTGCATAGCCATGAATGCAGGTAAAAGTGGATAGAGGGGTATGATAGGCAAGGCTCCGCTCACCAGTGCAGCGAGAGTCAAGAAAAGTGTCAATCTTCTTATGGGCCACTGTTTGCTCCGTGACCTATGCATGATCACATCGACTAGAATAGCAACAATCAGAGGAGTAATGAACCATTCAAGCGCTACAACCGAGGTAAAAGGAGGGGCATCCTTGTAATGCAAGCGTTCAACAGTGAGCAACCAGTCCGTCGCAGGTTGTACAAACACCGCCATGATCCCCGCCAGCAAAAGGTAGCAGACACCTACACACGTTGCAGCCCAGCGCCAGGGAATTGCATAGGCAGCAACAACAAAAGTAAAGGCGACCAGTATACCTGACAGCAGCGGAAAGACATTGATACTCACCAATCCGAGATCGAGCAAATTCTTCCCTTTAAAGGCATCAAAGAGCAACAGTGTGAAGAGACTCAACACCGTTGCCAGAGCCAGGACTGCTCCTAGAGTAGCTGCACGCCTGATTCTCAGCGCAGACACACCTCCTTCATCAGCCAGGTGCGCGGCTGAAATCAGCATATAGGTAGCACCAAGTGCAACTATTCCCATGCTAGCAACAAACATCACATGAAAAGGAGCCCAGATCGCGACATCGATACCATAGAGAGCATGCCAGTAGGCATCCAGTGGAAAGGCTACAGCCGCTGTGAGCGCAGTAAAGCCGACAATATAAGCTCCTAGTGGACCAGAAAAGATCACGGCAAAACCTAAACTATGCCGTGCAACAAGATCGTTATGCCGGGCCCACCAGCTCTCGATGAGCACGGTAAGCAAACCAGCGCAGCCACTAAGGGCGACTCCACTCAGCATCATAATATGAGGAGGGATGAGGGTTCGATCACGCCCGATATACGAATGCCATTGAATATCCCAGCTTGTACCTTCAAGAAAAATGATTGCCCCAAGCAATGCTACAAACCCCAATACCAGGCGCAATATTGCTACGGCTTGTAGTGAACGCGCCAGCGTTGTTGACTCACTGATTGTTACTGCCCCATCAAGTGTTCTGGCCATACACACAGTGTCCTTTCGTCTTTACCGATGATTAAACCGTTGGGTAGCGCTAGATATTTTTAAACCTGAACGTAAAGATATTAACAACGAAGATCTATCATAGAAGTAAGGAGGGACGGAACAAAGCAGCTCAGTTCCTCATTGGCAATTAGCATAACTAAACCATGTACGTGCAGTATAGAGAATTGTTACAATTTATAAACCCAACATTGATTGCTAGAAGGTAATCTGAACAAGGAGGAAAAACTATAGAAAACATCCATATGATAAAATAAAATAGAGGAAGTTTTTTATAACCTCTACATAATTCAATCAAACCTACCATCTACACCTACTCAGGAGGTATCTTATGACCGACAACATTCCTACTCTCAACACTCCTGGACCGCGTTCGCGCGAATTGCAGGCACGCCGCCAGGAGTTCGTAGCGCGTGGAGTTTCCGCCACGATGAATGTCTTTGCAGCAAAGGCCGAGGGAGCTATCATTGAAGATGTAGATGGTAATCGCTTTATTGATTTTTCAGGTGGCATCGGCGTTATGAATGTTGGCCACAGTCGACCCGAAGTCATACAAGCTATCAATGAGCAGGCAGCAAAATTCACTCATACCTGCTTCAGTGTAATGATGTATGAACCCTACGTTGCTCTGGCCGAACGTCTCTGTAAGCTGCTTCCCGGTACATCACCGAAAAAAGCCCTCTTCCTCAATAGTGGTGCGGAGGCCGTTGAAAATGCTGTCAAGATTGCCCGCTACGCCACCGGACGGCCAGCGATCATCGTCTTCGATAACGCCTATCATGGCCGCACATTGATGACCATGACTATGACCGCTAAAGTCAAACCCTATAAATATCGCTTTGGTCCATACGCGCCCGAAGTCTACCGCGCACCATTCCCTTACGCTTACCGCATGAATATGACGCCTGAAGAAGCATCAAAATCGTGTATTCAGGAGCTTGAGCGCATGTTCGTTGGCGAGGTAGCGCCGGATCAGGTTGCCGCGATTGTGATCGAACCGGTACAGGGTGAGGGTGGATTTATGATTGCTCCTCCCGGCTTCTTGCGTGCCCTAAGAGAACTTTGTGATAAACATGGTATCCTGTTGATCACTGACGAAATTCAAACTGGCTTCTGCCGCACGGGTAAGATGTTTGCTTTTGAGCACGATAATATTGAGCCGGACCTGATAACCATTGCAAAGTCGATGGGTGCAGGAATGCCTATCAGTGGCGTCATCGGACGAGCTGATCTGATGGATGCACCACCTCCTGGAATGCTGGGTGGAACCTATAGCGGCAATCCAGTCGCATGTGCTGCTGCCCTGGCTGTGCTCGATATTTACGAGCGGGAAGACCTGGCCGCTCGCTCACAAGAGATCGGTACGACCATTTGGGAGCATTTTGCGAAGCTGCAGGAGCGCTATGCCTGCATCGGCGAGGTGCGTGGTCTTGGTTGTATGATCGCAATGGAAATGGTCAAGGACCGTGCCACACGCGAACCCGATGCTCATATCACAAGCGAACTTATGGCGGCGGCTCACAAACATGGACTGGTCCTGATCAAGGCTGGCATGTACGATAATGTGATACGTGTGCTCGTGCCCCTTGATGTTACAAATGAACAGGTGCAGCAGGCGATGGACATTTTTGATGCTGCCTTTGCTGAGGTGGCAGGTGTAGTACCTTCTACTATCGGGTAGAACAGTTTCCTGCTTAAGCAATGCTACCTGTATGAATATATATGGGTGGCATTGTTATTATCTAAGAAACTGTTGAGCGAGAAGAAAAAAGGAACGGGCAAACCTTATAATCATTTTGCGAACCAGAGTCCAGAACGCTTTACCTCATTGGTCAATGATTCTTCGCTGTCGCTGTGACCTTTGCTTGTGCAGGAAATGTCTATCTCTCGTTGTTCAGAATGTAAATGTCTCCACCTGATCAGTATCCGAACCATTGCAATAGGGAGAAGCATGAAGTGTATATGTTGCTCCTGATTGCGGCAATAGAGCAAACGTTGTAGACTCCTGCAATGTTTGCCCCACATTGAGAGGTGTGTATTCTGTAAGCGTTCCCGGTTTATCTCCGTCCGTTCTCACTCCTGCAGCATCTTCTAAGTAGAGAGAGACATATGCACCAGAGCAAGCACTTGCGCTATTATTTGTTATAGTAAAGTTCCATTGCATTCTCTGATGCGTGGTATCAATAACAATACTATTGAGCACGACATTGAGTCCACTGGAGCAGGTATTGATACAGGTAAGCGTTTTATCCTCAATAAGGGTTTTTGTAATGGTCGGCTTAGTTGGGGCTGGTGTAACAACGACTACTGTATTGTAATTTGGCTCTGTTGGAGCAGGTTTTCCTGGGAGCGATATCCCTGTGTAATGATTTACAGCAATAGTAGGGCGTGAAAATCCTACAGAAAACGCCAGGATAGCAGCGACAACAGCAATAGAACCAGAGATGATGATCATTATATTCTTCATCTTCTGCGTATTGCTTCCCCGCTTACTAATATAATCAATAAGCGCCGCTATACCTGTTGCAATAACCGCTGCTATAGAAACAAGCCCACTGAAAACGGTAATAAGATCAACAAAACTCATACCCACTCTCCCAATATCTTAATTGCCCATAGATATAAACACGCCAATTTGTATGTTCTATATTACCGTATCAACCCGCTTTTGGCTACATTTCCGCTAAATTATTTACCATAAGTCTCATCTACTTCTTTATCCGTAATCAAAACTCGCCTCGCTCAATCATCTCGATGAAACGCTGCTCCATCTCGTACGTTCGCGATCCAGGCTTCCCGTTGCCAATCATCACATCGTCAATACGCACAACAGGGGTGATCTCCTTTGAAGATGAAGTGATAAAGGCTTCGTCAACCTGAGGAAGCTCTGTAAGCAGGATTGGGCGCTCTTCGATTGGGAAACGTCCCCGTGCAAGATCCAACACAGTTCTACGCGTTACACCCATTAGAACACCTTTCCCTGGTGTAACCAGCGTGTCTCCACGAAAGACGAAGAAGTTGCTCCGTGTCCCTTCCAGAACGTGTCCCTGTTCATTTACAAAGAGCGCATCGCTGGCGTTCTGTTTTTTTGCTTCCTTGAGAGCACGAATGGCAGCCGTATAATTAGAGGTTTTGGCTTCAGGAGTTGTGCGCTGCAAGGAACTGGTGATCAATTTGATGCCCTGCGCGAAACGTTCCATGTCTCGTTCGCCCAGTTCCGTGACCAGCACTGCTAATCCTGGTTGATCGGAAGGCATGACGCCATCTTCACTCACGCCACCCGTCACAAGCAAACGGATTGAGGCATGTTTATAGGAATTACGTTCGATTGCTTCACGTACCAGTCCGGTCACAAATTCGCGTGGAAAGGGAATCTCCAGGTCGATCATTGCTGCCGAGCGGTACAGGCGCTGCAGATGCTCATCAAGGTGGAAGGGGTGGCGATCGTAGGTACGTAGCGATTCGAAGGCACTATACCCTCGCAAGACAGCTACATCGTTAATTGAGATCGTTGCTTCATTGGGATGCACCCAACGTCCATTGATATACCAGAGCGCGTTGTTATCTATACTCATTATTGTTGCCTTTCTGAACTAGAGAATCTGCTTTGCCATTTTGCTCTATCATCATAATGAATCATGAGACAAAAAACAATTGAGACCGACTTGTGATCGAATTTCTCTAACCATTCGCTCCTTGTCTCCGTATACTCTTATGTAGCCGTAATAATACAAGGCGAGCTACGATAGAGGAGATTAAACACTAGAGGTTATATTCAATTTCGGGAATTGTACTGCTTGAAATTGATATTGCTCATTAGCCACTGGTACAACAATAAGAGGTAGGGGCCAGATGTATCGCGCCTGGTGGGGGTGTATATCGTGCCCTTCTTTCCCGTATCGTCTAAGAGAAAGGAAAAACACAATTATGGCACAGACAGATCCTAATAACATTGAGCAACGCACGGGTTATAACGTTGAAGAGTTGCAGGTCATGGGCGAGCAGTTGCTCTCCAAAGTGAAAGAAGTTATTCACGAGGGGAATGTACGTCGCGTCATCATCAAGCAAGATGGTCGCACTCTGCTGGAAATTCCTTTGACAGTGGGTGTAGCGGGAGTGGTGCTGGCACCAGTTGCAGCTGCTATTGGAGTTATTGGTGCATTGATTGCCCAATGTTCAATCGAGGTTGTACGTTCCGAGTCACCTGCCGAGGCTGTAAAAGATACTGTCTCGAATACGTTTGATGACATCACTCCACCTGAAAATCCTGCGGCATTCTAATCGAAATCGGGGAAAGAGCGCCATTATGTGCGCTCCTTCCCCGATCCTTTTTATTCCTTGACTCTATTTCCCCCCCCACTTCAAGCCAAGATCCACAGCATGAGAAAAATGAGCGTGGCTTCTTCGTATTACTAATAGTATTCACTGCAATATTCATATTTCTAAGCATAGTAGCGAAAGGCGATTTCAGCATGCCAATGCCAACGTCCACACAAATTGAGCGCTATAAGATTACTCCTTCACTGGTCCTGGCAACACTTGAAGGCCTGGATGAAGCACATATCCATTATATCCCTGCTCAGGGTGAATGGAGTATTCACGAGATCGTCATCCACCTGGCAGATAGCGAGACAATGGGCTACTGGCGTCTCCGTAAGACGTTAGCTGAAGAAAGGTCTACTCTACCAGTTTATGACGAGGCGGCATGGGCACAGAAAACTCTCATATCATACTCAGGAACGAGAATTGGCACTTGCACTCTTTGCAAGCTTGCGGGCATCTACCACTGCACTGGTACGTTCGCTTCCTCCTGAAGCCTGGGAATCTACCAGCAACCATCCTGAACATGGTACAATAACGGTCTATGATCTCTTCAACATCTATCTGGAACATGGTGAGACGCATCTGCAACAGATTGAACGTATTAAACAAATATTTTCGACGATTGCATAAACTACTAGCGTTGAGGGAGCAAAGATGACAGGTACCATGGCCGCACGCGTCGCACGTACTAACAGGATACGACAGACATACACACTACTCGGATTGGGAGTGGTCTTTATATTAGCCGCTCTGATTTTACGCTTGAATCCCTATCAATATCCTTTAGGTGTTTTTCTGCTTGGTATCGGTCTGCTGATTGGTGCATTTCTCTATCCTCCGCGTTTAATGATTGCAGGATGGTTAGTAACTCCTTTAGGTCTGGCTGTATTTCTCACGTTCAAGCATATTATTCCAGGAAATGCGGTGCTGGCCTTCTTTATTCTTGCTATCGGTGTTGGTTTATTGGCAATTGCTCTGGCCGGGCGAAGGGGATATGTCGGCAAGGGCGCAATATCTCCTGGGCTTCTTGTTCTGCTAGTGGGACTCGTCGAATTATTGCTAGCCCACAATCTTACTCCTGCGGGTTTCATTCCTTTCATGCTCTCGCTCTGGTTGCCTGGTATTGGCTTGATTGTCATTGGGCTTATCTATCTGCTCATCAATGGGAGGGGTGGATACGCTTTTTGAGCCTTATATCGTCTTCATCCGATGAATTGGAAATTAAATGTCCTCTGAGAAAACGACATTTCTATAGATCTTCGAGGACAATAGCATTTCTTCTGCCCATTCCCCATTCTCTTTTGCATATGGTGTACGGGAGCCATTCATTAACCCGCCCATTTACAATTTAGTGATAGACACAATCCGCCCATCGACCAGTGTCACACCTTTGCGTGCCCTTGGAAAGGCCTTCACGTCGCTTGCTTTGACCATGTTCACCTGTTCGCCATTTGTTCCTGTCGAGGTTACAAGCAAAGAATCCTGTTCGTTGATGAGCAGAGTCAGTAATACGTGTTCTCGCTCCGTTAATTCGGTTGTGACTACACCTGCGGTAGCACGTCCCTTTTGTGGATACTGACTCGTGGGAACTTTCTTGACTAGACCGCTATCTGTTACAACCAGGAAGTTCACCAGACCCTCTTTTTGACTTGAGAGGAATAATGCTCCAATAACCGTTGCTCCCTTGCCCAGCGCCATTGCAGCGACTCCTTGCCCAACGCGTCCCTGAGCACGGAGCGTCTCATCACTGAAACGCAACGTCTGTCCACTATCGGTCGTTACAAAGTATTCGCCCTGTCCATCTGAAATCAATGCAACCACGATACTATCACCGTCCGCCAGTTTCATATCTTGCAAACCGTCGACATCAGCTGTTTTGTATTCGCTCAGAGGAGATTTCTTGACTTTACCGAGTTTGCTGAAGGTGACCAGGTAGCGCTTCTCGTCATATGACTCGATCGGGAGGATCGTAACAATCTCTTCGCCTGGAGCCAATTCCAGGAGTTTGCGCAAGGGTTCACCTTTCGCTGAGCGTGTTGCCACGGGAATGCGATGGGTGGCGATCTGAAATATCCGTCCACTTGACGCAATGCAGAGGAGATAATCCTGTGAGGTGGTGGAGATGACCTGGCGTAACTGCTCATCTCCACGCACAGGAGTGTAGAGCGCATTGCCATTTTTGCCGCGTGGTTTGAATGTATCGGCAGGAAGAGCTTTGATAGCGCCAGAACGCGTGGTAGTAATGGCTATCTGTTCGCGATCATGAAGCATCTCAACGACGGTAACGGGTGCATGGAGTTGACCCTCGGTGTCGATAATCGTGCGTCGCTCGTCGCCAAATTGTTTGATCAGTTGCTGCATCTCTTTTTTAAGCAAGGAGATCAACGCTTTACGGTCTGAAAGAAGACGCTCCAATTCATCGATGCGCGTCTGTAGTTCCTCTTTTTCCTTGACATATTTGCCTGCATCCAGGCGTGTCACCTGTGCTAACGTCATTGAAGCGATAACGTCGGATTGTATGGAGGTAAGAGAATATTTTGTCTCGATCTCTTTTCGTGCTGCCGCACGATCTTCGGCATGCTGGAAGATTTTGACGATCTGCTCGGCGTTGGCGCTACCAATGATGAGACCCTCGACGACGTGCAGGCGTTCACGAGCTTTGCGCAGATCAAACTCTGCTCGTCGAGTGAGGACATCAATCTGGTGCGCGTTCCAGTAGTTCAGCAATTCGAGCAGGCCAACTTGTTTTGGTTGGCGAGCCGCTTGCATTGGTGAGCCGAAGAGAAAGACCATCTGAAACGAAAGGCCGATCTGCAAGTCTGTTTCGTTAAAGAGCAACGAGAGCGTCTGGGCCGCGTCGGCATCCTTACGCAGGTCCAGAACGATGCGCATGCCCTTCTCCGTATCGCTTTCGTCACGCACATCGGGCATCAGACCTTCAAGTTTACGTGCGTTGATGGCTTTAACGATGGAGGCTTTCACCCTGTCTCTGCCGATTGGTGGAATCTGGGTAATGATCAGCGAGCGGTTGCGCGGCGTCTCCTCTAAGCGAACCTCCGCGCGTACAATGATGCGTCCCTTACCATTGGTAAAATAGTCTTTGATGCCATCGGTGCCGATGATACGCCCACCCTGCGAGAAATCGGGTCCCTGAATATAGCCCATAAGTTGCTCGACGCTCATCTCAGGCTTATCCAGCAAGGCAATGCAGGCACGCAACACTTCGCCTAGATTGTGCGGTGGGATATTGGTGGAGAGGCCCACGGCAATACCACTTGATGGATTGACGATGGGCGGGATACGACCAGGCAGATAATCCGGCTCGACGACTTTGGGGTCCTGCTTATAGGTGGGATGCAGTGGGACGGTCTCCTTTTCCATGTCGGCCATCAGCGCCTCCGCTAATGGTGAGAGACGCATCTCGGTATAACGATAGGCGGCAGGAGCATCACCATCCTCACTTCCCATGTTGCCCTGCCCTTCGATGAGTGTATAGCGCATCGTGAAGGGCTGGGCCATACGCACAGCTGCGTCATAGACAGAAGTGTCGCCGTGCGGATGATAGTTACCTGAGAATCAGTCCCACGATCTCGGCGCTCTTGACGGTTGGACGATTGGGGAGATAGCGGCCCTGGACGCATACCAGCCAGGATACGCCGCTGCACAGGTTTCAGACCATCGCGGGCATCGGGTAGGGCACGATCAGTCACGACCGAGAGGCCATAGGTCGCGAATGCCTGGGCCATGATGACAGAAAAATCTTCTTGAACGATGCCAGTTTCTACGATTTCTTCCGGTGTACGAGCCATTATTTATACATCCAGTTCTTTAATTTTGCGCGAGTGCTCGGCCAGGAATGTGCGGCGGCGCTCCGCGTTCTTGTCTTCCATCAGTTCCGTCACCAGTTTAGCCGCCAGGACGCCATCTTCCATTGTGACGCGTTTCAATTCACGATGCGCTGGATCAAAGGTGGTATCACGCAGCTCTTTGGGGTTCATCTCGCCAAGACCTTTGAAGCGTTTGAACTCCAGATTTTGTGCATCGGCATGCGTACGAACAAACTTGTCGCGTTCCTCGTCGTTCCGTAGCCAGATCACTTTCCCCTTATATTTGACCGAATAGAGCGGAGGACAGGCGATATAGACATGGCCGCGCTCGATCAGATCGCTAAACTCTTGATGGAAGAGCGTCAGGAGCAGGCATTGAATATGCAATCCGTCCACGTCGGCATCGGTAGCAATAATGACACGATTGAATTTGAGTCTGCTGATATCAAAGACATCGCGTGTTCCTGTGCCCAGGACATTGATAATAGTGCGGATCTCTTCATTTTCAACGATGCTTTTCAGATCGGCCTTGGCAACATTTAATGGCTTGCCCTTAAGTTTGAGTACGGCCTGAAAGTCGGAGAAGCGTCCCTGACCAGCGCTTCCACCTGCAGAATCGCCCTCAACGATGAAGAGTTCTGCCCGCGAAGCATCAGAGGTATTGCAGCGTAAGAACTTTTTGGAGAGGGTGGTATCAATGAGTTCGCCATTTTTCTTATTGCCAGCCCGTGCCAGTTCCTCCACCAGTTGCGCTTCATTGCGGGCCTTCTGCATCTGCAAAATCTTTTTGAGCCACTCTTTGCCTGCCGCAGTATTGCTTTCAAACCAGTCTTTCAGCCCTTCATCGACAATCGAGCGCACGATGCCTTCGACGGGCGCGTTGTTCAGGCGATCCTTGGTCTGCCCCTGGAACTGGGGATCGGTCAGTTTGACGGAGATGACGACGTTCAGACCTTGCTGAATCACTTCGGGCCGGAACGCCTCTTTCTCACGGCTCTTGATCACACCCAGTTTGAGGGCGTAATCGTTCACAACCTTCGTCAAAGCGGCCTTAAAGCCCGTTTCATGCACGCCACCATCACGTGTACGTACAGCATTGGCATAACTATACATCGTGATTTTATAGCCAGAGGTTGGTTGCAGGGCTACTTCGACGCGCACGTTATCTTTGTCTTTTGCAATGGCGATGACGTGTTTGAAGAGCGGAGCATTGGTGCTCGCGGTCAGTTCACGTACATAATCGGGCAGGCCATCACGCGAATAGAAGACACGCATCATCTGCTCATCGCGCTCATCATCCCAGGCATCCAGGTGAAAGGAGACGCTGCGATTGAGATAGGCAGCGGCGCTTAAGCGGCTCTCAACCGCCGAAAGTTCATAGTAGGCATCGGGATCAAAGATGGAGTGATCATAGAGCCAGCGCAATTGTGTGCCGTGCATTTTAGGATCACAGGGTACCACCTGATGTGGCATAGCGGAGCCTCGGCTGAACGCCTGTGTAAATTGCTGTCCATCTTTCCAGATCGTCAATTCCAGCTTTTCAGAGAGAGCATTAATCACAGTTGAGCCGACACCATGCAGGCCGCCAGCTGTCTTATATGCGCCCTCGGAGAACTTGCCACCCGAATGAGGGACCGTCAGTATCACAGTTGCAGCGGGGAGATAATCTCCCTGGTACAGCATCAGATCAAACGGCATACCACGGCCCTCGTCGCGTACGGTCACCCATCCTTCGCGATCAATATGTACCCATATATCTTTTCCGAAGCCCGCCACCGCCTCGTCGACTGCATTGTCCAGCGCTTCCCAGATGAGGTGAAGCAGCCCAGAGGTAGAGGTTGAGCCGATGTACATGCCAGGACGATGACGGATCGCGGCGATGCCTTCTAATACCTGGATATCGGCGGCTGAATAGGTTGTATTTGTTTGTTTCTTTGCCTTTGGAGACGTTTTTACCTCCGACTGCTCAGAGCTTTTTGTAACAGAATTACTTGTAAAAAGTGAAAGTTGTTCCTGAACGATAGCAGCTTCATCTGGCATGGGCAGGGGAACCTTCGAGGAACGGGACATCTTTTCTATACCTCATTTCAAAAAGCACTTTCTATTGTGCTTTTCAGCATACAGTCTTCTCAGAAGAAAGTCAATACAGATATGGACCAAAAGTTCTAATTTTTTTAGAGTCGTTTTTCTGGAGCCAATATGGCAGCCTTTCTCTTTTTTTCTTTTCTTTTTGTAGTAGAAACGAACGGAAACGAGGGGTTATTCCCGGATGTGGAGAGAATTAAAGGATTCCTACCTCAATCATTGAGTCCTTTCAAGTAACCATACTGAAAGATGGGATTGTATTTTCTTTCGCATTCGATTATAATTACTGCAATTGTTATATACTATCTTATTGTTTATGCTTATTTTTATTCTTTTTCTAAGTAGGAAGGATTGTATAGGGTTATGCCTCGCCCATCCAAGCACATTTCACCAGATACTCTGGGAGGACTCATCAGAGCCGCTCGTGAAAACCTTCAGCTTTCTCTTGCAGAGGTTGCCGATGGACACTATAGTACCAGCCTTCTCTCACAAATAGAGCGCAATCGCCTCGATCCCTCCCCTGAGAGCTTGCGTTTTCTTGCGACACGCTTAAAATTGCCACTTGAAGATCTGGAAATTCTCGCTCAGCAGCATCGCAGTGCAGAAATGGAAGAGAACCACTATAAATTCTATGAAGAGTTACGAATTGAAGTTATTGAATATTTAGCACAGAAAGAATGCTATCGTGCTGTAAATAGTTTAAAAGATCTGCATTTTTCGCAAGTTCCTGGTGCATTTCGCTGGCGTCTGGCTGCATTACGAGGTCATGCTTATTTTGAACAAAGCAAGTTTTTAGAGGCGCAGCAGGATTTCATGTATGCGATCAATGAACGACCGCGTGGGGGAAATCTGTCAGATGAGCAGCGGCAAGAATTAATGCTATTGCATCTTCATCTTGCCGGAACGCATCGCGAATTGCAGCAGTCTGAACCAGCACAGGAGCAATATCAGTTCGCGTTGCAATTGATCAACGACAAAACTCCTTTCGGGCATGTTGCCGAAGTACATTGGGGCCTGGCTTTACTTGGCAATGCGAAGGCTAATACCTTGAACAACGATCCCAAAGGGAGTGCAAATTATCGAGAGGCTGTGTTGCGCCAGTCATTAGAACATGCTGAAACTGCTCGCATTCTCTATCGTTCTATGGGTGATCAGTTACAAGCTGCCACCGTCACCTGCGAGATCGCCCATATTGAGAAGACGCTGGGTGAGATCGAAAGGCACGTGCCCATCTGGAAGAGGTTCTTTCCACCTGGTCTTCTTCCTCTGCTATACTTGAGAATAAAGCTCCTTCAGATGCCCAGCACCAGCAGGATGAAGCAAATGTGATCTCTGCTGCCGCCTGCTCTCTGGCCGCGATAGAGTTGGAAAGCAAGGATTATGCTGCCGCTCTCCACTATGTGGAGATGGCTCTGAATGCTGGCAAGCAAAGTTACAAATTGCGGCGTGCCGATGCCTATTTGATGCGTGGTCGTATATTGGAGGCGATCAATCCTAAAGATCCTGAGGCGGAAGAGTCGTTCCGTTGTGCAACTGTAGAACTGGCTGATACGCATCGTATTGCTGCCCGTATCGGTGCTCATGTACGTCTGGGCCATCATCTGCTCAAGATCGGCAAAATTGCGGAGAGTGAGCAGGAACTGGAGCAGGCACGTCACCTTTCAGATCTGGTGTCTGCTGGTGCTTCTGCCGTATCGATGGAAGATGTTGCCCTGCTCTGAATGGTATAATGGGATGTTACAATTTTTCACTGCATGGGCGTCGTAAACGCGGCCCCTACAGTTTGAGAGCAACGTATGATGAAACCGATTACGGGACAATATGAATGTGTGCATCGTTCGGGTATAGGACTTGACTACTTTACTTCGCGCATCGATCGCCTTATTGTGCAGGCAAATGGACGCTTTTCTTTGATTGTGCAAGAGCATAGCCGAGCCTCCGGTGCGGCACAATCTTTGATCAGTGGGCAGCAGGTTTCAGCGGCAGCGCCAGAAGTTCGGCGCGAGGGAAGCTATACGCAACAGGAGATGACACTCTGGCTCAATTTTGATGATGGAGCGCAGGAGCAGGGACAGCTCTCCTTAAATGGTGATGGAGTGCAGATCGGCAAAAACTTTTTCACGAAAGTCTCCGATTCAACGTTACTACCACCTACGCACCGCATGAAGCAGGATATGGATGATATTGCGAAAGGGCTGAAACTTGCCAGTACGCTAGGAGGCTTTGCGGTAAAGGCGGCGAAAACGATCAACGAGACGCTTCAGGCAACAAAAGAAACAGGTATTGGCACCCAGCTCAGGGCAAAATTCAGGGCAGCCACCACAACCGAATACAGCCATACTCAACCCTACCAACCTGTACAGAATGGGGCACCGATGCCACAACAACCGCCAGTATATCAATCCCCTGTCGCGCCACCTCTGGCTGCACAAAATCCACCAGAGGGACAGCCACGCCGCCCTTTTCTGCGATCAGTGTGGCGCACGTGTACAACCAGGCAAACAATTCTGTAATAACTGTGGTGCTCGCCTCGTGTAGCACGAGCGTGATAATGCAGCTTAAAAACTTCCCCAGATATTGCAGGGGTAGGGACCAGATTTATCGCGCCCTCGCCGCCTGCCCCATTCAGGAGCTAACGTAATCAGTAGATGCCGCGTTTCCTGAGAAGCCCCTGTCCTTCCAGACATAGGGGGTCGTCACCTTACGGTCTGGTCCTTCATCAGTAACTCATAAGCGGCGATAATGCGCTGCATCTGCCGCTGATCCCCTCCGCGATCAGGATGATAGCGTTTGGCAAGCGATCGGTAGCGGCGTTTAATCTGCTGAGGGGTCGCAGTCGGCGGTAATCCCAGCACGGTTAACGCTTGCTGGCGTTGGATAACTGTGCGTGCGGGATTGCCATTGCTATGCCAGATTGTGTGTGCGCTCACACGCAGAATATCCCATAATAGGCCAACAAATGATTTTGGAGGTCGTGCGCTCATCTATTTTTTTCTTCCAACAGGGCTAATCAAGTAATATATAGTTTATATAAATATACGCTATCTGGCGTCCGTGTACAACAAAAGAGGTTCAGAAAAAATTATCACGACACGATTTTTTTTATGAAGCCTGACAACTCTCTCACACGTGACATACTTACAGGATTATATCATTCAGAATCATTACACGTTTTCACAAGAAGGTGAATATTCATACGAGGGAAGATAGAAAGCGCCCGAAGGAGAATGTATTTATGGCAGCCACCGCACAAAAGAAAAATGCTGGCTCTTCGTCCGATTCGAAGGCAGAACTGGTCAAAGACGTACAGAAAGATGTTAAACCGGCCCAGACGTTTGTCAACAAATTTAACAACGACTGGGTCATGAACTTTGCAGGCATTATGGCCTATAACTTGATGCTGGCGATATTCCCTATCGCTATTGCCCTTCTCGGTATTACTGGCCTGATTCTAGATGGCGATCCAGCTTAAGAGAATAGTATTACAACTCAGGCAGGGAAGATAGCCTGGCTTAGGAAGTCTGGTGCAACTAGCCAGCAACCAGTTAAGAAAAATGGTGGTATTTCTGGTGACTCATTGCGATCCTTACCTGCTGTATTCGGCGGCTCACGTCTATTCGTAACCCTGGAGGGGATTTTGGATCTGCTCTATCGCGTGCGACCACGACCAGTCATTCGCCAGAATATTGTTGCATTCGTTATGTTGCTATTGTTCATCATTCTTATCCCGATCATGGTCGTTCGCTATCTGCCATCCCTTCGTTTTTCTCAGTATTGCTCAATAGTCCGACATTGAAAAGTATTCCGGTGCTCAGTACCCTTACAAGTGGCGTCAGGAGGCGTGATTGTCAGCTGCATTGTGAGTGCAGTGGTTGGTATACTTATTTGCATTCATTCTGTTCGAGGCGATCTACTTCGTAGTGCCGAACCAGAAAATAAGCTGGCGTAATAGCTGGAAGGGTGCAATTGCCGCAGCCGTTCTGCTTGAAATATTCCTGATTGCCTTCCCATTTTACACCACGCATTTTCTTCGTGGTTATGCAGGCCAGGTCGGCCTCATCATCATCTTGCTAGTTTTTTTCTACTACTTTGCGGTGATCCTGCTGCTCGGTGCCGAGGTCAACGCCTACTTCTCAGAGAAGGTGCAGCCCCTACCAAATGACCTGGTGACCTTTGTCAGTACGATGGGCGGCAAGCTCAATCGTGATATTCCAGATGCGGAGTCGGATGCCCATGTTAATCCTCGCCCGACCGAATCAAAAGATAGAGCACACATTTCGGATGAACTTCAGCACGAGGAAAAGGTACAAACGAGAAATAAACATATTCAGCACCAGATTGCTTCCGCTGCTCACAGTAACGACGAGGCCCGCGATGCAGCAAAAGACAGAAAGAAACAGGCACAAGGTTCTAATAGAATGGTAGCCATAGTAAGCGCAGTTGCGGGAACTGCCCTTGCCTTCCTATTCCAGATACTAAGCTTGCGCCACCACGGAAAATAATCTCGAAGACTTTTTGTTCTAAAAACATGAGCGTTCTTGATGGTCGGGTCTACTATTTTAGACCCGACCATCCGCAGGGGATTCCCACGACGAAGCATGGAAGCGGTGATTGAACTTCTTTGCTTGCTCCCATTGATATGAATAATGATCTTTGTCCCAATTTTTAAATTCCTGTGTATATCTTATTGTATTGCAATACAAAGAAATGTTTATGAGAGCTCTCAAAGTAGTGAAAAAAGAATAGAGGCAGATATGTATGGCCGTGCCAATTGAAAATCAGAAAGATTGCACTACATATCAGGATGACAACGTCCTGGCTCAGGCGGCTCTGGTAGATCCAATAGTGTTTGGCACCCTTTATGAACGTCATTGCGACCGCATTTATAGATACACCCTTGTTTGTACTGGAAATGCAGAGGATGCAGCAGATCTCACGCAGCAGATCTTCCTGCGTGCTCTGGACGCTCTGGGTCAGTACCAACCACAACGAGGATCATTCCAATCCTGGCTCTTGCGCATCGCGCATAATGCCGCAATTAACTTTATCAAGCGTCACCGCTCTACCGTTGCATGGGATCTCACAATAAGAACTGAATCACCCAGGAGTGGGAGATCCAGAGGATACCATCTTGCGAGAGGAATCCTTTGACTACCTGCGCAACCTCCTGGCACGACTGGATCAGCACAAGCGCGAAATGGTAGTACTACGCTTTGTATGCGACCTGAGTATCGCGGAGATTTCGAGCATTATCGGCAAAAGTGAGTTCGCAACGAGAAAACAATTGACACGTATACTAAAAACGTTGAAGGAGCAATACCATGACAACGCTCAATGAACGTGATTACTCAGACCTGTTGGGGAGAAAATCCTGATCGGTTGCAAAAGGCCCTGATAAATGATCTTGATAAGGCTGCACGCCGTTTTGATAACATACAAATGCTTGCATGGAAGCATGTAACGGTTAAGAATGCTCTCAGAGCACACATAGTGAAACAGACATCTGTACCCCACCATTTTCAGCAACCAAAAAGGCGTCCGATCAAAAGATTACGACTTGCAGGAGTTGTAGTGTTAGCATCACTAAGTGTTGTACTTCTGATAGGGGCAGCGTTACCAAACATAGTACCACTAGAGCAGCTGCTGACCTGGCTTGATTCCACTTATGGGCACCATCAAGTTGGTAAAGTTGTCAATTTGCAAGAAAGCGCCTGTGGCTTTACTATGACCATCAAGCGTCTCTATGCCAATGCAGCTCAAATGATCATTGTCTACGATTTACAAGCTCCGAAAAATCATAGATTTAGTAATCCAGGTGGTTTTTTTGGTGCAGCCCAGAATGGCCTGAGCCTGAGTGATGATTATGGGCACACGTTTCCCATCTCACTACATCCTGGCTCTAACGTGTTTGATGGCAATAATGGCGGTCAATTACTGAGTTTTGATATCAGCGAACTAAGCCGTATGCCTCAGCCATTGTCGTTGCATCTCAGCATAGCGTCATTGTATGCAAGCGAAGTATCTGGATCACCTACAATGGCTGGATGCGAAACTATTGATCCAGTAAAAACACCACCTCCCGGTGTGGTAATGGGATTACCCCAACAGGGAACAACAGTGCATACTGATTTCAAATTTAACTTTACTGTCCCTGTCCAGGGTGGTGTACAGGTCATGCATCTGAACAAGACAGTAACATCAAATGGTACTAGCATCACGCTGGAACGGGTAGTAATCGCACCAGACGAAGGAACGCTTGTTTATGTAAAGAGCGGGTATGGGTCTATCGCGACGGATCTGGTGGTAACCGTGAATGGCAAGGAGGTTATTCCTGGTGGTGAAGAGGGGAGAGATGGAGGTGAACAAATTCTTGATTTCGCGAATGCTCTTCACAGCCAATGGACGCTCACCTATACATCAAATCCTGCTATGCGAGAAATCGACAAATTTGGAAAGCCTGTAGCGGGTATAAAAGGCATTCGTGGGGGTCCATGGGTCTTCACTTTCAGAACCCCATAACAAAAAAGAGCTTTTAGGAGAAAAACAAGCAGAAATTGAGCAAGAGCGGTATGGAAGATATCATGGAAACAGTATCTTCCATACCACTCGTATTTATTGTCTAAAAATCAGAATGTGTATTACTAGAGAATAGTGGAATCCTTGACGTGACACTATTGATCTGTTAAAATTTGAGTTAACTGAATAAAATTTCCCCATTATCGCTTTTAAACAACTGTATCAAAAAAATAAATGCTGACCCGGTTTGCCCTTAATATTAGACAGAAAAGTCCCTGAAGAGGTCACGACTATGCCAGGTGAAAGTCCTTTCTCTACCAGCGATCAAGAACACCAGCAATTGCTCAAAGCGCTACGTGAGAGCGAACTTTTGCGCGAATTTTCAGAATTGTTGGCCTCCTCACTTGATCCTACTCATATTCTACAGGTGCTGGTGAGACGTACGACCGAAGTGTGTGAAGTGGAGCGCTGTGCAGTCTGGTTGCTGGATACGACGCGTGATATATTTCTCCCCTCTGCGTATCACGTTTCCTCACAGCATCTGAATGGGAAAACTTTGCAGGTAGCCGATAAAATATGGCAGCGCAGCTCTCTTCCATTTAATGACCCCCTGGTTCACCGTCTGTTTGAAAATAATGGCATGCTGGCCCTGGAAGACCTTACTCTAGAGGCAAGTCCCTCTATTCATGCTGTCACAGACAAGTTCCTGGTACGCTCGATTTTGCTGGTTGCCCTGGTGCGCGAAGGACGCCCGGTCGGTATGATGTCACTGGATAATCCAGGTCAGAGTCGCACATTTTCTAGAGAGCAGCAGCAGTTCGTCCGTGCCATCGGCCAGCAGGCCGCAGTTGCTATTGATAATGCACAACTTTATCAGGAAGCACAAAAAGAACGTAATCGCGCCGAACGTCTGATCGAGCGGGCACAATCCACTTACCAGGTAGCAACGAGTGTGAATTCAGGAAAGCCTCTCTCAACAGTGTTAGAGATCGCCGTCCGCCATCTTATCAGTGGAGCGGAAGCGACAGGGGCTGCCATCGCCCTCCTCGATAACGATACCATTACTCTGGCCTACGCGAGCGGGCTGCACCACGCTGTATCCAGGCATAGGCTTCCCATCTCACTGCATGATCTTCCTCATTGTCATAGTGCTCGCGCTAAGTGGGAAGAGTGCTTTTGTGATGTGCGAGTTGACCGAGGGTCGAGAACGTCTCTGGTATGAACAGATTGGATTCGAGCATGTGCTGATCGTCCCTCTCATGGTTGGTATACAGAGCCACAAGAGACGTAAAGAGCGCGATAAGAACGAGGTACAGCAGACCCACTGTGCCGGTTTTGCTTTCATCAATTATCCTTCCTTCACTGCATCATCTACCACAGAGGCATTATGCCTTTGCCCTGGATATCGCTACGCAATGTGCGTTAGCGATAGAGAAAGACCAGATGCTGGAGAAAGTGCGCCATACAGCTACACCTGGCAACTGAACGTGCTCATACACTGGATGCGGTTCTCAATGCAATGAATGAAGGCATCATCGTCCTTGACATGGATGGTCAGGTGATCGTCAATAACAGTACGGTAACTCATTTCCTGAGCCTGACAGGCCAGCATCAGGAATCTTTGCTGACCATCTTTCAGCGTCAACCAACTTATACATTAGATGGTCACCTGCTCTCCCTTGAAGATTTTCCCCTCACGCGTGCACTCAATGGAAGCCCTATTCGCAACGAACGCTTTATGGGTCCGCGTACGACGGATAATTCTGAACGTATCGTTGAGGTTAATAGCGTTCCGCTCTTCGATGATGAGGCGCAGCAGATTGGCATTGTCTGCGCATTTCGTGATATCACCGAGCAGGTGCGTGTCGAACGGCGCATCCGCAACGTATTAGATGCACTGCTGCATGCCGCAGAGGTTGTCTCCGATGCAAGCGAGATGAAAGAGATTCTCCAGCGTGTCCTTGCTATGTCATTGAAGGCACTCAATTGCGAACGAGGCGTTGTACAAAGTTACGATTCCAGAATTCACAGGCCTTTACACCTCTATTAGCGCTTGGCTTTGCGCCTGGAGATGAAATACGATGGTTGAATGAGCAAAAACATTGGCTGGAGCCTGAAATGGATAGCGATATCGGCACAAGCTTTCGGCGCCAGATTCTGGCCGGGCATGCAACGCTGGTGAATGAAGAGCAAAGCCCGGAGCATCCTGACGCTTTTCAGAGATACAATGATTCTTGCTGCCCCCATTATGCATAACAATCACCTTTTGGTGTGATGATGCTAGATCGTTCTCCCCAACCCACAAAGAGCCAAGCCACAATCACTCTCCGCGCCATCCAAACGCAATTTCAATATCTGGGACATCGCCGTCGTTGAGGGCATTGCGCAATTCGCTGGTTTAGCTATTGAGCAGACACGATGGCAACAGGAGGCCGAGATTGCACGCACAAACGAAGCGACTATGCGCGAATCGAACGAACTGAAGGATGAATTTCTGGCTATTACAGCGCACGAATTTCGCACGCCATTGACCATTATCCTCGCTCATAGCCAGATGATGGCACGCCTCCTGCATCGCCTTCCCAGATCAGGATCAAGAGACTACCAACAAACTCTATGAAAGCATGACAGCGTCGAGACGCAAACACGCCAGTTAACCAATATCGTCAACACCTTTTTAGAAGTCACGCGCCTCAATCGTGGACAGATTACGCTTACGACGGAAGATAATCGACCTGGAAGAGATCGTCATCGAATCGGTGAGTAACAATAGCGCAACTTCGGTCCTCCATTCCATCAGCTATACTATTGAAGCGACTGAACGCCCTTACATCGTCAATGGTGATAGAGCACGCCTGCTCCAGATCTTTGCCAACCTGCTGCAAAATGCGATAAAATATAGCCCACCTGAAGGTGCTATCACGATCTCATTAAAGCAAATCACTGGCGAAGGCAACAGGCAGATGGTCGAGGTAAGTGTACAGGATCAGGGCATCGGCATCCCCAAGGATGCACAAATCGCGCCTCTTTGAGCGTTTCTATCGTGCCCCAAATATCGTAGGTGGGCAGACGCGAGGAGTTGGACTGGGCCTCTACATCGTTGCGGAATTTTTGCGCCTGCATGGTGGCAGCATTCGTGTCGAGAGTAGTGGTATTGTAGGTGAAGGAAGCCGTTTCATTTTCACGTTGCCATTATTAGAAATCGAGGATCGAACACTAAGGTGTACATCCTCGCCTTGAGCGTGTTTAAACTGTCTCCCCTGACAATATAACATAGTTAAATGTTGTACGTGTCGTTACGGGCGCTGTCAGATGAACGGTAAATCCTACTTCGGGCTGTAAAGAGATATACTGCACTACAACTGGACCAGGATTGGTCGTCAACGTCACCAGGACAACACTGGAGGCGGTGACACGAATTAGTGATCATGACATCACTTTGTTCACTCTCAAACGCTCCAGAACCAGAGGCGGAGAACTATGGCAGAAGGCAATGCACTATACTGTCTAACGATCGGTTCCTCTCTCTGTAAGGGAAGAACGGGAGTACCTGTTGCCGACTCAGCGCATCTCTCACATCGGCCAGCAGTGCTTCACCTGTTTCCTGTTCTTCCACACGTGGAGGTGGGGACCGCCTTCGTTATTGCAGGCTGCTCCGTAGTCTCCAGGCGTACTTTCCCGTTTCGCTTCAACGAGCGGCGCTTTTGGGTTCAGTGCGTGTTCTCTCTTCCACGGTCTCGGAAGGCATAACGGTATCAATCACGCGTACTAGCGGTGCGATATTGGGCTGGATAATGGACGCGGAAAGTTGATTCCTGGTGGGGAGATGCGGATGATACGCTTCCACTATCCTGGTTAAATGATTGTTCGGAGGATGGAAGCGTTGCCTGTTGTTGAGGCATCTCCGGTTTCACAGCAGCAAAAGATGAAGTGAAACGTCGCGCCAGCCGTGCCAGCATCCCTGAAGGTTGTGAGGATGGCACAGCTTTCTCTCCTGCCTCTTCCATGACATAAGAAGAGATGACTTGCTGATAGGCATCAGTTGTCGTAGTAACGGTATGTTCAGGCTGTACTGCTGGTAGCATTCTGGATTGTAAGCTTAAACGTGGTGGCACAAGTCTCTGTTCCACCTGTAACAGGTTGAGAATCATCTTGCTCAGCAAGTTCATCATCCCATTGCTGACCAAGAACGACCATCGTCCATAAGTGCGGCCTCTACCGAAGCCGAGAGATCGAGCCGTTCTCGTTCAAAGTGAGCACGCCATGCCTGATTATTTTGTTCGTTACGTTCTTCACGTAAAGGCATCACACTCTCCCCATAACACGTTTTTTTATAGACAAACGATATATGTTGAAACACACAGGCATAGTATAACATAACAATGACACAAGACTGAACAGGAATAGTATATTTGGCTAGTGCAAAGTCCTTTGCCTACTCTGTTCAAGCTTCTTACTAGGAATTTCGGGAACTTAGAGCGAGCTCACTTGCCAGCAAGCTTGAGAACCATTACAATGATGTCCTGATCGTAGCGATCAACATAAGCATATCGCCTGTACTCTAAAGCGGGTAGCATATTTTGTGCTATATGAGGAAGGATTTCTGAAATGAAGCTTAGTGGTACACATAAGTTTAAGGCATCAAGCACACAGGTATTTAACGCAATTCTGAATCCTGAAGTGCTCAAGTCTTGCATTCCTGGCTGCAACTCAATTGAATATCTTGATACCAGTCATATTCAGGCCAACCTGGCACTTCCTTTGCCCGGTTTGAAGGGTCCATACGGGGTCGTGATCAATATCGCCAATCAGCAGGCTCCGAACTATCTGGAACTACAGGTACAACGCAATGGTCGTGGTGGTTCGGTCAATGCAATCAGCCAGATCAATCTCGCGGATGAAGCTGATGGGGCAATGCTCTCTTACAATGCCAATGCCGACCTCTCCGGCCCTATCGCTCTCGCCAATAATCCTATCGGGGAAGGGGCGACAAAAAATGCTCTTGGCACATTCTTCAAAAACCTGGATAAGACGATAGGTTAAGCAAGATGTCAGAGGACCATCACTTATGACGCTCCATTTATTGCTGCGCGTTTTATACATCAATAAATTGGCAGACGCCATGAATGTGAGTACCCTGACTACTATCACATGGAATATTGCTTTACTCAGTTTCCTCGGATGTTTGCAATTTCGCTTTCAAACAGTCAAAAAACTGCCCGGTTAGCTTTTCAGCGGTCCCATTCATAAGCCGTGCTCCTACGCTGGCAATAGTCCCACTCACGATAACATGAGCACTCCAATCCATCTGTGTCTTTTCGGCATCGATAGCGGTAAGGTTCATATGGCCCGCCAACTCAACTGCACTACCAGGCGCTTTGCCACGTCCTTTTACGATCATCACATCCGGTTCCTGCATCTCGCGCGTCACATCCAGCGTGAACTTTGCTTTGACCGGCCCAACACCAACGGCAATAACTGCCTTCCAGTGCTCCTCACCCAATACCTCCAGGCTCTGAAATCCTGGTGCACACTCCGCTACTTTGTTGACATCATAAAGATAGGCCCATACGTTCTTCTGAGACGCTTCCATCGTCTGAGTCCCTGAAAATTCCATAATTATTATCCTTTTTTGTATTGAACGTGACCAGCAGAAGGAATGCATACACAGATTCCTGTCAAGGTGCGAACAAGCTCAGCCTGCAAAATAGAAATTATCCCTGGCACTGTATCATACCACAAATTGAGTTTTCACTTTTCCTGATATAAGACGACCGGAATAGAGTATGGTGGGTATTGAGGCTAGTAGGAAAAATTGTTGTTCTTGTCAATGACTACGGACGCTTACCTGAATGAGAAAATGGGCAAGAGAGCGAGGATATATGGTATTATCAAAAACGAACAAATCTCTCAACTAGATAAGGGTCTTACAAAGTATTATGATGAAGAACTTACGCGGTCGAAATTTGAAACATCCGGGATGCCTGATAGGTGTAACCCTTGGTGTGATCCTTGGTATTATCATTGCAGGCGTCATGGCATCTGTCTATAACGTTCCACTGAATACAATTCTATGGACCTGGCTGGCAATGATTCTCTTTTGGGTGCACTGGGCTGGATTATTGGTAGCCGTCTTTCGGCTCGCTTTCCCACTGAAGAGACGAGAGAAGTCATATCATCGGATGCACCACCTCAATGATCGGGATAGAGATGAGCGATTTCAAAAAGGAGCAACATCCTGATGAACTTCTCAGCGTATGCTCACTGGATCTGGAACAATGGCGAAGCTTCTCCCCGCAACTTCTGGTTGCGTCTCCGTCGTGTTTTTCAGTGTCCTACACAGATCAAACATGCCTCTCTGTTAATTACTGCTGATAGCCGCTATGAGTTGTACATCAATGCGCATGACCTGGGCAATGGTCCTGTTCGTTCTTTTCCCTGGTCCTATAGCTATGACGAGTACGACGTAACATCCTGGCTGCACAGTGGGAAGGAGAATGTGCTTGCCGCACGCGTCGTCCACTGGGGAGACCACACATTTCAGTATATTCGTGCACGTGCTGGTTTCCTCTGTGAGCTTGTGCTAGAGTTCTCCAATGGACAGGTGGAGAGGATCGTCAGCGATGAAAACTGGTTGATCTCTTCTGATCTGGCTTTCGTGCGCAATACTCCTCGTATCTCTATCCAGCAGCCTTTCGAAGAGCAATACGATGCCCGCTTAGCACAGGATGACTGGACTCGCCAGGTTACGCAACTACTTCCTGGCAACCTGCCACTCTCATAGGGCCTGCTGGCATTGCCCCCTGGCAAGAACTGGTTCCGCGTACCATACCTTTCTTGACGCGGGACATCGTTACTCCCACAAATGTATTGGCACTAGAAATTGCTCGCTTGCCACCTGGATATCGTTGGAGCTTTGACTTGCGTCATCGTGTAAAGAATTCTGCAACAGGTGTGCATGCTGAGGCTATTGGCACACGTGGTCGCGCCTTTGCGACGGAAATTATTGCTCCTCGCTCCTGCCACATTACCTTGACGAGTGCGAACAATCATGACTATCAACGGTACCAGGTGACCTGTAATGGTCGTCCTGTGGCGAGAGAATTAGAATTGCAGGAAGGGCGCAACTTGTTTGTGATAAGTGGCACCGATTGGCCCTCCGTCTATCTTCAAATATCTCAGGAGTTGAACTTTGATGCAACACGTATTGTGCCGGATTCCGCTGGCGAGACTGATGCTGTCTGGGCTTATCTCGGTCCATTTGATGAGCGTGATAAGACGTATCAACGCATTAGCTCAGCCCTGGATATCACACAACTTCCTGCCGTGCCCCGCCAGGTCATCTATGCCTCTGAAAATCTAGAAGATATCTTTTTGCAGACCCGGTCACAGCACTATCTTTTGCCTGACAATGGCTTCTGCGCTTCAGCTATTGCCCGTCCGCAACCTCGTGTACCCCTCACCCGCCCACTTACTCCGCTTGCTGAGCATCCCGCAAATTTCTTACATCAGGGCGCAGACTATACACTCCTCTACCCACAACAGGAAGGAGATCTACATCTGATTGTCGATTTTGGCTGTGAACTCTGTGGCTTCCCGGTGCTGGAGTTGGATGCTTCGGGGGGAACCGTCGTTGATGCAAACTTTTTTGAAGGCATTGATGACAGTGGCATTTTCTGGACCGATGGCTTGCGCAATAGTTTCCGCTACATTTGTCGTGATGGTTACCAGGTGTTTCGTTCACATCAGCGACGTGGCTTCCGTTATGTCTCGCTAACCTTCAGATTTCCTGCCGATGCTGATCTCCCTATAAAGCTCTACAATGTTCGCTGCCTCTTGAATACCTATCCTGTCGAGTCACGTGGTAGCTTTGCCTGTAGCGATGCGTTGCTCACAAATATCTGGGAGATAGCGGCTTATACCGTACGCTTATGCATGGAAGATACCTACGTCGATTGCCCTGCTTATGAACAGGTTTTTTGGGTTGGAGATGCCCGTAATTCGGCATTGGTAAATGCGGTAGCCTTTGGTGCAAATGAACTCACCGATCGCTGCTTGCGTCTTGTCGCTCAATCGCTTTCACACAAACTGGATAGCATCAAGCCGCCACAGCTTCGGAAACGTACTCATCTGACGACTGATCATGTAGGGAGCGGCTGGTTCAGTGAGATTCCTATGTGGACCTTTCTATGGATCTGGAATGTCTGGGAGTATTATGTCATTACTGGCGATCGTACAGCTCTAGCAGAACTCTATCCTGCGGTTCGTGAATGCTTGATGCGTTGTTTGCGCTTCCTATCGCCGCGCGGCTTGCTAAATATTCCCGATGTATGGAATCTGGTCGATTGGTCTGCGATGGATCTAACACGTGATGGAGAAGTGACCTCATCGAATGCTCTGCTGGTTGAAAGCTTACGTCGAGCAGCTCTCATGGCTGAGGAACTCGCTGCTACTGATAGTAATTCATCCGCAATGCCAAACGTGACCTCACTTGAGCGTGAAGCATCCCACTATCGTGAATCTGCCGAACGTATCTCTACTGCAATCAATACCTATTGCTGGTCTGAAGAGCGTGGTGCTTACGTTGATACCGTCCGTGACGAACAGGCGTACACTTATCATCAGTCTCTCGCTGCTGAATACAGTCTCTATCTGGACGAGCGAGAGCACTTTCTTGCCAGAACGCGTATAAGTGAGCAAACCAATACGTTGATTCTGCTCTGCAATTGTGCCCCGGAAGATCGTATTGAGCGTATTCTTCCCTTTGTTGAAGCGGCAAAGCATGGCAATTTCATTGGTAGCTCACCTGACGAGGTGGGGAACTTTCCTCCTGATGAAATCGTTCCCGTTGGTAGTCCCTGGTTTCTCTTTTTCACCTTAGAGACACTATTGAAACAGCGCGAAATTGATACCGTAATCACACTCATCCGTGAACAGTGGGGCCGTATGCTTGCTCAGGGTGCGACGACCTTCTGGGAGACGTTTCCAAATCTTCAGGCGATGCACTGGAGCCGCAGCTTATGCCATGGCTGGTCCGCCGCCCCAGCCTATTTCCTCTCAACTCAGATACTCGGCGTACAGCCAGCCGCTCCCGGCTACTCGCGCGTGCGTATCGCACCTCACATCGGTGGTCTGAATTGGGCAAGAGGAATAGTTCCGACGCCCCAGGGTGACATATATGTAAGCTGGTCTCGGAAAGGAGAAACCCTTGAGATTGAAGTGGATGTTCCTACCAATGTGGTTGCAGAACTACTTATGGATGAATTTGCCGCAAAGCCAGAGTACGTAGATGGTGTGCAGGGTGAGGTTGTGCAGGTGCAAGATCAGTGGTGGGTGACTTTTCCTCATGGTGGTTTTGCTCGTTATCGTGTGAGTTTAGTTGTGTCTGGGGGTGCCTAAGGTGAGACACCTCGCTGTATGATGCTTGAAAGAGGTGCGCACTCAAATTGGGCAAAAAAGGCGTCATCCGTGACGTTTTCTGGGAATGATTGCTGATAGTATGCCGGAGGAAAGCAAGATCGAAGAAGTTTTTTTCTTTGCAAGGTGGTAGGATATTGTTGCTTGCAACAGGGAAGCAGATAGTATTCCTGGCAGGAAGAGTAGCCATTCGTCAGGACGAAATACTTTCTGGAAATACAGCCACGAGCTAGCTACTTCGAACGTTCAGAATTTTGCTGATCGAGTGCACGTTTTAACTGATCGAGTGCAAGCTTTCGCTGGTTAAGCGCAAGTTTAAGTGAGTAGATTATTGAGCATAGGCCACATATAAGAAGAAGGAATATCAGGATATAGAAAAACAGTGCATGAAGTAAGATATTGTTAATCATAAGGGCGATGAGTGTATCCGAAAGAATAATGCAGAGTCCTCCACCGCTACTAAAAAGTGCGTTGCGCTTATACCAGATAACTTTTTTCCCTGCTGCACGTTCACGGCGTTGCACCTTGATGTCTAAAAAGATGGAGAAGATGAATATAAGTACTGCAAGACCGAAACAGGTGAATGCAATGATTGTAAGAGTTGATAGAATACCAACTAATATGAAAGAGATTACAGCAAAGTACATTTTTGTTGTGTTCCCCCTTTTTTTAAAGTATAGCTGTTGTTTTGCCTCAACCCTTCATGGTGCGGCTCTCTTTCTATGCTTTTAGTGTGTAGGTAGAGTGTAGAGGTACTTTGGAAATTGTTCCCTATTAGATAAAACGTTTTGTATAGACCCTTAGATGCAAAAAGCATTTCATATTCAAGCAGAGATATTGAAGTGTCAGGACGATGTTGGCATAAGCTATTATGGAAGGGGTAGATACCTGTTGCTACATAATAGGGTAAATCATGAAATAAAGAACCGTCTCAAGCCTAGGATACAAGCAGCTTGAGACGGTTCTATAAGGGTCTATGGTAGCGCATACGGGATTCGAACCCGTGATCTCCGCCTTGAGAGGGCGATGTCCTAGGCCGCTAGACGAATGCGCCTCAACTCATCCTGCCGCTCTAGACAATCGGAGGGAGGACTCATCACGCGCTCTATCATAACGCGACTCGCCCCTCTTGTCAATAGGATTGTGGTGGAGATTTTATCCCTCCACCACGTTTTCCCCTACTTTTGGAGATCGACCGAGACCAGTTCTCCCTTATGACGGAACTTGAAGGCCAGCCGCGTCCAGTCGTCGGGCCAGACTGGATTGGTGGTGTAGCCATCTTCAGTCACCTTCAAACCCGCAAAGCCGAAAATGGTCGCCTGCCAGACTGCGCCCGAACAGGCTGTATGGATACCCTCCGGTGCGTTGCCACGCAGATTCTCCAGGTCGACCAGCCCTCCCAGCACAAACTGCTTGTAAGCTGCATCGACCTGGCCCAGCTCACAGGCGAGGATGACGTGGAATGCCGGAGTTAGCGAGGAGCCATAGTCATGATCAGTGATGGGATAATAATAATCCCAGTTTGCCCGTTTCGTCTCCAGATCAAAGTTCTGATTCAGGACCGTGAGAAGCATCAGCACATCAGCTTGCTTGATAATACGATACTTCTGCACGGCGTAGATGCCCATGATGCCCTGGTATGAGTCCTTGCGCCCCTTGAACTGGCTCTGATCGAGTTCCTCCAGTTGGAAGAAACCGTCAAATTGCTCGAAGACCTTCGTTTGAGGGTTCTGGGGAATGCATAGCTTCTCTACCACGTCCTGCCAGTGTTGCAGACGCTCGTCCGTTAAATGGAGCTGCTGTACCAGTTCACGTGCTCTGGCCGGGGCAGCCTTCTTTAGCCAGTCAAGGTTGTTGAGAGCATCCATAATGTTCTGACGCGCCATGTAGTTGGTGAAGGCGTTGTTATTGACGTGCTCGTGCCATTCGTCGGGACCGATGACGTTGTTGATCTCATACTCACCGTTCTCGCTCTTCTCTACCCGGCTGCCCCAGAAGGTTGCCGTGCTCAGCACAATCTCCGCTCCATAATCTTGCATGAAACTCGTCATCACCAGTGATTTCCCAGTAGGATTGTACTGCGTGGGCAACACTTGCACTGATATGATACTCAATGAAGCCGTTAAGGACTGGAATCACCTCGCCCGTCTCGGGGTGGATGATCGAGCTGGGAGTGGTTTCCTCACCATCCAGCGTGCTCTCCCATGGATATTGTGCCCCTTCGTACCCGTTGCTGGCAGCCTTTTTCCGTGCTGCAGGCAGCAGATGGTAACGGTAGAGCAGCAGGTTGCGTGCGAAATTGGGCAGGACGTAGGTAAAGAAGGGCAGCATGAAGATTTCGGTGTCGTGGAAGATGTGACCGCGATAACCGAAGCCTGTCAAGCCCTTGGCCGCAATACTGTAGCGGTCATCATGCGGAGAGGCATTGATGCGCAACTGGTAGATATTGTAACGTATCGCCAGTTGTGATTTTTCGTCGCCTTCAATAATGACATCTGCTTCCTGCCAGAACTGTTGCCATGCCTCTTTATGTTTTACCAACAACTGCTCATAGATCGATGCACTTTTTTCTGCTACGTTAGAAGTAGTCACATGAAGTAGCTTGTGGTGATGACTAAGCGCGGTAGGAAGCGGCTCAACTCCGTCGCGGGTGGTGTACATGACGACGAGCTTTTCCGCCTCCATTGTTTCTCCTGGCGTAAGCTTGCCATAAATACGAATACTGGGTGCGATATAAGACGAGAGGTACTCTGTGCGACATCCAGGTAGACTGGTCGTGAAGGTCATCGTCTGTGCCAGTTGTACCTTTGATTTCTTTGTCTCACTCTGCAGCCACATCACCTCGTCCTCAAAGCCTTGATCCACCGTTTCCCAGTGCATGAGGTCGTAGTTGCCCACCGCCGTGTTGAAGTTTGTCCATAGTGCTATGTCAAGCGGTGTGGAGCTATCATCGTTGGTGACGCGATAA
Organism: uncultured Chloroflexia bacterium; assembly: GCA_963731415.1. Classification (GTDB taxonomy): domain Bacteria; phylum Chloroflexota; class Ktedonobacteria; order Ktedonobacterales; family Ktedonobacteraceae; genus JACDAE01. Next base: position 354,124 of record CAVSVN010000024.1, read on the forward strand.
CGCACCACGCCCACGTGTTCATCTGCGAGGCTGGCAACACGTTCGCTGCTGATCTTTACGCGTATTCCCGTGGGCGTCTCCCAATGGACTGTGCGCCGCAATACACCTTCTTGGATGTCAAGTGTGCGATTATAATTAAGGATCTTCCCTTTATCAAGGCGAAATCGTTCGCCATTGATGGTGAGTCCTAGCGGTGTCCAGTCCGGTGCGTTCGCTAACTCTTCCTTCGCGATAGCTACCGCGTCAAAGACACCGAAGAGTAGTGTTGCTGGAGTTGCCTTAGGATAGCCTTCTTCAAAGGTGCCACGCGTGCAGAAATAGCCGTTTCCAACAGTGAAAACGGTTTCCTGACTACGCATATGTTTTAGTTCTGGATTGAATGTGTCTTCACTAACTTGCCAAAGATTCACAACTGCATCCTCCCTATATACCAAAAGTGGCTATATTCTCTTTAATCAAGCAGGTCTTGCAAACGTTTCTTTACCATGTCTGGTATTACTTTGTCGGCCTTGTGAAAACGCTCGGCAGGACCAATAGCCAGCGCCTGCATACCAGCAGCTTTGATCGCTTCAATGCCTGCGTCGGCATCCTCAACACCCAGGCACGCTGATGTTGGTACATTGACCAGGCCTGCTGCATAGACAAAGATGTCCGGTGCCGGTTTGCTATTACTGACGCTGTACCCGTCCGCGATACCATCAAAATAATTCACGATATCCAGCCGCTCAAGGACGATGCGGCAGTTTTTACTGGCGGAGGCGGTAGAAGTTTTGATACCGGCCTTGCGAATTTCCTCCAGCAGTTCGCGCCCACCCTCAACCAGTTCTTTGGGTGTCATCTGCTTGATAAGGTCGTTATAATAGTTATTTTTGCGCGTCATCATCTCCTGAATCTGCTCTTCGCTGTACTGACGCCCTCTAATAATATACCCCAGTGACTCGCGTCTTCCTACGCCGCGCAGATGAGCATCGTTCTCTTCATGAGTAAAGGGGATGCCTTCATCATCTGCCAGATGTTTCCATGCCTGATAATGATATTCTGACGTGTCTGTTAAGACCCCATCCAGGTCAAAGAGAATCGCCTGTGGTTTTTGTAACATAAAAATCGCTCCAAATTTTAAGTATCACTATCCTCTAAAAGTAGGAGAGAGTCAAGTCGTGTTTGACTCTCACTAAAGAAACGGTCGGCCCGCTTTATACGTGACAGGTAAGCTTGACTATGGTAGTATCTACTTGTTACTACACCTTTACTATACTAGATTAGGAGAACAGATACAATGGACCAAAATACGTATCTATCAACCGTTCCACCATACCCCTGTCCCGTTTGCTCTGCCCCTTCTGAAGAACGTGGCTGGCAACGTTTCATGGGTGGCGATCAAACGTATACAAAAATTCTTTCAGAGAAACATCGTTTTCAAGGATCAATTGTGCGACCCCTGGTATGTAACCAGTGTGGTTTCGTGCAACTGTTTGTCAATCCGCAGGATTTTCGTAAAGAACCCTCCTAAACCTACTTTACTCTTGTATGATTGCCTCGCGTTTCAGTGCAGGGCCAGCTAGAAATGATGCAGTGATTGCGACACAGCCAAAGAGCAGTATCGATCCGAAGGCCAGCAGAAAGTTGCCTGTGCGATCTACCAGGAACCCGATTAACGGAGGCCCTATAAGCACCGTTGGAGTGGAGATGACGCTGACAAATGCCTGTGCAACTCCTTTTCCAACGTCGCGCAGGTTCGCGGCGGCATTGAAGACCGATGTATAGGGTATGGTGCTCCCGATGGCGATAAATGTCAGCCCTACAATGGCGAATGGTGCAAAGCGTATCGGTAGCGCGAGCAATCCTACACCTACTGCTCCCATTATCGTCCCTATCCGCAACAGGGGTATCGCACCAATCACTTTTCGCGCTAGCAAAATTCCTCCCAGAGGACGAAAGATGACACCTCCTAAGAGCGCTATTGAGCCAATTGTTGCGGCCAGCGTGAGTGGCAGTTTATATTGCATTACGAGATAGACAGTGATCCATGCTGCGATCGCATTGCCCAATCCGAATGTGCCCAGGTGCGAGAGACCCAGCGTCCAGACCGAGGGCGAGCGTACAGCTGCCTTCAAATTGACGGGAACCGGTGTGTGCACCTCCTGTCCATCATTGACAAAGAGCCAGAGCAGGACCGAGGTTGTGCTGAGTATGCCCCAGAAGAGGAAGCTCCCACGCCAGCCGAAAAGTGGCAAGAGATGAGGTGTTATCAATAATCCCAACCCCGATCCAGCCTGTGTCGAGCCACCGTAGAGTCCCTGTCCCAACGATGCATGTTTGCCCAATCTTGAGGCAATACCCGCTCCTGTGATAAAAGCACCACCCGATCCCAATCCCACGAAGATACGACATACGAGCATCCAGGTCAGATTGGGAAAAAGTGGCAAGAGCATTCCACTGATCCCCATCAGGGCACAGGAAGCAATCAATACAGGACGTGCTCCCAGGCGATCGCCCAGTATCCCAGCCGGAATATAGGCACTTGCCAATCCTAAAAAGAGGAGCGTCGAGAAGAGTCCTACCTGGCTGCTACTAGCATGCAGTTCGCTACGAATGATGGAGATCAATGGACTATAATTGGTGTAGTGAACTGCAACTACCAGCGCCGTAAAGCAGGTGGCGAAGATACGTAATGGGACACTACTTGGTTGCCTGTGCCGTAAACGTTGTGCTGCTGAGGAGGAGACCGATAGGGAAGAAGGTGGTTGGGACAAAAAGGTAACTCCTTTGTTCTGGACGGGCTTGTTTCACCGCACTCCTACGTTTGCCCGTATGAGCGTCTGGGCGCGGACGGGCTTGCTTCACCGCGCTCTCCTCCCATATCGTATCACATACAAATCCGTGCTTCGTTGTTCATGCCGTATATTTATAGGTGTCCATGTCCGATTTTTGCGGCGTCCACCCCCAATTTACGCGCTATGTTTGTGCTTAATTGTGTATTCATTTCGTTATTATCTAATACAGAGGATAAAATACATCCAGGTGGTGTTCTATCAAGGTTCAATTAAATTGCAAAGGTAGGAGCGCAGTGAGAACAAGCCCATACGTTCGCGTCCATAGATACATGCAAAAACAGGAATGGAGTGAGAACAAGCCTGTGCGTTCCTAATCTCATGCAAACAAAAGCGTCCCGATAGGACCTTACAATGAAATATTTGCATAATTCGTATAGTATTCAGGGGGACCATACGTATCTTACGTGTATGGCAATTTGTTAAAGAAAATAACGTCTGAAAGGTAAAAATAATATGAATTTTCCTATCCAGATTGGCCTGCCACAAATTATCTTGTTGCTTATAGCCGTAATTGGCCTGGGTCTGCTTATCCATTCGCTTATGAGCCTCGGTGGAGGAAGGCGAGAAATCTTTGAGGACGAGGATGGCTATCGCTATTATGGTAGACGCCGCTTTCGCTGGAAACGTGGTATCGGTGGTATTATTCTGCTTTTGTTGGCCTTATGCATTTTATGGGCAACCGTCCTGGTTCAATCGTACATTGGGCTTACCAGTGATATTAAAGTTGCCCAGATACATGCCAGTGCGATAACAAATCAGCAGCATATGATGAGCGTTGAATTGATACAGTATGATAATAGTGGGAAACAAACCTCCGATAATACCTACTTTGTGCAGGGTGATCGTTGGATGCTGCAAGGTGACATTATCAAGTTCCCTTCCTGGTTAAATATTCTGGGTCTGCATTCTGGTTATAAGTTGACCCGTTTAGAAGGACAATATGATGATCCGAACGATGAAAGCACTATGAAGCATACGGTGGTGACTCTCAATGGGGGCGATGGAACGTTCTTTAAGAGCGTATATAAGCAGTCCTGGTCATCTCCTTTTGTTGATGCCGCTTATGGGAATGCTGTGATCATTCCTGCCGATGGGCAGACCTATAACGTGCTGGTCTCGCAAAGCGGGTTGTACGCAAAACATATGTAATGGGGTAGTGCACGGTTGATCACCATTTGATGCTGGAGCATGAGTTTGTAAACAACATCCCTATCGTTGGACCACGTGGGAACGTGCTGCTTGCGCGTTCCCCATATCCTATGATTCCAGCAATCTCTTGATCTCATCGATCGCCCTGTTCCATGCCGTTGAGGTTGGATCGATAACGACAAAATGATTTCCACCTACTAATTTGATCAACTTTACTGTATCTCCGGCGTGCCTGGCCCGGTCCGCGTATTCCTGGCTGATGATCAATGGTACCCGGTCATCATCAGTGCCATGAATCAATACTTGCTGCATTCCCAGTGGTAAATGTTTGACTGGTGAAGCTACGTCATAGCGTTCTGGTACCTCGTCAGGACTTCCACCAAGCAATTCCACTACAGCATCATTGCCCAATCCAAGTTGCCAGACATGTTCCAGGTCCATTGCTCCTGCCAGGCTTATTGCTCCACACAATGCCAGGGGTGTATTCCTGCTTGCCAGCTCGCCATCCTGTGCCAGCTTGCCGCGTGCTCCCAACCATAAGGCCAGATGCCCGCCTGCTGAATGCCCCAGCGCTACCACACGCTGCAGATCCAATCCATGTGTGTCGGCTATCGTCGTTAAATAATCGGTCGCCTGAGCCACATCTAAGAATGTTCCCGGCCAACCACCTCCACTATTTCCCACGCGCCGATATTCAATATTCCATACTGCTATTCCGCGTGTGATCAGATCCTGTGCCAGTTTCGCCATTAACGATAGGTCATATCCAGATCGCCAGAACCCTCCATGAATGAGTATGACGACCGGGTGGAGCTTTTCATCTTCTGGTATATATAAATCCCCAAACTGGAATGGCCCATCTCCATAGGTCAGGCGCATACTCCCGCGAACTACTGCCATGGTACAACTCCTGATATTATCGTATTTTAATTTACAGATATATTATACTCTTTAGTGGCGTCTTCATGCGTTAAAAACAGGCGGGAAAATCTGCTCATTGTATCTAAAGCCGGGAGGAATGTATGTCGAACTACCTTGACCTCTACGATTATCGCTGTCGTGTCGCTTCGCTCTATCAAGCACGCAATCAGGCTACGCTGGCTGGTGAAGATCCTGGCGCGATTATGCAGCGCTTCCGCGCAGGGCGCGATCAACTTTTTGCGCGTCATCCACAATCAGCATTGGATGAGGAGCAGCGTCGTTCCTTCGGTGGCCTCCACTATTTTCCCTACCAGCCGGACTTGCGCTTTGAGGTAACTATTGATACGGATGTGCCATCCACACGCCTGAATGTGACAATGAATGCCGATGAGATGATGACTATGACGACGGTGGGACAGGTGCATTTCAAGGTTGGGAATGAGCCTGTTATACTCTCAATCTACTGGCTTGATATCTATGGTGGTGGCCTCTTTCTGCCTTTTCGTGATATGACCTGTCCACACGAAAGTTATGGTGGTGGCCGTTATCTCTTCGATACGATTAAGGGAAGTAATTTTCTCTCTATCAAGAATGCTCATGGCCTGACACAGATCGTGCTCGATTTTAACTATGCCTATAATCCTTCCTGTGCTTACAATTATCAGTGGGTATGCCCTCTTGCTCCTCCTGAAAATCGTCTTACGGTCGCCATTCGTGCTGGAGAAATGAGATATGCTGAAGCAGATGGTAAATGACCTACCAAGTGAGCAAGTTTGGCTCTCTTGATCCGATCCGAGGTTTGACCGAGTAGGCCAGCCGCGATCCACGTGAAACAGCAGCGACTCAGCCGAGTTCTTGGGCTAGCCCGATGAGAAGTCCTTCAGGTCCGCGGATGTAGCAGAGCCGATACGCGTCTTGGTACTGGACCACTTCGCTGCTGACAAGCTCTGCGCCGTGCTTGCGGAGCCGGACGAGCGTATCGTCGATGTTGTCCACGGTAAACATGACGCGTAGGTAGCCGAGAGCGTTCACTGGGGCGTTCCGGTGATCGGCGACCACAGGAGGCGTGATAAATCGCGAGAGCTCGAGCCGGCTGTGGCCGTCTGGTGTGCGCATCATGGCGATCTCAACGCGTTGGTCGCCCAGTCCAGTGACGCACCCTGCCCACTCGCCTTCTACCATGGCTCGCCCTTCGAGCTCGAGGCCGAGCTCAGCGAAAAAAGAGATAGCGGCATCGAGGGATTCCACTACGATGCCAATGTTGTCCATTCGTTTAAGCGCCATGTGTCTATTCTATAATGTGTTGTCCGTCCTGTCAAAGAACTCAGACCAGGAGGTTCCACCAACAATCGGGTGCTAAGCTGCCATTACGTTGTATCCCGATGTGCTCCCGACGCTCTCTCTGTTGGAAGATACCTATCGTCTCGGGCTTGTCACCAATGGAAACACCTCCCCAGAACGCTGCGGCTTACCGGGTCTGTTTGCTTTTACGATTTTTGCCCAAGATTATTAAGTACAGAAGCCTCAGCCTGAATTCTGTGAGCGGGTTCTTTCTGAGACGCATACACACTCTCAGGAGATCATTCATGTTGGCGATTCCTTTGTAGACTGATTATGGTATGGCTAATTGTACCTTTGTAACTATAAATTGGGCACCTGGGCCTGTTACCAGCAGACCTGGTTGCCCACTCTCATACGTCATATCCTTTATCGAGGTACCATTTTTTAATGGCACCAGATGGCCATTAATCTTGAAAGAGAACGTCCCATTTCGTACCGTTGCCTGCAATGTGTTGCTTTTGTGGTTGCTAAGTATTGCCCTTGATTGTCCTTCCCATAATGGAGGGCCGGACGTTCCATTATCATATCGAAGTAGTGCATATCTGCCTGCATCTGTGATCAAAAATGCGTAGCATGATCTGGCCTGCCCATTCAAATAGAACACAATCCCGTAAGCTACAGTTGTGGCCCCTTTATCCTGTCTGATCTGTGCTATGAGGGTGAAATTCTTGGGAAGCGATCCTATTTTAGAGGGATATGGAAAGTATGTGTTTCCCGGATCGGTACTGAGCGTATAATGTCCACTATCGACACTCGATGTTAATCCGTTAATGCTTCCTTCTGGCCATCCTGCATTATTGTTGGTAAATGTTTCTGTAAATGCCGTGGCTGGACCTGTTGATTGCCCTGCCTGTGAAGTGCTATTGCCTCCTATGAAGGACTGGAAACGCATCACCAGCAGTGCTAGCGCTACCACCAGCACGGCTATTCCTATGATCATCTGCATGGAGATCGGCTTTCTGGCACGGATGGCAGGTGGAGCGGGAAGGATGTTCTGTTTCCCGCCTGCCGTTGTTGCGCGATCAAGTTGCCTCTCACCAGGCGTGGGTCCTGTATGCTGCTCTTGCATTGAACGTGAAAATTGTTGTCCGTAAGCCGATTCTGGCGCAGATGGAACTGATGGAGGCTGGTATGAACTCATTCCAGGTGCGGTCCTCATATCAGGGTATCCCAATGGCTGTCCAGGGTAATTATGGGCTGTCGATATAGGGGCATCATTTATAAACCCTTGTTCACTTTTTCCATAACCAGTTTCCCTACCATTCATGGCACTTTCCAATGCCTGTGCCATCGCCTGTGCTGACTGAAAGCGTGCTGCAGGAACTTTCGCCAGGGCTTTAGCCGTGATCTGTGTCAGTGTGGCAGGAACTGCAGGATTTAAATCGTGTACCAGTGGTGGTGCTACATGCACGTGTTGGTACATCAAGCCTGTTGTTGTTGATGAGAGAAATGGCACCCGTCCGGTTAACATCTGGAACAGGACAACGCCCAGGGCATAGACATCGGTGCGTGCGTCAACATCTTTGCGGTTAATCTGTTCGGGTGCCATGTATTCTAGCGTACCCAAAATCTGATCGGCACTGGTCTGCCCACTGCTGTAACCGCTATTTCCCGTTGTTGTATCCGACCACGTGGTATCCTGGCTACTGTCGAAAAGCTTGGCGATGCCAAAGTCGGAGAGCAGTAACTGATTCCGATTGTGTGCGGAGACGAGCATATTTTGTGGCTTTACATCGCGATGTACGATACCCCGTTGATGAGCGGCATGCAGGGCGCGTGCCATCTGCAATGCATAGTGTGCAGCTTGCAGTGGTGGGAGGGGATGTCCATCTTCTAACTGGTCGCGTAGCGTGCCTCCACCTACGTATTGCATGACCAGGTAGGGGATCACGCCTTCCTCGCCAAAATCATAGACCGCTACAATATTTGGATGTTCCAGGCTGGCAACCAGTTGCGCTTCCCGCTCAAAACGCGTGCGGAAGTCACCCTGCCCTGCAATCTGGGCGAGAATGACTTTGATCGCTACATCGCGGCGCAGGCGGGCATGATATGCCTTATAGACTCGCGCCATGCCGCCTTCGCCCAGCTTGAGCTGTATCTGATATGCTCCCAGATGCCGCCCGATTAGTGGATCTCGCTCTACCATACTTACACTCTACCATATTTGGAAAGGATTTTTTCACTGCGCACATTATTACATCATTTAACAGCTCATATTGACGGTAATGCTGTTGGCTGGCCCGGAAAATGTGACTGTCCCTATAGGAGTCAGATTGTCGCAAGCGAGACGTGGAGTATCAATTTCAATGGCTGCTGTCTGCCCTGGTTGCAATGTCCCACTGGTAGGCTTGACGGTAATAGTGACGATGCCATTGCTTGTTGCCGTCCAGTTGAGATTGCTCATCGCTGTCCCACTGCTGCTTAACGTGATAAGAGAACAGCGCCACATACCCTTCTTGAAGGTACATTGTTGACTAACACTAAAGCTGGTTGTATTGGTAGCTAACGTTGGCAGGGGAGCCGCCTTCACGGTAAAGGTGACGTTGACAATAGTGCGTACAGATCCATTCGTAAAGGTAATCTGGCCCTGATAGGTACCCGTCCCCGATTGCACATTCGCAAGCGAGGCAGAGACGAGAACATTTTGGGTTGCTCCTTTATTGAGGTTGCCACCCGTTGGACTGACGAGTAGCCATGATCCACCTGTGGTTGTTTCCGTCCAACTTCCTAATGCGCCACAGTTGTTTAATGCGAGAGTCTGGGCTGCTGGATCGTTTGCTCCAATGGTGGCTGTAAAGTTGAGAGTCGTCGGAGTTGCCTTCACGCAGCCTGCCTGTATAATAAGCGAGACAGGCAAGGAAAAATTCTGTTGACTCTGACCGTTACTGCTGAAGAGAATTATGGTATTGTAGGTTCCTGCTTTGAGGTTTCCAACCACTGCATTGACAATAAGCGTCTGGGTAGCTGGCTCCTGCACTTGCCCTGATTGAGCACTCAGTCGTAGCCACGATGCCTGAGTTGTATCCCAACTGGCACTCCAGTTCAAGAGTCCAGTTCCTGTAGTGTTGAGCAATACCTGAGTACTTGCCGTCTGAGTATAACCCTCGCTTATTGGGCCAAATGTAATGATATTGGGCGTGACAGCGCTGAGTCCTGGTTTTGTTGATGGTGTTGATGATGGCGTGACAGTGGCTGTCTTTGGAGCAGTGACGGTCGCAGTGCTCGTTGCTGTAGCCACCGTTTGCCCGTTTCCTGTGACCATAAACGTGGTCGTGGCGCTGCGTGGACTAAACGCTTCCGTCGCGCGGATGGTATGTTGCCCAGCTTTCCAGTCTGGCCCCACGACAAATGTAGCTGAAAATGAGCCATCGCTTCCAACGGTGATTGTTGTGTTTGCACCCGTTTCTGTTGTTGTGCTTCTCTGTTGAGCCGTACTTCTCTGATGCGTGTATACCAGTGCCCCCGCCATGCTATCCGCTCCACTTGCTGAATAAGAGAGGCTGCTATAGGAGAGTGGAATGCTGCCATCAAGCATACAGGTAATGCTGTTGCCGGGAATGAAGTGCCCTCCATGAAGGTGCAAAATGTCTCCCGTGGCAACGCTCGTACTTCCATCCAGGGCGAGCGTAGGAGCAAGGATCGTGAGACCAATACCTATGATGCTGCCTAAAATAAGGAGCGGGACGACGATGGCAACAATAAGCCAGACCATACAACCAGATGGTTGTTTTGACTGCGGCTTATTTAATACATGTGAGGAATTCCCTGGTCTCTGTAGATGTGGTGGTCCATTTGTTAAGGGGTCAGTAAATACTCTCCCAGGATCTGGTAATACCAGTGGCGTTGTTGTTATACTCCCTGGGGGTGGAGGCTGTATCTCTGCAATGGGCGGTGTTCCCACTACGGTTGGTGTATCAGCTATCTGAGGCGTACGTGGCACCATAGGGACATTTGCAGTTGATTGTCCCACAATTGTATCGGCTAGCAACGATAGATCGAGATCAATCACTTCGCTACGTCGTCGCCCGTCTTCATTCTCTTCTTCATTGTCCACGACCGGATTCTCGCGTGTCTCCTCATCTTCCAGCGCGAGTTCTGCTGCTTCCCTATCCTCCAAGGCGAGTTCTGTTGGTTTTCTTGTGTCCTCAGTTTCGGTAGTGATCGTGGTTTGTGCTTGATCAGGAGGAGTGGGGTGCGACATCCATAACGTTCGCTCTTGCGCATCTGGCTTGCTAATACTCACCAGCTGTCCACACTCTCCACAAAAACCGGCATAATTTGGAACTCCAGCTCCGCAATGCTGGCACATACGCATGTCGTTTTCCTCCAGGGCTAATATATTTGTCTGCATCTATAGACGGGCGAGATGAGAAACGCTATAGGCGTTTAGAATAGAAATAGTACTTTTAGAAAAATGTTAATGACTCTGTATCCTACCTGAAATTCAGAGATGGCTTACCAAATATAAGTGGTCCTGCTGTATTATCAGGATTAGTGATCTCTAAGAGTATCTGTTGGCCTGTGTCTGTGTAGGCGGTTGAAGCGGGAACAGTAATAATGCCTTGTCGCTCTGAGATGGCATCCCAGGAAGCAGTGCGCCAGTTATAGAGGTTTGTCTGTATGCTACTGCTGTTTAGCATCTGGCCACTCAACTGCTCCCACTGAACAGGTATTTTGATGCTCAAGTTTTCTGGTTGTGCTTTCGTTGTAGGTGGTAGTGTGAACTGGAAAAGCAAGCTGGCGGATGAGAGACTGTAGATGCCTGGTAGCAGAAATTGTGCCTGGGAATGTGGAAGATCGATTGTGTTGCCTGTGATAAAGCCGGCGGGAGTATCAGCCAGGTTATTTATTGTGAGCGGAACAGGCATCTGTATAAAGTTCTCATGTCTTCCCCCTGGATGTGCTCCATTAATCGTCATTGTGTCTGTGCCATCTATCGGTTGATTGGTCCAACCGATCAAGGTTGCAGGTGCTCCCGATAGTAAGAGTGGATCATACGATGTGTTCGCCTTGTTATCATTAAGTGGTGCATCAGCCAGGGTGATAGTATTCTGAACTCTGAGGGCATTCCGATTACACGCTCCGCCACATACAATAACCGACATTCCCGCGCCACTTAATGCTGATAAGAGTGCCATATGTTGCTCAAAAGTGCTCTGAGCCTGTCCCTTATTCGGATAGGGAAAATAGGGTGTCCTTAAGCCCCCGTACTTAGCCAGAGCGTCGGCAAGTGCTTCCTGACTTAATGGAGCATTGTGGAGCGGGAGGTTGATCTGCTGTGTTTCTCCCGCTCCTATATGTCCCACGCGAACAAAATAGTTTGGGAATAGTATATATACATCGCTCAATGCTGTCGGGAGTGTATTTGTGATTGTGCCGGACAATGTGTTCTGGTGTATTGTCAGGTGAGGCGTAAGTGCCCCGGCCAGGTGCGCGTCCCTTTCGGAGAATAGTGGATGATAGTCCCAGCGCTGGCTATCTGGAAGCGTCAATTGCGTCTGGTGTTTTCCTATGACGATACTGGCCTGTGGGTCGTCTTTTGGTCCTGGTAGAGGTATCTTCGTCTGTAAGGGAGATGAGAGTGGTAAGGCTACGCTTTTGTTTGCTAGCTGTAGCGTTATTGGCCCCTGCTCAGGTGCTACCAGGCCATGATAGGTGAGAATATGTGCTGCCGAACCTTCTTCAGTAAGCTGAATGAGAGAGATAGTGTTATCCGTCAGCAGTGCATTTCTCTGGTAAATTGCTATGCTACATGAGATGAGCGAGAAGATCAGGATTGTAATCAGCGTGATATGCCATGCCCATTGCCTGGGCAGTTTCAGGCCGCGTACGATGAGCAGGCGTATCGGACCAAGCATCAATACATAGGCCAATAATAATGCAAGTACAAGTCCTGGCTCCAGCAATGTTCCTGGTAGCAGCATACGGACAATGCCTCCTTGTGTGAGTAGCTGACCAGGATCATTGAGATAGTTGACGGAGGAATCGGTAGCGACGAGTAATTTGTCACCCTGTGCGTGGAGCAGAAGGGTTGTCCATAATGTTCCGATTCCTGTCCAGTTTGTAAGTGGATTACTTGCAAGATCAAAGGCGATATAGCAGATCGTTCCCTGTCCCTGCTGTGTCTGTACGATAAGCGGTGTTGTTCCGCTGGTCAGGAGTGTCTGGTTTTCATAACGAATATTTGTTGTGCGTAGAGTCCCTGTACTTGCGCTGATAGGTGTTGGTAGTGTATTTGTCGGAGTGAGTGTCGTGGAGGCTGTTGCGATCAATGAAGCATCGGCGGGCAAGAGATTTGTTCCGGCTGGCAATGTCTGTAGAGCGTGTATCTGTACAGGTAGAAGGTCAGCTGGGAGAGGATGTAATGTGCGTTGCCAATCCGCGCCACCCATCTCGATGAGTGTGCCGCCCTGGTTGACCCATGTTTGTAACGTCATCAATTGTGCTGTACTGAGCGTCTTACTATTAAAGTCATCCAGGATAATGATATCAAAATTATTCAGGAGTGCACTATTATCAGGGAATGTACTGGCATCTAATGTTGATAAGGTGAGTGAGTCGGCCTGTTGAGGGAGATCAACGCTATTGAGAACATCAAACTTTGAGCTGTTATCAGAAAGTACCCCAATAAAAAGATCGCCGGGTCTTACTGCGTAGCCCAATCCAGTTGTCTGCGTTGTAACTATCTTTCCCTGTTCATCGAATAGTGTCACTGCAAATCCGAGTGGGATAAGATTGCCCAGGTAGAAGGGAGCATCTATAGTTGTTTGCTGTTGAGTCTTTCCTGCTACGGTTACTGGTTGCTCAAAGCTCCATGGTGCGATATTGCTAAGGTTTTTTATACGAGCGGTGCCTGTAAATGCCTTTACCGCCAGCTTTCCCTGGAAAGCCGCACCATTATTGCTAATACGAATAGTCACGGGTACCCAATAATTAGTTTTAAATGTTGATTGGAAGCCCATGTCAACTTGCAGGCTAAGATCGTGTCTTACAACGTTTGTATGTAATGGTCTGGGGGCTGAAATCTGTACGGATGTGAGTAAAAATACGATCAGTGGTACTGCCAGGGCAAAGCTCCACTGTAGAGGTAGGTTGCATATTTTTGATTGTAGCTGGTGATAACGGTGCGTGAGCATGTTGTGCCCTTCCCAGGGTTTAAGAAAACGGTATTCACCATCCCGATGGGGCGGCCTTTACGGCAATTCGGAACCCATTCGGTATTTTATGTCATAGTGTAGAATAAAATCTAGCTCTGAGGAGCTTAGTCCATACAACTGTGCCAGTATTCTATCGATATCATCTAAAATCTGCTTCGACTTGCGAGCATAAATGGTGTAACTTCCCGTTTCACCACGTTTGAGATGTTTTGCATGCTTGCGAAAATCCTCCATCAATCGCTTACATTGCTTGCTTAATGCGCTTACGATCATTTTATCTTCTGGATAGGTAAAGCGAAAACCAAATAGCATGTAATCTTTCAGGTTAAAGGTATCAAAGGTAACGCTATAATACCACCAGAACAGCGAACTATTGAAGAGGGCGACAAATACATTGCGCTCGTATTCCTCTCGGAACGTACATTGTTTGTTTGATGTCGTCTGATAAGGCCAGGGAAAATTGAGAAAGACCTTCCAGTAGAGTCCTCCCGCCGAGCGATAATACATATTGTTCCCGTTGGGCTTTCGCGACAGGTAATCTGCAATACATCTCTGTCCCAACACTTTTTCCAGAATCGCATTCTCGCATATCTGGCCGAACTTTGCATAATAATGCCGATTAGCCGGGTCATGTGGAGCGGTGATCTGAGTATATTTGAGGGTTGAGAACAGCAATTTGCGATTTTCCGTTGCCCATCTGGTGATTGATGTGCTAAATCTCTGTTCTTGTCCGTCGACGCGAGCCAGCAGAATTGCTGTAGGGATATTTGCCATCTTGCCTCCTGAAAAAAGCATTGATGGGCGAAAATGATAAAATGAGATCCAACTTCCTGCGAACCATTGCTGTACTCCTTCAATCAATGGCGTCATATTCCGCGTAGCGAATGCAGCAAGGGGTACGATCATTCCCAGGCGGCCATGCACTGATAGCAAAGATCGGCTGCGTTCAATCACACAAGGATACAGGTTCCTACATGTGAGCATACTGAAATGCTGCAAACGGTAAGAGAATCTCTCTTCAGCATATTCAACGTATGGTGGATTTCCAATAATACAGTCGAAACCGCCCCGATTCTATGACTTCTGCAAACGCATATTGCCAATGAAACGGTTTATGGCTCTCTTTCCATTGCTCAAAATTTTCCGTGTCTTCACCATTAATGTTATATTCGCGTGCCAATTCCCAATCCAGGGTTCTGCGTACCATATCTGATTGTTGTGTATCTCCGTAGGGGCGCGAGTTTGCCTCCGCCCGGCACCTGGCGAAATCCTGGTTTCCCAAACCGGGCGGAGGCAAACTCGCGCCCCTACGGAGAGGTGGCATAGGTTGGGAAAAACCAACCAGTGCATTATCAGCACGAATATGGAAATTGACCTCGGCCAACGCTTCGATATTTTCATTTCCCTTGAGTGCCCCGACCAGTAGCAGAAAGAGGCGAAGTTTGCATAATTCGGTTGCCTCTTCCATGATATCTACTCCGTAGAGGTTTGTGCTGATGATAGATCTGAGGATGGAGGTGGGCGCGATAAATCGAGCCCCTACAGTGGGCGGCATAAATGCGGCCAGTACAGGGGGTGTAATAGAGGAGGGCTGTACGATTTGTATTTGTTGGAGGCATGTTTCGTATAGGGGGATCAGTATGCGTAATGCTGCGTGGAGGAATGCGCCGGAGCCACAGGTTGGATCAAGGATCGTCATCTGCGTGAGGCACTGGTAGAACGTATATAAAACTTCGGGTTCGTCGATATTGTGCAAAATATCTCGTATAAATAGATCTAGCGCAAGATTATAGGAAATGAAATCATCGATGCAACAGATGGCACCCTGCTGGATACGTTCCCGTAGCTGTAGATAATAGGCCTGGCGCTCTCTGTACTCGCGCTCTGTTTCAGTTGGCAGATATGTTTTGCTGCGGAGTGTCTCTCGTATATAACGCTCTGGATTTTGTTGTAATAGTTGCCACACTGTTCCCTCTTTCCCAAAAAGCCGGGGGTATGCGCGTTCAACTGCCTCAAAGAGCGCTGGCAGAATACTATTGCTTGCAATATATGTTGTCACGTCTTCGCGTGTATAGTAAGCTCCCATCTGTTGCTGATTAATATGTTTCTCGAAAACGTAGCCCAGGACATCGGAATTAATCTCTCTCTCGTTGCGTAGGGGACGCTGCTCTAGAATCCATTGAAATTCGTCGAGGAAGTTGAAAATACGCTCAAATGCGGCATCGGGTATCTTAATCGCGCCATTTCCACTTTCCAATTCATGCATATGGAAAAGCTCATTGTGAAGATAAGGTACGTTGCCAAACAGGGGTTCCATCTCAGATATACGTTCGCGTTTACTTAATACTGTATGGAAAAGTGGGAGCAGGAAAGAGTGATAGTACGTGTTCTGGGTATTTTTATTATTTTGCTTCTGCACCATGCGTAACCGATTGCGTAGATAGTTGGTATCGCCATCGCGAATGCTGGTGCTTGTCGTTGCAAGGAATCCTTGCTGTTGCAAAAAGTAGAGAAACATCAGGCGATTAAGGATGACGGAAGTATACCATGTATGTTGTTCAGTGTTTTGTTCGGCCAGTTGCTCTAATCCCTGAATAGAGTCCATAAAGATGGCGTGTTCTTTTTGAAAGCGGTCATAAAACCTTTTTGTGACTTTTTCAACATCGAATATCTTCTCTCCACCTTCCATGAGCCTGATCCTCTCTAGTTTTTCCCTTGATTTTACCACGTTGTTTCTCATGAAACATCATTGACAATAATGAAGAGTTTAGTTATATTTAGCACAGAGTTTACTTTCTTTTGCCTGCTCTATTTCATATTGTAGGTGATAGGGAAGGAATAACTTTTTAACCAGGTTCTTTTGTTGTATATTGTTACCTTTGAAAGGAAATTGTCTTATGGAAGCAAATCCCATGTATTATCCCCAGTCTCAAGCACAGCCTCAATTGCAGTACGTCAGTGTTGGAATGCGTTTTCTGGCCCTCCTGATCGATACTATTCTGTTAGCCATCGTTGGTGGTATCCTTGGTGTACTCTTTCGTCTTATTCTTGGTCCTAATACCGGAGTTACGGTAGGAAGTTCAATAGGATCTATTATTAGTGTGTTATATTTCTTTGTCCTGGAGGCTACTCAGGGTGCTACTTTCGGAAAAAAGATGCTTGGCTTACGCGTAGTAAAAACTGATGGCTCTCCTATTGGCTGGTCAGAATCAATCATTCGCAATCTTTTGCGTATCATTGATGGCCTGTTTGCATACCTGGTAGGTGCCATTCTCATCTGGACATCGCCAGAGCGCCAGCGCCTTGGTGATCGACTTGCCAAGACCGTTGTCATCCGTCGCCAATCATAATCTGCAGGTCCGATTTGTCATGGCCGGGCGGCATTTATGCCGCCTGGCTCCTATAATATTTACGTCATATCCTCATTTACGTCATATCCTCGAAAATTCCTAATGAGCAGATGATTTGTGGCTCTTGTAGTTCTACCTCTTCCTGTATGTAGCATAGCATGTTGTGATTGGGTGATGCTCTCACCTTTGCGATTCATCCACGCCAGCGAGTCGTTGCCTTCGGCGGTGCGCATGTAGACCATGTAGACCAGTACGCCCCTTACCCCTACGGTTGTGGGGGGATGGATGTGATTTTGTGATGAGGGGTATTTAGCGATGCATCGTCATAATAATGAGGGTTGTGAGTTGTTACCATCGATTCCTTCTATATTCTGTGCCCGCGAAGTGCGTTTTTCCGGGGGAGACTTAAATTCCCAACAGAGTCCTCAAGCTGGTCCCTAGCGGAAAATGGGGCAATGAAGTTTGACAGAGCGGTATATGGGTTGACAGGGTTATTTTTCCAGTGTACTCTAAGGCAATAGAGGTACGCAATCGATTTCTCATTCTGTTTTTTGCTCATCAGTAGAGAAGATGGTTGTAGTGAAGATGCGACATCTCGCAGCTTATGCAAGAGTTAGCATCTCAGCGGTCTCCAGGATCCTGAGTAGGAGTGCCTGTAGAGGCGTGTGAACCGCGATCCTCAAAGGCTCTATGATGTTTGAAAGGAGGATAGTTGTGTTATAAAGGAAGATGGTCATGTTTGCTGCATGTGCCTTCTTGCCGATTTTTAGTGCATCATCTCACGAGGTTCTCATGTATATTTGCTCATCGGAGAGCAAATAGAAAGACTGATTTCAGGGAAGGAAGAAGATAGTTTTATCTTCAGTCTCAAAGGCACTTTGCTAGTGTCTCATATGCAAGGAGGATGAAAATGATATTTCGTCATCACAGGATGCAACTCGCGTGTGTAGTAATTGCCCTTCTCACGATCACAGGGCTTGTCGCTATGCAGGTCGTAAACATAACTGCTGTACATGCAGCGACCAACCAGTTCAGGGGCGTGAACTGGGCGGACCCACGAGATAACTACGCTAATGACCCGGTAGTTCCGTCGGGCCTGCACAACGGGGATAGCTATGCCACGACTTATGCGAAAGCCAGCGCGATCATCGGCGGGTTCGCGACGAATTTGAGCGCGAACACGGTGAGGATGCCGATCAATCCCTACACGGTGAACGGTTCCTTCTGGGGATCGTACACTGGTGCGATCGATGCTGCCACCGCCAAGGGTTTTAAGGTAATCCTGAGTTACTGGGAGGGCACTGGCTCCCAAAAGAATGGCCTGATCGACAACACAACGAGCTTCTGGACGATGTGGAAGACCGTTACAAGCAAGTACGCCCACAATGGCCTGGTCTACTTTGAGCCGATGAACGAGCCATACGGCTACAGCAAGAGCGCGTGGGCGAACCTCGCTGCCCAGTGGATCAGCACCTACTCTTCGATTCCCAGGAACCGGATCTTCGTCAGTGGTACCGGCTGGAACGACAATGTTACCTCCGTTTGCGCGGATAGTCGCCTCAACGGAACGTTCCTCTCCCTGCACCACTATGGCTTCTGGAACACCAGCCAGACGAGCTACTCTGGTTGGGTCAGCGACCTCAAGAATCGCATCGGGTCCTGTGCCTCGCGCACCGTGGTCGACGAGTGGGGTGCTCCGATGACGACAGGGTTAAACTACAACGGCTCGATCAACGGTAACTACTTGATTGCCTACGTGCAGGCCGATACCGATACTATGCGATCGCTGGGCATGGGCTCGGTGTACTGGCCGGGTCTGCGCAACGGAGATAGTTACAGCATGGAGACGCTGCACGGAAGTGGAACTTCACTCTACCTTAGCAACAACAACGCCTCAGGAGTGAGCCGTCTCAAGCACTCTTACGGTTTGTAACAGCCCTACGCCTACCTGTTCTCTCTGGAGGGTCAAAGGTCCTATCGGCTACTCCGAAGGTCGCAAAATCCTCCAGAGAACGGACGAAAGCAGTACCCCTCATTAATGTAACAGCTGCTTTCGTTCCTTTTATTCTTCCTTCCCCATCCGATACTTCCTATCATACTCCACCACAAACTCCATTTCTTCATCACTCAACCCATAATATCTTCCCAGCACGCCATCGATCTCATCCAATAATTGCTTTGACATACTCATGCGATATTCCTCCAACTCAATTGAATGCACCTTCGTGTTGCGTGTGCTTATTCTGGTATGGAGCCTGATATCCTGCTCCAACTTTATAGCGAGCAGCTCCAGATCCTCGTCTGCATATAAGGAACTTCCCAGCGGAAATTCCTTGACCAGGGCGTGTGAGAGGTGAAAGCCATCCGAAAACGTTGCGAACCAGAGGTAGAACAGCGAACTATTCATCACCGCCATAACCACATGTGCCATTCTCTGCTCCCTAAAATAAAGGAATCTTCCATGGCCTGGTTCCATTACCGCACCATTTTTCTTATAGTATGGAACCGTACATGTTGCCTTCATCCAGTAATTGGTTGCTTCCTGGTAGTAGACAAAATGTTCTGTTTTGCGCGGATAAAGCACGCTTGCAATGTTGTGTCCCTGAGCTTTCGCAGCCAGTTTATGCAGAATTGTTTCTTGTAGGGGTGATGCTAGTTTGGGGAACACGTCGGCTTTAATGGTGAGATGGGTGGGAGTGTAGTTCATTAAATCGATCAGATATGGGCGTTCGGCGGCATACCAGCGCTGTATTCTGGTGGTATGGATTCTACAATCTTGAGTTGAGGAGCCATGATGTGCGATGACTATTGAGAGGCGTTGAAAAGCGCCTTCAAAGAGGCGGCTGGGAAAGATCTCGAAGTTAGCAAGCCAGAGTTCGGCTAACTGGCCTGTCATGGTGCGCCTCAATTGCGTAAAGCGCTCACCTCCACAGACGCTTAAGGGAACGATCAGGCCCAGATAGCTTGTGCCAGTACGACATAATGTGAGAGCGCGTTCCAGGACGGCGGCGTAGAGGTTGCCGCAGTTCTCGGTTTCATAGCCCTGTACGTTGTATTCTTGCCTGACTTTGCTGTATTCGACATAGGGTGGGTTGCCAATAATGATAGCGAATCCGCCTTGTTTCATGACATCCGGGAATGTTTCAGACCAATGAAAGTGGGGATGTGGAGGGCGCGGAATATCCTGGCCCTTACCCCTACCAGGGGAATGTATTGGGCCTAGCAGGGCATTGCCCGTCATAATGTTCCATTGTATGCTTGAAAATGGGAGTACATCCTCTATTCGTTCGCTACTGGCGGCCAGGGCCAGAAAAAGGCGTAGCTGGCACAGATCCGTGGCCTCCTTCATAATATCCACGCCATAGAGGTTATGACTGAGAAGCGTGTTGAGGATGAAATGCCTTTGCGTCGGGTACTCCTCTCCTTTTTTAAGGATAGCATGGTAGTCATCCAGTTCCTTTTTGTGAAAGCAGGCATGCTGTGACGTGATAGAGGATGAGAGGTGAGTATCGTTGTCTGTGATGCTCTGTAAGCGTTGAAGGCAAAATGTGTAGAGTGGTTCGAGTGTGTTTACTGCCGCACAAAGGAATGCTCCTGAACCACACGTGGGATCAAGGATGCTCATCTGCTCCATTTCTCTATAGAAGGTCAGCAGTAGATCTGGCTTCTCACAATGAAGGATGCCATCCTGAAGGAAGCGTGCAATATTAAGGTTGTAAGTGATAAGATTTCTCAATTGTGTGTATCTTGCCTGCTCTAAGTTGCAGATAGAGGTGGTGATAGTGAGCGCGTCGCCCTTCGTATTCTCGTTTCGTCTCCTTCGGCAGATACTCCTCGCTCTGTAGCGCTTTGGAGATATAACGTTCGGGTCTATCTTGTAGCAGTTGCCAGAGTGCAGCTTCGGGCGCAAACTCCTGCGGGTAGTGTAGCGCAACTGTACGCAGAAGATAGGGAAGAATTGTATTTGTGGCAATATATGTTGTCACATCATCTTTCGTATAGTATACGCCCATCTGTTTCTGGTTGATCTGTTGCTCAAAGATGTCACCTAGTATCTCAGGATAAAGCGCATCTGGTGCTTTATCCTGTGTTCGCCCTTCCAGTTTCCACTGGTAGCTACCGAAAAACGCGAAAAGCTGTGCGAAGGCGTCATCCGTTATCTGGATATTGGGGATGGTGTATTCGATAGGATGGATGTCAAAAAGAGGGAGTGCAAGTGCTGGAACGTTGCCCACAAAAGGAGATGTATCAGGTTGCCATGTGTCCTGACATAAAAAATTGTGGAAGAGAGGAATGAGATAATTGCGATAGAAGCGATCTTTGCCTTGCTCTGTTTGTATCAACCGCATCCGATTGAGGAGGTAGTTTGTATCACAATTGAGTAGACCTTTATTTTGCAAAAAGTAGAGTACCATGAGCCGTCTGAGCATCAATGTTGCGTATGTGAGGCGTTCATTTTCTAATGAAATGCCTTCAATGGCTTGCGAGAAAGCATGATATGCGGGCTGAAAGCGTTGATAGAAGTGTATATGAGCCGATTTTTTATAAGATGGTACGTGCTTTGCTCCTTGCGCCATTATTTCATCCTACATACAATAGATGGAACCATTTTCCCTCTTCCGAAGGGGCGTGAGTTGGCCTTCACCCGGTTCCTGGTAAAATCTCTCTTGCCCCGATATTTCCCCCAACCGGGCGGAGGCCAGCTCACGCCCCTTCGGAAGTTTGTTCCTAATGATGTGTTTTAATTGAAGGGGGTCAATTCCAATTTTCGACGCCGACCTCTTCGTGCTGGGTATCTTCTAGCCAGCGTTCCAGGTCGATAGCGGCGCGGCAGCCATCGCCAGCGGCGGTTATGGCCTGGCGATAGCGATGGTCAGTGACATCGCCAGCGGCAAAGACGCCGGGGATATTGGTCATTGTGTTTTCAGTTGGTATGATATATCCAACCTCATCCATATCAATGATGCCTTTAAACAAGGCGGTATTGGGTTGATGGCCGATAGCCAGGAAGAGACCTTGAGTCTCCAACGTTGTCACTTCACCTGTGCGTGTATTGCGTACATGTACGGCGGTTACAGCGTTGTCTCCCAATACATCAATGACTTCGTTCTCCATCAGGAAGCGGATCTTCGGATTTTTGCGTGCGCGTTCCTGCATGATTTTACTGGCGCGGAACGTTTCGCGACGGTGAATGAGTCGTGACCGTATTCACATAGCGGGTCAGGAAGATTGCCTCTTCCATCGCGGTATCGCCGCCGCCAATGACTACTACATCTTTATTCTTAAAGAAGAAGCCATCACAGGTTGCGCAGGCGGTTACGCCCTGTCCTTGCAAGCGTCGTTCATTGTGCAGGCCCAGCCATTTTGCGCTGGCACCGGTCGAGATAATGATCGCTTCAGATTGATAGGTACCGGAATCGGTCTGGACGGTAAAAGGCCGTTTGCTGAAATCGATGGCAGTCACATCTTCAGGAAGCATCTCTGCACCGAAGCGGCGTGCCTGCTGCTCAAATTTGTCCATCATTTCAGGTCCCAGGATGCCTGCTTCAAAACCGGGAAAGTTCTCTACTTCACTTGTTTGCATTAACTGTCCACCGACCTGATAGCCCTGAAACATCAAAACGGATAGATTAGAGCGTGCTGCATAGATGGCAGCAGTATATCCTGCTGGCCCGGACCCAATAATAATAACCCCATAGATTTTCGACATTGTAGTGATTCCTCGCTTTGTGATGACCTTTAATATGTTCTGCTTATTATAACACGCCGGAGCCTATTTTATGCCTGTCTCCCATGTGTAGATGGTGGATGGAAAAATATTGTTCCTATAATGATAACAATGGACTATTCCCTTTGAAGAGTTCAAGCGCATTATCGCATCCGGGTTTATACTGATGGAGCCAGCAATCTTCCCACGATGCTATAGATAACGAGGAGCGCAAAGGCGACGAGTACATTCAAGCCACCCTAAAATGGTCATGCTAACGAGAGATTGTATAAGGAACTGAAGGCCGAAATCGTTGTAGAGCATAAAGCCAGCGCAGCCAAACAGAGCAAATGCGCCAAGAATCGTGCCTCGTAGAGCTGAACCAATGGTGGGAAAGCGTCTCTTTCTCAGCATAGAGAGACCAGCCATAAAGCCGATCAGGCCATGAATAAGAGCAGGAATCCACATATAACGTGGGTATGTACTGAAATCCAGGCTTCGATGTAAAAAGATATAGTTAATGTAAGAAGCCATAACATAAGGGGGTTCTATCAAGTTAAGACAAAACAACTCCGCCGAGACCGACCAGGGCAGCCAACGATAGGGCCGAAGGCAACTCCAAAGAAGAGGGGAATACCAGAGTAAAGAGAATTGGGTGGCCAAGAAGAGAGAGATGGAAAAAATTTGTCGTGCAGAACAGGATAATACCTGCTACAGTTGCAATGAGCGGTCGTGCCAGGGGAGCCAGTATCTCCGTACTCGATCCCTCGTCCTGGCCTTTATCTGGTTGCTGGCGGGCTGGTTGTGCTTCGAAGCCTGAATGAGTAGGCGTATTATCATAGCGCGGTTCTGGTATAGAGCGCTGTGGTGCCATCGCTTGTTGTTGAGGCGTCCTGGCTGGATAAGAAGGTGAAAACTGATGTGCCTGCTGACGATTGTTCCGGGCGTGGTGGAAATTGCGCTTTACCGGGCCTGTTAGGAGGGGCCTGAGGCGTAGACTGAGAGGGAGGACGTTGCTGAGCGTTATCTACACCAGGATATTTGGAGTGTATGCAGGTGGTGAAGGGAGCACAACCTGCTGTTGTGGTGTTTGTGCAGGCCGAACTGGTTCTCTGTCTGGACTGGTCCATGGTTGTACTGGTTGCGAGAAGGGTGGGGTAAAGTTTTCATGAGCATCTGCCTGTGCAGTGTCTTGCAGGTTTCTAGAAGTCAGTGGAGATATAAAATGTCCCGATTGTGCTGGTGAGGTAGGTGGTTGCCCTGGAGTTCCGCTTTGTAGAGGGAACAATGGGGTATTGGTTGGTGAGGAAGGGTCACGTAGAAGGATGTCCTGCGTCAGCAATTGTTTGTTTGGTTCTGCGTGGAGTGAATGGAACGTTGGCGATATCTGTTCCGTGCGTTCACCCCTGAGACAGGCTAACTTTTCAAGGGCATTTGCAAAAGCCTGAATATTCTCAAAGCGCTGCTGGGGATCTTTTGCCAGAGCCTGCATCACGACGAGATCAATATGGTGTGGTAAGCGATGGAGCTTTTGAGCGTAATGAGGGTGGCGACGCGAAAATATGTTGTGTACACAACTCCGTGAAGGAACCATGGAAGGGTCGATCACCCGTCAGCCATTCATAGACAACGACTGCCAGTGAATACTGATCGCTCGCTGCTGTGGTTTGCCCTGGATCTGTTCGGGAGCCATATATGCTAATAGTTCCGATAACATCCTGTGTGCCCTGGTAGCGCGAACTCTGAGCAACGAGGGCGATACCAAAATCGCTGAGCAAGATCTCGTCGCGGCGACCAATCAGCATATTTTCCGGTTTAATATCGCGATGGATCAGGCGCAGTTCGTCATGAGCATATTGCAGAGCGTCGGCAATCTGTTTGACGTAAGGAACCACCGTTGTGAGTGGAACAGGTGTGCCACGCGGATGTTTCTGGCGTAGCGTTCCTTTAGGAGCGTAATCCATCACCAGGTAGGGAGTTTCGGCTGCAATACCAAAGTCCATGATGCGGATAATATGTGGATGAAAGAGGCGTGCGATGGTCTGGGCCTCTTTTAAGAAGCTATCCATATCATCCGCGCCGGACAGGCGAGCCTGTAATACTTTCACCGCTGCCTGAGACTTGAGGTAGATGTGTTCACCGAGATAGACATCAGCGAAGCCTCCCTGGCCCAGAAGCTGAATAATTGTGTAATTACCCAGTTGCTGTCCTATGCGATCTGTCGTCATCCTGGCTCCTTGCTCTCGTTATATTTTATGCAAACATATTTTACCTCGTCATTGTAGAGAACGCAAAAAGAGGGATGAGTGTTGCGCTTTACGGTAAAAGTCCTATCTCTAGATACAAACTTTCAGGTATGCCTGGTCGTATTGATATTGGAATAGATGATATTTTTGTGCTTTTCCTTTTATTTACAGAATGATTGGAGAAACGGGAAGGATCGTGGCTTATGCAACAGATGGATTCCTCTGATGAGAGGGCAGGTCATGACTGGCAGCAGGGGTATGGGCGTTATGAAGGAGCCGGACAAAAAATGCGGGGCGATGATGATGAATTGTTTGCCTCTATGTTGGCGCGGAAAATGAAGAGTGAGTTGGGGAATGAGAGAAACACGTTAGCGGGTATGCGCCTGGCACTTGGTATCGTTTCGCTCTGTGCTGTAGTTGTCTTGTTTGGATTACTGGTACTGGCGTTGGCACTGAAAGTTGCGAGTAGTGGGGAAGCGAGTGCAGCGCTTGGTTGGGGATTTGTTGCTACCTGTGGAGTGATTATTCTGGTCAATGTTTATTTTAACAAGGCGGGTGGTGTATCTGACAGGGCTACTGCGGGTGGGCAAGGAAAGAAGGATGAGAAGGTGATGGCGAAAGAGGCTGCGAAGGAACCATAGAATGCATAGCCTCTTTGACACCTTTTCAATACGTCTTCCTATACCTTTTCAAATTCTTCTTTCGATATTTTATATTTAGATGAATTTTACTTTGCTTCATCGAAAATAATAACACGTCTTGACTGTAATTCTTGACAAAATTAAAGAATTTAGAGTATGTTCTTACTAGAAGAAAGCTAGCAATATGGAGAAAATATGGATACCATTCAACTCCTTTGGCAGCGCATAGAGACCTGGATGAAAACTCACGCACCTTATACTTGGCACATGCTTCTTCCAGGAGCATCGGAGGCTGATATTCATCAGACAGAAATTACTCTCGGCATCACATTCCCAGAAGACTTTAAAGCTTCTTATCGCCTTCACAACGGAGGATATACAATACGATTAGTTTCACAAATGCAAATACTCCCTTTAGAAAAAATCATTTTGGACTGGCAAATCTACAAAGAAATTAAGGAAGGAGGCATCTGGGATGACCTTCTTCCCTATTATTTTACAGAGAAAGTGGTCCAATCAGGTTGGCAAGTCGGACCTATTCAACCAATCTGGTGGGATCATAACTGGATTCCATTTGGTGGGGATAATGCCGGGAACTCTTGTTGTCTTGATCTGAACCCAGCACCAGGGGGTTCTAGAGGGCAAATTATTGACTGGGATCATGAAGCTGGACCATCACGCGTTGTAGCCTCGAGTTTCCTGGAGGTTCTCTCAACCTTTGCAGATGATCTCAATGCTGGAAAATATGAAGATACACCTACTGGTTTAAGTTATCTTGTTCAACGACAATAAGACGTTTTAGATATTCTTTCAATAGAGGAACTCCAGAGTACTCATATCACGAAAGAGTCTCAAGCAACTATTTCTAAGGTAGAGAGGAAAGAAGATTACCAAAATCTACTTGACCTTCTTGCTCCTCTGGACCAAAGACAATCACTTGATTCGTTTCAAAAACTAGTTTGGTATCAACTGGCATGGCGAGGTAAGGAAATAGACCGGGAAATTGTCCCACCAAATGAAGTAGATGTATCTTCGCTAATTCTGCCGAATTGTTATGATCGTGATCGGAGCGACAGCAGCCGAGAAACCAGCCACTATCATGAATCTCGGGTTGCCAGGCTCGATGGGCCATGAAGGGACGAAGACAATGAATAGTTCTGGGGTAACGTGCTTACACACAAGAGCAAACTGTGATCGATGTGGAACAATAACGTCACCCTGTTACGCGATTACGCCGCATGGCCTCTTCCTGCACTTCCTGCAAGACCACGGTATGAGCTACTCCCGGTACATAAGTTATATCATCCAGAGAAAAAGGATGCTCTAATTCCTCAATGAGCAAGACCTCCGTGCCTACTCCACTGAGATTATGTTCATCATGGAGAAATCGTAGCGGCGTCCAGCCATAGTGCATCGTTTCCTCGGGAAGGATCCGCTGTTGATTGATCGACAAGATAGTGCTCAATAAATCTCAGCAAATTAATAATAAGCCTATCACGCAAGTCGTGCTCTGGCCAGGGAACATGACTGCGATTTCACGTTGTCCTAGCCTTTGTAATCCTTCTGTCCATACCCAACGCGTTTGGTTTTCAGCATCTCGAAAGTGAATATGCATCCGTTCAGACTGTCGTAGCCTAAGTTTATAAGCTTGCACATGACGCTTCTCTCGCCTCAATAGCCCGTCCTAATTGCAATAAAACTACTCCTTTGTTTTTCCAGGCTGGGGAAAATGTTGGATCAAGGGCAAGCGCTTGCTCATAGGCCTCAAGGGCTTCGTGATAACGCTCAAGTTTTGCAGGGCAAAACCTTTACCATTATAACTATATATAAAATGAGGATCTAATTGCATCGCTTTATCGTATGCCATCAGCGCTTCTTCGAACCTCCCTAATTTGAGCAAAATATTTCCCCGCCCATTCGGAAACTCAGCCAGATGGGGAGCATGTGCTATGGCTAGATCACTTGTGATGCAGCGCCTCTTCATAGCGTCCTAATTGGTAGAGGAGAGAGCATTTCCCACTATAACTATGAATAGAGGTGGGATCTAATTGCATCGCTTTATCATAGCCACGCAGCGCTTCTTCAAACCTTCCTAAACGTCTGAGCGCATTTCCATATCCGTGTTGTATTTCTGCTGAGTGTGGATCAAAAGCAACCGCTTGCTCGTAAGCATCTAAAGCCTCCTCTCCTCGATGAAGGCGCAAGAGCAGATGACCTCTATAATGGTATACCCATCCAAGAGAGGGATCGAGATGAAGAGCCTAATCGAAGCGCTGCAAGCGACTTCCGTGTCTCGGCCTAATTTAAAGAGCAACAACGCTTTATTGCAGAAAAACTTTGCACAATCAGGATCTAAGGCAATTGCTTTATCTGTAGCTTCAATTGCTTCTTCATAACGCTTTAATCTTTCGAGAGCTTTTCCTTTTTCGTTATATGCATTTCTATGAAATGGGTTGCAAGCAATAATTTTCTCGAAAAAATCAATGCTTCTTCGTAGTTACCATCTTTCCAAAAATATCTTTCCTTGATCCATCCATATGTCTATCTCTCTTTTGCTCAATTTCGTTCTCACTTCTGTTATCTGTACATTACGAACGTTCTAAAAAAGTTAAAACAAGTAGTCGAGCATGTTTACTTGCTTATAGATCTAAGAATAATGCGAAAGGAGCACTTCTTCAATAGAATACTTGAAACTCTCATGAAAGAATTACTTCCTCAGCATTATTCTTGAATAAATTAATTATTTAAATTCTTCTTTACCTCCCTTTGGAATAGCTCTTTACTGAGGGCCTGTCTATTTAAGATTTGCGATTAGGTTCCTTCCCTTGACCTCATACTAACATTGTTGTTTTCCCAATCCCATCCACCTCCACCAACATCTATTGGCAAAGACCCTTTACTACCATTATGCGATTTACAAGCACCACACATCTGAGCAGGATCATTAGCATCTGCCATAATCTCTTCGTGCGTCATGTTATCATATCTGCCACTTTCCCATCTTTCCTTTAAAGATGGTATATGATCTGCCTCGGTACTTGGAGTCGGCCCTTCACAATAGATGCATTCAGGATCTTTTCCTAATACCTCAGTTCTTGCTGTTGAATTAGGTGTCTCTCCAAACTTAGTACGATCATATGATAATGAGCTATGAATACCACAGGCCAGATCGTTATGCACCACCCACTGTCCCATGCCCACAGTGAAAGTGTGATCCTGGACCACCTCCAGATTGTACATCGTCTTCACACCTGGTACAACCTTCCACCCGGTAATCACGCCCTCTTGCCCATTGGCCTCTTCCACATGCATCCCTAGCTTGATCAGCCCAACAGGTAAGAACCCTTTCTCAACCGTCAAGAACGGGTGCTTCTTGTTAGTATGAATTACTTCGCTGCTCGGCTTCCTCGCCTTTGAGGGAAGGAGGTGTGTGATCGTCAGATCCACCAGATCATTGTCTTTGTGCGTCCACACGTGTACAATCGGCTGCAATTCCATCTTCTTTGTTTTGGGATTGTAGGCCTGCACCTTTTCATTGGGATGCACTTTCCCGATCGCCTGACTGCCTCTCGCAGTCATGACCAATGTCGAAGCAGTGAAACTACAGGCCTCTTCCACCGCCTTCACAGCATCTTCTCCCACTGCCTCCCCTACATCGGCGGTCCCCTTCTCGACGATCTCGGCCCCTATTTCCGCCGCACGGGCTGCTTCTCCCTCTCCGTCAAGCATGTTGATGTCATTGAAGATCGACAGGCCCAGATCGGCTGCAGCCCCCATCTTGTCCCACCAGCTAGCGTTACTGTTGGTGAGCGTCTGCACATCATGCCACATCCCTGAGACGTTGAACACCAGATCAACCGCCTGCCACAACACCTGGCCTGCTACTCCTGCCACTGAGGAGAGCGCACTCACTACCTGGTTCACGGCTGGCGCTGGCGGCGAATAGGTTTGTGTTACTTGTCCACCACCACCACCACCACCACCTCCTCCTCCTCCAGAATTTCCCGTGTTCGTTGTTCCTGATGAACCGTCCATTGGTGCACTATACTGCCAGATCTGTACCTTTCCGTTGACAATCCGGCCCGCCTGTCCTGTTTCTGGATCATAAGCGAACTGTCCCGTTGGATCGGTCTTTGTCTCGGGATTATTACCAACATAGGCATAGGGATCAGAGCCGGACGCGTTCGTCTGCACAGTATCAGTACTGGTAAAGCGCCCACTGATGGGATCATAGTAGCGGGCATTGTAGTAGAGCAAGCCTGTGGTCGCATCCAATCGTTGCCCCGTGTAGTTGTGAGGCGTGGGTGAGGTGCCATCGCTGTAGCGGACCGAACCATAAGGCGCGAATAACTGAACGGCTTTGACACTTCCATTGCTGTTGAGAACCAGGGTATTCCCACTCTGCATGTCGGGGACCAGCGTGAACCAGCCCGAACTATTAACCATGGCCACGTTTCGACCCTGAGCCGAATAGTACTTGGTGACATCGGTGGTGGTGCCATTGGTAATGGTGGTATCGGTATAGCCATCAAAGGTAATCGTGTCGGTGATGCTGGTCGTGCTTCCGGTCGCCGTGGAGACCCGTTGCAGCACCCGTTGTCCTGCTCCATCATAGAGGAACTGATCCGTCTGGTTGGTTCCGTCTGGCGCTTCCACGATTCTAGTTGCCCTGCGTTGTCGTAGGTCATTGTTGCCCCACTCTGCACGCTTGCTTCACAGCTATGGGCACTGGTGGTATCCACATTGCGACAGGTCATGTTGCCCATCGCATCATAGCTGGCGTACGGATTGGGAACGCTGCTCAGGCTCGTCGCCCCATGCACGTGATTGGGATCGGTGTACCCAACCGTCCCGGCTGACCCGGCGGTCATCCGATTGAGGGCATCGTAGCTGTAGGACTGCTGATAACCAGGCGTCGTAGTCCCTGATGGGCTGAGGCCACAATGATCACTGCCTAGTCGGTGTTCCCATATTTCCTGCCCAGACCAATCGGTCCTGGTCATCATAACAGTAGGATCTGGTTATCAGTGACCGTTCCCCCCGTCGTCTTGGGAAGCGTTGTGCTGAGTTGCAATACATTCCCGGTGTTATCATAGGTGCGTGTCTGACTGAAAACGCTGGTTCCACTGATCGAGGCAGCAATCGAGATCGGACGTTCTGCCGTATCATAGCCATCCGTAACCTGCACAGCCGTCGTGTAGGCCCCTTTATAGGCCGCCCCTCCAATCATCATGCTGGCAAGCTGCCCAAAGAGGGTGTAGTTCACCGAACTGACGATATTACCATTGGCCGTGGTCAGGCCATGGAAGTAGCCATCGTCATTGTTGTTATAGCTGACAATTTCTCCATCGGGATAGGTCAGCGTCTGAAGCTCTCCTCCATTGTTGTAGGTTTTGCTCACCGTCTGGGTTGTGGTCGTGCTGTCCGCTGTCACCGAGAGCGTCTCCATAATGTCCTGGTTGCGAACATCATAGCCGCTACAACGCCAGCCACTGCCAGCACTTCCACTGAAGACCTGTGCCACACTATTGCCAAGAGGATACGAGGTGGATGGTGCTTTACAACCACTCGGGAAGGTGACACAGGTGTTGCTGCTATTGGTATAGCTGTCATAGAAATTATTGATATACGCACTACTCTGGCAAGGACTGACCGAGGCCTGGGTGGTTCCCTTACACAGCAGACGATTTAGGGAATCATAGCTGGCATAGGTCGTCTGTCCACGTGGGTCGGTCAGAGTTGAGTTTGATTTCCGTTCTTGTCGTAGGAGGCCTTCCAGGCGGTATCTGAGCTACTACTACAGCTGGCCGGCATAGGGGTGTTGCTACAGGAGCCACTATCGGCATCATTCCAGCCAATGAGCGATTTGCCCCATCATAAACAGTGCTATGGGAGGCAACCTTGTTGGAATTTTGGTCATAGGTAAGCGTCGAGATGACATTTCCCACGATATCATAGTTGCTTTGAATGGTGCGATACGTCTGATAGGGCCGATCGGTCGAACCGACGCCGCTGTCGTCCTGACTATAGCGTGATGTCCAAATCCATCGGTATAGGAGATCGATTTATGGTTATAGGCATCAACGGTCGTTGCTCGTTCAAAGGGGGTCTGAGTATCTCCGTTAAAGCCCGGTACGCCTTGAGCGACGGTATAGGTTATCGAAGTCGAAGCGACGATGGCCGTCGCATTGCTATAGGTAACGGTCCCTAGAGAACGGCCCTGCCCCATCATAACGGGTGACCGTGCGTGGCTGGGTCAGGTCGGAGCTAAGTATCCATTCCCTCCCGGAGTTCCACTTGAATTGGGAATGGCGTAAGGCTGGCTTACCGTCGTTGCATGCCCCATCCCATCGTAAATGGTATAGGTAATAATCAATGAAGGGATGGCTGGCACCCGCGAAAGGGTAGCGGCGCCAGGAGCCACGGTCTCCACGAGACGGCCCATGCCATCAAAGTATTTTCTGGTGACCGAGGTACTGCTGCCTGCGGTGGTATTGATGCGCGTGGTGATATCAATTCCTGACAGGGAGCGGTGACATTTGCCGAACAGGTACTGTTATACGCATAGGTGACTGATGGGCTACTGGCACTATCCCCGGGCGAAACTCTGCGATAAGGCGTCCCAAGTATCATACTGATAGCTAGTACTCTGCCCGTTGGCGTTCGTCGCTTTGGTGAGCCATTGCCCAAATCCACCTGCGGCACTGGTATCGTAGGCATAGGTCCCGACCTGGTTTTTCGCGTTGGAGGAGTTGAGCAGATGGGCATCGAGACTGTCATAGGTGGCACAGGCTGTATATTTGTTCGATCCACTGGTGCAGCCTTGATTTCCGTTGGCATCGGTTGCTGTGAGGGTAAGCCCGAAGCATCGTAGATATGGCTCACGGTGGTTGCAGCCCCTGTACAATCGCCATTCGTCAGGTAGGTAATCGCACTGGTCACATTGGTGAGAATTGGACGATTGAGAGGGAGAGGTATTATTTCCATATACTGAGGCCGTGCAGTTATATTTTTTCCCGCTACTATCTTGCTTAAAGGTATAAGCGGTAGGCTTGTCACATAGATGCCTGAGCCGATATCGTCATAGGGATAGTAGCTGGTCCCCGTAATGATGTGCTGATTATTCACATCGTTGGCAGTGGTATCGACGCGGCTGACATTGCCATAAGCGTAGCTATTCGTATCGTGCGTCCCTTGATTATCGGTATCATAGCTATTCGTGGTGGTTGTATGCATGACATGACTATCCGTCTTGTAGCCGCTACTATCGGTGACTCCATCGACCTGATAATCATCCTTCTGTGTTGCTACGAGGATCGCAACTTACCACAGGATTATTGCGATCCAACTGGCTACTAAGTTGGGTGTTGCCAATGTCATTAGGAGCACCAGAAGCATTTCCACTATGATCAATTCCTGCAGGAGGGCAGTTCATCGCATAGGACCAGTCGGTGACCGTTAAGAGATTACCATTGGTATCATAATCTTCTTCATGTTTGATCTGCCCGGAGATCCCCTGATTTTCATTCATAAAGGGGGCATTGTAACAGGTCACTTTGGCATAACACGTAATGGCGCTAGAAGCCACACCAATCCATCAGAGGAGGTATAATTATAGATCCCCGAAGAATTGTCAGGATTGGTGACCTGAGCGGAGGCAAAGCTAGTGAACACGTAATTGTAGTAGTCGGCATAATCCCCATCGTTGATGTTACCCCACATATAGCCCTGATTACAATTGTCACAGGAAGGTGCGGGCCAGTTGGTTCGCAGGTAGTAGCTGTAGCTCCAACTGGACATGACCCTGTTAGTGTTTGCTACTCGTTTGGTGATAACAATACGGCTCCAGGCGGCGTCATCAGCCTGTCCACAGAGATTACTCGAGGATTCCTGTCCATCACAGGTGAAGACATTGTTGAGGGCTCCACTATCGACACCATGGACATTGGAACGAGCCTCTTTCCAGGTCAGATCCTCATGCCAGCCTCGCCCATTGTCCAGCGAAGTGAGATAGCGGGCATTGTAGCTCTGTGACCAGAGAAACAGCCAGCTGCTATCGCTATGCATCCAGGAGGGACCGCAATTGGTGGTGGGCTTAGGACGACGATTTAGGTCTTCATAATGCTGCGTCTGATCCTGGTAGGTCATGGTAATCACGGGTGCATTGAGCGTCGTGCCGTTGGTGCCCTGCTCCTCAATCTTGGTGAGGTCCAGGTAACCTTTCGTGCTCATCTTTATTCCCGAGATCGGATCGGTCATCGTAGTTGGATGGGTCTGCTCGTAGGAAAAAAGATAGCGATGCAAATATTGCCGTTGACCTGGATCTCGACATTATTCAGTAGAAAGACATTGGTCGCTTTTGGGGCCGCTGCCGCCTCCACTACTGGAAAGATCAATCGGATCGTCACAACGCGTGTTGGTATCGCTCCAACTGGAACAATCACTATTAGTCAGCCGATCGGCTTTCGTGGTGGCATTGAAGAAAATCTTGATCTTGGGGTTCCACGAGGAGCAGCCTGCCGTCGCATTGGTAAAGGTGGTGTTATGACAACTGGGATCGTCGTATTCGACCGAGGACATCACGGCGTCACGAATACCCTGACCGCTGGGCCATTTGCGTTGATAGTGGACACGGATCTGGTTGCCATTGCGATCGACGATCAGATTGAGATCCCACCGGTAAGGAGTCATCACGCCATTGGCATCGGGAGCCGATTGTCGGGCCTCATCGGTGCAGCCAAACTCTTCTTGAATTCCATTCTGGAGCCAGACATGCCAGCAGGGTTGCCCATTGAAATTGACTTCCTGGATTTTGGCATGGCTCTCTGAAGAAGTGTGCCAGATATATTGAGCTGGCAAGGCGTTCATTGCCGGAACCGTGGGAGCATCGGTCGAGGCATTAAGGTCGGGGGGGATGAGCTGGCCACTTGTGCCATAGGAGTCGTTAATGTTCCAGACATTCTCCTCGCGATTGGTTGAGTCAGGCGTCACATTCTCCTGTTGCCAGGTGATGGATCCTAATCCCAGGTTCCATCCTTCACCGAGCCAGGGGGCGGCCGCCTGAACATTATGCGACTCGTTGACGGATTCACTGGAATAGGACAATGAGAGCGGAGGACGAAACCACCGGTAGGAATATTAAGTGGGTAGGAGTAGCTAATGCTTCCTGAGTTCATTCCCACCTGGAAGTCACTGGGTGTCCCCCAACTCGCCTCTGGAGTCTGGGTACTGAAGGTCACCGTACTACTTGAGACGGCCGGGGTAGCGGCAGTCGTTACTCCGTTTGTGCTGCTGTGAGGTTGAGGGTGGAGATAAGCAGCACTCTGAGTGAACCGACTGCTCCAACTCCAGGTCAAGCCATTTCCTCCGATCGAAGCCTGAAACGCATGTGGATTGTCGGGCAGTCGACGGTTGTCGGTTGGCGTTCAGTTGTCTTTCTGTGGTGAGTGTTGCCTGTACTAATGCAGCAGGCGAGACTGGGCCGCTCCCCCAGAAAGCGTAGACGACCGGATTCTGCGGCAGGAGGCTGGCCTGATTTTGAGCAAGATGATAGCTGATCTAATGGGCTGGGCCAAGCGCAGAGTGGTAAGGGTTGTCCCTGGGCATCCAACAGGTTCAATTGATAGGTGCCAAAGAGCAGTTCGCCACTGGCCGAGCCACCACCTGAAGCATCGGTCTGTACCACTTGCAGCTGGATCTTACCACCCGCCGCCTGGATCTGGGCGCTACTCACGGTTCCCGCTGCAATATCGAGGGCAAAGTGTTGATCCGCACTCAAAAAATGTTGCGCTTGAGGAGTGAGAGACAGCGTCTGAGGTGCAGGCAATTTCGCCTGTGGATGTCCAATGGGTCGAAGCGTAGGATCTTGTTTGCCCTTCACCGGCACATTGAGATTGGGAACTTTTGTCGTCGTGGTTGGCGTTTGTAGCCAGCTGGGAGATGCAATGGGAAGGTTGGGATTTTTACCGTCGCAGCAGAGACGCTGGGAGGGGCATACAACTCATTAAGTAAATTTGCACTTACCAATACAAAAAAGAAGGAGGGAAATTAAAAAAACTGATGGTGGCCTTGTATGAGGTCCATCTCGTCGTACAGGGATATCAGAAGCAATTCTTGTCATATCTACTCCAAATTATTCATCATGGTTGTGAAATACGTTGCTCAAGCGTAGTCCTGAGCGGTGACTGGAGAAGGAAGTGGAGACTGAAGGCGTTATAGTATTGAGGAATAGAGTGAGGCGTCATAAGAATAGGAAATAACGTTTATACAGCTTCGCTCTAGTCATAGCTCTTTTCTTTTCTTTTTTATCCTTCGAAGATTTTTAGTGATACCTTCAGACTTATTTCCATCTCATGAAACAAGATACCCTATAATACACTTGAAAGAAATAACATTTATTAGCCATCTATTAGCCATCTTCTAAACAAAAATAGAGAAAGAAATGACTAACCACTCTTGAGTAAGAAGGATGACAAGGGGAAAGAAGATTAAGTCAACTCCAGTTCTTCAATGCTTAGTTTTAGTAGATCATCATACTTTGCGACTGATGCCAAGTGGGGCAAGAGCAGCATGGGTTGGTTCTTTGGTTTTAAGCTGCACCTGGCGGTCAATGACCAAGGCAAATTGTTGGCGTGTTGTCTGACCTCAGGCAATGTCGATGATCGTCAGCCGGTTCTCTCAATGGTCAAAAAACTGCGCGGTCAGCTCTTCAGGGATCGTGACTACATTTTCGCTCCCCTCACGCAACTTCTCATTGAACAAGGACTCCATCTCATCACACGGTTGCGGAAAAGCATGAAAAATCGCCTCATTCACCTATCAGATAAACTTCTGCTACGCAAACGAGCGATTATCGAAGCCATCATTGACCAGCTCAAGAATATTTCCGAGATTCGAGCATTCGCGCCATCGCAGTCCTACCAATTTTGCGGTTCATTTGGTTGCTGGGTTTATTGCCTACAGCCATCAAGACAAAAAACCAGGCCTCCATTTCAATCAACACGCTCTCCTGGCTGCTTGATCGGCTTGACTTAAACAGAACTCACGTTATTTTAACAAGGTGGGTAGTGTATCTGACAGGGCTACTGCGGGTGGGCAAGGAAAGAAGGATGAGAAGGTGATGGCGAAAGAGGCTGCGAAGGAATTGTAGAACATGCAGCCTCTTTCGTATAGTCATCGACTATTATATGTTTGGTATAAGGGTGCGGTTTACAAGCCTATGTGCAGCGTTTGTAAGAAGTCAAGCACAAGGCGATTGAATATTTCTGGTTGTTCCATGCTGACCATGTGAGCAACGCCGGGAATAATGGCCTTTTTAGCGTCAGAAATTTCTGTTGCCAGAAGGACTGTGAGTGTAAGCTTGGACGGAATGTCATAATCGCCGACGATGATCAGAGTTGGAACATGAATTTCTCTCAGGCGCGTAATTGCGGGTGGCATCAGGGAAATTTCTTCCGCATCTTCAGGGAAGGGCACTGTAAAAGCATGGTCTTGCATGATGCGCACACGTTCACGTACAGCCGGATCGACCTGTTTGGGCGTACGCTTCGGACCATCCACCCAGAAGCGAAGATTGATTTCGGTCGCAGTCGCCAGATCGTTCCGTTCGAGGGCTGCTTCCTCTTCCTCATTGAAGCGCAGTACATCTTCCGATGGTGGATAACCACCCACGCCCGGAGCGCCCAGAATTAGCGCATCTACCATAGCAGGATGAGACAAGGTAAAGTCGAGCGCGATCATGCTCCCTAGAGAGATGCCCACGATATATGCATGCTGCACCTGTAAAAAGTGTAGCAGGTTGACGATATCTTCGACATATGAAAACTGGTGTGCTGGAACTTCTGACTGACCAAAGCCGCGCAGGTCGTAGCGAATGACGCGGTAGTGTTGAGCGAATACTGCGAATTGATCGTCCCACATTCTGCTATCCGCGATACCGGCATGAATGAGCAGGAGGGGATGTCCTACGCCTGCAACTTCGTAGTAGAGGCGAGCGCCTTCTGGTCCAAAAAAGCCAGTTTCAGTTGTAAATGACATAATGATGCTCCTTGTATAATGCTAGCAGAATTTGCTAGCGATTTTTTTCCGATGGACGAAGTAGAAATTTGGGTATGAAGCATCATCAACATCGAAGGTCAATGCCATGTGAGGAGGTATCCGCGCTTAGAGGCTATCTCCTAGAGGGAGATGATGCCCATACCTGGAGCCGTCTTTATCATTGGAGCAAAATCCTTTCGTTCAATTTAGGGTAAGTATAGCAGGTGGCGGGGAAGGGTCAATGGCGTATTGATCCCTTACATTCTCCTCGGCAGGCTATCACCCGGAAAGCTGCGACACGCATGAATCTCATACACGAACACGCCGCCTTACACACCAGGGTCTTCGTCCATAATCTTTTTGACTTCTTCAACCGAGGCATTAAAAATTCCAATGCCTGACACATCACTTCCATCGGAGACAGGACAAACAATAGATACACTCCATCGAACGCAACTCAAAATTTCTTCGTCCGTGCTCCCAGATGATTTTTTCAACTCCATCCATCTGCTTATTTGGTCCAGCCTTCAGGATAACGATACAATAATTCCGTGGTTGTCGTCATCATCTGTCGCATAAACTCATCGGTAATAGTTGCCATAGTGTAGTCCTTTCATATGAACAATTTGATGTGGATGCACACGGGCATCGTGAAGCGGCCCCTACTCCAGTTTCTTCGTTGACCATAGTGCAAGCACTTGCAATGTATCTTCCACCAGTTGCTCCAACGGCTCCAACGCCACATATTCCTCCACCGAATGCTCATTCATTACGCCTGTGGATACGGTGAATGCGTTGATCGCTGGGCGAAAGCCGCTTGTATCACTCCCAATAAACGTTGGTTTCAACTCAAGCTCTTTTCCGCGTTGTGCAAGCACTCTCTGATACGTCTTCAAAAGCGGCTCATCTGTATTGATAGTATAGCCGTTGCAATGTGTTTTGAAGGTGATTTCGGCATGACCAGCGAAACGTTGTGCCGTCTCCTCGAATGCGGCACGAATAGCCTTTTTGTATGATCTGTCGTATGGCTTCAGACTCAAAACTACGCATCTCACCCTCAAGCGTCACTGTATCGGGATGGCATTGCGGGCACTACCACCACTGATGCGTCCAATATTGATGCGCGTCTGATCGTTTGCTAGTGAGCCATGAGGATACGTTGGTGGCGCGAAAGATATCGATGGCATTGATGGTAGAGGAGAGGTCTTTGCCGGGATGACCTGTGCGACCAGTAATTGTTACGTCAAATGCTTCGTATGATGCTCCTTGAGAGACCACGACACCTGCTGCAAAGGCATTATCAAAGACGATACCATCATGAACGTGCCAGGGTGATCCATCGAAGCCATTAGCGCCGCAGAGGCCAGCCTCTTCCTGTACTGTAAAGATGATTACCAGAGGGGGATGAGGAAGATTATGTTCGTGTACACGCCTGAGCGTTTCCAGAATGATGACGATACCTGCGGCATCATCTGCTCCTAGATTGGTCGTGCCATCGCTATAAAGAGTGCCATCGCGCAGGATTGGTTCATGGCCCAGGCCAGGTGGAACGCGATCCATATGGGCGTTGAGCAGCAGCGGTTTTCCCTGTCCTGTCAGAGTTGCAATCAGGTTGCCAGAGCTGTCCAGGGAGTGAGGGAGTTTGAGACTGAGAGAGTTGTTGTTGCAAATATGCTACGTACCAGCTCTTCATGCCCTGATGTGCTGGGGATGCGTAGTATCTCAATGATGGTGTTGGTGAGACGTTCTAAATACATAGCAAAAACCTCCTTCATTATTATAGCAGGTAGAGGTGTGATAAATCCGGGGAGGATGAGTGGCATGAATGCGGCCTCTATCGTGATCAATGGGTTTAGGGTATAATGAAGCGCCGGGAAGCATAATTCACTTCAGTTTTTGTTGTGTCCGAAGGGGAAAGTGGTGTCGCACCTACTCGATCATCATATTGGGAGAGGGGAATTTTTCGTGCATGTCTCGTAGTTCGACAGAGGTTATGGGAATTCCAGATGAGCTATTTCACTGGATTCCTGGTGAAATGGTCGTTGTTGTTCGTTTACCACGTATTCCTGGCGAGGATACCCAGGAAGTATTGATTGAGCAGATACGTGTGCAGCTCAATGAGTTTCTAGCACAATACAATCTTGTGCTGGAAGCATATGGTAACATATGGGCGATGGAGAGAGACACCGACTCTTCCACCGATCCGTCGCCGTTCGTTTATCTTTGGATTGCATCGCAAACAACCGCTCATCGCTATTTTTTTTCATACGCGGCATGTGGATCCGAGCAGTACGCGATCCCGTGCCAATGGCTCTGATCCTACTTACAAGCACATCTGGAGCACCTGGCGCAGGTAGGATTGCACGTTGTCTCGGCAATGCCGAACTGGTTGGTGACTGCGGCACCCTCTTTTTACGCTGATGGAGGGCCAGCTCTTCCTCCTCATCCCTCTCCTGTGTTACCCTCGCCAGCGCCAGCGAATGCGTTGTCTGGTTGGCGCGTCAGACTGTTGGATTCAGGTATTCCGCTGGATGCAAAAGGTGCTGAGGATGTGCTGGTTGCAGTCTTAGATACCGCGCCACATCCTGATCGTATACGTAGCGCTGCGACGCGACCTGAGTTGCGTCGCAACTGGCTATTGCAACGCCTGGCGACCGATCTGCGTAACGAAGAAGGCTCGTTTGAGGTAGAGTATGATCGCTATCCACAAAGCAATGATGTCTGTACAGGGCGCGACGACGAGGGTGATGCGAGCTACTATCTCATGCCTGATCATGGAATGGCCGTGGCTGGCTTGATCCGCGACGTAGCTCCCCGTGCGCATATTCGCCTGGTGCGCATTCTTAACGATTATGGTGGAGGTGATCTGTACAGTTTGTTTGCTGCTCTCACCGATCTTGAACGCGAAATGGTTTCTGGCTCTGTACGCCGCCTCGTCATCAATCTCAGCCTGACGATTATGCCAGATATCCGTCGCTTGCCCTATATCTGGTTTGATCATCGTCAGTGGCCGACGACGCAG
The DNA here is from genome assembly GCA_963731415.1 of uncultured Chloroflexia bacterium. Taxonomy (GTDB): domain Bacteria; phylum Chloroflexota; class Ktedonobacteria; order Ktedonobacterales; family Ktedonobacteraceae; genus JACDAE01. The sequence goes on from CAVSVN010000024.1 coordinate 394,528, forward strand.
TTGAATGGTGCGATGCGCGTACTGAATCATGTTGAAGAGGGATTGCGCCTCTTATTTGAAAGTTTGCATAGTCATGGAGCACTCATTGTAGCAGCAGCTGGAAATGATTCAAGCGATGCATTTGAGAAGGGGTTACCCCCACGACCGCCACGTGCTCCTGCCCGATATGAGTCAACGCTCAGCGTTTCTTCGGTCAATAGCAGTTTTGCACCATCGAAATTTGCTAATGCGGTTGCAAATATTCCACCATTTGATTCAGGGGTAGCAACTTTTGGTGGTGATAGCTATAGTGCTCTCTGGTGAACGACCGGATGCTGTACGTGGCCTGTATCTTTCGCCTCTTTTTCCAACTGGGGAGCAGAACAGTTCTGGTTGGGCCGATTGGTGTGGATCATCATTTGCAACGCCTATGGTTAGTGCGTTGGGGGCACATCTTATGGCGCAGGGCTGGTCGGCTTCCAATGTGGTTATCCGGTTAGCAGCGGGGAGTCAGGAAAGGCGGGGTGAGCGTTTATTTGGTGTCACTCCTGATGCGCCAACGTTGCTGGGGAATATTATTCGGGTGCAGCAGCGTTATGGATTATGAGGGGAAAGGGGTGGGCGTCGTAAACGCGGCCCGTACGGAGGGCGATGAATTTGTCTCTCCCTTGACGCTTCACTTTTTGTAGGATATACTGTTTTACAAATGGGACCACTGGAGAATATCCAGATTTCTATCTATCTACCTTTAGAACAATACTAGAGGGGTAACGCAAGGGATCCTTTTAGAGAGGTGAGTACAAATAATGATCGAGCAGAGCCAGCAGTCAGCGATTGAGACAACGACAGTAACCATGACTGCTTCCGCAGCAGACAAAGTACGCGAACTCCTGACGCAGGAGAATGACCCCAGTCTTGGACTGCGTATTTTCGTCGCTGGTGGAGGATGCTCAGGGTTGCAGTATGGTATGACGCTTGACGAAGAGCAAGAGGGTGATACCAGCATCCAGATGGAAGGCTTCAAAGTGCTTGTCGACGAGATGAGCTTTGGATATATCTCTGGTAGCGAAGTAGACTATGTTGACAGCCTGATGGGTGCCGGTTTTACCGTCAATAACCCGAATGCAGTGTCAAGCTGTGGCTGTGGTCATTCCTTCAAAACTGCCGATGATGGTGGGCAGGCACGTAGTTGTGGCTGTGGCCACTAAGCTTTCCTGAGACGAGAACGATGGTTCTGAGTCTGAGCGTGAGAAAAAGGTTTCTCCTGACGTAATATATATAGTATGTCAAGGGAAACCTCTTTTTGTGTTTTTTTCTTTTAGAAGAAGGAGCATGCATGAGCGGACGTATTGCCTATCGACCACATTATCGCCATACGCGGCAGATTGTTTCCCCCTCCAAGAATATGCGTCAGTCCTTTTTTAACACTCGTTGGTCCTATCGTCGTCAATCTCTCTCCTATGAAAAGCGCTCATTGGGATATGGTCTTTCACTGATTCCGTTTGGGTATTATGCGGTGCGCAATAGGATATTGCCCCAATTATAATCTCCTGGCCTGCTCTTCCCCTACCCTTTTTATCATTGAAATACGCAAAAAGGGTAGGGATGCTGCTCTTCCCCTACCCTTTTCCGCTGAGCCTATTTACCTCTTATAATAATAATTCGGTTCTCTCTTTTTCTCTATTGAAGAGATGTATAATTTATACATACGATTGTCTATCGTATCCTCAATTTTTAACAGTCATAGAGCCAAAAATAATAGCATATGTATTGACAAATATAAAATTAGTCTCCATAATTGTCATATCCCCGGTTGTCCCTTAACCTGGTTATTCCCAATTCCTGAACAAAAGGAGAATAAGTCCACACACACCATTAAGAGAATGCAGCGTTTGTCGTATTGTCATCGAAAGCGTTGTTCTCTCAATCCTACCTGTGTTCGTTCAGGTATCAGGTCCTTATCCTTTTTATCTACGTAATTATCGTGACTTCATCATGTATACTACATGGAGTTACGACAACAAAGGAGACCTCCAACATGGCCACCAGTATTCGTACAGTCACTACGGAAGCGACGCTAGAAGAGAAGAAGAAACTTCGTAAAGAATTTCGTCTTTTCGATATGATTTTCTACACGGTTGCCGCTATTATTGGTATTGACACACTCGGTGCGGTTTCTTCCAACGGAGCACAAGCTCTTACCTGGCTCCTTATTTCCGCCGTTACTTTTCTCCTTCCTTATGGTTTACTTACCGCTGAATTGGGCAGTACCTTTACGCAAGAGGGTGGTGTTTATGAGTGGTGTAAGCTTGCTGGTGGGCGTTATTTCGGTTCGTTGGGAGCTATCCTCTACTGGATCTCTAATCCTCTCTGGGTGGGAGGAACACTCTCAGTAACGGCTATTGCTGCCATCAAAACGTTCTGGTTTCTCAATCCCAATTATCTGATTGGTGGCAGCAAGGTCACTGATGCCATTGTCGAGATGATCATTGCTCTGCTCTTTATCTGGGGAACGACCTGGTGTGCGATTATGTCACTGCGTTTTGGCAAATGGCTTTCAGTGTTTCGGTTCGTACATAAAGTTGGCGCTCTTTGCTATCTTTGTTATCCTGGCGCTGGTCTTTCTTTTTGGTGGGCATGCAACTGGAGCACATTTTACGCTTGCCGATCTGGTTCCCTCGAACTGGGGCTTGATCGTCAGTGGTATCTTACCGGTTCTCATCTTCAACTGGGTTGGTTTCGAGTTGCAGAATGGGGCCGGAGAGGAGATGCATGATCCGCAGCGTGATGTGCCTAAATCGTTGATTCGTTCGGGAATCATTGCCGTTATCGCCTATGCTATTCCTATCGCCGTCATCATTTTTGCTCTTCCGAAGAGTCAGATCAGTAATGCTGGTGGTTTTTTGAAAGCTTTCCAGGTCGTGAGTAGTGTTCTGCCGGGGCCACTGGCGATAGGTCTGGGTGTACTGATTGCCCTGGGTGTGATCATTGCTCTGGCTTCAAGTGGTGGAACCTGGATTATTGGTGCAGATCGAACCTATGCTATGGCTGCGCTCGATCGTTGTGCTCCAGTGGTCTTAGGGCGCTTCAGTGGCAGGTTTGGTACACCGATTGCTGTCAATGCTATGTCTGGCATTGTTGCTACCATCGCTATGGCGGCTGCAATTTTAGTCAATGCTTTTTCGAGCAATCCTAATATTGTAGCCCTTTTCGGATTAGTGCTGGGTTTCACGATCTCGACGACCACACTTTCCTATCTCTTCATCTTCCCGGCCTACATCATCTTGCGCTACAAGTATCCTAATGTACGGCGTCCGTATAAAGTTCCTGGTGGCATGGTAGGTGCGTGGATCGTGACCATTCTGCCTCTCATATATGCCGTTGTTGCCAGTTACTTCATCCTTATTCCTACTGATGCTACCGTGAGTGGTTATGTAGGAATCTAGTCGTTTGACCTATGAGTTGACACAGTTCATACCGTTGCTGTTTATTTTCCTGCTTGCTACCGTTTTCTTTATCTGGGGCCATCTGGAGAAGCGTAACGGAGATGTTGCTATCGATTTGCAGATAGATGACCCGGTTGCAATTGGGGATGATGCTGCTGCCGCTGCCGATTAGTACGTTTCCACTGTTCGCGTCGTGAACGCGGCGCGAACAGTGGCTGGGATAATGCCGTTTAACAATTTGATTTGGATAGCGGCTGCCTTCCTCCATAAATGGAGCAGGCGGGTGGACGCGCTAAAGCTGGTCCCTACTCTGGGGTATCTTTAGTGTCTCCGTTGAGCATTCGTTGGACTAATCCAGGCATATCGCTGCTAAATTTGGAGTTGGCAACGACGCGTTGAGCGCCCGCCTGCAATGCTTTAGCGCGTGCATCCAGATCCATGTGGGAACCGAAAGCCAGGATGGGGAGGTTGTGGGCTTTTGCGGCTCGAATTGCAGCCTCCCAATCGACTCCGACGATCGCAGTATTTATAATCACCAGGCGCGGGCGTTCGGCATCGCTTGCCGTCAGACGTTGCTCGAAGGTGGATAGAGTGCGTACTGTCGTGACCTCTATATCGTGATGGCGCAGGGTGTCGCGCATCTTCACGGAGAAGAAAAGATCTTTCTCCAGGGCGAGAATGGGTATGCTCAATGTTATATATCCTGATTTCACGGTTCTATTGATGGGCCTGAGCGTCGTAAACGTGGCCCCTACAGTTAATCTTCCGAGCGTTCATAGACTGGGCGGCGGAACTGATCGCCTAATTCCTGGTTGATGATATCGATATTGCTGTAAAGGTCAGGAGTAAGGACGTGATGGGTGCCATTGCAATAGGGTTTATCGCATTTTTTGAAATGGCTTGTTTCAAAGACCAGGTTGTCGTTCTCGACCGTCATCCAGATATGTTTGCGCGAATAACCATCGCCCCATTTGAGGAGTAGTCCATCTTTATACTCGTCAAAGCGTCCCTGTCCGTAGAGGTAATCGCGGTTGAATAGTTGTAATACCTGGCGTACACGACTGGCCTCGATCACGCGTGCGGCTTCCGGTGACAGTTTCGTCGTTGCCTCGGCAGCTAAATCTTCTTGCGGAATAGAGAGCGAGCGTGCGGAACGTTGCTCTTCGCGGATCATCTGCTGAATCATTGTACCTTCTTCGTCGGTCAGGCTATGGCCTTCGCCAAGAATCGGTGCTTTTGTAGGCTGTTGTCCTCGTGTATCTTCAGGTCGGTAAGATCCAGGCATGGTAATGTTCTCCATTTCGTTAAATCGGATAGGCGTCGTAATTGTGGGACGCCGCTCCCACTCCTACCAGTTTCAATGAATCACACGGGCCACACGGGCGTCGTGAACGCGGCCTGTACGGTGGCGCGATAAATCTGGCTCATACGATGGGCGGCATAAATGCAACCCATACCGCCGTAAACGTGGCCTATACAAATGTATCACGTGAGAGGGCAATGTCAAGCCAGGCCATAAGGTCAGATTGCCTGCTAGCGGCTCCTACCGTTCATGTTGATCAAGCAGGTGGTGCAGTTCGTTGATGCGTTTAATAACTTCTTCAAGCGTTGTTACACCAAGATCTTCCATATCTTCGCGCAATGTTTCCAGGCGCTCCAACAACTCTAGCTCACTGTATTCCTCTTCGTCATCTTCAGGTTCGTAGCCCTGTTTCCCTTTTGTATCTGCTTTGCCCATTAAAATATCCTTTCTATGTAATATTTACTGAAGTGTTAATACAAAAAAGATGTATTAGCATCCTGATAGGTCCAGCCAGCCTGGGTATCGTTGCCCTTATCGACCAGAATGGGGGATCCCTGGATGCGTCCCTGGTCATCAATGGTCACGGTATAGAGTCCCTGACCGGAAGATAACGCTTTGCCCTGCCATTGTAAACGATTATGCGTCAGAAAGAGAAAATGGCGGCTATCACTAGCCCATATGTTATTCTCGACTGGTTGCAGAAGCGTACTGGCGGTTGGAACAAAAGGGAACCTGGATGTTGATGAAGTGTTGCTATCCTGTAAGAGCACCATTTGTTGTTGTCGTGCAGGCTGCACTATGACCAGAGTATGTGAACCATCGAGCAACAAAAACTGACTATCAGGTGACCAATAAGGAATACTCTCCTCCTCAACTGGAAATGTGAATGAAGAGTGCGTTGAAATATTGAGCAACGTGTCGCTTGTTCCTGTACTATAGAGGATGGAATTGCCGTCTGGCGACCATGCAAATTGTGTGCAGGTGCAGGTTGCAAGCGTGGTTGTGTGACCATCCATCGTGCTAAGAGTGAGTTGTACCTGTAATATATCTGCATGTGCCTTTGTTTGAGTAGAATTGCGGTCGCATAGAGGATATGTGTATCCTGATGGGCTGGTTGCCATAGGACACGCTCTAATGGAGCAGGGAGTGGATGACCGGGGAGTGGGTTCCGTACAAGAAAATGTTGTTGTGTGCCTGCGAGCGTTGTGGTAAAGATACCGCTGCTGGAAATAGCCACGATCTTCTGATTGTTATAAGAGAAAGAAGGGATTGTATAGGATGCGGGGAGTAGTTTAGCCGCGATGCCGCCGGGCTGATCGTTTTGTGCGACGATCCAGCTAGCTTCAGAGGGATTGGCTGGATTCGCCTTTCCTGTCTGCCGATAGAGCAGGCGCGTTCCGCTCGCATTCCAGATGGCGTTGCTATAGCGTAGATCGGGGCTGGAAAACGCTAGTAGGGATGGGGGTGCCGCCATCAATGCCGAAGCGATTCATGGTGCTTTGTATATCTCCTACCTGTCCATTGATCGGATTACTGCCGAGGTGTTTCGCGGCAGGGGTGGTGGCGAAGGTATCATCAAGGGTCCGGAAGGCAAGAAAGTGGTGCGTTGGTGACCAGTTATATCCCACGACTGGCGGGCCAGAGGAGACGATAGCGAGAGCATTGGCACCATCGGGATCAATGGTCCAGAGCTGGCCGTTGCGTAGGAACGCGATCTCATTGCCACCAGAATGACCCGGACTGCATGCGGCGAGTGTTATGAGTAGCGTTAAGAATAAAAGAAGGATCCGTCTGCACTTTCATATGATGTAGTATAGCGTTGCCTTGGCTCAGTGGTCAAGAATATTGAAGATGGCTAAGATTTTACCGAATAATGTTGTGTGATATGCTATTCCTATGTTCAACTTACAGCTAAAGAGAAAGCACCATCAATCCATGAAAGCGCTTAAATGGTCCCTGACGGAAGCCCGAGAGGGACGACGAAAATTACATCCTCGATACCCTGCTGGGATTGTCGCGCCATTATGCGTGACGGCTTTCATCTACCTGTTCCATTTGTATCCTGAGATTCCCGATATTTCTATCATCTATCTGTTAGCTGTATTAGGTCTTGCCAGCACACGTGGACGCTATAGTGCGATCCTGGCCTCGCTCATCGCGTTTTTTTCCTTCGATTTTTTTCTCGTGCCACCGCTTTATATGTTTACGATTGGCAAATTAGAGGAATGGGTGGCCCTTTTTATCTTTCTATTGACGGCAGTGACCACAGGACAACTTGCATCCGCGTTGCGTCATCGTGCTGAGCAGGCGAGCCAGCGCGAGAGCGAGACACGTGCGCTCTACGAATTGTTAAGTGCAACGGCACGTGAGGAGAGCCTGGAACTGCAATTGGCGATAGTGGCTCGGGCCATAGTAAAGAATTTTGCATTTGCAGGTATTCGCAATTGTACGATTTTGCTGCCAGGCGAAGATGGGAAGATGTCGTTGCATGCAGATGCGTATCCGACAGCTGCATCGAGACAACTTATGCCCGATGAAGAACAGACTGCACTTGCCGTGATGCATGAGGGAAAGATAGTGGATCTCTATACATCTTCGAGTCTCTTCAGGAAAGCAACTGGTAGAGCATTGGTTCAGGCGTGCGATGTCGGCAAAACATCCAGGGCGTCTTTATGTACGTATGTTTCCTTTACAGATGGGGCAGAAGGTTGTTGGGGTGATGAAGTTGCAGATGGAAGATAATCCAGAGCGTTTTATGTTGAATCGTGAAGAGGGGATGGAGAAATTACATATCAATCCGCAAGCCACCTTTTTCTGGACATTTCTGGACCAGGCGACAGCCGTCATTGAGCGTGCGCGTCTGCGTCGTGAAAGTCTGCGTATAGAGCTATTGCAGCGCACCGATGCGCTCCGTTCAGCGTTACTCTCTTCGGTCTCGCACGATTTGCGCACACCACTATCATCGATTAAGGCGGCAGCTAGTAGTTTGCTGCAAGAAGATGTACAATGGAACGAGGAAGAGCGCAAGAGTTTCGCGCTTTCCATTGAACGTGAGTCTGACCGCCTCAACCGACTGGTGGGGAATCTGCTGGACATGACGCGTATCGAAGGTGGGGCGCTCAAACCGGAAAAAGAATGGTATCCTATCGATGAATTAATTCACGATATCCTGGGGCATATGCAGTTTTTATTGCAGGGACGTGAGGTGCAGACCCACATTCCCGATGATCTGCCACCGGTTGGACTGGATTACTTGCAGATGGGCCAGGTGCTGACGAATTTGCTGGAGAATGCGGCTCGTTATACTCCTCCCTCTTCACCGATTGAGATTACTGCTGAGGTGGTTGATGGAGAGATGATGGTGAGTATTGCGGATCGTGGGCCAGGGATTCCGCAGTATGATCTGGAGCGCGTGTTTGATAAGTTTTATCGTGTGCTGAGCACGGCACGCAAAAAGAAAGTGACTGGTTCGGGTCTGGGCCTGGCGGTATGCCTGGGATTGGTGGAAGCGCATGGTGGGCGTATCTGGGCCGAAAATCGTCCCGGATGGTGGAGCAGTTTTTCGCTTTACTTTGCCGCTTGCAGAATTGAAACCGTACGGTGTGCAAGCATCGCCCCTAGCGGGTGTCTCCGAAGGAGTGCATATAGAATTATAGAAGGAAAGGTGAAAGGAAGATGAGTAAAAGCGGTGCTCGTATCCTCGTGGTGGATGATGAGATTGAGATTATGCGTGCATTGCAACGTAGCCTGACGGCCCATGGCTATGAGGTGTTCACTGCAGGCAGCGGTGAAGAGGCGATAGAGGAGATTGCCCATCACCGACCGGATCTGATCCTGCTGGATCTTGGTTTGCCAGGGATGAGCGGACTGGATGTCTGTAAACAGGTGCGTGCTCAATCAAGTTTGCCCATTATTGTCTTGTCAGTCAAAGATACCGAGCGTGATAAAGTGCTGGCCCTTGATCTGGGGGCCGATGATTATGTCTCGAAGCCATTTGGGATGAACGAAGTGTTGGCGCGTGTACGTGTGGCATTGCGTCACACGGCTCAGGTCCAGTCTGGCACGGAGCCACGTTTTACCGTTGGCCCGCTCTCCGTTGATTTTGCGCAACGGCAGGTGTTTGTAGATGGGCAGGAAGTAAAATTAACGCCAACTGAATATGATCTATTGAAAGCATTGATCAAGAACAATGGGAAGATCATGACGCGCCAGATGCTCCTCTCGCAGGTGTGGGGCACTGGATACGGGACTGAGGCGCATTATTTACATGTGTATATCGGTCAATTGCGTCGTAAGATCGAACCTGATCCAGCTCATCCGCGCTTTATCCTCACCATCTCCGGTGTCGGATACCGTTTTAATAGCGAAGAACAGGCTCTCAAGAAACAGGTTCAGAGAGCCTGTTTTGCTACGAACCCCATGATTCCTGATTACCAGCGTTTCAGCAAGTGAGCTACCTTGCCGTCCGGTGTGAGTTCATAGCGTACGCGGTCAGGATTGATATCTTTGAAGCGTTCACTATCCTCAACTGGACGACGGTATCGCGTGGGTGAACCATTTGCCAGACCTGGTTGATGAGATCAGGGTTACCCTGGAGATAGAGGTAGTGGCGATCTAGGAATGTTATGTTTCATTGCCAGAGCTTCAGCTCTCCCAAAATTCTCCTTTGCCTTCTGGTCATCCAGGTAGGGATCAATGATTTCCAGCATGCGTGGCGCGGTAGGGTTAGTAGGATGTGGAGCAATATAGACGAACATAGCTGGTCGTTGTTGCATCTGCATTATTCACGGTGGCACGAATGACCGCATCATTATGCTTATTATCTGGCAGCAGAACTGCTAACACAGAATTGGGCAGAGCGATCTTCCAGACGTGTCATGACGATAGGAACAGACACGTGTCCTGCTTTACTGGCACGCACATGATTGAAGTAGGCAATGCCCATGCCCAGCAAGAGCCACACCCCCTCCAAAGCCAGTTGCAAGGGGTTTAGTAACAAGATTGACGCTCCAGGCGAGGGCAACCAGGAAAGTTGTCAGTACACCGAGGAAGAAATTGATTTTGAACCAGAGACTTTTGCCTTCTATATGAGAGGAGGGGCAGGAGTTCTGTGTTTGAGAAGAGTGGAGCTGGGCGTACTTGCCATTTGAAATTTGCAGATCATGTGGAGTCGTGATCTCTGTTGCAGTAGCTTCTCGGTATGCATGCTGACCATTGGTACCATTCGTAGAAATTGTGCGCAGAAAATGTCTGTCCATTTGCATGATCTAGTGATAGGGAAGCTGTATGTGTAGGTGCTGTTTTTGATTTACGCCATTCACGACCTCGCACAATGTCCAGGCCCAGACAGGTAAGGGTGAACGCACCTAGCAGACCAAACGCGTACATGTCTCCTAGTAGATTGATGTTGCCTTTCACTGCTAGCAATATTATGATAGGAATGCCAGTTGCCAGTGCGATAGAATAATGAGGAGTATCGCGCAACTTATTGCGTTGCAGAATGACATCTGGCAAAAATCCCATCCGTGAGAGTGCCATAAAGACGTGATATGCACCGATGATGGCGGTATTGCTGGCAAAGACGAGCAGGGCGCTGGCACTGATTGCCACCTCTGTCTGTAGAAACAGAACCTCCCCAGTGGCCAGCCAGCAACGAGATGAGCTGAGTTGAGAGGGTGGCGCTTTTGAGCATCTGTGGAAGAAGAAGCGTTGAGAACATTGTCAGGAGTGGACTTGTTATACCAACCGTGAGAACAACCAGCAAAAGGGCGATACCTGCGACCTTTTTATGTGGTTGCTTCATCACTGGAGAGAGCTGAGAGATACTTTCCAGACCTGAGAAGGCAAGGAAGGATCCTGCAAAGCCAGTCGAGAAAGTTGCCAGTGTCAAAGGATGATTAGCAAACATGCGCGGGATCAGACTGACGAACTCGCTGAATGAGATATGCGTAAAAACGGTGAAGAGAATTGCCAGGTCGCTAAGAAACGCGATGATGGCACCCACAAGGCTCACTTTTGCACTTTCACTGATACCGACCCAGTTCAGGATACCGAGGAGAATGAGAATACCAATCGTGATCAACAGGCAATAGGGATCGGGCCAATGGCAGGAGAAATCACACTGAAGTAGAGTATTCCCGACAGGCAACTGATGGCTGCAGTCAGAAAATAGTCTACCAGGATAAACATGCCACCCAGATGCACCAAACCAGGGATTGATGGCCTGAGCTGCAACGGTAACAACGCCTCCACCTTGCGGAAAACGATGCGTGACCTCTGCGTATTTTAACGTCAGTAGCACGAAGACTGACATCGTTAAAAAGACAAAAAAGCCTGCAAGCGTTCCAATGTCAGACGTCTGGTAGAGAATGCCGGGAACATAATAGACCGAGGTGCCAATATCTGCAAAGACAACTGCCCAACAGAGAATAGGACCAAGCATACCCTTACTGGAAGTGTGTTCACCCTCGGAGGCTTCATGCAATGTTTCTTGGGCCACAAATTCCTGTGCCATACAATCTCATCATCCTTTGAGTAGAGAACCAGTACTCTCTATACGTCAACAGTCAGCACCTACCTTGCTTTTGTTTCAAAACAGGGAATAGGATTGCTACATAGTGTAGCACAATAGTCCTCTATCGAGGCAAAATCTTGAGCAATTTTTTAGGCGATTTGATGTGTATAGGTTCAAAAATTTTTAGCGTTCATTGCTAAAATCTTGATAATATTTTTAGATTGATCATGGATATTTCTTAAGGTGATTTTGAGAGGAAGCTGATGGACCTAGGACACAGGATGAACAGTGGAAGCAGAAACAGGAGACGTTGAGCATTTTTTGAGCACAGGTCAGTTTCTCTTGATGTTATATTAGGATGGAGAATATACTATCTCTAAGATCGTTGATCTCTTGTTCTCTGTTTTGCATCTGATTCCTCGTTGGTAGAGGAACGAGAATAAAGAAGATATATGAGCCAACAATCATCAGAAAAGCCTGTACGGAGTGATGGGCGTCCTGATCCTGAGGCGTTACTAAAACGCTACCATCTGCGTGATAATGATCTGGAGGAGGATGCTTCCACGACATCGGTAAAAAGAGGTGAGGGACACAGTTGCGTCCTGGTCGGTTGCGTGTCTATCTTGGTTCAGCGGCTGGTGTGGGCAAAACATATGCGATGCTCAATGAGGGGAAACGGCGCAAGGAGCGCGAGACCGATGTCGTTGTGGGCTATGTGGAGACGCATAAGCGAGTGCAGACGGAGGCACAGTTAGAAGGTTTAGAGGTTATTCCGCGCAAAAAAATTAGCTATCGTGGTGTGACGCTTGAAGAGATGGACACAGAGGCTATTATCGCTCGTCATCCGCAAGTTGTGCTGATCGACGAACTGGCGCACACAAATGTGGCCGGTTCAAAACACTCATAAACGCTACCAGGATGTGTTTGAAGTGCTTGAGGCGGGTATTGATGTGATTACCACGCTTAATGTACAACATCTGGAGAGCCTCAATGATCTGGTTGAGAGCATTACCGGCGTGCGTGTACGCGAGACATTGCCCGACCGCATTCTGGATGAGGCGGATGAGGTCGAATTGATTGATATTGCGCCCAGTGCGCTGCGCCAGCGTATGAAGCATGGCAATATTTATCCATCCTGAGCGCATTGAGCCAGCATTAAATAACTTCTTTCGCGAAGGGAATCTGACAGCTCTGCGTGAACTTGCTCTGCGACGTACTGCTGAGAAGACAGAATCGCAACTGCACGAAGTACATGACCGATCACGAAATCAACACCCAATGGTCCACATGTGAGCATGTGCTGGTTGGCTTTCGATTCGCGCCCCCAGAGCCTCTCCATTATCCGTGATGCCTGGCGTCTGGCCCATGGACTGCATGCCGATCTGATCGCTATTTACATCGAGTTAGAGGGCTATCAGGCGTTTATTCGCAAGGTTACAGGTTTTCTGAAGTACGGAAAGAATGTGGGCAAACGGCGCGAGGAAGCACAACGACGGTTAGAGGAGTATGCCCTGTTTGCTGAAGATCTGGGAGCTGAGGTGATACGCAAAAAAAGTCGTAGCATTCCCCATACTCTGGCCGAGGTAGCTCAGCAGCGACACGTAACGGAGATTGTCGTGGGTCAGCCAGCTCATACACGCCTGGAGGAGATCCTCTATGGTTCGGTGATCAATCAGTTTGTTGCGCTTAAAGTCGGATGTCGATATTCATCTTGTTCCACAGAATAGAAAGAACAGGCACGAAACGTAGGGACTACGTTGACAAAGCCTGTATGGTGGTACCCTCTACTGTTCACCAGCCAATTGTATCGCAAAGTGAATGTATTTGGCTGACGTAAAGCCCATTTACTTCTGCTATCATTGATCCAGGGGGTAAGATTGCTCATCCCACGGCCAGATTCTTTTTGCTCTTTTACGTAATTTCAGGATGGAGATACGACTCATGGCGATGGCTGATGATCAACAGATACAGGCAGCAGAGGGACAAGCAGAACGACAGATACTATGGTATCAATAAGGAAGCGTTCCCCATTGGTGACGGTTGTTGCCCTCTTTTATATTCTGCTCTGGAGTTCGGCTTTCATCGCTACAAAAATTGGTGTGACGCATAGCCCGCCTCTAACGCTCCTCTCCGCACGCTTTCTAAGTGCCGCGTTAATTATGGGTCTGCTTGCCTGGGCCTGCAAGTTGCCGCTACCTCGAAGATGGTCGGCATGGGGTCGCCTGGCGCTTTTTGGGCTACTAAATTCCGCATTATATCTGGGTTTTAACTATGAAGCAATCCGTTACCTCTCGGCGGGCATGGCTTCGATCATTTCAGCAACCAATCCCCTCCTCCTGACCCTTGTCGCACCATTTGTTCTGCGTGAACGGTTGACCCTCTGGCGCGTGCTCGGACTTGTTCTGGGTTTTGGCGGTGTCCTTTTTGTAATGAGCGCCCGGCTTGATGCCAACAGCCATCTCGACACCGCTGGTGGTATGCTGGTCTCGTTTCTTGGAGTCGTGGGGCTAGTCGGTGCCACATTATTTTACAAACGCTATCCTCCTCGTGAGCACGCATTCGTCGTGAATGCCGTACAGTTGGCGGCGGCTGGTCTCGTCCTGCTCTTGCCCGCGTTCCTCACCGAGCATCCAGAACAGGTGCGCATCGATGCTCCGTTGGTCTGGTCGTTTCTTTATCTGGTGCTGGTGATAAGCATTGGGGCCTCTTTGCTCTGGTTCTGGTTGCTGAAACGAGGTGAGGCCAGTTCAGTCAGTGCCTACTATTTTTTAACTCCAATCTCAGGTCTTGCCCTGGCCGCTCTCTTGCTCGGTGAACCCTTTGGGATACGGGATGTGCTTGGACTCGTCGCGGTTGCCGCTGGTATAGCCTTAATTAATCGTACCATTACACCCATTCTTTCTAGACGACAATCCCAACGGTAGTGCTGTGTCAAAGTTCATGGCCTCCTTTTTCGGCAAGGTTAGAAGGTACCAAGCGGCGGATGGTTGGGCGCATACGGGCTACGGGCGCACACTGCTAGGGGCCGAGTTTACGGTGCCAGCATAGGGTCTGGATTCTGCTCTTGCGTTTTCTCATCTGAGGCTGTAGAATCAAAAGAGGTTCCACACGTTGCTGGTACCATGGGATCTCGCTGGATCAGTTTCGCGTCCTCGTCTAAATTCCATGATGCCAACCCCCAAGAAAGGTAGCAGAAAACCGAATGACCATGACTACTCAAGCACGCACAATTGGTGAATTGCGTGAAAGTGGATATAAGGTACTCTCCGTCAAAGAAGAGATGCGAAAGAATTTGATTCAGAAGATCCGCAATGGTGAAAATCTGTTTCCCGGCATTGTTGGCTATGAGGATACAGTGATTCCGCAGATCGAGAATGCCATTCTTTCGGGACAGGATCTCATCTTTCTTGGCGAACGTGGACAGGCAAAGACACGTATGGCGCGTAGCCTTGCCAATCTGCTCGATGAGGTAGTGCCTATCATTGCTGGCTGTGAGATTAATGATAACCCTTACGAACCCATCTGTAGAGCGTGTCAGGATAAGGTTGCGGAGCATGGTGACGACGTAGAGATAGACTGGCTACCACGTGATAGGCGCTATGGTGAGAAGCTCGCCACACCCGATATTACCATCTCCGATCTTGTCGGTGAGGTAGACCCGGTGCGCGTAGCTGAAGGGCGCTATCTCTCAGATGAATTGACGATTCACTACGGGATGATTCCTCGTACAAACCGTGGTATCTTCTGTATTAACGAATTACCGGACCTGGCCGAACGTATTCAGGTTGGTCTACTCAATATTATGGAGGAGCGTGATGTGCAGATCCGTGGCTACAAAATTCGCTTGCCATTGGATGTGTACGTGGTTGCCAGCGCAAACCCGGAGGACTATACCAATCGTGGTCGCATCATTACTCCTCTGAAGGACCGCGTAGGTTCGCAGATTCGCACCCACTATCCTAATGATGTTGAGCATGAGATTCAGATTATGGAGGCTGAGAGCAACCACTTCTTAACCGAGGGAATGGAAGTCATCGTCCCGCAGTTTATGAAGGAAGTGATTGCTGAAGTGACGCAGCTGGCACGACGTAGCAACGATATCAGTCAGCGTTCCGGCGTGAGTGTACGCGTCTCGGTCTCGAACTTTGAGAATGTGTTGAGCAATGCAACCCGTAGAGCGTTGCGCCTCAAAGAACGCGCTGTTGCTCCTCGTGTGAGCGACCTTTCCGCGATTATCGCCTCGACGACGGGTAAGATAGAGCTTGATGCGGTAGGCGATGTGAAAGAAGATCGCGTTGTGCAGAAGCTGGTCAATGCAGCAGTGCTTCAGAGTTTTCGGTGAATACTTTGAACCACGCAGAGTTTGATCAACTGGTGGCAGGCTTCGAGCGCGGGTTGAGCGTTCAGGTGGGCGATGACATGTCTTCTATGGAATATGTCAATCAGCTCTCAAAGGTAGGTGGCCTGAGCAAGGCGATCGATAAGCTCAATGGACGTGGCAACCCCGCCACTATTGCATCCTCCATCGAGTTCATTCTCGAAGGGCTGCACCTGAACCGTCGTCTCAATAAGGAAGATGTTCGCGGTAAGGTACGCTATCGCCGTTAAGTTGGCGAAAGGCACGAGAGTAGAGTGCCATGGCACAATCAATAAGGAACACCCAACATGTTCGAACGCTTTTATAAAAATCGCTACGGGTATTCACGCTGGGATGGGACGCAACGTATTGAAGGCCTGGATGCGGACGATATCCTCAAAGCCCTTTCCGATGATTACCTGGAGAATGGCAATCTGCAGCAGGCGCTCAAGCGTTTAATGCAGGATGGCGTTCGGAGCGAGGATGGTCAGCGTGCGATGGGCCTGCGTGAAATGATGGAGCGTATGCGCAATACGCGCAACGAGCAACTCAATCGTTACAATATGGCCTCTGGCGTGATGGATGACCTGCGCGAGAAGCTTGACGAGATCAAGCGACTGGAGCGCGAGGGCATTCAAAATCGCCTGGATAATAAGGGCAACGACCAGCAGAATCAGCAAGGCCAGGAGGGGCAGCAGGGTCAAGAGGGGCAGCAGCCTCAAATGGGGAAGTCAATCGCAAGCTGGCAAGCAATCTCAATCTGGTCAGGAAGGTCAATCGGGAGAGTCAGGTCAGAGTGGAGAAGGTGGAGAGGGTGATGGACTTTCTCCTGAGCAGAAGCAGCGTATGCTGGAGATGATTGCAAAACGCAAACAGGATTACCTGGACAAGTTGCCCGGTGATATTCCTGGTCAGATCAAAGGACTTTCCGAGTATGATTTCATGGATGACGAGGCACGTGATAAGTTCAATGAACTGATGCAGAGTTTGCAGCAGCAGACGATGCAGCAGTTCTTCCAGGGAATGCAGCAATCGTTGCAGAATATGTCTCCAGAAGACATTGCGAATTTGCGCGAGATGATTCGTGACCTGAACAAGATGCTGCGCGAACGCCAGGAGGGACGTGAACCCGATTTCGACGCTTTTATGCAGAAGCATGGTCAATATTTCCCCGGCGTCAATTCGCTGGATGATCTGATTGAGCAGATGCAGATGCAGCAGGCGGCGATGCAGGGGATTATGGACAATCTCTCGCCGGAGCAACGACAGGAATTGCAGGAACTCATGGAGCAACTCATGGGTGATGATCGCATTCGCGTCGATATGCTCGAACTGGCGCAGAATCTGGAAGCATTGTCTCCCATGGAACAGATGCGCACGCGTTTCCCCTTCCGTGGCAACGAGTCTATGCCACTGAACGAAGCGATGCGTATGATGGGTCGCCTGCAGCAGATAGAGGGCCTGGAAGATCAGTTTCAGGAAGCGCGTCGTCTGGATGATATCGAAGCGATCGATAGCCAGAAGGTCAAGGATCTGCTCGGAGACGAGGAATATCAGTCGGTTGAGCAGCTCAAAGAACTGATGAAGGTGCTAGAAGAGGCAGGCTATATCCAGAAGAAGGGCAATCGCTGGGAGCTGACTGCTCGTGGCATTCGCAAGATCGGGCAGAAAGCACTACAGGACATCTTCAACAAGCTGAAGCGCGACGGCTTTGGTCGTCACGTCAGCCCTTTCCGTGGCATTGGCGGTGAGCGCACCGACGAAAGCAAGCCGTACCAGTTCGGCGATCCGTTTATGCTTGATCTTGAAAGAACGTTGATGAATGCAGTTCATCGGCGTGGGACGGGTACGCCTGTCACTCTAGCGAAAGAGGATTTCGAGGTCTATCGTACGGAATTTACTACGCAATCGTCAACTGTTTTGATGATCGATATGAGCCTCAGCATGGTTTATAACGGTTGTCAGCAGGCAGCGAAAAAGGTAGCAGTCGCCCTGGAAAGCCTGATTCGTTCTCAGTTTCCGCGCGACAACCTGTACATCGTCGGTTTCTCGTTTATTGCTCGCGAGTACAGACCCGACGAACTGATTGAGATGAGCCGCATGGATAATGATCGTGGCACCAATATGGCACACGGTTTGATGCTGGCACGCCAGCTCTTAGCGCGACATCGTGGTGTTAACAAACAGATCATTATGATCACCGATGGCGGTCCCACGGTCTGGTATGAAGAGAAGTATGGAGGCTGGCAGTTTTCCTATCCCAGTCCCTATGCCGAGCAGCAGACGCTTCTTGAAGCGCAACGTTGTACTCGTGATGGCATCACCATCAATACATTCATGCTCTATGATGATGAATGGATGGTTGCTTTCGTCAATCAGATGGCTGAAGTCAATCATGGGCGTACATTTTACGCGGATAAAGACAACCTGGGTGAATACCTGCTGGTCGATTATCTCAATAACAAGCGCAAGTTTGTATCGTAGGTAGTCCATTCCCTCACTTTTTATACAGGTGGGGGATTTTCTTTATGGAAAGGAATGTTATGCCCAACCGCCCAACCATGGCAATGAGAGTAACAGATCTTCCCACAACCATCAAATTCTGCGTCGAGAAGCTGGGTTTCACTATGATCGATCATCTTCCCTATGCAGATATTGCACATCTTCTCGACTCGGATAAAGACCTGCTTCTCGTTGTAGGTCCGAATGCAAAGGATATCACTCAGTATCTAGACCCGCCACGCTTTATCTTCAAGCCGGGCGATACCATTAGTTTCGTGGAGATGATCTTGAGGCTCAACGTGCAGCCTTGATAGCAAAGGGCATTGATGATGTACCTATTGAGGAGGGATGGTTAGGAGATCGCAAGTTGAGCATAGTCGGACCTGATGGCTACATCTTTGCGTTTCTTAAAAAAGTCCCACATTCACCTGAAGAGGTGCGGGTAGAGTACGAAGAAGCTTCCCAGAAACTGGAGATGGCCCTGGCGGACTCCTGAAAGCGCTCTAGATCTCTCAATTGCACCGGGGCAATGGTCTATTCGCAAGATTGTTCATCATCTTGCGAGAGCGAGACCCTCTTCATGCTGCAGATCAAAACGGCGCTGGCAGATTCAGGTGCGGTATATATTCGCAGTCCCTACAATCAGGAGATGTGGCCTGAGACGCTTGATTATGCGGGACGAGCGATTGAGCCATCTGTTGCCTTAATAAAAGCTGTTCATGGTCATATTGTGCAACTAGTGCAACATATCCCGGATTATTGAGGAACGTTATGTCATGGCAAAAACTATCGATGCACCGATGAAGGACGGAAGAATACAGTAGGAGATTGGTTGGAAGCAATGGCCGGGCATATCTGGGAACATTGTGAGGAGATTCTGTGAGATTCGGCGTATACATGGAGTTTAAGTTGGGTAAATAAAGAGCCGATTTTAAAGAAGGAAGCGTTAGCGAGGTGGTGGAAATGGCAGAACATTTAACCGAGAAATTTCTTGAGGGTTTGAGTAAGCTCAATCTTGCACTTAGCGATCAGCAGCTTGAGCAATTTTTACGCTATCAACAAGAACTACTGGACTGGAATACACGTTTCAATCTAACTGCGATCACTGATCCAGAGGAAGTACAGATAAAACACTTCCTCGACTCGTTGTCGCTTTTAGCTGTATATGACGAGCCACAAACGGATCTGCTTGATATTGGTTCGGGTGCGGGCTTTCCGGGACTGGCCTTGAAAATAGCACGTCCGGAATGGAATGTTACGCTATTGGAGGCGACTGGCAAGAAGGTAACGTTCTTGCGTCATATGATTGAGGCATTGCAGCTTGAGGGTATCGTGGCGGTGCAGGGGCGTGCGGAGGAACTGGCTCATCAGGAGGCGTATCGTGCGAAATTTGATCTGGTAACGGCACGTGCGGTTGCTTCGCTCTCTGCATTGCTGGAATATAGTGCGCCCTATTGTCGTGTTGGTGGTTCCATTGTTTTGCCCAAGAAGGGTGATCTGGTGGATGAACTGGCACGTGGGAAACGCGCGGCAGGTCAGGTGGGAGCAGTGTTGAAGGCTGATGTGGCTGTGGAGGTGCCTGGATTAGCTGATGGGCGCCGTTTGCTTGTGTGGAGGCAGCAGAAAGATGTGCCCGAGCAATATCCGCGCGTGGGGGCGGTGATGGTGAAGAAGCCGCTTAGGGATTAATCGCGCCCGGTGCTACTGTCGCATTTGTATCCTACCGTATCCTCTGTTTTGTCGACGTGTCGATAAATATTGAATTTAGCGAAAAAATAGTGTATAATTAGAAGGTCCCATAAACATGTTTATGGGGCTGCTCTTGAAGTTATGTTCCTGACATAAACTGGCGGTTCACAAACATTTCCATCATTGGGAGCGTAATTTCCGCGATGGTCCTGTTTGTCCTCCTCACCTGTGTGCCCTCTTTCTCATTTTTTTAGATTATACAATGGAAGGCACATTTGTTATTATGCGCAAGAAGCGTGTCTGGAATGTCCTTCTAATCCCATCTCTCCATACGAACATGAACTCTAGTCGAACTCAAATAGAGAAGCAAGCGGGCTTCAGGCCTGGCGCAGGAGGAGTGAGAAACTATGACCTATTCACACAGAAACCTTGCTACGGAGCAAAAAGAGGCGTGCCAGAAAGCGCAACAGATAACGGCCATATGTGAAGAACTTTCGATTTCACTTGATCCTATTGACTGGCAAGGTTCTGGAATGCGGGCATGGGTGTCTGTGGATACGATCAGGATAGCAGACCTCATGGATCTTCGCCAACTTGATAGCGCTTCTATTCTCCGCCGTGTGCAGATCAAGCTTCTTGAACAGGCTGCTATCGCAAGCATGCACAGCAGACCAGGACTTAAGGCTTTAATGTGGAGTCCGGTCGATGTGGTGCAACCGCAGGAGTTTTGAGCCTCTGGATCATCACGATGGAGACTGATGAGCGGGTCGCTATTGCCGAATATATCAAGGACGGGCGGCGTGTCTATGAACCATATGAGCTTGATGTGAAAGATAAACAACAACTTGCAAAGCTCTTTGGGCCGATGCGCACAGGGGAATATCAGCTTGGTGATACGGTCATTGTTGAGGAGCACCAGCGCAAATGCACAGGCGAGATCATCTACATTCTTCCCCTGGCAAGGTCGTGACCATGAATCGTAAGTCTCCGGCAAAGGGATACCATACCATTCGGAGGAAAGGCGTACACAAACGACGCTTCGGCAAGGTATATGGTTGATTGCCACGATGGTTTTCCTCACCTGGTCAGTCAGTCGCAGGTGAGCCAGTGAAGCAACTGGCGATAGCACCCTCTGCCACATCGTAGGATAGCGAGACAAAAGATATGTTCCCATCAATACACCTTACAGAAGGGATAGATCGTGTTCCCTTACTGCTAATTTTTTAGCGCATCGCATTTCTGGGATAGCGTGTATCATACTCTGGTGTATTTAGTACATCCATCACCTGAATCGTTTTGCCGCGCTGAGGGCTGACCGAGATCATTGCGATCGGCGTTTCCAGCAGTTCCTCCAGGCGTTTGAGGTATGCTTTAGCGGCGGATGGAAGCTCATCATAGTTGTAGATGCCTGTTGTGCTGGTTTGCCAGCCTTCGACTTCTTCATAGATAGGTTCGCATGCGGCAAGATCACTGAGGGTAGCAGGGAGGCTGTGGATAGTTTGCCCATGGAGATTGTATGCGGTACAGATCTTGATCGTTGGGAAGGTATCGAGAACGTCAAGTTTAGTGATGACGGCTACGTCCAGTCCATTGATCTGGGCGACGAAACGGCCAGCAACAGCATCGAACCAGCCACAATGCCGTTCGCGTCCATTATTGGAGCCATATTCGTGTCCACGATCACGCATTTCATGGCCAATGGCATCAAAGAGGCCAGTAGGCATAGGTCCACTACCAACGCGTGTAATATAGGCTTTATAGACACCGATGACGCGATCAATAGAGCGTGGTGGCAGGCCAGCACCAACAGCAGCATTGGCCGCCATCGTTGATGATGAGGTGACAAAGGGATAGGTGCCAAAGTCGATATCAAGAAGGGCCCCCTGAGCACCTTCCAGCAGAATCGTTTTATGGTCGAAGAGAGCATCATGCAGCATCTTTTGCGTATCAGTGATATGTGAGCGCAGACGCAGGCCATAGCCGAAATACTCGCCATGGATTTCTTCGAGCGAGAGAGGAGGTTGACAGTAAATTTGCGTGATCATGCGATTTTTTTGCTGCAGGATAGTGGAAAGCTTGGAGCGAAACGTATCCACGTCCAGCAGATCAGCCATACGAATGCCTGTGCGGGCATGTTTATCGACATAGGCTGGACCGATGCCGCGTTGAGCGCTATCGAGCTTATCGGCTCCACGAGCCTCTTCCTCAAGGCGATCAAGCAAAAAGTGATAGGGCATAACGACGTGTGCTCGTTCACTGATATAGAGGCGCGACATATCTACGCCCTTCTCTTGCAAGGCTTCCATTTCGGCAATCAAGCCTTTGGGGTCGACCACAACGCCATTTCCAATAATGCATGTGGTGTTGGGGTAAAGAATGCCTGAGGGTACAAGACTGAATGAAAATTCGCCCTTTTCATGGACGACGCGATGTCCTGCGTTGCTGCCGCCCTGATAGCGTACGACGAGGTCGGCTCGCATCGCAAGTTCGTCAACGATCTTCCCTTTTCCTTCATCTCCCCATTGTGCTCCGATAACTGCAACTACCACCATGATATATTCCTCTTTGCTTTCTAGGTTCTTCTTAGTGTGAGTACCATGACGTACGCCCGTGACACATTACCCCAAAAATTTGGGGCATGTCAATACTTAAGGTTGCTGGATGTAGTTCAACAATAACTGATCTGTAATCTGTTCAATGGGCGCCCGGTCATCTGTGAAGACTATGCCACCATTTGCGTGAGCTTCCGTGACGACAGGTAAGACTTCACTGGCTACCTGTCCTATGGTGGTGTTTGGTGAGAGCTGCGCGAGATTGTTACGGAATGTCTCTATTGAGGTTGGCTGCATCGTTGCCATGACCTCCGTGTTAAATGTGCCTGGAACATTGAATGTGTAGACACTGGGAAAGACCTGGCTTCAGCGTGTTCACAAATGCCTGCACCAGTCTGAAGTCATGAGTGGTATGTGCTGTATTAAGAACAACCACTCCAGTTGGTGACAGGTGAGAACGAATCTGGCCGAAGAACTCGCGCGTTGTGAGCTGAAAAGGAATGTACGGTTGTTGAAAGGCATCAATGGCGACAACGTCATAGTGTTCTTGCGTCGTAGCGAGGAAGGCACGTCCGTCCTGGACGTAGACATGCAGGTTAGGTTCATTCATAGCGAAGTACTTGCGTCCTACGTTGACGATAGCAGGGATCTATCTCTGCCCCATCAATAGGCACAGGAGCCATAGACCTGGGTGAACTGTCGTGCAATGGTTCCGGCGGCCAGTCCAATAATACCAACGCGATGGAGCTTCTGAGGGGTGAAGCCTGGATTAAAATAAGGAGCAGCCAGAAAATAATCCCAATACCAGCCGGTCAGTACCTGGTTACGGTCAGGATAATAAATAGAATGAATAGCATCTCCTTCGTTCAAAACAAGTTGCCGCGTTCCATCAGGGAGCTGGGTAACCTGAATATAGTTATAGAGCGATTCCTGGTTGTAGATGAGATTTGGAATATTTTTGAGTGGTCCCAGTGGAAGGAGCAGAGCAACCAGGACAATAATAAAAGCTGGTCGCCAGTACGGACGCAGGCTCCAGAGCGAGGCAGCGAAGAGCAGGACGCCAAAGATGAGAAAGGTACGGCGCACACCAAAGGTCGGAATAAGCCACAGGACGGGCAAGAATGCGCCCAGAATACTGCCGACGGTAGAGATCGCATAGAGGGAGCCGCTGGTGCGTCCACTTTGTTCCACATGCTGCGTCATCAGGCGAACAGCATAAGGCGATACAAGGCCCAGCAGCGTCACTGGAATGGCAAAAAGCAGCACCGTGCCAATCAGTGAACTGAGAAAAGCGCTGACCGATACCTGTGCTAGAGCCTGCACGGACCAGGAGAGTATGCCCTGGCTGACGAAAGGGATCAGCGATGTGGTGAGTGCGGCAGCTGCTGTGATAATGCAGAGCGCCTGTGTTGAGGGATAGCGATCGGCAAGGCGACCACCAAGAAAATAGCCAATGGTGAGATAGATCAGGATGAGGCCGATAAGAACCGCCCAGATATACAGAGAGGTTCCAAAGTATGCTCCTAACAGGCGGGAGGCGCACATTTCAAGTGCAAGGCTCGTCATGCCACTAATAAAGACCTGTACAATGAGAAAATATTTCACTCGTTCCTCCATTCTACTATTGAGCAGTTGGCAGGAATTGGAACTTGACGAGCATGTTTACAAAGAACTGCTGTTTCACCGGAGTCAAACTGATCATTTGACTGGGGTGCCTGCAATTCAATGATATAAGCTTTGCCCTGATAGACGGTCGCATACACTTCAACGTGTATGGGCTGGTTCTGATTATCATTATAGTTCGTAGCTATAGCATACCACGGTGCGCCGCCAATGGTGGCATTTGCCGTTGGTGGTGGGGTAGGAGCTGCATAATCCGGTTGGGAGCCAAAGGTAGTTTGCACATCATTCATAAGGACATTAGTGGGTGCGTCGCCCGTTGCACCAGGAGTTTTGAATGCTGCATACACGTTCGGCATAGTTGGATTAGTGAACTGGACGCCCTGGCTGTTAGCGGCTGGTGTTCCCTGCCAGTCAAGCGGGAAATTCCGTCGTAAAGCCGTACTGGTTACAATTTGTACCACACCATGCGAAACCCGCATCTGCTGCAGGCGTTGGGATAGGTGAAGGGGTTGGTACGGTGTCGGTGCACTTGTGGGGACCGGTTGGTGCTACAGTTGGCGCGATGGTCGGTGCTGCCGTTGGTATTGTGGCGGATTGATTGGTATTGGGGCGATTTAGAAGTGCGAATGTTGTAATGCCTGACGACCCCAAGCAAGATCACAACCAGACGTAATGCAGACGATCAGGATAATCTGATTGCCCTGCTTTTGTGGTGGGGGAGGAAACTTGACCCTGAGTCCCATATGTATACCTGTCCTGTGACGAATGGATGTTGTGTTGGCAGAGGACCTGCATAATTTCCTGTCTGGAATGGATGGGGAGCGGGTGGAGGCTGGAGAGTAAATTGGCTCCTGTCCGCATAATTGGCAGGTGCGGCTATCCTGAAAGATGTTGTGATAGCCTGGTAGTAGGCCAGAGTTGGGTGTTGTATGGGAGACATAGCTTCGGTTGCATCATGGTAAAAGCCCGTTTGTTGATAAGGATTAGCAGGTGCCAGAGGTGCGGAATTAGGAGGCAGGTCAAAGCGCCGGATGGCATATGCGAGAGTGGTGTTTGAGCGGGTGTAAATGTTCCTGGTTGATAGGTATTGGGTGGAGGAACAAAAGGAGTGCTTGAGGCGTAAGCACCTGTGCTGAGCAGTCCAGAGCGTGGTGAAGAAGGCATGTTCATTCTAGGGGTTGATATCCTGGAGGTAGCGCGATAGTCGGGAGTACC
Organism: uncultured Chloroflexia bacterium; assembly: GCA_963731415.1. Classification (GTDB taxonomy): domain Bacteria; phylum Chloroflexota; class Ktedonobacteria; order Ktedonobacterales; family Ktedonobacteraceae; genus JACDAE01. The sequence continues at coordinate 419,708 of CAVSVN010000024.1, forward strand.
GCATTGCCCACAGAATGCTTCGCCTGGCGTTACTTCATTACCACACGTTGGACATTTCATTGTTGACCTCATTGCTAGTTGTTTCTGTATGTCTTTTGTGATCACCATATCGCGTACATTATAGCTGATAACTCTGCTGGTGGCTAGTGGGGTGTCTATATGGCTCTGTATCTCGCCAGGTGAAATGATTGGAACGTGGGTCGGGTTGTCTATCCTGTTGTTGTGGAAAATGGAATGCATCTCTTTAGAGCCGGGATGATAAACCGTTCTGAGACTTGTAGAGGCAAAGCGTTTGATTCAGAGGTTGTTGTACTTCATTATGAGCCTGAGAGAAAAGAATAACGACCAGTAAGCAGGGATATTTCAGGTGCTCCAACTCACCAATCTGTGAGTTGGAGCACCTGAAATATCCTGGATCGTCTCGTCAGCTTCTCAGCTGGAGCACGGACCCTGCATACGCTCAGGTTGTGATAAATTGGTCAGGGTTGTCCTTCACAGGTGATTCGAGGTAAAGGCCCTTGAACTCGTCCTGGATGCCTGCGTTATGAACCTGGAGAGCCAGTGGGCCAACGCGGCCAGCGGTTTTATCCGTGAAAACGACGATCTCGGTTGCTTTACAGCTAGTTGCACCCCGCTAAGAGGACAGCAGGCCATCTTCGCCACTCCGGTCGTCTGGTTGGCCACGATCTCGCATTGTGCCCAATTGGTGATGGAAATGCGTGGGTTTGCCACGGTTTTGAATTTGCCATTACCGCCGTTATTCTCTCCTGGTCGATAATCCCAACCATACGGAGAGGGTGGTTGAAACTGGATAGCGCTCAGGGCATCCCGAATTGGGTTCGTGGTACCCCAGATGAGAACGGTGGGATTGTGGGCTGCTCCCACTATTGCTTGCTGTCGGACATCGAAGATCCAACGGAAGGTTCCCGCCTGTTGTTTATTGTAGTAGATCCACCCTCTGGCATTTCCTGTACTGTGCATGGCATTATTCTTGATGACCCATCCCTTTGGATCGGAGGAAGTCCAGCCGTTAAGCGTTTTGCCATCGAACATGGAGACGAGGTTGGGGTCTCCATAAGGATTCGTACCTACAGGAGTAGGAGTAGGACTCACCACAGGAGTAGGAGTAGGACCCACGTTCGTGCCCACTATAATCCGATCAATATCGGGTGCCCTGGTGGTGGTGGCATTAGAGAACTTGATGGTATTGCTGCCAGTTTGCAGTGAGACCGAGACCGTCAGACTCTGTACAAAATTCCAGTTAGCATTGTTGGTACCATGGAAGGCGATAGTCGTGGGAACTCCCCCATTGACACTTATCTGTGCTGATCGGCCAGCATCGCCATCTACATAGGAGATCGTTACGCTGGCCGTGCCAGAGCTACTTGCCTGGACTTTGTTGAATTGCAGAGTACCACCTCCGCCGATATACCCCACTTTCTGTCCACCGGAACAGGCGCTGCAAGCAGCGACTTTGGCACCGCCAGCAAGGGTATTCGCCGAAGACTCCGCTTCGTAGCTAGCGGCACTACTTGCCGCATGTGCTAACGACGCTCTCTGCCCGTTCATGACCCAGAACGAGAAGAGCAGGGAAAGAGCTACCAGACAGGCTAGCGCGATACTTACGAATTTTTTTTTGTGCATAGAGTATATACCTTTCTTCCTTGAGTGGTGGAGACATATCCACTGGGGAGCGAGAATAGCCAGATCCTTCTGGTGTCCTGCTCCCGATAAAGAACACAATGCGAAGAGGTATCAGGTACAATTCCCTTTTCCTGCATTTGCTGCTTGTGATTACTTGATCGTCAGCAGACGCGAGGCATGGGCATTGAGGGTTGCACTGAAACTGCCATTGAAATTACCTAGATTGCTATGACTCCACAGATCACGTACTGAGTGCGAACCGTTGATGCCCAGGCTACTCCAGTTCACTGTCACAGTTGCCCTTGCATTGCCAAGGTTAAAGAGAGCCACAGTGTAGGTGCCGTTTCCATTGTTGGAAAACCAGACCTGCTCATTCGTGGCCTGCGAGACCGGGTGCGCAGGATGCCCTGCCTGGTCCACCGCAATCACCTCTTTGTTGGTCAACAGAGAGAGGCCATAATTATCCATATGAATCAGATCATCACCGGCATAGAGAGGAGCCGCCTCGATGCTCCAGAGGGTCATATAGGTTTGTCGCTCGTCGTTACTGATTCCATTGCGGGCACCATCGGACACCTGGAGAGCATCCAGGTCGTTCCATCCTCCTGGTCCAGCATATTTTACCCACTTTGGGGCATCGGTGAAGCGTCCGATGACATGGTTCCAACTGGTCAGGTTCGATCCACAGTTGTAACATTCTACGTCGCCATCAATGCGCCAGGCATTGGCAAGAGTACGCCAGGTGCTCCCGTAGTTGACATTCAGTTCGTTAGAGAGGTCGAAGAGAATGGGACGGCCACTTTGTTTAAGGGCCGTGGACCAGGCCTGAACATCGGGAAGATCGAAAGAGCCAACACCATCAATCTTGAGGGAATCGACGCCCCAGGAGGCGAGTTGATCGGCCCAGGAGTTGATGAACGCCTGTGCGCCAGGTTTGCTGTAATTGATGTAATACATGACGGTATGTTTCGTGCCGCCACCGTAGTTATAGTTGATCTCCCCCTTACTGGTATCAGCGATATCCCGTGCGTGATAACTGGTACCTTCGATGGGGGTATTCTTGTTCACGGCGGCCACCGGGATACCAGGGGTCAGATAGAACCCAAATTTCAGGCCGAGACCGTGGACGTAGTTTGCCACTGCCGCGATGCCATGGGGAAACTTGGAGGAATCAATGACCCAGCGTCCATACTGGTCCACCGTCGTCGCTGGATTCAAATAGTACCAATCGTCCAGCAAGACGTAGTTGTACCCATATGCTTTTAATTTGCTGGCTTCCACACGGGCCTGGGCCTCAACGTTGGCTTCCGTCGGATTTTTACCAACATAGCTCCAGGTACTCCATCCCATATAGGGGGTTTGTGCGAGGCCATTGTTTTCGGCGGGACGCGCCGGGCTAGCGTGCGTGACCTGGGTGTGTGAACCTCCAAGGGTCCATAGAGATGCAATTACTAACAAGGCCAGGAAGAGGAACAATACCTTTTTGTTCAGCAACGTTACGTTCATGTTTTTCACTCCTTGAATGGTGAGAACGTCCTCACCAATGGTTTCACGAAGGCAGTGCGTCTAGACAGCGCATGTCTCGTAGACCAAAGTTTCGATGCGGTCATCGGCGTACCATATACAAAGCAATAAACTTGTAGACCATCATAATCTTAACAGAATTGTTGTCATATTGTCAACATAATTTACGATATAAATAGGTAATTAGAGCTATTCGTTCTGTGGTGAGGGTCTGCCAATCAGCAATGCAGGAATTTCTCTAGAATTGCCAGGAAGGCTTAGCTTATGGGCGGTATGTTTTCCTGTACACGTTCTAGCTGCATCTTGATTTTACGTAATCCTTCTTTCTTATAGTGGTGATAAGCAATCATCGATGTGGTGATACGATGGTCCAGACTCTGTTGCTCAAAGCCTTCATCAAATGGGCCACAGATGATCAGCCAGAGCCAGGGGATATCCTGCTTCTGGTTGACGCGCTGCATATTCTCGCGATCAGTACTGCTAGCACGTGCAAAGCCTGTGGGGTGGCTATGGTAGACGCCGATAATCTGTCCAGGGTAGGTGAGTTCGGTTGTGAGGAGCTCTTCTGGATCAAATTCAAAGTAGACGGGCGAGGAAAAGATATTCCGTAACGGGTGGGCCTGTTCAACGTACCAGTTTCCTTGTTGATCCTGTGATCCTAAAAGGACGCCGCAGGCTTCGATTTGTGGCCGTTGAGCGATATCTCTGGATATTGTGTGTAGAGCCTCATGAGTAAGTATGGCTTGCACATTTATTGTTTTTGTCATATATTTGGTAATATAAAACGGTTTCTGTACCGCTTGCCTCCAGCTTCCAGTTGGGATAGTCTCTAGAGCAGAAGTGCCTCCATCCCTGGTTTCATGCATTCTCTGTTTTGCTGTAGTTATGTACAGCGTTCTCACTATATCATATACTACAAGAGTGTATGGATGGAGATTGATGTTGTAGAGAGGCACGGGATCAAGAAATCTCGTGCCTGAGTACTAATCGCGGCGTTCTTTTTCCTCATGGTGTTCTTTTACCATCTCAATTACCACAGCCAGTGCGATAACAAACGGAGCATCGACACCGGGAGCTACATCGACGGCATAGGTATCGCGGAAGAGGGAGAATTGTCGTCCGATCTGTGCTAGCAGGTTGCCAGAGTCATCGCTCACGGTAAAGCTCCAACGCCAGATATCGCCTTCGACGTGAAAGACCATGCCGTTGTCACCCTGGACTTTGAAGCGTTCGCCGAAGAGCTGCCATTGCTCATGCACACTCGCCCAGTGTTGACCGTTGCGATAGATGTCATAATGTGGTAACAGTGAGATGACGCGTTGCTTGATCTGCGCCAGTTCCTGACCATTATACAGATCGTAGAGGATCAGGTTGTCGCCAACGTGAAAGAACCTGCCCCGTATTTCAAACACGGCGTTGCCAGCGTCGTCACGTACGGTAAAATCCTCTGTCAGGCTCCATGCTCGTTCCCTGAGATGATAACGCATAAAAAAACTCCTTGCCGTTCCGTTCTTACTTCTTTATTTGAAGAAACTGTTCTGCGGTATAGCTTTGCAGATCTCCAATGTGTAATACGGTAAGGTCAGGGGCAAAGTTGTTGGGTTTTGGACCAGCCGCATATTTCCCTTGCATAACAAAGACGGTGGTGATACGTTCTCCCAGCAGCCGTTTCGTATCGTCTAGAATGTCTGGTTTGTCGTCGATGAGTACATAGTGGTCCGCAGGATACGCCTTCATCGTCTCATCCAGGTGTTCTTGTTTGTGGGTATAGAGCAGGACGCGTCCCTCTACCGCTTCTGCCAGGTTGCTATTGATAATTTTTTCGGCCTGGAAGAATAGATCTCCATCGGATAGAATAACCGTTAAGCCAATGGTGCGCAGATGACTCAACGCCTCTAGAGTATGAGGGTAGAGTACTTTGAAGAACGGGTAATTGTTGAAGATGGACCAGACGTGTCGGAAGGCCTCCTCGTCCATTTCTGAGAGCGCAGTCTGTTCGCGCAAGCGTTCGAGTGAGAGGGGAATATCGACGACACCTCTCTCTTGTCGTACCTGTTCATAAATATCCCAGAAGTGTGCAGCCAGCTTTGGACCCAGTTCGACCTGGATATGTTCGTCCAGATCGGCCTTCACGGCATCGTTGTCAAGCAGAGTATTGTCGACATCAATCCAAAAGGTGAGTGTTGGCATATATGTTTTCTCTCTTAACTTCGCGGAACTCTAACTTCATCAAAAAGAATAGTATCTTCCTGTTATTATATGCTTTTTTATTGGTATGGGTTTCACTCTCGGGGGTGAGGTGTGCAACTAGTTCATTTCTTTATCCTAATTAGCTATTATACCTGGAGAGAAAATATTAGCAAGCTTGCACATTTCTTAGAGAAACAATATGTCCTCTAGGTGGGGTCTAGATGGGTTGCAAATGAGGTGATATTTGGAAAGCGTTCCATCTATACTGCTTGTAGGTCTAGCATCGAATGAAAGAGGTCAGATACTATTTAATAATTGCCTCTTGCGTGTGCTAAACAAGGATAGCGTGTTGATTACGAAAGGTAAGGAGACCTGCATGAAACCAACTCCCCTCAGGCATCCCATGAGACGTGTACTTTTCATGGTGTTGTCAGGCTTGATCATTCTCACTGGTATGCTGGTAAACATACCAGTGACGAAGGCAGCTACAAAGATGGCAAGCGCCATCTATTATCCAGAAACCATTACAGAAAAAGTGGGAAATGATACCTACCAGTACAAGGTTCATCAGTATCCAACACTGACGCAGACCGATAATGTCTCCGGGGCGTATAACTATCCCAGCCAGAGTGTCAATCTAGGATGGACTGATGTCTACGTCAATGGGGTGTTTAAGGCGGATCTGAAAGGAACTGTCGATCAATGGGATAAGGATCAGGGTTCCCAATACCTCACTCTGTAATTCGGACATGAATATCACGGACTCGGGTAGCTTTTTTCAGCCCGACGACCCCATGGTGGGATCTGATGATGGCTGGTGGCCTAATGATGGAACTGCATGGACTTATGTACGTACTGCACTATCTTCACCACCAGCTTGCACTCTTACCAGCGGTCCTGTCGAAGCGCCCTGGGGTGATCTAGAAGCCACGCTTCTTTGTCCTTATAACCATACATACTTTTTAAGTGGATATAACCGCGCTACTAATAGTTACATAGTCCTTCCGTGGAGTGATCCTAAAGCGCAGGCCTTTGGACATGCCTTTTGGCAACAAAGCAGTGGTATTGCAACCATGTACCAGAGTTTGCATACATCGGATACCCCGGCGGTAGTTTCTGCTATGCCTGCTATGCCAGCGCACTTTGGTCCTTCCACCTTTAGCGATCCTGCTTTTCTAGCTTCCTACAACGCGACGCGTCAAGGGTTAACCTCCGCGCTCCATCCGGTTTCCAGGTCGGGTACTGTCAGACCTGCTATTCTTTTTACTCTTGCCGTTGCTTTAGGGGTGATCGCTGTCGGAGCTGTCATGACGCTTGGAGGTACATTACTCATTAATGCCTGCAATGGGCAAACAGATGTCAAATGCCTGGGAAAGCACACGAAAGCCTGGGAGCGTGTGGGCTATGTCATAGCGTTTCTTGGAACATTAATGATTGTGGCAGGTACTCTTCATCCTGCCCTTCCAGCTGCAATCTGGGGAACCTCAAGCGCGGTCGCAGGGGGCGCAACAGCAGTAGAAGGCGTTGAACTGGCGGCTGTTGCTTCAGAAGCCGCTGCCATTGCAGATACTACAGCTGCAGTTGCAGCAGAAGAGGCTCTTATCTCAAATCCTTTTATCGACATTGCCTTTTAACGACATTGCCTTTGTCGCTACTTGAGGGAATTCAGTTCTCGTTTTCTCCGCAGGGTGTACGACTTCACGTGCATCCTGCGGGCGACCTTCCCCTAAGGAAAAGCTCTCTGAAAACACAGACGCTCTTCTCTCTGATGAAATGAAGGTTTGTTTATCACCTTCCATGACATCTTCATGGACGCCGGAGCAATGACTGATACCAGATCGAAAGGGTGTCTGTTATTGCTTCAGGTGGGAATAGGGGAAATGATACAATGACAAAGAAAGTATTCAGAACGTGCGTCGTGTTTGCTATGTTGATCATAACCCTGGTGTTCGGAACACGCTCCATTCTTCCTTCTGCTCCCGTCACTCGTGCAGCCTCTCGCTTAAGCATGCTTGGTGCGGATGTCTCCTCGCTGCAACGAAGCGAAGATCTTGGGGTCAAATACTATTATCCAAATGGCGTACAGGGAGATGCTTTACAGATTCTCAAGGATAACGGAGTCAACTATATTCGCCTGCGCGTCTGGGTCAATCCGAAAAGCGGGTACAATAATGAAACGAAAGTCCTTCAATTTGCCAGAGCGGTGAAGTCGAAGGGGTTAAAGTTGTTGCTTGATTTTCAGTACTCTGACACCTGGGCTGATCCTGACCACCAGACCAAGCCGGCTGCCTGGGCGAACCACACCATCAATCAACTTCAGACCGATGTATAATAGATGTATACAATTATACGTACGGCGTCTGCAGCGCACTCAAGTCCCAGGGCACAACGCCCGATAGTGTTCAACTTGGCAATGAAATCGATGACGGAATGTTGTGGCCTGAGGGGGAAGTCATCAATAACAACTTTACTAACCTTGGCCTCCTCTTGAAATCGGGGTATAATGCCACAAAAGCCTGCAACACAGGAACACAAGTGATCATCCATACTGCCGATGCGTACAGCGATGCAGTAGCACGCTGGTTCTACGATGGTATTCGGGCGCAAGGAGTAAAGTGGGATATCACTGGCTTATCTTACTATTGCTACTGGCATGGCTCGATGTCAGGGATGACGTATCTCGTTGCCGATATGACCGCACGCTATACAAAGCCAACCATCATCGCGGAAACCGCCTATCCATTCACCGCTGCAAACGCTGACAGTACGCCCAACTCTATTAGCTCGTCGATGCCCTGTGCTGGGTATTCAGCAACGTGGACTGGACAATACGATAACTTCAGAGATGTACTGAATGCAGCGCGTGCTGGTGGGGCCATTGGAGTCTTCTACTGGGAGCCAACCTGGATTGCAACGCCGGGCAATGGTTGGGATCCCTCCAATCCTGGCTCTGGTGATGCCTGGGACAATCAAACGCTCTTTGGTTGGGGGGGAGGAGCCAATCCTGCCATTACATTGTTCAAACCCTGACACATTATGTGTTTTGTTACCGAGTGATGCTGAAAATTCGAGTGAGGATTTTCTTACACATTGGGACGAATGGCAAAGATTTTTTATTGCTCATTGTCACATTTTTCCATGCATAATTTGTGAAAGGCAAAGGCTGTGTCAATGAGTTAGTTGCACCTCTCAGGGGTCAGGTTGCACTCTGTGGGGATGCGAGGGAGAGAGGGAAATAGGCAAATTGCTGGATGCGTCCTATGGAAACGGGCTTTCTCTTGCCATGTGTATTAAAATCTATGTCAGAAGAAGGTGCAGCATCTGAGAGCGTATTCTGATGCACAGGAGATAACGTTGAAGAAGGGAAGATCGCCGGGCGGTAAAAAGGCAAAAAATGAAAGTAATTTTTCGTAGCAAAGATTTCGCGAGTGTGACCAGTTCTGGGCTGGGTTTTACCAATCGGCGTCCTATGGCATCGTCCTGGCATTATCAGGGGCGTGTTCAGCATCCCGACTGGAAAGGAGCCTATGAATGCCATTGGGAAGGTATGAATAGTACGGCACAACGCACTCCAGCAGAACTGGTCTGGATTGTGCGTGGCGATGCTCGTTTATTCGCATTAGCCGCTGCTCTCAAGGCGCGAAACTTTATTGTGGATGTTGAGCAGGATGATGCATAAGCTTATTTCTGCATGGTCAATAAATACCTATAGATCCGAGTAATCATATGTCTGACGAACGTAAACGTGTTTTATTACTGATGTCGCCTGCGACGTATCGGGCGGGCGCATTCTTGCAGGCTGCGCAACGGCTCAATCTAGAGGTCGTTGTGGGCATTGATTTGCCGGAGACGCTAGCTGAGTATTGGCATGTCCCTCTGGGAGTCGACTTTGCGGATAGTGCAACATCGGTGCGCACTATCGTTGAGTTTGCTCATCAGCATCCTCTCACAGCGATTCTTTCCGTTGATGATTCTGCCAGCGAACTGGCAGCTCTTGCCAGTGCAGCTCTGGGACTGGCGGCCAATTCTCCACAGGCGGCTGAGGCTGCACGAGATAAGTTGTTGATGCGAAATCTGATGTCAGCAGGTGGTGCTCCATGCCCTGTCTTTCGTCGCTTTTTGCTCAACTCTGATCCTGACTGGATTGCCGGGCAGGTTTCCTATCCGTGTGTCCTGAAACCGCTACGTTTTTCTGGTAGCCGGGGAGTGATACGTGCGAACGATGGGAGCGAATTTGTGCAGGCATTTACGCGCTTAAAACGCCTGTTATTGAGTGAAGGGTATAGAGAGTACGAGACCGAATTTCTGGTTGAAGACTTTATTCCAGGCTTTGAAGTGGCTCTGGAAGGGCTTCTTACCCACGGTCAGCTCAAGGTTTTGACGCTATTTGATAAACCTGATCCACTGGATGGTCCATTCTTTGAGGAGACGATCTATGTAGCTCCTTCGCGCTTATCCGATGCGATGCAGCAAGATATAGCTCGTTGTGTTTCGCTTGCTTCAGCTTCGCTTGGCCTGCGTGAGGGGCCGGTGCATGCCGAATTGCGCGTTAATGAGCAGGGACCCTGGATGTTAGAGATCGCGGGCCGCTCGATTGGTGGTCTATGCTCGACCATTCTGGAATTTGGGGCTGGTATGTGCCTGGAAGAGTTGATTCTGCGTCATGCTATTGGCGAGGAGGTCACGGCTCTAGAGCGTGATACGCATGCTGTTGGCGTTATGATGATTCCCATTCCATCCGCTGGTATGCTGAAGGCTGTCTACGGTATTGAAGAGGCGGCGGCTGTGCCACTGATTACTGGTGTCGAGATTACCGCGAAACTGCATCATCTACTGGTACCACTTCCCGAAGGCACAAGCTATCTTGGCTTTATCTTTGCGCGTGGAGATACTCCGGCTGAAGTCGAGGCGGCTATCCGTCGCTCACATGCGTTGCTACGTTTTGATATCAGGCGCGAGATTCCGGTGCTGAGCCTGCACTGATCTGTGCATTAATTTCTAAAGAGGGTGTACTTTGCATTCCACTTTCTTTGTGGAATAGGATTTTCCTCTTCAAATCTGTTAAAACATGAGCTTCATCCGTTGTAGATGATAGAGGCACCTGAAAGAAGATTTCAAGTGTGATTTACTCGTGTATGGCAAAGTGGCAGGTCTTCTCACGCAATCCGGTTTTTATACAGCAAGGAATGCTGCATATATGCGAGGGATTAAATATTTTAATGTGCTTTATGAGATATTCGTTAGCGAAGATCTTCGATTAATTGTCTGGAGGTTGTTTTATGTCCTCAGTATACCCACCTTATGGAGGTATGCAAAGCGTGCCCTGCCAGCGTTGTCATGCGCCACTTCTTCCCAATGAAGCTACGTGTAGAAACTGTGGTTATTATAATGCGCCTGCTCAGGGGAATACTCCTGCTGTTCAGGGAGCGTCTTCTGCAAACGGTTCGTGGGGTGGAGGCACACTTCAGCCGTCCTATGGACAGAATCAGGGTCAGTATGGCCCCCCAGCGTGGGGTCAATTCTCTGTTTCTCCTGCTTCAACTCTGTCCTCACAGGAACAAAATACCTTCAATAATCCTCCTTCTGCTCCAGTTCAGCCACGTAGTGGGAACTTCTTTGGTGCGCCTTCAATACCGTCTTCTTCAATGGAGGGCAATGGGTATGCGTCCAATCAAGCTGCCCCTCCTGTGCTTCCTGGAACACCACCCTCTGCTATGCCTCAGCGGTCATCGGGACTGCTATCATCAGGACAGATAGGGCAGCAGTCGCCTGGATCAAGCGGTCCAGCGTCCCAGGCTCCTTATGGGGTGCCTCCTGTTGCACCTCAGCGATCATCGGGACTGCTTTCGTCAGGACAGGTAGGACCACAATCTGGCCCAATCTCGCAGGCATTCTATGGAGTGTCTTCGACAGGTCCAGTATCACAGGCTTCCTATGGAACACCTTCGATAGGACCTGTATCGCAAGCTCCCTATGGAACACCTTCGACAGGCCCAGTATCACAGTCTCCTTACGGGGTACCTCCTGCTGGCTTCCAACAATTTGGAGCACCAACCGTAGCGGGTCAATCGTTCCCTGGAATGGGGTCATTTGATGCTTCACGAGCACAGTCGGCAGGCCCTCAATCATTTTCTGGGGGAATGGGAGCACCTTCGTCATCACCTGATTTGCCACGTTTTGCTCAGCCAGCATCCCAGGAAACATCGTCAAAGCGTCGCATGAAGCCGTGGATGATTGTGTTAGTAGTTCTCCTCGTCATTGTTATCGTAGGAGGAGGGTTCGTGGGGTACACATTGTTCAATAAGCAGAGTAATGCGACGCCAACAACTGCAGCAGGCAGTGCTACTCAAGGCACTTCATTTACAGATACATTTAAAAACAATGCGAATGGGTGGAGTTTGCCATCTGATCCTGGCAAGTTTTCGATCTCCCTTGCCAATGGTTCTCTGGTGGTGGAGGATGATAGCAATGAACTTCTGTGGGAGCCATTGCCGGGAAACAAGACCTTTAGCGATTTTACGCTATCGGCTGATGCGATGCTTTCTCAGGGGGATCAGACTAATGGATACGGTTTCTATATTCGCGGCTCCTCCGTTCGCAACGCTGAAATGGCGAGCTACTATCGCTTCGAGCTCTACGGCGATGGCTCATATGCTATTTTTAAGGGTTCGTTGGATGCCAATGGCAATCCAACGAATACGAAACTGGTCAATTATACGCTCAGTTCGGCCATTCAGAAGCAAGGTATCGTCAATCACATAACCATTACCGCAAAAGGATCATCCTTATCGCTGATGGTCAATGGGCAATTGGTAAAGACGGTCACAGATACCAGCTATACTACTGGCTCTATTGCTCCCTTCGTCTCTAATATGCAGAATGCGAAACCGGGGGCGCAGGCTAAATTTTCAAATCTGACGATTGTTGCGGCATAAGAATTTCTGCGTATACTGCTGGATCGACGTTTCCTCCACTGACGATGCAGCAGATACGCTTGCCGGAGAAGCGTTCTGGCTGTGTAAAGAGTGCACCGATGGTCAGTGCCCCTGTTGGTTCCACTTTCAGATTGGCATAACGGAAACAATGACGTAGCGCCTGGCTGGTCAGTTCATCGGGTACTTCGATAATATCGCTCAGTCCTGGCTGGAGTATTTCCCAGTTGAGTTTGCCGAGGCTGATCGTGCGTGCGCCATCAGCTATCGTTGCGGGTTCGTGTTCATTGCGGATTAAATGACCGCTACGAAGTGAGCGTGCTGCGTCATTGCCAGGTAGGGGTTCAGCGCCAAGAATCTCCGTCTTTGCCTGGAGGAAGTCACGGGCGATAACGATACCTGAGCTTAATCCGCCGCCACCAACTGGAACCACAATGATATCGAAGGATTGGGCTTTGAAAATCTCCTGACCGAGCGTCGAATTTCCAGCAACGACGCGATAATCATCGTACGCCTGGGCCTGAAATGCATCTGTGCGCTCTGCGATCAGTTGCGCTACCCGTTCGGCGCGGCTGACCTGGTGTACATTTACCAGGTCAACGTTGCCGCCATAGGCTTTAACGGCGGCGATCTTCACCTGTGCAGAGGTGTCCGGCATGACAATCGTGCAGGTCTTTCCCAGGAGTTTGCTTGCGTAAGCTACTGCCTGCCCAAAATTGCCTGAAGAGGCTGCGATGACGTGAGGGTGAGGGACGCTGGACAGGAGATTATAGGCGGCGCGGAACTTGAAACTGCCTGTGTACTGAAATGTCTCACTGGCAATCATCACTTCACAGTTATAGCGTTCGGAGAGCTCCGGGCAGGGAGCAGGCAGCAATAATGTCGGGCGTATATGCTCTGGTAAAGTCTGCCATACGGCCTGGATATATTCAGGAGTGAGTTCTGGAGCTGATTTGTAATGTGGCATAAGTGGTGACTCCATCTAGCTTTTTTATGTGTAGTAGGGTGAATCTTTCTTATTGTATCACTCCTCATTCATTGCTTATCAAACCCATACCTGATTGCGCTTTGTGTCAGCCAGAACTTGCTGCTATAATGAAGAGGTACTATCCTTTTTCTACCAGGGTACGGGACTATGATGAGCACCGGATAAGCAAGAGGCACCAACGATGAAAACTGAGGATCTACTGAGCGCAACCGTCGAGGAATATCTAGAAACGATCTATAACATGAGCATGGAAGACGAAGTTGTGATTGGGGCACGGCTGGCAGAAAAATTCCGCGTTGCGCCGCCGACCGTTACTGAGATGCTCAAGCGCCTGATGCGTGATGGCTATATTGAGATGGATAATAAGCGTCACGTCACCTTGACTGAAGCTGGCAAGCAGGCTGCGGAGGCGGTATTGCGTCGTCATCGCCTGACGGAGCGTTTCCTGGTTGATATGCTGGGTATGCAGTGGCACCAGGTTCATGAGGAAGCCTGCCGCCTGGAGCATTTTATCTCAGGGGCCGTAGAGGCTCGTGTCATCAGTAGCCTGAATAATCCAACGACCTGCCCCCATGGGAATCCTATTCCCGGCTCTGTACCAGATGCACGTAACTATCTCAAAGACCATCATGCCGTCCGTCTCTCTACGCTTCCAATCGGCACAGGAGCCACGATTTTCTGCATCTCGGAAGTGGTAGAGGACGAAGAGGCGCTCATTCTTTATCTGCATGAGAAGGGTTTGATGCCGGGTACGCGATTGACAGTTCTCTCCTATGAGAGTGAAGATGTCGGAAATCAGAGCGAGAATGTGAATTTGCAGGTTGCCGAGCGCGAAGTATCGGTGAGCCGGGCGTCGGCAGCCAAGATCTGGGTGACGCTTTAAATTGTTACCTCCTTACACAGAAAGAATTCTGCTGGGATTGCGAATTTCGTGGAAAAAAGCAAGATATTTTTCTGAATTCGTATAATATGGGGCGAAAGAATTGCTATTTCTATGAGTGATAATGTACAATGAGGAGAGGAGCCATAGTTATTTTTGCGTATTGCGCTCAATGTACCTGTCTTTGATCAGTCTCCCGTGGAAAGGAAGATGTATGCTTCGCAATCCCATTACGATCAGTTCTGACCTTGTTGAAAAAATTGTTGTGCGGGAAGAAGATGCGTTCAAAAAAAGAACGCGACGTTCATTAGAGATATATGAACGGGCACTGGGATCTTTGCCTATGGGAGTTTCCAGTTCGTTCCAGGCCATACCTCCCTATCCTCTGACCATAAGTCGAGCGGAGGGAAGTCATATCTGGGATTATGATGGCAACGAATATATTGATTTTCATCTTGCCTTTGGTAGTCTGCTTGTTGGTCATTCTCATCCCGTTCTGGTGGAGGCACTACGCGATCAGTTGGGTAAGGGAACGTTGTATTCGCTTCCCTGTGCTGATACAGTTTTTCTGGCTGAGGAACTGGTACGCCGTTTTGCTCCTATTGAGCAGGTGCGCTTCTGTAATTCTGGTACTGAAGCAACGATGGATGCGCTCCGTCTTGCCCGCGCTCACACGAAGCGCGATAAGATCATCAAGATCGAAGGGACGTATCATGGACATCACGATACGGTTCTTATGTCGACGAAGCCTTCTGCTGAAGCGGCTGGTCCTGCCGACCATCCGAACACGGTACCAGCTTCACAGGGCATTCCCGCTGATGTCAAGAACAATGTGATTATTGCACCCTATAATGATGCAGAGGCGTTGGATCGTATCTTAAGCGAGCACGAGGGCGAGGTTGCGGCTGTAATCACTGAAGCAGTGTTAATGAATGTCGGTATTATGTTGCCCGTAGAGGGATATCTGCAGAGTGTGCGGGATATTACGCGTCGTCATGGTGTCCTGCTGATCTTCGATGAGGTGAAGACGGGAGTCACGGTATCAGCTGGGGGCATTACCGAGCTGTATCCGGTCGAGCCTGACCTGATCTGCCTCGCCAAATCCATCGGTGGTGGTATGCCAATTGGAGCCTTTGGTGGTCGCAAGGAGATCATGCGCCACATTAACCATCATGAAGTGTTGCATCTTGGCACCTTTAATGGCAATCCGATGTCGATGCGTGCTGGATTGGTCACGCTCACGCAGCTCTTTACACCTCAAGCGCATGCCCACGCGAACGGGCTTTCAAAGCGCCTTGCTGATGGGTACCTTCAGTTGATCAATGAATTTGATATGCCGATGCATATTGCGCAGATCGGTGCCAAAGGCTGTGCCATGTTGCGTCACGAGCGGGCCCGTAACTATCGTGCCTGGTTGGATGTTGATACGCGGCTGGCGTATGCCTACTGGTTGTTCCTGGCTAATCGCGGCGTCCTTTTCCCTCCTGGCTTCGACGATCAGTGGACGATCTCTATTCAGCACAGCATGGAAGATATTGACAAACATATCGGTGTCTTCCGCGAGTTTGTGTCTGAGCTTGCAGGTTAGGCATTTGTGCTTTCAACCTCAATAGTTAAGAGTATTGAGTGCACACTAAGTCGAAGTATATCAGAGAAAAATCAGAAAAACGTGGGGAGTAGAAAGTGAGTGAGGGAGGGTGGTTCATTTTTGGGGTGCGCATTGGGTTGTTGGGTGGCGCAGGGTTGTTGGGTGCGCACGGGCTTGTTCGCTTCGCTCACTGCACCCCTACTGCTGTGTTAAACATCATAGCACAGCTTCCTGGTTAGCGATGGAGTAGGGAAGTCATTTATTATTCCGTGCAACAAAACATGCGGCATTGGCAATTGATGCACGGAATAATAAATGACTTCCCTACCAACGCGTTCGAGAACACATGCAATGATGTTTAACAAAGTTGCGCAAAAAATGAACCTCACCCTTCCACAAAAAATCGATTTGCGCAACGGTCCAGTTTTGTGTATACTAAAACGCGGGACCAAACCATCAGAAAAGTGCATTAACGACAACAAGAGCCTGCAATCGTGCCAAGAAGCGGAGAAAAAGCCGTAAACTCTCAGCATACTACGCCTTTCTCAAATATATCTGCTCTCTGACGAGCAATATAGGGACTGATTTCAGGGAAGAAGAAGATAGGACCTATCTTCAATGGCGCATGGTCACAATGATAGTGTCTGATAAGACAAGGAGGATGAATATGACGTTTCGTCATAGCAGGATGCAACTCTTCTGTATGCTTAGTGTGTTACTCACAGTAATAGCGCTTGTCGTTATGCAGGGAGTACACACGCCAACTGTGCATGCAGCGACCAACCAGTTCCACGGCGTGAACTGGGCCAACCCCAACGACAACTTCGTCACTGGCAACCTGGTCCCGGTGGGTCTGTCGACATCGGACAGTTACGCGACCACGTACACGAAGGCGACCGAGATTCTGAAGGGTTTCCAGAGCCTGGGAGCCAACACGGTGCGGCTGCCATTCAATGCGGCGACCGTCTCGGGATCGTGGTGGGGCAGCTACACGGCGGCGTGGGACGCAGCCTCGGCGCTGGGCATGAAGGTCGTCGTCGCGCCATGGCTACAGAATGGCACGGTCAGCGACACCACGTCGTTCTACAAGATGTGGGACACCGTGATCAATAAGTACGGCGGGAACAGCAACTTCTACTTCGACATCATGAACGAGCCGTGGGCCTACAGCGCCACGAATTTGACCAACTTCGAGGCCGCCTGGCTGGCACGCTACCCCAGCCTGCCACGGGGCCGGGTGATCGTTCCGGGTCTGTACGCCGACCAGAACCTGTGCGCCGTGGGTGCCGACTCGCGCCTGAACGGGACCCTGTTGTCGATCCACATCTACGGCATGTTCGGTGACTCGCACACCACCGAGGCGGCCTGGGTCACCGACTTCGAGAACAACCTGTGCGGCTATGCCAGCCGCGCAGTGCTAACCGAGTTCGGCGTCCCGATGAACACCGGCGTGAACTACGACGGCCCCAAGGACGGCAACAACGACCTGTCGTATCTGTACGGGATCACTGATACCGTGCGCAGCCTGGGCATGGGTTCGATTCTGTGGACCGGCATCAAGCAAGCGACCCAGACGCAAGGTCCTGGCCCCTGCGAGAACGCATCGTGTGCGATCACGTCACTGAACGGGAGTGGCACCAGTCTCTCGCTGAGCATTACCAACCAGTCGGGTCTCGATCGGCTCCAGTACGGCTGGGGTCTGACCAACAACGCTGGCGGTGGCAGCGGTGGTGGTGGTGGTACAGCTGGGGTCCTGCGGGGAGTTGGCTCGAACCGCTGCCTGGATGTGCCAGGGGCGGCCACGGCCAATGGGACGCTGCTGCAAATCTGGGACTGCAACGGCGGCAGCAACCAGCAGTGGACCTCCCTGTCCAATGGTGAGCTGCAGGTATACGGCAACAAGTGCCTTGACGTCCCCGGTCACGCCACGGCGGCGGGCACCAGGGTGGAGATCTACGACTGCAATGGCGGCGCGAACCAGCAGTGGACCCTCAACTCTAACGGCACTGTCGTCGGACGCGAGTCCGGCCTCTGCCTCGACGTGACCGGCGCTGGCACTGCTAACGGCACCGCAGTGGAGATCTGGACCTGCAGCGGCGGCAGCAACCAGAAGTGGACCCGGCAATAATCCTATCATCCAACAGCAGAAGCTAGTCACGGACCAGGTGCCGCGTTCGCGGTACTTGGTCCGTCCTATCCTGTGATTTACCAATCTCTTTGCCCTCACCAGGCGCTTTATGGGTCAAAACAGCAAAGTGGTCCATTGGCCTATGAAGCTATGTACCCCTTACGCCATTGAGGCCTGAGAAACCCGTGAAGAACCATTGGTCTTCCCGCTCAGCGTACAGGGTCCAGAAAAAAAAGTCTCCACTCTTTCGAATGGAGAAAAAGAATGGAAAACACAGCTACCTTTCTCTCTTCACCCTCTCTAGCCAGGCCCGCATATCCGCCTCATGCCCATCGTGAAAGTGACCGAAGAAAAATCTGCCGGTTAACGGCTCTCCATCCTGCAATGCTACAATTCGTGGATCGTGGAGATCATCATCGGAGAGCGCATCGACAGCAGCTATCAATTGCTGAATGACCTCACGTGAATCGCTGAGAACATCCCCCAACGGACGATCTCGATTGGCTTCGTAAAACCAGGCATTAATTTCATCATCCTCCTGCAACTCCTTGGGCCAGTGTGGCGTAAGGTCTATATCGGGATTCCGCAGTGCCTGGAATCGTCTTACCGTCCTGCGCCGCCATTCTGTTAAGTGCGCGACAATATCTTTGATAGACCAGCCGCCAGCGACCTCTGGCTGGATCATATTGGCCTCACCAATATCGTCAAGCAACGCTTGCCAGTCAGCATTTTCCTGCTTCAATTCGCTCACAAGCTGATCTTTGCTAAGAGTCGTTCCCATTTTTACATTCCTTTCATTACATTCAGGTTGTTGTACAAATTTTTACACCAAACTGCCCAACTTTTTCCCAATTCCCAGTCTACCAGAAAAAGCGGCAAAAATACGCCCGCTTTCCATCAATTTTTGGGTGCCGCATAGCGACTAGATTGATCGCGTCGTCGATGGTGCTGGAGGTGGTCGTGCCCTGGTCCCAAACCGCGTAGCGACCATTCCTTGCGGTGGTCGTGCTCCGGCTCTCCCACCCACGTAGCCCTAAAAGATATTGAAAGAATATATTAGACAGTAGAGCTATTCTCAGTGTTTCGAGAGAAAGCCATCACTCGCATTTCATTACATACATGGGCAGATACATGCCGTTGTGGCAGTATTATCCTGTCAGGCAATCCACAGGTTTTGTTAATTACGAACTATCGAGGCGTTCATGTGTCTTAGTCGATTTGGCATCCGTTATTATTAAGAGAGGCATTTGTTTTGTAGGTAACTTAAAGTCCTGCAAGTATACATGTAGGTAGGCAGAATTGGACGAGCTTACTCGCCTCTGTTATACTTGCGGTCCAGTGGTACATTGGTATGAGGGCTATTTTAAGTACTTATATTTTACTTTGGGGATACACATTATTATGAATACTCATAATGACTCTTTATCTTTCTGTGGTGTTGCTTCCGACTCCCCAGAGACCGATAGAGCGAGCGTTACGCCGCCACCCAGTTCCTCGGGCACTCCAACCGGTAATGGAAGGAAACTACCGACGTTGACGCCCTTCTGGTATGATCGCTTCTTTGAAGGTGGCCTTATCCTCTCTATATTACTGTACTATATCGTAGGGAATCAGAAGCTACCTTATCTCTATATCTCGTCTATTGGCCCTTTGCTCAATCAGCTGATTTCTTTGCCCTTTCTCTTGATTTTTGCGGTCCTCTGTTGGTATCGTTTGCCTGTTGCGATCGCCCTCTTGCCTCTTTCGCTGCCCTTTTATGAGCAACAAAGAGCTGTCGTTGAGAATCTTTCTTTTAGCCTGGCAGAGGTGACGCTGGCGATCTGTCTAATTATTGCATTCCTGCGCTTCCTTTTAAATAATAGAGATCAGCTTTCCTGGAAGCAGTTGAGAGAGCGTATTGGACCTTTTCTCTGGCCTATTCTTCTATTTTGTGGAGCGGCGGCCCTTTCTATTCTCGTGGCTTATAGCCGACGTTTTGCTTTTCGAGCTTTTCACGAGGAAGTCGTTGCACCCGTGCTCTATCTTGGCCTTGCGCTCCTCTACTTCCGTACTCGTACTGATCTGTATCGGCTAATTTTTGCTCTCCTGGGAACGGGGCTGCTCGTTGCGTTTATCGGGTTGGGACAATATATTCTCTTTAAGCCTGAACTGGAGGCGCAGCAGGGGGGACTCCGTGTATATGCGATGTATGGTAGTGCCAATAGTATCGGTTTGTTGTTCGATTATGTTATGCCGTTGGGAATCGCGTGTTTATTGGCGCGTGTTGCACCAAAGGCTCGTCTTCTTGCGCTGGGTGTATGTATTGTCATGCTGCTAGTGTTGATTTTAACATTCTCAGGGGGAGCCTGGTTGGCGATCTCTGTTGCAACAGTATTCATTGTGGCCCTTTCTCTTCGTAATCGCAGGCTATTGCTATTGAGTGGTGTGATCTTCATTGTGCTTGTTGCTGGGGGATTGCTTGTCTTTCATGCAAAGATCGAGCACTTCATTTTGAATTGGCATGCTGCAACTCAGGGGCCGGGCAGTATCATCAAGCGTTTCTATCTCTGGGAGAGCGCATGGCATATGATTCAGAATAGCCCCTGGCTTGGCTATGGAATGGACAACTGGCTCTGCCATTATAGTGTGAATAGCGTCTGTCCCTCTAATCTCCATCATTACTGGATTCTTGTTGCTAATGGTCAGCCAACTCAATTGAGTAAAGAGGCGAATCTCTCGCACCCACACAATATCTTCTTGCATGTCTGGATAAGTATGGGAATTTTCGGTCTACTGGCCTTTGTTGCTGTACTGGTCCTCTTCTTCTGGCTTTTTGTGCGTATCCTCAAGGTTCTAAGTGTTGCGAACGTCGAGAACAGCGAACAGTTGCGTTGGATGACTCTTGGCGTTGGTGCTGGAATGTTGGCTGCGGGAGTGCAGGGGATGATTGATAGCGCTTTTCTGGAGCAAGATCTGGCCTTTTGTTTCTGGATGCTAGTGACAGCGCTTCTCCTGTTGCGTGTACAATTAGGAGTTTCCTGGAAGCGTACACTTTCTACTTCCCAAAACTTGCTCGACTAAAGGGATGCCTCACATTGTGAAGGTATGAATTAGTTCATACTGTTGCTGTTTCCTATTTCATAGAAGCTTTCTCCTACAGCAGATACACTTACAGCAGAGTATAACAAGGGAGAAGCCGATGTTACTTATGATCTTTACGCAAACATTGCTTATCTGGCTGGCGTGTCATTTTGTGGGAGATTTTGCTTTTCAAAGTGCATGGATGACTATAGAAAAGGGAAAAAGTTGGGAAGTGAATTTTTATCATAGTGCAACCTATACTGCTGTTTTCCTATTATTCGCTCATTCATCCTTGCTGGCAACTGCTATTCTCTTTGGCACACACTTTATAATTGATCCTTTAAAGGCTCGTTACAAAGTCATTGGGCCGATCTGGCTCGATCAACTTCTGCATATACTCACGATCGTTTTGATCCTTGCCTTCAAATTCTGATAGTCGTGGGAACGTGCATATGAAAAAACGAAGCAGGAATATCAGCATAAGATATTCCTGCTTCGTTTATCTAGTTGGGGACAATGCTATGCCTGTTCTACTCCGGGTGTATCATTGCTCTCTGGGGTTGTATTGGTACCAGTACTGGTTTCTGCACCTGTGCCATAGATCAGGTCCGAGAGATCTTTACGCGTGCTTTCAATAATGGTATGCAGGCGTGTAACTTGCTCTGGATTATTGAATGAGCTGCGTGCGGCAATAGCGAAGAGGCGTGCGACTTCTCGTGCCTCAGTTCCTAATGCCTGCATCTCTGGAGCGTTGCGGAATCCTCTAGGACCGCGCGGACCAAAGCCGCGTGCCCATGGTGGACCAGCAAATTCGCCGCTTGCCTTCTGTTGTTCCTCTAAGAAAGCGCGACCGGCATCAGTAATACTATAGACTTTTTTCCCATCCGCTTCCTGAGAGGTAACCAGGTTGCGATCCTCTAACATCTGCAGAGTAGGATAGATGGTGCCGGCGCTGGGCGTGTAGAAACCGCCGGATTTTTCTTCCAGTGCCTTCATCATTTCATAACCGTGCATGGGGCGCTCACGTAGTAATTCCAGGAGTGCGAATTTGACATCGCCCCGTCCGAAGAAACGGCGTCCCTCACCAGGGCCTTCTGGACCCTGAGGACCAAAGGCACCGGGACCGAATGGTCCAGGACCGAACGGACCACGACCAAATGGGCCGCGTCCACGACGCATGAAGAAACGTGGTCCCCACCAGCCCTGAGGTCCATCATGGTGAGGTCCATGGTGATGATGATGGTGTCCATGATGGTGATGATGCTCAGGTTCATCTTCGCGCAACCAGGGAGGAGTCCAACCTTCCCGGTCGCCACCTTGAAATTGATAGGCGAAACGCCCGCCGAAATTGTTAAACATTTTTATCTTTAACCTTTCTTTTTGTTAATGCGATATATCGTTATCGTTACTGAAAGTATATACGATATATCGTTAACTGTCAAGGGGTGGACGTACAAGTTTTCAAAACTCGTGGGAATTGTGCTCAAAGTGGGAAAAAACAGAGTTTGGTAGAGTTTGGAAAAGGCCAGCACAGTCTAGGAGATAAGGTGTCAATTAAGGTGTCAAACCCCAAAAGAAGGCGAGATAAGGTGTCAAAATTAAGGTGTCAAAATTAAGCTAATAAAGCCGCCTGTCAGGCGGCTTTAGCGTAATATCAAGAATAAAAAAACTGGCATCTGAGATGAACTTTTCAAAAAATGAAGTCTGAAATTACGGGCTAAATTCGTGGCAGTTTCGTCGTTTCAAACAGCATCTCAGATACCAGTTACATCGGAGAGTAAAGGGGTTACTTCACATCATCTTCATCCTGCTTCTTGCTGAACAACTCATCTAGATGATCGATCGCTTGTTTATGCATCGTTGGCAAAACGTGACCATAGATGCCCAGTGTCGTAACAATATTTCGATGCCCAAGCAATTCTTGAATCACGTTCGGACTGACCCCTGAAGCGATCCAGATGGTTGCAGCGCTATGTCTCAAATCATGAAAACGGATATCCGGTAAACCTGCTTTCTTCAGAAGCTTATCAAAGTCGTCCACCATCCCATTCGGATTCATATATCCCCCGAACCTGGTACAAAAGACGATATCAAGCTCTTGCCATTTATGTACACGAGATCGTATCTCCTGCTGAGCAGCTCGATGCTCATAGAGTGAATTAAGAATAAACTGAGGAAGCGTCAGGGTACGACGACTCGAAGCGGTCTTCGGTGTATCCAGCAAGAACTCGTGAAGTCCCGTTTCAGGATCTTGAACATATGATAGTGAACGAGCGATTCTCAATTCTCTCTTCTCAAAATTGATATCTTGCCATCGAAGACCAAGGAGTTCGCCCCTGCGTAGACCTAGCAACGCTAGATGTAGGAGACAATCAAGTCGTGTCCCTTTGGCAACTTCCAGAAGCTTTTGCGCCTGGACCACATCGAGCACCTGCATATCTCGCTCTTCTTTTCGTGGTGGCTCGGCGTCTCTTACCGGATTAAGTGCCACCTTTCTCCACATCACGGCATCGTCGAGCGCCTTCTTCAGAATCGTATGAATGAGTCGGATCGTATTCGCTGACATTCCCTCCTTGTGCCATTTTGCATACAAGGATTGAAACATCATTCCCGTCAGGTTCTGCAATTTCACCTGACCAAGCGCGGGAGCAACCCGTTTCATTAAATATCTGGAATACGTCGAGTAGGTCCCTTTCTTCAGTGTTTCCTTTTGAACACCGAGCCAATAACTCAGATAGTCATTGAAGTGTTGATCACGTCCCGTCACGAGACGCCCCTCCTCAATTTCACGCAGGATTCTTCTCCGGGCACGCTCTGCCTGCTTTTTATCATCGACATACTCAATTCTCTTACTCCCATCACCAAGGGGCACACTTACGACCCAACGTCCATCGGCACGCTGGAAAACAGATCCTTCACCACGTACCCGTCGTGTTTGCTTCTCACCTTGACCATTCTCGCGTTTTGACATACTTTCTCTCCTATTAACAACAGAACAAACGGACAAAAGAGCAACAGACCATCCTATTCTATAATTGCCTTTTGTCGCTTCAAAGCCCAACGATACAAACTATTCGGATCAAACCGAACGACTCGCTCAGTGATCCGCATCACAGGAAAGTCCTCTTCCTGCATCAGCTCAAACAGTTTCGTTCTGCTGATTCCGAGCCACTGAGCTGCACCAACCACATCTAATAGATTTGTAGGAGTTTCAACAGAAGCAAGTACATTTTCATGATCTTGCGATTTCTGGTGTTTTGTCATGGTATCCTCCCTCTATTGGATGCCTGCTACTCATTCCGTAACAGGTTTCGTATAGTACAACATGCACACAGATATGGGAAGACTTTTCTTGAAGCTGTGCCGAATTTCCCATTGATCTCTTCCCCTCTGCTTTCTAGAAACAAGAAATATGTTCAATAGTTACGAGAAAATACATTCAACACAGATCACGAAGGTCACCCGAAAGGAGGTATCGCCCTTCCCTCAATCCTCCATTCTGCTTCTGATGAAACCTCTACTCTCCGTATTTTCGCCTTCCCCTGCTCTTCCCATACCCGGTGTCTCACCTGTTGCTGATGCTCTTGCCACCATTCCTGGCGTGACCTAAAAACTATAGAAAATGTTGTTCCTACAACGAATGCTTCCACCACATATGTGTTTTCAGCGGCCTGCGGCTCTGGATGAACATGGATCCGATCAAGATACCAGGAAGCCTGCTGGCTGATCTCCTCGGCAACACGCTCTGCCTCGACACGGCTCATCTCAATGGATGAGAACAATCGCGTTAATCCTGCGGTATTTTGCGATGGTGCACCAGGAGAGAAAGCTGGTCGGTTTCTTCCAGAGGCATTTCTTCGCCCTTCGGTGACGGTGTCTTGCAGATATTGATAGGTTACGACACAGGATGAAAATGGAACGTGCGGCGCTTCTGGTGGCCACCACTGGTTCTCTTGCCGCTTGCGTTCTTGTGGCAAGACCAGGGCAATCTCCTCCAGGGTATAGGGAGACTTCGCCCAATCCAAAATCTCCCCGGTGATTTCCAGAGGGCGGTGCGGATCAGCATACCGATCGAAGGATCCATGAAACCACTTCCCTGCGTTTTCTAGCGGCTTCTTCTGTTTCGTCAGGTCATAAAATGTGCGCTGGAGCAGCGTATTGATGGCGGCAATCCGCGCGAGAGAAGGGCTGCGCCGAATTTTATTTTTATAGCCTCCCAACGCTTTTTTGCCTGCATGCGTGTTGACATACTCGGGAGTCGCATAGTCCGGGCCATCCAGGAGTGTGAGGTAGCGCATCGCTTCCTGGCAAAGTTCCTGTTCACTTCCCGTCCATGGCTCACCACAGGAAGTCTCGAGTTCAAGTTCTTCTTTTTGAGAAAATCTTTATGAAGGAATGAATCGATACTCGAGGGCATTACACTCAATTCCTTCAGGTCTCCCGCATCAAGCACGTCATTGCTCTCTTGAGCAGAGAAGTCTCCTTGATAAGAGGTTAGATCTGCACATTGTCGAGTTCTTCCTGTCGCCAGGTCTCCCCCATTGTGCAGCAAGTCTTTTTGTTGCGCCACCTCTGGGAAAGGCTCACTTCCCTTTCTGAATGTCAGGTCTCCCTCCTTATGTGGAAGGTCTTCTGCTCGCATCATTGAGGCAAGAGACAGGTCTCCCTTGTTGACTCGATGGTCTTCTTCATCGAACCGCTCTGCTCTTCCTGGGTCTCCCAGATGTAGCTGTCGGTCTCCTTTGTCATCACCAGGATGACGTTCTGGCAAGAGGACTGCTGCATCATTGAGATCTTCTGGCGGGTCCCCCTGGACAAGGATTGAACGGTGGGTAAGCATCTGTTCGATCTCCTGCTGGAGGACCAGACGTTCGTGCTGGCTGATACGCTTCTGCTGCAATCGGTCGGAGACCTTTCGTAGCAGTGTGGTGACTGGCTCGGTCTCTCCTGCGGTCTCCCAGCCAGGATCAGCCAGGAGACCATAGGTGAGCAGATAGCGATCTCGCACCGACCGAGCCAGTTCCTGCTGTTTTTGTCGTCCTTCATGGGTCAACACCTCGACTCGTTGCAGAGCCGTTGAAGAGGGCTGATAGGGTGTCAGGGGGGGAGAGAGTTGAGTAGCGGAATGCGGCCCTGTCCGCACGCGAGTATGAGTGAGCAGGCCAAGAGCCTGGTACAGTTTGATATAGCGTAACAGGGTATCTTTGCCGCATCCCGCCTGACGTGCAAAGGTCGCCAGGTTGTGGCAGTTCAGGACCGCGATATCCATCTGCTCACAAGCGGGCAGTGCTCGCTGTACAAGAGTGGACGAAGCAAGGATGGCAAGAAGAATCTTCAGACCTGTTTGTCCTGGGAAGAGCTCGGTAACCGTCACCCATGTAGGGTCCAGGGAGGACAATGAGGACGGAATGGTATTCATTTCTGTTTGCTTAACCAGCGAGACTTCTAGCGGTTTCATCATTGCTTTCTGCTGTTTCTGAAAGACGACGAATAGTTCGTTCGTCGTTTGAAAGGCAAGTCGCCATCGAACTGGACACCTTAAGAACAGCATAACCGAGAAAGCAGCGAAAAAGGGGGATTTGGACGAAGGTTTCGGAACGTGATGAAGAAAGCTGGATTGGAATGAATGAAACTTCATGACAGTGAAGAGCTGTTTTGGAGAGGCAAACTGCCTCAAAGAGTGACGACATTTCAACCCTGCAAGCAGGCATTTCTCCCTTTAAAGCACATATGGAGTCAATTGAGATCACTAGTGTGGAAAACAGAGTTTCAACCCTGCAAGCAGGCATTACTCTCCCTTTAAAGTAGCAATACGTCAATGTGTTCATTATGTCTATGGATTGTTTCAACCCTGCAAGCAGGCATTTCTCCCTTTAAAGGCGGATATTATTCCATTTGCTGGTACAGGAGAGAAGGTTTCAACCCTGCAAGCAGGCATTACTCCCCTTAAAGCAATACAAGAGAGTTGAGATGCTTCTAATGTGAATATGGGTTTCAACCCTGCAAGCAGGCATTACTCCCCTTAAAGGCATCAACCCGGATAATGAATGCTGAGAAAGCTGTTTCAACCCTGCAAGCAGGCATTACTCCCCTTAAAGAACAAGCCAAAACTGCCTCTGATTTTACCGCGTTGCGCGTTTCAACCCTGCAAGCAGGCATTACTCCCCTTAAAGGCTTCTGAAAATAGGTTTAAATCATGAAGTAAGGGTTTCAACCCTGCAAGCAGGCATTTCTCCCCTTAAAGTGGGCAGTTGGAAGCTACCAGGACACCACCATCGGTGGTTTCAACCCTGCAAGCAGGCATTACTCCCCTTAAAGTGGGACAATTAAGATACACGGCATTTGATGCCAGTTGACAGTTTCAACCCTGCAAGCAGGCATTTCTCCCCTTAAAGGGCTATGCTCGTAGTATAGCATGGGAAGCGGCTTCAGACAAGCTCTTTCGCGGATCTCTTTTTTGGGGGTGTTTTGGGGGCGGGAAAGAGGATACGACGTGCCCTCTTATCATCCTGGCTTGGCTTCTGGAGCCATGCGCGGATCTCGTGCTCAGAGAGGTCGTCGCCGAGATCCGCGCACAATAGGAGAGCTTCTATGATAGAACGGTTCTTGCTGGTTGGTAAAGGTGCTTCCTACGGATCATTACCGTGTTTTGACAAGGAATTGTCGCAGAAACAATGAGAGAGAAAAAGATCTCTCTGGGTGTTCCCTGGTCTCTCATTTTCTCTCTCGTCGTAAGGTTCTCATGCCGTTGAGGTCAGAATGGGATACTCTTCTGTCACTGCTGCTCCATTCGCTGTCGCATTGCGGCATAGGCCTGGCGTGTTTTCAGGAGCGAGGGGCTTTCCCATCCCAGAACCTTCTCACGGATCGCCAGGGCTCGCACGTAGAATGGCACCGCTTCCTCATACTTTACCCATTCCTGGTAGAGGTCCGCCAGCGCTTGCAGCGAATCGGCGGTGTCGAGATGTTCTTCTCCCAATTGTTGCTGGCGAATGGAAAGCACATGCTGATGCATGGACTCTGACTGCGTGTAGTTCTTTTGCATACGCCATAGCTCTGCCAATCCATAGAGCGGATAGGCGGTATCTGGACTTTCTAATCCCAAATTCTGGGCATGGATAGAGAATGCCCGATACAATAATGGTTCGGCTCGCCTGTATCGTCCTTGCTTCAAATACAGAAATGCGAGATTTTCCATCGTTCTGCCGGTCTCAGGATGATCTGCACCAAGACAACGCTTATTGATAAAGAGTGCTCTTTTTAAAAGAGATTCTGTTTTGTCATACTGCTCTTGCCCTAAATACAGAAGCGCCAGATTGCTCATTCGATTGGTTGTTCCAGGGCTTTCATGTCCCATCTGTTGCTCGCTGATCGCGAGCGATTGTAGCAAGAGCGGTTCTGCCTGCCCATATTGCTCCTGTCGTAAGTAGAGCAATGCGAGGTGTTTCAGGCTCTCCGTTGTCTCCTGATGTTCTGTCCCCAGCCGTTGCTGGCGAATGGCCAAAGCACGCTCTACCAGTGATGCAGCCTGAGGATAGCGAGACAAAGTACGTGCGAACCGAACTGACCCGCAAGGCGGAGATGGGCCGCTCCATCAAGCAACTGACCGACCTCATTGCGGATCTGGCAGCACTCTCAGTCTCTCAACCATTCAAGATAAAGCCAGTAGCCAGTGGAGACCAGAGCGTTGCATGCACTCCACTAGAAACGATTCTTGGGATGGAGGGAGCAGGCAGTGCGGCCTATTTTCGCAGCTTTGGTGCCTTACTAACGGATCAGAAGCTGTGGCCCTTTCCAGGTCGTGTCAAGCGTCCACCGACCGATCCCGTCAATGCCCTGCTCAGCTTCGGCTATTCGCTGTTAACCAATAAAATAGCGAGCGCCATACAACTGGTAGGCTTTGACCATTTTGTGGGTTACCTCCATAGCTCATTCCACGGACGCCCCTCACTGGCCCTCGATTTGATAGAAGAGTTTCGACCGAGTCATCGTGGATTCGGTGGTTCTGACCATGCTGAATAGACGCATCGTGACGCCGAAAGACTTCGTTGTTGAACTGGGAGCCTATCGGCTCAAAGATGAGCGACGCAACGTCTTCTTTACGCAACTAGAAAATCGGCTTGACGAAGAGATCCAGCATCCCACTTTTGGATACAAGACCAGTTATCGTCGCTGCCTCGAATTGCAGGCACGCCTCCTCGCCAAAACGGTAACGGGCGAGATAGATGCATATCCACCATTACAGATCAGAGAGAACAGAGGGGATCGGACAGAAAGCATGGTGTATCGCAACCAGAGCAACCAGGCCAGGACAGGAAATCAGATGACCTGTTATATGGTTGCCTCTGATATTCCCAGCGACAAGAGGCGTACAAAGGTGCACAAGATCCTGCTGGGATACGGCAAATGGACACAGTATTCGCTCTTTGAATGTTTTTTGACGCGCAAAGAACTCCTTCTCTTGCAGGCAAAACTTGCTCGTCATCTGCTGGTAGAGCAGGACAGTGTGCGTTTCTACCCGCTGTGTGCGAACTGTGTTGCCAGGGTCGAAACCGTCGGAGGACCTCCGCCAAAAGAAGACAAGGTCTCTATGATCTAAACTCTACCATTGTGCGCGGATCTCAGCGACGATCCCTCTGAGCACGAGATCCGCGCATGGCTCTAGAAGCTACTCCATGATGATAAGAGGATACAATGTGCCCTCTTTACCACTCCCAAAACACCCCCCAAAAAAGAGATCCGCGAAAGAGCTTGTCTGAAGCCGCTTCCCATGCTATACTACGAGCATAGCTCTTTAAAGGGAGAAAGGCCTGCTTGCAGGGTTGAAACGACTAAGTACTGCATACGTCAGCCCCAAGCTGCTTAATCTTTAAAGGGAGAAAGGCCTGCTTGCAGGGTTGAAACCAGCATTATCATCAGCACCCTCTTGCACCTCTTTTATTCTTTAAAGGGAGAAAGGCCTGCTTGCAGGGTTGAAACGATGCTACGCTATTATGCCGCGTTTTCTATATTCTTTAAAGGGAGAAAGGCCTGCTTGCAGGGTTGAAACATCTTGCCCCTCTGGATCACGTACCTCATTGTTGCTTTAAAGGGAGAAAGGCCTGCTTGCAGGGTTGAAACCATTATCGTTATTCGCGCTTACAAGCATTTTGCTGCTTTAAAGGGAGAAAGGCCTGCTTGCAGGGTTGAAACCTGGTCTGACTTTCCGCTGGCAGCTGCCCTATACTAACTTTAAAGGGAGAAAGGCCTGCTTGCAGGGTTGAAACTACGGCTCAATGCAAGGTTTTTGCGAGATTCATCAACTTTAAAGGGAGAAAGGCCTGCTTGCAGGGTTGAAACCAACACTATCAAAGGACCAAATGCAAGATCTACTCCTTTAAAGGGAGAAAGGCCTGCTTGCAGGGTTGAAACGCGGGCTTTAGCATTCTCGCCATACAGTTGATCTCTGGGTCTAAAGTGGAGAACGGCCTGCTTGCAGGGTTGAAACGCGGGTTTCTTTGCTGAGTCCGCCAGGCCTTAATATAGGTCTAAAGGGAGGATATCCCTGCTTGCAGGGTTGAAACCTCAAACAAATCCATTGATGTCAAATCACAGCGTAAGTCTAAATGTTGGTCCGCCTGCTTGAGGCTTGTCAACCGTCATGCACGGTTTCTTGGGATGGGAGCCACGAGCGTCTCTGGGACACGGGCTTCTTCGCATGCGCTTAGTCGCCCCTACACCCGTTCATCGTGGCTCTGGCTCCTGCGGCCCGTTTTTCTGGTGTAGGGGCGCACTGAGCGCATGCGAAGAAGCCCGTGCGCTCCCCCCACCAACGTATGCCCAACCAGCATCAGACCGTGCCATGACGGTTGACAGAGCCGTAGGGTTGCAATAAAGTATCCAGGTATCTCCCTGTCACGATCATTCACGGTAGTATAGCATCATGGTTTATAATGAGGAATGAGATTTGTAGGAAGGGAGGAAGATAAACACATCATGACTTGACAAACATCAAAAGGCATGTGCACCTTTTGCCATGTTGAATAGAGCAAGTCCGGGATGACGAAACATCTAGAGACGTGCAAACAGAGAGCGGCACTTGAAGCTGCACGAGAGAACCAGCCAAAGGGACACAAAATCAGGCTCCTCCATCTGCTGGTCGAAGGACCCCGTTTACTCATG
>CAVSVN010000025.1:0-13787 GCA_963731415.1 uncultured Chloroflexia bacterium
ATGGCTGTACTATAGCACAAAGGTGCGCGTGCATTATCAACGCAACTACCCCGCCGGGGCGCAATGTGCGCGATGCGGTGATCTCTTCGGTCGAATATGATGATACCTCCTGCCACAACACGAGTTCTAGTGGAATAACCGGGCAGACCGCACAATGTGCCTCATGGCATCCACAGGTCACGATTGTCTTTGATGCAGCGACGAAGGTGGTCAACCCGACCAATACGACGAGTTGACGACCTGGACCTCAACCTCTTTCCGTTGCGATGATCCGGTTGATCTCTCTGGATCGGGTGGATTACCCATCGCCATGCACGAGTACCTATGTGTCAACGACATCAAGGTGCAGGTCAATGGGCACCTGCTGCGCGAATACTGGCTGTCCTACGATCAGGGAGGACCGCAAACCATGGTAGATCCCTATAGTCGGCGGGACGAGAGTGCCGCCGGGTACCTGAACCTGACGAAGATTGAGGAACTGGATATCATGGGAAAATTGCTCGATGCGCCCGTGACCACGATGAGCTATACCGAACTGACGCAGCACTACCTGGATAAGACCATCAGGCCAGTGCAAAGAGTACCTGCCCCTCCTGGACGCCCACAAATGGGAGCTGTGTGATCTCTGGGAGCAGAGCGACAACAGCTACTACCTGACAACGCTGGACAATGGGATGGGGTGATTTGACGATGCCGGAAGGAGGCGCATAACAACACCCATGGATCAGTAGGCAACGATCCATTTACCTGTGACGCTCCAGGTGCGCAGACCCCGACGAGTCTCTGCGGGAGGCTGATGATCAAAACTGGAGTCGGATCGTGCTCTCCCAACGCGTAGAGCAGACCAACGGCGTTAGTTCGCAGTGGACGTACCAGTATTATCTCAATGGGTCTCGGCCCAACCCTGCAGCGATTGTCTCGCAAGGCTACACCTGGGGAATCGGAATGATGATGACTTTTCCGACTATTACAATGGGCAGTTCACTAGCTTTGCCGTGCCCAGGTGACCAATCCAGACAACTCCTCGCAGACCGATTACTTTGCCTCGACTCCTGGTCGGGTCTTGCTAACAGCAGCATACCTGTTATAGCTCCTCGTCCTGTCATCCTGCTCCCTATTGGAACGAGGATCCGGGGGATCAGGGCAAGCTAAGACCGAAGAGGATTTCGGTACTGATGGCAAACTGTTGCAGGTGACCAACAATACCTACGCCATGAATTGTCCCCAACGGGAGTGGCGGAGTGAAATGCAGCGGAGGCACGGTCGATCCGGGAGGAAGCTAGCTGTGAGCCAGCTTGATCATAACAATCCCGTGATAGTGTGTGATCCACGTGTGACGCAGACGGATACCTACAAGGTCGATGGAGTCACGAATCTCGCTGGCTACCGAGCGATGCACGTGTCGTCCACACGACGGTGAACACGACCTATGATGGAGATAATCAAGGGATCAGTGCTCCTACGATTATGGCAATGTGAGCAAGGTCGATACTACAGGCAACGATGTAGGAAGCCTTCATTTTGTGCAGGCATCGACCTATTATCCCAACGACAACCTGGGTTCCAACGTCTACCTGACCAATCTGCCAGCTTTTGCGAAGGATCTGGATGGGTCTGGGAACTTCCTATGGATGTAGCGCCTCCATCTATGGTACGAATACCTCAGCCACGCAGGCACCCACCATTCCAGCCGTGACCCAGCAGGTGGGGTATGTGCAGCAACACGCAGGCTGCACCTCGTCAGCGGTCACGACAGAGCACACCTATGATAGTTCTGGCAATGCCATCACGGGCACTGATCCCGATGGACATCTAGGCTGTGCGCTTGCTGGGAGCACGACCCAGTACAGTGCCTGTGCCACCTATGATGGCTTCGGGACACATCTGACGTATGCACTTAATGCGAAGAACCAGCCAGTCACCTCTCGTTACAGCACGGCTCTGGCAAGTACGGGTTATGGGCAATGGTTAATGGGCACAACGAATGCCAACGGGCAGACGACAACCTACGGCTATGATACCCTTGGCCGCTTGACCAGCATCGTGCAACCAGGAGATTCGCAAGCCGACCCGACGACCAGCTACACCTATATCAACACCTGCACATCGGGTGCGACGGCTCCGTGCCTGGAACTGGATACCACCACGCGGGTAACCAGTGGCAGCAATACGGCGACGACGACGAAGCAGTGGTACGATGGAATGGGACGGTTGGTGGAGACGCAATCGCCCGGTCCCAATCAGTTCTCCAAGTTGCCCGCCACTGGTTCGATGCTGGTGACCTATACGATCTATGATAATATGGGCATACCACACCCAGAGCCTGCCCTATGCGATTGCCGCCAGTGCAACCGTTCACTATGCGATTCCTGATCTAAATCAGGCACGTACGGTGAGCACGTTTGATGGCATGGGTCGTCCGCTGGGCAGTATCTCCTATGGCACCGGGTCGGTGATTCTGTCGGAATCAACCATCAGCTATACCGTAGGGCAAGGTCTTCCCAGCTTTACCGCGGATAGCAGTACCCCGTTTGAACAGACGATTACGCTGGACGCCTACAACCATCAACAGGTGGAATACACTGATGTGTTCGGACGCGATCGCTATGAGCAGGTCTTCAGTGGAACCGGCAGTCCCTACACGGTCGTACGGACAGTCCAGACCAACCAGGATGAGGTCGGCAATCTCACCTCGACAGTCACCTATGATGCGACCTCGAAGGCCCAGGCCACTGCGCAGCACGACTTATGATGGTTTGAAGCGGGTGACTGGCTTCAATGATTCTGATCAGGGATCGTGTGCGAATACACCTCTGCCTGCTTCCTGTAGCAGCAGTTCGGATACGGCCTGGAAAGTAACGTATGATGCCGACGGCAATCGACTCACCCAGACGGATCCACGGAAGGTAAGCACCTATACCAGCTACGATGCGCTGGATCGTCCCCTTTGTCGTGGCACGGCCTCAGCCAGGTCAACCCTGCCAGAGTAGTGCCTATGCCAAATTCTTCTACGACAGCTATGACAACAGCAGTAATCCTGGGGTAACCTTCCCTTCTGGTTGTATGGCTCCCAGTGCAACTTCGGCTCCTGTTGGAAAAGCGATTGCGGAAACCTTCAGCAGTGTAGCTGGAAGTGGATGGCGTTGTAACGGGTATGATACGCGTGGTCAGACAATTGCCAATGCCCTCTCGGTGACAGCAGACGGACAAACCACAACGCAGACATTGTCCATGAGTTACAACGATACAGGTGAACCCACGACGCTGACCTATCCGATGGAGAGATAGTTACCTCCAATTATGACAGCAAGGGATACTTCCGTGGCATGAGTAATGCGAACGGAGCCATTGTAAGTGCAGTGCAGTATACCAATGCTGGGCAACTCGCAGGGATGACACTGGGTGGAGTTGTCTACCAGGGAACTGTGACGAAGCCTGTCACGGTGAACCTGGGATATGACAGCCTTCAGCAGTGGTTTCTGACAAGTGTCACGGTTGGAAGCACAACCCTCTTCAGCCAGGCACAAACGTATGACAATGTGGGTAATATCATTCAGCTCTCCACCACGCTTCCAACAAGCAGTGGAGGGAGTAAGGCGGACAATCAGTCTTTTGCTATGATGCGCTCAATCGCTTGACATGGGCAGGCAATAGTGGGACACCATCAGGAGGAGATCACTGTGGATTAACACCCTCCGGAAGTACCACCTCAGGATATAGTCAATCCTTCAGCTATGATGTATTGGATCGGATGACCTCAGGGTCGGCGGGAACAATCACGTATGGAGATGCTTCCCACGTCCATGCGGCGACGGGACTTAGTTCGGTCTCCAATCCCTATGCCAGCTATGACGCGATGGGTAATATGATCTGTCGCAATGTCAGTAGCAGTAGCTCCCAGAGTTGTGCCAGTGGCTCGCAAACCGGGGCCACCATGAGCTACGACAACGAGGGTCGACTCAGCACCTGGACGGCTCCAAAAGGAAGCGCAGGGAGCGATCAGTTCCTCTATGACAATGAAGGCAGCCGGGTACTGCAGCGCAGCAGCACCTCTAGTGTGACCGACAGCCATCACCTTTGATGGCTATACTGATACCACCATCAGAAATGGAGTAAGACCACCCAACGAAGTACTATAGTGCTGGTGGACAACAGGTAGCAGAAGCCACGGGAACCGCCTGGTATGTTCCTCTATTCGGATCTGCTTGGGAGTGCACGTGCTAGCTTTAAAGAGTGACGGAACCGTGCAGGCGGCCCAATTGTATCCGCCCTATGGTTCCTCGCGCTACAGCGTGGGGCGATGCCGACGGCATACAACTTCACAGGGCAACGCTTGGATACTCAGACAGGGTTGCTCGATTAAATGCGCGGTATTATGATCCGATGAGTGGGCGCTTCACCAGTGCAGAAGTCATGTCTGACTAATACGATGGGGATGGATCCCTATGCCTATGTCGGAAACAACCCGGAGACCTGGATGGATCCTAGCGGACAGATGCCCATTGCCAACGATGGTACAGGAGGCGGCATTGGTTGTATGACCTCGGTATGTGTGGAGACGGAAACGCCTCCAGTGATCAATGACAATCGAGGGCCGGAAAGTCAAAGACCCTTCTAACGACATCCCATCCATAGGTAATCGGAAGTGTGTTAGATGGGGATCTGCAGATCCCCGAGCAAAAGGACCCGCTCGCCAATGATATGGTAAGTCTTGTGGGTGAGCTGCTCAATTCTATCAACTTCTGGTTGACGGAAGCGATCACCATACAGATGGCAGAGAAGGCCTTGGAGAAGGGCATTCTTACCGCATCTAAACAGTCTGGTCAGGGACAAGAGCCATCAACGGAGGAGGTGAGCCTGCGGCAGAGCCAACATCAGGGGGAAGTGACACCAGATACCGTGACTTATAGTCGTGTTCAAGGAGGTACACCACCTAATGCTAGCCAGTCTCGGATTTAAGTCAATAAAGATGGTAGCATTAGCATATCGAATAAAGATGCCAATTTGAATGTGAGTGTAGGAGATGAACATGCTGCTTACTTTCAAGGGATCCGAGGAGATGGCAGCGAAGTTGTCGAATTTGATCTTCCTGAGTGGTTCGATAACTTTGTAAAGGAAAGTGCAATCAAGCAAGAAAACTACAGAAGTAATC
The DNA here is from genome assembly GCA_963731415.1 of uncultured Chloroflexia bacterium. Taxonomy (GTDB): domain Bacteria; phylum Chloroflexota; class Ktedonobacteria; order Ktedonobacterales; family Ktedonobacteraceae; genus JACDAE01. Next base: position 5,153 of record CAVSVN010000025.1, read on the forward strand.
CTCTCAACCAAGGGCGTACAGCGCCTAAGATAGTGGATCCAACTACACCTGGCCGTTCCGGTCAAATTCCTTCTTCCTGTATTCTATGGATAGAAGAAAATGCGACTAACGGACGTGTAGTTAAGTAACTTTAGTCAGGCATCTGATGCCGAGAAATAGAATTATTCTATTTCTCAAAAATAGGGTAAGGGCTACCCAGAATTATATGAATATAATTCTGGGTAAGTTCAAGTAGACAAATGGCCATGAATATATTATCCTAAAGAACCAGCAATGTCATATCAATTCTGGGCAATACCATAGAAAGACTTGATATTCGACATGTGTGTGCCATAAAGATCTACAATGAGAAAAGCTTAACAAATCTTATTTCCACTAAATGTTTTTGTTGGTATAGATCGATCTTTAATAAAGAAGGAGATGTAAACATATGGTAAGTTTTCCGTTACCTGAAGAGTAATTTGATTTCCCATTTCAATACTTCATCAAATTTCGAATCAAAAATCAGGAGCGCTTTCAAGCGTTTTTAAGGTTTTTGAGAGGTTAAGGCAAGAGAAATCAAACTTATCTCAAGAAGACCTGGAAAAACGAGACATCATGATACAAGAAAAATTGCACAGAATATTTTTGATTTATTTGATGAGCAATCATTACACGACTTTTGGTGGCCTTCAAATCAGGAAGTAAAAGATTATGCAAAGAAATGGCAGGCCTCACCAATCTCCCAACGTTTCACTGATCCTACCCTCAAAAACTCCCTGGGACTTTTCATCTATGATCGATAGTTTATTGACAGGTGAATATGAGCTGCTATCATGTAAATCACTAACATCTGAGATAGGTATCTTAACTTTTTCTCCCTACAGTTTACCGTATGGTGGTTCTGGAGCGATGAAAGCATTAATCCAGTCGTTTGATTGTGAGATTATAGGCGAGGAAGCAGGGGAAGGATATATATCCTACATTTAAGGTTTTTAAATGAAATCTTCTTTGATCTCGTGTGAGCTTGGATAAGTAGGTTTATCTAAATGAATAGTTATGAAACGGTTATACCTAAGCGCGTAGCTACTCCAACATCAGAGATAGGATAAATCTGTTCACGTGGCAAAATCAATTGAGCATCATCACGCTTCTGAACATGCTGGTATTGTTCCCTGACGAAATCAGAAATATCCTCAATCTCAACAATCCACTCGCGAATATACTGAACCAATATCTCGCCGTGCAAGTTGAAGCTGAATTGCCCGTCGCTCGACCTTCGTGCCCACAGGATCGTGGTCGGGGTCCCACTGCAGCCGCACGCTTGAATGCTCGATTGCCCATTTCCATGTCTCCTCGTTGGAATAAATTTCCTTCGTGTATGTTGAATGTACGGCCTGGGCTAGAAGGCTATCAAATCCTGACCTCTTGAGATGCACAGCAAGAACAACCTCCTGTCCTGGCTTGTAGGCCCAACCACAACGATACATCATCCAGAGGAAATTCGGTTTTATCCACGACATACGAGAAAGCGAAAATTGGCCTCCAAAGTATCCATGCAGAGCCGCAAAATGACCGATGGAGGGTCGGTACGCCTGATAGACGATGATGGAATGATCGTCGAATTGAGCAAGGATATGACGACCAGTTTGAGGCCAACGAGCAATTTGGATCTGATATGGCTCTAGTAATAGGTTCAAACTTCTTCCCTCTGTATCATTTTGTCTAGATTATAGCATGGATGGTGCTGCACGGGCTATGATGCTCGTGGTAAGACGACCCCCGACACCTTTTCAGTCACTGCAGACGGACCGACCACGACACAGAACGTGTCGATGACCTACAACGATCTGGGAACCATCAACAGTCTGACCTATCCCGACGGCGAGACCGTCACCACCCAGTACGATAGCAATGGACATGTGCGCTCGGCCTACTTTGGAACCAGCAGCAGCAGCGATCCCTGTTGCCTTCCTGGAAACCGGACATGTCAGCTATATCAACAGTGGACAACTGGCGGGGATCGCGGTTGGCGGAACGGCCAACAAAACCAGCGTTCCTACCTCCATCTTCAGCACCTCCCGGAGCTATGATGGCATGCAACGACCCGTGAGCAGTAGTGCCACGCGCACCGGAGCCAGCAGTCCCTTCTGGAACCAGCAACGCACCTTCGACAACGCAGGCAATATCCTTCAACTCTCCACGATGTTGCCCACGGTGAGCGGAGGAAGCAGCAAAACGGACAATCAATCCTTCTGCTACGACGCGCTTGATCGTTTGACCTGGGCAGGCAATACTGGCACGCCATCAGGAGGAGATCATTGTGGGTTGGCCCCTCTGGAAGCACGACCTCGGGATCGGCGGGAACCGAGAGCTATGCCAGTTATGACGCGATGGGCAACATGACCTGTCGCAATGTTAGCAGCAGTAGCTCTCAAAGTTGTTCCAGTGGAACACAAACGGGTGCCACAATGAGCTACGACAATGAGGGTTTGAGTACCTGGACGGCTCCCAATGGGACAATGGGCAGTCAGCAGTACCTCTACGATAACGAGGAGAATCAGGTGTTACAATGGCAGTGCACCAACAGCGGCAACAGCACAGTTATCACCTTTGATGGATTGGCTGATACTACTGTGAGCACTGGGAGTAAGAGCGCTACCAAGTACTATCATGTTGGTGGACAAACAGTTGCAGAAGCCACCGGGACGGCATAGTATGAGCTGATGTCGCTTCCGGGATGATGCGGTTTAAGATAGAAAAAAGGAATTAAGTATGGAATTACAATATTTTGTTGAAATAATTAATAAAGGTACGAAAATATGGAATATATGGAGGAAAGAGCATACAGAGTTTGAGCTCAATGCAGAGAAGATGAGTCTTCCCCAGGCAAGTTTGCAAGGAGTTCACTTTAATAAATTAAATCTGAGAGGGGCAAATTTGAGTGGGGCAGATCTGTCTGAGGCGACGCTGGCATATTCTGATATTATTGGGGGCGATTTGAGTTATGCAAGATTAGATAAGGCAGATCTGAGAGGGGCAAATTTGAGTGGAGCAAAACTCATCGGTGCCAGTCTCGTTGGTGCCGATTTGCGTAGAGCATTGATGAATGGAGTTAAACTGAATAATGCAAATTTGACACACGCTCATTTGGCACAGGCAAATTTGAATTATTCGGACCTCCTTGATGCAAACTTTGCTGGAGTTGATTTCACCAATGCAGAAGGAATTGATGGCAATTTTACCAGAGCAAATTTTAGAGATGCATCTCCTGACCTATGTAGATCTCAGTTTTACAACATTCATCGATGCGAATTTTCACTAGTGTGAGTCTTACAGCGGTGGATTTTACTGCTGCTGATCTCACGGGTGCAAATCTTCGTTCTGCACGATTGAGTGAGAGTGTCTTCGTAAGGACGATCCTGGCAGAAGCTGACTTTACCTCTCTTTCGCTCGCTCGTACGTCGTTTGTGGATGTCGATTTGAGTACGGTAAGAGGTTTGGAGACGATAGAATATCTTGAAACCTCTACTATGAATTTGGAGACGGCTCGACGGTCCAAGGAAAAATTACCTGAAATATTTCTTAAGAATGTTATCATTTCTGATATACATTCTTGAGTGTTTGAAACGAGGATGGTTGATGACTTTTTTGCCATAAAAAAGAAAGAAGCGCTTCTCTGCCGGAGCCAGGCCGATGATTCGGACCTCACCGTCGGTGAGTTATCAAGGTACAACCACACAGAACATGTTTATGAGCTATAACGATGCGGGAATAGCGAACAGCCTGATCTATCCAAATGGAGATACTCTCATCTCTAATTATGATAGTAAGCAAACCGCGCTTGCTGTATTTCAGTTCGACTAGTAGCAATGTTCAATCTCCTTTCTGGTAAGACGGGTCAGCTACAAGATGTGAGAAATCGGGTGGAGATGGCATTGGAGCACCATCGCCAAAACGAGCGTTCCCACCTCCATCTTCAGCACGTCGCTGAGCTATGATGGGATGCAACGGCCCGTGAGCAGTAGCGCGACACGAACTGGAGCCAGTAGCCCGTTCTGGAGTCAGCAGCGAACCTTCGACAACGCGGGCAATATCCTGCAACTCTCTACGACGCTCCCCACCGTGAGCGGAGGAAGCAGCAAGACCGACGACCAATCCTTCTGCTACGATGCGCTGGATCGCCTGACCTGGGCGGGGAATACGGGGACGCCTTCAGGAGGAGATCACTGTGGATTAACCCCCACCGGAAGCACGACCTAGGCTATAGCCAGTCCTTCAGTTATGACGCGCTGGATCGCCTGGCCTCGGGATCGGCGGGAACCGAGACCTATGGGGATGCGTCCCATGTGCATGCAGCCACCGGACTCAGTTCCGTTCCCAGTCCCTATGCCAGCTATGACGCGATGGGCGACATGACCTGTCGCAATGTCGGTCCGAACTCGTGCGCATACTTGTGCCAGGGAGCCCGACGGGCGCGACGATGACCTACGACAACGAAGGTCGGCTCAGCAGTTGGAAAGCCCCCAGGGAAGCACTGGTACCGATCAGTTTCTCTACGACAACGAAGGCAACCGGGTCTTGCAGCGCAGCAGTACCCACAGTGTGAGCGATACCATAACCTTCGATGGCTACAGCGAAGTCGCATCAGCGGGGGAAGCTCGACGACCACCAAATACTACAGTGTCGCTGGACAGCGCGTAGCGATGCGTAAAGGGGCCATCCACTCGTATCTGATCCCTGATTTCCTGGGCAGTAGCAGCGTCGCGCTCAACAACGATGGGAGTACCAAGGCCGTGCAACTGTATGCCCCCTATGGTTCGGTGCGCTACACGTGACCAGGTGATGCCCACGACATATAACTTCACGGGGCAACGGCTCGATGGTCAGACAGGGTTACTGTACTACAATGCGCGGTACTACGATCCGGTGAGTGGACGCTTTACCAGTTCGGACATGGTGCAGAACAATACGCAAGGGGAAAGATCCGTATGCGTATGTTGGAGATGATCCGTGGTGAGGACCGATCCAACGGGACATTGCTGGCCGTTATGTACGATGCACATTGGTGCAGCAATTGGAGCGGTCGTTAATGTAGCCACAACGGTCGTGACCTCGGGGGGTGACGAAGGGACAATTGCCGTCCGGTGGTGAGATCTGCACGCTGCAGTCGTCGGGGCGGTGACGGGCGCAATCACGGGCGCATTAGGGGGCCAGAGGCAGGACCAATAGCCAGAGTAGCGGTTGGTGCCGCAGCGAATGGCGTGGGCAGGCCGTAGATAATGCATGCAGGCAAGCCACTGATGAACGGTGTTGCGGAAGCAGTAGTGAATGGGGCAGTCACTGGTGGGTTGATGGAGGGGGCTGGATCGCTGATTGGGAAGTTGAGTGGTGACTGGAAGAGGGATGCTGCATCCGCGTTAGAAGATGTAGCGCATGCAGTTTTACCTCAGCGACACCTGTCACCACAAATCATGGCAAGCAGTCCATCGGCACGTTAAAGGTGGGCGAAAAGGTTCTGGCCTACAATCCCAAGACGAAGAAGATGGAACTGCAACCAATCTTGCATGTCTGGATCCATAAAGATAATGATCTGGTTGATCTCACGCATCACAGCACATTCTGGACATGAGCAAAACAGCGAAACTTACGCAGTGAAGTGATCCACACTAACAAGAAGCATCCGTTCTTCACGACGGAAAAGGGATTTTTCCGGTTGGGCAGATTAAATTGGGGATGCATGTGGTGGAGGCTAATGGGCAGGTGGGGGTGATTACAGGTTGGAAGCTTGTGCCGGGCGTGATGACGATGTACAATTTGGAGGTCGCGCAGGATCATACGTTTGTGGTGGGTGTTGGGCAGTGGGTGGTGCATAACAAGTGTGATAGTACTATTCTTCGGGGTAATATGGAGGATAGTAGTGGAGCACCCTTACCAACTGGGTATCAGGCTCATCATCTTATTCCATGTGAAACTTTATGTAATCCGAAGGTAGCAAGCTTAGTTGAAACTTCAGGATTTGACATAAATAGTGCAGATAACGGCATCGCGGTTACCGAGTACCTGGAGGAGGGTTCACTTGCTACTACTGCTGCTGGTTCGCCATTGCCGTATCATAGTTCAAATCATCCCTTCCTATACTTGGCTACGTACAAGGACAACTGGAGGAATCTTATAATAGCTTGGAGGCAGATGGTCTACTAAACGATCCATTATCAGCAATGAACGCTATAACAAATGCTCTAGATATTCGCCAACTGAAGTACATTGCTGACCTTGGTTTCTCAGGTTTTAACAAATGCAGAAGCGGTACGAATTAGTTAAAATGCTGCTCATAATGCCTCATTTTTGTAAATTGAGGAGAAGGAAGGAGAAAAAGTATCGAAGAATACATGAGTAAAAGAGCTTTTCAAGAAAGAAAGATAGAGTACCCATGTATTCTTTGCCTATTCATTGCTCAGCACTTGTTTTGTGACCTTTACTTCAGGAGGAGAAATGTACTATTTACTCTTACATGCGTTGCCGGATGAAGGGAAAGATGTTCTCTTTATAAAAGCGTTGGAACCGGATATCTGTACAGCATTTGTACGGAAGCAAAAGGTCCCAGAAAAAGTTCCTGTTCTGAGCTTTCTCATTGATCCAGAGTGTCTTCATCTGGATTATTTTCGTATTCGTAATACCTTCGATGGAATGTATGCTCATCGCGTTTTCTCACGATTTTAAGAAATGATAACGTTCCTTATAGTGCCTATCCTGCTCAATTGATAGATAGTGTCACGCAGGAAGTCCTCTCTAGTGATTACGTACGTTCTGGATGCCAGAAGAGATCGAGAACGCGATCGATTGGGAACACTCGATATCCGGATCGATCCCATCTCTGGGCGTAAGAATTGACCGGATGGTTCTAACGAAGGAATGTGAGGTCTCTGCACCTTCCTGTTTAAAGCGAAAGAAAAAGTGTATCTTCTGGTTGATGGATCCATTGTCCTCGAATGTCTGCAACCAGAGAATAAAGGGAATCGCTTTTGCCCCGTTGAATGCCGTTTTTCATCCAGTAGGAGGAAGAATTGCTGGAAGCCCAGCAACAGGTGCAAAATCATCTGGATGATTGGAAGGCATGGGATCGTTTGAGCGATGTCTTCACGTTTTTGCATCGCTAGCGAGGAGAGTCTTGATGCCATCACTCATGCCTTACTCATTGAAGAGGAAGTTCAAAATTATGGTATAGGAAAAGGGGTATTGCTAGCCCATCTGCCACGGCCCGCAAGAGGCTCTGGAAGCCGTGAGAAGGGCAACGGAGCTTGACGCTCAGAGCTTTTTTGCATGGAGTGATTATCGTCGTCTGTTACGAGAACTGGGGCGAACGCCAGGAAGCGGTCGAAGTCGCCAAACACTTTGTGCAGCTTCGGGGTGACAGCTCCCTCGCCTGGTTGGTACTAGGAAATGCCTATGCGGCAAGAGGAGAGAATCAGGAGGCGCTGGAGGCATTTGAAAAAGTATTGAGCCTGAGAAAAGGGAGGACCATGGACAGGTATTCGAGAAAGTGTTTATCCCTCAAGCAGAAGTGCTTTCGCGCCTGGGTCAGATATGAGGAAGCTCTTGCAGTCTATAATCATCGGGCCTTATCCTCCTCGCGAGACAGTGAAGTATGGAGGGCGAAAGCACGAGATTTTGCGTACGCTTGGTTCGCCACGACGAGGAAATGCAAGCAGAACAAAAAGCACAGGAGTTGGAAGATCGGAAAGCAAGGAATTTGCAGACACAGACCTCACTAATTGCACCATGAGGAATAATTTCAGGGATAGGATTGGGCTTCCATGATAAAAAAGGAGCCAATGGTGTCATTTTAAATACTGATATGTGAGGAATTAAAAATGAATAAAGTTCTTCTTTGTGATTACTAAAAGGAGTGTAACCATGTATCTGGACAAGGCAAAAGCTCGTTTAGAAGAACTGCATCTCCTTCAGAAGCTCAACTTGGGCCGTGGGTGACGATAAGTTATCACTCACGGCTTTTTTTGTTCAGTTGCGCATTGTATAACTATATCTGCACAGCTTTTTTTGTCCTATCCCATGCCAGTTAAATGATCAAGACAAAGAGAAAGGATATGTTTATGCCAACAGAACTTCGTACCAAATTCTCAGGCACCCTGGAAGCAGCGCTTCCGTTCTCCCCGAAACCTTCGGAATGCAGATAGCCGACCAGGAACGTATGATGCGCTTTGCCTATCGTATTCTGAGAGTATGAGAAATCAAAGCCCCAAAAGTCTACCTTATCCAAGGTGAGGAGGGGTGGCTCATTTTCTTTGCACGGCTGTAGGGGCGCAGTGAGTGGAGCGAACAAGCCCGTGCGCCCCCGCAAAACAATGAACTCCACCCCAAGGTGAGTCAAAATTCTCTATCAAAACTCACCTTTGGATAATGCATTTATTTCGTACGAGCCACACCCGTAAGCATCCCCACACAGAGCAGGTAAGTAGCCGTATGCATGACCATCAGAGTAATTGTTGAGGCTATATTGGTATTAGGGGTAGCGAGAAGCAAGAAATCAGGAATGAGAGTGAGCACGAGTACTACCGTTGCAGCGATACGAAAGGTTGCAATAGGACGGCGAGCGGAACGATTAATAAGCGCAAAGATCCTTGTAGCCGCCAGT
>CAVSVN010000026.1:0-253173 GCA_963731415.1 uncultured Chloroflexia bacterium
AAGACGGATACATGGATGGCGCAAGTCGTTAGAAGAAAGACCTGAAAAGCTTGCTTTATTTGAGCAAGCCGCAGCATTGCTTGCGGAGAAAGTCTCTTTATGCCCAAACGAGCGGCATCTCATTCATAACGATCTTCTGAATCGTAATGTTCTAGTTAACACTCATCGTATAACCGCTCTGCTGGATTGGGGTGATGCGCGGTTCGGAGATTATCTCTATGATATGGCACATTTACTCTACTGGTGGCCCTGGTTTACTCACTGGCGCAATATAGACATTCTAGCAGAAATCGAGCGACACTACGAGGAAAAAAAATTGGACGTACAAAATTTTCACGCAAGAGTATGGTGCTATCAAATGCACATCGGTTTAGATTCTATGGCCTATCACGGTTATACAAAACGATGGGATCACTTTGAGTGGAACGCGAAGAGAACACTTGAGGTTGCTCGTTCACAATAACCAGGAAACGTTCTTCTTCATTCCCTGAGCATTTACCAACATCCCCTTTTCGCCTCTTCCAGAGCTATATGATCATGTCCAAATTTTTTCCCGATCTGGGCTTGACTTTTTGCTCTCTCTCTGTATATATATGGCATATATATATCTCATAGATATGGAGTGACGAGATGGGCAAAGAAAACAAAAGTAGGTATGCATTATTGGGGATGTTGAGTCTTACCCCTATGTCGGGCTATGATCTCCAAAGAGCAATCTCATACAGTACCGGCAATTTCTGGAAGGAGAGTTACCCGCAAATCTACCCATTGCTCAAGCAACTTACTGGGGAAGGGCTGACTACGAGTCGAGTGGAGAAAACGGAAGGAAGACCCGAACGCCATATCTATACGCTCACTGAGAAAGGTTGGCAAGAGTTGCAGCGCTGGCTGCAAGAGCCTTTTGAGTACCAGGTTCAGCGCAATGAACTTTTGCTAAAACTCTTCTTTGGTAACCATGTACGAACAGAAATTTCTCTTGAGCATGTGCGTCGGCATCGTGCAGTGCAGGTGGAATTATTGCACAAATATGAGCAGACAGAAGCCGAGGTCAGGACGGACATGGCGGGGAATCCGGAGCTACCGTACTGGTTGCTCACCGTGAGTTATGGGAAGTATCTTGCCGAAGCTCTGATTGTCTGGTGTGATGAGGCTATTGCTGTGCTCGAACCACTTGCACAAAGCCGGGAAAAACAAGATATTGCACATTCATAGACACATATTGAATGAAAACTGGACAGAATCAAATTTTACAGGGAGAAAGATTTCCATGAACAATATAGCTGCCGGGCAAGGGAACAATCCAAGAGCGATCTATAGAGGATTATTGATTAGTTTGCTTTTTAACGCCGCTATACCGCTGCTACTCTATTACCTGGTCAAAAGTTACTGGCATACATCAGAGGTGGTGGCCTTGAGCGTGGCCTGCATCTTCCCGGTAGTGGATAACATCATCGAGATCGTACGCCACCATCGCCTTGATTTCTTCGGGCTACTCTTTCTTGTTGGAGCCGTTGTTAGCACTGCACTCACACTACTGGGTGGTGGTCCTCAACTCATTCTGATTCGCAAATCAATGATCACAGGTGCTTATGGGCTGTTGTGTTTCATCTCGTTGATCCTCTTTCCTAAGCCGCTTATGTTTTATGTCGGCAGACAAATGATGACAGGTGGAGACCCGGCCAGTATCGCGGCGTACGATGCAGCGTGGCAAAGTCCAAATGGTCGCTTTACCCATCGTTTGATCACTGCTGTCTGGGGATGTGCCCTGTTCGGTGAATTTGTGGTCCGCGTTATCATTGCCTGGCTCTTGCCCGCCCCAGTGGTACTGGTTCTTGGCCCCATCCTGTTGACAGTGGCTATCGGCGGCACTTTTGTCTGGATGTTTGCCTACATACGCCGGGTCAGAGCACGAATGCAGAATGCATCACAAATAGCATAATGTCTTCACTTTCGTAGAAAGAAGAGAGGCCATAGAGCATAGCCTCTCTTCTTTTATATATCTCAGGCATGGTACAATCAGATGGTCATAGAAAAGCTAGATGTTCTTAAAGGATGATACGAGCAATGATTATCCTCGTCCATTAGGAACTTATGGATGTGTTGAACACTATGCACGCGTCTCTTGTTTCATTGAGTGGATACGATTGGTCTGCGGCCTCCTACCTTAATAGAAGAATATATACTCTAGGAGAAAGAGGAAAAATGTGAACTCGATCTCCTACAAATACAGCATTAGACAAGAGGAATTATAATTTGACGAACACGATCTACCTGGTGCGACACGCCGAAAACACGGCCAACCTTACCAAAGAGTTCTCTCACAGACTTGTCGATTATTCTCTGACACCTAAAGGCATTCTACAAGCTCAACAAACAGCAGAGTATTTTACAGACAAAAATATTGATGAAATTTATTCTTCACCGCTTAAACGGGCAAGGGAGACGGCTGATATTATTGCACAGAAGCTCCATCTCCCGGTGGGTGTTGTGGAGCAGTTCCGCGAAGTCAATGTAGGCTCCTTAGAGGGACGCCCCCCAACGCCGAAAATTGGGCGCTGCATGAACGCATTATGCAAGCCTGGAAGGAAGGTCGACACGATGCAACCTTTCCCGACGGCGAAAACTATACAATGCTCCTGGCAAGAATGCGCTCAGGGCTACGCGAAATCAGCGCCAATAAGAGCAACCAGAACATTATTGTCGTTGCGCATGGTGGCATTATCACTGGCACAATCACCGACCTCTGTCCCGATGTAGATATAGAGCAATTACTACAAGTGGAAAATCATAATTGCTCTATCACCGAAATTGAGCTTTCTATAGAGGGTGAACGCATGGAAGCAAAGCTCAAACGTTGGGCCTTCTATGCACATCTTCATGGGCAGGCGGCAGAACTTGTTTCAGGTACCTATCAGTTTGAAAGGCGACCTTAATCAGTGCTATTCCTCACCAGAAGAATTACCGGATAGGGACACACGACAGAAAATGGCCTTTAGATAGACCGTTTCCGGCATTGTCTTGTTGGTTGGATGATCTATACCATGCGTATATGTCTCTAGTACTTGCACTGTATGATGAGAGCGCTGCGCACTTTGCGCGATTACATCCAACAGATCTTCCATCTTGATAGTACCGGAACAGGAACAGGTGAGGAGAACTCCATTCGATTTCAGCACCTGCATAGCTAACGTATTCAGGCGCAGATAGGCTTTGAGCGCCTGAGCACGTGCGTCCTTCGATTTAGCAAAGGCGGGTGGGTCAAGCACCACAACATCGAAGCGTTCTCCGTTCCGTTGCGCCTCTTCAAGATACGTGAATACATCGGCAGTCACAAATTCGTGTTGTTCAGGATTCAGCCCGTTGAGCGTGAAATTTTGACGCGCCATCTCCATAGCAGGAGCCGATACATCAACACTAGTCACACGTGTCTTAGAACTCGTCAATGCAGCATACACTGAAAAGCCACCTGTATAGCTGAAGCAGTTCAGAACACGTTTGCCGGACACATATTTGCGTAGTGCCTCGCGCTTATCGCGCTGATCCAGGAAGAAGCCTGTTTTCTGACCTTGCCAGGGATCAACAAGAAACTGAACTCCGTTCTCACGGATCGTCACCTGTGCAGGAACTTCACCCGCAACAACAACAGGCTCCTCGATCTCCAGACCCTCGCGCAGACGTGCATTACTATCGTTGCGCAAGAGAATTCCGGCGGGCTGTATTTCCTGCTGCAATGCTTCAATGAGCTGGGGACGTAATCGCTCCATGCCAGCAGTCTGAATCTGCATCACCAGGATATCTCCATAGCGATCGACCACTACTCCGGGCAAGGCATCGCCTTCGGAATGAATCAAACGATAGGCATTCGTTAGAGCACGATCAATGGGGCGGCGCAATCTTACTGCACGCCGTATCCGTCGACGCAAGAACTCAACATTTATTTCGTCCTCAGGATTTCGCGTTAAAATGCGAATGGCGATATCAGTGTGCGGATTATAGTACCCACGAGCCACGAACTGACCCGTTGCCGACTTCACATCGAGCAACCCACCAGCCTCTACCCAGCGAGGTGGCTGTTGTAGTGCGCCCGAAAAAATCCATATATGCCCTTCGGACAAGCTTTTGTCACGATGAGGTTTTAAAGTGGTTGAAGGATAATGAACTGATGATTGCATACTCTGACTCCTTATTTTTCTACAGTATTATTGTGATATTAGTACAGATTATGCAAAAGGTCAGGCAACTCTGTAAGGCTACCAATACACAACATATCATTGTTTACTTCCTGCCCGTTTCCAACAAGCACAGTACGAGCACCCAGTTCCCTGGCCCAGGCAAGAACACGCGGACGATCATCAACAACCAGAACTTCAGCGGGTGAGAGTTGGAGATCGGCAAAAAGCCGAACATAATATTCTGGTCCTTCTTTCATAATGTTGAGAAGATCCGCGCCATAAAGTTGCCCAAAACAATCACGTACACCCATGCCCTCCAGATAGAGAGTCAGATGCACAGAAGATTCGGCGGATGCTGTATGAATTATATACCCATTCTCATGTAGTTGACGAATCGCCTTACTTGCCCCAGGAAATGCCGAGTTTACAAGAGGTATGACATAACTTTCTGCCTGTCGTGCTAATTCGATACGTTCCTCTTCAGGCGGAAGTGCAATACCAACGTGTTGACACATGCCACCCAACCAATCCAACCAATAAGCATGCTCGAAACTTGCGTAGCCAACAAATACCTGCATATCGCATTGCTATAGATACTCTCCTCTAAAACTATCTAATAAAAACCTCTTTGGCCCACTACATTTCATCTATATTGGTCCTTGCCACTCCAACACAATCTGGCTACCATAAACTTCAGTATATTTTTTGCAGAAAGGCTAAATACTATGTTAAAAATAGAACCGGTCACGCTAACAGGAAACCTTGTACGCCTGGAACCGTTGCAGATGAAACATGCGCCTGATCTCTATGAAGCTGCTCAAGACTCTGGCATCTGGACCTATATGCCTACGACCCCCAGTGGATCGTTGAGTGAAATGGAGCAAGTAATCGCAATAGCGTTGCAAGAGCAGGAAAAAGGTGTCTCTCTCCCATTCACCATCATCGATCTCGTGCAAAATCGCCCCGTTGGCTCGACACGCTATATGGATATCAGGTCTGATTACCGTGGTCTGGAGATTGGTTGGACGTGGCTCTCACCCTCAGTTCAACGTACTGGCATTAATACCGAGTGCAAGTATCTGCTCCTACACCATGCCTTTGAGGTATCTGGTGCGATCCGTGTCCAACTGAAGACGCATCACCTGAACTTCAAATCGCAACGTGCTATCGAACGCATTGGTGCAGTCAAAGAAGGTACATTACGTAATCATATGATCATGTCTGATGGTTCTTATCGCCACTCCGTCTACTATAGCATTATAGAGAGTGAGTGGCCTTCAGTCAAAGCAGGACTCGAAGCAAAAATGCAGCGTCAGAGGTTATAGACTCCCCAGCACGGGCTTGTTCGTACCTCACCGCCCCCCTACGCAAGCTGAGAGACCCAATTGTAGGGGCGCGGTGAGGTACGAACAAGCCTGTGTAGCCATATCCAAGTGTAGCTATACCAAAGTGTAGCCATATTTAAATATGCACATGTTCTCAGTCAGAGAAAGGTGTCCTATGCATTGTTCTATGCTGTTCCAAAACTGAGACCCAGTTGGCGCAACCACTTCCGATACGCTACAGCCGTGCGATCTGAACGCAAATGCAGCTCAGCCTGTAGATCGAGTGGCAAAAGTTCAGGACGTTGCGATTCTACAATCGGCACATCCTGCAACGTGATCATGTCCTCAAACTCTCGTATCTCCTCATCCGGGCGATCACCGTAATCCATTGCCACATAGGTCCAGGCGATAGAGGAATCCTGAGCAACAGGCGTCACCGTGAAATACATAGCGAAACGTGGCCCCGCCGATGACTTCACAAAATAAGCTGACAACGGGCGCACTACTTTATAAGTATACGTCACTCTCGCTCCCTGTCCGGTTCCATCGGGATCAGGTTGCCACACAGAAATATCTTTTGCCGTCACGCCATCAGCATCCACCTCAACCTCATAGTCGTTGATCTCTGGATACGCTGGATCGCCCAGATATCCTCCATGTACGAACGGAAAATGCGTAACATCAAGAAAATTTTCTACTGCACGTGGTCCACTAGCCTTATAGCTATAGGGACCACAGTGAATCTTATGAAACGATGCATCATCCCAATGTGGAAAAGTAGGAATATCGAAGGTAGGATTGCCGGGCGTGACCCATATCCAGTTATACTTCTCGCGTGCCTGATAGACTTTAGCACGCGCTTTTTCGGGTGGCGTCTGACTGGGATGCGCGGGAAAACGGATACAGAGCCCCTCTTGATCATACGTCCAACCATGATAGGGGCAGATAAGTGTATCGTTCTCTATCTTGCCCAAAGAGAGCTTTGTCCCACGATGAATGCAGAGATCGCGCCACGCCAGTATCTTCTCTCCAGCACGCCAGAGCACGATATCCTCTTCCAACAAACGAACCGCCATAGGTTTGCCCTCTTGCAGGTCTGGCGCATATGCCACCACATGCCAATCATTCATCAGTACAGGGTCATTCAACATAGAAGTAGCTCCTTTCGCCATTATTTTAGCATGCGATACATACAAATAACCGTCTATCGAACGTCATCTTGACTATTCACATGGATATGTAAATGCATTATCTCTTTCAAACGATAAACACACATAAACTGACGCATGAAGCAATAAAAGGGCACACAAAATAATAAATGTTTTCCCTACATTTTTGAGTTTTTTTCTTTTCCATCACGGATGAAACGCAGAGCATGGAAGAAATAATGCCAATTTCTTTCATGCCTCGCTCAAAATCGTGTAGAACAATGTAAGAGTAGAGAAACCATTTATTATTCTGTGACCCCACCACCCGCTTTACTGGAATGAACACCCATGAATGGAGTTGCACAATCCCTATCCGGCCATCCTGTGCATTTCACCGACAAAGTTATTTATTATCCCGTCTGCCCGCCGCCCCACTTCTATTCAACTCAATTTGTAGGCATACCATTCAATGTAAATGCCGTCGGGCTGGTGTCGTTGGCTGTCCACGTTCCATTGGAGCCCAGATTAAGCGTTTGTCCAGGTGCAATAGTTGCGTTATAGCTCATGTTTGTAATCGTTACCTGCTCCCCCGACTGGACAAAATGACCATTCCATACCTGGACAATTTTCTGATCCCCTGGGAATGTGAATTGTAGCGTCCAGTTGTGAATTGCCGTCGAGCCAGGATTGGTTATCGTCAGACCCACTGAGAAACCTCCATGCCACTGCGCATTTAGCTGATAGGTAATATGTACGCCCGGCGGGTAAACACAGACAACCCATACCATGCCCGTTGTGGCATCAAATAGACTCTGCAGCAGTGGCTATCCAACCTGCTAAGGCACCATCACTATTGAGTCCCTGACTACCAACAGCTACGCTACTCTCGAAACCTCCACCTGTGGCTAACTGCCCGGAACCACACTGCACTACACCTCTACCTATACTCCCAGTTCCAGATGGAACCGAAAATAGAGCAGATACACCTGGAGCTGCAGTAAGATTTTGTGTTGCGCAAACTGCATAAACGTTTGCACCTCTCGATTGCCAACCATTCCCGTTTGGTGCCGATAGATTGCCTCCTGATGAATAGCCACCACTAAGCAAAGTCGATCCCGCAGGACAATTTGCTGTCGTTATTGTTGTTCCTGAGCTTGAACCGACCGCTTGCACAATGACCGTTCCTATCGAGTAATTTGCCTGCAAACAATAAACATATACCGACATAAGAACCGAGCTAGGGGCTACTATGTTATTGTCAGTGACCGTCCAGGAGTTTGAGGATGATGGATAATTTGCGGAAACAGAGACGGCACCTTCAAATGCACTCCCATAAAAACCACCACTCACCATTTGCTCTCCGCTCTTACATGAGGCGGTGAATGTGCCCGACTGTCCTACAGAGAGATCACCCCCTGTACTATACTCTACGATTTTACTCGTCGCCGCCTTTGCCGAGGAGGGAAATAGCAGGACTGAACCACTTATTAAGACTACGAAGAGGATGAGAAAAAATCTGAGAGCGTAAAAAGGTAAAGCTGATCTGGCCTGCATTCCTTGCATAAAAATCCTCCTTGTTGTGCTTGCTTCTCCCAGGTGGAGAAAACCACATTACCATTTTTCATCATGCATAGCTGAAGAATCATCTGTGTCTCTTCGCTAAGCGTCACAGGTGATTAATCTCTCTTTATAGAATATAACATTTAATGACATGAGAAAATAGTAAAAATCTGCTTCCTATGCTCTCTAGAAAGAGCATAGGAAGTGCGCGTGGCGGAGAAATGGCTCTGCTAGCTTTGGAAAGGTGAAGAATTTTTACCTACACAGTCTCACACGAGACAGAAAGGTGCATGAAGCTTTCTTTTTTGACCCAGAAAAAATATCAAAAGGGGCAGGAACCCGATGGTCGATCAGAGCATGTTTCGACCATCGGACCCTATCGGATGACAATGATTAAAGCTTTTGCAAGCGGATCGCGGCCACCACTGGATCGGTATGATGCTCAGTGTTGTTGCGAACTTCGGCTTTGCGCAGATTAGTTGCGCTATTAATAAGTGCAATATGAGTAAATGCTTGTGGATAATTCCCTAATGCAACGTTGTTGCGCGTGTCGATCTCTTCAGAGAAGAGACCAAGGCGACCAGCGTACGTCAGCAAACGCTCAAAAAGCGAACGCGCCTCCGCAATACGACCCTGCAATGCCAGATTGTCAACCAGCCAGAAGGTACACAGACCAAAGGTGCCTTCTGAACCAGCCAGACCGTCATCTGATACATAACGATAGACAAAACCATGCTCATCGGTCAGCTTTTCCATAATGCGATCAACAGTCGAGCGCATACGAGGATCATCCGCCGGAATGAAACCAACCAGGGGCAATACCAGGTTGGACGCATCTAACGTGTTATCACCATAGGATTGTGTAAATGCGCCAATGGTTGTGTTATAGCCGTGAGTCAGGATATCCGTTCGGATCTCATCACGTACATGATGCCAGTGCGAAAGATCAGCCTCCAGGTGATGCTGCTCCGCAACCTTGATACCACGATCAAGGGCGACCCAGCACATAATCTTAGAATAGACGAAGTGTCGCGGTTCGCTTCCGTACCTCCCAGATGCCGCTATCGGTCTCATGCCAGTGAATCGCAGACATGATTGACGATAGTGCGCATCATATCCCACAACGGACCTTCCAGCTTCTCACCATGACGCTCCAGGCTGTCCTGGTGCTGGTAGAGATGGATACAATCCAGTACCTCACCAAAAACGTCCAGTTGCTTCTGGCTGGCGGCTCCGTTTCCGATACGGACCGGGCGCGAATCATTATACCCGCTCAGATGAGGCAGTTCTTGCTCGGTCAGATCGCGTTCACCGCGAATGCCGTACATAATCTGCATGTCCGCACCATCTGCGATTGAGAGGCGGCGTAACCAGTGCGTAAAGGCCCGCGATTCATCCGTAAAACCAACCATATTGAGCGCATAGAGCGTAAAGGATGCGTCACGCAACCAGGTAAAACGATAATCCCAGTTACGTACACCTCCCATCTCCTCTGGCAAAGATGTGGTCGGCGCAGCAACAACAGCTCCCGTTGGCGCATAGGTCATCATTTTCAATGCAAGCACACTCCGTTGCACCCAATCCTCATAGGGTCCATGATAGGTACAACCAGCCAGCCATGTACGCCAGCGATGCAGTGTATGCGCCAGTTCAGCATCAAAGTTACGCTGGTGCAATTCGGTCTCCACCAGGCGTCGTGCAGCCTGAGCAGTACGTCCCACGCCAAGCGCAAACGTCAGACACTCTCCTTCACGCAACGTCATCTGTGCTGTAACCGTTGGATGCCAGTCTTCAGCATCCTCGATCACCTCGACAGAAAACGGCAACGATAAAAGATCACTTCCTACAATAGCCAGCCCGACATGCTGCCGTTCACTGGTAACAAGGGCCCCTTTATTGTCTGGGGCCAGCATAACCTGGCACGGTGAAGCTGCGTAGTCCGGGCTGACACGCAAATTCATCGTCACGGACATCTCGCCATGAGTGCACTCTACAATACGCACCAGACTGTGGCACGAGCCATCCTCACGAGCCGTCCAGGTATTATTATTCATCCCCTGATAAGGCCACGCACGTAAGGTCTCTACCGGCATAAAATCTGTGAGCACAATCTCGCCTGCAGTACTGGCATAACGCGTCTGCAATACATTGCTTCCACGTAAGTAGCGCTGCGAACCTGGAATTGTTCCTTCAGTGGGCGCGATCTGGAAGTACCCCCCATGCTCTGCATCGAGCAAGCGGCAGAAGATGGCCGGGCTATCAAAGTCCGGTAGACATCCCCAGTCTACCGCTCCATCCGGTGATATCAACACCGCTGAATGACAATCACCGATGACTCCGTACGAATTAATCGGCATATAAGTGCGATTGATTTCGTTCATCCCAACCATTGACACAACACTTCTCTCTCTTAGAACTATTCTTTAGACTTCCTTAAAACAACCTGAGAATAATCTTAGCTCCTCATAAGAATATCTTGTGAGGAGCCTCATAACAGAAAAGAACGCAATAGACTCCTTCAGAGTAACAAGGTTTCTGCAAAAGTTTTTTTTTGTGACATTTGTACCTGTACCCCTTCCCTACTTATATGTAGAAGTAGCCATAAGTCCCCTCCATTCGCCCCTCCACCCGGCATATTTTTTATTAGACAAAAAGGTAAACGCCCAGGCACGCAGTATTATTCCTGATGAGACCCCTATTCTAGCTCATCAATAATTTTCCTTTCAGTTCTTTAAATTCCGCTCTCTAAATAAGGAAGATGACTCTCCAGTAAAAAAATTCTCAGATATACAACTCAATCCAAAACATGTTACAATACATTCCATGAGTGAACTAACAAATCAAATCGAACGCATGCAAAAGCGCGTCGAGAAAACTATGGTGCGTCTTTGACCTGGCGAATAAAGCCACCCGTATCAACCAGCTAGAAGATGAGAGCATGGCTCCCGACTTCTGGAATGATAATCGTAAAGCTCAGGCACAGATGCAACAACTGAATGCTTTACGCGAGGAAGTCTCTACCTGGGAAAGTATCGCTACGCAACTGAACGACCTGCATGGATTAGTCGAATTGCTGGAAGAGGAGCCAGATGAAGAGATGCAGGACGAGGTTGCACAATCACTTCTGTCACTTGAAGAACAGGTGAAGAAGCTGCAGTTTGCCTTGATGCTTAATGGAGAACATGACGAAAAAAATGCCATTCTAAGTATTCACGCGGGTAGCGGTGGTGTTGATGCTCAGGACTGGGCAGAGATGCTGCTGCGCATGTACCTGCGCTGGGCCGAGCATCACCATTTCCGCACAGAAGTGTATGATTATAGCGAAGGTGAGGAGGCTGGCCTCAAAAGTACGACCGTTGAAATTACCGGACGCTATGCATATGGTTATCTGCGTTCGGAGATCGGAACGCACCGCCTGATTCGCCTGTCTCCGTTTGACGCAGCTCATCGCCGCCATACCTCGTTTGCCAAAGTCGAGGTATTACCTGACATCGATGATACCATCGAGATAACCATTCGACCCGATGATATCGAGACCGATACCTATCGTTCGACAGGTGCAGGCGGCCAGCACGTGAATAAGACCGACTCAGCAGTGCGCATACGTCACCTTCCAAGTGGCATCGTCGTGACCTGCCAGAACGAACGCTCACAGATCCAGAATCGCGAGGTCGCGATGAAATTGCTGCGAGCACGTCTCTATGAGTTGGAACAGAAGAAACACGAAGAAGAAACGGCACGCCTCAAAGGTGAGAACGTCCAGGCCGACTTCGGCACCCAGATTCGCTCGGTAACGGTCCATCCTTATACAATTGTGAAGGATCACCGCACCAACTACGAGACCGGCAATACCGAAGGTTATCTGGCAGGCGATGTAGATCCTTTCATCTATGCATACTTACAAGATAAAGCAGGAGGAGTGATGGCGGCTAGAATAAGTCACACCTTCCCCTCTGTCGCTCTTCAGCATGAAAAAAATTTTCATACACAGAAAACACCGCAGCGAGGATGCTGCGGTGTTTTTCATCGGCTTCCGTGCACGTATATTGAGAGACAAGGGGTCAGGAGCGTACAAAATCGCGTTGCCCTTCATAACGTTCAGGATAACGGAGTTTACGCAGAGCCTTGACCTCAATCTGACGTATACGCTCACGGGTGAGATGAAAGAGGATACTGACTTCTTCCAGAGAGAGAGAATGTCCATCTTTGAGGCCATAGCGCATTTCGATAATCGTACGCTCACGTGGATTTAAGACATCCATCGCCTGCTCAATATGATCGCGTTGGAGTTGATAGAGCAACCTGATCTACCGGCACAACCAGCGTTGCATCTTCCAACATATCAGCCAGATGATACTCTTCATCATCAGCCATTGGTGCATCTAAAGAGATTGGTTGCTCAGAAACACTTAATAGCTCTACGACCCGCTCGCGTGGACAGGCCAACCTCGGCGGCAAGTTGCTCTGGTAGAGGCTCCAGACCCTGTTCCTGATACATACGACGAGCAATACGCTTGATCTTATAGATAAGTTCAACCACATGAACGGGAATATGAATGCTGCGCGAGTGTTCCGCAATTGAGCGGCTGATCGCCTGCCGGATCCACCAGGTAGCATAGGTACTGAAGCGAAAACCACGTTTATAGTCAAACTTTTGCGTTGCACGCATCAACCCAATATTTCCCTCCTGAATGAGATCGAGCAGAGGAAGTCCTTGATTTGAGTAGCGCTTGGCAATACTGACGACCAGGCGCAGATTGGCTTCAATAAGGCGTTGCCGTGCCCGCTGATCTCCTCGCGGCTACCCGCTCTGCCAGCAAGAAGTTCCTGTTCAGCAGTCAGCAGTGGATACATCCCGATCTCCTTGAGATACTGCTTCACCGAATCATCGACGGCACTGCGCTGATCCTCCCCTTCCTCCTCGACAAGCTTCCTCATCACACTCATCAACAAAAACTACGCTCATTTCCCTCTACCTCATTACGCTCATACACAGAATCTTTTCCATAACGTCTCTTTCCTACTACACCGGACAATTCACTATCAACGCTGTGAGATGCTCTGGTTGCTCTTACACTCACGACGGATACTCCTTCTTCACGATCTTTGACCTAGTAACAATGACGGTAATACCCCCGAAAATACCTGGAATGAGTTATGCCGTCCCCAATAAATAGTCCCAGTTTTCTTTAGTGCAAGAAGCGTGCCAGAAAGAGGCTTTTTCTACACCTAGACAGCATTGTGAAATTCCGCAGCAAAGAGAGGAGAGGATGCGCACAAAGCGACCATGTTAAGCGGCCGGACGAGAAGAAAGATGCCAATGGGTGGGGAAACAGGAGAAACTGAGCAGTGAACACAAATGACGTGACTAGATGAAGATATTTACATATTTGAGGAAAATTCCACAATCCACGACAGACATATATCATACATATCTAATTCATAGACGCTTGACGAGAGTTGTAACTCCTGCTATTCTGAAGGTAGGGGATAACAGTGCAAGCGATTTTTCTCGCTTCGCGTCGTTGGTTGCAGCAGGCAATTTGACGAGGAGTGGGAATGCAACAGCCAGCAATACGGGAAATGGTTGCAATCGTTATCGGAATCTCTGACTCTCTTTTTACAGATGAAGGAGAAGAGAAGCCATTGTATTCTGAAATGACTATGAATATTTCTTCACCTACCTGCTGACAGAAAAAGGGAGTTGTGATATGATAGTGAGGGCATGGATTATACCCTGCTGTGGGGATGCGGATGCAGCGGCGGAGGCTCCCCCTCGGCTTACTTTCTCGCTACGCCTTGCTTTTTCATTGGCTCAGGCAAGCGATTATTACCTCCAGAGAGAAGGAAGGAGGCGACTTCGTGGAAAACGCATTTCCCAAGTGTCGCAAATGTAGTGAAGGTGATCTGGTTCCGCTTTCGGATTTCGGTAGCCAGGGAGCTTCCATTGAGTACAAGGCATGGGTCTGTACCAACCCATCTTGCTTGTACAATATCAAGATCCGTAACGGCGATATCATCATCAATGAACCTATTAGTGATGGCTCACTCCATTCATATCGCAGCGGTCGCCAATAAGGGTGGGGTGGAGTACGCAGCACATGCCTCACGAGACAGTTTCGACGACTCAGTGGCGTGTTCACAGAGGGCAAAGGGTCAGGGTACATTCCTCTCTCCTTTTGCCTTTCTTCTATAGAGGGAGAGCACTATTCTTTGAAGAAGTGAACGTCTTCCCTCTTCTTCGAAGTTGAGAGGGGATCGCATTAGAAGATGAGAGATATTCGAAGGAGCCAGAACTGACGTGTTCAATCGATTCTTTGGACAGAAGCCTGAGGAAGACCCTAAGAAAGATTCAGGAAATGCTCAGGAGGGTGCAGAAGATCAGCCTGCATCCGAGCAGCGCTTTAGCTTCCTGAACCGCACCCGACAACTCTTCAGTCGCATCAGCAACAATGTCGAGCAGAACGATACCATTACCGACTCTCTCTGGGAGGACCTGGAAGAGTCTCTCCTGGAGGCTGATGTCGGGCCAAGGACAACGATCTGGCTCATTGAACATCTGCGCCAACGGGCGACAGAAGAGAAAATGCGCACTGGCGCACAGGTACAACGTGCTTTACGCGAGGAAATGGGCCTTTTACTGGGCAAATCAGCACCATTACGTTTCTCAAAACAGTCTCCACTCACGGTCATCCTGGTCATTGGCGTCAATGGTTCCGGCAAAACAACCACCATTGCAAAGATGGCATATCGCCTCACAAACGAGGGCCACAAGGTTATTCTTGCTGCTGGCGATACCTTCCGTGCCGCAGCCATCGATCAGTTGAAGGTCTGGGGCGAACGCATTGGTGTTCCGGTGATCAGCCAGAATCCCAACTCTGATCCCGGTGCGGTTGTCTATGACTCTATCCAGGCTGCCAAAACACGTGGCTGTGATGTGTTGATCGTTGATACCGCTGGCCGTCTTCATACAAAGTATAACCTGATGGAAGAATTAAAGAAAATTAATAAAGTTATTCAGAAATTTGTCCCAGATGGTCCGCACGAGTTGTTAATGGTCATTGATGCAACGACGGGGCAGAACGCATTGTTGCAGGCGCGTCAGTTCGCCGCAGATATTGGTTTGACAGGTGTCGTTATCACCAAGCTCGATAGTACGGCGAAGGGGGGGTTCGCATTTGCCGTCGCTGATGATCTGGGCGTGCCCATCAAATTTATCGGTACGGGGAAAAGGTCGAGAACCTGGCACCATTTGATCCACAGAGCTTTGTAGCGGCGCTCTTCGCTCAAGAGTAATGGAGGTACATTATGGTCAAAGAAGCGGCCATTCCATCCACTGTGCAGGCATCCTCTACGAACGAGGGAAAGCTGCGCCTCCCAACGCCAGGGCAATTTAGCGGTGAAGTGCCAAAAGTGTAAGGAAATTCTGTATACGCGGGATTGGCAGAAAAATCTGAAGATCTGTTCACGTTGTGGCTATCACTTCAAGCTGCAATGCCTATGAGCGCATTGATCTGCTGCGTCGATCCTGATAGTTTTGTTGAGATCGATGCAGGAATGCTTCCCGAGGATCCGTTGCATTTTGTGGTGAGTCCTCCCAATACACCTAAAACACTTGATTATGCCGACAAACTCGTTGAGGAGCGCAAGAAAGACGGGCAGAACGAGGCGGTAATCAGTGGATATGCGCACCATCGAAGGGAAACCATTGGCGCTGGCGGTGATGGATTTTCATTTTATGGGTGGCAGTATGGGTTCCGTGGTAGGTGAGAGAATTACTCGTGCCGTTGAAACTGCTATCGAACGCCATATTCCGGTGCTCATCGTCTCTGCCTCTGGTGGTGCACGCATGCAGGAGGGTCTTTACTCATTGATGCAAATGGCGAAAATATCTGCGAGCATCTCGCCAGACTTAGGAGAGGCAGGTCTTCCTTATTTTAGTTTACTCACCGATCCAACTACTGGAGGAGTCTCTGCCAGTTTTGCCTTTCAGGGAGACGTTATTCTTGCCGAACCGGGAGCGCTTATCTGCTTTACTGGTCCACGTGTGATTGAAGGGTTCATGCATATCAAGGTACCAGAAAATACCATTAACTCTGATTTTGCACTCCAGCATGGCATGATCGATGCAGTTGTGCACAGGCGCGATCTTCGTCAGACGCTGGCACGCCTCTTGCAATTGTATACACCCATACCAGAGCTGTGCAATAATTCTGGGCCGGTTCGACAGCAAGCACAGCAGCTTGTAATGAAGTGGAGGGAAATGTGATGGCTTATGATCTAGAATTTGAGAAGCCGCTGGCGGATATAGAAAAAAGGATTCATACGTCTGCAGCGCAAAGGAGATCGTCTGAAGGCGAGGATCAGGCTCAATTACGCTCGCTCGAACGTGAGTTGCAGAGCAAAACTGAAGAGGTGTATAGCCATCTTACCGCCTGGCAGACGGTGCAGGTAGCACGTCATAAAAACCGTCCCTATTCGCTAGACTATATCAAATTCATGTGCGACGATTTCTTTGAACTGCATGGGGACCGTTCTTATGGAGACGATCATGCGATAGTGGCGGGTCCAGCCACACCTGGATGGGCAGACTGTAGTCTTTGTCTGTCATCAAAAAGGGCGTGACATGAAGGAGATGCAGTATCGAAATCTCGGTATGCCACATCCTGAGGGATATCGCAAAGCTCAAAGCGTCTGATGCGCCATGCTGAAAAATTCGGTTTCCCGATTATTACTTTGATCGATGCGCCGGGTGCATCAGTAGCGTTGCCAGATGAGGAACGAGGGCAATCGGAGGCTATTGCTTCCAGTCTCTACCTCATGTTTCAGTTGCGTGTTCCAATTATCGCCACAGTCACTGGTGAAGGATGCAGTGGTGGAGCGTTGGCGATCAGTATTGCCGATCGCATCTTAATGATGGAGCACAGCTACTATACAGTTGCTGCACCAGAAGCTGCCGCCGATATTTTAAAATTCGGTTCGGCCCACGCATCTCTTGCAGCGGAGGGTCAAAGGATTACAGCCCGAGACACGCTTGCCTTCAACATTGCTGACGACTCTGATTCCAGAGCCGCTGGGAGGAGCTCATCGCGACCATCGTCAGGCAGCGGAATCTTTAAAGCAGGCTCTCCTCAAGCATCTGGAAGAACTTAAACGCTTCCCTGTTGAAGATTTGCTTGAGAAGCGCTACCAGAAGTTCCGTGCCATAGGGAAATTTGGGTGGGTCGAGAAGAGTGAGATGGACCCGCAGATATCCTAAAAAAGTGATGTTGAGGTATTGACTTCTCAGAGCTGAATGCGCTATTATAATTCTGCAAATGCAGATAGGCCGGTGTGGCGGAACGGTATACGCGCTTGTCTCAAAAACAAGTCCCGCAAGGGTTGAGGGTTCGAATCTCTCCACCGGCATGAACCCGCTTCTAGAGTCCATCAACGTCTCTCCTGTGCTCATTTCTTACCTTCAGTTTCCACCGTTTTCTTTGAAAATCGTTGGGTGTTTTTCGGTTTTCCTGTCAACATTCCTGTCAGTTTGAAGCCGCATAAACACCGTTTTAAAAGGTAAAATAGGACTGCCTACTGGAGTTAGCAGGCAAAGAAGAAGCCTGCAATCGCCGTCAGGCTTGACCTCTTTTCATTCCTGATGGGAGGATACGCTCTGGCGGATAAATTGGGAGAAGAATTCTCATTGAGGATGTATTTGGAGGGACATTCTATGCCACGCGCCATCGACTTTCATGGGTAGAACAACATTAAGTGGTGGAGGCCTGGTGAAATGAGCGTAATCTCCGTGTTTTTCCACCCTCGTTCACCATCTAATGGGGCCCTACCCATATTGCAACACACTGGAGTATCCATCAGGAAACGATGTCCCTGTTCTTACAACGAGTCAGCCAACTAGAACGCGTAGAAGATTATCCAGATTGTTTCCCCTATCCTGTTTTGCTCACAGAAGCCCCAATCCACCTGTTTTATGAGTTTTATGCCCTTACTTAAGAATTGAAAAGTCTTTAGTTACTCCTCAGAAGCAAAGAGATATCCCCCTGGCATTTCTCACAAGGACAAATTTGCGCCTGAAGAGGGTCATACCCGCCTGACGACAGCAAAATATGGTCAATGATCCCTGACCATACCTGGAATTTCGCGTGAACCTCACTTGTCTCCAGAAAACATCCTACCATCTGTGCCAGTTTCAAATCCCAGGTGCTCAAATCGGTGAGCACTCGGTGAGGGCCGACCCACCATTTTTGCTGCCGCTTGTAGTGAGCCAGAAGCAGACTCACCAGGTCCATATGCATTACCAACAGCGCTGTGGGCGGATCTTCCTTCAGGTAGTACTCTGCCTTCTGATTGCAATGTAAGAGCATAGATTGAAGACCTTGCTGCTCCCTCGCTGAAATAGAGCAAGTAAAAGACAAGGACAATCCGTCAATTGACGTGTAGTATACCAATTCCTACCCTTTCTGGCAAGAGAAACATGAGATGGTCCCATGCTGAATGGCGTCGTTGTCGAGTGGAGAGCATCTCCATAGACTCAATGATGGACAGTCGCGCCTCTTGACGAGTACAATAGATGTAAGGGTCTGTCCACTGACTTTTGAGCCAGCCCACAGAAGCTTTCCCTTGCTGCATTGTCGTAGCGCGTGGGTGGCTCAGATGTGGTGTCTCTCCCGAAAGCAGCAGACAACAATGGACACGTGGAGGGAAGATTTGTTGCCCTGGATGGGAACGTGTGATTGTGAAAATCAGGAAACACTTGAAATCCGCCCTGGTAAAAGAGAGATCTCTTCACCAGGGATGGTAGTAGAAAGCAAAACTGAATGCGAGATGGACGCAGCCGTCAAGATATACGTTCGGGAATTGAAGTGTCAATCGTTCTCAAGCAAGACCAACGAACAGGAAAACTGACCCGAGGAATCGTCAAAGATATTTTGACCAATTCCCCTTCTCACCCGCATGGGATCAAGGTACGACTTGTCGATGGACAGGTCGGGCGCGTACAGAAAATCGAGGAGTAAAATGCCACACAAGGAAGAGGGACGCATGAATGGAACAGGTCGTATCGCTCTTGTGACTGGTGCTGGAACTGGTATTGGCAAACGAACGGCATTACTGTTCTTGGAAGCCGGGTATTCCGTCGTGCTGGCAGGCCGCAGAGATGAACCTTTGGAGCAAACGGTTCAGGAAGCTGGTGTGTCGAAACTCGCGCACGCTGGTAATATCTATGGACGTGAGCGACCCGGAAGCCGTGTCGGCGTTATTTACAGCAACGCAGGACACATTCGGACGGCTGGATGTTTTATTCAATAATGCAGGCGTGGGTGCGCCCGCTGTCCCACTCGAAGACCTGAGGTATGAGCAGTGGCGTCGTGTGCTGGATACCTGCGTGACGGGAACATTTCTGTGTACGCAGCACGCCTTCAGGATGATGAAGCGGCAAAATCCGCACGGCGGACGTATCATCAATAATGGGTCGATTTCTGCGCATACCCCCCGACCCAATTCCGCCCCGTATACGGCTGCCAAACATGCGATCACAGGTCTCACCAAATCAACGGCGCTGGATGGTCGCCCATTTGACATTACCTGTGGGCAGATTGACATCGGGAACGCGGCAACAGAGATGACAGCCGGCATGGAACATGGGGTGCTCCAAGCCAATGGCACCGTTGCTGGCGAGCCAACGATGGATGCCGATCATGTTGCGCGGATGGTGCTCTCTATGGCGAGCCTGCCACTCGATGTCAATGTCCCGTTTGTCACTGTGATGGCAACCGGAATGCCTTTCCTCGGTCGCGGGTAATCTCGGATGCTGGAGAAAAAGGAAAGATATTGAAGAGGGTATCTATCCGGTTTCCACCTGCGTTTCTTACATGCCTCTTGCCTAGAACTGTAACCCACTTCATCCCTGTGCTTCACAAAGCAAGATGTCATGCTGTGCGATGGTTCTGTCAGAACTCAAACAACAGCTTGGCAAAGCAGTCACAATCCCATCCTATTAAAGACGGTGTATCCAGAGTGTCTAGTAACTGGGGCGCATGCCATGGGTTCCCTCAAGCCAGGGCCATTTCTCTTACATAAAGCGGTTCATTGGTTTCCTTTCTCGGCCATAAAATTTTTGTTTAGAACACATGACGTAACAACGGGAATATGTTGCGAAAAGAAAGCTGATCTATTAGAGCAATCTAATAAATTTATCGCGAGAATGTCGTGTAATCTACAGAAGCAGTAGAGAGTTGCAATTTAAGCGCATATTCAACCTTCAACATACGAAAGATAACTTGCTGAAATGGCCGGATCTCTGGGATGATAGAGGAAACCGCAACAACTTCCGGTTCAACAAGATTGTAGGTGGCACCATGCCATTGAAGAGTACAATTGTCTGCCGCGAGAATATTGCGACACCAATCGACATCCACCCCATAGGCAAGTGGAACCACGAAGCCATGAGTGATGGGAGCAACCGCGACAGGTGTTGTATAGCTGTGCCCAGATTTGCGCCCCACGTGATGAATAAGAGCCTGTGGGAAAGGACGGCGACCCGCGATTTTCAACATCAGGGGATTGACGTAACGTTTGTTGATAGCACGCTGATCGTAGGGCCGCTCTCTCAAACGCTTCACAGCGGCAAAAACGGCCTGTGCGACAAAAATGTTTAGAAGGATGATCCCAATCCAGTTGACCTGACGCTTACTTTGTTTCTGGTTCATGCTAGAGGATTGCATACTTTTGCCTGCTTCCTTTTCTATCGGTTTTTCTTCCTGATCTGTTCAAAATAATGAGTTGGCAGAAATACAAACATATATTCTGTTACCCTTTTCATTATATTACGGATGAAAGATAGGAGAGTTGCCTGCACTATCTATGATTCGACCTCGAATATCACCATTGCCGAGATGGAGCGAGGAACATATTGAGCGCTGTCTCTACTAAAGCAGATAAATGACCTATTATTCCTCGGCTCATGCGGTTTTACAATGGCTCTGGTTTTGCAGGCCCGCTACGACGATGGTGATTAAACCTTCAATCATTTGCCGTAGCTGGGCGACAGATGCAGCAGAATCTTTGAAGCCCTGCACTGCGGTTGCCAGGATGTGTGCAAGTTGATCAGAAGAGAGGTTTTTTTCGGCTTGAGAGATCATCATCGGTCGAAGGATATCCGAGAGGATGGTTTCGAAGTCAGAAAAAGCTTGCAAGGTAATTTCGGCTGCGAATTCATACCCACTCTCGAGGATATCCTTCGCATCTGGTGATGTCTGAATCATTTCAAACTGGCGAACGCACCAGGCCTCGAAAGCGAATGTCAACTTATCGGTAACGCTCTCATGCTTGCTCAGTCCTTGACGAACCTCACAAAGCAATTCATTGAATATCTGTGTCACGAGTGACCGAAGGACTTCTTCTTTTGATGAGAAGATGAGATACAATGCTGGCCTGGACATCTGCGCGGCATCCGCCAGATCGCTCATAGTAGCACGCCTAAAACCATATCTCATGAAGACATCACGAGCGGCGGTAAGAACTTTCTCTTCCCTGGTTTGTGTCATATGTCAAACCCTGCCATTTTTACCTCCAAAATGAGACGTGCTCATACTCTGTCAAAGCACAATTGATAGATGAAAGGAAACCGGAGTATGCTTGAGCAACGCAAAATTCAGACTCAAAGAAACTCCTCCTGAATAAGTATATCGTGAAACCGATTCAGGAACAATAGTTAACTTGTCACGCAGCAGTTCAATAAGCTTAACAAATCCGCGCCTTATCATCTTGACAATTATTGTTAATTGTCTATAATAGACGATGTGACAATAGTTGTCAAGATGATAGAAAAAGGATGTCAGAAATAGATGAACCGATCATCAAATCGGGATTTGAGAGATGGTTTTTCAGAGGGGAGTTATCAAGAATGATAGAAATGAGTTTGCAAGGAAAGATTTGCCTGGTGACAGGTAGTACTTCGGGCATTGGCAAAGTCACGGCCAGAGAACTGGCCAACAAAGGCGCGACGGTGGTTCTTGTCAGTCGCAATCGTGCGAAAGGGGAGAAGACTATGGCCGAAATCAGGCGGGAGACAGGGAACGAAAACGTTGATCTGCTGGTTGCGGATCTGAGTTTGCTCCAGGAGGTGCATCGGCTGGCGGCAGAGTTTCAACAAAAATACACCCATTTGCACATTCTCGTGAATAATGCTGGTGGTGTCTATAGTTCTCGCACAGTAACATCCGAGGGATTGGAGGCGACGTTTGCCGTCAATTACCTGGCCCCTTTTCTGCTCACAGAACTGCTGGTTGAGACATTGAAAGCGAGCGCACCCGCACGGATTATCAATGTCAGTTCCATGGCACATAGCAGAACCATTGCGTTTGACAACCTGCAAGGTGAGAAACGCTATGTAGCAATGAGCAATTATGGTCAGGCCAAGTTGGCTCTGATCCTCTTTACGTACGAACTGGCTCGTCGCCTTAAAGGAACAGGTGTCACTGTGAACGTGCTTCACCCTGGTCTGGTTGCCTCCAATTTTAATAACGGCACGAAAGGCATAACACATTTCATTGCAGGGATAGTCTACTTCTTTGCGGGTATATCGGTCGAGAAAGGAGCGCAGACAACGCTCTATCTGGCGACCGCCTCCCAGGTGGAAGGTGTGACCGGCAAGTACTTTGCAAATAATCAAGAGAAAAAGTCTACTAGAAGTTCTTACGATCAGGCCCTTGGGCAACGTCTCTGGAAGGTCAGTGAGCAACTCGTTGCGCGTTCCATAATATAGGCATGAGAGAGATCCTCCTATTGGTCGTGTCTACTGCTGGATGAGACCAGCCCGCTCTAGATCCTTGAGCAGTTTCCTGATCTCATGGGGACTTTTTACCATCAATCGCGCAAGTTCGCTCAGGCTTCGCTGCCCATTGACAAGTAAGAGTAAGCGGTGCTGCAAACGAGAAATTTGCACGCGTTCTGGATGTTGTTCAGCTATAGTATGTAAAAAAGAGAGCTAAACTTTAGCTGACAACCTGCGTCTGATCAGGCCGCCTTCGGCACGCAGGCGTGGATTGGCGAACTCATCGATGCCAAAGTTGATCAGAGCCAGGCCAGCACCCAGCAGGGCAATACACATGCCAGGCGCTACATACCACCACCAGGCCCCCAACAAGAGCGCATCGTTATTCTGTGCCCAATAGAACATCGTGCCCCAGTCGACAACGGTAACGTCTCCCAGGCCGAGGAACTCCAGGCCAGCGGCAGCCAGAATGACGTAGATCGCTGTGCCCACAAAGCCTGCAGCCACAATGGAGATCTCATTGGGAAATATCTCAAAGAAGATAATGCGCCAGGTTGTCTCACCGCTGGAGCGGGCGGCTTCGACAAAATCGCGCTTGCGTATCGAAAGCGTCTGGGAGCGCAACACCCGTGCCCCCCATGCCCAACTCGTCAGTGCGATGACAATAGCTACCGTCAACGGCCCTTTCAGCGGTATATATGCAGCCAGGACTACCGCCAGAGGGAAGCCCGGCAGGGTCAGAAAGATATTGATCAGCAGAGTAAGTGCATCATCAACGATGCCGCCCAGATAGCCTGCTATCAAGCCCACACTTACCGAGAGTATCGTCACGACAAGGCCAGTAGCGAAGCCCCAAAGAATCGAGACACGTGTGCCAACGATAAGCTGGCTAAAAATATCCTGCCCGGTCTGAGTCGTGCCCAGTAAATGAGCAGTTGAAGGCGGTGCCAGCACATCATCTGAGAGCGCACTGGGATCGGTATGGATAAACAATGGGCCGAAAAGCGCGATCAAGACAAAAAAGATCACAATGCTAATCCCAATCGTAGCCTTGCGATTGAGGGTAACGGTCCGTAATAGAGTACTCCAACTACCGCCAATAACTGGTAATTGCCACCATTGCGTACGCGCATTCTTTCCTTCGGGCAGTATTTCAGAGGAAGCAATGACAGCCTCTACAGGCGAGGTAGAAGCCGCAGATTGTGATTCGTTATCGGGTGATTGTGGAAACATGCTCATGCTCAATAACTTCCCTTCTTCTAGCGCACGCGTGGATCAAGCACAACGTAGACCAGATCAGCAATAAAATTGGCTCCTAGCACGGCGATAGCGATCAGAAGGAAAATTCCTTGGAGCAGCGGATAGTCAGAGTTTTGCGCGGCCTGCAGCAGGGCAAAACCAATGCCGGGATAGGAGAAGACGACTTCGGTCAGTAGTGCACCTCCGATGACAAAGCCCAGGGAGAGGGCAAAGCCTGTCACATTGGGGAGAATTGCATTGCGGGCCGCGTAGCTAAGCATTATACGGCGCTCACTCAGCCCCTTGGCCTCAGCGAACATCACATAGTCCTCGGTCATAGTAGTAATCATCGTATTGCGCATCCCCAACATCCAGCCAGCAATCGAGGCCAGGACAATCGTAAAGGCAGGCAGTAGACTATGATAGAACGCGCTGAACAGAAAATCAGCATTCCAGCCAATCGTCGTCGAAGTCGAGTAGCCGCCATTGAGTGGAAACCAGTTAAGTATGTAAGCGAACAGATAGAGCGCGATCAGTGCCAACCAGAAATAAGGAATAGCTGAAAGAAAAGTCAAAATGGGTGGAAGAACACCATCAATAAATGAGCCGCGCCTCCATGCAATCAGCACACCAATTAGCGTGCCCAGCGTAAAACTAATTATCACTGAAGTACCAACCAGGGCAAGCGTCCAGGGAATTTCCTGGGCGAGCACAGTGGTTACAGGAGTTGGAAAATACGTAAAAGATATTCCCAGCTCTCCGTGAAATAAATTACCTAAATATTGGAAATATTGTACATAAAGTGGGTCATGAGAGAGACCAAACTGCAGTTCGAGTGCATGGATTGCCTGAGGACTCATGCGACCCTGGAAGTGTGCCATGAGAGCACCTGTAGGGTCACCTGGGGCTAAACGCGGAATTATGAAGTTAATCGTAATCGAGGCCCAAAGAGCCACCAGATAGAAGCCAATACGGCGGAGCAGGTGCTTCACCTGAATACTCCTTCCTTTTGGCATAGACCACCATCAACGAGTGTTGTCTATGCCTTCTTAGATTGTTTTTCTCCGGGCAGCGTGCCCGGCCACGTGTGTAACTCGTGCGGTTCAGAGGGTAAGTGCCGGAGGTGGGTGCGTCAGATGATGCTCCCACCTCCGCGGAGGTTCAAGCGGAGGGTGTTAGCTTGAGAGCAACTACTTCCGCATCTGGGAAATCGAAAGGCGCTGGAGAGGCATAGGCGTTACTAGCACTGGGCCAGCCCGTAAAGTTGCGGGAACTGTACTCATACCAGGTCGCACCATAGACCAGCGGTATGCTGGGTAACTGCTCTACCATGATCTGCTGCAAGCCATTGAGGGCCTGCTGTTGCAGCGTGGTATTCGTAGTAGTAGCATACTGAGTTAGCAGCTTATCGGTGGTAGGATTTATCCAACGCTCAAAGTTCGAACTGGCCTGCTTACCCACTACTGCACTGTTTGTGCTGTTTAACAGTGAATTATACAGGTAGAACGGTGTTGGGCCAGGATTAGTCCATGAGATGGCCATATCGAAGGAACCCATCTGCAATGCGCTATAATATGTGTTAAAGGAGATCGAGTTAACTCTGGCATCGATACCGATCTTCTTCAGGTTATCCGCGATAATCTGATCGGCGGTAACCCAGTCGGTCCAGCCAGTCACGACATTGATCGAGAAAGAGAGCTTTTTGCCGCTCTTATCCGCATAAATGCCATCGGAACCTTTGGTATAACCCGCACTCGCCATCAACTGGGCGGACCTGGCGGTATCGAGTGAGAACGAGGTATTCGCGTATGCCGAGTTCAGGTTGCTCTGATTGGCAGGTAGAACCAGACCAGTTGGACTGGAAACAGGCTCGTAATTGCTCTCAGCGATCTTATAGATCTTATCGCGATCAATAGCGTCGCTAATTGCCTGACGCACAGCAAGTTGGTTAAATGGAGCCTTGGCTGTGTTCAGATAGAGCATGACAATATTGCGATTAGGGAACCAGTAGTGATTGTGAGTTGGATCTTTGGAAACGTAGGTTTGATTGATGTTAGGCGTAAAGAGGCCCGTCCAATCGACATCACCGCGCGTGAGCAACAGTTCAGCACTCGTGTTCGAGTTGAAAGAGGGATAGCGGATCTCACTAACAGCGGGTTTGCCTGGCTGCCAATAGTTGGGATTTTTCTTCAAATCAATCAATTGCGGCGAGAAGGACTTGAGCAGGAAAGGACCCGTGCCAACAGGATTGTTATCGGAAAATTTAGTTGGATCACCTGCGCTCGAGTACTCATGCTTGGAGACGATCCAGGTCTGACCGGCCAGGTACCAGAGCAGAGGCGTGTACGCCTGCTTCATAGTCACAACAACAGTGCTGCTATTGGTTGCCTGTACCTGCGTAATATACTGCCAGAGACCATTAGCATCAGCGGTCGGATACTGTTTGAGCATATTCAGGGTAAAGGCTACGTCATCAGAAGTAAAAGGCTGACCATCACTCCACTTAACATCCGTACGCAAGTGGAATGTCAGAACTGTTGCGTTATTAGAGAAATTGTAACTCTGAGCGAGCCAGGGCTTGACATCACCATTCATACGGTTAAAGAATAGTAGTGTCTCATAAATCATACCCTGAGAGCCATAGTTGGCACTAGAGGAGTAGGGACTAAAGCCGTTGGTAAAATCACCTTTGGGGCTGGGGACAATATTGAGTATGCTGTTCTTGGATGCGGATTTGCTAGTTGAGCTTCCCCCGCCGCAAGCGGCTAGCAAGACGAGAAAAAGCGTCATCAGGGAGATGAAGACTGTCTTAGTTTGAATCTTCGCCTTCCCAGGCGAATGAGCAAAATCTGGAGACATGGAAAACCTCCTCGCAAAAATAGATCAAGCAATGGTCTGAAAAATGGGATCGTCACTGAACCAATTTTTTTGGGCGTTGTGTGTTTTTCTCTCGAACCCTCCCCTCTATTTCCTGGACAGGCCGGTATTGACTGCTAAGCCGCGATTTCCCAGTGGGAAAAGAGCAACGTCTGGCTCAAAGTAGCAGTTTCGATATTTTACGAAATAAATATTATTTCTATAGATATGAATATACCGGTTTCTCAGGTAATTGTCAAGCCTATATTGGCAAATTACCGTTTACTTTTGACAATGATCGCTGGAAAATAGCTGATCAAGGGCAATTTTCCTCTTTCTGATGTGTTATAATAAATCGAAATTTTCTGAAAAATGGGAGGATAGACTCATGGCAAAGAGGCATAGAACAGATGGTCGCCCAACTATTGCACAGATCGCGCAAAACGCAGGCGTCTCGGTGCCAACTGTCTCGAAGGTTTTGAATGGGCGTAGAGACGTATCCCTACCAACTCGTAAACGGGTTGAGCAGGTGATTGAAGAATATGGTTTTGTACACAATCCCGTGTCTCGCGCTTTACGTAAAGGAAAAACTGGGCTGATAGATCTGATCTTACCGCGCCTGGACGATGAATATTATCTCCCTATTTTAGAGGGAGTGGCTCAGATATTGCGTGAGTCTGGAGTACGCCTGGTATTGACCTCGACTAACTATCGATCCGAACAAGAGGTGCGATGGATCGATATGGTCACCGATCATTCCACGGATGGTATTTTGCTGGTCCTCCCATCGGAGGAAGCCATTGAACATCTTGTACGCTCAGGTCTGCCTTTTGTACTCATCCACAATCAGGGTGGCCTGCGATCAACGGTACCCTCGGTGACAATTACCAGTTGGGAAGGAGGCTTTACGGCAACTACACATCTAATCAGTCTTGGACACCGCCGGATCGCCTACATTGGCAAGACCGCACCAGCGAGGGATGCGATTGAGCGCATTGCTGGCTATCGCGCGGCTTTGGATGCAGCTAATCTGCCGATCGATCCACAGTTGCAGTGCGAAGGGGCATTTACCGAGACAGATGGCTACATGGCAACTAGAACCTTGCTGGAACTGCCAGAGCCGCCCACGGCGATCTTCGCGGGCAATGATCGCCAGGCAGCAGGCGTCTATAAAGCGCTTCATGAACTGGGTATAACAGTACCCGACAAAATGAGTGTGATCGGCTTCGATAATCTTCCCTATACTGAACTGATGAATCCACCTTTGACCACTGTACATGTGCCTCGCCTGGAATTGGGACGTACAGCGGCGACTATGCTTCTGCGCTTGATCAACAAGGAAACATTGGAAATGACGCGTGTGGTGCTTCCCACTGAGTTTATCGAACGTCAGTCCTGCCAGCCACTAGAGCTGTAAAAGGGTATAAATCAGGCTCCTCACCGCTGTGCTGCCCACTTTCTGATTCGTGCTAATGATGAGTTTGTATCCTAGACCATAAACCTACTATTCGCATCAAAAAGCTTTGAGGAGAGATCGGTGCAAGCAAAAAAGATGCTTCTGAACAGTTGCTATTGGGTAATTAGGCTAACAGACGCCAGCCGTACCAACAGGGATGCCGTTGCAAACATCACGCTTCGTAATAAACTTATCGGCAATGACGGTCGATGCAATATTAGCACGGTCAACAGCAATAGGTGTATCGAGAATTGCTGGAATATTCCCGCCATCAAAGGTGGCGGTTGTCGCACCATGCGTTAAGGATACAATATCTGTTCCAGCATAGAGCGCCTTGACAAGCAAACCTACTGAGTGAGCCTCTTGCGCAATGGGCTTGTAGACGGTCATGTTTTGTGTACCGGTGAGGATGTTATGGATACCCGTGACCGTTGCATCCTGCCCCGTTACAAGCACCTTACCATCAAGGTTGACGGCTTTCAATGCCTTGATAACGCTGTTTGCCAGACCGTCGTTGGCGGCATATGTGACCTGAATGTCATTCGACTGATCGGATAACGCGGTCTCCATCTCCGCCTGAGCAGTACTATTGTTCCAATCAGGTACAAAGTTCTCGTAGACATTCTTGAAGCTCTTGCTTGCGAATAAGGGATCAAGGACTGAATGAACACCTTTGCTAAACATCAATGCGTTCGTATCAGTTTGTGAGCCGCTAAGCATAACGATGTTGATGGCACCTCCATTCCTCTGATACTGCTGATAGTGTTGCGCGATGTACTGCCCCTGAAGCTGGCCCACTTTTTCATTATTGAAGGAAACATAATAGTTCACATCCTTCGACTGGATAAGCCGATCATAAGCGATAACAGGAACGTTCTGCGCTTTCGCCTTCGCAACGATAGAAGACGCTGCCACACTATCATGAGCACCTACGACAAGAATACAATCACCATTCGCAAGGTCTGTTTCAGCCTGACTAAGTTGAGTAGCGGAACTGTCATGAGCATTGGTATAGTCGATCTGCACATCAGGAATAGCCGCACGTACAGCCTGTATAAGCAAAGGATGGTCTTTTGTCTCCCAACGGTCCGATGAAACGGTCTCTGGAAGCAGGATACCAACCTTTGTACAGTTCTTACCATTATTACCAACTGGAAGATTTCCAGAGGTCCCGATACCACTATCACAAGAGGTAAAGAGTATACTTGCGAGAACGATAAGACCAAACGCGAGAGAGCGTGTACGAGCAACGTATTTCATGGTTACGTTTTCCTTCCACATACTACTACTTACTCCCCAACCACCTGGCGTAGTTGTTCAATGACCTCTTCTAGTTGGGCAGACGCTTCAGCAGCAGAGGTAGCTCCCGACACCAATTGGTCGGTTACCTGCCTGGTAACACGTATCGTGACCGCAAGACCCTTATTACTTCGCCCCTGATGGGCGGCGGCATTGCCAATATAGTTTGCGATAGCCATGATTTGCTCTAAATGTTGCTGAATTTGCCACGGCTCAAAGCGTTGCCAGTTCTGTATAAGTTCGCCTCCTATTGCGTCTAACTTGTGGGCTGCAACACTGGTTGCATCTACGTAATACTCCACCGATTTCAATCCGGCCTGCGAGGCTTCAACAATCCAACGTTGCTCCGTCGCTGTAATCTGTTCACTTGAGGCCAATTCGTTCAATGAATGGCTACTTTTAAGCAAAGACGAAACAGATTTCAGGATGGGGCGCGTGATGTCACGCCCAACAAAGAGACCAACAAGGGCTGCGAGCAGTGTAATAATAGCTGCAATCAGAATAAGGTAAATGTCTTGCTGATTGGCAGCGCCAATAATCGTGTTTACTGGCCTGAGTACAAGGTACGTCCAGGGTACAACCTGACACGATACACGATACGCTTGAAAAGGTTGGCTCTGTAATGCTGGTGTGAGTTGGAAGGTTGGTGTTGCTTGCGCATCTTGCTGCATACTAGCAAGAGCCGGATCGGGCAGCACATTGACAGCCACACGACTATTCCCATAGAGATTTTCGTCGTTAATGCGTTGTTCCAATTGCCTTGTAAGAGGAGCAATTGCCCTGAAAAGAGCCGATGGCAAGGTGGCTTGTGTCGTATCCGTATTCGTGTATGCTACGCGTATACCATGATTATCAAGAATCATGGCATAGCTACCAGAAGCAGCATTCGTCTCGTTATTCACCGAGGTCCATATTTCGTTCAATCTGAGTGTTGAACGTCCAAAGCCAAGCAAATTCGCGTTGGGAGCAGTAATCGAGGTATAAATATCAACGAAGGCCATGTGCGTTGTATCATCAAAATACACATCAGAAATACGCGTTTTGTTGACACCGTGTAACTGCTGCATAATTTCTGGCGCGACAAGATATTTACCACGTGGACCCGGCAATGCAGGGTACGACAAACGAATCTTTCCCTGGGTATCAAAAAGGGTCCAGGTACTGTAGTTCGGATCAAGACGATACCCCAGAGCGAGCTCGTTAAGTGCTTGCTGTTTATACGACGTTTCACCTGTAAGATAGTGTTGGACTGCAAAATATTGTCCCAAAAAGCTTACGTCTTGCATACGCGCGATAAGCAAAGCGTCTATCGCCTGAGCATGGGTTTGAGCATCGTTCCCCATTTCTTTCTCTGCTTGCGTCAGCAATGTAGGACGCAAGATCAGTTCGCTGACCACAACAGTGATCAATAACGGAGATCACCACGGCAAGCACAAGGAGTGCAGAGACTCGCACCGCAAGAGAAAGTCTCCTATGTGATGATGGGATAGATCTGGATGTAGACATGAAAGACTTCCTCCTACTAAGCCGTTTAGCTCCTGGAAAAAACGCACTCACGATATAACAAAGGAGAGTTACCAGCCTATGCTAATGGTCAAACTGCTCGGTGGATTAGCATTCGGCAGAATTTTGACCGCACTCTGGTCGTTCACATCGTCATAAGGAAATCCGTAAGCCCTATGGTCAATGCCAATCTGGTGCCAGAACCCGGCATAGTCGTTGTATGTGGAATTGGTATAGTACGCGGCGGGGTTATACCAGTTTGCGGTGTTCAATGCGACACCTCTGTTCAAGGCAGCACACACCTCAGCTCCCAGTTCCAGTTCCTGAGTACTCATTCCGTTAGATGCCAGGGCACCCGAACATGCCAGAACGTCACTGGAGGTAGGCTTGTTCAAAAAGAATGGACCAACACCGTTGCGCGTAAATTGCAACCGTCCATTAATTACCCCTCCTGAGAAGGTAACACCACCACGAGTTAACACAAACGGGTTCGTACTATAGTAGTTCCACATCTGGTCAATATATGTTTGCATATAGTTCGCTGAAGATGAAATACTCCTTTTCTCGAGCGAAAAATATTACAAATTCTGCAAGTCTCTGTAGAGGACCCTCTAGCGTTGCAAAACGTCATGTTTGGAGTTGGAGCGGTGGGACATACTGCTCCAACTCCCTTTCACTGGTATATAGCGTTTTTCTAGAGAGGGGTATTATCGAAGAACTGCCCCTCTCTCATAAAAGCTTCTACTAGTGGATAAAAGACAGAAAATTACTTTACGGGTGTGTCCATGAGTACAATCCAGTATCATACTGGAGTCCGCTCTTCTGATAAGTGAATGAGTAGGAGACAGCATTACCTGAACTTATGCCGCTTGCAGTATATTCCCAGCGTGAAGTACTGCCGTTATACGTCATGTTCAGATTTTGCTGTCCTCCACCTGCCACTGTATAATGCACAATCACATAACCTGCTGTCCAACCGCTGGGCTGGAAGGTAAACTGCGCCTGATTCGAACCCGTACTGTTCACACCCTGAGCGAAACCTCCATTTGGAATTGGTGTTGGGGTCGGGGCAAGTGAAAAGGTGTAGCTGTATGATCCAGTATCGTACTGGAGCCCACCTTTCTGATAAGTGAATGAGTAGTTAATGGCGTTCCCCGAACTCAAGCCTCCAATCGTATACTCCCAGCGCGAGGTGCCACTATTATAGGTCATATTGACGTTTTGTTGCCCACCTCCTGCCACTGTATAGTGTGCAATAACGTAGCCAGCCGTCCAGCCGCTGGGTTGGAAACTGAGCTGCGCTTGAGTTCGTGCCAACGCTGCTTGCGCTCTGGGTAAAGCCGCTACCCGTTATCGGTGTGGATGTAGGAGTGGGTGTTACTCCCCCAGTAGAGCCACCCGAGGTAGATACTTGCACGTTATCAACAATCATGGATGCACCTGACTGGGTTGCGGAGGTTGGACCACCACCAAAAGCGTTCGGGAAGCCACCGCCCATCGCCAGGTCAAAAATGATGTAGAAGCCGTGATCCACTGCGTTCGCCCACGTCGTTGCATCAACCTGATTGGCATTGACAGTGAAGTAATTGGCACCATCTAAATACCAGCGAATCTGTTCAGGTGAAACGCTTCTGTCAACAATCACCGAGTACGTATGAAAGCTGGTCTGACAGCCAGGGCAGGCGTGCTGTCCACTACCAATACCAGTTGTTTCATTGCACGGACCACCGGGATCAACGCCACAGTGAAGGGTACCAAAAACGGAACTCAGTCCATTAATATCTTCCATCGTATCGATTTCACCATCGTTGGGCCAGTTACGATCTACCCGGTATTGTGCACCCAGCATCCAGAACGCAGGCCAGTAGCCAGCCGCCGCCGCTCCAGAGACATTGGGCTGCTGAATTGAGGCACTGACCTGTAATTGACCACCAACAGGTGCTGCGAAATCTGCACGCTGCGACTCGATGCGCCCGGATGTCCAGTTCCCAGATGCATCGCGGATGGCCGTAATCTTCAGATGACCATTTCCATCCTGCTGCACATTGGCCGTGCTATTGGTCATGTTCTCGATCTCTCCAGTACCCCAACCCGTTCCGGTATCATAGAGCCAGTTGGACGTATTGACACCTGTACCTGCCGCTCCATTGAAATCATCACTCCAGACAGGAGTCCAGGTGGTGGCTGCATGGGCTTTGTATATCCCATGCGAGGAGACGAGGATGGCTGCAACCATCAGTGATACAAAAGCAGCAGTGCCACACCTCGAAATACCTTTGGTGTACGGCGTTGTTGGGAACACTTTGCCTGATCCCTTTGAGGAAACATGTGCAT
Source organism: uncultured Chloroflexia bacterium (assembly GCA_963731415.1). Lineage (GTDB taxonomy): Bacteria > Chloroflexota > Ktedonobacteria > Ktedonobacterales > Ktedonobacteraceae > JACDAE01. The sequence continues at coordinate 33,666 of CAVSVN010000026.1, forward strand.
TGATTACCCCTTTCCAATAGGTAAATAAGACATTGTGAAGGAAGGATATCCTTACCTTCCTTAGATAAATGAAGGTATAGACCCGAAAACTGGAAGTCAGCCTCCACAGAAAGCGTGTCAAGAGCACGACAACGAGACAAGATGACGATATACTTATCACCCGTTTTTCGCAGAGGAGGACACCACGGACATGCTATTTCTTGATGCTATAAAGCACGATTTCAGGAACAGAAGGCCCTAGTACTGGAGGGGCAAGCATACCAATCAAGCGTGTACGAGCGTCAATCAGGCCAATGGCAATGCTGCCTGGAAAGAAGCTATACGCTTGCACGACCCGTTGCACTCGTTCATATAGGAGAGATTTGACGGATGGATTATGGTTGAGAACCCGCGAGACCGGTGCCTTTGAGACCCACGTGAGCCGTGCAATATCCTGAATCGTTAACTTGTTGGGCATGCTACCTTCTTGCTCCTTTGCAATAGCGAGACAGAAAAACCATCCTTTAGCATCATTGCGTTATGAATGGATAAAAATGCAAATACATTGATAAAGAAACTGTAACTCGGAAACCGGTTTCTGTCAAGGGTATATAGGACCATAACTATCATTTTTTTATAGCCCGTGGACACAAAAGTGCTGGGTAGCCGTTTGACAACCTGAACGTAGCAAAAGATGTTGGAACCTGACGTCTACCAGGCATCTACTATCAGCCTTGAGCGCAGGCTCGCACATACTGGCGAGCTAGTTCTGTTAAAGCATGCCAATCTTGCTTGCGTACGAGTTCTTTGTTAACCAGGCTACTCCCAATTGCCACAGTATAAGCTCCTGCGGCAAGAAAGGCAGCGCAATTACCCAGGTTGACACCACCCGTTGGTACAAGTGGAATCGTGGGTAGCGGTCCCAGGACATCCTTAATGTATGCTGGCCCGACTCCACCAGCCGGAAATACCTTGACGAGATCAGCTCCGGCTCGCCATGCGCCCAGTATCTCAGTAGGAGTGAATGCGCCACTGACGATCGGTATCCCTGCGTCACGTCCCACCATGATGACGTCAGGCAGAAAAGCAGGTGTCACTAAAAATTCCGCACCAGCTTCTATAGCAGATCGGGCCATCTCCGCATCCAGCACGGTACCCGCGCCAAGCAATAGTTCTCCCGGCAATTCCTTCTGTACTTGTACCAGTGCCTCAAGCGCATGAGGATTGGTAAGCGTAAACTCTTGCACAATAATGCCTCCTGCCAGTAGAGCTCGGCTAATTTCTAGCGCCTGTTCAAGATTGTCCAGCCGTACAATTGCAATTGGCTGACGCGGTTGTATCTTCCCGATCACCTGCTTTGTCATTTTTCAAACTGCCTTTCTCTTCATTGCCTTACAAATTATCTCAAAACAACCTATTCTTGATACGATACCACCTTTTTATCCGTGTCATTCTTGAATAGAAGAGAAAGGAATATACTAGCCATGATTTCTGATGTCGTCAGTTTCGGTGAGACAATGCTGCGTATGAGCGTGCCAATTGGAACCAGGCTAGAAGAGGCTAACACGCTACATATCTACGTTGCCGGAACCGAGTCAAATACGCTGGCTTGCCTTGCACGTCTCAACCTCAAAGCCACGTGGATATCAGCACTACCTGAAAATCCATTAGGGCAACGCATCATCACCGAACTGCGCCGCCACGGCGTTGATACTACGCATGTCACATTGACAGAAAGCAGCAAGCGCGTGGGCATCTTTTATGCAGAAGAAGCTCCCGACCCGTTAGGTTTGCAAGTCCACTACGACCGTGATGGCTCCTCCGTGGCTCTCCTCGATCCAGAAGCAGTGAACTACTCCGTCGTTGATGAAGCTCGTCTCCTTCACCTGACCGGTATTACTCCTGCTCTCAGTACTCGCTCACGTGAAGTCTTCACCCGATTTTTGCTCAGGGCGCACGACAAAGGTATTCCCCTCTCCTTCGATGTCAATTACCGCTCGAAATTGTGGTCAGCAAATGAGGCAGCGTCAAATATAGAGGAAGCTTGTCGACAGGCTAATCTGTTATTATGCACGCGTGCAGATGCCGCCACATTGTGGGGCTTTACTGGCCATACAGAGTCAGTGTTGCGACAAATGGCACAACGGTTTGCTACCAATCAATCAAACAAAACGCTGGTATTGACACTGGGCAGTGAAGGGTCCGCCCAACTTCAGGACGATATTTACATCACAGAGCCAGCTTTTCTCACACGAGGCAATGCACGTTTCGGTTCAGGTGATGCGTTTGCGGCTGGTTACATCTACGCCTACCTGAATGGTCAACTCTATTGCGAACTACACGAAGCCCATGGTATAACTGCCCTCGCCTTCGGCAATGCCCTGGCTGCACTCAAACGCTGTATTGCCGGCGATATCGCCACTGTCACCCTACAAGAAGTTCGTGCCTTGCTAGAAAACCAGGAGGGCGAAAAGCGGTTCCGCTAGCCTCCCTCCTTCCCTGCGGCTATCCTGTGACGGTCGCTTCACTATTTGATAGGTTTCTTCTCGTGTTCTCAATACTCCATAAAAGCAGGGCAGGATCAGAGCATGACTAGTCTGAAACAAGCCGCAAGAAGGGTGAGTCACTTTGACATTTATTCATGCCCATCCCCATCATCTCCCCGCCACAATCTCCCCATCTCCTCATTGGTCGATAGCAACTCGTCCAGCGTCCCTTCCGCGTCTATCCTGCCATCCTTCAGAACGATGATGTGATCGGCACGTTGCAGAACGGTGCGTCGGTGCGTGACAACCAGGCAGGTCACATCTTCACGCTCAAAGATGCGTTCCCAGAGAGCACACTCGGTCTCGACGTCCAACGCGCTAGAGAGGTCGTCGATCACCAGCAACTCGGCACCTCGCACCAACATGCGTGTCGCCGCTGTGCGCTGCACCTGTCCACCTGAGAGCTTGACGCCGTGAGTGCCCACAAGCGTCTCCAATCCTGCTTCTAGTGTCTGCACGTCGTGCTCCAGGACGGCATTCTGCACGGCAGCGGCCAGGGCAGCAGGGTCGTCAGGTAGCCCCAGGAGGATGTTCTGCTTGAGCGTCTCGCTGAACAGGCGTGGCACCTGTGGCGTGTATGCAGCACGAGGCGGCACAAGGAAGGAAGCTACGTCATCTACAACGTGGCCGTTCCACCGGATCTCACCTACCTCTCGCGGTAGCAAGCCCAGAAGGGCTTGCAGGAGCGTTGTCTTGCCCGCACCAACGCGCCCCACCACCACCGTCCGAGTGCCGCGCGGCAGGCGCAGGTCCAATGCTGAGATACCCCGTCCCGACTGCGGATGGTGATAGGTCAGCCCCCGCGCTTCCACAAGGATCAACTGATTGATCACCCCAGGTACTGGAGGCGGCATAGTGGACAGGGGTCCGTGCAGATGCAGCGGAGTATGCTCCACCAGCGCAGATGGTGGAGCATCACCTAACAGGGTACTCATGCGGGCGAAAGCAACGCTGGTCTGGCGGTAGTGGGCCAGGAACCTGCCAAGATCCGTGGTAAAGTCAGCGATGAAGCCCAGGTACGAGACAAACAGGGTAAAGTCACCCACCGTCAGGCTGCCGCCTCGCAGACTGTTCGCGGCCAGCAACATGATCAGGCCTGTACCCAGACTCATCGTGTTAGTCGTGATAGCATCCAGAGTCTGCGTAGCCAGGCGATCAGCCAGCATAGTTGTACGGCGCTGCTCGTTCAGCCGTCGTAAGCGTGCTACCGTTCGCTCTTCGGCACCAGCAGCCTGCAACGTCTGCACCGCTCCCAGAATATCGCCGATGGCTCCGGTAACCTGACTGGTGGCCTGGCTACTGGCTTCACGGTAGTGGCCTAAGGCAGTACTCGCCCGTAGCGCTACTACCGTCACCACGACGAGAGGCAGGATGGTGACCAGGGTCATGAGAGCATCGATATGCAGGAGCACCAGGAATGCCCCCAGAGCAAGCAGGCCCTGACCCGTAATCTCATCGCTCCAATCAATGCTATCCTCGGCCTGATAGGCATCGTCGCGAAAGCGGCTGATGGTTTCACCTATGGAATAGGGTAGAGCATAGGCACCAGGTCGCTCCAGCACATACCGCAACAAGTTGCGGCGCAGCAGTCCGCTCATCGTGAAACGCATAAGGATTTCGACAAAGCCAGCCGTAAGCCACACGGCTACGCGGCTCACGGCGAGTATCACCAGTAGCACAATCAGTCCAGTCATGCCTCCGGGCAGGTAGGCATGCCCGGAGAGCGTATCGAAGAAGGCGCGGACGAGCAGCCCCGATAGAAGCCACGACATGCCGAATACACCCCACAACACTGCGTGAAGTAGGTAGAGCCAGGGCCTGTAGCGGACCATCTCCAACAGATAGCGCCAGGTTGGGAGCAGTTTCATAGAGAGACCTCCGAAGTTTCGATCCGCAGCAACTCGGCAAAGCGTGAGGTGGGATCTGCAGCCAGGGCAAGACGCGGCCCATGCTCGCGCACCTGCCCGTTCTCCAGGACAAGAATGTCGTCAGCGTAGGCAAGCGTGGTCAGCCGATGTGCCACGATGATGCCAGTACGGCCTTCGAGCAACCGACTCAAGGCTGTATGCACCAACTGGTCCGTCACCGGGTCGAGGCGCGAGGATGGTTCATCCAGAATCACCAGATCAGGGTCGCGCAGCAAGATACGTGCACACGCAAGTACCTGCGCCTGCCCGGCGGAGAGTCCAGCACCACCTGGTAAGAGCGTGGTGTCCAGTCCTTGCGGTAGTTCCCGAAGCCAACTGGTCAGACCCAAAGTGTCCAGCACGGCGCGAAGCTGCTCATCCGACACGTCGTCGTCGAAGAAGGTCAGGTTGTCGCGTACGCTGGCATTGAAGAGGTGTACCTCCTGGGTGACCAGGCCGATGCGTGTACGCACTGCCGCGAGGCGGACCGTCCGCAGGTCCATGCCTCCCAGACGCACGACGCCAGTCAGCGGATCATAGAAGCGCAGGAGGAGCCGAGTCAGCGTTGTCTTGCCGCTGCCTGTGCGTCCCACGACACCCAGCACCCGGCCCGGCGAAAGCGACACGCTGACATCGCGCAGGGCCGCAATGTCCTCGGCATAACCAAATGAGACGGCATCTAGCTCTACCGCCAGCGGACCTGAGGGCAACGCGACGCCGGGGCCATCCACCATGCGTGGTACTGTACTCAAGAGTGCCTCAACACGCCCCAGGCTGGCGTCCGCCTGTTGCAGGTCCTGAACTTCGTTGCGGATCTGCTCGGTCGGCTGACGCAACATCTCGGTACATTGAAAGACCAGGTAGACGGTGCCGATGGTCAGCGTGCCAGCCTTAAACAACATGACACTCAAGGCAAAGGCGACTGCCGTACCGAATGCAAACAGCCCCAGGCTACTGGCACTCATACTGTAGCCCCACATCTGCGCCTTGCGCGTCACGGCCAGCCACGATCGCATCACCTCGGCACAGCGGCGCAGCACAAACGTACCAGCTCCGCTAGAACGGATATCTTGCAAGCCAGCCAGGTATTCACTCAGGAAGCCATAGAAATCAGCACTGGCCTGACGCTCCGCAGTCCAGGAGGGTGTCGCAACGACACGGATGCGTAACATGGCTATCAAGGCCAGCACGACAAAGGTACTCATTGCCAGCCCCACTCGCCAGTCCACGTGATAGAGCAATCCAAGTACACCCAGCAACAAGAGGCCGTTGCCAAGCACAGAAACCACAAACCGTGAGAAGAAGTGAGCCAGGGTAGCCACGTCACCGTCCACTCGCTCGATCAACTCGCCTGACGTATGGGCCGTGTGAAATGTGGCATCCAGCCGTAGCAGGTGGGCAACAAGGTCGACACGCAGCGCATTGGTAGCTGCCCAACTCACCTGTTCGGCTACGTAGGTTTCGGCGACAGCTAAGCCCTGTCCCACCAGGGCCAGACCGATGGAAAGCCCCGCAAGAATGATCAGATCGTGCAGATCCCCGCCAGAGGTGGCCTGGTCGATGAAGTGGCTCGCCACCAGAGGTGTGACGACCTGTACACAGATGGTACTGCATAGAACCACAGCCAGCAGGCCCATTCTCAGCCATTGAGGCCATAGATAGTGGGCCAACAGCCGCAAGTTTCGGTTTAGTGATTGAAAAGGATGTATAGGAAACTCCTCGTCTCGCCGCAAGAGGATACGTTCCCGCTGCGATTTGAGGTAAGTAATCAGTGAGTGCCAGTAACGTCTAAACTGAACGTGCATCAAGCTAATTTTGTCCTTTCGCTCAAGAGCGTTTCAGGTGCATTGAGTGGAACATGAGTATGTAGCATATGTTCTCCCCGGTAGAAACAGGGGATAGCCCACGACGAGGTAGGGCTATGTATATGCAGTGGAGAGTAGTGATGCTGAAACGAGAGGCATTTTGCTGCACGCAATGATCTAGCAAACAAAAGAAGCCCTACGAAGCTGAGTGGACTGGTTATGAAGAGCGAAGAAGTCTACAGAAGAAAGTAATATACATCTGTAGCTTATCGAAGAACGAATACGATCGTACGAAAAAGCGAAATCAGAGCACTGATCCGCGTGAAAACGACCACGTTCAGTTGTAGACACAGCTCACTTAGCTTAGCAACACCTTAGCTGTGATTGAGGGCATGACAAATGATACCTCCTTAAATGAGATAGACAAATAATAACATATGTTTTGCCCAAAGCGCAAGCCTGGAGATGGAAGAGCATTATAAGACAGCTGGTATAAGACAAAACAAGACATCCCCCTTTGTCTTGTTCATGGGTATGCACACGAATGGATAAGTAGGAAAGACGCTGAACTATGAGGAAAAATATATCTCGCACAGGAAAAAGAAATATACGGTCTTTCATTTTCGACGAGAAGGGGGCTAGGAGATGGTGGCAAGAATATTTTCCTATACTTTCTCCAGTAAGGAGTATTGAAAAGCATACTCACTCTTAAACTAGCAGGAGTGCGTGCTTTTGTAGGACGGTAGAAGTGTTCTGAGGAGCAGGAAGGAAGCTTCCATAATGAGTAATAAGAGTGAAATTGCCCAACTACGCCAGCAAATTGCGTTAGAATTGGATGCGATGCGCCGTGGTCTACTTGGTATCTCGACTGGTAGCGCCCGCCATGACTTTATCCATGCTCGTATGGAACGCATTGGTGTATGCCAGGATACGCTCGCAAACTCTATCGGTGAGCAAGCCGCCTCCCAGGTCGTTTGCGCGGCGTATATGCAGGCAATGGAACAAGATGCCATAGTGTGACGTGTATGATCGTATTTGAGATGCCATAGCAGGAGATACTACCATGATGCAGGAGGCTCTTACATGTTTCCATGCCAAGACTTCATTTGCCACAAAGGCAGCCGTCAGGCCCACTGACGAAGCCCTTCTCTCGCCCATCTCTTGTACCGGCTGGAGCGAAGGCGCATTTCTGATATTCCTACCCGCCCGGCTAGTTAGCAAGCGTTATCGGACCCGATACGCCCGTGGCGACAATGAACAGGCCTCGCCTGATACAGCCAATGGAGGTCGGTGTGGGTTGGAATACAGGCATCACGCGTCAGCGCAATCCCAATGAGGATAGCCTGGTGGTGCTGCAAGGAACCTGCACCTATCATGGTCGCCTGGTACCCTTTGGCCTTTTCGTCGTTGCCGATGGCATGGGAGGGCACGCATATGGACAGGAGGCAAGCCGCATCGCTATTCAGAGCATGATGCAGATGGTATTACAGAATATTGTGACCAGCAATGAACTGAATGATGAATATCTGATTGATATGCTGGTGGGAGGCGTCGAATGGGCTAACCAGGCCATCTTTCAACGCGGCACAGAATGGGGACAGGAGATGGGAACGACCCTGACTGCTACGCTGGTCGTTGGTTCAAAAGCTTACCTGGTCAACGTTGGTGATAGCCGTACTTATCTCTATCGTCCCGATAGCGGTTTGACACAGATCACACACGATCATTCACTGGTCGCCTCGCTGGTCGCCTCCGGCGAAATCTCACCCGATGAGGTCTATACACATCCTGAGCGCAACAAGGTCTACCGCAGCCTGGGCAATAAAGAAAATGTTGAGGTCGACTGGTTCGTGGTCGATCTCTATGAGAATGATAGCCTGCTCCTCTGCTCCGATGGACTCTGGGAGATGGTGCGCGATCCAGAGATCGAACGCATCATCTGGACCATGCGCGATCCTTTGCGCGTGAGCGATGTCCTGGTGAACGCGGCCCTGCAAGGTGGTGGTCGCGATAATGTGAGCGTGATTGTAGCCCGTATGCCGTAATCTGGCTTCCTCTCCTGCATCTGGCAGGCAGACACCCGGAACGTGTTCTATGTTCCGGGTGTTTTTTATTGATTTTATTGGTCTTACACAGGGTAATATGCACATAAAGCGGGCCTCTGAATGTTTTTCTCACATTCTATACGATCATTATGATGTACTTGGTGCACATTGTAGATGCATCATGTTGGAAGAAAGCCACGAAAAAGGGCGGTCACTCTGGCATAGAGAGTGCCCGCCCACAACAGAACCATATGATTCAGGAGTTGTTACGCGTTCTCCTGATCCCCATCATCGTAATGACTCAATCGAATTCACCCCAAAAAATCCTGGAGCATCCTGGTGCGACATGGATGATCCAACTTCCGCAATGCTCGGAATTCTACCTGGCGCACTGCTTCATGGCTTAATCCTAACTTTTTCCCGGTCTCCGTCAAACTATGCTCACTTCCACCGTTTAACCCATATCTGAGTTGTAGAACCCTCCTCTCTCTGATCGTCAAATCATCAAGCAAGTCGTGAATCTGGTCATGTAATGTCTGGCTGATGACCACACGCTCAGGTGAGTAGCAGGGATCATCCTCCAGAATATCGCTGAGAGACGACTTCTTCGTCACCACCCTTGCGAGGCATATCCAGACTGACTGTCTCCTGATTTGTTGAGAGCAAAGAGATGACTTGCTGCACGCTGACTCCATCTGATTGGCCAGATCCTCTAGCGTTGGCTCCCCTACCACGATACCCTCCTGCTGCAAGCGCCGACGAGCACGACCCAGGCGCTTCATTTCCTCCACTTTATATAAAGGAACACGTATCATGCTCGCCTGCTCCGCCAGTGCACGTGTAATGTACTGGCGAATCCACCAGGTAGCATAGGTGCTAAATTTATAGCCTTTGCGATAATCGAATTTCTCGACGGCATGCATGAGACCCAGATTTCCCTCCTGGACGAGGTCCATCAGGTCTACGCCGAAACCTTTGTATTTCCGCGCAACATGCAATACCAGGCGCAGATTGGCCTCAATCAATTGACGTTTGGCCTCTGCGGCATCTTCAACCTCTCTCAGTGGACGCGGTGTTGCATTACTACGCTGCCGCTTGCCCGCTTTCCCTCGCTCAATACGCTGCGCGAGGCGCGTGACCTCTTCGCTTGAGAGAAGATCGACCTGCCCAATTTCATAACGATAGAAGCGGGTAGAGTCATCGAGATTCATTGCTTCAGGATTTGCTTTGATGCGTATTGTGTTTTCAGTTGTCTGTATCACGGCTGCCCTCTTTCATCTGGACTTCCTTCAAATAGGAGTGTATCGTGGGTGTCTGTGAGAGTAAGTGTACGCGTCTGGGCTTGCCGCTATCTCCCAGCCACCTTCCAAAGGATTGCGTCATCCTTTACACATGAAGATCTGGACGGACGAAAAAATGTAGGGCGACAACAGGCTGGAGAGATATGTCGTCCGTATAAGAAAATCTGGGGTGAGAAAAGGTTCCGTTTTTTTCAGGCGTCAGCTTTGTATAAGACATTATAAGATCACTTCATCCATTGATCCAAACCCTCATATGATACTTCTCAGACATAAAAGGCAAAGTTGGAGCGCCGACAATAGGCATTCCAGGCTCCCATGAACGACATGGCTCTCGGAAATTATAAAACCAGTAATATCAGATGACACCTATGACATATGAGACGCGTGTATAATAGAATAGAGAAGGTTAATCATTCCAATAAATACTGTTTGTCTGGATACTTAAATACTGCTTGTTTGCCGTTTCCTGGTAGAAAAATCCCTTTACCTGAAACGAATTTGCCAGTAGAAGAGAGCATTCATTGAAAGGGAAAGGAGGTTACATCTGAGGGAGTAGAGCTTCGCCATTGGAAGTACAGTAATAACTCCGCCAGGGGTAAAAACCCTGCGATTTGCGGCGGGTTGTTTAGTATCACAAAAGAACAGGAGCAACAATCATGCAACTCAACGAACGTCTTGAGATCTGTCTGCTGGCCCTCGCTAACAGATACACCGACCATGTTGTGGATATTAACGAAGAAGTACTTGGCGCTCAATCTCTTGGAGCTGAAGGATGGACCTCACATGATATGATCGAACTCTTACGCCTGACACAACCTACCTTACTCGATACCCAGGCCGATCTGGTCATCAATACTCAGGAGAGCGCAATCTATCTTCCTGCATACTCCGCGCTAACTCCCGCTCTCCACATCCATTGTAGAGGTCGACTTCCTGCCTTGCAAGGAAATGCGGAGTCGCGACGACAGGCACTGAAACAACTCCATACCGCGCTTAGATAGCCACATCGCGCTGATATCACGTTTCGTAGCTGTGATCAATCTAGCCTCCAATGCGGGTTAATGAATGGCACCCCAATTGCGGCGTGCCTTTCATCCGCATTCCCTTTTTTGAAATTATTGCGACCACTACGTTCCTTGCACATTTGATATCTTTTATATTAGCTTGTAGGTGAAAATAAATTTGCTATTAAGAGGCTAATATGACAGATGACACACGCTTGAAGATTCTGCTCGTCGCCACCGAAGCAGTTCCCTTCGCTAAAGAAGGCGGTGTGGCCGATGTTATCGGAAGTCTGCCTAAAGAACTGGCAGCTCTAGGCCATGACGTACGCATCTTTCTTCCCACTCTATGGAAGCATTGATTCTGTACGCTGGTCACTCCAACCCACAGGAGTCATTCGCTCATTTTTCAGTCAGGCTTCAATCAAACCATCGTTATTTTTCAGGCCACCCTTCCCAATTCGTCGGTCATCGTCTACTTCCTCGCCCATGAGGGACTCTTCGGTCGTTATCAGCAACTCTATCTTGGCCTGGACCAGCGCGACGAACAACGGCGCTTCCTCTTATTTTGTCGCGGCCTGCTTGATTCACTTCCACAGCTTGGCTTTACTCCCGACATCATTCATCTCAATGACTGGCAAACAGCTCCCTGTGCTGCCTACCTGCGTACAACTCATCGCCATCTCTTGCGCCAAGGGGCAACGCGCATTATCTATACCATTCATAACTTGCAATATCAGGGGCGTTGGGACCCCTCTATTCTAGATGAAGTTGGCCTGGATCGTGCCAGTGTCTTTACTCAGATCGGCCTGGAGTTTTGGGGCGACGTGAACTGGATGAAAGCAGGCATCATGTACTCCGATGCCATAACGACCGTCTCGCGCCGTTATGCAGAGGAAATTCAGACATTGGACTACGGTTGGGGTCTCGATGAAGTGCTCTTTCAACGCCATACACGCATCTCTGGCATTCCTAATGGCCTCGACTGGAACGAATGGAATCCCGCTACCGATAGCAATCTTGTATCTCAATATGCACATGAAGAGGCTACTGCGTCTAAAGAACTTAACCGCATGGCTCTACGTCAGGAATTTGGACTACCCGATGATCCCGAAGTGCCATTAGTTGCGATCGTCAGTCGGCTCGTGGATCAGAAAGGCTTTGATCTCATCGCCTCTATCGCTCCTCAATTAGGAAAACTACCCCTACAACTCGTAGTGCTAGGCACAGGCCATCCACGCTATGAGCAATTGTTTCGCGATCTTGCAGCAAGTACCGACAACGTCCGCGCACATATCGGCTTTGATGTCGCGCTCTCCCACCGCATCTACGCAGGGGCAGACCTCTTCCTGATGCCAAGTGCCTTCGAGCCGGGAGGTCTGGGCCAATTAATCGCATTGCGTTACGGCACCATACCCATCGTCCATGCAACCGGGGGCCTCGCCGATACTGTCATTGATATAGATGCTGACCCTCATCTGGGCAATGGATTCAGCTTCACTCAGTATATGCCTTCGCACTTGTTTGATGCTCTTCAGCGTGCTCTAAATCTCTATAGTAATTCCGAAGAATGGGGCATTCTTATCGACCGCGCAATGGAATACGATTCGCGCTGGTCGGCCAGTGCGCAACGCCTATAGCGATCTCTATAAGCGCGTGCTACGCCTCCCATCCGCGTAAGCGAATAACAAGTAGGTAGAGTTTCTCCATTAGAGGTTGCTCGAACGTATAGGATATAATATCGATAGACACCATCATTGAAATGGATATGGACTTTACCCAGAAAGGACCAACGGCGCGATGAGTAAAGTACTGGCTATCATTCTCGCCGGGGGACAGGGCGAACGCCTGAGCCTCCTCTCAGAAAAACGTGCAAAGCCCGCAGTGCCATTTGCTGGCAAGTATCGCATCATCGATTTTGCTCTGAGCAACTGCGTGAACTCTGGCATCTCGGATGTCGCTGTACTGACCCAGTATCGCCCCCACTCGTTGAACGATCATATTGGCATTGGTAAGCCCTGGGATCTGGATCGGCAGAAGGGTGGCATCCACCTCCTCCAGCCATATATCGGACGGCAGGAAGCAGATTGGTACCAGGGTACCGCCGACGCAGTCTACCAAAACATTGGCATTATTATGGAATCGCACTGTGATTACGTGCTCATCCTTGCTGGAGACCATATCTATCGTATGAACTACGAACCAATGATCAACTTTCACCTGCAAACTGGAGCCGATGCGACTCTTGGCGCAGTGGTCATCCCCATAGAGGAAGGTCACCGCTTCGGCATTCTGGAAACCGATGCCAGAGGCCGCGTTGCCTCATTTGAGGAGAAACCCAAAGCACCCCTTGGCACTCTCGGTTCGATGGGCATCTACGTCTTCAGTCGCGAGACACTGATTCGCGTCCTCATCGAAGATGCACGAGCAGCCGATAATGGTGTCTCTACTCAACATGATTTCGGTCGCAATATTGTTCCAACCATGGTCGCACGTGGAGAAGGTGTCTACGCCTACCCCTTTACTGGATACTGGCAGGATGTAGGCACCATACAATCCTATTGGGAAGCACACATGGAACTACTCAGTGATCAGCCAGCCTTCGATCTCTATGATCCATCCTGGGTCATCCATACTCGCAGTGAGGAGCGACCACCAGCGCACATTCGTAGCGCCGCACAGATCACCAGTAGCCTTGTCTCACACGGCTGCATCATCAAGGGAAGAGTCGAGCATAGCGTCCTCTCACCAGGCGTCATCGTCGAGGAGGGTGCGATCGTGCAGGATTCTATTATCCTCTTCGATAGTGTCATTGGTGCAGGTAGCATCATCAACCGCTCGATTCTGGATAAAGAGGTTATCGTTGGCAAAAACTGTCAGATCGGCTATGGCGATGATATGACGCCGAACAAAATGGAACCTACGCGCCTGGATACGGGTATTACGCTCGTTGGCAAACGCGCACATCTTCCAGATAATTTAAAGGTTGGCCGTAATTGCAAAATCGGGACCGACCTGCGCCCAGAGGATTTTCCCTCCGATACCATTGCCAGCGGCGAGACGGTTGAGAACAATGACTTCGCCCATGGCTGGGAACGTGAGTTGGCCCAACACATATCACTTGCGCCATAAAATGCAGATGCCTTCCTCCCCGTCAATCCCTGGGTAGAAGCGTGTCCTTGCGACATTCATTGCTATAAAATGGCTCACAATAGAGATAGGGACGTGTCCTTGCGACTGCTCCCCTGGCTCACGCAGGGCGATCGCAAGGACACGTCCCTACTCCAGGAACTATCATCAGATCATCCTCCATCATTCCACTCTAACCATCTCTTTACACCAGTTCTACAAACAAGCATTCAATATTTAATGCGCGTACAATCACCGATAGTAGATGTATTTCAATTGACATGCGTTCTATACTGAAAGTAGATATTCATTCTTGAAATGTTTTGAGTGACTTATATGAAATCAGGAGACGAGGCTGCTCTTTACTCTCTATCTTCTATCACCATAAGTCTCTGCTCTTTATGTTTTGGATATGAATATCATATTAGTCGAGCATAACAGTTAGCGTGTGTTAAAAAGAAAGGAATTTCAAGATGAAACTTGATATTACACATTTTGTGAAAGCCCAGGTCGAAGAGACAGGCGAGGTTGAACTGAGTTTAGCCGAACTTGAGACCGTCTGTGGAGGTGGTTCTTACCCGGAAAGCGACGGTTTCCCTTACGGTGGCTTCCCCTATCAGGAGGGGTGTAGCTCCAATTATGGTAGCGGCTTCTATCAGGGAGGATTTGGCTTCAATTACGGTAGCGGCTTCCCCTATGGATATGAAGATGGCTCCAACCAGTGGCCTCCTTGTCAGATTCCACCATCTTCCTGCCAGAATTACTAATACGGGGCAATAGCTGATCGCACTACACTGTATCCCTCTGACGTAGGGGCGGAGCTGGCCTCCGCCCGGCCCGGTCCAGGGAACACCAATCGTGCCAGCTACCGGGCGGAGGCCAGCTCCGCCCCTACGTTATTTTCCATGATTCGATGTATTTGAGCGGTATTGCGATTTATCGTGCTCGTGAAGAGGTGTGGAATACAGGCACAGCCACCCGCTCATCAACTGAAGCGCCTTCAGAACTCTGGGCAACAACACCATCATGTCGACGCGATCCCCGTACTGTCTGATAGCGTGCCAGAAAGTACGAACCAATGACAAGAATGGCCGCAATGAGCTGAGCAATCAGTGTCTCCGTCGTGGGGAAGACCGCAAACCACATTCCCATCCAGGCGGGAATAACATGCGCCAACCAGCTAATCGTCGTAGTCGGTATCCAGAGTGCCTGCTGCATCTCAAATGCCGACTCCCCAACCATGATCAACAATACGGCACCTAACATCACACCAGTCAACACTAACATCTTCTTATAAGGGAGATGATGGTGCGCCACAAAGGTCAATACCGCTACAATTGCCGTGAAAAAGAGTCCCAACATAACCCCTTCTAAGACAATGGTTCCACCCACTCGCAACCGATAACTCTGTAGAAAGAGCACCACCTCAAAACCTTCACGATAGAATGAGGAAAAACCTAGCAAACCCAATCCCCATAACAGGCGTACTCTTGATGCTTCCCCACCATTCGCGCCCTTGAGCAAACTCCGCTTCTTCTTATTATGTAACGAGATCCAACCGGTCCAATAGACTTTATGAAAAAACCAGTTCATAACAATGAGCAGAACAACGATTGCCAGTAGCCCTGTCGCAGCCTGCACATCAAGTGCTGGAATGCTCTGTGTCAGATCGTTGATAATTCCCACGACGATAAACCAGGTGATTATCACCGCAACAAAGCCGATTCCCGCTCCTATCGCTATCGGACGCCGTTGCGCTTGATTTTTACCTACCATACTGGCAGTGATCGCGGAAAGAACCAGAATACACTCCAACCCTTCGCGGAACACAAGCACGCCGATATCAAGTATTGCAACACCAGAACTTGTATGCGCAGCCACCGGATTCGGATTGCCCGCCGCCGTAATCCCTTGCCACGCCAATATACCTGCGATGATAAGCGCACCTATCACCAGCAACACACGCAACACTATCTGTCCAGGCTTTTTTGTATGCAACGGAGTCGTACTTGACATACTAAACCTTCCTCACGATGAATAGATATAGGATCTCCATCCTTAGATGGTATTATGTTTCTCAAAATATTAGGCAATGCTAATATCATACTTTCCAACTAGGATATTAGCATTGCCTAATGATAGATGTCAAGAGCGCACACCTGAATGTCATAAAGGTGATCTCTACAAGAACTATTTATTTGTAACCTCATCACGTATCTACTACTGACGCGTCGAAGTTCTTACAGGAATTCCCACAAAAAATATTATTGCATGTGAAACACTCTCAAAAGGAGATTACCATAGAAATGGCAACAAAACAGAGAGAAAATGCTACCAGTCGTCGTTCCTTTTTACGTAAGGGACTCGCGGTTGGAGGTGCAGGAACCATCGGCGCGGGACTCTTGGCGAACGGATTACCGGCATTTGCAGCAGAAAAAGCTGCATATCTCACACAAGGAGACATTGCAATCCTCCGGTTCCTGGCTGCCGCCGAAATCATCGAAACCGATCTGTGGCAACAGTACAACGAACTCGGTGGTATTGTCGACAGCGAAGTCCCAGGAGGCCATGGTTGCGCACCCTACATCACTGCCCTGGAAGTGCTTGATGGAGACATGCCGCAGTATATCCATGACAATACTGAGGATGAGATCAGTCACTTCAAGTTCATCAATGCGTACCTGATCTCAAAAGGCGCAGATCCTGTCAACCTTGATCACTTTCGCACATTGCCGAGCAGTAAGGTAAAAGGTGCTCAACAGATTGGACGGCTCACCAACCTTATGCGAGCTCACTGTGGATACCAGTTGGTGGACCAAATATCGCAGCAGCACGAAGAACCCTGATTTGGGTGACACATTCGCTCAAGCCAGTACCGGGTCTTGCTGCCGGGCAATTTCCAGCGATTCCGCGCAATGATAGTGACCTCAATTCACTTAACCACATTCAGGCAATCGCAAACACAGCGGGATTCCACTTCGCATTCATCGAGCAAGGTGGCACCAGCCTTTACCCATCGCTGGCTCAGAGCGTCACTAATCCGGAGGTATTGCGTATCTTGCTCAGCATTGGTCCAACCGAGATGGCCCACTTCCAGACATGGCATGACAAAGCTGGTAATGCACCCGCTCTAACCGATCCGACAAATGGGTTGGTGTTTCCGAGATCTCAATGCCTCTTTTGGCGGCGAGGATACCCAGACCAATCTGATCATGCCTGAACCAACGGCATTCCTCAGCCGCAAGTTCCCACCCGTTTCAATTATTCGTCCTACCGAAACAAAGGGAGCCGCAATGGGTGCACTCCAATCTTTGATCTCAGATGGGCTTTTCAGAGGGCAATCAAAGGAGTTTCTTCGCTGTCCTCAACAAGCTAGCAGAACAGGCAGACGATGCTCAGCGTTGATCGTAAGAAGTAGAAACATTTGGCGAATTTCCATATTATTAGAGAACTGGAAGGGACAGCTATTAATAGTCCCTTCCAGTTCTTTTGTCCTCTCCTACATGGAGAGGATCGCATTCACGATGCATTGATATCAACAAATGGGTGCTAGCGCACGTACGGCCAGCCCTGGGCATCCCAACCGAGCAAGCTGATGCCAAGAGTAGCCAGGCCACCATTGTTTGCATCATGATACTGATAGTCGATCAGATCACCATCCGTATCGTGCATAACTGATTCGCCACCGGGTCCAATCACATTGCTATGTGTGCTGAGTATGATCGAGCCACCGCCTTGTAGCATGGCAAGACCACTTTTATCCGTATAGGGTCCGGTAACGCTGGTTGAACGTCCTACAATGATATGATAGTGTTGCCTGCATCACAACATGCGTCAATCGAGGCAAACAGGTAGTAGTAATTGCCATGCCGATAGATGTAGGAAGCTTCGATTACCTTAGAGGTCGTGCGGCTCGCGATGTGATAGCGCGTCTTGTTAGAAGCCAATTGCTTTCCAGTCGCTGGATCAATCTGGATGACGTTGATGCCTTGCCAGCCAGAACCAAAGGACAGCCAGTATTTGCCGGATGCATCGATTACCAGGCAAGGATCGATAGCGTTATAGCCCGTGCCTTTGGCAGAGGTATAGACGATTCCCTGGTCAGCCCAACTTCCTGCTGCAGCAGTCGTACTGGTAGCAAGGCCAATTGCTGAGACTTCTGAACCAAAGGTTGAAACAGCATAGTAAAGCCAGTACTTCCCGTTATGATACGAGATGTCAGGTGCCCACAGATTGCCAGTGTCCTCCATCATAGGTATTGGTCCATGAGGAAGAGCGTTTTGAATACGAACCCGGCATCGCTAAAGTGAATGCGATCTGTAGAGGAGCGCATTTCAAGACCCTTATAGGGAGCATTGAGGCTGGTACTGAACGCGTAGTACGTTCCATTCGCTAATCTTGATCATGGATGGATCGCGCAACATAACATCGCCGGAGATGGCATCAGGATTGGGATAGGTTGTTCCAGCCTGTACGAGCCTCCAGAGATGATCGGCGTGCCATTATCCGTCCATTGGAGTGCGGAGCTCCAGCTGCTTTCGAGGCTCCTGAGATGCTCAGAACCAATCCGCTGTTCCGATTGACGATTTTGTAGTATCCATTGCCAGCATGCAACAAATTGCCAGACGTGGTCATTGGTTCCGGTATCACCCGATTGAGTCGCAGCAGCCCCAGCAGTTTTGGAGCGCCCGCTGATCCCCAGTATCGCCTCGCTACTCATATTCTCGATCTTATAATTGGTGCCACTATTAATGATGAAATGCCACAGATGATCAGTGGCCCCATTATCCGTTGCCTGATCAGCTACGGCTCCAGAGGCGGTGGAATCCCTGGAAATGCCCAGAACCAATCCACTATTCTGATTGACGATCTTGTAATTATGGCTCAGGATCAAGTGTTGCGGCGGCCAATGCGCTCTGGTGCGGCCACATAGCAACACTCAGGCCAATGAGAACCGTGAGAATCACGGTAACGATAATGAAACGTTTCATAATCTTTCTATTATCTCCGCTAAGAAGTTCACTGAAATAACCTGACTAATTTTTGTAGCCATGTGTTTATGTCATAGACCACATAACCACCTTATTAATCAGGTTATTACTGTAAGAACTTTAAGCCAGAACAATGCTCCATTGCTGACTAGTGCCAAACAGATCTGTTCCCTGGACTACAGTGGCACCATTAGCGGTTGAACTACCACTGACCGTGAGCAAGTCTCCACTATTGCGGTTCACCAATTCATAGTACACCACCAATCGGGACAATGTTCCATTGCTGATTAGTGCCACTGCTTGAAGCCCATTGATCAACGGTCCCACCATTAGCGGTTGAGCTATTGGACACTTCAAGATCCTTGCCACTATTGACATTGACTAGCTTGTAATACCCACCCGCGTCAGTGGTGATGCTCCACTGCTGGTTTGTGCCATTATGATTAGAGTACTGAATCGCGGTGGCACCATTGGCGGTTGAAGCACCGCTAATATCGAGTACCCTGCCACTATTGCGGTTCACTAATGTGTAGTGAGAGCTCGCACTGAAACTTACACCCTGGCCCGCTTCCTTCATAACCGTTAAATGGCGAACAAACCCTGAGAGGCCATCTGGCAGAGGTTTCTTGGGAGTCCATGTTTTCAGGTTGTCGGTACTGTCGCTATAGTAATACTGCCCAGATTTGTAGCCATCGAGCAGAATACGCCAGGTGCCATTATCGAGCTGGTAAATACACGGTCCCTCTAATTGAGGGCCCCAACCAGCCCAGTCACCGGTTCCAATAAAGGTATAGGGTCCAGTTAGCTCTGTTGAAGTCGCCGTCTCGATATATTTGGAATTGGTCTGATCGTTCTTCGCGAAAATATGATAGACGTTACCTAGCTTAACCACAAAGCTATCAATATAGTCAGGTGTAAGGCCTGCCAGGGCTACAGGAGTACTCCACGAGGTCAAGGCGCTATTAAGCGCTGTAATCTTATAAGGTGTAGGACTGGCAGCGCCGCTATAGCGGAGATGGACGATAATATTGACGCTACCATCAGTATCCTTAAACCATTCCGGTGCCCATGCAATATTAACATTTGAAGCGAATGTAATGTTTTCCACGAAGGTCCAATGTATGCGATCGGGGCTGGAAGCAAGGCCGATGCTATTACCCGACCAGGCATCAGTGTAAGCCACATAATAGCGACCACCGTAGACCGTAACGCTAGGATCCCGTATGATACCAGAAGGTGGAGTGTAAGCAGGAGCGGTCCCAACCCTTGTGAAGTTCAATCCATCATTGGACAGATAGACATACATATTCGACTCACTACTATTACTAAATGAGGTCATGGTATACAGCGAAGGTGTCGCTGCATGTGCGGTTGGGAGCGAGGTACGGGGTACAAAAAAAATGGCAATCAACGCAAGAATGACAGCGCTGATCAGCCAGCGAGAACGATTGGACATAGATTCTGATCCTCCTTGATATAGGGGAACCACGTCTAGCATCCTTGACTTGTGAGCACGCACATTGACGAAAAACCTGTCAGTGCGAAAGGAAAAACAACGCGCTCTGTGAGCGCTTTCCGTTGCGCTCGTTTTCCGTCACCTGCTGTCCCTATCCCTATCCAGAATGATGTGACGAAGTGGTACCCTCCCTGGTATTTGCCTGCATCGGTCGATGGTTTTCCAGATGATCTGCTTTCCTCTTATTTACATAAATCATTAGTGTGTCAAAGACAAAAGCACCTCATACGAAGTAAGGTATTTTTTCCTGATTGAGAGACGCTGCTAGCAGCATAAAATGCTCTATTATACAGCTCTACAGATATAATGGAAATATCCTCTTAAATAAAGGAAATACTTCAGGAAATCGTTTTCCTAATTGTTCTAAATTGTACCATCAATGGGTACGCTTGTCAATCTGCGAGGGTCAAGGTACCGGGATGCAACGATCTATAGGCATCATGATAAGCCGCCGGGTTTTAACCCAGGCGCTTCATGACCGAAGACATCTACGACACAAACGCGATTGCGTCCACGCTGTTTAGCACGGTACATGGCCTGGTCAGCTTGTTCGAGCAGAGTCGTGGAAATTGTTCCATGCAGACCGTAAATGGCGATTCCAATACTGGCCGTGACGATGAGGGCGACCTTCTTATCCCCAGTTTGCCAGATGCACTCACCGCTGGAAATAGCGATACGCACCTGTTCAGCAATCTGGTATGCATGCTGAAGGTCGACTCCTTTGAGCACAACGGCAAATTCTTCTCCCCCATAACGGCCCACAATTCCATCGGGAGGGACAGCCAGTCGTAATCGTCGTCCAACTTCGCACAGGACAGCATCACCAACTAAATGTCCCCAGGTATCATTGATCTGTTTGAAGTGGTCCAGATCAACGAACATGATCGCACAGGTTTTATGTGTCTGTTCGCATTGGACAATCTCTTCTAACACCCGATCCATAATCACCCGATGATTGGGCAGACCAGTAATAGCATCGATCTCTGCCACGCGTGCCAGTTCTTGATACAGATGATCCAGTTCATCAGCTCGATTAGCTTCTCTAACCGCCTGTAGCGCTCCACGAACCCATAAGAAGGAAATTGCCGAGACAATACATTGTAACATCGTAGGAATACCAAAAATAGTTTGAGGAGAAGAGGAGAGTAATGCTTGTAAAGCAGGGACCTTTGGTAAAAAGAGAATAGAGACGTAGATAATAGTAAGATTACAGAGTGCAACGGGAAAAACGCTCCATGGGGGTAACATCGATACAGCAAGGAGGGTTGGAATAACCAGAAAGCTAAGCAGCGGGAGTGTAGAAACGTTCAGACCGCCAGGATAAATCAAGAGAACTGTCACAAGCGTGATCTCAATATTCGCGATGACGACTAATCCAGCCAATGTCGTCTTACCTCGTCTATTGAGAGGCGCAGCAAGAGCTATAAAAAACAATACAAATACATATACAATAATAAGTACACTATTCGCCATGGAGAGGATTACTGGAACATAGCATAGCGCAATAGTCAATATGATACAGAGCACTTTACTGGTCAAAATTCCTCTCCGCACAGCTTCTTTTTGTGCAAAAGGTGCATCTACTGGTAGGGCCTCTGGGGATGTGAAATGGAACCACCAATCTACAACAATCAGAAGATATCGTAGTAATGGATGGATGAAGTTTACTACTTTCTCTCTTGAAGCTAGATCTTTCATCTGCATTAAACAACCTCCCTTACTATCCGATTGAATTTGAACAGATACTAACTATTCTAATGATACCCAAAAATATAAATAATGCAATATAAAAACAATACCATATAGCGCAAGAAGGCTTGTATTTTTAATCAGGAGTCTACCAATAAGTACTATTTTCTATCATTTGAAGGTATTTCCTACCCACTGAACTTCTCTTAATAATGAATAACTACTTTTCTGCTTTGAATATATCATGAAAAACTGAAAAAACTAATTCATCAAAAATAATTCATCAGAAAAGAGGAAAACCTATTTTTTATTCTTATGCTTTCCCTGAAGACGAGGAAGTCATCTTCAGGGAAAGCATGATTTATGGCCCGGACGCGACCGCTAGCGTAACAGCACTCGAATACGTTCCGACAAATGTGGCAGCAGGAATGGTAACAGGTAATGGTTGGAGTTATTGTGTACACTCCTGTGGCCGCAACCGCTGCTATTCCAAAGAACTTGACGGGAATTGGAGGAGTGGCTCCAGCAGGAATGGCAACTGGTCCCGAAACCGTATTAGTTAGAGAGGCTTGCGCACAATTCATGCCTCCGGCACAGACACCCGATGTCCCAATAATGGTCGAGGCGGTCATTGGGATGGTATAAGTTCCTGTAGTAAACTGCGTCGAAGTGATGGTGATATTCCATCCAGCGGCCCCTCCAGTCAAATCATCGACTGAAAACGGCATCGTGAACGTTGCTGTCGATGATGGAGTTCCAGTGAAGCTATAGGGTCCCGGTGCCGTCTCACTCAATGGACCCGCATTGATCGTTCCGTTTACTGTAGGTGTATCAGCGAGGGCGGATGTACCTATCCCAGGTAACAGCAATCCTCCAACAATCAGCATTATGAGTAACAACCCACTTCTATAGAGATGGTGAAAATGTTTCGTATTATTCATCTTAATATCCTTAAACTACAGGCATCGTTTTAATAAACTATAGATAATTATTGTAATAATTATAGTTGCAATACTTTTTTTCGAGGAAAGAAGCACTGCGAAAATGCTTTTTATGATTTCAGGTTTCTTTCCTCACCCATATAATACTCAATAGAGAGTGAGAAGAGGTTGACAATACGTTGAGATACCGTGGGGATTCATCAAAATACGGCAATTCATGGTTAAGAAACCAACATGATGCATATTTATGGTATACTATAAAGAGCTATTCCATCTATGGAGTGCTTCTCCCAACAAAAAAACTGGTATATTGTTGTCAGCAAATGCAATAAACGTCCAACGGAGTACTACCACATCTTAGCCATTCTATCTAAACACCAGGAGAAGGATATGGCAGAGCATTACACATCAGTGACGATTAACGCACCCGTTCACCAGGTCTACGAGTTATTCACCCATTTTAGTGATTTCCCTACCTTCATGCATTTTGTGAGAGAAGTAACGCCAATTGATGAGCAAAGGAGCCACTGGGTTGTTCATGTACTGCGGAATCAGAGCTGGGATGCCATCAACGAAGACTGTATTCCCAATCAACAAATTGGTTGGCGCTCGACTACCAATGTGGACACCCGTGGAAAGGTCAAATTCCGCTCTCACGAACCCAACCGTACGATTGTTGATGTCTACCTTCACTATACTCCTCCTTTTGGGCCACTCGGGAGATTGGTTGATATGCTGGGAGTTGGTAGTCATATTGAAGCAATTCTGAAGGAAGACCTGGCCCATTTTGCCCGCATGGTTGAGCAGATACCTTCGGAATCACTCGATCCAATGGCATCCCATTATCTCTTCCACTCCAGGAGCGCAACAACTTGTAAGAAGGTTACTCCTCGCTATGAGCAAGCCATGCGCCAGGATCCCAGGATGCGTGCAGAGGCGCTGACCGAGCGCAGAGCAAGAATTGAGCGAGAACAAGCAGAGCAGCGAACAGCACAACAAGCACGGGCGACCGCCGCGCAAGAGAAACATGAGCGGGAACAGCACGATATGGATCAACAGCAAGCAATCCTCGCCCGTGAAGCACTCAAGCGAACCCAGGAGCAGAAAGAGCAAGCAGAAGAGCAGGCACGCCTGGCACAAAATCCACACGTGTTACATCCTGTCTACGATACCCTTGGTGGGCGCAATGCCTCGCGAGATCGCACAGCCTTCGGGGATCGAGACGGTAACAGGCCCCGCCATCCCGCCTATGAGCGTAGCCAGATGAGTGCACGATATCCTCTCAAAGGAGCTACTACTCGTCCATTGTCCACCGATGATGAGACCGACAGCTCGCCCTGGTTCCACTCTATTCGTGGTACTCTTGTTCTGTCACTGCCTCCTCTCCCAAAGGATGCCCAGCCTCCCGCTGAGCAGGATTCTGAAACTCCATAACTCAAGCATCGGTGTGCAAATTTAGGTGAGCCGTGAGTCGGGATAAAAGCAATTCATAGGTGTGGCAGGGTTAAGAAAAGAAGGGCGACAATGCTGCCGCCCTTTTCGAGCTATCACCAATACCTGGAAATCAGAGATTTTCGGAAAAGAAGCTTAAGCTACCTATATCTAGCAGATGCGCGGTAAAGGATCGCCAACCAGCATATCCAGCACGCGCATTCCACCAATATCAGTGCGTAAGAAAACCATTCCCGGTGGTTCAGCCTGGACAGTACCAATAATCACGGACTCACGACCAAGAGGGTGCATACGCATAGCCGCTAATGCACTCTCGGCCTTCTCTGAGGCAACTATTGCCAGCAGCTTGCCCTCGTTAGCAATCGTCAAAGGGTCGAGACCCAGAATTTCGCATGCACCTCGCACTTCAGCATGCACGGGAATGGCGTGTTCATCCAGTCCAATCGAAACCTCTGAGCCGAGAGCCATCTCATTTAACGAGGTCGCAACACCACCACGAGTCGGGTCCTTCAAACAATGTACGCCATTCCCAACCGCTTCAAGCAACGAGGCAACCAGCGAATGGAGCGGGGCAGTATCGCTCTGCACATCGGTTTCGATATCGAGTGCTTCACGTGCGAGCATAATAGCGATGCCATGATCGCCAACGGGACCGCTTACTATCACCTTATCGCCGGGCTGCAAACGTGTCTGCCCAATAGGCCATGTGGAACGGATAACTCCCACGCCCGCCGTGTTAATAAACAACCCATCAGCTTTTCCACGCTGAACAACCTTGGTGTCGCCTGTGACGATGGAGACACCCGCCTCTCTCGCCGCCAGCGCCATCGAGTCAACAATGCGCCTCAGATCAGAGATGAGAAAACCCTCCTCTAGAATAAAGCCTGCTGAGAGATACAAGGGTGTCGCACCAGCCATCGCCAGGTCGTTGACCGTGCCATGTACCGCCAGTTTCCCAATATCTCCCCCTGGGAAGAAAAGCGGATTGACCACATAGGTATCGGTCGTAAAGGCCATACGCTGGCCCGTTCCCTCGATGGCAAAGGCAGCGGCATCATCCATGGGATCAAGCAGAGGATTCGAGAACGCGGGAGCGAAAACACCTTCAATAAGATTGTGTGTGGATTTGCCGCCGCTCCCATGACTGAGCGTGATCTTCTCATCACGTAGATAGAATTTATGGCGGCGAGCCTGTCTTGTGCGCTCGATCTTCTTTAATATGTCATCAACGCGCTCTGTATCGCGTGGTGCGAACGTATCCATAAAAATCTCCTTGTCGCGTCATAGTCGTTATTGGGCCTGGGTGTTTGCCATTGGAAGCATATTGAGACGGGAGCGCTCAGATGCCATAGAGAAGCGTCCATAGTTGAAGTAAGCAGCACAGGCCCCTTCCGGTGAGACCATGCAGGTTCCAATCGGCGTCTCAGGCGTACAGGCGGTTCCGAAGACTTTGCACTCCCAGGGCTTAATGACTCCCTTCAACACTTCACCACACTGACAGGCTTTAGGATCTGCTACGCGTAGACCGGGTACTTCATAACGCAACTCGGCATCCCAGTCGGCGTACTCGGGGCGCAACTTCAACGCACTGTGCGTGATGAAGCCAAGGCCACGCCACTCAAAGAAAGGGCGTAACTCCATCGTTGCCGCCATCGCCTGCAGCGCTTTCACGTTGCCTTCCGGTCGCACCACACGCGCATACTGATTTTCAACTTCAGAGCGCCCCTCACTGATCTGCTTCGTGATCATATAGACGGATTGGATAATGTCGAGCGGCTCGAAGCCTGCAATCACGACGGGTTTATGATGGTCGCGTGCAATAAAGTTGTAGGGTCGCATTCCGATGACCATGCACACGTGACCCGGCCCTACAAACCCATCCAGGCGTAAATCGGGCGAATCGAAAATCGCTTTGATCGCCGGTATGATCGTGACATGGTTGCAAAAGATCGAGAAATTCTTGAGACCTTCAGCCTTTGCACGCAGCAACGTAACAGCGGTCGAGGGAGCGGTTGTCTCAAAGCCAATGGCGAAGAAGACCACCTGGCGATCAGGATTTTGACGAGCAAGCTTGAAGGCATCGAGTGGCGAATAAACGAAACGTACATCAGCTCCATCGGCCTTAGCATCCAGAAGGCTCCCCTTTTGAACCCGGCACACGCATCATATCGCCAAACGTGGTAAAGATAACTCCATCCATACGCGCTATCGCAATGGCGTCATCAATGCGGCCCATCGGCAACACACAGACCGGGCAACCCGGCCCATGCACGAGGTCGATGTTGGGCGGTAACACATCCTCAATACCATGCTTGTAAATGGTATGCGTATGACCGCCGCAAACCTCCATTAACTTGAGTGGCCGGGAAGGTACCAGTTTCGCAATCTCCTCAGAAATGCGCTTCGCCAGTTCGGGGTCGCGGTACTCGTCAACGTACTTCATGCCCATGGAAATTCTCCTTCTTGATTAGCGTCTGAATCACCTCCAGAAGCGCATGATAGACCGTGGCCTGCGCCTCCTGGATACGTGGGATATGATCACTTGGAGAAGTGATGCAATAATCTACTGCTGCTGAACGTGCCATTTTCCCACCATCGTAACCAGCCAGTCCAACCGTCAACAGCCCCTGCTTCTTAGCTTGCTCAAGCGCAACCAGTATGTTCGTTGAATTGCCGCTCGTTGAAATACCTAGCGCAATATCACCTGGTCGCCCGAATGCAATCACCTGGCGCGTATATATATTGTCGAAACCAACATCGTTACCTACAGCCGTGACCACCGCGATATCATTGGTCAAGGCAATCGCTGGAAGTGGCGTCCATTCAGGAAAAGGTGGTGTGAGTAGCTCGGCCACCATGTCCTGCGCATCAGTGGTACTCCCCCCATTGCCAAAAGCCAGCAAGGCCGCCCCGCGCACGAAGTTTTGCGCCATCGCCCTTCCGACTGCAAGAATTTGCTCAATAGATGCTTCAAGCGTTATGCGACGAAGCGTTATTACCTCGCGGCACTTCTCCACAGTCGAGTGACGTACCTGCACCAACACATCTTCTATACTCGCTTTACCACCCTCAAAGAGATAGGGATAAAAAAGCCGATCGTATTCAGACCCCTCTGTATCATGCATCGCTGACCTCATCTAAAGCAAAATCTTTCCCTACATTACCAATTGCTACACCTCCATGCACCAGTAACAGGTCTCCCTCCACAACCTCGTCCAGCAGTGTAATATCAACTTCCTCTAGCGCCTCTCCAATAGTTACGGACGCAGAGCCCATCTGTTCATCGACGCGTACCACTCTGGCGCTTAATGCCTCATCGGAACATGTTATGCAATGTCCTTCTGTGTCGAGTTCGCATATGGTGTTGCCGTCAATGGTTGATGCGTGATCCGGCTGGCGGAACAGGGTAGGGGCGTCACCTTGCGTGCGCCCGTTTGCCTCACGGAACAGGGTAGGGGCGTCACCTTGCGTGCGCCCAGGGCGCACGCAAGGTGACGCCCCTACCCTATTCTCCCCAAAGTTATTCATCCAAGTAGCCCTTCATGTTCAAAGAAAATATGGACTAATTCCCATAAAACATGGTATAGCGTCTCATGCGTCTCCTGTATTACCATAGGATCGTTGGCATGGACGATGAAAGGAAAATCAACTTCGCTCTTACTTAATAGTCCACCATCGCCCCCTCCCACGCCAAGGGTGAGTAGACCTCTATGGCGTGCCGTTTCCAATGCAGCGATGACATTTGTGCAGTTCCCGTCCAATGAGAAACCCATAGCGATATCCTGGGGACGCGCCAGGACTTTGATTTGATGCACAAATGGTGTGTCATGGGCGCGATAAATCTGGCCCGTACCGTGGGCGGCGTCAACGCGGCCCGTACCGTGGGCGCGATCCGATGAATCGTGGGCGCGATAAATCTGGCCCCTACTGATTGTGGCGGCGTCGTTGGTCAGAGCGAGGGCGGGTAGAGCTCGTTTGCCGACGATTACGGGATGCACGAATTCGACGGAGACGTGTTGGGCGTCGGTCGCCGATGCACCATTGCCGAAAGCAAGCAAGCGTCCTCCCTGATGGAAACGACGTGCCATTTCCCAGCAAGCCTGAGCGATCCGTTCCTGTTCGGCGGCAAAGAAGATCTCAGGGATGTCCATACTTTGCTGGAAACGCGAGGTAACAAGCGCCTTCAGTTCTGGTAAATCTGTTTCAACCATCGCTCCACCTTCTTTTACCTTTCATATGCACAGGTATATACATCCATTGGCTCCAACCAATTGGCCTGGTGGCCCTTTCTCGTCTCGCCTCAGGATGGTCGTAGGGGCGTGTGCTTGCGACCGCCCTGGTAGCCTCCTGGGGCGGTCGCAAGCACACGCCCCTACGGTAGTACGCTACATTTTCAGTAAAAGGCACATTTTTATCCTGTCTCTCAATCATTTGTTGGAGTCAATGGTTTATACATCGCACCCCAGGATCATTCAATCTGACTCGTGTACAACATTTCAACTTCATCGGAATAAGCCGCTCCCATCAACTGGAGGGCTTTCATCGTCTCTTGCGCCTCCGTCTCGTCGATCTTGCTCATGGCAAAACCGACATAAATCAATACCCAATCACCCGGTCCGATGCCCTCTGGCCGTACCAGCGCTACGCTCACGTTACGTTTCACGCCGGAGACATCTACTCTGGCAATGGAATTTGCGTCGTCTACTATCTCTACGACCCGACCCGGAATACCAAGACACATGTCATTCTCCTTTACCTCTCTCATCGCATTCCTACGATGGAATCCAATTCATCGCGTCCAGCAATTGATCCCCGTATATCGGTCCGATCTTAAACCGTTATGCGAGCGGCAGCTATTGCTAGCTGACCAAGGCTTATTCCACCATCATTAGGCGGCACACGTCGGTTGATAAACACCTGAAAATTCATCTCCTCCAATCGTGTAATCAGCATTTCAAGCAATAGACGGTTCTGAAATACACCTCCACTGAGAGCAATACTATTCAACCCGGTCCGTTCGCGTGCTTCAATAGAGGCCACGACCAGCAACTCGGCAATTGTGGAATGAAATTTACTGGCAATGTCTGACAATGGCAGACCTCGTTGTATATCGCTCACAATAGCGCGGATCGTTGGAGCTACGTCTAATGTAACTGGTTTCCCCTCTTGCCTCTGCATTGCGAATGGGTAGAGTTGCGCATGAACATCTTTAGCCGCTATCATTTCTAGCTCAATAGCCGCCTGACCTTCATAAAGAACTTCGATACGCAGGCCGATGAGAGCCGCGACAGCATCAAACAACCTTCCTAGACTGGATGTTAGAGGACTATTGAGACCTCGTGCTACCATCTGCGAGAGCGTATGCCACTTTGCACGATTCAGCTGGTGTACGAATGGAATATCAAGTTCCAGGAAAGCATCGCCATAAGCCTGAGCAAGGTAAGTAGCTGCCATGCGCCAGGGTTGACGTACAGCCTGCTCACCTCCAGGTAATGGCACATACATTAGATGTGCCAGGCGCTCAAAATCTGTGAGGTCTGCCGCAAGAATTTCGCAGCCCCACACTGCACCATCGGTTCCATATCCCGTGCCATCGGCGGCAATTCCTATAACCGGTCCACTCAATCCATGTTCAGCCAGCACACTCGCAATATGAGCGTGATGATGCTGAACACCAATCTTTTGCGGGATATCTGTGTCGAGGGCATATTTTGTCGCCAGGTATTCGGGATGCAGATCGTACGCAATAGCTTGTGGATAGATATCAAAGAGACGCTGAAAGTGCTCAATCCCCTCACGAAACGAGGTCAACGTCTCCAGATTTTCTAAGTCGCCGATGTGATGACTGACAAATGCCTGTCGCCCCTTGCCGAGGCAAAAAGTATTTTTAAGATGTCCACCACAGGCGAGCAACGGCATAGGAAGATCTGAAGAGAGTGGTATTGGCTCCGGGGCATACCCACGCGCACGACGGAAAAATTGTTCGCCACCTCCCGCAATGCGCATCACAGAGTCATCGCAGCGCATGTGAATGTCACGATTATGTGTAAGCATACCTTCGGTGATAGATGTTAACCGTTGCCACGCATCATCGTCACGATAAGCAATTGGTTCATCGCTTAGATTACCGCTGGTCATCACCAGCACTGCTGGTCGACCCATCGTTGCGAACGGGCGTAGGGGCGTCACCTTGCGTGCGCCCGCTTCCCGATGAACAATCTCGCCAGGATGAGGGCGCACGCAAGGTGACGCCCCTACGCCCATTACCGAGGCGAAGGTGTTCAGTAGCAAGTAATGTAACGGTGTATAAGGTAACATCAATCCCAACGAGCTTTGAAATGGCGCAACGCCTGGTGCTACCGGACAATCAACACGCAGCTTCATCAACACAATGGGCCTTCGATGCGATTGTAACAACGCAGCTTCGGCATCACTCACTTCACATAGCAAACGGGCGGTCTCTAAATCAGGCACCATGAGCGCAAAAGGTTTGGCCTCGCGATGTTTGCGTTGCCGCAGTCGCTGTACAGCTTCCGCGTTCAAGGCATCGCACGTAAGGTGATAGCCACCCAATCCCTTAATGGCAAATATTGCTCCTTGCGCCAATTGCTGCGCTACCGCAAAGATGGGATCGTCGGGAACCAACGTAGGGGCGTCACCTGGCGTGCGCCCGCTGCCCATGAACGTGATTCATCGGGCAAGCGGGCGCACGCCAGGTGACGCCCCTACGTTGGTTTCGGCAAGAGGTGATGCCTGATCGAGAAGGCGCACCTGTGGGCCACAAACGGGGCAGGCGTTGGGTTGGGCGTGAAAGCGTCGATTGAGTGGATCCTTGTATTCCCCTTTACAGACCGAGCACATTGGAAATACCTGCATGGTTGTCTTTTCACGATCATAAGGAACATCCTGTACGATAGTGAAACGGGGTCCGCAGTTGGTACAGTTGATAAACGGATAACGATAACGTCGGTCAGCTGGATCGAACAATTCGCGCAGACAGTCTTCACAGATGGCACTATCAGACGAGATGAGCGCCTGCCGCTCAGCACCTTTTGACTATAGGCAATGCTGAAGCTGTCCTCATATCGAGGTGGTACTAGCTCTGTGATGACAGAATCGATACGGGCCAGCGGCGGTGCTTGCTCCCGTAGCGCTTGCTGGAAGCTATCCAGGTCATTCAGGCTTCCCTCAACCTCAATGGTCACGCCTTGACTATTGTTGAGTACAAAGCCAACCAGGCCACGACGCTGTGCCTGTCCATAGACAAATGGGCGAAAGCCTACACCCTGGACAATGCCCTGGACAAGAATGCGTCGTCGCTGAATTGTGGTACCCGTCACCGATGACATAAATGTGTCCTTTAAAATCGTGGGCGCGATAAATCTGGCCCGTACCGTGGGCGGCGTCAACGCGGCCCATACAATATGGCTATATGCTATGAACGAAGGTCATAAGCCAGTCACACCATGCGTCGAGTCCCTCTCCGGTTCGGCAGCTCACCTCAAAGATACGCAGGTTGGGATTGATTGCCAGCGCCTGCTGCCGGACCTTTTGCAGATCATAATCAACATAAGGAAGCAGGTCGAGCTTGTTCACGATCATCACCTCTGAAATTGCGAACATCTGCGGGTATTTAGCGGGTTTATCATCGCCTTCCGTCGTACTGGCAACCACAACACGCACATCTTCCCCCAGATCCCATGCGGCAGGACAGACAAGATTGCCAACGTTCTCGATCAGAAGCAGGTCTATATTAGTCAGTTCGATCTGCCCAAGTGCATCGCGAATCATATGTGCCTCAAGATGACATGCTCCGCGCGTATTAATCTGGACGGCCTCCGCGCCTGCTGCCTCAATGCGTTCGGCATCGGCACTCGTCTCGATATCACCTTCGATCACTCCAACACCGATCTGCCCGCGCAGGCGCTCGATTGTCCGTTCCAGCAAGGTGGTCTTGCCAGCACCCGGTGAACTCATGATGTTGAGGGTACGAATGCTATGCTCGGCTAACGATTGACGAATCTCGTGAGCAACATTCTCATTGACCGCCAGGATGTTCTGAGCGATGGTTATTTTTGGCATGGTTGCCATTCTTTCTAATGAGCTAATGGGCGTCGTAAACGCGGCCCCTACGGAGATGTATCGATCTCCATGTCCACAATCTGTAATTCAGTGCCAGAGATGACATCGTTGGACCATTCTTGACATGTTGGACATTGTGCGATGTAGTTCTCTATCGCAAACTCTTTGTTGCAGTAATGGCACTTCGCACGATGTGGCAATGTGGCAATTGATAACTGTACGCCTGCCAAAATCGGAACCTCGTTGGTCAGCATCTCAAAACAAAACGCTAACGAATCTTCGACGATGCCGCTTGCCTCGCCGATTTTGAGGCGCACGCACTTTACATGAGTCGCTTCGCACTCAAGCGCCCTGGTTTCTACAGCCTCAACGATGCTCTGCGCTATTGAAAGTTCGTGCATGACCAGCCTCACAATTTGGGTAGGGGCATCACATCGAACGAAGTTTTAGATAGCGTTGGATATCAGGAATTTGCTGAATGACCATGTAGCCAGCGACAAGGGCAACAACCAAAAGCAGTAGTTTGAACATGAATTTTTCCCTTTCATCATATAAATTTCGCAAATCTGCATCTTTTCAGGTAAAAACGGAACCGGGTAGGGGCGTCACCTTGCGTGCGCCCTGTCCCTGGCGAGATCGTTCATCGGGAAAAGGGCGCACGCAAGGTGACGCCCCTACCCGGTTTCCCTCGAAGGACGGAGATACATATTTTCAACTAATGAGTCGATCATCTTCACGGCCTCATCTACGGCGGCCTGCACTGGCTCACTCAATCCCATCTGCATCTCTGTATAGTCGTCACTACCGCCAAAAGCTGCAGGTTCGCATCCAACCAGTAGTGTAGAAACTGGTTGGGCACCCAGAGTTCTGGCAAAGGCCAACACCTTCACGGGATCCATACTGTGGGCATCTAGCGCTACTCTACCAGCTTCAGCTCCTTTCTCAGGGTTCAGTTTTGTCAGATCTGGCTCAATCAGGTAGACTGTTCCTGGCTGCCCTCCCCGTTGGATCGCATCGACCAGCACAAGCGTGTCATAGTCATCAAGCAAGGTATATGCCAGTTCCATGCCCCTGATGCCGAAATCAACAACTTCCACACCTTCTGGATACGTTCTGCTCGTCAGCCGTTGCGCCACCGCAACTCCGAAACCATCGTCGCCCAGAAAGATATTGCCAATGCACGCAATAAGTACGCGCTTTGTTCTGTTTTCTGATGGTGGGAGAAGGCTCATGTTGCGCTCCGCAATGTACTCTCTTCCGTACCATCCAGAGGTTCAACCTCTTCTGGAAAGAAGAAAAAACGATGGCCTGGGAGGACGCGCTCGTCCCATTGTTCTCTGCCAGGATCGTCATCCACCGTGACAACCAGATAGATACGATTCTCGAAATCCTGCTGGATAACCTCGACTCGCGCAGTCTTCCCATCAAGTAACATATCGAAAGCATCGGCACGTGCTTTGGGTCGCAGCAGGACGCTATCTCCAGCTTTCACCTCCTTGCCAGCAATGAGCACGGATGCTGGCGGTGGATAATCACTACCCGGATAATCTCTATCTGCACTATTCATAACGTTGTCTCCTTTTGCACGGGCGCGTTTTGCACGGGCGCGATAAATCTGGCCCGTACGGTGGGCGGCGTCAACGCGGCCCCTACGTATCCATTGGGCGCATATTGCGGATTACGCCGTGGAGTTTCATGAATTGTTCGGGCGTAATGGCTTCTGTTCGCTCCAGTATCTCACGAGCACGCTCATCCCCTTGTCGCATCTCCTGCTTCTCTTCGTCAGTTAGCGTGAGAATGCGTAATGTGAGAATTTCATCGATCTCAGCTCCATCAAAGAGGGAGCCGGGACTTTCTGGCGCAATCTGTGGATAGTCGTACAGAATAATGGGTGATGAAAGTATCGTGTCATATTCGCCCTCTTCTCCAACCAGCACAGGCCAGGTACGTTGATTCTGACATTCCTCGACGAGCGTCTTCAGCCTTGCGGGCGGTTCCAATAGCGAGATGAAAGTCCCTTGCCGTACCTGTAAAATAGTGTGTGTCGAGACGAACGAGTGCAACATAGGAGGACGATGTATCTCCCCAGCATTGTCCAGGTTCGTTACTTCACTGGTGTTTTCAATGGAAATTCTGAGCCTGTAAAGCCCTTTCTCCACTGGCTCGGCTGTGATGATGACAGCTCCCGTGAGCGATTGCTGCTTCCGCTCAATTTCCTCTCCAGCCTCGCCCTGTTCAACCATACGTTCAGCCGGAAATTTGATTTCTACACGCTCGGTCCTGGCAACAAGATCAGTCAAGGAGAGATTTAGTGCACTGACTTCGCGCTCGATACCTTCTTCCCATGGTTCGTCTGCAAATTGGTTTGCCAGGGTCCACGGGCTTGTAAACTGCGCCCCTACATTATCATCCGACGGGCTTGTAAACCGCGCTCCTACAACATCATCCCTTTCTGTAGGCGACTTGACGGTGCGTACAAGTAGATGCAGAAACCGTATACGAACATCGAGGGTTGTATCTGCCTGTCCTGTTACCAGGCATTCGGTTTGCATTGTCCACGGCTCTGTCGCACCTTGCGCTTCACTATACTGCTGCGGATAGACGACGCCGAACGTCCAGCGCTGGCGATTTTTGATCGCGGAACGGCGGTATGGATAGAGCAGGTAGCCCTCGTAGAGCACGGCATTGGCGATCTCTTTCACTTGCTCTATCTTCATGATAACGCCTCCTTATCATTGGTCTGCAAGAGACGCACAATCACTTCCTCCCAGGTTGGAAGAGCGTGCGTGGCTTTGTATTGATACAGGCGATCAAAGACATCTTTGTGCAGGCGAATATAGGTACTGTTGGGATAGTAATGCGCCATCATTTCTTGCCATACAGTGACCGGGAAACGATAGGATGCCTCCTTCGACCAGGAGATCTGTCCAGCCTGTAAATTTCCTTCTTTCCCCTCGTAGAAGACTGTTCCACTAAACAGGAATGTCAGCGGTATCTCGCCATCTCCAAGAGCATTGAAGTACTTTGTCGCAACAACCTCGAAGTCATATGTACATGCCACAGGCAGATCAACTTCGACGCGTCCTGAAAACTGAGGAACCACAGCATTTACGTGAGTCCACAGAAGAGGACGCAGCGTCTCCCTCCAACGCTCAGGTTCCCCAAAAACCTCCAACAATTGCGCCTGCGCTTCAGGACTATAGCGGCGACGTGTGACGGCAATCTGCACCTGGCTATGGAGGGTAACGCTATGGATACGCTCCTGCTCATCTGCATTGGTGATGCGCAATTTGAAGATTAGCGTCGGAACAGCGGCAAATGGGGGTGCCTCAGCACCAACGACCTCAAAGCTCAGGTCAGGCATCTCGATCTCCTCCCACACGGGACTTCGCGCGTATACCCTCAAAAAACCCGCTAATAGCTTCTCTGGCCTCCGTACCGCCGCTCAATCCTTTCCAGGACACGCGAATCAGTCCCACTAGCTGATAGCACGCGTCAATAGGAACGATGTAGTATTCATGTGCGTTTTGCACCCGGTTGATTAGAAGTGCCTCGACATCAGCTTCCAACTCACTCAAAACAGGATTACTATTCAGCAACGTCTCCCATCCTTCAAGATCAAGGAGGGATTCCGTCGCACCCGCCGGGCTGGGATAAAAAGCCATGACATGCTCTGACTCTGAACTACGAAAGATGAAGGCCATATTGACTGGTATCATCAGTTCATCCCATTGCGAATCTGTCATCTCAAAATCTGGAAGCGATACATAACGACGCGGCACAAGGTGATATTTTCTGCCGCCTGCTCCCTCCTCGTTGAAGAGCAATAAACAGGCCTGACATGCGCAGACCAATGCCCGACTGGAGAGATCCAGCAAATGACGATGTTCCGTCGGAATGATCTCACTGCATAGTTCACAATGCTCTACCTTTACAGGCCCGCGCTCTGGCTCACGTTTCCTGGCAAAACGACGTAACGCACCGACTGGGGCGATGGAACGCCTCCCACGCTCATCTACAGGGAAAGATGTAGACATATCAGTGCACCTTTAAGGAGGAGTCTGAACTGTTTTTCTGCCGACGAGGAGGAACGAATGTCACAGGAGTGCCAATTCGTGCTGGCTGGCGGGGGAGATCGCTAACCCCCTCCACTTCAAGCCTGTCCAGGTCCGGGGCCGCCTTGTAGATAGCCTCCTCAATGGTCTGTTTGAGAGTCAGCGTTGAGGAAGGACAGCCATGACAACTACCTTCCAGGCGCAGGCGTGCCACACCATCTTCAATGCTGATAAACTCAACATTGCCACCATGCGACTTGAGGTATGGACGTACCGTATCCAACGCCTGCATAACGCGTGTCTCAATGTCTATTGGATGCAGACCATGAAGCAAAAGCAGAGAACCGAGCAGATCGTCATCCGCGAAGGTCTCAATCAGTGCGACGCCAGATGCTTCACTATCTGCAATACGTTCGAGCAGGCGAGCAAGTCCTTCACCGTACATATCCAGGAGCGCCTGAACAAGTTCTTCAGTTGTGGCTCGTGCATGTGAATCAGGAAATGTTGCAACCTCCTGAATCAGCGTCTCGATACGCGCCGCTCGGCGGTCATGTTTCTGCACTTCTTGTGGCATTACACATCCTCCTTATCAGGTACTACCTATCAACATGTGTGTCAGGGCGTTGGCAAGTGCGGGCTTTCCGGGTCTACCGGGTCCTTAGGATTGATGCCTGTGGAGTCCTTGCCCGTCGACGTACCAGCGGGGCGTTTCGCTTCACCTGTGGTATCGGTACTCTGACGACCTGCCTGCTTTCCCTCTTCCTTGACTTTTTCCTCACCCTTACTGGTGCCTGTCTGGTGCGCAGGATCAGGCGGATTTCGGAGGCTTCTGTTCTTCTGCCATTGCCTATTCTCCTTTTGTTGCTAGCATCCTATGATATGAACCAGGGTAGGGGCGTCACCTTGCGTGCGACCGCATGCCAGGGGACAATGTTCATCAGGAACCGGTCACACGCAAGGTGACGCCCCTACCCCTGATGTTACGGGTTTACACCAAATGTCGGCGAATGGACTATCTCAAGCTCTTTACCTTCGCCCAGGTACATGTGCACGCCACATGGCAGACAGGGATCAAAACTGCGAACAGCCCGCATAATATCGATGCCTTTGAAGTTATCCGGTCCGTTCTCTTCAAAAATCGGCGTATTCTGTACTGCATCCTCATAAGGGCCAGGAGTACCATAGATGTCGCGCACACTGGCATTCCAGGGCGTAGGAGGATATGGATGGTAGTTGGCGATCTTTCCATTCTCGATGACCATGTGATGGGAGAGCACCCCACGTACGGCCTCGTGGAAGCCACAACCGATAGCCTCCTTAGGAACCGTGAAATCGTTCCATGTTTTGGTGTGACCAGCACGTATCTCATCAAGCGCCTTGTCGATACAGTGGAGTGCGACAGCAGCAGCATATGCCTGGAAGTAGGTTCGCGCACGGTTACGCTCGATAGCGTTGCTCCATTGCGGAATCTTCCACTCAAACTCGACCTCCGGCTTCATAGCAGTCTTGGGCAGGCGAATCTTGACACTGTGCCCGGTCGCTTTGATTAAGCCTCCCAGGTCTACGATTCCTGCCAGGGCCGTCGTCCACAGACGAGCGAGGGGACCACCACCAGTATCCAGGGCGAGGTACTTGTCGGTCCGCTTGTCATACCAGCGTGGCGACATCACCCAGCTATAGTTGCCCTGGAAGTCGCGTTTCTGCGGCTTCGGAATCGTCGTCTGATTCCAGGGATGGCGTTTGTCTATAGGATTGCCGAGTGGATCACGATCAACGAACGTTCTCTCGTTCTGCCAATCTTCATAGTAGGAACTGCCTAGCAGAATGCGCAGCCCCAGATTGATATCCACCAGACTCGTCGTTACCAGTTCCCCATCCACAACAATTCCAGGCGTAACGAACATAGCACGACCCCACTTCTCCATAGTGCGATAATCGAAGTCGCACACATCGGGGTCTTGCCACGATCCCCAGCAGCCGAGCAGGGTTCGCCGATACCCGACCATCTCGTAGCCTGGTAGCGCCTCGTACATGAAGTCGAACAGATCGTCGTGCAGAGGAACCATCTTCTTCATCCACTCGACGTACTTCATCAGGCGAACTAAGTAGTCTGTGAAGACCTGGATGGTAGCAACGGTACCTACGCCACCTGGATAGAGCGTTGAAGGATGGACGTGGCGTCCCTCCATTAAGCAGAACTTCTCACGTGTATAGCGGCTCACCTGCAGTCCTTCACGGTACAGTTCTCCGGTGAACGGGTTGAACGCTCGCATGATGTCCCCAATAGTGCGATAACCATGATCGGCTGCATGGGGGGCTTCGGTCTTATTTGCCTTCTCAAGCACGCCCGGATTTGTCTCGCGCACCATCTGCTCGCAATAGTCGACACCGACCAGATTCTCCTGGAAGATGTTATGGTCGAACATGTACTCAGCCGCCTCGCCCAGATTGAGAATCCACTCACCCAATGCCGGCGGTTTTACCCCGTAGGCCATATTTTGAGCATAGATTGAGCATGTTGCGTGGTTGTCGCCACAGATGCCACAGATGCGGCTCGTAATAAAATGGGCATCACGCGGATCTTTGCCCTGCATGAAGAGGGAGTAGCCGCGAAAGATGGATGAAGTGGAGTGACACTCGGCCACCTTCTGGTTTGCGAAATCGATCTTTGTATAGATGCCCAGACTGCCAACAATGCGTGTGATTGGATCCCATGACATCTCTACGAGCTTCGGGGATTCAGCAGGGGTGTCGTCTCGTCTCACTTGCGTACTCATGGAGCTATCTCCTTGCTTACTCTGATTGGACATCGGTAGTGGCTGGTCATCGTTTCCATGTTGGCACGTAACCAGTCGTCAGTTGTCTCCCTGTATGTCGCCAGGACGGTTCCTTGTTGAGTGTGGTATTTGTCAACGAACGTAGTCCTCGAATGGCCCCTCCCCAGACGCTGACGACATTTGTCGATAACTTAGCGCCAGGAGGCTCATCCATAAATGGCATAAACTTATCGGGAAATCCCGGCATGGTACAACCAATGCAGATACCTCCAACATTAGGGCAACCGCCGATGCCAGCCATCCAGCCACGCTTAGGCACATTACATTGCACCACCGGACCCCAGCAACCCAACTTCACAAGGCATTGAGGTGAACCGTACTCAGTAGCAAACTGGCCCTGCTCGTAGTAGCTACCACGATCACAACCCTCATGCACGGTCTTACCGAAGAGCCAGGTCGGTCGCCCCAGATCATCTAAAGGAATCATCGGAGACAAGCCCGCTGCTTGATAGAGTAAATAGAGGAGAGTTTCCATGAAGTTGTCTGGCTGCACTGGGCAACCAGGCACATTAACGATGGGGATGCCCGCCTTAGATTTCCAATCCCAACCCAGGTAGTCAGAAAGGCCCATAGCACCAGTGGGATTCCCCTGCATGGCATGAATGCCACCATAGGTGGCGCAGGTACCTATCGCTACCACCGCCAGAGCCTTGGGTGCCAGGCGATCTATCCACTCGGTCGTAGGAATTGGCTGACCGGTATCCGGGTTTACGCCCTGAGCAGCCCAGTAACCTTCGGACTTAATCTTCTCGTTTGGAATCGAGCCTTCCACTACGAGAACAAAGGGGTCGAGTTCACCCCGCTCTGCTTGATAAAACCATGTCATAAAGCTATCGCCGCCAAGCTCAAAGGCGACAACGGGATTATGGAGATGGACCTTAGGGAGTCCGGGTATAGCTCCCATGACAACGTCCTCAATACTAGGCTGGGTGGCAGCGGTGATTGAGACTGTATCCCCGTCACAGCTCAATCCACCCGTTGTCCAGATGATGTGGACTTCCTCAACGCGCGAACTGGTGGCCATACTGTACCTCCTCGGACAAAATGCGCCCGTGGCTTGTCAGTAATCCGCACTAAAGAGTAATTGCAATCAACGAAGGACACGTTAGTTTAACGTCGATAGGAGGTCGCGATGAGGCAAACAGCTGCCTCGGGAGATCGTTCGGCTGTTATAGTGCAGGGAATGATGCGATTTTTACTGCAATTAGGAATTTCTTGCGCGGTCTACCAGTAACCGACAAGTAAACACTTCTAATCCTATACTACGCGCTGCATTTCGTTTGGATTACATTGATGCAGATCGTCCAGAATAAGCCAGAAAACCGCCTGACGGGTATCGTTTTTAAGAAGAATATCGAAGGCTTAACCTGAGAAATAAAACACGTCTTATGCAAGGAGAGACCGTAGATTTATTCCCGATGGGAGAACTTTTGCATTCAGTCGTGTACCCAATCCCATCAACGATGTTAAACACTAACATCACCATTCGATAATAGCATATGTTGCCGGATTTATCAAGGTCTAGTTTTCAAATAGTCAGTCTATTTCTGGTTGTCGCTTAAGAGTAAAATATTTAAATAATTCACATATTTCTTCCTTCATAGAAAGAAGACGCGAAATATGACCGCTCCACGAAGACGCCAGAAAATCGCCAACGGTGGAATTGCAAGTGATGTGAGAATCATCTCTATGATATGACCTGGCGCATGAGATGTGTAGCGCAATCTTTGCACACAGAAACGCCCGGTGAGGTATCCCCATAGACCAAGTCCACCAACCACCAGAAATCCCGTATCCTGTAGTGAACCGAGGAGCACAAGGAATAATGCCCCTACAATACTGTAATACTGCCAGGGAGGAGTCGCCTGGATTTTTTTACGATAGAGGTGGGGATGCTTTTTATAGAGCAGGGCATTAAACATGCTTTTGCGCTGCTGTTGGAGGCAAATACCCCAGCGGGCAGGTCGCACAGGATGAAAAACTACTGCATCTGAAACGGCGACACACCTGGCTCCATTCTCTAGAAAGGTGAAGAAAAGATCGCTATCTTCTCGCCACGCAGCGCTAAAACGCTCATCAAAACCTCCAACCATTGCGAGTGCATTCCGACGATAGAAACAGTTCGCGGTTGCAAATTCGCATTGCCCAAGTTGAGCTGCATTGTATTCATAGTCAGTAGGCTCGTCTGGCAAAGGAACAATGATGCGCCCTGATGCTCCTACAATACAGTCTACAAAAGCGGCTACACCGGCTTTGAGCCAATCTACAGCAGGCACGCAATCGTCATCAGTAAAGGCAATCACCTCTCCTGTGGCAGCACGCCAGCCAAGATTTCGCGCTACTGCGGGACCGTGAGAAATACCTGTTACTGGCAGGTAACAGATAGTCTTTCCGCATGATTGCATCTGCTGCGACCACTGCTCCACCTGTTGTCGCGTCTCTTGCAAATCTGCATCATCAACGATGATAATCTCATACGTGGCCGGGTCGAAGTTTTGCGCAACCAGTGCCTTCAGGCAGCGTTCAAGTAGATCAGGTCGTTTAAAGGTTGGTACCACAACTGAAACACATACGCTCATATGCGATCCTGAATTTTTTCAAGCACAAATGAACCGATCACAAGTGCGTCAAGCGGCGAGGTCCAGAAGCACTCGATAGCATCGCGTGGTGTACACACGATTGGCTCGCCCCGCGTATTGAACGATGTATTGACGAGGACAGGGACGCCACACTTTCCCTGGAATGCTTTGATGAGATCATAGTAGAGAGGATGCTGCTGTCGGTTAATCGTCTGAATACGGGCCGTCCCATCCACATGGCGTACCGCTGGAATACGATCAGCCTTCTCAGGCAATACGTCATAGACGAAGAGCATAAATGGAGATACGTCGGCGGAAGCAAACCAGTTAGCGGCTTCTTCTTCCAATACTACTGGTGCCACGGGCCGGAAATCTTCGCGATCCTTGATCTCGTTGAGTCGTGCCTGCATGGAGGCATGAAGAGGTGAGGCGAGAATAGAGCGTGCTCCTAGTGCGCGTGGCCCAAACTCCATACGGTGCTGAAACCAGCCAATGACCTGATCTTGTACAAGCATCTCAGCGACTTCTTCGGCAATATTTGTCAAACGCCGGTATGGCACCTTCGACCATTGGAGAAATTGCTCGATCTCATGATCATCGTACTCAGGACCAAGAAAGGCATGGTTCATGCAAAAAGAGCGTTGATTGGACTTTCGCTCAAGCGCATCAATCCAGAGTGCCGCTCCTAAAGCTGTTCCCGCATCACCAGCCGCTGGCTGCACCCATAGCTGTTTGAATGGTCCCCGATTCCGCAGATATGCATTCATCACACAGTTAAGCGCGACACCACCCGCGATACAAAGCACATCAGTATCAGTAACTTCATACAACCACGACACGAGTTCGAGGGCGGTTTCTTCAAGCACGACTTGCAGCGAATGCGCGATATCGTAGTGATGTTGCTCCAGAGGTTCTCCTTTTATCCT
Source organism: uncultured Chloroflexia bacterium (assembly GCA_963731415.1). Classification (GTDB taxonomy): domain Bacteria; phylum Chloroflexota; class Ktedonobacteria; order Ktedonobacterales; family Ktedonobacteraceae; genus JACDAE01. The sequence goes on from CAVSVN010000026.1 coordinate 76,447, forward strand.
TGGAGGCCCAAAGCGCTCTTTCAGCCGTGGTTGCTCAATCGTATACTGACCACTTTGCCCTAAACTGACGATATCACGAAAGTCAGTGAGGTAACGAGGTTTGCCAAAAGAGGCCAGGGCCATAACCTTATACTCGTCTGAAGAGTGGAGAAAACCCAGGTATTCTGTAACCTGCTCATAGAGAAGGCCAAGCGAATGTGGGACGTTCACCTGTCCGAGTGATTCCAGTGTATTGCCGCTCCCCAGACTATAACTCGTCGTTGCCCTTTCTCCACGTCCATCAAGAGTCAGAACAGCCGCATGTTCAAATGGTGAGGCGAGAAAAGCACTGGCAGCATGCGCTAAGTGATGTTGCACAAAATGCCAGCGAAAGGAACTCCTGCCAGGCTTACCGCGCAATCGCGGCTGTAAATGGTGAGGCACTCCACCAGAGAGGTGTCGTGGAGCATTGACGATGGATGAGAGGAAGAGCGGATCCCATGGAGATTCCCACTCTGTCGGTGTTGCATGTGCGCTTGGCTCCAAAGGGAGGACGAGAGTGGCATCGTTGCGATGTTGACCAAGCAGCAAGAAGGGATCATACGAATAGGCGATGTGATGAACATCTGCAAGAGTAATATCCCCTGCCTCCAGACAGTAATTGAGCGCATGAAATGGCAGTTCATAGGTTGAAAATGGTAAAGGGCGTTTGCCATGCTTTATACGTGTGAAGCGCTCTTCTTCTGCCGCTGCAATTACCTGCCCATCTTGAACAAGGCACGCAGCCGAGTCATGATAGACAGCGTTGACCCCCAGCGTATACATTAATGTACCTCCTCCTCCTGTAAGCCAAATAACGATAAGATTGTAATGCAAGAAATTTCTCAAGAATTTCTAGTTACTTCTCAATTATACGCTATTCATCTGACGGAAAAGGAGTTTCTGAAGGTCAAGCTTTCCCGTAATTCCAGATCACGGGAAATTTCTGAATGGCCCGCAGCAAATCACCCTTTGGATTTCCTTTCAATATGTTGCGGAATATCCGTTACCACCAGACCAGGCAGCGCTGCGAAGGCCCTTTTTAATTGCAAGGCCGTCTGGTTGTGCAGGAAATATTCCCACCAGTGCGCAACAACAAATTCGGGCAGAATTACGGTAAGTGTCTCCTCTAAATGCAGCTCTCGTACCGTCTCGACATAGCTTAACAACGGACGTGTAAGAGAACGATATGGCGACTCGATAATGACCAGTTGTGTCTCTTCCTTCTTCGTCATATATTGCTGCAAACGTGCCCACTTCTCATGAAGCGCTTCTATATCGTGAGGATCGATTGCGACATGAACGGCGATCACATGTGGTGAGATCGAACGTGCATAGGCCAGACTTTGTAACGTAGCGCGATCTAGCTCCGAGATCGGCACGATAAAGCGGTGATGAATATCCCTGGCTCGCGCTGAAGTATTGCTCTTTTGCTCATACCACGGCACATTTGTCACGACGATCTCTGGTCGGAAGAACAGCGCCATCTTCAGACGAAACGTCTGTGAGTGCCCAAACACCTGCGCAATGAACGATCTTGTAGCAACTTCTGGCAGAATGACCGTCAACGTTTCAGCAGGATAATTTTCGCGTATGGCATTGATATATTTTACCAGCGGACGCACAAGGGAATGACCTTCCGCATCAATGACATCAAGTTGCATCTGCTCCGCTTCTGTCAGGTCCTCCTGCCATTCTTTCCACTGCGTATCGAGCTGTTCGGCCTTTCTGCTATCAATCTTAATATGTACAGCAGTAACGTGCGACGAGATCGAACGCGCATAAGCCAGGCTCTGCCGGGCCGCTTTGTCCAGTTCCATAATGGGAACAATCAGGCGATGCTGGATATCTTTTGGTGAAATGGGAAGATCAGTAGTACGTTCACGCTCCACGCGCAGGTAGTGGCTTCTGATGCCCAGGAACATGAGAATGAGCAGTGGAATAAGCACGACGACAACCCATGCTCCACTCATAAATTTGGTCGTTGAGATAACTACCGCGACGAGAAACGTTGCCAGCGCCCCCACACCATTAATAATCATGCTGCGCTGTGCTCCCGGTTGCTCCTTACGCAGACGCCACCAGTGCCTCACCATGCCGCCCTGCGAGAGCGTAAATGACATAAATACACCGACTGCATACAGGTTCAGCAATGTTGTCGTGTCTCCTTTGAAGACAATCAGGAGCAGACCCGCCAGAATAGCCAGGACAATGATGCCGATGGAGAAGGCAAGACGGTCACCACGGAAGGCAAACTGGTGCGGCAGAAAATGATCGCGTGCCAACAACGATGATAGGCGTGGGAAATCGGAGTAACTTGTATTCGCAGCCAGCGTCAGAATGAAGAGTGTTGCAATCTGAAAGACTGGGTACATGAAGGTCAATGGTCCATGAAAAACAACTGCCGCAAGTTGTCCGATCACTGTTGGATTGCCTGTTGGATTAGGTTCAAGACCAAAAGAAAGAGCAAGTACAGTGATACCGATGAACAATGTACCCAGAATAACAGCCATCCAGGTCAGCGTGATCGCGGCATTGCGTGGCTCTGGCTTTTTAAATGCTGGAATGCCATTAGAGATGGCCTCGACTCCCGTCATAGCGGAACAGCCAGCGGCAAAAGCTCTTAGAATGAGAAAGAGGCTCAACGGCTCCAACTCTGCCGCCGGGTGGAAGTGCCCAACCAAAGGCTGATGGTTGCCCAGGAAAGCCTCCACAATTCCTACCAGAATGAGGAGAAAAGCACTCGCAATAAAGACGTAAGTCGGAATAGAGAAGACGGAGCCAGATTCACGCACACCGCGCAGGTTCACCACTGTAATGATAATGACCAGGGCTACATCTATGACCACAAGATACGGCTGCAGGGAAGGGAGAAGCGTTGCTAGCGCCAGTACTCCTGCCGAGATACTGACCGAAACGGTCAGCACGTAGTCGATCATCAGCGAGGCTGCCGCTACCAATCCTGGTACGGTGCCCAGATTGTCTTTCGCTACTATATAAGAACCACCACCATTTGGATATGCTGGAATCGTTTGCCTATATGAAAGAGCAACAATAGCCAACAAAGCAACGATGGCAAAACAGATCAAGAGTGTAAAGCCAAGATTACCAGAGCCAGCAGCAATCAGCGTAGCAAGAATTGCCTCCGTCGCATACGCAACCGATGAGATAGCATCAGACGACAGCACCGCCAGCGCTTTGAATTTGGTCAGTCGCTCGTGTTCTGCCTGTACGGTCGCAATAGGAGAGCCAATCAATACACGCTTGACTCCCGTAGTAAAACGCTCCAGGCCAGTTCTTGGCGCTTGTGCCGCTTCGGTTGCCTCTAGAAGACCCGAATCGAGACGACGGAACATGGAGTGAGAAGGACGTACCAGGCGCACACGCACATCGCCAAGCCGACTTCCCTGTCGCACCTCGGTACGCAAGAGCATACTCGGATCATCTTCGTCAATCACAGAGGTTTCTGTGTTCTTTATATCGTTGAGAGTATTCTGTGAGAATGAATTTTCTGGCATGTGTCACATTCCTCCTGGAGTCCGATCTGGGCCTCAGAGTAGAAGGGAAGCAATACTTGTATTGTCATCTTTGTGTTCTCCCCCGGTCGTTTTTAGCAAGGGGCGGATATCCCTTTCAGAATACGCACCAGAGCAATCAAGGAGGTGTAAAGATTAGAGGGAAAGACCTAAAAATTATCTCAAGAAAAAACGTTGGATGTTCAGGGCGGTATCATATTATGAGGGGCGATGCTCAAATGCTTCCGTTGGAGATCGTAGGGGTTAGGGAGCGTTTATTTATTAACGCTCTCTTGTTAATTTTTTCGATAAACTTCGATTTTCTTCCCATTTTGCTTGCATTCGTAGCGCTGCATCATTATAATTAGCTCAAGCAATTCTCATAGAAAAAGCGCTCTACTATCTCAATGATGAGGGAAAGTATTATCGATGGAGATTACCGATAAACCCAATGATAGCAACGATGCTATTGATAATACTTCACGTCTACGACCACTTGCCCTGCGTGACCAGGTAAACTTGAACGTCTTCTGGTTCGCCAATCAGTTTCACTGGCAATCACTGCTCGCCGTCGTTATCCCTAGCATGGTGGCAAAATTTTTGGACCCGGCCAATAAGAGTATTAACCTGGCGCTGGTCGTGATCTGGGGTACATCTGGTTGCCGTTATCGTCAATCCACTCATCGGTGCTATCTCCGACTACGCGACCTTCCGTATGGGCCGACGCCGCCCCTTTATGATTCTCGGCACGATCACTCAATATTATCGTGCTCGTCATATTCGCCTTTTCCCCTTCATGGTTTCCCAATAGCGTGCTCCTGCTCGTCTTTGCCCTGCTCTTTCTCTTGCTGCAATTTAGCAACAATCTGGCAAACTCACCATGGAGCGCGATCATCGCTGATAATGTTCCTCAGAACCAGCGCGGCCTTTCTTCTGGCTTCAATGGACTCTTCAACCTGCTCGGCACTGCAACTGGATCAATTGTCGCTGGTCTTATCGTAAACAAAAACGATTCTTTACCGCTCTATCGTCATGAGATTGTGCAGATTTTTCTCCTCGTCGCACTTGTACAGACACTTTTTGTCATCTACACGGTCCTGACTGTGAAGGAAACTCCACTGCCAGCAGAAAAACATATTCAATTTCAGCTCAGACCATTTTTAAGCAAGTTCTTTTTTAAACCATCCACGTATCCCAATCTTTCCTGGGTCTTACTTGCACGCTTTCTTATCATGATGGGCATCTGGAGCGTTTATTACTTTCTTCAATACTATTTCGATGATGTGCTTGGTGGTCCTGGCGTCAAAGTCATTTTCTTCAATGCGCCGTTCTCTGGCGAATTCTTTAATGGCGCTCTCTTTCAACCTGCCCTCCTGCTGATCGCATTACCCACCTCTCTTTTCGCTGGATGGGCATCCGATTCCTGGGGACGCAAACGCCTGGTCTACCTCTCTGGCATAATGATGACGCTGGTCTGTTGTATCTTTATCCTCTTTCAGAATCAGTACGCGGCATTTATCGCCGGTGCCTTCTTTGGTATCGGCTACGGTGCCTATACCAGCGTCGATTGGGCATTGACCACCGATGCCTTGCCACCAACCGACGAAGCCGGAAAGTTTATGGGTATATGGTCCGCGATGGGCATTTTGCCACAGGTGGTAGGCATTACTATCGGTGGCATTCTTCTGCAACTCTTACGCAGCATCCCTAATCACTTTGGCTATACTTCATTATTTATGCTAACTATTGTCTATCTGGTACTAGGGACTCTCGTCATCAGGCAGGTAAAGGGTGTAAAATGACAGTTATTCTAGAGAAAGGAGGACGTTATAGCCATTAGAACATAGTCGATAGCTATACGTAGTATATTGTAGATATAGCAGGGTTGGGACGTGTTCTATATAATAACTTTATTGCGAAGCCGCAAGGCCAGAGGTGAAGGCCCTTGACGCCTGAACCCAGATTTACTATTGATCTTACTATAAATTTCATTTCTGATCGCTGTCGATCAGAGCAGGAGCTAACTCAATGAATGAAACGAAGCGGGATGCAGCCCACATTCGCCATCCAAGAAACGATTCACAGAAAGCATCTATCTCAAAGGTGGCGATGCTATCCAGGTTTCTTCATAATTTCTCTACGCTTCCTCTCGCTAGCCTGGCAACAGTAAGCCGAGTGGTGCTCTATTCAACATTCGTATTGCCCAAATCTACCACTCCTACTGGTTCACGATAGACAATACGACTGTTTTACCTGATGACAATACATCAGTTGAAGCTACTACACAAACATCACAGAGTGAAACCAATTCGATGTCGACACCCATTGTACCTTCCGCTACCTACCTTAGTGTACAAAAGGAAGCGGATACCCTTCAGATCGCTGAGTTGATAGACGATAACACCGCCATCCATACGCAGACGATACTAAAGCAAGATGCGCAAACAGAACTCTTCGCCTGGTTGCATAGTTCTGCTCATCTTCGCCATTTGAAATTTATTGCCGCCTCCCTCAGTAGCTGAAGATACGCTCAAAGATGTTGCCTCTAAACTCTGGCTGCAGGAAGATATTGTTCCCTATATCATCGACAAACAGGATGCTGATTATCGGCCCGATCTTGAAGAGATGGCTCGCATGGTCGCCTCCAATTTTAATAAAGACAATATTGTCTATACGAAGCTCGGGAAGACAAATGAAGTAGAGGTTGCGGAACTTGTCACACGCGCAGACTACGAGCAGTCTGCTACTCCTGAAGATGTTGAGCTGCTCACACGCCTGGCTCACGATTTCGAGGGCAAACGATTACTCTTCATTAATGCAACACCTCAAGGTGGCGGCGTTGCCTTAATGCGCCATGCCCTCATTCGTCTTCTGCGTCTATACAACGTCGACGTGCATTGGCATGTGCTCTATCCCAAAAAAGAAGTATTCGACATCACGAAAGCCAAGTTTCATAACGTGCTGCAAGCCGTTACACCTGAAGACGTAGAGCTAAATGCACACGACAAAGCTCTCTATGACGCCTGGATCGAGGAAAATGCGCTTGCCTTCACTGACATCTTTAAACAGGCTGATGTGATTGTGATCGATGATCCACAACCTTCAGGCTTGATCCCTCATATTCGACGGATCAACCCGGACGCTAAGATCCTCTATCGCTCACATATTCAAATTGTAGCTAGCCTCGCCAGTCAGGAAGGTACACCACAGCGCACTACCTGGAGCTTCATCTGGAATAAGGCAAAAGAGGCCGATTGCTTCATCAGCCATCCGATGGAGATGTTTATTCCTGATGATGTCCCTGCCGATAAAATCTTCTATATGCCTGCAACCACCGATCCTCTCGATGGATTGAATAAACCTCTGACAGAAGAGCAGATGGACTACTACCTGCAACTGTTCAATACCATGCTCATCAATGAACAACAGGAGCCGTTGGATGAAACGCGACCCTATATTATTCAGGTCGCTCGCTTCGATCCCTCCAAAGGAATTCCTGATGTCCTTGATTCTTATAAAAAACTACGCGCCATCCTTGAAGAGCATCATGAGGTTATTCCACAACTGGTCATCACTGGTAACGGTTCTATCGATGACCCGGATGGGGTTCCCATCTATAACCAGATCATGGCTATCCTGCATTCGCCGGAGTACATTCCCTTCATCAATGACGTAAAGGTGCTGAGGCTGCCCCATATCGACCAGCTCCTGAACACTCTCTTGCGAAGAAGCGCCATCGTCCTTCAGCTCTCGACGAAAGAAGGCTTTGAAGTCAAGGTTACAGAGGCTTTGATGAAAGGCAAACCCGTGGTCGCCTATAGGACTGGTGGTATTCCTCTTCAGATTGAGGATACCGTCAATGGCTACCTGGTTGATGTTGGTCATACAAGCAGAGTTGCGGAGCACCTCTACCATCTGCTACACGATGAGGAACACTATCAGCGTATGTGCCAGGCCGCGCTAGAACTGGCTGGCAAGGACTACCTGACGATTCCAAATGCCATCTGCTGGCTCTATATGTCCATGAAGCTTCTCAAGGGTGAGAAGATCGAGGGCAATTACCAGTGGGTGAAAGCCCTGGCCCAGCAGTACAGTCAATCAGAAGAGGCATAAAAGAAAGCTCTCTTTGTAAAAGAGATCCAGGCAGCCTGTGGATTTGCAGCCTGCCCTGGATCTCTTTTTGTATCCAACTATGTCCTGAGCGTCGTCTACACGGCCTCTATAGGAGCATCAGTATAGCCCTTATCGAAATTTATTCGACACAATCTGGTAAAAATCAGCCAGATTGGGCGTCCCCAGGCCAGAAGAGAAGTCCCAGCCGGAGTGGCAGGATAATAGAGATTATTTCCGCGCGTCACATCATAATAAGGGCTTGTCCCACCACTTTGATCAGCAACGGCATAAAACTGTTGCGCCGTCGAGGGCAGATTTGCCAGCTTATGAATCTGTTGCAACATTCCCTGATTTACCAGCACAAGACCCGCTGCCCAGATTGGGGCCGCCGCGCTTGTGCCTCCAACCGCTCCCCAACGACCCTGGAAGTAGACGGCCAGTGCATATGCAGCGGCTGATATATCAGGAAGCTGGCGATCATTATGTGAATAGCGATTATTGACACCGGAAGCATTCTGCCAGCCTGGACGTTGGAAGACAGTGCTATTGCCACCCCCACTCCCCCATGCATTCTTACAGGAAGATTGATTTGAACCATCGGACCAGACCACTTCATTAGAGCGTCCCTGTGTCCCATTAGGTACGAGAACAGTGCCTCCAACAGCCGTCACCCACGGATCGCTGGCCGGAAAGCTGACCGAGAGATCGCCGTAGCGCTGCGAAGTAAACGCTCCACAGTCACCACTGGCAACAAAAACAGTCATATGCAAGACACGTGTCAGTTGTTGGAAACTACTATCCAACGCCTGCATATCCTGCGATGTCATATCCCCCTCAGCGGCACCCAGACTGATACTCACCACATTTCCGGCACTATTATTGTTCACGTTATCGTTAATGAGCTGCTGCAACTCATCATTGACATTTACCCATACATCATTCGTATTATCGCTGCCGTCCGTCTGATACACCTTGATATTCGCCGAACGGGCCAGTCCTGCCACCATCTCAATATCCAGCGTCGACTCTCCCAATGCCTGCTGTGGAGAGCCATCAACATCCGTCACCGAGAAATAATTCATGGGGAATTTAATACAGTCGAAGTAGTTCTGAATATCTTGCTTATACGCACCATCGATCTCAATCAGATTGACGGTCATATTCTCACCATGCAAGCCACGATTCCAGAGCTGACTATAGCCATAAGCTCCTGCAACTTCACGTGGAAGCAGCGTCTGATCAAGGGGAGAACAATCCTGTCCAGGTCGCGTCTGTGAACTTGCTACCGGGGGTTTGATTAAACTGCATAGTGAAATCGTGTTGTGGCCCTGCACTATAGTTATCGAGTCCAGTCACTGCATCTAATGAGTTCACCAGGAAACTGGGAAGCTTCGGAGCCGAACTGGGAGCAAAAAATGTCCGTCCATTATAATTGTGCACCACAAATTTCGTTTGCAGCAATTTCGCAAATGTACTTGCCTTCGCATCAAGCGATAAATTCGTACGCAGTTTGCTCAGCTTGAGCGAAATCCCCTGCAAGCTGAAGAAAGTTCTTGATTTTTTGATAGGTGGCATCACTTATACCAACCTTATTGGCAAAACTTTCCAATCTGGAACGCTGACCAGGCTGCCCTCGTTGCTGGTCCTCCTGCTTTAATAGATTGGGATCAAGCTTGAACGTAAAACGCACATGCAATTGTGTATTACCCGGTAAAGGCCCAGTGACAGGTGATTTCAAAGCAGCCGTGGGAATACCGAGATTGAGATTGCTAATTTGAAGTGGTTGGGGAGTACCACAGCTGGCTAGAGGAGCAAGCAAGAGAAAACAAACGAGTACAATAGCTCGCCCGGCCAGAGAACGACAGACTCTATACAAGAGCGCCATACAGAAGACCTCCATATATCAGCCATCTTCCACAAAGAACATGGATCATAATTCCATAGCGCAATAGAAATTTATCTATGCACCCTTGTATCACGGATTATACAGGGAAAAGAGTTCACCTATGATTGGATATAGCCTAGAGGACCTGCTGTAACAAAATACTCTTCTCAAAACTGCATGCCTGCCTTTATTTTTGATAGTTATGTCTTCTTTACGTCTGGATAATACGTATAGAAAAAGAGCCTTATAGTATGTAAAGAGGAGAATAACGGATGAGTATCCTTCTTCCTACAAAATCGCATTACGGCAGAACATCACTCATTGTGTTCAGCCTGTTAATGATGTTGTTTATGGCAAGTGCTAATCATGCATATGCCAATACTGTGACTATCAATGACCAATCAGGTGTATTGAATGCTAGCAAAGTACGCTCCGATGCCGCACATTTGCCAGTCTCTGTATTGATTTATACAACCAGTACATTTACTGGTGACCAGGCAGCACTTGATAATGATGCCAGGAGCCATCTATCCAGTACAAACACTGTCGACATAGCTATCGATACTGTACAACGACACCTGTCTATCGAAAGTGGTTCTCAGGTCAAATTGTCTGATGGGCAGGCAAGTAATGCCGTAGATGCATTTAAAAGCAATTTTAATAACGGTGACTACACAGGCGCGACAATTGCAGCCATCGATTCATTACATGATGCGCTCACTACTGGAAGCTCAAGTGGAGGTATAACGACAGTAGGAGCTATTGTTGCCAGCGTATTAGCAATAGTACTCCTGGTAATCCTTGTACTCGTTATTCTAGGCTTTGCTCGTAGCCGACGCCGTGGTGGACCTCCTATGGGTGGTGGCAGGCGATGGGGCAACCAGGAATGGAACCGTGGCTATTACCCTTACCCTGTTTACAATAATAATTCCGGTACCAGTAATACAGGCTCCAGCGGCAGTTATGGAGGCGGTGCAGGCGGCAGCTTTGGAGGTGGAGGATTTGGCGGCGGTGCTGGTGGAAGTTTCGGTGGTGGTGGTAGCACCGGTGGCGGTGCTGGTGGAAGTTTTTAGCGTCTTTCTCTTTTCTATGGACATCTTCAAGAGAGATGTCCATAAATTTTAACAGATCTTTTTCTCATTGACACGCGCCCCTGTATCTTTTATCCTAAAAAGAGAGACCTATTAGTTTTTTCCCAAAGCACCATTAAGCAAAACATATTAGAGGGACATGAACCTGAAAAAGCTACAATCCTTATCCAGATCGTATGCAAAAGGCGTACCACGTAGAAAACACTATGTCATCGACAGCCTCCTGGCATTAGGAAGCATTGCTATTCCTTACAGGTCTCATCTTCCTGCTCCATCTTTATCCAAAGATTCCCGATAGCTTCCTGATTTATTTACTCGTTATTCTTGCACTTGCCGGGCTTCGCGGTCTCTATGCATCAATGTTAGCCTCATTTCTCGCTTTCTTCTTATTCGATTTCCTGTTTATTCCGCCTGTGTATAGTTTAACAGTCGCCAAATTCGCAGATATTTTGACCTTGATCGTCTTTCTCATCACTGCAATTTTAACTAGTCAACTTACTTCTGCACTCCGTCACCGTGCAGAAGATGCAAGCCACCGCGAACGAGAAACGCGCATGCTCTATGACATATTCGTACCACCAACCGGCAGGAAGATGTCCGGCACCAGCTTACAATTTTAGCGCGTTCTATCATCGAAATCTATTCCTCGCTCGGCATACGCGATTGCTCGTTTCTGCTCCCTCACACCGAGAACGAATTTACCATCCAGGCGAGCGCTATATACCCCTATTGAACAGATACAACTTTGTAGCGATGAGCCAGCTCAGATACAATGGGTACAGACACATGGCAAACCTGTAAAGATAAAAGATTGCACCGATACACCCTATACTGATGCTTATCCATTATCAACACGCGAAGCAAAATGGGAAAGAGAAACGTCAGATGCGTCGTTATATCCGGCTCATTCCACTAAAAACAGATCAGCAGGTCATCGGTATACTGCGTTTAAATATCGAGGAAGATGCAGAAGCATCCATCATTAGAGGATGGAGCATTGGGAAGGAATACGATTATCCCACTTCACAGAGTATCTTTTTCTCTGCATTTCTAGAGCAGGCGGTTACGATCATTGAACGAGGGCGGCTCAGAAACGAAAGTTTACAGGCAAAAGTGCTTCAGAAAACTGATGCGTTACGTTCAGCATTGCTCTCATCAGTATCACATGATTTACGCACACCGCTTGCAACCATTAAGACATCAGTAACAAGTTTACAGCAAAAAGAGGTAGAATGGAATGAGGATGCACGCCAGAGCTTTATCTCAGCGATCGAACGTGAGACAGATAGACTCAATGGGCTGGTAGAGAATTTGCTGGATATGTCGCGCATTGAAGCGGGCGCATTGCATCCAGAAAAAGTCTGGTATCCTCTTGATGAACTGGTACACGATGTTCTGGACCGTATGCACGAGCAGCTACGAGGACGAAAAGTCCAGGTCGATATTCCAGATACGTTACCTCCTGTCGAGATCGATTCTGTGCAGATTGACCAGGTCATCACGAATATCATTGAAAACGCCATCCATCACACACCAGATGGTTCACCAATTGACGTAAGCATCCATTGCACAGAAAAACAGGTTTGTGTGAGCATTGCTGATCGCGGCCCTGGCGATTCTGCCAGCGGAGCGAGAGCGCATCTTCGACAAGTTTTATCGTGTCCTTGGAGATCCTCCTGTTACCACATACTCGCGTGGTTCTGGCCTTGGGCTGGCAATTTGCCGGGCCTTGATTGAAGCTCATGAAGGGCAGATATGGGTAGAGTCAAGAGAAGGTGGAGGAGCCATATTTCAATTCACGCTTCCATTGAGCGAAATAGAGGATAGTTATGAGCAAACGTAAAGCAAGTATTCTCATAGTTGACGACGAGGATGAGATTTTGCGGGCACTGCAAAGAAGCCTTGCAGCACATGGATATGAGGTCTTCACCGCGAACAATGGAGAAAAAGCGCTTGCAACGATAGAGCAACATACGCTTAATCTGATGTTACTGGATCTCGGACTGCCAGGAATGAGCGGATTAGAGGTATGCAAACGAGTACGAGCACAATCCGATCTGCCAATTATTGTCATCTCGGTGAAAAACAAAGAACGTGATAAAGTCCTGGCACTTGATTTAGGAGCCGATGATTATGTTTCCAAGCCCTTTGGGATTAATGAAGTACTGGCACGTATCCGGGTCGCGCTTGCGTCATGCTTCCCACCAATCAGCACAAACAGAACCATCATTTACAGCGGGACCACTGCATGTAGATTTTGCACAGCGCCTCGTCTCAGTGAATGGAAAAGAGGTAAAACTTACGCCAACAGAATTTGACTTATTAAACGTGTTTATTCAGAACCGGGGCAAGATTATAACACAACAGATGCTACTTACCCAGGTATGGGGGGCAAATTACGAGGCAAAGGCATCATATTTACATGTCTATGTTGGACAGTTACGCAAGAAAATTGAGCCTGATCCGGCACATCCTCATTTCTTTCTCACTATTTCAGGTGTGGGCTATCGTTTTAGTGGAGATGAACTTGAATCCTCAGAATAGAGACTTTCATGCCCAGCATTTCCACCTTCTACAAGCTGAGCCTGCACACGATGACGAGCATGCACCTTTCCTTTGCCAGTACTGCAACTGTAGCAAGCAGGAACACAATTTTCAGGCGTTGTCCCACCACGCGGCAAGGGAACAACATGGCTCATAATCTCAAATGGCTTACTCTGACAATATGCACACTGCCATGCAAACTGTTCCAGAATTAAGAGCCAATCTATCAGTGTCAGCGTTGCTTCTGCCTCCAACGAGCGGGCATGCTGAACCTGTGACTTCACACGATCAATTTCGCGAATGAGAAGCAGATAATTTTCCTCTGTTCCTGCAAGCTGGCGTATCCTTTTCACTCGGAAGTACTTTTGTTCACAGATCCACTGAGCAATACGCAATAACTCTCGTCTATCTTCTTGTATCACAGTGTTCATTACTTCAGGAAGATGAGATAGTACTAATGAGCAAGGAGTTCCATCAAATTCTCTCACTATAGTGAGATAACTTGTCAGAACTCCTTGAGCAAAACACTAATCTATACGATTTCTCGTATTTACTCCTGTGACAGCACCGGGCTTTCCGTTGGCTCTACTGAAGCAAGCGTATACATGCCCATTATGTCCATTGGCCATTGGAAGATCCTGCAACAGCCAGAGCATATTCAGGATAAGCAGATGCACCATGCTCGTGTATATCCAGACCCTCAAGCTCGCCTTCCTTCGAGACACGAAGCACACCAACATATTTGAGGGCATACATCATGACCAAGGAGATCGCCAGAGTTGCCAGTACCGTTGCGCCGGAACCAAGAAGCTGCTTGAGCAATTGAGAAACACCACCACCATAGAACAGACCTGTAACGACACTACTTGTATCAGGACCAGTCGCTGTTGAAGCTCCATACGTTCCTGCTGCGAACAGACCAAGCGAGAGCGTACCCCAGATACCAGCGAAAAGGTGGACAGGGACGGCTCCAATTGGATCATCAATGCGCAGGTACTCTAACAGATCCAGGCCCCAGACTACGACAAAGGCTGCTACAATGCCGATGAAAAAAGCTCCAATCGGATCAACCCAGTAGCAGGGACAGGTAATGGCAACCAGTCCTGCTAAGAAGCCGTTGACAGTTAAGCCGAGATCCCACTTTTTCGTACGAGCATAAGCGATGAATAAGGCTGCAAGTCCAGCGGAACACGCTGCAAGAGTCGTATTGAACGAGACACGTCCAATACCTACAGTGTCAAGAGCGGAAAGCGTACTCCCTGGATTAAAACCGTACCAGCCAAACCAGAGGATCAAGCCACCAACAGCACCAATTACCAGGTCATGAGCAGGAGGAGGTCCGCCACCATCGCGCTTAAAGATGCGTCCCAGACGAGGACCAAGGGCAAGAGCACCAGCTAAGGAGATGGCACCACCGATGCTATGCACGACGGTTGAACCTGCAAAATCATGGAAGCCCGCGATAGCTAGCCAGCCGTCGGGACCCCAGGACCAGTGTCCAATAATTGGATAGATAAAGCCAGTGACACCAATACTGTATATAATGTCGCCCCAGAAGCCACAGCGTCCAATCATTGCACCTGAAGTAATCGTCGAAGCGGTATCAGCAAATGCGAACTGGAAAACCCAGAACGCCAGTAGTGGTACGCCAGTTGTCATATAGGTAGATGGCAGGCCCATTAAGAAGAAACCCTGGGTACCAATAAAACCGCTACCTGGCTCAAACATAAAGGCAAAGCCCCAGGCCCAGAATAAGATGCCACAAATACACGTGTCAGCAATACCTTCGACCAGGATATTCACAGATTCACGAGAACGTGCGAAGCCTGCTTCTAACATTACAAAGCCAACCTGCATACAGAAGACAAGGAATGCTGCAACCAGCGTCCAGACGGTATTGACAGCATTCATCTCTGGAGTAGGTCCAGATGCACCAGTCGCCGCGTGCACTACCGAGGGAAGGAACGTCGATATCGCGACAATGACCAGTGCCAACCCCAGGAGTTTACCACCCATATAAAAAGCCACATAACGACGGATAAGGGGATCGTGCCAATTCGTGCGTATGCGATCCCAGGCAGTACGAAGAAGTGTTGTCATCATACGATCAGTCCTTTCAGCCAGAATAAATCCAGGGAAAGCTTCTCTTATTCAAGATGGATTACAGTGCTCTTCTCAGCAATGAGTAGTGGAGGCAGGCGTAGAAAAAAGTCCATCCGGTCCCATTGAGGGAGGGATCTTCATTGATACTCTTCATTTCTTTCTCGTTGAAAGAAGTATAAAGCGTTGCTATGCCTAGAAGTAGATGCAATCTATATGAATTACCTTCACATGAATTGTGCAATATGCACAATTTAAGGCAAATTCATTTAGATGTTTTTTGAGCAATATCACTCATTTTATTGAGCATATTTTTTAGAAAATGGATGTGTGCTTTAGAATTTCTTTAGAATATTTAAATGTACTTGTGCACATTGCACATTACTTGAGGTGAAGAGAGGCTGGCTAAAACGAGAATAATTCGGCAGTTTGGCAGCTTAAATGGCTAAGTAGAACAGAAAGATTACCACTTATTTTTGCAATAGTATCATTTTATGTATAGTTTGCTCTGGAGAGCAGACCAACTTATCTATGCCTGATGAGAAGAGGGTTTGGCTCACTCATCAGGTACATTTTCCTTTTTCTTGCCGTACAATTCTCTTTTCTGAATCTAATAAAGGTAGCGACCCAGGTACATCAGGTACAGGTACAGGCTCACCGTAACAATCACTATATATCCAAGATAGGATGGTATGCCATGCATTGAATACGTAGCAAGAAAATTCCAGGCTACATAGAGCGATATTGAGCAAAAGTACGGGAATAACATACACTTTTAGTAAAGTTGGACTTTTCTTAGACACACCATCACCTCATCTATCTGAGGGACGTTCTCCTCTATTTCACTATGAAGAAGCGTCTTCTCTTTTATTTTTATAATCACAGTGGTTACATCTCTCCTGAGGCAAAACCCACTACGCTGGATTTTCAATTCTACATCTTTGATAACGGAATATACCAGTCAGCCAGGCACAACATATAAACATCTCATCTACACGGATGCATCTTCTATCTTACTATCGACAATGGCTCCCATATCCAGGAGGGACAATAGGGGAGAGGTCCAGCTTTCGTGGCTGGTGCAGGAGAAGCCATTTTTCTATGGCTTTTGAGAGCCGTCATTCATCGACGGCCAGCATTTATACACTCTGTTATCTCATTCTGATGATAGCATACATATTCACACAATGTCAATGTTAGCAACGTCATTTAAAGCAAGCTGAACAGTTTTACTCAGCCTATGGTCTCAAAAAGAGGACTTCTGACTGTCGCTTTTTAGCTCTTCAAACCGTATTACAAAATAACATAGTAATCAACGAAATGGTAGGTAAAGAACAACGATGAGTGAAAAACAGGCAGAGACGAAAACGATTCTGATAGTAGAAGATGATGCTGATATCGGTGCGATTTTTCTTCATTTGCTAATTGATGAGACACCATATGAAACCATTCTGGTAACAGATCCGTTTGAGGCATTAGAAGTGATCAAAATTATTACGCCTATTCTCTTGATCCTCAACTACAGGCTTCCTCATATTAATGGTATTGATCTCTATGATCGCCTTCATGCTCAGGCTAATCTCGCACACATGCCTGCAATGATGGTAAGTGCAAAACTTCCTAAAAATGAGTTAGCTCAACGTGGCATTGTAGGATTAGAAAAGCCTCTTGACATCAATGACTTCGTAGATACAGTTAAACAACTGACCTGCTAGCCTTATGAATTCAAGGGCTGGTAATGGTATAATGAGGATGAGATTTTGGAAAATATATTCTATACATGAGGATTGGGGCGCATGGCAGAATTTAAAGTAGAGGCACCATTTCAACCAACAGGCGATCAGCCAGATGCGATTGCTCAGTTAGTTGAGGGCATTAGAAATGGACAAAAGAACAGACATTATTAGGCGTCACGGGTAGTGGTAAAACATATACCGTTGCAAAGATCGTCGAGCAGGTACAGAAACCAACACTGGTGCTTGCCCCCAATAAAACATTGGCCGCACAACTTTACAGTGAATATAAAGAGTTCTTTCCCAACAATGCCGTTGAGTACTTTGTCTCTTACTACGACTATTATCAGCCAGAGGCGTATATTGCACGTACAGATACCTATGTTGAAAAAGAGAGTATGGTCAATGAAGAGATCGAGAAGCTGCGCCTCTCAACAACCCGCAGTCTTTTTGAGCGGCGAGATGTATTGATCGTTGCTTCCGTCTCCTGCATCTATGGCCTGGGTAGTCCAGAAGAATATGGCGAAGTTGTGCTTACCTTAAAGGTAGGAGAAGAGCGGCGACGCGATAAAATCTTACGTCATCTGAACGAGATCCAGTATGAGCGCAACGATGCAAACTTTATTCGTGGGCGTTTTCGAGTACGCGGCGATGTGCTGGAGATCTTCCCGGCCTATGAAGATGTAGCCGTACGCATCGAGTTCTTTGGCGACGAGATTGAGCGCATGACCGAGATCGATCCTCTCACTGGTGAGGTACTGGGCAAACGCCAGCGCCTCGACATTTATCCCGCCAAACACTGGGTCACTACGCAGGAGCGCCTGAACGAGGCCATCAAACTGATCGAAAAGGAACTAGAAGAACGGCTGGCGGAACTAGAGACAGAGGGCAAGATATTGGAAGCCGCCCGCTTAAAGCAGCGTACCAATTTTGATATGGAGATGCTGCGCGAGACAGGTTTCTGCTCAGGCGTTGAGAACTACTCGCGTCACCTGGCAGGGCGAGCCGCAGGTGATCAGCCATGGACATTGCTTGACTATATGCCCGATGATTTTCTCCTGGTCGTCGACGAATCGCACGTAGCCCTACCACAGGTACGTGGCATGTTCGCAGGTGATCGCTCACGCAAACAGGTACTCGTCGATTATGGCTTCCGGCTCCCCTCGGCTATGGATAACCGCCCACTCACCTTCCCAGAGTTTGAGCAGCAGATCAACCAGGCTCTGTTCGTCTCAGCAACGCCTGGTCCCTACGAATATGAGCATAGCGAGACCATCGTTGAGCAACTCATTCGCCCAACAGGACTGATCGATCCAGAAATCAGTGTGCGAGCCACAAAGGGGCAGATCGACGATCTACTGGCTGAGATTCGGCAGCGTGTCTCAAAGGGGCAGCGCGTCCTGGTCACGACATTGACCAAGAAGATGGCAGAAGACCTTGCTGACTATATGCAAGAACTGAATATCAAGGTCCATTATCTGCACTCAGAGATCGATACGATTGAGCGCATAGAGATATTGCGCGATCTGCGCCTGGGCGTGTATGACGTGGTGGTCGGCATCAACCTGTTACGTGAAGGACTCGACCTGCCGGAAGTCTCGCTGGTCGCTATTCTGGATGCCGATAAAGAAGGCTTCCTGCGCTCAGAGGGTTCGCTGGTGCAGATGATCGGACGCGCCGCTCGCCACGTCGAGGGTAGCGTCATCATGTACGCCGATAAAACGACGAGATCGATGCAGCGTGCAATTGATGAAACCAATCGCCGTCGCACGCTTCAACTTGCTTATAATGAACGCACAATATTACTCCACGTGGCATCAAGAAAGAAGTGAAGGCGCTCTCTGATCGCATTAAAGCCATGAGTGGTGTCGATGGAGCAGCGGCAGATGGCAAAACAACGGCGGCAGTACTGGCAACATTGCCAAAGGACGAAGCGGTGCGCCTGATCAAAGACCTGGAATCACAGATGCGTACAGCGGCCAAACAACTCGAATTTGAGAAGGCGGCCCAGTTGCGCGACCAGGTTATTGAGGTCAGAAGATCGATGGTTGAGTAACATAAGTGATCCAGACTTGACTCATGGCTTTCCAGGGCGAGGCGTGGGACGCCTCACCTCTGACTATTTTAAGTGGCAAAAACATACAGTGAAATCTTCTACTTACCCATTCCCAATTTGTTTCACACACATCATTTTCTCTATCTGATACAATAGACATTGGCCTACGGCCTTTTTTACCATTCAGAAAGGATTCTTCAATGCTCATCACGATACCATCCCTCCCATGATCATGCGGCGGATCATCTGAACCAAACGATTATCTGGGTGGCGCACAGATTTTACCACGGCGCATCCGTCCCGATATGACCGTCACGGAATTGATCGATGAACAATACCAGGCATACAATGCCGCACGTCTGAATGAGGCTGCGCGTCTCTATGTTGAAAAGATGCTCTCACCCGAAGAGGATGTCACGATTGGTCTGACAATGGCAGGCGCGTTGACTCCCGCTGGCCTGGGCGGCTGTCTTATCTCACTGATGGAGAACGGCTTCATCGACTTTATCGTCAGCACAGGCGCGAACCTCTATCACGATATGCACCATGCACTGGCGATGTCACTGCATCGTGGCGATTTTCGCCTGGATGATACGAAGTTGCAGGAAGAGGGCGTGATTCGTATCTACGACATTTTGTTTGAGGATAAAGTGCTTCTCGATACCGACGCCTTTGTGCGCGAAAGCCTCACCAGCCTGCCCAATCGCCCGATCTCTACCTCAGAACTGCACCATCACCTGGGTATGCAATTGCTCAAAGCAGGTGTAAAGCCTGAGTATTCGGTCCTGGCACAGGCAGCTGCATGGAACGTGCCCATCTACACCTCATCTCCTGGCGATTCGTCGATTGGTATGAATGTAGCACGCAATGCACTGGATGGCAGCAAGTTGACGCTTGATCCCCTGGCCGATGTGAACGAGACCACCGCTATCGTTCTCTCCGCAACGCGCAATGGAGTAATTATTCTGGGTGGTGGTAGTCCCAAAAACTTCTACCTGCAGACACAACCACAATTATGGGAAGTGCTCGGCATCAATAAAGGTGGGCACGACTACTTTATCCAGATCACAGCGGATGCTCCCCACTGGGGTGGCCTCTCAGGAGCGACACCCTCTGAAGCCGTTTCGTGGGGCAAAATCAAGCCCGATCACCTCAACGACACTGTTGTTATCTATGGCGACTCTACCATTGCTTTACCTTTACTCAGCGCCTACGCAATAAGCAAAGCGCAGCCACGTCCCCGCAAAGAACTTTTTGCACACCGTGAAGGAACTGCTTGCTACCTTAAAAGACGCGTACGAAGCTGGCAAAAAGGTGCGCCCATAGACGCTATTCAACCTAATGGCTAATGCTTTATCGCTATTAGGTTGATTGGTAGCTAGCTTCAAGCCGGCTGACTATTGGGGTTTAGGTAGATATGCTCTGACGTTTAGGTGGAAACCCAATCGCCATTAGGTAAATAGTATCTTCTTCTCTTTTGCATTAGCTTGACAACCTAATGTATAATATCTTACTGTGTGAAAAATTTTGATCGCACACAAGCAGATATCACTGTTATGGCCCTCTTAGCAAGATGGCCTGAGAAAACAATCAGGAGGAAGACCCGAATGCTTGTCCATTTGATGCTTGAACTTTATAACTGTGACCGGGAACTGCTGAGCAATGAGCCACTTCTGCGCCGTGTGCTGGACGAATATCCTGGCCGTGTCGATATGGAGAAGGTCAGCCCTGTACATCTTTATGATATTGAAACGTCCAATCCGCTGGATGCTGGAATGTCGGGTTTTGTCGTCATCGCCCAGAGCCATATCAGCATGCATGCCTGGCCCGAATATGGCGAGGTCGATATCGACATCTGCTCATGCAAAGAATTCAGCCAGGAGGATGCTATCGCCTTCGCCAAAGAGATGTTTCAGAGCGACGATGTAGAGGCCCATTTTGTCATTCGTGGCAATCGTTCTCTGCGCCCAGATGTGCCCGATCCCACCCGTTACGAGGCCGCTATGACCGCTCGACTCGCCAAAACGGGGGTGCGGTAAGGGCAATAAACGTGACTAAGCTACCGACGTTCAGCAGTCGTAAGTAGCGATTATGGTGGATGAGGCGCTCTTCATTTTATGAGAAGTGTCCTCATCCTTCTTTTTGTTTCAATAACGTTTTTACCTGTTATTTGATACACAAACATCTTGCATAACAATAGCTTTATAAAATAACACTTGCGTTTTTTCCTTTTAAAGAGTATACTACCATTATACATACAGCAATACCATTTCCACGCTTTTTAGGGTCTCCATCCTTCGAGGGGAAATTGGTCAAAATTGGGTAGGGGCGTGTCCTTGCGACCGCCCCGGTGGCTATCCAGGGCGGTCGCAAGGACACGCCCCTACCCAATGGTTCACCCGGAAGCGCGGAGAGCCGCTTTTTATTGCAAATAACAAAGGTGTGTGAATTGGGTCATCAGGAAGTGGTCGCATATCGTAGTCAGATGGATAGAAGGGGGGAAAGGTTATGCGCCTTATCCGTTTCAGATCTTTATATTTTGTGCCTATGTTTGCCCTTACTCTGCTCTTTGCTGGTTGTTCCTGGATAGGTGGCAATACGGCGTCAACAGGAATATCGATCTCTTCTCATACCAATTCAACACTTCACAGCGTCGAAGTAGATCTCCTGAACAATATGAAAGAGAATGGGTTTGACGATAATCCTGCTATTGCGCATGGATTGGGCGGGTTATGGGTGAACTGGCGCTATGGCACACATCCACTGCAAACTAACATTAATGGCACGGGAAATCCAGATGAGTTGAATGGAAGTCCACTCCGTCATGATGCACTAACCGACCTCCGTTATCTTCATAACCTCTGGTCTTACACACAACAAAATCCTATCGATACCCGTTTCGCAGGCGAAATTG
The DNA here is from genome assembly GCA_963731415.1 of uncultured Chloroflexia bacterium. Classification (GTDB taxonomy): domain Bacteria; phylum Chloroflexota; class Ktedonobacteria; order Ktedonobacterales; family Ktedonobacteraceae; genus JACDAE01. The sequence goes on from CAVSVN010000026.1 coordinate 98,416, forward strand.
CACGCTATACACCCATCATCAAAGCCGAATTTGCGCATTCTCACAATGAACGAGGCTGGTTATATGACGAGTTTATTGACCTTTATCACCTTTCGCACGATCAATTCTACCTGAATACAGCTCTGAGCCTGGCAAACAGTTATGCGACAGCCTATGATGCCAGAATTGGTAGCATCTATCAGACCAGTAACACTCATCCGTACGGCTCGTACCGCGTCGATCTGGTGCTTGAAGCAGGATGCGCTCTTATACAGGCAGGCGTCCTCTCCGATAAGCAAGATTGGCAACAGATGGGCATCCATATCGTCAATTTTGTCTACACACATGCCTACATTGGGCAGTATCACACCTTTACGAACCAGATGGATGATGTGCTACTTCCCAATGGAATAGCCAATCCCCGTGAGCAATTCTACGTGGGTCATACGAAAAATTATACCGTGGATGGAAGTCAAAGTCAGATGGGCGAGATCAGCCAGATTGCTCTTTCCCTGCTCGACACATATACTGTCACACATGAACAGGATTTTCTCAACAAGGCGACCGACCTTCTCGATACGTATTCCTTGCAGACGAATCCATTGCACATGTGGGATGACCGCTACAAAGGCTACTTCTTCTCCGCAAATTTTTCCGGCACGACGCCCACACAACCAGGGAAGGTCTTCGTCAGAACAAAGGTCAAAGAAGCAGGTCGCCAGATACTTCTGCTCAAGTCCTTTCACCTGGCAAACAAATTGACCAATAACAGGTACAAAATAATGGAGGAACAGCTACTTCAAGTAGCACTCAATGATGCATACTATGCACCGGGCCATGGAGTTCTCTACGAGGCAAAAGCTGACTGGACACCGCTCACCTTCCATAATGACACGCTCAATAATGCTGTGACTACTGAAGCTATGGGAACAGAACTTGAAAGCTTACTTTCACTTGACACATGAACCACCGCATTACCTAAAATTGAGATTTTGTATGTGGCATAATAACAAACAACACCCCCTATTTGCCAGCATCTCTATTGGCAAATAAGACTAGTAGCAGGGAAAGAAAAATTATTAACGTGGAAGAAACATCTATTACACAATTCGGTGCACCAGATGCACCCTATTGTGACCTGCATACAGCACGTGTCACAATCATTCCAGCTCCCCTTGAATATAGTGTTTGCTATATAAAAGGGACGGAACATGGACCACAGGCAATTCTGGATGCATCGAGTCAGATGGAACTTTATGATGAGGAACTAGACTGTTGTCCAATCGAAGTCGGCGTCTATACACGACCACAATTAGATTATAGTGGAATGGACCATTATGCGGCCCTCAAAGCAACAGGAAATGCGGTGCGAGAAGTCTTGCTGCGAGGACAACTTCCATTGACCCTGGGCGGCGAACACTCCCTTTCAGCACCCGCCATTGCAGCAGTACGTGAGCACTACCCGGACCTTACCGTCGTCCATATTGATGCTCATGGTGATCTACGAGACGAATATGAGGGAACACCACTTTCACATGCCTCCATTGAACGGCGGGTCGTCGATATGAACATCCCTCTCTTAGAGATCGGCATCCGTAGCTTCAGTCCAGAAGAAGCTGCATTTATGAAAACACATCCCAATGTCTCTATTATATGGGCCCATCAGTTGGCAAGAGGCACTGCCACGCTTCCCTGGGAACGCCTAAGCAAGCATACCTATGTCACTATCGACCTGGATGCCTTTGATCCTGGCGAGATGCCCGCTGTAGGAACACCGGAACCGGGCGGCCTCTCATGGTACCAGGTACTGGACCTCTTCCGTGAAATCTGCCAACGCACAACCATTGTAGGTATGGATGTCGTTGAACTATGTCCAATGTCAGGGCAGGTGCGTGCGGATTTCCTGGCTGCTAAGTTAGTCTATAAGATGATCGGCTATCGCTTTTTTTAATCTGCAACCAGCCGCGTCGTTTCTCGTTTCAATAAGAGAGACTCTGATTCTCGCTGGCATGTACAAAATATTCTGAAATATGGTAACACGAACAGAAAAAGTCAGGAGAAGCAAAAAAAGGATGCATGCACGATCCAATGTATAAAGCGTTCCTACACTTACAGGAGAACCAGATACAAAATCATTGCGGATCAATCAGTGCGCTCCTGCTAAGTTATTGCTTATAGCGCAATACTCTTTGCTAGTTGCGATACCTCTAATCCCTCAAATCAGCAGAGTGGACAGAGCACTACATTTACCGGGTCATCTACACAGCAACAGATCACATACAACACCAGTGCAAATGATGTACTTATACGAACCTTTTACGGAGGCGGTCTAAAAGGAACATTTAATCTGGGTCCACAGGTCAGCATATATGGAGATGGAACCTATATTCTGGGCCTGGATCGACAAGGTAAGCTCAATACGAGTGCCTTACAACAATTACTGAATACCCTGGTGGATAGTGATGGGCTACTTAGCTTCAAGCGCCAACAGTTTTTCGATATTCCAGATCAGGATGCAACTTTTCTGGAATAAACATCGATGGCAGGCACCTGGAATTATGTATGGTGCCTTTGGAAGTCAACCATCCAGTGCTCGAAGATAAGAGATGAATACCAGCGGCTAGGGAAGGCTCCTTACAACGATCTCCCATACATTACAGGGACCAACCTCAGTCTATAAAGGGAAAACCTTTGCGTTGCTTGCCCGGCAGACGTTCAGTGCCAATCTCCAACAGACTATTCCTGACTGGCCCATCTCCGACTTCACCGCAGCATCAGGCAGCCACATTCGAATGCGGCCTTATCCCTGAAGATGACGTTAGCTCCAATCCAACTATACCATGTCTTAAGTTTACTATTCCAACACACGCAATCCTCTTAAATACAGGACAGATACAAAGCATTAAAGCAGCATTGAATGGAAAACAGCAGGGAGATTTTTTTGAAAATGGACAATATTACAGCGTCACCCTGCGCCCATTATTACCAGACGAGCTACAGGAAAAGACACTAGCCATGTTTGGTAGCTCACAATACCAATTTATCGGCGTTCCTTTACTTGAAGGGACAGTACCACCAGTACCAACACCAACTCCTATTAAATGAAATTTGAGCTACAAAAACGCAATCACTATACTTTTTATAGTCGTTATGTGTTATAATAAGGGAGACGTGCCCCCATGCAACCAGCCATTTGCAGTATAGAAGAGAATAGTGCGTCAAGCTTTCTAAAGTAGGTGCGGAACGACCGACGGGAGGCAGTTATCTAGGGATCTTGCCGATCTAACCACTACTTAATACAGTACAACCCCCATACGGCTCGACCGTGAAAGGATTTATGACCAGAGAATTCAATAAGCAACGACGAGATGACTCGCGTCCGTCATTTCGTGACCGATCCTCAAACAATTATGGAGAAGAGCGATCATCACACCCGGCACGACCACGCCTGAATCGCGAAACAGTCGATCGTGCGTGGGAATCCGGTGCACAACACCAGCACGCGGACTATCGTTCGCGGAGCAACAACAATGGGCAGCCACCCCGCAATAACTGGCGCAATCAGCAACCATCAGAGTATTCCTCCTCACAGAATGGTCATGGTGGCAACAGACCCTATACGAACAATCGACAGGAGCACTACCGGGACAATTCCCATGGCTTCGAGCGCACCTCCGACAATTCCTATGGCCCTCGGAGTCCACGCGCACGCTCCTTCGGCCCAAACAATACCGATCGGCAACAATATGGCAACTCCCGCCCTGGAGAGCGTTGACCTTAGACAACTCCCGCCCAGGACGAACGACGGCCACTACGATAACTCTCACCTGGTGAACGTCGACCCTACGACAATCGCGTCCCGGGAGCACGTACGGCTTCGCCAGCGACTCCATATGGCCCTGGGGCACACGGCCCGACTATCGCCGTGATAACAATCGACCAGGAAACCGAGATGAGCGATTCCGGGGTCAGGATCGGGGAAGAGACAATCGACGCCCTGATTTTGAACGCAACGAGCGCCCATTCTCAAATGAGCACCGGGGACCAGGCAGGACAATATAACCACGTCCGGCCCTGATACGCGCAACCCCGCTGGCAGAGTCGCACATGGACACGGCAGGCTTCACCAGAAGAACAGCAAGAGCATTCATCACGCGCCTCCTACAATGAACAGTTCGAGGGCGATTACGAACGCTTTAACAACAATGAGGATCGTCCAGACGCAACGTGACATACCTCATCGAGGTAGCCGCCCAGAAGGTAATACCTTCCGGGGCAGACCAGGACGTGAACATGAAGAGGAAGCCGCACAGAGCGCCATGTCACCCGCTTGCCCGATGGTCGCGTCATTAAGGGCCCACGCCCAATTCAACGCCAGGAAGCTCGTTTCTGGACAGAGGTTGCCGATGATACCGAAAATCTTATTGGGCAAACGTCCAGCAGAGACAAAAGACAGAATACAAAACGTCGAAGGACGCTGCACAAAATGTCGAAGTCGATGCAACCGCACCTGAGCTGAGACTGAAGACAAACCATCAAAAAAACCCCGTACACGTAGCGCCAGCGCAACTGTACGGAGCAGGAAAACTGGCGACGACAAAAGAGAAAACCAGGGGTCTCAAAGGTCCCAGACCTTCTCAACGCGGCTATAAGTGGCCCACACCATAACTTTTTGAGTTACCGAACGGATTTGGCGTAGTGGCGTCACACGTTGCATGCGCCCATGGGCCAGCGACATTTTTCAACGGGAGACAGGCGCACGCAAGGTGAGTCCTAGCTTCTTGAAATGGTGACACACATTTTTTCAACGGAGACAGGCACAATGTCTACTTCTTTCTATCCCAGCTATCTTCAGCTTTATGAAACAGGCGAACTGGCAGAGCGAGCCGCAGCCGCATGGGAAATACTACGAAGTTGCACCATCTGCCCACAAAATTGTCGCTGCGATCGCATCGCAGGCAAGACTGGCGTCTGTCACTCAGGTACAGAGGCCATCGTCGCATCATGGAATGTCCATAGACGCGAAGAGCCACCGATCAGTGGCACACGTGGCGCTGGCACAATTTTCTTTGGCTACTGCCAGGCACGCTGTACCTATTGTCAGAACTTCTCGCTCAGCCAGGGTGGATTGGGCCATCGGGTCGGTCCTGAACGACTGGCAGATATGATGCTCTACTTACAGAAAAAACGCTGCCACAATCTGGACCTCGTCACACCAACGCACTTTGTACCCCAGATTCTAGCAGCGCTCGTCGTTGCCTGTGGCAAGGGTTTACGCTTGCCTCTCGTCTACAATTGCGCGGGCTATGAGAATCTGGAAACACTCCAACTTCTGGATGGCGTCGTCGATATCTATCTTCCCGATGCCAAATATGCCGACAACAAAAATGCGCTCCGTACCTCCAAAATGCCCAGGTACGTTGATCATAATCAGATGACATTGCGCGAGATGTATCGCCAGGTTGGCCCACTCCAACTCGACGAAGAGGGAATTGCACGCCGCGGCTTGTTAATACGCCACCTCGTTATGCCAGAAGATATCTCTGGCACAGGTGACGTGCTGCATTGGATCGCCGAAGAACTGGGCACCGATACACCTGTCAGCCTGATGGATCAGTATTTTCCAGCCTGGAAAGCCGTCAATGATCCTGTACTCAATCGCCGCCTGACCTGGGCAGAATATCGTACGGCCCTTGACGCTCTTGATGATGCTGGCCTCACAGCTGGATATGTGCAGGAAGACCTGATCGAGGTCGATACAACGTCTGATGTATAGTCGAAGTAGCTACATCTGTATCGAGATTTACGATGCATGTACCCTATGAGTTAATAGACGATACGCGCTATAATCTAAGAGAGCCTGCTATAAACTTTGTGAGAAGTCGTGGCATGTTCCAATAGACAAAGCACCTCTTCGTCCAGGCAACGTATGTGCCAGAAGAATGCGAAATGGAGTATTTTTTATCATGAATAGCACGGCCACATTGAGCCGATTGTTTGCGGATATACAGGATGATCTCGAACAGGTAGATATCACATTTCAGGAACGAGCGACATCAGGGCTTGATATCCTCAATTCTGCATCAATGCATGCAATTGCGTCCCCTGGAAAGCGTCTGCGCACAGCAATCACCCTCCTCTCAGGAAAGTTAAATACCTATCGCTTTGACAAATTGCTCCCTCTTGAGCGTCGCCTATGAGATGGTGCACCTCGCGACCCTCATCCACGATGATATTATAGATGAGGCAAAAACACGACGCGGGAACCCGACCGTCAATGCAGTCTGGGGCGACAAAATCGCTATTCTGCTCGGTGATTACTACTTAGCCAAAACAGCCGGTTTGATCGCCGACGTTGAAGATTTTCGCATCGACCACCTCTTCTCCGATACCGTTGCTACCGTCTGTGAAGGTACCATTCTGGAGATAATGACTGCCGGGCGCATTGATCTCACGTCGAAACCTACTACGAGAAGATCAAGCATAAAACTGCCTGCCTCATCGCTGCCTGTAGCAAAGGTGGTGCAATAGTCAGTGGTGCCACGAACGAGGAAATCATGTTCCTGTACGATTATGGAATAAATCTGGGTATTGCCTTCCAGATCATCGACGACATTCTGGACTACACTGAAGATCAATCAACGATCGGAAAACCAGCAGGCAATGATCTGCGCCAGGGTATGGTGACGCTCCCATTGATCTATGCATTGCAGGAACAGCCGCAGGATGGCCTGTCTCAGAAAGTACAACCATCTGCTCAATGGCGCTACATCACTCCGAAGAAGATATACAGGCTGTGGTGACAAGGGTAACGCAGGGACATGGCATCAAGCAGTCACAGGCCGACGCGCAGATCTATGCACAAAAAGCTCGTGAAGCGCTCTATCACTTTCCCGCATCCAAAAATCGCGACGTGCTAGATGAGCTCATTGATTTTGTCGTAAGGCGAAACGCAGGAGCTAAAGGTATCAATAACATGGCAAAAATATCATTAGAAGAAAAGTTTAAAGAAACAGGGGGCAAACGTCCCTACGTGCAACGCCTCTTCGGTCGCATTGCACGTATCTATGATCCTATGAATCGCCTGATGAGCTTTGGCCTGGACCGCTACTGGCGTGCACGTGCAGCTCGTTACCTGGCTCTAGCAACAGGTGAAACTGGTCTTGATCTGGGTGCAGGGACCGCTGATCTCTCCATCGCTGTTATTCGCGCTTCTGGACCAGGAACACATATGATCGGCATGGATATCACACCAGAGATGCTGGAACAGGGACGTACCAAACTGGCCCGATCTGGGACTACAGGATCGCATTGAATTGCGCATCGGCGATGCTGAACACATCGACCTGCCAGATAATAGCGTCGATGGTTGCTGCTCCGCTTTTACCGTACGCAACCTGACCGATATCCGACAGGGCTTCCGTGAAATGCTGCGCGTGGTGCGACCGGGTGGGCGCGTCGTCTGCCTGGAGATCAGCCACCCACCCGGCAAAATCTTCGGCGGCTTATTCTACTTCTACTTTTACAAGCTGGCTCCTCTCTTCGGAACCCTCATTGGCAAAGCATTTGAAGAATATAACTACCTGCCCAACTCGCTGACAACCTTTCCCGACGCTCCAACCTTACAAACGATGATGGAGGAAGTGGGTTGGAGCGATGTACGCTTTTATCGGCTCACGTGGGGAATTGTTGCCCTTCATGTGGGAACAAAGGCAGAAGGAATAGGAGAAAAGCTCTTATGGTAAAAGCATTTCGTTTCGGTGTTGTCACTGCTGGTAATCCATCGAGTTCGGCATGGATTACCCTGGTGCAACGCATAGAAGATTTAGGATATTCATCTCTTTTAATGCCAGATCGTACAATTACTCCACTGGCCGTAGTGCCTGCACTGGCTACGGCAGCTGCGGTTACCAAAACGCTGCGTATTGGCAGTTACGTCTTCGCCAATGACTATCGTCATCCAGCGCTACTCGCCAGAGATGTTGCGACATTAGACCAGCTTTCCAATGGACGTGTTGAATTTGGATTGGGCGCAGGCGTTGGAGCCTCCGATTTTCAACAGCTCGGGATGCCTTTTGACAGCGCAGGAGTACGTGTCACGCGGTTTGAGGAAGCGCTCTCCATCATAAAACAGTTCTTTACCAGCGAAGTCGTCAATTTCGCCGGGAAATACTATACCATCTCAGAAATGCGCTCCCTCCCTAGACCAGTACAGCAACCGCACCCACCCATTCTTGTTGGTAGCGCAGGTCGTCGTATGCTCACTATTGCGGCACGCGAAGCCGATATTATCGCACCTGCCCTGAGGCGCAATGAACAGGGAATCGATCCAACGGATGTGCCATTGGAACAGAAGATTGATTGGATACGAGAAGCAGCAGGCGAGCGCTTCGATCATCTAGAATTCAGCCAGCCTGCATTCGGAATCGACCTCACTGATAACCCGGTTCGTGCCGGGCAAGTCATCAGGGGAGGACCAATAGTTCAACCGCGTCCTATGACCACAGAGCAAGCAATAGAGCACCTGCTGGAACAGCGCCAACGGTTGGGTATCTCTTACATTCAGGTCCAGGAGGGACAGGTAGAGAACTTTGCACCGGTAGTGGCGCGACTGAGTGGCAAATGATGATAAAAGTAGGGCATCCCCTTATGGATGCCCTACTTTCGGAAGGTTTAGCGCTTCCCACCACGCCCGATCGGTAGCGCACCCAAAAACCCCTCCAGTGCCTTCGCCAACTCGTATAACTGCGTCGCCTCTACCACGGAAACTTCGTGTCCGGCATGTGCCACCTGGTAGAGGAGCTGCACCGATGGATGCTTCGCAGGAGCCGACGCCGCTTCAGCCGCAGCGGAACCTAAGCAACGAGGCACGCATCGCATCAACGCTGGCATTCACCTGCTCCAGATTGGCAATATCAATAAAACTTGCCGACCGGGACGCATTTTTCCCTTGCCTATTGGCAGATCGGTTCGCCTCCCATTGGCGACGTGCCTGCTTACCAGCAGAACAATAACAAAATTCGGGATTCTCCGAGTCAGAGTTTTGTAAACCAGTATCATCACAGATAGGACAGATAGGCATCGATGACCTCCTCGCGGTCTAACAATATGTAGCATGATCTTGCTCACTATACCACAACCTTCAGTAATTCTTCAGAAAAGACTCTATTTCATAGAGAGCCGTTGGGTATTGCTCAAATAATCCTTCAGCATATGCTCACAATCAAAGGCCATACGCCCAAACACTTCATCGGGTTGATGCCAGCAGGTCTTTCCCTCACCTGATCCCCGCTCCGTTCCATCAACGATAACACCTTTGTAGGCGATCGAGACGGCACGCAACCGTGGATCACGCTTCGGAGCTGAGTAGACACCAACCAGGCCAGTTAGCTTCACATTGTACCCCGTCTCCTCGTTTGCCTCACGCACTACACATTGCTCCAATGTTTCTTTATAGCGTACAATCACCGCCAGGAATCGTATAACCCAGGCCATCGGAGCGATCAATCAGCAGAAATTTGCCGTTCCGCTCGATAATCACACAGCCACTCAACACAGGCGAGATCTGTCCCAACGTAAGTAATGCAATCAGTCGAAAGATAATTCCCGCGAGCAATCCTTTAATCTTCTCTTTCATCGTTCGCTTGCTTTCCTTGTTCCGTATCGTTCGCCGTCTCATCAGAAATTCGGCGCATCGTTTGTTGCTTTCAGTATACCCATCACCTCTTCTGCCACACTCAAAAAAGCTTGCGCAACGGGCGATTCCGGCATACTTACGACTACCGGATGACCCTTATCGCCACTAACAACCGCCGCTGGATCGAGTGGAATACGACCTAAAAGGCGCAGATCATCAAGGAGTATACGCGACTCCTGACTGTGCGGAAAAATATCTACATGTTCACCACAATGAGGGCAGAGAAAGCCATCCATATTCTGTACAAGGCCCAATACAGGCACTTTTGCCGCCTGAAACATGGCAAGCGCTTTGGAGGTATCAATACGGGCAATATCCTGAGGCGTCGTTACAAGCACAGCTCCATCAAGCTGCATCTCACGGCAGAGCGTTGCCTGTGGCTCACTCGTACCCGGTGGCAGGTCGATGATCAGATAATCTAATTCACCCCAATCGACCGAGTAGAGAAGTTGACGAATGAGCATTCCCAATACATCCGGCATGGGAGCCACGGCCTGCTCCTCACCAATGAAAAAACCAACAGACATAATCTTGATACCATAACGTGGCAATGGCTTGATCTTCGCTTCTGGTGGGATGTCTTTGCGTTCCGCCAGGGGAAGGACAGCTTCCGATCCCTTGCTTGCCGCCTTTCTGCGCACTCCCAGCATCATCGGAATACTGGGACCATAAGCATCGCCATCGAGTAGGCCTACTCTTGCACCTTTTTTGCCCAGAGCCACCGCCAGATTGACACTGACCGTCGATTTTCCTACCCCGCCTTTGCCACTGCCGACTACTAGCAATGTGCCGACGCCCTCTAACCGTGTTCGCTGTATACGTCGCACTCTTATTCTCCCTGCTTCTTTTCAATCACTCTCTTGAGTTAGTATAAGATTATCATGCTTATTTGGCAAGCAGTGCACAAGCACGGTAGCAATTCGAATACACGGGCCTCTTCACTTCGTTCAGTGCGCCCGTACATAAGTTACATGGGAGAGAACCATTGTCATAAAATGGCGAGGAATAAGGTGGTTTTGCCAGAGCCTGGAAGCCCGCAGAGGATGATCAAGCGGGGCTTCCGGTCGGCTAAAGCCCCTGTTGTGAATCGCGCCAGCGAACAAGCCTTTCTAAGGCGGCGAAGTCCCAGGGAGTTTGCATTCCAAGAATAAGATGTGTAATACCTGTTTTGACTAACGCATCGCGTTGCTCATCCGAATCATTTGTCCTGGTTGTTGTTGAGCGCTCAATTTCCCCTGGATCGCGCCCTATTTCTTTACACCAGCCGTCGAGTACTGTTTGTTTATGCGCAAGTGTTTCAACATCGCCGAAGCCATGCCATATATTGGCATATTTTGCCGTAATGCGCAACGTTTTCTTCTCACCCCCACCGCCAATAAGGATTGGAATTGGCTGCTGGATAGGTTTCGGTACATCGACCGCCCAGCGGTGTTTCATGATCGGGAGTGCTTCTTCGAGAGAGGCCAGGCGACTACCCACAGTACCAAAGTCATAGCCGTATTCCTGGTAGTCACGCTCAGACCAGCCAGCGCCAAGGCCAAGAATCAGGCGACCTTGAGAGATGTGATCAACCGTCTTCGCCATATCGGCCAGTAATGCTGGATTGCGATAGCTGTTACAGGTGACCAGGCAACCAATGCGAGCACGCTTTGTCAGGGTTGCCATCGCCGTAAGCAACGTCCAGCCTTCAAAATGATTGCCCTGTGGGTCGCCAAACAGGGGAAAGAAATGGTCCCAGGTAAAGATGGTATCAACACCGATCTCCTCGCTGCGGCGTACGGCTTCGGCATAATCTTGATAAGTAGTGTGCTGAGGACGGAGTTGCACACCTACACGTAAGGGATACGTTGTATTTGCTTGTGTCATGAATAAGAAATCCTCTCTTACAGTGAACGAGCCAGAAAGCCCCGCGCACGGAAAACCTGTGGGGAATGCCACCTACGCAACGCTTCTGGACAGGAGATCTCTACTGCTTTAACCTCGATGGAGAGTGGCAAGCCGCCTGGATGAAAAAGAATTCCCATCTTTTAAGCGTGGAAGTGTCAATTGACGCGTATAGTTAAAAACTGATGCCCTGGTTGTAGGAAGGGATCGGCTCCTTCTGAGAGTAAGGAGCCGATCGAGCGACCTACGACAGCGCAGAGTGCTGAGCGCGAACGTCCGCACGAGGTTGAGCAGGCGTTCGGGCTGCTCGATCTGCGGAAGGTGACCGGCTTCTGGGATGAGTTCGAAGCGTGCGTTCGGGAACGATTGGGCATAGGCGCGGCCATACTCTGAGTCGATCACGCGATCGCTCTCTCCCCACGCAACCAGGACTGGGATGCTGACGCGCCTGAGCCGACGCCTCAGCTTAGGATCAGCACTGCTCAGCCCCTGATCATAGACAGCGAGCGCTCGGGCGTTGGCCTTGCGAGCCTCGATCTGTTCAGGGGTCACGGTCGCCGGGTCAACGCGGAAGGCCGCCGGATTATGGAAGCTGAGGGCAGAGAGTTCATCAGGCGTCAAAGAGGAGACATCAGCAACGGGATGCCCCTCCACCTGAATGCCAGCGGCATTGATAAGCACGAGACCGCGAAGCCGCCGCGAGGTATCGCGCAAAGCCATAGTAGACGCGACCCAACCGCCCATCGAGGAGCCAATGACCAGCACATCATGCAGGTCGAGCCGTTCGAGCAGGTCAAGATAGGCAAGGGCGAGATCATCGATACTGTCGAACCACTCCGGGCGCGGTTCGCCCGCAAAGCCAGGGTGAGTCGGCACCAGGACGTGCGCCCTGGACAGTCCTGCCGCAAGGCCAGCCACGGTCTGTGGGCCGCCACCACCATGCAAGATGAGAATGGGACGACCACTACCTCCCTCATCAAAGCGTATCGTCAAACCATCGGCAAAAGACTCTCTTCGAGTGCTAAGAGAAAATAGATTACTCATGAAATTTCTTCTTTCTTTTTAGGAATAGCACCATCGTCATTTCACATCTGTGAGCGATCAATGGGCTTCTATTATATTGCTCAAGCAAGCAATATAGTATAAAAAAACAACTAAGAAACCACCTCGGTATCATAGTGAGCCATCAATTCAGCAAGGTGTTGCGGAGTGAGAACCCCGTCGCCTGGATAAGTTCGCTGAAGTCTTCAAAGTAGCCAAGATACAGCGGAGGCGTAAATGTGTTGAGGAAACGAGCAGGCTTGTCCGTCGGGTTGCTGAACGTATGAACGGCTCCAATAGGCACCATCATGAACGTGCCTTGACTGGCCCGCACGGTCTCCGTCCCTGCCAGAAACTCCAATTCGCCTTCGAGGACGTAGAAGCCCTCTTCATGGGCATGATGAATATGAGGAGGCGGAGTAGGAGCATGAGGAGCCACTTCAAATTCAGCGACGCCCAATGTTCCCCGCGTATGCGTCCCATCCTCCTGCACCATCATGCGAATAGGACCAAGAGGAAGCATGCGCCCTTCTCCCGGCTTTACAATAACAACACTCACAATACTATCCTTTCTTGCTTGCTCGCACAAGCAACAGCACTAAAAAGAGAGTGGAAAGGCTCTATCCCTACGTCTCCAGCAAACCGTGTAACGCCTGCGCAAGCAAGTGATACGCCGCTTCCAGATCAAAGGTGGGATCCATGATCTTTTGCAACGCCAGCCCATCAAAAAGAGCGAGCAGGAGAGCCGCCAAAAGCGTTGGATCGAGCGAGGAGCGTTTTCCACTCTCGCTCTTCTCCGTATTCTCCAGGGCCATTGCGATGACCGAGCCAATCTCGTCGCGTCGCTGGGCCAGTCGTTCTCGCACCTTAGGCGCAATGATGGGATTGTGCAAGCCAAGGGAGAACGATTCGTAGCGCAGACGATACACTTCTGGTTCCTGGTCGACCCGCTCGTACAGTTGCCGTCAAGAGCGCATCGAGAGACCAGATCGGTAGACATCTGCTGGGCCAGGTGTTCCATTCTCTGGTGGAAACGCTGACCAGCTGCCTGCAATGCCTCGGCAAGCAGTTCATCTTTGCCCCCAAAGTAATAATGCACCAGCCTGGAGCAGCCTGGGCTTCGCGTGAGATTTCTCTCAGCGTCGTCGCCTCATAGCCCTTCGCGGCCAGCACTCTGGCGGCGGCGGAGATGATGCGTTCTCTCGTTTGTTGCTGTTCCTCTGACGGTTTAGATCTAGTATATTGCTTGCTCATACAAGCAATATACCAGATCTAAACGGAAATTGCAAGCCCTTCAGGGAACGAATTCTCATCATTTGGAATTCCCTTCTTCCTAAAATTGTCACTGGCATAAAATGTTGCTATGGCGTACCATAGATTAATAACAGATTCAGTCTACTATCTATTTAATGCGAGGGTTACATGTCAAGTTCAGAGCAAACTCCTTCTCCGCTGCTAGAGAAGGACCAGGTTATTCCAGCCTTTACACTTCCAGGAACCGATGGGATGCCCCATGGACCGTGGGATTATAAACAACGCGAACACCTGGTATTATTATTTATGCGTGATAGCGCAACGGATGCAAGGCGCGAACTGTTGCACACGTTTGCCACTCACTACACCGAATTTCGCGAGGAGTATTGCGCCATTCTAGGTATCACAGCCGAGGCCGTAATCGCCAATCTACAGACTCAGGAACAGCTCCACTTACCTTTTCCCTTACTGGCTGATCCAACAGGCAGAGTTATCCAGCGCTATACTACCTGGGAAGCAAACACGCATACAGTAAAGCCCTGTATCATTCTGGCGGACCGTTATAATGCACTCTATGAGCAATGGAGCGCCGACGACGAGGCCGATCTTCCTCCCGTCAAAGAATTACTGGAAACGCTTCAGTACATGAACAAATTGTGTTCACTTTAATTTCTACATCAAGAGGATTTTGAACCAACATCATTTATAAGAGGATCACAATGCACGACCAACACCATTCCGCACTTCCCTGGAATATTGACACGCTGCTCGTCCACGGCGGCCAGCGCAGGCAATCGGGCAATGACGCTGGTACACCAACCATACAACCTATTCATGCCAGCACAACCTACCACTATGCCAGATGTAGAAGACCTGGATAAGGCATTCGATGGCGTTACATCAACAGGTGAGCCAGCATTCGTCTACGCTCGCCAGAGCAATCCTAACGCGAACGCATTTGAAACGGCTATAGCCCAGGTAGAAGGTGGCGTCGGAGCCGTCTCATTTGGCTCAGGTATGGCAGCTATTCACACAGCTCTTTTGGCAGCGTGGACTGGTAACAGGCGCAAAAATTGTGGCGTCGAAGGATATGTATGGTCCAACGATTGGTCTGTTGCAAAAAGTCTTCGCACCCATAGGTGTCGAGATTGTATTAAGCGACCTTTGTTGTGTTGATACTTCTGAAATTATCCATAAGGAGCAGCCAGATGTTATTTATGTAGAAACAATTTCTAACCCACTGGTCAAAGTCGTCGATCTTGACGCCATCAGTGCTCCGCAAAGCGAAGTAGGGGCGGTCACGATTGTCGATAGCACCTTCACGACTCCTTATCTGCTCAGGCCAATTGAACATGGTTTTGATCTTGTGGTGCATAGTGCAACGAAATATATTAGTGGGCATGGCGATAGCACAGGAGGCGTGGTCGTCAGTGCAAAAAATGCTCTACTGGATCAGTTACAGAGTTATGCAATACTTGCTGGGAGCAATGCTCAGTCCTTTTGAATTGCACCTGATGATGCGTGGGCTACGAACGATGGCTCTGCGCATGGAACGTCATTGTAGCAATGCATTACAGGTAGCACGCTTCCTGGAAGAGCATTCTGCAGTTGCGCGGGTTTATTATCCTGGCCTCACTACTCATCCGCAACATGCATTGGCAAAGAGATTGATGAGCAAGAAGCAATATGGAGGGTTGATGGCGTTTGAGTTGAAGGAGCAGTCACGCGAGGCAGCATACCGCTTTATGAACAATCTTCAATTGTGCCTGCCAGTTACGACGTTGGGTGACGTATTTACGGAGGTAAGTTATCCTGCCATATCATCGCATCGTACATTGACGAATGCGGAACGGGACAAATGGGTATTACCGATGGCTGTATCCGCCTCTCGGTTGGCATCGAGCATATCGACGATATTGTGCAGGATCTGGAGCAGGCGCTCACGCGTTAGCAGTCATAGCAACGTTTACGTGAGCAGAGTATCCATAGACGAGAATGCATCATCGAACAGCTTCATCTGTACGTCGTCAAGCTGGACGGTCGCAGCGGTAGCCTTCTTTTCCAGATAGTTCCGGGGTCTGACACCAGGGGTCGGCACGCTGTCCTCTCCCTGGTGGAATAACTGTTGTTATATAACAGAACGAATCGTGCCGCCATCGACGCGGATCGTTGCGCCACTCACATAATCAGCGATCGGGCTAGCCAGATATGCAACTGCTGCGGCGATCTCCTCTGGCCGACCGAGACGCCCCACGTCATTTGGAGCTATGGCCTGCGTCGCGTTGTGTTCAATTTCCTCCAACGTCTCGCCCCAACCATAAGCCTGGCCCATATGGATGAGCTGTGCCCGAGCCGCATCGCTCGCAAGGATCGCGCCGGGAGCCACGACATTTGATGTCACCCCGGTGTCCTTCAGTTCGCGTGCCAGGGACACCGCAAGATTGTGGCGAGCGGCTAACGACGCATTGTAGTCCGGCCCACGAGCCTGAGGCTGCTGCGACAGACCGCCACCAATCTGGATCACCCGCCCCCAGTGTCGCTCGCGCATCTGCGGTACCAGGCGCTGGATCATCCGCACACCAGAAATCACGTTGCTGTTGTATATCTGAGCCCAGTCCGTCGCCGTTGCCTCCGTCCATGAGAGGGAGCCGATGACTCCAGCATTGTTGACCAGAATATCAAGAGGTCCGCCAGCCAGTACCGCAGCGGCAACCGCGTCAGCTTCGGCGTCGGTTGTGAGATCACCAAGAGCGACCTCGGCTTTCCCTCCTCCGGTGCGGATCGCCTCAGCTACAGCATTGACTCGGCTTTCGTTGCGACCGTGCACCACGACAGCAACGCCCTCCGCAGCGAGCAGCTTTACGATCGCCTCGCCTATCCCGGAGCTTGATCCGGTTACCAGTGCCCTCTTCCCTGCCAGTCGTAAATCCATCTGTTTTACCTTGCCTTTCACGTGACTTGTTGCAGGCACTTCACCCGCGTCTCTATGGTATACTGATGGAGATCCTAGAACAAGATGAGCAGAATTCATAGGAATGAGATTCCTATGGTTCACTCGGTCATCGTTCCCAACCGCCTTACCAAAAGGAGGAGCGTTTGGTACTCAAGCCTCAACAACAAGACCATCGCCTGCATGAACTTGGAGATTTTCTGCGGACGCGCAGGGCAAGGCTTATGCCTGAAGAGGTGGGACTGCCGCAAGGGAGCAGGCGCAAAACGCCTGGACTCAGACGAGCGGAAGTGGCACAGATGGTGGGTGTCAGCGTAGATTGGTACACCTGGTTAGAGCAGGGACGTTCTATCACGCCTTCAACACAGGTCTTAGAGCGTCTGGTGCAGACGTTGCGCCTGGATGCAAATGAAAGAACTCATCTCTTCCTCTTAGCTCAGCAACAGGCACCTCCGGTGCTTTTGCAGGAAACCGAGATCGTGAGTCCAGCGTTGCAACATTTCCTTGATCAGTTTAGCACTCGTCCAGCCTTTGTGTCAGGAAGACGATGGGATATCCTGGCCTGGAACGATGCCGGATGCGCGGTCTTTGGCGATTTTCGCCGGATGACTGCTCCCCGCGAACGCAATACGATCTGGGGCATCTTCACCAATCCCTTGTCTCGGCAATTCATCGTCGATTGGGAAGAAGATGCACGACAGCTCTTAGCACAATTTCGGAGCAGTTGTGGCCGTTATCCCGGAGATGCCCAATTGACTGAGTTAATCCATGATCTCCAGCTCTCCAGTCCTGAATTTCGCGCCTGGTGGCCTGATCATGAAGTACGGAGTGGACAAGAAGGGCGCAAAACGCTCAACCATCCACAGGTGGGGTATCTCCTGTTTGAACGTCTCACCTTTCAGGTCTTTGATACGCCAGATCTCAAAGTCACTGTGTATACCCCGTTGAAGGAAGCAGACACACCTCGCAAACTGGAGCAGCTTCTAGATCAGTGGTATCAACACGAAGGGCAGGAGCTTCATGCTCCTCAAGCGGTCCACAGTCTTCCACAGGCTCAGCCCTCAGGGCAAGACACGGTTGGATGGTGGCTAGCAGAATGCAGTAAAAGAGTGGAAGGGGCATGGGTGGCCAACAGCATCATCATGATCTCCTATGCAAATTGGTGCAAGGCACACGGATACGAACCGAAGAAGGCAAAAGGCGTCTCGCAATCTCTTGCAGCTCACGGTTTAGAGATTGGCGTCAACAAAAGAGTCGTCGATGAACATCGCCGACAAAAAATGGCGCGTGGTGTCAGAGGATTAGTCATTCTCTAATGTTTCTTGAAAATGTATGCGGATCATTTCTCTCACCGCATACACCATTGGATTTTCTTTGTATGCAGATTGGTCATTCTCTAACGTTTCTTGAAAATGTATGCAGATCATCCTCTAACTGGCATGTCTATTTGGGTCTGCATCCTTCGAGGGGAAATTGGTCAAAATTGGGTAGGGGCGTGTCCTTGCGACCGCCCTGGTGGCCCATAGAGGGCAGTCGCAAGGACACGCCCCTACCCAATGGTTCAATCGGAAGGACGGAGAGCCAATCCTATTTCGTATGCCTGACATACCTGCCAGGAACGATATCCTCGGACTCTCCACCCTCGGCAGAAGACATTACATGCAGCATATCGGCGTCGGATTGATCACACAATCATTGTTAACGGAACGCACACCGGGAAAGCTTCTCGCGATCTCTGTAGCTGCGGCTTTCTGCTCGGCAGTATGAACGGCACCACTCAAGCGAACATCGCCCAGTCGAGGATACACACCGATGGGCAGATCACGTGTGCGAGGATCACGAGACAGAGCCATCGCCAGGTCGCTTGCCAATTGATCATCACCAATAAGATGATTCTTGATCTCTAACAATCCTGGAACACCAAGCGCCTGATCCTGCACCATATCGCTACGCAAGGAACTGGAAATGTTGCCATCAAGATAGAGCACACTATCCAATACACGGATATTCATGCCTTTGAAATCGACATGCAGAGGGAGTAAGATCCATCCAGCATTGCTTCGACCTCTCGCTGTAATTCCGCATCGCTACGATATGGAGGAAGCGTCTGCAAGATCGCTTCTGGAATAGAGGCTAGAACACGTCCCGGCTCTAATGAGGTTATATATTGCTGCTGAACCAGGGTACTTTGTCCTGACCGTAGATGATGCGCTACACAATAAGCCAATTCGCCAGTCTCGGGATGGACTGCGATCAGATGCAACGGACCCTTAGCGCTAGAGTCCGCCAGTTGTACTACGCTTTTTGTATCCAGCAGAACTCCTTCGACCTGCGTTTTGCCGGCAAGCAACTCATCGCGCGTAATAGTGAGCGTGATGCCATCACCAGTTGCATCGGCAACCGTTTCATATGGCGCATAGACTGTCTTACCGAAGAAGCGGTTTTGCTTTACTCCGATGGAAGTCATGCGCCGGGTGGCAGGATCAAAGCCAACAGAAGTCAGCACGCCTTCTTCGCCATCAGAACAGAATATTTTTCTGCCAAATTGAAACTTTTGCATTTCAGAGATTGATGTTGATTTTTCCATGTATTTTCAGCCTCGTGTCATCAAAAATATGAGAGTCTAGCGCCATAGACGCGCTCTATATAGCTCTTGATACAGAGTGTAACACGTTCTTATGAAGCGTGACAAGCTGCATTTTTGTCTGTCACACTATCCTCAGCTTTAGAGTGCCAATGTAGGTGAACCCGACTCACGTGCAGGGCCAAAAATTGCATCGACGGCCTCCGGTGCATAGCGTTCGACGATCTTCTCGGTAATGGCATTGGCACGACAGATCTCACCAAACATGCTGGCACTGCGGCGTGGAATACGCTCCTGCGTCTCTGGATCGATCTCAATCAAGCCAAAGCGTACATGCCAGCCATTATTCCATTCAAAATTATCGACCAGCGTCCAATGAAAATAGCCACGGATCGGAATACCCTCACGCAATGCCCGGTGAAGCATTGCCAGGTGCTCCAGAATCGCTCGCGGACGACGATTATCCTGCACATCGGAAAAGCCATTCTCCGTAATGTAAAGAGGTTTATTGCCACGCGTACGCCGATAAACAGCCTTCAATACGCGATAGAGGCCAGCAGGATAGATCTCGCCAAAGCTGTCATCGAGACCTGGATCATTGCGAAGTGCTCCCTCGCGCACGAAACGACGTCCAAAAGCTTCAGTAGAAACGGTAGGATCGAAGCGTACCATCTCGCGTGTGTAGTAGTTTACGCCATGATAATCCCTGGCCCCAGCTGCTCGCGCGATAGGTGAGAGCAGCATATTCGCCGGAAAAGTAAATTTGCCCGTCTCGCCTGCCTGCAATGGTGCCCAATTGAAAAATGTATCCTGCACTCTGGCGACGCTACGATCAAGAGGCGATAACGGACTGGCAGGATCAAAGGGACGATAGTGCAGACAATAACCAATTTGTGCCTCCGGTTGCAGAGTCACGCATAGCATAGAACGCCTCGACATGAGCCTGCATCAGGTTACGCAAAACAAACAATGCACGTAGTCGTATCCTGCTCACCGGGGGGAAAGACGCCAGTCTGATAGCCCTGGATTGCATACACATTCGGTTCATTAATCGTTATCCAGAAGCTACAAAGATCACGTAACGCCTCTACAACATGTGCAACATACCGTACAAAGAAGCGGATATTATCCACGCGCGCAAACCCATTGCGCTCGGCAAACCAGAGCGGATCGGTAAAATGATGCAATGTCACAACAGGTGTGATATGGCGACGACGCAGGTCCATCAGCATGGCACGATAACGATCCAGCGCGGCACTATCCCATTGACCCTCAACAGGTTCGACGCGACTCCATTCAATGCTCAGACGCAGCGCATTATTCTCCATCTGCTCCGCCCGCTCAAAATCCTGCTCCGCCAGAAGCCACCAGTTAGCAGCATCGCCACACTGCTCACCACTGAGAATGTGCCCCTGCTGCTCCCATCGATACCATTGATTATTGGTGTTTCCTCCTTCGCATTGATGAGATGACGACGCCGTGCCCCACAAAAAACCCTCAGGAAAACGCAGAATGCGCTGCTGTGCCATACCAAAAACTACCCTTTCAACAATATTGTTCGCCATTGAAAAAACTGGCGACTATATTATTTAGACGTATCATGCTAACAGCTAGTATACACATAGCGTTCATGGATTTTAATGGTGTACCACGTTCACCATGGCCATCAGTATGGGGCCTGTTGGACTACGCTCTCTTCACCACTTGAACGAGGGACCTTTCAAATTCCAGTAACTTGCCAGTTTGCTTACCAACTCATGCTGCCGTTCTGGACAACCTCAGGCGTCCATTCACGGGTATTTATCACCTGTGATGTTACTGACAAAAGGAGAGACGCCCAGCCGATTTGAAAAGTAGATTTCCTTCTTCCTGGCAAAATCATAGTTATTGGCATCACGATTTTTCTGGCGGGAAAGCAGCACAAGATTGCCCAGTCGATGCACCCAGCGACTCTGTAAATCACCAGGGAACGCCTTCGTCCATTCACTATTGAGAGCTGGCTTTTGCGGCAGAACATGCTCAACTGAGATCGTTGGATAGTCATAACTTGCACTGCCATCTGAAAGGAGGGCATCGAGACGCAAAAGAATATACTTACATAAGCTACTATTCACATTGACATAGAAGTTGCCATTCAAAGCTTTATAGATATCACATTGCTCTTCATCGGTGAGTTGGAGAGGAGAAACACTCTCATAGACATTGTTTCCTTGCTTGATAGTCAATTGCAACTTTGATAACGTTCTGACCGCTTATGATAGGACATATTCAGCAGTAACAAACCGATCGAGAGGCGATCCAGATCCTTCAAGAAATGGAGCACCTGATCAGGATTATTCTTGTTCCGACCCCAATACTGAAGAGCAGCAGGCAACCATTCTTTATGAGGAAGTCGATTGAGCCAACGTAAAAGCTCCTCAATCTCTGGAGCGCATAGCGCCCCCTTGCAATCTGCTGTATGGATAGTATGAAGAATATAACCATACGGATGTAGCAAGTGGTCAATTAATTGTTGCGCCGTCATTCTGCGTTGAGCGGTTGGATAAACATAGGTCTGGAACTCCTCTAACAGATTTTTGCGCATTCGTGGTCCAGTTGAGAGAATACGAATAAGGGCCAGGAGATTCTGAAAGCTTTCGCTTCCCAAGAAACTTCGATCTCTTCCCATTTATTAGTATACTCATCCTGTTCCTCTGCTGGAATATCACCAATGATTTGTGCTTTGAGGATGTCTGCATATGAAAGATTGCGACCACGATCATTGAGAACGGAAAAGATACGGTATGCGGTATCAAAATCAGCAGTAGAAACGACGACAACGAAACAATTATTCGACAAGAAATTTGCCCAACCGGATACGTTCCTTTTCAGAGAGATGTTGCAAGCGCTGCATATAGGCCAGTGCGTTATCGCGAATATTCCTCTGACTTTCAGAGAGCGCCATCGGTGGCAACGCGAGAAGGTTTTTTATGCCATTTTCGGCTTGAATGTATTTCTGAAAGAATTCGGCATCTCGCTTACGTAGCGTAAGACGATAACGGCTAGGCGTCCCTGCAAAGGCATTCGCTTTTTCACATAAAAAAGGGTCCAGATCGCCCGCTTTTTCCGCTCTGATTGATGCGCGTAAAGCAGCTAATAAGATGGTGATGGTAGTGAGACGCTGCTGCCCATCAATAACCTCGGATTCTGGCTTATCACCTTTGGTTAGAACAATACTGCCGAGAAAATACGGAGGAGCTTCTTCCAGGTCTTTGCCCTCTCCTATCGCGTCAAGCAGATCTTCAAGTAGCATCCCTGCTTCCTCGGTTGTCCATGAATAAGGGCGTTGATAAAGAGGAATGTTGAAAACGAATTCGTCGCTGAAGATTTTTTTGATTTCACATTGCCGCGTATCAATGCTTACCCGGCCCATACACTCACTCCTGTTCTTGCTCTATCATCTATAGCAGGAAACACCGTCGTTCAAGAAGGCCCAAAGAAGATCAGCCAGTAATATGCGCCATTGCATGATCTTTTCTATAGATAGAAAAGAGCTTAATGGTTTCTTTCTTGCTTCGTCAAGGGATATGGACTAATGGGTCTTTATATACTTTTATTTAATATAAGGGATTACTAAATTGACAAAATCATTCCTGTATAGCAAAAGACCGCTGTCCTTCCGAGTATGGAAAAATATCATTGCTCCCACCTTCCCCCATCAATGAGGCAAGCGGACGGGCGCGATAAATCTGGCCTCTACCTCATTGTATAATCGAGGTAGAGGCCAGATTCATCGCGCCCACCGTTGAGGATTATAAAACAATGTACAAAATTCCTGTTATACTCCTACACAGCGACAAGTTGCCATTGCTGGTTCGTGCCACCGTTAGAGGACCATTCGATCACTGTTGCTCCATTGGCCGTGGAGGCTCCACTTACATCGGCATACAAGCCACTGCTCTGGTTCACCAGGTAATAGTAGCCATTGCCAGCGGAAACCAGGTTCCACCACTGATTAGAGCCATTAGCGTCGCTCCATTGATCCAGTTGTGTGCCGGTGGTCTTTGAGGCCCCCGGATCCTCGAGCAACAGGCCGCTATTGCGATTGACGAGTTTATAGCCGCCATTGACAGCCACTTCTTGCCATTGCTGATTGGTACCGCCAGAGTAAGGCCATTGGATCGCCTTGCCGCCATTGGCAGTCGAGGCTCCACTGATGTCTAAAACCTCACCGCTATTGCGATTGACGATCTTATAATAGCCACTACTGCCACCACCAGGCGTTGGTGTCGGTGTCGGCGTACTACCAGGTGTCGGTGTCGGTGTCGGCGTACTACCAGGTGTCGGTGTCGGTGTCGGTGTGCCACCACCGCCACTTCCTGGAGCAATGGAGAAGTTATCAAATTGAGCATTCTGCCAGCCACCCACCTGTAAACCAATCAACCCGCTTGTGTAGGACGAATCTTGCACGCTGGCAAGGACTGTACCATCAATAGTCGCCTTCACCGTGCCACTTACGGCTGAAAGTGATAGACGATGCCAGGTGTTGAGGCCAAAAGAGGTGGTACCGGATGCCAGCGTGGTATCATTGGCCGATCCATCTTCTTTGTACAGCCTCCAACTGCCTCCGTTTGTCACACTAAAGTGATATCCAGCTACAGACGTATTCGAACTGCTGCTCACGCTAGCGATGTTGGTGTCCAAAGATACGGTACCCGCCTGTTCGAGTAAGGCATCGACACTTGCCTGATAGTTGCTTAAACTGCTATCTCCTATGACCGTGATTGGTGTCGGAGCAGATTGCCAGGCAATAGGAGCAGTCGTGATAACCTGACGATAGCAGAGGCCAGTACGACCGCCAGCACAACTTGCCGTCTCAAAACCACCGTTGATATCTGAAAAGTACTTTGCCAGGTGCCCAGTAGTTGTATACTCATCAAAGTTGTCGCTATACGTCGAAGGGAAGTTGGTACGTGCTGGTGGAGTTGCACTTCCTTTGCTCTGGCCGGTTGTCGTCGTGATACTATAGACATAACCAGGTTGCAGAGTCAGCGAGTAGGATCCATTTGAAGGAGTGATGTCCTGCGAGTGCACGAACCAGTTACTCGAATTCGATGAATTCACATTTGTCGACCAGACGTGTACTGCACCAGTTGAAAGGCCACCTGTTACCTGGAAGCTTGCCGTCTGGGCACTTGTAGCATCCATCGTTTCAATGATGGTGCTGTAATCCGTTTTATTGGTAGATTTCAATGTGACATAACTACCATTATTACGATTACCACCAAGGTAGCCAGTCGCACTATCGATATACTGCCATCCAGGTTGCGCAAACTGTGTTGTGTGGGCAGTAACCCAGATACTTTTCCCTACCGTATAGGAGCCGGACCAGGGCTGATCGGCTAACATCAGGCCATCGCCGTAGTACGGCAGATTCTGCAGCCATGCGGCGACTACCGTCCAGTTGATTGTGGCGGTCATCTTGCCATCAATATAATCGCGGTTGTTTGAACGCGCAAGTGCTGCCGCTCCAGCGTTGTAATCCTCAGAACCATTCTCGCTCGCCCATAAAGGCTTGTTGAGGCCAATGGCATCCGAAGAGCTAGGGCAACTGCCTCCATTAGATAGATGTCCACAGGGATAATGAGAACCATCGACAGAAATGGCATTGTTGAAGGTGGAATCGTTCTTCATCGAAGTCGCCACGCCCCAACCAAAGGAGTCATCTGCTACCACTTGAGTGGTCAACCCTTTGCTTACCAGATTGTTCTTGAGATTCTCAAACCAGGAGACATTATAACCTCGCTCGTTCCAGCCTCCGATATAATCAATATGCAGGCCATGATCCGATTGAGCATGCTGGATCCAGTTGGTCAGGTAGTTGATCGTGTCTTGAGACCAGAAGTTGCCTCCGCCAAGCCATCCCGGAGCTGACCAGGCTAATCCATAGAGCTTGATGTTGGGATTGCGTGCTTTGGCCTGCTCCATCAGCCACCATTCATAACCACGGTTGTAATTCTGGTCGGTGGAAGTGCGTTGACTACTGGCCTCAGCTCCTTCCGTGGTATCACCATCACCACCAATTTCGACTTTGAGAATCTGGAGATTGGCTCCATATCCTGGTTTAAAGAGATAGTCAAGAATCTCACTCTGCTGTTGTGCAGGATAGTCAATGAGCAGACGTGAAGTACCACCACCACCACTGAGTCCTCCAATGCCATCAAATATGCGGCCAGTACCCGTTCCATTAATAGTAATGGAGGTAGCAACTGTCGCTGCTGCGCGGACAGAAACTCCTTCCAGCAGTAGGGTACCGGAAATAAGCATTGCGGCAATCAGTAGTGTCACAAATCCGGTTTTTCTCATCATCTGTGATCCCTCTCCTTTAAATGAAAGGTTCGGTAGACAACATAGTTTACCTGTTCTCGGAAAAATATCCTTATCTTGCACGTTCTATACGTGAACTTGACAAAATATCGAAGCGTTAAAATCAAGCACCTTAGATATAAAGATGATGCTCTGGAGGTATGGAGAGGTGTAGCAACATTAGCTGAGCACGACATCCTTGCCATAAAGAGCAACCTTGCACTATACCTATCACTTCAAGATATTCCGAGAACATTCTCAGACATATGATGTCAAAACTATAAGGTACATTTTGTAGCGTAACATAAAACTACTGTGCCGTCAAATCTTTTCATAAGGAATGAAAAGATTTGACAACCGCAAAGGTTTTTATTTTTTTCGATGCTTTCGTAAAAGCAAATGAGTTGAACAAACAAAAGCAAGGCCATTCTGGTGTTCAGAAATAGCCCTGCTTTTTATACTATGAGCGTCTCGACATGGCAGATGAGCATCATACATGTGCTCCTACCATAGTGTAGCCTACATATGAGTTATTCGCGAATACCACGAGCTGGTAACGGACGAACCAGCGGACTCATAACAGGTAAGCTCTTCTTGCTACGTGGCAAGCGCTGACGCACCAGGTAATTTGGGGCGTTGGCCAGATCGTTCTTCTCAAGCGTGACATCCTCACCAAAGCGGTTGAAGAAGGATAGCTCGAAGTTCGGCGTCTCGCCAAGAGCACCGTGAGGGCAGACCTCTACGCAGTCGCCACAGAAGATACAGCGATCCAATGCAAAGGCATAACGCTTTAATGTGCGCTCGGCCATCATTAAGGAACCGGTTGGGCAGACCTGAGCACAGGCACCGCAAGAGACACAGTCTGTATCGTGCAGACTGACATTAAACGGCGTCGCGACAATAGTATCGAAGCCCTTCCCAAACATTCCATAACAGTCGGGACCGATCACATCGTGGCAGACACGCACACACTGGGTACAATTGATGCACTTGTTGGGATCGCGCAGAATGAAGCTGTGCGACATATCCAGATCATAATCATGGTAGTCGCTTGGCTCTCCATCGTGGAAGCGGTTATCGGCCAATCCGTGCTCAATACTGTACTTTTGCAGGTCACATTGTCCAGCTGCGGGACAGGCGCACTGCAAACAACGTGCGGCTTCACGCTCGGCCTGCTCCTGCAGATAGCCCATCTCAATCAAAGTGAAGTTACGCTTGCGGTCCTCGTAGGGCAGCATGGGCATCTTTACCTTGGGTTCGACTGGTTTGTAAGGCACGATATCGAAGAGGTCAGGTTTGCGCTCTTCCAGTTCCAGGCGACGGGCCACTTCGTCCATATCCTCGCCCATTAAGAAGGCATCGATAGAGCGAGCACCCAATTTTCCTTGCGCCACGCACTCGATGATCGTCTTCGCGCCCATCTGGCAGTCACCACCGGCAAAGACTGCATGGCGATCGGTCATATAGTTATGCGGATTTGTCTGGACGGTCGTCCATTTCGTCCACTTCACACCAGATTTCTCATCAAGCACAGTCTTATCGCGGCTTCTGACCGAATGCAGGGATGATCGTGTCACAATTGATGACAAACTCGGAACCCTTAATCGGCACCGGGCGACGACGACCACTGGCATCCGGTTCACCCAGCTTATTGCGCAAGAACTCCAGACCTTTGACTTTGCCATCCTCTACAACAACCTTCGTCTGCTGAACAAAGAAGATCAGTTCTGTACCTTCCGCATCGGCGTCCTCAATCTCTTCCATCGTCGCCGTCATCTCTTTGATCGAGCGACGATAACCGGTATGAACTTTCGCACCCAGGCGTAAAGAGGTACGTGTGCAGTCGAACGTGGTAAATCCACCACCCAGCACAACAACCTCGGTCCCTTCCTTCACGGGTACAGGCTTTCCTTCCACCTTCTCACCCAGGAAAGCGATAGCGTTTACAACGCCCTCAGCATCCTCGCCGGGTGCATCCAATGGATTACTGGTCCAGGCACCAATAGCGATGTAGACAGCATCAAAGCCCTGAGCAAACAGGTCATCAATGGTGAAATCACTCCCAACTTTACATTAAACTGCATATCTACACCGAGCTGCCAGACATGATCTATCTCACGATCCGTCATGTCCTTCGGCAGGCGATACTCTGGAATACCATAGCGCAACATGCCGCCGGGTTGAGGCTGCATGTCAAAGACTTTACAGTAATGGCCCTTGAGAGCAAGATAGTAAGCGCAGGTCAGGCCAGCAGGGCCAGCGCCCACAATCGCTACTTTCTTGCCAGTTGGTGGATCTTTTAGATAGGGCATAGGTGGATCCAGTAGCGAGTATTCAGCGGCATGACCATGCATACGACAGATAGCGATCTCTTCTTCCACCAGCGTGCGGCGGCAAGCCTTCTGACAGGGGGCAGGACAGGTCAGGCCCAGAATATAGGGGAAGGGCAGCACCTCTTTGACCAGGCGAGCGGCTTCCTTCATTGATCCCTTCGCAATGAGTTCCAGATAGCCTGGAATATCAATGTGAGTCGGACAGTCTATCTGGCAGGGAGGCTGACAATACGCATTGTGATCAGAGAGCATCATCTCCAGGTTGGTGCGACGAATATGGAAGAGTTCATCCGAATTCGTCGTCACCACCATACCGGGGTTGCCGCAGTGTTACAGGAAGGCAGAGGCCGCTCCGCACCTTCGATATGCACCAGGCACATACGACAGGCAGAAGTTGGCTCCAGCTTCTCATCATTACACAGATTTGGGATATCGTTGATCCCATTATCGATAGCCACGCTCAGGATGCTTTGCCCCTGGTAAGCCTGCATGACCTTGCCATCAATGGTAATCGTAAAACTGGGATGTCCCACATCATTACGCACCAGAGGTCCTTGCGGCTCCTGAGTGATTGGTGAAAAAGTATCTCGGACTGATATAGCCATCTAGTTATAATTCCTCTTTATGAGCTGCGAAATTCAACTACGGCAAGACATGCTTGGTTACAAAACGATGTGAACGTACGGGTATACAAGTGCCCGTTGGACATTGCTGCTCCTGCACATGCAACGTAAAATGTTCGGACCAATAACGCCTTGCTGTCTTGTACGGATTGGGTGCCTGCACACCAAAGCCACATAGATGAGCCATTGGGTACATACGCCGCAAATTCGTCCAATACGTCAAGATCGCCATTGACACCCAGATCACTGATAATCCCTTCTAAAAGACCTGCCATACGCTTCACTCCCAGGCGACATGGCACACACTTTCCACACGTCTCTTTGCTAAGATAGCGTGTACGCTCCATTGACCAGGCAACCATACAGGTATTAACAGGGAGCAATTCGAGGATGCTGGAACCCACTATTGCGCCGGCTTCCTCCAACGGATCGAAATCGTAGGGAGTATCGAGCAAAGATGGAGGCAAGGCACCGCCCTCTGCGCCACCTACAACGATAGCACGCACTTCCTCTTCTGTACGTCTCAGGCCAGCGTGCGCAAGGATATCACGTAGCGACGTTCCAAAGGGAACTTCAACGACATGAGGTTCGCTCTCTGTATCCGAAGTCGTAGACGGTCAATAATTTGGTGCCACCAGTGGTTGCAGAGCCAATGCTAGAGAATGTCTCCGCGCCATCACGCACAATTAAGGGCACATTCACCAGCGTCTCAATATTGTTGATCGCCGTTGGCTTATCCCACAGACCATATTGAGCATGGGAAGGGTGGGCGCTGTTCCGGCATGCCACGACGACCTTTAATCAGAGCCATCTGCACCGTCTCTTCGCCGCCCATAAAGCCAATATCCACCCCCAGAACATTGATTGTGCAACTAAAATCGGTGCCCAGGATATCGCGTCCGACCAGATTTGCGTCCAACGCCTCGCGCAATGCCTCCTGTGCGGCCTCAATACCTTCACGGAAAGAGCTACGGGCAAACAGGTACGCCTCCGATGCCCCTACAGCATAAGCGGCGAGGACGATTCCTTCGATAACCTGATGAGGATTGGTTTCCAGCAATGTACGAGCAACTAGTGAACGACTATCGGCATCGTAGGCATTGCAAATAACGTATTTCGGTGTATCATCGACCTGCTGTACAATCCGCCATTTCTCCCCAGTCAGGCGACCAGCGCCACCGCGTCCACGAAGTTTTGCTGCAA
The DNA here is from genome assembly GCA_963731415.1 of uncultured Chloroflexia bacterium. Taxonomy (GTDB): domain Bacteria; phylum Chloroflexota; class Ktedonobacteria; order Ktedonobacterales; family Ktedonobacteraceae; genus JACDAE01. The sequence continues at coordinate 128,309 of CAVSVN010000026.1, forward strand.
TCACTTGCTGAACAATTTGACCGGGAGTCTGCTGACGGATAGCTGTTTCTAAAGCTTTATAGCCGCCAATTTCCCGATATGCGGCAAGGGAGCGGATAGCGGAACCATCCTGCCGCAGGATGCGATAAGAATTTGAAAAATCAGGCATTGGGCTGCCTCACATGATTAATATTGCCCCACACACCACGCGTATCAGGTGCCAGGCCACGTTCAGGTTGATCGTCGCGCTTAATACCTTTTACAGCGGGTGCAGGTTTGAATTTCGGACTCATTGTTGCGATACCAAAGATATCACTCAGATCTACACCACGCGCCTGCACGATACGCTTTGCGGCGGATAAGGGAGATAGCCATAGATATCCATAACCGCGTCCAGCAATGCAGGTAGTGCGCCAGCTTCATATGACCATGTCTCCAACAACTCATCGACCTTGCTCAGGTCAATTTCTGGTTCCAGGTAGTCCTTCACAGGCATGGAAACGCAGGGAGGCACAGGCTTATTAAAGTATTCCGTTGCATATTCTGAGACACGAGTAGTATAGAAACCACCCTTGGGAGTGCCTGAGGCGGGTGGTATCTTACGTGGCGTAAACTTCTCAGCTCCATCACGAATATACGATTTGTACCAGGGACGCTCAATAAAATTAAACGCTGGCTCATACTCAATCGTAATTGCACGTGGAGGGCAGGCTTTTTCGCAGAGCAGGCAGGACTTCACATTTCAGATTGAACTCTCTGATGGAGACCTTCCTCGGCGATCAATTGGATCAAGCCACGACTACGGGGAGGTAGCTTTGGCTTTTCATAGGGGTAGAGCCGGGTCACCTTGGGCCGAAAAAGGTGGCTCATGGTCAGGCTCAATACCTTCAAGAATACCACGCATAGACTACTCCTCTATTTCATTTTCTCCACGAATTTTCAGACCTTGTTTCAGGATTTTCTCACGTAGTTTCAGAATACCTTCGATCAGTGCCTCCGGGCGTGGAGGGCAACCAGGCACATAGACATCAACAGGAACAATCGTATCAACACCCTGAACGGTATAATAGCTATCATAGAATTCGCCACCCGAATTGGCACATTGCCCCATACTGAGCACCCATTTTGGCTCAGGCATCTGTTCCCAGAGCAAACGGAGGCGTGGTCCCATCTTCACGGAGACGGTGCCAGCTACAATCATAAGATCAGCCTGGCGTGGGCTGGAACGAAAGACCTCCGAACCAAAGCGAGAGAGGTCATAATGTGCCTGTGCGGTAGCCATCATCTCAATGGCGCAGCAGGCCAGCCCATAGCCAAGAGGCCAGACTGATTTTGAACGTGCCCAGTTTTGCGCCCATTGGAGCATATCCGCCAGGCTGGTCAACTGGACGGGAAGTTCCTGATCGCCGGGGGTATATTCTTGAGGGCCAGAGGCCATTGTTAGTGGTACCGCTTTGCGACGCACGGGCGAGACTAGCGTTTTTCCATTTTCCTTTATTTCACTGCCCATAAAAATGCTCCTCTGCAACAGTCTAGCAGTGCCTGTTGCTCGGTTTAGAAATGATTGCAGGATTTAGATATGAGATGGGGGTTATTAGAATTACACTCCACTCTTGCTGCACCTATTATAGCACGCGGATGCCAGACGCGCTATTACGAAGTTGCCTGGAGAAGTGTTATTTCGAGATCATTTATAACGGTGCCAGAGTTTACAAGAGGATGCAGAGACAGTATAAAGAGGATGCAACAATACATCGCAGCACTCGAAGGATGTAGAGCCTATATACATCCCACCTTGTTAACCAACACCGAATACTATAAGATAGGCAGGCAAGATTCTCTCGCTGACACCTTTTACGGAGAAAGATGAAGGTAGGAATCACGTTTACAGTAAAAAAATATCCGCCGATGAATCGCTGGACGCCGTAAACGTGGTCCCTACTGCTCTGTCAAGCTTGATTGCATCCCTGGGTAGGGGCGCAATGACGTTTGCCAGAGCACTACGATGTTCAGGGATATTCATGTAACATAGCAAAGGAGCAAGCATTTGGGCACATACAGCATCACCGTCCTACCAGGGGACGGCATCGGTCCAGAGGTCACAGAGCAAGCAATACAAGTTCTGGAGGCTATCGGCAAGCAGTACGGGCATACTTTTACCTTTCATAAAGCTCTGGTGGGCATCGCGGCACTCGAAGCGGAAGGAGACGCTATTTCGGATGCCACAATGGAACTCTGTCAGAAGAGCGATGCTATTTTATTTGGGGCCGTTGGAGGAGCTGCAGGGTTAGAAACAAAATTTACGGTTAAGCCCGAAAAGGCACTGTTCCGTCTGCGCAAAGAGCTTGAACTCTACGCCAATCTGCGTCCAGTGCGACCACTCAAAGCGCTACTGAATGCATCCACGATCAAGCTCGAAGTTTTGCAGGGAACAGATCTGCTAGTCGTGCGCGAACTGACGGGTGGGCTTTACTTTGGGAAACCGAGCGAGATTCGCGAGACTGAGCATGGCACGGAAGCTATTGACACGCTTATCTACACTGAATCCGAGATCGAGCGTATTGTACGCACGGCATTTGAACTGGCACGCGGTCGGCGGAAAAAGCTGACATCGGTCGATAAAGTGAATGTGCTAAGTGCATCGAGGCTCTGGCGTCGAGTTGCGGAGCGAGTTGCTGCTGATTATCCAGACGTTGAGTTTGATTCGCTGCTCGTCGATGCCTGTTCTATGCACCTGATTCGGCGACCGGCTAGCTTTGATGTGATTGTCACCGAAAACATGTTCGGCGATATTCTGACCGACGAGGCTTCGATGCTGGCTGGTTCAATGGGAATGCTCCCCTCAGCAAGCCTGGGAACCCGACAGAATGGTCATGGATTATTTGGACTTTATGAGCCAATTCATGGATCTGCACCCGATATAGCGGGGCAGGGGAAGGCCAATCCTATTGCGGCCATTTTATCGGCTGCGATGCTGTTGCGGCACTCGCTGGGGCTTCAAAGGGAAGCAGAGGCAATAGAGGCTGCAGTCGAGCAAACCATCAACGCAGGTTATCGTACAGAGGATCTACGAGAAGAGGGCAAAACAGTATTAGGGACACAGGAGATGGGCCGCCAGATAGTACAGACGATCAGTCAGATTGCCGTCTAACCCATCATTGGCTGAGGGCAAGGACCCAGGAGATGTAGTTTCTCCTGGGCCTTTGCAAGCTCTTCCTGCAGAGATTGCAGATCAACCGTTTCCTGAGCAGATATATCCTGCGTTTTCTGGTCATCGTCTAGAGGCTGAGCAATCTTTGCTTCCAGGCGCGTAATTTCTTCCTCCAGAGATTGACGCAATATATACCAGCGCGTCACAGCACGTTCAACACCCACATTTGCACCTTCCCAGACTAACGAGCAACAGCTCCATAGACCAGGGCGTTGAGTGTATTTAGCAACTCCTCATCCTGATACGGCTTCACTACATATGCACTGGCTCCCAGCTGCATCGCACGCTGCTGGTGTTTGGAAGCTGCACGTGATGTCAGAACCACAAGAGGAAGTGTGCGATATTGGTCCTGGGCACGTACCGTCGCAATCAACTCGTAGCCATCCATACGCGGCATTTCGATATCAAGCAGGACAGCGGCAGGTGTTTCATAGGAGATCATCTCCAATGCCTCAACGCCATCGCGAGCCATCTGAACCTCCCAACCACGCTGCTTCAACATATTCCCCACAACACGCCGTACACTGGGGCTATCATCCACGACCAGAACATGCTTTCCACGCTCAGGCCGAGTGACGGCAGCGGGTGCAGCTCGACCAGGGACCGAGGGCTGTTTGACAGAAGGAGAAACATCAGCGGTCTGCCTTGAAGGCGCTGGGGGCAGCAGTGGAGTTACCTCTTCCGGCATAGGAATGGTCGGTACACCAGCTATATCTCCCATTTTTTGACGCTGTGAGAGCAATTCTGTCAATTCCAGAATGAGCACAACACGTCCATTGCCCAGCACAGTTCCACCAAGGATTCCATGTACATGGCGCAAATGGGGTCCCAGGTTCTTCGTCACGATATCCTGTTTGCTCTTAATCTCTTCAACAAGTAGAGCAACACGCTGACCACCTGCATTAACCAACAACACCTGCGATTTTTCATCGAGTGGCTTGGATGGCAATGAAAGATACTGGGAGAGAGTATTCAACAGATATACTTCGCTCCGAACTGATAGAGCAGGTTGTCCTGCAACAGAGGTACGCTTGAAATTATCAAGACGACCAATAGCCTCTACCATCACTGTGGGAATAGCAAATTGCTGTCCACCTACCTTCACCATCATCGCACTCTGAATCGCCAGGCTGGTAGGAAACTTCATGATGAATGATGTTCCATGACCAGGTGTTGAGTCGACGGCAAGTGTTCCTCTGAGGCGGGAAACACTGTCACGTACCACGTCGAGGCCCACACCACGCCCGCTCTCTTCACTTAACACCTCAGCAGTCGAAAAGCCAGAGAGGAAGATAAGATCCAGTACATCCGCCTCATTAAGCATCTGATCCGGGCGAATTAAACCACGATGAATAGCCGTATTGCGCACATGTTCAGGATCAATACCGGAGCCATCATCACTCACCGTAATCACTACCTGGTTGCCTTCATACGCTGCCGACAGCTTAATCTGTCCAACTGGCGACTTACCCTTCTGTATACGAATATCAGGAGTTTCAATCGCATGATTCACCGCGTTACGAATAAGATGCAGCAAGTGGACCAGCAATCTCCTCAAAGACGGTACGATCAACCTCTGTATCTTCGCCTTCCAGCAGGAAATCAAAATCCTTGCCCTGCTTCAGGGCTACAGCACGCGCGGCACGATAGAGACGTGGAGCCATCGATGAAAGTGGCACCAGGCGAATCTTCATCAGACGATCCTGGAATGTAGCATTGAGACGGTTTTCACGTGCGAAGATGCTTTCAGATTCACGAATGATCGCATCCATCTCAGTACTCAAGGTCGTCATATCCGAAATACCCTCACTCAAACCACGAGCAAGTTGATGGAACTCAGTATAACGATCAAGTTCTAATTCATCGAATTCTGCCAGATGGGAAGGTTCATCCTTATAATTATTCTGGCTATTCGCGCCATGATTACTACTACCTATGCTTCGCTGAACGAGCGACTGGTCTCCCTCACCTGGCATAGCTTGAACAGCATGGCCACTAGGCAAGGTTGCAGCTTCAAAGCGACTCTCTAGCTTCTGACCAACACCATAAAGGCGGTTGCTACTGACACCAACATCAGCCACAAGACGAACAAGGCGTTGAATACGCTCTTCCAGCACACTACGATTCACCAGCAACTCACCAAAGAGATTGACCAGTTCATCTAATTTTTGCAAGCGTACACGAACGCTCAATTCACCGCGCATGGTCCGTTGAGCATTTGTCTCAACAGATTGACCATCAGCGACAACCCCTGCAACACCACCATCGTTCCCTATACTATCATCAGTTCTATCCGTTTCAGTATCGATGTACTCGTCGGCATGGCCTTGCGGTAGTGGAGTGCTATGTTCTTCACCAAGCAAGTCTATATAGCGCTTACGAAGTGTGTGTACTCTTGCTTCAGCTGCACCCATTTCAGAGTCACGACCAGAAATCAGGATATCAAGCGTCTCGGCAGTATCAAGGATCAGGCTGAGCACAACTGATGAGATCGTTGGTAGTACCTTCCATAATACTATCGAGCAGATCTTCAGAAACATGGCTAAGATCTGCTATAGCGCGGAAGCCCATCATGCCTGCTGCGCCTTTCAGTGTATGCGTAGCACGGCGAATTACCTGAATCAGTTCAAGATTCTGCGGCGATTTTTCCAGTGCGGCCACATGCATACTGATCGTTTGCAGATGTTCCTCTGCCTCCGCGCGGAAAATCTCGCCGGCTTCATCGCCCAGATCAGCCGCCAGAGACGACTGACGTTCCAGAAACAGCGGAAGCAGGTATGCCGGAAGACGATGGTGGAAGCATCTGGCGGAAGCGAAGAACTGAGATGACCTGTGACCACACTTGCGCGGTCAACAAAATTTGAGACAGATGACGGCGAATCGTGATTCGCCGATGATTGAGCTGAAGAGAAGTTCACGTTCGTTGGCAGTAATCTGCTTCAGGAACTCCTGACGCACCTGAATTTCTATTTCACTGCGCAGGCGTGCTTCCAGTTCTTGTTGCGATTCAACAGAATTCGGACCAGCAACACGTTCTTGCAAACGCCTTCGTTCTTCAAACTCCTGGCGCATCTCAAGGCGTATCTGCTGCTCCATTTCGGCACGAAGCGTAAGAGGGACAGGATGTGCCTCATACTCCTGTTGGATCTGCTGACGTAACTGAACTTCCATTTGCGCACGCAACGCGGCAAGATCTCCCTGACGTTCAAAAGTAACACGCTCACGTAACGTATCTTGATCACGTGCAGCTTGCATCTCCCATTGTGTCCAGCCCGGTTCCTCAACCAGAGATCCTGAGAAGCTTTGTCTTGCACCTGGCGAAATGCTTCGCCAAAAGAAGAGAGCGATAGCTGTAACTGCTGAAACGCACCATTCATCTGTTCATCAGTTAATACCGCCCCTTGGTAATCTGATTGAGCAGATCGAGCACCTTCTTCAGCTTACTATTAGCAACCCACATCACTGAGAGTGGAAGATAGCGTCGTACTTGTTCAGGGCTATTGCGCAGATTCAGGCCCATAGCCTGACCAGCCCAGTCCTCCATACGATCAAGAGCATCCTTTGAACCATCCAGAAAACCCTTGAAACTCGCCACGTTGTGCCTCAATGACAGAGACAGCTTCGCGTAATTGAGCAACCAGGTTCTTTAAGGCAGATGCCTCCGTCTCCAGATTGTTGCGCATCCTTCTGCACATCTTCATAGACCTGCATAGGAGCATCAGAGCGGGCAACAAGTTCAGTCCCATCTGTGCCAGCCACTGCTTTATAAGTTGTGTACCTATAGGCTGTGTATCCTCAACAGGTTGATCAAAGACCGGCGCTGGCTCACTTTTTATCGGCTGATCATGATGAGACAGCAGGCTCCTTACGAGTTGAGGCAACCAGCGCATCAAGGGCACTGGGCTGGAATGATGAGGCAGACTGGAGGGGAAGGAGTCTCTGGCCGAAAAATTGCATAGATGGATCAATGTTATCAACAGAGCAGCAGTTTCTTCAGGCCACGCTATCTCCTCGCCAGCATCAATAGCTGGAGTGCGGAACGAAGCCAGTACTTCATCAAACGACGGCATTGGAGCTGGCGTAGAATGAAGTGGAATATCAAATTGCTGGCGGCTGCCCAGAGAACGTGTAGAATTCCTGCCGTTGTGGCGACTCATTGATAACAGTATGATCCTCTACCTCCTGTACAGAAGGCTGAGAATAGGCGGGAGAGGCTGACTGAGATTGTGCCGATTGAGCAGATTGGGTCGACGCTTCGACGAAAGCACGATAGCGTGAATAATCAGCGTCATCCTCTGCAATCACCGCCTCTTCATCGATGCCGTTACGGATACCCTCTAAGAGTTGATGCAAACGACCAAGCGAACGACGTAAAAGGCCAAGAGTAGGCTCGTCGAGCGTCGTTATACCATCCAATGCATCCCCTAGAATATCTTCCATGCCATGTGCCACGTGTGCCAGACCGGGAAAGTCCATCATGGAAGCAGAACCGCCAATGGTATGAGTGCGGCGGTACGTTTCTTCAAGGGCATCCATGTCGCCAGGTGAGTGCGTCAGACGCTCAAGGTTCGTCTCGATTTCCGGCAAATAACTATTCACCTCTTCGATAAACGAATCAAGCACTGATAGTTTATCAAATGTATTCGACATGTTGCGCGTACCCACTTAACTACTGTAGTGTTACTTGCATACTGGCCTTCACAAAGATCAAGGGGTGAGGCTGTTTCTCAGCCTCATCCCTGAGATTTTTAGAGAGTCACAGTATACGATGTAGCACCAACACGCTACAAGCCAGGCTACCCATTATTTGGGAAAGGCGTCTGGTCTTGATTGAACAATAATTGGCTCTGGTTCTGCTGATTCTGAAAATTTTGTGAATTTGGAACTGCATCCCCCTGCTGCCAACGTGGGCGAACAGGAGCTGACTGCCCTGATTGTCCAGGAGGAGGCAACAGGTTCGGATTAGAGACAGGAGGCTGATTTCTATTCTGAAAAGGTGGCTGGTTCTGCCGACTAAACGATGATGTGCCCCCAAACTGTTGGGAGCCATTCCCACCAAAGTTTACCTTATCAAAACCGTTACTGTCAGCCAGATTCCGTTGACTCCAAACTGATCACCGAAGCCATGCCCACTCCAAAGTTCATCTGGCTTTCAAAGCCATTACTGCTCCACCAAAGTGCTGGTTGATTCCACATTACCGCCGATACTGCCGCGTTCCCATTCTCAAACTGCTGGTTAGCACCACCCAAAGGGCTGACCGCCATTAAACCTGCTGGCCCAGAAAAGCCCTGTTGTGCCACCACCATTTGCTTGAGCACCAAATGGTTGCTGTGACCCGAAGCCTCCCATTCCTCCAAAATCTTGCTGCTGCTGGTTATTAAATGCATACTGATTACTGGAGGGACGAGCACTGGAAAGAGCGACCAGGGAACCAGAATTTCCAGGTTCCGGCAAAGGAGGGAAATTGCCGGCGAAACTATTGCCAGCAAGGTTCTGACCCCAATCGCTATCCATATTCTGTAGCATTGAGGGCTGTGAACATCTGCTCACCATGATTGTCGCCCATCTCCGTCACTGAAGTCATATTCGGGAATGAACCCAGCATCTCATTGTTCCGCTCAGGCAGACGGAAGGTTGAAACAGAGGCACGCAACTGTTCAGACAGTTCAGCCAGGTAACTGACACTCACCGCAGCTTCCTGCGTCCCTGCGTCGGTCTGACGAGTGATCTCCGAGATACGTCCCATGGTGACGGCAACCGCTTCAGAAACAGTCGTCTGTTCGTTTGCAGCGCGTGCAATGCTTTCAATCATTTGCGCCTGCCGCTCTACAGCACCATAGATAGAGTTCAAAGCACGACCCGCCTCGTCAGCCAGTTGCGATCCCTTCACCACCTCCTGGGTGCTATCTTCCATAGCAACCACAGCTTCATAGGTATCACCCTGAATACTCTTCACCAGTGTCGCAATACGCTTGGTCGATTCGGTTGAGCGCTCTGCCAGAAGGCGGATCTCATCGGCCACAACGGCAAAACCACGTCCATGCTCACCAGCCATCGCCGACTGAATAGCGGCATTCAAGGCCAGCAGGTTCGTCTGATCAGCGATATCTTCGATAATACGCACGATTTCGCCGATCTCATTGGAGCGCTCACCCAGACGCTTGATTTTCTTCGATGTTTCCTGTACATTCTCGCGGATCAGCATCATGCCTTCAATCGTCTGACGTACCGATTGTTGACCATTTGCGGCGTTGCGCAAAGCTTCCTGAGCCATCTCAGCACTCAGCTGGGCATTACGAGCAACATTTTGAATAAAGATAGCCAGTGCTTCGACAGCCTCGGTCGTCTGCGAGATCTGAGCCACCTGTGTCTCAGAAGCCTGTGCCAGTTCCGCTGAGCCATCAAGAATACGGCGTGTGGCATTGGTGACCTGCACCGCAGTCGATTGCACGCGTCCCACCACCTTCGCCAGTTCCTCAATCATATAGTTAAAGGAGTCGGCCAGCACACCCAGCGTATCAGGAGTCACTTCGGCCTGTACACGCAGATCTCCATCACCAACTGCACTTACTTCTTGCAATAACTTCTCAATCTGCGCCTGCAGGGCCGCAGCATCACTGCCACCACCCCCACCACCCAAAGAAGATTGAGGAGCGTTATTGCTCTGATTATCAAGAAGCGTATTGATGTTTCATGGAAAGAATGGCAAAATCATCATTGCCATTGACTACGGCACGTACCGTACGATCACCACTGGTGTAATCACGGCATACTTCAGTCAATTGCTGCAAACGATCTCGAATACGACCATGTATGACATAATTGATGACCATAACGCTCAAGAGGATAACAACTGCACAGATAAGTACAGCAATCATCAAGCGTAAAATGATCAAGAGAAGTGGATAACCAGCTCAGTAAAGCAAGTAAGACGACGGGAATACCAATTGAAGTAAATAACCCCAACTGCATCAATGCATTGACCGTCATTCCGCCTCTGTTGCGCTCCGGATTCATACGCCAGACCTCCCTATTGACAAAAATATATCTATGATTTCGAGATAAGCAATCACCAATGTGATTGCTCCCTTTTGTACCAGGTATCAGCCAAGGGCCTTATACTGTTGGATTTTCTCTGAGAAAAGAAGGCGTGGTACATCGAGAATCACCACCATACGGTGGGTAAACAGTGCACATCCTGCAGTATAGGGAAGAACCCATTGTGGAATAGTCAGCCTGGCGCACATTTCCATTGATGATAGCAGCTGGAGGGATTGGTAGCATCTCACTGACGCCATCCACCACAAAGCAGATCACCATTTCATTATATTGTAATGACAATAAGCGAGTACGTGGGGAATAGGGAAGCAGTTCCAGATCTAAAAGCATCCGCAGATCGACAACTGAGATAATAGAACCACGCAGGTTCATCACGCCGCGCACCCAGGGAACAACATTGGGAACGGGAGTAAGATCAGCCAGCCGTTCCACCCCCTGCACAAACTCAGCCTTCACAGCCAGTTCTCGATCAGCCAAAGAGAAGACAAGGTATTGTTCACTGGCAGCAAGAGAAGTACCTCTTGGGGAGCAGCACCCTCCATCTGAGCCGCCACGCTCTGTAAAGCCAGAGATTGGGCCGCTGAAGGCGATAGAGAACGTAGTTGTTGAACAATGCTTAACACATCTTGTTGAGATTTTCTTAGATCTTCACTTGACACTCAATTACTCCCAATTGGCAAAGACACTGTTGTCTCGCTACCCCTCCGTCAAGATCCCCGGCTGGATCCCCGTCTCTCTACTGGCTACCTCTAAATGAGGCGGCGTACACTGGCGACTAGCTCATCGCTATTGAAGGGCTTAGTGATATAGAGATCAGCCCCTTGTCGCAGACCCCAGGCTTTGTCTAACGGAGTACTCTTACTTGTTAACAAGATAATCGGAATGTGCCTGCTCACCTCCGAATTCTTGAGTTTCCTACATAACTGAAAACCATTTTGCTTTGGCAAAACAACATCGAGCACAATACATTGTGGACGTTCTTTAAAAACCTTCTCTACTGCCTCATCGCCATCAACAGCGGTGACAACTTCAAAACCACTATTACGTAATGGCCCCACAATCATAGTTAATTCCGTCCAACTATCATCCACAACGAGAACTTTCTGCCCCGGCATCTAATTATAACCTTTCCTTTATAAACCACACTAGTGCAATGGGAAATAAAGGCTATTTTCCTGCCAGGTCTCTCCCATAGTGAGGAGGTAGGAGAACATAGGACTTAACCACGATAGCGCAAGCGTGGGCGCATACCTTCATGCTGAATAGGCATACGTTCTTGCCAGTTTACAAGATGTTTTTTGACCGTCTGCACTAATTCAACAGAATCAAAGGGCTTGGTCAGATACTCCGTTGATCCGGCAAGTCGCCCACGCATCTTATCAAACAAACCATCTTTCCCACTGAGCATGATAATTGGAATCTGGCGAAACTGCAAGTTTTTTCGTATAATCTGGCAAATATGGTACCCATCCATACGGGGAAGCTGAATATCAAGCAAGATAACCGCTGGCATTTCATCGGCCACAGAAGTGAGTGCACTTAAACCATCACTGGCAGTAATCACGCGAATATGCTCTCGTTGCAGAGTCATCTGGACAATTTTACGTACTGTAGGACTATCATCTACAACCAGCACTGTTGGTTCTGCCATTTAAATTGACCTCCTTCTTGTTTCAGGTGACCAGAAAGCATCTCCTTTCACCTTCCAACGCTCCATTCCTTTGTTGTACGATACCTGGGGGGGATGACTGTATAGCATCACGACCACGGGCTACTTGTGTGTTACGATGTGCGCGATAGACCTGGTATTGCTGCACTTCATGTTCGACCTCGGATAGAAAGATCTTCCAGGCAACATTCAATTGACGCCCAGTATGGGAATTTCCAACCTCATCACGCAATAGTTCCGCGAAAATCAGGCGCAAGAAAGCCGCCAGCCCCTGCACCGCCTCCCAGTAAAACTCCTCCAGTTGATCACCTTTTACCACCTTATTCAGGCTTAAAATAGGCTCACAATCCAGTTGACCATAGGCAAAGTTGGTTGTATCCAGGATGGGATACTGTTGCCGTGCAAGCAGTTGCAGTGGTTGCGTAAAACGACGTTCTAAATAGCGCACAATATCCATCGGAGGAATATGGCCGCGCCCTCGCAAGGTTACGTGCATACTTTCCATGATGAATAAGCAATCCATTGATACATTCCGCAAGCGTAGTGATCAAACCGAGAAGGTGCTGATCCGCATTCGTTGCATTGCGCTGCTGCGCTAATGTATACTGACATTTAATAATAATATTGGAGAGATCTTGTTGTAGCTCTGTCTCTAAAGCAGTATCCACTACCTCTATCAGGTTGAGTTCAAGCAGGTGATTCATAATACGAGCAACCCGCGCCTCTGGTGTCATCAATACCAGCGAAACTGCTTGCAAGGGAAGTTCTCCATTCGAAAGGCAGAGCACTTCAATGCTCTCCTGCTTCAAACCCAGGCTGCGTACATCTCTGCTTACCTCCGGCTGCCAGCGAGCTACCGTGGTACGCGTCAGGTTGGTCACCCCCTCATTCGCTACCTCTTCCCACTCATCAGCCTGGCGCAGTGCCTCTAACAGGACCGAGTCAACATCGAGCGGCTGCATTCGGCTCTCCATAGGAACCAGTTGGCGATGAAAAGCAAAACGCCCATTAACCCAACGCATCGCGTGGCCCGTCGATTGAGTCACAGCAAACTCAAGACGCCGTTGCATCTCAGTTGCGCTCATCCAGCCACGCTCAACCAGCATCATCAGGGCAACCTGCATATCCCCCTGCGCCATTTCACGGATCGTTTGCGCACGTGCCGGATCCAGGCGACCTATCAAACAAAGCATACCAAGTAAATCAGGCTGCGGCACACCATCTTCGTGCAACCCCACAATTTGCCCCTTACGCAGGCTGATAGAGAGCGTCTCCGGCCCCGAAGATACAAAGAGCTTACCAGATTTCCCACTGAGTGCGAGCATTTTTAGAATAGATTGGAGACCCAATGTTTGTAAGTCTCCATCCATGATACGGTCTTGCTGCTCCATCTTATCCAGTTCCTTTACCAGACTAGCCTACGAAAACTTTTTCTCTCCCCACAGTTTTTCTCATCTTCCATCGATTTTCAATGTATTATTCTGCACAAACTTGCTTAATTGCATGCAACAAATGCTCAACATGAAATGGCTTATCAACATATGCAACGGATTTCCCTTGCTAGATATGAGCGATCACGTGAACCCTCAAGCGAGGTTAACGCACTCATCACCACAAAACCCGGCATCATATTCTGAGCTCCTACAGCAAGGCAACGCATAACCTGGTAACCATTCATCCACGGCATAATAAGATCTGTCACAATACATTCTGGATACCAATCTAACCATTGCTCTAATGCCTCCAATCCATCATATGCCACCTCCACTTCATAGCCAGATTCATACAAGTAAACATTGTTGTATACGCATGCGCAAGATCTGCATCATCATCAACCACCAACACACGCACTTTTCTCATGCATCGCTCTTCCTGAAGCCTACGCCTGGCTCTGACAAATAGTAGACGTTGTAAAACGCTCAAATAACGTTGCAAGTGCCCCATCTCAAACGGCTTTTGCAGCAATGCTACTGCTCCAATCTGCTCAAGCATACTCCGCGAAACCGAACGACTACTCAAGGCAATCGTTAGAGGAATGTCTAACCATTGCCCCTCAAGCGTTGTCCTGCAACTGCTAATGCAAACATACTCTGTTGTAAAGCAGATAGTATTTTCTCCTTTTCTCAACGAACGTGAAGGAAGTATCTAAATCATACAGGAGAATATCTCCCTCCCGACAGAGAAAATTCGTTCATCTTACTTCTCTCTCAACCTCTATGGCTAAGAGCAGTGGGAAACACTAATTACCTCATGACCCCAACATTGAATATTGGTTGTCACAACACGACCAATATTATCTTGCAACCCTACACATAAAACACGGAGTGGTCGCCATTGATTCATATGTTTCTTCCTCGATGATCATGCTAAAACAGCGTGTATACACGACCATCCCTGATCTCCCCCAATAGGTACTCTTCACAAAAGTGAAGAGAGTATACTCCTCGCAAGTGTACCTCTTCATCCCATTAGATACCTATTAAAAACTTTGGCAATCGTATTAAGATCATATTAATTATTCTAGCCTTCTACCCGAAGTACGAAACACATATCCTATTCCAGGTTCCGTTAAGATATAACGAGGTCGCGAAGGTTCTACTTCGACCTTGAGCCTGAGTTGTCGCACATACACACGTAAGTAGTCAGCTTCCTCACCATATTCTGGCCCCCACACTGCTCGTAGTAAAGAACGATGCGTCAGCACTTTCCCTGCATATAACATCAATTGTCGCAATAATTCGAATTCGGTCGGGGTCAGGCGCACCTCATTTTCACCCGCACGCACCATACGCCGCGCCGTATTCATATACAGGTAGCCATCTTCGCTACAAAGTTCCTCTGGCTCTCGTTCACTGGTCACCTCCGTCACCTGCGCACGACGTAAACAGGCGCGTACTCGTGCCTGCAACTCATCATTGCTAAACGGTTTTGTGAGATAATCATCAGCACCCAGATCCAGTGCACGCACTTTTTGTTTCTCTTCAGTCACTGCTGACAACACAATGATTGGAACCTGGGGAGACATGCTCACGAATTTTTATACACACATCAAGCCCATTCAGTCCTCCCGGCAAATAGAGATCAAGCAGCACCAGATCTGGTTGCTGCATCTGTACCATCTCTATCGCCTGTACACCATCGCCAGCAACCAGCACCTCATATCCCCCTGCGGTAAGATTACGACGTAAAATCCGCTGAATAGGAATCTCGTCATCAACCACAAGAATGCGCTTCCCTTTTGCTCTCATCTCTCATCCCCCCCTCTAGTTTCACGTGGTTGTGAGGCTTCGCTTTACAGAACGAGATGACAAGTGGTTGTACTCCCCATCCACTTGTCAACGAAAGCGCCTCTGTTGCAGCTTGAGGATGAATAGGAATGGTAAAAACAAAACATGACCCCCCACCAGAAAGCGCCTCTACCCAGATACGTCCCTGGTGCGCCTCAATAATACCTTTACATATCGCCAGGCCCAGGCCATTACTATCGGAACCAGGGCTATAAAAGGACTGAAAGATGCGCTCACGTTCTTGCTCTGGCACTTCGTAGCCGTAATCGAGTACCTGTACACACAAGAGCTTTTGACTCTCTCCAACAACATCCACCTGCACACCAATCTCTATCTGCTGCGGACTGCTACGGGCCACATTCTCTAAGCAGATTATAAAAAACACGCTCCAATTGCACATGGTCAACATAAATGAGGGGAAGGTGTGGCTGAAACTGCATAGCTCACTGGTCGGCCCGCCAGCACACGCTCCACCTTCATTAATGCCCCATATACCACCTCTGTCACATCACACCACTCCTTTTCAAGCACCAACGCCCCCATCTCTATACGTGAGAGTTCAACTAGCGCATTAACCAGTACCGTGAGATGATCAGCCTCCACATCGATATCCTCAAGCATCGCACGACGATCCTGCTCCTCCCATTCAACATCTGCCTGCAGCAACCCCGTTACCGCTGCTTTGATCGTGGTCAATGGCGTTCGCAAATCATGGGACACCGCTGAAAGGAGCGCTGAACGGTTCTTCTCGTCTCGTACCTGCTCTGTCACATCTCGTACCTGTAACGCATTCGCACTCATCTGGCCCTGCTGATTATAGAGAGGATAGCGTGCAAATTGGTAGTAATGGTCAGAAGGAACATGCTCCGAAAGAGAACGACGCCCATTCATCGCCTCTTGCTGCATCACAGTCGGCGTAAAGTGGTTCTGCTGCCAGCACACAACGCAACTCTTGTTGATACACATTTCCAAGCATAAACTCCTGTAGATAGAGCTGCACCTCTTCCACATTACGTATACGAGGAAGCAGCTTTGCAAATGCATACTCTATTGTTATACGCTCGTTTAATTGCGCCAGAAAGATGCGAACCATAGGTAGCGGTAATCTGTTCTAGCCGTATATCACATAATGTTTCAGCCGCCGGGTTCAGATAGACACAATTGCCTCTGAGATCAATCACAAACCATGCATCTCTCACTCCATCAGCTGATTGCTTCACCTGTAGCAACAAACGACTCAGTTCACCAAGCATATCCGTCCGCGCTAATGCAGCTTCAGCCGTTTGCGTCAAAAGTGAGAGTGTGTCTGCAAGTGGTTCTTTATGCTCATCATTCTGGCTATCTCCTATCCTGGGACAAACGATTGGTCCAGAGAATGTTGCGTCAGTGGTCCTCATCTTTGAACATACCTTCCACTGTACTCAGATAAGGATCATCCTGCTCTGCAGACAAAATCGCCTGGAGGCCCCGTTCACTTTGCGTCAGGAGATGATCACCAATAAAGCGCATGAGGCTGGCAAAGCTGACCCCAAAGGTGCGTTGCGTCTCCTCGCGCATACGCACAAACAGCTTATACTCATCCGGTTCACCATCCCGCTTCTCCCTTGCAGATAGCTCATGAAGCTGAGAGTAGTGGCAAGAGAGTCATAATGTGCACGCTCAAGGCGTTCTATCGCTTCTTGAAAACGGCTGCGTTGATGGGCGGACTCCAGTAAGATGCCATTATGAATTGCGACTGTTGCCTGACTGGCAAAGAGTGAAAGGATATCTATTTTCAGTGGTGTAAAGCCGCCTGGCTCCGGTGAGCAGAGCAAGAGTGCACCATAGACTGTTGTTCCAGTCACAAGTGGATAGCAAAAAACGGAGTGAATGCCAAATTGAGAAAACAATGCGTTGCTGAGAGGAAAGCGCTCATCACTGCCGATATCCTGTGAGAAAAAGGGGCGCCGTTGCTGCAATGATCGACCAATAATACATTGATCACTCACTGGCATAGACTGTCCGCAAACACGCTTTCTAGCTGTTTCCTGATCCAGACCCGCCTGCGCTTCTACACGTAAACGCCCATCACGTCGTTCTTGCATCACAATCAGAGAGGGCAAGCTCAACGACTCCGCAATTCCATTCACAATCTGATTCAGAATCGTAGAGAGATCCATCTTCGAGGTGAGCGCACTGGAGACATCTTTGAGTACCTGGCGCTGCCGATTCTGAATCTCGGCGCTTCCGCCAAGCTGTGCACTTTCAATAGCAGAGGCTACAACCTGCTGCAACTGCACCAACCAGGCGCTGCAGTGTGGCATCCGCATAGATATGCTCAACAGTACTCCCAAGCTCAAGCGTTCCCAGTACACTCTCCTCCACTCTCAGTGGTACAATAAGCGTTGAACGCAACTGGTGAAATCCGCTCAGAGCATCACCACTTACCGAGGGGGGACCATCCAGGCCACCTGGATATTCATTGACCATCAATACTGGGTCTTGCACTACACGTGCCAACATTGACTCTTCTCGCGGCAGTTGATGTTGCAACGTCTGCCAACCTCCCGCCTCGCGACGACAGACCACGACCCGCACCGCCTGGCGATCATGACGCAGAAGCACAATGCCAAACACATCAAAAGAGATAGCTTGCTCTAATTCAGCAGCCAGCCGTGTATAGTCAGGTCGTGTTCCGCGAACACTAGAAACAATGCGTGCTACGCGTTCAACAACAGCTGATTCTTCAAAGATAGACGTTTGTGATCTCTCTTCCATGTGTATTCCCGGTAAACACAGATGTCGCCACTGCGGCCCCTACACAGAAATCCTGATATCTCTGTGATCAATTTATTTACAAATATATTACATTGTGTTACATTGTAAACCCTATAATATTACACTATCTATTACTAAGTAGCTACAAATTATCCCCTGCGTACGGCAAAGTATACCATACCAGTACAAGTTTGCGTCAACCGTCCTTAAAAAGTTTGAAGGTTGAGTTAGCATTACCTATAGTGTAGCACACACTTCCTTATCATTCTTTAAGTGCACTCTACAATCAAAGTTTATTCACGCAAAGTGGATAGATACAGAGAACTTCTCATCGGAGGAGTCTTCTATGTTTTTTGCAATTGAGCGACTTGAATATCACGACGCAGGCGTTTGATGCGTTGACGATAAGCATCTTCAGGTTGAAGATACCCAAGTTTGGGTTTGTCTCCCATGCTCACATGCCATTTACGGAATGCCAGCCCGATCTCGGTCTGATACAATGCCCTTACTCTCATCCATTGCTTCCAGCCACTGCACCACAAGATACGACGCTCCTCTTTCGTGCGTTGAAACGAGTTTTGCAGCAACGCATACTCATCAACGCCTACCACACCATCGCTCACTTCAGAAGCCAGAAATTCCCGGATGACCGCCGCTTCATGAGCAAGCGATTTGATCAGAATATAGAGCAGGCCAATCTGGGCAATAAAAGGGGGAATATAGTCACAAATAATCGCGATCAATGAAACGGTTATCAATGTCGGATCATTCAGCACAATGGCGTTGGCGAAAAAATCTACGAAATCAAAGACACTATGCAGCCCTACCGCGACCAGATAGCCCAGGAGTGGGATTACAATCTGCCGCCAACGCACCTTCGTATGGCGCATATACCCAAGAGCAGCACCAAAACAGATCGTAAAGGTTGAATGCGAGAGCCAGCCCAACACGACCCGTCCAACCACAAGAAAGGCGAGAAACTCTCTAGAGTACAGGGCAAAATACACGAAGTTCTCCACCATCGCAAAGCCAGCACCGATCAACGCGCCGTAGACAATGCCATCCGTCACATTATCGAATTCGTCACGCAGCACTATAAAAAGCAAGAGCAAGCCTAAGCCCTTGACTGACTCCTCTGTAATACCAGCGTTAAGTCCCTTAAAAATCGAAAAGAGCAGGTCGTTTTGTCCCCAGATGGGCTGCATCAGGGTGATAACACGCATTTCGATGAATAACGCTGGAGGGATTGCGATAATAGCACCCCAGAGAAACGCTGCCAGTCGTAAAAACCATGGCTCACGCTCATAGCGATCGATAAAACTCACCAGCAGATTGATCACTAGATGCAGGAATTAAAGGAATAGTGAGTGCTGCTACAATAGTTGAGAACTCCATTTTGCGTCAAGGCCGATATCCCGATCAGGCTATTCAACACGATAGTGATAATTGCACTTACCAGCAGAATAGCGATACCAGCCCCCGCAATCAACCAGCGTGTGCCTACTCCCACACGTTGTGGCAGAGCAAATTGCATCGTCACTCCTGCGCCCAGCAAATTTTCCTCTTCCTCGTCCCATGGTTGAGGCAATTGTTCTACTTCGGCCTGCTCTGACGAAGGGTGAACAGTGGGCAATGCGGACGGTGTGGCCAGTTTTTGCTCGTCAGCCACCTGATCGGCAGCAGGCGACTTGTTCCGATTTTGTTGTTCTCAATAGCCTCAAAAAGCTCTTGCTCTTGCCATTCTGATTACTATTTTCCTGGAAGAGGCCATCACGAGAATGCTCCTGGGCGGATTGCAGTGGGAACGAAGATTGGGAAAACTCAGGTGATGGCAAGGGTGAATCAGGCAAGAAGCTGAGTGGTTCGTCAGCACTATCTCTCTTGGGGAGCAATCAATTGGAGCATGATATTTCCCAACACCAGGAAATCCTGAGGTTGCAGGGCAAAGCAATCTCCTGCCAGCACAGCATGCCCATTGACCCGCACTACATTCTGCTGCGTCAGATTGAAAATCAACCAGCCATGCTCAGTTCGTACCAGACGAGCATGTTCTCGCGAGACGGTAGGCTCCATCAAGATAATGTCATTACTTAAAGCCCGCCCAATCGTGCTCTCTGGCTTTTTCAGTAAATGCACTAATCGCTCTTCCGGCAACCAGCCAGTCGGATAACGATCCCGTACATTGATGCCACATCAGTGGACGGGCGTACGCGTACAATACGTAACGCTCCATAATTCTGACTCATACTTCGTTTCCCAACATAGAACGCATCACATTTCTGCGCCCCACCATGTACTATATCACCTTCCTGACCGCATACAAAAGTCCCGGTATTCTCCATCAAAGGGAAGAGAGTAAAGCTCAGTATATACACAAACAGAGCTAATGACAAGGGCACAAGCTATCAGAGGATGGATATTTACAAAAATGTGCAGAAAAGAGTCTCTTAATAAGGAGGCCTAAAAACGGGTAGTACTCGAAACGGTTCCTCTCAGGATAATTACTTTTGGGTACTCTGAAAATTATACAAGCCCATATTCGTGAAAATACTTGCGGATAGACGGTATGCTATTGAAAAGTGCTATCACTTTATCAATAGCATACCAGCCATCGCCCCTCTTTTAGAGGAGTATCTTTTTGCAACAGTGTGAGATCGACTCAACAATCGGTCTCATTTTTGCGTTTCAATCCCTTACGGGTGGACGGGCAATTGCTGCCCTCACAGATAAATATACAGGCAAAACAAAAGAATTTCAACCTTTTACCTGTTCTCTAGGCTAGAAAGAACGTACACGCCCCATACCCATAGACGTTTTATATCCTACACCACAGTAGAACGCAAACTGGGCGAGTAAGAGGATTTGTTGACGCGCCGAGAGAAATACCTCAGATTTTGTCTCTTCGTCGGAACCACGGAGATGATATTTACACATACCGACAAAACCTTGCTGTTGATGCGTCGTAAATTTGAGGCGGTGCGTCCTCAGATCATAGTCAACAATGATCATACCATCATCCTGAATATATTGCTCGATAAGTTCCCTCTGCACCAGAGTCGCCAGATCCGGCCCGGCAACTTCCTGCCAGCGACGCGCCAGACCAGGAAATACATACCCTGGAAGCGGCAGGCGAGCATGGTGAATCCCATAATTTTTGCTTCTTAGATTGGTTCGATTGAAGGTGGTAAGAGAAGCAAACTCTAAGGTGAGAGGATGCACGAGGCCCAGGCGCTGGCACCTGATCTTCTCCACCATCTCTGGCAACGAGATAAAACCAGTCCAGCCAGAAGGATCATCGTTACGCAATACTACTTCTTCCAGCGAAAACTGCTGCTTACCAATCTGCATAAATGGCATCTGACCGCTTCTTCCTGCAATCATATTAGAACGCACCAATGTATCATAAAAGAGGGGAAAAAGTTCGCCACGCAGCAATGTAATACGCACCATGTAGGTTTTTTGTGGGTCCAACGGCACATGCACATTCTCACGTTCCATCTCCAGAGAACGTTGAGGTGTAAGGGGAAATTGCAGACTTGAGCAGGTAAAAAAGCGCCGTCTATTCCCTTCATGTAACCAGGTTGCCACATCGGGAGCAACGCATCCCAACCAGTGCAACCACGCCCCATGTACCAGTTCGCCTGAGAAAGGCATAAGAGTACCCGGTCGCAGAGGGCGTAACTTTAAAAAAAATGCGTACAGACCTCCCGAAGCAGAGGAGACATGGGCAACATCCATCATACAACTCTCCATTCTCTTATCTGGAAGAGACAGCGTTTGCAAGCCATAAGGCCCAGGCACAACGAGACATACAAAATTCCTCAACAACAGACGCTCAAGATCAAGCAACAACTTAGTATATTTTTATATTTTCATGAAGATTCGTCTACTTCTATGCTATACTCTCTCAATATAACGGGAGGAAACGAGATCGCCGGGAGAGAACGTTGTCACACGCGAGACAACCACAACCGCACTCTCTAATTGAGGAGAGTAACAGGCAACCCAGGGGACGCCCACAACCGTATTATAGAAGTGAACCAGGGCCGTCACCAGCCAGAGCGGCAGTTTGCCATTCAGGATGATCCCCTTCTCTGTCGGCAGAGAAGGGAAGGCCAGATGGTCCGCTTCCGCATAATCCAGATAATCATACATCAAGCGAACAGAGAGACAGATGCATCGTTGCATTCCCATATATCAATTTTAATTGCCTGCGTCGCTGTACCATTACCGTAAGTTGAGGAGGTGTTACCCAGCCCAGGCGTGGATCAAACTGATAGAAATGTTGCGGAAAGGGATAGTCCACCAGTGCCCCATAGAGCCAGTTTGTGCCCCGACCGTAGATTGCAAGAGGTGTATGATGCGGCAGTGTTGCCAGTAGTTTTTGTATCATCCATGGTTCCCAGCGCTCTGAATGTGGTGCGAGAGTCTGTAAAAATGATCGAGATTGACCACTTCTGCAGGAGCTACGTTGAAATATTCCTGGCGTAGTTCTCCGTTGAAGATGAAGTGAACAGGGTATGGATACGTTCTACCAGCACATTGAAAAGAGGGCCGTGCGCCTGCGTATGGCGAACTAATCCACTTAATGTTCCTTCAATCACAGGGAACTGAGAGGTTATCGCAGATGTACCATCCAAGACAGAACGTATACGGGCCAGAGGTAGCAAACTATTGTCTTTGACCAATTGTAACCAGAAGCGAGTTGAAATTTCGTCATCAGGACGAAGAAGCAAGAGCGAATGCGTACAGTGATGCATAATACTCATCTGCCATTCCATGGGTCGACCGCCCATATCAACCAGCAAAGGAAAATGGCGATGTTCCAGGGCATAACAGACATTGCGGACAAACTCTGGTTTCCACTGACCTTTGACGCGAATCATACGCACCGCTTCATATCGATCTCTTGCGACCAATCACCTTCTCCATCAGGGCAGGCTCGAATGACATAATGATCTATATAGCGTTTCCGTAATGCTTGTGTCAGACTATATGTGAGCACCGATTTTCCAGCATGAGGTGGTCCACCTATTAATATCGCTGGTAGGGAATGAAACAAGGGAACCTCCTTAATACACCAGAAAGAGAAAACCATGTCAGAACCTGAATACATCCATACGCTGGTGGCAACGGTCGGCGGGCAAGCCACAGGTCGTTACCTTTACGCTCGACCTATTGCTACAACAAAATATTCCTATCAGTGAAGTCCATGTCGTGCATCCTGCAACAACCCACAATCCTCGCCTGGAACGCTCCATTCAATTGCTCAAAAATGAATTTCGTGGCAACCGCTATTCTAATGGACAGACCATCCATTTCCATAACCATGTCTTGCACCACGATGGGCTGCCATTAGAAGAGATTACCGACGAAGCTAGCGCCGATGATGTGCTTAATACGATGCATCATCTCATCCTCAGCCTCAAAGAGCGTCATTGTATCGTTCATTTCTCCATCAGTGGTGGACGACGTCTCATACCACTGCTCTCTCTAACTGCCGCTATCTTGAGTTTTGAGCATGAGGACCGTATGTGGCACATCTACACTCCATCCTCTCTGATCCGAACGTGCCCAAGATAAGGGGCTTCTGCATGTTGCCCCAGAAGAGGGTGTCCGCCTGATCCCTGTCCCCCTGGCTCGCTTGAGCGCAGATGTACGTTCCAACTGGCAGCCGTTGGACACTCACCTGAAGCTGATACTCCCAGTGCCAGAGACATCATTCGAGCACAGGAAGAAATGGCAGAAGCAGAAGAACGGAGACATTGCGAACATGTGATCAGACAATTAACTCCTCGCCAGCTAGAGGTACTGCAGGCGTTCGCTAATGGGCTTCACCCCTTAGAGGTCGCTGAACGATTATCCATCTCCTCGCCTACAGTGAGCACACATACCACGGTCTTGTTATCATTATGCCGTGAAGCATGGTCTATTAAAACAAAGGAACGTCTTGATTACCGTTTTCTCCAGCTTAAGTTTGGAAGGTACTTAAAAAAATAGCCCTCTCTAAAGTATAAGCTCAGAACAGACACGCGTGGAACAGAACTAGTTATGGTTTTTCTCTCGGTTCTTTTTAGATAAAGGATTATTCTATGCAGAAAGGCATCTTTGAGGTGCGAACCCTCACTCCTCTCTTTTTGAGTGGAGCTGATCAGAGCACTGCAGAACTGCGCCCGCCTGCATTACGTGGTACATTGCGTTACTGGCAGCGTGCATTGCTCGGCGGTATAGTCGGCACCGATACACAGGGACTTGCAATCGTTCAGCAAGCTGAAAGCAATATCTTCGGCACACTCGACCAGAACTCAGCCGTGAGCGTCAAAATAGCTCCTGCCTCCACTCTGCCTCGCGCTTTTAACGAACGCATCAGTATACGCCAGGGTGAACAGTGGCGAACAACTGGAACAGGTTACTTGCTCTGGTCCATGGCACAAAGTGGAAAGGCAAGTAAAGGAAATTTCAAGCCCGCCCGCTGGTATTTTCCGTCTGGTACGAGCTTTCAGGTCACTCTGGCCGCCCGTACTGGGAATGAAAAACAGCTTCAACAGGCTATCGCCGCATTCTGGCTGCTCACCCACCTGGGAGGACTCGGTTCGCGCTCACGCCGTTGCGCTGGTAGCCTGGTCGCTCATCCATTAACAGAATCTGCTCCTCGATCTCCCTTTCGACCTTCCTGACAGGTACAGGATCTTAAACATCAACTCGAACACGGTATTGCTGCCGCCAGAACGCTCAACGAGGTAGCAACGCGTCCACTGGAAGATGCACACTTCGACATCCTGGCACGTGAGGCATGCCGCATCTGGATACTTCAGGATGAACAGCCATGGCCAAATAGCAGAAACAGCAATGCAAACTATCGGCAAAAGACTTCAGGACTATCGCAATTCCCTTAACATTCTGCAACGCAAAATATTTGGCCTACCCCTTCCTCCACTTTCCCAACAACGTCGCTCCTCTCCCTTACTCTTACGCATCACTGAACTACATAACAATAGCTATGTAGCAATTGCTCTTCTCTTTAAAACAATCATGCACAATGTGAACAAAGAAGACTATACCATCATTGAACACTGGATACATGCTTTCTCTGGAGCTGTGGAGGTAATGTTGTGAACCAGGAAGCTCAGGCGCTCCAGTATCTACTCCTGTTCTCACTGGGGCCAGTACAATCATTTATCGCACAAGCTCGCAAAGCTCGCGACCTCTGGTCTGGCAGTTTCCTCCTTTCACTCCTGATGGAAGCCAGCATGCAGGATATAGAACGATCCGCACTCATCTTTCCCGCTGCACCCACGATAGTCGCCAGAAATGTTCCAGATCTCCCTAATAAATACGTTGCCTACTTCTCTAGCTTGCATACAGCTCAGGAAACTGCACTCAGCAGTACAAAACATGTCGAGGAGTGCTGGTTGAGCATTTGCGAGGATGTCTGGCAAAAAAATATTCTCCCTTTTGCAGGTGCAGATCATCGCATAGCACGTACAATCTGGGAACGACAGATTGCTCCAGACACGCTCTTTGAAATGTTCTGGGTCATTGTTGAGCGATGCGAAAAAGATTATCCCACCTGGTTACGACAGGCACAGGAAGCTCTGGCCGCACGCAAAAGATCACGTCCCGTGAAATGGCACATGGAACAAGAACTATGGAATGAACCGGGCGAAAAAAGCACTATCTCAGGCGAACGCGAGGCATTACACGGGCAGGAGGCATCCTACGAGGCTATCCGCGCTTTCTGGAAAAACATCGCCGCCATGTTCCCGCACGATCTCAATCCAGATGGCGAGGAGCGCCTTGACGCTATCGATATGGTAAAACGCTTCGCCTTCCAGACGCAGGTTCTGACTGCCAAAAATATTGCTTCCGCCTTTCCCTCAACCAGTTCCATTGCGACCGCGTCTTACGTCAAACAACTTCTCGCTGGCGCGGTTGCTCAAACAGAGATACTGGACTGGCTTCATGCTACCAGGGAGCCACTGAATAGAATGGAATATCAACACTATTCCATCGCTTAAACAACTGATTGAGGATGATACTCTGAAATGCGACATCCTCAAGCGTGATGGAGACTGTTTCTTGTCCACAACATTCACACCTTACCACCTGAAGAAAGACTATGCCATTATACCTGACAGTCAGGCAGCAGATAGGGCTGCCCGTGGAGGAAAAGCACTGCGCAAACTACTGGCCGCCACTGATCGGGCAGGAATCGCCCCGCCAACACCATACTACGCCATGATCCTGATGGACGGCGATAAAATGGGTCCACTCGTGGGAGGTGTGGCAAATGCAGAAGAACATAATGCGATCAGCAGAGCTGTCTCAACCTTCTCACGCATACGGGCACCCGCAATTGTTCATGAGCGCTATCCCGCCAGGCTCATCTACGCGGGTGGCGATGATACCTTCGCCCTGGCTCCGTTAACGCACGATTATGCGCAGAATGAGCAGATGGGCGTGGAACAGTTGGGGCAGCAACCGATCAAAACAGTTCTCGCCCTCGTCGATCAATTACAGCAAGCTTATTGCAACGAAGTACGAGTGGCTGTACAAAATGAAGAGAGAAAACGCGCCGTTACGGCCAGCATAGGCATCACCATTGCACATCATTATACAGCACTTTCCTTTGTTCGGCAGAGGGCAAAAGAAGCCGAAGAACTGGCAAAAAAGCACTATGGCCGTAATGCGCTGGTCGTCACGATATTGCGGCGCTCCGGTGAGCAGACGCGTGTAGGATGTCACTGGCAGTATCTCATTGAGCGCAATGGGAAGCAATTTATACTACAACCGCTCTCCCTTTTCGCCGCTTTCTATGAGTTATTCACGTGTGCTTGCTCTCTCCACGCTGCGTTTACATGCTTTAGAAGGAGGCACCGACACTTATTGCACTAGAATCAGCAAGCACAACAAAGCGAGATCATCCGCATTTTGCTACGCCA
The DNA here is from genome assembly GCA_963731415.1 of uncultured Chloroflexia bacterium. Lineage (GTDB taxonomy): Bacteria > Chloroflexota > Ktedonobacteria > Ktedonobacterales > Ktedonobacteraceae > JACDAE01. The sequence continues at coordinate 155,214 of CAVSVN010000026.1, forward strand.
ACGCATTCCAGATAGACAAGTTTCGCTGCAACATATACAATCTCTGGCCCAACAGATAACTGAACTGGCACAGGCGATGGACAACGATGAGCGTCGTCCCTCTCAACGGCAACCATTCGCTCTTGAGCTTCACGCAGAAGAGAGACGATATGGATTGATTGAGATTATAGGCTGGCTGCTGGTGCTCCTCTTCCTGGCACGAAAGGAACACGCATAATGCGTATCTTTATCCAGCCATGCGAAGTACTGCTGTTCCGTACCGGGCATCCATTTAACGCGGGCGAGAACCATTATGCGGATACACTCTTTCCTCCCACGCCCGAAACAATTCAGGGGGCAATACGTGCCACTATCGCTTCTTATTGGAATCCTGACAAGACGCTGGCTGAAGTTTTTCAGGAGCCGGAACTTGTTGCACTTATCGGAGATCAGGAACACTATGGTCGCTTCTTTATCACAGGCATCACTCTCGGCAGACGCAGCAAAAACGCGCATCCCTCCTCTCCTGTCGAGCGCCTTTTTCCCATGCCAGCCCATTTTCTATTGAGGAGAGCGGGGAGGACGCAACCTGTACGTCTGCAACCTCGCCCCAGATGCTGCGATCTATCTAGCAACCTGCCTGAGACGATGCAACTCCTCTATCCAGATCGAGCCGTGCAGAGCAAGCTTGAACCATTACGAGGATGGCTTACCGAGCAGAGTTTACAAAAAATCTTACATGGACAGGAAGATATCGAACTTTCTGAGATTATTGATCCTGCAACAATATATGTACATGAACTACGCCAGGGTATCGGCATCAACAATCAGAGCAAAACAACCGCTGAGGGCCAGTTCTACCAGGCACGCATGATACGCATGAACCATCGCAGCGAAGACCCCTTCATCTATGGGTTTGTCGTGGATATTCGTTTACTGCAAACTACGTCGCAAGGAACAACTGATCTCCGACCAATTCGTCTCCGACGAGCAGACGCAGCGCCTGCTCAGGTTGCCGGATCAAGGTTGGATGATTCTCGGAGGTGAAAGACGGGCCGCTCGTTTTGAAGTGATTTTCGCCCTCCGAATACAGAGGAGCGTCAGAACAACGAGCAGACAGGGAATTACTCTATCTGGCAACACCAGCCTCTTTCACGCAAGGATGGCAACCCCGGACTGGCCATGGCTAGAGCCTATTGCCGTCGCCATGGAGCGCTATCAGCCAATAGGCGGTTGGCAACTTAATCCAGGGAGCAATGGAGGAAAAAGCAAAACATTACGTCGCTGCGTCCCGGCGGGCAGCATGTATTTTTTCAATAAGGCAGTACATCGAATAAATCCATTTACCGATTATGGCGGCCAGATCGGCTATGGCATCACATACTACAGGAGAATATACACAGATGATCACAGCAACAACGATGCTCTATCTGTATGTAGAGACACCACTGCATGCTGGAATGGGTTCAGGTTTGAGCAGCATCGACCTGCCCATTCAGCGTGAACGCACAACGCAATATCCCACGATCCAGGGGAGCAGCATCAAAGGGAAACTACGTGCCCTGGCCGAGGAGGAGAATGAAGATGCGACGGAGCTCATCAATGCAATATTTGGTCCACCGCCCATGACTGGCGAAACAAGCGATCATGCAGGGGCACTGATTGCAGGTGACGCACGCATTCTGCTCTTTCCCGTACGTTCACTCAGCGGCGTCTTCGCCTACACGACCTCCTGTGACGTACTTGCACGCTTCAAACGCGACATCGAACGAACCAACACGAACCAACGTAGGGGCGCAGTTCACAAGCCCGTCCTTCCCATCAACCCTCCTTCCCCAATCAACTCTTCCCTGGCACTTGCCCGATAAACCAGTGCCGGGCAGCGCACTTGTCACAACAAATAGCGAAGTGCAGGTCGCACAATAGCCTCGTCCTGGAAGAATTTAGCTTTACCGCTCAGGCCAGCACCCAGGTTGATGAGATTGCGGCATGGTTGGCGGAACATACCTTCCAGAAAGTGGTACAGATGACTACTGGTCCGCCAAGCTGAAAAATTCGCTCGTGATTTTGCCTGAAAATGACTTTCGCGATTTTACGCTCTACGCGACAGAAGTTATCACCCGTATCCGTATCGATAGAAATACAAAGACAGCTGCCAGGGGAGCACTCTGGACCGAAGAACACCTGCCCACTGATACGCTCCTCTACGTTCCGATGTATGCTACAGATGCACGCGACGCAATGGGAAAGAGAGCCTCAAAATTCCAGGCAGGCAGGTGCTGGAAACGATCAAAACGCAAGATAGGGCGCGAGGGGGCTATCTGCAACTGGGTGGCGATGAAACAGTTGGGCGTGGCATGGTACACGTCCGTTGGGATTTAACGAGAGAAGGAATAAAGATGACAAACGAAATGCGCCTGCCACAACGTCGCAATAGCGAACAGGAGCGTGGTCGACAGGCATGGGAGAACATTCGCGAGATTCAACAGCGCAACAGCGACGCATTAGAGAGAGAATATCGCTCCCTGACCCGCCGCCTGAACACGATGATCCAGATCAACGGATTGGGCCAGACGCTTGGCTATCTCAAAGCAAAAGGGAAGAATGATAGCAATAAAGCGCAGTATCTCTTGCTCAAACACCTTACAGAATGGATGCGTGCCCCTCAACATTTTGCAACTGAGAATAGAGCCGTATTGGAGCAAGGACATGATGGTCTGCTACGTTGGATAACCGATGCAGGGACTGATAGCACAGATTATCGTCGTGCCACAACAGAATGTCTGGCCTTTGGAATCTGGCTACGCCGCTTCGCTGAAGGAGAACTGCAAGAACCAGATAACGAGGAGCGATGAGCATAATGCGAAACAGCCTACTATCTTCCCAGGAAAACAACCAGGATATGCAATGATGGGCGTATGCAGCAGTGTAAAAACCTGGGTTTATTACTACATAAGTATGCACCACAGGCGACGTTACAGAGCGGTGCACAAAAAAATCAGTGGCTCCGTACTATTCTAAGTAACGAGCTTATCGACGCCGACTTAAGCATGCAAGCTTATCGACGCTGGCACGCTATGACCGTGACGTCAGGAGCACAGCACTTCCACGCGAAGACTGACTGGCGTCTGGCACAAGGTCTTAGCAATGAAACAGTGCTCGAAACCGATCTCACATTGCATCCCCTGTATGGCCTTCCAATCATCCCTGGAAGTGCATTAAAGGGACTATGTAGAAACTACGTTACGAGCGAGATAAGCGAACACGCAAGCAAAAATATTGACGAAGATGATGAGACCATTCAACGTATCTTTGGTTCGCCAGATCAGAGTGGCACGGTTATTTTCTTCGATGCTCTACCGGTTGAAGGGAAAGCAACCTTTGCGCTTGACATTATCAACGTCCATTATCCAGATTACTATAACAGAGGAAAAGCGCCCATTAACGATCAGCGTCCCAATCCAGTGCTATTTCTGACCGTAGAGGACACGGTCTTCGCCTTCGCGCTCGCACCCCGCAATGTTAAACGAGCGGAACAGGGAAACGATGTCACGATAGCTAGCAAATGGCTACAAGAAGCATTGCAAGAATGGGGAATTGGAGGCAAAACGAGCGCTGGATATGGCTATTTCACGCCTCAATGACCCGAAATCAGTACCTCTCTCGTCTATTACCCATAAGAATTTTTTATTTATTGGTGTAATAATAGAAAATCATATAATACATGAACTTTATGCTTGATTATAAAAATTTTCAGAAAAGAATGTATAATAGTGGTAACTTATTATCACTAGAGAAGAGGGAAGAACAGTAACCATCTTTACAAGGATATAACACATGCTCGTACTCAATTTTACGCACCCACTCACCGCCGAGCAATGTGCACAAATCGAGGCACTTGCGCAGGATACGATTGAGGAAGTACGTATGATCTACGTACAGATCAATCACACAGAGCCACTGGGGCCACAAATTACCTGTATAGTCAACAATATTGGACTCTCGTGTGAAGAATGGCAGACGCAGCCACTGCTCATCAATCCTCCTGGCTATGCGCAAGCGGCATCTGTCCTGTTAGCAGAAATCCATGGGCGCGTCGGCCATTTCCCCACAGTAGTACGTCTGCGGCCAAAAAACGGTTTTATTACCTGTTATGAAGTTGTAGAACTCCTTAATCTGCAGAGCGTCCGCGAGTCTGCACGTGTGTTCCGCTAATCAATGTACCGTATTATCTCATTTTAGGCAAAATAGGTAATTGATCTGGCAAACGTCATCACACACTTTCTAGGACTGGTGCTGAGCATGTGCACGTGATCTGCTTCTTCTGCATGGATGTACGATAGATGAGGAAGGGATACAGGGACTAGAATGTACGGTCATCTTTCCAGAAGGAACCACACGAACCGAACTCTACCCACGTGCAATGGAAGCACGTTTTCATATTCTGCTGCCCGATGGCTTTGAACTCCGAGAAGTTGATAGCCGTAAAGAGAGAAGTCGTTTTGTAGGAAGCCAGAGGCATGCATCCCTGGGTAGGGGCGTCACCTTGCGTGCGTCCCGGTTCCCACTCAAAGTGGGTTGAGGGGTGGCAGGGCGTACGCAAGGTGACGCCCCTACCCAGGAAAATGTGCGTAATCAAGTTTGCCAGAACATTACTTGAAGGCGCGATAGCGGGAAATTAATGTATTGGTCGAGCTATCGTGAGAGAGTTTTGGCTCTTCAGGGCTTTGCAGTTCGGGAATGATGCGCGTCGCCAGCACTTTGCCAAGCTCAACGCCCCACTGATCGAACGAATTGATGTTCCAGATCGTGCCCTGGACAAAGACTTTATGCTCATAGAGCGCAATCAGTTTGCCCAGTACTTCGGGCGTGAGCTTCTCCGCGAGAATTGTATTAGTAGGATGGTTGCCTTCAAAGGTGCGGTGCGGAACCTGGAAGGACTGGACGCCATCCGCTGCAACTTCCTGAGCGGTTTTGCCAAATGCCAGCGCCTCCGTCTGAGCAAAGAAGTTCGCCATCAGCAGATCATGATGCGGTGGAAGCGGATTTAGAGACTGGAAAAAGCCGATGAAGTCGCATGGGATCAGCTTCGTGCCCTGGTGAATGAGCTGGTAGAAGGCGTGCTGGCCGTTGGTGCCGGGTTGTCCCCAGATGATGGGTCCCGTCTGATAATTCACCGTTCGACCTTCCAGATCGACATGCTTCCCATCGCTCTCCATGTCGAGTTGCTGCAGGTAAGCAGGCAGATGTTCCAGGTACTGATCATACGGCAGAATAGCAACTGTCTGGGCACCAAAGAAATTGTTGTACCAGATGCCGATCAGTCCTAGTAACACTGGCAGGTTGTTTGCAAAAGGAGCGGTACGGAAATGCTCATCCATCTCATGAAAGCCAGCAAGCATAGCATGAAACTGCTCAGGGCCAAGCGCGATCATCAGAGAGAGACCTATTGCCGAATCATAGGAATAGCGACCACCAACCCAGTCCCAGAACTCGAACATGTTCGCCGTATCAATGCCGAACTTCGCCACCTCTTTATCGTTTGTCGAGACAGCCACGAAATGCTTTGCCACGGCATCCTCGCTACCAAGGGCACGAACAGTCCAATCGCGAGCGGATCTTGCATTGGTCAATGTCTCTAGCGTCGTAAAGGTCTTGGATGAAACGACGAAGAGCGTCTCAGCGGGATCGAGATCGATTGTAGCCTCCACGAAATCGGTGCCATCGACATTGGAAACAAAGCGACAGACAAGGTTACGATCGGTGTAGTGCTTCAGGGCCTCGTATGCCATATGGGGGCCGAGGTCGGAGCCACCAATACCGATATTCACGATATTACGGATACGCTTGCCCGTGTACCCTTTCCACTCGCCACTACGCACGCGCTCAGAAAACGCCGCCATCTTATCCAGAACCGCATGCACCTGGGGCACCACATTCTCTCCATCAACCATAATCGACGCGTCTCTGGGCGCACGCAAGGCCACATGGAGAACCGCTCGCTGCTCCGTGACGTTAATCTTCTCGCCGCTGAACATAGCATTAATACGCTCTCTAAGTCCAGATGCTTCGGCCAGTTGCAGCAACAGATGTATCGTTCCATCGGTAATACGATTTTTGGAATAATCAAGATAGATGCCAGTCGCATCAAGCGTCAAGCGTTCGCCACGCGTAGGATCGTCAGCAAAGAGTTTGCGCAGGTGCATATTCTGCACTTGCTGAAAATGCTCCTCAAGCGCCTTCCAGGCGGGGCGCTGCGTTAGCGGAAGTGAAGTTGTAGACATATGTGCATTCTGCCTTTCGAAATGTATTGAACCGAATTCTTTGAATGTTCCTTCTGCCAGAAGCTTAACAGCCGCATGACCAGATCATGTCAGCGATTACCAGGGAAAATATTCTTCATTTAACAGTACAGTTCAGGCGAATTCCCTCAACATATTGTACACGAAACAAAGGCTCTCTTTGGTGCGCTTCTGTCATACATTTATATTCTTCTATACTTCCAGCCTGTCCATTCAATGATTTATTGTACCACCGATCTGCTCAACTTTTCTATGGACAAAAATCATCTTCTCACTAATTCTTTAAATACCATTGCATTCATTTCTATATATTTATACGTTATTAGTATATAAATGAAATTTATTCTTTTCATTAAAATCTCCACCGAATCTCACTTTTCTCAATCATAAATTTACCTTGTTATTACTATTTTCTCAACTTTTTCAATATAACCTTATACAAGATTCTAAAAAATCAAGAGTGGCTGTTACTTGCCTGACAATTGAAGGCTCTTAGATCCTCTCATTGAGAAACGATCCTAATGATTTTTAGAAATTCTTTGGTGCTATTTATAGTGTATACATATCCTGGCGAGAGTGCGGCCTCGGCAAAGGACCAGGCATTACAGGAAATGTGTAGATTTGGAGCATACTCATATGCACGGTTTAGTTTTTGTTACATGGGAAAAGTATCTATCTGAACGTTTTTCAGGCTCATTTTTAAAACAGTATCAGGATACTATTGGAAGAACGCCTTCAACTGCACCACTAGCGAGTCACGTTTATGATGATGATCTCCTATTGTCTGCTGTAACAGCCATGCACCAAATCTCAAGGCTTCCTGTAGAGACGCTTCTACAAGAATTTGGCCACTATTTTATCGTCAATGGTCTTACCAGGCATCTTTGTGCCTATATCCTTACACAGGTTCACGGTGCACGCGATCTATTGCTTGCAATGCATGACGCACATCAACAAATGAGCCGATTGCCCGATGGTCTTACACCACCTCTCTTTAAGTATGCAGCGCATCCTGGCAAGGCAAACGAATTGACATTAATCTATGATAGCCCACGCAAGCTCTGTTCATTGCTCATGGGAGCCATTGAGGGGGCCGCTGAACGTTATGGGGAGCAAGTAGCTATCTATGAACAAACATGTATGAGACGCGGGGATCTTGTCTGTACCTTGATATGCGCTTCTCTCCTGCCGCCACAAAACCGCTGGAGACACCAGAACAGGTAGAGCGTCAACAGACGAAACTCCAGTTTGCGCAGGTCATCCTTTCCCATCTGCCATATGACGGTGGAGTAACGTTGGCAGAATTGCAAAAAACGCTGGCATTAAAAGGCATAAAACAGAAGTGGATACGGCCTGCATTGTTGCTCGAAGCGCTCCACCACCTCCATCATGCTGGCTTAGTTGCTACTACCGCAAACCATACAGGCGATGATTTTGCGCGTCGACGCTACTGGCGTATCACCTCTTCGGTATTTTCTTTGTGAACCTGTATTGCATAAAGCATAAATAAAAGAAGAAATATACAAAATTGTATATTTTAAAGACGATGAAGTTGAAAGTATACAGAAGAGGAATGATAACGCATGAATAGATCCATATTGAAAAAGTATGATGAAAATGCTGAGGAAAATCAGTTGCCGTTGTATGGAAGAAACGCACTTTCCATAACAACGAGTAATACTCAGCATGTCCTGGAAGAAGCCAGTGCTTATTTAGACCTCTTCTATAAAGAAAGGGGAAGTGCTGATATCCCTTTTGAGCACCTTGCGGAGGTTCATAAAGAGGTTGAACAAACGGGAACGTATCATGCAAAGCTATGACATTCTGGCGTATGGGGCCAGAGTTGCCTGGCGCAATGTAAGCCGTTGCATAGGACGGCTTCACTGGAACACGCTGGCGGTGCGTGATATGCGCCATCTTACAAAGGCGGAGGATATCTTCGAGGCTTTACTTGACCATATCAAGCTTGCTACCAATGGAGGGAAAATTACTCCACTCATCACTATTTTTGCTCCCACAGCAACCAGGGCAGCCGGGTATTCGTATCTGGAATCCACAACTTATCCGCTACGCTGGGTATCAACAACCTGACGGAACCATTCTCGGTGATCCGTTGCATCTCAACCTGACCAGAATAGCCAGACAGCTCGGATGGCGCGGTGGCGCTGGAACTCCCTTTGATCTGTTGCCAATCATTATACAGATGCCCAATCAGCCACCGCGCTTTTTTGAATTACCGCCCGAACTTGTACTTGAAGTACCACTTAGCCATCCTGATTACCCCAGGTTCGCTGACCTGAACCTTAAATGGCACGCCCTTCCTGTTATCTCTAATATGCGTATGGAGATCGGTGGTGTTTCATATACCGCTGCCCCATTTAATGGCTGGTATATGGGTACAGAGATTGGAGCACGCAACCTGGGGACACGCATCGTTACAACCTGTTGCCCGTTATTGCCCACCTGATGGGCCTCGATACACGCACTGATCGCACTTTATGGAAAGATCGTGCAATCGTCGAATTGAACGTTGCTGTATTATCCTCATTTGCCAAAGAGGGAGTGAGAATTGTCGATCATCATACCGCTTCCCGGCAATTTCTTGCTCATCACCAGCACGAGCAGTCGGCTGGACGCCCTTTGGCGGCTGATTGGGGATGGATCGTTCCTCCTATTTCTGCTTCAACGACTCCTGTTTTCCATGTTCCTTATAAAGATGGTATTCAGACCCCAAACTTCTTTTACCAATAATTAGCATGTTGGGGGAGATGGTGGCGTCAACGCGGCCCAAGATTTAATTGTAGCCGCGTTGAGTTACACGACCTGGACGGCCTTGTGATTATAGCCCGTGCCGCCATTAGGGACCGTGCCCTGGATATGGCTAGTCTGTACCGTGCCTGTGCCGTCGGTTGCGCGACAGGTAAGTGTATAGGTGCCGCGCTGGGTGGGTGTCCATTGCCATGACCAGAAGACCCATGAATTTTCCGACAAGGGGGTTGCAGGGATGCGACATGCCAGGTAAGACCGCCATCCGTACTGACTTCGACCTTTTGAATACCCCGATTGCCCGCGAAAGCAATGCCCCCAATTTCTATAGTGCGCCCAAGGGGAGTCGAATCGGTAGGATGATCTATGCGACTCATCGTATGCAATGGCCCATTATACCAGCCCTGATCCGAGTACAGTCCGCCCACAAAATGATCAGTCAATTCAATGCGTGTGAGCCATTTAGGATTTTCCTCACCATAACGACCAGGGATCAGCACGCGCATAGGATAGCCATGCCGTTACGGGAGATCTAGCTCCGTTCATACGCCATGCTAGCAAAGGGTCAGCCTCCAACACTTCATCCAGGGGCAGGCTCATATTATAGCCATCAACACTATAAAAAGCGACATAGCTTGCGTTAGATACTACACCACCATGCTTCTCAAGTAGCGAGCGCAACGTCACGCCTTGCCAGATCGCTGTGCTGATGAGGTGACCACCGATGCCACTGGCGATACATTGCAAGGTAATGGCCCGTGAGGTCGATGGCAAGTTGTTGCACTTCTGAGAATGTGTAGGTGCCAGGATTTTTTACCAGCCCGGTCACTTCCAGACGCCAGAGATCGATATTCGTTGTTGGATCGCTGGCATTTTGTGTCACAACATAATGGTCAGCATTCGTTGTGATGGCGGGCGTTATCTGGTTCTGCGGAAACGTCTGCATACCGTCATATGAACTATATTCATCAAGGTAGGTACGGACTAATCCAGCAGTACCCGCCAGCCCGCCGACGCTCAATACCGCAACGCCTGCACGCGAGAGCAACAGCCGCCGCTTCGAGACGACCTCGTTTGCACTACCAGGCACAACAATCTTTGGCAAGATGGCGCGATAGGCAAGACAGAGCACAACACCATACACGACGAAATCGGCAAGGAAGCCAGCAATCGAAGCAGCCTTGAGGCATCGACTGGCAGGCCAAAGAAGTTCTGTCTCAGTTCATCCCAGAACAACAACGTACCCATCAGCGTCATGAGCAAACCGAATGCCAGCGCCGTGAACCATTCGCTTCTCCCTGGTCGATAGCCATTTGCAGGAAGTTTCACACGCACAATAGCGGCATAGAGTAAGCCCAGGGCCGTACCGAGAGCGATCATGCCCAGAAGAGCGAAGCCGAGCGGATAGAGTTTGGGATAGGGCGAAAACTTTTCGAGGAGCTGAAGAAATGTTCCTGTATTGATGTGTTTGAGCACGAAATCGCCAAACAATTCCATGGGCGTGGGTACTCCTGCCGCAACCCTGAGCAGGAGCATAACCACAACCGCCATTAGACTTGCCACCAGACCCGCGCCAGGTGCCAGCAAGATAGCCACGAAGTAACGAACGCCATTTGGTATAAACGGGCGATGATGGAGACGGCGGCGTAGGCTCCACAGCCGCTTTATTATCGGTGTCTTGCATGATTGATCCTTCAGTTCCTTTGAATAAATTTAAATGGTGAATAAATTAAATGTGTCCAGATTACGTTCTGCTTTTTCCAGGTACGAAACTAAATATCTTACCTACAACCCACTTTACACGAAACGCCTTACTCGAATTTTGCTTCTCATTACGTAAAGTATAATTACTTCTTCATAATGCCCATGACTATAGCTATACCCAGGCCTAGCAGAGTTATACCATAGACCACCTGATAGTAAGTATTCCAGTAATAGTATATGCAGTGATAGCACTACAGGTAAAATACCAGAGAGAAAGCGTAGCCAGGCTGCTAGCATTGAAGGTACTTAAGCCATTCCAATGCAGGTGCGGATGGCGTAGACTACTCCAACGGGGGCGTAGATTTTTAAGGCTGTGCCAGTTGATGCGCGGTCTACTCAAGCGCTTCCATTGTACCCCCAATGGCGCAAATTGTGTTGCAATCCAGGGGAGGAACGCGACATTATACCAGGGAAAGATATGGGAGGAGGCCGCGTAAATCGTCCCGATCACGATGAAGGTTGCCGCCTCCATGCTTATACGTTCCTGCCAGCGCAGGCGTAGGATGATCAAAGAGACCGTACCTACGAGAATTGCATCAAGAATGTATATGACGAGCGATCCAATGGCCTTGTTCAATAAGAACTGGTTTTCTATCCACACCACGACGAACTGTGTCAGGCCCGCATTGGGTGTTTGCTCGCTTGCGTATGTACTGAAGAAGCCCAGGATCTGCCCATGTCCCAGGATCAGGTAGGGGACATAACCGATGATAATAGTTGCGAAGCAGGTAGTCAGCAGTGCCCAATCGCGCCGTCGTACAATCACGACCAGCAAGAGGATGGGATAGATTTTTGTGAGCGTTGCCATTGCAATGAGGAAGCCAGTAACGACGCGACTGCCGCGCCAGGAGGCACCTGCGCACAGAATTGCGAGGACTGTAAATGTAATGGTCAGAGCATCGAGGTGTCCCTGAATGGCAAATTCGATGATTGGCAGAGGGCACCAGGCATAGATAATGCAGCGACTCATATCCAGTCCTTTGTGCTGGAGGAAAAATGCCAGGGCGATGCAGGTAATCACGTCGAAGCCAACAAAGAAGCCTTTCAGTACAAAGAGATTGCTGGGGGCAATGAGATAGCTTAGTAGATAGATCGCCTGAGCACCCGGTGGATAGATGGTGGGAACATTGCGGAAGCGGCTATTATTATAGACAAAATCGCGCAAGGAAATAAAAAGAGTGCTGCCTGGCCCATATACATAGGGACTATAGCCATGCAATGTCACCCGTGCATCCCATAGATAGCGCCAGGAATCGTGTGATAGATCAGGCAATACTGGCAATACGATCGCACGTAATGTAAGGGCACCGACCAGGATCAGGCCCAGTTCGATCCATTTGCCCCGTCCGACTTGTGGTTTCGTCACCAGCACAAGGATGCAGGCTGCCAGATAGGGAAGGAAGCTCACGAGCCAGAGGGTAATAAACAACCATCTGAAGTATCGATGGGGGGAGCAGTAAACAAGAAATAGATATTAAACGCTATCGATAGGGAGAGAAGCATACTAAGGAGAGCCAGCCGCCAGCGGGAACGCCTGCTAGAAGTTGGTGAAGGTTGCATCTCATGGGCATGGGGTGTCTGTAGAGCTGCCATTATATTGGGTACTTTCTCAATTTTGCAATAAATATCGATTTGCCGCCATGTTCTATACCACGTAAGAAACGGGACTTTTTTACATGTTCGTGTTCAAATATTACGAAAACCGATAGTTTCTCCCATGGGGCGGAGAGCCTTTTTCGTTCCCACTACAAATAGAGGTTTATATCTGCCATAATAACACGACTCGGAAGAATTGGGTATTGAGTTGTGCCATTCGGGTGTCCCTATCACTCCCGCCTTCCTGATTGATAATCAGCGTTACTGCCTTCCGATGTGAGATGTTTCCGTAGGGATGAAGGGATGTAGTGTTGGGAGTGAAGAACGCGGCTGAGAGAGTTCATGGTGGAGTATACCTTTGCTGTGTTTGACCGAGGGAAGGAAACAAAAAAGGAAGGAGGTCGCCTAGGATGGGAGTATAGCTGAGGAAGAGGGGAATTGCAAGTAGAGAGAGAGAAGCGGGGAACCGCTACCTGATGAAGCATTCAAAAAATCGTACGAAAACGATTTTGAATAAAGTATATTTTTACTATCTATGTATTTTGCTCACTTTTGGAGACTAGTTGCATAATTCTGCATAATTCTATATAATCCTGTATATTCCGTATCTACTTATTTCAATGAGAAGATACATAAGGACTATTTCTTGCCGAATAGTTTAGATTACCTGTTAATCAGGCCCGTTTATGAAATCTATTAGTAAAAAGTACAATTTAACACGGAGGTATTTATTTATGTATTCAAATTTTTTAGATAACAAGGAACTACTACTTGCACCTCTTTCCGAGCCGTTAACAAAACGCGAGTTAGAAATACTCTACTATCAGATCGATGGTTTGTCTAATAAGGAGATTGCGGAACAGCTTATCGTCTCGGAAGAGACAGTTAAATGGCACATTAAGAATCTCTATAATAAGCTTCATGTTCATCGTCGTTCACAAGCGATTGCTCGGGCTAGAGCTTTACATTTATGATACTTGTAAACATGAGAGACATTAGTTGCTGTCGACAATCTTCTATTAAAATCCCCCCCTTTTGGGTGGGGACTTTTGTTTACATAACTGCTAATATTAATACATGTTACTAATTACGACACAACATTCGGTATGACATCTAAACTTCAAAAGATACCGTTAAGGTAAAGAAAGGTAAAGAACACATGATCAAGTTTGTTATTCGATTTGCCATTCTTGGTATTCTCGTAACCACCTTTGTAACTGGAATAGAAGGCGTCTCATCCTCTGCTCATGCTTCGTCGCTAACAAAACATAAATTAAGTAGTTATCAACAACCGAAAAATTGTGGCGTGTACACTCTACGCAAATCAACTAATGCGAAAACTAATGAGGTTGGATACGGATTAATTCTTCGTGAATACAAGGATGATTGCCTAAATATATATATAGATGCAGAAGGATTTGTTCCTGCTGGAGAGCCAGGAGGCGGCTATCTTTGCACTGGTGGCAATTGTCTAACTACAGGATACGGTGCTATTCATGGCTCCTATTTCGATGTAGCTTCTCCCACTTATTCAGGAAGTTGTGGAGTAACTCTTGGAGCTAGTGGAAGCTTTACCAACCTTAATGGTTCATCTAATCTCGTTGACAATTTTATTTGTATATGAGCTTAAATCTGTCAAATTTCGATGTTTATTCATCAGAAATCCGTTGTTTTAAGTGACATATCAAAAGTGATCGTACGCGTACTTTAGGTTACAGTCACTCTGAATCCAGAAGATAAATGGACAAAGTAAAAAAGGAGTAACGATGCAAAAGATAATGAGCTTTTCAACACGATTTACTGCTATTATAGTAGTAATGGTCTTGCTTACATTTTTCTTAGTAGCTTTTCCTGCTAATACTGCTAAAGCTGCTTCCCTAAACCCAGCTATTCCTAACGTCTGTAGGGCTGACTCTGTCATAGCCCAATCAGATGTAGTAAGTAATAATCAAGGATATGGTCTATACACACAGGTCTACACTGATCATTGTGGAACATTTTATGCAGAAGCTATTGGAGTTGTACCGGAAGGAGCTAACAGTGGTGGCACAGTTTGCATCACGTTTAATAATACACAATCTTGCACACCAGCGGGAGGTGGAGCACTTCAAGGTTCCGAATATATCGCTTTCAGCCATATTACTCATAGTGCCAGTGGAGATGCTGTAGGTGATTTTACCAACATTCCTGGTGGAAATTTACATGTAGATGCCTTTTACGCATGTATTTCTAGTTGTTAGTAAAGTAGTAAAAACTTCTAGCTCTAGGCATACAATCTCTAACAGCGCTGACTTTGACTTAGCTCGTCCCTGACAGGTCAAAGCACTACATGAAACATCTCGAAATCCAATATCGTTGAGAAACCCTCTTCTTACCGCTATGCAACTCGTCAACAATTGAATATGGGAGCAGGAAGGCACCGTGATTGCCTTCCTGCTCCCACGCAAATCTCTTTCCGAAGCGCCTAAGGAGTTAATCCACTAGCAGTATCGAATTTTGAAGATAGAGTTCGCCTTTCGACAAACACGCCAAAAAGACCTCTGAAGGCAGGCTGAATGAGTTAAAAAACGTTGTCAGCCTGCCTTCAGAGGTCTTTTGCTCAGCCGAATCTCTACTATAACAATTTCACACTCTTCAAGAAATCCGTAGCCGTTTGCCGAACAGCTTCCGTCACAGACATGCTTGCCTTCTTCTGCGCTACCTGCTGCTGCAATTGAATGCTGACATTAGTAGTTAGATGCGGTGCAAGAGGATTAAGGATGCTTTTGATCTCAGGATACTTCGATAGGACAGAATCGCGAACGATAGGCGCGGGATTAAAAGCCGGGAAACCGTTTTTATCGTCCTGCAAGAACACAAAGTTTTGCTGCGGTACGGTTGCATCTGTACCATAACAAACGGTTACCTGAGCCTGACCACTCGCTACTGTATCGAAAGCAACTGCATAGTCAACGGTTTGCGTTTTCTTGAAACTTGTTGTGTCAAAGCCATATGTGCTCTTGAGTGCATTGACGAAATCAACACCATCGCTTGGAGTCTCAAGAGTCAATTGAGAAACCTTTGATGCAAGTTGCGAGATGCTTGATATACCAAGAGATTGAGCTTGACTTTTCTTCATGCAAAGGGCATAACCGTCGTTAAGTGGAGAGCGATCTAGCCAAGTAATCTTATATTGCTGTTCGTAACCATTCTTGACGGCGTTATAATCCTTTGCTGGATCATATGTTGATTTAATCTTGAGCAGGTTCAAACCTGTAGCAGTGAATTCAGGATAGAGGTCAATATCACCATTCTGAATAGCTTTGAAGTTAAACGTTGTATCCCCAAAGGCAAGGTGCTCTTTAACTGTATAACCAGCTTTTTTTAAGAGTTGAGTATACATTTCGGTAAGTAATTGAGCCTCAACATCTTTCTTACCTGCTATCGTTATGGCACCTTTAGATGCTGTACCGCCTCCTCCCGTGGAAGAGGAGCCGCACGCGGCAAGAATGAGTAACGGAATAAGTACAAGGAATGAAAGTGCTCTTGCTTTAGAAAATCGGATAGGTGAAGTCATATCTTCCTCCTGATTGTAAAAAGACGAAATAGATCAGTACGTCGGTATATTCCTGGACATTGTGTTATGTTCTGGCTACCTCGAAAGACTCCTGGGCACGTAGACCAGATGGAGTCAAAACGCGTTGTAGCCGACTCATGAACACTTCTATAATCATTGCTAGCAACGCCACAGGAATTGCACCAGCAAGGATTTCTGTGTTATCGAAATTATGTAGCCCATCGACAATATAGAGGCCATACCCTCCAGCACCAATAATTGATGCTAATGTCGCCGTTGCTACAATTTGTACTGCTGATGTGCGTACGCCTGCAGCAATAACCGCCATAACGAGCGGTGCCTGAACACGCGTAATAATCTGCCACGTTGTCATGCCCATTCCCTTAGCAGCGTCAATCGTAGCCGGATCGATGCCACGAATACCGGTGTAAGTATTCAAAAGAATAGGGGGAATACCCAGTACGACAAGCGCGACAATTGTTGGGGGATCTCCTGTATGGAGAATGGGAATGACGGCAATCAAAAAGGCAATCACTGGAATAGCACGCATTAGACCACTTAGATTGACCGCAATAAAAGCAGCCACGGGACTCCGTGAAACTGCTACTCCAAGTGATACACCAATAATAATTGCTAGCACGATAGCAATGAGGCAAATCTGGAGATATTCTAGCGTATGCCCAATGAAATCATGTTGAGGGTCCGTAATATATTTCAAGACATCCATAATCTATCGACCTTTCTCCTATGCAACGGACAGAGCGCTACGCCCACAATTCAAGGCAGTTTGTACTCCCAGTAGGATCAGGTCTGCAACAATAGCAAAGAGGCCCATCAAGATTCCTCCCGCAGTAATAGCATCAAAATCCTGTGTTGTAAGATTGTTGAAAATGAGATCTCCTAGCCCTCCTTGACCAGCCAGTGATGCCAGCGATGCAATACCAATTGTTGTCACTGTTGCTACGCGTATGCCCGCAACAATGACAGGTAATGCAAGAGGCAATGTGACACGGGTGAGTACCTGCCATGAATTCATCCCCATCGCTCGTGCTGCCTCAAGCAACAAAGGATCGATGTTATTAACGGCTGTAACAGTATTACAAATCAGGACCAACTGAGCATAAAGAACAAGTGGAATGATGATCGTTGCCGGGCTAAGGTGTGTTATTGTAATTAACAAGCCAATAAGTGCTATGCCCGGAATGGTGTATAGCAAACCAGCTATCGTAATAATAGGAAGGTAAAGCCGCTTATTACGTGCTATCAGCAGTCCTATAGGGATTGCGATGATGATTGCGATAAGCATGCTAATCCCTACCAGTTCCAGATGTTGTAAGAAGAGATTGGGAATGCTCTCTGGGTCGCTCAAATCGTAGTTATAAGAGCTAAAAATATAATGCATGAAACATCTCCTGTCTCCAATATAACTCGGTGAATACGCTATGGTGCAGTTTTTGTTTGGGCTTTTTCTTTACTACGCACATGCGTAATCTCAGCATTAATACTGGAAAGGGTGACGTATCCGAGGTGGTGCGGAGTCTTTATCCTGTACTGAGAGGGCGGGGGCATTACTGGCGAGGAGGTTCAACATAGCGGTGAGCAGCGTTGCATCAGAAGAACTTGTTGGAACATCTCCCCAGTGTGCGGAAGAGACCGCGTCCGGCTCATTATCCAGCGCATCAACGACCGGAAGATACTCAAGCTGGCGCAAAATACTATCCGCGCCCACCAGCTTGCTCACAAACTCGTTGGCAGGATTTGCCAGCAGATCAACCGGCGAGCCGAGCTGCACCAGCTTGCCTTCGTTCAGGACCGCGATCTGATTTCCCAATTTGAATGCTTCCTCAATATCATGAGAGACAAATAAAATCGTTTTATGTACATCGCGCTGAATACGCTTCAATTCATCTTGCATGCGAGCGCGTGTAATGGCATCGAGAGCGCCAAAAGGCTCGTCCATCAGCAAAATAGCCGGATCGGTTGCCAGAGCGCGGGCCAATCCTACGCGTTGCTGCTGACCGCCGGAGAGCTGACGAGGAAAGCGTTTGCGATATTCGGCTGGTGGCAGACCAACCAGATCCAACAATTCATCGACACGCTCCGCCAGGCGCGGCTTCGTCCATCCACCCGCGATCTCAGCCGTCACCCGTACGTTTTCGGCAATCGTCATGTGTGGGAAGAGTCCGACCTGCTGAATAACATAGCCAATGCGGCGACGCAAAGTAATAGGATTTTCCTCCAGGACATTCTTGCCATCAATAATGATCGCACCCGAAGTTGGCTCGATCAGGCGATTGACCATGCGTAAGAGAGTTGTTTTGCCAGAGCCTGAAGTTCCCACCAGCATACATGTGCTACCTTCTGGCACATCAAAGGTCACAGCATCAACGGCAGGGCGTTCGGTACCTGGATACTGCTTGGTAATTGCGGAAAATGCGATCTTGCCCATGCGTTAAGTACCCTCCTTAACTATAGAAGTTGACAGGTTTACTTCACCATACAATATAGTTAAAGTTATATGCAAATACACTCTCTTACAAACTGAGAATGAAGTTCCGATGCTCTTCTAAGCTACTGATCAGGAAAGCACCCCATATAATACGTAGCGAATGAAGGAAAAGTCTCGCTTATTTCCGCAGTATGAAGGCATTTTCGGAGGAATTTCAATCTCCACAAAAAAGAAAGGTAGCATTCTACAATGCACGATGACATCACCGACATCCCAGGCATCCGTGTGGGGCATGATACCAACCTGGAAGCGGCGACAGGCTGCACTGTTATTCTTTGTGAACCCGCCGCGATAGGAGGTGTAGATGTGCGGGGAGGAGCACCCGCGACGCGCGAGACGGATCTTCTGAGGCCGATGCATATGGTCGAGGAGGTGCATGCAGTAATGCTGACGGGTGGAAGCGCATTTGGACTGGAGGCAGCTCATGGAGTCATGGCGTATCTTGAAGAACGTGGCATAGGCTATGACGTAGGAGTTGCCCGTGTACCAATCGTACCAGCAGCAGCTATCTTTGATCTTGGCCTCGGTTCAGTCCAGGTGCGGCCCAACTTTGCAGCAGGATACCGGGCATGTGAGGATGCCACGAGCGAACGGATTGAGCAAGGAAACGTAGGAGGTGGTACAGGGGCAACAGTGGGCAAAACATTTGGACCTGCCTTCATGATGAAAGGAGGTCTGGGTTCGGCCAGTATGCAACTACCAGATGGAACGATAGTAGCAGCACTCGTTGTCGTGAATGCGCTGGGAGATATTATTGATCCACAAACGCAACACGTGATTGCGGGAGCACGAAATCCTGCAGGAAAGGAATTTCTTGCTACCAATCCGTTCAGCAACACAACGATTGCCGTTGTTGCCACCAGTGCAGCGCTTACCAAAGATGAGGCCAATAAGATGGCGCAGATGGCACACGACGGTATGGCACAGACGATACGTCCTGCGCATACTATGTTCGATGGCGATACTGTCTTTGCGCTGGCATTGGGACTCCGCTCATCTATCAGACAAGACGTGGCGACGGCAGCATTACAGATCAGTACGCTGGGTACTGCAGCAGCAACAACACTTGCGCGAGCTATTATTAAAGCGGTCTATGCAGCAGGTGACCTGCATGGAGTAGTAGGACTACTGCAACAAGGCAGCTAAATATCAGGATGCGGACATAAAAAGTCTTGCATATGATTAAAGGCTCCAATTCTTTTATAGCTGTAGCATAAAGAATAATACGATACCGCCGCCGATCAGCGTTAATACGAGGCATACAAGAATAATCAAAGCAAACAGGTAACTGCGAGACATCTCCCTGGGCAGGGTATCAGCCGAGCGTCGGTCTGGTCGCACAGGGAAGTTCGCGTTTCGCGGTCATAGTTTTCAGGCCGCCAGTTGCCAGATCCCAGGAGCGTGTGGCAAAGTCGATAGCATGTTCGTGAGAAGACGGATTGGGAATTCCTGCACCGATGTGGGGGAACACGTGGGAGCGGTAGGGGGAGTAGGGATATAGGGTGTATCTGCGGGCATCGAGCGAGATGGTGGGGTAGCAGCATATGGTCGGTGCGGTAGGTGCTTCGAAGAACGAGCATCGGGTGGTAACATCACAACATTTCTCCACAAAGATCCTTAATAGGCCAGCCTCATCTTCAGAAGACAAAATACAACAGACACACTACAGAATAGTTTGTTCTCTATCTATTGTACCCAAATATAGCTAAGACGCAAGAGAATCATGACTAATGGGACACATTGCGATACCTGACGGAGAATTTCTTCCTATGTAGGCAGACCATACAGGGTCTCCAGAAATGTATTCAGGATGCGACCAGTTGCACCCCAGATGCGATAGGAACCATAGTCATAGAAATAAACCAGGCGGGTGCGGGTGCCGCGCGTCCATGATTCCGTATGTGCAATTGCGGGATCGGCAGAGACGTTGTAAGGGTGCAAAAAGCATTTCTTGCACTTCGCTTGCTTGCAAATGGAATTCGCCGAAGCCCTGAGGTAAAAAAGAGACGACAGGAGTAATCAAAAAATTGCTCACAACAGTAAAAACTGGGGGGAGCAGGCCAAGGACTTCCACACGAGAAGGATCGAGGCCAATCTCCTCTTGAGCTTCACGAAGAGCAGTCATGATGGGAGAAGTATCGGTGGGATCGACACTGCCACCGGGAAAAGCAATTTCACCACTATGTGAGCGCAAAGTGGTTGCGCGGCGGATAAAGGCAAGAGAGATTTGCTCCTTCCTGCATAAAGAGAGGCAAGAGCACAGCAGCTTTGCGGGCTGAGGAAGATAGCCTTCAAGAGATCCACCTGCGCCTGAGCGTGCTCAATCGGGATCAAGCGTTGACGTAAGATCGTCAGCATCTCATGAGTTTCCATAGCCTGTATTGTAGCACATTATTGAGAAGATGAGAGAAACAGGAAAGGATCAGAGATGAAAAAGAAGGGGAAAAAACTGCTTGATATTTGCTGGAATCGCTTGCGCCAATGTGCTACAATATATTAGATAGAAAAACATCGGAGAGAATTGCGAATAGGCTGTGTATTGCTCTTGCATTCCTGGGCGGCTTTTGGTATAATAGAAGCATCGAGTAGGGGTATGCTTTGTTCAGGCGCTCATTGTGTTCGTAATGTATACTATCGGCCTGCAAGTATCGCTTCGTATCACCGTTCTGTAGAGCAGACACATGGTCAACAACGAATCTTGTTCCTTTTCTTTAAGCAAGCAAGAATTACAGAAGGCCGAAACGATTACCGCCTAAGCAACTCCTCCGAAAAGTCCAGGTCCTGTGGAACGCTCCCCATGGTTCTAAAAGTGAATTCCTTCTTGCGCTCGCTTTGAAACCAGATGGTCATCAAAAGAAAGTTGCAGAGAAGTAATGCACTCATCCCACAAGGATGCAGACCGAAGTAGACGGCAGGATCAGGGCAAAAACCGTGGATCGAAGGGGGTTTTTTACCCATGCAAGCACAACAGCACGGCGACCTTTCGACAATGCCAGCGGAAAATCTTAACAGCGGGCGGGTACAGACGATGATCGAAGGAAATGACCCACAAGGGCAAAACGACAACAACCCTGAGGAAATGGAAGATCAGAATGAGATGGAAGCGTTGCTGGCTGCATCAACCACTCCCATCAACATTAAGCGCGGCGATGTGGTCGAGGGCGTAATCGTGCGTATTGACCAGGACGAAATTCTGGTTGATATTGGCCTCAAATCTGAGGGCGTCCTCTCAACCAAAGAATTGCCAGCCAGCGGCTATGGCTCCTTTAGTGAATTGCATCTCAATGACAAAGTGCTGGTCTATGTGATCCAACCAGAGTCGTCAGAAGGACATGCAATCCTTTCGCTTAAACGAGCGAACACTGAACGACAATGGCGTATCGCAGAAGAGCAGTACAAAAATGGCGAATTGCTCAAAGCCAAAGTCATTGATTACAATAAAGGTGGCTTAATCGTTGACGTTGCCGGCATTCGTGGCTTCGTGCCCATTTCACAGATTCTCAATCTCAAACGTGAAGAAGTCGCCTCAGGCGGTGAGAACCAGGAAACGGCAGCCAAGCTGCAGAGCATGAAAGACAAAGAGCTGCAGCTCAAGATTATTGAGATCAATCGAGCACGCAACCGCTTAATCCTCTCGGAGCGTCTGGCAGTCCAGGAATGGCGTCAGCGCCGCCGCGAAGAACTGCTCGACGAACTCAAGCCGGGTGAGGTTCGCAAAGGTGTGGTCAGCAACCTGGCCAATTTCGGTGCCTTTGTCGACCTTGGTGGTGCCGACGGACTGGTGCATATCAGCCAGCTCGCCTGGAGCCGCGTCAACCATCCCAGCGAGGTCCTGCACGTCGGTCAGGAAGTCGAAGTCCAGGTCTTGAGCGTCGATAAAGAGAAGAAAAAGATCGCGCTCTCGATCAAACGGGCCGAGGTTGATCCCTGGACCACTGTCGAACAGCGCTACACACCCGGTCAGGTGGTAACTGGAGTCGTCACCAAGATCGCTCCCATTCGGTGCGTTTGCACGCATCGAAGACGGCATCGAAGGGCTGATTCACCAATCTGAATTAACACCGGGAGCGGATCCCAAAACTGTTCTGCATGAAGGTGCACAGTTACAGCTGCGTATTTTGCGCATTGATGCAGAACGGCGTCGTCTGGGACTGAGCCTCCGCCAGGCAGACGAACTGGATCCGCCAAAGGAAGCAACAGCGGAACAAACGGAGACAACTGAAGCCCGACACCGATGTTGCCACACATGAGCCTTCTGCTCCATCGCTGGAGGCGGCAGCACCATCCCTGGAGGCAACTCCACCACAACAGGAACATAACAGGAACAAACGCGAACGAACTGAACGTGAGCGCGAGAATCCTCTCCTGAGGGGTGCTTCAAAAGAAGACGAAGGTGAGATGACTGCCATGGCTGAAGCATTCCGGGCAGCAGCTCGCCAACGCTACCAAAGAAGGCTCAGAAGATTCTGAGTAAGGATAATTCTCATATTATAGGCATACTCTATAGTGTTGCGACTTCCTGGTTCCTGGTCGATCTGGCCTGATAACCAGGAAATCGCAATTTTTTATACAGGATAGAGAGAAATTCTTGCCGTATCGAGAAAATACGCCTTGTTTCTCGCTATCTGAAGTGATATACTCTTCTTACAAGCATCTTTTCAGGACCTGAAAGGGAGTTTTTCCCTAAATACATTCGACCTGATTTCAGGGTTTTAGCTCCTACTCCCTTCAAGGCTGCAGGAATGTTATCCTTTCAGACTAGAGCTCTAAAGAAGAGGCTGAAAATCGTCGCGGATCCTACGAGAGCCAGGTTTGCTCTGGTCGGAAATCCAATCCTGAAAAAGAATGGATTATAAGGTTTTATAAGCATGCGCTCCTGGTTGTCGTCTCTCTATCTTTAGAGGAACGATGACCGATTACTCATAAAGTCTAAGCAATTCGCTTACCCGATATTGCAGAGGAATATATCCTTTGTTATTAAGAAAGAGGAGAGCCAGAGACTATTTGGAAGCATCATAAAAATGATGTTCGCCGCCTGCTAAGCACATTGTACCTGAACAGACGATTACGTGGCCTCTACGCTGCCGATACTCTATGTTCGAGCAGTGTTGAGGTCGATTGTTTCTCAGAGAGAAGTAATGAGCGTATATTGACAGACGGGAGGCACAGTTGTTATTCTTGACGCTGCATGAAGAGTGTTGTATGATGAATTCCATAGTTTACCTGAGCGACACAGAGGGCTCGGTTCCACCCTCTGCCAATGAAAGGGGGGTGACAAACAGGTGAACGATAGAGATAGGTTTGATAAATTCACAGAGCGGGCCAGGAAAGTCCTGAGCCTCGCACAGGAAGAAGCACAACGCTTCCAACACAATTATATTGGTACAGAACACCTCCTGCTGGGCCTTGTTCGCGAAGGCGAAGGTGTAGCTGCAAAAGTATTAGCAAATCTCGGCGTTGAACTGAATAAAGTTCGTAGCGCCGTCGAATTTATCATTGGTCGTGGAGATCGTATCGTCCTGGGCGAGATCGGTCTCACACCACGAGCCAAAAAGGTGATCGAGCTAGCAGTTGATGAAGCTCGTCGCCTGAATCATCACTACATCGGGACAGAACATCTCTTGCTAGGGCTGGTACGCGAAGGTGAAGGTATCGCGGCTGGTGTTCTGGAAAGCCTGGGCGTTAACCTTGAAAAAGTACGCACTCAGACCATTCAGGTACTTAGCCAGTCAGGCTGCTTCACATGAGCGTGACGCCAAACACTCGAAAACTCCCACCATTGACCAGATGGGCATCGACTTAACCGCCGCTGCTCGCGCAGGAACTCTTGATCCTGTCATCGGTCGACATCAGGAGATTGAGCGCGTTATCCAGATTCTTTCCCGCCGTAACAAGAATAATCCAGCCCTGATCGGTGAACCCGGTGTTGGTAAAACAGCTATCGTGGAAGGCCTGGCACAACGCCTGATCTCAGGCGAAGTACCAGAGACATTGGCAGGCAAGCGTCTCTTGACCCTCGATGTCGGCTCCCTGGTAGCCGGTACCAAATACCGTGGTGAGTTTGAGGAGCGTCTGAAGAAGATTATTGAGGAGATTCGCAACAGCCGCGACTGCATCATCTTCATCGACGAGGTACATACGCTCGTTGGTGCTGGTGCGGCAGAAGGTGCGGTCGATGCCGCGAATATTCTGAAACCTGCCCTCGCCCGTGGCGAACTGCAGTGCATCGGTGCTACCACGCTCGATGAGTACCGCAAGTACATCGAACGTGACGCCGCCCTTCAGCGCCGCTTCCAGGAAGTAATTGTACGCGAACCAACGGTCGAGGAAACCATTGAGATTCTCAAAGGTATCCGCGAACGCTACGAGCAGCACCATCGCCTGATTATCACCGATGAAGCTCTCAAAGCCGCAACCGATATGGCTAGCCGCTATATTACCGACCGCTTCATGCCTGATAAAGCAATCGACCTGATCGACGAAGCAGCGAGCCGCGTGCGTATGCAGAACTCGCTGGCCCCTCTGAACCTCAAAGAGGCTATGAAGGGGCTAGAATCAGTCTTGCGCGAGAAGGAAGCGGCTATCCAGCAACAGGAGTATGAACTGGCTGCCGAGCTACGCGACCGCGAGGTCAAGTTGCGCGACCGCATCTCCAAACTGGAGTCCGGCTGGCATCGCGAACGTGGTACCGACAAACCCACCGTTGGAGAAGAGGAAATCGCTCAGATCGTCTCCATGTGGACCGGTATCCCCGTTATGCGTATTGCCCAGGAGGAGTCGCAGCGCTTACTTCAGATGGAAGAAGCGCTCCATGCACGAGTCATCGGGCAGAACGAAGCGATTGAGAAGATTGCACGCGCCGTCCGTCGTGCACGCGCAGGCTTGAAAGATCCCAAGCGTCCAATTGGCTCCTTCATCTTTATGGGTCCGACAGGTGTTGGTAAGACAGAACTTGCCAAGACACTGGCCGAGTTTATGTTCGGTAGCGAAGAAGCCCTCATCAAAATCGATATGTCAGAGTTCATGGAGCGCCACGCAGCAGCTCGTCTGGTTGGTGCCCCTCCTGGATATGTCGGTTATGAAGAGGGTGGTCAGTTGACCGAGGCGGTACGCCGCAAGTCTTATAGCGTGATCCTGCTCGACGAAATCGAGAAGGCTCACCCCGATGTCTTCAACATGCTGCTCCAGATTCTTGAGGACGGCAAGTTGACCGACGCAAAGGGACGCACAGTGGACTTCCGCAACACCGTTGTCATCATGACATCAAACGTCGGTGCTGCACTCCTTAATAAGGAAGCAACCATTGGCTTTAACCAGTCAAAGGACAAGGTCAAAGCCAATCAAGCCGAATATGATAACATGAAGGGCAAAGTGCTCGGCGAATTGAAGAATACCTTTAAGCCGGAGTTCTTGAACCGTATCGACGAGGTGATTGTCTTCCATTCTCTACGCATGGAAGAGATGTACTCAATCGTCGACTTGCTGCTCAACCGTGTACGTGCACAGTTGACCGAGCAGCAGATAGAACTGGTCGTACCACAAGCATCCAAAGACTTCTTGATTAAGAAGGGCTTTGATCCGCAGTATGGTGCGCGTCCTTTGCGCCGCACTATTCAGCGCATGGTTGAAGATCCACTGGCCGAAGGCTTGCTGCAAGGCAAGTTCCATCCAGATGATCTGATTGAAGCTGTGGTGATCGATGACGATCTGGTCTTACAGGTTCGTAATCGTATAGAGCAATTGCCACCACCTGCAACACCAGAAGCGGCCCTATCAGCCGGCGGTGAAAGCGGCCCCGGAGGCAGCGAAGTATAATAGCAGAAGGGGCGTGAACATTCACGCCCCTCTCTGTTTTTTTATGTTAAACGTACTCCAGAGGATCTCGATCTTCCGGGGATACAGGGAGCGGATATCTACCCTGTAGACTAGAAACACTCTCCTACAGAAGCTCTATGTAAAGCATTTTTAAGAAACGTTTAGATTTTAATAATGGCAAAAGTACGCACAAAATACATCTGCCAGCAATGTGGTGGAGAGCAGAATAAGTGGATGGGGAAATGTCCCGACTGTGGTACCTGGAATACACTTGAAGAAGTGGTCGATGTCCCACAAAGCCCCGCTCAGCAACGTCGTCAAACTCTTACCGGCAACGGACGCTCTTGCTCAGGGCACTCAAGTACCAGTCGTTCTACCACAGATCAAACCACTGGCACAACCGCGCATCTCCGTGGGCTATCCAGAGATGGATCGCGTACTTGGTGGTGGGCTGGTTGCTGGCTCATTGATTCTCATCGGTGGTGAACCAGGCATCGGGAAATCAACACTGCTCCTCCAAGTCTCCGGCGCTATCGCACAAAATGTTGGTCCCGTTCTTTATATATCAGGCGAAGAATCAATTGAACAGGTCAAGATGCGTGCCGAGCGACTGGATATCAGTGGCGAACAACTCTACCTGCTGGCCGCCATTGAACTCGACATCATTAGTGAAGCCGTTCATCGCCTTAAACCTTCACTCGTGATCGTTGATTCAATCCAGACCGTCCTTGCCAGCCATCTCACTGCTGCTCCCGGAAGTATCAGCCAGGTACGCGAATGTACACTTCAACTGATGCAACTGGCCAAAAGCACCCATATTCCCATCTTCGTGATCGGACACGTCACAAAAGAAGGTACCGTTGCTGGCCCTAAAGCATTGGAGCATATCGCTGACGCCGTACTGTACCTGGAAGGTGAACGCTATCACTCCTATCGCCTGCTGCGTGGCGTGAAAAATCGCTTTGGTGCCACACACGAAATTGGCGTATTCGAAATGCATGGCGAAGGACTACTGGAAGTCCCTAATCCCTCCGCAGTCTTCCTGGCTGATCGTGCACAGGCGCTACTGGATCAGCAGTTGTCGTCAGCATGGAGGGAACGCGCCCTTTACTCGTAGAGGTGCAGGCACTGGTCACACCAAGTAACTTTGGCAATGCACGCTGCACCACCAATGGCATTGAACATAACCGCCTCCTGATGCTCCTGGCCGTATTGACTAAACGCGTCGGACTGGCAGTCGGTAGCCATGATGTCTACGCAAATGTTATAGGAGGCTTCACCTTAGAGGAACCAGCTATCGACCTGGGCGTGGCTGCCGCAATTGCATCTAGTTATCGCGAGAAAAATATTCCATCCGATATGGTCTTGATTGGCGAGGTAGGACTCTCCGGCGAACTGCGTGCCGTCAGTCGCCTGCCTTTACGTGTACGCGAAGCAGCCAAGCTTGGTTTCAAACGTTGTATCATTCCAGGCAGCAGGGCGTGGTGCAAAGAGTACGTGCAGAATTAACGGATATAGGACTTCCAGCGGATTTTAAAGTACTTACAGCCAGTTCACTTGCAGTTGCCCTGGAAATTGCCTTACACTAAGGTAGCAAGAAGTGTATTGTACCTTTTCACAGAGACAATCATTACCAGAATCTTTCGTAAAGAAAGAGAAAAGGAGGGTACCAAGGAGAATTAAAAAAGCAGGACTATTGATTCCTGAAGAGGAAAGAGGTATACTGTATAATTGAAATGATGTTTTTGCGGCTCAACGGGCACGTTTTTAATGTTTAGCAGGTCAGGCGACACATACCAGGACTTATCAATTTGTTATCATCACTGTCCTCACTTGCAAACTGCGCCCCCAGCTCTCGCTGAGCCTACTGAGCCTCTTATGTGCACTGCGTTGGAGGATGCAGGGATGTCAATTAATACGATTTCCCGTATCGTTGGATAGCGTGATTGCTATAGGTACGGTTGTAGGCGTTTTACTTTTTGATCGCATCGCCCTGACAGATTACAAAATTTCGCTTGAGTGGGGTATTGCGATCGGAGTCGCCTTTATTATTGTGGCTTTTATTATCACGCCCTATATCTCAGTTATTCCCTATCGTTGGATGCGCGAAAAGATCAGTAGAGCTGCCGCCAGTGATCTTGTCGCTGCTGCGATAGGTCTCACCATCGGACTTATCATTTCTGCCTTACTGGCGATTCCACTGGCAAATCTGCCCGCAACATGGGGTCACTTGCTGCCTTTCGTCGGTGCTGTCCTTTTTGGGTACCTGGGCGTCACCATTGCTGTCATACGCAAAAACGATATCGCCCACCTCTTCCAGGGTGCGCTGATGCGACGCACACGTGACCGCGATGAAGAACGCGAGAAGAGTAAAGGACGAGAGCGTGAACATGAACACGAAAACGAAGATGCCGCTACAACACCTGACTCAATCCAGATATTACTTGATACCAGTACCATCATCGATGGTCGTATCGCAGACATCAGCCAGACAGGCTTCATTTTCGGCACATTAGTCGTGCCTCGCTTCGTCTTAAACGAACTGCAACGTATCGCCGACTCTGCCGATACCATGCGTCGCAATCGCGGACGCCGTGGTCTGGAAATCCTCAATCGTCTGCAAAAGGACGCTACCGTTCCGATCGAAATTATCGATACTGATATCGAAGGGATCGCTGACGTTGATGGCAAACTCGTCAAAATGGCCAGAAACTTCCATTGTGCGATCATCACTAACGATTTTAACCTCAATCGTGTCGCGGAACTTCAGGGCGTCAAAGTTCTCAATATCAACGAACTCGCAAATGCTATCAAGCCAGTCCTCTTACCAGGCGAGGACATCTACATCAAGGTCATGCAAGACGGCAAAGAACTTGGGCAGGGCGTTGGCTACCTGGATGATGGCACCATGATCGTCGTAGAGAATGGACGCCAGTTCATGAATACGACGATAGAGGTCACCGTCACACGCGTCCTGCAAACAGTGGCCGGGCGCATGATATTCGCCCATCCTAAACAAAATGGGGCTATTCTGGCCCCTACCCAATCACCCGCGAAACAGCGGCAGTTGTAAAAGTATGTCGGGCGCCTTTACAGGTGCCCGTTCTTTCTATGAGAGAAAGTTTAGGCAACTATGCAAGAGAAAGCCGCCGTCGTGATCGTAGCCGCCGGTTCCAGCAGGCGCATGCAGGGCAAAGACAAACTCTGGCTTCCACTCGCCGGACGCATTACACTCGCACACACCCTTGATGTTTTCCAACACTCACCCATCATAGACACCATCATCCTCGTCATCAACCCCGAACGCCTCGTCGATGCCAGGATACTCTGTAGCTCAGGAAGACTGCTCAAGGTCGCGGCAGTTATTGCAGGAGGCGCACGACGACAAGATTCGGTACGCATCGGCCTTGAATACTCTGGCACAGCACAACTCCGACTTGCCGCTGGGTCATGATTCACGATGGTGCTCGCCCCTTCATCACAGAAGAATTACTGGAAACAGGGCTACAGGCAGTGCAGGAACACCAGGCAGTAGTGGCCGCTGTTCCCGTCAAAGATACCATCAAGCAGGTTCAGAATGGACGCATTTACGCCACCCTGGATCGTTCTCAGCTCTGGATGATACAGACTCCGCAGATCTTTTCATTCCCTCTCATCCAACAAGCCCATGCCAGCCCTCTGGCACAGGAAGATGTTACCGACGATGCGACTCTGCTTGAACGCATGGGACATCACGTGGCAGTCTTCCCCGGCTCCTATACCAATATCAAAATTACAACACAGGAAGACTACTTTTCGCCGCCGCATTATTACAAGGACATACAGAAACATGACAACACGCATTGGCTCCGGCTACGATGTTCATGCCTTCACTCAAGGTCGCCCGCTGATTCTGGGTGGCATCACTATCCCCTTCGATTACGGCCTCGCATGGTCACTCAGATGCCGACACCGTTATTCATGCGATAGTTGATGCCTTGCTCGGCGCAGCTGCCCTTGGCGATATCGGCAGCCACTTTCCCTCGCACGATCCCCGCTGGAAAAATCAGCCCAGCGCCGTCTTCCTCGACTATACCATCGATCTGCTACAACAACACGATTGGTCTATAGGAAATATTGACGCGACGATTGTTGCCGAACGCCCGAAACTTAGTCCCTATATACAAGATATGCGCGATCATGTTAGCCCAACATCTACGCCTGGATAGAGAGCAGGTGAGCATAAAAGCAACCACGACGGATGGGTTGGGCTTTGCAGGGAGACGTGAAGGGATCGCTTGCTATGCTGTTGCTCTTATTGAGCGCTAAATCAGCTTGCCATTCCCTTTTTCAGCAGCTTATACTCTCATCAGAGGCAATTCTCCTTCCTCTGGTTCTTCCTTCTCTCAGATCAACAACACACCAGAAGGGACGACAAATAAATCTTGAACAACAAATTGAAAATCATTTCGGCCTGAGCTCCGTCATCTACCAGCATCTCAACACACCAACTAATGATGTTCTTGCAGTGACAACGCCGACAGGTCGATTTGCCCTCAAACTGTACCATCTTCAACGAACACCAGCCGAAGTCCAATGGGAGGTAGACCTCACCGTCCATCTCATGCGAAATGATGCACCAGTAGCCAAACTGGTACGGGGCAAGCATGGATATGTGGAGACATTGCGTGTCGATGGGCGAGATCGTGTGGCAGTCCTCTTTGAATGGGTACCTGGTGAAAAGCCGATACCAGAGCCACGCACCTACACCCTGCTAGGGAAAGCAGCTGCTCATATCCATCAAGCGGCTGACACATTTACTTCTTCATTTCTGCGTGAGAGCTATGATGCCACCACCCTCATCGACGAACAACTCCGCCGGATGAACAAGCACCTTCTTGAAGCAAAGAGATGGAAACAGGCAGTTGCTTTAGGTGAACGGTTGAAACAAGCTATCACGCACCCAGCCTTAGATCGCGGAATTTGTCATATGGACCTCACGCTCGACAACGTGCATCGCCATGGTGAAAGCATGACCGTCTTCGATTTCGACAGCGCAGGAGCATGTTGGCGTGCCATCGAACCGCATTATGTCTTGAGATCTTCAAAAGAGTTCTTTGAAGCATGGATGCACGGCTACCGCTCAGTTCGGCCTTTCAATCGGCACAACAAACAAGCCGTCGCAGCATTCTGCATTATTGGTAATTTGCAAGTAGTCGCCTGGGATCTTGGCGTCGCCCGTTCATCACGCGGAAAACCAGTTCTTGGGATAGCAGATCTCCCCAGCGTCGTGGACACGTGGCTTGATTGGGAGCGGGAAAATATCTGTTCATGAAGTAATCCCAGAGAATCGCTTCTCAAGCGGTTGCGCGATGTGTGCGACAAGAGGCTCAATAAGATCGTACCAGATTTCCTGGCTTCATCACCCACCGACTCAAGACTATAAGACAAACAATTACTATGGTTGAGACCAGATCAATTCCTTTCCAATCACAGTAGAGTATATGGTATAGTATAATGAATAATCTATTGAAATTGCTTAGTGCTAAGATGCTTTAAAGCCGCTTTCTACTTTTCTTTTGCAGTTACCCGTATACTAATATACGTAACGAAACACTTGAACAAAATTGTCCAGACAATACAAAAGGGAATCCACAAAATGGCAGACGAACGCATGGAACTTTTTCAAAACATGGCGAAGTCAATTCTCTCCACTCCTGGAGAAACGCCTCCCTCTTTACGCACAACACTCGCAGAGCAACCAGCACAACTCTACGGGCTTCTGGCACAACAGAAAATAGCTCTTCCACCTGAGATGAAAACGTATGTAACGAAAGTAGCGACCAATGCTTACAAAGTCACGGATCAGGATATCGAACAATTGCATACAGGTGGATATAGTGAAGATGCGATTTTTGAAATAACGTTGAGTGTCGCCCTTGGCGCTGGGATGATGTGCCTGAAACAAGGTCTAGCTGCAATGGAGGAGCGAAGAATGCGTCTGAAGAAGATTGAACAGATAAAAAAGGATCAGCCGATTTCGGATATCAGGCGTACACTTTCGTATCGCCCGGATCTGTTTGGAGGCCCCTTCTCAGCCTGCCTCCAGCGTGTTCTGCGTGGAGAATCTGATTGGAGCGTAGGTGAGCGTGAATTATTCGCCTCTTTTACTGCCTCGCGCTTGCAATGCGCGTATTGAACAGGTGCCCATGGCGCAGTTGCGTCCCAGGCTCTGAACAATAACATTGTGCAAGCTGTCCTCAACGATTGGCATACTGCACCTATAGATGAAAAGCTGCGTCTGATGTTAGGTCTGCTGGAAAAAGTGACGCTCTTCCCCGCCGAGGTTTCACCATCTGATGTACAGCCACTAGTAGCGGCAGGTATCACCGAGCAAGCTATCGAGGATGCGCTTATTGTCTGTGCTAGCTTTAATATTATCGCCCGTGTAGCTGATGCATTCGATGTCGCCATTCCATCTGCTGAAGGGTTCGCGCATACGGCTGAGTTTTTGTTGGAGCATGGGTACCTGTAATTCAGTCTTGCAGGGAAAGAAATGATGGGGTATACTATCATCGAATGAAGTGAGAATTATTGCGGGATGAATATGAGTGAGACCAAACAGCATATCTTAGTCATTGATGATGACCCTTCGATTTTAGAACTCATGCGCCTGATTTTGGAGGGAGAAGGAAACTATCGCGTCACCACTACAGAGATCGTCTTTGAGACTGTAATCGAGATTGAGCATTTGCAGCCAGATCTCATCCTCTTAGACTTTCTCATGCAAGGACGGCAGACCGGATGGACACTACTGCAGAAGTTGAAACTGCATCGACCGACCAAAGATATTCCTGTCGTGATCTGTACTGCCGCCTTGCCCGATGTGAAAGAGCAGGAATCCATCTTCACACAAAAAGGGATTCCTATTTTGTACAAGCCTTTTGATGTGGATGAATTGCTCCATGTGGTAAGTCAGACACTCTCCTCGCAAAATCTCGGCATTGCAGAGTGAAAACACTCTCGATAGTTCGCGTTATCAAATCAAGCTACTCAAACTGACCGTATACCTCATCAGTTTTCGCAGCCATAATAAAATCGTTGCGATGCAGACCGTCGACGCTATGAGTCCACCAGGCAACGCCAACACGGCCCCACTCGGTCAGAAGCGCAGGATGATGACCTTCTTGCTCGGCAATGGCCCCCACCTTGTTCGTAAAATCCAGCGCCGTAACAAAATCCTTGAATTTGAAGACACGTTCCAGACGCTTGACACCATTGCTATCGACGATCACCCATTCAGGAACCTGGGGCTGAAACTCCTTCAGTTCCTCCTCAGTTACCTGAGGTGAACCGGGTCCGCATGCTTCGCATTTCTGTTGGTTTAATTCTGCCATTATTTCTCTCCTCCTACTCAATTATGTTGATAAGGGGACAGGCATCAGAAGTTATGCATCGGCATTTGTCTCGACAGGTTTTTCAGCAACCTTTGTTGCAACGATTTTTTCAGAGACTTTTGCTTCGCGATTTTTTTTGACGGCTTCTTTCTGCTCAGGCGTCAGCAGCATGCGTACGGCCTGCTGGGGATTGAGAGGAACCTGAGGAATGCCCTCAGTGACTCTAGCAATTTCTTCCATTGGCAACTCAGCCATGATTTTATCTTTGGCACTTTTGACCTGAGAAACGCCTTTTCCGGCGTTGCGTGCCATCGAGTTAAACGTTTTGGGACCAAATATAGCCAGGGCGATACCGATGAGCACGATCAGTTCCGGCATATGCAAACCCATAGCAGGCTCCTTCCAGGAAAATTTGTTATCTTCTCACTGTCGATGTGTACAATATTTCTTCCATTGTACCATAGAAATCTGTCTGGAACAAAAATGTAGCCATAGATCATAGGGCTTTTGGGTCTGTCAAAAAGCCCTACCCTACCACACAATTAGGCAGTACGCTCCCCTACTGTAGAGTTTCCTTCATTGTGGCTTTACTCTGGTTACTTACTCGACAGAATAAACGTTCAATTCATTGAAATAGAAAATATTCGATTTACTCTCTGATTCTTAAATTCACACTCAATTCTTAATGCAGCCGGAAGGCAGCTTTAGCAAGACCTACCATGGGCTTCATAAACCTGGAATCCTTATTTAATGTCGAAATAAACAGATTATTGCAGTGAGAAATTTAATGGAACAAGACCATACTGAAGCAGCAGAAATGCGGGAAATTAACAAAGAAATCCAGCAACCACCTCATAATAGAGTGTATCGATACACTGGAACTAGCCGCGCTTAACATTGAGACATCTCCCCCTGAACGGATGACGGCTCTTAAATCCAGGCAAAAGCCCACTGTTGGGGAAAGACTTACACCAAAGAGTGGATTTCTTTTGGCTATCCTCTCAGCATCGGGCCAGTGATCATTACTTTTCTCTATCTTCTTCCTATTATTATTGGTTTCCTTTGTCGTGACTGGCAACGTGCCCTCCTTTATGCAACCTTCCCTCTCTGGGTTGGCCTCGGCACGTTCCTGGTCCTTGGCTCATCCAAAATCGGTATCTTCTACCTCGTCGCTTCCGAACATATTGGTGCCAACATAAATCTTTTAGTACTCTTTGCCTCTCTCGGTACCCTCGGCTGGCTTACACGCAATCTTTTTAAGTCATTGGTATCATGAAATACTGTCTACTCCCACTTTCTTTTTCAAGGCAGTTTCAGGATACTACGAAAAATACCGGGAGACCCGTTTATTGAAACTGAGAGCAATACAAGAAGCTGGAAAGTGGCAGGATGGCTCGATGGCTATCGAGTATGTGTGGCATGGCATGTACATTGGTGCCATCGAGCCATCCTGGTCGTTCCAGTGAGAGGTATTCAAGACCCAGGGCTTCCCCAACACCCCTTTATCTGGGTTGTACCGATCGTGTCTCCCCCAGGATAACGATCGGCCTCTTTTTGCTCAAGGGCGACGAGCCGGTTCAAAGGTACCCATTCTGGCTATTCCGTACTCCGTCTCGCAGGAAGATAGTCAGAAGCGTGATAAGATGGGAACATATGTTTTGTTTACAATTCAAGATAGAGAGCGAATAATAGAATATGCAACAGTTAGCATCCAGGCCACAACCAGATCAACAGGCAAATAGAGGAGGAGCGCCACGCTCTCAGGTTATCCTCATCGTCGCCCTCCTGCTCTTCTCGGTCGCGGGTCTCGCCAGTGGGTTTTCAGTTGGAGCATTGAGCAGGAAAACTTCGAAATCAGCGGCAACGCCCACGCAAATAACAAACATTATGCCTCCTGTAAAAGGGCAGAGTTCTGCTCCGACACCTAAACCCACTATCAAAGTAATCCCACTTGGATGCCCAAAAGTGCTAACAAATAGCTCTATTTACATGGGGTCTCAGGTACCAGATGGCACCACCACCTACACATTCGCAGCGCAAGCCATGGATACAACAGGCGATCAACCAGGCAAGTTTCTTTGTAGCCAGCTTAATCAGCCTATCCACGCAGCAGGCATCACATTTAAACTATGGGTAATCAAACATATAGGAGACAAGTCACCCACTTTTCTAAATCTAGATCAGATTACACAGCCTATTGATGGAAAAGTTGGCGGTAAGGATTTCCCCGAGATGCAGAACAAACTGCAATTTGATACACCGCAGGTCCAGCAATCTAATGATCAGGGACAAGTCACCTGGCAGTATAAGATAAACCCAGATCTCAAGGATGGAATGTATACCCTGGTTGTATTAACTGAGTGGCAGGGAAAGACTCCCAACTGGAGTTGGAAAAATCTTATAGTTAAGAAGCAAGGGTAGTCAAGCTTCTCACAATCCCCCGCACCAACATAGCAAAAGAAGGACGGACGGTGTCAGCAATACGAGCACATCGGTATGATTCACAGTACTGGCATCGTCCGTCTCAATGCCCGTTGCAGGATTGGTGATCAGGCTTATACCCAGCACACGCATCCCATGTGACGCGCCACAACGACCTCCGGCACCGTAGACATGCCTACCGCATCCGTGCCTATGATGCGCAGGAATCTCAGTTCCGCCTCCGTCTCAAAACTCGGTCCCGCTACCATCGTATAGATACCTTCGTGCAAGGTAATCTCTGGCAATTCTGCTGCAACAGAATGGGCAAGGGCACGCAATTGCTTATCATACGCCTTTGCCAGCGGAAGGAAACGCACACCGAAACGCTCATCATTGGGACCAATAAGCGGGTTGACACCAGCCAGCCCAGGGAAAGCGATATGGTCATGGATCAACATAAAGTCGCCGGGATGATAAGCGGGATTGACGCCACCTGCGGCATTCGTCACGATCAACGTACGTGCTCCTAATAGACGACATGACGCGTATCGGAAATGTGAGCACCTGGGGTGGATAGCCTTCGTAGAGATGGAAACGTCCCTGCATGGCAATGACGGGAACACCCTCTAAATTGCCACTGAGGAGGCGACCGACATGACCCGCGACGGTCGAACGAGCAAAGTGTGGAATTTCGGTGTAGGGGATCGCAACGGCATCCTCCAGCTCCTGCGCCAGGTCTCCCAGCCCGGAACCAAGCACGAGTGCGACAGTTGGTTTGCAGGCAACATGGGCTAGAATAGCATTTGTTGCCTCAACAACTTGATCATAGAACATGCAAAATCTTCTCCAGGTTAACGTTTTGCAGCCACAAACTCCATCGCTTCTCTCGCCAGAGGCAGCCATTCCTCGGCAGAGGTTGAGTTCTAAAGTGATCCACTCTTTCATAAGGCGGCCATCATGACGAGGATCAAAGCGTTCTCCAGTTCAGCGGCAATAAGTGCATCGACCCGTGACTTCGGTAGCTTGACAACAAGCCTGCCGCGCACAAGCATGGCAAAGATTTTATTATTCACCTTCAGCTCTGATGAGCCGAAGCGCTTCTTCGCTTGAGGTCCATCCAACGGAGGAGTTACACCCGGATTACCAAGAAGTTCCTCGATAATTATTGCAAAGCACTCTTCTGGAGTGATGAGTGGCTGACTCATGAAAAGGATACCTCCCTATGATCAAGTAAGAGAGTTAACTTGTCAGAACATTATTGCACATTTACCTATGCCTTGCGCTCGCTGGAAGTCAGCGCGACAGGTTCCCACATATCTTACAGCATTCTTCCAGTCAGGCAAGGCAAGGTAAATGGAGCCAGCTATGGCGACCTATCAACTAATGATTGAGATTGATAAGCATGGCCAACTGGCAATAGACCTGCGTCGTGGAAATATGGGCATGCCCCAGTAACTCCTGGACGGAGCGCAGTTCCATACCTCCATCGAGCATAAGAATAGCAAACGAATGACGCAGCATATGCGGCGTAATAGTCGTAATGCCAGCGAGACGCGCATAGCCCTTGATAATGAGCCAGAAACCCTGCCGCGTCAGGCGTTCTCCATGATGATTAAGAAAAAGTGACTGCTCCTTCTCATGCCTGGATAAACGAGGACGAGCCTCCTCCAGGTAGCGTTTCACTGTTTCAATAGCTACGAGAGACAGAGGGAGCAAACGTTCGCGCCGCGTTTGCCCATTACGCCCCGGACAAAGCACCGTCGCATGCTCAATATCCAGATCGTGCAGATCCAACGAAATGAGTTCGGAGGCACGCATACCCGTCGCATAGAGCATATGTAACATCGCCAGATCCCGTAATCCCCCTGGAGTAGTCATCACGCACCTGGCTGAACAGATGACTGATCTGCTCCGCATTTAATATCTGTGGCAAATCCTTCTGAATACGAGGGGTATCCAGATCCTCAACCGGATTTGTGGACAGTATCTTCCTGACATTGAGCATATAGCGAAAGAAAGACTTGAGGGCTGCAAGCTTACGCGCAATCGTTGTAGGTCGATAAGACATCCCATCACGCATCTCCTCGGAGATATGCAGCGATATGCTCATGAGTAACCTCTCGCCAGTCCTGTATCCCCTGAGATAGAGAGATAGCTACACAATTGCCCAAGATCGTTCCGGTAGGCCATGATCGTATTGGAGTTATTGCCACCACCAGTATACTCTCTCGTAGAGAGAGTAGCAATATATTCATCAACAGCTTCTTGCAACATAACACCCTTCCAACCAACTAGTCGACAATATATTGTCAACCACCAGACAATAAGCTAGGAACCTCGCTTATTATAATCGATACGTGGAAATAAAGCAAGGTTATAAGAAGGAGACTCTATTGTAGATGAAATGTCCTGAGTAACATTGTCAGAGATAGCAGGCAGCTACATGCTTAAAAATATGGAGATGCATGCTAGCATGTGCTTAAAAATGCTATAATGAACTACTATCTGTACACTGGTACTTCCGGTGTACAGCAACACGGATGACACGGCACAGATTGCAATTCCAACCTGTGCTACAATAGATCTTCACTACGCATATACAGAAAAGTGCATTGGAGATCCCTGATAAAAGGAGATTTTAGATAGGAATGGCTAAACTACAAGATTTGTTCAAACAGGCACAACGTACGCAAAACAGCGGGTCTATTGGCTTCCTCGGCAAAAATAAGGCCGAGTCTAAAGCCCATGCCGCCTCACTCGTTGTCGCATTCCCCAAAATCATAGCTGGAGGCGCCGAAGCCGCTTTGAAAGCCGGGGCCGATGGTCTGCTCTTCGCCTGGGATGGCGAGGACGACTCACAACTCGATACATTGAAGAAAGAGATTGACTCCGCTAAAGCCAGCAATGAAAATCTGATCTCCGGGCTGCATCTTACCGGAAACCTGGAAACATTGGAGCGCGAACGCCTTACGCCATTAAAGATCTGGGCATTCAATATGTAATCTTGCCCTTTAATGCTCCTGCACGTTTGTTAGCCCAGGAAAAAGAACTGGAAAAAGTCGTGACCGTACCGATGCGTACAGACGACCTGTATCCACTCTTTATTCGCAACCTCGCCGCATTCGATGGCATTTCAGCCGTCCTGTTGGATTTTGGGGTAAGCGAACAATTGAGTATTCTATCCATTGAGGATGCCTTGAATTATCAAGCGGTTCGCGAGGCAGTACGTTTCCCTGCCTTCTTCAGCGTACCAGCGAACCTGAGCGAGGACGATTTTTATACACTCAGAACGCTGGGCATTCAGGCCGTGCTTCTGACCGCCGACGAAAAAGGTAGATACAGCAGCGATTAAAAAGTTGCGCGAACTGCTGGAGAATGTCTACCAGGAAGAGAAAGAAAAGGAAACATCCGGCCCAGGACTACGCAGGTAAAGGCTAAGAGAAACATCCTTCAAAGAAAACGTTCAGGCCGATGGTAGGAGGTATGAGCAGGGTGAAGGCCAGCTCACATCCCCTACGTCTGGGAAACAGTCCTACCCATTCTCCCCATTACCTGTGATATGTCGGTACAGGAATACGCGGGTGCGTCTGCCAGTGCAATTGGCGGCGCGGAATGCGGCGCATCAGAGAACGTGTCGTTTGCCATACACTCTCAGGGTCGACATTATTGCGCCAGTAATAATAACAGGCAACATCATCGGGGTCACAGCGCAAGCACACTACTAAAAGTCGTTTCCAGCGATTGTTCGCCCTGCAGCATCGAGGTGAAAGTTTTGAAACCAGAGCTGGCTGCGTTTGTTATGCAGCCGCGCTGCCTCAACCACAGCCCGTCCCCATGGTTCCACCATCGTAACATCCTCATTAAGCAGTTGCCAGAAAAGATGGCAACCAAGAATATCGAGGTGAGGCAATTGTGCTATTTCATCGACCATGCTCAGATCTTGCGGTAAGAGCACGATTGAGGTCTTTGCATCCTGATCCGTACGCTTGACACAGGCAGAACAATTCACTCAGAAAATCAAGCATCGAGCGACGACGGAAATTTTGCAGGTCGGTGATGTCGGGACAAAGTGCACGACATACAGAACAGAAACAGGTGATATCAGGACCCCTCGGCTCATCAAGCATAATGCCATTGATAGGATAGGTAGATAGATAGTACTCTATTTCTTTAAAAAGCCAGGAACGAAATGCCTCGTGATTATAGCAAGAAATGCCATGCGAACGTCCATGACGATCCTTCACACGCGACTCTGGATGACGAAATGTATACCAGCTTGGCATCAATGAAGGGCCAGCGAATAAATTGCCAAAACGCCCAAGGCTAAGATAGACCTTTAAGCCTGCATCTTGCGCCTGCAGACAGACCACGCTCCAGATCACGTGACCAGCGCTGCTCCTCTTGCTCATGGATAGCGCAGACAACACTGCCGGCCCCCATAGCCCGGATCTGCTCAAAATCGCGCTTGACGATCTCCGGATGGAGGAACGGATGAAAATAGGCGACGGTTATATCCATTAGACCTACCAACGAATTGAAGTGAACAACAAAAAGGAGTGGGTGACAAAACATTTACGTGTACTTGCACTCCAGTATAGCATAAGCAAGCATCAGCTATCTAAAAAAGCGGACCACAGGTTACTTTCGTGCTAACCTCTGGCTATCAGCCAGGCAAAAAAGGACAGGATAACACGACTTTTGGCATAAAAAAACATAATGAGCTTGACAAGTCTTTTTTTTCTATGCACAATGCACGCATGAGTTATGCAGCACAGTTTACCCTTAGCTCTGGCACGACGCGTTTTGTGCGATCGTATGCCAAGATCAACCTGACCCTCGACGTATTGGAACGCCGGGCCGATGGCTATCATGAACTGGCAACAGTCATGCAAACTGTTGACCTCTATGATACGCTCTGTCTCACAACCACCGATGATGGCAGTGTACACATCATCTGTACACGCCCGGAACTCAACGGTGCCGACAACCTGGCAGTGCGGGCAGCGCAAGCAGTACGCAAACGCCTCGCACTTTCACAAGGGGTTGGCATTGAATTGCAGAAGCGCATCCCCATGGCAGCTGGATTAGGAGGGGGAAGTAGCAACGCTGCAGCGGTTCTGCTGGCACTACAGCAGGAATGGCAACTTCCTTTATCCTCAGCGGATCTGCTCACAATCGCGGCAGAACTTGGTTCCGATGTTCCGTTTTTTCTGAACGGAGGCCTGGCATTATGCGAGGGACGTGGTGAACGTATCACGCCACTTGCAACACATTGGCCGCGCAACATGCGTTGGCTACTCCTGGTCAAACCCGCAATCGGTGTCTCAACAGCGGCAGTGTTTCGTTCTCTGCCCACCAGCGACTACACCGACGGAACTCACAGCCGGGCAATCAGTGCTGCATTACAAGCAAAGAGAGGATTTACAACTGGAAGATCTGCACAACGGCCTGGAGCGCGGCGTACTGGAACGTTATCCTGAGGTCGCTCAGGCACGCGAAGAGCTGCTCCCGGCAGGTGCAACGTTTGTACAACTTTCCGGTAGTGGTCCAACACTCTTTGCTCCTTTCTCTGAACTGGTGCGTGCGACACAAGTGCAGCAATCCCTGCATGAGCGAGGATACGAAACCTATCTCACGCGGGCAATTCATCCTACTGTCGAAAACGTAAGTTTTTACTAAGACGGAAGTAGAGGTACAATTATGTCAAGCGATCTATATTATTGCGTCAAGTGCAAAAAAAAGACTGAACTGAGGGATGCGCAGCGCATCACCATGAAGAATGGCAAACCTGCTCTTAAGGGCCAGTGTACCGTCTGCGGGACCACGGTCAATGCTATCCTTGGCGCTGAGAAAAATATAGCGTAATCATCACAGGTCTGTAAACGGTCGATTGGAGCGTGACCATTTACACACCCGTGTGGATCAATCGATGGATGACCTGCTTCGTTCTAATTCTCGACTTCCTACCTTCCTTTTGTTATAATGGGAACGATCAATACGCATCTTGTGATGCCACCGATACAACAAAAGGGAAGAGCCATGAACATCTGGGATTCAGTACAACGCGGTCTGGAAAAAGCAACACATGAGGCGACACGCCGCGCCAGAACGCAACGTCTACGTTCAACTATTGATAACCTAACACAGCAACTTCATACCCAGGAAGATGATCTTCTCGTCAAAACGATGCAGATCTTTGCCGCTGGTCAACTTACACAGAGCGAACTTCTTCCCCTCTGCCAGGAACTGGCACAATTACAACAACAACTGGAACAGGCCCAGCATGAGCTAAATCTGGTTCAAAGCCAGCAGAACCAGCGCAGGGTGCAACTACAATAGGAGTAGCACCAACCCTACCAGCGTACACAACACCACCTTCCGATTATCAACCGTACGATCAAACAATGCCCGCTCCACCACCTCCACCTCCCCCAGGAGTGTCTCCTATCAGTTCTTTTAATACCGTCATTATGAACACACCCGGAAAAGAGAAACAGTTGTGTCCTCATTGTAATGTTGCCCTCATTCCAGGGGATGCCTATTGCCATAATTGTGGTGCCCCGACTGGCAAAAGTGAGATTACACAGCAACCAACCATCCTCGTTGAGACTCCCGAAGAGGTGCAAGCAGTAGCCACATACCGTGAAGCAGAGGGAGCTCATACGTCCTGAAGAAAAAGACGAAGGAGCTTGAAACTGCGTCAACATATTATTACTTCACTCTGTCTGTCCTGCGCCTGCCATTTGCGCTCCTTGATTAGATACAACGACCATTTGTGCGTAGAGCCAGAACACAGCCGCGTTCCATTGTTGTGATCAAACCCTGCTGCCTGGGCGATCTCATTATGACAACGCCGCTTCTGGAAGTACTGCAACATAACTATCCGCAGGCCAGCATCACCTATGTCGCGGGAAACTGGTCAAAAGTAATTGTGGAACATACGCCAGCTGTCAGCCATGTTATCGATTGTGGAACGGTCGGTATCCCCGGTCGCTACACACTGCAAGATTATTTCGCGCCTGGCACGACTCCTGCGACGCTCTTCCTTCGATCTGGCCTTCGTACTTGATCGTTCACCAATGCTCACCCTCTTCCCTGGCTCGCAGGCGTACCACGCCGGGTAGGACCCGATAGCCTGGGCCGTGGTTTCTCGCTCACAGATCGTGTCGCAGTTTCAACATCTCCACAACACCTGCAGCATCAGGCCGAGATCTATCTCGATCTGGCCCGTGCCATCGGCCTCTCAGTCGACTCCCCACGCATGCAATTTGTTCCAACCGCCGCAGAAAAGCAGCAAGTCCCACCGGACAACCACCTCAGAATCGCTGTCTTCCCAGGCGGAGGCAGCAATCCGGGCATGCAATTGACTTCCAAACGCTGGCCTCTGGAACGCTACCGAGAGATTGTCCGCCGCCTGGTGCTGGAACGAGATGTCCATGTACTGCTGATCGGCGGACCAGACGATAAAGTACTGACACAAAAACTTTTAGAAGGCCTTACGCTACCAGATGGCATGGTAACCGATCTGGCAGGTAAAACAAGCTTTGGCGAAATGGCGGCGTATCTCGAAGCCTGTGCGCTCTTCATCGGAAATGATAGCAGCCCGATGCACCTGGCCGCCGCCGTTGGCACTCCGGTCATCGCTATCTTTGGCCCAACCAGTCCACAAGAGTACGGCCCCTATCCACCTGATGATCCCGCACATATAGCGCTCTGGCGTCATCCTGACGGCCAGCCCTGCTTTTTCCTGGGAAAAATGCAACCATGCGCCAATTGTACATGTATGCAAGCAGTGACCGTTGACGATGTGTGGGCCGCCGTCGAACACCTCGTTCCCACTCCGCACAACAATGAGGTTGTGCAATGAACACGAAACGGATGCTGAGAACGTTGATCCT
Organism: uncultured Chloroflexia bacterium; assembly: GCA_963731415.1. Lineage (GTDB taxonomy): Bacteria > Chloroflexota > Ktedonobacteria > Ktedonobacterales > Ktedonobacteraceae > JACDAE01. The sequence goes on from CAVSVN010000026.1 coordinate 199,196, forward strand.
CTTCCTGGTTCGCATTATAGGGGCACCAGCGAGCCTATCGCATACGGCAAACGAGGCTTCGCAAAGCCAGCACCACGCATCCTAGCTCATCCGTCCCGATCATCTTGGCGACCTGGTACTCACAACTCCAGTGCTAAATGCCTTGAAAGAACACGCTCCAGATGCCCATATTACAATGCTGGTCGGTCCCTGGTCGCGTGAGATCGTCGCACGTCACCCGGCCATTGATGCCATACTCACCTGCCCATTTCCGGGCTTCCAGCGTGCACCCCAAAAACCGCTCGCCCCTTATCTATTGCTCTTCCAGCTGGCACGACAGCTCAGAAGCTGCACACTACGATCTTGCCATCAATTTACGGCCCGACTTCTGGTGGGGCGCGGCACTGATCTACTTAGCGGGTATTCCGCGCCGCGTTGGCTATGCCATTCAACCCGGTAAGCCATTTCTTACGCATAAACTAGCCATTTTCAGAACCCGAACATGCCACGGTTTCCAATCTGCGCCTTGCCAGCACTGGCCTTTTCACACTGGGATATCAGCAACTGGATGAACCCTTATACACCAGATCGCTATCCTTTGCACTTTGTACCAACGCAAGAGGAACGCAGCTGGATAGACGAACAACTGGCTGGCAAACGGTATCACAACAGAAATGCCTGTAGTTGTTATCCATCCCGGAACGGGCGCAGCAGTCAAATTATGGCGCAATGAGGCATGGTCACATTGCGCTAATAGCATCAACGAGTTATATCCAGCCTCGCAACAGATACACATCGTGCTCACGGGAAGCCCAGCGGAGCGACCACTGCTCGAAGAGATTGCCACGAGGTATGAAGACACCTCCATTGCTCCTGAGCGATATGACCGTCGGGCAATTAGCAGCGATACTGGCACGTGCGTTATTAGTACTCGGCGTCGATAGTGGTCCCCTCCATCTCGCAGTAGCACAGAATACACGTACACTACAACTCTTCGGGCCAACCGATGAACGTATTTTTGGTCCCTGGGGTACACCTGAACAGCATATCGTGATCAGGGCCACCCAAAAATGTCCCGGCTGTCCAGCAATTCCATGTGGACGGCTCGATTTTAGCCCTGATGAAGTGAGCCAGCATCCCTGTGTACGCCTCATTCCAGAAAAACAGGTCGAGCAGGCGCTTCTGTCAATGCTCGCAATCACTAAATGCATGACAAACATGTACGGAATCTCTCAAGCAGGAAATTTTATACATTGAACAGTGTCATTAGACACTTGTTTGTAGCAAATACCTGTGTTATATTACTATCAATAGTCTATATCGCGCGTTTGCTTTATACTATCAACAAAACAACATAAATGACTCACTCTCCCTCCGAAATCGCCTATCAGTGAACGTTCAGCCGCTTCGTGCAAAGATCTTAGGGGAGGGTAAATGAATTTAAAATCGTTAATATAAGTTTTGAAAAGGGGGTTACTTATATGCTCATATCTGATGGAGGTGGTGAGTTCGGAGACTCTAATCGCTCCATACTGATTCGATGCTTCAGACGGGAAAAGAGATTGAGGGCAATGCTATTAGTCTGGGTGGTGATCTGACAAAGTACATGAATGACTTTCACAATCAATATACATCATCTTCGGTACCGCTTTGTTTGCGCAATACCTTAGAGCCATATGCAACTGCTCGTAAGACAGAACTGGATAAAATGGTGAAAAGACGTCAGACTATAGGCAATCTCCTCACAAAGGCTACTAATCTATATGCCTTGAACGAAGATATGCAAAAGCGCGGCTTTGCGAACCTCTACCAGAACGTTGATAGCTACTATAGTTCGAGTGCTGACACTACAGAGCCGACGAATATGCAGCGAGGGATAACCACTCAGAAGTAATGAAGAACGAAAAACATAATTTACCTTCCCCTCATCAAAAAATTTAGGAGATGCGCAGATGAGTTCCTGGCTTACTGATCTTACTACTCCTTGTTGGACGCAATTAGGAGACATGGGGTCTACCCTGAACATGATGAAAGAGCGTTACGTGTATTGGAATGATGACTACTATCAAAAGGCTCAGAATCTGGTAGGTGAGCAGCAGTATCAAGGCAGAGGGGCAACAGCTTTTATAGAGGCAGTGGATACAGATATCAACGTATTTAGACCTGTCTATGATGGTATCGGACATGCTAGTAGCGCCTGCGTGAACCTGCAGAGTGTGATAGCGACGAGTAGTACAAAATACGACAACGAAATGGTAGCAATGGCTGCTCCCCCTCCTCCCTATTATGCACACTGGGAGCTTCCCGCGAGCGTGTTTAACAACTGGCGTGAGCAATTGATTCAAAAGACGCTGGCGGATACAGGGAGTGGAGGCGGTGATGCGGATATTCTTGGCAGTGTGCTCGAAAATGGCAATATTTATATGCATCTTGGAGCGTATCAGGCGGTCGAGGAGATCGTTCTACAGGATGCTGCTGCGGAAATACAGAGATGTTTAACAAGCGATCCGAGTTTACAACTTCCCTCTTATCTGAATCCACAATTGGATCCAGATATTGCCAAAATCCCGACCTTGCTCAGCAGTCAACGCTAATGCAAAGTGCTATCCAGCAAGCAATTGAGCAGACAAAGCAAGAGATTGAAGCCCAGTATCTCGCAGCATTTAATCAGTTAGCGGACGGGATAGAGTACTATCTTATCAGTTGGGGAGCTGATCTCTGTAGTGCGCACGATGAATTTCAGGCTGCCATTCAGCACTCAGAGAGCTATTTCACTGCTAGAGATCTGTTTGATTTTATCCAGAACGATGGCGGCCTTTATAGCACACAGAGCACGACGAAGCCGATTACGATTACCCCATATAGAACCAGGGATGGCAAGACAGGACTCCTGATTACCCTGGGTGGGACGGATTTAACTGATTGGTCCTGGGATACCGATCTCTTCACTGCTTTACAGACAGGGCAGGGTTTTGATAATCCCTACTTGACTGATGCCAAGTTGGCGATCCAGTCTTACATGCAAGAGCATCGCGAAATGGCTGGAAGTGAGATTTCCTTTGCTGGTTATAGTCTAGGAGGAATGACAGTTCAGCAAATGGCGAAGGATATTGCTGGCGGCAACGATCCTTATGTAGGTGACTATAATTTTCATGTTGCTCAGGTGATTACCTATGGCGCACCGGTGATGGGAGCGCGGCTAAACCATGTACAGTACAATATGTACGATGCAACTTATGATCCTGTGCCTCTACTCTCGTCTTATGAGAATCCTGCATTGAACCAGATTGATTTGCCCCTTAATATCCCTCAATTAGAACACGATATGCAGGAACCTGGCTTTCTGAAAAAGCAAGCTGTTTCAGTAGGTATTGCCTCCAAATTGATTACTGATACTTACATGCAACCATGGAATATAAAACTAAATAGCTATATTGATCCCAAAAGTCAATACGTGGGTCGTATTCATAACATTAACGATGTGGGAAATTATATTTTGGGAGATCATCTTGGGCATGGGGGCATTCCTGTTTTTCAGAATCATATGGAGTATCAGGATAGCAACCAGTTAAATGCATATACCACCGCGACAGGTGTCGATGCAGCCTCTTTTGGGCCAAGCGAGTACTTTAGTATGAAAGATACTAATAATTTCTTTGTAAAGTTGAAGAGACACTTCTAGCAATTTGACCTTTTTGCAAAAGAGGTTTATGAAGTACTATGAATATAGACTTGTCTAATCGTTGTGGTCAGGAAGAGTCAGGTAACTAGATTGAAATGCCTGGAGTATCCCTGGTTAAGAGATGACCAGGCACCCACAGTGGCAAATGGAGACTTGCCAAATATGCTGGTATGGATCTCCTTGTCAAGTTATTAGCCGGGCGAAGAGATCCGCACAATCTTGTTTCCGCTAAGTTCGGTGACCCAAAGAGTGTTATTCGACCCCATCGTGAGCATGCCCAAGCCACAAATAGTATCGCAACCAGTAGTGGATATGGCTACTTCACTCGTGTCACCCTTTGGAGTGATGCTTGCAATCTTGTTAGAGAAATTCTCCGTAAACCAGAGGTTCCCATTCGGCCCTATAGTGATTGTCTCAGGATTGCTGTATGGAGTGGGAGCATCAAATTCAGAAATCTTGCCTTGAGTGGAAATGCGCCCAATTTTACTAGAGCCGGACTCAACAAACCAGAGGGCACCATCAGCTCCTGCCGTAATTGCGGTCAAACTGCTGTTGGATGTGGGTACAGAAAACTCCGAAATATGCCCCTGGGCAGTGATACGTCCAATTTGATTGGATTGAGGTTCGGTGAACCAGAGAGCACCATCCGTGCCTTTAGCAATATCTCCAGGTTGATCATATATGGTTGGGACAGGGAACTCGGAAATTTTGCCCTGAGTGGAGATGCGCCCTATCTTGTTGCTGAAATTTTCGGTAAACCAGAGAGCGCGGTCGGGTCCAGCAGTGATGCCCTGGGGCCAACTCTTGGCAGTTGGGACAGGGAACTTGGAAATGGTACCTTGGGTAGAGATGCGCCCAATTTTGTTGCCTGTAAGCTCAGTAAACCAGAGAGCACCATCAGACCCCACTGCAATTTCGTTCGGTTCACTGTTGGGCGTAGGAATGGAAAACTCAGTGATTTTGCCCTGAGGAGTGATACACCCTATCTTATTGCCATCGAACTCAGTAAACCAGAGGTTGCCATCGGGTCCTTTCACAATCCCTTTTGGATGACTGTTGGAAGTGGGAACGGAAAATTCCCCTGTAACCCGCGCCTGAGGAGGAGAAGAGGGAGAAGATCCTGATCCACACCCAACCAGCAAAAAAAGGCAAAGCAAGCAAAAGACCTGCAAACGAATGTATTTCATAGAAGAGACCTCCTATCCCTTTATCATTAGTCATAGATTTAAAGATATTAATTATGTTCACGTAGTTTACCATAGATCGCGCGAGAAGAGATACTGGCTCTTACACCATTTTTGGGAGTGCAAAGGGAACTCCTAAAGCTCCCTTAAACTCGTCCTCATAGCATGATTATGGTAAAAACTGTGATCGATAGAGTGAGTATAGACGAATAGAGCGGGTTCTGAGATGGGGCAGATGTCCCATTGTTGTAATTGAAGATGATATAGAACCGTCTATCTCATATCAGCCAGGTAAAGTGGAACAGGCATCAGTCACTCCATTAAGAGATTTGGAAAGCCCTGCACAAAGCAGCAGGAGTATTGCAGGTTTTTTCCGGTACCTCTATAATGCGAGCATAAGAATTTTTTGCCTGTTACAGCTCATTTTGTGAAAGGACATTGTTCCCACTACTTCTAGAGGAAAGGTAGACAGGCAAACCTCTGAAAGATCATAGTATGGCACAATTATCGCAAACACCTGCCCTTGACGAATATGGCTACCCGTTACGCCCGAGTGCACGACGCCAGTTTCGCAATAGAAGTGTGCGTACTAGCAAACGCATTCTAGGCATAAGTATTACCACGCTCATGAGCATCATAGGAGCCTTCTTGTGGCTACGTCGTTCGGCGTACGCTATCCTCCATTACGCCCTCAGAGCTTTTCGCCTAAACGCATACTGGTAATTCGCCTTGATCTGATCGGTGATCTTGTTCTTTCGCTGACCGTTGTGCATCTGCTCAAGCGAACCTATCCAGATGCAGAGATCGATCTGCTGGCACTTCCTTCAAGTGCGAAGATTGCGACTGGCGATCCAGATCTAAGCGAGATTATTGCCTACGATCCTAATATCTGGCGAAGACCCCAGGCGCTGTTGAGTCCAGGGAACTGGCGTGCATTGTGGGCTTTGCGCAAGCAGTTGCATGCACGCCAATACGATCTCGCGGTGAGCATCTTCGGCAACTGGGCGGCAGTTCTGGCAGATAGTCAGCGGAGCTACGCGACGTATCGGTTTCGCTGGAGAGGCGTATCCAGGATTTCTGACCGATAGCGTACCCGGTCGCCACTGGGAAGATCCGAGCATTCCCCTGCATGAGGTAGATTATTGTCTTCAATTGGCACAAAAAGCTGGTGCCAGCATCAGTCCAGATGATCGTATTCCACATCTTGCAGTCGATCCACAAGCACAGCAAGAGATTGAGCAGTTACTTCTACAAGAGGGGATACAGCCGGGCAACAACGCTCATTGCCTGCCATGTCAGCTCGAACAATGGGCAATCCAAACGTTGGCCCGTTCCCTATTGGGCAACGCTTGATTGATCGTCTGATACGTGAAGATGGGAATAGCGTCGTTTTAACAGGCGCACAGAACGATTTGCCACTCATTGAGTTAATATTGCGCCGCACACATGAACGGCCCGTCAACCTGGCAGGAAAAACCAGTTTGACGCAACTCGCTGCACTTCTACAACGCGCAGATATGCTTATTACAGGTGATAGTGGACCCATGCATATAGCGGCCGCCGTTGGTACACCTCTCATTGCCATTCATGGTCCTACCAATCCAGCTCATAGCGGCCCTTTGAGTCCTAAAGGCAACGGTACTACGCAGCGACATCTGGTGCAGTCCATGCTATGATGCAAAAAGTCCGGCGGATTGCCGTTTCTTTACCACACAATGTATGAAAAATATTGTACCTGACCAGGTACTCACCGTTATTCATGAGAAATTACAGGATAGACAAGTTGCCAGACAGGAGGCTTTCGATTGAACGAGATCGGGCAGGAACATTCAGCCATAGAACAGACCAGGATTATAGAGGCCATGGAAGCAAACTTCGCTGAAGAGATGGCATGCATGGCGCGTGCTGTTCCAGATGGAGAATTGCACGAGGATGCAGAAATGCGCTGGTTCTTTACCGGACGTCCTGGCTTCAACGGCGTATTGCGCACCAGCCTATCAATAGTACCGACAAAACTTATATTGATGGCCGGATCAGCGAGATGTTGGCTTATTTTCAGGAGCGAAAAGTACAGATAGGCTGGCCTATTGGTCCCCTGGCACAACCAGGTAACCTTGCTTCTTACCTGGAGGCTCACGGCCTGACCTATAGAAGTAGTCATTATCCAATGGTGCTGGATATGCTTACGCGTTGGGGACAGGTCAATGTACAGGTGCCAGGATTGGTCATCGAAGAGATCGTGGACTACGAGACACTAAAGCAGTGGCAAGCACTTACGGTGCTCGGCTTCGGAAGTTCAGAAGAGATTGGACAGACCTACTACGAAGCGTATTGCAGAACAGGCTTTGGCGATGGCTATCCCTGGCATCATTACATAGGATGGCTGCATGGTCGCCCTGTTGCCATCGCTTCGTTACTCCTCCATGCAGGTGTTGCAGGCATCTATGGCATCGCAACGCATCCCAGATGTACGGCGCAGAGGAATTGGTACCGCTATAACCACTTATCTCCTTCATGAGGCACAACGCTTCGGCTACCGGATAGCTATCCTATCACCTTCTGAGATGGGTATGAATATCTATCGCCATCTTGGTTTCCAGGAATATTACAAAACCGATTTTTACCTCTGGACGCCACACGAATGAGTAAACAATGATCACAGAAGATACTGATTATACCAGTTATAGCAAACATATCACGCTGCCAGCCGATGCTCACATTCTGGTGGTCAAGCTGGCAGGCATCGGCGATCTGCTTCTGGCGACTCCCGCTCTGCGTGCCTTGCGCGAGACCTATCCGCAGGCACGCATTGACCTGCTGGTCACACCCGATTCAGCCGGACTACTCGATGGCTGGGAGGTCATCAATAATAGTATCGTCCTGGACAAATACCTCTTCGACTCGCCGCAACAAATGGTCATGCACCCAGCCGTTATGCTGCGCCTGGCAACGCCTGTGGAATAATCTGCGCGAGCGGTCACTACGATGCGGTCCTATTACTGCATCACCTCACATTACCCTTTGGTCGCCTCAAACACCAGGCACTTATGCGTGCGACAGGCGCAAAGTGGCGCGTCGGACTGGATAATGGCCATGGTCGCTTCCTAAATGTACGCGTCCAGGATAATGGTTTTGGAGCCATGCACGAGGCTGAGTACAACATGGCAATCGCAGAGGCGGTAGGAGCAAAGATCACAAAATAAAAAGCTGCATGTGCCATTCAGCGAAATGGAGCGTGCGCAAGCACACATGCTTGTCTATGAAGAACTCTTACTCCAACAGTCATCAATCGCCTCTTATCGCCTTCCATCCTGGTAGTGGTGGCTATAGTACAGCCCGCCGTTGGGCACCAGAGCGCTTCGCACAACTGGCCGACACGCTTTTTTCAGATGTAGGTGGACAATTATTGCTGCTCGGTGGGCCTGAAGAGGCAGAATTGCACCAACAGATTATGAGCATGATGCAATCAACAATGCCTGTACGCAGCCTCGCTGGAAAGGGCAGCATCAAGGTCACGGCGGCAGTGCTGGAACTGGTAGATCTGTTCGTGGGCAACGACTCGGCGCTGATGCACCTGGCGGCCGCAGTTGGGACTCCAACCGTCGCCATCTTTGGCCTCTCGAACTTCAAAGCCTGGGGACCATATACTGGCGATACAACAAACAAACGTGCAACAGTCGTGCATCTTGATCTACCATGTATGCCCTGCTTCTATCACGACCACCTCCTGGGAACACCGGAGGGATGCGCCACCCGTGATTGCCTGGCACAATTGGGAGTGGACCCGGTCGCGGTGGCTGCAAGACGCATGCTGAAGAGAAAACGGAACCTGGCAAGAAAAAGAAACTTCGAGATAGTATGAAATAACAGAGAACCTTTTCAAAAGCACGACTCAAATAGCCTCCTTTCAATGTGAGCATTGAGAGGATTTTTCTTTGTCTGTTCCAAATCTTGCTCACGATTGTCAATCAGGCCCAAAAGGAAAGAGCAACCAACCATCAAACGTGCAAAAGAGGTAAAACGCCTAGCTTGTTGGAAGTCTCAGTATACTGCATAGAGTAAGGCATTTTCAATATATTCATCATCTGGAGAAAGATATATGCACGTACCCAAACGTCAAATTTTTCGCGAGAGTGCGCTTCAGCATTACATACGGAACAGAGAAAAGGATGTGTTGTTACGCATCCTTCCTGTACCCATGGCTGTTTTTCTCTGGGTATTGCTAAGTATATTCCTCATGGCCGGCCTATTTGCCTGGAACGAGCGCATTCCCACCTATACCAGTGGCGCTGGTATTGTGCAAGAAAGCACTGGAGGAAACAGCATTGGCGTTGTCTTCTTGCCCGCCGGACCAACAACAACAGTACATGTGGGCGAATCCGTGCAAGTGCAAATTGGCGCAGAACAGTCCACAGATACAAGGCAATGTCATGAAAGTTGAGCCTGATATCATGAGTCCAGATAGCACACGGAAACAGTTCCAGTTGGACGGGCTAGCTCGTATCTTGTCACACAACCCTCGCTCATTCTCCTTGTCAGGTTCCGTACAACAGTTTCAGCTAAGACCTACGCAGGCAGTTCATTGAGCGCTCAAATTGAGGTTGGATCACAACGTATTCTTTCACAATTACCGTGGATAGGGCAGTTGGTTGGCAATTAATTCAGGAAAGATAGAGATCTTGTAAATTATGCGTGAAAGACAATTTAAAACACCAGGCTACTGGTCTGCACTCTCATTTGATGAGGATGATATATCCGAAAAACCAACGCTAAAGATGGTGAAAGTCAAACCGGAGGATTTAGCGCGTGAGGCATCCCAAACACGCTCTATGGCGTATATTGCGCAGGAGACGCTTGCCACAGTTAAGTCAAATGAATATGGTCGAATGTGGTGCGGCATGCCTGGCAATGGTCCTCAGCTATTATGGTCGCAAAACTTCTGTATCAGAGGTCAGCACACGCTGCGATGTAGGACGAGATGGGCTTTCAGCGCTCAGTATAGTTAAAGCTGCACGTAGCTATGGTATGCGTGTACGAGCGATATCCCTGCCACGCAACGATTTTCGCTTCGTGCGCCTGCCTGCAATCATCCACTGGGAATTTAATCACTTCGTCATCGTTGAGCGCTGGTCTCCTAAACAGGTTGATATCGTTGATCCAGCTGCCGGCAGACGCCATCTCAGCGCAGAAGAGTTCGATGCAGGCTTTACAGGCATCGCCATTATGCTTGAACCCGGCACACAGTTCAATCGCAAAACAGCGCCACGCAAAGTCACATTACGCGGTTACCTGCATTCAATATATACAACAGACTCCACTCACCCTGCTCCAAATTCTAGGAGCTTCGCTCGATTCTACAAACCATTGGATTGATGTCTCCCTTGCTCTCAAAATTTCTTATCGACGACGTACTCCCATACAAGCAAGTCGGTATTATGACATTGCTGGCCGTGGGCATGATCTTGATCGTCTTATCACAAGTTGTCACATCACTCCTGCGAGAATGGCTTCTTGCCTACCTTCGTGCGCGGCTCGATACGCACATGATGGTCAATTTCTTCGAGCATCTGCTCACCCTCCCATATAGCTTCTTCCAGAAACGCTCCAGCGGCGATCTTCTAACACAGATTAAGTAGTAACACAGCAATTCGCGATACGCTTAGTAGTCAGCTTATTTCGACGATTCTAGATGTGAGTACGTGGTTATCATATCTCTGCATTCTGTTCTGGCAATCACGACCATTTGGCCTTTCTGACGGTCGCTATTGGTACCGTAGATGCAATGCTTCTCCTGAGCTACCACACGCCCAATACGCGAATTAATGAACAGGGAACTGGCAGCTCAAGGCAAAGCACAGGGCTACACAGCCGAAGCACTGGTTGGCATGGCAACCTTAAAGCGGCAGGTGCCGAGCAACGCGCACTGGAGCGCTGGTCGAATCTGTTTTTTGACCAGCTAAACATCTCCATCCGGCGCAGTTATATCTCGGCTATTATTGGTGCTGCAATTAGCACATTACGCTCATTTTCCTCACTGTCCCTGCTCTGGCTGGGCGCAACACAGGTACTCAACGGCTCGATATCCATAGGTACCATGTTCGCGCTCAATACACTGGCAACTTCGTTTCTCAGTCCACTGAGTTCGCTGGTAACCAGTGGCCAGCAACTCCAACTCGTCCATTCCCATCTCGAACGTATCGCCGATATTACGGAAACTGAACCAGAACAAGATATACAGACCGTACAGCAACCACCAAAACTCAGTGGAAACATTCAACTGAAACAAGTTTCATTCCGCTATGCACCCGATACCCCATTAGTACTGAATGCCATCAACCTGACCATTCACGCTGGGCAAAAAGTGGCAATCGTCGGTCGAACTGGTTCAGGCAAGAGCACATTGGGCGATTATTATTAGGCCTCTATCTTCCAAGTGGAGGAACGATCTCCTATGATGGCATTCCACTAGATACTCTGAACTATCAGGAGGTACGACGCCAGTTCGGCGTCGTCCTACAAGATAGTAGCGTCTTCAGCGGCTCGGTACTGCAAAATATCACACTGAATAATCCCGATATGGGAGTCGAGCAGGCCAGCCCAGGCCGCTGAGATGGCGGCGATTCATGACGACATCCTCCAGATGCCGATGGGTTATGAAACGTTCGTCTCAGAAGGCGGAAGCGCCCTCTCCGGCGGACAACGCCAGCGCCTGGCACTTGCACGCGCCTTCGCAAGCTCTCCTGCCATCATGCTCCTGGATGAGGCGACGAGCAACCTGGATGTGATTACTGAACAGAAAATGGAACAAGCTTGCAGAGACTGGCCTGCACTCAAATTATTATTGCTCATCGCCTCAGCACTATCCGCAACGCCGACCTGATTCTCGTCCTGGAACAGGGGACGATTGTGGAACAGGGATCACATCACGAACTGATGGCACGCAATGGCTACTACGCCCGCTTAATGCACCAACAGATGGAAAATGGCAGGCTCAACCTGGCAATGTCAACAGATGATAAGCTTAAAAAAAGTTCTTTATGCAAAATGCGGGAGTCGCAGTCACTCCCGCATTTTTTGTGAACCATTATTGTGCTTCCCATCATATACGGATTTATTGGTTATGTTTTTATCGACTTACAATCAATACCTCTATCGTTAGGCAATAAATTGTAAATATGTTAATTTATGTATTTATAGACCCGCGAGTATAATGTATATAGGCATACAGAATAGTGTGCGAAAGCGCAGGCATTGCATAAAATGGTGCAAATTTCGTTTATGCATTTCGCTCTAAAGAGTGGAAAACATAAAAAGTATCTATGTTCTTCTGCTCTTCGCACCTGTCCTGTTATGCCAGAGACAACAAGAGTTGATACCTCTTAACGAAGTAAGAGAAAGGAAACTATTATCATGAATTTTAACGAAGAACTGGCTCTGGCCGGTGAACTCGAACTGTCTGATAGCGAGTTGGAGACAGTCAATGGTGGCTGGTCGGAACCCCGCCGCTTCGATTACGATGACCGCCGTCCCTATTACTACCCTTACTATTACTACCCTTACTATTACTACCCTCGACCATACTGGGGCTGGGGTGGCGGTGATCGCGATGATCGTCGTCGTAGAGATCGCGACTAGCAGTTCATTAATAACTTAGTCACGGTCATTTAATTTTAAATGACACTTATTACTGCTGGCGTCCAGATAGGTAACACTATCTGGACACAGGAATGGTCAGGATGTTTACAAATATCCTGACCATCTTTATTCTACTGTAAATTTATTGGAATAAAGCTATTACAAACTTATGCCGTTTATTATCCCCTCTATCTGGAGAACGTTTTTTCATGAAAGAGACCTTAAAATCACAACAACTGGCAACCTGGTACCGTGCACTTTCACTTTCCGAACGCATCGCCACACACATCCCTTGTCTTCATGAACATGCTAGTACGCCTCCGTTCAACATACAGTTAGGGCGTAAACGGTTGCAGCGTTGGAAAGAACAGATAGCATTTAAACAGGAAGGCGCATTTGCCGAACGGCTCGCTCTCGATGGGCTGACAGAAGATGATCTGCTCGGCTTGTTGGCAGAACCAATCGAAGCAGTACAAGATCGCGCCTCTGCTCCCCTCCCCTGGCTAGAAGAGCTTTTGCATGCTTTTGCTGACATAAAGGATGGCGACGATATTGTATTGCCAGAAGAAGGCTTCGACCCTCACCATCTCGCTTTCCTCATCATCTTGAAACCACTTTTGAATAACGGTGTAAGACGTATACAATCAACCATCCAAATGCTACGTACAGCACATACGTACCTTCCGTTTGATCCAGAGCAGATACTTCCTTTGCTGCTTATTTCTATTGTTGAACAGCTCATCTCTCTCTTCCTAAAAACTGCCGTCCTGGAACTTAACGTTGCAAGGATCGAGGAGCGTTTACAGGGCACGACTCCAGAAGAGCGTTTTCAAGATTTCATCCAGCAACTGGTACAACACAGAGGGATTCCACCTCTACTGGAGGAGTATGCTGTTCTGACACGTCAGATGGTTGAATGCATAGATACCTGGGTAACGCGCGAACAGGAATTGCTAGAACGTCTCTGCACTGATTGGGAGCAGATATATAGCACCTTTACGCCTGCACAGCATCCCGGTCAACTGATCGCAATTCATGAGGGCGCGGGCGATACTCATAGAGGCGGACGCAGCGTCACCATCCTGACCTGGAGTTCTCACTTTCGCCTGGTCTACAAGCCGCGCTCAATGGCTATCGATAGCCATTTTCAAGAGCTGCTTGCCTGGCTAAATAAGCGTGGACAGCAACCGCCTCTACGTACCTTCGCCGTTCTCAATAAAGGAACATATGGCTGGGCCGAATTTTTGCAGGCAACCTCCTGTAAATCGCGGGAACAGATTGAGCGCTTCTATCAGCGTCAGGGCAGCTATCTTGCCCTCCTGTATGCTCTGGAAGCAGTAGATTTCCACTCCGAAAATGTCATCGCGCTGGGCGAACATCCTATGTTGATAGACCTTGAGTCACTTTTTCACCCACGCATCAAGGTACCTGATGAGGAAAAGTTTACATCACCTGCATTTGAAACCATCGGACGTTCTGTACAACGTATCGGTCTGTTACCTCAACGCATCTGGGGCAGTGGTGAAGCTGAAGGAATTGATATCAGTGGCCTCGGTGGTCAGCCTGGTCAACTCACACCAGAACCTGTTTCGAGATGGGTCGCGGGTGGAACAGACCAGATGCACCTTACAAGCGAACGTATTGAGCTGGCAGCGAGCAGAAATCGTCCTACATTGAATGGGCATGAAATCAATACGTTAGATTACAGCGCCAGCATCAACAAGGGCTTTTGCGCAACCTATCGGCTGTTGATACGTTTACGCGCTTCATTGCTGGCCGAAATACTACCACGCTTTGCCCGCGACGAGATCCGCTGCTTGCTACGTCCAACACGGCTCTATGCACAATTGCAGATAGATAGCTTCCACCCCAATATATTGCGAGATGCGTTGGATCGGGACCGCCTCTTTGATCGTTTATGGATAGGAGTTGAGCATCAGCCTCATCTACGTGCAGTCATTCGAGCGGAACAGTTCGACCTGCGTCAGAGGGACATTCCCTTATTTACCACGCAGGTAGATGCGCACGATCTCTATACCTGTAATGATGAAACGGTTGCAGGATTCTTCGCTGAGTCCGGCCTTGAACTGGTCACAAAGCGCATTCAGCAGCTCGACGAGGAGGATCTGGAACGTCAGAGTTGGATTATACAAGCATCGTTCACCAGTATGATCCTGGGAACCGATCAGGCAGTACACAAAACACTCCATCTGCAGCCCACAAAGAATACAGTAACACAAAAACAGCTTCTGGCAGCCGCACAGGCAGTCGGAAAGCGCCTGAGCAAACTGGCACTTGCTAATGAGGAAACGGCGGGATGGCTTGGAGTCAATGCCGTAAAAGAGCACGAATGGAGTCTTACCATCGCAGAAGAAGATCTGTATGGAGGTGCATCAGGCATAGTACTCTTCCTGGCTTACCTCGGCATGATTACAGAAGAAGATTCCTATACCACACTTGCTCGTTTAGCACTTACAACTATAAGGCATTTTGTGACAGAGAAAAAGCAGTATCCGCATCTCAATGGCATCGGTACCTTCTCAGGAATGGGATCGTATATCTACCTGCTCTCCCATCTGGGGGCGCTCTGGCAGGAACCTACCTTGTATGAGGAAGCTGAGGAGATCGTCAAGCTCCTACCAGCTATCATTGCCAGGGAAAAAAGATTCGATGTGATTGGTGGATCGGCTGGCTGTATTGCCGCTCTATGCAGTCTCTATGCAGTTGCTCCATCCGATGCCATACTCACCTGTGCCGAACTCTGTGGAGATCACCTGCTCGCCTGCGCTCAACCAATGGCAAAAGGAATTGGCTGGAGCCTTAAAGAGGGCGATCTTCCGCTGGCTGGTTTTAGTCATGGCGCGGCTGGCATTGCCTTGAACCTGCTGCGCCTCTTCAAGCTCACACAAGAGCAACGCTTTCTGCAAGGGGCACAGGCAGCCCTTACATATGAACGCAGCCTGTTCTCGTCTGAAGCGCAAAACTGGCCTGATCTAAGGCCAGAACCTGCATCAAATGCGAAACGAACCGACAACAAGCAGAAACAAAAATATATGACTGCCTGGTGTCATGGAGCTGCTGGCATCGGGTTGGCACGGTTGGGAGCATTGAGCATACTTGATACCCCTGAGATACGCGAGGAGATTGATGTCGCTTTGCGTACAACCCTATGTGAAGGCTTTGGCTTAAATCATTCACTCTGTCACGGCGATTTAGGCAATCTGGATACGCTCCTGATGGCTGCTCAGGTGCTCAATAAACCAGAATACCAGCAAGCGATAGATCGTATCAGCGCTATGCTGCTGGAGAGTATTGATAGGCAGGGCTGGGTGACGGGCGTTCCACTGAGCGTTGAGACGCCAGGACTAATGGTCGGGCTGGCTGGCATTGGTTATGGATTACTTAGACTGGCTGCACCGAAGCGTGTGCCATCCGTGCTGTTGGGAGAAGGGCCAACGCATTGACAGAATTGACGCATGCTCGTACACTAAAGAGGGAAACATGGCCCCTACCCCGGATTATTTTCTGTAAGAGCAGAAGCGGGCCCGTACAGTGAAGAGAGAGAATATGCCACGTTGTCCTAACCCTCGTTGCCAGATGGACTATCCAGTGGGCACGAGCCGATGTACCAATCCTTTCTGCCGTTGCCTGCTGCCAGAAGCGGTGATCGCCGGGCGTTATCGCATTGAAACGCTGCTCGGCCTGGGCGGCATGGGAGCCGTTTATCGGGTCAGCGATACGTTTGAAATGGAACAGGTGGCGCTCAAAGTCTTATCGCTGAACAATCATGTCATGGATGAAGCAACGGCGGTAGAGCGTTTCAGGCGCGAAGCACGTTATGCTCATCAGCTCCATCATAAAAATATTGTTCCTGTGCTCAACTTTGGGCAAGATGGCGATCTTCTCTATCTGGTCATGCCCCTGATCACGGGTGGCACATTGAAGGCGCTACTGAAGGGTGAACGTCCTTTACCCACGTCGCAGGCACAACGCTATCTCAATGAACTGGCGGCGGCAGTCGACGCGGTACACGCACATCCACAAAAAATCATTCATCGCGATATCAAACCCTCCAATCTGCTCATTCACCAGAATGATGGGCGGCTCGTGCTCACAGATTTTGGCATCGCACGGGCAGTGGAACAGGAAAAGCCTCTTACGCAGCATGGCTGGTCGCTTGGAAGCGAGCATTATATCGCGCCGGAACAGGAACAGGGACAGGCACGACCAGCCAGCGATATCTATTCGATAGGAGTGGTAGCGTACCAGATGTTTACAGGATTGCTCCCATTTCAAGCTGTAGTGAGAAGCAAAGCGGTGGAATTGCCGCCACCAAGTAAATTAAACTGGGCGCTTCCTCCTACAGTCGATCCGATTATTCTGCGGGCGATGGAGGTTGATCCAGCAAAACGTCATCGTTCAGCAGGTGCATTTGCTGAGGCATTGAATAATGCGTTCGCCGATGAAGTGACGATTGCCGATGATATCGAGTCTGCTCCGACCATGGTGGCAACCAGCAATGCGAATGTGATTGTACGAGCTTTGATTCCTGCAAATCCTTGCGTGAACTGCGGACGCGAAAATCGGACTTCATCGCGCTTCTGTCGCTATTGTGGACATAACCTTGATGATACTTCACCGCTCATCACAGAGATATGCCAGGTCGGTTACGTGAGCGATAGAGGGAAAAAGGCGCTGGATAACGAAGACATGCTGCTGGTCATACAGGGTTTATGTGTCACGTTGGCAGCTCCGCTACGTCCCTTCAGCCTCTTCGCCGTCGCCGACGGACTGCGCGGGTTGCAAGATAAACCAGCGGGCGGCCACGAGGCGAGCCGCTTGGCTATCGAAACGGTTGCCGATATTCTGTTGCCATTGATAGCAACCAGCCCTCATTCCGCTATATCTCGCCCGACCCCGATAGCAAAGAGTTCGCTTGCCGCGAATAATCCACAAGACAGCCGCAGAGTACAGAAAAAACCGCCCGCTGACACAATTCTGGAGCAATGGTTGAAAGATGCAGTCAGACAGGCAAACCAGGTGATCTACCATTGCAATGCCGACTATGATACGAAGATGGCCAGTACTCTGACAACAGCCCTCATTCACAAACGGCGGCTCTACGTTGCAAATATAGGGGATAGCCGTGCATATTATTATAATAGCCGCAAGGGAAGCTTACAGTTGATTACGCAGAATCCAGGGGCAGACCTTGTTGAAGCAAAGTCGCTGCGACCGGATGAGTTAGATGAGAGAGTAAAGCACAATCAGCACTATCGCTATCTTGGACAAACTTATCACGTCACAATAGACCTTTTCCAACAGGAGGTTGAGCCGGGTGATCTTGTTCTGCTCTGCACTGACGGGCTGTGGCATATGGTACGGGATGAGCGTATCAACGAGTTGCTTGCGTCAGGTGGTGATGCACAAAAATTGGCGAACGTGCTGGTGGAGGAGGCAAATAATGTTGGTGGTGAGGGAAATGTGAGCGCTATAGTGGTAAAGGTGCAATAATTCGTTAACTTAATGCGAAAGAGATTTCTCAGGAGCCAGTGGCAGCATCACCGTAAAAGCTGAACCTTTACCGAGTTCGCTCTCGACAGAGATTGTCCCCTTATGAGCTCTCACCAGCCAATCAACGATCGCAAGACCCAGGCCGCTGCCACCGACTACTTTCGAGCGGGCGGGATCAGCACGATAGAAGCGTTCAAAGATATGTTCGATATCCTTTTCAGCGATACCAATCCCCGTATCGCGTACAATCAGGTAGGCATGAGTAGCGCTAGACGTGACGGAGATAGTAACATTCCCACCTGCATTAGTGTAGATAAGCGCGTTATCAACCAGGCTCATAATAATCTGGATCAGGCGTGCGGCATCGCCGAGAACGGTTGTGGAATTGAGTCGGTCGGTGTGCAGAGCCACCTTTCGTTCATCGGCCAGAGCTTCAAGGCTACTCACTACATCGGAGGCGAGTAGATCGAGACGCACAGGTTCGCAATCGAACTTGACCTGACCTTCGTCGGCGCGTGCCAGGGCGAGCAGATCGCTAATCAGGGAACCGAGGCGTTCTGACTCGGCGTTGACCTCGCGCAATACTAGCAGATTGTCCTCCGCATTCGAGGGTTGCGAGATAGCCAGTTCAGTCATACTACGAATAACTGTGACTGGAGTACGCAATTCGTGCGATGCGTCGGCAACAAAGCGACGTTGCTGAGCGAATGCATATTGCAGGCGCTCAATCATCTGGTTGAAAATAATGGAAAGATCGCGCACTTCATCTTCAGCTTGAGGCACAGGAACACGCTGAGAGAGATCTTTCGCACCGATCTCGCGGGCGATCAGAGCAAGGTGATGAATAGGTTTGAAGGCACGTCCAGCCAGCCAGTAGCTTCCAAAGGCGCTCAGAAGCAGAACAAAAGGCGTAACGATCAGAAGACCGATGAGGATACTCTGCAAACTGCCATTTAAATTTGCCAGCGACTGTCCAACCTGCACCACCCCAACAACGTGCTTATTATCGGTTAGCATCGTGCTATAGACGCGAGTGGATTGAGCACTCGAACTGGTGACGGTGCCGAACCAGGGCTTTCCTTCAAGAGGTTGCTCAATACTTTCAAGGGACAGAGATAGCCTGCTGAAAGTAGCAGTCGAGTAAATCACATTTCCATGGACGTTAAGGACGCGCACCAGGATACTCTTATCAGGATAGGGTACATTCAGGTTAGACGTAGTACTGGAATGAGGGGCATTTGAAGCAGAAGGAGTTTCACCATCACCGTCATTACCAGTATCGACAAGAGCTGCGGTTGCATCCAGCTCTGGTAGTTCGTTCACAATATCGCCGACTCTTATTTTTCCATTACGCACAGATACGCCCTCGGCTACCTGTTGAGCGCGTAGCTGTATAACTGTATCAAAACTAGAAGCTAACAGACGCTGAGCGGAAGTATAGAAGGCGATACCGAAGATAAGCATCAATGCTGCGGAGACAAGAGTATACCATAACGTCATTTGAACACGGATGCCTGGTCGGAAAAGCCGACGCATACGCCTGAGCATTACGCCGGTTCCTTGAGCTGGTATCCTGAACCACGTACAGTATAGATCACATCAGGTTCGTTCTGATCGCATAATTTACGTCGCAGGTAGCGGATATAGACATCAATGACGTTGGAGAGATGCTCTGTATCACCATCCCAGACGTGTTCAGCGATCATAGAACGACTCAAGACTTGATGTGGATGACGCATAAATAATTCAAGCAAGGCATATTCTTTATTGCCGAGGCTGATAAGGCGTTCTCCGCGCCGTACCTCGTGAGTACGAGTATCAAGGATGATATCCATAAAGTGTAGTTGAGGAGTCTTGATAGGAGCTGCACGGCGCAATAGTGCACGCACACGAGCTTCCAGTTCGCTAAAAGAAAAGGGTTTCACCAGGTAATCATCCGCGCCCAGATCAAGGCCTTTGACACGATGATCAACTTCACCCAGAGCGGTCAGCAACAGAATAGGCATGGTATGCCCTTGCTCTCGCAGTTGTTTACATACTTCAAAACCGTTCAGAACTGGTAACAACACATCCAGAATGAGCAAGTCATAAGGAGTTGCAAGCGCCATCAAGAGCCCATCCTCACCATTGGTCATGAGATCAACAGCGTAATGATTGCCTTCCAGCCCTTTCTTGAGGCTGGCTCCTAAACGTGGATCATCCTCAACGACCAGGATGCGCATACCTGTCCCTCATATCTCTTATAGAAGCCTTCCATAATGCATCTATCCGGCTACTATCGCGCCACGACTCCTGTGGCCTGACAAGTAGCCAGATGACAGCTTCTAGTCTATCGTTCTTTGATTAGAATAACATTAAGTATCGGTTCCACGAAGGGGATGCCCCTATACCAATTGATTTACGCATGCAAAGCGGTTCTCATACGAGCAAGTGCAGTCTCAATACGCGCCTCAGGTACAGTCATCGCGATACGCACATAGCCTTCTCCGCTGGGGCCAAAGTTTGTGCCAGGAGTTACAAAAACACCTGTCTTGTCAAAGAGCCAGTCGGCAAACTGGCGCGATGTGTACGAAGCCGGGACACGCGCCCATACATATAATCCGGCCTGCGTACGTTGTGTGTACATGCCGATCTCGTTGCAGCCATCGACAAGCAGGTCGCGACGACGCTGATAGATTGCATTGCGTTGTTCTAACCAGGCAGACGGCAAGGATAGGGCTTCAATCGCAGCATATTGGACCGGACGAAAAATACCGCTGTCGATATTGCTTTTCAAGCGTCCAACGGCATCCACGAGCAAGGGATTGCCAACGAGCATGCCAATGCGAAAACCAGCCATATTATAAGTCTTACTCAATGAGTGCAATTCTACAGCCACATCTTCGGCACCTGGTATTTCTAGCATACTGGATGGACGAAAATCGTCAAAATAGACCTCCGCATAAGCCATATCATGAATAATGACGATATTATGGCGATGCGCAAACGCTACCACCTGCTCAAAGAAGCTACGGGGAGCACAGGCGGCAGTAGGATTATTGGGGTAATTCAACCAGAGCACACGTGCCTTTGCCAACACATCCTGGGGAATTGCTTCCAGATCGGGAAGATAGTCATTCTGCTCCAGCAAGGGTAGAAAATACGGAGTAGCCCCTAATGTCGTCGTGCCCGTGACATAGACAGGATAATAAGGATCGGGAACCAGCGCGATATCGCCCTCATTGAGGACCGACATGGCAGCATAAGCCAGGCCTTCTTTTGAACCAAGCAAGGGTAAGATATGGTGTTCGGGTGTGAGGTGGACACCGAAATCGTTGCTCAAACCAGGTCGAGATGGCCTCGTGGAGGGTACGCATGCCGCGATATTCGGGATAGCGATGATTTTCCGCTGTCCTGCATGGCTGTACAGAGACGCTCAACGACGGCTGGTGGAGCTGGCAGGTCGGGATCGCCCATGGAAAGGCTGATCACATCTACGCCCGCTGCCTGCCGATCGGCGATCTTCTTTTTAGCGTCCGCAAAATGGTACGGTGGTAGATTATTGATCAGGTGAGATAGTTGCATAGATAGGCTCTCTTTCTAGTATGTTTATGATACATGCATGGGCGCGATTTGGGCGCGATAAATCTGGCCCGTACGGTGGGCGGCATGAATGCGGCCCGTACGGGCGAGAATGGTTATTCGGTTGGTTCGGCTTCGAACCAGTTTTTGCCCATTTTCATTTCTACTTTGATTGGAACTTCTAATTGTGCGACGCCCTCCATTTCGCTTTTGACGAGGCGACGGGCATGGTCGATCTCTTCGACGGGCACCTCGAAGACCAGTTCATCGTGTACTTGCAGAATCATACGCGTCTTCATGTGTCTCTCCTTCAAGGTAGAGTGGAGACGAAGCATGGCGATCTTGATCAGGTCGGCATTGGTACCCTGAATCGGCATGTTGATTGCTTCACGTTCCAGCGCCTGCCGTTCAGTGTGTGAGAGAGCATGCATATCGGGAATGAAACGCTTGCGCCCGTAGAGTGTATTGACATACCCTTGCGTACGTGCCTGCTGTAGAGTGCCATCGACGTAGACTTTGACGTTAGGAAAGGTTTCGTGATAGCGCCGGATAAAGCTGGCGGAATCGGCGTTGCTCATGCCAGTCACCTGTGAGAGTCCAAAGGCCGACTGTCCATACAGGACTGCGTAGACGACCGTCTTGGCGAGGCGGCGCTGATCCTTCGTCACCTCCTCTACGGGTACGCTGAAGAGCGAGGAGGCGGTGATAGTGTGAATGTCCTCGTCCTGACTGAACGCCTCAACCAGGCGAGGCTCATGAGTGATAGAAGCCAGGATACGCAGTTCGATCTGCGAATAGTCGGCGGTCAGCAACATATAGCTGGGATCGGCGATGAAGGCGCGACGAATTTGGCGTCCAAGCTCGGTACGCACAGGAATGTTTTGCAGATTCGGGTTGCTTGATGAGAGGCGACCACTGGATGCAATGGTCTGATTGAACGAGGTATAGACGCGACCAGTCGTCGGGTCCATCAGTGTGAGCAGGCCATCAACATACGTTGATTTAAGTTTATTAAGTTGTCGGTAGGCCAGCAGGTAGTCGACGACGGGATGTTTGCCTCGCAAGCTTTCGATTACATCAGCATTGACCGAGTAGCCAGTTTTTGTCTTTTTACCGGAGGGAAGCTTTAATTCTGTAAAGAGGATCTCGCCCAGTTGTTTTGGCGAGTTGATATTGAAGTGATGGCCGACCGCATCATAGATTTCGCGCTCAAGCATCTGCAGTTGCTCGGTCAATTGTTCGCCAAATGTGCGAAGGAAATCGGCATCAAGCGCGACACCATACAGTTCCATCTGCATTAGAACGGGAATGAGGGGCAATTCGATGCGTCGATAGAGATCAAGCAGGCCATGACGCTGTAATTCAGCGTTCACGGGTTCGACCAGGCGCAGCGTCATATCGGCATCGGCACCCGCATACTCGGCGGCTTTATGGATGGAGACGCGATCCATCGTGATCATTTTGCTGCCAGAACCGATCAGTTCAGAGATCGGCGTCATCACGGGACCAAGGCGTTGAAAGACCTGATCTTTGAGGCCAAGGCCACGCCGACCGGGTTCAGTGAGATATGCACCAACCATGGTATCAAAGGCAAGGCCATGCACCTCGATACCGTAGCGTTTCATAAGCGCCATATCATACTTAGCGTTATGCATGTATTTCAGCGTCTTCTCATCTTCCAGCACAGGTTTGAGCTTTTCCAGCACATACTTAAGTGGAAGTTGCGCACCGGGTTCCTGATCATCGACGGTACGTACATGACCAACCGGAATATAGTATGCTTCACCAGGAGCCATGGAGCAAGAGATGCCGACCAGTTCAGCACGACGCTGATCCTCCGAGGTTGTCTCGGTATCAAGCGCGAAATGACCTGTATCGACGAGGCTCTTGATGAGAACGCGCAATGCCTCCTCAGAATCAACGACCAGCGTATTCGTTTTCTGAATATCTTCGTTTTCCAGAAAGACAGGGGTAGGTGTACTGGTGGGTGCTGGAAGGCGCAATTTGCGCACAACTTCCGTATGTGGCTCCTCAACATCGAACAAGCTGAGTTGCGCAGGTCCATTTTCGGCGATGGCGACGGCCTGGGATGCAGACAGCGTGGCAACAAGTGTTGCATGTTCAGATGCGTCACCAGATGAGGAAGGAGTGATGCTGGTAGCACTCGTAACAGGTGCAGGCGGCAGAGGTGGAGGCAGAATTGGAACGACGCCTTTAGGTGGTGCAAAGAGCGGATTTTCTTCTGTAGAGAGATCTAGTGACTCAGGGGTTGCAGAAGTGGTACTTTCGCTTTCGACGGGAGAAGATGCTTCGTCGGGACCAGTAGAGATGCCAAGTTGGCGAAAGAGGGAGAGCACTTTTTCGACCAGCGTGCGGAACTCCAGCTGACGAAAAAGCGTCAACACCTTTTCACTATCGACGTGGTTCATCTCACAGGCGACCAGATCGAGTTGAACGGGAACATCCAGCACGATCGTCGCCAGATATCTGCTCTGACGGGCCTGTTCTGCGGCTTCACGCAAGAGTTTCCGTTCTTTTGGCTTCAATTGATCGATGTGGGCAAGAATACCATCCAGGTCGCCATATTCAGCGATCAGGCGCGAAGCGGTCTTCTCGCCAATACCAGGAACGCCAGGAATATTATCAGATTTATCGCCGACCAGACCTTTAAAATCGGGCAATTTGAGGGGAGGAAAGCCATAACGGTGCTCCACTTCCGCCTCATCATACTCGGTCACCTCTGTAATACCACGCTTGGCTACCTTCACAATCACCTGCTCGTTCACCAGTTGCAGCGTATCCATATCACCTGTATAGATAATTGTATCGACACCTTGAAGACGAGCCTGAACTGAAAGAGTACCAAGAACATCATCGGCCTCAAAGCCATCCTTTTCGTAGATGGGGATGCCAAACGCCTGTACGACCTCACGCACACGAGCAAATTGCGGCCTCATATTATCAGGAAGCGTAGGTCGATGCGCCTTATACGGAGTATATTCGATATGGCGAAACGTCGGAGATGGACGATCAAAGGTCATAGCGATATAATCAGGCTTCTCCTCTAGAAGAGCTTTCATCAACATCGAGGTAAAACCAAAAGTAGCATTCACGGGTTCTCCGGCGCTGGTAGAAAAATCTTCTGGTACAGCGTGAAAGGCGCGATGAATAATGGCGTGCCCATCGATGAGCACAAGTTTTTTTCGTTTCATTCTCTTGATCCTCTTCTCAACCCAACCAGCTCAATGCGTGCTAATACACATTCCTTATAGGGTACCAAAACGTGGCAACAGCGATGAGACATTACATTGTCTCGCGCTAGCATAACGCAAGAACGGCTTCGTTGCAAGTATGGGCGACGTCAACGCGGCCCCTACAAATTTTAACGGAGATGTATATTATAGTTAGCTGGCAGGCAGTGTTGTATGTTCTCACGGTGCATCATGAGATGTCAGGATGTGAACGCTTAGGATCAGAATTGCAAAACGTTTACACTGCAATCAGCAGGTTTACCTATATGTTGAAAGGCAGGACATCATGTCCTGCAAAAGTAGAGTACAGGAGCACCTTACTGGTGCAGGAGGTACCGTTATGGCAGAAGATCAGCAGGGAGATTTATTGACCGTACATGAAGTTGCGCGTCGTCTGCGCGTCGATGATACAACGGTGAGGCGTTGGATTAAGAGCGGAGCATTGGAAGCGATTACGCTGCCTCATCGTGGGAAGCGGCAGGCCTATCGTATTAAACAATCCACGCTCGATACCTTACTTCATAGTTCACTTCCACAGAGTTAAGCGACGAAGTGTTAGGCCAGACGAAGTGTTAGGCCATAGGAGTACACTAAAAAAAAGAGTGGATTACGTAACGATTCTTCTCGCCAGAGAGGGCTCAAGGAGATAAATAAGGAGCAATTCTGTGAAAATAGCCATTACTGGAGGCGCTGGTTTCATCGGTTCTCATCTGGCTCAAGCGTATCTGGATGCAGGGCACGATGTACTAATCATGGATAATCTTGTTCACGGGAGCCAGCAAGCCATCGATTCCCGCGCACGCTTCTATGCAGTCGATATTCGCGATAGCAAGCTCCGTACCATCTTGCAGCAAGAGCGGCCTGACGTCGTTAGCCATCACGCGGTCCGACATCCCGATAGTATCGCGGGCGAAAAGTCGCTGGCAGATGCGGATGTACATGTGCGTGGTCTCTTAAACGTCTTAGAAGGCTGTGTGAACGCGGGTGTCAGTAAAGTGATTTTCGCCTCAAATGGCAATAGCCTCTATGGACATGTGGACGCTGAGCAACTGCCCGTGACAGAAGAGACTGCTCTCTACCCCAGGCATCCAGACGATATCAGTAAGGTGGCTGGTGAATGGTATGTTCGCTACTATACCAACCAGTTTGGACTCAAGCATACAATCCTCCGTTATGCCGATGTCTACGGTGAGACAGATACTACCCTCGCTCAGCATCCACTGACGTATTTTATTGCCATGTTGCTTCAACAACAGCGCCCGATTATTCGCGGCACAGGCGAAGAGATACGCGACCACATCTTCATTGATGATGTAGTGAAAGCGAATATATGTGCCCTGAAGCGGGGAGAAAATCAGACGCTGCATATCAGTTCTGGACGCGGCTGCAACCAGAACCAGCTCTGTAATATGCTCATTATTCTGCTCAAAAGTAATCTAGATGCCATCCACATTTCCGGCACATTGACAGAGGATTATTCAATTGTCATGGACAATAGCCGGGCACAACGGGTATTAGGATGGAGGCCGGAGATACCAATGATGGAAGGTATACAGCGAGCGCTTGAAATTCTGGTACACCCATAAAGAAACAGGTCCATTACAGAGAGAGATTACAACCAGCAGAATTGCAGAAACGGCCCGTATAATTTCATAACGTAGGGGCGTCAGCTTGCCTGCGCCCACCTCCAGGAACGAGATTTCGTCTGGAAGGCGCAGGCAAGCTGACGCCCCTACGTAAATCCTTCCCACGTCCAGGGCGCAGGCAAGCTGACGCCCCTACGTTATTGTTGCAAACCACTCACCACACGGGCATACTTCTCTGCCAGAGCTTGAGCCTGTTCGTTGGAGACGGATTCGGCGACAACATGGAAGAGCGGACTATCGGCGTCGGGAAGAACAAGCACCCACTCTTTGCCAAGGTCGATCTTGATACCGTCGATCGGCCTGGAACGACGTTCACGATACTGCTCACTGAGAATGCGCATAACCTTGCCCTTATGCTCCCAGGGACAATTCACACGAGTCGTGCTCATATAATAAGCGGGGAGATCATCGACGACCTCCGAGAGACGCATGTTGAAGGTTGCGAGCAGCTCAAGCAGTTTGGCGATGGCGAGCATACCATCAAAAGCGGGCTGAAATTCAGGGAAGACAAAACCGCCCCGCCCATCGCCAACCAGCACCACGCCTTCACGTCCAGCAGCACTCATCAGTGCATGGGGCAATACTTTCGTATGCTGGATATGCCCATCGTAGCGTTGCGCGATATGCTGCAAGGCGCTGGGAGCGGTCACGGGGGCCGCGACAGTTCCATTGCGATGATGGCGTAGAAACAGGCTTGTCATAACAGCCAGCAGCTTCATACCATCGAGGATGCGTCCACGATCATCCACCACCAGGATACGTTCGCCGCTGGGATCGATGCGAATGCCCATATCTGTATTAAGCGTTGAGCTGATAGTTGCCAGGCGCTGCATGTCTTTGCCCAATTCATCGACGGAGCGTGCAGTCTGCGTCTCAGCGGTGCTTGTATTTAATACAATGACTTCACAGCCCAGACGATTAAAGATTTTGGGCAACAATTGGGTTGTGCTACCATGCGCATAGTCGACAACCAGATGGAACTTTCGCTCACGTATCTTAACATCATCAACGGCCTTATTGAAGCCCTCCATGTAGCGACCGAGTACATCAACGTCACGCAACACTTCGATAGCACCAATATCATCAAGGTACACGCGACGATAATCTTCACGGAAGAACAGGTTCTCGATCTTGCGTTCGGTCGTTTTATTGATATCCAGACCATACTGGTCGAAGAACTTGATGTCAATAACGCGTTGATCATGAGATGCGACACGTACATGGACGCCGCCGACAGCATCGGTATTGCGAATATAGTAGCGTGCGACCGGCATAGGCACCTGGTTGATATCATGTACATTGATACCAGCGGAAGGCAGGCCAGCGTTAATTCCACGCTTGATCATACGTGAGGTACGGTGACCATCACGATTGAGGCAGACAATGGCACCTCTAGGAAGAATCGCGCCGTAAGCAGCACCAAGGCGAGTCGCGAACTCAGGCGTGAGATCGATATTCACCAGGCCAGTGACTCCATAGCGGCTGAAGAGGCCACGGCGTCCCTGAGAGCCCCAGATAATACTGGTATTGATGACAGCGCCAGCCTCGATCTCTTTATCGGGCCAGATCTTCACATTCGGCTGTACGATAGCGCCATCCTGAATAATCGAGTTATCACCAATAACGGAGCCTTCAAACATCACGGCCTTACTTTTAATGCTGGTTGAAGAGCCGACGAGAGCACCCCGCAGTTCCGCACGCTCACCTATATAGGAGTTATTCCAGACGATACTACGGTCAACTTGAGCACGCTCATCAATAATACTATAGTGTCCGATAGTGCTTGGTCCATGAATAATCGCGCCGGGCCTGATCTTACAGTCATGTGCAAAGTAGATAGGGCCGTAGAGCTGCGCATCCTCAGAGATCTCGACGCCCTCTTCACACCAGATGTTGCCGCCAATATTTTTCGCCGGAATCTCGACATCCACATTCCCTTGCAAAGTATCGGCGTTGGCTCGCATGTACTCGCTAAGGTTTCCTACATCGCACCAGTAGCCTTCGGAGGCCACATAGCCGTAGATAGGATCGCCCTTCTTGAGCATCATGGGAAAGAGTTCTTGACTAAAATCAAACTGCTTATTTTTTTCAAAGTAGGAAAACACTTGAGGATCAAGGACATAGATGCCAGTATTAATTGTATCGCTAAAGACTTCGCCCCAACTCGGCTTCTCAAGGAACTGAGAGATATGGCCATCCTCATTGGTGATGATCACACCATACTCAAGAGGATTAGGCACATGAGCAAGAAGAAGCGTCGCCAGAGATTTTTTCTCTTGATGATACTTGAGCAGGTCAGTCAGGTTATAATCCGTCAGAGCATCACCACTGATGACAAGGAACGGTTCAGTGAGTTGCTCTTCCGCGTTTTTGACACTACCCGCTGTCCCGAGTGGCACATCTTCTCGTGAATACGTGATACGCATACCAAGTTGAGAACCATTACCAAAATAATCTTCAATGTTGCTCGCAAGATACTGAACCGTGATGACGACCTCGGTGATGCCATGACGCTTCAACAGGTGCAAGATGTGCTCCATAACCGGTTTTCCAGCTATTGGAACCATCGGCTTGGGACGTCGAATCGTCAATGGGCGTAGCCTCGATCCTTCCCCACCGGCCATTACAACCGCTTTCATTTGAGGCCTCCTTCTATACAGATAACCAGCGGTGTTACCTGTTAGGTCAATGAGAGGAAAAATGGAAGGACGGCGTAGCAATGCCACGCCGTCCTATCTGCTCCGCTAGATTTATTGTACAACATCTCCGAAGAAAGCAACAAGCACCACTATAGGCAAAATGTCTATTCACCAGTCGCTGAGACGTCCATGCTCTACAAGCCAGCGTACAAAACGATGGTAGTTTGTCTCTTCAGTTGCCTGTCGCACCTCGTACTCTTCCTGCAATTGGATGAGCCGGAGAGCTTCCTCAACGCTAAAACCCTCGTCCAGGAGGGCGTCGATGAGCAGGTCGGAATACTGTTGCTGCATATGCAAGTCCTCCTTATGTCATGTGTGTGATCAAATGGTCGATACTAACAAAAACAGTTTGTTAGAGAACACGCACCCCCATTCCCCACAATCCCCCTTCTCTTGAGCAGGTGATCAGAGTTACCACAATAAGGAGCACGAATGAAAACCTTTGCAGGTATCATTGTGCATCTAAAAGACATGGACGGCACGGCGATGTGAAGTGGATAATTTGAGAATAGCAAGCATCTCGTCGGTGAGTCCGCCACACTACCCTCTTGAATGCTACTATACATAGTATAGTAAAAAATAGTGTTTTGTGCAAGGGTTAGACCAAAATTAGTACGAATTGGGCTATGATCTTTATGGTTGAGTACGAATTTCGCAAGGATTTTCCCGTGAAGTGGCGAAGACATAGATGTGAGAGCCTTGTCTTGCCGCGTCTTTTTTAACCCTCCTTTCCTAAAAGTTTGGAAAAATTGGAAAAGTGCAGCGTTTTTCTGACTTTTCCGATATGAAGAGGTGAGATCTCAACCTATCCGGGAGGCGACTGAACATAGATGAATGAACAACGCTTCTTAACCCTGGATCGTACTCATCTGGCGCACCTGTATCAACAGTTTGCACCAAAGATCCTGGAGTATATATACAGGCAAGTTTCCTCTTTCCAAGATGCGGAAGACATCGTGATTGATGTCTTTGTTGCCGCGCTGGAGAGTGGATCATTTGCCTCATTGACAGAACAAGAGCAGCAGGCGTGGCTGTGGCGGGTGGCGCGGAATAAAGTCATCGATATCTATCGACGAATGCAACACGTCCAGCGTCTGCCATTAGAGCATATCGACGTTGAGCTCGTTGAAGACGCCGTTGGGCATCCTGAACAGATGCGTATCCGTCAGGAAGAGGAGGACGACCTTGCCCTGCTGATCGAACATCTTTCGCCTCTGCAACAACAGGTGTTGTATCTGCGGTTTAGCGAGAATTTACGATGCGCACAAATTGCCGCCAGGGTGGGACAGCGAGAAAGCAGCATCCGTTCCCTTCTCTCACGCGTGCTCAAGCTCCTACGCCGAAACTATGATGAGCAGGAGAAGAAAGGAGGCGATTCCCATGAATTCACGCGATGACCCGTTTGAGCCGAAACGCATTGACGAACACATTGAGTGGTTGGCTCAGCGTGACCAGGAAGGGGCACAAGAGCACGATCAGAGTAGCCGACTCGTCCAACGCCTGCAAGACTACTATGTAAGGAAAAAACAAGAGGAAACGCTGGAACAAGCATGGAAGCATATTGCTCAAAAATATGAAGATTCCATTCTTGCATCTCCAGGAGAAGAGCGTGTCCCAGATGAACAAAGCAAATTGGAAAGGTCAGGTCAATATAGTATGCATGAACAAACGACGAAGATATTATCAATAAGAAGAGTTTTGCCGCCCTGGAGGACTCTGGTCGCTGTTGCTGTACTGGCGCTGGTGATAGGCAGTACCGCAGTGATCTTGAGCCAAGCGGCAGCACAGCGGAATACGGCACCTGGAACGGGGAGTGGCGGCGGAAATTATTCCATTTGCCCTCCAACGCCAACGGCGCAACCGACAGCTACCGTCCTGCCAACGGCGCAACCGACAGCGGTACCATGCGTTCCAGCGATCGCAACGCCAACGGTAACGTCCAGGTCCGGGTCCACGCCAGTGCCTACAGCAGTGCCCACAATTTTACCAACGCCAGTGCCCACAATTTTACCAACGCCAGTGCCCACAACTCCACCAACGCCAGTGCCCACAATTCTACCAACGCCAGTGCCCACAATTCTACCAACGCCAGTGCCCACAAAATAACTTTGGGATTGCATTCTCGTAAGCATATGGGTGTGGAGGAAACAATTTTTCACATGTTTTTCACAAGGAGTGTCATGAACTTAACCCGCTTCTCACAAGCATTGAACTGATCTATAGAAAGAGATAGATAAGTGAATTTCCAGAAAAGCTTGACAAAGGCCCGTGTCAATGTTACAATTCACTCATCGAAAGGAGGTGGTGTGTAATGGATCAACCTAGTAGCTGCACAGGCAGCTTATCGAGTTCTCACACCTTCCAGACGAGAGGGATTCGGCGCTAAGCTTGCCTTCTCAAACACCTGGTTTTGGAGCCTGGTGAGGATCGAAAACACAGCATGGTAGGTAGAGAGTTCTTCCTGCCTGTGCGGCATCCCCAGAGCGAAGGCGAACAAATATTGCCCTTTGCTCTGGGTTTTTTATACAATTATGCGTTGTGACCTGGCTGACTAACCCCAAGCTGTTTCAAACATTAAGGATACTTGTTTTTAGTACCGATAAAATAACAAAAGTGTTCCGGTTTACTTCTTTACAAACTTCGCTCGCTATTCTCATTGGAGAGCATAGAAGAGAGGTAGATAGGGTAGAAGAGATCAGTTTTGAACGAGATAACTCCGTCCAGTCTGCTTAATGTGGAGCAGCTACAACAACAGTTAGAGACCACACAATTCGGCATCGGAAAGCGTTTAGTATTTTTGCCAACAGTGAATTCGACGAATACGTTCGCGATGAACCTGGCGCGTACAGGTTCAGAAGAAGGGGTGGTGGTACTTACCGATAGTCAAACGGCTGGCAAGGGCCGACAGGGACGCCAGTGGATAGATAAGCCAGGCTTGTATGCCATCTCATCTACAATACTGCGACCACTCTTCCCACCTTATTTGCTCGTTATGATTGCTTCACTTGCTGTCGTCGATGCAATTTCTGAGACATGCGCAGTTGCCGCAACTATTAAATGGCCTAATGATATTCTCATTGGCACTCGCAAAGTCGCAGGCATCCTGATTGAAACCAGCTATGATTCTGCAAATCGCCTGGTTGCAGTTCTGGGAATCGGCGTAAACGTGAACGGGCAGATAACACAACTCGTCGAGACTCAGTCTGAGACACCGGAGGCCGCCCAAAAGAAGCTGCATACACTTACACGAGCAGCTACAACGCTTGAAGCGGAATGCGGTCATCCGGTAAGCCGAGAAACGTTCCTTGTCCATTTACTGCGGTATATCGAAACCAGCTATCTTGCATTACAGCAGGAAGCTCAAA
The DNA here is from genome assembly GCA_963731415.1 of uncultured Chloroflexia bacterium. Classification (GTDB taxonomy): domain Bacteria; phylum Chloroflexota; class Ktedonobacteria; order Ktedonobacterales; family Ktedonobacteraceae; genus JACDAE01. Next base: position 231,712 of record CAVSVN010000026.1, read on the forward strand.
TCTCGGAGGGTTCAACTTCCGAGTCATCCTCTCGATTGCTACGAGAACGATGGCGTCGTCACCTTTCAACCCTTGGTCGTACTATTGAGATACGACAAAGCCAGACCATTCTCAGCGGCGTTGCTGAGGATGTGAATGAGAATGGAGAGCTGTTACTGCGTTCTCATTCTGGAAAACGAGTTAGCATCACCTGGGGTGATGTCTGGCATTTCCCAGACGCCCAGACCCGCTAACCGGACAGAGAATATGGTAGGAGGAATTTCCTCCACCGCTACAGAGGGGAATCAAGATGGAAACACAGGATGTATTCATCACAAATGATGGAAAACAACGTGCAATGAGTCAGTTAGAATATCTCTGCACAATACGACGGGCAGAGGTTGCTCAATACCTCCACGATGCGAAAGAATCGGGCGATGTCATCGACAATGCTGCCTATGAGGACGCCAAAAATGAGCAGGCACGCCTGGAAGGGCGTATCATGGAATTGGAGCAGATGCTCTCCAAAGCCAAGTTAATCGACCGCGTGCAATCAGATAGAGTGACGCTCGGTTCACTGGTGCATCTGAGCACAACCGAGGACCGCGAGTACCACTACACTATTGTTGGAGCGTTTGACGCCGACCCCCGCTCCGGTCGCATCTCCAATGAATCACCTGTTGGACGAGCCCTGCTTGGACATAAAGAAGGTGACGGGATCATCGTCTCAACCCCCGGTGGAGTGAAAGAGTATACTATCCTCCGCATTGAGTAAGAGCTTCTCACCGAGATACTAACAGCACACAAACGACCTGGAGTTATCCCCCCATAGACTCCAGGTCGCTTTTTTTGTTTTATATGACGAGTTTTCACAACGTTAAAACCATGTTACAATAGGCAACAATGTGCCAGACTCATTCATCATTAACCAATTATTATCACCTACTCATGATGCAATCGGCACAATTTGTTGGGAGGCAATCTTACACACATGGCAGACGAACGAGAGATACGATTACAGCGCTTGCAGGCTTTGCGGGAACAGGGCATCAATCCCTACCCGAATGCAGTGGAGCGCACACATACAATTGCAGAGACGCTAGAACACTTCGATGAATGGGTAGGACCAGAAGGTTCCTATACGCTGGTGGGGCGCATTCGCCTGCTTGCGCGAAATGGGAAAAGCCGCCTTCGCGAAAATAGAAGATGGAACGGGCAGCATCCAGGTCTACTTCCGCATCAACGACCTGGGAGAAGAGGCCTATCGCTCGATCAAGTTGCTCGACCTGGGCGATTTTATACAGGTGAGCGGTTTTCTCTTTGTGACGCGTACAGGAGAACGTACTCTGCATGTCAAACATTACCGCATCCTCGCCAAGGGCATACGTCCATTACCAGAGAAGTATCATGGGCTGGAAGATAAAGAGATTCGCCAGCGTAAGCGCTATCTGGACCTGATCGCGAATGGCGATGAGGTCAAACAGGTCTTTATTATCAGAAGTCGCACGATCACCGCTATTCGCCATTATCTGGAAGATCATGACTTTTATGAGGTCGAGACACCGATTCTGCAACCACTCTACGGTGGAGCAACGGCCCGTCCCTTTGTCACACATCATAATACGCTTGATCGCGACCTCTATCTACGTATTGCAGTTGAGCTATATCATAAGCGTTTGATCGTTGGTGGTTTTGAGCGCGTCTATGAAATCGGGCGCAACTTTCGCAATGAAGGCATTGATCGTAGCCATAATCCCGAATTTACCGATGCTGGAATTTTACGAGGCATATGCAGACTATAACGATACAATGAAAATAGTTGAGGAAATGATTGCGTACGTTGCGCAACAGGTCCACGGCTCTACACATATCACCTATCAAGGAACGGAGATCGATCTGACGCCTCCCTGGCCGCGTTTGCCATTGCTCGATGCGATAGAAAAGTACACTGGAATTGCGGTGAACCAGTATCCCGATAAGGAGAGCCTGAGCGCCGAGATGCGTGCACGAGGATACGAGGCAGACCCGAAGTTGAGTCGGGGACGCCTGATTGACGATCTCAAGAGTTTTATGTTCCGCAAGGGTATTCCTGAACTGAAACAGGCACTTTTCCTGACCGATTATCCTCTCGATGTTTCGCCACTGGCAAAGAAGCATCGGGAGATTCCGGGATTGGTCGAGCGCTTCCAGCCCTTTATTGGTGGGCTTGAATTGGGCAATGCCTTTACTGAACTCAACGATCCGCTCGATCAGCGTGCTCGCTTTGAGGATCAATTGCGCCAGCGTGCACAGGGAGATGAGGAAGCACAGGTACTCGACGAGGATTTCCTGGAAGCGATGGAGGTTGGTATGCCACCTACCAGCGGCGTCGGACTCGGTATCGACCGCTTAGCGATGCTTATGGCGGACCAGGAATCGATTCGCGATGTGATTCTGTTTCCAACGTTACGTAAAATCGTGGAGGAATAAGCATAGGAAATATGCATTATCGTAGGGGCACAATAAATTGTGCCCCTACGATTTTAAAGGTGTTTCCTGATATAATGGGTGGAAGAAATGATGGCATTTGACGGTCAGATCAAGCGGGCATATGAAAGAACCACCCGTGAACCCGGCCCTATCTCCTGGTGGAGCTGGCGACCGGGCATTCAGCCGCGTAACGCTTTGTTGCTTGGGGTTCCCATTACGCTCATCGCATTGCTGTTCCTGTTGCTCGGCTTGATAACACTGATAGTTGGAATAGTGGATAGTGTGTCACCGCCCTTGCTTATCCCTGGAACAGTATGGAAGCATAGTGCGGGGACGATAATAAGTTCTCCACAACTTACTATTGCGCTGCAAGGACCCAGGAGCATTCCTGCCACAGCTACGCTTTCCGTCTCTACCAGCACGTTTCAGCGTATCAAGCTCAATGCTCCGGTGATCGTAAGTTATTCTCAACATCTACATTTCGCTTATGCACTCGAATATGCGGGAAAACATTACTTGCTACCTGGAACCAGTGTGGCAGGGAATCCTATTGGCTCGGTCGCACTTCTGCTGCTCGGATTGCTTCTGCTACCCTATCCAGCTCTGCTAACTCACTGGGGATGGCAAGATCTGCTGATAGAACGCTACACATGGGCAAAACTGACTGTGATGACGGCACGTGTTGTGGATAAAAGAGCTACAGCTAGAACACGTGTGGCACGACCTGGCTTCGCGGGACGGAGTTCGCGACCGTGGTATGGGTTGGCGCTACAATTCCAGAATGAGCATACAGTGCAAGCTGTCTCTACGTTCAGTGTGAACGAGGAGATATGGGCACGTATACAGAATGGCAATTGCGTGAAAATTAAGTATTCTCCGCATTTGCGCTATGTTTATGAGGTACAAAATATAGAGGAATAAAAGAGAAATGGGAGGTAGAAACGTGGGAAGTGAGCAGCAAAAAGGTTTAAGGCAAACATCTCAGCAACAATTACAGTACGTACTTGATCTTCTCTTTCCCCCACAATGCGTTCTTTGTAAACGCGGAGGTCATGTTCTCTGCCCATTATGTTTGAGGAGCATTCAGCCACTACGTCCTCCAGTGTGTCCTCATTGTGGCACACAACTCCTGGCCTATGCACAATGCCCCAAATGCCAGTACGGAGCGATACACTTGAGCATGTTGCGTGTGTTTGGCATCTATGAGCAATCACTCCGTTTATGTATACATGCACTCAAATATAACGGACAGACCCGCCTGGCAGAGCCACTCGGAACATTGCTTGCACAGGCGTATAGAGGATATGGATTGCGGGCCGATCTTCTGATGCCAGTTCCATTACATAAAGAGCGCGAGCAACAGCGGGGTTATAATCAGACGGCGCTATTAGCCAGGGAATGCGCCGGGCAGCTTGGTATTCCACTACGAGAAGATATTTTACTGCGTACTCGTGCAACGGCCACTCAAGCTGGATTAAAGGCCTGGGAGCGTCAACAAAATGTAACGGGTGCCTTCTCGTGCCAGCCACAATTTACAACGGGAGCACTCCTGGGACGTGCAATTCTTATGATCGATGACGTTTGTACCACAGGTTCGACATTAGAAGCGTGTGCTGCACCACTCTTTGCAGCAGGGGCACGGAGCGTCTGTGCGCTGGTGTTAGCGCGACCAGGGCATCAGGAATCTGCGCAAAAGATTCGCAGCGAAGTCGCCGCCGCTGCATTTGCCAGCAACCTCATCATCAGCTTCCGCTCCGATGCGCCTCAAGGTATGCTTGATCTCATGGCTCGTTATGCCCACCAGGAAGGGCAAGCAACGAGCCGTACCCTCATTAAATGAACCACACCCTCATAACTATCACTGATTGACGGGTAGATTTATATAGGGTAATTGCCTAACTATATTTACCGTTAAATAACGGTAAAAACAGAAGCAGGAATCAACAACGTTATAAACAAACAAGGAGGCGTAGCCATGTATTCAATGTTCCGACGAAAGCGTTTAGTTGGAAGCTAAAGATCTTCCAATTGTTTTCGGCAAGAGAAACTTGCATATTGCATTAGTTAGTTACCCCATTACTCCCCATCTCCTATTGAGTACAAAGGAGGTGCAGTAAACTCAAACCATGTTCAGTGATATCCGTTCCTCCTGAACGGCCTATCTGGTAATTCGAAAGAATCACGACACCGACATTGCACTCTTTCACAAATCCTATGAAGGCCATACAACCTAACGTAAATCCATTGTGCCAGTACGCTTGAAATGTCGTATTTTCTAGGGGGGAGATATGCCAACCGAGAGCGATACCAGTGAGAGTTGGATTGGGCGTTTCAAGATAGACTCGATGGCAAAGGGGAAGAACAGAGGTCAGAGCACTAGGTCGTTGATTCAGGTGAGCGTCGAGAAATGTCAACAGATCATCTACATTTGAACGCAGTGCTCCAGCACCAGCGAGGGATCCAATCTCCCAGAGCGGAGCCACTTTCCCGCTCTCAGTATGAGGAGTGACCAGATGTGTTCGCTGAACAGGAGTGAGTGCTATCCCTGTGTTGGACAGATGAAGCGGAGCACTGATGTACTCTCTCGTTGCCTGCTCATACGAACTACTCAACCGTCGAGCGAGAAGAGAGCCAAGGAGTCCCATGCCCAGGTTTGAATAGACATAAGGAAAGGATAAGGGACTCTTCTGGTGATGGTTATAGCTCTTGAGATAAGTATGTAAGTGTTGGAGCGTATAGTGAGCATAGGGATTGTGAGGATTGTGAAGGAGAGACCAAAGTACGTTCGAAGGCATGCGAGGCAAACCAGAGGTATGCGTTGCCAATTGGAGGAGTGTAATAGTTTCAGGTAAGTGCGGATATTCTGTAAGTATGTCACGGATCGGAGTGTCAAGAGTGACCAGATGATCTCTCACCATCATTGCAAGCAGCGTGGTGGTGAACACCTTGGTGACTGAGCCAATTTCAAAGATGCTCTCTTCATCTAGAGGAGTCGGAGAGAGAGGACTTAGTTTGTTAGAACCGAGAATGGTGCGTTGATCCTGCTGAAGCAATCCGATAACCAGCCCCATCTGTACATATTTTGTCAGAAGAGGAGCAACAATCGTCTCTACTTGATTTCTCATAGTTCAGGCATTGTTCTCCTTTCAGAACAGCGCCCAGGGTGAAGCTACAGAGATGCAAGATATGGGCAAAAAATGATGCAGATCACCACTCAAAGGAGGCTCTCTTTCTGCATAACATTTGCCCATATTCACTGCCCGCCGTCTGTTACGAAGCCTGATGCACCTTAAGGATAGTCACTAGGATTTTGCTGCGGAAGGATGCTCAACGTGCTTCTTCGCTGCCTCGGTCATATGCTCAGTTGCATGAGCATGATGACCGTGAGCCAGATGTGCATGATGTGATGCCAGGTTGTGGTCACCTTTGTCGTGGTGTTCCGCTGCCTTCTCATGGTGTTCTGCCGCCTTACGGTGATGCTCCGCCGCCTTGCGGTGATGTTCTGATGCAGGATGAGTCGCCATAACGTACTCCTTTGTCGTATGGATATGCAAACTATCTTCATCACTATCCTCTCAACTCTGAGAGGTAGAGAGATAGCTATCACTACTACTACGTAAAACGCCCTTCATATTGATACAATTTGATACAAGTAAATTTGTAAACTTCCGCTTTTTCGTGGGCGGGGTGGGCGTCGTCAACGCAGCCCGTACGGGGATGCATCAATGAAAAAAATGAACTGCACCTCGCTAGAGGTCTCAAAATGGCTAAAAATGCGCTCATGTGCTATACTAAAGCATATTAAGAATGATTGCTAACATATCCGCATATTTATAATGGAAGAGCTTATATGCGGCCTCCATATATTCCTAGTCACATATTATAGAGAGGAGCCTCAATGTCAACAAATGGGAAATGGCTCAGAACAAGTCTTTTCTGGCTCCTGATCCTGCTGGTCATCGTCCTGATCGCTGTATTCATTTTCCGTCCTCAATCCAACGTTAAACAGGTGGATGTGTCCACTATTTTACATACTATTCAGGTTGACAAAGGGAAGCACCAGGACACGTTAAGTGTGAGTAGTGACACACTCACTCTAACCAGGGGAAAGGGGCCAGATGCCGAGAAGGAAGCAGCGACCATTACCTCAAGTTTCGATGCCACCCAGGTCTTGAAGGATAACAACATAAACTATACAAATGGTAACTGGTTGGTATTACAATATCAGCAGCCCAGTCCTTTTTGGGATTGCTTGGTGTCCTTGGCGGCCTTCTTCCCTTTCTTCTCTTCGGAGCGTTTCTGGTCTTTATCTTGCGCCAGGCTCAAGGTTCAAATAACCAGGCAATGTCATTTGGGAAGAGCCGGGCACGTATGTTTATGGGAAACAAGCCAACGATCACCTTTGCTGATGTTGCGGGCGTTGAAGAGGCAAAACAGGAGCTACAGGAGATCGTTGAGTTTCTCAAATATCCCGAAAAATTTGTGGCCCTTGGCGCTCGTATTCCTAAGGGATTACTGCTCGTTGGGCCTCCGGGAACGGGCAAGACGCTTATCTCGCGTGCGGTCGCGGGTGAAGCTGGCGTGCCTTTTTTCAGCATCAGCGGTTCTGAGTTTGTAGAGATGTTTGTGGGAGTGGGTGCCAGCCGTGTGCGCGACCTATTCGAGCAGGCCAGGCGCAACAATCCCTGTATCGTCTTCGTCGATGAGATCGATGCCGTTGGTCGCCAGCGTGGTGCAGGGTTAGGCGGCTCCCATGACGAACGTGAGCAGACGCTCAACCAAATTCTGGTAGAGATGGATGGTTTTGATAGCAGCACAAACGTTATCGTTATCGCGGCAACCAATCGCCCAGATGTTCTCGATCCAGCCTTGCTGCGTCCTGGTCGTTTTGATCGCCAGATCGTGCTTGATCGGCCTGACATTCGTGGGCGTAGCGCCATTTTGCAGGTGCATGCCAAAGGCAAACCGCTGGAAACAAACATTTCACTGGAGACATTGGCAAAACAGACTCCTGGCTTCTCTGGTGCCGATCTTTCCAACTTGCTCAATGAGGCCGCGATCCTAGCGGCACGACGCAACAAGCGCAAAGTGGGCATGAGTGAGCTTGAGGAGGCTATTGATCGCGTTGTTGCTGGTCCAGCACGTAAGAGTCGCATCATCAGTGAGCGTGAAAAGGCGATCACAGCCTATCACGAGGTAGGGCACGCGTTGGTTGCACGTATGTTGCCTAATACCGATCCTGTGCATAAAGTATCGATCGTGGCACGTGGGCAGGCAGGTGGTTTCACAATGCTATTGCCAACCGAAGATCGCTATCTATGGAGCAAGCCGCAATTCGAGGATATGCTGGCCTACGCGCTGGGTGGACATGTGGCGGAACTGATTACCTTTGGCGAGGTCACGACTGGTGCATCAAATGATATCGAACGGGTCACTAAAATCGCACGCTCGATGGTCACTGAATACGGTATGAGCAGTCGCATCGGACCGCTGGCACTTGGTCACAAGGAAGAACTGGTATTTCTGGGACGCGATTTCGGTGAGCAGCGCAACTATAGTGAGCAGACAGCGCGTGAGATCGACGAAGAGGTCAGGCGCATCGTTCAAGAAGCATTTGATAAGGCATACAATATCCTGCTACAGAACAAGAAGCGCATGATTTTGATTAGTGAACGTCTAATCAAAGAGGAAACGCTGGAGGGTCCGCTCTTCGAGTCGCTCTTCAACCAGCAACTTGAGGATGAGCAGTATGAGTCTCCTTCAATTCTAGCTGGGATACCGGATGTAGAAGTTACGGTTGAGGGGAAGAAAAGCTTGCCGCTGCCACGTGGAGGAAATTATCCCTTGCCTGGACAGTTGCCATCACCGTATAATCGTGAGAATAATAAGTAATTTCTCAGAGAGCCTATGACAGGACGAATAGTCCCAGGCTCTCTGAGAAACGTCTAAAGAACAAAAATAGCTCCTCCATCTTTCAGCCAACGCGCTCTCCCATTTGAAGAGATGATGAAAACAGGACTTCTGTCGTAGCTGCAACCCGTCTCTAGATGGGTCATATTTCTCTTTTTGCAGGATATACTTTTCTCATTAACAGTGATGAATAATAATCATAAGCAAGGAGAGACAGCTATGGTACAGTCAGTACTCAAATCAGAACAAGTAAATAATAAAAGAAATACTTTCCTGCGTATCTGTACGTGGGCAGAAATCGTTGGACCAATTCTCTTCGTAGTGATCTTCACAATCGATGGTTTCCTACAACCCGGCTATTCGACATTGACCCAGATGGTTAGTTGGCTCGCACTAAGACCCAATGGCTGGATTTCAGAATACTAATTTTCTCGTCTTCGGTCTTCTACTTATTCTCTTCGCGGTTGGCTTTTTCCAAATAATGCGTCCGGTTATTAGTCCCAAATGGTTGTGGGTCAGCACTCTACTCCTACTTCTTAGTGGGGCAGGTTGGGCAAATGAGTTCTTTGCGGTTTCGGATGCTCCAGGGGCCTCAAATTTCTCCATCCACGGCATCATGCATATTGTGGGCTTCCTTGTCATCTTTCTTACGCTTACCAGCGTATTCTTTATCATCGGGCGGCAACTCTTGAAAGTCCCTGCGTGGCGCAAATATGGCTGGTACACCCTGGCCGCCAGTTTTGCTACACTGGGACTCCTCCTCCTCTTGCTCTTTACCTTGAGCAGTCTCCCACAGATAACAGGTCTACTCAATCGCATATTAATCATTGAGGCTACTGCCTGGTACGTGGTTATGGGTCAGCGATTCCTTACATATGAAAGAGCATGATGCTACAGTGACGCATTCGCATCATGCCAAATATAGATCTTGCAGCGAAAACCGAACCTCCAGCCTGTAAAGCTGAGAGTTCGGTGCTCATTATTTTGCAGAAGCCATTGGGAAGTGGTAGGATAAAATGCATAATGGTGATTTGATGGCAGTGGGAGTGGGGTAGGAAGCACAATGGTAATACACTCTATTTTTGGAAAGGGAAAACGACAATGACAACAACAGAGACCAATAAACGCGATTGGGTGGCGCTTGAGAAGCAATATTACCAGGGAACATTCAAGCGCTATCCACTGACACTGGTGCGGGGCGAGGGAACACGCGTATGGGATAGCGACGGGAAGGTATACCTCGACTTTGTAGCAGGCATCGCAGTCAACGTGCTGGGTCATTGCCATCCCGCAATTGTAGAGGCAGTACAGTACCAGGTCACACAGCTCGTACATGTCTCTAACCTGTACTATAATACACGACAGATCGAGCTGGCAGAGCTGCTTGCTCAGTGCAGTGGTGGAATGCGCTCATTCTTCTCCAACAGTGGTGCGGAAGCAAACGAAGGCGCGATCAAGCTGGCACGCAAATATGGACGTGTGAATCGGAATGGGGCATACGAGATTATCAGTATGGATAATAGCTTCCATGGGCGCACTCTGGCGACGACAGCGGCAACTGGACAACCATCATACCAGGCGACGTGGGCACCGATTCCCGATGGTTTCAAGCAGGTTCCATTTAATGATCTGGATGCCGTGAAGAAAGCGACCAGTGAAAAGACGGTGGCGATCCTGGTTGAACCGGTGCAGGGCGAGGGCGGTATCTGGCCCGCAAGCAAAGAATTTATGCAGGGGCTGCGTGCGTGGTGCGATGAACAGAATCTTTTATTGATCAGCGACGAAATACAGGCAGGTATGGGACGCACGGGCAAGTTCTTTAGCTGGGAGAACTTCGATGCCCGTCCCGATATTCTCACGATGGCAAAGGGACTGGCGGGCGGCGTACCGATTGGGGCGATGCTTGCGGACCCGCGTGCCGATATATTCGCGCCAGGTGATCATGGAACCACGTTTGGTGGCAATCCGATAGCATGCGCGGCTGGTGATAGCAACCATCAAAACCATCCTTGCACAAAATCTGCTGGAGAATGCAAAGACGATGGGCGATTACTGGGGCAGCAAGCTGACGGCATTCTGTGAGAAGTATGATTTTATTGATACGCCGCGTGGCATTGGCTTGATGCGAGCCGTTAACGTCAAACACGATCTGGCACCTGTTATTGTTGAGAAGGCACGCGACCATGGTCTGCTGCTGAATAATCTGGGTACGAATACGTTACGCATGATCCCGCCCTTGATTTTGACGAAGGCAGATATTGATGAGGCAACAGAATTGCTTGATCAGGCGCTGGCTGATGTAGCGGCATTACGGTAATACTCAGAAGGGTAGGGGCGTCACCTTGCGTGCACCCGTGTGCCAGCGAGATTGTTTATTGGGAAACGGGCGCACGAAGGTGACGCTAAGTAAAGCAGGGAGAAAAGGGAAATGGCACGCACACCGAGTCCGTTTCTGGAACGATTGTCATATGGACCACTATTATGTGATGGAGGAATGGGAACCGAACTCTATGCACGTGGAATTTCCTATGAGCACTGTTTTGAGCAGCTCAACCTTACCAATCCAGAACTGATCAAAGCTATCCACCTTGATTATGTAGCGGCTGGTGCTCAGGTTATTGAAACTAATACCTTTGGGGCCAACCGCTATCGCCTGGCTGAACACGGCTTAGAGCAATCGGTGCGTAAAATCAATCGAGCAGGCGCTAAGATTGTGCGAGAAGTACGCGAGCTAAGTGAAACGCCGATTTTTCTCGCTGGCAATATCGGACCACTGGGTCGCCTTCTTGCTCCACTGGGAGATATTGAACTGGTTGAAGCACGAGCAGCTTTTCTTGAACAGGCCGAAGCATTATTGGAGGCCGGAGTTGATCTCTTCTTATTAGAAACCTTCTCTGATCTAAGCGAAATGCGCGAAGCATTGGCGGCGGTACGTAGCCTTACGGATCTGCCAATTGTTGCCCTTATGAGCTTTGCAGAGGACGGAACCGTGGCAAGCGGTGAAGAACCCTGGCTGATAGCGAAAACGATGGAGGAACAAGGCGCGGATGTTATTGGAGCCAACTGCGCGACTGGTCCGGCCAGCATGTTTGACATCGTGGCAAGCATTCGCCAAAGTGCTAACGAACAGGTATTCGTGGCAGCTCAGCCCAACGCAGGCCTACCAAAACGGGTGGGTAGCAGATTTATGTATGGTGCGACACCTGAATACTTTGCAACATCGACGCGCCGCTTTCTTGAAGCCGGGATAAACCTGGTCGGAGGCTGTTGCGGCACAACGCCTCAACATATCGCTGCGATGAGCAAGGTGCTGATAGAGTACGCACCTCATGTAGCTATTCAGCAGACGCCAAAGCAGATAGAAAACCTGGAACAGGTGCGTGAGAGAAGGCGTGAAGCAACCGAAGAGAATACGATACAGCAGGCTCCGACGAAGTTCGCCCAACTGTTGCAGCAAGGGCACTTCGTCGTCAGCGTCGAAATGAGTCCTCCCAGGAGTGTGAAATTTACGCGCTTCTTGCAAAATGCGGCCACCATTTCTGCCTGTGGGGCGGATATGATTAATATTACCGATAATGCAATGGCACGGGTGCGCATGAGTAATATAGCTGCCGCACGCCTGATTCAACAGCATGTCGGAATAGAGACAATCGTTCACTTCACACCCCGAGATCGTAACCTGATGGCGTTACAGAGCGATGTCATTGGAGCACATGCCACCGATATTCGCAATGTTCTTGCGGTGACGGGCGATCCTCCTAATCAAGGCGATTTTCCCAATGCGACAGGCATCTGGGACGTGGATAGCATCGGGTTGATTGCCATTCTGAATAAGCTCAATCAAGGACTTGATGCGCGGGGACGAAGGCTTGCAGTAGCCAGCACCTTTTGCATTGGTGGAGCGGCAAATCCCACGGCAACCGATGTCGAGCGAGACATTGAACGCCTGCATCAGAAGATAGAGCAGGGCGCACAGTTTATTATGACGCAGCCAGTCTTCGATGTTACCACGCTACAGGATTATATAGAGCGCTATACGCAACGGTATGGAAAACTTCCCGTTCCGATGCTGGCGGGTATTCAGCCGCTGCATTCCTATCAACAGGCCGAAAAATTTCATTATGAAGTGCCTGGAATTGTGATTCCAGAAGCGATCCGCACTCGTCTTTCTGAAGCGGGAGAAGCTGGCAGCCAGGTAGGAGTAGATATAGCGAAAGAGATGATTGATAAAGTCACGTCTTTTGTGCAGGGTGTATATCTGATGCCCCTTGAGCGCTTCGAACTGGTGAGTGAGCTGGTGCCATATGTTCGTAAAGGAGTCAATCTGCGTATAACCTCGTAGTGCTCTGGCAAACGTCATTGCACCTTTTTAACGACGGGTAAGCCATTTATAATTCCGTGCCCTTCAATCGCACCGTGGACATTGTGATAAGGGCACGGAATTATAAATGGCTTACCTACCGCCTCACTCGTCCTGGGGCGACCATTTGAACCACACCAGACGGATTGAATGACGTTTGCCAGAGCACTACCAGAACCATGATTTTGTAGCAAACAATACGTTCACACATCAATGCACCTCACACCAACCCATCCCCAAAACCTCTATTCATCACACAGATTCATATTTGACATAAAAATACATCTCTGTTAGAATTGCAATGCATTAATGATCATATACTATCGTCGTATAGCAAGGAGTCACCATATGCCATATCCCCGCCCTGAACAATACGGCAGCACCTCCGGTGACCAGATTGTCTATCCCGTGGAATCTTATGCGAGAGACGGCAGCGAAAATTCTGGTAAAGGCCAGCTCCGCTCAAGCGCAACATGACATCACCTGGCAACAGATTTAAAACTATGTACAACAAAATTTTGATGCTCGAATGGTGTGTACCGTCCTCGACTGTTTAAAGCCCTATGCTGATCGCTTACGTGCCACCTACGATTGGCAGATCGATTTTGCCTCAGCCCTCTTTACGGCAGTCGACGCAATTACGAGTGTAGACGATCAAGCAGCTCAATCTTTTACGCCTCATGGTCCTGGGCACTATAGATAATACTCTATCGAAAGAAATATATGTTGACTTCTTAAGGAGTGAGAAGGAGTTTGATGAATTTTGAAGAGACGCGCTGGGATATTGAGCAGACGGTGATTGAGCCATTACGGAATTTTCGTCAGCAAGTCGCTCCGCTCAATCAGCTTCATAACAATGGTGTCAACCAGTTCGCGACCATCGTAGGGAGGTCTGTTCACAGGTTCTGATGGTGCTGTCGCCTTTCAGGGGCAGGGTTTGATGGCGATGGCTGATGCGGTAGGGCAGTTTCTAGACGGTGAAGAGAAACTGTGTGGGAGCGGCGGCGAATTGATGGCTCGTTTGCTGGATGCTGCTCTCATTAGTGAAAAGAGGGCGCAGGAACTTGAGCAACGTTTGAATGAGATTGCGACCGAACGGGACCAGGCGGGAGAAACGCTCTCAGGAGTTGCGCTGGTGGCGGATGGAGGAGTGGTTGCGCAGGGGGAGTAGATATTCCGTGGAAATATCGCAGCACTTGGGCTGACAGGGATAGCGGCTCTGGTGGCAATGACGCGCCATATCGATGCGATACGGGTACAGGATGCTGAGTCGGCCAGCAGTCTTGAGATTGTCCTGTGGGAATTAGAAGTGCCTATGGCCCTGATGTAAAAATCAGGTATACTTTTGATGGGAAGGGCACTCCAGATGGGAAAGTCCCAGAAGAGGTACAAAAAGAGATGAAAAAGGTCGATCCCACTATAGATATTCGAGTCTGGCCTTGATACTCACAAACGGGAAGGAAATATGATATGTCTGATGACTGGTTAATTACCAATTATCTCAGAAATGGCGACGAATGTTACGAAATACCTCGCCTCCAAAGTTTCTTGCATGCTTTGAAAGCGACATGATCGTACCAGCCCTTTACATTAGCGATGGAGAAATACCGAATGAAGAGTATAGGTTTTCTCGTAGAGATGTCGCGGATTATCTAGGCTTACAATATACAGTACCAGACAAAGGGGAGGAGGAATGAACTTCCCCGTGGTGGAAATAAAATAATGGGTACCCTTGCAACTGGAATTACATTCATCCCAATCTCCACATCCAATGAGCAATGGCGTCTCACCGTCTTGCATCGTACCCTGGAGGCTCTGGGAGGTAGGCAGGCAAAACCATCCATATCATCATATCCAAAAAATGAAAAATGAATGGAGCAAAGGGTATGACACGTCCTATTCCTCCTGTTTTACAGGATCAGCTTACAGAATCTGAGCAAAAACTAACCCATCTTGAATGGGAAGATGTTGACCTTCATGAATGTGATCTTTCAGACCGCAATCTCTCAGGAGCTATCATGCCAGGGGCGAATTTAGATGGAGCTATTCTATGCGGAACAAATCTTAACGATGCAAATCTCTACGAGGCTTCGCTCATCAACGCCATTCTGGATAGAGCAATGCTTGTGAAGGTTGAAGCATGGAAAGCAAAGCTCTCTAGATCTAGCCTATGTGAAGTGCACGGAATAAAACTTCATCTTGTAGAAGCAGACCTTCGGGATAGTAACCTGGCTCATGCCAATCTCATCAAGGCTGAATTCAATTATGCTATCCTTGTGAATGCCAACCTCAACCATGCTGTTCTGGAAGGTGCAACTTTCATAGAAGCTGACCTGGAGCATGCAGATCTGAGCTATGCAAACCTTTGTTACGCTGTCTTTGTTCAGGCTAACCTCACGAATACTACGCTCACAGGAGCTCGTCTAAAAGACGCTCATCTCGCTGGTGTTCAAGGATTAGATAGTGTACAGGTCGATTGGATTGATACGGAGAGGAAAACTCTCCCGAGCGACTTGAAGGAGTGATCGCACGACGTTGGCTTTTAGAAGAAGCAAGCAAGTCTCCTGATGAATGGTGGAAGAGATAAGCTTCGGAGGTACAGATGACACGTCCCATTCCACCAGAGCTTTTAGCACGGATCGAAGCACACGAGCGCCTCGTCAATTTGACTGATAGTAAAGGGCAATTTCGGACAAACAGATGTGGATCTACATGAAGTAGATCTTTCGGACCGTCATCTACTCGGAGCATTCCTATCAGGAGCCAAATTTGACCACGCAGTATTGCGCGGCATTAACTTAAGCGAGACCGATCTAAATAATGCGTCGTTTTTTCAGGCCATACTAAGATGATGCCGAAACTCGTCAAAGCTGATGCTTGGGGTGCTGATTTCTCTGAAGCAAGCATGAGAAATGTTCGCGCTGTTCACCTTGATGTACAAGGTGGAAACTTACAGAAAGCAGACTTAACTGCTAGTTATTGCCATTATGCAGATTTTAGTGACACTAACATGGAGTTCGAAATTTTAGTTCTGCTGATTTGCGCCATGCATACTTCGTCAAGGCGAAGCTTACTCATGCAAACTTTACGGGAACAGCAGTACGTGATGCCTCTTTAGCAGGTACAATTGGATTAGATCTAGTCACTGCTGATTGGATTGACATTGGAGAGGAGGGCATTCCGAACGGCTCGAAGGGGAGTGGCCTTGCGCTGGCTGCGAGAGGAAGCGGCCAAACCTTTGCCTCAAGTGGTGCCAAAAGATAAGTGGGGTGCCTCAAAATTGAAAAAAAATACCAACGTTGTTTATCCGTAATCCAGCCAACATGAAAGTAGTCACCCGTGACGTAGATCCAGAGGCGGCCTGGGTACTAGAGGGGCATGGTACTACCCACCCATTAAGAAGGATAGGACGGATGTTCGTGTGACGGTGAAAGATGGGCAGTGTATTCATGTGGAAAAGCATCGTAATCGCCCACGCGTGAGGAAAAGGCGGCGGGTGCAGACCTTGATATGTTGATGCTCTGCCCGATAATTCTGCTGATCAACATTATCTTCACAGCTGTTCATGCAACGAATTTTGCGGACTGGCCTGATGGAGCGTCATCATGTGAGGCGTTAAACCGAGTGAGGGTGGTGTCGAGAGCGATACGCCTTGCCTTTATCCGTTCTGGTTTCGTCCTGAACAGTTGCTCGATTTCCAGCAAGCTGGAGCTTTTGAGAGCATTACGAGGTTAGGTGGCCGAGCATGCTGATTGGGAGGAGTGTCTGGCATGACGAGGCAAATAATCGTTATGCGAAGATCAAACGACGGGATTTTGATCTGCCGTGGCCTGTGAAAATGAGGACAATCCAGGGCACACGCGCTTTCGCAAGGTTTCCAATATCGCCAGAGGAACCTGAAACAGCAAGAGGACAGGCTAAGTAAAAGATACTGGTCTGTTAAACCTAAATATCAACTGGATGATCTGGAACAACATGCGCCTGCATTAGCACAATATGTCTGACGTATCCTTACAGATTATGTACCCATCAGGGAACAATACGCTGCTCTATCAGCACTTATTGATCAGGTACTTGAACCAGTTGGAGGACGACTCCTTGAGTGGAGCAGTCCTCTACAGACATTAGATAAGGAATTTTGAATAAAAATCTCTACAGGCCGATAAATCGATGGACGCGATAAATCGTGGTGAGCCAAAGCAAGGGAATGTGACCCGATCAAACCACCACCAATGGCGTTATCCTTCTTCTCCGCATCATTTAGCGGATGAACCAATAATCGGGGTCCGTACCTTGACATGCGAGAGTGAACATGCAACCAATAGAAAGGGCCGATGTATTGGTCATCGGAGCTGGAATCATCGGCGCTTCCTGTGCCTTTCACCTCTGCTGAACAGGGAACAAGCGTAGTTATATTAGAGTCTCAAAATGCGCCTGCGACGGGTTCGACCGCTCGAAGTGCGGCTGGAGTACGCGTACAGTTCACCGAAGAAGTCAATATTCGTATATCCTGGGAAAGCATTCAGACCTACCAGCCTTCTCCGACCTTATGGGGAGAAGATGCTGAATATCGCCCTCATGGCTATCTACTGCTTGTTCCACCCGAACGTTGGGCAGCACACCTGGATAGCGTCAAGCTTCAACAGCGGATAGGCGTTCCGGTAAACGTGTTGAGGCCGGAAGAAGCTCAAAGCATCGTGCCATTTGACACAGCGGATATCGCCGGAACCACGCATGGCCTCGCTGATGGCGTCATCGATCCTCATCGCGTCACATTAGCCTACTTGAGAATGGCACAGGCAGAGGAACATCGCTTTATGTACAGACGCCCGTTACCAGCGCGAAACGAGCGGGCAATGTCTGGCAAGTGGAAACGCCAAAGGGGCTTTTTGAGGCTGAGTATATTGTGAACGCGACCGGACCGTGGGCTGGCAGAGTGGGTAAGATGGCAGGATTAGACGTGCCGATCTCTGCATCCAGGCGCATGGTCTATGCAACTGCGCCCACAGGCTGGCAACATACGTATCCTACGACGATTGATCTCGCAACTGGATTCTATTTACGCAGTAAGGGTCGCCGCGTTCTCTTTAGCCGTTCAAATCCGACGAGCCGCCAGGATTTACGGAGGGGATTGATTGGGATTGGTTTGAGCGACCCTTAAAGGTCGGCATTGAACGTTTCCCCTGGTTAAGTGAGGGGCCTGGATCGTCAGGCATGCTGGTGGGGCTATTACGAGGTAACGCCGGATCATAATCCGATCCTGGGTCGTATGCCTGGCGTGGAGAACTGGATTAATGTGGCTGGTTTCTCAGGGCATGGTGTGCAGCAAGCGCCCGCTGTGGGAAGGTTGATGGCGGAGGAGATTATGCTGGGGAGGGCGAGGTCGATTGATATTGATTTGTTGCGGATGGAGCGATTTTCGGGTGGGCAGGATAAGAGCAAAAGGGAGTTGAATATCGTGTAAACTCAATGCAAAAGAGAGAACTGTGATTCGCCACATAGATCTGATGTCCAAGCATCAGAAGGACGGATGTGTAAAATACCACAATAAGTTCTGGATTCTCTCATCATATTCGCATTGGGAGGCTTCAAGAATACCGACAGCTATGCAATCTTTAAACACCAATTGTACACTTCACCACCAATGTATGCTAAAATGAACAAAGATAGAATATTTCTTTTCAGGCAGGCATAACGTGGCACATTCACATAATTTAGAGAAGATCAACATTTTCTTCTCGCTCGCGTCTGCATCCGAGGATAGAAACCTGTTCAATAAATTGCGCAATCACCTGAGCAACCTCAGACAGCTAGATATTATTGAGATATGGTACGATAGTGCGATCAGTGCCGGGTACAACGTCAAAGATACTATCAAGGCTTACATCGGTAAAGCTGATATTATTGTGCTGCTTGTGAGTGCTGATTTTGGGGTTCCGAGCAGTGTTCGAAAGTGGAAATGCCCTATGCAGACGAACAACATCTGCATAGAAATGTGCCAATCATCCCAGTTCTCTTGCGTCCGGCAAACATGCAAGATTTTCCTCTCGAAAAATACAGCCCTCTACCTCAAAATGGTCAGGCCGTGACGGTCTGGGACAATCTCGACTCAGCCCTGTCTAGAGGTCGCGCAAGGCATTCACCGCGTGGTCAAAGAAATCACAAGTCGCCTATCTGGCATCCTTCCAGGCAGACGACCCCAGTTTCCTCTCAGTAATCTCACCTACAGGCCCAATCCCTTTTTCACGGACCGCGCCGATACACTGGAAGCATTACATCACTCCTTTGCTTCTGAGCATCCGCTCCAGACCCATATACAAGCACTCTATGGACCAGTCGGCATTGGCAAAACAGATATTGCCGTAGAATACGTGTATCGCTATCAGCAGGAATATCAAGCAACTTTATGGCTCAATGCCAGCCCCACTGAGCTTTTGAGTGCAAATATTCTTTCTCTGGCGGCTAGCTGGGCATCCCGACGCGAGATACTGGGGATGAACAACAACGCATCGACGCTATCAAACACTGGTTGCAACAGCATGACCGTTGGCTCCTGGTGATTGATAATCTGGAAAACTTTTCTTTACTGGATCAGCTTCTTCCTTTGAATAGTAGTGGGCATGTGCTTCTGCTCACTCAATCACAAACGACCGGGCTGTTTACCTCTCGGCTCGCAGTTGACCAGATGAGCATTGAAGATGGCGCACTCCTGTTGCTACGTTGTGCTAAAATCATTGCAAAGCAGGATTCACCGGATGCCGCGTCAGAGAATGATCGCCTGCAGGCCAGCAAGATCGCGCAAGAATTTCGTGGGTATCCCCTGGCCCTCGATCAGGCTGGAGCCTACATTGAGGAAACGCAACGTCCGCTCGCATCGTATCTCAAACTCTATCAGGAAAGACAGGCATTCTTGCTGGGGAAGCGTGGGCGTGATATAAGTGATCATCCAGATCCAGTCACGATCACACTTGCGTTAACCTTTCAAAAGATTGCGCAACTCAATCCTGATGCCCTGGAACTGCTCCATTTTTTCGCGTTTCTGCATCCCGATGCGCTCCCAGACGAATTGCTCATGCATGGTGCCTCTACCCTCAATGGGCCTCTTCGTGCAGTAGCCAGTACCCACTCGCCCTGGACGCCGCTATTGCAACGCTGCGCAGGTTCTCATTGATACGCCAACGCACAGACTCCACCACCCTCAATATGCATCATCTCGTTCAGATCGTTCTTAAGAATGACCTGACAAAAAACGGCAGCATCAACTTGCCAGTCAGGCCGTGCGTTTGATCAATTTCATCTTTCCAGCAGTGCGTTTTGAGACCTGGGAAGGTTGTGAAGAGTATTTAGCTCAAGCCGTGCACTGCGCCACCCTCATTCATGACTACAAGCTCAACCTACAAGAGGGCGGACTGCTTTTAGAGCGCCTGGGAGTTTACTACTATCAGCGTGGATGCTATACCGATGCCGAGACCTATCTCACTCAGGCACTACACCTTCAGGAAGATAATTCGCGGAGTGATCCCTCTGACGTAGCTCAGACGCTCAATTCATTAGCACTGCTCTATCAAGAGCTTGCTCGCTATCTAGAGGCTGAGACACTCTATCAACGCTCACTTGAAATACGTGAACGCTTGCTGGGTCTTGAGCATCCCAAGACAGCCGAGAGCCTTCATAACCTCGCAATGCTGCATGGAGATCGGGGAAACTATCAAGAGGCCAGGCGTCTCTATCTGCGTGTACTTGCCCTGGAAGAACATGCAAAAGGTGCGGATCATCCCGATGTCGCCAGTACATTGAATAATCTCGCTCTTATCTCCTATCAGCAAGGGCGCTATTCTGAGGCTGAAGCGACCTACAGGCGAGCAGCTGGCGATCTACGAGCGTTCTTTACCTCCCGATCATCCCAATCTGACCTATCCCCTCGATGGGCTGGCGACGCTTGGCGGAAAAACAAGGGAACTACCAGCAAGCCGAGGAACTCTATCAACGAGCACTGGACATCGCAAGGAAAACATTTGGAGATGAGCATGTTGAAACCGCCCATAGCATCAGTAAATTAGCTGATATCGCTGAAACACGTGGGAAGTATACACAGGCTGAAGTACTATACCAACAAGCATTAGCTATCTACGAGCAGGCATTGGGGTCTCATCATCCTGATATCGCACCTGTTCTCAACAATCTGGCCTTTCTCACCAAAAAACAGGGATACGCGCAGGCCGAACCACTCTATGAACGTGCCCTGGCCATTTACGAGCAAGCACTGGGACGCTGCATCCTGATGTTGCGAGTGTGCTCAATAACCTGGGACAGCTTGCACGCAAGACTGGCAATGTGGCACGCGCGGAAGTCCTTGTTGAAGCATGTGGTGGTGCGTGGGCACTTGTTCGATCAGCCTCGTCCTTTGATATTGCACAAAGCCTGGGAGCAACCTGGCCGATCTGCTGGCCGATCTGCAAGCGAGATCAGGAAGCTATGAATTGTTCTCGACAGAGGCGCTCACTATTCGTCTGCAGACACTCAGGTTTCTGAACATGAAGAAACCACACGCGTGCGCGAAAAATATGCTCTCTATTGAGTGAGCGTATGAAGAGACACTAACCCAGTTCTGTCTTGGCGGATTTAATTTCTCAATTTTTTCTCTTACTTTATTTTGGGCGGATCAGGCTTCGTCTTCTCTGGCTTTCTTGCTTTCCATCCTTTTCTGATTCCTTCCATAAATCAGCTTGTTTCCAATTGCCTTT
>CAVSVN010000027.1:0-25154 GCA_963731415.1 uncultured Chloroflexia bacterium
AGGTGTTACATTTACCTGAACAGTATTATGAACAATTTCACGCCCGTTATCTTTTCGATCTCGAGAAAAACTATGAGAGTGCGGTAACTAATCAACAAACTCCTGGCCCAAATCCTCTTCAATCAGCAACTCCTGTTGTGCCTAAAAAAGATGAGGTATCTTACTCTTCCATCTTGCCCTCACCGGTTCCGGCAGTTAAGATATCCCGTATTCGACCTGTTGTTCAGTTGAACCAGGAAACTATTTTGAAGCTACACGCAGAATCTGAACAATTGCAAGGACGCTTGACTGTTGAGGAAGATGAAACCCATAAGCAACCATCCACAACATCCACGCCTGTTTCCATATCTCCCATTCCTATAGTCACAGAAATCACTGGAACTCCTCCAGAGGTAGATGAGGATTGGCAAATTATTCTGCAACAGTGGCAGCCTGAACACTGGGAAATACTAAAAATGCTGAACCTGGATCAATCTGTGCAATTAACCATAACGCAACGTAAAGATCGTCGTCCTATTTCTCAGCTTATTGATGAGATTAATGCTCCTGTTGACGAGCACCTTGGGGATCTGCTCATTGATCCTGACACACAAACACTTTCTCCTCACCTTCGTGTGATACAGAAAATCTGGTCAGTTGGTATTATTCTTCTAAAGGTAGGTAAGTACTTTCATGGGCGAACGTAAGATTTCACCGCGTCATAGCAGCGCAATTCTGCAAGCTTTTAGCAATGGCGTCACGCCTCGTATTGGGCTTGAACATGTTGTCGTTGGGCGCAGCGCAGAGATTGAGGCCATGCTTGATGATCTGGATCACCATGTAGCTAAAGGAGGTGCGTGTTTTCGCCTGCTTGTTGGTCCTTATGGCTCCGGTAAAAGCTTTATGTTGCAAGTCATTCGTAATTATGCGCTCCAACGCAATTTTGTGGTTGCAGATGCCGATCTCAGCGCAGAACGTCGTCTAACCGGCACCGGTGGTCAGGGTGTTGGCCTCTATCGCGAATTATTGAAGAATATAGCTATTCGTACACGTCCAGAAGGTGGTGCCTTTACACCCCGTGCTCGAACATTGGATGAACAAAATCCAGGAGCAGGTCATGCATTCCGCAAAACTCTTACCTGATGATCCCGGAATTTTCTCGCCAGGTTCAATACAAAGTGCAGGAAACCCTTAGCTCGGTCAGCGCCTTATCGACCAGTTTTGATTTTGCAGTCCGTCCTTTCTCGCTACTGGCGTGCATATCAAGCTGGGTGACGATCTGGAAATGGAGCGTGCGATTCGCTGGTTGCGTGGTGAATATCAAAATGCTTAACGAGATCCGGGCAGAACTAAAAATGAATTCAATGGTAACTGATAAAAATTGGTACAATTATCTCAAATTCTTTGCATCCTTTTTCGAATTGATTGGTTATAAGGGTCTGATTATCTTTTTTGATGAGGCTGTCAATCTTTACAAAATTAGTAGCAGTGTTTCGCGCAACAATAATTATGAGCAGCTATTGACCTTATTCAATGATGTCAATCAAGGGGTTGCTCAGCACATTGGCTTGATCTTCAGCGGCACACCCCAACTTGTTGAAGATCCCAAACGTGGTCTCTATAGTTATGAGGCACTGCGTTCTCGTTTGCAGGAGAGCCGTTTCACCCAGAATGGGCGACGTTCATTTGCTGGACCGCTTATACGCTTAGATACCCTTACCAACGAGGAACTGTTCGTGCTCCTGCAAAAGTTGCGCGATATTCATGCTTTGCATTACCACTATACGACAACGATCACCGATTACAATCTCCAGCAATTTATGGAGGTTGTAACAGCGCAAATAGGCTCAGCGCAACAACTGACCCCACGCGAGATAACACGAGACTTAATTGACGTAATGGAGATGATGCGCCGTGATAGCGCCAGCACATTCTTGGATATTATTTATAAACGTGATTTTGTGGTTCATCAACAGCAAGGAAATCCGGAGGAATTGACGCCACAAAACGAGATTATTGATGATGATTCATCCTTTGCTGAGATTTACTCTATGAACACACCTGACCCATTCTCTCGCCTTGCACCGTTCATCCAGAATATATCTACCAGAAGCGCTGGACGGATCTGCGTGACATTCAGAAAGAGCTATTCCCGCTATTCTGGATACCAGTGATCATGTGCTAATTATGAGTGGTACCGCAAGCGGCAAAACCGAAGCTGCCCTGCTTCCAGTGCTTACATCGTTGGAGCAATCACCAGCGCAATCAGTTGGTGTACTCTATATAGGCCCACTAAAAGCACTGATCAATGACCAGTTTGAACGAATTCAGGGATTACTGCAAGAAAAAACGGATATTCCTATTCAAGGCTGGCATGGTGATATTCCCTATCATCAGAAAAAACGCTTTCTGCAACGACCACGCGGGATTTTGCAGATTACCCCTGAATCAATGGAAGCATTGTTCATGAATCGGTCAGGAGAATTGGGCACCATCTTTGGTGATCTCCGCTTTATTATCATCGATGAAATCCATGCTTTTCTTGGTACTGAGCGGGGTCAGCAGGTTCTTTGTCATCTCCAACGCCTGGAACGCGCTATTGGTCAGACCTATACGACGTATTGGGTTATCCGCAACCATCGGCAATACCGAGCTTGCTTTACAATGGCTTAAAAGCAGTTCTCAATTTCGAATTCCCGCGCGTCTTGTAAAGGAGTCGACGCATGGGCGACAAATTGAACTGCGTGTGAATCATTTTGTGATGGCACCCGAAGAAACGAATGTCTTTCATGCACCATGGCTCCGACAGATATTGGATCTCGTCGTAAAAATAGCATGTAATTCCCGCACAAGCAGATGAACCAGTAGGATGTTGACTCTCTTGATGAACGCCGGGCATTACAACAAAAGAGCCAGGAATACTATGATGATCTTTTTGCTATGACCATGCGACACCAAAAAACACTTGTGTTTACCAATCGACGCAACAAGGCCGAACGCATTGCCGCAGAACTCCGTCAACGCCTCGCTCAAGAACAACCTGGCATAGATTGGTATTTTGTGCATCATAGTAGTATCTCAGCCAATCTGCGTGAAACTGCCGAGATGAAGATGCGCGACGCGACACAACAATCGTGCACTATTGCAACGGCCTCTCTGGAACTGGGTATTGATATCGGGCAACTTGATCTGACGGTTCAAATCGATGCACCTCATACAGTCTCCAGTTTTGTTCAACGCCTGGGCCGCTCTGGTCGGCGCGGAACACCGTCGCGCATGTGTTTTTATACATTTGAATATTTGAGCAAAGACTCACAACGGCCTCCCTCAGAATTGCAGCAGGTACCATGGAATTTTCTCCAGACGCTTGCGATCATTCAACTGTATCTCGAAGAACGCTGGATCGAGCCACCGGACATTCCAACGATGCCATTGAGTTTACTGTACCAGCAGACGATGAGTGTATTGCAAGCACGTACAGAACTGACTGCCATCTCAATTAGCCAATCCATTTTGAAACTCATACCTTTTCAATCAGTGACTTTAGATGAGTATCGTCTGTTTCCTTCAACATCTGGTCGCTCTCGATCATCTTGCTCGTATGGATGAAGGCCCACTTATCGTGGGCATGAAAGGAGCGCAACTGACGAGCCATTATCATTTCTATGCAATTTTTGCCAATGAACAAGAGTGCCGTGTGCTGGCTGGAACCCAAGAAATTGGTACTATTCAGCAGATGCCTGAGGTTGGAACACTATTGGTTTAGCTGGATATGCCTGGCGTATGATCTCGGTTGATGAACGTGGAAGAACGGTACATGTAGAGCGTGCAAAGGTGTTGTCAACCAGCCTGGTTGAATACTGGGGATTTCCACTCTCCATCAGCATATGATGTTACGCTTACGTCAGATATTACAAGAAGAGACAATGTATTCGTATCTTTCTCCTCTTGCTCAAGCAGCGTTTAGCCTTAGCACGTGATCTTGTCAGGAACAGCTGGTTGGCTAAATAGCTGTGTCGTCCCTCTGGAACCTGGGGCGTTTTGTTTTGTTTTCCTGGTCTGGATCGCGCATTCATAGAACACTTGCCCATATTTTGCAGTACGTAGGTTGGCCTACCACTCCTTCCATCTCTGGTTATTACCTGGAAATAGGGTATGATGGGAATGCAATTGATTTGCTCACTGAGTTGAGGGAATTAAGCTCCCAGGTCCCTATACTGGTAAAAAGTCTAGTTGCTGAGTTGAAAGCTCTAGAGCTCTGGCAAGGAAAGTATGATTATCTGGCTCCACGTGCCTTGTTGGAAAAAGCATATGTGGATGACGTACTTGATGTTTCAGGAACAGTACAATGGTTAGCAAGCTGTTCTTAAGAAAAGGGGAAACTATAGCTGCATCGTACTCTTCATCTGTGGGAACATTGGTCCCGAAAGGATGGTTTGACTATGATCGTGAACGTTTGTAATAAGCTCTGCGAATTTTGTATATGCTGCATTGCTCAGGGATCTACGGTCAGATAGTGCTTCTAGAACTGGATGCTCGATGAGCCAATTGATCAGTGTAATGAGGAAACCAAAAACTTGCGTGCTGCTCCGCCCATGCCACCGCTCTGCTCCACTTTCTTTACAATAGCCAGCGGACGATCACTATCCTCGACAAGAACCTTGGTGATGGAAGCTAATAACGGTCGTAGCCGAAAGACCCTCTTCCAGTTTCTTTTTGTAAAACAACTGAAGATGTTGCGGTGTAAGCTTTTGGAGTTGGTGATGTCCAATGCCTGGTACAAGATGCAACCGTATAATCTCCTCGTATCGTTCGTAGGTTCGAGAACGAATACTTTGTTTATGCACATTCCTCTAACCAATGGGTAAGAAACTGTCCGACTTTTTGTTGGGGTCCAGTAACAAGCATCCCTTTCTGTTGCTCATACAATGCTGATCTTGAGCTTTTTCTTGAACTTCCTTTCTTGTTTTCCCATAGATGAATTTGCTCTTTCCGCCTTCGAGTGACATTTCTGCTGTCCAGCGACCGTCTTTACGCCGGTAAATCGAGCCTTCGCCATTTCCGCGTTTTGCCATAAGGGCACTCCTTTTCTGTGTGCCCAGCTGCGAGTCTAGCAGACACTTTTATCGTACCATAGAGTGTGTATTTTTTGAAGTGGAAGTACTTTTTGGAGGAAAAACAAGTGGGCAATATTGAGGAAGTGATTCAGTTTTCTCTCTTGCTTCCTTTTACTTTTGTCCTTTTTCAATGAATTGTTACATTTGTTACATTATGAACTAATATGATGTTTTATACTAAACAGGTTTTGAGCGATAGACCGTTCGCTCTGTCATTAACTGATAACATGCCTGGCTGGGACAAACATACTGACAAACTAAAGAAGCGGAAGCCTGAACTTCATATATTTGCCCAATACTCTGCCGCCTCATCAGCATTCTCGCTGGCATGATGCGATATTTCGAGAACATCGCCTCCTGGTGCTTGAATACTGTCGTTGCTCTTCTCATGTTCAGAGGAGGCATGGAGCGAGGGAGAATCGTTCCTGACAGGCACAAGCGGCTCACTGGAAGATGACATTTCCCGTTCCTTTTTCAATTCGTAGTATTCGGTCAGACGCAAGGTGATCAGTTTTCCAGGCTGGTCACTCATCTGATGTCTTCTGGCATCCTCTTCAAACATTATGAGCGTCCAGGAACCGCGTTCCAGTCCAACATCAATATACCGATAGCGCTCACGATCCTTTGGCATCCTCTTCCTCCTACATGCTGGAACCCTGCTGTTTACGGGCAAGAAGACGAGCGGCCAGCGTACAATAACCATGGGCGTTGGCATGAAGAGGATCTGCCGCACGAACCAGGTGGGGAATCTGTTGCTTGAGCAGCGAATAGAAATAGTACACGCCTCCCCCAATGTTCAGCACTGGCTTGAAACTGGCGGCAACGGCTCCCTGATCGCTCTGCCGCCACGCCGATGCCACAAAGGACACAATATCGGTCCCAACCTGTGTCACCGCTTCCCTGGCTAGGCGCTCCACTTGATCCGGTTCGATGGACCTGCCATACGCGGTAATATCTGGATAGGCAAGTTGTCCCTGTGAGGCAAATGCATGCATCATCGTGCGGGCTTCCGAGCGAGAGAGTGGCCGCTTGAACTTTCCCTCGAAGGTGTCCATCAGGATTTGTGTTGCTGACTCAACACCTAAGGGTTTCCCTTTACAGTATTCAGTTTGGGGCACTTGACCCCGTGCTACATAGAGGTCCGTTGTCCGACCACCAATGTCGATGACAGCACTCTCGGCGGTTTTGCTCGTCGTTTTGTCGCCATAGGTGATGAGTGCTCCAGCTCCTTCCATTACGACTAGCGCAATCTCAACGTGAATAGTGCGCCAGCTCTGGCTTCCATCTAATGTAAAGGTGTAGGTGCCATCCAGTGCTTTTTTGATCGTCTGACGCATGTCCATATTTTTGATATACGTTTCCGCAGGTAACCCTGTGACCACATAAAGACCGAATTCGGAATCGGGAATGAGCGAGGCTGCAACCGCCAGGAGGCCACGCAGGCTGTAGGAACTGGCATAGCGGTGAATAAACCCATGCCCCGTCCATGGTTCCGCATGCTGCTCCAGCGCCAAGTCCCCAATGGCGTAGGAAATTTCTTCATTGTTCATACGCAGGATGAGAGAGTTGGTTGTATCAACTCCCAGCCCACGTAATGCAGTTGTATCCGCTTTCGTGAAGGCGGTGGGGATGCTGCGCGAGAAGGATTGTCCGGTATCAGGCGTCGTGACACCACCAATTTCGGCATTACCAAAATCATGTCCATATGGATACCATTTCATACGATGAGAACTCCTTTTTCTGTGAAATGAACATGTTCGGAACAAGAGCAGTACTTGTTCTTTTTGGAAGATCAGTCATCAGTACTTGTTCTGACCTTGTTCTGTTTAGGAGTACTATACCCAATCCACTCACGAAAAAGAGAAATATTTAGGAATACAATGAATATTCCGGGATTTCATGAAGAAAGCTGGATTCGAGCGAACAAACCTTCATCAAGATGAAAATCGGCCAGCAGGAGAGCATTTATCTCATGATATGAAACTTCATCACGCATAATACCTCATTCATGAATTGATAGAAACAAACTCTATTTCCCTTAACATAAGGGATAAAACCGTCGTTATCAGAGCTTATTGAGATGGCCAGTTGTCCTCAAGGTACAACTTGATGAGTCCAGCATGCGAAAGTGGTCGGCTTACTACATCGATATCACTGTTCGTTTCGTAATCCAAGAAAACGATCGTTTTTTCTCTCTCCAGATGCTTCAGCTCTGTAAGCAGATCTTGTAGGACGTGCTCAAGCACCCAGTGATAGGTGGGAAGATAGATCAGGTAGCGTGCCTCTCTATATGGAAGTAATTGACCTCCTGCTACACCTTGTCGATGTCCAAGAACGTTCCCGTATGTCCGTGTTGATCGCTTGAGGTTTTTCATCGTGGTAATGTCAAATTTGCTCAGATCAACATCGGCCCGTTCAAACACTTTGAGGCCTTGCCAGATCCCCTCGACACTGCGACTTTCATAGCCAGGGGAAAAAGGGACAGGAATACCACCGTGTGGATAAAAGGGGCTAAAGCGAATCCAGGGCTGAGGCCCGCGAGAGGTCACATCAAGAATAGCTGCATCAGGATATTTTTGTTGAATATTCTCTAAAGATGCACGTCGATTGTAGATAACGATCACGAATATTACCCCCCTATGCGTTTTGGTGTATTTACTCGATGCACCATGGCTTTCTCCTCTGTATTCATTCTTTTTGACTGATCATTCTCGGTTAACGCTGTCGGCTAATCGTCTTCCATCAAGTATCTACCCTCTGCTGTAGAGCAAACATGCGAATCGAGAGTCTCCTATTACTTGATCATACGGAAATTGGAGTGCTCCATCCATGTCTGTAAAAAAGCCACATCCACAATATGGAAAACGCAACGGTGGCCTGCAACGGCTGTATACTCGATCTCGTAAATATTGCCCGGCATCGCCTTGACATAGGCACTTACTTCATCTAGAGAAGGTCGTCTCTCAGAGAGACTGAACTTTGGAGGAATCGCAGGACCGAATTTCGCCTCGACATCCGCTATGATTGTTTTCATTGGCGAATTTGGATCAGCAAGCTGCTCTTTCATCAGATCACGCAAGGTCTTTCCTGGCGGGAGCGATCTCCTCAACGCATCTAATTGTGCTTGCATATATGCTCGTCTCTCTTTATCTTGTGCAGATGATGTTGCCCACCATTCCTCTAGACGTTCCCTATTCACTGGTTTCAGCGGTGGCATGATTGCGCCTTCCATATCAATAAGTCCGTTGTATATCTGGCGAGATGCAACACAACCCGGCCCAGAGTGGTATGATCATCTTTCTGATTGCACCCGGAAGAAACACTGATGGATTGTTCGGGCAAGAAATCAAGCTGTTCTTTGATTTGCCTTCTGTCATCATCATCCCAATATTCTCCCGGATTGTCGAGAGAGAGATAAAAGAGGCAATGCGAAACGGTTCCAGGAAATGCGTCTTTATTCCACCAGAACTTGTACCCCCATTTATCCTTCTCCAGATCGTGCGTTATTGATCTCAGCCAGATCTCAAGCTCATCTTCTTGTTGCTTCGTCAGCGGATTGCGCATCAGGACAGTTGCACCAGGACCACCCGTTGTTTCCTCCTTGCAAATTCATCTCTGCCAATTATACTCTCCTGCTTATGAACAAGACTACCCCCTATTTCAGCAGAGAAAGCTTGTTGTTGAAGACCGTGAACGAAGCTATGAGAGAACAAATTCGTTGAATGGTTTGACGCATCATTGATCCTATCACTCTGCAGAGGTGCACCTGTTTCTTCAACGCCCGGCAACAGGGATTTTTTCCACAATCGGGATCAGTTCAGTCGCGAGCAGATCGAAGGACGCGGGATCGTCGGGATAGCGAACCATGACTTCGTCGACACCAAGCTCGCCCAGTGCTCTAAAATAGTCGAGCGCCGCCGGATTCAAGCGGCCATCATGAGCAAGAGGAGCCATAAAGAGCGTTGTTTTCTCAATATGCTCATATGGACGATTTAATGCCTGACAATGCCCGCGCAGAACCTCCAACTTCGTCCGCAGATCATCGAGTCCTCGGCCAAAGCCAATACTGATCACGTCAGCATACCTGGCCATCAGGCGTAGCATCTTATTGCCGCTCCCGGCAATCAAAATCGGCGGGTGTGGGCTGCTGAACAAACAATGGAGTCCCAACAGTGCTTGTGAGCTGGTAATAGGTTCCCTCAAACGGTTTCTCCTCGCCTGACCAGAGTTGTAGCGCCATCTGGAGAACCTCTTCTAAGCGAGCGACCCGCTCACGTGCAGATGGAAATGGTAAGCCCATACGTTGGTGCTCATCCTCTCCAAAGTCGGGACTCGCCCCTACTCCCAGGCACGCACGACCGTTCGAGAGCGCGTCCAATGTGTCCACCGTTTTTACCAGGATCGCCGGGTAGCGCATCGTGATGCCGGAAACCATGGTGCTGAGCCTGATGCGTCTGGTGCGAGCGGCAATAAAGGCCAGGACACTCCATGCTTCAAAGAAATCGGTGACAACTGCCGTGGGAGTGTTCTCATCTCTTTTAAGCCATGTCGTACTCTCTGGCCGAAGCGAAAAATGGTCTGGCACGACTAGCGTGGCAAAACCTGCCTGATCAGCCTGTTCAGCCACACGAATGATATAATCACTGAGGGGTTTCTGTTGTGTGTTCGTGATCCCTATTTGCAATCCTACACGCATGTTTTTCTCCTGGAGAACAGCAGATGATGCACTGCACATGTGCCGTTCTGCATCAGCATTGTATGATGGAAAATCAACCATCGAGGAAATCATTCCCTGTTGCGTCTTGCGTTCAGTTTCCTATGTGAGCACATGACGGCGGTGAAACGAAATTTCCTCCTGATTCTATCACAGAACGATGCGAAAATAGCGGCCATCTTTGAGCATGTATTGGCAGAGGAGCAGAAAGTAACGCGGTTCGAAAAGCCGAGAGAGGGAATATGGCCCTTTTTTATTTTTGGACAGGTGAAACAACACATTTAAATATTCTTTGTTGCATGAATACCTCTCTAATGGTATTTTAGAACAGAGCAGGGAGATCATGACGTGAGAGAACAGATGCACACGTTTGATGGATAATTTAAATGTACCTGCTCATTAAAAACCTGGAAAAGAGAAGATAATGCAAGCACAGGATATTGAACACTACCTGGCCGATCTCGGACAGGCACTCGCTGAACTGGGCCAACAACCGCCTCTTCGTCTTCTGCTTGTTGGCGGAGCATTCATGTGCGCCGTTTCGGCGCTTGCAGGATAGCCCTAAAGGGGCAAGAGGTCGAGAGCGAATAATCTCTTAGGACGATGGCTTACTTAGCGGGGAAACCCAAAGAGGACAAGAGCATGCCATGTGAAAGCGGACAAGCCCGAAGGTATGTAGGGTCTTGCGGTCCGCAAGTCCTGTACGCATGGTGAAACCTGGATTGGCTGAATCCCAGTTTCCAACGATGTCCTCCTCATCCATCGCAGCATACCTGAAGCGATGACACCGTAATAACGTGTTGGCATAAATAACACGAAAATAAGTTGGGGTCATGTAGACCAACTGAACTGCTCTCTACGGTGAGTACCCGATAACGAACGGGGTAAGGAAACGAACGGGGCACCTACACGTACTAAACGTCTAGCGAGCGTAAATGCGGGATCGCCTACACGAAGCGATTCGCAAGGCGACGGAACCCCCATAGTAGGGAGTCTTAGAAACAAGACAAACGAAGGGGCAACCCTCGAAAGAGGGCCAGAGCTTGCCAGTTGATAGCGGCAAGCAGGGTAGGTATCGTTGAGAAATCAGATAGCGAGGTACGCGGGATGCGAGACGCCAAGACTATCCTGGAACTCATCCAAGAACGAGGCAAAAAGGGATTGCCACTCGAACAAATTTACCGACTTTTGTTCAACAAAGACCTGTACCTAATGGCCTACGGGAAAATCGCTCGAAACAAAGGGTCAATGACGCCCGGAGTCACCGAAGAAACCCCCAATGGAATGTCGTTGGAAAAGATTGACGCCATCATAGATGCATTACGCACCGAAAGATATCAATGGAAACCAGCACGACGAACGTATATCCTCAAGAAAAACGGGAAAAAGCGTCCATTAGGTATGCCTGTCTGGTCAGATAAATTGGTCCAAGAGGTGCTAAGGTTGGTCCTCAACGCCTACTTTGAACCTCAGTTCAGTAGCCACTCACACGGCTTCCGGCCCGAACGAGGATGTCATACTGCACTAAGAGAAATTTATCATAATTGGACGGGCGTAGGATGGTTCATCGAAGGGGATATTTCCCAATGCTTTGATAAGCTCGACCATGAACTGATTATCCAATCATTGGGCGAACATATCAAAGACGGAAGGTTTCTCCACCTCATGCGAAAACTCCTCGATGCAGGATACATGGAGGATTGGACTTTCAACCAAACACTAAGCGGAGTACCGCAAGGGGGGATAGTCAGCCCGATCCTGGCAAACATTCTGCTCGACAAATTGGACAAATACGTAGAGACCATACTCATTCCCAAATACACCCAAGGGATAAAGAGGGCCGGGAACCCTGAGTATGCAAGACTCAAGACAAACGCCTTCAACCTACAAAAAAGAGGGAATGTCCAAAAAGCAATGATGCTGAAGAAACAATCCCGAACAATCCCATCAGTGTTGGTGAATGATCCCAATTACCGACGCCTTCGGTACATTCGCTATGCAGACGACTTCCTACTGGGCTTTAATGGCCCAAAGTCAGAAGCAGAAGAAATCAAGCAGGCCATACGAGTATTTCTGCAAGAGGAACTCAAGCTAGAACTCTCGGAAGCTAAAACGCTCATTACTCATTCGAGGAACGAAGCGGCAAGATTTCTTGGATACGAAGTCACTATCCGACAAGCAGACGAAAAGCAAATAGCCACCAAAGGAGGAGGTAAACGCAGAAGTCTGAACGGAACGATAGGATTTCGCATCCCCAGGGATGTCATAGAGGCAAAATGTCGGAGCTACATGCAACGTGGCAAAGCGGCACATCGGCACGAACTGGAAAAGGAAAGCGCTTTTGCAATCGTCATGCGCTACCAGCTCGTATACCGAGGTATCGCAGAATACTACCGACTGTCCTTTAACATGCATACACTCCATAAACTGAAGTGGATCATGGAACAATCGTTGACGATGACGCTGGCCGCAAAATTCAAACGGTCAGTACCCAAAATCTACGAAAAATATCGGGCTGATTTGGTAGTCGATGGCAAAAAGTACAGGGGACTTCAAGTCATCATGCCACGGCAGGAAAAGAAACCGCTTATAGCAACTTGGGGAGGAATATCGCTATCATGGAATATTCAGGCAACCCTAGAGGAAAAACCGTCTCAAACATACAATACAGGGCATTCAGAACTCGTACAAAGGCTTCTCGCAGATACCTGCGAAATGTGCGGTAGCACAGACAAAATAGAGGTGCATCATATACGAGCCATGAAACACCTGCATGAACATCCAGGAAGGCCAAAACCAGAATGGATGAAGAGAATGATAGCACTCAAGCGAAAGACGTTGATCCTCTGTCGAACGTGTCATGAAGACGTTCAATATGGACGACCCATGAGACGACAAACTATCAAGTTTGAGGAAGTCAAAGCTCTCCGAAAGGATGCAATGGCTACGATACTGGAGAGCCGTGTGCATTGAAAGGTGCATGCACGGTTCGGGAAGGGGCAGTTGGAAACGGACAGCAATGCACCGCGCTGGCTGCCTACTTCACGCTGACACAACTGGGAAGCCGACGCACAACCAACGATATCGATGTGGTTCTGAAGGATGGAAATGACCTCACGGCCTCTTCGCTCTCTCAGCGTTTGAAGACCGCAGCACGAACCGTCGCCACGCGCAATCAGATTCCGGTGACCTGGATCAATGATGTGATCGGGGATTTTCTCCGCGATACCAGTCGGGTCCCACAAGGAACGTTGTGGCGCACCTATGGACCGCTCGAAGTCTATGTCCCTGAAGGTGCGTATATTTTAGCCCTCAAACTGCTCGCAGGTCATCCAAAAGATCGAAGCGATATTTACGATCTCTGCTCTCAACTTCACATTTCTACGCGTACCCAGGCTCAAACAATTGTTGATCAGTATATTCCCAACAAGCAGGCTCAGCAGATCAACGACCTGGAGAGGACACTGGATAGTCTTTTCCCATAAAATCATATGGTACAATACGAGCAAGAACACGCTGGAATACCTGTGTTTTACGGAGGACAGATGAAATCAGTTGACCATCTTCAGACGATGGCGTTGACCTATCAAGAAATATGCCAGGGAGAGCAGCCCTGGATTGCGCTGGGAAATTTTATGAATGATTGGTTCGACTATGCCAAAGATCGACGAGTTGAACTGATTACAACCCCTCTTTCGCTGCCTGAGCACCCAACTGAAGAGATGCTTCGTTGGGCCGTCTTTTGCGCGGCCTCCGTCGAATACCTGTGTGACCGCTATGATGTTCCCTGCCCTTCCTGGGTCAATGATCCACGTTATGCCAGGCTTGCGGAACCCTGGTTCGATGCTCCTATGGCTCACAAACCCTCAGTACGAGCCTTTCTGCTTGAACAGACGCCTGAGCCATTTGCCAGGCGCAACATCTATTGCGGCAATCGTGTGTTTGCGAACAAGTATGAATTTGCTGAGCAGTATCAGCAGTATCATCGGCTGGCTGCTACGATTAGCGTTCCTCCATCATCTTTTTCTGCTTCATAGAAGTGTTCACTTTGGACTTTTGGAGACATTCCCAGGAGATAAAGGCCTTCTGAAGGGTGAGTTAATAACGTAAATCGTAGAGAGGGAGATCTGTTCTGGCAGCGATCACGGAGAGGAGAGATTGCATCTGTTGACGATACTCATCAGAGGCAACCATTGCTTGCCCTATGAAAAGTGCCATGCGCTCACTGGCGGACCAGCGCAGTACCTCATTGGCGCTTGAGAGTTCGCAGTACGGGAGGATGCCCGCTCGTTTTCTTCACAGCAGGATTTGCAGGAATGATGGCAAAGAGCCGCGTTTCATTCCATGGGACAACCGTCACCTTTTTCCCGGAGTGTTTAAGGAGTCCCGTCTCGGTAAATTCAAGTTGCTGAGTGGTCTGGCGACTTGTGAAAAACAGCACCAATACCCGAGAGGAGGAGAAGCAGAAACAGGATGATTTCGCATTGATAAGAAGTGTTGCCGTGCTAACATGAATGGGAGAGGCGTGTGATTGTGTCGCGGCGAATGCAAATTCTCCACCGATGATGAAGATGGCAATTATGATAAAGAACAGACCGAAGATGAAAAGATTGGTAGACACCCGGTTTTTGG
Source organism: uncultured Chloroflexia bacterium (assembly GCA_963731415.1). GTDB lineage: Bacteria > Chloroflexota > Ktedonobacteria > Ktedonobacterales > Ktedonobacteraceae > JACDAE01. The sequence goes on from CAVSVN010000027.1 coordinate 14,443, forward strand.
CACCAAAGAGAGTAGAGAGCGGTAATGCAGAGGCATTCGGTATGGGTTGTTCTGTTGCCAATCTTACCTGCTCACGATTCCCTCTGTGCCGCTAGCTGGTGACGCTGTTCATGTCGTTTCCACGCCTGCATTTGCCTCCTCAAGAGAAACACGAGAGCCAGATATACTCCCCCAATAAGAAGATAGAACCAGAAAAGAAACGAAACTCCAGTACCGCGTCTGACATACTCAACACAATAGAGAATGGCGAAAACGAACCAGAAAAGGCTGAGGATGGCAAAGAGGATCATATTCATCTTCGAGGTTTTTCCTGTAGGGTCAGGTTTAACCATCTGAGGTGCATTTTGTTCAAGTGGTTGGTTAGATATTACCATGGCTATTTCCTTTCTTTCCATAACAAGCGATAAAATTTGTTTGAGGTAGTAGAATCAATTCGTATTATTGGTAATACGAGTGGATCTCTGCATTGGAGACAATCTATCAATCGTTCAATTCCAGAGAACAGTAGTGATGGCGGCTCACCTTCCTCAATTCTTAACAACGGGAAAATAGCGCACCATTACACTCTGCATGCATTGACAAATGGTGGAATGCTTGCTATACTCCAAATACTTGAGAACTGAAGAATGCCTCTTCCCCTTCAGAATTTCACTGACATCGCAGCGAAATTTAGAGAAAAGAACTTTTCGTCGTCTTATTAGAGAGAGACATTCGGATAGCCCTCCGCGATACCAGATCATGGCGTGTTGATGCTACAGTTAGAAGGAGTTTGTGTGTGGAACTGGTTCTCGCACTTCATGAAAAGACGCATCTCCGCGTGACCTGTGACGATCACTACTCTCATCTCGCTGATCTTCACCCCCTGCTCTTCCAGAACGAAGAGGCCATCAACATCACTTTTGAGGCCGATCCCAGAGCGTATGGCAAGCAACTCTATAGCTGCCTTATTCCCTTCCAATAGCATTGCACAACAGGCACTCGCGGAGATGCCCGAACGTCTGCTCCTCGTCGCGCCAGATCCACAGCTGGATGCCATTCCCTGGGAATATGTGTATGGTCCTTATGGCACGGATGATCCTACCTCACCGGATTATACTGAGAACTTCCTCGTGCTCGAATGTCCTTTTGTGCGTGGATTGCCGCCCTCTCAGCGCATCGCACCTCCATGCAATCGACCAATCCCTCCATATCATTGCTGTGCCCTCAAATCCACTCAGCGATACTCATTGAGCCTCTCGCGATTGAAGCGGAATGGACACGCCTCAAAGAATCCATCCAGCAGGTTCCCTCTGCGATTACGTCTGGAGCGCACAATCCCTCCAACGCTAGAACGCGTTCGCCACCTGGTCGCCAACCAGAAGGGACGCGTCGTGCATTTCATGGGTCATGGTGGACAGGATCAGCACCAGGGAGCTGTGCTTTGCTTTGAGCAGGACAATGGCGCACCTCATCTCGTCACCGCAAAAGAATTGTGCAGCGTGTGCGGGGAACGATCTTCTTAGTCACGCTCAATGCTTGTGTCAGTGCAACACCTGGGCCAACCTCGTTTCATAATCTTGCGGCGGCCCTGGTGCGACAAAAAACACCTTATGCGCTTGGGATGCGTTTGAGCATCGTTGATGAGGATGCTCGCACCTTTTCGCGCGTCTTCTATAACGAACTGGCGCGGGGTGTCCCGGTCGAAGAGGCACTATTTCAATCCAGACTGACCCTTGCCGAAGAGCCAACGTTCATGGGTGGTCGGAGTGCCCGTTCTCTATACCTCACTCACGGAAGCTGCTCCTGGCTTTGTCAGTCATGATGGAACGCCGACCGTGAAGGATCAGTTCTTCCCACGTCGATGTCAGTGTCCTTCCCCCTGTTGAAGGAACCTTCCAGGGACGCATCAACGATCTGATTGCACTTGGAACGGAGCTGACAGGCGATCAGCGTCCACGTATTCTGACCATCCTTGGCAGTGGTGGTCAGGGCAAAACAGCCCTCGCGCTCAAGCTGGTCGAGCGTTTTGCGTTTGCGTGGTCTGGTGGCGTCTGGGCAATCGCCCTCGATCATCTTCCCGACCGTTCATCATTTGTCTTCGCATCTTGCCCAATTTTTAGGGATTGAGACGCAGAAGACTCTCGATCCAACTGACATTGAGCGTCAGGTCCTGGCACCGGCTGAATGAGCGTCGAACCTTGCTCATCCTGGATAATGCGGAAACGCTGGTAGAAGCCGTTGAGGCACAGAACGCCGATGCGTTGGACCTGGTTGCCTTTCTTAAAAAGTTGCTCGGGACATCTGGCGTGCTTGCTGGTTACATCCCGTGTGCCTCTAGGGTGGGATGATGAGCAAACCTATGAACTGGAGGGGCTTTCGCCAGAAGAGGGTGCAGCACTGTTTCGACAAGGTGCTCCTCAACGCCGAGGGGAGATCGACTCTTACGGTTGCTGCATCTCTGAGTCGCCAGTTGGAGGGCCATCCTCTGGGATTGCGTTTGCTTGCTGGCGCCTTCAATGAAATCAGCCTGTCCTTGTCCGCATTTCTTCAGACAACCGAGGAGCACTTACGGGAAGCCAAGAACAAATATGTGGGTCCTGAGCATCGTCATCGCAAGCTCTATGCCTGTATTGAGACCAGTGTTCGCTCACTTGATCCAGCATTGCGCTCCTTACTCAGTGGACTCTGGATCTTCCACGCTCCATTTCTTGCGGATACGGCTGTTGCCATTTTTGACCCAGATGTTGAGGAAACCGAGCAGAACACGTCTCCTGTCCGTGACCACCTCTACCAGCTTCAGCGTCGGAGCCTTTTGACGCGCAAGACGGTGACGACTCGTGACGGGACATTACGATTGTATGCCCTTTTGCCAACGACAAGACCGTATGTTGAACACCATCTAGAGCAAGCATATGATCGTGAGATCCTCAGGAAGCGGTTGATGACTGCGTATTTGCACCTCGCGAGACATCGCCTATAATGAATTAAATCGGAGTGCTATGGTTGTGGCGTTTGTCCAACAAGGGCGTGAAGATTTTGAGTGGGTCTGCCAGGCTCTTGCAGACGAAACAATTGCGGAAGCAGAGAGAGAGTAGATACCTGTTCTACTGGGGATGGATCGTCTACCGATTGGGAAATTCTCTGCGTGGCCTTCGTCTTTTAGAACAAGCGAAGGAGATGATCGAAGGAACGAATTCTGCCCTGACATTGCAGATTTCGAACAATATGGCAGCAGTGTACCAGTGGTACCGGCCAGCCTCAGAAGGCTTTGCAGCTCTATGAGGAGGCCTTGCCCATCATGCGAGAGGTCGGCGATCGTGCCGGGGAAGCGATCACCCTCAACAATATGGCAGTGGTGTACAGTGGAACCGGCCAGCCTCAGAAGGCCTTGCAGCTCTATGAAGAGGCCTTGCCCATTATGCGCGAGGTCGGCGATCGTGCAGGGGAAGCGGTGACGCTCAGCAATATAGCATTGGTGTACAGTGGGACGGGCCAGCCGCAGAAGGCTTTGCAGCTCTATGAAGAAGCCTTGCCCATCAGTCGAGAGGTAGGGGATCGTGCCGGGGAAGCGGCGACGCTGAATGGTCTGGCCTCCCTCTATCAGTCACTTCAACGATATTAGGATGCGGCCTCAGCTTTCCAACAATCTATTGCTCTTTCACACCAGATTATCTATCCAGCCATCGAGATTGCTGGACTCATTGGTCTCGCATTTCTGTTCTATCAGCATCTCAATCGTCCTGCTGATGCCATCCTGTCCCTGGAACAGGCTCTTCAGGTCTTCGCCACAACGGGCTTATCGCATGATGCTGCCGGACAAACGGTTGAACAAGTTGAACAATCGCTTGCAATGATACGTGACGAGAACATTCCAGAGTCTTCTTCCACCTTGTCGTTTGAGACGATCCAGCAGATCGTGAGCACCACAATTGCCGTAATGACGATAGCACCAGAGCATCGTTCTGAGTGGCATGAGCAAATCACGCAGTGTATTACAGGATGCTCAACAACAAGGGGATGATTGGCAGCCAGAGCGTGATTTTTTCATGGCGGTCCTTGCCTTCCTTGATGGACAGTCTCCACACTCTCCTCCCGATCATCCTTATGCTCAAGCGATAGAGGCAATTCAAAAAGGCATTGCATCAACAGGAGGAGAAACCGTATGACCAGAATCTTCCTTTCCTATGCACAAGAGAATACCGCCTGTGCAGAAGCACTTCGCACCGGGCTGGAGGCTCAAGGCTACACCACCTGGCGAGAACCAACCTATCCCGATCCCAAGAGCGCCTCGTACCCTCACATGATCGAGACTGCCGTGCTAGGAAGTGCCGCCCTCGTCCTGGTCTGGAGCCAGGATGCAGCACAGACAGCCTGGGTTGAGCGAAATCTGCTCTTTGCGCAACAACTCAAGAAGCCGATTTTCCCCGTTGCGCTTGATAGCACCAGTTTGCCCAAACACGCTCGTTTCAGCCTCACCACCTCTCATCCAGACCGATTGTACCGATGCCGTCAGGGCACTCTCGCCGTTTCAACATTCCCACCAGCCCACTCGACCGATGCCCTCATCACCCTTTCTGAACTGGCTGCGCATGACTATATTCGTGAGCGCAAAACGGCGATCAATCAGGCTGCTGATCTCCTCGCACGTGGTGAGCATCAAGAAGAGGTTCTGGCACTGCTCGCCTATCTTGCTAAAAATGACGCGATCATGGGTGTGCGCGAGGAGGCGCAAAAGGTGCTGGATGCCCAGGCACAGAAAACAGCGCCTGCTGCCAACCCGCTTTTCGCCCGCAAGATGCGCAATATATCTTCGGTGTGCGCTGCAAGAATGGGCATGTCTCCTATTTTGATAAGCGTGTCGTGTGTAGTGCGAACAAATCGTTTCCGCGCCTGGTTGATCCAGCAGGAAAAGGGCTTGATGAACTTCATCTGACGTGCGATACCTGTGGCGTGGAAATCGTTGCCTATGTCGATTGTGAGGGATATTGATGAGTTCACAACAACAGCAGCAGCAACCACCGATCCCCGTTCAGGACTCCCAAGAACCATCGGAAGAGGGAAAGCAACTGGTCTCCCTGTTTACGGAGATGGAGCACAAACAACTCGACTTTCTTGATGAGTCGGGCAAAAGTATCATCGAGCGCGTCTCTGCATTGCTGGCGGTGCTATTCGCGGTGACGGCATTCAGCAAGACCTTTCCTCCGGCGTATCTCAAAGGAAACATGACGGCGAAAGTCTTCGTGATCGTCACGCTGATTTTCTATTTTTTGGCTTTAGGTGCGGGCATGTGGGGAATTCAGCCGCGTTATTATAAGCGCTACACGTATAATGTGAGTCGGTTAGGGAGAGAGTTAGAGAAGATCACGAAGCACAAAATGCTTTGGTTGCGTGTCGCGGGTGTGCTCTTTGCACTGGGAACCGCCACGCTTGCGATCTTGATTATCACGATCATCTGGACAGTGTAGAAAAGGGAGATGTGTGATGGCAGAACTGTACTTCAAACGGACGGATGAGACACTCTAGAGTAACTTATGAGTAATTGATGGTGGGATGCCTTTTCTAATAATAGGGAGAAACGTACATGCAGAATACTGTTCATATTTTCTGTAGCAGTGCTCAGAAGGACCGATCATTTCTATCAGATCTTAGAGCATACCTTTTTCCCCTTCAGCATCTAAACTTCACTACAGCATGGAGTGATACTGATATAAGCCCAGGCATCAATCAAGATGAAGCAATCACCACGCAGTTAGATCATGCAGATGTTATTCTCCTACTCATCAGTTCAGCATTTTTGAGTTCTGATTCCTGCTACAAACAAATGCAAAGAGCAATGGAGCGTTATGAACGGGGTGAAGTACGTGTCGTCCCAATCATTTTACGTCTTGTCGACTTGCAAAATTCTCCCATCGGAGAACTCGCCTCTCTCCCAAGGAATGGAAAGGCTGTTGATCAGTGGAAAAATCGTAGTGAAGCTTTGTACGATGTGTCCCAGGGAATACAGCAAGTCGTCAGGGAAATTTCGAGTAAAGCAATTTCCCTGGCTTCTCGCGAAAAAAAAGATGCAAGAGAAACGTACGCACCTCGTTCCCGTCATAATTTACTAAGACTTTCTAGCGAATTCTTCGGGCGCGAGAGGGATATTACTCGTGTACTTCTTGCACTTGCTTCACGCTCTTTTATTATTTGTATTGAAGGAATGGGAGGAGTTGGCAAAACAACGCTTGCTATTCAAACAGCTCTCTACAGCTTATCAGACCCTAATCGATTGTTTGAACGTGTCGTATGGATTACAGCAAAGGATAAATTAGACCAGGAGAGGTGGTTCAATGAGGTTCTTGATATAATTGCACGCGAATTAGGATCACCAATCTTAATTAAACTTCCCCAGGAGCAAAAAGCATTAGAAGTGGAAGCACTCCTTAGCGAAAAATCTGTATTGATAATTATCGATAACTATGAAACCATTAAAGACGATGATTTAGATATATGGATCGAGAGAAAAATTCCTGAACCGAGTAAAGTCTTGATAACCAGTCGTGCCAGTAACTGGCGGAATGCTGAAGCTATTCAGTTGCGAGGAATGCAAGATGCTGAAGCGCTTACCTTGATTCGTAACCACTGCCGACGTTGGGGATTGGAATCACTGGAGATGGCAGCCGACGATAAACTATTACCTCTCGTCCAGGTAACGGAAGGAAACCCTGGAGCCATTGAACTTGCTCTAGGACTTGTTAAAAGAGGAGGATTGAGTTTTGAAGAGGTCATAAATCATCTCTATCATGGCAATGACTCAGTTACTCATATATTCAATATTATCTACGAACGATCCTGGGAGAAAATGCACATAGATGCAAAACACATTCTCATGGTTATCCCATTCTTTACAGACGCTATAAAACGTGAGGCACTTGGTGCCGCAACAGGGTTATCTGGCTTCCTTCTTCAACAAGCGGTAGAGGAAGTCGTTCAGTTTATGTTTCTCGAAGTCAATCAGAAGGAATCTGATGCGAGTCCGCAGTATTCTACCCATCCACTGACTCGTGCCTTTAGTAATAAACAACTCAAAACCGCTCCAGAATACGAGCAGGAAGCAAGACAACGTTGGTATGAATATTATTATAATATTATCAGTTTTGAACTGATGAAAGGTCGATCTGGTGATCGTTATTGGGATAGCCTGGTGAGAAGCGGCGAGGCAAGTCGTGTTAATGAAGAATGGTCTGGTATTCGTAAAGTGCTCGAATGGGCAGATCTCGAAAATTGTGATGCCATTCTCATTGATCTTATGTTAGTCCTTGCCCATTATATGAATAGGCAATTTTATTATGACGAGCGTTTTTTCTATACAAGAAGAGCAGTAGATGCTGCAGAAAGGATTTCCCGACTGAAAGAAGCGGCGCTTTTCAAAATCGATACGCTAGGATGGACACTTATTGAGACGAACCGCTTATCAGAAGCTGAGCAAGTTATTGAGAGAGGATTGCAAATTGCTCAGAGCATTGAACCGCTGACTTCAGAAGTTCTTGAATTAATTACTCTTGCACATATTTTCCTTGCACGCGTTGCTCTACAACAAGGAAAGATGACGGTCGCAGAGCAATTTATACATAAAATAGATGAGCCTTCTAGAGGTATTCATCACTGCCGCCCAGTGATTAAGTTTCGTGCTGCAATGATTGCTGGTGATATCACATATCGTCAAGGAGATATTGCCAAAGCGATCCAACTATACGAACAAGCCCAGCAAATTGGAGGTCAGTATGGTAGCGAAGGAGAAGATGAGGATTTAGCGTATCGAATGGCGATTGCTTACTTAGCTAGCGGAGATCTGGAGAGGGCTGAACACTCTTTCAATAACCTTCCTAAACTGGCGAATACTTTGCCAGTAACTACAGGAGCAGTTTACGCGAAGTTGGAGGAAGCGCATTTTGCCAAGGCACGAAAAGATACAGAGCAAGCTCGTCATTTAATCCTGATTGCGTTAAACTATCTTTCTCCCACTATTGATTCCCATTGGATGCTTGATGAAATTCATACCTTTCTCAAAAATCTGGAAACACCTTAAATAATCTCCTCTACTCATCAAAAATAGACAAAATGTTAAGTTAAGAGTGACTTTGACAAAAATCTCACTTGTGGAACGGTTGGTTTGCTCACCTGCTACCGCCTTTTTGCTCCTCTGCGTTTTTTTACCATACCGAAAATCCTTTTTCCGTCAACCCTTCTGCGGAATGTGTGGTTCCAGCCACTCTTTTACCGTTTGAATGAAAAGTGCCGGTTCTTCAATCCAGGGAAAGTGACCGCTGTGCTCGAACACCACCAGGCGTGAGTGTGGAATGTGCGCATGCATGAGTTGTGCCTGCGATGGTGGACAAATAAAGTCATCGTGGCCAACAAGAAGCAGGGTTGGACAGCCAATTTCGTGTAAGGATGGGAGCGTGTTATACGTGGAAAGCATCTTCTCTTGGGGTTCCTCTAATACTGCGCACACGATGATATCAGCCAAAAGGGCATCATACGCTGGTTGGTACCGATAAAAATAGAGTGGGAAAATACGCTTGAGCGTACTTTTCATAGCTTCATCAGTGGAGGAAGAAGCCGCCAACGCTTCAAGCATCTCGGGAGTCGCGCCCTTGTTCACGGCATTGTGCATGATGTCTTCTCCATAGTTGAACACTGGCGCTGTATCCACGAGGATCAAATGGGAGACGGAAGCTGGATAACGAAGGGCATACTCCAAAGCAATGAAACCCCCGTAGGAGTGACCCAATACCGCTACTTTCCCCAAACCCAGATGCTGCCGCAAGCCCTCAGCATCATCAGCCAATTGAGCATGGGTTACGGTCTCTAAGGGTGGTCGACCAGAGCGCCCATTATGGCGATGGTCATAATAGACGAGGTGCAAGACATCACTGACGATGTCCAATCCCCGTAAATAGGTATGGTCTAGACCCAGACCCCCATGCATCACCAGGCAAGGCACTCCTGCCCCCTTGCTTGTATAGAATAACTGCGTCTGATGGACCTCTATAGTTGGCATGAGCATCCTCCTGATTTGTACTTGACTAAGCCAGTCTTATGGCTCTATGAGTCCTGCCGTTTGGTGGTTCTTTGACCTGTTGACGCCGCCAGTCTTGTGGCACTGGTGTTTATGTGTTGGCTTCTGTTTGCACGACTTCGCTCCACTGCCGGATCGGTTCAATATCAGTAAAGTGGGAAATATCGGCATAGATTTCTGTGCCGTATTGTGCAAGCGCCGTCCCAAATTCATCGCCCGACTTGACCCAGAAATAGGCAACCCCAAGAAAACTTGGAGCCGGAGCACCAGGGGAAGCCAGGCTTTTATGCACCTCGAATCTCACACAATTCTCGCCCAGAAAACGAGCAAACAGAGGGACATGTTTGTTTGCGAAGTAATCGAAATCGAACGTAGCACCTTGCTGAATTGGATAAGCGACTGATGCACAAAGCATAAAAATCTTCCTTTCTTCCTGACATATAACTCTCACTCATGGTAAGGGACGTCTCCTCGACACGTTGACGAAGCGATTCGAGGGTCTGTTTTTAGGCTCATAAGAACATTGTATCTAATTTAGAACAAACTTGCAATTCATGCCCAAAAAGCCGCATGTCAAGAGCGACATTGCGGACGTTCAACCAATCCCTCTGTGCGAGGTGCGCTGAACCAGGCCTAAAGCATGGAAAGCTCCCCTAAAAGGGGAGAAGACAGCGGAAAACTCTGGACTGAAAAAGAGGAGTCTGTCAACCTTCCTAGAACAAAAGTACTTGCATGTGCATTCTCGCCAGGATCTTAGAGTTACCTCTTGAATGATCTCCCGCATAATCATCTTGGAAGCATTTAGAATGATGAGCGTCAGCACGCCAATCTCCAATAGACGTCCAATGGCTGGCGGCTTAATGGCATTGGTGGCACCTGCCCCTGCGCCTCATCATCTGGACGCTTCCGTATAGGACTACGTTCTCCCACAGTTCCGTCTTGCAAATCAATTTCCATCTTGTTATCCTTGAACAGGAAAAGACAAGAAAAGGAGCAACTGATGATGAAAAGAGAAGAGGTATCTCTCCATCTCAAGCAGAAGCCTCGTTTGCGTGGAGCCCCGCGTTTGCCGGTCGGAGGCGGTGCCGGTCGATACAAACAGCGATTGCTTTTCAATTGGATCAAGCTTCCTTTAATCGGCAGGGTACTCAGTTTGCACCACAGCCAGGCCAAGTCATAGCCACGGTCCAACAACGCGATGGTTTCTTTGGGCACCTGCGGAGCCAGTTCCGACAATTGTTGAGAGGCGATCTGAATGGCCGTGGTGCTGGTCTCAACCCGACGTTGAGACAGGACATATGTCCACTCACTCGGCTTTTCTGGCAAGGCGACGACGGTCGAAAACTGCCAACCGTAGGTGACAGGCTTCGCACTTTCTGGCAAGTTATGCACGTGTTGGGCGCTTCGATCAGCACTAGTTCGTGCTTTGGGTCGAGCAATACTGCTCCCATCAACCGCTATCAACGGAAATGGCGAACGCGTGGACAAATAGTTCACAAAGGCCTTTTGCAGTTCATCACCCTGGATGCGTCCGTCCGAGAGCGCTTCGTAAATGCTTGGCCACTTACGCTGGAAATGTGGCGACAACGACAATTCGGGAAGCGAATGAGCGCGGTCTTCGCTCACCAGGGCATCCTGCAAGTTAAACAAGGCATCTTGTGCTTGCTTCATG
>CAVSVN010000028.1:0-40581 GCA_963731415.1 uncultured Chloroflexia bacterium
TTTCCTTCCATTGTTCTATTCTTTTTTCATAATTTTCTTAACTGGGAGAGCATGTACTCCTGACATGAGCAGGAGGATATCTGAAGTAGACAATTTAAGTGTGAAGATGCAGAAAGGATTTTCTTCATGGAGGATAGAAAATTTGCATGCATAACTGTTTTTGCCCTTTTCAGGTACTGTTTGTTCATCACTGAAGTGCTTTTTAAGAGTGGAGAGAAAATTCTCTTGCAAGCACACTATTTTTTTCGCTGTACATAGATTTTGCCATCGTTATTATATCATAAGGTAGCTCAAGGTGATCAAGAAAAGTGCTGAAAAATGTAAAATGTAGTAAGAAAATCCCCATCATCTTCCAATATCCTTCTTATCAAAGGTAATTACGTTAGCAAATGTAGCGACTCGTGTATGGATGTGTTTTTTGAGAGGAATGTTCCATGAGAGAAATCTTCTCATACATTTCTCATGTGAATTCAATGAAACGATGCTACGCTAGAGCAGAGCTCGACGAATCAGAGACTTGCCAGAATACAAATGGAGTAAAATATGAAAATCGCCGTTTCCGGCTGATTGGAATAGCTGGTGTCATTGTCGTTGTTCTCGTGGCTGGTGGCATCGCATACGCTTCACACTTTGCCAGCACCACCACCCAGACTCAGGCACATAAAGCGGCTGGTCCCATCATCGTCCCTACTGCAACAGCGACAACAGCATCCAGTGCAACATCTACTACAGCATCGAGGCTACGGACGTTTACGATTGTGCCCGCGCAAACGACAGCATCCTATAGCGTGTACGAGAACTTAATTCTTCAAAACAAACCGAACAATGATGCAATTGGCACGACCCATTCAGTACAAGGGAGTTTCAAGGTACAAACAGGTTCATCACAGGCATCGAGGGGATAAAGATACAGGTCCATTTGCGAACGATCCAGTCTAATTCAACGATACGCGACAATTATATGCCAAAAATCGCTTGCAGACGAACACCTATCCCTATGCAACATTCGTCCTCGTCAGCGCAAAGGGCTTACCATTGAGCTATAGCGACGGACAAACCATGCATTGCCAACTGATCGGCAACATGACAATGCATGGCAAAACCAACAAAGAGGTATTCGATTTAAGGGCAAGATTGTAGGCGACACGATCACGGGAACGGCGATCCGTACCATCTATTCGACGGACTTTGGCATCCAACCGCCAAATCTGGCGAACATCGTGATTGTGCAAAATCAGTGATTGTCACCCTTACCTTCACAGCAAAAGAGGCATGAGAAAAAAGGAACCTTTGCGTGCCGAGCAGGACGAGACGACACCGAACACGTCAGCGTGTATCGGTGAACTCCTTTGTGGTTCTTAACCGCGGGTGATCATCCCTATCGTTGTTCAGCGTTTGTGTTTTTGCCTTCCAGGGGCTTTTGCCGTCGCGTCGATACCGCTGACTTTAACTGCAGGACTGCAAAGCCTTCCTTACGGCGATGGGTTCGTACTCCGGAGCCATCTGCGCCAGTACCGTCAGCGCTGTTCTTGCCAGGTGGCGTGCCAGTCTCAGCGTAGCTTCCGCCTCGTTGCGCTCCTGGCATGCGATGAGCTCTGTATTCTCAGTTCTGATAGAACCCAACAACTCAAAACAAGCCACTACTACGCTTCTAACGAGGCAAAGTATTCAAGGAGGAAGCGGTGCACAAACATATAGCCGCCGCCCACTTTTTGCAGCAAGACATGTTCGGTCGCATAATCTAGAAAGTGTGGATAGTTCCAGGGTATTGCCCTTTCCCACCAGAGTAGCCAGCGCAGAACAAAGTGTTGAATACAGGCTGTACCCCCTATACGTAGTGCTATTGTCAGCACAATCAGTGGAGTAATGCTAAGCAAGATAGGTAATAAAAAAGTCCATTTGAAGAGTATAACAACAAGTATCGGTATTCCTACAATGAAAAACAAGCTCGCCAGTCCGACCAGCAGACTATTGCGAGCCGAACGGCGTATGCCCTGATTCGGTAGTGCAATATTATGAGGATCAAGAAGACTCGTTGACAATCCGCTGTTTAGCCCTTTAGATACAGCAATCAAAAGTGTGACCTAGAGAGACACTACTGTGATCAATGCTACCATACCATATACTATAGCAAAATGTTCTCGATTTCCTGCCGTGTAGCCGAACTTTGTTACCATGAGAAAGATACCCAGTGCTAATAAACCCAGGATCAGGAGATACAAACAAGCACCCAATGCCCAGAAATTGAACAATGTGGGCCACAATCTGCCCCATGACCAGGCTATCTTCTCTGCTGGCCGAATTTCAGTTGTTTGTATGTCAAGGAGCCAGTCAATCGTAAATAAGTAAAATGCCCCTCCTATTAGCTGAGCACTGCTACTGCTACTCCTACTATGACAATAACAGGGCCTCCCGAAATCATTGATGTAAAAAGATTATTCATGGTTAGCGCGTACGACGCTAAGAGGTCAAGCCGAAGCTCTTCCCGAAGGAAGGTTCCGATAGCTGCTTTAATATGCTCGGCTTCCGCTTTGGTTCCAATGAGCTGAGCAAAAAGTAGGATAGGCAGCGGGGAGGACGATTCCGCAGACCTTTTCCACCTGGGCCGCTCCCCTTGTCATTTGTGTTGAAGGTCTTTCAGCACTCGGATGTGATAAACTCCCACATGCTCTCGTGATCCACACAGTTCGCAGGCATCGGCCAGGAGCCGTTTCGAGTTATGATCGATCTTCCCACACTGGGGCTGTCTGATCATTGAGGACTGCTTTCGTTTGCCTGCAAAGTGAGATGCCAATCAGAATGATAACGAACTATCAGAAAAACGACGCCGCTTCGGGCTTCAGTTCGTTGGCATCTGACCCAAATGATAGATCGGAGTATCCGTTTGCCCCATTAAGATCATCTGCTAGAGTCGCTGAATCTCGACCGAACGCCTGGTAAGCTTGTCGTTACTTGCAGCATAAAGTTCCAGTGCATGGATGGCCAACGTCTTTCTCTGTACCAGGTACGGGAAAGAGTCTTTGTGCAGTCGCATGGCAAAATCTGTACTACCATTCACAAAGGCTGACCATTCGGTTGGGAAGTCGTTGCGTAGTGAAAAGAGCAGAGCAAGTCCCGCTTGATTGGCAGTCGAGAGCATATCCCGTAGTTCGATGAGCGCCTGATTGCCTAACAATTCGCCGCCTTGCCGCGCAGTATAACGAATGTCCATAACATCTGAAATTGTCATATCGTCAAAAGGCGCAAGTGGCCTGAAGTCTAGACGCCATGTGCTAATCGCTCCAGCACCTTCGAAAGGCAGGAAACGCTCGTCATGCAGGTTTGTCTCGAACATTCCAGTATCGTTACTTCCTCCGCTGGTGACAATGGACTGTCCTGAGCCGAAGTAGTCTACAAAGCGATCATCGTCCGAACCTGTGCGGGCATAGGTATTGTCCTTAAGCAGCGACGACTTGCGGACACTGCTACGTAGCAGCGAAAGCGTGCAATTGACGCTGGTGTACGGACCTACCACTGCTGGAAGCGAGACGGCAGCGCTCTGATGCGGCGCATATAGTGACCAGGACAATCCCAATCGTAGAGCCATTCAGATCGCAACCTCGCACTTGCCGGTGGTCTTCAGCATCAACAAAGCCAGTGGATAGAGCTGCCGTAGTGAGATATGGCGCGTTATCTGAAATTCACGCTTGTTATTGTCGTGGTAAGCCATGTCCATCCGCTTGATATCCAGATAGAGTGCTTCGCCAGACAGCAATCCTTTGTGTCCACCATCCCAGTAGTTAAACTTGACATAGTCGGTGTTATCGAGTTCCGGGCGCATCAGTTCTTGTTTCATCGTTCGCTCTGCCTTACGTGCTGTGTCGAAGGCAAACCGATAGTATTCGTAGTACAGGCGCGAAATCTCGCCCTGCATCCAGAGCGAAAGTTCCTCATTGGTGAATTTTTCTTGCAAGAAGGTCTGTACCTCTTGTGTCTGTGAGATCTGTGTTTGGATATTCGATATTCATGATGTGTAACTTGTTCGGCGATCAACGAAGAGAGAATTTGTCGCCCAATCTGCATCAGTTCACGCGCGGCCAGGTTCCTCTGCAACATCCATTCGTCGGCACGACGTTCATATCCCGCTGAGCGTGCAGTCATGCTCGCCATGTCCTGTTCCCATCCGGCCATGGTCCGAAGGATGTCGGCACCAATCTTGCTGACATCGGAAAGCTGACCTCCACCACCTATTTTAGAGGAGACGCCTACCCCCAGAAGTCCATATCAATAGTGAGATCGGAAAGCAATTCAAGCACAGCTGCAAGCGTGTCGTCAACGGAAGCGGCCAGGCGCGTATCTTAGCGTTTGGCAAATGCGTATTGAGTTCCGCATCCTCATTCGTCGTCAGATGCAAATTGCCATTTCCTGCTGCTCCAGATTGATTCGCAGGTGAGGAATCTTCGGCAAGTTTCAATTGCGGATATGCCTGTACTGCGATTGTCTTGTCATACTGCCCCACCAATGCGCCGTATGCCTCGTCAAAATTCCCCTCGGTTAATTCATGTCGGTCGAGTGGGAATGTGTCCGGGGCAACATTGCTGTCGGAAGCCAGGCCCTGCAAACGTTGGTAGTAGTGATAGCGTTCCAGCGGGCTTGCTCGGCTCCGTAGCAGGGTTTCGGTGGCTTCCTGCGCCTGCTTCCACTGCAAAAAGCGTATCTCCTGGGATAACTGCTGAATATTTATCTCATGGCCCTGTCGTAGTAGTGCCAGGTGTTCGCCTTCGCCCTTCTCAATTGCGGCAAGTAATGCATTGCCAAGGCCACGCACCTCGCTGCATAATTCTAATGCCTTCTGAATGAGCACCTGAGTACGCACTGGACTGATCGGCTGGTTCAGTCCACTGACGATACTCTCCACATCAATTCCAGCAGCAGCAGCCTTAACTAGCATGCCAGGGTCAATTGGTGGATCAAATAGTGCTAGCTGCTGCACCACGCCTTCGATATTCATGCAGTGACGGATCTTAAAGAGCCGATCGCCTACCGTATCCCAGTAGGTGAGTAGTTTATCGTTGCGTGGGATACAAAAGTAAAGCGTGCGCCCGATGCCAAAGAGCTGTCCGCTCTGGTCCCCTTCATTATGCGGGGATGGTAGCGCGAAATTGAACGGAAATTGGCCCTCTAACTCAACCATTGCATTGCCCATCGCGTCGAGGCCCGCTGCTTTGAGTTGAGCAAATGTCTTGGAGCGAACTTTGCCCATTTGCGGTATCTGCTGCGGTCGAGGCCCGAGTAAGTTTGCAGCTAGTACATAACACTGCGTCGCCTCGTTGATCGTCTCAATTGTGTCTTGCATAAAGAGGCTATCACCCCAGGCAATCAAATTATCCAGATATTTCATGACGACGGAATATTGATAGGCCACTGTCCGGGTGCGAGCTACTCTGTGCGGTTGAAATGGATATTGCTGGATTGCCTCATAGCCAGCCAGAATCGTTTTCTTGAGGCTGAGTTCGGTGGGTGTACATTCGTTATCAGGCTTGCTCAGGAGTGCAAGTAAGTCATCGATATTCTGTACATCGGTATCTTGCCGAAAGCGCAGGAACTTCCAATAGCGCTGTGGTGCGGGGATTGTCAGATCGTTACAGGTCGGGTCAAAGATGTAATGGAACCAACGCTGTGCCTCTGCGAAACGCTGGTTTTTGCTGAGGTGCACCGCGATGGTCAATGGTATATGGAAAAAGAGTTCCCAATTGTAATTGGCATAGGGCCCGTTGTGAACATCGATCTCTTTCGGGAAGTGATTGATCTGTACTGTTTCACTGGTCAGCGGTATATAGTCGGTTGTGAAAAAGTCGGGAGTGCTGGCATCAGTGGCCAATTTTTGCAGAAAAGTTGGATCTAAGAGGCCAGCAAATGATGACTGATTGAGTTGGCCGATCAGTTCACCGACGAAGGGATGAAAAAAGTTCTCGAATGTGTATGTGAACTGATCAGCGATTTTGAAATTCAGTTTTTGCACATTGTTGACATCGGTAGCGTAGTGAAACGCGCTTATTTGTTTCAGGATTGACATGAGCGTGTCCTTTTCTCGCTTATTCTGCTTGAGAGAGAAGTTCGTTGGTCAGACTACCTGTCGGACCGATTTCTCGATTACCATACTGAACTGCTGCTGCGGTGCCGATAGCGGTTCGGATATTCGCGTCTTCGGTGACGAACCGCTGCATTGAAGTCAGGTCGCCGAGTCCGAGATTCGTGGTGGCGATGATCGGGCCAGGCTTTTCTGGGGCTGCCGGTTGTTTTTGCAGCGCCAGGGGCGGAATCGCTAAGTTCTTCACAATTTGCTGGTTCGCTCTTTTATGAGTAACGCCATAGCCACTATAGTCCCAAAGCACGACTGTGGCCTCGTCGGTCGTGACATAGAAGACATTTCGGCTGTCCTCAAAGAAAAAGGGGGCATTCCAGGCATTCGATACGTTGGGTTGAGACTCGATGATCCGCTCGCCAATGCTTGTCTGTAGGATATCGTTTATCTGGTTCAAATTGCCGATGGAGCTGGTAGTGGCTTGTGAATACCAGATTAAAAACGTAGAGGACACTTTACTTGGATAAGTAATCCCCATCAGGCGCCAGAGTGGCGGCAGCTTGAACGATGGGTAGGCCATATCTTCTATCCGGATTGGGAGGCTGTGCGTATTATAAAGTACAAATCCTGCGGCACCCTTACCGAACATATCGAATGGGGATCCAGTTCCTATGTCTATCAACAAGGTATTGGCCGGTAGGCCAGCGAGTTGTCCTGCACGCAGGCTCAGTCGGGAGCGGTCGAAGGCGTTTGATCCTGTCAGGTCGAATTGTCCCAGTTCAGTAGGTCGATTGATATCCGATGTTTTCGTAGGTTGCCATTTGCCGTTGTAGTACTCGCTCCAGCAGAGTACAGCCTGAACTGTGGCTTGCTGGACATTCCACTGCGTGTTGGTTTGCACTTGGTTGACCGTCAACGAGGCCAGTGGCGTTGGATCGCTGGAGGGCATCGGTGCCGCGTTCGGATCCACCAGCGTCTGCTTGAGAAGTCGTAACCAGAAGAGTAAGAGACGGCCCTTCCAGATCACTGGAATTACCGGATTGTCCTCGATATCGAGCTTGATCTGTTCCCATGGTGTCCAGGAGTTGTATTCACGGCGGCGGTAGTAGTACTTGCGGTGTGCACCTGCGGTGCGGGCTACCATATGCACGACATCGTTTTCCTGTCCCGGATCGCTCTCAACGTAATGAATGCCACACGGCTCTAGCTTCGCAACCTCCTCTAGTTTTGATAGATAGTTGAGTAGCGCTGTTGCAGCGGTATCCTCGGTGATATCACTTTGCAACAACTCACTCATTGTCTCCTTGAAGAATGGTGACTGATCGTCACGCAGCTCAGGCTCAAGCCAGTTCTCCGGCCAGAGGAGTACTTCAAGGTTTGCCTGCCGGATGCGATAACGCTTCATCGATGCCCACTGTTTAACATTGATGGATGATGGTGCGACTTCCAATTCCAGGTTCATCAAGCAGCGTTCAATAAAGAGCTGGATGGAGGAGAGAGCGTGCCGGATGCGCGAGGTTTGCATGCATGGTTCCATCTGCACATCCATCAAGAAGTACTCGAAAAGTTTGTCCGGCGTATCGATATATTTTGTGTCGGCGTTTTCTCCCAACTTTTGCAAGACAGAGGCCACCAGGGCATCGCGTTGCAGGCCGCGCAGCATGTCATTGATCGGTTTTAACACATTGAGCCAGTCGCTTTCAGCATAACGTGCACGTAGGGCCGCTTGCAAAACATGTATTGTATTCGCATCCAGCTCATTCATAGTCGCTGTGAGCAGTACTGGAGCTGCTACACCGAATGTTGTGACACATATGTAGGCATCATAGATGCGCTGGAAAACATCCAGGTGGGTCAGGTCGGAGCGGGTTTTACCGAAGCGGGTCAGAAGCGCGTTCAGTGATCCGCTTTCCCAACCGGTTAAGGTTAACAGTAGGCTATCTCCGTTCGGCAGGCTTGCGGATGGGTTTTGCAGAACAGAAAGCAGCCGCTCATCATCCGGCGCTAGCATGCCCTTGATACGGACGAAATCGAGCAATGCAATAAGCACATCGCGTAGGAACTGCGATGTAAGAGTATCGGGACTGCCCGAGGTCGGAAGGGTATTCAGCCAGCCCTGGCCGCCAATGTGATAGTCCGCGTGTGCAGCAAAGTATGCGGTCTCATTCGCCGTCAGTTTCAATACGGTTGCGAGCGACGATATCTTCAAAAAGCGTATGTAGACGCTCCTGAGATGATCGGTGAGGGTGGCAGAGTAGAGATAGCGCACTGGAATGACCTCCCAGCCACGCCCACTGGTTTCCCAGCGTACTGTAAGCGTGTTAGTTACCTTTTCTATCTGCAAGGCTACTGCGTAGAGCGTTCCGGCAGTTAGCGCAATGGGATTCTGGTTACTCCAGATGCTGCCGTTCTGTGCCAGTGTAATAGTATCTGTACCAAGAATGAAGGTGACGGTTGCGTCTGCGTCAGTCTCGATGGCGAGATTGTAGAAGCCGTTCTCTGGAGCTTCGAGATAACCGCTCCAGAGAGCAGAAATGGCCTTGTCCAGTGCCGGATTCGCGGGTAGCTTGTTTGTGCCAGTAGTGGCATAGGCAAGCGATGGTACGCTGTCTATGTTGAGATCCGCGCTGCCAGTAGCGGTATCTCGCCAGAAAAATTGTGCTGAGAGGCCGGGCGTCTCCAGGGCAGTCAGATCGTCGAGTGCGGACCGTGTATTGTCCGTTATGGCGTGAAGGACAGTCACATCATCCAGGATGGCCTGTGCGAACACGCTTTCGGTGCGTGCCACCGAACTCACCGCGATGAGCGCCTGTTGACGTTTGCGTCGCTTCTTCAGTTCAGGTAGGAAGTTGTTGAGTAGCACCGTCCGCTTCGTCTCTGGGGCATCAGACGAGGTAGCATAGGCGGAATAGAGTGTGAGGAGTTCTGGGTAACGCACGAAAAATGGGCTGATTGCCGCCTGATTTGCACTGTAGAGGGCATTCACTGCTGCTTGAAACGTAGTACTTACTCCACCAATTGCCTTGATTGCGTCGCGCATCACGGTGCTGAGAACGCCGGAGTATGAGAGCCGTTTGCGAAAGTCATCGTAGCTCATCCTGTCTGTGGCCACAGCGAGAATTGGCGGTTCCAACGTAGCTTGAGGATGGCTGTAGGGTACATCTACGGTGAGTGTGTTACCCAGCAGACCAAAAAGAAATCAGTGACATTGTTGCCATACACCAACGCCATGCGGTCACGGGCAATACTACCACTCGGGTCGTCAATTAGCGCAAATTCGCTCTCAATTGTGGCGAAATTGGTACGCAGCGTCTGCGCGAAGGCGGTGATCTGCTGGTCGTTCGGCACGGATTTGCCGCTTATATCCTGATTCCAGAGAAGGTAAAGCACCTGCATCGGTTTTAGAGAGGCTGAGCGGAGCGCTACCATTATTTGAATGAAACGTATCATCGGCGGGTTTGCCGGGTCAGGCGCAGCGAATGGATCAAAGTTCGAGAATTGGATCAAGAGGAGCAACTCGTGAACACTGAGACGCAGTTTGCGTGCCAGCCAGCCTCGACGATAGACTGCGCTAATAGTAGCGAGCGTCAATGGTGTAGTGGCGTCAAAACTGAGGGCGGTGATAAGCAGAGTGAACTCGTCATCAGTCAGATTGAAGGCTGCACGCAATGCTCCAGTATGGGCAACCAGCTTCTGACTACTATCCTGCAGGAAGTTTCCATAACCATCATCAGCGAACGCGTCGTCCTGCTTTAGCAGCGCGAGACTGAGAAACATCTTTTGATAGAGTGAATTTGCACCGTGGGTATCAATCGGCGACCAGCAGGCTAGCAGGCTCAACAGATCCTTTGTTGGACTGAGATTTAGGCGATCCATCACTTGAAAGGTGCTCCCCAGACGTGGTAGCAGGGTGAGGAAGCCTGTATCTAGATGTTGAAGGTCTAAGGCTTCATCTGTGCCGGTTGGGAGATCGGCCAGCGGGTAGAGTGCCATGATCAGCTTATCGGTCTCTTCGATCGTCAGCCCAAGTTTTTTCCACAGGCGGATAAAGCGTAGCAGGCGAACATACTCGCTAGCGTGCAGGGAGTTGGTGCTGTTATCCGGGTTGGCGTACCGAAACTCCAGGTGATCGAACGAGCAAAGATCAGTGTTGTTGGTTGGATTGGCAAGGGTGATCAATCCCATGATGCGGGCGTAGTTGGCAGCATTTTTGACCCATGCTTTGATGTCACCGCCATATTCTGCCGGATCGAGTGCGGCTGCTCCGGTCGGTAGCAGGGCATCGAATTTGGCATCGGTTGGCGCGTCATTTTGCGTTTTGAGTTCGGCAAGCATTGTGAATGCTACCCCCAGGCGTTCCAGTTTCGGAAGCAGGTCGCTGTTCGGATTGACGAACTGGGTTTGGAGGAGAGTAACAATGTCCTCATATGTGATCCTGATCAGGCGGCTAAATTGCTTTGCATTTGAGAGAGCCATGATGATATCAGCATCCATTGTTCCATTGGGGAAACCGTACATGCGCCAAAGAGGAACGACGGTGGAGTCGGTCAGAATCTCGTACTCCGCCCGCGAGAGTTTCAGTTGTTCCATCAGGATGTCGCGCCAGCCGTACGTGGTAGCGCTGGTGCGTTCGATGGCATCGTCTGCCCGCAGAGCTTCCAGTGCAACTTGCAGTGGAACTCCAAATTTGTCAAAGTAACGGCGCAGAGTCTCCAGCGGCATGTGGAAAGGCAGCGGCGACGGGAAAAGCTCAGCTTTGAGAGCATCATACGCAGTCTCGTTCACAAACTGCGGATTCGCCAGCAGTTCTGCGGCGGTCGTGCTACCATCAGTATCGTGTCCCATATAACTGGCAAGCGAGAGGTTATGCGTGATAAAGTATTCAAGCGTCTCGTTGACCAGATCAATGTAGGGAACGGGCATATTGGTATTCTCGCAGGTGAGTGGCAGATGTTGGATATCTGGGCGACGCTCCAGCAACACCTCTTGCGGGTTCTTTTTGATATTTATTGGACGGTCAATAAAAAGGAGCAGATCCACCAGGTAAGCAGCGGGGCTTAAAATCGAGCGGCATTGCTCACACGTGCAGTAATCCATTGAGCCAAAAAGACCTTCAAGGGTCGGATAGGCGACAATGTCCGTCGTATTGGTTGTGGGTGCTACTGAACCGATTGGAGTGGGATCGATAATGAGCCCATTGGCATTCGAGCCAAGTGTGAACGAATTGTGCGCGGTGATATAGCTGCTGGCAATGTTAAGTACTGAAGTATGTACCTGCTGCGCTTTAGCATATGTGAGCTGTGCATTGTTCTCACCACCTAATTCGTCCTTGAAACGTTGTACAAACTCCGTTTCGTCGTAGCGGATAACTTGATATGCCGAGTCCAGATTGTTTTTTAGCAGAACGGTCAGCGCCTGATCTGTTGGAGTGATCTGGTAGACGCGCTAAATCCGTTTAATCTGCTCTTTTACTGGCACAGAAAGTGTATCTCCCAGCTTATTGCGGGCCAGATATTGCTCAATGGGATGCATACCGATCTCAAACTTGCCCTGATTCTCGCTCAGAAAGGTGTGAACACCATCCTGCACATCACTGGTCGTCGCCAAGGGAATCTCGCCGCTACGAACCCCTTCGGCAACCACGGCGGTTGGGAAACTGAAGCGCACCTGTGTCGCCAGCAGCTCAGCATAGTTGGCGCGTTTTTCGTCCTGAGTACCACCAGGAATTTGCTCAGGAATGGTGTCGTCCAGGAGTTGTCTCCACTTCTCGGCGTGATAATAACCGTGTTGAACGAGATCCAGTGTGGATGTGAGCGGCTTTTGCTGCTGTATCGCATGTAGACGGTTAATCAGCGGAGCATTGTTGAGCGTGAGGTAACCTAGTTGACCATCAAGTTGGAGGCGTTTTGTGATCTCTTCGCCAAACGATTGCTCCACTGCGCTCCAGAATGTGGGCAGGTCACCAGGATAGCGCGTGTAAAGCTCGGCAAACTGTTGCTGACGTTGTGCATCATCACCAAGCACAAGATGCAACATCTCCTTGAGGGTTGAGGTTCCCGTAAGCGCCGAGGTATCGAGGGCATGCAGCGCACTAAGATGCTCGAATGTTTGTGAGGCTTGTGGAATTTCCTTTACCAGCTTTTGTGGAATCAATCCCTGATCGATGGCTTGCTTCCAGACCTGACTAACGGTCTGGACATCGACCTGATAGAGCGTAGCGGGATTGGCGGGCAATCCGGCACGGAACAAGGCATAGTAGAAAGCCGGGTGGATGCTTGCCTTAGAACTTCCGTTTGCCTGGATGGTATGCCGGCTAAACTGATCAGCAAGTGCGGCCAGGGCAACTGCGCGGGCATCCCAACCACTCTTGTTTGCCAGATAGGTGATATCTTGCCGATCGTCGGACTCCTGGAGATCTCCTAGTTGACCGCTATAGTGAGTTGCAAGCGTACTGGTTAAGGTTTCATGTTCGCTGGGTAGTGCCATCGATTTAGGGGGCAGTTTAACATGGAGCGTTTCATGCATGGTTGCATTGTAATGGACAGCGGATGCGCCAAGAAACGTCTGACCCATATAGACGTGTGTCTGCAAATCGGGCTGCTGTTTGTTGCGCTTCTGCAAGGATGATGTGGCAAACTGGATCTGATAGTGTCCATGCTCATCAGTGACCGTTTCGGCAAGTGGGACATCTGGCCCCACATTTTTATCAACGATCTGTACACGTAGGCCACCGACCCCGGCGCGATCAGGGCTGGCAACTATGCCCTCCACCACACCTGTTGGCTGGAATTGCTTGTCTTTGACAATCTCAATTGGCTTACCCAGTCCACTGTTTGTGCCAGTTGGAGTTGCGGTTACTGCCTGAGGAGAAATTGCATCTGGCCTGATCATGATAACCGTTTTATCCGTCTCAAGATTATTCACAATGGCTTGAGTTGTAGCAGCATCGACAATACCAGTAATTGGTAGCCCCTTCCTTTGCTGGAAATGCTGCACGACCTGTTGCGTACTCGCACCGAAATGTTCGTTGAGGATCTCTGAGGCCGTAATTGTATACCCCATAGTGATGAACTGACTCTGCAATAGAGCTATGTCTTTGCCCTGTTGGTTGAGCGACAGATTGTTGTTATGCTGGGTCATTTTCTGATCTCCTATTCAATTCTGGTAGCGAAACATGTTGTGACTAATTTAAGGTTTCTGAAATGGACCTATATATGTATGCACAACAAGATTTTCACCATAGGGTCTGAGTAGGTGGGGGGCTACTCCTTTTGGAGTTGTGAGGTCAAACAACAGACCTTGTAAAGGGCCCTTTCCAACCCAGTCAGGGTTATTAGAACCACTTAAGTATTCAAGGTATGGAGCCAATCTGGAATTTTGGCGTACGCTTGCCTCCACGCTTCTTTCAAGTGCTGTGCCATATCCCCTGGCTGGTGCAAACGTAGAGGCTACTAATTCATTTTCTGATAACAATCCTTCTTTTTGAAATGAGAAAGATCGCTGCCGAGCCTCACATTTTGTTGTTCTATATGGGCAGCAAAGATGTCATTTAGCTCAACTATAGAGGGCGATAGAGCCTCTACCTCTTTAGGCAATGCTGTAACCACTTTTGCTTCACTAAGGAGCCCAAACTCTGGTGTAAAATCCTTCACCGCCTGGAGTTCTATGTCGCTGAATCCAACCGCTTTAGCACCTTTTTCAGCTGTAACCATCATATTTCCTGGGGTGTTTATAATAGCTGCCGTTAGGTTTGACAATCCAAGCCATGTGTTAGTCAGAATGTTTAGACCCGTGTTTCCTGTATCATAGGTTGCAACAGGGGTTATTACGTCACCTTCCATTGGAGGGGTGTAAAATGGGACAACTGTGCTCTCTGTATGTAGCCAGCTTTGTTCTGTGGCAGGGGCAGCTTTGGGTACTGACGGTAACGCCTCCGACCGCTTTACAGGAGTTTTTGGAGCTTGAGCTATTTCTTCTTTAGTCACGCCAGGAATGGGCGTAATCCCGCCGGAGCCATTCACTATACCGAGTATTTTTCCATCTTGTTCTGGGTCGTAGTCTGGAATTGAAGTACTAGAGTCAGTCCCATGTGGGTCTGTTAGAGCGATAGGATTGTTCCGTGCATATGTATAAAGGTTCATTCCATCCACCAACTCTGCTGGATCACAACTAGCCCACCGCCCCAACCAGCACGCATAATACCGCACCCCGTGATAATACAACCCATTCTCCTCATCTCGCTCCTTGCCTGTATAGCGGTAGCGTTTGGGCGTCTCGGTCAAACTGCGTACCGCCTGATACGAGGTGCTGCCATAGGGATAATATTCCTCGTAGGAGATGATCTGCGCGTGTTCGTCCAGTTCCAGACTGGCCGAGCCGAGGTGGTTGCTGAATTGGTAACGAACAAGTTGTTGCAGGGAATTATCGCTACCTTGAGTGCGAGTCTCAATCAGGGCGACACGCTGCTTGTCGTCTATAATCGCTAGCGTCTCACGTTCCAAGGTAATTGTGTGACCGTCGCCACCATACTCGCGGTAGATCTCGAAGCCGCCCAGGTAGATGCGCTCTTTCAGGAGCGTTGGTACCTGCCCTACAACGACCTGCCGTTCAGTCACTTTGCGTACTCGCTGACCGCTGGCGTCATACACATAATAAGTTGTTTCCGGGGTACCACCATTGTTGACTACCTGCTGCGTGGTGGCCTGGAGCATGTCCCGGTAATCCCACTGCATGAGCGGCAGATGCGACATAGTTGTCATATTACCATGCGTGTCGTAGCTATAAAGCTGTGCCGGGTCGTTGCCACACTGTGTGCTGGTCAGGCGATTACTGAATTTGCCTGGCTCAAGCAGACTCAACTCATGGTAGTTGTAGGTACGCGTCCAGCCAGATTGCGAGGGATCGGTGTCGCTGTGGAGCATTTGTAGGATGTTGCCAACCTCGTCGTAAACATAATGTTGGAGATAGCAGCCCATCGCATTGCCATCGCCGGGCTGTAAAATCCCCATACGAGGCGTATCGTCGTAACTCAAAGGCACTGGAGCAGCCTGACCGAGATGCTCCGCCCGCTGGCCTCGATCAGGCGATAGATGGCATCATAGGTGTAGTCAGCACTCGGTTCAACCAGACGATTGTGGAAATAGATGGTCGGCTGGGCATCGTCCTGAATATGGGTGATATTGCCCGTTGGATCATAGGTATAGTGCAGGTTCTGTACCCCACCTGGTGCAGGGTTGGTTCCATCGCCTGGGAAAGCAGATCCGCGAGAAGTGAACAAATGTATCAGGTGGAAGGTGAGAGGATCGTACTCATACTGCGTGCTCACGCCGTTCCCGTACTCGATCAGGATACGCTGGCCTTTGACATTGTAATCAATGTTGTTTACAAACATTGTCGTGCTTGCCACGCCTCGCAGGTCTCCCGTCAGGCTTTCCAGTAGATTCGCCTCATTATAGGTAGGCCGGAGTACAGTATTGTCCGGTGATATAAGTGTGAGCGGACGATTGAGTGCATCATAGGTTGTGCTGCTAGTGTATATTTGCTTCTCTAGCAGCACTGTCGTGGACCAATTCACCGTACTTTTGTAAAGCTGGCTACTGTTATCTACCAGTTGGCGACTGCCGTTCAAAAGATTGCCTTTAAAATCATAGTCGTCTGTGGTCATTATGCCCGCCTGGTCGTGGACTTCGTAGACCTTACCGCGCAAATTATGCGTTTCGGGATGCGGTAGCGTCTCACCATAAATTGTGCGTCCTACTAACAAATTCGGTCCATTATTCTGGCTCAAACGAACTTCAATTGGCCGACGCAAATCGTCATACACCATGTGCAGTGTGTGCTCACGGCTATCCCACCCATAAAGAGGTTTGCCTGAGACATCATTGAGCATCCAGCGTTCACCAGCCTCCATGCTGGCCTGGTGGATGTGTTCCCCAAGTAGATTGTAGTTGTAGTGCATGACGATACGCTTCTGGGCATCACTGATGGCATGCTGGTGACCCTGAATGTCAAGCGTGACACGGCTTGCATAATACTCATCAACAGTAGCACCACTGTGCTCGAAGCGGTTGTGAGCAATGGTAAGAAATGGTTGACCAAGAGTGTCGAAATAGGCCCTGATGGGGGTGTTGGCGTGCACTGCGGCCTTCTGTGCGGCAACTTGCTCTCGCGTTCCCAGCGTGCCGTCCTGCCGTTGAGTATACCAACCGGGCAGGTAATCTGCGTCTGGCAAGTGACGGAAGAAAGCGCCAACATCGGGATCGGTCTTTGCCGCGATTAACACTGTATCATTAACATCCCAGGTGACTTGCTTCCAGGGATCAAAGACGACCTTCTCATAGGTGAAATTGGGGTGCAGTGTAGCTACGACGCGTTGGACTGGATCATAGAATATGATAGGGCTAACTCCGATGGCTATGGCAAACTCGAAGCGCTGGGTCGCACTGAAAAATGGTTCATACTTACGGACAGGATTGCCTTTGTTGTTGAAGATGGTCCAGCCGCTGCCCACCCAGCGTGGATTGCTCTCAGGTTCACCTGCGATCAGCGGTCCTGGCTCTGCCTGAATTTTTTGTATCTCGCGACCAAAGCCATCGAAATACGAGAAACTATGCTGAATTTTCGTTTGCTGGCCTGATGTGAGGGTAGCATCATGGGTTTCGCGTGCCAGGGTATAGATCACAGCTGGTTGAGGTTGGAAATCATCCTGCGTGCGTTGATAGGCAAAGAGATCATAGACGAGGCGCGAGGTGGCACGTTGGAGCAGCCTGGCCGGATCGATCAATGGATCTTGCAGGTGCGCATGTATCATCGCATCCGTCAACTCCGGCGTGAAATTGGCAAGCGTATCGCCCAGGGTTTCCTCTGGTTTGCCCATGCTTGCTGTACCCACAACCATGCCCAGGGTATCGAAGACAACCTCCGAACGATTACGATTGGGTCCATCATTAGTTGTGGCTGAAGAACACGGTAATCGTTGCCTTGTTTGGTTAGCTGGCCGTTCGTATCACGCTCACCAACGGTGCTACGATTACCGAGCGCATCGAGCGTCTCCTGGAGCAAAAGATCATAGTTATCATAGATGACGGTTGTGGTTGCGCTGAAAGGATCACGCGAGCGTTGCGCGAGAAAGAAATGCAACAAGCGTAGGCCAGTTCCTGCGGCGTGCTGTCGTTAGGGTTGGGTGAATAAAAAAGATATCCAGAAGGAAGCCACCAGTAATCGTCGGGATCGCTACTGGGGAAGGTTCCATTTGCTTTGCACTCGTTGCTGCGCACATAGCCACCCTCGTGGCCAAGCATGTTGATCGGATCGGCAGTAGTGCTCCTGTCCCACTGCTGCCTGGGCGTTGATATGCGCTGCGAAGCAAGTCTGGTGTCAGGGCAAGTTTGTAACTTGCAAAGAGTAGTGCTCTCGTTTGCAACTGCCCCAACGAGAGTGGACCGCTTAGTCGTCGTGACGATAAAGGATACATGTGTGATCGAAGGCGGCGATAAGGCATATTTGTATGTGCACCTACTGCCTCAAAATCTTCGTAGGGCAGATCGTGCAGTCCATCGCCGGCTGCCTGAACCTTGCGTACCATTTCATCAAAGCGGAAGAGGTTCGTCACTTGAGGCATATGCATGTCTGGTGTGGCGTTGCTAAGCTCATAAGTGCGTGTATCAGCCTCCAGTGGGAAGATGGTAGGTATCATCCTGCTGGATCACATTGGTGTATCTATGCTCTGTATAGGTAGCCAGGAGATGCTGTTGCTGCTTCCGATCGTCGATGGTTAGCAGGTGAGTCGGATCATCCGGCTCGTTCTGACGGCGCCCATAGCCAATTGCGACTGTTTGCAACACATTGCCAAAGGTATCCACTGCTAGCGTCATGCTGTGGCTCACCCGTGGATCAGCGACTTTCTGCCCATTTATCTCGAACAGCGTGCGCTCATAGTGAAAATTGAGCACTTCACGCGGGTGATTAAAGAAAACAGCGTGTCGGTTTATGCCCTGTGGTTGCAGCAGTTCCAGTGTATAGTTTTGTTCGGAGACACTGTAAGGACGATTTTCCGCCTCTGTGCCATCCAGTGCGTAGATTTCCTGGTGCAGGATCAAACCTTTCAAGGCGCGGCAAGCTTCCTGAGCTTCGTAACCTGAGAGTGTAAACGGTTGACGTGTTCCATCCGCCAGATACACAGTAGCAGGCAGAATGACATCATCGAGCTGCAGCGTCTCCAATTGTCCATCGGTTAAACCGGCAGCACCTGGATTGGACTCGCGATAGTAGTCGTTGGCAAACTGGCGGCTAATGCGTTGATTGTCGACAAAGACACCTGTGTGAAACCAGGTACGCGTCAAAACGGGCGGAACAGCGTACGTTGCAGCATTATTGGTTGCTTGAGGTATGTGACCAACGACTGCGAGCGCAGCCAGTTCTTCCGTATCCCACTGCTCAACCATGCCAAAGCCGCGAAACTCGCGCTCGAAGCCATCATAGTAGCCGTGGTGATAAGCATAGCGCGTGACAAAACGGTTGCCACTGATGCGATCGTATGTTTCCACACGTTCGAGTACGTGGACTGGGAATGGCAACCGTGTTATCCACGGCCTGCCTGCCAGTTTATCAGTGAGATAGAAGCGCGTGGATGGAGCATAGCTCAGGCGGGTTTCGGCTCCCAGATTGTTCCGCGAATGTATCAGGAGATGCGGCTTTTGTCCACCCATTAGATCCACATAGCGTAGCGGTGCAGCAGCTTCACCGGGCAAGGGTGATGACCAGACCAGGCAGGCGGTGCCGTTTCCTAAAAGATCTATTAGCTGCACTTCGCTCATGTTGTCAGCCGTTGGGAAGACGGCAAGATGATGCGGCGCTGCCCACGCATTCCCGGATTGGTTGAAGCAGACCAGTACGCCTGCATCGCCTATATAGAGGAGATCGGTAGTCCCGGAGCCGTCAATGTCGGCCAGACGAATACGGCGCGGATCAAAACGCTCCTCATCGGTGAAACGTGGCGCGAAGTCCATGATTACCTTTGCTCCAAAGCGGCCATAACCGAGATTTGGCCAATAGCAGACCTCACCGTTACGGACACGGACAATATCGCTCAGACCATCCCCTGACATATCAGAGAGAAAAATGGTCTGTGTGCCATCGGCCAGGACTACTTTGGGTCCGCGCTCCTCATTCCACGGCGTTCGTACCATCTCGGCCTCGCCGAAACCTGCCTTGCCAAGTGACGGCCAGAAGGTAAAGAGAGCATCCTCGGTGAGTAAGATATCCGCAAGCCCATCTCCCGTCAGATCTACGAACTTCAAGTTTGGCTCGGACCAGTCGAGGCGTGGTAGTGAGACAAATTGTTGGAATGATTTCCAAATTTCGTCCGAGGACCTTTCAAAGAAGCCAGGGACCGGCTCGTCAAATGTGACCAGATCGAGCTGACCATCGCCAGAAAGAGCAATCAGTCGCTGTTGACCATTGAGCTGGCCGGGTGATGGCAGCGCGGTAACCATTTCCAGAGCACCAAAGCGAGCGTGTATCGTGCTGATACCATCGTTCGAGGTTAGCGAGTTGAGCGGACTAAGGTTGCGCCTGTAGGCCCATGCGCCGCCAAAATCAGTCAGTATGCCGGGAAGCCCTTCACCATCCAGGTCCACCCACTGGTAAGGGCCAGCCAATCCTTCTGGCAAGTTGGTGCGACTGTCGGCATCCAATGTCAGAACAGCGGATTGTACCTGTGGCTGGCTATACTCAAGCTCTAACGGTGGTAGCGATTTCTGCATATAGCCGTTATCCTGACGGCGATATCCAGTCACCGTTACCGCTTGTAGGAATGTATAAATGGGATTTTTCGGGTTAGTGGGAGCTTGTTCATCAGAATAAGAAAAAGTGGTGGAGCGGACGAGGCAGTGATCTCCTACCGTAGGCTCTGTAGGAAAATGGTGGAAGAGTAGGACGCGTTTGCAGCGGCGGTACGTTCGTACCTCGAAGCCAGAGCGATAGGCAGAGAATGGGTCGGGACGAATCTGCCATATTTGATCAGGATTAGATGTTGGTAGATCAGGAGAGTGGTCGCCGTAGTCCATGATCACTTCAAAATACCAGCCAGTGGGAAGCGGAGGGTCTGTTCCATCAGGCGACCACTCTGGGAAATAGGGTTGAACATTTCCGTAATGAATTGTTTTCAGATAGCACTGTGCGGCACGCTCGGCATCAGTGCGATTCGCCTCGTGTGCCTGCATAGAGTTCACTCCCACTCCATCCTCTGCGACATAATCGTAGAGGATGAGGTTGCCCTTGTCGTCAAATGTGCGACAGATGCGGTAGGAGAAAATCTTGTACGGATCGGTGGGGGCCGCAATGCGACTTTTTTCGTCTAACCCGTAGAGTGTGGTTACGTTATCACGGGTGATGCTTCGCCAGTGACTGATGTGGGTATCCATTCTCACCCAACGCTCGATACGCGCGAATAGCCCCTCAATACGCGGGCGGTAAGCATAAGTATCATAGATAATACCGTGTACAGTACGTTTGACTCGGACACGCTGACCGTTGTCGTCCAAAACGGGAACTAAATCCTCTGCGCCAGAGAGCATGAATACATCGGATTCGTCAGCATCGCAGTAGCGTGGCAAGCCCTTCTCAGTCTTGCGAGTGATCGACGGCAGGTTGAGGCTCCAGCCAAAGCCGAAAGGGCCATTGCCGGAGCCAGAGTCGTACGAGAGATTCAAGTGTGGAGCAAAGCCAGAGCGGCCAGGACTGATAGCAATAGGCACTGTTATGGAACTGGTCCCTGAGATTGGATTGGCGGCGAACTTTTCACCAATAGCGGAAAGCATGCCACCGCCTTTGGGCAAGGTGAGTGTTGGCAGCATATCATGCTGCTTATGAGATGACGCGCGCGAAGTCGCATGATAGGATGCAGATTGCTGGTCAACCGTTTGTTTGTCTTCGTGGACCATGAGAGTCTCTCTTTCTGCCCGATGCTATCCAATACGTCCCTCAATCAGTATAGCCTCAATGAAAGTGTTCTGAACAGTCACAAAGATGTGGGTGCTTTGAAATATACTTGATACGACGCAGAATTATCAAGAAATTATTCGTAGAATTTTTAATTTACGAGCAATATGTGCTATACTCTACTGTCACTAGATTTTCCCAACGATGTACGATTACGGTAAGCCTTGCCAGGAGCGTAAGAATTATGGAGTATTTCGACTCTCCCGTAAAACCTATCCATCCGGATGAGCGTTTGTATAGCGGGTTTGTACCTGGCTTGCCTCCCGAACTAGAGGCACTCAAGCGGCAGTTAGTCGAGATACAGTACAATGATTCCCCCTATAAAACAGCTGCGGTTCGTAGAGAATTGTTATTGCAGACACTTGCACAGGTGCAGACTGATCCTGATTGTATGCCAGAGATATGCGCAACTCTGCAAGGTGCTTTAGCAGTTGCCTATCAGCAGTACCCTGGTGGCAATCGTACCCAGGAGATGGAATCTGCTCTTATCGCATGCGAGGAAGCCTTGCACGTCTATACATTGGAGCATTACCCTTCTCAGTATGCCAGTGTACAGGTGACGCTGGGCAATGTCTATCGAGAGCGTGTTCTAGGAATACAACGTGACAACCTGGAGCGCTCTATTGCCTGTTATCGTGAGGCTTTGCGCGTCTCTACGCAGGCGAACCACCCTTACGAGTACGCTCAAGCTCAACATGGTCTTGGGCAAACATATCAACTACGCATCGAGGGCGAGCGGCAGCATAATCTGGAACAGGCTCTTACCTGTTGTCATGAAGCATTGGGAGTGCGTACAACAGAGGCATTCCCTTTTGAGCAGGCTTTAACATTGCATGTCATGGGAACAGCCTTTATTCGACGTGTTGCGGGAGAACGGCGCGATAATCTGGAACAGGCCATCGACTGTTTTCGTCAGGCTGAGGTTGTTTTCACGTTGGAGGCGTTTCCCGGAGAGTATGCCGAAGGTCAGCATGTTCTCGCTACCGCCTATTCACAACGCATTAGTGGGGAACAGCGCGATAACCTGGAGCAGGCCATCACCTATTATCATCAGGCCTTGCGTGTCTATACGCTGGATGCTTTGCCTCTTGAATATGCCAGGGTCCAGAATAATTTGTGCCTGGCCTATTGGCAGCGTATTGCGGGAGAGCGACGTGATAATCTGGAGCGAGCCATTGCCTGTGGCCGTGAAGGGTTGCGCGTCTATACGCTGGATCTCTTTCCTTTTCAGTATGCGATGTTGCAGAACAACCTGGGGGCTGTGTACCTGATACGCGTTGCAGGAGAGCGACGCGACAACCTGGAGCAAACCATTGGCTGCTATCGTGAGGCGATGCGTATCTGGACCCTGGACGCCTTTCCCTATCAGTATGCGAAGGCTCAAAATAATCTGGGTGAAGCCTATCAACATCGGCTGGCAGGAGAAAGACGCACTAACCTGGAGCAGGCTATTAGCTGCTATCATGAGGCGATGCGTGTCTGGACCCGTGACGGATTGCCCCAGGATTATGCGATGATCCAGCGCAATCTCGGCGCGACGTATCAGATCCGCCTGGAAGGAGAATATCAGCAGAACCTCAATCTTGCATTGGCAGCCCATCGAGAGGCTCTTCGTATCTACACGTTGGATGCTTTTCCTAGCGAACATCGTCAGGTGCAACTTGATTGTGCCGAAACGCAAGCATTACGCCAGGATTGGGAAGGCACTCACAATGCCTATGTTGCTGCTCATAAGGCTGAAGCTCTGCTTGTCGCCCTTGGTGCAGGTGCGATTGGACGTGATGCTGTTCTGAAAGAAGGCCGCGAGGCTGCTATCCATGATGGTTTTGCGCTGGCTCGCCTGGGCAAAATAGAGGAGGCCGCTGTTGCTATCGAACGAGGACGAGCCAGCGGACTGGCCGAAGCTATCCAGTTCACTACTGCCGACCCTCAGCGTATCAGCGATGCTGAACGTCGTATGCGCTACACTACGACACGTCAGGCTTTTATCGCAGCACAGGCCCTTTTGCAAGCTCCACTCCCTACAGATCTGGATGAAGATAGTCAACGACGTATCATGCTGGAGCGTACGGCTACTTACCGAGAAATGCGAGCAGCGTTTGATGCTGTAAAAGAGGAGATTAGTACGGCACGAGACCCTGCCAATTTTCTTCATGACACCCTTGATCCTGCCACCATTCTGCAGGCCACCGAGCGCTGTGGAGCCGGCCATGCCCTGGTCTACCTCGCAGCAACGCCTTGGGGTGGCGTTGCCGTCGCGGCTTTTAGTGCGCAACCAGACAAGCAACTCTCAGCCCATTTTGCGGCTCTCGCTTTGCCCACTCTAACTGAAAAATTTGTGAGAGCACTGATCGAAACGCATCTGGCAGACTCAGAATATATCACGGGTGGTTTCGATTGCGCACAGCGAGGCAACATTTTTGCATTAGTTCAGGCGTGGCCTGGGACGACGTTTCGCGAACGGGCCAATGCCCTCCATACAGCATGTGTAATAAGTGCGCATACAGGAACCATCGACGCAGCAGCGCAAAGTGTGCTTTCTCTCCTGGAACTGAGGCCACTTTTTGATCAAGCTCTCACGACGCTGAGCGAGGAGAGCAACTCACTCCTGGCAAGTACCCTGAACTACACCGTACTGCAACGCGAGTTGCAACGCTGCCAGTTAGCGCTGCACGAGACGATGTTGCAGCCATTGGTAGCGTGGCTGTATGAAGCCGGTGTTGGTAGTCTGACACTTGTTCCCTGTGGGCGTCTCGCAGCCTTCCCGCTTGCAGGAACACTCCTGCATGATGGGCGGACACTGGGCGAGACGCTTCCTACCAGCATTGCTCCAAGTGCTCTTTCGCTGCTGTATAACGAGCAGACCGGCGCGTCACGCACAGGTATTTATGCGCTTGGGAAACCCCTATCCAACGCGACAGAACCTTCGCTGGGGCGAGGCGGAGGCTTTCACGTTGGTAGAACTGGGGAAACGCCTGGAACAATTTGCGAGCGTCAAAGTGCAGTGGCAGGCTTCACGTGCTTGGTTGATCGAAGCATTACGCACTGGACTTGTGGTGAATGCATCCTGTCATGGTATCTTCGATACACAGAACTTTTTGCGCTCGCGGCTCCTCCTCGCTCACGAGGAGGAATTGACCCTGGCCGATATGTTAAGTGACCAGGTTGATCTACGAGGACTTCGGCTGTTCATCTTGTCGGCGTGCCAGACAGCCGATACTCGACTACAGGGAGCGCGTGATGAAGTGCGTAGCCTTGCGGCAGGCATGCTGCAAGCTGGAGCTGCTGCTATTCTGGCTTCGTTGTGGTCTGTGGACGATCGCGCAACCTATCTCCTGATGGTGCGCTTCGCGCTGGA
Source organism: uncultured Chloroflexia bacterium (assembly GCA_963731415.1). GTDB lineage: Bacteria > Chloroflexota > Ktedonobacteria > Ktedonobacterales > Ktedonobacteraceae > JACDAE01. The sequence continues at coordinate 24,423 of CAVSVN010000028.1, forward strand.
GTGGTTCCCTCAGATGCACACTGAGCCACCAGCAACAGCACTGGCTCGCGCCCAACAGTGGTTACGAACGGTCACCAACCAGGAATTGCTTCTCTGGCAGGTGAATATATCATCTGGCGAATTCCGACAAAAGGCGTAGGCGAATATCATACCGGCAAACGCAGGTCACCTTGTTGCTGTACGTGGGCGAGCCAATCGCTTCGATGCCATTCAGGCTCAGGAGGTCGTTCAATCCCACGCCGAAGAACTTGCTCCTGATGATTGCCCCTACGCCGATCCCTACTATTGGGCTGGCTTTCAAATCACTGGTTGGTGAAACTATCTCTACGGGATCTGAAAAGGTATCGTTGCCTGGCTAGTTGCGCCAGGAGTGAGGTGCCCTGGTAGCAGTATGAACGTTGCCGCTGTAGTATCTTGTGGCACCTGGAAGGAAACCAGACCTGGGATATTTGCCGTGCCAGCCGCAGCATCGCCTATGACCGATTGATCGAGTGTAATGGTCGTTCCACCATATTGCAAGCGAATGTAATCAGGAGGATAACCAATACTCCCTTCAGTGCTGGGATTATCAATTGAGAAGGTGAGGACCAGAAAGCGTAAGCCTTTATCGACCTGAGTGCCGCTGTCGCTAAGTTTCAACACGACCGTTTTCAGAGTCCAAAACATACTTCCAAATGGCACACGCAGATTGGGCGTACTCTGTTTAGGTTGATACTGACTCACGTCGGCATGACCAGTTAACGGAACTTGTATTTGCTCTTCGGTATCTTTGCCAATTTGCAGGATCATCTGATCCACTTTCATGCCTGTAGCAGCGGGAAAATCGATCCAGGTGGTCTGGTTTCCCTTACGGGCAGGTCCGCTGATATCTTTATACCCCCCTGTGGTGACCTTACTACCTCCGGGTAGCAGCAGGATAAAAGACTCAGGATAGGCAAATGCGGGAGCACTCGCAAAGTACACGTTATTTATATCTGATTGGACCGCATGCAAATTGAGGCGTACCACTCCCTGTGCTGATGTTCCTGTATCATCCGCAAAGCTCTTGGTCTGTTGTGCATTGATAATCGTGATATCGACGCTTGCATAGTTGACCGTTGTATTAATAGGGGTCGTGGTCAGCGCGGTCTGGGTTGGTGTGATCTCACTATTTGCGCCTGTGGTAGCCGGTATGGTGCTGTTTCTACTGGTAATATAGCGAAAGGCAAAGAAACCACTTGCGCCGAGCAAGAGCAGTAGGAGCAGAAGGATTACTCCCACCTTTAGTATCCCTCGCCTGGCGTTTTTCTGAGGCCGTGTATATACGGGCGCAGGCTGAGAAATTGGGAACGGTGGTTGATAGCTCTGCTGCCCTGGAGCTGGTTGGTAGACTGGCTGAGGCTGTTGTTGTTGTGGATATTCTGTGTATGATCGTGGTGCAGGCAGGCTTGGAACGTAGCCAGCAGGACTGCCTGCACCTGCGTTTGTTGGTGTACCACAATTTGGGCAAAAACGCATCTCAGAAGGGACAGGAGTTCCACAATTTGTGCAAGCATGGGTGATAGATTGTGCCATCATATTTCCCCTTTTATAACTGTGCTATGTGCCAAGTGAAGTCAGACGATTCTGCGCAGCAGCCAACCCATTTTGTGCTTCATCGTGCCAGACCTGCCAGGGGGCCTGTACCTGAAGAGCGGGAGCCGCTTTATCGAGTTCAGAGAGCGCCGCTATGAAGCTATCACGTGCCTGCTGTGCACGCTCAACTCGTTCTACCTGAGAATCTGCATTGCGGCTCAGATGCAGCGCAAGTGTTGCATGATCGATGGCGGTGAGCGCGTTTCCCAATTTGCGATCAATCTCACTCTCTTCAGATGCCATCGTGCCTCCTCCCTTGATAGCCCCAATGCCTGCAAGATCATGTGCATGTTCCTGTAGAGCTTGTAGAATAATGCCAAAAATTTGTTCAGCAGCCTTAAGCGCATCATCTGGATTGATGCGATCCATAAGTGTTTCTTCGATCGAGGTAGCAAGGAGAGCGGCTCGCAGATGTGTCCTCTCGTTGCGGTTTAGTTGAAAGACCGTAATGACATGTTCCATTTCATCGATATTCAGGATTGGAAAGCTCTTGGGTATCTTGAGAGAGAGTTGCAGGCGACGCACTTTCTCGCGATGAATATGCGCACGATCATCGAGATGGCCCAGGCCTAGCCCACGAGTGGCAAGGATCTCCTGGAGGACACTGGCAAACAAATTCCAGTTTCTCTGTGGAATTTCATACATAGTCATAGATGTACTTCTCCTTTCATCTGCAAGCATACCCGCATTTCATCCATCTTGAACAGTCACAAAGATGTGGGTGCGTTTACGTTTTACCAGAGTGTGGCCATATCTCTATTAGGTATGCGCAGGCTCCATTTCCAGAAACATTCTGAGTGAGGATGGTGAAAAGAAACCCAGATTGATGACCTGTTTTTGATATTCCTCAGCTTACAGCTTTCTTGGGGGTTGGTCAATTTAACTCCGGCTCAGTATAGGCTCATGAAACTTTTTGGTGAATGCCTGGCAATTTGGCTCAAATCTGCTACACTTCCCTCATCAAACTTGAGGAGAAGTCGCAAGGGAATGCCAACAACACCATTGCTCCCATTACCTGATGATTTGGAAATTGTTTCTCTTCACAAGGAAGAAAACCATCTGGAAATACAAATCATCTCAAAGCGCATCATGTGTCCTTGTCCAGGCTGCGCTCAACCTTCACAGGCCATCCATAGCTATTACCGGAGACATCCAATGGAACTGCCCTGTACCAAATGTCTGGTAAGGGTCATCTTCTCGGTGAAAAAATTCTTTTGCCGGAATCCCGAATGCTCGCGCAAAGTCTTTACCGAACGCATTCCTGAGTTGATCGAACCCTCATCCCGGCTGACAACGCGGCTGCGCACGTTAATCCAGGCCATAGGGGTCGCCTTCAATGCCAATGGCGGAGCTCGTTTAGCAACGCAAATGGGGATACACGTGTCCAGAATGACAATCCTCTTTTCTCTGCACCTTCTCCCCTTACCACCCGTCGGACAAGTAAAACGAAGCGGAATTGATGATTTCGCCTGGAAGAGGGGTTTACGATATGGAACGGTTCTTATTGATTTAGATTCTCATCATATCATCGATATCCTTCCTGATCGGGAAACAGAAAGCGTCAAAAAATGGCTTCAGTCTCATCCAGAAATCGAAGTGGTAAGCAGAGACCGAGGTGGAGTCTATGCCGACGGGGCCGCGCAAGGAGCTCCACAAGCGATTCAGTGTGCCGATCGATGGCATCTGTGTAAAAATCTTGGAGATGCTGTAGAAAGCTATCTGAAACACCATTCCCTCTTCATTCCAGTTCCTCCGTCAGTCTTAGAAACGAGGGAGACCGTGGCATCTGCTCCTACCTATGAGCAAAGGAGACAAGAACGCCTTTCTCAGGCAACCTTTGAAAGAAAGCAAGAGATTGTCAAAAAGGTCCGTGAAATGCATCAACAGGGAATAAGTGGGCATGGGATCGCAGCGGAGTTACACCTGGCTCGCGGCACGGTTCGTAACTATCTCCAGACTCAAGGTCCAGTCCGACAGGCTCCACGAACCCGCCAGCCGAGCCTTCTTGACCCCCATTATGACTATCTGTGTCAACGGTGGAATGAGGACACCCCCACAGCACTTCAGCTTTTTGAAGAATTACAGCAACGAGGCTTTCAGGGAGGGCTATCCATCGTCAAGGATTTCGTCACTCGCCTTCGTCGAGGACTTCCTGGCATGCGCACATCCGCCAAAATCACTGACCACAAAGAGAGTCTCTCCAATGCTTTCCCCCAGAGAGTTGTGCTGGCTCCTCGTGAAAAAAGAGGAGGAACTTACCTCTGAAGAGAAGCAAAGCCTGGTGAAGCTCTTAGAAAGTTCGCAAGAGATTGGTTACCTCCATGGCCTCATTCAATCGTTTCTTCACCTGCTCCGCGAATGGAAACCTGAGCTTCTGAATGGATGGATGAAAGAAGCACGTGAAAGTACGATGAAAGAACTCGTGAGTTTTGTGAATGGAATTGAGCGAGATTACGAAGCTGTCCGAGCGGGTGTAACTCATGCTTGGAATCAAGGACCAGTAGAAGGGGCCGTCAACAAAATAAAAACACACAAAAGGCTCATGTATGGACGTGCAAGCTTCTCTCTTCTCCGCAAAAAAATGCTTCACCAAAAACTTGCATGAGCCGCAATTGCATCGGCCTTGACATAGCCTACCTGTTGTGCGTGAAAATATTCTTGACCAATTGAAATGCTGGGGATGGATGGCATATATGAATTGGCATGAACGTTGCGTTGTATCATACAGCCAGAAAGCTCACAGGAGAGAGGACGTGTGCTCTCCTTGGATCATAGTGCTTCAATTTTGCACGACAGCCCGCAGTACCTGGGGTGCAGTGAGAAAACGCGTCCGCAAGTGCTCATCCTCGATCTTCTCGGCAAGTTCTTGAACCACGCTCATCGCCTGGGCATAGGCCTGACCTGCCAGTACCTGCTCTCCCCGCGACTGGTTCAGATCGCCGAGTGCCACCTGGATCTGCCACCGTTCATCTGGCAGCCCGATCTCTTCAGCGAGGATACGGGCTTCCTCCAGATGGGAATGTGCCTGCTCTTGATGACCTTCCCACTGTGCCAGTTCTGCAGATGCTCGCAGGTACTGCACACGATCTCGCTGACCATCTCCCTGGTGTGCATTGAGTTGACTAAGGTGCTCCCTGGCTCTCGCGACGTCCCCCTCATGCAGTAATGCCTCTGTCACACACCAGTAGGGAATTTCCGCGTACACCCATCCATGATCACCTGCAACCATTGCTGCTTGCCGTGCGTAGTGCTGGGCCTCGGCCCACTCCCCAGCAAGGACGTAATCCGCGCAGAGGACCGAGGCGACAACCGCTCTGTAGGAGAGCGACTTCGATTGTTTCACCCAGCGTCAGTGCCTCCAGGTCGATTGCACGTGCAGCTCCCCTGCCTGCATTGCCCGGTAAACGCCTCCTAATTGGATAAGGGCGCGAAGAAACAGCGTAGTTCGCCCGCGCTGAATGCGTGGTGAGGGTTCGTGCGCTCGTCACGGCCTGGAGAGCAATAGTAAGTGCTTCTGTATATGCGCCACTGTCAAGTAACCCTGAGGTCAGATCATAGAGCGCATTGACCTGCCCCCAGACGTTCCCGATTTCCCGGCTGATGGTGAGCGCATTGCGTGCTCGCGTGATTCCCAGTTGCAGTCGACCACGGTGGAGATGCGCGTTTGCAAGCATGCAGAGAGCATCGGCTTCCATTGCCCGGTCTTCCAGACGCGACGTAGCAGCGCATGCACCTCTGTCGCCAGTTGCTCGTATTCCTCCCACGCACCCATGTGCATCTTAACAGAGCTTAGCGCATTCAGGCTCTGGACAATGAGATCTGGTTGTCCACTATTTCGGGCTACTGCCAATGCACGCTCTCCATAGGTGATGGCCGTTTCCAGATCTGCAGTAGAGAGGTCGAGCATGGCCTGATACCAGGGCGTTTTCACCAACCCGGTCGTCTCATCGTCCTGCGCTGCCATTTTGAGTAGATGGTTGAGCATGGTCTGCATACAGAGGACGGGCCTGCTCTCCTGTCCTAGTGAGTTCGTAGGCATGTCCAAGAGCAGAGTAGAGATGGTGGACGTCGGATGTCATAGATCTTTGCTTGACCTTAGAGTCGGTCCGCTGTGTTGCCAGCAGTTGCCATGCCTGTTCATAGTGTTCGATGGCAACGTCCAACGCAAAGACGGCTCTCGCCTCATCACCCGCCACCACACTCAAGCGGAATGCTGGGTCTGAGCAACCCTGCTGCCAGAGCATGATGCGCCAGTTTCGCTGGGGAATAGAAGTGTCTTGCAAGATAGAGAGTGCACGACGATGAAAGATGCGACTGCGTGTCTCACCTGCCTCGACATAGACCACTTCGCGAATCATAGGATGGGTGAAGGTGTAGACGTCATTACCTGATGGACCGTTCGACCGCTTCGGCTCCTGCACCAGGAGGCTTCGCAGCACCTCGTCCAGGGCAACCAGCCCCTCCTGTTCGGAGAGATCCGCAACCCGGCAGAGCCGCTCAAAGGTGGCATCTTGCTCCAGTACGGCTCCTGCAACAAGGAAGGCAAAGGCGGCTGGGCTGAGTCGATCAAGCTGAATGCTGACCAGTTCACGCACGCTCGGGCGGGAAGAGCCGCGCCATGCCACGTTCCTTGACCATCGCTGTCATGACATCACCGTTCCTTGTGCCATCTCCGATTGGAAGTGGTGTAAAAAGGCCATGTGGCAAGCAGCAGTTTGAGCGTTTCGATCAGATAGAAGGGGTGCCCACCTGTTTCCGCGAAGAGCCGTTGCCCAACACGCTCCAGAGACGTCGGCTGGCACCTGTGTGCCACGACGGAAGCCAAACTTGTTTGCCTCTCCATCCTGGTTTCGTCGTGCCAGGATCTGGAGCAGGTTTACCGTATCCTGAGCTGAGAGCGGACCTAGCTGCAGTCGGGTCAAAGGCACAATCCGTCCCAGGTTTGCTCGCCACTCGGCAAGACCAGGGGTCGTCTGTCGTGCTTCTGTACGCAAGGAGAGCAGGAGCAGGATCGGCGTCGCCTCGCTCGGTGAAGCGTCGTGCCAGGTAGTGGAGCAGATCCAGTGTTCGCAGTATCAGCCCAGTGCACATCATCAAGGAAGAGGAGCACTGGGGTACGTGCCGCCAGGGCAGCCAGCAAGCGTGCTACGGCCTCGAACAGGTGGTTGCGTGCTACGGAAGCATCGGCAACCCGCTCAGTCAGATCGGGATAGCGCTCATGCAGTTCTGGTAACAGGCGAGCAAGTTCGGCCAGCCAGACATCATGCAGCAGATCCTCTGGAGCATTTTCCCTGTCAATTCTGGGGCGCAAGGCCTCAATAAACGGCTGATACGACAGGCGCCTATTGCTTTCAAATGCCTGACCGCGCAGCACATCGGCCCCCTGTGCGACAGCCCAATCCAGAAACTCGGTGGCCAGCCGTGTCTTGCCAATGCCAGCTTCCCCTTCCAGAAGCACCACCTGGGTCTGCCCCTGGCGGGCGAGATAGTAGTGCTCAAGCAAGAGACCATACTCCCGCGTCCGTCCAACAAGAGGGGCCGCGTAATGCATGGAGGGAAGAGATGCCCGTGAGCGCATGCTGTTTCGTGTGGCGAGTAGGGGGCGTGGCCCGAATGCGTTCAGCCAGAGCCATCGTTTCTGGAGTCGGCTCGGCATGAATTTCCGAGGCCAGCAGAGCCCGTAAAAGCCTCATACGCTTGCAATGCGGCAACACGATTGCCCGTCGCAAAGTGCAGGCGCATCAAGCGCTGTGAGGCCTCTTCGTTCAGAGAAAGTAAGGGCGAGCCAGCGGATGATGACGGCAATAGCCTGTTCGAACTCGCCGACGTCTTCATACAGAGAGGAGAGTCGGTCGAAGACCAGTTGCATGCGCAGATGCCAGTATTCACGCTGAAAGCGGGCCCAGTCGTCGAAGCCCTGCGCGTTGTGCAGCGGGAAGTCGTCCAGGAACTCCCCACGCGCGAGTCTGGTCGCCTCCTGGAGTTGTGCAAGGTGTGCGCGACGCGTCTCCTCTGGGAGTGTGGTCGTGGCGCGAGCGGTGTTGCGTGCGAGGACCCAGGCCGCTTGCAGCGTATGCAGGTCCAGGCTGACTCCAGAGGTCAAGTCGAGACTCAAGCGTATCACGGTCAATATGCAGATGCGGGATGCGATCGGCCCTGTTCTCTCCGTCGGGAAGCGTCCTTCATCAACACATCGCGTAGCTCAAGCACGGTCGTGCGTAGCGCCGAGCGAGCATGAGCGGCATCGCTCTCAGGCCAGAACAGCTCCGAGAGCATTTTGCGCGAATGCTTCCCCTCCTCCACAGCTAGATAAAGAAGCAAGGCGAGGGCTTTGCGAGAAGGAAACACCAGCAACTGACCACCATGGTACACCTGTGGTGGGCCAAGCAAGGCAAAATGGAGTGTTCCCCTGTCCGATGATCCAAGCATAGCACACGTCCTGTCTTTCGTGAGCTCTCTGGTTGTACGATATAAGGCAACACAACGCTCACTCTGATACAGAGGTATTGTACATCCTCCTCGTTTCAACGTCCAACATTTCATGTTGACAAAAATGTTTTCACGCACGCCCTCACACCTCTTCTCACGCACAGCAGGTATGCTAGAACCAGAGAATGGAATCTTAAGCGGACAGATCTCTCTATCACTATGTGGAAGAACATAGACCTGATTTGTTCTCTCGTATGAAATCATCAGCAGCGCATGAAATGATGTGCATACTGCATATTAAGAGAAAGTAGACGCCATGCACAAGACTCGCAATAGCCTTCCCGAAGAGCAACGGACGAAACTGGTCGAGGTGTTGAATCGTCGCCTTGCCGATAGCATTGATCTGATGCTTCAGGCCAAGCAGGCGTATTGGAACGTGAAAGGCCCACAATTCGTGGCGTTACATACGTTATTTGGTCAGATTGCTCGTGGCGTTGAAGCGTATGTTGACCTGCTTGCCGAGCGTGTTGTGCAACTAGGAGGCAGTGCCGATGGAACGGCTTATGTCGTCACTCGCAGAACGTCGCTCGACAGGTATCCGCTTGAGGTCGCTGACGGGGATGGCCATATCGAGGCCCTTGCAACGGTCCTTGCCTCATTTGGCAAACATATTCGTTACGCGATCGGACAGGCGACAGAATTGATTGATGCTGATAGCGCTGCTCTCTTCACCGAGATCTCGCGTGATATCGATACCTGGCTCTGGCTGGTCGAAGCTCATCTGCATGTAGCGCAGTAAGTTTTCACGCGTGCTGAGATAGTAGGAAGCTACACCCTTCATACGCAAAGGATGAAGACATTTCTTCATTCTGAAAAATGGAGCAAACTGATTCCAGGCGTGTCCTCTCGTTCAGGATAATCACTTTCCAAAAACCCACACATAGTAAAGGATGAGAACAATATGAATACCACACCGTTTACGCAGCCAAAGACTGCCACACAAATACCTGAACCCCCTTCGCTGATCCAGTAGGCTAGCAACGAAAACGTTTCTTCATGGATATCACTGTCCACGAAGAAACATCCGAAAGTGAGAATACTCCTAATGATGTGGGGATATAGTTTGAACGGGATGAATATGACGCTGATGATGCTCGTTTCGTCCCTCTGGATCATGTTGCTTGTCGTCCTTGCCTGGACCGTGATTTACTGGCTGAGTCAGCGAACGATGCATCCAGCTTTGCAGACAACAACGCAGCCCGAAAGTGGTCCAATAGCAAGAGAAATACTGAGCCAACGATATGCACGAGGCGAGATCGATGCGACAACCTTTGAAGAGATGCGGGAAAGGCTTGAGGCATCAGACAACGTACAGCAAAGGAGTTGGACAGAGGAACGTAGGCCAGCAGGTGAAAGCCCCTTTGATGGAAGATCACGTGACTCAGAAATCGTGTGAAAGAGAAAGGAGCTTTGCATGTTTCAACATATTCTCGTCCCATTGGATGGATCGCCTCGTGCGGAGCAAGCCTTGTCAGTAGCCGCGCGTATCGCACGCTTTACTGGTGGCTCTCTCCTGCTGGTACAGGTAGTCAGTCTCCCTCCTGACTACAGTGGAGGGTTATATCCAATTCTTATGGAGAATCAGCAGGAAATCAATGAGGAGATAGACAGCGCCACCACCTATCTGAAGTCGCTGGTCACATCCCCGGAGCTTTCGGGCATCGAAATCAGGACGAAGGTGGAATTTGGCTTGCCTGTTCAACAACTGCTTGCGTTTGCTAAAACCTCTGAGATCGATCTTATCGTGCTCTGTAGCCATGGAAGAACCGGTTTCATGCGTTGGGTGCTGGGAAGCGTTGCACACGCACTCGTTCATCAAAGTACCGTGCCAATTCTCGTGCTTCGCCAGGGTGAAACGCCTTCTGCTCTTGCTCCAACTGATTCAGCAGGTCCAATTCATACACTTGTTCCTCTGGATGGCTCGCCACTTGCCGAGGCAGCACTTCGACCTGCGGCCTATTTGACTGCAGCACTGGCTGCCGCTGGGCAGGGAACAGTGCACTTGAGCCAGGTGGTCAAGATCTTCCCAACCACCACAGAAGAGGAATTCGTCAGCGAACTGAACGAAGAGGCGCTTCAACGTGCCAGAACCTATCTGAGCAACGTAGAGGAACACCAGTCTTCCGAGGGAAAAGATCTCCGGCTCTCGCTTACCCATTCGGTTGAGTCGGCGTCTGATGTCGCCAGCACTCTGCTGAGACTGTCGGAGCACGGGAAAGTCGGAGAGACGCGTGAAGATATGAGGGAGAGCAACCCGTGTGATTTGATTGCTATCTCGACTCACGGGCGTGGGGGACTGGAACGCTGGGTAATGGGAAGTGTCACAGACCGACTTCTGAATACGACGAAGCAGTCTATGTTAATTGTGCGCTCGCCGAAAGAAGAGTGATGGAAGGATGTACAGCTAATCATGTACCCGTATTTTCATGCCCTATAGCTAATTGGAGAAAATAATGCCGATACCAGACTATGTTACGGACCCAACGAAAATAATGTCGACACCTGAGTATGTGACGAATACAAAATTACGTGTCTGGGTTGAAGAGATGGTTACATTATGCAAACCCGAACAGGTCCACTGGTGCGATGGCTCACAGACAGAATACGATCTCCTGTGTGAACAGATGGTCGAGTTGGGCACCTTCATTCGACTTAACCCCGAGAAACGTCCGAACAGCTTCCTGGCCCGCTCTGATCCGAGTGATGTTGCTCGTGTCGAGGACCGCACATTTATCTGCTCCCTGAGCAAGACCGATGCTGGACCAACGAACAACTGGGTTCAGCCCAGGCAGATGAAGGAGACGCTACGTGATCTGTTCGATGGCTGTATGCGTGGAAGAACACTGTATGTTATCCCGTTCAGCATGGGGGCACTCAATTCTCCGCTTGCACGCCTCGGCGTTCAGCTCACGGACTCGCCCTATGTTGCTGCAAGTATGCGTATTATGACCCGTATGGGCCTCGCCGTGTACGATGTTCTGAAGGAAGACAGTGACTTCGTCCCCTGCATGCACTCGGTTGGCATGCCGCTGGAACCAGGGCAGAAGGATATCTCCTGGCCGTGTAACCAGGAGACCAAATACATTGTTCAATTCCCTGAGGAGCGTGCAATCTGGTCTTATGGATCAGGCTATGGTGGCAACGCGTTACTGGGCAAGAAGTGCTTTGCGCTACGGATCGCCTCGGTAATTGCGCGTGATGAGGGATGGCTGGCAGAACATATGCTCATCCTTGGCGTCGAGAATCCTGATAAAGAGAAGACCTACGTTGCCGCCTCCTTCCCAAGCGCTTGCGGGAAAACGAACTTCGCGATGCTCGTTCCACCTCCGGAGTTTCTGGAGGAAGGATGGAGGGTGACGACGGTTGGTGATGATATTGCCTGGATCAAACCAGCGCCGGATGGGAAGATCTATGCAATTAATCCCGAAGCAGGCTTCTTCGGCGTGGCACCTGGCACCAACACGACCTCCAACCCGAACGCGATGGCATCGATGCGTGCCAACACGATCTTTACCAATGTTGCGTTGACCGACGATGGCGACGTCTGGTGGGAGGGCATGACGAAAACATCACCTGCCCATCTGATCGATTGGCTCGGTCAAGACTGGACACCCAGCAGTGGACGCAAGGCGGCGCACGCCAACTCACGCTTCACCGCACCGCTCAGCCAGTGTCCCGTGCTCGATTCAGCGGCCAGCGATCCACAAGGAGTCCCCATTTCAGCGTTCATCTTCGGGGGTCGGCGTGCGGATGGGGTACCTCTGGTTTATCAATCATTCAACTGGGCCTATGGCGTGTACGCTGCTGCGACCATGGGTTCGGAAATGACCGCCGCCGCCGCTGGCACTCTTGGCGAGGTACGCCGCGACCCATTCGCGATGCTGCCGTTCATCGGGTACCATATGGCCGACTACTTCAACCATTGGCTGAACTTCGGGCGGCAGTTACCGAACCCTCCACGCATCTTCAGCGTGAACTGGTTCCGCCGCGATGCGCAAGGCAATTTCCTGTGGCCAGGCTTTGGTAACAACATGCGCGTCCTGAAGTGGGTTGTCGAACGGGCCCATGGTCGTGCCGTGAGCATTGAGAGTCCAATTGGCTGGATGCCGCGCTATGAGGATCTGGACTGGCGCGGCCTGACAGATTTCACCCGTGAGCAGTTTAACGAGCTAATGTCCGTTGACCGCAACGTCTGGAAGCAGGAACTGCTTTCACATGAGGAGCTGTTTGAGAAGCTCTATGATCGGTTGCCGAAGGAGATGCTCTTCATTCGCGAACTGATCCTCTCGAGTCTCTGGCGCTCTCCCGAACATTGGGATCAGGCGGCAGAATAAATCCTTACTATCATAGGCACGTGAACCCAGTGCTTCCGACGAATTCATGTATCGAAACAAAACCAGGGGGAAAAAATGAATTCGTTGGAAGCACTGAGGTATGCGAGCGTCTGCATGTAGAAAAGAACATGAGCAATTCACGGTCATTCTCACGCATCTTCTCACGCTCTGCCAGTACCATAATGAGAAGAGCCGCTTTGTCGAATTTTGGCTTTCTCATATCTGGCTTTGATGGCCAGTTTCAAGTGGGAAAGATGACTGAAGACGATATGTAGACAGTCAAGATAATACGACACCAATTTATTTCATGCCTATCAGAATCAGAGGAGCGCCTCTGCTACAAGAGCACATAAAAACATGTTCCATAGAACTTGGAGGATATAATGTCAACCATCGATCAGGCCAGAGTATCAACCATCGATCAGGCGCGTCTGGATCTCATGCACCGGTATTGGAATGCCGCGAATTATCTGACCATTGGTCAGATTTACTTACAGGAAAATCCCTTATTGAGAGAGCCGCTGCAAGCAAGCCACATCAAGCCACGCCTGCTTGGGCACTGGGGCACATCGCCCGGACTGAGCTTCATCTATATACACGTAAATCGGCTTATTCAAGATAACGATGTCAACGCAATCTACCTCGCGGGACCAGGACACGGTGGCCCTGCATTGCTTGCCAATGTCTACCTGGAAGGGACCTACACAGAGATATACCCACATATCACACAGGATACCGAGGGCATCCGCCGCCTCTTCCGCCAGTTCTCAACGCCTGGTGGAGTACCAAGTCACGTGAGCGTGCCAACTCCTGGCTCTATTCACGAAGGTGGCGAGCTCGGCTATGTCCTCTCCCACGCATTTGGCACCGTCTTTGATCATCCGGATCTGATCGCGATTGCTGTCGTGGGTGATGGCGAGGCCGAGACCGCACCCCTTGAAGGTGCCTGGAAAAGTATCAAGTTTTTGAATCCAGCACGCGATGGGGCTGTGTTGCCCATCCTCCACCTGAACGGTTATAAGATTTCTGGCCCTACTGTGCTCGGGCGCGAGGAGGATGACGACGTTCGTACCCTCATCGAGAGTCATGGCTACGACGTTCATTTTGTCGAAGGTGACGATCCCATAATGATGCATCAAGCCTTTGCAGAAACGCTTGATACCTGCTATGCAAAAATCCGTACTCTTCAAGAAGATGCTCGTCTCCATAGCTTCACCAGGGGGTCACGCTGGCCCGCGATTATTCTGCGTACTCCTAAAGGATGGACAGGCCCGAAAGAAGTGGATGGTCTGCCCATTGAAGGTACGTTCCGTGCCCATCAGGTACCGGTTGCAGATGTGAGAGAAAACGTGGAGCACCTGAACATTCTTGAGCAATGGATGCGGAGCTATCATCCAGAAGACCTTTTTGATGAGCAGGGCCATCTGATCGCGGAACTGGCAGTACTCGCTCCAAAAGGGGATCGTCGTATGGGAGCTAATCCTTATGCAAACGGTGGCAAAGTCCTGGTAGATCTGGACTTGCCAGCATTTACCGATTATGCAATCGACGTGCCAAAGCCAGCGACAGAGCATCATGAGTCAACACGGCAATTTGGTAAGATGATGCGCGACATCTTCACACGCAATGCAGCGCAGCAGAATTTCCGCCTCTTCTGTCCTGATGAGACCAACTCGAACCGACTAGGCAATGTGTTTGAAGTGGAAAATCGTTGCTCTACAGGAAAAGTGCTCTCAAGTGACGACCATCTCTCTCCTGATGGACGTGTCATGGAGGTGCTGAGCGAACATCTCTGTCAGGGCTGGCTTGAGGGTTATTTGCTTACAGGACGGCACGGCGTATTCGCGACCTACGAGGCGTTTGCGATGGTCTCCGATTCCATGACCATCCAACACGCGAAGTGGTTGCAAGCGGGGGAGAAACTTCCCTGGCGCGAATCGATTGCATCCCTCAACTTCCTCTTGACGTCGACCTGCTGGCGCAATGACCATAACGGCTTTAGCCATCAAGGACCTGGATTGATTGATGTCGTCCTTTCGAGTAAAGGCACGGTTGCACGTATCTACCTGCCACCTGATGCCAACTGCTTGCTTTCAGTCGCCGACCATTGCTTACGCAGTCGGAACTATGTGAACCTGATTGTCATTGACAAGCAACCCCAACTTCAATGGCTCAATATGGAAGACGCGATAGCACACTGTGCGCGTGGTCTCTCTACGTGGCAATGGGCTAGTAATGACCATGCAGTCGAGCCAGATGTGGTGTTAGCTTGCGCAGGTGATAGCCCTACACTAGAAACGGTTGCAGCGGCATGGTGGTTACGCCAGCATCTTCCTGAATTGAAGATACGGGTGGTCAACGTCGTCGATGTGATGAAGCTCTGTCCGTCGTACCTGCATCCTCATGGCATGGACAATGCTAGGTTCGTCGAGCACTTTACAGAAGACAAGCCGGTCGTCTTTGCCTTTCATGGCTACCCGCGAGCGGTGCATGAGCTTGTACATGGACGCCCAAATGCTGAGCGCATCCATGTCCGTGGTTTTAATGAAGAGGGGACAACGACGACACCATTTGATATGGTTGTCCTCAATGGTATGAGTCGTTATCAGCTCTGTATTGAGGCCATGCGTCGTGCAACTCGTCTGAAAGCATTGACATCACCACTTATTGCTGAATGCAATGATCTATTGACTAAGCATCATGCCTATATACGGGCAAACTTTGAAGATATGCCGGAGATTCGTGATTGGGTATGGACCGATTAGGCAAGGCCATATAGTCAGAAGCTTGAGGCAGCAGGAGAGGAAATCCTTCTATTGTCTCAAGCTTCCCATCGTTCCAGGATGGAGACGTTTGAAACACATACTCCATCGATAATTTCGGAAGAGCGCCCTGGAGGATAGCAATGCAATCTTTTCATAAAAAACCGCACGTTTTGGTAACAGAAGTCACGACGGAAGAATGTTCTTCCATCATTCAGGCACTTGACGATATGTTCTCAGTAGAGACTATTCCTGGCACGCTCGCTGAAGCAACGCCAGAGAACATGGCCTCCGTTGAAATACTCGTTCCATTCATTCATTCAAAGATAGGGCGTACTGAGATGGATAAGATGCCCCATCTACGACTCATCGCGACACGTTCGACTGGCTATGATCACATTGATCTTCCAGATACGGTAGAACGAGGGATCGCTGTCGCAAATGTGCCAGGCTATGGAGAAAACGCGGTTGCTGAATATACGTTTGCGCTCATTCTCACCCTCACACGCAAGATTTCTATGGCATCGACGCGGATACAGCATGGAGATTACACGCTGGAGGGACTTAGAGGGTGTGATCTCTATGGCAAAACGCTCGGAGTGATCGGGACAGGAGCAATTGGGATTCATGTCATCCGTATTGCAAAGGGATTTGGGATGCAGGTGCTAGCCTACGACGTGTATCCTAATCGCCACTTCTCAGAGGTCTTAGGATACAGCTATGGTAGTCTGGCTGACCTGCTCTCTCGTTCCGATATTGTCACTTTACACGCACCAGCAACACCAACGACATTTCACATGCTCAACCGAGAAACAATGTCTCAGATGAAGCGTGGAGCATTTTTGATAAATACCGCCCGTGGCTCGCTCATAGATGTTCAGGCCCTTACGTGGGCATTAGATACAGGTCTTCTTGCAGGAGCGGGACTCGATGCATTAGAAGGTGAGGAGTTCTTGCAGC
>CAVSVN010000029.1:0-32004 GCA_963731415.1 uncultured Chloroflexia bacterium
ATATCCCACAAACCCGCTTCTGACCTTGCTTGAGGAGTTTGAGTTCGACAATCAATTACCAAAAACAATCTGATCTTTAGTACACTGGACTTTGAGTAGATAGGTATTACAGGTAATAGCATTGATACGATACTCGGTCCAAAACCGATGCAGTGGTTGACCTTGCGAATAGATGTAGAAATCGTCACAGCGAATTGCAGAGGTTATTAGATCGCCTTAATTTAGACACCATGACCTTGGCCGATCTTGCACTCGAAGTCGCGAAAGAAGGTCTGACGCATGAGGTCTATCTGATGGAACTGCTGGACACGCCTTTCTCTAGACACCAACCAGTCGGCTGTTCAACGCTTGTTAGCTGCCAAACATGAACTGAGGCTTGCTCAGGAATTTCAACACTCGACAAGTTTGCCTGCATGCTTCTCGATGTTATCGGTTACATTCAATCGTATCTTTAGAGGCTCTACAAAAGTGGTGAAAGCTCACTATTTGTCAATCGGTAGCTGGCTATCCCTTTTCAGCCACAATACTTTACAGCAATGTGTTCCTTGCTCTGCTTTGAATGAACGTACCACAAAAGATACCTCCAATAAAGCATATGGCACCCACACTAAGTAGAAGATAGGCACGTTCCTGGGATTGAAGAACGAGCAGGTAGATTGTTCCGATGGTCACCACCACAATGCCTAGCGACGCGACCACACCTAGCATGATCACACTTAAAAAGGTCGCAATGCCACCTGTGGGCTGTACGAATACTGCTCCGACAAACCCTCCTAGAATGGTAATGAGGCTCAAGGCAATAACTATCTCCCCATGCGCCTGATTCGGAGACGGGCCATAATAATTCGTGAGATAATTGATGCCAATAACGGTGCCCATCATGCCTAGTGCAATCATTCCATAACTTAGTGCGGTTCCGGTCTTCGACCCAGCCCCAACGATCCCGGCAATTCCGCCGATGATGCCTCCTGCACCCAGACCCAGAAAGATGTAAGCACGTTCGTGATAGTGAGCGAAGAGGATCAAAGCAAGCCCTAACAGCAAGGCGGCAATACCCAAGGTGGTGATACTTGCGAATGTGAGAAATTGTTTTCTGGGATGAGAATGATCAAATTGTTGCACAAAATCGTCCTTTATACATTTTCAAATAGTTACAAACGGGTCACGAGCGGGGATGACGAAAAATGGAGTGCTTTATGGGAACTCCTTATTTTTCCATCAGTATCTCACTCCTGTCAATTTAAATCTTGATCTTCTCAGGATGTGCAAACACCTCAATCATCTCATCGAACAAGACCATCGTTTCACTGAAATATCAGCCAATAAGCACCATACCCGAATGTGCCGGGATGGTAAACGATTGACCAACACGATTGCCAGAGAGATCCTTATATCCCGAAAAGCTGGTCCTCACGGTATAAGAACGCGCATCATCAGGGTTAACTACAACCAGACCATTGCTGTAATCACGCCAGTAGACATGCTGAGACTGATAGATCTCGCTACGCGGAGTACCAATAGGAGCACTATATTCTGGATAGTACAATGGGCGTCCATAATCCTGCACTCTAGAAATAAATATTGAAGCCAGATGTTCTTTGCACAATAAATAGGATGCCAGAGCCCATTCTATCTCGGTTTGACCGATCTGAGATGAGAACTGATTAATAATGTAGTACGCTTTATTTTGCGCTTGCACACTCCTCACAAATTGAATAATTTGCAACCAGTTATTGCCGGTTGCGTAGTTATGTCCATAGTTAGTAAAGCCGCGTTCATCGAGTATCGCATCAACATGACTCACGATCTGGTGTAGCATTAAATCGCTCAGTAAAGAGCTACTTGCAAAGCCAAGATTGGGAATGAGTGCCAATGGGTGAGGGAGAGAATGCAAGGCTGCCTGCATTCGCGTTAACCAGGAGATAACATCGGTATACCATTGTGGATCATCTATCTTACCAGTATATCGCTGCACCCACTGTCCATTTCTATAGAAGCCACATGCACCAAACAGATTTTCCATGTTGAGGTTATCCGCTGCAATAGCATCGTAACCACTGTGGCTGGCCGGTTGGGCATAGGTCCGTATTTGCCATGACACCAGATCAGGATTAGAGAAATCCAAAGGCATATTTGGATTTCCGTACTCAAAAGCTGGGGTAACACGGTCGCATTTGTATTGTATCCAATCTGGGTGGAACGCTTTCCAGTAATTTAGATCATGGTTTTCCGCAATCTTGGCATCAGCAAATGTTCCACTATCATCATGAAAGGGTATGTAATAGCCGAGCAATATGCCCTGGTGAGCAGAGCGAAAAGAGGCTACTTTGTTGGGAGCTACTCCCCATACAAAATCGTAGTGGTGAGCAACAGAGGCCGGATCATTTATATGGTAGTCAAAAACTTGAAACTGATGAATGTTATTCGAGGTATCGATAAATGGGCGCATTCCAGGAAATAGAGCAGGACAGGAAGGGCCATTACACGATTTTGTTATAGGAGTACTTATGGGCATGGGCGTAGGCGTAGAAATTAAAGATTGCTTCTGCAAACTTTTCGTTTCGGAGAAGCTACAAGCGTTTAGTATTGGAAAAAGCAAAAATATACTTACTATAGCAATTAATCGCCTACCTGATAGAGGACGAAACATAACAGCATCCTTCCCAAGAAACGGATAGAGGACGACAAAAGCATTTTCACTTGTACGCACTAAGAATATACTGCAAAGATGCACGGGACGGATTTCGTTTTTTAAAATTTGTCAGATATGATAGAATAAAAGCATGATAGCAAAAATATACCTCATAACTGGTGGAGCCGGATTTATCGGTTCTCATATCGCAGAGGCACTGCTCAAACGCAACGAAGCGGTACGGGTGTTCGATAATCTGGCAACCGGTAATCAAAACAATATACAAGCACTACAAAATCTTCCAGGAAAGGTGGAGTTTATTCAGGGTGACTTACGCGATATGGACGCCGTAAAAGCCGCGGTCAAAGGCGTAGAGGTCGTCTTCCATCAAGCTGCATTAGCCTCAGTTCCACGCTCCATCGCTCAACCAGTCGCATCGCTTGAAACCAACATCAACGGAACACAAAATGTTCTTCTTGCGGCACGAGATGCCGGCGTACGCCGAGTGGTCTATGCAAGTTCCTCATCGGTCTATGGAAATACTCCTATCCTACCCAAACAAGAGGGGATGCCTACCCAACCAATGTCACCTTATGCTGTTCAAAAGCTAACTGGCGAATTACTCTGTAGAGTGTTTACGCTCGTCTACGGAATTGAAACAGTTGCACTGCGTTATTTCAACGTCTTCGGTCCCAGGCAGGATCCCGCTTCAGAATATGCTGCAGTCATCCCACGCTTTCTGACAGCTCTCCTGGAAAAGCGACGCCCGATAGTCTTTGGAGACGGTGAGCAAACACGTGATTTCACCTACATCGAGAACATTGTACAGGCTAACCTCCTTGCATCTACATCTACCGATGCTATCGGCGAGGCAATGAACATCGGCTGTGGTGAACGGATCTCGCTGAACGGCGTCTTATATACAGCAGCGGAACTGCTCAATACGCACATTGAGGCGGACTATCGCGATCCACGCCCAGGGGATGTTCGTGATAGTCTCGCCGATATTAGTAAAGCGCAAAAACTCCTTGGATACACGCCAACCGTCAGTTTCCGTGAAGGATTGGCACATACGCTAACCTCGTTACGCGCTTAAACACTATACGCATTAGTAAAGTGCCTGCGCACAAAGGGATTCCAGCGTAAGCGGGATAAGAAACCCCATAGGCCTGCCGTCTTGGCTGCTACCACCAGCCAATGGTGATCAACATCAACCTCAATGCGTTTGAGGAGATAGGGATTACTCTCACGTGTGTTGAAGCCATGCCTGGTGGTGCAGGCCCAATCATAGCCTGCTAGCTTTACCACCTGAACCACATCATCACTTATGTGCCGCAATTGTCCAACTGGATAGGCAAAGGTACGTATTGGATGACCTAGTTGCTGGTCCAGAATGATTCGAGGAGTAGCTACCTCATACGCTATCTCGGCTTTATCAGTAAGATATGCAAGAATGGGGTGACCCATTGTATGGGCTCCAAAGGAGACCCATCCGCTCTCCTCCATTTCCAGGATCTGTTTCCATGTTAAAGGCAGAGAAGGTAGATCCTCTACAAGGGTTGAAGAAGGTACTCCCAGTCTTGCACGAATCGAGGTAAGAAAGTCTTCTCGTTCCGCTACTGATTGAGCTGAACGCAGACGAGCATCAATTACTCTTGCAAGCGCAGTTCGCTCCTCTGCATGGCAGAGATGGTAGGTGTACTCGTCTAGCGCGATCTCATCGACCTCCGCACGACCTACCAAACGCTTTCCTTCTGACCACCAGAAATACTCTCCACTCTCTATATAGCCGGGAAGCAGATAGATAGTAAAGGGTATCTGTAACTCATGAGCAAGCGCAAAAGCATGAGTATAGTTATCACGATACCCATCATCGAAAGTAAGTACCAGGGCAGTATGCCGATCACGCCTCCGCTGCTTATTTTTACGCTGCCCATACAGTTCTTCCAGCGCAGCTTCTGCATGCAAGATACGATAGTAACGACGCAGGTAAAGCAGGTGACTCCGTAGATCTCCTTCAGATGCTCGATGATAGTTTAAGATGACCAGGTACGGGCCTCTGCATCCTATCCGCCAGCGTGCCAGAGCTACCAACCCACTATAGTAAAAGCAAGCTGCAACGTACAACATAAGGTGTTTCCGCATGAGCGTTTACTCTTTCTACGCTTACTTTACCAGAATTAAGAGTCTCCACCTGCCAAAAAGGCGTTCTGCTATATCGGGCATAAAGGTAAGAAGAAACTTATCCACCGGTTTTAACAATCTTCTTTTGGTTCTGCCCAGAAACCTTCTAGCTCGCCTCAGTCTGCTGGCCTGGCTTTCAAGTGGTGGGTATGTCGTTTCTTCCATGGTATAGAAGTAATCCAGTACTTCATAGCCAAGGTCTTTCAAAGTCTGAATTGCAAGTTCTTTTGTAAAATAGTGAATATGGCCAAAGGATCTACGAAAGCCAACTAACTCTTTAAACAATATCGAGCGTATTGACAGATCGAGAGGCACTTGAAATATCTTATACTCACCTTTAGGCTTCAGGGTTCGTAAGAAACTGAAGTAATCTTCAATATGTTCAAAGACATCCAACACTAAAAGGAGATCATAAAATGCTTCTTTCTCCTGAGTAAAATCAGCGAGTTTGAAGTGTAGCCGCTCATTTGCTCGCGATTTACAAAGCTCAAATGCCTGAGGAGAAATTTCATATCCCCAGAAAATGCAATCATCCTCTATGCTGTCCTGTAATAGCTTGATTACCTCACCGGCACCACATCCCACTTCACAGATAGAAGTCGGCTGGAGATGATTCTGTTTTAGCATACGCAGAATCGCTTTTACTTTCCACGGAGATTCTTCAACATGCCAGGTGGGCTGCTTTGCCAGGTACCCCCCCTTTGTGTATAAATCTTCAAAGGTTTGAGAATGACCTTCTCCTTTTTCTCCTAATTTATTTTCTGCCGAAAATGTATTCATCCTGAACCTCCTTCTATATCTAATTAAATTTGGGCGAAATCTTTCCACGTGATGATGAACAAAGCCAACTGTTGCAACGAGGGCTGGTAAAGGATCCCTCCACTCAAGGTAGTCATATCCTGTGGGAGTAAAGAAAGCGGTGCAGAAATCCAATACTGCCCTCGCAGGTGGATCGACACCGGGTCTACCACGCTGAAGCAATGCCTGAACCGTTGTCACGATATCACCTGCGAGATAGCGCATCCAGATTCCTGGTTGATAACTCTCTATTCTGTCAATTTTTTCCCCATTTGCCCATTGATAGAGGAGATAAGGGAAATCGACTCCGGCACGTACAGCGACCTCTACCGAGGCCGATAGACGCGGGTTGATCTCCATCAGGTAAGCTTTTCCCGCACTATCTCGTCGAAATTCGACTTCAGAATAGCCTTCCAGTTCTATTTCACGCACCAACTCCTCAGCCTGGTGTCCGATATCCTCTGGAAGAACGATGCTCTGACGATACACAGATGTTCCGCCCAGAGGTGGCTGAGTTCTTCTGGCCCATTGTGCGAAACGCGCGTATATCTGACCATTGGCATAGAGGAAGCTGACAGCCTCACGCCTGCCTGATAGAAACTGCTGAAAGAGTATCCGCCCTCCATAACAAGTTAACTCTGATACGGCTCGTCGGGCCTCTTCCGGGGTCGTCACCAGCTGGCATATGAGTCTCACTCCTTGCTGTCCGCTCCCTCCCCACAACCATGACTCGACGGGTTTCACAACAGCAGGAAGTCCAATCTCACGAATTGCAGCAGGGACCTCGTTCTCTCCCTTCACCATTACGCTCGCCTGGAATACCCAGGCCCAGATGTTTAGCAATCTCTAATGTTTGATCTTTGTTGATGACCACCTCTAATGCGGACTCTTTCGCAAGTGCAATATGCACTCGTCGTTCGAGTATATCGCGGTGCTTCCGAAGCAGTGCGAGCGTCCCATCAGATGAAGTGATGAGTACGCTAGCACCAGTATTATCAATTACCTGAAACAGATACTTCAGATACGGCTCCGTATTATGCTCAAAAGATGGTGCCACATATGAACTGTGGCACCAGTGAGAGGAAAACGTGGGCACATATTTTGCCTTCTTCACAAGATCGGAAACTTCCAATGCTGCAACGTATTTGTCACGACATCCAAGCGAACGGACAGTAACTAACGATTGGCGCAGTTGTGCATCCAGTACCAGTGCATCATACTTCATGCCCTGTCTATGACGCAGGCCAGGTGGTATCTCAACTCTATTTTGGTTAGCAGAGTAGGGCTCGTTCTGTACTATATCCACCACGATGTCATCTAGCGATTCTTTCATATTTTGTCCTTGCAACCTGGCCGACAATCGTTGCAGTCACACGTTGGGCGGCGGCAGCGGTTCCTACTACAAAGCGATAGAGCGGACCACAGCTAGACACTGAAGAGATGCCTACGAAATAGAGTCCCGGTACGCTACATTCAAACCCCTGATTCAAAACAGGAGCCCCCTGATACGTTTTTATCTGAGCCAACAATTCTGGATGTAGCATCGGCAATCTCTTGATATCTACACGATATCCTGTCGCAAGCATAATGTGATCAGCTTGCACCGTCTCCCCATTCGAGAGGGTTATTGTTACACCAGCGCCAGCCTCTTTTGTTGCCTGTACCCTTTGTAATTCATGGATTGTCACTTTTTTGTGAATACGATCCTGGAGCCATGCTGCACCGGCAGGACCGTAACGCCCCCGACCAAGTAATAGCCTGTCTTTTACATTGCGTGGAAGGTGCTGGAAGGTGTAAGGAAAATTTTCCAGGCCCCAGTTAAACCATCCAGGAGCAATTCCTGCTTTTGGATAACGCAACCGCGTGATAAGTGTACGGTCCTTCATAGATTCGCCCTTTAACCAGGTGAGCGGACTCCGGGTTATGAGATCAACACGGGCACCACTCTCATTGAGAAGCGCAGCATTTTCCAGGGCGCTCTGCCCTCCTCCTACTATAACAACCCGCTGGCCCTGAAAACGATCCAAGCTGGCATGATCTGCTGTATGTGATATGACCTCTGGTGAAAGATGATCGTATTCCAGGGGACGATTGACGTAATAGATGAGACCTGGAGCCATTACTAGCGCGGAACTCCGCACCTTACGACCATCAACGAGTCTGAGTTTCAAACCGACCATTTATACGCTCAATGGTTTCCACGTACGTTTCGTCTACATTGGGCACGAGATTCCTCTGAAACCATAGTGCATACCTGATAAAAGCTTTTGCAGGAAAAGGATCACTTTCACACTGCTCCTCAGTTTGAAAGTACTGTTCCAGGCCATATTTTTTGTGAGGGTCTGAGAGATTAGTCGCCCACCAGTACGAACGCAGAAGCATACCCTGAGGCATGTGCTCACGCCAGAGATGTAATGGTTTTCCAAATACTGCCACGTTGAGTCCCCGGTCTTGCAAATGCGCGGCAGTTGAAAGACCATAAGGACCTGCTCCTATTACTACTACATCATAATTTGCTTCTGAGGCCGAACTATGTGTACTCCGTACGTTCAAGACTTCCCTCATGAAGATCTTCTCCTTCACATCTATTTTATATTTTTGATGAGATACGGTGAGAGTTCACTAGCGCATCCATAACATTAGCCATTAACTTCTGCATACCCGGTTCTTCCAGGGGTCTGCGCACACATGGATCTCCTGGTGCATAAGCGTCATCTATCTGGTATCGATAGGCATCGAGTGACAGCGTCCAGTAGATGGACCCTGTAGCAAATACCAGCGCACCTGATGGGACAATATAGTAGGTTGTATTGCTAAAATCACTCTTACCATCATCATTTAACGTAGTCGATGTTGCCAGCACCTTTAACCTGGCAGGAGTAGCTCCGTTGTTAAAGACGCGATCCCACTCATAACCCACCAGATCACAGTTATAACTTTTTCCGCCCTGTAAATCGGTCCCAACCAGAAGTGGTGAATTGGCAGGTGCATCCACATGCCACGGGAAACCCTGGCGTTTGGACGTCAGATCCGAGAACATGATCCCTACGAGAGCATTCTCTGGACGTGCGAGGATAGGATCACGCCATTGAGCTGTTACACGTGTGTTGTCTTTGCCATACAATGGATCGAGCGATAAATCTTAGAAGCTAGTATCCACTTTATAACAGACAATAGTTCGATCAGGAATCCCGTTGCTAGTCAGGTTCAAAGCGCATTTGCCAATAGCCATCGTTCGCCCCCAAAAAAGCAAGACCTACCCGTGATCGCGTGCATATTCTACTCCATCACGCATCTCTTTCGTCCAGTATTCATCATGGCCGAGCGAGAGATATGCCTGATGATTGTAGTAATTGCGCAGGGTTTTCATGCACGTCCACATCGCTGATATAGGAGAGATCGTAGCCCTGACGCTCTAACCAATGAATTGCATTGACTTCAAAGAGCAGAACCTGCCCAGAACCATTTCCTTGCATGTAAGGACGATCAAAAGATACCTTTGTAGCCCTTGGTATGTTCAGCGCTTCATTTGAGGAGCTCTTCCTTCCCTATCATAGAGACTGCCGTTACCCCAATTGTTATAGGCTGCATATGTCGTATCCGATGTAGCAACGACATAGCGGGAGCGAGCATTTCCCCGTACATCGAATGGTGCATAGGTCTGCATGCCATATTTGTCGACAGCTTTGGCCAGGTAGACACCAGTAACCCAATCAGCCGGAACCGTAAGGGTATAAGAAGGTTGCCAGTTTGCCTCAACCAGGCCAGTAATCGAATTGCTCAGACAAGAAGCACAATTCACTAGAGTTTTATTGACTTCATCATAGTAGCCCTGATCACGACCTCTTTGATATGAAGTTGAGAGCATCAATCGGCCTCCAAAACCTTCATACCAACCAAGACGGTAGATAGCAATAAAATAAGGAGTTCCATCGTTTTGAGTACTCACGTAAAAGGTCAGCTTTTGCCCAGGTTGAACGGAAGTATTGCTTACATACATCTGCACTTGTGTGCTTGCTTCCCTCCCTTTAGGAATTCTCCAACTGCTTGTTCCCAAATGAGTATTTTCAAGACTAATACTATTACCTGATGGAACCAGTACTTGTTGATCTCCCGCATTTATTCCAGATACCGCCAGATCTGATAAAAACAATGTGGCAACTAGCGCTGCTGCTACTAATAGAAAGAGAATGCCACTTCCTGCAAAGATCCATATCCTTAGGTGACCTTCTTGAAACATCTCATGCCTCAATCAATGTTTAGAAAAGTACACAAAAATAGAAACGCTTCAACTCACATGTGTAAATGCTAACATATTCGAGTTTTATCTTTCCCCAGATAGAATTCCTCATCTTACAAAGATGCAGATGAAGCTAAATATCCGTAACAGAGCTTTACATGCTAGATCAGGTATGCTTTTCTACTGGAATTTATACTTCTGGCATCTCAAATTCATAGAACTAGTACCCCTTTTATGTGTAATTAATACAAGAGACATAAGATCCTATCACAAATAAAATTGGGTCCCAACTGACGACAGATCTTCGCCTTATGATGTACACTTTTTCATATTATTAGTTCTAAATTAAACAGCATAGCTATGTTTTATTAATAAAGTAAGATCATAGTTATACTACGTTTTCACTTCACGGTACTCACGATAGTGAGACATGCTATCTAGAACAGCATGTGGAATTTCTTCACATGAGTTATGAAGCGGTACCTTCATTTCAAGCTGTTTATTATTTTCTATTTAGAACTATTTCTGGTATCAGGAAGGAAATCGTTCAAATGAACTACTTCGTCAGATATTTTGTATTCCTTGCCAGGAAGTGGGCATGGATAGTCGTCCTGGGAATAATTATTTGTGCTGGCACGACCTTTATCGCAAGTAAGAAAATGCACCCCGTCTATCAGGCTTCCGCTACCCTCATTATCTCGCTGGGAACATCTACATCTGCACTCGATAATTTAAATGCAAGCGTGGAAGCTATACCCACCTATGCTCAGCTAGTAACGTCTAATCAGGTACTTGATCCAGTTGTTGCTCAGCACCGAAAACTGACAGTTAGTCAACTGAGGGCAGTTACAGTAGTGAAGCAGCAATCTAATACACAGCTAGTTGAAGTGGATGTCGAAGGGAATGATCCCCACATAGCAATGCAACTGGCAAATGAGATCGGGCAGAGCTTTGCCCTGTTCGCCAATACACGCCTGCCTGGTACAGTAGAAATATTGCCAGCGCAATTACCGAACAGTCCTATTCGTCCCCAAACGATACAGAATACAGAGATCGGAGCTCTGGTCGGTCTGGGTCTTGCCATGGCTTTGATTGTTGCATTTGAATGGATTGATGATCGTGTGAGAAATCCCGAAGAAGTGCAAGAACTGTTGGGGGGAAAGGTCCTATCGGTTCTTCCCCGGTTGACGCGTAAGCAACGTTCCAGAAACGCAATGAGTACACTTGCCTTTGCCGAAGAATGCCGAATATTGTGTGCACGTCTGCAAACTACCCAGAAGATCAGTCCTTTTAAATTGTTAATGATCACAAGCCCTTTAGGAAGCGAAGGAAAAAGCATGGTTGCTTCTCATCTCGCTGGCTTACTCGCAATGACAGGCAATCGTGTGCTTCTGGTCGATGCAAATCAATCTACGGTAGCAACAGAGGATAAGGACGTTCAACATGAAAAGCATCCGGTACCGGCAGACAACGCTCTTCAAACATGGATGAACCTCCAGGGAAGACTTAATGGCTCACCGAGCAATATACCAAATTTGCGTACACTTGCATTAGATACAGTCATGGCCAGCTACGCAGGAATTCTTCCATTTCCCTGGAACAGCCGCTTCTTTGAATACTTTCATCAGACAACATTTGACTATATTATTTTTGATGCCCCTTCACTGCTGTCTACTGCTACATCTCAGGTATTAGCATCCTCCGTACAGGCCATACTGCTAGTAGTTGATACATCTCAGACATCGCGTAAAGTCCTGGGGCGTGTGAAGGAACTCTTAAATAGTATATCTAACGCATCTCCGTTTATAGTTATTAACAAAAGCGAATGGCCTGAGTGGATCAATCATCATCAATATGAGCAAAGCCCCCGGACCCACGAGACAAGCATTCAACATCAACATGAGCAGGGCTCGCCAGCTAATCAGACAAGCAAACGAAGGCTTCAAAAACTACCAGCAACACCCACAGTTCCACCGAACGGTAAAATTGATACAGATGCAACAATTATTATTCATACCCCGAAATACAATAAAAACAATCATTCATAAGGGAAAAGAAGGAGAAACTCATGGAGCATAAGCTACACGAAAAGATCATTAATCGCACGTTACGCGTTGGGGTCATCGGCCTTGGCTATGTGGGACTACCACTCGCGACGACGTTCGCCGAAGCAGGTTTCTATGTTACGGGAATTGACGTAGATCAGCAAAAAATTGATCAGGCGAATCGAGGAGAGAGCTATATTCCTGATATCTCAAGCCAGACATTACAGGCTCTCATCGACGCTGGACACCTCTCTTTTACCAGCGATTATGCAGCATTGACTGATATTGATGCTGTCAGTATCTGTGTGCCGACTCCTCTACGTAAGACACGCGATCCAGATATTTCTTACATTCTCGCAGCCACGCAACAGATACGCAAATATCTACATCCTGGACAGATCATTATTCTGGAAAGTACGACCTATCCAGGTACGACCGATGAAGTTCTTCTACCCGAATTGGAATCCAGCGGTCTAAAAGTGGGCGAGGACTTCTTTCTGGCCTTCTCGCCAGAGCGCATTGATCCAGGCAATCCCAACTTCGGCACGCACAATACAACAAAAGTTGTGGGTGGCATCACTACCAACTGTACTGAACTGGCACAGGCGCTATACGGGGCCGTCATAACGCAGGTTGTCCCAGTTTCCTCCACACGTGTTGCCGAGATGGCAAAGTTACTGGAGAACACCTTCCGAGCAGTGAATATCGGACTGGTAAATGAGATTGCTTTGATGTGTGAACGACTCTCTATTGATACATGGGAAGTGATTGATGCTGCCGCAACAAAACCCTTTGGCTTCATGCGCTTCCTCCCAGGTCCGGGTCTGGGTGGTCACTGTATTCCCATCGATCCGCATTATCTTTCCTGGAAACTCAAAACGCTTGATTATCGGGCACGATTTATTGAATTGGCATCTGAAATCAATAGCAGTATGCCTCATCATGTCGTAAATAAGATCTGCAATATGTTAAACGAGCAGCATCGCAGCTTCAACGGAGCAACAATATTGATACTGGGCATTGCGTATAAACGAAATGTTGGTGATGTGCGAGAATCACCTGCACTTGATATTATCAAAGAATTGCTCGCGAGCAAGGCAGTAGTACTCTATAACGATGAGTATATTCCTTCTTTAACCCTGCGGAATTGCACATTACATTCAGAGCCCCTCAGTAGCGGTTTGCTCCAGGCTGCTGACTGCGTGGTTATTGTCACCGATCATAGCTACTATGATGTACCCTGGATTATCCGTGAAGCACGCAGCATTGTGGACACACGCAATATGACGCAGGGATACAGTGGCACTAATATTGCCCGGCTTTAAAAAGGTTAAAATGTATGTCTCAGGCTCCTAAAGCGTTCACTCTACAATTTAAGTCCACCAATGCACAAATTCTTCGTGCTGTGTTGAGCATCGCATCTGCCGCTCTGGTGATTCGTATTATGGGTCTGCTTAACCAGACAATCATCACGCGGCGTTTTGGTGCGGACGCGACAATGGACGCGTACTTTGTCGCGTCGACACTTCCCATTCTCCTGGCACAGTTAGCTGCTGGTGCGATTGAAGCCGCTGTTATCCCAGCTTATACACATACACGTTTACAAGGGAAAGAGCAGGCTTCTATATTCCTGAGCACATTGCTGAATCTCTTACTGGTTGTTACACTGCTACTTACAATCGTAATGCTCATTTTTCGTAGGCAACTGGTGTTTATTTCAGCACCTGCTCTGGATCAGTTCCGCGCCGGATTTGCTGCTTATCTTGCTCCATTCATTTTTCCAGCGCTGCTGTTGATGATAATGATAAGCTTCCTGGAATGCATCCTCAATGCAGAAGGTCAATTCAGTCGACCCGCATTTGCGGGAATATTCGTACCACTGATAACTGTCCTCTTTGTGCTGATTGGAGGTAAGGCACTCGGGGTCGTAATGCTTTGTGTTGGTACTATAGCAGGTCTCTGCATACAACTCGCTGTCATTATCGTAAGTATGCGACACACGGGACTTTCTTATCGCCCTATAGTAAATCTGCACCATCCAGAACTGCGTCAGGTTCTGGTAACAGCCTGGCCTGTACTGCTCGGCGCTCTCATCAGTCAGGCAAGTCCACTGGTCGATCAGATATTTGCTTCTTATCTATCACCGGGAAATATTGCAGCCCTTAACTATGCTCTCAAGCTTGTAAGTGTCCCGATAGGTATTATCTTTGTGTCTGTAGGACGCAGTATACTGCCCTCACTTGCACGACAAGCATCCTCAAACGATATGAAATCTTTCAAAGACACACTGCGCCTATATTTGTGGATAGTAGGTATTAGCACAATACTTCTAACGCTATTTATACTGGGAACAGCCCCTCTACTAGTACGTATTCTTTTCCAGCACGGTGCCTTCACCAGTGTTGATACAAACCGCACGGCCACTATTTTGATGGGTTTCGTTGTGGGCCTGACCCCTATGGCTCTTGGCATCATCATCGCCAGGGCATTTAGCGCCCTCGGCAAGACCAGGGTATTAATGGGTGTCTCGCTGTTGAGCGTTATTGCCAATGCTATTTTTGACTATATCTTCGCTCGTTTGTGGCAAGGGATTGGTATTGCACTAGCTACTTCGGCAGTGTACATGTGTACAATGTATGTTCTGTTCTTTACACTACACCGTACGGTTGGTCAACTCTCTCTCTTTACTCCTCCGACTGAATTGAGAGACATGATACGAAAGGGGAGAACACAGTTGTTCTCCCCACGGGTACGATCCCGATTGGCTAAGGGTCTCGCCTCGTACCATATCACCAGAGTGCTCGTGCAACTGATAATTGCCCTGCTGGTCTTTGCTATTGGTATCTTTGGCGTCTTTCATAATTCTCTCTACACCTTACGGGCCTCCTTCGGGTCGCTCGTTGTACTGGCCCTGCTGCGCTATCATTATGCTCTGCTACTCGCCTGGGTCTTCCTGGATGCATTTATTGGCTCAACGATACCTATCTTTAATGGAGGAAACCTGAATACAGCATTGACTGCTCCGACGATGCTACTCATGCTGTATCTGCCGGTCAAACAGACATTGAAGCGCATGCCAGCACTGATCTCTTTGTTTGCTTTTCTCGTATGGGTCTTTGCCAGCATTGGTATCTCCTCAATTGGCGTCGGACCTTTCCTGACGATCTGGACGCTCATGCTGGATTATATCGCAGTAAGTATATTAGTGATCAACGTTATTACCACAGAGCGGCGTTTGCTGAAGCTGATTGATGCAATACTCCTGGTTTCCGCGTTCATTGCAGTCTACGGCATCTATGGTTACTTTACAAAGCAAAATGGCGTAGCTGATACGCAAAATCCATTGCTTTTCCGTACGAGTTCAGTCTTTAGCAATACACCCACAGCTCTGGCATTCTTTCTTTCTGCCATTATTCCTCTTACCATCTATCGAACCTTCCTTTTAAGAGGCTTTAAACGAGCAGGCGGTTTACTTTTAATGCTGGTCTTTCTGGTCGCACTTGCGCTCACGTTCACGCGTACCGCCTATATCAGTGTACCGTTGAGTGTCATAGTTATGATGCTCTTTTTGCCTTCACGTGGGATGAAGATAACGCTCATTAGTACTCTACTAGGATTAACCCTCCTTCTGGTTCTACTAGGAACAGTGGAACATGTGCCTATCTTCGAGCGCTTCTTTAATCAAGATATCTCTACGCTCAATGGACGTACTTATCTCTGGCAGGCGCTTATCGACCACCTGAACCTGACGCAGTTACAGGGCAATGGGCTTAACGCTTCCGACTTGTTGTTAACCAACCTGCAAATTGGGTTCAAAGGCGTGATTGGAACTGCACCGCATAACCTGTTTTTGGGGACACTCTACGATCATGGCCTTATCGGTTTAATCTTGCTCATGCTGGTATTCATCACACTCTTTGTGAGTCTGATCAAAGGAATACGCAAAACCACAGCACATCATCGCATGCTCTTTGCTACAGCCCTGGCGGTCTACGCGTGCCTGCTACTGCAGTCATTTGATTCTAATGAAATCTGGAACCAGTCGGTTGGCCTCTACTTCTGGATTATTATGACACTTCCATTTGCCAGTTGCTGGTCTGCCACCGGGCAATCATCCCGGATTGAACAGGATACTCTCGATGAGCCAGCTGAGGTGCGCACGGAAGTTGTACAGGTGGGAAGACCAGAGTATCTTTCACATGGCACACAACTGGCGCAAGCCATAAGTAAGAAGGAGTAAACGTATGAAGGATTCCATGCATATCTTTCTCTTTTCCTTTATGTTCTCACCTTTCGTTGGAGGTGCAGAGATTCAGGCTGAGAAGCAGGCACGTCGGTTGCAATCCCTCGGACACAATGTAGTAATTGTCACAATGCGTCATGATAGACAATGGAAACGTACAGAAATGCTGGACGGTCTCCCCGTTATTCGCGTGGGAGGTATATATCACAGGAATGGTCGTCTGCGCATCGGAAGGCTCGGACATCCATTCATAGAACTGATGGTCTTTCTAACACTCTGGCGCCTGCGTCAGCAGTATGACATCATCCATGTTATGCAAATGTCCTCTCTCGCAGCCGTCGCAACACTCGTTTGTCAACTCTTACATAAGCCCATCATTATAAGAATTCAGAGTGCGGGTCCTGATGAGAAACATCAGCCACTCATCAAACAACAAGGTATAGCACTTATAAATCATCCTACATACAAAACCCACTCTTCACGAACCGACGGCAGAGATTGGAATGTAGGAGATCTCGACAACCTTGCACTCTCCATCTTCGGCAAAAATGCACTTATGTTTTTTTTGCGCAATTCAGGCGCGTTCTACCACGTGCTCAGTATCCGTTGCCATCGCTATCTTCTTGCAAATGGCGTTCGCCCGGAACAAATTATCTACCTTTCTAATGGGATTGATACAGAACATTTCCGGCCACCATCACAACGCCCCGATCCTGCCACACGCGAGCGCGATATTATCTGTGTGGCACGCCTGGAATACCCAAAGGGCGTCGATGTCCTCTTACAAGCGTGGAGAGATCTCATGGAGAGATCGGCTCTATCAGGCAAAAATTTAAAACCCAGGTTACTCCTCGTCGGTTCTGGTACTGAGCGACATCTGCTGGAACACTTGAGCGTAGAACTTGGCATCCATGAGAGCGTAGAGTTTCTCGGGCTAAGCACAGAAGTGGTAGAACTGTTGCAACAGGCATGGGCATTTGTCATGCCTTCACGCTGGGAAGGTATGCCCAATGCTCTGCTAGAAGCAATGGCCTGCGGACTGCCATGCGTGGCTACGCGCGTAAGCGGCAGTGAGGACGTTATCATCGATAACATCAACGGCTTACTCGTTGAACCTGAGCAGCCTGCCGAAATAGCAAAAGCACTGCAACACGTGATCGAGGATCCACTCTTCGCTCAACAATTAGCATGCAACGCACGCACCACTGTTGAAAACAACTACCAGTTCTCCACAACGCTTGAACGGTGTTTGAACATATACCGCTATCTGCATTGGCATAACATCCCCATTCTGCCTCTAGCAGGAGAAGAAATGAGGAAGCTATGAAACGACAACGTATCTATATGGTCATCGGCACCTTTCATCCACTCATAGGTGGCACCGAAATGCAGGCGCTGATCTTATGCCGCACGTTGCGTGAACGAGGACACGAGGCAACGATCCTCACATTTTCACACGACAGGACGTGGCCATCCAGGGACACCATCGAAAACGTTCCTGTAATTCGCGTTGCCAGTTTGCTCCTTGGCAACCGCGAGGGAAAGCCCATGCGACTGCAACGCATCCTCTATATGCTCGCACTCATTATTATGGGCTGGACCCTCTGGCGACATCGTCATAACTATGATATTTTACATCTCTGCCAATTTAGCGTATTGACACTGCCAGCAGCGCTGACATGCCGACTTGCGAGAAAACCTCTGCTCGTTTCCGTTCGTAGCGCGGGATCAGGCAAAAAGAAGCACAATCGCACGACAGTCTCGCTCCTGCCCGGTCCTCTCGATCCCACTACCCCATGGTTGAGGACTAATGGAAATAGTTGGGTGGATGGTGACCTGGAAGGTCTGGTACGCGCAGGCAAGCCCCTTGTGTGGCTTGCAAATACACTGCTACAGGATATTCAGGCCACATTGATCATCCTCAATACTCATATGAAAGGGTATCTGGCGGCTCATGATATTCTTCTGCCTGATATCCACCTCATTCCGAACGGAGTGGATATCACCCGTTTTCATCCCGAGTCAGAAGATACCGCCAGTCAGGGACGAGCGCATGTCGTCGTCTGCGTCTCGAAATTGCGCTATGAGAAAGGCATCGACGTTCTACTGCAAGCATGGCATCTCGTGCACCAACGCCTGCCAGATAGCCACCTTATTCTGGTGGGTAATGGCCCCATTGAGAAGCAATTGAAGTGCATGGCTGAAGCGCTTGGCATTCAGGATTTTGTTGAATTTGCAGGCTTGCAGCAAGATGTTCCAGCTCAACTTCATCGTGGCTGCCTGGCTGTTCTCCCTTCACGCTGGGAGGGAATGCCAAATGCCATTTTAGAGGCAATGGCGTGTGGGATCCCATGCGTAGCCACACGCGTAACGGGTAGTGAAGACATTATTCAACACGGAACCAATGGTCTGCTCGTTGAGAATGAAGACTACCATGGCATGGCAGAAGCTCTCCTTCTCCTGCTACAAGACCAGGAGCGATCCCGCATATATGGAGCTGCTGCACGCAAAACAATAGAACAACACTACTCCTTTGAGCATATCATCAACAAATACATCGATATCTACCAATATATTACCGATCATCGGCAGCAAAGAACATGCAATCACTCGTTCTTATCACAGCCTACGGTCGCGGTAGACATAAGAAAGGACACAGGTCAATGTGCGGAATAGCAGGCTTTATCGATGAACAGTACAGCGTTCCTCAAGCCGAGCAGTTAATAGGAGCGATGTGCCATGTAATACGCCATCGCGGACCCGACGATCAGGGTACCTGGGTTGGAGATGGTATGGCAATGGGGATGCGCCGCCTTGCCATCATCGATGTCGCAGGTGGTCAGCAACCTATCTTCAACGAAGATCAGAGTGTTCTCGTCGTTTTCAATGGAGAAATCTATAACTATCGTGAGCTAAAAAAAGACCTCCAGGATCATGGACATATATTTCACACGAATAGTGATACAGAAGTAATCGTTCATGCGTACGAAGAATACGGCGATAATTGTCCCCAATACCTGCGTGGTATGTTCGCCTTCGCACTCTGGGATAGAAAACGACGACGCCTACTGGCTGCCCGTGACCGCTTCGGCAAGAAACCATTCAACTACTACTGGGATGGGCAACGGCTTATTTTCGGTTCAGAGATTAAGTCTCTTTTAGAAGCGCATATTCCTCGTGAGATTAATCATATCGCCCTCGATGAATACCTGCTCTATCGCTACGTTCCTACTCCCAATACTCTGTTCAAAGACGTGATGAAGCTTCCGCCAGCACACATTCTCACTTATGAGGAGGGACAGATCAGCATCAAGCGCTACTGGGAATTGTCTTTCGCACCTACCTGTAACGATGATGAAGCTACTGCTATCGAACGTATACGCGTATTACTTGAGGATGCGGTACGCGTACGCTTAATGAGTGAGGTGCCGCTAGGAGCATTTCTAAGTGGTGGTATCGATTCAAGCACAATTGTTGGGTTAATGAGCCGGGTGATGTCACAACCGGTGAAAACATTCTCGATCGGCTTCGAAGAAGACGACTTCAGCGAATTGCCTTATGCTCGGCAGGTCGCTCAACAATTTGGCACCGATCATCATGAGTTTTGCGTTCGACCTGAGCTCGTCTCCATCCTTCCTCAGCTGGTGTGGGCATATGATGAGCCGTTTGCAGATGCGTCTATGCTGCCAACATACTACGTTTCTAAACTTGCCCGCGAACACGTTACGGTAGTGCTTACAGGAGACGGGGGAGACGAGATTTTTGGGGGTTATACCAGCTACGAACGTGAATTGCTTATTCATCGCATTCCAGGATACATGCGTCATTTACTGGGATATGGAAGCAGGCTGTTACCAGATGGTATGCGAGGGAAGAAACGTCTTGCTAGTTTCCAGGCTGAGGCCGCTATTCGTTGTGTTCAGGCAGCTACCCTCTTCCCGGCAGGTTCGCGCCCTCTGATGTATCAACCAGAGTACTTCGAGCATGTACGCACACATAATCCACACGACCGCCTGCTCAGCGTCTTCAATAGAAAAGGGAATCTTGATATAACAGCACAACAACAGTATGCTGACGTACAGGTCTATCTCCCCGATGATATTCTGGTTAAAGTCGATAAAGCGAGCATGTTCAACTCATTGGAGACCCGCGCTCCTCTCCTTGACCAACATCTGGTCGAGTACGTTGCGTCATTGCCTTCCAGTCTACGTGTCCACAATAATAAGCTAAAGTACTTGCTAAAGCAGGCGACAAAGGACCTGCTCCCGGAAGAAATTATCACACGCCCCAAACAGGGCTTTGGAGTTCCTATCAAACACTGGTTCCGTGGCGACCTGATCGGCTTTGCACGTGAAGTACTTGAGTCATCACATGCTCAGCAACGCGGCATTTTTAACCCAAAGTTCATTCATAACATGTTGACAATACATGCCAATTCAAAACTGGTAGACCATAGTGCAGAGATCTGGACGTTGCTCTGCCTGGAATTATGGTTCCAGTGCTATATAGATGCGCCTGTATACCATATGGAGCACGATTTCGTTGGTCCTCATCCATAGAGGTCCGAGAACCGGATTCATCGATCAGGCACTTCATCGTCAATGTAACAAATGTACCGATACATAATTACCCAGGAGGGTTGCATGTGTGGCATCTGCGGTATCTATAATGCACAAAGTGGAGAACCCATCTCTCGCTCTACGCTTGAGCAAATGACGCACGTCATAAGTCATCGTGGACCAGATGATCGTGGTTTCTACTTTGATGGCGCTCTCGGGTTAGGCTTTACCCGTCTAAGCATTATCGACTTGAGTAGTGGACATCAACCAATGTGTAATGAAACAGGAGATATCTGGATCGTCTTTAATGGAGAGATCTGGAATTATAAGCAACTGCGCAAAACACTGGTGGAGAAAGGACATCACTTCCATACCAATAGCGATACAGAGACGGTGATTCATGCCTATGAAGAATATGGTGTAGAGTGTGTGGCTCATTTACACGGCATGTTCGGCCTGGCCATATGGGATAGTACACGTAAGCGCCTCTTTCTGGCACGGGACCGTGTGGGCAAGAAACCGCTCTGATTACAGCTGTGTGGCGGGCGTTTTTCTCTTTGCTTCCGAGATTAAATCTCTACTTTGTCATCCACAGGTACGACGAGAAGCCGATATGCAGGGAATTGCTGATTTCCTGAGTGTCCGCTATGTTCCAGGACCAGCAACTCTTTTTGCACACATTTACAAAGTACTCCCCGGTCACTGGTTGCTTTACGAGAATGGTAATATCTGCCAGCAGTGCTACTGGGATGTCACCTTTGAAAAAACACCGCAATCTTCTATTAACGAGTACCTCCACGATATCCAACATCATGTACGAAGAGCGGTAGAAGAACGCATGGTTGCCGATGTACCCGTGGGTGCTCTGCTCAGCGGCGGCCTCGACTCCAGTATCATTACTGGAATTATGAGCCAGTTGACGAGCCAGAAAATCAAAACATTTGCCGTTGGCTTCGATCATCCCGACTACAGTGAACTACCTTATGCCCGGTTAGTAGCGGATCATTTTGGGACCGATCATCATGAAATAGTGGTCAGTTCCTCTGACCTTACCAGGTACTGGCCGCTCCTGACCTGGCATCGTGATGAACCAGTGAGCGAACCGTCCGATCTAGGGGTCTATCTGGTCTCTCAACTTGCACGCCAACACGTTAAGGTAGTGCTCTCAGGGGAAGGTGGCGACGAATTGTTCGCAGGATACCCTAAATATGTGGTTGATTGGATGGCACGGTACTACCAATTTCTGCCTGCTCTTGTCCGCGATCATGCACTAACACCACTCATCGAACGTTTTCCCTACAACATGCGTAAGTTGAAGATGGCTGCTCGTACCCTTTCACAGCCTGCACCACAACGTTGGATGAGCTGGTTTGGCATTTTTAACGGCCAATTCAAGGAACAACTTCTTTCTGAGAGTATGAAGGCCCAGATTGACCTGGATGCCAGCCGAGCCTTTCAGAGATGGCTGACAAAGAATAAACCCTATGATAACCTCTCGTCAATGCTCTATCTAGATACCAAGATCTGGCTGCCAGACAACCTCTTGATGAAAGGAGATAAAATGACGATGGCAGCCTCGCTGGAGGCTCGCATGCCACTGCTTGATCATCAACTCATTGAGTATGCAGCCACCATTCCATCGTCGCTCAAAATCAAATCTTTCAAGGCTAAATATCTCCTCAAGCATGCCTTCGCAGACTTCCTACCATCTCCCATTTTGACGCGCAAGAAGATGGGTTTTAACGTTCCTACCGGTGCCTGGTTCCGCGAGGGCCAGCGCGAACTTATAACGAACCTACTATGTTCCGAACGTTTATACAGCCGCGGCTATTTCAACCCCGAGTTCATCTCGCACATGGTTCGCGACCACCTGGAAGGCCGAACGAATTACCAGGCACAGATCTTCACTCTCGCTAGCCTGGAGCTCTGGTTCCGTGTCTTCATCGATAACCCGATACTGGAAGCTCCTCATTACTCGGTTGAAGAGCTGCTGGCAGAAGAGACTCGTCCAGTACTATCCACGCTGTAATCATGAAGTCAGGAGGAGTACCTTGCAGCATCTATATGAAGAAGTACAAAGCAGCGATAAGAAATACCGCATCTTGACCGTCACCGGTATTTACCCTACAGAGGAACGGCCACATGCCGGTACATTTGTGAAAGCTATGGTTGATGTGTTGGTAGCACAAGGTCATAAAGTTGAGATTGTGCATCCCGGACCTGGCCCTTCGCCGTTGCGTTATCTCTCGGCTACTTTGCAGGTGTTCTTCAAGACGCTCACAAAACGCTTCGATATCGTGAATGGACATTATGGTCTCTGGTGCCTGACAGCACGTATGCAATGGACCACACCGGTAGTGGCCACCTATCTCGGCGATGATCTGCTGGGTACCGTCATGGCGAGCGGGCGATACAGTAAGAAAAGCCTTCTGGTAGTACGAATAAGCCAGTGGCTGGGTCAGTATGTCGAGGTAGTGCATGTAAAAACTGAACAGATGAAAAAAGCGTCGCTGCGGGCAGATGCATTTGTTCTTCCCAGCGGCGTCAATTTCGACCTCTTTCAGCCCCAACCCCAGGAGGAGGCACGCGCAAAGTTGGGATGGCATCAAGACCGCTACTATGTCGTTTTTGCCAACAACCCTGCTATCCCAGTGAAAAATTTTCCACTCGCACAGGAGGCTATTAAATGTTTGCACACCAGGGGAATAGATGCTGAACTGGTAGTCGCTAATGGCCTGCCACAATCAACTATTGTGCAGTATATCAACGCCAGCAATGCGCTTATCCTCACTTCTGTTGCAGAAGGGTCACCTAATGTGGTCAGGGAAGCAATGGCATGTAATGTACCTGTTGTAGCTACAAATGTTGGCGACGTGGCAGCAGTGCTTGCGAAGACAGAGGGATGCAGTGTGTGTTCCCATGATGCTAACACTCTAGCAGAAGGATTGGAAAAAGCGTTGAAGCATACCAGGCGTACCACAGGTAGGGCCGATACTGCACACCTTGCCATTCAGGAACTGGTGAAGCAAATGGAAATAATGTACGAGCTGGCTATCGAGAGAAAAGAGAGAAGGAAAGGAGGCTCCCATGGCTCAACCATATAAAGTACTTATGCTTGTAGAAAACCTTTCGGTACCATCCGACCCACGGGTCTGGCGAGAGGCCTGTACCCTGCACCGCGCAGGTTTTCAGGTTAGCGTGATCTGCCCTTGTGGGCAGACGCACGATCAAGAGAAATATATTTGTCTAGAAGGTATACATATTCACCGCTATAACCTGCCTATGGCAACGAAATCGAAAGATTATATCAAGGAATATGGAGTAGCGATGCTCAAGACCTTCTGGTTAAGCCTGAAAGTCTTGGTAATTCGCGGTTTTGATGTCATTCACGCAGCCAATCCACCTGATACCTTTTTTGCTTTGGGCATTTTTTACCGTATAATGCGTAAAGTGTATATTTTTGATCAACACGATCTCGCACCTGAGATGTTTCATGTAAAGTTCGGGGAGCGCATGAAGCCTCTTTACAAGCTGCTTTGCTTCCTTGAACGCTGTTCCTATAACGTTGCTCATCTTGTCATTACGACGAACGCTTCTCAGAAGCAAGCTGCAATAGAGCGTGGCGGTTGCTCCAGTGAGAAGGTGGTTATCGTACGTAATGGTCCAGAATTGTCACGCTTTATCCAGGTGCCAGCAGAACCTGCCTTGAAAGGTGGGAGACGCTACTTGTTGGCCTACATTGGAGTTATGAGCATACAGGACGGCGTAGAGTACGTTATACGTGCCCTTTACGATCTGGTCCATAAGCGTGGGCATCAAGATGTATCACTCGTTTTGATGGGAGAAGGTGATCAGCTCGGCTCGCTCAAGTCCCTCACTCACGCGCTCAACCTCGATGAATATGCCAATTTTACTGGCTGGGTGACCATGAGCAACATACTACGCTATCTGGCGGTTACGGATATTGGTCTCTCCCCTGATCCAAGCAATGAACTCAATGATCGCAGCACAATGATTAAGACGATGGAATATATGGCATTGGGGAAACCCATTGTCGCTTTCGATCTTCCTGAGACACGCTTCTCTGCACAGGAGGCGGCCCTGTATGCGAGGCCAAATAGTGTAGAAAATTTCGCCGACAACATCGAACTGCTATTGGCTGATGAAGCGCTACGGCACAGGATGGGAAACTATGGACGGAGGCGCGTTGAAGAAGATCTGTGTTGGGATCACACACACAAAAATCTCTTATCCGCCTACGAACTCCTCTTCCCCGGCAGTACCAATCTCATCAAGAGCTTGCATCCAGCCGCCTTTGAACAAGAAGTAATGGGTAGTCAACACCTCTAGCAACAATTCAGGAAGGGTTAATTATGACAATGCAATTGATGCCTATCCAGGCAGAGACAATCCCCATCGACACTGGCTATGAGCGCATAAAACGTTTGATGGATTTAGCGCTCACTCTGCTTCTATTACCTTTTATCGGTATCACTTGTATTATCATCGCGCTCCTGGTGAAATTCACATCAAGAGGACCAGTCCTTTTTCGTCAAAAGCGCGTCGGCAAAAAAGGAGTTGTATTTGACATGTACAAGTTCCGCTCCATGCATGTCAACAGCGATGCAAGCGTTCATATTGAGGCCATTAAGATGTATATGAATGGTCATAAACTACACCATAACTCGTCGACACATTTATCGTATAAATTGGGAGCCGATCCTCGTGTCACAAGGGTTGGTCGTTTCCTGCGCAAGACCAGCCTTGACGAACTCCCTCAATTCTGGAATGTTCTGCGCAACGAGATGTCATTAGTAGGTCCACGACCACCACTCCCTTATGAAGTAGAAATGTATAGCCCGCACGACTGGCTTCGGCTGATCGGAAAGCCTGGTTTGACTGGCCCCTGGCAGGTCTATGGTCGTAGCCAGGTAACATTTCGGGAGATGGTCGATCTAGATATAGACTATCTTCATCACCAATCCATCATGGAGGATCTCAGGCTCATTGTACTCACGGTTCCTGTAATGGTATGGGGAAAAGGAGGAGCATAAAAAAGAGCTATTCGGGGTTTGTTGAAATAGCGGAGCCATCACTACCAACAAATCCCGAATAAGCGCCGGATCAGATTAAATTTCGATTCCTC
This sequence comes from uncultured Chloroflexia bacterium, assembly GCA_963731415.1. Taxonomy (GTDB): domain Bacteria; phylum Chloroflexota; class Ktedonobacteria; order Ktedonobacterales; family Ktedonobacteraceae; genus JACDAE01. Next base: position 25,848 of record CAVSVN010000029.1, read on the forward strand.
TATTAGGAAAAAACCTCCTCAAGATGCCCTTAATCTCAGACCGAGGACATTGCCAATGCAATATCGGAATTTCTCTGTACATCTAACATCTCCTGCGTTTGTGCCAACACACGTACCACCTCGAGTCCCACATGACCATCAGCACGCGGCTTCGAACCTGTACAGATTGAGTTGACGAAATCTTCACACTCCAAGCGCAGTGGCTCTATCCAATCGATATGAGGAATAGTGATCGCTCCATAGCGATACGAAACTGAAGGGTCGGCGTTCACGTCAGCTCCCTTATTATAGATCTTAATCGTTTCTGCAGGATTGGTATCATCATAGACCGCCATCCTGGTGCTCCCTACTACGGTGATGCGCCGAATCTTACAGGGGTGCAGCCAGCTCACATGGATATGAGCCATCATTCCACTAGCAAATCCCAGATCGATATGAGCAATATCCTGGATGTTCGGCTGTAAATGAGCATGAGCTTGCACACTTATCTGTTCAGGGCGTTGACCAAATACATAGAGCAGTATCGATACATCGTGCGGGGCAAGATCCCAGATGACATTAGTATCCGAACGAAACAGACCCAGGTTAACACGCTCGGTTTCTACACAGTAGACTTTTCCTAGATCTCCACTCTGTACCAGAGTGCGCAATTCGTTCACAGCAGGACTGTATTCAAAAGTATGTCCCACCATTAAAATACGTTGTTGCTTCTCAGCTAGAGCAATCAGTTCTTCAGCCTCGCTCACACTGGTAGTGAGAGGTTTTTCCACCAGTACATGTTTTCCATGCAATAATGCTTCTTTTGCCAATTGATAATGAGTCCGCACTGGTGATGCGATCACGATCCCTTCGAGATTAGAACGAAATATATCCTCTACTTGCGTCGTTGTTTGTAACGATGGCTGATGAGTTGCTAACATCGTAAGGCGATGAGCGTCAGGATCAGCTACCATTGTTACCTTTGCATGAGGAATACTGTCGAGGTTACGTGCTAATTTGGGGCCCCAATATCCCCAACCAATGATGCCAAAACGGAGTTCTGTCATTTCTAATTATTCCTCTTTCTCTATCTCTTCTATTTGCACCATAGCTACCTTCAATTAGCCACACGCATTGAGATGTGTTTTTTGATGGCATCGACAACTTGTTGTACCTGTTGAAGCGTTAATTCTGGATACATGGGCAACGAGATGATCTGTTCTGCTGCTGCTTCCGTTACAGGGAGCATACCATGCGTGTATCCATACTGAATGCAAGCAGGTTGTAGATGAACAGGTACGGGGTAATGAATATTTGTACCAACTCCTTCCAGCGCTAATTCCCGGCTTAGAGAATCCCGTTCCGACACCTGTACGACATAGTAACAATACACGTGGGTAGCCCACGGTTGGACGATCGGAATCACTTCAACCACATCCTGAAGTTGTTCATTATAGATACACGCAACGGCTCGCCGCTCCTCATTCCATCGATCCAAGTGAGTAAGTTTCAAACTTAGTATCGCAGCTTGTAGTTCGTCAAGCCGTGCATTCGTTCCCAATAGCTCGTGTTGATAACGGATACGTGACCCATGGTCACGCATCATACGCATCTTCTCTGCTAATGATTCCTGGCTGGTCACACAGATGCCAGCTTCACCATAGGCACCCAGATTTTTACTGTAGTACAGGCTGAAGCAACCTATATCGCCCAGGCTACCAACACGTTGCCCATGATAGGTTGCCCCGTGAGCCTGTGATGCATCCTCGATCACGTATAATCCATGGAAATGTGCAAAGTCTAGTAGAGGTTGCATTTCTGCCGGGTGGCCATACAAATGCACAGGGAGAATAGCTTTTGTATGTGAGGTAAGCACCTGTTCGAGTTGCCGCCAGTCGAGAGTGTAGGTAGAAGGATCAATATCCACAAACACTGGAGTCGCTCCTACCAGCGCGATAGCCTCGACAGTCGCAATAAATGTATTAGCAACCGTGATCACTTCATCACCCGCACCGATATTGCAGGCACGTAATGCCAGGATCAGAGCATCGGTTCCCGAAGAAACACCGATACCATACTCACATGCACAGTAAAAAGCAAATTCACGTTCGAACGCTTGCAAACGTGGACCAAGAAATAGCTGCATATTATCGAGAACCTCCTCTATAGTAGCAGCAATTTGTGGTTTGAGAGTTAAATACTGAGCGTGTAAATCTACAAGAGGTATTTGCATAAATAGACTTATCTCCTTCCTAACTAGAAAACCTCTATTTGATATAGTAGGTTAATGCTATGCACTTACGGCAGCATGTGAGTGCTATCTACATTTGATAAAAATTTAAAAGAGAAAATGTACCGGATCTGTAAGCTCCAGCAATACAGATCCAGTTTACCTAATTAAAAGAGATTTTGCCCTTGATAAGGACCCTCTTTTGTGAAACCTGGTTCCCAAAATTGAGTGCCTTAGTCTACAAAATTATGTAAAAAAAGACGCTTTAATACATAATATTTATGAAGGTTTCTATCAGAAGCCTTTCTATTTTTAATTAGTCTAGCAAGCTGTGAAGACAAATTGATGTAAATGGTTACATCAATTTTTAAAATGAATTTAATTTAAAGAAAAATCTATTGCATTTCTTTATCGATTGTGTTAATATAAGCATTGAAATACAGTGCTATATCTTTGAGAGAAATTTGCACTTCCGAGAACATTATATAGTGCATTTTCTGTTCCAGATATATTTTTAGTACGCTGAACCATATGGGAATAAGATGATTACTCTCTAGAGAGGATGCCCTTCTTTACCGAGCTTTAGTAATCATGGTGGTTACACTGGGGTGTGTAACTTATTTCTGTACCTATCTTTAGAACTGAAATGTCTTCAACCCTTTAAAGTAACGATCCTTATACCAGGCTGTTCTTCATCAAGGTAACACATTGTCGCCTTGGCAATTCTACCGTATGATTGTCCAACAGAGGTAAGTTTCATGAAGAAACATCACCTCTGAGGTACAAAATGAGTTTGGCAATGATACTACAGTGGTACATTGCATAACTTTCCTCAAGTTAGTAGATGGCAATTTAGGTCCTAGAAGGGTGTGTAACACATGGAAAAGACTCTTATCTTGGGCAAAACATGTAGTGACAGTGAAGTCAACGTCTCCTATTTTTCCTTGCGAGGATTATTACCTGATGGTCTGGTACTAGCTTTACATCCAGACGTACGTACCTTATCATTGCTTGGCCAGGGGCCGGAACTCCTCAGCCAGCAGCAGTTTTCAGATAGTGAATTGCGCATGCTCAAAGCTATTCTCGAAGCGTTCCCATTCTACTGTCCCTATGAAGTCTTACTCGCCAGCGTTACTACCCATGCGGTAGATGCATCAACTATAACTCAGAGCCGCCAAAAACTTCAGACTGCACAATGCCGTGGGGAATGGCGTCAAGAGTTGAGGCCCGTTCGACGGGCACTTTCATCTCTACGTTATAAATTACACACCTTTCACCTGGAGATTTCCATTGTGCGGGAAGGTGGCTGTAACCTGACCTGTTTGACATCTTGACTGGCCCGATTCGGTAGAGTCTGCGAAAAAAGCGATGAGTGAGGAAAGATGAGAGAATCAAGCCCGAAAGAGCTTGCCCTGGAAGATGGAGCATGGTTCGCACTATTTGGGGCATATAATTCTGCCTGGTGCTATTACTATGGCTCTAAGGTGATTATGGCACTGATACATAGAGGATCTGATCTGTTAAGTACAAGTAATGAGCTTTCGCGTTGCACTAGCATCCAGGAGTACAAAAGACAGAGAGGGATTTTATGAAACTGCTGGTAGTTGATGCCGACCATAGTATGGTTGAGATGATAGACAGCTGGTTGAAAGTCCTCGGGCATGAAGTATCTTGTGCATTTACAGGTGAGCAGGCAAAGATAAAATGGATAGATTATCAACCGGATCTTGTCATTGTAGATAGTGCTTTGGAAGATGTAGATGCTCTAGAAATGTGTCGTAGCTTGCAAGAAAAGTACGATGCTCTAGTAATAGTGGTCACAGAAGCGACCGGGTTTCTTGACGAGGTACGCTGTTTGGAAGCCGGAGCAGATAGCTACCTTCGAAAACCTTTTTTTCCCGATCAACTTCTCGCACATATTCACGCCACATGCCGGAGAAATCGCCTCTCTATGAAAAATTTATCATCTCCCGTTGTGAATGTTGAGCCTTTGTATATTGACTCGCTACACAACGAAGTGGACATTCAAGGGAAAACGATTCGGTTGACCCCTACTGAGGCGAAAATCATGCATTTGCTTGCAATCAATAGAGGCAATCTGTGTACTTTTAACCAGATCATCAGGTATGTCTGGGAATCTGCAACCGCTGGAGGAATTAGTCTGCTCAGATCACATATTTATCATCTCCGGCAGAAGATAGAGGTAAATCCTCAAAAACCTCAGTATATTCTGACCGTTCCTAATATTGGATATATGCTAGCGCTCCCGGGAAAGGAAAAATTCTCTCCACATAACAATGAGTTGGATAGAATAAGGATTGTTTACTGATAGCACCGTTATATCTGACAATCGTTCAACATGTGCATTTTCCTGCGAGTATATCCGTTTTCATAACGGGGGTGCGACTACATCGCATGATGTCTTTGAGAAAAATGATCATACATACTAAAGATAAACATGCAACGCTTCGAAAAAGAAAGATGAAGTATTCCCATGGAGACAGATATCCTTCGTCAACAACTTCTGGCTCTCCTACAAGGAGGTCACGCACACATGAACTTCGATGAGGCCGTCAGGCAATTTCCTCGCGAACAGATGAACTCCTATCCACCAGACGTCACTTATACTCCCTGGCATCTGCTTGAGCACTTGCGTATCGCTCAGTGGGATATCCTGGAGTTTATTCGCAATCCAGCTCATGCCTCCCCGGACTGGCCTCAGGGCTATTGGCCCAATCGAAATGCGCAGACAGATGAGGCGGGTTGGAACCAGACCATTACATCCTTTCGAGACGATCTCGAGTCATTACAGAACCTGGTCGCTGAGCCCGCCACAGATCTCACAGAGTCCATTGCCCCATGGGACGGGTCAGACAATTCTACGTGAGATCCTGCTAGTTGCCGATCACAATGCGTATCATATTGGCGAATTTGCTATTCTTCGGCAGGTTATGCAGACCTGGCCCACATCCAATATATAATGGTCACGGTATTCTGATACAATCGTTCTGTCATTGAGAGCAGAGATACTTGCGAGACGCATCAAGGTATCTTAACGCGTCTCGCAAGTATCTCTTTTCCATCTACACAAAAGGAGACTCGGGTGTCTACTGTTTGCCTGTTATGCAAAACTATTACCTTTCGTATCAGTGCAGGCCGTGATCTTATGCCACAAATCAACAGTTAAGATACTGACCCTTGTCTGCCGATGCAATCATATTCGACGATCTTCTATCTCCCAGATGTGATCGACCACATGCCACGCCATGCGCCGGACTGCATAGCTGATGTTCCATTCACCAGAAACCAGAGGCTCGTCGGTGGAGCTCTTGCTCAGCACAGCTGCAATCTCTTCCCGCATCGCTTTGAGGGCACCCTTGTCGTTCATCTCGAATGGTTTCTGTCGTACCCCGATCTTGCGTGCATACGCCCGCTCAGCTTCGATGACGTGGTGCCAGATCTCGTCTCGGTCGCGACCTCCACCGCGCGGACCTTTGCGTAGTTGCAAAGGCGCAGCTGCGACGACCTCTTCTAGCATGTCCCAAGATGCACGCAAGAGCGCCACGTTGCGCTGGGCAATTGCCGCATCGATGGGCCTGATTTCGGCAGGAGCCAGAACCGAAGGCACTCCCCAGGCGGTGTTGCCATCACCTGGAAGACGTTCAACCACCACAAGATCGCCTGGTACGAAATCATATCCTGCCTGTTGTGCGATCAGCCGATAGCGTGCTTCGGTATCGATCAATGCCTGCACAGCCGCTTCCTCACTCGTGCAAATCCGGCACCAACCAGGCCACTCCAACGACCAGGCAATGGCTTTTTTCCCACCCAGTTCTACGTAGATATCAGTCATCCTTCTTTTCTCCAATCTTCAGAAACTTTCTCTGCTAGCATTATTCTATCTTCGCTCCGGTTCAAGCGAAAAGCACTGCTATATAAGTATAAATT
>CAVSVN010000030.1:0-86896 GCA_963731415.1 uncultured Chloroflexia bacterium
GAGGACTTGCCGGTGCCGTTGCGCCCGACCAGGCCGACCTTCTCGCCGGCACCCACGACGAACGAGGCGTCCCGCAGCAGGACGCGATCACCGATCTCGATGGTCAGGGACGATCCGACGATCATGGGAAGCCTTCGTTGACGTGGTCGACAGGGACGGACGCAGCCCCGGCGACAGGTGCCGGCAGCCCGATCCGCCGTACGCCCGGCGGGAGTGGCGGACCTGCGCCGCGGTCGCCGCCACCGACGGAGCTGGGCCTTCCCAGTCTCCCATAGCGGGCGGCTTCCCCGGCGTAGCCCGGCGGCGGATCTTCCCACCGGCACTTGTCACCGCCCACCTTCCCCAGTATAACTATACGGTACGTCGTGCGTTCGAAATTCTCGGACCGGAGTGGGAGCCGCCATCCATGCCGAAGATCGACCGCAAATGGTGGACCCTGATCGCCGTCTGCACGGCGACCTTCATGCTGCTGCTCGACATCACGGTCGTGAACGTCGCCCTGCCCGACATCCAACGCTCGCTGCACTCGAGCTTCAGCGACCTCCAGTGGGTGGTCGACGCCTACTCGCTGACCCTGGCCGCCTTCCTCCTCACCGCCGGGGTCGTCGGCGACATGTTCGGCCGGCGGGAGGTCTTCGCCATCGGGCTCGGGGTGTTCTCGGTGTCCTCGCTGGTCTGCGGGCTGTCCACGACGTCGCTCATGCTCAACCTGGCCCGGGCGCGTCCAGGGGGTCGGGGGGCGCCATCATGTTCGCCACCTCGCTCGCCCTCATCGCCCGGCCTTCCGGGGCAAGGAGCGGGGCACGGCCTTCGGCATCTACGGGGCCGTGATCGGCGGCGGCGGTGGCCGTCGGCCCGCTGGTCGGCGGGGCGATCACCAGCGGCATCGGGTGGCGCTGGATCTTCTTCGTCAACGTCCCGATCGGCATCGTCGCCATCATCGTCACCCTGGCCAAGGTCCAGGAGTCGCGGGATCCCAACACCCGGCGGATCGACTGGATCGGCTTCATCACCTTCTCGGCGGCGCTGTTCATGCTGGTCTTCGCCCTCGTCCGCGGCAACGACGACGGCTGGCGAGCCCACAGATCGTGGGCCTGCTCGTCGGTGCGGTCGTGCTGATGGCCGTGTTCCTGGTCGCCGAGTGGCGGCAGGAGGACCCGATGCTCGACCTGACGCTGTTCAGGCGTCCCGCCATGGTCGGCGTCTCGGTGACGGCCTTCGCCCTCTCGGCCTCGATCTTCGCCCTGTTCTTGTACCTGACCCTGTACATCCAGGACGACCTCGGCTACGGCCCGTTGGCCGCCGGGGTGCGCTTCCTGCCGATCACCGTGCTGGCCTTCATCGTCGCCCCGATCGCCGGCAAGCTGACCGTCCGCATCCACGCCCGCTACCTGCTGGGTACCGGCCTGCTGCTCGTCGCCATCGGCTGCCTGCTCATGGCCACCACCCCGCCTCCTCGCTGGACGGTGCTGCTCCCCGGGCTTCATCGTGGCCGGCATCGGCATCGGCATGGTCAATCCGGTGCTGGCCTCCTCGGCCATCGCGGTGGTGCCACCGGAGCGCAGCGGCATGGCCTCGGGTGCCAACACCACGTTCCGCCAGGTGGGCATCGCCACCGGCATCGCCGGCCTGGGCGCCATCTTCCAGAGCCAGATCAAGACCGACGTGGCGCGTCCCTGGTGCGCACGCCGGCCGGGCAGGCCGTGGCGTCAGCACGGCGGGCTGCACTGGGCGCGCCCTGGCCGGTGGCGACGTCACGCGGCGCCGTCCATTCCGTCCGTCGGCCCAGGCGCACGGCCCTGCTCCACGCCTACCGGGCCGGGTTCTCCGGCACTCGCTCAAGACCATCATGCTGATCGGTGCGGTCGATCGCCCTCGATCGGGTCCGTCGGCGCGTTCGTGCTGGTCCGCCAGCGGGACTTCGTCCCCAGTTACGCCCCGCACCGACGGCGGCGGCCCCGGCGTCGACGGAGCGGCCGTGGCGATGACGGCGCCCGAGGGGCGCCGAGCGCGTGGAGCCGGACCGGGCGCCGGGGCCGGCCCCGCGACGAGCGGGCCAGCCTGGCCATCACCGAGGCGGCCCTCCGCCAGCTCAACGAGTCTCGGCTACGCCAACGTCACGATGGAGAGCGTGGCCGCTGGAGGCCGGCGTGGCCCGGGCCACCGTCTACCGGCGCTACCGCGACAAGGCCGACCTGATCACCGCGGCCATCGCCGCCGACGGCGGCGGCCACCGGTCGGCCGACGGTGTCCACCGACCCGCGGGCGACCTGGTCCGCTACCTCGAGGAGTTCGACGAGCGCTTCGCCGAGAGGTGCCTCGAGGTGGTGGGCGCCCTGCATCGGGGCCCGCGAGGATCCCGGCGCCCTGGCCCTCCACCGCCAGCGGGTGGTGGGGCCACGCATGGACTACGCCCGCCGCCTCCTCGCCCGGGCCCGGGAGCTCGGCCACATCGACCCGGACACCGACCTCGACGTCGCGGTGCAGCTCCTGGCGGGCGGGGTGTTCGCCCGTCGGGTCGAGGGCATCCCCAGCGATCCGGCCTGGGCCGAGCGGGCGGTGGACCAGCTGTGGGCCGGGGTGTCGCCCCGGACCGTGCCCGTCCCGGTGTCCCGCAGCTGAGCGCTCCGCAGAGGTTCACTCGGGGTTGTTGGCGGCGGTCGGGTCGTCCGGTGTCCGGTCGAGCACCCGCGGGAACGGCACCGGACCGAGCTCGGGCCGCTCGAGGAACCAGGGGGCGGGTGGAGGAAGGACGGCCACCGTCAGCGCGTCAACGATCGACTCGTAATTCACCCGCCATCCGGCGAAGTTGCGCCAGGCGTCCTGAAGGGTGCGCTCGATCGGGAAGTGCACCGCCTCCAACCGCTCGTACCCCTGCCGGAACTCCTCAAAGGTGAGCCGGATGTCGGTGGTCGGCAATGGGTCTTCGTTGACCTCGATGTTCACCGTCCGGCCCAGGGCCCGGACGCAGTTCATCCCCATCTGGAGGCAGAGCCGGGCCTGGCGCGGCGCCGACCCCGGGCTGACCGAATCGTGGAGCGCGCAGGCGTCGAGCATGGCCGTGAGGGCGGTCAGCCACGACCGGGACGCCAGCGGTGAGCGGAAGAACAGCAACGACGGGTAGTTCGTGTGGCTCTCGGTCACCTCGGCGGCCCAGCGCTCCCACACCCGGTAGAGGTCGGGGAACTCGGCGGCGGTCTTGAACCAGTGGGCCCGGACGAGGATCTCGGGGCCCCACGCCGGCGTGCCGGCCCGGGTAGCCAGCAGCGTCACCTCGGCCTCCCGCCGCGAGAACGCCGAGTAGAGGGTGGGAAGGTAGGCGATCTCGAGCGCCACCACCAGGAAGCCCAGCCCGGCCGCCACGATCTCCAGCCCCGTGGTGTCCCCGTGGATGCCGATGGCCACCCCCAGGGTGAACACCGAGGATCCGGCGATGGCCACCGCATGGGCCAGCGATGTCCCCGACGCCCACCAGTTCATCAGGGCGAAGCCCACCACCAGGGCCCCCAGCCACGAGATGAACAGCAGGACCATCGCCAGCGGCCCCACCACCGCCATCAGGCGGTCCCGGGACTCGTAGCCGGAGGAGAACCGCATGAGGGCACGGACTCCCGAGCCCATGACCAGGGTGATGGAGCGCAGCATCCGAGAGGACGTGGCCCGCGGCATCACCAGGCTCGAGAAGACACTCACCGCCGTGAGGGCCACGACGAGCAGCCCCGCCACGAACGCCAGGATGCGCATACGTCCTCCCGAGGAGCGGCTGGTAGTCGTCCCCGCCGCCGGGCGCGGGACGCCGGCCTTCCGCTAGCCGCTCACCGAGAGGCCGGGGGCAACGGACCGAGGCCGCGTCGAGGACGACCGGCGGTCGAACCGGGGCGGGCCGGGAGGGCTCCCGCGAGCCACCCGAGCCAGCCGGGTCCGCCCGGTACCAGGCCTGGACCGGTCCCCCGGCCCCGGTCAGGCGCACGGTGGTGATCCCGGTGCCGATGCCGCCGGGCCCCGCACCGGTTTTCGGCAGGGAGCCGGCGTGAGGGGAGCCGGCGCCGGCGCCGGATGGCCGGTCGAGGTCGAGCCGCCGGTGGCGATGGCCAGGATGGCGGCCCCGATCGCCAGGAGGCTCATGACGCCGACCAGCAGCAAGGGGATGATCGGGGACGGGTGCGCCCGGCCCTCACTGGCAGCCAATGGTCCCTCCGGAGTTCAGGCGCACCGGAGCCCACACGGGCCCGGAACGGCGGTTATGCAGGAGAGCCTGCACCCTCGCGGCCCAGCTTCGCCAACTCCTCGGCCACGAAGCGATCGTGCTCGTCGGCGTCCCGCTTGGCCCGCCGGGCTCCATCGGCCCCTGATCAGGAAGATGGTGCGGGATGAACACGACCATGCCGCCGAAGTCGACCCAGAACCAGTGCTGCCACTGCTGGGGCGATTTGGCCACGCCGTTCTGCAGCTCGGTGAGCTGGGCTGGTGGGCGGCCAGGTAGTTCAGCTGGGCGGCGTAGGGCACGCACCAGCGTCTTCAACTGGGTCTGGTACTTGAGCAGCTGCGCGAAGTTGGCCGGCCCGAGCGCCTTCTGGGCCGCGGCATATTGGCGGCACTGACGGGACGCGACAGCGCGGTCGACGACCGGCTTGATCTGCGGCTCGTTGAGCACCTTCAGCAACGAGGCGTGGGCCTTGGCGAAGGCGACCGACTTGGGGTGCTGGAGCAGGAACTGCTGCATGGATGGCCGGTGGTGGCGTAGGGCTGGTTGTCCACCACCGGGTTGACGCTGTTGATCACGATCGGGCAGGAAGATGAAGGAGAGGCCGACCACCAGGCGCAGGATCCAGCCCCACAGGGCCAGGCCGGTGCCGACCAGGGCCGGGTTCTTCGCCTCCACCGTCTCGGTGTAGCCGGCCATCCACGGGGCGTAGGTGAGGGACAGGAAAAGGCCAGGCACGACTGAGATCAGCGCCAGGGTGTAGTAGCCGGTGTACGGGTGGTTGGCCTGCACAGGAACACGATCAGCATGGCGATCGGCCCAGGGTGCCCGACCAGCATGAACGGCTTGCGCACCCGCAGCCGGTCGGAGAGCAGCCCGACGACGATCAGGGCGACGATGTCCGCCCCCCAGAACCAGGCGTTGAGCCCGTTGGCCTGGGTGACCGAGAAGTTGAGCCCGTTGGCGTTCTTGAAGGTGACCGAGTAGTAGATGGTGAAGAAGCCGGCGGCGGCGTAGTAGATGAGCAGGAACACCGCGATGCCGAAGGACGAGCCGACCAGGTCCCACTTGAGGATCTGGCGCCATGGGCGCTCGGTGGCGGCCAGAACCTCGCGTCCGGACAGACCGCGGGCCCTCGCTTCGACCAGCGCCCGGTCCCGGGCCGAGACCATCAGCTGGTCGCGGAACTTGGACGACAGGTCCTTCATGAAGAACAGGCAGATGACGAAGGTGGCCAGGGCGGTGATGCCCGAGATGATGAACTGGCTGTGCCAGTCCTGGCCGAAGTGGCTGAGGGTGTGGGTGGCGACGATGCTGGTGATCAGGCTGCCGGCCACCGGGCCGACGGTCCAGAAGCCCATGGCCGAGGCCCGGCCGAGCTGCGGGCTGAAGTCGCGGACCAGGGCCGGGGTGGCCACCAGGATGGCCCCCTCCACCAGGCCGACGGCGCGAGATGACGATGGCGAATCCCACTCGGTGTGGGCGTCGGGACGCCGAAGGGGACCAGCAGGCCGACGATCAGGAGCCCGTAGATGACCACGTTGGTCCGGCCCAGTCGGTCGGTCTGGCTGGCCGGCAGCGAGGCGAAGGCCCCGATGAGGTTGGAGACGATCACGATCCGACGTAGAACGCGAACGACATGTGGTAGTAGCGGAGGATGTTCGGGCGTCACCCCGGTCTGCGTGTAGTAGGTGTAGTAGAGGACGATCGTGGCCAGGACGGCCAGGGCCAGGTAGCCGGTGCGACGGCCCGTCGGCGGGTACTCGTCGACCTCGTGCCGAAGAGGAACCGGTACACCGGGCCCCGGCGCGGGACTGGTGCCGAGGTTTCCGGCGCGCTCTGTGTGGTCGTCATCCCCGGTAACCCCCCTGTCACTCGTTCGACACAACTACTCCCCGGACGAACCAGGCCGCCATCGCCCCCCCTCAGGGTGCGTCCACCTGCGGTCGGTCGGCGACGTTTGACCGCCTGGCCTGTGGGGTAGCGGCTCGCGCACGGCAGACGCGCCGTGACGTGCCTTGGTGAAGTGCCAAAGGAGGTCGCTGTGCTCGAGGGATTCCCGCCCGATGCGTCAGCAGGAGGGCAGTTGGTCGGGCAGCGGGACGCTCCTCCCGTGCTGGCACCGGGTCGGGTCTGCGGCGAGGAGTCCTGCTCCACCCTGCTCTCGATCTACAACCCGGATTCCTACTGCTCGATGCACAGCGCATTCCGAAGCGCCCGGCGATCCCGCGTGCGGAACGCGGGCCCACGCAGAGGGCGCCTGACCGGGGGACCCCGCTGAGCCAGATCCCGGCGTCCCGGACCCGGCCTGGTCAGCAGCTCGCGGCAGGCAGCGGGCGGCAGGGGGCTCAGTCGAAGGGAAGGCGGGGGCCTTGCGCCAGCGACGGGGGGGCGGTCGCCGCTCCCGGCCGGGCGTGCGGGGGGTAGACGGACTCGGGGGGGAAGGACCGGACCTTGCGGTCGCCCCGCTTCCCGCCGACGACCTCAATCCACTCGTCGCCGGTGTCGGAGCTGCGGACGTGGGCGACGAACTCCCAACTGGCGGCCCGCATGCCCACCCCGCCGGCATCGACGGTCACCGCGTCGCCCGGCCGCAGGCCCGCCCACGAGGGGGTGCGCTGGAGGCTCATGGCGCCCTCGTGGGCCGCCGGTCCATGGCGGCCTTTCTAGCCGGGATCATCCCCATTGACTCACCCGGGCCGTACTGTTGTGGCGATGCCGCTCGATGTCCCCGCTCGATCTCTCCTTCGAAGGTGTCCTCGTTCACCGACTGCCCCCTGGCCTTCCGGTACTCGATCATCGACCGGCTGCCCGAGCCGGCGTCGCCCCATCTGGTGAAGGGCACGCTGGTGCACTCGGCGCTCGAGGGGCTCTTCTGGAACCATCCCACGGGCACCCGGTCGCCCGCCGCCGGGCGCCGGGAGCTGGCCACCGCCTGGGATTGCCTGCGCACCACCGAGGAGTATGCCGAGCTCGGGCTCACCGACGAGGAGGAGGCCGCCTTCCTCGGTGACGCCTCGGTCCTGGTCGACAACTATTTCCAGCTGGAGGACCCTGGACCGCGCCGGGGACGTGGGGGTCGAGCTGGGCCTTGAGATGGACCTCGGCAACGCCCGGCTGCGCGGCATCATCGACCGGCTCGACGTCAACGGAGAACGGCGACCTCGTCGTGATGTTGATGGTCCTTTAGGTATGGGCGATGTGATGGAACTACATAATCTTCCACGACCAGATCTGAAGGATGCTCCATTTACTCCTCGTGTGCCGACCTTCCTCCAAAGAGGGGCTGATATGTTCTCGGCCATTCGCAAGGGGGATATCCTGCTACATCATCCCTACGATAGCTTTAACAGTGTCGTTGAGTTTATTCGCGCCGCCGCTGACGATCCGCAAGTGCTTACGATCAAACAAACTCTGTACCGAGTGGGATCAAATTCGCCCATTGTGACGAATTTTTTGCAGGCCGTTGAGAATGGGAAACAGGTAGCCGTTCTTGTTGAGTTAAAGGCACGTTTTGACGAGGAGAATAATATCGCATGGGCACGTGAGTTGGAGAAGGCTGGCGTCCATGTGGTATATGGCCTGATTGGTTTGAAGACGCACGCGAAGATTGCTCTGGTGGTACGGCGCGAGGAGGAGGGGCTGCAACGTTATCTTCACCTTGGTACAGGTAATTATAATGCTACGACGGCTAAAATTTATGAAGATCTTTGCTTGTTTACCTGCACACCCGATTTTGGTGCCGATGCAACCATTCTCTTCAATTCGCTGACTGGTTACTCGCGGAAGAATATCTATCGCAAATTACTGGTTGCCCCTGTGGGGTTACGACGGAGTATTGCACAACATATTGAGCGTGAGATTCGTTTACACCAGGAATATGGAAATGGTCGCCTGATCTTCAAAATGAATGCGCTGACCGATCCCAGTATTGTTCGTCATCTTTATAGGGCTTCGCAGGCTGGAGTCAGTATTGATCTCATTATTCGTGGCATGTGTAGTCTGCGTCCTGGTGTTCCTGGTATCAGTGAGAATATTCGTGTACGTAGCCTTGTCGGGCGTTTTCTGGAACATAGCCGCGTCTACTATTTTGGCAACAATGGAGCTGCGGAAATCTATCTGGGGAGCGCTGATATGATGCAGCGTAACCTGAATGCGCGTGTTGAGACGCTCTTCCCTATTGATTCATTAGAACTACGCGAGGCTATTCTGGAACACTTACTGATGCCTCAGTTGGCTGATACTGCTAATGCACACGAGCTGCAAACAGATGGAAGCTATGTACGTGTTCAACCAAAGGAGGGTGAGCAACCATTCGATAGCCAGGCATACTTTATCACGCATCCCTTGTTTGAGATGGATGATGAGGATGAGGATGATGCTTTACCTGATGCGACGATCAGTGCTATTCCATCAAGTGCTTAAGGGTGTTTTCACCCCTTGCTAACAGGAGAAAATGCGCTCATCAAATGCCCGAAAAAGGCTTGACGTGATGCTGAGGACATGTTATAGTAGGGCACACAAACGAACAAAAGCGCCAAGGTAGCTCAGTCGGTAGAGCACAGCACTGAAAATGCTGGTGTCGTCGGTTCAATTCCGTCCCTTGGCACCTCCCTACTTGTAGGATGACGCCTCCAGCCGCATCTAGAGCCGCTGGAGGTGTTTTTTATTCTCCGATTTTTTCGCGTTGGCAGCAAATGGAAGAGAATGTTATAATGCTAAACAGACATTTCTTTAAAATAAAGGAATAGAACTCACGTATGGATGACATTTTACAAGATTTTTCTCCACCAGTTGTTGCACACCTTTCAACAACCAGGCCGGGTAGGTCATCGGTGATCGTCTCCAATAATTTCAACTGGTTCTCGATAGCTTTGATTGGTGGGACGTTACCCCCCACGAGTACTATGAAGGCTCCCTCGCCATAGCCCTCGCGAGCCGTAGGCGATCCCGTGGTACGTCACGATGAGACGAGAGTATCTCTTAGGCAGCCCATTCATCCCCTTCGCCGGCCTCATTTACACCACATGGAGATTGGGCTTCGGGCAGTTTCGCTCTTGCCATAGGACGCGAGTCTTGCGGAACAGGTTCTTAGCGACTTCATCTCAAGGAGTTTTTCGCATGCTCTACTACAAGCATGCAGGTAACTTCCATTCATAGCACTCTGTTTAAAGTCTCAAACTTTTGTAGAGCGTCATACTTTTATACAAGTTTTCTGTCTCAAATAGACAGTGAAGTCCCCTGCCCTCACCTCTTGACATTTTTCAAATTTGGGAAGCAGATTGCTCACCCTCCCAATAAGCATTAAAAAGCTACTAAGCCTATCCAGATGATCTCGTCTTTACTTGCTCTGTTCCTATGATAAGATACGAATGCACAGATTAGCTGTTCATTGTTGTGCATTTTTACTTATTCTGAAAACTATCTATTTTGTGAGGGATAACAATATTGAGTAATATGGATGTTAGCTCCTTTGGAGAACTTCTCACTGCTTTACGTAAACAGCATCACATCAGTCAGAATGAACTTGCCGCCAGATTGGATATACATCGCAACACGATTGGCAATTGGGAACGCGGTACCTATCTTCCCGAGAGCAAAACAGTTGTCCTGGAACTGGCGAAGCACCTGCGTCTGGACGAACATGAAACACGGCAACTATTGGAAGCAAGCTTAACAGCGGCTTCATCGTACTGGCTGATGCCCTATCAGCGCAACCCCTTCTTCACTGGTCGTGACACTGTGTTGCAGCAGTTGCACAGCTCCCTCGTACATGAGCGTCGTGCTGTTCTTAGTCAGTCATATGCTCTAAGTGGCCTCGGTGGCATCGGCAAGACCCAGACTGCTATCGAGTATGCTTATCGCTATAGCAACAACTATACAGCAGTTTTCTGGATCAGTGCCGAAACCAATGGGAGTATCTTCTTCAGTTTTGTCGCCATCGCCGATCTGCTCAACCTGCCAGAGAAGCAGGACAAGGAACAGAGCCGTATCATGGCTGCCGTTACGCGCTGGCTCACCAATCACAGCGATTGGCTAGTGATCTTCGACAACGTGGAAGATCTCGAACTAGTAAAGAACGTTTTACCTCCCGCACGTTGCGGTTCCTTACTCTTCACTTCTCGTCGACAAGCTCTCGGCTTTACTACACAGACCCTGGACCTGGAACAGATGACACTTGAGGAAGGGGTGCGTTTTCTGCTGCATCGGGCCAGATTGCTTGCTCCAACAGCTTCTCTGGATTCCCTTGCTCCAGAGAATTTAGCACTTGCCAGGGAGATTGTTGTTGCCATGGATGGGCTACCTCTGGCGCTCGATCAGGCAGGAGCTTACATTGAAGCTATTCAATGCAGCCTCTCAGACTACTTGCGATTCTTCCAATCCTCACAGTTGCGTCTCCTCGATGAGCGTGATACTCATGCCGATCATCCCTTGTCCGTCTCTAGAACTTTTGCACTGGCATTCGAGCGCCTGGAACAAAATAATCCAGCCGCAGCGGAATTATTAACTGTATGCGCATTTCTGGCTCCCGATGCTATTCCTGAAGCATTTTTTCTTGAAGGTGGGGCGCACCTTGGACCGACATTTGAAGTACTGGCTGCTGATCCTTTTCAGTTTAATACTGTCATCAAAGCGCTCCTGACGTATTCGCTACTCCAGCGCAATTCCACTCTGCAAACATTGACGGTCCATCGGCTGGTGCAGGTTGTGCTCAAAGAGCGCCTGTCGGAAGCAACGCAGTCAGTGTGGACAAGACGTGTGTTGCAAGCTATGAACCAACTCTTTCCCAGTGCCATGTCTCAAGCCAACTATTGGCAGGTCTGTGAGCAGTTATTACCTCATGCACTAGAATCTATCACATTGTGTGAGCAGTGGTATGAAGAAGAAGTTACATATATTAGCTTAATGAGCCATGTCGCAAACTATCTTGCACATTGCGCACAATACGCTCAAGCAGAGCCGCTCTATCAGCGAGCAGTGCAAATTGGAGAGAACACATCAGGCGGTGAACATCCTCTTGTGGCTGAAACACTTCATGGGCTGGCGTGTCTCTATAGAGAGCAAGGGAAGTATGACGAGGGGGAACCGATGTTCCAGAGAGCGTTAGCTATAAGGGAGCAAGCATTAGGAGTTGAACATTACCTTGTATCTGAAACACTCAATGAATTGGCGGTTCTCTATCGACGTCAGGGAAAATATGAAGAGGCCGAATCGTTGTATCAGAGAGCGTTGCACATAAGGGAACGACAATTGGGAGCAGAACATCTTGATACAGCCTCTAGCCTCAATGATTTGGCGGTTCTCTACGTGGGTCAAGAGAAGTATGTGCAAGCAGAAGCGCTCCTTCAGAGAGCGTTACACATAAGGGAACGACAATTGGGAGCAGAACATCCTGACACAGCTTCCAGCCTCAACAATCTGGCTACTCTGTACCGAGATCAAGGAAAATATGAAGAGGCCGAACCACTGTATCAGAGAACTATAGCAATCTGCGAGCGGCAACTAGGGAATGAGCATCCTTATACTGCAATAGGGCTGAACAATCTGGCTACTCTGTATCGAGATCAAGGTAACTATGTGCAGGCGGAGTCATTATATCAGCAGGTGTTGTCGATTTGGGAGCGACAATTGGGAGCAGAACATCCTGACACTGTTACTTGCATCGGTGATCTGGCGATCCTCTACCATGAGCAGGGTAACTATACGCTAGCCGAACAGTATTATCAAAGAGCGTTGCACATTCGAGTACAACACTCAGTAGCACAACATCCAAATACAATTACCATCATACACAATCTGGCTCGCTTACAGGAGGCTCAAGGCAACAATCAGGAGGCCATCACTCTTTATAAACAGGCGCTTGCGGCTCGTGAGAAGATTCTTGGATATAATCATCCAAAGGCGCAAGAAACTCGAATGTGCTATGTCACGCTATTACAAACTCTGGGTTTGCATGATGAAGTTGCTCTTCTTGAAGAGGCCCAAGTTGAGGAGGGAGCGCATGAGGAGGAGACAACGAAATATCAAATTAATAGGAGATAACATAGGTTTTCCCATCTCACTGTAAAAAAGTGATCAATGCCGAATTTCATGAAAATTCCCTTGACATCACTTAATTTCATCAGTATACTTGTTTGTAACCGATACCGAAAGCGGTTACGTAAACGGTTCCGTATTCATATGTATCAATGTTTAAACAAGGGGCGGGGTATTTGTGAGGTAACCAGCAACGCGCATTGCAGCGGAGAAGGCGGCTGGAGTCAGCGGAGACGGAGCGATATTTATGGCGGGAAAGCGTACAATTGACGACATTGCTCGTCTGGCTGGAGTATCGAAAGCTACAGTTTCACGGGTGTTAAATCACAAGCCGGATGTCGATCCTGCAACTCGTGAGCGTATCCTTCATATTATGGAGGAAGAAAGCTTCGTGCCCAGTATTACAGCCTCTGGCCTTGCCGGTGGCCGTAGTCGTTTGATTGGTGTTCTTGTTCCTTCATTTACCTGGCCCCTAATCCCTGACGTAATGCGCGGTGTAGCAGAGGTGGTAGGTCTTACACCGTACGAGATGGTACTGTATAGTATCAATGATTCCATTCGTGATAATGGAAGCAATGGTGATGTGATCGACCATATTCTGGCTACGAAGCTGACGGCAGGAATTCTCGCAATTCTCCCCGGTCAGTCTTCGCGTCATGCAGTCCGGCTGCACAAGCATGGTTTTCCAGTAGTGATGATTGATGATCAGGTGTTACCTGGTGACTTACCATGGGTAGGTGCAGATAACCAGGGTGGTGCTTATGCCGCGGTTTCTCATCTGTTGCGCCTTGGCCATCGTCGTATTGCCCATATTCAAGGGCCTTTGAAGCATCTTTGCTCACGTGAGCGTGATCAGGGATATCGCCAGGCGTTAGAAGAGGCCGGGCTGAGAGTCGATCCTGAGCTTGTGCTGGAGGGTGACTTTACGCCGAGTGGTGGGCGCAATGCTGCGAGTAAATTATTCGCATTGCCAATTGAGCAGCGACCTACTGCTATTTTCGCAGGTAGCGATCCCATGGCATATGGCGTACTTGCGGCTGCCGAGGAGTATGGCCTGCATATTCCCAGAGATATTGCTCTTGTGGGCTTTGATGATATTGCATCATCGGCCCATGTTCGACCTTCCTTGACTACTGTCAGACAACCCTTTTATGAGATGGGCCAGCATGGTATCAAACTGCTTTTATCCATGCTTAACACGCCTCGCATTCCTACTCGTGGTGAAGCTGGCTTCAATAGCTTCCTACCACCATTTTCTGGATCGTCAGGAGTGGATGGTAAGGAAAATGGAAGTCCAGTACGTATACAACTGCCCACAAGTCTGATTGTGCGAGCTTCGTGTGGCTCTCCTCATCATCTTTCGGAACTTTCGGTTTCAACATCTGGTCTGTCCTTTTAATATTACCGTGGTGACTTGACGTGCATACTGTGTCTTCAGGTTCATTACGTCTCAAAGGAGGTAGGAATAAACGTAAATCAGACAAAAAGGTTTTTAACTGATAGAGCGATTATAAGAGCATGTCTCTTCACGGGCATATTTTTCGTCAGTTTCTTTGCACGTGGAGCCGTTGCTCTGATCCTTTGTCTGCTGAGTGAAAGTTGTAAATGCAGTATTCTCTCAGTGCCCAGAACTAACCATTGGTATCCCGGAACTTATAGTGGATCGGCGTGCGATTCATTAGGACTCAGTGTTAGGAGGTTCTTATGACTGGTCTTCCAACTAGGTTTAAGTTAACTGGCAAGCTATTCGTTTTATTGTTACTCTCGTTAACAACCATCCTTGCTGCCTGTAGTAGTGGTGGTAGTGGTAGCGGTAGTGGTAGCGGCACAACGACAACTTCGACACACCCGGCTATCCTACGTGTTAATCCAGCACCGGGCAGCCCAAATCCCGATCTGTTCAACCCTTACTTTAATACCAATCAGGGGAGCGACTTCGGCTCCCAGGGCCTACTGTATGAATCGTTGTACTTTACAAACCTGTATAACGGTCAGACGTTACCCTGGCTGGCATCGAGCGAAGCGTACTCTACTGATCTGAAGACTTTGACCTTCAAACTTAATCCAGCGATTAAGTGGAATGATGGTAAGCCTTTAACGAGTCAAGATGTCGTCTTCACCTTTAATCTGATGAAGCAGTATCCAGCTCTTGATCAGAATTCCATCTGGGCCACCCTTCTCAGTGGTGTATCTGCAACTGATAATGAAACTGTTGCGTTCACACTGCAGCATCCAGATAGTACAGCGATCTATCGTATTGGCACGCAGGTATTTATCGTGCCACAGCATGTGTGGAGCACCGTTAGCGGCGATCCATCCAAATTTAACAATGATAAAAGCCCTGTTGGTACTGGACCCTACCTGCTTAGCAGTTGGAGTCCTCAGTTGATTACCTATAAAATCAACTCCAACTACTGGGGTACTAAGCCACAGGTGCAGGAGATCCAGGTACCTTCAATAAAAGATAACACGACTGCTATTACTGATATGGTCACGGGTCAGCTCGACTGGGAAGGTGTTGGTTGGAATCCGAGTCTCGACCCATCTTTCTCAGGCAAGGACCCGACTCATAACCATACATGGTTCGCAGCCAGTAATACCGTTATGCTGTATCTGAATCTGCAGAAAGCGCCGTTCAATAACCTTAATGTTCGTAAAGCGATCAGTGCAGCAATTAACCGTGACCAGTTGCCACAGGGTGTTGCCCAGTATGCCAAGGTTGCTAATCCTTCTGGCGTCATCACACCAACCCTGTCAGACTGGATTACGCCTCAGTTGCAAAATACGAACTTTACCTATAGTGCCAGTCAGGCAAAAACTTACCTGCAACAGGCTGGTATGACCCTGGGTAGCGATGGTTTCTACCAATATCAGGGAAAAGATTTTGGCTTTCCAATAGATGTCGTCAATGGATGGACCGATTGGGATCAGGACATCGCCTTTATCCAGAAAGATCTGCAAGCTGCTGGTATCAAGGCAACGATTAATACTCAGTCCGGCTACACTCCCTATTATACGGCCATCTCGACTGGTGCTTATGACGCCGCAATAAGCTGGACGAATAGTGGGCCTACTCCGTACTATCCGTTCCAGGCAATGCTGAGCAGTGCCAATTCGGCCCCTGCGGGCAAGGCTATCTCCGGCACCAACTTCGAGCGTTGGGACGCGAAGACCAGTGGTGGTCTTTCCGCTCAGGTCGATAAATACCTTCTTCAGTATGAAGAGTCTAGTGATGTTACGGCTCAAAAGGCTGCTATTGGTAACATTGAGCAGATCATGGCGACTCAGTTGCCTGCAATCCCGTTGACAGTTAATGTCTACTGGGATGAGTATACGACAACACATTGGACTGGCTGGCCTGATGCAAGCAATCCCTACGATGCAGGCGCACCGTATCTCTCGCCTGATAGCGAGTATGTCATTATTCACTTGAAGCCTGCTGCTTAATCTTAGCGCGTTTCATTCCTGATCTTTGTTCTATTAGTACTCTTCCATCTCCCGCTTATACGGGAGGTGGAAGCAGGCTCATATCTATCATCATGCTCACAGGTATCCCTGATAGTCAGTAGCGCTTACCTGGCATCTGGCGGAAGAATGCCTTACTGAGCGCCTGAATGCGGGCATGCACTTAGACCAAAGGAGATATCTCATGCGTTACCTCTTACGACGCTCAGTCTTCTACGTGGTAGCACTCTGGGCTTCGGTGACATTCAACTTCGTTATTCCGCGTTTGATGCCTGGTAATCCTGCTGAAGCCTATATCGCAAAGGTCCGCGCGAATAACGTCACTCCGCAACTTATTCATGCAATGGAAGCCGAATTCGGCGTAAATACCACTATTCCTATCTGGAAACAGTATTTTAGTTACTTGGGAGATGTTCTTACAGGCCACCTGGGCGTTTCTTCCTCTAATTTTCCCACTCCTGTTTCAACGATTCTAGCGCAAGGTTTACCCTGGACTATAGGGCTGGTTGGTATAGCGCTCATTATTAGTTTTGCCATCGGTACACTGATAGGCATACTCATTGCGTGGAAACGTGGCTCCTGGCTCGACATCTCTATCCCTCCATTCCTGACATTTATCTCGGCTATTCCCTATTTCTGGCTAGCGCTTGGGCTGGTCTACCTACTGGCTGTTTCCGTAAGCGTATTTCCCACCGATGGTGGCTATGATGCATATAATACAAGTATTGGTTGGAATATCCCTTTTATCATAAGTGTCATTACTCACGCCTTGCTTCCAGTCATTACGCTGGTTCTTGGCACGCTGTCCGGTTGGGTGTTGACTATGCGTAATACGATGGTCACCACAATTGCGGAAGACTATGTGCTCATGTCACAAGCGAAAGGGTTATCTACAAGGCGTGTGGTGTTCAATTATGCTGCTCGTAACGCGATTTTGCCCAGCATCACCAGTTTCTCTATATCGTTAGGCCTGGTTGTGAACGGTGCCCTTTTGACTGAGATCGTCTTTAACTATCCTGGTATTGGCTATGCCCTCTTTCAAGCTGTGCAAAACAGCGACTATGCCCTGGTTGAAGGCTGTTTCCTGGTCATCGCTATTGCTGTGCTCGTCGCAAACTTCCTATCTGAGCTGGTTTACACGTTTCTTGATCCACGCGTGCGCCAGGGGAGGAGTTAGACTATGCAATTCACAGATGTAAGTAACAACCAGAATATACAGTCGGCCCTTATCCTGGATAAAGCAAAGGGTCGTAGAAGTAGCATCCTTGGAGTCATAACTGCCAATGCCAAATTTTCGCTTGGCCTGGCTGTTGTCCTCTTTTTTGTTCTGATCGCGATCTGTGCACCACTGTTAACACACTACAATCCTGACGCGATTGTCGCTGCTGGTGCACAGGCACCTTCAAGTACGCATATTCTAGGTACTACAGATCAAGGTCAGGATCTTTTCGCTCAAGTAGTCTATGGAGCACGTATCACTTTAATAGTAAGCTTTAGCGCTGCCATCGGCTCTACTGTGTTGCAAGTTCTGTTCGGGTTAGTTTCTGCTTACTTCGGCGGTGTCGTTGATGATATACTTACAATGATCATCAACATCTTTCTGGTCCTGCCGAGCCTGCCTCTTACAATTGTACTCGCCTCTTTAGCAAACGCGAGTGGAACCGCTAATAAGTTAATTGTTATCCCTCTGGTAGTGATGTTTACATCGTGGAGCTATGGGGCACGAGTTTTACGTGCTCAAACTCTCTCTATAAAAGAGCGAGAGTTTGTGTCGGCTGCACGCGCATCTGGCGAAACATCCCTGCGCATCGTCTTTGCTGAGATATTGCCCAATGAGTTAGCTCTGGTTGCTTCTAACTTTGTTGGCACTTTTGTGTATGCAATAGGTACAGAGGTTGCACTGGACTTCCTTGGACTTGGTGATGTGACAAAGAGTAGCTGGGGCGTGATATTATATTGGGCCGAACAGAATAATGCTCTCCTGGTACATCACTGGTGGCTCTTCGTGCCATCCGGTCTGTGCGTAGCCTTCCTCTGTGCAGCTCTGACATTTATCAATTTTGGTATTGATGAGCTAGCTAATCCTCGCCTACGCCGTGAGCGCAAACAGAAGCTGAGTAAAAAGCAGAAGGTGGTAGCTTGATGGTAACGAATGTACGTACGAATACAGTCCTTGAAGTCAAGAACGTTAGCGTAGACTACCTGGCAGGTAATGGAGCTGTACATGCAGTAGATAATGTAAGCTTTACGCTCAACCGTGGCGAGATTATGGGCCTGGCTGGCGAAAGCGGAAGCGGTAAATCTACGCTCGCTTATGCTGTATCTCGCCTGCTACGCCCACCCGCCGTTATTACAGGTGGCTCAGTGTTCTACTATCCACATGCGAAAGAGAATAGCGAATCTACTCCGCTGGTTACGTCGACGCCACTTGCACATAATGGCACACACAAGAGCTACAGGACAGAAAATTCTCCTGATGGCATTGAACGAACCGATATCCTGGCATTTTCGCCATCCCAATTACGGGCCTTCCGCTGGAATGAGCTATCAATCGTCTTTCAGAGCGCAATGAATGCTCTGAATCCAGTCAAGACTGTTAGCAGCCAGATTATGGATGTGCTAAAGACGCATCGACCTTCAATGGGACCGGACGCACGAAAAGAGCGTGCTATTGAATTGTTGCGCCTGGTTGGCATCGCATCTGATCGCCTCAATAGTTTTCCTCATGAGTTAAGTGGGGGTATGCGACAACGTGCAATTATCGCTATTGCCCTGGCGCTGTCGCCCGAAATCATTATCATGGATGAGCCAACAACGGCGCTCGATGTGGTAGTACAACGTGAGATTCTGACTGAGATCATGCGCTTGCGCGAGAGCTTCGGTTTCTCCGTCATCTTTATTACACATGACCTCTCGCTACTGCTAGAGCTTGCCGATAAGGTGGCGATTATGTACGCGGGGCGCATAGTTGAGATGGCTTCGCAGAAGGATCTTTATCATCATCCTCGTCATCCTTATAGCTATGGGCTTTTGAATTCGTTCCCAACTCTGCATGGACCACGGCGTAGGATGGTTGGTATTCCTGGCACGCCGCCAGATTTACGTGCAGTACCTCCAGGGTGCGCCTTTAATCCGCGCTGTCCTTTTGCTTTCGACGAGTGTAGAAGAATAGAGCCGCCTTTGCAGTCTTCGGTTCAGGATAGTCCTGAACAACTAGTTGCATGTCATCTTTACGATAGCAGATACCATGAGACACCACCAGCTACCGCAGACCTTGCGAAGGGATACGAGGCGCTGGCAGAAGGAAGGAAGGCTCGACGATGAGTGTAGAAAACCAATCTCTGACAGAATCTGAGGGACAGACCCATCCAGATGCTATCCTGGAAGCGAAGCATCTGCGCAAATACTTCCCTATACACCAGTCCAATCCCTTTGCAGAGAAGCGCTTTGTGCATGCCGTAGAAGACATGTCACTGGCTCTGTATCCTGGACGTGCAACAGCGCTGGTAGGTGAGAGTGGTAGTGGCAAGACGACAGTTGCACGTATGCTTGGTCGCATCTACGACTTAACCGCTGGCACACTGTATTTTCGTGGTGAAGAAGTACACCTGTCGCAGCGTGCTTCTGTACTACGCACCTATCGTCGTCATGTGCAATTGGTTTTCCAGGATCCATTCTCTTCGCTTAATCCTATACATAATGTACGGTATCATCTGAGCCGACCTCTGCGCGTATTTGGTCATGCAAAAAACAAAAGGGAAGAGAATGAGCAGGTTATGGCTCTGCTTAATCGCGTCAGTCTGACGCCAGCAGAGCAGTTTATCGAGAAATATCCGCATCAGTTGAGCGGTGGACAACGGCAACGTATCGCTATCGCGCGGGCACTGGCGGCGCAACCTGAAGTGCTGCTGGCCGATGAGCCAGTCTCCATGCTGGATGTCTCGATCCGCTTAGATATCTTGAATGTATTACTGCGCTTGAAGGATGAAGAGAAGCTAGCTCTGCTCTTTATCACTCATGATATTGCCAGTGCTCGCTATTTTGCTGAGGATACACTGGTTATGTATGCTGGTCAGACGGTTGAGGGTGGACCAAGTGAGGATGTAATTCAACAGCCAAAGCATCCCTACACGCAGTTGTTACTCTCAGCTGCGCCGGACCCTGACCGCCTTGGCCCCGATGGCAGGAGTCTGACAAAGTTGCCAGCTCGCGGTGAAATTCCTAGCCTGATCTCCCCACCAGGGGGCTGTCGCTTTCATCCTCGCTGCCCACACGCGATGCCCGAGTGTCGAGATCATTTCCCCGGTCGAACCGACCTTGGTGGTGGTCATTGGACGCATTGTTTCCTCTATGGAGATGGAGGAGCACGATCTCCCATTACCGTCACAAAAGCCCCTTCAAGGACGAAGGTGGAGGCACCCAATGGATTTGAAACGCCTAATGAAAAGAAGCAGGAGAATGCATGAGCATTAGCGACGATGTACAAACAGAAACGATGACCGAGGCTGCTCTGGCGGCCTCTTTTCCGGCAAATTTCCTCTGGGGATCAGCGACCGCTGCCTATCAGATTGAAGGTGCGACCTCTGAAGATGGACGCGGAATATCTATCTGGGATCAATTTGCTGCCACACCCGGCAAAACGTACCAGGGTGACAACGGGAATATTGCAGCAAACCATTACCATCTTGCCTCAGAGGATGTCGCAATCATGACGCAACTTGGCCTGGGAGCTTATCGCTTCTCTATTTCATGGTCTCGTATTCTCCCTACGGGGCGAGGAAGCGTGAATGCTGCCGGGCTTGATTTCTATGATCGTCTGGTAGATTCACTATTAGCGCGAGGCATCCAACCATTCGCGACCCTCTATCACTGGGATCTGCCGCTTGCATTACAGAATGAAGGCGGTTGGCCGAAGCGCGATACAGCCTACGCCTTTGCCGATTATGCCGAGATCGTTGCGAAGCGCCTGGGCGATCGCGTAAGAGCCTGGGCTACCCATAACGAACCGTGGTGTGCTGCGTATCTTGGCTACGGCAATGGCATACATGCACCCGGTATCAAAGACAGACAAGCAGCCATAGTGGCAGGTCATCATATTTTGCTTTCACATGGCCTGGCAGTGCCGCGTTTAAGAGCAAATATTGCTCCAACAGCCCAGGTCGGCATCACACTCAATTTTACTCCTATCTATCCCGCCGACAATCGACCAGAAACACTACGCGATGCTGCCCGTGCGGACGCGTTCAACAATCGCTGGTTTCTCGAACCGCTCTATCGCGGCAGTTATCCTGAGCATCTATTTGATGAGATGGAACTGGCACCCCCACCTGTACAGGATGGTGATCTTGCCACCATTGCAACACCAATAGATTTTCTAGGTGTCAATAACTATACCCGCTTCCTTGTTAGTGGAGGCCAGACACCAATGCTTGCTGATAACTGTACACTGGTCGCGCCAGTGCCCGGAGCCTGTTACACTGAAATGGCCTGGGAGATCTACCCTCAGGCGTTGAGGGATCTTCTGCTGCGTTTACATCATGAGTATCATGTACCTGCAATCTATGTCACAGAGAATGGAGCCGCATTTACAGATAAATGGGATGGTAGCAGCGATGTCATTAGTGATCCACGGCGTGTTACATTTTTACAAGAACATATTGGTGCCATCGCGGATGCATTGAAACAGGGTGCTCCAATTAATGGCTACTTCGTCTGGTCGTTGCTAGACAATTTTGAATGGGCCGAGGGCTATAGCAAGCGCTTTGGTATTGTTTATGTTGACTACTCAACACAACGTCGTGTCGTGAAGGACAGTGGGCGCTGGTATTCATCATTTATTACAGCCTTTCATCAAGCGCATTCAGCATAAGAATTGACCTTTATAATGTCAAGCATTTAGAGACTGTGATAAATCGCCCGATGCCTTCAGCGCGTATCGGGCGATTTATCATATCATGCATGTTACGAATGATTATATCATTCAAATGACGAGCAACAGAGCACTATTACTTCGCTTGGCTACTACCTTGACTCTCCGTATCAGGATGATTGTAAGGTCTGCTAATACCAGGGTGACAACAGCCCTGTACATTTTGTGATATAAATGTAGGTAATAAGGAAGTGAAGGGTACAACTTATTCTCCCCTTCCTAAATAGGGTGATGATTGTTTATGCTGTACAAGTGGTTGATAGCGGGGCAAGCTACGAGCGCATAGAGTTTTTTGTACCCTTCCAGAATAATTGCGCGTTATGTTAAACAGAGGCGAACCCATTGACAGGCATTGGTGACTGATATATCCTAACACTAGTGTACGTCTTGAGAACGAATCGGATCCCTCATTGCTAAAGAGTGGAGTCTGTATTGTTGCTGGTTTTCTATCAATGGGCGATACACTAGAAGAGAAGAATTGTAACAGTGCTCATACTGCCCTGCAAGAAAGGTTCCCAAGATGAAGTTAACGATGAAAGGGGATTATGGCCTGCGTGCGATGCTTGATATGGCCGCTTATTATGGACAGGGTCCGATTGAAAGTTCTGATATTGCCAGGAGGCAGTATATCCCCGAGCAATATCTTGATCAGATTCTGATGGGATTACGGAAAGAGGGCCTGGTAAAAAGCATTCGTGGGCCAAAAGGTGGGCACATGTTAGCCAAGCATCCAGGGCAGATCTCTATGGCTCAGGTGATGCAGGCGCTGGAAGGATATGTACCACCAATGGAGTGTCTACCCAATCCAGATTTTTGCAAGCTTTCCCCTGGTTGTGCATTACGCGAGGTTTGGCAAAAAATAGATGAGATGACGCAACAGATACTTGGTTCCACGACCATAGAGGAACTGGCACAACGGCATAGGATAGAAGAAAGTACAGAGACGATGTACTATATCTGATTTTGGAATGCTCTGTGATGGACGAAGCGGAGTGGGCGGCTGAATAGGAAAAGGGGTTGGTAGCACGTGGCTGACGCAGTAGAGAAGCGCAAATTGATTGCTGTAGTGGAGGATGATCCACACCTGGCCCAATTATTCTATGATATTCTAGAGGGATTTGGTCAGTGGAGGCTCCAGATTTTTCCCGATGGGCAATCGGCAAAGGATCGGTTGCCTGAAATAGGGGCACATCTGATTCTGTTAGATGTGGGACTGCCAGATCTGGATGGGGTATCTCTTTATAAAATCCTACGCGGCCACAGCAATACGAAAAACATCCCCATCGTTATCATTACTGGAAGCTATGATTGGGAACTACACCGGATGGGATTACAGACAGGACTTCTCTTACGCAAGCCATTCAATGTGCACGAGTTGCTCAATATTGTTGAGGCGTTGCTACCACTGGAGAAGGAAGGCTAGCGAATATGGCCTCATGGGCAAACAACGTGGCTGAGTTGATCGGTCATACGCCTCTTATAGAACTGAAGCGCTTTGCGACTGGCACACAAGCAACTGTCCTGGCTAAACTAGAGATGTTTAGTCCGGGCGGCAGCTTGAAAGATCGTGCTGCCCTTAAAATGGTGCAGGAAGCCGAAACCCAGGGCTTGCTGCGCCCCGGCAGCACTATTATGGAATCGACCAGCGGCAATATGGGCGTCTCGCTTGCATGCGTGGCCGCGGCCCGTGGATATCATTGCATTCTCACTATGCCCGATACTATAAGCCTGGAGCGTCGCTTGCTCCTGCAACGTTTCGGTGCCCAGGTGCTGCTCACTCCTGGTGGGCAAGGTATGCGTGGTGCGATCAATAAAGTCATCGAACTGCGTACCTCCCTCCCCAATTCCTGGTACCCTCAACAATTCTATAATCAGGCCAATCCTCGTGCTCATCGTGATGGAACTGCCGCCGAAATCTGGGAAGAGACTGCAGGTGAGGTTGACATAGTGGTAATTGGAGTAGGCACCGGAGGAACGCTCACGGGAGTCGCCGAGGGGTTACGTGCTCACAAGCCATCTCTGGAAGTCGTTGCCGTCGAACCCGCATCTTGTGCCGTTCTCTCTGGCAAGCGTCCTGGTCCTCATCGTATAGAGGGACTGGGACCCGGCTTTCTTCCCGATACCTTACGCGTTGACCTCATTGATCGCGTCATTCCCGTCACCGACGATGATGCGATAGCCACCGCCATCAGTGTAATGGAAAAAGAGGGATTATCCGTGGGTATCAGTAGCGGTGCCGTGGCGTGGGCTACTCTGCAGGAGGCGCATAAGGAACAAAACCGTGGCAAGGTGATTGTAACTATCTTCCCCAGTGCTGCTGAGCGCTATTTACATACTGCTTTGTTTGATGATCTAAGGAATGCCAATCCGCATAAATAGATGTATAATAAGGAAAATTAACATTTAAACAAAGGAGCGTTGCTATGGTACCGAACGATACGATATTCTATCCTACAGATGATATACGTGCAGCATCAGCAAAAATCTCGTCTAAAGCAAATTTAGCATTAGAATCACACCACACCGCCTGGGCAAGAATACAAAGGTATGTAGAAAGTTTTCCAGGTTTTATGCAAGGTCCCATTATGGATGTCCTTTCTCGTTATGAGAGGCGTTTGAGTGCCTCATATCAGTGGCAAATAGATTTTGCTCAGACTCTTGGAGTTGTTGCCAATGCCATAGACACCAACGAGCAGGATATTGCCAGTGGCTTCTAGCTCAACATGCCATAGTACTGGATAACTTATGCTAAAGGAGGGACCCGATTTATGAGTGTCATTGATACTCTACGTAATAGCCTATCGTTTGTCCTTGATCCATTAGGTGCCTTTCGCAAAGAAACTGCTTCCCTTGATCAGATCCATATAGACTCAGTTAAAGACTTTCAGGATACTATTGCGTCTTTGACCAGTGGCCCAAAGGCTTTTAAAGGTGCTGCTGCTGATGCTGTTACTAATCTTGCTTATGATTATGTCTACGGTGAAAGAAAGTTGGGTAGTGAGAGTGAAACCTCAAGTTACTCCTGGGGAAATACTGCGGGTACCGGAACGCTGGCAATGGCAGCTCTGCTGTGTGAGCAGACCGAAGAGAAAATGGATGAAGCTCTGATGGTGGCAGCTCCACCACTGGAAGCTGAGTCGGCAGAAGCAACAGCGGCGGCGGCAGCTGATGCTGCTGCTATACTAGAAGGCGGGGCAAATCCTATTGCTGATGGTGCAGGAGGCTGGCTTACTGTACAGTTAGGGCTTACTGTCGGGGGTATTATAGTCGCATTACTGATGGCACTCTTTGGTGCATATGAGTGGTGGCGTGGACAAATGGAAGGAATTGCGAATTAGCCATTGCCGCAATTACCTCCAACGCCCACACCCCGGCGTCTTGTTGTTGTTCCTCCCCTGAAGATTTACTTATCCCCAGAGCAGGAACAGTTAGTAGATGATATCATGCATAGCCTCTCGCGGGCTGGTATCACTGGTATATCTCGTGAATACATTGAGGCTTTGATTGGGCGAGGCTTTGATGAGAGCAGTATTCTTGCTGCAATAATAGGCTGGAAGAGAGCCGGAAAATCATTGAACGAGATAAATTTATCTCTTCTTATCGCAGCATGTGACATGAGTAATGTTATTCCTCTTGGTTTTAACTCAAAGGGACAATTTCAGCAATTTCTCTCGGCATTGAGTAAGGGCCTGAGTGAAGCTGGATATCCATGTGAGAGCGTGGGTATTGGTGGTAGTGCGGTAACTGGAGTAAAGTTTACAACGAAAGCACCATTTGATCAGGGACGCAGAAGCGATTACGATGTTATCCTGGCCGATCCTCAACTTTTGCAAAAAGCGAAGGATATGGGTATCGGGACTCGAGGTGGTGGTACGCGTACTGGACCTTTAAGTCTAAAAGAGTTGGAAAAGCTTGGATTAAGTGACCTTGCTGAAAAATTAAAGGATATGGCTGATAGGAAAGTAGCTTTCATGATCTATAATTCAGTTGTGACAGCTGCTGGCATCCTATATACGGTCGTTCATCTGCTCCTGAGGCTGATTGGCCCGAAGTAACCGATGAAGACATACAGAATGCTCATATTCCTTACCTGTATGATATTAACTTCTTTGGATCGCAACTTGTAAAAAGCTAAGTCGTGAACGGTTACTGAGTACACCAGCCTGGAAAGTGCAGCCTCTTGATGATGGAGGAGTTCCCATCGTGCCTGAGTTTATTTTTGCTCAACATGTTCCTCTCTGGCAAGCATCAGTCCAGCATCTGGGCATGGACCAATTCTTTCGTGGCAAATATCGCCCCGGAAGACAATAGAAGTGGGAATAAATCCCTTCCCGTTAGCGTTTACTATAGTAATAAAGGTTGTTTTGGCTCATAAAGAATGGGTGTGTTGTGATATGGGGACGTGGACGCCATGAATAGCAACTCCTATCAAGTCATTAGTACTAATCTGTCTCTCAGTCAAGAAAAGTATTGACACCTGTATATAAAGGTTGTATACTTACCACTTGCCAACATGTGTATACTGGTAATAGGATGTTGTAAGTTTTCTGTCAAGCAGAGGATAAACAGCAACAAGAAAAGAGATACTTAGCAACGATCCCACCCTCCGAGGATACTGCATTTGAAGATGCTTCGTCAAGACCATATAAAAGGATATTGCTATAAACCGCAAGACAGGTAACCTTCGATTTATTGTGGGGAACTGCAGAGTGCCAGGCACCGCAATGTCTTCGAGAAATAGAAGCGACGCACAATTCATGTTGTTCTATTGTGAACAATAAGGATGGTGTGGCGTTGTTTTGTTCCTTTATATACGGGTGTCTCATGTATTCTACAGAGGGGATAGACGTGTGCAGCAAGTGGGGGGAAGATGGCAAACAACTTGTACCGGGTAGAGGAAGTAGGAGTAACCGCTCATAGCTGTTGCAGGCGGTTACTTTTCTTGTCATAGACCGTTTCACAAAACAGGCATTATTAAGCATTTATCTAATTTTTTCCGTTTCCGTTTATAGAGAGGCCCGATTTTCCGTGTCTCTCGCATTCCTCTATGAGCGACAGGTGAGAGGAGAACCCTGATTATGGCTGTAAACACGAAGGCTGTAGCATTGCCGGAGCGTGTTTCGTTCGCACGTATCCCGGACATTCGGCCTATGCCGGGTCTGATACAGATCCAGCTCGACTCTTTTGAATGGTTTAAGAAAGAAGGTTTACGCGAACTTTTTGAAGAAATCTCTCCTATTGAAGACTTTACAGGTAAAAATCTTAGCCTGGAATTTATTGTACCTCCTGACCCTTTTGGTAGGCCTAAGTACAGCGAGGATGAATGTCGTGAGCGCGATGCCACGTACAATGCACCGCTCACTGTAAAGGCACGCCTGATTAATAAAGAAACAGGTGAAATCATCGAGAAGGATATCTTCATGGGTGATTTCCCCTTGATGACGAAGGAAGGGACGTTTATCATCAATGGCGCAGAGCGCGTGGTGGTTAGCCAGCTTGTTCGCTCTCCTGGTGTCTACTTTACCGTTGATGAAGATGCCACTACCGGTAAGAAGCTCTTTGCTGCTAAACTTATTCCTGGTCGCGGCGCATGGTTGGAGTTCGAAACTAGCA
Organism: uncultured Chloroflexia bacterium; assembly: GCA_963731415.1. Lineage (GTDB taxonomy): Bacteria > Chloroflexota > Ktedonobacteria > Ktedonobacterales > Ktedonobacteraceae > JACDAE01. The sequence goes on from CAVSVN010000030.1 coordinate 27,249, forward strand.
ACAAAAATCTGCTGACGGTTAAAATTGATCGCAAGCGTAAGTTGCCTGTTACGACATTGCTGCGTGCCATTGCGAGCCTGGCGAAAGAACAGTGGCATTCCGAAGATCTGGATCTTTCGACCGATCAGGGTATTCTCGATGCTTTTGCTGGAGTAGATAACGATCCCACTATACGTTATATACAGGCTACTCTGGATCGTGACCCGGTGAAGAAAGAGGAAGAGGCGTTACTCGAACTCTATAAAAAGTTGCGCCCCGGTGATCCAGCGACATTGGACAATGCCCGTTCGCTGGTCAAGAATTTATTCTTTAATCCTCGTCGCTACGATCTGGGCAATGTCGGACGCTACAAGCTGAATCGCAAGCTTGACCTTTCAATTCCACAGAGCCAGCGCATTTTGACGATGGACGATCTGGTGAATATCGTTCGTCGCCTGGTCTCTTTAAATAACGGTCGTGGCCGTAAAGATGATATTGATCACCTGGGCAACCGACGTGTGCGCTGCGTAGGTGAATTGATTCAGGCGCAGTTCCGTGTAGGTTTGCTGCGTATGGAGCGCGTGGTTAAAGAGCGCATGAGCATTCAGGAGCCTGGGCAGGCCACACCTAATGCGTTGATCAATATTCGTCCCGTTGTTGCGGCGATGAAAGAGTTTTTGGTGGTAGCCAGCTCTCGCAGTTTATGGACCAGACTAATGCTCTGGCAGAGATCGGCCATAAGCGTCGTCTCTCGGCTCTTGGTCCTGGTGGTCTCTCTCGTGAGCGTGCAGGTTTCGATGTCCGTGACGTGCATCAATCCCACTATGGCCGTATCTGTCCAATTGAGACGCCTGAAGGCCCGAACATTGGTTTGATCGGTAACCTGGCGACTTATGGCCAGATCAATCCTTATGGCTTCATCGAGACGCCATATCGTAGAGTATACAAGACGATTACCTGCCAATGATCGTCGTCTGATCGGTCGCGAGTTCCGAGGCGTCGTGGGACACGAGCGTGAGGATGTTGTGACGCCAGATGGCGAGGTGCTCATCAAAGGACGTGAGCGTGTTCGTGTTGATGAAGCGCTCTTTAATAAGCTTTCTCAGGTGCTGGGCAATACTGAAGTTCGTATCAGGTCATTTGTGACTGATGAAGTAGAATATCATACAGCCGATGATGAAGAAAACTTCTGGATTGCTCAGGCCAACGTGAAACTGTCACCGAGAATAACGAGTTTGAGGCTGACCGCGTGCTGGCACGTTACCAGGGCGATTTCGCCGAAGAGCGTTCCGACAGCATCGACTTTATGGATGTCTCGCCACGCCAGACCGTGAGTGTGGCAACTGCACTTATTCCGTTCCTGGAGCATGACGACGTGAACCGCGCACTGATGGGCGCGAACATGCAACGTCAGGCTGTTCCTTTGCTGCGACCTCAGTCGCCCATCTGTGGTACTGGTATCGAGCGCCAGGTTGCTATCGACTCCGGCCAGGTTCTTGTAAGTCATGTTGATGGTGAAGTCGTCTCGGCGACGGCACGGCGCATTGAGATCATCGATGAGCATGGCGAGGTGCATACCTATCGCCTGCGTAAGTTTGTGCGTTCCAATGCTGGCACCTGCATCAACCAGCGACCAATCGTCACATAAAGGCGATTACGTCAATGCTGGACAGGTGATTGCGGATAGTTCTTCGACGGAAAACGGGGAAGTAGCACTGGGGCAGAACATTCTGGTAGCGTTCATGAGCTGGGAAGGTGGCAACTTTGAGGATGCCATTCTGATCAGTGAGCGTATCGTGCGTGAAGACCTCTTCACCTCGATCCATATTGAGAAGTACGAGATTGATGCCCGTGATACCAAACTTGGACCTGAAGAGATTACGCGTGACATTCCTAACGTAGGTGAAGAGGGGCTGCGCAACCTGGACGAGCGTGGCATCATCTATGTTGGTGCTGAAGTGGGGCCGCAGGATATCCTGGTTGGTAAGATCACTCCTAAAGGTGAGACTGAGCTGACGGCCGAAGAGAAGTTACTGCGTGCCATCTTCGGTGAAAAGGCTCGCGAGGTCAAAGACACCTCTTTGCGCGTCCCTCATGGTGAGCGTGGCAAGGTGGTTGAAGTCAAGGTCTTCTCGCGCGAGGCGGGTGATGAACTGCCTCCGGGAGTCAACCAGCTGGTACGTGTAAGTATTGCACAGAAACGTAAGATCGGAGCAGGCGACAAGATGGCGGGTCGCCACGGCAACAAAGGTGTCATCTCCCGCGTGCTACCGATTGAAGATATGCCTTTCCTGCCGGATGGATCGCCAGTGGATATCATTCTTAATCCGCTCGGTGTGCCGCACCGTATGAATATCGGTCAGATCATGGAGACGCACCTTGGCTGGGCTGCCAGCGTGCTAGGTTTCAAGATCGCCACGCCGGTCTTCGATGGAGCCACCGAGGAAGACATTGAAGAGATGTTGCGTCGTGCCAATCTGCCAGAAACAGGGAAAGTGCAACTGTTTGATGGTCGAACGGGAGAGCCATTTGATCATCCCGTCACAGTAGGTTATACCTATATGTTGAAACTGGCCCACCTGGTTGAGGATAAAGTTCACGCTCGTTCAACTGGCCCTTACAGCTTGATCACGCAGCAGCCGCTGGGTGGTAAAGCACAGTTTGGTGGCCAGCGCTTCGGAGAGATGGAAGTCTGGGCATTGGAGGCATATGGTGCCGCCAATATCCTGCAAGAGATTCTGACGGTGAAGTCGGATGATGTGGTAGGACGTGTCAAAACGTACGAAGCGATCGTAAAGGGCGAGAATATCATGGAACCAGGCGTTCCAGAATCCTTCAAAGTGTTGGTGAAGGAATTGCAAAGTCTGGGTATCAACGTCGAGGTTCTCAATGAAGATGAACAGAAGATCCAGTTTGTCGAAGATACCTCAAACGATGTGATGCCGGAACTAGGTATTAATCTGTCCGGTTTCGAAGGAGACCAGTAATATAGGGTTTCTCTATGTGCATCGTGCTCGTCCTCTTACATTCATGTAAGGATGGGCGTGATGCACCGGTCCCTATTAAACTACATTAGAGAGAGATGCCTTGCACCATCCCAGGCAAATGTCTGGCGTCTATAAATACGCTATAGGATGGTGTATACAGGAGGTAGCATGCTCGAAGTAAACGATTTTAACGCTATCCGTATCAGCCTTGCCAGCCCTGAGCAGATTCGTGGTTGGAGCTATGGTGAGGTAACGAAACCGGAAACAATCAACTACCGTACACTCAAGCCAGAAAAGGATGGTTTATTCTGTGAGCGTATCTTTGGACCGACGAAGGACTGGGAGTGTTACTGCGGTAAATATAAAAGAGTTCGTTTTAAAGGCATTGTCTGCGATAAATGTGGTGTCGAGGTAGCGCGTTCAAAAGTGCGTCGCGAGCGCATGGGCCATATCGAACTGGCATCACCTGTAAGCCATATCTGGTACTTTAAGGGAACACCCAGCCGTATTGGTCTCTTGCTTGATCTCTCGCCACGTAACCTGGAGCGTATTCTGTACTTTGCCCTCTATGTGGTTACCAATGTAGATGACGAGGCCCGTCAGCGTGAACTGATGCGCCTGGACGAAGAGACGGCAGCTCTGGCACAGGATATGGATGGCAAGGTTGTAGAGCGTATTAACAGCCTGCGTATTCAGCGCGATAATGCAACGCACGAGGTTGATAAGCGCTCCCAGTCCAGCCGTCAGGAGATTGAAGAGCGTCGTGAGCAGGATCTTGAAGCTGCTCGCCAGGCAGAGAGCGATACCCTGGCCGAACTGCGCGAAGCTATGGGGACTGTTACCGAAGATGATATCATCTTTGCTCCAACCGATCATGTGATCGTCAAGCAAGGAGATACCGTCACTTCCAAGCATCTCGATATTCTGGAACGTGTTGCTGAAACTGCTCGTAACGCCATTGCGGAGCAGGCACGCCGTGAACTTGAGGAGGCGCAGTCCGAGAGCAAGCGTGAGTCAGATCGCCTGGGACTGGAATATCAGGGCCAGATCGACTCTGCACAATCGCAACTGGAGAAAGAGCGCACTGAGACGCGCCAACGCCTTGATCAGTTGCGCCGTGACCTGGAAGGTCTGAAGAAGATGGACCTGCTGCAGGAGAATCGTTATCGTGAGTTAAAAGATAACTTTAGCGATGTGTTCCGTGCGGGCATGGGTGCAGAGGCCGTACGTGAATTGATTGCTGATATCAATCTGGAGAAGCTATCGAACGATCTGCGTCAGGAGATTAGTTCAAGCGTAGGTCAGCGTCGCAAGAAGGCCACAAAGCGCCTGAAGGTCGTCGAAGCTTTCCGCAAGTCAAATACATCTCCTGAGTGGATGATTCTGACCGTCCTGCCAGTACTGCCGCCGGACCTGCGTCCTATGGTGCAGCTGGATGGTGGCCGTTTCGCCACTTCGGACTTGAATGATCTGTATCGCCGCGTGATCAATCGTAACAATCGGCTCAAACGTTTGCTTGAGTTGGGTGCGCCGGAGATCATCATTCGTAACGAGAAGCGCATGTTGCAGGAAGCCTGCGATGCGTTGATCGATAACGGACGCCGTGGTCGTGCTGTTGCTGGTTCTGGTAACCATAAGCTGAAGAGCCTGTCCGATATGCTCAAAGGCAAACAGGGCCGCTTCCGTCAGAACCTGCTTGGTAAACGTGTTGACTACTCTGGCCGTTCGGTAATCGTGGTTGGACCGGAACTGAAACTGCACCAGTGTGGTCTGCCAAAACGTATGGCGCTGGAATTGTTCAAGCCATTTGTCATGCGCAAACTGGTGGAACAAAACTTTGCGCATAACATCAAGAGCGCGAAGCGTTTTGTGGAGCGTGTCAAGCCAGAAGTCTGGGACGTGCTGGAAGAAGTCATTAAAGATCATCCAGTCCTGTTGAACCGCGCACCAACGCTGCACCGCCTGGGTATTCAAGCCTTTGAAGCCGTCCTGGTTGAAGGAAGTGCTATTCAACTGCATCCACTCGTCTGTTCGGCATTCAACGCTGACTTCGATGGTGACCAGATGGCGGTTCACGTACCGCTCTCTGACAAGGCGCAGGACGAAGCGCGGCAGTTTATGATGTCGACGCGTAACTTGCTCTCACCAGCTCATGGTGAGCCGTCAATCGGCGCTAGCCAGGATATGGTGCTTGGCTGCTTCTACCTGACACAGGAGCGCCCTGAGAAGAAGGGTGAGGGTCGTGTCTTCACTGATGCGACTGAGGCACTACTGGCGTACCAGCATGGCTTTGTCGAGCTTCAGGCGCGTATTAAAGTGCGTCTGGGTAGTGTTGATGTTTATGATCAGCCACCTCCTGAGAAGATGACGTTGCATAGTAATGGCAAGCCTGTTGAAACGACTGTTGGGCGTATCATCTTTAATGAAGCGTTGCCCGAACGCATACGTTACAAAAACTATGCGATGAAGAAAGAGAACTTGAAGCAGATCATCGCCGAATGCTTTAAGGAGTATGGGCGAGCTAAGACGACCGAACTGGCCGACGAGATCAAGCGTCTAGGTTTCTCCTATGCGACCAAGGCTGGTACTACCATCGCTATTAGTGATGTCAAGGTTCCGTCTGGTAAGCAGGAGGAACTGGCGAAAGCTGATGCCAAGATCTTTGAACTGGAAGAGCAGTACCGTGACGGCCTGATCACTGATAACGAAAAGTATCAGCAGACGGTCGATGCGTGGAACGAGGCAACGGACAACGTAACCAAAATGGTTGAGGCAACTCTTGATCCTTTTGGTTCGATCTACACCATCGCCAAGTCGGGCGCGACGAAAGCGAAGTTCCAGCAGATTCGTCAGCTCTCCGGTATGCGTGGATTGATGGCAAGTCCATCTGGAAAAATTATCGCCATTCCTATTCGTGGAAATTTCCGTGAAGGGTTGAGCGTGTTGGAGTACTTTATCAGTAGCCACGGCGCCCGTAAGGGTCTGGCTGATACCGCACTGCGTACCGCTGAATCCGGTTACCTGACGCGCCGTCTGATCGACGTAGCGCAGGATGTCATCGTCACTGAAGAGGATTGTGGCGTAACCGATGGTGTTCTGATCACTGATGCTGACTCCAAGGAAATGGGTCTGGATGGCATGCGCAGCCGTCTGACTGGTCGTGTGCTGGCTGAAGCAATTCCTGGTCTGGACCACATCGAAGTTGGTGATGAACTGACTGATGAGATTGTGGATGAGATCATTGCAGCAGGTGTTGCAGCGGTACGTGTTCGTTCGGTGTTCGCATGTCTGGCACCAAGAGGCATCTGCCGCAAGTGTTACGGACGTGACCTGGCAGCGAATGCGCTTGTACGTATCGGTGCGGCAACCGGTATCGTCGCGGCTCAGTCGATTGGTGAGCCTGGTACTCAGCTAACCATGCGTACCTTCCACACAGGAGGTATTGCAGGCGCGCAGGGAGACATCACACAAGGCTTGCCACGTGTTGAAGAGCTCTTTGAGGCTCGTGTGCCAAAGGACAAGGCAGAGATAGCTGAAATCGATGGTGTTGTCGAGATCGTAAAGGACGAAAGCACAAACGTGCGTACCGTCCGTGTCGTTTCGACCAACGTCTTCTTTGATGAGTATCCCTTGCCTGAAGGTAGCCAGGTACTGGTTGAGCGATCACGATCGTGTACAGAAGGATCAGATTATTGCTCTCATGCCTGCTGAGGAGGGGAGTGAGCCGGTACCAGTTATTGCACGTACCGAAGGTGAAGTCGTTATCAATTCCGATGGCCTGCTGTCGATCCGTTTCGAGGAACGCGACGAGCGTTCTTATGCGATCCCTGCCGCACGTAATATTGCGGTAGAGAATGGTCAAAGGATTCAGGCGGGAACGCCGATCACTTCTGGTCAGCGCGACCCACAGGATGTCTTGCGCATCCAGGGGCGTGAAGCGGTACAGACTTACCTGGTTAAAGAAGTACAGCGCGTCTATCGTAATACAGGTGTGTATATCAACGACAAGCATATCGAAGTTATCATCCGGCAGATGTTGCGGCGCGTCAAGGTTGAGGATCCTGGTGATACCGAAATGTTGCCGAACGACCTGGTTGATCGTTTCGTATATGCAGATACTAATGCACGTGTATTAGCGGAAGGAGGCGAGCCTGCCACCGCAACAACTGTGTTATTGGGTGTCACGAAGGCATCGTTGAATACCGATAGTTTTCTGGCGGCGGCATCGTTCCAGGAGACGACACGCGTGTTGACTGAAGCAGCGATCGAGGGTCAGACGGACCATCTGGTGGGTCTGAAAGAGAACGTGATTATTGGTAAGCTTATTCCAGCAGGCTCGGGTATTGCTCAGCGTCGCCGTGAGCAACTTGCGCGTCAGCAAGCTGCGGCGGCACGTATTGCAGCAGCCACACCCGTTGCTGCAGGTGTAGTAGCTGGAAGTAGTGTAGGTTCCAATAGCACGCTTGGGTTGACACTTGACAACGAAGACGATGAGTGATAGTATATGCAACCGCATATGTATGATGGAGAGGTTGCGGACAGCACATCTGTCCGCACTTACTTAGAAGAAGGGACAGGGAGGATTTTCCTTGCCGACAATTAATCAACTGGTCCGAAAGGGCCGTTCGCAAAAGCAAAAAAAGGTGAAGGCTCCTGCGTTGTTGTATTCTTACAACGCATTGAAAAACAGGACCTCCCGCCTGCGTGGATCGCCACAGAAGCGTGGTGTGTGTACTCAGGTGCGTACAATGACGCCTAAGAAGCCGAATTCGGCAATGCGTAAGATTGCGCGTGTTCGCCTCTCTAACCAGATGGAAGTAACTGCTTACATTCCTGGTGAAGGGCATAATTTACAGGAACACTCGGTGGTACTCATTCGTGGTGGTCGTGTGAAAGATCTGCCAAGTGTTCGTTATCACATAGTCCGTGGTACATTGGACAGTGATGGCGTTTCCAAACGTCGTCGTGGTCGCTCGAAGTACGGAGCTAAGCGACCAAAGCCAGGACAGGCCGCCGCTGCAACTAAGGGCGGAAGAAGATAATTCCAGGAGGAGAGAGTCATCAGCTCTCTCTCTGCCGATACCACTTGAATGCGTCAGGTAGGTCGGTCGTTTATCACATAATATCGCTTTCAGGGAGCGTATCCCGTTTCCCTGTCAAGTGATGATGTGCCGTTATCCTGGTACGCTTGCCGGATTGATGCAAGGGTACAGGTAAAAAAGGAAAACGGTAAAAGAACGTGTGAGGGCGTCCGAATGAGATCAGGAAGTTCGATTCCCGGTCCATCGACGCCTTTTCTGGTGTCTGCTAGAGGCTCCGAACCAGTGACGCAAAGTGTGTAAATTCGAAGGGGGTTTCAAATTGCCAAGACGTAAGAGAGCGGTGCGACGGCCAGATGTGCCGGACGCAAAGTACAAAAGCAGAAATGTCGCTCGTTTTACCAGTAAGCTGATGATCGGTGGAAAACGTAGCCTGGCCGAGCGTATTATCTATGATGCGTTTGATGCTATTGAAGCAAAACAAAAAAGATCACCACTTGATGTATTTGAGCAGGCGTTGAAGAACGCTACGCCAAGCATTGAGGTCAGACCCCGCCGTGTGGGTGGCTCGACATATCAGGTGCCTATCGATGTTCGTCGGGATCGTGGCAATGCGCTGGCAATGCGCTGGCTCATCAAGGCCTCTCGTTCCCGTAATGGCAGATCGATGGCAGAAAAACTGGCAAACGAGTTGATGGACGCAGCGGCGGGTCAGGGCGCAACTATTAAAAAACGTGAGGAGACCCATAAGATGGCGGAGTCCAATAAAGCCTTCGCTCATTATCGCTGGTAAAAATACATTATGCCAAGAGAATTCCCACTCGAAAAAACAAGAAATATTGGTATCATAGCTCATATTGACGCTGGTAAGACAACTACCACGGAGCGTATTCTCTTCTACACCAAAAAAATTCACCGTATTGGTGAGGTGCACGAAGGCGCTGCGACGATGGACTGGATGCCGCAGGAACAAGAGCGCGGTATTACAATCACTTCCGCAGCTACGACCTGTTTCTGGCAGGACCATCGCATCAATATTATCGATACCCCCGGCCACGTAGACTTTACTGCCGAGGTAGAACGCTCATTGCGTGTCCTCGATGGTGGCGTTGTCGTCTTCGATGCTGTTGCCGGTGTTGAACCCCAATCTGAAACCGTCTGGCGTCAAGCTGATAAGTATGATGTTCCTCGTATCTGCTTTGTCAATAAGATGGACCGTATCGGAGCCGACTTCTGGCGCACGATTGACATGATCCGTGAGCGCCTTGGTGCTGCTCCTGTACCTATCCAGATTCCTATTGGTCGCGAAAGTAACTTTAAAGGCTTTATTGATCTCATCGATCAGCAAGCTATCATTTTTACAGATGACCTCGGCACTACCTCTGAACATGTCGAAATTCCAAGTGGAATGGAGGCAGAATTTAAGCAGCACCGGGAATTTCTCCTTGAGCGTGTCGCAGAAACTGATGAAGAATTAACTCTGAAGTATCTTGAGGGCGAAGAAATCTCGAAAGAGGAGATTCTTTCTGCTTTGCGTAAGGCCACTATTGCCAGTACTCTGGTACCGGTTCTTTGTGGTAGCGCATTGAAGAATAAGGGCGTTCAGGCAATGCTGGATGCAGTCATTACCTATCTGCCTTCACCTCTGGATATTCCTGCTCCCATTGGCATAGATCCCGACACTGAGGAAAGCATTACGCGCGAAGTTAAAGATGAAGCGCCCTTCAGTGCTCTGGTCTTTAAAATCGTTTCTGATCCTTTTGTTGGCCGTCTTTCGTATATTCGTGTCTATTCTGGCACGTTAGCAAAAGGCGCTTCAACTGAAAATAGTACCAAAGGCAGGTCGGAACGTATCGGACGCCTGCTACGTATGCACGCTAATCACCGTGAAGACATCGATGAGATTCGAGCAGGTGATATCTGTGCAGCAGTAGGTTTACGTAATACCTTTACTGGTGATACGCTCAGCGACCCTCAGCATCCAATCATATTGGAATCTATCGTCTTCCCTCAGCCCGTAATCGAGATTGCGATTGAGCCGAAGACACGTGCTGACCAGGATAAGATGTCTATCGCTCTGGGTAAACTGGCGGAAGAAGATCCCACTTTCCGCTTGCATACCGATCTCGATAGCGGTCAGACAATCATTGCTGGTATGGGCGAATTGCATCTTGAAGTGATTGTGGATCGTATGTTCCGCGAGTTCAAAGTAGAGGCGAATGTGGGACGTCCGCAGGTTGCTTATCGCGAAACGATCACACGACCAGCTCAGGCCCAGGGTAAGCATGTACGTCAGACAGGTGGTCACGGTCAGTATGGTGATGTGTGGTTAAAAGTAGAGCCGAACGAGCGCGGCAAAGGCTTTGAGTTTGTCAATGCCATTGTCGGTGGTACCGTGCCTAAAGAGTATATCAAACCTGTTGAAAACGGCGTCAGAGAGACATTGGAGAATGGCATTATCGCCGGTTTCCAGATGATTGACGTAAAAGCGACCCTTTATGATGGGTCGTACCATGAAGTTGACTCAAACGAAATGGCCTTTAAGACCGCTGGTTCTTTAGCGGTTCGCGAGGCTGCACGCAAAGCCGGTCCTATTCTGCTTGAACCTATTATGTTAGTAGAAGTAACCACCTCTGATGATTTTTACGGAGAAGTTATCGGTGACCTCAACCGACGCCGTGGAACTATTCTGGGTGTGGACAACCGAGGGATGTCTGTTGTGGTGCGGGGTCATGTTCCCCTTTCTGAGATGTTTGGCTACGTGAACGATCTGCGTTCGATGACAAGTGGACGCGCGAACTACTCTATGGAGTTCGATCATTATGATCCTGTGCCGCGAAGTATTGCTGAAGAGATTACAGCAAAAGCCAGTCGGTAGATAGTAAACCAGGCCAATTGGCGGCACAATTTGCTATGTTGGCGTAGGGGCTGTATAATAGTGCCCCTACCCCTTTGGAATGATCAATACAGAAGTCTGTTCAAGCTGACTTCAATTAATCTTCCGCTATTATTCAAAAGCACGTCTTTGTGCTCTAATATCGTTTTGCTCGGTGCCGAATTCAGGGAACAGGCCTCCCGAGCGTGTCTATCTATTCTATGTCCTCCTGCTATGAGCAGGATGAGGACGAAAGCGAAGAGGAAATACAGCAAAATGGCTAAGAAGAAATTCGAGCGCAATAAGCCGCATGTGAATGTGGGAACGATCGGCCACATTGACCATGGCAAGACGACCCTGACCGCAGCAATCACGAAAGTGTTAGCTTCTGCTCAGCTTGCCAAATATACCGCCTTTGACAATATCGATAAGGCCCCCGAAGAGCGTGAGCGCGGCATCACCATCGCCATCGCTCACCTGGAGTACGAGACCGAGAAACGTCACTATGCCCACGTGGACTGTCCTGGTCACGCCGACTACATTAAGAACATGATCACCGGAGCTGCCCAGATGGACGGAGCAATCCTGGTGGTGAGCGCTCCTGATGGCCCGATGCCACAGACGCGCGAACACGTGTTGCTGGCCCGACAGGTGGAAGTGCCGGCCATGGTCGTCTTCCTCAATAAAGTGGACATGATGGAAGACGAAGAGTTGCTCGAACTGGTCGAGCTGGAAGTGCGCGAACTGCTCTCCAAGAATCAGTTCCCCGGCGATGATGTTCCCATCGTTCGTGGCTCGGCTCTCAAAGCGCTGGAAAGCACTGGCGACCTCTCACGCAACGATCCCAATGCCGCGTGCATCTGGGAGTTGATGGACCAGGTCGATAGCTACATCCCGACGCCAGAGCGTGCCACCGACAAGCCATTCTTGATGCCGGTGGAAGACGTGTTTGGCATTAAAGGCCGCGGCACCGTGGCTACTGGACGTATCGAGCGTGGCATCGTCAAAACCGGCGAGTCGATTGAGATCGTGGGCATGCGAGAAGATACGCGCAGCGTGGTCGTGACGGGCGTGGAAATGTTCCAGAAGACGTTGGACCAGGGACAGGCGGGAGACAATGTGGGCTGCCTGCTACGTGGGGTTGAGCGTGCCGATATCGAGCGTGGACAGGTTCTGGCCAAGCCGGGGTCGATCAAGCCGCACAAGAACTTCCTGGCCGAAGTGTATGTGCTCTCCAAAGAAGAGGGCGGACGGCACACCCCGTTCTTCAACGGCTATCGTCCCCAGTTCTATGTGAGAACGACCGACGTGACTGGAGCGATCAAGCTGCCCGAAGGGGTGGAGATGGTCATCCCCGGTGATAACATTCAGATGACGGTGGAACTGATCCAGCCCGTAGCAATGGAAGAGGGCGTCAGGTTTGCCATCCGTGAGGGTGGACGTACCGTTGGTGCAGGCGTCTGCACGAAGGTACTCAGTTAAGAGGATCTAAGAGGCCAGAAGTTGCACTCCAACTTCTGGCCTCTGCAAAATCCGTTTGGGAGAAAAAGATGGCTACGGGAACGAAACAGCGCATCCGCATCCGCTTGAAGGCATACGATCATCGTATTCTTGATCAGTCAGCGATGCAGATTGTGGATACAGCGCAGCAGACAGGAGCCCGCGTCTCAGGGCCGATACCACTGCCCACCGAGATCGACAAATATACTGTGATGCGATCACCGTTCATCGATAAGGATGCTCGCGAACAATTCGAGATCCGTACACATAAGCGGTTGATTGATATCATCGATCCGACAAATAAGACTGTAGAGGCTCTCACACGTTTGAATCTGCCCGCAGGCGTGGATATTGAGATCAAACTGTAGAGGCACCATTTATAAGCCCGTGATTTATAAATCCGTTCCCCAATTTGTAGGGGGCCATTTATAAGCCTGTGGTTTACAATCCGCCTACAGTGAGGAGAGGAAAAGATATGCTGAATGCATTGTTGGGCAGGAAGGTCGGCATGACTCAGGTGTTTGGACCTAATGGAACAGCCATTCCGGTTACCATAATAGAAGCTGGCCCCTGCGTCGTGACACAGATTAAAACCGCTGCCCATGATGGCTATGAAGCCATTCAGATTGGTTTTGAGCAGACCACAACGAAACATGCAACTCGCCCTGAATTGGGGCATCTAGGTCATAAGCTGCCATTGCTCAAAGCTCAGCGCAAGCGTTTACAAACGCATCAGCAAGAGCAGAGAGGTAAGACAAAGACAGAGGGTGAAACGGCTGAAGAGACAACAACGGAAAAGCCAGATAAGCAGGTTCGGAAGTTGCTCAAGGTACAAGAAAACCGTCAGCGCCGTCCAGGACCCGAAGTGGGACCATTTAAAGTACTACGAGAAGTAGGATTGCAGCAAGGCAATACATCAGGGAAGGTAGAACTGGGTGCTAGCTTTGATGTGGGCCTCTTTAGAGATGGCGAAGCTGTGGATATCGTCGGTACCTCCAAAGGTAAAGGCTTCCAGGGTGGAGTCAAGCGTCACGGCTTTAGTGGTGGCCCTAAGACACATGGTCAGTCGGATCGCCACCGAGCTCCCGGCTCTATCGGTTCTGGTACGACGCCTGGTCGTGTTCTCAAGGGTACGCGTATGGCTGGTCGTATGGGAAATGAGCGTGTGACGGCAAAGAAACTGCAAGTGATTCAAGCTGATCCTGAGCGCAATCTGCTGGTGGTGAAGGGTTCAGTACCTGGTGCCAATGGTAGCTTGCTCACGATTAAGAAGCATGTGATGAGGTAACCGAAATGCCCTCGACTACAGTGTATAACATGGCCGGAGAGGCCATAGATGAGCTCGAACTGAGCGAGCAGGTGTTCGGAGTCACTCCTAATGTGGCGGTTCTGCACCAGGTTGTCACCGCACAACTGGTCAATCGTCGCCAGGGTAATGCTTCAACCAAGACTCGCAGTGAAGTATCGGGCGGTGGTAAAAAACCGTATAAGCAAAAAGGAACTGGTCGTGCTCGTCAAGGTAGCACACGTGCACCTCAGTTTCGTCATGGTGGGACAGTATTTGGCCCTCGGCCTCATATATACCATCACGATGTACCTAAGAAGATGCGTCGCCTGGCGATCCGCTCGGCATTATCTGATAAAGTTGCCAATGCCAGTCTGATTGTGGTGAATGATCTTACATTAGAGGCACCACGTACGCGAGATATGTTAGCTCTTCTGGATAAGCTGCCAACGAATGAGGGTAAGCGCGTCCTCATGATGTTGCCACAGCGTGACGAAAACGTTGTGCTCTCGATACGTAATATTCCTATGGCGAAGGTGCAGCATGTCTCCTCAATCAATGTTGTAGAGCTATTGAAGCACGACTATGTGGTTATGCCTGTCCAGACTGTGCGCTGGATTGAGATGGTCTTTGGTGAAGGCATAAGTGCAGAAGAGGCGAGCCTCAAAATTGCTGAAACAGCAGCGAGTACAGAGGAGACGGTAGCATCAACCGAGTCGGATAACGGCGAGGCATAGGCGAGGAGGAGAAACTGTGGAAGTCACAGAGATACTGCGCCGGGGTATTGTCACCGAGCGATCGGTGAAACTGCAAGAGCAGAACCAGTATACCTTTGAAGTGGCGTTAAAAGCCAATAAAATTGAGATACGCCGCGCGGTCGAGACGCTTTTCAACGTAAAGGTGCTTTCGGTCAATGTCATGCGTATGCCTGGCAAGGCAAAAATGATCCGGCGACGTGGGGCTGCTCCTCGACCAGTTGAGCCCCGCGAATGGAAAAAGGCGATTGTCACTCTTGCTGAAGGACAGACAATCGACGCATTGAAGGCGTAAGGGGATAGAGAGATGCCAACTAGACAGTATCGACCAACGTCTCCTGGGCGTCGCGGCATGTCTGTTTCGACATTCGAGGAGATTACTAAAACAAGGCCAGAGAAATCTCTGACCGTGAAACTCAACAAGCATGCTGGACGTAATAACCAGGGAAAAATTACGACTCGCCACCGTGGTGGTGGTGCCAAACGTGCTTACCGCTTGATTGATTTTAAGCGCAACAAACTGGGTGTTCCCGCCAAGGTTGCTGCTATTGAGTATGATCCAAATCGTTCGGCACGTATCGCACTTCTGCATTATGTAGATGGTGAAAAGCGTTATATTCTTGCTCCTGTCGGTTTGAAGGTCGGTGATCGTGTAGAGGCTGGCCCTGAGGCTGATATCAAGCCTGGCAATGCTCTTCCTATGAAGAATATTCCAACGGGTACGACGATTCATAACATCGAGATGCAGCGTGGTCGTGGTGGTCAGTTGGTGCGTGGTGCTGGTGTCGGGGCGCAACTGATGGCAAAAGAAGGAAACTATGCCTTGCTTCGCTTGCCTTCAGGAGAGCAGAGGAATGTACACATCCTTTGTATGGCAACCATCGGCCAGGTCGGCAACGTCGATCATGAAAATCAGAGCATCGGTAAAGCTGGTCGTTCTCGTCATATGGGCCGTCGCCCAACTGTCCGAGGCTCGGTGATGAACCCGCGTGACCATCCACATGGTGGTGGTGAGGGGCGTGCGCCAATTGGTGGTCAGCCTCAAACACCATGGGGCAAGCCTGCGATGGGTTACAAGACGCGCAGAAACAAGAGAACTGATAAGTTCATTGTTCGACGGCGCAATGCTGGCAGGAGGAAGAAGTAATGTCGCGCTCAAAGAAAAAAGGGCCATACATTCATGAGTCACTCAGGAAAAAAGTACTGGGTATGAGGCGTAGCGGCGATCGTCGTTTGATCAAAACATGGTCGCGTGCTTCTATGATCTTCCCTGAGATGGTCGGCATGACTATCGGAGTGCACAACGGGAAGACGCATATACCTGTCTATATCACTGAGAACATGGTAGGCCATAAATTAGGTGAGTTCTCCCCTACACGTCACTTCCGTGGACATGCAGGCGGTAAGAATGAAAAGACCACTTCAGTTCGCTAGTGGTTTATAGAGGTATAAGATGCAAGTCAGGGCTATTGCAAAAAATATTGGCATTCCGCCGCGCAAAATGCGTCTGGTCACCAACGCGGTGAAAGGGCTTCGGGTAAATGAGGCTCTGGCTATTCTTCAATTCTTGCCCCAGGCTGGTGCTACTCCCGTGAGTAAGGTTGTAGCGTCGGCAGCGGCAAATGCGGAGAATAACTATAATCTCGATCCTGATGACCTGTATATTCTGAATATTGTGGCGGATGACTCGTTTCGGATTAAGCGTGTTAAGCCTCGTTCTCATGGTCGTGCGGCTCGTATTTTGCGCCGTTTCTGCCATATAACGGTGGTTGTCTCCGATGATCCGACCGACGCCGGTCGTTAAAGGTCACGAAAGAAGGAGGACACTTTGGGACATAAAGTGCATCCCACAGGGTTCAGGCTCGGCGTCGTTAAAGGCTGGCAGTCTCGCTGGTATGCCGAGCGTGATTACAAAGATGTGTTTGCGGAAGATTATGCTATCCGCCAGTTGATTAATAAAGAACTTGCCAACGCTGCTGTATCGCGCATCGAAATTGAGCGTGCCGCTGCTAATCAGGTTCTGGTGAAGATTCATACAGCAAAGCCGGGTATCGTTATCGGTAAGAGCGGTGAAAAGGTAGAAGGACTCAGGAGCAGGTTAGAGGCGAAGACCAAGAAACGCGTCCGTATGGATATTATTGAGATTCGTCAGCCTGAGTTAGATGCCTACCTGGTTGCACGTGGTATTGCGGAACAATTGGAGAGACGTATCTCCTTCCGTCGTGCTATGAAGCAAGCTGTACAGAAGTCAATGCGTGCTAATGCTAAAGGCATCAAAGTAATTGTTGGAGGACGCCTGGGCGGTGCAGAAATTGCTCGTACAGAGAAAGAGGTCGAGGGCAAAGTGCCTTTGCAGACTCTGCGTGCCGATATTGATTATAACCGGGCCGAGGCGCATACGACTTTTGGTGTAATTGGGATCAAAGTCTGGATCTATCGTGGGGATATTCTTCCCAGTAAGCGCCGCGAGGGGCTTGATGCACAGGCTGAGGTTGCACAACCAATAGGAACAACCCGTGAGGGTGGAGACCGTGATCGTCGTAATGATCGCCGTCGTAATGATGGTGGCGTTCGGAGTGGCGAGCGAAGTGAAAGAGGTGGAGAGCGTGGGGATCGTGGTCCGCGTCCGCAAGGAGACCGACCGCGAGGAGGGGACCGTGGTCCGCGTCCGCAAGGAGACCGACCACCACGTCCACAGGGAGATCGTCCGCCGCGTCCACAGGGAGATCGTGGTCCGCGTCCGCAAGGAGACCGACCACAAGGAGACCGACCACAAGGAGAGCGTGGACCTCGTCCACCGCGTGTACAGGGTGATAGGCCGCCGCGTCCGCAAGGAGACCGTCCAGAGCGTTCGCCACGTCCAGAACAATCGCCCGCACCGCAGGCTCAGGTGGATACTACCCCTGTAACCCAGGCATCACCACCACCAGCTGCACCGACGACTGATAATGGTGCCGCTCAGAGCGAGTAGAGGGAGAAAGCCATGTTACTGGCACCGTCACGTACAAAATATCGCCGCCAGCATCGCGGTCGCATGAAAGGTGAGGCCCAGCGTGGCAGCACCCTTGCCTTTGGCGAGTTTGGATTGCAGGCACTAGAGGCATGCTGGATGGAGGCGCGTCAGATCGAGTCCGCTCGTATCGCGCTCACCCGCTTCATGAAGCGTGGTGGCAAAGTCTGGATTCGTGTCTTTCCTGATAAGCCTATTACTGCTAAGCCTGCTGAAACACGTATGGGTAGTGGTAAAGGAGCTGTCGATCACTGGGTTGCAGTTGTCAAACCTGGACGCATTATCTTTGAGATCGGTGGAGTGAGTGAAGAGATCGCCAAAGAAGCAGTGCGCCTGGCCGGGCATAAACTACCAGTGAAGACGCGTTTTATTACACGAGGGGAGGCGGAGAGTGTCGAAGCTTAATGAACGCCGTAAAGAGGTTACCGGGATGTCTTCTCCCGGTCAGATCCAGAACGAACTGAAAGACCTGCGGCTGAAATTGTTTAATCTCCGCTTGCAGCAGCAGCGCGGTGAAGTCAAGAACAACCGTGTGTTTTCTCAGACACGCAAAGATATTGCCCGTTTGCTGCATCGTCTAACAGAGTTGGAGAATGAAGAATGACACAGCAAAGCGCTGCGACCACGCCTGCTACTGAGGCGTCTCAGAAAAAGGGACGCCGGGTACAAAAAGTTGGGCGTGTCGTTAGTAATAAAATGGAAAAGACGATTGTAGTCGTTGTAGAATCACTTAAAAAACATCGTATCTATAAGCGTACTTATAAGCAGACAAAGCGTTTCTATGCGCATGATGAACAGAATGCCTGTCAGATCGGTGACATTGTTCGTATCGAAGAGAGCCGCCCATTGAGCAAACTGAAACGCTGGAACCTGATTGAGATCGTCAAGCGTGGCAGTGGTATCGTGCCGGTTGAAGAAGTGTTGGCTGAAGCCGATCCTACTCTGACGTCATCCGAAGAAACGGCAGAATAAGGGAGAGAAAGCAATGATTTAGCCACAGACACGTCTAAAGGTCGCCGACAATACTGGCGCAAAAGAGATTATGTGTATCCGTGTGATGAGCGGATCGGCCAAGCGTTATGCTGAAATAGGGGATATCATCAAAGCCTCTGTCAAGCAGGCTACACCCAATGGACAGGTCAAAAAGGGTGAGGTTGTGAACGCGGTCGTCGTTCGTGTTACAAAGGAATATGCGCGGCCCGATGGGTCGCATATTCGCTTTGATGAGAACGCAGCCGTTATTATTGCGGCTGGTAACAACCCACGTGGCACACGTATCTTTGGACCAGTTGCCCGCGAATTACGTGAGCGCAATTTTATGAAAATCATCTCACTTGCGCCTGAAGTGCTCTAACTGAGGTAGAAGATGGCAATACAACAGAAAGAAAAGAAGCCTCTCCACCTTGCGAAAATGAATATCAAGAAGGGTGATACCGTCTTGATTATCACTGGCAAGGATCGAGGGAAGGAAGGAACGGTTTCGCGGGCGCTACCACAGGTCAATAAAGTGATTATTGAGGGCCTGAATACCGTCAAGAAACATATCCGTCCACAAGGCCAGACGCGGCAGGGAGGCGTGATTGAGAAGGCAATGCCTATTCACGTCTCGAATGTCATGTTGAAATGCACAGAATGTCACCAACCTACACGCGTTGCACATGATCGCCGCCCGATTGGAGCCGATCAAAAAGTGCGTACGGTCCGAGTGTGCAAGAAGTGCGAGAAGATCATTGAGGATCGGACGAGGAGTAGTTAGATGACATCGCGCTTGAAAGAAAAATACCGTCAAGAAGTTGTGTCAACTCTGCAAAAGGAATTTAACTACAAAAATCCGATGCAGGTTCCCACAATTAATAAAGTCGTCATCAATATCGGTATGGGCGAAGTCATCCAGAATGCCAAAGCAATGGATGCAGCTGTATCCGATCTGGCGACGATTACCGGGCAGCGACCTGTTATTACACGTGCTAAACGCTCGGTTGCAGCCTTCAAGTTACGTGAAGGAATGCAGATTGGTTGCATGGTAACGCTGCGTGGCGACCGTATGTTCCAGTTTCTTGATAAGCTGATGAACGTCGCTTTGCCCCGCTTGCGTGACTTCCAGGGCGTGTCGCCTGAAGCCTTCGATGGCCGTGGCAACTACACGCTCGGCTTACGTGAGCAACTGGTCTTTCCTGAAATTGACTATGATAAGGTTGATAAAGTACGTGGTATGGAAGTAAGTGTTGTTACCACGGCTCGTACTGACGAAGAAGGGCGAAGGCTGCTCTCATTGATGGGCATGCCCTTTAAGAAATAACGCTGGAGGGCGAGATGGCAAAAACATCAATGATTGTGAAGTCGCAACGCAAGCCTCATTTTAAGGTGCAACAGCATAATCGCTGTCATATCTGTGGCCGACCCCGCGCTTATATGCGTAAGTTTGGTCTGTGTCGCATATGCTTCCGTGAACGAGCATTGCGTGGTGAACTGCCCGGCGTTACAAAGTCGAGCTGGTAGTAGTCGCAAAGAGAAAAGGATACAGGGAGAAAACGATAGGTCGGAGCTGCTTCGATACCTCGTTTACACTCTTTGTGATTGTGGAGGATATTCCATGAATATGACTGATCCCATTGCGGATATGCTTACGCGCATTCGTAATGCGGCAACAGCACGGCATACTCGCGTACTGATTCCGGCCTCGAAAATGAAGCTGGCTATCGCCCGTGTGCTGAAAGAAGAGGGATATATCAAGGATATTGAGATCCTGAAAGATAATCCGCAAGGAACACTACGTCTTACATTACGTTATGTAGACAAAAAGCCGGTTGTGACACAGCTGAAGCGCGTCAGTAAGCCGGGCCTGCGCGTCTACACAAAGCAAGCTGTTATCCCACGCGTGCGTGGTGGTCTAGGGATAGCTATTCTTTCGACGCCAAAAGGTCTGATGACCGGCACAAGTGCTTATCATCAAGGACTTGGTGGCGAAGTCGTCTGCTACGTCTGGTAGAGGGAGGTCACAAATGTCTCGTATTGGACGCACGCCAATTGTCGTGCCACCTAAAGTACAGGTGAACTGGACCGAGGAAAATCTGCTGACCGTCAAAGGACCCAAGGGGGAACTTTCCTACCAGGTTGATCCAGATCTTGCGCTGAAGCTTGATGAAGGTCAATTGCTTGTAACCCGGCCTTCAGACGACAAAGTACAAAGGGCAAAACATGGCTTGTATCGTACTCTCATCAACAATATGGTTGTAGGTGTGACCAGTGGTTTCACCAAACAGCTAGAAATTCATGGTGTGGGATATCGTGCCGCTAAGGTTGGCAATAACCTGGTTATTCAGGTAGGCTACTCTCACCCTGTTGAAGTTCAGCCTCCTACGGGGATCTCCTTTACTGTTGATGGAGTCGATGCAGCTACCAAGGCCACAAGGTTAAGTGTCAGTGGTATCGATAAGCAGCTGGTAGGTGAAGTGGCGGCTACTATTCGTCACATACGTAAACCTGAGCCTTATAAGGGCAAAGGTATTCGCTATGCTGGTGAGAAGATCCGTCGTAAAGCTGGTAAAGCTGGTAAAGTCGGCGGTAAGAAGAAATAGTATTGGTATCGACTAACGCAGAGATGAGAGGTAAGAATGAGAAACGTAGTGCCGACCACGTCTCTCCCATACTCTCTCATCAAGGCGTCTATCCCAGGTAATGAAAGGGGAATCGTGAAAAGCAAGCGGGCAAATCTATGCAACAGAGTTTGTTTTTCGCGTTGACACTTATGATTAAGCGATTTAATTCAAACAAGGCGCGGCTGCGGCGGCACCAGCGTATGAGACGCCGTTTAGCTGGCTCACAGGCACGCCCACGCTTGAACATATTCCGCAGTGGAAACCATATCTATGCACAGGTTATAGATGACACCACTGGTCGAACGCTGGCAGCAGCCTCTTCTCTCGATGAGGGTCTGCGTGATTTTAAGGTAGCTCAATCGTCTCAACCATCCTTAGCGGAAAAAGTAGGTGACGCACTGCAAAATGTAGCAGGAAAGGCAGTTGAAGTGGCTACTGATATTCTTCCCGGTGTTAAAGGGAAGGGTGCTAAGGCCGAGAAACCTGCTAAAGCACCGGCGAAGGGTGGATCGCAGCAAAAAGGCGGAACTGCTCAGCCGAAGACTGTACTGCCTGCTGCTCAAAAGGGCGCTACTAAGACTCAAGTTGAGGCGCTGGCCGCTATCTCCGACAATCGAAAAGTTGCTTTAGCACGTGAAGTTGGTAAGCTCGTTGCACAACGTGCCAGGGAACAGGGCGTGAAGCAGGTGGTCTTTGATCGTGGTGGTTATGCTTATCATGGCCGCGTCGCAGCACTTGCTGAAGGCGCTCGTGAAGTCGGTCTGGATTTCTAAGGCCACTGGCTACTTTACATGCGTGTGATTGTGGAACGATAGTTGCGAGAGCAATGTTCACGCATGCGTATTAGAGTATGTGAAGACAGGAAAAACATGGCAAGAATAGATGCTACAAAACTGAATCTTGAAGAGACGGTTGTTGAAGTCAGCCGCGTCTCTAAAGTGGTCAAGGGTGGCCGACGCTTTAGCATTCGTGCTCTCGTAGTCGTTGGTGATCGCAATGGATATGTTGGCTACGGCTTCGGCAAGGCCAGTGAGTATACCGAGGCGATTCGTAAAGGCGTAGAGGATGCCAAAAAACACTTGATCCAGGTGCCGTTGGCAGGTACAACGATTCCTTATCAAGTAAAGACCAATTTTGGTGCCTCGGAAGTACTTCTGAAGCCCGCGGCCCCTGGTACTGGCGTCATTGCAGGTGGCGCCGTACGTGCCGTAATGGAATCGGTAGGCGTTCGTGATATTCTGACAAAGACACTTGGCAGCACGAATAAGGCAAATACGGTGCAGGCTTGCTTGCAAGCCCTGCGCGAACTACGCTCTCCCGAGGTTGAGGCTGCACGGCGCGGCAAGACCGTTGTAGAAATCCTTGGTAAGAAACGTGCTGAACAGATCGCTGTTGCCGCTGCTAATGCCGCTGAACAGGCTGCCGCTGCCCGTGCCATACGCGAAGAGGAGGCTCGTGAGAGTCGCGCATCTTCTGGCGGTGGTCGACGCGGGGGTGGCGATCGTCGTGATCGTGGTGATCGCAATGATCGTGGTGGAGACCGTCGTGGTGGCGGGGGTGGCGAACGCCGCGATAGGAGATAAATAATGGCAAGACTGCGTGTAAAATGGGTGAAGAGTGCTATCGGCTACCCAAAGGACCAGAAAGCAACAATTAAGGCGTTGGGGTTGCGTAAGCTTCAACAGACTGTTGAGCATGATGATCAACCAGCTATACGTGGTATGATCCACAAGGTGATTTACCTGGTGCAGGTAGAGGAGACGGTAAGCAGTGAGACTCTCTGATTTACAGCCAGCTCCTGGCTCACATAAAACCGAAAAACGCCTTGGACGTGGACATGGCTCTGGTCGGGGTAAGACCGCAGGCCGTGGCACAAAGGGGCAAAAAGCTCGTACCGGTGGAAAGGTCCATCGCGCATTTAATGGTGGTCAGACACGTCTGTCGAAACGCCTGCCATTTGTGCGTGGCCTGGGAAATAGCAATACTCCTTTCCGCAAAGACTATACTATTATTAATGTGTTGGATCTAGAACTGTTTGAAGCAGGTTCACAGGTAAAGCCAGAAGATCTTGTCAATGGTGGCTTGATGACTCCTGCTGAAGGTAGAGGTTTGATCAAAGTGCTGGGCAATGGCGATATCGATCGCGCTTTGACCGTGCATGCTCACAAGGTTTCTGAGAGCGCACGGGCAAAGATCGAGGCTGCTGGTGGCACTATTGAGATCATTCCTACCAGAGTCTATGAAAAGACCAAGCGGCGTAAAGAAGACAAGTCGGCTACAGAAGACAAGACAGCTACAGAAGATAAGACAACTACTGAGTCGCAGCAAGAATAGTGAAATGCCAGGGATTTCAAACCCTGGCCTTTTACACAGAGCGTACAGTCGAAGCGCGTGTTTTTGTTGCTTCTAGAAGGAGGATCCTATGTGGGAACGCCTGCGTAGTATCTGGACGGTTCCTGACCTGCGTAACAAGATTCTCTTTACAATGGGGATTTTGCTGATTTTCCGTGTCCTGTCACACATTCCTATCCCATTGACAGCAACGGAATCGACAGCTCTGCGTAACCTGTTTACCACGAACCAGGGCCAGAACATCGGTC
This sequence comes from uncultured Chloroflexia bacterium, assembly GCA_963731415.1. Classification (GTDB taxonomy): domain Bacteria; phylum Chloroflexota; class Ktedonobacteria; order Ktedonobacterales; family Ktedonobacteraceae; genus JACDAE01. Next base: position 50,878 of record CAVSVN010000030.1, read on the forward strand.
AGCTTCTCGGTCTACTGGATGTATTTTCTGGTGGTTCTCTGCAATACTTCTCTATTGTTGCAATGTCGGTCTATCCCTATATCACAGCCACTATTGTGATGCAGCTCTTGCAGCCAATTATCCCGGCATTACAAAACATGGCGTCTGAAGGTGAAGCAGGTCGTTTGCGTTTCAGTCAGATCACGCGTATTATTGCTGTTCCGCTGGCATTCTTGCAAGCATTTGGACAATGTGCCCTCTTCCAGAAAGAAGGCGTGTTGGCGAACTTTAGCCTGATTGATCCAAATTATGCGTTGGAGAGCTTTACTATTCTCATTACGCTGACTTGCGGCACCATGATTCTGGTCTGGTTGGGTGAGCTGATCACCGAAAATGGTATTGGTAATGGTATCTCGTTAATTATCTTTGGTGGTATCGTCAGTCGGCTTCCACAAAGCGTGCAGCAAGGCTATGTATCAGCAACAACCGGTAGTGGTACTGGTGGTGGTATTGTAAGCATTGCAGTGTTTCTGCTAATTGGCCTGATCACGATCGTTGCTATTGTGTATGTCTATCAGGGACAGCGGCGTGTACCGGTACAATATCCCACGAAGCGCCAGGTTGGTCGCGGAATGCTGGTTGGCTCCGCTCAGACCACCTATATTCCGATCCAGGTCAATAGTGCAGGTATGATTCCGCTCATCTTTGCACAGTCAATGTTGCTATTCCCTGCTGTCATTTCGCAATACCTGGCAACGAGCACCACACCCTGGCTAAAGAATACGGCGAACTGGGTAGGAACATATCTAGTAAATACATCGCAATGGTGGTACTGGTTGCTCTACTTTGGACTGGTGGTTGCCTTTACCTACTTCTACGCGTACGTCGTGTGGCAACAGCAGAACATTCCAGAGAACTTGCAAAAGCAAGGTGCGTTTATTCCAGGGTATCGTCCAGGTGAACCTACTAACAGGTACCTGACGAATATCCTGAACCGCGTTACCCTTGCAGGTGCATTGTTCCTGGGTATTCTTTCTGTTCTGCCTTTTGTCGCGCGTGTTGGTGGTAACCAGTTGCTAAGCGCGGCCTCGGTGCTGATCGCTGTCGGCGTAGTACTGGATACAGTCAGACAGCTTGAAGCGCAAATGGTTATGCGTAATTATTCGGGTTTTCTTTCGTAGGGTAGAAACGGGCGTTTCATTGCCCTTCTGGTAATATCTCCGTCCGCTTGGGAGTACAGCAGGGCTTATCCTGCTTACTTCCATTGGAGGAATGACGTGAATATTGTCCTGATCGGTGCCCAGGGTTCTGGAAAAGGAACGCAGGCGAGGAGACTTGCTCAGGCTCTTAAAATTAGCTATGTTGCTAGCGGAGATCTGTTTCGTAAAGAGATAGCAGATGAAACAGACCTTGGTGTGAAGGCGAAAGCGTTTATAGAGCGTGGAGAACTAGTTCCTGATGACATTACGGTGCCTATGGTGCTAAGTCGAGTTGTTGAAGCGGATTGCGTCGGTGGAGTACTGCTGGATGGTTTCCCGCGTACAATAGCTCAGGCGCAGTCGTTAGATAAGGGCTTGCATCATGCAGATCGCATGGTGAATTGTGCAGTTTATCTGATGGTACCACGTGAAATGCTGTTGCACAGGCTCTCAGGACGCTATATCTGCCGTGCGCAACAGCATGTGTATAACGTGAATACGAATCCTCCGAAAGTACCGGGGCGCTGTGATGTGGATGGAAGTGAGTTGTATCAACGTCCCGATGATCGAGGCGAGGCAGTACAAAAGCGGTTGGATATCTTTTTTAAGGAGACTATTCAGTTGCTTGGTTACTATCGGGGTCAACAGAAACTGATAGAAGTAAATGGCAATCAGGCGATTGATCAGGTACACGCTGATCTGGTCCAGGCAATTACTGAAAAGGTTAAATGAGTAAGTATTAGGAAGCAGTATGGCACCTATTCTAAGATCGAAGGAAGAGCGGGAAAAGATACGCGAAACCGGTCATATCGTGGCAGAGATATTGGCGGAGCTGCGTAGCGCTGTTCGCCCTGGTATGGCAACCAGTGATATTGATGCGCTAACTAAAGAGGCTTTGAAACGTTTCGGAGCCACATCTAGTTCTTTAGGCTATCATGGTTACCCGGCGTCGCTCTGTACGTCTGTAAACGAGGAAGTCGTACATGGTATCCCCGGTAAACGCGTACTTCAAGATGGTGATATCGTCACCCTTGATCTCGCTGCTAGCTATAAAGGTTGGCATGCTGATTCTGCTATTACCGTTTCAGTAGGTTCTGTGTCGCCCGATGCACAGCAACTCTTGAAAGTGACGGAGGAAGCTCTTTATCGTGGTATTGCAGCTGCTCGTGTCGGCAATCGTTTGCTAGACATCGCACGGGCGATACAAGAACACGTTGAGGGGGCAGGTTTTTCTGTTGTACGCCATTATAGTGGGCATGGCATCGGTCGCAGTATGCATGAGGATCCGCAGGTGCTCAATTATGTTGAGGTCGGTGATCCCGGTTCTAAGCTTAAATTGAAGCCTGGAATGGTGATTGCTATTGAACCGATGGTGATTATGGGGACGGAGGAGACGCGAAGTCTGGATGATGGCTGGACCGTTGTATCTGCCGATAGAACCTATGCCGCTCACTTCGAACATACTGTAGCAATTACTGAGGGCAATGCTGATATCTTAACGCTTTAACTGGTGGTAAGAGAATGGATAGATGGGGGATTAATAGTTGCGGACACGCAAAAATCGCATCCCTCATAGAACGTGAAGGGGTACCTGGCAACAGGACTAAATTCCCTCTCGACTTTTATAAGAAAGTATGCTATAATTCATAGTTGCTTGCAGCAGTAACAACTGCTGCCCTTTTGTACTTTTTTAAAGGGAATTCTATCTAACTTTTGAGCTGGATAGAGATGAAATCCTGAAGAAAACAAACCATCTGGCTTAAAAATAGGCCAGGTGATGCTCGTAACTGCGCTACGACTTTACGCGTATGTGGAGGCTGACACATATGCGTATCCTTGCAAGTACGTAGGCAGAAGACACAAGAAGTAGTCCCGTCGCCAGGGAAAGGATGCTATGCCAAAAAAGGATGAAATTGAAGTTGAGGGTAAAGTTTTAGAGGCCCTCCCTAATGCCATGTTTAAGGTTGAAATTGATGAGCAGCACGAGGTTCTGGCAGTCCTCTCAGGGCGTATTCGCATGAATTTTGTGCGCATCGTGCCGGGTGACAAGGTGAAAGTTGTGCTGTCACCTTATGACCTGACACGAGGGCGTATTACGTGGCGTGTGAAAGCATGATAAGTGATGTAAAACATCCTTCATTGTTCCTTTTCTTCTGATCGGCGTTTTTTTGAACATTGTGCCAGGCAAGAAGGAGCATATATTTGTGCTTCCGAAAGTCTTTGTCTTAATTTTTTTCTATAGTATCTCAATACTTGAGGAGGGCAAGTCATGAAAGTGCGCGCCTCAGTGAAACCGCGTTGTGATGGTTGCAAGGTGATCCGCCGCAATCGAGTGGTAATGGTGATCTGTAGCAAGGATCCAAAACATAAACAGAAACAGGGCTAATAGGCTGATGCAGGTTTCGTGTCTCATATTAAGAGGAAAGAGCTACTGAAATCTGCGAACTGAAGCTGGAGGAAAACATGGCTAGAATCGCCGGCGTTGACATTCCACGTGATAAGCGGGTGGAGATTTCGCTGTGCTACATTTATGGGATCGGGCTGACTACAAGTCGCAAGATCCTTGAGCGAACACGCATTAATCCAGATACTCGAGTGAAGAATCTGACCGAAGAAGAGGTTAATCGTCTGCGTGAAGTGATTGACCGCGAGCATAAAGTCGAAGGTGATCTGCGCCGTGAAGTTGATATGAATATCAAACGGCTGATCGAAATTGGCTGCTACCGTGGTATGCGCCATCGTCGTAACCTTCCAGCGCATGGTCAGCGTACACGTACTAATGCTCGTACACGTCGTGGTCCGAAAAGGACCGTGGCCGGCAAGAAGAAAGGCGTCCGCGAAGAAGTAACGCCGGGAGGGAGTCATCAAGCATGGCAGATAAGAAGAAACCAGCAGGTAAAGTCAGGCGCCGTGAACGGAAGTCGGTACCTCGTGGTCAGGCACATATTCAGGCCACGTTTAATAATACAATTGTGACGCTCACCGATCCTAACGGGAATGTGCTCTCGTGGGGCAGTGCAGGTGGTCAGGGTTTTAAGGGTTCACGTAAGAGCACCCCGTATGCTGCGCAGGTAACAGCCGAGTCCGCGGCTCGTAAGGCAATGGATCATGGCTTGCGCCAGGTTGATGTCTACGTCAAGGGTCCTGGATCTGGCCGTGAGGCTGCGATCCGCTCATTGCAGCAGACTGGCCTCTCCGTCACTTCGATTACCGATGTTACACCTATTCCGCACAATGGATGCAGGCCGCCTAAGAGGCGTCGAGTATAGCGTGGATAAGCCACGTTGTGCGTGGAGGAGGATTTTATTAGATGGCACGTTATACCGGCCCCGTCTGCAAATTGTGCAGGCGTGAGGGGGTAAAACTTTTCTTAAAAGGCGACAAGTGTATGGCAAAGTGCACACTTGAGCGTCATAGTAGCCGCCCTGGACAGCATGGTAGCTGGTCGCGTACGTAAAGAATCTGGCTATGCAAAGCAATTGCGTGAGAAGCAGCGCGTACGACGCACATATGGAGTTCTGGAACGCCAGTTTGTGCGACATTTCGATGCTGCTGCACGCCGCCCTGGTAAGACCAGCGAGAATCTGTTGCAAATCCTGGAGATGCGCCTGGATAACCTGGTGTACCGTTTAGGTTTCGCCGATTCACGTGCTCAAGCTCGCCAGCTTGTCAACCATGGACATTTTGCTGTAAATGGTCGTAAAACTGATATTCCTTCATTTATTGCAAAGCCAAATGATGTTATCTCCGTCCGTGAGCGAAGTAAAGGTCTGGAGTACTTTAAGATCCGTACAAAACTCCTTGCTCAGAAGGGTGTTCCGGCTTGGTTACGCCTGGATCTCAATGCGTTGTCTGGCAGCGTCATAACGGTACCTTCACGAACGGATCTTGAACTGCCTTTCGACGAGCAGATGGTGGTTGAATACTATCAGCGTTAGTACGCCGGATTGGCGGAACTCTTCTGACATATGTCTGTCCTCTCCCATAAGAAGAGGCCGGGCGTTTACACTACATATGTGAGAAGAGCCGGGTCTATGCTTGTGCGATCCTGTAACAGATCGTTCTAGAGCGATGAACTCTTGGACTACCTGTGTTTCTGGCTTCTAGCTCTCTTGTTCTGGCAGGACCAATGAGCAATCAAGCGCTTGAAACGAAAAATGGTAGAAAAAGAAAGGCAGGTTGGAACCTTGCTAGATATTACTCTGCCTCGCATTAAAAATACAAAAACACAGGGAAATTATGCGAGTTATGATATTGAGCCGTTAGAGGCGGGGTATGGAATGACCCTGGGTACCGCGCTTCGGCGTGTTCTGCTGTCATCGTTGCCCGGCGCAGCGGTGACTTCTATCCGAATTGAAGGCGTGCAACACGAATTCCAGGATATCGCCAATGTTCTGGAGGATGTTACCGATATCGTGCTTAACGTGAAGAAGTTGCGCTTACGCAGCTTTTCGGATCATCCAGTTTCTATGCGTCTAGAAGTGAATGGCGAGCGTGAGGTGACGGCTGCTGACATTCTCGTACCCAGTACGGTGGAGATTGTCAATCCCGAACTTCATATTGCAACGCTCGATAATGAAAACGCTCGCCTCGATATGGAACTGGTCGTCGAAACTGGCAGGGGCTATGTTCCCGCTGACTCGAAAGATGATCAGCCAATAGGTGTCATTCCCGTTGATGCCATCTACACACCTGTGCAAAAGGTAAACTATACCGTTGAGCATACACGTGTAGGGCAGATGACAAACTTTGATAAAATTGTTCTTGATATCACGACGGATGGAACGATCACACCCGATGAAGCGCTGCGTCAAAGTGCGGATATCCTGGTGCGCCACTTTACGTTGCTCGCCAACTATCGTGCATCTTTGCCCGAGCCTGAGAAGGCTCCATTGAGCAGCTTGCCCATCCCTAAACCGATCTATGATACCCTCATCGAGGAACTGGATCTCTCCGTCCGTGCCTACAACTGCCTTAAACGTAGCAACATTACAAAGGTAGGCCAGGTGCTTTCAATGAACGAAGATGATCTGCTTGGTGTGCGTAACTTCGGTGAGAAGAGCTTACAGGAACTGCGTGAACGACTGCTTGCACGCAACTTCCTGCCCAATCCGCGTACCAGCACCGTCGGAGCCGATATGGACGACGATCACGAAATGGAGGACTAAGTTGAGGCATCGAATTGCTGGCAACCGGATGAATATGCCTGAGCCGCGCCGTCGTTCTGCGCGTCGTAATCTCATGGCAGGCCTGATCCGGTATGACCGCATACAAACCACTGAAGCACGTGCAAATGCTATCCGTGCCGAAGTTGAAAAACTGATTAACACCGCCGTAGAGGGCCATACCGCTGCCCGTCAGTACCTGGCTTCTATCGTCACCGATGCAGAAAAGGCTGACCAGATTCTGACATTTGCACGCCGTGGGCGCTTCTCTCTGAAGAAGACAGTAGACGCAAACGAGGAACGTGCTCAGCAGCTAAAGGCTCCTTTGACTGCTAAAGGACGTAGGTTTCTGGAAGATAAGCTCAAAGCTCGCCGCGAGGAGTTACTACGCATCTTCTCTAATGAAGATGAGGCTGAGCGTGCATTGCAAGCTGCATACAGGGCAATGGTCATTGAACTTCATGCTCGTCGCACGATTTTGAGCGCATTACCCGATGAGCTGGTAGTCAAGAAGATGTTTGACGAACTGGCTCCTCGCTATGCTAATCGCCACGGTGGCTATACACGTATCACGAAACTAGGCCGACGCAAGGGCGATGCTGCTGAAATTGCACAGATCGCTCTCGTATAGTTAATAGCGATGAACATTGCGTGCGGTATTGAGTATGATGGTACCGATTATCACGGCTTTCAACGCCAGCCTGATAGTCACGGACCAACTATACAGGGAACGCTTGAGACTGCGATTGCTCGCATCTCTAATGAGCCTGCTATCGTAAATGGAGCAGGACGTACGGATGCCGGGGTACATGCGAGTGGACAGGTCATAAATTTTAAGACCGACTCTCATTTGATGCCCGAGATCTGGCAGCGTGCTCTGAATGCCAATCTACCCAATACTGTAGTGGTCCGTTGGGCAAGCGAGGCCCCTGAACGCTTTCATGCCCGCTTTAGTGCACTGAGCCGCTCTTATCGCTACACTTTGTGGAACGATAAAGCGCCGACCGCATTAAACGCTCGCTATACGTATCATTGCATACACGCTTTAGATAGCGATCTGATGCATGCGGCCTGTCAGCTTTTGCTGGGGCGCAAGGATTTCGGAGCCTTCGGACATAGTCCCGATGACACGAATCCAACAAGACCAGGGCCACATCATTGTATTCGTACGATGATTGAGGCACGTTGCATACGTCAAGATGCACTCATTTATTGTGATTTTACTGCGGATGCCTTTCTTACAGGACAGGTTCGCAGGATGGTTGGTACGCTACTGCTGGTAGGACAGAAACGTCTCTGCCTGGATGAATTTGCTATTATTGTGCAACGTGCGGAGAAGACGCACCCTGGTTCAGCGGCCCCATCACATGGGCTGTGTCTGGTACGGGTTGATTATCCTGAGAAGTTTGGAGTTACGAACAATGATGAAGACATATAGCGCCAAGGCCGCTGATCTGCAACCCAGATGGTATGTCATCGATGCCGAGGGACAGGTACTGGGTCGCGTGGCAACGCAGATCGCGCACATCTTGCGCGGGAAACACAAACCAATGTTTACCCCTCATCTCAATTGTGGGGACTTTGTGATCGTCATTAACGCGGATAAAATCGCTGTGACCGGCAGACGCCTGGACCAGAAGATTTATTATCACCATACGCAGTATCCAGGTGGTTTGAAGAAGATAACTCTTCGCCAGACACTGGAAGGAAAGCATCCTGAGCGTGCTCTGGAACATGCTGTACGTGGTATGGTAATGCACAATCGCCTCGGTACGGATATCATGGGTCGCTTGAAAATCTATGCAGGTCCAGAACATCCACATGAGGCCCAGAAGCCAGTGCTCTGGACTGGCCCAGAGGCATTGTTGAAGCAGCCGGATGAGGCAAAGTAAAGAAGAGGAGAAACCTACCTTGGCCGAAACCATCAAAGGCGAATATTATTATGGTATGGGACGGCGTAAGACGGCTGTAGCCCGTGTGCGCCTCTTCCCTAATGGTGATGGCAACATCACCGTTAATGGTAAAACTGTTCAGGCGTATTTTGGCACCCGTGATACGCATAAAGCAACCATTTCTGCACCTTTCCGTGCGCTTGATCTGGGTGATACCTATACGATCACTGTACGTGTTGTTGGCGGTGGTACCAGCGGTCAGGCCGGTGCAATCCGTCATGCCCTGGCACGTGCTCTTATACGCATGAATCCTGAATTCAAAGTAACTCTGCGTAAAGCTGGCTATCTCACCCGTGACCCACGTATGAAGGAACGTAAGAAACCAGGTCTGAAACGCGCTCGTAAAGCTCCACAGTATACAAAGCGCTAATTCAATACTCTGCCCTCTTTATGCTTTATACGCTTATAACAGGATGGCCCTCGCTCGGTTTTACATCGAGCAGGAGCCATTCTGTTTTTCTATACAAGGGACGTATTTTTCTTCTGCGCAACCTTCTCAAGCCACATGCGAAAAATTGCCAGGGGATAGAAGATATCAAAACATTATGGTTAATAATATTGTATAATTCATAATTATCAAGTATCTGAAGGGCAGATAGCAATTTCCACTACCCCCGGAATTGGCTTGCAGTTGGATGAAATCCTCTTTCATGAGGCAATGATAGAAACAGGGTATATGCTAAATTTGTGACACAATAAGGCAATACCAAAAGTACTTCAGGGATCAAAAACCTTTGATATGCACGTTAGAGCATCTGTAACGAAATATTTGATGCGGTACTACAACTATTTTATAAAGATGGAAGGTAATAGACATATGCCAGAGCTATCAGAAAAAAAACTTTTATTGTCTATCCTGAGCCTGAGATCTCGTCTGTCCATCAGGCAGATTTTGTTACGTACTCTGGGCATAGGCCTGGCTCTACAGATCATTACAGTAGCTATTCTATGGGTTGTCTCTGCCTTACACAATAGAAAATCCAAAAAGAAAGCCTCCTTCCCCTATCTGAAACTTGATCCTGTTCAGGTAGGAGAGAATAATTTGCAGATATATAGCTACGGTCGCGACCTGTATGATGCAATGTTAGCAGCGATTGACGAGGCACAAGATAGTATCTACCTGGAGTCGTTTATCTGGAAAGGCGACGAGGTAGGAGAGGAGTTTAAGACACATCTGATTCGAAAAGCCGAGCAAGGAGTCGCCGTCTATATTATTTTTGATGCCTTTGGTAACCTGGTTGTGCCTCGTGCCTTTAAAGATTTTCCTTCCTGTATTCACTCTCTAGAATATCAGTCGCTGCGCAATCCTTCACATTTTTTTGATCCTCGCCGTTACGCGTTAGATCATCGCAAACTGCTCGTAGTAGATGGTAAAATTGGCTTCATCGGAGGCTACAATATTGGTAGCCTCTATGCGACTGAGTGGCGCGATACCCATCTGCGCATCTCTGGGACTTCAGTAACCGATCTTGCCCAATCATTTGTTGAGTTCTGGAATCGCTTCTGTTGCAAAAACCAGGTAATTTCCCGCCGTTATGCACGTAAATTTGATCCACTGATCAATTTACATGGCAATGATGCTTTACGCCTGACCTTCCCTATTCGCGATATGTATATTGATGCGGTTGATAATGCAGAACATACGATCTGCCTTACAAATGCCTATTTCGTACCTGATTCTGTTTTGTTTAGTTCTTTAAAATCTGCTGCTCAACGTGGTGTGGATGTACGTGTCCTTGTTCCCTGGAACTCTAATCATATCGTCGTCGACTGGCTTGCACGCCGCTATTTTAGTGAGTGCCTTGAAGCGGGTATTCGCATCTTTGGCTATCATACCATGCTTCATGCTAAAACCTGTACAATTGATAGCCAATGGTCCACTATTGGAACTGCCAACCTTGATCGCTTGAGTTCTCTTGGAAACTATGAGATCAATGTTGAAATCTATAGTGAAGAGGTAGCCCACCAGATGGAGGCTTTTTTTAAGTGCGATACTTCTGATGCGTTCGAGTTGACTCTCGATAACTGGTCGCGCCGTCCCTGGTATATGAAGCTTGGTGAGGATATTATTGTTCCACTACGTCTCATCCTATAATCTTGTAGAAGTCCTACGAACCTGGACTACCTAAATACGGCTCTACGACTCTCAACACATCCTCAACGGCGAATGGTTTGGGCATGACACCATTCACGCTCAACGACTTCGCCAGAGCCAGATTGTCCAGCGCTGACATAAGAATGATGATGTGCCGACTGCGTATCGGTTGTTCCTCGTTCAAGTGAGTACATACATCACTTCCATTGATACCAGGCATCATTAAGTCAAGAAAAACTAGATAATTCCCTACACCATGAAGCTTTTCGAGCGCTTCCTGCCCATTTTTCGCGACTTCAATTGGATATCCCTCTAAAGTCAGGATATCCACCATCATATCACGAATAACAGGATCATCATCAACTACCAATATTTTATAAGATTTATTCACCCGTTTCCTGCTCTCCTGTCGTAATAGGTGGATTGGCACGCGGCAGGTAAAAACTAAATGTGGAGCCTTCATTAGCTATACTGCGCTCCAGCCAGAGCTTACCACCCATCGCTTCTGTGTAACGACGACAGATGTACAATCCTAAGCCAGAACCTCGCACTGACGTTGTCAATGAACGAGGCGCTCGTACAAATTTCTCAAGAATTCTTTGCTGGTCAGCGGGAAGAACTCCTTCACCCTGGTCATGTACACGTATCAGTACGACCGGATTATCTTCTCCTTCAAACATAGTAGGATCAAACTGATCATCAGAAAGCAACATCGCCGCTTCACCAAGGGTCATGGATGTGGATGAAAGATACACATGACTCTCTGGTGGCGAATACTTCACCGCATTTTCGAGCAGGTTAGACAATACCTGGCGGAAACGCGTGATATCCGCACTTACCCAAAAATTCTGGTCGATATCATATGAAATTTTATGTTCAGCATTGATTGTTAACATCGTTGCTGCAATTTCAACTGCCGAGAGCACATGTATTGGCTCAATATGCAGATCGAGCTTCTTGTCCTCTCCTCCCAGCTGCGCAGCTTCGGTCATACTTGATACGAGATTAATCAGCTGTTCAGTTGCACCCGCAATCTTGGTTGCAAAACGTAGGATCTCTGGTGGTGAGATGCGGGAACTTTGTCGTCTCAGTAGACTGGAATACCCGCTGACGGCGCTGAGAGGTGTGCGTAGTTCATGGGATGCCGTAACCAGAAACTCATCTTTCAGTTTACTAAGATGTTGTAGTTCGGCGTAGGCTTCCTCTCGCTGTTCAAAGAGCTGAGCGTTGCGAATGGCGCTGGTCGCCTGTGCACAGATAGCTAGTAGCGAACCGATATCTTTGGGCCGGAAGAAGTGTGTATCTTTCGGTGTTGGTACTCCCAGAATGCCCACCAGTTCAGCCTGATAGGACATAGGAATCATTAACATGTGTTGAAGTTGCGTCTCTTGCAGAAAGATACTAACTGCTTCTCCACCCTTCTGCGCAAGTTCTTCCAATTGTGCTGGAGCAAGATAAAAGAAGCCTTCGCTCAAACTCTGTTTTAAGAAAGTATCCTTGATAGGCAAACGCACCATGGTAATCAGCTCATCAGGCATATTGTTGTTCTGATTCGATGCCAGTGCGGGTCGCGCACTACCATCATCAACCTGCCTGATGATCGTTGGAGCATAAATAGTATGCGTGATCAAATCTTCTTTCGTTGGGGAGAGCTGGAAGAAGACGCACATCTCGACATTGACGAGGAGGGCCACTGATTTGACCAGGTTGTTCAGTAGCTCTGTTACATTCAGGCTCGAACCTATGGCCTGTAGAGCGCTATTGATAGCCGCGAGTTGTGCCTCACGTTGCTTGGCTTCTTGCAATAAGAGGCGGTCGCGCTCGTAGAGCTTGGCATTTTCAATACTTACCGTAACGATCTGTACCATCGTTTCCAGTACCTGTACCTCTTCAGGATGATAGGCATTAGGCCGCATACTTGTAAGGCTGAGTGTCCCAATGACGCGGTTGAACATTTTCATGGGGAGGAGCAGGAAAGACTCGGCGTGCCGCTGGTCCCCCCATGTCCCTGTGAGCAGTTCGGCGTAATCATTCGCTTTGCGCGGTTCCTGAGCAGGCGAAAAATGGAGTAAACGCTTTTCTTTCTGCGCCACCTGCCACCATACAGGACGTTCATCTTTGCTTCTGATATGCGGTTGCTCGGTCAGACCTTCCACATGCATCCCGTTATACATCGCGAATACGTCATAAATCTTATCTTTGTAATCGCGATCATAAAGGGTAAGGAGCATCGAAGATACATCAACAATCTGCGAAACGGATCGATAAATATTTTTCACGAGATCTGATAATGTAACTGAACTCGGAAAGGCTGTGCTAATCTCCTGTAGATGTTGTAAATACTCACTACTACGACGATGGGAACGCTGCAAGCGGTCATTTTGTAGATAGAGTGTTATTTGTTCTGCCTGTGCAGCCGCTTCGCCACGGTGTTTCTGCTGAAATTCTGGCCCGGTACCCACTTGATAGAGTACAATCACACCCAGTATAGTCGTTGTGCGTTTGTGTCCTCGTAAGTCATCAATAAGCGTCAATTCCTGAATGGGGACAGCCAGGTAACAGTTCGGTACAATGTCTGTATGGAGAATAGGTGAGCAATTGGAGCGAAATGCTGCGTTGAGGTAGTCCTCGTGGCGTAGTATAGAAGTTTCGCCTTTTAGCCATGTGTAACCAATTAAATCTTGCCCTAGTTCATATGTACTTCCAGTCGCGAACAGATCACTCTGCATGGGTGAAACATCTTCTAGTTCGTTTCCTTGCGACTCTGTATGGCGATTATGTCCACTGGAGGAAGGTAAACCATTTTCCAGGTGAAGTGCGAGTCGGCGTCGCAATGCTTTGTCATTAGACGATTCCTGCGTATGTATGTTACGTAAACGTATATGCGCCTGTACCCTCATTTGATCTATGCTCTCATCGAGCAACGCAATACATGCTCCATGGACGGCAAACTGGATGATCATTTGTCCTAGAAGATATCTGATCAGTGATGATGGATAAGACTCATCGACCTGGAACTCAGGTTCTCCCCATGTAGAGGCAGACATACAGACTCCTCACATTTCTAGCAGAAACACCGGAACGCCTGGGAATATTTGTCGGGTTGAAAGTGGGCACTCACACAACGATTATGTGATTACAAGCATATCATACATCCCTGTCATATTCAACACTGATGGGACAATTACGCACCTCTATCATACCGTAAATACTTCTGTTACCAATTTGACATTGCCTATACTATAGGGCTATCATGATAAACATAAACCCATGCCTGTACTACTGCAAACAGGCCACCAATGCTTGATTAGAGGAGCGAACCATATGTCAGAGTCCACAGCCAACGGTACTGTGTTTTATACCCATCGTCTCAATAACGGTTTACAGATTGTTGGTCAGCCCATGCCTGACTTTGAATCGGTGGCCGTGTCGTATTATGTACACACTGGTTCACGCGATGAGAAGAATCCTGCGATCGCTGGTGTCTCACACTTCCTGGAGCACATGGTCTTTAAAGGCACAAAGACGCTCGACTGGCAAGAGATTACGCTGGCATTCAATAAAATTGGGGCAGAACTCAATGCCTTTACCTCTCATGAGTCTACCGTTTATTATGCTCGTGTTCTTGGTGAATACCTGGACCGTGCGGTCGAACTCTTGAGCGATATGATGTATCCACGCCTGGCTGAAAGCGATTTCGAGACGGAAAAAGAAGTGATCGTCAATGAAATTGCTCGTTCCGAGGATCAGCCTTATAATATCGCTTATCGTCGCATGATGCAGACCTACTTCGGCGACCATCCCCTGGGCCATGATGTCCTTGGCTCTCGTGAGAGCATTCGCGCTATGCATATCGAACAGATGCGTAACTACTGGCAAAGCCGTTATGCCGCTAATAATCTGATCCTTTCGGTTGCTGGCAATTTTGACTGGAATCATATTGTGCAACTGGCGGAACAGTATTGCAGCAATTGGCGTCAGGGTGATAGGGGTCGTGATGTCTCTCATTATGAACCTGCTCATCCCATCAATAATATTATGGTCGATAAAAAACTGAACCAGCAGATTATGATTGTAGCGATGCCGACAGTCGATGTGAAAGATCCCGATTATTATGCTGCAATGCTGGGTGGAAGCATTCTGGGTGATACCGATGGCTCACGTCTCTACTGGAATATCTATCAGCGCGGTATGGCCGAATCTGCAAGCGCTGGTATCTGGGCTATGGAGGGAACCGGAATTATGCTGATGGAGGCCAATTCAACTCCTGAAGATGCCCCCCGTGTGCTAAAAATGCTCCGTGCCGAACTAGATAACTTATTAGATGAGGGCGTATTCGAGGATGAATTGCAGCGTGCTAAAGATAAATGGATCAGCGGTATTGTTCTCAGCAGCGAGTCCACTTTCTCTCGTATGCGCTCACTGGCCAGCGATTGGGTAACAGAAGGCCGCCTGGTAAGTGTTGAGGAAGAGATTGCTCGCGTAGAGAAAATAACCGTGGACGATGTAGTGCGTGCCCTTCATCGTTTCCCTATGCGTGATAAGCAAGTTCTTACAGCGCTTGGTCCACTCAGCGAGGCGGAGCTGCTAGCATAAGTGAAATTGGGTTACGGTCCTCCAGCTTTGGGTATTACCTGAGGTGCACACGTGATACCGTTTAGAGAAAGAGAACATCCTTCTCTAAACGGTATCACGTGTGCACCCGCTACCGGATGAGGGGTGCCCATGGGAACCAGGTGTATGCCAGGTGATGCTCCTATCCATTTCCCAATCGTTTCTCGTACCAGGATGGAGAGGCTAAAAATAGATGCAATTACCTTCTCTGGTCCTACAATTTTTTAATCTAATTTTTATTTGACGATTGCTAGAAAAAAGCATATAACAATTATAAGGTACAACATGTTTTTACGAGGTCGCTGTATGAAAAAAAATAATACTATGTTGCAATCTGCCCGTATAAAGAAAAGCTGGTCACCAGAATTTGTGAGTGAAAAAGTTGGCGTAAGCCTTAATACATATATTCGTTGGGAAAATGGCATTCAGATCCCGCGTCCTTCATCCCTGAATGCCCTTTGCAAAGTCTTCGAAATGTCTCCTGACGAACTAGGCTTTGGCGATTTTTCCATTGAAAAGGGCAATATATTATATAAAACGGATCACCTGGAAGAGGTGTGTTTATCTCATGAACAGCTTAGATCCTCTTCACAATCGGAAGCTCTGCCTATCTGGTCTTCAGGCATTACTTCCTGCTGGCAGCTCTATATGATTGGAAGCCAGACCGAACTGGAACGGCTGGTGCCTACTTATCTAACAAATCTAAATAAGCCAACCCTTCAACCTGGTCCTGATCAGCCAATGGCAGCCCATCTAACTGCGCAGGCGTATCAACTTCTTACTTTGCTTGAACTGCAACGGGGAGATTTTGTTGCGGCACAAAAAAGTAGTGCTCAGGCGTTGGTCTATAGTCAGCTCTCGAAGGACTGGAATCTCTATGTTGCCTCTCAGCTCCGCCTTGCCGCTGTTTTTTCTGCTCGCAAGCGCGTCGGTTCAGCTTTGAGTTCTTATAACGATGCATTGCGCCATATCACCGCGACCAGCGATAACATATCTCCTATTTTACATAGCTGGATCTTTGCTGGGCTCTCTGAGATTCAAGCCTCAATGGGGCGCGAGAAGGAGGCGCTACAATTCCTGCAACTGGCCTTTGCCGTCTTCCCGGACCAGCCTGAAAATGATCCTTGTTTCGCTTATACTCGTTGTGACCGATCACTTCTCTATTTATATGAAGGTCTTATCTTCCTGCGCCTTGGCCAGCCAAAGGTAGCGTGGGATGCCTTCTCCCAGGTCGACGATTTGAAACCAGCACCTCCCGAACGGGTTCGCGCCGAATTCCTCCAGCGGAAAGCCTATACTTCCTGCCTGCTGGGCAACATAGTGCAGAGCTGTATCTATCTAGAAGCTGCTGCCAGAGCTGCTCAGGAGATTGAGAGCGACTTTGTATTCAGCGAAGTCTATGCCCTTTATGAGCACATGCTCTCCCTTTGGGGGCAGGAAACGCGGGTGAAAGCCCTGGCCCAACTCTTTCAACAATGAAGCAATATCAAGACTCAATGTAGCAAATAGTCATATTCGCTTAATTTCCTCTTGCGTCGCGTGACAAAATGCGTTACAATAGCAAAGGTCAAGCGCGATGAGCGTTTGATCTAGTAGTAAAGTATCTCATGGATACGTTACTCAGGAGACCGCGTAGCTCAGTGGTAGAGCAATCGACTTTTAAATGTGCGCCATTGTGTTCTATGTATCCCTGTTGCGAAGAGCAGCACCACTGAAACCAGAGTGGTTAAAGCACAACTTTACCTGATTCCGAAAGGGAAAGGGGACGTTAGCATGGTTGCAAAAGTACAGTGAGGGAGAAACTGCTATCCCGATATGCTGTGCAGCTAGGCCGTATATGGTGAGAATGAGTTTTTCAAACCCAAGACAAGTTGGCTTATTCGATGGCCCATGTCCCGCAGAAATTGGACATGTTCTCGCTTTAACAATCAGGATTAGAAGGGTTGTTAATGGTTTCAGCGAGAAAACGCCTACTAGTAGTGGGAAAATGTCGAAAGGGCACCTACGTACGGATCGGGATATATAGGGAACTGTGGGATCACCTAAGGGATGAACATCCTATGGTGACGGAGCGTCCATAGTACTCAAACGACCAGGGTAATGCCTGGTACAGGGGGAAGGGACGCAGGATAAGCCGGGTGACGACTCCTGGTTACTAATAGGGGCGGTTTTACAAGCCCGTGTGGCTGGTCCTCGCTCACAGGTCAGGAAGTATAAAGTCGGGTTATCTGGAGAGCCGTGTGCATTGAAAGGTGCACGCACGGTTCGGGAAGGGATGGTTGGAAACGTGATAACCACATATGTTGTGGATAACACGCGCCGGTTATCTACTTCACTCGATTGGTCGTGGGTTCAAGTCCCACCGCGGTCATTTTATATCTCGTAGTCCAGAAGCCCGTGTAATTTCCATACATGGGCTTCTTAAGTTCCATAACCTTATAAGGGTAGGGACCACGCCTCAGCGGCGTCCGACAATTCATGGCATCGTATCTCCCCTCATCAAAGGGCATGGTTCCATAAACCAACACTAGACCCACGAACCCGCTGGATCTCACCCCTTATCCCCAAAACCATAAACCCCTGTATAACGTTAAAGAAGTAGAGACGCTATGACAGGCTACCCATGAGTTGGAAGTGGACGATCGGGTAGTACTATCGAGGCTGGAAAGTCTACTAAACTTCTTATGCCTGGGTCTTGTTTGATGACCTGTAACGTGATACACTACTTGCGATAGTCACATCATATACGGCTTAGGATACCTCGATATGCAGTTTGTTGGTAGAGAAGAGGGATGCCGTGATTAATGGCGATGACAGGAGGCGGTGCTTTTCTCATTAGACAGTGGCACCGATAGAATTTGACAAAACGGATACTAGTTGTCGATGACAGAAATGAACTCCTCCACCTGATGCGTCGGGTGTTGGAAGATGAGCAGTATCAGGTCTCTATCTTACAAGAAGGTAGAGATGCCTTTACGCGCGTCAAAAGCTCATTGCCTGACCTGCTCATTCTTGATCTGAAGCTGGGTGATATGTCCGGGCAAGATATACTCAAACAAATGAAGAGCGATCTTGTTACCGCCGATATTCCTGTAATCGTCTATACGGCAGCTGTACTTGAGGCCGAAGAAGTGAACAGGTTGATCGAGGAAAGTCCACAGCATTATAAAAGTGTATGCCTGCTTCGCAAACCATTTGAACTGACCTCTCTGCTAGACAAGGTTGAGGAACTGCTGGATAAAGCTGAGCAGTAATAACCCTGTTATCCCTTGCTCTCCAGGCTGATCAGTTCGGTTTTGGTGCGGCAATCTATCTTTCACATTATTTCAAACGTAAAGAAGGGAGAAAAGTTATGAAATTCCTTTGGGGTCTACTCCTGGGCTTAGGTCTGGGTGTCGTTGTTGGTTTACTTGTTGCTCCTCAGCCAGGTGAAGCCACTCTTGCACTACTACGCGAACAGGGTGTACAGCTGCGCTCTGGTAATCTCAATGAGCAATTGCGTGGTCGTGCCAACGAAGCTCTTGCCCAGGGTCGCGAACTCTACGGACGTACAAAAGATGACCTGACCGACCGCTATAGCAAGGCTAAATCAGGTAATCTGTAAAGTCTATCGCTCTCTATTCTCAAAATGGACCCGGTATAATTCCGAGTCCATTTTTTTATTTTTTCTTGCATCATTTACTTTTAATCATACTGTTTGATCAATTTATCTACTAAATTCCCAATTTCGTGCCATATATGATGTTGATAATCTAACATCTTCGACTGGCTCAAATCAAAATCTCTGCTCGACGCATCCTTCTTTGCATGCTCCTCAAACTGCTTTGAGAGCGTCAAAGTCCTGTCTCCACGACCATGTAAGTAGGTCGTTAGCTCTTGCAGATCACTTAAAAGTGCATTCAGCTTCTCTTCACTGCTTGCCATCGTCTCTGTCCTTTTGCCTATTCTTCAGTGGAGGGTCGATCTGTAAAGCGTCCGCGAAACGATTAAAAAAGTTGAACAGGCCTATCACGGTCGTAATCTCCACTATTTCACCATCATCAAAGTATGCCTGCAATAGGTCCCACAAATTTTCATCGATCTCTTTTGCGCTCGTCGTTACTATCTCTGCATAAAGCAACGCCGCCAGCTCTCGTTCCGTAAACAAATGACGGTGCTGATCGATGTTGTAGAGCGCATCAAGTAACTCCTCGCTCACACCCAGCTGCCCTACCAGGGCAGTATGTGCAGCCATTCAGTACTCACAGTGGTTGACCTGCGAGACACGGATCGCAAGCAGCTCTTTCAACTTTGGCTCGACCGTTCCTGTGCGCATCACGGTATCTAATAACTGTGTTGTATGTTCCATAATTGCAGGTCGGTACGCCATGATTTTGAATAACTCTGCCATCGTGCTATTGCTGGCCCCCGCCATCTCCGGTATCTGGGCATTCTCATCTGGAGGAATACGTGCCATATTTTATTCTTCCCTCCCTTCTCGTAATGTTCTGTTAGTATTCTAGTTGACAATTACCTGCGCATGCAAGCAATTAATAATCAAGGTACGGGCCGCGTTTACTCCGCCCACAGTATCCCATACGCAAGTTTGACACTCCTCCCCCCTTCTGGGTACAATGGATATGTTAAAAATAAAGGAGTTCGCTTGCAACAGATGTTAACTGACCAGGAAGCAGCTATCGTGTCTTCTACCCGCGTCGGCATTATCGGCGGCGGCCAGCTTGGCTTGATGATTGCTGAAGCTGGTCGCGATATGGGCTATTCCAGGATCACTGTGCTTGATCCTATACCCCACTGTCCGGCCTCTCTTGTTGCCGAACAGATCGTCGGCGGCATGAAAGATCCCGTCGCTATTCGTAAACTCGCCGCGCGTGTCGATATCCTGACCTATGAGATTGAACATATCAATACCGATGCTTTAAGTACCTTACAGGCCGAGGGCGCAAAAATCTTTCCTTCTCCTGCTCTACTCTCTATTATTCAGAATAAATATCAACAAAAAGAGTTTCTCACTCAGCATAATATTCCGGTTGCACCGTTTATGTCTATCGATGATGTATCGGATATTGAACGTGCTGCTCAGCTCTGGGGCTATCCTCTTGTTCTGAAGGCAAAAAAAGATGCCTATGATGGGCGTGGCAACGCTCGTATCAATCAGCTAGAGGATATTACAGCTGCTCTGGAGAAGTTGGGACCGCGCGAACTCTATGTGGAGAAATGCCTGGAGCTGGATAAAGAGATTGGTCTGATGATTGCTCGTAATGAACGTGGCGAGATCATGACACACCCCGTTGTCGAGATGATCCATGCCCGCGATATCTGCCAGGTCGTCCTCGCTCCCGCTCCCATTGCTTCTTCACTGCAGACTGAAACTCAGGAAATAGCCCGTCGCGTCCTTGGTTATCTGGGGGGTGTTGGTATCTTTGGCATCGAGTTTTCCTCGATACTGCTGGCAAGATCTGGCTTAACGAAATTGCTCCTCGTCCACATAATCTCGGGCACTACACGATTGAAGCCTGCAAAACATCTCAGTTTACCCAGCTCCTACGCGCCATTACTAATCTTCCTCTGACCGCAACCGATATGCTCTATCCTGCAGCTGCAATGATCAATATTCTGGGAGAACGTAACGGCATTGCTGATCCCTACTGGCTCGACGATTACGATCCCGATAACGCGTTTGTGCATATCTATGGCAAACGTGAAACAAGGGTTGATCGCAAAATGGGTCATATAACTGTCGTGGGTGACGATCTCTATGATGTCTATAAACATGCTCAGGAGGTGAGAGCCGCGCTCTCAATTTAGTAAACGTCTATGCAAGATGAACATATTATACGTACAAATCTGAATTCAGAGTATGGTGTCCTCGTTTCTCCCGAAGGCGTAGGCTCCAATGCCCAAGGTCTTCCTCGCGTCCTGGTGACGATGGGCAGTGACTCCGATCTGCCATTAATGATGAAGACGGTCAATACACTCAGATACGAGTTCGCTATTCCCTGCCTTGTGCAGATCAATTCTGTGCATCGCGACTTACGTTCGGTTGTCAGACATATCGAGAACCTGCCCGAATCTGTACAGGTCGTCATCGCTTGCGCTGGTGGAGCCGCTCACCTGCCTGGAAATATTGCTGACCTGCGTGCCGACCTGCCCGTGATTGGCGTTCCCCGTGATCTCGGCGCTCTCAAAGGTATCGATGCCCTTCTCTCAATGGTCCAGATGCCCGAAGGCGCTCCCGTCGCTGTTATGGCTATCGGTGAAGCGGGCGCTGTCAATGCTGCAATTCATGCCGCCAAAGAACTGGCTATCGCTGATCCTGCTATTAAAGCTCGCTTGCAGATATATGCTGAGAAGCGCAAGGCGCGTGTGCAGGGACAAAATGAGACGCTGGCTACGAAAATTGCCGCATCGCATTAGTCGTTATACTTCTGTCATACTATGACGCTGCGGAAGCCTGTCCGTCTATCTCGGCTTTTCTCCAGTAACACAGATAATGGTGGTCATGCCCTGGAAATCCTCTTTGTTCATATCGATAAGCATTTGCTGATACAACTGGTCAAAATCTTCTTCGGTAATAAGTCCAGCCTGTATCCATAGTATTTTCGTTTGCTGATAGGTCATCTGGTAATTGTGATAGAAATCGACCCAGGCTGGCTGCTCAAAGGAAAATTCGATAGGATAGGCCAGCGGTTTAGTGTTGATGTATCCCGCATGACGAAGCAAGCTCGGAAGAGTATGAGCGAGACCAAAACTACGTCCATCGACGGAGAAGCCGTACCCTATCTTCCACAGCATTTGTGTGCTCAGTAGCTGTATGCGTTCGATGGATACGCTATTGGTGACTCCAAAATCATAAGGTTCTATCAAGCGCAGGACACCTCCTGGACGCAGGAGACGCGTGCATTCTGCAATGAATGGTTTCCAGTTGTCCCTGTGCAGTACCGCAACCAGACCACTGGCGGTAACAAGATCAAAGCTGCTATCAGCAAAAGCCAGCTTTTTAGTGATATCCATAAGCTCAAATGTGGCATTGATAAGTCCTTGTGTCCGAGCACGAGCGCTGGCGTATTCAATCATGATTTGACTGATATCGACTCCGATAGCTCTAATATCAGGTCGCTCGAAGGCAACGTCCAGTATCCAACTTCCTGGTCCGCAAGCCAGATCCAGTACCTTCGCGCCCTCTGGTAGTTCTGCTAACCCTGCGAAGGGGCCTCCCATTGCCTGTGCTACTCTACGCTGCTGCTCAATCAGACGTGTCATCTCTAATGGGTTCTCAGCATCGAGTGCATAAGTACTCTTCCCTGGTGTTTCTGGCATTGGTCCCAGTTCCTTCCTAAATATATTACTGCCTGCATATTCAACATCTGTGTCTTCTTGATTGATGTTCTAGTGTATATGCCGACATAATTATATAATAAGAGAAATGTACGTGCAAATTTCTTTCGTTGCCGCCTCTACCCTGATTTCGAGCATATTCCGCTGCAGGGATGCAGGCTCCCGATCCAGTGAAGGTTGGCCGAGTAGTAAATGCACGATTTATAAGTCTGTGTCTACTCGACGCCTGCGCTTAACTCTGATATAATGAAGGCACGCAGATGTAGAACATAGTTTCAGGTTGGAGTGGTACTATGAAGGATCGTCTCGTCTCTCCACAGATGAGCGCAGAAGAAGAGATCATCGAGGGAAGCTTGCGCCCTCGCCGCCTGGCTGAATATATCGGGCAGGAAAAGATCAAACAAAATTTGAGTATATTGTTGGAAGCTGCCCGCCGCCGTAACGAATCGGTCGATCACGTCTTGCTCTATGGACCTCCCGGTCTGGGTAAAACAACACTCTGTAATATTATCGCTGTCGAGATGGGTGTCTCTATGAAGACTACCTCTGGTCCCGCCATTGAACACGCTGGCGACCTGGCTTCTATTCTAACTGGCCTACAAGAGGGTGAGGTCCTGTTTATTGATGAGATTCATCGCCTGGCCCGTGCCGTGGAAGAACGCCTCTATTCCGCTATGGAAGATTTTGCCCTTGATGTGATGATTGGCAAGGGACCAAGCGCTAAATCGTTGCGCCTCTCGCTGCCGCCTTTTACCGTCGTGGGTGCGACTACCCGCGTGGGTTCGTTGACTGCTCCGTTACGCGATCGCTTCGGTGCCATCTATCGCATGGAATACTATGATCCCGACTTCCTCAAGGAAATTCTGATCCGCTCGGCTCGTATCCTTAAGGTCCCGGCTGAAGAGGATGGCATCAAGGAGATCTCCAGCCGCGCACGTGGTACACCCCGTATTGTGAATCGCTTGCTCAAACGTGTACGCGACTTTGCGCAGGTCAGGGCAGATGGCGTGATTACCAAAAGTGTCGCCCAGGAAGCTCTCGACGCTATGGAGGTTGATGAGATTGGCCTGGACCAGACCGATCGTAGTATGCTACTCACCATTATTCAGAAGTTCAATGGGGGTCCCGTCGGACTCGATACGCTTGCCGCCAGTACCAGTGAAGATCCAGAGACGATTGAGGACGTATATGAGCCTTATCTTCTGCAACTCGGTTTCATTGCCCGCACGCCTCGCGGACGTATCGCCATGCGTGCTGCATATCAACATCTGAATTTGGCTCCTCCAGGGGAAGAAGGTGTAAGTCTGTGGACAACAACTCCCTGAAAATCAGCGATTTTGACTATGATCTGCCAACCGAATTCATTGCTCAAACACCAATTGAGCCCCGTGATGCCTCACGCCTGCTCGTAGTGCAACGTGCTTCCGGTTCTCTCACTCATCGGCATTTTCGCGATATCGGCGACTACCTGCGTCCCGGCGACCTGCTCATCGCCAACCAGAGCCGCGTTATACCCGCACGCCTGCTTGGGCATCGGGCGGAAACGGGTGGCGCAGTCGAAGTATTGTTGCTGGCCGAACGCTCAGACATTGGGCGCGATTGCTGGGAAACGCTTGTACGTCCCGGTCGTCGCCTGCGTGAGGGAGCGCGTATTCTTTTTAACAATGAAACAGGTACAACAAAACTACAGGCCGAAATACTGCAACGTACCGATGCAGGTGGCCGCATCGCGCGTTTCTCCGTACCGGATCAATCTGCTACCCAGCCTGCGAACGACCCCTATACCCTGCTGACCGTGCGCCATTTGATCGATGAACTGGGTCGCATGCCGCTTCCACCCTATATTCATGAAACATTGAATGATCCAGAGCGTTATCAAACGGTCTACGCTCGTATCACCGGGTCGGCAGCAGCACCGACTGCTGGCCTACACTTCACTCCCCGCTTGCTTGAGCAGCTCCAGCAGCAAGGTATCCGTATCGGTTTCGTGACCTTGCATGTGGGCCTTGATACCTTCCGTCCCGTTGAGCACGAGGATGTGAGTGAGCACAAAATGCATAGTGAAGAGATCGTATTAGACGCTCCTACTGCTGAACTGATTAACGAGACACGTAAAAATGGTGGTCGTATTGTTGCTGTGGGTACAACCTCTGTGCGCGTTCTAGAGAGCGTGGCCAGCCTACATAATGGACCTATCGAGCCATACGCCGGTCATACACGACTCTTCATCACACCCGGCTACTCGTTTAAAGTCGTCGATGCCATGATCACCAATTTCCACTTGCCTCGCTCCACCCTACTCCTGCTGGTCAGTGCATTCATGGGTAAGGAATTGATGGAGCAGACCTATCAAGAGGCCATTCGTGAGCACTACCGCTTTTTTAGCTTTGGTGATGCAATGCTGTTGCTGTAATACTCTCTTTTTACAAGTTTCAATGCATCTGTTGCTGAAATGGAGGCGTCTGAGTGACTTGCTGCGTTTGCCGTGTGGCTCTCTTCCGTCTCAACCACTTGAGCAACCAGGGGAGTCCTTTAAGTATTGCAAGCATAACACTCAAGCTTATGATGAAAGCACCTATTAAGAGCACCTTTACTATCTGCACAGGGTAAAAGAGCGTGGGAATGAGTGAATAGAAGGACCCAATGGCAAGCAACCAGCATATTACAGTAAGCGGACGGAATAATCCTTCATTTATAATTGTACACATCTCTTTTACTGCTAGCTTGTCTGCAACGCTTCGTTTTGCTTTGTAGAGATAATAAATACTCATACATATGGTGCTGCATAACGCTGCTAAAAAGTAGATTGTCCATACCTTGACGGAAGACGAGGGGAAAAAAATACTTGCCATCAATAGTATAAAAAGCCCCCACAGTGTCGCAAGCCAGGCAAAGGGAGAGACAAACCATCCTTGCAGGCCAGAAAGATGTTTTTTGATGTTAGAGAGCGATCGTCCTACCATCATCATATTAGATGGACGCTTATTCGCATCTCTACTCATCATGTGTGTGATGAGCCTCTGTAGCTCTGTTGGGATATTGCACTCTAACGGTATACCACCGGTAGCAACTTCTAATGGTTCCTTGCCTGTTAGTAACGTTTGTAGCGTTGCGCCTAGACCGTACATATCAGTTTGGGGTGTTGTTTGGGCTTTTCCATATTGCTCTGGTGCTGCATAGCCAGGAGAGCCAAGGGACCCTGTATCACGGCTCTGCTGTGCTCGATAGCGGCGTGCAATTCCGAAGTCGATGAGGTAAATATCACCTCTGTTTGTGATCATAATATTGGCTGGCTTGACATCGCGATAGATGATTGACGGATTCTGGGCGTGAAGATAGGCTAATACATCACAAAGTGCCATTCCTATGTCCAGCACTTGCTTCACAGGTAGGTGGCCTCCACTAGCCTTTGCAAGCGTCTCTTCGAGCGTCTCTCCATTGATATATTCCATGACAATATACCAATGATCTTCATCTGTGAAATGATCGTATATATGCGGTAAACTCCGGTGCTGTAATCCAGGGAGTAGTGTTATCTCGCGATTGTAAGAATCAGTTGCATCAATGATTTCCTGCATGCTAAGGGCTGCAATATTAATCTGTTTGATTGCGACAATCTTGTTATCCTTCTTGTCACTTGCCTTATAGACAAGACCAAAACCGCCTTCACCAATCTTCTCAAGAATACGATAACGCTGCATCAGGATGCTATAGCGGTGCATGGGAGGATTATTGAGGTTTGGCATTGTTTGTGCAAAATACGATCGGGAGGGTGTCTGCAATGCTTGTCCACAAACGGGGCATACTGTTGTCGCTACCGGAAGTGCTGCTCCACATACGTCACAGAAGGAGGATGAGATCATACTAATACTGGACGCCTTTCTCGAACTTCGTGTTCTTCTTGTTGCTCTTAAATTGTAGGCTTCTTTCTAACCTCTGTCAAGATAGCGCGTTTCTATCTTATGCCATTTAATGACATGCTTGCATAAGCACATCATCCTATGTTAATCTCTACGCCAGAATACTTGTCAGTTTGCTCTAAAGAGGTGACAAACAATGCCCTACGACATGGGAGAATACTATGAGCGGGTCGACGATTATGACCTGGAATATCAGAGCCAGTCTGAGTTGGACCTGCCCTTCTGGCGCGAACTGGTAATGCGCTATACTCCGCAACGTGTGCTGGAACTGGCATGCGGAAGTGGCCGCATTGGCCTTGATCTATTGCATAGTCCCGGCGCATTTCAACTGGAAGGGCTGGATGTCGCGCCTGGGATGTTAGGGGCCTACCAGCGCAAATTGGAACGGGAGCCGGAAGAAATACAGCAACGTGTGACGCTCCATCAAGGCGATATGTCTGATTATAATCTGGAGCACAAAGGCGCTTACGACCTGATTCTGCTGCCCTTTAACTCGATTACGCACCTTTATGAAATCGAACAACAGCTAGATACGTTTAAAAATACGTATGACCATCTTGCACCCAAGGGACGTTTTATTGTTGACACATTTCTACCCGATATCGACTACCTGAGCAATGCCCTCAATCGACCGTCGTATGTCTATCTAGAAGATGAGATCGAGTCACCTGATGGCGACTTCACTATGTTATTATATAGCAGCCGCAAATATGATCCATTTGAACAACTGCAGCATATCGTAGGAACGCATGAGAAGTTTTTCGAGACAGGAGATAACGAACGCTATCTGACGAAACTCGATATGCACGTCTTTTTTCCACGCGAATTGCAATTGCTTTTCCTGGCAACCGGTTTCGCTATTGAGGCCATCTATGGTGACTACGATTGGAAGCCCTTCGGCAAAGGAACGAGGCAGATTGTAATAGGACGCAAACATCATTAACTGCAAATATTGGTAAAAAATATATTATGCTAGATACGCGCTACATTTACAAAGAGTAGGGGCCAATTTCTTAAACAGCATTATCGTGCCCACCTCTTGCATTTATGCCACCCCCGGTCCTACATGTTTTGTAAGAGTTGACGCCCTCCCGTTTCTAATGCTAAAATATATCCTAGTAGACAGGTCGGATTAATCTGGTAACATATACCGATGAAATAGAATACATTGCCTGTTGCTATGATGAGAAGGGAGAGGCCATGATGTTACGGGTTTCTACAAAAGGCGAATATGGCGTGCGGATTATGGTCGATCTCGCTCGTCACTATGGGCAGCGTCCTCGTTCGTTGACCGACATTTCGCAGGCAGAGATGTTACCGCTCGCATATCTGGAGCAACTAGTGAAATTGTTACGCGAGTCTGCACCTCCGCTGGTTATCAGCACACGTGGTGCTCATGGCGGCTATAAATTGAGCCGCGATCCAGCAAAGATCTACGATGGGTGAGGTCGTACGTGTGCTAGAAGGACCAATCTCTCCCATGATCTGTGCAACTGAAGGAGAGATGAGCCAGGTCTGCAATTTTCTGGACTCGTGTAGAACAAAGTATCTCTGGGCAAAAGTACGTGATGCCGTTGCCAATACCCTCGACTCGATTACATTGGCTGACCTGCTGAAAGAGTCCACAGAAGATGCCGATTTGCATTTTATTGCGCTCTCAGATATTCATGTGGGTATCGAATCCGCTGATTTCTCTCTGGATGCGCACTCGGAAATGCCCTACAACTAATTTCGATCAGGAATTTTTTATTCTAATTTACATAGGCGAATATGATGTTCGCTCCTTATCATAAGGAAGGTATCTTGTAATGGAATCTGAACTTGTAATTAAAAACCTTCATGCGAATATTGAGGGTAAGCCGATTTTACGTGGTGTGGACCTTGTTGTGAAACAGGGCGAGATTCACGCGTTGATGGGACCTAATGGCTCTGGCAAAAGCACGCTGGCGAACGTCGTTATGGGCAACCCCAAATATGAAGTGACCGATGGCGAGATCTGGTTTAAGGGCGAAAATATTCTGGAGTATTCTCCTGATCGCCGCGCTCGTATGCGTCTCTTCCTGGCCTTCCAGTATCCGATGTCCATTCCTGGCGTGAGCGTTGCAAACTTCCTGCGCCGCTCTCTTGAGGCTGTACGCGAAGGTAACAAGCCACTTGAAGAAGGTGAGAATCCTACCGGCCAGATGACAAAGCGTAAGACTATTCCCGTTAAAGAGTTCCGCAAATTGCTGCAAGAGAAGATGCGCCTGCTCAAGGTTGATAATAGCTTTATCAATCGCTCGATCAACGATGGTTTCTCCGGTGGTGAAAAGAAGCGTGCTGAGATCTTGCAGATGGCACTGCTGGAGCCAGAGATTGCGTTGATGGACGAGACCGACTCTGGTCTGGATATCGATGCACTGAAGATCGTGTCTGAAAGCGTCAATGCACTGACCGGTCCGAACCTGGGTATTTTGTTGATCACGCACTACCAGCGTATGCTGAACTATATCACTCCCGATTTCGTCCATGTTATGTTCAATGGTCGCATCATCAAGTCCGGTGGTAAAGAACTGGCCCTGGAGCTTGAGGAGCGCGGTTACGAGTGGCTCAGGCCAACAGACGATGAGAATGGGGCAAGTGTGAGTTCAGTGGGCGAGGTGAGTACCATGCTTAAACCTTTGGCAACAGGGTTTTCGCGTGCTGCTATCGAGGAACTGTCGCGCCAGAAGGGGGAGCCTGAGTGGATGCTCCAGAAGCGCCTGCAAGCCTGGGAGATCTATGAAAACACGCCGGCTCCCCTGGGTCGGCGTGGTGATCTGGGCACACGGCGCACGTTCTGGACTTCGAATTTCAGCAACTCAGCCCGTACATTCCCTCGGATCACAAAGGGCACCTTCCCGCCTGCTATCAGCAATCGTTGCGGCGTCGCTCGTCAACGAGCGTTCGGGTCTGATCGTGCAGCATAATCAGTTCCGTCGTCCATACTGAACTGAGCGAGGAACTCAAGCAGCAAGGCGTTATCCTGACCGATCTGGATACCGCTGTCCGCGAGCATCCTGAACTGGTGCAGAAGCACTTTATGACACAGTGTGTACCTGTGGCGACTAGCAAATATACTGCTTTGCATGCCGCTTTCTGGAGCGGTGGCTTCTTCCTCTATATTCCAAAGGGGTTGAGATTGAGGCATCCCATCCTGGCTCAGGTCTGGCTGGATCGACTCTTCCGTCCGCTGCATTCTCACATACACTGATGATCGCTGAAGCCGCAGAGTAGTGTGCGTTTTGTTGAGGAGTACAATTCGCAATATGAGGGTGACAGAACCGGCGCTGTTGAGCGATGTGGTTGAGGTCTTACGCGAAGAACTGAGCTCGGGTTGAGTTCAGCAACCTGCAGGACCTCGATCAGAATATCTGGAATATCACGCACAAGAATGCGCTCTCTACGAGAAGGATGCCAGCGTCACGTTTGTACTGGCGGATCTGGGCAGCAAAGTCAAGCTCTGAGACGATTGGGTATGGCCTGCAAGGGCAATGGCGGTGCCGGTGAACTGGTAGGGGTCTTCTTCACCGATAACGATCAGCGCTATTTCATCAATACCCTCGCTGACCACGTTGGCCTCTCGACCAACGCTGAAACAATGGTTAAAGGTGTCTTGACGGATCGCTCACGCGTTGAGTTCGATGGGATGATCCGTATCCGTCCCGAAGCTCAGCAGACAGCCTCTTTCCTTTCGGCCCATGGTTTGTTGTTAAGTAAAAAGGCACGCGGCGAGTTTATCCCTGGTCTGGAGATTGCTGCGAATGAGGTCAGCGCCAGCCATGGTGCGACCAGTGGTCAGATTGATGAGGAGCAGCTCTTCTATCTGATGGTACGGGGTATTCTCGCGTCCTGAGGCCGAGCGTATTATCGTCCAGGGCTTCTTTGAGCCAGTGCTGCAGCGTATCCCGCTCGAAAATCTGCGTATACGTTTGCGCCGTAGTATCATAAGCCGTATGAGTGGTGCATACGAGACCGAGGCTGATACCTGGGTCGATGCTCAGGAGCGCTGGGAGATCGAAGGTGTTGACGAGGTTGCGATCAACCTGGATGGCAATCCTGCCGATGCCGACGAAGAGATCAAACTCAACAGAATATTAATTGGTATTGGGCAGGAATTACCTGCCAGGGGTTCATAGGATGTGTCTTACAAGGCAGCTCTATGAACCCCATTTACTTATGGAAGAGTGACAATAGAAATGTAAGGGTGCATTATGGTACTATCAAATAATCCAGACGACGAGCGCTCAAGCACAGTCACCTTCTGTCCCTTTCTGCTGAAGCAGATCCGCAACGGATTTTCCCATTCTTTCTCGCCAGGTACATGGGAAGCCGTTAGTATATCTGGATAGTGCGGCCAGTTCGCAGAAGCCGGAGACCGTAATTGAATGCGATGGATACATTATTATCGTACCTACAATGCGAATGTGCATCGCGGCTTATACGCATAAGTGAAGAGGCAACTGCTGCGCTGGAGAAGGCACGCGTGAAGATTGCGCGTTTCATTCATGCCCGCCAGAGCAAGCAGGTAATATTTACACGCAATACGACCGAGAGCATCAATCTCGTTGCTTATAGCTGGGGAAGTGCGAATATTCATCAGGTGATCTGATTATGTTGACCGAGATGGAGCATCATAGTAACCTTGTACCCTGGCAGTTGCTGGCTCAGCGTACGGGTGCGCGTCTTGAATTTGTACCGGTAACAGATGATGGCCAGTTGCGCCAGGATATCTACGCCGAACTGCTGCGGCAGGAGCCAAAGCTGGTCGCCTTGACCCATATGTCAAACGTGTTAGGGACGATCAATCCAGTGAAAGAGATGATTGCCCAGGCCCATGCGGCCGGGGCAATCGTGTTACTGGATGCGGCGCAGAGCGTTCCTCATTTCCCGATCGATGTGCAGGATCTGGATGTTGATTTTCTCTGTTTTAGCTCGCATAAAATGCTGGGTCCTACGGGTATCGGCGTGCTCTATATGGCAAGAAGGCACTGCTTGAGGCGATGCCTCCCTTCATGGGTGGTGGTGATATGATTCGCACGGTCAGCCTGCGCCAATCGACCTGGAACGATCTCCCCTGGAAATTTGAGGCTGGCACGCCAGCGATTGCCGAAGCGGTTGGCCTGGGCGCGGCGATCGATTATCTCAACGCAGCTGGGCATGGAAGCCGTGCAGGAGCATGAGCGAGAGATAACTGCCTACGCCTGCAGCAGTTGAAGACGATTCCAGAGCTAACTATCTATGGCCCGGATGCTAGATCAGCGCGGTGGTGTTATCTCCTTTACCCTTGGTGATATTCACCCGCATGATCTGGCCTCTATTCTGGATCAGGAGGTCGGGGTAGCAATTCGTGCTGGTCATCACTGTGCTCAACCATTAATGGAACGTTACGATTGGCCGCGACGGCACGTGCCAGCTTCTATGTCTACACAATCAAAGAAGAAATCGATATACTGGTACAGGGGCTACATAAAGCACAAGAAATTTTCAGGTTCTAATACACCGTTCCCCTTCATCTGACATCTCTACGGGCCGTGTTTACGATGCCCGTGTGGCCTGGGGAGGCTCAACTTATGGCAATGGATTATTATCGTGAATATATTCTGGATCACTACCGCAACCCGCGCAACTATGGTAAGCTTGACCAGCCCGATATCCACTCGGAGGACTCGAATCCTCTTTGTGGCGATCAACTGGGAATGGATCTCGTAGTTGAGGGGGATCGCGTTAAAGAAGTGCGTTTCCAGGGACGGGGCTGTGCAATCAGCCAGGCATCAGCGTCTATGCTCTCAGAGATGATTGAGGGCAAGACGGTAGAGGAAGTTGTGGCGCTCGGAAAGGACGATGTGCTGGATGTGTTAGGTATTCCAATCAGCCCGGCACGCACTAAATGTGCATTTCTTTCATTGCGTGTCCTTCATCGTGGTCTCGCAATGGCGGGACTTGAGCAACCTGATAGTGAAGAAGAGGAAGAATAAATGCGTCTAAAGGGGAAAGCCGCAATCATCACCGGAGTGAGTTTTCCAGGTCAGGCAGGCTTTGCCCTCGCGCAGGCGTTTGCACGCGAGGGAGCCGATCTTGTTATCAGCGCACGCAATGAAGAGCGCATCAATGCACGAGCGCAAGAACTGCGCGATAGTGGTGTGCCCATGGTCTTGCCTGTTGCTGCGGATCTGACCACCGAAGATGGAGCCAAGACGCTGATCGATGAAGCCTTAGGAGCATATGAGCGCATCGACATTCTGGTCAACCTTGCGGGCGGCCTCACCAAATATGGCCCATCCGCCGAACTTAGCCTCACTGATTGGCAGAGCGAACTAAACAATAATTTACTGACAACGTTTCTCTGTACACGAGCTGTCTGGCAGACTATGAGCAGCCAGGGATCAGGCAAGATTCTAAATTTCAGTCGCGCAGGTGGTGTCGAGAGTTCGGGACCAATGATGGCAGCTTACAATAGTGCCAAGGCTGGAGTCGATGCGCTCACAAGGACCTTCGCAAAAGAGGGGCAAAAATCAGGTATTTACGTCAATGCCATTGGCCCTGGACTACTCATTACCCAATCGAATCTAGACAGTATGAAACCTTCCCAGGAAGAACTGAGCACAAAGTGGGTTACGCTAGAAGCGCTTTCCGAGGCTGCCATTTTCCTGGTATCGTCTGCCAGTGATGGAGTGAACGGCGTAACGCTGCCGGTCATAGGTAGTAAGAAGGCATAGATGGCAGATTTTTTCAAAGCTGCTGAGTCCAGTGAGCTAGAGGAAGGCGAGCTTCTCCCCGTCGAAGTCGATGGGGAGCTTGTCTGTCTCGCACGCGTCGAAGGCACCGTCTACGCATTTACCGACAACTGCACTCATATCAGCGGTCCCCTCAACGAAGGCGACCTCGACGGATATGTTCTGACCTGTCCCTGGCATGCCGCCCAATTCGATATCCGTACAGGCAAGGTTGTGCGTGGTCCGGCCCGTCAAGATGTACTCACCTATCCCGTTAAAACCGAAAATGACGCCATTTATATCCAATTACCCGACGCGTAACGCCCCGTACGGGCCAGATTTATCGCGCCCGCGTCCTATCATTCTGGATAAGGTGTTATTTTATGCAAAATCTAGAATTAAAGATCCGTTGCCCCGACGAAGCCACATTGGAAGCGTTAGAAGAACGCGCCCACCAACACGGCGCAATCTATGTCCATACCTTGCAGCAGCGCGATACCTATTTCAATGTGCCTGCTGGCCGCTTAAAGCTGCGGGAATGGTCAGCGCAAGAAGACCCACAAAAAGCATCTATTCGTACAAAAAAGCATCATAAAGTACAAGAGATTCACGAAAACGGGCCGTCAGGCGCAATACTTATTGCATACACGCGCCCCAATGAAGAAAGCTCGCGCGTAAGCGACTATCTTATCAGCGCTATCGTCAATTCAACAACATTTTTGCCCCTTTTAACAACCACCCTTGGCACATGGAGAACGATTGAAAAGACGCGCGTTCTCTATCGTTATGGACGAACGCGCATTCACTTTGATCGTGTAACAGAATTAGGTTCGTTCGTTGAACTCGAAACCGAGTTTGCAGGTTCATCCTCTAATGATGAGATTATTGCCGAACATGCCACAGTCAAAAAATTTTTACAATTAGATCTGTTCCCGACTATTGCATATTCTTATAGTGACCTTGCATAGGGATGTGTGCTTGCTATCGCCGCGAATTACGTGAATTGTAATCGCTAAACAAACTCACCTCCAAATCTCCAAAACCAATATTGACATTCCCATCCACACCCCCTACAATGCCAGAGAATACGCATTCCATTCATGAGGAGTTGAGGAGGCGCATGGAAGGTCGCTCGCATTTATTGGTAGGTTTAACCGCAGGCGTTGTCTTTGATAGTCTTATTCATCTCACTGGCGATCCGCTGACTGCTGCAAAGACGGTTCCCCTGGTATTGATTGTAAGAAAAGTCGTTTACTATTTTGCTGTAGGTTTCGGCGCTCTGTTACCCGATATCGATAATGCTCGTAGTACTATGGGACATAAATTTGGCATCGTGAGTAAGGAAATTCAGCGTATTGCTGGCCATCGTACCATCTTTCACAGTCTTTTAGGGCTACTCATTGGCTCTTTACTTGCTATTGGCCTTGAACGAGTTGTAATCTACTTACTGGACAAACAAAATTTAACCGTCCCGGCAGCATTTGTGGGCGCTTCACATCTGGTCTTTTTTGGTGTATTATTTGGCTGCGTCATGCATATTGCCGCTGATGCTCTTACTTTAGGAGGCGTACCGCTTTTCTGGCCTAATCATAGACGCTTCGGCTTCCCTCCCGATCCGCGCTGGCGCTTTCGGACCGGGACATGGCCCGAATTTGTGATCGTCTGGTCTTTTATGCTTCTCGTCGCTATCGGTATCTGGCAATCTGTGATTGTAATATGAAGATTATAAAAATATGAAACGATTTCATCTACGCACACAACAATTTAATCAGGTTCAGCTTGCATGGCTGCTTATGATCCTTGCCGTGATTGTGTACATAATCATTATGGGCTATCAGTCGGTTCTGCGGTACGATACCTTTAAGGCGACCGCTTTCGACCTGGGCAATATGGATCAGGCGATCTGGAATACTCTTCATGGACGCTTCTTCGTCTGGACCAATCAGGGCGATAACTATTTTGGCCCGCCCACACGTCTTGCACAGCATGTCGAGCCGATTCTTTTGCCGCTCTCACTCCTTTACGTTTTTCATTCCGACCCTCGTATCTTGCTCGTCTTTCAAACACTTGTACTGGCCACTGGTGCTCTACCCGTTTTTCTGCTTACTCGTAAGCATTTGCCAGATTTTCCACTGCTGGCTGCCGTGATGACCGGTGCTTACCTCATTCTGCCCGCGCTGCTCGGAGTGAATATCTTTGATTTTCACCCGGTTGCCCTGGCTACCCCGCTATTCTTGTACGCAATATTGGCTATCACCTATAAACGCTACTTCTGGTTTGTTGTCGCCTGCGTGCTTGCTGCCGCCACTAAAGAAGAGATTCCTTCTGTCGTCGCCTTACTTGGTTTCCTCGTCATCTGGAAATATAACATTCCTCGCCTGGGTACGATATTATTTATCGCTGGCTTCCTCTGGCTACTCATCGCTATGGCAGTTGTTGAGCCACATTTCTATACTGGAATACAACATAACACGTTCTGGTATCGTTATCAGGCTCTGGGTAGTTCACCAAGCGCTGCAATCGTCAATGTCCTATTCCATCCCTGGGTGCTTATTACCACCTTTGTCTCGTTTGACCGTATCTATTACCTTTTCAATATCTTCCGAGGCACTGGTTTCCTGGCACTATTGGCTCCAGAATGGCTGCTACCAACGTTACCCAATTTTGCAATTAACTTATTGGGCAATGATAAACTGCTCTACACAGGAATATATCAGTACAACGCTCCTATTATTCCTTTTGTTATGATGGCCTCAATCGTCGGTCTACAGCGCCTTGTTAAACTTTGGGCTTACTGGCGCGGTGAAGTGGTGGTATTACCATCGGACAGCTTTTCTCGTACCACACTGGAACAGCAAAAGCCCGGCTATATCCCTTTATCAGATAGAGTTGTGCTGACTTACCATTCCATTTTTCAGTTGTTGAGTACGCGTCCTGTTGTGACGCGCTCTCTCGCCCTGGCTCAGCCTGGTTTCTCTGTTGTTGCGTATGAAGGGAAATCTCGCTGGGAACGTTTTAGCGAACGT